>JADJNS010000010.1 GCA_016714225.1 Archangiaceae bacterium
AATTGAAACCCCGCGTCCTTGCCGTCGACGCGCACCAGCGCGCTGTCGCGGTTGGCGGTCACCACCACCTTGCCGGTGGGCGAGGGCTGCGGCGTCAGCTGCGCGCTCACCACGGTCGCCTGCTCGGCGTGCACCGTGACCAGCAGCTGGGTGGGCACGAAGCCCTCGGCGCTCACCACCAGCAGCCGCTGCCCGGGAGGAAACACGAGCCGCGCCGGCAGCTGGCCCAGCACCGGGCCCGAAGGCGTCTCGCGAACCTCGGCGCCGAACGGCAGCCCCGAGAGCTCGACGGTGCCGGTGATGGGTGAGAGCTCGAGCCTCACCGCGGCCTGCGCGCGCCGGTGGTCACGCGCACCTGCGTCTCGGCGTCGCGCCGGCCCTCGAGCCGCACCTTCACGGTGTGCGGGCCGGGCGCGAGCGCCAGCACCTGCGGGGCGCGGCCGCGCGAGCCCAGGTCTTCGCGGTCGATGAACACGTCGGCGCCGGGCGGGTCAGTCACCACCTCGAGCAGCGCCACCTTGGGGGCGAGCCGCTCGAGCGCGGCCCTCATCTCGCGGGCGTCGGCTTCGGGCAGCCCGCGCGCGTGCGAGAGCTCGAAGTAGTAGCGGTAGGCCTCGTCGTAACCCTTCAGCGCCTCGTAGCAGCGGGCGATGTTGAACAGCACGTTCTTGTTCGGCACCAGCCGGTTCGAGAGGAAGTACGCCGCCAGCGCGCGCGGGTAGTCGTGCTTCGCGTAGGCCTCGTTGCCGAGGCGAAAGGCGAGGTCGGCTTCGTCGGCGGTGTTGTCGGCGCGCGCGGTGAAGGCAGAGAGCAGCGCGACCAGCAGCGCGCCGCGAATCACCTGAACCGGGCGAGCAGCTTCCGAAAGTTCTTCTTGTCGGTCAGCTCTTCGAAGCGCTCACCGAGGTCGTCGAAGCGGTCGCGCAGCGTGGGCGGCCGCGGAGCGAGCAGCGCCCAGCCCACCGCCCCGAGCGCCAGGCCCACTCCGAAGGCGATGCCCACCGTGGCCAGCGGGTACTTCTGCACCTGGCTGCGGGCGGCCTCGTTCGCTTCGTGGAGCTTCTCGGACGCCGCCGAGGCGAGCTGCTTCGCCCTGGGCGCCACGCCTGCACTCTTCTGATCTGCCGTGTCGTTCATGAAAGGCCCCGTTCTCGTCTTCTTTGAGCGCGGCAGCGTACAGCGGTTCGCGCAGCCGGGCATGGTCTTGCGCTACGGTCTTCCGCGCGATGCGGCGGTTGCTTCTGGCGGTGATGCTCTCTGGCTGCGCCGCCGCGCCCGAAGAGCCGCCGGTGCCGGTTCGCTTCGACCGCTCGCTCTTCTTCGGCGACGACGCGCTGCTCGACGACCCGGCGGTGGTGTCGTTTTCGCGCCTGATGGCGGCCGCGTCTGACGACGGCCACGGCGGCCGGTTGCTGCAGCAGTGGTTTCACGCCTTCGGGCCAGCGCGCCCGCGGCCGGCGCAGTTCGTCGACCGCTTCGCGGGCGGGCCCGACGCCTCGCAGTGGGACCTGTCGCGCGCGCTGTTCAAAATCACCGGCGTGCACAACCGCATCGACCTGATGCGCGACGGCCACTGCGGAGAGCTGCGCGTCTCGGCCGCCTGCACCCACCTCGAGCTGCAGCCGTTTCACGTGCTGTTCGTGTTTCGCCAGCCGGCCGGCGACGGAGACCTCGACGCTTCAGGTCAGCTCACCTGCCGCGCCACCGCGCGGCGCTGGGCCGAGCTGTCGCGGCTCGAGGGCGAGGTGCTGCGCGCCCGCGTCGGCGAGGCGGTGCGCGAGGGCCTCACCCACGCGCGTTTCGTGCAGCTCGAGACCGTCGAGCTCACCTCGACGCCCTGGGAGTGGCGCCAGTGGGTGAAGGGCGCAAGCCCCGACACGGTGACTCCCGCGCCGCTCTTTCAGCAGCTCGACGTCGAGGGGCTCAACGCGCCCGGCCCCCGGCGCGACGCGCTGCTCGGCTGGGTGAAGGCCAACGCGGCCGCCCTGCAGGCGCGCACGCTGCTGTTCCCGGAAGGGCTTCGGGCGAGCACCGCGCACGCTCCGCAGAACGCCCCGCGGGTGCCGCTCTCGCTCGAGGGGGCCGGGGTGCCCGAGGGGGTGCGGCAGAACGTCGAGCTGGTCGGCTGCGTGGGCTGTCACACCGCCGACGCCAGCTTCTTGCAGACGCGCAGCGACCGCAGCGTGAGCCCGTTCTATGAGAAGGAGCTCCACGCTCGGGAGGCCCACCTGATGGACATCGTGCTCGGTCAGTCGTCTGGGGCTCCCTTCGGCCCGCTGCAGCGCGACCCGGTGATGCCGCAGTGAAGCGCGTCAGCGCCAACGGCCTCGAGTTCGCCTACCTCGAGTGGGGCGACGCGGGGCACCCGCTGATGCTGCTGTTTCACGGCTTCCCCGACACCGCGCACGGCTGGCAGGGCGCGGCCCCGCAGCTGGCCGCGCTGGGGTACCGGGTGGTGGCTCCGAACATGCGGGGCTACGCGCCCACCTCGGTGCCCGAGCGCCACACCACCAGCAGAGACCTGGGCGAAGACGTGGTGGCGCTCATCGGCGCGCTGGGCGCCGAGAAGGCCGTCATCGTCGGGCACGACTGGGGCGCCGAGGCGGTGACCGCCGCGGTGGGGCTCGCGCCTTCGAAGGTCGACCGGCTGGTGGCGGTGGCGATTCCCCATCGCACCCAGCTGCCCAAATCTCTCAAGGTGGCGTGGGGCGCGCGGCACTTCGTCGACTTCAACCTGCCCGGCGCGCTCGGCCGCTTGAGCGCCCGAGACTTCGCGCGGGTCGACCAGCTCTGCACCCGCTGGTCGCCGACGTGGCGGCTCACCCCCGAAGACACCCGGGCGGTGAAAGAGGCCTTCGCCGCCCCGGGCAGCGCCGAGGCGGCCATCGGCTACTACCGGGGCGCGTCGGCGCTCACGCCGCCATTCATGAAGGAGCGCATCGCGGTGCCCACGCTGGCGGTGGCGGGCGCCGACGACCCGCTGCTCGAGCCCGCCGACTTCGAGCGCGCACGGCGTCACTTCACCGGGCGCTACGAGGTCGCGGCGATACCGGGTGGGCACTTCTGCCACCGCGAGTCGCCGCAGGCGTTCGTCGAAGCGGTGGCGAAGTTTCTGGGCAGCCCAAGGTAGACTCGCGCGCGATGAACCGCTGTGCCCTCTGGGTCGCCGCCCTCGTGGCCGCCGCTTCCTCCTGCCAGTGCGCGACCGACGTCGCGACGCAGACGTTCGCGTGCCTCAGCGACGCAGACTGTGCCAGCGGCTTTCACTGCAGCGGCGGAGTGTGCACCGACGGCTCGAGCATGGCGGGCGGGGCCGGAGGCAGCAGCGGCGGCGGGTCGACCGCAGGGGGCGTCGGCGGCACCGGCGGCTCGGCGGGTGGCGGCGCGACCGCGGGCGGTGGAGGCGCGACTGCGGGTGGTGGCGGAACTGCGGGCGGTGGCGCGACCGCGGGCGGTGGAGGCGCGACTGCGGGCGGTGGCGCGACCGCGGGCGGTGGCGCGACCGCGGGCGGTGGAGGCGCGACTGCGGGTGGTGGCACTGCGGGCGGAGGCGCGACCGCGGGCGGTGGCGGCACTGCGGGCGCGGGCCCCGACACGGTGGTGTTCACCAGCAACGCGCCCAACACGGTGCTGGCGTTCACCTGCCTGACGGTGAACCTGCAGACGCGGCTCGGGCAGACCCCCGCCGCGGTGAATCAAGACACCACCGTGAACCTCACCGCGAACCCGGCGGGAGGAGCGCGCTTCTATTCGGACCCGAGCTGCACCACCGCGACCACCACGGTGAGCGTGCTCGCCGGGCAGTCGAGCGCGGTGGTGTGGATGCGGCCCATCACCGGGGGCACCAGCGTGAGCTACACCGCCTCGGCTCCGTTCGACTCGGCCACCCAGTCGGTGAACGCGCGGCCAGTGGTGAAGCGCGGCGCGTGCGGCTTCAGCGCTCCGCAGGCCGATGGGGCGAAGACCTGGGGTCGTACTGTGCGCTCACCCCCGACCTGCTCGACACCAACCACGCCTTCGTCGTCGCCACCATGAACTCGAACAACAGCACCGCCTCGACGCAGATGGCGCGCTGTTACATCAACGACAACGCCAGCGTCGTCTGCCAGCGCGATCGCGGCGCGGCGAGTGGCCTCATCGAGTACCAGGTGGTCGAGCTGCCCTACGGGCTCAGGGTGCAGGAGCAGCTGTTTCCCTGCTCCACCCCTCCCATCACCCGCACCTTCAGCGCGGTCGATGCGGGCGCGTCTTTCGTGCTGCGGTCGAACAAGGGCAGCGGCAGCACCCTCGACGACGACGACCTGGTGGTGGCGCGGCTGGTGTCTCCCACCCAGGTCGAGGTCGACTGGGGCACCGCCGGTGGCGGGTGCAACGGGGGCGACTTCGGGGTGCAGCTGGTGCAATTCGACGGGGTGAGCGTCACGCGCGGGGTGTTCGCGGCGGGGTTGCCGATAGGGCAGGTGACCGCGAGCGAGGTTCAGCTGTCGCCGGTCGGCCCGAACACCGTGGTGCTGACGCAGGCGCGCCCGCGCAACGGCTCGCTGCTCTGCACCGAGCTGGTGCGCGCCGACATGCCCTCGCCGACCAGCATCACCTTCACCCGCGGCAATGGAGCGGGGGCGAGCTGCGCCGGCGACCAGGTGCTCTCGGTGGAGTGGCAACGCATCGACTTCGGCGCGCGCGCGACGGTGCAGGTGCGGCAGGTGGCCATCGCGGCGAGCAGCGTCACCGGCGCCGCCACCCTCATGCCGGTCGACCCGAGCCGCACCGTCGCCTTCACCAGCGCGATGGTGAGCGGGCCGGGGGGCGGAGAGACCGACTACACCGGCACGTACTTCGCCGGAGAGGGCATGGCGCGCGTGCAGCTGACCTCGCCCACCACCGTGACGCTGAGCCGCGCGCACGCGAGCGGCGCGGCGTCGTTCACCGTGTACGTGGTGCAGCTCGAGCCGTAGCCGGGCGGCAGAGGTTCGCCACCACCAGCGGCGGCACCAGCAGCACCAGCGCGAACCAGGCGCCCACGTAGGCGAGGCCGGCCGCCAGCTGCCCGAGCGTCGCCGCGTGGCCCGAGAGCACCGCGACCTGGTCGCGCGCGCCGCCGAGGTGGAGCACCCCGAACACCGCCACCACTACGAGCGCGAGCCGGGGCACGGGCGGCCTCCTTTCACGCACGCCCACAGCGGGCCCTGCACCAGCGAGTAGAGCACCACCGAGTCGGCGAGCGCGTTGCCCGCCGAGTAGCGCAGCGCGCCGTCGCGCCGCACCGGAAACGCGGCCAGCTCGAGGCTGCGCACCAGCTCGCGGTGGTACGTCTGGTCTGAGAACGCCGCGGCGCCCAGCAGCGCCAGGCCGCTCGAGCCGGCGTTGGCGTCGAGCAGCGGAATGCTGGGGCCCGAGTCGATGTCGGCGGGGCCCTGCCAGGCGCGCGGCCACTCGGCGGCCCAGCCGAAGCCGAGCGCGTGGTGGCGCAGGTGCTGCCGCGCCAGCGCGTACTGCCCGGCGGCGAGCGCCGGGTCGAGTAGCTGCAGTATGTGCGCCGAGAGCCAGAGCGTCGAGCCCTCGGGGCCGTCGCGGTGCGCTCCGCCGCGGTGAAACGAGGTGACGAGCATGCCGCTCTTCGGGTCGACGAGGTTCGCCCGCGCCGAGGCGAGCCAGCGGGCGGTGAGCGCCGAGTGGTCGGTGCCCAGCGCCGCGTCGGAGACGGTGAGCGCCGCCAGCGCCACGGTGTTGCAGAACGTCCACCCTTCGTCGGGGTAGCTCTCGGGCAGCGCGAGCGGCGCCTCGGCGAACTGCTGCTCGAGGGCGGCGACGCGGGCCTTCAGCGCCGCGGGGTCTCCGCCCGCCACCACCTGGCGCGCGGCGAGCATCAGCCCAATCTCGCCGTCGACGAACAGCGAGCGGGTGGCGGTGCGCCCGTAGGGGAGCAGGAACCAGGTGGGGCCGTGCTCGCGCTCGAGGCGCTCGGTCTCGTCGGCGAGGCGGCGCACCGCCGGCAGGTAGCCGGGGTCGCCCAACGAGAGGTTGGCGAAGGCGAGCGTGGCGAACATGCGGGCCATCAGGTCCCACTCGGGGTTGGTGGCGCGCAGCGCGCTGCGGTCGGCGTCGAGCTGCCCGTGGGCGAGCGGGGTGATGAGCGACTGCGGGTCGGCAGAGAAGAAGACGTGCACGCTGCACAGCCAGACCGCCAGCGCGACGGAGAACACGAGGAGCTTGCGCATGTGAGGCAGAAGGTATGGGCGGGCCCGTCGGCCGGGGGCGCGATGGCGCCGAGTGGTCGGTTGCCCGCTCCGAGCGGTCGCCAAGGTGCTACGCCTCGTGCGTGCTCGCGTCGCTGGCGTTGCTGGTGTGCTCGCAGTCGGTGGTGGTGCTCGACGTCTCGGCCGAAGACGCGGTCTATGAAGACGAGTCGCGCGCGCTGGCGCTCGAGGTGGTCGACGTGCTCAACGCGAAGGGGCTGGTCGCGCGGCGGGTCGACGAGAGCGAGCTGCCGCCGCAGGGGTGCCGCGCCGGCCCGTGCCTCGAGAAGGTGGCCCACGGCTCAGACGCGCTGGTGACGCTCGACGTGGCGGAAATCAGCAAGGGCCGCCTGGGAGTGGCCATCACCGCGCTCGCCGGCCGCACCGGCATGCCGCTGGCGGGTGGGCGCTACCACGTGGGCGAGAAGACCAAACGGCCCGCCAAAGAGCTCGAGGCGTTCGCGAAGAAGCTCACCGACGTGCTGACCAAGGCCGCGCCGAAGAAGCGAGACGACGCGGGGCACCCCTAGCAGGGCGTGGTTTTCAGTCCCACTGGATGGGCGCGTCGGGCGTACCCCAGCCGCTGCCGTGCGCCACGCGCCGCCCGTTGGGGTTGTAGAGCTCGATGCCGAACGAGTCGTGGGTGAACTGCGCCACCACCGCGTAGCGCTGGCCGCTGGCGGTCAGCGAGCGCGCGATGGGCGGGTCGATGAGGTCGCCCATGCGCTTGGCGCGGCGCGCCATCGCGTCGAACGACTCTTTGGCCGAGTGCGACAGCTCGGCGGGGTCGAGCGCGGGCAGGGCATCGGGCGACCACTTCGGGGTCACCAGCACCTCGGCGGCCTTCATCGCCATGCGGGTGGGGGTGAGGTGCAGCTGCGCAATGGCCGAGGCGAGCTTGCCGATCTGCGCCATCTTCCCGACCTCGTCGGGGCTCAAGCCGTTGTTGGTGAGGTCGTACGCGTCGATCAGCTTCTGCTTGGCGTAGGCCAGGCCCTGGGTGATGTCGCCCGCGGTCACCGTGGCGCCCTTCGCTGCGTCGCGGTGGTCGAGGAACTGGAAGAAGGTGTCGGTGAGCGCGCGCTCGCTGCCGGTGAGCTCTTTGAGCTTCGCGGCGACCTCGGCGCGGCTCAGGCGGCCGTTCTTGCCCGCGGCGTCGATGAGCGTCTGCGCGGTGCGGTCGAGCACGTCGTGAATCGCCTTGCGGGAGATGTTCGCCATGGGTGCCTCTTACCCGAAAGCCGAGGCGATGCAGCACCACCCGACCCGCAGCGTCACCCGGCGCGGCCGCCGTCGAGCACCTTGCGCAGCGCCTTGCGCGCCATGCGGGTGAGCAGCACCGCGCCCACCACCGTGGTGGGGAAGCCCACCCAGTACAGCACCCTGATTTGAGGCGAGTGAAACGCCGAGCCGACCTGCGCGGCGTCGGTGATGAGCGAGCCCAGGTACACCAGCACCACCACCGCGGGCAGCATGCCCAGCCAGGTGCCGATGAAGAAGTCGAGCACCCGCATGCGGGTGAGACCCAGCGCGTAGTTGAGCAGGTTGTATGGAGCGAGCGAGAGCCGCAGCAGCAGTGTCACCCTCAGGCCCTGCTCGCCCACCGCCTGGTCGATGGCGGCCCACCGGGGGTACTGCGCTGCGCGCCGCTGCACCCAGTCTCGTGCCACGAAGCGGCCCAGGTAGAACGGCACCACGCCCACCACCGCCGCGAGCGTCGAGCCCCACACCACGCCCATCACCGGCCCGAACGCGAAGCCCGCGGTCACCGTCATCATCGAGCCGGGCAGCATGAACACCGCCACCAGCACGTAGACCGCGGCGTAGACCGCGACGCCGATGGGCCCGGCCCCGCGAATCAGCTCGACCGTCGAGAGCACCCACTGGCGGCCGGGCAGCACGGTGAAGACCGCCACGATGCCGGCGAGCACGGCGAGCCCGAGCGCGACGCGCGCGACCCGGCCGAGCAGGTTGGTTCTTTCGACGCCTTCGGGGCCCGGGGTGGTCGCCAATGCGAGAGACGTATTACCCCGTCGCGTCGCCGATGCTCCGGTTTGTTCCCAAGTCTTCCACCCGTTGCGGCGGCACGATGACGGTGCATGCTCGCGACGTCGCTTGTCCTTCGGGTGCGACCGCCGAGATGGGGCGCCCAATGCAGTTGCGCGGCGGGCGACCGCGCTGCGGTCTCTTCGAGCGTCGGGGCGGTGCCTCCTGAGCTCGGGGTAGCTCCTCGCGCGAGCAGCGCCGTGCCTCGAAAAGCGGGTGGGAACAGGAGCGGCTGTTCGCGTCGAGGGTCTCTTCCCGCTGGGCCACTGTCCGGTTCGGGAGCCGCGTCTCGTTGGCTCAAAGTCTCGACGTCTTGGCGGTCTTTCGCACCGCGCCACGTGGGTCAATAGAGGTTCACCCAGTGGGCCTGGATACTCCCACGCCAATTCTGGCCGGTGCGCCTGTGCGCGAATCGACGGCCGGTCGTCATCGCCCCACCCTGTTCGCCTCGCTGCAGAGCGCCGCAGAGAGAGGGGCTCACCGAGCGCGGAGGCCCGGCAGTGCGTACGGGAAGGCTGCGCCGCATGCACGAGCGAATCACGCACCACGACGGCGAACCCTTGCGTACCCACCCTTCATAAACCTCGGCGACGCGGTCGCCGCGAAAGTGCGCACGACGCGATGGTCCGCCGCCTGCTGTGCGCGCAGCCGTGCTTGAAGCCGCAGCGCCTCGCTGAGCCCAGGCTTCGGGGCCCGGGTTGATCGCCAGCGCCAGACACGTATTACTCGGTCGCGTCGCCGATGCTCCGGTTCGTTCCCCTGGTGGTGTGTCTGTCGGGTGCCTGCGCGTCGCGGGCGCCCGAGGCGCCGCACGCGCTGCCCGGCCCGACGGTGCGCCGCCTCACCCGCGCCGAGCTCGACGCCACCTTGAGCGACGCGTTCGCGCGCCCGGTCGCGCTGGGCGACAGCCTCGCCGCCGAAGACCTGCAGCTGGGCTACGAGGCCCACGACGACCTGCGCGTCACGCCGCTGTTCGCCGACCAGCTCGACTCGGCCAGCGGCCCGGTCGCACGCGCGCAGGCCGAGGCCGCCACCTGCCAGAGCGGCGAGGCCGAGCGCGACTGCGCGAAGCGCGTGCTCGCCGAGGCGGTGCCGAAGCTGTGGCGCCGCCCCGCCAGCAGCGACGAAGTCGACGCGCTGCTCGCGCTCTACGACGCGGGCCGCGACGGTGAAGACCACCTCACCGGTCTCGCCCTCGCGCTGCAGGGCGCCATCGAGGCCAGCGGCACGCTCTACCGCACCGAGCTGGGCGAGGCCTCCACCGGCGCCGGCATCACCCTCACGCCGTGGGAGATTGCCTCGGAGCTCAGCTTTCTCGCCACCGGCGGCCCGCCCGATGCCGAGCTCATCGCGGTGGCCTCGAGCGGCGCCTTGAGCGAGCCCCAGGTGCGGGTGGGGCAGCTGCAGCGGCTGCTGCAGTCGCCGCGCGCCGGCCGGCACCTGCGCAGCTTCGTCGAGCAGTGGCTGGGGGTGGTGCACGCCGGCGAGGTGCAGAAGAACAACGGCTCCTTCCCCAAGTTCGACCTTCAGCTCCGCGACACCATGGCCGCGTCGCTGCAGCGCTTCATCGAAGACGTGCTGGCGGGGCGCGGCCGCGTGCCCGAGCTGCTCGGCGCCGACTTCACCTACGCAGACGACGCGCTGGCCGCGTTCTTGGGCTCGAGCGAGCGGCCCGGCCCCACGCTGCAGCGGGTCTCGCTCGAGGGCCTGCCGCGGCGCGGCGTGTTGAGCCACCCCGCGCTGCTCTCGGTCTACGGCCACAACGACGACGGCTCTCCGGTGCTGCGCGGCAAGCTGGTGCGCACCCGCCTGCTCTGTGAAGAGCTGCCGCCGCCTCCTCCGGGCGTGGTCGCGGTGCCCGCGCCGGTGTCGCCCACCGCCACCACCCGCCAGCGCGCCGAGGGCCACCTCTCGACGCAGTCGTGCCGGGTCTGCCACCGGCTGATGGACCCCATCGGCTTCGGCCTCGAGGGGTTCGACGGCTTCGGCGAGTCGCGCACCCTCGAGTCGGGCCAGCCCGTCGACGACAGCGGCGAAATCATCGAGTCCGACAGCGCCGGCCCGTTTCGCGGCGAGGTCGAGCTGGCGAAGCGGCTGAGCGTGAGCCCCCAGGTGGGCCGCTGCGCCACCCGGCAGCTCGCGCGCTTCGCGTTCGGGCGCCTCGAGGGCGACGCCGACGCCCACAGCCTCGACCTGAGCCTGCAGAAATATGAGTCGTCGAGCGGCAGCCTGTACGTCGCGCTCGAGGGCCTGGTCGAGAGCGACGCCTTCGTGAAGCGGGCGGTGGCTCCGTGAAGCGCGCGCACGCCCCCGAGACGCTGCCGGCCACCGTGCACGGCGCGCGCTCGCGGCGCAGCTTCTTGAAGCTGATGGCCGGCGCCGGAGCGATGACCGGCTTCACCCGGCTCTTGTGGCCCTCGGTCTGCGAGGCGCAGGTGCCGCCGCCGCTGCGCTTCTTCGCGCTGTTCACCGCGCACGGCCGGCTCGACGAGTACTGGCAGCCGAAGAACGGCGAGCTCGACTTCGACATCGACTTCGAGGGCGCCTCGCTGCAGCCGCTGCAGCCGTTTCGCGACCAGCTGCTGGTGCTCGACGGGCTCGACTACCGGGTGCTGTACGAGCACGGCAACCCCGGCCACGAGGGCGGGCCCATCAGCTTCCTCACCGGCGGCGAGGTGCGAATCGAGGGCGGCGAGGCCCTGGCGGTCAGCCCCTCGCTCGACGTGGTGCTGGGTGACGCGCTCGGCGCGGCGACGCGCTTCCGCACGCTGCAGCTGATGTCGTACTCGGCGAACGGCACCCAGTTCGCCACCAACACGCTCTCGTACGGCACCGGCGGGGTGCGGCTGCCGTGGGAGCGCGACCCCTGGGCGCTGTGGCAGCGCATCTTCGCGTCGCTGGTGACCGGGCCGCCGTCGGCCGCCGAGGTGCGCGCGCTGATGCGCAAGAAGAGCCTGCTCGATTACCTGGTGAAAGACGCGTCGCGCCTGCAGTCGCGGCTGGCGGGCCCCGAGCGCCAGAAGCTCGACGCCCACCTCGAGGCGCTGCGTGACATCGAGCGCCGCCTCGGCGGCGTGCAGCTCGACTGCACCCGGCCCGCGCAGCCGGCGCCGCAAGACAGCGCGCAGCTGGGCGACGTCGCGCGGGTGCCGCAGAACATCACCCTGATGCTCGACCTGGCCGTGCAGGCGCTGGCGTGCGATCTGACGCGGTTCATCACCTTCCCGATGATTTCGCAGCCCGACGCGCCGTGGCTGGGCATCACCGAGAGCATTCACGACGACCTGGCGCACCACGTGAACGACGCCGACCCGGTGAGGCGCGCGCGGGTTCGCGGCACGCTCAATCGCTATCACCGGTGGAACGCCGAGAACGTCGCGCACCTGCTGGGGCAGCTGCGCCAGGTGAGCGAGGGCGGGGGCACGCTGCTCGACCACTCGATGGTGCTGTGGGGCAACGAGCTGGGCGACCCCGGCGTGCACTCGAGCTTCGGAGTGCCCACCGTCATCGCGGGCGGGTGCGGCGGCAGGTTCCGCATGGGGCGCTGCCTGCGGCTGCGGTCGGGCGCCGACCCCTCGACCGGGTGGACCAAGGCGGGTGATGCGGTGCCCGGCATGGTGGCCCACAACCAGCTGCTGGTGAGCATCGCCCAGGCGTTCGGGCACGACGTCAGCGCGTTCGGTCACCCCGACTACCGCGGCGCCCTGGCCGGGCTGAGCTGAGCTACTTCCCGCCCAGCTCGTAGGTGAGGCCGAGCAGCGGCCGCACCTGGTACAGCTCGCGCAGCTGGGGCGTCACCGCGATGCCCAGCCCGGCCTCGAGCACCAGCCGGGGAATGATTTCGAACCGCACCCCGGGGATGACCTCGATGAGGTGCTGGTTGTTCGTCCACACCGGGGTGATGTCTGGGCGGAAGAAGTGGTGCCCCACCGCCTCGAGCGCGAACAGCCACCGGTTGCCCAGGTTGAACGTCGCGCTCACGCCCCACTTCACCGCCTCGGGCACGTCGAAGTCGGGGTCGGGGCCGCGCTCGCGCACGTGGTGGTAGAGAAAGCCGACGTTCGCCAGCAGCCGGAACCCGTGGTTCGGCCGCACCTCGGCGAGAAAGGTGAGCTCACCGTCCCACGTGCCGTCTGACAGCGTCGGCGGCAGCTCGTCGATGCGGCTCGGGCCCGTGGGTATCGTCACGCGCCCCCAGATGCCCAGCGCCCACTTGGGCCGGTCGAGAAACGTCCACTGCAGGCCGATGGGCAGGTCGCCGAAGTACGCGTGCGCGGTGACGCCCGGAGACGGCACGTAGCTGATGAGCGCCTCGGCCTGCAGGTCGAGCTCGAGCCCGTCGATGATGCCCCAGCGCGCGTGCGCAGCGACCTGGTGCCAGTGCAGCACGGAGGGAAACCCCGGGTGGCCCACCCCGAAGAGAAACCCCTGGTAGCTCGCGCCGAGCTCGAGGTGGCCTCCGGGGGTCGTCTCGGCGGTGCGGTTGACGATGGCGCGGTACGGCCGGGCTTCGGCCGTGAGCGCGCACACACAGAGCAGCAGCGTGAGCCGGCGCATGGGCCGATTCTTCTAACTCAGGCCCACTCGCGCGGCTTGAGGAACTCTTGCAGCTGCGCTTCGGGCGAGCCCGCTTCGGGCGCGTAGTCGTACTTCCACGACACCAGCGGAGGCATCGAAGTGAGAATGCTCTCGATGCGGCCCTTCGACTGCAGGCCGAAGAGGGTGCCCCGGTCCCACACCAGGTTGAACTCGACGTAGCGCCCGCGACGGTAGAGCTGCCACTGCCGCTCGCGGTCGGTGTACGGCGTGCCCTGGCGCTTCTCGACGAGGGGCGCGTAGGCGTCGAGGTAGCTGTCTCCGATTTTTCGAATCAGCTCGAAGCAGCGCCCGCGGTCGCCGTCGTTCAGGTCGTCGCAGAACAGCCCGCCCACCCCGCGCTGCTCGTCGCGGTGCTTGAGCACGAAGTAGTCGTCGCACGCCCGCTTGAGCTCGGCGTACCGCTCGCCGGTGGCGCGCTTCGCGGTGCCGTGCCAGTGCCGCACGTCTTCTTCGTACGGGTAGTACGGAGTCAGGTCGTAGCCGCCGCCGAACCACCAGCCCTCGCCGTCGTCGGTCGAGAAGGCCCGCACGTTCATGTGGCTGGTCGGCACGTGCGGGTTGAGCGGGTGAATCACCACGCTCACGCCGGCGGCGCGAAACGGGCGCCCCGCGAGCTGCGGCTGGCGCGCGGTGGCCGAGGGCGGCAGCTGGGTGCCGCGCACGTCGCTGAAGCTCGCGCCGGCGCGCTCGAACACCGCGCCGCCCTCCATCACCGCGGTGAGGCCCTCGCCGCTCAGCTTGCCCTGCGCGGCCGGCCGCGACCACGCGTCGCGGTTGAACTTCGCACGGCCGTCGAGCTGCTCTAGCTCAGTGAGCAGCCGCTGCTGCAGGTCTTTGAGATAGGTCACGGCGTCGTTCATGCGGCCTCCACCAAAAGCGCCAGCGCGTCGATGAACACCGGCGCGTCGTTCACGCACGGCACCAGGGTGAACTGCTTGCCCCCCGCGGCGAGGAAGCGCTCTTTGAGGCGCAGGCCGATTTCCTCGAGCGTCTCGAGGCAGTCGGCCACGAACGAGGGGCAGGCCACCGCCAGGTGCTGCACGCCCTGCTTCGCCAGCGCCTGCACGTGGCTCTCGGTCGACGGCTTGAGCCACGGGTCGCGCCCCAGCCGCGACTGAAACGAGCTCGACAGCGTCACCCCCGGCAGCCGCTCGGCGAGCGCGCGCGACGTGGCGAGGCACTGCGCGCGGTAGCAGCCCGCCGGCACCCGGGCGCAGCATTCGTCGTTCAGGGCGCAGCCCGCATCGGCGGCGCGCACCTGGCGCTCGGGCAGCCCGTGGTAGCTCAACACCACGTGGTCGGCCTCGGCCGCGTGCGTGCGCACCAGCTCGGCCTGCGCACCCAAGAAGCCCGCGCTCGACCAGAACGGCGGCACCACCTTCACCGCCGGCACCACCGGCCCCGCGCTCAAGGTGCGGTACACGCCCTCGAGCACCGAGCCGACGGTCGCCGAGGCGTAGTGGGGAAACATCGGCAGCACGGTGATGCGGCGCGCGCCGTGAAGCTCGCGCAACACCTGGGGCAGCGCCGGCTTGCCGTAGCCGAAGGCCAGGTGCACCGGCCGCCCCAGCCGCTTCGCGAGCGCGTCGCGCTGCAGCTTCGAGAAGTGAATCAGCGGCGCGCCGTCTTCGCGCCACACCGCCTGGTACGCGTGGGCGCTCTTCTTGGGCCGGGTGGGCAAGATGATGAGGTTCACCAAGAGCCAGCGCTGCCAGCCGGGCAGGTCGATGACCCTCGGGTCAGAGAGAAACTCGCGCAGGTAGCGCCGCACCGCCGCGGTCGTGGGCGCGTCGGGAGACCCCACGTTCACCATCACCACCGCGTCGCTCACGGCTCGGGCTTTCTGCGGAACAGGTAGCCGCGGCCGCGCAGGGTAATCAGGTGCCGGGGCGCCTCGGGGTCTGCTTCGAACAGCCGGCGCAGGCGCAGCACGAAGTTGTCGACGGTGCGGTCGGTGGGAAACGCGTCCATGCCCCAGACCGCCTCGAGAATGTCGGCGCGGGTCAGCGCGCGGTTGTCGTTGCCCACGAACAGCTCCATCAGCTTGAGCTCTTTGTCCGACAGGCTGAGCTCGCCCTCGTTGGTGAGCGCCTGCCCGGTGTCGAACCGTATCCACAAGCGGCCCAGCTCGTAGCGCGGCGCGCCGATGAGGTCGGGGGTGCCGGTGGCGCGGCGCAGCAGCGCCCGAATGCGCGCGAGCAGCTCGGGCACGTCGAAGGGCTTGGTGAGGTAGTCGTCGGCGCCGCAGTCGAGCCCGCGCACCTTCGAGGTGGTGTCGCCCCGCGCGGTGAGCATCAGAATGGGGAACTTGACCCCGCGGTCGCGCGCGGTGCGGGTGAGCAAGAAGCCGTCGCCGCCGGGGAACATCACGTCGACGATGGCCAGCGACGGGGGCGGCTGCGCGGTCAGCCCGGCGAGCCCCTCGTCGAAGTGGGTGGCGAGCTTCACGGTGAAGCCGGCGTGCTTCAGGTTCAGCGACACCAGCTCGCGCACCAGCTTCTCGTCTTCGACCACCAGCACCGTGTCAGGCATCGGCGGCGCTCAATACCAGAGTGAAGGTGCTGCCCTTGCCGGGACCTTCGCTGAACGCGCGCAGGTCGCCGCCCATCTGCCGCGCCAGCTGCCGCGAGAGCGACAGGCCCAGCCCGCTGCCGTGGTGCACGCCGCTGCTCTTGCGCGGAGTGAACGGGTCGAACAGGGCCTCGGCGTCGTTGGGGTCGAAGCCCTGGCCTTCGTCGCGCACCTCGACGTTGAAGCGGGGGCCCGAGGCGTCGGCGCGCAGGGTGGTGCGGCCGCCGCCGTACTTGCGCGCGTTGTCGAGCAGGTTCTCCAAGATGACCCGAAACGCGTCGCGGTCGGCCCACACGTGCCCAGCCGCCTCGGGCAGCGCGACCTCGAGCTGCTCGCCCTGGGTGGTGCGGCGGCGGTGGCTCACCACCTCGTCGACCAGCACGTCGGCGCGCAGCCGCTCGCGGCGCTGCACCTGCCGCGCCACGCTGCGCTGGTAGGCGAGAATGGTCTCGGCGAGGTGCTCGAGGCGGTCGCACTCGCCCACGCCCTAGGTGAGCAGCTCGACGCGCGCCTCTTCGGGAATCGAGCCCAGGCTCAGCGACTGCAACAGCGCGCGCACCCCGGCGATGGGGGTCTTCAGCTCGTGGCTGGTGAACTGCAGCAGGCGCTCCATGCGCAGGCGGTCATTGCGGTGGCGGCGCGCGATGAGAAACAGCGCCAGCATGCACACCGCCAGCGCCACCGCGAACACGCTCGACTCGCCCTGCACCATGAACTTCAGGCGGTCGGCGCGGTCGGCGTCGAACGAGCCCTGCTCGACGATGAGGCGGCGCACGAAGATGGCCCACCACGAGACCAGCGAGGCGATGATCGCCAGCGCTCCAGCGAGCACGATGGTCTCGGCGTTGCGCGAGAACCAGGCCCGCACCCTCATGCCAGCGCGTCCAGAAACTGCGTCAGGTGCGCCTCGGTGTGCGCGGCAGAGAGGAAGCTGACCTCGTACGCCGACGGCGGCAGGTACACGCCGCGCTCGAGCCAGCGGCGGTAGCTGCCGTGGTACTGCTCGACCGCGGCCGAGCGAATGTCGTCGGCCTCGAGCGGCGGCGCGGCGTCGAGGTTGAAGTACGGCCACACCACGCTGCCCACGCGCAAGAGCCGGGCCTTCTCTCTCAGCGCGTGGGTCTGCAGCTTCGCGTCGAGCGAGCGGCCGAGCTGCTCGAGGTGGCGGTACACCTCGCCCTTCTTCAGCTCTTCGAGCGTGGCGATGCCCGCGGCCAGCGCCACCGGGTTACCGGCCATGGTGCCCGCCTGGTACACCGAGCCCAGCGGCGCGAGCTGCTCCATCACCCGCGCCTTGCCCAGCACCGCGCCCACCGGCATGCCGCCGCCGATGATTTTGCCCAGCGTGGTGAGGTCGGGCTCGACGCCGCAGAGCTTCGCGTAGCCGTGGTACCCGAAGCGAAAGCCGTTGATGACCTCGTCGAAGATGAGCAGCGCGCCGGCCTTGCTCGTCTGGGCGCGCAGCGCCTTCAAGAACGCGTCGCTCTGCTTGAGCAGCCCGTTGTTGGCGGGCAGCGGCTCGGTGATGACCGCGGCGATGTCTTTGCCGTGTTCTCTGAACGCCTGCTCGAGCGCGTCGAGGTTGCCCAGCGGCAGCACCAGGGTGTCTTTGACCGCCGACGGGGGTACGCCCTCGCTGCCGCTCAGGCCCTGGGTGACCACGCCGCTGCCGGCCTTGGCGAGCAGCGCGTCGCCGTGGCCGTGGTAGCAGCCGGCGAACTTCACCAGCAGCGAGCGGCCGGTGTCGGCGCGCGCCAGGCGCACCGCGGTCATCACCGCCTCGGTGCCGCTGACCACGAAGCGCGCCCGGTCGGCGTAGGGGAAGCCCTCGAGAATCAGCTCGGCGAGCCGCGGCTCGTTCTTGTGCACCGTGCCGAAGGCCAGGCCGTCGCGCGCGGTCTTCATCACCGCCTCGACCACCGCGGGGTGCGCGTGCCCGAGAATCAGCGGGCCCCACGCCATGCAGAAGTCGACGTAGCGGTTGCCGTCTTCGTCGATGGCGTACGCGCCCTCGCCCTTCGAGAAGTAGATGGGCCGCCCGCCCACCTTGCGAAAGGCGCGCACCGGGCTCGAGACCCCGGCGGGAATCAGGTTCACGGCGCGCGCGTAGAGCGCCTCAGACTTCGCGGTAGAGCCAGCCCTGGTCGTCATCGGTGCCCGCCTTGCTCAGGTCGTTGAGTACGTCGCGGTAATAGCCGTCGCCGGGCGCGCTGGGTATCTCTCGCTTCAGCGCCCGCCACTGGCCGTTCATCTCGGCGCCGGCGCGAAGCTCTGCGCCGACCACCAGCGCTCCGAATGGAGCGGTGCAGCCGCCTTCGAAGATTCGCAGCAGCTCGCGCTCGAGGTGCACCGCGCGCGCGGTGGGTGCGTGCTGCAGCTTCGAGAGCGCCTCGCGGGTCTTCGCGTCGCCGGTGCGGCACTGCACCGCGATGGCGCCCTGGCCCGGAGCGGGCACCCACCGGTGGGGGTTGAGCTCGAAGACCTTCACTCCGTCCATCTGCAGGCCCAGGCGGGTGAGGCCTGCCGCGGCCAGCACGATGGCGTCGTACTCGCCGCTCTGCAGCTTCTTCACCCGGGTGGGCACGTTGCCGCGCAGCAGCGCCGCGTGGGCGCCGGGGAGCCAGGTCTTGAGCAGCGCCTCGCGCCGCAGCGACGACGCGCCCACCCGCGCGTTCGCGGGCAGCGGGCCGTTCACCGCGGGCAGCCCCGCGCGCACCAGCAGCCAGTCGCTCACCGGCGCGCGCTCGAGCACCGCGCCGATGAAGAGGTCTTCGGGGCTCTTGGTGGGCAGGTCTTTGAGCGAGTGCACCGCGAAGTCGATGCGCTGCTCGCGCAGCGCGGCCTCGAGCTCTTCGGTGAAGAAGCCCTTCTCGAGCTTGCCCTGCAGCTTCGAGGTGCGGTCGACGTCGCCGCGGGTGGTGATGGTCTCGACGTCGACGTCTCCGCCGAGCAGCGACACCACGTGGTTCGTCTGCCACATCGCCAGCGCCGAGCCGCGCGTGCCGGCCTTCACAGCTCGCTCCGGGTGCGCTTGATGACCGAGTGGGTGAACGAGGCGATGCTGGCGCGCAGCCGCTTCTGCTCTTTCACCGGCAGGCCGGCGAGCAGCCGCGGCAGGGTCACGTCGAGAAAGTCGCGGCGCTCGGCGTCGATGGCCTCGAGCGCCCTGGCGCGCGCCGGCGCAGAGAGCTCTTTGAGCAGCGCCTCGCCGGTCTGGGTGCAGAGCTGCTCGAGCGCCTCGCGCTCTTCGTCGGGCAGCTGCAGCGCGCCCTTGCTGAGCAGGTCGTCGAGCGCGAGGCGCTGCCAGCCGGGCGCCGCGCTCACCTGCTCGGGGCTGCCGATGTCGATGCACAGCGGGCCGTCGTCGCGGGCGGGCAGGGTGAGCCACGCCTGGTCGGCGCCGCTGCAGATGACCACCGCCTCGGCGGTCTTCGCCGCGTCGCGAAAGCCGTCGAGCGTCTGCCGGTTGAACGCCTTCGAGGTGAAGCGTCGCCTTGCTGAGAGCGAGCGGGCCACCGCCTTGCCAATCTGCCCCTGCCCGAAGACGTGCACCTGCGCGGCCGAAGGCAGCTGTGCCTCGAGCACGTTGCCGACCAGCGCGTGCACTCCGACCGCCGCGGTCGAAGGGGCGATGGTGCGGCGGCGGTGAATCAGCGAGCCCACCGCGCGCCAGCAGGCGTTGAGGGTCTTGTCGGTGCTCTTGGTGGCGTGCGCACGCTCGAAGCCGCGCAGCACCTGGCGGCCGACCGCGGGCTCACCTTCGGCCACCGACTCGAGCCCGGCGGCGACGCGCATCAGGTAGTGCGCGGCGGCGGGGCCGACCTTCAGGTGCATGCGCCGGCCGGTGTCTTCGAGGCGTGACATCAGCGCGCTGCGCAACAGCTCGGCCGCCCACTGCGCCTGCTCGGCCGACACCACCCACTCGCAGCGCGAGCAGGTCTCGAGCCGGGCGATGCCCTTCGCCGCGCCGGTCGAGAGCAGCTCGGCCGAGGGGCCGTCACTCGACGCGTCGAGCGCTACCAGCGCGGCGCGCATGGCGGTGGGCCCTTCGCGAAAGTCCATGCCTACGACAGCGACCGAGACCATGCGGGAGTCCTTTGCGAAACCTGTGCTGCCTTCTGACCTGCGGCGAAGCCCGAGGCGAGGGCATCTTTCATCGCGCTCGCGCCCAGGTAGCTGCCCGCCAATACCACGCCCGCTTCTTCGCTCAAGCCGGGCAGGCTGTCGCGAACCGGCAGCGCTTCGACGGTGGGCTGAAACACCGCCTGCGCCCAGCGGTCGACGCGCACCAGCTTGCCGAACCGGCCGCCGGTGAGGCGCTGCACGTCGCCCGCGATGCCCGCCTCGAGCTGCGCGTCGTCGGCTTCGGCGCCGCGCACGAAGGTGCGGTAGCGGTGGCCCTCGTGGAACATGGTGCCCATCGCGAAGAGGTTCTCGGTAGGGCAGGCGAGGTAGCCGAAGCCATCGCCAAAGCCCGACTGCTCACCCTGCCAGTGCGTCACGGTGACCGGGGCGTACTTGAGCTGGCCGAGCGCGGCGCCCAGCCGGGGAGAGAGGGGCCAGAGCAGCTTCGCGGCGGCCGACGCCTCGGTGGCCACCACCACGCTGCGCGCGTGCAAAGGCCTCGGGCCCTGCACCCAGAAGCCGTTCGCGTCGCGGCTGAGCTCGCGCACCGGGCACGACAGCTCGATGCGCAGGTGCTCTCTGGCGGCGGCGCCGATGCGGCCCAGGCCGCCCTTCAAGGTGAAGAAGCCGCGGCGCGCGCCCGGGGTCGTCGCGCGCAGGCCCTTCATCAGAGCGCGAATGACGCTGCGCTCTTGCGTCGCGCGCTCGCTCAGCCCGGGGAAGCAGCCGTCGACCGCGAGGGTGTGCGGGTCGCCGGTGAAGATGCCGCTGAGCATCGCGGCCAGCGGCCCTGATGCGAACGAGGCGCCGAAGCGCTGGGCGAAGAAGTCGTGCAGCGAAGCGGCGGCCGCTACGGGGCGGCGCAGCACCACGTCGGCGAGCAGCGCGAGCTTCTCGCGAAAGGTGAGGGCGCCCGTGGTCAGCAGGGTGAGCGGCGAGGGCTTGAGCGCGTGCAGCCTGCCGAAGCGCGCCAGGTACCGCGTCGCCGAGCTCGCCGGCAGCTCGACCGCTTCGCCTTCGAGCTTCAAGAGCTCGAGCAGTCTCCAGAACACTTCGTAGCGGCCGTTGAAGCTGCCCGGGCCGCGCTCCATGCCGTCGACGGTCTGCGCCTTGCCGCCGGCGGCGGTCGAGGCCTCGAGCACCACCACCTCGGCGCCGGCCGCCTTCGCGGCGAGCCCGGCCGAGATGCCCGCCAGGCCCGAGCCGATGACGCAGACGTCGACGTCAGCGGGAGGCATTCGCGTTCACCACGGTCTGACAGAGCGCCTCGACCGCGGTCTCGGGCGTGCCGGGGAGAATGCCGTGACCCAGGTTGGCGATGCAGCGGGTGTACTGGGTCGAGCGCATGTCGTTGAGCAGCGCGGCGGTGCGGTCTCTCACCACCTGCTCGGGCGCGAACAGCAGCACCGGGTCGACGTTTCCCTGCAGCACGTGGTTCGGGTAGCGCGCGCGCGCCTCGGCGAACGGGGTGCGCCAGTCGAGCGAGAAGCCGCCGGCGCCGCTGTCTCCGAGCAGCGGGAGCAGGTGATGGCCGCCACGCACGAAGAGCAGCACCCGCCGGCCCTTGAGCTGGTCGGTGATGCGGCGCAGCGCGGGCAGCGCGAACTTCTCGTACTCGTCGGGGGCGAGCAGCCCGCCCCAGGTGTCGAACAGCTGCACCGCGTCGGCGCCCGCGTCGAGCTGGGCGTTGAGCAGCTCGGCGGCCGCGTCGGCGAGGGTGGCCAGCGCCGCCTCGGCGAGCTTGGGCTCTTGATGCAGCATCACCCGGGGCAGCCGGAAGTCGTCGCTCGAGCCGCCCTCGACGCAGTACGAGAAGAGGGTGAACGGCGCGCCCGCGAAGCCAATCATCGCGTGCGAGCCTTTGAGCGCCGCCGAGAGGTGCTTCACCGCGCGCGGCAGGAACTGCAGCCGGTCGATGAGGCCCTGCGTGTTCCACCCGTCGAGGTCGGCCCTGGTGCGCAGCGGCTTGCCGACCCGCGGGCCGTCACCGGTGCCGAAGGTGACGTCGAGCCCGAGCGCCTGGGGAATGACGAGAATGTCGGAGAAGACGATCGCCGCGTCGAGCGGGAAGCGCGCCAGCGGCTCGAGCGCGACCTTGGTCGACAGCTCGGGGTCGTGGCACACGTCCCAGAAGCCGGCCTTGGCGCGCACCGCGCGGTAGCCGGGGAGGTACCGGCCGGCTTGCCGCATCAGCCAGACCGGTGGGCGATCGACGGTCTTGCCGTCGAATGAGGAGAGAAAGCGCTCGCGTCCGTTCACGGTGCCAGTCGTAGTCCGCCCGAGCGGGGCGACTGTCACAAGAGTGTCATGCGAGGGGCCGCAGCGGGCTGATCACACCTCGTACTTCGCGCTCATGGTCACCTTGGCCTTGATGACCTTCGACAGCGGGCAGCCGGCCTTGGCCGCCTCGACCGCCTTCTCGACCTTGGCCCGGTCGGCGCCCGGCGCGCTCACCACGGTGTCGAGGTGGCTCTCGGTAATCTCGAAGCCCTCGCCCACCTTCGAGAGGGTGACGGTGCACTGGGTCTTCACGCTCTTGGGCGTGATGCCCGCGTCGCCCAGCTGCGCCGAGACGGCCATCGAGAAGCACGCCGCGTGCGCCGCGCCGAGCAGCTCTTCGGGGTTCAGCCCCTTCGCGCCTTCGAAGCGCGTCGCGAACCGGTACGCCGCCGACGCGAGCACGCCGCTCGCCGTCGAGACTTCGCCGGTGCCGTCTTTCAAACCGCCCGCCCACTGCGCCGAAGCTTTGCTTTCCATGCGCGGCAACGTAACGGCCACCCGTTCGGCGCACCGCCAAGAAGCGCTGCCGCTATGCTTGCGCGCGTGACCTGGGTGCTCACCCGTCCGCTCGAGGACGCCAAGCCGCTCGCCGACGCGCTCGGCCTCGACGTGGTGCCGTGCATCGAGCGCATCGACCTGCCCTGGCCCGCCTGGGAGCCGCTGCTCTTCATCACCTCGCCGGCCGCCGCACGGCGCCTGGCGAGCGAGTGGCCCTCGCGCCCGCTCAAGTTCGCCACCGCGTACGTCGCCGCGCTCTCACCCGCCACCGCGCAGGTGCTGGCCAAGGCCGGCATTCACCCGCACCTCACCGCGCCGGGGGGCTCGGTCGCGCTGGCCCAGGCGGTGCGCGCCGCGGTCAGCTACTCGGGCATTCTCTACCCCACCAGCGACGTGGGCCTCGAGCAGGGCGAGCACCACGACGCGGTGCGCATTCTCGAGGCGGTCGGCCCGGTGCGGCAGCAGGCGGTGTACCTGACCCGCGCTCCGCAGCACCTCGAGGCGGCGCTCGGGCCCCACGCAGGGGGCGACTTCGTCTTCTTCTCTCCTTCTGCGGTGCAGAACTTCGTCGCCGCCGGGGGCCGGGCCGGCCGGGCGCTGTGCGTCGGAGCCAGCACCGCGCGCGCCTGGCGCGAGGCGAAACAGCCCGAGCCCTTGCTCGCCACCACCGAAACCGTCAGAAAGGTGCTCGAGGAGAACCCATGAAACTGCCCGTGCGCATGCGCCGGCTGCGCGAGACCGCCGCCGTTCGGAAGCTGTTCCAGGAGACCACCGTCGGCCTGCAGAACCTGGTGCAGCCGTACTTCGTGGTGCCCGAGAAGGGCGTGAAGCGCGAGGCGAAGAAGGGCACCGCGCTGTGGCAGGTGAGCACCGAGCCGCTGGTCGAAGAGGCGGTCGCCCTGGCGCGGGCCGGCTGCGGCGGGCTGATGCTGTTCGGAGTGCCGCCGTTCAAGCACGACACGCCCGAGAAGCTGCCCGAGCAGCTCGCGCCCCTGACCTCGGCCATCACCGCGCTGAAGAAGACCACCGCCTCTTTCCCCATCTTCAGCGACGTGTGCCTGTGCAGCTACACCACCCACGGCCACTGCGGCCTGGTGAAAGACGGCACCATTCTCAACGACGAGTCGGTGAAGGCGCTGTGCGTGCAGGCGGTCGAGCTGGCACGCGCGGGCGTCGACTTCGTCTGCCCCTCAGACATGATGGACGGGCGGGTCGGCGCGATGCGCGCTGCGCTCGACGAGGCCGGCTTCTCGCGGGTGGGCATCGTCTCGTACGCGGTGAAGATGGCGTCGGCGTTCTACGGGCCGTTTCGCGCCGCGGCCGACAGCGCGCCGCAGTTCGGCGACCGCACCAGCTACCAGATGCCGGCGCACAACCGCCGCGAGGCGCGCCGCGAGTGGCAGCTCGACGAGGCCGAGGGCGCCGACGTGCTGTTGTTCAAGCCGGCGCTCACCAACCTCGACCTGATTCGCGACGCGCGCGAGGGCAGCGACCTGCCGCTGTGCGCGTACCAGGTGTCGGGCGAGTACGCGATGGTGCGCGCCGCCGCCGATGCGGGGCTGCTCGACTTCGAGCGCGCCATCATCGAGCAGCTGGTGGCGATTCGCCGGGCCGGCGCCGACATCGTGGTCAGCTACCACGCGCGCGCGATGGCCGGGCTGGCAGGGCCTTAGAAAAACGGCTCACCGCTTCGAGCCGTCGGGGCGCGCGTTGCGAATCTGCTGAATGGTCTGAAAGCGCTTCTTGCGCAGCACCTCGACGCGCTCGCCGTTGATCAGCGTGCCGGGCGTCGAGCGGCCCGCCTCGATGACCTCGTAGTCGTCGTCGTTGCGCAGCACCATCTGGTAGTGCGCCTTCTCGCGCATCAGCGCCAGAATCTCGATCTCTTCGGGCAGTACCAGCACCGAGACGTTGTTGTACTCACGCTGCCCCTTCTTGAGCAGGCCGAGGTTGGTGCTGGCGGTGATTCTGCCGGTGGCGAGCACCAACAGCCCCTGCAGCGTGGTGCTGGCGGTGCGCTCGTTCACCTTGGGGTCGGTGATGGAGATGATGAGGTCGATGCGGTCTCCCGGCCGAACCCACCCACCCACCGAGGTGATGAGCTTCGAGTCGATGGTGAACGCGCGGGCGTGCTTGTTGACGCGCTTCGACAGCCGCTCGCTCGAGCGGGTGGTCTCGAACTGGCTCCACAAGAGCGGGTCGCCGGCCTGCACCGGCACCATGATGCGCTGGCCCACGATGTACGCCGACGAGTCGGGCTTCACCACCGACGCGGTGACGAACTGCTCGGGCACCTCGCGGGTCGAGACCATGTCGAAGTCGACCTGCGTGCCCTCGGGAAGGTTGGCGGCCGCCACCGTCACCGGCACCAGGTTCCACCCGCGGCGCACACCGCGTTCGGTGCCGCGAATGTTCACCCAGGCGATGGCCACGAAGAAGCCGAAGAACACCGCCGCGAGCACGAACGGGGTCATGCCGCGGGTGAGCGAGAACCCGCCGTCTGCGGCCGGCGCGGCGGGCGGCGCGCGGCGCGCCTCGGCGTTGCCGCGCCAGCTCTGACCCGCCTCGGCCGGAGTCAGCGGCCCGGTGCCTTCGGGGCGTGGCGCCACGCGCGGGAGGGTGACCTCGGGGTCGTCGTCGCGGCCGGGCCGCGCCGGCCAGGCGAGGCCCTCGGGCTTGTCGATTCGCTCGGTGGGCCCACCCGCCATCGCGGGGCGGGGGCGCATCTCGGTGGCGTTGGGGTCGTCGGCGCCCAGCGAGCCGTCGGGCGCGGCGATGCGCGTCTCTTCGGCCGCCGGCTTCTTGCCCTTGCCGGGCCGCTCGAGCGCAGCGGCGACCGGCAGGTCGGTGGCCTGCAGGGTGCCGGGCTGGTTCGCGAAGGGGTTGGTCTGCGCGGCGACCGGCAGGTCGTTGGCGGGGCGGGTGCGCTCCATGCCCCCGGGGTGAACGTCGGCGACGATGTGGGTGTTCTCTTCGACCGACTGCTCGCCGGTGGGCAGCGGCGGCGCGATGGGCAGCTCGCTCTTGCGCGGGCCCGACGCCTTCTTGTGCTCCGGAGGTCTCGCGCTGGCCCTCGGGGCGAAAGAGCTCGAGGTGCGGCGGCACGCGCCCGACGGGCGTGACGTCGGGGTCCGAGGTGCCGAACCCAGCGGGAATGCTGACGGCCTCGGTCTCGCTGCCTTCGGTCGAGGCCGAGGGGTCGTAGCGCAGCGGGGTGAGCTGGTTCTCGAGCGGCACCACCGCGGCGTGCGGCGCGCCGCTCGACGACCAGAGGTAGCTGTCTCCATTCGCGCTGACCGAAGAGAGCAGGGCGAAGGCGCGCTCGAGGTCGGCGCGCACCTCGGCCGGCGAGGCGCCGGTGAGCGCGGCGATCTCGGGGCCGGTGATGCCCTCGAGCAGGCGGAAGATGAGGCGCTCGCGGGTGAGAGCGTCGAGGTGGCGAAGCCTGCCGAGCGTCTTCTTGCCTTCGGTGATCAGCGGCCCCCCGCCGGGCAGCTCCATGGTCGAGCCGGGCGTCTTGCCCAGCGCCTGCGCCCGGCGCCGCGTCAGGTCGACGATGAAGGCGCCGAAGCTGGCCGGGTCTTTGAGCTCGGGAAGCTGGCGCAGCGCTTCGTCGAGGCACGGCTTCACCTGGTCGTGCGCGATGTGCACCGCGAGGTATGCCACCAGCGCTCCGTGCACGAACGGCGTGAAGTAGCTGACCAGCTCTTCGCGCGCCGCCCGGTCGCCACGGCGCGCACCGTTGACCCACGTGACCCACACTGGCGGCGAAGCTGACGTCACGGAATTTCCGGAGTCTAAGCGCGATTCAGCTCGAGCACGCACGCTACAGGCCGAGCCCGGCGGAGAGAAAAATTCGACGAGCGTGCTGATCCGCGAGACAAAACGAATCACGAATGGCCGACGTCATCGACCTCGCTCTCGTCGCAGATGCCCGGCGGTACCTCAACAAGATGCTCGACGCGCGAGGGTTGAATTACTTCCTCCGCAGCGACGCACGCCGCCCGTTTCAGCTCGAGCCGTCGAAGGTGGAGATGGTGATTCGCACCGCGGCGCGGTCGCGCGACAAGCAGTCGCGCCGGCCGCACATTCGCGCGGTCGACCACGCGCGCAAGGAAGTGCGCCGCGAGCTGATCAGGCGCGTGGTCGCCGAGATGCTCGGCGCCGGCCTGTAGGCGCGCCTTCAGCGGCCCAGCACGCGCACGTAGGGGCGCGCGAGGGGTCGCAGCACCGCTTCGAGCTTCGGGTCGAGCGGCTCCTTGTGGCGGTATTGCATCAGCTGCTTCGCCACCATCGCCAGGCGAAAGCCGAAGTCTTGCGGGGCCTGCGGGTCGAGCGCGAGCAGGGTGTAGGGCTTGGGCGGGTGGGCGCGCTGAAACGACACCGCCATCGAGATGCGCGGGTGCGTGCCGCGCGGGCTCGAGCGCGAGCCCCAGTGCAAGAGCGCTCCGTTCCAGAACAGGTAGTCGCCGGGCTTCGCCGGCAGCGCGCGGATGTTGGGCACGTCGAAGACGAAGTCCATCTCGTGCTCGGTGCGGTAGCGCGGGTCGCGGTCGGCGGGCAGCACGTAGATGCAGCCGTTGAGTGGGTTCGCGTCGCTGAGCGGCAGCCACAGCTGCGCCACGTTGGCGGTGCCGTCGTCGTTCACCGACGCGCGGCCCTGGTCGCGGTGCGGAGACCAGCCCGCCTGGTCTTTCTTCGGGTCGACGTGCCACGCCCAGTAGTCGGTGCAGACCTTGTAGTCGTCGCCGAGCACCGCGCGCAGCAGGCGCCCCTGGCGGTGAAAGAGCGCCCAGGTCTGGTCGAAGAGGAAGATGAAGACGGGAGAGAGGCCGAGGTCGACCAGCTTCTGCACCGCGCGCGCGAGCGCCTTGGCCGGCGCCGCCGTCTCGCGGTCGGTGCCGCGGCCGTAGCCCTGCAGCTTGAGCTGCGCGAGGTGGTCGTCGAGCGAGCCGTCGTCGAGCGGGTTCTCCCAGCGCCAGGCCGCAGCGCCGATGCTCAAGGCGGGGAAGTGGCGCTTCCAGAACTGCGGGTCGGCGACCGAGTCGGCGATGACCGCAGGGGCGAGCGGGGTGGCGCGGGGCATCGCCCTTCAGTCTGGTCGAGGTGTGGCGCGTTGTCGCGGGCGTGCGAGAGTCTGCTTTTCAGGTGGTCGAGCTCACCGAGAACAGCCTGGCCGCGAGGCGCAGCGAGCTCGAGGCGAACGGCGTCGAGCTGCTCGACCTCACCGTCTCGAACCCGACGGCAGTCGGCCTGGCGCCCACCGGCGTGGCGCTGCCCGCGGTCGACCGCTACGAGCCCGAGGCGCTCGGCACGCGCGCCGCGCGCGAGGCGGTGGGCTCGTATGCGGGCGTCTCGGCCGAGGCGCTGCTGCTGTGCGCCAGCACCAGCGAGGCGTACGGGTGGCTGTTCAAGCTGCTCGGCGGCGAGGTGTGGGTGCCGGCGCCGGGCTACCCGCTGCTCGAGCACCTCGCCGCGCTCGAGCACGTCGCGCTGCGGCACTACCCGCTGCGCTACGACGGCCGCTGGTGCACCGATGCGGCGCTGGTCGCGGGCACCGCGCAGACGCGCGCGGTGGTCGCGGTGAGCCCGGGCAACCCCACCGGCAGCTACCTGCTCGAGCACGAGGCGCGGCCGCTCGCCGAGCTGTGCGCCGCGCGCGGCTGGGCGTTGATCGTCGACGAGGTCTTCTGCGCGCCATCGCGGTCGCTGGCGTCGCGCGCGTGGCCGTGCCTCACGTTCTGCCTGGGCGGCCTGTCGAAGGCGTGCGGGCTGCCGCAGCTCAAGCTGGCGTGGACCTCGGTGCACGGCCCCGGGGCGGCGCGCGCGCTCGAGCAGCTCGGGCTCATCGCCGACACGTACCTCTCGGTGGGCGCTCCGGTGCAGGCCGCGGCGGGGCAGCTGCTCTCGCTGGCCCCTGGGTTTCAGGCGCGGGTGCGGGCGCGCTGCGACGAGAACCGGCGGGCGCTCTCTGGTGTGATGCGCCCCGAGTGGCAGCTGCTCGGCGCCGAGGGCGGGTGGAGCGCGGTGGTTCGGCTGCCCTCGAGCGTCGATGAAGAGGCGCTGTGCTTGCGATTGCTCGAGGCGGGCGTGGTGGTGCACCCGGGGTTCTTCTACGACTTTCCGTCGGGCAAGCACCTGGTGCTCTCGTTGTTGCCGCTGCCTGACGTGTTCGTTGCCGGGGTCGCGGCGCTCGCCGGCCTCTGAGCGGGGGCGTGGCGCCCCAGAGAAACCTGGGGCGACGTGGGTTCGTCATGGTGCGAAGGGCGGGTGAGGGCTCGGCAGGCCAGGCCCGGCGCTGCTGCACGGTCGGGGCGGCGCGATGCCCCGGCCGCCCGCGGTGTCAGATTTCGAACTGACAGGGGTTTTCGTCGCGGGCGACGAAAAACGCGGTCAGAACGCTCGCGGCGTACGCGGGGCGCGTCGAGCGGGCGATGCGCTGCGACGAGGGCGGCCACGCCGCGGAGTCGTCGCGCTCTCGCCGTTGGCCCCGGGCACAGGGCGCTGAGAAAAGGAGCTGCTCGAGCCAAAGGAGGGGCCGAGGCGAGGGCGTGCACGCCGCCCCGCTCGACCCGGGTCACCGCATCAGAGTCGTGGAGCGCGGTTCCCCGCCCGAGACCGGGCTGTCGAACGAGACGCGGGAAACCGGTCGGGCCAGCGTCGACGCGCGAAGGCCTGTGCTACGAGCCAGCGCCATGGAGATTCTCTGGACGACGCTCGACTTCGCGCTGAAGGGCCTGATCGTCTTTCTCGTGACCGCCGCGAGCGCCGCGTTCGTCTTCGCCGCCGCGCGCCGCCGGCGTGTCCACCTGCCGCAGCTCGAGGTGCGCGCGCTCAATCGCCGCCTCGATGCGCTGGGCGACGGCCTTCGCTCGGCGATGATGGACCGCAAGGCCTACCGCGCGATGGTGAAGCAGCGCCGCGCGGAGAAAGCCAAGGCCGAGAAGCCGAAGGCGAAGGTCTACGTGCTCGAGTTCGACGGCGACATTCTCGCCACCCAGGTCGAGCGCATGCGCGAAGAGGTGACCGCCATCGTCACGGTCGCCACGCCCGATGACGAGGTGGTGGTGAAGGTCGAGAGCGGAGGCGGTGCCGTGCCCCACTACGGCCTCGCCGCGGCCCAGCTGCAGCGCCTGCGCGACCGCAAGATCAAGGTCACCGCGTGCATCGACCGCGTCGCGGCCAGCGGCGGCTACCTGATGGCGTGCGTCGCCGACACCATCGTGGCCGCTCCGTTCGCGGTCATCGGCTCGATCGGCGTGGTCGCCCAGATTCCCAACGTGCACCGGCTGCTCAAGAAGCACGACATCGACGTCGAAGAAATCACCGCCGGCAAGTTCAAGCGCACCATCAGCGTGGTGGGCGAAATCACGCCCCAGGGCCGCGCGAAGTTGAAGGAGCAGCTCGAAGAGACGCACGTGCTCTTCAAGGACTTCGTGAAGCAGCACCGCCCGCAGCTCGACCTCGAGAAGGTGGCGACCGGCGAGTACTGGCTGGCGACGACCGCGAAAGAGCTCGGCCTGGTCGACGCGCTCGGCACCAGCGACGACTACCTGCTGCAGCGCGCGAAAGACGCCGAGGTGTTCAAGGTCACCTTCCGCTCGGAGAAGCCGTGGCGCGACCGGCTGGGCCGCTTCGCCGCCAAGGCGCTGCTCGAGTGGCTGGTGCCCCTCAAGGGGAGCTACTGATGCTGCCCCACCACCTCGACGGGTCGCTGTTCGGAGCTGATCAGCCGTGCTTCGGCTGCTCTCCGAACCACCCGTCGGGCTTTCACTTGAAGCTCGTGCGCGACGGCGAGGGCGTCAAGACGCTGTTCACGCCGCACGACAAGTACCAGGGGCCGCCCGGGGTGATGCACGGCGGGCTGGTGATGACGCTCGCCGACGAGGTCGCCGCGTGGGCGATTCTCGCGAAGATCGGCAAGTTCGGCTTCACCACCTCGTTCGAGGGCAAGTTCCGCGCGCCAGTGCGGGTCGGCCAAGAGGCGCAGGGCTTCGGCAGGGTGGTGAAAGAGAGCTCGCGGGTGGTGCGGGTGCAGGTGCGCATCGAGCAGAACGGCGCCGAGTGCTTCGACGGCCTGCTCACCTTCGTGCTGCTCGACCGCGCCGGGGCCGAGAAGCTGATGGGCCGCCCGCTGCCCGACGCCTGGGCGCAGTTCGCCCGCTGACGACTGCGGTCGCTGTCGAGCTGCTACCGCGGTCGCGCCAAAGGGGCGAACCCGGCGTAGCCTCTCAGCCGCCGGCGCGGGCGCGCGCCTTGCTCAGAGGGGACCCATGACCAAGCTCTTCGTCGTAGGTGCGATGTTGGCGGCGGTGTGCGTACCCGAGGCTCCCGGGCCCGGCGAGGTCGACGCGCGCGACGTGCGCGGCAACTACGACGTCACCTACGACAGCGCGCTCAAGGTGCAGCTGAACCTCGGCGGCGCGCTGCGCGAGGTGACCGCGAGCGGCTACGGCAGCGTGGTCGACTTCGGCGTCTACAACGGCAAGCCGGTGACGCTCGACCTGAAGGCCTTCTGCGACCGCGAAGACGTGACGTGCCCGTACGAGAAGTTCTGGACCCGGGTGGCCATCGACCAGCCGAAGCTGAAGCAGACCGGCCTGGCGCTGCAAGAGCTGCGCGTCATCGACGACGAAGACCACCACCCTCCGGTGGGTAAGAAGGCGCCTTCCGTGAGCGGCCTGGTGAACCACGACGACTCTGACCGGTTCCTCATCGGCCTGGGGCTGCAGGCGGGCGCGAACCAGGCGTGCGCGGCGATCGACGTGTCGTTCGCGAGCGGCCGCTTCAGCCACGAAGGCGAGAAGCTCGAGACCACCCAGGAGTACCGCTACGACGACGGCCAGCGCTGCAACCCCGACGCGGGCACGGCAGCGACGGATGCGGGCGCGAGCGCCGACGCCGGAGCCCCCACCGCCGACGCCGGGGCGCCCAAGGTGTGCGCGCTGCACGACGTGACGCGGCTCACCTGGCCCGATGGCGCGGAAATCGACGGCATCAAAGAGGGCAAGGTCGGCTTCGCGTGGGCGGGTGGCTGCGCGTTCGGCCCGGCGCTGATCGGCGCCACGCTGTACCTCGAGACCGCGTACACCGGCACGCGCACCGGCGACTTCGACCCGCCGCCGTTCACCCCCGAGCCGGTGACCCAGCCCGACGCCGGCTTCCCCGACGACGCCGGCGCGGCCGACGGCGGGTGAGGCGCTTCGGCGCGAGGCTCTTCTGACGCACCTGTCGCGTCTCGAGCGGTCAGTTCTTCGCCGCGAATTCGAACACGGCGCGTGCATCTGCCGCGGTGACTTCGTGCACGCCGTCGCGCACCTCGAGCTGGGCCGGCCACTTCGCCTCGAGCAGCATCGCGTAGAGCCGCTTCGCGCCCGGGAGCTGAATCGCGTCGCGCGAGGCGCCCAGCACCAGCACCGGCCGCGAGCGCTCGGGGCTGAAGACCTCACCGGTCACGTTGCCCGCGTGCAGCACCACGTAGCCGCGCGCCTCGGCGTCACTCTCTGACGCCACCATCGCGGTGAAGTAGCCGCCGTTCGAGAAGCCGACGAACACGGCCGGCGAGCGCGTCTCGAGCTGCGCCAGCACGCGGCCCAGCCGGTCGAGCACCGGCTTCACCAGGGCGCGCTGCGACAGGTCGTTGGGCCAGCACCAGTGGGTCGAGACCTCTTTCGACCAGCCGCACAGCCCCTGCTGGCCGCGCAGCGCCACCAGCGTGGCGCCCTGGCGCTTCGCCTCGGCAGCCAGCAGCGACAGCTCGCGCACGTGCCTCCAGTCGGTGGGGCCGGGCAGCATGCCGTGGAAGTAGACGACCAGCGGCCCCTTGCCCCGCACCACGCAAGCCTCGTCGACCGCGGTCATGCCCGTGGGGCAAGAAAGACCCGCCGTCACCAGCAACACCGCCCAGGACATCACCATGCGCGTGCTACGCTAGCGCCACCCGTGAGCGTGTCATCCGGAGTCCGCTTCCACGAGCAGACGCATGGCGTCTACTTCGACGACCTCGACGCGTTTCAGATTCTCCACAACGCGCGTTACCTGCTGCTGTTCGAACGCACCATCGGTCACTTCTGGGGGCACCTGGGCTGGGGCGGCACGCTCGACGTGCAGAAGAACCCCGACCAGTTCCACCTGGTCGCCTCGAACCACGTCGACTACCTGCGGCCGGTGGTGGGGGTCAGCCAGGTGCGGGTGCGGGTGTGGGTCGAGAAGCTGGGCCGCTCGAGCCTGACCTTCGGCTTTGCCCTGCTCCCGCTCGACCTCGACATCGACTACGCGACCGGCACGCGCACCGTGGTGCGCGTCGACAGCGGCACCCGTCACCCCACGCCGTGGACCGAGTCGTTTCGCGCGCAGATCAAGCCGTGGGTGAAGGTGCCGGGCGCGTGAGCCCTCCCGACGGCGCGCGCGACGTGCTGGTGGTGCTCCGCGAAGAGCTCGCTGCCGCCCGCGCGGCGCTGCGCGAGGCCGACTCGGTCGACGCCGAAGAGTCGGGCTCGGCCGAGCTCGCCCGGGCTGTCGGCCGCCTGCGCGTCACCGCCGACGCGCTCGAGGTGCGCATTCGCGGGCCCTTCGACGCGGTGCTGCTCGACAAGGCGGCGGCGAGCTTTCGCGCCGCGGCAGCGACCTTCGACAAGCTCGCGTCGGTGCGGCGCGAGAAGTTCAAGGTGTCTGACGACGTGCAGCGGGTGCTCAAGCGGGTGGTGGTGCACGCGCGCGAAATCGGCCGCATGACACAGCAGGGCGGCGCCGCGCACGTCGGCGCGGCCATCACCTCGCTCTCGACGCCGGCGGCGTGGTCGGGGCCGTGCCTCGATGCGCTGGCAGGCCTGGTCGACACGCTGCAGTTTCTCGCCCGGCGCAGGCTCGGTGAGGCGGCGGCCGATGATCAGGTGAACAGCCTGGTCGACCGCGCGGCCAGCACCGCGGTGGTGAGCTGCCTGCACGCGCTCAAAGACCTGGCGGGCAGGGTGCGCAACGAGCCCACGGTGATGAAAGACCGCTTTCAGCTCGATGGCGCGCTGCGGGCACCCGCGCTGAACCTGGTCGACCGGCTGTCGGCTTGGTTCAAGCTCGACGACGACGGCCGCAAGCGGCTTCAGTCGAGCATCGAGGGCTTCATTCGACGGCTGCTCGACCGCGCCGCGCAGGGCCCGTGACCGGGCCGACCGGCAGAGCGCGCTGAAACGCGTCAGTGAGGGCGAGGTCGAGGAGCGCGCGGAGTGGCCGTGGTGTGGCCATGAGCACGCACCGCAGTCGCCAACGATGAGATCGCCCTCGATGGCGCGTTTCAGCTGGGGCCGATCTTCCAGCGTGCGGTGATGCGGGAGACCACGTCGCCGCTCTCGTCGGTGAGCTCACCGACGACGTCGAGCTCTTGCGGCTGGTTGGTGGCGATGACCTCGCACTGGCAGGTGCCGGTGATGGTGCCGCGCGCCTTCTTGACGTAGTCCATCGACAGCCGAACGGGAATGCCGCGGGTGTTGGGCGGCAGCGAGGCGAGCATGGCGACGCCGGTGACCGCCTCGCCGAGGTTCATCAGCGCGATGGCGTGCACGCTGTTCAGGTGGTTTCGCAGGTAGCGGCGGTCGTGCATGCGCACCCGCGCGCGGCCGGGCGCGAGCTCGAGCACCTCGGGCTTGATGGTGCCGGTGTACGGAGCGAGCCGGCCGATCAACCGGCCCATGATGCGACCGCCGCCGGGGACCTGCGAGAGCACGCTCCACAGCGTGCCCACCTGCGAAGGGTCGACGAAACGGGTGAGAAAGTTCGGAAGCTTCGACATGCCCCTGCGCTTAGCACGTGGTAGCTGATCAATTTCAAATGAACCGACGCGAGCTGCTGCAGCTCTCGGTGTTCAGCGTCGCCGGTGCGGCCGCGGCGCAGGACAAAGAGCGCGAGAAGTTTCCGGTGCCGGCGCCGTTCGAGTGGGCAGGCAAGAGCGTGAAGGCCCTGCAGGCCGAGATGAAGAGCGGCCAGCTCACCTCGGCGCAGCTGACCGAGGGGTACGTGAAGCGCATCGAGCAGCTCAAGCCGCTGCTGCACGCGGTGCTCGAGGTGAACCCCGACGCGCTGCCCACCGCCGAGGCGCTCGACAAAGAGCGCAAAGAGAAGGGCGCCGCGCGCGGCCCGCTGCACGGCATACCGGTGCTGGTGAAAGACAACATCGACACCGGCGACAAGCTGCAGACCACCGCCGGCTCGCTGGCGCTGGTGGGCACGCCGGCCAAGAGCGACGCGTTCGTGGTGAAGAAGCTGCGCGACGCGGGCGCGGTGATTCTCGGCAAGGCCAACATGTCCGAGTGGGCGAATATTCGCTCGACCGGCGCGACCTCGGGCTGGAGCGCGCGCGGCGGTCAGTGCCGAAACCCGTTCGCGCTCGACCGCAGCCCCATCGGCTCGAGCTCGGGCAGCGCCGCGGCGCTGGCGGCCGACCTGACCACCCTCGCGCTCGGCACCGAGACGAACGGCTCGATCATCTGCCCCGCCTCGGCGACCGGCCTGGTGGGGCTCAAGCCCACCGTGGGCCTGGTGAGCCGCAGCGGCGTGATTCCCATCTCCCCGTCGCAAGACACGGTGGGCCCGATGGGCCGCTCGGTCGAAGACGTGGCGTACCTGCTCGGCGCGCTGACCGCGTTCGACCCCGAAGACCTGGCGATGCGCGGCGCCGGCCGCAAGGCCGAAGACGACTACCTCAAGGCGCTCGACAAAGACGGCCTCAAGGGCAAGCGCCTGGGCGTGGTGCGCGCGCAGTTCGCGCAGGGCGTGCAGCTGGCCAGGGTGCGCGACGCGGCGCTCAAAGAGCTCGAGAAGCTCGGCGCGACGCTGGTCGACGTCGAGCTGCCGGCGATGGACGACGCGGCCCAGATGGAGGTGCTGCTCACCGAGCTCAAGGCCGGTCTCGACGAGTACCTGAAGAAGCGCCGCCCCGACGCGCAGGTGAAGTCGCTCGCCGACGTCATCGCCTTCAACGAGAAGAACGCCGACCGCGAGATGGTCTTCTTCACCCAGGACCTGCTCGAGCAGGCGCAGAAGAAGGGGCCGCTCACCAACCCCGGCTACAAGAAGGCGCTCGAGGCCGGGCGCCGCCGCGCGCGCAAAGAAGGCATCGACGCGGTGATGGTGAAGAGCAGGCTCGACGCGCTGGTGGCGGGCGCGCTGGGGCCGGCCTGGCTCATCGACCCGCTGCTCGGTGACGCGTCGGTGAGCGGCATGTCGGGTTGCAGCACGCCGGCCATCGCCGGGTACCCGTCGCTGACGGTGCCGATGGGCCTGGTCGGCGGCCTGCCGGTCGGGCTGCTCTTCTTCGGCGCCCCGTTCAGCGAGGCGCTGCTGCTCAAGCTCGGCTACGCCTACGAGCAGGCGGCGGGGCATCGCTTCGTGCCGACGTTCGCGGCGACCGCGACGCCGAAGTTCTGACGGGGGCCCGTCAACGAACAACTCGATCGCTCGCACGCCTCTGCTGAGGCCAGGGAGGCCGAGAAGCCATGTCGGCATGATCGCGATGCTCGAGTTGGGCGACGAGTCATTCTCCTATGGGCCCGGGCGGGGAAAAGCGCGGTCGCCGTCGAGGTGCGCTTCGCTGGTGCATGCGCACAGTCTTCGCGTGCGCAGTGGCGGCCCCTCCTCGCCAGGTGAGCCCCTCTCTGAGTGCGCTCTGCCTCGATGCGAACAGGGAGGGGCCGGTGACGACCGGCCGTCGATTCGCGAGCGGCGCACCGGCCAGAATTGGCGTGGGAGTATTCAGGTCCACGGGGTGCACCTTTATTGACCCACGTGGCGCGGTGCGGCCGGTGCGTGCAACGGCGCCGTGCGAATGACCGCCGTGCCCTCACTCGCCTCTGCGGCAGAGTGACGGCAGCAAGGGGCTCACCGAGCGAGCAGGGCCCGCCCCGCACGCATGACCCTCGGCAGCGCACGCCAGACCTTCAGCGCACCACCGTGCCGCAGCGTGGTCGCCCCACCCGTTCATCTCGCCAGCCGACCGGCTGGCTCGCAGCTCATCAACACAGACAGTACGGGCCGCCGTCGACGTCGAGCCGCGCGCCGCCGTCGTCCCTCTTGGCGACGTCGCAGCCCCAGTCGGGGCACCGCAGGTCGGTCTCGTACGCGCAGAACACCACCTCGTTCGGCTCGCAGGAGCAGAGATTGAATTCGTAGAAGGTGCCCTTGAGCGCGGGCGGAAAGTCGGCCGGCACGCGGCAGCCGCCGTCGGCGTTGGCGCACCGGCAGCCCGCGTCGGGGGCGCCGCCATCGTGGCCCGCGTCGGCGACCCCCGCATCGCGGCCGGCATCGGCGACTCCGGCGTCGCGGGCAGGGCCTGCGTCGTAGCCCCCGTCGACACCGGCATCGACCATCGACATCGGCGAGCTGCACGAGGTCGCGGTGAAGGCTGAGAGCAAGAGACGGCGGCGCTGGGTCATGGCCGCACGTCATAGCCCGCCGCCCCCGAGAGCCCTGCACCGCACCTCGAGCACACCGCAACCGCGAGGCGTCTGAAAAGGGCGCTATATGCACGCGCATGCAGGCGCTGCACGACGCCATTCGCGAAGAATCGAAGCCCGGCCTGTGGTCGCAAGGGGTGAAGCTCGCCCGCGGCGGAGCGGTGGCGCTCGAGTCGAAGACGGCTTCAGAGCTGGTGCTGCGGGTGAAGTCGCCCGCCCGCCCGGTGCCGTACACCGTGGTGGTCTACCCTCAAGACCTCGCCTGGGAGTGCAACTGCGACGGCCGCGTCGACCCCTGCGAGCACGTGTGCGCCGCGGCCATCGCGCTGCAGACGCAAGACGTGACCACCGCCGAGCAGCGCTGGTCGCACGTCATCTACCGCTTCTCGCGGGTGCCCGGCGGCCTGGCGCTCTCGCGCACGCTCGAGAACGAAGAGGTGGTCTCGCTCGCCGCGCTGATGGCGAAGCCCGAGCTCAAGGCGAAGCTGCAGGTCGAGCAGCACGACCTCGCGGTCGACCGCCTGCTCGCGCGCCCGCGCCGCGGCGCGGTGCCGCAAGACCTGATGCTCTCGCTGCTCACTGCCCTCACCGGGGCCCGCCGGGTGCTGCTCGACGGCGCGCCGGTGGTGGTGAGCGCCGAGCCGCTGGTGCCGCGCGCCACCATCGAAGACCACGGCGACCAGGTCAGCGTCACCCTCGCGCTCGAGCCGCACGAGTGGCTGGGCGGCGGCGCGGTGCTGCGCGGCGACACCCTGCAGCCGCTGGGCGAGAGCCCCGAGGCGAGCGTCAAGACGTACCACGCGAAGCAGCTGGCCGAGCTCGCCGCCACCGTGCTCCCCGACCTGGCGCGCCGCTACCCGGTCGAGGTGAAGAGCACCCGCCTGCCGAAAATCGACCGCACGCTCGAGCCGCGCGTGCAGCTCGAGCTCAACCAGGTCGAGCAGGGCCTGAGCGTGCTGCCCACCCTCGTCTACGGAGCACCCCCCCACGTGCGCATCGACGCCGGGCGACTGACCTGGCTGCACGGCGCGGTGCCGCTGCGCGACGAGAACGCCGAGGCGCGGCTGGTGCACGAGCTGCGCGAGAAGCTCGACCTGGTGCCCGGCCGCCGCACCACCATCGGCACCGACGAGCTGGCCCGCTGGGGCGACAAGCTGAAAGGCTGGCGCGGAGACCTGACCGGCGACGCGGCCCGCGCGCTGGGCGCCAAGGCGAAGCTCTCGCCGCACTTCGAGCTGGGGCAGAGCCCCACCGGCGCGCAGCGCTTCGGCCTCGAGTTCCAGGTCGAGGGCAGCGACCAGCGGGTGGGCGGCGACGCGGTGCTGAAGGCCTGGAGCGAGGGCCTGGGCCTGGTGCCGCTCACCGGCGGCGGGTGGGCTCCGCTGCCGCAGGCGTGGCTCGAGCGGCACGGCCAGAAGGTGCTCGACCTGCTCGAGGCGCGGCAGCCCGACGGCACGCTCGCGAACCACGCGCTGCCGCAGCTGGCCGAGCTGTCGCAGGCGCTCGACCTGCCGCCGCCTCCCGCGCTCGAGGGCTTGAGGCCGCTGGTGCAGGGCTTCGAGTCGCTGCCGCCGCCGAAGCTGCCGGCCGACCTCGCCGCCACCCTGCGCCCGTACCAGCTGCAGGGCGTGGGCTGGCTGCAGTTCCTGCGCGATGCGGGCCTGGGCGCGGTGCTCGCCGACGACATGGGCCTGGGCAAGACGCTGCAGACGATCTGCGTGCTGCAGAAGGGCACCCTGGTGGTGTGCCCGACCAGCGTGCTCCCCAACTGGCTCGCCGAGCTGAAGCGCTTTCGCCCCGGCTTGAAGGTCTGCGCGTACCACGGCCCCGGCCGCGCGCTCGACGCGAGCGCCGACGTCACCGTCACCACCTACGCGCTCTTGCGCCTCGACGCGAACGAGCTGCAGGCCAAGAGCTGGGACACGCTGGTCCTCGACGAAGCGCAGGCCATCAAGAACCCCGACAGCCAGGTGGCGCGCGCCGCCTACGCGATGCAGGCGCGCTTCAAGGTCGCCTTGAGCGGCACCCCCATCGAGAACCGGCTCGAAGAATTGTGGAGCGTGCTGCACTTCACGAACCGCGGCCTGCTCGGCGGCCGGCGCGTATTCGACGAGCGGTGGGCGCAGCCGGTGGCCGACGGTCGACCGGGCGCGGCGGCGTCGCTGCGGCAGCGCATCAAGCCGTTCGTGCTGCGGCGGCTCAAGCGCGAGGTGGCCCCCGAGCTGCCGCCCCGCACCGAGTCGGTGATGCACATCGAGCTCGACGAGCGCGAGCGCGACGTCTACCAGACGGTGCTGGCGGCCACCCGCGCCGAGGTGGTGGGGCTGCTCGAGAAGGGCGGCAGCGTGCTCAAGGCGCTCGAGGCGCTGCTGAGGCTGCGCCAGGCGGCCTGCCACCCCGCGCTGTTGCCCGGGCAGCAGGCGCGCTCGTCGTCGAAGGTGAAGGCACTCACCGAGTCGCTCACCACCGCCGCGGCCGACGGGCACAAAGCGCTGGTCTTCTCGCAGTGGACGTCGCTGCTCGACCTCATCGAGCCCGAGCTCAAAGACGCGGGCATCGCGTTCGAGCGGCTCGATGGCTCGACCGCCGACCGCGGCGCGGTGACGGCGCGCTTCGAGTCTCCTGAGGGCCCTCCGGTGATGCTCATCTCGCTGAAGGCGGGCGGCACCGGCTTGAACCTCACCTCGGCCGACCACGTCTTCCTGGTCGACCCGTGGTGGAACCCGGCGGTCGAGGCGCAGGCGGCCGACCGCGCGCACCGCATCGGCCAGACCCGGCCGGTGACGGTTTACCGGTTGGTAGCGCCCGAGACGGTGGAAGAGAAAATCCTTCAGCTTCAAGAGCAGAAGCGCGCGCTGTTCGAGGCTGCGCTGGGTGACGGCGGCGCGGCGGGCTCGCTCACCCGCGACGACCTGCTGCAGCTGTTCGCTTGAGCCGTTACTCGATCGATCATGAAAGCACGCGCGATTCTCGTCGCGCTCTCGCTGCTGGCGTGCGGTCGGGGTGAAGAACCGTCGACGTACAGCTCCGGGAGCACCGCAGGGGCGATGGGCACTCCGGGCTCGAGCGGAGGGACCACGACGCCGACCCCGACCGACCCCAACCCGTCTCCCAACACCATGAACAACAGCAGCGTCTGCGGCGATGGCGGCATCTGCGGAGCCGGCGTGTGCTGCGGCGGCGCGTGCTGCGCCTTCGGTCAGAGCTGCTGCAACGACCGCTGCTTCACGCCGACCGTGATGAGGTGAATGCGGCGCACGCGCTCGACCTGGCCCTTGGCGGGGAAGCGCTCGTAGAACCCCTCCGAGCGGAACCGGGCGGCGTGCTGCGCCCAGGGCCGGGTCAGCTTCGCGAAGGCCTCAGCGCCCTGTGAGCTCCAGGCCTCCATCGGCTTCTTCTGCTTCATCACCTCGCCCAGCACGCGAATCAGCGCCTTGAGCGTCACGTCTTTGGTGAACATGAACTTGTCGTTCTGCCCCCAGACCTCGCGCATCGTCTCGCGCACGCCCGAGAACCAGTCGCGCACGAAGTTGTAGAACGACACGCTGCGCCCGCCGAACCGCTTCTTGGCGATGCGGTTGTCGGCCAGCTTGTGCAGCTCGTTGAACAGCTCGCTCTGCAGAATCCACTTCTCTTGGCGCGAGCGGCCGCCCAGCCGGTTGATGCGGTACTTCAGCGGCGAGTCGTCTTCGCCGTACAGCATGTTGACCACCTTGGCGGCGAGCTTCTTCTCACCGCTCTCCCACGAGACCTTCTCGTACAGGTCGACCAGGTGCGACTTGTTGATGCGGGTGTGGGTCGAGTTGACGATGACGAACATCTCGGTGGCGAAGTCGGCCGAGCGCCCGTCGAAGATGAGGCACGGCACCTCGACGTTGTCGCTCTCTCTGGGGTGCTTGCGGGTGAAGAAGTCGAGCCCCGCCACGCGGTGCTGGCCGTCGATGATGAGGTACTTGCCGTCGGGCTCGCGCAGGTTGCCCAGCGACTTGGCCTCGCCGATCGACTCGAACTTCAGCTTCTCGTCGGTGAACAGCTGAATCGCGCCGGGCACCAGCGGCTGGGTCGCCGCGGTCTCGAAGAAGTTCACGATCGCGCCAATCTTGCGCTTGTTGAGGGTGCGCTGAAACGAGCCCTCGCTCTTCTCGACGCTCGAGATGAACTTCGCCACCTCGTCGTCGTGGGCCGCGGGCGGCTCGGCCTCGGTCTCTTCGCCCTCGAAGTGGTAGCGACTGACGAAGCGCACCTTCGCGAGCAGGTCGGGGACCTTGTAGCTCACGAAGTAGAACGCACCTTCCTTCTGACGAATCCGCGTGGCGAGCATGGTGGGAGCATATATTTACGCGCTCGTGACCGGCTGCTTGTTCATCGCCTCGCTGCTCGCCGCCGAGCCCGAGCCGTGGAAGCGAGAGTCGGCCCCCGAGGGCGTCACGCTCGAGTCGCGCCCGGTGAAAGACAACGCGTACTACGAGTACCGCGCCCAGGCCGACACCGACGCCCCGGTCGCCGCGCTGTGCGACGCCATCTTCGACTGGGGCTCGGTGAGCAAAGACCACGCGCAGCTCAAGGCCCGCACCCTGCTCGAAGACCACGGCGAGTACCGCATCGTCTACGACCAGCTCGACCCGCCGGTGGTCTCGTGCCGCGACTTCGCCTTCACCGTGAAGCGCGAGCGAAGAGACGACGGCTCGTGCCGCCTCGACTTCTACCCCACCAACGAGAAGGCGCCGGCCTCACCGTCGGGCTGGGTGCGCATGGAGAAGCTCAAGGGCAGCTGGCTGTTCGAGCCGCGCGGCGAGGGCAAGACCCACGTCACCTACCAGCTGTGGGCCGACCCGGCGGGCGCGATACCCGCGGTGTTCGTGCACGGCTCGCAGCGCGAGGCCGCGGTCGAGACGTTGAAGAAGGGCATCGCCAAGGGCCGCGAGCTGCAGGCGCGGCGCGCGCCCTAGGCGCCCTTCCGGCGAATGAGGCCCTCTTGCGCGGTGGTGGCGACCAGGGTGCCGTCGCGCCGGTAGACGCTGCCGCGCACCAGCCCGCGGCCGCCCGAGGCGGCGGGTGAGTCGATGACGTGCAAGAGCCACTCGTCGGCGCGGAAGGGCGCGTGAAACCACATCGCGTGGTCGAGCGAGGCGACCTGCATGCCGGGGCTGAGCCAGGTGACGCCGTGGGGCAGCAGGCTGGCGGTGAGGAACCAGGCGTCGCTGGCGTAGGCGAGCAGGTAGCGGTGCAGCGCCGGCTCATCTGACTGCAGCGGCCCGATGGTCTTGAGCCAGAGCATGCGGCGCGGCGGGCGCTTGGGCGGGCTCACCAGCTCTTCGGGCTCGTCGATGGGGCGGTTGTCGAAGGGCCGCGCCACCTTCGACCAGCGCTGCAGCACCTTGGGGCCCTGGGCCATCGCGTGCGCGAAGCGCTCGGCCTCGTTCGGCACCGACTCGGGCGCAGGCGCCTGCGGCATCGGGTCTTGATGGGTGAAGCCCGGCTCGTCGATTTGAAACGAGGCGCTCAAGTGAAAGATGGGCTGCCCGTTCTGAATGGCGACCACCCGGCGGGTGGTGAAGCTGCCGCCGTCGCGAATGCGGTCGACGTCGTAGATGATGGGCCGCGAGACGTCGCCGGCGCGCAGGAAGTGGGCGTGCAGCGAGTGCGGGTGGCGCTCTCTCGGCACCGTCTGCACCGCGGCGCTCAGCGCCTGCCCCAACACCTGGCCGCCGAACACGGTGCCCCAGCCCAGGTCCTGGCTCTGGCCGCGGAAGAGGTTCTCTTCGAGCTTCTCGAGCGCGAGGAGTGCGACGAGGTCCGACAGCACGTCCGCCATGGCCTGGGCTTACGCAAACGAAACGGGGCTGGCGAGCCCGAAGGTCGTCAGCCCCGCTCGACGTGCTGGCTCAGCCTCTTTAGTTGCAGGCCACCTGGTCGCACGCGAAGCCGGGAGGCACGCAGGTGCCGCAGCTGGCGTTGCAGCACTCGGTGCCGGCGGCGCAGGTGACCGTGCCGCACTGCTGCAGCGGAGTGACGTTCGTCGGCGCGCAGTACTCCTGGGTGCAGACGCCGCCGGGAGGCACGCAGGTGCCGCAGCTGGGGTTGCAGCACTCGGTGCCGCTCGGGCAGGTGGTGGCGCCGCACTGCTGGTCAGGGGCGGTGCCCGCGTCGACGAGCAAGCACGCCTGCTGGGTGCAGGCGCCGCCGGGAGGCACGCAGATGCCGCAGCTGTCGTTGCAGCACTCCTGGCCGGCGGCGCAGGTGTTGGGGCCGCACTTGGTCGGGCCGGTGCTCGGCAGGCACGCGCAGGTGTCGCAGCCGTTGCCGTCTTTCACGTTGCCGTTGGGGCAGAAGATGTCGCAGACCGGGGGGCACATCGGGCCGGCGTCGACGCTCTGGCAGAACTCCTTGGTGCAGGCGCCGCCGGGGGGCACGCAGACGCCGCAGCTCGCGTTGCAGCACTCGGTGCCGCTGGGGCAGGTGGTGGCGCCGCACTGCACCGGCGGCGCGGGGTTGCACGCGCAGGTGTCGCAGCCGTTCATGTCTTTCACGTTGCCCCAGGGGCAGTAGATGGCGCAGACCGGGCCGCACTGGGGGCCGGCGTCGACGGGGCCGCTGCAGAAGAGCTGGTCGCACGCGCCGCCTGGAGGCACGCAGGTGCCGCAGCTCTCGTTGCAACACTCGGTGCCGGCCGGGCACATGACCGCGCCACAGGCCTGCGGGTTGTTCAGGTTGTCTTCGCGGCCCGACTCGTTGCCGGCGTTGAACAGCCGCCCACAGCCCGTCGTGCCCGCCACCACCAACAGCACCAGCGTGAAGCGCTTCATCGTGTCTGTCTCCCTCGGCCTGTCTGCTGAGGTTGGAGCCACGACCGACGAGAACCTTTCACCGCCCGCACCGGGCTTTGAGCGAAGCGGCGACCTTCGAGCTGCCGTCGACGGGGGCGAGCACCGCCAGCGCCTCGCTGCAGCGCCCGTGACGCACCAGCAGGTCGGCCCAGGTGAGCCGCAGCGGCAAGGTGAGGTCTACTTGAGGCAGCGCGGCGAAGCCCTGCAGCGCCTCGGCGTCGCGGCGCGCGAGCAGCAGCGCCTTGAGCCGGGCCACCGACGCCTCGGCAGCGAGCAGCCCGTCGGGGAAGCGCCGGGCGCGGGTGTCGAGGGTCGAGAGCGCGGCGTCGGCGTCAGCGCGCTGCAGCGCTTCGAGCGCGCTCTGCAGCAGGGCGGCCTCTTCCGAGAGCGGGTCGGCCGCGGGCACCGGCGCCTCGTGGCGCGCAGGGCGCGGCTTCACTGCCGCGGCGGGCACCACCTCGGGCAGCGGAGCAGGCGCCACGGCCTTGCGAACCTCGTTGCTCACCCACACCGCGGCCGAGCCCAGGCCGACGCTCGAGACCAGCGTCAGCGCGAGGGTGGCGGCGCGGCCGAAGCCCAGCCACGCGCCGCTGCGGCGCCGCTCGCTGGTGAGCCGGGCAGCGACCCGAGCCGGCAGGAACTCGGAGACCCGCCGAGCCGGGTCACCCGCGGCGAACAGCGCCTCCATCTGCTTCTGCTCGTCGGCGGTCATTCGCCACCTCCGAGCTCTCGCTTCATGTGCTCGGCGAAGCGGGCGCGGGCGCGGTGGCGCAGCACCCAGACCCGCTCGAGCTGAACGTCGAGCAGGTCGGCGACCTCGCGGCCCGAGCGGCCTTCGAGCTCGAACAGCACCAGCACCTGGCGGTCGCGGTCGGAGAGGTGGTCGAGCACCCGGTAGAGCTGCTGCTCGCGGTCTTGCTGCTCGAGCTGGGCGGGGGCGAGCTCGGAGTCGTCGGCCACCTCGAGGCCGCGCTCGAGCGGGGCGCGGAAGAAGCGGCGAAAGCGCTCGGTGCGGCGGCGGGTGCGCACCGTGTTGGCGGTGAGCGAGAACAGCCAGGTCGACAGCTGCGCTTCGCCCCGAAAGTGCGGCAGGGCGCGCTGCACCTTGAGAAAGACCTCGTGGGTCACGTCTTCGACATCGAGCAAGGGGCCTCCGAGTCGCGCGACCCAGCGCGCCACCGTCATCGCGTGCTCGCGGTACACGGCGGCGAGCTCCGGCGCCGCAGCGGCGTCGAAGGCTTCCGTGACCGAACTGGCTTCCGTGAGCACTCTCATTTTTCTGAGGGCCCTGAGCCCGAGGAACCTTTCACTGCAAGTCCGGCGCTCACCCCCAGCAGGGCGGCCAGCTCGAAGACCGGCAGGGCCACGGTGTCGGAAACGCCCGTAACGCCGACCCGGTTGGCCAGGGGCCACGCGCAACCCCGCGCACCCACGTAGGCCGCGAAGGTCGAGTTGAAGAAGCGGCCGGCACGAAGCTGGCCGCAGGCCGAGAAGTCGAACCCGGTGGCGATGGAATTCTGGCGGAAGCCCTGACCTTCGACCCGAAGCCACGCCGCCTCGGCCGAGAGCGCCGGCTCGAGGTACAGCTCGGTCAGGTCGAAGCGGTAGCGGACCCCGGCGCCCAGGGCGACGCGAAACCAGCGCACCTGGCCGGGGGGCAGCGGCAGGGAGCGGGCGGTGGCCGAGGAGAGCTCGAGGAAGCCGCCCAGGCGGTCGCCGACCGAGACCATCAGGCCCAGGCCCGGTGCCACGCTGCCTGCCAGCTGGGCGCGCGCGTCGAGCGCGATGTCGATGCGAATGAGACTCGCTTGCGAGGGGAGAGGGTTGGGGTGAGGGGGGGAGGCAATGCGCTGACGATGGGTGGAGGGGGAACTGGTGTTGGCTCGGCGATGAGTTCGGGAGCGGGAGGGGGAACGGGAACGGGTACCGGTTCGGGAACGGGAACGACTTCGGGCGCGGGCTCGGGCGCGGGCGCGGGCATGCTTCGCACTGCTGGGCGCGGCGGCGGTGCAGGCTCCGGGGGTTGTTGCGCTGCTGGTTGTTGCGCTGCTGGCGTCGCTACCATCCACGCTGCCAGCACTGCCGCTGCCACTGTTTCGCGCTCGGCGCACGACGACGGCGCGGGCACCACGCGCTCGCGCACCACTGTGCCGTCGGCGCCGGTGAGCACCACCTTGAGGCCTTCGGCGGTGATTGAAATCGACCACCGGTGCCGCTCTCGCACCGCTGCGGGCGTCGAGCGGGTCAGCGCTTCGGCGACGCGCGCTTCGTCGGGGCACGCCAGCTCTGCCCCGAGCAACAGCACCATCGCGAACGCCGCGGCCGTCATGAAGGCGCGGCACCCTACTCGCTACGTTCACCGCTGAGAAACATCGCGCCCGGCCAGCAGCTCACGCCAGCGACTCAGCGCGCCATCGTAGAAGCCGGCTGGCGCGCTCCACCGCTCGGGGTTCTGGAACGTGCCGAACACCACGTCCCAGAGGGGCAGGTCCGAGTAGTTGTACGCGTGCACGTCGCGCTGGTGGTGCAGCCCGTGCGCTTCGGGGCGCTGAAACACGTAGCCGAGCCACGCCGGAGTGCGCAGGTTCGAGTGCTGGAACATGCCCACCGCCACGAAGAACGCGCCCGCCAGCGACGCGGCGTCGGCGGTCAGGCCCAGCACGAACCCGTAGAAGACGGTGCTCGTGACGGCCAGCCCGACGATTTCGATGGGGTGGAAGAAGGCCATGCCCGCAGGGTCCATTCGCTCGGGCGCGTGGTGCATCTGGTGCACCCAGCGCCACAGAAACGGCACCCGGTGCCACAGGCGGTGCAGCCAGTAGACGAAGAAGTCGTAGACCACGAAGCCGAGCACAGCGCCGCCCAGCTCGCCGAGCCGATCGCCCGGCAGCAGGTGGTGCCGGCCGATGAGCGGCCGCAGCACGTACGGCAGCGCGCCGTTCACCACCACGGTGAGCAGCCAGAAGAAGACCCCCCACGCCCGCCACTGGCCGCGAATCTCCGGCATCGCGCGCGCCGGCAGGAACCGGTCTTGCGCCAGCAGCCCGAGGTAGACCACCAGCAGCACGCCGAGGAAGGGAATCGCCATTTTCGCCCGAGGTAGTTGTCGCAGCCGCCTCGATTGATCCCCCTGCGCAGAAAACTGCGCTCGCCCGGGGCTGAACCGCCTACGGGACGCCGAGCTGAAGCCGCGCCTGCGCGCCTCGCGTGAGCAGCGTCTGGGCGACCTCGCGCTGGTACCGCGGCCCATCGGCCGTCACCGCCTCGACGTTGAAGAACACCGCGCCCGGCGGCAGCGGGCTCAACGTCACCGGCAGCTCGGCGCAGCCCAGCGAGCGCTCGGTGCCGGCCACCAGCGCGTCTTTCTCGTCGGTGACGAACACGCGCACCCGCTGCACCCCCGCCGCGCTGCACGCCGCCTTCGCCGAGGTGAACGTGAGGTCGAGCTTCGCCGAGGCCGTGCCCGCGTCTGCCGGTTCGCCGAGGTCGACGGGCAACACCGCGAAGCTGGCTCCCCGAGCATCAGCTTGCCGCTCGCCAAGTACTCGATGCCTCCGCGCCCGGTCGCCGAGAGCGTCACCGGGTAGCTCGCCGGGTAGAAGCCGTTCGAGCGCCACGGCAGCGCGTCGCACGCCACCAGCGTGTCGAGCGGGGTGATGAGCCCGCCGACCTGCACCCGCAGCTGGGCGACGCCCGCTTCGGTGCAGCTCTGGCCGCCGAAGCGGGGCTCGAGCAGCACGCTGCCGCTCAGCAGGCTCGACGCGGTGAGCCGCAGGTCGACGGCCTGGTCCGCGCCCGCTGTCACCACCGCGGTGCCGCTCGCTTTGCGCTGCCCGCCGGTCACCGTGTACTTCAGCGCGCCGGGTGGCAAGAGCGGCACCTTGATGCTGCGCGCGTGGCCCGCCTCGAACGACAGGCACGGCACGGTGAGCGGGGCTTCGTCACCGACCTGGAGCGTCACCGTCTCGGTCTGCGCCGCCGCGCAGCTCTCGAGCGGCGAGGCCCCGGCGTTGCTGCGCACCTCGAAGCGCCAGGTGAACGTCAGCGAGCCCAGCGCGGCCGGGTCGATGCGGCTCAGGTCGACCGCCAGCTCCGAGGTCTTGCCCAGCGTCACCAGCGCCTGCCCGCTCTTCTTCATCACCGGCTCGCCGCCCCGCAGGCCGAGCAGGGTGAACGGGTGTGCGCCCGCGCGCAGCCCGGGGAGCGTGCCGCGCTCACCGGCGACGCCCGAGCAGGCGAAGCGCACGTGCCGGCCGTCGAGCGCCACGTCGACGGTCTCGACGTTCGCCTGCGCGCAGCTCTGGCCGTGGTCGAACGTCCACAGAAACGCGACTGCGCCGGTGGTCTTGGGGTCGAAGCCCAGGTCGACCGTCACGTCTTGCGCGCGCTCGGGCTGAAACGGAAGGCGGCCCGTCGCGGTGGTCAGCGTGGCCAGCGCGCTCGTGGCGGTGAGCGCCCAGCTGGTGTCGCTCTCGGTCAGCGCATCGACGGTCAGCGACTGGCCCTCGCGGCCAAGGCACGGCGCCCGCAGCAGGGGGCGCAGGCCGAGGTACAGCTGCACCGACTCGACCCCGGCGCTCGCGCACGTCTCGGTCCCTCCATTGAACGTCCAGTGAAAGGTGACCGAGCCGGGCGGGTGCGGCGGGGGCGCGCCCGAGTCGACAGGCGTGAGCGCGCCGGAGCCACAGGCCGCGAGCGCGAAGAGCAGCAGGCGTGAGGGTCGCATCGGCCGGTGGGTGGTGGCCGGCCTCGCGACTTTTCAAAGCTCAGAGCGAAAAACCGACCCGCAGCAGGTTGAGGTTCAGCGTCCACACGAAGCCCTCGGTGCGGGTGCGCGCGGTGGTGCGCCTGGAGAACGGGCTCAAGAGCTGCAGCCCGGTCGAGTCGAGGTAGTCGTAGGCGTAGCCCGCGCCGATGCCGACGGTGGGCGAGAGGTAGAGCGCTCCGAAGCGCCACTCGTAGCCGACGTCGGCTTCGGCGAGAAACGCCCGGGTGTAGCCGGGCCCCAGGTCGAGCGGGCCCGAGAGCGCGCAGAGCACGTCGGGCGGGCAGCGAAAGAGGCTGCTCTGCACCGGGTGCGTCAGGGTGAAGCGGGCATGCAGATCGGCCCACAGCCCGCGCCACAGCGAGACCTTCGGGCCCGCGGCGAACGAGACACCGAAGCCGTTGAGCGTGCGACGACCGTCCCACTTGTCGACCAGGCCGACCCACATCGCTTCGAGGTCGAGGCTGGTGCGCTCGGTGAGCCGAATGCTCACCCCCAGCGGCAGCTCGAGCCCGTACTCGTTGTCGGTGAGCCCGCGCGCGGCGAGGGCGAGGGTGCCCAGCGGGTAGCCGTAGACGGTGACGCGCGACGCGTCGGCGCGCGCGTCGGTCAGCTGCTGCGACGTGTCGAGCTGCGCCAGCGCTGCGAACAAGACGAGGGCGTGCATGCGCGCGCGGTGAGCAGGTTCTGTGCCGCGGCGATGACGCCTTGAGCTCGCGCGGTTGCCGTGCCGCCCGCCTCAGAAAAACGAGACCGCGCACCCTGAGCGGAGAGGAGGACCGCAGGTCCGACTCGCAGTCGAACGGGTGCCGTCGCCGCTGGAACGCGAAGCAACGCATACGCTGTGCGCCAAGCAGCAGAGCGTGCGCAGCAATACGATGGAGTATCTGCGCGTCAGCCTTCGGCGAGCGACGGCAGGGTTCGACGTGGCTCACCCTGACCGCTCTCGGATGACTCTTTCACGCTCAGCGCTTGAGCTCGGCGGCGAGGTGCCCGGCGCCGTAGACCTTCTCGAGCGCGGCGTAGATGAGGTCGGCGTGCACGGCGGTGGCGCGGTTCTCGCGGCCGTCGTACCCGTAGTTGCCGCCCAGCGAAGCCAGGTTCCCGTCGAACACCAGCCCCACCACGTCGCCGGCCTTGTCGACCAGCGGCGAGCCCGAGTTGCCCCCGATGATGTCGTTGGTGGTGGCGAGGTCGAAGCGCGTCGCCGGCTTGAGCCCCGCCTTCGCCTTGAGCCACGCGTCGCTGGCGGCGAAGGGCGCCTTGCCGGTGAGCCGGTCGAAGAACCCGCCCACGGTGGTGAACGGCTTCACCTCGCCCCAGCCCTTCACCTGCCCGTACGAGAGGCGCAGGGTGAAGGTCGCGTCGGGGTAGCCGCTCGCGCCCACCACCGCCTTCTTCGCCTCTGAAATCTGCTCGTACCCGCGCTTCACCTGCGCATCGAAGTCGTCTTCCACCTGCTTGCGCGCAGCGCGCGCCGCGGCGTCGACCTTCTTGGCGAACACCAGCATCGGGTCCGAGTCGAGCGCCCGCTTGCCCTCGAGCACCTCTTTGCGCACCGCGGCGTCGTCGAGCGCGCTGCCGTCGACGAGCTGGGTGGCCAGGTCGTCGGGCGACTGCTTGCCCAGCACCTCGCGCACCAGGGCGTCGTCGGCGCCGAGCAGGTTGCGCAGCCGGGTCAACGACCAGGTGAGCGTCGCCTTCTCGAGCGGCTTCGACACCGGCACCGCGCCCGAGAGCTGCTGCACCAGCGCCGGCCGCCGCGCCTCGGAGTACTCGGGCAGCCGCTCGGCGTTCGCCTTGGCCCCCTCTTCACGGTCGCGCACCAGCAGCCGCGCGTACGCGAACAGCTCCGAATCGAACGCTTCGGCGGCCTCGAGCAGCCGGTAGCGCGGCAACAGCGGGCGCATCGCCGCGGCGCCTTTGGCCACCAGCTCCCAACCGCCGCGCGTCGCCTCGGGCGCCTTCTCGCGCAGCGCGGTCTCGTCGGCGCGCTTCTGCTCGAGGAACCCGGGCGCCACCAGTGCCTGCTGCCGGCCGCGCAGCGCCTTGAGGCCGTTCTCGACCGAGCGCAGCCGCGAACGCGTCACCCGGGTGCGCTCGGGGTCGCCCTGCATCCACTGGTCGAGGCGGCCGCGCAGCTCGGCCAGGTAGAGCAGTGTCCACGGCAGCACGACGTCGCGCTGCAGCTCGAGGTGCGCGACGGTGCGGCCGCGCTCGGTGCCGCCGGGGTGGCCCGAGGTGAACACCAGCTCGTTCTCGTTCGCACCGCCGGCCTTCACCTTGAGCGCCTCGGGCGTCGGGCGGGGCTTGCCGTCTTCCCACACCCGCAACAGCGCCACGTCGACGCCGTAGCGGGGGAAGTTGAAGTTGTCGGGGTCACCTCCGAACGCGGCCATGGCGAACTCGGGGGCGAACACCAGCCGCACGTCTTGAAAGCGCCGGTAGGTGTAGAGGTGAAAGCGCGCCCCGTTGAACAGCGTCACCACGTCGCAGCGCTTTTTCACGTCGCCCTGGGCGCACTCCTGCTCGATGGCGGCGGTCTCGGCCTTCAGCTTCTTCTGGAACCCGGCGCCGCTCTGGCCCTTCACCGCGGCCAGCACGCGCTCGCTGACGTCGGTGATGCTGATCAGCTGGTTGGCCTCTGTCTTCGCGCACCGCTCTTCCTGCTCGCGGGCCTTCGCCACGAACGGCACCGAGAGCAGGTCGCGCTCGGCGCTCGAGAGGTCTTCCACGCAGGCGCGCACGCAGTGGTGGTTGGTGAGCACCAGCCCGTCTCTCGACACGAAGCTCGCCGAGCAGCCGTTGGCCAGCCGCAGCGAGCCCAGCCGCACCTTCTCGAGCCACTTCGCGTCGGGGCCGAAGCCGTACGCCTTCTTCACCTGCGCAGAGGGAAAGTCGTCGTACGTCCACATTCCCTCGTCGGCAGACGAGGGCACGGCGCACAGCGTCATGATCAGCAGCGCAGAGCGGAACATGCCGCCTTTTGTGGGTTTCTTCCGTCTCTGTCTACGGAATGTGCTCGGCCCAGCGAGGGTTACCCTCGAACGGCCCTCATGAATCACTACAGTCTCATCTCTTTCTGTGCAGTCGCTTTGACCGTCTCGGCGTGCGCGTTCGGCCCGCCCTTCGTGCAGAACATTCACACCGTGGTACCGGGCACCGTCTACCGCTCGGCCCAGCTGTCGGGGCCTCGCCTGACCGAGCTGGCCGAAGAGCGAAAGATTCGCTCGGTCATCAACCTGCGCGGCGCGGCGCCCGGCGAGCGCTGGTACGACGAAGAGGTGGCCGCCGCGAAGGCCGCCGGCCTCGAGCACCACGACTTCATGCTCTCGTCGCGCGAAGAGGTCTCGCGCGCGCAGGCCGACGAGCTGGTCGCCATCATGAAGGCGGCACCCAAGCCGATGCTGATTCACTGCTGGGCGGGTGCCGACCGCACCGGCCTCGCCTCGGCGCTCTACCTCTACGCGCTCGCCGGCGAGAAGCCCGAGCGCGCCGAGCGTGCGCTCTCGATGCGCTACCACCACTTCTCGTTCACCTCGGCCGGAGCGATGGACCGCAGCTTCAACCGCTACATCACCGCGCCTGACGACCTCGCGCCCCAAGGCGTGGCCGCCAGCCCCTGATTCTCAGGGAAGCGGCAGGCGCAGCACCGAGCTCACGTCGCCGAGCACGTACAGCGCTCCGTCGGCAACCTGCAGGGCGTAGTGGTCGTGGCTGCTGGGCAGCACCAGCGGCTGGAGCACGTTGCCGCCGCTGCGCCGCACGCAGAGCTGTGGCCCTCCGGCGACGTAGACGTCGCCGTTCGAGGCGACCGCGATGGCCGACGTCGCCAGCTCGCAGCCGGTGTTGCTCACCGTCACGCCCGACCAGCTGGTGCCGCTGCGCTGAAAGAGCGCTCCGCTCGCTCCCACCGCCCAGACCTCGCTGCCGTCCCAGCTGCTCACCGCCAGCAGGTCGTCGGCGCCGCCGGTCATCGTGTCGCGCGACCAGCCGCCGTCGGCGTTCCGCGAGAAGGCCGCGTGGTCTCCCACCACGAACAGCCGGCTCGGCGACGCGCCCCACATCGCGCGCAGCGTGCCGGCGTCGCGCAGCTCGACGTTCCAGCTGCCCGAGGGCGCGCGGTGGTGCACCTCGCCTGAAGACACCGCCGCCCAGACCTCGCTCTCGATGGCGGTGAGCGCCGCGCCCTTGGTGGGCAGCACCCGGTCATTGGTCCAGCTCCCGCCGGTGCGGCGCCACACCGTCGAGTCGGTGACGATGAACAGCCCAGCGTCCGAGACGGCGACCGACTGGAGCTCGCTGTCGCCGAGGCCGAGGTCGCGGCTGAACGGGTAGCGCCAGCCGCCGTCGCCAGCGCGCTGCAGGAGCAGCCCGCCCGCGCCCGCGGCGTAGACGCTGCCGCCAAAGGCCGCGGCCCTGCCGATGGCTCGCTGGTCGCTCTCTACCGGTGTCGACCAGCTGCCTGCCGCGCGCACCGTGAACGCGCCGCCCCGCCCGGCGGCAGCGACGTAGGTTCCGTTCGACGAGAGGTAGTCGATGGCGCCTTCGTACGCCAGGCTCGGCCGCTGAATCACGTCGTCGTTGGTGATGACCAGGCCGTCGCATGCCACCAGCAGGCCTCCATCAGCGTCGTCGGAGAGGCCCACCACCACCGCGCCGCAGTTGGTGGGGGGCGTGACCGAGGTCCACCGGGTCGGGTCGATGGGGTCCTGCCGGGCGAGATACGCGGCGGCGCCGGTGTAACCCCCCATCCACCCCTCGCCGGTGCGCAGCCGGGTGAACACGGTGACCAGCTGTGGCGGGGCGGCAATCGACGCGGTGACCCAGCCCGCGTCGGCGAGCACGTGAACGATGGGCGCGCCGGCGCCTGCGCGCGGAGCACAGGTGACTCCGGCGCCGCCCGGGTCGGCGAGCAGCACGCCGCAGTCGAGGCCGGCGTCGACCTTCACCTCGGCCACGCCGGCCGCGCTGCCGCGGTAGAGCCGGCCGTCGCAGCTCACCCAGGTGGCCTGCGCGGTGCCGTCGATGCCGAAGCACGAGCGGTTGTTCGCCGGCGCCGAGCCGCCGACCGAGACGCCCGACCAGCTGCCGCCGTCGAAGTGGAGCAGCGGGTGGCGCGAGCCGGTGGCCCACACGTCGTCGCTCGCCAGGCCCCAGACCAGCCACAGGTCGGCGAACGGCAGGCCGCCCGAGCCGGCGATGGAGAGCGGGTCGACCTCGGTGAAGCCGGCGCCATTCCAGTGGGTGAGCAGCCCCGCGCGGCCCGCGCCCCACACGTCGTCGGGGCCGGCCGCGTAGACCGCGCCGAAGTCGCGCCCGTGCGGCAGCGGGTGGTCCCAGCACACTCCTCCGTCGGTGCAGGTGGCGCGGGTGAAGGTGACCGCGCTGCCGCCGCCCGCACCGCCCGCGGTCGCGCCGCCGCCCGCCGTTGCAGTGCCGCCGCTCATGCCTCCCTGGCCACCCGCGGTCGAGCCGCCGCTGGTGCCGCCGCCGGTCGCTCCGCCGTCGGGGCAGCGGCCGCTGGCGTAGCAGTCGCTCAGCGCGCGGCCGAAGTCGAAGCAGCCGGTGAGCAGGAGCAGCGCCAGCAGCCGCACCCTTCTCATTGCGGCCCCAGCAGGAAGAGGAGCACGCCGGCGACGAGCAGCGCGGTGCCGACGCCCAGCGCGACGAAGCCGCCGGTCTGCAGCGCCGAGCCGCGGTTCGCCACCCGCTCGGCGTCCCCGGCAGAGAAAGACGAGTGGGTGAGGGTGTCGTAGTCGCTCTTCGACTGCGCCAGCATCACCGTGCCGGCGGCGCCCGAGAGCAGGCCCAACAGGCCCGGCACCCACGCCACCGGCTTGAGCCTGCGGGGGAGCTTCGCGCCGAGCTGGCGGGCCAGGGCGCGGGCCGCCTCGTCGAGCGGGTCGAGCAGCGCGGGCTCGTCACTCGCGCGCGCCGAGGTCTCGGCGATGATGCGGGTGTCGTTGCCGAGCACGGTGAGCTGCACCTGGTACACCGCGTCGAGCCGGGCCACGTTGCCCTTGAGCGTCGCCGAGGTGCCCAGCGCGTTGCCCAGCTCGGCCAGGCAGCTCTCGCTCTCGGAGCAGCCCAAGAGCTGCCGCTGGCGCTCGGCGCCCAGGAGCACCGCAATCTCGTCCGACGTCACCACCTCGATGCCCGACGCGCGCAGGCTCTGCGCCAGCGCTGCGGTGAACACCCGCACCTTGTCGGCCGAGAGCCCGGGCCCCGAGAGCGGAGGCGCCACCAACTTCACTGGAGTCGCGGCGAGCAGCGACGACAAGAACAGCGCGAGCACGAGGGTCGCACTCTACCCGCCGTCGCAGGGGTGGAAAGGAGTTCAGCGGCGACCTGCGCCCGGTGAGGAAACGTGAGTGACGCGCCGCCCTGGTGCTCCGGGTCGACTTCGCCCCTTTGCTCGAGGCGCGGCGTCGGCGACAGACTCACGGCATGGGCTTCTCGGCGCTCTCTTCACCGTATTCCATCGCTGCGAGCGGGCTCGGCGCCGCCAGCACCCGGCTCGCGGTCAGCGCGAACAACGTGGCCAACGCGCGAACCGACGGCTTCGACGCCGCGCGCGCCGACGCCAGCGAGCTCGGCAGCGGCGGAGTGCGCATCTCCATCTCGCCCGAAGCGCGCGCCCGCGCCGCAGGGGCGCCGCCGGGCTCGAGCACCGACCTGATTCGAGAGACCACCAACCAGGTGCTGTCGCGGGTCGCCCTTGCGGCGAACTTGAAGACGCTGAGCACCGCGCAGGAGCTCGACGCCACCTTGATGGCGCTGGGCTCGGGCTCGAGAGACTGAAAAAGGGGCCCGGGCTTCAGCGCCGGCGCTGGCTCGCCCAAGCCATCGCGACCAGCGCGAGCGCCATCGCCGCCAGCGTGGTGGGCGCCGTGCTGCAGCCTGACGGCGCGGGCGTGACGAGGGTGGGAGGCACGCCGGCGTCGACCGGCTCGCTCACGCTGCCCGCGTCGAGGGGCGGCGAGGGTGGCAGCGTGGCCTTGATGTACGAAGAGAACAGCGGCGTGCAGGTGGCCTCGACGTGGGTGCCGGGGCAGTGGGCGACCGACGAGATGCGTTGCCAGGTGAGCAGCGGCTGCAGCTGCCCCGAGCTGCCCAGTTCGGCGATGGCGTACCCGTCGACCTCGGGCCAGCCGCACGCGTAGTTGTGGCCGCCGAGGCGGTCGATGCACGCCCACCGGGTGGGCGAGGCGAGCGGGGCGAAGGTCACCCCGTCGGTGGAGTGGAAGATGCGCGAGTCGGCCGACACCCACAGCCCGCCGGGCGCGATGACCGCGCTGCGCAGCAGGTCTTCGGTGTCGAACAGCGGCGTCCAGGTGTCGCCGCGGTCGGCGCTGCGCACGAAGTACGAGCGCAGGGGGTCGGTGGTCTGCACCGCGGCGTAGAGCACGTCGGGGTCGTCGGGAGACACCGCCATCAGCCGAAACGAGCCCCGCACCGGCAGCGCGGTCGTGACGTCGACCCGGGTGAACGCGTCACCCCCGTCGTCGCTGCGGAAGAGAAAGGCCGTGAGGTCGGGGCGAAACCACCAGGCCGCGGCGTAGACGCGCGCAGGCCGGCTCGGCGCGACGCGCACGGTGGTGAAGAGCAGCGCGTTGCTGGCGACCGGCAGCTGGGCCCACGTCGCGCCTTCGTCGGTCGAGCGCCACAGCGCGTTGCTCACTCCGTACTTCGCGCTGGCGGCGTAGAGGGTGCCGCCCTGCGAGGTGAGGTCGGCGACTCCGGGGCCCATGCCGCCGTCGGCTGGCGGGGCGAAGGTGGGGTGCTGCGACCAGGTGCAGCCCTCGTCGGTCGAGACGTAGAGCCCGGTGAGGTCGCCGCCCAGCAGCTTGCCCGAGCCGGTCACCACCCAGACCGGCTGCGCGGCGGGCGGGTAGCCGATGGCCTCGTCGCAGACGTACTGCCAGCTGGCGCCGTCGTCTCTGCTGAGCAGCACCCCGAACGAGGTGCCCGCCAGGTAGCCGCCCGGCGTGCCCGGCTTGGCGAGCAGCTGGTAGGCGAGCGGGTACTGGCCGTGCGCGAGCAGCAGGGCGGCGGTGAAGGCGAGCATCGCCGCACTACCTAACCTCGCTGATCGACCCCGCGCAGGCGCTCACCGGGTCGTAACCGCCCTTGCCATCTGCCCTGAAAACGCTGGCGTAAGGCACCATTATCACTTGGAATACGCAACCGTGGGGCCGCCCTGTCCGACAATGTGTGATGCGCTGGTTCTCAGGCATCGCCCTCGCGCTGGTCTTGTGGCCGATGGCCGCGCGCGCGCAGCTGTTCGGCGACCTCGACGCGTACGACGCGTACCTGCAGCAGGTTCAGCAGCAGATGATGCTCGACCTCGAGCGCCGCAACGCGCAGCAGTACCGCGAGCAGCAGTACGAGCAGCAGCGGCGCGCGCAAGACGACGCCGAGCGCCTCTTCCGCCAGCAGCAGCAGCACGCGCTCGACGAAGACCGCATCGACGACGAGAACCGTGAGCGCGAGCTCGAAGACGACCGCGAGCTCGAAGAGCGCCGGGAGGACGAGCTCGACGACCGCCGCATCGACGACGCGCGGCTCGAGCGCACGCGCGACGACGACCAGCGCCTGCGCCGCTACGACGAGCTGCGCCGCCAGCTCGAGCAGCAGCGCCGCGACCAGCAGGACAAAGAGCGGCGCTACGAGGGCCAGCGCCGCGACGAGCAGGACAAGCAGCGCATCGCCGAGCAGCAGCGCCGCGACCAGCAAGACAAAGACCGCCGCTTCGAGCAGCAGCGCCGCGACCAGCAGTACAAAGAGCGCATCTTCGAGCAGCAGCGGCTCGAGCAGCTGCGCCGCTACGAGCAGGACAAGCAGCGCCGCTTCGAAGAGCAGCGCCGCTACGAAGAAGACAAGCGGCGGCAGTACGAAGAGCAGCGCCGCCGCCAGGAAGACGACCGCCGCCGCCGCGACGAAGAAGACCGCCGGCGCCGCGACGAAGCCTCGCGCCGCTGACTGGAGCGCGACGAGGGGGGGCGGGGAGATTCCCCAAAGCGAATGGGCTAGACCTTTGCCCTGATGAGCACTCCCTGGACCTACAAGACCTTCGTCGCCGACGCGCTCACCCGCGTGAAAGAAATCTCCTGCGAAGAGGCGCACCAGAAGCGCGGCCCCGGAGTCGTCTTCCTCGACCTGCGCGAGGCAGACGAGGTGGGCCTGGGCACGCTGCCGGGCGCGGTGGCGCTGCCCCGCGGCCTGCTCGAGAAGCACGTCGGCGACCACGTGCCCGACAAGGGCACCACGCTCTATCTCTACTGTTCCACCGGCAACCGCTCGGCGCTGGCCGGCGACGTGCTGCAGAAGATGGGCTACGCGAACGTCTTCAACCTGCAGGGCGGCATCGAGCGCTGGCAGCACCTCGGCTTGCCCATCGACGGCGTGCCGGTGGCGTGCGCGGCGCCGGGCAAGCTGACCTGGGCCCAGGTGCGCGGCGAGTTTCCCATCACCACCCGCCGGGTGCCGGTGCTGGGCAGCGGCGAGCGGCCGCTCGTCTACCTCGACCACGCCGCGTCGACCCACCCGCCCCTGAGCGTGCTCCGCGCGTACACCGAGTTCATGGAGCGCGAGTACAGCAACGTGCACCGCGGCACCCACCTGCTCTCGCGCAAGGCCACCGAGCGCTTCGAAGAGGCCTACTACGTCATCGCCGACTACCTCGGCGCCGAGCTGAAGAACGGCTGCGTGGTGTTCACCCAGAACACCACCCACGCCATCGACCTGGCCAGCCACGTGATGCAGCACCGCCCCGGCAAGGTGCTCACCACCGAGATGGAGCACCACAGCAACGAGCTGCCCCACCGCGCCCGGGGGCCGGTCTTGCGCGCCCGCGTCAACGGCGTGGGAGAGCTCGACCTCAACCACGTCGAAGAGCTCTTGCGAAAGAACGACGTGAAGCTGTTCTGCGTGACCGCCGGCTCGAACGTCACCGGCATCATGCCTCCGCTGGGGCAGCTGGCCCGGCTGGCGCACGACCACGGCGCGCTGATTCTGGTCGACGCGGCGCAGGCGCTGGCGCGCATCAAGCTCGACGTGAAGCCGTTCGGTCACCCCGAGCACATCGACTTTCTGGCCGGCGCAGGCCACAAGGCCTACGCGCCGTTCGGCGCCGGCTTCCTCTACGGGCCGCGCGCGGTGCTCGACGAGGCGGCGCCGTACCTGCCCGGTGGCGGCACCGCGGCCAACGTCACCTCGCACGGCGTCGAGTACATGAAGGCGCCCGACCGGCACCACGGCGGCACACCGAACATCGGCGGCGTGGTGGCGATGGCGCGGGCGCTGCAGTTCATCGAGAACATCGGCCGCGACGAGGTGCGCGCCCACGAGCTCAAGCTCACCCAGCAGGCGCTCGATGGCTTGAAGCGCATCGGCGGGGTCACCGTGTACGGGCCGGCCGACGCGAGCGCGCGGCTGGGCGTGGTGACCTTCAACGTCGACGGGGTGAGCGAGCTGCTCACCGCCGCGGTGCTGAGCGAAGAGGGCGCGCTGGCGGTTCGCAACGGCCGCTTCTGCTCGCACCTCTACGTGTCGCGGCTGCTCGAGGGCCAGGTGAAGCAGACCCGGCAAGACGGTGAGGCGGGCGTGCAGCCGACCGGCATGGTGCGCGCCAGCGTCGGGCTCTACAACGACGAGAGCGACGTGCACCGGCTGCTCGAGTTCGTCGACCGGGTGAAGCACCGCAAGTGGGTGGGCCGCTACCGCACCAGCGGAGACTCGGTCAGCGCCGCGTTCGCCGGCCGCTGCGCCGACAAGTGGATGGAGGCCTCCATCGACGGCGACCCGCTGCTCGAGCCGGTGCTGCAAGACGCGCCGGGCTACCACTTCGAGGTGCTGCAGCCCGACTCGGCCTCGCGCACCTACCTGGTGGCCGACCTCTCGACCGGCGAGGCCGCGTTGGTCGACCCGCTGCGCGAGCGCGTCGACTCGTACCTCGACCTGCTCTCGCAGAAGAAGCTGCGGCTCAAGTACACCATCGAGACCCACACCCACGCCGACCACCTGAGCGGCTCGCCGCGGCTCAAAGAGCTGACCGGCGCGAAGATGCTGATGCACTCGGCGGCGACCAGCGCGTGCGTCGACCAGCAGCTCGAAGACGGCAACCTCATCATGGTGGGCGGCGTGCGCATCGAGGTGCTGCACACCCCCGGGCACACCAACGACAGCATCTGCCTGGTGCTGCCCGACCGGGTGCTCACCGGTGACACCCTGCTCATCGGCTCGTGCGGCCGCACCGACCTGCCCACCGGCAACAGCGAGAAGCTGTTCGAGAGCCTGCAGCGGCTCTTGTCGCTGCCCGACCACGTGCTGGTGCTGCCCGCCCACGACTACGACGGGCGCCGCGCCTCGACCGTCGGCCGCGAGCGCAAGAACAACCACCGCCTCAAGCTGGCGACGCGCGGTGAGTTCGTCGCCTCGATGGCCGCCTCGCAGCTCCCCAAGCCGCCCGGCATGGCCGAGGTGCTGCAGACCAACCAGCAGTGCAGCTGAGGGGGAGACCGGCAGGGTGAGCTTTGTCGAACCCTGCTGTCGCTCGCCGAAGGCTTCAGGCGCAGATGCTCCATCGTATGAGGGCGCGCGCCGTGCTGCTTGATGCCCGGAGTATGTGCTGCCCAGCGTGCATGCGGTGACGGCACCCGTTCGACTGCGGCCTTCGGCCTCCGCTCAGGGTGCGCGGGCACTCGCCGTCGAGCGGTGGCTGCTGGCGATGGTGCTCATTCACGTCGCGGCGATGCTCTCGATGGCGCTGGTGCTCGCGCGCTTTCTTCCCGGCGGAGGCATCGCCGACGACGCCGAGCGGGTGCGGCTGCTCGCCGAGCACCCGTGGCTGTTCCGGCTGGGGTGGCTGCCCTGGCAGCTGACGGCGCTGGTCGACTTCATCTTCGCGCTCGTGCTGGTGCGCGCGCCGTATCTCCCGCGCGCGCTGACGGTGCCCGCGCTGCTGTTGACGTGCGTGGCCATCGTCCCCGACCAGTACGCGCAGGCCGTCTGGGTCACGCACGGCATCGCGCTCGCGAGCGGCGACCTCGCCACCTACCTCGCCTGGGAGCGCCCCACCTTTCTGCTCACCGCCGGCTGGGGCGCCTGCGGCTACACCCTCGGCACGCTGGTGATGCTGGCGGCGTTCTACCGGGCGAAGGTGTGGAGCGTGGCCCTGCAGCGCGCGACGCTGGTGTTCTGCGTGGCGATGGTCCCCGCGGCGGTGTCTCCGCTGGTGCCGCTGGGCATACCGCCTCCGGTGGTGGCGGTGCTGAACGCGCTCGGCTTCTCGGTGCTGCTGGTGCTCTACGCCACGCTGCTCGAGGTGGTGCTGGGCCGGCGCATCGCCGACGAGGCGCACGGGCGCTGGGCCCCGTGGCGGCTGCCCTTCGGCGGAGTGCTGGCCGGCGCGCTCGAGCGGGTGGCGCGCAGCCGCTTCTTCTACGCGCTGCTCGAGCCGGTGCCGGTGGTGGCGATGGTGAGCGACATCACCGACGTCATCTACGTGAGCTACCTGCTCGACGCCGCCAGGCTCGAGCCGCTGGTGCCGCCGGGGCTCACGCTGCAGCGCCTGGGCCCGCAGCAGAACAAGGCGGTGTTCACCTTCTTGAGCTACCGGCACGGGAGCTTCGGCTTTCGCTTCCTCGGCCCGTTGCGGCGGCTCTCACCCAGCGCGATTCAGACCAACTGGCGCATTCACGTCACCGACCCGGTGCGAAGGCGCGACGGCATCTTCTTTCTCACCAACGCCATCGACAACCTGCCCCAGGCGCTCGGCGCGCGGCTGTTCAGCGAGGGCATGCCGATGCACGTGCTGCACGAGGCCCGGCTGACCCGTGAAGGCGACGCGCTGGCGCTCGCGCTCGAGCCCGGGCGCGGCACGGCTCCCGACGCGCGCGTGCAGGTGCGGCGCTCGCCGCGGCGCGAGCTGCCGCCCGACTGGGCCGAGGTGTTCGGCTCGTTCGACGCGATGCTCGAGTACGTGGTGCCGCAGAACCGCGCGCTCTCGTCGCAGCCGTACCGGAGCCGCATCACCCGGCAGGAGATCGACCTGCCCATCGCCACCGCCGACTGCACGCTGCTCGAGGGCACGGTCGAGTCGCAGGCCGCGCGCGCCATCGCCGCAGACGCTGCGCCGCTGTGCTTCCACGTGCCGAAGGTCGGGTTCCTCTTCTCCGAAGAGGTGCACGAGCCGAGCGGCTGAGCGGCCCTGCACGCTACTGGTAGAGCGCGGGGTCGAGGCAGTAGCCGTCGACGGGGGCGCAGACGCCGTTCTTGCAGGTCCCCAGCCAGCACTCCTGGGTGTCGCGACCCGAGCACGAGTCGCCCACCGCGCGCGTCGGGGCGCAGGTGCGCGAGCCCTGGCTGCAGAATGACCGAATCCCGCAGATGAAGAGACCCGACGGGTCGCACGACTCTCCGATGGCCTTGGGCGCGATGCAGACGCGCGTGGTCGGGTCGCAGATGTCGCCGTGCGCGAAGTCGCAGCTCAAGCGGGTGGGGTCGCACGCGGCGCCGCGGGCGCGCGGAGCCGCGCAGCGCGCCGTCTTCGGGTCGCACCACCCCTCGAGGCAGAGGGCCAGCGTGTCGCACGGGTCGCCGAGCTTCGGCAGGCCCCCGCAGGTGCCCATGCCGCCGTCGTAGGGGTACGACGGCGCGCCATGACAGAGCAGCCCCGCCGCGCAGTCTGAGGTGGTGAAGCAGCTCGTGCCGCTGCCGCTTCGCGCCGCGCAGTGGCCACCGTCGGTCGCGCGAGGGGGGGCGTCGCAGCGCAGGTCGCCCGGGCAGGTGTTGTAGACCCTGGGCTCGTCGCAGGGCTGCCCGAGCCCGCCGGCGGGCCGAACAGCGCAGTGGCCGCCGAGGCAGGCGAGGCCGCTGCGGCACTGTTGGCTCGAGCTGCAGGTCGCGCCTTCGCCCTGCCTCGCCACGCACCGGTCGGTGCTCGAGTCGCAGAACGCGCCGGGCGTGCAGGGCGCCAGGTCGGCGCTCGAGCCGCCGTCGACCGACCGACAGAACGCTCCGGGCGGCAGCCACTCGACGCAATAGTCCGAGCTGGTGCGGGTCAGCTCTGGCCGGCAGTCGGCGACGAAGACGCCGCCGTTCGACTTCTCGCCGGGACCCTTGCGGCGGGTGCACACGCCCGGGCAGGTCGCGGTGGCGTCGCAGTAGTCGGCGCTGCCACAGTCGAAGCTGCCCAGAAGCTGCTGGTAGCAGGCTCCGCCCGTCGCGACCTGGCCGACGAAGACGTCGGCGCAGGGGAAGCTCAGGTTCGCGCCACAGGCGGCGGTGCGGGTGGAGTCGACGCAACGCCGTGCCGCGGCAGGGTCGAACCGCATGCGGCCGGCGGTGATGCTGTATTTGTTCAGCGCCGCGAGCGAGAGACAGAGGGGCTGCAGCAGCGGAGCGGCCACCGCCATGCACCCGCTCGCGGTGCTGTACTCGCCGCAGCGCGCCGCCTGGTCACAGTACGCCGCGACGTCATCGGCACAGAAGGCGCGCTGGTCATCAGGCACGTCGTACCCGCCGTCGGGCAAGAGGCCAGGCGCCGAGCCGCCGGTGCCTCCCCGGCCGTTGCTGCCGCCCTCACCTCCGGAGCCACCCGTGCCACCGGGGCCTCCTGGGGAGCATGCGAGCAGCGTGAGCAGCATCAGGAACAGCACCGGCAGGGCACGTCGTTTCATGACGGCACGACACCGGGGTCCGGGGCCGAGTGAAGCGCTTCGACGACCCGGCACGGGCCGTTCATTCGGGTGACACGGTTTGTGTGACGCAGCCCTCGGGGCGCGCACAGAAACTCAGGTGCCGCGGCTCGAGGCTCGAGCGGGGTTCATCAACCAGGGCACCGACCAAGAACCGCTCTACCGGTCAGCGCCTGCTCGGCAGGCCCTACTGGAGCCACGACGGGTCGAGGCACAGCCCCGCCACCGATGCGCAGCGGCCGTTGGTGCAGGTGCCCAAAAGGCACTCGGTGAGGTTGCGGCCCGAGCACGACTCGCCGACCTTGCGCATCGGAGCGCAGGTGCGCGAGCCCTCGCTGCAGAACGCCGCGCCTGCGCAGATGAACATCGCAGCCGGGTCGCACGAAGCGCCCAGCGGCTTGCGGTCGATGCAGGCGTGGGTGGTCGGGTCGCAGACCTGGTTGCGGGCGAAATCGCAACCGGGGTGGGCCGGGTCGCACGAAGCACCTGGGGCGAGCGACGGGGCGCAGCGCTTGCTCTGGGGGTCGCACCAGCCGGTGAGGCACAGCGAAGTCGAGCTGTCACACGGCTCGCCGATGGTGGGGAAGCCGCCGCAGGTGCCCATGCCTCCGTCGTAGGGGTAGCTGGGAGCACCGCGGCACAGCAGCCCGGGCTGGCAATCGTCAGACGTGCTGCAGGGCGCGCCGCGCGCGAGGCGGGCGGTGCAGTGGCCTCCATCGGTGGCCAACGGGGCGGCGTCGCAGCGCAGGTCGACGGGGCAGTCGTTGCCGACCCGCGGCTCGTCACAAGGCTGCCCGGGACCGCCGCCGGGCCGGGTCGCGCACTGGCCGTTCAGGCAGACCAGGCCCGACCGGCACTCGTACCCCGCGGTACACGCGCCGCCCACGGGGCCCTTCGCCACGCAGCGCGAGGTGGTGTAGTCGCAGCGCGCCCCAGAGACGCACGAGGGCAGGTCGACGCTCGAGCCGCCGTCGGTCGAGACGCACGAACCTCCGATCGCGACCGGCTCGGCGCAATACCCCGAGCTGGTGCGGCTCAGGCCGAGCTGGCAGTCGTCGACGAGGAGGCCGCCACTCGACTTCTCTCCGGCCCCTTTGCGCGGGTGGCACAGGCCCGGGCAGGTCATCGAGGTGTCGCAATAGTCGGTGGCGTGGCACTCGAGGCTCCCCACAATCTGCTCGAAGCAGGCGCCGCCGGTCGCCACCTGCCCGACGAAGACGCCAGCGCAGGGGAAGGTGGGGGGCGTTCCGCAGGCAGAAGACCGAAGGGCCTCGACGCACTGACGGGCCGCTGCGCTGTCGAACCGCGACCGACCGGCCGAGAGGCTGGGCTGCGCCAGTGCGGCCATCGACGTGCACAACAGTTGGGTCAGCGAACCTTCAGACGAGGCGAGGCACCCGGTCACGCTGGTGGCCCGGCCGCAGCGCGTGGCCATCTCACAGTACGCCTGCGCGCCATCGACGCAGAAGGCGCGCTGGTCGTCGGGCACGTCGTACCCGCCGTCGGGCAACAGGCCAGGGGCCGACCCGCCGGTGCCTCCCAGGCCGCCGGTGCCGCCTTCGCCTCCCGAGCCACCCGTGCCGCCGGTTCCCCCCGCAGAACACGCGAGCAGTGGGAGCAGCATCAGGAACAGCACCGGCCAGGCCCGTCGTTTCATGCCGGCATGACACCCCGCGCGGTCACCGAGTGAAGGGTTTCGTCGAGCAGAAACCGCACTCCCATTCGAGCGACACGGGTTTGTCGGCTGACGTTCTCCGCTGCGTCTCGATGAACCCATTTGCGGCAGGTTGGGAAGGCGACGTCGAATCACCCGCTCAAGTCGTCGGCGCGCTTCGACAGGGTGTCGGCGAGGAGCTTCGTCCTGCGCGCATCGAAGCCGATCTCCTTCAAGTCAGGTACCGCGGCTGACACCTGCGCGCAGAGCTCATCGAGACGGGCGCCGAGCGCCTTGGCGGGAATGCGATACCGCTCGCCGATGGCCACGAGGTGGCCGCGCTTCAGGTTGTCGTCGCGGCCCTCGACCTTGAGCGCGAGCCGTCGGTCGCCATAGGGCCGGGTGCTGAGCAGGTCGTAGCCCTCGGTGAGCTGCAGGGTGGTGCCCCTCAGCCCGACGCTGATGTTCTTGCCGTGCAGGTCGCCGTTGCCGATGAGGTAGCTGAAGGCGATGAGCTCGAGCAGGCGGCGGCGCTCGACCATGGGAGCGCCGCACGCCTCGAGCCCGTCGAGCACGTCGCGCAGGGCGAGCCGGTACTTGTCGGCGGGGTAGCGGTCGAGCAGCTGGCACGCGTCCTCCTGGTGAACGCCGAGCCACGCCTTCTTCGCAGCGTCGAAGACCCGGTCGAAGCGCGCGACCAACAGGCCAGGAACACCGTCGCGGTCGCGAACCAGCTCGACCCTGGCTGCGCCGCTCAGGCAGCGTGCGGCCAGCCTCATGAAGAAGTGCTCGTTCTGGACCAGCTCGGGCTTGTCGGGTGGGTTGAGCTTGAGAATCCACCGCTTGCCGCGCGCTCGCACCGGCAGCGTGATGAGCGACGGCGACAGCTTCTCTTGCACGCCCGCGATGATGGGGTGCGAGTCGGTGTCGAGGGTCTGCTTCCACAGCTCGGCGAACGAGGCCTCGGCATCGAGCGTGGCCGCGTCGTGGTCGAGCGTCGGCACCTCACCGTCGGGGACTACGAAGATGTCGCCGACGCAGTCGCTGCCGCTGGCGACCAGCAGGCTGAAGAGGTCGTCTTGCGAGGTCTTCAACCTGCTCACCATCGCGCGGAGGCGCAGCCCCTCTGGCAGCAGGCCTGCGAAGTACGGGTGAAGGTTCACACCGGCCGTCTCGGTGGTGCGGCGCGCGTACGGAAGATGGGTCGCGATGCCTCCAGGTGCGTTGCGGTGGCGCTCGAAGAAGTCGGTGTCGTACTCGAAGCGGGAGCCGTGCGCGGTTCGGGTGAGGCTGCCGACCCGCTCGGTGTTGCGGAACACCGCGACCTGCTCGACGTCGCGCGGCGAGGTCTTTACGACCGAACGGCCTCGGCGACCGCGTCGGCAGCCTCGACCGCCAGCCCGCCCTTGCCGGGCTGAAGCAGCAAGCGCACGCCCAGCACCTCGAGCACGCCGACCAGCTTGTCGAGCCGCAGGGTCGGCTTGGCGTTCTCGACGTCGTAGAGGAAGTCGGGGCCGCAGCGCGCCAACGCTGCGAGCTCGAGCTGGGTCAGGCGCAGCTCTTTGCGGCGACGCCTGAGCGCGGCGGCCAGGCCCGCGGCCCATGAGGGCACCGGGGGAGCGCCGGCTCGGCGGTGGCGCCTGATTCCAGGCGATCGGCGAGATTTTGCGGCCATGAAGTGACTATTCCTCGGCTGAGCAGCCTAATTCCAGCCGATCGCCTGGAATTAGAGCGCGGCCGTCAGCCAGCGACTTCGTCTTCCCGAGGAATCCATGCGATCGACGGGATGGAGAGCAGCGAAAGATCAGGGTTCACCCGCGGCGCGCGCTGGGGCAGGTGCCGCTTCAGTGGCAGGTGGTGCCGTAGCTGATGCGCACCGTGCTGCCGGGCGCCGGGCGGAGGGGGGGCCCGGAGGGCCCGGGCGGGGGGCGCGGCGGCGCCCCCCCCCACGGCGCCCCGGACGGGGGGGGGGGGGGGAGAAGAAGACGGGGCGGGGGGGGGGGGGCCGGCCGGGCGGGGCGGGCGGCCGGGGGGGGCCGGGGGGGGGGGGGGGGGGGGGGGGGGGGGGGGGGCGCCGGGGGGGGCGGGGGGGGGGGGGGGGGGCGCCGCCCCCCCCCCCGGCCGGCGGCCCCCCCCCCCCCCGGGGGGGGGGGGGGGGGGGGGGGGGAAACCGGGGGGGGGGGGGGCAGCCACTGTGGGCTGCGCCCAAACCGGCGAGAGCGAGCCTCGTCACTCGGCGAAGCTGACGCGGCTGCCGCCCGAGGTCTCGAGGCTTCGGGTGGCGGGGTTGCCCTTGATGAAGGCCTCGCTGCCGCCCGAGAGCTTGCCGCTCACCGACGTCGAGGCGGTGAGCTTCGTGGTCGAGCCGCCGCTCAGGTCGAGGGTGGCGCTGGCCGAGGCGACCTCGCCGAGCTGCACCCGCGAGCCGCCCGACAGCGCGACGTTGACCGCATCGAGCTTGCCGGTGGTGGCGTCAATCTGCGAGCCGCCCGACACCTGGAAGTCGGCCTTCGGCGCGGTGACGTCACGCACCCGCACCTGCGAGCCGCCCGACGCCCAGACCACCAGCTCGGTGCCCACCGCCGAGTCGAGCTCGATTTGCGCCGCGCCCGACACCTGCATCGCGATGCGGTCGCACACCACCCCGCCGCTGCTCGAGATGTGCGCCGCGCCCGACGCGCCCAGCTCGTTCACTCCACCGCGCGACACCTCGACCGAGATGGGCGTGCGCGAGTCGAGCCACTCACCGTCCTTCGCCTTGATGACCAACACCCCGTCGGTCACGTCGGTCTCGATGTGCGCCAGCAGGTTGTCGTCGGCCGTCAGCGAGACCTGCCCCGGGTCGCGGTCGGTCAGCTGCACGTTGAGGCCATCGCCCACCTCGACGCGGTGGTACGGGCCGGCCAGGTCTCTCGGCTCGGTCTTCGAGACCCCCGAGCCGTGAATGGGGGCTCCACACTGGCAACCGGTGAAGGCGAGCACGAGGGCCACGAGCGACAGGCGAAGAGCGTTCATGTCGCGGTCTGTTGCCGGCACCTGGGGAAGCGATCATTCCAAACCGGTGAAGATGGAAAGAGTCGTGCCGCGGTGACATGGGCCGCGCCGGTCACCTGCCGCTCTCGCGCCGCGGGGCTACGGTGACCCCCGATGCCCTCTCGCACGCGGCTTCCGCCCCTCGACCTGAACGCGCTGTACCGCAAGCACCCCGACGCGGGCCTGGTCGGCTTCGCGCTCAACAACCCGAAGCAGGGCGGGGTCGACCTCGACGGCGACCCCCAGAAGCTCACCTTCGAAGAGTTTCAGCAGGGCCAGGTGCAGCTCGCTCCGTTCTTGCGCGGGCCGCGCGAGCAGGCGGCGCTCGCGGTGCTGCAGCAGGGCTTTCAGCTGGGCAACGTCGTCTCGCCGCCGCCCCCTCTACCGGCGCTGCTCGGCCCCGGCGACGTGCAGCGCCTGCAGCTGGGCTCGCACGGCATCGACATGATGGCCGCGGCGGTGCACGTGGGCCGCAAGGTGTTCGTCGCCGCCGACACCTACGACGTGCCGATGACCGAAGGAGCGCTGCGCGTGGGCAGCGCGAGCTCGCACCAGCTGCCGGCCCTGGCGCCGGCCTTCGAGGGGCTCGGCCGCCTGGTGGGCGGGCCTTCGTGGGTCGAGCACGACGGCCGCGTGTGGCTCTACGCCGAGGCCGCGAACGAGGCGTTTCGCACCCCGCCGCGAATGTTTCGCGCCGAGCTGGTGAAGGGCCAGCTGCAGCCGCCCGAGCCGGTCGCGGCCCCGCGAGCGCTGCAGAACCTTCTCGGCTGGCCAAAGGTGGTGGCGAGCGGCGACGGCTTTCGCATGGTGTACCGCGACGGCAACTCTCAGCTGCACCTCGCCTCGTCGCGCGACGGCCAGACCTTCACCGACGACCCGGTGCAGCTGCCGGTCGGCGCCATGCACACCCTGGCGGTGAGCGAGCGCAACGTCACCGCGCTCGCGTACCAGCAGGGCCAGACAGGCATGACCTCGTTCGTGCGGCTGGCGCGCGACGGGGTGGGCTTCGGGCCGCCGGTCGAGCTCGCCCCGTGGAGCAGCAACGTGCACGACACCGCGCTGCTGCCCCGCAGAGACGGCCACGGCTTCGACGCCTATTACATCGCCACCGGGCAGAGCGCCGGCTTCTCGCTCTATCGCCGCGCGGTCGCAGAAGACGGCGCCCTGGGGCCCGAGCAGCGGCTCACCGACGCCGACGCGGTGGGCGAGGCGAGCAAGCCGCAGGTGGTGCGGGTGGGCAAGGCGGTGCGGCTCAACTGGGCGGCCATCACCCGACGCTCGAGCGACGGTCAGCCGGCGCGGCAGGAGCTCTTCTCTGCGCTGCTCGCGGGCGACGCTCCGCGCTGACCTTCAAAAGGCGCTACTTCTTCTTCCGCGCGAGGTGCGCGTCGAGCGCCTTCTTCACCGCGGCTTCACGCTCGGCCTGGTAGGCCTCGAAGGCGCGCTCTTTCGCCGGGTCGTTCTCGGCGACGGTCTTGGCCAGGCGCTGGGCGAACTTCTTCGCCGTCTCTTTCACCGTCTCGCGCTTCTTGCCGGGCATGCGCTCAACAGTAGCGCGGTGGGCCGATTCGAGCGATGTCGACGGCGCGCCGTGACCGCCGAGCACATCGCCATGGGGCTGCTGTTGGGCGTCGGGTTGGGCCTGGTGTTCGCCGCCCTGGGCGCCGGTGGCGGGGTGCTGGCGGTGCCGTTGTTGCTCTACGGGTTTCACCAGCCGCTGGCCCAGGCGACCGGCACCTCGCTGGCCATCGTCTTCGGCACGGCGCTGGTGGCGGCGGTGGTGCACGCCCGGCGCAGCAACGTCGACTGGAAGGTGGCGGCCGCGTTCGCACCCGCGGCGCTGGTCGCGGCTCCGCTGGGCGCGCTGCTGCACCACGCGCTGCCGGCCCGGCTCACGCTGGGGGCGTTCTGCGCGGCGCTGCTGGTGGCCGCGGCGCGCATGTGGCTCAGCAAGCGCGAGGGAGCAGGGCAGGGCACCTTCGCGCTGCTTCCGACGGTGGGCCTCGGGCTGATGGTGGGGCTGCTCACCGGCCTGCTCGGCGTGGGCGGGGGCTTTCTCATCGTGCCCGCGCTCTCGTCGCTGCTCGGCGTGCCGGTGCGGCGGGCCATCGGCACCTCGGCGGCGGTGGTCTGTGCCGCCTCGCTGAGCGGCGCCGTCACCCATGCGGCGAAGGGAGCGCTCGAGCCCCAGCTGCTCGCGGTCGTCGGCGCGGGCGCGCTGCTCGGCGCGGTGGCCGGAGTGCCCCTCTCGGCCCGCCTGCCCGAGGCGATGCTGCGCAAGGCCTTCGCGGTGGTCGCGGTGGCGGTGGCGGTGGGCATGGCGGTCACCCTGCTCTGAGCCCGCCCTGCTCTTGGGGAACCTCGCTCGCAGCCGCGGTGTCAGGTCGCCCGATGCTGGCCTGCGTCGCGCTGCTGCTTTGGGGAGCCACTCCTTCGGAAGCTGAAGCGCAGCTCGAGCAGCGCTTCGCTGCCGACGCCAGGGCTGCCGCGCTCGCGGTGGCGCTCTTCCAGAAGACCGGCGACGTGGTGTTGCCGCTCCCGGCGGAAGAGGACTTCGATGGCGGTTACCGCGGCATCATTCACCTCGTGCCCCAGCTGCCGCTGGGCGAGTACCGCGCGCACCTCGAGCGCGTCTGTGCCGCGCTGGCAGACTACGACGCGTTCTTCGAGCGCCTCGAGCAGGCGGGTCAGGGCAAGCCGCGCTTTCGCTGGCGCGGGCTCGAGCTGCGCTTCTTTCGCAGCGTGAAGCGTCGAACCCCGGCCGCCTTCGCCAGCGGCTGGGTGGTCTCGTACAACGTCAACGGCACGCTCAACGGCTCGGTGCGCCAGGTGCGCGACCTGATGTTCCACGAGCTGTTTCACTCCAACGACGCTGACCACCGCGACTGGTCGGCGCGCACGCTGCAGCGTCAGCACCGGCTGATTCGGCTGAAGTGCGGCGGCGACAGCGCCTGCCTGCAGCCGTACGCCCCCGACCCGCTGATGGTGCGCGGTGGCACGTACTACTCGTTTCAGCCCGGCAACGACGAGCGCGAGTACGGCGCCGACCTGGCGCTGCGCTACTGGCGCGAGCAGCGCGAGGCGCTGGCGGGGAGGGCGGTGGCGAAGCCGTTCAAGTGTCTCACCCCCGAGAACGCCACCGCCTGGGCGGCGCTGGTCGACGAGTTCTTCGCCGGGGTCGACGCCGTGCCGGCGTGCGCTGCGCCGCGGTGAAGTACGGCTCGGTCTGCCAACGAGCGCGCCGCCGGGCCGCAGCGGCTCGCCTGAACGGCCCTCGAGACCCCTCGGCCTCGGCTACGGGCGGTGAAACTGCAGCTGGCTGGCAGAGACGTTCTTCGGCAGCTTGCTGAACTTCTCGAGGTCGTCGGGGACGATGAGCTTCTGGCCCGCGTAGATGACGTCGATGGTGTCGCCCACGGCCGGGGTGCCCCGGTTCAGGTCGTAGAGGCGCTGGCACATCGAGACAATGTCCTCGTCGCTGGTGCCCGCGGGCATTCGCTCGCCGACGATGCCGCTCAAGCTCTGGCCTGGCTCGACGGCCACCCGGCTCGGCGTTGGGCAGCTGCCTACGCCTCGAGCTTCTTGCGCAGCGTCTTGCCCACCGGGTTGCGCGGCACGTCGGTCACCACCTTGATGACCTGCGGCACCTTGAAGTCGGGCAGGTTCTCGCGGCAGACCTTGAGCAGTTCGTCGCGCGTCGCGGTGGCCCCTTCTCGCAGCACCACGTGCGCCACGATGTTCGACCCGCGCAGCCGATCGGCCACGCCCACCACCGCCACGTCTTTCACCGCGCCATGTCGCGCCAGCACCGCCTCGACCTCGGACGGGTAGACGTTGTGGCCGCTGGTGATGATGAGGTCGTCTTTGCGGTCGACCACGTAGAAGAAGCCCTGCGCGTCTTGCCGCATCAGGTCTCCGGTGTGCAGCCACCCGTCGCGCAAGGTCTGCCCGGTCAGCTGCTCGTTCTGCCAGTACCCGCGCATCACCGTCTCTCCGCGCAGGCACAGCTCTCCGACCCCGTCGGTCACGTTGACGAGCTTCGCCTCGCAGCACGCCAGCGGCTTGCCGATCGAGCCCGCCGGCGCTCGCCCCTTGAACGGCGCCGCGTGCGTCGCGCCCGCCGCCTCCGACATGCCGTAGGCCTCGAGAATCGTGCCGCCGGTCAGCGCGTGGTACCGCTCGGCCACCCACTGCGGCAGCGCCGCGCCGCCGCTGGTCGCCACCTTCACGCTCGCCAGCTTCTCTCGGGCCATGCCCGGCATCAGCAGCAGCGCCGCCCACAGCGTGGGTACCGCCGGCAGCGAGTAGGGCCGGTGCTTCTCGATCAGCTGCGCCAGCGGCAGCAGGTCGAGCGCGTCGAAGCGCGGCACCAGCAGCATGCGGTGCCCCTTCGCCACCGAGAGCTGCAGCCCGATGGTGAAGCCGAACACGTGAAAGAACGGAATCATGCACACCACGCCGGCATTCACCGGCTCGTCGCCCGTCATCCACGCGCGGGTCTGCTCGACGCTGGCCAGAACGTTGCGGTGGGTCAGCATCACGCCCTTCGGCGTGCCGGTCGCTCCCGAGGTGTACTGCAGCACCGCCAGGTCGTCGGCGATGACCAGCGTCTCGGGCGCCGCGGGCCCCGGCGCGAACAGCGGCTCGAGCGGCTGCGGCGCCGGCACCCCCGGCGGCGCCGGCAGCTTCTTCTCCAGCCCCTGCACCGAGCTGATCAGCAGCTGCTGCACCGCCGTGCCCGCCAGCGCCGGGTAGACCCCCGGCAGGAACACGTCGAGCGCGATCAGCACCTTCGCGCCCGAGTCGGTGAGTATCTGCTTCAGCTCGCCGCCCTGGTTCGCCGGGCTCAGGTTGACGATGACCGCGCCCAGCTCGAGCGCCGCGTAGCACGCGAACACGTACCCCGGCGTGTTCGGCAGCATCAGCGCCACCCGGTCGCCTTTGCTCACGCCCATCGCAGAGAGGTGGCCCGCCAGTGCCACGGCCCGCTGCCGCACCGCCCCGTACGGAATGTCTTTGTCTTGAATCGTCAGCGCGATCGCCTGCGGCGTGCGCTGCGCGGTGGCTTTCAGCAGTTGCCCCAGGTTCTCGTCGGCGCCGATCATGCGCTCGTCTTAGCTGGGATGGGTCGGACCCGGCGACCGCGCTGCGCCGGTTTTTGCGCGGGGTCGGGTGGAGCGGCACGCCGGCCTTTCTGCGGAGCGATTGCAGTATGGGTTACTGCAACCACGGCTCAGTACCGTCGGGCGGGGTGAGCTTTTCTCCTCCTCGGGTGCCGCGGTAGATCTCCCGGTGTCTTGGCCCGTCTGTCTCTCGCGCTGGTTCTGCTCGCCGCCTGCGCCGCGCCCGAGCCGCGCGTGAGCTGGAGCCGCGACATTGGCCCCCTGGTGCAGGCGAAGTGCGCCGGCTGTCACGTCAACGGCGGCATCGGCCCGTTTCCGCTCACCACCTTCGCCGAGTTCATGAACGTCGCCGAGACCGCGCGGCTCGCCATCATTCAGCGGCGCATGCCGCCGTGGCCCGCCAGCAAGAGCTGCGCAGAGTACGCGCCCGACGGCTCGCTCTCGGACGAGCAGGTGTCGATGATCGACCGCTGGCTCGACGACGGCGCCCTGGAGGGCAGCGCCGCCGACTTCAAGGCGCTCGAGACGCCCCAGAACGCCCTCTCGCGCGTCGACCTCAGCGTGCCGATGATGAAGGCCTTCACGCCCTCGCGCTCACCCGACGAGTACCGCTGCTTCGTGCTCGACTGGCCCCAGACCGAGACCACGTACATCACCGGCTACGCCCTCGCCCCCGGCAACGCCGCGATGATTCACCACGCCGACATCTTCTTCTTGAACCCCAGCGCCGCCGCGAAGTACCGCGGGCTCGACCCCGACGGCTCGGGCTACACCTGCTACAGCCTGCCGGTGCTCGAGGGAGGGTGGATCGGCACCTTCGTGCCCGGCTCTCGCGGCACCGATTTTCCCGACGGCTCGGGCTTGAAGGTCGAGCCCGGCTCGAAAATCTTCATTCAGACCCACTACAACACCGCCTACACCGGCCGGCAGAGCGACCTCTCGGCCCTCAACCTGCGCCTCGAGGCCAAGGTCCGAAAGCCCGGCGTCGTGCTCGCCCTCGCCGACCTGAAGTGGATGAACGGGGACATGGTGATTCCCGCGTACGCCCCCGACGCGGTGCACCGCTACGAAGAAGACCCCACCCTCTACATCTCGGCCTTCAACCGCGCCTTCGTCGACGGTCAGCCGCTCAAGGTCTGGGCCGGCACGCTGCACATGCACCAGATGGGCTCGAAGGCCACGTTCGAGATCGTCCGCAAAGACGGCTCGCGCGACTGCATCACCGACCTCCCCCGGTGGGACTTTCACTGGCAGCTGCCGTACTCGCTCGCCGCGCCCAAGACGGTGAGCCCCGGCGACCGGCTCGCCGTCGAGTGCCACTGGAACAACTCGCAAAAGAACCAGCCCTGGCTCGGCGCGTCGCAGCGGGTGTCGCGCGAGCTCAACTGGGGCGCCAAGACCGACGACGAGATGTGCGTCGCCGGCGTGTACCTCACCCCCCAGTGACAGCCCTAAGCCGTTCGGGTGGATCGCCTGGGCCCGAGGTGGCAACACATGCGACATGAAGAACGCGTTGGTTTGGGTGGCGGTGCTCGCCTGCGGCTGCGGCAGCCTCGAGGGGCTCTCGGTCATCGCGCCGACCGGCCCCCAGGCGGTCGGCACCTCGCGCGGGCTCTCGATTTCGCGGTGCGCCAGCCGCAACGTGCTGCTCGACTGCACCTCGCGCGATTCGGTCACCCGCGCCGTCGTCGCGCTCGACAACGACCACTTCGGCCTCCAGCCGGGCAGCTTCACCGTCGTCGACGGCAAGTTCGTCTTCGCCGGCTCGGGCTCGGTCACCGCCGGGCTCGTCGCTCAGTCGGCCGGCACCACCCAGCTCTCGCTCGAGATCGACACTGCGCAGGGGGGGCACTTCACCGAGCAACACACCCTCGAAGCCCGCTCGCTGGCCGACGCCGGCTTCACCTGCGCGCCGTACCCGTGCCTCACCGGCCTGAGCCGCCTGCCGCTGCAGACCTGGCAGGTGCGGACCTCGCAGGGCGTCGATTCGGCGGGCGAACGGCTGGGCGGCGGCGCCGACTACCAGGCCTCGGGCGCTCTCGAGCCCCAAACGCCGCTGCGCTACGACGTCGGCGGCTCGGGGCCGGTGTTCGTGCGCGCCACTTCCCCAGGAGAAGGCCGCATCGAGCCCGTCGACGCGCGACTGCGCTCTGCTACCCACCCGTTGGTGGTGCAGGTCGCCCCGCCCGACGACGCCGAGGCGCTGCTCTTCGCCCGCACCCTCGACGACGGCCAGGGTCGCCTGGTGCAGCCGCTCGCCACCGTCGACTTCGACGTCGAGCTGGGCACCCGCTTCGACCCGCCCGAGCCCTTCGCCCGCATCGACGCCTGGCCGGTCATCGCGCTGAGAGACGGCGGCTGGTCTGCCGTGCAGCTCGACCAGCTCTACCGCGAGCGCCCCGACGGCGGCGGCGCCGCCGCCTGCCTCGGAAAGCCGCCCTGCATTCTCGACTTTCACGCCGCCGGCGAGTCGACCTGGTTCATCGACGCCGGCACCCGCACCCTGCGCGCCACCTTCACCGCCCACTGAGGCTCAGGCCTTCGGCGTCGCCCGCACCCGCGCCTGCGCCTTGGCGTCGGTGAGGCCCAGCCGCGCCGCTTCGGCGAGCTCGGCGTCGACTGCGCCGCGGTCGTCGCGCTTCGCCGCCACCACCGCGAGGTTCAGGTGCGGCACCGCGTACTGCGGGTCGCGCTCGAGCGCCGACCTGAACGCCGCGGTCGCCAGCTCGAGCTTGCCGTTCTCGAGGTGAATGACGCCGATGTTGTTGCGCGCCAGCGCCACCGGGTCGGTCGTGTACACGCCCGCCGCCAGCCAGCTGAAGCGCCGCTTCCACGGCGAGGCGTTCAGCTCGGCCTCGAACCGTTGAAAGCACGAGATGGCGTCGACCCACCGCTTCTTCTTGAGGTGCCGCCGCCCCGCGAAGAACTGCCGCGACACCGCGAACGACAGCCCCGCCAGCGCGAGAATCAGCAGCACGAACGGCAGCCGCGCCACGTCGGGCAGCACGTTGCCGAGCACCAGGCACAGCCCCCAGAAGCCCGCGAACAGCAGCCGGTTTCGGTTGGGTCGACTCAAAGCCCGAGCACCCGAGAATCGGAGTCCACGCGCGCAGGGTAGCGCGCCCACGCTCCACCGCACGGTTTTCGCAGAGTTGCGTTGGCTGCCCGCTCGCTCTGTGGCGGCGCATGACCAAGCTCAACAAGCTGAACCCCCTGCAGTGGGTCTCCGAGCCGGCCACCGAGCCGGAGCGGCGCGTCTCGCGCGTTGCGAGTCACCACGACACCGTCGAGGTCTACCGCGACGCGCAGCTGCGCATCTGGTCAGACCGCGACATCACCAAGGCGCAGGCGAAGTCGCTCGCCACCCGCATCGAGAGCGCCTACGCGTGGGACCAGGCGAAGCTCGGCTGGGCCGACCCGGCGCCGCTCGAGGCGCCGCTCAACGTGGCGGTGCTCACCGAGGGCTCGTTTCGCGAGCTCACCGGCGACACCACCGGCTCCATCGCCGGAGTCACCACCGGGCCCAGCCTGTTCGTGGTGCCCGAGCGCGTGCTCGGCCGCATGAGCAAAGACGACGTCGACACCGTCGCCCACGAGCTCACCCACGTGCAGGACTTTCGCGAGGCGGGCCGCAACATCGACTCGATGCCGACGTATCTGCTCGAGGGTCGCGCGTACGTCGACGGCAACAAGTACGCGGGCGACGCGGCGAAGTTTCGCCCCGTGCTCGAGCGGCTGCGGGCGCAAGACGCTCGCTTCGTGCTCGACGGGTTTCGCCACTCGAAAGACGAGCAGAAAGACCCGCGCTTCGTCTTCATCGCCGAGGTGACCGGCGGGCTGTTCGTCGAGTTCCTGCGCACGAAGCTGGGCGGCCACGGAAAGGCCGACGCCATGAAGCGGCTGTCGACGTGCGTCGAGGCGCTGGGCGACGGCACCGCGTTCGAGAGCTCGTTCAAGGCGCAGTTCGGCGTGTCGTTGACCGCCGCCGAGCAGCAGTTCGTGAGCTGGGTCGGCGCCACCGAGGGCAAGCCCGGGGTGCGTTTGGCCGGCACCATCTACGGGAGCTAGCATGGACGACATGAAGCGAAAGAAGCGCAACGGTGAGACGACGCTGGGTGACGTGGTCGAGAGCATTCAGCAGCTCGATGCGCGACTTCAGCGTGTCGGTGACGACCTCGGTGCGCGCATCGATCGGCTCGACGACCGGGTGAATCGCCGGCTCGACGGAGTTTTGCAGCTGATCGGCGGCCATCACCGCGACCTCGACCGCCGGGTCACCGCGCTCGAGAAGTCGGTTGCGGTGCTGAAGAAGACGGCCTGAGCGGCCCGCCCGCCGCTAGAGTGGAATGTTGCCGTGCTTGCGCTGGGGGTTCTCTTGGCGCTTGTCCTTCAGCATCTCGAGCGCGCGAATGATTTTCGCGCGCGTCGCCTCGGGCCGAATGACCTCGTCGATGTAGCCGAGCTCGGCAGCCTTGAAGGGGTTGGCGAACTTCTCGCGGTACTCCGCGACCAGCCGCGCCTTCTCGGCCACCGCGTCTTTCGCGCCGTCGAGCTCTTTGCGGAAGACGATGTTCACCGCGCCGTCGGGGCCCATCACCGCGATCTCTGCGGTCGGGTACGCGTAGTTGATGTCGGCGCGAATGTGCTTCGACGCCATCACGTCGTAGGCGCCGCCGTACGCCTTGCGGGTGATGATGGTCACCTTCGGCACGGTGGCCTCGGCGAACGCGTAGAGCAGCTTCGCGCCGTGCTTGATGATGCCGCCCCACTCTTGCGTGGTGCCGGGTAGGAAGCCGGGCACGTCGACGAACGTGACGAGGGGAATGTTGAAGCAGTCGCAGAAGCGCACGAAGCGGGCGGCCTTCACCGACGCATCGATGTCGAGGCAGCCGGCGAGAATGGCCGGGTTGTTGGCCACGATGCCGGTGGTGCGGCCGTTCATGCGCGCGAAGCCGACCACGATGTTCTTGGCGTAGTGCTCCTGCACCTCGAAGAAGTGCTTCTGGTCGACCACCAGCTTGATCAGCTCTTTGATGTCGTAGGGCTTGTTGGGGTTCGACGGCACCAGCGCCGCCAGGGCCGGCTCTTCGCGGGCCGGGTCGTCTTCGGTGGCCGCCACCGGCGCGTCGTCGACGTTGTTCGAGGGCAGAAACGAGAGCAGCTCGCGGGTGAGCATGATGGCCGCCTGCTCGTTCTCGGCCGCGAAGTGGGCGACGCCCGACTTCTGGTTGTGGGCGACCGCGCCGCCGAGGGCCTCTTTGCTGACCTCTTCGTGGGTCACCGTCTTGATGACGTCGGGGCCGGTGATGAACATGTACGAGGTGCTCTTCGCCATCACGATGAAGTCGGTGATGGCGGGCGAGTACACCGCGCCGCCCGCGCAGGGCCCCAAGATGAGCGAAATCTGCGGCACCACTCCGCTGGTGAGGGTGTTGCGCAGGAAGATGTCGGCGTAGCCGGCCAGCGACTCGACGCCTTCTTGAATGCGCGCGCCGCCCGAGTCGTTGAGGCCGACGATGGGCGCGCCGACGCGCACCGCGAGGTCCATCACCTTGCAGATTTTCTGGGCGTAGGCGCCCGACAGCGAGCCGCCGAAGACGGTGAAGTCTTGCGCGAAGACGAACACCTTGCGGCCATCGACGGTGCCGTAGCCGGTGACCACGCCGTCGCCGGGAATCTTCTTGTCGGCCATGCCGAAGTCGGTGGCGCGGTGGGTGACGAGCTTGTCGAGCTCTTGAAAGCTGCCCCGGTCGAGCAGCAGGTCGATGCGCTCGCGTGCGGTGAGCTTGCCCGCCTCGTGCTGCTTGGCGATGCGATCTCTGCCGCCGCCCAGCTCGGCCTGCTCTTCGAGGTTCTTGAGGCGCGCGCGGAGCGGATCAGCGTCGAGTCGGGTGGTCATGGCCCGGTTCGTCTAGCGCGTTTGAATTTCCGTCCAAGCGCAAAGCGACGCAATAATCGCCGGGCCCGATGCGCTCTTCGCCGGTGGTGACAGTCGCGCTGCTCGCCTCGCTGGCCGCCTGCGGCCCCGGGCGCGACCCCACCTTCAAGCACATCATCGAGCTCAGCGCGGTCACCAAGCTGCAGCTGGGCGACAAGTCGGTGTACTTCGTCGAGGCGCAGGCGCTGAAGCGGGTGGCGAAGAAGGGCGGAGACGCCGAGGTGATTCTGGCCTCGGGCGTGGTCGACTTCGCGGCGACGAACGGTCACGTGTTCGCGGCGACCACCAGCGGCATCGTGCACCTCGCGGTGGCGAGCGACGGAGCGCTCTCGGCGCCGACCACGGTGAGCAGCGCGCCGGCGCTGGCCATCGCCGCCGACGGCAACGGGGTGAGCTGGGCGAGCTGCAGCGCGCTCACCCACGCGGCGCTCGACGGCAGCGCGCAGCGCTCGGTGTCGCTGAGCGGCGGGTGCGCGGGCGCCACGGTGCACCTCACCCTCGACAGCAGCACCGCCTACGGAGTCGACAGCCGGGGCGAGTGGTACGCCTCGCGGTCGGGCAGCGCCGCCAAGCACTTCGCCACCGAGACCTGCTCGAGCATCGAGGCGGCGGGCGGCTGGCTGTACTGCGGCGACGCCGCGCGCGGCCTGCGCCGCATCTACCCGTTCGGCGGCACCGTCGAGGTGCTCTTCCCCGGCACCGTGCGCGCCTTCGACATCTCGGACGCCAAGGTCTACGCCTCGGTCGGGCAAGACCTGGTGAGCTCGCCGCGCAACACCGCCCGCTACGAGGTCATCGGCACCTACGCCACCATCTCGGCCATCGCCGTCGACACCGACGCGCTGTTCTTCGTGAACACCACGCAAGACCGCGGCCTGATGCTCAGCACGGCGCTGTAGGGTGCGTCTGGAAGGGGTGGGCCAAGACCCGAGAGGGGTCAGGGTAGTGCTGAGCCTGTCGAAGCATCGAACCCTGCCGTCGCCCGCCGAAGGCTGAAGCGCAGATACTCCATCTTAAGGGTGCGCACGCTGCGCTGCTTGGCGCATGGAGTATCTGGCGCTTCGCGTTCCAGAGGCGGCAGCACCCATTCGACTTCGGCACGGCATTCGCCGTGCCTTCGCTCAGGGTGACCGGTGGCTCACTCGCAGTCGAGCTTCACCGGGCCCGCCAGGTCACCCGCGCCGCTGCACTGCCGCGCGGCCGCGTCGATGCGCGCGGTGACGTCGACCGGCCACGCGGTACCGGTCGCAGGCTGCCAGTCGAGCCGCACCACCTCGAACGCGCCGGGCTTGAGCCGGGTGGTGGTGCTCGCGGTGCCGACCTCGGTGCTGCCGGCGCTGAAGTGCACCCCCACGCCCGGTGGCACCGAGACGAGGCCGCGGTTCTCGACGCGCGCCCGCAGGGTCGCGGTGCCGGGGCACTGCCGCACGTCGACCACCACCCCCGCGAGCGCGAGCTCGGGCGCCTGGAAGCCGTGGCCCACCGCCAGCCGGTAGCCGTTGTAGGGGCTCGCGTCGGTGCCGCGCACGTACCAGTCCCAGCTGCGGGGCTCGTGCCGGGGTATCGCGCCGAGCACGTTCGCCGGCTCGTACGGCCCGCCGCACACCGCGTCTTCACCGTCGCAGACGTTGGTGAGGTGGTAGGTCATCTGGTTCCAGATGGGGCGCGCGTGGGCCCACCGCCCGCCGCGCTCTGACAGCACGTGCAGCCCGGGCTGTACCTCGGCCGCGCAGCCGACCACCGTCGCGCCCGAGGTGTTGGCCGAGAGAATCACCTCGGCGTGACCGTCGCCGTCGAGGTCGGCCACCACCACCAGGTCGTACGCGGTGGAAGAGCAATGCGGCTGCGCATACCGCTCGGCGCCGGTCGCTCCGTCGACGATGCGGAAGGTCTGCTCGTCGACTTGCAAGAGCTCGGCGCGCCCGTCGTCGTCGAAGTCGAACGCGCTCAGCGCGGTCTGCCCCGAGGTGTAGTCGTGAATGGGGCGCGTCCACTTGAGCGTCAGCGTGCCGTCGGGGCCGGGGTCGAACGCCGACAGGCAGTGCATGCCGGCGAGCGCGACCTCGGGCTCACCGTCGCCGTCGAGGTCGGCGATGGCGGGCGCGCCGCCATTGTCCGAGAGGCCACCGTCTCCGGGCTGGCAGCCGGCGTCTTCGCTGAACACCGGCAGCGGCGAGCGCGCGACGAGCTGCGAGGTGGTGGCGTCGACCACCGCCAGCGAGGTGAAGAAGGGGAAGGTGGTCTCGACCACCACCGCCTCGGGGCGGTGGTCTCGGCCGGGCTGGCGCTGTGCATCGAACAGGTCGGCCACCGCGGCGAAGCCTTCGGTGTTGGTGAAGCGCGTGTCGATGGTGACCTTGCCGTCGTTCTCGAAGGCCACCGGCACCACCGCGAGGTTGCTCGAGGTGAAGCCCGACGCGTACGGCTGCGCGCCGCCCGGCGCTCCGCGGTCGACCAGGCCGAGGCCCACCCACGCCGCGCCCATCAAGCTGCTCTGCCACATCGGCACCGCGCCGAGGCCGGCGCTGAGCACCGCCCCGCTGCGCGCGTCGAGCGCGACCACCTGCAGGCCGTCGGAGGCGAAGACGGTGAGCCCGCTGCCCGCGTCGATGGTGGCGACGCCGAGCGCGAGGCCCGAAGCGGCGACGTAGCGCGCGTCGGTCTCCCACAGCAGGTGCCCATCGCGGCCCGAGAGCGCGCGCACCTTCGAGGCGGCGGCGTAGCCGAAGTCGGGGAAGTAGGTGGCGATGACGTCGGCGGCGCCGTCGCCGTCGACGTCGGCCACCACCGGCGCGCCGATGACGTGGCGGAAGGGGTCGGCGCTGTCCGAGCGCCAGCGCTCGTAGATGTCCCACGCGCCGCCGTCGGGGCGCGCCTCGCATGAGGCGGGGCGCACCGGAGCGAGGCACGCCACGAAGTCGTCCGAGCAGGTGGTGCCCGCGTCGCACGCCAGCGCCGCGCAGCCCGTCAGGCACTGCCCGTCGCGGCACGTTTCTCCCCGCGCGCACGGGCACGGCCCGGGCGGGGTGCCCGAGTCGACCGCCCGCGGCGGCACCACGTCGACCGGCACGCACACGCCGGCCCGGCACTCGTTCTGGCTGGGGCACGGGTGCGCCGGGTCGCAGGCGCGCGAGACCAGGTGGTCCGACCCGCAGTCACACGCGGCGGCGAGCAGGGCGAAGAAGAGCAGGGTGCGGGTCATCAGGGGCCCTCGACGCACAGCACGTGCGCGCGCGAGCCGCACGGCAGCAAGAACGAGCGCTCGTAGAAGGCGTTGCCCTGCCGCGGCGCGAGCGTGGCGCGGCCGGTGCCGGCGCTGCCGGCGTCCCAGTCGTCGCAGGTCTCTGAGGCGTCCGAGAGCCGGGTGAAGTCGGTGCTGCCTCCGACCCAGAGCGGCTCGAGGCCGACGAAGTCGCGGCCGTCGGCGGTGAGGTTCATCGGCGCCGCGACGTTCGAGGCGGTGATGACACCGTCGATGGGGTCGACTCCGTCGAGGCGGCGGTGGCCGCGCAGCCCGAAGAGCAGGGTGCCCATGCTCGAGGGGGTGCCCGCCATCACCGGCGTGAAGGGAAACGCGCCGACCAGGCCGGCGTCGGCGGCTTCGTTCGCGCAGGCGGCGAGGCCGTCGGGGTACGCGGTGCTGCCCGCCACCTGCGCGCGGCTGATGAACTGGCGGTGAGCGGTGGGAGGAGCCTGGCTCGCGGGCAGCGAGCGGAAGCTGGCTCCCAGGCACAGCAGGTACATCGGCTCGCTGCACGGGCGCTCTTCGGCCGCCGTCCACCCCTCGGTCGAGAGCGTGGCTTCGCCGGCGGTGTACGTACCGGTGCCTGTCCACCCGTTGCAGGTCTGGCCGACTCCGCCGTCGGCGAGGGTGCCGGTGGCGTAGGCGAGCGGCTCGCTGCCGGCGGCGTGCGCCAGGCGACCGCCCAGCAGGTCTTCGATGCTGTCGGCGAACGGCCGGCCCTCACTGTTCTGCCAGCCGTATGCGCCCGCGAAGCGCATCGCGGCGGGCAGGCCGGGAGCCGAGAGCCAGGCGCGGTACACCCCTGGGTTCGAGGCGGGCTGCATCGCGGTGCACCAGGCGTCGGCGTCGGCGAGCGAGGTGACTCCACCGTCCATCGGTGCGGAGGTGACGAATGAGAAGTTGAGCGCGCCGAAGCCGGCGGTGACGCTGCGCGGAGCGCTCAGGTCGACCTTGCAGGTGTCGCGCTCGACCGTGGCGCAGGCGCCTTGAAAGCTGGTGAGGCCGCGATCGACGTCGGGCGCGGCGCGCAGCACCGGTCGGGCGCCGACCGGAAACCACCACTCGCAGGTCTGGTTCGGCGGGCAGGCGCGGCGCTGCGGGTCGGCGTCGACCGAGACCGAGCCCGGCCCTGCGGTGAGCACGGTGAGCGGGTGCGCGAACGCGTCGAAGGTGACGGTGACCTCGCGCTGGCCGGTGACCGGCAGCAGGCAGGCGGTCGACTTGCCGCCGCACTCACCGGCGCTGAAGCCGCCGAGCGACGAGCCGGGGCCGGGCAGCGCGCGCAGGGTGACCACGTCGCCAGAGGGCACCGAGGCGCTGCAGTCGCCGATGCAGTCCTGCCCGAGGAAGGTGACGTGGTCTCCCGGCTGCCCCACCACGTGCACGGTGAGCTGGGCGTCGTCGATGCCGTCTCCTTCGACGATGAAGATGCCGGCGTTGGCGCGGCGGCGGCCGGCGACGGTGGGGTGAAAGACGATGGAGATGGCGCAGCTGCCGTTCACCGGCACCGGCTGACCGGTGCAGGTCGACGCGTACGAGAACTCTGAGGTGCCCGAGGGCAGCAGCAGCGGCTCGGAGGGCGCGAAGCCGCCGTTGGTGAACACCACCGCGATGGGTGACGACTCGGAGCCCACCTTGGTGGGCGGCGCGAGCTGCCAGAATGGCGTGGCGGTGAGCGTGCCGGGCGGCGGCGTGCGCTTCAGCCTCACGTTGAGCGAGGCGCTCGGCATGCCCTCGGCGAGGTCGAGCTCACCGCTGCCCTCGTCGACCTGCGTGCCGTCGGCGGCGCGCGCGGTGATGGCCACGGTGAGGCGCCCCGCGGTCGAGGCAAGGCGCGTGGTGGTCTCGAGCGGGAAGGTGAGCACGCCCGACTCGGCCTCGACAATCTGTTCGAACGACCGGCTCGGCGTGGTGACCTGCAGCTCGAGCCGCGCGATGTCGGTGCCGGTGCCCGCGTTGGTGGTGACGTGAACGGCGAAGGCGATGCCGGGGTCTGGGCTCGAGCAGGCGGCGAGCACACAGAGAGAGACGAGTGAGCGGCGCACGGGGCGGGGAGCGTACTGCACACGTGGCCGCCCCCTGAGCGAAGTCGAGGGTGCCGTCGCTCGCCGGAGGCTTCAAGCGCAGATACTCCCTCGTATCGAGGCGTGCGCTGGTGCTGCTTGAAGCCTCGAGTCAGCGGCGCTGAGACTTCGTCGGGAGATGGCACCCTTCGACTTCGCTCAGGGGCGGCCGCCTTCACATCACGTCTTTGCGGAGGAACCGCATCGCGTCCCACGGCTCGGCTGCGACGGCGGCGAGGGCGCCACCCATCATCGCGCCGATGACGCCGACCGACGCCACGTCGCTGCCGGCGAAGAACAACCCCGGCACCGGCGAGCGCGGCTTCAAGTACGGGTTCGCGAAGCGCTCGGGAGTCGGCTCGAGGCCGTAGATGCTGCCGCGCGAGGGGCGCACGAAGTGCTCGGTGGTGACCGGCGTCGAGACCTCGGCCCAGTCGAGCATCGGCTTCAGGCCCGGCAGCCGTTGGAAGAGCTGCTCGAGCAGCCGCTCTTGCAGCCGCTGCTTGAACGACTCGTAGTCGTCGCCTCGCCGGCGCCAGCGCTTGTCGAGCCAGGGAGCGAAGGTCTCCCACGGCACGAAGGTGACCACCTCGGCGGTGTGGCGGTCGTCGCCCTCGTGGGCCGGGTCTTTGAGCGAAGGGAAAAGAGGTGTAGAGCACCGGGGCGCGGGGCTGCTCGCCGCCCGCGCTCACCCTCCACGCGTCGTCTTCGCTGTCCCAGGTCTCCCAGTACCACTGGTTCGCGGCGGTGGCCCCGGCGGCCCGAATGTTCCCCTTGAACCCGAGGTACAGGCACACGTGCGCGGGCGCGGGCCGCAAGCTCTTGAGCGACTGCGACCAGCCCTGCTGCTGCAGGGCCTCGGGCAGCAGCTGCAGGGTGCGGTGCGCTCCGGCGCCCGAGATGATGAGCGGCGCGCGCAGCTCTTCGCCGCCCTTCAGCCGCACGCCCACCGCGCGGCCGCTCTCGACCAGCACCTGCTCGACGTCGGCCATGATGCGCGTCCACCCTCCGGCGTCGTGCACCGTGCCGAGCAGCGTGGCGGCGATCTGCTGCGAGCCGCCCCTGGGGTAGTAGCCGCCCCACAAGAAGTGCTTCACCACCAGCGCCTGCATGGCGAACGCCGAGCGGCTGGGCGTCGAGCCGTAGTAGCCCCACTGCCCCGCGAACACCGAGCGCAGCCGCGGGTCTGAGGTGAGCGAGGCCAGCACCGGTCGCGTGGTGGCCTCGAGGTGCGGCTTCACCTTGCGCGCGAGCAGGCGCTCGGCCGGCCCCGACAGCGCGTGCGGCAACACGCGCGAGAGGTAGTAGCCGCGCATGCCCGAGGCGATGTGCCGGGCGAGCCCCAGGTACTCGTCGATGGCCTTCTGCTCTCTCGGAAACGCGCGCAGCAGGTTCTCGCGGTACGCCTCGGGGTTGTCGGGGTAGTCGAGGTCGACGCCGTCGGGCCAGTGGAACGCGTCGTAGACCGGGCCCAGCGAGACCCACTCGAGCTTGCCGTCGGTGAGCACCTTGAGCAGGCGGCCGGGCATGCTGCGCACGGTGACCTCACCGACCGCGTGCACGCCCACGTCGAAGCGGTACTGCTTGCGGGTGAAGGTGTGGGTGAAGCCGCCGGGCACGTAGTGCTGCTCGAGCACCAGCACCTTGCGGCCGAGCTTCGCCAGCAGCGCCGCGGCGGTCATGCTGCCGATGCCCGAGCCGATGACGATGGCGTCCCACGGGCCGGGCTTGCCGTCTTTGCCGAAGTAACCTTTGCGCAGCTCGCTCACGGCAGAAGCCTACGCCCGGGCGGTCGGCGGCGCTCGCCTACCACCGGCGGTCGTGCAGACCCCGAGGCGTGGTTGCCCGACGAGACGAGGCCGGCCAAAGCTGTCACTTCGCCGACTGTGGACTTCCAGGACCCGGGGCGGCTGCCTGCAGAGTCACTTGGACCCGCTGTCCCGAACGAACACCCGAGAGCCGCCCACTCCTGCCATCTCCATGTTGTGCGGTGATGACGTAAGGGCCTCTTCCTACACCGAGGAGGGTGAACTCTCCTTGAATTCCAGTGAGGGTGTTCGGAAGCTCGGCGCTGGCGCCGTCTGGGCCTTCCCATTCCGCGTGCACGACGGCCGCTGAGACCGGTCGTTGATCTTCATCCACGACCTGGCCCCAAATGCTGAGACTCAGTGGGTCGACCACGATGTCTCGTCTGATCTGCTGTTCCTCGAACACGACGAGCTCCGGGGTCGACTTTTCCGCGACCAATGGCTCACCCCGAGGCCCGCGGGCGTCGACCCGGTACCGACCTGGAGGCAGGTCATTCGCAAGAAAGACTTCTCCGTCAAAGCGCGTCTCCCGAACACCAGCCTCATCGCTCTGGAGCATCACGCGCGCGTCACTCACCCAACCGTTTGCTCCTTTGAGGCGTATTGCGACACTGGCGCTGGGGAACAGGGTGAGGCGCGGCGATTCTGGCGAGACGACACCCAGGAAAATGGAGATGGAAGTTCCCAAAGGCAACCTGTCCGAAGACACCGGGGTGAAGGTCCAGCGCCCTCTTTGAAGGCCGAGCACCGTAAATGCACCACTGTCATCTGAGAGCGCAAAGAGCTCACGCGCGGTACCCTTCGGTGCCTCCGCTGCATCCTGAGCGCTGGCTTCTATTCGAATCCCGCCCGCAGGCCTCCCCGTTGAACGAATGACGGTACCGCGCACGGTCAGCCCCGAATCAAGCTCGATGCGCAGCGGGGGGGGATCTCGTTGTCCCTCGATGGCGAGACGCACTCGAGTGCCAGGGGCGACCAGCCCTGGGCACTCCGGATCCACGGCGTACCGCCCGGGAGGCACGGCATCGAACGAGAAGTGACCGCTCACCGACACGGGTGATTGGAAGCTCCTGCCAAGGTCCTCGGGGTCTGCGGTCAGCTTCACATTTCCCTCGAGGCAGGGCTTGCCCGTCATTCGCTCGAGTACCGTTCCTTGCACCAGAGCGCCGCGGAGCAGGTGAATCACCGTGGAGGCCTTCACTTCCAGAGACACAACGACAGGGTCACTCTCCCCAAACCAACCATCGCCGGTGACCTCCACGACATAGCGACCTGCGCCGAGGCCAGTGAGCATGAAGTGCCCCTTGGCATCGGTGAGGGTCGCAGACTGAAGACCATTCCACCCAGCGAACAGAGGCGCGCTTTGTGGCCTTGCGTGAGCTCGTACGTTCGGCACCGGCGTTTGGGTGTCTTGGCTCAAGGCGACCCCTTCAATCGTTCCACCCGGGGAGAGCGCCAGCTCGACGAAGGGGCCGGGCGCAGGAACTTCTACGATTCGCGACACATACCCTTCGGCCGAGGCTTCCAGCAGCACCGGGCCCGGGGGGACACGCAGTGCGAACCTGCCTTCGGCATCGGCCGGGAATCGGCCCTGAGGTTCATACTCGGCTCCTCGACGGAGCCAGGAGACCCAGGCCCTGGGAATCGGGCTGCCGTTGTCGAGTACGCGTCCCTCGAGGAGAACGCCGGCGGCCCCTAGAGTGATGTCCAAGTCGAGCAGACGCTCATTGGGAACAAGTGGGATGACCGCCATCGGCAGCGCTTCACGGCGAACCAGGCGGTGCCCGCGATAGGGGCTGGAGCGGTGTTCGGCCGTCACGGCCCAGAGCTGCCAATCGCCCGGGGGGAGCAGGTCGAAGAGAAATGTTCCCCCGAGTGCATTCGTGCACCGGGGGCTCGCAGCTGGAGCTGCACTCGCCAGCACCCGTTGAAGACAAACCTGCGCCTCGTCGACAGGCCGCCCCTGGTCATCGCGAACCGTGCCGCCGAGCGCTCCAGCAAGAGGTGCCGCACTTCTCTGCAGAGGTGGGGTCGATGGTTGAGCCTGGGGAGGCGTACCCGCCCGCGCTGGACTCTCCGAAGGTGGCGCGACTTCTTGAAAGTACCGCAGGCCCCACACGCCCAGGGCCACCGCAACGGCAATCAGAACGGCCCGTGTCCACTTCACTGTGTCGTCGGAGCGCTGACCGGTTCCCTGCGCAGAATCATCACGCTGTCTGCCAGGACGAAAGGCGCCGTGAGCTCTCCCACTCTGACGGCCTGCACCGCGAGGTCCACTGACACGATTTGGTTCGCGCGTTCCCAGGGCGGAATCGGCGGGCTCTGCGGATAAAGGCGTTGAAGTTCTTCGAAGCGCTCCGGCTTCGCGCGCAGAGAGCTGCGAACCTCGTTCGCCAAGACTTCAGCTTGCTGCTTCGTTCGGGCCGGCGTGTTGTTCGGCCCGAAGGAGATGGAAATGGCAGAGGCCGCCAACCATTCGGTGGGTGAAGCCGCGATTCGCTGGAAAATCTGAAAGCCGAAGGGGGTCTCGACGACGTCTGAAAGTTCGTTCACTTTCAGAGAGACAAACGCAAGGTTGAGCAATGCATTTTTGCCTCCGTGCAGGGAAGACCACGACCCCAGGTAGCCTCCATCTGCAGCGCGAATTCCGTCTGAATGTCGACGGACCAACGCAGCAAATCGTTCCGGTGCCTGGTGGGCTTCTTTCGAGAGCTTTTCGGCAAGTGCCTTGGCCTGCGCCCGCGAGCGGGTGGGAGGAGGCTCACCTGGATCGTCTCTCGGGTTCTCCGGACTGCCCGCATAGCCGATGACCAGAGAACGGCCGGAGACCCGTTCTTCTGGCGGAAGTGGCAGCCGGAGAACGAGATGGTAGCCAAGGAGCGTCTCCACCGGGCCGCCAACCTCGCCTTCCTTCATGCCAATCAGCGCATCAGCCAGCTCTTCGGGGAGCGCGGCAGCGGTCGCGACACCGAAGCGACCGCCGTACTTCGCGGTGAAGACATCGTCAGAAGCTGTCTGAGCCAATTCCGCAAAGGAGCTCCTTCCCTCCTTCAAAGCCTCGAGGAGCATCTCGGCTTGAAAAAGAGCGTCCTCCTTCGACCGTGAACTGATGACCGGGGGCAGCGGCACATCACACGGATAGGTCACCGAATCCGAATGGGTGACCAAGATGTGCGCTCCCGCAAGGAGCAGGCGATTCAGCTCCGCAGGAGCCAGCCGGCCGGGATTCACTGCTGGAACCGGCACGGCTGCCACCACCTCACGGGGGCGTTGCTCTCGGCAGGCTGCTGCCAAAAGCAACAACCCCACAATGAGTCTATTCAAATGGATACAAACCATTGTCAGTCGTAGATACGAACGCGGCAGTTCTTAAAGCCGCAATCGAAGGTTCCACAATCGTGCAACGTGAGGCTGGGAGCGAAACCGCTGTAGCCCCAGCTGTTGAAGCTGAACGACTTGGCCCGAACCTCAACTTCCCTGGTGGCCGCATTGCCGCCGTACATGTGGCCGCATGCTTTGAAGCCCTTGTACCCGCAGCGATAGGTCTCCGCATCCGCTGTGTGCCCCCTCGCGGTCCTCAGATGGCAGGTGCCGCTGTTAGGCCCCCAACCGCCATACTTCCACGTGGCCGCGGAGGCGATTCCCGATATGAAGATTGCCAAAAACAACACATTGTTCGTTGCATTAATTTTCATTTAAATTGTCTCGCGTTTCCAGGGGGATGGGTCATTTTGCAGGAGCAGACGGCGGCCGCCAATAGCACGCATTGAGCCAGGCGCAGCAAGAGCTTATCGCCTCGTTTTGTCTCGATGGCCTCTTCGGCAAGTGAAGTGTCGAGATGACACTGGAGCGAGCAAGCTCCATACGAAGATGGGTCCGCTCGCGCCCTTCGCCGAAGCGCGTGGCATCTCTCGCTCGGAGTTCGTCCGACGGCAGCTCGACCTCGTGCTCGAACAGTACCGAACGATGATCGCGAACGCTCACTCGTTGAGGCCGCCGCAGCTGGAGCAGTAGAGACGCCCGGGCCCTACGAGGCGCTGACGCCTTCGCGCGCGGCAACGTCGAAACTCTGAAACAGATTTCTCGCTCGCCCGTCGTCTCGCCAGATCGTTTGAAGCAGTGCAGCCGAGAAGCCGGTCGATACACGACCGCGCCACGAGGCCGAAGTCTTCTCAATCACCCGGGGGCGTTTCGGGCCGGCGACCTCCGTCGAAGGGAGCAGTACACCATGAGGTTGACAGCAGCGATGTGCGCAGCGGCAGTCTTGACGGCATGCTCAGGCAGCAGCGGGACGGGAGGCAGCGGCGGCGGCAGCGCCACGGCAGGAGGCTCGAGCGGCGGCGGCGCGGGTGGCGGCAGCGGGGGAGGTGCCCAGACCGGCACCATCGTCGAGGTGGCCCAGGGCAACGCCAACCTCTCGACGCTGGTGGCGGCGGTGCAGAAGGCGGGCCTCGCCGGCGCGCTTTCGGACACCACCAAGCAGTACACCGTCTTCGCCCCCACCAACGCGGCGTTTGCGGCGCTGCTCACCCAGGTGGGCGCCACCAGCCTCAATGATCTGAGCGCTGATCAGCTCAAGCCGATTCTGCTCTACCACGTGCTCGGCACCAAGGTTGAGGCCACCGCCGCCACCACCGCGGCACAGGGCAACCAGAAGGTCGACGCGCTGGGCGGCAAGATCCAGCTCTCGCTGCAGGGCTCGACCATTCGCCTCGACGCCCGGGCCAGCGTCACCACGGCCGACGTCGCCGCCAGCAACGGCGTGGTGCACGTCATCGACGCGGTTCTCTTGCCCAGCGCGCTCGACATCGTCGCAACCGACAGCCGCTTCACGAGCCTGAAGGCCGCGGTGCTCAAGGCCGACACGGCCAGCCCCAGCCCCGGCTTCGCCTCTACCCTGGACGACGACGCGCTGGCGTCGAAGGTGACCGTCTTCGCGCCCACCGACGACGGGTTCACCGCGCTGGTGACCGCGCTCAAGGGCAGTGACAACGGCGTCACCACCGGCATCAGCAGCCTCGCCAGCTTTTCGGCCGACCAGCTGGTGCCCGTCATCAGCTACCACGTGCTCGGCACCCCGGTGCTCGCGAAAGACGTGCCCGCCTCGGCCAACGTCGACTCACTCGGCGGCAAGCTCGCGGTGTCCAAGAGCGGCGCCAACGTCACCGTCGACGGCACTCCGGTCATCATCGCCGACGTGCTGGCCAGCAACGCCGTCATTCACGCCATCGGCGCCGTGCTGGTGCCCAGCATCACCGACGTCGTCACCACCCGGGCCCAGTTCTCGAGCCTCAAGGTCGCCGTGCTCGCCGCTGACGGCGCCTCCGGCACCACCCCGAAGGTGGCCGGCGCCCTCGACGGCACCTCGAAGTACACCCTCTTCGCGCCGAACAACGCCGCCTTCACCGCGCTCGGCGGCGCCGCGCCCAGCGGCCAGGCGCTCACCAACGTGCTGCTCTACCACGCGGCGCCGGGCAACCCCGTCTACGCGGCCACCGCGTTGGGGCTCGCGACGCCGCTGACTGTCACCACCGCCCTCACCGGCAAGACGTTCGCGGTCAGCGCCGAGGGCGCGCCCAAGGCAGTGAAGATCGCAGACAGCACCGCCACCAAGGCCACCGTGACCGAGGCCAACTTCTTCTGCTCCAACGGCGTCATTCACACCGTGGACAAGGTCCTCATTCCCGCGCCTTGACCGAGGTCGGGCGGGTCCGCCGTCGATGTTTGACGGCGGACCTGCCGCAGCGCGGCGATCACGGTGGCGCGACGCCGCACTTGTAGAATGAGACGCCCGCCGCAGTCGGCAGCACGATGCCAGTTGATTGTTGAAGCCGAGCCTTCGTCGAGGAGGCCGTTGCCGCGAAAGACCGGCACGGCTTTCGCGATCGGGCGGGTCGAGCTCGAGCGCGCGCGCACCGGCTGCCACCGCGGCGTCGGCGAGGGCCACCACCATCGCCATCTCGGCTGTGCGCCGGCTGACCTCGGCCCCTCGTTTATGGCAACACGATGTTTCCAGCAGAAAGCGCCTCGACGCCTCGGCACTACGTTGCGACCTGCTTCTTCGGCGGCGCCGTTCACTGGTGGTACCGCGTGGTGCCGCCGCCTCGGTGACACGCCAGCGCCCCGGTGCAGGAGCCGCAAGCCACTTCGCCGTAGGTGGCGAATGTGCCGGGCCCCGACAGGCGCTTGACCGAGCATGAACCGCGCGGTGATATTACTTTCATGGCACTCGCCAGGAAGAAGGCCACCACCATCGCGTTGCCGCCCGAGTTGGATGAGCTGCTCACGCGGGCTGCCGAAGCGCGCGGCATCTCTCGCTCGGAGTTCGTTCGACGGCAGCTCGACCTCGTGCTCGAGCAGTACCGCAAGCACCCCAAGCCGAAGAGCGCGGGCGTTCTGCGCAAGCTCCAAGAGCGCGGTGACGAAGCTGAGCTCTTCCGCGACTTGTGATGAACGATGACGCACTGATCTGTGACACCGGCGCGCTGCTCGACTACCTGACGCGCGCGGCGCCAGATCACCGCACGTTTCGCAAAGCGATCGACGCTGCGCGCACCCGCTACGTCCCCGGTCTCGTGCTGTCGGAGCTCGACTATTTTCTTCGCGACAGCCGCGCGGCCATGCGGGCGTTTGCTCGCGATCTTGCGACCGGTGCGTTCACGCTCGTGCCGGTGGTGATGTCGTCGGTGACGCGGGCTATGGAGATCGACCGACGCTTTGCCGACCTCGACCTCGGTCTCGTCGATGCGTCGATCGTCGCCCTCGCAGAAGAGCTCGACGTCGTCCGCGTCGCCACGCGCGACGTCGCTGACTTCAGCGCAGTGCGGCTGTGGGACGGTCGCGCTCTCGAGTTGGTCGTTCGGCCACGTCGGCCTGAACGATGATCGCGAACGCTCACTCTCGTTGAAGCCGCGCTTCGAAGAGCAGCGACGCGGCAGTCATACTGCCGATGCCCGAGCCGATGGCGTCCCACGGGCCGGTCTTGCTGTCTCTGCCATCGGCGCGCGCCTTACGGCCCCCCGGTCATTCGAAAAAATCGAAGCAGTCACCCGAAGTTTTTGAATTGCCGGCGCGCGTCGCGGTGCTGACGACCCCAGTCGCCCGTGAGCGAGCGACCCGACAGCTGGCCCCGTGACACCGCCGCCCCCATGGTGGTCGAGGCGGTCGAGGCCCTGTGCAGCCGCCTCTCGCTCGAGGTCGACCCCGGCGCCACCCGCCGCGCCGCCGAGCAGGCGCTCAGCCGCTCTGACTGGGCCGACCGCCAGGCGGTGGCGGCCGCCTTCGAGGCAGTGGCCGCCGGGGCGGGCCTCACCTTCACCGGGGCCACCCTGGGCTTCGCGCAGGCCTTCGACGAAGCCGCCGCCCCTGCGGTGCTGCTCACCGGCCCCGGCGCGGCGCTGCCCTGCCTGGTGGTGCTCGACCGCGCGCGCACCCGGGTGCAGGTGCTGGGCAGGGGGTGGCTCTCGCGCGGCGACTTCGAGCGGCTGCTCGGCGAGAGCGGCGGCCGGCTCACCTTGCTGTCGGCCGCGCCAGCGGCCCCGCTGTCGTCGCTGGCGCAGCCCGGCGCGTCGCACGGCTTCGGGGCGCGGGTGTGGGCGCTGCTGGCCCTCGAGCGCGATGACCTCGCCGCGGTGCTGGTGTTCGCGGTCGCAGTGGGCCTGTTCTCGCTGGCCACCCCGGTGGCCGTGCAGGCAGTGGTGAGCACCGTCGCCAACGCAGGCCTGGCCCAGCCGCTGGTGGTGCTGTCGCTGCTGCTGTTCGCCGCGCTGGGGCTGGCGGCGCTGCTGCGGGCGCTGCAGGCCCGGGTGGTCGAGCTGCTCGAGCGCCGGCTGCTGGTACGCACCGCGCTCGACTTCGCCTACCGGCTGCCGCGGCTGGCCGCCTCGGTGCGGCGAGACGCCTTCGGCCCCCACGTGGCGAATCGCTTCTTCGAGGTGGTGTCGCTGCAGAAGACCGCCGCGGCGCTGCTCACCGACGGGGTGGCGGTGGCGCTGCAGGCCAGCGCCGGCCTGCTGCTCATGGCCTTCTACCACCCGTACCTGCTGGCCTTCGGGCTGGTGCTGTGCGTGCTGGTCGCGGGGCTGATGGTGCTGCCGTGGAAGCGCGGCTTGAGCTCTGCCTACCGCGAGAGCTCGATGAAGTACGAAATCGCAGAGTGGCTCGAAGAGCTGTCGCGGGTGCCCCAGGCCTTCTCGGGGAGGGCTGCGTCGCGCTGGGCGCAGACCCAGGCCGAGGCCCGGGTGCGCGCGTGGCTCGAGGCGCGCTCGGCCCACTTCACCGTCTCGTTCGGGCAGCTCTCGGGCGCGCTGGCCCTGCACGCGCTGTCGAGCACCGTGCTGCTGGCGGTGGGCGGCGCGCTGGTGATGCGAAACGAGCTCACCCTGGGCCAGCTGGTTGCCGCCGAGCTGGTGGTGACCTCGGTGGCCGACGCGCTGGTCAAGCTCGGCCGGCTGCTCGACAAGAGCTACGACTTCACCGTCTCGGTGGAGAAGCTGGGCGGGGTGGTCGACCTGCCCCTCGAGGCCAGCCAGGGCGGCGAGCGGCTGCCCGGCGGCAGCGGCGGCAAGCGGGTCGAGGCGCACGAGGTGATGGTGGGCGACGGGCGGCCGCGCTCGTTCACCGTGGCGCCCGGCGCGAAGGTCTGCCTGCTCGAGCCCCACGGAGCCACCCGCCACCAGCTGGCGCAGGTGGTGGCCGGCCACGATGCGCCCGACCGCGGGGCGCTCGAGCTCGACGGGGTCGACACCCGCCGCGCCGACCTCGCCGAGGTGCGCGAGCGGGTGGCGCTGTTGCGCCCCGGCGGGCTGTTCGCGGGGAGCGTGCTCGACAACGTGGCGGTGGGCCGGCCCTGGGTGGGGCCCGAGCAGGTGCGCGCCGCGCTCTCGCGCGCCGGGCTGTTCGAGGCGGTGCGGGCGCTGCCCGAAGGGCTCGACACCGCGCTGGGCGCCTCGGGGCACCCCTTGAGCTTCGACCAGCAGGTGCAGCTGTTGGTGGCGCGCGCGGTGGCGGGGCGGCCGCGGCTGGTGGTGGTCGACGACTTCTTCGATGCGCTGGCGCCTCACGCGCGGGCGGCCTGCGTCGACGCGCTCACCCGCGGGGCCGAGCACACGCTGGTGGCGGTGTGCTCCGACGCGGGCCGGAGCTGGCGCGGCGCTGCACCCGCCTCGAAGAAGGGGGCGCCTCGTGAACCGCGGCGAGCTGTGGGGGGTCGAGCGGCCGACCGCGCTGCTGGTGCGCACGCCGCGGGCGCTGCGGCTTCTGGCCCGGCTGGTGGGGCTCGGCCTGCTCGGGCTGGCGTTGGCGCTCGGGCTGGTGCCCTGGCAGCAGTCGGTGCGAGGCGCCGGCCGGGTGGTGGCCTTCGCCGCGGTCGAGCGGCGCCAGAACGTCGACGCCCCGGTCGAGGGGCGGGTCGCGGTGTGGCACGTGCGCGAGGGCAGCCGGGTGAAGAAGGGCGACCCGCTGGTCGAAATCTCCGACAACGACCCGCAGATTCTGCAGCGCCTCGAGCAAGAGCGGGGCGCGCTCGCCGCGCGGCAGACCGCCGCCCGCGCGCGGGTCGAGAGCATCTCGAGCCGCATCGCGTCGCTCGAGGCTTCGCGCGCCGCCGCAGTGAGGGCCGCCGCCTCGCGCGTCACCATGGCCACCGAGCGCACCCGTGCGGCGCGGCAGGCGCTCGAGGCTGCGCAGGGCAGCCACCGAGCGGCCCAGCTCAACTTCGAGCGCCAGCGAGCGCTGCTCGAGCAGGGCCTCAGCTCGCAGCGCACCTTCGAGCTGGCCGAGCTCGAGCGGGTGCGCACCGCCACCGAGGTCGACCGCGCGCGCGCCAGCCTCACCGCCGCCGAGGCCGAGGCGCTGGCGCTCGAGGCCGACCGGTTGAAGGTGGGCGCCGACCTCGACGCGCTCATCGACGACGCGCGCGCCGCCGAGGCCTCGGGCCGCGCCGAAGAGGCCAACGCCGGCGCCGAGCTGGCCCGCCTCGAGGTGCGCCTGGCACGCCAGGAGAGCCAGGTGGTGCGCTCGGGCCTCGAGGGCCGGGTGTTTCGCCTCTACGGCGGGGTGGGCGGCGAGTTCGTCAAGGCCGGCGACCCGCTGGTCGCGGTGGTGCCCGACACCGCCGAGCCCGCGGTCGAGGTGTGGCTCGACGGCAACGACGTGCCGCTGGTGACCGAGGGGCGCAAGGTGCGGCTGCAGTTCGAGGGGTGGCCCGCGGTGCAGTTCACCGGCTGGCCCTCGGTGGCGGTGGGCACCTTCGGCAGAGTGGTGGCGCTGGTCGACTCCCACGACGACGGCGGGGGCCGGTTTCGGCTGGTGGTGAAGCCCGACCCTGCCGAGCCCCACCCCTGGCCCTCGGCGCACTACCTGCGGCAGGGCACCCGGGTGAACGCGTGGGTGCTGCTCGACCAGGTGAAGCTGGGCTTCGAGCTGTGGCGGCAGTTCTCGGGTTTTCCTCCCTCGCTGAAGGCTGCGCCCGACGCAGCGCCGGGGGGCAAATGAGCGCGCTGGCGCTGGTGCTGGCGGCGGCCACCGGGCCCCTCGAGCTCGCGGAGGTGGTCGAGTCGGCCACCCGGCATCACCCCACGGTTCTGTCGGCGCAGGCCGAGCTCGAGGGCGCCGAGGCCGAGGCGCTGGCCTCTCGCGGGGCGTTCGACCCGACGCTCAAGGCGCGCGGCTTCGCCACCCCCTACGGCGGCTACCCCAACGGCCGCCTCGACGCGTGGGTCGAGGTGCCGACCCCGCTGTGGGGCGCGGGGCTGAGCGGCGGCTACCGGTTGGGGGCGGGCTCGTTTCCCCTCTATTACGGCGAGCGCGAGACCGACGACTGGGGCGAGCTGCGCGCGGGCCTCACCGTGCCGCTGCTGCGCAACGGGCCGACCGACCGCCGGCGCGCCAACGTCGAGCGCGCCGCGCTGGGCACCCGGGTGGCGCAGCTCAACGCCCAGGCGCAGCGGCTCGAGCTGCGCCGACAAGGAGCGGTGCGCTGGCTGCGGTGGGTGGCGGCCGGCGAGCGGCTGGCGCTGGCGCGGCAGCTGCTCGAGCTGGCCCGGGCGCGGCAGGTGCAGCTCGAGACGCGCGCCCGCAGCGGAGACCTGCCGGCCATCGACGCGCTCGACAACCGGCGGGCCATCACCCAGCGCGAGGGCGTGGTGGTGTCGGCCCGCCGCTCGCTCGAGGAGGCGGCCAACGAGCTGTCGCTGTTCGTGCGTGACGAGCGGGGCGCCCCGGTGCAGGTCGACCCGGCCCGCCTGCCGCGCGGCCTGAGCGCTCCCACGCCCGCGGCCGCGCCGGTGTCGCTCGACGAGGCGCTGTCGCGAAGGCCCGACCTGGCCCGGCTCGAGGCCCAGCGCGGTCAGGCCGCGGTCGAGGTGGGGCTGGCCCGCAACCAGCTGCTGCCCGCGCTCGACCTGGGCGCCTTCGTCAGCAAAGACCTGGGGCCCTCGAGCGACGCGAAGCGCTCGGTGGCCGAGCTCGAGCTGATGGTGAGCCCGAGGTGCCGCTGGTGTACCGGCAGCTGTTCGGGCGCTTCGACGGGGCCACCGCCTCCGAGCGCCGCGCCGCGCTGGGCAGGTGCAGCTGCTGCGCGAGCGGGTGCGGGTGGAGGTGGCCGACGGGCTCTCGGCGTCGCGGGCGGCGGCCGAGCGGGCTGCGCTGATGACCCGAGAGCTCGAGCTGGCGCGCGCGCTCGAAGACGGCGAGCGCCGGCGCTTCGAGCTGGGCGACTCGAACCTGTTCCTGGTGAACCTGCGCGAGACCCAGACCTTCGAGGCGGCGTTGCGCGAGGTCGACGCCCGCGCCGACTGGCACCGCGCTTCGGCCGACCTCACCGCGGCGTTGGCCGGGCCCTGAGGGCCCGAACGCCCCGAATCGACAGCCCGGTTAACGCTTCGCCGGCTGGCGGTACCTAAGATGTCCAGGCTCTTACGATGGCTGCCGCCCGACCCGCTGCGCTCGAGGTGCCCCGCGAGGGCGAAGCCGCGCGCGCCCGCTGGGTCGGCTGGGTGGCCGCGGCACGCTTCGGAGACAAGGCCGCGTTCGCACAGCTGCACGGGCACTTCTCGGGCATGGTGCACGCCATCGTCATCAGCCGGGTCAACGCGTCTGACGCGAAAGACCTGGTGCAAGACGTCTTCCTGGTCGCGATGCAGCGGCTCGACGCCCGAAGACGACGCGGCGTTCGGCGGCTGGCTGGCGCAGGTGGCGCGCAACCGCGCGGCGAAGCACCTGCGCGATCTGCCGCCGACGGCCGAGCCCGACGACCAGCTGAAGGGCCACGTGCCGAGCGACGAGGCGCCCGACACCCGCAAGGTCTTCAAAGGCGTTGCGCGAGCTGCCCGAGGCGTACCGCGAGACGCTCGCGATGCGGCTCATCGAAGGTCTGACGGGCCCCGAAATCGCCGAGCGCACCGGGCTGACCCCCGGCTCGGTGCGGGTGAACCTGCACCGCGGCATGCAGCAGCTGAAGGCCGCGCTGGGGTTGGGAGCAGCAGAATGAGCGACTACCTCTTCGACAAAGAGGGCGAAGACGCCGACGTCGAGAAGCTCGAGCGCTCGCTCGTGGGCCTCAAGTACCGCGGCGAGCCCCCGAGCTGCCGCGCGCGCAGAAGGTGGCGGCGCCGGTGCCGGCGGCGGTGCCGATGGGCCGGCGGTGGACGGCGGGTCGTGCTCCGCTGGCGGTGGCGGCGGTGCTGGCGCTGTGCTCGGGGCTGGTGGCGTACAGCTCCATCAAGAAGAAAGAGGCCGACGTGCGCCGGGGGTGGAACCTGGTGCCGGTGGTGGTGGCGGCGGTCGACGTGAGCGAGGGCACGGTCGTCACCTTCGACATGATTTCGCAGCGCAGCGTGCCCGAGCAGTTCGTCACCTCGTCGGTGGTGAAGCCCGACTCGGCCTCGTACGTGGTGAACCAGAAGGTGCTGGTGCCGGTGCAGGCCGGAGACCCGCTCTTGTGGTCGCAGTTCGAGACCACCAAGGCGGCCGAGCGGCTGTCGACCAAGGTGCAGAAGCGCGCGCGGGCGGTGACGGTCGAGGCGGGGAAAACGGCGGCGGTGGGCGGCTGGGTGCGGCCGAATGACCACGTCGACGTCATCGGCACCTTCAAGGACCCGCAGACCAACGAGTCGGTGGCGGTGACGCTGCTGCAGAACGTCATCGTGCTGGCGACGGGCAAGATTACCGGCACCACCAACGTGAACCTGATTCCCGAGGCGCAGCGCGAGTACTCGAACATCTCGCTGCTGGTGATTCCCGAAGAGGCCGAGATGGTGGTGCTGGCGCAAGAGCTGGGCGGGCTCACCATGAGCCTGCGCAACGAAGACGACGTCGACGTGGTCGAAGAGCGAGGGCGCGCCACCATCAACACCCTGCTGTCGGGCGAGCGCACCCGGGTGCTGCAGAGCAAGCGCTTCAACACCATTCAGGTGATTCGCGGCGCGGGCGGGGCCAAAGACCCCGAGCCGAAGAAGTAGCGCTGCGTTAATGACGGTGAATGACCGTCGACCTGGACGCGCTGTTCGGCCGCCTCACCACGCTGCTCTACGACACCGAGGTGCCGATGGAGACGCTCGAGGCCGAGGTGATGCCGTACATCGCCGACGACGTGAAGTTCACCGACCCGTGGCAGTCGGAGAGCGGCCGAGAGCAGTACCGCGCGGGGCTCGCCGGCTTTCACCGCATGTTCCGCTTTCACCTCGACACGTACCAGGTGGGCGTGCGGCTCGACCCCGACGGCAAGACCGGGCGCGCCATCGTCGACAGCGTGATGCACCTGAAGCAGCTCGCGCCCCTGCTGACGTACCCGCTGCGCACCATTCTCGTTTACGACTTCCGCGTCGAGGGCGGCCGGTCCCTCATCTACGCGCACGAAGAGATGTGGAGCTTCGGCGACATGCTCGCCGCCGTGCCGGTGGTGGGCCCGCTCTACGCCCGGGGCTTCAGAAAGTTGTTCGCGCGCGGCTTTCTGCTCGCCAGCCGCCTGGCCACGCGAGCGCGCTAACGGCTCGCCCGGCCGCGGGTCTGCTGCGGGATGAAACGACTCGCGGTGGTGGTGTCGATGGTCTCGGCGTCGCTGGGCTTCGTCGCGGGAGACCGGGCGCGGCCACCGCGCCCCCTGGGCACGCTCGACGTCACCCTGCGCCGCCCCGACGACGTCGACACCCTGCTCTCGGGCGAACGGGGGCACGCGCGCAGCGAACAGCGCGGGTGCCGCCGCTCGGGCTACCCCATCGAGGTGATTCGCGGCAGCTCGCGTTAACGCTCGCGCGCGTGGTGGCTCCTTCTCCTCGCCATGCTCAAAGGAAAGACGCCGCTCGTCGTCGCGCTGGTGCTGGGGCTCTTCGCCAAAGTCATCGCCTACAGCGCCATCAAGAAGAAGGAGACCGACGTTCGCAAGGGCTGGAACCTGGTGCCGGTGGTGGTCGCCGCGACCGACATCAGTGAGGGCTCGGTGGTGACCTTCGACATGGTTTCGCAGCGCAGCGTGCCCGAGCAGTTCGTCACCTCGTCGGTGGTGAAGCCCGAATCGGCCTCGTACGTGGTGAACCAGAAGGTGCTGGTGCCGGTGCAGGCCGGAGACCCGCTCTTGTGGTCTCAGTTCGAGACCACCAGGCCGCCGAGCGGCTCTCGACCAAGGTGCAGAAGAAGGCGCGCGCCATCACGCTCGAGGCCGGCAAGGTCGCCGCGGTCGGCGGCTGGGTGCGGCCGAATGATCACGTCGACATCATCGGCACCTTCAAGGACCCGCAGACCAACGAGTCGGTGGCCACCACCCTGATGCAGAACGTCATCGTGCTGGCGACCGGCAAAATCACCGGCACCACCAACGTGAACCTGATTCCCGAGTCGCAGCGCGAGTACTGAACGTCTCGGTGCTGGTGATACCCGAAGAGGCCGAGATGCTGGTGCTCGCCGCCGAGCTCGGCGGCCTGAGCCTCAGCCTGCGCAACGAAGACGACGTCGACCTGCTCGAAGACCGCGGCCGCGCCACCATCAACTCGCTGCTCTCGGGCGAGCGGCAGCGCGCGGTGGCGGTGAAGCACCAGAAGCTCATCGACGTGATTCGCTCGCACAGCAGCGAAAAGGTGCTGGTGCCGTGATGGGCGCGCTCGCGGCGGCGCTGTTCGCGGTGGCCGTGTTCATCGTGGTCGCGGTGAACGGCGCGGCCCCGGAGCCGGGGGAAGCCCGTCGCCAGGGCATCAGGGTGAACGGCGTCGGAAGCCCGCCTGCCCGCGCTCGCCCTCGCCGGGCCCTACGCAACGCTTGAGGTGCAGCGGCTCTTCGGGCACACGTCGCTGGTGCGCTCTCTCTCCCGGTCCGTCTTGCTCGCGGTGCTCGTCTCTGCCGCCGCCTTCGCCGCCCGCAACAAAATCGTCGAGACCCCTCGATGCCCAAGGGGGTCGCGGCGACCGCCGCGGCGCTCGCGCGCGAGAAGAAGAACGTCGCGCGCCGCTCGGCGCTCGCGCAGCTCGACGAGCTGGTGCGCAAGAGCCCCGAGGTCACCGACCCGCTCTGTACGACCAGCTCGCCGGCAGCCTCTTCAACGACGTGCTCGAGAAGATGGCCGAGCCCGGCGAGGCCTTCAGCACCGACTACGGGCCCGACAAGTTCCACCCCGCGCCGACCTGTTCATGCGCGAAGAGGTGAAGGTGAAGCCGGGCCGGGTGAGCAAGGACTTCAAGCGCAAGTTCCTCAAGAAGCCGCAGGGCAAGAACATCGACCGCTCGCTGCGCGACCAGCCGGTGAACGTGACCTTCACCGCGGCCGCCACCGACGACGAGTACACCCAGTGGACGGACTCGAAGAGCTGGGGCGTGGTGGTGCACGCCGCCCACGTCGACCCGGCCACCGGCATCGCGCGCATCGGCTGCACCTTCGTGTCGAACGGCTCGAAAGAAGCGCCGGGCGGCCACTTCGAGCGCCCCTCGTGGGTCGCCTTCTACAAGCAGCCCAAGCCGGGCCACGGCTTCTTCCAGCCGCTCGCCATCGAGCAGGTCACCGCCGCCGACTGGCGCGAGCAACCCCTCAACCTGGTGCCCGCCAAGGCCGAGCTCACCGAGCAGGGGCGCAGGCTCGCCCTCGCGGTGTGGATGGAGCAGGTCCGCGCGCTGCCCTCGCGAAAAGAGCTGCTGCCCCAGGAGCAGGCCCTGTTCGAGCTGCAGCTCGAGGGCGCCCAGCAGCTCGGCGCCGAGCAGATTGCCTGGCTCGAGCCGTACCGCGACTCCGACTCGCCGCTGGTGCGCGCGGCGGCCGAGCTGAAGTTCGCCGAGCTCGGCGGCGCGTGGCGGCCCGACAGCGTGTGGGTCATTTCGCGGTCGGTGAAGCACCCCGCGGTGAAGGCGCGGCTCGACGCGCTGCTCAAGAAGGCGCCCGCCGGGTGGGCACCTCCCACCCCGCCTTCCGCGCTGAAAGACGAGGCCGACGCCGGCGCCGCAGTGAAGGGCGACGCGGGGAAGTAGTCGAGACCCAGGGACAGTTCGAGACCGGTCAGGGTGAGCCGTGTCGAACCCTGCCGTCGCTCGCCGAAGGCTGAAGGGCAGATACTCCGTCGTAGAAAGCGGCGCCCTGCTGCTTGGCGCCTGGAGATGTGGCGCCGCGCCTCCGCTCAGACAGAGCGTGACAGCTTTTCGGGCACGGGCACTTGAGCACGTGGACGTCCGACGAGGGCGATGCAGGCCAGTGAGACGAGCGCCGACGGCCCGGCAAGGTCAGGCCAAGGTTCATGGGTCTCGGGAAGGGGGTTGGTTGGGGTCGGGGAAGGGGGGCCAACCTGAGCGGCGTTTTTCGCCGTCCCCAGACCCTGCCCAGTCCCACCCCCTGCCCGTATCCCTGAACTTTGGCCTGACCTTGCCGGGCCGTCAGCGTCACAGGCGACCTCGCCTGCCCCGACTCACTGTGGCAGCGCACGCTCCCGCCAGAGCAGAGGGCCGGCGCTGACTGCTCGCTTGGGCCCTCGCTCACTTCCGCGCGCTGGACCGTCATCGTCAGGTGGTGAGGCGTGCCCGTGCTCGGCTGTCGATGTTTCGCTCCGCTCAGGATCAGGGTGCGCGGTCTTACTTGCGCAGCCAGCCCATCAGGCGCTTGAGGGGCGACGAGGCGTCGGCGGGCATCGAGGCCTCGGGAGCGAGCGCGGCGAGGCGCGCGCGCTCGGGCTCGTCGGGCGGGAACAGCGACCCCATCAGCTGCGCGAGCGTCGCGCGGGCTTGAGCGGCGCCGGCGACGGCCTCGAGCGCATCGGCCCTGCAGGTCGGCCGCGCTCGGGTAGCGGTCGACCGGCGACTTGGCCAGCGCGCGCGGCAAGAGCTCGGCCAGCTCGGCCGAGACCTCGGGCCGCAGCCTGCGCACGCCCACCGGCTCGCTGCCCGTCACCTGCTGCAGCACCTGCACGTCGGTGGCGCCCTTGAACGGCAGCGCGCCGGTCAGCATCAGGTACAGGTTCACCCCGAGCGCCCACACGTCGGTGGCCGCGGTGACCGCCAGGCCGTTCACCTGCTCGGGCGAGACCCACCCCGCGGTGCCGCGCACGTGCCCCGGAGCGGTCAGCCGTTTCCACCCCATCGCGCGCGCGATGCCGAAGTCGGCCACCTTCACCTCGCCGTCGTAGCCGAGCAGCAGGTTCTTCGCGGTCACGTTGCGGTGCACCAGGTGCAGCGACTTGCCCGAGGTGTCGCGCAGGGTGTGCGCCGCCTCGAGCCCCGCCGCGGCCTCGGCCACGATGTACGCGGCCAGCTCGATCGGCATCGGCCGTCTGGCGCGCTCGAGCGCCGCCATCACCTCGCTCAACGTGCGGCTGGCAAAGTACTCCATGGCGATGAACGGGCTCAGCCGGTCGAACCCGATGTCGATGATGCGCACCACGTTGCGGTGGTCGATTTGCGAGACCACCCGCGCCTCGTTCATGAACAGCGACACCACCTCGCTGTCGTCGGTGAAGCTGGTGTGAATGGTCTTCACCACCACCGCCCACGGGGTGTCTCCGGCGCGGGCGAGAAACAGCTCCGACATGCCGCCCTGGGTGAGCTTGCCGAGCAGCTCGTAGCGCCCGATGCGCTGCCCCGGAGCGAGCGGCCCCAGCGCGGCGGGCGGCGACGGCATCGGCCGAAACTGGTCGCGCGTCACCCGGCGGCGCGGCGACGAGCTGCGCGGTCGCGGCGCAGACTCGACCGGCGCCGCGGTGATGTCGAAGTCGGGCTCGGGGACGTCGGTGTCGAGGTCGATGACGCCCAGCCCCTCGGCGAGCTCGGCGGCGCTCTCGGGGCGCGAGCGGGGGTCGGCCGCGAGCGACGCGAGCACCAGCGCGTCGACCGTGGCCGGCACCTCGGGGTTGTAAGACGACACCGGCGCCGGCCCCTCGACGATGGCGGCGAGCGCGTGCAGCACCGACTCGGCGCGAAACGGCAGCACCCCGGTGAGCGCTTCGTAGAGCAGCACCCCGACCTGGTACACGTCCGACTGGGCGGTGATGATGCCGCCCTCGAGCGCTTCGGGCGGCAGCCACGGCAGGCGCTCGAGGCGCATCTCGAACGGGCTGCCGAAGCCGGCGAGCCGCGCGCGCCCGTCGGGGTCGAACAGCACGTTGCTGGGGCGAATGTCACCGTGCAGCACCAAGAGCTCGTGGCCCGCGTCGTCGAGAATGTACGAGTGGCAGTCTTCGAGCGTGGCGAGCAGGTCGCGCGCGGCGGCCAGCACCTCTGAGACCTTGAGCCTGCGCCCCTCGCGCGCGGCCTGCACCATGCGCTGCTCGAGCGACTGCCCCTCGACCAGCTCGGTGGCGAGCCAGCACTCTTCGGCGTCGGCGATGGCGCCGTGCACCCGCCTGATGCCGGGGTGGTTGTTGAGCGTGGGGCCGAGCTTCGCCTGGGCCACGAATCGTTCGGTCCACGCGGCGACGTCGGCCGGGTTGCCGCAGAAGCGCTTGAGCGCGACCACGCCTTCGCGGCCGCCGGCCCGGTAGATTTCGAGCGACTGGCCGCGGAAGAGCAGGGCGCCGAGCTGGTACTCGCCGATGCGCGTGCCGGGGGTCGCCGACTCGACCGGGCGGGGGTGGTGAAAGAGCAGCCGCTGCAGAATGCGGCGCACCAGCGTGGCGGCCGACGGGTCTTTGCCGAAGCGCACTCCGGCGAGCTCGCCGTCGCCGTCTTTGCGGCGCCACACCACCTGGGCGGGCACCGCGAGCAGGTCATCGGCGCCGTCGGCGCGCAGCGAGAGCAGGCCGAGCGCCTGCGGCGCGGGCAGCTCGGGCGCCGACAGCAGCGCGCCGCTCTGCGAGACGTTGAGCAGCTCGAACGCGGCGGCCCCTGTCCACCCTCCGCTCGACCAGAAGACCTCGTGGCGCACCTCGAGCCGCGGGCCGTGGCGCTTGCCCGAGGGCACGGTGAGCGCGCGCAGCATGAGCTGCTCGAGCTGCTGGGTGGCGCCGGCGTCGAGCACGCGGAAGCGCAGCCCCGCCACGTAGCGGCCGGGCTGGGCGGTGCGGTGCACCCGCACCACCTCGGCCTGCAGGTGGGTCTCGAAGCTGCCGTCGGGCGCGCGAATGAGCAGCTGCTCGAGGTTACCGGGCGGCAGCTTCGCTCGAGTCTCGAGCGCCAGGCCGCCGGTCGAGAGGTTCAAGATGCGCTCGTCGGCGTAGCCGTCGGGCGTCTTGCGGCGCGCCTCGAGCTCGACCGCGAGGCGGGCGTGCCGGCGCAGCTCGGCGGCGTGGGCGGCGCCTTTCACGGCTTCAGACCTTAGCCCTGTTTCATGGCAGTTCAGCTGCAACTCATGCGGGGGTGTCACCTCGAGCGGGCCGACGCTGCCGCGCGTGCGCGGAGCGATGCGCGGCTCGCCAACGCCCTGCGCGGCAGTTCGCGCACGCGCGTCATCGGCCGGACGCAGGCCCGGTACCTTGGGGTCGGCGCGGGGCCTGCAGTGCGCCGCGCCGCTCCAATCACGGAGCGGCTGCGGAGCTCATCGAAAATGAAGCGAGTCGGAAGTCTGGTGGTGCTGCTGGTGGCGCTCACCGTAGGGGGCGAGGCGCGCGCGCAGGGTGGGTACAACCCGGGGGGAGCCGTCTTCGACGCGCTGATCGCGCCCGTGCTGCTCGCCGAGACCATCGCCCTCAGTGGAGCCGCGCTCACCTCGGGCGGGGTGCTGCACGGGGTGAAGAAGGGGCAGCCGCACCTGGGGTGGATCATCGCGAGCCTCGCCACCTCGGTCGTGAACCTCGGCGCGGGGGCCTTCTGGGCCTGGGGCGCCAATGAGTGGGCGCATTCGAGCGACGGCCCGGAGGGCACCGCGCTGTTCGGCAGCCCGGCGGCCGTACACCTCGGGGCGGCTGCCTTGAGCATCGTGTCTTCGACCGTGGGCTTGATGGTGCGCCGAGACCCGGCCTCGCCGACCGTGATTCCCGTGGTGCTTTTGGGAAAGAGTCCTGGAGGGCGAAGGTGGTTGGGGTTGGTGATTCAGGTCGCTAACCTCTGAGTCTCAGCTGAGGCGATTGCGGAGGGGGTGCGCCAGGTTGGTGCCCCGCCGGCTCCGCCCCGGTTTCAACCTGCGGCATTCACGAGCTGCAGCGATGGCATTGCTGATGCTGTCACGCCCTTTGTCGGTTCACTTCAAAGGAGTCGGAAAAATGAATCCCAGCTACGGAATTATTTTGTGGGTCGTCATTGGTGCCATCGCCGGTTGGGTGGCCAGCATGATCATGAAGACCAACGGCAAGCAGGGCGTGCTGATGGACATCGTGGTGGGCGTGGTCGGCGCCGTGCTGGGCGGCTTCATCACCCGCACGCTGTTTCACGACAGCACCGCCAACAACGGCCTCTTTGCCAGCTTCGGCGTGGCGTTGCTGGGCTCGGTCATCTTGATCGGCGTCTTGAGGGCAGTGACCGGCGGCCGCGGTCGGCCTCTGGCCCACTAAAGGCAGTCGTGGCAACGCCTCGCGGGAGCAGCGCAGTGATGCGCTGCTCTCGCGTCGCGTCAGTGCGGTGAGAGAAGGGCCCTCACACCGCGGTGTAGAAGCGCGCGCCCTGCCCCTGCGACTCGGTGAGCATCACCTCGACGCCCTTGACCACCTCGGGCGTGAGCAGCGGGCCCAGCTCGGCGATCAGCTCTCTCGCGAACTGCTCGACCATCGTCTCGACCACCACGTTGTCGAGCGGCAAGAGCAGCACCTCGTCCATCGGCACCACGTAGCGCTTGCCGCACAGGGTGAAGTCGAGCTCGGCGGCGCTGCGCGTGCGCACGGTGAACAGGGGGCACTTCTCGGCCAGCAGCAGCTTCTGGTCCCACTTCGCGCACAGCTTCACCAGCGTGCTCTTCACCGGCCCGAAGTCGAGCATCGCGCCGAAGCGGGTGTGCTTGAGGTCGAAGGCGACCGAGACCTGGAAGTTGTGGCCGTGCAGGCGCTCTTTGCTGCCGTCGTTGAAGACGGTCATGTGCGCCGACGAGAACTTGTGCGTGTCTTTGCCGACGAAGATGCGGTGCCCGCTCACGAGGTCCATCGCGCCGCCATTAGCACGCCGCTGTCGCTCGAGCGGCGCTTCAGCCGAACACTTCGACGTTGGTGCCCTGCATCGCCGCCGGCGCGCCCGAGGCGCACCAGCTGATCACCGACGCGACCTCGTCGGGGGTCATCTGCGGAGGAAACGGGGTCTTCTTGAGCATCTCGGTGTCGGTCGAGCCGGGCGAGACGCACAGGCAGACGACGCCGGTCTCGCGGCACTCGGCGGTGGTGCACTTGGTCAGGCCGATGAGGGCCCACTTCGAGGCGTTGTAGGCTGAGAGCCTCGGGGTGCCGATCGACCCCGAGATGGAGGCGACGTTGACGATACGGCCCCACTGCGCCGCCTTCATCGCCGGCAGCGCCTCGCGGGTGCACAGAAAGGCGCCCGTCACGTTGACGTCGAGCACCCTGCGCCAGCGCTCGACCGAGAGCTGCTCGATGGCGTCGACCTCGAGCACCGCGGCGTTGTTCACCAGCACCGCGCACGGGCCCAGCCTCGCGCGGCTCTCGGCGAACAGGCGCTTCACGTCGGCCTCGCTCGCGACGTCGCCCGCCACCGCCAGCGCCGCGGCGCCGCTCTTCACCGCCTCGTCGAGCGGCGCGGCCGTGCGGCCGAAGACGGTGACCTTCGCGCCGAGCCGGGTCAGCGCCCGCGCCGTCGCCAGGCCGATGCCGCGACCGCCGCCGGTGACGATCGCCACCTTGCCTTCGAGGGTAGACATGGGGTCGCGCACTGTAGCGCAATCGAAAGCGCCGCTTGGGGCAGAGAGAACCTCAGCCGCGGGTCGAGAAGATCTGCTGCAGCTCGTGGGGCGGCGTCACCTCGAGCTGGTCGAAGCGGCAGTCGGCCGGCGTCTTGTCGGGCCGCCAGCGCACGAAGTGGGCGGTGTGACGAAAGCGCTTGCCCTCCATGTGGTCGTAGGAGACCTCGGCGACCAGCCCGAGCACGAGCGGCTCCCACGAGAGCTCTTTGCCCGGGTTCCACCGGCTGCCGAAGCCGCCCGCGTGCTCGGGGTGCGCGTCGAGCCACTGCTTCCACGGGTGCTGCTCGAGCGCGCCCTCGCGGTGCGGCGCCAGCTCGTGCAGCAGCTCGGCCCGGCGGGCGCGGGTGAACGAGGCGCAGACTCCGACCGGCAAGAGCTGCTCGCCGTCGTAGAGCGCCAGCACCAGCGAGCCGACCAGCGTGCCGGTGCCGTTCTTGAACCAGCGGAAGCCGGCCACCACGCAGTCGGCGGTGCGCTGGTGCTTGATTTTGAGCATCGCGCGCTTGTCGGGCCGGTAGGGCTGCTCCAGCGGCTTCGCGATGACCCCGTCGAGGCCGGCGCCCTCGAAGCGGGTGAACCAGTCGGCGGCCACGGCGCGGTCGGTGGTGGCGGGAGTGACGTGAAGCGGCGGCTTCGCCGCGCCCAGCGCCGAGACCAGGCGCTCGCGCCGCTCGCGCTGGGGCACGTCGCGCAGGTCTTCGTCGCCCAGGGCCAGCAGGTCCCACGCCACGAAGGCGGTGGGCGTCTGCTCGGCGAGCAGCTTCACCCGCGACGCGGCGGGGTGCAGCCGCAGCTGCAGCGCCTCGAAGTCGAGGCGGCCGTTGGTGGCGAGCACGATTTCTCCGTCGAGCACGCAGCGCTCGGGCGCGTGGGCCTTCAGCGCCGCCTCGAGCTCGGGGAAGTAGCGGCCCAGCGGCTTCAGGTCGCGGCTGTGTATGAGCAGCTCGTCACCGCTCTTGAAGACCACCGCGCGGAACCCGTCCCACTTCGGCTCGTAGAGCCAGCCCTCTGACTCGGGCAGCGCGTCGCTGAGCTTCGCCAGCATCGGCGCGAGCGGCGGCTGGAAGGGGAGCCTCATACCCGCGGCGTGCCTCGCAGCTGGGGCGCGGGAGAAGGCGCGCGGGTGTCGTTCATCTCGACCGCCCACTCTTTGCCCAGCGCTTTCAGCGCCGCGATGACGCGCTTGCTCTGCTCTACCTGCTCGGGCGACATCGAGTACCCCAGGTGCGCGGCGAACAGCTTGTCCCACTCTTCGTCGTCGGCCTTCTGAGAGAACCCGCGCAGCTGCGGCTGGAGCATCGCCATCAGCGAGCGCATGCGCACCCAGCGGTGGTTGTCCCAACCCGAGCCGTTGACGAAGCGCTCGATGATTTTCTCGCCCGCCGCCGCGCCGCGGTCGCCCAGCCGTGAGAGCAGCTCGGGCGGCATGGTGAGGTTGAGGCCGCCCTCTTCGTCGTCGAGGAAGATGCGCGCCACCCGGTCGCGGTAGCCGGCGCTGCGCATCTGCAGGTTGTCCATGAACGCCTGCATCGCGTTGATGAGCGAGCCGATGAAGCCGCCGACCCCGTCGATGCGGTTGAGGCGCACCGCGTGGCCGCTGTTGTTGTGCTGGGGCAGAAACACGTTGAGCGCCTCGTCGTGCGCGCGCGGGTGCCGGGGGTGAAAGGGGCCCAGGTCGAGGCCGAAGGTGGGGCGCGACGGCACCAGCGAGTCGAAGAAGTGAATGGGGAAGTTGCTCGAGATGCCGCCGTCAGAGAGCCAGCACGGGTGCAGGGTGTCGTTGTCTTCGGTGTAGTCGAAGGCGAAGAAGCGCACCGCGCTGAGCAGGAAGGGGAAGCTCAACGAGAGCCGCACCGCCAGCACCACCGGCAGGTCGTAGGCGGCGGGCAGCGCGTGAAAGCCCGGCACGTGCTTCGCGTAGGGCGCGGGGTGCTTCACCAGCCAGTCGACCACCCGCTCGGGCAGCACCCGCTCGAGGTCGCTGCGCACGAAGTAGAAGGTGCGGCCCGGGTCGGGAAGCCGGTACGGGCGGCCCTCGCTCAGGCTGGTGGTGAGCGCCTCGAAGTTGATGTCGCGGTCTTCGAGCTTGAGGCCGATGGGGCTGCGGCCGTCACGCGCCGTCCACAAGTCGCCGAAGGTGAGCGGGCGCTCGGTCACGCCCGAGAGCGACGAGTACAGCCCGTCGAGCCACGCGCTGAGCAGCGTCTGGCCGGTCATGTGACCGCTGGACAGGCCGAAGCCGTTCTTCGGCAGCACCCGCAAGATACGGGCGACCAGCCCCACCACCAGCAGCAGCGGCACCAGCAGCACCGCGGTGACCACCGCCCCGGTGACGCCCCACGCCGGCGCCGGGCCCTGCAGCGACTGCCAGGCGAGCCACGCCGGCACCGCCAGCCCGGCGACGAACGCGAGCGGGAAGTACGCCACCGCGGTGGCGAACGCGCGGGCGGCCTTGAGCGGAAGGGGGATGCGCCCGAGAAACGCCACGAACACCTCGAAGGCCCCGCGGGTCGAGTCGTTGGGCTGAAACAGGCCGAACAGCCGGCCGCCGCGGCCGAGCCAGGCGGGCAGCTGCTCGAGCACCGCGAAGGCGTCGCGGCCCCTGGCGCGCGCGTACTCGGCGGCGGCGGTGGCGCCCGCCGCGATGGCTCCGGCGCTGGCTCCGCCGACGTTGACGAAGCGGTACTCGCGCGAGAGCACCGAGACCGCGCGCGGGTAGACGATGCCGCTGGTGATGCCGCCCTTCATGATGATGTCGCAGCTGCGCTGGGGCGCCGCGCCGCGGCTCTCTCTGGGCTGCGGCAGGGCCTTCAGCTCGAGACGGTCTCGGGTGAACGCGCGCAAGACGAGCCAGATGAAGACGCTCACCTAGAAGAACAGCAGCACCAGGGTGGCGAGGCGAAACAGCCCCGCCCCGGCGGGGCGCCCTTCGAGCGCGTGAAGCTGCGCGGCCCTGCCGACCGACCCGGCCCCCGCGGCGACGAGGGCCGAGAGCGCGCCCGAGGCCCCCAGCGCCTCCCACTCGTCGCCGAGCACGGTGCCGAGGCCCGCGCAGGCGATGGCGAGGAAGAGGGTCGAGCTGAGCAAGAGCGCCCACTCCCAGCCGTACAGGCCGCTCCACACCATCGCCGCGAAGAGGACCAGCAGGGCGGCGACGCGGCGATCGTCGAGCGAAGGCATGGGCGCCCGTTTAGCCGAGGCGTCAGACGCTGACAGGTTTTCGAGCGGCTTCAGGTCGGTCGCGGCGGCGACACCAGCGGGGCCGCGAGCAGCACGATGACCGCGCCGTAGAGGGCCACCGCCGGCTGCAGCCACGACACCCAGCCAATCATCGCCACCTGGGCAGCAATCCACCCCAGCAGCAGCACGCCCGCCGACATCGCCAGCGGCGGAGTGAAACGCGAGCCGCGCAGCACCCCGATGCTGGCGACGAGGCAGCCTCCGCCGACCACCACCCCCAGGAACAGGCTCGGCACCAGGTAGCTGGTGAACGGCGAGCCGGCGAGCCATTCGGGCGGCACTCCGGGCGCGCCCGAGAGCCCGTACCAGGCGCCCGCGAACGCGTTGAGCGAGATGAAGCCCAGCAGCACGCCGAGCACCACGCGCACCGCGCGAGTCGTGCGGCGCTGAGCGTCGCTGAGCGCAGCTTCTGCGCGACGAGGGGCTGTGGGGTTCATGCCGAGGGGGAGAGCAACTCTCGCGCCACCGGCGGGCGGTTCATCTCAGTTCGCGTTCAGCGAGGTGTTGGGCAGTGACTGCTCGAGGTCGCGTATGGGTGAGAACGCCGAGTCGGTGTCGCTGCCGCCGGTGACGATGCCCGCGGCAGACTTGCCCGAGAACACCGGCCCCCCCGAGTCGCCGCGTCGAGAGACCCAGCCGTGGGCGGGGTTCTTGTACACCACCAGGTGGTGAACCGTGGTGGTGCTGCCGTCGGAGCTCTCGAACGCGATGCTCCGGTCGGAGTCGGTGACCTTGCCCCAGGTGTGGCCGCTCTTCACCCCGTACTTGTGGAACACGTCGTTCACCGCGTACGAGTTGATGCGGCCGCGCACCGTCGCGTACTTGTCGCTGCGAACCTGGAAGCGGGCCGAGCGCTTGGCGCCGCTGCCGATCATCACCTGCCAGTCTCCGTGCGGGCCGGTGCTCGCCTCCCGCTTGTTCAGGGTCTGCACGTGCTCGCAGTGGGGGTAGTTGACCTGGTTGGCGCAGTGCCCTGCGGTCAGCAGCGCCGGCACGCAGCCTCGCGGCCCGCGGGGCCAGCAGTAGGTGGCCCCGAAGCCCGAGGTGCAGTTGGCGGTGGTCGAGAGGTAGAGCGACTCACCACCGCGCAGCGGGCACTTCCCCGCGGCGGCCGCGAGGGCGTCGAGCGCGTCGCTGCCGTCGGGGGTCGCCGCCGGCGGGTCGAGGGTCATGCGCTCGGTGGCGGGCAGCGGCGCGAGCGTCACCGGCGCCACCGCCGAGGTGACGGCTGCGCCCGTCGGCAGGCCTCTGATGAGCAGGCCGTCGTCGCCCACGCTCACCTGAATCTGCCTGCCCGGGTATTGGGCCGCGAGCAGGTCGGTGAGCGAAGCGGCCTCGTGCGACAGCTCGGCGCGCGAAAGGCGCGCGGTCTGGTCGAGGGTGAACGCCGAGAGCAGCCGCCGCGCGGCCTCGGGCGCGGCGCCCTTGAAGCGAACCGTGACCCCGAAGGGCCGCGCCGTGACCGCCGCGCCGGCGTAGGTCGCGGTCAGGCCCTGCGGGTCGGCCGCTTCGAGCTCGGCCATCGCCTGGTGAAAGCGGGCCAGCGTCGCCAGGCGCTCGCGCGCTTCGGTGAGCGCGAGCCCTTCGTCGGTGGCATAGGCCTGGGCCTGCAGCTCGAGCGACTCGTCGTCGCTGAGCAGCGTCTGACCGGCCTCGAGCTGCTCGTCTTCCTCTTCGCTGAGCTCTGCCGGAGCGCAGCGCACCGCCAGCGAGGCGACCACGGTCAGCGGCCAGAGCCGAGCCAGGCTCATCATCGTGCTCCCCACCCGCCCGACGAGGGCTTTCGGGCGGGCGCGGGCGGCGCCGCCAGCAGCTCGCAGAGCGACTGTGCGGCACCGTCGGTCTGCGGGTTGCTCGCCAGCATGCCGATGACCGAATACAGCGCCGACAAGGCCTCAGGGCCCCCGTTGAGCGCCTGACGAAGCTGGGGCAAGCGCTGGGGGTCGAGGGTGAGCTGGTTGCCTTTCTTCACCAGCGCTTCGAAGACCAGCGGGCCGATGGGGTGCGCGCTCACTTGGGCCCCCAGCCGGCGCTCATCATTCCGGCAGTGCCCACCGCTTCGCCGCTGTCGATGCGCACCGGCGGCAGGCCGATGCCGGGCGAAGGCAGAATGCCCTTCTTGAGGCTCTCGGCGATGAGCCGGCCGCTCTCGCGCTCGAGGGGGTTCGACGAGGCCTGCTGCTGCTTGGCGAGCTGGCCCATGCGCGAGGCCCCGAGCTGGCGGAAGGCGCGGTGGTCGGCGGGCCCGAGCGCATCCCAGGCGCGCGCCATCCGCGCCATGTCATTGGGGTTGGCGCCGACGAGGCCGCCGCCTCCCGAGACCTTCAAATACGCCATCGCTTTTGGGGTCAGGTTCACAGTCATGGCTCACACCTCTGAGGGGCAGCGGGTAGCAGCGGCGCGCCGAATGGCTTGGGCGTCACCGTGACGCTTCGTTGGCACCGGTCGAACATGCCGGGGTGGGTGTGCAACCCCGACACCAGCGCCCGAAGGCGGCGCGATTGGGCCGCTTAGACGCCGATGGCGATGGGTTGGAGCGGCGACCCGCAGTCGCACTGTCTCGCCGGGCGAGACACCCGCGGCCTCAGGCCACCACGCCGGTGTAGACGTGGGCGGTGCCGAAGGTGAGCGGCCGGTCGGTGAGCTCGCCGAACACGCCCGCCTTCTGCATCAGCGCGGTGAACGCGGGCCCGGCGGGAAACGCGGCGGCGGTGCGGTCGAGGTACTGGTAGGCGGCGGGCCGGCCGCTGATGAGCCCCCCAATCACCGGCAGCACCCGCGCGCTGTAGACGCGGAAGAGGGCGCCGAACACGCCGCGAGGCTGGCCGAGCTCGAGCACCACCACGCGCCCGCCGGGGCGCACCACCCGCGCCAGCTCACGCAGGCAGCGCACCGGGTCGTCGACGTTGCGAATGCCGAAGGCGATGGAGGCGACGTCGAACGAGCGGTCGGGGTAGGGCAGCGCCTGCGCGTCGGCCTGGGCGAACTCGATGTGCAGGCCGGCCGCGGCCGCCTTCGCCGGCGCGGGCTCGAGCATCTCGGCGCAGAAGTCGGTGCCGACCACCCGCCCGGTTGCGCCGACCGCGCGCTTGAAGGCGATGGCGAGGTCTCCGGTGCCGGTGGCGCAGTCGAGCACGTGGGCGCCCTTCGCGACGGCGGCGGCCTTCACCGCGGCGCGGCGCCACAGCCGGTGCGTGCCGAGGCTGAGCACGCTGTTCGCGAGGTCGTAGTGGGGGGCAATCTCGCTGAACATGCTCTGCACCTGCTCGCTCATCGATGGGCTCCTTCTTTGGGGGACGTGGGTGGGCAGCAGGTAGCACGCAGCCGACGCCCCGCGCACCGCGCCCCCGAGCCGGGGCCGCGAGGGTGTCGAAGTTTGTGCCGGGTTGTCGTACTGAGGGTGGCTTGACCGACGCCTCTGAATCGCTCGCTCCCGACCTGTTGGCCCTCGTCGAAGAAGAAGAGGCGCTGCTCGCCAAGACCCTCGCCGCGCTGAAGGCCGCGCGCAGGCGCGCCAGCGGCGGCGCCGCGGTGCCACGGCTCTCTGAAGAGCTGAGCCTCCTCAAGGAAGAAGCGGCTACCGCCAACGCCGCCGACCTGCCGCATCTCTTCAATCAAATCGACCTGGTGAGCGCGGTGGTCGACCGGGCCGCGGTCGACACCTCCATCGAGCCGCAGTCGCCGTACTTCGCGCACCTGAGGCTCGACGGCGCCACCGGCCCACGCGACTTCCTGCTCGGCCGCGGCACCTTCGCCGACTCGGACGCCAACGTGCGCGTGATGGACTGGCGCAAGGCTCCGCTGGCGCGGGTGTTCTACGAGTACGAAGAGGGCGACGAGTACGAAGAGACCTTCGGTGGGCGCACCTCGATGGGCACGGTGCTGATTCGCCGGCTGGTGGTCATCGAGCGCGGGGTGCTCAACGGCATTCGGCGCGGGCGGCTCTCGCTCGAGCGGGGCGCCGACGGCCGGTGGTTCGACGCCAGCGCGCGGCCGGGCGGCACGCTCGGCGGCGGAGCGGGCACCGCGGTGCGCTCGGTCTCGCTCGGCCAGCGCTTCGACGTCACCTCGCAGCTCGACAAAGAGCAGTACGCGGCGATGACGGTGGCGTTCGACCAGCCGCTGCTGGTGCTGGGCAGCGCCGGCAGCGGCAAGACGACCGTCGCGCTGCACCGGCTGGGCATGCTCGCCGCCCGAGAGCTGGCGCAGACCGCGCGCAACCGGCTGCAGGTGGTGGTGCCGGAAGAGGGCCTGGCGCGCCTGTCGAGGCGGCTGCTCGCGCCGCTCGGGCTCGAGAAGGTGCCGGTGAAGACGCTGAGCAGCTGGGCGCGCGACACCGCGCGCAAGGTGTTTCAAGAGAAAGACCTCGAGCCGTACGAAGACGCTCCGCCGCTGGTGACGCGCCTCAAGCGGCACCCGGCGCTGGGCGCCCAGCTCAAGAAGCACCCCCGGCTCGGCGCCGGCACCGCCGCCATGGGCGTGCTGCGGCGGCGGCTGGCCGAGCTGTTCACCGACCGGCCGTTTCTCGAGAGCGTGGTGGCGGCGTCGGGCGGCGACCTGCCCACCACCGCCATCGAAGAGACGGTGACCCACACCCTGCTGCAGCTCGGCTCGAAGGGTGACCTCTCGGGCTACGACACCGAGGCCACCACCACCATCGACGGCAAGAGCATCGACGAGGGCACCCCCGAGGCGCTGGCGGGCACCATCGACGTCGAAGACCTGCCGATTCTGCTCGCGCTGATGGCCGAGCACCGGCCGCTCAACACCGAGACCATCGCGCACCTGGTGCTCGACGAGGCCGAAGACTTCTCGGTGTTCGAGCTGTTCGTGCTCGGCGAGCTGCTCGCGAAAGAGAAGAGCTGCTCGGTGGCGGGCGACGAGATGCAGCAGACCACCTCGAGCTTCCCCGGCTGGGCGTCGGTGCTGAAGACGCTGGGCGTGCCGGGGGCCGAGCAGGTGCGGCTCAAGGTCTCGTACCGCTGCCCCAAGCCGATCGCCGAGCTGGCGCGGCACGTGCTGGGCTCTCAGGCGGCGAACGTCGAGAGCAGCAGCGGCGGGCGCGAGTCGGTGCCGGTCGGGTTTCACCACTTCCCCAACGTCGACCAGACCGCGCTGTTCCTGCGCGACGCGCTGCAGAGCCTCATCGACCACGAGCCGCGCGCGTCGATTGCGGTCATCGCCTCGAGCTCGGACGCGGCCGACGCGTTCTACGCCGGGCTCTCAGGGCTGCGGGGCGTGCGCCGCGTGGTCGAGGGCCAGTACACCTTCGAGCCCGGCGTCGACGTCACCGACGCCGACGAGGTGAAGGGCCTCGAGTGGGACTACGTCATTCTCCCCGACGTCACCGCGCGCGCGTACCCCGACGACACCGAGGCGCGCCGCCGCCTGCACGTGGGAGTCACCCGGGCGGCCCACCAGCTGTGGGTGCTGTCGTACGGCGTGCGCTCGCGCCTGGTGCCGAAGCCGGGCTGCCCTGCGGAGACGGCGGGCTGGCGGGCCGGGGGCCCCCCCCCCCGCGCGCGGGGCGGCCGCGGGGCGCCGGGGGCGGGGCGGGCTGCCCCCCCCCCCCCCCCCCCCCCGCCCCGGGGGCGGCGGGGGGCCCCGGCGGCGGGGGGGGGGGGCGGCCGGGGGGCCGGGGGGCCGGGGGGCCCCGGGGCCCGGGCCCCCCGCGCGCCGGGGGCGCGGCCGCCCGCCGGCGGGCCCGCCTGCGCGGGCGGCCCCGGCCGCCCCGGCGCGGCCCCCCCCGGGCCGGCCGCGCCCCGGGCGCCGGCGCCGGGGGCCGCGGCCGGCGGCGCCGGCCGGCCCCCCCCCCCCGGGCCCGCGCGGGGGGGGGGGGCCGGGGCCCCGGGCCCGGCGCCGGGCGCGGGGCGGGGCGGGGCCGGTTCCCGGCCCCCCGCGCCCCCCGGGGCCCGCCCGCCCCCCGGCGCCGGGCGGGGCGGGGGGGCGGGGGGCCGGGGGGGGGGGGGGGGGGGGGCCGCCCCGCCCCCCCGCCCCCGCCCCCCCCCCCCCGGCCCGCCCCCCGCCCCCGGGCCCCCCGGCCGGCCGCCCCCCGGCCCGCGGCCCCCCCCCGGGCCCGCCGCCCCGCCCCCGCGCCCGCGGCGCCCCCGCGGGGCGCCCGCGGGGGGCCGCGGCCGGCCGCCCCGGCGGGGCCCCGCCCCCGCCGCGCCGCCCGGCCCCCTCCCCACCCCTCGCGGGCATGCTCGCCGCGCAGTACCGGTAGCTGCCAACCCGCGAGTCAGCGGTGATGCACTGCGCGCGATGAACTTCGACGCGCCGACCCTCTCGCGCCTAAGGTGATTCCTCCGCATGTCCAAGCTGCAAGTCGGAGGAGCGCCGCTCTCGCCCTGGTCGGTCACCGAAGGTCTCAAAGACCTGGGGCTGAACCACGCGCTCGAGAGCGGTCAGATACAGGTCGCCCCGGACGGCGCGGTCACCGTGTACGGCCGCGACGCGGTAAAGGTCCACACCAAGCTGCGCAGCCAGGCCGACGTGCAGCGCCTGCTGGCTGCCGTCGGTACGCTCGCCGGCCCCGGCGAGGCCCACGTGCCCACCCGCCAGGCGCTCGACATCTTCGGCACCGTTCGCGCGGTCGGCCTCGAGAACCGGGTCAACGACCGCCGCTGGTACGGCGCGAAGCTCACCACCGACCTGCGGCCCGAGTTCACCTTCGGCAACCGCTTCACCGCCCCGCTGGTGCGCATCGAAGCGGCCGACGCGGGCCTGAAGCGGTCGAACATACCCATCGCCGGGCTCGACCAGGTCGAGGCGTTCTTCAGCCAGCGCGACGGCTCGGTGCTGCTGCCGATGCACCCGCAAGAGCTCGAGCACCGCGGGTACCCCGCCAGCGCGACCTCGCTCGACGTGCGCTGCGCCTCGAGCGAGCGCAGCGTGCACGCGCAGCTGCCGGGCATGCCCGACGCGATTCTCAAGCTCGACCTCGCGCACGTGCTCAACAGCGACTGCTACCGCTCGCTCGAGCCCGCCCACGGCCTCGCCTCGGTGGCCATCACCGAGTTTCTGGGCCGCTGGGTCGCCGCGCGCGGCACTGAAGGCGACCCGTTCTGTTTTCTGCCCGAGCCGATGACGGTGGCCGACGTGAAGAACGGCGTCGCTGCGGTGGTTCGTCTCACCGACCCGTACCCGCCGGCGCCGAACGGGCAGCGCACCTGGGTGATGCCGATGTTCTCGCTCATCGCGCGCGACCCCGACTTCCCCGACGAGCCGCCGATGCTGATTCGGCTGGTGAAGTCGCGGCCCGACGAGAGCGTGCCGGCGCTTCAGTACGCGCTCGACACCGTGGTCGAGCCGCTCATCGAGAGCGCGATGCGGGTGTACCTCGACCTCGGCGCCAGCGCGCAGGCGCACCAGCAGAACACCTTCCTCGAGATTGGCGAAGACGGCCGCCCCACCGGGCGCATCGCCCACTCGGACCTCGAGTCGATGTGGCCGCACCCCGACCTGGCGAAAGACCTGGGCCGCCCCGACTTCTTCGCCAGCTACGGCTTCCCCTTCACGCCCGAGACCCAAGAGGCGCGGCTGTTCTTCACCTTCACCGCCTACTTCGAGAGCCAGAACCTGGGGCCGCTCATCGACTGTCTCTCGCGCGAGCTCGAGCTGCCGCGAAGCGAGGTGAGCCAGGCCGTCTCTGAGCGCCTCAGCGCGGCCGTTGCGAAGCGCGAGCACGTGGTGCGAACCAACCCGGTGCTCCGCGGCTTCACCAAGTACCTGCCCGAGACCTGAGACGACCATGGCGCTGCCTCCCGAGTCGATCGACAAGCTGCTGCCGCTGGCGCAGACCATCGTGGTCGCCGAGGTGCTCTCGGTCTCGTCGCCGCCGGTGGCCGAGCGCGACTCGCTCCCGAACATGCCGCTCGGGCTGGGCCGCAAGCTGCCGCAGGCCACCGTGCGCCTGAAGGTCGAGCGCACCCTGCGTGGCACCGCGGCCGCCGAGCTCGAGGTGGTGAAGCCCGAGAGCACCTACGCGTTGGTGCCGGGCATCACCGGGCCGTTCTTGCTCGACGGCGAGCGGCGCATTCTCGGCCGGCACGGCCCCGACAACTACTCGGTGGCAGCGGTCACCGAGGCGCTGGCCCGAGGAGCCCGCTAGCCATGCCCATCGCCAGGCTGCGGTTCGAGAACAAAGGTGAAGCGGTGGTGCTCAAGGGCACCACCCGGCCCGGTGCGGTGGTCAGGGTCGAGAACGCCAGCGCCGCGCCGATGCACGGCGGGTGGCAGAGCAGCTCGTTCAAAGACGCGCGCGCGAACGCCCAAGGCCGCTTCGAGGTCGAGGTGCCTGCCGGTCTCGAGGGAGACCAGCTGCGGGTGCGCTCGGCCGACGGGCTGTGGCAGGTGGTGCGCGTCGAGACCGGTGGCGTCGACCCCCGCCGCGCCGAGTTCAACCCGCAGGGCCTGCGGCTCGTCGAGCAGGGCGACGGGCGGTACGGCATCGACACGGTGAGCATCAACAACCAGGCGTGCGAGCCGCACACCCAGGTGCGCATGTTCAACATGCGCGACGGCCAGGGGGTGCAGTTCACGCTCGACGACGAAGGGCACTTCCCGCCGGCGTTTCGGGTGCAGGGCCAACCGGGCGACGTGTTCGCCATCGCCTGCTCCGACGGAGTGCACAACGCCGACTTCAGCGCGCCGTGCGGCTTTCTGGCGGTGCCGCCGCCCGCCTCGGCGCGTGAAGGCAGGCCGGTGTTCGAGCCGCCGCTGCTGCCCGGAGACCCGGCGACGCTCTCGCCCATCACGGGCCCGCTGTTCGACGGGCCCCCGACGCCGTTTCAGGCGGTGCAGGGTGAAGACCTGGGTGACTGCTACTTCGTGGCGGCGGCCGCGGCGTTCGCGCTGGCGAGCCCCGAGAAGCTCGAAGAGCTCATCACCGACAACGAAGACGGCACCTATACCGTCGTCTTCAAGCGCTACGACGCCGAGCAGCAGCAGTACGTGAGCGAGCCCATCACCGTGACCAACCTGCTGCCGGTCGACGAGCAGGGCCGGCTGCGCTACGGCGGCGGCGCGAAGCACACGCCGGGCACGCAGCCGCTGTGGTTTTCGATACTCGAGAAGGCCTACGCGTCGTGGAAGGGCGGGTACACCGCCATCATCAACGGCTTCCCCTACGACGCGTTCGAGGCGTTCGCGGGCGACGCCGGCACCCACGTCGACGTGCGCTCGGCCGCGCCCGACGCGCTGTTCGATTGGCTCAAGGCCGAGCGTGAGCAGCACCACCCCACCGTGGTGTGGACGGCGGTCGACTCTCCCGAGCAGCCGTTCAGCGGCAGCCAGCTCGCGCCCGACCACGCCTACTCGGTGCTCGCGGTGGCGGGCTCAGGCGCGCAGCGCACGGTGACGCTGCTCAACCCCTACGGCCACCTGCTGCCGTCGACCGGCGACGCCGACCGCGGGCTGCTCACCGTGCCGTGGGACACGTTCTTGAAGCACTTCGTCGGCGCAGGCTCGGTGCCTCTCTAATCTCGCTTCAGGGCTGGTCGCGCTTGGGGTCCCACGCCACGCTGAAGGCGGTGGGGTGCCCGGCGAGCCTGACCATCTCGGTCCACGTGATGACCTTGGCGACCGGGGTGCGGTACCACAGCACCGAGCCGGTCATCGCCACCAGCGGTTTGCCGTCGGGGCCCATCTTGTCGAGGGCGATGGCGGTGTGGCCGTGGGTCCGCACGTCCCACCACAGCGCGGCGTCGCCCTTCAGGTTCTTCCAGTCGGTGCGGGTGAGGCCGGCGGCCTTGGCGGCGAAGTAGGCCTCTTTGGCGGTGCCGCGGGCCGGAGCGGTGGCCGAGTGCCCGGCCTGCGCGAAGACGCGCTGCACGTAGGCCTCGCAGTAGTCGTTCCAGTCGACGCGGCCGTTGTTGGGGTTCACGCGGGGGTGGCGAATCCAATCGAGGGCGGTCACCGTGACCTGGTGGTCGGGCCGCGGGGCGAGGTGGTCGCGGTACACGCCGTTGAGCAGGCCGGTGCCGATGACCGCCGCGCCTCCGGCGGTCGCCTGCAGGCCCAGCGCGCCTTTCAGCGGAGCCAGGCCGAGCGCCTCGCGCTTCGAGTTGATCCACTTGTTGCTCTTGCCCTCGATGAACTGCAGCGCCTCTTTCTGGTTCGGAGTCAGCGAGCTGGGCTCGAAGGCGTAGAGCCGCTGATTCTTCGCCAGCAGCGTCTCGACCAGCTTCGCCTGCGAGGTGGGCACCTTCTGGTGCAGCAGCTGGAACTGCCGGTTGATGCCCTGGTCGGAGACGTTGAGGCCACGCGCATGGAAGCCGGCGAGGGCGCGGTTCATCGCGGCCGCGTCGAGGGTGATGGAGGCGCCGGCTCCAGGCGCCCGCGCCATGTTCGCCAGCTTCGAGGCGAGCTCGACGTTGCCGTGCTTGGCGAAGCGCGTCGTCCAGTCGTACACGCGCTGCTGGGTCGGAGTGAAGGCGGCGAGCTCGCTCGCGGTGGCGCCCGACAGGGTGAGGTTCCCCACCGTCCACGTGGGGCGCGCCTCGTCGGTCTGGAGATTCAGCTGGCCCGGCACCAGGCGCGCGCCCGGCACCGGTGAGCTGCCGGTCGGCGACGCGCCGAGGTCGTTGCGGTCGACGCCCAGCAGGTGCCCGATTCCGAACACGGTGGTCGCCGCCATGCCTGCGGCCGCGACGCGCACGCCCGTGCTCGCGCCCGAGGTGTTCCTCGGGAGCGTGGCGACCCCCGGGATGACGGTGGGAGGAGTCGATTTCGGTCCGCGGCGGAGGATCGAGGGCATGCTGGGTTATCGCCGGCGGGCCGCTGAGCAGGTGGCGGGTCGGAATGTAAAGCCCTTGAATTCTCTCGGGTCGTGAGAAAATGTGGGCATGCAGGTTGTGCGAGACGCGCGTGCTCCGATGCGCTGAAAGGTTGGACGGTGGAGCCCCTCGGGGACTCCCCCGTCGCGCGCCCCAACCCGCCGACACGGCTCGGTTTTCTGCCGGCCGGGCTTACGTTTCGCGGTGCACCGCCGCTTCGGCCCGGGCCGAAAATTCCGGCAGCTGCAGCCCCCATGAACCCATCGCCCCACCCCTTCCGTCGGCACCTCAAAGTCGCGCGCCCGGAGCCGACACCCGCGCGCTCGGGCTGCCCGAGCAGGTGACCCGCGCCGACCTCGACGCCGCGCGTGCGCGCGACGCCAGTGCATTCTCCGACGCCGACGCGCTCACCCAGTACCTGCGCGCCCAGCACGCGCAGCTCGCTTCGCGCGAGACGGCCCTCGCTTCGCCGCCCGCCGCGGGCGAGCACGAGGTGCTGAGCGACGTGGCGCCCCGGCGCCCCGCGATTCCCGCTGCGCACCGGGCCGTGTTCGAGAAGGCCGGGCTCGACGACGCGCAGATGCTTCGGGCCCACGCGCTGGGAGTGAACCCCCGCGACCTCTTGCTGTTGCTCCGGAAGCCCGCGTCGTCGCTGAGCGACCTCGCCGTGCTGCGCCCACTCGAGAACACCGTCGAGCAGGTGCTCACGGCGGTGAAAGACGGCGTCACCACCGGCGAGCTGTGCGCATATCACCTCGTCTGGGTCGCCGCGGCTGACGTGCCCGCCGCGAAGGCCGCCGGCTTCGACGCCGACTCGCTGCGGCCGTTCATCGAGAGCGGCAGCACCGTGGCCCAGGCCATCGCGGGCCGCGCAGCGGGGCTCGGGCCCGAAGAGGCCGGGATGGTGAGCCGGGGCCGGGTCTCCACCGAGCAGCTGCTCGGCGCGAAGGCCGCTGGCGTCGACGTCGAGGCGCTCGAGGCGACGCTCGAGCAGCAGGGCTCGAAGTTCGAAGACTTCATGAAGCTCTGGGCGCGGTACGACCACCGCCTGGTCGACGGGAGCCTGCTCGAAGCAGAAGAGCTCAACCCCAGAGACCTGATGAAGCTCGACGACGGCAAGGTGCTCGACTTCACCCGGCCGCTCGACGTGCTCGATGCCCAACTCGGCCGGTTCCTCGAGCTCGAGGTGCCGGTCGACGACATGGTTCGGGTGGTGGCGGCGGGCGGCAGCGCCGAGGGGCTCGGCACCGCGCTCGCCGCCGGCGCCTCGCTCGACGACTACCTGGTGCTCGCCCGCGCCCGGGTGGCTGCCGAGCTGGTTTCGCTGCTCGGCCGCGGGTTCAGCGTCGAGCAGGTGAAGGCCGCGGCCATCACCCGGCAGCCCGCCGACTTCTTCGCCCGGGCGGCCTTCTTTCACTTCACGCCCGAGCAGGCGCTCGAGCTCGCGCGCGCCGGCGTCGACCCGAACGACGCCGACCTCCGGTTTCTCGCCCGGGGCCTGTCGCGCGAAGAGGCGATCGCGGCGCTCCCCGCCGGAGGCTGAAGCGCTGTCTCTCTCAGCCGAGCGCGAGCAGCAGGAGCGCGGCGCCGAAATCGACCGGCACTTTCGCGCGCGCTGGCTCAGAGCACGTCGTAGCGAATGCCGAGCGTCTTACCGACCTGGAGCAGCGCCTTGGTGTCTTCCCACCGGTTGGTGGTGTTGCCGGGCTGGTTGACGCCGTCGATGAGGCTCGCCGACCAGTCGTAGAGGCGAATGACGTACTGCGAGCCCACGTTGTAGTCGTACTGATTGCGGCCGAAGAGGTTGTCGCGAACGACGGCCGAAATCGACGCGTAGCCGCCCACCGTGTTGTTGAGCTTGAGGGTGGCGCCGGCGTCGTCGAGCCAGTTCTTCTCAATCACCACGTTCGAGACCGGGAACACGTTCTGCTGCACCAGCACGCCCTGGCCGGCGTGGTTGCCGCGCGGGCTCGGCCCGCTGCCCACGCCGTCGACCTGGTCGCACTTGATGGTGTTGCCGATGAGGTGAATGTTGGCGCCGCCCTGAATCTGCACGCAGTCGTTGTGCGTGCCGTCGGTGTGGCTCGGCACGGGGTCCCAGCTCCAGTAGGTGAGGGTGTGAATGTAGTTCGCCTCGGCGGTCACGTTGGCGACGCCGCTGCCGCCGGGGCGGGCGAAGATGCCCAGGCCGTCGTTGGTTCGGTAGATGTGGTTGCGGCGCGCGGTGTACTCGTGACCGACGATGCCGTCGCGGTAGTACGAGGGCCGGTCGGGAGTCAGGGTGCAGTCTTCGACCAGCAGGTTGAACACCTCGGCGCTGTTGGCATCGACGATGCCGGTGTTCCCCGAGGGAATCGCCTTGCCACCGCGCAGCCGGCTGTTGCGAATGACCACGTTGCGGGCGCGCACCTTGATGTCTCCGTAGATGTCGAGGTTCTCGAGCACCGTGCCGTCTCGCGAGATGACGAGGTCGGCTCCGCTGGTGTTGTAGGGCGTGAGGGTGGTGCCTGCCCGAACTCCGGTGGTCGAGGCCGACGGCTTGTACGTGCCCGGCGCGCCGGGCGTGGGCGGAGGCTGCGCCGCGTTCACCTGCACCTCGTTGATGCTGGCCCAGTCGTTCTGGGTGTTGCCGTTGACCGTGATGCGCACGTAGCGGCCCCTCGCCACCAGGGGGTAGCTCTGGGTCTCGGCAGAGAGCGCGCTGGTGGTCGAGAGCACCTGCTGGAAGGTGACCGCGTCGCTCGAGACCGAGAGCGCGAACCGGTTCTGCCGCTCGGCGCCCCGGTACCACTGAAGGCTCACCCCACACAGCGACTGCACCGAGCCGAGGTCGACGGTGAGAAAGGCGCCGACGCCCAGGCCCGACCACCGCGTAGCGACGTTGCCGTCGATGGCGTTGGCCGGCAGGTTGGTGTCCGAGGTGCTCGCGGTGATGCCGGTCGCCGCCGCCTTGGGGCCGCACGCGGTCACCACTCCGGCCTCGTCGTAGCCGAGGGGGTCTGCCGCGAGGTCCGAATCGAGCCCTTCGGGCCCGCACGAGGCAAAGACCGACAGCAGGCAACAGGCCGCAAGGGGAAGACGCATCATGTTGAGAGGCTCCAGGAGAACGGGGGCAGCCGACTCACTTCACGTCTTGTGCCTGGCCCGAAGCCCCCGAGAACTGCGCCTTTCTCGTCTTGCGCATCAAGCGCAGCCCACGCGAGTAGACACCACTGGAGCACCCGGGCGCACTGCCACCAGCGCGGCCCATGCTGTCGTCCGGCAGCTGGCCAGCGCGAAAGTCGGGTGAAGGCTCAGCCGACCGCGAGCAGGGCCAGCGCGGCGCCGGCCGCCGAGGCGAGCGGCACCGAGAGGTTGTCGTCGATGCGCAGGCTGAACAGCTCGGCGAGCGCGCCGCGGCGGCGGCGGCGGCGGCGACCGCCAGCGCGGGCCCCAGCGCCAGCTCGGGGTGGAACAGGCGCAGCAGCGCGAACGCGAAGGCGCTGCCGCTCACCCAGAAGGCGAGGGAGCCCTCGAGCGAGCGGCCGTGAATCAGCTTGATGCGGCCGAAGCGGCGGCCGATGAACGCCGCCACCGGGTCGCCGACGCCGAGCACCGCCACCGCCACCAGGCACAGCTTGGGCGAGTGGGTGAGCGTGAGCAGCACCAGCGCGGTGGCGTACCAGGTCGACGAGTTCACCCGCACCGACTCGTGGGTGTGCACGATGTGCTTGAAGAACTTGAGCAGCGCCTGGTTCATCGTGGCGCTCTTGCGGCGCAGCACCTCGAGCGTCCAGAACGTGCCGGCGTAGAGCATCGCCGCGCCGAAAAGCATCCACGGCTGGCCGTCGAAGAGGCGAATGAGGCCGATCGACACCAGCGCTCCGGCGACGTGGAACACGCTGCGCGCCCAGTTGGTCGGGCGCAGCGACGGTACGTGAATGCTCTCGGCCCGCAGCGTGGTGGCCATCGACTCGTAGGCCGGCTGCAGCGCGCTCTTGAACTTCAGCCAGCGGGTGCGCGTGGCGTCGTCGGCGGGCAGCTGCTGCTCGAGCGTGCCGGCGAGGGCGGCGAGCCGCTCGCGCTGGCGCAGGCGCTGGTTCAGCTCGACCAGCCGGCCGCGCAGCGCCGCCGCCGCGTCGTCGCGCCACCGCACCGGGTCGATTTCACTCAAGACCGCGTGAAGCTCGAGCACCAGCGCGCGATCGGCCTGCGATTCCATCGCCATGCCTCGACGTCACATCTCGGGCCACCTCGGAACAAGGGGCCCCGGAAAAGGTGTGACACGGCGGTGACTCGGACGAACGCTCAGATTCGCTCGATGTATTCGTACTCGTAGTCCGAGAACTTCCAGGTCATGTGCAGGCCCTGCCTCGAGGTCTCGACTTCATGGACCAGGGTGCGCAGGGCGCGGGCGATGCCTTCCTCGATGCTGGCCGTGTCGGTCGAGGGCAACCGCGCCAGGGCTTCGGGGGTGACATCGCGGAACCGGTTGGTCGTCGCGAACTGGTCGGTGACGAGCACGAAGCCGGTGGGAGTGAGCGCCAGGGGGCCTGCGATTTCGAGCGCGCGCTCGCCTCGGCCGGTGTCGTTCATCGAGCGCGGACGAGGCGCCTGGGCGACATACTCCATCAGCGTCTGAACGCCCGGGTCGCTCTTCACCAACCGGTTCAAGAGCTCTCCGACTTCGGTGACCCGAGCACTCACGCTGGCCTCGGTGTGGGCGAGCTTCTCGACCAACTGGGCGCGCTCGAGCGAAGCAGGGTCGGTCGAGTCGGCCTGCGCGTCGAAGCCGTAACCCAGCGTTGCGACCCGCGCCTGCTGCGCGGTCGCGGTGTCTTCGGGTGAGCTCGGCAGAGCAGGCGACTGATGACTTCGGCCCTTCATCCAGGCGGTCGCCTTCTGAAGCCTGCTGAGCCCGTCGTGCGAGAGGCGAGGGGGCAGCACGGGCGAGCGGTCGGGAGCGCCGGGCGTGCGCCCCAGCGCCGTCTGTCGGGGCAGCGGCGAATCGAAGAGCTTCAACTGGGTGCGAGCGACCATGGCAGGTGCTCGAGCAAGAGCGCGACCCGCTTCAAGTGCCCTGAACGTCGATCACCGGGGTGTTCATCGCGAGCCACGGTGTCGCCTTCCGTACACGGCACCACCTGAAGCCTCGAGTGGACACCTGCGCGGTCGCTCGACCCAACTCCGCTCAAGGCACCGGCAGCGGCACGTTGCTGAAGCGCGAGCCGTCGCCGGTGGCGCCCGCGTACGACTCGCCCAGGCAGCCGAGCACGCCGTTGCCGCGAATGCCGCAGAAGTGCTGCTCGCCCACCGAGAACATGGCCCAGTCGGTGATGAGGCTGCCCGCGCACGAGCTCACGCCCGCGGTGGAAATGGTGCAGCTGGTGCCGTCTCCGCACGCGAGGTCCACCACTCCCGAGGCCGTCGAGATGACGGTGCCGGCGAGGTCGCTCCAGCACTCGGCGGTGCCGTCGGGGCGCAGGCCGCAGGTGCGGCCCGCCGCCGCGCAGACCTTCGACCAGGTGTCTCTCTGCCGCGTCGCGGTCGTCACCGGCGTCGCCGCGCCCGTCGGGTCTCCCCAGCAGTCGAGCGCGCCGTCCAGGTGCAGGGCGCAGGTGTGGCTCGGCCCGACCACCACGTCGGCCCAGTCGCTGCCGGTGCCGACCTGCGTGGGGCTCGGCTGCACGCCGCCCACGGTGCCGTTGCCCAGCTGGCCGCTCTCGTTCGAGCCCCAGCACCACAGCGTGCCGCCGCCCTGAACGCCGCAGGTGTGGTTGCGCGAGGTGTCGACGCGCAGCCAGTGCGCGGTGCCGAGCTGCGCGGGCAGGGCGGGGTACGTCGAGCTCCACAGCGTGCCGTCGGTCTTGAGCAGCCAGGCTTCGCCGTCGTCGGTCGCGACCTGCGCCCAGTCGAGCGCGCCGCCCAGCTGCACCGGCCGGGTGGTGAACGCCCAGCCGTCGAGCGAGCCCCAGAACCACAGCGAGCCGTCGGCGCCGATGGCCCAGGTGTGCTGCCGGCCCGCCGCGACGGTCGCCCAGGTGCGGCCCGGGGCGACCTCGGTGAAGCCGATGGCGTGCACCGGCAGCCCGCCCTGGCCGAGCTGCCCGAACAGGTTGTCTCCCCAGCACCACGGCGCGCCGTCGGCGCCCACCGCGCAGAAGTGGTTGCCCGCTCCGCTCAGCGACTGCCAGGTCTGGCCCGCGGCGATGGAGACGGGCGTCGCGCTCGCCACGCCGGTGCCGTCGCCGAGCGTGCCGTTGAAGTTCGCGCCCCAGCAGGCCAGCGAGCCGTCGCGGTGCAGGCCGCAGTACGACTGGCCGGCGCGGGCGACGCTCTTCCAGTCGTGCGGCGCAGCCGGGGCGCCGGTGAGCGCACCGCCGGCAGCCTGCAGGTCGGCCAGCGTCCAGCACCACTCGCTGCCGTCGGGGCGCACCGCGCAGCTCGCGTCGCGCGTCGAGAGCGCGGTGAAGTCGCCGGGCGCGCCGTTCGAGGTGTGGAGCATCGCCGCGTGCGCCCAGCACCACAGCTGGTTCACCGACGAGAGCGCGCAGACCTGCTGGTCACCGACGCGAAACGCGCGCCAGGTGCGTGAGGCGTCGAGCTCGACCGGCACGTCGCTGAAGTCGGCGCCCGGGGTGGGCAGGCTCTTCCAGCACCACAGCGAGCCGTTGGCGCGCAGGCCGCACAGGGTGCCCGAATTCTCTCCGCCGCCCAGCTCGACCCAGTCGGAGTCGGGCGAGATGCGGGTGAGCACCGGCCCGGCGGACCAGTCGAGGCACCACAGCGAGCCGTCGAGCTTGAGGCCGCAGCCGCCGTCGCCCGCGCTCAGGAACCGCGCCCAGTCGGAGTCGGCGCCCACCTGCCGGCGCTGGCCGCCCCAGAACCACAGCCGGTGGTCGGCCGAGACGAAGTACGTGCCGCGCGCGCCGGCCGAGAGGGAAGAAGAGAGAGGTGCCGACGTGCCCGCGTCGGCGGCCTCGATGGCCGTGGCCTGGGCGAGCGGCCGGTGCACGTCGGGCTGCGCGACGCGCGCGGCCAATGGCGCGGGGTCTCGGGTCAGCTGCTGGCTGGGAGCCTCAGGCGATGCTTCGCCGTGAGGAGCGAGAGGTTGATTGCACGCACACAGCGCCACCACGACGACTACCGACCACGACCGCATCCCACCCAACTACCGGCGCCGCCGAATCACCGCACGATGTCACCGAGCGGTGCGTCTGGTAGGCATCGGCCCGTGGCGAAAGAGAAGCCGTTCAACAACCCCTTCGAGAAGCTGAAGATGAAGTCCGACGCGCCGGCCGAGCCGGCGAAGCCGGTCGCGGCTGCTCCGCCGCCGAAGGCGAAGAAGCAGCGCCAGGTGTCGGAAGAAGAAGAGTCGAAGCTCTTTCTCTCGGCGATGGGCGCGTTCGACCCGGTGAAGCCGGTGCGCGAGCCGGCGCGGCGCGACGAGGCTGAGGTGCAGCAGGCGCCGGCCGATGACGGCGACACCGAATCGCTGCTCGAGCTGGCCGAGCTGGTGGTGGCCGGCGCCGAGCTGGTGGTCGAGCAGACGGCGAGCGCGGTGACCGCCTACCCCAAGGGGCTCGACCTGCGGCTGTTGGGGCGCATTCCACCCGCGGTGAAGCTCGACCTGCAGGCGCTGGCGCCCGACCGCGCGCTGCCCGCGCTCGAGCGGTTCATCGTCGACGCACAGGTGCGCGGCGAGCGCTCGGTGCAGGTGACCACCGGCGCGCCCCTGCGGGCCCGCGCCATCGACGCGCTCACCCGCGGCAAGCTCGCGCGCAAGGTGCTGGCCTTCTCGGGCACCGCCGACACCCTCGACGTGCTGCTGCGCCGCTGAGTGGAGTGAAAGCGTCGACAGCCGGGCACGGGCACCGGCACGCCTCACCGTCTGACGACCACGTCCCGCGTCGGACGTTCACGAGCTTTGGGTGCCCGTGCCCGCCGAAGGTTCACGGCTCGGTCACTTCCGGTAGGGCTTGCGGTGCGCCGGCTTCTGCTTCGAGAACGACGCCTCGAGCACGCCGTGCAGCGTGTCGGCGTCGAGCGGCCACCGTCGGCCGCGGGCGATGTCCCACTTGATGTGCTGCACGATGCGGTACGGCTCGGCGTACTGGCGGAAGTACGGCTGCACCACCCTCGTCCACTCGGCGAGCTTCGGCGCGCCGAGCGCGGCGTCGGCTTGGAGAAGCTCGTCTGACGGCCGCTTGCCGTAGCGCGCGCCGTGCACCAGCGCGAACCACATCTGCACCGGGTGCTCGCGCAGACCCTGGGGCCAGAGCTCGACGCCGTGGGTGCGCTCCCAGTGCATCAGCTCGCGGCCCACCAGGGCCTCTCGCAGAAAAGCCTCGGTCTTGATGCGCACCACCGCCTCGGCGAAGTCGTCTTTCGACTGCTTCAACGGGTCGCTGCCGCGACCGCCGTGCTGCTGCCGCGCGTGCGTCGCCTCGTGGCAGAAGCTCGGCACCAGGCTGCGCGGCGCCCGCATGCGATTCAAGATGATGAGGTTGCCCGGCCAGACGAACAGCGCTCCGCCCTCGGCGGTGTCGAGCTGCACCTTCACGTTGCGCTGCAGCACCAGCTCGACGTCGGCCCAGCCGGTCGCCGTCTTCTCGAGCAGCGTCAGCAGCGCGCCCAGGTTGTTGCGGTCGGCCCCAGAAGACTGCGGGGTGATGAGCTGCCCGGCGAGCCGGCGCCCCAGCTCGCTCACGTGCGCCTGCTTCTTCGCCGGCTCGGCCGGCCTCTCGCCCGAGCCGCCGTCTTTGGCGAACAGCTTGTCGAAGAGACCCACTTTGAAGAAGGTCTACTCCACCCCTCAGTTCTGGGGAGGGGGGGTGACGGTTTCTTCTTCTTCCTGCTCCTCTTCTTCGTCGTCTGGGCGCAAGAGCCAGTGCAGCGCGCCGGCGCGCACCTCGGCGATGCCCAGCAGCTGGGCGAGCGCGGCGTCAGGCAGCTTCTCGAGCCGCTGCAGCTGCAGGGTGTGCGCGAGGTGGAAGCGCAGCGCGGCCGCCGGCCCCAGCGAGGCGTCGAAGCCCTCTTCGGCCAGCTCGGCGATGAGCTCGGTCAGCTCGTCGTCGCCCTCGCCGGCCGAGGGGTCTTCGTCGAGCGTGCGCGCGTAGACCTCGGAGCGCGCCCCGTCGAGGGTGCGCTCCCAGTGGTCGGCCGCTTCGACCAGCTCGGTCTCTGCTCGCAGCGCCTCGACGCTGAACTTCTCGAGCGGCTGCAACAGCGGCACCTTCATCAAGAGCGGCGCCGCGTCGCTGCGCGCGTCTGCGGCCGGCGCCTCGGCGAGCTGCAGCGCCCACAAGAGCAGGTGCAGCTCTTCGGCCGTCCACGACACCGCTTCTTGCGCTTCCTTCGACCAGTCGCCCGGCGCGAGCTCGAACAGTTGAAGCCCATCGGGCCCCAGCGCGAGAAAGAGGTCGTGCTCGTCGGCCCAGGCCTTGAGGCGCTGGGTCTCGGCCCGCGCGAACGCGCCACCCGTTCGCTCGAGCACGAGGCGCTGCAGCATCGTCGCCAGCATCAGCGCGCGGTGCGCAGCGACCTCGGGCTGCACCATCAGCGAAACCTCTTCGCCCAGTCGGGAGTCACGCTGTCCCAGTAGCCGATGTGCGCGCCGTCGCGGTCGCTGCCGCTGCCGCTCAGGCCGCTCTGCTTGTGAAAGTACTCGGCCCACTGCCACTTCGCGGTCGACTGCCGGTCGCCGATCGCCTCGGCGTGAATGTGGTGCGCGAAGCCGTCGGCCGGCGTGCGCGCCCACGCCGCGAAGCCCGCCATGCGCAGCGCCTTCACCATCTTGCGCTGGGTCGCCATGCTCATCGAGCCCACCCGAATGTCGAGCGCGCCGCCGCCGTCGTGGGTGCCGCCGCTCTGCTTGACGCCGCCGTGGTAGCTGCCCTGCGAGAACGACAGCTTCTGCTTGATGCCCATGTCGCGCATGTACTGCTCGGCGCGCAGCACCATCACCTTGGTGCGCACGTTGACCGTCACCCCGCGGAAGCCGATGCGCCGGTAGTCGGCGGGCGGCGGCTTGGCGTGCTTCCAGTCGTTCTTCGCCGCGGTGCGCTTGAGCGCGGCCAGGTCGGCTTCGCCAATCTTCCCGTCGACGTGGCGGTGGTTCTTCTGCTCCCAGCGCCGCACCGCCTTCTCGGTGTTGCGCGAGTAGTAGCCGTCGATGGGGCCGGGGTTGAAGCCCGACTTCTTGAGCAGCGTCTCGGTCGACTTCACCGCGCCGCTGCGCTCGGCGTACGCCTGCGCGGGCGAGGCCGGCTTCTTCGAGAGAATGTAGCTCTTCTGCAGCGCGCGCCAGGTGCGGGCGTCGACCGTGCCGGTGACCGGCAGCTTGTTCTTCGACTGAAACGTCTTCACCATCGCCGCGGTGCGCTCGTCGAACACCCCGCTGGTGCGCTGCGGGTCGAAGCCCGCCGCGCGCAGGTGGCGCTGCACGTTCGACACCGCCGCCCCACGGTCGCTCGCGTCGATGCCGGTGCGCGCGGCGGTGGTGGTCGCCGCATCGGCGCGGTTCTGCGCCGCGCTCGGTGCCTTGCGCTGCCGCTCGGAGGCGTGGTGCAGCTGCTTCACCTCGTCGGCGAGAATCGCGCGCGAGCCCTTGGTGAGAAACGCGCCGCCGTCTTTGAGGTTCGCCTGGTCGGCGCGAAACGCCTTCACCGCCGCCGCGGTCTCGCGCGTGTAGAGCCCGTCGGTGCCGGTGGTGTAGCCGAGCGCGCGCAGCTGCTTCTGCACCGTGGCGATGGCGCTCGACTTCTGGCCGACCGAGATGAACTGCTCTTTGCTCGCGTGGTTCTTGAAGCGCGCGTCGAGCCTGTCGAGCTTCGCCAGGGTGCCCGGGTCGAGCAGGCCGGTCGCCGGCAGGCCCCACGCGGTCTGAAACTCTTTGATGGCAGAGACCAGCGTGGCGGTGCTCTGCCCATCGATTTTGCCGACGCCGAAGCCCGCCTGGTGGAGCAGCGTCTCGGCCCTTCGGATTTGCGAGGTCATGCCTTCGGTATCGACGGATCAGCAAGCCGGATTTGCGGTAGAGGCCAAAAGCCTGCTTACCGAGGTGGAGCATTAAGCCGCAGTTGTAAGCGCGCTTGACCCGTTTTGCGTGCGAGTACGGAGGTTTAGGTGGGAGAACGTGAGAGAAAAGCGAGGCGCCTGGGAGACGCGGTGAGTCCAAGACGTTCCGATCATCCAGCGCGACCATGACCTCTCCCACCGTCACCTTGAGCCCCGCCGGGCACCTGCTGCTCACCGAGCACGAAGGGCCCGAGCACGCCATGGCTCCGCGGCTCGCCGCCCTCCTGCGCGAGGCCTGGGCGCAGAGCCCCGCGCACGGCCTGCTCTCGCTGGGCCTCGACGAGCCCGAAGTCGAGCTGCCGCCGGTCTGGCGCTTCTGGCGCGAGCGGGCCGTCGAGGTGATTGCCGCCGCCTGCATCGCCGCGGACATCGAGAACCAGCGCGAGAAGGTCGAGCTGCCCGCCGACCTGCCCGCGCTCGAGCGCGCCGCGGGCCAGGCGCCCCCGATGCCCGGCGGCGAGTACCTCACGCCCGCGGTGCTGGTCGAGGTTCACCACGCGCTCGCCGCCGCGCTCAAGGCCGCGCTCGCCCAGAGCAGGCACCTTTCGGTGCAGCAGTTCTTCGCCGAGCACCACGAGCGCTGGCACGTGCTGGGGCGGGTGCACTTTCACCTCGCCGAGAACCGAAGAGACCCCGAGCGGCCGTTCGCGTTTCTCGCCACCTACACCACCGGCGTCTCGGAGCGCGGCGCCGCGCAGCACCGCCCGCTCGGCGACGCGGTGCGCGAGTCGGCCTCGGCGCGCGACAAGGCCCGGCTGCTCGCGCTGCTCGAGCCGGTGAAGCACGCCGCCAGCAGCGCGCCGTACGTGCGCGAGCTGGTCGACTCGGGAAAGGTGTTTCGCCCCCTGGCGTGGACGCCGCGTGACGCCCACCGCTTCTTGAAAGAGCTGCCCGCGCTCGAGCAGAGCGGCGTCATCGTGCGGGTGCCCGACTGGTGGAAGGCGAGGGCCCCGCCGCGGCCGCAGGTCTCCATCTCGCTGGGCAACAAAGAGCCGAACGCGGTCGGCCTCGACGCGCTGCTCGACTTCGACGTGCGGCTCACGCTCGCCGGAGCCCCGCTCACCGACGCCGAGCTCGAGGCGCTCAAGGCCGCCAACGACGGGCTGGTGCTGCTCAAGGGGCGCTGGGTCGAGGTCGACCGCAACAAGCTCGACCAGCTGCTCTCGCACTGGAGCACCGTGCAGCAGGCCGCGGGGGCGGGGCTCTCGTACGCCGAGGCGATGCGGCTGCTCTCGGGCGTGCGCCTGGGCGACGCGCTCGACGAGGCTACCCCGGTCGAGCCCGAGACCCAGGCCGCCTGGTCGCAGGTCACCGCCGGCCCGTGGCTCTCGAAGACCCTGGCCGCGATGCGCGAGCAGGGCGGGCGCGACGTCGAGGTGGGCGACGCGCTGAAGGCCGAGCTGCGCCCCTACCAGCGCGAAGGGGTGCGCTGGCTGTGGCTGCTCTCGCAGCTGCACCTGGGCGCGTGCCTCGCCGACGACATGGGCCTGGGCAAGACGGTGCAGGTGCTGGCGCTGCTGCTCGCCCACGAGCGGCGCGCCCGCACCGCCGAGCCGCACCTGCTGGTGGTGCCGGCCTCGCTGCTCGCCAACTGGAAGGGCGAGGCCGAGCGCTTCGCGCCGTCGCTCGAGGTGGTGGCGCTGCACCCCAGTGAGCTCGACCTCTCGCACGGGCCGCCGCCCGAGCTGGAGCGCGCGCGGGTGGCGCTCACCAGCTACGCCACCCTGCAGCGCACCGGGTGGATGCTCGAGCGAAAGTGGGGCCTGGTGGTGCTCGACGAGGCGCAGGCCATCAAGAACCCGGGCGCCAAGCAGACCCGCGCGGTGAAGCGGCTGCAGGGGGCAGGGCGCATCGCGCTCACCGGCACGCCGGTCGAGAACCGGGTCACCGACCTGTGGTCCATCTTCGACTTCTTGAACCCCGGCCTGCTCGGCTCGGCGAAGCAGTTCGGCACCTTCGTGCGCGACAGCGCGTCGTTCGCGCCGCTGCGCGAGCTGACGCGCCCGTACATCTTGCGGCGGCTGAAGACCGACCGCGCCGTCATCTCCGACCTGCCCGAGAAGACCGAGGTGCCGGCGTTCTGCACCCTCACCAGACGGCAGGCGGTGCTGTACCAGCAGTCGGTCGACGCGCTGGCGAAAGAGCTGCGCGGCGCGAGAGAGGGCATCGAGCGGCGCGGGGTGGTGCTGTCGTACCTGATGCGCTTCAAGCAGATCTGCAACCACCCCAGCCAGTGGCTGGCCGACGGAGCGTTCAAGCCCGAAGACTCGGGCAAGCACCAGAAGCTCGCCGAGCTGTGCGAGACCATCGCCGCGAAGCAAGAGAAGGTGCTGGTGTTCACCCAGTTCCGCCAGCTGACCGAGCCGCTCGCCGCGTGGCTGAAGAGCCTGTTCGGCCGGCCGGGGCTTCAGCTCTCGGGGCAGACCCAGGTGAAGCGCCGGCAAGAGCTGGTGCGGCGCTTTCAAGACGACGAGCAGGTGCCGTTCTTCGTGCTGTCGCTCAAGGCCGGCGGCACCGGCTTGAACCTCACCGCCGCCTCGCACGTGATTCACTTCGACCGCTGGTGGAACCCGGCGGTCGAGAACCAGGCCACCGACCGCGCCTTTCGCATCGGGCAGAAGCGCAACGTGCTGGTGCACAAGTTCGTCTGCCGCGGCACCGTCGAAGAGCGCGTCGACGCGCTGATTGCCCAGAAGCAGGGCGTGGCGCGCGAACTGCTCGAGGGCGAGAGCGAGGTGAAGCTCTCGGAGCTCAGCGACGGTGAGCTCATGCGCATGGTTTCGCTCGACATGACCCGCGCGCGGGCGGAGGCCTGACCATGGCGTTCGGACGCTGGGGAGACTTCGCGCCCTACGTGCCGGTGGCCCAGCGGCAGGCCGCCGCGCGGCGCGAGGCGCAGCAGCTGGCCGGGAAACAGAAGCTCGACCCGGTGGTCGTCGAGGGGCGGAAGCTGGCCTCGACGTTCTGGGGCGCCGCGTGGTGCACGCACATCGAGGGCTACAGCGACTACGCGAGCCGCCTGCCGCGCGGCCGCACCTACGCGCGCAACGGCTCGGTGGTGGACCTGCAGCTTTCGAAGGGCGCGGTGCGCGCGTACGTCGCCGGCTCGGAGCTCTACACGGTGACGCTCGACATCGGGTCGCTCGACCCGAAGCGGTGGAAGGCGATCGTCGCCGAGTGCGCCGGCAAGATCGACTCGGTGGTCGAGCTGCTCTCGGGGCGGCTGTCGGACTCGGTGATGGGCGTGCTGTGCGACGCGCAGCGCGGCGTGTTTCCCCAGAGCGACGAGCTCGAGATGACCTGCTCGTGCCCCGACATGGCCGGGCTGTGCAAGCACCTCGCGGCGGTGCTCTACGGCATCGGCAGCCGGTTGGACCGCGAGCCCGAGCTGCTCTTCCTCTTGCGCGGCGTCGACCAGCTCGACCTGGTCGAGGGGGCGGGCGGCAGCGCGGTGCTGGGGCAGGAGGGCGGCGACGACGAGCTCGACGCCGGCGTGCTCTCCGAGGTGTTCGGCATCGACCTGGTGTTGGGCGGCGCGCCGCCACCGCTGCCGCGCGGCGGCGCAAGAAGCCCGCCGAAGAAGAAGCCCGCGAAGCAGAAGAAGACGAAGCAGCGGCGGTGAGGCCCCTCAGCCGGTGGTGTGCAGCTCGGCCTGGCCTGGCGCTTCGGGCCTGAAGAACTCGAAGCGCGGCTCGACCACCTGGCCGGCGAGCACGATGCGGTGCGCGAGGTAGCGGGGGGCCTGCGACTCCCACAGCGAGAAGCCGAGCGAGGCGAGGCGAATGTCCTGAACCCAGCGCGCCACGTAGGGGTCGCAGTCGGGGCCCCAGCTGCCGACCTCGGCGGCGACGCGGTCGTACTCGGCCAGCGCCTCGTCGTGCATGGCGAGAATCTGCTCGAGCGCCGAGTCGGCCGAGCAGTGGGTCTCGCTCATGAAGGTGGAGATGAGGTTGAGCTGCCCCTCGGCGAGGTCCTTCGCGAAGCTCAAGATGTCGTTGCCCAGGCCGACGATTTTGTTGGCGAGCTTCTTGAGGCGGCGAATGCGCGGGTCGGCGTGAAAGCGCCGCGGCAGCTCGAAGTCGTAGGCGTCTTCGAGCAGGTACGCGGTGGGGTACATGCCGATGGTCTCGATGCGCATCTCGAGCTGAACGTCGAAGCGCGGCGGCCGAGCGCCCGCCCGCACTGCAGCCATCGCCTCGGCCTCGCGGCGGGCCCACGCGTCCCAGCGCACCATTCCGCTGCAGATGTCGTCGAGCCAGTGAAAGCTGCGGCGCGACGCGAGCTCGAGGTACAGCTCCCACCAGCCGCGGTCGAACCGGGTCAGGTCGGGCGGCGCTTGGCGCGCCTGCACCGCCGCGGCGCTGAGCCTCCACCGGTTCTCGCCGGTCTCGACGTGCACGTCGTCCCACAAGAGCCACATCGAGAGGTACTTGCCGATGCGCACCGTCGTCTGCGGAGAGAGGTTGGGAAACGGCACCCCCACGTAGCCCGCGGCGTCGAACTTTCTCGCGCGTGCCACCTCGCGCTCGGAGCAGCCCAGCCGCTCGAACCAGGCGATGATCTGCTGCTCGGCCTCGCGCGCGTGCGGGTTCACCCCGGTGGCCGACCTCCAGTGCTCGGGCACGCGGAAGCGGAAGCGGCCGTGGCTCTTCGGCAGCGCCGCCGCCTCGCCCGCGCTCACCACCTGCAGCCCGGCTTCGGGCGTGGCGACCAGCGACGGCGGCCGGCCGCGGGTGTGCAGCGCCATGTGACCGCGCTGAATGCCCACCGAGCCCAGCGCCCGCAGCGCCGCGAGGTTCTGCGCCAGGCCCACCGCCGCCATCACCTGGGCCAGGTCGCGCGCCGAGGGGTTGCCGAGCAGCTTCAACGCCAGGCGCGCCACCGGGTGCTTGCGCACCGCGCCGCCCACCGTGCCCACCGCCAGCGGCAGCTCGATGGCGCCGTGCAGCCGGCCCTTTTCCTGCCACCAGGTCGAGAGCGGCCGGTAGCCCGCACGCATCGCCGCGAACGCGTGTGCCCCCGCCTCGAGGGCCCGCCAGTCGTTGCCGGTGGCCAGCGCCACCGCGTCGACCCCGTTCATGATGCCCTTGTTGTGGGTGGCGGCGCGGTGCGGGTCGAGCTCGGCGAAGCGCGCCGCCTGCACGATGCCCTCGGCGATCTGCGCCCCGCTGCACCCGAAGTCGGCCAGCAGCTCGAGCGGTATGGCGCAGGCGGCCCGCGCGCACCGCTGGTCCGACAGGTTCGAGAGAATGCGCAGGTACACCTTGCCGCCGGTGAGCAGCTCGATGAGCGGCGCCACGCTCTCGGCCATGGTGTTCACCATGTTGGCGCCCATCGCATCGAGCACGTCGACCAAGAGGTGCACCACCACCATCGCGCCGCGCTCGGTGTCCGACGACAGCACCCGCACCTCGAGCTCGCGGGCTCCGCCGCCGCGCGCCACCAGCTGCGGCTGGCTGCGGTTCGCCGAGGCCAGAATCTCGGGCGCCGACAGCTCGAGCGCCGCCACCGCGTCGGCCACCGCCTCGTGGGGCAGCTGCGTCACCTGCACCTGGCTGATCATCACCGACTCGTCGGCGTCGGCGGTGAAGCCGCCCGCCTCACGCACGATCTTCGCGGCCAGCGAGACCGCGGCGACCACCGACGGCTCTTCCACCGCCATGGGTATCAGCCGGTCGCGCCCGTTGATGCGGAAGTTCAGCCCCACCCCCAGCGGCAGGCCGAACACGCCGATGGCGTTCTCGATCATCTGATCGGCGTCATCGGTGGCCAGCCCCGCGCTGAGCGCCTGCAGGTCGCCATCGGTGAGGCCGCACTGGGCCGCCAGCACCCTGCGGCGCTCGGTGAGCGGTAGATTGTAGAAACCGGAAAGTCGAGAGTTCACCGTCATGGCGCGGAATCATCTGCGCCCGAGCGAGAGCGGTGCAACGAGCACCTCATCCCACCACCATGAACTTCGGCGGTTTTTTGCGTCGAAACTGTACAACGACATAAACCAATCGAGCGACGTTCAAGCTGAACATCGACACAACAATGACGGCATGGGTAAGCTGCGATTCCCGTCTCCGGAGGGTCCCCAGCGATGATGGCGATGAACGAGTTCATGACGCCGAAGGGCGTCAAGGTGGTTCGGGTCGGCCTCAGCAAGCTGTACACCGCGGCCGAGGCGAACGAGGTGGGCAAGGGCATCGCTCCCGGCGGCCGGTTTCATGGGCTGCCGATGCTGGTGGTGATGCAGCTCGGCACCGATGTGCCGGCCGAGTCGCGCGAGGTGATGTCGAAGATGGACCGTGGCGCCCTCGAAGGCGCGGCGGTGGTGGTGCCGTCGGCCACGCTGCGCATCTTCGCCACCTTCATCGTGCGGGTGATGGGGCTCAAGTCGGTGACGCTCCACTCCAACGAGGAAGAGGCCCTCACCGCGCTCGATGGGCGCTTCACGCCCGTGCAGAAAGGCCCCGATGGCGTCGATCGCGCTCCTGAAGCTCGGTGACTGCCTGTTCGTGAGCGTGCCCGAAGAGCTGCGCGACTCCGAGGTGCGAGACCTTCAAGAGACGGTCTCGACCCGGCTCTCGCAAGAGCGGGTGCGCGGCGTGGTCATCGACGTGTCGAGCCTGTCGATCATCGACAGCTTCGTCGCCCGCGTGCTGGGCGACACCGCCGCCATCGCCCGCTCGTTCGGAGCGCGCGGCGTGCTGGTGGGCATTCGGCCCGCGGTGGCCACCACCCTCATCGACCTGGGCATCGACCTCTCGGCGGTCGAGACCGCCCTCAACCTCGAACGCGCGCTCGCGAAGCTGAACCTTCGCGTGGTCAGCCTCTAGCTGAGTGCCATGGCCGCTCCTCTGCTCGAAGCCGTAAGCCGAGTGCTGCAGCCGATGCTGCCCGCGAGCGCGCTGCGCAGCGTGGTCGCCACGCTCGACATCACGCCCACCGCCGAGGTGGGGTCGCTCGACGTGGTCTCGACCCGGCGGCTGCTCGACCAGCTCAGCGTGGGCCTCAAGCTCTACACCGGGGTCATCGCCCGCCCGCAGCTCGACCTGATTCGCGGGGCGCTGACCGGCAGCCTGCACCCGCCGCCCACCCGCCTGATGCTCGAGGTGAACGGCGAGTCTGACGTGCTGCTCTCGGTGAAGGCCTGCCAGCGGCTGTGCAAGGGCTTCTTCTCGGGCACCGAGTGCGTGCGGCTGGCCACGGTGGTCTCCGAGCTGACCCGCAACATCTACATGTACGCGGGCAAAGGCCGGGTGGTGCTCGAGCTGGCCGAAGACGACCGCGGGGTGCAGCTGACCATGGTGGCCTCCGACGAGGGGCCGGGCTTCGTGGTCGACGCGGTGATGGCGAAGACCTACGTGTCGAAGACCGGCCTGGGGCGGGGCCTGAAAGGGTGCCGCGACATTCTCGATTCGCTGAAGGTCGAGTCGGCCCCGGGGCGCACCGTCATCGTGGGCTCGAAGCGGGTGAGGAAGTGATCGTCACCAGCGGTGCGGCGGTGCGGCCGTACCAGGGGCTGTCGAGCTGCGGCGACGCGGCGGTGCACGTCGCCTACAAGCAGCAGCAGCGCTTCGTGCTCATCGACGCGCTCGGCCACGGGCCCGACGCCGAGAAGACCGCGCGACGACTCACCGAGGTGGTTCGCGAGACCGCCGACCTGGCGCTGCCCGAGGTGTTCGCGCGCTGCGGCGCGGCGCTGACCGGCACCACGCTGCGCGGCGCGGCGATGGGGGCGCTCGAGGTCGACAAGAGCGGCAGCTGGTTCACCGGGGTGGGCAACATCGACGTGTATGGCCCGAAGGGCGCGCGGCGGCCGGTGTGCCTGCCCGGCACGCTGGGTCGGCGTCTGCCGCGCATCAAGACGATGCCGGTCGAGATTTCGCCGGGCACCCGCTGGGTGATGGTGTCTGACGGGCTGCGCGCGCGCGACATGGTGGCGGCGATGGAGACCACCCGCCAGCTGCCTCCTCGCGAGGCGGCGACCCGGCTCATCGAGGTGGCGGCGCGGGCCGACGACGACGCCTCGACCTGGGTGCTCGACTTCGGAGCGGTGCAGTGACGTTTCGCTGGCCGTTGGTGGCGCGTGCCGACTGCCTGGGCGCCGCGGCGAAGGCGCGCGAGGTGCTCACCGAGGCGGGGTGGAGCCCGAAAGAGGCTTCGGAGCTGGCGGTGGTGGTGGCCGAGCTGGCGAACAACGCCGTGCGCCACGCGGGAGGAGGCGAGTGCACCCTCGAGCTCGAGGCCCGCGCGTGGGAGCTGTGCGTGAGCGACGAGGGCCCCGGCTTCCCCGACGAGATTCTGGCCGACGCCGGCCGCACCGACGGCGTGCAGCCCCGCCGCGGCATGGGCTCGGGGCTGTCGTGCGCGCGCCGCATGTCGTGCGCGCTGTCATTGGAGAACCGTAGACCCAAGGGCGCGCGCATCGTCGCGCGCCAGACCCGCTGCAAGAGGAGCGAGCCATGAACATGGAAGACCGCATCGAGAACGTCGTCAACTCGCTGGCGAAGGCCGCCTGTCAGGATTTCACGGTGCGGGTGCCGATACCCGCCAGCATCGACGACGCGTTTCTGCAGGTCGAGATGGGCGCCAACATTCTGCTCGAAGACCTGTCGCTGGCGCACCGGCGCAACGTCGAGGCGCTGGCCGAGATTGAGGCGAAGAATCGGGAGATCGCCGAGCGGAGCGCGATGGCGCTGCGCGAGCTGTCGAACCCCATCATCGCGGTGTGGTCGGGCATTCTCACCCTGCCGGTCATCGGCACCGTCGACACCGAGCGCAGCACCGACATGATGGAGGCGCTGCTCGCGCGGGTGGTGAGCGACCAGGCGACCCACGTCATCATCGACATCACCGGGGTGCAGGTGCTCGACACCCGCACCGCCGACCACTTCATTCGCATGGCCAAGGCGGTGAAGCTGCTCGGCGCCGACTGCTACCTCACCGGCATCAGCCCCGCGGTGGCCCAGACCATGACCTCGCTGGGCATCGACACCTCGGGCGTGCGCACCCGGCGGCGGGTTTCGGACGCGCTGGGCGAGGCCTTCAGCCAGCTGGGCATGAAGGTGAGCATCGACGAGGCCCGCGCGGCCGCCCTCGGCCACATCGATACACCGGCGCGCTGACGGTGGGCGCGCGGCGCCGCTGTGTGCGTTGCGGAGGGTTTGGTGATTCTCCAGACTGACGGGGAAGTCATCTCGACCCCAGGAGAGTGCCCGTGAAGAACCTCGGTGCAGCGGTGGCAGTGGCGGTGGTGTGCTCGACCCTCTGGCAGCAGAGCGCCGAGGCAGACCCGCGGTGCCGGTCGGTGCGCGGCACGCTCGACCTGATTCCGGTCTCGGCGCCGTGCGCCTCGCCGGTGGGGGTGTGCGGCAAGGGCGACTTCCGCGGCATGCTGCGCGGGCCGTACACCTCGAACCTGCTCACCCTGCTCTCGACCGCCGAGACGCCGCAGACCGGGGTGGTGCTCATCACCGGTGAGACGACGCTGCAGGCGCGGCTCGGCTTCCGCACCGGCACCCTGCAGTTCAAAGACAGCGGCGCCTTCAAGACCGTCGGCGACGGAGAGTTCTCGGAAATCTTTTCGGTGGTGGGCGGCAGCCAGGGGTTCGCCGGCGCCACCGGCACCCTCATCGTCACCGGCACCTTCGACTTCGCCGGCGGCGGAGAGGGCGAGTACTCGGGCACGCTCTGCGTGCCGTGAGGGCCCGCGGCCCCCGAGCGGAGCGAAACACCGACAGCCGGGCACGGGCACAGGCACGCCTCACCACCTGACCATCACGTCCCTCGTCGGACGTGCCCGTGCCCGAAAAGCCGTCACTCGACGACGATGAACTCGACCCGGCGGTTGGTGGCCTTGCCCTGCACGGTGAGGTTGGGCACCAGCGGGCGTGAGAGGCCGAACCCCTGCGCCTCGAGGCGCGACGCGTCGACGCCGTGCTGAATGAGGTAGGCCCGCACCCACTCGGCGCGGTCGGCCGAGAGCTTCTGGTTGTACGCCGCGGGCGCGCTGTTGTCGGTGTGCGCTTCGATTCGCACCTTGGCGATGCTGGCGTCCTCTTTCATCACCCGCGCCACGTCGTCGAGCACGTGCAGCGAGCCGGGCAGCACCTCGGCGCGCGCGGTGGCGAAGTAGACCTTGTCGAGGGTCTGAAACGCCCGCGCCGGAGCCGCCGCCGCCGCCTCGGGAGGAGGCGTGGGCTTCACCTCCTCAGCTGCGGGAGCCGGCGCCGCCGCCACCGGCTCGGGCTCTGCCGCCACTTCGGCCTGCGCCGGCACCGGCGCGGGCGCGGGCTCGGCCTTCGCCACCGGCGCGGGCGGAGGAGGCAGCGGCGCCGGCTTCTCGTACGGCTCGTCGTCACCGGGCACCCAGCCCAGCGAGGCGAGAATGCGGAAGCGCGGCGTGCCGTAGCCGGGCGAGAGGCCAGGGCCGGCGCCGAGCGTCAGCGCCAGGCTGCGCAGCGGCTTCCACTTCACCGCCACCAGCGCCTCGAGCGGGCTCTGCACCGCGCTCGGCTTCAAGAAGCCCACCTCGCCGCCGATGCTGCCCAGCGCGGTGATGTTGAAGCGCGGCAGCAGGTCGACCTTGCCGCCGACCGCCCAGGTGAACGCGCTGCCCACGGTGAGGTTGAGCAGCTGCTGGGGCTGGCGCAGCGCGACGCCGAGGTCGAGCAGCACCGCCGAGCGGCGCGGCCCGCGCCACTGCGCGATGGCGGTGGGCGTGGCGGTGGCGCCCGCGTACCCGGCGTAGGCCGCGTTGCCCGCGGTGGGCAGCGTCACCGGCAGCGAGGCCGCGAACGAGAACGAGCCCACGTCGATGATGCGCACCTTGCCCTGCAGCCGCAGGTCAGAGAGCGCCACGGTGCTGCCGCCCACCGCGAGGCCGGGGTCGACGATGCCGGCGCCCACCTGCTGCGTGACCACGATGGGAATCGCGGCGCCCACTTCGAAGCGGTTCAGGAAGCCCACCGAGCCGCCCAGGGTGAAGGTGGTCTGGCTCGCGGCCAGGGTGCGCCGCACGCCCGAGTCGGTGACGGTGGTCGCGCGCAGCGGCACGTCGGCGTAGCTGGCGAAGAACGAGACCTGCGGCTGCAGGTGCGGAGAAATCTGCGCCCCTTGCACGCCCAGCACGTCGCCGAAGCCGGCCTGCGGCTGGAAGCGCTCGAGCAGGAAGGTGCGGCTCACGTCGGTCGACTGGGCCGAGGCCGGGGCGGGCGAGCAAAAGGCCGAAGGTACCCGGCTCGCCAGGCAAGGGCGCACCGACCGGGTGCCCGCAGCTCGCTCCGACGAGGCACGCGGGCCCTTCGCCCACTGCGGCGCTGCGCGCTCCGCCAGCGCCGCGCGGCGCGAAGCACCAGCAGCATGGCCAGGCCGAGCGCGGCCACCGAGCCGCCCGACTGCGAGCAGCCCAGGCCGAGGCCGCCCTGCACCTGCCACTGGGTCTTGTCGCCGCCCAGCTGGCAGACGCCTGCGGCGCAGAACCCGTCCGCTCCGCAGTCGGCGTCGGTCGAGCACCCGGTGGTGCACGCGCTCTCGCCGCAGGTGAACGCGCCGCACGAGGCGGTGGTGGGGGCCGAGCAGGCGCCGGCGCCGTTGCAGCTCGCCGCGTGGGTCTCGACGCCACTGGTGCACGAGGCCGCCACGCAGCCCACCGCGCTCGACGGGTACGCGCAGGTGTCGGCGTGCTCGCCGTCGCACGCGCCGCCGCACCTGCTGCCGTCGCTGTCGCACGCGGTGCGCGCGCCGTGGGGAGCGCCGCTCACCGCCGAGCAGGTGCCCACGCTGCCCGCCGCGTCACACGCCTGGCACTGGCCTTCGCAGGCGGTGTTGCAGCAGACCCCGTCGACACAGTGGCCGCTGCCGCACTGGGCGTCGGCGCTGCAGCTGCCCGCGTTGGGGTGCTTCGTCACGCACACCCCGGCCGAGCAGAAGCTGCTCGCCGCGCACTGTGCATCGCTGGTGCAGCCGCCGTTGCAGGCCGAGACCCCGCAGGCGAAGTCGCCGCAGCCCTGCTCTTGCCGCGCCGGGCAGCTGCCCATGCTGCAGCTCGCCGCCAGCGTCGCCATGCCGCCGGCGCACGAGGCCGCGCGGCACTCGGTGGTGGTGGGGTAGCTGCACGCGGTCTCGTTCACCCCGTCGCACTGACCGCCGCAGCCGCTGCCGTCGCTCAGGCACTCGGTGCGCGCGCCGTGGGGGGCGCCGGTGACCACGCCGCAGGTGCCGGCGTGGCCGGGCACGTCGCACGCCTGGCACTGGCCGTTGCACGCGGTGTCGCAGCAGACGCCGTCGGTGCAGAAGCCGCTGCCGCACTGGTTGGTCGCACCGCACGTCTCACCCGGAGCGCGCTTGGGCGTGCAGACGCCCGCCGCGCACCAGTTGCCGCTCGAGCAGTCGGTGTCGCTCTGGCAGTTGCCGAGGCACGCGCTGGCGCCGCACACGAACGGCGCGCAGGCCACCGTCTGCTCGGCCGGGCACGCGCCCGCTCCGTCGCACGCCGCTGCAACCGTGGCGACGCCCGCGCTGCACGAAGGGCCGCGGCACTGGGTCGACGCGGTGGGGTACGCGCAGGCGGTACGCGAGGTGCCGTCGCACGCTCCGCCGCACGCGCTGCCGTCGGAGGCGCAGTCGCGGCGGCCGGCGTGGGGAGCGCCCGTGACCGGCGCGCAGGTGCCCACGCTGCCGCTGTTGTCGCACGCCTCACACTGGCCGTTGCACGTCACGTTGCAGCACACCCCGTCGGTGCAGAACCCGCTGCCGCACTGGTTGTCGGCGCCGCAGGTGATGCCGGGAAGCTTCTTGGGCTCGCACAGGCCGGCCGAGCACCAGTTGCCGCTCGAGCAGTCGGCGTCGACCTGGCAGTTGCCCTTGCAGGCGCTCGCGCCGCACACGTACGGGTTGCACGCTTGCGTCTGCACCGAGGGGCAGTTGCCCTGGCCGTCGCAGACCGCCGCGAGCGTCGCCTGGCCCGCCGCGCACGAGGCGGCCCGGCAGTTGGTGTTGGCGCCCGGGTACGCGCAGGAAGCGCGCGCCACGCCGTCGCACTGGCCGTTGCAGGTCGAGCCGTCTCCGTCGCACGCGGCGCGGCCGGCATGGGGAGCGCCGGTCGCCGGCGAGCACTCGCCCACGTGGCCGGTCACGTCGCACGCTTCACACTGGCCGTTGCAGGCCGAGTTGCAGCACACCCCGTCGACGCAGTTGCCGGTGCCGCACTCGCCGTCGCGGCTGCAGGTCGTGCCCGGCTGGGTCTTGGGCACGCACACCGCGTTGGAGCAGAAGAAGCCGCTCGAGCACTGCGCGTCGGCGGTGCACGAGGTGCCGCAGGCCGTGGCGCCGCACACGTACGGGTTGCAGGCCGCGGTAACCGGTGCCGGGCACGCGCCCGCTCCGTCGCACGAGGCCTGGTGGGTCTCGACGCCCGCGGCGCACGAGGCGCTGCGGCACTGGGTCGAGGCGGTGGGGTAGCTGCACGCGGCGCGGCTGCTGCCGTCGCAGGTGCCGCCGCACGCGCTGCCGTCGCTGGCGCACGCCGCGCGGCCGCCCGCGGGGGCTCCGCTGCTGGGGCTGCAGGTGCCGACGCTGCCGGCCACCGCGCACGACTCGCACTGACCGGTGCAGGCGGTGTTGCAGCACACGCCGTCGACGCACTGGCCGCTGCCGCACTCGGCCTGGCTGCTGCAGCCGACGCCGCGCGACTTCTTGAACACGCCGGTGATGGTGCGCGCGCCGGTGACGTTGCTCGCCACGTAGGTGCCGCCGCTGGCGCTGCCGGGAGTGCCGCTGTCATCGAGCGAGACCAGCTCGTAGCCCGCGGCGGGGGTGACGGTGCAGGTCGAGCTGCCGCCGTAGGCCACCGGCGAGGTGCAGCTGATGCCGCCGTGCGAGTCGCCCACGCCGCTGACGGTGAACGTGTCGACCGCGAAGGTGGCGGAGAGCGAGTGCGCGGCGGTGACGTTCGAGAAGGTGTAGCTGGTGGCGGCGGTGGCCGCGGCGCCATCCACCGTGAGACTTGCAACATGGTAGTGAGCGGCCGGGGTGATGCTGACCGTCGCGTTGCTGCCGTAGCTCGCCGACTGCGATGCAGGCGAGACGCTGCCGTTGGCGCCGGCCGAGGCGGTGATGGTGAAGGTGTCGATGGCGAAGGTGGCGGAGAGGCTGTGCGCCGCCGTCACGTTGCTGAAGGTGTACGAGCCGGCCGCCGCGACGGTCGCTCCGTCCACGGTGAGCGAGGCCACGTGGTGGCCGGTGGCGGGGGTGATGCTCACCGTCGCGTTGCTGCCGTAGTTGGCGGTCTGGGAGGCGGGAGAGACGCTGCCGTTGGCGCCGGCCGAGGCGGTGATGGTGAAGGTGTCGATGGCGAAGGTGGCGGAGATGGAGTGCGCGGCCGTCACGTTGCTGAAGGTGTACGAGCCGGCCGCCGCGACGGTCGCGCCGTCCACGGTGAGCGAGGCCACGTGGTAGCCGGTGGCGGGGGTGATGCTCACCGTCGCGTTGCTGCCGTAATTCGCCGACTGCGACGCAGGCGAGACGCTGCCGTTGGCGCCCGCCGAAGCGGTGATGGCGAAGGTGTCGATGGCGAAGCTCGCGCTGACGGTGTGCGCCGCCGTCACGTTCGAGAACGTGTACGTGGCGACCGCGCCGACCGAGGCGCCGTCTACCAGCACGTCGGCCACGTGGTAGTGCGCCGCGGGCGTGATGGTGACGCCCGCGTTGCTGCCGTAGTTGGCCGACTGCGACGCAGGCGAGACGCTGCCGTTCGCACCCGCCGACGCGGTGATGGTGAAGGTGTCGATGGCGAACGTGGCGCTGACGGTGTGCGCCGCGGTGACGTTGGTGAAGGTGTACGAGCTCGCGGTGGCGACGCTGGCGCCGTCAACCGTGACGGTGTCGACGTGGTAGCCGGTGGCCGGGGTGAAGGTGAACGTCTGGTTCGAGCCCTGCGGCACCGAGGTCGCGCCCGACGGAGAGATGCTGCCGTTGCTGCCCGCGCTGGCGGTGATGGTGAAGCTGGGGGCCGCGAAGCCGGCGGTCACCGTGGCGTCACCCGAGACGGTGAACGAGCAGGGGTTGGTGGTGCCGGTGCACAGGCCGCTCCAACCCGAGAAGCTGTGGCCGGTGGTGGCGGTGGCGGTGACGCTGACCAGGGTGCCGTCGATGAACGAGGTGGTCGAGCCGGGGCAGCCCGACGCGCAGTCGACCGCGGCGGGGCTGCTCACCACCCGGCCGGTGCCGGTGCCCGACTTGGCGAAGGTGATGGCGCGCAGGGTGCCGATGGAGTCGACGTCGATCGCCTGGTTGTTCGAGCTGTTGCTGTCGGTGATGCCGGCGGGGGCGCTGACGCCCACCAGGTTCGACATCGAGCCCGAGCTCGAGCCCGAGATGACGGTGGCGTTCACGGTGTAGGTGACCGATTGGCCCGAGCTGAGCGAGGCCGTCGACGCGATGGAGCCCGAGCCCATCGCCGCGCCGCAGGTGCCCGAGCCGGCGCAGCTCCAGGTGGCGTTGGTGAGCTGGGCGGGAACCGACCACGAGACCGGCGCGCCGACGACGTTGCTGGGCCCGGCGTTGGTGACGGTGAAGGTGAACGCGTACGGCGAGCCCCAGCCGACCGCGGCCACGCCGTCAGAGATGGAGGTCATCAGGTCGGCGTACAGCACCAGCAGGGTGATGTTGGTCTCGACCAGCGGGCCGAGCAGCGACGAGACGCCGTCGGCGCGAATCGCGTAGTTGCCGGCCGAGATTTTCCCGGTGGCGAGCGCGGCAATCTTCACCGTCACGGTGAACGAGCCGGCCGCGTTGGGGTTGAGCGTGCCGACGTTGCAGGTGACCGCGCCGGTGGTGGCGTTCACCGCCGGCGTGGTGCAGGTCGCGCCCGGAGCCGAGATGGCCTGGTAGCTCACGTTCGCGGGCAGGTTGAAGGTGACGGTGGTGTTGTTCGACGCCCCGGTGCCGCGGTTCTGGTAGTTGAGGGTGTAGGTGATGTTGTCGCCCGCGTTGGCCGCCTGTGGAGCGCTGGCGGCGACCTGCAGGCCGGGCAGAAACGGCCCGAAGCCGTCGACGAACACCTCGCCCCAGTGCCCCGACTGCGAGCAGCCGGCGCCGATCACCTCGAGCTTCACGGTGTCGCCGATGGCGAGCGCCACGTTGCCGGGGGTGATGTCGAACGACTGCCAGTCGGTGAAGAAGTTCACGCCCTGGGTCTGCCAGGGCACGCCCGACTGCTCGGCGAAGTTGAAGGTGCCGAAGAGGGTCGCGTTCTTGGTGATGTTGGTGAGGGTGACCCAGAAGTACGGCTGATCTGCCGCGCCGTGGCCGCCGCTGTTGAGCACCGGCGCGAGCGCGAAGCGAACGTGAATCTTGTTGTCGGTGGGGTCGACGTCGGCCGCGGTCACCGTGAACTGCTGGGTGAGGGCGTTGACGTTGTAGCCGCTGCCGAGCTCGTTCACGACCGCGGCGTTGAGCCCGTACTTGGGAATGCGCAGCGACGCGCCGCCGTCGAGCCCCGAGGGGATGATGCTCTCGGTGGGGCCGGTGATGATGCGCGTCTTGTTGGTGCCGCCGTCGAGCAGCTTCAGGTCGGCGCGCGACGCGGGCGGGTAGGTGATGCCCTTGTTCTGGTAGGTGGTCACCGTCCACCCGCTCAGGCCGCCGTCTTCGAAGTCGCCGTTGACGAAGACCGCGTCGTGGCGGTGCTCGGCCTGAATCTCGGGCGCGCGAGCGGAGACTTCACGCTGGCAGGCGGCCAGCGCGGTCAGGGCGATGACTGTCGCAGTGAGTGAACGCGTCATTTGTTTGGATCTCCCAGAGGTTCGGGAAGACCGGTTCAAGCGGCGCGCCAGCGACCCTGCACAGCTGACCCGGGGTCGCCGGCTGGGGGTAGCGCCGACCCACGCGCGGTGTTTCGGCACCCGCTCGAGCGTCAGCGCGCTGACGCGCAGGTCAGTGCTCGACCACCCACCGCAGCGAGAAGCGCGAGCCCGACGGGGCGTCGCTCACGGTCGCCGAGGTGCTGCCGGCCAGGCCGCTCGGACAGGCGGGGTCGGCAGCGCACGTCGAGCCACATTGAAACCGGGCGCTCACCCCGCGCTGCTGCTGCGAGACCACCCGAAAGGGTGAGCCCGACAGCACCACCTGGGCCCCGCCCGCCGGCAGCGCAGCGACGGGCGCCGAGAGCTGCGACGCCCAGGCGTTCGCCCCGAGCGGCACGTCGGTCGTCGGGCAGCCCAAGTTGAACGGTGCGGGGGGAGTCGGCAGCGAGCGGAAGGTGAGGGTGCCGCCGTACCTGCCGCCATAGGGGTCGGCCTCGGGGTCGAGGGTGAGGCCGAAGGCGTCGCTTTGGCGGCCGGGGCTGATGCGCAGGCGGCCGCGACCGGCGAACCCGTACGCGCGCAGCTCGAGCTCCTTGCCGACGGTGGCCGGGTCGGTCGTGGCGAGAAGCAGGTCTCGCGAGGGCTGGGCCCCGCACGCCTCGAACACGACGCTCACCGGCAGCTCGCTCGAGCTCACCGAGACGCCGAGCGCGTCACTGCCCGAGATGGCGACCACGGTGGGCAGGCAGCTCATCGCGAGGGTCGAGTCCGAGGCGCTCGGCCCCAGGCACGCGTCTTCGGCGAGCAGGCAGTCGGAGCCCGAGGGCGGCGGCGACGACGCGCGCCAGGCCGCCACCGCGTCGGTCGAGCTGACGCCGAACGCGCTCTCGAACTGGGCGCGGGTCTTCACCGCGTCGCCGGCCGGGGCGTGGGCGTAGAAGTCGGCGAAGGCCCGCTCGCCGTGACGGTCGATGAGAAAGCGCACGAACGACCCGGCCGCGTTGTACGTCGACCTCGAGGCCGACGACGACCAGGCGGCGTCGTCGATCAACCGGTCGAGGTCGAGCGAGGTGTCGATGGGCTCGGCGGCGAACCCGCTGAAGCCGCACCCCAGCACCACCGCGATGCCCTCGTCGAAGAGCCGCGGCGGGCTGCCCACCTGGTGGAAGGCGGTGTGCGCCAGCTCGTGGTCGTGCCACCAGCCGCGGGTGAAGGCGCGGTTCTGCTCGGAGCACGACCCGGCGCCGCCCAGGCAGATGCGGCCGACCAGGTCGGCCTCGCTTTCGCGGAACTTGTAGAAGTCGACCGGGCCGAACTTCGCCGGGAACCGCGCGGCGATGAAGTCGAGCACCCGGTCCATGTGGGTCAGCGCCTCGGGACAGGGCGGCTCGTCGACCCAGTGGTGGTAGCGCACCCAGCGCGACGCGGTGACCTGGTCGGGCAGGGTGCGCGGCTCGCCGCCGCACGCCAACACCGCAAGGAGCACCCACGCGCGCCGCACGCAGCGAGCTTAATCGCCTGCGCCCGCGTGGCGCCCGTCAGCCGCAGAGGCCGTTGGCGCCGCAGCTCTGCGAGCAGCACTCGAGCCGGTACGTGCACGGCAGGCCCGCGGTCTGGCACTGCGAGAAGGCGACGGTGCAGGTGCCGCTGGTGCACGACAGGCCACTGCAACACTCGCGGTTCGAGGTGCAGGCGCCGCCCGAGGCGCGGCACGCGGTGCAGCTGCCGTTCGCGCCGCAGAAGTACGACGCGCAGCAGTCGGCCGGGTAGAGGCACGAGCCCCCTGCGGTGCCGCAGCCGCTCCCGGGCACGCACTGCCCGCTCGGGTTGCAGAACTGCCCCCGGCAGCACTGCGAGCTCGAGGTGCAGGTCGTACCGCCGTCGGGCGTCGCGCACTGCGTGCAGGTGCCGGCGGCGGTGCAGCTGTACCCGGCGCAGCAGTCGGTGCTGGTCAGGCACGCGCTGAAGTTCGAGCCGCAGGTCGCCGACGTGCAGTAGCCGTTCGCGCCGCAGACGGTTCCGTCACAGCACGCGATGCTCGACGGGCACGAGGCCCCGCGCGGTGCGCACAGGCCTCCGGGTGCGCAGTGCCGGGTGATGTCGCAGACGTTGCCGCTGCAGCAGTCGCTGCTGAGCACACAGCTGCTGCCCCGCGCGGCGCAGCTGGGCGAGCCGCTGAGGCAGAAGCCGCTCGCGCTGGGGCTGCCGCCGCAGCGGTACCCGCTGCAGCACTCGGTGTCGTAGTGGCACGACGCCGCGTTTCCGCGGCAGCCGCAGTGACCGCTCACGCACAGCCCGGTGCAGCAGTCGGTGCTGTAGGTGCACGCGCCGGCCGCCGCGCTGCAGGTGGCGACGCTGCCGCCTCCCGCTCCACCGCCCGCTGCGCCACCGGCCATGCCGCCACCCGCGGTCGCGCCGCCTGCCGTGCCGCCGCCGGCGGTCGCGCCGCCCGCGGTGCCGCCACCCGCCGTCGAGCCGCCCGCCGTGCTGCCGCCTGCGGTCGCGCCGCCTCCCGCTCTGCCACCGGCGGCTCCACCACCTGCTCTTCCGCCTCCGGCCGTGCCGCCGCCCGCGGTGCCGCCACCCGCGGTGCCTCCGTCGAGACCGACCGCGCCTCCACAAGAGAGAGCGAGGGCCACCGCGAACGCCAGCGAGAAGAGGAGACGCATGCGCCGGCTTTACCCCGTGAGCCCGCCACGCGCGGCGTGTCGTTCGGCCGCGACACTCGCCCGCTTCGGTCGAGTGACATTTGTCTCGAGCCCGATTGCCCGCGCAGCGTGAGCGGCGAGGCCTGCGCGCGCCGCTACCCGCAGTGACCCCAGGTCCACGCTGCGTCGTAGAACCACAGGCCCTTGCCCCGGCACAGCTTGACCGCCCAGTCGCGGCAGTCGTGGGTGATGCCGTAGTTGCAGTAGACCAACAGCTGCGGCGTTCGGGGCAGGTTGCAGATGGCCCGGCAGGGCTCGCCTGCCTGGTTCAGCGCGCTGGTGCTCTCGCCCCGCTCGAACTCCATCACCGTCATCTCGGTCGGGGGCGGCGTCTCGTCCGAGACGCCGCACCCTGCCACGCCGAGCGCCCCGCTGATTACCAATGCCATCGACCAGGTCTTCATCGTCATGTGAGCTCCTCTTTCGACCGGTGACGACAGCGACCCGCGCTTTGTCGCAGTTTTTCTGCAGCGCGCCGGGGCCCGGCGCCACCACCGTGATGAAGATGCGCAGCCCTGCTACGTCTTGGCGCCGCCCATGCGCCTGCCTGCCGTGCTCCTCGTCGCCGTCTGTGCCACCCCGCGAGAGCCGGGGGGCTCGCCCGCGCTGCCGCCGCCCGCGCAGGCCGTCGCGCGCGCCGAGCCGCTGCAGGTCGAGACCGCGCCGTGCCCGCTGCAGCCGGCGGTGCGCGGCACGCCGGGCTGCCGCTTCGAGCCGGTCGCTGCGCGCGGCCGCGGCCTCGTCTCGGCAGCGCGCTTCAACTGCGCGCTCGCCACCACCCCCGCGTTCATCGACACCTCGCTGCTCCTCACCGCGACCTTCGTCGAGGGCAACTCGGGCTATGGGCTGCAGCTCTTGCGCGAGCCCGACGGCGGGCTGCGCGTGGCTCCCGCGACCCTGAGCAACCCCGCGCTGCTGCGCGGCAAGCTGGTGGGCTTCGCCGGGTTTCACGACCACCGGGTGTTCTGGAACGACGGGGTCTGCGAGCTGCTCCCCGGTGGAGAGCTCGAGGGGTTCGCCACCCTCGGCGACGCCGAGCTGGTGATGCTGCAGAAGACGCCCGAATACGACTACCGGCTGCTGCTCCGCGCCGCCGACGGAAGGTGGAGCGTGCTGCCGCAGCTGCCCCGCGCCGTCGAGCCCTGGCTGAGGAGCGCCGGTGGCCGCGTCGCGGTGATGGCGACCAACACCCAACCCTTCGAGTGGCAGGTGCTGCTCCCCGACCTGTCGCGCACCGTGATGCTGCGCCGCACCGAGGGCACCGACTCGAACCGGCCACGCGCCAGCTCACCGCTGCCTGCAGCCGGCGGCTCACGCTTCTCCACCGCGGTGACGGTGCACCCCGGCGGCGACGAGAAGTGGTACCTGCGCTGGCCCGGCACCGCGCGGCTCGAGCTGCCGATTCCCACCGAGCAGACCGCATGCTCGGAAGCCTCGCGCCCCGACGGCTACCGGCGCACACAGCAGCCGGCGGTGCTGGCGCTGAGCGCGCACACCGCGCTGGTCACCTGGCTCGAAGAGCGCGGCAGGTGCCAGTACACGCACGTGGCGAAAGAGCCGGTTCGCTGCCTGCCCAATCAGCCGTGCATCGACACCGAGCCGGCCCACTGGGAGGTGCACGCCGAGCCCACCCGCGCCGAGGTGGTGGTGCTGCGCGTCGAAGGCCGCGACCTCGACGAGGTCTCGCGGGTGAGGCTCGAGGCGCCCGCCGCGCAGTACGTGTTCGGCAGCTCCATCGCCGCGACGCCAGGCCGGGTGCTGGTGCAGGCCTGGGGTCACCTGCTCGAGCTCGAGCGCGCCACCCTGGAGGGGAAATGAGCGCCGCCTGGCTCGCGGTGCTGCTGTGCGCCGCCCCGACCTCGCTTGCGGGCCTGGGGCCGCTGCGCGCCGGCGCCCCCGCGGCGCGCGTGACGCCGTCGGGCTCCGAGGCCGCGCCGCCCGGCAAGAGCTGCACCTTCGAGAAGCTGACCTTCGCCGCGCCGGTGCGCCTCGCGTGGAGCGCCCACTGCTTCGGCGCGACGCCGTGGGGGTTCGGGCTCGGTGGCGACACCGCGGTGGTTCCCACCTCGCAGCGCTGGCTGGCCTTCGACGCGAAGCGGGCGGCCGAGTTCGACGGCTACGGCGCTCCGCCGGGCTGGGTGCCGAAGGACGCGAACGAGAACGCCCGCCCCAGGCCCGGCGCTCCGCCCAGCTTCCGGGTGCTGGGCACGGACGAGCGCGACGGCAGCGTGCTCGGTCACAGCTACGAGCGCGGCTACCTGCGGTGGAGGCCCGGCACCTCGGGTGACCCGCTCTTCGGCCCCCGCCTGCCGCCCGAGACCAACACCCCGCGCGCAGCGCTGGTGCCCGACGCCGACCGCAGCGTGAAGGCGCCGTGGCTGGTCTACGCGCCCGACCCGTGGCGCAACGGCGAGGTGAGGGTGCGCGACCCGTCGGGCGCCGAAGAGACGCTGCTGCACCTGCCCCCGCGCGCCGAGGGCGGCACCTACCGCGTCGAAGAGCTGCAGGCGCTGCGGGTCGGCGCCGAGCAGCGGCCCCTCGTCACCGCGCTCGTCGACCGGGCCCACCTGCTCTTCGTGCCGCTCGCCGGCGGCGGCTACAGCGTGCGCGCCCTGCAGCCCGCTCCGTATCTGCCTCCCAGCGGGCCGCCCGGCTCGCCTCCCTGCACCGAGGCCGAGAGCGAATGGAGCACCGAAGAGCACTTCGCGCCGCGCCTGTTCGAGCACCACGGCCGCGCGTACCTCGCCTACGTCAGTGAAGACACCTATGCGCGGCTGCGCAGCACCATCGTCCCCGTCGAGCGGGAGACCCCGCAGCGCGACGCGCTCACCTGCGCCAACGTCGTCGACGCGCGCGCTTCAGAGCGCTCGCTGGTCATCGCCGAGGTGCTGCCCAGCGGAGAGGTCGCCGAGCGGCAGCGCATCGCGGTGCGGCAGCTCGGCTACGGCAGCACGCTCGCGCTCGAGCTTCGGGGCGACCGGCTGGACGTGCTCACCGGCAGCATGAGCTTCGTCAACTGGCTGGTGCTCGAGCTCGGCTCTCGCTAGCGCACGGGTTGGCGGGGCGCCGGCGCCCTGCGTAAGGTCGCGCGCCATGAGCCCGAGCCGTCTGCTGGTCGTCGCGTTCGGAAGTGTCATGGCCTGCTCGAGCCCCGGCACAGGCAACACCGGCGGAGGCTCGGGTGGCTCTGGTGGCTCGGGCGGCAGCGGAGGCGGAGCACAGGCGCCCGCGCCGGTGTGGCAGCCCGAGGGCACACGCGTCACCTGGCAGGGCCTCTCGTTCATCGTGCCGCCGGGTATGACCGGCAGCGACCTCACCACGCACTACGACCTCATCGACCCCGGCTCGAGCGGGGTGAACACCTGCGGCATCACCTTGAACCCGCCCATCGCGGCGAGCGGCTCGCTGAGCGCACAGGCCGCGGCGCTGCTCACCCAGACCTACGCGACGCAGGGCTACCAGGTGCTCGACGACAACTACGGCTCCGAGCTCGCCGCCAATCGCAGCGAAGGTCGCTCGGCGAAGGGGTGGGAGTGGGTCGAGGTTCGCGCCGAGCTGCGCAAGACCGGCCCCAGCCCCGAGCGCGGGCACCTGCTGTTGATTGGCCTGGGCGCCCAGGTGCTGCCCATCGTCGGTTACTCGCCCGGCAACCAGGGCTGCACCCAGCTCGCGCACGACAACACCGCGGGCATCATCGGCGAGCTGCGCTGGCGGCAGCTGGCGTACAGCCTCGAGCTGACCGGGGTCACCGCGGCGCAGATACCGGTGGTCGGGCACTGGAGCCTGTTCCAGGGCAACAGCGGGCAGGAGTACCTGTTCGCCGCCAACGGCCGCTACCAGTACTGGGGCGGGCTCACCACCGCGCACCCCTACTCGCAGACCGAGCTCGAGCTGGTGACGTCTTCGTTCACCGGCGATGGGCGCTACGCGGTCGCGGGTGAGGTGCTGACGCTCTTCCCCGACGGGCAGCCCGCCGTGTCGATGCTGTTCCGCGTGTTCCGCAAGCTCTCGGTCTCGGCGAGCGGCGTGGCCTCGACCGACACGGCGCTCGGCCTGATGAAGACCGACGTCGCGGGCCCCTACGAGAGCGCGGTCATCAAAGACTGAGGCGGGCTGATGACCGTGCCTCGGCTCCGCGCGCTGTACCGAACGCGCGGCGTGGTGCGCTGACCGGTCCTCGCCGGGGTGTCCCGCCCGGCGAGACGCTGGAGTGCGCACGCGCAGCTTCGAGCGCGTCGGCGCATGCGGAAGCGGCCGAGAGTGCTCGCATCGCAGCTGGCGCCTGCCTTGCTTTGGGAAGGAGCCATGAAGACCGCTGAAGAAATTCGCCAGGCCATCAGACAGAAGCGGGCCCGTACCGGACGCGTTCGCGCGCAGCGCGAGCAGCTCGTCGGCACCTCGAGAACCCAGCAGCATCTCGGGAACCGGGACTTCGAGTTGGTCGCCGCCATCAGCGCCAAGAAGGGAACCTCGAAATGACGAAGAGCCTCCCCTCGCTCGGTGTCCTCCGGGCCCCCCAGCCCCACACGATTGATGAAGTGCGCAACGCGGCAATTCGCACTGCGGTCGCTCGGCGCACCGATCAACGCACCGAAATCGCGGCTGCCGGCAAGACCATCGCCGATGGCGTCACCGAAGAGCTGTTCAGGCAGGCCAACAGCATGAGCTCCGATGAGCCGTATGACGTCGATGGCAACGCGATCGTGACGCTGAAGCTCGGGCACCAGCATCTGGCGGGAACCGAACCGTTGCGCGCCTGGCTCGCCAGCCCCGCGGAGCAGCCCGTCGACGTATCAGCGCTCCTCGATGCCGCGGTGCGGGAGAGTCTCGAGGGCTTCGAAGTGCGGGCCGTGGACGTGCTGGTCGACTCGGTGCGCGGCGCGGATCTGCCGACGGTCACCGTCGAAGTGTCGTTGCGCGACCCGAAATACGCTGAGGAACTTCCGCTCACTTTTTGAGCGAGGGCGCGCGCAGCGCGCACGACCCGAGTGGGACGGCACCCTCGGCGGCATCGGGCCGCGGTGAGCGATATACGCTGGCTGCGTGATGACCTGGTCGCGACTCCGCGAGCTGTACCGAACGCGCCGCGCGGTGCGCTGGCCCCTCGACGCCGCCGTGCTGCTGCTCGCGGTGCTCGTCATCGGCGCGTGGCAGACCCGCGCTCACGCCCGCGGCATCGCGCTGCCCGCCGCCACCCTGCAGCGCCTCGACGGCACCGAGCTCTCGGCGCAGTCGCTCGCCGGCAAGCCGACGCTGCTCGCATTCTGGGCGCCGTGGTGCGGCGTGTGCCGCGCCACCTCGGGCAACGTCTCGCGCGTGATGAAGCTCGCCGGCAGCCACGCCCAGGTGGTCTCGGTCGCACTCGAGTTCAAAGACCGCGCCTCGGTCGACCGCTACATCGCCGAGCGCGGCGTCGACTACCCCGTGCTGCTCGGCGACGACGCGCTGGCGCAGCCGCTCGGGGTCACCAGCTTCCCCACCTTCTACTTCGTCGCCGCCGACGGAAAGATTTCCAGCTCGGCCGTCGGCTACACCACCACCCTCGGTCTGCTCTGGCGCCTCTTGCTGGCGTCGGTCTAGGGGTTACAAAACACGAGACCTGGCAGGGTGAGCTCGTCGACCCTGCTGTCGCTCGCCGAAGGCTGTGCAGCACATCCTCCATCGTATTGGAGCGTGCGTCGGTGCTGCTTGAAGCATGGAGTATGCGGCGTGCCTGCCTTCGACCTGGAGTGCACCCATTCGACTTCGCCGCTGCGCGGCTCCGCTCAGGGTGACCGCTTACGGGCAGACGGTGAGCGAGTTGATCCACTGGTCGACCAGCGCGGTCGCCTGGCCGTGCACGAGGGTGCTGGCCAGCGGCGGCATGCGGTTCACGTTGGTGGCCTTCATGCGCAGCGAGACGAGCGACTGCGCCGGGTTGCCCGGCACCAGCAGCTTCGCCCCCGTCACGCCCAGGTCGCCGTTGCTGGGCGCCTGGTTGCACAGGTTCGCCATGTTCAGCGGCAGCGCGTAGCGGAAGTCGTGCGGCCCCTGGCCGGCGCCGTTGCGGTGGCAGATGGAGCAGTTCGCGTGCAGGTACGCCCGCGCGCGCTCCTGCACCGTGCCCGCGGTGCCGAACGGGTCGGGCATCGCCGCGACCGTCGGCGGCGCCGCCGCGAAGAAGCCCAGCGCGTCGAGCGTGGTGACCTGGTTGCGCGTGCGGCCGTTGGGGTACGTGTAGTTGCCGTTGAGCTGCGCGAGCTCGAGCCCCAGCGTGTTGCCCGAGACCGTGTTGTGGCACGTCACGCACTGCGCGCGGCTCGGGTAGAACCAGGTCTGCGCGCCCACCGCCTTCGACTTCGACGACGGCAGCAGCGTCGCGTCGGTCTGCAGGTCGTCCCACTCGTAGGTGTAGCCGGCCCACTGCCCGTTCAGGTGCTTCATGAACAGCCGCGTCTCGATGCGCTTGCCGCCCAGCCAGAACGTCTTCGCCGTCACCGTGCCGTTGGGGAAGTCGAAGTCGCCGTCGGCGTTCACGGTGATGCGGGTGCCGTCGGGTATCGCGAAGTAGCGGTCTTTCGTCGCGCCGTCCGACCACAGCGCCGCGTTCACCCCGTACGGCACCATCGCGGGCAGCACCTTCTTCGGGTCGGTCGCGTCGAAGCAGCCGGTCGTCGAGAGCTTCTTGGGGAACGTGTCGGGCGGCTGCACTCCCGACGGAGCGAGCTTGTAGATGCGCCCTTCGATGAGCGCCATCACGTACACCTCGCCGTCGAGCAGCTGACCGAACGAGCCCATGTTCGCCGCGCTGGTGTACAGCGACGTCAACTGGCCCTGCCCCTGGCTGTCGAAGCTGACCGCCCACACCCGCCGCGTCTGGTAGTCGCCCACGATGAACTTGCCCACCAGGGTGGGAATCGAAGTGCCGCGGTACACGAAGCCGCCGGTGATGCTCTGACCCTGGCCGTGGTCGTACTCGGCCACCGGGTCGATGAGCCCCACCGTGTTGCAGGTGCTGCCGCTCAAGCAGTGCTTCCCCTCGCGCGTGTTCCACCCATAGTTGCCGCCCAGCACCACCCGGTCGACCTCTTCGTAGCTGCCCTGGCCCACGTCGCCGACCCACAGCTCGCCGCTGGCGGTGTCGAAGCTCCAGCGCCACGGGTTGCGAAACCCGCGCGCGTAGATTTCTGCGCACACCCGGCTGGTCGGCGTCGTGCCGCCCCAGTCGTTCGAGCCCTGCTGGCAAATCGTCTGCCCCGCGAACGGGTTGGTAGGAGGAATCGCGTAGCGCTGCGCGTACGGCACGTTCACGTCGATGCGCAGCATCTTGCTGAGCAGCGTGTCGACCCGCTGGCCGTTGCCGTGCGGGTCGTTCTGGCTGCCGCCGTCTCCGAAGCCGATGTACAGGAAGCCGTCGGGCCCGAACGCCAGGTTGCCGCCCTTGTGGTTGTCGTAGGGCTGGTCGAGCTTGAACAGCGGCTCTTCGCTCGCCACGTCGAGCGTCGCGCCGTTGTCGGTGCTCTTGAACCGCGACACCACCGAGCGCAGGCCGGTGGGGCCGTTCTCGGTGTACGAGACGTACACCTCTTTCTTCGTGGCCCACTGCGGGTGAAACGCGATGCCCAGCAGGCCGCCTTCTCCGGTCGCCTTCACCTTCGTGGTGAGGTCGAGAAACGACGTGACGCTGGCGGTGCCCGCATCCTGGTCGTTGGGGAACTGCACGATGGCGCCCGCACGCTGGCCGATGATGATGCGCCCCGGCTCTCCCGGCGGGTTCAGCATCTCGAGCGGCGCCGAGAACGTGAGCTTGGGAAACACCCGCACCTCGGTCACTCCCGAGGTGGTGGGCGGCGGGTTCGGTGCGATGCAGGTGGTGTTGCTCGGCCGCGCGTCGAGGCCGTAGGTGCCGCCGTCGTCGACCGTCGAGCCGCCCGCCGACCCGCCCGCGGTCGCGCCGCCCGCAGTCGCGCCGCCTGCAGTGGCGCCACCTGCCGAACCTCCACCCACCAAACCTCCACCCGCGCCACCGGCGGTCGCGCCACCCGCCGTGCCACCGCCCTGCCGCCCGCGGCCGCGCCGCCCGCCGAGCCTCCACCCGCGCCACCCGCAGTCGCGCCGCCGGCCGAGCCACCGCCCGCGCCACCCGCGGTCGCGCCGCCGGCCGAGCCTCCACCCGCGCCACCCGCAGTCGCGCCTCCGGCGGTGCCCCCGTCGCCGCTGCTCCCACCCCGGCCGCCGCCCACCACGGGGTCGACGTCAGAGATGGTCGCGTCACACGCGAACAGCGAGGTGGCGACGGCGGCGAGGGCCCAGAGACGAACGGTCATGGTCCGCCTCACATAGAGGTGATCCGCCGCCCGGTACAAGTCGCCGCCGCCCTGTCGCGGGTCAGCGCACCACTCCGCTCAGAGACTGACAGCTCTGGGGCATGGGCACTCGAGCTCGTGAACGTCCGACGAGGGACGTGGTCGTCAGACGGTGAGGCGTGCCTGTGCCCGTGCCCGGGTGTTCGCTCTGTTGCTCCGCTCAGCAGCCGTTCACGGCTGCGCACGCCTCGCCCGGCGAGACGCACAGGTCGGGCGCGAGGTGAAGCGCGCACTGCTCGAGGTCTCCCACGGTCGCGGTGCAGCCCGAGGTGCGGCCCATGAACTCGAGGCACTGCGCGAGGCTCCACGGCTCGGCCTTGAGCGCCTCGGTACAGCCCCCGTTCGAGCACTCCTCCTGGCAGTACTGGAAACGGCCGGCGCCTCCCAGCGTCTGAATCTGCCACTCGCACAGCGCGCGCTGCTCTTGCGGAAACAGCTGCGAGAGCGGGCGGCTCGCCGGCAGCCCCGAGCGCTGCGGCTCCGTGCCCGCGTCGCGCGCCCCGGGCAGGTCGAACATTTGCGCCGGTTGGGGAACCGGCTGGGCGCCGCACCCGGCGCCGAGCATCAGCAAGCCGACGAAGAACGAAAATCTGAGGGCAGGGTGAGCGCTACCGGCGAGCGCCTGCGGCGGGTTGGGGCGGTTGGCGAACATGGTCGCGCCGCTGTGCAAACGCTTCGCCGGGCTCAGGCGGCGCAAGACCGAAACCAGCGCGGCTCGCCTGGCGCCGTTTCTGACGGGCCTGAATGGAATGCGCCGTCACTGCAGGGCGCCGGCGGCGGTTCGCGCGCGTCAGCCCGGCTGCCGGTCGAGCTCGGCGAGGGCCTGGCGCCATTGCGGCAGCTCGGGCACGAGCCCCAGCGCGTCGAGCCCTTCGCGGTCGAGCGCCGGCCGGCCGCCCGCGTGCTGCTCGGCGACCGCCCCTGCCGCCCACACCGCCCCGCGCGTGGTGAGCGGCCCCGGCTGCGGCGTCTCGCGCTGGTGCAGCACCGCGTCGACCACCTCGGCGCCCAGCCCCCACAGGCCCAACAGGCAGGCGCCCACCTCGGGCAGGGTGACGCCCAGCAGCCGCCGCTCGGCCGGGCTGGCGCCCTCGTCGCCCTCGCGCGCGTCGAGCGCGCACAGCGCGGCGCGGTGCGAGCGCAGCATCACCAGCACTCCAAGCTTGCGCAGCAGCGCGGCCACGAAGGCCGCCTCGGGCCGCTCGGTGGCCAGGGTGCGCGCCAGCCGCGCCCCCAACAGCGCCTCGCGCTGAAGCGCGCTCACCCGCAGCCGGGGCGGCAGGCCGGGGTCGTTGCTGCCGGCCGCGAGCGCGTGCGCGGCGAGCGCGAGCATGCGGGTGAGCTCGACCCCCAGCCGCGCGATGGCGCCCTCTACCCCGTCGACCGGGGTGCCGGCGCCGAAGAAGGCCGAGCGCGCCAGCGCCAGCAGCCGCGCGCTGATGGCCGGGTCGCGCTCGACGATGTCGGCGAGGTCTTTCACGCTGGTGCTGGGCTCGGCGGCGGCCCGGGTCAGCTGCAGGTACACCAGCGGCGCGCTGGGCAGGTCGACCGCGCCGCTCACCGCCCGCAGCACCTCGCCCCCCAGCTGCCCCTTGAGCTCGAGAATCTGGTGCAGCGTCGCCTTGAGCTCGGGCACCGGGCACGGCTTGGGCACGAACCGGTGCATCACCGCCGCCGAGCGCGCGAAGGCCCGGGGCTCGAGCTGGCCCGACATGATGAGCCGCGCCGTCTGCGGCGTCTTCTCCCGCACCACCTCGAGCAGCTCGGGGCCCGACATGCCGGGCATCTCCAGGTCCGACACCACCACGTCGTACGGCTGCCCCTCGAGCAAGACGAGCGCGGCCTCGGGGCCGGCCGCCAGCTCGACCTCCCAGCGCGCGCGCTCGGACCGCAGCGCGAGGCGCAGCGCGGCGAGCAGGGCCGGGTAGTCGTCGACGAACAGAATACGACTGCGGCCTGGGGCCATCGTCACTGGCGGCAAGCATGCGCCGAGCCACGGCGCCCTCACAGGGAGACCCCCGCCGCTCGCCCACTCGCCGATGACCCTGCGCGGTCTGCCGTGACCCGGCGGGCTGACCTGGACGACAAGGACCAACGCGAAAGTTTTGCGGCTCGACCAAAGCGCGCGACGCGCGCGTCGAGTCGACCCCGGCCACCGCGCGCGCTCGCCTCGCGCAGGCTTTGCGCGCCGCGCTCCGGCCGCACCATTGCAAAGCGCACCTGCCCGATGCCGGCTGATCGCACCCTGCTCGACGCCCTGCCGACCGCGGTGCTGCGCATGACCCAGGACGGCGTCATCGTCTACGCCAACCCGCGCGCCAGCCGCCTGCTCGGCGACGCGCAGCCGGGCGACCGGGTGAATGATCTGCTCTCTCAGCTGGCCTCGCACGACGCCGCCACCGACCGCGAGAGCCCCCGCCGCCTCGCGCGCGTGCGGCGCCCCGACGGCACCGCCCTCGACGTCGGCTTTCAGGCCCAGGCGCTCGACGGCGCCGGCGGCCGCGAGTGGGCGGTGGTGTTTCAAGACCTGAGCGACGTGCAGAAGCTCCGCTCCGAGCGAGACCGGCTGCTGCAGCTCGCGGCGGTCGGCGACGTGATGCCCACGCTGCTCCATGAGTTCAAGAACCCGCTCGCCGCCATCACCACCGCCATGGAGCTGCTCATCGAAGAGAGCGTCGACACCCAGATCGCCAGCGACCTGCACGCGGTGCTGCAAGAGGTGCGGCGGCTCACCCTCACCCTCGACGGAGTCGGGCGCCTCGGTCAGTCGCTGCGCAGCGCGCAGTACTCGGCCATCGACCACTGCGCGCGTGAGGCGTTCGCGGTGCTCACCCGCATGGGCAAAGAGAAGGGCCTCACCCTGGTGGCCCAGATTCCCACCCTGCCGCTGTTGCCCATCGACGTGGGCGGCTGCCGGGCGCTGGTCTTCAACCTGGTGATGAACGCGATTCGCGCCTGCGCCAGCGGCGACACCATCACCCTCTCGCTCGAGCTGCAGCCCAAGGCGCTCTTGCTCACCGTCAAAGACACCGGCTCGGGAATGACCTCCGAGGTGCTCGCGCGCTGCCGCGAGCTGTTCTTCACCACCCGGCCGCGCGGCAGCGGCATCGGCCTCGCGCTGTGCCAGTCGCTGGTCGACTCGGCCGCCGGCGAGCTGAACATCGCCTCGCAGCCGGGGCAGGGCACCACGGTGGCGGTCACCATTCCCTTCGCGACGCAGCACGAAAGGCAGGGCTGATGAAGTCGACCACGCTGTTTGCCTCTGACACCCACCGCAACATCTTGCTGCCCGAGTTCGGAGAAGGCGCGGCGGTGCAGGCGAACCAACACCTCATCATCGACGGCCGGGCGGGCATGATTCTCGACCCGGGCGGGCACAAGGTCTACGCCAAGGTGCTGTCCGAGACGATGGCGCAGCTGGGCGGCGGCAAGCTCGAGCACATCTTTCTCTCGCATCAAGACCCCGACATCGTCGCCGCGCTCAACGGCTGGCTGATGACCACCGACGCCACCGCCTGGGCCCCGCATCTGTGGATTCGGTTCATCCCCCACTTCGGCCTCGACCGCCTCGTCATCGACCGCCTCAAGGGGCTGCCCGACGGCGGCGGCACCCTCAAGCTGGGCTCCACCGAGCTGCAGGTGCTGCCCGCGCACTTCCTCCACTCGCCCGGCAACCTGCAGGTCTACGACCCGGTCTCGAAGATTCTCTACAGCGGCGATCTGGGGGCCTCGCTCGGGCAGGACTACATCGAGGTCTCCGACTTCGCCGCCCACGAGCAGTTCATGAAGGGCTTTCACCAGCGCTACATGGCGTCGAACCGCGCCATGCGCCGCTGGGCGACGATGGCCTCGAAGCTCGACATCGAGGTCATCGCTCCGCAGCACGGCGCGCTGTTTCGCGGCAAGCCGATGGTGAAGCGCTTCATCGAGTGGTGCGCCGCCCTCGAGTGCGGCAGCGACCTCATCGACCAGTTCTACCCCGGCCACTGACCCTCTCTTTGGAGAACCCAAATGTCTCGCACCGAAGAACTGAACAAGTTGCTCCGCCAGCTGCAGTCGGGCACCCCCGAAATCGAGGCCAGCGCGCTGATCAGCGAAGACGGCCTGATGATCGCCTCGGCGCTGCCCCAGCACGTCGACGAGATGCGCGTCGCGGGCATGAGCTCGACGCTGATCAGCCTGGGCAGCCGCGCCGCCCTCGAGCTGTCGCGCGGCGGGCTCGAGCAGGTGCTGGTGCGCGGGCCGCAGGGCTACGTGGTGCTGTCGGCCGCCGCCTCGGGAACCATGCTGCTGGTGCTGGCCACCCGCGAAGCCAAGCTGGGGCTGGTGTTCCTCGACATGGCCAAGACGGTCAAAGAGATCGCCAAGGTGCTGTGATGAAGACCACCACCCTCTTCGAGCAGGGCGGTCATCGCAACCTGCTCTTGCCGGACTACGGCGAGGGCGCCGCGGTGCAGGCCAACCAGCACCTCATCATCGACTCGGGCAAGGGCGTCATCCTCGACCCGGGGGGCCACAAGGTCTACTCGAAGGTGCTCTCCGAGACCTTCGCGCAGCTGGGCGGCGGCAAGCTCGAGCACATCTTCCTCTCGCATCAAGACCCCGACATCGTCGCCGCGCTGAACGGCTGGCTGATGACCACCGACGCCACCGCCTGGGCGAGCCAATTGTGGACCCGGTTCATTCCCCACTTCGGGCTCGACCGCCTGGTGACCGAGCGGCTCAAGGGCCTGCCCGACTTCGGCGGCACCCTCACCGTGGGGTCGGTGACGCTGCAGGTGGTGCCCGCCCACTTCCTGCACTCGTGCGGCAACTTCCACCTCTACGACCCGGTCTCGAAGATTCTCTACAGCGGCGACATGGGCGCCTCGCTCGGGCAGGACTACCTCGAGGTCACGGACTTCGACGCCCACCTGCGCTTCATGGAGTTCTTTCACCGCCGCTACATGGCCTCGAAGGTGGCGATGCAGGCCTGGGCGAAGCGGGTGCGCAAGCTCGACATCGAGCTCATCGCTCCGCAGCACGGCGCGCTGTTCCGCGGCAAGCCGATGGTCGAGCGCTTTCTCTCGTGGGCCGAGCAGCTCGAGTGCGGCCTCGACCACCTCGAGACCCTCTACGGCCCCCCATGACCCCTTCCGCCACGCCCTTTCAGGTGCTGCTCATCGAAGACGAGGTGACCCTGCGCGCCTCGATGGCCCGCGGCCTGGCCAAGCTCGAGGGCGTGCAGGTGCACGCCGCCGCCAGCGTCGGCGAAGGGCTGGCGGTGGTCGACCGGGTGTGCCCCTCGCTGATTCTCTCGGACCTCGACCTGCCCGACCGCTCGGGCATCGAGCTCATCGGCGAGCTCGCCGCGCGCAAGCTGCAGCTGCCGGTGGTGTTCATCTCGGCCTACCTCAAGGCCTACGGAAACCTGATTCCCCGCCACGCCAAGGTCGAGGCCCTCGACAAGCCCGTCGGTATGGACGAGCTGCGCGACGTGGTGCGCCGCCACATGACCGGGGTGCGCTCGGTGGCGGCGCCGTTCGGCGTGCCCGACTACCTGCAGCTGGCGGCGATGGGCCGCTACTCGGCCATCATCGAGGTCAGCGGCCGCGGCCGCATCGTGGTGTTCGAGGGCCACGCCTGGTCGGCCAGCGACGAGCAGGGCGTGGGCCCCGAGGCCTTCGCCCGCCTCGCGGTCGCCGAGGCGGTGCCCGTGCTCTGCCGCGCGCTCGACTGCGAGGCCGGCCCCCGCGAGCTGCACGGGGGCACCGAAGAGATGCTGCTCGACGCGCTGCGCGCCAAAGACGAGGCCGCCGCTTCTCCGCAAGGCAGCTTCACCGAGCTCGAGCTCGAAGAGGCTCCGGCGACGGCGGCCCCACCCGCGCCACCCGCGCCACCCGCACCCGCCGCGGCGCCCGCGCCCGACTTCGACGCCCTGCTCGACGACGCGCTGCAGGCGGCCTTCGCCAAGCGGCACCAGGCTGCGCTCGCGCTCTTCGAGCAGGCCCACTTGCTCAAGCCCGAAGACCGCCGGGTCGAGGTCAACATCCACCGGCTCAAGCAACTGCTCGCGCAGGCCGCCGAGCAGGCCCGCTGAAAGGAACCAGACGCCATGGCTCAACGCATCTGCATCACCAGTCAGAAGGGCGGGGTGGGCAAGACCACCGTCGCGCTCAACCTCGCGGTCGCCCTGTGCGAGCGCGGCAAGCGGGTGCTGCTGGTCGACCTCGACCCGCAGGGCGGAGTGGGGCTGGCGCTGGCGCGCGGAGACACCGCGCTCATCGGCCTCACCGAGGTGCTCACCGGGCGCGCGCGCCCCGAAGACGCGGTGATGGCCACCCGCCTCGAGGGGCTCTCGCTCTTGCCGCGCGGCCGATTGGACCCGATGGACGTGCCCCACTACGAGCAGGCGGTGTTCGCCGCCGGCGCGCTGGCCAAGGTCATCGGTGCGCTGCAGTCGAAGTTCGACCTGGTGCTCTACGACACCCCGGCCGGCCTGGGCATGCCCACCCGCGCCGCGCTGTCGGCCTCCGACTGGGCGCTGGTCATCGTGCAGACCGAGGCGCTCGCGCTGCGCTCGCTGTCGCAGCTTCTGCGGGTGCTCGAGCAGGTGCGCGCCACCGTCAACCCCGGCCTCAAGCTGCTGGGCCTTTTGCCCACCATGGTCGAGCTGCGCAAAGAGCCGTCGCGCGAGGTGATGGAAGAGCTGTGGGGCGGGTTCGCCGGGGTGATGGAGAGCACCGTGCCCCGCGCCGAGGTGTTCGCCGCCGCCAGCTCGCGCGGCGTGCCGGTCGCCTTTCTCGAGGGGCCGCTGTCGCCCGAGGCCCGCCGCTTCGAGAGCCTCGCCGTCGAAGTCGAGACCACGCTGAACCAGGGAGCCGCCCATGCCGCAGAGCAAAGACCCGCACGCCAGCTGCTCTGATGACCTCGCGCTGGCGCGGCGCCTGTCGCTGAACCTCACCGGCGCGCGGCCTGCGGCGTCGCCACCCGCGCCCGCCGCCGCGCCGCCGGCCTACGCGCGCTTCGCCCCGCCGCCTCGCCCCTCGGCGCCCGCGGCGCCCGCGGTGCCGCCCACGTTTCGGGTGCCTCCCGCCAGCGGAGTGGGGCAGGAGGGGTGGAACCGGCTGCTGCGCGAGGTGCAGGCGTTCTCGGGCGCGCTGGGGGTCTTCGTCATCGACGCCAGCGGCCTGATGGTGGCCAGCGGGTCGACCCAGGCGTCGCGCGAAGAGCTCGAGGCCGTCGGCTCACGGCTGCTGGTGGCGCTCGAGCAGGCCGACCGCATCAGCGGCGCCCCCGGCCGCAGCGTGGCGGTCGACCTCGGCGAGCGCGTGCTCACCGGGGTGCGGGTGCGCGCCGCCGACGGCGTGACCGTCACCCTCGCGCTGGTCACCCGCGCTGCGCTCGCCGAGCCGGTGCGCGCCGCGCTCTACCAGCTCTTGCCCGAGCAGCCGGCCGCCTGAGCGCTCACCGGCGGCGCTGCGCACCCGCCGAAGGTCTACTTCGGGGCAGCGGTTCGCAGCGCGGCTCTCGCCTCGAGCAGCCCCTCGTGCAGCTGCCGCAGCTCTGAGAGCGCTGCCGTCTGGCTCTGCATCGCCGACATCAGGGTGTCGGCGGCGACCCGAAAGAGCCGCCGGGCCGAGTCGAGCTGCCGCTCGCGCTCGTGCGGGTCGCTGGCCTGAACGCCGAGCAGCATCGCCCCCACCACCGCCAGAAACAGCTTGCCCGCCTTGCGCGCCGACGCGTCGGGGAGCTCACCCAGGGCCAGTGCCTTGGCCCGCAGCTCGATCAGCCAGTCGGGGTGGTGAGGCTCCGAGGTGCTCATCGCCCTGCCACGCCTTCAGCCGCGATCTGAGGCGAGGCCTGCTCTTCTCGTTCTCGCCCCGCTACCGACCGGCTCAAGCTGTGTAGGCCGAGCGTGCCCATCAGCGCCACGGGGCTGCAGGCCAGCAGCATGTCGAGCGTGGTCTGGAGCGCCACGCGAGACTTTCGGCCGCTCGAAGTTGCGCCGTCCTCGCTGCTGCCGCGAACCACCGCGGCAGCCAGGTCGGCCACGCCGCTCATCGCGAGGAAGAGCACCGACGACCAGTGCAGCGGGGCAGCAGCGTGAGCCAGCAAGTCTTCTGGGTGGAAGGTCATCAGGCCCTCGGAAAACAGCACGCCGCGCGCCACGGCTCGGCCCATCGAGACCACCTCCGGGCCGCTCGCCTTCTCGATGAACGTGGCACCGCTCGACGGGTGGGCCACGTCGCCAAAGAAACCCTTCAGGAAGCGCTTCGAGGCGCCGCCGAGCTCCTCGTCCGAGGCCCGGGTGGCTTCGGCGGCCAGGCGGTCGACCTCGCGGGGCTCGACACCATGAGCGAGCGACTCGAGCGGGGCGAACGCTGCGTGCGCGTCGACTCGTGAAGCCACCGGGTTGCCCTCTGGAGCACGCAGCCGGGAATCGGCCTGGGGCGAGGCGAAGGTCAGCCCCTCGTCCACGACTGCGGGCGAGGGGGAAGCCACCGCTCGGGCCGCTCGGGCCGCTCGCGACGCACCGGCGTCGGTGGGCCGGGGAGCAGGCACGACCCGCGTCTTCCGGAGCAGTCTCATTGCCACCCAGACGCACGACGCGACTCAGGTCGCGCCGCCCGCGGCGCCATCGCGCGACGCGTTGGAACACGGGTGCGACACCGCACCACGCCGCATTTTGCGCTTTGGGTGAACCGGGCCCAACTTTCCGGGACGTCGTCGCAGCACCACCCGCAAATCCCCCCCCCTTTCTGCTCGTCTTGTCTCGAACCGGGGCCGTCCTGCGTGTCGGTGCCCTCTCTCGGAGCCTGAGAAATGAAGAAGCCCTCATTGAATGTCGACCGCGCGGTTCACGCAGGCGCCGAAAAGCTTCGGACCCTGCTCGACTCCCAGCGCGCGAAGCAGGCTCCCGCCACCGCGCCGGCTGCCGACGCCGAGAAGACCGAGGCGACGGAGCACGCGCAGACGCAAGCCCGCAGCGTGTTCGGCAAGGCCGCGGCCGTGGTCGCCCACGTTCGCGACCAGGCCGCCGCGCTCGCCGGGGGCACCACCCCCCTCGCCTCGCAGGCACCCGCGGGCGACGCGCAGCACGTCGTGGGCGACGTCGCTCCGCGCCGTGGCAGCACCGTTTCGCTCGAGAAGCAGCTCGCCAAGATTCCGCCTGCCGACCTCGAGGCGTACTCGGCCATCGGGCTCTCCCGGGCCGAGACCGCCCGGGCGGCGGCGCTTCAGGTGAGCCCCAAGACGATGGAGGCGCTGCTGACTCCGCCGCTGCCCGGGCGCGACTTCTCGTTCGGGCGGCGGCCGCCGCCGCTCAACCGCCCCGGCGACATCTTGCAGGCCGCCGAGCAGGGCGTGCCGGAGCAGGCGATGCTCGGCTTTCACGCGGTGAATCTGCCCGCCACCCAGTACGCGAACGCCCAGCGTGCTGGCTTCACCCCCGAGACGATCGCGCCCTACGCGCGGCACCTGGGCGACGTCGCAGACATCAGCGTGCTGCGTGAGGCGGGGCTCTCGGCAGAGGACGCCGCCTATGTGAGCGCGTCGGGCCAGCCCGCCGCGGTGGTGGTCGAAGCGGCGCGGCTGGGGGTATCGCCTCGCGCGTTTGCCGACGCAGTTCGCACTCCCGGGTACAGCGCCACGGTGGTGCTCGACCTGAGCAGAAGGTACGACCCGCGGCTGTTCGAGGCCAACTACCGCCCGCCCGCCTCGCTTCCCCCCGGCGAGCTCGAGCAGCTCCTCGACGCGAAAGTCATCGATTTCGGAAGCCCCAACTCGTCGGTGCTCGAGGCGTTCGAGCTTCGCCGCCTGGGCTTGTCCACTGCCGACGTCGTCAAAGTCCTCCAGGCCGGGGGGAGCGTCGAGCGCCTCCGCGGAGCCCTCGCCAACGGGCTCTCGAGCGCCGCCTATGTCGAGCTCGCGCAGGCGGACGCCAAGATCGACCCACGGCTTGCCCGCCTCAGCACCGACGTCGGCGAGCTGGTCCGCCTCTCTGAGACCGGGTTGCCTCTCAACGACCTCGAGCGCGCGGCGCGGCTCGGGTTCAGCGTCGAGCAGACCGTGAACCTGGCCCGGCTGAAGGTCGACCCCCACACCGTGCAGACCCGGTTCTTCGATCGCGGCTTCAGCGCCGAAGAGACCTTCGCCGCGCTCGAGGGAGGTGCGCTGACCGCCCATGGCCAGCCCGCGCCCACCGCGAGCTCCGAGGTCATGCAGGGCGCGCTCTCGCGCGAGGCCGTCGCAATTCGTGCCGGCACCGAGATGCCGAAGCACCAGGCGGCGCTGTTCGCCAGCGCCGGGTACTCCCCCGAAGAGAGCCGCACCGCCTGGAGGGCGGGGCTCTTGGGCGGTCAGGCGTTCGTCTACTCGAAGCTGCGAGTGAACAGCGCCGTCGCCACCGAGCTGGCGCGGTCGAGGGTCGACCCGCTCGTCGCCTATGACCTGGCGGCGGCCGGGGTGCCGGCGGCGTCACTGGGTGAGGCCGTTGCGCTGGGGCTGACGCGCGAAAAACTCGCCGGGTACCAGCGCCGGGGTTTCATGCCGCTCGCGGCCATCGAGCTCGCGCGCGCCGGCATCTCTGAGCGTGACGCCGACAGAGACTTCAGCGTCGAAGACAACAAGCGCGCGCAGGCTGCCGGTTCAGCGCCGACCGAGGTCGCCTACTTCATGAAGAGCGGCAAGCTCACCTTCGAGCAGGCCGCGGCAGTTCTCGAGGCGGGCGGTAAAGGCGGCAGCTACTCGCTCGCCCGCGCCCACGCGACGGGTCGATGGTCGTTCGAAGACGTGTTGGCGCTGGCCGAGAGCCCCATGCAGCGTCAACCCGGGGTGCTCTCCAAGCTGATCGACGCGGGCTTCAACCTCGAGCAGATCAACCGGAGCGCCACCCTGGTGCACGACGAGCGCGCGCTGAGCGCGGTGCTCAACTCGGGGTACGCGCCCGATGAGCAGCTGCTTCTCCTCGAGGCGGGCATCGCGTCGCGCGGGTCATCGCTGCAATTCCCAGGTGACCTGAAGCGCGAAGGGCTCAGCGCCCAGCACCTGGTCGAGCTCAACTCGCTCGGAGCCAGCTCGCGCGAGGTCTTCGCCGCCCTCCGCCGCGGCGACACCATCGAGCAGATTCTCGAGCAGCTGCGCAGCCGCAAGGCCTCGGCGGCGCCGAGCACCGAGTGGCTCACTGAGCTGAGAAGCAGAAGCCCGGTGACCCTCGACGAGATGCGGCGCGCCTTCGCCCGCGGAGTCGGAACCACCGAGGTCGGCTACCTGATGCAGCGAGGCATGCCCGCAGACCTCGCGCTCATGGTTCACTTCACCCTCGGCGCCGACGTGGGCCGCCAGCTGGCAGACGCCCACTTCGCCGGCAGGGTGACCATTCAAGAGGTGGCGAAGCTCACCCAGGGCCGCTTTGCCCAGAATCCTCCGGCCCTCGCCAAGCTGCTCGCCGGCGGGCTCAACGGCGAAGAGCTGGTCCAGCTCGACGTCTTTCCCAACCGCTCCCCGGGCGAAGCGTGACCTTGCAGTGACGCCTCGAAGGCTCACTGCCCGATCGGCGATGCAAAGCGCGTAAACATAAGGGCTTACGCTTTTCTTGCATTGCAAGAAGTTGTTACGTGATCGGCCTGGGAGCGGGTGCGACTCCCACCGATACTCCAGACTCGTCGTCTTCTTACCCAGCAGGCCCTCGAGGGAACGAACCATGCCCAACGTCAACCGAAGCTCGCCGACGATTACGCTGCCCGCGAACCTGTCGCCTGAAGAGGCGCAGCAGTTTCTGCAGGAGGCGGCCGCGCGAGGCCAGGCGGTGGTGGTGCCGAGCAACTACCAGACGGGCTTCGACACGGGCAGCAGCCCGTACGGCAACCCTACTCACTCGACCCGTTCGCGGGCTCGAGCGACGCGCCGGCGGAAGACCCGTTCGCGAACGACCCGTCGATGAACATGACGCCCGAGCAGCTCGCCGAGGCGCAGAAGCAGGCGCAGGCCGGCGGCGACCCGAACGCCACCACCACCCCCGGCGCGCCGAACCCGAACGCGGCTGACCCCTTCGCGGCTCCTCCGCCCGACCCCGAGACCGAGGCGCGCAAAGAGTTCCTCACCCACTGCAAGTCGCTCAAAGAAGCGATGGAGAACGGCACCGGGGGCAGCCCGTACGCGGGCGGCCGCTTCGGCGCGTACGGCGGCGGCATGCCGATGGGCGACGTCGACAAAGAGGCGCTCGAGCGCATCGTGAACGACGACCACGCCTCGGCGAACGCGCGCAAGGCCGCCGAGTACATGCTCGACCCGAAGAACAAGAAGTTCTTCGACGAGCTCGACGTCGCCGATGACGAGGGTGGCTCGACCGACGGCAACGTCAGCCTGGGTGACCTCGACAAGCAGATCAAGAAGCTCGAGACCGAGACCCGCGCCGCGTCGCTGAAGACCGACCCGCGCCTCGCCGAGATGAAGACGCACCTCGAGACGATGACGAAGTACAACGCCGACTTCGACCGGGCCGACGACGGTGGCGACAACGGCTTCACCGACGGCATCACCTCGTCCGGCGACCTGAAGAAGGTTGCCGAGGGCAACTACCCCGAAGACCTGAAGGCCGCGGCGAACTTCTTCCTCAGCGCTTCGAACGAAGACCTGTGGAAGATGGTCGACACCGGCGCCGAGGGTGGCGACACCGACGGCAAGGTCAGCAAGGAAGACCTCGAGGCGGTGCTCAAGACGCTGCCCGAGGCGCCGCCTCCGTCGCAGTTCACCCCGCAAGAGCAGGCGTACCTGCAGACCATCACCGACCCGACCCAGCGCGCCACTGCCGAGCGCATGCTGCTGGCCGCCAAGTCGGGCACCGGCGCGCAGCAGCCCGTCGCGCAGCCGGCCGCGCTGACGGCCAACTCGTTCCCGCGCATCATTCGCTGAGAGCGCGCTCCCGCTGAATCACACGAGGTCCGCAGCCCTCCGGCGCGGACCTCGTCGCGTTTCTACGGTCGTTGCTCAGCCCTTCTTCAGCGCCGCCACCTCGGCCGCCTCGGCGAGCACCGTGTCGACGTCGAAGGGCTTGAGCACCAGGCGGTGGGGCGTCTGCTCGAGGTACGCCGAGACCGCGGGTGAGAAGACGCCGCCGGTCATGAAGATGACCCGCGCCGCCAGCCCCGGGTGCTCGGCGACCAGCCAGGTGTGCAGCTGCATGCCGCTCATCACCGGCATCATCAGGTCGCAGAAGATGACGTCGAACGCCGCGTCGCCCGCCAGCAGCCGCTGAGCGTCGCGCGCCGCCTCGACCGTGGTCACCTGGTAGGCCGGGGTGAGCAGGCGCTTGAGCAGCCCGGTGAGGCGCGGCTCGTCGTCGATGACCAGCACCCGGGGCTTGCCCCCTAAGGCCACCTCGACGCGGGGCGCGGGCGCCGCGGCCACGGCCACGGCCTGCTGCAGCCGCACCCGAAAGCGGGTGCCCGCGCCGGGAGCGCTGGTGGCCGTCAGGTCGCCGCCCAGACTGCCCACCAGCCGCTTGCAGATGGCCAGCCCCAGGCTCGAGCTGCTGCCCACCTGGTGCGTGGCGAGCGGGTCGAACAGCCGCGCCAGCACCTGAGGCGGCAGGCCGGGGCCGTTGTCGCCAATCTCCACCAGCACCGCCTCTCCTTCGGCCCAGGTGCGCACGGTGAGCCGGTTGCGCGAGGCTTCGTGCGGGGTGAACGAGCGCGAGGCGTTCACCAGCAGGTTGAGCAGCAGCTGCCCCAGCCGGGCCTCGTTGGCGAGCACCCGGGGCACCTCGCCCAGGTCGCGCTCGACCGTGGCGGTGGCCTGCAGCTCGTGCGCGGCGATGGCCATCGCCGCCTCGAGCGTCGCGTTCACCTCGGTCGGCACCAGCGGGCCCTGGTCGTCGCGCGAGAACGTGTCGAGCCCCCGCGTCACGGCCTCGATGCGGCGCACCCCGTCGAGCGCCTCTTCCGCGCAGGCGAGCAGCTGGGGCGACGCGGCGTCGTGCACCAGCTGCTCGACCGCGGCGCGCAGGTAGGTGAGCGGGTTGTTGAGCTCGTGCGACACGTTCGCCGCCACCAGGCCCAGGGTCGCCAGCCGCTCGGCCTGAACCAGCGCGGCCTCGGCCTGCTTGCGCTCGGTCACGTCGAGCATCACCACCCGGCACTCGCTGCCGTCGTCGGCCCGCACCCCCGTCAGCTCGAGGGCCCGCGGCGCGCTGCCCCTCGAGGCCGCGGTGCGCACCTCGCACGCCGCGTGCGCGGGGCTCGCGAAGCACCCGGTCACGAAGGCGCGAAAGCGCTGGTGACAGCTGGGGTCGAGCAGGGTGACGAACAGCGCCGGCCCGGCCCCCTGCAGCTCGAGCCCCAGCTGCTGCGTCGCGCACTGGTTCGCCCGCAGCACCCGGGCCTCGCGGTCGATCGACAGGTAGCCCACCGGCGCGAACTCGTAGAGCGCGGCATATCGGGCCGCGTGCTGCTCGGCCTGCACCCGCGACGCCTCGAGCTCTTCGTTCTGCAGCTCGAGCTCGAGCTGGTGCACCTGCAGCTCGTGCAGCAGGCGCTGGGTCTCGGCCGAGGCGCCCGCATCGACCGGAGCCTCGCCGCGCTCGGCGAAGCGGGCCTCGGCCTTGCGGCGCAGGGCCTCGCGCTCGCGCTCCGAGCCGGTGCGCCGGGTCAATCGCCCCTCGATGCATCGCGCAGCCTGGCCTCGAGCGTCTTGGCGGTGGTGACGTCGACGAAGGTGAGCACCACCCCGTCGATGCGGTTGTCCTGCGTGTGGTACGGCATCACCCGCACCGAGAACCAACGGCCGTCGGCGCTTTTAGCCTCGAGCTGCCTGGGCACCAGGTCCGCGAGCACCGCGCGCGCCTCGGTGACCAGGTCGATGTCGAGCAGGGTCGACGCCAGGTCGGCGATGGGCCGGTCGACGTCGCCCGGTATCAGCTTGATGATGCGGGTGGCCTGCGGCGTGTAGCGGCGCACGTTGAGCGCGCCGTCGAGCAGCACCGTGGCGATGTCGGTGTTGTCGAGCAGGTTGCGCATGTCGTCGTGCGTGCGCGACAGCTCGTCGACCTTGGCCTGCAGCTGCTGGTTCAAGGTCTGCAGCTCTTCGTTCATCGACTGCATCTCTTCTTTCGACGTGGTGAGCTCTTCGTTGGTCGACTGCAGCTCTTCGTTCGTCGACTGCAGCTCTTCGTTGGCCGACTTGAGCTGCTCTTGCGAGCTCTGCATCTGCTCGCGCGTCAGCCGCAGCTCGTCGACCGCCAGGTTCAGCTCGTGCCCCAGCCGCGCCACCGTGGCGGCGCCCGACCCGCGACCCTGACCTCGCCGGGCCTTCGCCGGCAGGGTGGTGTCGCGGAAGACGATCGCCACCATACCGCTCAACCCCTTGGGGTCTCTCAGCGGCTCGATGGTCAGGGTCACCGCCTGGGCGCTGCCTTCCGGGTCGAGCGGCACCGGGCCCCGAATCACCGTGCGGCCCTCGCGCACCGCCAGCTGAAAGGCGGCGATCAGCTCGTGGCGCACTCCCTCGCGGGCCATGGCGTGAATGTTCCAGTTCGCCTTGCCCGCGGCCGGCTCGAGGTAACGGCCGGTGCGCCCGCTGATGTAGACGATGTCGCCCTGCGGCGTGGTCAGCACCGCCGAAGGCCCGTAGCGCTCGAACAGCATGCGGTCGGCCAATTCCTGCAGCGCCGGCTCGGCCTCCGACGTCGCGTCGAGGTTGCGCGCGTGCGGCGCTCGGGTGCGCGAGGGCAGCAGCTCGGTCAGGCCTCCGGCGGGCGCCCCCGCGCGCTTGCGCCACAGGCGCGCTGACGCGTCGAGCTGCGCGAAGCTGCTGCCCACCGCGCTGGCGGTCTCGGCGTTGCCCAGAAACAGCACCCCGCCCGGGTTCAGGCAGTAGTGAAACATCGCCAGCACCGTCTTCTGGATTGCCGGCTCGAGGTAGATGAGCAGGTTGCGGCAGCTCACCACGTCGAGCCGGGTGAAGGGCGGGTCGTGCAGCACGTTCTGCGGCGCGAAGACGATCATCTCGCGCAGCTCGGGCCGCACCCGAAAGCCCTGTTTCTCTTCGGTGAAGAAGCGGGCCAGCCGCGGGCGCGAGACCTGGCTGGCGATGACCTTCGGGTACAGGCCGGCGCGCGCCCGCTCGATGGCGTCTCTGTCGAGGTCGGTGGCGAAGACCTGCAGCCGCGGCCGACCCGACCTCGCGCGCCCCCGCTGCGCCTCGGCGAAGGTCATCGCCAGCGAGTAGGCCTCTTCTCCGGTCGAGCAGGCCGGCACCCAGGCGCGCAGCACCGCCTCGCGCGGCAGCTCGCGCAGCAGCGCCGGCCACACCTTCTTGGCGAGGGTGACCCACGAGCGCGGGTCGCGAAAGAACGAGGTGACGCCGATCAGCAGCTCTTTGAACAACAGCTCGGCCTCGTCCGAGCTCTTGCGCACCAGCCGGGTGTAGTCGGGCAGCGCGTCGAGCTGGTGAAGCCGCATGCGCCGCTCGACCCGGCGCAGCAGGCTGGTGCGCCTGTACTGCGAGAAGTCGTGCCCGGTCTGCTCGCGCAGCTGGGTGCACAGGGCGTCGAGGCCGCGGGTCAGCTCGGCGTCGAGCGCGGGCGGCGGCTCGGCCCGCGGCAGCGGGTGCGCCAGCAGCGCCGCGATGCGAGGGCCGAGCTCGGCGGGTGCCGCCACCACGTCGGCGAAGCCCGCCTCGATGGCGCTGCGCGGCATGGCGTCGGAGCGCGCGGTGGCCAAAGTCTGCACCAGCGTCGCGCCGCCCTTCTCTTTGATCTGCCCCAGCCCCAGGGTGCCGTCAGAGCCCATGCCCGAGAGCACCACCCCGATCGCGCGGGCCTGCAGCGCCTCGGCCAGCGAGCGAAAGAAGCCGTCGATGGGCGCGCGGTGCCCCCGCGGCGCAGCCGGCTTCGAAAGCCACAGCGCCCCGCCGCGCAGCTCGAGCGCTCGGCCGGGAGGCATCACGTACACCTGCCCGGCCTCTACCCGCGCGCGGTGCCGGGCCGGGCTCACCGGCATCGCGGTGCTGCGCTTCAGAAGGTCGACCAGCAGGTCGCGGTGGGTCGGCTCGAGGTGCTGCACCACCACGAAGGCGGCCGGCAGCTTCGGCGGCAGGCCGGCGAACAGCGCCTCGAGCGCCTCGAGCCCTCCCGCCGAGGCGCCGATGCCGACCACCGCGACCTCGGCGCGTATCTTCTTCCCCACACCTTCGATTCGCAGAGGTGGGGCCCAGAAGCAAAGCGATTGCTCGACCGAGGGGCGCTCGGGCGCTTTCGGGCGACGACGTGCTATGCAGGCGCTCCTTCGGGGGCGGTAATGACAGCAGGCAACAGTTGAGCGCGACTGGGGGCGAATCGCGCTTCAGCGGCGAAGGCAAGTTTCGTGGGCTGTTCGAGGCGGCGCCAGACGCGAAGGTCATCGTCGCGTCGAACGGGGCCATCGTGCTGATCAACGCCCAGACCGAGCGCATGTTCGGCTACCCCCGGGCCGAGCTGCTCGGCCAGCCGGTCGAGGTGCTGGTGCCGCCGCGCTACCGCGACAAGCACCACGGTCACAGCGCCGGCTTCATCGCCAGCCCCAAGGTGCGCGCGATGGGGTCGGGGCTCGAGCTGTTCGGGCTGCGCAAAGACGGGTCCGAGTTTCCGGTCGAGATCAGCCTCAGCCCGCTCGAGACCGAAGACGGGCTGCTGGTCTCGAGCTCGATTCGCGACATCACCGAGCGCAAGCGCACCGAGGCCGCGCTCACCCTCGCCAACCGCGAGCTCGAGTCGTTCAGCTACTCGGTGGCCCACGACCTGCGCGCGCCGCTGCGCGGCATGAACGGCTTCGCCCAGATTCTGCTCGACGACTACGGCGACAAGCTCGACGCCGCGGGCCGCGACTGCCTCGACGAGATTCACCGCAGCGCGCTGCGCATGGCGGCGCTCATCGACGCGCTCTTGTCGTTGGCCCGCACCTCGCGCAGCGAGCTCAACCCCACCCCCACCGACCTCTCGGCGATGGCGCGCAGCGTGGTCGAGCAGCTGGCTACCGCCGAGCCAATGCGAAAGGTCGAGGTGACCATCGCCGAAGGGCTCTCGGCCTGCGTCGACCCCTCGCTGTGCCGCACCCTGCTCGACAACCTGCTCGGCAACGCGTGGAAGTTCTCGTCGAAGAACCCCGCGCCGCGGGTGCAGGTGGGCAGCACCACCATCGACGGGCGCGAGGCGTTCTTCGTGCGCGACAACGGCGCGGGGTTCGACATGACCTACGCCGGGCGGCTGTTCGCTCCCTTCCAGCGCCTGCACACCGTCACCGAGTTCCCCGGAACCGGCATCGGCCTGGCCACCGCGCAGCGCATCGTGCACCGGCACTCGGGCCGCATCTGGGCCGAGGCCGAGGTCGACCGCGGGGCCACCTTCTTCTTCACCCTGCCGCTCCAGCCGAGGGGAGACACCCCGTGACCACGATGCTGCTGGTCGAAGACAACCCCACCGACGAGAAGCTGGCGCTGCACGCCTTCAAGAGGGCGGCGGTGAAGGGCGACATCGTGGTGGTGCGCGACGGCGCCGAGGCGCTCGACTGGCTGTTCGGCACCGGGCCGCACTCGGCGCGCGACGCCGACGTGCTGCCCGCGGTGGTGCTGCTCGACCTGAGCCTGCCCCGGGTCTCGGGCCACGAGGTGCTGCGCCGGGTGCGCGCCGACCCGCGAACCCGCCTGCTGCCGGTGGTCATCTTGAGCGCGTCGCGAGAGGCCGAAGACATTCACAAGAGCTACCAACTGGGCGCCAACGCCTACCTGCGCAAGCCGGTCGACTTCGCCGAGTTCGGCGTGCTGGCGCAGGCGCTCGACCTGTTCTGGCTTCAGCTCAACCAGTGCGCGGTCGCGCCGAGGGGTGCGCGATGAGCACGGTGCTGCGGGTGCTGCTGGTCGAAGATTCGCTCACCGATGCCAAGCTGGTGACCCGGGCGCTGGCCAAGGGCCTGAGCGCGGTTCAGACCGAGCGGGTCGAAGACGCCGCGGGCATGCGCGCCGCGCTCGAGGTCGGCTTCTGGGACGTCATCATCACCGACTGGTCGCTGCCGAAGTTCAGCGGCCTCGAGGCGCTGCGGCTGATGAAGAGCCTGCAGCCTCGACGTGCCCCTCATCATCGTCTCGGGCACCATCGGCGAAGAACGCGCGGTCGAAGCGATGCGCGAGGGCGCCGCCGACTTCGTGCTCAAAGACCACCTGGCGCGGCTGGCCCCGGCGGTCGAGCGCGAGGTGCGTGAGGCCAAGAACCGCCGCGACCAGCGCGCCGCCCAGACTCGCTTCTCGCGGCTGGTCGAGTCGGGGGTCATCGGGGTGGCCATCGCCGACGGGCTGGGCAACATCATCGAGGCCAACGACGCCTACCTGGCCATGCTCGGCTACGCGCGCGAAGACCTGCTGTCGGGCCACGTGCGGTGGACAGACATGACCCCACCCGAGTGGCGCGACGGAGACGCCCGGGCGGTCGAGCAGCTCACCGCCACCGGGGTGGCCCGCCCATGGGAAAAAGAGCTGCTGCGCAAAGATGGCACCCGGGCCACCGTGCTGGTGGGCGCGGCGCTGCTCGACTCGGTGACCAGCATCGCCTTCACCGTCGACGTCAGCGAGCGCAAGAAGGCCGAGGTGGCGCTGCGCCGCACCCAGGAGCAGCTGCTGCAGACCCAGAAGATGGAGGCCATCGGCCTGCTCGCCGGCGGGGTGGCGCACGACTTCAACAACCTGCTCACCGTCATCTTGAGCTACAGCGAGATGATCACCCGCGACCTCGACGAAGGCGACCCGCTGCGCGCCGACATGGGCGAAATCAAGCTCGCCGGCCAGCGCGCCGCGGCCCTCACCCGCCAGCTGCTCGCCTTCAGCCGGCAGCAGGTCACCGCGCCGACGGTGCTCGACCTGAACACCGTCATTCAAGACATGCACAAGATGTTGAAGCGGCTGATTCGCGAAGACATCGAGCTCACCACCGTGGCCGCTCCGAACCTCGGCCGCTGTCACGCCGACCCGGGCCAGGTCGAGCAGGTGCTGATGAACCTGGTGGTGAACGCTCGAGACGCGATGCCCTCGGGCGGCACCCTGACGCTCGAGACCGCCAACGTCGAGCTCGACCCCGAGTACGCCGCCTCCCACGTGGGCGTGAAGGCCGGCCCCTACGTGATGCTGGCGGTCAGCGACACCGGCACCGGTATGGACAAGGCGACCCAGGCGCGAATCTTCGAGCCCTTCTTCACCACCAAGCCCAAGGGGCAGGGCACCGGGCTCGGGCTGTCGACGGTGTTCGGCATCGTCGAGCAGTCGAAGGGGCACGTGTGGGTGTACAGCGAGCCGGGCCACGGCAGCAGCTTCAAGGTCTACCTGCCTCGCACCGACGAGACCGAGGCCGCGGCGCCGAAAGCGTTCATCAACCCGCGCGGCACCGAGACCATTCTGCTGGTCGAAGACGAAGACCAGATTCGCAACGTGGCGCTGGCGATTCTCAAGCGCCACGGCTACCGGGTCATCGAAGCGCGCAACGCCGGTGAGGCGCTGCTGACGTGCGAGCAGCACCCCGAGCCGATTCACCTGGTGCTCACCGACGTGGTGATGCCGCAGATGAGCGGCAAGCAGCTCGCCGACCGCCTGGGCCTGGTGCGCCCCGGCCTCAAGGTGCTGTTCATGTCGGGCTACACCGACGGCGCGCTGGTGCACGAGCTCGCCGCGGGCGCCGCGTTTCTGCAGAAGCCCCTCACCCCCGGCAGCCTCACCCGCAAGGTGCGCGACGTGCTCGACGCCGGGTGAGGGCACCGGCCGCGGCCTTCAGGCGTCGCCGAGCACCTGCCGCACGAGGTCGTAGCGGTTGGGGTAGAGGCGCGCGAGCTCGGCCTCGGCCGCGGTGCCCTTCACGCGGTAGTACATGAGCACGGTCTCGGCGAAGTCTTCGCCGAACTTGCGCTCGTGGTCATCGTTGTCGCCGGCGACCGAGCTGGCGGCGTGCTGGGTGATGGGGTGCCCGTCGGCCTCGACCGCGGCGGCCCAGCGCTGCCAGCCGGGCGAGAGCCGACTCAAGTCTTCGTCGACGCCGATGCTGCTGGTCTCACCGAGCGCCTCGGAGAGGTTGTGCGCGCCCTCGTGAACGAGCACCGGCTGCAAGCCGGTGAGCGTGCGGTTGCTGTCGGGGAAGATGCGAATCTGGCCGTCGCCGTCGGTGCTGGCCGAGGCGTCGCTCGCGTTCGGCTCGATGACGACGCGGTCGTACTGCTCGGCGATGGGGCTGGGCAGCGTCTCGAAGAGCTGCTCGAGGTCTTCGGGGGTGGGCGTGAACTCGGGGTGGTCGGCCGGGGTGATGACCTCGATTTCCCGGCCGTCGACGTCGAGCGTGTAGCGCTGGGCGTCGACCTTGCCGGTCTCGAACTCGTACTCGCCGAGGTCTTCGGCCGCCGACACGTGCACCTCGCGCACGCGCGGAGGCAGCTCGGCGAGGGGCGGGGTGCCCGGCACCGCGCCGTCGCCTCGAGAGAAGTCGAGCAGCTGCTGCCGCTGCGCGACCGCCCGCGAGAACGGAAGCAGGCTCAGGCCGGCCTGCTGGTATTCGTCGGCCGCGAGCTGCGCGCCCAGCGTCGAGCGCACCCGCTGCCCGAAGACGGGAATGGTGTTGCCCGCGTACTCGAGAAACTCGTCGGCCTCTTCGGTCGAGAGCAGCGCGAAGCCGGGGGTGAGCACCGCGTCGGCGATGACGTCTTTCCCGCTCTCTTCGACCTCGGGGTCGGTGAGCTTCTCGTGCACCGCCTGCTGCACGCCGGGGTTCAGGGCCTGAAACTCGGGGGTGTCTTCGAACAGCCTGACCCAGGCCAGGGGGTCGACCCCGGGGGGCGCGACCGGCGGGGTGTCGCCCCGCTCGAGCGGCGCCTGCTTGCCCGCCGGTGCGTAGCTGTCGGTCGAGACCTCGGTGGCCGGCGCAGTGACGGGCGGCTTCGGCGTGGGGGTGACGACGCGCGTCTCGGTGGCGACGGGCACCACGGGGCTTGAGCTGGAGATGGGGGTCAAGGGCTGGCCTTTCGGTGAGGGGTCTGGGTGGAGACGCAGCACCTTCGAGCCGGTAACAACGTAAAAAGCCTTGGGCCGGGCGCCCTTTGTTGCGCAGCGGCGCCCGGCGAGCGGGCTTCAGCCGCGCACCAGCCGGAAGCCAATCTGCGGCCCCAGCTTCTGCACGTAGCCGAGCTGAATGTTGAGGTAGCCCAGTGTCTCGAGGAAACGGGCGTTGGAGAGCGGGCCGGCGTCGACCGCCTCGAAGCCGAGCTTCACCGCCAGCTGGGTCACCTCGGTGCGCGCGGCGGCGTCATCGAAGGCGATCAGCGCGCTCAGCGGCGGCCTCTCGTCGACGCGGGTCTCGACCGACGACATGCTGCTCGCGCACGCCATGGCGCGCGCCGCGACGGGCTTGAGCGTGCTGCCCACCTACCTCGCGCAAGAGGACGTGGTGGCCGGCCGCCTGGTGCGGGTGCTGCCCTCTTGGAGCCTGCCGGTCGGCACGCTCTTCTTCGTGCACCCTGCGGCGAAGCACGTGCCGCGCAAGGTCACCGCGCTGCGCGACTTCCTGGTCGAGGCGCTGGGCCGCCGGCCGCCGGCGCTCCCCGCTTAGACGGCGCGATGGGCGCCGCCGGTAACACCCGCAAGGCTGCGGCGCTCGAGCGCGGCGCGCGGCCCCCGGGCCATTACTTCTGGGCCATGGCGACGAGGAGGACGTTTCTGAAAGCGGCCGGCGGTGCGCTCGCGGTCGGGCGCTCGGTGCTGGCGGCCGAGAAGCCCGAGAAGAAGCAACAGGCGGGCGGCGCGCCCACGGCGACGGTGCCGAAGGGCACGTACCAGGTGCCCACCGGGAGACCGATGCCGACCCGCGAGCTCGGCCGCACCGGCGTGAAGGTGTCGATTCTCGGGCTGGGCGGCTACCACCTCGGCATCCCCGACGAGGCCGAGGCGACGCGCATCGTGCACACCGCGCTCGACCACGGCCTCAACTTTCTCGACAACTGCTGGGACTACCACGACGGCGAGAGCGAGCGCCGCATGGGCAAGGCGCTCAAAGACGGCTGGCGCAAGAAGGCGTTCGTGATGACCAAGCTCGACGGCCGCACCGCCAAGGCGGCCACCGGGCAGCTCGAGCAGTCGCTGCAGCGGCTGCAGACCGACGTCATCGACCTGGTGCAGGTGCACGAGGTGATTCGCCCCGACGACGCCGAGCGGGTGTTCGCCCAGGGCGGAGCCGCCGAGGCGCTGCTCGCGGCGCGCAAGGCCGGCAAGCTGCGCTTCATCGGCTTCACCGGCCACAAAGACCCCGACATTCACCGCCACATGCTCGAGGTGGCGCGGCAGCACGACTTTCACTTCGACACCGTGCAGATGCCCATCAACGTGCTCGACGCGCACTACCGCAGCTTCGAGCGCGACATCATTCCCCTCGCGGCGAGAGAGGGCACCGCGGTGCTGGGCATGAAGTCGCTGGGGGCCGGGCTGATTCTCAAGACGGGCGTCGCGTCGGCCCCCGAGTGCCTGCGCTACGCGATGAGCGTGCCCGGGGTGAGCGTGACCATCACCGGCTGCGACAGTGAGGGCGTGCTCGAGCAGGCGCTGGCCCTGGCGCTCGACTTCAAGCCGCTGACCGACGGCGAGCGCCGCGCGCTGCTCGGCCGCACCGCCGCGGTGGCGAAGCGCGGCGACGTCGAGAGGTTCAAGACCACGCAGGACTTCGACGGCACCACCCAGAACCCGCGCTGGCTGACCGACGCCAAGATGTGAGGTCAGGCGGCAGCGGTGGGCTCGGCGCGGGGCGAGGGCGCCGGCGCCGCGTGGTGCTCGCGCGCGACCAGCAGGTAGATGGCGGGCACGAAGAACAGCGTGAACAGGGTGCCGACGGTGAGGCCGACCACCAGCACCAGGCCGATGCTGTTGCGCGCCGCGGCGCCGGGCCCTGACACCAGGGTGAGCGGAAAGTGGCCCGCCACGGTCGCCACGCTGGTCATCAGCACCGGGCGCAGCCGCGTCAGCGCGGCCTGGTGAACCGCCTCGAGCTTGCCGTGCCCCTGCTCCTGCAGCTTGTTCGCGAACTCGACGATGAGAATGCCGTTCTTCGCCACCAGGCCGACCAGCGTCACCAGGCCGATCTGCGAATAGACGTTCAACGTCGTGGTCCACCCGTCGGTGACGAACGCCACGTTCGGGTTCGGCATCTTCAAGAACGTGGTCAGCAGCGCGCCGAACAGCGCGAGCGGCACCGACCCCATCAGAATCACGAACGGGTCGCGAAAGCTGTTGAACTGCGCGGCCAGCACCAGGAACACCAGCACGAACGCGAAGATGAACGCGGGCAGAAACGTGTTGCCCTCGACGCGCAGCTGCCGCGACTCACCGGTGTAGTCGAGGGTGTAGCCGCCGGGCAGCCGCCCCCTGGCCTCGGTCTCGAGCCAGCCCAGCGCCTGGTCGAGGGGGCGTATCGCGACGCCGCTCAGCGTCACCGAGTTGAGCTGCTGAAACCGGTTGAGCGAGCGGGCCTCGACCGACTCTTCGACCTTCGCGATGGTGGCCAGCGAGACCAGGCTGCCGCCCGGCCCGCGCACGTAGAGCGCCTCGAGGGCGCGCGGGGTGAGGCGCTGGCCCCGCTCGAGCTGGGGAATCACCTTGTAGCTGCGGCCGGCCACCGAGAAGCGGTTGACGTAGTTGCCGCCCACCGCGGCCGCGACGTCGGCCCCCACCGTGGCGAGGTTCAGCCCCATCTGGCCCGCCAGCTCGCGGTCGATGACGATTTCGGCGCGCGGCCGGTCGATCTTCACGTCGAGCTGGGGAGGAAACGCGAACAGGCCGCTGGTCGCCGCCCGGTCGGCGAGCTGCTGCGCCACCTCGAGCACCTCTTCGCTCTCGGCGGTCGAGGCGATCACCAGCTCGACGGGGAACCGGCCTCCGCCCGGCAGCGCCGGCGGCAGAATCGCGAACGTCTGCACTCCGGGAACCTTCGACACCCGCTGCTGCACCTCGGGCAGCAGCGCGCGCGACGGCCGCTCGCGCTGGTCCCACGGCTTGAGCGCGATGCCCCAGAACCCGCTGCTGGGGGTAGTCACCTGAAACAGGTGCCCGCTCTCGGGCAGCTCCATCAGCGTCTGGTTGATGGCCGCCACCTGGGGCACCAGCCGCTCGAGGGTCGAGTCTGCCGGGGTGTTCACCACCCCGAACACGATGCCCTGGTCTTCGACCGGGGCGAGCTCTTTGGGTGATTGCATGAACATCACCACCGCGGCCGCCGACACCACCAGCCACACCACGTAGATGGGCCCGCGCACCGCGAACGACGCGGTGAGCGCGCGCCCGTAGGCCTGCTTCAGCCGCTCGAAGGCGCGCGCCACCAGGCCCGCGAACCCCCGCTCGCCGCCGCCCGGCTTGAGCACCTTCGCCGCCATCACCGGAGACAGCGTCAGCGCCACCACCCCCGAGATGAGCACCGCGCCCGACAGCGTCAGCGCGAACTCGCGGAACAGCGAGCCGGTCAGGCCGCCCTGCAGCGCGATGGGCGTGTAGACCGCGGCGAGGGTCAAGGTCATCGCGATGATGGGCCCGACCAGCTCGCGCGCGCCCTTGAGCGCCGCGTCGATGGGCTTGAGCCCTTCGCGCAGGTGCCGCTCGACGTTCTCGACCACCACGATGGCGTCGTCGACCACCAGGCCGACCGAGAGCACGATCGCGAGCAGCGTCAGCAGGTTCAGCGTGAAGCCGAAGACCTGCATCAAGAAGACCCCGCCGATCAGCGAGACGGGAATCGCGACCAGCGGCACCGCGGCCGAGCGCAGCGACCCGAGGAAGAGAAAAATCACCAGGCCGACGATCAACAGCGTGTCGCGCAGGGTGTGCTCGACGTCGCGAATCGCGCTCTGAATGTACTCGGTCGAGTCGTACGCGATGGTGCCGGTCAGCTGCGGTGGCAGCTGCCCCTTCAGCGTCTCCATCTCTTTGCGCACCCGCGCGGTGACGTCGAGGGCGTTGGCGCTGGGCAGGGGGAACACGCCGATGAACACCGCGGTCTTGCCGCCGAACGAGACGCTGGTGTCGTAGTCCTCTGCGCCCAGCGCCACCTCGGCCACGTCCTTCAGGCGCACCACCGAACGCCCGTCGGTGCGCACCACCAGCTCTTGAAACTCGCGCACCGTGCTGAGCGAGGTGTTGGCGGTGAGGTTCAGCTCGACCAGCGCTCCCTTGGCTTTTCCCACCGCGGCGAGGGCGTTGTTGGCGGCCAGCGCCGTACGCACGTCCGACGGGCTCACCCCGTAGGCGGCCAGCTTCTTCTCGTCGAGCCACACCCGCATCGCGAGGGTTCGGGCGCCCAGAATGTCGGCCCGCTGCACCCCTTCGATCGCCGACAACCGGGGCTGCACCACCCGCGTCAGGTAGTCGGTGATTTCGTTCTGCTGCAGGAAGGTCGAGCTGAAGCTCAGGTACGCCGAAGCGAACTGGCTCTCGGTCGACTCGATGTTGATGATCGGCACCTGCGCCTCGGGAGGCAGGTCTCCGCGCACCTGCTCGACCTTCGAGCCGATCTCGGCGAGCGCCTTGTTCGGGTCGTAGCCGATGCGCAGGTGCGCGCGAATCAGCGACGTGCTCGGGCTGCTCTGCGACTCGAGGTAGTCGATGCCTTCGGCCGCCGCGATGACCCGCTCGAGCGGGCTGGTGATGAAGCCGCGCACCAGCTCGGGGCTGGCGCCCACGTAGACCGTGGTCACGGTGACCGCGGCGTTCTCGCTGCGCGGGTACTGCCGCACGTTGATCGACTTGAGCGCCTGCACGCCGGCAATCACGATGACCAGGCTCACCACCACCGCGATGACCGGGCGCCGAATGAAGAGGTCGGTGAGCGCCATCAGCGGTTCTCGGGCTGGGGCTCGAGCTCGGCGCGCGGGGCGAGCTTGTTGTCGACCACCACCGTCATGCCGTTCTTCAGCTTGAAGGCGCCGGTGCTCACCACCGTCTCTTTCGCGTCGAGGCCCTTCAAGACCGAAACGAAGTCTCCCCGGCGGTCACCGATGCGCACGAAGCGCTGCTCGACCGTGAAGGGGGCCTGCTCACCCTTGATGACGAACACCGAGTCGCCGTACGGCGCGTAGATGATGGAGCTCGCCGGCACCACCCGCACCGGGTCTTGGGCCCCCGAGTACACGTCGACCGAGGCCGCCATGCCGGGCAGCAGGCTGCCGTCGGTGTTCGCCAGCGTGGCGCGCACCCGCACGTTGCGCGTCGAGCTGTCGAGCTCGGGGTTGATGGTGGTGACGCGCCCTTTGGCCGTCTGCTGGCCGACCGTCACCCGCACCCGCTGGCCCAGCTCGAGCCCTTCGAGCGCGCGCTGCGGCAGCGTGACCTCGACCTGCATCGGGTCGACCGTCTGCAGCGACGCGACCGGCGCTCCGGCCGCCACCACCTGGCCCAGCTCGACCTGGCGAATGCCGATGCGCCCCGCGAACGGAGCCCGCAGCGTCTTCTTGGCGATGAGCGCGCGCAGGCCGGTGACCGCCGCGCGCGCCTGCTGGGCGCGGGCCTGCGCGGCCTGCACCTCGGCGACGGTGGCGGCGCCCTTGCTGCGCAGGTAGGCGGTGCGCTGCAGCGTCGAGCGCGCCAGCTGGTCGTCTCGTGAACGGCGCCCGGCACCTCGACCGACAGCTGGGTGGCGCGCTCGGCGACCAGCGTGCCCACCGCCGACTGCATCGCCGGCCACTCGTCTTGCTGTACCGCGGCCGTCGTCACCGTCTCGGGCGGCGGGCCGTGCGCCTTGCTCTGCGTGATGAGGGTTCGAATCTGCGCGAGCTTGAGGCCGCCCAGCGCGAGCACCACCAGCAGCGAAACGCCGATGGCGATGAGCCAGGGGCGCAGGCGACGGCGCTTCGGTCTGGGTTCCACGCGTGAACGAGTAATCGCACCGCCCCTCGCGCGCTCCCCTCGACCCGGGCGTCACCGCGCGGCGATGCACGTCACCGCGTCACCCCGCGAGCTTCAAGGTGCCGGTTACCGGTTCCGCCTCGGGGGCGAGCTGCCGCCGGGCCGCGAGGGCCCGGTCGATGGCGCCCGGGTTCTTGAGCGCGGCGCGGTTGCGCACCGCCCGCCCGTGCAGCGCGTCTTGCAGCGCGGCCTCAGAGAGCTTGCCGTTCGACGTCATCGGCAGCTCGTCGACCTGCACGATGACTGCCGGCACGTGGTTCGGTGAGCCGTCGGTCTTGAGCGCCAGCTTGATGTCGCGGCGAAGCGATGGGTCGAGCGTGTGCCCCGGCCGCAGCTTGACGAAGAGCAGCAGCCGCCGCTCGCCCGGCTCGTCGGGCGCGTCTTCGTCGACGGCCATCGCCTGCGCCACCGGCTCGATGCGGCGCGCGAGAATCTCGTACAGCTCGGCCGGGCCGATGCGCACTCCGCGAATGTTGAGCACCCCGTCGCAGCGCCCCCGCACCCGAACGCTGCCGCGACGGCTGAGGTGAATGAGGTCTCCGTGGTTCCACACCCCGGGGTGCGCCGAGAAGTACGCCGCGTGAAAGCGCTCGCCGCCCGGGTCGTCGAACAGGCCCACCGGCCGTGACGGAAACGGGGTGACGCACACCAGCTCGCCGTCGCCTTGCTTCTGCACCACCCCCTGGGAAAGCGCCCGCACGTCGAGCCCCAGCGAGATGCAGCTGCTCTCTCCGGCGTGAACGTCAGACCAGGGGCTGTTCAGCACGAAGCAGCCCAAGATGTCGGTGCCTCCGGAGATTGAATTCACCGCCGCCGGCGCGAACCGCTCGCTCGCCCAGCGGTGCAGCGGTGCCGGCAGCACCGAGCCGGTCGAGAGCACCTGCCGAAAGCGGGTGCGGGTGCCGAGCTCGGCGTCACGCGCGTACTGCAGCCAGGCCGGGCTGGTGCCGAACACGGTGACGCCTTCGCGTGCGGCGACGCTCAGCAGTGAATCGGCGCGGGGGTGCGAGACCGAGCCCTCGTAGAGCACCACCGTCGCGCCGGTGGCCAGGGCCGAGACCGCCCAGTTCCACATCATCCACCCGGTGGTGGTCTGGAACAGCAGCCGGTCGTGGGGCCCCAGGTCGCAGTGCAGCCGGTGCTCCTTGAGGTGCTCGAGCAGGGTGCCGCCGTGGCCGTGCACGATGCACTTGGGCCGGCCGGTGGTGCCCGACGAGAACACGATGAACAGCGGGTGGTCGAACGCGAACCTCGGCCACGGCGCGTCGTCGGCCACCGCCAGGCCCTCACCTTCGCGGACCAGGGCGGCGAGCGAGCCGGGGTCGCTGCCGTCGAGCGTCACCAGGTGCTGGAGCGAAGGCAGCGCGCGCTGCAGCTCGGCGGTGGGCGTGTCGCTGCGCACGCCGTTCGAGGTGAAAGACCGATGCGCGAACAGCAGCCGGGGCTCGAGCGCCTCGAAGCGGGCCAGCGCCCCCGCGAGCCCCAGGTCGGGCGCCACCGATGACCAGGTCGCCCCGAGCGAGGTGACCGCCAGGCAGCTGACCACCGTCTCGACGGTGTTGCTGGCGACCGCCACCACCCGGTCGCTCGGGCCCAGCCCGCGCGCCTGCAGCGCCGCCGCCGCGGCGCGCACCTGCCGCCGAAGCCCGGCGCGCGAGATGACCCGGCGCGCGCCCGACTCGTCGACGGCGATGAGCGCCGGCGCCTGCTCTGCGGCTTCGTCCCCCTTCGCGAGCAGGTTCTCGACCCACGACAGCCGCACCTCGGGGAAGAAGCGGGTGGTCTCGACGCCGCCGCCGGTCGTCACCGGGTGGAGCGCGCCGCTCACCGGCGCTCCGCTCCAGCTCAAGAAGAGCTCCCAGAAGCGCTCGACCTCGGCGACCGAGAAGGCGTGCAGCCTGGCGTAGCCGTCGACCTTCACGCCGGTGTGCTGCTCTACGTAGCGCGCGAACGACGCCAGCTGGCTCGGTGCGGCCAGGTCGGCCCGGTGCAGCGGCGCCGCATCGGCCTCTTCGGTCGGCTGGGCCCGCTGCGGCACCGAGGTGCCGGCCGCGGTCGCCGCCGGCACCAGCGCGATGAAGTCATCGAGGCTGTAGCCGGTCGCTTCGCGAAGGTGCTCGCGGCCGATGGACACCGAGAACCGCTCTTCGAGCATGGTCACCAGCTCGACGGCGCCCAGGCTGTCGAGCAGCCCCTGAGCGCGCAGCGGAGCCGCGTCGTCGGTGAGCTGTGCGCGCGCTGACCCGAAGCAGCGGGTCTCGTCGAGCCACTCGATGATGGCCTCGCGCACCTCGGCGCGGGGCGACGGCGTCGCCACCACCCGGGCGGGTGGCGCCTTCGCCTCGGCAGGCGGCGGGGGGGCCGATGGCTCGTGCTCGAGGGGGAGCCACCGGGCGGGGTTGCCGGTCGCCAGGTGACCGGCGGGCACGTGGCCCGAGACCACCGCCCCGGCGGCGATGACCGCGCCGTCGCCGATGGTCGAGCCGGGCTCGATGACTGCGCCATGGGCGACCCACACGTCGTCGCCGATGACGATGGGAGCCACCGTGCGCCCATCGTCGTCGGCGAGGTGCACCAACGAGCCGAACATGCAGCGCTCGCCGATGCGTACGCTCTGCCTGGCCGAGAGCGTGACGCCGTAGTTGAAGAGGCTGTGCGCGCCGATCTCCAGGGTGGCGCCCGGTGCACACCACAGCTGCGTGGGAATCACGCCCTCCATGAACACCACGCGGGAGCCCACCGCCAGGCCGTGCGGCTGCGACACCACCAGCCGGCCGCCGCACCGCACCCGCGCTCCGAGCCGGGCGCCGCGCAGCTGGTACCGGGCTCGCGCCAGCGAGGCGATGACCCGCACGGCGGGAAGCACCCGCCGCCATTTTCCGTCTTTGAAGAAGCTGCTCATGAAGACACCCTGGGCATGTGAAACGAGAGCACCCGGCGCGCCTTGAGGTGGGCGCCCGGCTCCATCGAGCCTCCGGGGAGCACGATGGCGTAGGGCCCGATGACCGCGTGGGCGCCGATGACCACCGGCACGCCCTCGGGCCGCGCCAGCCGGTCGCCCGAGGTGCGGTGAAAGTTGTTGTCCATGATTTTGCACAGGGGCCCGATGCGCGCCCCCTTGCCGATGACCACCGAGCGGGTCGCCTCGATCGAGGTGCCGCTCTCGATGACCGCTCCATCGTCGATGACGATTTCGGCGCCGGCGTGCGCGCGCAGCTCGATGGGCACCGGCGACCCGCGCAGCGTCACCCCGCGGCCGAGGTAGACCCGGCCGGGCCCGGGCGTCCACAGGTGGCCCGACAGCGTCAGCCCACGCGAAATTCTCATCCAAGGCAGCAGCAGCATGAGGGCGGGGTGAGCAAGCACCACGCCAGCGCCCTGGCATGGGCGTGGTGTCGAGCACCTGGCGGTGCGGGGCGCTGGTGCGGCGCCCTCCGCTGAGGCGCTCTTGCGCCGAGCCCACGCGATGCGAGGCGAGCCGTTATCAACCGGCGCATGCCCGAGCTCGCCGTCGTCATTCCCACCTTTCGAAGGCCCCGTGAGCTCGCGGCTGCGCTGCACAGCGTGCTGACCCAGGAGGTGAGCGTCGAGGTGGTGGTGGTCGACGACAGCGCCGAGCAGTCGGCCCGCGCGGTGGTGGAGCAGCTGCGCGCCCCACAGGTGCGCTACGTCGCCAACCCGTCGCCCACCGGCGGCAGGCCCGCGGCGGTGCGCAACCTGGGCTGGCCGGCGACCTCGGCCCCGGTGCTGCACTTCCTCGACGACGACGACCTGGTGCCGGCGGGGTACTACCGCCGGGCGCTCGCGGCGCTGAAGGCGCGGCCAGACGTCGGGGCGCTGTTCGGTCGGGTGGCGCCGTTCGGCGACCAGACCGCACTGGGGCACGAGCACGGCTTCTTCGACAGCGCGGCGCGGCGTGCCCGGCGGGCTTCGCGGTATGGCGCGAGGTGGGCCTTCGTGGCCGAGCACCTGTTCTGCCTGCCGATGCTGGTGTGCTCGGCGACGCTGCTGCGCCGGGCGGTCGTCGAGGCCATCGGTGGCTTCGATGTGTCGCCCCGGCTGCAGCTCGCCGAAGACATCGACCTCTGCGTGCGCGCCTTTCGGCGAGCGGGCGCCGCGTTTCTCGACGAGGTGACCCTGCACTACCGCATCTCGCCGGGCTCGCTCATTCACGGGAGCCCCAGCGGCGAGGCGCTGCGCAGCTCGTACCGCCACATGTTCGCGCGCTACGTGCGCGACCACGGCCGGGCCGAGTTCTTCGCCCTCAAGGTGTTCGCCCGCACCGCGCTGCGCGGCGTCACCGGACGGTAACCGTCGACCCCGGCGGTGTCGGTTCGGTGGCTCGCCGCGTGCGCTGGCGGTACGCAGCGAGATGGTCGACTTCGGCTCGCTCGCGTTGATTGCGTCACTGGTGGTGGTGCTGGTCGCGTTCACTCCGACGCTCATCGACGTGCTCAAGCGGGGCAACGAGGCCGACCCGCTCGGTCGCGAGATTCTCGAAGAGAACCGCCTGCGCGCCGAGGTGCTCGAGCGCGAGAAGACCGGGCGAGGCGCCTGAGCAGCGGACATTTGTCCGTGGGCGTTCGAAGGGCTCGCGCGAAGGCCGGGTCAGGTAGATATTGAGCGCCATGGTCATTCAGAGGACTCGCCGCTCGACCGGCTCGAAGCGCGCGGAACCGAACGAAGCTCCCGCCGCGCCGCAGCCGCCGCACAGCCAGAAGGCGAGCGGCTCTGGGCCCTTCGACCGCGAGGCGTACCGCGAGGGCGCGGTGGCGAAGCCGCTCGAGGCGTCGCCCGCGGTGGTGCTGCCGTCGCTGCCGTTGGGAGACCCGGCCCCGCTGAGCGCCGACCAGCTGCCCGAGAACCAGCCCGATGCGCGGTTCGCCGGTAAGACTCCGGCGCTGGCGCGCCCGGCTGACCCACTGCCTGCGTTTCTGGGCGGGCCGCTGACCAAGCACAGCCGCATCTTGGGGCCCGACCCGTCGGTGCCGTGGCGCGCCAAGTCGGTGATGAACCCGACCGCCATCACCCGCGACGGCAAGGTGTACCTGTTGGTCCGCGCCGAGGACCACAGCGGCGCCGGCCAGTGGTTCGGCACCTCGCGCATCGGGCTCGCCGAGAGCTCCGACGGCATCAACTTCACGGTGCGCGACGAGCCGGTGCTGGGGCCGACCGAACCCTACGAGGCGCACGGGGGCTGCGAAGACCCGCGCATCACCGAGATCGACGGCAAGTACTACCTCACGTACACGGCGTTCAGTTACGACGACAAGATGGCGCGGCTGGCGATGGCCGTGTCCGACGACCTGGTGCACTGGGAAAAGAAGGGGCCGCTGTTCCCCGACTTTCACAACCCGCCCAACCCCGACGGGTGGACCAAGTCGGGCGCGCTGCTGCCGCAGAAGGTGAACGGCGAGTACCTGATGTACTTCGGCGACGCGAAGGTGTTTCTCGCGCGCTCGAAAGACCTGGTGCACTGGCAGGCCGACCCCGAGCCGGTGCTCGAGCCCCGGCCCGGCTACTTCGACGGCAACCTGGTCGAGCCCGGCCCCGCGCCCTGGCTCGACGACGAAGGCAACGTTCACCTGCTCTACAACGGTGACGCGCCCCCTCCGGTCGGCTCCGACGAGGCCGGCGGCTATGCCTCGGGCGAGGTGGTGTTCTCGGGCGCAGACCCGCGCCAGATTCTGAGCCGCGCGAGCACCCCGCTTCTCAAGGTCACCGAGCCCGACGAGATGACCGGCCAGGTCGGCAACGTGCTCTTCCTCGAGGGCAAGGCCGAGCTCAACGGCAAGGTCTTTCTCTATTACGGCATGGCCGACAGCTACATCGGCGTCGCCGAGGCACCCGCTGCGGGCGCGAAGAAGGCGTAGGCGAGGCGCGGTTCTTCACCGCGCGCGCGCCGCGACGCGCCAGGTCGGCCAGGGGCCTTCTCGAGCGCACTCCAACGCGACGGCGGGCACTGCCCGCAGCGGATCTACGATGACCCGGGCCAGCCAGCTGCTGCCGGCCAGACCGGCGCAGCGCGCAGGCTCGGGCGGCCTCGTGCACCCGCTTCAAAGAAACTGCGCGCCCACCGCGAAGCCGGGCACCAGCCGCACGCGGGCGTCGACGTCGACGCCCCACGGAGACAGCGCCTTCACGTCTTGCCCGTTGACGGCGATGGCGGTGGCGAGCTGCGCGCCGGCGAACACCGCCACCTTCTCGAACAGCTGGTAACCCACGTTGAGCCGCAGCGCGGGGCTGAAGGCCACCGTGGTCAAGAAGTTGCCGCTGGTGGGGTGGAGGTCTTCGAACGACGCCTCGACCTCGCCGTACCAGCCGCCGAAGCGGTGGCGCACGCCGAGACCGAGGCCAATCGACAGGGTCGGCTTGTGGTTCGGGCCGCGCGGGTTCGCCCCGCCCACCACGAAGCTGTACACCGCGTCGGTGCCGATTTTCACCGCCACGTTGGCCAGTGAGGTCTCGTTGGCCCAAGCCGCGAGGCTGTAGCGCCCGTGGGTGATGACGTTGATGAGCCCCACCGGCACGCTGCTCTCGGCGATGTTCACCACCCCCAGCTGCAGGCCGCGCACCTTGCGCGCGATGTTCACCACGCCAATCTGGGTACCCACCACGTCGCCGCCGATGTTGAGCACCCCCAGCTGCGCGCCATGAACTGGCCCCCCCACGATGTTCAGCACCGAGGCCTGCACCCCGGTGAGCTCACCCGCGTAGCTCGACGCCGCCAGCTGGGCGCCGCGCACCGAGCCCGCCACGATGTCGAGCACCGACAGCTGCGCGCCGGTGAGGTCTCCGCCCGCCACCAGCGCGGCCGCCAGGTGAAGGCCCTTCGAGTTGCCGCTGGTGATGCCGATGGTGCTCGCGGTCAGCCCGGTGACGTCGCCCGCTGAAGTCAGCAACACCCCCGAGACGCCCAGGCCGCGCAGCGGCCCGGTCTTGGTGAAGACTCCACCGATGACGATGCCGTTGGCGGCGTCGTCGACCCATGAGGCGAGGCTGCCGATGAGCAGACCGTCGAGCGCCCCGGCGCGCACCGCCAGAATGCCCAGCCCGAAGTTCACCCGCGGAGGCGTCGACATCGCGCCGGCGAGGCTGAGCGGCGGCACCAGCGCCAGCTCGATGGGCAGGTGCGGCCGCGCCTCGTCTCCGCGGCGCACCGTGCTCTCGAGCGTCGTCGCGGTCAGCCCGTCGGGCGAGAGCGTCTGGGTGGCGTGCGGGGCGAGAAACACCTTGCTCTCACCGACGTGACCCGCCCCGTCGTCGACCACCACCCGGTACTCGCCCACCTCGAGGCCGAGGTCGACGGGCTTGCCGACGGCCTTCGCCACCTCGACCACCAACCCGCCGCTGGCGCTCAGCACGTGCACGCGACCGCCCAGCTGGGCTGAGAGCACCAGGTTGGCGTCGGCGGCGCGCAGGTCGGTGAGCACCAGGTCTCCGGTGCCGACCAGCTGAATGTCCCAGTTGGGGCGCTGCGGGCCCGCGGCGGTCGAGGTGGTGCGCGCCAGCGTCTCGGCGAACGCATACTGGTATGCCTCGGCCAGCGTCACCCGCCCGTCGCGGCTCGCGTCGGCGGCGCCGCGCAGCCCCGAGAGAAAATAGTGGGTGAAGATGCTCGCCTTGAGCCGCTCTGACTCTTGCGCGGCCTCGTCGGCCGAGGCGCTGGTGAGAAACGCGTGGCCGCTGAGCGACGACGAGGCGTCGACCAGAAACGAGGGCCGCGGGGCGCCGCCCTTGAGCAGGTTGAGCGCGCCCGAGGCGCACGAGTCGAGCACCGCGATGCGCACCTCGACCGGCAGCGCGTCGAGTCTGGCGCGCAGCGCGGCGTAGCTGAGGCGCTCTCCGTGCAGCAACAGCCCCTCTTCGTCGCTGTGGCCCGAGTAGTAGAAGAAGACCTCGACGCGGGCCGGGCCGTGACGTGCTTCGCGAACCCGGGCGTCGAGCGCCTCCAGCGCTGAGCCCAGCTGCTGCGGGCTGGGGTCTTCGAGCAGCACCACGTCGCGCGAGTCGACTCCGCCCAGCTGGGTGAGCACCTTGCTCATCGCGCGGGCATCAGAGCCGGCGTAGCGCAGGGTGACCCGGCCGCTGCCGCCGTCGTTGCTGCCGGCGATCAACGCGAACCGCCGCAGCGTCGCCGCGGGTGCTGCGGGTGGCTCGGCAGGCGCAGGTGCTTGCGCTGCCACGAGCAACTGCAGCATCAGCGCGAACGTCATGGCGACCCCTTGTCGAGCAGCAGCGAGCGAATGGCAACCTGACCGGGAACCTCGAGCGGCGCAGCGCGCCCTGCCCGCCGCGCCCCCTCGAGCACCAGCTGGGGAGAGAGCGGCGTGTCGCAGGTGACCAGGAAGAACCGCTCGAAGCCGGGCGCTTCGTCGAGCTCGAACGACTGCGGCACCGCCTTGAACCCGACCGGCGCGAGCGAGTTGCCGTCGAGCGGCCAGTGCAGGGTGGTGTGCCCGGCGCCGTCGACGCTGACGATGACCAGGTGCTTCGCGCCATGCAGCGCGACCGCCACCTGAACCAGGTCGTGCGGCTTCACCCGCGCGCCGTCGACGAGCTGCTCGGCGTGCTCGGGGTCGGCGAGGCGAAACAGGTGCAGCACCGGGCCGTCGCCCTTCATGAGAATGTCGTCGGGCCCCGCCGCGCGCGGCATGAACACCAGCGCCAGCACCGCGGCGGCGGCGAGGGCCAGCACCGGCACGAGCCACCGCGCCGGTGAGGGCGGCTCTGCTTCGCGAGGCGCGGGGCGGCTGCGCGCCGGCAGGGCAGGGTAGGCGGCGCGAATCGCGCGGTCGCTCTGGTCGAGGGCGGCGAGGCGCTCACGCACCGCGGGCTCATCGGCCAGCGCCTGCGCAATCAGCGCGTGGTCTGCCGGCGTCAGCTCGCCCAGCCGGTACCGCTCGAGCTTCCAATCGGGAATCATCGTCATATCTCCTGCAGCTCTTTCACCCGCTCGGTGATGCCGCGCGCGCGCTTGCGCACGCCCGACACCGACATCTTCATCTCCCTCGCCACCTCGTCCCACGTCATGCCGTCGACCCAGTGCAGCACCGCGATGGTCGCGGTGGTCGCGGGCTCTTCAGCGAACAGCCGCCCCAAGAGGCCCTTCGCCGAGGCGCGGGCCTCGAGGTCGAAGTCGTGGGCAATCTGCAGCAGGCGCTCGTCGTTCGCGTCTTCTGGCTTGCGGCGGCTGCCGCGCAGCAGGTTGAGGCACACGTTGGTGGCGACCTGAAACAGCAGCGAGCTGCCGCTCTGGGTCTTCAGCTGGTGCTGGTTGCGCAGCACCAGCACGAACACGTCATGCATGGCGTCGACGGCGCGCGCCTCGTCTCTCAACAGGCTGCGGCAGCGCCGCAGCACCATCGGGCCGTACGTCTGGTACAGCTGTGCGACCGAGACCTGCACGCCTCACCGAACGCCGAGCGACACTTCTGAGCCGCCCGACTTCTCGACCTGGTTCGACGGAGTGCCCACGATGGTCACCGTGCTCCCACCCGAGGCGCTACCGGTCAACGCCGTCGCGACCCGGGCGTCGATATTGCTGCCCCCCGAGGCCTCGAGCTCGAGGCTGTCGAGGCAGACTCCACGCAGGTGCAGGTCGCTGCCGCCGCTCGCGGCTGCGGTGCCGCTCATCGCCGCGCCGGTGAGGGTGATGCTGCTGCCTCCCGAGGCCTGCACCTCGAACGAGCCCGACGAGACACCGGTGAGCTCGACGTCGCTGCCACCCGAGGCCGAGACCGGCAGGGCCGAGATGGGCGTCATGGCGAGCCGCACCGAGCTGCCCCCCGAGGCCTCGACACCCTCGAAGGCGTCGTTGGCCACCGTCGCGATGATGCGGGTGTGCGCGGCAAGCCAGGTGTCGGGCCGCACCCGCAGGGTGAGGGTGTCGGCGGTGACCACCGTCTCGACCAGGCCGATGACGTTGTCGTCGGCCTTGAGCGAGACCGCGCGGCCGCCCACCGTGCCGGTGAGCTCGATGCCCGAAGCCACCACCAGGCGGCGAAAGGGCTCGACTTCACGAGCTTGGGTGACCGGGTTGCCGCTGCCGACGATGCCGCCGCAAGAGAAGAAGACGAGAGAAGCGAGAGTGAGTGGGCGCATGGTCTACGGCTCAAACACCGTGGGGGGCAAAAGCTGTCACTTCGCGATCGCCGACGACCTCAAGCGCGAAAGCGTCTCGCGCCCGGCTCAGCGCAGGTGGGCGAGCACCCGCTCGAGCTCGGCGTGGTCAGGTGCCGGCTCGTCGGCGCTCGAAGGCGCGCGCAGCGAGGTGACCACCTGGGAGAAGCGGCCGCCGAAGCGGGCGCAGACGTCGCAGCCGGCGAGGTGCGCGTCGACCTTGGCGCGGGTGGGCGCGTCGAGGGTGCCTTCCACGTAGTCCGAGAGCACGCCCAGCACCTGCCCGCACCTGAGCCCGCCTGCTTCTCGTTCTTTCTCCAGCACGGTGTGGCCTCTCTCTCTGAGCTTCGCCATCAGCTTGAGGCGCGCGCGGTGCAACCGGCTCTTCATCGACGCGAGCTCGACGCCGAGCACCTCGGCGGTCTCTTCGCCCGACAGCCCCTCGACGTCGCGCAGCACCAGCACCTCGCGGTCGGTGGGGCTCAGCGACACGATGGCCCGCGCCAGCTGCTCGGTGCCCTCGGCGCGCTGCAGCTGGTGCTCGGGGTCGGGCGCGCTCCACCCGGCCTCGAGGCCCAGCTGCTCGAGCGGCGTCTCGTCTTCGACCGGCTCCCGCGGGCTGCGCAGCCGGTGGGCCTCACGGCGGGCGATGGCGAACAACCACGGTCGCAGCCGCCCCAGCGCGCTCTGCCAGGTCGACGCCCGCCGGTACGCCTGCAGCAGCGACTCCTGCAGCGCGTCGTCGGCAGCCCCGGGCCCGGCGACCGCCGCGCACACCCGGGCCAGCGCCCGCACGTGCGGGCCGACCGCCTCTTCGAACGCGGCGCGGTCGCCCGCCGCCGCCTTCGCCATCAGCTCGCTTTCTCGAGCTTCCGCGTCGAGCACGTCGAGACCCCGAACAAGGTGTAGACCGGGCAGCTGCCCAGCGCCCCGGTGACCAGCGGCACCAGCCCCAGCAGCGCCCAGGGCGTCTGCGGGCCCACGAAGAACAGCGAGATGATGGCGAGGCCGAGCACCACCCGAATCACGCGCTCGACGGTGTGCTCATTTCTGGGAAAAAGCTTCATGACCGGCTCCGTTGCGAAGGTGCGCCTGAATGGCGCTACTTTCCATAGGCGCCGGGCCCGACCGAAGATTCGCGCAAAGCTTGCGCGACGCGGTCGGGCAGGTCACCGCTTCTTCAGGGCTTGAGCTTCAGCTTCATCTGCACGTCGCTCGACCAGTGGTTGTCGAACGCGCGCACGCAGGTCGAGAGGTACCGCTCGTAGTTCGACCACACGGTCTCGCCCCACTGGGCGCGAATCTCTTTCTCGTGCATGCGGAAGCGGCGCAGCCACTCGGCGGTGGTCTTGCCGTAGTGCTCGCGGCGGGTGACCAGGGTCTGAATCTCCCAGCTCTGGCCCGCGGCGGCGACCAGCTCTTCGAGGCGCGGGTTCAAGCCGCCGGGGAAGATGACGTCGGCGGTGAACTTGAGGTCTTCGAGGTCTTTGCGCGCGCGCGGCACGCGGTCGCGCAGAATCGCCTGGAAGCCGAAGCACGCGCCCGGCTTCACCCACTTCGCCAGCGTGTTGAAGTAGTCGCGGTAGATGGGCACCGCCAGCCCCTGCTGCTGCTGGGCCGGAGACACCAGGTGGTCGATCATCTCGATGCTCACCAGCGCGTCGTACTTCTCGACCGGCTGGTGCTCGCGGTAGTCGATGCACCACGTCGCCACGCCCGGCAGCTTGCGCGCCATGATTTCATCGTGCTGCGCCCGCGAGAGCGTCACGCCGTGCGCGCGCTTCACCTTGCGCTCGAGCACCAGGTACTCGAGGTTCGCGCCCCAGCCGCAGCCGATGTCCATCACCAGCGAGTCGGGGGTGACTTCGGCGAAGTCGGCCAGAATGCGGCACTTGTTGATCTGCGCCTGCTCGAGCGTGGTGTTCTTCTCGTCGAACACCGCCGAGGTGTAGTGCATGCGCTCGTCGAGCCACAGGCGGAAGAACTCGTTCGAGACGTCGTAGCCGACTTCGATTTCCTGGCGTGATGAGGTCATGTCTGGCCTTTCAATTGTTGTTCAAGCGACTGCGTCGTTTTCCTGCTCCCGCTGCAGGCGGGTCAATTCTTCACGCAAGATGTCTGCCGTCTTCTCGAGCTGCGCATCGGTGTGCGTCGAGCAGAGGAAGAAGCGAAGCCGCGCCGCGCTCTCTTCCACCGCCGGGTACAGAATCGGCTGCACGTTGATGCCGCGGTCTTTGAGCCGGTCAGACAGCTGCAGGCAGATGAGCGAGTTGCCGATGATGGCCGGCACCACCGCGCTGTCTTTCGACATGCCGGTGTCGATGCCGCGCGCCTTGAGCAGGGTGAGAAACTTCTTCGCCTGGGTCTGGCAGCGCAGCACGCGCTCGGGGTGCGCTTCGAGCTGCTTGAGCGACGCCAGCGCCGCCGCCGCGTTCGGAGGCGAGATGCCCACCGAGTACACGAAGCCGGGCGTGGTGTACTTGAGGTACTCGATCAGCGCCTTCGAGCCGCAGATGTAGCCGCCGCACGAAGCGAAGCTCTTCGACATCGTCCCCATCCACATGTCGACGTCGGCGCGGTTGATGTCGAAGTACTCGCCCACGCCGCGGCCGGTCTTGCCCAGCACGCCCGCCGAGTGCGCCTCGTCGACCAGCAGCAGCGCCTGGTGCTTCTTCTTCACCGCGATGAACTTCGGCAGGTCGGGAATGTCGCCGTCCATCGAGTAGGTGCCCTCGATGCAGATGAGCACCCGCCGGTAGTGCGGCCGCAGCTGGGTGAGCGCGCGGTCGAGCGCCTCCCAGTCGTTGTGGGGAAAGGGCCGCCGCTTCGCGCCGCTCAGCTTCGCGCCGCCGATGATGCTGTCGTGCGCCAGCGCGTCGTGGAGGATGAGGTCTTGCGCGCCCACGATGTGGCCGATGACGGTCACGTTGGTGGCGTGGCCCGACACGAACACCAGGGTGTCTTCGGTGCCGAAGAAGCGCGACAGCTCGGCCTCGAGCTCGCGGTGCAACGGCTTCTCACCGCTCGCCACGCGCGACGCCGACACGCTGGTGCCGTACTTGTCGATCGCCGCCTTCGCCGCGGCGCTCACCACCGGGTCGCCCGAGTTGCCCACGTAGTTGTACGAGGAGAAGTTGATCATCTCCTTGCCGTTCACCTGCGTGGTGTCGTTGCTGATGCGCTCGTGCACCGAGAAGTACGGGTTCTTCAGCCCGAACGCCTCGGCCATCTGAATGCGCTCGGTCAGCTCTTCGTACTCGGGGAACTTCGCCGGGTCGTAGGTCGCCGGGTCGATGCCCGCCGCCGGCTTCACCGCCGCGCCGCCCTCGACCGTCTTGAACTCACCGCGCACCCCGCGCATCGCGGCGATGACCTCGCCCGCCGCGTCTTGCCACGTCAGCTCGCCCTCGAAGCCCTCGGCGGTGCGGCTCTGAAAGCGCACCGTGCACTTCACCGGGCCCGCGCCGAACGGCTTGAGTTGCGTGTACTCGGCGAAGCTCAGGGGGAAGCCGGCGCGCTGCTCTTTCACCCACGCCCAGTAGCCCGCCAGCTGGAAGCTCGAGTCGATGATGAGCGGGTCGACCGTCCACTGCGGGCGCAGGGGCTCTTTGATCCACTCCGCCGGAGTCGAGCCCTTCACCCAACCGGTGATGCCCTCGTCGCTGATGCCCTCGATGCTGGTGATGCCCTGCAGCTTCGGGCCGTGAAAGGTGATGCCCGAGTAGAACTGCTCGAGCGGCAGCGGCAGCGCGCTCTGAGCGATGGGCTTCGCCGCAGGCATCGGCTTCGCGCCCGACACCACCCGGCCGCGGTAGCTCACCGCGTCGGCCTGCGAGAGCGTGACCTCGCCGTCGGCCTTCACCGCCACCTCGAGCCACGTGGTGTCGGGCACCAGCACCGGCCGCTCGAGCTTGAAGTCGGTGACCGTCAGCGCCGCACCCGGAGCCGCCGCGGCCGCCGCGTGGTCGAGCGCCGCCGCCAGCGGCAGCACCCGCTGGCCGTTCATGGTGTGGTCGTTCAGGTAGAGGTGGTTCAGCCGCGAGACGGGGAACGCGGCCCGCGCCACCACCCCAGGCCTGGGCAGCGAGCGCGCGATGAGCACCTCGCCGGTCGCGTTCTCGAGCGCGTCGATGAACGCCGCCGCGCCCTCTTCCTCGGTGAGGAAGGTGACGCCCTGCGCCAGCATCTCGGCCTTCTTGAACGAGGGTATGCGCTTCACCATCTCGCTGCCCTCGAACGGAGGGAAGTCGAGCGTCAGCGTGGCGAGCTTCGCCAGCATCGCGTTCGCCGCCGAGTAGTCGGTCTGGTAGGCGTTGCCGAAGCGGCCCGCCCACGAGCCGATGCCGACGCTGAGCTTCGGCTGCGTCACTTCGAGCAGCTTGCGCGGCAGCTTGGTCGAGACCACCTGCTGCGCGTCGGCCACGCTCTTCTTCTCGACCGCGCCGTCGGCCAGAACTCCCGCGGCGTGCACCACCGCGTCGAAGCGACCCAGCGCTGCCGAAGGCTCGCGCGCGTCCATCGCCAGGTACTTGCACTCGCGCGCGCCCGCCGCCTTCACCGCCGCCACCGCGTCGTCGGCCTTCGCCGAGCGGCCGGTCAGCGTCAGCGAGCAGCCGTAGCGCTTCGCCAGCGCCTTCGCGAACGTGAGGCCCAGGCCCTTCGCGCCGCCGGTGACCAGCACCGTGCTCTGTGCGGTGAGCTTGCTCTGCGGCTTCGCATCGGCGACCACCAGCTCGACCGTGGTGCGCCCCGACTTGCCCAGGTGCACCTCGCTCAGCGTGTCGGTGGCGAACACTTCGTCGGCCAGCCGCTTCGCCGCCTCGGCGGCGCTCAACGTCGCGTCGAGCGAGATGGCCTTCACCTTACGGTCGGCCCATTCTTGCTGCAGGGCGCGGGTGAAGCCCAGCGCGCCGGCGTGACCGCTGACGGTGAAGAACACCTGCGACTCGGGCACCCGCTGCACCAGCTGCAGCAGGTTCTTCACCGGCGCGAAGTCGTCGGCCACCGCCAGGTCGGCGAGGTGAATCACGCCCGCGAACGTGCCGGTGCTCTCGACGCTGCCCAAGAGCGCCTTCACGTTGCGGCGGCCGAGCTCGTCGACCAGCGCCGCGCCGATGCCCTTGGGGTCGACCGTGACCAGCAGGGGGGCCTCGAAGGCCACCACCGACTCGGGCAGCCGCTGCAGCTGCGCCGAGACCTCGCGCGCCACGAAGCGGCGCACCGGCGAGGTGTCAGCCGCGACCGGAGCCGCCGCCGCCGATGGCGCCTGCGAGAGCGTCTTGTTCACGTGCGCGACCACGTCGCCGATGGTCGTCTTCGGCGTGAACAGCTCGCGCGGCAGGCCGCCGAGCTTGGGCCACGCCTTGCCGAGGTCCTGGTCGAGCTCGACCAGCATCAGCGAGTCGAAGCCGAGCTCACCGGTGAGCGACTGCTCGAGCTTGAGCGTGTTCTCGGGGAACGCCGAGATGCGCGCCACCGAAGCGAGAATGCGCGGCGACGCATCAATCGGCGCCTCCCTCTCGGCTGGTGGGAGAGGAACCGACGGTGAGGGGGTCGAAGCCTTCTGAGCCACCAGATTGCTCAGGTTCGGAACCCGAACCTCGCCGCTCATCAACCCGACCGGAGCCGCAGCGACGGGCGCAGTCGCCGTCACCGCAACCTCAGGCGAACCAATGCCCAAAGCCGCGTTCTGCTGCTTGATGATTTCCAGCTGGGCGCGGAACAGGGCGACGAGGTCTTGGCTCACGGGAGTGCCTCCAGAGGTTCCAAACGAAGAAGAAGTGCCGCGCCCCAGCGGAGCGTGAGGCGCGCGGCCGGTGCGTTCGACCGGCCAGTACTTTTGCGTCTCGAGCGGAGTGGGGGGCAGGGTGACCAGCGTGCCGCCGCACAGCGAGCGGGCGTCGAGCTCGAAGCCGAGCACGAACAGCGCGGCGACCGTCTCGAGCAGCTCTCCCGCCGAGAGGTACACCTGCGCCTGGGTCGAGCCGCGCGCGAACGAGAGCAGCGTGTTGCCCGCGCCCGCCTGCACGAAGACGTCGGCCTCGCAGGCCTTGAGCGCCGCGATGAAGTTCACCTCGGCCGAGGCGTGCCGCGCCCAGGTCTCGAGCGTGTCGCCGTTGAGCGGCCGCCCGGTGATGCACGAGATGACCGGGAACTTCGCCGGCTGCACGGTGAGCTTCGAGAGCTCGCGGCGCATGCCGTCGTCGATGCCGCTCATCAGCGGCGAGTGAAACGCGTGCGACACCGGCAGCAGCGAGCACTTGAGGCCCTTGGCCTCGAGGCGCTTCTTGGCGTTGCCGATGCCCCAGCTGGTGCCCGACAGCACCACCTGGGTGGGGTGGTTGTGGTTCGCCACCACCACCTCCGGGTCGAGCGGCTCGACCGCCGCGCGGTCGGCCATCACCGCCAGCATCGCGCCGTTGTCGTCGAGGCCGAGCGCGTGCATCAGCTGCCCGCGCTTCGCCACCAGGTTCACGGCTTCTTTGGCGGTCAGCTTGCCCGCGATGGCCGCTGCGGCGAACTCGCCCAGCGAGTGCCCCAGCACCACGTCGGGCTGCAGGCCCAGCGCCATCAGCCGCTCGCCCATCGCGATGCCCAGCGCGGCCATCGCCGGCTGGCAGATTTCGGTGCGGGTCAGCTGCTGCTGCGCGGCCTCGGGCTCGTACGGCGCCTTCGGGTACAGCGCGTCGTGCACCTCGTCGCCCGCCAGCTCGCGCACCCGCGCGGCCAGCTCGGGCAGCATGCCCACCCGCTGCGCGCCCTGCCCGGGGAAGAGAAAGGCCAGCCGCCCCTTGCCCTCGGCAGCGACGGCGCGCGGCGACGGTGAGCGCAGTCGCGCCACCAGCTCTTCGCGGGTGCGCGCCACGAACGCGTCGCGCACGGGGAAGCTGGCGCGCGACGCGAGGGTGACGGCGACATCGCCGACCGACAGCTGCCGCGCTTCGACCGCGTCGGCGAGCTCGGCCATGTGCTGCCCGAGCAGCGCCGGGTTCGGCGCCGAGATGACGAACAGCTGCGGCCCCACGCTCTGGGCGGTGGCCACCGCCGGCGCCTCTTCGAGCAGCACGTGGGCGTTGGTGCCGCCGAAGCCGAACGACGAGACCGCGGCGCGGCGCGCCTGGCCTTGGGCCACCTCGAACGGCATCGCCTTCGACGCCAGGCGAAAGGGCGAGCGGTGCAGCTCGAGCTTGGGGTTCAGCTCGGTCACCGACGGCTGCGGCACGATGGTCTTGTGGTGCAGCACCAGCGCGGCCTTGATGAAGCCGGCCACGCCGGCGGCCGACATGGTGTGGCCGATGTTGGCCTTGATGCTCGACAGGTAGCAGCTGGGCTGGGTGAGCTCGTGGCCGGCCTTCTGGTTCCAGAACTCTTTGAGCGCGCCGACCTCGACCACGTCGCCCACGGTGGTGGCGGTGCCGTGGGTCTCGACGAAGCCGATGCTCTCGATGGGCCACTGCACCTCGCGGTGCGCGCGGGCCATGGCCTCCATCTGGCCACGAGGGCGCGGGGTCATCGGGCCCTCACCGCGGCCGTCGTTGTTGCACCCGCTGCCCTTGATGACCGCATAGACGCGGTCGCCGGCTGCCACGGCGTCGGCGTAGCGCTTGAGCACCACTACGCCGACCCCCTCTCCCATCACGAAGCCATCGGCCTTCGCGTCGAACGGCCGGCACGCGCTCGAGGGCGAGATGGCCCCGATGCGCGAGAAGCCGACCAGGTTGTCCGGCGTGAGGTTCAGGTAGACGCCGCCGGCGAGCGCCACGTCGCACTGCCGCGCACGCAGGTGCACGGCCGCCTCGTGAATCGCCACCAGCGCGCTCGAGCACGCGGCGTCGAGCGTGAACGACGGGCCGCCCAGGTCGAACACCTGGCTGACGGTGGCCGCCATCATGTTGAGCAGCGAGCCGGCGATGGTGAACGCGCGCGCGGGCACCGAGTCGGCCACGCTGGCGCGCACCACCTCGGCCTCGGCGTCGCTCAAGGCGTCGCCGAAGGTGCCGTCGATCATCGACACCGCGCGCAGCCGCGCGGTGAGCAGGTCTTTGTACTCGCTGACCGAGGCGCCCACGAACACGCCCGTCTCCGAGCGGGGCAGCGCCTTCTTCTCGTAGCCGGCGTCTTGCAGCGCCTGGCGCACGATCTCGACCAGCAGCCGGTGCTGCGGGTCGGTCACCTGCACCCGGCGCGGCGCCAGGCCGTAGTGCAGCGCTGCGAACTCTTCGACGCCGTCGACGAAGCCGCCCTTCTTCACGTACGTCTTGTCGATGGCGCGGGCGTCGGGCGAGTAGAAGCTCGAGTGCTTCCACCGCGAGTCGCCGATGTCGTCGAAGGTCACCTCGCCGTCGCGCACCACGCGCCACAGCTGGTTCACGTCGCGCGCGTGCGGAAAGCGGCAGGCCATGCCCACCACGGCGATGTCGCCGTCACTGCCTCCAGCGGGGTGACCGTTAGGGGGCACGCTGCTCCTGCGCGTCGGTGGCCAGCGCCGCCCGAACCCGCTTGGGGCGCGGCAGGTCGTGCCGGGTGAGCTTGAAGCGCTTCAGCACCGGGCCCCACACCTCGGTGAGAAACACGCCGCGGTCGATGCCCGCGGTGCGCATCACCTCGACGCGCGAGTCGTAGTCGGGCACCAGCTCGTAGGCCGGCATCACGAAGCCGTAGAACACCGAGCTCAGGTCTTCGAGCGCGCCCTCGCGGTCGTCGTCGAGGTAGTGCTGAAAGATGGTCATGTAGTACTGCGCGTGCGCCATCTCGTCTTTGGCGATGAGCTTGTACGCGGCGGCGAGGGTGTGGTTGCCCTCGGCCTCGGCCAGCATCTGCTGCTTCTTGTAGATGACGAAGGTGGTCATCTCTTGCGCGCAGCCGTACGCGGTCATCTCGCGGCCGGTGCCGAACGGCTTGTTCCACTTCTTCGACAGAATGCGGTCGGAGTAATCGCGCATCTGGTCTTCGGTGCGGTGACCCGAGCGCACCAGGTACTGCCACAGGGTCATGGCGTGCTTGCTCTCTTCGTAGCCCCAGTTGGCGCCGAACCAGGCGCGCGCGAAGTTGTCGCGGAACAGCGAGAGGTGACCCTCGATGTAGTCGGGCAGGTACAGCTCGACGCCCATGAAGGTCTCGGCGCAGAGCGCGAGCTTGTCGTTGCGCGGCTCGCTCTTCACCTTCTCCCAGTCGATGTCGTCGAAGAGGTTCCACCGCCTCGAGCGTTCGGCGTGCTCGAAGAACGTCATGTACTCGCGGTGGAACTTGTCCTTCAGGGCGCGCGAGATCATGGTGGCTCCTCTCAGGCTGCCTTCGACGCGACCTGGCGCTGCACCAGCTTGCTCAGGTCACCCAGCGTCTGAATCGAGGCCAGGTCTTCGTCGGGCAGGCGAATGCTCAGCTTCTCTTCGAAGTAGCTGACCAGCTCCATCACCGCGACCGAGTCGAGGCCGAGCTTCGAGATGACGGTGTCGTTGGTGAGATTCGAGAGCTGCTTGCCGCTGACTTCGAGAGCGGCCTTCTGGAACAGCGCGAGAACGTCGACGGCAGGTGCGGACATGGTGTTTCCTTTCAGACGAAGTAGCGGACGGCGAGCTGGAGCTTGTTCACTGCATCGGAGACCGAACGAATCTCGACCGCGTGGGCGGCCACCCGGCGAACCCGGTGCCGCGCGCGGCCGACCAGCGACAGCGCGACGTGCTTGGCGAGGGTGAGCTTGTCGCCGTTGGCGCCCAGGGTGCGGGGCCCTTCGACGCCCACCGTCTTCTCGAGGTACTGCGCGCGGGTCTTCTGGCGCTGAATCTTGCCGCTCGAGGTCTTGGGCAGTGAGCCGGGCGGCGCGACCACCACGTCGCTCACCGACAGCTGCAGCTGCTCGTTGATGCGCTGCTTCACCGCGTCGACGAGCGCGCCGGGGTTCTGGGTGCGCGACTCGACCACGACGACGACCTCTTCGCTCGAGCTGCCGGGCACGCTGAACGCCACCGTCGAGCCGCGCCGCACCTCGGGCACCTCATCGGCGATCCACTCGATGCGCTGGGGGTCGTAGTTGCGCCCGTTGACGATGATGAGGTCCTTCTTGCGGCCGGTGATGTAGACGTTGCCGTTGACCAGGTAGCCGAGGTCTCCGGTGCGCAGCCAGCCGCCGCCGAAGGTGCGGGCAGTGGCCTCGGGGTCTTTGAAGTAGCCGCGCGCCACGCTGGGGCCCTGCACCCACAGCTCGCCGACCTGGCGGTCTTTGAGGCGGCGGCCCTGGTCGTCGAACGCGCCCACGTCGTGGCCCTTGAAGGCCTTGCCGCAGTTCACGAACTCGAGCGCGCCGTCGGCGAGCTTCGAGACGTGCGCCGGCTCGGCGCGCTTGCTCGACTGGTAGGCCTCTTTCTCGATGACGTCGGTCGACAGCTCGTCGTCGTTGCCGATGAAGCTGATGGCGAGCGTCGCCTCGGCCATGCCGTAGCAGGGCAACAGGTGCGAGGGCTTCACGCCGCACGAGGCGAACTTCTCGGTGAACGCCCGCATGGTGGTGGGGTTGATGGGCTCGGCGCCGCACCCGTAGGTGCGCATGCACGACAGGTCCCACCGGGCCATCTGCTCGGGCTTGGCCCGCTTGGTGGCGAGCGCGTAGGCGAAGTTCGGCGCGAAGGTGATGGTGCCGCGCTTCTTGTTGATGACGTCGAGCCACAGCGTGGCGTTGCGCACGAACGACAGGGTGGGAATGAACACCACCGGAATGAGGTGGAACACCGGCGAGAGCACGAAGCCGATGAGCCCCATGTCGTGGTACAGCGGCAGCCACGACACGCCCACGTCTCGGCCGGTCACCGTCTGCAGGCCGTCGCGCATGATGGCCCAGGCGTTGGCGCGCAGGCTCGAGTGGGTGACCTCGACGCCCTTGGGCAGCGAGGTCGAGCCCGAGGTGAACTGCAGAAACACGATGTCGTCGCCGTTCACCTGCGCCGGCTCGCGCGACTGGGCTTCAGGCGCCGGTTCGCGCAGCTTCTCGGCGGTGATGACGCCCTTGAGGCTGGGCACCCGGGCCGCCGCGCTCCACAGCACCTGCTCGAGCTTGCCGTTGGTGGCGAGGTGGGTGGGCTCGGCGCGGTTCATGATCGCCACCAGCGCCTCGATGTACGAGTCGAGCTTGCCCAGCGAGAGCGGGGGGTACAGCGGCACCGGAATCACGCCGGCGTAGACCGCGCCCAGAAACGTGGGCACGAAGTCGATGCCGTCGGGCATCACCAGCGCCAGCCGGTCGCCCTTCTTCAGCCCCTGGGCGCGCAGGTGCGCTGCGCGGTTCTTCGCCTCGGCGCGAACCGTGTCCCAGGTGAAGACCTCTTCTTTGCCGTCGGAGCTGAGGAACGTGTAGGCGACGTCGCTGTTCCCCGCGAGACCTTCGATGGCGGCGATCAGGTGGGCGTGATCCATGGGGGCTCTAGTACGTGTTTGTTGCCGCAAGGGTCAAGGTTGAGACCACCGGCGCGTACGGTCGCATCGAGCCATAACCTCATGAGAGTACTGCGATTGGCACCCTGGTTTCTCAACCGAGCGAGCAATAATTTGCTCAAAAATCATTGAAACGCCACGCTTAAGTGCCCAGAACACGAAGGTGGGCGCTCCATGCCGCCGCTGCGGCATGTTGCGGCTTGGAAACCCGGCTGTCGAAGCCTTAGCGGTTGACGGGGGCTTCCGAGTCGACGAATTCGCGCCAAATGTTGCTCACATTGACGCTTTGGGGGCGATCTCCTACAAGGCCGCCCATGATCGAGCCTGTGATGGAGAGCGCGAAGGCCGGCCCGGTGGTGAGCGATGTGGTCGTGACCCCGGTCACCACCGCCTCCGAGAAGAAGGAATTCATCGCGTACCAGTACGAGCTCTACAAGCACGACCCCCACTTCGTGCCCCCGCTGCTGATGGAGCGGAACGACTTTCTCAACCCCAAGAAGAACCCCTGGCTCGAGTTCGGGAAGATGCAGCTCTTTCTCGCCCGCCGGCACGGCAAAATCGTCGGCCGCATCAGCGCCAGCGAAGACCCCCGCTACAACGAGTTCCATGACGTGAAGGTGGGCTGGTTCGGGCTGTTCGAGTGCATCGACGACCCCGCGGTGGCGCAGGCGCTGCTCGGCGCCGCCGAGGCGTGGGTGAGGGCGCGCGGGCTGCCGCAGATGATGGGCCCCGCCTCGTTCAGCTGCAACGGCGAGTGGGGCACGCTCATCGACGGCTTCGACTCACCCCCCGTGCTGCTGATGCCGTACAACCCGCGCTACTACCCCAAGCTGCTCGAGGGCTTCGGGCTGTCGAAGGTCAAAGACCTCTGGTCGTGGAAGATCGACATTCAGAAGCCGGTGCCCGAGAAGATCGCCCGCATCGCCGAGAAGGTGCGCGCGCGCGAGGGCATCGTGATTCGCCAGGCGAACCTGAAGAACTGGGACGCCGAGGTGAAGCGCATCAAAGACATCTACAACTCGGCCTGGGAAAAGAACTGGGGCTTCGTGCCGATGACCGAGCGCGAGTTCGACCACCTGGCCAAAGACCTGAAGCAGATTCTGGTGCCCGAGCTCACCCTGATGGCCGAGGTGAACAACGAGGCCATCGGCTTCGCCATCACGCTCCCCGACGCCAACATCGCGCTCAAGGCGACCGGCAACGGCCGGCTCACCACCTTCGGCCTGCCCATCGGCCTGGCCAAGCTGCTGCTCGCCACCAAGAAGATCAAGTCGGGGCGGCTCGCCATTCTCGGCATCAAGGCGGGCTACCGAAAGCGCGGCATCGACTCGGTGCTGATGCTCGACACCTTCAACAACTGCCGCAAGCAGGGCTGGTGGGGCGGAGACGTCGGCTGGACCTTGGAGGACAACGACATGGTCAACCGCGCCATCGATGTGTTCGGCTGCGAGCGCTACAAGACCTACCGCGTCTACCAAAAGGACCTCGATGCCAAGGCGGGCCAGCGCAGCGAAGGCGCTCAAGCGTAGCGACGCCGAGCGGGCGCAGTTCGCTCCCAAGGCGCCCGACGTCACCGTCACCGAGGTGAGCAACGCGGCCGAGCGCGATCAGTTCGTGCGCTTTCAGCCCGAGCTGTACGCCAACGACCCGCACTACGTGCCGCAGATTCTCGCCGAGCGGCGCGACTTCATCGACCCCGAGCGCAACGCGTTCTTCAAGCACGCGCGGGCCGCCTTCTTTCTCGCCCACCGCGGCGGCAAGGTCGTCGGCCGCATCGTCGCGATGAACGACACCCGCTACAACACCTTTCACGAGGTCTCGTGGGGCACCTTCGGGCTGTTCGAGTGCGTCAACGACCCCGGGGTGGCCAGCGCGCTGTTCCAGGCCGCCGCCGCCTGGCACAAGGCCGAGGGGCTCTCACCCATGGTGGGGCCGCTCAACCTCTCGTTTCACCACGACGTGGGCTGCCTGGTCGAAGGCTTCGACAAGCCGCCCGGCATGAACCTCACCTACAACCCCCGGTACTACGCGCGGCTCTTCGAGACCAACGGGTTCATCAAGCACAAAGACATGTTCTGCTACGAGATTGGCGGAGAAGGCCTGCCCGAGAAGGTCAGCCGCTTCGCCGCTCGGGTGCGCGAGCGCGGGCAGATTACCGTGCGCCGCATCGACGGGGCCCGCAGCGACGACGAAGGCCGCAAGGTGAAGGAAATCTACGAGGCCACCATCAAGCGCGGGTGGGGCTTCTTCCCCCTCACCGACGACGAGTTCGAAGAGGGCGTCAACCGCATGCGCCCGCTTTTGATGCTGCGCCCCGAGATGTGCTTCATCGCCGAGGCCGCCGGCACCCAAGAGCCGGTGGCGTACTGCATCACCATGCCCGACATGAACCAGGCGATGCGCGCCGCCGACGGGCACCTCTCGCGCTTCGGCCTGCCCATCGGGCTCATCAAGATGGCGTGGGCCGCGCGCAAAATCGATCGGGTGCGGGTGCTGATGTTCGGCATCAAGCCTGGCTTTCGCCGCCGCGGCATCGACGCGCTGCTCGCCGACGAGACGTTCAAAGAGGCCCGGCGCCTGGGCTACACCACCGGTGAGCTGGGCCTGGTGGTCGAAGACGAGAGCCTGATGATTCGCACCATCGCCGCCACCGGCGCCCGCCGCACCAAGGTGTACCGCATCTACGAGCGCGCGCTGTGAGCTCGGCGGCGAAGCTCGAAGACGCGCTCGACGCGCTCTACGCGGTCGCGCCCGACGCGTTCATGGCGAAGCGCGACGCGCTGGCCAAAGAGCTGAAAGACGCCGGCGAGAAAGAGGCCGCGGCCACGGTGAAGAAGCAGCACAAGCCCACCCTGGTGGCGCACGCCCTCAACCGACTCTCGCGCGAGGCGCGCCACGAGCTCGACGCGCTGTTCCAGATCGGCAAGGCGCTCGCCAGCGGCAGAGACTTCAAGGCCGCGGTCGAGAAGCAGCGCGCCGCGGTCGAAGACCTGCGCAAGAAGGCGAGCGGGCCCGACGTGCCGGCCCTCATCGCGGTGGTGCAGGGCGCGCTGGTCGACCCCGCGCTCGCCGAGGCGGTGAAGGCGGGGCGGTTCTCGAAGCTGCCCGAGGCGCCGGTGGGGTTCTTCGGCGCCGCGCCCGAGGGCGCGCCCGCGGTGGTGCACCCGCCGCCGAAGAAGTCGGCGCCCGCGCCGCCGCCTCCTCCTCCGTCTCCTCCCAAGCCCAGGGGCCCCGCCCCCGAGCTGCTCGCGGCGCTCAAGGCCGCCGAGTCGGAGGCCGCCGCCGCGGCCGATGAGGTGAGCACGCTCGAGCGCGAGCTCGCCGAGGCGAAGCGGCGCGCGCACCAGGCGGCCGAGCAGGTGAAGAAGCTGCAGAAGCAGGTCGACGCCGAGCGCTGATCGACCTGATCACCCCCTCGAAGTCGATTGGTTCCCCAACGTCTCAGACGCGTAGTAGTCAGGGACGATGGAATTGCGCTGCGCGCTGAGCGGGTTGCCGACCGACTGGTCCGAGAAGCCCGGTGCCGTCGCCACGATGTTGATGGAAGAGGTCGCCGATGGGCAGTGGGTGCCGCTGACCCCGCCGGTGAGCGACTACGGCTCGGCGAGCGGCAAGCAGGTGGGCGAGCGGGTGCTGGCGCTGCTCAAGAACGGCGCCCTCACCACCGAGTCGCCCGAAGACCTGGCCGCGCACCGCAAGCCCGGCACCAAGGGCACCCAGCTCGAGAAGCTCTACTCCCACGCGCGCGCTGGGGTGGCGAAGGGGTTCGCGCTGCGCCTCGACGGGCACCGCGTGCTGCCCGCGGTGTTCCTCGACGGCGTCGGCACCGCCATCGCCGCCACCGCCAAGCTCGCGCCCCGCCCCCTGGTCGAAGACGCGTTCTTCAAGAAGCCCACTGACCCGGCCGCGCGCAAGTCGTACATCGAGTACCTGCTGGCGCAGAACCGCGGCGCGCTGGCCGAGTACTACCGCATCGAGGGCGAGCGCGGCACCTTCGGCCGGTTCAGGGAAATCGACCCCAGCTTCCCGCTCGAGGCCTTTCGCCTGATGATGCACTGGGCCATCGAGAAGCGCGGCGGCCTGAAGCCCGCCCAGCCGTTCGAGGGCGACCGGAAGCAGGCGGCGCGCGAGGTGTGGCTGGGCGAAGAGCCCACCCTCTCGAAGCTGGTCGCCACCGTGCAGCCCGACTGGGTCGAAGAGTGGAAGGCCGGCGGCGCCGCCGCCACCGCGGTGGTCAAAGAGACCCGCGCGGGCAGGGCCTACAGCGCGAACGAGCGCTACGTGGCCGGCGACGTGGTCACCCACCCGACCTTCGGGGCGGGAATCGTCGAAGAGCTGGTGGCTCCGAACAAGCTGCGCATTCGCTTCGGGCACGAGCTCAAGACCCTGGTGCACAAGCGCGGCTGACGCGGCTCAAGCGCTGCGAAGGTGGCGCAGCAGCAGGTCGTACAGCACCAGCTCGTTGGCGCGCTGGTTCGACCGCAGCAGCCGGTTGCAGCTCAGGTGCATCAGCGCCCCGGCGATGTCTTCGAGCGGCGCGGTGAGCGCCCCGGGGTCGGCCTGGCGCAGCGGCGCGGCGAGCGCGTGCAGGGCCTGGGCCCGCCGGTTCAGCACCTCGAGGCCCCGCGCCAGAGGCCCGCTGGCCGTGCGCTGGCTCAAGAGCTGCTCGAGCTCCCGCTTGAGCGAGCGGTACTTCTTCGACAGCGAGGGCTCGAGCCGCTCGGGGTCGCCCAGCTCGCGCGCCAGCGCCCTCCGCCAGCCCGAGAGCGTCGCGCGACGCTGCGCCGGGGTCAGCTCGAGCGCGGCGAAGAGGTCGACGATGGCGAGCAGCGCCCACCGCCACCGCAGCTCGAGGCCCGCGCTGCCCGGCGCCAGCTCGAGCAGCTCGAGCACCGCCCGGCTGTCGGCCTCGAACATCGCCTCGGCCGCGCCGATGACCGCGGGCCCGCCGTAGCGCTCGACCTCTCTCACGTAGGTGCCCAGCTCTTCGCGGGCGATGAGGCCCGCGCCGCGGGCGTACTCGAAGCTCGCGTGCAGCCTGGGCCACAGCTCGCCCAGCAAGAAGGCCGGCTCGCCGCGAAAGCGCAGCCGCAGGTGGTGGTCGGGGTCGGTGTAGCGCACGAAGAACCAGCCCTTGAAGCGGGGCTCGGCGTGCAGCTCGTCGAGCAGCGGCTTGAGCAGCTCGGTGAGCAGCCGGTCGGCGCTGGCCACCGCCACGGTGACCCGCGCGAACAGCCACTCGTCTCCCGGGCCGAAGCTGCGCGTCACCTCGGTGGCCGCGCGCCGCGACACCGGCGCGCTGGGCGTCTCGCTGTAGCCCGAGAACACCAGCTCGTTGGCCAGCGCCGCGCCGCCGCTCTCGACCGGCGAGCCGTAGCGGCGCTGCAGGTCTTCTTGCAGCTCGACCGCCTCGCGCTCGCGGTGCGCGTCGAGAAACGCGGCGCACGAGCTCTCGCTCTGCAGGTCGACCGGCACCGCGTTGTCGCCCTCCATCGAGAGCAGGTGCCGCGGCCAGCGCAGCTGCGCGCCCAGCGCGGCCAGGTCGGCCGGCGCCTTCAGGGTGCGCAGCGTGGCCGGGGTCAGCCGGTAGCGCGCCGGGCTCACCACCCACCGGTTGAGGGTCACCCGCGGCAGCGCGGGCGCGTGCTCCAGAGGGCCCCAGCTCCACGCCGGCGCCGCCGCGTACGGCTCGCGCCCCAGCAGCGCGAGGAAGCGGTAGAGCGGCAGCCCGCGGTTGAAGTTGTGGGCGTTGCTCAGCGCCGGTACCACCTCGCGGCCCAGGCGCTTCGAGCGCAGCACCAGCCGCCCGTTGCGCAGCGACAGCAGCAGGTCGGCCAGCTCGAGCTGCTGCTCCAAGGGAGCGCCGCTGCGCGCCAGCACCGGCAGCTCGTAGCCGCGCAGCAGCGGCCGGGCGATGACGTTTCCCACCCGGCCCTCGGGGCTGTGCACCACCTCGGCGAACACCCGCTCGGAGTCGCGCGCCTCGTGGGCGGCGATGGCCGACGCCACCGCTTCTTTGAGCTTCGGGTCGAGCCAGCAGAACCGGCCGTTGAGCGACTCGGGCAGCCCGCCGTCGAACGACACCAGCTGGCCGAGCGGCTCGTCGGGTCGACGCGGCGCGAACAGGCGCGCCATCACCCGAAACGACTGCGGCGGAGCGCGGCCGCTGGCCCGGGCATCGAGGTCGCGCGCGTCGAGCTCGACCTGGGGCTCGGGCAGCCGCTGGGCCTCGAGCCACAGCCCCGAGCGCCACTGCCCCAGCGCCTGCGCGCCGCTGGCGGTGTGCTCGGCGTCGGGGTCTCCGAGCGCCACCTCGCGCAACAGCGGGTTCTCGGCCAGCGGCACCCCGCCCTTGAGCAGGCCGATGCCCGCCTCTTCGTCGAGCGCCAGCAGCAGCGGCACCTCGGCCGACTCCCACCGGCGCTCGAAGGCGGCCTTGAAGTCGGCAAGCGGTGACCTGGGCACCTCGAGCACCGCGCTCAGCCGGGCGGCGGCGTTGAGCAGGCCCTGAATCAACCCCGCCGAGACCTCGGCGTGGGGCGCCGGTCGAAACAGGTCGACCTGCAGCGCCCGACCGTTCTCGCTGCGCACCCCCAGCTCGGCCACCCGCGCCGCCACCGCGCGGTGCTGGGGGTAGCCGGCGCCGGGTGGCGCGCCGTCGAGCACCTCGAGCTCGCGCCGCAGGGCGGCGAGCTGCGCCAGGGTCTCGGGCGCGACGTGGGCCCGCTCGAGCTGCGCCGTCAGCTCGTCGAGCGCGTCGCTCCCGGTCAGCACCGGCCGCAGCTCGGGCAACAGCACCTGGGCGTCGACCAGCTGCTCGACGAACGCCGCCACCTCGGCCTCGCTGCCGACCTGCAGCCGGGCCACCTGCTCGCGCACCGCGTGCAGCCGGGCGCCCTGCCGGCAGGCCCCGAGCGCCGCCGACACCGCCTCGCCGCGGGCCACCGAAGAGAGCTCGTACACCCGCTGCTCGCCGTCTTGCCGGCCGGTGACGAAGTGCAGCCGGTCGCCCACCGCCACCGCGGTCTCGTTGGGGTGAAAGCGCACCGCCTCGCGCACGTCGGGGCGCTTCACCAGCTGCTCGCAGAGCTGAAACAGCACCCCCAGGTCGACGCGGGTCTTGCGCCGCGCCTGCCCGTGCGGCGCCAGCTCGAGGCGCGTGGTGCTGCCCAGGCGGGCCAGCGACACCCCGGCGAACAGCCCGAACGGAGTGCAGCGCGAGGCCAGCCGCTGCACGTAGCCGTGCAGCGCCTTCTCGAGCTTCTTGCCCCGGTCGCTGTCGGGCTCGGCCTGCCAGCGCGCGATGCCCTCGAGCACCGCCGGAGCGGCGATGCCGATGGCCTCGCGCACCTCGGGGCGCTCGAGCAGCGCGGCCAGCCGCCTTCGCGCGGCGGCGGGCTCGCGGGGCCAGTCGGCCAGCGTCTCGAGCGGCAAGAGCGGGGTGCGCACCACCAGGTGCGGGTGGGCGACCCACTTCACCCGCGCGGGCGGGCTGCCGTCAGGGCCCGGCACCGCGCCCACCCTTCTCGGGGCCGCCGCGCGGCCGGGTCAACCCGTAGCGCTCGATGCGCTTGATGAGCGTCTGGCGCGAGATGCCCAGCCGGCGGGCGGCCTGGGTCTGGTTGCCGCCGCACTGCAGCAGCGCCTGCTCGATGACCTGGCGCTCCTGCTCGGCGAGCTGCTGGCGCTCGGTGCCCTCGAGCAAGAGGCCCAGGCCGCGGCGGCCGCGCCGGTCGGGCGCGGGCGGCTCGAAGGCGGGCGGGCTCGGGGGTGCCGGCGCTGGCGCAGGTGCCGGCGGCTCTATCGCGGGGGCGGGCGCGGGGTGGGCCGCGGCGCGAAACCGGCGCGGGTCGTACTCGGCGAAGCGCGAGGTCAGCTTCTCGAGCGGCAGGTGGTTGCGGTCGATGAGCCCGCCGTCGGACATCAGGCTCGCGCGCTCGAGCACGTTCTGCAGCTCGCGCACGTTGCCCGGCCAGCGGTACTTCATGAGCAGCTCCATCGCGCCGGGGGTCACCTCGGGCACCCGGGCCAGCTTCGAGCGCCGCGCCACCACGGTGAGCAGCTGGCGCACCAGCTGGGGAAACTCGGCCAGCCGCTCGCGCAGCGCAGGCAGAATGACGGTAGCGCCCTCGAGGCGGAAGTAGAGGTCGGGGCGGAAGCTGCCCCGCGCCACCTCGGCCTGCAGGTCGCGGTTGGTGGCGGCCACGAAGCGCACGTCGATGGGTGTGGGCTTGACCGCGCCCACCCGCAGCACCTCGCGCTGCTCGAGGGCGCGCAAGAGCTTGGCCTGCATCGCCAGCGGCATCTCGCCCACCTCGTCGAGAAACACCGTGCCGCCGTTGGCGGCTTCGAGCAGGCCGGGCTTGGTGCCGCTGGCGCCGGTGAACGCGCCGCGCTCGTGCCCGAACAGCTCGCTCTCGAACAGCGACTCGGTGAACGCGGCGCAGTTGAACTTCACGTAGGGGTGCGCGCGGCGGCGCGAGAGCTGGTGAATGCGGCTGGCCATCACCTCTTTGCCGCTGCCGGTCTCGCCGAGAATGAGCACCGGCAGCTCGCTGAGCGCCAGCCGCTCGATCATCTCGTCGCGCGAGCTGACCATCGGCGAGCCGCCTTCGCTGCCCTCGGGCCCCGCCTCGCGGGTGGCCGCGCGCGAGTGGGCGAGCAGCACGTCGATGCTCAGCCCGTCGCCGGGAAAGTGCGCCACGCCCACCGCGCCGGGGGCGGTCACCTGCGCCAGGGCCCGGGTGATGCGGCTGGCCACCTGCGCCGCGCCCTCGGGCCCGGTGTCGAACAGCAGCAGCTCGTAGGTGCCCGGCGCGTACGCGGCCAGCACGTCGGTGAGGCGTATGGTCGAGGCCAGCGCCGCCTCGACCTCGGCCGAGCGCGCGCGCTGGGGCGACGAGACGGTCACCACCGAGAAGGCCGACTTCTTGCGCATGCCGCGCAGGCACTCTTCGGCGCCCCGCTGCTCGAGGTAGGGGTGGCTCGAGAGCGGCCGGGCGCTGTCGGGCTGCCACACCACCAGGTGCAGGGTGCTCTCGCCGATGCGCACCTGGCTGCCCGACTCGAGGGTCGCCCGCCCCGCGGGCCCCAGCGGCCGCCCGTCGACCTCGACCGCCCCGTCGAGCGACTCGAGCTCGAGCCGCGCGACGTCGAAGCGCGCGTGGCGCGGCGCGACCCCCTGTGAAGAGAGGCTGAGGTCGACGTCAGGCCCGCTGCCGATGAGGGCGCTGCCCTTCGCCGGCAGGGGCCACAAATCGCTCCGCGAGCGATCGACGATGTCGAAGAAGAGGCGACCCACCGCGTGGCTCGGCCTCGAGCGTAGTACGACCGAATCGCGAATCGAGGTGGGCACTGCGCGCACAGCGCGCACCCTTCAGGGAGCGAACGTTCGCCGAGGGACGTGCGCTTCCGGCGACGGGAGGGCAAATGCTGTCGGCATCTCAGGGCGAGCGTGGCGGGCGAGCGGCGAGAGACTGCGCGGGGCGGGTCACCAGGCGCTCGTTCTCGAGCACGGTGGTGCCGCGCCGCTCGTGCAGCGCCACCAGCGCCGCGGGCAGCACGTCGGCGCGTCGGCCGAACGCGCCCACCCTGCCGTACTTGTCGACGAACCACAGCGCGCCGGCCGCGAAGTAGCTCATGCCGGGGTCGATTTCGGGCATCGTCACCCGGCCGAGCTGCACCGGGCCCTCGAACCAGATCAGCGAGCCCTGCGAGAGCGCCGCCAGCCCGGGCACGTCGGCCAGCGCGGCGATGGCGCCGGGCAGCACCGTCACCTCGGGCGAGGGTCCCTCGACGTTCGAGCGCACCGTGCCGTCGAGCGAGTAGGTCGCCACCTGGTCGCCCTGCCACACCGGCCAGCAGTCGCGGTTGTGCAGCCGCCGGCCCGCGCCGACCTCTTCGGCGCGCGGGCCCGAGAGGTCGAACGCGCGCAGCACCCCCGACTCGCTGCAGGCGATGAAGCGGTGCGCGGGGCGAAACAGCCCGGGGTTCAGCCGCTCGCGCGCCGCCAGCGTGCTGACCGCCTCGCCGCTCTGCGCGCTCACCACCCGAATGCTGCCGTCGTCGAGGTCGGCCAGCGCCAGCTGCTCTCCGCCGGGCGCCAGCACCGCGTCGCCCAGGGTGGTCGAGTTGGCGAACGCGCCGAGCCGCACGGCGCCCCCCGCATCGACCCGGTACCGCTCGACGGTGTGCCCGTCGAGCACCGCCAGCTCGCCGGTGCCCGAGGCGCTGAGCAGCACCCCCTGGCCGAGCGCGCGGGCCACCAGCCGCTGGGGCTCGCCGCCGGCCGCCACGTGCCACACCCCGTCGGCGAGGGCGAAGTAGGCCGAGCCGTCGCCGCGGTCGACCGTCAGCGCCAGCGCCTTGAGCGGCCCGGTGAGCTGCCCCTGCACCCGGGTCGACAGGCTCCACCGCTTGAGCGAGCCGTCGAACGAGCTCGACACCAACCGCTGCTCGTCGAGCGCGAGGCAGCCGTTGGCGCGGTCGACGTGGCCGAAGTGCACCCAGCGCAGCGCGGGCGGCGACGTGTCGTAGACGCGCAGCTCGCCCTGCAGCCCGCCGAACACCACCGTGCTGCCCGACGGGCTGAAGCAGCTCGACATGGCGGTCGAGGGCATCAGGTCGCTCAGCGCCGAAGCGCCGCTCTCGGCCGACAGCAGCCCCACCGTCTTGTCGGCGCCGAACGCCACCCACCGCGCGTCGGGCGACAGCGCCAGCTGCTTGACCGGTGCGCTGCCCACCTTCTGCTTCCACACCCAGTCGCGCTTCTGCACGCTGAGCAGTCCCACCTGGCCCTGGTCGGTCGACACCCACAGCCGGTCGGCATCGGTGGGGTGAAAGAGCACCGCGCCCACCGCCTCTTCGGTGGCCAGCATCAGCTGCACGTCGCGCTGGGTGTCGAACAGGGCGAGCCCGTGGGGGCTCTCGGCGCTGGCCTGGTAGTTGCCCGAGAAGGTGGCCACCCAGCGACCGGTCGGGCTGATCGCGGTGGTCGAAATCAGCGCCCCTTCGAGGCTGCCCGCGGCGCGGTGCTCGCCGCTGCGCGCGTCGACCAGCACGCTGTCGGGCCCCGGCCCCGCCGCGCTCACCCAGCGCCCGTCGGCCGACACCGCGACCGAGCGAAGCGCGCGCCGCTCGAGCTGCACCTGGCGCTCGATGGCGCCGTCTCTCGGGCGCACCAGCGTCACCACCCCGTCGGCGGTGCCGAACACCAGCCGCCCCGGCGACGACGCCACGCTCATCACGTGCTCGAGCGGCAGCCCGCGCCGCTCGCCGCTCGCCGCGTCGACCAGCGAGGCGGTGCCGGCGCGCCACACCACCGCCACCTTTGCGCCGTCGCCCGCGCGGGCCAGCGCCAGCGCTCCAGAGCTCTCGCGGCCCAGCTCGGCCTCGAGGCCCTGGAGCTTGAAGTCGATGAGGCCGGCCATGCGGCGCAGCGCCGGGTTGTCGGCCCCGTCGCGCGCGGCCTGGGCCAGGTAGGTGAGCGCGTCGAGCGGGCGCTCGTCGAGCAGCGCCAGGCGCCCCTGCTCTTGCCGCATCGCCAGCGCCGAGGCGTGGGCCTGCCGGTACGCGCCCGTCACCAGCGCGATGCCCACCACCAGCCCCACGAACACCGCCCCCAGCGCCCCGTTGCGCAGGCGGCGCGCGCGGCGCTCGTCGGCCAGGCTGGCCTCGGTGAAGGCGGCCTCGACCTGGGTGAGCCGCCCGCGAAAGCGGGTGCGCCAGAAGCGGTACTCGGCCAGGGTCTCGGCGCGCCACAAGAGCCCCTTGGGCCGCCCCCGCTCTTCCCACTGGCGGGCCGACGAGCGCAGCGCGTCGCGCAGCCGCGCGGTCTCGGCGTCTTCGCGCTGCCAGGCGACCAGGCGCGGCCAGCTCACCAGCAGCGCTTCGTGAATCAGCTCGACGCGGTCTTCGCCCGAGGCGTCTTCCGAGGTGACCAGCAGGCGGGCCGAGACCAGCTTCTCGAGCACCTTGTGGGCCGGCGCGCCGCCGCCCAGCACCTCGAGCATCTCGCGCCGCGACATCACCGCGCGGGTGCCCTGCGAGGTCACCAGGTGGCGCAGCGCCTCGCGCAACAGGCCCTGCTCGGCGGCGTCGAGCCCGGCCAGCGTCGACTCGGCGTGGTGGGCCAGCGCGCCGCCGACTCCGCCCAACGCCTGGTAGGTCTTGGCGCGCAGCTGCATGAGCTGGCGGTCGCGCAGCTCCCACAGCTGGCTGGCGGTGAACGAGAGCAGCGCCAGCGCGCCGGGGTGGCCGGCCACCTCGTCGACCATGCGCCCCGGCAGGGCGTCGTCGTCGAACCCGTAGCCGACCCGCCGCGCCGGCTCGACGATGACCTTGAGCAGCTCGGCGCGCGCCGGGGTGCCGAGCAGCTGCAGCGACGACGAGAGCGTCTGCCGAAACGCGGCCAGCTGCTGAATGCGAATCAAGAAGTCGTCGCGCAGGGTGACGACCACCTTGAGCCGGCCGCTCGGGTGGTAGGCCACCGCCAGCAGGGTGGCGGCGAACGCCTCGCGCTCGCCCTCGTCGGGGCAGAGCGTCACCAGCTCTTCGAACTGGTCGACCACCAGCAGCACCGACTCGGGCTCGGCGAGGCGGCCGCCGAGCGCCTCGGCCAGACCCTCGCCGCGGGCGCCGCGCAGGTCGTAGCCGGCCGCCTTGAGCTTCGCCTCGAGCGCGGCGAAGGGCGTGGCGCCCGGGCGGGTGACCACCGCCTTCCACCCCCGGGGCAGCAGCGGCAGCACGCCCGCCAGCACGAACGACGACTTGCCTGCGCCCGAGGGGCCCACCACCGCGAGCAGGCCCGAGAGCCGCAGCCGGTTGGCGAAGGTCTCGGCCTCGACCTCGCGCCCGAAGTAGTTGTCGGCGTCGTCGCTGGTGAAGGCCGACAGCCCCTTGTACGGCGCGCGCTCGGGCCGCTCGAGCGCGGCGCCGCGGCCCACGGTCTGCGGCAGGGTGCGGTGAAGCCATTCTTCGACCGCGTCGCTGTGGCGCTCGAAGGGCAAAGGCAGCGCCACCATGCGCGCGCCGTGGCGGCTCTTGCTCTCGAACCAGAACAGCTCTTCGGGCAGCCCCGCGCCCGGAGAGAACAGCTGCACCAGCGGGGCGAGCGAGAGCACGGGCTGGCCCTCGGGGTCGACCAGCCAGGCCACGTGGGGCTCGGGCAGCGGCTGGGCCACCTTCTGCACCGCGCGGGTGCCGCGCCGGGTGCCCATGTAGCGCTCGGGGCGCTCGGCCTGCACGGTGAGCGCGTAGTCGTAGATGAACGACAGGCGCTTGAGCAGGGTGCCCAGCACGGCCATGCGCTCGGCCAGCGCGGCGTACTGCGCGTCGTCTGCCGAGGCGGGCGGCGCGGCGGCCAGCAGGCGCTCGAGCGCGCCCCAGGCCTCGTCTCCGCGGCTCGGGGTCACCGCGCCCTCGGGGCTCACGGTGAAGAAGAAGGTCACCAGGTCGGGCAGCGGGTGCGCCAGCGGGCGGGTGGCGAACGGGCGGCACAGCTCGCGCGCCAGCTGCACCCACTCGAGGGTCGTGAGGCCGGCCTCGACCAGCCGCTCGAGCAGCGCGCGCGCCGCCGGGCCGTCGGCGCTGGCGGCCACCCCGACCTTGGCCCGGCTGCAGAGCGCCAGCACGCCCAGGTAGCGGGCGATGGTGCGGCTCACCAGGTCGACGGCCTCGAGCTGCTGGTGCGCCGAGCGCGCCGCCTCGATGAGCGCCAGCGCTTCGGCGATGGGCTGCGGCGCGTCGTTGAGCGCGTTGTCGCGCTCCGCGTCGGCGAGCTGGGGCAGGGCGCGCGGCTCGGCCAGCAGCTGCGCGCCGGTGCGCACCGCCGCGGCCAGCTCGAGCGCGGTGGTGTAGCGGTCGGCGGGGCGCTTGGCGGCGCCGCGCGCGAGCGCCGCGTGCAGGGTGGCCGGCAGCTCGGCGGGCAGCGGCGGCAGCGGCGCGGTGCCGTGCGCCTTGGCCAGCGCGCGCAGCGAGCGGCCCTCGAAGGGCGGCCGGCCGACGAGCGCGAAGTGGGCGAGCAGCGCGAGGCTGTAGACGTCGGTGCGGGGCTCGGCCTTGCTCGCGTCGAGCCACTGCTCGGGGGCCATGTAGAGCGGCGTGCCCACCACTGCGCCCAGGTGGGTGAGCTCGACCGTCTCGGCGCGCAGCAGCGCCGCGGTGGCCGAGAGGCCCGTGCCCACCGCCGCGTGCTGCGCGGTCGAGGGAAAGGCCTCGGCCAGCTCGCCCAGCTCGGCGCCGGGGGCGGGCTCGGCACCTTTGGCCGCCTGCCGCCGCGCGATGCCCAGGTCGAGCAGCTTGGGCAAGAGCCGCCCCGAGCGGGTGAGCACCATCACGTTGGCGGGCTTGATGTCGCGGTGAACGATGCCCTGCTCGTGCGCCGCGTGTACCACCTCGCACAGGCGCTCGAAGAACGGCACCAGGCGCGCCAGCGGTATCGGGCCGTGCTCGCGCACCAGCTGCTCGAGCGGGGTGCCACGCACCAGCTCCATCGCTATCCACAGGGTGCCGTCGGGCTCGAGCCCGAAGCCGTACACGTGCGCGGCGAAGGGGTGGTCGAGCGTCGACGCCAGCCGCGCTTCGCGCATGAACCGCTCGGCCGCCGCCGGGTCGCCGGTCTGCGACTGGTTCAGCACCTTCACCACCACATCTCGGGCGAGGGTCACCTGTTCGGCGAGGTACACCTGCCCGGCGCCACCTGCGCCGACATGCCCTTTGATGACGAATTCGCCGAAGCGGCGCCCGAGCATGTGCTCCTCGCGTCGAGCCTGATCCGAATGTCAGGGGGCAGGCAAGAAAACGCCGGCTCGCTCCGCCGCTCGGCCGTACATTTCGAGCGCCGGGCGCCGCTGCTATCATCGACGCTCGCAAGGGCACGTGGACCTCATCGTCAATCGGTTTCGCGTCATGCAGGTCATCGCGAATGGCGGCATGGGCCGGGTCTACAAGGCGCTCGACCAGGTCACCGGCGAAGCGGTGGCGGTCAAGCAGCTGCTGCTCGAAGGCGCCGAGGCCCAGCAGCGCTTCGAGCGCGAAGCCGAGATGCTCAAGCTCATCGAGCACCCCAACATCGTGCGCTACGTCGCGCACGGTGCCGAGGGCACCAACCACTACCTGGTGATGCGCTTCATCGGCGGAGAGGCGCTGAGCGCCAAGCTGGTGCGCGTGGGGAGCACCGTCGACGAGGCCATCGTGCTGGGCCGCGAGCTGGCCGGGGCGCTGGCGGTGCTGCACCGCCGCGGCCTGGTGCACCGCGACGTGAAGCCCTCGAACGTGATGGTGCCGCAAGCCGCAATGAGCCCCGCCACCCTGGTCGACTTCGGCCTGGTGCGCGCCATCGACACCCGCATCTCGCTCACCCGAACCGGCGTCACCCTGGGCTCACCCGGCTACATGTCGCCCGAGCAGCTGGTCGGCGCGCGCGTGCTCACCCCGGCGGTCGACGTCTACGGCCTGGGGTGCGTGCTGTATGTCGCGCTCACCGGGGTGGCCCCCTTTCCCGGCAACGTGCCGCCCGCGGTCTACGCGCGCATGCTCGCCCTTCCGCCGCCGGCTCCGCTTCAGCTCAACCCCGAGTGCCCCCCGCGGCTTTCAGAGCTGGTGTTGCGCATGCTCGCCATCGACCCCGCCGGGCGTCCGCTCGACGGGCTGGCGGTCGAAGAGCACCTCGCCGCGGTGAGCCTCACCGGCGGCAGTCAGCGCCGCACCCGAGTGGTTCCTCGCTCGAGCTCTCCCCCGGCGCCCAACCGCAGCAACGACGTGCCGACCGCCGAGGTGCCCACCACCGACACCCACTTCGCCATCGCGCTGGGCGCCGACGAGTCGGACGTCGACCAGCCCACCGGCAACGAGCCGGGCAGCGGGTCGCTGCTCGCTGCTTCGGCCCAGGCCCACGAGGCGAGCCAGTTGCTGCTCGCCGACGGCAGCGCGCTGGTGCTGTCGAAGCAGAGCAGCCACCGCGCGACGCGGCTCAAGTCGGGAGCCACCTGCGCCCTCGAGCTGGCCCAGCAGAAGCCCGACCACGCGGTCGCGCTCTCGGTCGCCGCTGAAGACTCTGACGCGCTGCTCGACCGGGTGTTCGAGATGCTCGCCGACGAGCACATGCGCCGCGCGGTCAGCCCCCACGTCGACCCGGTGGTGCGCATCGACGCCCGAACGTTCGAGCTGCTCCAGGGGCAGTTCGCCACCCGAAAAGAAGAGGGCCGCTGCTACCTGGTCGGCCCTTCGGGCTGAGCTGAGCCGATCTGCGCGTCGAGCAGCGGGCGGGCCACGCCCAGCGCCAGCGCCAGGTCGAGCCGCGCGGTCGACAGCCGCAGCCGCTCGTTGGCCAGCGCCTCTTCGGCGCTGAAGCGCGCCGCCTGGGCGTCGAGCAGCTCGAGGTAGCCCAGCGCGCCGACCCGGAACTGGGCGCGCGCCGCCTCGAGGCTCTCGCGGGCGAGCTTCACCTCGGTCTGCGCGCTGGAGAGCGCTTCGGTGCTCGCCGCGGCCTGGGCCCGCGCCACCACCACCTGCCGCGCCGCCTCGCGCTCGGCCTGCTCGAGCCGCGCCCCTGCCTCGGCCGCCAGCCCCTTTCGCCGGTGGAGCTCACCGTAGCGGTCGCCGCCGTCGTACAGCGACCACACGAGCCGGGCCTGCACCCACCAGTAGGCGTTGGCTCCGGCGAAGTTCTGCACGTTGCCGTAGACCAGCTGACCGTTGAGGTCGGCGCGGGGCAGAAACCTCAGCGCCGCGGCCGTGGTGTACAGCTCGGCGCTGTCGAGCTGCTCTCGCGCGGCCAGCAGGTCGGCCCGCTGCGACGCCGACGGCTCGAGGCCCGCCGCCGCGGCCTCGAGCGGCGCCGGCTCGGGCACCGGCCCCAGGGTGAGGTCGAAGCTGCGCCCCAGGGCGGCGGCCACCGCGGCGCGGGCGGCAATCTCGTTCGCAGCCGCCTGCCGCAGCCCGCGGTCGGCCGCGGCCGTGGCGCCCTTCGCGCGGGTGAGCCCGAGCCGGTCGAGCTCGCCCGCCTTGAAGCGCGCCTCGGCCGCCTGCTGCTGCTCTCTTGCCTCCTTGAGCCGCTCGCCCGAGATGGCCGAGAGCGCCGCCGCGGTCTGGGCCGCCAGCATCAGCTGCCACACCCGCACCTGTGCCGCCTCGAGCGTGAAGCGCGCGGCGGCCGCGTCTGAATCGACCCGGTGGCCCGCGGCGCGGGTGCGCACCAGCGCTGGGGCGTCGAGCACGGGCACGGTGAGCTGGCCGAGCGCCGAGGCCGCCACCAGCGGCTGCACCTCGAGGCTGTCGACCCTGTTGGGGGTGAGCACCAGCGAGCCGGGCGGCGCGGCCGGGTCGTTCAACGGCGCGGCGGTGTAGCCCGCGCGGGCGTCGACCACGTCGAGCGCGGCGGCGGTCGAGTTGCGGGCCACCGACGCGCCCACGTCGAGGTGGGGCAGCAGCGCCGACAGCTCGCTGCGAAAGGCGCCCCGGTCTTGCTCGAGGCGGGCCAATGCCACCGCCACCTCGACCGAGCGGGCCCGCGCCTCGGTGAGCGCCTGAGGCAGGGTGAGCGGTGCGACGGCGAGCTCGAGGCTCAGGGCGAACGCGAGCACCACCGTCAGGTCTCCATCTGGGCGTCGACCAGGCGCGCATAGGTGCCGCCCTGGGCGAGCAGCTGGGCGTGGGTGCCCACCTCGACGATGCGGCCGCCGTCGAGCACCACCACCCGCTGGGCCTGCCGCACGGTCGAGAGGCGGTGGGCGATGACCACCCGGGTGCACTTGAGCTGCTCGAGGTTCTTCTGCACCTGCTGCTCGGTGATGGCGTCGAGCGCCGAGGTGGCCTCGTCGAGCAGCAAGAGCGCGGGGCGCCGCACCAGCGCGCGCGCCAGGGCGAGGCGCTGCCGCTGGCCACCCGAGAGCGAGTTGCCGTCTTCGGCGAGCAGCGAGTCGTAGCCCTGGGGCAGGGCCTCTATCTCGCGGTCGATTTCGGCCAGCCGCGCGGCGGCCTTCACCTGCTCGAGCGAAATCGAGGGGTCGAAGAGGGTGATGTTGTCGCGCACCGAGCCGCGCATCAGAAACGTCTTCTGGTTCACGTAGCCCACCTGGCGGCGCACGCTGGTGAGCTCGAGCGCGCCCAGGTCGTAGCCGTCGAAGCGCACCGAGCCGCTCTGGGGCACGTCGAGCCCCACCAGCAGGTTGCCCAGGGTGCTCTTGCCAGAGCCCGAGGGCCCCACGATGGCCAGAAACTGCCCCGGCGCCACCTCGAGCGAGACCCGGTCGAGCACCACCGGGGTGAGCGGGCCATACCGAAACGAGACGTCGGTGAGGGTGACGTGGCCCTGCAGCCGCGGGGCGGGCTCGGTGGCCTGGGGCTGCTCGGGCGCCACCTCGAGCACGTCGTTCACCCGCGCCCCGTGCTGGGGCAGCTCGAGGTAGCTGTGCAGGGTCTCGGCCAGCGAAGAGAACGCGGTCAGCACCGTGGCCGAGAGCGCGTTCACCGCCAGCATCGCGCCGAGCGACATCTTGCCGTCGAGCACGAAAGCGGCGCCGAGCAGCAGCGCGCTGGCCGGGGCGGCCACCCGAATCATGCCGCTGGCCACCCCCAGGCGGGTCTCGATGCGCGCGAGGCTCAGCCGCACGTTGAGCTGCTCGACGAACGCGTTGAGCCAGCGCTCGAACACCCGGTGCTCGCCGCCGCCCGCCTTGATGGTCGCGATGCCGGCGATGGCCTCGTAGAGCCGGGTGTTGGCCTCGGCGTCGCGGTCGAAGTGGGTGTTGGCGAGCCGGCCGTAGCGGGTGAGGTGGGCGAGCACCACCGCCACGTCGAGCAGCGACCAGGCCAGCGCGACCGCGCCGAAGCGCAGGTCGACCGCGAACAGCACCGCGATCGACCCGAGCGCGAACACCCCGTCGAGCACCACGGTGGTGACGTGGGTGCTGAACGCGTCGCGAATGTAGTTCACGCTCTGCAGCCGGGCGACCAGGGTGCCGGTCGGCCGCCAGCGAAAGAAGTCGATGGGCAGCCGCAGCAGGTGCTCGAGCATGCCCACCAGCACCTCGACGTGAACCTTGGTGCGCAGGTAGCTGAGCAGGTGGCCGCGCACCAACAGGGTGAAGCCGCGAAAGGCGACCACCATGGTCAGCCCCAGGGCGCAGGCGAGAAACAGCTGCCAGTCTTTGCGCGGCAGCAGCCGGTCGACCACGAAGCCGGTGAGAAACGGCAGCACGAAGGCGAGCAGCTGCAGCCAGGCCGACACCAGCACCACCCGGGTGAAGATGGCGCGGTCGACCGCCCGCTTCATCAGGCCGAGCGTCGAGGTGCGGTGGTCGCCGGTCTCGAACGCGTCGCCCGGCTCGAGCAGCAGCGCCACCCCCGAGAAGGACTTGCGCGCCTCGTCGAACGGTATGTCGCGCGCCGCCGCCGCGGCGGGGTCGACGATGCGAACGCTCTCGCCCACCACGCGGTCGAGCACCACGAAGTGGCTCATGTCCCAATGCAGAATGGTGGCGCGCGGCAGCTGCGCGAGCACCTCGAAGGGCGCGGTGACGGCGCGCCCCCGTAGGCCCAGGTGATGGGCGGCGTCGAGCAGGTGCTTGGCGCTCACCCCGTCGACGTCGACCGGCAGGTACTTGCGCAGCTGCTCGACGGTGACGTGCCGGCCGTGCGCGCCGAGCACCGAGGCGAGCGACGCCAGGCCACAGTCGACCGCGGTGCTGCCGCCGAACACCGGCACCGGCGGCGGCCCGAGGCCGCGCGTCAGCGCGCTCAGGGTGCGCCCCACCGCTCCGCCCGGCGGCGCCTCGGTGAAGCCCGGGTCAGCCATCGTCGAGCAGCTCTCGCAACATGGGCACCAGCGCCACGATGAACCGCTGCGAGCGCACCTTCACGCTGACCTTGGCGGTGAGGCCGTCGACCAGCGGCACCCACCGGCCCTGGTGCGAGAAGCCCGGCTCGGGGAAGTCGGCTTCGATGAGCACCCGCGGCCCCTCGAGCGAGAACGTGTCGGAGTTCGCGCGGCCCAGGTGCCGGCGCACCTCGTCGGGGCCCACCACCGCGTCGGAGAGCCGGTCGAGCTTGAGTGGGTAGATGAGGTTCGGGTAGCCGACGAACTCGACGTTGATGCTCTGGCCCAGCTGCAAGAGCGGCCGCAGCTCTCCCTGCTCGGCGGCCACCAGGTAGAAGGTGCCGCCCTCGCGGTCGAGCCGCACCACCACGTCGCCCAGGTCGCGGGTCTGCCCGGGCAGCACCGGCACCTCGGTCACCCGGCCGTCGACCGGCGAGGTGACCAGCAGGTTGTCGAGGCGGGCCTGGCTCTCGTCGCGCTGCGCGTACAGGGTGGCCAGCGCGGCGGTGGCGCTGACGTCGTCGGGCTTGGTGAGGGTGCGCAGAATCTGGTTGCGAATCTCCGAGTCGAGCCGCTGCAGCTGGGCGAGCAGATTCGAGCGCTCGAAGCCGAGCAGCACCTGCCCCTTCTTCACCGTCTGGCCCGGAGCGACCAGCACGTCGGACACCACGCCGCTCAGGCGCGCCGACACCGACACCTGGCTGCGCGAGCGCACCAGGCCCGGGCCCACCGCGTAGTCGCCCACCCGGGCGACGGTGACGAAGATGAGGCTGGCCACCGCCATGATGACCACCGAGGCGAAGGCCAGCTCGAGCCAGAACGGGGTGAGGTTGAGCACCTGACCCTCGGTCGAGCTTCGTTTGCGCTCGGCTTCAGCCAGGGCTTCGGCTCGGAAGATTTCGCGCACCGTCGGGGGCAGTATATTCGGCGCCAGCCATGCCCCTACAAGTTCGCCGCCTGTTGGGGTGGTCCCTGGTGGGGCTGATCACCATCGGCGGCCTGTACGAGCTGCAACATCGCCGCTGGCGCCACCGCGACGCCGCCGTCGCCACCGCCGCGCCGGCCCGAGACGCAGGCGCGGTCGACGAGGTCCCCGCCGACGCCGCCGTCGAGATGGTGGGCGTGGTGGTGGCGCAAGACGACGCGGTGCTGGGCTTCAAGTCGGCGGGAAAAATCGTCGTGCTCAAGGCGCAGGTCGGCGACCAGGTCGCGCTCGGCCAGACGCTCGCCGAGCTCGACCCCGCCGAGGCGCTGCGCGAGGTGGGCCAGGCCAAGGCGCGCGTCAGCTCGGCCCAGGCCGAGCTGCAGTCGGCGTGGGTCAAGGTGAAGCAGGCGCGCGACCGCCTCGCCCGCCTCGAAGAGACCGCCCAGTTCATCTCGCAAGAGAAGCTCGAGTCGGCCCGCAGCCAGGCGCGGGTCGAGCAGGCCAGCGCCGCGCAGGCCCAGGCCCGGGTGCAGCAAGAGCGCGAGGCCCTCGCCATGGTGCAGCTGTCGGTCAACGAGACCGCGATGCGCGCCCCGTTCGCCGGCACCGTCTCGGCGGTGCTGGCCCAGCGCGGCGCGCGGGTGACTCCCAACCAGCCGGTCATTCGCCTGGTGGGCCTCGGTGAGAAGGTGGTGCGCTTCGCGGTGCCCGAGGCGCTGCTCGAGCGGGTCGCCGAGCACGCGGCGGTGAAGGTCGAGCTGTCGAGCACCCGCCAGGTGTCGGGCGTGGTCGAGCGGCTGGCCCCGGGCTTCGACCCCACCTTGCGCTACCGCCTCGCCGAGGCGTCGCTCGAGGCCAAGGTCAACGTGCCCGCCGGCATACCCGTCACCGTGCGGCTGACCGGCCCTCAGGGCCCGCCCGCCCCATGACGCTGCTCGACGCGCCGGCGTCGGCCCGGGTGCTCGACGCGGTGCGCGCGGTGCAGCGCTCCGAGCTCGAGGCCTCGGCCGCCTTCTCACGGCTCGACCTGATGAGCGGCGCGGTCGGCCTCGGCCTGTTCGGCGCCGCCGCGGCCGAGGTCGGCGCCGACCCGACCTTGGCCGAGGCCGCGCTGGCGCGCGCCTTCGAGCGGTTCAACGCGCTGGGCGCCGGCCCCGGGCTGCACGACGGCCTGGCGGGGCTGGGGCTCTTCGCGCAGCTCACCTTCGACCTGTCGAGCGCGCTGTTGCCGGTCGACCGCCGGCTGACCGAGGTGGCCCGCTCTCCCGGCGTGCTGCTCAGCCTGCGCTCGGGGCTGGCCGGGCTGGCGCTCTACGCCTCGACCCGGCTCGCCACCGAGAGCGGGGCCGCGCTCGCCGCCGCGGTGGTCGAGCGCCTCGAGACGCTCGCCGTCGCCCACCGCGGGGCGCTCACCTGGCCTACGCCCACCGCCTACGCGAAGGGCCATGGGCTCACCGTGCTCGCCGAGCCGGTGCTCGAGCCGGGCCTGGCCCACGGGCAGGCGGGGGTGCTGGTCGGCCTCGCCGCGCTGGCCCGGGGCGGGGTGGCGCGCGCGCGGGCGCTGCTGGCCCCCGCGCTCGACTGGCTGTGGCAGGTCGAGCGGCCGGGCCCGAGCCGGTTCGGCTGGGCGATGTTCGGCGGCGGCACCGACGCGCCGGTGCAGGCGCTGTACGACTTGAGCTGGTGCACCGGAGACGCGGGGGTGGCCCGCGCCGCGTGGCTCGCCGCCGAGGTGCTGGCCGAGCCAAAGCAGCAGGCCCGCGCCCTCGCGCTGGCGCGGGCGGTGGCGGGCGAGGTGCTCGCGGGCAAGAGCCCCGGGCTGGCCCACCGCCCCGACCTGTGCTGCGGCGCCGCGGGGGTGGGCCACATCTTCAACCTGTTCTTCGCCGACACCTTCGAGCCCCCCTTCGCCGAGGCGGCGAGGCGCGCGCTCGGCCCGCTGCTCGAGCGGCTGCCCCCGCTCGAAGCGGGCTCCTTTCAGTTCGGCAGGCTGGGAGTGCTCGCCGCGCTGATCGCCGCGACCACCGACGCCGCGTTCGCCTGGGAGCTCGCGTTGGGGGTGCGGCTGCTGCCCGCGCCGGGGGCCGGCTGATCCAAAGGCGGCCTGTAACGGTTCACGACGAATCGTCAGGCTACGTTGACAACCCGTCGCCCTTCGCTGACGGGCAACACCCGGCGAGGCGCGGTAACCCCCCGAGACGGGGCCCCCTCTCGCGAGGCCTGGACCTTGCTCAAGAGAGCTTCACCATGAAACCCACCAAGCCGCAGCCCCAGCCCAAGTTGACCCTCGATCTCGACAAGCTCCGCGAGCTGACCCCGGCCGAAGCCGGCCAGGTGGTCGGTGCCGGCGCCGTCACCGGCGCCAAGTGCACGATGAGCAACAACGGCACCGTGACGCACTGAGCCCCACGACGCGACACCCGACCGGTCTGAGCGCCGCGTCAGCGCGCGGCAGCTGACCGCCCGCTTCAGCGCGCACTTCGCCGGCGAGGCCAGCGCGAGCCGACCCCTCGATGGGGTGAGCTCGACGGGCCTTCGCCGGCGATTCTTTTTTGCGGGGCTCGCGCGGGCCTTCAGCGCACGAACTTGAGCACCTGGCTCACGTCGATGGGCACGCTGCTGTTGCCGGCCTGCAGCTTCGCGCTCAGGCCCACGTTCGCGGTGCCGCCCTGCACCGCGGCCACCACCGCGCTGGCGCCGTTGATGAGGTCGAACTGCAGCGGAATGCTGACCACCCGGGTGCCCTTGCCTTCGAGGCGGCCCAGGTCTGGGGTGTTCACCTTGCCGACCTCGTGGCCCGCGACCGACAGCGCGCCGGTCACGCCCGAGAGCGGCAGCGCGAACGAGTTCTTGTTGGTGATGGCGATGGGAAACTCGACCGTGGTGCCCTGAAAGCTGAGCTTCGTGATGCGCGGCGGCTGCAGCTCGACCTTGGGCACCTTGGGCACCTCGAACTGGTTCTCGTACGAGAGCGGGAAGTCGAGCACGCCGATGGGCGTCTGCACGCCGACCACGCCCTCGACGCGGTACTTCGCGAACTCTCTGTTCGCGAGGTCGCTCGCCAGCGGGAAGAGGTCGGCGAACTTGATGCTCGCGGGAAACACCAGCTCGGTGGTGCCCCCGGCGGGAATGTTGAGCCCGTGCGGCGGCGCGCCGGCCACCACCTGCTTGCCTTCGATGGACAGCTTGTAGTCGCTGCGCGCCAGCGAGATGCCGATGGCGTTGGGGTTCTCGAGCAGCCACACCGTGTCGAGCGTCAGAGAGTCGAACGCGACGTTCGACAGCCGCGCCGTCTTGAAGGTCAGCCGGGGTTTCTGGAAGGCCGCCTGCAGCACCTGGGTCAGCTCGGCGCAGCCCGGCACGATGATCAGCAGTGCGAGGAGGCCCGTGAGTCGTCGCGTCATGGGGTGCCGGTATATAGAGCCCGGCATGCGCCACGTCCTGTTGATGTTCCTCCTGGTCGCCTGCTCGTCGACTCCGCCCGTGGGCGGCAGCGGCGGCGGCACCGCGGCGGCCGGCGGAGGCACCGGCACGGCGGGCGGCAGCGGCACGGCGGGCGGCAGCGGCACGGCGGGCGGCACGGCAGGCTCGAGCGCAGGAGGCATGGGCGGCGGCTCGGACGCAGGCACCGCCGGAGGTATTCGGGACGACGACGCCGGCTACCCGCCGCTCACCCCTGCGCAGCAGACGGTGCTGAGCCAGCGCCCGTACCGCCTGGTGGTGCCGACCGGCTACGACGGCGGCAGCCCGGTGCCGTTCGTGGTGCTGCTGCACGGCTACACCGCGACCGGCCAGACGCAAGACACGTACTTCAAGCTGAGCGAGCTGGCGCAAGAGCGCACCTTCTTGCTCGCCACGCCCGACGGGCTGGTCGACACCACCGGCCAGAACTACTGGAACGCCACCGACTTCTGCTGCGGCAGCGCCGGCACCCAGAAGACCGACGACGTGGCCTACCTCACCGCGATTCTCGACCAGGTGCGGCTCAAGTACCGGGTCGACCCCAAGAAGGTCTTCTTCGTCGGGCACAGCAACGGCGGCTTCATGTCGCACCGCATGGCCTGCGACGTGGCGCCCCGGGTGTCGGCCATCGTCTCGCTCGCCGGCGCCCAGTGGAAAGACGTGAGCCACTGCCAGCCCGATGCGGGCGTGCCGGTGCTCGAGGTGCACGGCAACGTCGACAACCTCATCTACTACCTCGGCTCGCCGCTCTTCCCCGGCGCGGTCGAGACGGTGCGCGACTGGGCGGTGCTCGACGGCTGCGACGCGGGCACGCTGGTCTCAGCCGGCAATGCCATCGACCTCGAGTCGGTGCTCATCGGCGCCGAGACGAAGCGCGAGCGCTTCGCCGGCTGCCCCAATGGGCTCTCGGCCGAGCTGTGGACCATTCAGGGCGGGGCGCACATACCCGTGTTCAACAGCGCGTGGGCGCCCTCGTTCTACGACTGGCTGCTCACGCACGCGCGGCCGTGAGCGGCTTGCGCGCCACCACCACCTTCGACACGCCGTGGCAGCTGCTCGACTCGACCGCGAAGCCGCACTCGCCGAGCGCGGCCGCCAGGTCGTCGCCCAGGTAACCCTTGTAGTAGGGCTCGTGGTACGCGGCGGGGAACCACTCGGAGAAGTCTCGCAGGCCCAGCGCCTGCGCGTCGGCCCGCTGCAGTGAGTCGCAGATGACGAAGCGTCCGCCCGGGGCGAGCACGCGCCAGGCCTCGCGCATCACGTTGCGGCGCGCGTCGTGCGGCAGCTCGTGAAAGAGGAACACCGAGACCGCGGCGTCGAAGCTCGAGGCCTCGAGCGGCAGGGCCTCGGCGTTCTCGACGAGCAGCCCCACGCCGCCCGGCACGTGACGCAGGTTCTCTCGCGCGCGAGAGATGTAGTGGGGCGACAGGTCGACGCCGTAGAGCCGCGCGTGGGGCAGCAGCGCGTGAATGGTGCTCAAGAAGCGGCCGGTGCCGCAGGCCACGTCGAGCACCCGCGGGCGCTCTTTGGCCTTCAGCTCGCCCAGCGCGGGCAGCGTCATGCGGCGCATCACGTCGGCGGCGCCCCAGAAGAGGAACTCGACCTCCATGTCGTAGATGCGCGCCGAGCGCTCGGAGAGCCAGCCGTCGGGCTGCCAGTGAAACGTGCGGCGGTAGTAGTGCGGGAAGCTGCTCAGGTCGACGTCGTCGGGCAGGCCGGCAAAGTCGTCGCGAAAGCGCTTCCACAGCATGCGGGGGCTGTCGGCGACCGCGGCGGGAAACGCGGCGGCGTGCTCGAGGTAGGGGAAGTTGAGCGCGAGCTCCATCGGGTAGTGGCCGGCCTCGACGTTCTGCAGGTCGCGCTCGAACAGGCTGCGCAGGCTCTGGTGAATCGCCTCGCGGGCCGAGGGGTCGCGCAGCGGCTGCGGCGCCTGCATCGCGAAGTGCCAAAGCCCGGTGGCGCGCGAAGCGATGGCGGCCATGGTGCGGTGCTGCAGCTGGTACCAGACGTGCGTCATCTTCATGGGACGATCCTCAACCCGGAGGGCAGGACCCCGGCGGCCTCGCCGAAGTACTGCCCCTCGAGCAGCTTGCGGTTGTGAATCACCGGCTTGTCGAAGCGACCCAGCTTGCCGGTGAGGCGGCCCGCCGGCGTGACGTCGGCGACCTGCGGCAGGAACTTCGCGTCGTCGCGCACCTCCCACCAGCCCAGGCCCAGCGCCGCCGCGCGAAACAGCCAGGCGCGCAGCGGGTAGCTGCCCTCGAGGTGGGTGGTGATGAAGACGTGAAACCAGGTGGTCTTCGCCGTCTCGGGCACCATGTAGATGGTGCTGCGGGTGACGAACGGGCGGCGCGCGCCGTCGGGCTTCGACCAGAAGATGGTGTACTCGGTGCGCACCGGGTCGAACCGGGTGACCCACTCGTTGTGGTAGCGGTCGCCGGGCGCGAGGTCGAACAGCCGCAGCAGCGGAGACCAGCGCTGCTCGGCGCGGTACTTCACCGTCGTCGAGTCGTCGAAGTTCTCGGCCTCGAACTCGATGCCCTCGAGGTGGCCGTCGTCCCACCCCAGGCGGGTGTGCACGAACGGCACGTGCTCGTTCTCCGAGAAGTTGTCGAGCGCCACGTGCAGCGGCGCCGGCATGCGCATCGAGAACGCGCCGGTGAAGCGGTGCCCCTCGCGCTCGAAGGTGGGCAGCTCGGCCGTCGACTCTCTCGAGCAGACCCACAGCCAGCCGTACTTCTCTTCCACGCGCAGCGCGCGGGTGTCGCACTTCGCCTGGGTGGCGTTCGAGGGGCTGACGCCGTTGCCTTCGCCGTCGAAGTGCCAGCCGTGGTACCCGCAGGCGAGCCGGCCGTCGGGGCGAACGCGGCCCTGCGACAGCGGCGCGAAGCGGTGCGGGCAGGCGTCGGCCACCGCGCAGGCCCGGCCGCTGCCGTCACGCCACAGCGCGTAGGCGGCGTCATTCACCAGCACCTGCTGCGGGCGGCCGCGCCCCAGACGGGTCGCCTTGAGTACCGGGTGAAACCAGCGGAGCACGTCGCCCATCGCCCTCAATCATAAGGCGGGCTCAATCGCTGAGCACGTGGGTGGGCTCTCCCTCGTCCGACGAGATGACCCACACGTCGACCTCGGGGTCGGGGTCGAGGTTCGCTGCGCAAGCCGCGAGGAAGTGGTCTGTCGTGGCGCCGGGCGCCCTGGCGAGGGAGGGAAGGGTGACGTCGGCGGGCCCCAGCGTGTCACCGAGAAAGTAGGTGTACCGGCCGGGCTTGCCGAGCTTGAAGCCGAGCTCGGCGAAGGTCGCGGCGAAGCGGCCCTGGGCGTCGCGGAAGTCGCGCTGCGCCCACAGCACGTCGCGCAGCGTCACCTTGCACTCGTAGGCCTTGGGCCGCTCGGAGCGCGAGACGAACCGCGACACCGCCGCGGCGGTGCCGCCCACGATGACGAGGCCGAAGAGGCTGGCCAGCACCGTGCCCAGGCGGCTGCGCGGCGTCTTCAGCGCCAGAGCTGGCGAATCTCCTGCCCGAGCACGGTGGGCAGCTTGCGCTTCACCGTGGAGCGCACGTGGCCCTCGATGAGCTCGAAGAACGCCTGCTCGGGCACGTAGTGCTCACGCATCAAAATCATCAGGCCGTTGAAGCCACCCAGGAAGAACTTCTTCTGCAGGTAGATGCCGTGGTCGGCCCAAGTGGAGAGCACCTTGACCATGGTGGCCGAGAAGTCGTCCGAGCCCTTCAGGGCCTCGGCCAGCTCGCGCTCGAGCCGCGCCGGGTCTTTGACCGGCTGACCGGGTCTGGCCATCTGAGGGCCCAGCTGCGCCAGCAGCCGGGCGTCTTTCTTCTCTACGCCCTGCAGCGCGCGCGACAGGGTGAACAGCTCGTCCGATTGAAAGGGCCGGCGGCTCTTCGAGAAGCTGTCGAGCTCGGCCACGTCGAGCATCTGAATCTCACCGGCGTTCATCGAGTCGAGCTTGAACAGCCAGTTGCCGAGGTGCCGGTCGGGGTCGAACTCGCCGTGCTCGAACAGCATCTTCAGCGCCGCCGAGACCAGCAGCGGCCCGGCCTTCTCTCGCTCGGGCTTCGTCAGCTGGTCCCAGGTGCGGCCCTCGGCCAGGTCGACGAACATCAGCTCGTCGCGAACCTCGAAGCCGTCGACCGGCTGGGGCACGGTGAGCTTCCACCCGTCGAGCTCGGGCGCCATGTCGTGGTTGAGGGCCTCGACCACCGCCGCGGCCCGTTTGCTGCGAGAGACCTCGACGCTGAAGCGCTGCTCGGCGTGCAGCTCTTCTTCGAGCGAGAGCACCAGGTTCTCGAGCATCGCCACCGGCAGGTCGAGCTCGGGCTCTTCGCGCAGCCGGGCGATGTACGCCTTGCCCAGCTCGATGTTCTCGCTGATGAGCGCCGCCGATTGGTGGGGCTGAATCAGCAGCGCCACCCGCCGGCCGTCGACCAGCTCGACCTCGACGGCGGTCTTGAGGCTGGCGCTGCCCAGCACCCGAACGCACCGTTTGATCTGCTTCTTCTCGGCGTCGGTGAGGCTCTCTTCGAGCGCCTCCATCACCTGCACCCGGGTCATCGGTCGTGCCCGGTTCTTGAACTCTGCCGTGGCGGCAGAGACCTCGTCGCCGAACAGGTTCATCACCGACGCCTTCTGCCCGGTCTTCTTGCCGGCGATGCCGAAGGCCTCGAACAGCGCCCGCGTGGCGGCGCCGGGGTCTTCGCTCTCACCCTCTTCACAGCGCTGGGCGATGATGAACGACAGGGTCACCGTGGCCTCGTAGGCCGGAGTCACGTCGAGGTACGCGCGCAGCAGCGCCGCCTCTCGCGATTTGGGCGCGAGGCCCAGGCACTCGGCGAACAGCCGCTCCATCGACTCGGGGTGGGTGGTGAGGCGGTCGACCCCGGCGGTCATCAGCGACTCGAACAGGGGTATGCGCTCGATCGGCGACTTCTCGTTCACCAGGCCCAGCAGGCTGGCCTCGAGCGACGCCTTGACGGCCGCCTGACCGCGATGGTCGTCGGGCGTCTCGGGCTTGGGCGGGGCCACGGCCTCGGCGTAGCGATCGAGGTCGGCGTCGACGAAGTCGGGCAGCCTGGCCGAGTCGGCGTTCATCAAGAACTTGATCATCTCGACGCGCTGCGGCCGGCCGAGGTGCGCGAAGTAGTCTTCCAGCGCGCTGGCGCCGTTGATCGCCACCGCATGAATGTTCTCGAGCTGGGTCGACTTGCGGTCTTCGACCAGCTTCTTCAGCGGCTCACCCGAGAGCCCGAAGGCCCAGCCGTACGCCTCGAGCTGGGCATCACGCGCGGTCGAGGCCCCGGGGCTCAGGCGCTGAAACTCGTCGAGAAAGGCCTCGACCTGCTCGAGGTGGTGCTCGGGGAGCGGGCCCCGGCCGGCGAGCTTCTCGGCCTCTCGCTCCAGGGCCGAGGCCCACGGCGCCATCGCCTCGCGGGTGAGCCGCAGCCGCAGCTTGCCGGTCGAGAAGCGGCCCTCGTTGAGCAGCCGCTGGAGCGTGAGCAGGTCGCCCTTCAGGCCGGGCTCGAGGTGACGCTCGAAGAAGGCATCGAGCTCGCGAGAGCCGCCGGCGGTCGACATCAGCTCCCAGAGCTCTCTGCGGTCGGCCGGCGCGACGTCGTCTCGCGAGGCCCACGCGAGCAGCGTGGCCAAAAAATCTTTGACGAACGCGCCGCTGAACGAACAATGGAAGGTGCGAATCTGGTTGAGCTGGGGAAACTCGTTGTGCAGCCGGCTCTGGTACGCGGCGCGCATCGTCGGCTCGAACAGCCGCGCGGCGCGAAACACCAGGTCGCGGCTCGGTGCCCTGGAGACCAGGTCGTCGACGTGCGGCGCCAGGCCGCTCAGGGCGTCGAGCTTGAAGAGCATGTCGTCGGAGAGGCCCTCGGCGAAGGTCAGCGCGTCGGCGCTCAGCCCGTGGCGCTGCACCACCTCGAGGTGCTCGGCGCGCCCGGTGACGCTGTCGAGCGTCGGCCACGACCGCAGCTTGCCCACCACGTCTGCCGGCAGGCCGCCGCTGCTCAGGTACTCGCCCTGATGCATCATGAAGTGGTCGAGAATCGCGGCCTGGTCGGCGGCCGACAGCCCCGAGGCCTCGACCGCTTGCACGAGGCTGCGGCTGAGCGCCAGGAGCTGACCCGGCTCGTGGGGCCGGGGCAGCAGCTGCTGCTCGATGAAGACCTGCAGCGCCTTGGGGTCCCGGGTCTCTCGAAGGCCCCGAGCCCAATGCTCTCGATAGAGCGCCTCGAGCTGCTCGGGGAAGAGGCCCAAGAGCTGCTGCCCCAACCGCCGCGCGGGCAGCCCCTCGCTCGCCGCCGAGAGCCGCGTCGAAGCGCCCAGCAACACCCGGGGGAAGGCGGCGTCGAGCCAGAAGAACGCGGCCCCCTCTTTGCGCTCGATGGTCTTGAAGTAGGGAGGCTTGTCGAGCACCCGCGTCACCAGCGCCTGGTCGCTGGCGCCCTGCTGCTGCAGCTTCAGGTAGTCGTCTTTGAGCCAATCGGGCTGCGCGTCGACGGTGGCGAGCTCGGTCTCATAGGTCGCGCGCATGGCGTCAGCGAACGACTCGCCAGCCAGCCCCTGCATCGCCTGCTGACCCGAGCGGGGGTCGACCCGGCCGGTGATGAAGTCGCGGGCCGAGCCGCGAATCGAAGACGCCACCGTGGTGGGGGGAATGCCGAGCTCCTCGGCGACCCGCCTCAGGTCGAGGGCGTCGTTCACCTTCTTGTCGCGCCAGCCGGGGATGACGGTCGTCAGCTCGGAGGCGATGGGCAGCCGGCCCGTCAGCCCGACCACCGCTACCGCGCCGCGGTGGTCCCAGAGCTCCTGGGCCAGCCGGCGGTACGTGGCGAGGTGCTCGGCGGCGGCGGGTCGCCCCCCGCCGGCCTCGCGGCGCCAGACCGCGGCGATGTCGGCCTTCTCGAGGAAGTGGAAGAGCGTGTACAGCTCGTGCTTGGGCTCGCCGCGCTCGAGGTACGAGCGCAGCGCCATCTCGGAGGCCAGCTGGGTGGCGTCGGCCTGGTTGAGCGACCCGGTGACCGACTCGATCTCCGACCGCAGCGAGACGTTGTCTCTGTTGGTGACCGACCAGTTCGAGAGCGGGCCCTTGCGCTTCGCCTCGGCCACCAGATCGGGGCCGAACGCGTCCATCAGGGTGGCGGGTGAGAGAAAGTAGTGGGCGTCGGCTCTCGCCAGCGCCGAGACCATGCCGTAGCGGTGTTCGGGCTGGTCGAGGTCGAGCCGGGGCCGCAGCCACTGGGCCACCCGCTCCCGGTAGAAGGGCAGCCGCGCCACCTGAAGGTCGTGACCCGGAAACCGGGGCACGCTGGGCGAGCCTTCGCGGCGACCGAACTCGGCGCGACCATCGGCAGCGGTCATGCGCCCGACCAGCTCTCTGTTGTGCAGCGGGTTCCAATGGAACTTCCAGAAGTAGGGCTGCTCGTTGCGGGTCCAGGTCTCGAACCACTCGAGCACCTGCTGCTCGTCGTGCGGGGTGAGCTCGGGGCCGGCCCGCGCGATGAGCTGGTCGAGCGCAATCACCAGGGCCTGAAACTCGCGCGCGTGCAGCCCGTCACCCTCGGGCTCGGAGCGCCGCTGCGAAAACTCGGCCTCGAGCCGCTTCACCGCCTCGCCGATGCTCTGGGGCCACTGAAAGTCCCACCGCTCGTGAAAGAGGTTCTGCGCCTCGAGCTCGTCGAGCACCGGGCGAAAGTCGATCTGCCGGGTCCACGCGGGGAGCTCGCCGCGGGCGCCGCGCTCGACCCGCGCCAGGGTGAGGTGAATGCGCTGCGCCGACTGCCTCAGGTCGGTGGGCGGGTGAGAGGCGGCCATGGCGTCGAGCACGGCGCGGCCCCGGCTGGCGGGTCGGGTCGGCGTACCCAGCCGCTCGAAGGCCTCGTACAAGGCGTCGATGGGGTAGTTCGCTTCTTCGAGCAGGCGAGCGCCGATCGCATCGGCGCGCGCTTCTTCTTTCTGGTGAAACGAGTCGGAGGTGGCGTGGCCGAGCTCGTGCGCGCCGACCGAGAGCGCGGTCACCAGCCGCGCCGAGAGCTCGGCGGGTGGGGTGCCCTCGGTCATGAAGAGCTTCAGCCACCCGGTGGTGAGGGTCAGCAAGGGCGCGTCGGGCGGGCGCTTGAGCATCACCGCGTTGGCGACGGGCGAGTCGGCGAGCACCAGCCGGGGAACGGGAGAGCTCGGGTACAGCTTTCGATAGGCGGCGAGCAGGTCGTGGGTCACCGCGCCGACCGCGCGGTACAGCTCGGGCGCCTGCTCGACGGGTATGGCCGAGGCGCGAAACGGCAGCACGGCGTCGAAGGCCGTCTGAAGCGGCGGAAGCTCGGCCTGCGAGGGGCCGCGAACGGCCTCGTGGAGCTCCTCTGGGCTGGGGAGCGCGGCTCCGCCGGGGCCGGCTGCGCCTACGCGCCAGTGAGACGAGGGCATGCGGCGCATACTGTTTTATCGGGGAGAGACCGTCTACTTGCCGCTCAGCAGGGAGTCCCCCGCGGGCTTCACTGGGCAGAGCCGCACGCTTCAGTAGCCCACCACCAGAGCAGGCGTCTCATTCAGGTTGGAGAGGAACGGCACGGTGCGCCCGAGCTGCCCACGGGTGTTGTCGCCCCAGCAGTAGATGCGGTTCGAGGCGGTGAGGGCGCACGAGTGGCTGCCGAACGGGTCGCTCACCACGCGGCGCACCGGGGTCGGCACCAGGGCCGGGGTCGGGGTCGGGCTGCCGTTGAGCGTGCCGTCACCCGGCTGCGCGCAGCCCCAGCAGCGCAGCGCGCCGTTCGACAGCACCGCGCAGCTGTTGCCCGAGCGCACCGAGACCTCGACCGCAGGCGCCGGCAGCTGTACCTGTTGGGGCGGCTGCTCGGTGGTGGTCGGGCCGCGCGTGCCATTGCCCAGCTGACCGCAGCCGTTGAGCCCCCAGCAGGTGACGCCGCCATCGAACAGAATTCCGCAGCCGTGCTCGTCTTCGAGGGCCAGCTGGCTCAGGCCCGCGTCGAGAAACGGCAGCGCGCGGGGCTCGAACGACCACGGGCCGCCGTCGGCGGCGTCGAGCCCCTCGGTCACGCCGGCGCTCCACAGGCCCCAGCACCACACCGCCCCCGCGCGGGTCACCGCGCAGGCGGTGTTGAGCGAGCTGGCCAGCGAGACCGCGTCGGGCGGCAGCCCGTTGAGCCGTTGCGGCGCCTCGAGACGTTGCGCGGATGGTTGACCATTCAGCTCGCCATGGCCCCAGCACCAGACCTCGCCGGTGCCGGTCAGCGCGCAGGTGCCCCAGCCGGTGGCGGTGAGCGACGTGATGCCCGATGGAGTCGGGCTGACCACGCTGAAGCCGCCGTCGAACGCGACGCCCGGAACGAGGGGCAGTCCTCGACCGATCGCCGACCCCATGCACGCTACGCGGCGGTCGAGCCCCAGCAGGCAGAGGTGATCAGCGCCTCCGGCAGCCTGGGCCACGCCGCCGACGGGCAGCGACTCGGGAGTCATCGAGAACCACGTGCTCAGCATGCCGCTGGCGGAGTTCCCGGTGCTCAGCGTGCCCCAGCACTGCACACCGCCGTCGGTGTTGCGCACGCAGGTCGCGTTTCGCGTGGTGGTCAGCTGCATCGGCCAACTGCCCGCGTCGGGCAGACCAGCGTCGGGCAGACCTGCGTCGGGCAGACCTGCGTCAGGCAGACCAGCGTCAGGCAGACCTGCGTCGGGCAGACCTGCGTCGCGCGGACCTGCGTCGGGCAGACCCGCGTCGGGCACACCCGCGTCCGAGGCGAACGCGACCACCAGCAGTGGAACCACGACGGTCGGGGTCAGCCGCGAGTCGGTGGTCAGCCTCAAGGAGCCGCTGAAGGCTCCCGGGCGGGAAGGTCGGGCCGAGAGCACCAGCTCTGAGGTGGTGCTGGGCGCGAGCTCGACCGGCAGCGCTCCGCCGGTGAGCGAGAAGGGCTCGGTGAGCGGCCCGTCGAGGTCGACCGAGACGGCCACGATGCCGACGCTGCGCAGCTGCAGCGACAGCGTCCGCTGTTCTCCGGGCAGCAGCGCGCCGAAGTCGAGCGCACCCGGCTCGATGCGCAGCTCTCCGTTCTGGGTCTGGGCCCGCCCACCGCAGTCGCAGGCCGAGACGGTCAGGAGCACCACCGCAGTCGAGAAGGCTCGCATTGCGCCTTGGTGGCCGTGGCCCCCAGAACGATCTGCGATTTCCGGCGCGCGTCACCGCCGGGTTTCGGCGGGCCTCAACGGTCGATGACCCTCACCGACCGCTTGTCGACGCTGAACGCAAAGGCGTGCGCGCGCGTCGCCGAGTGCACCTCGTCGAACCCCGACGGCGGCTCGAAGCGCTCGAGCGTGACCTGGCTGCCGCCGAAGCGAGGCAGGGTGACGCGCATGGGCTCGACCCGATTCAGCGGCACCGCCGGAGGGTAGGGCCCCCGCGCGCGGGCGGCCGGGGGGGGCGCGCGCCCCGGGGGGGGCCGGGGGGCGGCGGCCGGGGGGGCGGGGGCCGCCGCGCCCCCGGCCCGGCCCGCCGGGCGGGGCGCGGCCCGCCCGGGCCGGGGGGGGGGGGGGGCGGGGCGGGGCCCGGGGGGGGGGCGGGGGGGGCGGGCGGGGGCGGGCCGGGGCGGGGGGGGCGGCGGGGCCCGGCGGGGGGGGGGGGGGGGGGGGGCCGGGCCGCGGGGGGGGGGGGGGGGGGGCCCCGGGGGCGGCGCGGCGGCGCCCGGGGGGGGGGCCCGCGCGCGGGCGCGCCGGGGGGGGGGGGGGGGGGGGAAGGGGGGGGCGGCGGCGGGGGGGGAAGGGCGGGGGGCGGTGTTCGCGGCGGGGGGGGGGGGCTTCGGGGGGGGGGGGGGCGGGGGCGGGGGGCGGGGGGGGCGCTCGCGCCCGCGGGGCGCCCGGGGGGGGGGGGGGCGGGCGCGGGCGGGGGGGGCGGGGGCGGCGGGCGGGGGCGGGGGGCCGGCCGGGCGGCCCGCGGGGCGCGCGGGGGGGGCGGGGGGGGGGGGGGGGGGGGGGGGGGGGGGGGGCGCGGGGCGGGGGCGGCGGGCGGGGGGGGCGGGGGGGGGGCCGGCCCGGCCGCCGGGCCGGCCGGGGCGGGCCGGGGGGGGGGGGGGGGGGGGGGGGGGGGGGGGGGGGCCCGGGGGGGCGGTCCGCGCGGCCCCGGCGGGGGGGGGGCGGGCCGGCGGGGGGGGGCCCGGGCCGCGGGCGGGGGGGGGGGGGCGGGGGGGGGGGGGGGGGGGGGGGTGGGGGGGGGGGGGGGTGGGGGGCCGGGCTGCCGCGGCGGGGGGGGGGGGGCGGCGGGGGCGGGGGGGGGGGGGGGGGGGGGGGGGGGGGGGGCGGGGGCGGCGGGGGGGGGGGGGGGGGGGGGGGGGGGGGGAGGGAGCCTCAGTAGTTCTTCGTGGTGCGCACCGCGCCGGTGTAGTCGAAGAACACGGTCTTGAGCTGGGTGAAGAACTCGGCGCCCTCTTCGGCCATCTCGCGCTCGCCGACGCCGGTCGACTTCCACCCGCCGAAGGGGAGCTGGGCCTCGCCGCCCACGGTGGGGTTGTTGACGTGCACCATGCCCACTTCGCTGCGCTCGACGAACTTCATCGCGGTGTTCGCGTCGCGCGTGTAGATGCTCGCCGACAGGCCGAAGTCGACGTGGTTGGCGGCGTGCAGCGCCTCTTCGAAGTCGCCGACCTCGACCACCGAGATGACCGGGCCGAAGATTTCTTCCTGGTGGAGGCGCATGCCGGGCTTCACCCCGGTGAACACCGCCGGCTCGAAGTAGTAGCCCTTGGCCAGCGCGCCCTCTTGCAGCCGCTTGCCGCCGCACAACAGCTTCGCGCCTTCGCCCTTGCCGATCTCGATGTAGTCGAGGTCGGTCTTGAGCTGGCTCTCGTCGACCGCAGGGCCCATGTCGATGCCGGTCTCGAGGCCGTTGCCGACCTTCAGCTTCTTCGCGCCCGCCACCAGCCGCTCGATGACCTGCGGCGCCACGCCCTTCTGCACCACCACCCGCGACGTCGCGGTGCAGCGCTGACCGGTCGAGCCGAACGCGCCGTTCAAGATGCCGGGCACCGCCAGCTCGAGGTCGGCGTCGTCGAGCACCACCACCGGGTTCTTGCCGCCCATCTCGGCGGTCACCTTCACGCCGCGCTTCGCCGCGCGCACGTTGAGCGCCACGCCGATCTCGTTGCTGCCGGTGAAGCTGATCGCCCGCACCTCGGGGTGGTCGACCAGCGTGTTGCCCACCGCGCCGCCCGGGCCGGTCACCAGGTTGAACACGCCCTTGGGCAGGCCGGCCTGCTGCAGCACCTCGGCGATGAGCGTCGCGGTGCCAGGGGTGTTGCTCGCCGGCTTCATCACCACCGTGTTGCCGGTGATGAGCGCGGGCGCCGTCTTCCACGCCGGAATCGCGAAGGGGAAGTTCCACGGGGTAATCAGCGCCACCACGCCCATCGGCTGGCGCAGCGTGTACGTGAAGGTCTGCTTCATCTCGGACGGCAGCGTCTTGCCGTGCAGGCGAAAGCCCTCGCCCGAGTAGAACTCGAACAGCGCGATGCCCTTGTTGATCTCACCCTTCGACTCGGCCAGCGTCTTGCCCTCTTCGCGGCACAGGCAGCGGGCGATCTCGTCGATGCGCTGGCGGAAGATTTCGACCGCCTTCCACAGAATGCGGCCGCGCGCCGGGCCGGGCATGCCCGACCACTCGGGGAACGCGGCCTTCGCGGCGGCCACCGCCTCGTTGGCGTCTTTCGCCGCCGAGCTGGGGTACTCGCCCACGATGTCGTCGATGTTCGCGGGGCTGCGGTTCGGCGCGTAGTTGCCGGTCGACGGCGCCACCCACTCGCCGCCGATGAAGTTGTTGTACCGCTTCGCCTCGCTCTTCGATGCCGCCGCAGTGGACATGCGCCGAAGCTTTAGCGCGCCAGCGCGATCAGCAGCAACACGAAGACGCCCAGCCCCAGCCCCACTGCGCCCCAGACCCACAGCGGCTGTCGCTGCGCGGTGATGATCAGCTGCGACCACACCGTCTCGGGCTTCTCGCGCCGGCGCCTCCGCACCGGCACCGACGGGTCGATCGGCTCGGGCGCCACCTTCGCCGGCAGGTCCGACCGGCGCGGCTCGAAGTCCACCACGCTCGGCTCCGCCGCGCGGGTGACCTCGGGCGTCATCACCGGCGGAGCCAGCGGCTCGCGCCTTCCCGATGGCCGAGCGCGCCGGCGCGTCACCTTCTCCATCTGGGTGCGCTCGTCTTCCGCCGAAGGTGGCGGGCTCGGCACCGTCGGCCGCGGGTCGACCATCGCGGTGCGCTCGTCGTCGGCGAACGGGTTCGCCACCACCGGGTGCTCGGGGTCGGTCATCGCCGCCGCCGCGATGGGCACGCCGCGCCCTGCGGTGGGCACGCCCATCGGGTCCGACCCGCCGTGCGCCAGCTCGTCGAGCTGCTGCTGCGCCACCGAGAGCGGCGCGCGGTCGGCGGCGCGCGGGAGCATCAGCCGCGTCACCAGGCGCTCGAGCGCCGGCGGAGCGTGCGGCATCGCCTGCGCGAAGGTCTCTGAGGGGTTGGGGTAGCGCCCCACCAGCACGTCGAAGGTCAGCACCCCGAGCGCGTACTGGTCGACCCCTTCGCTCAGGTCGCGGGTGGCCTCGGTGTCGAGCTCGGCCAGCTGCACCAGCGGCGGTGCGTCAGAGAACGTCTGCACCCGTATCTGCTGGGGTATCAGCATGCCGTACCCCTTCTCTCGCGCGTGCAGCCGCACCAGCTGCAGCGCCACCGCCGCCAGCACCTCGAGCCCCTGCTTCAGCGGCAGCGGGCCCTGCTCGAGCAGCTCGGCCAGCGAGGCCGACCTCGTGGGAGGCAAGAGCGAGGTGGGTTCATCCATGGGGTCGGCGCTCGTTTTCCCCAACTTCAGGCCGGGAAGCGAGCGCGGCGCCGCGCGGTGTCTCAGCCGAGCGGCTGGCTCACGCCGATGACCGGGTAGCGGTAGTACCGCCCGTCGAGCGCCTTCACCGCTCCCACGATGGGCAGCACCACCACCGCCGCCGCCAGCAGCAGCCCGAACAGCGCCGCGCAGGGAATGAGGAGCAGCGTGAAGTACGCGCCGAAGACGAGCAGCGCCCCCAGGTACGCCGCCACGTTCAGGAGCAGCGCCTGCCGGGCGATGCTGACGACCGTCTTCGAGCTGGCGGTCATCATGATGATGATGGGCACCAGCGCTCCGCCCAGCGGCACCACGTAGCCCGCCAGGCCCGAGAGGTGCGCGAGCGCCGCCAGGTTCTTGTCAGCGGGGGTGATGGTCGGCACCAACGAGTCGTTCGCCATGCGGGTGATTCTCGTGCACGTGGCGCCGCAAGCAAGGGCCCGCCCCCGCCGCCCGTCGGTTCGGACAAATGACCTGAAACCCACGGGCTGGAAATCGGTCGCCGGCGCACCGCCCAGCTATGCTCGCGAGCGTGTCGGCCGTGTACCTGGGAAGTACGTCGTGCCCCGAGTGCGGGCGCGAGGTGCCGCCTGAGGCGCTGACCTGCCCCTTCGACGGCACCGACCTGGTGCGCAACCTCGAGAAGACCCACCGGCGCGACCCCATCATCGGGCTCACCCTCGGTGAGTACGTGGTGGAAGAGCGCATCGGCGTGGGCGGCATGGGCATCGTCTACCGCGCGGTGCAGCCGCTGATCGGCAAGAGCGTCGCCATCAAGGTGCTGCGCCCCGAGCTGGCCGACGACACCGGCCTGGTCACCCGCATGCTCGACGAGGCGCGCGCCGTGGCGGCCATCGGTCACCGCGGCATCGTCGACGTGTTCGGCTTCGGCAAGCTGCCGCTCGAGGGCCGCCCCTACCTGGTGATGGAGTACCTGCAGGGCCGCTCGCTCGAGTCCATGGTGCAGGAGGGCAGGCTGCCGGTGCTGCAGACCGTCGAGCTGCTGGTCGAGATTCTCGCCGCCATCGGCGCCGCGCACGGCGCGGGCGTGGTGCACCGCGACCTGAAGCCCAGCAACGTCATCGTGGTCGAGCAGGCCGGCGCGCGCTTCGTGAAGGTGCTCGACTTCGGCCTCGCGCTCAAGCGCGACACCGACACGGGCATGTCGTCGCAGACCAGCAACGACCTCGCCATCGGCACCCCCGAGTACATCTCTCCCGAGCAGGCGTGCGGCCACCCCGTCGGCCCGCCCACCGACCTCTACGCCATCGGGGTGATGGCGTTCGAGATGCTCACCCAGAAGCTGCCCTTCAACCACGCCGACCCGTTCGAGCTGGCGCGCAAGCACGTCGAGGCGCGGCCCCCGCGCGTCTCGTCGCTGCGGCCCGAGGTGCTGCCCGAGCTCGACCGGCTGGTCACCCGGCTGCTCGAGAAAGACCCCGCCGACCGCCCCCAGTCGGCCGACGAGGTGATTCGCGCGCTCAAGCAGCTGCACAAAGAGAGCGCTCACGCCGAGACCAAGCGGGTGCGCGCCTGGGTGCCCCCCGCCGCCGCCCCCACCGTGCTGGTGCCGATTCCCGACGTGCCGTTCGCCGAGGTGACTGCGCCCGACGCCGCGAACCCGGTGAAGCGGCGCCCCCGCTGGCTGGTGCCGCTCGCCGTCGCCGCTCCGCTGCTGGTGGCGATGGCGGTGGCCGCGTGGCTCGTCAGCCGGGGCTGAAAATCAGCCCTACCGCTTGGCCTTCAGGTCGCCGCCGTTGAACTCGTTGCCCGCCAGCTCGAGCGCGCGCTTGCCGGCCTCGCCGCGGCCCTCAGCCAACAGCTTCTGCGCCAGGTCGTTCGCCCCCTGGGCGTCGCCGCTCACGAACGCCAGGTAATAGGGAGTGCCCGGCTCGCAGTCGGTGGCGGTGACGCGCACCCGCCGCTTGCCGCCCGCCGGAGACAGCACCTTCAGCCCCGGCTGCCCGTCGAGCTCGAGCCCCTCGGGCGCCTGCGCCGCGCGGCCCCCGGGCGAGGTGGCCGCCGCGCGCCGCGCCGCCCACGACTCCCACGCCACCGAGTCGACCACCTGCAGCTTGCAGCCGGCCCCGGGCGCCACCAGCACCGCGACCTTCTCGGCTTCACCCTTCACCTCGACCTGGAAGAAGTCGGGCGAAGAGAACGGCGCTTCGTTGCGCTCGGCGGCGTCGACCGCGGGCAGCTTCGCGCCGGTGTACGCGGTGACCGCCTCGGTGAGCGGGCAGTTCTGCGCGCTCGCCGGCGAGTCGTTGGGCTCTTCTTCGAGGCGCTTGCCGTCGAGGTGCTGCACGGTGAGCGCGTAGGGCACCAGCCCGCGCTCGCGGCGCGGCCGGTGGCGCGGCTCGGTGACGAAGGGCGCCTCTTCGACCCGCAGGTAGAGCGGGCCGCGGCGCGCGAAGAAGCCGTCGAGCTGCTCGGGCTCGCCTGGCCCCCGGTCATCGAGGAACACCCGGCGCACCAGCTCGTCTGTGCCGCTCGCGCGGGGCTCGAGCTGCAAGAGCTCGAGGGTGAGGTTCAGGTCTTCGACCCCGCTCACCGACACCCGGTACGAGCCCTGGGGCACCTCGAGCACGAACAGGTCGCGGTCGTGGCTGCCTGCCTCGGCCGCGCCGATGACCCCCTGCATCGGCGCCCCCAGCGCCATGCGGGTGGCCTCGCGCGGCTGGTCGTTGGGCTCGACCTCGGCGACGCCGGGCGTGGCGCGGCGGTGCACGTCCCACGCGCGAAAGCCCGCCGCCGAGATCGCCAGCAGCACGCCGGCCGCCACCAGCGGCGCGAGCCGCTGTCTCCGCCTCAGCCGCTTCTCGAAGTTGTCGAAGTCTTCGCGGCTGGCGACCTTCGAGGCCAGCTCTTCGGGGGTGGGCGTGAAGTCGGCCGAGAGCGCGCCCAGCTCGCGCCGTAGCTTCTCGAGCGCGGCGCGCATCTTGTCGGCGTCGGGCCAGCGCTCGGCGGGGTCTTTCTGCAGCGCCCTGCGCAGCACCTCTTCGAACATCGGGCTCACCGGGCGGTCGGGCCGCACCTCGTTCACCCGCGGCGCCTTCTGCGTCATGTGCATGTTCACCGTCGCCATCGGCGAGGTCGACGGAAACAGCTCGCGCCCGGTCACCAGCTCGAACAGCAGCGCCCCGACCGAGTACAGGTCCGACCGCGCGTCGAGCGGGTCGCCCTTGCCCTGCTCGGGAGACATGTAGCCCGGCGTGCCGACGAACTCGGTGATGCCGGTGATGGTCTTGCGCGCCTCACCCTCGTTCAGCTTGGCGATGCCGAAGTCGAGCAGCTTCACCTGGTCGTCGCGGTCTTTCTTGCGCACCAGCAGCACGTTGGCCGGCTTGATGTCGCGGTGAACGATGCCCAGCGCGTGCGCCTCGGCGAGCGAGCTGAGCAGCTGAATGCCGATGCTCGCCGCCTTCTCTTCGGTCATCGCGCCGTGCGCGCGCAGGTGCCAGGCGAGGTCGCGGCCCGGCAGGTACTCCATGGCGATGAACAGCGAGCCGTCTTCGAGCTCGCCGCTGTCGAACACCTGCACGGTGTTCGAGTGGCTGAGCTTGGCGATGGTCTTCGCCTCTTGCCTGAAGCGCGAGAGCAGCCCCTTGTCGCGCGCGCCGTCGGGGCGCAGCACCTTCAGCGCCAGCACCTTCTCCATGCGCACGTGCTCGACCTTGAACACGCTGCCCATGCCGCCCTCGCCGATCTTCTCGAGAATGCGGTAGCGGCCGTCGATGATTTTGCCCGAGAGCGGCCCGCTCAGCGTGTCGCTGGTGGGGGTGAGCCCGCGCATGTCGGCGCCGCACGCGGGGCAGAAGTTCGGCTCGCCGTCGAGGGCCTTGCCGCACGCGCTGCACACCAGGGGTGAGGCCACGGTTGTGAAGGTGGACCGTAGCCCAACGCCCGCGCGGGCCGTGAGCGAGTGCTCGCGGCTACAGGCTGCCGCCCAGCGCGGCGGGCCCCACGAAGCTGCCGTTCGGGCCGCCCTGCCAGTCGTGCTGCAGCGCTCCGTTCGACGCGGCGTAGACCAGCTCGATGCGGCCGTCGGCGTTCTCGGCCGCCGTCACCGCGACCGCCGAGGCCCCGCGCTGCAGCTCGCCATACCAGGTGCCGTCGACGCGCTCGAAGTTCTGGTACAGCACCCCGTTGGTGCCCACGTAGAACAGCTCGAGGCGCCCGTCGGCGTCGTGGCTGGTGGCGAGCTTGAGCGCCTGCCCGCCCATCGCGGCGCCCGCGCCGAACGCTCCGCCCGGGGTCGCCTGCGCCGCGTGCGTCACCGCGTTGGTGAGCGAGGTCGAGAACGCGTGCAGCCTGCCGTCGGCGTCTAGAGCCAGCGCGACCTGCTTCGCCTTGCCGCCCAGCGCCACCTGCGCGGCGAAGCTGCCGCCCGCGGTGCTCTGGGTGCGCGCGTACAGCGCGTCGTCGGTGCCGGCGTAGAGCAGCGTGAGCTTGCCGTTCGCGTTGCGCGCCGCGGTCAGGTTCTTGGCGCTGCCGCCCAGGGCCACCGGCGCCACCCAGCTCGAGTTCGGGCTGCTCTGCCAGGCGTGGAACAGCGCGCCGTCGGTGCCGGTGAAGAAAATCTCCAGGCGGCCATCGGCGTTCATCGCCACGGCCAGCTCCTTCGCGGCGGCGTTGAACACCACCTCTCCGCTCCAGCCGCCGGCGGGGCGCTGCACCCGGTGGTACAGCCGGCCGTCGGTGCCGACGTAGAAGACCTCGAGCCGGCCGTCGGCGTTGGCGCCCACGGTGAGCTGCACCGCGGTGCCGCCCAGCGCCGCCGGCGCCGACCACGCGCCGCCGTTCACCGCGGTCTGGTACTGGTGGGCGATCGCTCCGCTGCCATCGATGAAGAACGCCTCGAGGCGGCCGTCGGCGTTGGCGGCGAGGCTCAGCTCTTGCGCGTCTGCGACCTTCACCGGGCCCGCGCCCGCGAACGCGTTGAGCTGGGCGAGCGTGCCGTTGAAGACGTCGAGGTCGACGTTGCCGCTGATGCCCGGCACCGAGCCGGTGCTGCTGTACTGGTGAAAGCGCCAGCCGGTGCTGGCCCACGCGTTCGGCACGCCGGGGCACATGGTGCCGTACCAGGCGATGACCAGCGGGGTGCTCTTGAAGTCGGCGCTCTTCACGTGGTCATCCCAGAAGTACGCGCCGGTGTAGATGATGGGCGCCTTGCCGGTGCCGGCGGTGACGATGTCGACCCACCTGTGAATCTTGGCGGTGATGGTGGCGGGGGTCTGGCCGTCGGTGACCTCGACGTCGAGCATCGCCGGCAGGTCGCCCGGGCCCAGCCGCCCCAGCTTCTGCACCACGTAGTTCGCCTGCGCGACCGCGTCTTCGCCCGGCGCGAAGAACTGGTACCCGCCGCGAATCAGGCCGACGCTCTTCATGCCCGACCAGTTCTGCGCGAAGTACTCGTCCTTGTACGAGAGGCCGTGGCTGATGCGCGCGATGGCGAACTTGCGGCCCGAATTCTTCACCGCGCTCCAGTTGATGCTGCCCTGCCACTTCGACACGTCGATGCCCTCGACGGTGCTGCCGGCGGGACAGATGCGCGCCGAGACCGCCGCCTCGTTCACGCCCATCGGGTCTTCCTCTTGAAGCCCCATGCCCAGGCTCAGGTCGCCCTCCATGCCGCCGCACCCGGCCAGCACTGCCATCAAACCCACCACTGCCTTCGAGGCGCTGCGCATGTGTGTCTCCGAGGTGACCGACGGGCCGGGCGCTCCCCTCGCAACAGTCGATCCACCGCGGGGAAAGCGCACGTTCAGACGCCTCGGCGTGACGCGCTCCAGCGATACCCGAGTTCACACCCCGTCACCCGCGAGCCTCAGCGCAAGCGCCGTTACATGCACTGGCGACCGCGTGTCGCACGCTCACACGTGAACCGAGGACAGTGAGAGAAGGTGCGCGTGACACGCGGGCGATTCACTGCCGGCCCGGGTTTGCGCCGCGCCCCGCCCGCGTGCTTTCTCCCGCGCAAGTGAAGGGGGCGCTGGCGCCGCTCTGGGCGCGACCGGGCAGTCGAGGTCGCGGGCGCCGGCGTGAAGTCTCTTCAGTCGAGCTTCACCGGCTCGAGGTCGGCCCAGTTCTTTCCCGCCTCGACCCCGACCTTCAGCGGCACCTCGAGCTCGAAGGCGTGCTTCATCGCCTCGGCGCACAGCTTCGCCGCCTGCTGCAGCTCGGGCTCAGGCACGTCGAACAGCACCTCGTCGACCACCTGCAGAACCGGCACCGTCTGCAGCCCCGCCGCCCGCAGCGCGCGGTCGGTCACCAGCAGCGCGCGCCGCGACACGTCGGCCACCGAGCCCTCGTGCGTGCCGCGCCGGGCCAGGCGCTCGGCGTACGAGCCCAGCATCGGGTCGAGCGAGGTGAGGCCGCCGATGGGCCAGCGCCGGCCGGCCAGCGTGAGCAGGTAGCCGCGCGTCTTGGCCAGCTCGAGCTGCTGGTCTTGAAACGCGCGCACCTGCGCGTAGCGGCGGTCGAAGCGGGCGATGTACTCCTTCGCCTCGGCCGGCGTGACGCCCAGCTGCAGCCCCAACGCGCTCGGCCCCTGGCCCGCGAAGGTGGCGAAGTTGACGACCTTGCCGACCTGCCGCTCTTCCAGCGTCACCGCGTCGGGCGCCTTCTCGAACACCGCCGCCGCGGTGAGCCGGTGCAGGTCGGCGCGCTCGTTCAGCGGCTCGACCAGCGCGGGGTCTTTCGTGAGGTGCGCGAGCACGTGCAGGCCGAGCTGGTTGAAGTCGACCGACATCAACAGGTGGCCGGGCGGAGCGACGAACGCGCGCCGCACCTGCGCCATCTCTTCGGTGCGGCCCGGCACGCGGCCCAGGTCGGGGTTGCTGTTCACCAGCTGGCCCGAGAACGAGCGGGCAGGGTGGAAGCGCGAGTGCACCCGCCCGTCGTCGTCGATGCAGCGCGCGAGCCCGCGCAGCCAGTTGTCGCGCAGCCGCCGCAAGGTGCGCCAGCGCAGCACCAGGCCCACGATGGGGTGCGCATGGTCGATGCGCTCGAGCGCCTCGTTCGAGGTGCTCCAGCCGGTCTTGGTGTGGCTGACGATGGGGAGCTTCAGCTCTTCGAACAGCACCTTGCCGAGCTGCTGCGACGAGTTGACGTTGAAGGCGTGGCCGGCGTGCTGCTCGATGTCGGCCTGCAGCTGCGCCTCGATTTCGGCGAAGGCGCCCTCCGCGCGCTCGAGCTGGGCGGTGTCGACCGTCAGCCCGACGAGCTCCATGCGCACCAGCAGCGCGGTGAGCTCGAGGTACTCGGCGAGCAGCTCGGGGCTCACGTCGGGGCGCAGCCTCGCGAAGATGGCCGCCGACGCGTCGGCGCGCTGCCCCGCCACCTGCGCGGCGCGCTCAGGCTGAAGCTCGGAGAACCGCTGGCGCGCGCGGCCGGTGCCCAGCACCTCGTCGTCGTCGGGCAGCGAGCGGCCGAGCACGTAGCGCGCCACCCCCGGCAGCTCGTGGGGCGCCCAGCCGCTGGGCTCGGTGAGGTGCGAGGCGCACGCCGAGTCGCCGGTGAGGCCCTTCACCTCGACGCCCAGGCGCCGCAGCGCCACCAGCGCGCCCACCGCGTCGTGAGAGAGCTTCTCGGCCTTCGGGTCGCCGAGCCACGCCACCACCGCTGGCCAGGCGGCGCTCGAGCGCGGCACGTAGAACGCGTCGCCTTCGCCCGCCGAGAGCGCGATGCCGCTCAGGCGCTGCTTCACCGGCTCGGGGTCGTCGAGCAGCGCGTAGAACGAGAGCGTCTTGCCGGCGTTGCGGGTGAGCGCGGCCTCGAAGTCTTGCGGCGAAGCGCACACGCTGGCGGTCGCGGTGGCCGACGAGACCAGCAGCTCTTTGAAGCCCAGCGCCTCGTACGTCGCGTTGAGCGCGGCGGCGGTGGGCGCGGCGTACGCGCACGCCTCGAGCGGCACCGGCAGCGGCACCGGGTCGAGCCGCGCCTGCGCCAGCACCCGGGGCAGCCCGTCGCTCGCCGCGAGCAGCGCCTTCTTCACCCGGCCCTCGAGCGCGTCGATGCCCGCCAGCGCCTGCGCGACCGAGCCGTGCGCCTCGAGCAGCGAGGTGGCGCCCTTCGCGCCGATGCCGGCCACCCCGGGCACCTGGTCGTCGTCGCCCACCAGCGCGAGCCACTCGGCGACCTGCGCGGGCGCGACGTTGAAGCGCTTCTTCACCACCTCGGGCGTGTAGCGCGCGTCTTTGTTCGCGTCGTACCACCACACCGTGTCGGTCACGAGCTGGGCGTACCGCTTGTCCATGCCGGCGATGACCACGCTGTCGCCGCGCTCGACCGCGGCGCGGGTGTAGCCGGCCACCAGCCGCGCCTCGTCGTTGCCGAGCGCCACGGTGAAGCCGAGCGCGCGGAGCAGCGGCGCGAGCTCGGGCAGCTGCGGCTTCAGCAGCTCGGGCCACTCGCGGCCCTGCAGGTCGACCACCGCGACCGCGCGGGCGGGCGTCTTCCACGCCAGCACGTGGGCCAGCGCGCGCGCCACCGCGAACAGCCCGTTCACCGGCGCGCCGGCGGGCGACTTGCGGTCGGTCGGCACCACCAGAAAGCCCCGCGCCAGCAGGTTGGTGGCAGAAGCAATCAGCGTGCGGTCGGTCATGCGCCGCCCGAGGGTTTCGCGCGAGTCGGGTGAATGCGTCAGTTAAGCGCCGTGTGCGGTTGGGTCAGAAGCTGAACGCGAGCGCGAACGCGCCACCCACCAGCAGCACCGCGCCCACCGGCATCAGCACGTTGGCCCACCGCGCACTGTCGCCCGCCCGGCCGAGCAGCGCCTCGGCGGCCGCCACCCGCGGCTCGGCCTGGGCGCGCGCCCCGAGCGTGCCCACCTCGAGCCCCCGGTACACCCCGAAGCCGCCCACCACCGCGCCGGCGAGCAAGGCACCCAGGCCCAGCCAGCGCGCCCAGAGCCGGGGCCGCGCCGGCTCGGGTGCCTCCACCGGAGCCGGCATCGCCGGCGCGACCTTCACCGGCGCAGCGGGCGGCGCCACCCGCGACCCCTCGGGCGGAGCGGCCTGCTCCCACCACCGCGCGATGCGCGGCGAGCTGCCCGGCGGTAGCTCGAGGCTGGGCTCGAGGGTGCGGGCCCGCCGAAAGCTCGCCACCGCCTGCTCTTCTTCGGCGAGCGCGGCGTGCGCGAGGCCGGTGTAGAGCTCGATTTCCGCCAGGTCGCCCGGGCCGTTGCGGGGCCAGGTGCGCGCCTGCTCGAGCAGCCGCAGCGCCAGCGTCGGCTCGAGGCCCCGCAGCGCCGCCTTGCCCTTCGCCAGGTCGGGGTTCTCGGACGCGGCGGCCAGCGCCAGCGCCAGCAGCGCAGCCAGCCCGCTCACCCGCCGCTGCCCCCGGTCGCTGCCGCGGCGGGCAGAAAGTCGGCGCTCTCGGCGCGCAGCTGCGCTTCAATTCCCGTCTCGCGCCAGAAGAACCAGCGGCCGCTCGCGCCGCGGGGCAGGGCCGGCGCGTCGAGCTCAGCGGCGCACTCGCGGTCGGAGTACACCGTGAGCGGTGCTCCGCCCAAGGTGAGCGCGACGGGCGTGTCGTCGTCGGCCGGCGCCGCCTGCCCGCTCGAGTCGAGCAGCCGCACCGCCAGCGGCGCGCAGCCCGAGGTCGCACCGACCCCCGACACGTCGAGCGCCAGCTTCGAGGCCAGCGGCGCGGCGCCCCAGCGCACGTCGTCGAAGTCGAGGTCGCCCACCCACGCGGCGTCGTTCGCCCAGGGCTCTCCGAGCGCCACTTCGCGAAACGAGCCGCCCGACCAGTCGATGAGGCTCTTTCGCGTCAGCTCGACGCCGTCGAGCCAGAGCACCCGCTCTCCGCGCGAGGTGCCCATGCCCAGGGTGGCCACCTCGACCAGGTGCCAGTCGGGGCGCAGCGTCACCGTGGCCCGCGTGCTGCTGTTCATGCCGCGCGCGTCGAAGCCCAGGCACTCGAGCTCGCCGGTCGGGGAGATGAGCAGCAGCTGGTTCGCCCCGGGCGGCACGAACGGCGCGCCGATGACCCAGAGGGGGATGATGGAGCCCGTCGCGGTCAGCGCCGACCTGCGCAGCCACAGGCGCAGGTAGAGGTCTCCGTCGCGGGCCGCGGTGGCGCGCTTCACGGCATGCCCGTAGCCCGAGGCGGCCGCGGCGTCTTCGTCGTGGCTGCGCAGGCCGAACGCGCCGCGGTGCGCTGCCGCCGAGGTGAGGGTGAGCGTGTTGGGGGTCGCGCCGCTCATCGCCTGCCACGCACCCGCCGGTGTCTCGGTGCCGAGCAGGTGCCCCGACTCGAAGTCGTCGCTGAACTCGGCGCGCGCAGGCCCGAGCGCGGCGGGGTTCTCGCGGCAGCTCGCCCCGCCGTCGGGCGTCTCGAGGCACTGCAGCGGCGCCGGGCAGAGGTCGGCCGCGCCGCACGTCTTGCCCTCGAAGCTCACCGCGGGCGGAGCGCAGCCAAAGCCCGCCAGCGCCAGCGCCCCCACCGCGGCGAGCGCGCGCGCGTGCACCTTCAGCTGCCCGACGCGTGCGTAGCGAGGCATGAGCACCGTTGCTACCATGCCGCGCGTGCCCGGCAGTTCTGGTTCGCGGTTCGAGGTGCTCGGTCACCTGGGCAGCGGCGGCATGGGAGACGTCTCGCTGGCCCGGGTGGTCGGTGACGCGTCGGGGCAGCAGGTGGCGCTCAAGCGCATTCGCGCCGACCGGCGCGACCACCCCGAGTTGGTCGCCCAGTTCGAGCGCGAGATGGCGCTCGGCGCCGCGCTGAGCCACCCGCACATCGTTCGGGTGGTCGCCTACGGCAGCGACGCCCAGGGGCCGTTTCTCGCGCTCGAGTACGTGCCCGGGCACTCGGCGCACCGGCTGCTCAAGGCGCTCGCCGAGCGGGGCCGGCAGCTGCCGCTCGAGGCCGGCCTGTGCATCGTGCGCGACGTGGCCGAGGCGCTGCACTACGCGCACCACTTTCGCGGCGCGAAGGGCGGGGCGGGCATTCTCCACCGCGACGTCTCACCCGACAACGTGCTGGTCGCGCTCGACGGCCACACGCGCCTGATGGACTTCGGGCTCGCCAAGGCCGCCGACGTCACCGCCACCACCGGCGGAGTGATTCGCGGCAAGCACGGCTACCTCGCGCCCGAGCTGTTCGAAGGTCACCCCGCCGACGCGCTCACCGACCTGTTCGCGTTCGGAGTCACCGCCTACCGCGTGCTGTGCGGGGTGCTGCCCTTTCACGGCACCACCGAGGCCGAGCTGCTGCACGCGGTGCTGCACGCCGAGCGCCCCGCGCCGCGCGCGCTGCGCCCGCAGGTTCCCGAGGCGCTCTCGGCGCTGCTGGTGGGCCTGGTCGATCGCCGCCGCGAGCGCCGGCCGCAAGAGCTCACCGCGCTGCTCTCCTGGTGCGCCCAGCACGTCGACCCGAAGGGGCGCGCCGCGCTCGGCGGCGTGCTGCGCGAGGTGCTGCCCCCGCCGGGCGTGGTCGAGCCCGCGGCGCCTGGGCGCGTCTCCACCCGGCCGCTCATCGGCAAGCCCCGACGCGCCCGCTGGCCCCTGGCGCTCGCCGCGCTCGTGACCCTGGTCGCGCTCGGCGCGACGGTCGCGCTGCGCACCGAGCAGGGCGCGCCTGACGCGGTGGCAGTGCGTGCCGCGCCCGCGCCCGCGCCGGTGGCCGTCGCGCCCGTGTCGCCAGCTCCCGCCGTCGAGGCGCCGGTGGCCCCCGCCCCCGAGCGCCGCCCCGCTTCGCGCCACGAGCCAGCGCGCCGCAGCGCCACCGCGAGGCCGATGGGCGCGGCGCCCGCCGAGCGCGGCACGCTGCGGCTGCTGGTGAACCCCTGGGCCGAGGTGCGCGTCGACGGCGAGGTGCTGGGGCCGACGCCGCTGCCGCCCATCGCGCTCTCGCCCGGGCGCCACACCGTGGTGCTCTCCAACGACTCGCTCTCGGCGCGCCGCACGCTGCAGGTCAGCATTCACCCCGGCGACGAGACGGTGCTGCGCGTCGACCTGGAGCAGCACTGAGGCGGCGATGGGCTCTTCTTCGACGCAGACGGTGGTGGTCGGAGCGCACGGGCGGCCGGTCGCGGTGCGCCAGGTCGCCTTCGAGGTGCGGGTGCTCGGCGGCCCCGACCGGGGTCTGCGCACCCGCTGCGAAGGGGCGCGCATGGTGGTGGGCCGGGGCGAGCACGCCGAGCTGCAGCTCACCGACGAGACGGTGAGCTTCTCGCACTGCGCGCTCGAGCTCGACGCCTCGGGCATTCGGGTGGTCGACCTCGACTCGAAGAACGGCGTCTTCATCGGCAAGCGCCGGGTGCGTGAGGCGTGGCTCGCGCACCGCGACACCTTCCGCGCCGGCGCGGTCGAGCTGCGGCTCGAGGTCAGCTCCGACGTGGTCGACCGCCCGCTGTGGAGCGAGTCGGGCTTCGGCCAGCTGCTGGGAGCCTCGGTCGCGATGCGCCACCTCTACGGTCAGCTGGCGCGCGCCGCCCGGTCGGACGCGGCGGTGCTCTTGTTGGGCGAGACCGGCACCGGCAAAGAGCTCGCCGCCGAGGCGCTGGTGAGCGAGGGCCTCAGGGCCCAGCTGCCGTACGTCGTGGTCGACTGCGGGGCGCTCAGCCACGAGCTGGCCGACTCGGACCTGTTCGGGCACGAGGGGGGCGCCTTCACCGGCGCGAAGGGGCCACGCGCCGGAGCGCTCGAGCGCGCCGCAGACGGCACCGTCTTCTTCGACGAGGTCGGCGAGCTGTCGCTGGCGGTGCAGGCCAAGCTGCTGGGGGTGCTCGGCCGCGGGCGCTTCACCCGGGTGGGCGGCGCCGCCGAGCTGCCGTTTCGCGCCCGGGTGGTCTCGGCGACGCACCGCGACCTCGACCGCGAGGTGAACCGGGGCGCGTTTCGCGCCGACCTGTACCACCGCCTCGCCGCGCTGACGGTGCGGCTGCCCGCGCTGCGCGAGCGCGCCGAAGACGTGCCCGCGCTGGTGGGTCACTTTCTCGAGCGCGCGGGTCGGCCGGTCGAGCTGTCGCCCGCGGCGCTGGCGCGGCTGTACTCGGCCGACTACCCGGGCAACGTGCGCGAGCTGCGCAACGAGGTCGAGCGCGCGGTCGCCGGCGTGGCGAAGGCGAGCGCGCCCAGCTCGCCCGGGCGCGAGCTGCCCATCGACCTGCAGCGCAGCTTTCGCGAGCAGAAAGACGAGCACGTCGCCGGCTTCGAGCGGGCGTACCTCACCCGGCTGCTGGCCGAGTGCGGCGCGAACCTCTCCGAGGCCGCCCGCCGCTCGGGCATCGACCGCACCCACCTGTACCGAATGCTCAAGCGCCACGGCCTCGACGTGACTTGAGGCCGCCGGGCCCGGCACGGGCCCTCCCGACCTGAACGTCCGACGGGCACCGTGAAGCGTGCCGGTGCCCGTGCCCGGCACCTCGAGCGCTGCGCTCTTGCGAAGTGGAGCGTGCGGGGTGCAGCACCGATGCAACAGCGTGCCCGACTGGGCGCGCCAAGCCCGCGCCGGCGCAGGGTGATTTCCCGGGCGCGCTTCGTGCTCAGGGGCCCTGCCGCGACCCACTCGACCCGGAGCCCCACGTGACCCTCTGCCCCCCTTCTTCCGCGCTGCGGCGCCTCGTTCTCTCTGCCCTGCTGGTGTCGGCGGCCTGCGTCGGGGTCGAACAGCCACCCGACACGCTCGGCGAGCTGGAAGACCCGATTCTGCGCGACGGGGTGGGCGGCGCCACGGTGCTCGAGGGCGAGAAGCTGGTGCTCACCCCCGCCAACGCCGGCACGCCGGTGGTCGACGCCGCCGCGTCGGCCCAACGGGCCCTGACGTTCTGGTCGGGCTCGACGGCCACGGGCACGCTCAGCAGCAGGGGCGCGCAGCGGCTGGTGGTGCGCGCGCGCCGCGAGCGCGCCTGCGGCGAGGCCCCGCGCATGCAGGTGAAGGTCGACGGAGCCCTGCAGCTCGACGTGTTCGTCACCTCGACGGTCTTCAAGCAGCTGGCCCTCGAAGAGCCCTTCCCCGACGGGGCGCACGCGGTGAGCGTGTCGTTCGTCAACGACTCGACCGCCGGCGGCTGCGACATCAACCTGCTCGTCGACCAGGTGGCGTTCGTGGGCTCGGCGGCCCCGGCGTGCACCGACGGCACCGTCAACGACACCGCGGTGGGCTCGAAAGACCGCCAGCTCGACTACACCGGCAGCTGGCAGCGTGGCTCGGGCGCCGACAAGTACCAGGGCGACGACCACTGGTCCGACGTCACCGGCAGCACCTTCACGCTGCGCTTCATCGGCGCGCAGGTGAAGCTCTACGCCTCGAAGGCCGACCACCACGGCATCGCCGCGGTGCGGGTCGACGAAGGCACCGAGACCCTGGTCGACCTCTACTCGCCCACCCGCGCCGAGCAGGTGCTGGTGTTCAGCAGCCCCGGCCTGTCGCTGGGCGCGCACGCGCTGCACCTGCGCGTCACCGGCACTCGCAACCCCGCCTCGACCGGCGCGGTGGTCACCACCGACCGCATCGACGTGGGCTGCGCGAGCCCCGCGCCGACGTGCACTCCGTCATGCGCCCGCGCTACCTGCGGCGCCGCCGACGGCTGCGGCGGCACCTGCGAGACGGGCTCGGGCTGCGCCAGCGCGGCCACCGGCCGCTTCTACGTGGTGGGCAGCGACATCATCGACCCCGAGGGAAAGAAGTTCTTCCCCGTGGGCGCGAACGTCGGCACCCAGCTCAACTTCGACTGGAAGGGCGACGGCATGCGCCACTCGGACGACGCGCTGGCCTGGGGGTGGAACACCGTGCGCCTCACCCTGGCCTGCACCACCAGCGCCTCGTACACCACCCGCAGCACCCAGGGGTTCGCGGCGCTGCTGCAGCGCGCGCAGAGCTTCGTCAACGAGTACACCGCGAAGAAAATCGTGGTCATCATCGAGTGCCACGACCTCACCGGCACCTCGACGTTCGAGGGCAAGATGCTGGCGAGCGGCAAGACGGTTCGCCAGGAGGTCGACGACTTCTGGGTCGACGCCCGCGAGCGCTACAAGTCGAACCCCTACGTCTGGTTCAACGCCGTCAACGAGCCGGTGTGGGCGAACAACGCGCTGTGGGTGCAGCTGCAGACCCACTACCGCGACCTGGTGCGCGCCACCGGCGCCGAGAACCTCTTCGTCGCCGACGTGATGAACATGGGCAACGACGCCCGGTGGGACGGCGCGCTGCGCGTCTACGACCCGACCATGGGCCCGGTGGTCGCGACCGACCAGTGCAACGTGGTGTTCGCCCTGCACGCCTACGGCGGCCTGGGCGGCAGCCCCGAGCACGTCACCTACTTCGATGCGGTGCGCAAGGCGGGCCTGGCGATGCTCATCGGAGAGTTCGGCTACACCCTCACCAACACCGCCAACCCCGGCGCCTACGTGCTCAACGTCAAAGGGGCGACCGCCGCGTTCGAGGTGGCCGCGGCGAAGGGCATCGGCATGCTCTTCTGGCACGCCACCCACGGCGACGGGTACAGCCTCAAGGCGAGCGGCGCGTCGTTCTACGGCGACGGCGCCCCCTCGGCCAACCTGAGCGCGCCCGGGCAGCGGCTGTGGGACCTCGGCCACGCCCGACCCGACCTCGGCGCCTTCACCGGCTCGCTCAAGGCCAGCCACTGCCCCTCGGTGCAGTGAGCCGCTGAAAGTCGGCCCCGGCGCGGTTCGGCCGTATGCTCTCGAGCCGCTGCATGAGCGGCTCCGACGACTTCGACGGGCTCTACCAGAGGCTGGGCCTCGACGGCCTGCCTGCCGACGCGGCGGTCGACTCGACCTTCGTGCCCGAGACCGGAGACACGGTCGCCTCGAAGCCGCGCCAGCGGCCGCCCGCCGCCGCCGCGCTCTCGGGCACCCTGCCGCGGCTGCAGCTGTCGAGCCCCGACGCCGCGAACCTGGGCGAGGGCACCGCCGAGCTCGAGCCGCTGCAGGTGCTGGGCGAGGGCGGCATGGGGCGCGTGCTGCTCGCGCGCCAGAGCTCGCTGGGCCGCGAGGTGGCGGTGAAGGTGCTGCGGCAAGACACCCAGGCCGCCGCCGAGGGGCTGATTCACGAGGCGCGCACCACCGGCGGCCTCGAGCACCCCTCGGTGGTGCCCATCTACGCGCTGGCCCGCGACTCGCACGGCGCTCCGGCGCTGGTGATGAGGAGGGTCGACGGCGTGTCGTGGCGCGAGCTGCTGCACCAGAGCGACCACCCGGCGTGGGAGAAGCTCGCCGGCACGCGAGACCGCCTCGGCTTTCACATCGAGGTGCTGATTCAGGTCTGCAACGCAGTCGCCCACGCGCACCGGCGCGGGGTGCTGCACCGCGACGTGAAGCCCGCCAACGTGCTGCTGGGCGAGCTCGGCGAGGTGTACTTGGCCGACTGGGGCGTGGCCCTCAAGCGGGTCGACGCGGCCAACGAGCCGCTGCGCCTGGTGGGCACCCCCGCCTATCTCGCCCCCGAGATGGTGCCCGGCGACGCGCGCCAGATGGATGAGCGCACCGACGTCTACCTGCTGGGAGGCACCCTGCACGAGGTGCTCACCGGCGAGCCGCCGCACCTCGGCTCGAACCTGCGCGAGGTGATGCAGCTGGCGTGGCAGGCGGCGCCGCCGTCGCTGGCTCCCGGGGTGCCGCCGCTGCTCGCCGCCGCGTGCGCCAGGGCGCTGGCCAAGAACCCGGCCGACCGCTTCGCTTCGGCCACCGCGCTGCGCGACGAGCTCCAGCGCTTCTTGCAGCACCGCGGCGCCAGCGAGCTGGCCGCGGTCGCCGCGCGCCGCCTCGCCGAGCTCGAGACGATGCACGGCAGCAGCGACAGCGCCGGGCTGCGGCGCTTCTTCACCGTGGTCTCGGAGTGCCGCTTCGGTTTCACGCAGGCGCTGCAGAGCAGCCCGGGTCACCCCGAGGCGCGCGACGGCCTGGTTCGCTGCCTCACCGTCGCCGCTCGGCACGAGCTCGCGCGTGGCGCCGCGGCCTCGGCCGCCGCCTTTCTCTCGGAGCTCGAAGCGCCACCGGCCGAGCTGACCCGCACCCTCGAGCAGCTCCAGCACCAGGACGCCGAGAAGGCGCGCGCGCAGGAAGAGATGAAGAAGCTGAGCCACGAGCTCGACCTCGACGTCTCGCGCAGCCAGCGCACGTGGCTGGTGGTGGCGATGGGCGGCTTCATCTCGGCGATGGTGGGCGCGCTGGTGGTGACCGGGCAGCAATACCTGGTGGACGAGCAGCGTGGCGGCTGGGGCCGCATGGTGCCGCTGGGCCTGAGCACCGCGGTGTTCGCGGGCGTCGCGCTGTTCTGGCGGCGCGCCCTGTTCTCCACCCGCATCAACCGGCAGCTGATGGGGCTCATCTCGGTGGCGCTGGCCGGGGCGCTCGCCCAGCGGGCCTTCTCGGTGCTGCTGAAGCTCGAGCTGTCGGCCGCGCTCGCCCACGACGCGCTGCTGTTCACCGCGCTCAGCCTGTTCGCGGGGGTGGTGATGCACCGCGGCTTTCTCGTCACCGCCGCCGTGTTCGGCGCGAGCGCGGTCAGCTGCCTGCTCTGGCCGAGCCAGGCCACCGCCATCTTCGGCTTCACCTCGGCGCTGGGCATCGTCTCGACCGCGCTGGTGCTGCGCCGCTGGCAGTTCGACCGGCTCCCTCGCGGTAGGTAGACACTGCGCGTGAGCTTCAGCGCGCCTGCTTGGGCAGGGTGCGCTTCAAGGCGATGTCGAAGGCCTCGGCGATGGCGCGGCCCTCTTTGAACAGCAGCTGAGCGGCCTCGAGCACCGACGCCGCCTGCTCGTGGGTCACCGCGCGCGGCGCGGCGAACTTCTTGAGCGCGGCGATGATGGCGTCGTCCATCTTGGTGCCGGTGTGGTTGAGCTCGAAGGCCAGCTTGAGCACGTTCTCGCCGGTGAGCCTGGGCGGGAAGAGGTTGTTCTTGAGCGCGTCGGGCAGCGGCACGGTGGGCTTCAGGTGCGCCGGCTCGTGCAGCGCGATGCTGATGGCGTCGTCGACGCGCAGGCCTTCGTTGATCAGCTTCATCGCGATGCCCGACATGCGGGTGACCTGCTCGGCGCTCAGGCTCTTCGGCTGGTCGAGCGCTTCGATGCCCCGGGCGATGGCGTCGGCGAGGGGCACTTTCAGCGCCAGGTCGAGCGCCTTGCGCGCCACGCTCTTGCCGGTGAGCGGGTTGAGCGGCGGCACGGCCTGCCGCACCAGCCGAAGGTGAAGGTGGGGGGTGGGCGCCGGCTGCGGCACCACCACTTCGGTGAGCTGAATGGGCGCGGGCTCGGCAAAGGTCGGGAACAGGGCGGTCATCGCAGCTCTCCCCACAGCAAGCGATGCGCCATGGCTTTCGGCACTCCAACCCCCCGGGCCGGCACATGTGCGCCTGGGAACCCGGCTTCACAGCGGAGTGCTGTCGCTGCCCAAAACCGTTGGCACCCGGCTCGACTGGAGCTAAGCGCGCCGCACCTTGCGCGTCTCACTCGTGGTCCCCGTCTACAACGAGATGAACACCCTGCCCGAGCTCTTGCGACGGGTGGTGGCGGTCGACTTCGACAAAGAGATTCTGCTGGTCGACGACGGCTCGAAAGACGGCTCGCGCGACTTTCTCGAGCGGCTCGACCGCGAGGGGCTGAAGGTGCTCGAGGGCGCGGTGCCCAAGAACAAGAACGTCTTCAAGGTGCTGCTGCAGCCGAAGAACCAGGGCAAGGGCGCAGCGCTCAAGCGGGGCTTTCGCGAGGCCACCGGCGACGTCGTCATCGTTCAAGACGCCGACCTCGAGTACGACCCGCGCGACATACCCAAGGTGGTCAAGCCCATCGAAGACGGCGTGGCCGACGTGGTGTTCGGCAGCCGCTTCCGCGGAGAGACGCGCCGGGTGCTGTACTTCTGGCACACCGTCATCAACACCGGGCTCACGCTGCTCAGCAACGTCACCACCGGCCTGAACCTCACCGACATGGAGACCTGCTACAAGGCCTTCCGCCGCGAGGTGATTCAGTCGTTCGAGCTGGTCGAAGACCGCTTCGGCATCGAGCCCGAGCTCGCCGCCCGCGTCGGCCGGGCCGAGGTTCGGGTTTACGAGGTGCCCATCAACTACTTCGGCCGCACCTACGAAGAGGGCAAGAAGATCGGCTGGAAAGACGGGTTCCGCGCGCTCTACGCCATCGGCAAGTACGGCATTCTGCGCCGCTGATTTACCCGCCCCGTTGCGCTCGAGGCGCTGGAGTGTGCCAGCTCCAGTGGATTGCCCAGGCGCCGGAATCTCGCGCTCAAGCCCTTGTTTCCACGTCCGCCGAGGGTGGCGTGAGAATTGATAACTGCCGTGCACATGAAGCTGCTTGCCCTGACCTCGTTGCTCTTCGCGGCCGTCGCCGTCGCCGCCGACCCCCAGAAGCTGTCGTTGCCGGTGGGCAACTCGACGACCATCTCGCTGCCGTCAGAGGTGTCGAACGTCAGCGTGCGCGACCCGAGCAAGGTGGAAATCAAGAAGCAGGGTCGCAAGGTCACCCTGACCGGTCTCGAGAAGGGCACCACGTTGGCCACCATTCGCACCAAAGACGGCGTGACCAAGGTGGTCAGCATCTACGTGGCCGCCGACAAGTACGCGATGCCGTACTGAGGTAGAGTGCGCGGCGCTTTCCACGCGATGCGTACTCCCCGAGACAGCCGGCGCGCTGAAGTCGATCGCCTGAGGTGGTGCGAGCGACCGGTGTTGTTGAAGGTGCTGGTGCACGCGTTCGACCAGGTCGCGCAGACGCAAGACGGTCTGCAGCCGCTCGATCAGCTGGCGCGCGCGCACCGCATTCGCGCGTGGCTCGAGCGCGTGTCGCAGCGGGTCTAAAAAGCCCCGCGCGCTTGTAAATCGTTTCAGCGATGAGGTACGGCATTAGGGCCTCCCCTCGCGGCCCCGCCCCACCGTCTGGACCATGCCTTTCCCCTCTGGTCGTAGCCCTGAAGAGTCCACGCTCCCCGAGCTGGTCGCGGCGGGTACGCTCATTCCCGAGCCGGGCAGCTTCGCGGGGCGCTACCAGCTGCTCGACGTGGTGGCGCGGGGCGGGTCAGGCATCGTCTACCGCGCGCTCGAGGCCGGCTCGAACCTCATCGCCGCGGTGAAGGTGCTCAGCATTCCACCCGACGCGCGCGCCGAGGTGATGGAGCGCTTCGACCGTGAGCTGCGCGCGGTGCAGGCCATCAGCCACTCCCACGTGGTCGAGCTGCTCGACTTCGGCAAGGTGCAGGGCAGCGGAGAGCCGTACCTGGCGCTGGAGTGGCTCGAAGGCGTGCGGCTCGGGCAGCACATTCGCGACTCTGGCGCGCTCTCGCTGGAAGAGACCTGGGCCATCACCCGGCAGCTGTTGCTCGCGCTCACCGCGGTGCACGACGCCGGGTACGTGCACCGCGACGTCTCGGCGAACAACGTGATGCTGACTCAAGTCGACGGCCGGTTGCACGTGAAGCTGATCGACTTCGGGCTGGTGAAGCCGCGCCCCGGTCACTACCAGGCGGTCACCCGGCCCGGCATGGTGGTGGGCACTCCGTCGGTGATGGCGCCCGAGCAGTTCGAGGCGCCGCGGGTCGACGAGCGCGCCGACCTCTACGCGGTGGGCGTGCTGCTGACCTTCATGCTCACCGGCAAGAACCCGCTGCAGGGCAAGACCATCGCCGAGGCGGGGCGCCTGCGTGCGCGCGAGCAGCGGCCCCACCGGCCCAGCGAAGACGTGGCGCTGCACCCCGCGGTCGACGCGGTGGTGACGCGCTGCCTCGAGCGCTCGCCCGAGAAGCGCTTTCCCAGCGCGGCGCACCTCGCCGCCGAGCTCGAGCGGGTGGTGCGCCACGCGCAGAGCAGCTCGCTGCGCACCCGCGCGCGCCACGTGGTGGCGATGTGCCTGAGGGCGCGCACCCCGTCGCCGCAGGCCGACCGCGCGCTCGACGAGATGGTGCGGCTGGCCGCGCTCGAAGGCGCCCAGCAGGCGATGAAGCTCGACGAGGGCGCGGCCCTGGCCATCTTCGACGCGCCGCTCGACGGCGACCTGGCGCTGATGATGCTCGCGCAGGCCACCGCGCTGATGGAGCGCCTCACCGCCCACGAGCCCCACGCCGACCTGGTGCTCACCCTGCACGCCGACACCGTGTTCCTGCGCCTCGACAACGCGCGGGTGATGGGCGGCCCGCTGCTCGACATGCTGCGCTGGCCGCTGCCCGAAGAGGGCTCGGTGTTCTGCTCGAAGCTCTTCGTGCAGCACCTGCCCATGCTCGCCGGGCGTGCCCGCTACGACGACGTTTTCCGGGTGGTGTGAGCGTTTCCCTGCGGAAACGAGGCGCCCGGCCGGTTGAAGCCGACTGAGAAGCGTGCTCTCTAAAGGTGGAATCGTGAACCAGCTGTTGCGTGCGGTGGCCGCTGCAGTCGACCGAACCCTCTGGTTGATCGACGCCGCGGGCCGGCAGGTCGAGCCAAGCGAGAGCTGGTGCGCGTTCACCGGGCAGTCGGCGGCGGCTGCCGCGGGCGCGGGCTGGCTCGACGCGATTCACCCCGACGAGCGCGCGGCAGTGTCTGCGCTGTGGCGCGAGGCGCGGCCCGCTCCGCTCGAGTGCCGCGTGCTGAGGCCCAACGGCAAGCACACCCGCGCGCAGCTCACCGCGGTCGAGGCCGACCCGGGCACCCGGGTCTGCGCGCTCTCCGAGGTCTGGGCCGATGCCACGGTGCGCCGCAGCGAAGAGCGGCTGCGGCTCGCCACCCAGGCCGCCAACGTCGCCATCTGGGAGTACGACTTCGTGGCGGGGCAGATGACCCGCACCGACAACCACGACGCGCTCTACGGGCTGCCGCCGACCGGAGTGTGGACCTACGACGCCTTCACCAGCGCCACCCACCCCGACGACCGCGGGGCCGCGAACCAGGCGGTGCAGACCTCGGTGGTGCCGGGCGGCCCCGACCACTACGCGATGGACTTTCGGGTGGTGTGGCCCGATGGCGCGGTGCACTGGCTCGCCTGCACCGGCGACGTGGTGCGGCGCGATCGCGAGGGCAGGGCCGAGCTGGTGCGCGGCACGCTCACCGACGTCACGCGGCTGAAGGCGGTCGAGGCCGAGCTGCGCGAGGCGATTCGGGTGCGCGACGACTTTCTCCAGGTCGCCAGCCACGAGCTCAACACGCCGCTCACTCCGCTCGGGCTCAAGCTCGAGCGCCTCAAACGCCGCGGCCCGAGCGGGTCGGTCGAAGAGTTTCAGCGCGACCTCGAGGTGGCGCGCAGCCAGTTCCACCGCATCAGCGCGCTGGTGAACGAGCTGCTCGACGTGACCCGCATGGCCGAGGGCCGCCTCGAGCTCTCGCGAACCGGGGTCGAGCTGGGCGCGCTGGTGCGCCGCGTCGCCGAGGCGTTGGCTGGCCAGCACGGGGTGGTCATCTCGGTCGAGGGAGAGCCCGAGCTGTGGTGCGACGGCGACGCGGTGCGGGTCGAGCAGATTCTCGAGAACCTGCTCAGCAACGCGCTCAAGTACGGGCGCGGCCACCCGGTGCAGGTGGTGCTCGGCCGCGAGGCGGGGCTGGCCTCGGTGCAGGTCATCGACCGCGGCATCGGCATCGAGCCCGACGCGCTCGAGCGCATCTTCCAGAAGTTCGAGCGCGCCCCGTCGGCGCGCAACATCTCGGGGCTCGGCCTGGGCCTCTACATCGTCAAGCAGCTGGTCGAGCAGCACCGCGGTCAGGTGCGGGTGCAGAGCCGGCTCGGAGAAGGGTCGACCTTCACCGTGCTGCTGCCTCAGGCCGCCGGCGCCACCGCCGAGTAGTCCAGGGGGTTCGCGTGCGGGCCAGGCGATGCGGCGCGCGGCAGGCGCCCTCTCGAGGCGGGTGACCCGCCCGGAGCCTTTCGAGCTCGCAGGCGGCGTGAAGGCGTCGCTGGTGAATCCTCGCCCCGTCCCCCTTGACCCGCGCATCGAGGGGGGCTGGAACAGGAGCGGCAGAGCGGGCGCAGCAAGGGGCTCATCGAGCGAGGAGGGACCTGCGCACGCGTGCATTCGCAGCCCATGGGCTCGGCCCACCCGGGCGGCGCGTCAGGCTCAGGCGCGGTTCCCCCGCCGCGCGAAGCTCACCAGGGCTTGTCGACCACCGCGAGCAGTGACGTGCCCAGCGGCGCCAGCTTTCGCGCCTCGAGCGACAGGCGCCCCAGCGCGGTGAGCGTCTTGTTCACCGGCCCCGGCAGCACGGGAAACTCGGCGCCCTCGGCGGTCTGGTTGCGCAGCGCACGAACCACTCCTGCCGGCAGCATCTCGGGAAAGAGATACGTCAGCTCCCGCACCACGAACGGCTGTGACGCGAGCACCTGGCGCAGCGAGCGCTTGTCGTAGCGGCGCTGATGCCCGAGCTTGACGTCCCAGTCGCTCCACAGCGCCTTGAGCGCCGGCACGGTGATGATGAGCCGCGCGCCCGCCGGCATGCGCGCGTACAGCCCGGCCACGAAGCTGTAGTCGTCGCCCTGGTGCTCGAGCACGTCGAGCAGGGTGACCACGTCGACGTCGCGCCAGTGCTCTTGCGCCGACGCGTCGCGCTCGGGCCCATACCGCTGCGTCAACGACTCGCGCAGCGACTCGAGCGGCTCGACGAAGTGGTAGGCGACCTCGGGGCGCTCTTCGCGCAGGTACTCTCCCAGCAGGCCGGCACCCGCGCCGACGTCGAGCAGCGCAAAAGGGCGGTCGGGAAACCAGCGCTTCACCGCCGCCCAGCGCAGCCGGTGCCAGAAGAAGTCTTTCGACTGCTCGAGCTGCGCGAGCAGGTGGGTCTCGAGGGAGCTCATGGCGAGCGCTGCTCCAGGCCGCGAAACGACTGCCCCTGCGCGTGCGAGAACACCGTGAACAGCACCACGAAGTTGCCCAGCGACATCGCGCTCAGCACCAGCGTCAGCACCGAGAGGTACATCGCCCAGTCGGGGAAGGGGCCCAGGCCCAGCCGCGGCAGCACCACCAGCGCCAGCACCGCGGCGGCGCTCGACGCGAAGCCGACCAGAAAGCCGATCAGCGCGCGCACCGCGATGCGGTCGGTGAACGGCATCATCATGCGCAGGCCGTGGGTGACCAGCTTCAAGAAGCTCATGCGCGACTGGCCCGCGTAGCGGGTGCCGCGCTCGCACGGCACCTGCTGCACCTTGACGTTGAGGCTGATCAAGCTCGACGAGTAGCAGTTGTCGAAGTGGGGGTGAAAGAGCACGTGCTTCGCCAACCAGCCGCGGTAGGCGGCGAAGTTGCCGGTGCGAATGCTGACCCCGGTGAGCAGGCCGAACACCAGCTTGAACACTGCGTACATCGCCTTGAACAGCGGCGTCTCGCGGCGCTTGGTGCGCCAGGCGAGGCACGCGAGGCGGGTGTCGTCGGGGTGCTCGCGCAGCGGAGCGAGCAGGCGGGGAATGTCTTCGGGCCGGTCTTCACCGTCCGAGTCGAGGGTGATGACGTAGTCGTCGTCGCGCAGCTCGGAGGCGAGCGAGCGCAGGCCGAACACCAGCGCGCGCTGGTGACCCAGGTTGAAGGGCGGGGTGAGCACCCGGGTGTCGGTGAGCGCCGAGAGCTGCTTCACCTCGGCGTCGGCGCCGCCGGTGTCGTCGATGACCACGAACAGCAGCGGGTCGAAGCCCGTCACCTGCTCGAGAATGCGCCGCCGCAGCTCGAGAAACGAGGCGGTGTCGAGAAATGACGGCGTGACCACGAACAGGCGCATGCGCTGGCCGCACCTATGTCAGAGATGCGACGGGGGTGCAGCAACGGTGCGAGAGAAGCCGGTCACCCTCAACACATCGACAGCCGGGCAAAATTCGTTTCACCCGCCGGCTCACTTCGCCCGCGGGGGCTTCTTCGCCATCTCGGGCACGCCGAGCTTCTCGCACCAGGCCTCCCACTGGGGCGAGGGCCCGCGGTAGCGCAGCGCCTCGACGTCTTCGGGAAGCTCGGCGTCGGTGCGCAGCGTCGCCAGCTTCTTGTAGAGCAGCGCCGCGTCGCGGTTCTTGTCGAGCGCATCGGCGAGGCGGTCGGCGCCGCGCGGCTTCACCTTCCAGTCGTGCGGAAAGCGCGGAATCGCCTCGACGTGCCGGTACTCCGACAGCACCGCCGCCGCCGACTTCTCGCCCCAGCCGTCGATGCCCGGAATTCCGTCAGAGGTGTCGCCGATCAGCGCCAGGTAGTCGGGAATGCTCTCGGGCAGCACGCCGCGGTCGGTCTTCACCGTCTCGGCGGTGATGGTGCGCTGCCGCATGCGGTCGTGCTGCACCACCTTGGGCCACGCCAGGCACTGGTTCATGTCTTTGTCGGGCGTCATCAGCCGCACCTGCTCGACCTCTTGCAGCGCGCCGTAGCGCAGCGCTCCCGATGCCAGCGCGTCGTCGGCCTCGAGCTCGTTCATCGACCACACCTGCAGCCCCAGCGCGGCCACCGCCTCTTCCACCGTGTCGAACTGGGCCCGCAGCGCCGGGTCGATGCCCTCGTCGGTCTTGTACCCGTCGAACAGCGCGTTGCGAAACGAGACGATGGGGTTGTCGAACGCCACCCCCACGTGGGTCACCTTCTCGTTCGGGTCCCACATCATGTTGATGAGCGACTGCACCACGCCCACGGTGGCCTTCGCGTCCCACCCTGCCGGGGCGCGATGAGAAGGGCGCTTGCTGTAGTGCGCGCGGAACAGCTCGTACGTGCCGTCGACCAGGTGGACCCACATGGGCACGCGGTATAAGACAGCTCGCCGATGACGCTCGACGAGTTCAAGAAAAAGGTCGACGACTACCTGACCAACAACGTCACCGCGATGCTCGGCAACATCAAGCTGACCTCGAACGAGCGCGCCGACCTGAAGGTCGACCTCGCCACGCTCGACGCGCCGTCCCAGCAGGCGGCCACCGCGTACCTCAAGTCGAAGGGCATCGCGCAGCTCTGAGCCCCGCGCTCCTCGCCCTGCTCGTGGCCGCCGCACCGCTCGCGTACCGGGTGGTGGCTTCGAAGGGCGCCGAGGTGCTCGACGTCGAAGTGCGCGGCGCCACCGTGCCGCTCACCCTCGACGCGCCGGCGCTGCCCTACGCCACCGTCACCTCCGACGGCGGCACTGCGTTTCGCTACCGCTTCCGCCTCGGCGACGCCGCCCGCGAGCTCGACAGCCGCAAGTGGGCCTTCGCCGATGGAGACGGCCTCTACGCCGCGCCGTCGACCTGGCTGATGCGGCCCGACACGGTCGCGCCGGGCGACCGCTTCACCCTCGAGGTGCTCACCGAGCCGGGCACCTCGTTCGTCACCGGCCTGCACCGCGCCTCGCCCGACGCGGGCACCTACGAGGGCCCGGTCTGGGCGCTGGGCGACGCGCCGTGGTCGGGCTTCGCGCCGTTCACCTTGCTCCGCGACGAGCTCACGGGGGCGGTGGTGGAGACCGCCATCGCCAAGGGCAAGCTGACCCTCACTCCCGAGCAGGTGCGCGCCTGGGTGCGCCGCTCGGTGGCGCTGGTGGGGGCGTACTACGGCCGCTTCCCGGTGCCGCGGGTGGCGGTGATGGTGCTGCCCTGCAAGGGCGACGGCATCTGCTTCGGCACCGCGATGGGCAACGGCGGGGCCGCGGTGCTGGTGTGGCTGGGCGCCGACGCCGACGTCGACACGGTGATGAAGCACGACTGGGTCTTGCCCCACGAGCTCACCCACTTCGCGCTGCCCAACCTGTCGCCGCGCTACAGCTGGCTGGAAGAGGGCGCCGCCACCTACGTCGAGCCGGTCGTTCGCACCCGGCGCGGTGAGCTCAGCGTCGACGCGTTCTGGCGGCAGATGCTCGAGAAGCTGCCGCTGGGGCTGCCCGAGAAGGGCGACCGCGGCCTCGACCGCACTCCCACCTGGGGCCGCACCTACTGGGGTGGAGCGCTCTTTCTCTTCGTCGCCGACGTCGAGCTGCGCAAGAAGGGCTCGAGCCTCGACGCCGCGCTCAAGGGCATCGTGGCGGCCGGCGGCACGCAAGAGGTGCGGTGGGAGCTCGAGCAGACCCTCGCGGCCGGCGACGCCGCCACCCGCACCCACGTGCTCACCGCGCTGCACCAGAAGCTCGGCGCCGCGCCGGGCGACGTCGACCTGCCAGCGCTGTTCAAGCAGCTCGGGGTGGCCCTGGTCGATGGCCAGGTGCGGTACGACGAGCGCGCGCCGCTGGCGAAGCTGCGTCGAGAGCTGGTCGCGCCCGAGCCGAAGTGACCGCCCACAACACCCTTCGCCGCTGAGCCGTCGCTGCGGGTCTCGCGCCGGCCTTAAATGACCGCCGCGACACTGCTGGTGCTGCTGGCGCACGTCGACCTGGCGCTCACCCTCGACACCGCGGCGCTGGGTGACGGTCGACCCGTGGTGGTGGTTGTCGGTGCGAGCGGCACTCTACGAAGGAGACCCGGTGGTGGGGCATTTCGACCTGCGGCGAGACGAAGGTGCACTGGGTGTGGCGGGAGTGGTGCTCAAGCACCTGTTCGGCACGCGGCACGGCGGCGTCACCAGCGCGGGTGGGTGGGTGCACACCGACGGGCGGTGGGGCCTGATGCTGCAGAACGACGAGCTCGAGCTGTACGAGATCAACGGCGCCACCTCGTTATGGTGTGGCCTGCGGTTGAAATTGAAGGTCTGAGGAACATTCCCCCCATAGGAAAGTTTACCCACCGGTAACGCCGCGCTAGGTTCCGGCCGGCTGCTTGCACTTTCACGCTAGGAAATGACGATGTTCGATTGGCTGCACACTCTGTTTTCGCGTGACCTCGCGATTGATCTCGGAACCGCGAACACGCTCATCTACGTGCGGGGCGTCGGCATCGTGAGCAACGAGCCCTCGGTGGTCGCCGTGCAGCAGGACGCGCGCGGCGGCAAGAAGGTGCTCGCGGTCGGCAAAGAGGCGAAGGAGATGCTCGGCCGCACGCCGGGGAACATCGTCGCCATTCGCCCGATGAAAGACGGCGTCATCGCCGACTTCGAGATCACCGCTGCGATGCTGCGCTACTTCATTCAGAGCGCGCACAACCGCAAGACGCTGGTGAAGCCGCGCATCATCATCGGCATACCGTCGGGCATCACCGAGGTCGAGCGCCGCGCGGTGCGCGAGGCGGCCGAGAACGCCGGCGCGCGCGAGGTGTATCTCATCGAGCAGCCGATGGCGGCGGCGATCGGCGCGGGTCTGCCGGTCACCGAGCCGAGCGGCAACATGATCGTCGACATCGGCGGCGGCACCAGCGACGTGGCGGTCATCTCGCTCGCCGGCATCGTGTACGCGAAGAGCGTGCGCATCGGCGGCGACAAGCTCGACGAAGCGATCATTCAGTACGTGAAGCGCAAGTACAACCTGCTCATCGGCGAGCGCACCGCCGAGCTCATCAAGATGGGCATCGGCACCGCGTACCCGACCGACGAAGTGATGACGATGGAGATCAAGGGGCGCGACCTGGTCGCCGGCGTGCCGCGCACGCTCTCGGTCACCAGCGACGAGATTCGCGACGCGCTGGCCGAGCCGGTGAACGGAATCGTCGAGGCCGTGAAGATGACGCTCGAGCGCACGCCGCCCGAGCTCGCCGGCGACATCGCCGACCGCGGCATCGTGCTCGCCGGTGGCGGCGCGCTGCTCAAGAACCTCGACACCCTGCTCCGCGAAGAGACCGGCCTGCCGGTGTTCCTCGCCGAAGACCCGCTCTCGAGCGTGGTGATGGGCGCCGGCAAGGCCCTCGAGTCGCTCGATATCCTCCGCCAGGTCTGCCAGCCCGGCTGATTCGGGGTTCTGCGCTTACGAGGCCGAGCAGGGTGAGCTCGTCGAACCCTGCCATCGCTCACCGAAGGCTGAAGCGCAGATACTCCGTCGTAGAGGTGCGCGCGCTCTGCTGCTTGGTGCCGGGAGTATGCCGCGCTGGGTCTTCGCTGCGGCGACAGCAGGGTTCGACGAGCTCACCCTGCGCGGTGTCGGTTCAGGCCCCGCTCAGCGCAGCAGCACGCCGATGAGGAAGCCGAGCGCGAGCAGCAAGAGGCCGCCGGTGACCAGCACGTAGGGGTGCATCCACGGCGGAGACTCTTCGAGCGGCTCTTCGTTGCGCGCCTGCACGCCGGTGGGCTCTTTGCGGTGCGGCGGCATCACCGCGCTCTTGCGCGCAGGCCGCGGGGCCGAGACGCGCGGGGCTGGGGTATTGCCCGAGCGGTAGGCCGGCGAAGTTCCGGTGATGCGTGGAGCCGGCACCGCCTTGGTCGGCTCGTACACGGGCGCTGCCGTCGCGGCGACCTTGGTCGCCGGGTCGACCAGACCGCCGATCTCGGTCTTCGGGTCGTCGAGGTCGGCGTCGACTACCGCATCGACCACCGCGCCGGCCGCTTGCACCGCCTGCTCGGGGCCGGTGTCGGGCTCGGCGGTGCGCAAGCCGATGGGCCGCTTGATGCCCTCGGGAGCCGTGACCTCCGAGCCGTGCAGGCTCGAGTCGGAAGGCGCCGCCCGCTGCGGCGGGCGGTCGAACGCGGTGACGCCCGAGCGGCGGTTGGGGCTGGCCACCGTCTCGGTGGGCACCGGCCCCGCCGACTTGCGCGGCACCGGGTCGGAGCTCTTGGTGCCGAACGGCAGCGGGCCAGGGCCCTGCGTCACCGGCTCGGGCGGGAGCGTCTCGGGGCCCTCGTCGACCGGGCCCGAGGCGGTGCTCTCTTGCGCCTCGGCGGCGGCGATGATGCCGAGCAGCTCGGGAGACAGCTCGCCCATCTCGGTGGCGTCGTCGTCGAGCTCGTCGATGACCTTGTGCTTGCCGGTGAGCTGCGCCGGTACCGCGGTGGTGACCGGCGGCTTCTGCGGCGGGGCGACCGGCGGTGCCGCGGGCGCCGCGGCCAGGGTCTTCGCCGCCGTCGCCGGCGGGCTCGAAGCTGCGGGGCTCGGCGCGGGCGGCGCCGGCGCCTTCTCCGAGGAAGCCGGCGGCTTCGGCGCCGAGGCGGGCGGCGGTGCCTTCTCGGCGGGAGCCGACGGCTTCGGCGCCGGTACGGGCGCCGCTGCCGCCGCCGCCGACTTCACCGAGGCCGGCACCGCGTGGTTGGCGGTGGCGCGGGTGGGGGCCTCGCGGGAGACGGCGGCGCGCTCGAACGCCTGCGACATCTCTTCGGCGGTCTGAAAGCGGTCTTCCGGCTTGATGGCCATCGCCTTCTGCAGCATCAGCGCGAGCGCGGGAGTCGCGCCGCCCCACACCTTGGTGATGTCGGGGCGCGGGCGGGTGAGGTGCGCCCGCATCAGGTCTTGCTCGTCTTCGTCGGGAAAGGGCGGCTGGTTCGAAATCATGCGGTACAGCACCACGCCCAGCGCGTAGAGGTCGGCGCGGCCGTCGAGCTGCTTCTCGCCCACGATCTGCTCGGGCGCCATGAAGTCGGGCGTGCCCCAGATGATGCCGGTGCGGGTCAGCGCGGTGGTGTGCCCGCGCGCCAGGCCCAGGTCGAGCAGCGTCACCTTGCCCTGCGGGCTGATGAAGATGTTCGACGGCTTCAGGTCGCGGTGAATGAGGTTCTTGCCGTGAATGTAGCCGAGCGCCGAGCACAGCTGCTTCACCAGCGGCAACAGCTGCTCGGGCGTGAGCCGCCCGCCGTTGGCGTCGAGCAGGTCCCACAGCGAGCCGCCCTCGAGGTACCGCATCACCAGGAAGGGCACGTCGCGGTGCCGGCCGACCGCGTAGAGGGTGACGATGTTGGGGTGGTCGAGCTTCCCCATCACCTGCGCTTCGCGCTCGAAGCGCTTCACCGTCTCGTCTTGCAGGTTGTTGATGCTGAGCACCTTCACCGCCACCTTGCGGCCCAGCTTCATCTCGGTGGCGAGAAAGACGTTGCCCATGCCGCCCTCGCCAATCTTCGACTCGAGCTTCCACTGGCCGAGCAGCGTCTCGGAGACCTCGAGGTCGGTCGGCTTGGGCGCCGCGGGGGGCGCGGCTGGCCCTCCGGGCGTGGTGCTCACCGCCGCTGCGTCGGCCGCGGGCGGCGCGACGTCACCGGGCGGGGCGACGGCTCCGCACTTGGGGCAGGTCGAGGCAGACGACTCGAGCGGCTCGCCGCAGCTCTGGCAGCTGCGCTGTTTGCTGCCCGGGGCCGTCACCGCCTCGCTCATTCGAACGCGAAGCTAACGCGAAACCGCCACGGGAGTGAGCGATCAGTCGGTGGCTTTGAGGCCGTACTTGTTCACCAGCCGGTGCACGTACGCGCGGGCGATGCCGGCGGTGCGGGCGACCTCGCTGATGTTGCCGCCGCAGCGGTCGAGCAGGGTGGTGACGTACTGCTCGGTGAACGAGTCGACCAGGCGCTCTTTGGCGTCTTTGTACGGCAGGCCGGTGAGGTCTTCGGGCAGCGGGCCGGTGGGCTTGGGCCCCTCTTGATGGCCGCCCACGTCGACCTCGGTGCCGGCGAGCGCGCGCTCGATGACGTTGCGCAGCTCGCGCACGTTTCCCGGCCAGTGGTAGTCGAGCAGCTTTTTGCGGAGCTCTTCGGGAAGCTCGAAGTCACCGCGGCCCATCTGCGCCACGAACGCGCGAACCAGCAGGGGCACGTCTTCTTTGCGGTCGCGCAGGGGCGGAATCTTCACCACCACCACGCCGAGGCGGAACCAGAGGTCTTGCCGGAAGCGGTTCGCCTTCACCTCGGCCTCGAGGTCGCGGTGGGTCGCGGCGATGACGCGCACGTCGACCTTGCGGGGCTTGTCTTCGCCCAGGCGCTTGACCGTGCCGCTCTCGAGCACGCGCAGCAGGCGCGGCTGCAGCTCGATGGGCAGCTCGCCAATCTCGTCGAGGAAGATGGTGCCTCCGTCGGCCTCGAGGAAGGCGCCCTTGCGGTCGTTCACCGCGCCCGAGAACGCGCCCTTGGTGTGCCCGAACAGCTCGCTCTCGATGAGGTTGGGCGCCATGTTGCCGCAGTCGACGATGACGAACGGCTTGGCGTGACGCGCGCTCAGCGCGTGAATCGACTCGGCGATGACCTCTTTGCCGGTGCCGGTGTCACCCAGCAGCAGCACCGTCGACTCGGTGGGCGCGGCCTTCTCGAGCTGGTTGTACAGGGTCTGCATCACCATGCTCTTGCCGATGACCTTGCCCCACGAGGTTCGGCCCGGCGCGGGCAGGTGGCCTTCGCGCGCCACGGTGACCTTGAGCACGGTGGTGCCCAGCGTCAGCACCGCCTCTTCGTAGACGGTCATCTGCTGAATGCGCGCGCCAGAGAGAAAGGTGCCGTTGGTTGAGCCGCGGTCGCGCACCCGGGCGCCTTCGAAGGTGCCTTCGATTTCGAGGTGGGCGCGGGAAATCTGCTCGTCTTTGAGCTGCAGCGTGGCCTCGACGCTCTTGCCGACCACCACCTTGTCGAGGTTGGAGCGCGTCAGACCGGCATCGGGGCCCGACAGCACCGTGACCTCGAACTTCTTCGGCGCACCGTTCGGGCCGGAGGTCTTCAGCGCCTGACTGGGTACGGTAGGACCTTCGAGAGACATGTAATTTCTTCAGGTCAGCATGATGCGCCGAGGCTGCACTGTCCACTCCTGACAACAAGCAGCACGAGCGCATCGCAGCGAAAAGTGTGGATCAACGCCTTGGCAGGGACCTTGCTCAGTAACACATCAGTTAGCTCCGGGGGCGGAGCGAAACCAAAGGACGGGCGGTTGGAGAATGAGGGCTCCAACCGCCCTCCGTCTTTGCGGGACCGTTCGGCTTCGCGACGCGGCAAAGTTCGGTTTCATGCGGGAGAGCCAGTCATCGGCGCAGCGCCGGCCCTTGTTGCTCGCGGTGGTGGTCGGCCTGCTGCTCGGCTGCCCGAGCGAGAAGCCGCCGCCTTCGCGCGTGGCGCGTTCGGTGCCCGACGCCTCGGTCGCGCCGGCAGTGAAGAGGCCGGCCCCGGTCGACCGGTCGCGCGCGGTGGCGCACATCGTCTGCCCGAGCTCTGAGGGCCCGGCGTTCTTCGTGGCTCCCGACCGGGTGGTGGCGCGGGCGCGGTTCGTCTGCGACGCGCCGCGGGTGAAGCTGTTCGACGGGCGCACGCTGCTGGCCCGGGTGGTGAAGACCCAGCGCGAGTACGACCTCGCCGAGCTCGAGGTGGCGGGCGGAGAGGGCGAGGCGGTGCCGGCGGGAAGCGCGCTCGAGCTCGCCGAGACCGACGACGTGCAGGTGCCGGGCGGGCCGTCGGGCACCGTGCGCGGAGTCGACCGGGTGCGGCTGGGCGTGCCGCACTTCGAGGTGGCGTTCGAGCGGCTGCCGGCGCCGGGCTCGCTGGTGGTCGATGGCGACGGGCGCGCGGTAGGGCTCGTGACCGAGGCGACGCTGGTGCTGCCCATCGAGGCGGTGGGGCCGGCAGAGGGTTGGGCCGAGGTGCAACAGCGGGCGAAGACGGCGGCGGCGCGCGAGGTGGCGATGCTGCGCCGCGCGCTGCTCAAGCCGTCGCTGGCGGCGGCGCTGGTCGACGCGAGCGGAGACCTGAGCGCGGTGCTGCTGTCGCGGGTGCCGGAACCTCAGGTGACGCTGCAGCGGGGCACCTGCGTGCAGACGGTGAAGCCGGGGTGGGAGAAGTTTCGCGTCACCGCGTGGCTCGACCCGTCGACGCGCGAGCTGTTTCAATTCATCGACGCGCACGACCTCGACATCGGGCTGCTGGCCAGCACCGTGCGCGTGCCGGCGGGGTGCGCCGGCGCGCAGCTGACGCTCGAGGGGGCCGACCCGCTGCTGCACCAGGTGGCGGTGGTGACGACGGCGGTGCAGGTGGCAGAGACGGCGACGCCGCGGGTTCCAGTCGATGCGGGGCCTTCGCGGCCGGTCGAGGTGTCCGCCCCGGGGCTCGACGAGCGGGCGTGGCGGGGGCGATTTCAGGCGTTGAAGGACGAGCGCGAGGCGTTCGAGCGCGACCTGCGCGACAAGCAGCGCTTCATCGAGGCGGTCGACCGCGCGTACCGGCGGGTGAACCTGCGCGCCGGCCTGGCGGTGCCGGTGATGAACGCCGACGAGGCGATTCGTTACGACCAGTACAAGAAGGACTTGGAGAGCGCCGACGCCGACCGCGCGGTGTTTCAGAAGAAGCTCGACGAGCTCGAGCACGACGCGTCGAACGCCGCGGTGCCGAGGGAGTGGAGACGGTGACTCAATTCCCCCTCCCTCTCCCCTCGTGGGAGAGGGCCGGGGTGAGGGGTGGGCGAGATTCCTCAGTAGGTCAACACGACTGAAGCAGGGCGGTGATCCGAAGCGTCCTCAATCTCATCGGACGCATGAACCCAGGCGTGAGACTTCGAGCGCCCCAGCTCATCGCTCACCAGAATGTGATCGAACACGTGCGGCACTTCGCGCCCCGGTTGCGGCCGATACGTATTCGTCGAGCGAAACGCATCAGACACGGCCGCGAGCGCATCGACCAGGCCATCGCCCGTCCGCAGCGCCTGGAGCGAACGGTTCGCAAACTCGTCGTTCCTGTCCCCGCACACCACGACCGCACGCGTCGGGTCTTCCGCGCGCAGCGAGTCGAACACGCGCCGCGTATACTCCGCCTCGGCGCGACGAAACGCCTCGGTCGTCTCAGCAAACTCAACATCCGCTCGCGTCGCCTGGTGCGCAACCAACACCACCATCGGATTGCCGGCGACGTCGAGCTCGACCTCGAGCAGGTGATGCTTCCACCCGAGAGCCGCTCGGCAGAAGCGGGAAACGCGAGCGTCTCGTCCGAATGCACTACCACTCTTCGCACCGGTCACTTCGTCAGCAGCGCGACGTTGCGGCCCCTCGGGAGTCCCGCTGTCGACGAACACCCGTTCGCGGGGCGGGAACTTCACCGGGTCGACGGCCTCGGCGAGCGCGTCGAGCGCTTCGCGGCTGCCGACCTCTTGCAGACCGAGCACGTCGGCGTTCATCTGCCGGCCCACCGAGGCGAGTCGACCGAGCTTCGCAGCGAACTGCTCGGGAGTCGGCCGCAGCCCCGGCCGCTCGCGCACCCATTCGCCGAGGTGTCGAAGAAGTTCTCGACGTTCCACGCGGCGAGCTTGAACGACTGTGGCGCCCGATTCGGGGCCGGCTCGTAGACGTAGCCGAGCACGTCTTTGAGCGCGGTGGGGCTGAAGAAGCCGTCCTTCACTCTGCCCGAGTCCTTCGCGTCCCACAGCTCGAGGAGGTCGGGTCGTGCATCGAGCGCGCGAGCAGCCGCGCGCACGCTGGCGGACAGCCTCGGGTCGGCCGCGACGCTGCGCACCTCGGAAGGCTCGATGCGGCCGTCGCGCGGCTCGCCGCTGGCGCCGTCGAAGCGGCGGAACTCGTCGCGAATGACTCGCGCGAGGGCGCCGGCGTCGCCGAGCTTTACCGGTGGCATCGACAGAGACTGTCTCTCAGCCCGGCGGGATGGCCACTCGCCGCCGCCGAGACGAAACCTGCGCGCGCCAGCCCGAAAAAGCGAAACGGGTGGCAACGCGTGAAGTGCGACCGCCGCCCTGTTCAGGCGACCAGGGAAATCCTTCTTAAGTGCTTCCCATCTATGTTGCCGGTCTGCCCCCCCCGAACGTCCGAGCATGGTCATGAATGTTCTACATTGTGAATCATGCCCTTGACGCAGTCCCGCGCGCCGTGTTGAATCGTTTTTACGATTCTTCGCGACTAGCGACGTCTTGCGATAAGTGGGGAACAATGGTGACGCCTGTTATCTTTGCTGTTCTTGTAGCGATCTCGGCAAGCGGATCGGAGTACCCGACGTGGGACGAGCAGTTGAGCTTGCCCCGTGTGCCTGGCGAGTTTGTTGTGCACGTTGGCTCGGGCACGGATCTTTCGCTGGCGGCTCAATCCCTGACAAGCTGGCTCAGCAGGGGCGTCGTTAAAAAGCTGTCACCCGGTGCGAGACCTTTCGTGGTCGTTTCCGGCATTTCCGATGCGGATGCCGTGCTCATCAGTCGGCATCCCCTTGTGGAACACATTACACCGAATTTGATCGGCAGAATGAGCGGCGTTCAAACTAGTTCCGGAGGAAGTTTTTCATTGGGGCTCGATCGAATTGATCAGCGTGGACCAATTACAGCGATTCAAAATTACGAGTATGGAACGACGGGAAATGGTGTGCACGTCTTCATCGTCGATGATCAGATAAGACTGACGCACGTCGACTTTGGTAATTTACCGTGGGACCCGATTGCGCGGCAGGTTACGAACGATTTCGACGCAACGTCAGGTAGCGGACAGAATACTGATCACGGAACGCAGATGGCGAGTATCGTTGGTGGGCTGCGTGGCGGCGTCGCCAAAGGTGTTCGAATTCATGGTGTAGATGTCGTTGAAACAAGCGGATCTCCGACCATTTCTGGACTTCTGAGTGGATTGCAATTCGTCGAGTTGCAGACGGTACGTCCGTCTGTAGTCAATTTGAGTTTAGAATTTCCCGTCAACGCGTCCATTGACGCGGAAGTTCAGGCTCTTATAAATCTCGGATTTACCGTCGTTGTGTCGGCCGGAAATGGCGCGACGGACGCCGCGAACGTTTCGCCAGCGCGTGTCTCGGACGCTATAACTGTCGGCGCTCTCAATCAACAGTTTGGCAGCGACACGTTCTTGTCCACCTCGAACTACGGAGCCCTCGTGGATTTGCTGGCTCCCGCTAAAAGTATTGTCGCCGCCGACAATTTTAGCGACGTATCTTTTAATAGTCACGGCGACGGAACGTCACAAGCAGCCGCACATGTGACTGGTATCGCCGCTCGTTATCTCGAACTCCGTCCAACTGCGACACCTGTTGCTGTGTCGACTGCCATCACTCAGGCTGCCACTTTTGGCGTCGTCTCGGGCGGCCTCCCGCCTGGAACACCTAACGCGATCGCGTTCTCGGATTTTGTCGCTCCGAGGAACTTTCCCGCTCGAGCGATTCGATCAGGGACAGAGCGTTTTGACGGTGCGCTTCACACTTTCTTTATTAGTTCCCAAAAGAGAATTGTTACTGGCTATCAGCGATCCGGGACTCGTGGGCCAGTCCCTTGCCTTAGCGCAATGCAAGAAGCTTCCTCGAAGCCGGCTGCCGGCGGGGGCGGAGGTGGCAATACCACTAGTTCTGGATCTGAAGCCTTTGCTGCATTTATTGACGGAAGCAGTATCATTTGGCAGACGACACTTCCGTCTGCCCATGATTGCGTTGGCAATCCGACTGACTTTTCAAGCGCCGTAATGTCGGCTGTGGACTCTGTTGGTGACGTCTATGTCGCCGTCAATAGAACTGCAGGAATTAAGCAGCAAGCTTTCGTTTACAAGATTAGTGGTTCAACTCATGCGGTGCTTTGGGGCCTACAAATTGGGTCCGTTAGTACTCGTCTGGCAGGCGTTGTTTTGGACGGCGTCGGCCACGTGATTGTCGCGGGTGATACCTCTGACACGATGCCTGGTTCTACTTCGTTTGGTGGCTCCGATGGATTTGCCATTTCATTTAGCGCTAGCGGCATGCCTGGAGCTAGTCCGCTCTTCACAAGAAAATTCGGAACTGCGGGCAATGAGACGCTAACAAGCGTAGCGAATCGAGACGTGACGACGGTGGTGCTGGCTGGTGTTACTCCGTCCTTGATGCCTTCCGCTAAGGACATCTCAGGCGTCACGATGACGGCAGCGTTTGGTGGGGATGACGCTTTTGTAGTCGCAATCCCCACTTCGGGGGCCAACTCGGGAATTGTAACTAATACATTGCAAGTGGGCGGTTCTGGCAACGAAGGCCGTATAGCTGTGGCTAGTAATGGGATAGCCGTTGCGATATCTGGGTCGACTACGAGTGCTCTGGCTGCTCCTAGGCTCGGCGGTGGTGGCTTGGATGCATTTGTCGCGAAGCTCGACGCGAACCTTGTTGGCCAATGGATGCCGAAGATCGCTCAGTTTGGTGGAGCATCGAACGAAAGCGTTTCTACGGTGCTGCTTGGTGGAAATAACCCTGACGTTTTCATCGTTGGGTCATCTACGGGCTCGCTAACGCAGGGGGCAAACCCGGGTGGGTTCGACACCTTTGTAGTAAAATACTCGAAAGATGGGCAGTGGCGCTGGGATTGGCAGTCAAATGCCGTGGGAGACGATGAGGCCAGAGGCGCCGCTTCAAATTCTCAGTTCGGAGATGGTGAAGCCCCCTTGTACATTGTCGGCCATACGGCGAGCAACGTTTGGCCCAAGTCTCCGTCGCTAGGCGACACTGACTGGTTTAACATTGTTCTCGAGGGCTTCTAAACGGCTTCTAAAACCGGTCTCGCTACGCATCCTTAACCCCACTGTTCAGCTGAGTTGATCGCCCTTGCGCGGGCGATCATTTCTTGATCTGTAGTGACGATGGCAGAGGCACACCCAGTCGTACTACGGCAGCGTGTCGTCCAAGCGTACGAGCGGGGCGAGGGTTCCTTCGCGATGTTCGCGAAACGATTCCGCGTTGGTGAGGCGAGCGTCAATTGGTGGTCGCGCAGCAACGGCGAGTCGGGCATGTGGAGCCGCAGAGAAGCGCGGGGGGGGAATGCCCTCTGACGTCGCGCTCGATGCGATCGAAGAGATCCTGGAGCGGCTCGGCGACGCCACGGCCGCTGAGATCACCGCCGCGTACAACCGAGGTCGGAGGGGCAAGGCACGGCGGCACGCGTCGAGCATCAAGCGCGCGCTACATCGCGGTGGATACGTCGTGAAAAAAAACGGCTGAGAGCGCTCGAAGAGTTGCGCCCAGACGTCGTTGCCAAACGCGACGCCTTCCGTCAAATGATGCGCCGGCTCCCTGTCGAACGACTCGTTTTCCTCGACGAGTCGGGTCTGAACGCCGCGATGACGAGGACGCACGCGTGGGGCAGAAGGGGGCAGGAGTTCGTCGAGTGCACGCCGATGAACTGGGGCAAGAACCTCACACTGCTCGGCGCAATGCGCCTTACGTGGCGGATTCTGTTGAGCACGATGTTTGAGGCGACGAACAACAACAACTTCGTCAGCTGGGGCGTGACGAAGCTCCTTCCCCGTCTCAAGCGCGGCGACATCGTCGTCCTGGACAACTTGGCCGCGCACAAGCACCCTCGCGTGAAATTCTGGTGCCGGCGCGCTGGCTCCGGGTGCTGTACCTGTCGCCGTACTCGCACGACTTCAACCCCATCGAGCCCGGCTGGGCGCTTCAGAAGCAGTACCTACCCAAGCGAGCTCCCCGCACCGCCGGCAATCTCGTCCGCGTTGCTCGCCGCGCACGGCACCGTGTGACGCCGCGACATTGTCGCCAGTGGTTCAAGCACTCTGGCTACCGCGTTCAACACAGATGATCTCTGTGGTTAGTACCTCTGCACAGGAGATCTGAATTGTTCATGCGGCCTGCGAGATTCCTTCGACCGACCGATAGGCATCGCCCAGCTTCTCGCGCATCGCGTTTGGTGCGGTGTCGAAGAAGTTCTCGACGTTACAGGTGGCGAGCTTGAACGACCGGGGCATTCGGTCGGCCGGCGCCGGCTCGTAGACGTAGGCGAGCACGTCGTTGAGCGCGGTGGGGTTGAAGAAGCCGTCTTTGCCTCCACCGATTCCTTCGCGGACCACAGCTCGAAGAGGTCGGGTTGAGCGTCGAGCTCCTTGGCGGCGGCGGGCACGCTCGCGGGCAGTGTCGGGTCGGCGGCGGCGCTCGGCACGGAACGTGCTGGGCGGTGCCGTCGACTTCCTGGTGCGCTACGCCACGCTACGCCCAGCAGTCGTGTCTGGCTCCGGGCGAAAGCGCTTCTTCCCCGAGCCGGGCCACCGCAAAAGACGAAACGGGCGGCCGCGCATTAAACGCGACCGCCCGTCGTTCTTCAGAAACGAATGCTGATTACGGCGACAACACGTGCACGCCGCACCGGTAGTAGTTGCCGGTGTTCGTCGCGTCCTGGGTGGTCGTGGTGACCTTCAGGTTGTACGTACCGGTGGTCGCAGCAGGCACCGACTTGTTGGTCGCGCCCTCGTCGACGCCACCATCGGGACCGCTGATCCATACCAGGTCGGCTTCGGTGGTCTCGCTGCCCGTCTGCAGCGAGCCGCCGGGGCCGAGAATCTCGACCGTCGCGCCCTTGAGGCCAGAGCCATCGCGCAGCGCGCCGCACGCGAGGGCGATGCTGTCGCCGGCAGTTGCGGGGAACGAGTAGAAGTCGACGTCGGTCACCGGCGAAATGTTGCCGAGGACGAAGCCGTCCTTCTGCTTGGCGACATCCGGGTTCTGCGCGAGGGTGATCGCCTCAGCGCCGGTGGCCACGCCGTTGGTCGCGTCTGCGGCTTCGGTCGGGCTGTCGGTCGGCAACGTCTCGAGCTCGACGGCGTAGAAGTCGTTCGAGCCCGGGGTCGCGCCTGCGGGACGCTCGATGAATAGGAAATAGTCCTGCGCGGCGGTCACGGGAATCGACAGGTTGGTAGGAGTCTTCTTCGGGTCGGTCGAGATGGTCAGCGCAGCGACTACCGCACCCGTGCCGTTGGTCAGCTTCAGCGCGATGCGCGGCAGCGTCGAGCCGTACGAGTTCGTCGCGTTGGCGCTCTCGACCAGCGGCGTCTCGCCGATCGGGGCGAAGTTGACCGACAGCCGCTTCATGGTGGCCGGAATGGTGAACTTGTAGACGTCGACGTCGGTACCGCTCTCGAGCAGGCCGAACACGTTGGTGAAGGCACCGCCGGTCACTGACGCCAGCACGCCCGCCTGCGCGGTGCCCTGGGTGTCGTTGCTCCCCGTGTCGACGTTGTTCGCCATCGAGGCGGTGTTCAGCTTGCCGATGGCGAGCTTCACGTCCTCGGTGTGCGCGGTGCTGTCGCCGCTCGCCGCCCAGGTGTCCCAGTCCATCACGACCACGCACAGGTTTCCGGTGGTGGCAGCGTGGTAGTACAGGGTCGAGTCGGTGTCGTTGCGCGGGTAGGCGTCGTCGATCGTCGCCAGCAGCGTGGTGCCTGCCTCGTTGTAGACCGAGATGGTCGGGTCGGTGGTGTTGCCGTTGGTCGAGTTGGCGTCGGTGAACATGATGAGCCAGTCGTTCGCCGTCACCGCGACGCGGTAGTAGAGCTTCCGGCCGGCCATGTTGAGCACCTGGCCGGTGGTCGGGGTGCCCAGCGTGACCATGATGGGGTTCGCGCAGCTGGTGCCGGCGGTGTTGCCGCCGCTGCCGGCCGTGCCGCCGCCGTTGCCGCCGGTGCCGCCCGCGCGAGCTCCGCCAGTGCCGCCGGCGTTGCCGCCCGTGCCACCCGCGCGCGCGCCGCCGGTACCGCCAGCGTTGCCGCCTGAACCACCCGTGCCACCATTGCCGCCGCTGCCACCTGCCGTGCCGCCACCGCCGCTGCTGCAGGCGAGAGCGGTCATCGCGAACAGCGCGACCAGAATTTTCTTGTTCATGCGAACTGACTCCCCGTCAGAAAGATTGAAAGACCGTGCCTCCTCGGCCGAGGCGTCGCCGCCTGTAGCACCGCGCTGGGGAGATCGAAAGCGTATCGGTCGTGCTATGAGCCACCCGCGTTGAGAGCCTGGCTCCCCATCATCGCGGCGGCGATCACCCTCGCGGTGCTTCAGCTCGCGTTGGGGCGCTTCGACTTCTTCATCTACATCGCCTCGCTCGTCGGCGTGAACGTCATCCTCGCGGTGTCGCTCAACATCATCAACGGCATGACCGGGCAGTTCTCGATCGGCCATGCGGGCTTCATGGCGGTGGGCGCGTACGTCTCGGGCGTCTTCTCGCTCGCCACCCGCGAGTACAAGCTGTTCGGCCCCGAGGTCGTGTCGGATCAGGTCTTCTTCGTAGTCGCGCTGCTGTGCGGCGGCGCGGCGGCGGGCCTGTGCGGCTTCATCGTGGGCCTGCCCTCGCTGCGGCTGCGCGGCGACTACCTCGCCATCGTCACGCTCGGCTTCGGCGAGATCATTCGCGTCATCGTGCAGAACACCCAGAGCCTGGGTGGAGCGCTCGGCCTGGCCGGCATTCCCCAGCGCGCGAGCTTCGGCATGGTCTGGTTCTGGGTCTTCGTGGTGGTGCTGGTGGCGCGCCGCATCGCCAATTCGTCGCACGGCCGCTCACTGTGGGCGATTCGCGAAGACGAGGTCGCCGCCGAGGCGATGGGCGTCGACACCACCGCGTACAAGGTTCGCGCCTTCGTCATCTCGAGCTTCTTCGCCGGAGTCGCGGGCGGCCTGTTCGCCCACTTCGTGCCCATCATCAACCCCGGCTCGTTCACCTACGTGAAGTCGATGGAGGTGGTGGTGATGGTGGTGGCCGGCGGCCTGGGCTCGACCACCGGCGCGTTCACCGCCGCGGTGGTGCTCACGCTGCTGCCCGAGGGGCTGCGCTCGCTGTTCACCCAGCTCGGCGGCTCGGACGCGTCGCTGGCCCAGAAGGTCGACCAGATTCGCATGCCCATCTACGGGGCGCTGTTGGTCATCATGATGCTCTCGCGCCCGCAGGGCATCTTCGGCACCTCGGAAGCGTGGGAGCTGTTCCGCCGCAAGAAGAGGGCGGCGTGAGCGAGGCGCTGCTCGAGGCGAAGTCGGCCTCCATCACGTTCGGGGGCCTCAAGGCGCTCACCGGCTTCAACCTGCAGGTTCGGCGCGGAGACCTGAAGGGGCTCATCGGCCCCAACGGCGCGGGCAAGACCACCGCCTTCAACGTGCTGACCGGCGTGTACCGCCCGACCAGCGGCGACGTGGTGGTGTGCGGCGAGCGCGTCAACGGCAAGCGCACGTGGGAGATCAACCGCCGCGGCCTGGCGCGCACCTTTCAGAACATTCGCCTCTTCAAGTCGCTCACCGCGCTCGACAACGTGCGGGTGGCGGTGCTCGCCAACACCCGGCCGTTCTTCTCGGCCGACCGCATCGTGAAGCTGCGCGCGGCCGGTGGTGCGAGCGCCTGGCTCGCCAAGGGCCTCGACGCGAGCAACAACTACCTCGACTGGTGGCGCGCGCTGCTGCGCACGCCGGGCTTCTTGCGCGAAGAGGCCGAGCTCACCGCGCGCGCCGAGGCGCTGCTCAAGGTGATGGGCCTCGAGCACCGGCGCGACGAGTCGGCCAAGAACCTGCCGTACGGCGAGCAGCGGCGGCTCGAGATTGCCCGCGCGCTCGGCACGCAGCCCGAAGGTGCTGCTGCTCGACGAGCCGGCGGCGGGCATGAACACCCGCGAGAAGGCCGACCTGATGGTGCTGATCCGCACGCTGAAGGACACGTTCGCGCTCGGCATTCTGCTCATCGAGCACGACATGAAGCTGGTGATGGGCATCTGCGAGCACATCACCGTGCTCGACCACGGCGAGACCATCGCGGCCGGAGAACCGGCCGCGGTGCGCGCCGACCCCAAGGTCATCGAGGCGTACCTGGGAGAGGCGCCCGCGCATGCCTGAGCTGGGCCAACGCACCGCCCGCGAGCCGCTGCTCTCGGTGACGGGCCTGAAGGTGAAGTACGGCGCCATCGAGGCGCTGCGCGGCGTCGAGCTCTCGGTGGGAAAGGGTGAAGTGGTGGCGCTGATCGGCGCGAACGGCGCGGGCAAGACCAGCACGCTGCGCGCGGTGAGCGGCATGCTGAAGCCGTCGGCGGGCGCCATCACGCTGCGCGGCGCGTCGGTGGTGGGGCTGAAGGCCAACGAGCTGGTGCCGCGAGGGCTCGCGCACGCTCCCGAGGGGCGCGGCATCTTTCCCAACCTCACGGTCGAAGAGAACCTCGAGCTGGGCGCCTACCTGCGCAACGACAAGAAGGGCATCGCCGAAGACGCGGCGAAGTGCCTCAAGTTCTTCCCGGTCTTGAGCGAGCGGCGGTCGCAGATGGCGGGCACGCTGTCGGGCGGCGAGCAGCAGATGCTGGCCATCTCGCGCGCGCTGATGTCGCGGCCCACGCTGCTCTTGCTCGACGAGCCGTCGCTGGGCCTCGCGCCGCAGGTGACGCAGACCATCTTCCGCATCTTGCGCGAGGTGAACGCGCAGGGCGTGAGCATCTTGCTGGTCGAGCAGAACGCGCACCTCGCGCTCGGCCTGTGCCACTGGGCCTACGTGCTCGAGACCGGTGAGGTCGTGATGAGCGGCACCGGTGAGAAGCTGCTGGCCAGCGAAGAGGTACGCAAGGCGTACCTCGGCGAGTAGGGCTACTCCTTCTTCTTCAGCTTGGACTCGTTGTCCTTGATGAAGGTGCGAATCTCTTCGTTCATGTCGAGCAGCTTGAGCCACTGCTCCTGGTAGAGCGTGACCGGAAAGCGGCCCATGCCGTAGACCGAGACGGCGCCCTTCTCGCTCACCTTCAGCGAGATGCCGCGCGAGCCGCGCGACTTGAGGGCTTCGTTCTCGGCCTTGAGACGCTCCAGCTCAGCTTTCAGCTCGGCTTCCGTGCTCATGGTCTGGTTCGAGTACCGCCGTCGGTGGGCGAAGTGAAGAGTTTTTGGAACCCCTCGCTTGCGGCTAACGTCTGCGAGGTGGAGGTGCCACAATGAAGTGGGCGCTGATTGCTCTTCTCACCCTCGGTGCGCTCGGTGCCTGGGCCATGGGGCTGAAGGCCGCGGGTGGGCTGTCGGGCGAGGTGAAGCCGATGCCGATGCCCAAGGTGCCGATGCGCGCGTGGCCTCAACTGAGCGGGAGCACCGTGGCGGTTGCGGCCGCTGCTCCGGCGCCTGCGAAGCCTGAGCCGAAGCCCGAGCCGGTCGCGGCGCCTGCTCCCAAGCCCGAGCCGGTGAAGCCCGAGGTGGCGAAGCCCGAGCCGGTCGCGCCTGCCCCGAAGCCCGAGCCGGTGGCGAAGCCGGCGCCCGCTCCGGCTCCGGTTCAGCCGAAGCCCGCGCCTGCGCCTGCGCCAGAAGCGGCGCCGAAGCCGGCGGTCGCGGCTCCGGCTCCTGCGGCGGCGCCGCCTCCGCCTGCCGAGCAGGGTGAGGGCACGGTGAACTTGAAGGCGTCGGACACCGCGGAGATCGTCATCGATGGGCGGAAGATTGGGCCGTCTCCCAAGCTCGGTCTCAAGCTCAAGGCGGGCCGGCACAAGATTCGGTTCGACTGCTACGACGAGAACGGGAACTTGAAGCCCGGCAAGCTGCAGCAGGTCGACCTGAAGGCCGACGAAGAGCGCGATGTGGACTACGAGTGCCCGTTCGCGCAGTAGCGCCGCAATCGGGAACGCGCTGGGGCTTCGAACTACCGTTGAAGGGGCCTCGGGCGCGGGCGCGGGCGCGGGCCCGGGCATGTAACGCCCTGCAGTGACAGCGGGCGTTCGTGCCGAAGACGGTGGGGGGGCGCGCGCGACGCGAAACGACCTCTCGTGAAACGCGCCCGCGCCCGCGCCCGCGCCCGCGCCCGAAGGCCGGCACCGGTCGTTCGAAGCCCCAGCGCGTTCCCGATCTGTTCGGCGTGCTAAGCGCATCGTTCCCCCCTCGATGCCGCTCCTCAACGCCGCGCTGTTGTTCCTCGCGGCCGCATCCGAGCCAGCGCCGGCAGCGAGCCTCGGCCCGGACGCAGGCTTCGCCCCACCCGACGCAGGCGAGCGCGGCCAAATCATCGAGGTCTCGAACCTCGATGCCGGCAGCGCATCAGTGACCGTGTCACCGAAGGTGGCGGTGCGCATCACCGGCATGAAGTCGCTGCCCGCCGAGGTGCTGCTCGACATCATCGACCTGCCGGTCAGCGCGAAGCCCAACGACTTCACCGCGCGCGAGGTGGCCCGCCAGGCCTACGACTTTCTCGTTCGCACCGGCTACGAGCTCGCGCAGGTCTCGGCGACCGTGAAAGACGGTGCCGTCGAGCTCGACGTCGACGAGGGGCAGTTCGAGCGCATTCTCTTTCTCGGGCAGCTCTCGTTTCAGCAGCTGCGCTTCAAGCTCGCCGTCTCGCTGCCCAACGACGTCTTCAACCGCCCCTCGCTCGACCGGCAGATTCGCGAGCTCTCGGCGGCGATGAACATGACCGGCGTGCGCTGGCAGCTGGTGCGCGCCGGCGAGGTCGAGCACGTCGGGCCGCAGCTTACCCACCTGCCCGACCCGGTCGACCTCGCCCTGCTCGGCGCGCCGCTCATTCACGAGCGCCGCCCCTACGAGATTCACGTCATCTTCCCCGAGGTCGAGGGCGCCGGCCTCGGCATCGAGCTCAAGTCCGGCTACATCGACGGCGTCGAGACGGGCGTCAGCTACCGCTTGCGCAACCTGCCGTTCGAAGACGACCGCGCCTGGGCGTTCACCAGCGTCGGCATCGGCGCCCGCGCCCGCGTCGATACCCAGAAGCTGTACGCGAACTTCACCCGCGCCGTGGTCGAGCTGCACTACGACCTGTTCCCGCTCGGCGGCGTGCTGCGCCCCGGCCTCTGGGGGCAGGCCGAGCTCGTCTCCCGGCAGCGGCCCGACTTGAACCTCGAGAACTACAACGTGGGCCGCGTCGGCGGCGCGCTGCAGGTCGAGCTCGAGCTCAAGAAGCGAACCCGGCTGCGGCTGATGGGCGGCTTCGAGTGGCGGCGGCTGTGGGGCTACCAGACGCCCGATGGCTCTGAGGTGCCCGCCGGCATCGCGGTGGTCGACTCGCGCCGGCCGTTCGTCGCCCTCACCCACGACTCGGTGTTCAACCCCGAGGTGCTGCGCTGGCCGCGCCGCCACACCCTCTACGGCGAGGTGCGGGTGTACCTGCCCATCTTGGGGCAGCAGCCGCTCGCCTGGGCCGACGTGGGCTACCAGTACGTGAAGGCGTTCGGGTGGCACGACCTCTGGGTCACCGCGCACGGCCGCGCCGTCTGGGGCGACGTGACGTTTCACGACGAGAGCTCGGTCGGTGAGTTCACCCGCGGGCTGTTCGGCAACCAGTTCACCCGCGCCGCCGCCGGCGTGCAGGTCGAGTTCCGCTTCTCGCTCACCCGCGAGGTGCTCAAGGTCGGCGCGTTCGTGGGGCTCGCGGCCATGGCGGTGCAGCCGCTGCGCGACGAGAACAAGCTCTACGCCCAGCTGGTCGAGTCGTTCGGGTTCAGCCTTCACCACCTGGTGCTCGACATGTTCCAGGTCGACGTCTTGTTCGCGTTCGGGTTCAGGCGCGGCGAGTTCGGGTTCGCGCCCGGCGTGCGCATCGACAAGGCGTTCTGAACCCGCTACCGCGTCAGCTCGCCGACCAGCGGCGTGGTCAGGTAGCGCTCGCCCGAGTCGGCGAGCAGCACCACGATGAGCTGGCCGGGGTGCTTCGGGGCGAGCTTGAGCGCCGCGCTCAACGCCGCGCCCGACGAGATGCCCGAGCCGATGCCTTCGCTCTTGGCGAGGTGGCGCGCCGCGGTGAAGGCGTCGTCTTCGCTGACCGTCACCACCTCGTCGATGACGCTGCGGTCGAGAATCGCCGGCACGAAGCCCGCGCCGATGCCCTGAATGAGGTGGTGCCCCGGCGCGCCGCCCGAGAGCACCGCACACTTCTCGGGCTCGACCGCCACGATGCGGACCTTGGGGTTCTTCTCTTTGAGCGTCTTGCCCACGCCGCTGATGGTGCCGCCGGTGCCCACGCCCGCCACGAACAGGTCGACCTTGCCCTCGGTGTCGACCCAGATTTCTTCGGCGGTGATGCGCCGGTGCACCTCGACGTTGGCCGGGTTGCTGAACTGGTCGAGCATCACCGCGCCGGGCGTCTGCTGCACCAGCGCGCGCGCCTTCTCGACCGCCGGCTTCATCAGCGTGCCCTCGGTGAGCACCACCTCGGCGCCCAGGTACTTGAGCAGCGCCACCCGCTCTCTCGACATGCGCTCGGGCATGGTGAGCACCAGCCGGTAGCCCTTCGCCGCCGCCGCCACCGCGAGGCCGATGCCGGTGTTGCCGCTGGTCGCCTCGATGAGCGTCGCGCCGGGCCTGAGCCGGCCGGCCCGCTCGGCCGCCTCGATCATCGCGGCGGCGACCCGGTCTTTCACGCTCGCGCTGGGGTTGAAGGCCTCGAGCTTGGCGACCAGCCGTGCGCCGCTGCCCTTGCTGACCCGCGCGAGCTCGACCAGCGGCGTGCGGCCGACTGCGCTCAGCACGTTGGGGTGAATCATATGGCGTAGTCTCCCACGAAGAGCTGGGCGGTACCGACGTCGACCAGCACCCGGTCGCCCTCTTTGAGCGCCAGGGTGTCGACCTCGGCCTTCGGCTTCTCGACCTCGACGCTCTCGCCGCCGGGCAGCTGCACGGTGAGCTTCACGTAGCCGCCCACCCGCCGCAGCGCGGTCACCCGGCCCAGCGAGAGCTCGTCGGCCACCTCGGCGGGGCGCGACAGCTTCACGTCGTGCGGGCGCACCACCTGCCCCGAGGCCAGCACGTTGGCTCCGCCGATGAACGCGGCCACCTCGGTGCTCGCGGGGTGGTCGTAGATGTGGTGCGGCGCTCCGGCCTGCGCGACCCGCCCGCCGAACAGCACCACCACGTGGTCGGAGATTTCGAACGCCTCTTCCTGGTCGTGCGTCACCATCACCGTGGTGATGTGCGTCTTGGCGTGCATCTCGCGCAGCCACTCGCGCAGCTCGACCCGCACCTTGGCGTCGAGCGCGCCGAACGGCTCGTCGAGCAGCAGCACCTTCGGCTTCACCGCCAGCGCACGCGCGAACGCCACCCGCTGCCGCTGGCCGCCGCTGAGCTGCTGCGGCTTGCGGGCTCCGAGCTCCTTCAGCTGAATGAGCTCGAGCAGCTCGTCGACGCGGGCCTTCGTCTCGGCCCTGGGTCGCCCGCGCACGTCGAGCCCGAAGCCGATGTTGTCGCGCACCGAGAGGTGGTCGAACAGCGCGTAGCTCTGGAAGACCAGGCCCACCCCGCGGTCTTGAATGCGCACGTTCACGCAGTCGGCGCCGTCGATGAGAATGCGCCCCGAGTCGGGGGTCTCCAAGCCCGCGATGGCGCGCAGCACCGTCGACTTGCCCGCGCCCGAGGGGCCGAGCAGCGCGGTAATCATGCCGTCGGGCGCGGTGAACGAGACGTCGTTCACCGCCGGCGCGCCGCCCTGGGAGTACCGGCGGATGAGGGAGACGACCTCGACGCTCATGCGGTTCTCCACTCGATGAGCTTCTTCACGCCCAACGTCACCAGCGCGAGCAGGGTGAGCAGCGAGGCCACCGCGAAGGCCCCGGTCGAGGGGTACTCGTTCGAGAAGACCTCAATCTGCAGCGGCAGCGTATTGGTCTGCCCGCTGATGTGGCCCGAGACCACCCAGGCCGCCCCGAACTCGCCCATCGCGCGCGCGTTGCAGAGCACCACCCCGTACAGCACGCCCCACTTCACCCGAGGCAGCGTCACGCGGAAGAACGTCTGCCAGCCGCTCGCGCCGAGGGTGAGCGCCGCCTCTTCCTGGTCGTTGCCCTGGGCCTGCATCAGCGGCAGCACCTCGCGCGCCACGAAGGGGAAGGTGACGAAGACGGTGGCGATGATGATGCCCGGCGGCGCGAAGATGAGCTGCAGCCGGTGCGCTTCGAGGAACGCGCCGAACGGGCCGTGCTTGCCGAGCAGCAGCACGAAGATGAGGCCGGCGATGACCGGCGAGACCGAGAACGGCAGGTCGAGCAGGGTGAGCAGCACGCTGCGGCCCCTGAAGCGGAACTTCGCGATGAGCCAGGCCGCGGCGACTCCGACGACCAGGTTGCAGGGTACGGCGATGCCCGCAGTGATGAGGGTGAGCTTCATCGCCGAGACGGTGTGCGGGTGGGTGATGGCGGCGAGGTAGCGGGGCAGGCCCTCGCCCAGCGCCGAGGCGAACACCACGACGAGCGGCGCGACCAGGAACACCGCGAGGAAGCTCAGCGCCAGCGCGATGAGCGTGCGCCGCACCCAGACGGGCTCACGCATGGCGGGCCCGCCCCTTGCGCTGCAGCACGTTGACCACCAGCAACATCGAGAACGAGATGGCCAGCATCACGATGGCGAGCGCGGTGGCGCCGGCGTCGTCGTCGGCCTCGAGCCGCTTGGCGATGAGCAGCGGAATGATCTCGGTGCGCCCCGGCAGGTTGCCCGAGATGAAGACGATGCTGCCGTACTCGCCCAGCGCGCGCGCGAACGAGAGCGTCGCGCCGGTCAGCACCGCCGGCGCGATGGCGGGGAAGATGACGCGGGTGAAGGTCTGCAGCCGCGTGGCGCCCAGCACCGCGGCGGCCTCTTCGACCGAGGGGTCCAACTGCTCGAGCACCGGCTGCACCGTGCGCACCACGAACGGCAGCCCCACGAAGCTCAGCGCCAGCGCCACCCCGAGCGGAGTGAACGCCACCTTGACGCCGAGCGGCGCCAGCAGCCGGCCGAACGGGCCGGTGGGGCCGTAGAGCGCGGCGAGGGTGAGGCCGGCCACCGCGGTGGGCAGCGCGAAGGGCAGGTCGACCAGCGCGTCGACCAGCGAGCGCCCGGGGAACCGGTAGCGCACCAGCACCCAGGCCACCAGCAGCCCGGCGACGGCGTTCACCAGCGCCGAGGCGAACGACGCCCCGAAGCTCAAGCGGTAGGCGGCCAGCGTCGATGGGGTGGTGACCGACTCCCACAGCTGCGCGGGGCTCAAGGTGGCGGTCTTCACCAGCAGCCCCGAGAGGGGAACCACCACCACCAACGCCAGCGCCACCCCGGTGATGCCGAGCGAGAGACCGAACCCCGGCAGCACGCGGCGGCGCATGTCACTTCACTTTGTACAGCTGGTCGAACACGCCCTTCTCGTCGAAGTGCGTCTTCTGCGCCTGGGCCCACCCGCCCACCGCGCTCACGTCGAAGGTCTCGACCTTGGCGAAGCGCTCGGCCTGGGGAGCCTCGGAGGTGCTGCGGAAGCCGTGGCGCGCGGCGATGTCGCGCGCGGTGGGAGAGTAGAGGAACTGCACGTACGCCTCGGCCACCGCGCGGGTGCCGTGCTTGTCGACGTTCTTGTCGAGCACGGCCACCGGCGTCTCGGCGAGAATCGTCGAGCTCGGCACCACCACCTCGAACAGCTCTTTCTGCGCGCCGGTGGTGACCAGCAGCGCGTCGCTCTCCCACGAGACCAGCACGTCGCCGATGCCGCGCTCGGCGAAGGTGGTGGTGGCGCCGCGCGCTCCGGTGTCGAGCACCGGCACGTTGGCGAAGATTCGGGTGAGCAGCTCGCGCGCCCTGGCCTCGTCGTTGCCGTACTTCTTCAGCGCCCAGCCCCACGCGGCGAGGTAGTTCCACCGCGCGCCGCCGCTCGTCTTCGGGTTCGGGGTGATGACCTGCACGCCCGGCTTGGCGAGGTCCTCCCAGTCGTGAATGCCCTTGGGGTTGCCCTTGCGCACCACGAAGAGAACCGTCGACGCGAACGGCGCGCTGCCGTGCGGCTGGCGGCTCGCCCAGTCGGCGGGCAAGAGCTTCGCCTTGGTCGCGATGCTGTCGATGTCGTACGCCAGCGCGAGGGTGACCACGTCGGCCTCGAGCCCGTCGATGACCGCGCGGGCCTGCTTGCCCGAGCCGCCGTGCGACTGGTTCACCGTGACGGTGACGCCCGTCTTTTTGGCGTACTCCTTCACGAAGGCCTGATTCACCTCGTCGTAGAGCTCACGGGTGGGGTCGAACGAGACGTTGAGCAGGGTGACCGCGGACGAGGAGGCCGGCGCGTCGGCCTTGTTGCACGCGGCGGCGGCGAGCAGCGCGGCGAAGAGCAGTCGTTTCATGGTCGGGTCTTTCCTTTCAGAACGAAGCGTCGAGCGCGATGCGTGCGGCGTGGCGGCCGGGGTTCGCGCTGTAGCCCCAGAGGTAGAAGTAGTCGGCCTGCAGCTTCACGATGTGACCGTCGAGGTAGACGTTGACGCCGCCGCCCACCTGCCGGCCCTGGGTCGAGACCAGGGTGGTGAGCGCGGGGTCGGTGCCCTGCAGCGCGAAGAGCTGGTCCCACCGGGCGGTGATTTCGACCAGCCGCGACACCAGCAGGCCGCCCTGTACGAAGTAGCCCCAGCCCGAGCGGCTGTACTCTCTGGCCATGCCGCTGGTGAGCACGTCGCCGTTGAGCGACTTGCGGTACACGCCCTCGGCGAGCAGCGAGAACCCGCGCCACTTGAAGACCAGGTCGGCGGCGAAGTGGCCGTAGTCGAAGGTGCCGAGGGTGAGGGTGGTGCCGAAGGTGCTCTGGTTGCGGGTGGCGTGAACGTTGTAGCCAGCGGCCACGCCGAGGGCGAGGCGCGGGCGGGTGTCGCGAGCCACGTCGCCCTCGACGTCGTCGTCGAAGCTGCCGAACGGCTTGACCGCGATGCGCGCGGTGGTGAGCGGGCCCACCATCTGTGCGCCGACGCGGTTTCTGCCGTCGCCACCGCCGATGAACAGCGCGTAGGCGAGGCGACCGCCCAGGCCGAAGAGGTCTTGCGAGCCGACCGAGAGGCCGACGTCGCGGTCGAGGGTGAGCTCGCGCACCACCACCTGCCGGTCGATGAACTGCAGGCTCGACTCGCGAATGGTGCGGGCGCGGTCGAAGGGCACGAAGTACTGACCGACGCGCAGGTTCAGGTCGCGCAGGCGGGTGTACTCGACGAACGCGTCGAGCACGGCCGAGGCGTTGCCGGTCTCGGGGTCGAGCGCTCCGAAGGCGAGCTGCACCAGGTACTTCAGGTCCTGGCTCAGCGCGTTGCCCTGGAGAAAGAAGCGCAGGCGGGCGACGTTGAGCTCGTTGGTGTCGAGCTTGTCGTGGGTGAAGGTGTCGCGGAGATGGACGCGCGCGCGCATCGTGGCCTGGTAGCGGCCGTCGGGCGAGCGCACGGTGATGCCCTTGCCGGGGGCGATGATGACCCGCTCGTCGACGACCTGGACGGGGGTCAGCTCGAGGGCGGGGTGCGGCACCGGGTCGGGCGCCTGGTCGGAGCGCGGCGCGGGGTTGGGGGTGTGCGTGCCGGCGAGGTCGGTGCCGGCGTCGGCGTCCGTTATAACGGACGCGGTGAGGTACAGCGCAGCGGTGAGGGGCAGCGAGCTCAACGGGTCGGCTCCGGGTCAGCGAATGGGGTGCAGCGCGCGGCTTCAGCAGCAGCGACAGCACCGACGACAGCGACACCGGGCGGACATGAGGGCGTCCAATATAGCGGATGAACATCCGTTGGCAAGCGGGGTGGAGTGGTGTCCGGATCTGTGGGGGGTGCTCGTTGAGGAGGGTGATGATGCGAATCTCGATGGTGGTGGTGGCGGTGCTGGCGCTGGCGGGCTGTAAAGACGAGTGCGACCCGAGCGCGTTCGATGCCGGGTGCGAGGGCAACGTGCTCGTCTTCTGTCCCACTCCGGGAGTGGATCAGGTGGTGCCGATTCGCATTCGGAGACAAGACTGCGGCGACGCGGTCTGTGTGGCCTCGGCGCAGGTCTGCGCGCTGTCGGGTACCCCGAGCCCGCGTGCGCCGATGCCGGGTACCGGGCCTGCGAGAGCGCGACCTCGTCGCTGTACTGCTCGGACGGGTATGCGACCTCGCGGTCGCCTTGTAAGTCGTGCTCGGGGGCGACCTGTGAGGGCGGGCCCAGCGCGGTCTGTACGGTCGATTCGGACTGTGCGACCGAGCTGCAGTGCCGCGATGGCGGGTACGGCAAGAGCTACTGCTCGAAGCGGTGAGTCGGCGGCGCTCGGGCGCTCAGCGCTCGTTGGCGCCCGCCAGCGCCAGTGAGACCGCCATCAGCACCGAGCGCGCCCCGTCGAGCTTCGCGCGGGGCAGCCGGCCCAGCACGCCCAGCCCTACGCGCTCTTCTGCGCTGCCCAGCTTCAGCGCTTCGGTGCGGCCTCGCGCGGTGAGCCGCAGCTCTCTGCTCAGCAGCCCGCTTCGCACCAGCTGGCCCTGCAGGCGCCACACTCCGGCCGGCTTGAGCTGCATCACCCGGCCCAGCCGCTCGGCGTTGATGCCGGGGAACCGCGCCATCAGCCACAGCAGCAGCCTCGCGTTCGACTGGTGGCCCGTGCGCGGCAGACCTCGCCCCACGATGCTCAGCAGGCGCCACACGTCGGCGGCCGTCTCGGCGCTCATGGCGTCGGCTCCACCACGGTGAGCGGCGCCGGCACCGGGGCAGAGGCCTGCCCCAGCCAGAGGAAGATGGCCGGCACCAGGAACAGCGAGAGGCAGGTCGACGAGGCCAGGCCGCCCACCACCGCCAGCGCCTGGGGGCGGTTCGCGTCGGCGCCCGCCTCGAGCCCCAGCGCCAGCGGCAGCAGGCCCACGATGGTGGCCAGCGACGTCATCATGATGGGCACGAACCGGGTGCGGCCCGCGTCGAGCACCGCTTCGAGCGGGGGCAGGCCTTCGGCGACGCGGCGGCGGGCGTGGTCGACCAGCAAGATGCCGTTCGACACCGCGATGCCCACCACCATCAAGACGCCCATCAGCGCGGTGACGCTGAAGCCCTGGCCCGCCGAGAGCAGCGCCAGCACGATGCCCACCAGCGCGGTGGGAATGGTGAACAGCATGATGAGCGGCAGCCGCAGCGACTTGAACTGGGTGGCCATAATCATGAACACCACCATCACCGCCAGGCCGATGGCCACGCCCAGGCCGCTGAACGTCTTGCGCATCAGGTCGATCTGCCCCACCAGCTCGAAGTCGAGGTCTCTGGTCGACGGGTCTTGCCGCAGCCGGCGCTCGAGCTCTTCTGCCGCGCTGCCGATGTCGCGCCCCTCGGTCTGCATCGCCACGTGCGCGGCGCGCATCAGCCGGTTGCGCTCGATGGCGATGGGGCCGAGCCCCCGCTCGACCGTGCTGTAGGCGCCCAGCGTCACCGCCGCGCCGTGGTCGAGCTTCACCGGCACCCGCGCCAGCGCGTCGGGGTCGGCCACCTCGCGCGCGTCGTACATCGCGACCACGTAGTAGGCCATGCCGTTCGAGGGGTCGACCCAGGTGCTGGGCCCGTTGATGTTGCCGTAGGTCGACTCGAGCGTGGTCTGCGCCACCGTGCGCGCGCTCACCCCCAGCATGCCGCCCGCCTGCCGGTCGAGGTTCACCCGCACCTCGGGGTACTCGGGCTCGAGCGAGGGCATCACGTCGCGCACTCCGGGCACCGTGCGCGCCACCTCGACCACCGCCGCCTGCGCCCGCGCCAGCTCGGTCAGGTCGTTGCCGTGCACCTCGATGACGATGGGGGCGGTGAAGCCGTTCGAGAACACGCTCGCCACCAGGCCGCCCGGCCACTGCAACAGCTCGGCGCCGGGAAACTGCTGGTTCAGCACCTGGCGAATGCGGTCGGCGATCTGCCGCTGGTCGAGCTTGCGGTGCTCGGGGGCGCAGAGGCCGAAGCGCAAGAACCCCATGTGCGGCCCGTTGTTGGGGTTGCCCATCGCGCTCTTGGGCTGCTTGGGGTAGCCGACGTTGGCCAGGTACAGCTCGATGACCCCGGGGGGAAAGGCGTTCACCACCGCCTTGCCCATCGCGTCGATTCGCGCTGCCGCCTCCTCCAGCGCGGTGCCGGGAGGCAGCCGCACGTAGACGCGCTCCATCGACTCGTCGATCTCGGGAAAGAACGTGCTCGGCAGCCGGGCTGCGGCGAAGCCCGCTGCCACCACCAGCGCCACGCAGCAGCCCACCAGGGCGGCCCGGTGCTCGAGCGCGGCCTTCAGCGCCCGCGCGTAGCGCTCGGCCAGCGAGGTGATGACGCGCTCGAGCCGCTTCGCCAGCGCGCCCGGCTCGCCGTGACCCAAGAAGTAGCGGCACGCCACCGGCGTCACGCACAGGCTCACCACGTAGCCGGTGACCATCGCCACCGCGACCGTCAGCGCCAGCGGCGCGAACAGCTTCTTGGCGAGGCCGTACAGCAGCAGCACCGGCAGCAGCACTGCGATGGTGGTGAGCGTGGCGGCGAGCGCCGGCACCGCCACCTCGCCCGCTCCGTCGGCGGCGGCCTGCAGCGCGCTCTTGCCGCGCGCGCGGTGGCGGTGAATCGACTCGAGCACCACCACCGAGATGTCGACCAGCGGGCCCATCGAGAGGGTGAGCCCGCCCAGGGTGAAGGCGTTGAGCGTCTGGCCGGTGGCGTACAGCGCGATGAAGATGACCGCGAACGAAATGGGTATCGCCACGCAGGCGATGAGCACCGCGCGCGGGCTCTGCAGGAAGAGCAGAATCACCATCGAGATGAGCACCAGCGAGAGCAGAATTTCGCGCCGCAGGCCCTCGAAGCTGCCGCGCACGAAGGTCGACTGGTCGAAGATCGGCTTCACCACCATGCCCTGCGGCAGGCCCTTCAAGTCCGCCAGCGCGCGTTTCACTGCGTCGACGATCTCGAGGGTGTTGCCGCCGGGCACCTTGAGCACGTTGAGGTACACCGCGTCTTGCCCGTCGATGGACACCGCCTGGGTCTGGGGCGACGCGCTGTCTTCGACGCTCGCCACGTCGCGCAAGGTGACCGGGTGGCCGTTGCTCGACTTGATGACCGCGTCGCCGATCTGCTCGATGCGGGCGGCCACCGCGTTGGTGTAGACGTTGGCGTCGAAGTACGGCGACACGAAGCTCCCCGAGGGGATCAGCGCGTTCGCCTGGCTCACCGCGGCCGCGATCTCGGTCGAGGTGAGGCCGCGCGCCTGGGCCCTGGCCGGGTCGATGACCACGTTGATCTGCCGGGCCCGGCCGCCGTTGGGCGAGGCGCTGGCGACACCGGAAATGCTCTCGAGCACCGGCTCGATGGTGTTCTGCGCGTAGTCGAAAATCTGCGAGCCGGACATGCCCGCGCCCGACACCGCCACCTGCACCACCGGCGCGTTCGAGGGGTCGAACTGCAGCACGAACGGCGGCAGCACCCCGAGCGTCTTGGGCACCGCCGACATCGCGAACGCCACCTGCTGCTGCACCAGGCCCTGCGCGGCGTTCAGGTCGGTGCCCCACTTCAGCCATACGAAGACGATCGCCAGGTTGTTGCGCGACAGGCTCTGCACGTGGTCGACGCCGGGGGTCGCCGACACGTATTTCTCGATGCGCCAGGTGAGGGTCTTCTCGACGTCTTTCGGGCCCAGGCCCGGCGCGAGCGTGCCCACCACCAGCACCGGTGGGGTCAGCTCGGGGAAGGTGTCGACCGCGAGCCGCGGCGTCACCACCATTGCGAACACGCCCACGGCGATGCAGGCCATCAGCACCGCGATGGGGTTGGCGAGCGCGACCTTGGTCATCGCTTCGCCCCTTCGGCCTGCGCGGTCTGCGTCGCGCCGCGCTGCGAGAGCGCGTCGGGCTTCGCCGCCACCGCGTCGCCTTCGCGCAGGCCGGTGCGGCCCAGCGTCACCACCTGCGCGCCGGCGGGCAGCCCCTTCGGGTCGACGAACAGGCGGCCCTGCGTCTCGCCCATGACGTCGAGGGTGCGGGCGTGCGCCACGCCGCCCTCGACCACGAAGACGTTGGCGCGCCGGCCGCGCACGCTCGCCGAGGCGATGGGCAGCTCGAGCGCGGGCTTGGGCTCGCCAACGTCGAGGCTCAGCTCGACGGTGGTGCCCACCGGCAGCGACCGGTCGGGGTTGGGCAGGTCGAGCTCGACGTGAATGGTGCGGGTCGAGACGTCGGCCGACGGCGCGCGGCGGGCGATGAGGCCGTCGCGCGTGGCCGAGGTGGCGAGCAGCTTGAGGCGCACCGGCGTGCCCGGCGCCACCGCGTCGAAGTCTGCCTCCGGCACCTCGGCCGAGACGCGCACCGTCGAGCGGTCGATGGCGGTGAGCAGGGTGCTGCCGGGGCGCACGAACGCGCCCGGGTCGGCCTGCCGGTCCGAGATTTCGGCGTCGAACGGCGCGCGCAGCACGCAGTCGCTGACCTGCAGCGAGCTGCCCAGCATCTGGGCCTGCAGCGCGAGCAGCTGCGCCTGCTTGCTGGCGCTGTCGGCCTGCTTGAGCTCGACCTCGTTGGGAGAGGCGTAGCCACCGTCGAGCAGCCCGGCGACCCGCGCCGCCTCGTTCGAGATGGCGCCCTGGGTCGCCTCCAACGCGCGCGCCTGCAGCGAGATGGCCTTCTCCATCGCCGAGGCGTTGCGACAGTCGAGGGTGGCCAGCACCGCGCCGCGCTTCACCGCCGCGCCCGGCCGCACCAGCACCGTGTCGACGTAAGCGCTGATCAGCTGCGGCCCCACCCGGGCGGTGAGCCAGGGCTCGAGCGTGCCGATGTACCGGCGGGAGGGGCGCCAGGTGGTGCTCGAGGCCGTGACCACCGAGACGCCCTTCGGCGCCGCGGCGAGCGCGGTGACCTCGCCGCCCGCCGTGGTGCGGTGCAGCAGCACCCCGCCGAAGAGAATGATGAGGCCCGCGCCGGTGGCCATGAAGAGCGGCAGGCGCGCGCGGCGCGGTCGAGCAGGGGGTGGCTTCGGCGTGCTCATGGGGAGGGCTCCTGGGGAGTGACGGAAGGTGCGTGCGCGGTGCGGTCCGACGAGGTGCGGTCTGGCGCGCTCATGGCGTGGCTCCTTCTGCGGTGATGCGCGCGAGCCGGGCCCGCGTGCGAGCGAGCTCGAAGTGGCCGACGGCGAGCTGAATCTCGGCGTCGGTGCGCAGCGCCTCGGCGTCGGCCAGCTCGAGCGCCTGCGCCAGGCCACCGTCGAAGCGCGCTCGCGCCTGGTTCCAGTTCGCCTCGGCAGCCGCAAGCTGGCGCTCGAGCGCGGGCACCGCTTCGCGCGCGCTGCCCCAGTCGACCCACGCACGCTGCACCTGCGCGGCCAGCGCCAGCTCGACACCGCGCAGCTCGGCGTCGCGCACCGCCTCGAGCCGCTCGGCGGCGTCGGTGCGGCGCAGGCCCGGCACGTCGAGCAGCGGCACGCTGAAGACCAGGCCCACGTCCCAGTTCGGCACGTCGGGCAGCCAGCCGCCGCCGTAGGGTACCGGGCCCGCAGACGGGGTCGCTCCGCCGGCGCGCCCGCTGAAGGCCGCGGTGAACGCGAGGTCGGGCCGCCGCTCGGCCGAAATCGCCCGCGTGCGCGCGCGCTGCGCGTCGGCCGTCGCGCGCGCGGCCCGCAGCCTCGGCTCGCGCTCGGCGGCGGCGCGCAGCACCTCGCTCAGCTGCGCCGGCTCGGAGCGCGGCGCCGGCTCTCCCGCCGCTTCGAGCAGCCGCTCGTCGGTGCCCGTCGCGGCCGCGAACACCGCCTGCGCGGTGGTGAGCCCGGCACGCGCGCGCACCACCGAGACCTCGAAGCGCGACAGGTCGGCCTCGGCGCGGGTGAGCTCGATGGGCTTGCGCAGCCCGGCCGAGACGCCCGCCCGCGCGGTGTCGCGGCTGACCTTCGCGCGCTGCCAGGCGCCTTCGGCCGCGGCGGTCACCGCGTGTGCCGCCTTCACCGCGTAGAACGCCTCTTCCACCGTCAGCTGTACGTCGAGTCGCTCGGCGTCGGCCCGGTGGCCCTCGACCTGCTCGAGCGCGTCGGCAAACGCCGACTGCGCGGCGATGCGCCCGAAGTCGAACACCTGCTGCCTCAGCCCCACCGCCGCGAGCGTCGACGGCACCGGCGCGTACGAAGGGCCATCGGGAACCCGCGTCGCGCCGATGCGCGGCAGGTCGACCCCGGCGAGCGCGACCGTCGAGGCGGTGCTGTTGTTGGTGGTGCCGCCCAACAGCTCGAGGCCTGCCGCGATGCGCGGAAACCACTGCGCCCGAGGCACGCGCGCGTCGGCCGCCGCCGCTTCCAGCCGCGCGCGCGCCGCCGCCAACGACGGCTGATGCGCCTCGGCCCAGGTGCGGGCCTCGTCGAGCGTCATCGCGCGGAGCGGCGACCCGGCCGGCGAGGCACCCTGGGCGCCGCCGGTCGCAGCGGGCTCGTCGGCGACGGCGAGCGCTCGAGGTGTGGAGCCCGCGACGGCCGTGAGGCCGCCAGCTCCCGAGGTTTCGAGCGTCATGAGGGGCGCTTGGGGGAGCGCGATGAGCGCGAAGAGCAGACCGAGCACGCCGGCCGTCTGAGCACGAATCGGACCGGCCCCCTGGGGTGTGGGGGCACATGACGGCGGAACCTTGAAACTTGTCGGAGTCCGGAATCTCGATTCCGCGCCCGGACTTTCAAGGGCTTGAAAACGAAATGCGGAATCCAACAACCAGCAGGTTCCGCCCACGCTACCCCCACACCCACCCCCGGCGCGGCCCGAGGGCAGAGCACGGAAATTTTCCGGAGCCGGTCGGGAATTTCTCCGCGTCGGACCACCCCATGGCCGCTCGGCCCGCTGGGGAGCGGCTTCGCCCTGCTTTTGCTAGCACCGCCGGGTGGCGATGTTCTTTCGGTCTCCTCTCTCTCCTGTCTGGGTGCTGGCCGCGATGCTGGCGGCGATGGGCGCGGTCGGTGCCCTGAGCGCGTGGGACGAGGAGCGCGACTCGGAGGCCGGCCTCGAGGACTTCGCGCAGCATCAGGCGGTGCTGGCGCGGGGGGCGGCGAGCGCGCTGTGGGCCCACCTGCAGGCGGTGCAGCGCGACGCGCAGGTGCTGGCCGAGGCCAGGCGCGAAGGCCGCCCACCCAGCGCGCACCTGGTGGCGCGGTACGCCGGCCCGGGCTTCGAGGTGAAGCTGCCCGACGGGCAGGGCGGGGCGATGACGCTGCAGGTGTCGCGCGCCGAGGTGCTCGACGGGCTGAGTCGCTTCGAGGTGCCGAGCAGCTCGATGGTGGTGGTGCAGGCTCCGGGCGACGTGGCGCGCACCCTCGACGGGCGCGCGCTCGACCGCGAGCCGCTGGCGGCCGCGCTCGGCGACGGGCGCTCGACGTTGCGGCTGTCGCGGCCCGAGGCGGCGCGGCTGGGGCTGCCCGAGCGCACCGCGGTGGCGGGCATCGCCCACCTCGACGCGGCGGCGCTGGGGCAGTGGAGCGTGGCGGCGGTGGCCAGCGCCTCGCGCGAGCGCGACCGCGAGCGAAGAGACCTGTGGCGCCTGCTCATCGCGGTGCTGCTGGCGGGGGGCGCGGTGCTCGGCTTCGGCTCGGTGCTGCTGCGCCAGCAGCGGCGGCAGCTCGAGCTCGGTCACGCGCTCGAGGTGAGCCAGATGTCGCGCGAGCGCGACGAGCGGCTCGAGCGGCTGGGCAAGATGGCGACTCTGGTGACGCTGGCGTCGGGCGTGGCGCACGAGGTGTCGACTCCGCTGGGGGTCATCGTGGGGCGGGCCGAGCAGCTGCTGCCCAGGGTGCGCGACGACGAGCGGGCGACCCGCGCGGTGCAGGCGGTGCTCGAGCAGGCCGAGCGCATCAGCCAGATTGTTCGCGGGTTCTTGACGCTGGCGCGCGACGGCACGCCCACCCTCGAGCGCGTCTCGCCTGCGTCGGTGGTGAGCGGCGCGCTGGGGCTGGTCGAGCACCGCTTCGAGAAGGCCGGGGTGCAGCTGTCGAACGCGGTGCAAGACGACCTGCCGCTCATCGGGGGCGACCGGCGGCTGCTCGAGCACGCGCTGGTGAACCTGCTGCTCAACGCCTGCGATGCCAGCCCACGCGCGGGGCGGGTGAGCGTGAGCGCGGCGGCCGACCGCGAGGGCGTGGAGATTCAGGTGCGCGACGAGGGCTCGGGCATCGACGCCGAAGATGCGGCGCGCGTCACCGAGCCGTTCTTCACCACCAAGCCCCACGGGCAGGGCACCGGGCTGGGCCTGGCCATCGCCAACGAAATCGCCAAGAGCCACCGCGGCTCGCTGGCCATCTGCGCCGGGGTGCCGCGGGGCACCCGGGCGAGCCTGCGCATACCGCTGGCCGACGGAGGCGAACGTGCCGCGACGTGACGCGAAGGTGCGGGTGCTGGTGGTCGACGACAAGCTCGAGATGGCCGAGACCCTCTCCGACGGGCTGCGCGACCTGGGGTACGAGGCGTCGGCGGTGGCCTCGAGCCGCGAGGCGGCGCAGCGGCTCGAGCGCGAAGGCTTCGACGCGCTGGTGACCGACCTGCGCATGCCTGAGATCGACGGCCTGGGCCTGCTGGCGCTCTCGCGCAGGCTCGACCCGCAGCGGCCGGTCATCGTGATGACCGCGTACGGCGCCATCGACACCGCCATCGAGTCGATTCGCCAGGGCGCCCAGCACTACCTCACCAAGCCGTTCAAGCTGGAAGAGCTGGCCATCTTCCTGGGCCGCGCGCTCGAGCAGCGCTCGGTGCGCGAAGAAGCGGCCGCGCTGAAGACCACGCTCAAAGAGCGGTACTCGCCCGCCGGGGTGGTGGCGCAGAGCCTGGCGATGCGGGCGGTGCTCGAGGTGGTCGAGCGGGTGGCGCGCACCGACGCTCCGGTGCTGCTCTTGGGCGAGACCGGCACCGGCAAGGGGCTCTTGGCGCGGGTGATTCACGCGCAGAGCCCCCGCGCCGCGCGGCCGTTCGTGACGGTGAACTGCGCGGCGCTGCCCGAGGCGCTGCTCGAGAGCGAGCTGTTCGGGCACCTGAAGGGCGCCTTCACCGGCGCGACGCAAGACCGGCCCGGGCTGTTCGCCGAGGCCGAGGGAGGCACGCTGTGCCTCGACGAGATGGGCGAGCTGCCCCCGGCGCTGCAGGCGAAGCTGCTGCACGTGCTCGAGTCGAAGACGGTGCGCCCGGTGGGCTCGACCCGAGAGCGCGTGCTCGACGTGCGCATCATCGCCGCCACCCACCGCGACCTGCGCGCGCGGGTGAAGAGCGGCGAGTTTCGCGAAGACCTGCTGTACCGGCTCGACGTGGTGCCCATCGAGGTGCCTCCGCTGCGGCAGCGCAAAGACGACCTGCCGGTGCTGCTCGACCAGTTCCTCTCTGCAGCACGCGGGCGGCACGCGGGCGCAGCGGTCGAGCGCATCTCGGGGGCGGCGCTCGACGTGATGCTCGCGCATCACTGGCCCGGCAACGTGCGCGAGCTGCAGCACGTCATCGAGCGGCTGGTGGTGCTGGGGCGCTCGGCCGAGGTGCAGGCCACCGAGCTGCCCGCCACGGTGCGAGAAGACGGCCGGGCCGGGGCGATGGCCTTCGGCGGAGACATCGTGCCGGTGCGCGAGCTGCAGCGGCGCTACGCGCAGTGGGCGCTCGAGCGCTGCGGCGGGCACCGGGGGCGCACCGCCGAGCTGCTCGACATCGACGGCAAGACGCTCGCGAAGTGGCTCGGCGGCGAGTGAGCGCCGCTCAGGCGCTGGCGCGGCTGCGCTCGGCCTCGGCCGCGAAGACCGCGGCGCGCGGGTCGTTCGACAGCCGGCGGCGCTCGAGCTCTTCTTCGATGGGGCGCTCGGTGTAGTTGGCCGCGCGGGCGCGGCCGTCTCTCACCTCTTGGCCCCAGGTGATGAGGTGGTGGCCCATGGTGGCGATGTAGACGAGGTGGTCGATGCGGCCGTGGCGCAAGAGCTCGAGGGCCATCTTCCAGAACGCGGGGCGGTAGTTGGCGCCCAGGCCCAGCTTCACGAACACGCTGATGATGGCGTGCGCCGCGAGGTGCAGGTTGCGCTTGTTCACCTGGCCCATGAGCGGCACCTTCTTGCGGTTCGGGTAGGTGTTGACGATGTTGTGGCGGTAGCGCGCGTGCAGGTTCTCGGGGTCGAACACGTGCTCGACGACCTTGCGCCACTGCTCGACCACCACGTGCTCGGGCAGCTTGAACCGCACGTTCGACTCGTCGACGTCGGCGGTCTCGATGAGCCGCCCCTCGGCCTGCAGCCGGCGGTACAGCGGCGTCTTGGGCAGCGCGTACAGGACGTTCACCGCCAGCAGCGGAATCTGGGCCTTGTCGATGAAGCGAATGATTTTCTCTGCCGCGTCCATACCGTCGGCGTCGAGCCCCAAGATGATGCCGGCGTGCAGCTCGATGCCGTGGGAGTTGATGATCTTGATCGCCTCGAGAATCGGCATGCGCAGGTTCTGCTGCTTGTCGATGGCCTCGAGCGTCTCTTCTTCGGGGCTCTCGATGCCGAAGAACACGTCGGTGAAGTAGGCCTCGCGCATCAGCTCGAGCACCTCTTTGTCCTGCGCGACGTTCAAGGTCAGCTCGGCGGCGAGCCGAATGGCGTAGTTGTGCTTCTTCTGCCAGCCGATGAGGTGCGGCAGCAGCTCTTTGGCCGCCTTCTTGTTGCCGATGAAGTTGTCGTCGACGAAGTAGATGGCGCCGTGGGCGCCTGCTTCCATCAGCGCGTCGAGCTCGCGAATCATGCGCGCCGGTGACTTCAGGCGCGGGTTGCGGCCGTACAGCTCGGGTATGTCGCAGAACTCGCAGCGGTACGGGCAGCCGCTCGACCACTGAATGTTCGAGGCGAAGTACTGCTTCAGGTCGATGCTCTTGTACGCGGGAATGGGGAAGTCATCGAGCTCGACCCGCTTGTCGGTCTTCAAGGTGATCTGCTGCGGCGGCCGCGCCACCGTCTCGTCGAGCATCGCCACCAGCGCGTCGGTCGCGTCGCCCAGCTCTCCGCAGTGCAGGTAGTCGTACATCGGGTAGTACTCGGGCGCCGCGCTGACCGACGGCCCGCCCAGGGCGCAGACCTTGCCGAAGGCGTGCGCGCGCTCGGCGATCTCGGCGACGCGCCGCTTCTGCACGTGCATGCTCGACACCAGAATCGCGTCGGCCCAGCGAATCTCGGCGTCGGTCGGCTCGCGCACGTTCTCGTCGACGAACTGCACCTGCCACGACTCGGGCAGGTACGCGGCGATGGTGAGCAGCCCCTGCGGAGGCATGAACGCCTTCACGTCGGGGAAGAACTGGTACGCGTGGTGGAAGGTGCCGAACACCTGCGAATAGCGGGGAAACACGCAAAGGATTCGCCGCGAGCTCTTCGGTTGGTACCGGGTGCGCAAGGTGCTCCCCCTCGAGAAGGGTTGAAGGTGGGCCCGGCTGCATATCACGAGGCGGGTCGAAATCACTCTCGGGGGGTCGGGCCCGACCCTCGGCAGGGGGTGGATCATCGGCCGCTTGGAGGCGGGTCTGATCCATGCACCGAGCTGCGCCAGCCAGATGACGCTGCAGCGGAGGTGGTTGGTCACGGTGATGGTGCTGGTCACGTTCGCCGTCGGCGTCACGGTGGCGGTGTGCGTGGCGATCAACACCTACAACGTGCGCTACGGCGTGCGGCTGTGGATGAGCGCCGCCCGAGCCGGGCCGGTGACGCAGGTCATCGACCACAGCTTCGAAGCGCTCGAGGCCGAGGGCGAAGACATCTTGAGCCACGGCGCGCTCGCGTCGCGCGACGCGAAGGCCATCGAGGCCGACCTGCGGCGCGAGCTGCTGCCGCGGCTGCGCGAGCAGTGGCTGCTGGTCGACGGCGCCACGGTGCTCACCCCGATGAGCGCCTGCCGGGGCCATCACCTTGAGCGCCGGCCCGCGGCGGTCGATCGTCTGGTGCGGCGACACCCCGGTGCTGTTGGCGCGGGTGAACGCGCTCAACGACCGTCACACGCTCTACCTCGCCCAGCCGCTGGGCTCGGGCTTCGTCGAGCAGCTCAAGCGCTTGACCTTCGGAGAGGTCGAGCTGTGGGGGCCGCACGGCCTGGTGGCGACCTCGTTCGTCTCGACCTCGGGCGCACCCCTGCACCACACCTTCGCGCTCGAGCAGATCGCCGCGCTCTCGGCGAGTGACGCGCCGTTCGGCCGCCTCGACGCCGACCTCGACGCCCCCTACGCCGGCTACTTCCCCACCACCGTGCGGCAGGCGTACGGCGCGGTGCTCTCGAGCAGCGGCGAGCAGCGCTTCTCGGCCTTCGTCTCGGCCGGCCCGCTCGATGCCGACCGCGGCCCCGCCGACCTTCGGTTGGTGATGGCGGTGCCCAGCGACCTGCTGGTCATTGGCCCCTCGGCCATGGCGGTGGCGATGGCGCTGTGCGGCCTGACCCTGGTGCTGGCGGTGGTGCTGGTGGCGCGCCGGCTGGTGGCCGACGTGAGCAAGCCGCTGGCGAACCTCGAGCGCGCCGCGAAGCAGGCGGTGGCGGCGGGCGGAGCCTTCGAGCCCGGCGAAGACAGCGGCACCTTCGAGCTCGCGAGCATCAGCTCGTCGTTCGCGGCGCTCAACGCCAGGGTCGAAGAGGGCCGCGCCCGCGCCGCGCAGAGCGAGAAGATGGCGGCGATCGGCACGCTGGCGGGCGGCATCGCGCACGAAATCAACAACCCGCTGGGCGTCATCTTGGGTTTCGCGCAGGGGCTCGAGCGCCGGGTGCCCGAGGGAGACGCGCTGCGCATGCCGGTGATGTCGATCGTCCGCGAGGCGATGCGCTGCAAGCAGCTGGTGCAGGAGCTGCTCACCTTCGCGCGGGTGAGCAAGAAGACCGAAGAAGACATCGACCTGGTGGCGACGGTGAACGCCTCGCTGCTGTTCCTGCAGCCGCGCGCGAAGACGCAGGGCGTCGAGATCGTCTCGCAGGTGACCACCCCGCTCCCGCTGCTGCGCGGCAGCAAGACCCAGCTGCAGCAAGTGCTGCTCAACCTGGGCACCAACGCGCTCGACGCGATGAAGCACGGCGGCACCCTCACCTTGAGCGTGCAGCCGCGGCTGGGCGGAGTGGTGCTCGAGGTGACCGACACCGGCTCGGGCATCAGCGAGGCGATTCGGGGGCGGGTCTTCGAGCCGTTCTTCACCACCAAAGGGGTGGGCGAAGGCACCGGGCTCGGCCTGAGTCTGGTGTACCAGATCGTCCAGCAGCACCGCGGGCACATCGACCTGGTCACCAAAGAGGGCCAGGGCACCACCATGCGGGTGACGCTGCCGTCGGCCGCCACGCGCCTCGACGTCGCCCGCACCTCGCAGCCCGGAGCCACCGCGTGAGCGCCTCGATTCTGGTCGCCGACGACGAGCCCGGCTTTCGCGACCTGTTCAGCTTCGCGCTGCAGCCGCTGGGCTACCGCGTCACCGGGGTGGGCGACGGCGCCGAGGCGGTGGCGCAGGCGGCGATGCGACCCTTCGACCTGGTGGTGCTCGACCACCACATGCCCCGGCTCAGCGGCCTCGAGGCGCTCAAGCAGCTCAAGGCGCTGATGCCGCAGCTCAAGGTGATGGTGGTGAGCGGCAGCGCCGATGATCGCCAGCTGCTCGAGGCCGAGGTGCTGGCCGCAGGCGCGGCGTGCTGTCTTTTCAAACCCCTCGAGCTGGCCAGCCTGATTCAGGCCGTCGAGCTGCAGCTTCGAAAGGAATGACCATGGCGCACGGTTCGATTCTGGTGGTGGACGACGAGCCGGGGCTCCTCGACGTGCTCGAGTGGGAGCTGGGCAGCCTGGGCTACGACGTGTTCGCGGTCGACAGCGGCTCGACCGCGGTGGCGGTGCTCAAGGAGACCGAGTTCGACGCGGTCATCTCGGACGTGCGCATGCCCGGGCTGTCGGGCATCGACGTGCTGCGCATGTCGAAGCAGCTGTGCCCCGACACCGAGGTCATCATCGCCACCGGCTTCGCCGAGATGGAGACCGTGGTCGACTGCGTGCGCGGCGGCGCGTTCGACTTCATTCAGAAGCCGTTCAACCTGCCCTCGGTGATGGCCACGGTCGAGCGCGCGGTCGAGCGCCGGCGGCTGCGCGCCTCGACCCAGCTCTACGAGGCGAGCCTGGCCATCTCGGCCAACCGCGACCCGCAGGCGCTGCCGGCGCTCATCACCGACACGGCGCTGAAAATCTTCGAGGCCGACACCGTCGCCTTGTGGCTGCCCACCAAAGACGGCGTGTACCTCGCGCACCGGGTGATGCGGGCGCCGTCGACCATCAAGCTGGTCGGGCCGGAGGCCGTCTTCGCGCTCGCCCGGCGCGGCAAGCCGGTGCTGGTGCCCACCGAGGCGTCGATGCCCGACCTCGAGCTCACCGACGGCGCGACCGGCATTCTCTACCCGCTGATGGCGGGCGAGCGGCTGACCGGCGTGCTGACGGTCGGGCGCTTCGACCCGCAGCGGCCGTTTCGGCGCGGCGACGTCGAGCGCGGCTCGGCGCTCGCCTCGCAGGTGCTGCTGGCCATCGAGAACGTGCGGCTCGCGACCCAGGCCACCGCCAACGAGCGGCTGGCCAGCATCGGGCAGATGGCGGCAGGCGTGGCGCACGAAATCAACAACCCGGTCTCGTACGTGCTGATGAGCCTCGAGGCCGCCACCGAGCTGGTGGCCGAGGTCGCCGCCGGCAGCGCCGAGGCCAAGACCGACCTGGAAGAGTCGCTGCGCGACGCGCTCGACGGCGCGGGCCGCATTCGCGACATCGTGGGCGACCTGAAGAACATGTCGCGGGCCGACACCGGCCGGCGCAGGGTCGACCCCAACGAGGTGGTGCGCGCCGCGATGCGGGTGGCGGGCGCCGAGCTCAAGCACTGCCACCAGGTGAACAAAGAGCTGGCCGAGGGGCTGCGGGTCGACGTCGACTCGGGCCGCATCACCCAGGTGCTGGTGAACCTGATGGTGAACGCCGCGCACGCCGTCGCGCAGCAGCCGCAGAGCCGCGTCTCGGTGAAGACCTGGGCCGACGGCGACAAGGTGAAGGTGTCGATTTCCGACAACGGCCCCGGCATCGCGGTCGAGAACCAGCACCGCATCTTCGAGGCGTTCTTCACTACCAAGGCTCCAGGTGTAGGCACCGGGCTGGGGCTCTCCATCAGCCGCGACATCGCGCGCGCCCACGGCGGAGACGTCGAGCTGACCTCGGCTGCAGGGCAAGGTGCGTGCTTCACCCTCACCCTGCCGGCGGCCCCGGCGTGAACGGCGAGCTCGCGGTGGGCGGCAACTCGACCGGGGTGGCCCGAGGTACAGTGCCGGCAGCGATGGTTCGCGCCTACCTGCTGTCGTTTCTCGCGCGCCAGTACCTGGTGCTGAACCAGGGTTTCGCGCCGCGGTACCCCCACGCCTGGCTGGTGTGGGAGCCGGGCTCGTGGCGCGCGCCGCCTCCCGACGCCTCGGTGGCCGAGACGCGGCTGCCCACCCAGGGCGCCGCGCCGGTGCCCGGGCCGGGCGACGCGCTGTGCTTCGAGCTGGCGCTGCCCGCTGACCGGCGCGAGCCGCTGCGCCTGGGCCGCGCCGAGACCAACGAGCTGGTGCTGTCTGACGCCACCGTCTCGCGCGAGCACTGCCTGCTGCGGCGCGACGCGGGCGGCTGGTACGTGAAGGCCTCCGACTCGGTGAAGGCGCTCAAGGTCTCGGGCCGTGCCCTGGCGGCGGGCGAAGAGGTCGCGGTCTCGGCCGGCGACCGGCTCGAGCTGGGCGAGGTGACGCTGACGCTGCTCGACGCACCCCGCCTGGTCGAGCGGGTGAAGGCCCACGCCACGCACCCCGCGCACCCCTGAAAGGAGCAAGCGTGTCGTTGGCGAAGGGCGAGTCGCACCTGGCGGTGGTGGGCGCGCCCGCGGCTGCCCCCGCTTCACTGGCGGTGGGCCAGGTGCTGGGCAGCTACCGCATCGAGGGCGTGCTGGGCGAAGGCACCATGGGCCGCGTGTACCTGGGCCGCCACGTGACGCTCGACCGCCCCGCGGCGCTCAAGGTGCTGCACCCCCAGCACACGCAGGACCCGTCGCTGATTCAGCGCTTCTTTCAAGAGGCGCGGCTGGTCAATCGCATCGCCCACGAGCACATCGTCGAGGTGCTCGACTTCGCCGAGTCGAAAGAGCCGCCGGCAGTGTACGGGGTGATGGAGCTGCTCACCGGCCAGACGCTGGCGGCGTCGCTGGCCGCGTGCGCGCCCTCGCTCGAGGCCATCGTGGCGGTGGGGCGGCAGATCGCCACCGCGCTGCAGGCCGCACACGCCGTCGGGGTAGTGCACCGCGACCTGAAGCCCGACAACGTGTTCCTGGTGCGGCGTGGCGGCCGCGACGACTACGTCAAGGTGCTCGACTTCGGGGTCGCCAAGCTCGCGCAAGGCGGCCCCAGCGTGGTGGCGACCCACTCGGGCGCGCTGCTGGGCACCCCACGCTACATGGCGCCCGAACAGGCGGCGGGGCTCGAGGTCGACGCCCGCACCGACGTCTACGCGCTGGGCGTCATTCTCTACCAGATGCTGGCGGGCCGGGTGCCGTTCGAGGCGGCCAACTTCGGGCAGCTGGCGGCCGACATCATCACCCGCCCGCCGCCGCCGCTGCACGAGCGCTCGGCCGGCGGCGAGCGCATACCCGATGCGCTGCGCGACCTGGTGCGGGCGTGCCTCGAGAAGCAGCCCGATGCGCGCCCGCCCAGCATGACCAGCGTCGAGTCGTGGCTGGGCCGGGCCCTGAGCGAAGAAGACACCCTGCCGTTCGGGCGAGCGCTGCGCGCCCGCAGGCCGGTGGTGATGGCGGCTGCCGCGGCGCTGGTGCTCGGGCTGGCCGGTGCCGTGGCGGTGACCCGGCGCACCGACCCGGCCCCGGCGCCGGTGGTGATGGCCGCTGCTGCCGCGGCGGTGGCGCCGGCGGTGGTCGCGCCCGCGGTGCCGAAGGTCACGCTCGCGCTCACCACCGTACCCGCTGGAGCGCGGGTGCTGAGCGCCGGCACCGGCGAGCTGCTCGGGGTCAGCCCGTGGGTGGCCACGTTTCCCCGCGAGGCGGCCACGCTGAAGCTGCGCATCGAAGCACCCGGCTACGAGCCGGTGCTGCGCGAGGTGGGGCTCGGCGCCGACGCGTCGCTCGAGCTGGCGCTCAAGCCGCTCAAGGTGGCGCGGCCGGCGGCGAAGAAGAGCACCTCGATTCGCAACGGAGTCATCGACCCGTTCTGAGCATGCGCGCCCCTCTCGCCCTGAGTCTGGTGCTGGCCGCCACCGCGGCGTTGGCCGACGACGGCACCGCGGCGGCGAAGGCCGCGGCGAAGGAAGCGCGGGTGGCGTTCGATGCCGGCGACTTCGAGCGCGCGCTGGTGAAGTACGAAGAGGCGTTTCGGGCCAGGCCGGTGCCGGCGCTGCAGTTCAACCTCGGCCAGTGCCACCGGCAGCTGGGCCACCTCGAGCGGGCGCTCTACTTCTTTCGCCGCTTCCTCGAGTCGCAACCGCCCGAGGAGCAGGCCGCGCAGGTGCGGCCCCTGGTGGCCGAGCTCGAGGCGCAGCAGGCGCGCGACGAGGCCCACGCGCGCGAGCTGCAGCTCGAGCAGGCGCGCGCCGCCTCGGCGCAGGCGCAGGCCGACCTCGAGCGGGCGCTGAAGCAGCAGCCGGTGGTCGCCGCAGCCGAGCCGCCGGTCTACAAGAAGCCATGGTTCTGGGTGGTGGTCGGTGGAGTGGCGGTGGTCGCCGCGGGGGTGGGCGCGGGAGCGTACGTGGCCACCGCGCCTCGCCCGGTCGCGACCACCTGGCCGGACATCGACGCCCGATGAAGCGCGCGCTCGAGCTGCTCGCCGCGCTCGCGGTGCTGAGCGCCGCCGCGTGCCGCGACCCGGCGGCGGTCAACGGCACCGCGGTGCTGGTGCGGGTGCAGCTCTCGGGGCTCTCGGCCGATCAGCTGCGCTACGCCGGCCTCGACGGCGCGACCCTGGTGTTCGGCCCCGAGCTGCGGCCCGCCGTGCCGCAGGGCGCGCTGCCCACCGAGAGCACGGTGCGGGTGCTGCTCGACGACGCGCTGGGCGGCCACACCCTCGCGGTCGTGGTCGAGGCGCTCGAAAAGGGCGCGGTGGTGGGCAGCAACCGGGCCGAGGTGCAGGTGCAGCGCGGGCTCGAGCGCGAGGTGGGGGTGGTGGTGAGCAGCCCGTCGAGCTGCGGCAGCTGTCTCGGGTGCTGCTCGGGCAGCGCGTGCGTGACCTCGCTCAGCCCGGGCGCGTGCGGAGCGGGCGGGGTGGCGTGCAGCGTGTGCGACTCGGCGGGCGCCGACCTGTGCGGCGTCGACGGCCGCTGCCACTGCGGCCTGGGGCCCCTGTGCAACGCGGCGGTGGGAGGCGACCGCTGCGAGGCAGGCCAGTGCCGCTGCGGCACCGGCCCCTCGTGCGGCGCGGGGCTCGAGTGCCTGGCCGGCGCGTGCCAGTGCACGCCCTCGTCGTGCGCGGGCTGCTGCGAAGGGGGCGTCTGCCGCACCGGCGACGCGGCGACGGCGTGCGGCGTCGGCGGCGCGGCGTGCCTCGACTGCGGCGGCAGCGCGTGCACCGGCGGCCGCTGCCAGAGCGCGGCGTGCAACGCGACGAGCTGCCCCGACGGGTGCTGCGCGGGCGCGACCTGCCGCGCCGGCAGCTCGAGCTCGGAGTGCGGAGACGGTGGCGCGGCGTGCGTCAACTGCGGCGCGGGCGTGTGCAGCGCGGGCGCGTGCTCCGGTGGCTGCGGGCCCGGCACCTGCCCGAGCGGCTGCTGCTCGGGCGGGGTGTGCCTGCCGGGCAACGCTGCCGCGGCGTGCGGCGCGGGCGGCGGGCTGTGCGCGGGGTGCGGCAGCGGCGCGTGCGACGCGGGCGTGTGCGTCGGCGGGTGCGGGCCGCAGAGCTGCGCCAGCGGCTGCTGCGCGGGCGGGGCGTGCCAGACCGGAGACCAGCGCGGCGTCTGCGGCCGGGGCGGCTCGACCTGCACCGACTGCGGCGCGGGCAGCTGCGATGCCGGCGCGTGCGTGGGAGCAGCGTGCAGCCCGGCGAGCTGCCCCGACGGCTGCTGTCGCAACAACACCTGCGTGGCGGGCACCACCGCCAGCGCCTGCGGCACCGGCGGCGCGGCGTGCAGCGCGTGCAGCAACGGCTTCACGTGCGACGGCGGCGCGTGCGTGCCCCAGTGCACCGCGGCGAGCTGCGCGGGCTGCTGCAAGCCGAGCGGGGCCTGTACGCCGTGTGACCCGCTGCGCTCGGACGGCTGCGGTTCGGGCGGCACGTGCAAGTGCGGCAGCGGGGCGCAGTGCGCGGCGGGGCAGCGCTGCGTGAGCGGCAACTGCCGGTGAGCCGCCGGCTCCCGGTGTAAGAAGGAGCTCGAGAAGGAACAAGGCAGTGGAGCTCACCCCGGTTCGCGTCGGCATGATGGACTCTCGGCGCCCCGAGAGCGTGCTCGACCTGCCGGTGCGGCACCTGGGCGCCGCCGAGCGCATGTGGCGGGCGACGCGCAAGGTGCTGGGCGTGTCGGGCGTGCTGCTGCTGGTCGGCAACGTGCTGCTGCTGATGCTCCCTTTTCCCCATCTGCACCTGTGCCTGTTTCCGCTGGCGGTGGTGCTGGGCCCGCTGCTGGGCTGGTTCGCCTGGCGCGACAAGGTGGTGCTGGGCGCGTGCGCGCTCAACTGCCCGCGCTGCCACGGCACCATCGCGGTGCCCGAAGGCGCGATGGGGTGGCCGGCGCGCTTCAACTGCGAAGCCTGCGGAATCATGGTCGAGCTGAACGCCGTCGACCGCTGACCAAGCGGTGACGTGCGCGGCGGGGGCGGGGTTACAAAATTCTCACCTCGCTGTTCGCACGGAGCCTCACGTTCCCAGCCACCTTCAACTGGAGCACGCCGTCGTCTTGATTCACGCTGGCCAGCTGCTCGACCCGACCGGCGGCGCCTCGCTGAAGGCCGCGCTCGAGCCGCGGCCGTCGGGGTTGCTGGTCGACTTTTCCCGCATCGACCGGGTGCCGACCGAAGCGGTGGAGCACCTGGCCGATGCGCTCACCGTCGCCAGCCTGCGCGCGGTGCCGGTGGTGTTCGTGGCCGTCGACCAGCGCGTCGACCGGCTGTTCTCGGCGGTGGGCGCCTTCGACCGGGTGCACCGCGCCGAGACGGTCGAGCAGGGCCAAGAGACCCTGCTCGCCCCGCGCTGATCAGTGCTGCTTCGCGGCGTCGAGCACGCGCTGCCGGCTGTGCTCGTTCATGGCGACGTCTTCGAGGCCGTGCGCCTGCAGCCAGAACGGGTCGAGCTGGAAGTCGAGGCCCGCTCCCAGGTAGTCGAGCAGCGCGTTGTAGGCGATCTGCCCGCCCATGTACTGGGTGTACTGGGTGCCGTTGAAGGCGCGCGCGATGAGCGACGGCACGTCGGCGCCCCACTTCTGACCGACCTTTACCGCTGCGTGGTACGCGTCGTGCCCGTTCGGGGTCATCAGCGTCACCAGGGTGGCCTCGGTGCGCGCGGCCAGCCGCACGTCGGTGTTGATGAGCGAGAACTTCGCCACCGCGGCCATCACCGGGTCGTGGGCGTACTTCTGCGCCAGGAACTTCGGCACCACCCGCTGCTCGGCGACGCGGGCCGCGCCTTCCCACGCGGTGCCTTCGACGGCGTTGCGCTTGTCGCTCTGCATGTCGACGGAGTGCTTGCCCTCGTGCTTCAGCATGCTGATGAGCTCGGACAGCTTCTGCTCGGGCCGCAGGTCGATGACGATGTCGCCCTTCAGGTCGGTCGAGCTGCCCTCGGTGGTCGAGAGCCGAACCTTCTCGGGCAGCGTCGCCGCCAGGTCCACGCTGCCATGGTAGGTCTTGCCCAGGTAGGCCTTGATTTCCTTCCAGGCGTCGTCGACGAGCTGCTGCACGTCGGCGGGAATCGGAGCGCCCTTGTCGAGCCCCCCCACGGTAGGCATCGCGTCGAGCGCCTGCTGCAGCGCCTCGCTGGCCTTGGTGGTGCCGGTGGCGGCGTCGAGCGCGGCGCCGAGGGTCGAGGCCAGGGTGCCGAAGGTCGGCTGCGCGTCGATCTGCGCGAACACCTGCTGCTTCTGCGCGGCGGTGAGGCGCGGCGCGCCTTTCTGGCTGAACACTGCGTCGACCAGGTCTTTCGTCTCTTGCTTGTGGGTCAAGGTCGCGGCGGCGACCTGCGCGTCCATGCTGGCCTTGAACTCAGGCAGGGTCTGCGCGTTCTCGCCCGCCATGCTGTCGGCCTGGAAGCTGCGCCACATGGTGTCGATCTGCTTCTGGTCGAAGTGGTAGCCGAGCTTGTGCGCGTCGGGGTGCGCGTCGAGCGCCTCGGTGTGCCACTGCAGCAGCAGGCTGAACGCCTTGGCCACCTCGTCGGTGGCCGGGTCGCCGAGCAGCTCTTTGACGGTGTCGGGCCCGTTGTTCATGTCATTCGAGGCGTGCGCCGCCTCGATGGTGCCCTTGTTCACGCCCTCGGTGAGCGGGGTGAGCCAGAACGCGGTCGCCACGCGCAAGAACTCTTCGCTGCGGCCGTGGTACTCGGGCTTCTTGTTGGCCTTGAGCTGCATCTGCAGGTCCGACCCCCAGCTGCCGCGGGTGGGGCGCAGCATCTCGCGCCCGCCGAAGCTCGAGCCGAACGAGCCGGTGGCCACCGAGGTGAGCTTCATCTTGAGGCGCGGGAGCAGCGCCTGCTCGACCTCGGTGAGCTGGTCGGGCTTCACCTTCTCGAGCCGCGCCAGCGTCTTCTCGGCCAGCGCCTGGGCGGCTGCGGTCGACGCCGCCGACGGCACGGGGAAGTCGTGGGCGAGGCGGCCGTCCCAGTCGGTGTTGGTGCCGCCGTAGTACTGGTTGAGGGTGCCGGCCAGCGCCGCGCGCGTGAGCACCAGGTCCTTCATCGCGTTGCGCACGGTCTCGTTCTTCAGGTCGTGCTGCGCCTTGAAGCCCACCGGCACGAACGCCTCGAACACCGTGGCCACGAAGCGGTTGAAGCCCTCGACCATGGTGCGGTCGGGCGCGTCGTGCAGCACGGTCTGCTTGGCCCTCAGGGCCTGCGCGTTCCACTTCGCGTCGAAGGAGTGGGTCATCTCCTTCACCACCTGGCCGAGCTGCACCTGGGTCTCGTGGGGCAGGTCTTTCCACTTCGTGCCCAGCGCGATGCCCTCGAACAGCTTCACCATCGACGGCACGGTGGAGACCTGCGGCGGCCGCGCGCCGTGCACGAACGGCTCGGCGGGAGCAGGCGCGGGGCGGGCGGCGGCGGTCGCAGCTGCTGCAGCGGAGACGGCAGGCGCAACCGCCGGGGCGGAGCGCGGCGCCGGCTGCGGGGCCTGGCGGGTGAGGGCTCGCGTGGTCATGCCCCTTTATCGACTGGGGGTGATGTGAGTTTCCATCACACTTCGGTCAAGGCCCTTACGAATCTGCCTGAATTTACGTTGTCTTTCAGGCTCGACGGGCGTGAAACGTGGGGTCGCAATGGTCACCTTCGAACGGCTCTTGGGGCGCATGCACGAGCTGGCCGACCTGGCCGGGGTCATCGGCCTGGCCACGTGGGACCAGGAGACCTTTCTCCCGGCCAAGGCCACCGCGGCGCGCGCCAGCCAGCTCGCCACCCTGCAGAAGCTGTATCACCAGCGGCTGGTCGACCCGGCGCTGGGCGACTGGCTCCTCGAGCACGCGCGAGCCCCGGGCGACCGCGGCGCGATGGTGCGGGTGCTGAACCTCGAGCGCGAGCGCGCCCTCAAGGTGCCCGAGCGGCTGGTGACCGAGCTCGCCACCGCGACCGCGCACGCCATCGACGCATGGAAGCAGGCGCGCGCCGACGACGTGTTCGAGCCCTACCGGCCGCACCTCACGCGCGTGGTGGCGCTCAAGCGCGAGCAGGCCGACGCCATCGGCCACGGCGGCGAGCGCTACGACGCGCTGCTCGACGGCTACGAGCCCGGCATGACGGTGGCGCGCCTTCAGCCGGTGCTCTCGGCCCTGCGCGAGCAGCTGGTGCCGATGGTGCGCGCGCTCGAGGCGGTGAGGCGTGAGCGGGTCGACCCGTTCGCGGGGCAGCACTTCGAGGTGGCGGCGCAAGAGCGGCTCACCCTCGAGCTGCTCACGACGATGGGCTTCGACCTCGAGGCGGGCCGGCAAGACCGCAGCGTGCACCCGTTCAGCGGGGGCACCCACCCGCGCGACGTGCGCCTCACCAACCGCTTCGACCCGTCAGACCCCCTGGTCGCGGTGTTCATCGCTCTGCACGAGGGCGGGCACGGGCTGTACTGCCAGGGCCTCGACCCGGCGCTGTTTCGCACCCCGCTGGCCCGGGTGCCGTCGATGGGGCTCGACGAGTCGCAGTCGCGGCTGTGGGAGAACCTGGTGGGGCGCAGCCAGGCCTTCGGCGGGTACCTCTTCGCGCGCCTGCAGGCGGCGTTTCCCTCGCAGCTCGGCGGCGTGGCGCCCGAGGCGTTCGCGGCGCGGGTGAACCGCGTCGAGCGCACCGCGCTGCGCGGGCAGGCCGACGAGCTCACCTACAACCTGCACATCGTGCTCCGTTACGAGCTCGAGCTGGGGCTGCTGCGCGGCGAGCTCGAGGTGGCCGACCTGCCCGCCGCGTGGGCCGAGAGGTCTGGGGCGCTGCTCGGGCTCACCCCGCCGAGCCCCCGGCTCGGCGTGCTGCAGGACATTCACTGGGCCGAGGGCGCGCTCGGCTACTTCCCCACCTACTCGCTCGGCAACCTGTACGGGGCGTCGCTCTTCGCCGCGGCGCGCCGGGCGCTGCCCGACCTCGACGCGCAGCTGCGCGAAGGGCAGCTGTTGCCGCTGCGCGACTGGCTGCGCGAGCGCGTGTGCGCGCACGGCCACCGCCGCGACGCCGAGGCCCTGGTGCAGGCGGTGACCGGGCGCGGCCTCACCGACGAAGACTTCATCGCCTACCTGCGCGCGAAGTACTCGGCGCTCTACGGTTCGCCTCTCTAGCGAAAAGCGTCGGTCGCCTGAATCACCCGGTGCAGGTTCTCGGGCTCGAACACCGAGTGCCCGGCGGTGGGGCTGATGTCGAGCGTGGCCTCGGGCCAGGCGCGGTGCAGCGCCCAGGCGCTCTGCATCGGGCAGACCACGTCGTAGCGGCCCTGCACGATGACCGCGGGGATATGGCGAATGCGGTCGATGTTCGCGAGCAGCTCGCGCTCGCCGGTCAACCACGCCTGGTGCATGAAGTAGTGGCACTCGATGCGCGCGAACGAGCTCGCGAACTGCTCCTGGTCGTGCTTCGCGACCGCGGCAGGGTTGGCGACCAGGTAGCTGGTGCGGCCTTCCCACACGCTCCAGGCGCGCGCGGCCTCGAGCATCGCGGCCCGGTCGGCGCCGGTGAGCCTTCGGTAGTACGCCTTCACCAGGTCCGAGCGCTCGGCGGGGGGAATCGGAGCGATGAACTCTTCCCACGCGTCGGGGAAGAGGGCGCTGCAGCCGCCCTGGTAGAACCACTCGATTTCGCCAGGCCGCACCAGGAAGATGCCGCGCAGCACCAGCTCGGTGACGCGCGCCGGGTGGGTCTGGGCGTGCGCGAGCGTCGAGCCCCACGAGCCTCCGAACACCTGCCACCGCTCGATGCCGAGGTGCTCGCGCAGCTGCTCGAGGTCGGCCACGAGGTGCCAGGTGGTGTTGTGCTCGAGCGAGGCGAAGGGCGTCGACTTCCCCGCGCCGCGCTGGTCGAACAGCACGATGCGGTAGTGCGCGGGGTCGAAGAAGCGGCGCTGCCGTGGCTCGGTGCCGCTGCCCGGCCCGCCGTGGAGAAACACCACCGGCTTGCCTTTCGGGTTGCCCGATTCTTCGAAGTAGAGCGTGTGACCGTCGCCGACCTCGAGGTGGCCGACGCGGTAGGGCTCGAGGGGCGGGTAGAAGGTGCGAAGCGCAGGGGTCATCGGCGCTGCGACCTCTAGCACCGCGTGCGGGCTTTTCAGGCCTCTCCAACGGGGCAGGTGCCCCGGCGGCCGCGGCACGCTAGAGACGCGAGGTGGTGTTCCCCACCCAGAAGAAGAAAGAAGACCTGCCCCGCATTCCGTTGAGGGAGCTGGCGCGTCAGCTGCCGGGAACGTTTCGGCTGGTGTGGGAAGCCGACCGCGTCAACGTGCTCACGTTCGTGGCGCTGCAGCTGGTGCTGTCGCTGCAGCCGGCGGCGATGGCCTGGGTGGGCAAGCTGATCGTCGACGGCGTGGTGCGCGCGGTGAAAGAGCCGAGCGACGCGGTGCGGGTGCAGGTGCTCGAGCTGGTGGGGCTCGAGCTCGGCATCGCGCTGGCGGGCCTGCTCATCGGCCGCTTCAACGCGCTGCTCAACTCGCTCACCCGCGCGCGCCTGGGCAACCTCATCAACGAGCGCATTCTCGAGAAGGCGCTCACCCTCGAGCTGCGGCACTTCGAAGACCCGGCGCTCTACGACAAGCTGCAGAACGCGCGGCGCGAGGCGAGCGCGCGGCCGCTGTCGCTGGCCACCTCGGCGCTCGACATCGTCACCCGGCTCATCACCCTGGCGAGCTTCGGGGTGCTGCTGTGGCACATCTCGTGGTGGGCGGTGTTCGCGCTGGCGGTCTCGGCGGCGCCGGCGTTCTGGGTCGAGGCGCGGCTGTCGGGCGAGGGCTTTCGGCTGCTCTCGTGGCGCGCGCCCGAGGGGCGCAAGCTCAACTATCTGGAGTGGATTCTCACCCGCGACTCGCACGTGAAAGAGGTGAAGCTGTACGGGCTGGGTCAGCTGATTCTCTCGCGCTACCGCGAGCTGTTCGCGAAGTTCTTCGCGCAAGACGCGGCGCTGACGCGGCGGAGGTTCTGGCTGCACCTGCTGACCAGCCTGGTGGCCCAGGCCGCGCTCTACGGCTGCTACGCGTTCGTGGTGTGGCGCGCGGTGTTCGGCCAGCTCACCATCGGCGACCTGTCGCTGGCCTTCGCGCTGTTCACCACCGGCCAGGGCGCGTTCGCGGGCCTGCTCACCACCGCCGCCGGCATGTACGAAGACGCGCTGTTCATGTCGAACCTGTTCGCGTACCTGAACGTCGAGGCGAAGGGCGAGGCCGCCACGGTGAGCCCGCCGCGCACCCTGCCCAAGGGCCCGCACGCGCTGGTGCTCGACAACGTCTCGTTTCGCTACCCGGGCAAAGAGAAGTGGGCGCTCAAGGGCGTGTCGCTGACGGTGAAGGCGGGCGAGAAGCTGGGCATCGTGGGCGAGAACGGGGCGGGCAAGTCGACGCTCATCAAGCTGCTGCTGCGCCTCTACGACCCGACCGAAGGGCGCATCACGTACGGCGGCGTCGACCTGCGCGAGCTCGAGCCGGCCGAGCTGCGCAGCCGCTTCGGCGCGGTGTTTCAAGACTTCGTGCGCTACCAGTTCCCGGTGTCAGAGAACATCGGGCTGGGCGAGCCGTCGCGGCTGGGCGACCGGCCCGCCATCGAGGCCGCCGCCGCGGCGGGCGGAGCGGCCGAGCTGGTGAAGGGGCTGCCGCGCGGCTACGACACCGTGCTCGGCTCGTGGTTCGACGACGCGCAAGACCTGAGCGCCGGCCAGTGGCAGAAGCTGGCGGTGGCGCGCGCGTTCATGCGCGACGCCGAGGTGCTGATTCTCGACGAGCCGACGGCCAGCATCGATGCCGAGGCCGAGATGGCGATGTTCCAGCGCTTCGCGCAGCTGGCCCGAGAGCGCACCGCGGTCATCATCAGCCACCGGTTCTCGACCGTGCGCATGGCAGATCAGATCGCCGTGCTCGAGGGTGGGCAGCTCATCGAGCTGGGCAGCCACGACGCGCTGGTGAAGAAGGGCGGGCGCTACGCCGGCCTGTTCGAGCTGCAGGCGCGCGGCTACCGGCCGTGAGCGTGCACCCCAGGTGACAGGGAACCTCGGTGCACACGCCAGGTGCGCGTCTCGACTGCGCTGCAGAACGGCGCGCGGCTTGAAGCACCGGGCGCCATGACCCGCACCCTCACTGGCGTCACCGAAGTCGCTCCGGGCGAGCTGCGCCTGGTTCCCAAGCTGAGCCGCGACCAGGAGCAGCTCGCGGCGCACCAGCTGTTTCTCGAGCTCTCGGCCACCCGGCCCCCGCGCAACCGGGTGCAGACCCAGGCGCTGTGGGGCCTGTCGGAAGACGCGCACGAGCGGGCGATGAACTGGCGCAAGCTGAGCAACGGAGCGGTGCTGGCGGGCGCGTACTTTCGCGCCCACCCGTTGGGTGAGGCGCTCAGCCGCTCGGTCACCGAAATCTACGGGCTGCAGCGCGTGGCATGACGACCTTGCGCGCGACGTCGATGCCCCCGCCGTGGCGGTGGGTGGTGGCGCTGGCCTGCGTGCTGGGCCTGCTCACCGGAGCGGGGCTGGGCCTGCTCGCGGTGCGCCGCGCGCTGCCGCCGTTGGTCGAGCTGGCGCGCTGATTCGGGTTTGAGACGCGGACCGCGCGCTCAAAAGAAGCGCGCGATCGCGGCGAGCAGGGTCTCGAGGTCTTGAAACGGCTTCTTCAGGTGGCCCGCCGCGCCGAGGGCGTTCGCCTTGGCGGGCACATCTGAGCTCGCGCTCATCACCAGCACGGGAACCTGGGCGAGGCGTGGGTCTGCTCGCTGGAGCTCGCGAAAACGCACCCCGTCCATGTCGGGCATCATCAGGTCGAGCATGATGAGCGCCGGCAGGTGCTCGGCCTTCTGAAGGTAGTCGAGGGCCAGCTGGCCGTTCGGCACCGCGTGCACGTCGTAGCCTTCCGAGGCGATGAAATCGCCGACCACCCCTCGAATCTCTTCGTCGTCCTCGACCAGGAGCACCCTGCGACTCATGAGAGCACCACCGCGCTCGGCGTCGGTGAGCGGCCGTGGGGGGTGGTCTCGCCGGGCGTCGAGGCGAGGGGAGTCTCGACGGTGAAGGTTGCCCCGTGGCCCATCTCACTCTCGACGCGCAAGCTGCCACCGTGCGCGTCGACGATGCGGTGCGCGATGAACAGGCCCAGCCCCAGGCCGCCCACGTTCTGGGGCGCGTCACCCCGCTCGAACCTCTCGAAGATCGCCGCCTGCTTCTCCTTCGCGATGCCGGGGCCTCGGTCGACGACATCGACGCGCGCTCGGCCAGCCGAGGTGTACACCCGGACCTTCAGGGGGGCCTTCGACGCGTACTTGATGGCATTGGCGATGAGGTTGGCGACGACCTGGCCCATGCGGCGAGAGTCCCAGGTGGCGGTCAGCGTGCGATCGAGGTCGAGCTCGAGCGGCATCTGGGCCTGCATCAATTGGGGTGCGAACCGCGCGGTGATCTCTTCGACCAGCGAGGCCACGTTGACCTCCGAGCGCTGCAGCTCGAGTCGGCTGCTCTGCAGCCGAGACACGTCGAGCAGATCTTCGATCAGCTCCTCGAGGTTCACGGTCTGCCGCAGTGAACGCTGTACCGTGTCAGCGGCAGCTTGAACCTGTGGAACTTGAATCGTCTGCAGCGCTCGCTTCACCAGCTGCAGGTGTATTTTCAGGCTGGTCAGGGGGGTCTTCAGCTCGTGCGACGCGATGGAGAGAAAGTCGTCGCGCACGCGCAGCGCCTGTTCGAGCTGCTCGGTGCGCTCGCGCACGCGCACCTCGAGCGACTCGTTGGCGAGCCGAAGGGCGTCTTCGGCCCGCCGGCGCTCGGTGAGATCGCGGGTGACCTTGGTGAAGCCCAGCAGCTCGCCCTCGGTGTCGGTGACCCGGGTGATGACCACGTTCGCCCAGAAGCGCGTGCCGTCTTTCCTGACGCGCCAGCCCTCGTCTTCGACGCGACCTTCCGCCAGCGCGGTGGCGAGCTCTCGCTCGGTCTTGCCGTTCGCGACGTCTTCAGGGGGGTAGAAGGCAGAGAAGTGCTTGCCGAGAACTTCTCGCTCTTCGTAGCCCTTCAGGCGGCGGGCGCCGTCGTTCCAGCTCGCGACGCGCCCATCGGGGCCGAGCATGAAGATGGCGTAGTCGCGAACACCGCTGATCATGAGCCGCGACCGGCGCTCGTTGCGTGCGAGCTCTTCTTCCGCAATGCGCCGCTCGGTCAGGTCGCGGGTGACCTTGGCGAACCCCAGCAGTCGGCCCCGTGAATCGTGAATGCGGGTGAGCACGACTCCGGCCCAGAACCGGGAGCCGTCTTTGCGGATGCGCCAGCCTGCGGCGTCGAAGCGCCCGTCGACCCGTGCCTGCTCGAGCTCGGCTTCGGGGGCATGAGCAGCGCGATCTTCATCGCTGAAGAACCGTGAATAGTGCTGACCGAGAATCTCTGAAGCCTCGTAGCCCTTGAGCCGCCGCGCGCCTTCGTTCCAGCTCGAGATGCGGCCCTCGGGGTCGAGCATGTAGATGGCGTAGTCTTTCACGCTCTCGACCAGCAGCCGGAAGCGGTCTTCGCCCCGGGCCAGGCGTTCATTGGCGGCGACCAGCTCTCCGTTTCGGCCGTTGAGCTCGTCGTTCAGGCTGATCAGCTCTTCGTTGGCGGCCTGCAGCTCTTCTTTTGCGGTCTCGAGCTCTTCGTTGGTGCTCTGGAACTCTTCGTTCGTGGCCTGCAGCTCTTCATTGGCCGAGGTCAGCTCTTCTTGGGCTGATTCGAACTGCTCGACCAGCGCCTGCTGGTGCTCGCGTAGGGTATCGAGCTCGTCCTGCAGCTCCTCGATGATCTTCTTGGAGCTGTGGTGAGCCTTGCTCACCCGAACGCGAGCGTCGCGTTTGCTGCGCGGCTGCGGCCGGGGTTGAGCCGAGTCGTCGAACAGCACCAGGTACTGCCGCTCGTTCGGGGCCGCCGAAGGGTTTAGCGGTGAGACCTCGATGGCGATGAGCTGGTGGCTCGCTCCATTGACCAGGGGTACGCGCTCTTGGCGCACGCTGCGGTTCTCGCGTTTGGCGGCCTGAATCAGAATGCGTATCGGTGCGACCAGGTCGGGGTGGGCCAGCTTCAACAGGTGCTGGGTCGGCTTGCCCGCGGGAGGGCCGATGAACGGCGCGGTGCGGCCGCGAAACTGGTTCACCTCGAGCTCGTGGTCGATCACCACGCCCGGCGGGCCGTAGCGAAACAGAATCAGCTCGTCGGCGGTCTTGTGGGTGCTGGGGGCTACGCGAGGCAGCTCTCGCGGCGACTCGGGTAGAAGCCGCCGATCGACGACCGGCCCGAGTGTGGCCCCAGAGACCGTCGACGGTGCGGGCAGCTTGGTGCAGATTTTGTGCTTCGGGTCGACCACCGCGAAGAGCTTCGACGTCGCGCCCGGCAGCTCGGCCTGCCCGAGCCAGAGAAAGCCGTTCGGTTTGAGCGCGTAGTGAAAAACGGGGAACACCCTGCGCTGCAGCTCGGGCCCGAAATAGATGAGCACGTTGCGGCAGGAGATCAGATCGAGCCGCGCGAACGGAGGGTGAGACGTGACGTCGTGCCTGGAAAAGACACACACGTCGCGAAGCGCCTTGGTGACCTTGAAGCCCTCGTCGGTCTTGCTGAAGAATCTCTCGAGGCGTTCGGGCGGCAGCCCGTTCAACGCAGTGCTGGGGTACACCCCGCGCCGGGCGTGCTGAATCGCGGCGTCGCTGATGTCGGTGGCGAAGAGCTGAATGCCGACCGACGCTTGCTGCTCTTCGAGAAACTCGCTCAGCCCGATCGCCAGAGAGTACGCCTCTTCGCCGGTAGAGCAGCCGGGCACCCAGATGCGCAAGGTTGCGCCGGGTTGAGAGGCGCGGAGGAGCGGTGCGAAGACCCCGTCACGCAGCGCGCGAAACGACTCGGGGTCGCGGAAGAAATGGGTGACGTGAACGAACAGCTCGTCGTGCAGGGCCCGAAGGGCTTCGGAGCTGGCCTGCAGCCGGTCGGCGAATTCGGACAACGACTCGCTGCCTTCGATGCTCATGCGCCGCTCGATGCGGCGATGAATGGTCGACGGCTTGTAGTGCGTGAGGTCGACCGTGAAGCGGTTCTTCAGCATCATCAAGATGCGTCGAAAGGTCGCCTCGCGAGCCGGGTCGACGGGGTACGGCTCGTCTTGGCCCTCGGCCGGTGAAGGGTTGAGGGCGGCCGACCCATCGGCCTCGGAGCGGGCTTCATTCTTCGGCGAGACATGCCGAGCCACCTCGGTGCTGAGATTGACCGAGGGAGACACCGAGGTGGCGCAGAGCGAGCCGACGATTCCGCGGGGCAGGGCGTCGACGTTCGATTCCTCGGGGTCGCGGACGATGACCCTGGCGCCCGCCGCGATGAGCTTCTGAAACCCGGGCAGCAGCCCGACGTCATTGCCAGAGAGCACCACCGCCAGCACGTGGCGGCCGAACTCTCGCGCGAGCCCCTCGAGAAAGGTGCCGCTGCTGTGTGGGCCGGGTCGGGTCTTGATGAACTTCTGGTGTCGGAGCCCGATGCCGCGCAGGTCGTCGGCGACGTAGGTGCGACCCGGGACGATGGGGACGCCGTGGTCTGGCCGCTGGGCACCGTCGAAGTGGGCACGCGGCGCGACCACGATCACCGCCGCGCCCCGGTGCGCGGTCGCTGACTTCGCGACCTCGGTGAGCAGGGGTGAACCGTCGGCGCTCAGAAAGAGGACGACCTGAAACGAAGCCCGCACCTCGGGCGTACGCACCCGGCCGCTGCCTGTCTCGAGCGGGCGTCGTCTCGACGCCACGGGTCGCTTTCTCGGTGAGGGCGCACGCTTCAGAGCGCTCTGGTCCTAGTCGCCGGCACGGCGGCCCACAATCGGCGAAGTCGAGGTCCCCAACCGGTAACACGCGCCGCGCGCCGGGTGACCGGACCACGCCACGCGCCGCCACCCTGACCGGGCTCGAGCTGACGGCCCGGCTCGGTCGGGGTGAAGCAGGCCTACCGGCAGACGATGACCGACTCGACCTCGAGGTCTTCGGGGTCGTAGGTCGCGGCGCTGTCGGGGCCCACGTGCCAGACGCTGTCGGGCTGCACCGCGAAGTCGACGTACGGGCGCCAGGCGTCGGTCAGCGCGGTGGCGAACTGCTGCTCGGGTATCTTGCCGGCGAAGCCGGGGCTGCTCGAGGTGACGGTGCGGGTGAGCACGCGCGCCGCGCCCGGCGCGTCACGGTAGTAATAGCGGGCCACCGCGGGGCTGACCGTCGAGTCCCACTCGACCTCCCACACGTGGAAGCGGCTGGGCAGGTTGGCGAACGGGCCGACCTGGTTGTTGCTGGTGTGCACCGCGGCGCCCGCGCCCATGTGGGTGGTCGACGAGTAGACGTTGGGGTCGGCGGCGGTGCCCTTGCCCACGTCCCACCAGGTCTCGATGAGGTCGAGCTCACCGTAGTACTGGTCGCCGTGCTCGTTGCGCGCCCACAGCGCGGGGAACATGCCGCGCACCGGCGCCGGCATCTTGGCGTGAAACACCATCAGGCCCTTGCCGGCGGCGTAGGCGGTCTTGGTCTTGATCCACCCGCCCGAGTAGTAGTTGGTGCCGGCGCAGGTGTCGGGGTGCTCGGCCGCCGCCGAGTTGCCGTACGGGTCGACGCAGTGCCGGCGCGACGCGACGTGCAGCCGGCCGCCGGTCACGGTCACGTTCGCGGCGCGCATCTTGGTCAGCTGGGTGAAGGTGCCGCCGCCGTTGTTCTGCTCGATGACGCTCCAGCGCGAGGTGTCGAGCGAGGTGCCGGTGAAGTCGTCGCGGAAGACCTCGCTGCTGCCGGCGGGGCACGAGATGCCCGTCGCCGGAGGAGGAGGAGGAGGAGTGCCCGCGTCGACGACCGGAGGGGGCGGCGTGCCAGCATCGACCGCCGGCGCGGCCTGCAGCTCGACCACCAGCTGGGGCCGCAGCGCCGCGGTGCCCTCCCGGCTGCTGCAGATGACCGAGTCGGTCGAGTCGGCGATCAGCGCCAGGGTGAGCGCGCCGTTGCCGGTGATGGCCGCGGTCACGTCGGCGGCCAGCCACTGCTTGTACGCCACCACCACCGAGCCGGCGAGGCGCGCGCCGGTCGCAGGGCGGTTGCGGTACGTGAGCGTCGACTCGGCCCAGCCGTTGCCCGCGCCGTACACGTTGGGGCCGTTGACGCTGCCGTTCAGCGCGTAGCAGCGCAGCTGCGCGCGCTTCACCGGGCGGCTCAAGCCGGTGAGGTCGAAGCGCAGGTAAGCCTGGCGCGCGGGGCTCTGGTCGGCGCCCAGCTCGAGGCTCGCGCCGAAGTTCCGGTCGGGCGCGCCGGCCTGCACCTCGGCGTCGGCCACCGGGGTGAACGTGAGCGCCGAGAGCGCGTCCCACAGCACGTCCGAGTCGCCTTCCACTTCAGGCGATGCGCAGGCGGCGAAGGCCAACACGCACACGGCGCACGGGCGCCAAGAGAGGGCACGGCTCATTGTCTGCTCCAGGGTGAGGGGGTCCGCTCGGGCTCCTTTTCAGGGCGCGTGCCGCGCGCAGCCCCGCCGTGGTCTCCGAGGGTTACGGGGCTGGAGCGCGAGAATGGTGCAGGCGAGACCGCACCACCGTCCCGCCCAGCGAGACGGTTGTAGACCTGCCCCGGGGCGCGCGCTGAAGTAGCGAGCCGATGACGTTCGCCCTCGCCCTCGCGCTCACCCTCCACGCCGGAGCGCCCGACGTCGAGGTGGAGATTGAGCGCGGCAACGCGCTGATTCGCAACCTGCAAGAGGAGCAGGCGCTGGCGCTGCTCGAGCCGCTCGCGCGCGCGCGCTCGACCCCGCCGCAGCTGCGCGCCCGCGCCTGCGTGTACGCCGGCATCGCCCGGCTCAACGTGGGTGAAGAGGCCGCAGCGCGCCGCTGGTTCGAAGAGGCAGTGGCGCTCGACCCGGGCGCCTCGCTGCCGGCGTGGGCGTCGCGGCGGGTGACGGCCACGTTCGAAGCGGTGCGCGCCAAAGCCCAGCCCAGCACCGCGCCACCACCCGCATCGGCCCCGGCGCCTGCACCTGCACCTGCCCTTACGCCTGTGCCTGACCCTTCCCTTGCCCCAGCGGCGGCAGCGGCAGCAGCTCCCGAAGTGGTCCAGCCCGCTCCTTCACGCAAGCTGCCCCTGGTGCTCGGCGTCGGCGCCGCGGCCCTCGCCATCGCGTCGGTGGTGCTGTTCGTGCTGTGGAGCGACGTCTACCACCGCGCCGCGAATCAGCCCGTCTCGCTCGACGCGCAGCGGCTGCAGCGACAGTCGGGGGTGTTCTGGGTGCTGGGCTTCAGCACCGCCGCGCTCGCGAGCGCGCTCGGCGTGGTCTCGGTCGTCAGCGCGCGGTGAGCGCTCAGTCGAGCTTGAGCTTGTAGACGCGCTGCTCGCCGGCCTTGAGGGCCACGGTCTCACGGCGCCGCACCTTCAGCTCGCGGTTCACGATGACGAGCTTGTGCCGCCCCGCGTAGACCTGCATCACCGGGTAGGGGCCCTCGCCCAGCGCGCGGCCGTCGAGCGTCACGTCGGAGTACGGCGCGATGCGCAGCTGCAGCGAGGCCCGGGGCACCGTGACCTTCACGCTCTTGGCGTTGGGCGCGACGTGCACCGTCTCGCTGTAGTCGAGGCCGAGGGCATCGGAGCGGAAGGTGAGGTTCAGCTCGGGGCCCGCAGCGCCCACGCTGACCGGGCTCTGGCCCAGCTCGCGGTTGCCGAGCAGCACCGTGCAGGGCGGGTCGACCTCGAGGCGCACCCGGCGCTCGCGCTTCGCGGTGGGAGCGGGCTCGTCGGCCGGCTCGGGAGCGACGGCCGGCGAAGGCGCGGGCGGCTCGGGGGAGGGCGGCGGCTCGGGGGAGGGCGGCGGCTCGACCGCCAGCGGAGCAGCAGCAGGAGCAAGAGCAGGCGCAGGAGCGAGCGCGCCCGGCGTCGCGCGCGCGGCCCACAGGCCCGCCGCGCCCAGCGCCAGCGCGAGCAGCGAGAGCGCGGCGACGACCCTCGGCGCCGCAGGCCTGCGAGGCGGGGCGGGCGCTGCCGGAGCGTCGGCCGCGGTGGCGGCGCCGCCGGCGGGCTCGACCGGCGCCTGCGCGGCGGTCTCTTCGACCAGCTGCGCCAGCGTGGTCTTCGCGGCGGCCAGCTCGGCCGGCGAGAACGCGCCTTCGAGCTGCAGGGCGATGGCTTCTCCGCTCGAGGGCCGGTCTTCGGCCCGCGGCGAGAGCATCGCGTCGACCGCCTGGTGCACCGCGGCCGGCAGCTCGGGGCGCAGCTCGGCGAGCCGCCGCCGCTTGCCGCTGGCGATTTCCTGCACCAGCGCGAAGTCGGTGCCCGAGGTGTAGGGCAGCTCGCCGGTGAGCGCGCGGAACAGCACCACCCCCAGCGCGAAGAAGTCGGCGCGGCGGTCGACCTCTTCTCCGCGCGCCTGCTCGGGCGCGAGGTAGGCGAACTTGCCGCGAATCACGCCCTGGGTGGTGGCCGCGCTGGCGGTCACCTCGCGCGCCTTCGCGATGCCGAAGTCAGACAGCTTCACCGCCCCCTCGCGGGTGAGCAGAATGTTGCTGGGGCTCACGTCGCGGTGCACCACCTCGAGCGCGCCGCCCGAGGTGTCGACCGCGTCGTGCACGTCTTGAAGCGCGCGCGCCACCTCGATGGCCAGGTACGCCGCGAGCGGAGGCGCCAGCACCCGCGACCGGGTGAGCAGGCGCTGCAGCGAGCCGCCGGCCACGTACTCGAGCACCAGAAACGGCGCGCCGCGGTGCTCGCCCACCTCGAGCACCGCCACCACCCGCGGGCTGGCGACCCGGGTGGCGATGCGCGCCTCCTTGAGGAACATGGTCGAGAAGCGCGCGTCGCCCGAGAGCTCGGGGAGCATGGTCTTCACCACCACCTGCCCGCGCTCGGCCGAGGCCAGCCACACCTCTCCCATGCCGCCTGCGCCGAGGCGGCCGATGACCTGATAACCACCGATGCGAAAACCGCGTGCTTCCATGGGCCGCTGGGGCGAGGGTACCATTCGCGTGCCGCAGCACATGTCTTCACCCGCCCCGCCAGAGTGAACCCTCACCGCGCGTGGCGCTGCCAAGGCCGGCGTGCTGGGCCCGTTCTGCGTGGCGGTGGTGTCGGGGCCTGATCAGGGCCTGCGCCTCGAGCTGCCGCAGGGCACCGCGGTGGTCGGCACCTCGCCGAACTGCGACCTGGTGATGACCGACCCGCGGGTGAGCCGGCAGCACCTCAAGCTCTCGTGCACCGCCCAGGGGCTCGAGGTGCTCGACCTCGACAGCCGCAACGGCACCCAGCTCAACGGCGCCCGGGTGCGCGAGGCGGTGGTGCAGCCGGGCACCCGCTTGAAATTGGGCGACAGCGAGCTCGAGGTGCTGGTGGCGCAGCCGTCGACCCCCGACCTGGTCGACTTCTACGGCTTCGTGGGCCGAAGCCCCGCCGCGCGCGCGGTGGTGCAGGCGCTCGACAAGGCCGCCCGCAGCGACGAGACGGTGCTGCTCACCGGCGAGACCGGCACCGGCAAAGAGGCCGCCGCCCGCGCCATTCACCTCGCCAGCGCCCGGCGCGGCCCGCTGGTGACGTTCGACTGCGCCTCGGTCTCGGGCGAGGTGCTGCCCAGCGAGCTGTTCGGTCACGCGCGCGGCGCGTTCACCGGCGCCGAGGCCGACCGGCTGGGGGCGGTGGCGCGCGCCGAGCGCGGCACCCTGTTTCTCGACGAGGTGGGTGAGCTGCCGCCCGCGCTGCAGCCCTCGCTCTTGCGGCTGCTCGAGCGCCGCGAGTTTCGCCCGGTCGGCTCTGACGTCGAGCAGCGCGCCGACGTGCGGGTGATTGCCGCCACCCACCGCGACCTGGCCGCCGACGTCGAAGCGGGGCGCTTTCGCCGCGACCTCTACTTTCGCCTCGCGGTGCTGTCGGTGCCGCTGCCTCCGCTGCGCGAACGGCTCGAAGACCTGGCGCTGCTCGCCCAGCGGCTGCTCACCGGGGCGGGGCACAGCCTGACCTTGAGTGAGCCGGTGCTGCAGCAACTGCAGGGCTACGACTGGCCGGGCAACGTGCGCGAGCTGCGCAACGTGCTCTTGCGCGCGGTGGCGCTCGGCACCACGCCCGAGACCGCCGCCGCCGAGCCGGGCGCACCCGGCGCCCGAGCCGACGCCGGGCCGAAGGGCCTGCCGCTCGACTACCGCGCGGCGCGCGAGCTGATGCTCGAGCGCTTCGAGAAGGCCTACCTCGCGCAGCTGCTCTCGGAGCACCAGGGCAACGTCACCCAGGCGGCGAAGACCGCGGGCATCGCGCGCAGCCACCTCTACCGCCTGCTGAGCCGCCATGGCCTGGTCTGAGCTGCGCGCGTTTGCGCTGTCGCTCTTCGCGCTCGCAGGGTGCGTGCCGTCGGTCGAGCTGCGCGGCAGAAGCTGTGACGACGCCGGCGCGTGCCCCGACCTGCTGGTCTGCGTGCGCGGCGCGTGCGTCGACAACCCGTGCCCCGGCACCGACGTGAGGCCGAGCGCCACCCTGGTGCCGGCGTGCCGCAGCTGGGCGGGGTTCTACCCGGGCGTGTCACCCGACTGGGGCACCGCGCTGGCGCGCGAGCAGCAGGCGCTGGGCACCCGCTTCGACGTGGTGCACACCTACCACGACTGGTTTCAAGACTGGCCCACCGCCGCCGAGCGCGACGCCGCCGACGCCGGCGCGTACCTCTTCTTCGACTGGTCGCCGAAGAACTTCTCCAACAACGCGCTGGTGCCGTGGAGCGACATCGCCTCGGGCGCCGAAGACCCGGCCATCGACGCGCGCGCGCACGCGCTGGCGTCGCTGGGCACGCCCGTGTGGGTGAGCTTCAGCGCGGGCACGCAGGCCGACGTGGGCCCCCGCGGCACCGCGGCCGAGTTCGTGGCGGCGTTTCGCCACCTGCGCCAGCGCGCGGTGGCGCAGGGCGCGAGCAACGTGGTCTGGGTGCTGGGGGTGGGTGACGACATCACCCAGACCCAGCTCGACAGCATCTACCCCGGCGACGCCTACGTCGATTGGCTGGGGTGGACGGTGTACAACTCGTTCGTCTGCGGCGGCGGCAATGCGGTCTGGCAGGGGTTCTCGCAGCGCGTGGCGCCGACCTACGAGGCGCTGGTGCGCTACGGCCACGGCGACAAGCCCTTCATGCTCACCGAGGCGGCCTGCGCCGAAGACCCGGGCGACGCGCAGCGAAAGGCGGGCTGGTTCGCCGAGGTCGCAGACACCGTGCCCACCCGCTTCCCCAACCTGAAGCTGGTGGTGCTGCACAACTCGACCAACGTCTGCACCTACGCGGTGAACAGCACCACCGCCGCGCACCAGGGGTTCTCAGCGCTGGTGAAGAGCGACGCGTTTCGCCCGCCGCGTTAGGTGAGTCAGCGCCAGAGCTCTGCGACCGCGTCGAGCAGGCGGTCGAGGCGCAGCGGCTTGGGTATCACCACCGTGCCCGGCGGGGCGCCCAGCGGCGTCGAGGTCGAGACGATGACCGGAATGGTCTTCAGCGCGGGGTCGGCCTGCATGGCCTGGTAGACCCTGCGCCCGTCGACCACCGGCAGCACCATGTCGAGAATCACCACGTCGGGGCGCTGCTCGCCCTTCTGCATCATGTCGAGCGCCACCTGCCCGTCGCTCGCCTCGCGCGCCGCGTAGCCCTCGTTGACGAACGCCTCGGCCAGCGCCTCACGCACGTCGCGGTCGTCGTCGACGATCAGCACCGACCTGGGCGCGGCCACCGCCGGCTTCGGCTTCGAGTCGGTGTTTCGACGCGGCAGCCACACCTTGAAGCGGGTGCCGGCGGCGGCGGTCGATTCGACCGTCACCACTCCGCCGTGCGCCGCGGCGATCTGCTGGGTGATGTACAGCCCCAGCCCCAGCCCATCGCCCTTGGTGGGCGAGTTCTTGCGCCGGGTGCGAAACGGGTCGAACAGCGACGGGAGCATCTCGGCGGGAATCACACCGCCGTTGCCCACCTCGGTGATCACCGCGTCGGGCCCGCCTCTCACCGTGACCTTCACCGGCGCGCTCTTCTCGCCGTGGGTGAACGCATTGGCCATCAGGTTCGAGAACAGCTGCAGCAGCCGGTCGGGGTCACCCAGGGTGTGCGCGTCGCCTTCGACGTCGAAGACGACGTCGCGCTCGGGGTTCGACACCTTCAGCTCGTCCGACGCGCGCCGCGCCAGCGCCGCCACGTCGAGCTCCTGGCGGCGCCGCGCGAAGCCCAGGCCGTCGGCGAGCCGGGCGCGGGTGAGGTCGAGCATCTGGTCGATCATCTCGGTCATGCGCGCGCCCGCCTGCTGCATGCGGTCGAGGCTCTTCTGCTGCGGCTGGCCTTCGAGCTGGCGCTTGAGCACCTGCACCCCGGTGATCATCGCGCTCAAGGGGTTGCGCAGGTCGTGGCCGAGAATGCCGACGAACATCTCGTTGAGCCGCAGCGCGTTGGCCAGCTCGTGCTTCTGCCGGTACAGGTCGAAGAAGACCTTGGCCTTGCTCTCGAGCACCCGCGCATCGACCGGCTTGAAGAGAAAGTCGACCGCGCCCGAGTCGTAACCCTTGAACATGCGGTTGGGGTCGCGCGAGCCGGCGGTGAGAAAGATGATCGGCACGTGCTTGCTGCGCTCGGTGCCGCGCATCAGCTCGGCCAGCTCGAAGCCGTTCATCTCGGGCATCTGCACGTCGAGCAGCGCCAGCGCGAAGTCGTGCACCAGCAAGAGCTCGAGCGCCTCACGGCCTGACTTCGCCTTCCACAGCTCGAGGCCGTCGCGCTGCAAGAGGCCCTCGAGCGCGATGAGGTTCTCTTCGATGTCGTCGACCAGCAGGAACTTGACCGGGTCGCTCATGGGCGGCCTCCGAGCTGCGCAAGGTAGATTCCGATGTCGGCCGGCGCCAGCACGGTGGTGGGCGTGAAGCGCTTGAGCGCCGACTCGGGCATGTAGGGGACCATCGCGGTAGAGGGGTCTTGCACCACGGTCGCGCCACCGCGCGCGCCGATGCGCTCGAGACCGCGAGCGCCGTCTTCGTTGCCTCCGGTGAGCAGCACCCCCACCAGCCCTGCGCGGTAGGCCTCGGCGGCCGACTCGAACAGCACGTCGATGCTGGGCCGCGAGAAGTGCACCGGGGTGTCGACCGAGAGCGCGCAGCAGCGGTCGCGCTCGATGAGCAGGTGGTAGTCGGGCGGCGCGACGTACAGCGTGCCCTTCTCGAGCGGCTGCTTGTCCATCGCCTCGCAGACCTTGAGCGCGCAGCGCTGGGCGAGCAGGTCGGCCAGCAGGCTGGGCTTGCCCGACAGCACGTGCAGCACCAGCGCGATGGGCGCGGGGTACGTGGCGGGCAGGGCGGGCAGAATCGCCGTCAGCGCCTCGAGCGCCCCGGCAGAGCCGCCAATCACGATGGCTTCGGGTCGGGTCACAGGCGTTGGTAGATGCGGTCTTGGGGAACGAAGTCGGCGAAGGTGGCCGAGTGGGCGGTGAAGCGCAGGCTCTCTTTCGAGCCCAGCCCCAAGAAGCCCTTGCGGCGCAGCGAGTCGCGAAGCAACCCCACCGCGCGGTTCTGCAGGTCCTTGTCGAAGTAGATGAGCACGTTGCGGCACGAGGCCAGCTCGACCTCGGCGAACACGCTGTCGGTGGCGAGCGAGTGGTCAGAGAAGAGAATGTGCTTCTTGAGTGAGCGGTCGAGCAGCCCGGCCCGCGACGAGGCGTGGTACCAGCTCGACAGCGAGCGCTTGCCGCCGCTCGCCTGGTAGTTGGCGCTGAACAGCGCGAAGCGCTCGAGCGCGTACACGCCCTCTTCGGCGGTGCGCAGCGCCTCGGGGTTGATGTCGGTGGCGTAGATGAGCGAGCGGTCGAGCAGGCCCTCTTCGGCGAGCAGAATGGCCATCGACCAGGCCTCTTCGCCGGTGGAGCAGCCGGCCACCCACACCTTGAAGGTGGGGTAGGTGCGCAGGTACGGCAGCACCTGCTCACGCAGCGACTTGAAGTACGTCGGGTCGCGGAACATGTCGCTCACCTGCACGGTGAGAAAGCCGAGCAGCTCGGTGAAGGCGCGCGGCTCGTGCAGCACCTTCTCTTGCAGGCGCGAGATGCTGGCGACGCGAAAGTGCAGCAGCGCGGTGGCGACCCGCCGGCGCAGCGACGCCTCCGAGTACTTGCGGAAGTCGTAGTGGTAGCGCTGGTAGATGGCGTCGAGCAGCACGTTGAGCTCGACGTCTTCTGGGGTCGGCTCGCTCACTTGGGCATCCACACCCGGACCAGCGACAAGAGCTTGTCGAGGTCGAGCGGCTTGGCGATGTAGTCGTTCGCGCCCGCGGCGAGGCAGTTGTCGCGGTCGTCGGCCATCGCCTTGGCGGTGAGCGCGATGATGGGCAGCTTCGAGAGCTGGGGCTGCTTGCGAATGGCCTTGATGGCGGTGATGCCGTCCATCTCGGGCATCATGATGTCCATCAGCACCAGGTCGACGCCGGGGTGCTGCTCGAGGTGGTCGAGCGCCTCCCGGCCGTTGCGGGCGATCTCGACCTTGGCGCCGCGCGGCTCGAGCGCGCTGGTGAGCGCGAAGATGTTGCGCACGTCGTCTTCGACCACCAGCAGGCGGCGGTCTTCGAGCACCGTCTCGCGGTGGCGGGCGTCGCGCAGCATGCGCTGGCGGTCGGGCGGCAGCTCTTCTTCGACCTGGTGCAGGAACAGCGTCACCTCGTCGAGCAGCCGCTCGGGGCTGCGGGCGCCCTTGATGATGATGGCGCTCGAGAATCGCCGTAGCTGCTGCTCTTCGTCGGCGGCCAGCTGCTTGCCGGTGTAGACGATGACCGGCGGCACCGAGTACTGCTCTTTCTGGGACATCTCTTCGAGCAGCTTGAGGCCCGAGCGGTCGGGCAGGGTGAGGTCGAGCACCATGCAGTCGAAGGTGTGCTTGCCCAGCTGCTCGAGCGCCTGCGCGGCGGTGCCGGCCTCGATGGTCTCGACCCCGTCGCTCTTGAGCAGCTGGCACGTGCTCTCGCGGTGCACCTGGTCGTCTTCGACCACCAGCACCTTGCGCACCTTCTGGGTGAACTTGGCTTCCAGGTTCTGCAGCGCCTCGGCGAGCTTCTCGCGCATCACCGGCTTGATGGCGTAGCCGGCGGCACCCATCTCGAGCGCGGCCTGGGAGTAGTCGGCCACCGAGCACATGTGCACTGGCACGTGGCGGGTGGCGGGGCTGTGCTTGAGCGCGTCGAGCACCGAGAGGCCCGAGCGGTCGGGCAGGCCCACGTCGAGCACGATCGCCGAGGGGCGATAGCGCCGCGCCATGTGCAGGCCGTCTTCGGCGTTGTTGGCCACCAGGGTGAGGAACTGCTGCTCGCGCGCCAGCTCCTGCACGATGCCGGCGAAGGGCAGGTCGTCTTCGATGATCAGCAGGGTGCGCGAGTCGGGCCCGATGCGGTCGCGGTCGTCGGCGAGCGGGGTGGGCATGGCGGGCATGACGTCGCGTGTCTTGCCGTTCACCGGTGCGGGCCGGGCGGCCGGGCTCGAGGGCGGGGTGTGCGGGCGCGCGGGCCTGCGCAGCGCGGCAGGCGCTTCGGTGCGCGGCGCCTGCTCGCTCACGTCGAGGTGCGCGGCCACCTCGACGGTGAAGGTGCTGCCGCGCCCCGGCGCGCTGTCGACCCGCACCTCGCCGCCCAACAGCCGGGCCAGGTCGCGCGAGATGGAGAGCCCCAGGCCGGTGCCGCCGTGCTTGCGGTTGGTGGTGCCGTCGGCCTGCCGAAAGGCCTCGAAGATGATGGCGTGCTGCGCGGGGGCAATGCCGATGCCGGTGTCTTTCACCGCGAAGGCGATGCGCCCCGACGCCCCGCGGCTGACCGTCAGCGTCACCCCGCCGCGCTCGGTGAACTTGAAGGCGTTGCTGAGCAGGTTCTTCAAGACCTGCTGCAGCCGCAGCGGGTCGGTGTGAATCGACTGGGGCAGGCCGCGCTCGAGGTTGACGGCGAAGTCGAGCTTCCGGTCTTTGGCGAGGGGGCTGAACATGTCGTTCAGCTCGTCGACCACCCGCGCCAGCGTGACGTTCTCGGGCCGCACGTCGAGCTTGCCGGCTTCGATCTTCGACAGGTCGAGAATGTCGTTGATCAGCGTGAGCAGGTCGTTGCCCGCGCTGTAGATGGTCTGGGCGTATTTGATCTGCTCTTCGTTCAGGTTGCCCTGGCGGTTCTCGATCAGCAGGCGCGCCAGAATCAGCGAGCTGTTCAGCGGCGTGCGCAGCTCGTGCGACATGTTGGCCAGAAACTCGCTCTTGTACGCGCTGGCGGTCTGCAGCTCGGTCTGCGCGCGGGTGAGGTCGTCGCGCTGCACCTCGAGCGCCCGGGTCTGCTCTTCGAGCTGCGCGTTGATCTGCGAGAGCTCGGCCTGCTGGTTCTCCATGCGGGTCTGCGACTCTTGCAGCGCCTTGCTCTGCTGCTCGAGCTCTTCGTTGTTCACCCGCAGCTCTTCCTGCTGAGACTGCAGCTCTTCTGACTGGCGGCGGGTCTCTTCCAGCAGGTCGACCAGCTCGCGGCGGTACTTCGCCGAGCGCAGCGCGGTGGCGATGGTCTCACCCACCCGCCCGAGCAGCTCGACGTCGTAGGGCTTCGCGCTCTGCAGAAAGGCGAGCTCGACCACCGCGTTGGTGGCGCCGTCGACGAAGCCGGGCGCCAGCACCACCTGGCCGGGCTTCGCCTGACCCACCGCCGAGGTGACGTGGAAGTAGCTGGCGGGCACGTCGGACACCACCAGCGGCGCCTTGGCCTTGAGGCCCTCGGCGGTCAGCCCACCCACCGCGTCGGGCGACGCGTCGGCGCCGGCGGGCAGCCCGTAGGCGCCCACCCGGCGCAGCCTGCCGGAGTCGAGGAAGAACAGCGCCCCGAGCGGAGCGCCGATGTAGTCGGCGATGAAGCGCATGATGGCACCGCCGACCTGCTCGACGGTCTGTTCTCCGCCCACGGTCTGCGAGAGCCCGGCCTGCCCGCTGCGCAGCCAGGCCTCGGTGCGCTGAGCGCGAAAGTCGCGCGACGAGAGCACCATCGCGGCGATGATCAGCGTGAAGAGCAGCAGCGAGCCCAGCCACGTGACCAGGGTCGAGCTCGCCGCCGCGGCCTCCCATGCCTGCGTGCGCGTGTCGAGCCGTGCCCGCTCGACGTCGAGCAGCTCGGCGACCGCCACGCGAACCCTGTCCATCGCGCGCTTGCCGGCGCCGGTGCTCACCAGCTCGGTCGCCTGGTCGGGTCGATTGTCGCGGATGTAGCCGATGCCCACCTTGAAGCGGCCCATCACGTCGTCGATGAGGTGCTCGACGTTCTCGAAGCGCGCCAGCTGGTCGGGGGCGTCGGCCAGCTGGCGTCGCACCATCGCGACCAGCCGCGGCAGGTCGATCAGCGCCTTGTCGTAGGGCTCGAGGTAGCGGTCGTCGTGGGTGATGATGTAGCCGCGCTCGGCGGTCTCGGCGTCTTTGAGCGTCGAGAGCACCAGCTGAATGTTCCGCGAGAGCTCGAGCGACTCGAGCACCGCCGCCGCGCCCTCCGAGCGGGTACGGAGCGCGTCGTACGAGATGCCGGCGATGACCACCACCGCGATCAACGCGGCGACGAAGCCGATCAACGAAGAGGTGGGCAGCCAGGCGCGGAGCCAGCCGCCTTGCAGCGGCCCGCGTTCGCGTGACGAGAGCGTGTTCATGAGCGGCCGCAGCTGTACCGCACGGCCCGAAAAAGTCAGCGCGCCCCCGTCACCGTTACGGAGCGGTAACCCGCGCGGCGCCGTTACCAGACGGTAGCGAGCCTACTTCTTGCCCCGGCCGCTCTTGCCCTTCGAGCTGCCGCCCGCGCCCTTGTCGAAGCCCTTCGCCTTGTCAATCGCGGCGGCCTCTTCTTCGGGCGTCAGCTGCTGCCCGTTGCCGCCGCCCTTCTCGACGATGACCTCGGTCTGCCCGCCCTTGGCTCCGGCGGCGGCCTTGTCTTTGGCGTCGAGCTTCTCTTTCTCCGAGGCGGCGGTGGCGCGGTCTTCTTTGCTCATCTTGGCGCCGGCGCGCGCGTACTCCTTCTTGTCGACGCCCGCCTTGTCGAGCACCGCGTTCTCGGCCGCGGCGCGGTCTTTGATCTGCTGCTTGCGCTCGTCGGCGCTCAGCTCTTTGCCCGCGTACTTCTTGTCGACGTCGTCGGTGGCCTGCTGAATGTCGTGCTGCAGCTTCGCCATCTGCTCGGCTGACGGAGGCTCGGCGTGCACCGTACCGGCGGCGAGAACGAGAAACAGGGCGAGGGTGCGCATGGCGGGCGAGACTACCCGAGGCGCCGCGCGCGCCGAAGCAGCAGCCCGGCCAGCAGCAGCAGCGGGCCCGCAACGGGTGAGGCACAGCCGCACGGCTCGGTGACGAACTGCAGTGAAGACGGGTGCTCTCCGGCGTCGGCCACGTCAGCGCCTGCGTCGGCGCCCGCGTCGGCGCCTGCGTCGGTCGCCGCCGCGCCTCCGTCACGCACCTCGGAGCCGGCATCTTCTTCGGTCGGGCGCCCCGCATCGGCTGCGCCCCCGTCTCGGGCGTTCGCGCCGCCATCGCCCGTGCCGGCGTCGCGCAGGGGCTGGCCCGCATCGGCGCTCCCCCCGTCGAAGGCGACGCCGCCATCGAAGGGAATACCGATGACGCCCTGGAAGACGAAGACCGCTCCGCCGGCGATGGCGCCGGGGAAGTACGCGAAGGTCTCGGCGCCCACCGCCACCTCGTTGCCCCCGCCGAGCAGCAGGTTGCCGTTCACCATCGCGCAGCCGAAGCTCGAGTTGGCGGCGTTGGCGCCGAGGGTCACGCCGCCCACCGTGGGTGTCGGCGTCGGCCCGGTGTTGAACGCGTAGACCTGCCCGCTGCCGGGCGCGCCGACGTAGAGCTCGCTGGCGGTGTCGCCGTCGAGGTCGGCGAGGGCGTACGACGAGCCCAGCCTCTCCAGCGGTGCGCCCTGGAGCGACGCGCCGGAGACCAGCGTGCCGCCCGTACCCAGGGTCATCAACTCGACGCGGCCCTCGCTGCTGGGCATGGTCGAGCTCACCGCGACCCGCCCGGTGGCCCCGACCAGAAAGAGGGCGGTGCCGGCCTGCTCTTGCAGAGCTCCCACCACCTTCTGCTGCACTTCGTAGCCCAGGCCCGCGTCGGCGAACCAGAGGGTGACCTCACCCTTCGACCCCGACGCGCGCGGCGCTCCGATCAGCAGGTCGTCACCGCCCACGTGGTCGAGGTCGATGCCGAGCAGCGCAGCGCCGAACCGGTCGCCGGGCGCGCTGCCGTGCAGCGCGCCGAGGTTCACCAGCGCCGGGCCCAGGCCATAGAGCACCACCGAGCCGGCGTCGTCACCCGGCGCGCCCACCGCCACCCGGTCGCTCTTCAGGTACGCGAACGACGCGCCGAAGCCGGCGTTGGCGCCGACGCCCAGCGGGTCGACGATGCCCGCTCCGCTGGGGAGAAACGGGGGGCCGCCGTCTTTGGCGCCGCGGTAGACGTAGACGCGCCCCCGGCCGTTGACCGCCGGCGCGCCCACCAGCAGGTCGCTGACCGAGTCGCCGTTCAAGTCGCCGCCGAGCAGCGCGGTACCGAACTTCGCGCCGCTCACCGCGGTCGGCTCGAGCACGCTCGGCCTCGAGGCCGGCGTGAGCGGGCCGTAGAACACGAAGACCTTGCCGTTCGGCTCGGCGCCGGGCGCGCCCACCGCGAGGTCGAGCCGGCCATCTCCGTTGAAGTCTCCCACTGCGAGCGCGTGGCCGAACTGGTCGCTGAGCCCGCCGTCGGGAGCGGCCAGCACCACCGCGTCTACTCCCGGCACGGCGTTCACCGGCTGGCGCACCACGCCCGGCTCCAGCGCCGCCGGCTCGGGCAGCCCCTGGCAGCCCGCTGCCAACATGAGCAGCCACGCGCGTCGGTTCATGGAAGGGAAAGAAGCGTGGGCCGGCGCCTCGGGTCTCATTCTGGCCCGATGACGCTCAGGGCTCCAAACTTCGCAGCCGCACCAGCTCTTCGTACAGCGCCGCACCTTCGCCTGCATCGGTGACCCGCGCCGCGGTGAGGGCGTTGGCGCACTGCCCGCGGCCCAGGTGCCCGCCCTTGGGCATCAGCGCCACGTCGCGGCGCTGCCGGGCGTCGTGCCGCACCACCACCTCGAGCGCGCCGAGCTTCGACTCGAGCCGCGCGCGCACTCCGTCAGAGAGGCCGCCGGCGGCGTCGGGGTGCACCGTCACCTCGAGCGGGCCGGTCGGCGTGCGCACCCACTGCGAGCTCTGCGACTTCTCGGTCGAGAGCGCCATCAGCTTGAGCGGCCACTGGGCGGTGGGCTCGGCCTCGGGCTGGGGCGGCACGTGAACGAGGTTCACCCGGCCGGTGGCGGTGGGGAACTTGAGGTCGTGAAACAGCACCTTCGGCGCCAGCGGGTTGCGCACGTAGCCGGTCTCGAGCTGCTCGAGGGTGATGCCCCGCGGCCCGAGCTTGGGCGCGATGACCCGCTCCTTCCACTCGCGGGCGGTGCCGGCCATCACCTCAGCGAGCCCCACCCGCGCCGCGAGCAGCTGAATGATTTCGAGGTCGCTCTTCACCTCGGGCGGCGGCGCGACCACCGGCCGGCTGACGCCGAGGTAGTGGTGCCCGTACGCGCCGAGAATGTCGTCGGCCTCGAGCAGGGTGGTGGTGGGCAGCACCAGGGTGGCGAGCTTCGCGGTGTCGGTGAGGAAGCTGTCGACCACCACCACCAGCTCGCGGCTCGACAGGGCGCGCGCCACCGCGTACGAATCGGGGAGCATGGTCACCGGGTTGCCGCAGGTAATCCACACCGCGCGAATGGGCGGGTCGGCCGCCTTCTCGAGGTCGTGCGCGAAGGTGATTTCGCAGACCGTGCGCGGCCCCTCGCCGGTCCGGTAGGTCTCGAAGGCCATGCGGCGCGCCAGGTAGAACGACACCCCGCCGCCCGGCACGTCGAGGTTGCCGCTGATGGCCGAGAGCGCGTCGAGCGCGCGCACCGTGGCCGACCCGGCGCTGCGCCGCTGCATGCCCCAGCCGACCAGAATCGCGCACGGCTTCTCGGGGCCCAGCCTTCGCGCGAGGTCGTGGGCCACCTCGGGCTCGACGTCGGCTTCTGAGGCCCACTGCTCGACGCTCTTCGAGCGCGCCATCGCCTCGAAGTCGCCCAGGTGGTCGCAGTACTGCGCCGCGCGCGGGTCGACCCAGCCGCGCTGGAACAAGACGTGGGCGGTGGCCATCGCCAGGGCGAAGTCTCCGCCCGGTCGCGGCTGCACGTACCGCTCGCACGAGTCGGCGGTGCGGTGGCGCACCGGGTCGATGAGCACCAGCTTCGCGCCCTTGCGCCGCGCGTCCATCAGCACGGGCAGGGTGTGCGGGCTCGAGACGTGCACGTTCTTGCCCCAGAGCAACACGTGCCTGCTGTTCAGCAGGTCGAACAGGTCGTTGGCGTCTTCCACCCCGAAGTCCAAGAGCTGGGCCGCGTCGCCCGCGCCCGAGCAGATGTCTCCGCGCTTCGCGGTGCACGGCCCGTAGGCCTCGAAGAAGCGCTCGGTGAGCAGCTTCAAGATGCCCAGCGAGCCGCCGCTGCGGTAGTGGAAGATGGCGGCCGGCCCCGACTCGCGCTTGATGCGCTCGAGCTGCTCGGCCGCGAAGCCCATCGCCTCGTCCCAGCCCACGGGCGTGAGCTCGCCGTGCTTGCGCAAGAGCGGGCGGGTGAGCCGCTCGGGTGAGCGCTGGGTGTCGAGGAACTGCGAGGTGCGGTAGCAGAGCGCGCCTCGGGTCACCGGGTGGTCGCGGTCGCCGGCGAGGCGCACCACTTCACCGTTCTCGACCGTGGCGATGATGCTGCAGGTGTCGGGGCAGTCGCGGTTGCAGGTGGTGCGCAGCTTCATGGCCCCAAGACGATAGCCTGGCGCCGGCGAAGCACGTCGAGCCGGTCAGAGTGAACTGCCTTCCCCCTTTTTCTTTACCGGCGTATCAGTGGTGCGCTTGCTCCTCGCGCTCCTCCTCTCGGCTGCCGCAGCGCCCGCCGCGGACACGCCGCCGTCGCTCGCGCTGCCCGGCTTCAACGCCGTTCGGCTCGAGAAGGGTGAGGCCGAGCTGTACGCCGAGCTGCTCTCGCAACAGCTGCAGCGCTTCGGCTTCAAGGTGATGACCTCGCGCGACCTGAGCGCGGTGATGGGCCTCGAGCGACAGCGAGAGCTGATGGGCTGCGGCGACTCGAGCTGCCTGACCGAGATGGTGGGCGCGCTGGGCGTCGACGGCGTGCTGCTCGGAGACGTGGGCCTGCTGGGCGACGAGTACACCGTCAGCGTGAAGGTGCTCTCCACCAAGAACGGCGAGGCGCTGGCGCTGCACACCGGGCGCGCGCTCTCGGCCAAGGCGATGCCCGCCGAGCTCGCCGCGGCGGCCCGCGACGTCGCACACCAGCTGAGCGTGTGGTGGAACCGGCCCGAGCTCGAGCCCCGAGCCGAGGTCGCGCGGCCCACTGCGACCGTCGCCCCCCGCGAGCCCAGCACCTGGGCGCTGGCTCCGGTCATCATCGGAGGCCTCGCGCTCATCACCGGCATCGTGCTCGAGGTGCTGGCCAGCGCCGAGTTCGACCGGCTGATGACGGCGCCCACCGAGGGCGCGGCGCGCGCCGCCGCCGGCAATGGCAAGACCTACGAGACCGCCGGGTGGCTGCTGGTGGCCGGCGGCTCGGCCTGCGCCCTCGCGGGCGCGGCGACGTTCATCTACAGCCTGCTGCCGCAGCGGCGGGTGAGACCGCGCGTGGTGCTCGCGCCCGGCGTGGTCGGCTTCGGGCTCGCCGGAGAGCTCCCGTGAAGCGCCTCGGCGCTGTCAGCCTGCTGCTCTGCGCCGGCTGCCACGACTGGGACGCGGCGTTGCAGTACCGGCTCTTTCAGCTCTCGTACGACGCGGGCACGACCGTCGACGCGGGCCCGGCAGACGCCGGGCCAGACGACGCAGGCCCGAGCGATGCCGGCACCGACGCCGGCACCGATGCAGGCACCGACGCCGGCCCGGTCGACAGCGGCTGCCCCGACCCGTACTGCCTGCTCGAGACCTCGTTCATCGGCGAAGACGTGGTGGGCGCGGTGCTGAGCGACGTCGAGCACGTGCGCATCGTCGCCGACGTCTCGCAGGCGACGTTCATCGACAAGACGCGCGCCGCCCCGCTGGCCGACGGCGGCGTGTGGGAATTCGTCACCGACGTGGCGGTGCGGCCCTCGGCGACGGTGCTGGGCCTGTCGCCCGGCGACTTCTGGGTGTGGCACGGCGACGAGCTGGTGCACCTCGAGGCCGACACCGTCACCGACGACCTCGCGCTCAGCCCGCGCTGTGGCTTCTCGAGCACCGACTGGAAGGGCATCGCCCAGCGCACCCGCGACACGCTGTGGCTGGCCGGCGCGAGAAACTCGGTGTGCCGCTGGTCGCGCGATGCGGGCTTCGTGGCGATGACTCCGGCGCTGAACAACGGCACGGCGGGGCCGAGCTTCACCGCCGTCGCGGTCGAGCCGGGCGGTGACCTGCTGCTCGCCGACGACACCGGCCAGCTGGTGCGGCTCGACGGCGGGCAGGTGGCCACGCTGCCCGCCTCGCTCACCCCTGCGAGGCTGCTGCGCGTCTCGCCCTCCGGCGCGGTGTGGGCCGCGGCAGAGAAAGACACCGTCGGGGTGCTGCAGGCCGACGCGGGCTTCAAGACCTTCACGCTGGCGAGCGACACCTTCCTCTGGGCGCTCGAGCCGTTCAGCGACTCTGACGTCTGGGTCGGCGGAGACGGCGTGCTCTCGCGCTTCGACGGCGGCCGCTTCACGAACGTCAGGGGTGAGCTGCCCGGTCTGCCCGCCACCCCGAGCGTCTATGGGGTAGCGTCGACCGGCCCCGACCTGGTCGTCACCGGCACGGCGACCATCGACACCGACCACCTGGGTTTCGTCACGAGGTACACGCGCAAATGACCACCTTGACTGCCAGCCGTGCCTGGAGCGCGCTCCAGGAGCACCACGCCGAAGTGAAAGACGTTCACCTGCGCGAGCTGTTCGCGCGCGACAGCGAGCGCGGCACCCGGTTCGCGGTCGAGGCCGCCGGGCTCTACGCCGACTTCTCGAAGCAGCGGGTCACCTCGCGCACGCTCGAGCTGCTCTTCTCGCTCGCCGCCGAGCGCTCGCTGGGCGCGCGCATCGACTCGATGTTCAAGGGCGAGCGCATCAACCTCACCGAAGACCGCGCGGTGCTGCACGTCGCGCTGCGGGCGCCGGCGGGCCGCACCATCGCGGTCGACGGCACCAACGTGGTGCCGCAGGTGCACGAGGTGCTGGGCCGCATGAGCGCCTTCGCCGACCAGGTGCGCACCGGAGGGTGGAAGGGCTTTACCGGCAAGCGCATCAAGAACGTGGTGAACGTGGGCATCGGCGGCTCTGACCTGGGCCCGGTGATGGCGTACGAGGCGCTGCGCCACTTCACCCCGCGCGAGCTGACCTTCCGCTTCGTGTCGAACGTCGACTCGACCGACCTCGCCGAGGCGACGGCCGACCTCGACCCGGCCGAGACGCTGTTCATCATCGCGTCGAAGACCTTCACCACGCAGGAGACGATGATGAACGCGTCGTCGGCGCGCGCGTGGTGCTTGTCGAAGCTGAAAGACCCGGCCGCGGTGGCGAAGCACTTCGTGGCGGTGTCGACCAACGAGGCCGAGGTGAAGAAGTTCGGCATCGACCCGGCGAACATGTTCGGCTTCTGGGACTGGGTGGGCGGCCGCTACTCGATGGACAGCGCCATCGGCCTGTCGACCATGCTGGCGCTGGGGCCGCAGGGCTTTCGCGACCTGCTCGCGGGCTTTCACGCGATGGACGAGCACTTCAGGTCGACCCCGTTCGAGCGCAACCTGCCGGTGCTGATGGGGCTCATCGGGGTGTGGAACTCTGACTTCCTGGGCGCGAGCACGGTGGCGGTGCTGCCGTACGACCAGTACCTGAAGCGGTTTCCGGCGTACCTGCAGCAGCTCACCATGGAGTCGAACGGCAAGCGGGTGACGCTGGGCGGGCTCGACGTGCAGGTGGGCACCGGCGCCATCTACTGGGGCGAGCCGGGCACCAACGGGCAGCACTCGTTCTACCAGCTGATTCACCAGGGCACGCGGCTGGTGCCGTGCGACTTCATCGGGTTCGCGAAGGCGCTGAACCCCCTCGGCAACCACCACGACGTGCTGATGGCGAACCTGTTCGCGCAGGGCGAGGCGCTGGCGTTCGGCAAGCCGCCCGAGCAGGTGCGGGCCGAGAAGGTCCCTGAGCAGTTGGTGCCGCACAAGACGTTTCCCGGCAACCGGCCGTCGACCACGATTCTGGCCGACACGTTGGACCCGAAGACGCTCGGCGCGCTGGTCGCGCTCTACGAGCACGCGGTCTACACGCAGTCGGTCATCTGGGACATCAACGCGTTCGACCAGTGGGGCGTCGAGCTGGGCAAGGTGCTGGCGAAGCGCATCGGCGCTGAGCTCGAGCCGGCCGAGCCGAAGCTCGAGCACGACTCGTCGACCAACGCGCTGATCAAGCGGTATCGGTCGAGACGCTAGAGGCCGGTCAGAACAGGTTGCGCAGATTCGCGCGGGCGGCGAGCGCCTTCCAGGTGTCGACCCCAGAGCGCTGCCGTTCGAGCACAGCGGGGTCGAACTTGCTGAAGCTGGAGAGGTCGAGCTGCAGCGGGTGCTCGCCCTTGGCCGGGAGCTTCACGCGCGCAATTCCGACGCCAGGCACCTCGATCGCGATCTCGTCGCCGGCCTTGAGCTTGAGCGGGCGCCCCCCTACGCGCAGCCCTTTCTCGCTAAGGGTGAAGAAGCCCACGCCATGGGCCTCGAGGGCCATGGGGACGTTCTCGCTCCACTCGTCTTGGCCCAGGGGCTTCTCGCGGGTCGGTTCGGTACGCGACTGAACCTCCATGGGTGCGAGTCGTTTGCCCTTCACTGCCAGGGGGCGGAAGGCGAAGTCCTTATCGCCGACGTTCATGGCGACGACCCTCCAGCCTTGGTCTTCGGGCACGAGCTGGGCTGCGCGGCGGTCGTGGCTGGTCTTCTCGTCCGTTCGGTTCTGGTGAGGGCTCGCCTCATATTATGCCCTCGAGCGGCAACCCCAAAGCCGACCCTGTACCGTCGCGCCCTGGTGACGCCTGCGGGAGTCTCGGGTTCAGAGCGGGAGTTGTCGGGTGCCCCTCAAACCGTCACGGCGTCGCGCGCGGCTTGAGCAGAATCGTGGTGAGCCCGTACATCAGCGGCGTGGTGCTGTTGCTCGGCGCCTTGATGAACGAGACCGAGGTCGTGTCGTAGAGGTTGGGGTAGATGGGGGTGTCGTACACCAGCAGGGCGAGACCGCCGGGAACCTCACCGCTGTTGATGCGCTCGGTCTTTCCCCCATAGGAGCTGGTCGGGAACCTGATGCGGTGCGCGAACGGGGTCGGCGAAGTCACCACGATCATCACCTGTCGCGCCGTCCTGAGGGTGGTGTTGCCCGAACCCTCTCCGGTCGCATGCCCGTCGCCGTAGAGCCCGAACCCTTCTTTGTCATTCACCGGCTTGGTGAGGTTCACGTCGCGGTAGGCGAACAGCACGCCACGCGCGGTGGCGGGCCGGTTGAAGCCGAAGTCGGCGGCGACGGTACCCGCGTCGCCCGCCCACGCGCTGTAGACCCACAGCCCGTGGTCGTAGCCCGCGTCGCCGACCTGGGGGTGGTCGGCGCGCAGGTTGTGAATCGGCCAGCCCACCAACAGCGACCAGCCCGGCGGCGCCGTCGCGGTGAGCGGCCCGGCCATCTCGTCGGCGTCGATGACCGCGAGGTAGAAGTCAGACGGCAGCGCGCTCGACGGGCCGCTCAGGCTCAAGCTGCCGGCATCGCTGATCAGCACCTCGGCGCCCGCGCCCACCCACTGGGGAATGCCGCGCACCGGCCCTCCGCTGCACCCCTGGAGGCACACCCCGGTGGTCGCGGTCTCGCTCTCGACCCAGCAGGCCCAGCCGACCGCGCACTTCATCGCGTCGGTGCACACCGGCGCGTTGGCGGGCACGCCGTCGGGACGGTTGGGGTCGATGCACGAGAAGTAGGCGGTGCCGGTGTAGCCTTCGCAGACCAGCGGGGCAGGGCAGCCGCCCGAGCCCCCCGAGCCCCCCGAGCCTCCCGCGGTCGGAGCGCCACCCGCGGCGCCACCCGCGGTGCCGCCCGCGGTGCCACCGGCTTCGCCACCGCCGGCTTCGGCGCCACCGGCGGCGCTTCCTCCTGCGGCGCTGCCGCCTCCGGTGGCCGAGAAGAAGGGGCTGCCGATTTTCACCGGCACTTCACACGCCGCGAAGAACGCCAGCGCGCACGCGAGCTGAAGCGATGGGCGGGCGGCGCGGGCCATGCCCGTAGGTCCTCACACGTGGCCGTGCGCTCCGTCAAGGCGACGGGGAAGAAGGCTCACCTCTTCGAGACCGGTCAGGGTGAGCCTCGTCGAACCCTGCCGTCGCTCGCCGAAGGCGGTAGCGCAGATACTCCATCGTATGGGTGCGCACGCTCTGCTGCTTGGAGCCTGGAGTACGCAGCGCTGCGAGCTTCAGTCGCGGCAGCACCCTTCGACTTCGAGTCGGACCTGCAGTCCTCCTCTTCGCTCAGGGTGAACGCTTTCGGCTAAGAGTCGGCGCCGGCGTGAAAGAGAGGGTCTTCGTCGTGGCGGTGGCACTGAGCAGCGCGGCCGGCGCTTCTGAGGTCACGCTCCGCTATGTGGCCTCGCCCAACGCCGGCTGCCCCGACGAAGCGGCCTTTCGCACCCTGGTCGCCGCGCGCCTGGGCACCGACCCGTTCACCGACGGCGCCGACACCGAGGTCTCGGTCGAGCTTCGACCCCCGACCGCGGTCGTCACGCTGTCGAGCCCGCCCGGCACGGTGCGCGGCAGAAAGACGCTCGAGGGCTCGGCGGGCTGCGACGCGCTCGCTTCCTCTGCCGCGGTCACGGTGGCCCTCAGCGTCGACCCGCTGCTGCGCCGCAACGCTCCGCCGACCCCCTCGGCTCCACCTCCGCCTCCGGTGCTCGAAGAAGAGTCCCCTCCGGCTCCCGCACCGCCGCCGCGCGCGCCCGAGCGCGAGCCCGACGCACCGTGGCGCTGGTCGCTCGCCGCCGGCGGAGGCGCGAGCGCGGGTGCCTCGGTCGCGCCGCAGCCGGTGCTGTTCGCCGAGGGTCGCGCGCGGGGCCGCGTCTTCTCGCTCGCCCTCGAGGCGCGCTTGGGCTGGCCGGTGTCGGCCGCGCTGGCGTCGGGGCGGCTCACCACCATCGCGGCGCTGGGCGCCCTGCTGCCGTGCCTGCACGCGGGCTGGTTCGGAGCCTGCGCCCGGGTCTCGGCCGGGGCGCTGGTGGTCTCTGGCGAGGCGCTGCCCGACGCGCAGAGCCACGCGGTGTTTCAGCTCGGCCTCGGGCTGCGCGCCCAGCTCGAGCTTCCCCTCGGCCGCCGCTTCGCGCTGCGCGCCTTCGTGGAAGGTGAAGGCAACCTCTTCCGCGCTGCCGCCGAGGTCGGCTCAGCGCGGGTGTGGACGGCGGCGCCGGTGTCGGGCGGTGGCGGCCTCGCCTTGCTCGTTCATTTCGACGGGCCGCTGACGGAAACCGCGGCACCCCACAATTCCCAGGTGAGGCCGTGAGCGACGGGGGCGCCGAGGCGCTGTTCCGCGCGGCGTACACCGAGCACCTGGGGTGGATGCTCAACACCGTACGGCGGCTCGGGGTCAGGCCGGCCGACATCGAGGACGTGGCGCACGATGTGTTCAGCACCGCTTGGAAGCGCCTCGACACGTATTCGCGTGAGCGCGCGATGCGGCCGTGGCTGTTCGGCATCGCCTTTCGCGTGGTGTCGAACCGCAAGGCGAACCGCTCGGGCCAGGAGCAGCTCGAGGCCGAAATCGACGATGCACGCGGCGAGGCGCACCGGCCCGACGAGCTGCTGGAGGCCGAGGTGACCCGCCGGCAGGTGCTCGCGGCGCTCGACGCGCTGCCGGTCGACCAACGGGCGATGTTCGTGGGGGCCGACATCGAGATGACGCCCATCACCGAGCTGGCCGAGACGCTCGAGATTCCGCTCAACACCGCCTACTCGCGGTTGCGTCTGGGAAGGCAACGCTTCGAAGCTGCGTTCACGAAGCTGAGGCAAGAGGTAAAGCGATGAACGAGAAGCTCGACCCCCTGTCCGACCTGGTGCGCGGCGCGCTCGAGACCGAGCGCGCGCGGGCTCCGTCGGCCGAGCAGGTGGCGCGGCTGGCGGGCCGGCTCGAGGCGACCTTCGGGGCCGCGACGGCGGCCGCGGGTGCGGCGGGCGCAGCGCACGTCGCCGGCAAGACCGCGGGCGTGGCGGGCGGCAAGGTGACCGGCGCGCTGCTGGGCGGCAAGGCGCTGTTGTTTGCGGCAGGTGTGGCCATCGGTGGAGCCGGTGGCGCGACGCTGCACGCGAAGCTCGCGGCGCCGAGAGTCATCGAGGTGACCAGGGTGGTCGAGGTGAAGGTGCCGGTGCCCGCCGAGCCGGTGGCCGAGCCGGCGGTGCCGGTTCAGGCTCCGGCGCCGGTGGTGCCGGCGAGAGCTGCGAAGCCGCTGGCGCAGTCGGGGCTCGACACCGAGCGGCTGCTCATCGAGCAGGCCACCGCGGCGCTGGGGCGGGGTGAGGCCGCGCAGGCGCTCGAGGCGTGCGAGCGGCACGCGGCGAAGTTCCCCACCGGGCAGCTGGTCGAAGAGCGCGAGAGCCTGGCGATTCGCGCGCTGGTGCTGGCCGGGCGGCGCGCCGAGGCCGAGCGACGGGCGGCGGCTTTTCGCGCGCGCTTCCCCGAGAGCATGCTGCGCGGAGTCATCGACGCCGCGCTGGGCGAGTGAGCTGATTCGCCTTCGCTTCAAAACTGAAGAAGCCCGGGCGACGCGCGGTCTGCGCATCTCCCGGGCTCCTCGAGAAGCAGTGCGAGGGGGGCTCGCGCTAGTGCGTGGTGGGCACCACTTCACACTGGCCCTTCACGCACGCGGCAGTCTTGTTCATACAGGGGGCCGCGAAGCACGCCACGGGCTTGTTGCAGAACAGCGGCTTCTCGGTCGGCCCGAGCGCGACGCAGCCGCAGCTGCAGTTCGCCGACAGCCGGCAGTCGAGGTCGCTCTTGCACTCCGGTGCCTGCGGCGGGCACTGAATGGTGCACGGGCACGGCGCGCGAATGCACTGCGGGCACTGCTTCACACAGCCGCGAACGAGGTCCGACTCCGACAGCTGAACGTCATCGGTCTGGGTCTCGGTCTCTTGAATGCCGCAGCCGGCCGCCGCCACCGCCAGGAAGAAGGAAAGCGAGAGTCTTTTCATGCGCCGGTTATCTGGCGCTCTGCGCTGCGCACGTTGGCAGAGCGCTGTAAATCGAGCTGGCACGCGAGCGACTGACTGCGCAGGCGCGCGCGCTCACTCGCTCTATGAGACGAAGAGAACCGAGCGGGCGACCCCAGAGCGGCCTGCAGGTTCAGCGCGTCGATGGGCCGGTGCCGGTCTGCTCCAGCAGCACGGCGCAGACGTCGTCGTGAAAGTCGCCGGTGACCGAGTACTCCTGGCTCTCTTCCACCAGCTCGGCGAGCAGCTGCGGAGCAGGGAGGTTCACCTTGCGCTGCGCGGCCTCGACCAGGCGCGGCAGGCCGAACTGCTGCCCGTCGGGGCCTTCGACCTCGTAGAGGCCGTCGGTGAACATCAGCGCCCGGTTCCCGGGGCCGAACGGCACGGTGTGCTGCTTCCACGTGCCTTCGTCGGCGAGGCCGAGGGGAGCTCCGCGCGCGGCCTCGAGCGAAATCACCCGCCCGTTCACCGCGTCGAGCAAGAGCGGGCTGGGATGCCCCGCTGACGCGAACGACAGCTTCTTCTCGTTCGGGTCGACGATGACGCACACCGCGGTCACGAAAATCTGCTGGTCTGCCTGGCGGAAAATCGACCGCAGGTTGCGGTTGAGCAGGGTCAAGAAGCGCTCGGGCCCCAGCGACAGCACCGACGCCTCGTCGATCAACGCGCGCAGCAGCCCGGTCACCAGCGCCGCGCGCACGCCGTGGCCCATCACGTCGAACACCACCACGCCGCACGCACCGGTCGGGCTGCAGAACTCGGTGAAGAAGTCTCCGCCCACCGGCCCGGCCGGCTTGTAGCGGTGCGCGAACGAGAACAGCCCGTTCGAGCGCGTGTTGCCCATCGGCAGCATCGCGGTCTGAACCTGCTGCGCCATGCGCAGGTCCGAGCTCATCTCTTCGTTCTGCCGGCGCAGCTCTTCTTGCACCCGCGCCGACTCGAGCTGCACCCGCTTGCGCTCGATGGCGTACGAGAGCGCGCGCAGCAGAATCGGCCCGTCGAGGCCGAGGTCTTTCACCAGGTAGTCTTGCGCGCCCGACTGCACGCAGCGCAGGCCCAGCGCGTCGTCGTCTTCGCCGGTCAGCACCACGATGGGCAGCTTGGGCGCAGTGGCGAAGACCTTCTGAAAAGTCTCGAGCCCGCGTGAGTCGGGCAGGTTCAGGTCCGACAGCACCACGTCGAACGAGCGCGTGGTCAGGTGCCGCAACGCCACCTCGAGCTTGGGAGCGATGGTCAGCTCGCTGCCGCTCGAGCGCAACTTGCGCGAGATGAGGCTCGCGAAGTCGTCGTCGTCTTCCAGCATCAGAATCTGCAGCGGGGTCGAAAGCATGCTCGCCCTTCTGGAGATAACCTCAGTGGAGCCGCTGCGCCCGCTGCTGCTGCATGTACTCGATGACGTCCTGCAAGCGCTCGGCATTGGTGGGGTCGACCGCAGCCAGCGTCTTGTGGGCCTCCAAGATGGTCTCGCTCCACGCTTCTTGCGAGCGGTAGGGCCACGGCAGCGCCTCGACGTGCTCGGCCTTCGAGATGCCCGGCGCGCGCTCGTCGTCGTGGTCGAGGTCGAAGAGGTGGTCGACCCCGAGGGTGTGCAGCTGCTCGCGGCAGCGGCTGTTGGCTCCGAACACGCTCACCTTGCCGCCCGTGTTCTCACGCACCTGCAGCGAGAGGGCGACGATGACGCCGGCGAAGGTGCTGTCGACGTAGAGGCAATCGGCCAGGTCGAGGTCGAACTCGTGATACCCGCGGCGGACCATCTCCATCACGAAGTCGCGCAGCGGCTGGCTGTTCATGTGCGTGCCCCGGCCCTCGACGCGAATCAGTACGTGACCTTCGGGAGTGCCAACGAGAACACGACCTGCTGCGAGCTGAGTCATGGGCGAACCTCCATCACGCGGCGTGCCATTTTGCTGCCCCGTGGATCAGCCTACTTTTGAGACGGGTGCGTGACATCTCCCCTCTCGCCAGTTACCCCGCGGTGACGACGCTGAGCGGTGCAGCCCGCGCGCGGGAAACAACACGCGAAAGGTGCTTCCTTTTCCCAGCTCGCTGTCGACCTCGATGCGGCCGCCGTAGTTGTGCACCAGCTGCGCGCAGATGCTGAGGCCCAGGCCGGTGCCCTGGCCCTGAGGCTTGGTGGTGAAGAACGGGGTGAAGAGGCGCGTGCGGTCTTCCGGGCTGATGCCGCTGCCGGTGTCGGTGACCGCCACGTACGCCTCGCCGTTCTTGCCGGTGCCGGTGACCACGCGCACCAGCTGGCCCTGCTGGCCTTCGGGAATCGCCTGGGCGGCGTTCACCAGCAGGTTCAAGAACACCTGCGCGAGGCGCGACTCCGAGGCGACCACGCCGGGGGTGTCGTTGTATTCGACCTCGAGCTGGGCGCGGCGGCGAATCTCTCCGCGGGCGATCTGCAGCGAGCCCTCGACCACGTCCTTCAGGTCGACCTCGCTGACCGGGCCGCTGTCGTCCTTGCGGGCCAGCGCCTTCATGTCGCGCACGATGCGGGCGATGCGGTGCGCGCCGACCGAGGCGCTCTCGAGCAGCTCGAGCAGCTCTTTGCGGTCGAGCGTGTCTTTCTCGTGCTTCACCTTGATGAGCTCGATGTTGCCCAGCAGGTAGGTGAGCGGGTTGCCGACCTCGTGCGCGACCGAGGCGGTGAGCAGCCCCATGGTGGCCATGCGCTCGTTGTGGTGCACCGCCTGCTCGAGGCGCTGGGTGTGCACCGCGTCGGTGAGCAGGCGGCGGGTGAGGTGAACCAGGCGCTGCTGGAGCGCGCCGCCGGCGACGCCGGTCAGGCCCAGCACCAGCGGCGTCGAGAGCATGCCGCCCAGGCTGATGCCCGCGTCTGCCTGCAGCAGCATGCCCAGCACCGTGCCGCTGAGCACCGTGGCGCTGGTCTGCCGGTGGTCGAGCGAGAGCAGGCTCACCGCCACCAGCACCGCGAAGATGGCGATGGTGAAGCCGGCGACCGCGCCCGGGCTGGTGCTGGTCGAGAAGCTGGCCCGCTGCAGCACGCACATCACCGGCATGTCGAAGAAGGCGATGGCGAACCCGGCCAGCCCGGCGGCGCGGCGGCTGTTGCGCGCGAGCAGCCAGGTGACCCCCGCCACGCCGAGGTACAGCGAGAAGAGCGCCAGGTTCCACCCGAAGGCGAGGCACATGACCCAGAAGACGGCCACCGCCATCACGCGGAGGGGAGCGATGAGGCGGCCGCTCGAGGTGCGTTGCTCGCGCAGCGCGTGGTCGAGATGCTGGTCGGTGTAGGCGTTCACGCGTACGTGAAAGACACGCCAAAAGGCCGTGGTGGATCGCTCACCCTGAGCGAAGGCCGAAGGCCGAATTCGAATGGGTGCCGTCGCAGCTGGAACGCGGAGCGCCGCTTACTCCTGGCTTCCAGCAGCACTGCGAGCGCTCAATACGATGGAGCATGTGCCGCTCGAGGCTTCGGCGAGCGACGGCAGGGTTCGACGCAGGGCCCCTCAGTCGAACTTCTCTGACCCGTCGGGCTCGGGGGCGGCCTTTCGCTCTTCGGTGCTGAGGCGGTAGGCGTGGTTGCGGGCGCGCATCATGTTGCCCAGGGGCCGGTGCTCGACGAGCGCGTGCCAGGGGTCGAACGAGGCGGCCTCGACGAAGCTCACCACCTTGCGCCCGCGCGGCGACGCGGCGTCTTGCTGGGGAATGGTGAGGGTGCCGATGGTGAGCCACGGCGCCTGCCACTCGACGTCGTGGGCTTCGAGCGGCGTGCTCTGGGGGTCGAGGTAGTGCTGAATGCGGAAGTCGTAGACCACCGGCCCGTGCTTCACGCGCTGGGTCAGCTCTTCGCCGAGGAAGTCGAAGCTGTCGCCCTGCTTCGCGCCGGCTTCGGGCTTCGCGCGCGCCTGGAACGAGACCTTCACCGCGTACGGCCCCCAGCTCAGCGGGGCGGCCGAGTAGTAGCTGGTGGTGGCGCCCGAGGTGATTTTGCTGCCGAGCTCACCGGCGGCGCGCTTCACGATGCTGAACGCGCGGCCCAGCCCCACCGAGCCCACCAGCTTGGGCACCAGCAACAGCGGGCTCTGCATGGCGCGCACGATGGCGAGAAACTCGTCGGCGTCGCGCACCGCGGTGCTGGGGTGGTTGATGCACAAGAAGTCTTGCGTGCGCGCGTTCTCGAGACCGGGAATCACCTTCTTGCCCTCGACGCCGACCACCTTCACCGCGAAGCCGCGCAGGTCGTTGGCCTTGTCGTGGGCGCGCATCGCGCCGCCGTTGGAGAAGCGCACGTACGCGCGGTACTTGCCCGGCTTCGCGCCCAGGCCGTGGCGGGCAATCTCGGGCAGGTTCTGATCGACCACCAGCTCGGCCTCGAGCCCCAGGTTCGCCTTCACGTGCAGGCCGCGGTCGTTCGGCCGGCGCTTGCGCTGCAGGTCGCGCAGGTACTCGGCGTAGCCGAGGAAGCGGGCTTCTTCGCCCGGTGAGACCACTTCTTTCCAGTCGGTAGAGGGGGTTGCCATCAGGGGGCGGGTGCCTACGCCAATTCGAGCCGGCTTTCTCGACTTCTTAGAGCGCAAGCCAACCCCCCGATACGAAACAGGTATTCCGTACCGACGAGAATGGGAGGTGGTGTCTCCTCAGAGCGGCTTCGGCAACGCGGCAGTGCTGTTCGGCCTGCGCATCGGTTACTCCTTCATCCCCGGCGTCGCGGTGGCGACCGCCGAGCGCGGCGTGCGCTGGAGCGAGGTCGACCCCGGCACCCAGCGCCGCACCCGCGAGTTCTACTCGTCGGTCGGCTCGACGCTGCCCTTCACCTACGCCTCGTACGTGTGGGGCAAAGACAAGGGCGTCTCGCGCGGGGTGTCGGCCCCGTACTTCGGCATGGGGTTCAACCCGCTGCACGGCCGCAACGCGTTCGTCTTCATACCCGGGGTGTTCTGCTTCACCCTCACCAGCCGCGGCGCGGTCGGCGTGTGCATGTCGCCGCTGCGCTTCTTCGGGTTCTTCTTCGGCGGCTCCATCTTCGTGAACCACCCCGCGCTGCAGCCGTTCACCAACCCGGTGCTCGACCGCATCGACCGGGTGTCGAAGGTGCTGGGGCGGGTGCTGGCTCCGGTGGCGAAGCCGATCGCCGGGGTGTGCGAGCGCGTTCGCGCGCGCCTGGGCCGCCGCAAGGTGCTGGCGGCCGCGGCCGCCTCCGCGCGCTGAGCTTCTTTCAGATTCGCAGGTCCATCGAGCGGGTGCGGGCGATGCGCTCGTCGATGAGGCCCTTGAGCAGCTCGCGCACCTTCGGGTGCGGCAGCACGATGGCGCGAAACACGTCGAGCGGCAGCTTGAGCGTCACCACCTGCGACTCGGCGCGCACGTTCGCGGTGGCGGCGTGACCGGTGGCGGCCGAGATTTCTCCGAACGCGTCGCCCTCTTGCAGCGCCGGGTAGCGCTTGCCCGAGCGGTCCATCACTCCGCAGCGGCCGCGAATGATGAGGTACAGGCCGTCGCCGGGCTGGCCCTGCACCATGATGACGTGGCCCATCTCGAAGGTCTTCACCTCGAAGCGGCCCGACAGCTCGACCTTCTGGTCGTCCGACAGCGGCTCGAGCAGCGGGCTGCAGCGCAGCAGGTTCGCCAGCAGCCGCTCGCGGTAGAACGCGTCGAGCGCGGCCGCGACGCCGGGGTGGCTCTGGAACACCTTCTCCATCGCCGCGCGAGGGAACTCGAGCACCACCACGTGGCTCTCGGCGGTGACCGTGGCGAGGCGGCGGCTGTTCGACATCAGCGCCATCTCTCCGAAGAAGTCTCCCTCGCCCATCTGCGCGACCTTGCGCCCCTCGTGCAGCACCGCGACCTGGCCCTGCACGATGGCGAACATGCCGTTGCCCACGTCGCCCTCCTTCACGATCTCCAGGCCGGGAGAGAAAGAGCGCACCTCCATGCCCGCCTTCAGCACCGCGATGAACTCGTCGCGGCTCAGCTGCGAGAAGAGCGGAATCACCGGGAGCGCCGCGGGCGCGCCCATCAGCGGCGGCGCAGGAGCCTCGACCTCGACCTCGAGCAACAGCTCGGGCTCGACCTCTTCCACCGCTTCGACCGACTCGACGAAGTCGGAGTCGTCTATCCACCGGCCCGCTCTGGTGTCGAGGCCCTGCAGCTCGAGCGGCGCCATCGGCGCGGGCTTCGCGGCGGGCGTGGCGGCCGCCGGCGCCGAGGGCGCGCGGGCCTTCGAGTACAGGTCGGCGAGGTACTGGTGCGCGGCCTTGTGCTCGGCGTCGAGGGTGAGAATCACCTTGCACAGCGCGATGGCCTTGAAGAACTGGCCGCCCTCGGCATAGCGCTTCGAGACGTCGAGGTACGCGGCGATGGCCTCGCTCTTCTTGCCCAGGCGCGCGAGCAGGTCGCCCACCTTCTGCCGGGCGCCGAGGTCTGCCGGCGCCGCCTTGACGATGCGCAGCCACTGCTCGAGCGAAGCCGACAGCTTGCCCTTGGCCATCAGCTCGGTAGCGCGGTCTTTTGCCTGACGATTCGGGTCGGTCACGGGAGGAAGTTGTACACCGGAAGTTTCACCCGCGGGGGCGTGGGGCGGCCGGGGCCGGCTCTGCAGTACACTTCGGCCCGTGCCTGGACGCGCTGATCTCGGACCGTCGATTCGACCGACCGGCACCGGCTCCACGTCTTCCACCACGCCCACCACGCCCACGCCGGTGACGCCCTCGCTCCCGTCGCTGCCCGGGGGCGGCGCTGACCTCGACCTCGACGTGCTGCTCGCGCACGCGCTGGTAGGCCAGCTCAGCGGCCCCGAGGTCGAGGCGCTGTCGAAGCTGCTGCAGTCGCCCGAAGGCAACGACAAGTTCACCCCGCAGCAGAAGGCCGACCTGCAGAGGTTCGTGCAGGGCAACGAGCCTCTGCCGCGCGCGCCCAGCGAGCTGCACGGTGACCTCTCGAAGGTGAAAGACGTCGAAGAGCTGCCCGAGCGGTTCGCGGGCGACCTGGCGCTGGTGCGCGACGCGCTCGTCGACCACAAGGCGCTGCTGCGCGCGAGAAGGCGACCCGCATGTTCGACTTCGTGGTGCCGTACGCCCAGGCGCTGGTGCAGCTCGCCGCCACGCCCGCCCAGCAGCGCGCGGTCGCGGCGCAGCTGGTGCTGGCCGCCGAAGACGCCGGCTACAAGCAGCTGCAGCGTCAGCCCGACGGCAAAGACGGCCTCGCGGCGCTGGCCGAGCTGCTGCGCGCCAAGACGCCCGAAGAGGTGGCGAAGCTCGCGCAGGGGCAGAAGTTCGACGCGCCGGTGTGGCCGAAAGATGCCGCTCGGCAGGGCGACCCCCATCACCCGGCCGACAGAGAAGTGCCGCAGCAGAACCAGGTGAAGATGGGCGACCCCCAGGCGCCGGTGTTCAAGCCGGTGCCGCCCATCATGCAGCCGCCGGTGCCCATCGGTCAGCGCGTGGTGCAGCCGGGCGAGTCGGCGCAGTCGCAGAACGGCACCCACCAGCGGCTCGGCCCGATGATGCTGTGGAACGCGCTCCACCGCCTGCGCGACGCCGGCGAAGACGGGCAAGAAAGCGCCGCCCAGCGCGAGGCGATGACCCAGCTGGCGTGGGCGGCCGGCCTCATTCTGGTGTTCGCCGCGGTGGTGGTGGTGGTGCTGGTCGCCATCTGAGTGAGGGTAGGTCTCTCTGCTCCAAGGGGAGAGCGGGGGTGTTTAGATCCAATAAATAGCCCGCCCGTTCCATCTGACGTGCGCGCTCCCAAGCCCGGTTCCGTCGCTCGTTGGCTGTGGTTCTCGGCCCTCGCCGCAGGCTCTGCCGCCATCGCCTGGGGCAGCGCGGTGTACTTCGACGCCGAAGAGCTGCCGCCGTTCGTCATCGAGAAGCTGCCGCTCCCCGCCGAAGACCTCTACCTCGCGGCGCTGCAAGCCCACGTCGTCGCCGCCTCGTTCGCGCTGCCCGCCTGCCTGCTGCTCGCGCTGCCGTTCATGCTGCGCTTCCCGCGCGCGCACCGCTGGCTGGGCCGCGTCACCTCAGTGGTGGTGCTGCTCGCCCTGGTGCCTTCGGGCTTCTACCTCTCGGTCTTCGCCAAGGGAGGCCTGGCTTCGACGCTCGGCTTCATGCTCTCGGGCCTCATCGTCTGGGTGGGCATGGTGCGCGCGGTGATGACCGCCTGGGCGAGGGACTTCATCGCCCACCGCCGCTTCACCCTGCACGTGCTCGGGCAGCTGGTCGTGGCGGTCGTCTCGCGCGCGATGCTGTTCGCCTTCGACGCGGCGGGCTTCGACCCCGACCCCGCGTACCTCGTCAGCCTGTGGGCTCCCGTGCTCGGGAGCGTCGTCATCGTCGAGCTGCTCACCACCCGTCGCACCCGGAGGAACCGTCATGAAGCGCCTGCTCCCCTTCGCCCTGTTGCTCACCGCGAGCTTGGCCTCAGCCCAGCCGTCTGAAGCCGACGCCAAAGAGGTGGTGCAGAAAGAGCTGCTCACCCCGCTGCGCGCCAAGGAGCAGCACCGCAGCCGCTTCTCTCGCGCCGCGCTGCCGCCGCTGGCCCGCCGCCTTCGGGTGCCCGATGCCAAGGCGGTCACCGACGCCAAGGGCGCCGCCTTCATCGCCTTCAGCGTCGACGCCCAGCGCGGCTACGGGGTCGACGCCGACGCCGACGACGACAAGGCCTGGCGCAAAGACGTCATCACCGGCTGCGTGTACCCCGAGACGAGGGCCGTCTACGTGCTGCGCGGAGAGAAGTACTTCGAGCCGGGCATGCTGCTCGGGAAGAAGTCGACGCCCGCCCCCGACGCCGCGTGCAAGGCCGGCGACGGTCAGCTCGCCGCGAAGTGAGCGCTCGATGTGGTTCACCGCACCAGGCAGGGTGGGGCCTCACGCTGCCGCGGCGATGGTGCCGCGCCTCGAGGTATCCCCTCTGCTCTCTCGTGCGTCGTGGCGGTCCCTCCGCGCTCGGAGAGCCCCTCACCGTCGACGCTCTGCCCCGCAAGCCAACAAGGGCACGACGGCTCCCACCCTGCCCAAGCGCCTCGGGGGTGCCGGCCACTTCTTCGGCGCTGTGTATTTGAAAGCGCCAATACTACAACCTTGAAACAACCTTGCCCCTCGGCTCCGGGCGGCAGCTGCTCAACCCACCCAGAGCCCCAATTTTCCCGCATTCGCTCCGATCGCGAGGCCTCGCTCCACACCACCGAAGCGCAACTTCACCCGGCAGGAGGGCCGGCCGCTGCTCGCGGCTACGCCGTGGCGAGCGGAGCGCGAAGCGGCAGGTAGCTCGGGCGAGCCCGTCGCGGGGTTCCTGGGGAACGGCAGCGAAAAAGAATGGCCGAGGGGTCTGAAGTCGCCCCAGCCGACCCGAACCGTGGCGATTCTCTTTCGCGATTGTTCCTGCTCGACGAGCTGAGCCTCCGCCCGACGCAGCGTCGAGGCGACGCGAGGCCCCCTTCGACTGCGCCGCTGCGCTCACTACAACCCGTAGGCGCTCTTCACTGCGTCGACGACCTGCTGGGCCGAGCAGGTGCCGCTGCCGCACGCGGCGCTGACCGACTGGTTCGCCTTCCACGCGTGGGCGCGGAAGTGCTCGTTCCAGTCTCGCGTCCAGGCGTCGATGTGGCTCTGCAGGCACTGGTTGCCCCAGCCGGTGGTGAGGCCCGAGCTGCCCACGCGATTGAGGCACGCGGTCTGGGTCTCCACTCCGATGCCCGAGCGGTACTCGCAGTACGTGGTGCGGTGCAGCGAGTTGATGCGGCAGTAGCAGCCCGACGAGCAGCCCTGCGTCACGCCCTTCGAGAAGGGGTAGTTCACGTACCCGGTGCCCATGTCTTCGATGATGCCGCCCTCGAGCGGGAAGATGCGCGAGCTCTGGTAGAGCATGTGCAGCGCGATGTAGCCGAGCGCCTGCTCCCACTGCGCCGGCGCCGAGGTCTGCAGCGGCCGCAGCGGCTTGATGAACGCGGCGGCATCGACGATCCACTTCGCGACTGCGGCGGGCTCGGGGTCGGCGACGGTCACGCTCGTGGTGAGCGGCCCGCTGCTGTACGTGCATTTCTTCGCCGCGTACGGCCAGCCCGCGAAGGTGGTCGCGGTGCAGCTCTGCTCGACGTACGGCTTGGGGCTGAGCTTCGTCACCAACGACGCCGGCGGAGCGCCGAGCGGGCAGCGATCGGGAACTCCGCTCGGGCGCTGCACGCACGCCGCGCCGCACTGCTGGCTCGCCACGTAGCGGGTGCCGTCGCAGCGGTAGAGCGTGTCGGCGTTGCCTTCGATGCCGTTGCCGCCGCAGCTCAGGCCGCCCACCGCGGTGCAGCACGTGCCGCAGTCTCTCGCGCAGGTGGTGCAGGTCTCGGTCGCCGAGCAGACGCCGTCGCCGCAGGTGGGCGTTTGAGCTCCGCCCGCCGTCGCGCCTCCGGCGTGGCCTCCCGCGCTGCCGCCCGCCGTTGCAGAGCCTCCCGCAATCGCGGTGCCGCCGCCGTTGGGCAGCTCGGCGCCACCGGCGCTCGCTCCTGCGTCGTACGCGCCTGGCTCGGGGGGACCACAGCTCGACATCACCAGGCACAGCAGCAGGGGGCAGAGGGGGCGCATGCCCGAAGCCTGCGCTGCACGCGCGGCGCGAAGCAGCTCGAGCGCGCGCGCGCAGTCACCCCGACGCGACGAACGTCGTGCCCTTCTGGGTCGCTGCGTCAGAGAGGCTTGCGCCGCGGCGCGGGCTTCAGCTCACTTCCACAGCACCGGCAGCTCGCGGTCATCGACCGGAGGCGCGTAGGTCGACTGACCCATCGCCAGCGCCGCCTTCTGCCAGAGGTATTGGTGCGACACCCGGGGGCTGTCGACCTCGGCACCGGTGAGAAAGGCCTTGAAGTCGCGCTCGTCGCTCGAGCCAGGGGCCACGCCCATCGCTGAGAGCGCCTTCTCGACCACGTCGATGGGCACGTCGCCGGCCAGATACCGGTCGATGAAGGTGCCGCGTTGGAACTCGAAGCCCGGCAAGCGCGCCCACCGCTCGAGCTCGCGTCCGACGCTGGCGCGGGTCAGCCCGATGCCGCCGGCTTCGGGCTGCGTGACCCACCGCGGCTGCCCTTCGACGACCGGTCGACCCGCGAGGTACGCGGTGACGTCGGCGAGGTCGGCGTGAAAGCCGTCTTCGAACATCGTGGCGAGGTGTGGGCGCTGCGCCAGCTCGCCGCGCGCGAGAATCTTCTCGGCCAGCGCGACCGCTTGGGTCCAGGTCTCTTCTCGCCGCAGGGGCGGTGCGTACTCGGTGCCGAGCCAGCTGATGTGCGCCCGCGCCGCGTCGGCGTCGATCGGCCCGCTCGTGCTGCTGAGCTCGCCGCGCTCACCGCGGAGAAAGGCGACCAGGTCTTCGGGCCACACGCCGAGGTCGAGGGCCGCCACCTTCACCAGGGAGTCGTGCGGCAGCTGGCGTCGAAAGTCGATTCGCGTGCTCCGCTCGAGCTCGGCACGAGACCGGTCGACCTCTCGGCCGCGGCGGTCGGTGAGCACCGGCAGCGCTCCCTCGAAGTAGGCCATCAGGTCGGTGGGCTTCACGTCGAACTCGAGCGCGGTCGAGCTCAGCTGGGCTTCGCTCAGCGGGCGGGTCGGGTCGGGTGGGGTCAGGTCTTCGGCGACGCGCTTGGGGCTGCTGTAACGGCTGAACTCGACGTTCTGGTACATCGTCTTGATCGGAGCGTAGAGCGCCTGCTCGCGCCCCCGTTGCTCGTCATCGGCGCTCGGAGTGAATGACGCGATCGAGGGCAGCGCGGGCACGGTGCGCGCTGCGATCTCGCGAAAGAAATCGGCCTGCGGGCCGTCACCGACGACGCCGAAGGCCGGGGCCTGCGCGGTCATCCACTCGGGCAGTTGCCGGGGGCCCTGCTGCAGCTCGATGAAGTCGACGATCTGCTCGTAGGTGGCGCCGATCGACCGCGCCACCTCGTAGACCAGGTTGCAGCGCTTGCGCTTGGCATCTTCCCTCCTGGTCATCATTCCGTCGTCGGGGAGCGTCATGAACCACTCGACTGCTCGGGGACGGGGGCGCTGGGTCTCCTTCGCGGCGTGACGGGCGATCAGGTCGAGCAGGTCGTCGGCGGTGAAGTTGCCCGTCGCCGTCTTCAACACCGCGCTCGAGGGAATGAGCGGCGACCCCACCGCTGCCCCGCGGGGCCAGCCGTCGCGCTCGACCAGCGCGGTGACGCGGGCCTCGGCGCGCGAAGGTGAGCGCAGCCGCGGTGCGGTGCGGGGAGTATTGCGGCGGTCGGAGATGGGTGTCGTCATGTTCGGCTCCTCGAGACTTCGGGTGGACATCGAGGAGTCAGGACCACCACCGCGGGTGATGCATCAGCCCGGGGGCAGAAAAAGCGAAGGCCGCTTACACCCACGCCCCAAAGAAAACGGCGACGGGTCTCTTCGACCCGCCGCCGCTCTTTCAGGCAACCGCGAGGCTCAGTAGCACCACCCCTGCCAGCCCGGGTACGAGCCGCCGCTGCTGTAGACCACGTGGCAGCGGTGGCTGCAGCACCCGGCGTTGCACAGCGCCTGCGCGCGCGCCTTGGTGCCGATGCCGATGCACTCGAGCTGCTGGTTGCCGACACAGCCGCCGCCGCCGGGGGGCGCGAGTGACTGGGTCGCTTCAGACGTGCCGTCGCCGAGCTCGCGCGCAGTGGCGAGCTCCGAATCGTTCGCATCGCCGACTCCGCACGCCGACATCACGCCGAGCACTCCGGCCAGGCAAATCCACTTGATCGACTTCATGGTTCTTTCTCCTCTGAACGACGCTAGGGGCGCGAAGAGCCGCGCTCAGTCGTCTGTCAGGGCGAGGTCGCCGGCTGATGCAAAAAAACTCAGCGGCGCGAGCCGGCCTCGCGCTCGACGGCCTCGACCTGGCGCAGGCCTCGCTCGCGTGCGGGGCCCTCGTTGCCCTCGTACAGCGCGCGCGCGGCCTGCAGCTGCGGCGCGACCGCCTCGGCCTTCGCGCCTCCTTTCACCCGCAGCCGCGACACCGCGAGCAGCGCGTTGGCCCGGTCGGCGCCCTCGAGCTCGTCGAACGACTTCATCGCCAGCGCCTGCTCGAGCAGCGCGCGCGCCGGCGCGACCCGGGCCTGCCGCTCGAGCAGGTACGCCTCGTTCACCACCGCAATCACCTCGGAGCCCGGCCTCGCCGCGGCCATCAGCTTTCGTGCGGCCTGCAGTTGCTCGAGCGCCTCGGGGTAGCGGCGCAGGCCGCCGAGCGCGCGCCCGAGGTTCATGCGCACCAGCGCCTCTTCCGACGTGCCGCTGCCGGTCAGTGGCGGCAGCGCCCGCTGCAGCAGCTCGAGCGCCGCAGCCCAACGGTCGAGCTCGAGCAGCGCCACCCCGACGTTCATGCGCGCGAGCGCGAGGCGCGGGTCTTTGGGGTCGAGCGTTCGCTCGCGCAGGGCGAGGCTGCGCTCGGCGACGGCGAGCGCCTCTTCACGGTGGCCCGCCGCCACCAGCGCGCCACCCAGGTTGAGCAGCGGCCCGGCCAGCGACGGGTGGTCGGCGCCGCGGCTCTTCTCGAGCACCTCGAGGCCGCGCTGCAGCAGCGGTATCGCCTCGCTGCTGTGGCCGCGGCGGGTGAGGCACAGCCCCAGCACCTGCATCACATCGGCGCTGCGCGGGTGCAGCGGCCCCAGGGTCGCCTCGCGCAGCTTCAGCGCGTGGCGCAGCAGCGGCTCGGCGTCGGCGCAGCGGCCCTGCCGGCCCAGCGTCGAGCCCATCAGCTGCTCGGCGAAGATGAGCCGCGGGTCTTCGGGGCCGAAGCGGGTGCGCAAGAGCTCGATGGCCTCGCGGTGCGCGGCGAGCGCGTCGTCGAACCGCCCCTCGCGCGCGGCCACGTCTCCACGCAGCGAGAGCAGGGTCGAGCGCAGGTCGGGCACGTCACCGGCCCGCCCGAGCGAGGTCTCGGCGAGCTTGAGCCAGCGGCCGGGCTGGGTCTGGTCGACGTTCTTCGACGACGCCTCGCGCGTCAGCGCCAGCCAGGCCTCGGTGGCCAGCTGCGGGGCGCCGGCCGCCTCGGCCTCGGTGGCGGCGGTGAACAGCAGCCCTTCGACCGCCGGGCCGGGGTGCAGCTCGAGCGCGATGCGGCCCGCGAGCAGCCGGGCCTCGGCGCGCAGCGGCGCGGTGGCGGCCGAGCTGGTGAGCACCCGCCCCACCAACGCGTCGGCGGCCTCGAGCCGGCCGGCCTGGTGGGCGGCACGGGCCTGGGCCACCGCGTCTTCGAGCTCGGGCTGGGCGGGCCCTGGGGCGAGCTGACCTCGGCCCAGCGCGCAGCGCACGAGGGGAGTGAGCCCCAGGGGCAGCGACGCGGCGCGCTCGACCGCCAGCGCGCTGGGGTGGCTGAGCTCGTCGACGAGGCTGCGCAGCTCTTCGCGACGCTGACGCAGGCAGCGCGCGTCGAGGTCGCCGGTGGGCGCGAGGCACTGCTGCAGGCGCGCGTCGCTCCACTCTTGCGCGTAGCTGTCGAGCGCGCGCGACGCCTGGTCCCAGGCCTGCTCGGCGAACGGCAGCTTCGAGTCGGTGAAGGCCCGGTGCACCCGCTGGTGCTGCTCCGCGCCCCACACGCCCTCCCAGCTCGCGGCCCGCTCGCACAGCGCCGCCTCACGGCGCGCGGCGGTGCGGGCGTACGCGGGCACCGCCACCGCCACCCCCATCGCCAGCAGCGCCCCCGCCGCGAGCAGCCGGCGGGTGGGCGCAGCGCGGCCGCGCTCGAGGGCGGCGACCAGCGCCTCCATCGAAGGCCAGCGGCGGGCCGGGTCCGCCGAGAGCCCGCGGGCCAGCGCGCGCCACAGCCACCGCGGCGCGGTGCGGGCGGGCGCGTCGAGCGGGCGCTCGATGGCCGCGAGCAGCGCGGCGATGGAGTCTCCGGCGAACGGCCGCGCGCCGAACAGGCACTCCCAGACCGTGGCGCAGAACGAGAACTGGTCGCTGCGCGCGTCGGCGGGCGCCCCGCTCAGCTGCTCGGGGGCCATGTAGCTGGGCGTGCCGGCGAGCTGGCGCGGCGCGCCCGAGGCCGCCGCCTCGTCGGTGGCGGCCCGCGCCAGCCCGAAGTCGGTGACCCGCACCCGCCCGTCGTCGCCGACCAGCACGTTGTCGGGCTTGAAGTCGCGGTGCACCAGGCCGGCCGCGTGAGCCGCGGCGAGCCCCCGCGCGGCGTCGATGGCCACGCCCAGCACCTCGGTGGGGCGGCGCGAGGTGCGGGCCCAGCTGCGCAGGGTCTGCCCGCGCGAGAGCTCCATCACCAGAAAGGTGAGGCCCTCGGCCTCGGCCACGTCGTAGCAGGCGATGACGTTGGGGTGGCTCAGCCGCGCCAGCGCGCGCGCCTCGCTCAAGGTGGCGTCGCGCGCGCGGTCGCGCAGCAGCTTGAGCGCCACCACCCGGTCGAGCTCGCGGTCGAGCGCCGAGTAGACCTCGCCCATGCGACCCTGGCCGAGCGGGTCGAGCACCACGTACTTGCCGAGCACCGCCCCCCGCGCCAGCACCTCAGAGGCGGGGTGGGGCGCAGCGCTCTGCTCGCTGAACTGCGAGGTGCCGAGCGCGGCCACCGCGCGCTGGCGGCAGCGCCCGCACCGCTCGAGGTGCTCGAGCAGCGCGCCGGCCTCGGCCTCTGAGGTCGTGCCCGCGAGGTGCGCGGCGATGGCCGCGTCGGTCAGGCACGGCCCGAGCTCAGGACGATTCGACATGGAAGAAGCGGTTCAGGCTGGCGTCGAGCTCGCCGTCGACCGCGCGCACCAGCGAGTCGACATCGAGGCCCGAGCGGGCCGCCAGCTCGCGGCGGGTGCGCTCGAGCAGCGCGGTCTTGAGGTCTTGAAACCACCGCACCACCGTCACCCGGTGCACCCGGTAGAGCGCGGCGATGCCGGCGTCGGAGACTCCGTCGACGCAGCGCAGCCGCAGCAGGTTCAGCTCTTTCGGCGGCAGCTGGGCGAGCGCGGCGTGAAAGGCCTGCTTGAAGCCGGTGCCCGCCTGCAGCTGCAGCAGTCGCACCTCGGGGCTCTCCCAGTCGATCAGCACGTCGAGCTCGGCGCCGAGGTGGTCGTCACCGGGAGCGGCGGGCTGCTTGCGCGCGCGCAGGTTGAGCGCGAGGCCACAGGCCACCGCGCGCAGCCAGCCGCCCAGTCGCCCGAGGCCGCGGTAGCCTTCGAGCTTGCCCGCGGTGCCGGGCCTCACCAGCAGCGCAATCATCAGCTCCTGCTTGAGCTCGTCGCGAAAGGGGCCCGAGGGGTCGACCGGGTTCATCGCCGCCGCTTCGGCGCACAGCTGCTCGAGCCGGGTGAGGGCTCGCCCGTCGCGGTCGAGCGCGGCGCAGGCGAGGTAGAGGTCGGTGAGCGCCAGGGTCGCCAGCGACGCGACCGGGTCGCCCTCGGCGGGCAGGCGTGCCGCGACGTGCGCGACGAAGCGCAGCGGGTCGACCGCGAGGTCGGGGTGCGCGGCGTGCGCGGTGTCGAGGGCAGCGGCGAGCGCCCGCTCGAGCGCGTTGGCGTCGTCAGGCACGGTGCCCCGCCAGTGCTGGCAAAAGGTGGTGAGCAGGCTCAAAGCGCGCGCACTGTATGTGATCAGCCCGCCGGTGCGCGCCGGCCCGTCATCGCGGCCGACCCTCTCAGGGAATCAGCGTGCTGTTGAAGCAGAGCCGGGGCCGCGCCGAGGGAAAGAAGTAGCTGAGCATCATGCACGCCTCGTCGGTGTCGGGGCTGGCGCCCGCGGTGATGGTGCGACCGGTCGGGTTGACGTACGAGCAGCTGACCTCGAGCGCTGCGGGGGTGGGAAACGAGGGGGCGCTGAAGGTCGAGGCGCCGGGGTTCTCCCAGTCGGTGCTCGCGAACAAGGTGACGCCCGGGGTCTTCACCTGCGTCTGCACCGCCTGCTGGTGGGTGAACACGGTGATGCGGGTGAAGCGCGCGCCGCTCGGAGCCGGGCACGTCGCGGTGGCGGTGTCGGTGCCGTTCGGCAAGATGTTGATGTTGCCGTTGTAGGTGGTGAGCGAGTCGGCGGGGGTGACCGAGGCGTCGGGCGGGTAGAGGTCGACGTCGACCTGCGCCTGCGCGCTCGCCGACGCGGTCTCGCCATTGACCACCCGCAGGTAGAGGAAGCCCGCCTGGTTCGGCGCCAGCACCTTGCCGAGCGGCTGACCGGCGCCGTCGTCGGTGGGAAAGCTCCAGCCCGCGTCGGGCTGCCACGCCGAGTACGCCCAGCCCGCTCCGTTGTTCAACTGCCCCGTTTGATCGCACCCCTCGACCAGGGTGCCCGGCGGCATCACCTCGGTCGGGGTCAGCCACATACCCAGATAGGTCACCGCGGGCCCGAGCGACGAGTGAAAGCCCGCCACCGCCTGCGCGGCGGCGTTGGGAGTGCGGAAGTACCAGCAGTAGCGCGAGGCCACGCCACCGTCGACCGACAGCGTGGGGCTGCGCAGGGTGAACCCGAGCCGGCCCGCATCGGGAGCGCCACCGTCAGAGGTGCCGCCGTCTGAAGCGCCGCTGTCGGCCGGGCCGCTGTCGGCGGGGAGCCCCGGGCCCGAAGGGCAGGCGGACACTGCCAGCACCAGACACAGCCACCGCAGCGCGCGAGTCAGCATCGGCACCTCGTAACACGCCGTGACGAGAAGACCGACCGCGCGTCACCTGCGCCCAGATGTCGCGAAGCACGTCTGTGGCGGCCGGGCTCAGCGGCGCCCGTTTCGACCCAAGCGGGGTACGGCCCGTCGGTTCGGTCGAGCCCTTCGAGCTGGTGCGCATCGAGCTTCTTGATATCGCACCGCCCGTCTACCCGCACCGTCACCCGATACGGCTGGCGCCTTCAGGGGACCATCTGCGGTACATGGCCGGGGCTTTGGTTCTGGGCGCCGCATCGACCTCTCTCGTGCTCACGCTGCTCGGCGCGGCGCGGCTCGACTACTCGAGCCCTGCCGGGTGTCCCGACGCGCGGCACTTTCGCGCCATGGTGGCCGCGCGCCTCGGGCACGACCCCTTCACCGAAGACGGAGCCCTGCTGCTCTCGGTGGCGCTCACCGCGCAGCGCGCCGGGTTCGACGCTACCCTGGTGCTGACCGACGCCGCGCACCGCGCCGGAGAGCGCAAGCTCGCCGGCCGTGCACCCTGCGCCGACTTCGCCGAGAGCGTCGCCGTCGCCGCCGCGCTGGCGCTCGACCCCTTGCTCGCGCGCGAGGCGAAGGAAGCCGCCGCGCCTGAGGTCGCTCGCGAGCCTTTGCCACCGGCCGTCGTCGCACCGCCGCCCGTCGCGCCTGCGGCTGACGCCCCGACGCCACCTGCGGTGCAGCCGCTGCGCGTGGGCGTCGCGGTCGGGCCGCTCGGCGCGCTCGGTATCGCCCCGACCGCCACCTACGGCGGCTTCGTCGAGCTGCGCCTCGCGGGGCCGCTGCTCTCGGTCGGCATCGGCGCGCGCCTCGACGGCCCCGGCGCCCTCGCCGTCGCGCAAGGGCGCGGCGTGGTGTACGGCGGCGCCGCGACGCTCACCCCGTGCATCACCCGTGCGTGGGTCTCGGGCTGCGCGGTGGTGGCGCTCGGCGGCATGCGCCTCGAGGGTGACGGCCTGCCCGGCGCCTCGGGGCGCACCGTCTTCTCGGGCCAGGCGGGGTTGCTGGGCGCCTTCGAGCCGCAGCTGACCGAGCACTGGTCGCTGCGGCTGTGGCTCTCGGTCGAGGTGCCCTTCACCCGGCCCAGCATGGCCTTCGGAGACCAGCGGGTGTGGCAGCTCTCGTGGCTGACCGGGCACCTGGGGCTGGGGGTGGGGTATGCGTTTTGACGGATTGAACGGCTCGCCACAAGCAGCGCCCAGATGATTCAGGCCGACGCTTTTCACGCCGCGTACAGCAACGAGCTGGGGTGGCTGTGGAGCACGCTGCGCCGGCTCGGGGTGCCGGCCAACGCGCTGCCCGACGCGTGCCACGACGTCTTCGTGGTGGCCTGGGAGCGGCGCGCCACCTTCCGCCCCGACCACCCGCTGCGCCCGTGGCTCTTCGGCATCGCCTGCCGCCTCGCCGCCAACCGCCGCGTGCGCATGGCCGGCAGCGAAGCGCTGACCGACGCTCCGGTGCTCAGCCACCACGAGAGCCCCGAGGCGCTGCTGGTCGCCAAGCAGACGCTCGACCGCGTCACCAAGGCGCTCGACGCGCTCGACGACGAGAAGCGCCAGGTGCTGGTGGGCCACGACATCGAAGGCTTCGCGATGCCCGAGCTGACCCAGGCGCTCGCAGTGCCGCTCAACACCGCCTATTCGCGACTTCGCCACGCCCGCGTGGCGTTCGAGCGCGCCTTTCGCAGCGAGGAGAGCTCAGCATGAACGACCCCCTTCCCTCGTTGCCGAAGGACATCGCCGAGGCGTTGGCGCTCGAAGCGAAGCGGTCGCCGCCGCCGCAGGCCGCGCTGGCCCAGGTGCAGGCGCGCATCGCGGCGTCGGTGGCGGCGTCGGCGTCGCTCGCCCCGGCCTTTGCGACCTCGGTCGCGAAGGTGACCGCGGCGGTGGTGGCCGCGCTGGCGGTCGGTGGGGCGGGGGGCTTCTGGGTGCGCACGGTGAGCGCGCCGGCGGTGGCTCCGCACATCATCGTGCTGCCGGTGACGCTTCCGGCGCCGGTCGCCCCGCCGGTCGAGGCTGTGCCCGCCCCGGTGGCGCCCGCTGCGCCGCGCGAGCCCCGGGTCGTTGCCGCGCCTTCTCCCCAGCTCGAGCGGCTGCTCATCGAGCGCGCCACGGTGGCGCTGGCGCGCGGCGACCTCGCCGGTGCGCTCGACGCCTGCCGCGAGCACGAGCAGAAGTTCGCGCAGGGCATGCTGGTCGAAGAGCGCGAGAGCCTCGCGATTCGGGCGCTGGCCGCAGAGGGACAGATGTCTCGGGCGCGCGCGCGGGCCGACCGCTTTCACGCCCGCTTCCCGAACAGCATGCAGGCGCAGGTCATCGACGACGCGCTGAAAAAATGACGGCGGAGTGACAGAAGTGCCGACCCGCCACAAGGAGCGGGCACCATGAGCTTTCGCAACGTCTTCGTCGCGCTGTGGGTGGTCGGGCTGGCCGGCTGTGATTGTGGTGATGAGGTGCTGATCGGCGTGCCCGATGCCGGCACCGGCGGCGGCAGCGCGGGCGGCGCTGCAGGCGGGAGCGCGGGAGGCGCCGCAGGCGGGAACGCGGGAGGCACCGCGGGCGGCAGCGCCGGAGGCACCGCAGGTGGAAGCGCGGGCGGCATGGCGGGCGGCACCGCTGGAGGAACGGCAGGAGGCGCAGCAGGCGGCAGCGCCTTCGACGGCGGCTTCGGTGGCGTCGGTCGCTGCGCGACCACCGGCTGGTGCTGGTGGGTGCCGCTGCCGCAGGGCAACACGCTGATGGCGGCGCACGGCACGGCGTCGAACGACATCTGGGCGGTGGGCGACAGTGTCATTCTCCACTTCGACGGAACCCGCTGGCGCGAGACGTACCTCAGCGACCGGTTTCTGCGCAGCGTCTGGGCGGCGGCCCCGAATGACGTCTGGGTGGGCGGCGACAAGGTGCTGCTGCACTGGAATGGGTCGTCGTGGAGCGAGCCGCCGCTGCCGGCGACGTTCTGGAACCAGCTGTGGCAGATCGACAGCCTCTCGGGCCTGAGCGGCAGCGACGTCTGGGCCGCCGGCTACCCGGGTGCCGCCGCGCACTATGACGGCGTCCAGTGGACGCGGCCTCCCGACGTGGGCCTGGGACGCTACGTGCGCGGCATCTGGGCCTCGGCACCCAACGAGGCCTACGCGGTCAGCGATGCGCCTGCGACCATCAGCGGCACGAGCATCATCGTGAAGTGGAGCGGCTCGTCGTGGGACCTCGTCGATGTTCCGTCGCCGAGCTGGCTGCACGCCATCTCCGGCAGCTCGCCTTCGAACATCTGGGCGGTGGGCGAAGACGGGTACACCCGGGTGTTCGACGGGGGCACCTGGGCCTCACCGCCGGCGTACACCTCGAGCGGCCTCTACACGGTGCAGGTGGTGCCCGGGGCCACCTGGGCCTCCGGCAACAGTCGCCAGTCGTTCATCAACGGTGTCGCGTACGACGCCGGAAGCAGCCCGGGTGGCAGCGTGAACGGCAGTTGGTTCTCGGGCCCGAACGAAGGGGTGCTGGTGGGCTCGGGCGGGTCGATCGCCCGCATCACGCCCGCGGGCCCGAAGGTCGACTGGCAGGGTGGAGATGCCGATGTCGACACCCTCTGGGGTACCTCGCCCAATGACCTGTGGGTCGCCGGCACTGGCGATGTCGTCTCCCACTGGAACGGGACCGGCTGGACGCGCAGCCAGGCGCAGTTCGCCAGCGCCCCGAACGTGCCGCACATCTGGCAGCTGTGGGGCGCGTCGTCGAGCGACCTCTGGGCAGCGGGTGTGAACGGCCTCAGCCACTGGAACGGCGCCAGCTGGACCGCCGCTTCGCCGGCGGGAATCTTCACGTCGATCACCGGCACCGCCTCGAACGACGTCTGGGCCACCGTCAACAACGCGGCGACGTGGCACTACAACGGCACCTGGTCGAAGGTCAGCTCGGTCGGGCACTGGGCCATCGCCGCGAAGGGCAGCGAGGTCTGGGCGTGCGGCGCCTCGCTCGACCGGTGGAACGGCAGCGGGTGGACGACGCATGCGCTCTCGAGCGGCTCGTTCTGCCTCGCCGTGGCGGTGAACGGCCCCGACGACGTGTGGGCCGTCGGTCACATCTCGAACGGCACCGGCACCCAGAACCTCTGGCACTGGAACGGCTCGGTCGTCGAAGACCGCACCATGCCCCAGTTCAAGGGCTTTCACTTCTGGAAGGGCGTCTTCGCGTACGGCCCGAACGATATCTGGGTGACCGGCGACAACGGCGCCATCGCCCACTGGGACGGCGCGTGGCACGTCGAGAGCGCCGACACCCTCACGTACTTCAACGTCGCCTACGGCTTCACAGACCAGGTGCTGGTGGGTGGCCTCGAGGGCGCCATCTTGCGCCGGCGACGCTGACAGTCGTCGCGCGAAACGGTGTATCAACCCGGTCCGGTTCAGGCCGGCTTCCCCTCCCTCGGGCTTCCCCACATGAACGGACTCTTGATTCTCTCTCTGTGCGCCGCGGCTGCGAGCGGCGATTCGTTCACGCGGTTCGAGCGCTGGGCGAAGCAGTACCGCGCCGCCGAAGGCGAGTACGCGCGAAGCCAGCTCGTCGACGAGGGCGTGCAGCTCGCCACCGAGCGGCGCGGCGCGATGCTCGAGCTGATGCGCTCGGAGCCCGCGACGGCGCTGGCACACCGGGCGAAGCGCGACGGCATGCCCGAGGCGGTGGCGCAGCTGCTCGAGCTGCCCCTCTCGGGCGTCGGCAAGTGGGAGGTGCTCGGGGTGCTGAGGCCCGACCACCAGGGCGGCATCGAGCGCTGGTTCGTGCTGGGCGGCAAGCGCTACGCGGTGGCTCCGCACGGCGACCTGGTGGCGCTCAAGAGCCGCGACCGGCTGTGGGCCGAAGGCATCGCGCTCGACCGCCGCGCGGTGCTGCTCCCGCGCAACCTGCACAACCTCCCCGGCCCCCAGCAGAGCGCGTGGACGGTGGGCACCAAGCCGATGCGCTTCATTCGCGTCGACTTCTCCGACCTGCCCGGCGACCCGCTCACCCTCACCGCGGCGCAGAACCTCACCGCGCAGCTCGGCACCTACCTGCGCGCGGCGAGCTTCAACAAGACCGGGCTCAACGTGACGGTGGTGCCGATGACGCTGCGCATGCCCAAGACGCGCGCCGCCTACGGCAGCGCCGACGACACCGACGGCCTGCTCAACGACGCCCGCGCGGCGGCCACCAACGCCGGCTTCCCGCCCGGGTCGAACGGCCTCGACGTGGTGGCCTTCGGCGGCGTGCCGCAGTGGAGCTGGTCGGGCCTGGGCTTCATCGGCCAGTCAGGCGCGTGGCTCAACGGCGCCTTCAACCTCGGCACCCTCGCGCACGAGGTCGGCCACAACTACGGGCTGTACCACGCGAACTTCTGGCAGTCGCAGAACGAGAGCATCATCGGGGCCGGCAGCAGCCTCGAGTACGGCAACCCGTTCGAAATCATGGGCGACGGCGATGGCCACTACAACGCCTGGTACAAGTACGACCTCGACTGGTTCAACCCCGGAGAGGTGGCGGTGGCGGCAACCAGCAACCAGTACCGCGTCTACGACCTCGAGCAGGTCATCGGCGGCGGCACCCACGCCCTCAAGGTGCCCATCGGCTCGACCCGCGACTACTGGGTCGAGTACCGGCCCGCCGGCGGCGCGCTGCTCGCCCGCGGCGCGAGCATCAACTGGGGCTACAACAACAGCGACTCGTCGAACCTGCTCGACATGACCCCGTGGACCAGCACCGCCGCCGACTCGGTGCTGGTGGTGGGCCGCACCTTCTCGGACTTCACCTCGGGCATTCACATCACCCCGGTGGGCGTGGCGCAGACCATGCCGGCCTCGCTCGACGTGGTGGTCAACCGCGGCCTGTTCGCCACCAACCACGCGCCCACCGTGATGCTCGCCTGCGCGGTGCAGGGCCCGTCGCTCGACTGCGGCGCCACCGCGATGGACCCAGACGCCGACACGCTCGCCTATTACTGGGACTTCGGCGACAGCCAGGCCTCGACCAACCAGCCCACCCAGTCGCGCAACGTCACCGGCGCGCGCGACGTGCTGGCCCGGGTGACGGTGAGCGACATGAAGGGCGGCACCGCCACCGCCAGCGTGGCGACGAAGTTCGGCAACCCCGGCACGTACCGCATCACCGGCACGGTCACCGAGAACGGCATGGGCGTCGAGGGCGTGCGGGTGTTCAGCGGCAACCGCACCACGTGGACCAACTCCGACGGCACGTACACCCTGGTGGGTGTCACCACCGGCACGTACCCCGTGCAGGCGCGCAAGACCGGCTACACCTTCACCGCGGCGTTCACCAACCCGGTCAACGTCGGCACGGCGAACGTCAGCAACATCAACTTCACCGGCAGCCGCGCCACCTACAGCATCTCGGGGCGGGTGACGTCGGTGGGCGCGGGCTTCGCGGGCGCAACGGTGAGCGCGGGCATCTACAGCACCGTCACCGACTCGGCGGGCAACTACACGCTCACCGGGGTGCCGGCGGGCGCGTACCAGCTCACCGCCACCGGCCCCAACGCCGAGAACTTCGTGGTGCAGGGCTTCGTGAACCCGGTGCAGGTGACGAACATGTCGCTCACCGGGCGCAACTTCGTCGAGCTGGTGTTCCCCGTCAGCGGCAAGGTCACCGGCACCACCGGCCCGCACCTCGTCACCGACGGCACGCGCAACGCCAACACTGCGCTCAACGGGGGAGTGTGGACGTGGATTCTCCCCAAGGTCCCTCCCGGCACGTGGAACCTGCGCGCCGAGGCGGCGGGCCAGGTTCTCACCCCCGCGTTTGCAAACCCCATCACCGTGTCGTCGACCGGCGTGGTGAAAGACGCGACCGGCACCGCGCGCGCGTCGTTCGACTTCGCCGGCGCGGCGGGCACCGCGTACTTCGTCAGCGGTTACGTCGACGAGGCCGGCGGGCCGTCGCTGGGCTCGCTCATCGACGCCGGGGTGGCGCTCGGCTCGACCGACACCGACGGCCGCTACCTGATTCAAAACCTGCCCGCCGGCACGTACACGCTCTCTCCGGCGAAGCCCGGCTACGTGTTCGGCCCCGCGTCGCGCGACGTGACGCTGCCCAACCCCGACGGCGGCCTCGACGAGTGGAGCGCCGACTTCACCGTGCTCAACGCCAACGTCGCGCCCAGCTTCGCGTTCCCTCCGCACGCCACGCCGTCTCCGGTGGTGGGCACCACCTGCGACCTCACCTCGCTGGGGCACGACCCGGTCGAGGCCGAGTCGACGCTCAAGTACACCTGGAGCCAGGTGTTCGGCGTGGTGCCCTCGACCTTCTCCCGCAACGGCACCAACCCCTCGAAGAGCACCACCGTGACGTTCACCAAGCCGGGCGCCTACGCGTTCGAGGTGAAGGTCGAAGACCCCGGCGGCCTGTCGTCGACCGCGAGCGTGACGGTGGCGGTGCTGCAGACCACCACCAGCGTGGCGGTGACTCCTTCGGCCTCGATGGTCGACGTGGGCGCGTCGCGGCAGCTGGTGGCCGCGGTGAAAGACCAGTTCGGCGGCGACATCGACTTCGGGGGCGAGGCCACCTGGTCGGTGACCCCTGCGTCGTGCGGCACCATCACCCAGACCGGCAAGCTCACCGCCGCCGCGGCCGGCACCTGCACCGTCACCGCCGAGTACGACGGCAAGATGGGCAGCGCCACCGTCACGGTGGTGGTCGGCGCGGCCCCGCGCATCGTGATGGGGCCGACCGCGAGCCCCAGCCCGGTGACCATGGGCACCACCACCCACCTCTCGGTGCTGGCCGAAGACGACGAGGGCGAGGCGCAGCTCACCTACGCGTGGTCGATGGTGAACGGGCCGGCCGGCGTGGCGTTCTCGGTCAACGGCTCGAACGCGGCGAAGAACACGGTCGCCACCTTCTCGGCCGCGGGCACCTACGACCTGCAGGTCGAAGTGAAAGACAGCCGCGACATCTCGACCTCGGCGTTCTTGAACCTGCAGGTGATGGCGGGCGGCCTGGCGCGGGTGCAGGTGAGCGGGCCTTCGTCGCTGGCCAAGGGAGAGACCGGCACCTTCACCGTGGCGGGGCTCGACCTGGCCGGCGCCTCGGTGGCGGTGTCGGGCTGCACCTGGGCGTCGACCGCGGGCGACATCGACGCGAGCGGCAAGCTGACCGCGGCGATGACCGGCGCGGTGACCGCGACCTGCGGCGCCGTCAGCGGCAGCGCCAACGTGACTGTGACCGACGAGCCGATGAAGAAGGGCGGCTGCGGCTGCGGCAGCGCCGAGGGCCTCTTGCTGCTCGGGGCGCTCGCGGTGCTGGCGCGCCGGCGCCGTACTCAGGGCACGTAGACGCCGGCGCGCTCCAGCTCCGCAGCGGTGAAGGCGGTTCGATTCCTCAGTGGTTGCCGGCCCGGCCGAGCACCACGTCGCTGAGTTGCCGCATGCTCTCGCGCATGCCCGACTCCATGCCGCTGGCGACCACCTGGTCGCGCACGGCTTTGGAGGGGTAGCGAGAGAGGCTCTCCATGGTGGTCTTGCCGGCCCGCTCGGTGAGCGTCACCGTGACGGTCGCCACCGCGTCGGGAAACGCATCGAACGCCTCGGTGTGCACGATGCGCGTCGGCGACTCGATTTCCAGGTAGTGGCCGGAAAAGCCGACCTCGGCCCCGCGGTGGGTGCGCATCACGAAGCGCCATTCTCCGCCGACCCGAAAGTCCACCTCGACGCTCACGATGGCCCCCCGCGACCGCGGCGCCCACCACCGCTTCACCAGCTCTGGCTTCGAGAGCGCCTCGAACACCAGGCCCGCCGGGGCCGCGAAGTCGCGCCTGATCAGAATGTCGGTGTCGCTCGGCAGCAGCAGTGTCGTGCCGTCGTTCTTCTCCGCTTCAGCGGTGCTTGTTTCGCCCATGGCGTTGCTCCGGTTTCGGGTGGCTTCGTCGCTGCTGTTCACGCTTCAGGTCCTCGAGCACTTCGTCCATCTGGCGGTGGCGCTCTTCCCAGAGCTGGCGGTACTGCATGAGCCAGCCGTGCATCTGGGCCAGCGGCGCCGCCCTCAGCTCGTAGAGCCGCTGGTTCGCGCGCGCCTCGACCTCGACCAGGCCGGCGGCCTTGAGCACCGCGAGGTGCTTCGACACCTGCGGCTGCCGCAGCTCGAGCTTCTCGCTGATCGCGCCCACCGCGCGAGGCCCGCGAAGCAGCAGCTCGACGATGCGCAATCGGTTCGGCTCTGCGAGCGCTTGAAAGGTGGCGAGCATGACGGTCTATGCCCTCTGGGGAATGGTCGTGTGACCGTGGCTCATGGTGGCAGTATTCCATTTAGCGAATAGTCGCGCAAGAGAATGCGCGGCGGCGACCCCGAGCTGGCGAAGAACGGCAAGCCCGTCGACGGGCGCCGCAGACGCCGCGCCGCGCCACTCTGGAAATCGCGGGTTGGCAACGGGCAGGGCGGGTGCCACACAATGCCCTCGAATGTCGAAGGTGAAGCTCAGCGACGCCTCAGCGCTCGCGCGCATCGTGCGCGACGAGTTTCGACGCTTCGACGGGGCCGGCGGAGCAGCCCGCGACGGCCGCATCGAGCCCTCCGAGGTGCGCTCTGCCGCCGCCGACCCGTCGCTGCCCGCCAGCGTGCGCGAGGCGGCCAGCGCGCTCGACGCGCGCCCCGACCTCTTCGAGCAGTGGGACGCGCTCGACTCGGGCGGCGTCAAAGACGGCTTCTTCAACCAGGCCGTGCTCACCGACGTGCTCGGCTACGTGCACGAGCCGCAGCCGGCGGTGCGCAGCCCCCAGACCTTCAAGCTCGCCACGTGGAACGTCGAGAACTTCTTCGACACCGCGCCCAACCCGGTGCGCGAGCGGCTGGGCCTGCGCCCCTCTGAGGCGCAGTTCCGCGAGAAGCTGGGCCGGTTGACGTCGGTGGGGCGGCAGATGGGCGCCGACGTGCTCGGCCTGCAAGAGGTCGGCAGCCGCGAGGCGCTCGACGCCCTCGCCGAGGCCATCGACCCCGAGAAGTTTCCTCCTGCGAACCGGGTCTTCGTCGACAGCGGCACGCCCGAGGGCCGCAACGTGGCGCTGCTCACCCGCTACCCGGTGCGGCGGGTGGTGGTGCACGCCGACGAGGCGCTCGCCCTGCCGGCCCAGGCCGCTCGCCTCTCGGGGTGGAAGCACCACCTGCTCGAGGTCGAGCTCGACGTCGCCGGCAAGCCGATGGTGGTGCTGGTCGCGCACCAGGCGGCGCGCGCCAACGGCGCCTTCGGCGCGGCGGCCGAGGCCTATCGGCGCGCCGAGGCGGCCTACACCCGGCAGGTGTTCGACCGGCTGCGCGCCGAAGACCCGACGCGCGCGGTGGTGGTGTGCGGCGACATGAACGACGGGCCGAGCGACGGCTCGCTGCAGACGCTGCAGCAGGGCGACGGCCTGGTCGACGCGCTGGCCGCGGTGCCCGACCCCTACCGGTGGACGAACCGTTACCGCCCCTCGCCGGGGCGAGACCTGCCGCGGGTGTTCGACCACATTCTGGTGAGCCCCGAGCTCGGCCCGTCGGCCTCGAGCGCCTGGGTCTACGCCGGGCCCGAGGTCGCGCGCGCCTCTGACCACCGGCCGGCCTCGATTCAGCTGTCGTACTGAGCGCCCACGGCGCGTTGTGCTACGCCGCGCGCATGCGTCGCGCTCTCGCCCTGCTGGTCTTCGTCTGTGGCTGCACCATCTCGACCGACCCCTCGAAGGCGCCCGGAGACCCCAGCCAGGTCGCGCACACCGAGCAGGCGCTCGGCGAGCCCACCGGCGGCTACCCGTCGGACCAGGAGCGCATGGTGCATGTGCTGCTCAACCTCGCGCGCCACTCGGGGCAGACCCCCAACATGAACGAGTGCGGCCCGATGGACGTGGGCGCCATCAAGAAGCCGCCCTTCGTCTACAGCCGCGAGGCCAACGTGGGCGCGCGCTTCACCTCGCGCCACATGAGCGAGCTGGGGTGCTACCAGCACGACAGCTGCTGCGTGCTGGGCGACGCGGGGGTGGGCATCGGCTGTGTCGCGCCGGGGCAGTGCAGCGGCGCGATGTGCCAGAAGACCTGCGACGCCGGAGTCGGGCAGGACTCGAGCTCGCGCTACGCGCTGTTCGGCTTCAGCACCTTCTCGGGAGAGTCGATCGCCCAGCAGGTGATGGGCGGCTACGACTTCTGGTGCGGGGTGATGAACTCACCCAGCAACTACTCTGCGGTCATCGACGACGCCGGCACCCAGGTCGGCATCGGCAACTTCACCGCCGCGGGCGCGATGTGCAACGGCAGCTACTGGACCATCGCCTACGGCAACGCGCAGGTGCAGATTCCCAAAGTGCCGGTGGGCGCGGCCCTCTACTCGCCGCCCAACCCGCTCAACACCTCGCACCTGCAGTTCATGGCCAGCTACTACGACCCCAGCGGCAAGGCTCCGCAGCGCAGCGCGGTGGTGGTGAACGGCCACTGCTTCGACCTCGACCGCACGTACGGCTACGACGACAACGGCACCTACGTGGCCAGCTTCCCCGACCCCGACGTGCTGCCCGACGGCTGTCACCCCTACTACTTCCTCTTCCAGGACGGCGACGGCCAGCGCACCACCTACCCGACCACCGGGAGCTTTCAGCTCCCGCTCGGCTCGGGGCATACCTGCCCGGTGGCGTACGACTCGACCTCGCAGCTGCCCGCCGACTGCGAGACCGGCGTGCAGCAGTGCCCGATGGGCGCCACCCAGAGCTGCTTCACCGCCGACCCCTCGACGCTCGGCAAGGGCGAGTGCCGCCAGGGCTACCAGGTCTGCAAGAACGGCTTCTGGTCGGCGTGCAGAGACATGATTGGGCCCTTCCCCGAAATCTGTGACGGGCTCGACAACGACTGCGACGGCACCACCGACGAGAACAACCCCGGCGGCGCGGCGAGCTGCGCGGTGCCCGGAGAAGTCGGCGAGTGCGTGCCCGGCACCAAGGTGTGCACCAGCGGCCGGCTGCAGTGCCTCAGCGTGAACGGGCCCGCGCCCGAGGTCTGCGACGGCAAAGACAACGACTGCGACGGCACCGCCGACGACGGCTTCAACCTCATCACCTGCGGCGTGGGCGAGTGCTTCCGCATGGTCGACTCGTGCATCAACGGCGTGGCGCAGACCTGCGACGGCGGCAGCGGCACCGCCGAGGTCGAAGACGGCAAGGACAACGACTGCAACGGCCAGGTCGACGAGGGCTTCCCCTGCACGGGGCCGCGCACCATCTACCCGTCGTCGAAGGTGCTCGCCGACGGTGGCACGTTCGTGCTGCGCCCGCCGTGCCGCAACGGCACCCAGCAGTGCAACCCCGACGGCGGCTGGGGCCAGGTGCTGGGCGCCATCATCCCCAAGCCGGAAGAGTGCAACGGCGTCGACGACGACTGCGACGGCTTCTTCGACAACCAGGCCGAGACCTTGAACCGCATCGGCCGCAGCCGCTGCGGCGTGGGCGCGTGCACCGTCTCGGTCTACGACTGCCGCAGCAACACGCTCTTGGGCTGCGATGCGGGCGCGCCGGCGGCCGAGGTGTGCGACGGCCTCGACAACAACTGCGACGGCACCGTCGACGAGAGCTGCTCGTGCCGCATCGGCGAAGAGCGCGGCTGCTACACCGGCCCGCAGGTGACCCGCGACGCGGGCGTGTGCCACGGCGGCAAGCGCAGCTGCGTCGACGGCGGCTACACCCGCTGCACCGGCGAGGTGAAGCCCAGCGCCGAGCTGTGCAACGGCCTCGACGACGACTGCGACGGCACCGTCGACGAGATGTGCCTTCAGGTCGACGGCGGCAGCGGCGGCGGTGCGGGCGGCGGCGGTGGCAGCAGCGGCACCGGCGGCGGCGGCACCGGTGGCGCAGGCGGCTCGACCGAGCCGAAGGGCTGCGGCTGCACGGGCACCGGCGTCGAGGCGCTGGCGGCGCTGGCGCTGCTCGCGCTGCGCCGTCGTTCGGGGCCTGGCCTTCGAGCGTCCGGTACCCGGCGCACCCCGCGCGCGACTACCCCTCGCGCTTGACGTTGGGGTCGTAGTTCACGTCCCACAAGCGTTGGGTGAGCTCGGTGCTCGACATCAGCTCGACGCGCCCCCACGGGTTGACGAGCTCGAAGTAGAGCTCGCCGTCGCGCTCCTCGGTGCCGGTACAGAGCAGCTCGTGGCCACCGTCGCCCTCGCCCCAGGCCATGCCCACCGGCACCGAGCGCCCGTGGTTCACCTCGGCCGCGATGAAGTCGATCGCCTGCGCCTTCGATTCGGGGCTGGTCAGGTCGCTCGCGAAGGTGAAGTCACGGCCGTAGAGGCTCTCGAGCACGAGGTCGACGCCCTCGACGGTGAGGCCGCCGCCCACCGGCTTGCCGTTCGCGTCGACGTTGGCGTCTTGGCCGTCGACGTAGTTTTCGTTCGTGCCGTTGCCGAGCTCCATCAGCGCGGGCGCGAGCAGCCGCTGCGAGAGCGATCGCGGGCTCGGGTCGGTGAGCGCCCCGGCCTCGACCTTCAGCGTATCTCCACCCTTGGTGGTGACGCTGGCGTCGGGCGACGCCAGGCCCGAGACGAGCCGCACGTACTCGCTGGGGTTGTCGCGGGCGAGCTGAATCTCGAGTGACGTCGGGGCGCAGGTACCGAAGTTCTGCTGGGCGATCGCCTCGGGCACGGCGAGCTCTTGCACCACGTCGGAGACCAGCGTGAAGCGATCGACGCCTTCTGCGAGGGGCTGCGTAGCCAGCGTCTGCAGGCCATCGAGCGTGGTCTGCTCGCCGCCGATCGCGCTGCCGCCGGGCAGCTTGCCCTCGAGCAGCGACAGCTGCAGCGACAGCAATGCCGCTGCGTCGTGGTTGCCGCCCGGCCCGTCGTTCACGATCACATCTTTCACGTCGAGATATTTCTCGCGGTCGCTGGGCGACAGCTTCTTGAGCGCCTCTTCCTCGAAGGGCTCATTGTCCACCGCCTGCATGGTCTTCAACATCAGGCTCTTCGAGCTCTCTGGCGCGTTCACATCGGGGGCGTCTGAGACGATGGTGGTGTGAGCGTCGGCGTCGGCCTGGTCGACGGGGCGGCCTTCGAGCAGGCCCCGCGACGCCGCCACCGCGCCCGCCGCCGTGCCGTCGTCCTGCTTCGCCGTGAACTTGACCCAGTCCGCTCCGCTCCCCACCCGGCCGCCCACGTCATCGGGCGGTTGCGGGGTGACCGCCTGCGCTGCCTTCGCGGCCTCCGCCGCCTTCTCGGCCTGAGCGGCCTCCGCCTCACGCTGCAGCCGGGCCTGGCGCTCGGCCTCGAGCTGGCGGGCGAGAATCGCCTGATAATCGGTATTTGAGGGGGCGCTCGAGCGAATGGGAGGGGCCATGCGGTATTTCTCGCGCGTTGAGAGGCCGCGAATTTCCCGGGCCCTGCAACCCGACCTTCCACGCGAGAACCGACGACGCTCGTTGAGGCTGCACCGGCCTCGACGCCTACGTGCGCGAGAGCGGCCGCCGCCACACCGCGGGTTGCAGGTGTTTCACCGAAGGGGCCCTTAATGCGGTCTGCGAATCGCGCGCGGCGATTCAGCCTGATCGGTGCCGCGCAACTCGGTTGCGTCGTCACCGTTTGGGGAGCATTAAAGCGAGCGCAATTTGACCAAACTCGAGGCCGCGGGTTCAGGCGCGGGGCGATCCACCAGATGACGGTCGGCAGTCAGCTCACCATCGGGTTCGGAGTGGTCATCGCGGCCACGGTGGTGACCGGCGCGGTGGCCATCGGGGCGCTGTACCGAACGGTGGTCGAGAAAGACGAGATCGCCCGCGACTTCGCCGAAGACCTGGCCCGCGTCGAGAACCTCCGCTACCGCGCCGAGCAGGTGGTGGCCACCAGCCGAGCCCACCCCGACCGGGCGGAGCAGGCCAACGCCGCGTTTCAGGCCAGCTGGAAAGCGGTGAAGGCCGAGTCGTCGAGCGAGCTGCGCGACCTCGGTCTGGTCGAGAGCGCGTGGCGCGACTACCTCGAGGCGGTGAGGGCGGCGGTGGCGACCGGCGACGACGGCGAGGTGCCCCAGGCGCGCGCCGCGCTCGAGCGTCGGCTCGACGTGCTGGTCGACGACGAGCGGCGCGACTGGGCGGCGGCGTTTGCGCGCTCGCGGGCGTCGGCGCGCAAGGCGGGGCTCGAGGTGCTGGTCACCACCGGAGTGGGGCTGCTCGCCAGCCTGGTGCTCGCCTCGGTGCTGCGGCGCCGGCTCGACGAGCAGTTCCGCCGCAAAGAAGACGCGGTGCGGGCGCGCGACGAGGTGCTGGCGGTGGTCTCGCACGACCTGCGCAACCCGCTCTCGACCATCTTGCTGGTGAGCCAGCTCGCCGCGCGGCAATCGGCAGACCGCGAGGCGGTGGGCAAGTTCGAGCGCATTCGCGCGGCGGCGGTGCGCATGAACCGGCTGATCGATGACCTCATCGAGGCGGCGCGGGTCGAGAGCGGCGGCCTCACGCTGCGCACCCGCTCGTGCGACGTGACGCCGCTCATCAACGCCACCCTGCGGTTGTTCGAGGAGCAGGCGGCCGAGAAGTCGGTGAAGCTCGAGTCCGAGCTGCCCGAGAAGGCGCACGCGGTGGTCGACCCCGAGCGGCTGGGGCGGGTGCTCACCAACCTGTTCGGCAACGCGCTCAAGTTCACTCCGCCGGGTGGCCGCATCACGGTGCGGGCGATACCCGAGGCGTCGTTCTTGAGCGTCTCGGTGAGTGACAGCGGGCCTGGCATGAACCCCGAGCAGCTGCCCCATCTGTTCGAGAAGCACTGGCAAGCGCGGCGCGAGGGCTCGGGCCTGGGGTTGGGGCTCTACATCGTGAAGAGCCTGGTCGAGGCGCACGGCGGCTCCATCTCGGTCGAGAGCGCCCCCGGCGCCGGAGCGACCTTCACCTTCCGCCTGCCCGCCTCGGCCTGAGGCGTTCTGCGTGCGGTGAGCAGCCGGGCGGCTGGGCATGGCAAGCAGAGTCCATACCCTTCAAGGTATGCCGTCGGTCGATCCCCTGCGGGGTATTGAGCGCAGCGGGCAGTGGGCGAGCGGTCGGTACTCGCCCTGGTGGGTCTCGAAGAGCACCACCGACCCGACGGCGAACGGTGCGCCTTCGAAACCCCCCAGCGCTTCGACCGGCAGCCGCTCGCGGCGCACCCGAGCCAGCGTGACGTGCGGCGTGTAGCCGCCGTGCTCGTCTTTCACTCCGAGCGCGGCGGCCAGGTCGGCCTGCAGCGCGTGCAACGGTTGGAGCTCGCCGTCGACGCCCAGCCACAGCACGCCCTGCTCGAACGTGCCGCCGCCGAACAGCCTCAGCGAGAAGCGCGAGTGCCGGCCCGCCACCGCGGCGATGACCATCTCGTCGGGGCGAAGGTCTCCGCAGAACACCAGGGTCAGGTGCGCCTTCTCGGGTCGAACCCACTTGAGCCTGGGCTCAATCGCCTTTGCGAGCCCGGTCGCGCGCTCGAAGTCGGCGCGGGTCGCGTCATCGAATGCGATGCCAACGAAGAAGCTCATGCCCTAGATTTCAGCCTCATGGCGTTCGGCGACATGTTCAAGAAGAAGCTGGGTGATGCGGCCGCCCTGCCGGAGCTCACCTTCGAGCGGCGGCCGCCTCCCGAGCCTCGACGGAAGCCGCGGCCGGTGGTCGAAGAAGAGCCGGCGCTCTCGCAGCCTGAAGCCCCACCCTCTGAGCCCGAGCCCGCAGCGTCGGAGCCGGAGCCCGCAGCGTCGAAGCCAGAGGCGGCGCCGTCGGAGCCGGAGGCCGCGCCGCCGGAGTCTGAGCCTGCGCCTTCGGAGTCTGAGCCTGCGCCTTCGGAGTCGGAAGCGGCGCCTTCGGAGTCGGAAGCGGCGCCTTCGGAGCCGGAAGCTGCGGCCCCGTCCGGCCTGCTGGACGCGGTCGAAGGTGTGACGCTCGAGCAGTACGCGACGGTGCAAGCGCGCCGCGCGAAGCTGAACAGCAGCGAGGCGCTGACCGCGTTGCTCGCCGAGTTCGGCATGGACGAGGCGAAGTGGTCGCAGGTGGATCAGGTCTTCATGGCGCGCATGTCGGACGCCAGCGACCCGATGGCCACCGCGGCGTTCGCGACCGAGTACGAGAAGTTCTACGCGGCGGCGAACGCGTGATTTCGCTCGCGCTGTTCGTGCTGCTCGGCGCTTCAGCCGAGGTCGACCCCGCGCTGCTGCAGAAGCTGGCCGAGCACGACGCGCGCATGGAGAAGTTCGCCGCTGCGCACGAGCTCTCCATCGACGCGGTGGTGCGCGACCTCGATGGCGACGGGAAGGTGATTCACACCACCACCTCGAAGCTCAAGCAGAAGCGGGTAGGCGGCAAGCTCAAGACCACCGTGCTCTCGGCGAGCAAAGACGGCGCGGACGTGAAGAAGAAGGAGCAGGAAGCCGCCGACGAGCGCGACGCGAAGGACGAGAAGGTCGAGTCTCCGTTCGAGGCCGCGACCCAGACGAGCTACCTCTTCAAGGCGCTGGGGCCCGAGAAGGCCGGCTCGAGCAACGTGCTCATCTCGTTCGCGCCGAAAGACCCCGGTGCCAAGGGCGCGCTCGAGGGCGTGGCGGTGGTCGACCCCGAGGCCGGCGAGCTGGTTCAGCTGGCGATGAAGCCGTCGAAGCTGCCGATGTTCGCCGACTCGATGCGCATCGACCTCGAGTACCAGCAGCAGACCGAGGCCGGCCGCGCGGTGTCGAAGTACGTGCTGGCCGGCGCCGGCGGCATCTTGTTCATCAAGCGCCGCGGCGACCTCACCATGACGTTCTCGTTCGCCGAGTAACAGCTCATGCTGAGCGCGTCGCCCGGAGGCCAAGAAGGCGCGCAGCAGGAGGCGCGAGGCCCCGACTGCGCGCTTCGCTGAGAGTGAACGTTCGCCAACGAGCGAAGGGCCGACGGCCTCTCAGGCGGTGCGGCGCCGCTTCAGCGCGACGGCCAGCAGCAACAGGCCGAACATCGGAGCATCGCCGGCGCTGCCGCACCCGCACCCGCTCTGGGCCATCATCGCGCCGCCGCCGGTGCCGCCGGCCGCGCTGCCACCCGCCTGACCGCCGGCCGAGCCACCCGCCGCGCCGCCGCCCGCGCCGCCGATGCCGCCGGCGGTCGCAGTGCCGCCGGCAGTACCCGAGCCGCCCGCAGTACCCGAGCCACCGCCCGTGCCCGGGCCGGCATCGACCTCGGCCACGTAGGTGTAGGCCGCCGCCAGCGTCGCCGACCGCCCATCACGCGCGGTGACGACCAGGTCGACCGAACCAGCCCCGTGCGCAGCGGTCACGCCCGCCATCTGGGTCGCGCTGGTGATGACCAGGCCGCTCACCGGCGTGCCGCCGAGCGTCGCGGTGGCACCCGCACCGAAGCCGGCGCCCGAGATGGTGATGGGCGTGCCGCCCGCGGCCGGACCCATCGACGGGCTCAACCCGCTCAGCGTGGGAGCCGGCACGTAGGTGAACGCCTGCGTCGCCACGTCGCTCTGCCCGTCGACGTTGGTCACCGTCACGTCGACGGTGCCGGTGCCCGCCGGCGAGGTGACCACGAGGCTGGTCGCGCTCACCACGTTGACGTTGCTGGCCGCCGCCGAGGCGAAGGTCACCGTCGCACCGGCGCGGAAGCCGGCGCCGCTCAGCGTCACCACCGTGCCGCCCTGCAGCGCGCCGGTGTCCGGGGTCAGCGTGGCAATCGAAGGCGCCGCCACGTAGGTGAAGCGGCCCGCGAGGGTGACCGACTGCGTATCGGGGTTGGTGACGGTGATGCTCGCCGGCCCCTGCACGCCCGCCGGAGTGGTGAACGTCAGCGTCGACGCGTTCACGACGGTCACGTTGGTCGCCGAGTTCACCCCGACCAGCACCGCGGCGCCGGTCTGGAAGGCCGCGCCGGTGAGCGTGACCGTGGTGCCGCCCGCGACCGGGCCGAACGGAGGCGTCACCGAGCTGATGCTCGGCGGCAACAGCCAGCTGAACGCGTTCGGCAGCGTGCCGCGCTGACCGTCGGGGTTGGTGACGGTGACCGGGGCGTTCAACACCGAGCCGGCCGGCGTCAGCGCCGTAATCTGGGTCGCGCTCACCACCACCACTGAGGTGGCGGCGATACCGCCGATGGCCACCGTCGCTGGGGCGCCGAAGTCGGTGCCGGTGATGGTGATGGGCGTGCCGCCGCTCGAGAACCCCGAGCTCGGAGTCACCGCGCTCACCACCGGGCCGGGCACGTAGCTGTACGCCATCGGCAGCGCGCCGGTCTGGCCGTCGGCGTTGGTGACCGTGACGGTGACTCCGCTGGCCATGCCCGCCGGAGTGCGCGCGGTGAGCTGCGTGGCGCTGACCACCACCACGTTGGTCGCCAGGGCCCCGGCGAAGGTGACGGTCGCGCCGGCGAAGAAGCCGGTGCCGGTGAGGGTGACGGTCTGCCCGCCCACGAACGGGCCGGTGAGCGGAGCGACCGCGGTGACGGTCGGCGCCGCGCCGTAGCGGAAGGTGACCGTGGCGTTGCTGACCTGGCCGTCAGGCGTGCTCACCACCACCGGAGCGGTGGCCGAGCTGCCCGCGGGAGTGGTGGCGGTGATGCTGGTGGCCGTGGCGACCACCACGTTGGTCGCCGCCACACCGCCGATGGTCACCGTCGAGCCGGGCTGGAAGTTGGTGCCGGTGAGGGTGACGTCGGTGCCTCCCGCGAGCGGGCCGCCGATCGGGCTCACCGCGCTCACCGCAGGCGGAGGCACGTACACGTACGGCTGGGTGTTGCTGACCTGGGTGTCGGGGTTGCGCACCGTCACGTTCACCGTGCCGGTACCCGCCGGCGCGGTCGCGGTGAGGGTGGTGGCGTCGACGAACGTGACGTTGGTCGCCGCGGCCGCGCCGAAGCTCACCGTCGCTCCGGTGACGAAGCCGGTGCCGGTGAGGGTGACCGTGTTGCCTCCGTTCGACGGGCCGGTCGCCGGAGTCAGCGAGGTCAGCGCCGGCGGCGCGATGTACTCGAAGCTCGCGGGCAGCGTGGCGGTCGACGGGCCGGGGTTGGTGACGATGACGTCGACGACCCCCGCAGCGTGCGCCGGCGCGCGCGCGGTCAGCGTGGTCGAGCTCAGCAGCACCACGTTCGTGGCGCGGGTGGTGTCGAAGGTCACCGTGGTGACCGACGCGAAGTTGCTGCCGGTGAGGGTGACCGTGGTGCCGCCCGTCGAGGGACCGAAGGCCGGGCTCACCGCGCTGAAGGTGGGCACGTCGACGTAGGTGTAGCCGTTCACCAGCGGCGCACTGACCAGCCCGCCCGGGTTGGTGACCACCACGTCGGCTGCGCCGAACGCGCCGGGGCCGGTGGTGCACAGGACGCGCGTCGCAGACGGCACCACCGGGTTGATGCAGGCCACGCCGCCGATGATGACGGTGGCGCCGCTCAAGAAGTTCTGCCCGACGACGGTGACGTTGGTGCCGCCGGCGGTGGGCCCGCTGGGAGGCGAGATGCCGGTCAGCGTGGGGGCGACCGCGTCGTACGCGTACTGCAGCGGCGCCGAGGTCTGCCCGCCGGGGTTGGTCACCACCACGCTGACCGGGCCGGGCGCGTGCGCCGGAGCGGTGGCGCGCAGCTGGCTGCGGCTCATGAAGGTGGTGGCGGCGCCGACGCCGTCGAAGGTGACGGTCGCGCCGAGCTCGAAGTTCGCGCCGAAGATGTCGACCGCGCTGCCGCCCGTGGGGCCGCTGCTCGGCACCAGCGAGCTCGCGGTGAGCACCGTGGGCGGCGAGCCGGCGACGCAGTTGCGGCTGATGGAGAGCAGGTAGTCGCCAATGGCGGTAGTGGAGGTCGAGCCCGCGGCGAGCTTCGCGTAGTAGGTGCCGGTGCTGCGCACCCGGTAGGCCAGCGACTCGGCCGGCGAGGTCGGCACGCGAAGGGTGAGCGAGCCGGCGCCCGAGGCGACGCTGGTGGTGGTGCCGGTGTCGTTGGAGACCGCGAGGGTCGCGCCGCTCGCGTCCAACAGGCTCAGGCGAATGATGGCGAAGCCGGCTGCGCGCGCGGGCGCCTCGTCGACCGAGAGGAACACCAGGTCTCCGGCCGCCGCCTGGAACGCGTAGAGGTCGGTGTCGAGAGAAGGTGCGGCGCCGGTGAGCGTGCCGCTGAAGTAGTTGGCGCTGTTCGAGGTGGCGGTCGCGAGCGTGTCGTTGGGCTCGGTCTCGGGGAAGGCGGCCGAGCTGGGCGGCTGCACCACCGCGTAGACCCGGTACGGCTCGGCGTTCGTGCCCGAGAAGTGGTCCATCTTGATGAACGACTGCGAGCCGGTGAGCGCGCGCCCGCCGATGGTGGGCGACAGGCTGCCGTAGGCGATGTCGGCGTTCGAGTCGTCCCACTCGAGCGTGTCGATGGCGGTGGTGATGCGCATGTCGAAGTCGGTGCTGTTGCTCGCCAGGCCATCGGCCAGGGCGAACACCCGCGAGCCCGCGGCCGGCGCGCCGAGGTCGTAGAAGTCGACGTCTCCCGCGGGAGAGGTGCCGCCGGTCAGGCCGCAGATGAACGGGTTCGCGGTGGCCGGCGTGTCGTTGGGCTCGGCCTCGCGCACGCAGGGCGTCACCTCGATGTCGAACGGAGCCGGGGTGGTGGTGAGCGTGCCCTCGTCGACGAACGCGAACACCGTCGCGCCCTGGGTGAGCGACTGGCAGGTGATTTCGTCGCCGCCGTTGCTGGTGCTGGTGTTGCGGTTGGCCGCCGCGCTGCACACCGGCAGCGACGGCGAACCGGCCGGCTGGCAGCTGTTCGAGGTGTACAGCACCACGTTCGAGACCGAGCCGCGGGTGCGAATCGAGTACAGGCCGGTGGCCGGCGCGGTGAAGCTGTAGCTCAGGTCGCGGCCCACCGCGGGGGTGGTGGTGTGGCCGACGCCGGCGAAGCACGCCGCCCCGCCGTCGAGCTGGTAGTCGTTCGCCCCCGGAGTGAGAAAGCCCTCGGTGGGCCTCTCGGGGGTGAGCGCGATGGCTCCGCTGCAGGTGTCGTTGGTGGGAGCCTCGAACCGCGCGATGCGCAGCTGCATCATCGACAGCGGCGCGGTGGGCGCGGTCGAGGTCGAGACCGCGCCCATCACGTAGTAGTCGACGCCCGCGGTGAGGCTCGCGCTGAGCGGAGACGTCGTCGAGGGGCAGCTGGTGCTGGTACAGGCGCCCGTCACCTGGGTGAGCGCGCCACAGCTGCCGGTGTAGACGGCGGCGGCGTTGGTGCTGCCCAAGGTGGTGCCGGTCGCGTTGGGGAAGTCGCTGCAACGCTGAAAGACGTAGGTGCCGCTGACCGCGGGCGTGAACTTCCACCACACGGTGCGGTTGCGCGTCGTGGCGCACGACATCGTCGGGTCGCCGGCGGGGTTCGTCGCGGCGAGCACGTCGACGGCGGTGGTCTCGAAGGGAAAAGGCCCCGCCGATGGAATCACCTCGGCATTGGCGCAGTCATCGTTGACGGGCTGGGCGAAGGCGACGGCGCTCGCCATGACGAACGCGACCGCGAGAGAACGGAGCACGGGACCTCGAACTTTTTAGAAGGGAGAGAGGCGAGGGAGACGACTGGGCGCGCATCAAAGCGCGCGTCGCCCCAGGGAGACAAGGGGCGACACGCGCGCGTGGCGCACGAAACGCATACACCGATCGTTCAGGGTCGCTGCACCTCTCCCGCTCAGCAGCTTTACGTTCGACTCGGTGCGCGCACGGTAGAGACATAAGACCTACCCCAAGCGACCGATTCTGCAGGTCACCTTTCGCGCCTCACCCGGTGAAACGAGAGCGCGACGCAAACTGGCATAACCCTTGGAGTAATCGCGCCTCGTTCAAGGAGACGCCCCCACAATGATTCGCTCCAACCTCACTGCCCTCTGCATTGCCGCGCTGGCCTTCGCCGGTTGCGGTTTCCCCGAAGACTCGGCCGAAGACGAGCCGCTCGACACCGAGTTCGCCACCGACGAAGACGGCCTGCTCGTCTACTCGAGCACCGGCGAGTTCGAAGAAGAGCCCCCGTACGCCGGCTGGAGCATTCCCGAGCAGGCCGACGACGGCCTCGCGCACTTCGACCTCGACGCCGAGACCGCCGACCTGCCCGACGCCGAAGACGTGTTCCAGGAGGAGGGCCTCATCGACCCCACCCTCGGCACCGCCGAAGACGCGGCGCCCGGCGACGTGGCCGACCCCGACGGCGTCGGTCAGACCGAGCAAGACCTGGTCAGCTGCTCCAAGAGCCACGGCACCGGCTACCGCAAGGGCCGCGCGTTTCGCGTCACGCTGATCAAGGCCGACACCAAGCGCATCGGCATCTCGGCCGGCGACGCCTTCTATTACATGGAGCGCGCTGCGGCCCGCGCCGGCGTCTCGCTGGTGGTGAACAGCGGCTTCCGCACCATGGCCCAGCAGCGCTACCTGTACCACTGCTACCTCACCAAGCGCTGCAACGGCGGCAACCTCGCCGCGCGCCCCGGCTACAGCAACCACCAGGGCGGCATCGCGTTCGACATCAGCACCCGCCGCGCCCGCGTGTACACCTGGCTCAAGCGCCACGCTCGCGCTTATGGCTTCGTGCGCACCGTGCCGAGCGAGCCGTGGCACTGGGAGTACCGCGCGGGCGCCCGCCGCGCGCCCTGCAAGTAGGCGCTCAGGGCTTCGCGGGCGACGGTCGCGGCGCAGGCTTGAACGCGCCGCACCGAAGCACCGGCTGCGGCGGGTACTTGTTCGGCAGCGCGGTGCACATCAGGAACACCGAGCTCGCGCCCTTCACCCGCTTCAGCGCCACGCACCGGTGGCACAGCGACTGGGGAAACGGCGCCGGGTCTTCGCTCATCGCTCGGTGGGGTCTCGGCCCGCGAACGCGCCGGCGTCGAGGCCCGCGGCCAGCGCCTGGTGCTCGGCGCTGCCCAGGCGGGCGACGAGGTCTTCCGGCCCGCGCGCGAACCTGCGGGCCAACGCGGTGAGCCGCGCGCTCGCTTCGTCGAGGCGCGTCTCGCTCACTCTCCCGTCTCTCACCGCCGCGTACAGCGCGTCGATGGCCTGCCGCTGCAGGTTGGGGTCGTGACAGACCAGGAACAGGTCGACCGTCGCGTTCACTCCGTCGATGACCGCGCGCTCGATGGAGTAGTGCTGCGCGATGGCCTTCATCTCGAGGTCGTCGCTCACCAGCACCCCCGAGAAGCCGAGCTCGTTGCGCATCAGGTCGACCAGCACCTTCTTGCTCATCGTCGCCGGCACCGAAGGCTCGAGCGCCTCGAACACCACGTGCGCGGTCATCAGCGAGGCCAGGCCCGCGCGCGCGAACGCCGCGAACGGCGGCAGCTCGACCTGGCGCAGGCGCGCGAGGTCGTGCGGCAGCCTCGGCAGCGCGAGGTGCGAGTCGGTGGCGGTGTCTCCGTGTCCGGGGAAGTGCTTGCCGCAGGCGGCGACTCCGCCTTCTTCGAGGCCCTGACCCAGCGCGACGCCCAGCTTCGAGACCCGCGCCGCGTCGGCCCCGAACGAGCGGTCGCCGATGACCGGGTTGGCCGGGTTGGTGTCGACGTCGAGCACCGGCGCGAAGTCCCAGTCGAAGCCCAGGCTTCGCAGCTCGTAGGCCAGCAGGCGCCCGGCGCGCTTCGCCAGCGCCGCGTCGTCGCGCCGCCCCAGCTCGCGCATCGGCGGCAGCGCGGTGAACCCAGGGCCGCGCAGCCGCGCCACGCGCCCGCCCTCCTGGTCGACCGCCAGCACGAACGGCCGCCCCGCGCGGGTCTTCAGCGCGCGCACCAGCGACGCCACCTGCTGTGGCGTCTCGACGTTGCGCTTGAACAGAATCGCGCCGTACACCCCGTCGTCGATGAGCTGCAGCATCGACGCCGGTGCGGCGGTGCCGTCGAAGCCGACCATGAACAACCCGGCGCAGCGGCGCCACAGCGCGTCGACCTTCTGGGGTGAAGTCATCGCCGCCGACCGTACTTCACAGCCCGAGGTACTTCAGCAGCGCGCCGAGGTCTTCATCGCTCAGCCGCTCGAGGCCGAACGGGGGCATGTTGCCGCCCACGCCGAAGAACTGCCCGTGCCGCACCTTCTCGATGAACACCAGTGAAGGTTCGACGCCGGGAAAAATCTGGGCGTACTCGTCTTTCACCTCGGGCAGCACCGAGGCCAGCGCGCTGTTGGCGCCCTGCCCGGTGTGCAGCTCGCCGTGGCAGTCTCGGCAGGCCGAGGCGTAGACCTGCTCGCCGCGGGCACCGTCGCCGCGCGGCACGTCGGCGAGGTTCGCCACCACCGTGTACGGCCTCGCGTCGGCCGGGCCACTCAGCGACGCGAGGTACTCGTAGAGCGCCTTCGAGCGCGGTTCGCCGGCCTCGAACGCCTTCGGCCCGCGCATGAAGTAGACGTAGCAGAACGACGCCGCGTCGATGAGCCGCGGGGAGTTGCCGCCCCAGTAGCTCGGCCGCTCGGTGACGCCGGCGAGCGGGTGCCCCGAGAGCTGCCGCGCGTCGGAGTCGGTGGTGGCGTGGCAGGTCGCGCACGACCAGGTGTTGAACTTGCTGCCGCTGAACTGCGAGTCGTGGAACAGCTGGTCGCCGTAGCCCTGCGCCGAGAGCTGGCAGCCGCTCAAGCCGAGCAGGGTGAGGCTGAAGAGCGCGCGGGTCATGGCCGAATCGTCCCCACCCAGTCGGGGAAGACGCCGACGTTGGTGCTGCTGACGACGGCTCCGCTCGCGGCGTCGAGAATCAGCACCGAGCCGGGGCCGCTGTGGTCACCCTCGCAGACCGCGGCGAGGTGGGTGGCGTCGAGCACCGTGACCTGGTGCACGGCGAGGCAGCGGTCGTGGGGCAGGGCGATGAGCCGCTCTTCCTGCCCGGTGGTGGGGTTCAGCACCGAGATGCGGTCGTCGCCCTGGTGGGGAATGAACACCGCCGTGCCGTCGAGGCTCACGTCGCCGAGCAGCGGGTTGCCACCGACCAGCGCGGTGCGGGCCGGGTCCATCATCAGCGTGGCCGCGTTCAGCACCCGCACCTCGCCCTTGGTCAGGCACGACACGAACACGTCGCCGGTCTGCGGGTGCACGGTGACGCCGTACGGGTTGTAGGTGGCGGTGTAGGCGGTGCCGGCGTTCGAGGCGACGGGTATGCGCGTCACCGGAAAGCCGTCGGTGGTCATGTCGAGCACCGCGACCTCGTCGGAGTAGCAGGCCACGTAGAGGCGCCTGCCGTCGGGCGAGAAGCGCACCCCGTGCGGCGCGGCGCAGGTGCGCACCATTGCGATGCGCTCGAGGGTCTCGGCGTCGAGAATCGCGATGCGCGCGTCGGGGTCGGGCGCGGTGCCGCGCGCCGCCTCGGAGATGCGCAAGAGGTCGTAGTGCGAGACCGCCAGCCGCTTGCCGTCGGGGCTGAGGGCGAGGTCTCCGGGGTTGCGGTCGACGCGCGCCACCGCCTCGACGCGGTTGTCGGCGGTGCTGAGCTTGAGCACCTGGCCGTCGACCGAGCCGGTGCCGTGCGCTCCGTGCGGGCCGCTGCCGGTGCCGGGCGCGAACTGCGAGAGCCCGGTGTACCAGTGCTTGCCGTCGGTCGAGACGGCGGCGTGGTGCGGCGCTTCGATTTCCACCGGGTTCAGGCCCACCGGCGCGCGCGCGAGCTCGGGGAGCGTGGCCTGCCCGACCTGGCTCAGGTCGATGAGGCTGACGGTGTCTTCGCGGCTGTTGGTGATGAGCAGCCGCCCCTGGCCCACCCCGGGGTACGTCGAGCGCTCGGGCCACTTCGCCTCGGAAGAGAAGACCAGCGCCGGCGCGGGCGACGCCGGGTCAGAGCTCGGGCGGCACGCGGCGAGCGCGGCGAGGCCCACTGCGGTGACGAGGCGCGCGTTCACGGGCTGATGCTGAACGAGAGCGCGCCCGAGGTTCGGTACGGGCCTTCGGTGATGCGGTTCTCGGTGAGGTACGCCGACTGCGCGGTGACCTGGCGCGCGCCGGTGCCGGCGGTGAGCTTCGCCCAGACGTCGGCCGGGGGAGTCCACTCGTTGCGGGTGCTGATCATCTCGACCGGGCACTGCTCGCCCGGCACCGCGAACTTGAACCAGAAGATGCTGCCGGTGACCGGGGGCAGGTGCGCCCAGGCCTCGGAGTAGACGAGGCCGCGGTACCACGGCACCGCGGGCGGCGAGCGCGGCTGGGGCGGCGCGGCCTTTGCGGTGAGCGTCGAGCTCCACCTGAGCGTGGGCACCGGGCTCTTGGGCAGCGTGGCGCCTTCGGCGAGGTCGAGCCTGGGCGCCTTGGCGTCGTCGGCGGTGGCGCGCGACTCGGCGTCGACCATGGTGAGGTACGCCTCGTCGCTCGCCTTGCCCTCGTACTGGGGCTCGGGGCACTTGCTCGAGCACGCCGTGAAGACCAGCCCGGTGATGAAGAGAAGCCAGCGCATCGTCGAGAGCCTCGAGCTGAAGGTCCCATCGCGCGGCCGACGGGGCATGACACTCATCTATCCCAGTTGGGTGCGGCAGTCAGTGGCAGGCCTCGGGCGGCACGTCTCCGATGGCCACGGTGGTGCTGAGCGCCCAGCTCGAGGTGCGGTTCTGGGTGACCGGCACCATCGCCTGCAGCCCGAAACGGAACCGGCCGGCGCGCGCGCTGGCTGCGCCCCCGATGCTGAAGCGCGTGCCCACCGGAGCAGAAGGGTGGGGGATGAGCACGATGACCGGTGCGGCGAGCAGCTCGAGGGTGAGCCACGAGCCGAGCTGGCGGCCGAGCGACGCGGTGAGCGGCAGGTCGAGCAGGTCGTGCGGTGCGATGATGCTCTGGTGGTGATGCTGGCCGTGCATGCCGAGGGGTATGGCCCCGCGCAGCATCACCGACGCCGAGAAGAGGAGGCCGTCTTCGAGGTGCCGGGCGGCGACGGTCGGCGCCAGCATGATGTGGGCGGTGCCGAAGCCATGCGGGCCGTCGCCGGTGGGCCACATCGAGGCCAGCGCGTAGGTGAAGTCGCCGGTCTGCCAGCCCGCCTCGGTGAAGAGGTCTCCCAGGCCGGCTTGCGGCTGCGCCGAGACCTCGACGCGCGCGATGGGCAGCGCGACCGAGAGGAAGGGGCCATCGGTGAAGCCGATGCGCGCGGCAGGGGTGAGCACCTCGAAGTTGCCGGTGCGGCCCGCGGCGAGGGTGCCGCCCGAGACCGAGGCGGTGGCCGCCGCGTCGTAGCGGAGCGAGAGCGCACCGAAGAGCAGCAGCGTCAGCACGGCCGCGACGAGTAACGCGCCACCGTGTCCACCGCCTGCGGTGAGATGTCGCGGGCGAGCATCGAGACCGAGCATGGTGAGCCCGTCGAACCATGCCGTCGCTCGTCGAAGGCTGTGCAGCACATATTCCATCGTATTGCTGCGCGACGCTCTGCTGCTTGAGGCATGGAGTATGCGTTGCGTCGCGTTCCAGCGGCGACGTCACCCGTTCGACTTCGAGGAGGACCTGCGGTCCTCCTCTTCGCTCAGAGAGTGACAGTCTTGCGAGACCGAGCATGGTGAGCCCGTCGAACCATGCCGTCGCCCGTCGAAGGCTGTGCAGCACATGCTCCATCGTATTGCTGCGCGACGCTCTGCTGTTTGAGGCATGGAGTATGCGTTGCGTCGCGTTCCAGCGGCGACGTCACCCGTTCGACTTCGAGGAGGACCTGCGGTCCTCCTCTCCGCTCAGGGTGCTCGGCGCTCTTCACCGTCGAGGCGGGTGCTTCTGCAGCTTTCGCTGCAGCGACCGGCGGTGCACGCCGAGCCGGCGCGCGGCCTCGGAGATGTTGCCCTCGCAGTCGGTGAGCACGCGGTTGATGTGCTCCCACTCGGTGCGGGCGAGCGACGGGGTCACCGGCTCGTCGGCCGCAGCGTTCTTGCCCTCGAGCGCGGCGAGCACCTGGTCGGCGTCGGCGGGCTTGGTCAGGTAGTTCACCGCGCCCAGCCGCACCGCCTCGACGGCGTTGGCGATGCTGCCGTAGCCGGTGAGCACGACGATGCGGGTGGTCTCGTCGACCGCCTTCAGCTCACGCACCACGTCGAGGCCCGACGCGCCGGGCATGCGCAGGTCGACCACCGCCAGCTCGGGGCTCTCGGCCCTGGCGAGCTCGAGCGCGGCCGCGCCGTCGGCGGCGGTGCGCACGTCGAGGCCGCGGTCAGAGAACGCCCGCGCGAGCCGATTGCGCAGGGCCTCGTCGTCGTCGACCACCAGAATCGAGCGTGCCGTCACTGCGGCGACGCTAAGCACCGCTCGCCTCGAGGCGCGTGCGGCGATTCGTCGCAGGCACGGTCAGCGTGACGCGGGTACCTCGCGCGGGGCGCGAGTCGATGCGCAGCGTGCCGCCGGCCTGCTCGACCACCGAGCGCGCGAGGAACACGCCCAGGCCCATGCCGGCGCCGGGCTCGCGGGTGGTGAAGAAGGGCTCGCCGATGTGGGCGAGCAGGTCTTCGCGAATGCCCGGGCCGTCGTCGTGAACGGTGAGCTCGATGGAGCCCGAGCGCTCTTGTGCGCGCACGCGCACCGGCCGCCCCGGAGCGGCCTTGAGCCCGTTGTCGACCACGCTCTTGAGGGCCTGCACGAGCGCGCGGCGTGGCCCGACCAGGGCGAGGCCGGGCGGCGTGTCGAGCTGCACGGTCTCGGTCGCGCCCAGCTCGGCGGCCACCTGCGCTGCCCAGTCGCGCACCGAGAGCGGCTCGAGCGCCTCACCCGGAGCGAGCCCGCTGTCGGAGGCGAGCTGGGCGAGAATCGCGCGGCAGCGGTCGACCTCGCTGCGCACCAGCGCGGCGTCTTTGCGGCTGGTGGCGTCGCTGGCCTGGCGCTCGAGCTCGCGCGCCACCACCGCGATGGTCGAGAGCGGCGTCGAGAGCTCGTGCGCAGCGCCGGTCGCCAGGGTGGCGAGCGAGGCGAGGCGGCGGGTGCGCGCCAGCTGCCGCTCGCGCTGGGTGAGGGCGTGCGAGACGCGGCCGGTGAAGTACACGATGAAGCCGGCGGCGACGGTGAAGGCGACCCACATGCCCTTGAGGTGCAGGCCCATCATCTGCTGGTGCTCGGCGGCCGGCACCGGGCTCACCACGTAGAGCAGGCCGAGCAGGGTGGCGGCGAGCACGGCGAGCGCCCAGCTCCAGGCGGCTTCGAGCACCACGGCGCCGAGCGCGATGTAGACGAGGTAGAGAAAGCTGAACGGGTTGGTGGGGCCGCCGGTGAAGTAGAGCAGGGCCGAGAAGAGGGCGACGTCGAGGGTGAGCGCGACGCGCAGCACCCACGGGCGCACCAGGCCGCGGCGGCGCAGCGCCTCGCCCCACGCGTTGCTGAGCAGGCCGAGCCCGAGCACCAGCCCGACCTGGGGCCACTGAATGTCGAGGCCCAGCATCGCGACGCACAGGCCGAGCAGCAGCAGCTGACCCAGCGTCGCGCCCCACCGCAGCTTCAGCAGCCAGGTGAAGTGAATGTGCTCGGGGCCCTCCATCGTGGCCCTCTTATCGCTCTGGTCAGGGTGCGCGGTAGCCCGGGAACCCGGCGAGCAGCTCGAATTCACCCGTCGGCGTGACGTGCACGATGTCGAAGCCGCGAAAAATCACCCGGCCACCCAGGCGCGAGCGCATCTCCCAGTCGAAGGTGAACCAGCCGTCGCCGTTGTCGGCCGAGCCGGTGAGCGCCACCACCTGGGTGCCGATGAAAATCTTCCGAATCACGCCGATCATGTTGCTGATGGCGGCCGGGTCGCGGTGGTCGTTGGTCGGGTCGACGTACCGGCCGTCGGCCGCCCACGCGGCGCGCAGCAGCGCGAGCCGGCCGGTGTCGTCGTCGAGGTTCCACGCCTGGTCGTAGTAGAGGTTCTGCCAAGAGCGGCCGTCGCCCGGCATCGGGCCGCGCAGCTCGACCGCGCGGGTCACCCGGTCGGCTTCGCTGCGCTGCATGAACAGCACCCGCCCGTCGTCGAGCATCAGCACGCTCACGTCGTGGTGGCGCATCACCCGCGTCTTGGCGCCAGGGACGATTTCGGCGAGCTGCGCGGCGGCCTGCGCCGCGCCCTTCACGGTGTCGGGCGCCTCGGCGCGGTGCACGGTGGCGTCGTCGGCGAGCAGCGGCAGCACCGAGGCCGGCGTGGCGGTGCGGGTGACGATGAGGTCCGCCAGGCGCAGGTCGGCGTTGCCACGCAGCGCGTTCGAGCCGCAGGCAGACAGCGCGAGCAACGACAGCAGCGTGACCGTGCGCATGCGGCGGCGACTGTGGCATGCACGCAGGCCATGCGCATCAGCGTCTTCGTGGGGCTCACCATCGACGGCTTCATCGCGCGAGACGACGGCAGCCTCGACTACCTCGCGCCGTTCGAGGGCGTCGAGGCCGGGTACGTCGAGCTCATGAAGTCGGTCGACGCGCTGGTCGTCGGCCGTACCACCTGGGAGACCGTGCAGTCGTTTCCCCAGTGGCCGTACGAGGGAAAGCGGGTGGTCGTGCTGACGCACCGTGCGCTCGAGGCGCGGCACGGTGAGGCGGTGCATGCTGGTGCGCTCGCTGGGCTGATGAAGCGGCTCGAGGGCGAAGGCGTGCGGCACGTCTATC
>JADJNS010000011.1 GCA_016714225.1 Archangiaceae bacterium
TGGGCGTTGCAGGAAGGGCAGGCCGCCTTTATTCAGGCTCCGTTACTTAGGCTTTTAGAAAAACGCGCGACGTTACCCCGATGCTGACGAGGGGGTCACTCTTCGTGCTACGCGCGCAAGTCCTTTTGGCACCTCGCATTTCCATCGTCATTCCCGTCCACAACGAGGAGGAGATCATCTCCTCCGCGGCGGCCGATCCTGGTGGCCGGTTCCCCGCGACCAGCGCAACCTCGACTACGAGGTGATTTTTGCCGAGAACGGCTCGCGCGATCGCACGCCCCAGCTGCTCGAAGAAATCTGCTCGGGCTCTGGAAGGCTGCGCTGGTTTCACAACGACACGCCCAACTACGGCAGCGCGATGAAGCGCGGCATTCTCGAGGCGAAGGGCGAGCTGGTCGTCTGCGACGAGATCGACCTGTGCGACCCAGCTTCTACGACGCCGCGATACCGCTGCTCGAGCACGCCGACATGGTGGTGGGCTCAGTGGCGGCGCGCGGCTCCGAAGAGATACCCATTCAGCTGCACGAGAAGCGCAAGCCGTCGATTCATCTCTTTCGCCGGGTGCCCAACGTGCTGAAGCAGGTGGCGCGGCTGGTCTACGTCATCCGCGTCAAGGGCGAATGAGCCGCGGGGCGATCTCGGTCGATCTCGATTCGCTGCCCCACTACTGCCGCATTCAGTCGGTGCCTGAGTCGGTGCTCGACGAGCGCGCGCCTTCGTCTACTCGGTGGCGGTGCCGCGCTACCTCGAGCTGTTCGCCGCGGCCGGCGTGCTGGCGACCCTTCTTCGCCATCGGCGCCGAGGCGGGACCCTTCGCTGCGCCAGGCGCGTCTGGCCGGAGTGGAGATCGCTCGCACTCCTGCTTCGCGCACGACTACGGGGCATGTCGCGGTGGAGCTTCGAGCAGGCTTACGAAGATCTCGACTGCGCGCACCAGGCGCCGACCCAGGCCTGCGGCGAAGCGCCGGTCGGCTTCGCGCGCCGGGCTACACGCTGTCGCCCGCGCTGCTGCAGGCGGTGGTGGCGCGCGGCTACGCCTACGACTCGTGGACCCACCCGGCGACGCCCACTGGCTGGCCAAGGCGTCGGTGATGGGGGTGCTCAAGGCGCCAGGGCGGCCTTCGCGCGCCATTCTCGACTCGCCCTGGTGCTGCTGGCGCCCACGGCACCGTACCGGCCGTCGCTCACCGCGCCGTACCAGCGCGGCGTGATGCCCCGTTGGTCGAGCTGCCCATCGCGGTGGCGCCGGTGACCCGGGTGCCCTTCATCGGCACCTTCGCCAATCTCGCGCCGTGGCCGCTGGTGCGCGCGGTCTTCGCGAGCATGGCCGCTGCCGCTGTTCAACTTCGAGCCGCACGCCATCGACGTGCTCGACGAGCGACGGAGGCCCCCGCGCGCTGGCCCGGCAGCAGCGCGATCTCGAGGTGCCGGCGCGCGAGAAGCTGTCGCGGCTGGCGAAGCTGTTCAGCGCGCTCAAGGCGCGCTCCGAGTGCGTCACCCCGAGAGAAGCTGCGACCCGTCTTCGGTAAGATGTAGGCGCCTTGAACCCCGAGAAGCTCGGCAAATACCGGCTGCTGCAGCCGCTTTCGCCACCGGCGGCATGGGCGAGGTGTTTCTGGCCCGGCAAGACGGGCCGGCGGGCTTCTCGAAGACGGTGGTGATCCGGCGCATTCTGCGGCACTCGCCACCGACCAGAGCTTCGTCGACATGTTCGTCAACGAGGCGCGGCTGGCGGGCCAGCTGCAGCACCCCAACATCGTGCAGATCCGAGCTGGGAGCACGAGGGCGACGACTGGTTCATCGCCATGGAGTACGTGCACGGCCGCTCGCTGCACGCCATCGTCGAGCAGGACGCGAAGACCGGCGCGCGCCCCCGACCCGCGCATCGCCGCGCGGGGTGTGTGACCCAGGCGCTGCAGGGGTTGCAGTTCGCGCACCAGCTCAAAGACGAGCGCGGCAACCCGCTGGGTATCCTCCACCGCGACGTGTCGCCCGACAACGTGCTGGTGAGCTCGGGTGGCGTGAAGCTGGTCGACTTCGGCATCGCCAAGGCGATGAACGCCTCGCAGGTGACGGGCGGGCACGCTCAAGGGCAAGCCGGCTACATGGCGCCTGAGCAGTTCAACTCGAACGCCGCGCTCGACGCGCACCGACCTGTACGCGATGGGGTGACGCTGCACGAGCTGCTCTTCAACGAGCGGCCCCGTGCGTGCGACACCGCCGACGAGGCGCGCAAGCCCGGCGGCTCACCCGGCGGCACGAGCTGCACGCCTCGCTGAACGACGTTCTCGAGCGGGCGCTGTACCCCAACCCGAAAGACCGCTTCGGCAGCGCGGAAGAGATGGCGCACGCGCTCGAGGCGTTCATCGCCGTGACCGGCGAGTCGCTGACCCACACCCACGTCGCCGACTGGCTCGAGGGCCTGTTCGGCAAAGACGCGGCGAACCAGAACGTGGCGGTGGCGCCGCGGCAGATGCCGATGGGGCAGGGCACCGACGTGCTGTCGGCGCCGTTCGTGATTCCCTCGGGAGAAGAGGCGTTGGCGGTGGGGTCGGACATGGTGGCCTCGGCGCCGACGATGATCGAGCGGCGGTTACAGGGCGGCCAGCGCGACACCGACCCGCCCGCGGCGGTGGTGATGCCCGAGCCGGCCAGGGTGGCGGCGCGGCGCTGGCCATTTCTGGCGGGGGCAGCGGCGCTGCTGGTGATCGGCGCGGCAGCGGCGTGGAACCCAGGGCCCCACGGTCGCGCCGCTGGTGGTGGTGACGTTGGTGCCCAGCCCCACCAAGGTGAAGCCCGAGAAGCGCGCGGTGCGCCCGCGCGAAGAAGAGCGCCCGGCGGTGGTTCAGGCGTCAGACACGGCTGAGGCGGCCGATGCCGGGGCAGGGGTGGCGCTGGCCGAGCCGGTGCCGGTGAAAGAGCGGCCGCAGCGCAAGCGGGTGGTGCGCCGGGCCGGGTGACGGTGCGGGTGAACCCCCTGGGCCGAGGTCATCTATCAGGACGGTCGTATGTGGGGTGAGCGCCGGTGGCGCCGATCACGGTGCCGGCGGGTACGGCCACGTTCACGCTGCGCAACAAGCAGCTGGGGGTCACCAAGCAGGTGTCGATCAGGGTGCCGGCGGGGGGAGAAGTCGTGTTGAAGGCGGATCTGTTCAAGGCGAAGAGCAGCGCGAATTGAACGTGCGCTTAAGGCGGGGCGGGCGCTGCTGAAACGGCCGTCCACGTCCACGTTAGAGGATTGATCACATCTTTCTGGCCAGCTCCATGCCCTCGACGAGAGGAAGGAGTTTCATCCATGCGCGATGGAGGATCTGCCAGCCGGGCTCTCCGTTGCTCTTGTGGTGACCGCCAAGCTCAGCGAGGACAAGCACCGCCTCTCGTCGCGTTGGATTCTGCGGCAGGCGTTTCGGCAGGCGATGCCTAAGTGCCGCCAGTTCAGTCGTGGTGAAGATCGTTGTTGCCGGCTCATTGGGCTGCTCGCGCGCCGCTGTGCGGATAGCGAGTAGCCGCCAGGCTATCGGTAGTGAGATGGCCAGTACGTTCTTCCATGCTCTTGCGCTTTCGAGCTGGCGCAGTTCGTACGAAGTGCCCGTTTTCAACGCTCGGAAGAAATCCTCGATGACCCATCGCTTTCGGTAGTTGTCGACGACCGCCAGCACATCTTCTGCGGTCGCGATGGGCTCCGACGTGAAGAGAATCCACTCGACGGGTTCGACTTCGGCTGGCGCATCCACCTCGTAGACTCGCACCACGTTCACCACCGTCTCGGGGGCGACATCGTTGCCAAGGTACGAAGGTTTCTTCAAAGCCAGCTGCATCTTCCCGAATCGCAGCTTCGCGACTCGGCTCTGGCGGTCGGGGAAGGTCTTCTTCGTCTTCGGCGGGCGCTTACCCGTACGAGCGGGAAGCGGCACGGAGCGTTCGGCGACATCTTCCGCCTTGCCGACCAGGTTGCTGACGAGATCCCACTCGTCATCAGCGAGTTCTCTGGCTTTGTGCTCTCGCGCCAATCGAATGATGAAGCGATGGCCCCTCTTTCGCAGCCGCTCCATCAGCCAGTATTTGTGCCCCTCGCTGTCCGTGACGTGGATGAGTTCCGCAGCCCCCGTCTACCAACCTCTCGGTTGAGAGAATGTTGTCGCCCCACCGGTCGGCTTCGCGAGTCGGCTGCTGGGCCAGCTCAGCCCCAGAGCGTTTCTTCGATTTTCCGCGCTTCGCCGGTGGTTTCTCACGACTCCAAGTATGAGCGGCCACCACGCCGAGGCACTCGCGACTCTCCCCCTCGGCAACAACTGCGACCGAACCGTGAAGGTAGAAGCCGCGTGCGCCAGTGTTCAGGTAGCCAGTCTCGGCTCCTCGCTCCCCCTCAAGGACGAACGAGGTCGTGTCGTGCACAATGAGAACGCGCTTTGCCTCCGCTACTCGGTTCCGGCTCTGCTGGATGTGGGCCGCGCGAGGAGGAGCTCGAACTCGACGCGCTCATTGTTCAGCAGGCGGTAGTGCGCCTCGCGCTCGGCGATGGATCCAGCCATCTCCGGCAGACTCTCGTCCGGTGCATTCGCGAACGCCGAAGCGAATGACATCAGTCGCTTGTTCAGCCGCGCGTCGCCAAGCTCAGCCCTCTCGAACTCCGCCTCGATACCCGGTAATCCGTTGCGGTTCGCCATCTGGCCCGTTGATCACGTCCCATGTCGCGAGCGGCTATTGAGGGATCCACTTCCAGCACGAGCAGCGGGATCCAGGGGCCCAGGTAGTTGTCGGGCGGGACGATCGCCGACGCTCGTGATGCGCCGAGCAAGCTGAGCACGAGGTCGAGGAAGCGGTCGTGCTCGGCGCGTCGCGAGCGTCGGCGCACTTCTACGCGGGGCACGGCGGTGGTGCGCGAGACGAGAAGTGGCGGGCCTGAACGGACGGGCGACGCTTGGGGAAGGTGAAAGAGACGGGCGAGCTGGATGCAGGCCAGCTCGCCCAGCGGGTGGAACCGCATCGTCTCGATCGAGATGGTGGGGTCGACGGTGCCCGCTGTCGAGTCTTCGGCCGCGGGTGGAACTTCGAGAGCGTCGGTGCAAGCACTGCAGCGAGTGGTTTCGCGTGTGCCGACGACACGATCGCGGGCAGGCGTACTGCCACGACGGTTGCCGTCGAGCAGCACGGCTTAAGCAGAAGCGCGCGGCGCGGCGGACGTACCGGGCCTCGCCCGAAGGCCGCGAAGACCACCAGTTCGCTGGAAGAGCAGCGCCGAGCACGCCGTCGCAGCGGCGTGGGGATCAGTCTTCCGGAGAAGTTGACGCAAGGCGCATTGGGTGGCGCGCGTGAGGAGACAACGAATGCCACCGATGAAGTTGAAGCTGCGGCCACTGGCGCGCGGCGCGCTGACCGAGGTGTCGCTGAACGGCGCGGTGTCGACGGTGATGCCGCTGAAGAACAGACGGGACCTGATGCGAGCGCTGGCGCGGTCCACCGAGCTCGAAGTTGCATTGTGTGTGGGGGCCGATGGCCTGCAGGACTGGTGCGACGCGTGGACTCGCGCAGTGGAAGGCGTGCCGTCGGTGGCGGTGAGCTTCGAGCTGTCAGCTCAGCCTTCAGCCGGAGGCCACCATGACTCGTAAGCTCGACACGGAACATCCCAAGATGGCCGAGGTGCTGAAGCTCGCGTTGCTCGACGGCAAGAGCGCGAGGACCATCTCGAGCGCGCTGGGCATGTCGCGACGTACGGTGCGTCGGCTACTCGGCAAGGCGCCACCGAGGTCGGCGGCGACGCCGGCGCCACGAGAGTCGATGCTCACGCCGTACGAAGGGGCGCTGCAGCAACTACTGGCCGACACGCCGTACATGAAGGCGCCGGCGCTGCTCGAGCGGCTGCGACCGCTGGGCTACACGGGCGGCCTCACCATCTTGCGGGGCTGGGCGCGGAAGCGTCGGCCTCGACCGAAGGAAGTATTCCTCACGCTCAGCTTCGAGCCGGGCGCAGCGGTCCAGGTCGACTGGGCAGACTTCGGTTTCGCGCTGCCCGGGTGCCCGAGGCGAGTGAGCGCCTTCGTCATGGCGCAATGCCACTCGCGGCACCTGTACCTCGAATTTTGTCTGAGCCAGTCGATGGGCAGCTTCCTTCGGCGCATGGAGAACGCGGCGCGCTTCTTCGGCGGCACGACGCACATCGACATCTTCGACAACATGAAGACGGTGGTGCTGGAGCACACGCCGCGCGGGACGCGCTTCAACCCGACCTTCCTCGAGTACGCGCGCACGCGGGGCTTCGCCGCGAAGGCGTGCAACGTCGCCAAGGGCAACGAGAAGGGCATCGTCGAACGCCCAATCGGCTTCGTGCGTGAGCGCTTCTGGCCCGGCCGTCGTTTCACCGACTTGATGGACCTCAACACGCAGGCGATGCGGTGGCGCGACGACTTCGCGAACAACAGGGTGCACGAGGTGACAGGCAAGGTGCCCGCGCTCGTCTTCGAAAACGAAGAGCGTCGGCGTCTCAAGCCACTCTCAAACGTCACCTTCAATACCGACGAGGTCGAAGGCCTCGGCGTCACGAAGATGTTTCGCGTGCGCTTCGACCGGAACTTCTACTCGGTGCCACCGCGCCTGGTGGGTCAGCAAGTGCTGGTGCGCGGCAACGAGAACGAGGTGCGCATCTTCCTGGGGCCGAAGGAAGTCGCCGTCCACCGCCGCAGCTGGGGCGTCGGCGAAGATGTCGAAGCCGTCCCGCACCGCGAGCAGGCACTGGCCCTCAAGCCCGGCGCGACGGCAGCCTTCTTGCCGACGGCACTGACCGAGCTGGGCGAAGTCGGCCTCCAGTACTTCAAGGTGCTGCACGCGGGGCCGAAGTCGCTGCGCAAAGAGACCGAGCGGCTCGTCTTCCTGGCCGAAGTCTTCGGCAACGGGCCGGTGCTCGATGCCATCAGCGACGTGATGCGCACCGGCCACGTCGGCGCCGAGTACGTCGAGTACGTGCTGCGGCACCAGAAGGGGCCTCTCGCCAGCCGCGCCGCCGCTGAGGCTCGGCCGGCCCGAGCTCGACGAACTGCACCTGCCCTCGCCCGACCTGTCCGCCTACGACGCACGCTTTCCGCCGCGGAAGACGCTGAACCCCGGCGAGCCTCCTGATGACGGGGTGAGTCATGAAGAACGAGGACCTGCTCGCGCTCGTCCTGGGCAAGCTCAAGTGGCTCAGGCTGCCGGGCATGCACGAAATGCTTGGGGCGCTGCTCGAGAAAGTCCGGAAGGACAACTTGTCGCCGCTCGAGCTGGTGAGCCGTCTGTGCGACGAAGAGAAAACCAGTCGGCTCAAGAGCGCCGTGGAGCGACGGGTGAAGAACGCCCGCTTCCCGGAAATCAACACCGTGGATGGTTTCGACTTCGAGTGGGACGCTTGCCGCAAGAAGCTCAAGCCCCGCTACCTCGCGCTGCACGACGTCGCCTTCGTCGACAAGGGCATCAACCCGCTCTTCGTCGGCGTGCCCGGCACCGGCAAGACGTTTCTGGCGCGGGCCCTGGCCTTCCCGCGTCTGCCAGGCCAACCGCCGGGTCATCTTCATGAGCGCCGCGCGCATGCTCAACGAGCTGCACGGCGCCGAGCTGCACGGCGGTCTCGAGCGTGCGCTACGACGCTACGTCCGCGCCGACTTCCTCGTCATCGACGACTTCGCCTTGCTGCCGATGGATGCGTCGCAGGCCAAGCTCGCCTTCCAGGTCATCAGCGAACGCCACGAGCATCGTCGCTCGACAGCCATCACCACGAACCGGGTCTTCAAGGACTGGCCGAAAGTATTTCCCGACGCGCTCAACGCGCAGGTCATCGCTGAACGCCTCACCGAGCGCGAGCGAGCCGAAGTCTTCCTGCTCGACGGAAAGGGCTACCGCTAACAACAGACGCACCACCCAATCCGCCCTCAACCGGGGAGATCATCCCGGTCGCCCGCGTCGTCTGCTGGAGCCCGCGATGACCGCGGCGGAGATCTGCGCGATCACACCAGCGCCTGGCGCCCTGGTGACCGCTGGTGCCGCTGAAAGCGGATCCCTGTCAGGCCGCTGGCGACACGTCCCACGGGTGCCCGTCAAAGATGTGTTGGATCCTCTAACGTCCACGTCCACGAAGAAGCCTGCTGGCTCGCAGCGACGTGCTCGAACGCGAGCGAAGCGAGCGTGTTCGTGGACGTGGACGTGGACGTGGACGTGGACGGCTGTTTGCTGCGCTCGCTCAGGCTAAGCGCTTCATCAACAGCTACGCGCCGCCCTCGACGACCTTCTTCAGCCCCTCGAGCATCGCGGCCCAGTTCTTCTCGGAGTGAGCCTTGCCCTCATCGTCGTGGTTGTTGTCCTGGGTGAGCTCGACGTGAACCAGACCGTGGCGCTCGGTGAGCTTCACCGCGACGCGGTGGTGGTTCTCGGGCGTGTCGGGCCCGGTCATGGGGCTGTAGTGGTCGTACTCGAGCACCTTCTCGGGCTCGACGTGGAGAATGGTGCCGGTGTCTTTGTACGGCTTGCCCTTCATCTCTCCGCTCCACGAGATGGGGCTGTCCTCGTGGAAGTCGGATTCGACCTTCGAGCCCATCATGTACTTCGAGATGAGCGAGGGGGTGGTGAGCGCCTGCCAGACGGCCCGGGCCGACGCGCGAATGGTGGTCGTTGCAGTGGCGATGATCGGTTTCATGATCGTTCGCTAACGGCACCGTTTGGTCACCTGCAATCGAACCGCGACGTCACCGAACCGTAAGGCCCGACGATTTCATTGCGAACACCCCAGCGATTGCTCTCTCGCAACCTTATTAACAAGGCATGCTCGAAGAGTTCATTCGTGACCACCGCGCCGAGCTGATTCGTCGGGCGCGTGAGAAGGTCGCGGTGCGGCGGGCCCCCATCGCGACCGAGGCCGAGCTGAGCGACGGCATACCGCTGTTCCTCGAGCAGCTGGTCACCACCCTCAAGCTCTCGAGCACCGACCACCCCTTCCCCGTTCAGGAGATCGGTGATGGCGCGGCCCGTCACGGCCGGCGCCTGCTGGGCCTGGGTTTCACGGTCGCACAGGTGGTTCACGACTACGGCGACCTCTGCCAGGCCATCACCGAGCTGGCCAACGACAAGGGGGCAGACATCTCGGCGGGCGAGTTTCGCACCTTCAACGCCGCGCTCGACAACGCCATCGCCTCGGCGGTGACCGAGTACAGCCGCTGGCGCGACGACTCGGCGACCCACCTCGAGGCCGAGCGGCTGGGGGTGCTCAGCCACGAGCTGCGCAACCAGCTCTCGACCATCACCCTCTGCTTCGGAATGCTGCGCCAGGGCAAGGTGGGCATCTCGGGCAGCACCGGCGCGGTGATCGAGCGCAGCCTGCGCTCGATGTCGCGCCTGATCGACCGCTCGTTGGCCGAGGTGCGCCTCGACGCCGGCATCGCCACCAATGTGCAGGTGTGGGTCGCCGAGCTGATCGAAGACATCGAGGTGTGGGCGCTCACCGAAGCGCGGGCGCGGGGGCTCGCGCTGGCGATCGCGCCGGTGCCGGCAGCCGCGTTCGTGAAGGGCGACCGGCAGCTCTTGTCGGCTGCGCTGCAGAACCTGCTGCAGAACGCCTTCAAGTTCACCCGCCCGGGGGGCACGGTGCGCCTCACCACCGGCGTCTCAGAGGGCCGGGTGCTGGTGGCGGTTCAAGACGAGTGCGGGGGGCTGCCAGCTGGCGCGGTCGGCAGCCTGCTCGACCCGTTCACCCAGAAGAGCATCGACCGCAGCGGGCTGGGCCTCGGCCTGACCATCGTCACCAAGACCCTGGCGGCCATGGAGGGCTCGCTGCGGGTCAAAGACCTGCCGGGCAAAGGGTGCATCTTCACCATCGACCTGCCCGAGCACGCGGCGGAGGAGCGGCCGGCCGAGCACTGAGCACCGACCTTCAGGGGCAGGTGCGGGTCTGCAGCATCACCGGCTCGCGCGGCGCCTGGGTGAAGTCGAAGGCGCCCAGCATCGAGCCCGCCTTCTCGTCGCGCGCGCGGCGGTCTCTCGAGTGCAGCGACGGTAGCCCGAGCAGCTCGGTGACGAGCTTCGGCACCGACGACTGCTCGGTGACGTCGTGCACCACCACGCCCTGCCTGGCGTACGGAGAGATGACGATGGCCGGCAGGCGGAAGCCGGGGGTGTAGACGTCGGCCGAGCCGGCGCACCGCTCGATGGGAGGCGGCACGTGATCATAGAAGCCGCCCCAGTCGTCCCAGGTGATGACGATGGCCATCTCTTTCCAGTGGGGTGAGGCCATCAGCTTGTTCACCACCTGGACGGTGTAGTTCTCGCCCGGGCACACGTCGACGGGGGGGTGCTCGGAGATGTCGACGCCCTTGAGCACGCCGGTCAGCTTGAGGTGCAGGTAGTTGGGCAGGTCGGGCGAGTCGAGGTCGGTGAGCAGGTCGGCCATCTTCTTGAAGTGCTTCGACGCGACGTCGGGGTTGCCGCCCACCGACTTCGTCACGCCGAACGACGCGCCGGTGCCGCTGCCCGGGGAGTAGGTGGCCCAGGTGAGGTTCGCCGGCAGCACATCGGGAATGGTGGGCATGTCGAAGCACGGGTAGACGTCGACCGGGTCCTGCCGCTTGCAGCGCACCGAGTCGAAGGTCGAGATGCGCGTCGAGGGCGGCGCGGTACAGCCCGAGCCGTTCTGATCGCAGTCGGTGCCGAAGCAGAAGCTGTTCGAGAACATCGGCGACTGCGCGGCGACCAGGGCGGTGTGGCCCGGGGTGCTCGGCGCCAGCACGTTCGAGAAGAACCGGTCGAAGAGCACGAACTCGCGCGCGTACCTCCAGTACGCGGGCAGCTGGGCCTCGGAGTACCAGCTGAACGGCAGGTAGTCGGGGGGGCCGCCGTCTCTGGGGGCGGCCTCGAGCATGGTGTCGAACGAATCCATCGCGCCTTCGTTCCACCCCTTGATGGCGTTGTCGTGCGAGTGGCTCACGTCGCGCGCGGTGGGCCCGCTCACGGCCTGGGGGCGCAGCACGGTGCCGCCGTCAGACAGCGGCGCCATCAGCGAGGTGTCGGTGCCGGGGAAGCCGGTGAAGTAGTTGTCGAAGGTGTGGTTCTCTTTGACGATCACCACCACGTACTTGATCGGCCCGGCGTCGGCGACGTCGGGGGCTTCGACGAGCAGGCGGCGAGCAGCACGGCGAGAGCGACGGCAGAGAGGTTCGGGCGCAAGGCGGCGCCACTCTACGCACGAGGGTGCGGCTCCGCCCAGCCCGGTCGGCGGGTGATTCAGCCTGAGCGAAGGTGGATCAGACGGCTTTCGGGCACCGGCACTTGAGCGCGTGAACGCCTGACGTGATCGTCAGACGGTGAGGCGTGCCAGTGCCGGTGCCCGGCCTTCGTCTCTTTTTCAGCCGAACTGGCTGCCCTTGCGCTGCTGCGCGTAGGCGCCGAGCTCTTGCGGCCCGGCCGCGGCGTCGCGCGAGAGGGCGCACTGGGAGCACGAGAAGCTCTCCCAGCCGGCGTCGACCGAGTACTGGAGGCAGCCGGCGTAGAACGGGCAGCCCATTCTGCGATGTACGAGTATCTGCCGCTCGGAGCGCAGAGGCCCATCGAGCGACACGGGGTTCGGTTTCACTGCGGTGAGAAAAACAAGACCGCCCCACGCGCAATTCCGCGCAGCGCGTCATTTCTTCTTGGGCGGGGCCTCAGCCGGCTTGCCGGTGGTCTCGAGGCTCTCGTTGTTGCTGATCGAGTACCGCACCAGCTCGCGCAGCACCCGGTTGCGCTTCACGTTGCCGAGCACCTCTTTGATGTCTTCGTAGATGGTGGGGTCGTTGATCACCGCGCCCACGGTGCCCTCGCCCGAGCGAATCTTGGCGGTGATCACCCGAATGTCGGCCGCGGCCTGACCGAGGTCCTGAAACATGCCGCGGGCGTCGCCGTAGACGAGCTGGTTGATGGCCCCGTTGGGCGACTTCTTGGCGTCGTGCACGATGCCCGCCACTTCGTCGGCCGCCTTGCCCACCTCGGCGATCGCGTTGGCCAGCCGCTGGTCGTAGATCAGCGCGTGGGCCGAGCCGTGGCCCTGCTGCACCTCGAGCAGAATCGCCTCGGCCTGGGCGATGGCGCTGTCGAGGCGGGCGGCGGTCTGGGCGAAGCTCACCAGCACGTCGTGCAGGTCTTCGGCGCTCTGCTTGTCGTAGAGCGCCCAGTGCAGCGCCCCTTCCCCGTCTCGACCTGCCCGACCACGTTGCGGGCGCTCTTGATGAGGCCGCCCACGTCTTTGCGCAGCTCGGGGTCGGTGTACGCGGCGATCGCGCCGCGCAGGTCGCGGGTGATGGCCACCGCGTTGTCGATGATCTCTCCGCTCGCCTTGAGCAGCGACGACAGATCACCCGACGAGCCGGTGGCGATCTCTTCGCCGGGCTTGAGCGCCTCGGCCTCGGGTGAGCCCAGCGAGATGTCGATCGCCTTGTCGCCCAGCACGCCGCGCGAGGCGACGCGCGCCACCGAGTCGCGGCGCACGCGGTCTTTGTACTTCGCGTTCACCTCGATGGTGACCACGATGCGCTTGTCCCCCAGGTCGGGCGCGAAGTTGATGGCCGACACCCGGCCGACCTGCAGACCGCCCAGGCGCACCGGCGCGTCGGTGCCCAGGCCGTCGACGTTCTCGAACGCGCCCAGGTAGGTGATCTGCTTGTCGAACAGCATGCGCTCTTTGCCGAGCAGGAAGATGACCACCCCGGCCAGCGCCAGCCCGATGGCCACGAACAGGCCGGCGCGCACCGCGACGCGTCGTTCGCGGGCCTGGGGGTTCTCGTTGTGAGCAGCCATGGCGCTTGCCTCTAATTCCGCGCGTCGAAGAACGCGCGTACCTCGGGGTTCTTGGAAGCCTGCATCTGCTCGACGGTGCCCGACTCGACGATGCGCCGCTTGGCCAGCATCGCCATGCGGTCGGACACGCGAAACGCGCTGTCCATGTCGTGGGTGACCACGATCGAGGTGCAGCCCAGCTGCTCGTTCATCGAGATGATCAGGTCGTCGATGATGCGGGTGGAGATGGGGTCCAAGCCCGTGGTGGGCTCGTCCCACAGAATCACCTCGGGCTGGGTGGCGATGGCGCGGGCCAGGCCGACGCGCTTGCGCATGCCGCCCGAGAGATCAGAAGGCCTCATCGCCTCGATGCCCGGCAGGTTCACCAGCTGCAGCACCTTGGCCACCCGGTCGCGCACCGCCTCGGGCGCCATGTCGGGGGTGTGCTCGTGCAGTGGGTAGGCGATGTTCTCACCCACGCTCAAGCTGTCGAAGAGCGCGGAGCCCTGAAACACCATCGACACCCGGCGCCGCACGTCGCGCAGCTCGTGCTCGTTCAGGGTGAGCACGTTCTTGCCGTCGAACAGCACCTCGCCGTCGTCTGGGTACATCAGGCCGATGAGGCACTTGAGCAGCACGCTCTTGCCGGTGCCGCTGCCGCCGATCACCGTCAGCGTCTCGCCCTTCTCGACGCTGAGGCTCAGGTCGTCGTAGATGCGCTTCTTGCCGAAGGCCTTCTTCACGCCCTTGTATTCGATGAGCGACATCTTCAGAGCGCCATCAGCAGCTTGGTGAGGAAGAAGTCAGAGAGCAGCACCGCCACCGACGCGATGGCCACGGTCTCGGTGGTGGCCTTGCCCACGCCCTCGGTGCCGCCGCCGGTGTTGAAGCCCTTGTGGCAGCCCACCACCGCGATGATGAAGCCGAAGATGAAGCTCTTGCCGATGCCCGAGGTGAAGTCGCGAATGGTCGCGGTGTCGACCACGCTCCGGTAGAAGTCTTTGAAGCCGATCTCGAACTGGCTCCACACCACCGCGCTGCCGGCGACCAGGCCCAGCACGTCGGCCAGGGCGGTGAGCGCGGGCAGCACCATCATGCAGGCCAGCACCCGCGGGGCGACCAGCTTCTTTATCGGGTCGGCGCCCAGGGCCTTGATGGCGTCGATCTGCTCGGTCACCTTCATCGAGCCCAGCTCGGCGGTGATGCCGCTGCCGATGCGCGCGCCGACGGTGAGCGCGGTGAGCACCGGCGCCAGCTCGCGGAACAGGGTCAGCACCACCACCTTGCCCACGGTGTGCTGAATGCCGAAGCGCTGCATGAAGAAGGCGAACTGCAGCGAGATGACCAGGCCGGCGAACACCGCGACCAGCGCGCCGAGCGAGAGCGAGCGCACGCCCAGCATCTCGACCTGGTAGGTGATGTCGCTGAACCCGAACGGCGGCGTGACCGCGAGCCGCAGCGACCTCATCGACAGCACCACCACCGCGCCCAGCTCGGTGATCGCCTCGCGAATGCGGGCGGTGAGCGGGATGATCGACTCGAGCTCTTGCTGAACCAGGTCGACCAGCGGCGCCGGCTCTTGCTCGGGGCGGGCTACCCGGGGCCGTCGGTCATCGGGGCCTTGGCCTCGGGCTCGCGCGGCGCCTCGGGGGGCGGAGCGGCCTCGCCGTCGTCGGGGCGCACCTCGGGGGTGCCGAGCCTCACCGTGGCGGTGCGGCCCTGGGGCTTCAAGTCGGTGGTGGTGAAGCCGTCGATGAGCTGATCGAGCGCGGCGCGCTGCTCGAGGCCGTGGCCGAGCGGCGCCACGTAGGTGAAGTCGTGCACGCAGCCGTCTTTCTTCAAGACCGCCACGGTGATGTCGATGGGCACCCCGTCGAGCTTCGCGGTGTAGGTCGACTCGAGCGCGTCGCGGCCATCGAGCACGAAGGTCTTGCGCTCTTTGAGCTCGCGGTCGGTGAAGCCCAGCAGCATGTGGGTGGTGAGCACCTCGAGCGAGGGGTCGCCGAAGTCTTTGCAGGTGGCGTTCATCGCCAGCACCGAGCCGTTGGGGCCCAGCCAGGCCACGTCGTTGCCTTCGAAGGCGAGCGGGCGCCAGGTGCTGCGGTCGAGCGCTTCGACGCGGTACCGCACCTCACCCTTCTTGAAGTACGCGCCGTTGAGGCCGCTCGAGCACGCAGCTGCGCCCAGGGCGACCACCAGACCAGCGAGCCTCTTCATCAGGCCCATCTGACACCGCTTTCCGGGGGTCTGGCCAAAAAGTTGACGGGCAACGGCCGTTCAGTAACACTGCACGCCTGTATCCCCCTGTCTTGAAAGGCGCCCATGGAAGAGCTGACCGACCGACAGAAAGAGATTCTCAACTTCATCGTGAAAGAGTCGGAGGACCGCGGCTTTCCCCCCACGATCCGCGAGATCGGCGAGGAGATGGACATTCGCTCTACTAACGGGGTCAACGACCATTTGAAGGCGCTCGAGCGCAAGGGCTACCTCACCCGCGGAGAACAGCAGAGCCGGTCGCTGGTTCCCACCAAGCGGGCGCGGCTGGTGCTGGGCATGTCGTCGGGCCGGCGCGACCCGACCATGATCGACGTGCCGCTGCTGGGCAAGGTGGCCGCCGGCGCGCCGCTGCTCGCCACCGAGAACGTCGAAGACTCGGTGCGCATCGACAGCTTCCTGCTCGGGGGGGCAGGCCGCGAGGTGTTCGCGCTGCGGGTGAAGGGTCAGTCGATGATCGACGACGGCATTCACGACGGCGACTATCTGTTCGTGAAGAAGACCCCGTCGGCGCACCCGGGTGAGATCGTGGTGGCGCTGATCGAAGACGAGGCCACCGTGAAGCGCTACTTCCCCGAAGGTGACCGCATTCGGTTCCAGCCCGCCAACAAGGACATGGAGCCCATCTACGTGAAGAAGACCGACTTCAAGCAGACCATGATTCTGGGGCTGGTCGTCGGGGTGTACCGCAAGATGAACGGCGGCAAGGCCTAGCAAGACAGCCCGGCTGGTCTGCGCGCGCTCCAGTTCGAGCGTGCGGTCAACTGGCGGTTGACGGGCGCGAGGCCCAAGTGCGCGTGCCGGCTCGCGCGCGCGGGCGGCGCGAGGGGTGCAGTGGGGCGCGGCCATGCTCCGCTCCCTCTCGCTCTGCACCCTGCTGGCGTGCGCTCCGGCCCCGACGCCCCACCCTGACGGCGGCTCGGCGGGCGGCGGCACGGCCGGCCCCGACGGGGGTAGCGGCGGCGAGGCCGGCCAGGGCGGAGGCTCGGATGGGGGTGGGGCCGCCGGCGGGTCGGGCTCGCGCTGGGAGCTGGGCGCCGCGATCGACACCTCGGCGCCGCCCTTCTCGAGCCAGCCCCACGCGCTCTCGCCGGGGCCGAGGTGGGCGGGCCGCACGGGGCCCCTGCCCACCAACGTCTGGTGGGAGGACGCCCTGCTCGGCACCGGCGAGCTGCCGCTGAACGTGCTGCCGTACCTGGTGAAGCCGCAGGCGGGCGGCCTGCAGCTGTCGATGCCGCGCCTCGAGGTGCAGCCCCGCTCGGTGCTGTCGGTGTTCAACGCCGACCTCTCGCTCGAGACGGTCGAGCCGCTGGGCCCGTTCGTGCGCGCGGCAGACGATCTGTTCTCGCTCACCTTGAGCTGGGCCACCGCAGGCCGCGCGCTGACCACCCCGCTGGTGCGGGGCATGCCCTACGTGACCGGGGTGTACCGCGCCGCGACGGTGAAGCTGCGCACGGTGCACGCGCTTCTGAAGGTGAACGGCGCCGCGCCGGGCACGCTCACCGCCGATCGCCTGCTGCTCGAGCTCAACAGCGGGCAGCGCTGGGTGGTCTACTTCTCGCGCGCGTTGAGCTTGAGCTGCGCCGGCTCGAGCATCGAGGCCAGCGCGCCCTTCGACGGCACGGTGCGGGTGGCCTTCGTGCCCGACGACGCCGCGCTGGCCGCCCTCGACGCGCACCGCGGCGCCTGGCCCACCGGCGGCGAGGTGCAGGTCACCGCCGAGGGCGACACCGCCACCGTGCGCTTCGAGTGGAGCCGCTCGGGCGAGGGCCCGCTGCTGATGGCGGCGCTGCCCCACCACCTGCCGCTCTTGGGCCCGGTCGCCACCACCCCGCTGCGCTTCACCACCGTGCGCGGGGCGATGCCGACCGTGGAGGGCGACCGCTGGTCGCTGACCCGGGCGCTGCCGCAGGTGCGCTTCGCCGCGCCGCGGCCGGTCGCCGCCGAGCACCTCGCCGAGGTGCGCGCCGCGCTCACCGCCGATGCGGCGAGCTCGACGCAGGCCGAAGATCCCTACTTCTTCGGCAAGCAGGTGGCCCGCCTCGCCCGCCTCGCGCTGATCGCCGACGAGCTGGGCGAGACCGCGATCGCGGCCTCGGTGCGCGCGCGCCTCGAGCAGCAGCTCGAGCCGTGGCTCTCGGCGAGCTCACCCCTGCGCTACGACCCGGTGTGGGGCGGCCTCTGCTCGAAGAAGGGGCTGGCCGACCCGGGCGCCGACTTCGGCAACGGCTGGTACAACGATCACCACTTCCACTACGGCTACTTTCTGTATGCCGCCGCGGCGGTGGGCCGGCACGATGCGCCGTGGCTGAGCGCGCACCTGCCCGCGCTGCGCGCGTTGGCCCGCGACATCGCCAACCCCGCGGCCGGCGATCGGCACTTCACCCGCTTTCGCCACCACGACTGGTACGAGAGCCACTCGTGGGCGGCGGGGCTGTTCGCCTTCGCCGACGGGCGCAACCAGGAGTCGACCTCGGAGGCGGTGAACGCCTGGTACGCGCTGGCGCTGCTGGGCCAGGCGGCGGGCGACGCGAACCTCGAGTGGCTCGGCCGGGTGCTGCTCGCCCAGGAGCTCGATGGCGCGCGCACCTACTGGCAGATTCGCTCGGGCAGCACCATCTACCCCGAGCCGTTCGCTGCAGGTCGGGTGGTGGGCGTGCTGTGGGGCAGCAAGGTCGACTACGCCACCTTCTTCGGCGCCAACGTCGAGTTCATTCACGGCATTCAGCTGCTGCCGTTCACGCCCATCACCGAGGCGCTGCTGCCCTCGGCGTGGGTGCGTGAGGCGTACCCGGTGGTGGCCGCGGCCAGCGCCGGCGCGGAAGCCGGCTGGCGCGGCTTCATCGCCATGGAGCACGCCATCATCGACCCCGCCTCCGCCTGGGCCGAGCTGTCTGCCCTGACCGCGTTCGACGACGGCAACTCGAAGACCAACGCGCTGTACTGGGCGGCCACCCGCCCGCTGGAGACGCCATGAAGAGCCCCCTGTCGCGGTACCTCACCGTCACCCTCGCGCTGGCGGCCTGCGAGGGGGTCGCTCCCGGAGCAGCGGACTCGGGCGCGACGGCCGGCGGCGGCACGGCGGGCGCCGGCGGAGGCGGGGCCGCCACCGCGGGCGGCGCCTCAAGCAGCTCGGGCGGCAGCGCAGGAGGCGCCTCGGGTGGAGGCTCGAGCGCCTTGCGCGCGCGCTGCACCGCCGGCCCCGACGCCGAGAAGGCGGGCTGGAGGCTGGCCTGGTGCGACGAGTTCGACGGCGCAGACCTCGACGAGCGCAACTGGAGCTTCGACCTGAGCGACGGCGCTTTTCTGCCGTCGGGCCCGGGCTGGGGCAACCAGGAGAAAGAGTTCTACACGGCGCGCGCGGTCAACGCGCGGGTCGAGAGCGGCCGCTTGAAGATCACCGCGCTCAAAGACGGCCCCCACCACGCCAACGGCCCCGCCTACCCCTCGACCTACGACTTCTCGTCGGCGCGACTCAAGACCAAGGGCAAGGTCGACTTCACGTACGGCCGCGTCGAGGTGCGCGCGAAGCTCCCGCGCGGCCAGGGGGTGTGGCCGGCGATCTGGCTGCTGCCCACCGACGAGGCCTACGGCGGCTGGGCCTCGAGCGGAGAGATCGACCTGATGGAGCTCAAGGGGCAGCAGAGCGACGTGGTGCACGGCACCCTGCACTTCGGCCAGATGTGGAACCAGAACGAGTGGGTGAGCTGCCAGCTCACGCGGGCGGCGGGCTCGTACTCCGACGGCTTTCACACCTACGCGCTCGAGTGGAGCGCCGAGAGCATTCGCTGGTTCGTCGACGACAAGCTGTTCGCCACCCAGGCGCCGCGCGGGGGCATGAAGCCCACCAGCACCTGCCTCAACGAGAGCGGCGGCGCGATGACGCCCACCATGAACGAGCACGTCACCGACCCGACCGCAGGCTGGTACTCGGCGGTGGCCGACCCGCCCGCTCCGTTCGACCGAAACTTCCACCTCATCTTGAACGTCGCGGTCGGCGGCGGCTTCGTCGGCGCGGTCGACCCGGCCGTCTTTCCCCAGTCGATGGAGGTCGAATTCGTGCGGCTGTACCAGCGCTGAGCCTTGCGAGCCGCGGGTGCGGGGTGTCAGTGTCGCCGCCGGTGCGAATGGGTGCCGTGCTGCTGCGCGTCGGTGTGCTGGCGGTGACGCTGGCGAGCGGGCCGGCGGCGGCCGACCCCGACCCGCTGGGTGAGGCCCGCCAGCGCGCGGCGCAGCTCGACTACCCCGGGGCCCTCGAGGCGGTGCGCGCCGCGCTGGCCCGCGGTGGGTCGGCGCCGCCGCAGACGCTCGCGCTGTACGCGTACCTGGGTGAGCTCGCCGCGACGGTGGGCGACCCCGCCGCGGCCGAGGCGGCCTTCGCCGTCACCCTGCAGCTGTCGCCCTCGTTCGAGCTGCCGGCGGGCACGTCGCCCAAGGTGAGGGCTCCGCTCGAGCGCGCCCGGGCGCGGGGGCTCACGCCGCTGGGCGCCTCGGTCGAGCCCCGGGTGCTGCAAGGGAGCCAGGTCGAGCTCGAGGTCCGCCTGAGCACCGGCGCGAAGGTCGAGGCGGTGCGGCTCTCGACCGCCGGGCCGAACGGCCTCGAGACCCGGCCGCTGAGCGGCTCTCCGGTGGCGCGCGGGGTGTTCACCTGCGCCGCCTCGCCCTGCGGTTATTTCGTGTCACTGCTCGATGGCGACGGCAACGAGCTGTTGCGGGTCGGCAGCCCGCTGGCGCCGCTCACCGTACCGGGCGCGGCCCCGGCGCCGGTGCCCGGCCCGGCGCCCCGGCGCGCGCCGGTGCTGGGCCTCACCCTCGCGGCGCTGGCGGTGGTGGCGGCCGCGGTCGCCATCGGGTTCGGGGTGCTCTTCGGCACCGCCGACGGCACGCTGGCGCGCATCGAGGCCGACCGGTCGAGGTCGACCTTTGCCGCGGCGCAGGGGCTCGACGGGCAGCGGCGCCTGGGCTGGTGGTCGATGTGGGGCGCAGGCGGCGCGGCGCTGGCGCTGGGCGTCGCCGCGGGAGCGCTGTGGTGAGCGAGGCGCCCCTCACCGTCACCCTCACCCGCGAGGGCGGCCGCGACTGGGTGCAGCACCCCGACGCCGAGCTGCGGCTGACCGCGCCCGGCGGAGCCGAGCACCGGCTGCAGCTGGGCCTGAGGCCCGTGCTGATCGGCTCGGGCCCCGACTGCGTGCTGCGGCTCGACGGCGCCGGGCTGTCGCGCCGCCACTGCGAGGTGCAGCTCACCCCCAAGGGGGTGCGGCTGGTCGACCTGGACAGCAAGAACGGCACCCGCATCTTGGGGGTGGCGATCACCTCGGCGCTGCTGCCGCCGGGCGTCGGCGCGCAGCTCGGGCACGCGCAGCTTCAGGTGGTGCCGAAGCGCAGCGTGGTGAGCGTGCCGCTGTCGTCGCAGCCGCGCTTCGGCGAGGCCCTGGGCCTGAGCGTGCCGATGCGGGCGCTGTTCGCGGTGCTCGAGCGGGTCGCACCGATGAGCGAGCCGGTGCTGCTGACCGGCGAGTCGGGCACCGGCAAGGAGCTGCTGGTGCGGGCGCTGCACCAGCACAGCCGGCGCGCGAAGGGGCCCCTGGTGGTGGTCGACTGCGGGGCCATCGCGCCCCAGCTGATCGAAAGCGAGCTGTTCGGCCACCTGCGCGGTGCGTTCAGCGGGGCCACCGCCGAGCGCTCGGGGCTGCTCGCCGAGGCCGACGGGGGCACGCTGTTCCTCGACGAGATCGGTGAGCTGCCCCTCGAGATGCAGCCGCGCCTGTTGCGGGCGCTCGAGTCGGGCGAGGTGCGCAAGGTGGGCGAGTCGCAGTACCGCCGCATCGACGTGCGCGTGGTGGCCGCCACGCACCGCGACCTGCGCGCCGAGGTGGCCGCGGGCCGGTTCCGCGAAGACCTGCTCTACCGGCTGGCGGTGATCGAGGCGCACGTGCCCGCCCTGCGCGAGCGCAAGCAAGACCTGCCCCTGCTGGTCGAGGCGTTTCTGCAGGCGCGCAGCCCGCCGGTGCCGCTCAGCGAGGTGCCGGCGCAGACCCTGGCGCTGTTCCAGGCCTACGACTGGCCGGGCAACGTGCGCGAGCTGCGCAACGCGGTGGCGCGGCTCGCAGTGACTCCGCACGCCCCGCTGCCCCCGGCGCGCGGCGGCGCCTCGCCCGAGGCCCGCGCCGGCCAGGCGCTGGTGCACCTGCCCCTCAAAGAGGCCCGCGCCCTGGTGGTGGCCGACTTCGAGCGCGCCTACCTCGCCGCGCAGCTCGAGGCGCACGGCAGCGCTCCCGCGGCGGCGCGGGCGATGGGCGTGTCGCGGCAGCTGGTGCACCGCATGCAGCACGAGTACGGGCTGGCGGAGCGGGACGATGGCTGAGGCGGGCCGGCTGGGGCCGTACCGGCTGCTCGCCACCCTGGGCCGCGGCGGCATGGGCGAGGTGTGGGAGGCCGAGCGCGACGACGGCCGCGGCGGGCGGGTGGCGCTCAAGACGCTGACCGCCGGCAGCCACGGCAGCGCGGCGGTGCGGCGCCTGCTCGACGAAGCGAAGCTGGTCGGCGCGCTCGAGCACCCCAACATCGTGGGGCTGATCGAGGCGGGCGAAGACGACGGCCGCTGCTACTTCGCGATGGAGCGCCTGCACGGGCTGACCTTCGCCGAGCTGCTGCGGGCGGGCCGCGCGATCGACCCCGAGGCGGTGGTGGCGATGGGCGTGCAAGCGCTCGCCGCGCTCGAGCACGCCCGCACCCGGCAGGTGGTGCACCGCGACTTGAAGCCGTCGAACCTGTTTCTCACCCGCGCGGGGCGGGTCAAGCTGTTCGACTTCGGCATCGCCCGGGCCGCGCTGGTCGACTCGACCCTCACCCAGACCGGAGCGTTTCGCGGCAGCCTGGCCTACGCGTCGCCCGAGCACGTGCGCGGCGAAGCGCAAGACACCCGCAGCGATCTGTTCTCGCTGGCGCTCATTCTCCACGAGCTGCTGACCGGCCGGCGCGTGTTCGACGAGCGCAACGAGGCGGCGCTGATCGGCGCGGTGCTGTGGGCGCCCATCGCGGCGGTGCACGCGGTGGTGCCCGGCGTGCCGCGCCCCCTGAGCGACGCGGTGGGCTGGGCCCTCGAGCGAGACCCCGCCCAGCGGCCCGAGTCTCCGCTGGAGCTCGCCGAGGCGCTGCGGCGCAGCGTGGGCCGGCCGTGGGGCGAGCCCGAGCTCGCCCGCTGGCTCGCCGGGCTGCCGCTGCCCTCGCCTGCCGCGGCCCCCACCGCGAGCGTGCACTTCGCCCCGCTGCAGGCGGCACCGCGGCGAGACGTCGCGCCTGCGCCACCGGCGACGGCCTCGCGCCGCGGCCTGCTGCTGGCGGCGCTGGCCGGCGCCGCGCTGCTGGCGGTGGGCGCGGGTGCGGCGCTGCACGGAGCGCCGACCCCGGCCGGAGCAGGCAGCGCCGCCGGGGCCGCCGCAGCGAAGGCGCCCTCGCCTACGCGACCGGTGCCGCCCGAGGCCCCCGGGCCCAGCGACCCGAAGCCCGAGACCGCCGCTGCGCCGGTGCTCCGCCCGCAACCGGTGAAGAAGCGCGCCGGGGCCGACGGCCGACTGCCGACGGCCTGGCTCACCGTCGACGCGAAGCCGAGCTGGGCGATGGTGACGCTCGACGGGCGCGCGCTGGGAGAGACGCCGCTGGTGAGGGTGCCCGTGGCCCCGGGCAAGGCGCGGCTGGTGGCGACCCGGCCCGACGGCTCGAAGCAGGAGCGCGCGCTCACCCTGCAGCCGGGCCGCGAAGAACGGGTGCTGCTGCTGTGGTGAGCCGACGCGGGCTCTCCCTGGCGGCGGCGCTGCTGGCGTGCGGCGGCTGCCTCGCCGATCGGCTGGGCGACGGGCTGGGCTACGCCTGCAGCCGCGACGCCGACTGCCCGGCGCCGTATGCCTGCGTGGCGCTCACCTGTCAGACGCGGCCCGCGCTCACCCGCGCGGTGGTGGTGGCGGCGGGCGGCATCGCCTGCGACCCGGGCGACCCCGACTTCAACCTGGGTCAGGGCACCTCGAAGGTGTGCCGCATGGCCGACACCGCGGCGCTGGCGCGCGAGCAGGGCCCCGACGCCATCTTCGCGCTCGGCGACCTTCAGCTCACCGACGGCACCGCCGAGAAGTTCTCCAGCGCGTACGCGCGGTCGTGGGGTGCGGCAGACCTCGCGCCGCTCACCTTCCCGGTGGCGGGCGAGGCCGAGCACCGCACCGCCGGCGCCGCGGGGCTGCGCGCCACCTTCCCCCGCCTCGCCGACGCCGGCACCTGGTACGCCTTCGACCTGGGGCCGTGGCGCATCATCGCGCTCGACACCGCGTGCGGCGACCCTGCGGTGAAGGGCTGCGGCCCCGAGTCCGCGCAGGGGCGGTGGCTGGCGGCCGAGCTGGCCGCGCACCCCGGCGGCTGCAGCGCGGCGCTGATGTCGATGGCCCGCTTCTCGAGCTCGTACGACGGCTCGGCGGTGCAGCCCTTGTGGCAGCAGCTGGCGGCGGGTGGGGTCGACCTGGTGCTGGCCGCCGGAGACGCACACTTCGAGCGCTTCGCGCCGCTCGACGCCGACGGGCAGCCGAGCGACGCGGGCACGGTGAGCTTCGTGGTGGGCACCGGCGGCGCGCGCCTGGGCGACGTGATGAAGACCGCGCCGTTCAGCCAGAACGTGGGGGTGAGCCACGGGGTGCTGCGGCTCGAGCTCGAGACGGCCGGCTACCGGTGGCGCTTCGTGGCGGTGTCAGACGTGCCGCTCGACGATCACGGCGAAGGGCGCTGCCACTGAGAAGCGAAGCTCACTCGACCTTGCGCAGGAACAGGTCGTAGGTGGTGCCGCAGGTCTCTTGCCACACCACGTAGAGACCGTCGGGGGCGGCGAACGCTTCGGGGCTGCTGGCGGCGCACGAGGGGTTCTGGTTCCACGAGGGGTTGCCGGTCATGCCGTTCAACCCCGTGACGTCGAGCGTGCCCGCGTCGGCCTGGCCCCACACCGAGGCGACCTTCAGCTGGGTGCCGGAGATGTAGCTGAGCCACGCCGCGCCGCCCCGGTTGGTGAGATCGATCGCAGCGACGTTGCCGGGCGCGATGTCGTTCGCCTGCACCGAGGCGCCGGGCGTGCCGGGGAAGAGCGCGCACTGCAGCTGGTTGATCATTCCGGTGACGCTGAAGCACAACAGCGGGGTGTCGTTGATGAAGACCGACCGCGCGTAGCGGGCGGTGTTCGAGAAGCGCGGGTCGAGCAGCGTGAACGGCCCGCTGCCGTTCTTCAGGTACACCCGCAAGGTGCGGGTGAGCATCGCGGGGGGGTCAGTCGTCGGCACCACCATGAACTGGCGGTTGGGCCCCAGCGCGCAGCTGTAGCCCTCTTCTCCCGAGGGGGTGCTCCAGGTCATGCCGGCCACCTGGTAGTTGTCGTAGAAAATCTCGGTCGCCCCCGAGGTCGGCGAGCCCCACACCAGATAGTGGGGGCCGTACGACTCGCCGATGCCGGCCAGCGAGTTGCCGTCGGTGCAGACGTTGCGGGTGCCGTTGCTGGCCATCGTCGCCCAGCTGCCCTGCCGGTACTGACCGAACACCTGAGCCGTGAACTGCTCGACGTAGAGCGCCGCATCGCCGATCACGTGGCCGCGCCGCCCCGAGGGCAACGAGCTGGTGCCGCCACCCAGGTTCTCTTCAGCGAGCACGCCGCCATCGGCGAGGTTCGGCACCGAGGCGATGAAGGTCGAGGTGGCCGCCTGCCAGTAGCCCAGCACCCACACCGCCGACGAGGTCACCGCGATGCCGGGGGCGATGGGCGTGCTCGAGGGCCCCAGGCTGGTGCGCCGCCACGGCGTGAAGCGCGGCGAGCGGGCGTTGAACGAGAGACTCTTCGAGGGGAACACGTTGTGCCGCGCCGAGACGTCGGCGAGCCCATTGAGCTCGAGCGTGTAGGCGGCGCCCGGGGTGAGCGGCTTCTGCGGCACCACCCGCACGGTGCGGCTCTGCCCCTCGTAGCGGGCCTCGATGGGCAGCTCGGCGGTGCCCTGGCGCAGGTGCACGGTCGAGGTGCTGACGCTGGTGGCATCGAGCGGCTCGTTGAAAGTGGCGGTGAGCGACCACCAGCCGCCGGGCGCCCCGGCGGTGTCGCTGGGGTCCGAGGCCGAGAGCACCGGCGGGTCGTCGTCGTCGACCTGCACCTGGGCCAGCGCCGAGCCCACCGAGCCCGCGTCGCCCACCGCGCTCACGTTGAACTCGAACAGGGTCGAGGCGGCCGGCGCGTTGAAGCCCACGTTGGGGGTGCTGGCGCCGGTGAGCACGACCGGCGGGCCCTGGGTTTGGGTCCACTGGTAGGTGAAGCCTTCACCCGCGATCGCCGAGGCGGCGTGGGCGCTGATGCCGACCGGGTCACCCCACCCCACCTGCTGGCTCGTACCGGGGCCCACCGTCACCGCGGCCGGGCCCGAGCCCATCGCGGCGATGGTGATGGGCACCTTCACCGGGTCGGCCGACACCGCGGGGTTCGAGACCACCACCTGCACCATCGCCGCGCCGGCGGTGGCCGGGGCGGTGACGTTGACGGTGGGGCCGGTGGTCGCGCTCAGGGTCACCGCGCCCGAGAGCACCGACCACGCCCAGGTGAGCGGCGCTCCGGTGGGGTCGGAGCTCATCGCGGCCGACAGGGTGGCGGTGGCGCCGGCGGGCAGCGTGAGCGGGTTGGGGAGCACCTTCGCGCTGGGCGGCGCCACCACCTCGAGCTGGGTGTGCACCGGCGCCGAGGTGGCGCCGCTCTGCGAGGTGACGGTGAGCTGAAAGCGCAGCGTGGCGACCGCGCGCGGCGCCGAGAAGTTGGGAGTGCTGGCCAGGAGCGAGTCGTTGGCCGAGAGCACCACGCCGGCGTCGGTCTCTTCGCGCCAGTGGAAGATGAGCGGGCCGCCGTCTTTGGGGTCGTAGCTCTTGGTGCCGTCGAGCCGCGCCAGCGCGTCGCCCAGCCGCACCGCGGTGCCGGCGTTGACCACCGCGACCGGAGCCAGGCCGCCGCTGCCGCCGAACCCGCCGAAGCCTCCGCCGCCCGCGCCGCCGCCGCCGCCGCCCGCTCCGCCGCCCGAGCCCTCGGTGCCGGCGATCAGCGCGACGTCACCGAGCGGCAGCTCGCCGCCCTGCAAGAGCAGGTTGGGCACCCGCGCGGTGAGAAAGCCGGGCTGGCTGACGGTGAGGGTGTAGAGCCCCGGGGTCTGGGTGAACGCGAAGGTGCCGTCGCTGGCTACCGCAGCGCTGGTCATCATGCCGCCCAGCTCGGTGAGGCGGGCGGCAGAGAGCGCGGGGTCTCCCGAAGGCACCATCACCACCCGGCCGGTCAGGCGCGCGGGGTCGACCGGGCCCGAGGGCAACGGCTGCAGCACCACGTCGCGCAGGGTGAGATCCTGCCCCGAGATCAAGGTCACCTCGGAGAAGCCGTCGGGCGCGTAGCCGGCGCGGAAGAAGGCCAGCCGCACCACCCCGTCGGGCATCTCGTCGAACGCGAAGGTGCCGTCATCGGCGGCCAGCGCGGTGAACGGCCCCTCGGGCACGAAGGCGAGCGAGCCGGCGTGGCCGGAAGGGGTGGTGAGATCTGCGCGCAGCACCCGGCCGTGCATGCGGGCGTTCTCGACCAGCAGCACGTCGCCCACCGAGAGCTGCTTGCCGGGGCCCGCCTGCAGGGCTTCGAGCGAGAGCAGCTTCTGGCGGTCGACGGCGTGGTTGCCGTCGGAGTCGTAGCGGAACAGCAGCTGCCCCGCCGTGGTGGTGATGCCGTCGATGAGAAAGTTGCCGTTGGCGTCGCAGCCGACGGTGCGACCGGTGCCCATCAGGGTGACCTCGGCGCCCGCGGCGGGCAGACGCTGGGTGCGGCCGGGCAGCGACACCATCGCCCGACCCGAGATGCTGCCCGGGCCGGGCGGCTGCGGGGTCGGGGCGAGGGCGAGGTCGCGGTTGCAGGCGGCGAGCGAGAAGAGGAGGAGGCAACAGGCGAGACCGGTCAGGGTGAGCCCCGCCGGCCCATCGAACCCTGCCACCGCTCGCCGGAGGCTGGAGCGCAGATACTCCATCGTATGGGGACGCGCGCCCTGCTGCTTGAAGCCTGGAGTTCGAGGCGTGGGCGCCTTCGACTTGGAATGCACCCGTTCGACTTCGGCCTTCGGCCTTCGCTCAGGTGCCCGGTCTCACTCTCCGCTACGGGCATTTGAGGGCCCCGCCGTCGGAGGCCGCTGCGGCGTTGGCGCAGTAGGTCTTCACCGCGTCTTTGTCTCCGGCCTCTTTCGCCAGCTGGGCAACTTTCAGCTGCAGCGAAGGGTTGCCCTTCTGCTCCTGCTCGTCGGCGATCTCTCTCAGCATCGCGAAGGCGTCTTTCTTGCGTCCCACCGAGGCGAGCAGGTCGGCGAGATCGACGAGCTCGCGCAGCTCTTCGCCCGAGGCGGTGGCCAGCGCCTTGTCGACCTCTTCTCGCAGACAGGCCTCGTCTTTGCGGGCCTGGCACAGCCGCGCCAGCGCCACGTGCACGACCCCGCGGTCTTTCACCTTGAGCGACTCGCGAAACGCGGCCTCGGCGTCGGCGGGCTTGTCGAGCCGGGCGTCGAGCTCGCCCACCAGCTCCCAGAGCGTGGGGTCTCTGGGGTTGAGCTTCGCCGCCGCGGTGTACGCGTCGCGCGCCTCGCTCAGGCGGCTCGCCGCGACCAGGCGGTCGCCCAGCTCGCCGAGCACCTCGGGCGACTTGAGGCCCTTCTTCGCCTGGGCCTCGAGAATCTTGAGCCCCTCGTCGCCGCGGCCGCGCGCGGTGAGCTCGGTGACCGCCTGCAAGACGAGCCCGCCCTTGGCCAGCTCGGGCGCGGCCTCGGCCGCCGCCAGGTACCCGGCGATCGCCTCGTCGACCTTGCCCTCTTTGAGCTGAATCTCGGAGCGCGCCTCGAGCGCGTTGAAGTCGCGCGGGTTGAGCACCAGCGCCTTGTCGAGCGCGGCGGTGGCCTCGGCGCGGTTGCCCTTGAGCAGCTGAATGTACCCGATGCGGCTGAAGGTGGTGGCGCGCTTGCCGTCGAGCTTCGACGCCTCTTGAAACGCCAGCAGCGCCTGATCGAGCTTCACCTCGGCGAGGTACACCTCACCCTCGGCGGCGGGCAGGCGCGGGTCGGCAGGGTTCAAGCTGCGCACCTCGGCGAACTTCTGGTGCGCCTCGGTGAAGTCCCCCTTCAGGTACGCCGAGGTGCCGGCGAGGTAGAGGCCCTCGGCCTGCGCCTTCGGGTCGGGGCCGTCTTTGGGGCACGCGGTCAACAGCAGGCACAGCCAGAGCCGTCTCATCACCGCCTCCATCAGAACCTGAACAGCACCCCGATAGACAGCGCGAGGTTGACGCCGGTGCGCTGGTTCTCGAACAGGTCGAACGCCGCGCCCAGAATGTCGACGCCGAACTCGAGCAGCGCCCCCAGCCAGGGGAAGAACAGGTACGACGCGCCGGTGTGGGCCCAGAGGTTGGGCCGGGTCTGGCCCTGCAGCGCGCGAATCGCCACCAACAGGCCGATGCCGGCGCCGAGGTAGGGCTGAAAGCGGCTGGCGTTGCGAAAGTAGTAGCGGGCGCCGAGCACGCCGGGGAACAGCTGGGTGCTGCCCTCGCCCAGGGTGAAGATGAAGCTCAGCTCGAAGAACGCCACGATGCCGGGAGTGATGCGGTAGGCGAGCTCGATTTCACCGCCCGGCGCCAGCTTCACCAGGCTCGACACGAACTGCGTGCTGAACTTGATGCCCAGCGAGAAGCCGGTGGTGTCATAGCGGCCGGCGAGGTTGGTGGTGACGCGCTTCTCGACGCCCAGCGGCGCGAGCACGTCGTCGGCCACCTCGTCGAGCGCGGCGGGCAGGCGCCCGGGGTCGGTGACCTCGCGTCGTGACTGCACCGAGGTGCTGGGCGAGTTGCTGTCGTAGAGCCCGGCCACCAGCACGTAGCGGTCTCCGAAGCGATCGAGCCGGCCGCTGACGATGAAGCGCGCGCCGAGCGCTCCGGCGAGCTCGGTGAGGCACGACTCGTCGGCACAGCCGATGAGCTGCTGCTGGCGCTCGATGCTGATCACCCGCTCGAGATCGGCCTGCGAGTAGACTTTGAACTTCACGTTGGCGCTCTTCACCCGCTCGGTCATCAGCGACGACAAGCCCGGCACCAGGTCCGAGGCGCCTTCGTTGGCGTCGAGCCGGCGCACCAGCACGGTGGTCTCTTCGGGCGCCGGCAGCCCGCCGTCGGCCTGGGCCGCCACCACCGCCAGCAACAGGGTTAGCCCCTCCATGGGGGCCGAAACATAGCGAAGCTACTGGGTGTGCGCGGTAGTCATTCGCAGCACCTCTTCGAAAGAGGTCTGCCCCATGGCCAGCTTGCGCACCGCGGCCTCGCGCAGGGTGCGCAGGCCCACCTGACGCGCGGCGGCCACCAGCTGGTCGACCGGCGCCTTGCGGTTGATGAGCTCTCTCACCTCGGCCGAGGCGGTGAAGATCTCGAACACGCCGGTGCGGCCAAGGTACCCGGTGCCGCGGCACTTCACGCAGCCCTTGCCCTGCAGCACGTTCACCCCGCCCTCGAGTAGGGGCAGCGGCGCGCGCAGCGCGGCGAGCTGCTCGGCGGTGAGCGGCACCGGCACCGCGCACGAGGTGCAGTTCTTGCGCAGCAGGCGCTGCGCCATCACGCCCAACAGCGTCGAGCTCAGCAAGAACGGAGGCACGCCCATGTCGAGCATGCGGCCGACCGCGCCCACCGCGTCGTTGGTGTGCAGGGTCGAGAGCACCAGGTGGCCGGTGAGCGCCGACTGAATGGCGTTCTCGGCGGTCTCGGGGTCGCGAATCTCGCCGACCATGATGATGTCGGGGTCTTGCCGCAAGATGTGGCGAAGCGCCGAGGCGAAGTCGAGGCCGATCTTCGGCACCACCTGCACCTGGTTGAAGCCCTCCCACACCATCTCGATGGGGTCTTCGATGGTGGTGACGTTGACGTCGGGGCCGGCGAGCGCCTTCAGCGCCGAGTAGAGGGTGGTCGTCTTGCCCGAGCCGGTGGGGCCGGTGACCAGAATCAGCCCGTGGGGCTCGGCGATCCACGACTCGAAGTGCGACTTCTCGTCGGGGTCGAAGCCGAGCATGGCGATGTCGGGCACCAGCGCCTCGGGGTCGAAGATGCGCATCACGATCTTCTCGCCGAACGCGGTGGGCAGGGTCGAGACGCGAATCTCGACCTCGCGGCCCTCGCGGTCGACCTTGATGCGGCCGTCTTGCGGCTTGCGCTTCTCGCTGATGTCGATGCGCGAGATCATCTTCACGCGGCTGGTGATGGGCGCGTGCACCTGCGAGGGCAGCGTGTAGACGGTGTGCAGCACGCCGTCGATGCGCAGCCGCACCAGCGCCTTGTCGCGCTTGGGCTCGATGTGAATGTCGCTGGCGCGGTTCTCGAACGCGTAGCGCAGCACGTAGTCGACCGCCTGAATCACCGGCTTGTCTTGCGCGTCGAGCTCGCGCCCCGTCGACAGGGTGATGAGCTGCTCGAAGTTCGAGACTCCGGCCTCGGCGGCCGAGTGCTCGTCGGCGGCGGCGGCGAGGGTGCGCTTGAAGCCGTAGACGTCGGCGATGCCCTTCAAGATGTCGGCCTTGGCCGAGAGCACCGGGGTGACCCGCCCGCCGGTCTGGCGCTGCAGGTCTTCGAACAGCATGCGATCGAAGGGGTTGGCGACCGCCACCACCATGCCGGTGGCCGGCCGGGTCTCGAGCGGCAGAATCGCCTTCTTCTGCGCGTAGGGCTTGCTGATGCGCGCGGCGAGCGCCATGTCGAGCTTGAGCTGGTCGATCTTGCGGTACTCGAAGCCGGCGGCCTCGGCGGCGGCCTCGGTGACCCGGTCTTGATCGAGCACCTCGTTGGGCCGGCCGGCGAGCGGAATCTGAAACGCCGCCACCACCTCGACCGGAGACACCTCGTACTTGTCGACCCCCGAGGCCTTCTGCACCCGCGCGCGAGCGGCGCCCTCTTTGGCGAGCACCTCTTGCGCCTGCGCCCGGGTGAGCAGCTTCTTCTTCACCAGGGCGTCGAGCACCCAGCTCAAGGTGAAGTCCGACGCGACGCGGTTCTCGTTCGGGGCGGGAGAGAGGGGTTCGTTCACTGCCGGCGTCGCCAAGGTCTGCTCCTCGCGAAAAGCAGACCCATGAGACCAAACAACAGGCTCGCTGGCGAAGAATTGCACCCGCAGCCGCCCGACCCACCTCCACCCGACCCCGCGTCTTTGGGCATGGGGTGCACCACCGTGCCGCTGTCTTCGGTCTGGCAGAGCAGGCCGCAGCCGCCGTCTCTCAAGTTGGGGTTGCCGCACTCACCGCCGTTGCAGGTGAGGCCCACCGGGCACTCGGTGTCGCCCTGGCACGGCGGCATGCAGCCGCGGCCGGTGGGCAGGTTGGCGCACTGCAGCCCGCTGGGGCAGGTGCCCGAGCTGCAGTTCTTCAGACAGAAGAACTGGCCGCCGAGCAGGCTCAAGGGGTGGCACGAGCTGCCGGTGGGGCACATCTGGCAGCCGTCGCCGCACCCCGAGCTGCACAGGTGCGTGCCGTGGTTGTCGAGCTGAATGCAGCTCTGGCCGAAGCCGCACGTCTCGGGGGTGGTGCAGCGGTCGCCGAGCTCGGTCTGCGAGTTCACCGCCACGCACAGCCCGTCGCAGGTGCGGCACGCGTACTGCCCGCTGCCGCCGCAGTCGGCGTTGCCCTGACAGCGGGGCACGCACACCCCGCCGCTGCTGGTGTCGGCGCAGGCGTAGCCGGGCCGGCAGTCGGCGAAGCCCACCCGGCACGACTGCAGGCACATGTCGGTGGCGCCTTCGGGCAGATCGACGGTGAGGCACGCCGAGCCCGAGGGGCACGGCCCCTGGCCCGGGGCGCAGCTCTGGGTGCAGTAGCCCTCGAACCACAGGGTGGTGCCGGTGTTGGCCATCATCGGCAGGCGGCAGCTGCCGACGCTCGAGCCGCACTCGGTCGAGTTGGAGCAGGCCTTGCCGACCTGGGTGACGTTGGCCGAGGGCCGCAGGCAGGCGCCGTCGAAGTTGGGGGTGAACGCGGTCGAGCTCTGGCAGGTGAGCGGCACCTCGCAGGGGAAGTTGGTGCCGGTGGGGCAGCCCTTGGTGCAGAACTTCACCGTGCCGGTGCCGATCGGCTGGGTCACGCACTTCAACCCCGCGGTGCTGCCGCAGTCGGAGTTGCCGTTGGGGCACGGGCTGCCCACCGCCCCGGTCGACGGGTAGCGCTTGCACAGCATGTCGGTGTCGTCGGCGGTGAGGGTGCGCTTCACCGTGCCGGGCAGCACCGAGGCCACCATCACCGAGCTCGGGTAGTAGGGGTTGTGGTCGATGCCCAGGCAGTGGCCGACCTCGTGGAGCAGCACCGTCTCGACGTCGAGCGCGTTCGAGGGGGGCTGGTTGGCGGTCGACCAGGTGCGGGTGGCGCCGTTCAGGTAGATGTCGCACTGCTCGAGCACGCCGGCGTACTGCAGCGGCAGGGTCACCGCCGAGAGGTCGTACCCGAAGGCGTTGCCGTAGTACGGGTCGGCCATCGAGGTGACGAAGACCGGGGTGACGTTGAACGCGTCGTAGGGGTTCGAGGGCTCGGGCACGTTGCTGCCGGTGAGGCCCATCGACTGGCTCTTGGGCACCGCGCACGACAGGTTCCACTTCGACCAGGCGTTGTCGGCCGCGGTCTTCACGTTGACGACCGAGAGGCCGGCGGGCATCGAGGTGCGGTCGTCGACCCAGTACTGGAACTTGTGGGAGCTGTCGGCCAGCGTCTTGAACGAGAGGTACTCGTAGAAGGTCTGCGCGTGGGCGAGGCGCGGGCCGAGCGCGAGCGCCGCGAAGACCAGGAGAAGCGGCGCGCGCATCAGCGGGGCGCTCCGGCCGGGGCGACCGAGCCACCCTGCCCGCCCTTCACCGCGGCGCGCACCTCGGCGAGCACGTCGGCGACGGGGCGCTTGAGGTGGCGGTTGGTGGCGAGGTCGAAGACGAAGGCGTCGTTGCCGATGAGGGTGACCTTGCCCTCGGCGAGGCCGACCAGGCCGCACTGGTTGGGGGTGGGCGAGCAGCGCAGCAGCACGAGGGCGGTCTCACCGGGCGCGAAGGTGGCGTCGCCGGGCACGTGCGACTCCCACAGGCCCGAGCGGCCGCCGAGCTGGGTGATGGTGAGGCGCTCGATGCCGGGCGCGGGCTGAGGGCCCTTGAGCACGTCGCCCACCAGCACCTCGGTGTGGGTGAACATCTTGCGCACGTCGCCGCCGCGCAGCTCGACCGAGCTCTTGAGCACCTGCACCACGGCGACGCGATCGGCGAGCTTCGCGCGCTCGGGCAGCGGGCGCGGAGTGAGGCTGCTGCCGAGCACGAGCGCGATCAGCCAACGCATTTGATAGACGCTCCTACGAAAGCCGGCCCTACAGCTTGTCGAGAATGAAGGCGGCGAGCAGGTCGGCCTCGGGCGAGGTGGCCTTCTTCTTGTCCCCGGGCTTGCCGGGAGTGGCGGCGGCGGCGGGCGGAGCGACGTCGGCGACGTAGCCGGGGGTCACCTCATAGGCGGCCTCGCCGAGAATCACCGAGTCCATCATGTGCTCGCAGCCGAGGGTGTCGAGCTGGGCCATGGTCTTCACGCGGCCGACGAGCTGGCTCTGATCGACGCCCGAGACCAGCTTGACGAAGTGCACCGCGGGGGTGACGCCGTGGGTGGCTTTACCCTCGGCGACGACCAGCTTGCCGTCTTGGAGATCGGCCTTCTCGGTGGTCGACCACTCTTCGAGGGTCTTCTGGGGAAGGAAGAGCTTCACGACTCCTTCTTATACCGTCCGGCCTTGCAGGGCACGCATCGCAGTATTATTGGCCCCTTCTACAAGGAGCCTTCACGCCATGGGCAAAGACACGGTCACGGTCGGAGATGCGGATTTCAAGACGGCGGTTCTCGACTCGACCGAGCCGGTGCTCGTCGACTTCTGGGCGACGTGGTGCGCGCCGTGCCGGGCGATCGCTCCGGCGCTGGAAGAGCTGGCGACCCAGTACAAGGGCAAGGTGAAGATCGCGAAGGTCGACGTCGACGAGTCGCAAGAGGTGGCGCAGAAGTTCGGCATTCGCTCGATTCCCACCCTGCTGATGTTCAAGGGCGGCAAGGTGGTCGAGCAGATCGTGGGCGCGGTTCCCAAGTCGAAGCTCGAAGAGTCGCTGCGCAAGCACCTCTGAGAGAAAAGCCGACAGGCGCTCGATGACCCTCGACTAGAGTCAGCGCGCGAGGATCATCGGTGCTCGGCCACTTGCTCAAGCCGGAGTACGAGGAGCTGATCGCCCAGAAAGACTGGGAGTCGCTCCGCGTTGCCTTCGAAGACCTGCACCCCGCGGACATCGCCGAGGTGCTGGATGATCTTCCTCCGGAAGACTCGGGGGTGATCTTCCGCATCTTGCCGCGCGACGTGGCGGGCGTTGCGTTCGAGTACCTGCCGCTCGATCAGCAGGCCGAGCTCGTGAAGACGCTGGGCAGCGAGCAGCTGGTGAACGTGCTGAACGGCATGTCGCCGGACGATCGCACCCGGCTGTTCGAAGAGCTCCCGGCCGAGGTGACGCGGCGGGCGCTCTCGACGCTGAACCCCGACGAGCTGAAGGCGGCGCGGCAGCTGTTGGGGTACCCCGAGGGCACGGCGGGGCGCTTCATGACGCCCGAGTACCTGACGCTCAAGCCGGCGATGAGCGCGCGCGAGGCGATCGAGTTCATTCGCGCCAACGGGCGGGGGCGCGAGACGCTGAACGTGCTGTACGTGACCGACGAGAAGGGCGCGCTGCTCTACGACGTGCGGCTGCCCGACGTGGTGATGGCGCCGCCCGAGACGCAGGTCTCGGACATACCGACGCGGCACATGGTGGCGCTGCCGGCGACGGCGATGCGGGCCGACGTGATCGAGGCGTTCGAGAAGTACGACCGGGTGGCGCTGCCGGTGGTCGACTCGAAGGGCATGCTGCTGGGCATCATCACCGTCGACGACGTGCTCGACGTGGCCGAGCAGGAAGCGACCGAAGACATTCAGAAGCTCGGCGGTATGGAGGCCCTCGAGGCGCCGTACCTGGAGATCGGCGCGATCTCGATGTTGAAGAAGCGCGGCGGGTGGCTGGCGGTGCTGATGGTGGGCGAGATGCTGACCACCACGGCGATGAGCTACTTCGAGGCCGAGATCGCGCGGGCGGTGGTGCTGGCGCTGTTCATACCGTTGATCATCTCGTCGGGCGGCAACTCGGGTTCGCAGGCGACGTCGTTGATCATTCGTGCGCTGGCGCTGAGGGAGCTCGAGCTGAAGGACTGGTGGCGGGTGGCGGGGCGGGAGCTGCGGAGCGGGCTGTCGCTGGGGTTGTTGTTGGCGGTGATCGGGTTTCTGCGCATCGTGTTCTGGCCGAGCGCGGAGCATCTGTATGGGCCGCACTACGTGCTGGTGGGGCTGGCGGTGGGGTCGTCGTTGATTGGGGTGGTGACGTTCGGGGCGCTGGCGGGGGCGATGCTGCCGTTCATCTTGAGGAGGGTGGGGGCGGATCCGGCGACGGCGTCGGCGCCGTTCGTGGCGACGTTGGTCGATGTGACGGGGTTGGTGATCTACTTCTCGATGGCGTTGCTGATTTTGCGGGGGACGATGCTCTGAGCGCTGAGCGGGTGTTCCCTGGCCCTGGCGCCGCTCGGCCCTGGTGCCCCCCCTGGCCCTTCTGCCCCCTGGCCCTGGTGGAGCGGCTGCCGCAGGGTCCCTTCGATGGTTTGCTGCAGGCCCGGCAGGGTCAGGCCAAGGGGTAGCGCTCCCGGCCAGGGTTGGGACTGGGCAGGGGCAGCGACAGCGGCAGGTTCATGGGGTTGGTGGGGCATGGGTTGGGCAGGTGCGTGCCTCCATGACCTCTCAAGAAATGAAAACGGCCGCGGCGACGCTCGACCACGAGCGCCTCGAGGTGTTTCGCATCGCGCGGCAGTGCTTCGTGCTGGTGTCGCCCTGGTTGAAGCGCGACATGCTGCGCACCATTCGCGACCAGTTCGACCGCGCGATGGTCAGCGTCTTGTCGAACATCGCCGAAGGCGCGGGGAAGACCTCGAAGCCCGACAAGCGCCGGAGCTACGAGATCGCCAAGGGCAGCACCATCGAAGCGGCCGCCCAGCTCGAGATGATGCACATTCGCGGCGTCATCACGCCCACCGAGTTCGCTGAAGCTCGCACGCTCCTCGTCCGCACCGCGCGCATGCTCTACGGCCTCTGCAAAGGGCCGCGTGAGCCATGAGCGCCCCCCACCCCTGCCCTCGCCCCCACCCCACCCCTGGCCGGGATCGCTACCCCTTGGCCTGACCCTGCCGGGCCGACAACAAACCAGCCTGGCACGCCTGCGACAGCCGCTTCTCCACGGCCCGCCGCCGGTGACCACCTCTACGCTCGTCCGTACCGCCACCGCCCTCAACCCGGCGAGTACCTCAACAAGACATCCCCGCCGATGCGCTCGACGTCCCTCAACGAAACCGCCACCGCCTCCGCCATCTGCTCAATCTTCAAGCTCCCCGACCAGGTGATGCCCTCGGCCCCCACCATCTTCGGCGCCACGAACACCCAGAGCTCATCGAACAACCGCGCCTCCAAGAACTGCTGAAGCACGTTGGCGCCCCCTTCGATCAACACGTGCAGCAACCCCTCCCGAGCCAACCGCTGCAGCACCGCCTTCGGGGCACTCGGCGCATCGATCACCACCGTTCGAGCCTGCCCATCGAGCACGCGCGCCCCGACCGGAACCCGCCGCCCGCCATCGAGCACCACCCGCACCGGGTTCTTTGCCCCCTCGATGCGCGCGGTGAGCTGAGGGTCATCGGCGATCACCGTGCCCGCCCCGACCAGCACCGCATCGACCTCGCTGCGCAGCGCATGCACGCGCAGCCGACTCTGCTCTCCGCTCACCCACTCGGAGTCACCGGTCGAGGTGGCGAGCTTCCCGTCCAACGTCACGGCCACCTTCAACGTCACGTACGGCAGCCCGGTACGCATGAACTTGAAGAACGGGCGATTGAGCTCATCGGCGCGCTCTTTCAGCACGTGCCGGGTCACCTTCACCTTCGCCCGCTCGAGGCGGGCGATGCCCTTGCCGTCGACCAGCGGGTTCGGGTCTGAGCTGGCGAACACGACCCGCTTGATGCCGGCCTTCAAGATCGCGTCGCAGCACGGAGGCGTCTTGCCCTGGTGGTCGCAGGGCTCGAGCGTGGTGTAGAGCGTGGCGCCCTTCGCCCTGCCCTTCGCCTTGGCCAGCGCCATCACCTCGGCGTGCGGCGAGCCCGCCTTCTCGTGAAAGCCCTTGGCGATCACCTTGCCGGCCTTGACGATCACCGCCCCCACCGCGGGGTTGGGGTGGGTGCGGCCCTTGGCGCGCGCGGCCTCGTCGAGCGCGAGCGCCATCAGCCGCTCGTCGAGGGTCACCTCTTCACCTTCTTGGCGCCCGACTTCTCTTCGATGATGTCTTTGAGCTCGTCCATGAACTCGGCGATGTCGCGGAAGCTGCGGTACACGCTGGCGAAGCGCACGTAGGCGACCTCGTCGAGCATCGGCAGCCGCCGCATCACCTCTTCGCCGATCTGCGCGCTCTGAATTTCCTTCTCGCCGACGTCTTGCAGCCCCTTCTCGATCTCGGTGACCAGCGCCTCGACCTGCTCGACGCTCACCGGCCGCTTCTCACAGGCCTTCTTGAGGCCGGCGATCAGCTTGTCGCGATCGAACGCCTCGCGCCGGCCGTCTTTCTTCACGATCAACGGCGTGAGCTGCTCGACCCGCTCGAAGGTGGTGAAGCGGCGCTTGCACTGGGGGCACTCGCGCCGGCGACGAATGACGGTGCCTTCGGCCGACTCGCGCGAGTCGAGCACCCGGGTGTCGTCGACGCTGCAGAACGGGCACTTCATGTGCGGTACAGCGGGAAGCCGTGGGCCAGCTCTTTCACCTGCCCGCGCACCTGGGCCAGCTTCGCCTCGTCGTTGGGGTGATCCAACGCCGCGCCGATGAGCTTCGCGATGGTGCCCATCTCGGCTTCCTTCATGCCGCGGGTGGTGACCGCCGGCGTGCCGATGCGCACCCCGCTCGAGACGTTCGGCTTCTCGGGGTCGAAGGGAATCTGGTTCTTGTTCACCGTGATGCCGGCCTTGCCGAGCACGTCTTCGGCCGCCTTGCCGTTGATCTTCTTGGGCCGCAGGTCGACCAGCATCAGGTGGTTGTCGGTGCCGCCGCTGCACAGCCGCAGGCCCTGACCCTTGAGCGCCTCGGCCAGCGCCTTCGCGTTCTTCACGATCTGCTGCTGGTACGCCTTGAAAGAAGGGCCCAGCGCCTCTTTGAACGCCACCGCCTTGGCGGCGATCACGTGCATCAGCGGGCCGCCCTGAATGCCGGGGAAGATCTGCCCGTTCACCGACTTGGCGAGCGACTCTTTCATCAGAATCATTCCGCCGCGCGGGCCGCGCAGGGTCTTGTGGGTGGTGCTGGTGGTGATGTCGGCCAGCTTCACCGGCGAGGGGTGCTCGCCCGCCGCCACCAGGCCGGCGATGTGCGCCATGTCGACCATCATCGAGGCGCCCACCGAGTCGGCGATCTCGCGGAACTTCGCGAAGTCGAAGATGCGCGGGTACGCCGAGGCGCCCACCACCACCACCTTGGGCTTGTGCTCCTTGGCCAGCGCGGCCGCCTGCGCGTAGTCGACGGTCTCGGTGTTCTTGTCGAGGCCGTAGTGCACCACCTTGTAGAGCTTGCCGCTGAAGTTGAACGAGGCGCCGTGGGTGAGGTGGCCGCCCGAGTTGAGGTCGAGCGAGAGCATGGTGTCGCCCGGCTTCATCAGGGCCATGTACGCGGCCATGTTGGCCTGGCTGCCCGAGTGGGCCTGCACGTTGGCGGCCTCGGCGCCGTACAGCTTCATCAGCCGGTCGAGCGCGAGCGTCTCGGCCTTGTCGACCTCTTCGCAGCCGCCGTAGTAGCGCTTGCCGGGGTAGCCCTCGGCGTACTTGTTGGTGAGGCACGAGCCGAGCGCGGTGAGCACCGCCTTGCTGACGAAGTTCTCGCTGGCGATGAGCTCGAGGCCCTCTTCCTGCCGCTTCTCTTCGGCGGCGAGGACGTGGGCGATCTCGGGGTCGACCTGCGAGAGCGGAAGGGTAGTGTCCATGCGCAAACTGCTATCACGCCATGGCGCTCTCCCAGAAGATCATCGAGCTGCTGCGCGAAGATCCCGAAGACCTCGAGAGGTACCGGGTGGCGGCTGATCAGCTGCAGGCCCAGGGCGACGTGCGCGGCGAGCTGATCGCGCTCGAGCTGGCCCGGGTGGGGCTCGACGAGCGAACCCCGAGGTGGCGCACCCTCACGGGGGCCATCGACCGGCTGCTCGAAGAGCATTCCAAGCAGCTGCTGGGAGCCCTGTGGACGGCGACTGGCAACCTGCGCCTGGTGTGGCGGCTGGGCTTCATTCGAGAGGCCGCGCTGTGGACGTTCGGGGCTCCCCCGCCCCCCGTCACCACCGGCCGCGCCGGAGCCCGGGCCCCCCGGGCGCGGGTGAACAAGCTCCTCAAGCACACCGACGCGCTGCTCTCGCTCGAGTCGTCGGCCCTGCTCGAGCACCTCACCCTGGCCAGCACCTTCAACGCCCAGCTCTTCCTGTGGGACGCGTGCGAGCGGGTGTCTCAAGGAGCTCCGCCCACGCTGCACCGGCTCGACTTGCGAGATCTCGACGGCCGCACCCTGCCCGACTGGGAGCCCGAGCGGCAGGTCGAGCTCGTCTGGCGCAGGCGCGTGCTCACCCTGCGCTCCGACACGCTCTCGCTCGAGTCAGCGGTCGAGCTGTTCAGCTGACGTCAAGCTCGGCGCTCAGCCGAGCGGGCTTGAAAAAAGGAAAGAGGCCGGGCGAGCACCGACCGGAGTGGCCGCAGTATGGCCATGAGGACGGACCGCAGCCCGCAACGAAGAGATTGGCCAAGATCGGCTCAACTGAGTCAGCGCCCGACGGCCTCGTCGGGCAGCTGCCACGCATTGGCCTCGAGCGCGAAGACGAACGGCGCGTCTTTCGTCGTCTCGTTGACCCAGTGCAGCTGCGACAGGCCGTTGCCGCCCTTCTCGCAGATGGCCTCGCGCAGCTTCACGTAGGTCTCTTCGTCGCTCGCTTCTTTCGGCACCTGCACCCAGCCCAGGTTGGTCGAGCCCTCGGGCACGTCGGTGGCAGCGGGAAAGTCGTTCACGCTGCAGCCGCGCTCGGGCGCCTTGAAGATGTTGGCGGGCGGCGGCATGTGCTCGGCGAGAATGTTGGTGCGGCAGCCGCACAGAAAGCAGGCGATCAGCACGAGTCGGCTCATTCGATCTTCGCCACGCGGGCGGCGTGGCGACCTCCCTCGAACTTCGAGCTCAAGAACGCCTCGACAATACCGCGAGCCACGCCCGAACCCACCACCCGCTCGCCCAGGCACAGCACGTTGGCGTCGTTGTGCGCCCGGGTCATGCGCGCCTCGAACTCGGTGTGGCAGAGCGCCGCCCGAATGCCCTTCACCTTGTTCGCGGTCATCGACATGCCGATGCCGGTGCCGCACACCAGCACGCCGCAGTCGACGCGCGCGGCCACCACCTCGGCGCACAGCTTCTTGGCGAAGTCGGGGTAGTCGACCGAGGCGCCCGACTCGGGCCCCAGGTCGACCGGCTCGTGCCCGAGCTCGCGCACCGCGGCGACCAGGCTGGTCTTGAGGGTGAGCCCCGCGTGGTCGCTGGCGAACGCGACCCGCATGCTCACTTCGCGTAGCGCTTGAGCACCAACACCGCGTTGGTGCCGCCGAAGCCGAAGCTGTTCGACAGCACCGTGTTCACCCGAACTTCACGCGCCTGGTTCGGCACGTAGTCGAGATCGCACTCGGGGTCGGGCGTCGAGTAGTTGATGGTCGGGGGAATCACGCCGCGGGTCAGCACCAGCGACGAGATGACCGCCTCTGCACCACCGGCGGCGCCCAGCATGTGGCCGGTCATCGACTTGGTCGACGAGACCATCAGCTTCTTGGAATGCTCTCCGAACACCTTCTTGATCGCCTTCGTCTCGTTCTGATCGTTGAACGGAGTCGAGGTGCCGTGCGCGTTGATGTAGCCCACGTCTTCGGGGTTCAGCTTCGCGCTCTGCAGCGCGAGCCGCATGCAGCGCACCGCGCCTTCGCCCTCGGGCGCCGGCTGGGTCTCGTGGTGCGCGTCGGAGTTCGCCGCGTAGCCCACGATCTCGGCCAGAATGTTGGCACCGCGCTTCTTGGCCAGCTCGAGCTCTTCGAGCACCACCACGCCCGCGCCCTCGCCCATCACGAAGCCGTCGCGCTCTTTGTCGAACGGCCGGCTCGCTCTCGACGGGTCATCGCTGCGGGTCGACAACGCCCTCATCGCCTCGAAGCCGCCGATGCCCATGGGGGTGATGGCCGCTTCGCTGCCGCCGGCCACCATCGCGTCGGTCTCGCCCCACACGATCGACTTGTAGGCTTCGCCGATCGCGTGCGCCGAGGTGGAGCACGCCGACACCGGGCCCCAGTTCGGGCCTTTCAGGTTGTAGCGCATCGAGATGCGCCCCGGCGCCATGTTGGCGATCATCTGCAGAATGAAGAACGGAGAGAGCCGATCAGCGCCCTTCTCGAGCGCCTTCATGTGGCTGTCTTCGAAGCTCGACAGCCCGCCGATGCCGCTGCCCACGATGCACCCGACCCGGGTGGGGTCGTAGCCGTTCGGCTTCTCGAGGCCGACCGGCATCTGGCTCTCGTCCATCGCCATCGCCCCGGCGGCCAGCGCGTACTGACAGAAGAGGTCCATACGGCGGGCCTCTTTGCGATCGAGGAACTTCTCGGCGTCGAAGTCTTTCACTTCGCCGGCGAAGTTCACCACCAGCTTGCTCTCGGGGAACCGGGTGATCTTGGCGATACCCGACTCACCGCGCAGCAGCGCTTGCCAGTTCTTCTCGGTGCCGGTGCCGAGCGCAGTGATGAGCCCGGTACCCGTGATGACGACGCGGCGGGACACGGTAGACCTACTTCTTGTGGGTGTTGATGTAGTTGATGGCGTCGCCGACCGTCTTGATGTTCTCGGCCTCTTCGTCGGGGATCTCGACCTCGAACTCCTCTTCCATCGCCATCACCAGCTCGACGATGTCGAGGCTGTCGGCGCCCAGATCTTCAATGAACGACGACTCGGCCTTGATCTCGTCCTCACCGACGCCCAGCTGGTCGGCGATGATGGATTTGACCTTCGCTTCGATGTTCGTTGCGGACATGGCTTCCTTCGCAGCTTACGGGTTGGCCGGGCGCCTATACGTGGAACGCCCGGGAACTGCCAGCATCGACTACATGTACATTCCGCCGTTCACCTTCAACACCTCGCCAGTGATGTACGAGGCATCGCTGGAGGCGAGGAACACGGTCGCCGCGGCGACCTCCTCGGCCCTGCCCAGTCGAGCGAGCGGCGTGACCTGCAACATCATCTTCTTGGCTTCTTCGGGAATGTGCTGGGTCATGTCGGTCTCGATGAAGCCCGGCGAGACCGCGTTGACGCGAATGTTGCGCGAGGCCAGCTCTTTGGCCATCGACTTGGTGAGGCCGATCAGGCCCGCCTTCGAGGCCGCGTAGGCCGCCTGGCCGGCGTTGCCCATCTCGCCCACGATGCTGGTCATGTTGATGATCACGCCCGCGCGCTGCTTCATCATCGGGCGCGAGACCGCGCGAATCAGGTTGAAGGCGCCCTTCAGGTTGATGTCGAGCGTCTTCTCGTAGTCGGCGTCGGCGAAGCGCATGATCAACCCGTCGATCGCCACGCCCGCGTTGTTCACCAGCACGTCGAGGCGGCCGAGCTCTTTGACCGTCTCCTCGATGGCCTTGGTGCACTCTTCGGGGTTGGCCACGTCGAACCGCAGCGCCTTGCCCTTGCCGCCCGCCTCGGTCACCAGCTTCACGGTCTCGGCGGCCGCCGCTTCGTTGCCCTGGCGTAGTTCACCACCACCGTGGCGCCGCGCTTCGCGAACGCCACCGCGCAGGCCCGACCGATGCCGCGCGAGCCGCCGGTGATCAACACCACCTTGTCTTTGAAATCGCTCATGCCGTGGCTCCTGCCTTCTCGAGGCTCGCGGGGTCTTCGACGTTCACCGTCTCGATGGCCTTGCTGATGCGCTTGGTGAGACCGCACAGCACCCGGCCGGGCCCCAGCTCGATCACCTTCGTCACGCCTTCGGCCTCGAGCTTCTGCACGCACTCGACCCAGCGCACCGAGCCGGTCACCTGCTGCAACAGCAGCGCTTTGATGCGCGAGGCGTCGGAGTTCGGTGCCGCCTCGACGTTGGTCACCACCGGCACCTTCGGAGCGTTGAAGGTCACCTTCGACAGCGTCGCGTCGAGGCGCGGCACCACCGGCTGCATCAGCGCGCAGTGGAAGGGGGCCGACACCGGCAGCAGCATCACGCGCTTGGCGCCCGCCTCTTTGAGCGCGTGCGAGGCCCGCTCGACCGCGGCCGCGTTGCCGGCGATCACGATCTGCTGCGGGTCGTTGAAGTTGGCGGGAGAAACGACCTCGCCCTGCGCGACCGACGCGCAGACCACTCTGACCTTCGCCGCGTCGAGGCCCAGCACCGCGGCCATTGCGCCCACGCCGTTGGGCACGGCTTCCTGCATGAAGGTGCCTCGCGCGCGCACGCTGCGCACCGCGTCGGGCAGCGACATGGCCCCGGCCGCCACCAGCGCCGAGTACTCGCCCAGCGAGTGCCCCGCCACGAACGACGGAACCGCGTCTGGGAAACGCCGCGTGAACACCGCGTGCGCCGCCACGCTCACCGCGAGAATCGCCGGCTGGGTGTTGGCGGTGAGCTTGAGCAGATCTTCCGGGCCCTCGAAGCACAGCTTCGACAGCTTCTCGCCCAGCGCGTCGTCGGCCGCGTCGAGCACCGCCTTGGCCTCGGGAAACGCGTCGGCCAGGGCCTTGCCCATGCCGACGGTCTGACTGCCTTGCCCGGGGAAGATGAACGCTAGCTTGGCCATGTGAGTCTTTGCCTCGAGTCCGTCACCAACGAACCAGCGCGCTCCCGTAGGACATGCCGGCGCCGATCGCCATCATCGCGATGGTGTCGCCGGGCTTGAGGCGCCCGGCCCGGTTCGCCTCGTCGAGCGTGGTGGGCAGCGAAGCCGACGAGGTGTTGCCGTACTTGGCGATGTTGAGAAACGCCTTCGATTGGGGAATGCCGACTCGCTCGAGCACCGCGTCGATGATGCGAATGTTGGCCTGGTGCGCGATCACGTGGGTGACGTCGCCCGCCGACATCTTGTTGTGCTCGAACGCCTCTTCCAGCGCTTCGGTCAGCGAGCGCACCGCGAACTTGAACACCTCGCGGCCGTTCATCGAGACCTTGTGCAGCTTGTTCTCGACCATCTCTTTCGAGGCGGTTCATCGAGGCCGCCGCCGCCTGAATGCAGAGAATGTCGGTGAGCGAGCCCTCGGTGTGCAGGTGGGTCGAGAGCACTCCGCGGTTGCCGTCGGTCGACGGGCCCAGAATCATCGCGCCCGCCGCGTCGCCGAACAGCACGCAGGTGTTGCGATCGTCCCAGTCGATGAGCCGGGTGAGCAGCTCGACGCCGATCACCAACAGCCGCCTGGCCTGACCGGTGGCGATGTATTGCTGGGCGATCGACATGCCGAACAGCGAGCCCGCGCACGCCGCGCTCACGTCGAAGGCGAAGCAGCGCTTGGCGCCCAGCTTGTGCTGCACGAACGCCGCGCAGGCCGGCATCGGCATGTCGGGGCTGATGGTGCCGACGATGATGCCGTCGAGGTCTTCGGGCTTGAGCCCCGCGCTCTCGAGCGCGCGGCGCGCGGCCATCACCGCCATGTCGCTGGTGTTTTCGCCCTCGGCCGCCATGCGGCGCTCGCGAATGCCGGTGCGCTCGACGATCCACGCGTCGGACGTCTGGACGCGCTTCTCGAGGTCGGCGTTGGTCACCACCTTCGCGGGGGCGTAGCTGCCCGTACCCAGAATTTGTGCCCGGAGCATGGCGGGCCGTCTCTACATGCTTCGCGCGCTCAAGTCACCGCATAGGTGCTTACGCACTGCACACGCGGTTTCGCGCCCTTAGACACCGGCGCGCCAGCAGCGAGAGCGCCCCGAGCCCACCCAGCGGCCAGGTGGGCGACGTGGAGCAGCCGCGCGGGGGCGGCACGTCCGAGGTGCCGGCGTCGACCTCCTGCCCCGCATCACCCACCGCGCCGGCATCGGGAGCGCCCGCGTCCGGGGTGCCGGCGTCTTCCCACCCGGCGTCGATGAACGGGTCGGCGAGGGCGATCTGCTGGTCGATGAACTCGAGGTGCGGGTCGACGCGGGTCGAGTAGCCGTGGCTGTCGCAGCTGGCCGAGTCGAGCAGGTAGTGAATCGCCACGACCGTCTCGCCCGCATCCGAGGGCAGGTAGGCGGGGCCGCCCGAGTCGTCGAGGCAGATGTTGGGGGTGCCGGTGACGGTGAGATCGCCCGGGTCGACCGCGCTGATGGTGGTGACGCCCTGGTACCGCTTGCCGAAGCTCGACGACAGGTGCGCGTCGGTCTGGCCGAAGCCCACCAGACGCACGGTGCGGCCGACTGCGGCGGCGGTGAGCGTCTCGCGGTACAGCTTCGCCGCGGGCCGGTTCATCGGCCGCTCGGTGATCAGCACCCCGATGTCGTGCGCGTTGGTGGTGCGGTCGTAGAGCGGGTGGGTGTGCCCGCCGTCGACCGGCACCTTGAGCTCGGCCTGGGTGGCCTGCGCCTGCCAGTCGTCGCCCAGGAAGATGAGGTAGCTGGCGCCCGAAATCACGCAGTGCGCGGCGGTCAGCACCACGTGCTGCGACACCACCACGCCCGAGCAGTAGCCCGACTGGCTGCCCAGGCTGGCGCGAATCATCACCGCCGAGGTGTCGGCGACGTCGAGCGTGCCGCCGATGATCTCGGCGCGGTGGGTGGCGGTCTCGAGCGGCTCGAGCGCAGGCCCGCACGAGGCCAGCGCGCAGCAGGTGAGCGACAGCAGCAGTGACGTCTTTCGCATGCGCGCACCGTGCCTCTGCACGCGGCACGGGGGCAATGATCCTTATCGGACGCCGAGCACCATTGCGCGAAAGCGCGCCGGAGCGGGCAGCTTCACCTCGGCGAAGGCGCGGGTCATCGCGTTCGGCGAGGCGTACCCGACGTCGGCGGCGATCTGCGCCACGCTCCGCTCGGGCAGGCTCAGCATCAGCGCGGCGAGCTGAACCCGGCAGCGGTTGCGCACGTCGCGCCAGCTTCGAGCGTTGATGCCGTAGCGGCGGTTGAAGCGGGTGAGCACCCGCTGCAGCTGGCGCGCCGAGAGCCCCGAGGCCTCGGCGAGGTGGGCGGTGGTGGCGCGGCCCTTGAGATCGTTGATCTGCTCTTCCAGCGCGGCGGCCAGCCGCAGCTCGTCGGCCTCGGGCACCGCCCGTGGCACCTCGAGCGCCCGCTCGAGCGGCACTCCCGCCCGGCGAAACGTCGCCAGCGCGCGCTCGAACACCGCGCGCCCGTCGCAGCTGCGGTCGTCGATCTGCGCCGCCAGCGCCCGCGCCTCTTCGAGCGCGATGGGCCGCAGCGCGCGCGCCAGCGGCGCCGCGGGCCGACGGGTCTGCCACTCCAGCTCGATGAAGTCGGCGGCCTGCCACCGGGCGCCGTTCTTGCCGCCGCGACCGAAGACGAACGCGTCGCCCGCCTCGGCCCGCAGCGGCCGGCGCTGCTGCACCTCGACGCTGCCGGCGAGCATCGCCACCGCCCAGCGGTGCGAGGAGGGAGCGACGTAGGGGAACACCCGCGTGAGCACGCGCTCGTCGACCACCAGCCGGCCGTAGTGAATGTGGCGCAGCACCAGGCCCGGCGCGCGCAGCGAGGTGGTGCGAAAGATCTGCTCGCCGCGCGAGGCGTGAAAGTGCAGCAGCCTCAGCGCGGCCGCCGGCTCAGCCACCGCGGCGTCGCCTTCGACCGAGCGCCGCCGCCGACGGCAACAGCCACAGCGCCGCCTGGGGTGCCGCCCCGCAACCGCAGCCCACCTGCATCACGCGCCCGGCGCCCAGGCCTCCGGCGCTGCCGCCGCCTGCCGCGGCGCGCCCCCGCCGGCGCCGGCAGCTCCGCCGCCCGCGCCGCCCATTCCTCCGTCCGAGTCGGTGATGAGCCGGGTCCACACGCGAGTACCGCGCACCGAAGGCGAAGGGTCGAAGCGCTCATACGCCACCAGCACCCGGCCCGCGCCGTCCGAGCCCAGGCCGGGGGCGAACTCACCCCAGGCGGGGTCGGCCGAGATCGCGAAACCGCCGGGGGTGACCGCGGCGGGCCCGGGGCGCAAGTAGGTGCCGTACAGGTCGGGTCGAACCTGGGCGCGGGTGTCTTCCCACGCGGCGAAGTAGTCGCGGCCGTCGAAGGTGAGCGCGGCGGCGCGCTGATCTCCGGCGCCGGTGATCACCGGGGTGGCCGCCGGGCTCGAGGTGCTCCAGAGCGACCCGTAGAGATCGAGGTCGGCGCCGTTGTGCTGCTCCCACAGCACCACCGCCTCGCCGTTGGCCGCAGCGACCACCGGGCTGCCCTCGTCGCGAGCGGTGCCCGCCAGCAGCACGCCGTTGCCCGGGTCGAGTGCGCCGCCGTCGAGCGCGATGCGCAGCCCGTAGACGTCTTTGCTGGCGCCGCGAATGTCCTCCCACACCACGCGGAACTGGGCCCCGTCGAAGGCCACCGAGACGTGCTGGTTGGGAAGCGCGCCGGGCGCGTAGGTGATGGGGGCGGTCACTCCGCCGTCGGCGAACACCTGCGACGAGGTGACCTCGAGCGGCACTCCCGAGATGTACGCGATGAAGTAGCGGCCGGCGCCGTAGGTCATCGCCATGCTCTGCTTGACGTCGACCATGCTCGCGATGGGGAAGACGGGGCCCAGCACCGTGCCGTCGGGAGCGATGAAAGCGCCCACCACGCTGGTCGGCGGTGACGCGGCGAAGATGTAGACCAGCAGGTAGCGGGTGCCGTCGGAGGCCAGCGCCGGGTCGGTCAGCCCGTTGTTTCCCACCGTGTCGACCAGGGTGCCGGCGGCGCTGCGCGGCTGGCCGTCGAGCGTCACCGGGTTGACCCGGCGGTTGCCGAAGAAGCCCTCGCCCCAGTGCACCAAGAAGTTGCTGCCGATGCTCGCCACCTGGGCGACGCCCTCGCCGGTGCCGCCCCGCGAGACGATGATCGGCGCGCTGTCGAGCGCGGTGAAGGCACCCGTGGCGCGCCAACCGTGAATGCCGCCACCGCCGATCCAAAACGAGTGGGAGTAGTTGACGAACAGCAGGCTGGCGGCGCTCGGCGAGATCACGATCGGCTCGTCGTCGAGGTTCGTGTCGAAGGTCATCGGGCTGGCATCGAGCCGCACCGTCGTGGGCGAGACGCGCACCGCGTTCGTGCCTCCGGGGTTGAGTCGCCACGAGACCCAGAAGTTGGTGCCGTCGAACGCCACCCGCGGGTTGGCGCAGTTGGTGCCCGCGCACAGCGTGAGCGGGTTGGCGTCGAGGGGAGCCAAGGTGGCCGAGAAGCGCTGCACGAGCACCCCATCGAGGCCCACCTGCCATGTGACCAGATACTGGGTGCCGTCCCACACCGCGTGCGGCCGGCGCTCGTCGGCGGCGGTGCCGACCAGCAGCATGCCGGTCGGGTCGAGCACGGTGCCGGCGCTGTCGATGCGGGCGGCGCGAATGTCCGACGTCGCGCCGCGGTGGTCTTCCCACAGCGCCAGGTAGCCCGAGCCGTTCGAGACCACCTTCGCCTCGCGCTCGTCGCCGGCCGCCGCAGAGACGGTGAAGGGCGAGCCCACCGGCGCGCCGGTACCCGAGACGCGAAGGCCGAACAGGTCGCGCCCACCGCCGACCGCGTCGCCGTTCCACACCACCAGCACGGCGCCGCCGGAAGAAGCCACCTCGGGCTGCGAGTTGAACGAGAGGGGGGCCAGCGCTCGGCCGCCGACGTCGAGCACCACCCCGCCGGGAGAGACCCGCGCGCCGTAGAGCTGCCAGCCGCCCCGCTCGTCGCGCCACACCACCTGGTAGTTCGTGCCGTCGAACGCCACCGCCGGGTCGTCTTGCACGCCGGGCAGATCGCACACCGGAAGCGAGGTCGGGTCGAGCACCGTGCCGGCAGCGGTGATGCGGGCGGCATAGACGTCGGTGTCGTCCGAGCGGTCGTCGTGCCAGACCGCGAGCCAGCCGGTGCCGTCGGTGGCGACGTCGACCCCCACCTGCTCGTTCGCCGCATCGCCGACCTCTGCCGGCTGAATGGGCAGCTCGACCGAGAGCAGCGGGTCGAGCACCGCCGGGTACGTGCTGCGCGCGAGCAGCTCGGCGGGAACCTCGAGCGCGATGGCGTCGCCCTCCCAGCGCACCGAGATGGGCGTGCGCACCCGCGCGGCGTCGACCCAGGTGGCCGCGCCGTAGCGAACGGTCGCGGCGAGCGCAGGCGCGTGCAGGGTCAGGCCGCCGCGGGGGTCGGCCCGGCCGAGAAAGCCGCCGCGCGCAGGCAGGCGCACCTCGAGCGGGCCGTCGCCGCTCGGAGCGGCGGCGAAGTGCCACTGCTGCTCGAGGCCCTCGCCCGCGGCCTCGAGCTGCTCGCGCCACTCGCTGGGGGAGAGGCTGGCCCGAGCGGGTCAGCTGCGATGGGCCGAGGGCGAGCGCGTCGGCTGCAGTGCGCACCGAGAGCTGCGCGCCGCGTTGCGAGGGGGCGAGGGCGACGACTTTCGCGGTGGTGCGGAGCTCACACGCCGCCAGAATCAGGCAGGCGCAGAGCAGTGCGGCGCGGAGGTGAAGCACTGCGCGCATGCTAGCCGCAGAATCACGCGGCGCGGTTGGGCTCTGTGGCCGGGTCTGCCGGCTTCGGGGCAGGAGTCCAAAGCCTCCCTGGCCCTGACCCAGCCCCCACCCACCCCTGCCCGAGAACCCTGAACTTTGGCCTGACCCTGCCGGGCCGTCGGCGCTCATCGCTCTGGCCTGCCGCGGCTCGCTGTGGCTGCGAACGCTCAGGCGAGCGCCCGAAGCAGCGCCCACGGCGCGCACGCCGACCCGCGTCAGTCCCTTCGGCGGCGCGCCAGCACCACCAGGCCGAGCAGCGGCAAGAGCCCGCCGACCATCGAGCAACCTTGCGCGGGCTCCTCCATGTTCTCGGTGCCCCCGCCGGTGCCGCCCTGCTCACCGCCGCCGGCGGTGGCCATCGCCCCACCGCCCGACGTGCCGGTGCCTCCGCCTGCGCCGCCAGCCTCTCCGCCTGCGCCGCCAGCCTCTCCGCCGGTACCGCCGGTGCCGCCCGCCCCGCCCATGCCTCCCTGCGTGCCTCCGTCGGTGAGCTGCGTGCCCCCGTCGGTGCGCGTGCCGCCATCGCCCGGCGGAGTGCCACCATCGGTGTGCACCGGCGTCTCGCACGCATCACCGATGTCGTCGCCGTCGGTGTCTTTCTGATCGGCGTTCTTCACGTCGGGGCAGTTGTCGTCTTCATCGGGCACGCCGTCGTTGTCGTTGTCGCCGTCGCAGGCGTCGCCGGCGTGGTCACCGTCGGTGTCTTTCTGATCGGCGTTCTTCACCGTGGGGCAGTTGTCGGCGGTGTCGATCACCCCGTCGCCGTCGGTGTCGGCATTGACCGGAGCCTTGGCCAGGCCCATCGAGCCCCACCACGTCTGCCCGGCCACCACGGTGCGGGTGATGCTCTGGGTCACGTAGCCGAGCTTGCTCGCGGTGACGGTGTACGTGCCGGCGGGCACGTTGAACTCGTACAGGCCGTCGACGCCGGTGACGTCGGTCGAGATGGTGCTCAGCTTCACCGTGGCGCCGTTGATGCGCTTGGTGGTGTCGGTGCCCTCGTAGATGAGGCCGGTCAAGATGCCGAAGTTGGTCGAGGCCGGCGCCATCACCGCGAGGTGGTTGCCGACCACGCGCTCGGTGCCGTCCGACGGGTTGTTCACCACGCCCAGCTTGTCGATGTACATCGCGGTCGAGCCGCCGCCGTCCATGCTGAGCGCGGTGTACGCGCCCACGCTCTTCATCAGCGCGCCCAGCTCGTTGCAGGTCATGCCCACGCTCGAGCTCTGCCGGCCGTCGACCACCGCCAGGTAGAGGGTGCGCTTGTCTTGCGAGAGGCCGACCGAGGTGCGCGGGTGGCGCGCGGTGCAGTGCGTGCCGTAGCCCGAGTTGTCGATCACCTGGCCGTTGGCGACGATGCCGGGCCGGCCGCTGACGACGCCCTTCATCCAGCTGGGGTCGAAGGCACGCACGATCGACGGCTGCTCGATCTCGACCCGGTTGCTGGGAGTGCCGAACTGCACGGTACCGTAGCGGGTGTTGTCGACCGAGCTGGGCCACTTCACTCCGCCGCCGGCGGCCAGGCCCTGGGTCGAGTAGTCGGTGTAGAGAAAGAAGTCGCCGTTGATGGCCGCCTTGGCGCCCACCAGCCGCGCGAAGCTCGACGGGGTGCGCTTGCGCTGCGCCGAGGTGGTGGAGATCAGCGACACGCCGGGCGTGTCGAGGTCGACCACCAGCACGTGAATGTCTTCGAGCGGAGAAGCGGTGGCGCGGTGCAGCAGCCGGGCGCCGCCGAACGGCGTGGACCACGAGTCGCCGGCCGAGGCTGGGAGGGCGAAGAACAGCGCGACAAGGAGGGCGAGGGAGCGAGACATATGTCCAGGCTCGAACGCGGGGCGCGTGACACTCAACAGTCACGCCGGCGTGACGTCACTGCGCGGTGTCCGCACACACGTCAGCCCAGCCACTGCGCGGCCTGCTTCATGGCCTCGATCTGAAAGCCCTTCAGGCCGGCCTCGGCGGTGCGGCGGCAGGCCACCAGCGCGCGCTCGATGGCGCGGCCCTTCGAGCGCCCGTGCGCGACGATGCCGACCCCGTCGATGCCCAGCATCGGCGCGCCGCCGTACTCGGCGTAGTCGACCACCTTCTTCAAGCCCGCCAGGGTGGGCTTGAGCAGCGCCGCGCCGACCTTCTCGGGCAGCCCGGCCTTCTCGATGGCCCGCTTCAAGATCGACCCCACCGCCGACGCGGCGCCCTCGCTGGTCTTGAGCGCGATGTTGCCGGTGAAGCCGTCGGTCACCACCACGTCGCAGCGCGAAGAGAACAGCGCGTTGCCCTCGATGTAGCCGGCGAGGTTGAGCGACGACTTCTTCAAGAGCGCCATGGTGTCGCGGGTGAGCCGGGTGCCCTTGCCCTCTTCTTCTCCGTTCGAGAGCAGGCAGACCTTCGGCCGCGGCAGCTTCCACAGGCTGCGCGCCCACGCCTCGCCCAGCACCGCGAAGGTGGCGAGCAGCTTCGCGTCGCACTCGGTGTTCGCGCCGGCGTCGAGCATCACGCTGGGCCGCTCGCTGTCGACCTGCGGCAGCAGCGCCGCGAAGGCGGGCCGCGAGACGCCGTCGACGCGCCCCAGCAGCAGCGCGGCCCCGGCCATCACCGCGCCCGAGTTGCCGGCCGAGACGAAGCCGTCGGCCTCACCGTCGCGGTGAAGCTCGATCGCCACCCGCAGCGAGCTGTCTTTCTTGCCGCGAATCGCCTGCGGGCCGTGCTCGCCCATGCCCACCACCTGCGAGGCGTGGTGGAGGTGGACGTTGGGGAGCCGCTTCTTGGCGGGCCCGAGCAGGGGGTCGAGCCGCGCCTGGTCTCCGACCAGGATGACCACGTCGGTCGGGTGCTCGCGCGCGAACGCGAGCGCCCCGTCGACGCACACCTGCGGAGCGTGGTCGCCACCGAACGCGTCGAGCGCCAGTCGCATCGAGCCGCGGCTCAATTCAGACGATGGGCTGAGCCGAGCTTGTGCCGAGGTCGAGGAGCGAGCGAGGACCGACCGGAGCGGCCGCAGTCTGGCCGTGAGGACGGACCGGAGCTCGCAACGAAGAGATCGGCCAAGATCGGCTCAGCTCACTCGTTCTTGCCGGCGGCGACCTGCTTGTCGCCGTAGTGGCCGCACGCGGCACACACGCGGTGCGGCATCACCGGAGCGCCGCAGTTGCTGCAGTTGATCACCTGCACGGGGCTCTGGATCTTGTTGTTGGCCGCGCGGCGGCGATCGCGGCGCATCTTGCTGGTTCTCTTCTTGGGGACGCCCATGACGGTTTCCTGTTTTTCCTTACGAAGGAGCCTTCCACAGGCCCCCCACTCAATTGAGCTTGATGTCTTTCAGCTTTGCGAGGCGGATGTCCACCACTTTCCGCTCGCACCCGCACTCGCGCTCGTTGAGATCCTGCCCGCAGACGGTGCACAAGCCCTTGCAGTCGTCCTGGCAGAGCACCGAGACCGGCAGCGCCAGCAAGAGCTGCTCGCGCACGATGGGGTCGACCTCGATGGTCTTGCCGTCGAACGGCTCAGAGTCGGCGTCGTCGATCTTGAAGCTGCCCGCGCGGGGGCTCTTGCCGTCGTCTTCGCCGTCTGACTCGTCGTCGTCGCGGCGCGGCGCGGCCGGCACCAGGGTGAGCGCGAACTTCACCGGCACCTCGAGCTCGACCGGCTTGTCGCAGCGCTTGCACGGCGCGGCCACGTGCGCGTCGAACGCGGCGTCGAGCAGCACCCGACCCGAGAGCCGCTTGAAGCGCGCCTTCAAGGTGCTCGGCCCCTGGCGCTTGAACCCGGGCGACTTCTCGAGCGCCTCGTCGATCACCTTGGGAGCGATCGCTTCGTTCAGCTCGAGACCCTTGTCCTGAATCTCCTCTATCTTCACCCGCATGCGGCGTTCTCTACTAGAAGGCCGGCGCTTGCGCATGTTGACGCTGGTGCTGTTGGGGGCTCAAGGCGCGTCGGCGGCCCAGGTGTCGCCGCGGGTGCCCGAGCTCGATCGCGCCCAACAGCAGGTCGACGCAGGAGATTTCGAAGACGCGGTGGTGACCTTGAACCGTGGGCTCACCCAGCCCGACCTCACCGACGACCAGCTGGTCGAGCTGTACCGGCTGCTCGGCCTCTCGCACCTCTACCTCGGCCACGAAGACGGGGCGCGCGAGGCGTTCGAGGTATCTTGCAGGCGCGCCCCGACTACGAGGTGCCGCGCTCGACGCCGCCCCAAGGTGCGCGCGCTCTACGGCCGCATCAAGGAAGACATCAAGAAGCGCCGGGTGCGCCAGGTCACCCTCACCTTCGAGCCGTTGGGTGCGGTGAAGCCCGCCACACCCCTGGTGGTCGAGGCGCGCATCGAAGAGCTCGCGCTGGGCGCCAAGGCCAAGCTGTTCTTCCGCCGCTCGGGCGCGCAGGCGTACTCGAGCGCCGACTTCACGCGCTCGAAGACGGCCCAACAGACCTTCACCGCCACCGTGCCCGCGTACGAGGTGCCCGACGCGGGGCGCGAGCTCGAGTACTACGTCGAGGTGGCCGACGCCGCGCAGCGGCGGCTCGCCGGCAAGGGCGACGCGTACAACCCGCTGGTGGCGAGGGTCGCCGCCCGCGAGGCCGACGCAGCTGGCGCCGGGGCGCGCGAGCCCGAGCGGGCCTGGTACCAGATACCCTGGGTGTGGGTGGGCGTGGGGGTGGGCGTGGCGGCGATCGCCACCACCGCCGCGGTGCTGGCCACCCAGAAGCAGGGCGCCACGGTGCAGGTCGACGTGATGGTGAAGCTGCAATGAGCCCCCGGCGCTGCGCCCTCACCTGCCTGCTGGCAGTGCTGGGCTGCGACGGAGACGGGGCGGCGCGCTTCGAGATGGGCGTGGCGGGCCTCTCGCTCGCCGACGTGAACGAGCTGCAGCTCTCGGTGGTGACCGACCGCAAGACGGTCGACTGCGCAGCGGTGACCGAGGGCTGCGTGAAAGACCAGTTCCCCGCCTCGCGCTTCGTCGAGCTGACCGGGCCTGGCGGCGCGGCGCAGAAGGCGGTGCGGTTCTCGCCCGATGGCGGCGTGGCGGTGAGCATGTCGCCGGGCCGCGACTTCGCGTTCGTGATCGAGGCGCTCGGGGCGGGGTCGCCGCCGCAGCTGCTCGGCAGCTCGTGCACCTACGTCGAGGCGGTGAGCGCAGGGTCGAACCGCGTCAGCGCCAACCCCATCTTCCTGAAGAGCGACGCCGGGGCGCTCTCTTCGTGCGACCCGCGCCAGTAGAAGGTCGACTTTTTTTCAAGTGGGCATAGCGTTGAGGGTCATGGACCCTCGCCCCAGCAACCCGTCGACGCTCTCGTACGTTCACCCCGATCGTGGCAGCCCCTGGGGCACCTACCTCGCGCAGGTCGATCGGGTGGTGCCGTACCTGGGCCCCCTCGCGCGCCTGGTCGAGACGCTCAAGCGGCCCAAGCGCGCGCTGATCGTCGACGTGCCCATCGAGATGGACGACGGCACGGTGCGCCACTTCGAGGGCTACCGGGTGCAGCACAACCTCTCGCGCGGCCCCGGCAAGGGCGGCGTGCGCTACCACCCGCAGGTCACCTTGGAAGAGGTGATGGCGCTCGCGGCGTGGATGACGGTGAAGAACGCCGCGGTCGGGCTGCCGTACGGCGGCGCCAAGGGCGGCATTCGGGTCGACCCCAAGAAGCTGTCGCGCAAAGAGCTCGAGCGGCTCACCCGCCGCTACACCTCGGAGATCGGCATCATCATCGGCCCGCAGCGCGACATACCGGCGCCCGACGTGAACACCAACGCCCAGATCATGGCGTGGATGATGGACACCTACTCGATGAACACCGGCGCCACCTCGACCGGCGTGGTGACCGGCAAGCCGATTCACTTGGGGGGCTCGCTGGGGCGGGTCAAGGCGACCGGGCGCGGCGTGTTCGTCACCGGCTGCGAGGCGGCGCGGCGCATCGGCCTGAACCTCAACGGCGCGAAGATCGCCGTGCAGGGCTTCGGCAACGTGGGGTCGGTGGCCGCCGAGCTGTTCGCCGAGCTGGGCGCCAAGGTGGTGGCGATTCAAGATCACACCGGGGCGCTGCAGAACCCCAAGGGCATCGACGTGCCGGCGATGATTCAGCAGGTGCAGAAAGAAGGCGGCATCGCCGGGTATGCGAACGCCGAGAAGATCGACCCCGAGGCGTTCTGGGACGTCGACTGCGACATCATGATTCCCGCCGCGCTCGAAGGTCAGCTGACCGCCGCGCGCGCGAAGCGCATCAAGGCGAAGCTGGTGCTCGAGGGCGCCAACGGCCCCACCGTGCCCGACGCCGACGACGTGCTGTTCGACCGCAAGGTGCTGGTGGTGCCCGACGTCATCTGCAACGCCGGCGGCGTGACGGTCAGCTACTTCGAGTGGGTGCAAGACTTCTCGTCGTTCTTCTGGTCGGAAGAAGAGATCAACCAGCGCGTCGACCG
>JADJNS010000012.1 GCA_016714225.1 Archangiaceae bacterium
CGCCGAAGAAGCGCGCCTGGCGGAAGAGCAGCGCCTCGCCGAGGAAGCTCGGCTGGCCGAAGAGAAGCGCCTGGCCGAAGAGGCGCGGTTGGCGGAAGAAAAGCGCCTCGCCGAGGAAGCGCGCCTGGCAGAGGAAAAGCGACTCGCCGAAGAAGCGCGGCTGGCGGAAGAGCAGCGCCTGGCCGAAGAAGCGCGGCTGGCGGAAGAGAAGCGCCTGGCCGAAGAAGCGCGGATGGCGGAAGAGCAGCGCCTGGCCGAAGAGGCGCGGCTGGCGGAAGAGCAGCGCCTCGCCGAAGAGGCGCGGCTGGCGGAAGAGCAGCGCCTGGCCGAAGAGGCGCGGCTCGCGGAGGAGAAGCGCCTCGCCGAGGAAGCGCGGCTGGCGGAAGAGGCCCGGCTCGCGGAGGAGGCGCGTCTGGCGGAGGAGAAGCGACTCGCCGAAGAAGCGCGGCTGGCGGAAGAGAAGCGACTCGCCGAAGAAGCCGCCCGGGTGGCCGAAGCAGCGCGCGTCGCCGAAGAGAAGCGCCTGGCGGAAGAGAAGCGGCTCGCCGACGAGGCGCGCGCGGCAGAAGTGAAGCGGCAGGCAGACGAGGCCGAAGCCGCCTGGTTCGCCGAGAACCAACGCGCCGAAGACGAGCGCCGCGCCGAAGCGCAGCGCGCCGCCGAAGAGGCCGAGCGCGAACGGCTGGCGGCCGAGGCCGCGGCCGCCGCCGAGGCCCGCCGTCAGCAGGAGCAACGGTTCGCCGAAGAGATGCGCCGCGCCCGCGAGCAGCGCGAGGTGGAAGAGAAGGCCGCGCACCAGGCCGAAGAGGCGCGGCTGGCCGAAGAGCGTCGCCGCGCCGAAGAAGAAGCCGCCGTCGCCGAGCAGCAGCGCAAGGCTGAAGAGGCCGCCCACCTCGCCGAGCAGCAGCGCCGCGAAGAAGAAGAGCAGCGCGCGCTCGAGGAAAAGCGCATCGCCGACGAAGCCGCGGCCGCCGCCGAGGCACGCCGCCAGCAGGAGCAGCGCTTCGCCGACGAGATGCGCAAGGCCAAGGCGCAGCGCGACGCCGAAGAGGCCGCCGCGCGCGCCGAGGAAGAGCGCCTGCGCGAGCAAGAGCGCGCTGCCGCCGAGCGCCTGCGGCTGGAAGACGAGCAGCGCCGCGCCGACGAGGCCCGCCTCGCCGCCGAGCGCGAGGCCGAAGAGAAGCGGCTCGAGCAGGAGCGCCTCGAGCGCGAGGCCAGGGAGCGCGCCGAGGCAGAGGTGCGGCTCGCCGAGCAGCGCCGCCAATACGAGGAAGAGCAGCAGGCCGCCGCCGACGCGGCCCGCGAGATGTCTCCTGATGGTTGGTTCTCGCCGGCCCCCTCGGCCGCCACCATGCCCACCGGGCCGCTCAAGCTGTCGCAGCCGAGCGCGACCGCGCTGTCGTCACCGCTGCCGCCGATGCCCGAGCCGGTGGTCGAAGCGATGGCCGAGCCGGTGGTCGAAGCGGTGGTCGAGCCGGTGGTCGAAGCGGTGGTCGAGGCCGAGGTGGTGCCCGAGGCGGTGATGGACGCCGCGTCCATGCCTACGCTCGAGGCCGAGGTCATCGAGGCCGAGGTCGAGCCGAGCCCGCCGCCGTCGATCGAGACGCCGGTGCCCAGCCCCGCTCGCGGCCCGGTGCCGATGGAGCAGGCGCTGCCCAGCGCGTCTGAGGCCGACCGCCTCAACCTCGCCAAGCACCGCGCGCAGGCCGACCTGCTGCGCGAGCTCAACGAAGCGCTGCGGCGCAGCGCCTCGGGCAATGCCGCCGCACCTGCGGCGCCCACCGCCCCGGTTCCGCCGGCCAGCACGCCCACTCCCGTTCCCGCTCCCGCCTGGTCGCAGCCCGCGACGCAGCCGATGAAGCAGCCGCTCATTCTCGGCCCCAAGATGGCGGCCGAAGAAGAGGGCTCAGGAGACCTCTGGAACCTGGTGAAGCCCGCCTCGGGCGCGGCCAGACCGCCCGGCGGCGTGGCCTCGTTCGAAGAGGCGCTCAAGCGCGTCGACGCCAGCCTGGAGCAGCTGGTCGAAGCTCCGCGCCCCTCGGGGTCGGAGGTGCCGGTCGAAGCGACCGTCGAGGCCGAGGCGGTGGTCGAGCCTTCGGATGCTGCTATGGAGGGTGACTTGGCAGACCCGAGCGACCCCAACGAAGCAGCGAAGGCGCGTCGGCAGCGCCTGCTGCGGCGTGCGATGGAGAACCTCGGGGCGATGCCGGCAAAGGCGCCCGCGTCGGCGAGCGCCACCACCGACCCCGATCTGCAGCCGGTCAACGTGGCGCCCAAGGTCGAGCCCAGGGCCAGCGCCAACACCCCCAAGCCCACCAACGACGATCTGCAGCTCAAGGCACAGGTCGACAAGCGGTGGGAAGAGCTGCAGAAGGGCCGCGAGCTGTACAAGATTCTCGGCGTGCCGCTGGGCGGCGGCAAAGACCAGGTGAAGGCCGCCTTCCTCTCGCTGGCGAAGATCTTCCACCCCGACCGCCTGCCTCCGTCGTTGCCCGAGCTCGCGCCGAAGATGCAGTCGGTGTTCGAGTCGATTCGCGAGGCCTACGAGACGCTCTACGACGACGCACGCCGCGCCTCGTACATGAGCGCGTTGGCCTCGGGCGGGGCGAGGAAGCCGGCGGGGCAGCCGGGCCCACCGGCTCCGACGCGGGCGAGCAGCTGCGCCTGGGCGAGGTGGCATTCAAGAAGCGCGAGTACCGCCAGGCCGAAGAGCTGTTCGCCAAGGCGCACGCCATCGACAAGGGCGGCACGTCGCTGGCGGCCCAGGCCTGGGCCATCTACATGGACCCGCAGCGCAAGGCCGAGGCCGGCGCCGCAAAGCAGCTGATGGCCAAGGCGCTGACCCTCGACCCCAACTGCGACCGGGCGCACTACCAGCTCGGCGTCATCGCCCGCGTCGAGGGCGATATGGACCGTGCCGAGCGGCACTTCCGCGAAGCGGTGCGGGTCAACCCGCGCCACCTCGAGGCGAACCAGGAAATTCGTCTCATCGAGATGCGCAAGAAGAAGCAGGGCGGCCCCAAGGGCGGCGGCTTCTTCTCGCGTTAGAAGCGCACCCTGACGGGCTCAGCGCGAGAGGTAGCGGGTGAGCATCGACCGATCTTCTTCGGCGATGCTCTCGAACTCGACGCCCATGCCGCCCGGCTCGAGCTCGGCGGGGAAGCGGCGCACCCAGCGCACCCGGCCCTCGGCGCGCACCACCCGGGGTACGCCCGGCACCTGGAACTGCAGCGACAGGCGCTCGCCCTGCTCGAGCAGCAGGTCGGCCTTGAGGAAGGTGCCGCCCACGCTCAGGTCGGCGCCCTCGAAGACCAGCTCGCCCACGCCCGAGGCGTCGGTGGCGGTAAACCCGACGGTCATGCTCCTGCGCGCGTGTCGCCTGTTCTCCGAGCTCACTTGTCCAGATGAATAGCAGGCCTTCGAAACGTTGACACCCACGCTGCCGCAAAGAAACATCACCGCTTCCTCGACAAGGAGCAGCCTTGGCCAAGCAGCATCTCCTCCTGGTGGACGGAGACGCGAAGAACCTGCGCGTGACTGAAGTCAGCCTGAAGAAGGCTGGCTTCCAGGTCACCACCGCCATTCACGGCAAAGACGCGCTCGACAAGGTGCAGATCAGCCCGCCCGATCTGGTGCTCAGCGAGACCCGCATGACCGAGATGGACGGGTTCGAGCTCGCCAAGGTCATCAAGAGCGACGAACGGTTCCGCCACATTCCGTTCGTGTTCCTCACCAACCAGAAGTCGGTCGAGTTCAAGGTGAAGGGCCTCGAGCTGGGCGGCGACGACTACCTGACCAAGCCGATCTACATCAAAGAGATCGTCACCCGCGTGAAGATGATTCTCGCGAAGGTCGAGAAAGAGCGCTCGGAGAAGCGCGAGTCGAAGACCGGGTTCGCGGGCTCGCTCGCCGACATGGGCGTGGTCGACCTGGTGCAGACCTTCGAGATCGGCCGCAAGACCGGCACCATCAAGCTCGAGGGCGAGCGCACCGGCGTCATCTACTTCAAAGAGGGCAAGGTCATCGACGCCGAGCTCGGCCGCCTGCGCGGCGAGAACGCGTTCTACCGAATGCTCAACACGTTCGAAGGCAACTTCGACGTGCAGTTCATACCGGTCGACCGCGCCGAGCGCATCGAGGTCTCGACCCAGGGCCTCTTGATGGAGGGCATGCGCCGCCTCGACGAGTGGGGCCGCATGCTCGAGCAGCTGCCGCCGCTCGAGACCGTCTTCGAGCTCGACTACCAGCAGCTCGCCGAGCGGCTCTCCGAGATTCCCGACGAGGTGAACGGGCTCTTGCGGCTGTTCGACGGCCGCCGCACCCTGGCGCGGGTGGTCGACGATTCTGACTTCGAAGACCTGGCCGCGCTGGGCATCATCAGCAAGCTCTACTTCGAGGGGCTGGTGCGCGAGGTCGGCAGCGGCTCGGCCGATGGCGCTCCGCGCAAGCCCGGCATCGAAGAGTGGCTCAACACCGGCCCCAACCCGACGGGTGGCGAGCCTTCGCCTGCGGGGGCCGCGGACCAGGTGCCGGTGGTGCCGCTGCCCAGCCCGACCGCTCCGTCGCCCGAGCCGGCCGCGCAGGTTGCCCAGGCCAACGTCGCCGACGAGGTGGCCCACGCCGAGCCCGAGATTCCGCCGGCGATGTCGCCGCCGCGTCCGCCTCCGCCTCCGCCTCCGGCGCAGCCGCAGGTCTTCAGCGCCAACCCGCAGCTGCTCGAGGTGGCGCCCACCAACGAGCCGGTCGACGAGGTCGAGGTGGCGGTGCCGCCGCCGCGCCACACTCCGGCTGCGGTGGTCACCCGGTTCGAGCCCCGGCCCCGCGGCTCGGGGCCGATCACCCGCCCCGAGTTCCCGGCGGCGGCGCCCCTGCCGCCCTCGGTGCACGAGGCGCCCGGCTCGCAGTTCCTGGTCGCGCCGCCCCCCTCCAGCGAGCTCGATCGCGCTCGCCGCAGCCTGATCGACGCGTGGGACAAGTTCGAGGGCGAGGGCCTGTCTTCAGATTCGACCTGGGCGCCGGTGCCCTACGCGCGCTCGTCGGTGGGCTCTTCGCCCCAGCACGTCGCTGCCCCTCCGCTGCGCTCACCGCCCCGCTCGCCGGCGCACAGCCCGCCCATCTTCGGAGGCGCCGCGCTGGAGCGGGTGAAGCTGCCGCCGCTGCCCCCCAACCTGATGCCGAGGCGGCCCGACGAGCCGACCCCGGTTCCGCTCGAGCCCGCGCCGGTGCAGGCGGTGGTCGAAGACGCAGAGCTCGACCTGCCGCCGCCTCCGCCGCCCGACACCACGCCGCCGCCCGGGCGCATACCCGCGCAGATGTTCGTGCCGCCGGCGCCTGTCGCTCCGCAGGCGGCTCCGCCGCCCGCGCCGCCCGCGCCGCCCCCTCCGCCCGCGCCGCCGCCGCCGCCGCAGCAGCAGGCGGTGCCCATCGGCCGCGTCTCGCCACCCAAGCCGCAGCTGGCGCTGCCGCCGTACCCCGGTCACGGCGCGCCGCCGAAGACCCACGCCCCCGATGTCGAGGCCTCGTTCTTCGGCACCGAAGAGCAGACCCCGGCGGTGCTCACCGACCCGGTCGGAGAGACCGACCCCTCGGTCGCTGCGGTTCGGCCGAACGAGCGCAGCCGCCTGGCCTGGGTGGTGCTCGCCGGGTTGCTGGTGGGCGGGCTGAGCACCGCCATCTACCTGTTCAGCTCCGAGTCGGGCGTCGGTGGCACCGACCAGCCGGTGGTCACCGACGATGGCACTCCCGATGCCGGTGGCACGGTGGCGATGGTGGTGCCCCCCGAGACCGAAGAAGACGCGGGCGAGCTCGCCGTCGCGGCCATGGAGCTCGACGCGGGGGGCGAGGTGGAAGTCGCCGCGCCGCAGCCGCGAGATGCGGGTGCCACCGTCGCGGTGGCCGCCGAGGTGAAGGCCGTGGTCGACGCGGGCACGGTCGCGGTGAAGGCTCCGGTCGATGCCGGCGCGGTGGTGGCGAAGGCGGTTCCCGACGCGGGGGTGAAGAGCACCCTGGCGGCGGGCTCGGGCGCCGATGCCGGCACTCCTGGATTGGCGGCCGGCGACTTCGAGCAGCTGCTCTCTGACGCCCGGCTGCAGGTGCAGAGGCAGCGGTGGAAGAGCGCGATGGACGCGTTTCGCAAGGCGCTCAAGGTGAACCCCGAGTCACCCGAGGCCAAGACCGGGTTGGGCATCTCGCTGGTGATGAGCGAGACCGGCTTCAAAGAGGCCGTGCCGCTGCTCAAAGACGGAGTGAAGGAAGACCCGTCGAATGCGCAGGCCTGGCTGGCGCTGGGCATGGCCTACCAGAACATGGGGCAAGACCGCGCCGCCAAGCAGCCGTACATGGAGTACCTCAAGCTCAAGCCCAAGGGCGCCACCAGCGACGAGATTCGCATGGCGCTCGAGCAGATGAAGTAAGGCAGTCGCAGTCGTGATCACCCTGGGGCTCGAGACGTCGTGCGATGAGACCGCCGCCGCGCTGATTCGCGACGGGCGCGAGGTGCTCGCCGACGTGGTCTCCACGCAGATCGACATTCACCGTCGCTGGGGCGGGGTGGTGCCCGAGCTGGCCAGCCGCAACCACGTGGTGCAGGTGATGCCGGTGCTGCACGAGGCGCTCACCCGCGCCCAGCTGACGCTCGATGCGGTCGACGAGATCGCGGTGACCTCGGGGCCGGGGCTGCAGGGCGCGCTGCTGGTGGGGCTGCAGGTGGGCAAGTCGCTGGCCGCCGCGCTGAACCGACCGTTCGTGGGCGTCAACCACCTCGAGGGGCACCTGCTCGCGGCGCGGCTGATGGCCGAGCCGCCCCAGGCGCCGTTTCTGGGGCTGGTGGTGAGCGGCGGCCACACCACGCTGTACGAGGTGCCGGCGCTGGGCACGTACCTGAAGCTCGGCACCACCCGCGACGACGCGGCGGGCGAGGCCTACGACAAGGTGGCCAAGCTGCTGGGGCTGCCGTACCCCGGGGGGCTGCCCATCGATCAGCTGGCGCAGCAGGGCGACCCCGAGGCGATTCGCTTTCCGCGCGCGATGCCCGAGCGCGAGGTGCTCGACTGGAGCTTCTCGGGGCTCAAGACCGCGGTGAGCCTGCACTTGAAGCAGCACGGCGTGCCGCAGGGGCAGGCGCTGGCCGACCTCTGCGCCAGCTTTCAAGAGGCGGTGGCCGACGCGCTCACCCGCAAGCTCCAGCTGGCCGTGAAGCGCAAGCGCGCGAAGAGCGTGGTGCTGTGCGGCGGAGTGGCGGCCAACTCCCGGCTGCGCGCGCTGGCAGCCGAGCGGGTGGCCGAAGAGGGCGCGCGGCTGTACCTGCCCCCGCTCTCGCTGTGCACCGACAACGGGGCGATGATCGCGGTGGCGGGCTACGAGGCGCTGCGCCGCGGCGTCACCTCGAGCTTCGCGCTCGACGCGGACCCCAACTGGCGGCTCTGAGCATGGCTCACGCGAGAGAAGTGCTGAAGCGGTTGGGGCTGCGACCCAAAGACAGCTGGGGGCAGAACTTTCTCTCTGACGAGAGCGTGCTCGACGAGATCGCCTCGCACTGCGCGCTGTCGCCGGGCGAGGTGGTGGTCGAGCTGGGGCCGGGGTTGGGCTCGCTCACCCGCGCGCTGTTGGCCACCGGCGCGAAGGTGGTGGCGGTAGAGCGCGACCGCGACATGGTCGCAGCGCTCGAGGGCATGCAGCTGCCCGGGCTCACCGTGGTCGCGGGCAACGCGGCCGAGACCGACTTCGCGAAGGTCGCCGGAGTGAGCGACGTGGTGGTGTGCGGCAACCTGCCGTACCACCTGTCGAGCTCGATTCTGTTCGAGGTCATCGACCAGGCCGCGGCGGTGAAGCGGGGGGTGTTCACCCTGCAGGCCGAGGTCGTCAACCGGCTCGCCGCGGCGCCGGGGGGGCGTGAGTACGGGCTGCTCTCGGTGCTGCTGGGGCTGCGCTACGAGGTCGAGAAGGTGATGTCGCTGCCGGCCTCGTACTTTCACCCGCCGCCGAAGGTCGACTCGGCGGTGGTGGTGCTCGAGCGGCGGCCGCAGGCGGTGGCCGAGGTCACCAGCGAGGCGCGGTTTCGCCAGGTCGTGAAGGCGGCGTTCGCGCACCGCAGGAAGACGCTGTCGAACTCGCTGAAGGCCGATGGGGCGCTGGGCGAGCGGGCGGTAGAGGCCCTGGCGCGTGCCGGCATCGATGGAAAGCGGCGGGCCGAGACCTTGAGCGTGCTCGAGTTCGCGGCGCTCGAGCGCGCGTTCGGCTGAGGGGCGGGCCGGGGTTCAGCGGCGGCCGCGAGGGCCGCGGGCGAGGCGGCGCACCAGGCGCGCGGCCTTCTGGAGCGCGCTCTGAGCTTCGGGGAACACGCGCTTCACGCTGACCGCGGCGCGGGGCTGCTTGCGTTTGGGCTTCATCAATCCATCGGGTGGAGGCGGCGGAGCGCGGCGACCACTTTTTCGCGCGCGGGCCTCTGCTTGGGCTGGGCCGGGGTGGCCGGGGCCTTGGGCGAGGCGGCGAGGGTGTACTGCTTGGAGACCGCGGCGACTGCGCGGGCTTTCTCCACCACCTCGACGGGGAGTCGCTTGGGGCTCGGCACGGGCGTCAGTACCTGCGCTTTTGCGCGATGGTTTTCAAGAGCCCGCCGTTCATCGCGAGGAAGGCGCGGAAGTCGGCCTCGGGCAGGCGCATGCGCTGGAGCACGCCGGTGATCAGCTCGTCGACGGGGCGCGCGTCGGCCTTCTTGAGCTCCATCGCGATCTTCAGCATCGCCACGCCATAGAGCGGCGAGGCGGCGATGTCGGTGGGGACCACTTCTTCTGCTACAGGCTGCTTCAGCTGAACCACCGCTGCGCGGCGAAGTGACATGACATGACCATACGTGAGGGGATGTCCGTCGTCAAAAAACACTGATCTTGTTGGTGAAAAATGCGCGGAAGTTGCCGCGCGGGTGGGCGCGTGGTTGTATGCGCGACCCGATTTTGAGGCCGATTTACCGGCCTGGGCGCGATTTTCACCACACAAAAGCCGGAGAGGGGAAGTGAGTCAGAGCGAGCACCGCTACATCGTGGTGGAGGGCCCCATCGGGGTCGGCAAGTCGTCGCTCACCAACATCCTCTCGGAGCGGTTCGCTGCGCGAAAGGTGATGGAGGTCGTCGAAGAGAACCCGTTTCTCTCGGCGTTCTACGGCGACCGCGCGAAGTTCGCGTTTCAGACGCAGATGTTCTTTCTGCTCTCGCGCTTCAAGCAGCAGCAGAAGCTCTTTCAGCAAGACCTGTTCGCCGCGGTGACGGTGAGCGACTACCTGTTCGCGAAAGACCGAATCTTCGCGCACCTGACGCTCGACCCGAACGAGCTCTCACTCTACGAGCGCATCTTCGAAGAGCTGGGCCCCCGGGTGGCGAAGCCCGACCTGGTCATCTACATGCAGGCCCGCCTCGACGTGCTGATGGCGCGCATCAAGAAGCGCGGCCGCGAGTTCGAGCGCAAGTTCGACACCGGGTACCTCGAAGACCTCTGCAAGGCCTACAACGAGTTCTTCTTCCACTACCAGGACACGCCCCTGCTGGTGGTCAACACGTCCGACATCGACTTCGTCAACAACCCGGAAGATCTCGAGAACCTCATCAACGTGGTGAAGAGCACGAAGAAGGGTACCCACCACTACCAGCCGATGAGCGTTCGGCGATAGAACCCATTAGAGACACCTCGGCGGCGACTCTCACGAGCGGCGCACGATAACGCAGCTGCAGTGAGCCACTCCCGCCATAGGAGGTGAACCGTGAAGGACAAGGTCACCATCCACACCCTGAAGAAGCTGAAGCTTGCAGGTCAGAAGATCTGCATGGTCACCGCGTACGACGCCACGTTCTCGCGCATCCTCGATGAGGCGGGCGCTGACGTGCTGCTGGTGGGCGACTCGCTGGGCATGGTGGTGCAGGGCAACGACTCGACCCTGCCCGTCACCATGGACCAGATGATCTACCACTGTCGCGCGGTCGCTCGCGGCGCCAAGCGGGCGCACGTGGTCGGCGACCTGCCGTTCATGAGCTACCAGACCTCGGTCGACGAGGCGGTGAAGAACGCCGGCCGCATGATCGCCGAGGGCGGCGCCCAGAGCGTGAAGCTCGAGGGCGGCGCCGAGTTCGCCGACGTGGTGAAGGCCATCACCCGCGCCTCGATTCCGGTGATGGGCCACATCGGCCTCACCCCGCAGTCGGTGCACAAGATGGGCGGCTACGTGGTGCAGGGCCGCGACGAAGACACCGCGCGCCGCCTGCTCGACGACGCGGTGGCGCTCGAGGCCGCGGGCTGCTTCGCGCTGGTGATGGAGGGCGTGCCGCTCGAGCTCGCCAGGTCGATCACCGCGCGGCTCTCGATTCCCACCATCGGCATCGGCGCCGGCAAGTACTGCGATGGCCAGGTGCTGGTCTGCTACGACCTGTTGGGCTTCAACCCCGACTTCAAGCCCAAGTTCGTCAAGCGCTACGCCGACGGCTTCGGCACGGTGAAGTCTGCCGCGGCGAAGTTCTTCGAAGAGGTGCGCGCGGTCAGCTTCCCCGACGAAGACCACAGCTTCCGCTCGAACGCGATGCGGCTGGTGGCGTCGAACCCCGACGTGCTGACGCCCGAGCGCGAAGAGAAAGAGAAGAGCGGCATCTACGGGGTGCCGGTCTAGGGCCGAGTCGATCTGTGGCCCGTCTCTTGGTGGTGAGCACGTTCGGTCTTCGGTCGCGCGTCGACCCGGGTGGTCTTTCTAGGCCGTGCTGACGCTGCGCATGCCGGCCGAGGTTCGCGCGTGGCGCAAGGCCCAGGGCAGCCTGGCGCTGGTCCCGACCATGGGCTTTCTGCACGAGGGGCACCTCGAGCTGATGCGCGAGGGCGTGCGGCGGGCGGGCACCTGCGCGGCGACCATCTTCGTAAACCCCACCCAGTTCGGGCCGAACGAAGACCTGTCGCGCTACCCCCGCGACTTCGAGGGCGACCTGAAGAAGTGCGCCAGCGCCGGGGTGAGCGCGGTCTACGCGCCCGAGCCGTCGGTGGTGTACCCGCCCGGCTACCAGAGCTACGTGACGGTCGACGAGGTGTCGCAAGGCCTCGACGGCGCATCGCGGCCCGGCCACTTTCGCGGGGTGGCCACGGTGGTCACCAAGCTCCTGGCGCTGTTTCGGCCCGAGGTTGCGCTGTTCGGCGAGAAAGACTTTCAGCAGCTGCAGGTGATCAAGGCGCTGGCGAAAGACCTCGAGCTGGGGGTCGAGATCGTCGGCCGCGCCACCGTGCGAGAGGCCGATGGCCTGGCGATGAGCTCGCGCAACAAGTACCTGCAGGGCGCCGAGCGGCAGCGGGCCCTCTCGCTGTCTCTGGGGCTGAGGCGCGCGCAGGCGGCGGCGGCCCACGAGAAAGACTGCGAAAAGCTCAAAGGGCTGATTCGCGCCGAGCTGGTGAAGGGCGACGCCAGAGAAGACTACGTGGCCATCGTCGACGCCCAGACCTTGAAGCCGCTGCCGAAGCTCGATGGGCGTCCGGCACGCGCGCTTGTGGCCGCGTTTGTTGGTACGACGCGGCTGATCGACAATGTCGAAATCTGAAGGCCCCGCCAAGGCGGGCATCAAGATCATCTCCGAGCACCGCCGGGCGAAGTTCGACTTCGACCTCGACGAGACCCTCGAGGCAGGTTTGTCGCTGATGGGCAGCGAGGTGAAGGCCCTGCGCAACGGTGAGGCGAATTTGAACGACGCCTACGGGTCACCCGAGCGAGACGAGCTCTACCTCTGCAACGCCCACATCGGCGCCTACAAACCGGCCGCGATGTTCGCGCACTTGCCGACGCGCAAGCGCAAGTTGCTGCTCCATCGCGAAGAGATCGACAAGTGGGCGGCGAAAGTGCGAGAGCGGGGTTACTCCATCGTGCCGCTCATGCTCTACTTCAAGAACGGTCGGGTCAAAGTGAAGCTCGGCCTCGGCCGCGGTAAGAAGAAGGGCGACCGGCGGGCGACCATTAAAGAGCGCGAGTCGAAACGCGAGATGGACCGGGCGAAAGGCTTCTGACGGGTGGACGAGACTCCGGACAAGAAGGTGCTCGAGCTCGACCGGGCCCGCACCCAGCAGCAGCAGCAGCAGGCTGACGGCAAGGCTCCCGACAAGAAGAGCCGGCTGCTCGGCGCGCTGGAGCGCGGCATGAGCATGATTCACCTCGATGCGCGTCGGCCGGGGGTGCTGGTGCCCGAGCACCTGCGCAAAGAGGCGCAGCTGGTGCTGAACCTCTCGTACAAGTTCAGCCCGCCCGACCTCACGGTGAGCGAGTGGGGGGTTCGCCAGACGCTGACCTTCGGCGGGGCACCGTTCACCGTGGCGGTGCCGTGGAGCGCGCTCTACGCGATCGCCAGCCACACCACGAAAGAGTTCTACCTCTACCCCGACGACATGCCGCCCGACCTGCTCGCCAACCAGACCCAGAAGCTGGCGCTCGAGGCGCCTCCCGAGGCCGGCAGCGTCAAGGCTGTCTTGCGCGAAGTGGTGATGGACCAGCCCAAGTCGAAAGAGCCAGAAGCCCCGAAAGAGCCGCCCAAGCGGGGTCACCTGCGGCTGGTGAAGTAGGTCATGAGCGACGAGGCGACGTTTCACGTCGAGGTCGTGAAGCTGCTGTTGCAGATGGCCTGGAGCGACGACGCGCTCGACCCCGAAGAGCGCGAGCACATTCGCACCGCCGCAGTGAAGTGGGGCGTGCCCGATGACGAGCTCGCGGTGTTGATGGAGCGGCTCGACCAGGGCCAGCCTTTGCCGGTGCCGAATTTGAAGCTGCTCCGTCAGAAGCCCGAGGCCGCGATCGCCGCTGCTCGCCGCCTGATGCTGGCCGATGGGAAGATTCAGGCCGGCGAGGCCGACATGCTGGCGCAGATCAAAGAGATGCTCACCGTTTCGGCGGGCTGAGCGGGTCTTTCAGCTGGGCGCTACTTCTTGGCGCTCTGCACGCCCTTCTCGAGCTCGTTCACCGCGCCCTCGACGCCGCCCTTGAGGCTCGACCACGCCTTGCCGCCGGCCTTCTTCACCTCGGTCAGCTTCTCGTCGGCCTTCTTCTGGCGGGCCTCGAGGTCTTTGACCGTGGCGTCGGCGCTGTCTTTGGTCTTCTCTTTCATGTCGTTGACGTCGGCCTTGAGCGCCTTGAGCTTCGTGTCGATGCGCGCCACGAACTCGTCTTTCTTCTCGGTGGCGTAGTCTTTGGTCGCGTCGACCGCTTCGCCGGCTTCCTTCTTCACCTTGGCGCCGTCGGCGAAGGCAGGCACCGCGAGCGCGAGCGAGAGCAGCAGCGTGAGTTTTCGCATGCGCATCTCTTAACGCGGTTTGGGCTTCAGGGTGGCGCTGATGCCGCGGCTCTGCCGACTGCGCGCTGGTCAGTATCCGACTGAGCCGCGCCCGAGCTGGGTGGCGGCGCCGGTGAGCAGGGCCTCGGTTTTTCTGGCGAGCACCTTGGTCTGCTCCTGGAGCAGCATGGCCTGCACGTCTCCAGGCAGGGCGTCGAGGTGCTCGGGGGAAATCGCCGCGCCATTGTTGAGGGCCATGTGGGCCAGTTGCAGCGCGAGCTGTTGTGGCGGGCTGAGGTTTGCCGGGGGCGAGAAGTTGCCCGTCGACGCAGCGGTGTGACCCGGCGACGTCTTGGCCTGGCTTTCCGCGACGTTCACGACGGGGAGCGTCGCGTCGCCGGACTTGGCCGGGCTCTCCGCGACGTTAACGACTGGGAGCTTCGCGTCTTTGGCCGGGCTCGCCGCGACGTTCACGACGGGGAGCTGGGCCGTCGCGGACTTGAGCTGGCTCGCTGCGACGTTCACAATCGGGAGCGTCCGGTCGGCTTTTCGCATGCGCTGACTCTCCCTCCCTTGAAACCGGCAGTCCAGTCGGGGCCCGGGCGGCGGCCTCCGCTGTCATGTCAGCGCGACAGGGGCCGGCCACCGAGCAGGCCGGGGCGCTCAACGCGGTTTGGGCTTCAGGGTGGCGCCGATGCTCTGGTCTTTGCCGCCTTGAAACGTGTCTCTGAACGGCTCGTAGCCGTCGCGCCTGAGCTCGAGGCGCACCTTGCCGCCCCAGCGGTTGTCGCCGGCCCATGGGGTCACGCCGATCGCCTTGCCCTCGATGAGAATGGTGGCGCCCGCAGGCTCCGAGGTGATGAGCAGCGCGCGCGCCGGCTGCAGCGACGGCAGCGGAACCTTGCGCTGCAGCGAGGGGTAGAGAATGAACGCCGCGGTGGCCGAGGCGCCCAGAACCGCCAGCCCCAGCGCCAGGTAGAGGGCGAGGCGCGACCGCTTCTTGCCCACCTCGTCGCGGTAGGGCGCCGGCTCGGACCAGGTGTTGGGCGCGCGGCGCGGCGCTCGGGCCAGCTCGAGCTCTTCGGGCTTCATCTTGGGAGGCTCGAACGCCGAGGGAGACGCTCGCGGCGGCGGCGCGGTGCGCAGCTGGTGCACCCGGCCCGACGCATCGAGCTGCTTGCCGGCCGAGAAGAGCGGGTCGCCCGACTCGCGGGGGGCGGTGGCGCTGACGCGAGAGAGAAACTCGGCGAGCAGCTCGGGGCTCACCGGGCGATGGGTCGACTTCACGTAGTCGTAGAGCGCGGTGCGCAGCTCGCGGCCGTCGGCCGGGTAGCGGATCTCGGCGTCGGGGTGCACCATGCGGGTGATGATCGCCGCGAGCGTGGGCGAGGCGTCGCCCGAGGTCAGCTCGAAGAGCGCCTGGCCCATCGCGGGCTGGTCGAAGGTGGCTTCTTCACAGGCGCGCGCCACCAGCCAGGCGGCGAGCTGTGGGGGCAGCTTCTCTGCGTGGGCCTTGCAGGTGGCCAGCGCTTCGTCGAGCGACGGGCCGCCGCCGGTCAACCCAGCTGCCTCAGGTACGACCAGTTGAAGATGCCGGTGCGGTGCGCGTCGCCGAACACGAAGGTGATGGCGTAGTTGCCGACCGGGCTGACCTCGAGCAGCTTCATCTCGGGGCCGATCTTGCTGTCGTCGAGCACCTTCTTGCCGGTGAACTCTTCGACGCACTCGGCGCAGGGGCACGACTGGCGCAGCCGCTGGCCGGTGAGGGTGGCGATGTGGCCGTCGTCCCACGTGACGAGCAGGCTCTGCTGGTCGGGCGCGACCGCCACGGTGACCGCCACGGGCGCCTTCTTGGCGGGCTTGATCGAATCCCAGAAGCTCACGGTTCCTCCACGATGGCGACGATGGCCGAGGCGAGCCGCTCGCTGAACGCCGAGAGCAGCACCGGGCCGCGGGGCGCCTCGTCGGCGAGCAGCCCCTCTTCGAAGGTGACGTCGAGGCCGAAGCCGCGGCGCAGCGGGCTGAAGCCCGAGGCGTTGAAGGCGGCGTCAGGCTGGGTCTGGTAGCGAACGGCGCGCTGTTTCACCGTGGGGGCGTCGGTGAGAAAGCGCTCGAGGGTTCCGTAGCCGCGCATGGTCTCGGTCACGGGCCAGAAGTTGTAGATCTGCAGCGGGAGAATCACGAGCCCGAAGGCGAAGGCGGTGTTCTTGAGCGCGCGGTCGGAGCCGATCACCTGGTTGCCCTCGATGATGACCCGCACCACGGTGACCGGGCCCTCGAGCGCGGCGAGGCCCGAGGTCGAAGACACGCGCCACGAGGGCCGCTGCTTCTGCACCTCGTCGAGCACCGCGCGGTGCTCGGTGACCAGCGAGTCGAGCTGGGCGTAGAGCGGCTTCTGGGTCTGGGTGACGGTGACGGTGGGTGAGCCGGGGCCGAGCATGAAGCCGCCCATCGGCTGCAGGGTGTCGTTGCGCAGGTACTCTTTGCTGACGGTCTCCCACTCGGCGGTCTCGAAGAACGGCTCGATCACCACCACCCTCGGGAAGTTGGGGTCGGCGGTGCGAACCACCTCGGGGCCCACCACCCTGGCGGTGGCGCAGGCGGTGAAGAGAGAGCAGAGCGAGAGGGCCAGCAGCCGCGACATCACACCGCCAGCTTGACCGACTCGGCGCCGCTCTGGCTCTTCTTTTCGATCACCTTGAGGAACGCGTCGAGGATGCCGGGGTCGAGGTGCGTGCCGCGCAGCTTCTGCATCACCTCGAGGGCCTGGGCCTCGGGCAGCGCGCGCGAGTAGGGGCGGGTGGTGGTGCACGCGTCCCACGTGTCGGCGACCGAGACCACCCGCGCGATGAAGGGAATCTTCTCGCCCTTGAGCCCATCGGGGTAGCCGGTGCCGTTCCACCACTCGTGGTGGCAGCGCACGGCGGCGCGAATCTCTTTGAGAAACGAGACCGGCTGAATGATGCCGTCGCCGATGCTGGGGTGCTGCCGCATCACCTGCATCTCTTCGTCGGTGAGCGAGCTCTTCTTGAGCAAGATCGCCTCGACGATGCCGATCTTCCCGATGTCGTGGAGGATGCCGCCGTAGCGCAGCTGCTTGAGCTCGCGCTCGGTGAGCTTGAGCTCGCGGCCGATCTCGACCGCCATCTCGGCCACCCGCTGGCTGTGGCCGCGGGTGTAGCTGTCTTTCGAGTCGATGGAGTTGGCCAGCGCCACCATGGTCTCGAGGTAACCGGCCTCGATGTCCTCGTAGAGCCGCTGCGTCTCGTGGTCGTAGGCCTCGATCTGCGCGGACATGTAGTTGAAGGTCTTGGCCAGGTCGGCGAGCTCGGTGTCGCCGGCCACCTCGACCTGCACCCCGAACTTGCCGCGCGCGATGCTCATCGCCGCGGTGTCGAAGTTGCGCAGCGGCCGCGCCACCCGGCGGGCGATGTAGACGCTCAGGCCCGCCGAGAACATCACGCCGACCAGGCCGGCGATCATCACCGGCCCCGCGTCGCGCGACGAGAGCGCCATCGCCACCACCAGCAGGGTGGGGAAGAGCGCGGCCACCGCCACGCCGGCCACGATGAGGGAGTGGATCTTCAAGGGCGGCGCCAGATGCTAGCAGCTCATTCGAAAACCGCGCACCGCGCGCCCGGTTTTCGGTGACCGGTTTTTTTCTTCGCCCCCGTCCGCCAGCCCGGCGATTTCGGGGCCGATTCCAGAAATTCGTGGGGTGTGAGCAGCGTGTCGCGCACTGGTGTGCAGAAGTCGTGACGGTCGTGTCAGCGCGTCACGTGACACCGGTGCACCAGTGAGAGCCAAACCTGCGGGCACCAACGGGTGGGCAGATGAGCGACCGGGGTTGGGCGCCGCTTTGCACTCGGGCCCGACACCATGAACCCGAACCGATTGCTGGCCGCCGTCGCGTTGTGTGTGGTGAGTGCCTGTGGAACCACGCCAGGTGAGCTGGGGCCACATGCGACGGCGCTGCCGGCGTACCTGCTGGGCACGTACCAGAGCGGCACCCGGGTCGAAGACAGCGTCAGCGTCGACGGTGAAGAGGTGGCGGTGCGCTTCGAGACCGGCAACCGGTACCGCTACCGCTCGGGGGGAGCGTGGAGCACCATCGCCTACCCGGTGAGCGTCACCGCGCAGGCGGTCACCTTCGACGACGGGCCGCTGCGCGACGAGCGGCTCTCGCTGGCAGAGGTGAGCCCCAACTGCCGCATCATCACGCTGGGGGGCGAGCCGCTCTACCGGCCCGACGCGGTGGCCGGCTGCCCGATGGGCGCGAGCGCGGCGCTCACCGCCGACGACTGCGGGCTGACCGGCAGGTGGCACCGCACTACCCGCACCGGCCAGTACCCCGACGTGCTGGAGATGGCGCTCACCGTCGAGGTGCAGGCGGACCATTTCTTCAAGAGCAGCGTCTCTTCGCTGCGCTGCACCGCGGGCCAGTGCCGCTACGACGAAGAGCAGCCGCGGGTCGGCACCTGGAGCCTGCGCGAAGGGCAGCTGGTGGGCCCCGACGTGGCGGGGTTCACCCACGAGGTGAAGCCGGGGTGTGAGGCGAGCGCGCCGGCGCCGGTGGGTGAGATCGCGCGGCTCGTGTTCGAGCGGCCCGAGCCGGCGCCGGTGGCGCACGAGGCCCCTGCGCCCAGGGCGTACGGTCGCTGTGAGGCGCAGGCGCAGTGCACCGGGCAGTGCTCCGACTTCGGGGTGTGCACGGCGCCGTGCCGCTACGACGTGCAGTGCGGCAGCCCCGGTGACGGCATGATCGCCGTGTGCCGCGGTCAGAAGTGCATGGCCAGCTGCGCGGCGGGCAACCCGTGCCCGGGCGGCATGGTGTGCAGCGATGGGCTGTGTCTCTGAGGAAAGAGACGACGGACGGGTAGGGGAAGGGGCGCGGGCGCGGGCGCGGGCGCGGGTGCGGGTGCGGGCGCGGGTGCGGGCGCGGGCGCGGGCGCGGGCGCGGGCGCGGGCGCGGGCGCGGGCGCGGGCGCGGGCGCGGGCGCGGGCGCGGGCGCGGGTGCGGGCGCGGGCGCGGGCGCGGGGGCAGGTGCGGGCGCGGGCGCGGGCGCGGGCGCGGGCGCGGGCGCGGGCGCGGGCGCGGCGCGGGCGCGGGCCCGGGCATGTTCAGGGACGTGTTCGCTGGCCAGCGGAGGCGGGGTGCCCATCTGCCGGTGCACCGGCATGGGCGACGGTGCGTGGGCATGCACCTCGGCGTGGAGGTGTGCCCGCGACGTGCCTGCTGCTTTTCAGGTGAGGCGGCGGTGCTGCAGCGAGGGCAGGCCCTTGCGCAGGCGGGCGGTGAGCTCGGCATCGATGGGGGCGACGGTGAAGCCCTCTCCGTCGGAGCAGCGGGAGATGACCGCACCCCAGGGGTCGATGATCATCGCGTTGCCGAAGGTGCGGCGGTCTTTGGGGTGCAGGCCCACCTGGGCGGGGGCGATGACGTGGCAGAGGTTCTCGATGGCGCGGGCGCGCAAGAGCACCTCCCAGTGGTCCTTGCCGGTCATCAGGGTGAACGCGGCGGGCACGGTGAGCACGGTGGCGCCCTTCGACGAATAGGCGCGGTAGAGCTCGGGGAAGCGCAGGTCGTAGCAGACCGAGAGGCCCACCTTGCCGATGGAGGTGTCGACCAGCACCGGGGCTTCGCCGGGGGCCACCGCCGCCGACTCGCGGTAGGTCTGACCATCGCCGACCTCGACGTCGAAGAGGTGCATCTTGCGGTAGACCGCGGTGCGCTCGCCGTCGGGGCCGAAGAGGCACGAGGTGTTGTACAGCCGCCCGCCGGGCGCGCCGGTCTCGAGCACCGAGCCGGCGAGCAGGGTGATTTTCAGCTCGCGCGCCAGCGTTGCCAGGTGCTTCGAGGTGGGGCCGTCGAGGGCTTCGGCGGCGGTGGCGCGCTCGGGCTCGGGGCCCATCCACGCGAAGTTCTCGGGGAGCCCGATGAACACCGCGCCGGCTTTGGCCGCGGCCCGCACCAGGGCGGTGGCGGTCTCGACGTTCTTCGCCTTGTCGGCGCCCGAGGTCAGCTGAATCGCGGCAGCGAGGTGGGCCATGGGCGCGCACATACCCCTTCTGACGCCCGCTTGCGAAGGGTCGGCGCGCTGTGTTACCTGCACCGACACATTTTTCGGAAGTTTCAGAAAAGTGGGCCGCCGAGCCCACTTTTTTTGCCCAGACCCGCCTTTCCCATGCCTGTCGACAAGCCCAACATCGAGAACAAGACCTGGGAGGTGGCGGGGCCGATCATCGCCGCCGAAGGGCTCGAGCTGATCGAAGTCGAGTACCTGCGCGAGCAAGAGGGCTGGGTGCTGCGCCTGTTCATCGACAAGCCGGCGGGCGGGGTGGGGCTGGAAGATTGCTCCAAGGCGTCGCACGCGGTCGAGACCGCGCTCGACGTAGAAGACTTCATTCCCCAGGAGTACCACCTCGAGGTCTCGAGCCCCGGCTTGAGCCGCCCCCTGCGCAAGCCGCAGCACTTCGAGCGGGTGATGGGGCAGCAGGTCAAGATCAAGACTTATGGGCCGCTCTTCGAGCCGCCGCGGAAGAACTTCACCGGCAGATTGTCTGCAGTCACGCCCGACGGCGTCACCGTCGAGGTGGAGGGCGCCGGGCCCTTCACCATCGCCTTCAAGGACATCGCGAAGGCAAACCTGGAATACGCACATACAGGCGCCCAAGGGCGCTGAGGAGAAACGACCATGACCCCCGCACAAGCACAGCTCCGCCTCGACGACGTCATCACCCAGGTGGCGAAGGACAAAGGCATCGAAAAAGAAGTGCTCATCGCCACGCTGGAAGACGCGATGAAGACGGCCGCCAAGAAGCACTTCGGCCAGGAGCGCAACCTGGAAGCGAAGTTCAACGCCGACAAGGGCGTGGTCGAGATCAGCCAGGTCATCACCGTGGTCGATCAGAACGTCGACCCGCTCAACGTGGTGAACGAGCTGACGGTCGAAGAAGCGAAGAAGCGGGGTATGGACGTGGCCGCCGGCGACGAGCTGGCGTTCGAGATCTTCTACCGCGACGAAGACGCCGCCGAAGCGAAGGCGCAGGACGAGCAGTACGGCGACATTCTCGGCCTCAAGACCTTTCGCCGCGGGTTCGGCCGCATCGCCGCCCAGACCGCGAAGCAGGTGCTGCTGCAGCGCACCCGCGACGTCGAGCGCGAGAACGTCTTCAACGAGTACAAAGACCGCAAGAACGAGATCGTGACCGGCATCGCCCGCCGGGCCGAGCGCGGCAACATCATCGTCGACCTGGGCCGCGCCGAAGCGGTGCTGCCGGTGCGCGAGCAGGTGCCGCGCGAGACCTACCGCCCGGGCGACCGGGTGCAGGCGTTCGTGATCGACGTGCTGCGCGAGGCGAAGGGCCCGCAGATCATCTTGAGCCGCGCGTCGGTGAACCTGCTGACCAAGCTGTTCGAGATGGAGGTGCCCGAGATCGCCGAAGGCATCGTGGTGATCGAAGCCGCGGCGCGTGAGCCCGGCCGGCGCGCCAAGATCGCGGTGTCGAGCCGCGACGGCGACGTCGACCCGGTCGGCGCGTGCGTCGGCATGAAGGGCAGCCGCGTGCAGGCGGTGGTGCAAGAGCTGCGCGGCGAGAAGATCGACATCGTGCCGTGGGACGAAGACCCGGCGCGGTTCGTCTGCTCGGCGCTGGCTCCGGCCGAGGTGGCGCGGGTGATCATCGACGAAGCGAACCACGCGATGGAGATCATCGTGCCCGACGACCAGCTCTCGCTGGCGATCGGCCGCCACGGCCAGAACGTGCGGCTCGCGGCGCAGCTCACCGGGTGGAAGCTCGACATCAACAGCGAGACCCGGGTGCGCGAGATGCGGGAGTTCGCCAACAAGAGCCTGGGCTCGCTGCCCGGCACGAACGAGATGCTGATCGAGACGCTGTATGCCCACGGGTTCCGCCAGGCGCGCGACATCGCCGACGCGAACGCCGAGGTGCTGGCGCAGATCCCCGGGCTCGACGCGGCCAAGATTCCCGCGATGCAGGAAGCGGCTGCGAAGCAGAAAGACTCGGACGCCGAAGAGCTGTTCAAGATGGAGCAGGATCGCGAGGCCAAGCGCCTGGCGGAAGAGCGCCGTCACCCCGACGAGCTCAGCCAGGACGAGCGGCTGGCGCGGGTGCGCGGCGTGGGCCCGCAGACCATCGAGCAGCTCAAGCGCGCGGGCTACGGCACGGTCGAAGACATCGCCAAGGAGATGGACATGGCGAAGCTCGGCGCGGTCGAGGGCGTGGGCATCAAGAAGGCCCGGCAGATCAAGAGCGCGGCCGACCACTACCTGCAGGAAGAGGCGCGGCGCCGCACCGAGCTGGACGCCGAGAAGAACAACGCGGCGGCGGCCCTGGCGGCCGGCGGCGTGACCCCGTCGAAAGAGACCACCGCGTAACGGGCGGGCGCTTCTTCAAGGAGCGGGGCCCCGTCGGCCCTGCTCCTGGGCGCCGCGAAATCACGAACCTTTGCCGACCGCACCTGACCACAGGGGGAGCTTGGCTTTCCTTCAGTGCCTAGCTATGGAGTCTTCCCCCTCGATGTCCAACCTCGAAACACAGGAGCTCAGGCCCGTTCGCACGTGCCTGGGGTGCGGCAAGAAGCGACTGAAGTCGTCGCTGCGGAGACTGGTGCTCGATTCGACGTGCCAGCCGACGATTGACATCTCACAGACCGCCCCTGGCAGGGGGGCGTATCTCTGTGGGCCAGGCTGCCTTTCGGCGGCCGTCCGTAGAAAGGCGTTTCAGCGCGCCTTTCGCGGCCAAATGGTCTCGCTGGAACCGATGAGCCTGGAGGCCGGCCTGCACTGAAGTTCTCGCAGTGTGCAGAGCGTCGCGGTCTCGGCAGTCACCTTAAATTCTAGATTCTCCCATTTTTGATTCGAGTACGGGGGCAAAGCCATGTCCAAGAAACGTGTTCATGAAATCGCCAAAGATTTGAAAGATTCGGGCGTCGAGCTCGACAACAAGGCCGTCGTCGACGAGCTGAAGGCGCTCGGCTACGACGTGAAGAGCCACAGCTCGTCTCTGGAAGACGACGAGGCGCGCGAAGCGGTGAAGCGCATTCTCGACAAGAAGAAGCCGAAGAGCGCGCCGGCACCGGTGGCGGCGAAGGGCTTCGTGGTGCGTCGCAAGGTGGGCGGCGACGCGCCGCCTCCGGCGGCAGTGCCGGTGTCGGCCCCTTCGGCTCCGGCGGCGGCGGCAGCCTCGGCGCCGGCGCCCAGCGCGCCGCCTCCGGTGGCGGCACCTCCGGCGGCCGAGTCGTCGTCGCCCGTGGCGGCAGAAGCGCCCGCGCCGGTGGTCGATGCGCCGGCGGCCGAGCCCTCGGCTCCGCGCAAGTCGGCGCCGCGTCCTCCCCGTTCGTCTCCTGCCGCAGTGGTGGCGTCGGCGGCGGGCACCGCGGTGGCGGCTCCGGCCGTGACCGAGGCGCCGCTGCCTCCTCCTCCGGCGATGCCGGCTCCTGCGGCCGCTGCGAGCGCGGTGGCGGGTGCTCCCGCGGCGGCCGGTGCGGCCGCGCGCCCCTCGGCGCCGCGCGCGCCGGGTGCCGGTGCGGTGGCGACGGGGCCGGCGAGGCCGATGGCCCCCCGGCCGTCGACCCCGCGCCCGAACGTGCCGGTGGTGCCGCGCGCGAACATGCCGCCCACCCAGATGCCGGGTGAGGTGCGCCGACCGACGGCGACCCAGGCGGTGGTGATCTCGCGCCCGCTGATTCAGGTGAAGCGCGTGACCCCGTCGTCGAGCGCGCACAAGAGCTTCCCCGCGGCTCCGGGCCGCAAGGCGATCGGCGAGGTTCGCACCTTCCAGGTCGTGCCCGATCACAGCGGGCGCGGCAAAGCGCGGTCGACGTCACCAAGCGCAAAGAGAACGAGCGCCGGGGCGGCCGCAAGCCTGCCGAGAAGGAAGGCACGCAGGTCACCCAGCAGGACATTCGCGACATCATGTCTGGCCGCGTAGCGATCCCCATCCGCGGCAAGAAGAAGAAGCCCACCAAGAAGGGGCAGAAGACGCAGATCACCGAGATGGCCGAAGAGAAGAAGATCATCAAGGTGCAAGAGGGCATCACCGTCAGCGAGCTCTCGCAGCGCATGGGCGTGAAGACCGGCGACATCATCAAGAAGCTGATGACCGGCGGCAAGATGACGACCGCGAACCAGACCATCGACCCCGAGACCGCGGGCATCATCGCCGCCGACTACGGGTGGAAGGTCGAGAAGGTGGGCTTCGAGGTCGAAGACTACCTGCCCGAGATCACCGACAAGCCCGAAGACCTGCGGGCGCGCCCGCCGGTGGTGACGGTGATGGGCCACGTCGACCACGGCAAGACCTCGCTGCTCGACGCGATTCGCGAAGCGAACGTGGCGGCCGGTGAGGCGGGCGGCATCACCCAGCACATCGGCGCGTACTCGGTGAGCACGTCGCGCGGCGACATCACCTTCCTCGACACGCCGGGTCACGAAGCGTTCTCGGCGATGCGCAGCCGCGGCGCCAACCTCACCGACATCGTGGTGCTGGTGGTGGCGGCCGACGACGGCGTGATGCCGCAGACCAAGGAAGCCATCAAGCACGCGAAGGAAGCCGACGTGCCGATGGTGGTGGCCATCAACAAGATGGACAAAGAGGGCGCGGGCGTCGACCGGGTCAAGAAAGAGCTCGCCGACAACAACGTGCTGGCCGAAGACTGGGGCGGCGACGTGATCATGGTGCCGGTCTCGGCCAAGACCAAGATGGGCATCGACCTGCTGCTCGAGAACATCTCGCTGCAGGCCGAAGTGCTCGAGCTGGGGACGAACCCCAACAAGGCGGCCGTGGGCACCATCATCGAGGCGCGGCTGGAGAAGGGCCGCGGCCCGGTGGCGACGGTGCTGGTGCAGGAAGGCACCTTGAAGAAGGGCGACGCGGTGGTCACCGGCACCGACTTCGGTCGGGTGCGCATGATGATGAACGCGCGCGGCGAGCAGATCGACGAGCTGTTGCCCGGCTACTCGGCCGAGGTGGTGGGCCTGGGCGGAGTGCCGCCGGCGGGCGACACCATCAACGCGGTGGAAGACGAGAAGGCGGCGCGAGAGATCGCGCAGCACCGCGCGCTGAAAGAGCGCCAGGCCGAGTCGGGCAAGACGGCCCGCGGCACGCTCGACTCGTTGCTCAACAAGATGCAGGTGTCGGATCAGAAAGAGCTCAAGGTGGTGCTCAAGGCCGACGTCTCGGGCTCGCTCGAGGCGGTGGCGCAGGCGCTCGAGAAGCTCTCGACCCGCAAGGTCAAGGTCACCATCGTGCACAAGGGCGTCGGCATGATGACCGAGACCGACGTGAACACCGCGGCGGCGCTGAAGGCCCTGGTGGTGGGCTTCAACAGCCGGCCCGAGTCGGGCTCGGAGCAGACGGCCAAGGTGCTCGAGGTCGAGCTCTTGACCTACTCGATCATCTACGAGCTGCTCGACGGCATCAAACTCAAGATGGAAGACCTGCTCGAGCCGATTCGCACCGAGAAGAAGCTCGGTCGGGCCGAGGTTCGCGCGCTGTACAACGTGCCCAAGCTGGGGGTGGTGGCCGGCTCGTCGGTGCTCGACGGCACCATCAAGCGCACCGCGCACGTGCGGCTGTGGCGCGAGAACAAGCAGGTCTACTCGGGCAAGATCGCCTCGCTCAAGCGCTTCAAGGACGACGTGAAAGAGGTCTCGGTGGGCTTCGAGTGCGGTATCGGCATCGAGGGCTACAGCGAGATCAAGCCGGGCGACATCATCGAGGCGTTCGAGATCGAAGAGACCCGGCCGAGCTTGAACTAGAGCGCTTCGGGCTGATGCTTCGGGAGTCTTGAATGTTCGTAGGCGTGGCTCGGGTGAGCCTGGACATACCGTCGTCGGGCTCGCACAAGGCGAAGCGGCAGGTGGTGAAGCGCATCACCGACCGGGTGAAGGCGCGCTTCAACACCGCCATCGCCGAGATGGAAGAGAACGACGAGTACCAGCGGGCGGTGCTGGCCCTGGCGGTGGTGACGAACGACAAGCAGCACTGCAACGAGCAGCTCGACAAGATTCTGCACTTCATCGAGGAGATGTACGTGGCCCCGGTGAACGGGCGGGAGATCGAGATTCTGGCGTTCGGAGATCAGCTGTTCGCCGACGGCGAGTCGTTCATGGAGCTGGCGATACCGCGCGGAGAGCGCACCCTGGCCGAAGCCGAAGGCATGGGCGCGTGGGAAGAGCGGCACGCGAAGCCGTCGGCGCCGACGCCGCACGCGTCGTCGCCGCGTGCGGCAAAGAAAGAGAAGGCCGCGCTGCCGCTCGAGCAGGCGAAGGCCAAGGCGCGGGCGCTGCGCAACAAGCGCGAATGGGAGAGGTAGCCCGATGAGCACCCGAACCGAGCGTGTGGCGCAGGAGATTCAGGCCGCGGTCGCGGACATTCTGATTCGCGGCATGATTCGCGACCCGCGGGTCGGCTACATCACGGTGACCGGGGTGAAGATGTCGCCCGACCTGCGGGTGGCCAAGGTCTTCTATTCGATGATCGGCGACGAGGCGCAGCGCACCGAGACCCAGCAGGGGCTCGACGCGGCCAAGGCGTTCGTGCGGCGCGAGGTCACCTCGCGGGTGAAGCTGCGCATCTCACCCGAGATCTTCTTCGCGTGGGACGGCTCGCTCGAAGAAGGCGACAAGATCGAGCGGCTGCTCAAGCAGGTGAAGGAAAAAGAGGGCTGGTGACCTCGCCGAGCGGGGTGGTGGTTGTCGACAAGCCCCGGGGGCCCACCTCGCACGACGTGGTGCAGTCGCTGCGCAGGGGCCTGAAGACGTCGCGGGTGGGGCACACCGGCACGCTCGACCCGATGGCGACCGGAGTGCTGCCGATCTGCGTGGGTGAGGCCACCAAGGTGGCGCAGGTGCTCAACGCCGACGACAAGGCCTACGAGGCGACGGTGACTTTTGGGGCCGAGACCGACACGCTCGACGCGCAGGGCAAGGTGGTGTCGACAGGGCCGGTGCCGACCTTCGACGCCGCGGTGCTGGAGCAGTTCCGAGGCACCTACCGCCAGACGCCTCCGATGTACTCGGCGGTGAAGGTCGGGGGGCGCAAGCTCTACGAGGCGGCGCGGGCGGGTGAAGAGGTCGAGCGCGAGTCGCGCGAGGTGACGGTGACGCGGCTCGAGGTGCTGGCGGTCGAGGGTGCGAACGTGCAGCTGCAGGTCGAGTGCTCGAAGGGCTTCTACGTGCGGGTGCTGGCGGCCGAGGTGGCGAAGGCGCTGGGCACGGTGGGGCACCTGTCGGCGCTGCGGCGCACCCGGGCGGGGCCGTTCACCCTGGGCCACGCGGTGACGCTGGAAGACGCGTGCGCGGGCCTGGGGCTGATGCCGATCGAGCGCGCGCTGGCGCACCTGCCGAGCGTGAAGGTGAGCGACGCCGACGCCAAGAAGGTGAAGAGCGGGGGCAAGGTCGAGGCCGCGGCGGCAGAGGGGCCGGTGTGCGTGTTGGGGCCGGGCGGGGCGGTGCTGGCCATTGCGGACGTGGTGGAGGGGTTCTTGAAGTACCGCCGCGTGATGGTGTGACCGTCGGGCCGGGCTCGGCCCATCTCTTCGTTGCGGGCTGTGGTCCGTCCTCGGCCCTCAAGAGCGCGCTGAGGCTCACCGAAGGCGGCGCAGGCGGCCGTGGGCTTCTTCGCTGCTCAAGAAGACGAAGTGCGAGCGCCCGAAGGCGAGCATGTCTCCCGAGCGGAGCGCGGCGTGGGTGCCGAGCTTGAGCCCGTTCAAGAAGGTGCCGTTGCTCGAGCCCAGCTCGGAGAGCACCGCGGTCTTGCCGTCCCAGCTGATGGCGGCGTGGCGGGCCGAGACCGCGGGGTCATCGAGCACGACGTCGCACCCGGGGCTGCGGCCGATGACCAGCTGCAGCGAGCCGTCGATCAGCGGGGGTGGGAGCGTGGCGACCAGCAGGTCTTCGAAGTCGATGGGGGCGGGGGGCCCCTTCACGTTGCTGGGTGGGAGCTGTGCGGTGCTTCGGAGCCACGAGGGGAGGGGGGATTTCAGCACGTCGGGGCGGGGTCGCTGCATCAGCACGAAAGGGCCCATCTGCCCGGTGAACGCGGCAGGTTGCAGGCTGCGAGCGAGTTCGGCGAGTTCGCGGGTTCGGAGCATGGCCTGTATCGAGACACCGGTCGCGGCTACAGTGGATCGCACCTTCAGCATGAACATCACTGTCGTCATTCCACGGCCGTTGCAGCCGGCTTGTGAAGGCCGGGCCAAGATTGAGCTGGGCGTGCCGCCGAGCTCGAGCGTCGGCGATGTCGTGCAGACCCTGATGTCGCTCTACCCGGGGCTGCGCGCGTTCGTGGCGAACGAGAAGCGGCCGATGAAGCAGCACTTCAACGTCACCCAGCAGGGTCACGTGCTGTACCTGTTCACCTCGACGGTGCCGTCGTCGAGCACGGTGAGCTGAAGACGCTCGCGCGTCTGTCCTCGGGTTGGGACAGTGGTTCGTGGGCGCCGATGCGACACGCCCGCGGTTTCGGTCGAGAAGCGGTGTGAGGTCGCGGCGTTGGGGGTTGGAGCGGTGCTTGCTGTGGGGCCGCCCATGAACCGATCTCTCTTCTTCGCGGTGGTGGTGTGGTGCGCGGGCTGCGGAACCTCAGACCTGGTCAGCAGCGAGGGCGAGGGGGCCGTCGCGACGCAGGACGAGCTGAACGTGGGGGCCTGCTTTCACGGCGCCGGCGACCCGCGCGCCTTTCTCGACGGTGGGGTGCAGCGGCTGCAGGCGTGCCTGGCAGACGCGGGGTTCGGCATACCGCCGCTGCCGCGCTTCGACGGCGGTATACCCGCGCTGCCGCACCTCGACGGCGGCATACCGCCGCTGCCCCAATTCGACGGTGGCTTCACCGTGCCGGCGTTCGACGCGGGCGTGACGCTGCCACCGCTGCCGTCGGTAGACGCGGGAGTGCCGGCGGGCCTGCTGTCGACGTGCTCGGCGGGCTGCACCTGCCCGAGCGGGCTGCGCTGCCTGAACCCGCTCTCGCAGACCTGCCCGGGGACGTTGACGCTCTGCATCCCCTAGCGCGAAGTTCGCCCCGGTGAAGCCGGCGGCGATTCCCCTCGGGAGGTACACGCTGGGCGAGCGGCTGGGCGTCGGCGGCATGGGCGAGGTGTATCTGGCGATTCAGACCGGGCTGGGCGGCTTCGAGAAGCCGCTGGCGCTGAAGCTGCTGTTGCCGCACCTCGCCGAGAAGCCGCAGACGGTCGAGCGGTTTCTCGCCGAGGCGCAGGTCGCCGCGAAGATGAACCACGTCAACGTGGCGCAGATCTTCGACGTCGGCACCGAGCACGGCCGGTACTTCATCGCGATGGAGCTGGTGCGCGGCGTGCCGCTCTCGATGCTGATCAAGGCGCTGAAGCTGGCGAAGCGGCAGCTGCCGGCCGACGTGATTTCGTACATCGCGCGCTCGGTGTGTGACGGGCTGCACCACGCCCACTCGCTGGGGGTGGTGCACCGCGACGTGACGCCGCACAACGTGATGGTGTCGGTCGACGGGGCGGTGAAGCTCACCGACTTCGGCATCGCGCGGGTCGATGGCGCGGCGCGGCCGGGGCGGGTCGAGGGCAAGGCGGCGTACATCGCTCCCGAGCTGGTGCTGGGCGGGAGCTTCGATCACCGCAGCGACCTGTTCTCGCTCGGGGTGTCGCTGTACCAGCTGGCCACGCTCGAGAGCCCGTTTCACCGCGGCGACGACTCGAGCTCACTGCAGGCGGTGACGCGCGAGCTGTGGACACCGCTGGCGGTGATGCGGCCAGACCTCGAGGGGCCGCTGGCGCAGGCCATCGAGCGGGCCAGCGCCAAAGACCCCGAGGCCCGCTTCGCCGATGCGCGCGCGATGCGCGACGCGGTGCCGCCGCCGCACGCCGACTCGGCCGACCACCTCTCCCAGCTGGTCACCGCGCTGTGCTCCAAGGCGCTGGAAGAGCTCGAGGCGCGCACCCAGGTGCTCGGCACGCTCGCCGGTACGGGCTCGGCCTCTGGCCCGCGTTCCGGCACGGTCTCGCTGCCGGCGGCCGAGGCGCGGCGCGCGGGGTGGTTCTGGGCGAGCGCGGCGGCGGCGGCGGCCGGCCTCTTCGCGATGGGGGCCTGGTGGCTCTGGCCGGTCTCGGTGCCGCCGCCTGCTCCTGCGGCCGCAGCAGCGGCGCCGGTGGTGGTGGAAGAGGCGAAGACTGCCGCGCCCACCGCCGGGCCGGCTCAACCTGCCGAGGAGTCAGGCGTGGCCGAGGCTCCCAGCCGGCCGCGCAGGGCGCCGGCGCGGGCGGCGGGCACCGGGTACCTCACCATCAACGCGGTGCCGTGGGCCGAGGTGCGCGTCGACGGCAAGCTGGTGGGCGAGACGCCCATCGCGCGGTACCCGCTCGAGGCCGACGGAAAGACGCACCAGGTCGAGCTGCGCAACCCCGAGACGCGGCGGCAGGTGAAGCGGGCGGTGAAAGTCGCCGACGGGCAGCACACCTTCGTGAAGGCAGACCTCAAGTGACGCGCGCGAAGAGCCGCACGTGGACGGAGCAGCTCTCGGACGATGCGGGTGCGCCCGAGCCGATCTGGGTCGAGGTGAGCGAGGGGCCTTCGGCCGGGGCGCGGTGCCTGCTCGAGACCGGCACCCTGTTCGTGGGCAGCGATGCCGGGTGCGATCTCGAGGTGAGAGATCGCTCGGTCTCGCGGCGGCATCTCTCGGTCGAGCTGCTGGCAGGCGCGGTGCGGGTCAGCGATCTGGGCAGCCGCAACGGCACGGTGTACCTGGGCGCGAAGATCTCGGACGCGCGCGTGCCGATCGGCGGCTCGGTGCGCATCGGCCGCTGTACGCTGCGCTTCGCGCCGCAGCGCGCGCAGCCGCAAGAGAGCCGGTCGACCGAGCTGCACGGGCTGCTCGGCGCCTCGCCCGCCGCCCGGCGCATGTTCGCGCAGCTCGAGAAGCTCGGCCCGTCAGACGCCACGGTGCTGATTCGGGGAGAGAGCGGCACCGGCAAGGACAGCGTGGCGCGGGTGCTCCACGCGCTGTCGCCGCGGGCCCGGCAGCCGTACCAGGTGTTCAGCTGTGGCGCGGTGAACCCCAACCTCATCGAGAGCGAGCTGTTCGGGCACGCCCGGGGCGCGTTCACCGGGGCCGACCGGCTGCGGGTCGGCGCGGTAGAGGCGGCGGGGCAGGGCACGCTGCTGCTCGACGAGGTGGGCGCGCTGCCGCTCGAGCTGCAGCCCAAGCTGTTGCGGGTGCTCGAGTCGCGCGAGTTTCAGCGGGTGGGCGACGGGCAGGTGCGCCGCGCCGAGATGCGGGTGCTCGCCTCGTCGCAGGTCGACCTCGACGCCGAGGTGAAGGCGGGCAGGTTTCGACGAGACCTCTACTTTCGCCTCGCGGTGGTCGAGCTCTTCGTGCCGGCGCTGCGCGAGCGCGTCGAAGACATACCGCTGCTCGCCCGGCACTTCGCCCGGCAGCTGAGCGGCGTCGAGGTCGAGCTGGCCGCGTCGACGCTCGCCGCGCTGCAGTGCGACCCGTGGCCCGGCAACCTGCGCGAGCTGCGCAACGCGGTCGAGCGGGTGCTGGCGCTCGGCGCGCTCGAGCCGCAGAGCGCGGCGGCCGCGTCGCCGAAGGCTTCGGCGTCGTTCAAGGCGGCGCGCGAGCGGGTGCTCGACGAGTTCGAGAAAGATTACCTGGCCACGCTGCTGGGGGTGCACCGCGGCAACGTGTCGCACGCCGCCAAGGCTGCGGGCCTGGCGCGCAGCGCGTTCTACCGGCTGCTGAACCGGCACGGCCTGGCCCGGGAGTGACCTGCAGTTGGGACAGTGGTCCAGCGCCGCACCGGGGGTGGGGGCGCTGAGGGCCAGCCCAAGTGCTCGAATCGAGGCGAGTCGAGCGCGGCACGGCGAGTGCTCAGGCTTCGGGCACCATGACCCGACTCTCCCTCGTCTGCCTGGCTCTCGCCGTCGGTTGCGGTTCCCTCGATGCCTCGCGCGCCGCCCAGCTCGCGAGCCCGCTGTGTCAGGCGAAAGACGCGAAGGCGGCGTTCGGCACCAACGCGGTGTGCGTCTGCGAAGACCTGGCGCTGGTCGGCGCGGGGCTCTTGGCGCGCAGCCCGAACGGCGGCACTCCGGCGAACGTGGGCGTCAACGGGGTGAGCCAGGTGGTGGGGCGGCACGAGATCGGCGGCTCGCTGATCTCGATGCGCGGCATCACCGGGGTGGGCGAGGTCGTGACCGGCGCAGATCTCTCGACCACCGGCGACGTGGCGGGCGTCGGTCACGTCACCGTGGGCCACGACATGATGGTGGGCGGCCGGGTCGACAGCGTGGGCGTGCTCGAGGTGAAGGGCACGCTGGGCGTACAGGGTGAGACGGGCCTGGTGGGTCAGCAGACGGTCAGCCAGCGCGGCGGGTACGTGGCGCCGAGCGAGCCGTGCGGCTGCGGCACGCTGGCGGTCGACGTGGGGGCGCGGGTGGCCGAGGCACGCAGCCAGGGCGCCCGGCTGGCCGAGCTCGCCTCGGTCGGGAAGACCGAGCTCACGCTCTCGAGCGGCACCTACTGGGCCGAGTCGCTGACCAGCGTCGGCGAGCTGAGCCTCACCGTCGATGGCGCGGTGGCGCTGGCGATCGACGGCGACCTGACCACGGTCGGTCGCCAGCACATTCGCCTCACCGCCGGCTCGACGCTCGACCTCTACGTGCGCGGCGGCATCTCGACGGTGGGGGGCTCGCTGTTCGGCGAGAACGCCACGCCGGGGTCGGTGCGCATCTTCCTGGGCTCGGAGCAGCGGGCGTCGGTGGGAGTCGGCGCGCAGACGTTCAACGCGTCGATCTACGCGCCGCGCGCCGAGCTGGCGCTGGTGGGCGACACCACCATCGCCGGGTCGGTGTTCGCGAAGTCGATCACCGGTGTGGGCCGGTTGACGGTCGAGTACGCGGCACCGGTGGCTGCGGATCCCGAGCAGTGCGTGGTGGAAGACCCTCCGCCGGGCCGCGGCAGCGGCTCCGGCGACCCCTCGCAGCCTGGCTCTGGCGATCCGCTTCCGCAGTGAGTGCGGGTACGCTGGCGGCGTGCTGTTGCCCGCCCTCGCCGCCAGCGTACTCGCTGCGAACCCGTACCTCGACGAGGGCGCGGCGCTGTTCGATCGCATGCTGTACGAGCGCGCGGTGCCCAAGCTCAAGCGTGCGACCGAGGTGAGCGCCAGCACCGCCGCCGAGCGGCGCCGGGCGCACGACCTGCTGGCGCGCACCTACGCGGCGCTGGGCCAGAACGAAGAGGCGAGCCGCACGTTCGTGGCGCTGCTGTCGGTCGATGCCCGCGCGCCGCTGCCGGCCGACGCGTCGCCCACCATTCGTCGCTTGTTCCTCGAGGCGAAAGAACGGCTCTACCCCAGGGGCCGCGCGCAGCTGCGGCGGGTGGCCGCGCCGCCGCCGCGGGTGACGGTCGAGCTGGTCGACCCGTGGGAGCTGGTGGCGCGGGTGGAGCTGCGCCAGTCGGCCGGCGAAGGCGCTCTCGAGCCGGTGGTGCTCGAGCCCGGGGCGCTGCTCTCGGGCGAGGTGGTGCCGCAGGCCACGTCTTGTAGCGTGGTGGCGCTGGCGGCGAGCGGAGAGCCGGTGGCTTCGCTGGGGCCGATCACGCTGTCGGGCGCGCTGACTCCCCTCGAGCCCGCGGGTGCGACCGCGGCGCCGGTGCTGACGGTGGAAGAGGGCGCCCCTGCGGCGCGGCCAGCCCGCTGGCCGGTGGTGGTCACCGCCGCGGCGAGCGTGGCGTTGCTCGCGGCGGGCGTGGCGCTCACGGCGGCGGCGGCGGGCGACTCGAGCTCGGCGGCGCAGCAGCGCTTCGGCGCCGACGTTCGCCGGCTCGATGACGCGGCGCGGGACAAGGGCATCGCCGGCGCGGTGCTGCTCGGCGCGGCGGTGGTGGGCGGCGCGGCGACCGCGGTGATCTTCTTCGCATGGTGAGGGCCCTGCTCGCGCTGCTGCTGGCCGGCTGCATACCCGGGCGGCACCCGGTGGTCGGCACGGCGTGCGATGGCGAGCACCCGTGCCCCGATGGGCTGGCGTGCGTGGCGGCGGTGTGCAGCGAGGGCGGGGCGGGTGGCGGCGGCGCGGGCGGTGGTGGTGTCGCCGGCGGCGCGGGAGGCCCCGGCGGAGCGGGAGGCACCGGCGGCGGAGCCGCGCCCGGGTGCAGCGGCCAGCTGCTGAGCGACGGCGACTTCGAAGAGGGAGTCTTTTTTCAAGCGTACTGGCTGGGCATGCCCGGGGCGGCGCTGAGCGTGCAGGGGACGACGGTGCATGGCGGGGCGTACGCGGCGAAGCTGGCTCCTACCAGCGCGGGCGCGGTCGCGCTGCGCACCCAGCTCACCGCGGTCGGCGCGCAGCAGGGCAGCGACCATTGTGTCGACGCGTGGGTGAGGTCGAGCGACGCCGCCGCGCCGGTCACGCTGCAGCTGGCGCGGTGGCTCACCGGGCCCGACTACAGCGGCGCCTCTGGAGACGCAGTGGCGGTCGCCGACGGGGCTGGCAGCGCCTCAGCAATCGGTTCGCGTACCCGAGCGGGCAGGTGGGGCTCACCGTGCAGGTCGACACGTCGCTCCCGGCGGGCGGGGCGCTGTTCGTCGACGACGTGTGTGTGCGCGTCTGTCCCTGAAACGTCGGGGCGACTGAATCGGCGGGGCGGCCGCTGGTGGAGGCCGACCGCGAGGCCGACGAAGACGAGGGGCTCAAGCGCCCGAGCTTCGAGTGAGCGCCGACGCTACGGCCGTTCACGCCGTTCACGTTCACGTTCACGACTGACGAGGGGTGGTTCGCAGCCCCTCGCGCGTGCACGTGGACGTGGAACGAGAGATGGCGAGCCCGGCTGAGCAGACGCTCGCCTCTTTGCTCTCGTGAACGTGAACGTGAACGTGAACGTGAACGGCTCTTGGCGAGCGGGCGGGCGGGCGGGCGAGCGAGCGAGCGAGCGAGCGGCGCGTCACCTGCCGGTGTCACGCTCTCACCGGTCGCGCTGCGCAGTCAGTCCTGCTACGGGGTCCGGCAGGCATGCACCCCCACCCCCTGGCGCTCGACGAGCGGTTCTCCATTCGTGGCAGCCTGCGCTGTGACGGCGTGGGCGGGCTGTTGCTCGCCGAGCGCGATGGGCGGCGGGTGGCGGTGCGGTGGTTTCCACCCTCGGTGGCGGGCGAAGAGGCGGTGCTGGCGCTGCAGCGGTTGCCGCTGCACCCGGCGCTGCCGCGGGTCGAGGGCAGCGGAGTCGAATCGAGCTGCGTGTGGGTCTCGTTCGATTTTCCCGAGGGCGAGCTGCTCGATGCTTCGGCGGCGCTGCCGGCTGAGCGGGTGGCCGACCTGGGCGCGGCGCTGGCCTCGGGCCTGGCGGCGCTGCACGCCGCGGGCATCTGCCACGGTGAGCTGAGCGCCGAGTCGGTGCTGCTGCCCAGGCGCGGCGGGCCGGCGATGATCTTCGACATCGCGATGCTGCTGGCGTCGCGCTGTACCGATCGCCGGGGCGAGCTCAGTGAGCTGGCGCGGCTGCGCACCACGGTGCCGTACCTCGCGCCCGAGCGGGCCCGCGGCGGCGCGCGCACCTTCGAGTCCGACGTGTATTCGCTGGGCGCGGTGCTGTGCGCTGCGGGTGGCGCCGGGGTGCCGGTGTTCAGCGCGCCGCTCGAGCTCGCGTTTCGGCTCGGCTCGGGTCAGTACCGGGTCGAGCCGCCCCGCGCGCTGCCCGACTGGCTGCGCCAGGCGCTGGCCGACATGGTGAGCACCGAGCCGGGCGAGCGGGCCAACGCCGCCGACTCGGCCGCGGCGATGACGCTGATTCGCGCCGAGCCGCAGACCGACCCCTCGATGCCGATCGTCGAGGCGGTGCTCGAGGTCGACCCGTTCGAGCAGCTGCTCGAGAGCGGTCGGGTGAGCGCCGCCGGTCGCGCGGGCGGGCACCTGCCGACGCGCAACGAGCGGCCGCGCAGCTGGTCGGACGTGAAGACGCAGCCGGCGGGCGAGGCCACCGCACCGTTCGATGAGGCGGCGGTGCAGCGGCGGCTGTCGTCACGCCCAACCCCTTGACTTTCGTCGAATAACTTCAGGCCGTGTAGGGCCGGCGCGGCTTGAATTCGCAGGCGCGCACCCCTAGTTTGCGCCGCGGACGAATGGCCGACTCTGACCTCAGGGAGTCCGACACACAGGGCGTCACGGGCGAGACCCGCCTGCCCCCCGCGGCGTCGCTCGACGCGTTCGCCACCCGGCTGGCCGGCTCGAAGCTGTGGGCGAACCGCCTGGTGTACGGCACGCTGCTGGTGGCGGTGTCGGTGGGGGCCACCTTTCTCGCGTCGCCGGGGCTGTACAGCCAGAAGATTCCCGAGCTGCGCAACGAAGACGTGGGCAAGCCGTTTCGCGGGGCGTCGCTGGCGGGCTTCAAGGCGAGCCGCGACTACGAGGTGCTCGACGAGACCCGCACCGCATCGGGCCGCGACGAGGCGCGGGCGCGGGTGCAGCCCGTGTTCGACTACGACCCGTCGGTGCAGTCGTCGGTGGGGCGGTCGATCGACGACGCCTTCTCGGAGATGCAGGAGGTGGTCGAGGAGTACCAGATCGAGCACTACCTCAAGGGCGACGGCAAGGCGGGCGAAGACCCGGCGGCGGCGAACGCGGCGAAGAAGCGCGGGCCCGAGACGAAGGAAGAGGGGGCCGAGCTGGCGGCGCGGCTGCGTGACGCGCGCAAGCGGGTCGAGGGGCACATCTACCTCACCGACAGCGACGACTTCGAAGCGCTGGTGCAGAACCGCTTCTCGGCCGAGGCGCAGACCGCGGCGCAGCGGCTGGTGACGCTGGCCTACGGCGCGAAGCTGGTCACCTCGCGCGACGAGCTGTCGCGGGTCGACCAGAGCGGCATCACGGTGCGCATCTTGGGGGGCACCAGCGAGCACCACCTCGACACCCGGCAGCTGACCAACGACCAGCGCGGCTCGGGCGTGGCCGACCTGCGCGAGGTCTCAGAGGCGCTCGACCGCTATGCGGCGGTGCCGGGCAACCTGATGCCCGACACTCCGGCGGCGCTGCGGCGCGCGGTGCTGCGCCTGGTGAAGCGGCAGCTGCGCGCGAACCTCACCATCAACCTGGCCGAGACCGAGGCGCGGCGCCGAGCGGCGTACGAAGCGGCGAAGCCGATGGTGGTGAGCATCAAGAAGGGCCAGAAGGTGATCGGCGACGGAGAGCTGATCACCCAGACGCACCTGCTGGTGGTGCAGAAGATGCGCGAGCAGACCGACGAGCTCGACATGCTGCAGCTGCAGGTCGGCGGCGCGGGCGTGGTGGCGGTGGTGACGGTGGCGCTGTGGCTCTTCTTGCGCGCGGTGGGCCGGTTCCGCCCCAGCCGAAAAGACGCGCTGTTCATGGGCATGCTGCTGCTGGGCCTGCTGGGCCTGATGCACCTGTGGGTGACCATCGCCGACGCGGTGCACGACCGGTACCCGCAGATGCCGATCGAGGCGCTGTACTTCTGCTTCCCGCTGGCGGCCGGCGCGATGCTGGTGCGCTTCGTCTTGTCGGAAGAGCTCGCCCTGTTCTTCGCGCTGGTGTTCTCGTGCCTGTGCGGGGTGATGATCGGCAACTCGCTGTCGTTCGCCACCTTCGCGCTGGTGACCTCGCTGGTGGCGTCAGACCGCATTCGCTACGCGAAAGACCGCACCGGCATCTTTCGCGCCGGAGTGTGGACGGGGGCCGTCGGGGCGCTGCTGGTGGTGTTTCTCCAGCTCGCCGAGGGGCGCGGGCTGTGGGGCGACACGCTGATCGGCGCGCTGTTCGCGCTGCTGGCGGGGTCGTTCGCGGTGCCGACGCTGGTGATGGCGCTGACCCCGCTGACCGAGGCGGCGTTCGGCTACGCCTCGGACATCAAGCTGCTCGAGCTGGCGAACCTGAACCACCCGGCGCTCAAGGAGCTCATCGTTCAGGCGCCGGGCACGTACCACCACAGCATCATCATGGGCTCGCTGGTCGAGGCGGCGGCCGAGGCGATCGGCGCGAACCCGCTGCTGGCGCGCAGCTGCGCCTACTACCACGACATCGGAAAGGGCCGGAACCCGCTGTACTTCGGTGAGAACCAGAAGGGCGAGAACCGGCACGACCAGCTCGCGCCTGCGATGAGCGCGGTGATCATCAAGCGGCACGTCACCGAGGGCATCGAGATGGCGCGGCAGTACAAGCTGCCGCGGCGGGTGGCGGCGGCGATACCCGAGCACCACGGCACCCGGCTGGTGGGCTTCTTCTTTCACAAGGCCAAGAAAGAACAGGAAGGCAAAGAGGGCCCGGTGGTGCTGGACGAGAGCGTGTACCGCTACGCCGGCCCCAAGCCGCAGTCGCGCGAGACGGCGCTGGTGATGATCGCCGACGCGGTCGAGGCGGCGTCGCGGTCGATGCCCGAGCCGACCAGCTCGAACCTGCACGCGCTGGTGCAGAAGCTCATCAACGTGATCTTCAGCGAGGGTCAGCTCGACGAGTGCGACCTGACGCTGAAAGACCTGAACGTCATCTCGAACTCGTTCGTGCGCACGCTCGAGGGCATCTACCACGCGCGGCCGTCGTACCCGGCGGCGGCGGTGGGCGGCCCTTCGCTGAAGCCGGCGCTGACCCTGGCGCGCAACGCGCCGGCCGAGAGCGCTCCGGCGAAGAAGTCGGGCAGCTAGCCTTTGAGGCTGTCACCGTTTCCGAAGCTGAAGGGCCGCAAGGTCACCGTGACCGGCGGCGGGAAACAGGGGCAGCGTCTGAAACGGGTGGCACTGGGTTTTCTGCGCGCGCTGAAGCTCGACGGGGTCGAGCTGTCGCTGTCGATCGTGACCGACGCGCAGATTCGCCATCTCAACAAGCAATGGCGCCACAAGGACAAGGCGACCGACGTGCTGTCGTTTCCGACGGGTGACGCCCTGCTGGGAGACGTGGTGATCTCGCTTCAGACGGGTCGCCGTGTGGCGCGGGAGCTGGGGGTCAGCCTCGAAACCGAGCTGAATCTCTACCTGGCCCACGGCCTGCTCCACCTCTTGGGGTACGACCATCATCGCCGGGTCGATCGCGTGAAGATGGCGCGCGCCGAGAGAAAGCTGCTCGGCGACGCCGGAATGCTGACGCGACGGTAACGTTCAAAGCGCGGCACGCCGCTTGGAAGACGTGAACGCCATGACGTCGACACTCGACCAACTGGCTCCGGGCTTCACCGCGAAGCTCAATCTGATCACGGACCTGCTCATCATTCTCGCCGCCATGCTCGCCGCTGGTTTCGGTCACTCCGAGATCATCGTGCTGTCGGGCGTGGCGATGTGGTTGATGCTGGGCATCACGCTGCGCCACTACGACGCGTGGGCCTACGGGCGCACCGCGGCGTTCGACACCGGCATGGTGTCGATCATGATGATGGCGGTGATGACGCTGCTGATCGTGCTGGCGCGCCTGGTGCCCGGCGCTCCCCAGCTGGCCGAGGTGGCGGTGGTGCCGCTGGCGTGCTGGCCGCTGCTCATCGCGCTGCGGCTGTTGGTGTTCCGCACCATCTCGCGGCAAGAAGCGCCGCTCGACGAGGTGCTCATCATCGGCACCGGCTCGCTGGCGCGGAAGACCGCCGAAGACATTCGCGCCCGCGGCAAGCGCCGGGTGTCGGGTCACCTCGCGTTTCAGGGCGACGCGGCGCTGCCCGGGCAGCTGGGGGTGGCGGCCGACCTCGACAAGATTCTGCGCACCACCCCGGTCGACGAGGTGATGATCGCCGGCTCGCCGCTCAAGGTCGGCCCCGAGATGCAGGCGTGCATTCGGGTGTGCGAGCGGCTGGGGGTGCCCTTCGCGCTGCCGCTCTCGGGCTTCCGCTTCGACCGGGCGCGGCCGGTGGGCGGCCGGGCAGTGAGCGACGGCTACCTGCACTACCTGTCGGTCGACCTGAAGCGGCACCAGCGGGCGGTGAAGCGGCTGTTCGACATCGCGGCGTCGTCGTTCGCGCTGGTGGTGCTCTCGCCGCTGCTGCTGGCGGTGGCGGCGATCATCAAGCTGACCAGCAAGGGGCCGGTGTTCTTCAAACAGACCCGGTGCGGCCTGCACGGTCGGCCCTTTCAGATGCTGAAGTTCCGCTCGATGGTGGTCGACGCCGAGCAGCTGCGCGAGAAGCTGATGCAGCAGAACGAGATGAAGGGCGGGCCGGTGTTCAAGATGAAGAACGACCCGCGCATCACTCCGATCGGCCGGTTCATTCGCAAGTTCTCGATCGACGAGCTGCCCCAGCTGATCAACGTGCTGGCCGGCGACATGAGCGTGGTGGGCCCGCGCCCGGCGCTGCCCAAAGAGGTCGAGGTCTACGAGTCGTGGCAGCGCCGGCGCCTCTCGGTTCGCCCGGGCCTCACCTGCATCTGGCAGGTCAGCGGCCGCAACCAGATCTCGTTCGAGGAGTGGATGGTGCTCGACATGCAGTACATCGACCGCTGGAGCCTGGGCTTCGACATCTCGCTGATCTTGAAGACCTTCCCCGTCGTTCTGACTGGTCGCGGGGCGAGCTGATTCGACTCGCTCACGTGCCGCCCGCTCCTCGAAAGGGGAGCGGGCTTTTTTTCGTTCGGGGTGTGCTACGCCGCGCGCGCATGGCCACTGACGCAGCCGTCGCCGCCGCTTCGAGCCCGCCCGCCAAGGCCGCGAGCACGCGCTACCCGCCACAGGCGTTCTTCGTCATCTTCACCGAAGGCGCCGAGCGCATGAGCTTCTACGGGCTCACCGCGATTCTCACCACCCACATGAGCGAGCACCTCGGCTTCAGCGAGGCGAACGCCGTGGCGCTGTTCTCGATCTTCAGCGCGGTGACGTACATCGCGCCGCTGCTCGGCGGCTGGCTGGCCGACCGCTTTCTGGGCCGCTACCGCACCATTCTGTTCGTGTCGTTCGGCTACGTGCTGGGCCACGTGGTGCTCTCGGCCTTCGAGAACCGCTTCGGGCTGTACCTGGGCTGCGCTTTGATCGCGATGGGGGCGGGCGGCATCAAGCCGAACGTGTCGGTCTTCATGGGCGACCAGTTCCGCAAAGATCAGGAGCACATGCTCGAGCGCGCCTACGGGTGGTTCTACTTCTCGATCAACGTGGGGTCGGCGATCGGCATCACCGCGTGCAGCGAGGTCTACGAGCGCAAGCAGACCGCGCTGGCGTTCTTGATACCCGCCATCGCGATGGGCATCGCGCTGGTCATCTACTACCTGGGCCGCAACCGCTACACCCGGGTGCCGCCCACCGGCCCCAACCCGAACGGCTTCTTCGCGGTGCTGGGGCACCTGTTCAGCGTCACGCCTCAGCCGGGCCAGTCGCGGCTCGAGGCGGCGGGCGCGAAGTTCCCGCCTCAGTCGATCACCGGCGTGCGCGCGGTGTACCGCATCGGCTTCGTGTTTCTCTTCATCTCGGCGTTCTGGGCGCTGTTCTTCCAGTACGGCGGCAGCTGGCAGATTCAGGCCAGCAAGATGAACCGGGAGCTGTTCGGCTGGAGCATGGGCGCCGGCTTCTATTCGAACCTCAACACCGTGTTCGTGCTGTCGCTGATTCCCATCATGAACGCGGTCTACAAGCGGCGCGCCGACGCGGGGCACGCGCTGACGCCGATTCGCAAGATGACCATCGGCATGTTCATCGCGCCGCTGGCGTTTCTGGCGGCCTGGGCGCTGCAGAACCGGCTCGACGCCGCGCTGGCTGCGGGCCAGACGGCTCCGCACGCGATGCTGCAGGCGGTGCAGTACTTCTTCCTCTCGCTGGCCGAGGTGCTCATCTCGATCACCGGGCTCGAGTTCGCGTTCACGCAGGCGCCCAAGGAGATGAAGGGCGTGGTGATGGGCATGTGGTTTCTGTGCATCTCGCTGGGCGCGCAGCTGACCGCGCTGGTGGCCAAGGCGTTCTCGCTGGTGGCCGGTGACCCCATCAACTGGCAGTCGTTCTTTCTGGTGTTCTTCGGCATCAGCGTGGCCGCGGCGGTGGGGTTCTCGTTCGTGGGCAAGTGGTACCGGCCCGCCCACGTGGAAGCTGCTCCCTGAGGTTGCCTCGTGCGTGCTGGGCGGGCTAGGGCCTGCCGAAGTGAACGCGCAGCTGAAGCCACTGCCCGTCGATCTCACCGAGCTCTGCATCGCGCTCGAGAGCGAGGGTGACGGCTTCGACTGGTACCTCGACACCGAGACCGGCGACACGGTGCTGGTGAACGCCGAGTACGAGCCCGACGAGTACGGGGGTCTCAAGGTCGAAGAGATCGAAGGCAACCCGCAGCGCTTTCGCCGGGTGCCGGTGGTCGACGAGCGTCAGGCGTTTCGCGACATGGAGGCCTTCGCCCTCGCGCAGCAGGACGAGCGGCTGAAAGAGTCGCTGCTCATCGCGCTCGAGGCGCCGCGCCCGATGCGCCGCTTTCGCGCGGTGCTGGGCTGGCTGCCCCCGGTGCAGCACCAGTGGCACGCGTTTCGGCACCAGGCGCTGGTGGCGCGCGCCTGCGCCTGGCTCGAGCAGCTGGGCCTGCAGCCCGAGTGAGCGTCAGGGCGTCGAGCGGGGCCTTTCTGGCACCGGCGGCGGCGTGAGCTGGGCCACGGTGGGCAGGTAGCGGTCGACCATCACGTAGCGCGCGGCGATGAATGCAAGCGCGATGGCGGCGACGAACGCGGCGCCCGCGTAGAAGAAGAACAGCGTGGCGCCCTTGAAGTGGAGGAGCTCGGAGGCGCGCGCCACCGCCAGGTTGCCCAGCGCGGTGGTGAGCAGCCAGAAGCTCATCAGGGTGCCCTTCATCTCGACCGGGGCCTGGGAGTAGGCGAACTCGAGGCCGCTGGTCGACACCATCACCTCGGAGAGGGTGAGCAGCACGTACGGCCCCAGCTGCCACATGATGCTGAGCTTCTGACCGGCGTCGATGGGCGCCTGCACCATGCCGGCGGCGACCCACGAGCTGGCGGCGACGAACATGCCGATGGTCATGCGGCGCAGCGGCGTCATCTCGAAGCCGAGCCGCTTGAGGGCGGGGTAGCCGAACGCGCCCATCAGGGGGATGAGAATCATCACCAGCGCGGGGTTGATGAGCTGCATCTGCGAGGGCTCGAAGACGATCGGCCAGGCCTGGTACCCGGTGGGCTGGCCGACGGCGAGGCGCCAGACCAGCAGGACAAAGGCCAGGCCGAAGGCGCCTCGAGCGACGGTGCGGCCGAGCCACTGCTCGAGGCGGTCGAAGAAGAGGAAGAGGGCGACCACGAAGAAGCACAGCCAGCCGAGCTCGGCGCGGTACCAGTCGATCATCAGCACCGCGATGCGGCCGTCCATCGACTTGGCCTGCACCACCCAGGTCGAAGCCTTCTGGTCGAACAGCGCCCAGAAGAGGGGAATCGGGGCGAACACCAGCAGCACCTTGAGCACCGAGCGGGTGCCCTCGACGGCCACCGAGGGGTGCTTCTGCGAGGTCTGCTCCCACGAGCCCGAGCGCAGGCGGGTGAGCAGCACCGAGAGAAAGCCGTGCTGCTTGGGGCCGCTGGGCGGCACCACCACGTACTTGTGCCGGCCGGCCCAGAAGATGACGGTGGCGACCAGCATCAACGCGCCGGGTATGCCGAACGCCACCCGCGGGCCGGCCCACTCGGCCTTGAGCAGCTTGGGAATGAAGGCGCTGGCGAAGAACGACCCCAAATTGATGCTCCAGTAGAAGGCCTGGAACACGCGGCTGGCCTGGGCCTTGTTCTGGGCGTTGAACTGGTCGCCCACCATCGCGCTGACGCAGGGCTTGATGCCACCGCTGCCCACCGCGATGAGAAACAGCCCGAAGTAGAAGCCGAGCTTGTCGCTGACGAAGAGCGCGAGGCAGAAGTTGCCCAGGCAGTAGACCAGCGAGAGCCAGAGAATGGTGCGGTACTTGCCCCACCAGCGGTCGGCGAGATACCCGCCGATGAGCGGGAACAGGTACACGCCCACCACGAAGTCGTGGAAGTGCGCCTTCGACAGCGCGGTGCGCGTGTCGACGTCGGGCACCTCGTTCACCAGCAGGTACTCGATGAGGAACACGGTGAGAATGTTGCGCATGCCGTAGAAGCTGAAGCGCTCGCAGGCCTCGTTGCCGATGATGAACGGCACCTGCGGCGGCAGCTTCTGCGAGGCGGCGTCGGTCATGGAGCGCGCGGTATAGGCCGGTCGCGCCGGGCACGTCGATGCCTGCCGTACTGCTGCGCTTGAGCGCAGCAGCTGGCCTCACCCCGCCACTCGCCGCCCGATGCGCATGCGGCGAGATTTCTCGAGCACGTGCTTCAGGTACTTGGCGGTGTGGCTGCGGCTGACCTCGGCGACCTCTTCGGGCGTGCCGGTGGCGAGCAGCTCGCCGCCCGCGGCGCCGCCTTCGGGGCCGAGGTCGATGACCCAGTCGGCGCTCTTGATGACGTCGAGGTTGTGCTCGATGACCAGCACGGTGTTGCCGGCGTCGACCAGCCGCGAGAGCACCTTGAGCAGCTTCTTGATGTCGTCGAAGTGCAGGCCGGTGGTGGGCTCGTCGAGAATGTAGAGGGTGCGGCCGGTGCCGACCTTGGCCAGCTCGCGGGCCAGCTTGATGCGCTGCGCCTCGCCGCCGCTCAGCGTCGGTGAGCTCTGCCCCAGGCGAATGTACGAGAGCCCCACGTCGTCGAGCGTGGTGAGCACCCGCATGATGTCGCGGTGCACCGCGAAGTGCTGCATCGCCTCGCGCACCGACAGCTCGAGAATCTCGGCGACGTTCTTGCCCTTGTAGCGAACGCGCAGGGTGGCGTCGTTGAAGCGCTTGCCGCCGCACACCTCGCACGGCACGTAGACGTCGGCGAGGAAGTGCATCTCGACCTGCTTCAGACCGTCGCCTTCGCAGGCCTCGCAGCGGCCGCCCTTCACGTTGAAGCTGAAGCGGCCGGGCGTGTACCCGTAGGTGCGCGCCTCTTGCGTCTGGGCGAGGCACTCGCGAATCGGGTCGAACACCTTGGTGTAGGTCGAGGGGTTCGAGCGCGGGGTGCGACCGATCGGCCGCTGGTCGATGTCGATCACCTTGTCGAGGTGCTCGATGCCGCGAATCACCTTGTGCGCGGCCGGCACGTCGCGCGACTGGTGCAGCGCGCGGGTCAGCGCGGGGAAGAGAATCTCGTTCACCAGCGTCGACTTGCCGGCGCCGCTCACGCCGGTGACGGCGACGAAGACCCCGAGGGGAATCTCGACGGTGACATTCTTGAGGTTGTTGGCCTTGGCGCCCTCGATGACCAGCTTCGACTTGCCCGGCTTGCGGCGGGCTTCAGGCACTTCGATCTCTTCACGCCCGCTCAGGTAACCGCCGGTGAGGCTCTGCTCGTTGGCCATGACCTGCTTCGGGGTGCCCGATGCGACGATCTGCCCGCCGAGCTCACCGGCGCCGGGGCCGAAGTCGACCAGCCAGTCGGCGTCTTCCATCGTCTCTTCGTCGTGCTCGACCACGATCACCGTGTTGCCGAGGTCGCGCAGGCGCTTCAGGGTGGCGAGCAGCCGCCCGTTGTCGCGCTGGTGCAGGCCGATGCTGGGCTCGTCGAGAATGTAGATGACGCCGGTGAGCTCGCTGCCCATCTGCGAGGCGAGGCGAATGCGCTGGCTCTCTCCGCCGCTCAAGGTCGAGGCGCTGCGGTCGAGGGTCAGGTAGGCGAGGCCGACGTTCTGCAAGAACCCGAGGCGGCTGCGAATCTCTTTGAGCAGCTCGGCGGCGATCTTCGCGTCGGTGGCGCTGATGCCCATCGCGCCGAGAAACTCGACCGCGTCTTGAATGGTGAGGCTGGCGAGCTCGACCAGGGTCTTGCCGCCCACCTTCACCGCGCGCGACTCGGGGCGCAGGCGCGCTCCGCCGCAGGTGGGGCACGGCTTGTCGCTGAAGAACTTCATGTAGTACTGCCGCATCGACTCTGACGCGGTGCTCTTGAAGCTCCGCATCAGCTTGTTGACGAGGCCTTCCCACTCCATGCGCCAGCGGTGGCCCTCACCCCACTTCATGGTGAACTCTTTGCCCTCGGAGCCGTAGAGGATGAGGTCTCTGGCCTGCTTGGGCAGCTTGTCCCACGGGGTGTCGAGGTCGAACTTGAACGCCGCCGCGAGCTGATCGACGAGGTCGGCTGTCCACCCCTCTCCGCGGTTCATGCCGGTGGCCCAGACCTCGACTGCGCCCCTCGCGAATGCTGCGCGTCTTGTCGGGAATGATGAGGTCAGGGTCCATCTCCGGGCGGGTACCGAGACCACTGCAATCGGTGCACATGCCCAGCGGGTTGTTGAACGAGAAACTGGCCGGCGTGAGCTCGGGAAAACGATGCCGCAGTGGGCGCAGGCGTTGAGCCCGCTCATCACCCGGTCTGAGGCCTTGGCGCCGTGCTCGTCGGTGACGATCATCACGCCCTTGCCTTCGCGGAGCGCGGTCTCGACCGAGTCGGTGAGCCGCGAGGTGATGTCGCCCTGAGCACCAGGCGATCGATCACCAGCTCGAGGTCGTGCTTGCTCGTTCTTGTCGAGCACCACCTTCTCTTCGATGCCGCGGATCTTGCCGTCGACGCGGGCGCGGGTGAAGCCGCGCTCTGCGCGTCGGGCAGCACGTCTTTGTGCTCGCCCTTCTGGTTGGTGATGACCGGCGCGAGCAGCTGCAGCTTCGAGCCCGACGGCATCTTCAGAATCTCGTCGACGATCTGCTGCGCGCTCTGCTTGCCGACCTTGCGGCCGCAGCTGTGGCAGTGCTGCACGCCGATGTTGGCGAACAGCACGCGCAGGTAGTCGTGCACCTCGGTGACCGTGCCTACCGTCGAGCGCGGGTTGTTGCTGGCCGCCTTCTGCTCGATGGAGATGGTGGGCGAGAGGCCGCGCAGGGTGTCGTACTTCGGCTTCTCCATCTGCCCGAGGAACTGGCGGGCGTAGGCAGAGAGCGACTCGACGTAGCGGCGCTGGCCTTCGGCGTAGAGGGTGTCGAAGGCGAGCGACGACTTGCCGCTGCCCGAGACGCCGGTGAACACCACCAGCTTCTTCTTGGGGATTTCGAGGGAGACGTTCTTGAGGTTGTGCTCGCGCGCTCCGCGTACGGAGATCGCTTCCGGTTCCGACATGGCGATGGGCTTCATAACTGGGGAGGCGCTGGGATATAGCCCGGAACAGCCGTTCAGTGATAGCCCCGGCGGAGCGTGCTCAGCCCTCGCGCCGGCCCCGCAAGATGATCAGCGCCTTCAGCGTCTCGAAGTCGACGGGCTTTCTGACCAGCGCGTCACCCAGCTCGACGGCCAAGCGCCGGGTGCGCTCGGTGAAGGGCCCACCTGACACGAAGATGAAGCTCAGGGCGAGCTCGGGCCGGTGCGCGAGCGCCGCCTCGTAGACGGCGAGGCCGTCGGTGTCGGGCATCATCAAGTCGCACACCACCGAGTCATAGGGGTTGCGCCGGAGCAGCTCGATGGCCTCTCCGCCGCTGGTGGTCGCGGTGACGTCGAAGTCGTCGCGCAGGCCCCGCTGGTACGCGCGGAGCACCAGCGGCTCGTCGTCGATCAACAGCACCCGCAGGCGCTCGGGCGCGGGGGTGACCGGCGGTGGCGGGGCCTCCCTTCGGCGCACCGGAATTCGCGGCGGCAAGCGAAGCTCGAAGGTGGTGCCCTTGCCGGGGGTCGAGGTGAACGAGATGACGCCGCCGTGCTGGTGGACGATCTCTGCGGTCAGCGAGAGGCCCAGCCCGGTGCCCTCGCCGGGCGGCTTGGTGGTGAAGAACGGCTCGAAGATGCGGCGCTGTACCTCGGGCGTCATGCCGACGCCGGTGTCTTCGATGACGACGCGCAGCTCGCCGTCGAGCACCGAGCTGTGCACGCGCACCCGCTGGGTATCGGGGCTGCCCTCGGCGATGGCCTGACCGGCGTTCACCAGCAGGTTGGTGAAGGCCTGGGTCAGCCGCGCCCGATTGCCGCGGGTGATGGGCAACGGCTCGAGCTCGACCACCAGCTGGGCGCGGTAGGTGATGGTCTTCTTCACCATGCGCACCGCGACCTCGAGCAGCTCGTTGAGGTCGAGCGTCTCGTCTTGCCCTTCGCTGCGCGAGAAGATGCGCAGGTCGGTCACCACCGAGACGATGCGGCGCATGCCCTCGCGGCACTCGGAGATCAGCCGCGCCGATTCGTCGAGCGAGGCGACCGACGGCGCGAGCCGCGACAGCTCGAGCAGGCGCGCCTCGTCTCGCGCGGCGTTCGCCTCGCTGACGGCCTGCGCATAGGCGCGGTGCTTGGCGAGGTTCCGCGCGAGAAAGTCGAGGTTGGCCAGCACGTAGGTGGCGGGGTTGTTGACCTCGTGGGCCATGCCGGCCGCGAGCTGGCCCACTGCCGCGAGGCGATCGGAGTGCAGCAGCCTGGCGCGCAGCGCACGCTCTTCTTCGAGCCGCATCACCAGCTCGTCGGCGAGCATGTTGAGCCCGGTGGCGATGCCGTCGAAGACCGGCATGCGGCCGAGCACCGGCACCCGGCGGCTGAAGTCGAGCGAGGCGACCGCGATGATGGCGTCGACCAGGGGGTTGAGCTCGGCGTCGAGCTCCGAGGTCACCCGCTCGAAGGTCTGGCGGGCGATGGCGCGGCAGTAGCGCGCGCAGATCTCCTGGCGCGCGCCTCGGTCTCGCCTCCGGGAGCGATGCCGAAGGCGTCCAGCAGCGCGGAGACGGCGCTCTCGAGACCGCGCGGCTCAGCGCTCATCGCGGCGGGCATCGTCGAACTGCTCCAGCCAGCGTTCTGCGTCTTCGGGCGAGGTGAAGATTCGGGTGGGGTAGCGGGGCTTGTTCAACCCCAGAAAGAAGCTGCCCAGCACGCGGCTGATGGGAGAGCCGACCACCAACGCGCAGCAGCAGGTGTGGGCGTCGCTCTCGGCGCCGCTGTAGAGCTGGCGGGCCTCACGGCTCTGCGACCGCGCGGCCCTCAGGTCGACGAGCACCCGCGCCTTCTGTCCGCCGGTGAGCCGCGACATCACGCCCAGGTGCTCCCGCGCGTCGGCCCCGGTGACCTCGGCGTTCTCGACGAACCTCGCGCGAAGCGTGCGCCCGTCGAACAGGAAGTCGACGGTACGGGTGTTCTCGGTGCGAATGTTCACGCGCAACAGGCTCTGCATCTCGCGGGCCGAGCGGGCGTGGCGCGCAAGCGGTCGACGCCGCGGCGCCCGAGGCGGGTCGACTTCGACTGCTGGGTGGGGGCCAGCGAGGAGTCACGCGCCACCCGGCGTGGGGCGGGGTGGGCGGGTCTCCTCTTCAGGGCGAGACCGCGTCAGCTCATTCGACGGATGAAGCGACAGGGTTTCAGTGGGTGGGCCGAAGCACGTTGACGCTCTCTACGAAAGACGTCAGGAGCGCCAGATGCGCATCTGGGTGGTCACCGCGACGTTCTCACTGCTGTGCGCCTGTGACTGCGGCGATCGAACGATGACGGTCGACGGCAGATTGTCGGTGAGCCCGGCTTCGCTCGACTTCGGGCAGCAGGAGCCAGGCAGCTCGACCACGCTTCCGCTGACCCTCACCAACAGCGGAGCTGCCAGGCTCGAGGTGATCGTCACGGTCGTCGATGATCCGCGCATGGGGTTCGGCTCGTCGGCGGCGATGGCGACGGTCGGTTCGGGCCAGAGCGCAACGCTCGACATCACCTGGCAGGCTCCGTCGACGAGCGCGACCGAGCAGGCGACCCTGCGCCTGGAGACGAACGCGTCGGCGACGCCCGAGGTGCTGGTGCCGCTGCTCGCGCGCGCGGTGAAGCCGTGCATTCCGCGCGCGTGCGCCGACCTGAAGGGAATGTGTGGTGATCAGGTCGAGTGTGGTGGGGTCATCGAGTGCGGGCCGTGTGGCGCCGATGCCGGTGCGAACGACGCCGGTGCAGGCGACGCCGGTGCGAGCGATGCGGGTGCGAGCGATGCGGGTGCGAGTGATGCGGGTGCGAGCGATGCGGGTGCGAGCGATGCGGGTGCGAGCGACGCCGGTGCGAGCGATGCCGGTGAGAACGATGGAGGAATCGACGCCGGGTACCCGGTCGACCCCTCGCGGCACTACGTGTTCACGACGTCGGCTTCGTACACCGGCAATCTCGGCGGGCAGGCCGGGGCCGATGCGAAGTGCCGAGCCGCAGCCGCGGGCGCGCGTCTGCCGGGCGGGTATCGGGCGCTCGTGGTCGTGGGGAGCCAGGGGCTCGCCGATCGTGTGCCCGACGCCGGGCCGTGGTACCGCGTCGATGGCCAGCTGGCGTTTCAAGATGTCTCTGAGGTGCTCAGCGCCCCGCGGGTGCCGCTGAACGTCGATCAGAGCGGCCGGCCGACGACCGGCTTCGGCTCGGCGTGGACGGGGCTCATCAAGTACGCGGGGCTCATCGGGTCGAAGTGCGCCGACTGGACGACCTCGAACGCAGGGTCAACGGGCAAGGCCGGGCGGGTATCGGTCACCACCAGCAGCTGGATCGACGACAACCCTTCGGCCTGTCCGGGGTCTGGTAGCTGGTGCGAAGCTTGAGGCGGCGAATGCCCTCGGAGAGAAGCAGCTCTCCGCCGTCGGGCTGCACGTCGGTGACGCGCACGGCGAAGTCGGTGTCGGCGGCGGTGGTCGAGACGCGCAGCTTCAAGGTGAGCGGGCCGGCGAGGTCCAAGTTGCTGGCGAGCGGCGGCGAGACGAAGTGGGCGGCGTCACCGCGGGCGAGCAGGCTGGTCTGGTCGGTGGGGCCGTGGGTGAGCGGAGGCAGCAGGGTGCCGCCTCCCTTGGTGGGCGAGGGGTTGGTGGGATCATAGGTGAGCGCCACGTCGCCGCTCGAGGCGGCGCTGCTCAGGCCTCCGTCGGCAGAGAGGTAGAAGTCGCGGCCGATGGTGGTGGTGAGCGGCCAGCCAGGCGACGAGAGCCAGGTGCCGTTGCGCGAGTAGCGGACCTTCTCCCAGGTGCTGGCGGCGCTGGCGGCGTTGCCGCGCAGGTGCAGGTCGAAGAAGGCGAGCGAGTCGCGCTGAATGACCTTGGCGTTGTCGACCCACTGCAGCTCTTCGGGCGAGAGCATGCGGCCGCCCGCCGATTCGCCGCCGGTGGCGAAGTGGATCCAGTCTCCGATGAGGAGGCGGTGCTTTGCCGCGGCGGGCGAGCTGGCGAGCAGCTGGTTGAACGCCTTGAGGCTGCCGGCGGGGTTCAAGTCGTACCAGCCGGCGACCACCAGCATCGGCGTCTCGACGTCGGCGGGGGCGAGCTGATTCTCGGCGATGGTCCATGCGACGTCGCGGTACGGGTGGTCGGAGACGATGCCCGCGCCGAAGTAGGTCGAGAGGAACTCGAAGTACTCGCGGCGCAAGACGCCGCCCGGGTAGAACGTGTCGTAGCCGAGGTTCATCTCGCAGAAGATGGGCACGGCGGCCTTGAGGTGCGGCGGCTTCGTCACTGCGGTGCGGTACTGCTGCTGGCAGAGCGCCGAGACGCCCCAGGTTCCGACGTTGCCGTCGCTCCAGGGCTGGGTGGAGATCCACTCCACGGTGTCGTAGCCGTCGGTGCCGTACGGCTGCGCGCCGGCCACCCGCGCCGGGGTGGAGCCGAAGAAGCCGCGCCAGTCTTCGATCACCACCGCGTAGTGGGGCGAGTCGAAGAGCGGGTTGCTGCCGGGGTTGCTCAGCCAGAGCGTCTTGGCGGTGTCCTTGTTGTAGGGCGTTTGAACGAGCAGGGTGGGGAGGTGGCAGGCGGGGTCGGTGGGCGCGCGCACGATGGCCGCGAGCGACTTGCCATCGCGCATGGGGATCATCACGTCGGTGAAGGTCTGCGCGCTGCAGTCGAGGGTGCCGCCGTCGCTGCCGCCCGCTTGACCTCCGGCCGTGCCGCCGCCGCCCGAGCCACCGCCGGTCGCGGTGCCTCCCGCGGTGCCGCCGTCTTCAGCAGGGTGAAGCCGGCCGCAGCCGGCAAGCGTGGCGAGCGTGACCGCGCCGGTGATGAGGGTTCGCATGGTCATTGCCGGCCCTCGAACCCGGGTCGCATCGAAAGGAAACAGGGCTTTTTCGGCGCGCTTGTTGGAAAGCTCGACGCCGATGGAGTCGAGGCCCAGCGCGTTCGCGACGGCGCAGGCGGTGCCCAGGCCGCAGAAGGGGTCGACGATGGTGCGGGCGGCGGCGTGCTTCTCGAGGAAGCGCACCGACGCGATACAGGCGTCGATGCCCATGGCGCGCGCCCAGGTCATCTCGCCCAGGCGCGGCAGCACGTCGGCGGTGCTGTCTTTAAGCTCGAGGCGGAGCGCTTTCGAGAAGCAGAGCAGGTGGGCGTAGGCGGGGCGGCCGAAGGTGGCGGTGCCGGCGGGGGCGCGGCAGACCACCTTGTGCCAGAGCTGGGCGACGCCGGCCCCCTCGGCGCCGCGCTGCACCAGGTAGGCCTTGTCGACCCAGGTGCCGTCGCGCTTCACGTCGGTCTGGAAGAAGATCGCCGCGGCGGTGGGGGCGAGGGTGCGGCAGATGAGCGCGCTGGTGTCGCTGAACCACTGCCGCCAGCCCTCGAAGCCGAGCGCGGGCAGCTCGGAGCTGTCTGGCAGCGAGGTGATGATCGAGTGGTCGGCGGGCAGCGGGGTGTGCTCGCGCAGCCAGGCCAGGCCGTCGCCGGTGTGAATGGTGCGGGTCGCGCTCAAGCGGCGCTACCGTACGGCGTGTGTCGCGCGACGTCGCGCGGGAAAGTGGGGCCGGTTCACCGGACGGCTTGGGGCGAATCCTGCACGAAGTACCCCCGCTCGTCGGTCTGAAGGTCGAGCAGCGTTCCTCGACCCGTTGCTTCGCTGACCGCCTCGACAATGCCTTCGACGAAGAGGGGCCTCCCTCCGTACGCCGCTTCCGTCTCGGCCGGGTAGTTCCACGTGTGCAGGTACTCGCTCGCCGCGATCTGCTTGGCGTGCTTCGCGGGGCGCGGCGTTGCATCGAGCATCGAGACGGCCAGCAACGCGGGGGAGAGCGCGCACGCCGCGTCGACAACGGCCCGGTCGTCGAAGGTCCTCGTGACCCGGGTTCGGCCTTTGAGCCGTGAATGCGGTATCAGGTACTGCATTCACGGCGCAGTTACCGCCGCGGCGCCATTGATCCGCTCTCAGGGCCTCCCAATGGCGCCGAGTCGGGGCCGCCAAACAACTCAACGCGTTCCTCTCCGCTCTGCGGCCGCGACGGCGCTGCGCAGCGCCTCGGCCTCGAGCCGACGACGCTACAGAGCAAGATGCGCAAGCTGACCGTGCCCTCGAGTCGCCACCCTGTTGTCGCTCAGCGGCGCTTCTCTACGTTCCTCACCGCCGGCGCGTCTTCTCGGTCGAGCTGGGCCCGGTCGTGGCCTCGGCCGCCGTCGAGGCGGCGATCGCGATCGCGGTCGCGCGCCTCGAGCAGATCGTCACCGCCGCGGCCCGCCAGCACGTCGGCCCCGCCGCGCCCCAGCAGGTGGTTCTCGCGCGAGTCACCCACCAGTACGTCGCCTTCTTCGGTGCCCTCGAGATCTTCCACCGACGCCGAGAGGTGGGCGACGGGGCCGCGCGGCTTCCCGTCTCCCCCCAGTCGCTGTGCGGTGCCGCCGACCTGCGCGCGCACCGCGAAGTCGTGGCCCACCTGGGCGAACGACACGTTGTCGGCGCCCGCCCCGCCGTCGAGCGTGTCACCGGCGTCGATGCTGCTCGACACCAGCAGGTCCGACCCGGCGCCGCCCTTCAGCCGGTCGCGACCGGCGCCGTTGGTGAGCCCGTCGTCACCGCCCCGGCCCTCGAGCACGTCGTCGCCCTCGCCGTCGTTGAGCACGTCGTTGCCCCGCCCGCCGATGAGGTGATCATTGCCGGCGCCGCCGCTCAGCGTCACCGGCACGTCGGCCCCGAACCCCGCCACCTTCAGCCGGTCACCGCCGCCGTTGCCCTCGAGCTGCACCGCGTCGATGGGCCCCTTCACGGTCAGCCGGTACGTCTTCCCCTTCACCTCGCCCGGGCCATGCGCGGTGACGCCCGACGAATCGGTGATGAAGACCTGGTCACCGACGCGCCTCACCGTGAGCTGATCGCGGGTCGAGCCTCCCTCGACGCTGATGCTGGTGCCGCCGCTCAGCCGCGAGCGCGAGACGTTCACCACCGCGCCCGTGCGGGTCTGCTCGGGCGGCCCGCTCGGGTCGTTCACCGAGATCTTCGTCTTCGCCTTGCCCTTCAGCGCGTCGCGACCCGGCCCACCGTCGACCGCGTGATAGTCGCCCTCGAAGCGATCGTCCTTCGCCGAGCCGATGACGTTCTCGTTGCCCTTCAGCCCGTCGACGCCGCTGCCGCCCTGCGCGCGGCTGCCGCCGTACGAGCTGTCGGGGTAGCGCACGCCTTCGTACGAGGGGCTCCAAGCGGGCGCCTTGCCGCGCACCACCTGCACGCCGCTGTGGGGGTTCTTCGGGTCGTAGCCCGCTCCGCTCTGCGTGACGTAGCTGACCGTGTCTCGGCCGCGGCCCCCGTCGACGAAGTCGGGCCCGGCATCTCCGCGCTGCACGTCGTCGCCCGCGCCGCCCCGCAGCACGTCGATGCCCATGCCGCCGGTGGCGCCGTCGTGGCCGGCACCGCCGAGCAGGTGATCGTCTCCGATGCCGCCGGCGAGCCGGTCGTGGTCGGCGTCTCCGCGCAGCGTGTCGTTGCCGCGCCCACCGTCGAGGCGGTCGTTGCCCTTGCCGCCGCGCACCTGGTCTCCGCCCGCGCCGCCCACCAGGCGGTCATCGCCGTCGCCGCCCAGAATGCGGTCGCCGCCGCCACCGCCGATGATGACGTCGTTGCCCCCGCCGCCGATGATCTTCTGGCTCGCTTCGCCGCCGTAGATGACGTCGTCGCCCGGCGTGCCGCGCACCACCCTGGCGTTGCTGTGAACGGTCTTGCCGGGGTGAGGCGACACAGCGGGCGGGCGCGCGCGGGAGACGGTCATGGGGGGTGACCCGCCACCTCGCAGGGCACGTGCCCCCGCCATCTGCCCCGAACTGCTCGCCGCCGGGTGAGCAGCGCCGGCACCTGTCTACCCGAGGTGACTGTTTCCCCCTGGTGACCTCGGGCACTTGGGGTCGCGGTCGCGGCAGGCCCCATTACAGATACGTGCTCAATGGGCCCCATCGTCGAGCCGCACCACTTCTGGAAGCGGCACAGCGTCGAAGAGCTCGGGCTGTTGGTCGACGGCTCCGACTACTACCGCGAGCTGTACCGGGCGTGCGCCAACGCGAAGAAGAGCATTCTGCTCACCGGCTGGCAGTTCGACAGCGACGTCGAGCTGGTGCGCGGCCCAGCCGCCGACGGCGTCGAGACGCCCACCGCGCTGCTGCCGTTCTTGAACCACCTCTGCCAGACGCGGCCCGACCTCAAGGTCTGCATTCTGGCCTGGGACTTCAACGTGGTGTTCGCCGCCGAGCGCGAGTGGATGCAGGAGCTGATCTTCCACTGGACCACCCACGAGCGGCTCGCCTTTCGCTTCGACAAGCACCACGTCGAGCTCGCCTCGCACCACCAGAAGTTCGTGGTGGTCGACGACGACCTGGTGTTCACCGGCGGCCTCGACGTCTGCGATCACCGCTGGGACGACTCGAAGCACTGCTCCTCGAACCCCCTGCGGTTCAGCCGCGGCGAGCCGCACCAGCCCTTTCACGACATTCAGGTGTGGATGCGCAGCCGCGAGATGGCGAGCACGCTCAAGGGCCTGTTCGCCAGACGCTGGGAGCTCGCCGGCGGAGACCCCCTCGAGCTCGACGGCCCCTGCGTCGCCACCTGCTTCCGCGCCGAGCGCGGGCTGCCGATACCGGCCCGGCAGGCGGCGCTCAGCCGCATCGACCCGTACGGCCTGCCCGAGGGGCAGCTGCACCGCGCCGAGATTCTCGAGCTCTACCTGGCGGCCATCTCGAGGGCCGAGCGGCTCATCTACGTCGAGACCCAGTACATGAGCTCGAAGGCCATCACCGACGCGCTGGTGGCGCGCATGCGTGACGCGGCCAAGCCCAGGCTCGAGCTGGTGTTCATGCTCAACATGCGCGGCGAGACGCTCAAAGAGCAGGCCGCGGTGGGCCTGGCCCAGGCGCAGAACCTCGGTCGCCTGCGCGAGGCCGCCGCCGAGACCGGGCATCACCTCGGGCTCTACTTCACCTGGCCCCACTGCGACAGCGACGAAGACCACCCCGAGCGGGGCACGTACATCCACTCCAAGCTGATGATCGTCGACGACACCTTTCTCACCGTCGGCTCGGCGAACCTCACCAACCGCAGCATGGGGGTCGACACCGAGCTCAACGTCACCGTCGAGGGCCCCGAGCTGGAAGAGGCGATTCGCGCCATTCGCGTGTCGCTGCTCAAAGAGCACAGCGGAGGCAAAGAGCTGCCCCACGTCGCCGGCCTGGTGGCGGCCATCGACGCCGACTCAGGCAGGCTCAAGCACCACACGTCTCCGACCGAGGGCGAGAAGAAGGCGCTCGAGATCATCGACCCCGACAAGCTGCCCTTCGACCCCGAGCAGGTCGAGGAGCTCGACGTGGGCCTGGTGACCGCGCTGACCCGTGCCGCGCGCGAGCTGCTCTCGGCCGGCCGCACCAACGCCACCGAGGCGGCGATAGAAGAAGAGCAGGCGTCGCCGTGACGCCCGAGCGCAAGAAGCAGCTCTGGCGCGCCGCGACGATTCTCATTCCCATCGTGGTCATCGGCGCGACCTGGCTCTTCACTCCGCTGCGCGAGTTTCGCACCCCCGAAGACGTGTCGGGCGCGCTCAACGCCTTCGCCGATCGCCCGTTCGGGTGGGCCCTGGTGCCGCTCGGCTTCGCGCTCGGCGCGGTGCTGTTCGTGCCGGTCAACGCGCTGGTGATCGGCGTGGCGCTTTCGTTTCACCCGGTGCGCGGCTTCATCTACGCGATGGGCGGCGGCCTGGTGGCCGCGGTGATCGCCTACGCGGCAGGGCGGGTCTTCGCGAGCTCGGTCATCGAGCTGATGCGCGGGCCCAAGGTCGACAAGTTCATCGACAAGCTGCGCGAGCACCCCTTTCGCGCCTCGCTGCTGCTGCACCTGATGCCCATCGGCAACTTCACCGCGAACCTGCTCGCCGGCGCGATGAAGGTGCCCTTCATCGGCTTCGTGCTCGGCACCGCGCTCGGCCTGGCGCCCGGGGTGCTGTTCTTCACCCTGCTCGGCGGCCAGCTGCCCAGGCTGCTGCACGGCGGGGTCTTCACCGTGGTCATCGTCGGCCTCGGCGTGCTCGCCACCGTCGGCATCGGCCTGCTCATTCGCAAGTGGGTGAAGCGCGACGGAGGCCACGTGGCTGCGTGAAGCTGAAGGTCGCCTCGTACAACGTGCACGGCTTCGTGGGTAACGACGGCCAGCGCGACGTGGCGCGGGTCGCCGACGTGCTGCGCTCGCTGCAGGCCGACGTGGTGGCGCTGCAAGAGGTGGCCTTTCACCCCGACCGCGACGAGCCGGCCGAGCTGCTCAGCGCGGTGGCGGGGTACCGCGCCTTCTCGGCGCCGGTGGTGCGCGGCGACGGCTACCGCCACGGCAACGTGGTGCTGACGCGGCTGCCCATCTTGAAGTCGCGCCGCATCTGCCTCGACTTCGAGCAGCGCGAGCCGCGTACCGCCATCGACATGACCCTCGGCACCGGCGCGCGGCCCTTGCGGGTGGTGGCCACCCACCTGGGGCTCAAGCCGGGCGAGCGCCGCTTCCAGGTGAAGCTGATTCTCCACCACGTGGCCGAAGACGAAGACTCGGTCACCGTGCTGCTGGGCGACTTCAACGAGTGGTTCCTGGTGGGGCGGCCGCTGCGTTGGCTGCACCGCCGCTTCGGCCCCTCGCGCTCGATGCGCACCTGGCCCGCCAGCTGGCCGCTGTTCGCGCTCGACCGGGTGTGGGTTCACCCGAAAGCCGCGCTGGCCCGCTGCAGCACGCTGCTGTCTCCGCTCACCCGCGCTGCCTCTGACCACCTGCCCATCACCGCCGAAGTCGAGGTCTGATTCCGCCGGGCTGAGATACAACCCCTCGCCATGAACGCTCTCGTGCGTGTGGCCGTCGCGTGCCTGTTCGTCGCCTGCACCTGCAACGACAAGAAGACCGCGACCTCCGATCTCCAGCCCGAAGCGAATCACCCGCCGCTCGAGCTCAAGCCGCTGCCCAAGCCGCCCGAGGTCGGGGTGGCGCAAGAGCCGCCGCCCGACGCCGAGGCGCTCACCGTGGTGGCCGCGCGCCCCCAGGGCGTGGTGCAGGGCGAGGTGCGGCCCACCGTCACCTTCTCGAAGCCGGTGAAGAGCCTGGCGCAGGTCGAGGAGCAGCGCGCCGCCGACCAGCAGGCGCCGTTCGCGAAGATCGACCCTCCGCTCGAAGGCGAGTGGCGCTGGCTGGGCAGCGCCTCGGCCGAGTTCGTGCCGGCGAAGCGGGTGCCGCTCTCGAACAAGTACACCGTCACCGTGCAGCGGGGCCTGAAGGCCCTCGACGGCACCGCGCTCGACACCGACTACGTCTTCACCTTCGACACCCCGCCGCTCGAGCTCAACGACGTGGGGCCGTACCGCACGTTTCGGTGGATGAAGCCTGACGACGACCTTCGCCTGCTGTTCAACCAGCCGGTGGCGAGCGCCGAGCTCGAGTCGAAGCTGAAGCTGGTGGTCGACGGTGAAGCGAAGCCGCTGGCGGTGAAGGTGAAGAGCAGAAAGTCGATTCAAGACGAGAAGCGCGAGGCCGCCGAAGCCGCGAAGAAAGAGGGCAAGCGCGCGCAGACCGACTACGCGCCGCTCTCCGACGACCAGCGCGGCTACCAGAACCAGCAGACGCGCTACGTGCTCACCCCCGAGAAGAAGCTGCCGCTGGGCCGCCGCGTCACCCTGGCGCTGCCCGCCGAGCTGCACGGCGAGCAGGGCCCCGCCCCGATGGTGCACGCCGATGACCTGGTCTGGGAGACCTATGGGCCCGCCACCATCGAGGCCATCTCGGTGCTGGGCGCCTACGGCCCGCTGCAGATCGAGAGCAGCAACGAGCTCGAGCTCGAGTCGCTGAAAGGCCACCTGAAGATCACCCCCGCGGTCGAGCTCGACTGGGAGAGCTCGCGCACCTGGGCGCCCAACGGCTCGTACGACGCGAAGCAGAAGCCGAACGCGCGCATCTACGGCCGGTTCAAGCCGGGCACCACCTACCGGGTCGAGATCTCTCCCGGCGTCACCGACGTCTTCAAGCAGGCCACCGCGGCAGCCTCGAGCGGGTCTCCGCGCACCGAAGACCTGCGCCCCGCGCTGGTCACCGGGCCCTACCTGGGCCTCATCGAGGCGTCGAAAGACGCCGCGCCCAAGCTGCCGGTCGAGGTCTCGAACCTGAAGAGCGTCGACGTGCAGATGTGGAGCCTCCACCGACCCGGCCGAGCTGGTGCCCGCGCTGCTCGAGAAGCAGCGCCGGCCCCAGGGGGCCAACGCGCGCCCCGACTTCAGCGAGAGCCAGGCGCTCAAGTACCCGAGGAACGTGGCGCGGGTTCACCCCATCGAGCTCTCCAAGATCTTCAAAGAGAAGCTCACCGGCGTGGCGCTGGTCGCGCTCAAGAACAGCGAGGTGCAGTACGCGCCGCCCGAGGGGTGGCCGATGCTGGCGATGGTCACCGACCTCGCCGCGCACGTGAAGGTGGGCCCCAAGAAGTCGGTGGTCTGGGTGACGCGCCTGTCTACCGGCGGCGCGGTCGACGGCGCCGACGTCACGCTCTACGACGAGAACGGGGTGTCGAAGTGGTCGGGCAAGACAGATAAAGACGGCCTGGCCGACGTGCCGGGCGCGGTCGAGCTGAAGATCTCGGCCGCCCAGTACGAGTGGCAGTACCCGCAGGTGGTGGTGGTGGCGCAGAAAGACGGCGACCTCACCGGCACCGCCAACACGTGGGCCTCGGGCGTCGAGCCGTACGAGTTCGGCCTGAGCCAGGGGTGGGAAGGTGAAGCCCCGCAGTCGCACGGCTTCGTGTTCAGCGACCGCGGCATCTACCGCCCGGGCGACACCGTGTACCTCAAGGGCGTGGTGCGCTACCGCTCGGTGGGCGAGCTGAAGATGCCCTCGGCGAAGAGCGTCATCGAGGTGAAGGTCACCGACAGCCGAGATCAGACCGTGAAGACGGTGAAGGTGCCGGTGACGAAGTACGGCACCTTCTCGGTCGAGGCGAAGATCGGCAAGGACGCGCCGACCGGCTACTACGCGGTGAGCGCGACCGGCACCACCGGCGAAGGCGCCGGCACCGTCGAGCTGAACGGCAACTTCCGCGTCGAAGAATACCGGGCGCCTCAGTTCCGCGTCGAGGTGACCACCGCCAAGAAGTCGTACGTGGCGGGTGAGGCGCTCGAGGCCAAGGTGCTGGCGCGCTACCTGTTCGGCGGCGCGATGGCCGACGCCAAGACCAAGTGGAGCGTGAACCGGTCGAGCACCACCTTCTCGTCCGAGATCGCTCCCGACTTCAGCTTCGCGCAGGAGACCTGGTGGTGGGACGACCGCCAGCCCGAAGAGGCGAGCAACTTCTTCGCCAGCGGCGATGGCCGCGTCGACGTGAAGGGCGAGCTGCCCATCGTGCCCGGCAAGGTCGAAGCGCCCGGCGACAAGCCGTGGTCGTACACCGTCGAGGGCGAGGTCGAAGACGTGAACCGCCAGGCGGTGGCCGGCCGCAAAGAGCTCACCGTGCACCCCGCGCAGCTCTACGTGGGCCTGCGTGCTCCGACCGGCTTCATGCAGGCGGGCAACGAGTACGGGCTCGACACGGTGGTGGTCGACACCGAGGGCAAGCGGGTGAAGGGGCGCAAGCTCGAGGTCACGGTGTTCTCGCGCGTGTGGAAGTCGGTGAAGAAGAAAGACGCCACCGGCGGCTTCTCGACGGTCAGCGAGCCGGAAGAGAAGCAGGTGCACCAGTGCCAGCTCGTGAGCGCCGACGACGCGCCGGTGCCGTGCAGGTTCAAGCCGGCCGAGGGCGGGTTCTTCATCGTCAAGGCGAAGGTCGAAGACGACGCGGGCCGCAAGCACCTCGCCTCGCTGGGCGTCTACGCGACCGGCGCGGGCTTCGTGGCCTGGCAGCGCAACGACACCGACCGCATCGAGCTCGTCGTCGACAAGCCGAAGTACGACGTGGGCGACGTCGCCAAGGTGCTGATCAAGTCTCCGTACCCCACCGCCAACGCGCTGCTGACGGTCGAGCGCGAGGGCGTGCTGTCGCGCCGGCCGCTCAAGCTCGAGGGCTCGGTGACCGCGGTCGACATTCCCATCACCGAAGACATGGTGCCGAACGTGTTCGCCGGGGTGGTGCTGATGCGCCCCCGGGTGGCCACGAAAGAGGGGCTCGAGACCGGCGACGACCCGGGCCGCCCCAACGCGCGCATCGGCCTGGTGAAGCTGAACGTCGAGAAGAAGACCAAGCGGCTGAGCGTGAAGGTGAGCACCGACCAGCCGCAGTACCAGCCGGGGCAAGAGGTGAAGGTCTCGCTCGACGTGTCTGACTCGAAGGGCAAGGGGCTCGACGCCGAGGTCACGCTGTACGCGGTCGACGAGGCGGTGCTGATGCTCACCGACTACAAGACGCCCGACCCGATCTCGGCCATCTTCACCGACCGGCCGCTGTCGGTGCGCATCGGTGAGCCGCTGCTGCACCTGGTGCGGCGGCGCGCGTACGGTGAGAAGGGCGAGGCGCAGGGCGGCGGCGGCGGGCCTTCGGCCGAGGGCGCCGGCTTCCGCTCGAACTTCAAGACCACCGCGCTGTGGAGCCCCACGCTCGAGGTGAAGGGCGGCAAGGGCGCCGCCACCTTCAAGCTGCCCGACAACCTCACCACCTTCCGCATCATGGCGGTGGCGATCACCGACGCCGAGCGGTTCGGCAGCGGCGAAGCGTCGATTCAGGTGAACAAGCCGGTGCTGGTGCTGCCGGCGCTGCCGCGGTTCGCGCGGGTGGGCGACAAGTTCGAGGCCGGCGTGGTGGTGCACACCTACGGCGGCGCGGGGGCAGGCGAGGTGACGGTGACCGCGGCGGTGACCGGCGGCGCGGCGCTGAGCGGGCCCGCCGAGCAGAAGGTGCAGGTCAGCGAGACCAGCCCGAAAGAGGTGCGGTTTCAGTTCACCGCCAACGCGCCGGTGCAGGCGGTGTTCAGGTTCAAGGCGGTGCGCGGGGCCGACAACGACGGGGTCGAAGAGAAGATACCCGTCGAGCTGCCGGTGGCGATCGAGGCGGTGGCCACCTACGGCGACACCGACGGGAAGAAGGTCGAGGGCGTGTCGCCTCCGAAAGAGGTGTGGCCCGACCTGGGGGGGCTGTCGGTGACGATGGCCTCGACCTCGCTGGGCAACTTCTCGCAGGGCTTTCAACAGCTCATCGAGTACCCCTATGGGTGCCTCGAGCAGCAGTCGTCGCGCCTGGTGCCGTTCGTGGCACTGCGGGAGATCGCCGGGCAGTTCAAGGTGCCCTGGCCGGGCGCGGACAAGAAGAAGCTCGCGGCCGAGGCCGAAGGCAACGCGTGGCTGAACACGTACCTGTTCCCGACCCTCGACGTGTCGAAAGAGAAGAACCCCGACGCGGTGATCGCGACCACGGTACGCTCGATCGCGCAGCTGCAGGACCACGACGGCTCGTTCAAGTACTGGCCCGACGCGTGGTGCAGCTCGTCGTGGACCTCGGCGTGGGCGACGCTCTCGCTGTACCGAGCGAAAGAGGTCGGCTTCTCGGTGCCGGGTGGGGTGTTAACCAAGGCCGAGGGCTACCTCGCGAAGGTGGCGGGCGGCACCTGCCAGGCGTGCGAGCACGGCTGCGACGACGAGACGCGGGTGATGGCGGCGTACTCGCTGGCGCGCATGAAGAAGCCCAAGGCGTCGGTGTACGGCGAGCTGTACGGGCGGCGCGAGTCGCTGTCGCTGTTCGGCCGCACGCTGCTGGCCAACGCGATGTTCGTGGGCGGCGGCGACCGCAAGCAGGCGCAGGGGCTGCTGCAGGAGATTCTCAACCACGCCAAAGAATCGCCCAAGGGCCTGCACGTGGAAGAGACGTCGTCGAAGACCTACGCCACGTACTTCCACTCGGACGCGCGGACCAACGGGGCGCTGCTGCAGGCGCTCACCGACATCGCGCCGACCCACCCGTTCGTGGGCAAGCTGACGCGGTACCTGCTGGGCGTGCGGCAGGGCGACGGCGCGTGGCGCTCGACGCAAGAAGCCGCGTGGACGCTGATGGGCCTCACCGAGGTGGTGCGCACCAAAGAGAAAGACACGCCCGACTACCAGGCCACCGTGGCGCTGGGCGAGGCGACGCTGTTCGAGCAGCAGTTCCAGGGGCGCTCGATGAAGGTCGAAGAGAAGGCGCTGCCGATGGCCGAGCTGCTGAAGAAGACCAACGGCGCCGAGCAGAAGCTGACGTTCTCGAAGCAGGGGCCGGGCGTTCTCTATTACTCGGCGCTGCTGCGCTACGCGCCGAAGCAGCTGCCGATGACGTCGCTCGACAACGGGCTGTTCGTGCAGCGCTGGTTCGAGCCCTACGCGGGCGGGGGCCAGGCGACGAAGTTCTACGCCGGCGACCTGGTGCGGGTGCGGGTGCGGGTGGCGACCAACCAAGAGCGGCACTGGGCGGCGTTCGAGGTGCCGCTGCCGGCCGGGTTGGAGCCGGTCGACACCACGCTGGCGACCACGGGGAAGAACGTGTCGAGCCCGAACGAAGAGCGCCGCGAGGTCGGGTACGAGGGTGAGGGCGGGGGAGAGGGTGAAGAGGGCGGGGCGTACGAGGGTGAGGGCGACGACCTGGGCCCCTGGGCGTTCGCGTTCTGGAGCCCGTTCAACCACGTCGAGCAGCGCGACTCGCGGGTGGTGCTGTTCGCAGACCACCTGCCGCCGGGCGTGCACGTGTCGAGCTTCGTGGCGCGCGCGACCACGCCGGGCACGTACCTGATGAAGCCCGCCCGCGGCGAGCTGATGTACGAGCCCGAGGTCTGGGGGCGCAGCGAGGGCGGCACGTTCGAGGTCGCGCTGCCCACGCCGGTCACCGTGAAGTGAGCGAAGGGCTGTCAGGGGGCTGGGTAAGGATGCGAGACCACGAGAGGCCGCGCACCCTGAGCCCGTCGAAGGGGCGCGACCTTCGCCGAAGCTCCCCACGCCCCCAACCCATGCCGATGCCCCCGTCAGCTCGAGGCGGTGACGGCAGCTCCGGGCACCCATGTCTCGGAGCGCGCATGCGGACCACGAGACGAGCGGCTTCAGCGAGCGCCCAGCCCTGCCTCGCCTGGGGGCGCCAAAGGGACCCCCCTACGCGGGCCAGGGCGGGGCGCTCGCCACTACTCGGCCGCCCGCTCAGGACGCGCGGACAGTCTGGGGTCCTCCTTCTTCCCCAGCCGCGCTCGCGTTCATCGCCCGGCCGCTGCGCCGGGGCTGCTCGACTACCGCCCGATCGCCTCGGTGCGGATTCTCGACCGCGACGGAGGCTGCTGCGCGAGCGCGCTTCGAAAGACGAGCGCCCGACGCCCATCTCCCTCGCCGAGCTGCCGCCGCACGTCGAAGCCGCCTTTCTCGCGGCGGAAGATCACGGCTTTCACCACCACCTCGGCGTCTCGCCCACCGCCATCGTGCGCGCGGCGAAGCAGAACCTCACCGCCGGCCGCGTGGTCGCCGGCGGCTCGACCATTTCGATGCAGCTCGCGCGCACCCTGGTGCCCCGCGAGCGCACCCTGTTCGGCAAGGTGCAAGAAGCCCTCTGGGCGCTGCGCCTCGAGGCCCACCTCACCAAGGCCCAGCTGCTCGAGCAGTACCTGAACCGCGTCCCCTTCGGGAACAACACCTGGGGCCTCGAGGCCGCCGCGCAGCTCTACTTCGGCCGCCCCGCCAAGAACCTCTCGGTCGCCCAGGCCGCCGCGCTCGCCGCGATTCCCCGCGGCCCCACCGCCTACAACCCGTACCAGCGCCCCGCGCACCTCGCCGAGCGCCAGCGGTGGATTCTCGGCCGCATGGGGCACCCCGAGGCGTCTGGCGACGCGCTCGATCTCGTCCCCTTCGAGAGCGCCTTTCGCGCCCCGCACTTCGTCGAGTACGTCGCCGACCACCTCGCCCAGTGGGGCCTGGCTGACGCCACCGAGATCGTCACCACGCTCGACCCCGAGCTGCAGCTCCAGGTCGAAGACCAGATTCACGAAGAGCTCGGCCGCCTCACCGAGCGGCGGGTCTCGAGCGCCGCGGCGCTGGTCATCGACAACGCCACCTCAGAGGTGCTCGCGTACCAGGGCAGCGCCGACTTCTTCGACGCGAAGATTCTCGGTCAGAACGACGGCGTGCAGATGCACCGCCAGCCGGGGTCGGCGCTCAAGCCCTTCGTCTACGCCGAGGCCTTCACCCGCGGCTTCACTCCCGGCCACCGTGATTGCCGACCTCGAGACCCACTTCGCGGCGCAGAAGGGCGCCTACGTCGCCGAAGAACTACGACCGGAAGACGCACGGCCCGGTGCGCGTGCGCGAGGCGCTCGCCAACAGCTACAACGTGCCCGCGGTGCGCGTCGCCGACGAGCTGGGCACCGCGGTGACGCTCTCGGCCCTGCAGCGCGCCGGCTTCGACTCGCTCGACAAGGGCGCCGAGTTCTACGGCCTGGGCGTCGCGCTGGGTAACGGCGAGGTCACCCTGTGGGAGGCCGCGCGTGCCTACCGCGGCGGCGCGCGGCGGCTCCCGAGCCGCTGCGCGCGGTGCGAGAAGCCCGCCGCTCTGACGGCACCCGCATCGCCCCCCGGCCCGAGCTCGCTCACCCGCGCCGCTTCGCCGACGCGCGCGCGGTGGCGCTCGTCGACCACATTCTCGCTGACAACGCCGCCCGCGCCCGCGCCTTCGGCCTCGACAACGCGCTGCGCTTCTCTTTCCCCGTCGCGGCCAAGACCGGCACCTCGAAGGGCTACAGCGACAACTGGACGCTCGGCTTCACCCACGAGCGCACGGTGGCGGTGTGGGCCGGCAACTTCGACGGCACCCCGATGATTCAGGTCAGCGGCATCACCGGCGCGGGGCCGATCTTCAAGCGGGTGATGTCGAAGGCCATGCGCGACCTCTCGCCGCAGCCGCTGATCAGCGAGAGCGGGCTGACCCACGCGCGCATCTGCCCGTTGAGCGGTGCGCTGGCCGGGCCCGAGTGCCCCGCCGAGATGGACGAGCTGTTCATCTCGGGCACCGAGCCGCAGAAGCCTTGCCCGATGCACCGCGTGGTGCCGCGCGAGCTGGCCGACCGCTGCGGCGAGCGCGTCACCGACCTGGGCGTCGACTACTACGACTGGGCGCACCACACCGGCCTGCAAGAAGAGCCGTGGCTCGCCGCCGGCTGCCACCCCGCCGATGCCGCCGAGGGCAGCGCGGCGAAGATCTTGAGCCCTTCGACCGGCGACGAGTACCTGCTGATCGACGACCTGCCGCTCGAAGATCAGGCGATACCGCTGCGCGTGCGCGCGTCGCCTGCGCTCGGCCCGCTCGAGGTGCGGCTCGACGGCGCGCTGCTGCAGACCCTCGACGCGCCCTTCACCGGGCGGGTGCCGGCGCGCAAGGGCCAGCACGTGCTCACCGTGCACGAGCACGGCGGAGCTGCCCTGGCGTCGGTGCGCTACGTGGTGCGGGCCGAGTAGCCCCAGCGCTTACAGCCGAAGCAGGTAGGGGTCGTCTGAAGCGGTGCCATGGGCGGGGAACTTGAGCTGCCCGAGCACCGCGCTCAGGCACGCCGCCGGGGCCGAGCCCTGGTGCTGCGGCGAGCGCACCGCCACCTCGCTCACCGAGCCGTCGGCGGCGATCTTCCACGCCAGCTCGACGCTGCCGTCGCTCTTGCACGCAGCGATCGCATCGGCCGCGGCGCTCAAGGTCTGGTTCACCGCCGCCGGCTGCAGCCCGCTGCCGTCGGCCACGTACACCCAGTTCGGGTACAGCTCGATGCGCACCGCGGCCTGCTCGCGCGAGGCGGCGGCCCTGGCCCCCAGGTCTCTGAACGCCTGGTCGACGCACGCGAGCGTCTCGGGCGGCACCTGCGCGCTGGCGGCGGCGAGGCAGTGACCCACCACCGCTCCGGTGGCATCGGTGCTGGCCAGCACGGTGAGGCGACCGGGGCCCAGCCCTGAGCAGGGCAGCAGCTGCGCACGCAGCGCCGCGCAGCCGGCGTGGCCCAGCCCGCAGCTCTCGTCGGGCTCGAGCGGCGGCGCGGCGAGCTGCTCTTTCGTCTCTTCGGCAGAGCACGCCTGCCAGCCGCTGGGCCACGTCTCGACCTGTGGTGCAGTGAGCCCGACGACGGTGGCGCTGGTGGTGGCACAGCCCAGCGCGAGGCACGACAGAAGAACGAAGCGCATGGGCGCGCTGACTATCACTTCGGCCGAAAAAGCCGAGTGCGTGGCGCTCGAGGCTTAAAGAGCCTCGCTCGCCACGCCTCGGGGTGCATCAGGGTGAGGCTTCTCTTTCTCAGAACTCCCAGCCGACGTTGCCGGTCAGGTTCCACGAGGTCGCTTCAGTGTCGTGGTCGACGGTGCGAACCGCGGGCCGGGTGAACGGCACGTCGACGCCGAACCGGCCGTCGAGCATCAGGCCGGCGACACGAACCGAGAGGCCCGCGGCGGCGGGCATGTAGCCGACGTTGGCCGAATCGGTCACGTCGCTGAGCGCCTCCTGGGTGCTGTTCACCACGTTGTAGTGCTTGTAGCCGAGGCCGGCCCCGATGAACGGCTGCACCGCGGCGCGGGTCAGGTTGACGCGGAGCAGACCCTCGACGCCGTTGGAGAGCAGCCGGGCCGCGCAGGTTGCTGCCGAGGCCAGCGACCTGCTGGGTGCTGCCGACGTACGCCGCTTCACCTGCGATGAACGACCGCGAGCCGACCAGCAGTCGCGCCGTCCACGCCGGGCCGAGCTGCGCGGCCGCGCGGGCGTCGCCGTCGAAGTACTGGGTCACGCCACCACCGACGTTGAAGCCGAGGCCGACGGGGCGCTTCTTCTCGACCGGCACCACCACCACCGGCACCGGGCGGTCTTCGGGCACCACCACGTACTCTTTCTCGGGCGCGGGCGCAGGAGGCACCACCACGACGGGAGGCGCTGGAGGCGGGTCGACCACCACCGGCGCGGGCGCCAGCGGCGGGTCGACTACCACCGGGGCTGTTGAGGTGTCTTCTTGGGCATAGGCTCCGACTCCGGCAAGGCACAGCAGACTGATGATTGTTTTTTTCATGTGGTCAGGCTCCTTGCCGGACCAGCAATGCAACAGCGCTGCCGTTCGCGCAGGTGCCTGAAGCCTCACGGAGAGCACCGTAGGCAGCGCAGCAGGGCGGCCCCACTGTGGCGAGCGGGTCGCCATCGCGGCTCGCAACCGGGCGATCTGATTGTGGCGCCGGTGAAGCCGCGCTAGAGGCTCGGGCCATGGCCGTCGAGCTCTCCGTGGTGATTCCCCTCTTCAACGAAGAGGAGAACGTCCAGCCGCTGTACGACGAGCTGAAGGGCGTGCTGGTGAAGTTGAACAAGAGCTACGAGGTGCTGCTGGTCGACGACGGCAGCACCGACCGCACCTTCGAGAAGCTCAAGGCGATCGCCGCGTCGGACCCCAACGTGGTGGTGCTCAAGTTTCGGCGCAACTTCGGGCAGACCGCAGCGCTCAGCGCCGGCATCGAGCGGGCGCAGGGCGAGGTCATCATCCCGATGGACGGTGACCTGCAGAACGACCCCGCCGACATACCCAGGCTGCTCGAGAAGATGGAGGCCGATGGCTACGAGTGCGTGAACGACTGGCGCAAGAACCGGCAAGACTCGGGCACCCGCGTGCTGCCCTCGAAGATCGCCAACTGGCTCATCTCGAGTCTGAGCGGTGTTCACATTCACGACTACGGCTGCACCATGAAGGCCTACAAGCGCGAGGTGATCGAGGGCGTGCGCCTCTACGGAGAGATGCACCGCTTCGTGCCCATCTACGCGCACTGGCAGGGCGCCCGCGTCACCGAGATGGTCACCAACCACCGCGCCCGCCAGTTCGGGAAGTCGAAGTACGGCTTCAACCGAATCTTGAAGGTGGTGCTCGACCTGATGGTGGTGAAGTTCCTCTTCCAGTACCTGAGCAAGCCCATCTACATCTTCGGTGGCTTCGGTCTGGCGGCGCTGTTCGCCTCGTTCGCCGCCTTCGCGCTCGCGACGTACCTGAAGCTCGCCGGCCTCAAAGACTTCGTCACCACGCCGCTGCCGCTGTTCGCCGGCATCTCGGCGCTGGTGGGCCTGCAGTCGATGCTGGTGGGCCTGCTCGCCGAGGTGCTGGTGCGCACGTATTACGAGAGCCAGGGCAAGCGGCCGTACATCATCGGGCAGGTGATCGAGTCGCGCGGCACGCCGGTGAAGCCGACGCCGATCTCCGACCGCGTGGGCACCTAAAAGCCATGTGCGGCATCGCCGGAGCCGTCAGCCCGAAGCCCACCGACCCCGAAGTCTTCACCCGCATGGCGCAGGCGATCGCGCACCGCGGGCCCGACGACTCGGGGGTGTTCACCGACGGGCCCTGCGGGCTCGCCTTTCGGCGCCTGTCGATCATCGACCTGAGCGGCGGCCACCAGCCGATGACCATCGGGCCGGCCACGGTGGTGTTCAACGGAGAGATCTACAACTTCCGCGACCTGCGCAGAGAGCTCGAGGCGCGCGGCGACGTCTTCGGCACCCACTCGGACACCGAGGTGCTGCTGCGCGCGTACCTCGCCTTCGGCGACCAGTTCCTCTCGCGCATCGACGGCATGTTCGCGCTGGCGATCTGGGACACGCGCACCCGCACCCTGCTGCTGGCCCGCGATCGCTTCGGCAAGAAGCCGCTCTATTGGTTTCGGGGCAGCGACGGCACCCTGGTGTTCGGCAGCGAGGTGAAGGCGCTGCTGCAGCACCCCGCGGTGCCGCGCGCGCTCGACCCCAGGGCCCTGCGCCGCTACCTCGCGTTCGAGTACGTGCCCACGCCCGACTGCATCTTCGAGGGCGTGCGCAAGCTGCCCGAGGGCCACGCGCTCACCTCGAAAGACGGCCGCGTCACCGAGTGGCCCTACTACGTGCTGCCGGCCGGCGAGGGGAAGGTCGGCTTCGAGACCCTGGTGGGCCTGGGCGTCGACGAAGCCGCGCAGACGCTGCGCACCGAGCTCGAGCGCGCGGTCGAGCGCCGGCTGGTGAGCGACGTGCCGCTGGGCATCTTCTTGAGCGGCGGCATCGACTCGACCGCCATCACCGCGCTGGCCGCCCGCGCCGCCGGCAAGGTGAAGACCTTCTCCATCTCGTTCTCCGAAGGCTCGTTCGACGAGAGCGGCTTCGCCCGGCTCGCCGCCCAGCGGCTGGGCACCGAGCACCACGAAGAGCGGCTCTCGCCCCAGGCCGCGCTCGACCTGATTCCCACCCTGGCCGATCAGCTCGACGAGCCGTTCGCCGACCCCTCGTACGTGCCGACCCTGCTGCTCTCGCGCTTCACCCGCAAGCACGTGACGGTCGCCCTGGGCGGAGACGGCGCCGACGAGCTGTTCGCCGGCTACGACACCTTCCTCGCCCACGTGCCGGGGCTGCTCGCCGCGCGGCTGCCGACGCTCGCGGTGGCGGGCCTGCAGCGCGCTGCGGGGCTGCTGCCCACCGGCGAAGGCTACATGAGCCTCGACTTCCGGCTGCGCACCTTCCTGGCCGGCGCGCATCAGCCCTCGACCTACCGCCACCAGGCGTGGATCGGCGCCATGACCCCCGACCGGGTCAACGCGCTGCTCACCCCTTCGCTGCGCGGCGACGACATCTACGCGCCGCTCGACCGCTACCGGGTGGCGCGAAGCGAGCGCGGCCTCGACTTCGTGCAGCGCTTCTACCTGTCGTTCTACCTGCGCGACGACATTCTGGTGAAGGTCGACCGCGCCTCGATGGCGGCTTCGCTCGAGGTGCGCGCGCCGTTTCTCGACACCCGGGTGGTCGAGCTGGCGCTCTCGCTGCCGTGGCTCACCAAGCTGCGCGGCACCGGGCGCAAGTGGCTGCTCAAGCGCGCGCTGCGCGGGGTGGTGCCCGACGAGGTGCTCGACCGCAAGAAGCACGGGTTCGCGATTCCGGTCACCGAGTGGCTCAAGGGGCCGCTGCGCCCGCTGGTCGAAGAGCTGCTCGCCGAGAAGAGCGTGCGCGAGGCGGGGCTGTTCGAGCCGCGCGAGGTGCGGCGGCTGATCGACGAGCACCAGCAGGGGGTGAGAGATCACCGCAAGCCGCTGTGGACGCTGCTGCAGCTCGAGCTGTGGCGCCGCCGGTGGCTCACCGGCGCAAAAGCGGGTGCGCCGGCGCGCTCGGCGGCGTAATCAGTAGCGCCATGAACGTGCTCGTCACCGGCGGCGCCGGCTTCATCGGCTCGCACCTCGTCACTGCGCTCGCCGCCCGCGGCGACCGGGTGGTGGTGCTCGACAACTTCGACACGTTCTACGACCCGAAGCTCAAGCGCGAGACCGCCGCGCGCCTGAAGGCCGAGCTCGTCGAGGGTGACCTCTCGGTCGAGGCCGACGTGGCCAGGGCCTTCGCCGCGGTGGGGCCGAACCCCACCGTGGTGCACCTCGCCGCGCGCGCGGGCGTGCGCCCGTCGATCGCCCAGCCGGCGCTCTACGCCAAGGTCAACGTCGAGGGCACCAGCCACATGCTCGAGGCGGCGCGCAAGGCGCAGGCCCGCCGCTTCGTGTTCGCCTCGTCGTCGAGCGTGTACGGCGCCCGCTCGAACCCGCCCTTCAGCGAAGACGACCGCATCGATCGCCCGGTGTCTCCCTACGCCGCCACCAAGATCGCCGGCGAGATGCTCTGCGCCACCTTCGCGCACCTCTACCAGCTCACCACCATCGGCTTGCGCTTCTTCACCGTGTACGGCCCGCGCCAGCGCCCCGACCTGGCCATCTCGAAGTTCGCGAAGCTGATTCGCCGGGGCGAGCCGGTGCCCTTCTTCGGCGACGGCACCACCGCGCGCGACTACACGTTCGTCGAAGACACGGTGCGCGGCATCACCGCCGCCATCGATCGCCCGCTGCCGCTGTACGAGGTGGTGAACTTGGGGGGCTCGCGGCCGGTCACCTTGAACGAGCTGGTGGCGGCCATCGAGAAGGCCGCGGGCAAGAAGGCGGTGCTCGAGAAGAAGCCCGACCAGCCGGGCGACGTGCCGCTCACCTGCGCCTCGACGGTGAAGAGCAAGCAGCTGCTCGGCTTCGAGGCCCGGGTGCCGGTCGACGAGGGGCTGCAGCGCTACTTCGCCTGGCTCGACTCGGACGAAGCGAAGAGCTGGCGGTAGCGGGTCAGTCGGCCTTGGCGACCGCGAAGAGCTGTGCTCCGGCGCGGTTCGAGTTGAGGCGAAACAGCGCGCGCAGCCCCAGGCACACCAGGTCTTCCGACAGGCCGTAGGGCTTGTCGCCGAAGCGGCCCATCGACGCGTCGGGGTTCAGGTTGGCGTACCACTTCGAGAAGTCGTGGAAGGGGAAGCCCGCATTCCACACGCGCTCGGGGCGAAAGCCGGCGCCGGTGAGCAGGCCGCGAATCTCTGAGGTGGTGAAGTGGCGGCGGTGGCCGACGCGGCGCTCGGTCTCGCCCACCCGGCCGCTCTGGGTCGAGAGCACCAGAAAGCCGCCCCTGGCCAGCAGCGCGCGCGCGTTCTCGAGCAGCTGGGCGGGGCGGTCGACGTGCTCGATGACCTCGACCACGGTGACCGCGTCGTAGCGCTCGAGATCTTCGTCGGCCCACTTCATCGGCTGATCGACGTTGGCGTAGACCCAGCGGGTGTCGGGGTCGCGCTGCCGGTTGAGCTCGAGCTGCGGCTTCGACAGGTCGACCCCGACCAGGCGCGCGCCCGGCACCGCCCGCTTCACCTCGTCGAGCAGCTGGCCACCGCCGCAGCCGAGGTCGACCACGCTGGCAGGGGCCCGGGCCTTCAGCTCGGCGAGCACGGTGCGCACCCGAAAGCGGGGGGCCGCCATCTTCTTCCAGTAGTCGTTCTGCCCGGGGAGCGCCTGCTCGTAGAACTCGCGGTTCACCTGCTCGGCGGTCGACATGGCCGACGGCGTATAGCCCAGCCGCGCAGGTGGCCGTAAACCCCCGAAGTGTCACTGCTGAGTGACGGTGGCCCGGGCCTCATAAGTGCTTGTGTTGAATACACGCACCCGGCGACCCTCATCGTCCGAGAACCCTTCTCAAGAAGGGATAAAACGACACCCATGGCCTTCTCCTTCAGGACGAATCGGTGCGCTGGGCACGCGGATCAGCAGCTCCAAGAGCTACGCCTCGGTCAGCACCATGATGTCGAACTTCACCCTGCGTCTGCAGACCATGACGCAGAACCTCACCGCCGGCTGGGGCAAGTCGACCAACGGCATTCCCGGCTCGAACAACGCGCGGGCCCAGGAGCTGAAGAACCACCCTGGCGGTGCCACCGAGGCGCGCGAGCTGATGAGCCGCCGGGTGAAAGAAGACGTTCAGAAAGACGTGTCGGCGACTGCCCGCAACGGGAAGATCACCCGGCAAGACGCCGAAGAGATCGACAAGCGTCACAAGCTCGACGGCGAGCTGACCCGCGCGTTCGACGAGAGCAACCCGACGATGCCGAAAGGCACCACCGAGGCGAACGGGGCGTACACCCCGCGGGCGCCCGGCACCGGCAACTCGGCCCGGGCGCGCGGCACCAGCTCGACCGGCTCGACCACCACCGGCGGCACCGTGCAGCCGGCGGCGGTGCGCGGCGACGCCGCGCCGCTGCCGCCCATCTCTCCGAAGCTGGGCCAGCACTTCGACCGGGCCGGCGAGCAGATCAGCGACAAGCGCTTGGACAAGATGATGGCGCAGGCCGAGAAAGAAGGCATTCCGCCCAGCAAGTTCATCGACGACGCGCTCTCGGGCGAGGGCCCGATCGGCGCGCGCATGCGCATCGGCGGCGCGGGCGGCAACGGCCGCACCGAGCTCTCGGCCGGCAGCATGGACGTGATGTCGAGGCGGCTGCAGGCCGAGATGAGCGGCAGAACGCTCACTCCCGCCGAGACCCGTGCGAACTTCAGCCGCCTCGACTCGATGCACCGGTCGATGGTCGGCCCGCCGGCGATGACTGGCGTGTCGGCCGAGTCGCACCTGGGCACCCTCGCGCAGGCGCGCACGGTGACCAACGGCACCGGCCGCCTGACCGCCCGGGAGCACGAGGGGCTCACCGGCGACTTCCGCACCGCGGCCGACCAGATTCACGCCGAGCGGTTCACCGGCGGCCGCCGCCCGGTGATCACCGATCATGACCTCGCCACCCGGGTTCAGCGCAACCGGCTGCAGAGCAGCCACCAGCGCGACCTCGACGAGGCGATGCCGGGCGGTGAGCTCACCATCGACGGGCACCGCGCGCTCACCGGAGAGCTGCGCACCTCGGCCGACGCGCTCCGCGCCCAGAACCCCAACGGGAGAATCACCAACCAGCAGATCTCAGAGCACGCCGCGATGCGCGGCGAGGCCGAGCTCTCCAGCGGCCTGCGGTACTCGGCGCGGCCCAGCGCGACCATTCGCGCCGATCACCGCGCCGCGACGACGCAGTCGCGGCGGGTCGACGACTTCCTCGACGAGATGGACGTGCAGCCGGGCCGCCCCCTCTCGGGCGCCCAGATGGACACCCTGATCGCCGAGGGGAGCTTGCGCGGCATCAGCCCCGATCACCTCGCTGATCACCTGGTCGCCGGCGGCGCCAACGGGCGCCTCGGCTCGGTGATGACGCAAGACTCGCTGGGGCGGCTGCACTCGGGCGTGTCGCGGCAGTCACCCGCCAACACCCTCGAGCAGCAGGCGATGAACCGCCGGCTCGACGGCATCAACGATCTGCACCCGAACCTGCCCGTGAACGACGTGCACGCGCGCATTCTCGCGGGCACCGCCACTCCGCAAGAGATGGCGATGATGCAGGGCATGATGCCCCCGCAGCAGATGAGCACCGCTCAGAACATCATGATGATGGGCATGATGGCGATGGGCGGCATGAACCCCATGATGATGATGGGCATGGGCGGCATGGGCGGCATGGGCGGCATGATGGGCATGAACCCCATGATGGGCATGGGCATGGGCATGATGATGGGCGGCATGATGATGCCCGGCATGATGCCCGGCATGGGCGGCGGGCATGACCCCATGGGCATGGGCGATGACGCCCGGCATGATGCCGCGGCATGGGCGGCGGCGGCATGATGGGGGCGGCGGGGCGCGGGGGGGCCCCGGGGGGGTTTACCGGGGGGGAGGGGAGGGGGGGGGGGGGGCGGCCCCCCCCCCGGCAACGGGGCGTTCGGCCCCCCCGGGGCGAACGTGTTACGCCCACCCTTCAGCCCCCCGGGGCCTGGGCCACATTCGAAGCGCTCGGCGATGCCGATGCGGCAGGCGTGGGCGGCCGCGCAGATGCCTGTTCGGTCACGGCGGCCGCCTGCGGGCGGCGGCATGCTCGGTGCGCGGCAGGCCGACCCCGCGCTGGGCGGCCGCTTCGGCGGCTGGGGCTTCGCGCGGCGGGCCCGGCCCTCGAGTGGAGCGTTCACCAGGGCGAGGACCGCGATGGCGGGCGGCGCGCTTGCCCTCACACGGCAACGGCGTCCGACCGCTGACTCGGGGTCGATCGTCCCAACGCTCCGCCGATCAGGGGCGCTCATTTCGGCCCCGCCGAGTTGGATGGGCGATGCCCGTCTTGAATCGGCGGATTCATGCTCCACCCCGGCCCGCCTGCGAGCGCTCGATGCGACCCCTGCTCTCGGCAGATCGCCGCCTTCGCCTCTCTCCCATCGTCGAAGCCGGCGCCTGAGGCGCGGAGATCCGGGGTCATCTGCCCAATCCGCGCGCAGCCGAGGCGTGCGGCAGTCGACATGCTTTGTAGGCTGCTCCTGCTGCGGTCATTCGAACGGTCATCGAAAAAACTCCTGGGGGTTGTCGTTGGGTGTGCGGTGGTCTGGCGAAGGCGCCCGGCGCGGCGGAGCACCGACTCTGCCGACCCCAGAAGTCGGGTTCGGGCGTCGTCGGAGAGAAAAACCGTTCCGGGGAGCGCCACCACCCCCCCCCCCACTCGGGGCCGCGGCCGGCCCACTTCTTCTTCTGCGCCAGGGAGATCTCGCCCTTGCGCAAGATGACCGTGTACTGCCCGCTCGCCACCGCGCCGCGGCCGCGGTCGTTGCCCAGGTCGCCCGGCAGGTCCGAGAAGATGAGGTACTCACAGTCGTAGGTGCTGTCGCGCAGCGACCAGGTGTTGAGGTGCCAGGTGACGTGCGCCTGAATGCGGTCGGCCGCGCACAGCGCCGCGTCTTTCGGCACCGACTTCATCACCTCTTGCAGGTCGACCTCGCGCTGGTGGTCGGCCGCAGTCGGCGGCAAGAACGGCACTTCAGAGAACCCGCCCTTCACCGCGCCGTAGGTCGAGTACGCGCCCCACTGCACGCAGGCGATGATCGACGCCACCATCAGCGCCCAGGTGGCCGCGGTGCGCCGCGCCCGGCCGTCGGGGGTGTCGCTGAACGCCGCCAGCACCATCGCGGTGGCGGCGAACGAATACGAAGCCCAGTTGCACACGTACTGGAAGCTGATCTGAATCGGCGGCAGGTACGCGGTGGCGATCAGCGTGAGCAGGAACCCTGGCACCATCAGCACCCAGTGCAGCGGCCGGCGCAGCGGCAGGAACACCAGCGGCGCGAAGACCTGCGCCACGTAGCGAATCTTCTCCCAGGTCACCAGGGTGCGCAGGGTGTAGCCGGGGTTCGAGATGATGGTCTTGATCACCGGTATGAACCCCGCCTCTCCCGGCGGGTAGAGCAGCTTGAACGTCTCGGCGAAGTACTGGTTGCCCATCAGCGCGAAGCGCAGCACCAGGAAGTAGAGGGCCGCCGCAGCCGCCGAGGCGATGCCGGTGCGCACCCGGTACCCCGAGAGGAACAGGAACGCGCCGAGCATGCACAGGCCGATCGACACGTCTTCGCGGCACAGAATCGCGAAGACGAAGAACAGCCAGTAGAGCTTGAACCGCTTCGCGTCGAGCGCCGCGATCGCCCACATCACCCAGACGCAGCCGAACGGCTGCATGTGCACGTCGTACAGCTGGGCGCCGTGCAGGGGCGCGTAGATGAGCCAGGCCAGGCCGAGCGCGAAGGCGTGCGGCAGCGGCAGCCGGTTCTTCGCGAACCAGAACACCGGCAGGCAGGCGGTGGCGAGCAGGGTGGCCTGCATCACCAGCAGCGTCTGCGCATGCGGGTAGAGCAGGTAGATGGGCGCCAGGTAGAACGAGGCGAAGTCGGCGTGGCCGTTCAGCCCGCCCCAGTTCTGGTCCCACCCCAGGCTCGGCAGGCGCAGCGGCCGGCCGCCCAGCACGCTCTGAAACACCTGGTCGTACTGGCCCAGATCGTACCCGTAGGTGGCGAAGCGCTGGTGCGCGAACACCGCCCACAGGCTCATGAAGATGCTGTGACCCACGCTGAGCGCGATCAGCGTGCCCAGCACCAGCTTCGGCCGTGCGAAGAACGCCCGCGGCGCGGCGAACAGCCGGCTGCCCAGCTCGGGCGGCCGCTCGGCCCACGCCGCGGCCGACTCGCGCGCGAGCCGCTCGAGCGCGAAGCCGAACATCGCCAGGGTCAGCGCCATCACCGCGTCTTCGGCCCAGTTGTGGCGCACCAGCGTCATCGCCACCGGCGCGACCAGCAGCGGGCACAAAAGACGGGCCAGCCACTCGGCGCCCTCGGGAGACCGCTCGCTTTCTCGGCGCACCACCCAGGAGGTGGTGGTGAAGATGACCGCGAACGCGGCGATCATCAGCAGCAGCACCAGGTGCCGGCGCTCGGGCTCGAGCAGGTTCTCGGTGAAGTAGCCGATGCGCACCGGCAACAGCTCGGTGGCGATGGTGTGGGTCGCCGCAGCAGCGATGATGCCGAGCGCCAGCGCGGCACGAACGATCCTCACGAGCACGGGCCGTGCGGCTAGCACACTTCCTGCGCCCTGCTGGCAACGAACGTTGAGTCGTGCCGCCCCGGGCTTTTGCGTGTATGAGCGGCCCCGATGAGCGCGAGCCGAGAGCGGCTGTGGCAGGCCCTGGTGGCGCTGGCCCCCAGAGGCACGGTGAAGAGCTGGCAATCGCTGGCGCGGGCGGCGCCGATCGAAGTCGACCGCGAGCTGGTCGAGCGGCTCTCGGTGTCTCCGCCCGAGGCGGGGCTCGCCTCGTCTGACGTGCTCGACGCCGCGGCCGAGCGCTTCTCGGTTCTGGCCGAGACCGAGACCCGGCGCCAGCGGCAGGGCCTGATGCGCAAGCAGGGTGGGGCGATCGCCGGCCTGATGGTCGGGCTGTGGTGCGCCTCGGCCGGCGTGCTGGCCGCCAACCGCCTGCTCGATCAGAAAGACTTCGCCAAGGGCCAGCCGTGGCGCGCCAGCTCGTCGTGGGGCACCTGCGACCCCGAGCACGGCATGTGCGGCCCGCTGCACTCGCGCATCTTCTTTCACACCCTGGCCGACGAGAGCCCGTGGGTCGAGATCGATCTCGGCAAGCCCCAGACCTTCACCTCGCTCACCGTCATCAACCGCAAAGACGAGCACCTCGAAGACCGCGCCGTGCCGCTGGTGATCGAGGTGGGCGACGACCAGCAGACCTGGCGCGAGATCGCCCGGCGCGACGAGGTGTTCACCACCTGGAAGCCCAGCTTCGCCCCGGTCACCGCCCGCTTCGTGCGCGCGCGCGTCACCCGCAAGAGCTGGCTGCACCTCGAGGCGGTGAAGGTTCACCCCTGAGGGGGCTTGGCCGCGTCGACCGCGGCCCGGTGCGCGCCTTGGGTGGCGGCCGCCGCGGCGAGCTTGGCGCGCTTCTCCAGCCGCTGCCCCACCACCAGCAGCACTCCGATGCCGGCCAGAATCGCCAGGTCGGCCACGTTGAAGATGCCGGTGCGCAGGCTCGGCCCCAGGCCCATGTTCATGAAGTCGACCACGCTGCCTTCGTTGCGCGCGCGGTCGACCCAGTTCGAGAAGCCGCCTCCGGCGATCAGCCCGTAGCCCGCCACCTGCCAGCCGTCGTGCTTCTTGCTGGCCAGCGCGTACACCGAGATGCCGGCGAGCAAGAGCCCCACCGCCACGGTGAGCACCCAGTAGCGCGCGCCGGTCGGCAGGCTCGCGCCCAGCGACAGAAACGCACCTTCGTTGGTCGCGTACTGCAGCCGGAAGGTGTCGCCCAGGTAGTGCCGCGCCGGTGCGCCCTTGAGCGAGTCGATGGCGATGACCTTGGTGACCTGGTCGCAGCCGACGCTGGCGCCGAGCACCACGGCGAACACCAGCACACGGGGAAGAAGCTTCATCGCAGGTTCGGTCGTCACGGGGCTTGAACGCGCCTTATCAAGCGGGCTGGGCGAAACAAGCCGACACCGTCCCTTGATTCCCGGCGTGGCCGGTCGATGATGGAGCCATGGACCCGTCGGAGTGGATGGCCGGTTTCCGAATCACCCACGAGAAGGCAAAGGCGAAGAAGCTCACCGACAGCGAGCACAAGGCCTACCTCGAGATGCGCGAAGAGCTGGCGCGGTCGCTGGTCGCGGCGCAGGCGATGACGCTCCCCGAGGGGCAGAACTCGCGAAAGCACTTCCGCGTCGCGCAGATGTACAAGATCGAGATCTCCAACACCTACCAGACCATGACCAAGCAGGTGTCGCGGTCGGGCTTCTCGTGCACCCTCACCAGCCAGCTGCCGGTCGGTCAGGTGGTGCCGTTCTCGCTGATGCTCGGGCGCGAAGGCGAGCCGGTCACCGGGCAGGCCAAGGTGGTCTCGGCGGTGAAGCAGGGTGGCTGGGTGGTGGCGTTCAGCATCGACCACATCAGCGAAGCGAACGGAGAGCGCCTCGAGTCGGCGCTCTTCGACGCGGTGCTGTCGCGCTTCAAGTGAGTCAGCCGCTGCGCTCGCTGGCGCTCAAGCTGCTCGGCAACCGCGACGACGCCGAAGACTGGTTCTTCGACTACACCCGCAGCCTGCAGCAGCGCTGACCGCGCCGCCCCGCGGCGGGAAACAATCATTCACCTACGGGAACCGACGCCTCGAGGCGACGGCGCCCGGGGTGTGGGCGTGGCGCGTACCGCGCGCGGGCGCGGGAGGGTGCGCGGCATGCCCCGGTCCCCCCACCCCCAGCTGCTGTTGGTCGCGCTCTGCTCAGCGTGCGGCGCTTCGACCCTCACCGCCGTGCTCGGGTGCGGCGGCGCGCCCGGCCCAGCGCCGCATGACGCGGGCGAGCAGCCGGGCGTCGACGGCGGCCATCGCGACGCCGGCGCCGACGATGCCGGCACCCGCGACGCGGGCGGCAGCGACGACGGGGGAGCAGTCGTCGACCGCGACGCGGGGCTCTCCGATGCGGGCCTCACCGACTCAGGTCGCGGCGACGCCGGCACGGTGCCCGACGCCGGCCCCTCGTGCGCGGTGAGCAGCGTGCCGACCGCCACCGCCTCGGCGCGCGGAGGCAACGGCATCGTGCTGGCGCGCGGCTCGTACGACTACGCCCCCTCGGTGATGCACGACGGGCGCTACCGCATGTGGTGGTGCGGCGGAGTCGCGGGCGACCACATTCTCTACGCCGACGCGCCCTCGCTCGACGGCCCGTGGTCGACCCCGGTGAGCGTGCTCACGCCGACCGGCGTACCGGGTACCTTCGACCGCACCCACACCTGCGACCCCTCGGTGATTCGCGTCGACGGCGTCTACTACCTCTATTACGGCGGCCTCGACGAGGGCGAGGCGGCGGCCACCCAGACCACTCGGCTCGGCGTGGCCACCGGCAACGACGGCATTCACTGGACGCGCATGAACGGCGGCGCGCCCATCGTGGTGCCCAAGCGCGCCATCACCGGGCTGCCCAACAACTACGGCGCGGGTCAGCCGAGCGTCACGTACGTCGATGGGAAGTTCTATTTGATGTTCACCGACACCACCGGCCTGGGCGGCAACCAGATCAACGGCGCGGGTCAGTACGTGTGGCGGTCGGCCGACCCGGCCTTCAAGACCGGCGTCGAAGAGCTCACCGCCACCGGCTTTGCGCCCCTCACCGCCGCGCTCCACACCAGCCGCTCGCTGACCGAGGCGTTCTCGGCCGACTGGCAGTACGTCGACGCGCTCGACGCCTTCATGGTCGCGGTGGCCTCGTCGACCGGCAACGGCAACGACGCCACCGAGCTGCGCTTCTTCGACAGAGACTTCAACCGCCTGCCCGGCGCTCCGCTGATTCGCGGCGATTGGGACGAGGGCCCCGGCCTGGTCGGGCGCCCCGACCGTCACGCGATTCCCAGCTCCGACTGCGGCCGGCTGCCGGTCGACGTGATGCACGCGCTGGGGCCCGGCGGCCCCGCCACGTGGGACCTCGCCCACTCCGGCGCCGACGTGCTCACCGGCCGCAGCTGCGCCTGCGTCGACTTCCCCCGGCTCTACGAGGGCTCGCTGCTGGTCGCGGCCAACAAACCGCTCACCCTGGTGCGCTCGGGCAAGCGGCTGCAGTTCGCGCTCGCGGCTCCCGCCCAGCGGCTGGCGCGCACCTCGTACGCGGTGCCCGACCCGGTGTTCTTCGCGGTGCCGTACGGTGCAGCGCTCACCGCCGGCGCGCCCGCGCTCGCCGCGCCCGGCAGGCCCGGCGCGTTTCTGCTCGATGACGACAAGGTCTGGCCCTTCGACTGCCTCGAGCTGGTCACCGACAACCAGTCGTCGCTGCAGACCGCCACCGCCGCCCAGTTCGACTCGCACCCGGTGGGGCCCGCGCTGCGGTGCCTGCACTGACACACGGACGTCTGGGAAGTGTCAGCAACGGCCTCGGGGTCAATGCTGACTGGTAGGGTACGCGGCCATGTCCGACGGACCCGGCCGGGTGGTGGGGGTGTACGAGATGTTCTGGGACTGCGCTTTCTGCGACACGAAAGCGCTGCTCGGCAAGACGAACCGCTTCTGCCCCAACTGTGGAGCACCGCAGGACCCGGCGAAGCGCTACTTCCCTCCCGAGGGGAAGCTCATCGCCGCCAACACGGCGTACGACGGCGTCGACGTCGCGTGCCCCGCCTGCCAGACGCCGAACGGCGCCAAGGCGAACAACTGCAAGCACTGCGGCAGCCCGCTGAACGAAGCCGCGAAGGTCGCGCTCGTCGGAGCCGCGGTGCCGGCGAAGCCCGTCGCCCCGCCCGTGCCGCCGAAGAAGGGCATCTGGCCGTGGGTGCTCGGCGCCGGTGCGCTGCTGCTCGTCGCCGGCCTCACGGTGAGCCTGGTGTGGAAGAAGAAGGTGACGGTGACGGTCGAAGGCCACGCGTGGTCGCGCGTCATCGACATCGAAGAGAAGCGCGTGGTCGGCGAATCGTCGTGGTGCGACGCGATGCCGGGCGATGCGTACGCGGTGTCGAAGCGGCGCGAGCAGCGCTCGACGAAGCAGGTCGCCGACGGGCAGACGTGCTCGATGCAGAAGAAAGACCGCGGCGACGGCACGTTCGAGCAGCGCGAGGTGTGCACGACCAAGTACCGGAGCGAGCCGGTGTACGACGACAAGTGCAGCTACAACGTCGACCGGTGGAGGGCGGCGCGCTCGGTGCGGGCCGGTGGCGCTCTCGCGAACGTGCCCGCGTGGCCGAAGTTCTCGCTGGGCCGCGTCGGCGACAGCATCGGCTGCGAGCGCGAAGGCGCGCACCACGAGACGTACACGGTGACGATGAGCTCCCCGAAGGAGAAGCAGACGTACTCGTGCGACTACGACGAGGGCCGGTGGAAGGGGCTCGTCGAGGGCTCGCAGTACCCGATGAAGGTCAGAATGGTGACCGGCGGGGCCGACTGCGACTCCATCGGGCAGGGCGAGTGAGCTTCAAGGTGCGCGCCGGGCTCCACTGCGCGGCACGTGACGGGCGCGTCTGGAGGCTGGAGCGTGGCTGCTCCACCGCGACGCGCGCACGCGCGGTTGAGAGACGGCGCGTCGGTTGCTCAGCGCGCAGCACCCGCTGACACGGAGTCAGACCGGTGGGCTAAAGCAGCAGCCGTTGGCTCCCCGTACCCTACGCGTCTTTCCCGATGCCGCCCGCGTCGAGCATGCCTTGCTCGAGGCCTCGCTCGCGCGCGACTTCGTCGACGCCACCGGGTTCTGGTCGTTCGCCCAGCTGGTCGAGGCCTGCGCCCCGCCGGGGCTGAAGCCGCTCTCGAGGCTGCAGGCCCGGCTGGTGGTGGCGAGCCTGGTGCGAGACGGCGGCCCGGGCCCCTTCGGCGCGTGGTCGAAAGACCCCGCCTTCGCCCGCGCAGCCGTCGAGCTCTTCGCCCAGCTCGAGGGCCAGCTCGCCACGCCCGACCAGCTCGATCGCGCCGCCGAAGCGGCCGGCTCGCCGCGGGCCGCCTGGGTGGCCCGGCTGTGGCATCGCTTCAAGCGCCGCAAGGCCGAGCTCGAGGTGTTCGACTCGGCCGACCTGCTCGCCGCCGCCACCGCGCACCTGCAGCAGGGCGTGCCCGAGGCCCTCTCCGCCTTCGTCCGCCTCGAGCTCGGCGCGATGGTCGACTTCTCCCGGGCCCGCCTCGCCTTCGTGCGCGCGCTCGACGCCGCGTTTCCCCAGGTCGAGCTCCGGCTGCCCCGCGTCGACGACCCCTCGATCGACGCGCTGGTCAACGAGGTGCACGCCGAGCTCGAGCGCGGTCACGAGACCAGCAAGCTCGAGCTCTACGGCGAGCCGGTCGAGCCGCTGGCACCGAAGCGGCTCGAGGCGTTCGACGCCGTCACTCCCCGCGAAGAGGCGCGCGAGCTCGCCCGGCGGGTGCGGGTGTGCCTCGATGAGGGGGCCGCGCCCGAAGAGGTGGCGGTGGTTTTTCGCGAGCTCGGCCCCGACACCGAGATGGTGCTCGAGGCGCTCGCCGAGCGCGGCGTGCCGGCGCGGGCGCGGCTCTCGGTGCCCCTCGCTTTCACCCCCGCAGGCCACCTCGCCCTGGGCCTGCCGACGCTGGTGGAAGAGGGGTTCGGGGCCGAGGCGGTGGCCCGCTACCTCACCAGCCGCTACCTGCCCCGGCTGTGGGAGCCCGGCTCCGAGCCCGGCGTCTTCTTCGCCCAGGCGGGCCTGCGCGACGACCGCCTCGGCGCGCAGAAAGAGCAGGGCGCCTATGCCGTGCGCCTCGCCGCGCTGGCCACCCGCTTTCAAGAGGGCTGGCCGAAGGGGCCCGCCGAAGAGGTGCGCGCGGTGGCGCGGCAGGTCGAGCGCCTCATCGCCGCGGTGCGGCCGCTGCGCGCCGAAGACACCCTCGAGGGGCACCTGCGCGGGTGGGCGGCGGCGCTCGAGCAGCTCGGGCTGCTCGAGGGCCTGCGCACCGAGCCGGTGGTCGGGCGAGAAGGCCCTGCCGCAGAGCAGGCCCTGGCGAGAGATCAGGCCGCCGCCGACGCGCTCACCGCCCTGCAGCGGCTGCTCTTCGAGGCGAGCCGCGGCTTCGGCGGCGCGAAGCTCACCCGGCGCGAGTTCTCGCGCTGGCTGCGCGACGCGGCAGCCGACTTGAACCTGCTCTCGCGCGGCCCTCGCGCCGGAGCGGTGGCGGTGCTCGAGGCGCGCGAGCTGCCGGGCCGCACCTTTCGCCACGTCTTCATCGGGGGGTTGGTCGACGGCCGCTTCCCCGGGCGCGGCGCCGGCGGCGGGCTGCTGGCCGAAGACGAGAAGGGAGCGCTCAACCGGGCTGCCCGCGCGCCGCTCTTTCGCCTCAACGTCGGCGAGAGCGACGGCCGCCTGCCGCTGCGGCTGGCCGAAGATCGACTCCTCTTCTACCTCGCGCTCGCGGCGGGCCTGGAGAGCGTGACCTTGAGCCACGCCCGCGGTGAGGCGCTCGGCCGTGCCTTCAGCCCTTCGCCGTTCTTGTCCGAGCTGGCTCGCTCGGTCGAAGGCTTCGCGGTGAAGCGGCTGCCGCGCGCCACCGTGCCCGCCGCCGACGCGGTGTCGAACGACGCCGAGCTGCGGCTGCGCGCCATGCTCGACGGGGCGCGGCCCGACGCGCCGTGGGCCCAAGAGGCGCTCGCCCTCGCCGAGATGGAGCACGAGCGGCTGCGGTTCTTCTCGGAAGAGTCGCACCGGGTGGGGGAGTACAGCGGCGCCGTCGAGCCCGCGCTCTTGCAGGGCGACTTCGCGTTCGACCGCGAGCGCCCGCTCACCGCCGCGAAGCTGGGAGCGTGGGGCAACTGCTCGTTCGCGGGGTTTCTCGGCGACGTGCTGGGGCTCGAGAGCCCCGAGGCGCAGTCAGAAGACCTCGACCAGCGCTCGAAGGGCACGCTGATGCACCGGGTGCTCGAGCTGCTCCTGCCGGTGCTGCGCGGGCCGTTGCCTGAAGACCTCGAGCAGGTGGTCGAGCTGGCGGTCGAAGAGGCAGCCGGCGTGCACCAACGCCGCGCGCCCACCGGCCACCCGCTGCTCTGGCAGCTCGGCCGCCAGCGCGCGGCGCGAGAGATAGCCGCGCTCATTCGCTCGGGCCGGGTGCGGCCGTTCGACGGGCTGTTGCCCGAGAAGGCCGAGTGGAAGTTCGCCGTCGAGCTCGAGGGCACCGGGGTGGTGCTGGGCGGCAAGGTCGACCGCATCGACGTGAGCGAGGGCCGCGCCGGAGTGGTCGACTACAAGACCGCGAAGATCATCGGCAACGCCGACAAGGTGAACAACCTGTTGGTCAGCGAGTGGCAGCTGCCCATCTACGCCTACGCGGTGCGCCAGGCGGGCCTGGCGAAGTCGGTCGACGCGATGTGGCTGTCGACCCGCGAGGGCGAGAAGGCGCTCTCTACCATCGCGGGCGAGGCCGGGGTCACCCTCGACGAGCTGCTCGCCACCGACGAGCTCACCCGCGCCCGGCTCGAGCGCGACGGCAAGCCGAACCTGGGCAGCGCGGTGCAGCGGCTCGTCGGGAGCATGCGGGCGGGCGAGCTCGCCGCCCGGCCGCACGACTGCGAGTACTGCCGGTTTCGCCCGGTCTGCCGCATCTCGTCGCGCAAGCTGCACGAGGAGGGCCGGTGAAGCGCAAGCCCAGAGACGACCGGCAGCTGGGCCTGTTCGATCTGCCCCCGGCCGAGCCTGCGACGCCTGAAGCGGGCGGCGGCGGTGCGCGCGAGGCGCTGCAGTTCGAGACCGTCTCGGCTCCTCTGGTGGTGGAGTCGCCTTCTCTTTCTTCGGTGACCCCCTCACCCCAGCCCTCTCCCCCACGGGGGAGAGGGAGCTCTTCGTATCTCTCGCTCGAGCGGAACCTCGCGCTGATGGCCGGCGCCGGCACCGGCAAGACCCACAGCCTGGTCACCTTGTGCCTGCACCTGCTCGGCGGCGCGCGCGACCGCGAGCCGGTAGCTCCCCAGGCGCTCGGGCTGCTCACGTTCACCGACAAGGCCGCCAACGAGATGCGGCAGCGGCTCTACCACCGCGTCGACGCCCTGGCCCGCGGGGTCGCCGACGAGCCCGACCTGCTCGCCTCGTACGCCGCGCTGGGCAAGCCGCCCCCGCCCGCCGAGCACTGGCGCGGCGTGCGCGACGCGCTGGGCCGAGCCCCGATCGGCACCTTTCACTCGCTCTGCGTTCAGCTGTTGCGCGACGCGCCGCCGGGCCGCGACTTCTCGCCCACCTTCGAGCTGCTCGATGACCTCGAGGCGCGCGCCCTGCTCACCGACACCGCCGACCGCCTGGTGCTCGCCGCGCTCGAGCGCAAAGCGCCGCGCATCGCCGACCTCGCCCGCGAGTGGGGCCTGGGGGGCCAGTACGGCCTGAGCGAAGCGCTCACCGGGGTGCTGCGCCGCATTCGCGAAGAGGGCCTCTCGGCCGACACCCTCACCATCGGCGACGAAGCGGTGGCGCGGGCCCAGTTCACCTCGCAGCTCGAGCTGTGCGCGCGCACCCTGAACCAGGCCGAGGCCGACGCAGAGAAGAGCCTCAAGCCCGAGCGCCGTGAGCTCACCGCCCGGGTGCGCGCGGCCTTCACCGGCCTCACCTTCGACGACGTGGGTGAGCGGCTGGCGCGCATCTCGGCCGCGCTGGGCTCGAGCCGCGCCTTCCCCGACCTGCGCGCGGCGTTCTTCGGCGGCCGCGCCGGAGCGCTGGGCCTCGCCCACTGCGCCGCGGGCATTCGGGTGGTGCCGTACGAGCACGCCTTCCGCGCGCTGCTCGGTGAGCTCGCCACCGCGTATACCGCTGCGCTGCGCCAGCGTGACGCGCTCGACTTCACCGCGCTGCTCATCGAGGCGCGCGATCTGCTGCGCGACGACCTGCACGCCCGCCACCTCGCGCAAGACCGCTTCCAGGCGCTGCTGGTCGACGAGCTGCAAGACACCAACCGCCTGCAGCTCGAGCTGCTGCACCTGCTCGCCGAGCGGCGCGGCGGGCCGCGGCAGGCCATCGCTCCGGCGCTGCTCGACGGCGCGGGCCCGGGCGTGCTCGAGCTGCCGCTGCAGCCCGCCTTTCTCTGCGTGGTGGGAGATCGCAAGCAGAGCATCTACGAGTTTCGCGGCGCCGACGTCAGCGTGGTCGAGGCGGCCGCGGGCGCCATCGCCCAGAGCGGCGGCACCCGCGCGTTCTTGAAGACCAGCCGCCGCTCGAGCCCCGCGCTGGTGTCGTTCTTCAACCGCGCGCTGCCCCGGCTGATGTCCGACCCGCGCACCAGAGCCCTGGCGCCGGTCGCCACCGACGACGCGGCGGCTCTGGCGCCCGCACCCACCGCCCGCAGCTTCGACGTCTCGTACGTGCCGGCGCACGACGACCTGCTCGCCCACCGCGAGCAGGGCTCGAGCGAGCCCGCGGTCGAGCGCTTCGTGCAGCCGCCCCAGAAGGCCACCGCCGACGAGCTGCGCTTCATCGACGCGCGCGCGCTGGCCCGGCGGGTGCGCGAGCTGGTCGAGTCGAAGCGCCACCGGGGTGGTGACGTGGCGCTCCTCTTCCGCCGCTTCACCTTCGTCGAAGAGTACCGGCAGGCGCTGCTCGCCGAGGGCGTGCCGCACCGGGTGGTGCGCGGCCGCGGCTTCTACGGCGCCCAAGAGGTGATGGACCTCGCCGCCCTGCTGGCCCTGGTCGCCGACGCCTCTGACGCGACCTCGCTGGCGGTGTGCTTGCGCTCGGCGCTGGTGGGGCTCACCGACTCGAGCCTGGTGCGGCTGGCGCGCGCCACCGGCGGCCCGCTCGACGCGCGCAAGGCCGTCGCTCTCGCCGAGCCCCCGGTGGGCCTGAGCGCGCCCGAGCGCGAGCGGCTGTCGCGCTTTCAGACCCTGGTGCGGCAGCTGCGCGAAGGGCGCCACCGGCTCTCACTGCGCGCGCTGCTCGAAGCCGCGCTGGTCGGCACCCGCTATCGCGAGGCGATGGCCGCCACCGCCTTCGGCCCCCAGGTGCTCGCCAACCTCGAGAAGCTGCTCGAGCTGGCGGCCCGCCGCGACGCTTCGGGGCCCGCCGACTGCGGCGCGTTCGCCCGCGAGCTGGGCGAGCTGGCGCAGGCCAACCCGCTCGAGGCGCACGCCGACGTGCTCGACGACGGAGACCCCGATGCGGTCACCCTGTGCACCATTCACCAGGCCAAGGGGCTCGAGTGGCCGGTGGTGGTGCTGCCCGAGCTGTTCAGCCCCCACGCGCCGTTCGGCTCGCGCGCCCGCTACGAGCGCGACCTGGGGCTGGCGCTCAAGCCGATCGAGCTCGACCTCGAGGCCGCCGGCTCGCCGCGCTTCGAGAAGGCCAAGGCCGAGCGCAAGGCGCGCGAAGAGGCCGACTTCAAGCGGGTGCGCTACGTGGCGATGACCCGCGCCAGAGACCTGCTGATTCTCGGGGTGACCAAGAAGGGCGCCGCCTGGGCCGACCTCGACGACGCCTGCGCCGGGCTGAACGACGTGCACCAGCGCGTGCTGCAGCTGCCCGAGCCGCTCCCGCCGCTTCGCGCGGTGGCCCGCACCGCGAACCTCGAGGCGCTCGAGGCGGCCCGCGCTCGCCTCGAGGCGCGGCCCCCGCCGAAGCCCCGCCGCGCGCTCTTGCCGGTCACCCAGCTGCAAGACTTCGCCTCGTGCCCCACCCGGTACCGGCTGCTGCACCTGGTGGGGCTCTCGGAGTACCCGGCCGAGCCGCGCGGGCTCGAGCTCGAGACCGCGGCGCCGGTGGCCGACGTGCGCGAGCGCGGCACCCACGCCCACCTGCTCCTCGAGCACGCGCCGCTCGGCGCTCCGGTCGACCTCGCCGCGCTGGAAAAGAAGCTGCTGCTGCCCGAAGACCTCGAGGTGCGCGGCTGGGTGCACCGCTTTCTCTCGACCGGCTTCGCGCGGGGCCTCAAAGACGTGAGCCGCGAGCTGCCCTTCGTGCTCAAGCTCGAGCACCAGGGGTTCACCCTGCACCTGCGCGGCGCGATCGATCTCCTCATTCGCGAGGCCGACGGCACCGCGGTGGTCATCGACTACAAGAGCTCGCTGCGCCCTCGCGACGGGCTCGACGCGTACCGCTTTCAGCTGGGCTGCTACAGCCTGGCGGCGCGCGCGCTGCTGGGCCCCGAGGTGCCGGTTCGCGCCGGCATCGCCTTTCTGCGCGAGGCAGACCCCACCCCCGAGCTCTTGCCCCCCGGCGTCGGCGTCGACGGCGACTGGCTCGCCGCGCAGGCCCACGCGCTGGTGACGGCACAAGTCGACGGTCGATGGCAAGCGCAACCCGAGCAACGCTGTCGCGCGCTGAAGTGCGGCTACGTCTACCGCTGCCATCCTCCGGGTGGGCTGCTATGAGTCGGTAGCGCATGCCCAACGTCGTGGTGATCGGCGCCCAATGGGGCGACGAGGGAAAAGGAAAAGTCGTCGATCTCCTCACTGAGCATGCGCAGGTGGTGGTGCGCTTTCAGGGCGGCAACAACGCCGGCCACACCCTGGTGGTGGGCGGCCAGAAGACGGTGCTGCACCTCATTCCCTCGGGCATTCTGCACGCCGGCAAGACCTGCGTGATCGGCAACGGCGTGGTGGTCGACCCCGGGGTGCTGCTCAAAGAAATCGACGCGCTGCGCACCCGCGGCTTTCTCGCTGACTCGAGCCAGCTGCTGATCGCCACCGGCGCCCACGTCATCTTCCCCTGGCACAAGCACCTCGACACGCTGCGCGAGAAGGCCCGCGGCGGCGGTGCCATCGGCACCACCGGGCGCGGCATCGGCCCCGCCTACGAAGACAAGGTGGGCCGGGTCGGCATTCGGGTGCGCGATCTGCTCGACGCCGAGAAGCTGCGCCGGCGGGTGCGCGAGCGCCTGGGGTCGGTGCGCGACGAGCTCACCCGCCTGGCCAAGGCCGCCCGGGTCGAAGACCCCGATCTCGACGAGGGCAGCATCGTCACCGAGTTCGCCGCCTACGGCGCGCGCCTCAAAGAGTTCGTGGGCGACTGCTCGGTGTTCCTGCACGGCGAGGTTCGCAAGGGCTCGCGCATCTTGTTCGAGGGCGCGCAGGGCACGCTGCTCGACGTCGATCACGGCACCTACCCCTACGTCACCTCGTCGAACTGCGTGGCCGGCAACGCCGCGGTCGGCTCGGGCCTGGGCCCCACCGCCATCGACCGGGTGATGGGCATCAGCAAGGCGTACACCACCCGGGTGGGCGGCGGCCCCTTTCCCACCGAGCTCGACGACGCGCTGGGCGAGCAGCTGCGCAAGGTCGGCGACGAGTTCGGCGCCACCACCGGCCGCCCCCGCCGCTGCGGCTGGCTCGACACCGTGGTGCTGCGCTACGCGGCGCGCGTCAACGGCCTGTGGGGCATCGCGCTCACCAAGCTCGACGTGCTCTCGGGCATCGACAGCCTGCGCATCTGCACCGCCTACGAGCTCGACGGCCAGACCCTCACCGAGTTCCCGTTGGACCTCGAAGATCTCTCGCGGGTGAAGCCGGTCTACGAAGAGCTCCCCGGGTGGACCAAGAAGCTCTCGGGCGCCCGCACGCTCGATGATCTCCCCGAGGCCGCGCTGCGCTACGTGCGGCGGGTCGAAGAGATCAGCGGCGTGCCGGTGGTCTGCGTCTCGGTCGGCGCCGACCGCGGCGAGACCATTCTGATGAGCAACCCGTTTCGCTCTTGAGCCCGCTCTAGCGGTCGGGCTTCGAGGGGGCGGGCCGCTTGCGTACCCATGGGGGCAGCGCGTCTCCGCCCTTCTCGGGGGTGAGGTTCATCCACGGCGTGGGCCTCACCTGCGGCGACTCGGGCAACCCGCCGTTCGCCACCGGGGGCCGCGGTGGCAGCCGCAGCGACGACGGGAGCGCGCGCCCGGTGAGCAGGGCGCTGGCGTTGGTGCGGTGCAGCTCACTGCCGTCGAGATCTTCGGGGTGGCGCAAGATCAGCTGGTAGCTGGCGCGCGCGCTGGTGAGCGCCAGCATCTCGATCTCTTCGGGCAGCGCCAGCACCGAGACGTTGTTGTAGTGCTGCTCTTGCGGCTTGAGCTGCTCGAGGCTCACCCGCGGGGTGGCCTTGCCGGTGCTGAGGACGATCAGGTTCTGCAGCGTGGTGGCGGCGATGCGCTGCGGGTCGTCGGTGCCCTGGCCCAGGGTGACCACCAGGTCGACGTGATCGCCCGGCCGAAGCCAGCCACCCACCGACACGATGTCTTCGGCGTCGATGGTGTACGCCCGCGCCCGCTTCTGCACCCGGGTCGAAAGCCGCTCGGCCTTCATCGAGCTCTCGAACTCGCTCCACAGCAGCGGGTCGCCGGCCTGCACCGCCACCATGATGCGCTGGTTGGTGATGAAGTTGACCTGCTCGGGCTTCACCACCGAGATGGTGGCGAACTGCTCGGGCACGTCGCGCTTCGAGATCATGTCGAAGGTCACCGTCGTGCCTTCGGGAATGTTCACCGCCGCCACCGCCACCGGCACCAGCGCCCAGGGCTTGCGAATCTCGCGCTCGCTGTTGCGCACCACCGCGAAGGCGGCGGCCGCGCCGAACACCAGCAGCACCGCCGCCATCACGAACGGCAGCGCCCCGCGCATCGAAGACGCAACGGGCGGGTGGGCCACCTGCGGCACCCGCGGCGCGGTCTCGTCGCCGCTCTGCGCCTGGGGCGGCGCCGCCGGAGTCTGCGGCGGCTGCCACGCGTCGTACAGCATCGAGATGGGCGTACCGCGGCGGCCGTCGCCCCCTTGAGGCACCGGGCCACCGCGCGGGCGCACCCCCTCGAGGCCGCCGCTCACCGCCGCCCTCGCGCCGGTCGGGGCCTTGGTCCGCGTCAGCTCGGGCTCGTCGACCGGCTCGGGCGGCCGGGTCACCGAGACGCCGCGCGGCGCGGTGGCATCGTCGAAGTCTTTCGACTGGCGATCGCTGCGGGTCAGCTGCGGGGTCGGCTCGGCGCTGCGAGGTTGCGGCAGCGGCTGCACCCCGCCCAGGCCGGGGGCCGCGCCGCTGGGGCGCCGCTGATCGACCGTGTGGGGCTGGGCGCCGAACGGGTTCGCAGGCGCGGCGCGCCCGGCGCTGGGCCGCACCCTCAGGTCGACGGTGCCGGTCTGCGAGTCGAACCCCGTCGCCCCGCCGCCCTGAGACGAGGTGTCGACCAGCGGCACGTACACCCGCGCGGCGGCGGGCAGGTTGGGCGCCGCGACGGTCGCGGGCGGCGGCAGGTAGGGCCCCTGCGCTGCGGCGGGCAGGTTGGTGGCCTGCGCGGTCGGCGACAGCTCGGGAAACTCGGCCTGCGCAGCCGCGGGCAGGTTGCTCACCGCGATGGTGTCGGGCAGCGGCTCGGCCACGTCGGCGTGGCGGGGCAGCGGGTCGAAGGCCGGCGCCCGCAACGGCGTGCCGCGCGGGCGGGTGGGGTCGTCGTGCACCGCGCTGAACGGCGCGGTCGGCCCCTCTCGCGGTCGCGACGCAGCCACCACCGGCACCATCGCTTCGGTGGCCGGCTCGGGCGGCAGCTCGGGCGCCAGCGGCCGGGCCCTGCCCTCGGTGGCATCGTCGCTCTCGAGCGCCGCGCGGCCCGAGAAGGGGGTGGCGGCGAGCGGCTTCGCGCCGCTCAGCCCGCTCGCGTCGGAGCCCGAGCCGGCCGAGAGCGGCCTCACTCCGCCGAACGGTGTGGCGTTGCCCACCGAGCCGGCGGTGAGGGGCTTCACTCCCGCGAAGGGAGTCGCGCTCGCGGAGCTGGGCGACGGCTGCTCGGAGGTCGGGTCGACGACTTCGACCGCGCCCAGCGCGTCGAGCCCTGCGGTGTAGCGCAGCACCCCGAGCTGGTTCTCGAGCGGCGCCAGGGCCGGGTGGGGTGCCCCCGCCAGGCCCCAGAGGTAGGCGTTGCCGGTGAGGTCGAGCTTCTGCCCGCCCAGCTGCTCGACCAGCACCGCGGCGGCGCGCTCGAGGTCGGTGCGCAGCCGGGCTTCGGGCACAGCGCTCACCTCTGCGAGCTCGGGCCCGCTGATGCCCTCGAGCAGACGGAGCATCAGCCACTCGCGCGCGGGCTCGGCGAGGGCGCGCAGCCGGCTCAGCGCGGGCGCGGCGAGCTCGGGCGGCATGCCCTGGGCGAACGCCTTGGCGCGACCCCTCACCACCTCGAGCAGCTGCGCGCCGAACTGGCTCGCCGGGCCCTCGCAGCGCACCAGCGCCTCTTCGAGCGCGGGCAGCACCTGAGCGTCGACGTGGGCCGACGGCACCCAGCACATCAGCACGCCGTGCACGAACGGAGTGAAGTAGGCGATGAGCTCGGCGCGCGCGCTCGCGTCGCCCGCTCGCGCGGCGTTCACCCATGACACCCACTGCGGCTCGTCGTGCACCGCGCGGCAGCTTAGGCAAGAAACAGCCTTTCGCGCAGCGGTGTGAAGCGCGCGTGCGTCGGGGTGCAGCGCCCACTGAAACGCGCGCGCGACGTACCCGATCGAATCGATCGCGACTTTCGTGCGCCACCCGATAGACCGGGCTCCCCCTTAAGATTCCCCCGGCTCTCGCGGCGTTGCGGCGCGATCTGACCGGTCTCACCCGCCGCTCGAAATCGCCCCCATGCCCCGCCCCCAGCGCACCTCTGCCGACACCTCGTACGTACCTCGGCGCGCCGTCCACATGACGTACGCGAAACGTACGGAAAAAGGGTCACCATTCGGGTGCATGAGCGCCCCCTCCCCTCATCGTCGCGGCCAGTCACTCGTCCTCGCTTCGCTCTACATGTTGATGCTGGTGGTGATGGTGATGATGTCGCTCGGCATCTCGCAGCGCGTGCGCGAAAAGATGGAGCTCAACACGCTCGCCGAGACCACCGCCTATTCGAACGCGGTGGCGACCGCGCGCGCGTACAACGCCGTGGCGCTGATGAACCGCGCCGCGATCGCCCACTGGATCAACCTCGCCGGCGTCGAGAGCCTGATCAGCTGGACGGGGCTCTTCTTCGCCGAGTCGAACATGATGATGGAGGCCGTGCTGCCGCACTCGGCGTTCGGCGGCGGCATCAGCGGCCTCGACCCGCCGTTCATTCAGCAGCTGCCCGGCTACAGCGGCGACCCCGACTGCCAGCACGCGATGGCCAACATTCTGTGGAACCCGTTCTACGACTCGTACGTGAACGACCTGCAGGTCGACTGGGTGCGCTTTCTCGACGAGGCCGCCAAGGCCGGCGAGCAGGGCCGCAAGCTGCAGAACGCGATCGGCGCGCTGCGGGGCGCCGAGAGCGGCATCGTGGGTGACCTGCGCGGCATGATCGGCAGCCACGCCCTCGCCACCGCCATCGTGGCCCAGGCCCAGCAGAGCGACCTCGGCACGGGCGCCGGCGGCGTCGACGGCGCGAACCTCGGTTGGCTGGGCGGGCCGCAAGAAGGCCTCGACTCCGACAAGGTCTGGTGGGCGGTGATGGACGCGCGCTCGCCCTGGGTGAAGAACCGCAGCAACGACCCGATTCTCACCTTCGATCAGTCGATGCGCCGGGCGATCGACCGGCTCAAGCAGCCCAACCAGCCGCTGCTCGATGTGCTCAAGCGGGTCGAGTACGGCAAGTTCCAGATGTTCGGCGACGTCTTCTATACGTTCGAGACGCGGGGCCACGGCTGCTTCGGAGAAGACTTCGGCAACTGCGAGTCTGGCCCTGACTGGACCAACGCCCTCGCCGAAGATCGCGTGGTGGGCACGGTGAACATCGCCATCAACCGCGTCAAGGGCACCACCGCCGACGGCAAGACGCTCGACTGCCCGGCCTACGTTCACACCGCCCAGATCGGCAACAAGTCGCAGGTCAAGGCCAGCGACATCGATCACGACGACGACTTCGCCTGGTTCGACACCCGCAACTACGGCGGCACCTCGACCGCCAACGGGCTCACCTCGCCCATCTACTCGCAGCTCGAGGACACCGCGTACACCAAGCACACCATGGGGCCCTGCACCGACAACTTCCTGCTGCGGCCCTGTCACAGCGTCTACGTGGGCATCGTGAGCTTGAACCACGGCGCGCCGCTGGGCGGCCAGGCCAAGAACTTCGCCGGCGTCACCCGCAACCACGCGAAGCACGCGGGGGCCACCAGAGATCCGTGGGACCTCAAGTTCCGCTTTCACTTCCGCGACACGGGCCCCGGCTCGGCGATCGATCTCGGCAAGGCCGGCGACGGCGATGCGGTCGCGGTCGGCACGGGCGTGGCGTACTACCACCGCCGCGGCGCGTTCTCCGAGACGCCCAACCTCTTCAACCCCTACTGGCGCGGCACGCTGATCGGCGCGAATCGCAAGGGCGGCCCTGCCGGTCTGCCGGGTGAGGCCGCCGAGGCGTGGGGCGCGCTGCAGGCGAGCGGCTACCGCGGAGAGAACTGACCCGCCGTGCGCTCGAAGGATGCGGGCCAGGCAGCGGTCGAAGCGGCGCTCACGCTGCCGCTGATGATCTTCTTGTTCCTCGGCACGCTGCAGCTCTTCCTCTGCTACCAGGCGCGCTTGATGGCGCTGTACGCCGCCTCGCGCGCGGTCAGCGCCGGCAGCCGCAACCACGCCAATTGCGGCTCGATGAACGACGCCGCGCTGGCCGCGCTGCTGCCGGTGATCGAGACCTTCGGTGGCTCGAGACACAACGGCTCACTCGCCACCCGCTTCGGAGAAGCCTTCGCCGAGCGCAACCTGGGGCGCCCGTATGCCACCTTCTCTGGCCATGACGGGCTGCACAGCGGCGCGTCGATCTTCTGGCTGGTCAGAGACCTGCCGGGCGACAGCGAAGAGACCTTCGACGCGCCCAACAACGCCGACCGCACCCTCGCCCTGCGCATGGTGTTCTGGTACCCGATGCGAATTCCGTTCGCAGACTGGGTGCTCTCGTCGATGTTCCGCGCCCACTACAACCTGCAAGACTACGTCGCCTCGAACCCGCTGCTCTCTGCCGAGAAGGCGCATTGGAAACGCGACGGCGGCTACAACCTCAACGGAGCCATCGGCAGCGAGATGCAGCTGCGCGCCTCGTCGAAGCAATACGTCTTTCCCATCACCGTGGGCTGGGCGATGCGCATGATGACTCCGGTGCGCAACGGCGCCCGCTCGTGTCCTCCCGCTCCGGGGGGGCTGTGAGAGCGCTCGCCCTCACCGCGCTGCTGCTGGCCCGCGCCGCGTCGGCCGCCGGCGGCTTCGACTGGGGCTCGCTGCCCGGCGAGTTCGAGCGCGTGCCGATCGGCCCCCAGCTGTCGGACGGCAAGCCGGTGTTCGTGGAGATGCGCCGGGTGAAGGGCCGCCCCGAAGACGTGCTCACCTACTGCCTGGGCCGCTTCAACGCCGCCGGGCTCTACGTGGCGCGCCTCAACCGGCAGCTTCAGGGGCCGGGGCCCTCACTCACTGCCTTCGACTCGAAGACCCGCACCAGCTACTCGGTGGCGGTGATGACCCAGGGCGACGGCACGCTCGACGTCATTCTCGGCAACGCCGAGCACGCCCGGCGCGTCGACGAGGGCGGCTGGCCTCCGCTGCCTTCAGGGGCGAAGTCGCCGCTGCGCAGCGTCACCGAGGGAGCGCGAACGCTCACCTTCAACGCCAGCCTCGAGCCCGACGCGCTGGCGGCCTGGTACGACGACGCCCTGACCCGCCAGGGCTTCGTGCGGCAAGACGGCGCCCGCTGGGAGCGCGGCCAAGAGCGGGTGCTGCTGCACACCCAGAAGAACCGCGAAGGCACCGCGGCGACGGTGCTGGCCGAGGGCCCGCATGCGCTGCTGGCGCCGGCAGTGAACGACGGAGGTCAACGATGAGTCAGCGAGCCCGAAGTGCGCGCGGTCAAGCGGTGGTCGAGACTGCGCTGGCGTCTTTCGTGATCGTCACGGTCGTGCTCTTCGGCATTCACTTCGCCGAGGTCGGCTACATCGCGCTCAAGGTGCACGAGGCCGCCGCCTTCGCCGCGTTCGACGGCACCCAGCGGCCGATGCACCGGCTGCCCGGCACCACCTTCGGCGGGGTCGCGGGCGCCGCGGCGGGCGCCGCCAACGGCCGCTATGCCGACTTCGACTCGCGCGCGGGCAGTGGCGCCGGCACCTTCACCCAGGTGGTCACCCGCGAGGTGTGCATGCAGGTGAACTGCAACATGACCGGCGCGATTCGGGGGCCGCCTCCGCCCGGGGTGGCCGGGGGCGTGCTCCCCGACACCGGCGGTATGGCCTGCCGCTCTTCCGCGGCGGTGCTCGCGTTTCGCATTCCCGACCGGTTTCTCGAGGGCAGCCGCGGGCTCTCGAGGCCGAGCACCTGCACCGCAGCAGCTACTCGGCGTGCGGCATGGGGCGACCCCGACCCGGCGGCAGCTGCCAGGGCAGGGTGGGCATTCTCCTCGGCGACTGGGCGCTCTCGCTGCCCGGTGAGCAGGCGCTCACGCCCGGCAACGGCGACTACGACGCCTCGGCCCGGCAAATCTGGAGCAACAACGGTGGCAAGCAGGGCAACGCCGCCGAGACGCTGGCGGTCGACTATGCCGGCTGGGCTCCGTACCACCTGCCGTTCGTGATTCAGAACAACACCGACCACACCTACACCGAGTCGATCAGCGGCTCGGGCTCGTTTCTCCCGTAGGTCAGCGCGTCAGCGGGTCTTTGGTCTGCTCGACCGCCTTGTCGACCTCTTTGCTGCGGCCGAACACGAATTGCACCAGCGGGCTGCCGTTGCCCGAGACTTCGACCTCGGAGACCTCGACCACCGGGGTGACGTCGATGACCGTCTCCAGCTCGCCCTCTCTCACGGTGGCTTTCGTCCACCGGTCGCCCTTGCGCTTCGAGCTCAAGGTGAGCACCCGCGCGCCTGGGGCGCCGCTCAGCTTCACCGCCACGTCTTTTTCTTTGGCGAGCTGCCCGTCGTAGAAGGCGCGCACCTTCTCGAAGCGCATCGGCAGCCGAAACGTCTTCTGCTTCTCGGTGACCGACAGCGCCTTGCCGTCGACCGCGGGGAGTGGAAACGGGGTGCCGTGGAGCAGCAGCGCGAGCGCGAACGGGAGCATCACGCGCCAGCTTACGTCAGCGGCGCCCCTTGCTCTTGCAGCGGGCGATCTCGTCGGCCGAGCCCTTGAGCTGCTCTTCGAGGCTCTTGGCGCGGCTCTCGAGCTCGGTCTTCTGCGCCTTCCACGCGTCGGCCTCTTCGCGCAGGCGCTGGTTCTCGGACACGACTCCGCGCAGGCGGCCCATCACCTCGTCGTTGGCCTGCAGCGCGCGCGCGGTACGGGTCTTCTCTTCGACCAGCTGGTTGCGCGACACGATGGCCATGGTCACGCCCACCGCCAGGGTGATGCCGAGCAACAGCCACGGCAGGGGTGACCCGCGCCTCACCGGGTTGAAATCCGAGCGGACTTCTTCCTCGACGTTCACAGGAGCGAAAGCTGTACCTGCTTCGCCGGCTCGAGGCAACGCGCGTCGTCGAATGCCACCGAGTTCACGTGACGCTCGACCTCGTACGCGGCGAGCGGCTCGGGGCTGCCCGGCGCGAGCAACGGCTTCAAGGCGGCCACGTCTTCGGTCGCCGCGAGCCACCGCGCACGCTGCTCGGGCGCCACGAACACCGGCATGCGGTCGTGCAGCTTCGACATGAACGGGTCTGCCGCGGTGGTGACGATGGTGAAGCTCGTCACCTCGAGGCCGTTGGGGGCGTGCCACAGCTCGTAGAGCCCGGCGAGGGTGAAGGGCCGGTCGGACGCCTGGTGAATGAAGAACGGCTGGCTCACCTTGCCGTGGTGCTGCCACTCGTAGAACCCGTCAGCCACCACCAGGCAGCGGCGCCGCTTGAACGCCTCGCGGAAGGCGGGCTTCTCTTCCAGCGAGTCGGCGCGGGCGTTGATGAGGCGACCGGCGATGGTGGCGTCGGGGGCCCAGTGCGGAATCAGCCCCCACTGCGCCAGGGTGAGCTTGCCCGGGGCGGTGACGATCGGCGCGGCCTGCGTGGGCGCGATGTTGTACCGCGGCGCGAGCGACGGCAGCTCGTCGAGACCCAGCTCGGCCTGAATCTGCTTCGCGTCGGTCTTCAAGGTGTAGCGCCCACACATGGCTGAACCTGATTGTAATGCCGCCGTGCTGACGCGCTGGCTCTACTTCCGTGCCTTCGGGCTGACCGCCACCGTCGCCACCCTCGCGTACTGGGTGCAGCTGCCGGGCCTGGCGCTCGCCCGCGGCATCGCGCCCATCGCCGAGGTGATGGAGGTGGTGCGGGCGCGCCTGGGCTTCTTCGACTGCCCGTCGCTGCTCTGGCTCTCGGCCTCTGACGCGGCGCTGCAGGCGGTGTGCGCGCTGTGCGTCACCTGCTCGCTGCTGGTGCTGCTCGACGTCGCGGTGCCGTTCGCGCTCTTCGGCCTGTTCGTGGGCTGGGCTTCGCTGGTCAACGTGGGCCAGCCGTTCTTGAGCTTTCAGTGGGACATCATGCTCTGCGAGGCCGCCTTGCTTTCGATTCCCTACGCCTTGCGCCCGCGCAGCGAGCCCGAACAGTGGCAGCGGCTGCTGGTGGGCCTGCTCGCCGCCAAGGTGACGCTCGAGTCGGGCATCGTGAAGCTCAGCGCGCACGACCCCTCGTGGTGGCCCGACCTCACCGCGCTCACCTACCACTACTGGACCCAGCCGCTGCCGGCGTGGACCAGCGTGTTCGTCGACCGCCTGCCGCTGTCGGCGCAGAAGATCTCGTGCGCGGTGATGTTCGTGCTCGAGCTCGGCTTCCCCCTGCTCGCATTCGGGCCGCGCCGCGCCCGCGCGGTGGCGGCGTTCGGCATCATCGCGCTGCAGGTCGGCCTGGCGCTGGTGGGCAACTACGCCTACTTCAACCTGCTCACCGCGGTGCTGTGCCTGCCGCTGCTCGACGACCGCTTCTTCCGCGGAGCGTGGAAGCAGAGGCTGCCCGCTTCGCCGCGCGAGGCCCCCAAGCACTTCGCCCCGTTCGGCTGGGCGGCGCTCGTCGTCTACGTGCTCGGCAGCGCGCTCATCTTCGGTCAGCAGTTTCGCCCCGAGTACCCCGCCGAGGTGCAGCTCGCCATCGACCGCCTCGAGGCGATCAAGGCGGTGAGCGCCTACGGCGTGTTCCGGGTGATGACCAAGACCCGCCCCGAGATCGTCTTCGAGGGCAGCGACGACGGAGTGCACTGGGTGCCCTACGAGCTGCCGTGGAAGCCGGGCGCCTTGGGTCGCCGGCCGCGCTTCGTAGCGCCCTGGCAGCCGCGGCTCGACTGGCAGCTGTGGTTCGCGGCGATGGGGCACTGCGACCGCTGGGTGGTGCAGCTGCTCAAGCACCTGCTCGAAGGCACCCCCGAGGTGCTGGCGCTGTTCGAAGACAACCCCTTCGCCGCGGCGCCGCCGCGCTTCGTGCGCTCGACGCTCTGGCAGTACCGCTTCGCGCCGGCCGGCAGCCCCGACTGGTGGCAGCGCAGCGAAGACGGGCCGTACTGCCCCACCGTGCTGCTCGACGAGCAGGGCCGGCTGCTGCGCGCGCCGTGACGGGGGGCAGCAGCACAGCCGACGAAGTTGCGAAGCATCGGGCCCGCGCACAACCTGCGTCATGCTCGCGCACGTCCTCGTTCTCGTGGTTACCCAGGCGCCCAACCCGCTGTGGCTGCCCGACACGCCGAACGCCTGTGAGTCGTGCGCCGGGTGGAATCGTCCGCACCCGCCGGTGCACGTCTTCGGCAACACGTACTGGGTGGGGGTCGAGGGGCTGAGCGTCGTGGCCATCGACTCGGGCGCGGGCCTGGTGCTGCTCGACGGCGCGCTGCCGCAGTCGGTGCCGCTCGTCGAGGCGAGCCTTCAGCAGCTGGGCCGTGAGGTGAAGCACGTGAAGCTGATCGGCACGAGCCACGCGCACTACGACCACGTCGGAGGCATCGCGAAGCTGCAGCAGCTCAGCGGCGCCACGGTGCTCGCGAGCTCCAGCACCGCCGAGGCGCTCAAGGCCGGGTGCCCGACGCGCGACGACCCCCAGGCGGCGTACGGCTGCGAGACCAACGGCTTCCCCCGCGTCACGCGCGGCGTGCGCGTCGTTCGCGACCGCGAGGTCATCAAGCTCGGTGCCCTCTCGCTTACCGCCCACTTCACGCCGGGCCACACGGTGGGAGCCACCACGTGGACCTGGCGGTCGTGCGAGGGCAGTCGCTGCCTCGACTTCGTCTACGCCGACAGCTTGAACCCGGTGTCGGCCGACGGCTTCAAGTTCGCGCCGATTGCTGCGGCGTTTCGCGCTGCGACCGAGCGCCTCGAGTCGCTGCGCTGCGACGTGCTGCTGACCCCGCACCCCGATGCCTCGGAGACGCTCGCCCGTCTGACCGCCGACGCCGGAGCGCTGGTCGACGGTCAGGCGTGCCGTGCCTACGCGAAGCGGGCGCGGCAGCGCCTCGACGCCCGGCTCGCGAGCGAGAAGTGAACGGGGGGCCGACGGGTCGAGCCGCGCGCTCAGCTCGAGCCGCACCGTGCTGCTCGCCGGCTCGCCGCACGCCCACAACGGTGCTAACAGGCGCGTCGTCATGATGAAGAAAGCCGAGCCCACGTTGCACGGGTGGGGCCGGGTGAAGGCCCCGGGTCGCGAAGTTCGCGTCGACGACCTCTCCCGGGCGCCCGACGCGCCCCTCTCTCGAGGCCTGGGTCGCAGCTACGGCGACTCGTCGCTGCCGCCGCCGAACGGCACCGCCATCAACACGGTGCGCGCCGACCGGCTGCTCAAGTTCGACGAGATCACCGGTGCGCTTCGGGCCGAGGCGGGCCTCGCGCTGCACGAGCTCAACCGCATCACCCTGCCGCGCGGGTGGTTCACCCCGGTCACGCCCGGCACCCACTTCGTCACCCTGGGCGGCATGGTGGCCGCCGACGTTCACGGCAAGAACCACCACGTGGCGGGCACCATCGGCGCGCACCTGTCGCGGCTGCTGGTGAAGGTCGCCGACGGCCGCCGGGTCGAATGCGGGCCAGACCTCGAGCGCGACCTGTTCCGCGCCACGGTGGGCGGCATGGGGCTCACCGGTCACATTCTCGAGGTCGAGCTTTCGCTCACCCGGGTGCCTTCGCCGTGGGTGCTGCAAGAGACCGAGCGGGTGCCCGACATCGACGTCTTCATGTCGAAGCTGAAAGACGCCGCCGCCCGCTGGCCGATGACCGTGGGGTGGATCGACTGTCTCTCGTCGGGCAAGAACCTGGGCCGCGGCATCGTGTTCCGCGGGCGCTGGGCCGAGCCGCACGAGGCGCCGCCGTACCTGCCCCCGCCGCCGATGCGGGTGCCCTGGCCGAAGCTCGAAGCGCCGTCGTGGGCGCTCAACCGCCTCACCGTGGGCGCCTTCAACGCGGGCATCTTCTACAGCCACCCCAACCGGGTGAAGACGCAGGTGGTCGACACCTACCGGTGGATCTACCCGCTCGACGCCATCACCAACTGGAACATGATGTACGGCCCGCGCGGCTTCACCCAGTACCAGTGCGTGCTGCCTGACGAGGCCGGCCCGCAGGCGGCGCGGCGCTTTCTCGAGCTGCTCACCTCGCGCGGCGGAGCGATGTCGTTTCTCTGCATCATCAAAGACTGCGGCCCCGAAGGGGTAGGGCTCTTGAGCTTCCCCAAGAAGGGCATCTCGATCGCGCTCGACCTGCCGGTGCGCGACGACACCCAGGCGCTGGTCGACGCCCTCAACGAGCACGTCATCAAAGAAGGCGGCCGCGTCTACCTCGCCAAAGACCGCTTCACCCGCCCCGAGCACTACCGGGCGATGGAGCCGCGCCTCGACGCCTTCATGCGCATTCGCAAGCAGTGGGACCCGAGCCTCAAGTTCCGCTCGGCCCAGTCGATTCGGCTGCTGGGAGACCCGGCGTGAAGGCCGCGATTCTCGGGGCCACCAAGGGCATGGGCCGCTCGCTGGCGCGGCTGATGGTCGAGCGCGGCGACCAGCTGGTGCTGCTCGGCCGCGAGCCGGTCGAGCTGCAGCGCAGCGCCGCCGACCTGCAGGCGCGCGGCGGTGCCGGCTCGCGGGTGCATCACTTTCGCTGCGACCTCGCCGAGCCCGAGACCTTCGCGCCCGCGCTCGACGACGCCGAGGCCGCGCTGAAGGGCCTCGACGCGGTCATCATCACCGCGGGCCTGTTCGCCACCCAGGACGAGCTCGAGGCCGACGCGCGGCTCAACCAGAGCGTGCTCACCGTCGACTTCACCAACACCGTGCTGTTCTGCGAAGAGGCCCGCAAGCGCCTGCTGGCGCGCGGCGGCGGCACGCTGTGCGTGTTCAGCTCGGTGGCCGGAGACCGCGGCCGCAAGCCGGTGGTGCTCTACGGCGCGGCCAAGGCCGGCCTCTCGGCCTACCTCGAGGGCCTCGATCACCGCTTCCGCTCGAAGGGCCTCAAAACGGTGTGCGTGAAGCCCGGCTTCGTGCGCACCGCCATGACCGAGCACCTGAAGGCTCCGCCCATCGCCAGCGAGCCCGACGAGGTGGCGCCGGTCATTCTCGAGGGGCTCGATCGCGGCACGCCCATCGTCTACGCGCCGCCCATCTGGCGCTGGGTCATGACTGCGGTGAAGTCACTGCCCCGGTTCGCCATGCGGCGAGTCGGCTTCTGACCTGGGCCTGCATCGCGCCTTCGGGCAGCGCGCCGTCGATGAGAATGAAGCCCGGCTGGGTGCGCGCGAGCGCGGTGAACGCCTCGCGAACCTTGAGCTGCACCTCGAGGTTCTCGAGCAGGTCTCGCCCGCCCGCGCGGCCCGAGATGCGCTCGAGCGCCACGTGCGGGTCGACGTCGACCAGGAAGGTGACGTCGGGGCGCGGCGCGAACGCCTCGTTCAGCTTCAGCACCTCGGCCGGGTCGAGCCCGCGCATGCCCTGGTAGACCACCGTCGACCAGTAGTAGCGGTCGACGATGACCGTGGCTCCGCGGTTGAGCGCGGGTCGAATCAGCTGCTCGACGTGCTCTCTGCGGTCGCTCAAGAAGCAGTCGAGCTCGTCTTTCGCGGTCATGCGCGCGGTGACGAACGACTGGCGCAGCTTCTTGCCCCACGGGCCGTCGGTGGGCTCTTTGGTCAGCACCACCTCGCTGCCGTCGGCGCGCAGCGCCTCGGCCAGCCGCGCCGCCTGCGTCGACTTGCCCGAGCCGTCGATTCCCTCGAATGCGATCAACACGCCGCCCTCTTTACCAGCACCCTCGATCTGCCGCCGCGAAGTAATCAATCTGTCCCCGTTGACGCGGCCCGCGCGACCCATGGCAAATGGCCCGCGTGACCCGCATCTTGCTGACTCTGGCGCTGGCGCTCGGCTCGGCCGCCGTCGCGGAAGAGCGCTACGCGCTGCTGATCGGCGCCAACACCGGCTTCCCCCAAGACCGCGCGCTGCGCCACGCCGAGTCCGACGCGCGGCGGGTGGCCGAGGTGCTCACCGAGCTGGGCCAGTTTCCAGCCGACCACGTCATCGTGCTCGAGAGCCCCAGCACCGCGCTGGTGCGCGAGAAGCTGCGCGCGCTCGACGCCCAGCTGCGCGCCGCGGCCGGCCAGACCCTGCTGGTAGTCTACTACTCGGGTCACGCCGACGCGCAGCAGCTGCACCTGGCGGGCGAGCCGCTCACCTTCGAGGCGCTCAACCAGGCGCTCAAAGACGCTCCCGCGACGGTGAAGGTCGGCATCATCGACGCCTGCCGCTCGGGCGTCATCGCCACCGCCAAGGGCGGCGCGCCGGTCGCGCCCTTCGAGGTGAAGGTGGTCGACGACCTCTCGGTGCACGGCCTGGCCGTGCTCACCTCGAGCGGCGCCGACGAGCTGTCGCAAGAGCAGCGCGCGCTGCAGGGCAGCGTCTTCACCCACCACCTGCTCTCGGCGCTGCGCGGCGCCGGCGACCTCGACCAGAACGGGCAGGTGACGCTCGCCGAGGCCTACCGCCACGCGTACCAGCGCACCGAGGCCGACACCGCGGCCACCCTGATTCCCCAACGGCCCGCGTTTCGCTTCGACCTGAAGGGCGCGGGCGAGCTGGTGGTCACCTGGCCGGCGCGCGCCACCGCCGCGCTGCTGCTTCCTCAAGGCGCCGGCGACCGCTACGTGGTGGTCGACGAGCGCGAGGTGCAGGTCATCGCCGAGGCGCTCTCGAGCGCCGACCACCCGGTGAAGGTGGCGCTGCCCGCGGGCCGCTACCGGGTGAAGCAGGTGCTGGCCGACCACCTCGCGGTCGCGCCGCTGGCGCTCGAAGACGACCAGCAGGTCTCGACCACCGCGCTCGCGTTCAGCGCCCAGCCGCTCTCGGGGGGCGTGGTGAAGGGCGGCAACCCGGTGACGCCCACCCCGGTGCCCGGCGACAGCCGCGGCCGCACCGACGGCGACGAAGGCTCCGAGTACGGCCACGGCGGCTACGTGGCGGTCGAGCGCCGGCGCTTCTCGCTGGGCCTCGACTTCGGCGCCGAGCTCGCCCACGCCGCGCCGCTCACCGGCACCGGTGGCAGCCCGCTCTACGCGGGGCTCACCGTCTCGGGCTGGGTCTCCGACTGGTTTCTGCTCGACCTGCACGGTGACTTCGGCGCCGCCACCTCGCGCGTCAACGTGCTGGTCGGCCCGCGCTTCCGCACCATCTGGTGGCCGGTCAGCGGCAGCCTCGGGCTGCGCGCCGGGGTGATGGTCGACACCCACGGGGTCTTGCGCTTCGGCTGTCTCCGGTCGCCGCGCTCGACATGCTCTTTCTCGATCGCCGGCTGCTGCTCGGGCTGCAGGCCTCGCTCGACGTGCCGCTGGGCTCGCCGGCGATGCCGCTCGCCACCCGCATCGGCCTCAACGTGGGGTGGAGGTTCTGATGCTCTCGGTGGTGCTGGTGGTGCTCGCTCAGACGCACGAGCGGGTCGATCTGGTCAGCTGGCAGGGTGGGGCGCTGCCCCCTCGCTACGAGCGCTCGGCCCAGCTGCCCTTGGCCAGCGACGAGCTGGTCAAGCTCTCGGCCGAGGGCTTCACCGCCCCCCAGCTCACGAAGATGGTGCAAGAGCGCCGCTGCGCCTGCGACGCCAGCGCCGACGGCCTCATCGCGCTCAAGCGCGCCGGGGTCGCCGGCGAGGTGCTGAACGCGGTCTCGCTGCACGCGCTGCCGCCCAACCGTGAGCTCTCGCTGCAGCTCACCCTCGACTTCTCGGGGGCAGGGGGCGAGGTGCGCAAGGGGCTGCTCTACGTGTTCATCGACGACGGCGAGGTGGTGCGGGTGCTCACCGCGCCGCTCGACGCGCTGCTCGCGCGCGCCCCCGCCGCCACCGACAAGAGCGACCTGCTGGTCGAGCGCAGCGTGCGGCGCGTCGAGCTGTGGGGCAAGGTGCCGCTCAAGACCTACGGCGTGCACCACGTCACCGTCGTCTCGAGCGGCAACCCCTCGCTCACCCAGCTCTCGCAGCTCAGCGCCGCCGAGGTCGCCCGGGCGCGCTCGTTCGAGTTTCAGTGGCCGCGCGCCTCGCTCGGGCACCAATGCCGACTCACCGCGCGCTACAAGCGCGACGCCCTGCTCGCCCAATGGAACGACGTCGGAGGAACCTTTCAGTGCGAATTCAACTGATGCTCTGCCTCATCGCGGTCGCCGCCTGCACCGGGCCGCGCGCGTACACCCGCGGCACCTACGATGACCCCAACGCCATCGAGATGCTGTCGGATCAGTTCAACGAGAACGACCTGCAGCTGATCGCCAAGAAGATGGTCAGCTCGCTCGGCGAGTCGCCGCTGGTGGCGCAGCTGCAGGGGCGGCCCACGGTGGTGATTCGCACCTTCAAGAACAGCACCCACGAGCACATCGACATGAAGTCGCTGGCCGACAAGATTCAGGTGGCGGTCTTGAAGACCGGCAAGTTCTCGTTTCAAGACCTCGGCTCGCGCAAAGACGTCGCCGACGAGTACGAGTATCAGGGCTCGGGCTACGTGAACCCCTCGCAGGCCAAGGGCCCCGGCGCGCAGGTGGCCGCCGACTACGTGCTCACCGGAGAGATCAGCTCCATCGTCCAGGAGGTCGGCACCGACAAGAGCGTCTATTACAAGATGACCTCGAAGCTGACCCACGTGAGCTCGGGCCTGGTCGAGTGGTCCGACGAGAAGGAGCTGCGCAAGAAGTTCGAGAAGCAGGGCGTGAGCTGGTGAAGCGCCTGCTCGCCGCCGCGCTGCTCGCCACCGCGTGCGCGCACCCCATCGGCTCGTTCTCTCCGCTCGAGCTCAAGGCCCAGGGGCGGCCGCGCGAGGCGTGGGTGGCCTTGCAGAATCAGCTCGCCGAAGACCCCGGGCACGACCCGCGCGTCGCGGTGCTGCACAAGGCCGCGCTGCTGCACGCCGGCGGAGACTGGGTGGGCAGCGAGCTCGCGTTCGCCCAGTTCGAGGCGCTGCGCGGCTACGAGCTGCTCGGCGCCGAGCGCACCATCTTGATGCGGCTGCGCGCCACCAACACCCTGGCGCTGCGCCGCGACGCCCAGGCGTTCGCCGCCGCATTCCCCGAGCGGTCGCCGCTGCCGCCTGCACCGGGCCGCGGCAAGCTGGTGCTGGTCTTCGAGCGAGGCGGCGCGCCGGTGGTGCGCGTGCACTACGACCAGGCCACCAAGGCCCGCTACACCACCGTCGACCGCCCGCTCTCGGCCGCCGCGCGCTGGCAGCTCGACGACGAGGCCGCCGCCACCGTGCAGATCTACGACTCGCTGCAGGCCGCCTGGGGCGGCCAGCTGCAGAGCCAGGCCGACGTGCCCAGGAACCCGCTCGACCCCTTCGCCCCGCTGCGCGATGCGTTCGGCGGCCGGCGGCAGATCTGGTGGAGCGCCCCCACCGACTGGAGCATCGCCGAGCGCGAGGTGAACCCCGGCCCGCACGTGGTGACGGTGGCCACGGTCGCCGGGCGCCGCCCGCAGCGGGTCGACGTCGCCGCAGGCGCGACCGTCTACCTGGTGGTGCCGCAGTGAGGGCCGCGCTGCTGCTGCTCGCGGTGGGGCTGACCGGCTGCTCGGGCCACTACCTCGACGCCATGGCGCCGGTGCACGCGCTGGCCCACCAGGGGCGCCCGGCCGAAGGGGCGGCCCTGCTCGAGCGGCGCACCGCCAAGACCGGGTGGGACCGGCTGTTGGTCGAGCTCGATCGCGGCGCCCTGTACCACCGCGCCGGGAACTGGAGGGCGAGCAGCGAGGCGCTCAACGCGGCGATCGCGCTGGGCGACGAGCGCGAGACGGTCTCGGTGAGCGAAGAGCTGTTCGGCCAGGCGCCGTTTCGCATGGCCAACCACGAGAAGCAGGCGCTGCACGCGCTGCAGGCGATCAACTACCTGAAGCTCGCGCAGAACGACGAGGCGGTGGTCGAGGCGCGGTTGACCGACCTGCGGCAGCGGCGGTTGGCGGCCGAGACCGATCGCTCGGCGGCGAACGAGCACTTCGTCACCGGCTCGTCGGTCGACGCCTCGCAGCGCGAGTTCTTCGACCAGCTGGTGTTCGGCCGCTACATCAGCGCGCTGGCGCGCGAGCAGCAGGGAGACCTCGAGGGCGCGTTCATCGACTACTACCGCGCCCTGACCTTGAAGCGCACCGCCCCGCTCGACGCCCGCGTCGAGGTCGAGCAGCTCGTGCCGCGGGTGCTGTGGCTCGCCGACCGGCTCGAGCGCCCCGAGCGCGACGAGCTCAAGCGCTGGTACCCCGGGGTGGCGCCTTCGGGGCCGGCGCCCGGACAAGGAGAAGTGGTGGTGCTGGTCGAGCTGGGCTTCGGCCCCCACACCCAGATCGACGCGGTGAAGCACGTGCTCGAGCTGATACCCGCCCAGCGCGCCGAGCTGCCGCTCTACGCCGAGGCGCAAGGAGCCCCGGTGGTGCCCGAGGTGGTCTCGTCGCTCGAGGAGCTGGCGATGCGGCGCGGCTACCGCGGAGTGCTGGTCGATCGCGAGCGCTCGGGCACCGTGGGGGTGAACACCGCGCTGTTCTTCGGCTACCTGCTCTTGCCGCCCCTCGCCGTGCCGCTGCTGCTCCGCCGCGCGTGGGAGACCACCATTCGCGACTCCCAGTCGTGGGAGCTGCTCCCGGCCGAGTTCGCGGTGGCGCGCCTGCAGCTCCCCGCCGGCACCCACGCGCTGCAGCTGCCCGGGCTGCACGGCCTCGAGCGCCGCGAAGTGACGGTGAAAGCCGGCGCGGTGACCGTCGAAGTGGTGCAAGGCCCGTAAAAGAGCTCCCTCTCCCCTCGCGGGAGAGGGGCAGGGTGAGGGGCGAGAAGGCAAGCGGGCAGCGAAGTGCCTACTCCGCGAGCTGAATTCGCCCCAACAGCGCCCGCACCGTCGACGAAAACCCGTCTGAATCCAACGCGGCCTCGAGCCTGCGCTGCCGCGCCGTCTCGTCGAAGGCGACCAAACGCCCTGCCTCGTCGAGGTCGTGCCAGGCCGGGCTCGAGGCGATGCTGCCATCGCCCCGCCGCTGGCGGTGCGCGGTGACCACCTGCTCGACGAGCAGCTCTTCTTCGGGCGTCATGGCGAGAGCTCCGCGTCGAGGTCGACCCCGCGCTGCTTCAAGCACTCGGCGAGCAGCTTCCGCGCGCGGGTGAAGTTCTGCAGAAACGTGTTCAGCTTCATGTTCACCCGCTCGGCGAGCACGTGGTCATCGTCGCCGCCGGCCGACTCGAGCCGCTGCTCCAGCGCGAGTCGGGGCTTGCCCGGCAGCTTGTCCTTGCACTCCACCACCGCGGCGCGCAGCAGCGGGTCGGGCGAAGCGAACGCGACCGCGACCTCGGGCAGCTCCTCGGCGGGCGGCTTCGACCCGAGCCGTCTCATCTCGCTCAACGCCACGTTGCGCGCCGCCACCTGGGCGAAGCGCAGCAGCGCGTCGGGCCGGCCGTCGAGCTGAAACCGGGGCGCCACCTGCCAGACCCGCAACAACGCCTCCTGCAGCACCGCCTCGGTGTCGACCGAGGAGGCGAACTTGCGCAGCGACGCGCGTAGGCTCTGCTCGCAGCCGGCGACCCACTGCCCGAAGGCACGTGAGTCACCGGCGGCGATCTGCTCGAGCAGGGCGTCGCTCATCGTCAGCTCGGCTCCAGCACCAGCACCTCGGGGCCCGAGACGAGGGTGATCTCCTCGATGTCCGCGCCGAGCTCGGGCGCGTCGAGCACCAGGGTCAGCTGCAGGCCGCCCGACATCGGGCCCGGCGCGGTGGTGAGCCCCGGGTTCACGCTCACCCCCACCACGGTGCCATCTTTGAGGCGCAGCGTCGCGGTGCCGGGGGCCCACTGCAGCCCCGCCGCATCGACGGTGAACACCGCCACCACGCGCCCGCCCGAGACCCGCCGCAGCTCGACCTTGATGCGCCGCGGCCCCTGGTCGCGCTTCGGCTGAGGTGCTGGGCGGCCCGGTGAGGAGCTTCGCCGCGCCACACCGCCCCCGCTCGCGCGCGGCGCCGGCGGCGCGGCGCGCTCACGGCGAGCAGCCGGCTCGTCTGCCGTCTCGCTCTTCTCGAGGCGCCGGTCGAGGTCCGCCGCAGGCCGTTCGACGCCACCTTCCTGCGCGAGAATGTTCAGCGGCCGGGCGAGCTCGCCGGTGGCCCGCTGCCGCTTCGCCGGCGCGGCCATCGGCGCCGCGGCGGCCGCGCCCATCGGCGCCGGGTGGCCCAGGCTGGCGCGCAGGCCCAGCCCTTCTGCCGAGACCCCGTACGGAAGCCGGTGCGGCACCGACTCGAGGCGCTTGGGAGAGCGCGGGTCGACGGTGACGCGCGACGAGACCGCCACCCACGAGGTGAGCCGGGTCGAGATCTGGAAGTCGAGGCCCAGCGAGGTGATGCGGGCATCGAGCTCGCGCCGCGCGCCGCCGGCGGCGAGCTCGACCTCGAGGTCCTCGACCGACTCGCGCGCGTAGAGCCGCGCCAGCGCCGCCGAGCCCTCGCCGCGCTCGACCGGCTTCACGTCGAAGCTGTGCGACCACTCGCCCTGGGCGGTGCGGCCCACCACCGTCACCCGGCCTCCGTGCGGCTTGAGCTTGAGCGCGGTGAGGGCAGGGGCCGCCGCGTAGAGGTCGTTCACCCGCCGCGGAGCGACGCCGTCGATCGCGCTGCCGTAGATCTCCACCCGGGTCACCAGCGGCTGGGCAGTGTGCGCCAGCACCCGCTGGGCCGCGCGCTCGGCGTCTTCGTCGAGCCCGATGATCACCTCGACGCCGCGCCCGGCCCGCGCCGCCGGGGCAGTGAGCGAGCGGTTCACGCCCGAGCCGATGCCCACGGTGTGCACGCGGCAGCCCTCGGGCATGCGCTGCGAAATCTCGTGCACGATCTCGGTCTCGAAGCCGATCTGCCCGTCGGTCATCAGCACCACCTGGCGCTGGGCCTCGGCCCGCAGCGACTGCAGCGCCTCGACGATGCCGGTGCGCATCTCGGTGCCGCCGCTGGCCTGCAGCCGCGACAGCCAGGCCTGCGCCGACCTGCGGTTCTCGGCGCTCGCCGGCATCGGCGCCTGCAGCCACCGCCGGGCCGTCGACGAGAACTCGATCAGCTCGAGCAGGTCGTTCTCACCCAGGCTGTCGATCAGCGCCGAGGCGACCCGCTTGCTCTGCGCCAGCGGGGTGCCGCCCATCGACCCCGAGGTGTCGAGCAGGATGATCAGATCTCTCGCCACGCTCGGCATGCGCGCCTCGCTGCCCGGCGGCACCAGGGTGAGCAGGCCGTACACCGAGTCAGAGGCGGCGCCCTCGGCCGGCCGACCCAGGTCGAGCTCGAGCCCGGGCTCCATCGCCGCCGCCCTCCACCGCACCACCACGTCGCGATCGAGCGAAGCCCCGTCGTCAGAACCGAAGCCCACCTCGAAGCGCTGCACGCCCTTCACGGTGTGCAGCGCGTGCGACGGCGACTCGGGGCGAGCACCCTCGGGCAGCCGATCTCGCACCGAGAGCTCGAGCTTCAGCTTCACCGGCAGCTCGCGGTCGGCCACGTCGACGAAGACGCGCGCCGCGTCGGGCACGCGCCCGCCCGCGCCCAGATAACGGGGCGCCACCACGGTGGGAAACCGCCACTCCCAGAACCCGTCGGGCAGGAACTGCAGCTTCTGATCCACCGTCAGCTCGCTCACCACCTCGGTGTGCGGGGGAATGTTGCCGACCGTCTGGGTGAACAGCGACGAGCGCTCTTGCTCGAGCAGCGCGGCGGTGCGGCCCTCGAGCAGCGCGTCTTCGAAGCGCTCGCGCGCCTTGGCCCGGGTGTCGACCTGCCCGACGATGCGCTCGTCGCCGATGCGAAAGGCGAAGCCGCTCACCGCGGCGTCGGCCGGCAGCGGCACCTGGTAGATGATCTGCAGCGGCTCGGGGTAGGGGTTCACGAACCGCTGCTCGAGCGTCACCCGCACCACCCCGGCGCGCGCGTCGGCGGTCAGCGACGCCGCTTTCAGCGGCAGGCTGCGGCCGTCGGCCGAGACCATGCGGCCACCGCTCGACGGGTTCACTTCGTTCATCTGCACTGCGAGGTTGCCGCTGGGCATGACCGCTCCTTCGATAGGGGTTCATGCCCCCAACGCGAGCTCCTCGAAGCTTGTGACAGTGAAAGTTACGCCTTCTCGAGCAGCGCGCCGGCCCAGGTGAGACCCGAACCCACCACGCACACCGCGATCGCTTCGCCCAGCTCGGCCTGGCCCCAACGCTCGGAGATGACCGACGGAGCGCCGGCCGCGCCGGTGTTGCCGCGCCGGTCGACGTTGTAGATGTGGCGGTTGTCTTCGATCTCGCAGCGCGACTTCACCACCTCGAGCATGCGCAGGTTCGCCTGGTGACCGACGAAGGTCAGGCCGCGGCGGCTCTTGGTGGGGTTGAGCTCGAGGAAGCGCTTCTCGAGGTCGCCGAAGACTTCGCCGGTGCGCTTGATGGCGAAGGTCTGCACCGCGGCGCCCTGCTGGGTGAAGTAGCCGTGGCGCGGCACCTTCACCTTGTCGGCACCCGACGGGTCGCCGCGCAGCAGGGTGTGGGTGATGCGCCAGGGGCCCTTCTCGCGCGGAGAGATGATCGCCGCCGACGAGCCGTCGCCCCACAGCACACAGCTCGAGCGATCGTTGTAGTCGACCACCCGGGTGCTGTTCTCGGGGTTCACCACCAGCACGAAGTTCGGCAGCCGCTCGGGCCGCATCGAGTCGAGCATGTGCAGCTGCGCGCAGAAGCTCGAGCACGCCGACGAGATGTCGAGGCAGGGCGCGTCGATGTCGAGCACCTCTGCGACGCGGTTGGCCTCGGCGGGAATGCACTCGTCGGGCGAGCAGCCGCCGCACACCACCATGCCGATGTCGCTGGGCTTGAGGCCCGCGCGCTCGAGCGCCAGCTTGGCGGCCTCGGCACCGGTCTCGGCGTTGCTCATCTCGGCCGCTTCGATGGCGGCGCGCGGGTCAGCGTTCTTGGTCTCTTTGATGTAGCTCAGCGGCAGCACGGTGTGCCGCGCATGAATGCCCACGCGGTCGGTGATCCACTCGTCGGTCGTGCCGATGCCCAGCGACGCCAGGAAGGCGTTGTCGATGACGTTCTTGGGATGGAAATGCCCCAGGGCGTTGAGGTACATGCCCTACGGCCTTTACAAAACGTCCAAGGAGAGTTCCACATGGCTATTCGACTCGGTGACACGGCGCCTGACTTCCAGGCCGAAACCACTGAAGGTCCTATTGGTTTTCACAGCTGGCTCGGTGACAAATGGGGAGTTTTGTTCTCCCACCCCAAAGATTTCACCCCGGTCTGCACCACCGAGCTGGGCCGCGTGGCGGCGCTCAAACCCGAGTTCGACAAGCGCAACGTGAAGGTCATCGGCCTCTCGGTCGACCCGGTCGGCTCGCACAAGGAGTGGGCGAAGGACATCGAAGAGACCCAGGGTCAGAAGCTGAACTTCCCGGTGATCGCCGACGCCGACAAGAAGGTCGCCACCCAGTACGACATGATTCACCCCAACGCGCTCGACAACCTCACCATTCGCAGCGTGTTCGTGATCGGCCCCGACAAGAAGGTGAAGCTCTCGCTGACCTACCCGGCGAGCACCGGCCGCAACTTCGACGAGCTGCTCCGGGTCATCGACTCGCTCCAGCTCACCTCGAAGCACAAGGTCGCCACCCCGCCGACTGGAAGCAGGGCGGTGACGTGATCATCACCACCGCGGTCAGCGACGCCGACGCCAAGGGCATGTTCCCCGACGGCTGGAAGACGCTAAAGCCCTACCTGCGCATGGTGAAGCAGCCCAAGTAACTACTTCGTCTGCCGCCGCGCGTCGCCCTTCGAGGGCCGCGCGCGCTGCGGCGGGCGGAAGCGCGAGCCCGGCGCCCGACCCAGGCGCGACCGCGCGTACTGCGTCAGCTCTTCGGGAGCCTCGTCTTGCTCGTCGCGCGTTCGCTGTCGCTTGAGCAGGTCATCGAACACCGGCTGAGGTCTCAAGAAGTCGTCCATCTCGCCCATCACCTTGCCTCCATCAATTCGCTAACGGCCGCGGCTCAGCGTGTCGAGCTTGAGGTTCCGCGCCGGGGTGCCGATGGCGAGACTTCGCGGAGGTACGTCGCGCGTCACGTGCGAACCGGCCGCCACTACGCTGCCTTCTCCGATGGTGACGCCCGGGTCGAGCATGGCCCCGTGCGCCACCCACACGTGGTCTTCCAGCGTCACGTCGGTCAGCGTCACCATCGACGCCACCATCACCCGTTCGCCGATCACCAGCCGCCGCGTGGCGATGAGCCGCACCCCGCAGTTGAAGCCCGAGTAGGGGCCGACCTCGAGCTCGGCCCCCAGAGCGACCGAGATCTCGGTGGTCAGCACCCCGGGCAGAAAATAGGCGTGGTGCCCGATCTTCGCGGTGCCCTCGACCTTCACGTCGAGCGGCCCCATCACCGTCACCCGCGCGCCGACCTCACAGTCTTTCAGCGCCCAGCTCGCCCACGCGACCCCCACGCCGACGCGAGCAAGATGGAAGGTGAGATGCGGGTCAGACAGCAACCCCAACCGAAGCTTCACGAGAAATTGATTCACCCTCCCGCGCCCGGCGCGCCACCCGACGCGAACCTGTTACCGACGGGTGAATGAGCCAAACCCGACGTGAACGTGAACGTGAACGTGAACGTGAACGGCTGTGGTCGGTCGGTCGGTCGCGAAACCTTCGGTCAGTTTCGCGGGCCCCCGACGGGCGGCGCGGTGCCGACCTTGCGCTCGAGCGAGGCCAGTCGCGCGAGCACCTGCTCGTAAAGGGCGTCGACCTTCACGTGCAGCTGGGTGACCTCGAGCCCGGCGCGAATGTTCGCCTCGTACTCGACATCAGACCGGATGCGATCTTTCACCGCCTGGCGGCTCTGGCTGATCAACACCAGGCACGACAGGAAGATCGCCTCGAGCGAGACCACCATGGTCAGAAACTGAAACGGGTAGGGGTCGAACTCGGGCAGCCCCGGAACCATGCCGGTGTTCACGAGCAACCACACCGCGAACCAGACCACGTGCAACGCGAGGAACAGAAAGGTGCCCGAGAACTCGGCCACGAAATCGGCGACCCGGTCGACGATTCTGAGCCGCTCGTTGATCGCCTCGTTGGGGCTCTCTTGAACGCGCGAGCCGAGCAGCTTGTCGGCCTCTCGCAGCCGCCGGCCGATGGCGGCCAGAATGTCCATCGCGGCGGCGGGGTGCCGCGCGAAGAGCAGCTGCAGATCTTCGCGATCGACCTTGAGCGTCTTCGCGTCCGACACCGCCTTGGCGCTGGCGCTGCGCGGGTCGCCGTCGAGCAGCGACAGCTCGCCGAAGAAGTCGCCGGTCTTCGCGGTCTCGAACACGATGCGGCCGCCGGTGGTGTCTTCGACGAAGATCTCCACCTCGCCCGAGGCCACGATGTAGATGGCGTTGCCCGGCTCGCCCTTGCGGAACAGCAGCGAGCCCGCCGCGAACGACTCTTCCTCGAGCTGCGCGGCCAGCAGCTGGCGCTCCTCGTCGTTGAGGCGCTCGAAGAGGGGTACGCAGGTCAGCAGTGACGAATCAGCGGGCACGGCGGCCGGGCTATGACACCGTCGCTGGCGCGCGGCAAGTAGCTCCCGGGCGCGCGCGCGGGCTAGATCAGCGCGCCCGTGGTCGGCCCGCTCACAGCCGTGCTGCTCGCCGCGACCGCGCCGGCGCTGCACGTCGAGCGCGCCGCCGACGCGCAGCTGCCCTGCCGCGCGAACGACGCGCTCGAGCAGGCGATCAAGGTGCGGCTGCCGCGCGTGCGCCTGACCCGAGCGAAGGCCACCGGCGCCGACCTCTCTGCGCAGATCTCCAGAGGAGAGGGCGGCTTTCGCTTCGAGGTGCGCCGCGCCGACGGCACGGTGGCGATGGGCCGCGATCTCTACAGCGGCTGCGAGCAGCTCGGAGACACCAGCGCGCTGATTCTCGAGCGCTACCTGGCGCAGATCTCCTGGGCCGGCCGCGACGTGGGGCTGGTGGCCGAGTCGCCGCCGCCGCCCGCACCGGCGCTCCCCGCGCCGCCGCTGGTGGTCACCGACGCGGGCACAGAAGGCGCCGGCACGCCCGTCGAGCCCGACACCGCCGCGCTGGTCTCGCGCATCGGCCAGAGCCCTGAGCCGTCGGGCAACGAGGTGGTGTCGGCCGCTGGCGCGCCGGTGGGCCCTCCCGCGCCACCGCCTTCGAGCGACGCCGGCACCGAGGTGATCCACCTCCCGCCCCAGTCACCCCCCGGGCCCACCCTCACCGCCCTCGAGGTGAGCGCCGGCGCCGGCGCGTGGTACGGCCCGCGCGGCGTGGGCAGCTCGCTGCAGCGTGACGAAGGGCAGTCGCTGGTGGGCGCCTTCTCGCTCGATCTCGGCCTCACCCTGCGCGACCGGGTGCGGCTCGGCGTGCTCGCGCTGCTCGGCCTGCCGGTCACCCGCGCCGTGCCGCCGCCCAAGCTCGCCACCGTGCAGTCGTTCGACGTCGCGGCCTTCGCGCTGCTCGGCGTCTGTACCCGCACCGCGCTGACCTTCTGCGGCCACGCGCTGGGCGGAGCGCGCTTCACCTGGGCCGACACCCGCACCGGGGCCGGCACCACCCGCCTGCCCAGCACCGCCAGCGGGCTCATCACCGTGCCCGAGCTCGGCCTGCTCGCCCGGCTGCAGTACGTGCTCTTCCACCACCTGCTGCTGGCGGCCGACCTCATCGGCGGCGTGCCCCTCGTTCGCGGGCAGCTGGTGGTGAAGGGCTACGACCCCTACCTGAACCCCCCCATCGACCTGCAGCTCCAGCTCCGCGCCGGTGTGCGCCTTTGAGCGGGCCCGAAAGTCTGAAGGTCGATGCCGCCTCGCGACATCCACCCTCGTTGAATGGTGGTTCGGCGGAAATCGACAGTGACGTCGCGCTCCTGGCACGTTGCCGGGCCGGCGACGCCACGTCGTGGAAGCAGCTCTATGACTCGAATTTCACTTTCGTCGAGCGCATCTGCCGCCGCCTCGGCACCCCCGACGCCGAGCTCGACGACGTGGTGCAAGACACCTTTCTCATCGCCTTCAAGAAGCTCGACGACTTCGACCAGGGGCGGGTCAGCACCTGGCTCTACCGCATCGCCGCGAACCTGGTCTCCAGCCGGCACCGCCGCCGCCGCATTCGCGGCGCGCTGCTGGGCCTCTTCACCGAGCCTCCCCCGGTGCCTGCCGTCGACCGCGCCTACGACGCCCGCGAGGCCCAGGCGCAGGTCGCCGCGGTGCTCGAGCGCATGGCTCCCAAGAAGCGCGAGGTGTTCGCCCTCTTCGAGCTCGACGGCATGTCGGGCGACGAGATCGCCGAGCGCATCGGCTGCAAGGTCGAGACGGTGTGGTCGCGGCTCCACTACGCCCGGCAAGAATTCGAGCGCATCGCGCGCAAGCGGGGCCTGCCGTGACTAGCCCCTGGAGAGAAAAGAACGACGCGCTCGGCAGCCTGCTCTCTCGCGCCAAAGCGGGCGGAGAGCTCGACCGGCCCGGCTCGCGCGAGCGGGTGTGGAGAAGCCTGCAGCAGCAGCCTCGGCGCCCCGGCGCGGGGTGGCTGCTCGTGCCCGCCGGTGCGCTGGCCGCGGCGCTGCTCGCGTTCGTGCTGCTGCGCGCGCCGGTGAAGCCGCCGGCCGCGGCCGGGCCGTTCGCCACGCTCACCCTCGCCGCGGGCGACGTGCAGGCCTCCAGCGGCGCCGAGTGGTCGGCGGCGCGCGTCGGCCAGCAGCTCGGCGACGGCGCGCAGCTCAAGACCGCGGGCAAGAGCCGGGCGTACACCCGGCTCACCGGCGGCGGAGCGCTGCTGCGCGAAGGCACGCGCGCCCGGCTCTCGCGCCAGAAGCTCGCGCTCGAAGACGGCACGCTGGTCGCCGCCGCCACCGCGCCGCTGCACCTCGAGGTGCGGCAGTACGGGGTCGAGGTCGAGGCCGCGGTATTTCAGCTCGACGCCGCCGCCGATCAGGTGACGCTGCAGGTCGCCGAGGGCAGCGCGCGGGTGCGCGGGCCTTCGACCGACGTGACGGTGCGCGCGGGTCAGCGCTGGTCGAGCCGCGACGGCACCGGCCGCGCCGAGCTCTCGAACGCCGACCTCTCGACCGCCCGCGCGCTGGCCGCGGCGCCCGCCGACGGCGCGGTGCTGCGCATCGCCCGCCCGGTGGGCGCGCTGGTGACCCTCGACGGCGTCGAGCTGGGCACCGCGCCGCTCGAGGTGGCCACCGCCCGGGGTGCGCACCAGGTGGGCGCGGCGCAGGGCAGCCTGCGCACCACCATCACCGCCCAGGCGGTGGGCGGGCTCACCCTCATCGAGCTGCCCGCGCCCGAGCCCAAGCCGCTGCCCGACGTCACCTTCGAGCCGATGGAGAGCCCGCCGGTGGTCGACCCGCGCCCCGCGGCGAAGCTCGAGCCGCCGGCCGACCCCGGCAAGCGCTACCTGCTCGCGCGCTCGCTGGCGCAGCGCGGCCGCACCGCCGAGGCGCTGGCCCTCTACCAGGGGCTCACCCATTCCGACTCGGGTTGGGCCGAGCCGTCGCTCTACGAGGTGGGCCGCCTCAACCTGCGCGCGCTGAAGAACCCCGCCGCGGCGCTCGAGGCGTTGGATGCATACCGCGCCCGTTACCCGAGAGGCTCGCTGGCCCACGAGGTCGCGCTCTCGTCGATCGAAGCGCAGCTGAAGCTCGGAGCCGGCCCCGCCGCGCTCGAGGCGATGGACGATTTTCTCGCCCGCTTCCTCGAGAGCGAGCGCCGGGCCGACGTGCGCTTCGTGCGCGCCACCGTGCGCCGCGACCGCGGAGACTGCGCCGGCGCCGCCGCCGACTACCTCGAGCTGCTGACCGACCCCGCGCACGCCGACGACGCGCTGTACTTCGCCGCGGTGTGCGAACAGCAGCTCGGCGAAGACGCCGCCGCGCGCCGCCACCTCACCGAATACCTGGGGCGCTTTCCCGCTGGCGCCCACCGGGCAGAGGTCACGAAGTTTTTTGAAGGTGGCCACCCGTCGGGAAATTCACGCGCACCATGAAAGCTTCCGCACTCCACTGTCGTCTCTCGTTCGCCGCCGCGGTGCTCATCTGTTGTGCGTGCATTCGACGCAGCAGGTCGGCTCGAAGTACGTCAAGACCGAGAAGATCTCGGCCAGCCAGGGCGGCTCGCTCACCGTCGCCGCGAGCGACAGCCCCGAGCTCGCGGGCGCGAAGCTGGTGATTCCCCCCGGCGCGCTGGCGGCCGACCAGGAGATCACCCTCGAGCTCGGCTCGGCGCCCATCACGCAGGGCGGCGACAAGGCCGCCGGCCAGGTGGCGCTCTGGGGCCCCTCGGGCACCCGCTTCGCCATGCCGGTCGAGATGACGCTCCCCTACACCCCCTGTCAGAGGGTGAGACCGCCGACCGCCTCTTCGTGCAGGGCGTCGAAGACGACGGCACCCGCTTCGTGGTCGACCGCTCGCTGGTCACCGTCGACACCGAGAGCAGGCTGCTCCGCTTCCAGGTGGTGGGCTTCACCGGCTTTCAGCCCGGCACCAACACCGCCTGCATGTCGAACAACGACTGCGGCATGGGCCAGACCTGCGTCAACGGCGTGTGCAAGACGCCCGGCTGCAGCGCGCCCAACGGCGGCGCCTGCCAGTGCACCTCGAACAGCGAGTGTGCGATGGGCCAGGTGTGCACCAACGGCCTGTGCCAGTCGTGCACGTCGACCACGTGCGCGGGTCAGTGCAGCAGCATCAACCAGTGCCCGATGGGCCAGGCCTGCCTCAACGGTCTGTGCGCGATCTGCTTCCCCAACGCGTGTGCTTCGAGCTGCGGCCCCAACGCGCCCTGCCCGATGGGCAAGAGCTGCCTGAACGGCGTGTGCCAGTCGCCCGCCTGCGGCCCCAACGCCCCGTGCCCGATGGGCCAGACCTGCAACGCAAACGGTGCGTGCCAGCCGACCCAGAGCGGCTGCGGCCCGAACGCGCCTTGCGCGATGGGGCAGGTGTGCCTCAACGGCCAGTGCACCACCCAGATGAACCACTGCGGCCCCAACGCGCTCTGTGCGCAGGGTCAGTACTGCAACGCCAACGGCAGCTGCGTGACGTGCAACCCGATGACCGGGTGCCCGCAGTGCGACGCGAGCCACGTGTGCAGCACCGGCAAGGTCTGCGTGAACGGCACCTGCCAGACCTGCAGCAACGGCGCCTGCGCGCAGTGCCAGGTCAACGCCGACTGCCCCAACGGCCAGGCGTGCGTGCAGGGGCGCTGCCAGGCGACCATGACCCAGTGCGGCCCGAACGCGCCGTGCCCGATGGGGCAGGTGTGCACCTCGGCCGGCAGCTGCGTGAGCAACAACGCCTGCGGGGCGAACAACCTCTGCCCGATGGGTCAGCAGTGCATCAACGGCGTGTGCGGCACCCCCGGCCCGAACGACGCCGGCGTGCAGCAGTGCAACGCCCAGCTGCCTTGCCCGATGGGCCAGTCGTGCCTCAACGGCATCTGCCGCGCCCAGTCGATTCCCGACGGCGGCAACACGGTGCAGTGCATGACGACCGGCGACTGCGCGATGGGCCAGAGCTGCGTGCAGGGCATCTGCCGCACCACCACGGTCCCCGACTCTGGCACCCCCAGCGTGTGCGGCCCCAACTCGCCGTGCGCGATGGGCCAGAGCTGCGTGATGGGCCAGTGCGTGACCTCGACCCCGCCCGACGCCGGCAGCCCCCAGTGCGGCGGAGTCGTGTGCAGCGGCATGAACCAGGTCTGCTACCAGCAGCAGTGCCAGACCCTGGCCTGCTCGGCGCAGCAGCTGTGCCCCGGCAACCTGGTCTGCCAGGCCGGCTTCTGCCACTGAGCCTCTAGGCTTCTCTTGTACCGGTGACCGGGCGGGCCTTCGCGAAGCGCGAGGGTCCGCCCGGTTTGTTTTGGGGTGCGCTATCTGCAACCCCATGACTCTCGAAGGTGGCTGTGCCTGCGGAGCAGTGCGCTACCGGCTCAAGCGCGCGCCGATGAGGGTGCACTGCTGTCACTGCACCCGCTGCCAACGCCATACCGGCAGCGCGTTCGTGCTGAACGCCATCATCGAAGGCGACGAGCTCGAGCTGCTGCAGGGCTCGCCGTCGCCCACCGAGGTCGCGAGCGAGAGCGGCCGCCCGCACGACATCTACCGCTGCCCGCGCTGCCTCACCGCGGTGTGGAGCGACTACGGCCGTCGCCCCAACTACCGCTTCGTGCGGGTGGGCACGCTCGACACGCCGGCCGCGCTGCCGCCCGACGTGCACATCTTCGTGCGCTCCAAGCTGCCGTGGGTGCAGCTGCCGCCGGGTGTGCCCGCGTTCGACACGTTCTACCCGAAGCTCGAAGACGTCTGGCCGCCCGAGGTGCTCGCCCGTCGTGAGCGCGCGCTCAGGCAGTGAGCGCTCAGGGCGTGCAACGCTCGAGGCGGTGAATGGCGTGCCCGGCGATGTCGGTGAAGTACAGCGCGCCGTCGGGGCCGAAGGTCACGCTCCCGTAGCTCTGCAGGCGCGACGCCACGTCCTGGGTGCCGCCGTCTGACGCGATGCGAATCAACGCGCCGCCACCGTCGGCAGTGATGGAGCTGCCGTAGAGGAAGTCGCCCCACGCTCCGGTCGGGCTGGGAGACGCCGCGAGGTCGACCACCTTCACGTCGGTGACGAGCGCCGTGGCCTGCAGGCCCGCGTCGACGCGCCACACGCCCACCGAGGCGTCGGGCGTGTAGACACCATCGAGGAGCGTGCTCAGATAGAGATCATTACCGAGCGTGCCGCCGTGCCCGAACGCGAAGCCCTGCACCGCGCCGACCGGCCCGGTGCTGCTGATGGCGCGGACCACGGTGTAGCTCGAGCTTCCCGGCATCCAGCGCAGCAGCCCGCTCGGGTTGGGAGGGCCGGTATCGACCTCCTGCTCGCGCGCGGTGAAGTAGAGCCCCTCGGCGAAGGTCCCCGAGTTGACGTACTCGAGTCGGCCCACCTCGCATGCGTTGAGGGCATCGCTCACCACACCGTTGGTCGAGACCAGCAGCTGGTCGCCACTGCGAGCGCCGAACTCGTCGGAGTCTTCCGTGCCCATGTACGCGGCGGGAGAACCGCCGTCGGTCGATGGGGCGAAGGCGACCCACCCGGGGCCTGCCAGCCGCGAGTCGCTCACGAAGGTGGTGAAGGTGCCGTTGGCCTCGAGCCTGAGAATGGTACCCGCCGTGGTGCCTCCCGACAGCCACGAGCTCGAGTTCGCGACGTACAGCAGCCCGCCGGGGCCGAACGTCAGCCCCACCGGGTCGATCAGCGGCGCGCCCGCGTGGACGGTGACGATGCGCGTGCTGGGCAAGGTGGCCAGCAGGCCGCCGTCGTGTGGGGCGCACGGGGGAAGGGCGCCGCCGCCCTGACCGCCCGTTCCGCCTCCAGCGCCGCCGCCCGCGGTCGAGCCGCCGCCCGCGGTCGAGCCACCGCCGGTCGAGCCGCCGCCGGTCGAGCCGCCGCCGGTCGAGCCACCGCCGGTCGAGCCGCCACCGGTCGAGCCACCGCCGGTCGAGCCGCCACCGGTCGAGCCGCCACCGGTCGAGCCGCCACCATGACCACCGGCGATAACACCGCCGCCGGTGCCTCCGTCATTCAGGCCGATGTTCGGGTCGCAGTTGCAGGCACCCAAGCACACCAACACGCTCAACCACGGGAGCAGGCGCATTGGCCCACTTTAGCCGTGGCCGCCGCTCAAGCGACCGCGAACTGCCGCTCGACCAGGCGCCGGTAAATGCCTTCTTGCGACACCAGCGCGTCGTGGCTGCCCACTTGCGCGACCTTGCCGGCGTCGAGCACCACCACCCGGTTGGCGTCTTTCACCGTCGACAGCCGGTGGGCGATCACCAGCGTGGTGCGGCCCTGCATCAGCCGGTCGAGCGCCTCGCGCACCAGGTGCTCGCTCTCGGCGTCGAGCGCCGAGGTCGCCTCGTCGAGAATGAGCAGCTTGGGGTTCTTGAGCAGCGCGCGCGCGATGGCCACCCGCTGCTTCTGCCCGCCCGACAGCCGCACGCCGCGCTCGCCCACCAGCGTCTGGTACCCCTCGGGGAAGGCGGTGACGAAGGTGTGCGCGTTGGCCAGCTTCGCCGCGGCGATCACCTCGTCCTCGGTCGCCTCGGGGCGGCCATAGCGAATGTTCTCGGCCACCGAGGTCGAGAAGAGCAGCGGCTCTTGGGCCACCACGCCGATCTGCCGGCGCAGCCAGTGCGGCTCGAGCGCGGTGAGCGGGTGGCCGTCGAGCAGCACCCGGCCGGCCACCGGGTCGTAGAGGCGGTAGAGCATCGAGGCCACCGTCGACTTGCCCGCGCCCGACGGCCCGACCAGCGCCACCACCTCGCCCGGCTTGAGCTCGAGGTCGAAGCCCTTCAGCACCGGAACATCGAGCCGCGACGGGTACGCGAACTCGACGTGCTCCCACTTCACGTGCCCGGCGACGCGCGGCAGCGTCGTGCCGCCCTCGGCGTTCACCGCCGGCTTGCGGTCGATCAGCTCGAAGATGCGCTCGGCGGCGCCCGCCGCCTGGTTGTACGCCGGCCACAGCTCCGAGAGCGCGCCCAGCGAGAACGCCATCTGCATGGTGTACATGAGAAACGCGGTGAGCTCGTCGACGCTGAGCTCGTGCGCCACCACCTGCCGGCCGCCGTACCAGAACACCAGCGCGCCCGCGGCGTACGCGCCGAACGAGGCTACCCCCATGAAGGTGGCGCCCATGAAGGTGCGCTTCTTGGCGATCTGAAACGACTCTTCGGTGGCGGCGGCGTAGCGGGCGACCTCGCGGTGCTCGGCGTCGAAGCTGCGCACGGTGCGAATGCCCGAGAGCGACTCTTCGGCGACCGCGCTGGCGCGCGCGAGCGCGTCTTGGGTCTCTTTGGCCAGCTTGCGCACCCGGCGGCCGTAGGCCACCGCGCCCAGCGCCACCGGAGGCACCACCGCCAGCATCAGCAGGGTCAGCGTGCGCGAGGTGTAGAACAGCATCGCCAGCGTGCCGGCGCCCAGCGCGATGCTGCGCAGGCCCATCGAGATGTTCGCCGAGACGGCGGTCTGCAGCACCGTGGTGTCGCTGCTCAGCCGGCTGGTGAGGTCGCCGGTCTTCTGCCCGTCGAAGAAGCCGATCTCTTGCGTGACGAGCGTCTGGAAGAGCCGGGCGCGCAGGCGGGTCACCACCCGCTCGCCCACGGTCATGAACAGGTAGTAGCGAATCGCCATCGCCACGCCCTGCACCGCGAAGATGATCACCAGGTAGGTCGACAGGGTGTCGATGCGCTCTTTCGAGGTGCCGCCCAGCGCCTCGCGGCGCGGGGGGCGGCCGGGGGGCCCCGGGGCGCCGCCGCGCCGGCGGGGGCGGGCCGGCGCGCCGCGGATGATCAGCTGAACGCCGCGGGGAAAGGCGAGGTTCGCGCCCGCCGCCACCATCAAGAAGACCGTCGCCACCGCCAGCTTGCCGGCCTCGGGCTTCGCCAGCGCGATGATGCGGCGCAGCGTCACGCTGAACGGCGGTCTCTTCTTCTTCTCTTCGGGCTTCTTTTCCATCTTCAGCGGGCGAGGTTAACCCCCGCTCTGTGGAGGTGCCTGTGAAGAAGTGTCAGCGCGAGGAATTCAGCGGGCATCGGCACATCCACGGGTAGACTCTCGGGCCGCATGTCGACTGCCGAAGCCCAGCTCCTGGGCCGCATCGCGATCCACTACAAGCTGGTCACTGCCGAGAAGCTCCAGGAGGCGGTGCAGCGCCAGGCCGCCATGAACGACCCGAGAAAGAAGCTCGGCGAGATCATGCTGGAGATGAGGCTCATCACCCCCGAGCAGCTCACCTGGCTGCTCAACGCGCAGGCTCAGATGGCCAAGCGCGGCACGCCGGGTGCCGCAGCCGCCGCTCCCGCCGCCGCGCCTGCTGCTGCGTCAGCGCCCCAACCGGCGGCGGCCGCTGCGCCGCCAGCACCGGCGCCTTCGCAGCCGCAGGGCTACGTGGCTCCGGCGGCGCGCGCGCAGACGGTGGCGAACAGCAAGCTGCCGCCGCTCGAGGCGATTCTCTCGCGCGCGGTCGACGCCAAGGCCAGCGACGTGCACATTCACGCCGGAGCCGCCCTGCAGATGCGGGTGGGCGGCACGCTGCGCGAGCTCAAGCTCGGCGTGATCGACGCAGCCGGCACCGAGCAGCTGTTGTTCGCCGCGCTCGACGAGCAGCAGAAGGCCGCGCTGCGCGAGCACAACGATCTCGACTTCGCCATTCAGCTGCCCAACGGCCGCTTTCGCGCCAACATCTACCGGCAACAGCGCGGGTGGGACGGCGTGTTTCGCCCGGTGCCGGCGACCCCGCCCACGCTCGAAGACCTGGGGCTGCCCAAGACGCTCGAGCGGCTCACCCAGTGGCACCAGGGCCTGGTGCTGATCACCGGGCCCGCGGGCTGCGGCAAGAGCTCGACGCTCGCGGCGCTGGTGAACATGGTCAACGAGACGCGCAAAGACCACATCATCACCGTCGAAGACCCGATCGAGTTCGTGCACGCCTCGAAGGGCTGCGTGGTGAACCAGCGGCAGGCGGGCAAGCACACCCTGAGCTTCGCCAACGCGCTGCGCGCGGCGCTGCGCGAAGACCCCGACGTGATCGTGATCGGTGAGCTGCGAGATCTCGAGACCATCGCGCTGGCCATCACCGCCGCCGAGACGGGCCACCTGGTGCTCGCCACGCTGCACACCAACTCGGCGATTCGCACCATCAACCGCATTCTCGACGTGTTCCCGCCCAAGCAGCAGTCGCAGATTCGGGCGATGGTGAGCGAGTCGCTCAAGGCGATCGTCAGCCAGCGCCTGGTGCCCACGGTCGACGGCAACCGCCGGGTGCCCGCGCTCGAGACGCTGTTCGTGAAGCCCTCGGTGTCGAACCTGATTCGCGACGAGAAGACGTTTCAGATTCGCAGCGTGATGCAGACCGGCCGCAGCGAGGGCATGGCGCTGCTCGACGACTCGCTGCTCGACCTGGTGAAGGCCGGCACCATCAACAAAGAGACCGCGCGTCGCTTCTGCGACGACCCCAAGAGGTTCGTCTAATGGCCCGCCTCGACGTGTTGTTCAAGCACCTCAAAGAGAGCGGCGGCTCAGACCTGCACCTGGGCGCCGGGCTGCCCCCGCACACCCGCGTGCACGGCGAGATGACCGCAGTGCCGGGGTGGAACGCGTTCACCGACGAGTCGCTGCGCGCGCACCTCGAAGAGGTGGCGACCAAAGAGCAGTGGGCGCACTTCGAGAAGAACCTCGATCTCGACTTCGCCTACGCGCTGCCCGGGGTGGCGCGCTTTCGCTCGAACTACCTGCGTCAAGAGCGCGGGGTGGGCGCGGTGTTCCGCATCATTCCCGAGCGCATCAAGACGCTGGGCGAGCTGAGAATGCCGCCCGCGGTGTCGACGTTCGCCGACCTCGAGCAGGGGCTGGTGCTGGTCACGGGCCCCACCGGGTCGGGCAAGTCGACCACGCTCGCGGGCATCATCGACCTCATCAACACGAAGCACACCAAGCACATCGTCACCATCGAAGACCCGGTCGAGTTCGTGCACGCGAACAAGTCGTGCACCATCTCGCAGCGCGAGGTGGGGCAAGACACCAAGAGCTTCGCGAGCGCGCTGCGGGCGGCGATGCGGCAAGACCCCGGCGTCATCCTCGTCGGCGAAATGCGTGACATGGAGACCATCGGCCTGGCCATCACCGCGGCCGAGATGGGGGTGCTGGTGTTCGGCACCCTGCACACCAACAACGCGCCGAAGACGGTCGACCGGTTGATCGACGCGTTCCCCACCGACCAGCAGGGGCAGGTGCGCACCATGCTGAGCGAGTCGCTGGCGGGCATCGTCTCGCAGCTCTTGCTGCGCACGGCCGACGGCAAGGGCCGGGTGGCGGTGAACGAGATTCTGATGAAGACGCCGGCGCTGGCGAACATCATCCGCGAGGGCAACACGCCGATGCTGCACTCCATCATCCAGGGTGGGAAGACGATGGGCATGCAGGCGATGGACGACGTGCTGTTCGGCCTGGCCGAGGTGGGCACCATCGACGGCGAAGAGGCGTTTCACAAGGCGACGAACAAGCAGCGGTTCGAGCAGTTCGTGAAAGAAGAGCCGGCGGCCGCGCCCGCCACCTCACCCCCCGCGACCGGCCCCTGGGCGCAGGTAGAAGAGCCTCCCTCTCCCTCGAGGGAGAGGGAACGAGGGTGAGGGGGCGAGAAGGCAAAGCCAATGAACCGACTCCTGGGAGCGAGCCTGCTACTGCTCGGCGCGTGCGACCTGACGCAGATGGCGCGCGATCGCGACACGGTGAAAGCGCTGACCCCAGCGCAGATTCAATCGAGCAACGCCCCCACGGCCTCCAAGCCGGTCCGCGTGCGAGCGCTGGTCGACGACGACTACATCGCGCAGAACCGGCAGTACGAAGAGCGCATCAAAGATCTCCTCACGCGCGCGAGCGGCTACACGCGGGGGCGCTTCGCGGTCGAGTTCGAGCTGGTGGGCATCGAGCGCTGGGAGCACCCGCGAAGCAACGCCATCAAGCCGCTGGTCGATCAGCTTCGCACCGAGCACCCGGCGAACGGCGCCCACCTGGTGGTGGGGTTCACGTCGGCGCTGCCGCTGTTCAGCGGAGACTTCGAAGACATCGGCGCCGCGCACCTGTTCGGCAGTCACGCGGTGCTGCGCGGCATTCAGACCGCCGCGGTGGCCGACTACCTCACCGGGCGGCTGAAGACGGTCGGCAACGACGAGAAGACGGAGTCGGCGCGCGCGTGCACCAGGAGACCGCGGTGTTCCTGCACGAGTGGGGGCACGCGCTGGCGCGCTGCACGACCGCGACCTGCAGTACTTCATGTGCCCGCAGTACCGCGACACGCTGCGTGAGTTCTCTGCGACGTCGGTGAAGCTGATCGAGCTCGGGCTCGAGCACGTCGATGACACCGACGACAAGCGCGCGTGGCTCGAGGCTGCGAAGACGGCGCAGCTGGCGATGCCGCTGAGCGCCTTCGCGCCGAACGAGCGTGAGACGCTCTGGTCGTCGGCAGATGGGGGCGTGGCGGCCGCTGAGGCAAAGGTGACTTCGCTGTCGGAGACGGACCGCAAGCTCTTCCAGATCGCGATCGACAAGCAGGTGGCTGGGCGAAAAGACGACGCGCTGGTGACGGCGTTGCAAGTGCAGGCGCGGAACCCGTCGAACCCGCAGCTGTCGAGCTTCATCTGCGCGATGAGCCTGGAGACGAAGGCGGTGGACCCCGAGACGCTGAAGCGGTGCCGTGCGGCCGCCGCGCTCGCGCCAGACGACCCGCGGCCGCAGCTGTGGCTCGGCTGGGCGTTGGCGGAGCAGAAGGACCTGGCCGGCGCCCCGCGGCAGCCGACGAGGCGGCGAAGCGGGTCGATCGCAGCGCGAAGGCGGCAGACGTGTCGGCGAACCTCGAGCAGCTGTACCGGCGGCTCGGCTGCAGAGACTGCGTGCAGCAGCGGCAGCAGTCGTCGGACATGCCGCTGGCAGTCGGCGCCTGAAAACGACCAGAACGACTTCGTGAACGCGTTCAACGCTGCGCTGACCGAGCTGAAGGCGAAGAAGCCGGCGAAGGCGATCGCGCTGCCAAGGAGTTCCCGAACGACGCGCGAGCGTGGGAGCTGGCATGTGAGGCGGTGCCGCAGGCGCAGGCGGCGGCGCGGTCGGCGTGCATGCAGTCGCTGAAGCTCGACCCGAACCAGGGGCGCGCGCACTACGTGCTGGCGGTGCTCGACGAGGGTGCCTATCGGAAGGCCGATGCGATTGCCCACCTCGAGAAGGCGATCGTCACCGATGCAGCGAACGTCGACGCGTGGCACCGGCTGGCGAAGCTGTACCGCGGGCTGCACATGACGGCTGCGCTCGACGGAGTCGCGGCGAAGTACCAGGCGCGCTTCGGCAAGCCGCTGCCCTGAGCGCTAGGACTGGAGTTTCTCAGCTGGAGGGGGAGGGCTCCAACGTTTGTAAATGTCGCGCAGATCCCAATCGTCTTCAAATGCCCCCAAGATTCGATCAACAGCCTCTCGCAATCGGCGATCCTTGGTTTCGTCTCGTAGTTTTTTGAATCCAGACTCGAGTTCCGTCCATCGAAGCGCATGCGCGCAGTACTCAATGAGTTCAATCGGAAATTCAGACGCTTGGGACATGTTTATTAGAAGTTCTGAGAATTCATTGCGCAAAGTGGACTGTTCCATGATGCCGAGGACTTCATCAAAAAGAGGCTCGACTGAAGGAAAGTCTGGAAGGGAACGCAACGAAACCTCGGCCCGCCGAGCTAGCGCTTTGATGCGATCAATGGATTCAAGCTTGGTCATTTATTTGAAAATACCCTCGAGATATTTACCGACTGCGTTGAAGCCGGCCCGCTCGAATGCACTTTCTGCTGCAGGCCCAACAGTCGGACCGCTGGGTGTGACGCGCCACGTTTGATGAGCGTTTGTGGTTAAACCAATCACTTGGCGATTTCCCCACTGCGCCTCACAAGCCAGCCACGCTGAGTGAGCGCCGCCTCAATGGCGAGACGCTCGGCCAGGTCCGCAGGCTCTCCGCGGACATCGAGTTGCCGCTGTATCCGCGCGGCACGGTCTGCCACTTCTTCCCTCAGTTGTTGCCTGTCAACGACGAGCGCAGTGCGCCGCGCCCAGACCTGCTCTGCAGTCTGCCACGACAGCATGCGGCGCGGCAGTGTGCTGTTCCATGCGTTCAGCATTCGCGCGGCTTCGGCTTCGAGTTGCTCGGCGGTCAGCACACCGCATGCGTTCGCGCAACAGGCTCCGGTCGGCCTTCACGACCTCGAGGCCCGCGACGCCCTCGTCGCGAAAGGTCTGGCCCACCACCGTGACGCGCGCCCGCGCGAGGCGAGCACCTTCGAGTGGGCGCGGCCGAGGCCTCCGGTGCCTCCCATGACCGCGACCTTCCACCCCGAGAGGTCGAGAGACGACGCGGGGTGGCGCTTCCAGCTGATGCGGGGGTTCTTCTTCATGGGCTTTAGGGCTCCAGTGGCTCGCCGCTGCCGGGGGCGAGCGGCGGGCAGACTGTGGCTCAATTTCTGTGACGATGAGCTCGCAGACGCTGCAGTGGCTCATACCCGTCGCGCTGGTGGCGCTGTTCCTGCTCTTCAAGCGCCTCACCCAGGTGAGCCCCGACGAAGCGCGCCGGCTGGTGAAAGAAGGCGCGCGGCTGATCGACGTGCGCTCTGCGGCCGAGTTCGCGAGCGGGCACCTGCCCGGAGCCATCAACGTGCCAGTGCAGGAGCTCTCGGCCCGCCTCGACAAGCTGGGCCCGAAAGACGAGCCCAAGGTCGTCTACTGCGCCAGCGGCACACGCTCGGCGGTCGCGCGCTCGATGCTGAAGGGGCACGGCTTCGCGCGGGTGTTCAACCTGGGCGCGATGAGCCGCTCGTGAAGCGAAGCCGAGGGCGGCGCTGCCGGGCGCGACCGCCCCCTCAGCGGAAGCTGTACTTCAACCCGAGCTGAAACATCATCGGCGCCTGGGGCCGCGCTCCGAACGGCCGTCGTGAGGCGAGCGAGGTCGTGCCGAGCAGGTTCGTGGCGGTGAAGTAGAGGCGCGCCGCGCCCCAATCGACCGACGCGGTGGCCTCGACCAGAACGCGCTGGGGCACGCGAACCGCGTCGGGAATCGGCCCTGCCCCTGCCTGCTCGCGCGTTTCGCCGTAGTACGCCGCGCTCAGGCTCAGCTCGGCAGGCTCTCGCCGCACCCGCGCGCGCACCTGCCCCTGGTGCGCGGGAATGTAGGGCAGCTCGTCTCCGGCGGTGACCGACTTCCAGATGGGGTTGGGTGAGTTGAACGACTCGAGGAACTTCGCGCTGGTGAAGGTGTAGACGACGTCGGCGAAGAGCTGCACCTGCCCGGGCAACCGCCACCGGCCGCCCGCGAGCAGCTCGAGCCCCAACACCCGCGCGGTGCCGCCGTTGAACTGCTGGTTCAGCTGCTCTTGCAGGCACCCTTCGGCGAAGGTGCACTCGCCGGTGATGTTCTGGTACTCGCTCCAGAACAGAATCGCCTCGGCGCGCAACCCCGCGCGGCCGAAGCGCACCCCGGTCTCCGAGTTGATGGCGCGCTCGGGCCGCACCGAGGCCGCCTGCCCGGGAGTCACCGGTGAGAACCCCTGGTGCACTCCCGCGAGCACCGCGAGCCCGAAGTCGAACGTGTACACCGCACCGAGCCCGAGCAGCGGGGTGGCCGACTCGTTGGGCACCGCGCCGGTGCCGGCGAGCTCGTCTTTCAGCCACACCCGAATCAGCTCGAGCCGGGCGCCCGGCGACACGGTCAGTCTGCCGACCGACAAGGTGTCGGCCAGATGCACGGCGAGCGTTCGCGCTTCACCGACGTTGTCGACGTACGACACGTCGGGCTCGCCGTCGGGCAACAGCACCCCGCGCGTCATCGCGTAGCCCGAGCCGTGGTGATGCCGGCGAATGTCGTCGGCGTGAACGCGCACCCCCGCTTCGACGTCGTGTGAGACGGGGCCGGTCGCCGCGCGCAGCATCAACGTCGCCTGCGCCCCCCAGGCGGCCATGCGCCGCGTGACGTCGAGCACCATCACCGACTCGTCGAGGTTCTGCGAGTCGGCGCGACCGGCCAGCACGTCGACCCACGGCTCGGCGGTGGTGCCCTTCGAGGGGTACGCCAGCAGCTGGTACAGGTCGGGGCCACGGCGAAACGAGAGAAAGCGGTGCCACGTTCGTTGAAAGTCGGTGCGGTACAGCACTGCGCTGAAGCGAATCGCCTCGCCAGCGGTCAGCGTGTAGGTGAGCACGGCCTGGGAGCGCCACCAGCGCATCTGGTCAGCCGCCGACGCGGGGTACCGCCCGTACGGGTTCTTCTCGAAGTCTTCGACCGACAACCCCAGGTAGGTGTCGTTCGAGCGTTCGGTGCCGTACTCGAGCTTCAGCTCGGCGGCGTGCACCACCGCCGCGGCGGGGTCGGTCGACGCCCGCGCCTTCAGCATCAGCTCGCTCTTGTCGAAGCCGGTGTCGGCCCCCCCGGGGAGCTGCTTGAACCCGGTGCTGCCGAGGTTGGCGGCCTCGACCAGCACCCCGAGCCGGTCGTTGCCGATGCCCGCCGAGCCGTGCAGCTTGCGCGCGCCGTAGTTGCCGAACGAGACGTCGGCGTCGGCCTGGGCCTGCTGCGGCACCGCGCGGGTGCGCAGGTTGATGGCGCCGCCGATGGTCTGGGGCCCGTGGCGAATCGAAGCCGGCCCCTTGTAGACCTCGATGGCGGTCATTCGCGTCACCAGGGGGAAGTTGTAGGCGGCGGGTGCAGCGTACGGCGCGGGGGCGGCGAGCACGCCGTCTTCCATCAGGGTGATTTTCGAGCTGCGCTCGGGGTTCACCCCGCGCATGCCGATGTTCGGCCGCAGGCCGAACCCCTCTTCGTCGCGCACGTAGACGCCCGGCACGCTCTGCAACACCCGGTGCACGTCGTTCTGCTCGCGCCGCTCGAGCTCGTCGTGGCCGATCACCTGCGCCGAGCCGGCGACGCGGCGAAGGTCGACATCGGCGAAGACGACGGTCTCCAGGCGGGGCGGAGCGCCCGCGTCGGCGACCGGGCCGGCGTCGAGCGGATGGCTGTCTCCCGCGTCGGCGACCTCGCCAGCGTCGCCGAGCTCGAGCGGCTCGGGCAGGCCCGCATCGAGCGGCGACTCGGCCGCCGCCAGCGCAACCAGCAGCGCCAACGCGGCGCTCACCCGCCCTCCGGCCGCCACACCGCTAGCGGAGGCCCTTCGGGTCGCGGCATGACCCACCGCGGCGCTCCGACCGGGTCGGGCTCGGCGGCGAGGTCGACCGAAGGGTCGATCATCAGCGCGGGGGGCCGCCCGTTGAGCGAGACCCACGCCTCTGCGCGCACCTTCACGTTCGGGTACCCGCGGCGCTCGAAGTCACGCGCGATGTGATGGGCGAGCTGCAGCACCAGATCGGGCTGGCCGCTCATCTCGGCGGCCTGCCGTCGGGTGAGGTAGTCGAGCGGGTTCACCCGCCACACCCGCTGCACCGTGGGAGCCTCGACCAGGTAGGTGACGCTGCCCTGCTTCTCGCGAAGCATCACCCGCCACGAGAAGCGCATGCCCCCTTCGCCCCACAGCACGTCGCCGGGCATCGCCCACTGCCGCAGCGGGAAGAGCACCTGAAACGCGGCGAAGGCGAGGGCGGCGAAGAGCGCGGGGCGCGGCGGCGCGAAGCCCGACGGCGGCGACACGTCGGGGGCGCGAATGAAGCGCCGCGGCCATGACGGCGCAAAGAAGATGGTGGCGGCCGCGGTCATGATGAACGGGAACATGCCGATGTCGAACAGCACGAACGTGAGCGCGTGGAAGAACAGCACCAGGGCGTAGGCGGCGCGGCGCGTGCGCGGCCACGACAGCCAGCCGACGATGGTGAGGTCGAACAAGAACCCCGCCCAGCTCGCCAGGTATGCGGTCGGTGGCCAGGCGAAGATCGGCCCGAGCACGGGCACCTCGGTGCGGGCCGAGAGCCAGATCGAGAGGGGCTGCGCGTGGAGCAGCCAGTCGGTGCCCGCCTTGCCCAACCCCGCGTTCACGTAGACCACCGCGACCTGCAGGCGAACCAGCCAGACCACCCAGCGGGGCACCGCACCGAACCTCAGCTCGGTGGGCAGCACGGTGAGCAGCGCGATGAGCAGCAGCGCCAGGTAGTAGTGGTTGAGGTAGTTGGTGACGTCGACCAGCTGCAGTGCGCCGAAGGAGAGGAAGAGCAGCGCGCCCGAGAGGCGCCGGGCGAGGCCCAGGGCGAAGAGCAACGCCAGGGCGGCGGAGACGGCGACCGTGGCGCGAATCGCGCCCGCCGGCAGCCGAGGCAACCCATCGAAGAGCCAGTACGAGAAGGTGAACCGCGGCTCGACGTAGAGGGCGTCGACCCAGCCGCTGAGCAGCAGCCGCACCTGCCCCACCGTCAGCACCAGCCCGAGCGCGACGCGCAGCGCCCAGAGCGACGCCACGTCGACGGGTTGGGCCGCGAACCGGGCGAGCCGCTCAGTCATTGTCGCCGGCTCCCTGCTCGGGCAGCTTCAGCGCCAGCGTGGTGACCAGCTGCGACTTCATCAGGTCGGTGAACGCCTTGAGGTCGAAGTACGCGGTGTGCACCGCGTCGAGCTTCGACACCACCGCGGCGTCGATGGGCCCGTCGAGGGCTGCGACCGAGGCGCGAGCAGCAGCGAGCTTCGCGAAGAGGTCGGTGCCGAGTTGAGGAGCGCCGCGCAGCTTCACCAGCCGGTCGAAGCCAGCGCCCTCGCTGCCGAAGCCTCCGCCGAGCAGCGCGCGCGCCGCGTCGAGGTTCTCGAGCAGCGCCCGCTGTGACAGGCCCGAGGCGGGCGCCTCGACGAGCGCGGGGCATGACGCCGCCGTGCAGTCGGGGGTGAGGCCCGAGGGTGCGCCCAGCTTCTTGTCCTTCGCGACCCCGTCTAGATAGAAGAGGCCGGCGAACACCTCGTTCAGCGCGGCATGCGCAGTGGGAAAGGGGTTTCCCGGGGTTCCGGCCTGGGCGAGCTTTTCCGCGAAGGCATCTCGCCACTTCGCGGCGAGCTGGGCGGCGTGCTCACTCACCAGGGCGGTCGCGGTGACGGCGTACTGCGCGCGCGCCGAGGCTCGGTCGGTCTCGGTCATCGCCGCCCAGGTGCCCATCGCGTTGATGGGCGCTTCGGGTGGGCAGCCGTTCTGGTCGGTCGACCACAAGAGCCTCTCGACGGCGGCCAGGCCCTTGATGGTGACCAGCCCGCTGCGCAGCGAGTCGGCGCTGTAGTCGCGGTCGACCAGACGACTGTCGACCTGGCACGGGTTCAGAGAGGGCCACGCGTAGATCGGGTCGCGTGCTGATGCCCCTTCAGTGACGCGCCCGGTCTGGCCGGCGGGGCCGAACTGCAGCACCTCGGCCCGCTCCCAGGTCACCAACGCGGTCGCGAAGGCGGCGCGGGCCGCCTGCAGCTCTGCGGGCGCGGGACCGTGGGTGGCCTGCTCGGCCCAGGCCTGTGCGGCGAGCGCGAGCGCCGCGGCGTCATTCTCGAACTGGTCGAGGGTGGGCTGAACGACCTGCTGTGCGATGGCGGCCAGCACCTCGCGCTTCTCTGCCGCGAGCGGCTCGCTCTGAACGCAACCGCCCATCAGCCAGAGGCTGGTGAGGGCGGCCCCGATGACGGTCGACCTGGGCACGGCCTTCAGTCCCGCATCGCCTTTTCTTCTTTCGACAGCAGCTTGCCGTCGGTCGGGCTCAACTTGATTTCCCAGAGCTTCTGGTCGCTGGCGCGCACGTAGAACTCGTAGAGCTTCTCGTCGACGTTGAGCTCCCAGAACTCGATCGCGCCGACCTGCTGCTCGAAGGCGAGCGACCTCGCCCGCGCGAACGAGATGTAGCCGGCGACCGTCAGGTCATAGTCGAACGGCCCCTTCTCGGACTCGAGCACCAGCACGTCACCGGTGGTCGGAGAGAGAAACAGCTCGAGCTGCCCGCCGCCCGACATCGCGGCGACCGCCTTCCACGCGTCGATCTTGGCGTCGCGCACCCGCTCGACCGAGCCGACAGTACCTGCCGCCCCTACCAGGGCCTGCGCCTTGGTCTTGGCTTCGGCTTGCGGGAGGTCGGCGGGGCCACAGGCGACGAGAGCGAGGGCGGGAATCAGGGCGGCGAAGGTGGTGCGCATGTCAGGGCTCCTTCATATGCAATTGATAATCATTATCAATTTCGGCCAAGCGATAGCAGGCCGAGCGACGGCGTGTCAACGAACGCGACCGCCGCGTGCGCCCGGGTGGTAGACCCATCGCGAATGGCGCGTGCTTCGCGAGGTCACGCCGGTGGGTGCTGTTCGGCGTGCTCTCGATGGTGACGGCCGGCTGCTGTTGCTCGCGCTGTCAGCGTGTTCTCAACCAACTGCTGAGCTCGAGGTTGTACAAGTAGAAAAGCCCCCCTCTCCCTCGAGGGAGAGGGAACGAGGGTGAGGGGGCGCGAAGGCAAACGAGGTGCGAAGCACCCCAAAGCGCCAGCCAGAATCCGCTACCCTCCGACCCATGAACCGACTCGTGGGGGCGAGCCTGGCGCTGCTCACCAGCGCGTGTGACCTGACGCAGATGACGCGCGACCGGGACACGGTGAAGGCGCTCACGCCGGCGCCGATTCAATCGAGCAGCGCGCCCGCAACCACGAAGCCCATACGCGTGCGCGCGCTGGTCGACGACGACTACGTCGCGCAGAACCGGCAGTACGAAGAGCGCATACGCGAGCTGCTCACGCGCGCGAGCGGCTACACGCGGGGCCGCTTCGCGGTCGAGTTCGAGCTGGTGGGCATCGAGCGGTGGGAGCACCCGCGGAGCAACGCCATCAAGCCGCTGGTCGATCAGCTGCGCGTCGAGCACCCGGCGAACGGCGCCCACCTGGTGGTGGGGTTCACGTCGGCGCTGCCGCTGTTCAGCGGAGACTTCGAAGACATCGGCGCCGCGCACCTGTTCGGCAGTCACGCGGTGCTGCGCGGCATTCAGACCGCCGCGGTGGCCGACTACCTCGCGTCGCAGCTCAAGACGGTCGGCAACGACGAGAAAGACGGCGTCGTGCGCGCCCGCGTGCAGCACCAGGAGACGGCGGTGTTCCTGCACGAGTGGGGGCACGCGCTGGGGGCGCTGCACGATCGCGACCTGCAGTACTTCATGTGCCCGCAGTACCGCGACACGCTGCGTGAGTTCTCTGCGACGTCGGTGAAGCTGATCGAGCTCGGGCTCGCGCACGTCGATGACACCGACGACAAGCGCGCGTGGCTGGAAGCGGCGAAGACGGCGCAGCTGGCGATGCCTCTCAGCGCGTTCGCGCCGAACGAGCGCGAGGCGCTCTGGTCGTCGGCGGATGGAGGCGTGGCGGCCGCTGCGGTGACGGCGACGCCGCTGTCGGAGACGGACCGCAAGCTCTTCCAGATCGCGATCGACAAGCAGGCGGCGGGCAGAAAAGACGACGCGCTGGTGACGGCGCTGCAGGTGCAGGCGCGCAACCCGTCGAACCCGCAGCTGTCGAGCTTCATCTGCGCGATGAGCCTGGAGACCAAGGCCACCGACCCCGAGACGGTGAAGCGGTGCCGCGCCGCGGCCTCGCTGGCGCCTGACGACCCGCGGCCGCAGCTGTGGCTCGGCTGGGCGTTGGCGGAGCAGAAGGACCTGGCCGGCGCCCGCGCGGCAGCCGACGAGGCGGCGAAGCGGGTCGATCGCAGCGCGAAGTCGGCGGAGGTATCGGCGAACCTCGAGCAGCTCTACCGGCGGCTCGGCTGCAGAGACTGCGTGCAGCAGCGGCAGCAGGCGTCGGACATGCCCCTGGCGGGGTCGGCGCCTGAGAACGACCAGGCCGAGTTCGTGGACGCATTCAATTCAGCGCTGACCGAGCTGAAGGCGAAGAAGCCAGCGAAGGCGATCGCGCTGCCGAGAGAGTTTCCGAACGACGCGCGAGCGTGGGAGCTGGCGTGTGAGGCGCAGGTGCCGCAGGCGCAGGCCGCGGCGCGGTCGGCGTGCATGCAGTCGCTGAAGCTCGACCCGAACCTGGGGCGCGCGCACTACGTGCTGGCGGTGCTCGACGAGGGCGCGTATCGGAAGGCCGATGCGATCGCGCACCTCGAGAAGGCGATCGTCACCGATGCAGCGAACGTCGACGCGTGGCACCGGCTGGCGCGGCTCTATCGCAGCATGCACATGACGGCGGCGTTCGACGGCGTCGCGACGAAGTACCAGGCGCGGTTCGGCAAGCCGCTGCCTTGATGCCGTGTCTCGGTGAACAACCGCATAATGAGGTGCCGACAATCGAACCCATTCGTGCGCCTATGCGTCCGAGACCAGAAATTGCTTGGCGTAGATGCGGATGTCGCTGGCCGTAGAATTCGTGGTGAGCTCGAAGCAAAAAAGATCTCTGAGGTCGACTCCGACTCGGTTCCAGCGCTCTCTGATCTCGGCCAACTGCGGCGCGTCGATAGTACACGACGCCCCCCGGATTGATTCCGGAGCCTCCACGCCGAAGTTCATCAAAGCTGCGAAGCCGTAGCAGCCGATGAAACGCACGCGTTGCCGCCGACCATCGCGCCATTCGACGAGCAGAACAACCTCGTCGCTCTCCCCGGCGGCGCGTCGGTCGATCGTAAGTTCCAGCAATACCGCGTCGTGCCACTCCAACGCGTCGAACTCCACTTTGGTCATGTTGGCATTGCTACTGGAATCCAGGTTCGGCAAGCCGTTGCCTTGAAAATCCCCGGAGTCAGAGAGAGCCTCAACTGTCAGCTGCCGCTGGAGCGGCTACTTGCTCGAGGCGGCCGCGCCGCTCGGCGGGCGCGGTTCGGGTGAAGCGTCTCTCCGCGCTCGAGCATCTCGACGAAGGCCGCGATGCGCTTCGTGCGACCGGCCTCGGTGCGCAGCGCGAGCACGCGGAAGGTGAGGGCGAAGCGGTTCTGCGCCGAGAGCTGCTCGTACATCGCGGCGGCCTTGGGGCGCGCGCGAATCGCGGCGAGGAGCTCGGGCGGCGCCTCGGTCTTGGTCATGCGGTAGGCCCGCGCCCACCGGCCGTCGGCCTTCGCCGCCTCGACCTGCGCCAGGCCCGGGGGCTGCATCTTCTTTGCGGCGGTCAGGCGCTCGACGTTCGCGACGTTGACCTGGCTCCAGACGCTCTTCTTGCCGCGCGGGCAGTAGCGCTGAAGAAAGCTGTGCTCGTCGAACGACTTGCGAATCGCGTCGATCCACCCCCACGCGAGGGCGACGTCGATCGCCTGGGCGGGGGTGATGGAGGGCAGCCCCGAGCGGGCCTTGTGAATCTTGATCCACACCTCCGTCTCCTGGTCCCAGTTGCGACGAAGCCACGCCTCGAAGCGCTCTTCGTTCGCGAACTCGTGCACCTTCTTCGGGTCGACCCGCACTGCCGCCATGCCGAGAAGATAGCCTGGAGGACGAGCGTGCCAGGTACCGTCGAGGTCAGGGCAGGGCGATGGTGGCTGAGATCTCGGCCAGGGCGGCGCTGAGCTCGGCGGTGGTCTGGGCCTTGTAGAAGGCCTGGGCGCAGGTGTGGGTGGTGCTCAGGCAGGTGTTGCCGGAGCCGCACTCGTTGCCGTTGGGGCAGCGGCGCACGTAGCCGCCGGCGCTGGCGAGATCATTGAGCACCGCAAAGCCGTCGCTGGTGCTGTCGAAGTCGGCGCCGAAGCCCACCACGATGGTGCGAATGTTCTTCGCGCGCAGCGAGGCCGTCGCGCCCGCCGAGGCCGATTGGTCGAGGCAGCCGCGCACGCAGAAGTTCGAGTCGCCGCCGTCGGCCGAAAGGGCGCTGCCGCACTGCCCTGCGGTGAGGGTGCACTTGCACAGGCTGGGGTTGGTGCAGTTGTTCGGGTTGCCCAGGTTGCAGTTGGGCAGCCCGTCGGTGATGAGCAGCACCCAGTTGCTGCGGGTGGAGTCGACCAGCTCGGGCAGGGTGCCCACGAAGGTCAGCGAGGCGGCGGTCGGCGTGCCGCCGGCCACACTCAGCCCCTGGATCTGGGTGTTGATGCCGTTCGACCAGGCCTGCAGGTCGGTCGGGGAATCACTGACCGGGCTGGTTCGGGCGAGCAACGTGGTCGAGCCGGCAGCGGTACAGACGGTGTCGGCGGGGTAGGTGGTGAGCCCGAAGCGCGCTGACGTACCGCGGCTGGTGAGGAAGGTGCTCATCCCCGCGCGGACCTGGCCGATGCGGGTGGGGCAGGTGACCTCGTCGCAGTTCGGGAACATGCAAGCGCAGCCCGTCTTGGTCGACTGGGCCATCGAGCCCGACTTGTCGAAGAGGATCATCACGTTCGGAGCGCGCCCACCCGCGCCGCCGCCGGTGCCCGAGGTGCCGCCCGCGGTGCCCGAGGTGCCGCCGCCAGTGCCCGAGGTGCCGCCGCCGGTGCCCGAGGTGCCGCCGCCGGTGCCCGAGGTGCCGCCGCCGGTGCCCGAGGTGCCGCCGCCGGTGCCCGAGGTGCCGCCGCCGGTGCCCGAGGTGCCGCCGCCGGTGCCCGAAGAGCCTCCGCCGGTCGAGGCCTCGACGCAGCCGGTGGTGGTGCACATCTGCTGCGGCTGGCACTGCACGCAGGCGGCTCCGTCGCTGCCGCAGGTGTCGCGGCTCGAGTTGCGGCACACCCCGTACGGGTCACAGCAGCCCTCGCAGCTCTGCGCGCTGCAGGTGGTGGGGGGCTTGCCGCACCCCACTGAGACCGCGAGCGTGGCTGCGGCGAGACCGGCCAGCGTGACAAGGGCGAGAGCTCTCATGGTGCTGGGTGCTACCCATGAGCGTCCCTACGCGTGCGACTTTTTCTCAGGCCTGTCGCCGCGCGGCTCGAGGCGCCGGTAGACGGCGTCGGTCACCCACACCAGGACAAATGTCCCAAGCAGCATCAGCGCGAGCAGGGCGGCGTAGGTCGGCCAGTCAGCGCGGTCTCGGTAGAAGTCGGCCATGGCGATGCCGCGCACCCGGCCGATCGACTCCCACGCCAGCAGCGGGCTGACGGCGAGCACCACCCAGGCGGCGCGGTTGGGCAGCCGCCACGCGAGCAGCAGCGCCCCGGCGAACGCCCACCACGCGCCGTAGAACAGCATCATCTCGTGCAGGAAGTAGGCGGCGAGCGAGCTCTGGCCGAGCGTGGTCACCACCGCGAACGGCGGGCCCTTGGTGAGCTGGGGCGCGCGGTACTCGAGCGCGAGAAACAGCAGCACGAACGACATCACCCAGACGACGCGCTGAGGGTGGTCCCACCCCAGGCCGACCCAGCCGGCGAGGCCGAGCAGGAGCAGCAGCACGATCCACCGCACGAGCAGGGTGAGCTCACCGAGCGCGGCGGTCGCACCGGCCGAGGCGCCCAGGTACACGTAGCCGGCCCACGGCAAGAGCGGAAACATCGAGCCCGTGCCCGCGTCGAGAAACCCCGGCCGCCCGTTCACGAACAGCGACAGCCAGCCGGTGGTGTCCCTGAACAGCGGGGTGACCGCGAACACCACCACCGCCAGCGCGAGCGTCACCCACCGCAGCACCTTCGGCCGCGGCGCGAGCAGGGTCATGAGGGGCAGCGCGAGCAGCAGCGAGAGCCCGATGCAGTGGAGAATGTCGATGCGCAGAAACCACTTCGGCTCCCTGAACACGGGGAACCAGGCCCAGTTCACCAGCGACGCGATGGCGAGCACCTCGCCGAGCCGGCGCAGCGTGCGCTTCACCCTCCGGGCGCGGCCGCCCGGAGCCGAAGCGCTGCGCACCTGCACCAGCGCGAGCGAGAAGCCGGCAGAGAAGATGAACGAAGGCGCGACCAACCCGTCGAGCCGCAAGAGCCAGCGGTAGAGCTCAGAGCTCTGGCGAAGCGCAGGCTCGAGCAGAAACATGACGGTGTGGCACTGCACCATGAACAGCACCGCCACGCCGCGGAGCCAATCGAAGCTCTGGATGCGCTGCTTGAGCCCCTCGGTCATCCGTGAGAGTTTGCGCCCATGAGCAGCGAGAACAAACTTCCGGTGCCGTTCAACAACGACAACCGCCAGCCCGACGCCTTCCACCACACCAACGAGTGGACATCAGGCAAGCGCGGCGGCGGCAAGGTGCCGGCAGATCTCGAGTGGCGCTCGAACCCCAAGCAGCGTCAAGAAGAGCTCGGCACCAACGACCGCGTGAAGAAGTAGCCACCGGCGTCACATGCCCGCGCCCGCGCCCGCGCCCGCGCCCGAAGCGCGAGTCCGTGAACGAGTCCGTGAACGAGTCCGTGAACGAGTCCGTGAACGAGTCCGTGAACGAGTCCGTGAACGAGTCCGTGAACGAGTCCGTGAACGAACGGCTGACGGGTCTCGAGATCGCTCAGGGTGAGCCCGTCGAACCCTGCCATCGCTCGCCGAAGGCTGAGGCGCAGATACTCCATCGTAGTGATGCGCACGCCATGCTGCTTGCAGCAGGGAGTATGCGCCGCTGCGCCTCCCAGTCGTGACAGCACCCATTCGACTGCGGCACGGCCTTCGCCGTGCCTCCGCTCAGGGTGCCCGTCTCACTGCACGCTGGCGACGTAGACGGCCTCACCGGTCGAAGCGACCAGCGCAGCCCCCGCGACGAACAGCTGCATCACGGGAGCTCCAGCAGGCAACCCCGCGCTCGCATCGCGCCAGGTGGCCCCGCCGTCATCGCTGACGCGCATGCCATTCATCGTCCCCGCGAAAGCGCGCTTCCCGCTCGCCGCAAAGGCCTGGGCCTTCGCGCCGAGGTCGATCGCATGAAACGTGTTCCCATAATTGTCGCTGCGCAGCGTACCGGCGCTGGTCTGCAACAGCGCATAAGCGCCCTCGGCCCCGACCGCGGCGACCTCACCGCCGACCAGCCCGGCCGACCAGCTCGAGCCCGCGTCGTCCGAGTACCAGAGCTTGCCGTCCTGCAGCGCGAACATGCGGGTGGCCGCCGAAGACGCGACCAGCGCGCTGACCGCCTTCTGAAACAGCGCCGCAGTGCTGCGCACCGACCAAGACGCGCCGCGGTCTTGAGACACCAACAGCCCGCTCGAGGTCGCGAGCAACAGCTCCGAGCCCTTCTTGATCACCGCATACGAAGGCGCACTCGGAGCCCCCTCGACCTTCGCGAACGCATCGTCACCCAAGGCCAATCGAAACAAGCCGCCCGCCGCCCCATCGGCCCAGGTGACCCACACCGAGGTATCGATGCGCGTGACCGACGTCGCCTTCACACCGAGCTCGACCGGCTCCCAGGTGCTGGTGCCGTTGGCGAGCCGGTACAGCCCCTCGCTCGCCACCGCGAACAGCGCCCCGTCGTACTGCGCGGTGCCGCCCAGCTTCGCCGCCGGCAGCCCCTTCGAGAGCCCCTGAAACGTGCCCACCTGCACCGGGCCGTCGCCGTCGGGCTGCCCGGGCCTCGCCGGCATCGAGCCCGGCTGAAACTCGGCCTCTCCGACACACCCTGCAGCCATCAGCGCCAGCAGGGTGAGCGAAGGTCGCATCATGTGTTCATTTTCGGGCGCCTCCGGCCGAAGTGTCGGCCAGCAGGCGAGATAATTTCTCCAACGTATTCGAGGAGATGGTGTGCCCACCCCGAAAAGGCACGAAGTCGACCTCACAGCCGGCCTCTTTCAGTAAATCGCGCAGCCATTCGGCGGCATCGAACCGAAGTATCGGGTCTTCGGTGCCGTGGGCCTGCAGCACCTTGAGCCCCTTTCGCGCCTTCGCCTTCTGCCGCCACACGTCTTCGATGAGCAGCGTGCCCGAGAGAATCGCCAGCGCGCGCGGCTGCTCTTCGAGCCGCAGCGCCACGTCGGTGGCGAGCATCGCGCCCTGGCTGAACCCGCCCAGCACCACGCTCGAGATGGGCAGCTTCGTCTGCACGCACACCTCGTCGACGAGCTTGCGAAGTGCGGCCCGCGCCGCCGCCATGCCGGGCGGCTCGACCTTGCGAAACTCGCGCAGGGCCTCGGGGTCGCCGCGGTTGACCCGCTCGATGCCCTCGAAGTCGATCAACCACCACGCGCGCGAGCCGGGCCCCAGCGAGAGCGGCGCCTCGGGGAAGATGAAGCGCAGCTTCGAGAGCGCCGGGTTCATGTGCAAGAGCTCGCCGTGCAGCGGCACCAGGTCGTCGCCCGGCGCGCCGAAGCCGTGGCACAGCACCACCGCGCCCGCCGGCTTGCCCGCCTCGCTCTCGGGGAACACCTGACACGAGAGACCTCCGAGGGTGGCGCGCATGGCGTCCTTGATTAGCACGCAAAAGTGATAGGAAATGCCCGCGCGTGCCTTTCACCCTCAAGGTCAGCAAGGGAGCCGGTGCCGGGGCCGAATTCCCCTTCGACTCCGCGGAAGCGCGACTGGGCCGCACCGCCGACAACGACATCGTGGTGAAAGACGCGGGCGCCTCGCGCAGCCACTGCCGCGTCTTCCAGAAGGCCGGGCGCTTCTACGTCGAGGACCTGAAGAGCGCCAACGGCACCAAGCTCAACAACAGCGTCGTCACCGGCGTGAAAGAGCTTCGCAGCGGCGACACCATCACCATCGGCGAGGTGGCGTTCACCTTCACCGGCGTCGACGCCACGATGATGGCTCCGGTGGGCAACGACACCGTGCTCAAGAGCCCGCTCGACACCGCCGACACCGGCGAGAGCTCCGAGCCCAGCACCGACCGCACCGCCGACTTTCCCCCCGTCGACCTGAACCAGACGGTGCTCAAGGCGCCGCTCCCCAACCGCAGTGCGCCCGACGTCGAGCGCGAGCGCCGCACCACCACCAGGCGGCCCTCCCGCGAGCTCTCCGACTCGCAGACCTCGCCGCCGATGCGCGCGCTCGAGGCCGGGTCAGACATCACCGGCGCCGAGACCGTGCCGCCGCAGCGCGCGCTCGCCAAGAAAGACGTCGACGCGATGCTGCAGCCGGTCGACGGTGGCACCCTCGAGGTCAAGGTTCCTCCCGCCCTCGCGCGGCGCCACGCCCAGGCCGGCGTCGACGAGACCGACGACGAGCTCACCGCCGCCGATCGCCTGCGCGCCCGCCGCAACGCCAACAAGAGCGCGATGGGTCGGCTGAAGTACGGCTTCGGGCAGATGTCGAAGCCGGCCCGCACGGTCACCGCCGGCGTCGGCGCGCTGATGGTGCTGGGCATCGTCGGCTTGGGTCTCTGGGCGGTGCTGCCCCAGGGCAAGAAGTCGCGCGGCGCCGAGCCGGGCGAGCTGCAGGGCGGGGCGCCCACCATCGAAGACAGCTTCGGCCTGGGCGAAGGGGTCTCGTTCGAGCGGCCCGACATGAAGATCTTCCGCTTCACCGCCGCCGGGGCCACCCGCATCGTCGGCGTGCTGCACTACCAGGCGCGCGACGTCTCGAAAGACGAGGTCACCGTCTCGCTCAACGGCACCGACCTGGGCTTCGTGCCGCCCGACACCCTCGACACCGCCAACCGCGAGCTCGAGCTGGTGCTGCCGGCGCAGCAGATCAAGAAGGGCGACGCCAACCAGCTGCTGTTCGACAACGTGAAGAACCCGCCCGGCGACGAGCCCTGGCGCATCTGGAACCTGTGGCTCGAGCTGATCGCCATTCCCGACATGGGGCCCGAAGAGCTGGTGGCCGCGGTCAAAGAAGACCTCGAGCGCTCGACCCGGTTCTTCGACCAGCGCGACATCGGCCCCGACAACCTCTTCAAGGCGTGGAAGGGCTTTCGCGAGGCCTGGCTCAAGATGGAGTCGCTGCCCGCGCGCCCCGAAGAGCTCTACATCGTCGCCCGCTCGCAGCAGCGCGAGATGGCCCAGCTCCTCGACAAGCGCTGCAGCATGATGCTGCTCGACTACCAGAAGGTGATGAGCGCGAAGAAGGCCGACCGCAAGCGCGGCCGCGAGATCGCCGAAGACATGCTTCGCTACTTCCCCACCCGCGAGCACCGCTGCAACGGGCTCGCGCGCTCGCTGCTCGAAGACCTGGGAATGTGAGCGTCATGTGCGCGCCGCTCCCACCCGGGCATCCGTCAGACGGCCGCGACCTGAAACCTCGATGTGACGGGGGGCGATAATGAGAAAACGCCGAGCCCCCACGGCCACTTCGATGCCCTCGTCCACCCCTCAGCCTTCGCCCGGGTCTGCCACGCGCACGCGCCGCCGCGACGGTGGGCAGGCGCTCATCGAGACCGCCATCACCATGCCGCTGTTCGTGTTCATCATGTTGGGCACGCTGCAGCTGGGGCTGATGCACCAGGCGCACGCGCTCACCAAGTACGCCGCCTACAAGGCGGTGCGCGCCGGCGCGATGCACAACGCCAAGAAAGAGGTGATGGAGCTCGCCGCCGCCGCGGTGCTGCTCCCCATGGTCTCGTGGCAGGACAACGGCATCGAGACCTTCAAGCCGGTGACCGACGCCGCCTCGTGGTCGACCAAGCTGATCGAGGCGCGGGTGCGCGCGCAGATCAACATGATGAAGATCGCCGAGGTCAAGATCTGCGGCCCCACCAAGCAGACCGCCCGGCAGACCGGCGGCCTCTCGGCCGAGGGCAAGAAGGCCGGCCAAGAGGTGCAGTTCGACGCCCCGTGGAAGCCGGCCGAGAGCAGCTGGCGCGACAGCGAGCGCAACAAGCTGCGCATCGAGGTCACCTTCAACTACCGCATGCCGATTCCGTTCGCGAACGGCATGCTCTACTGGATCGCGCGGGGTCAGGAAGACAGCGAGGTGCTGTGGGTCACCCGCACCGGCCCCAACCAGACCCAGCTCAAAGACCCGCTGCTCGCCGAGCGCGCCAAGTACGACGCCATGGCGCGCGCCAAGCTGGGCTACGTGCTGCCCATTCGCGCCACGTACACCATGAAGATGATGTCCGACCTCTACCCGAACGGTAACTCGGACCTCGAGCTGCCCGACTCGAACACCTGTCACATTCCGTGGGCCAAGCTGTCGGGGGGCGAGTGATGCGCGTACGTCGCTTGGGCCAGGTGATGGTGCTCGCCTGCGTCACCATGCTGGTGCTGGTGCTGATGTTGATGCTGTCGTTCAACCTCACCAACGCCATTCACGAGAAGATTCGCCTGCAGCAGCACAGCGACGCGATGGCGTACTCGATGGCCACCGTCGAGGCGCGGGCGATGAACTACTTCGCGTACAGCAACCGCGCCATCGCCGCCGCCGCGGTCTCCGAGATGTCGATTCACGCGTACATGAGCGAGATCGGCTACACCGTGAACGCGTTCGACGGTGCCACCGGCTCGTTCACCGTCATCTCGGTGCTCGAGTGCCTCGCCGCGCTGGGCTGCGGCCCGTGGTGCGGCTCCTGCTGCGAGCACATTCCCCACTGCCCCCAGGCCATCTCGGTGCGCAGCAAGTTCGCACAGGCCACCACCAAGTACCGCAACCGCGCCCGCGGCATGGAGAACAGCTTCAACGACGCCGTCGAGGGCTACTCGCGCTTCATCGACATGATCAACCTCGGCCAGCAGGGCGTGGGCCTCTACACGCTCAACGTGCTGCGCGGGCAAGACCTCGACGTGCTGCACGACACCAACGCGCCCTGCGCCTCGCAGCTGCCGGTGGGCGTGGGCGCGCTCAACATGCGCAACTTCGTCTGCGCCCTCGAGGGCACCATTCTCGCCCAGGGCTGCATCGGCGGCAGCGCCGAGAGCAACGACAACGCGCGCGGCCGGGTCATCGCCAACGTCGCCAACGCGGCGCGCGGCGAGTTCCCCAAGAGCCGCATACCCGGCGTGCCCGCCGAGATGTTCCCCAGCACGCTGGCCGACCTGATGACCCAGATTCAGGGCCAGGGCATCACCGGCGCGATTCCCACCGGCGGCAGCGCCCGCGCGATGGAGGGCACCGACAACGACGACTGCACCGGCGACGCCAACAACAAGCGGGGCCAGACCATCTGCTCGGTCGAGAAGACCGGCGGCATCGGCACGTTCTTCATCGACATACCCGGCGGCTGGTACACCGAGCGCAGCGAGATCTACTCGAACCGCAACGGCGGGGCGCACCGCCCCAGCGGCCTGCACAGCGGCCGGCACGACAAGTGGCGCGGCTTCGTCGAGTCGACCGACGTCTCGTGCTTCACCGACGGCGAGTGCTTCACCAACTTCCGCTCGAACTCGTCGGCCGACGACGACTACGGCCAGCCCTCGGTCTACGGCTACTTCAGCCAAGACCTGCGGCTGAACACCAAGTGCAACAAGGGCCCCTGGGAGCTCGGCACCGACGGCAAGCTCACCATGGGCGACGGCGCCCACGACAACCAGGTGAATGACCCCGGCGTGCTCGACTTCGTGCCGCGCGAGGGCGGCACCGCGGTGAGCCGCGCGCTGGTCTACTTTCACCGCCCCGACGACTGGCGCATGCCGCCCAACCTCTTCGACCCGTACTGGAAGGCGAAGCTGCACCCGTTCGACCGCACCAAGATGGGCATGGTGCTCACCGCCGGCGGCTCGGGCAGCGCGCTGCCGATGCTGCTGGGGCCCATCGAGGGGGTGCAGTGATGGCGCGCGCGCTGCGACGGCGAAAGAGCCGCGGCCAGGCCACCGTCGAGCTGGCCATCGCCTGCATCCTCATCGTCCCCATCTTCCTCTACGTGCTGTTCCTCGAAGATCTGCTCCGCCACAAGCTCACCCTGCAAGAGGTGGTGGTCTCGACCCCGTGGGACTTCAACGGCATCGACTACCAGCGCTACGCCGGCGACGTCGACGGCGAGGTCGCCAAGTACTCGCGCATGATGTGGTGCGACCACAGCTCGGCCTACAACTCGTACGACCCGGGCTTCGAGTGCGGCGACGACGACCCCGACCGCCACCACAAAGAGGTCAGCGCCCACGTGTGCTGGCAGGTGGGCGGCGACGGGCAGGGCGAGAACGAGATTCACTGTTCGCGCGCTGCCGACACCGCCACCGGCTACTTCGGCCTCATCCCCGGCATCGACGAGTTCAAGAGCGACGTGAACAAGGGCGGCGCCATCTCGTGCACCGCCTACGCCGGCGTTCTCAACTACTACCTGCCGCAGAAGATTCTGCAGTCGTTCAGCCAGGTCGACACCACCCGCGCCGAGTACCTGCGCGGCACCCAGGTGCACTCGCACAACGGCATCTCGGGGCAGAACATCTACCGGCTCACCCGCCAGCACTTCACCGTGCTGCACGACCCCTGGGCCCAGACCAGCGTCGACGAGATGGACGGGCCGGGCAGCGGCGCGCTCCACGACCGCACCCAGTACGTCTACGGGCACTGGCTGGGCCTCGCGCTCGGGTTCGCGCCGGCGATGATCTTCGTCGGCAAGGGCATTCAAGAAGAGCTGATCGGCCCGCAGGCCCTGCCGGTGATCGACCTGCCCACCTCTGACAACCTGATGGACGCCAACGTCGCCTTCAGAAAAGCGGCGGGAGGCAAGGTCGACAACCACTACGCCTCACCGTGGATGGACTGGCAGAACAACCCCGTCCAGACCTCGTACAACAACCGCGGCAAGTACTACATGGGCGCGACCTCGGAGCCGAATTGAAGTCGGCGAGCGTCAGCCCCGTTCGGGTGCTGCTGTTCGCCGCGCTGCTGGGCGGGGTAGGGGGCACGGTGCTGGCGTTTCGCAAGCAGGGCCAGCTCGAGGTTCAGCTGCAGGCGGCGATCGCCGAAGAAGAGCGCTTCGACGCGCGCGCGGTCGACGCGCCGCAAGAGCCCTCTCGCCTTCCCCAGGCGGTGAACCTCGCCGCTCTCGACGGGCTGCCGCAGTACCCGGGCTCGTACGTGCACCCGCTCTCGCAGCAGCTGTCGGGCCAGGGCGTCGAGATGAACGTCGCCTGGTTCGAGACCAAAGACTCGGTCGACGAGGTGCTCATCTTCTACCGGCAGAAGTTCAAAGAGGCCGGCAAGTGGGGGGTGTGGCACCTCTACAGCGACAACGCCGGCTACGCCGGCTGGCTCGAGCATGACAGCGGGCGCATGCACCTCATCTCGGCGCTCCGCCAGGGCAACAAGACGGTGGTGCTCCCCTCGCTCAGCTACCCGGGCAAGATGCTCGAGGCCGCTCCGGCGCTGCCTCCCTCGATTCCCAAGGTGGCGGGCGCCGAGGGCGCGTACGCCTTCGACTTCGGCGACGGCACCCGGCTGGCGAAGGTCTGGCTCTCGATGGTGAAGCAGAAGACGCTGCGCGAGGTCGTCGACGGCTACCGGCGCGCCCTCGAAGAGCAGGGCTGGGCCATCGACGAGAAGCTGAACGTGGTGCCCGAGCAGGCGTCGCTGCAGGCCAAACGCGAGGGCAGCGGCCTGCAGATCGAGTTCAAGCGCGACACCGACGCGACCGTCGCGGTGTATGTAACGATGATGCCCGGCGTCTGAACGGCACCAACCCTTCGAAGGAGCCTCGAACGTGCTCAAAGCCATCGCCACCGCCGTGCTCTTCTGCCTGACCCAGGCCGCCTGGGCCGCAGAGGGCAACCCCGCCTGTGAGCAGGGCTGCAAAGAGAGCGTGCAGGCCTGCACCGACTACTGCATCAAGACCCAGCCCAAGGCCAAGCACCCCGACTGCAAGAAGGCGTGCTCGGCAGGCGAGAAGCCGTGCCTCGACGAGTGCAAGAAGAGCAAATGAGCGCGCGCCGGCACCCCAAGCGGCTCGGGCTCATCGCGCGCGGGCAGGGCATGCTCGAGTACACGATGATCACCCACGCCCTGCTGATCGGCGGCGCCGCGTTCTGCTGGCCGTTTCTGGTCTACCTGATGCGGGCGCTGAGCATCTATTTCAAGAGCATCTACTTCGTCATCAGCTCGCCGGTGCCATGAGCGTCTCTTCCGCGCGGGGTTGACTCGAGCTCGAGCCAAGGTCGAGGCGCGGGCGAAGACCGACCGAAGTGGCCGCAGTTTGGCCATGAGGACGGACCGGAGCACGCAACGAAGAGATTGGCCGAGATCGGCTCAACGGCTAGAAGCTCGGGCTCATGGCCGAAGAAGTTCAGAAGAAGCGTTCTCCGTGGGTGTACGTGGGGCTCGGTTGTGCGGGTGGCCTGGTGCTGCTGTGTGGCCTGGGCGTGCTGATCGTCGGCGGCCTGGTGAAGGTCGGTAAAGATTGGGCCGATGACATGGCTGACCCCTCGCGCCGCGAGAGCAAGGCGCGCAAGCAGGCCGTCGCGACCCTGGGCGCGGTGCCCGAGGGCTACTCGGCGGCGTTCTCTTTCGGCTTCCCGATGGTGTTCGAGATGCTGGTGTTCGTCGACGCTCCGCTGCTCCCCGACGGTGGCGCCCCGGCCTTCACCCGCCTGCTCACCTACTGGCGCTTCATGGAGACCGAGCGCACCCGCGAGATGAAGCAGTTCTTCGAGAACCCCGACGCGGGCAGCTTTCAGAACGAGAACCTGCTGATCGACACCAAGGCCGAGCTCGGCCGCGGCACCTTCACCCACCAGAATCGCAAGGTGAGCTGGATCGCGAACCGCGGTACCGTGCGCATGCAGGGGCAGTACGACATGGAGGACGGCCTGGTGACCACGCTGTACTTCGAGTGCCCCGGCGACCAGGTGCACATCGCCACCTGGCAGATGAAAGAGCCGAAGGACACCGACGATCTCGCCGGCACGGTCGCAGACCCCGCGCAGATGCAGAAGCTCCTCTCGCCGCTCAACCCCTGCGGAAAATGATTCTCGCGCTCGCGCTGGTCCTCTCCCAGGTCGACGCGGGCGCGAATGAGCTCGTCGCCGCACCCCGCGCCGCTCTCGACGCGCCGGTCGCCGACGCGGGGCAGCTCGAGCTGCCGGCTCCACCGCTCACCGCCGCCGAAGGGGTGGCCCCGAGCCAGTTCGTGAAGGGCGAGCTCTCGGTGTACCTGGGCTCTGACCGCTTGAGCGTGAAGCGCAACCGGGTGGGCGTCTCGGCCGGCGTCGATTTCTTCGAGAACACCTACTACGCGCTGATCGAGCCCCAGGTCGACCTGCGCTTCTTCGACGCGAAGCTGGGCATCGGCGTGGGCGCGCCCCTGCGCATCGAGATCTTCAACTTCAACGACGAGAACGGCGAGCCGCTCGGCTTCAAGCGGGCCGGCCGCCTTCGCAAAGAAGACTGGGACACGGTTCACGACTTCGGCCGGCTTCTCAAGTACGTCAGCTACGGCAAGAAGGAAGACAACTTCTACGTCAACATCGGGCAGCGCTACGCCACCTCGATAGGTCACGGGGCGATCATGCGGCGCTACGCCCCCAACATCGACGTCGACTACCCCCGCGTCTCGGCCGAGGTCGACGCCTACAACGACTACGCCGGCTTCGAGGCCTTCACCAACGACGTGCTCGAGTGGAGCACCATGTCGGCGATCGCCTTCATCAAGCCGTTCTCGTTCTTCAAGCCCCAGAACCTGCTCCTCAAGACCCTGTCGGTCGGCATCACTGGCGCGGTCGACCGCAACGCGCCCGACCACCTCGTCTACGACCCGACGCTGGGCGTTCGGCAGCTCACCTCGGACAACCGCATCGCCACCACCACCGCTCCGGTCGGCCTGTTCGGCATCGACGCCGAGGTGAAGGTGGTGAAGACCGAGTCGGTCGACATCAAGCCGTACGTCGACTACTCGATGATCGCCGGCGGCGGCGGCGGCCTCACCGTGGGCGCGCTGGGCCGCTTCAACGTCGGGCGCGACCCGGTGAGCGCGTTTCGGCTGGTGCTCGAGGGCCGCTACCTCGGCGACCACTACGCGCCCTCGTACTTCGACACCTTCTACGAGATCGACCGGTACCAGGCGCGCCGCAACGGCCGCAACGCCTTCGGCACCTTCAACGTGCTCACCAAGCGTGAGCTGGTGCTGCAGCAGGGCCTGGGTAACCGCGCCGGGCTCTACGCCGAGGCCAGCTGGGGGCTGCCCAACACCATCGCGGTCACGGTGGCCTTCGAGACCTCGACCGGGCCCACCCCGCAGAACAACTTCGTCGCGCACCTCGAGGTGCCGTGGCTCAACTTCCTGCAGATCTTCGGCTCGTTCTACAAGCGCAACTTCACCACGCCCGCCCAGTTCACCAAGCTCGACGAGAACACCGTCATCTTCGCCGGCGCGCGGCTGCGCACCCTGCCGTTCTTGTTCTTCAACGCCCGCGTCTACAAGGCGTTTCGCGTCGACACTGCGCTGCAGGCCTACGACAACCAGTTCGGCTTCAGCATCGACGTCGAGCTGGGCTTCGAGTTCGGCCGTTCGCGCGCCGAGGCCGAAGAGCAGAAGCGCATCGACGCCCAGGCCCCGGTGCCCGACGCTCCTTCGACCGGCGACGGCCCCCCGCCTGCTCCTGCGCCCGAGCCGGGCACCTCGGGCCGCAGCCTTGAGCCCTCACCGCAAGAGACCTCGCCCCAGCCGCAGTGACCTCTCAGCGCCGCGCCAGCGCTTGCAGGAACCGCAGCCCCTCGAGCACCTGCTCGACCCGCGCCGCAGAGAGCGCGCCGATGCGCTCACCCAGCTGCGCCTTGGGCACCGCGTCGATCTGCGACACCACCACCACGCTCTGTCGGGGCAGCCCGCCCTCGCCGGGCTCGAGCAGCACGTTGCCGGGCTCACTGGCCTTGTGCAGGTTCGAGGTCAGCGCGCACACCACCACCGTCTCGAGCCGCGAGTGGTTGAACACGTCGGGAGAGACCACCAGGTGCGGGTGCTCGAGACCTTCGGCAGCGAGCCAGTACAGCTCGCCCTGAGCGCTCACTTCCGCCGCGCCTTCAGCGCCTTCGGGTCGTTGAGGTTCTCGAGCACCGCGCGGTCGGTGACCGGCACCGCCGCCACCTCGAGCAGCGCCAGCGCGGCCTCGAGCGTCTTGGCGCGGGTCTTCAGCAGCGCGCGCGCCGTCTCGCCGTCGACCGACACCGGGTGGCCGAGCTCGCCCCGGTAGGCCGCCGCGGCCGCGGGGGCCTTCGCCTTTCTGAGCTTCTTCAGCGTCGCCACGCTGACGTCGGGGGCGTCGACCGGCTGAATCACCACCCGACGGGCCAGCGCCGACGCGCGCAGGCCGGTCAGCACCGACGAGAGCTGGCCCTTGCGCCACTGGCGGTTCACCACCTGCCACAGGGTGGGGTGGGCGGCCTTGATCTCTCTGGCGTGCGCCCCGGTCACCACCAGCGGCACCAGGCCCGCCTTGCGGCAGCGCTCGGCGAGCTGCGAGACGAAGGTGTGCCCCCGGCCCGCGGGCAGCAGCGCCTTCACCTGATCCATGCGGCGGCTCTCACCCGCCGCGAGAATGATGGCGATGTCGCGAATCACGCCCGCCCAAGTAACATGCGCGCGCCTTGAAGCAACTGCGGCGGCTCATCGGAGTGACCCGCGTCGCCGAGCTCACCTCTCTCGATCGCGCCGGAGTCCGGGTGTGCGCCGCGATTCGACCCCGCGGCCACGTGCTGCAGGTCTCCAACGGCAAGGGGGCGCACGCCGACGTCGCGGCGGTCGCCGAGGCCGCCGAGCTGTGGGCCGCCGAGCAGCCCGAGCCCGAGCGGTGGAGGTTCATCGACGGCGCCGCCCACGTGCAGGCGACCCGGCTCGACGCCCGCGGGGCGGGCTGGGTGCGCGCCGAGCGGGTGTGGTGCCTGCCGTACGGCTCGCCGTCGATGGGCCTGCAGCGCGAGCGGTGGACCTCGAATGGCATAGGCGCGCACCCTCGCCTCGAGGCGGCGCTGCTGCACGGGCTGCTCGAGGCCATCGAGCGGCACGCGCTCGCCGTGGCGCTCCCTCAAGGTTGGCGCGAAGCCGAGGTGCACCGCCGGTGCGTCGAGCACCCGCCCGAGCTCGACCGCCCCGGGTTTCGCCTGCGCGCGTTCGATCTCACCCCCCGCGGCTGCCCGGTGCCGGTCGCCGGCGCGCTGCTCGAAGATCTCGAGGGCGGCCCCATACCCCTCACCGCCGGCTACGCCGCGCGGCTCGACCCGCACCACGCGGTGCGCGCCGCCTGTGAAGAGGCGTTTCAGTCGCGCCTCACCGAGGTGCAGGGCGCCCGCGAAGACGTGACCCTGGGGCGCAGCGCCGGCGCTCCGCCCTGGCTCGCCGGGCAGCGGCCGCGACGAAGGGCCAGCTGGCCGCAGACCAGGGGGCTCGACTCCCGCCGCCTCGCGCGCGCCCTGCAGACCGGGGTCTCGTTCGTCGAGCTGGTGCCCGGCCGCCTGCCGCTGCGGGTGGTGAAGGTGCTCGTCGAAGGCTTCCAGGTCTCGGAGCTGCTCCAGTGAGCGACCGCCGCGTCATCGCCTTCGTGGGGCCCTCGCTGCCCGGCCTGCGCCGGCTCCGCGGCGTCGACCTCATGCCCCCCGCCCGGCAGGGCGACGTGTGGCGCGCCCTCGAGGCCCGCCCCCGCGCCATCGCCCTCATCGACGGGGTGTTCGAGCAGGTGCCCTCGGTCTGGCACCACGAGCTCGTCGCCGCGCTGGCCAGCGGAATAACGGTCTTCGGCGCCGCCAGCATGGGCGCCCTGCGCGCCGCCGAGCTGTACCCGCTGGGCATGCTCGGGGTGGGGCAGGTCTTCCGCTGGTACCGCGATGGCCGGCTCACCGACGACGGCGCGGTGGCGCTCTTGCACGCCGACGCCGAGCACCACTACCGGCCGCTCACCGTGCCGCTGGTGAACGTGATGCACGTCGCCGCGCAGCTGAAGGCCCCGCGGCTGGTGCAGGTGGCGCGCCGCCTCCACTACCAGCAGCGCACCTGGCCCGCGCTCTGGCGCGCCTTCGGTAAAGACCTCGAGCCCTGGCGCCGGCAGCACGGCGAAGACCTGAAGGCCCTCGACGCCCGGGCCTGCCTCGATGCGGCGCTGGCGCTGGCCCAGAGCGGGGCGCCGCGGCCCGAGCTCACCGTGCCGGCCTTCTCGTCGTTCGTGCGGCGGCGGCGGCTGCTCGACGTGCACGGCCAGAGGCCCGAGACTGCCCTCACCGACGAGGGTACCCGCACTGCCCTGCTGGCCGCCTGGGCCCAGAGCCTGGGCCTCTCACCCGACCCCGGCCGGGTGCGGGCGCTCGAGCGGCAGCTCACCGAAGTTCGAGACCCCTCCGAGCGGCTGCGCTACGCCCGGCTCTTCGCCCTCGAAGAGCAGGTGCTGGCCGCTCCCGAGCGAATGCTCCCCGATGGCCCTTCACGGCTCGAAGGCACTGCAATCGGCGCGCTGCGACCGCGGCGCCGTTAGTATCGTGGGAGGCACGTGAGGATCATCTCCTACAACGTGCGGTACTTCGGTCACGCCTTGAAGGGTCTGGCCAGCACCGCCAAGGCCAAGTCGCGCATCGCCAAGGCGATCTGTGGCCTCGACCCCCAGGCCGACATCGTCTGCCTGCAAGAGGTCGAGCACGGCTCGATTCGCTCAGGGGTGGCGCACCGCGGAGCCGCCCGCGGCGACACCCAGCTCGACGCGTTCATGCGCCACCTCGATGGCGCGTTTCACGAGGCGGGCAGGGTGCAGCCGTACCGCGCCTTTTATTACCCCGCCCACGTCTACGGCCTGGGCCGGGTGAAGCTCTACACCACCGGGCTGGCCATTCTCATCAACGCGAGAACCCTGCACGTGGTGGGGCACAACCAGAACGAGCCCAAGTCGGTGACCTCGTACGGCCAGGCGCCGGTGAAGGCCATCAAGCAGACCCGCATCGTGGCGCACCTGCACCTCGAGACCTCACGCGGCAAGCGGCTGCACGTGTTCAACACCCACCTCTCGCTGCCCAGCCCCTTTCGCCGGGAGTTCTGGAAGAAGGGCCGCCGCTTCGGGCACGGCCCCAACCAGCTCGAAGAGGCGCGCACCGCCGCCGAGTACATCGCCAGCTGCTGCAGGCACGAGCCCTACCTGCTGTGCGGCGACTTCAACTCGGGGCCGACCTCACCGGTCTATACGTACCTCACCCGCGAGGTGGGCATGCGCGGCGCGCAAGAAGTGCTGGGGCAGTTGAACCCCGAGGCGCCCGAGGCGTTTCCCACCGCGGGCTTCTTGCGCATGCGCATGCACCTCGACCACCTCTTCGCCGGCAACGGCCTGGAGTGGATGGACCTCGAGGGCACGTGCGCGTTCGATGACCCCAAGAGCCCCTTCTTCGGGCTTTCAGATCACGTGCCGCTGATCGCCAACTTCACCCTGGGCTGAAGGGTGTCGAGGTCGAGCAGCTGGTATTGCTCGACCGGCGCGTAGTTCATGCCCCCGTCGATGAACAGCAGGCGCGCGCTGCGCGAGGTGCCGGCGCGGTACTGCACCCGGTCGCCCTGCACGATGAGCTCGCGCAGGGGGCCGTCACCGGCCGGCTCACCTTCGGCCCACTCGCCCAGCAGGTCGACGCACTTGCCGTCGCGAATGTGGCCGATCACCTGGGTGATGCCCTCGGGCAGCTGGCGCGGGTCATAGCGCCGCCGCATCGGGCCCTCGAACTGCTCTCTCAACCCGCGCTCGGGGTGTGCCGGCCGGTGGGCGAGCATGCCGCGCGCTTCGCCGCTGGCGCGGCTGCCCGGGCGGTAGAGCGGGGCCAGCGAGAGCGGCCCGTGCGACCACCGCTGCACCGCGCCATCGAGAAAGCGACCCAGCGCTTCGGCGATCGCCGGGGCCGGGCCGTGCGGCGCGCCGATCAGGTCGAGCTCGGCGGTGGTGACCCCGGCGTGCACCAGCAAGAGCTCGCCATGCGCGTGCGCCAGGCGGAGGCGGCCCTCGCGCAAGAGCAGCGTCACCAGCCCGCGCTGCTGCACCGAGAACGACGAGAAGTCGCGGGCGACGATCTCGCTGTCGGGGAACTGCGGCCACCGGGCCAGAAACGCCTGCTGCAGCGCTGCGACCCGCTCACCCCGGTTGTAGGCTCCGTCGGCGTCTTCGCGGGCCGCCAGGTAGCTGTTCGAGTCGAGGGTGGCCAGCTCGCCGACCCGTGCGCTGTCGTGGTTGCCCATGATCAGGCAAACCTGATCGGCCGGGTGCGCGGCGAGCCACGACAGCAGCTGCAGCCCCTCTTCGGTCGACCAGCGCCGCCACGCGGTGGGGCCGTAGTCGAAGTGGTCTCCGATCGAAGTGAGGTGCACCGAAGGCAGCAGGCGACCGGCATCACCCAGCAGCCCGTGCGCGTCGAGAATGGCGAGAAAGGTCGCCAGCGGCGCCTGTGCGTCGCCGATCGCCACGTGCACGGTGCGCGCGACCCCGTCGGCCCTGGCCGAGACCGGCTCGCGCGCGTCGAGCACCGCGCGGCGCAGCGCCTGCTCGATGCGGTTCGTGCCGGCCATGGCGCTGTTATACGGAGTTCGAATGGGTTTTTGGGACGCAGCGCTGCTCGTCTTGGCGGCGTGTGGCGCGGGTGCACTGAACGCGATCGCCGGGGGCGGCAGCTTCCTCTCTTTTCCCGCCCTGGTGCTCACCGGGGTTCCCGCCCTCTCCGCCAACGCCACCTCGACCGTCGCCCTGTGGCCCGGCTCGCTGGCCAGCACGCTCGCCTACCGCGACGAACTGCGGGCCTCGCGCGAGCACCTCATCTGGCTCTCCGCGGTCTCGCTGGGCGGCGGCATCTGCGGCGCGCTGCTGCTCTTGCTCACCCCCAGCAAGACCTTCGAGGCGATGGTGCCTTTTCTGCTGCTCATCGCCACGCTGATGTTCACCTTCGGCGAGGCGCTGCGCCGGCGGGTGCCCGCGCTCGGAGCCCGGCAGGTGGTGATGCCGCTGTGGGTGCTGATCTCGGTCTACGGCGGCTACTTCGGCGGTGGCATGAGCCTGATGATGCTCGCAGCGCTCACCCTCGCCGCGGTGGGAGATCTGCACCGCATGAACGCGCTCAAGTCGGGCCTGGGCGTGCTGGTGAACGGCGTGGCGGTGGCGGTGTTCGCGGTGGCCGGGGCGGTGCAGTGGGCGCAGGCCGGGCTGATGGTCGTCGGCTCGGTGCTGGGCGGGTACCTGGGCGCGCGTCTGGCGCGCAAGGTCGACCCGAAGCGGGTGCGGCCACTGGTGGTGGCTCTGGGGTGGGGGCTCACCGCGGCGTTCTTCTGGCGAACGTTCGGTCGGGTCTGAGTCAGCGCGGCAAGAAGGCGCCCAGCTCGGGGTGCTCGGCGCCCAGGGCGCTCAGCGCGCCCTGCGCCGCGTCGATCTTCTCGCGCACGTGCGACAGCAGGTGCTCGCGATTCGGGTCTTGCAGCACCTCTGCCGTCGAAGCGGTGAACCGGGCCGCCAGCACGGTCAGCGCGTCGGCCCCCGAGGCTCCGCGATCGGCCGCCTGCTGCGCGGTGCGCGACAGCTTCACCCCGAACTCGCCCATCTTCACCGAGGCCGCCGAGGTGGTCAGCGCGGCCGCCTTGGCCAGCTGCCCGGCGACCGAATTCACCACCTGCGCGCCCAGCGCGGCGTCGCCCTGCGCGGCGAGCTGCTCGACCACCGCCACGAACTGCCGGCCCTGCAGCGCCACCTGCTCGGCCGAGCCCTTGAGCTGCTGGCCCTTTTCACCGAAGAGGCGAACGCCGAGCTGCGCCGCCTGCGGGTCGCTGTGCGCCTCGCGCAGGGCGTAGGGCTGCAACCCCAGCGCCCACCCGGTGCCCTGGTCGGCCAGCCGAGCAAACGCCGCCGAGACCGCCCGGGCCGCCGCCGCGCCGCCCTTGGGCAGCGACAGCTCGGTCACCCAGCCCAGCACTCCGCGGGCGAGGTGGCCGGGGTGCGCCGCGCCCCCCGCCGCGCCCTCGAGCGCGTTCGAGGTGACGTTGGTCAGCTCCTCGCCGTACTGGTCGGCGCGCCGCGCGATGGCCCGCGCCGCCTTCACCGCGGGCTTCTTCAGCGAGCCGCCCGCTTTGTGCAGCTGCCGCGAGAGCGCTTCGAGCTGCGGCTTGGTTCCGAGGTTGCGTCTGACGGTCACGGTGGAGGGTTCCTCTAGCTGTCGAGCGGACGCGGAGTGAGCAGCGCAGCGAAGCGGGCGAGCACCGACAGCTCACCCTGGTAGCGAACCCGGCCGGCGCGAACCGCCTGCTCGAGGTCGAGCTGCTCGGCGAGCAGCGCTTCGAAGTCCTGGCGGGGCATCTCGACGTAGACGTGGGAGGCCTGGCTCCCGCCGCGGCTCACCGTGCCGGCGTTCAAGTCGACCGTCCACGCCGCGCGGCGGTCGCCGAAGAGCTGAATTTCACAGATGCCGGTGGCCCCCTCGCGGCGGCCTGACTTGAGCAGCTGGGGCACCACCTCGTCGAAAAACCGCTCCGGAGTGATGGAAACCGCCGAACCCTCTGTCATCTCGCTCCCTTTGAACCGTTGTCATTACAGCGCAGCTCGTGCCGATTGCAACCGTCGCCCAAGAAATTGAGAAAAAGTCCCGGCAGGTTGGCCGACGTCGGCTCGACGGGTTGGGGTCAGGCGGCGTCGGCGACGCTGCCCGCGTAGAACCCGTCGAGCAATTCTTTGTACTTGGCCTCGACGGCCTTGCGCTTGACCTTGAGCGAGGGGGTCAGGTCGCCGTCTTTCTCGGTGAGCTCCCTGGGGAGAATGGCGAACTTCTTGATCGACTCGTAGCTCGAGAGGGTCGCGTTGAGCTGATCGAAGTACGGCTTGATGAGCGCGTGAGTCTTGGCGTCCTTCACGATGTCGGCGTAGCCGCCCGGCACGCCGTTCTCGCGGGCCCACTTGGTGAGATCGGCCTCAGACAGGGCCACCAGCGCGGTGCAGAAGTTGCGGTTGTTGCCGTGCACCACCACCTCGCTGGCGTACGGGCAGATGGTCTTGAAGCGGCCTTCGATCTCTTGCGGGGCCACATACTTGCCGCCCGAGGTCTTGATCAGATCTTTCTTGCGGTCGGTGATCTTCAAGATGCCCTGCGCGTCGACCTGGCCGATGTCGCCGGTGCACAGCCAGCCGTCTTTGAGCGCCTCTTTCGTGGCGTCGGGCTGGTTGCGGTAGCCGCGCATGATGCCCCGGCCCTTGATGAGAATTTCTCCGTCTTCGGCGATCTTCAGCTGGGTGCCGGGGGCCGGCTGCCCGACGGTGCCGAACTTGAAGCTGTCGGGGCGGTTCACGAACGAGAACGCGCTCGACTCGGTCAGCCCGTAGCCCTCGAGAATCAGCACGTCACAGGCGTGAAAGAACTCGGCCAGCTCGCGCGCCAGCGGCGCCGAGCCCGAGACGAAGTAGCGCAGCCGGCCGCCGAACAGATCATCGGTCACCTTGTGCAGCGCGAGCTTCTTGGCCAGCGCGTACTTGAGCCCGAGGAAGCCGCCCACGCTCTGGTGCGCCTGCTTCACCTTCGACACCTCTTTGCCCACCCCCAACGCCCACTGGAAGATCTTGAACTTGAGGTCACCGCCCGCCTTCGCCTTCGAGAGAATGCCGTTGTAGGCCTTCTCGAAGATGCGGGGCACCGCGGCCACGAAGGTCGGCTTCACCCCGCTCAGGTTCGGCACGATCTTGTCGACCCGCCCGTCGACCGCGGTCTTGAAGCCGATCTTCATCTGCACCACCTCGAGCACCTTGCCGAACGAGTGCGAGAGCGGCAGCCAGAGAAACTGCAGGTCGTCTTCGCGCAAGATGTTGAGCTGCTCGATCGCCTCGGCCTCGTACACCCAGCTGTCGTGGGTCAGCTCGACGCCCTTGGGCTTGCCGGTGGTGCCCGACGTGTAGATCAGCACCGAGAGCGAGTCGGGCTTCACGCTGCCGGCGATCTTCTCGTACTCCTCCTGGCTGGCCCCGCGACCCTTCGCGAGCAGCTCGTCCCAGGTCATCACCCAGCCGTCGCTCGTCGCCTTGCCGTCGAAGGTGATCACCTTCTTCACGTTGGGCAGCTGCGCGCGCTGGTCGGTGAGCTTCTTCACGTGCTCTTCGCCTTCGGCGATGACGAACACTGTGCCCGAGTCTTGAATGATGTACGCCGCGTCTTCGGGCTTGGTCGACGGGTAGATGGTGGTGGTGGCGCCGCCGCCGCACAGCACGCCCATGTCGGCCACGATCCAATCGAAGCGGGTGCCCGAGAAGATCGCCACCCGCTCTTCGTTCTGCAGCCCGAGCGCGCGCAGGCCCATCGCCGCCTCGCGCACCCGCTCTCCGAACTGCCGCCAGGTGACGTGCTTCCACCCGTGCTCCTGGGGGTAGCTGAACGCCTCGCGATCAGCGCTGGCCTTCACCCGGTGCAGCACCAGCGCAGGAATCGTCTTGAGCTCGCTCATGTACCGAGTTTTCGCCGACCGCCCCCGCGGTTTCAATCAAACCGGCATTTAGAAACGACGAAAGGGCCCCTGCGCGTGCTGCGCAGGAGCCCTCGAAACCCGAAGGTCGTGTGGAAAAACGGGGTGCTACTTGCGGTCTTTCGCCTCGGCGGCCAGCTTCTCTTTGTACTTCTTGATCATCTCTTCCTGCTCGTTGCGCGGCAGCGGGCTGTAGCGGGCGAACTCCATGGTGAAGTTGCCCTTGCCCTGGGTCGCCGAGCGCAGATCGGTCGAGTACCCGAACATGGTTGAGAGCGGAACCTCGGCCACCACCGTGACCTCGGCGCCTTCGCTCTTGGTGTCCATGATGATGCCGCGGCGCTGGTTCACCTGGCCCTGCACCGCGCCCTGGAACTCCATCGGCGCGTCGACCTCGACCTTCATGATCGGCTCGAGCACCACCGGCTTGGCGGCGAGGAACCCTTCACGGAAGCCCATCAGCGCGGCGGTCTTGAACGCCTGCTCGCTCGAGTCGACGTCGTGGTGCTTGCCGTCGTTGATGGTGCAGCGCACGCCCACGATGGGGAAGCCGACCTGCGGGCCGCGCTTGATCGCCTCTTTGAAGCCCTTGTCACACGCGGGAATGAACTCGCGGGGAATCGAGCCGCCCACGATGTCGTCGACGAACTCGTAGGTCTCGACCGCTTCGATCGGCAGCGGCTCGACGTAGCCGGCCACCCGCGCGAACTGACCCGAGCCACCGGTCTGCTTCTTGTGGGTGTAGTCGAAGTCGCCGCGCTGGCTGATCGCCTCGCGGTACGCCACCTGCGGGCGGCCCGCCACGGTGTCGCAGTTGTACTCGCGCCGCATGCGCTCCATGTAGATGTCGAGGTGGAGCTCGCCCATGCCCGAGATGATGGTCTGGCCCGACTCTTCGTCCTGGTGAACGCGGAAGGTGGGGTCTTCTTTGTTGAAGCGGTTGAGCGCCTTCGAGAAGTTCGCCTCGGCCGCGCGGTCTTTCGGAGCCACCGCCAGCGAGATCACCGCCGCCGGCACGTGCATCGAGGTGAGGGTGTAGTTCACCTTGCCGTCGGTGAAGGTCTCTCCCGAGCTGGCCTCGATGCCGTAGAAGGCCACGATGTCGCCGGCCGTCGCGGTCTTCACTTCCTCGCGATCGTCCGAGTGCATGCGGAACATGCGCGGCACGCGCTCTTTGCGCTGCTGGTTGCTGGTGTTGATGATGGTGTCGCCCTGCGAGATGCGGCCCTGGTACACGCGGAAGTAGGTGAGCTGCCCGTACTGGTCTTTCTGCAGCTTGAACGCCAGGCCGACGAACGGCTTGTTGAAGTCGCTGCTCAGCACCACCTTCGCTTCGTTGTTCGACTGGTCGTGGGCGATGTTCTCGACCTCGGTGGGGTTCGGCAGGAAGTGCATCACGCCGTCGAGCAAGAGCTGTACGCCCTTGTTGCGAAACGCCGAGCCGCACATCACCGGGGTCATCTTCAGCGCCAGCGTGGCGCGGCGAATCGCCGAGCGCAGCTCTTCGACCGAGATCGGCTCTTCGGCGAGAAACTTCTCGGCCAGCTTGTCGTCGACGTCGGCGACCTTGGCGATCATCTCTTCGCGCGCGGCCTTGGCCTCGTCGGCGTACTCGGCGGGAATGTCGGCTTCGCGAACGATCTCACCGTCTTCGCCGTCGAAGAAGAACGCGCGGCCGATGATCGGGTCGATGATTCCGACGAACTTGTCTTCGGCGCCCATCGGCAGCTGCAGCTTCACCGGGTGGTGGCCGAGCTTCTCTTTGAGCATCTCGGCGACGCGCGCGTAGTTGGCGCCCGGGTTGTCCATCTTGTTGACGAACGCGATGCGGGGCACCTTGTAGCGCTTCATCTGCTTGTCGACGGTGATCGACTGGCTCTGCACGCCCTTGCCGGAGTCGAGCACGAGGATGGCGCCGTCTAGGACGCGGAGGGCGCGCTCGACCTCGATGGTGAAGTCGACGTGGCCGGGGGTGTCGATGATGTTGATGTTGTGCTCTTCGAGCTGGCCCTGCGAGCCCTTCCACACGCAGTAGGTCGCGGCCGACTGGATGGTGATGCCCTTCTCGCGCTCGAGATCCATCGAGTCCATCTTGGCGCCGACGCCGTCCTTGCCGCGCACCTCGTGAATCGCGTGAATGCGGCCGGTGTAGAAGAGAATGCGCTCGGTGAGCGTGGTCTTGCCCGAGTCGATGTGCGCCGAGATGCCGATGTTGCGAATGCGTTCGAGAGGAATTGTCGCCATGGGCGGGCGCATTACCTCAAAGCGCGATAGAGGGTAAAGGGTAGATGACTGACCCGTTGGAACTGCCGGCCTTCGCCCCCCACGAGCGGGTGTGCGGCAACTGCAAGCTGTGGCGCGCCCACTCGGTGCACGAGGTCAAGGGGTGGGTGGGGCAGTGCCGGGTGCAAGAGAACCGCGGCATGTTTCCGCCCTCGGCGCCGATCTGCGACGCGTTCGCGCCCCGCGGCGAGGTGACCGCCCGGCCGAGCGCCGTCGAAGAGCCCAAGGCGCGCCGGCTCAAGCCGATCGGCCCCGAAGTGCGCCGCGCCGGGGTGGCGCCGGCGGTGGTGACCGAGGTGGCGCGCAGCACCCGTGGTGACGAAGCAGTCGACCTGCAGCTGGGAGCCGGAATGACTCGAGACGAGCTGATGGACCTGTTCCTCGAAGCCAGCGGCCTGGCCGAGGTGAACCTGGCGCCCAAGTGGGAGGGCGGGGTGCTGCAGATCATGCCCCAAGAGGCATCGCTGCAGGGCAAAGAGGTGCCGGTCGACGCCATGTTCCACAAGGTGGTGATGATTCGCGACAAGCTGCGCACCCTCGAGCAGAAGGTGAACGCCAACCCGTCGCTCACCGACGTGCAGAAGGTCGAGCTGCAGCAGCTCATCACCCGTACCTACGCGGCGCTGGCGGGGCTCAACATGCTCTTCCGCGACGTCGACCCGGTGGCGCGCGACGACGTACGGCAGATCTTCCACCAGGCGCTGGGTGCCCACGACGTGGCCCTGGCCCCCAAGTGGGAGGGCGGCTCGGTGCAGGTGGTGCCCAAAGACGGCGGCCAGGCCCGCGAATGGCCGATCGGCGCGCTGCTCGACCGGGTGGTGGTCATTCGCGACCGCTTCCGCGTGCTCGAGAAGCGCATCGCCGCTCACCCCAAGCTCGAGCCGGGCGAGAAGACCGACCTGCAGAGCTACGTCACCCGCTGCTACGGCTCACTGACCACCTTCAACGCGCTGTTCCGCGACAAGGCAGACCAGTTCGTGGGGCAGAAGGGCGACGAGTAGCTCAGCCGATCTTGAACGACGCGAAGAGCGTCTCGAACTCTTTGCGCCGGTGGTCGAGGCTCGGCCCGGTCGAGGCGCTGAGCACGTAGCCCCGCTTCCCCTTCACCAGAAACAGCATCATGGTCGCCAGCGGTATGCCTGACGGGTTGACGCTCGAGCACTCGAGCATCGGGCCGCTCAGGTCGCCGGCCTTGCCCACCGAGACCTTGGTGATGCTGAGCCGCGACTTCGGGCCCTGGCTCTTGAGCTGCGCTTCTTTGAACTTTTCGGCCGTCAAGCCTTCGGGCACGTCTTCGACCATCACGTGAAACGTGCAGGTCGGCACCGAGCTGCCCGGTGGGTTCGGCGAGGTGAACAGCACCATGCGCCCGCTGTACCCCTGGGGCAGATCAACCGACCAGCCGTCGACCGTCTGTTTCATGGCCAACGTCTAGCGCCGGCCGCTCAGGGAGACCAGGGCTGAATGCCGGCCACGTAACCCGACGGGGTCATCGCCACCTGCCACTGCTGGCCGCCCTGCTCGAAGAGCGTGCTGTGCGTGCCTTCGGGGCCGTTCTTGAGGGGCCCCAGCGAGCGGGCCTCTTTCGCGGCGTCACCCAGGCGCAGCGCCAGCGCGTGGCCGGCCATGCGCTCGAGCGTCTGCTCGCCCAGCTGCAGCTGGCAGAAGTCGGCGCGGCTCAGGTTGGGCATGCCCACGCCGTCGACGTAGACGGTCAGCTTGCCGCCGTCGCTCAGCTCGCCCGACACCCGGTACTCGGGGCGCTCACCTTCGCGCTCGAGGCGCTCGATCTGCGGCTTCTTGAGCTTGGGCGTGGCGTTGCGCTCCCGCTCGGTGACGGTGCCGAAGAAGGGGAACACCTGCGTCCACAGCGCGTCGAGCGTCTCCTGGGCGATCTCTCCGGCGCGCTTTTCCGACACCACGCTCACCGCGTTGCGCATCGCTTCGATCTCTGAGCGCTCGGTGGCGATCTCTTTCAGCTGGTCGATCGACGCGCCGTCGTTCGGCTTCTTGGCGATCTTCGTCGCGACCTTCTGCAGCGTGTCTTTCTCGATGGTGCGCGGCTGAAACGGCAGCGACATGCCGAGCAGCTTCTCGCGGGGCACCGCGCGGTAGGCCCGCGCCACCCCGCGCGCCGCGTCGGCGAGCTGCTCGTTGATTGCGAGCTCGGTCTTCGCGTCGGAGGGCGCCTGGCTGAGCGCGCGGTTGACCTCGTCGACGAAGCGCAGCTTCTGGTTGAAGTACTGCTCGGTCGGGGTGGCGAGCTGCTCGGGGTCGGCGAAGTTGTGCGCCAGGTCGACGAAGGTGGCGTGCGCCACGTTCGCGTCGACCATCAGCGACTGGAACTCGGGGGTCGAAAGCAGCTTGCTGCGCAGCTCTTCGGGCGAACCGCTCTCGGTGGCGAGCTTCGCCAGCGCTGCGGGGAAGGGGCGAATGCGGTCGACGATGTACTTCGACGCCGGGTTGGTGGCGCCCGCGCGATCCCAGAAGTCGAAGACGTCGAGCTCGCTCTGCAGCGCGTCGGCCTGCACCTTGAGCCGCGCGGTGACCTGCTCCTTGGTGCCCGCGAAGAGATCGTCGGTGTGCGCCGCGGTCGACAGCCAGTCGCCGTACAGGTTCCAGTTGCCGTCGGGCGAATCGAGGCCCGTCTCGAGCTGGCCGTTCTTCACCTTGTTGCTGAGCGCGGTGGCGGTCAGCTGAGCGCCCATGCGGCCGGCGAGCACGATGGGAATGGCGAGAAAGTGCAGCGGCACGAACAGCATCGACAGCGGAGCGCTCAGGTAGCCGGCGTATTTGGGAGACGCCTCGACCAGCTTCTCGACGCGGCCCCGCTTCATGTCGACCATGACGTCTTCGAGGTGCAGCGCGACCTCGGTGAGCGGCGTCTCGCGATCGACCGGGTTCAGCTTGCCCGGCCACAGGTCGTGAACGTCGAGCAGGCCGTCTTGATGCAGCGGCCACACCAACATCAGCTCGGTGGGGCTGGGGTTCGGGCCGGTGCGGCTCCTGATGACCTGGAGCTCGGCCGGGCTGAAGGGCTTGATGTCGCCACCCGCGGCCTCGGTGACGTGCTTCGACAGCATCGAGTCGAGCGTCATCACCAGGGTGCGGTTCTCGGCTCCGGCCGCCGCACGCGTCTGCACGTACAGCATGGTGTCTTTGGCCTGGGCCACGTCGGCCGCGTCGGGCGCGCGCGCGAGCGGCAGCTGCCCCACCTGCTTCACGTCTTTCTCGTTGATGCCGGCGAGCACCTGGTGCGCCTCGTCGAACGACCCGGCGCGCAGCAGGGTGGCGTACTGCGAGAGCGCGTCGACGATGGGCTTCTCGGCCGCATTGCCTTGCGGCTGCAGCGAGGCGCGCATCGCGAGCATTTCGCCGATCACGTTGGCGACCTGGTTCGCGTAGGTCGAGTCACCGTGGCCGGTCTTCTCGAAGGCCTCGGCGGTCTGGTGCAGGAAGAGCAGATCGTTGTCGACCGCCTCTTTGCCGAGGCGGTTGAGGCCGATCGAGGCGGCCGTCCGGGTGTAGTACTCGGGGTTGAAGCGCTTGAACGTGTACTCCATGCCGATCGAGCCGGCCATCGGCAGACCCAGCGGCGTGCCGACGATGCTGTCGAACACCAGCGCCGCACCGACCGCGCCGCCCACCACGCCGGTCTCGGTGCCGAGAAACTTCATCATCATGCTGCGACGCGCGCCCTTCTTCTGCGCGGCCGTGAGCGGGCCCAGCGTGTCCATGATCGCCTGGCGCTGCTCGGGGGTCGCACGCGACGCGTGCACGTCGAGCAAGCCGGTCTCCATGCGGGTGACCGAGTTGCCGACCAGTGCCAGCAGGGTGTCGATCTGCGCATCGGTCGGGCCTTTGCCCTCGATCTGCGAGTCGCTCAGAAACTGCTGGTACCGCGCGAGATTGCGGTCACCCAGCTCGATGGCCTGCAGGCCGACCTGGCGGCCGAGCACGCGGCTGGCGTCGAGCGCGGGCGCGCCCTGCGACTCGCGCAGGTGCGAGATGACGTCTTGCTGAACGCCGTACGTGTTCGCCAACTCGCGAACGGTCTTCGCCTTCGCGTCGATCGGAGCGCGGTCGGTGGAGATGGTCGCCAGCTGCTGGCGCTGCTCAGACGCGTCTTGAATGACGGGGAGCGGCGGGTGCGAAGTGATTCGGAGTCCCATGCGATCTCCAATAGGCCAGGTGTGCGCAAAAGGCCAAGTCTTGAAAAGACCAACGGCAACCGCTCCGTTTCAGAAGCGGCTGCCGCCGGACTTGCACAACTTACCACTCGAATGTTGAAGGGCTCAGACGTTGCCGTGGTCGGTCACGTCGACGGCGGTGGTCTGACGGGTCTCGATCTTGGTGGCGAAATCGGTGAAGTCGGTGGCGACCTTCGCGGTGTACGCCCACGCGAGGGTGGCCGCGGCGCCGAGGCCGCCGACCTTCGCCACTTCGCCGATGCTGCCGAAGAGGATGTTACCGAAGCCCTCCTGGTGGGCGATGTTGCGGGCCGCCTCAGGAACCGAGTTGATGAACGCGTCGGTGAGCTTGACCGCGCCCACGCCAGCGCCCGCCGTCATACCGACCGCGGCGACCGCGCGGCCGATGCGGCCAGTGCCTTCTTCGGCGACGTTCATCAGCTTCTTGTCGGCGTTCAGGGCGTACTCGATAGCGGTCAGCGAAGCGTTGTTCATCGTCTTGTCGATGCGAGCCATTGTGGGTCTCTCTTTCAGTTTCTGCAGTGAGTGGTTTGAGCTGCGAGGAGTACTGCCGGCCAGGCAAGTCGTGCCGGCCTTCAAAGTAGTTGTCGCACCTACCCGAGAAGAGTTGCGAGCCAAGTATTTAATTTTGCTTAGTATTTTCTCAGAATCTCAACCGATGGGAGCACAAATGAAAACGGCAGCCCGTTCGAGGGGCTGCCGCTCTCGCTGCTTAAGGCCGAGGCGAAGATCAGGTCTCGGGGTGGTCGACGACGTCGACTTCGGTGGTCTCGCGCAGCTCGACCTTGGTGGCGAAGTCGGTGAAGTCGGTCGCGATCTTGGCGGTGAACGCCCAGGCCATCGCCGCGCCGACGCCGATGCCGCCCGCCTTGGCGATCTCTCCGATGCTGCCGAACACGATGTTACCGAAGCCCTGCTCGTGGGCGATGTTGCGCGCCGCCTCGGGAATCTGGCTGACGAACGAGTCGGTGAGCTGAATCGCACCGGTGCCCGCGCCCGCCGTCAGGCCCATCGCCGCGATGGCGCGGCCCATTCGCCCGGTGTTCTCTTCGGCGAAGTTCATCACCTTCTTGTCGGCGTTCAGCGCGTACTCGATGGCGGTGAGCGAGGCGGTGTTGAGCGTCTTGTCGATGCGTGCCAAGTGAAAACTCTCTTTCGGTTCTGCGGCAGAGGTACGAAGAATTCGATGAGGGACGTTCGGCGGAAAGTCGCGCCGAATTTGCAAAACAATTGTCGCAAAAGGTCCCCTCGAGTTGCGGTGCAACACGCTGAAATCATTGAGACAAATGACGAAAAGACCGACGGCAGCCACCCTCTCGAGTGGCTGCCGCCGGACTTGCACAACTCTAGGAAGTCTTGAGACTCGTAGCTCAGATGTTGTTGTGATCGGTCACGTCGACGGCGGTGGTCTGACGGGTCTCGATCTTGGTGGCGAAGTCGGTGAAGTCGGTGGCGACCTTCGCGGTGTACGCCCACGCGAGGGTGGCCGCGGCGCCGAGGCCGCCGACCTTCGCGACTTCGCCGATGCTGCCGAAGAGGATGTTACCGAAGCCCTCCTGGTGGGCGATGTTGCGGGCCGCCTCAGGAACCGAGTTGATGAACGCGTCGGTGAGCTTGACCGCGCCCACGCCAGCGCCCGCCGTCATACCGACCGCGGCGACCGCGCGGCCGATGCGGCCAGTGCCTTCTTCGGCCGCGTTCAGCAGCTTCTTGTCGGCGTTCAGGGCGTACTCGATAGCGGTCAGCGAGGCGTTGTTCACGGTCTTGTCGATGCGAGCCATTGTGGGTCTCTCTTTCAGTTGAGGCAGTGAGTGGTTTGAACTTCCGGCCGTGCAAGTCGTGCGCAGCCTTCGAAGACAGTTATCCTACCCAGCCCCACAGAGTTGCCTCGCAAGTGGGCGATTTTATTTAATATTTTCTCATATTCTCAAGGTCCGCGAGCGCTCGGCAGACTCTCAGCGATCTCCGCGCAGTACGCCTGCTCGCGTGGGAGCGGCTCTCAGCGATCGAGGCGGCTCTCGCGCCACGCGAGGCGGAAAATGTCCGAAGAAATGGTGTGCCAGTGGATCAGGAATTCGAAAATCAGCCGTCTTGATCGCTCGAACGCATCACTTCGGCCAGCCGGGTGCGGCCCCGGTTGAGCGCGCTCTTCACCGTGCCCTCGGGCAGGTTCAGCATGCGCGCGATCTCGGGGTAGCTGAAGCCGCGCAGCTCGCGCAGGGTGAGCACGCTCTGGTGCTGCTCCGACAGCTGGGTGAGCGCCTCGAGAAAGATGCGGTGGCGCTCTGAGTCGAGGGTGTTCGCCTCGGGGTCGTCGACCGGCTGCAGCGGCGTCTCGAGCTTGCCGCGGCGCTTTCTGGCCCGCAGCGAGTTGATGCTCGAGTTCACCATGATGCGGTGCAGCCAGGTCGAGGTGGCGGCCTTGCCGTCGAACCGCACGTCTTGGAAGCACAGCTTGCTGAACACGTCTTGCACCACGTCTTCGGCCTCGTCGGCGTCGCCCAAGATGCGGCGGGCGATGCTGAGCGCCTGGCGGCGGTGCTTCTCGTAGAGGACAGAGACGGGAGGTAGCGCGAGCGTGGCTTCCATGGTCGCTTCTGAAAACGCGCGACCCGGTGCGGCGATCTACCGCACGCCAACTGCCCGTCACTCTTTGTCTTCGTTGGTGAGGCCCCACTCCTTCATCTTCTTGAAGAGGGTCGAGCGCGAGACGCCCAGCTCTTTGACCACCCGCTCGCGGTTGCCGCCCAGCTGCTCGAGCGCCACCTCGACCACCGCCTTCTCGAAGGCGGCGATCATCTGGTCCATCGTGGTGCCGGGCACCCAGTTGGGCTTGCCGTCTTCACCCAGCACGTTGGCCTGCATCACCGGCGCGACGTCGAACACGATGTCGCCCGTCTCGATGTGCGGCCCCTTGCGGAGCAGCAGCGCGCGGTGCACCACGTTCTTCAGCTCGCGCACGTTGCCCTTCCACCGGTGCGCTTCGAGCTTCTGCATCGCGTCGGGCTGAATGCGCACCGTCTGGCCCTTGGGCGAGAACGCCCTCAAGAAGTGCTCCACCAGCTGGGGTATGTCGGCGCGGCGGCTGCGCAGCGGCGGCAGGTTCAGCGGAATCACGCACAGCCGGTAGAAGAGGTCTTCGCGGAAGCGGCCCTGCCGCGCGTCGAGCATCAGGTCGCGGTTGGTGGCCGCCACGATGCGCACGTCGACATTGAGCGGCCGCGAGGCGCCCACCCGTTTGATCTCTCCGCTCTCGAGCGCGCGCAACAGCTTGGCCTGCAGGTCGAGCGGCAGCTCGCCGATCTCGTCGAGAAACAGCGTGCCCCCGTGCGCCTCTTCGAACGCCCCGGCCCGCGCCGTCACCGCGTTGGTGAAGGCGCCCTTCTCGTGGCCGAACAGCTCGCTCTCGATCAGCTCTTTGCTGATCGCCGCGCAGTTGATGGGTATGAAGGGCTTCTCGGCGCGCGGGCTGCGCTGGTGCACCGCGCGCGCCACCAGCTCTTTGCCGGTGCCCGACTCGCCGAAGATGGCCACCGCCGCCGACGACGGGGCGACCCGCTCGACCAGCTCGGCCAGCTGCCGCATCGACGGATCATCGCCGATGATGCCTTGGAAGCTGCCGCCCCGCTTCTCGCCCGCGCCCTGCGGCTCGAGGGTCAGCTCGCTCTCGCCCACCCGCAGGGTGGTGTACATCGGCACCTCGGCTTCGTAGATGCGCGCGTTGCCGACCCACGTGCCGTTGGTCGACGCGTGGTCCACCACGAAGAAGCGGCCCTCGCGCCGGGTCACCTTCACGTGGCGCGCCGAGACGAAGCCGTCTTTGAGCTGCAGATCATTGGCGTCGTCTTTGCCCGCGGTGAACGACTCTGCCCAGCTCGGTGGCGGTCTCACCCGCGCTGCCGGCGCTGGCGCGGAACACCGCCCGCCACTGGCCCAGCGCGATGTCTCCGCCGTCGGGCAGCTCGCACTCGCTGTGCTTCTTGCCCATCGCCACGGTGCCCTTGCCCGACAGGTCGGCGAGCAGGCACCTCTCGCCTTCGAACGAGAGCTGCACCTGCTGGCGCGACACCTCGGGGTCGGGAATGACGACGTCGCTCTTGTCGCCGCGACCCAAGACCACCCTCGAGCCATCGAGATTGAAGCGAAGTACCTCTTCCCCCCGGCGGAAGAACACGAGCTCAGCCATGGCGGCGACCTAGCACGTCTGCGAGGCTGCTCGCACCGCGGAGCACACCGTAGGGTGATGAAGGCCGGTCGACCGATGACGCCACTGTCGAGTGCAGCACAGACTGGCCCGGTGCGAGGCGACGCGGGCCAGGCGGCGGTCGAGACGGCGCTGACGCTGCCGCTCACCCTGTTCCTGGTGCTGGGCACCACCCAGGTGTTCATGCTGCTCCAGGGCCGGCTGATGGCCGAGCACGCGGTCTACAAGGCGGTGAGGGTGGGGGTGGTGAACCACGGCGACTGCACCGCGATGACCCACGCCGCGGTCGCCTCGCTCTTGCCCAGCTTCAACACCTTTCTGGGCACGGTGGGGCAGAAGCTGGGCGCCTCTGACGCGGCCACCGCGTTCGCCGCCGGCGTGCGCGCCCGCACCGTGGGGGTGCCCGACGCCAACCGCTTTCACCCGGTCTACGACGCGCCGCACGACCGGGCCATCGTGTGGCTCTACCGCGAGTCTCCGCTCAAGGCCGACGTGGGCCCCGAGTCGGAAGACGACTTCGACGACCCCGACCGGAGCCCTTCAGGCAGCTTCGGGTACCGCCTCGAAGTGCGCATGGTGTACTGGTACCCGCTGCGCATTCCGTTCGCGAACTGGGTGCTGTCGGCGATGTTTCGGGCCTACTTCGGGCTGCAGTCGTACACCTACGTGAACCCGCTGCTGGCGGCGCAAGACGCGCGCGGCTGGGTGAAGCAGTCGACCAACACCTTCGCCAAGCCGGTCGCCGACGAGTACACCGCCCGGCACGAGCTCAAGCAGTACACCTTTCCCATCACCGTGGGCTACGGCATGCGCATGATGACGCCCCCGCGCCCCCAGCTCTTCGCGCGGCAGAACTGCCCGGGGGCGCAGTGAGGCGCGCGCGCGGCCCTCGCGGGCAGAACCTGGCGCTGCTGGCGCTGACCATGCTGCTGGTCACCCTGATGGTGCTCATCACGCTGGGCATCGCGCAGCGCATTCGCGAGAACCACGAGCTCAATGATCTCGCCGACGCCGCCGCCTACTCGAGCGCGGTCGCCAACGCGCGCGCCTTCAACGACATCGCCATCATCAACCGCCTGCAGGTCAGCTACTGGGTCTCGATGGCGGCCAACGAGAGCCTGATCAGCTGGACCAGCTACGCCCGCGGGCTGTGGAACGCGTCGATCAGGAACCTCGACGGCATCGAGGGGAAGATCTCTTCGACGTGGCTGCCGCCCACCGCGTGCGGAAAGGTCAGGGCCGACGCCCACACCGCGGCGCAGCGCCTGCGGGCCTCGTTCGTCACCGCGATGGCAGGCTGGGAGGGCGCCGACATCGCGGCGGGAATCGAGACCAAGGACATTCAGTCGGTGATCGCCACCCTGCGCGCCGAGACGCGCGGCGACCCGACCGACAATCAGCTTTTCCCCGACGGCATGAAGAACCGGCTGTTCGACGAGCGCAAGACCCAGAGCCTCGCCAAGCGCATCGTGATGGAGTCGGGCCTCACCGACGTGACGGTGGTTCCCCCGCTGGGCGGGCCCACGGGCGGAGCGGCCGGCGTCTCGTCGCGCGAGGTGGGCGACTACGGGCTGGGTCTGTACACCGACTGCGAGTCGAGCCAGACCGGCCTGTGCAACGGCGCCACTCCCGGCAGCTGGAGCGAGGCGGTGGTCGAGGCGGCGATGGGCACCCGCGGCAACCCCTTCACCCTGGTGCGCGGGGTGCGGCCGCCGATCGTCGACGCCGCCTGGGCGCAGGCGGCGACGAACCTGCCCTGGGACAGCAACCTCGCCTTCGGCGACGGCACCCCGTTGGGCAGCGCGTACTGGAGCACCACCGCGTCTGGGGGCGCCGACGCCAGCCCGGTGTTCGCCTGGGCCGATGATCGCGGCTCACTCACCACCACCATGAGGAGCAACACCGGGGGCTGCGCCACCCCCCACTCGACGGCGGCCGGGGCCCACGTCAAGACCACCGACGAGATCGACACCAGCGATCAGCACGACTGGTTCCCCGACGACGTGGGCATGGACCACGACCAGATCGGGATTCCCGAGAAGTACCACACCGTCGGCGACTGCACGCCGCTGTGCCCCAGCGTCTGGGTGCGGCAGGTGCACTTTCACCCCGCGCGCGGCAAGCCCGAAGACGCGTACGGCCAGCCCAAGTCGGTGGTGATGCTGGTGCGCGACACGGCGCTCGCCGGCACCACCCGCCAGCCGTGGAAGCTCGACTTCCGCTTCTTCTTCAGCGGCGCTGGCTCGCGCTTCGACAACCGGGGGCAGCAGCTTCACACTGCGAGCCTCGGCGGCGCGCTGCCCATCGCGCACCAGGGCGCGGTGGCGACCGCGATGACCTACTACCATCGCAAAGACACGTGGCGGGAGTACCCGAACCTGCTCAACCCCTTCTGGCGCGCCACCCTGGTCGCCGCCGACATCGACGAGGGCTCGCGCGACGACCTGGCCTCGGTGCTCTCGCGGCCTGCCGAGGCGTGGCAGGGCGGGGCTTACGATGCCTTGCTCTCGGCCGGCTACCGGGGGCTGCATTGATCCCGGGGCGCCGAGCTCGGCCAATCTCTTCGTTGCGGGCTGCGGCGTGTCCTCCTGGCCATGCTGCGGCCACTCCGGTCGCTCCTCGCCCGCGCCTCGACCCTGGCTCGAGCTCGACGCTCCGGGGCGCTGCAGGCAGGCGCGGCCAGGCCACCGTCGAGCTGGCGCTCGGCGCGCTGGTGCTGGTCACGGTGATCATCTTCGGCATTCACTTCGCCGAGGTGGGCTACCTCTCGCTCAAGGTTCAAGAGGCCGCCACCTTCGCCGCGTGGGAGGCGACCGGCCGCCGCGTGCAAGATCTCGGCGCCGGCACCGACGCCCCGTTCGATGCCATCGTCGGCGGGCCCTCGGCGGTGGGGCCGCTGGCGCGCGCGGCCTACCGCGACTTCAACGGGCTCTCGTCGGTCGACACCGGCGCCGATCAGGTGGTGAAGGGGCTGACCCGCGGTCAGGGCCTCGCGGTGACCTGCACCCGCAACGACGCGCTCAGCTTTCGGCCCACCACCACCGCGTCGAAGGTGTACTTCGACACCGGCGGCATCTCGTGCCGGGCCGAGGCGCGGCTGTCGGCGGCCCACTTTCCCACCCGCTTCCTCGACCAGGCCGACGGCTTCTTCAAGGCGCAGCAGTACGACGCGCGCGGCGCCGCCCAGGGCGGAGCGATGAAGGTCTGCTCGATGGGGCGCGCGGTCGGCGGCAGCTGCGGCGGCTCGATGTCGCTGTTGCTCAACGACTGGGGCCTCGCCGGAGACGCCGAGAAGGCCGAGTGCCGGCTCACCGTGGGCAACCCCGGCGGCTGCGACAGCTCGACCGGCGGCTCGCCCGCGCCGCCGCCCAACACCGTCTACAAAGAGGCGGTGCGGCGCATGTGGTCTCCGTCGTTCTCGGGCGCGGTGACCTTCGCCATGCAGTACGCCGGAGCGGCGCCGGCGCGGCCCAACGAGTTCTGGTTCAGCTACGCCGGGCTCGAGAGCGGCTACCTCACTCAGAACGGCGGCGAGGGCAGGGGCGAGTGGCACACCGGCGGGCCGGGTGTGGCCACCAGCACCGTGCCCGACCTCGAGGTGGCGAAGAGCTGCTTCCTCGGCATGCCGGGCCGCCCGGGGCAGGGGTGCCCCTGAGCGCGGGCCTGGCGGTGTGGCTGGTGCTCGCCGCCACCGACGCAGGAGTCGCGCCCCGCTTCGACTGGGACGTGCCCAAGCTGCTCGCCGACGCGCGGGTGGGCAGCGGCCGCATCGACGTCTCGGGGCTGCCGCTCGACATGCACGTGGTGCGCTCGGGGTGGAAGGCCAACGAGCTCGCCATTCACTACGCGCGCCGCTTCATCGAGGCGGGCTTCTTCATACCGCCCGACCAGAAGCCGTTTCCCGGCTCGAGCCTGCGCCGGCTCACCGCGTTCGACCCGGTGACGATGCAGTCGTACACGCTGATCTTCTACGCCGAGGAAGACGGCACCACCACCGTGGTGCTGGGGGCGGCAGATCTCGGCCACCGGCGCGCGGCGGGGCTCGAGCGCTTTCCCGCTCCGGTCTTGCCCGGGGCGCGCGCGGCCACCGTGTTCGAGCTCGAGGCCGCGCGGGCGCTGTCGTTCACCACTGCCGCCAGCGAGAGCGAGCTCGCTTCGTTCTACCGGCAGACCCTCATCGGCGCCGGGTGGCGCGAGCGCGCGCCCGGCAGCTACGTACGCGCCGGCCGGCAGCTGCGCGTGATGGTCAAGCGCGAGGGCCCGGCCGGGCCGCTCGCGGTGGTGGTGCTCGAAGACGCCGACCGCGGCGAGCCGGCAAAGTGAGCGCCGGCTTTTTCGGGCACGGTCACTTGAGCACGTGAACGTCTGACGAGAGACGTGACAATCAGTGGGTGAGGCGTGCCGGTGCCCGTGCCCGCCGTCGATGCGCTGCTCGCGGCGTCAGCGAAAGTTCGGCCGCCCCAGGTACCCGGTGAGCCGCCCCATGCGGAAGTTGGGGTCTTTGGGGTCGGGGCCGATCATCGACAGCGCGCTGCCGATGAGGCCCAGGCGCTTGACGAACTCGGGCTCGGCCTTGATGCGCACCTCGATGCTGGGCTCGGAGTACTCGATGCGCTTGGCGAGCTTGAGGGTGCCGCTGGCCTGCAGCTCGAGGTCCGAGCTCTTGGCGTGAAAGTCGTCGACCTTGCCGGCGCCCTTGTCGAAGCTGAGCTTCGCCAGGTCCCCCACGCCGATCTTCGGCAGGTCGAGCGGGGTGGGCTCGGGCCCGAACTGCGCCAGCACCATGTTCACCGTGCCGCCGTTGATGGTTAGGCCCTTGGTCTCGAGCGCGACGGTGCCGCTGGTCGCTCCGAAGTCGGGCTCGGCCGCGCCGCCCCCCACCGAAGCCTTGGGAATCTTCAGGTCGACCTCACCGCTGATGGTGCCCGCGAAGTCGATGCCCGAGAACCCCTTCATGTTGCCCTTGCTCATGTCGAGATCATCGACCACCACCGAGATGCCGGTGGTCGACAGGCCCGAGACCTTCGCCGCGATGCTGCCCTCGAGCAGCTTCGCCTTCACCGCGACGCCGGGGGGAAACAGGGTGGGGCTCACCGAGAGCGAGTCGATGCGCAGCGCCTCGGGCGGCTTCTCGGCGGTGGGGTCGCCCTTCTTCGACAGCTGCACGTCCGACGCGCGCACGCTGAAGAAGCCAGGGCCCATCGAGCCGATGCGCACCAGGTAGCCGGCCGAGTCGGCCTCGTTGCGAATGCGCTCGCGCAGCGCCTCGTAGGGGAAGGTGATGAAGAACGCGGCGACCAGCGCGAAGAAACCGAACGCGGTGTACGCCAGCGCGCGCTTCCAGGGCTTCAGGGTCTGCTCGGCCATGTCAGTTCTTCGCCTTGTAGGTGGCCACGGTGAGCCAGGCGGTGAGCGTCTCTCCGCCGGGGCGCGGCTCGAGGCGCAGGGTCTTCACCTTCACCAGGCCTCCGGGCGCCGCCTCGACCGCGGTGAGAAAGTCGACCAGCCGGTTGAGCTTCACGTCGGTGAGCGACAGCTCGACCGCGCTCTCGACGATCTTGTCGCCGTCGAGCGGCACGTCGGCCTTGGGGTTGATCGACGGCAGCTCGATGCTCGCCTTCTGGGCCTTCTCTTCCAGATAGGTGAGCAGGCGAATGTTGCTGGCCTTGAGCTGCGACTCGACGGCCATGCGCCGGGCCTCGCTGTCTCGGAAGGTGGCGGCGAGGGTCTGCACCTCGTCGAGCTTGCGCATCTTGGCCATGGTGCGATCGCGAATCGCGTCGGCCTTGGCCGAGAAGCTGAAGCTGATGAGGAACACCACGAACACCAGCACCGCGCCGCCAGCGCCGGCCACCAGGCGCTTCTCGCGCGCCGAGAGGTTGGCGAACTGGGCCTGCAGCCTCGCGAGCAGCTCTTTCATGCTGCACCTTGGGGAGGCGGGAGGGCGCGTCGGAGCGTCGAAGGGTCATGACGAGGTCTCCGCCGGGCAGTCGATCTGGATGTCGAGACGGAACTGCACCTTGCTGCCGTCTTTGCTCTTCTCGACCTTGCCTTCCTTCACCTCGCGGAAGCACTTCTCGTTCTTGATGGCGGCCACGATGTCTTCGACGTGCTTGCTCGAGTCGGTCTCCATGCGCGCCGAGATGCGGTCGAGATCGATGACGATCTGATCGGCCGACACCGGAAACTCGGTGGGCAGCACCCGGGTGAGGTCGGCGAGCAGCGACACCGCCGACCGCTTGGGAATCGCGGCGGCCGGGCTCTCTTTGCCCTGCAGCATGTTCAGCGCGATGTCGAAGTTCTTCTCGCACCGGCCCAGGTAGCGGTTGGTGATGTCGCACAGCATCGCGTCGACCGCCTTCTCGCGGCGCTCGAGCACGGTGTTGCGCACGATGCCGCTGGCGATCAGCAGCACCAGCAGCACGCTTGCGAAGGTGGCCAGCTGGCCCAGCTTGTCCGAGATGAAGTCGAGGTCGCTCTTGAACGCGAACTCGTTGCGCCGCAGGTTGAAGCGGGGAGCCTTGGCACCCGAGGCGCCGCCGCGCTGCGCCAGCGCATACGCCTGGCACACCTGTGGGGTGGGGCCGGGCAGGGCGGCCTTGGCATCGTTGGGCAGCTCGAGCAGCTTCACCGGTACCCCCAGGTCGGCGCTGAGCTGCTCGGCGAGGCCCGGCAGCTTCGCGGTGCCGCCGCAGAGGTAGACCGCGTCGATGGTGTGCTTCGAGCGCGCCGAGTACGACTTCAGCGTCGACTTGAGCTCGCGCAAGATGCTCTGCATGCCGCGAATGAAGGCGTTCGCGGCCCGCTCGGCGTCGGGGCCGACCACGTGCTCTCCCAGCGCGGCGTGGTCGTCTTTCCACGTCTGGGCCTCGGGAATCGGAATCTTGAACTCGGTGGCCAGCGCCTTGGTGAGCGCCAGGCCGCCGCCGGCGAAGGTGCGCGCCAGCTCGACGCCCACGCTCTGCCGGCCCACCGCCACGCAGGTGCGCTCGTGGCCCAGGTCGACCACCGCCACCGCGTTCTCGGTCGGGGCGGTGAGCGGCAGCAGGTTCTGCAGCACCAGCGCGGGGTGGGTGACGATGCGGGGCTCGACCTTGAGCTCGCGCAGGGTCTCGAGCAGCCGGGTGAGCTCGTCTTTCTTCACCACGCCGACCAGCAGCTGGCTGCCGGCCGCGTCGACCGAGGCCACCTGGTAGTCGTAGGCGGCCTCCGACAGGTCGAACGGCAGCTGCTCTTCGACCTCGAACGCCAGCGTCGACTCGATGCGCTTGGGGTCGGAGAACGGCAGCGCGATGGGGTGGGTGGCCATCGAGAGGCCGGGCACCGAGACCACCACCTGGTCGATGAGGCCGAAGCTCTTGCCGAGCAGCTCGGTGACGGCGGCCTTGAGGTCACCGGTGTGGCGCACCTCGGCGAAGTGCCGCAGCGTCGAGCTGCGCATGGCAGTCTCGAGCAACACGCCCTTCACCGAGTACGCGCCGAGGTCCAACCCCAAGATCCTGGCCATTAGTCTTCCCTCCAGTAGACGAGGCGGCCGAGCGCATCGTCGAGACGAATCACCGCGGTGATCTGCCGCGTCACGTCGCCCGCGGTGCCCTCGACCCTGATGCGGTAGGTCTGGCTCTTGTCGCCGATGAAGCGGTTGGCCTGAATGTTCGAGGTGATCTCGGGGGCGATGGCCACACCGGCGCTGGCGATGATGTTGACGAAGTCAGAGGTCGACATGCCGAACAGCGCGAACACCCGCGCGGTGCGGATCTTCTTGATCAGCGTGTCGATGAACACCGGGTCGACCAGGCGCGGGTCGGGCCGCAGCGGGTCGGCGAGCGAGCGAATGGCGATCTCGAGCAGGGCAGGGTCGTCGGTGTTGATGTTCATGCGCGCGTTGACGTCGGGGTAGACGGTCAGCCGGTCTTTGAAAGCCGCCATGAAGCGGTCGTTGACCCCGTGCACCATGTACAGCTCGTCGAGGCTGTCGAACTTGCCGTTCTTGGCGCGGTAGCGCGGGTCGAACTTGTCGTAGTTGTAGTTCTCGTCAGAGAAGCCCTTGATGAAGGGGTCGCCCTGGTTGGTGAAGTTGAGCGTCGAGCCCACCTCGTCCTCGTCGATCCAATCTCTCAGGGCGGTGATCACCTCTTGCGGCGTGGCCTTCACCTTGTTGCTGTCTTCCCTCTCGAAGAGGAACTCGTACTTCTTGTCGTTGAGGGTGGTCATCAGCTGCGCCAGCACCACCTGGGCGGTGCGCGCGGGCGAGTCGAGCTTGTTCAAGTTGATGCGCTCTTCTTCGTCGGTGATGACGGTGTCGAAGCAGCCCTCGAAGCCGCCGAACTTGCGCGACTTCTGTGCCGCGGCCAGCTCGGGGTTCTCGGTGTCGAAGTCGAACTTGGGCGACGACTTGGGCCCCAGGCCGCCCTTCTTCGTGTCGTCTTCTTCGGGCACCATCGCCGCGAGCATGTGGCAGTCGATCTTCGCCATGCGCCACAGCTGAATCGACATGGTCGAGGGCTGCGGGGTGCCCAGGCCGCCCAGCGCGCCCGCCGCCCCTGCCGCGCCCGCGCCCCCGCCGAGCAGCCCGGCCAGGCCGCCTGCCCCGCCGGCGCCGCCCATCAGCTGCGACAGCATCCCGCCGATGTTGGGAATCTGAATCGCGTCCATCTGCTTCTGGAAGCGCAGCATCAGCCGCGCCAGCCCGATGCCGCTCTTGGCCAGGTAGTGGGCGCGCATCTCGTCGCGCGCGTTGGTCGACATGCGCTGCTCGACGATGGCGTTGTAGCGGTTCTCTTGCGCCAGCAGCGCCAGCACCGCGAGCCCCACCAGCACCATCAGCAGCGCCACGCCGCGCTCGGCCCTGCGGCCCTTCTTCACCGGTCGGCGGCTCATTGGAACCTCGGGAACTCGGTGTTGAGCATCACCCGCGCCTGGGTGACGTACTTCACCTCTTTGCCGGTCTCGTCGACCGCGGTGAGCACGATCTTCACCCGGGTGGGCAGAATCGACTTTCGCTCGGTGCGGCGGGTGTCCCACTCGTCGACCCACTGCTTCTTGTCGCTGTCCCAGTACTGGAACTCGATCTTCTTGCAGCCCTCGTAGAGCGTCTCTTCGGTGCCGCCGCGCTCCATGCGCTCTTCCAGCAGCGCCTTCTCGCGGCGCATCAGGTCGGTGCGGCCGCGCGCGTCTTTCTCGGTCGAGGTCTTCATCGAGTACTCGACCACCATCTGGTCAGACTCTTTGGCGTCGGCGTAGAGCCGCTGGTGGGCCAGCGAGGTGAACAGCAGCTTCTCGTGCGCGCCGACGAAGTTGGTGGGGCGGTCGAACGCGTCGCGGTAGCGCTTGGCGTCGTAGCGGTCAGAGACGTAGGCCGCGCTGATCTCGCGCTCCATGCGGTTCATCGCGGTGCGCAGCATGCGGTACTTCTCGGCCTGCGCCTCCATCACCTCTTTGGTGCCGGCGGTCGAGTTGAACGCGAAGCCCAGGGTGAGCCCGATGAACGCGGTCACCGCCACGGCGATGGTGACCTCGAGCAGGGTGAAGCCCGATGCGCGGCGGCTCATCTGAATTGGTTCTCGCCTCGGCGCAGCCGCGCTCCGGGGAAGTTGCCCAGCTGGGGCAGCCCGGTCTTCATCTGGTTCAGGTTGGTCGAGGCGTTGGGCAGCACGCTGCCGCCGTTCGGCGCGATGCCCTGCTGCGCCTGGAACTGCGCGATGGGGATCACCACGCTCACCCCGTCGCCGTCGCACTGGCCGCTGCCGCTGACACAGGGCACCGGGTTCATCACCGGTGAGCCGTTGTCGGCGCGCACGAACTGGGCGCCCGCGGCGTTGGGGTTCTGGCCCGACTGTGCCAGCGCGGCCGCCGCGGCGCCGCCGTTGCGGTCAGAGCCGGGCCCGAGCGACACCACGTGGGTGACGATGTCGAAGCTCTCGGTGATCTTGCCCTCTTTCCAGGTCACGGTGAGGTGCACCTCGCGCACCGCCTTGGTGATCTGATCGACCAGCTGCTGAAACTGGCCCTGCATCAGCCCGGCGGCGGGCCCCATCGCCCCGGCGATGCTCGAGGCGGGCGTGGGGCCGCTGGGGGCCGAGCCGGCCGGGGGCTTGCCGCCGCCGAACATGCCGGCGATGCCGTCCATCAGGCTGCCACCGCTGCCGCCGCCCATCGGCAGGTTGAAGATCGCGCCGATCAGCTGGTCGGGCGACATGCCGTTGGTCTTGGGGGCCATCACCTTCGCGCGCCACTTGTACGAGGGCCAGCCTTCGTCAGAGAAGTCGCCCGCCTGCTCGTCGTCGTCGGTCTGAAAGCCCTTGTCGAACAGCTCTTGCTCGATGTCGGTCATCTTCGAGCGGGCGAGCAGCGTCGCGACGGTGAGCTTCTTGGCGTAGACGTGGCCGTACACGCTCGAGCTGTTGATGCTGAAGATGGCGGTGAGGCTGAGCGCCAGAATGCTGAGCGCCACCATCACTTCGAGCAGGGTGAAGCCGCGCGCGCGCTCATGACCGGGGCACCTCGAGCTCGTCGGCGACGATGGCGACCTTGCCGGTCAAGGGCGAGACCAGCAGGGTCCACGCGTTCTTGCCCTGCTTCACCGCGATCTGCGAGCGCTCGGTGAACCCCTGGGGAAAGAAGTACATGTACGCGGTGCCCTGCTTCACCGCTTCGCGCTGGTGCTTGGTCCACACCGTGATGCGCACCGCGTCGGGCAGCGCGCGCTCGGCGATCTCTTCGGTCGAGAACACGTCGAACTTGGCCTCTTCTTCGACGCGGCTCTTCTCGCGCGCCATCAGCTCTTGCGCGGTGGGCGCGCTGTCGTCGCTGCCCAGCGAGCGGAAGCGCTTGTCGTCTTCTTTCTTCTTCTTCTCGCGCTCGCGGTCTTTCTCGCTGTCGCGCAGGTCTTTGAGCTCTTCGTCGCGGTCTCTGCGCGCGGTGAGCCCCGACTTGGCGCACTCGGCGTGGTACTTCACCGGGCTGTCGTCGTCTTTGGTGCTGGGCAGCTCGAAGACCAGGCGGCAGGTCTTGCCGGTCAGCGCCGCCGAGTCGTAGAGCAGGCGAATGGTGCCGGCGAGCTCGGTGGCGCTCGCCTTCGCCTTGCTGCCGGTGAGCCCACCGATCGCCATCACCGCGCCCCCCGAGAGCAGGGCGATGATGCCGATCACGATGATCAGCTCGAGCAGGGTGAAGCCGTGACGCGTGCGGCGGCTCACATGACCCTCTGAATCAGCTCGACCACCAGCCACACCGCCGCCCCCGCGCCGAGCGCCAACGCGATGGTCGCGGGCTTGAGCCCCGACTTCGCGTCGTCGTGCGGCTGTGGAGGCGAGGAGGTCACTTCACTTCTTCCCCGACAGGTCGTCTTTGCTCGACAGGTCGGCCGAGTTGCCTTCGCCGCCGGGGGTGCCGTCGTCACCGTACGAGATGACCACCGGCTTGTTGCCCTCGAGCATGTACAGGAAGTCGTTGTTCCAGGGGTCTCTGGGAATCTTGTCGGTGATCTGCTCGTCGACGAGCGCCTTCAAGCCGGTGCCGGTGTCGGGGTACTTGTTCTTGCGCAGGTAGTACTGCTTGAGCAGGTCCATGGTGGTGCCGATGTTGGTGCGGGTGGTGTCGACCTTCGCCTTGCTGAAGGTGGGCACCACCGCCACCGCCACCATGCCGGTGAGCAGGCCCAAGATCGCGATCACCACCAGGATCTCGAGCAGGGTGAAACCGCGCGCACGCCGCCTTTGAGTCTTGTTCGTCTTCATCGATGGTCTCCTTGAAACGTTCAGCTGTAGAAGATGAGTCCCACTCCCAGCAGGGTGAGGGCCAACGCGAGCAGGGCGGCGGTGCCGACCTTCTGGATCCAGAAATCGGTCATCATCGAATCGCCGAGTTCATCTGCAAGATGGGCATCAGAATCGAGAAGGCCACGAAGCCGACGCCGCCCGCCATCAGCACGATCATGATCGGCTCGAGCAGCGAGGTCAGCGCGCCGATGCGCACGTTCACCTGCGACTCGTACGAGTCGGCGACGTTGACCAGCATGTCTTCGAGCTGGCCCGAGCGCTCGCCGATCGCCACCATGTGGTAGACGAGCGGAGGGAACTCGCCCGACCGCTTCAGCGGCGCCGCGATGCTCTCGCCCTCTCGAATCGAGTCGCGCGCCTTGTCGACCACGTCGGCCAGCACCTGGTTCGTCACCACGTTGCGGACGATGTCCATCGCGGTGAGCAGCGGCACGCCGCTCTTGAGCAGGGTGGCCAGGGTGCGGGTGAAGCGCGCCACCGCCAGCATGCGCACCAGGCCGCCCACCACCGGCATCTTGAGAAGCATGCGGTCCCACACCGGCTTGCCCTTCTCGCTGCGCGTCCACCGCACGAAGAACATCACCGACCCCACCACCGCGGGGATCACCACGAACCACCAGTCCTGCATGAAGTTCGAGCTGCCGATCAGCAGCCGCGTCGTCCACGGCAGGGCCACCTTCATGTCGGCGAAGATCTTGGTGACCTTCGGCACCACCACGGTGAGCAGCAGCACCATGATGCCGCCGCCGAACACCAGCATCACCAGCGGGTAGATCATGGTGCCGATCACCCGCTGTTTCAGCCGCGCCTGACCCTCGGTGAACTCGGCCAGCCGCACCAGCACCGCGTCGAGCGCGCCCGAGTGCTCACCCGCCCGCACCATGTTGATGTACAGCTTGCCGAACACCTTCTCGTGGTTCGTCATCGCGTCGGCGAGCGCGCTGCCCTCGTTGACGCGCTGCTTGATGTCGCTGAGCACGATCTTCAGCCGCTCTTTGTCGACCTGATCGACCAGCGCGTTGAGCGCCTCGACCAGCGCCACGCCCGCGCCCAGCAGGGTGGCCAGCTGGCGGGTCATGATCGCCACGTCGTCGGTGTTGATGCCGCCGCGGGTGAACCGCTTGAGGTTGACCTCGCTGTTGAGCGTCTCGCTCGCGCTCTTGGCGCCGGCCGCGCCCTTCATCGGCGCGCGGTTGCTCTTGCCCTCTGACTGCCCCACCACGTCGGTGAGGAACACGCCGTCTTTCTTCAGCAGGGTGCGCAGCGTCTTGGGCGAGTCGGCCTCTTTGAGGCCGGTGATCGTCTTGCCGGCCGCGTTGAGGCCCTTGAACTCGTAGACCGCCATGATTCAGTGCTCCGGGCGGGGGGGGGGGGGGGCGCGCCCGCCGGGCGGGGGGGGGGGCCCCGCCGCCGCGCCCCGCCCCGGGGGGGGGGGGCGCCCCCCCCCCGGGGGGGCGGGCGCGACGGCACCCGACGACATCAGATGTCCTCCTGGGTGACCGAGAGCAGCTCGGCGATGGTGGTCTCGCCCGCGGCCACCTTGCGCGCGCCGTCTTCGAGCAGAATCAGCATGCCCTTCTCGACGGCCTTCTTCTTGATGCTGGCCGAGTCGACGTTCTTGAGCACCAGCTGTCGAATGTCGTCGTCGACCATGAGCAGCTCGTAGATGCCGCTGCGGCCGCGGTAGCCGGTCTTGTTGCACTCGGAGCAGCCCACCGCCTTGAACACCATGTCGCCGCCCAGCGCCTTGAAGCGCTCGCGGGTCATGGTCAGCTTCTCGAGCTCGGTGTCCGACGGGCGGTAGGGCTGGCGGCAGGCCGGGCACACCCGGCGCACCAGGCGCTGCGCCAGCACCGCGGTGAGCGAACTGGCCACCAAGAACGGCTCGATGCCCATCTCGACCAGGCGGGTCACCGCGCCGGCCGCGTCGTTGGTGTGCACCGTCGAGAGCACCAGGTGGCCGGTGAGCGACGCCTGAATGGCGATCTCGGCGGTCTCTTTGTCGCGAATCTCGCCGACCATGATGATGTCGGGGTCCTGCCGCAGGAAGCTGCGCAGGCCGGCCGCGAACGTCAGCCCGATCTTCGGCTGAATCGCCATCTGGTTGATGCCCTTGAGCTGGTACTCGACCGGGTCTTCGACGGTGAGAATCTTGAGATCGGGCGTGTTGATGCGCGAGAGCGCCGCGTAGAGCGTGGTGGTCTTGCCCGAGCCGGTGGGGCCGGTGACCAGAATGATGCCGTGCGAGCGGTGAATGACCTCGTCGATGCCCTCGAGAATGTCCGAGCCCATGCCGATGGCCTCGAGCTCGAGCACGGTCGAGCTCTTGTCGAGCAGACGCAGCACGATGCGCTCGCCGTACGCCACCGGCACGGTCGAGACGCGAATGTCGATGTCGCGGCCGGCCAGCTTGATGCGAATGCGGCCGTCTTGCGGCAGGCGCTTCTCGGCGATGTTGAGCTGCGCCATGATCTTCACGCGGCTCAAGATCGAGTTCTGGTACCGCTTGGGCGGCTTGATCACCTCTTGCAGCACGCCGTCGACGCGGAAGCGCACCGAGAGCTCTTTTTCCATCGGCTCGATGTGAATGTCCGAGGCGCGCTCTTTCGCGGCGCGGTAGAGCAGCGAGTTGACCAGGCGAATGATCGGCGCCTCGTCTTCGTCGCTCTCGATGAGATCTTTCGACGACTCGATCTCGGCCTCGGCCTTGTCGAGGTCGAGCGCCTCCATCTCGTCGACCACCTGCTCGGCCTCGTTGACCGAGCGGTCGTAGACCGAGTTGATGGCGTCGATGACCGTGCGCGCGGTGGCGATCGAGGGGCTGACGTCGCGCTGCAAGAGCATGCGGGCGTGGTCGAGCACCGCGGTGTCGAGCGGGTCGGCCACCGCCAGCTCGATCGACTCACCCGAGTCTTTGAGCGGAATGATGCGGGCCTGCTTGGCGAAGTTGATCGGCACCCGCTTCACCAGCTCGGTGTCGATGTCGTCGACGCTGATGGTGGCCAGGTAGGGCAGGTCGAGCTGCGCGGCGATGGCGCGGGTCACGTCTTCTTCGCTGACCACCTTCATGCTCACCAGCACCTCGCCCAGGCGGCCGCCCTTCTCGGCCTGAACCTTCAGCGCCTCGTCGAGCTTCTCGGGCATCAGCCCGAACGACTGCACCAGAATCTGCCCGAGCGGCCGGCCGTAGAGATAGGCGGGCCCGTGCGCGACCACCTGGGTGCGCGTGGGTACGCTGTCGCTCTCGCCGAGCTGTTCGTCGGGCCCGTTCGCCATCACTGCACCTCGAGCCGCTCGGGGCTCTGCACCGGTTGATTCTGGGGCGGCGGCTGGTTCGGCGCGGGCGCCGGGTTGCCGGGCGCCACCACCGGCTTCGCGTCGGGGGCCTTGCCGCCGGGGCTCGCCGTGGCGTCGCCGCGCGGCGCGTCGCCTCGGGGCGTCTCACTGCCCCGCGGAGTCGGGGCGTCGCCCTTGCTGCCGGGCTGGAACAGCCGCTCGCCGGGCTGGCCGGGGCCGCCGTTCTCGAACTTGGTCAGCTCGTGGTTGACCGCCTGGGTCATGCGGGCGAGCGGGCCGGGCTTGCGCGAGAAGTCGATCGCCACGTCGTAGCCGCTGACCGCGCCGTAGAACTGCTCGACGAACTGCTGCCGCTCTTTCATCTTGCGCTCGAAGATGCGGCGGAAGTCGCTCGAGTCCTTGATGATGTACGGGGTCAAGAACAGCAGCAGGTTGGTCTTGATCTTCTGGTGGGTCTGCGAGCGGAACAGGTTACCCAGCAGCGGAATGTCGCCGAGAATGGGCACCTTCTTCACGCCCTCGATGGCGCGCTCTTGCATGATGCCGCCGATCACCACCGTCTCTTGATCGCGCGCGATGATGGTCGTCTTGGCGGTGCGCTTCGCGGTGGTGGGGCCGAGCACCGGGTCGCGCGAGGCGATCTCTTCGGTCTGCTCGTTGATGGTCATGCGCACGAAGTCGCCCTCGTTGATCTGCGGCTTGATGGTGAGCTTGAGCTCGACGTTCTGGCGCTGAATCGGCGCGAACGCGCTGCCCAGGCCGCCGAGCAGCGAGGTGCCCAGGCCGGGAATCGCGCTCGACGCACCGGGTATCGACGAGGCCAGGCCGCCCAGCGACGAGGGGGCGAAGCCCGACTGAAACGGCACGTTCTGGCCGACGGTGATCTCGGCGTCTTCGTTGTCGGTCGCCAGAATGTGCGGCGTCGACAGCACGTTCACGTCGCTCGACGACTGCAGCGCGTTGATCACCACACCCCAGGCGGGAATCTGCACGCCGCCGATCTCCAGGCCGGGAATCATCGGGCCCTGCAGGCCGGCGAGGAAGCCGCCGAAGTTGGCCAGGTTCGCCAGCGACAGCGAGGGCGGCAGACCGCTCGAGCTGTACTTGGTGCCGAACAAGAGGGGCAGGGTGCCCTGGTCGGTCTTGAGCGGCAGGCCGCCGTGCAGGTTCACCCCCAGCTCGCTCGAGCGGTCGAGGTTGACCTCCATGATCACCGCCTCGACGAAGACCTGCTTGCGCGAGATGTCGAGCTTCTCGATGATCTTCACCAGCGACCGGTAGTCAGACGAGCTGGCGATCACCACCAGCGAGTTGGTCGACTTGTCGGCCGAGATCTTCACCTCACCCTGAAACAGCTCGGCTGCCGCGCCCACGCCGGCCGGCTTGGGCGGCGGCGGTTGACCGGGCGCGACTTTGGGCCGGTTGGCGGTGCCCTGCGCCAGGGTCTGCAGCGTCGACGCCAGGTCTTCGGCGTTGGCGTTCTCGAGCGCGTAGACGTTGATCTTGTCGCCGGTGGGGCCGGGAATGTCGATCGCCGCGATCAGCGCCTGAATGCGATCGAAGGCCGCGGGGCTGGCGATCACGATCAGCTTGTTGGTGCGCTCGTCGGGAATCAGCTGCGACAGGGTGGCCGGGCCGCCTCCCTCGCTGGTGCCGGGCGCGTTACCGGCGGGCTGCCCGCCCGGCACGCCGTTGCCGCCCGGCTGCGGCGGCTGCGGAGGCAGCGACGCGATGTTGCCGCCCGGGCGCTGACCGGGCTTCTGCGCCTTGCTCTCGAACAGCTTCTGCACCTTGTCGGCGATCTCCTGCGCGGTGGCGTACTGAATCTGGATGATGCGGATCTCGTCGCTGGCCGAGCGCGAGTCGAGCTGCTCGACGATGCGCTCGAGGCGCTTCATGTTCGAGCCCAGGTCGTTGACGATGATGGTGTCGGGCTGGAAGGGAATGGTGTCGCCCGACGGCGTGACCAGCTGCTGCAGCACGCCGCGCAGCTGCTCGATCTCGACGTACTTCACCTTGAACATGCGGGTCACCATCTGCTCGTTGGTCGAGTAGGCCTCGGCCGGGTCGAGCACGGTGGGAATGGGGAACTGCTTGGCCCGCTGCTTGTCGACGATCTTGAGGAACTTGCCGTGCGGGTAGAGCGACAGGCTGTTGGCGTCGAGCGCGGCGAGAAACGCCGCGTAGAACTCGTCGGCGCCGACCGCCACCTTGCCGGCCTCGGGGCCGATGATCGAGATCTTCCCGCGCACGTTCTCGGGAAGAATGAAGGTCTTGCAGGTGGCGTCAGACACCGTCTGCACCAGCTTCTCGATCTCGACCTTGTCGAAGTACACGTTGTACTTCGCCGAGCGCCGCAGCTCTTCGCAGTTGGGCTTCTTCTTGTCCGGAGCGGCAGCGCCCTCGGCGCCGGGCACGATGGTCTTGTCTCCCGCGGCCGGAGGCGCCGGAGGAGGGTCACGCTGCAGCCCCACGCCGCCCGGAGGGCGAGGCCTTTCCAAACGCGCAGGCTGGGCGAGTGCCACGGCGCTGAGCAGACACGACGAGATGAGTGCCGACCTGGTCATTTTCATTTAGCGAACGTTGTAGGTTTTTCGAACCGTCGAGCCGTTGCGCTCGATCTCGATGTCGATGCGCGAGGCTTCTTTGAGCTTGGAGTAGATCTCGAGCGCCTTCTCGGGGCTGTTGAGGTCGTAGCCGTTGATGCGCTTGAGCACGTCACCGTTCTGCACGCCGATCTTGGTGTAGATGGAGTCGGGGCGAATCGAGAACAGCTTGAAGCCCTGCGCCACGCCGTCTTTGAAGGCGGGCACGATGCGGGCCTGCATCGCCACGTCGTTCAGGTTCGAGAGCGTCTTGTCGATCTCGGCGCGCGGCACCTCGTACTCGTTCTCCGAGGTGGCCTTGATGCCGTTGCCCAGCGCGACCGACGGCGGCGCGCCCGCGTTGGCGGCGACCGGCGCGGCGGCCATCGGCGGCGGCGCGGCCACCACCGAGCTGCCGTCGCCCGAGGTGGCGTCGATGAACTCGCGGCGGTTGTTGTTCTTGATGATGACCCGCGAGCGCTCGATGTCGAGAATGGTCGCGGTCTGAACCGCGTCGCCGACCATGTACGTCTTGGTCGAGAGCGTCACCACGTCTTGAATCGAGGCGATGCTCCACTCGGGCAGGCCGGCCACCAGGGTGCCGAGCAGCTTCACGCGCAGCGAGGTGTGCACCGGCTCGTTGCTCAGGTCTTCTTTCGCGGCGACAGGCTCTTTGACCTCGACCTCTTTCTCGAGCTTCACGCCGGTGAGCTTGCTGACCTTCTCGGCGTCGAGCCCGGCGAGCATCACCGGCGCGCGAGGAGCCGCAGCCGCCTTCACTTTGGGCTGCGGCAGCGGCGTCACCAGCGATTCGATGAACGCGTTGGCGGTGCGCGCCACCATCAGCATCACGCCGAAGATGAAGAGCAGGTGAACGATCCAGAAGTGGCGCTTGAAGAGAAATTCCACGGCTTGGGTCCATTGAGCAAGCCCGGTGCCATGAAGCCTCGGGTTTTCGTTGAGGAATTTGCCGCGCGGCGGCGGCGGCTTTGACAATTTGTCGCGCGGCTTCGGGGCGTACCGTCGAGTTGTCCTTTACGCCCCTGCTTCCCGAGGTTTGCGCTGCCCCACAACGCCTCGCGGGGGCGAAAAGTTCTCTTTGCGCGACATTCGCCAGAACTGCGGTTCCTTGAGGCAAGATGAACGGCTGCCCGTGGACGACGGCTCGGAACAGCGAAAGTACGCGCGCATCGAGGCGAGCATCGCGTGCAGCGTGGCCACCGCGACCGATGCGTTCGAGGCCGCCGTCACCAACCTCTCGAAGGGCGGCGCGGGCATCTTTGGCCCCGATGGCGCGGCGGCCCCCGGCGACAAGGTGACCCTGATGCTCGAGCGCGCCGAGGGCCTGGTGACGCTGTCGGTGCCCGGCACGGTGGTGCGGGTGGAGCACCGCGGAGAGCGCACCCTCTACGGGGTGCAGTTCGAGCCGCTGCCGCCCGACGAAGAGAAGCAGCTCGAGCTGCTCTTGCAGCTCATCTCGGGCGGCAAGGGCCAGGGCCGGCGCGCGCACCCCCGCGTCGCCGCGCGGCTCGACGTGAACTGCCGCACCGAGGCCATCTTTCGCGGCTTCCTGAGCGATCTCTCGCGCGGCGGCATGTCGGTGAAGACGCTGCGCGAGGTCGAGGTCGGCGAAGAGATGAAGATCTCCTTCGGAGTGCCGAACCTCAAAGGCCTGGTCGAGGTCACCGGCACGGTGGTCGACAGCCAGAAGCTGCCGCACGGGTTTCGGCTGGGGGTGCACTTCACCCCGCTCAGCGACGAAGAGCGCGAGCAGGTGAATCGCACCGTCGACGTGCTGCTCGGCATCGGTCTGCCCGACGCCGAGGTGCTGGCCGACGACGACGACGACGAGAAGGCAGGCTGAGCGCCGCCGCCGAAGGGCTCAGCTCTTGGGCGCGGCGTCGACGGCGACCGACGAGGTCGCTCGCGCGGCGGGCGGCGCGGCCGGCTTCGCGGCGGCGGCGGGAGCCGGGCTCGCCGCCCTGGCCTTGGGCAGCTTGCTGTGCTCGAAGCGCGTCCACGAGAGGTAGAGCTCTTTGGTGTACTCGCGAATCTTGTCGTCGTCGGAGATGCGCTCGTACTGGCCGGTCGGCGTCTGACCGCGGAAGAAGACCAGCAGCCGCGTGCCGGGCTCGAGGTCGCGCTTGCTGAACGCGCGGGCCTGAACGTCGAGGTTCTCGGGCACCGTGCCCATCACCGGCTCTTCGACGTGCAGCGCGGCCGTCTTGCCGTCGAAGTGCATCACCGTGACGGTGGCTCCGGCGGTGGCGCCCGAGAGCGAGCGCTTGATGTTCACCGCCACGTGCTCCGAGATGGCCTCTTCGGGCGGGGTGACCGGCTCGGCCTGCGAGAGCACCACGGCGACTGCGAAGCTGGCGAGCATCATGGGGTTGCCTCCTGCAGCTCGCACACTGCAGTCGTCGTGCCTACACCGCCAGCTTTCGAGACCCACGAAATCAGGGCTCATTCTCTAAAGGCGCTGGGAACCCGGGTGGTCAGCTGGAGTCGCCAGGCTCCTCCGCCGCTGCGCTCGAGGCGCAACGCGTGCCGCGCGGCTCAGGCTCGACCGGCTTCAGACCAGCAGCTCGAAGCGGCCGAGCATGAAGTCGCGGGCGATGGTGATCTGGTGCACCTCGTCGGGGCCGTCGGCGATGCGGGCGGCGCGGGCGGCGCGGTACCAGGTCGAGAAGGGCAGGTCTTCGCTGTAGCCGAGCGCGCCGTGCAGCTGAATGGCGTCGTCGAGCACCTGGCAGAGCAGCCGCGCCACGTGGGTCTTGGCCATCGACGAGTAGGGCCTCGCCTCGCGGGTGAGCCCCTGCTCGAGCAGCCAGGCGCAGTGAAACGTCATCAGGTTGCCGGCGTGAATCGCGGTGGCGTTCTCGGCGAGCTTCAGCTGCACCGCCTGGTGGCGGGCCAGCTCTTTGCCGAAGCTGAGCCGGGTGGCGAGGTAGCCCTTGCACAGCTCGAGGGTGCGGGTGGCCAGGCCCAGCCAGCGCATGCAGTGGGTCAGCCGCGCGGGCACCAGCCGCTGCTGCGCGAGCTTGAAGCCGTCGCCGACCTGGCCCAGCACGTCGGCGGCGGTGAGCCGCACCTTGTCGAACGTGAGCTGGCCCTCGATGTGGTCCAACACGTCGGGCGCCATCACCGGTATGTCGCGCTCGTAGCGCACCCCGGGCGCGTGGCGATCGACCAGGAACATCGTGGCGCCGGTCTTGGGGTCGTCGCTGGTGCGCGCCATCACGATCAGAAACGCCGCGTTCTTCGCGCCGGTCGAGTACCACTTGGCGCCGCTGAGCTCGAAGCCGCCCGCGACCTCTCTCGCCGCAGTGCGCAGGTTGCTGGGGTCGGCGCCCGCGCCCGGCGCCGGCTCGGTCATGCTGAACGCCGAGGTGATTTCTCCGCGCACCAGGGGCTGCAGCCAGCGCTGTTGCTGCGCCGCGGTCGCCGCCGAGAGCAGCAGGTCCATGTTTCCCTGGTCGGGGGCGTCGCAGTGGAAGATCTTGGCGCCGATGGGCGAGCGGCCCATCTCGCGGAACAGGGTGGCCATGCCCATCGGGCCCAGCTCGAGCCCGCCGAGCGCGCGCGGCAAGTGCGGTGTCCACAGCCCGTCGGCCCGGGCCTTCGCCCGCAGCGCCTCGAGGCGGGCTCGCTTGGGGTCGCTCACCAGCTCACTCTCGTGGGGAATGATCTCGGCGTCGACGAACGCGCGCACCCGGGCGCGCAGCACGCTCAGCTCTGGAGACAGGGTGAAGTTCATGGCTCGTCGCCGAGGTCGAACCGCGGGTTCACCGCCGAGAGCGTGTCTCTCGAGGTCTGCACCAGGTGATCGATCACCTTGTCGTCGATCTTCATTCTCCCGCTGCGCAGCCGGGTCGCCAGCTCGCGCTCGAGCGCGGTCAGGGCCTCGAGGCGCTCGCCGCCGCGCGAGCCCCACAGCTTCGACTCGTCGGCCACCCCGGGCAGCAGGTGCTTCAAGCTGCGCGCCTCGTGCGAGAAGCGCTCGTCGTGCGTCTTCAGCTCGGTGGCGACGATGGTGGCCAGGTTCGCGGCGATCATCAGCCGAAACGAGAGCGCCTTCTCGTCTTTGAGCTTCGGCGCGACCTCTTCGAGCAGAAAGGTGGCCACGGCTTCGAGCAGCGTCGCGGCGTCGGGGCGGGTCTGCATGACCTTGCACTATACCGGCGGCATGAAATCACTCACCGAGTACCTCTGGTTCGAGACCAAGAAGAAGCGCGAGCTGGTGCGCGTCACCGACACGGTCGCCGACCTGGTGACGCGCAGCAAGGTGCAAGAGGGCATGGCGCTGGTCTCGGCGATGCACATCACCGCGGGCGTGTTCGTCAACGACGACGAGCCGGGCCTCTGGCAAGACATCTGGGACTGGCTGCAGAAGCTCTGCCCCGATGGGCCCGACTACGCCCACCACCGCACCGGTGAAGACAACGGCGACGCGCACCTGAAGAACCTGCTCATTCACCACCAGGTGATCGTGCCGATCACCAAGGGCAAGCTCGACCTGGGCCCGTGGCAGCAGATCTTCTACGCCGAGTTCGACGGCATGCGGCGCAAGCGCATGATCGTCAAGGTACTCGGTGAGTGAGCTTGCGGAACCACGCCTTCACCTGCTGCCAGGCGGGCGGGTGGTTGGCGGGCCGCCCCCAGCCTGCCCGGTCGGGGTCGAGGCCCTCGAGCGGAGTGTTCGGTGACGGGGCGATGGGTGGTGCGGGTCGCGCGTGCTCCTGCGCGAAGTCGGTGTCGTCGCCCCGCTGGGGGGGACGTGGCGTGGTGCTCATGGCCTGCTCCTCGAGAGTTGAGTAACGGCGGGCACCGGCCGTCGCCTCTTCAGAGTCTGCCGCGGCGAACCAGGCGCAGCGCTTCCCACTCCATCTCGACGGCGCGGCGCGCGATGGCGATGAGCTCGAGGTCGCGCGCTTCACCGCTCAGGTAGCGCTCGCCCTGGTACGCCGAGCCCACCGCCCAGCGCAGGTTGCCCATCACCTCCCACCACAGCACCTGGCTCTCGTCGACCGTGGGGCGGCCGGCGGCGTGGTACGCGGTGTAGAAGTGATCGCGCCGGGCGAACCCGCCGATCGGCCTGTCGAGGCGGCCGAAGCGCCAGTCGCGCACGCTCAGCCAGGCCAGGTCTTCGTAGGGTGAGCCCCAGCGCGCGAACTCCCAGTCGAGAATCGCCGCCAGCCCGTTGGGCGTGACCAGGAAGTTGCCGGTGCGAAAGTCACCGTGCACCAGCACCACCTCTTCTTTCGGCGGAGCGCGCTCTTCGAGCCAGCGGGCGCACAGCTCGACCGCGGGGAAGGGCACCGGCAGCTGGTCGAGCATCGCGCGCAGCGAGGTGAGCGCGGCGAGCGAAGGGCGCTCGGGCGGCTTGCCCAGCGGCAGCGAGGGCGCGTCAGAGGGCTCGAGCCCGTGCAGCCGCGCCAACGACTGCGCCAGCTCGGCGGGCAGCCGCGAGCGGGCGGTCTCGAGCTCTTTCTCGCGCACCACCCGGCGGCCGATCGCCTCGCCCGGCGCCCACTCGAGGAAGTACGCATCGGCGCCCTCGCGCAACAGGCCGGTCGACAGCCAGCGCGCGCCGGGCGTGCGCACGCCTGCCTTCACCGCGGCGTCGATCACCGCGAACTCGTCGCGCCGCTTGATCGACCCGGGCAGCGAGCGGGTGGCGTCGCTGCGCAGCGCGAGCTTGAGCTCTTTGCCCTCGTGCTTGAGCTCGACCTTGAAGTTCTCCTGGCACGCGCCGCCGTAGAGCGGGGTCACGTTGACGAGCTCGGCGCCGTGCTCGCGCAGCGCCCGGCGAATCTTTTCGGTGCGCTCGTCCATCGGCTTTCAGGTTATGCCACGGCCACCATGGTTCGAACCGAGAAGTCGGGTCAGGTGACCACGATCATCCTCGCGCGGCCCGAGCGAAAGAACGCGGTCGACCGCGCCACCGCCCAGGCGCTCGCCGATGCGTTTCGGGCCTTCGACGCCGACGAGAAGGCGCGGGTGGCGGTGCTGTGGGGCGAGGGCGGCACCTTCTGCGCCGGCGCCGATCTCAAGGCCGTCTCCGAGGGCAACTACAACCGGCTCGCGCCCGAGGGCGATGCGCCGATGGGGCCCAGCCGCATGCTGCTGGGCAAGCCGGTGATCGCGGCGATCGCGGGGCACGCGGTGGCGGGCGGGCTCGAGCTGGCGACCTGGTGCGATCTGCGCGTCGCCGAAGACGACGCGGTGCTGGGCGTCTTCTGCCGCCGCTGGGGCGTGCCGCTGCTCGACGGCGGTACGGTGCGGCTGCCGCGGCTGATCGGCCTGTCGCGCGCGCTCGATCTGATTCTCACCGGCCGCCCGGTGAAGGCCGACGAGGCCCTGGGCATGGGCCTGGTGAACCGGGTGGTGCCCAGGGGCACCGCGCGCGCCGAGGCCGAAGCGCTGGCCAGACAGCTCTGCGAGTTCCCCCAGCTGACGATGCGCGCCGACCGCCTCTCGCCGTACCGGCAGTTCGACTTCGAGCTGCCGCGCGCGCTGTACAACGAGTTCGAGAAGGGGCTGAAGGCGCTCGAGGTCGAGGGCGCCAAAGGCGCGGCGAAGTTCGCCGGTGGTGCGGGCCGCCACGGCGCGTTCGAAGATTCTTCCGGAGGCAAGACGTGAGCGAGCAGCGGGTCGACAAGAAGTGGCAGAGCAAGGGCCTCGGCGGGTACAGCACCGAGGCGATCTTGGGCACCCTGCAGCACTACGGGGTGAGCACCGACGAGCAAGGCTTCAAGGCGCTCGCCGCACAGAAGTACCCGATGACCATCGCCGCCGAGTGGTCGGCGAGGTGGACGGGCACCGGTCAGTTCTCGACCTTTCTGCCGAACGCCATCGGCGCGCTGTGGACGAGGTGGTTGCCCGATCAGCTCACCCCCGAAGCGATCGGGGTGCCGCTGCTCGGAGCCCTGCGCGCGCTGATCGAGGGCGACGCGGGGGTGACCCAGAAGGCCTTCGAGGTGCTCTTTCAAGAGCTGCCGCGCCTGCCCCAAGGCGATCGCCGCGCGCAGTTCTTGAAAGAGCTCGAGCCCTGGCTCGACGCCTCACGGGTGTCGCTCGAGGGGCTGCTCGATGATCTCGCCGGCAAGGGCAAGAGCGCCGAGGCGCAGAAGCTGGCCCAGGTGTCTGACCAGCTGTTCCCCGAGCGCAGAGACGTGGTCAAGGCGGTGCTCGACGCGCGCACCGGCGACAAGGAAGCGGCCAAGGCGGCGCTCACCGGCATTGCGCGCGACGCGGGCCGGCCCGACATGGTGCGGCTGGCGGCGCTCGACGCCCTGGTCCCACACGAGGCGGGCGCCGAGCTCTTCGACGTGCTCGTGCAGCTTCAAGAGAAGGCGGTCAAAGAGGGCTCGACCGCGGTGCTCTACGCGCTGCACTCGACCACCCATCTGTTGGGGCCCAAGCTGCAGGGCGCCCAGCGGCAGCAGGCGCAGTCGCTGGTGGCCCAGCAGCACAGCGAGCTCGAGCGGCTCACCGGCCGCGCCGCGCACTGAAGCGACCGACGGCTTTTCGGGCACGGGCCCTTGAGCTCGTGAACGTGCGACGAGGGACGTGGTCGTTCAGACGGTGAAGCGTGGGTGAGCCTTTAGACCGGCTTCGGCTCTTGGGCGGCCGGCACGCCTTCGGCGGGTGCCTCGTCGGCGGCGAGCTTGCGGTAGATGGTGCGGCTGGCGATGCCCAGCATGCGCGCGGCGAGGTTCTTGTCGCCCTTGGTGTGGCGCAGGGTCTCGTGAATCACCCGCCGCTCGATCTCCTCCATCGGGGTGCCGATGGGGATGACGATCTGGTTCGCGGCGCCGATCGGCCCCTTGCGCACGGCGTCGGGCAGATCGTTCAAGTCGATGATCTCACTGCGGGTGAGCACCACCGCGCGCTCGACCGCGTGCTCGAGCTCGCGCACGTTGCCGGGCCAGACGTAGTCGGTGAGCGTGGCACGGGCGGCGTCGGTGAAGCCGCGCACGTTCTTGGCGTTCTTGCTCGCGTACCGCTTGAGGAAGTGCTCGGCGAGCAGCGGCACGTCTTCGCGGCGCGACGCCAGCGACGGCACCCGCACCTCGACCACGTTGAGCCGAAAGAACAGGTCTTCTCGGAAGCGGCCCTCGGCCACCTCGCGCTGCAGGTCTTTGTTGGTGGCCGCCACCAGCCGCACGTCGACCTTGATGGTCTGGGTGCCGCCCAGGCGCTCGAGCTCGCCTTCTTGCAGCACGCGCAGCAGCTTCACCTGCGCCGACGGGCTCATCTCGCCCACCTCGTCGAGAAACAGGGTGCCGCCGTCGGCACGCTCGAAGCGCCCTTCTTTGCGCGCCACCGCGCCGGTGAAGGCGCCCTTTTCGACCCCGAAGAGCTCGGCCTCGAGAATGCTCTCGGGCAGCGCGGCGCAGTTCACGGCGATGAACGCGTCGCGGGCCCGGGTCGAGGCGTCGTGAATGAAGCGCGCCGCCAGCTCTTTGCCGGTGCCCGACTCGCCCATCAGCAGCACGGTCGCGGTCGAGGGCGCCGCCTGCCGCAGCAGATCGAGAAAGGCCCGAAACGACGGCGACTGGCCCACCAGCGAGCGGGGCCCCAGCGCGGCGAGCTGGGCCTTCAGGTCGCGGTTCTCGGCCACCAGCGCCTGCTTTTCGATCGCCTTCGACACCGCCTTCACCAGCGAGTGGCGCTTGAGCGGCTTGGTGATGAAGTCGTACGCCCCGTCGCGCATCGCCGCGACCGCCGTCTCGACCGTGGCGTAGGCGGTCATCAGCACCACCTCGACGTCGGGGCGCATCGCGCGCGCGGCCTTGAGCAGCTCTTGCCCGTCGACGCCCGGCATCATCAGGTCGGTGACCACCACCCCGACCTCGGGCTTGCGCAACAGCTCGAGCGCCACCGTGCCGTTGGGCGCGGCCAGGGTCGACAGCCCCTCGCGCTGGAAGACGCGGCACACCGAGTCGAGGTTGGCCTGGTCGTCGTCGACCACCAGCACCGTCACGCCGGGCTTCGGAGCGTCAGTCACAGACCCCCTGGAGGATGAGGCCGCAGGACCCGGAGCAGCAGGCCCGGTCGTCGGCGCAAGGCTGGAAGGGGTCGATGCAGAAGCAGAACCTGCCCATCTGCTGCCCGTTGCCGTCGGCGTAGCACCGGTAGTCGGTCGGGCCGTACGTGCCGGTGGCGGTGCGGCAGTTGTTTCCGAGAGTGGAGCATGACTGGGCGCAGATGCCGACGTTGTCTCCGCTGCTGGAGTAGTCATAGTAGCAGTAGCCGTTCGGCCCGCAGTTGAACGTGTCGCCCCGGCAGTTGCCCGCGCAGTAGCCGCCCGGCCACCCCGAGCCGGTCAAGCAGGCCCCGCCCTCGCAATCGCTGCCGTTCACGCACGGGCCGCCGTACTTGGTCTTGCCGCGATCTTTCTGTTCGCAGTACCGGCTCCACGGGTTGCACCCGAAACTGCCGTTGCTGCCCGCGCATTCCGCATCGGTGCTGCAGAGCGCCACGCACACGTTGTTGTTGTTGCCGGGCGTGGTGTCGATCACGTCGGCGCAGGCGTACCCGGCCCGGCACGCGTCGGACCCCGAGAGCCCCTTGCCGGTGCAGCCCGCGTAGCAGTGGTTGTTCACGCACCGGCCGCCGTGGCACCCCGCGTTCGAGGGCCAGTTGGTGCACGGCGCCACGTCGGCGTTGGTGCACAGCCCACGCGGGTAGCCGCTCGCCGCTTCGGTGAGGCACTTGCCGCCGGCGCACTGGTTGTCGGCGGTGCAGGGCGCGCCGTCGACCAGGTTGGTGCCCGCACCGCCCGCGGTGCCGGTGCCGCCGGCCGTCGCGGTGCCTCCGGCCGTGCCGCTGCCGCCCGAGGTGCCGGCGCCCCCGGCGCGACCGCCCGCGGTGCCGCCGCCGGTGCTCGAGGTGCCGCCGCCGGTGCTCGAGGTGCCACCGCCGGTTCCCGATGAACCGCCACCGGTGCCGCCGCCTCCTCCGGGCCCGCCTCCGCACGGGGGCACCATCGCGCAGTCGAGGTCCTGACAGTCGGTGCGGTTGTCGCCGTCGTTGTCCTGGGTGTCGCTGCAGCCGCTCTCGGTGCGCGCGCCGCCGTTGCAGGTGCAGCCGATGCCGCAGCTCTGGCCCTGGCAGGCGAGGTCGGCGCAGTCGACGTCACCGTTCACGTCGTCGTCGAGCCCGTTGTCGCAGATCTCGAGGCGCACCCGGCACTTCGCGTTGGAGAAGCACTTGGGGTCGGCGCAGTCGGTCTTCTTGTCGCCGTTGTCGTCTTTGCCGTTGTCGCAGATCTCGGCGCCGAGCATCGTTTCGGGCGGGGTGCCACCGCAGGCCCACGCGCACGCCAACGCCATCGCGCCGAGCAGTGCTGCCCTGGTCAGATGGCACTTCATGGTCGCTTGAACAACTCCTGATGCGGCCCTTTTCGGTCGGACCCTACCACGAGTTGCGAGAGGGCCCTCTGGAGCGCCCCGAGGCTCACTCTTCCGACGACTCGGCGGGCGCGCCGCCCATCTTGGCGAGGTCTTCTTTCTTCACCGAGCCCGGGTCGATCTTCTTGGTCGAAGCGCGCAGCTTCTCGATGGTTTCGGTGAAGTCGAGATCGCTGGTGTCCTTCTTGAAGCGCAAGAAGTTCACCCGCGCGACCACGTAGTTCTTGAGGTACGGCGAGTCGAAGCCTTTGGCCTTGAGCGCGGCGACCACCGCGGCCACCTCGTCGTCCCAGGCCAGCAGCTGATCGGCGCGCTTCTCGCGCTCTTCGAGGCCCTTCTCCATGGCCACGTCGAGGAAGCTGTCGAGGCGGCGCACCACCGGGCCGTACGCGCCGGCCGAGAACCGCGCCCGCTTCTCGTAGGCGGCGCCGAACGTGGCGAAGTACGGCTCTTCGAAGATCGCCGCGTGGTCGCTCTCTTTGCCCGCCTTGGCGCCGACCAGGCCGCGGTACATGCGAATCACCTCGAGCGAGCGCTCTTTCACGTTGTGCGCCTTCTCGGTGTTGAGCGCGAGTATCTGGTAGGCGACGTCTTCCTCGGGCAGCACCAGCGCGACGATGGTCTTCATGCCCAACACGTTCATCGCGCCGAGGCGGTGGTTGCCGTTCGGGGTCCAGTACTTGCCGTCGTGGCGCACCGCGATGAGCGGGTCGAGGAAGCGGCCCACCCGCTCCATCGCGGCGGTGAGCTTCTTCACGTGGGTGTCGCTGCGGTCGCGCTGGTACGGCGTCGGCTCGACCTTCTCGATGGGGAGCGCCGCCAGCACCACCGCGTGCCCGCCCAGCGGGTCTTTGTAGTTGGCGAGCACCTGCCCGCCGTCTTCCTTCACCAGCTCGGCGAGCCGGTCGCCCTCGGGGGACGAGGTCGCCACGCCGGTCGGGTCGATGCCCTTGGTGGCCTTCTCGACCTTCTTGCGCGGCGACTTCCTCGGCTTCTTGGGGGCTCCCATTTCATTCTCCGCTGACGGTGAGCTCGGCGAAGCGAATCGTCGGAGCTCCGGTTGAACCACGGAAGGTCAGATCGCTGCCGATGCCGTCGATCGCCATCAGCATGTCGAGCAGGTTGCCGGCGACGGTCACCTCTTGCACCGGCTTGCCCAGCGCTCCGTCGGTGATCCACAGCCCGTTGGCGCCGCGGCTGAACTCGCCGGTCACCACGTTCGCGCCGTGGCCCAGCATCGCGGTGACGTAGAAGCCGTTCTTCACCCCCTTGATCAGCTCTTCGGGCGAGGTGGTGCCCGGCTCGAGGTAGAGGTTGTTGGTGCCGATCGCCGGCAGCGAGCGGTAGCCGCGCGAGGCGTTGCCGGTGCTCTCGGCCTTCGCCTTGCGGGCGGTGAAGGTGTCGTAGAGGAAAGACCGCAGCACCCCCTGCTCGACGATCGCGGTGCGGCGGGTGGCCACGCCTTCGCCGTCGAAGGGCGAGGTGCCCAGGCCGCGCTTCATCAGCCCGTCGTCGACGAGGGTGACGTTCTTCGGCGCGATGCTCTGGCCGAGCTTGCTGGCGAGAAACGACGACTGCTTGAACACCGCGTCGCCGTTGGCCGCCGCCGCGATGCCGCTCACGAACGCGGCGGCCATCATCGGGTCGAAGATGACCGGCACCTTCTGCGACTTCACCTTCGACGCGCCCAGCATGCGCACCGCGCGGCGCGCCGCCTCGACGCCGATCTTCTCGGGCGCGTCGAGCTCGTCGAGGAAGCGCTTGTAGTCGACCCAGTAGCTGGTCTGGAGTTGCGGCCCGTCGGCCGCCACCGGCATCGCGTACAGGTACACGTAGGTGCCCTGGTAGCCGTTCGAGGCCCCCTCGCTCGAGGCCAGGTACACCTCGTTGACGTGGTCGCCGGCGCCGACGCTGTCGAAGGTCTTCACCCGCGGGTCGTAGGCCTTGCCGGCTTTTTCCATCTCGAGCGCAGACTTGATCTTCCACTCGGGGTCGAGGTTCGCCACCGCCTCGTCGAACAGCGGGCCGACGTCGGAGGGCGCGCCGAGCTGCTTCTTGGTCGGCAGCCCGTTGAGCTTGTTGGGCGCCGCGGCCTCGGCGAGCTGCACCGCGCGATCGACCGAGCTGTTGATCGCCTCGGTGGTGAAGTCGCTCGTCCACGCGAAGCCGAGCCGGTCTTTGACGAACACCCGAATGCCTGCGCCCTTGCTGGTGGCCTGGGTCAGGTCTTCGATCTGCCCGTCGCGCACGCGCACGGAAGACTCGCGGCCGACCTCGATGTACGCCTCGGCCTGCTTGGCGCCCTTCTTCTTGGCGCGGGCCACCATCTGCTTCGCCAGCGCCTGATAATCGGTGCTCATGGGCGGGCACCTTGCCAGACAAGTCGCAGGCCCGCGCATAGGAAAGTGAGCACTGCGCCGCGCGGCGATATACCTCGCGCCATGCTTCGACTCGCTGCGATCGCGGTGGTGCTGTTCGGCTCGGTCGCCTGCAACTGCTCCGACGCGCAGCCGGGCAGCACCGGCGGCGGAGCCAGCGCGGGGTCGGGTGGCGGCGGCGGCTCGGGCGGTCACGCAGGGGCGGGCGGCGGCACCGGCGGTGCGTCGATGTTCTCCGACTTTCCGGTGGCGCCGATTCTCGATGGCGTGACGGTGCCGTTCGCGGCCGATGCGGGCACCGCGTCGGCACCCTGCGTGCTCGAGCCGGAAGACGGCACCCTCTACCCGATGGACTGGTTGCGCCCCCGCTTCTCGTTCGCGGCAGCCAATGGAGAAGACGGGTTTCAGGTCACCCTGCGCGCGCCGAACCAGGTGAACCCGCTGGTGGTGTTCACCTCGCACCCCAGCTGGACCATGCCGCAGACGATGTGGGGCGCGCTCACCGCGCACAGCGTCGACGTCGACTTCACCCTCGAGGTGCGCGCGTTCAAGCAGGCGGCCTCGGCGGTGTCGCCGGTCGCCACCTCGAAGTTCCGCATCGCTCCGGCGGCCGCGGCAGGCGCGATCGTCTACTGGACGACGTCGAACGGCACCGCGCTGAAGGGCTTCTTCCTGGGCGCCGAGACGGTGACCACGGTGCTGACTCCGCCGGCGGTGCCCGGCAGCCAGTGCATCGGGTGCCACACGTCCTCTCCCGACGGGCTCTTCGCCGGGTTCTCTTCGTCGTCGAATTCAGGCAACGGTGACGAGTCGGGGGTGGCGATGGCCGCGGTCGACGGCGGCGCGATGACGCCGGCGTTTCTCTCGGCGGCGGGCGCGCAGCTGCTCGCGCGCAAGCAGCAGCAGGCGCCCACCTTCTCGGCGGGCCACTGGTCGGCGGGAGATCGCGTGGTGGTGTCGAACTACAACACCGGCGGCAACTTCGAGCTCGTGTGGACGGACCTCGAGGCGACGAGCACGGACCAGGGCACCGGCTGGGGCGTGCTGGCGCGCAATGGAGATACCGGGCACCCCGCCAGCCCGTCGTTCAGCCACGACGGCTCGAAGCTGGTCTACGTCTCGTCGCCCACGGTGACCAGCGGCGTGACCGTCTATACGACCGCCGACCTGTACACGATTCCGTTCGCGAACCGGGCGGGCGGGTCGGCGACCGCGGTGCCGGGGGCGAGCGACCCGAACGCGGTCGAGTGCTACCCGAGCTTCAGCCCCGACGATGCGCTGCTGACCTTCGCGCGCGTGCCGAACGGCGAGCGCAGCTACGACAACCCGAAGGCCGAGGTCTGGGTCGCGCCGATCGCGGGGGCGACCTCGCACCGGGTGCGGGCGAATGACCCTCCCGCGTGCGCGATGGTGACCTCGCCCGGCATCACCAACAGCTGGCCGAAGTGGGGGCCCCTCAAGACCACCGTCGGCGCGAAGACGTACTACTGGCTCACTTTCTCGTCGAAGCGCGCGGGGGCGAGGCCGCAGCTGTACGTGGCGGGCGTGGTGGTCGAGGGCGGCACGGTCACCAGCACGCCGGCGATGTACTTGTGGAACCAGCCGGGTGACGAGGCGAACCACACCCCCGCGTGGGACTTGTTCCAGCTGCCGTCGATCAACTGAAGCGCGGCTCCGTGGGGCGGGGCAGCCGCGCTTCCGCGTGGGTCTGTTCCAGCTGCCGTCGAGCAACTGAAGCGCCGCTTCGGGGGCGGGAACCGCGCTGCGGCGTGGGACCTGTTCCGGCTGCCGATCAACACAAGCGCGGCTTCGTGGCGCGGAGAACGCGTTGCGGCGCGGGACTTGTTCCGGCCATCGAGCGGCTTCGTGGGTGGGGAACCGCGCTGCGGCGTTTTGGGCCCAACGCGGGGTCGGTTCGTCTGGGCGCTCAGCACGCAGCGTCGGCCTCTCCGTGAACCGGGCAGCCCCTCGTATTTGGCGCGGTGCCTTTCAGCAAACAGGGTACAGCGGCGACTTACCCGCGCACCGCTTCTCTCTGCGCTCGGCGTCGGGGCGGGCGCCGAGGTGAAGGGGGGCAGCGCCTCGACCTCGTTGGGGCGGCGCGCCGCAATGGGGCGGGCGTCGCGCCGAGCGCGACGTGGGCGCTGCGGTTGGGCGTGACAGAGTCGCCCGGTTTGACGTGGGAGTGTTTACGCCCAACGGTTGAACCTTTTTCCTCCCACGCCGAGCGTCGGGCCCTCGCCCAGACCCTCTTCGTGCTCGAGCGCCGCGCAGGCGCCGCCCGAGCCCTCATTCGCTGTCTCGGCACGGGCGCTTCACCACCGAGGAGCTGCCTGGCTCACCGAGGCGCCGCCGCCCACGCGCAGGGAAGCTCGGTGCGCGCACCGCACGGGCGACCTGAACGCCGCAGCGAGGGGGCCCGCTCGAAAAGGCCCCCTTGCGCCCGCTCAGACCTTGGTGCCGCCGACGGTCATGTTGTCGATGCGCAGCGTGGGCAACCCCACGCCGACCGGCACGCTCTGGCCGTCTTTTCCGCAGGTGCCCAGCCCGGGGTCGGGCATCGGATCATTGCCCACCTGGCTGACGTTCTTGAGCGCCTCGGGGCCGACGCCGATCAGCGTCACGCCCTTCAAGGGCCGGCCCATCTTGCCCTTCTCGATCTCGTAGGCCTCGTTCACTTCGAACACGAAGTTGCCGTTCGTGATGTCGACCTGCCCGCCGCCGAAGTGGGCGCAGTAGATGCCCTTGTCGACGCCCTTGAGAATCTCTTCGGGGGTCGAGTCGCCGGGCGCGAGGTACGTGTTGGTCATGCGCGGCATCGGCATGTGCTTGAAGCTCTCGCGCCGCCCGCTGCCCGTCGAGCGGCCACCCATCAGCTTCGCGTTGAGGGCGTCGTACATGTAGCCCTTCAGCACGCCGCGCTCGATCAGCACCTTGAACTCGGGCGCGTTGCCTTCGTCGTCGACGTTCAGCGAGCCGCGCGAGTTGGCCATGGTGCCGTCGTCGATCACCGTGACCAGGTTGCTCGCCACCTGCTGGCCGAGCTTGCCCGCGAACAGCGAGGTGCCCTTGCGAATGAAGTCGGCCTCGAGGCCGTGGCCCACCGCCTCGTGGAGCAGGATGCCGCTCCAGCCCGGGGCGAGCACCACCGTCTGCTGGCCGGCGCGCGCGTCGACCGCGCCGAGCACCGCGATGGCCTGGCGCGCCGCTTCGTGCGCCACCATCTCGGGAGTGAAGGTGTCGAAGTGCGAGAACGGCACCCGGCCGCCGCCGCCGTAGAAGCCGGTGCGGCGCTCGGGCTTGCCGTCTTTGCCGCGGCCTTCGGCCACCACGTGCACCGAGAGACGGCAGAGGTCTTGCGTGTCGACCGCGAGGTGGCCCTCGGTGTTGGCCACCATCACCCGCTTGGTCGAGTCGGCGTAGGTGGCGACCACCTGCTTGATGCGCTTGTCGTAGAGGTGCGCCGCCTTGTTGGCGCGCACCACCAGGTCGGCCTTGCGCGCCACCTCGATGTCTTTGAGCGACTGCTGCACCCGGTAGAACATCGGCAGCGGAGCGCGCGCGACGTTGAAGCTCTTCTCACTGCCGGTGCCCTGCGCGATCATCGCGGCGGTGCGCGCGGCGCGCAGCAGCGCCTCGTCGTCGAGATCGTCCGAGTACGCGTAGCCGACCTTGGCGCCGCTCACGACCCGCACGCCCACGCCCTGCTGCAGCCCCGACTGGGCGCTCTTGATCTTGTTCTCTTCCAACGTCACGGCGGTGGTGACGGTGCGCTCGACGTAGACCTCGGCGAAATCGGCGCCGCGCTCCATGCCGGCCGAGAGCAGCCGCTCGAGCTGCGGAACCGGCAACAACGGCGGGGGTGTCAACCCGACTGCACTCTTCTTCGCTGCAACGCGTGCCATAGGATGCGCGCACAGTAACAACGAACGGGCTACACTTCTTCACCAGAACCGCCTCATGCCTTCCAACCCACCCCGAAGTCGCCGAGGGCCGCAGGCAGGCTCGGGGCCCGAAGATTACGACCCGAGCGAAGAGGGCACCGAGCGTCACGACGGCACCGAGGTGTCGCAGGTGTCGCGCGGCGGAGCTCCGGTCGACGACGACCCCGAGCAGTACAACGCCACCAGCCAGCGGCCTTCTCACCAGGCGGTACCCGCGCAGGGCCTTCAGCAGCGCAAGAAGCTGCCTGCGGTGCACCGCGGCGCCGGCAAGCTCAAGAACGACCCCGAGCGCAGCCACAAGACCGCCACCATCGTGGCCGCCGAGCCGAGCGGGGTGGGGCCCCCGGTGCCGCCCGAGCCCAGCGACGCCGAGTGGGAGGCCCCGCCGGGGAAGATGTCGCGCGAGATGTCGCGGCTGGCGCTCGGCGAAGAGAGCGGCGAGCTCGCCGAAGACGACCCGGCGCTCGACGAGAGCGGCGCCGACGGCGAGGTGCCCTCTGAGTACCACACCGGCAACGACTACCCGGTGGGCGACGACGAGGTGTCGATGGGCGAGGGCAAGAGCCTCGAGGGCGACGGCCTCGACGCGCTCGACCCCGACATCGACCTGGCGCACTCGAAGACCAAGAACCTGCCCATCGGCTACGACGCCTCGGACGACGAGAGCCAGGAGTCACCCGAGGGCGCCGACGACGCGAACGCCACCAACGCCGGCCGGCCGCTGAAGCTCGAGATCGTCGGCGGCCCCGACACCGGCAAGAAGAAGAAGTTCAAGGGCGTGCGCCTGGTGATCGGCCGCACGCCTGGCGTCGATCTGCAGCTCACCGACCAATCGGTCTCGCGGCGGCACGTCGAGCTGGTGGTCGGCGACGGCGGGGTCATCTTGCGCGACCTGGGCAGCGGCAACGGCACCAAGGTGAACGGCGAGAAGATCACCGAGAAGGCGCTGGTGCACGGCGACGAGATTCACATCGGCAAGACGAAGCTGCGCTTCGTCGACGAGGTGGGCGCGTTTCAGGCCGCGCGCGTCGAGGCCGAGAAGAAAGAGGCCGAGGCAGCCGCCGGTGGCGGTGAAGGGCAGCCCGAGGGCGGCGAAGGTGAGGGCGCGCAAGGCGAGGGCGAGGCCGCTTCTGAAGACGGAGCTGAAGCTCCGGCGGAAGGTGAAGACGGGGCCGCCGCCGAGGGTGAGGCAGCTGCCGAGGGCGCCGAAGGCGAGCCCGCCGAAGGCGAAGAGGGCGCTGCAGGCGAGCCGGCACCGACCTCGGGCAGCGACGAAGCGCCCGAGCTCACCCTGGCCGGGAAGTTCATGGCCATCGACCCGAAGAAGCGCATGGCGGTCTTCGGGGGCATCGCGCTGCTGTTCCTGGTGGTGATCGTGCTTCTGGCGATGCGGCAGAAGCCGCCTCCGCCGCCCGACCCGCTCAAGGCCATCGCCGCCGAGAAGATGCAGCAGGCGCGCGACGCGGTGCGTGAGCAGCGCTTCGAAGAGGCCATCGCGCTCATCGAGCAGGCCGAGCTGCTGTCGCCCGGCATCGATCAGACCCACCTGGCGACCCAGGCGCGCGGAGAGCTCGGCGCGACCAGCGTGCTCGACGACGTGCGCAAGCTGATCGACGCCAAGAAGTTCGAAGACGCGCGCGCCGCGCTGGCCAAGGCGCCCGCAGGCTCGGTGAAGACCGAAGAAGAGCGCAAGAAGCTCACCGAAGAGCTGGGCGACGCCGAGGCGGCGTATCGCAAGCAGCGCTTCCAGGAGATGATCGCCCAGGGCGAGGTGGCCGCGGCCGAGCAGGCCATCATCGAGCTCAAGGCTCCTGATCGGCGCGACATGGCGCCGGTGCTCGACGAGGCGAAGCGGGCGATGGCGCAGGCGCAGGCAGAAGAGCGCCGGCAGGCGGCCGAAGAGGCGGCCAACGCCAAGGCCCGCGGCAAGCTGGCGCGCGCCGAGCAGATTCAAGAAGAGCTGGCGGTGGTGCAGCGCAAGTTCGCGGGGCAAGAGTGGGCGCGCGCCGCCGCCGAGTGCGACCGGGTGATCGACGCGAACCCCGGGCAAGACGACATTCGCAAGAAGGCGCGCAGCCTGCAGCAGCTGATTCCCAACTTCGGGCGCAACTGGGACGAGGGGATGAAGAAGTTCCGCGCCAACCAGCTGGTCGCGGCCGCGAAGCCGCTGCACAAGGCCTACGAGCTTTACCAGCAGATCGGCTTCGAGACGACGATGGGCGAGGAGCTCAAAGAGAAGCTGGCGCAGGCGGCGATGTTCTCGGGCAACGAGGCGCTGATGCACGAAGACCTCGCCACCGCGGCGATGTACTTCCGCGAGGCGGGCAAGCTCGACCCCGACGAGCCCAAGGCGAAAGAGATGCTCGACGAGGTGGTGGGCCGCGCCGACGAGGTCTACCAGGGCGCGTACATGATTCGCGATCGCGACCCGGCCGAGGCGCTCAAGCGCTTCAAGGTGGTGGTCGAGATCACCCCCAGCGGCTCGACGGTTCACGAGAACGCGAAGAACCAGATCTCGCGGCTGCAGCCGTAGGTTAAGGTCCGCCGGGCCATGAGCGGATCTTCTCTGCGTGAGCTGGGGTTGGATCTCGTCGCCGAGGAGCAGTGGGAGAAGGCGCTGGGCGTCTTCGCCGAGGCGGTGCGCAGGCAGCCCGCCGACCACCGCTCGCGCATGCTGGCGGCGCGCTGCTTCGAGAAGCTGTCCGAGCCCGAGCGCGCCGTGTCGGCGCTGCACGCCTGCGCCGAGGGGCTCTTGCGCCGCGACTACCTGCTCTCGGCGATCGCCGCGTGCAAGCAGGCGCTCGCGATGTCGCCCCACGAGAAGCGCCTCAAAGAGACGCTGCACCGCATTCACGCCCGCGCGGCCAAGTCGGTGGCCGGCAAGGCCCGGGTGCCGCCTCCGCTGCCGCCCGAGACCCTGTTCGACGGCAAGGTGTCGCAAGACCTGATGAGCCTGCAGGGCTCGGCGCTCTCTGACGCGGCGATCAACGTGCTCGCCGCGCCCGACACCGGCAGCACCGCCGACTCGGAGGCCCGCCCGCCGCTGCCGCTGTTCGCCGACCTCGATCGCGACGCCTTCGTCGAGCTGGTGGTGTGCATGGCGTACCACGAGGTGCCGGCCGGCGAGCTGATCAGCCGCGAGGGCCAGAATGGCGACACCATCTTCGTGCTGGTGGCGGGCAAGGCCGAGGTGACCCGGCAGATCGACGGGCAGCCCAAGACGCTCGCCTTCTTGAGCGGCGGCAGCATCTTCGGCGAGCTGGCGATGCTGACCGGTGCGCCGCTCACCGCCAGCGTGACCACGGTGGCCGACTGCGACGTGCTCGAGATTCGGCGCGTCGACTTGAATCAGATCGCGCGCAGCCACCCCTCGGTGCCGCAGACGCTCACGGCGTTCGCGCAGAACCGCATGGCCAAGAACCTGATGGCCACCTCGCCGCTCTTCCAGCAGGTGCCGGAAACAGACCGACAGCGCGTGCTCACCCGGTTCCTGTTCAAGGCGCTGCAGCCCAACGAGAAGACCATGGTCGAGGGGCAACACCCCGACGGCCTGTACCTGGTGCTGGCCGGCGAGCTGGTGGTGCAGAAAGAAGACCCCAGCGGCGGCGTGGTGTCGCTGGGCATCTTGCGCGAGGGCGACATCGCCGGTGAGATCTCGCTGATCACCGGGTTGCGGGCCAGCGCCACGGTGCAGGCCACCCGAAAGACGGCGATCGCGTTTCTCGAGCGCTCTGCGTTCGAAGAGCTGGTGAAGGAGTTTCCCCAGGTGAAGGCGTACCTGCAGGGCTTGAGCGAGCGGCGCCTCAAGATGATCGGCGAGGCGCTGCGGCCGGCCGAGATTCTCGACGCCGACGAGCTGGTGGTCGAGGCGCAATGAGCCGGCGCGCGCTGGGCGCGGTGCTGGCCGGCATCACCTTCGCGCTGGTGCTGTGGCTGTGGCCGCGCGGGCCCAAGGACCCCGAGGGGCAGATTCGGGCGCTGGTCGGGCGGGTCGTCGCCGGCGCTGAGGCGCGCGACGTCGGGCCTCTCGACTCGGCGATGGCCGACGACTTCAAGGGCCCCGAGGGCGCCTCGCGGCAAGAGGTGAAGCAGATCGTCGCGTTTCAGGTGCTGCGGAATCAGGAGACCGTGGCCATCTTCAACCCGTCGTTGGAGGTGAAGGTGAACGGGCCCGAGTACGCGGAGGTCGAGGGGACGTTCGTCTTCGCGCGCACCAAGGCGAGGAGCGCGGCCGAGCTGCAGTCGGGGTCGGTCGCGGCGGCTTATCGGATCGAAGCGAAGCTCGAGAAGCGCGGGTCTCAGTGGCAGTTCGTCAGCGCCACGTATGCGCCGGTGAGCTGGCCGTGAGGTCGCGCGGGCCGCGGCGGTTTTGAGGTTTCGAGCTCTTCGCTCGCGGTGGACGCTGGCCCGGCACGGGCACGCCGACGTTCTGGGGGTTGGCCTTCATGAGCGTCGATGAGCCGGTGGGCCTCGAGCCGTGGAACGCCGCCTGGCCAGTGCCCTCGGCGGCCGAGCTCGATGGGTTGCGCGCCTACCTGAGGGCGGTGCCGGTCGAGCGCGATGAGTTCGCTCAGGCCAGCGGGCGCCCGCCGCAATACCTCATCGACCTGCTGGCGCGCGCGCGGCGCTTCGAGGTGTTCGAGCGGGTGACGCAGGTGGTGCGCCCCGCCCTGGTGCCCGAGCTGCAGCTGAGGCAGAGCGCCGACGTGGTCGCCGCGTGGCGCGCCGCGGAAGAGTGCGAAGGGGCCCAGCAGCCGGCCCCGTTCTGGGCCTACGTGTGGGCCGGCGGGCAGGCGCTGGCGCGCTGGGTCTTGGATCACCCCGAGCAGGTGCGAGGCAAGCGCGTGCTCGACTTCGCTTGCGGCAGCGGCGTGAGCACCGTGGCCTGCGCCCGCGCCGGCGCCACCGCGCTCACCGCGGTCGACATCGACCCCTTCGCGGTGGTCGCCACCCGGGTGAACGGCGCGCTCGAGGGCGCCGCGCTCGACGTGCAGCAGCGCGATCTGATCGGCACCGACGAAGGCTGGGAGCTCGTGCTGGTCGGCGACGTCTTCTACGAGCCCAAGACCTCGGAGCGGGTGGTGGCGTGGGCCACCGCCCTCTCGGCGCGCGGCGCGCTCGTGCTGGTCGGCGACCCGCGGCGCAAGTACCTGCCCACCCGCGGCCTCGAAGAGCTCGCCCGCTACACCCTGCCGGTCGACCCCGAGTGGGAGGGCGTCAGCGAGCGAACCCCCTGCGTGTGGCGGCTCAGACCCACGGCGAGTGGACGCATGCCGGGCCGAACGTCCGATGCCGGGCTGCGCAGAAAGGCCGCGCATCGCCAACCGGCCTGACAAACGGCCGATCGACCGAGTCAGCGCGACCAAACGCGCTGACAGCGCGCTCTCGCACCGACCTGCGCAGCGCGGGGATAACCGCGGGCATGAAAGCCAACGCAGCTGACCCTCGCACTACCTTTCTGCCCAGCGCCGAGCTCCCGCTGAACCAGCTGGTGGCTGCACCGACGGTGCTCAAGACCGAGATGGAGGGCGCCACCGACGGCCAGAGCGTCTACATCGAGATTCCGCACGACGTGTTCGAAGAGGCGCTGCAGAGCGCTCCGAACCGCCGCATCGATCAGCACACGGTGATGAAGGTCGCGCTCTCGAACATGGGCAGCATGTCGACCGATGCCGAGGCGCTGGTGAAGGCGCACCTCCCCACCGAAGAGAAAGATCTGTTCTTGCGCATGAACGGCACCGCCGCAGACCTCGGCTTCGAGACCGTCGATACCACCGGGAAGACCGGGTAGCCCCGCCGCCCTCTGCGAGCAGCGCGTCGGGTGCCGGGGCAGCTGGCCTATCTAAGGAACGAGCAGCGCAAGGCGTGCTGGTGGCCCGTCGAGCAGCGCAGAGACGAGGCCGCCCGCAGCAGGTAGGCCGCGGCTGCCGCAGTAGGCAGGATTAGTGGTTCGCCTATCTAGTCGTGGTGCGACGAGGTATCGCCCGCTGAGACGGCCGGCGCGCTGGGGTCGTCACGATACGCGCGCTCGAGCGCTGCGGCGCGGCGAACCAACGTCGAGCCGAGCGAGACCACCTCGTCGGTCGGGGCTCCGACCCTGAGCGCCTGCTCGAGCTCACGGACCAGGCCGAGCAGTTCGTTGCCGATCTGGTGCCGCTCGCGCAACGCGCCGCTCACCGCCTGGTTGCGGGCGGCGAAGAATTCGCCCGGCCGTCACCGTAGGGCGCCGAACCTGCCAGCGCGTCGGCGCGGTCGCGCACCCGCCGCAGCGGCAGCTGGTAGCTGCAGTCTGCGCGCCGGCCGTTGCGCTCGGGAGTCAGGCTCGCCGACGGCTTCGAGGAGTCGTTCCAGTTGACGACCGTATCGTTCTGCTTGCTTCTCCCGAACCCCGTCAACAGGTCGCCGACGATCAGCGTCTGCTGCTCCAGCAGGTCGCCGGCCCAGGCTGTCTTCTCTGCCAGTTCTTCCCGAATCGGAGCGTGCGCTTCGGGCGTGCTGCGCGTTTGAACGAGCTGCGAGATCGCGTGGCCGATGTTTCCCGAGATGAACTGAAAGGGCTCGTCGAGCTGCTGGAACTTGCCGTAGGCGACGCCCTTCGAGTGCGGGAGCCCGCCGAAGCCACTCGAGCGCATGGTGCCATCGGCTGCCCCCACCAGCCCCTGCCGCTCGCGGAAGTGCTGACGCGCGTGCCCCAGCTCGTGCTGGGTGGTGCTGTCGTACTCGTCGCGAATTGCGTCGAGGCCCAGGTACAGCGAGCGGGTCTGCGGCAGGTACATGCCCTTCGCGCCGTAGTTGCGCAGCATCGCTGGAGAAAAGGTGACGGTGACGCCCATGGTCACCCCGTTCGCCTCGCGGTTCGCCGCCACCTCGGCCATTCGGCCGAGCACGGTACGGTCGTCGGGTACGATCTCGAGCGCGGCGTGGAGCCGTTGGCCATCGAATGCCGAAGTGCGGCGAACCTGGCCGCCCCTCGCCCGAATCACCGCGGTCACCGCGTCAAGCTGGGCCTTTTCGTGCACGTTGGGCATCGCGGCGATCACCTGATCGAGCCGCTTCAACGCGTCGGTGAGCGCGCTCGACACCGGCGCGGCGAGGTCATCGGTGGTCGCGGCGCGACGCGCACTCGGCGACTCGGGGTGCAGCGCCTTCGCCGGCGCTTCGGTGGGTTGTTTCGCGACGGGCTTTAGAGGTGAACCCGTGGCGCCGAGGGCCTTCGAACGCATGGTGGCTGAAGCCTCGCACCTTCTCACGCCGCTACCGCGATAGAATGCGTCGGCTTCAACGCCGCCTCGTTCGCTTCGGAGCTCCCACTGCCTTTCTCACACACGTGGTCTCGGCGTGACCTCATTCAGTTGGGCGTCTTCGGCTGGGCGATGACTGCACGACGCGCCCTCGGCCTCACGAAACTCGCCTCCGATTCGCCGAGGCGGCGACCTCGCCACTTCGTGCTCGTTCAGGCCTACGGCGGAATGGACAGCGCCTACACCATCGACCCCAAGACGCGCAGCGAAGTCGACGGCTGGGTCGACGTGCCCTTCGCGCCCAGCCAGCTTCGCGAAGCGGGCGAGCTTCGCTTCGCCCCTCCGTTTCACCCGCTGCTCCCGTTTGCCAGACACATGGCCGTGCTCAAGGGCGTCGAGCTGCACACCGCCAATCACGTCACCGGCCAGCTGCAGTTCGTTCGCATGAAGACTGGCGTTTCGCGATCGATGCCCTCGATTCTCGACATTCTCGGGTCAACCCGAGATGGCCAGCCACTCAGCTCGGTCACTCTCGGAATGCTGACCTCCGAAGACTTCACGTCAGAGTGGTTTGGTTCGAGCACCCTCCCCGAGGGAATGCTCGGGGGTGGCGTCGCCCGGGCCTTCGAAGAGCTGGAGTCCGCGACCTCGATCGATCTCGATGCGATGGCAGCCGTGCTGACCGAGCAGGCAGAGGGGCTCCGCACCACCGGCGCCCTGCACCTGCAACGCCAGCGAGCGTTTCAAGCCAGACGCATGGAAGATGTCGCCCAGCTGTATCGGCGGCTGAAGTCGATTCCTCCGATGCCTCACGACGACTGGGCCCCGGCCCCCAACATCCCCGAAGGGGTCCTCGCATTTCGGCGGGCCATCTGGTTGCTGGAAAACGACGTCAGCGGTGGGGTGCTCATACGCCTTCGCCGAACCCCAGACTGGGACTCGCACACCTACAATGCCCATGCGCAGGCCACCCTGAATGCCGACCTCGCTGGGCTGCTCGCCCGCTTCCTCGGCGAGCTGGGAAACCGACGCAACGCCCATGGCCCGCTCCTCGAGCAGACCGTCCTGGTGGTGGGCAGTGAGATCGGCCGATTTCCGCGCCTGAACTCTGACTTCGGGAAAGATCACTTCCCCGAAGCGCCCTTTCTTCTCGCGGGCGCCGGCATCAACAGCGGAGGAGGGCGAGGAGCCGTCTTCGGCGAGACGGGCAGAAGCATGGAGGCGATCTCGTGCTCTCCCTCGACCGGAAAGCCGGTGAACGGGGGAGGGCCATTTCAGCTCGACGACCTCGGCGCCACGCTGCTCGACCTCGCCGCCATCGACCCCCGCAAGCATGGGTATTCGGGGCGGGTCTTGAAGTTCCTCGAGGCGGCGTGATGGTTCCGGCTCGTCATCATCGGAGTCTCGCTTGGGGTTGCTGGGTGGCGCTGGCCCGGGCAGCCCGAGCAAGGTCTCGCGCGCCGAGCCTCGAGAGCCTTCGGTCTCGACCGCGATGCTGCTCCAGTTGTCGTTGATCGCGACCGAACAAGCGCCCGCCCGAGAAGCGCTCGAAGACTGGAAGAAGAGAATCGAAGCGCGTGACGCCTCGATGGAGAACTACGTCGACTTCCTGCTCGAGCAGCCGGGCTTCATCAATGTCACCGCCCCCTTCCTGCTCGTTCGCGACTGGGCATTCGCGACGCAGCAGACGCCGCCATTGAACGCGCTGCTCAAGGCGCTCTCTCGGCCCGGCATGAAGGAACCCGTCTATTACCGTTGGCTCCCTTGCGCGCCGGAGCAGGCCGTTCGCGTCACCCCGTGGTGGGGAAAAGACCCTGTCCTGGTCTGCCCTGATTCCTACCGGCCCGAGGTGTTCGTCGATGGCATGCACTTCTGCGACGGGGGAGTCGCCCAGGACAAGTTCGACTCCAAGCTCGATGGGGTGAGGCAGATCTGTGGCTGCGGCCCCAACCTGATGCGGTGCTTTCTCACGGTCGAGCAGATGAACCGGGCTCGAGACGCCATGCCTGAAGAGGTGCGCGCCACCGTTGCCCACCTGGTCACGGAGAATCAGCCGGTCGAGCTGCTCACCTCGAACGAGACCTTCCGCACGCGCGAAGCGGAGTTCTTCTATCAGCGGGAGCGCGTCGAGGCCGGGCTGCAAAGCGAGCTTGCCGACTTGAGCTCGTGGCCAGAGCAGGGGCAGTGGGCGCCTCGCCCCGAGGCCCGGGCGGGGGCAACACGCAGGCCTGCTCACCACCCCCAATGTCCTCTACTGGTCGGCCGGAGTACGCACGGTTCTCAATGTGATGTACGAACGTCTGTGGTGCTCCGAGCCTTCGAGCACCAGAGTCGAGGCGAAGACGATTCTGTCGCTGCACGTCGCCGACATTCGTCGCGGCTCGGGCTGGAAGGTGCTGGCGCATAAGCCCATCTGCACCACCTGTCATGCCCGCCTCGACTATGGCGCTCAGTTCTTTTCGGGTTACTCGGACTCGCGCGTCGCCCAACACTACTCACCGGGCCAGCAGCTCTCAGGCAGAGGGCCCCTCTACGGCGACAATGCCGATGATCTTCGGGGAGAAGCCGAGCGCACGCCTCGAGAGTTCGCGAAGCTCGCCGTCGCGCAACCCGAGTTTTTCGGAATGCATGGTGCGAAGGGTCTCTGAGTACGTCTTGGGAACACTGGGTGACCCTGTCGACACCGAAGCGCTCTCGAAGGTCTTCGAGAAGCAGCACCGCCTCAGGCCGCTCGTTCGCGCCGCGCTGCTTCGCTTTGCCGAACGGTCGCGGGCCGAGCGCCCCACCGACCTTCCGGAAGTCCAGGACCCGCAGGTGGCCGTCGACCCGCAGCGCATTCGCGTCTCACGCTCGATGCGCAGCTTGATCGATACCAATTGTGTCGGCTGCCACGAGAATCAAGACGACGCGCTCCTCGGCGATACGGTCTCTCGTTCGTTCGCCGAGAAGATGCTGGTGCAGGTTTCTTCGGGTCGCATGCCCATGGACCTGCTGGGAATGCCAGTTCAAGACCGTCGTCGAATGGTGGTGGAGCTGGCCTCGGCGCTCTGGAGCGACCCGCTCGAGCGCCGAGAAGCGATGGACCATCACCTCCAGGGACTCGATTTCGCGCGGGTGATCGATTCCTTCGCGGTCACTCCGCTGCTGCGAGCTCGTGTCGGCGTCAGTGCTCCCAAGCAGCGACTCAATTTCGTCGGCCTCTTGAGCGCGTCTCAGGTTTTTCCGAGCCCGGGCTATGTGTCTGGAGTGATGTTCGAAGCCCTGGCTGCCTGCAAAGAGCGCGGCATCGGCAATGACCCCGTGGCGCTCAAGGGTTGCCTCTCGCAAGCGGCTCCTCCAGACCTCTACACGATTGACCGATGAGCTCGCGTTCGCGAGCGTCGGGTCGCCGACGGCCGGGAGACACCCGCGCATGCGAGCACGGCTTCGAGACCGTCGATACGACCCGGAAGACCGGGTAGCCGGTTACTGCAGCAGCGGCTTGGCCTCGTCGACCCACAGCTTGGCGACGGGGCGCTGGCCGGCGGTGATCAGCTTCTTCTCGACGTCGGTGACCATCGCGTTGAGCTGCTCGCGCGGCACCGACTGCGCCTTCAGCTTGGTGATGGCGTAGGCGTAGCTCTGGCAGCCGGCGGCCCAGTCTTTCTTCGAGAACTGAATCTCGCCCATCGCCATGTACGCCTCGGGCAGCGCTCCCGTGCCGTCCGGCGGGGTGATGTCGGTGAGCTGCTCGGCCGCCTTGTCGAACTCCTTCTTGGCGATGAACACCGAGCCCTTGGCGTAGGTCGCCTTGACCAGGTTCACGTTCTTCGCCGCGATGGCCTTGTCGTACGACGCGAGCGCGTCGTCGAGCTTGCCCGCGTCGCGCTGCACGTCGCCGCGGGTCAGCCAGTAGCGATCGTCGCGATCGAGCGCGCCCACGGTCTTGCCGTTGGCGGTGGTGTTCACGATCGGCTTGAACACCGCCTCGTACTTGTCGAGCAGCGCGATCGCCGCGTCGGTCTGGCCGGCCTGCTGCAGCAGCGTGGCGCCGTCAGAAGAGAACACCGGAGAGGTGCGCGCCTTGGCGACTGCGGCGTCGAACGCCGCCGCCGCGCCGCGTCTTTCTTGCCCGCCAGCGCCTTCGCCTTGGCGTACAGCGCCCACTGCTCGTCGGGGTTCACCGAGAGCGCCTTGTCAGGCGTTGATCGCCGCGTCCCACTGCGCCTCGAAGTTCGCCAGCTCGGCGGCGGTCGCGTACACCCGGCCCTTGAGCCAGGGCGACAGCTCGGCCTCGCGGCCCAGCAGGTCTTTGATGGTGTCGGCGGCGTCGGCGACGCGGTCTTTGCGCTCGAGCCGCGCCAGCGCGGTGCCCGCACCTTCGACCGAAGGTGGTCGGGGTTGTTCGACATCGCCTTGTTGAAGTAGTCGAGCGCCGACAGCGGCTGGCCCTCATCCAACAGGGCCTCGGCGTAGGCCGACGAGAACTGCGGGTCCTTCCACCCCTTGTCGGCGGCGAGGCCGAACGAGGCGCGCTCGAGCTGCAGGTTGCCCTCGGCCTTCAGCGCCAGCGCCTGGGCGTAGGCCAGCTTGGCGGTCGAGGCGCCCTTCTTGCGCAGCTCTTCGACGAAGTCGTCGGCCTCTTTGGGCTTGCCGGTGGCGAGAATGTGCAGCGCCTTGGTGCCGTAGCGGTCTTCGCTCTTCGAGTCGGCCTTCTCGGCGCGCTCGAGGTACTCCTTCGCCTTGGCTTCAGTGCCCGGCTCTCGGTGCACCAGCCACAGCTCGGTGTTGAGCGCGGCCAGGGTGGCCAGCACCTCGGGCGACGTGGCGTCGAGCTTGAGCACGTCTTCGGCCATTCCGATGGCCTTCCTCAGGTCGGCCGGGTTGTCCTTCAGCGCGACCATCTTGGCTTCCTTCAGCCGGTCGCCGACTTCCTTCTTGCGGTTGCCGCGCCCGACCACGAACCACACCGCCGCGGCGAGCAGTGCACCGACCAGAATGATCTGAATGAGCGCGCTGGGCAGGCTCTCCCGCTTCTTCCAATCGCTGTTGTTCGCATCTGCCGCGGCCATGTGGAGACCTCTTCCTGAACCGAAGACGACGTTTGAAAACGCGCGCGGATATATCGGGGAGGTACAGGTCGGTCAACGAACGCCGACCGGCACTTCAGCGCGGCTGTCGCCCGCCCAGCCGCACCCACTTCTGTATCGAGGGGCGCTGCCAGGCACCTTTGCGCGTACGCCTTCACCCGGGGCGGCAGGGTGCAGCCCCCGTTCAGGTTGAGGCGCTGGAGCATCAGGGCGAGATCGCAGTCGGCGATGCACCACTGCTCGAACAGGGTGGGGCGCTCAGCGATGAGCGGCGCGATGCCCGCCAGCAGCCGGTCGACCTGCTGCAGCGCCACCTTCGAGAGCGGCTGCTCGGTGCGTGCGGCGAACACGGTGTGGGTCGACCGCTCTTCGCGAATCGCCAGAAAGTCGCTGCGCACCCAGGCCTGCACCATGCGGCAGATGCCGCGCTGCTTCAGGTCTTCGGGGAAGATGCGCGGGTGCTTGGGGTACGGGAAGGTCTCGGCGAGGTACTCGCCGATGGCGCTCGACTCGGCGAGCCAGTAGTCGCCGTGCTTCAGCGAGGGCACCCGGCCGGTGTGACTGCTCGCCGCGTAGCTCGCCGGCTTGTCGCGCAGCGACACCGTCTCGAGGGTGTACGGCAGGCCCTTCTCTTCGAGCGCCACGAACGCCGAGAGCGCGTAGGGGCTCTCGTACTTGTCGTCGACGTACAGGGTGAGCGCGTGGGTCATGGTGACCCGCCGCTACACGCCCGAGACGATCTTCCAGACGTGCTTGTCGACCTTCTTGAAGATCATCTGCTTGATCTCGGTGTCGCTCTGCTTCTTGGCCTGCAACCCGGGCAGCAGGTAGCTGGCGGTGTACGTGTACGTGGCGCGCGCGCTGCCCGAGTCTTCGCTGAGCTCGATCTTCCGCACGTTGAACTCGAGGCGCACGTCGCCCAGCCGCTGCAGCGTGGCGGGCAGCTTGGTGTAGAGGTCGTGGTAGTCGTAGTCGTCGTCGGGGTTGGCGCTGCCGCCGTCGTCCTTGAACGACTCGTGCGCGAGGCCGATGATCTGCTGCGCGTCGCGCTTCTCGAGCGCGGTGCGGTACTTCTCCATCACGTCGAGAATGTCGCGCGTGTCGTCGGTGTCGTCGAGCTCGGTGCCGGAATCTTCTTCGGAGTGCAGCCCACCGCGACCACGGCGACAGCGACCACCAGCAACCCTCGAGCGAACATTGCGCCTCCGAACATGACTTGGTTCCGCTTCATTCCTACTTCGAGCGGGCCTCGCGCGCGACAATTGCGAGGCTGACAAATTGGCAAAATCAGCGCATCGCGTCGGCGGGTACCAGCGCCGCCAAAGACCTTCTCTTCGAACGCGCAGCGGGCCAGCCATTCGTCGCTGCGCCTTCGAAAGACCGTGCCGTAGTCGGGCAGGGTCTTCGACTCTTCGCGCAGGCCGGCGCAGTCGCCCGAGAAAGCGCGACTCGAGCTTGAGGCGCAGCGCCTCGCGGCGAATCGAAGGAGAGAGGCTCGCGCCGGCGAGCGCCTGCGAGAGGTACTTCACCGCCAGCATCGGCTGGTCTGACCGGGTGCTCAGCTTGCGGCCGATGAGGTACGCGGCCTCGGCCTGGCCGGGGCACCTGGCCAGCGCCTCGCGCAGCACCAGCAGCTTCACGTCGTCGCCGCCCGGCCCGAAGTATTGCCAGATGGCGCGGCTCACCTCGTCGGGGCCCAGCGCGGCCAGCTTCACGTGGGCGGTGCGATCCATCGGAGGGCTGGGCGTAAGCTCGAGCACGTGCTCGAGCAGCTTGCGGGTCTCGGCCGGCTGCTGCAGCGCCCAGGTCAGGTCGGCGCGCTCCATGCTGACCTCGATGGCCGCAGCGTGATCTTTCTCGACGGTGGGCGCGAGCTTCTCGAGCAGGTCGGCGGCGGCCTGCTTCTGACCGGCGCGCTCGAGCGCGTTGGCCTGCGCCACCTGGTGCCGGTAGTCGTCGGGCTGCAGCTCCGCGACCCGCCGCAGGGTGGCCAGCGCCCGCTCGGGGTCCGAGGGCAGCACCGCGGCCGCCTCGCGCCCCAGCGCCTCGACCTGCGCGCGCACGCGCGCTGAAAGAGGCTCTTCTGGCGAAAGCGCGCCATCGCCTGGTTCACCGCTGCGGCGTCGAGCGGCACGGTGGCGAGAAACTTCTCCCAGTCGGCGGCGAGCGCATCGAGCGGTACCCCGTAGACGGCTTGCCAGTCGCCCCGGGCGTAGACCGCGCGCAGCTTCTCGCCACCCCGGGTCTCGCCCAGCCAGCGCATGAACGAGCCCACCGCCGCGTACGCCCGCGCCGGCGGCGCGTTGTAGAAGCCGTCGAGCCGCATCAGGCTGCGCACGTCGGGGGAGCAGCGACTGCTGCTTCATGCCCGCCGCCCACTCGTGCAGGGTCAGGTCTTCGAGCGGGTCGTCGGCGGCCACCGCCAGCCCTTCGATGATGCCCGCCACCGGGAGCAGCCCGCCGTAGTGCGCGGTGACCGAGAAGGGCGGCGCGCCGAACGGGGCGGCCATGGCGTGCACCAGCTCGTGCTTCAACACCGGGTGGGGAACTGCATGTCGTTGACGTGCACCTCGTGTCGCCACGGCTTGGCGAACTGGGTGTGCTCGGCGCCGACCAGCCGCTGCTTCTCGGCGGCGCTGGGGTACCACCACACCGTCACCTTGCCGGGCGGCGCCGCGCCGAAGAAGGTGCTCACCTGCTGGTGGCGGAACTCGAGATCGCGCAAGGCGCGCTCGACCGCCTCTTTCGCCATGCCCCGGGGGTGAACGAGCACGAAGTGCTCGCTCTCGCGACGGCCGCCCAGCTTCTCGGCCAGCGCCGCGTCGGTCATGCGCAGGCCGAGCTCGGTGCCGCGCTCTTCGATGAGAAAGACCGCGAACAGCGCGACCCCAGCAGCACGCCCGAGCCGAGGCGAAAGTGTGGGGGCGCTTCAGGCGGCCGCTCACCATGTCGAGCAGGTTGGCGGTGAGCAGCGCCACCGCGAAGGTGAGCAGCAGCGTCTCGAGGCGGAACCACAGCAGCGCCGAGGGCAGGGTGAGCGCTTCGTCGTAGAGGGGCCCGGGCAGCCACCCGCCCAGGTGGTTGAACGCGAACACCTGCGGGCCAGAGCACGATGGGGTACAGCGTTTTGTGCCAGGGTCGCCGCGAGCAGCGCGAGGTAGAGCAGCGCGCTCAGCCAGAGGCGCTCGGTGGTGAAGCCGCAGAAGGCGCCCAGCGCGCAGGCGGGCAGGCCCGAGGGCAGGGTGAGGAGCGGAAAGAAGCCCACCGCGAAGCCCGGGTCGCACGCGGTCGAGGTGAGGGCGTAGACCACCGCGGCCACCAGCGGCAGCACCAGCGCGGCGAGCGAGAGCAGCCACGCTGCGCAGACGGCGGCCAGCACGCTCTGAGCGGAGGTCGAAGCGCACCGCGTGCCTGGGGCGGGGGTCTTTCGAGGTGATCAGCCGGCGTTCTTGCCAGGCGGCGGCGAGGCGAACACCAGCCGAAGAGGCCGTGCAGCACCGCCAGCACCCCGACAGCTCGTAGCCGGGCTGGCCGAGCAGCGGCAGCCGCACCAGCGCCGCGCCACCGAGCGCGAGCCCCAGAAAGGTCAGCGCCACCACCGGGCGGCGCAGGCACCCGGAAGCTACGGAATACGGCTTGCCGCACGGGAACACGTCTATACTGCGCCGTACACATGGCGGAACAAAAAGGCCGGACTCGCGCAAAGAGCCCCGTGCTCCGATCGAGCTGAAGGTCGAGTACAAGAAGATGAACACCTTCTTTGCCGACTACACCAAGAACATCTCCAAGGGTGGCACCTTCATCAAGACCAAAGAAGCCGCCGCCCATCGGCACCCAGTTCCTCTTCAAGCTCACCGTGCCGCAGCGCACCGACCCCTTCGAGCTGCTCGGCGAAGTGGTGTGGAGCCAGAACGACGGCGACGAGCCGGGCATGGGCATTCGCTTCATCTACAGCAACGACTCGCAGCGCTCGGACTTCGAGGGCGTGGTCGAGCAGCTGATGTCGACGTCGCTGGGCCCCGAGCTCACCGGCAAGCTGCTCAACAAGAGCCTCAAGTCGTGAGGGTGTTCGCCGCGCTGTTGTTGTTCGTGGCGTGCCAGAACGCCGAGGCCCGGCCGCAGCGGCGCCTGCGCCGCTGCCCCGCGACGCGAAGCCGGTTCAGACCGACATCACCGCCGAAGACACGCGGATGCCTGCGCTGCCGGCCGGGCGGGTGACCCTAGTCGATGCGTTCGGCGGCAAGCACGTGGTCGCGGTCGAGATCGCCGCCACCGCTGACTCGCGCACCCGCGGGCTGATGTGGCGCCGAGCGCTCGCCGACGGCAAGGGCATGCTGTTCATCTTCAAAGAACAGCAGCCCCTCAACTTCTGATGAAGAACACCCTCATTCCCTCGACATGATCTTCATCGACAAGGACCTGAAGATCGTCGGAGCGGTCGAGGGCGCCGAGCCCAAGACCTTGAGCTCTCGCGGGTACCGGGCACGTCGATGTTCGTGCTCGAGGTGCCCAGCGGGTGGTTCAGCAAGCAGGGGCTGAAAGCCGGCGGCGCGGTCAGCATCGAGGGCGCCGGTGACGTGAAGGTCGAGCCCTAGAAGCTCGAAAGATTTCACTAGGCCGTCGCGCCGAGGGTTCAGCCTGCAGGCGAGGGGTGCGTCGCCTTGCAGACTGGCAGCAATCACACGGGCAGGGGTGAACCATCATGGGGCTCTTCAGGTTTCTTCGTCGCGGTGAGCGTCAGAGCCAGCCTCCGTCCCGAGAGGTCGAGCGGTTCGATCAGCTCTCGACCCCGCCCGTTGCAGCGGTGGCGACGGCGGTCACCTCGACCATCGCGCTGAAGAAGGGCCAGCTCGCGCAGGGCCTCGATGCGCAGTTCGGCACGTTGATACACGCGCTGCCGCAGCTCTCTTGGGCCGAGGCGTTCAGCGGAGCGAGCGACACGCACCGCAACCCGGACTTCAAGCTCCCGGCGCCTGTCGAAGAGGCCTGGGCCGGGGCCTACGCCGCGATGGGCAAGAAGATGGCCTGGCAGGTCGACCTCGACGGCCAGCCCGGCACGGTGATCGCGCTGAGCCCGGGCGCCGCCGATCGCGGAGTGCGCTTCGCGGTCTTCGACGCCGACGGAAAGTGTCTGTCGTCGGGTTACGCCCGCGAGACCAGCGAGGGCTGGGCGACCGAGAGCAAGGGCACCGAGCCGATCTGGGTCACCGAGCGGCACGAGCAGCAGCTGCAGCAACAGCGCGCCGCCGCCGACCAGGCGCGCCTGGCCGACGAGTACCGTGCCGCGCAGGCCCAGGCGCCCGCAGCTTCGGTCGCCCAGCGCGAGTACGCCTCGAAGCTGGTGGCCCAGGCCTTTCGCGGCCAGGGGCCCGCGGCGATGCTGGTGCCTGCGCCGGGGCAGCCGCAGGGCTTTCGCGCCGCCCAGGTGACCCCGTATCACGCGGCGGGGTTCGCCATCGAGGCGGCCCGGGTTCCCGAGTGGGCTCCCGCGCCCGAGCTGCTGGCCGAGGTCGCCCAGGGCGCGCCGCAGCGCCCGCTGCTCGTCCCCGAGGTCTATTCCGAGACGGTGGGGCGCAACGTGCGCTTCGCGGTGTTCTTGCCGCCCGGCTTCGACCCCAGCGGGCCGAGAAGTACGACGTGGTGCAGGTGGTGCCGAACGACCCCCGCGCGACGCTGGCCAGCGCGGTGGCCGAGCTGCGCCCCTTCATCGAGCGGCGTCTGGCCGCCGAAGAGGCCTCGGAGGCGGTGGTGATCGTGCCCGAGCGCGTCTCTGCCAACGCGGGGCCGTGGCCACAGAGCGACGCCGCCACCTGCCAGCAGGTGCTCGACGTCGACCTTCACCCTTTTCTCGAGGCGCACTTCAACGCCGACGAGGCGGCGATCGCCTCGTGGTCGTGGCCCGACGCCGGGTCGGCGACCGCTCCCGCGGCACCCGAGGCAGCTCGCGCCCGCGCTGCGCAGCCCGACCGCGCCGGCCCGGTGCTGTGGAGCCGTGAAGAAGCCCCGCCTGCGGTCGCCACCCCGGCGAGCGCGCCCGAGGCAGCTCCCGGGCGCGCTGCGCCGCCTGACCGCGCCGGCCCGGTGCAGTGGAGCCGTGAAGAGGCCCCGCCTGCGGTCACCACCCCGGCCCGTCGCGAGGTCGCGCCCGCCGCGCCGGTCTCGTTCGACGGGCTCGGCCTGCCCTCCGAGGCGGCGGCCGCGCTCGACGACGTGGTTCGTCGCCTGCCTGCGCTCGGCGCACCGCTGGTGGACCTGGTGAAGAAGCGGCCCGGGCTGTTCGCGGGGCCCGACGCGGTGACCGGCAAGAGCTTCGCAGTGCAGCTGCGCGCGCACGTCGCCACCGGCCAGGTTCGCCCCGCCGAGGTGGCGGGGTTGACCGACTTCCTCTCGCGGCTCGACGACCAGGCGTTCAATTTTCGGCGCTCGGGCTACAGCCACGCGGGCGGCCTGTTGCTGGCGCTGGCCCGTAACCACCCCGGCCTGGTGCTCGAGCTCATCGACGCGGCGCGCACCGGTCGCGACTACCCGCTGCGGCGCCTCTACGACGGAGACGGCGCGGGCGTGCTGCGGCCCACCCGCCAGATGGCGGCCGGGTTCGAGACCTCGCGTGGGGTGATGGCCTTCGAAGAGGGCCTGGTGACCAGCGTGGTCGACCAGCTCAAGCCGCACGTTCTGCCCGCAGACCGCTTGACCGTGGGGCGCTGCCAGCCGGTGGCGATCGGGGTCTCAAGCTGACCGGCCAAGACGTGCGCTACGCCTACGCCTTCAACCTGAAGACCGGCGACGACCTGGTGGCGGCGCTCGAGACGCAGGGCGGCGAGGGGCTGTCGATGGCCGACGTCGAGTTCACCGACCGCAGCGGCAAGCGTACCTTCTGCCACTTCCCCACGTTCTCGGACTACGACCCGGCCACCCGCACGGTCGCGCTCCAAGATTTTTCAAAGGCGCCGCGTCGCGTCTCGGTCGAAGGGCTGCGCTTCTCGGAGAAGGGCGACACCCGCCCCGCGCTGTACTACCGGGCCCACCCCGGCATGGAGCGGTTCCTCACTCCCGAAGAGCACCCCACCCGTGAGAGCTATCGCCCGCCGGCGAAGCTGGGGTGGGGCGAAGACTACGACTGACGCGTCTGGTGGCCCTTGCCCGCGCCGCCACAGTCACGCGGTCGCCTATCTAGTTCTTGAGCGACTCACCCGCCGGTCGGGCGCCGTCAGCCTCGTCGGGCGCGGCGACCGGGGAGACCGGGGAGACCGGCTGCATCGTCGAAGGCGACGGGGCGCTGGCCACCGCCTCGGCGATCTTCACCGCCGCGTGCAGCTCGGCCTCTTGCGCGGCGAGCTCGGTGCCGGTCGCCACCTCGTGGGCCAGGCGCGCTTCGTCGGCCTGCGCGCTGGCCAGGGCGTTGAACTTGCGCGAGAGCGCCGACATCTCGGCGGCCTTGATCTGGGTGTGGCCCGAGCGCATGCCGATCAGCGCCACGCGGGCGCGCTCGAGCAGCGCCACCTGGCTCTTGAGCTTGGCCAAGATGCGCTCGCGCTTGTTCTTGAGCTCGCCCAGCCGGTCCATCTCTTCGCGGAGCGAGGCGGCGGCGAGCTCGAGCTGGCGGCGGGCCACTGCGTCTTTCGAGGCCTGCGCGCTCTTCTGGAGATCGAGCACCTCTTTCTCGAGCTCCTTCACGGTGTCGTCTTCGAGCTGGGTCTCGACTCCGGCCCAGTCGGCCGCGAGCTCGACCGCGTCTTTGGTGAGGCGCTGCAGGGTGCGGGCGAGCTCTTCGCGTGCCGGCTCGCGGGGCAGCTTCTGCATCGACTCGCCGCACTGGCGGTAGAGGTTGAGCGCGCGGGTCGAGAGCGTCTGGAACTCGCCGTGCAGCTGCGGAATCAGCTCTTCGCAGCGCGCCTCGACCGGGTCGGCCTTCAGCATCAGGTGCGCCGAGATGCCGCCGATGCCGGCGAACAGCGCCACGATGACGCCGCTGATGAGCGCGGCCAACAGCCCCGGGGTCTGCCAGTCGGCCATGCGCAGCGCCAGCACCTTGGCCACCTCGAGGCCTGCCACCGAGAGACCGGCGGTGGCGGCTGCGGCGACCCCGTAGTGCACCACGCCGGGCCGCGCTGCGCCCACGCTGCCTTCTTCGCCCTTCTCGCACTGGCCCGCCTTGACCATCAGCGCTCCGGCGGCCGCGCCCGAGAGCGCCACCGTCCACGACTGCGAGAAGCCGAACAGCCACGGCGCCGCGGGCAGCGCCAGGCTCAGCGCACCGAGCATCAGCTTGTCCATCTTGTCGCCTCGCACGCTGGCCAGCGCGGTGCCGGCGATGGCGAGGAAGGCGAGCGGTACCCCGGTGACTCCCAGCCGTGCGCCCATCATCTGGGTGACGTAGGCGAGCAGCCCCGCCCCGGCGCCGGCCGCCAGGCCACGCATCACGTTGCGCTCGAAGTCTTCGCGCTGGTGCATCTGCAGAACGGCCGAGTTGGAAGCCATGGTCTTGAGCCCTTTTCGATGCGTCAGTAGGTGGAGCCCTGAAGGCCGAAGTCGAGGCGCGCCTTGCGCTTGGCGCCCTTGCTGGCGGCCTGCACCTCGTCGTCGCTGGTCGCCTTCTGGAACTGCTCGTTCCACTGTTTCTGCTCGGCGCGGTCTTGCGCCACCGCACCTTCGCCTGCGACCTTGCCTGCCTCTTCGAAGAAGAAGGCGTTCTGCTGCAGCAGGGCTTGCGCCCGGGCGCGATCGCCGGCCTTGAGCGCGTCGGCCGCGGCCTGGGTGTTCACCGCGCTCTGGGCGCGCGCCGCGTAGACGGTGGCGTCTTTGTCGCGCTTGGCGAAGACCACGTCGGCCCGGTCGGTGCTCATCGCAGCCAGCGAGGCGCGGGAGTGAACTGGCTTGCCTTGCAGCAGGTCGACGTAGTCGAGGCTCAGCCCGGCCACGTCGAAGGCCAGGCCGGCGGCGGGGGCGGTGATGGTGACGCGCGCAACCAGCCGCTCGAACTGACCCGCGCTGAAGTCGGGCAGGCTCACCGTGACCTGGCGGCGATCGGTGACGCCGCTGCGGTAGCCGAGCACCTCGTCGAGCTCGACGCCCTCGGGCAGCTTGAAGCTGAGCAGCACGTCGTGGGCGACCTGGGTGCCGGCCTGGTTCAGGTCTTTCTGGAAGATGGTGCTGAGCTGCGCGGCGTCTTGCAGAAAGGCGTACGCGCCACCGCCCGAGGCGGCGATGCCCTGCATCAGGTCTTCGTTGAAGTCGGTGCCCACGCCGATGGAGGTGACCGAGATGCCGGCGCCGCGAATCGCCCGGGTGAGCTCGAGCAGGCTGCCCGAGTCTTGAAGGCCCTCGGTGGGCTGGCCATCGCTGATCAGCACCAGGCGGTTCACCTTGAAGTCGCTCATCGAGGCCAGCAGCAGGTCGCGGCCGGTGGTGAGGCCCGCGCCGATGTTGGTACCGCCTTCGTCCCAGATGTTATCGATGTAGCGAATCAGGCTGCGCTTGTTCTCTTCGGTGCAGAACACCCCGTTCATGCTCTTCACGTCGCCGCCGTAGTGCACGATGGCGAGGCGGTCGGTGGCCTTGAGCTGCGAGACCAGCTGCAGCGCGGCCATCTTCGCCTGCTGCAGCTTGAACCCCGACATCGAGCCGGAGCGATCGATCACCAGCGCCAGGTTCACCGGGGTGCGGCTCTGGCCCGGCACCTCGACCCCGTTCAGGTCGACGGTGACGAACGCCTCGGAGCGGCCGCTGCCCACGTAGGGGTGCGAGAGCCGCGCCGTCATCTTGATCGAACCGTCATTCGCGAACGCCTGCGGGGGTGACGAATTGGCAACCGGTGTCGGCGGAGCCACGAGGTTCATCGGGCGCGGCATGCCCACCACGAGGGCGACCAGGGCGAGCACTGCGGCAGAGGCGAGGAAGATGGCGGTTCGATTCATGGACTTGGCTCTTTCGACCTACAGGAAGTGACCCAGGCGGCCAGACACCAGCGCGCGTCTCCTCGTTCACGAACGAGAAGAATGAACGATCTACTTGCAAAGGTAGATCCGCATTCCGACCGACGGTCAGACGCCCGATGGGTGCTCAGATGTGGGATGCGCGCATGCGCTGCTGATGCAGAGGGCTCAAGAGATTCCTGTGTCGTGCGCGCCAATTGATGAGCGTTTGAGTTAGCTCCAATTCCCTTAGCGACTTCCCCCTCGCCTAGCCCAACAGGCAGAGCGAAAGGGATGGTCGCAGTGGCAGCGAAGAGAGACAGCAAACGAAGAAAGACCCGACGCACGTATGGTCATGGCTATACGCCGGAGTTCCGCAAGCGCGTCGTCCGAGAGGTAGTCGAAGACGGCACGTCGGCGAGCGAGGTGGCCGACGTCTTCGGGGTGTCGCGCGAGGCCGTCTACAACTGGGTGAAGGCGTTCAAGGCGCACGGCGAGAGCGCGCTCGACACCAAGACACCGGGACGGAAGGCACAGCCGAAGGCAGCGGACGTGCCCGACACGAAGCGCGACGCGGTAGTGGCGGTGAAGCAGGCCTTCCCGAACTTCGGCGCGCGAAAAATCTCCGACAGCTTGAGGCGCTTCGAGGCGCTGGGCGTGTCGGCGACGCAGGTACGCCGCATTCTGCACGAAGAGGGCTTGCTGCCCGACAAGCCACCGGAGCTGCCGAAGATGCCGCCGCCGGAACGCCGCTTCGAGCGAGCCGAGCCGAACCAGCTGTGGCAGTCGGACATCTTCACCTTCCTGCTGCGACGCCATCAGCGCGTCTACGTGACAGCCTTCATGGATGACCACTCGCGCTTCGTCGTCGCGCATGTGCTGTCGCACCACCAGAAGGGCAGCCTCACCTGCGAGGCGCTGGAGCGGGGCATCGCGAGTTATGGCACGCCGCAAGAAGTGCTGACCGACCAGGGCCGTCAGTACACGGCATGGCGTGGCGAGACGGCCTTCGAGGCGCTGCTCAAGCAGTACGGCATTCGCCACGTGATGAGTCGGCCGCAGCACCCCCAGACGCTCGGCAAGGTGGAGCGCTTCTGGAAGACGCTGTGGGACGAATTCCTGTCGCGCACGGTGTTCGCCGACTTCGCCGACTGCGAGCGACGCATGGCGCTCTTCATTCACGCCTACAACTTCAGGCGGCCGCATCAGGCCTTGAGCGGCCTTGTGCCCGCAGACCGGTACTTCCGCTCGGCGCCGCAGGTGCGAGACGCAGTCGAGAAGGGCGTCTCGGCAAACGCGCTGCGGCTCGCGCTCGAGCAGCCCACGCGCAAGCCCTTCTATTTGACGGGCCGCCTCGGCGACAAAGACGTGTCCATCGCCATCGCGGAAGACGGACTGCAACTGCAGCTCGGAGACGACGCCCCACAGCTCATCAAACTCACCAAAGAGGACCGCGATGAAACCAAGCCGCAACAAGCCCGCTTCCACGAAGCCTCCGCGCAAGCGGCCGACGAGAGCACGCCCGACGCCGAGCTGGCTGCTCGAGCAGCAGGACCTGGACGAGATGGCGCGCCGCCGCACTCTTATGGTGCTGTCGGTGTTGTCGGGCGAGAAGGCAGTGACCGACGCCGTGACGGAGGCGCAGATTTCGCGGCAGCTGTACTACCAGCTCGAGACGAAGGCGCTGCACGCGATTCTGCGGGCCCTGGCGCCGGGAGCCGAGCCGACGGGCACCTCGGGGGCGGACGGGTACACCAAACGCATCACCGAGCTGGAGGAGCAGGTGAAGCAGCTGCAGCAGGACCGGCGCCGGAGCGAGCGGCTGCTCTTCCTCACCCGAAAGATGGTGAAGAAGGGGCCGCTGGCGTCGGAGACGCGGGGCCGGCCGCGCAAGGCGAAGTCCTCATCGACGAGGCCTGGGGCAGGCGCTTCGACAGCCTCGACGCCGGAGAGCACGACGACGGCAGCCGAGTCGCCTTCGACCCCGAGCAGGGATGGCGCGAGCAACCCCTGACGTGGACTAGGAAGCTCGCGGGCGCCGACGCGCCCGGGGGTGCGCATGAGCGACGAAGCCGAGCCGCAGAAGAAGGCGAAGAGCGACTACCGGGCCGCACCGACGGTGCCACCGGAGGTGGAGCCACTGCTGGCAGCGTTTCTGGCGGTCCAAACCAAGCAGATGTCGGTGACCGAGGCAGCGAAGCTGGTGGGGCTCTCCCGCAACCGCTTCCAGAGCCTGATGCACCGTGGCCTGAGTGGCTTGCTCAAGGAGCTGGCTCAGAAGCCCGCGGGGCGCCCGTCGAAGCCGGAGTCCGAGGTGAAGCTGGAGCAACTGGTGGCACGGCTCACGAAGGAGAACGCGTACCTGACGGAGCGGGTGGAGACGGTGGACCGGCTGCTGGGGGTGGCGAGCGAGCTGGTGCGCGGGAAGCTGACGCTGAAGGGCCGCGGCCGGCAGACGGGCGCGAAAAAGAGCCCGGAGCCGGAGGGTGAGACGGCTGAGGAGCCAGACGGGGCAGCGCGCCGGCGACTCGAGGGAGTCGAGTCGATGAGGCAGTTGGGCGTCACGGTCGCGCTCGCGGCGGCGCTGGTGGACAGCAGTCCGTCGACCTTGCGGAGGCATGCCGCACGGGAGCGAGACGGCGAGCCCCTGGTGCGGCCGCGGGGCCCCTGTCACCAGGGGCCGGCCACGGTCGAGCAGAGGGCGAGTTGCAGCGGGCTCGTGCGGCAGATGCATGGGCTGATTGGCGCAGACGCACTCAGCCACAGCGTGGCTGGGCTGAGCCGCCGAAAGGCGGCAGCCATCAAGAGTGAGACGCTCACTCAAATGGAGCGCGAACGACTCGCTTCGTGTCAGCAGGTGGTCATCCCGACGCTTGGCGTGGTGCGCGGCTTCGACGCGATGCACGTCAGCACCATCGAAGGCTGGCGGTACCTGCTGGCGGCGGCGGATGCGAGCATCCCCTACCGAACGATGCTCGCGATGGTGGGGAGCTACGACTCGAGCTCGGTGGCGATGACGCTGGAACTCGACATCCTGCTCAACGGCGCACCGCTGGTGTACCGATTCGACCGCGCCAAGTGCCATCGCACCGCCGAAGTGCGCGAAGTGCTGAACAGACACGAGGTGCTGGTGCTGCAGGGTCCGCCTCGGCATCCGCGTTACTACGGCCAGCTCGAACGGCAGAACCGCGAGCACCGCGCATGGCTGAATGAGTGCGGCGAGCTGACGCCCCAACAGCTCGAGACCGAAGCTCAGCGGATGAGGCATGCGTGGAACTGCACCCTGCCGCGTCGTACGCTGACGTGGCAGACTGCGGAACAAGTCTGGAAGCAACGCACGGTGCCCGCGATTGATCGGCGGGCATTGAGAGAAGAAGTGACAGACCGGGCCGCGCGGATACAGCGGCAACTCGATGTCCGCGGAGTGCATGCGGACCTGGCCGAGCGACTCGCCATCGAGGCGACGCTCACGAAGCATGGCTGGCTTGTGAGGCGTGGTGGAGAAATCGCTAAGTGTTTGGCTTAAACAAAAACGCTCATCAAACGTGGCGCGTCACAACTAGTCGAACTAGAACCCGGCGTCGAAAACCGCCGGGCTCCGAGCGCAGAAGAACGGTGACATGGTCATGCCGAAATAGCGCTTGTAAGAAGCCGGGTCTTTCGCGTTAAGCGCAGCCAAGGTCGCCTCGTCGAGCAGCAGAGTACGGCAGCTGAGCGCCGATTTGGCATCGTTGTCGAGGGCCCGGTCGTAGCTCTGGCACCCGATCGAGCTGTCCTCGACGCACGAGCTGGAGCAGTAGCCCTGCGCGAAACCACCGTCGTCGACCTCGGTGAACGCCGAATCACGCACGCAGACCTGGTCTTCGCACTCGGTAGAGCCGAAGGAGATGAAGTCTTTCTGCGCTGAGTTCTTGATGACCGGATCGCTCTTATAGATGGGCAGCGCGGTCGCACCGGCGTCGGGGTTGCGACGCACCAGCGTGCACGGCCGATTCAAGTCGGTGGTCTCACAGCCTGCGGTGATGGACAGGGCGATGAAGGCGAGGCCGAGGCGGTTCAAGTTGGGCTCCAATTCACTTCCCTCGATGCATGACTGCTGCTCCGCGGCTCATCGACATAGCACGAGTTTGCGTTGTTGATGGGCAAGTTGAGCGCGCGTAGAGTCCGCCCGGTTTTGCCGTGGGGCCTGCATTTAAAGGTGCGGGCGGGTTCAAAAAAGGCACAGACGGAGTGACCGCTTGAGTCGACACCTGTTGCTGTTCTTCGCGCTCTCGGCCGGGAGGGCGTTCGCCCAGGACGATGGCCTCGGCCTCGATCTGAGTGACACGGCTCCCAAGAAGGAGGAGCCGAAGAAGGAGGCCGAGCCGAAGAAGGCGAGTACGCCGCACCCTTCGGACGATGCTGCTCCTTCTGCGCCCGCCGCCAAGAACACCGGCTCGGCGGTCGAGCGCGACATCACCCAAGACGACCGGGTGAAGAGCGTGCAGAAGAAGCTGTACCTAAAGAGGTACCGCTTCGAGCTGGCACCGTACTTCATGGTGTCGCTCAACGACCCCTACTACACGAAGATCGGCGGAGCGGTTCGCGCCGCCTTTCACCTGAGCGACACGCTGGCGCTTTCGGCGCGCGGGTCGATCATGAAGGTGCTCAGCACCGAAGACGTGCGCGTCGCCAAGAAGGTGTTCAACTCGCAGGTGTACCGCTCGGTGCCGATCTGGTCGGTGATGGGCGACTTCGAGTGGAGCCCGTTTTACGGAAAGGTCGCGTTCGGCAACACCATCGTTCACCTCGACGGCTTCGTGATCGCGGGCGGGGGCGCGGTGGCAACCGAGACCACGCCGAAGTCCGGCTTCAAGCCGGCGTTCGACATCGGCGGCGGCCTGCGCTTCGTGGCGCGTGACTGGGTGGCGGTGAACGCGTCGCTCATCAACACGACCTACGTCGACAACCCGGCCGGTACCACGCACGGCGCGACGCAGAACATGTTGATGATGATGGTGGGCATGTCGATTTTCATTCCCTTCAAGTCGACGTTCCGGGAGGCCGAATGATGCGCGCCATTGCATTCGGTCTGCTGGTGCTCGCCGCGGCTCCGGCCTTCGCGCAGAACAAGAGCGAAGAAGAAGCAGGCGACGTGTCGGAGGTCGACAAAGACCGCACCGGCCCGTTGCGCGATCGCGTGCGCCCGGTGTCGGGACACTTGTTCCTGATGAAGGGCCGGTTCGAGATCAGCCCCGAGATCGGCTTCTCGTTCCGCGACTCGTTCTACACGAAGTACGTGCCGGGCCTGCTGCTGAGCTTCCACTTCACCGAAGAGCTCGGGGTCAGCATTCGCGGCGGCTACGCGATCTCCACGGTGGCGAGCGCGGCGCAGATCTGCACCAACGACGAGAACGGCGTGCGCGGCTGCCGCAGCCCGACGTTGGAAGAGCTCGACAACGGCGCCACCGACGGCACGTTGCCGTACGGCCGCATGGGGCTGATCGCCGACCTGAACCTCGAGTGGGCGCCGCTCTACGGCAAGCTGGGCACGCTGGCGGTGCTGCCCTTCTTGGACATGGTCCACTTCAACATGTACGTCTCGCTGGGGCCGGCGTTCATGATCACCGGATTCGCCAACGCGTTTCCGCTGGGCGGCAACATCGACGTCGGCTTTCGCTTCTTCGTGAACCGCTTCATCACCGTGCGGCTCGAGCTGCGAGACCTCATCTATTACGAGAAGCAGAACACCGGCTCGGTTCGCAACCAGCTGATGGGTGACCTGGGCATCTCGTTCTTCCTTCCCACCGACTTCACCCGGGAGTGAGTGCCATGAAGCGTGCGATCGCCGTCGCGTTGTCGCTGTTGATCGCCTCGCCTGCGCTCGCGCAGATGAGCTTCGAGGGCCTCGACCTCGGAGGGAAGAAGGCGAAGAAGAAGAAGGCCGACCCGGAGAAGAAGAAAGAGCCCGAGAAGAAGCCCGACGACGGCGACTCTTCCGAGGTGAAGATGCCGGCCGAGGGGTTGGACCTCACCAAGCCCCCCGAGAAGACCGAGAAGAACGAGAAGAAGGGTGGGGCGGCGGCGCCCACCATGTCGTTCGAAGGGGTCGACGTGTCGGGCAAGGCGGCCGATCGCCAGAAGCTCGATGCGGCAGTGAAAGAGTTCAAGAACGACAACTACGAGCGGGCGGCGATCGCGGCGTACGAGCTGATGAACGACCCGAAGATGGCGGGCCTCGCCACCGAGTCCGAGTACCTGCTCGCCAAGTCGCTCTACCGCATGAACATGTTCCACAGCTCGCTGGGCGAGTTCTCGAAAATTCTCGCGCGCGGGCCGCAGACCAAGTTCTTCAAGAGCTCGCTCGAGTGGCTGTTCTTCATCTCGCGCAAGACGGTGAACGAGCAGGTGGTGCTCGACGAGATCGCGAAGTACTCGAACTTCGACTTCCCCGAGCGGTTCCGCTCGGAGTTCCGGTACCTGTTGGCGCGCTACCACTTCGTGCGCGGCAAGGCGCTCGACGAGGTCGACCAGAAGGGCGAGGCCGACAAGAGCTTCGAAGAGGTGAAGCGCCTGGTGCTGATGATTCCCAAGGGCGACCCCTTCTTCCCCAAGGGCAAGTACCTCGAGGGCCTGGCGTACTTCCGCGACAACAAGCCCGAGGCCGCGCTGGAGGCGATGAAAGAGGTGGTGCGGGTGACCCGGCCGCCGAATGGCCCGATGACCGCCGAGGTGCGCGCGAACCTGCAGCTGCGCGAGCTGGCGTTCATGCAGCTGGCCCGCACCCACTACGGCGCCAAGCAGAACCGCTACGCCATCTACTACTTCGGCAAGGTCGAGCGCGGGAACACCCAGTGGCTCGAGGCGCTGTTCGAGTCGTCGTGGGCCAGCTACCGCATCGGCAAGTACGAGCAGTCGCTGGGCAACCTCATCACCCTGGCGGCGCCGTTCTTCCGCGACGAGTACTTCCCCGAAGCGCTGATCTTGAAGGCGGTGATCTACTTCGAGAACTGCCGCTACCGCGAAGCGCTGTCGATCATCGAAGACTTCGAGCGCATCTACGGGCCGGTTCAGGAAGAGCTCGACGCGCTGGTGAAGAAGAACCTGGCCGCGACCGAGTACTACACGGTGCTCGCCGACGTGCAGAAGAAGAACTCCAAGGGCAAAGAGCTCAACGCCACCGACCAGCTGCTCGAGCGCATCTTGAAGCTGGCGCTGACCGATCAGGACCTCAAGAAGACCTCCGACTCGATCAACGAGCTGGAGCAGGAGATCGACTCGTTCTCGAGCAAGACCGACAACTTCAAGTTCAGCGGCCTCGCCAAGGCGCTGATCGAAGGGCTCAAGCAGCAGCGCGAGCAGCTGATCTCGAAGGCCGGCACCATGTCGAAGGGCAAGCTCGAGTTCGAGCTCGACGAGCTGAAGACCCTGCGCAGCAACGGCCTGCGCATCAAGTTCGAGACCACCACCAAAGAGAAAGAGTTCTTGGAGGAGTCGCTCAAGGCCGGCGGCTCGCTCGAGACGCTGCGCAAGTACAAGTACTCGGCGGCGGTCGACGACGACCACCTGTACTGGCCGTACGTCGGCGAGTACTGGCGCGACGAGCTCGGCACCTACGAGTACACCCTGACCAAGGGGTGCATCGAGCAGGGCGGCAACAAGCCTGGTGCTGAGACGGGCGGTAGGTAGTCGAGGCCGATCTCGGCCGATCTCTTCGTTGCCCGCTCCGCTCCGTGCTCATGGCCATACTGCGGCCACTCCGCGCGGTGCTCGCGGGCGCCTCGACCTCGGCCGAGCTCGACCTCGACTACCCGTCACGTTGCGTTGAGCTTTGGGGGAAAAAGTCGAACGCGCCGGCGGGTTGGCCCCACGCGGCGCGTCCGTGACTGCAGGGCTGAGCGACCTCAGCTGACGATGAAGTCGTGGGCGCGAACGGTCTTGCGGCCGTTCTGCTTGGTGCGCTTGCCGGCCTGCTCGAGCAGCCAGTAGACGTACGCGTTGAGCCCGTCGAACGCGTCGCCCGAGACGTTGAGGTTCATCTTCTTCAGAACGGCCTTCGCCTTGCTCGCGATGACCAACGGCTCTTTGCCCTTCGCCATGTGACTGCCCCCGTCGAAACGCCGAGAGATTTCGGCGCTCGAACGGTATCGCAGCTACTGGCAGACCTGAACGCAATCTTGGCTGCCCTGGAGGTAGGGGCGGCAGGTGCACGCTTTGCTCGCGCAGCCGCCGTCGGCCTCGCAGGCGGTGACGCAGGCCGGGTCGCCGCCCGAGGTGGTGAACACGCAGTGATGCCCGGAGGGACACGAGCCGGGCCGGCAGGCCGCCGGCGCGGAGCAACCCGCGAACGTCACCGCCACCGCCAGAAGCAGCAATCGCATGCGCGGTGCGTATGATGCCGGGCGCGATGGCACAAGCGGCCAAAGACAAGAAGGCGAAGGCCCAGAGCAAAGCGGCTCCCCAGGGCGAAGAGGCGGCGCCGGTGAAGCCGGTGACCATCGCCTTCGACGTGATGGGGTCCGACCACGGCCCCGAAGAGGTGATTCGCGGCGCGGCCCAGCTCACACTCGAGACGCCGCACATTCACGCGCTGCTGGTGGGCGACCGGGCGGTGATCGACGGGGCGCTGGCCAACATTCGCCACAACGCCGAGCGGGTGGCGGTGCAGCACGCCGGCCAGTGGGTGGCGATGACCGACAAGCCGGCGGCCGCCCTCGACGAGAAGAAAGAGGCGTCGATCACGGTGGCGGCGCGGCTGGTGGCCGAAGGTGAAGCCGAGGCGCTGGTGAGCGCCGGCAACACCGGCGCGGGGGTGCTGGCCTGCGCGCGGCACTTCAAGCTGCTGCCCAACGTGCGGCGCGCGGCGCTGGCGACCGTCTACCCGACGCAGTTGAACCACGGCGCGAAAGAAGACCCGTTCTCGCTGATTCTCGACGTGGGCGCGACCGTCGACGCCAGCGCCGATGACCTGGTGGCGTTCGCGGTGATGGGCAGCGCCTACGCGCGCATCATCTCGAAGAACCCCGAGCCCAAGGTCGCGCTGCTGTCGAACGGCACCGAGGCGCAGAAGGGGCCTCCGCGGGTGGTCGAGGCCAACGCGCGGCTGTCGAAGATGCGCTCGCTCAACTTCATCGGCAACGTCGAGGGCATCGACATACCGAAGGGCACCGCCGACGTGGTGGTGTGCGACGGCTTCGTGGGCAACGTGTGCCTCAAGATGCTCGAGGGCGTCTCGGAGACCGTCGTCGAGCTGGCCCGCTACGCCTACAAAGAGAAGCTGTTGTGGCGGGCCGGGCTGGCGATGCTCTCGGGGGGCATCGAGCGCATCAAGGTGGCGACCGACTGGGAGCAGTACGGCGGAGCGCCGATTCTGGGGTTCGATCGGGTCTTCATCAAGGCGCACGGCCGGTCGAAGGCCAAGGCCATCTTCAACGCCGGCAAGGTGGCGGCGAAGGCGGCGAGCAACGGGCTGGCCGAGTCGATTCAAGACACCTTGCCGCCCCGCTGAGCTCAACCGCGAAACATCTCGAGCGGCGGGGCGGGGTGCCGCTCTCGCGTCGGCCGCGAGCCTGCTAGGGTGCCCGCGGCATGGACGCGGTGCGAAACAGGGCCCGGGGGCAGAAGGCGAGCGCGTCGGCGCGCGTTCGGGCGGGCCCTGCGCCCACTGGCGCGGTGGCCGCGAGCCAGGTGACGCCCGGTACCGTCGACGCCGCCGAGATCGCCTCGTCGCCCGCGCTCTCGCGCCTGGTGGGCAGCGCGGCGGCGCGCCTGATGTCTCAGGTCGCCTTCGAGCCGCTGATTGGCCCTCCGCCCGGCACCCCGCTGATGACCGGCGGCACGCTCATCTCTCCGGGCTACGGGTGCACCGACCCCGCGCAGAGCTACCTCGAGAACCTCGCCTCGGTGAAGGAAGCCGGCATTCCGCGCTTCCCGCGGCTGACTCCGGTCGAGCGGCGCCACGAGACCGCGTTCGCGGGCGACGTGCAGCAGCACCTCGAGCACTACGTCGAGGGCGTCGAGCTGATGGCGAAAGACGAGCGGCTGGGCACGCTGGTGTTCGAGCCCGACGGGGTGAAGCGGCAGTACCCGCCTTACGGCACCGGGGCCGAGCCGCAGAGCGACGCCGAGCGGGCCGCGCGCGCCGAGGCGAACCATGCGCTGCACCCCGCGGCGACGGTGGTGGCGCGGCTGGCGTTCTTGAAGCGGCTCGACGCGCTTCGAGCGCTGCCCGAAGGCGACCCTGCGCGCACGGTGTTCGCGACCGCCGGTGGCTGCGCGGCGGGCAAGAGCGACATGGACGAGGCGGTGCGCCAGCAGTTCGGCGGCTTCCCCTTCGGCGCGATGTGGGACGCCGCGGGCGAGGCCGACTCGCTCGACAACGCCTGGGTCTTGCAAGCGTGCGAGGCACGCGGGCTGAAGGTTGTGTTCGCGTTCGCCGCCAACGACGCGCCCCACCAGTACCCGTACGTACTGAACCGCGGGCGGCGCACCGGCCGCTACGTCGACGCGGTGACCTTCGCCAGCTCGTACACCCACGGCACCCGCAACATGCGCGCGTTCTTGAGCTCGCCGGCGTACCTGAAGGCCGAGGCGCGCGGAGTCGCCTCGACCCTGGCGATGGACATGGGCGCCTACGACAAGCTGTCGGAGAAAGACCACAACCGCGCGCACTACCCGCGCGCGCGCCTGCTGGGCGACCAGGGCATCATCAGCGCCGCCGACGTGCCTGCGGTGGAAGACCTCGACGTGCTGGTGGGCGCCGCGCTGAAGGTGATCGAAAAAGAGGCTCGGGCGCTGCGTGCCGAAGGCAGAGACCCGTCGCTGATGCTGCAGGCCACGGTGGGGAGCGCAGAGAAGTTCGTGCGGGCGGCTGGCTCGCCTTCGGGCTCGACTGCGCTCGGGGGCTGACGGCCGTGCACGTCAGGCGCATCTACCGGTGGGATCTCGACAAGACCTACCTGCAGACCGACTTCGACACGCTCCGGCAGCTGGTGCGCACCGCGCTGCAGAAGGCGAGCGAGAAGAAGGCGGTGCCGGGGGCGGCGGCGCTGATTCGCGAGCTCAAGGGGCCCGAGTCGAAGCTGTGCATCGTCTCGGGCAGCCCCACCCAGATGCGCACCGTGCTGGCCGAGAAGCTCAAGCTCGACGGGGTCGAGTTCGACGAGCTGGTGCTCAAAGACAACGTGCGCAACCTGCTGCGGGGCAAGTTCAAGGCCCTGCGTGGGCAGGTCGGGTACAAGCTGCCGGTGCTGCTCGAGAGCCGCGCCCGCGCGCCGGTGGACGCAGAAGAGGTGCTGTTCGGAGACGACGCCGAGGCCGACGCGTTCGTCTACTCGCTGTACGCCGACATGGTGGCGCGGCGGGTCGACGAGCCGGTGGTGCACCAGGTGCTCGAAGCGGCCGAGGTGTACGACGACGATCGCCACCGCATCGTCAAACAGTGGCGCGAGATTCCCCACGCCGACCCGGTGCGGCGCATCTTCATCAACCTCGACCGCCTCACCCCGCCGGCCTACTTCGGCCGCTACGGCCCGCGGGTGGTGCCGATCTTCAACTACTTCCAGGCGGCGCTGGTGCTGTGCGGCGACGGGCACCTCTCGCCGGTGCAGGCCCTCAAAGTCATGGTCGAGATGGTGCAGACCGCGGGGTACAACCTGCTCACCCTGTCGAACAGCTTCCAAGACCTGATTCGTCGCGGCTTCCCGCTGAACGCGGTGGCCAGCGGCTTCGCCGAGGCGCTGCAGGGGCCGGCGGCGCTCTTCAACGCGGTACGCCCGGTGCCCGACATCATCGCCGCGTTCACCAAACGGCTGGCGGCGCTGGGCACGCCGCCGGCACCTCCCCCGGCGCGGCCGGTCGATTACCTCTCCCTGCTCGACGACGCACGCCCGCGGACTCACAAGGCTCGCAAGCAGCGGGTTTGAGTCGCGACGACAGGTTGCGTTATAGGCCCACGCGGAATTCATGGACGAACCCGAAATTCCTCCCGAACAGCTCGACTCCGACGCAGTGCGCGTCGTCACCCGGCTCAAGCAGCACGGCTTCGAGGCGTACATGGTCGGCGGCTGCGTGCGCGACCTGTTGCTCGGACGCGTGCCCAAAGACTTCGACATCGCCACCTCGGCGCACCCGAACCAGGTCAAGGAGCTGTTCCGCAACAGCCGCTTGATCGGCCGGCGGTTCAGGCTCGCCCAGGTGTACTTCAAGGGCGGCAAGATTCTCGAGGTCTCGACCTTCCGAAAGAACCCCACCGACGTCGAGGAAGCAGCGGCGGCGGCGGCCGCGGCTCCGCCCGAGCCCGACACGGTGCTCGACCTCTCGACCGAGGCGGCGCTGCAGTCGATCGAAGGCGACGACGTGGCGGTGGCTCCGCTGGCGGTGACCGGCGCGAACGGCGACTTCGCAGAGCTTCACGAGGCGGCGCCTACGGCCGATGCCGAGGCGCAGCAGGGGCCCGACCCGGTCGAGGCCGAAGAGGCGATCGGCGGCGGGGTACCCGACGACGACGTCTTCATCACCCAGGACAACGTCTTCGGCACCGCGTTCGAAGATGCGCGCCGGCGCGACTTCACCATCAACGGGCTGTTCTACGACGCCGCTGACGGCAAGGTGACCGACTACGTGTTCGGCCTGCGCGATCTCGCCAACCGCGAGATTCGCACCATCGGCGACCCCGAGGTGCGCATGCGCGAAGACCCGGTGCGCCTGCTGCGCGCGGTGCGCTTCGCCTGCAAGCTCGAGTTCGACATCGAGTCGCGCACCTACGCGGCGATGGAGGGCGCGGTCGAAGACCTGGTGCGCTGCTCGCCTCCCCGGCTGTTGGAAGAGACCTTTCGCCTGATTCGCGGCGGGGTGGCGTCTGGCTCGCTCAAGCTGCTGCGCGCGCTCGACGCGCTCAAGGTGCTGCTGCCGCCGGTCGACGAGTACCTGGTGGCCGAAGGGCCCGAGGCCGAAGAAGAGCTGTTCGACTTCGCCGCCGCGCTCGACGAGCGGGTGCTCGCGGGCGACACGCTCGACGACTCGATGATGCTGGCGGCGCTGCTGTTGCCGCTGTCGCTGAACGGCTCGCAGCCGGCGGCCTCGGAGCAAGAGGCGACGGTGGTGGCGCGGCCCATCGAGACCCTGCTGCGCGAGCTGGTGCGCACGGCGCGGCTGCCGCGCCGCATCGCCGAGCGCACGCGCATGCTCTTGCTCGCCCAGCCGACGCTGGCCGGTGAGCGGCGGCGGCGCGGGGGCCTGGTCTCGTTCAGGCGGCACCCGCTGTTCGCCGAGGCGCTCAAGGTGTTCGAGATCTGGGTCGAGGCGACCGGCGAGAAGCGCGAGGCGCTCGCGGCGTGGAAGTCGGGCGGAGCGCCGGTGGTCGCGGCGGGCGCACCGGGGCCGAGAAAGCGCCGGCGCAGGCGGAGCCGCAACAAGGGTGGCGAGGCGCCTTCCGAGTCGACTCCCGAGACGGCGTAGTGTGACGGGCGCGGTGCTGGCTTCGTTTTAGAGGCCGTTCACGTTCACGATGACGCCGGGGGCTTCTTGGGCCTGGCGGCCCCCAGCTCACGGCGAATGCGTTCTTCTTCTTCGCTCTCGGGGGCGTCGCCGGCGAGGTCGGCGGTGACGATGGCGGCCGTGCCGAACTTCGAGCTGATGGCGTCGATGGCGCGGTTGAGCTTGTCGGTGCGGGTGGGGCCCTGCGGTGCGAACAGGCCCAGCTGGCCTTCGCCCTGACCGAGCTCTTGCGCGCTCACTCCGGTGAGGCGAACCGGGCGGCGCAGGTCGACCCGGTCGAGCAGGGCGCAGGCCTCGCGGTACAGCGTCTGGCCGTCGTCGGTGGGCTCGTCGAGGGTGCGCCGGCGGGTGATGAGGGTGAAGTCCGAGTACTTGATGCTCAGCTGCACCACCCGGGCCTTCACCTTGGCGCGGCGCAGGCGGCGCCCCACCCGCAGCGCCTGGGAGTGAAGCTGGTGCACGAGGCCGTCTCGGCCCATCACGTCTTCTTCGAAGGTGTCTTGGGCGCCGATGCTCTTGGCCTCGCGGTCGGGCACCACCGGGCGATCGTCGATGCCCTGAGAGAGCTCCCAGAGGTGGCGGCCCGAGTCGCCCAGCACGCGCTCGAGGTCGGGCAGCGCGCGCGCGGCGACGTCTCCGATGGTCTTGAGCCCCACCGCCTTCAGGTGCTCTTCGGTGCGCGGGCCCACGCCCCACAGCCTCGAGATGGGCAGCGGGGCGAGGAACTCGCGCGAGGTGCCCGCCGGCACCTCACGCTGGCCGTCGGGCTTGGCGAGGTCGCTGGCGATCTTGGCCTCGAACTTCGCCTCGGCGATGCCGGCCGAGCAGGGCAGCTCGACCTCTCGGGCGATGCTGGCCCTCAGCTGTCGGGCGATCGTCGCCGGCGGCCCGAACAGGTTCAGCGAGCCGGTCACGTCGAGGAACGCCTCGTCGAGCGAGAGCGGCTCGATGAGCGGCGTCACCTTCTCGAAGATGCCGAACACCTGGTCGCTGGCGTCGGCGTAGGCGGTGAAGCGCGGGCTGACCACGATGGCCTGGGGCGCCAGCCGCACCGCGCGCGACATCGGCATGGCGCTGCGCACCCCGAAGGGCCGCACCTCGTAGCTGGCCGCCAGCACCACGCCGCGGGTGGGGTGGCCTCCGACGATGACCGGCTTGCCGCGCAGCCTGGGGTCGTCGCGCTGCTCGACCGACGCGTAGAACGCGTCCATGTCGAGATGGATGATCGACCGGGGAGCCACCGCCGACGGGGCATAGCAGACCGGTACGACACCGCCGTCAGGTCGGGCTGCGACCGGCGCGCTCCAAGGCTCTGGCGCGACTGACGGCGAGCTCCGGCACCGCGCGTGCAAACGCGAGCGATGCAAGTGATGCGGGCCGCGCTCATCGCCGTGCTGGTGCCTTCTCTCGCGTTCGCGGGCGAGCTCTCTGAGACCGAGCGCTACGTGCTGGTGGGAACCGTGGGCGGCGCGGCGGTGACGTACTCGACCGTGCAGACCGTCTTCATGCTCGATGACCTGATGAAGCGCGGGTACAGCGAGCCCTCGCGCATCGTGCCGGCAGGCTTTCTGGCCGCGGCCAGCTTCGCGGCGTCGACCGCGCTGCTGGTGAACTGGGGCCTCAAGCGAGACGAGCTGGGCGTGGTGGGCGGCGCGACGATGACGCTCTCGAGCCTGGTGATGTGCTTTCTGGTGGGCCTGTCGGCGCACGGCTGGTTCATTCGCCAACCCGAAGCGCGCTGACCGATTCTGCTGCCGCGCGCCGCGCCGGGGTCTTATAGGTCGCGGCCGATGGACGTGGAGACGCTGAAGGCTTTCTTCGAGGTCAACGCACTGCCCACCGCGCTGCGGGTGGTGGGGGCCCTCGCCTTGTGGGTGGGCGGCCGGTTCGTGATCGGGCTGCTGCGGCGAGGCCTGCGCGCCGCGGGCAAGGTGCGCCGTTTCGACGCCACGCTGATTCGCTACCTCGACTCGGCCACCCACATCGGGTCGACCATCGTGCTGGTGCTGGCGGTGCTGGGCGTGTTCGGCATCGGCACCACCTCGCTGGCGGGTCTGCTGGCGGCCGGCGGCGTGGCGATCGGCATCGCCTGGTCGGGGCTGCTCGCCAACTTCGCCGCGGGGGTGTTCATTCTCGCGCTGTCGCCGTTCAGGGTCGGCGACCTGGTCGGCGTGGTGGGCATCACCGGCGTGGTGCAGGAGATCGGCATGTTCAACACCGCCATCGACACCCACGACAACGTGCGCACCTGGGTGGGCAACGCGCGAATCTTCGCCGACAACATCCAGAACTTCACCTCGAACGGGTGGCGGCGAGTCGAGGTGAAGGTGCCGCTGCCGGCGGGCGCAGATCTGCTGGCGGCGATGGGCGCGCTCAGCGAGCTGGCGAAGCAGGTGCCCGACGCGATGGCGCAGCCTCCGCCGCTCATCGAGGTGGTGGCGGTCGACGGCGCGGGCACCGTCACGGTGAAGGTGGCGGCCCCGGCGCCGCGCTACCACGAAGTGCAGAGCGAGCTGAACAAGGCGGTGGCGCTGTGGCTCAAAGGCCCCGCTGCTTCAGCCGCTCGGTCAGCTCTACCGGCAGCGGCGAGGTGACCCGGGTGGCGGCACCCGTGTCGGGGTGGCGCACCTCGAGCGACGCGGCGTGCAGGAAGAAGCGGCCGGCACCTTCGAACGGGGCGCCCCCGTAGAGCGCGTCACCGACGATCGGCGCGCCGATGCCGGCGAGGTGCGCGCGCACCTGGTGCATCACCCCGGTGAAGATCTGCACCTCGACCAGCGCGTCCATACCGGCGCGCTGGAGCACGGTGAAGCGCGAGCGCGCGGGCCGCGCGGCGTCGTCGCTCGAGAGGGCGGGGCGCACGTGGTCTTTGTGCTGCACCAGCGGCAGGTCGATGTCGCCCTCATCGGCGATCGGCCCGTTCACCAGCGCCAGGTAGAGCTTCTTGGCCTGGGCCTCGCCGCCGCTGAACTGCGCGCGCAGCTTCGTCCACCCGTCGCGGCTCTTGGCCGCCAGCAGCACGCCCGAGGTCTCGATGTCGAGCCGGTGCACCAGGCCCGCTTCGCGGGGGTCTTCCGAGGCGTCGACCAGCGAGGGCCACCGCGCCACCAGGCGGTTGGCGACGGTGCCGGTCTCGTTCGATTCGAGCGGGTGCACCGGCATGCCCGAGGGCTTGTCGACGAACACCAGCGCGGCGTCTTCGTGGAGCACGGTGAGCGGCCCCTCTTCGGCGACCGGAGCGCGCGGCCCCTCGACCGGCACCTCGACCGAGATCTTCTGCCCGGCGGCGACCGACTGGCCCTTCTTGGCCTTGCGCCCGTCGACCCGAACCAGGTCTCTCTCGAACAGGGCCTTCAGCTTCGCGCGCGAGAGCGAGAGCTTCTTGCCGACGAACAGGTCGATGCGCTCACCCGCTTCGGCGGCGTCGACCGTGAGCTCGGTCACTCGGAGAGCGCCTCGAAGACCTCTTCCACGGTCTGGAAACGGTCTTCGGGCTCCTTGCGAATCAGCCGGTGGGCGACGCGCGACATGTTGCGGTCGCCGCGGGGTTGAACACCGAGATGGGCGCGGGCTCGGTCTCGAGCACCTTCTGCCACAGCTCGTACGGGGTCTTCGCGTCGAAGGGGCGCGCGGCCGGTGACCATCTCGTAGAGAATCACGCCCAGCGAGTAGAGGTCGGCGCGGGCGTCGAGCTTCTCGCCCAGAATCTGCTCGGGCGACATGTAGCGGAAGGTGCCGACCAGGCGGCCGTCGGCGGTGACGGCGGCGTCGTCGGCGATGAACTTGGCGAGGCCGAAGTCCATCAGGCGCACCACGCGATCTTCGTCGACCATGATGTTCGAGGGCTTCAGGTCGCGGTGAATGAGGCCATGCCCGTGGATGTAGCCGAGCGCCTCGCAGATCTGCAGCATCACGTCTTTGAGCCGGCCCAGCCGCTCGGGGCGGTTGAGCAGCTCGAGGTCGGCCTCGCTGGGCTTGCCGGTGGCGGGCTCCTGCTCTTCGGGCATCGGCACGTCGTAGGGGAGCGAGATTTCACCCGACATGGGCAGGTCGGTGTCGGGCTCGTCGGCGAGATCGGCGAGGCGGCGCACCGAGTCGGGGCCCGATTGGAAATTGCCCCCGCGCGGCGCGGGGCCGTCGTCGTCGCTGCCCGCGTACTCGTCGCTGGGGTCTTCTTCGGCGAAGCTCGAGAGCGTGAACGGGTTGGGCGCGACGGCCTCGGACGACGGGTCGTCGTCGTCGTCGGAGATCGAATCGGAGCCCGACTCGTCGGCGTCGGCGTCGGCGGGGGTGTTGAGGGTCGCGCGCACCTTGCGAATCGCGCGCGCGAGGCCCTGATCGCTCGAGAGATCTTCGGTGGCCAGCGAGAGGTAGTGGCGCAGGGTGAGGCCCTCGACGAGCTCCATGGCGAGGTAGGGGTAGCCCTGAAAGACGCCAGTGTCGTAGACGCGCACCACGTTGGGGTGGCTCAGCTCGGCGAGGGTCTCGAACTCGCGGGCGAGCCGACGCGCCGCGCGCGGGTCGAGCGCCGGCCCGGTCGAGAGCAGCTTGAGCGCGGCGGTCTCGCCGGTGCGGCGATCGACGGCGCGGTACACCGTGCCGACTCCACCGGTGCCGAGTGTTTCCAGCACTCGATAGGGGCCAATGACCTTCGGAGGCATCTTAGGGGGAGCGCAGCCTACCTCAAGGCAAGGGCGACGGCGGCGCGCGCGGCGAAATCGCCGTCGGCGAGTGACCGCCTGTGCAGGGGTATCGACCGCTGGGGTGACGCCCCCTCCATGCACGCGGCTTCCTTGCGTTAATAGGGTGGGCTAAGGAGGCCCGCCAATCCATGGAGTCGGCATCACTCAAGTTTCGCGAAGCGACCGTCAAAGCGAAGCCGTTGCCCCGTCACATCGGCATCATCATGGACGGCAACGGGCGCTGGGCCGAAGGCCACGGCCGGCCTCGTCTCGAAGGTCACCGTGAGGGCTCGAACAGCGTGCGCGAGGTGACCCGCTGCGCGCGCCGCACGGGTCTCGAGGCGCTGACGCTGTACGCGTTCAGCTCGCAGAACTGGCAGCGCCCCTCGCTCGAGGTCGCGGGGCTGATGGAGCTCTTGCGCGAGTACCTGCTGAAAGAGCGCCGCGAGATTCTCGACAACCAGATTCGCCTCAACGCCATCGGTGAGCTGAAGAAGCTGCCCGAGTACGTGCGCGAGCCGCTCGAGGCGCTGCGCGAAGAGAGCGCGGGCAACACCGGCATGACGCTGACCCTGGCGCTGAGCTACGGCGGTCGTGAAGAGCTGGTTCGGGCGATGCGCGCAGTGGCGGCGAAGGTCGAGGCCGGCGAGCTGGTGGCCGAGTCGATCACCAACGACGACATCGAGCGCGAGCTGTGGACCACCGATCTGCCGCCGGTCGATCTGATCGTCCGCACCAGCGGCGAGAACCGGGTCAGCAACTTTCTGCTCTGGCAGGGGGCCTACGCCGAGTACGTGTTCACCGAAACGCTGTGGCCGGACTTCCGCGCGCACGAGCTGCTCGATTGCATCGAGCAGTTCCAGAATCGTGAGCGCAGGTTCGGGCTGACTTCTGCCCAGCTGCGCGCGATTCCTTGACCGACAAGAACAAGAACCTGCTGGTGCGGCTGGCCACCGCGGTGGTGATGCTGCCGTTGGTGCTGGTGCTGCTCTACCAGGGCGGCTGGTGGACGGCGGGGCTGCTGGCCTGGGGCGCGGCGTCTTGCACCGGCGAGTACATCAACATCACGTTGAAGGGCCTCTCGCCGATCGCCTGGCTGGGCATCATCGGCTCGGGGGCGGCGCCGCTGTTCGTGGTGTGGTCGCCGAACAACGCCACCGCGCTGGTGTGCGGCGGCATCTCGGTGCTGATGCTGGCCACCTGGTCGTACTACCTGCTCAACGGCCCGCTGGAAGACGCGCCCAACCGCACCGCGCAGATCATGATGGGCACCCTCTACGGCGGCGGGGGCATGGCCGCGCTGATGGCGATTCGCGGGCAAGACGACGGCACCTGGTGGCTGGTCGCCGCGCTGGTGATCACCTGGGCCAACGACTCGGCGGCGTACTTCGCCGGCCGGCTGTTCGGGAAGCACAAGCTCTACCCCGAGGTCAGCCCGAACAAGACGTGGGAGGGCTTCGCCGGCGGCATGGTGGGCAGCGTCGGTGGGCTGTTCATCGTGCGCGCGTTCTTCTTTCCCGGCATGACGGTCGCCGATTGCGTGGTGATGGGCGTGCTGGGTGGCGTGCTCGGCCCGGCCGGAGACCTCTGCGAGTCGATGCTCAAGCGCAGCTACGGCGTCAAGGACTCGGGGAAGATGATTCCCGGCCACGGCGGCATGCTCGACCGCGTCGACGCGCTGCTGTTCAACGCGCCGATGGTGTTCGTCTACATCAAGTTCGCGCGCGGCTGAGGCCCACCTCGAGTGAATCAAGGTGGCTCGGGGTGCGTCCATGCCCCCAAGTCACGGAGGAGACCATGGGACGTGGGTTCTGGTTGTGCGTGGCAGTCGCGTTCGCCGGGTGCGCGCCGGCTCCGTACGTGGTGGTCGATCGGCCGGTCGAGCAGCCCGCCCCGTTTCCCGAGCCGTACCCCTACTCGCAGCAGGTCGACGCGCCGGTTCAGTACGAGCCGATCGCGGCCGCGCCCGAGGGCGAGCCGGTGCCCGCGGTAGAGAGCTTCTACGACCCGCTCGCTCCGTACGGCAGCTGGGACGAGAGCCCGACCTACGGGTGGGTGTTCACTCCGTCGCAGGCCGACTACGTGCCGTACAGCGACGGCTACTGGACCCGCACCGAAGCCGGCATGACCTGGGTCTCGAACGAGCCGATCGGCTGGGCGGTGTGCCACTACGGCCGCTGGGCGCACGAGCGCGGCCACTGGGTGTGGGTGCCGGACACGGTGTGGGGCCCGGCCTGGGTCGATTGGCGCGAAGGCGACGATTACGTGGGCTGGTCGGCGCTGGGGCCGGCGGGCGCGACGGTGGTGTCGTTCGATTATTGGCGGTTCGTGGAGATCGATCTGGTCTTCCGCACCGACCTGAACCGCTGCTACCACTCTCGCCAGCGCGTCGAGCGCGAGCTGCCGGTGGCGCGGCGGGTGAACCGGTGGGTGAAGCCTCCGGGTGGCGTGGCGTGGGTGGCTGGCCCCGACGGCAGCTGGGTGCGTCACCAGCCGGTGGAGCACCGCCAGCCGCGCGACCTGGGGCGCTACACGCCCAGCGAGCGCGCCGCCGCCGACCGCCGCGCGCACGAGACCGCTCCACAGTGGAACCAGCGGCGCGAGCAGGCGCACCGCGAGCGCCTGGCGCGCGATTCGCAGAACGACCAGAGCCGCCGCGCGCAGGCCGACAACGACGCGCGGCTTCGCGCCGAGCAGCAGCGCCGCCAGGGCGAGGTCGACGCGCGTCGGCAGGCCGACGAGCAGCGCCGCCAGGAGGCCGAGGCACACCAGCAGCTGATGGAGCAGCGGCGGGTCGAGGCCGACCGGCTGCGCCAGCAGGCGGAAGGCAGGCAGCAGGAAGAGCAGCGCCGCCGTGAGCAGGAGGCCAACGCCCAGCGGGTGGCCGAGCAGCAGCGGAAGGCGGGCGAGCTCGAGGCGCGCCGCCAGCTCGACGAGCAGCGGCGGGGCGAGGCCGAGCGGCTGCGCCAGCAGGCGGAAGCGCGGCAGCAGGAAGAGCAGCGCCGGCGCGAGCAGGAGGCCGAGGCGCAGCGGGTGGCCGAGCTGCAGCGCCGGCAAGCCGACGTCGATGCCCGCCAGCAGCTCGAGGCGCAGCGCCGCCAGGAGCTCGAGCGCGTGCGTCAGGAAGAGCAGCGCCGGCAGGCAGAACTCGACGCGCGCCGGCAGCTCGAAGAGCAGCGGCGGGTCGAGGCCGAGCGGCTGCGCCAGCAGGCCGAAGCGCGGCAGCAGGAAGAGCAGCGCCGCCGCGAGCAGGAGGCCGAGGTGCAGCGGGTGGCCGAGGTGCAGCGCCGGCAGGCCGAGGTCGACGCCCGGCGGCAGCTCGACGAGCAGCGGCGGGTCGAGGCCGACCGGCTGCGCCAGCAGGCCGAAGCGCGCCAGCAGGCCGAGCTCGAGGCGCGGCGCATTCAGGAAGTGCAGCGCCAGCAAGACATGGCGCGCCAGCAGGCCGAGGAGCAGCGCCAGCGTCAGCTCGAGCTCGAGGCCCGCCGCATTCGTGAGGAGCAGAACCGCCAGGTCGAGCAGCAGCGCCAGCAGCAGGTGGAGCTGCAGCGCCAGCAGATCGAGGCGCAGCGCCAGCAGCAGGTGGAGCTGCAGCGGCAGCAGCAGATGGAGGCGCAGCGGCAGCAGCAGATGGAGGCGCAGCGCCGGCAGCAGATGGAGGTGCAGCGCCAGCAGCTGGAGGCGCAGCGCCAGCAGCAGATGGAGGCGCAGCGCCAGCAGCAGATGGAGGCGCAGCGGCAGCAGCAGATGGAGCAGCAGCGTCAGCAGGAGCTTCGGGCCCACCAGATGCAGCGCGAGCAGGCCGAGGCGCAGCGTCGCGCGCAAGACGCCGAGCGGGTGCGGCAGGAAGAGCAGAATCGCCAGGAGCAGGAGCAGCGCAAGCGCAAGGTGCAGCAGGAGCAAGAACAGCGGCAACGCGCGCAGTCGGAGGGCCGCTTCAAGCGCTGAGCTCGGACGTGTTCACGTTGGGGGGGGCCAGCGGACCCGAGCGGAACGTGGCCAACTGCGCCGTGGATGCAGTTCCAGCAGCTGCATCCACGGCGCTGAACGACCGACCTGAGCGACGCCCTCGACGCCGGAGTCGCAGCGGGCCCGAGCACCCCTGCGGTGCTCGAGCTCGCGGGGCAGCAGACTCGCGCTCCCTTCGACGCGCTTTCCGGTGCCGAGGCCGCGACTCTGGAACATGTCGGCCGCCGCGTAGGTTGTGAGTCGAGGTGCCCTTCAAGGAGAAGTTCGCCAGGCGCGGTGCTTTCGCGGCGCTGGGGCGTTAACGTTCAAATTCGTGAGTTCGCTCCAGGGTCTGATTGCGTTTGCGGTGTTTCTCGGCGTCCTCGTGACCGTTCACGAGCTGGGGCATTTCCTGGTCGCGAAGGCGTGCGGCGTGAAAGTGCTCAAGTTCTCCATCGGGTTCGGGCCGCGCATCTTCGGCTTCACCCGCGGCGAGACCGAGTACCGGGTGGCGTGGATACCCCTGGGCGGCTACGTGAAGATGGCGGGCGAGCAGCCCCACGACGAGGTCTCGCCGGAAGACGCCAAGCGCAGCTTCCTGGCCCAGCCGCCGTGGAAGCGGGCGGCCATCGTGGTCGCCGGCCCGGCCTTCAACCTCATCTTTCCGGTCATTGCGTACTTCTTCGTGCTGCTCGGGTCGTCAGAGGTGGTGTCGACCCGCATCGGCTACGTCGAGCCCGAGAAGCCGGCGGCGCTGGCGGGCATGAAGCCGGGCGACCGGGTGCGCAGCATCGATGGCGTCGAGGTGAAGAGCTTCAACGACCTGCGCGACGCCTTCAACGGCGTGTTCGAGCGGCCGGTGCCGATCGTCGTCGACCGCGACGGCAAGGCGCTGACCCTGTCGGTGACTCCGCTCAAGCAGGTCGACAAAGACATGGTCGAGAAGACCGAGCGCGGCATCATCGGAATTCTGGCCGAGCCGCGCGCGCCGGTGGTGGGCGTGCCGGCGGGCAGCGCGGCCGAGACCGCGGGCCTGCGCACCTTCGACCGCATCGCGAAGATCGGCGACAAGCTGGTGCGCGACGAGCTCGAGCTCAACGAGGTGGTCGCCGCGGTTCCGGTCGGCACCGAGATGGACGTGCGGGTGCTGCGCACCGACCTGGCCGAGAGCGGCGGCGCGAAGCTGGTCGTGCCCCAGGTGGCGCAGGTGAAGGTTACCCGCACCGAGGGAGAGGGCTTCGCCGCGCTGGGCGGCGCCGAGCTGGGCGACCTCTACGTGTGGACGGTGAACCCCGACACGCCGGCCGAGCGCGCGGGCATCAAGCGGGGAGATCGGGTGGTCAGCATCGACGGCAAGGCGCTGCGCTCGTACCAGTTCATGGACGTCACCTTGCGCAACCTCGACGTCAAGCCGTTCACCATGGTGTGGAAGAGCGGCACCGAAGAGAAGCGGGCCGAGCTGGCCCAGGCGCACATCAAGGTCACCGACGAGCTGAAGAACGAGTACGAGGTGCTCGACCTCGGCGTGCAGGCCCGGCCGGTGTTCACCGGCCGGTCAGACCTGCTGGCTGCCGGCGCGCGGGTCGACAGGGTGACGCTGCACGTGGGCCCCAAAGACGCGCTGCTGGCGTCGATGAAGGTGGTGCCGGCCATCACCCGGAAGATCGCCATCGTGATCGGCAAGCTGTTCACCGGCGACGTGGCGTTCAGCACCGTGGGCGGCCCGGTGACGCTGTACATGGTGGCCTCGAAGAGCGCCGAGGCGGGGCTCGACAGCTACATGCAGTCGATGGCGATTCTGTCGATCAACCTCGGCCTGATGAACCTGCTGCCGATACCGGTGCTCGATGGCTTCGCGCTGCTCGCGGCGATCTGGGAGGGCATTCGCCGGCGCCCGATTCCGATTCGGGCGCGCGAGTACGCGAACATGGTGGGCTTGGCGATGCTGGCGCTGTTGATGGTCATGGTGTTGAAGAACGACATCACGCGCCTGCTGCGCTAATGGCGGTCGGGTGCTGGTTGCCCTCGACACCTCGACGCTGACCCTCTCGCTCGCCGTGCTCGACGGCGAGCGGCTGGTGAAGCACGTCACCGTCGGCCCGCCGACCCGCCTGTCGCAGGCGCTGCCCGGCGCCATCACCGACGCGGTCGACCTCAAGGCGGTGAAGGCGTTCGTGGTGGGTCTGGGGCCCGGCTCGTTCACCGGCCTGCGCATCTCGCTGGCCTGCGTGAAGGGCCTCGCCTACGCGCTGCAGGTGCCGGTGGCCGGGGTCTCGTCGCTGGCCGCGGTAGAAGACGAGGGGCCGAAGGGCGTCGAGCTGTTCGCCGCGGCGGTGGTGAAGAAGGGCGAGCTGTACCTGCGGCGCGACGGCACCGAGGTGGTGGTGACCGTGGCCGGCTTCGCCGAGGCGATGCGCGAGCGGCCCGGGGCGGTGGCGCTGGGGCCGGGCATCGTCGAGTACGCGCCGCAGCTCGTCGAGCTGGGCATCGCGCCCGAGCGGCTCATCACCACGGTGAAGTTTCCCTCGGCGGTGCACCTGGCGCGGCTGGCGAAGGTGCCCGCGGCGTACGACGCGCAGCCGGTGTTCGCGCTCGAGCCTCACTACATTCGCAGCTCGGGGGCCGAGGACAACCCGAAGTTCCCCCCGCTGGCCGGCGTGCCTGCTACAGCGAGGCTCAAATGATCGCCGTCGTCGGAGCCACCGGAGTACTGGGCACCCAGCTCGTCGCTGCATTGAACGATGAAGGGCACCCCGTCGAAGAGCTGACGCTCTTTGCCAGCGAGCGCAGCCACGGGAAGGAGATCGAGGTCGGCGACGAGACGCTGGCCATCGAGCCCACCGACTTTCGCGGGGTGAAGCTGGCGCTGGTGGCCACGCCGCTCGCGGTCTCGAAGGGCATCATCGACGAGGCGCGCAAGGCCGGCGCCCGCGTGGTCGACTTCAGCGGAGCGTTTCGCGCCGACCGCTCGGTGCCGATGGTGGTGCCGGGGGTGAGCCCCAAGCCCGGTGACGCGCCGGTGATCGGCGTGGCGGGCGCAGCAGGCGCGGCGCTGGCGACGGTGCTCGCTCCGCTGCACCGGGCGGCGAAGGTGGCCTGGGCCGACGTGACCGGGCTGTACGGCGCCGCGTCGCGCGGCAACCCGGGGCTCGACCTGCTCGAGCAGCAGGTGCCGCAGCTCTTGAGCGGCCGCGGCTCTGAAGGCAACGGCCCGTTCGCGCACACCCTGGCGTTCAACGTGTTTCCGCAGGTCGGCAGCTTCGCCAAGGGGCACCCCCAGTCGTCGGAAGAGCTGGCCGCCGCGCTCGACGTGGCGCGCGCCTTCGAGGGCGTGGGGCCGGTGCGGCTCACCGCGCTGCACGTGCCGGTGTTCCACGGCGTGATGTTCTGCGTTCACGCCCAGCTCGAGTCGCCGCTCGAGGCCGAGGCCGCGCGCGCCGCCCTCAAGGCCCAGCCGCAGGTGAAGGTGCTCGACCAGCCCGACGAGGCCATCTACCCGACCGCCCTGCTCACCGCGCAGGACGACGCGGTGCACGTCGGCCGGGTGCGCACCGCCGGTAATCACCTCTGGCTGGTGGCGGCCGTCGACGGCGCGGCGCTGGTCGCCCGCGCGGCGGTGCGAATGGCGCTCGCGCTCGACTGACAATTTGGCAGGCGCGCTGCGGCGAACGCCCGCCAAGGGTGCAGAGTTACGGCGATTGCAGTGGCCGCAAGGTTGCTTTAGCGACGCGCACTCATGAGCCTGGCTCTCTCCCTGGTTCCCCTTCTCGCTGCCGGTCAGCTCGGCGTCGTCACCCTGGACATCAACCAAGCCTCCGAAATCTCCATCGGGGCGGACGACTGCGGCACCAGCAAGACCGGCACGTGGACGGTGGCGTTCACCGGCTACGCCTGCAGCTCGCTCTCGCTGTGGGTGACGCAGGGCGACTGCGGTGACGCCATCGCGACCGGTGACCTGAAGATCGCCGACATCGCGCAGAGCGCCATCAACGCGAATCGCAGCCAGTCGTCGACGGTCTCGATCGCCATCGACAAGCTCCCCGCATTCGCCGCGGCAGCAGCCGACGGCGGTGCGGTGTGCGGCAGCGCGGGCGTCGAGGTGGACCACAAGTTCTGCGCCGCGGTGAGCGTCTACACCGACCTCACCTGCTTCACGAAGAGCACGGTGCGCGCCACCACTCCGGTCACCATTCACTACGACACCAAGGCTCCGGGGGCCCCCTCGGTCTCGGCAGAGGCGCTCGATTCGGCGGCGGCGGTGACCGTGTCGTACGACTCGGACACCGAGTCGCTCGACGTGCAGGCGCGCATTCAAGGAGAAGAAGAGTTCGTCACCCTGGGGCAGCTGGCCAGCCCGAACACCAACAAGACCATCGACGGGCTCGAGAACGGGGTGACCTACGAGGTGCAGGCCATCGCCTACGACAGCGTGGGCAACGCCAGTGAAGCCAGCGCCATCGCCACCGTCACGCCGCGCAAGTCGAGCGGCTTCTGGGAGTCGTGCGTCGCCGCCGGCTGCAACAACGGCGGTTGTTCGACGACCCCGGCAGCGCTGGGTTTGGCTACGCTCGCGGCGATGCTGCTGCTCAGACGGAGGGTTCGCCGATGATGTCGATGATGCTGGCCGCTTTGGCGCTGGCGCAGTCTCCCACCACCTTCCCCTCGACCGAGACGCGCAGCGAGTCTCCGCGCAGCATGCTCACCGAGGTTCGCCTGGGCAGCTACTACCCCTGGGTCGACCGCCCGCTCGACTGCACGCCGGGCAGCTGCCCGTACCAGTCGATTCTCGGGGGCGCGATGCTGCTGGTCGAGCTCGAGGTCGAGCGCGAGCTGTTCCAGGCGTTCGGCACCGCGTCGCTGGGGGCAAGCCTGGGCTACGCCGAGAAGTACGGGCACGCCTCGACCACCGACGGCTCGACCGGCGAAGCGACCGGCCTGCGCATTCTGCCGATGAAGGCGATCGCCTCGTACCGGTGGGACTGGCTGGCCCACAAGCACGGCATCCCCCTGGTGCCGTACCTGAAGTTCGGCTTTCAGGTGGTGCACTGGTGGGTGATGAAGGGCAACCAGACCGAGAGCGTCGGCACCGCGGCCGGGGCCGGCTGGAGCTACGGCCTGGTGGGCGCGGGCGGCCTGTCGTTCATGCTCGACCCGCTCGACCCGCGCCTCGCGCGCGACTTCGACACCGGCATGGGCGTGAACCACACCTACCTGTTCGCCGAGTTCAACATCGCCGAGGTGAACAACTTCGGCGCCAAGAAGCTGAACAGCGCCGGCGTGGCCCAGCCGGCCACCCTCGACCTGTCGTCGCGGTACGCGATGTTCGGCATCGCGTTCGAGTACTGACGGTCGGCTTTGCGTTAGGGTGCTCGGCGCCTTGAGGCGCGCGCTCCATGCGGTCGTGCTGCTGGCCGCCGTGAGCGGGTGCCTGCGCACGCACTTCGAGCGGCGCAGCGTGCCGGTCGACACCGGCCTGCCCTTGAGCTTCGGCGAAGAGGGCGGCGCGGTCTTGAGCTGGGACTTCGGCGACGGCAGCCCGCGCGTCGAGGCCGCGCACGTCGAGCGCGCCTTCACCCGCGGCGGGCACTACGTGGTGCGCGCCACCGCGGGCGAGCAGCTGGTCTGGCAGATCGAGCTCGACGCCATGCCGCGCCCGGTGACGCGCGCGGTGCCGGCCGCCGCCGAGTGGGCGGTGTTCGCTCCCCAGGTGAAGGGCGACTTCAACGGCTCGCTCGACTTCTTCGAGCGCGTGCTGGGCCCGGGCAACCTGCAGAGCGTGCTCGACGGCACGCTGCTCGCCGCGCTGGCCATCGACTCGACCGCGATGGGCGCGCTGGTCGACCCGCTCAAGGGGTTCGGCGCGTTTCGGCTGGGAGGCCTCGACGCCACGGTCGTGCTGCTGGGCGTGCAAGACGAGCGCGCGGCGATGGACGAGCTCGACGCGCGGCTGCACGGCACCGACCTGGGCCAGGGCGCGCGCGGCTTCGAGACGAAAGAGGGCGCGCGCGCGCTGGTGTTCGCCGACCGCGGCTACCTCTACGCGGTGTTCCCGCACGACCCGCAGGTGGCCGCCCAGGTGATGCAGGCGGTGCGCGCCGCCGACGCCCGCGGGCTCGAGCTCAACGCCGCGTATCGCTCGCTGCCCGCCGGCCAGACCGGCCGGGTGGTGATGCTGGCGGCGCCGCTTCAGAAGGCCCAGCTGCCCATCGACGCGCTGTGGGCCACGGTGAACGTGAGCGGCAACCGCGCCCAGCTCGAGGGGCGGCTGTTCTCGAAAGATCTGCTCTGGCAGACCCAGGGGCAGCCCTCGGCCACCGCGCTGCTCTCGCGCGCCTGGGAGGGCCCGGTGCTGGCGGCGTCGCTGCGGCTGCCGCCGGGGCTGTTGCGCTCGATGCTCGAGAAGGGCAGCCCCGAGCGCGAGGCCAGCCGGCAGCGGCTGCTCTCGCACGGCATCGACATCGAGCGCATGGTGAAGGCGCTCACCGGCGACGTCGGCGCGCTGATGTGGTTCGACGCCGAGGCGTTTCTGCGCAACCTCATCGAAGGCAGCGAGCGCCCCGAGCCGCGTGGCGCGGCGCTGGTCGAGGTGCAGCTGTCGGACGGCAAGGCCTGGGAGTCGGCGGTGGGGCAGATGCTCGAGGTGTTTCTGCCGGTGCGGCCGAAGCTCCAGCAGCGGTCGGACGGCTCGGTGTGGAGCACCCGGCTCGCTGGGCAGGACGCGCAGCTCACCGTGGCGGCGAAGTCGATGCGGGTCGAGCTGGGGTCGGGGCTGCGCGGCCGCACGCTGGTCGACCTCTCGGCCCTGCTCGGGCAGCGCTTCGACGGCGCGTTCGGCAAGGGGCACGCCTCGCTGCTCTTCGACGTGGGCCGCCTCAAGGCCGAGCTCGAGACGCCGCGGATGATCGAGGGCCTCGACCCGATGAAGGTGGTGACGGTGCAGGGGTTCGCGTCGGCGTTTCTCGACCGCTACACCGCCATCGATCACGTGCTGCTCGATCTCGCGCCGCTGCCCGACGGCGCGGCGCTCAAGGGCCGCATCGTGCTGAAAGAGAAAGAGCATTGAGCGGCGCGCGGCTCGAGGTGCGCTACTTCGCCGCGGCGCGAGAGCGGGCGGGCTGCAGCGCAGAGGCGGTCGAGCTGCCCACCCCGGCCACGGTGGCCGCGCTGACCGCGGCCCTGGGGGCCCGGCACCCGGCGCTCGCGCCGCTGCTCAAGCACCTGCGGGTGGCGGTGAACCACGAGTTCAGGGGGCCCGACGACGCGCTGCAGGCCGGTGACGAGGTGGCGCTGATTCCTCCCGTGGCCGGCGGCTCGGGGGTGTTCCGGGTGACCGACGCGCCGCTGCAGCTGTCGGAGGTGGTCGAGGCGGTGAGCGGCCGGGGGCAGGGCGGGGTGGTGACGTTCAGCGGCGCGGTGCGCGACGCCACCCGGGGGCGGGCGGTGCTGCGGCTCGAGTACGAGGCCTACGGCGAGATGGCGGTGAAGCAGCTCGAGGCGCTCGGCGCGCAGGCGGCGCAGCGCTTCGGCGCGCGGCTGGCCATCGTGCACCGGGTGGGCACGCTGGTGCCCGGTGAGCTGGCGGTGGTGATCGCGGCCTCGGCACCGCACCGGGCCGAGGCGTTCGCGGCGTGCGCCTTCGCCATCGAAGAGCTGAAGCGCGATGTGCCGATCTGGAAGAAAGAGGTATACGAAGACGGCGACGTCTGGGTGGGCCTGGGACCCTGAGTTGCTGTATAGGGCGGCCCATCATGAGACTCCTTCACCTGGCAGGTTTCCTCGCGGCGGCGAGCCTCGCGGTCAGCGGCTGTAAGTGCGGTGGCAGCAGCGGCGACGATGCGGGCACGGACGGCGGCGGCAAAGACGCCGGCCCCATCTCCTGCCAGACCACGGCCGACTGCAAGACGGCGGGCGCGACCGACCTGGTGTGTGACCCGCAGGAAAAGGTCTGCGTCGCGAAGTGCGCTCAGGACAGCGACTGCACCTACGTGGCGTCGGGCGTGTGCGAGACCAACGAGGGCACCTGCCACAAGCCGTGCGGCGAAGAAGACTTCTGCCCGGCGGTGGTGCCGGCCGACGGCGGCGTGAGCCTGGTGTGCCGTGAGCAGACCGGCCACTGCGTGCCGCGCTGCTCGCAAGACGACGACTGCAGCGCGATCGCCTCGGGCTCGCGGTGTGTCGAGACCACCGGCAAGTGCGTGGGCGATGCGCACGGCTGCAACTTCGACACCGACTGCAACAGCTACACCGACTTCGACGACTACTGCTTCAACGGCGGCATTCAGTGCCGCTGCGTGATCGAGAGCAACGACGCCGGCACCAACGGCGTGTGCCACCGCCGGCGCCGCTCGTGCAGCGAGTGCACCAGCGACGTGCAGTGCGGCAACGTGCCCCAGTTCGACCCGCAGGGCGCCTGCCAGGTGGTCAACGGCGACACCAGCGGCAAGAAGTACTGCCTGTTTCAGCACTCGGGGCCGTGCGCGTGCGGCTACTTCGACAACGGCAGCGGCTTCTGCGCTCCGGCGTCGGGCCGCACCTGCGCCGACCCCGGCTGCGCGGAAGACAAAGACTGCCCCGGCGGCAGCGTGTGCAACGCCGCGCGCTGCGCCTGCGAGGCGCGCTGCCGGTGGGACTTCGCGAACAAGACCACCGCGGCTCCGGGCTGCCCGATCGTCGCCGGTGTGCAGACCACCTGCTGGGTCGACAACGAGAACCTCGACCCGGCGTCGATCTACTACGGCTCGGGCCGCTGCAAGCCGCCCTGCATGAGCGACAACGACTGCAAGTTCAACTCGAGCACCAACCCGCACGGCGGCGACAAGCTGAAGTGCGCGGGTGAGCAGCTGGCGGGCGGTGGCCTGTCGGACAAGCGGTGCCGCGCCAACGGCGACTGCATGGACGATCTCGAGTGCCCGGTTCAGCCCGACACCTCGATCTACTTCGGCTACTGCGACCGCGGCTCGTTCGCGTGCAAGCTCGACTGCCGCGTGGGCACCGACCCGCTCAGCAGCAAGCCCTACAACGACTGCCGCTCGCCGTACGGCTGCCAGAACGGCCCCAACGACGCCGGCATCTGCGTGCTGAAGACCTGCGTCGAGCAGGGCGGCGCGTCGATCGCCTGCAACACCGGCGAGTACTGCTGCGGCGAAGACAAGAACGGCGACGACGCTGGCGACCCCTGCCCGCCGCCGGGCGAGCGCGACCCGTCGGGTTGCTACAAGGCCCCCAAGCCGCCGTTCTGCACCTCGTGCATGAGCAACGACGACTGCAAGTCGCTGCAGGCCCCGTCGTGGCAGACCAACTGCCCGCCCGGCGTGGTCTCGCCCAGCTGCAGCCCGTACCCGATTCTCTGCTACCCGTTCCAGGACCAGGCGACGATGCGCCAGGTCAACGTGTGCGCCCCGGCGACCTACAATGACTCGCGCCGCGACTCCTTTGGCCGCGGCCGCGACACCAAGGGCTGCCCCGCCGGCTTCTCGGCGTTCTACCAGCGCATCAAGTTCGTCAACGGCGACGACAACTGCACCTCGGACGCGCAGTGCCAGCTGGGCGGCATCGACGCCGGCCGCTGCGGCATCGACAACACCGTCACCCTGCGTGACGGCGGTCACCCGCTGTCGTGCCTCTGCACGGTGGGCTCGGCGACCGAGCAGTGCCCCAACCAGCCCGACGCCGGCGTGACCAGCTTCTGCAAGTTCGGCAACAACGGCGACACCCAGGCCTGCATGCAGACCGTCTCGTGCCTGCCGCCTTCGCCGTACGTGTTCAGCGACGCGGGGCCGCCGTTTAACGGCTGCGCGCTGTAAACCGACCTGCCTGACGGCCGATGCACGGCGCGCTGCTTCGTTGAACGCTGCGCGACGTGCTCACGGCCAACAGCGGCCGCTCCGCGCGTTGCTCGCGTTCGCCTCGCATCGCTTGTGCCTCGGCCGCCATGGGGGCCGTTGGTGAGGAACGGCGCGCGGCTTCGTTGAACGCTGCGCGACGTGCTCACGGCCAACAGCGGCCGCCCGGCGCGTTGCTTGCGTTCGCCTCGCATCGCTTGTGCCTCGGCCGCCATGGGGGCCGTTGGGGCGATGCACGGCGCGCGTCGGAACGTCTCTTCGTAGACGTGGACGTGGACGTGGACGGCCGCTCGGCGCGTCGCGCACGTTCGCCTCGCATTGCCGCTCAGTCGATGGGGCGCATCGCTTTGCTGGGTTCGCCCCCGTCACCTAAGGCCCTCTCCCGCGAGGGGAGAGGGGGCTCTCTTTGAGCCGTTGTGGCTCGCTCGTGGGTCGGGAGAAATTGTGCTCGACTGCCTGCTGTTCGAGCACCAGGAGCCCACACCCCATGCGCGCATTTTTCTTGGCTGGCTGTCTCTTCGCGACCGCGGCGTGGGCGGGCGACCGCGACATCTCGATGCGCGAGGGTGAGCGGCGCTCGTTCAAGCTGCCCGGCGTGTCGCAGATCGCCATCGACGACGCCTCGGTGGTCGAGGGCGTGGCGAAGAACGATCAGCTGAGCGTCACCGCGCGCGGTGCGGGCACGGCGCGCATTCTGGTGCTGCTCAAGAACGACCAGTGGGTGACGTTCAAGGTGAAGGTCGCCGCGTCAGACGTCGCCGAGGGGCCGGTGCCCGAGGCGCTGCCCGCCGACGGTGAGCCGGTGCGGCTGCGGGCCGGCGAGTCACGGGTGTTCGAGACGCCGGGCATCTTGAAGATGCCGGTGAGCGGCCAGGGCTTCGAGGCCAAGGTGAACGGCAAGCTGCTCGAGCTGCGCGGGGTGAGCCCGGGGAGAACGGTGGTCGATCTGGGGCTTTCGGGCGGGAAGAAGGTGCAGCTCACGGTGCTGGTCGAGGGCGAGAAGCGGGGCCTGGGCTCGGCGGCGAAGAAGGTCGAGCAGGCGGCGGGTGAGCGCATCGAGCTGCCGGTGAGCGCCGAGATTCTCATCAAGGCCCCTGAGGTCGACGGGGTGCAGGTCGAAGACGACGAGGTCGCCGAGGTGCGCATCGTCGGCGATGGGCGGGTGGTGGTGAGAGGGCTGCAAGAAGGCGAGACGGTGGTGTTCGTGCGGCGGGGGGGGCGGGTTTACGCGCACCCCGTGCTGGTGGTCATGCCGTGACGCGGTCACCCTGAGCGAAGCCGCGAAGCGGCGAAGTCGAAGGGGTTCACTCCAGGTCGAAGGCACCCACTGCCGCGAGCTCCATGCTTCAAGCAGCACCGCGTCGCGCAGCGATACGATGGAGTATGTGGTGCTCAGCCTTCGGCGAGCGACGGCAGGGTTCGACGTCGCTCACCCTGACCGCTCTCGAAAAACTGGGCTCAGGGTGCGAGCCCTCACTCCACTTCGATGAGGTACGTGTTCGGCCGGTCGGCGCCCGGGGTGTGGCACGAGTAGTCGAGCACTCCGGCGTTGGTCGGGGTGCACTCGTAGGCCGCTCCCGGCATGGTGCCCGGGCCGCCGGTCGGCTGGTGCATGCAGCCGGTGGTCGAGCTGCTGATGTGGATGACGATCGGCACCGCGCCCACGTTGCGGAAGCGCAGCAGCGTGCCGCGGCGCACCTTGGTGCGGCTGGGCGGGCCGTAGACGCAGCCGGTGAGCCCCGCATCGTTCTCTTCGGTGTTGATGTCGACGGTGTACTGGCGCAGCGCCGTGAGGCGCGTCGAGGTGCCGCCGTCGCGCCCGGCGATGCGGACCTCGGCGTTGGCGGCGAGGTCGACCGCGTCGGTGCCGACGGTGACCGTCGCCTCGGCGGTGACCAGGCCGTCGAGCGGGACGTCGAGCCCCGCGTCAGAGAGCGTGAAGCTCCACCCCGCGAAGCCCGCGTCGTTGGCCCCGGTCAGCGCGCCGAGCAGGTCGACGCGGCCCGAGAACCCGTTCGAGGCCAGCGCGGTGACGGTGAACGTCTCGGGTTTGCCCAGCTCGGTCGCGATGACCTCGCGGTCGACGCTGAGCTCGAGCTCGAGCGCGGGCGTCGGCGCCGCGCCGCCCGCGGTGCCTCCGCTGGCGCCGCCGCTCCCGCCAGCAGACGAGCCTCCGCCGACGCCCGAAGAGCCGCCGCCACCGGCGCGGCCACCGCAGTCGCAGCTGCCGAAGCCCGACCGGTCTGACAGACACACCTGCGCGCCGCTGCACTGGCCGGGGCCGACGCAGGCGCGGGTGTCTCCCACCCCGCAGGCGTATTGAGCCGAGTTGCCGCACGCGGTGAGCGCGAGCGCGAAGCTGAGGGTCGTCAGACGCATGGCGCGCCTCTTGTCGCGCTTCGCCGCCCGGGTCAATCGACGGCGACGACGTGCCGCTGCGACTCGGACCAGGCGGCGAGGCCCACGCCGCACAGCACCACCGCTCCACCGAGCACGCGCGACGGGCTCGGCACCTCGTGGAGAATGGGAATGGCGAGCAGGGTCGAGAAGATGGGCTCGCCCAGAATGGCGATGGCCACCAGCGCGGCAGAGACGTGCTCGAGCGCCCAGTTGAGCATCGAGTGGCCGATCAGCTGGGGCACCGCGGCCAGCAGCGCCACGTAGAGCCACTGCTCGGGCGCGAGCGCCGTGAGCGGCGAGCCGGAGACGAGCGCGGCGGCGAGCAGGCACACGCCGGCCACCGGGTAGACCACGCCCACGTAGGCGGTGACGCCGAGCTTGCGCCGCACCCGCTTGCCGATGCTGAGGTAGGCGGCGGCGCAGAGCGCTCCGGTGAGCGCCAGCAGATCGCCGAACAGGGCCTGCGCCGAGACCGCGAAGTCGACACCGGCGATCACCACCGTGCCGGCCATCGCCACCGCCATGCCGGCGACGGTGAGCCGCGGGGGCCGGTCGACCAGCGACACCCAGATGGGCGTGGTGGTGACCAGCGCCACGCTGCTGGCCACGCTGGTGAGGTCGAGCGAGGTGATCCACGTGCCGAAGTGCACCGCCAGCGCGAGCCCGCTGCAGCAGAGCAGCGCCCAGTCGCGTCGGTCGAGGCGCGCGAGCTCGTCGCGGTGCCGCGCCATCGCCCACAGCGCCAGCGGCAGGCCCGAGAAGACCATGCGCCAGGCAGCCACGGTGAGCGGCGGTGCGTGCGCGAGGCGAACGAAGATCGACCCCCACGACACCGCCAGCACACCGAAGAGCAGGCCGACCGCGACGCGCGGCTTCATGCCTGCTTGAAGCGCCGGCTGCGCTCGACCACCGCGCGGTAGGCACCGAGCTCGGCCTGGCGCCGCGCCTCGTCCCACCCCAGCTTCTTCGCCATGCGCTGCGAGACCGGGTCGGCTGCGGCGAGGCCCTGGTCGCGCCCGCGGAGCAGCAGCGGCACGCGGCGCGACAGCACGTCGTCGAGGGTGGCGGCGAGCTCGACGTCGACCGCCTCGTCGACCTGCGCGGCCAGAAAGGGCAGCTCGGCGTCGAGGCGCTCTGACGCGGTGGCGTCGCCGGCGATGCGGTCGGCGACGGTGGCTCCGCGAATGCCGTAGGTCGAGGTGAGGTTCTCGGCCACGTCGTCGCCGAAGCCGCGCAGCGCCTCGCGCCGGGCCTGCAGCGCGGCCTCGCTGTCCAGCCCGTTGGCGCCGGGCAGCGGGCGCTTCAGCGTCGAGTGCGGACGCATGCCACCCAGCTGCTCGGTGAGCGCGAGGTCGACCAGGTCCTGCGCCATGCGGCGGTAGGTGGTGAGCTTGCCGCCGGCGATGGTGATGAAGCCGGGCTTCGACTCGACCACGTGCTCGCGCGAGACCTTCGAGGCGTTCACGTCGCTCGAGGGCTTCACCAGCGGCCTCAAGCCCGACCAGGTGGAGAGCACGTCGTCGAAGGTCAGCTTCGCGTCGGGGCAGTACTTGTTGGCCGTGGCCAAGAGGTACTCGGCGTCGTCGCGGTCGGCGTACACGTCGTCGAGTGAGCCTTCGTAGAAGGTGTCGGTGGTGCCGATCACCGTTCGACCCAGCCCCCAGGGAATGCAGAACACCACCCGCTGGTCTCGCGGCGCGAACATCAAGAGGGCGTGGTTCACCGGAAGGCGCTTGCTGTCGACCACCAGGTGCGAGCCGCGCGCGGGCTTGAGCATGCCGGGGTTGCCGGCGAGCGCGCGCACCTCGTCGCTCCACGGGCCGGTGGCGTTGACCACCAGCCGGGCGCGCACGTCGATGGCGGCCTTGGAGAGCTCGTCGTGCACGGTGAGGCCGATGACGCGGTCGCCCTGGCGCAGCAGCGCTCCGGCGCGCACGTGGTTCACCGCCACGGCTCCTTGAGCGCGGGCGTCGAGCACGTTCTCGAGGGTGAGGCGGGCGTCGTCGGTGCGGCCGTCGTGGTAGACGATGCCGCCCTTCAGCCCCTCTCGCTTGATGGCTGGCTCGATCTCGAGCGTGCCGCGGGGGCCGTAGGTGCGGTGCATGCCCAAAGGCGCGCGGAAGAGGCAGAGGGCCTCGTAGATCCACACGCCGAGGTCGACGGTCATCAACCCGCGGCGGTCGCCCTGGTAGCTGGGCACCAGGAAGGGCAGCGGGCGCACCAGGTGTCGCGCGCGCGTCATCAGGAAGTTGCGCTCGTTGACGCTCTCGAAGACCAGCCCGAGCTCGCCGTTCTCGAGGTAGCGCAGGCCGTCGTGCACCATCTTCGACGACTTCGACGAGGTGCCGGCGCCGAAGTCGAGCTTCTCGATCAGCGCGACCTTGAGCCCGCGCAGAGACGCGTCGCGGGCGATGCCGGCGCCGGTGATGCCACCTCCGACGATGGCCAGGTCGAACTGCTCGTCGGCGAGGCGCCGCAGCGCTTCAGATCTTCCGCCGCTTACCGGTGCGTTTGTAGGTGACGTAGTCACTTAAGATGGTGCCGTGGTCGAAGCACAGCTCGTCGGGGAGCGCGTCGACGGAGAACGCGCGCGCTTCGGCGGCGTCGTCGGAGCCCGTGGGCTCGCCTTCGGCCCAGCCGATGTAGACGGTAGAGAGGGTGTGCTTGCGCGGGTCGCGCCGGGGGTCGGAGTAGGTGAAGAACTGCTCCGAGAGGTCGACCTCGAGGCCGGTCTCTTCTTTGACCTCGCGCACGCAGGCCGCGTGCAGCGTCTCGCCTTCGTCGACGAAGCCGCCCGGCAGCGCCCAGCCCAGCGGGGGGTTCTTGCGGCGAATCAGCACGATGCGATCGCGCGGCAGCTCGACGATGCAATCGACGGTGGGCGTCGGGTTCTTGAAGGCGGGCATGCGCGCGCCCCACGATGTACCTCAGCTTAGATTTCTCTTCCAATGCCCGACCGCCCGCGTTCTGAAGGTGGCATGGCGTTCACCGGTTTTCCGCGTGAGGGCATTCGGTTCTTTCACGAGCTGGCGATGCGGCAGGATCGCGAGTGGTTCAAGGAGAACAAGGCCGAGTACGTGCGGCTGTGGGAGCAGCCGATGAAGGAGCTGCTCGCCGACGTCTCTGGGGCCCTGAGCAAGCAGTACCGGAGGTGGAAGCTCTCGCCGCCGAAGGTGATGCGCATCTACCGCGACGTGCGGTTCTCGAAAGACAAGAGCCCCTTCAAGACCCACGTGGCGGGGACGATCTCGTTTCCCGGGGGCGACGAGGCCGGCGCTCCCGCGGCGCTCTACCTGCACCTGGGCCGCGAAGAGATCGTGGCGGCCGGGCACTGGATGCTGCCCACCGATCGGCTGAAGCGCTTTCGCGCGCTGGTGAACGACGAGAAGACCGGCCGCGAGCTCGAGAAGCGGGTGGTGGCGCTCGAGAAGCGGGGCTTTCAGGTGACCGGCTTCGAGGCGCTCAAGCGGGTGCCCCCGCCGTACGACAAAGAGCACCCGCGCGCGCGGTTCTTGAAGCTGAAGGGGCTGGGCCTCGCGGCGCCCAAGGTGCCGACCGCGGTGCGCAACTCGCCCAAGCTCGCGAAGTGGGTCGTCGAGCAGTCGGCGCAGCTCGCGCCGGTGGTGGGCTGGCTGGAGGAGCGTCTGTCATGAGCATCGAGTCCGTGCTGCAAGAGAACCGGGTCTTCGCTCCGCCCGAGGGGTTCGCGGCGCGCGCGCACATCAAGAGCCTGGCCGAGTACCGCAAGCTCTACGCCGAGGCAGAACGAGACCCTGACGCATACTGGGCGGCCCGCGCGAACGAAGAGCTGCACTGGCAGACCCCGTTCACGAAGGTCAGCGAGTGGCAGGCGCCGCACGCGAAGTGGTTTCTCGGCGGCAAGACCAACCTCTCGTACAACTGCCTCGACCGGCACCTCGAGAAGCGCGGCGACCACCTCGCGCTGCGCTTCGAAGGCGAGCCGAAAGACTCGCTCACGCTCACGTACCGCGAGCTGCACGCGCGGGTGTGCCGGCTGGCGAACGCGCTCAAGGCCCTGGGCGTGAAGCCGGGAGATCGGGTGGGCATCTACCTGCCGATGACCTCGGAGGCGGTGATCGCGATGCTCGCCTGCGCGCGCATCGGCGCGGTGCACTCGGTGGTGTTCGGCGGGTTCTCGGCCGAGGCGCTGAGAGATCGCATGGCCGACGCGGGCGCCAAGGTGCTGCTCACCGCCGACGGCGGCTGGCGCAAGGGCGGGGTGGTGCCGCTGCTCGAGAACGTGCGCGCCGCGGTGGCCGCGGGCATACCCTCGCTGCAGAAGGTGGTGGTGGCGCAGCGCACCGGCGTGTCGCTCGAGCTCAAGGGCAACGAGGTGGGGTGGAACGCGCTGTGCGAGAAGCAGCCGGCGACCTGCGAGCCCGAGTGGGTCGACAGCGAGCACCCGCTGTTCATTCTCTACACCTCGGGCTCGACCGGTAAGCCGAAGGGCGTGCTGCACACCACGGCCGGCTACGGCATGTGGGCGTCGCTGACCTCGCGCTGGGTGTTCGACCTGCGCCACGACGACGTCTACTGGTGCACCGCCGACGTGGGCTGGGTGACCGGCCACTCGTACGTGGTCTACGGCCCGCTGATGAACGGCGTGACGGTGGTGATGTACGAGGGCGCGCCGACGACTCCGGGGCCCGACCGCTTCTGGGACATCATCGAGCGGCACCGGGTGACGATTCTGTACACCGCGCCCACCGCGATTCGCGCCTTCATGCGGCTGGGCGACGAGCACGTGAAGAAGCACGACCTGCGCTCGCTGCGGCTGTTGGGCTCGGTGGGTGAGCCGATCAACCCCGAAGCGTGGATGTGGTACCGCGACGTGGTGGGCGGCGGGCGCTGCCCGGTGGTCGACACCTGGTGGCAGACCGAGACGGGTGGCATTCTGGTCACCCCGCTGCCCGGCGCGACGCCCACCAAGCCGGGCTCGGCGACGCTGCCGCTGCCGGGCATTCACCCCGCGGTGCTCGACGACCACGGGCAGAAGGTCGAGCAGGGCGGCGGCAAGCTGTTCGTGGTGAAGCCGTGGCCGTCGATGCTGCGCACCATCTGGGGCGACGACGCGCGCTTCAAGACCACCTACTTCAGCGAGCGCGAGGGCCTCTACTTCACCGGTGACGGCGCGCGTGTCGACGCCGACGGGTACCTGTGGCTGATGGGCCGGGTCGACGACGTGGTGAACGTGGCCGGGCATCGGCTGGGCACCGCCGAGGTCGAGAGCGCGCTGGTGAGCGAGGGGCGGGTGGCCGAGGCCGCGGTGGTGGGGCGGCCCGACGACCTGAAGGGCACCGCGCTGGTGGCGTTCGTGACGCTGAAGGCCGGGGTCGAGGCGGGCGACGAGATGAAGGCCGCGCTGCTCAAGCACGTGGGCAAGGAGATCGGCGCCATCGCCCGGCCCGACGAGATTCGGTTCGCCTCCGCGCTGCCCAAGACCCGGTCGGGGAAGATCATGCGGCGCCTCTTGCGCGACGTGGCCGCCGGCAAGGACTCGAAGCAAGACACCACCACGCTCGAAGACCTGAGCGTGCTGGCGGCGCTGCGCAACGACGAAGAGTAGGCGGGGGCGGCGGGGCTGTGCGCCCCAGAGGGGCCTGTGGCGACGTGCCGGTCGTCAGTGCGCGATGGCTGACAGGGGACAGTGGGCCTGGCGCGCGCCCAGCTCGCAGCGCGCGACCCGAGAGCCTACGGGTGTGGCGGAGGGTCCTCGTCGCGCGTGGGTGCCGTGACTGACGTGGGAGTGTTTCGCTGCGATGGCTGGGTGCAAACACTCCCAGCTCGTGGCGGCGACGGCGGTCAGGGCTTGCGTGGCGCGCACCTCGTCACCGAGCCGTCATGCGCTTTTTCGACCGAGGGGTCTGCCGCGAGGGGCTACCCGCAGTGCTCAAGGGGCCAGCGCCCACGCTCGGTGCCGCCGCGCTGCTCGAGCCGAGAAAGCGCTCCAAACGTACCCAGACGCGCTTCCCCGCTCGGCCAAAAAACGACCGCGGGGCGTAGTAGGAAGGGCCGCCGTGCTGAACCCTCCGCCGCGCACGCCGGAAGAGACCGTTCCCTGCTGCCTGCCGGAGCAGCCGCGGCGCCTGCTGCCCTCGCCTGCGCTGAACGACCCCGAGGGCGAGCGCCTCGACCCGGGGTTGCCCGAGGTCATCGACGCGCACGTGCACCTGTTCCCCGAGCGCGTGTTTCGCGCCATCTGGCGCTGGTTCGGAGAGCACGGCTGGCCGATTCGCTACCCGCTCACCGCCGACCTGGTGACCCGGTTCCTCTTCGAGCGGGGCGTCTCACGGCTGGTGGCGCTGCACTACGCGCACAAGCCCGGCATCGCCCGCGACCTGAACGACTTCGTGGCGGGGCTGGCCGCCGCCGACCCGCGCATCATCGGCACCGCCACGGTCTACCCCGGTGAGCCCGGCGCGCCGCAGATTCTGCGCGAGGCGTTCGCCCAGGGGCTGCGCGGGGTGAAGCTGCACTGCCACGTGCAGGCGTTCGCTCCCGACGACCCGCGGCTGCACGAGATCTACGCGACCTGCGCCGAGGCGGGCGTGCCGCTGGTGATGCACTCGGGCCGCGAGCCGAGCAGCCCCGCCTACCCGGTCGACGTCTACCGGCTGTGCGCCGCCGAGCGGGTCGATCGGGTGCTGAAAGACCACCCCCGGCTCACCCTCTGCGTGCCGCACCTGGGGGCCGACGAGTTCGACGCGTACGCCGACCTGCTCGAGCGGCACGAGAACCTCTGGCTCGACACCACCATGATGGCGGCGGCGTACTTCCCGGTCGAGGTGCCGCGGCGGGTGCTCGACGTGCGCCCCGAGCGCGTCATCTTCGGCACCGATTTTCCCAACCTGCCCTACGCGTGGGACCGCGAGGTGAAGCAGCTCAGGCGAATGAACCTCTCGGACGAGCGGCTGGGCGCGCTGCTCGGCGGCAACGTGCGCCGGCTCTATGGGCTCTAGCTGGCTCGCTGGCGTCGCGCTGCTGCTGCTCGCCGCGCGGCCCGACCTGCACGGCGCCGCCGAGCTGGGCGCGGTCGGCGCGGCCCCCTTCGAGACCGCGGGCCTGAGCCCCGAGGTCACGGTGCGCGCCTACGTCGAGCTGAACTTGAGCTCGCGCTTCGCGGTGGGAGTCATCGCCCCGGTGAGCGTGGGCTTCTACAGCGCCAGCCACGCGGCGGTGCCGACCAGCTTCGAGGTGATCGATCTCACTCCGGGGCCCCGGGTGAGGCTCAACCTCACCGGCTGGCTGGCCGCCGCGCTCGAGCTGGGCATCGGCCCCACCATCTTCCAGATGCGCACCTTCGTGCCGCTCTACGGCACGCAAGACGACACCCGGGCGTACTTCGCCGCGCGCGCCGCGCTCGAGCTCGAGGTCGCGCCGCCGCAGCTCGAGGGCTTCATGTTCTGGGTCGAGCCGGCGGCGCTCCACGCGCGTTTCGCCTCGGCGGCGTTCTCGGAATACGCGTGCGGGGTGGGCATCGGCTACCGCCGGTAGTTCTTGCCCCTCTCCGCAGAACCGGCAAAGTCTTGGCTCCATGCTCGACAAGCGACCCAACTCGCTCATCACTTTTCTGCGGGGCGTGCCGGTGCTCGGCGGCCTCGAGGGACATTCGCTCGAGAACCTGATCGACCTGCTCGAGGAGCGCACCTTCAGGCCCGGCGAGGCGATCTTCAACGAAGGTGAGCTGGGCCGCACCATGTACGTGCTGCGCGAGGGCGAGGTGACGGTCTCCCGCCGCAGCGCCGAGGGCAAGCAGACGGTGATCGTCGACCTGGGCGCCGGTGAGACCTTCGGTGAGATGACGCTGGTCGAGCTTCAGCCGCGGTCGGCGACGGTGGTGGCGAAGACGAAGTGCATCACCTACTCGCTGACCAACATGGACCTGTACCACCTCTACCAGCAGGACAATTACGCGTACGTCATCATCTTGCAGAACATCTGCCGCATGCTGTCGCGGCGGCTGCGCAAGGCCGACGGCCGCATCGTCGAGTTCCTCGCCAACGGCGCCAGCGAGAGCGGCGCCAAGGGCAAGGCGAAGGCGAAGAAGAGGAAGTAGATGTTCACCGGCCTGGTCGCGCAGATCGGCACCGTCGAGCGGGTCGAGCAGTCGGGCATGACCGACGTCTGGGTGGCGAGCACCTTCGACGCCCTGGTGCTGGGCGAGTCGATCGCCTGCGACGGCTGCTGCCTCACCGTGGTCGAGGCGCGCGGCGGCTCTTTCAAGGTGCAGGCGAGCCCCGAGACGCTGCGCCGCACCACCCTGAGCGGGTGGAAGACGGGCACCCGGCTCAACCTCGAGCGCGCGCTGCGGGTGGGAGACCGCCTGGGCGGGCACTGGGTGCAGGGCCACGTCGACGCGGTGGCGCAGGTGCTGGCCGCGCGGCCCGAGGGCGGCTCGCGGGTGATGGCCTTCGAGCTGCCCGCTGCGCTGGCGCCGTTCTTCATCGAGAAGGGCAGCGTGACCATCGACGGCATCAGCCTCACCGTGAACGCCGTCGAAGCGACGCAGTTCTCGGTGGCGCTGATTCCCGAGACGGTGGCGCGCACCACGCTGGGCGCCAAGGGCCCGGGCGCGCAGGTGAACCTCGAGGCCGACCTGGTCGGCAAGTACGTGGCGCGCCAGCAGCAGCTCGAGGTCGGCGGGCTCACCGAAGAGTCGCTGCGCAAGGCGGGGTTCTAGAGAGGCGGGCCGCGCACCGCGCGCGGGCGGGGCGTTCGGCTATTCTCTGCTGATGCTCCGCTCGCTGCTGTGCCTCGCGCTGGCTGGCACCCGGGTTCTGCAGCACGACACCTTCACCGGGTCCGGGCCGGTGGGCAGCGGTGTCTTCTTCTCCGAGTACGAGGGCGCGGCGGTGCTGTTCATGCCCGACGGCGGCTACCCGGTCACGCTGCTCGGCTTCGACGTGCTGTCGGTCACCTACAACAACGGGCCGTCGGGGGCCGCAGCGGCGTACCAGCTCGACGTGTGGGACGAGCGCGGAGGGCGGGTCGACCCGCCGAAGACCTTCGACGGCGGCCGCTACGCGCCCGTGGCGCAGACCTTCGTGCAGCTCACCACGTCGACCTCGCAGCTCAACCGGATCTTACTGCCGCAGCCGGTGACGGTGACCGCAGGGAGCATCTTCGTGAGCCTGGGCGAGCAGCTCTCGACCGCCGACGACAACGCGACCGTGGCGCTCGACCCCGGGCCGCTGGTGCCCGGGGTGAACTGGTACCGAGACGCGGTCGGCAACTTCACCCGCATCGACCTCCCCGACGGCGGGTTCTTCAACGGCATCACCCGGAACTGGGTCTTCCGCGCCGTGCTCGACGCGCCTGACGCAGGCACCGGCGCGGGAGGCGGAGGCGGAGGCACGGGCGGAGCGAGCGGCGGCTCGGCGGGGGGCGCGACCGCAGGCGGGGGCGGCACCGCAGGGGGGGCGCAGGGCGGCGGAGCGCAGGGCGGTGGCGCGGGCGGCGGCACGGCAGGCGGGGCCGCGGGCGGAGAGGCCGGCGCGGTGCGCGTCGACGACATCACCCCGTCGGAAGGCAGCGCGGCCGAGGCCACGCGGGTGGTGCTCACCGGCAGCGGCTTCGCGCTCGGGGCGCAGGTGGTGGTGGGCCCGCAGGTGCTCGAGTTGGTGACGGTGAAGTCGGCGGTGGTGATCAGCGCCGAGGTGCCGGCCGGGCTCGACCCGGGCGTCTACGACGTGACGGTGATCAACCTCGACGGCCAGCGCGCCAGGCTGACAGGGGCGTTCACGGTCACCGACGACGTGGCCACGCGGCAGGGCTGCAGCTGCGGGGCCAGCGACGGGCTGGGCCTGGCGTGGGCGCTGGCGTTGCTGGCGCGGGCCGCCCGCCGCAAGCGCTGAGTCGGCCGATACGCCGGGTTGGTTTGACCGTTGCGTCGCCACACGTTTGTGCAAAGAGGGCCCTTGGAACCCATGGAGAAGCAGCGGCACGACAAAGAGGCGATCGCACGGGTGAGCCAGGCGCTGCGCGACATTCGCCGCGGCAAGCTGGTCATTCTCACCGACGACGAAGATCGCGAGAACGAAGGCGACCTGGTGATGGCGGCCGAGAAGGTGACGCCCCAGGCGATCAACTTCATGGCCAAGCACGGCCGCGGGCTGATCTGCCTCTCGCTCACTGAAGAGCGGCTCAAGCAGCTGCAGCTGCCCCTGATGGTGCAGGACAACTCGTCGTCGTTTGGCACCGCCTTCACCGTCTCGGTCGAAGCGGCGCGCGGCGTGAGCACCGGCATCTCGGCGGCCGACCGGGCGCACACCATCAAGGTGTGCGTGGCGAAGAACGCCAGGCCGGCCGACCTGGTTCGACCGGGCCACATCTTCCCCCTGCGTGCGCGCGAGGGCGGGGTGCTGGTGCGCACCGGCCAGACCGAAGGCAGCGTCGACCTGGCGCGCATGGCGGGGCTCTTTCCCGCGGGTGTCATCTGCGAGGTGATGAACGACGACGGCACCATGGCCCGGCGCAACGAGCTGCAGAAGTTCGCCAAGAAGCACCGCCTGGTGCTGCTGTCGGTCGCCGACCTGATCACCTACCGCCTCTCGCACGAGCGGCTGGTGCGGCGGGTGGCGACCGAGCAGGTGAGCGGCGGCGCCTACGGTGACTTCACCGCCCACGCATACAAGAGCGACGTCGACCCCGAGGTGCACATCGCGCTGGTGAAGGGCGACGTGTCGAACGGCGCGCCGGTGCTGGTGCGCATGCACCGCGCCTCGGTGCTGGGCGATCTGCTCGACCCGGGCTCGTGCTCGAGCGCGCTCGAGGCGATCAGCAAAGAGGGCCGTGGAGTGCTGGTGTACCTGCACAAGCACGCCACCGGGGCCGAGGCGCTCTCGCAGCGGCCGGCTACAGGCACGTTGCGCGAGCTGGGCGTGGGTGCGCAGATTCTGAAAGACCTGGGGTTGTCGAAGCTTCGGCTGATCACCTCGGCGCCGAAGCGCATCGTGGGCCTCGACAGCTACGGCCTTCAGGTGGTGGAACAGGTGAAGCCGGGTAAAAAACGGTAAGGTCGAAAGCAACGATGGCTCGCTATTTCGAAGGCAATCTGGTCGCTCCCAACGGTCGGTTCGCGATCTGCGTGAGCCGCTTCAACGCGTTCATCACCGAGGCGCTGCTGCAGGGCGCGCTCGACACGCTCAAGCGGCACGGGGTCGAAGACGACGACATCGACGTGTACCGGGTGCCGGGCACCTTCGAGCTGCCCGGCCTGGTGCGCAAGGTGGTCGAGACGCGCCGGCACGTGGGCGTGGTGACCCTGGGCTGCGTGATTCGCGGCGGCACGCCGCACTTCGACTACGTCTCGGGCGAGGTCAGCAAGGGCATCGGGCAGATCGCCCACACCGCCGAGTGCGCGGTGACGTTCGGGGTGCTCACCTGCGACAACGTCGAGCAGGCCATCGACCGCGCCGGAGTGAAGGCGGGCAACAAGGGCGCCGAGGCGGCGGTGGCGTGTATCGAGATGGTGAACCTGCACCAGCAGCTGGGCGCGGCTTCGGCGGTGGTGCTCAAGCCAGTGAAGAAGAAGGCCTGATGGGCTCACGCCACATCGCCCGCGAGCGAGCGCTGCAGGCGCTCTACCAACTCGACGCTCAGGGCGAAGGGGCGAGCATCAAAGACGCGCTCGACGCCGCGTGGGGCTCGGGTGCCGAGGGCGGCGAGGGGCCACCGGCGGCCGAGACCCGCCAGTTCGCTCAAGAGCTGGTCGACGGGGTGCGGGGTTTCTTGAAAGAGCTCGACGCCAAGATCGAGCAGCACTCGACGAACTGGCGGGTCGACCGCATGTCGCGCATCGATCGCAACGTGCTGCGGCTGGGCGCCTTCGAGCTGATGCACCGGCCCGACGTGCCCAAGAAGGTCGCGCTCAACGAAGCGGTCGAGCTGGGCAAGAAGTTCGGCAACGAAGAGTCGTCGTCGTTCATCAACGGCCTGCTCGACAAGCTGGCGCAGGGCATCGACAAGCCATGATTGCCGTCGAGCCGTCGTTGGACTCGATCGATGCGCTGTCGGGAGTCGACGCGCTCTGCGTGTTCCTCACCGACGACGATCGGCCCCTGCAGGGCATGGCCGGGTACCTCGACTGGCGCATGTGCGGCGCGCTCTCGCGGGTGCTGCTGGGCGGCTTCTTCAAGGGCGACCGCGGCGAGCAGCTGCTCATGCCGACCAGCGGCGGCATCTCGACCGTCAAGCTCTTCGCGGTGGGGGCGGGCAGCAGCAAGTCGCTCGACGCCTCGACGCTGGGGCTGTTGCTCGAGAGCTCGGCGCTGATGCTCAAGCGCGCCGGCGTGGGTTCGGTGGCGCTGTCGCTGCCCAAGTGCGGGCTCGACGACGCGTCGCGCGCCGAGGTGGTGAAGAAGCGGTTTGCGCCGTCGTTCGCTCCGGGCGTCACCACGGTCTTCGCCGAGAAGAGCCTTCGCGCGTTGCTCTAGCTGGCTCAGCGCCCCGAGGCGGCGCTCAGGGTACGTGTGTTACTGTCGCACCCTTCAGTGCCGGACCTTTTCAAAGTCTTGGTGGTCGAGGACTCGAAGGCGACGCGGGAGCTGCTCGCGTCGCTGCTCGAAGGACTGGGCAACCTCGAGGTGGTGACGGTGGTGAGCGGGTTCGAGGCGCTGAAGGTTCTGCCGCGCCATCGCTTCTCGTTGATCGTCACCGACATCAACATGCCCGACATCAACGGGCTCGAGCTGATCAACTTCGTGAAGAAGAACCCGCACTACCGCGAGACCCCGCTGTTCGTGGTCACCACCGAGGGCCGCACGCAAGACCGCGAGCGCGGCATGCAGCTGGGCGCCAGCGAGTACGTGATCAAGCCGTTCGAGCCCGACGCGTTCTGCGCCCTGGTGAAGAAGTACCTCAAGCTCTAGATGACCCGCTGATGAGCGAGAAGAAGCCGGTCACCGAGTTTCTCGCCGAGGCGACCGAGATCGTCGAGGGTCTGTCGCGCGAGCTGGTGGTGCTCGACGAGCACCGCGGTGAAGAGCCCGAGCCCGATCGGCTGAACTCGATCTTCCGCGCCGCGCACTCGCTCAAGGGGCTGTCGTCGCTGTTCGGGCACGAGCGCATCACGCGGCTGGCGCACGTGCTCGAAGACGCGCTCGACGCGCTGCGGCTGGGCAAGGTGATGGCCGACGACGCGCTGATCGACGCGTTCGTCGACGCGGTCGATGCGCTGTCGGGGCTGCTCACCATGGCCTCTCGCGACGAGAGCGAGGGCCCGGCGGCCGAGCGGGCGGTGGCGCTGGCGCAGCACATCGAGTCGCTGCTCAGCCAGGGGCCGACGCCGGTGGAAGACCCGCTCAAGCAGCTGGGCCTCGAGCCGTCGGTGCTGCACGTGCTCACCGAGTACGAAGAGCACCGGCTGCGCGAGAACGTGAAGAAGGGCGTCACGCTCTACAAGGTGCGCGCGGTCTTCTCTCTCGACGACTTCGACCAGCGCCTGACGGCGCTCACCGCGGCGCTCAAGGCGATCGCCGAGGTGGTGAGCACGCTGCCCTCGGCCCAGGCCTCGGACGAGAGCCACATCGGGTTCGATCTGCTCACCGCGTGCAAGCAGAGCGCGGCCGAGCTCACCCGCGTGCTCGCGCCGTACGGGGCGAGCCACGCGCTGATCTCTGCCTCTACCGCGCCGCCGCGGCCCCGCCCGTCGGCGCCGCGCCCCGAGCTGGGCTCGTCTTCAGAGCTCTCGCTGCGCTCGCTGGCGCAGACGGTGCGCGTCGACATCAGCCGGCTCGACAAGCTGATGGCCGCGGTGGGCGACCTGCTGCTCACCCGGTCGAACATCAAGCGCTTCGCCGAAGGGGCGCGCGCGGCGGGCCCGGGTGGGCTGCACCCGCTGTGGGCGCAAGAGCTGGCCCGCGAGGCCCGCGCGCTCGAGCGCAAGCTCGACGATCTGCAGAAGGGCATTCTGGAAGTGCGCATGGTGCCGCTGGGCCAGGTGTTCGATCGGCTGGCGCGGCTGGTGCGGCGGCTCTTGCGCGAGAGCGGCAAGGAGATCGACTTCGAGATCTCGGGCGGCGACGTCGAGCTCGACAAGCTGATCGTCGAAGACCTGTCGGACCCGCTGATGCACCTGCTCCGCAACGCCATCGACCACGGCATCGAGACGCCCGAGCAGCGCGTCGCGGCGGGCAAGTCGCGGCGCGGCAGGGTGCGGCTGTACGCCACCAGCGAAGGCAACCACGTGAAGATCGAGGTCGGCGACGACGGCGCCGGTCTCGACGAGGCGCGCATTCGCGACGAGGCCCTCAAGCGCGGGCTGGTCACCGCCACCAAGGCGCCCCAGATGCAGCGGCGCGAGCTGCTCAACCTGGTGTTCCTGCCCGGGTTCTCGACGCGCAAGCAGGTGAGCGAGCTGTCGGGCCGCGGGGTGGGGCTGGACGTGGTGAAGACCAACCTGCAGCGGCTCTCGGGGCTGATCGACATCGTCAGCGAGCCGGGGCAGGGCACCACCTTCGTGCTCACCCTGCCGTTGACGCTGGCGATCATTCGCGCGCTGGTGGTGCAGGCGTCGGGCCACACCTACGCGGTACCGCTGAACTCGGTGCTCGAGATCGTGGCGGTGCGGCCCAGCGAGCTGCGCACCGTCGAGCACCGGCAGATGCTGTCGGTGCGGGGGCAGACGGTGCCGTTCGTGCGCCTCTCGCAGCTGTTCAAGCTGCCGCTGGTCGAGGTGCAGCAGCACTACGTGGTGCTGGTGGGGCTGGCGCAGCACCGCATGGGCCTGGCGGTCGACGCGCTGCTCGGCCAGCAAGACGTGGTCACCAAGCCGCTCTCGGCGCGGCTGCGCGACGTGCGAGGCTTCGCGGGGGCGACCGATCTCGGTGACCGCCGCGCGGTGCTGGTGCTCGACGTGCCCGCGCTGGTGAGCGAGATGATGCGGCCCGCCGACGCAGGCATGGGGAACCTCTAGGTGCCCTCGTTCGAGCAGCTGCTCGAGGGGTTTCTCTACCGCGAGGGCGAGCCGGGCCTGCCCGGCCTGCAGTGGTTGGAAGACGCTCCGGTGCCCGAGGCCAGCACGGTCGAGGCCCCCCACGAGTACCTCGCCTTTCAGCTCACCGACGAGACGTACGCGGTGCCGATCGAGCGGGTGCGCGAGATCGTCAAGGTGCCGGTGCTCACCGAGGTGCCGCGCGCCGCGCCCGAGCTGCTCGGGGTGATGAACCTGCGCGGCGAGGTGCTGCCGGTCTACGACGTGCGGGCGCGGCTGTTGCTCACGCAGCAGGTGAAGCCGGTGGGCGGCCCGGAAGACGTGCCTTCGCGGTCGCGCATCGTGGTGGTGCGCAGCGACGACGGCGACGCGGGAATACTCGCCGACGCGGTCGAGGGCGTGGCGCGGCTGTTGCCGTCGCTCACCGAGGCGGCTCCGCCGGGCGGCACCCAGCGGCCCTACCTGTCGGGGCTGAGCCGGCGCGGCGAGCGCCTCTACATTCTCCTCGACGTCGAGCGGGTGCTCGAGTGAGCGGCAGCGTGCAGCTGTGCGCCTTTCGCGCCGGCGACGAAGAGCTGGTGGTCGACATCATGCGGGTGCAGGAGATCATCGCCCCGCTGCCGCTGACCGCGGTGCCGCGCTCGCCCAGGGCGATCGAGGGCGTGGTGAACCTGCGCGGCGCGATCGTCCCGGTCGTCGACGTGCGCAAGCAGCTGGGCCTGGGCGAGCCCAAGCAGGCGCCGCGGCCGCGGCTGATCGTCTGCCGGGTGGGGCCACACCTGCTCGGGCTGCGCGTCGACGGGGTGTCGACGGTGTTTCGCGCCGAGCGCGAGTCGCTCAAGCCGGCTCCGATGGGGCAGGGCAGCTCGCCGCACATCATCGGCGTGTGCGCCGCGGGTGGAAAGCTGCGGCTCTTGCTCGACGTGCGCGCGCTGCTGGGCTAGCGAATCGCACCAGATGATCGAGGAGCTGCACGACGACCCGGGTGCCGAGGGGCGTTACCAGGCGCTGGCGGGCGCCGATCGCGACGCGCTCGTCTCGGCGCTCTACGACCCCAGCTGGCGCGTGCGCCGGCACGCCGCCGAGCTCGTCGCCCGCGCCGTCGACGATGCCACCGCGGCGAAGCTCATCGCCGTGCTGGGCGATCGCGACCAGACCGGCGCCCGCAACGCGGCGACCACCGCGCTGGCGCTGGCCGGCCCGGCGGCACGCGCGCCGCTGCTCGAGCTGCTCGGCCACTCCGACCCCGATCAGCGCAAGCTCGCCGCCGACATTCTCGGCGAGCGCCGCGAGGCCGACGCGCTCGAGGGCCTCGAGCGCGCGCTGGCCGATGCCGACCCCAACGTGCAGGGCGCGGCGGCCGAAGCGCTGGGCCGCATCGGCGGGCAGCGCGCCAGCCGCACCCTGATGGGCCTGCTCTCTTCGCGAGAGCCGCTGGTGCGCGCCTGCGCGCTCGAGGCGCTGTTCGCGCTGAAGAAGCCGCCGCCGCTCTCGCTGCTGGTGCCGCTGTTGCCCTCGAAGCAGGCGTTTCGGCTGGTGGGCCTCATCTTCCACCCCTCGGCGAACGCGCTGGTCAGCCGCGCGCTCGAGCAGGCGTCGACGCGCGACGCGGCGCTCGCGGCGCTGGGCATGGAAGGGCGCGCCTGGCCACACGACGCCGAGGCGATGCTGCGCGCCTCGCTGAAGGTCTCGCCCGACGTGCAGACCTGGCTGGCCCGCATGCTCAAGAGCGACGACCGCGCGCTGCGGGTGGGGGCGATGAACGCGGTGGCCGCGCTCAAGGCCCACGCGCTCGCGCCCGCGGTGGCCGAGGCGGTGGGGGACGGCTCGGTGGCCGAGGCGGCCTCGCGCGCGCTCACCCGCCTGGGCCTGTACGGCGCGCTGGCCCTGGTCGAGGGCGAAGTGCCGCCGGTGGTGTCGATGAGCGCAGAAGCGCGCGCGGTGGCGGGCGAGGCGATCATCAGGGTGGGCGAGCCCCGGCTGGTGCCGGCGCTCGAGCGGTTGCTCGGCTGCTCAGACCCCGAGCTGGCCGAGGTGGCGGTGCGGGCGCTGGGCCGCTGCCGCACCCCCGCGGCGATCGTGCCGCTGCTCTCGGCGCTCGAAGACGACGCGCTGGCCTCGGCCGCGGCGCGCGCGCTGGCGCGAATCGGGCGTCGTTTCAGACCGAGGTGGGGTTCGCGATGAGCGCGCGCACGCTCGAGCCGCACGTGCTGCGCACCTGGGTGCAGGTCGACCCGGGCGCGGCGCGCGGGGCGGTGCGCGAGGCGGCACGCGATACCGACGACGGCCTGCGGGCGGCCGCGGCAGAGAGCGCGTGGGCGTTGCCTGAAGACGAGGCCGGCGAGGCGCTGGGGCGGGCGCTGACCGACGAGGCGGCGGTGGTGCGCCGCGCGGCGGCCCGCGCGCTGCCGCGGGTGGCGAGCGCGGCGGGGCTGCTGGCCCGGGCGCTGGTCGACCGCGAGGCCTCGGTGGTGGCCGCGGCCTGCGACGCGGCGGCCGAGCTGAAGGTGCCGGCGGTGAAGGCGCGGCTCGAAGAGCTGCTGGGGGCCGGCGACGGCTTCGTGGTGCTGGCGGCGCTGCAGGGCTTGAGCGCGCTGGGGGCGGTCGACCCGGTGCAGGCCGAGCGGGCGCTGGGGCACGCCGACCCCGAGGTGGTGAAGGCGGCGCTGGCGCTGTTCGCCGAGCGGCCGGGCACCGCGGTGGCCGCCATCGCGCTGCTGCAGCACCCGCGGTGGGACGTGCGGGCCGCGGCCGCGCGCGCGCTCGAGGTGGCGGGCACCGCGGCGGCGGTGGCGGCACTGCGGCACGCGCTGGCCCGCGAGCAAGACGCGATGGCGCGGCAGATCATCGCGGCGGCGGCGGCGCGGCTGGGAGACCTCTGACGGTGGCGCGATGATCGACGAGCCGCGGCTGACCATGACCGCCGAGCAGTTTCGCCTGCTCTCGGACCTGGTGCACGGCGCGAGCGGGCTGGCGATGCGCGAAGACTTCAAGTTCGTCGCCGAGCGCCGCCTGCTGCCGCGGGTCGAGGCGCTGGGGCTGTCGGACTTCGGGGCCTACCAGCGCTACCTGCGCTTCGACGCGCGCGGCCGAGAAGAGCTCGAGCTGGCGTGCGAGCTGCTCTTGCCGCACGAGACGTACTTCTTTCGCGAGCCCAACCAGCTCGAGTGCTTCGTGAACGAGATCGTACCCCGGCTGGTCGAGCAGCACCGCGGCCGGCGGCGCTTGAGGCTCTGGTCGGCCGGCTGCAGCACCGGCGAAGAGCCGTACACGCTGGCCATGCTGCTGGAAGAGACCGGCCGCTTCGAGGGCTGGGACGTGCAGGTTCACGGCACCGACCTGAGCCGCCGGGTCTTGAGCACCGCGCGCAAGGCAGAGTACGCGCCGAGCGCGCTGCGCTCGACCTCGCCCGAGCGCAAGCTGCGTCACTTCGAGGTGGTGCCGGGAGGCAAGGTGCGGGTCAAGGCACCCCTGCGCGCGCAGGTGTCGTTCAGCCACCTGAACCTGATCGTGCCCGAGGCGGCCGACCTGCTCCCGTTCATGGACGTGGTGTTCTGCCGCAACGTGCTCATCTACTTCGACCTCGAGGCGCGGCGGCGCGTCATCTCGTCGCTCTACCGGCGCATGCAGCCGGGCGCGTGGCTCTTGCTGGGGCATTCTGAGAGCCTGCTCACCGTCACCACCGACTTCGAGATCGTGCAGCTCGACGGCGATCTGGTCTACCGGGTGGGGCAGTCGTGAGGCGCAGCGCGCCGGTGCGGGTGCTGGTGATCGACGACTCGGCCTCGAACCGGCGGGCGATCACCCAGATTCTCGAGTCGGCGCCCGACGTCGAGGTGATCGATCGCGCGCAAGACGGCGCCGAGGGGCTCGAGAAGGCGCGGCGGCTCAAGCCCGACCTCATCACCCTCGACCTCGAGATGCCCCGGCTCGACGGCTTCGCGTTCTTGCGGCTGCTCCAGCAGGTGGCGCCGACCCCGGTGATCGTCATCTCGTCGTACGCGCACCGCAGCGACGTGTTCAAGGCGCTCGAGCTGGGCGCCTTCGACTTCGTGGCCAAGCCGAGCCGGGCCGCCGGCCTCGACACGGTGCGGGTCGACCTGCTCGCCAAGGTGCAGGCGGTGCGGCAGGTGCAGAAGCGTGGCGGAAACCTGAGCGAGGTGCGGCGCGGCTCAGAGCCCACCCTGCTCGCGGTGGGCGCCTCGACCGGCGGGCCGCAGGCGGTGCACCAGCTGCTGATGGGCCTCAAGGGCACCTCGGCCTGCGTGCTGGTGGCGCAGCACATGCCGCCGCGGTTCACCCGGGCGTTCGCCGAGCGGCTGGAGAAGGCGTGGGGCCAGAGCGTGACCGAGGCGCGCGGCGGCGAGCGCCCGCAGGCGGGGTGTGCCTTCGTGGCGCCGGGGGGCAAGCACCTGGTGGTGGTGCGAACCGAGAAGGGCGCGCTCGAGCTGCAGGTGCTCGAGGCCGGCAGCGCCGACAAGCACGTGCCGTCGATCGACCGGCTGTTCGAGAGCGTGGCGCGCTGTGGCGGGGCGGCGGCGCACGCGGTGGTGCTGACCGGCATGGGCCATGACGGCGCTCAAGGGGTGGGGGCGATCGCCAGGGCCGGCGGGGTGGTGTGGGCCGAGTCGGAGCAGACTGCGGTGATACCCGGCATGCCACAGGCGGCGATGAAGACCGGGCACGTCACCTGGGTGCTGCCGCTGCACGAGCTCACCCAAGAGCTGGCCAAGTCGGTGGGCTGAAGTGGTAGCTTCTCGCCCGCCAAGATGAGTCTTCGCGCGCTGGTGGTCGACGATTCGCTGCCCTTGAGGCGCAGCGTGATGTACGCGCTGCAGCGGCTGGGCGACGTGGTGTGCATCGAGGCCGGCGACGGCGCCGAGGCGATCAAGAAGCTGGCCGCCGGGCCGTACGACATCGTGCTCACCGACATCAACATGCCGCTCCTCGATGGGCTCAAGCTCATCAGCCACATTCGCGGCGAGCCGCAGATCTCGAAGCTGCCAATCGTGGTCATCACCACCGAGGCGGCCGAGGCCGATCGTGCGCGCGCGCTGAAGCTCGGCGCCGACGCCTACCTGGTCAAGCCGGTGAAGGCGCAAGAAGTGCTCGACGCGGTCGCCAAGCTGCTCAACCGATGAGGCTGCTCGCGCTCGTGGTGGTGGGGCGGGCCGCGGTCGCGCTGGCCGGCCCGCTCGCCGAGGTGTGGCCGTACCAGACCAAGCGGCTCGACGCCTCGACGCTCGAGTACTCGTATGATCTCACCGCGCTCAAGCAGGGCGGCGGCACGCCCGACGCCAAGTCGGAGAACGGCGAAGCGGCGGTGGCCGCGTTTCTGAAGGGCCTGCCCCGCGAGGTGAAGCTCAAGGTGAAGGGCGGGGGGCTCTTGTACGTGTCGGGTGCGCGCGGCATCGAGCAGGCGCCCCTGGCCACCAGCTTCACCACCGTGCCCGACGGTCAGCTCGCCTCTGATGACCCGCTGCGGCGAAGGCCTGCGAGCCGCATGCGCCCGGCGCTCGACCCCGACGAGCCCAAGCTCTTGCCCGCGGCCGAGATGGCGCTGTGGCGGGCGCGGCGCATCGAAGACGGGGCGCTGGCGGCGGCGGCGCTCGACACCGACCGGCTGCTCAAGGCCTGGCTCACCCAGGTCTTCAACGCGGTGGTGGCGCGGGCCAACCACGCCGACGGCGACGATCGCGACGGGGCCATTCTGCTGGGCGGCCGGGTGGCGGTGGCGCTCTCGTGCCTCGACGCGGCGAAACTGCCGGCGGCGCCGCTGATGGTGAACGAGGCGCGCGCGCAGCTCGACGAGCTGAGCCACGACGAGAAAGTGCCGCCGCCGCGCAGCTACTGGGAGTGGACCCCCGAGCTGCAGTGCGCGTTCAAGCGCTGGCAGCTCTTGGGGCTCAGCTTCCCCGCGTCGCGCGCCGGCTACTCTGCGGGTCTGGTGCTGCTCTCGCTGGTGAAAGACCCGCGGCTGAAGACCAGTTGGCTGAAGGTGCGTGGGCGGCGCGACGCGCTGTTCGGGGGGCCGGCGGTCGAGCCGCTGCAAGAGTACCTGGCCAAGGCCGGAGGAGACCCCGACGCCGCGCTCGACGACATGATGGCGACCATCGATCGGCAGGGGCCCACGGTGCCCCCGGTGCTGGCGTCGCCGCGGGCTCCGTTCGGTGAGTTCTTGAACAGCCTGCAGGGAGCCGAGCGGGCCCAGGCGATCGACGAGCTGTTCGCGGCGGTGGGTGAAGGGCGGGTCAAGCCGCCCATCGAGACCACCGCGTCGGTCGAGCCGCTGCGGCAGGCGGCGCTGGCGGCGTTCGCCCTGGCCGAGCCACCCCAGGGGCTGCAGTTCGACGCCGACTGGCGCGACCGGCTGAGCGGCGCGTTCAGCGCGCTGCAGGGCGCGGGGCACGAGGCGAGAGAGAGCCGGCTCGAGGCGTCGCCGCGCGAGGTGCTGAAGAGCGAGCTCAAGGTGGTGCTGCAGGTGCCGCCGTCGCTCGAGGTCGAGCCGCTGCCCGAGGCGTTCAAGCGGGCGTCTGACGCGTCGGCGCGGCTGGCCGCGGTGTTGACCGCCGAGGGGCTGACGGCGATGACCGCGCTCGACCCCGAAGGGCTGCGCGGTGGGGTAGCGGTACCCGAGCTCAAGCGCTTCGCGTCGGTGCTGGCGGGGCTGGCGGTGATCTCGTCGCGCGGCGCCGTCGAGACGCCCGACGTGGCGAACGCGCGGCGGTTTCTCGCCACCTGGCGCGCCGACCCGGTGCTGGCCCGAGACGTGCGGTTCGCTGCCGCGCACGCGGTGGCCTACGAGGGGCTGCGCACCCACTCGGTGATCGCCGGCGTGGCGCGTCGCGAGCTGGCGGTGCAGTTCGCCGAAGCCCCGACGGTCGAGGGCGCGGGCGGGGTGGCAGGGCTGACCTTCGATACCCGCGCCGAGCAGCGCTACCTGGTGCCGGTGCTGTACACGGTGAGCTACCGGGCCAAGGTGAGCGAGGCGCCGCTCAAGTTCGCGCCGCTGCGCAAGGCGATCGACGCCGCGAACCGCGAGCCGCTGCAGATACCCGGCGCGCTGCAGTAGCCCCGGCAAACCGCGCCCGTCTACGGCCCGAGCTTCCGCGCGTGGCTCGACCTGAAGGCCCCGGTCACCGTCACCGGCAGTCGACGCGCTGCAGCTCGGCCGAGGTCTCGGTGCGGCGCAGGTACACGACGCCGCCCGACTCGAGCACCGCCAGCTCGCGCAGCGTCTGATCGGCCGAGGTGTTGGCCTGAAGCTCGGTGCGCGAGAGGGGGCGACCGTCGCTCGCATCGAGGCACAGCAGATCGACGGTCGGCTTGGGTTCGGCCGAGGGCCGGTCGGGCGGCACGCGCTCGCCCTGCGCGGCCAGATAGATGAGCCCCGAGCGATCGCTGCCCAGCAGTGCGATGCGCAGCACCGACATGCCCAGCCTCACCTCACGGGTGAAGCGCTCGTCGCCGGTGCGGCGGTCGATGGCCTTGAGCACCACCACCCCGTGGGCCCCATCGGTCAGCGTGGCGGTGACGAACGCGCGCCCGTCGCGGGTGGGCCGGCCGGGAGCCTCGGTGCGCGCGCCGTCGGCGTGGCCCTGGCTGTCACCCAGCCGGTTGAGCGTGCCGCCCTCGCGCTCGGCGTAGACGTCGTCTCCGTCGACCACCACCGCCGAGACCCGCGCCGGCTCGACGAGCTTGTACTCGGCGACCCGCTTGCCGTCGGGGCCCAGCACCGCCACCGCGCGCTCGGCGGCCCGGTCGAGCACCGCGAGGTTGCCGTCGTCGAGCACCTGCAGATCGACCGGGCGGGAGAGCCCGACCGGCAGCTCACCCACCGGCTTGCCGCGCGCGTCGACCTTCACCACCCGCCGGTTCACCTGGTCGAGCAGCCACACCGTGTCGTTGGCGTCGGCGTCGAGGCTCATCGGGGCCTCGGGGTTGCCGTCGCGCGGGCGCGCGCGGCCGAGCTGGCCCTTGCCGGCGCCCCAGGCGAAGGTGGCCAGCACCTCGGTGCGCGGCTCGACGGTGACCACGCCGGCGTCGGAGCCCTGCGGCGCGGGCCTGGGCTTCACCGCCGCCGCGGGCCGCGGGGCAGGCCGGGTCGGGCTGATGCGCACCACCGGCTCGTCTTCGCTCAAGGTGGGCTCGACCTCGGCGGCCGACCGGCGCACCGCGGGAGGCAGCAGCATCACCGCCACCACCGCCGCCGCGCACGCTGCGAGAACGACGCCCAGCAACACGTTCTCCCGCTCCATGGGCGGCAACACACCATACGACCGATCGCCATGCATCGATCATTCACCGTTGCCTTCGGTGCAGTTACACTGCCGCGCGAATTGGTTGACCCCGACGTTCCCATCGATCGCGACCGGAAGATTCGCCAGACGTTCAGGCTGGGCGAGTACGAGAAGCTCTCGCTGCCCCCGCTGCCGCTGCGGCCGCCGATGCGGCTCACCCCCGGTGAGCGCGAGGTGATCGCGCTGATGTTCCAGGGCAAGAGCGACGCGCAGATCGCCAAGGCCCGCGGCACCTCGGTGCGCACGGTGCTGAACCAGGTGACCTCGATCTTCCGCAAGCTGGGCATCAAGTCGCGCGACGAGCTGATGGCGTTGCTCGGCGCGGCGAAGTGAGCTGCGTTCTGCGGCTTGCCCAAAGGTGCTACGAGCGCCGCCTTCATGCTCACCCTGCTGGTCACCGTCGCTCTGCACGCCACGCCCCGCCCGGTGGTGCTCGAGAACCACGGGTTCGAAGGCCCCACGGTGCGCGCCGACGAGCTCGCCTACCTTGAGGCCTTCTTCGCCAACCAGCTGCGCGCGCAGGGGGTGAAGGTCACCGCGAAGGGTGAGGCGGCGAGGCCGCCTGGCTCGGACGGGGTGCTCGAGGGCACGCTCACCCGCGCCGGCCGAGACAGCCTGAGCCTCGACCTGAAGGTGCTGGGCGGCACCTCAGAGACCCTGGCGGCGCGGAGCGTCACCGCGCAGAACGACTCCGAGGCGTACGAGCTGCTGCGCCGGGCCGCGCAGGAGATCGCCCTCGAGCTCTTTCACCAGCTCGAGCGCACCCCGGTGTCGCAGGTTCCGCTGCCGTTGCCTCCTGCGCCCGAGCAGCCTTCGTCGGCGGTGCCCGGCCTGGTGGTGGCGGGGCTGGGGGTGCTGGCCGCGGCCGGCGGAGGCGTGATGGTGTTCATCGCGCGCGACCAGCTCTCGAAGGTGCGAAACGGCGCGCCCGACACGTACTTCCATGCGAAGAACGACGCCGAGGTGGCGCGGTCGCTCTCGCTCGCCGGGGTGGTGCTCGCGGGCGTGGGCGCCGCGGCGGTGGTGGGCGGAGCCCTCTACGCGCTGGTGGTCAACCGGTGGAACGCGCGGCTCGAGGTGGTGGTGGTGCCGGGCGGCGCCATGGTCGGCTTCACCGGGAGCCTGCCGTGAGGCTCGGCCTGCTGGTCGCGCTCGCCGCGAGCGCGTGCATCAGCGACGCCGAGGTGGCTGACGCGCTGAGCGGCTACTGCGCCAACAGCGAAGGTCAGGTCTGCGAGAAAGACACGCAGTGCTGCCAGGGCTTCGCCTGCCTCGAGTCGACCTGCCACGCGCTGGTCGAGGGCCGCTGCCTGTTCACCGCCGACGCCGGCCACACCCTGCGGGCGGCTGGCGCGGGCTGCGGCTGCGGCGCCGACTGTGCGAGCGGGGCCTGCGTCGACCTGAAGTGCGAGTGAGACCACCGCTCGAGTCGAGCGGTGGTTCAAAGCGGCGGCTTTTGGAGTAAGCCGTGCGCCGTCATGGGAATCATCTCGGTCAATCAGGCGCTCAAGGGCGAGGTCAAGGTCGGCAGCGAAGTGACGGTGCGAGGGTGGATACGCACCCGCCGCGACTCGAAGGCGGGGCTGTCGTTTCTCGCCATCACCGACGGCTCGTGCTTCGACTCGCTGCAGGTGGTGGCGCAGAACACGCTGCCCAACTACGCCGACGGGGTCTTGAAGCTCTCGACCGGCTGCTCGGTGATCGCCACCGGCACGCTGGTGCAGTCGCAGGGCAAGGGGCAGACGGTCGAGGTGCAGGCCACCAGCGTCGAGGTGATCGGCCTGGTCGACAACCCCGATACCTACCCGGTGCAGCCCAAGCAGCACACCCTCGAGTTCTTGCGCGAGGTCGCGCACCTTCGCCCGCGCACCAACACCTTCGGCGCGGTGTCGCGCACGCGCCACTGCATCGCGCAGGCGATTCACCGCTTCTTTCACACCCACGGCTTCGTCTGGGTGAACACGCCGATCATCACCGCCAGCGACGCCGAGGGCGCCGGGCAGATGTTCCGCGTCTCGACCCTCGACATTCAGAACCTGCCGCGCGACGACAAGGGCAAGGTCGACTTTCACAAGGACTTCTTCGGCAAGGAGACCTTCCTCACCGTCAGCGGCCAGCTCAACGTCGAGGCGTACTGCCTGGCGCTGTCGAAGGTGTACACGTTCGGCCCCACCTTCCGCGCCGAGAACTCGAACACCGCCCGGCACCTCGCCGAGTTCTGGATGATCGAGCCCGAGATCGCCTTCGCCGATCTCGCCGCCGACGCAGCTGGCCGAAGACTTTCTCAAGTTCGTGTTCAAGGCGGTGCTCGAAGAGCGGCAAGACGACCTCAAGTTCTTCGTCGAGCGGCACGACAAGCAGTGCGTCGCGCGGCTCGAGGCGTTCGTGAACCAGAGCTTCGAGCGCATCGACTACACCGAGGCGATCTCCATTCTCGAGAAGTCGGGGCAGAAGTTCGAGTACGCGCCGAAGTGGGGCGCCGACCTGCAGACCGAGCACGAGCGCTACCTGGTCGAGAAGCACGTGGGCCGGCCGGTGGTGGTGATGAACTACCCGGAGGCCATCAAGGCCTTCTACATGCGCATCAACGACGACGAGCGCACGGTGGCCGCGATGGACGTGCTGGCCCCTGGCATCGGTGAGATCATCGGCGGCTCGCAGCGCGAAGAGCGCCTCGACGTGCTCGACCGCCGCATGGAGAAGCTGAAGCTCGACCCGGCCCACTACCAGTGGTACCGCGACCTGCGCCGCTACGGCACCGTGCCCCACGCCGGCTTCGGCCTCGGCTTCGAGCGGCTGGTGGTCTACGTGTGCGGGCTGCAGAACATTCGCGACGCGATTCCGTACCCGCGCGCCCCCGGCCAGGCCGAGTTCTAGACTCGCTGGCGGGCGGCGCGTCTTCGATGTGGGTGCGAGCATCGCGTCGTCTGCGCCTGCCCCCCTCGTCCCTCTCCGCTGGGGAGGGAGGCTCTTTACAGCGCCGCGGCCTGCTGCTTGCCCTCTTCCCAGTTGATGAGGCCGGCGATGCGGCGGGCGAGCTCGGCGGCCTGCTTCGACACCGCGTGGGCCTCGAAGCGCTTGGCGACCTTGGCCAGGTTCAGCATCTGCCGCGCCTGGAAGTAGAGGTCTCCGCTGCGTGAAGCGGCGGCGGCGGCCTCTTTGAAGCAGCGGGCGGCCTCTTCCGACTCCTTCGCCTGCACGTGCAGCGCGCCCATGTTGGCCAGCACGCGCGCCTCGGCGTAGGGGAAGGCGGTCTTTCGCCACGCCTGCAGCGCGCTGCCGTAGAGCTGCTTGGCGGCGGTCACGTCTTTCTGCGCCAGCAGCACCCCGGCCAAGCGGGTCTCGACGCGCGCGCGGAAGTCGATCTCTGAGTGCCAGCGGGCCAGCTCTTGCGCCGCGTCGGCGTTGGTGAGCGCCTGGCGAAACGCATTGGCCGCGCCCTTCAGGTCGCCCTCGGCCTCGCACGCCTCGGCCCGCTCGGCCCACACCAGCTGCACCAGCGCGGTGCCCTGCGCGCGGCGCAGCGCCAGCTCGAGCGCCTCTGACGCCTTGGCGCGCCGCGCCTCGCTGCGCAGCACCCGCGCCATCGACAGGCACAGCTCGCCGCTCTCGATGTTCTTCGCGGTGGCCAGCGCCTGGCCCTCGTCGACCAGCGCACGGGCGAGCAGCGGCTCACCGGTGGCCACCGCAGTGGCGGCGGCGCGGGCCAGGGTCTCGACCCGGGCGCGCGCCACCTCGAGCGGCGCCTGGGGGCTCTCGAGCATCACCTTGAGCGCGTCGCTCCAGCCGCGCAGCGCCTGCAGCACTTCGCGGGGGGCGCGGCGCTTGAGCGCGCTCTCGACCACGCTGCGCCACAGCTGCAGCGCGCGGGTAGTGTCTTTCGCGGCGGTGAAGTGCTCGGCGATGCGCGCGGCGTCAGGCTGCACCCCGGCGGCGCGGGCGGCGTCGATCAGCACCGCGGCGAGGCGGGTGTGCAGCTCGGGCCGCCGCGGCGAGGGCATCGACAGCCCGACCCGCGCGTAGCGATCGGAGACCACCGACCAGCGCCGGCCGCCCATCGCACGCACCAGCCGGCTGGCGACCAGGCGCTGGTACGCGCTCTGCGGGGTCTGGGGCTGCACCGCGTTGAGCACCGCCCCGTCGATCGAGTCGCCCGCCAGACAGCAGGTCTCGAACAGCCGCAGTGCGTCGGGCCACAGCGCCTTCACCCGCTCTGCGGCCAGCTCGGCGTCGTCGTAGCCGGGCGGCTCGGTGGCCAGCACGTACGCGCCGCTCACGAAGCGCAGCTGGCCGCGATCGGCGAGCAGGTGCAGCCAGTCGATCATCAGGCCGGGCAGCCCGCGGCCGCGGCGGTGCACCGTCTCGATGAGCTTCTCGCTCACCTGGGCGCCGCCGAGCCAGGCGCTGATCATCGCGGCGGCCTCGGGGCTCTGCAGCGGCGGCAGCTCGAGGGTGGGCACCTTCTGGAACCGCTCGGCGGCGAAGGCGGGGTCCGACAGGCCCACGGTGAGCTCGCGCTGCACCGGGCGCGACGACATCTCGCGAAACGCGTCGACGGTGTACGGGTCCATCGCCTCGAGCCCGTCGAAGATGAGCAGCATCTTGCGGCCCACTGCGCCGAGGTTGAGCACCGCGCGCAGGGCGTAGACCGCCTGCCCCGGGGTGAAGGGCTGCGGCACGTGCCGAACCCCGGCGATCACCAGCGCGGCCTCGAGCTCGGGCGGCGGCAGCTTGAGCGCCTCGAGCGCCTGCGGCAGCCGCTGTACCCGCTGCTCCTTGGGCACGCCACACACGCTGCACAGCAGCTCGGCGAGCCCGGCGTAGGGCAGGGTGCGGGTCGAGCCGAGCGCGCGCGCGATGCCCACCACCGCCTGTTGGTGTCGCCCGCGCACCGAGAGCTCTTGCGCCACGGTGGTGCGGCCCGAGCCCGACTCGCCGGTGACCACCACCGGCGCCACGATGCCCTGCGTCAGGCTGGTGAGCCGCTTGTCGAGCGCCGAGAGCACCGCGTCGCGGCCATAGAGGGTGGTGACGTTGTGCAGCACCGGCCGCCGCTCGCCCACCTCGACCACCTCGGGCCCGGCCTCGGCGACGGTGACCACGTCTTGCACCTCGAGGGCCATCTGCCGGTCGGCGACGATCTTCCCCGCGCCGGTCTTGGCGGCGAGGGTTCGGGCACGCAGCGCCAGCTCGCCCTCGAGCGGCTGGTCGGTCTCGGGAATCGAGATCTTGCCGAACACCGCCGCGGCGCGCAGCGAAGCGCCGGGCACCTCGTCGGCCACCGCCTCGCGCATCTGCAGCGCGGCGTAGAGCGCGGCCACCCCGGGCACCAGCGCGTCTTCGCCCTGGAAGAGCAGGGTGAGCCCGTCTTCGTCGAGGGCATCGACGATGCCGTCGTGCTCGAGGCCGACGGTGAGCGCGCGACCCAGGGCCAGCGCGCGGGCGCCGGTCTCGGGCGGAGCCCGCAGCAGCTCGACGTGCAGCATCACCAGCTTGCGAGTGCCGGGCTCGAGGCCCAGGCGCTGGGCGGCGAGGCGCTGGCGCAGCTGCGGCGCGAGGGGCACCTTGAGCGCGTCGAGCGCGGCCTCGAGGCGGTGGGCCGCTTCGGCCGGCGCGGCGACCGGGTCGCTGCGCAGCGGCTCGAGCTGCGCGGCGGGCAGGCGGCCGGTGTCGAAGGCGAAGAACGAGCTCACCTCGGCCTTCACCGGCGCGGGCACGCTCACCGGAGCGGGAGGCGCGGCCAGCGCCGCCGGCGGGGGCCAGTGGTCATCGCTCGCCGCGGTGCCGGGCACCGCCTCGGCGGGCGGCGGCCACGCCTCGGCGGCGGCCGCGGGCAGCGCGGTGTCGGGCGGCGGCCAGTCTTCGAACGCGCCGGGTATCGGCACCGAGCGCTTCACGCTCTCGCGCAGGGCCAGCGCCACCTCTTTCACGTTCTGGAAGCGGTGGGTGCGGTCTTTCGCCAGCATCTTGAGCACCGCCTCGCAGAGCGCGGGGCTCAGCTCGCTGCGGAAGGTTGCGGGAGACGGCGGCGCGTCGCGCAGCTGCATCGACATGATGCGCTGCATCGAGTCGGCGATGAACGGGGGGCGCCCGGTGAGCAGCTCGAACAGCACGCAGCCCAGGGCGTAGATGTCGGTGCGGGAGTCGAGCGGGTCGGCCAACGCCTGCTCGGGCGCGAGGTAGGCGGGCGTGCCCATCACCATGCCGGTCTGGGTGACCGGCGCTCCCGCCTGCGCTTGCGTGTCGGCCGCCCGCGCGATGCCGAAGTCGAGAATCTTGGCCACCTCGCTGCCGTCTCGGCGCTTGCCCAAGATGATGTTCGGCGGCTTGAGGTCGCGGTGAATGATGCCCACCCCGTGCGCCTCGTCGAGGCCTTCGCACACCTGGCAGACCAGCTCGACCGCGCGCTCGGGCGCGAGCGGCCCGTCGTTGCGCACCAGCACGTCGAGGGTGGTGCCCTGCACGAACTCCATCGCCAGAAACGGCACGCCCGCCGAGGTGCGGCCGAAGTCGAAGACGCGCACGATGTGCTGGCTCTCGAGCTGGCTGACCAGCTCGGCCTCGCGCTGAAACCGCGTCCACATCTCGGGGTCGGCGGCGAGGCTGCGCCTGAGCAGCTTGAGCGCGATGGGGCGCTTCAAGAAGACGTGCGCGGCCCGGTACACGTCGCCCATGCCGCCGGTGGCGATGTGGGCTTCGATCTGGAAGCGGTTGTCGAGCAGCGTGCCGGGCTCGAGGCGCTCTTCGGCCGGCCGGGCGGCGGCGGGCATCGCCTGGGTGCCCGTGTCGGGGGCGGCGACCAGAGGGTGACGCCGCAGGAGGCGCGACCGGCGGCGAGGCAGCGGGCGGGGGAGCGGCCGGAGGCGGCGGCGGGGTGGCGCCGGGCGGAGAGAGCGAGATGCTCTCGGGGGGGCCGATGCCAGGCCCCGAGGGCGCCGGAGGAGGAGGCGGCGGCTCGGCGGGCTCGGGCGCCTTCGGTGCCACCGCAGGAGCCGGGGGGCTCTCTTCTGGCGGCAGCTCTTCGCCGGTGATGAACGAGGTGGCGATCTTCTCGACCGGGGGCAGGTCGAGCGCCAGCGCGTCGAGCGCGATGGCCGACTTCAGCGGCCACGACGAGGCTCCGCCGGGGCCGGCCTGGTCGCCCCACGAGAGGTTGGGCGCCACCTGCTGCAGCACCAGCGGGGTGGGGGCCGAAGGCCGCGGGGGGTTGACCGCCCGCTCGAAGAGCAGCTTGAGCTTGGCCACCGAGTCGGGCGGCAGCTTGAGCAGGGCGCCGTTCTTGCCGAACGAGTCGACGTCGTTGAAGTCGACGGTCGCGTCGAGGTCGGTGGTGCCGGCGTCGACCGCGATGAGGTGAAGCTTCACCGGCTGCCCCGAGACCAGCGGCCGGGGCCAGGGCACGAAGCAGCTGCCCTGCGAGAACATGCTCTCCCACATGAGCTGAAACTCGCGCACGTCCTCGAACGCGAGAGTCATCAGCACCGCCCCTGCCTGTTCGTCCGGCGGCATTGCGCGAAACGTGGTTTTCCCACACTACGGGCCCTGCCGGAACTTCACTGCCGGTCGACTTTCAGGGGCCCCAGAAGTCGCAGAAGGGGGTGCGCAGGCCCTCGCCGGTCGCCAGCGGCTGGTCGAGCACCAGGTAGTCGTCGCGCGCGGGGTCGTAGCGCGGCCAGTCGACGGCTCCCTGCCCGGCGAAGCGCACCCACGCGTCGGCCACCGCGTCCGAGAGGCGCCGCTCGTCGGGGCTGAGCGGGTACGCCCCCAGGTTGCGAAAGCCGAACAGCAGGTCGAAGCCGTGCGCGGCGCGGTAGGGGCGAAGCGGGCCCGCCGCGAAGGTGTGGCTGAAGTGCACCCGCCAGACCGGCTGGCCCGAGCGGCTCAGGGCGCGGGCCGCGGCGCGGCTGGGGCAGATGAAGTAGCGGTCGCCCTCGAGCGCCACCAGCGCGTCGTTCGCCGAGGGGTAGTCGCTCGCCGGGTAGCGCGCCAGCAACGCGTCGGCGGTGGCCGGGTAGAGCTGGCGGAGCAGCGCCTGGTAGTCGGCCGCCGAGCTCACCGCCCGCGTGCCGCCGTAACGCCCGAGCTGGTTGGTGAACTCGTCGGCGGTGCTGCTGACGATGACCGGCACCCCGGCGTGGGTGACCGCGGTCTGCGGGTCTTCGACCAGGTACGTGCCGTCGAGGGTGGGGCCCGCGGTGGCGGTGGTGGCCTGGCCGTCGTTGACCCCGACCGCCAGCAGCTCGTCGACGCTCTTGCCCCGCAGGCAGGCGGCGACGTCGGCGGCGCCGTCGCAGCCCAGGAGCCGCGCCACTGACTCGCCGCGCCGCTCGGCGGCAGCTTTGGGCTGAGCGCCGCAGCCGCCGCTGAGCATCATCGCGCTCGAGAACAGCCCCCGCGCGCTCGGCGCGGCGAGCTGCACGCAGGTGCTGGTGGCGCCGGCCGACTGACCGAAGAGCAGCACCCGCGCGGGGTCTCCCCCGAAGGCGCCGATGTTGTGGTGCACCCACTGCAGCGCCGCGGTCTGATCGCGGTAGCCCCAGTTGCCGGTCGACGCCCCGAGCGCGGGGTGGGCGAGGAAGCCGAGCACCCCCAGCCGGTAGTTGAGGCTCACCACCACCACCCCGCCGTGCTCCGAGAGCGCGCGGCCGTCGTAGGCGGGGCGCGACGCGCCGCCGGTGATGTGCGCTCCGCCGTGAATGAAGACCAGCACCGGTGCCGGCGCCGCGCTGCGCTCGGCGGGCGCCCAAACGTTCAAGGTGAGGCAGTCTTCGTCGCCCTCGAAGCCGCCATCGGTCGAGCGCTGCGGGCAGTCGGGGCCGAACGCGGTGGCCGGGTGCGGCGCGTCGAAGCGGGCCGGTGGCGCGGGGGGCGAGAAGCGCAGCGCCCCGACCGGCGGGGCCGCGTAGGGAATGCCGAGGTAGACCCAGGTCGACCCCACCTGCGTGCCGCGCACGGCGCCCTGAGCCACCTGCAGCTGGCCGGGCGGCGCGGGCGCGCCGCCGTCGGGCACCGGCGCGGGCAAGGTGGGGAGCCCGGCGCAGGCCGGGGCGAGCAAGAGCAGCGCGAGCTTCTCGAGCGGGGTGATCATGGCCGCTCGAGACCCGCGGGGCCCGGCGAGGTCAAAGGCGCGGGTGAGTTGTTGCGCGCCCTGAAGGCGAGGCGTAGCAGTCGCCCAATGAGCGACGCCCGGCAGCCCTCTGACGCACTGGTCTTCTTCGGTGCCACCGGCGATCTCGCGTACAAGAAAATCTTCCCCGCGCTGCAGGCGCTGGTGCGCCGGGGCCGGCTCGACTGCCCGGTGGTGGGGGTGGCGAAGTCGGGGTGGAGCCTGGCGCAGCTGGTCGACCGTGCGCGCGCCAGCGTCACCGAGTACGGCGGGCTCGACGCCGCGGCGTTCGAGAAGCTGGTGAAGCAGCTGCGCTACGTCGACGGTGACTACCAAGACCCGGCCACCTTCGTGCAGGTGAAGCAGCAGCTGAGGCCGGCGAAGCGGCCGGCGCACTACCTGGCGATACCGCCCAGCATGTTCGCCACCGTGGCGCAGAACCTCACCCAGGCCGGGCTCGCGCAAGACGCGCGGGTGATCGTCGAGAAGCCGTTCGGGAGAGATCTGGGGTCGGCCAGAGCGCTCAACCGCACGCTGCACGGCTGCTTCCCCGAAGAGTCGATCTTCCGCATCGACCATTACCTGGGCAAAGAGGCGGTGCAGAACATTCTCTACTTCCGCTTCGCCAACGCGTTTCTCGAGCCGGTCTTCAACCGGCACTACGTCGAGAACGTGCAGATCACCCTGGCCGAGAGCTTCGGGGTCAGCGGGCGGGGCAAGCTCTACGAAGAGACCGGGGTGATTCGCGACGTCATTCAGAACCACCTGCTCCAGGTGGTGAGCTACCTGGCGATGGAGCCGCCCACCTCGATGTACGCCGAGGCGATTCGCGACGAGCAGGCGAAGGTGCTGCGCAACATCGCTCCGCTCGAGCCCAAGGCGCTGGTGCGCGGGCAGTTTCAGGGCTACCGCGACGAGCCCGGGGTGGCGAGAGACTCGAGCGTGCCCACCTACGCGGCGCTGAAGTTCTCGGTCGAGTCGTGGCGCTGGGCCGGGGTGCCCTTCTACGTGCGCGCGGGAAAGTCGCTGGCCAAGACGGTGACCGAGGTCTTCGTCGAGCTGAAGAACGCCCCGGGGGTGGTGTTCAGCGAGCCGCCCGCGCCGATGGGCAACTACGTGCGGCTGCGCGTCACGCCCGAGGTGGAGATCGCCATGGGAGCGCGGGCCAAGGTGCCCGGCGAGCGCATGGTGGGTCAGCCGGTCGAGCTGAAGGTGGTCGAGACCGCAGGGCAGGGCGCGGGCGGGCGCATGGAGGCCTACGAGCGGCTGCTCGGCGACGCGATGCTGGGCGACGCCACCCTGTTCGCGCGGCAAGACGTGGTCGAGGCCGCGTGGGCGATCGTCGACCCGGTGCTCGCCGCGCCCGGCCCGCTGCACCCGTATGCGCCGGGGAGCTGGGGCCCGCCCGAAGCCGATCGGCTCGTCACCGAGATCGGCGGCTGGAACACGCGCTGGAGGAGCGCAGAGTCGAGGAGCGAGCAGGTGGGCCCGCGCACTGCTGTCGTTCGCCAAGGCCCAGCGCGGATCTCCATCGTATTTGGCGCGCGCTGCCGCTCGAAGCCTGGGGAGGAGGCGCTGCGTCTTCGTGAAGAGCCACGGGGCTCACCCTGCTCGATTTCGCACTCTGGTCGACTCGCTCAGCATGAACCGCTCGAGCGCAAATTCTGCGCGTTGCCGAAGTTTCTCCCGCATGGTCACGTGACGAACGTGACGTGCCGTCTGTGGCTGCTTCTCGGCGGGTGTTTGCTCGGCTGCCGCGGCATGGCGCCCGAGCCCGAAGACGCTGGTCGCGATGCGGGTCGCGACGACGGCGGCGCGGCGGGTCAGCCTTCAGGGTGGGACGACGGCGTGAAGCTGAGCCCGGCGACCGACCTCGACCCCGCCCCGACGGTGGTCGAGGTCTCGCTCGAGGCGCGGGTGGCCAGCGTCGAGCTCGACGGCCACCCCACCGCGATGTGGACCTACCAGGGCACCGTGCCCGGGCCGCTGATTCGCGCGCGCGTCGGCGACACGGTGGTGGTGCACTTCAAGAACAGCCTGCCCCAGCCGAGCAGCGTGCACTGGCACGGCGTGAAGGTGCCCGCGTCGATGGACGGCCTCGACCCGGTTCCGGCGGGCGGCACGTTCGACTACCGCTTCGTGGTCCCCGAGGCGGGCACGTTCTGGTACCACCCCCACCTTCAGTCGAGCGCGCAGGTCGGCTACGGCCTGTACGGCGCGCTGGTGGTGTCGGACCCTGGCGAGGCGTTCTTCGGCGACCCGCTGGTGCTGGTGCTGAGCGACGCCAGCGTGGTCGACGCAGGCGTGCTGGCGCCGGGTGACCAGAACGGCTGGTTCGGCGATTACTTCGGCCGCGAGGGTGACCTGCTGCTGGTGAACGGCCGGGTGCGCCCCACCCTTCGGGCGCGCGCTGGAGTGCCCCAGCGGTGGCAGGTGGTGAACGCCAGCCGCTCGCGCTACTGGGTGCTCGAGGTGCCGGGCGCCACGGTGCGCCGCATCGGGGGCGACGTCGGCCTGGTCGGCACGGTGCAGCCCGGGCAGAACGTGCTGCTGACTCCGGGCGAGCGCGCCGAGCTGTGGGTCGAGGCGCTGCAGCCGGGCAAGAGGCTGCCGGTGCTGTGGCACGACTCCGACCGGTTTCACATCGGGTCGACGCTGCCCGACCACACCGTGGCGTGGCTCGACGTGCAGCGCGACGCGAAGGTCGACGGGGCGCGCGAGCCGTCGGGCACGCTGCGCGACGTCTCGCCGCTCGACACCGCCGATGCCGGCCGGCGCCGCTTCGAGCTGATGGACGTGCCCGACGCCGGCCTGCTGGGCATCAACGGCAAGGCGTTCGACCCCGGTGACCCGCCGGTGATGGTGAAGCTCGGCACGACCGAGCTGTGGGAGATCGAAAACTCGACCCCGTACGACCACACCTTTCACCTGCACGGCTATTCGTTTCAGCCGCTCGACGTAGGGGGGCAGCCCTGGCCCACGTTGGAGTGGAAAGACTCGGTCAACGTGCCGGCGAAGCAGAAGCTGCACCTCGCGGTGCGCTTCGAAGACCGCCCCGGCATGTGGATGCTGCACTGCCACATTCTCGACCACGTCGAGCTGGGCATGATGGCGATGCTGCACGTGATGCCCTGAACGCGCCTTCGTCCGCGCTTCCCTGCACCGGCGTCATTGCCTAAGAGGCCAGCAATGAACGCGAAGTACGAGCCGAAAGACATCGAGCCGAAGTGGCAGGACCAGTGGGCGAAGGCCAAGGCCTTCAAGACTCCGACCACGCTCGAAGAGCTCGGCACGAAGCCGAAGTTCTACATTCTCGACATGTTCCCGTACCCCAGCGGGGCGGGCCTGCACGTCGGGCACCCCGAGGGCTACACCGCGACGGACGTGGTGGCGCGGCTCAAGCGCATGCTGGGCTTCAACGTGCTGCACCCCATGGGCTGGGACGCGTTCGGCCTGCCCGCCGAGCGCGCCGCGGTGCGCGAGAACCTTCACCCCGCGAAGATCACCAAGCGCAACGTCGACAACTTCCGCCGCCAGATTCAGCGGCTGGGCTTCTCGTACGACTGGGACCGCGAGGTCGACACCTCGGCCCCCGACTACTACCGGTGGACCCAGTGGATCTTCTTGAAGCTCTACGAGAAGAACCTCGCCTACATCGCCGAGGTGCCAGTGAACTGGTGCCCCGCGCTCGGCACGGTGCTGGCCAACGAAGAGGTGAAAGACGGCAAGTACGTCGAGACCGGCGACCCGGTCGAGCGGCGCATGATGAAGCAGTGGATGCTGAAGATCACCGCGTACGCCGAGCGGCTGCTCACCGACCTCGACGGGCTCGACTGGCCCGCCGGCGTGGTCGAGATGCAGCGCAACTGGATCGGCAAGAGCGAAGGCGCCGAGGTGAAGTTCAAGGTCGACGGCGCCGACGCCTCGTTCGAGGTGTTCACCACCCGGCCCGACACCCTGTTCGGCTGCACCTACTGCGTGCTGGCGCCCGAGCACCCGCTGGTGGCGAAGATCTCGAAGAGCCCCGAGGTGGCGGCGTACGTCGCGGCGGCGAAGAACAAGTCCGACCTGGCGCGCACCGAGCTGCAGAAAGACAAGACCGGCGTGTTCACCGGCGCGTACGCGGTGAACCCCGCCAACGGCAAGAAGGTGCCGATCTGGGTCGCCGACTACGTGCTGCTCTCGTACGGCACCGGCGCGATCATGGCGGTGCCTGCGCACGACGAGCGCGACTTCGAGTTCGCGCAGAAGTTCGGCATCGAGGTGATTCAAGTGGTGAAGGGCGGCGAGAAGCTGCCGTACACCGAAGAGGGCGCTGCGATGAACTCGGGCTTTCTCGACGGGCTGCCCACGCCTGCGGCCAAAGCGAAGATGCTCGAGTGGCTCGAGCAGCAGAAGCTCGGCGTTCGGCGCGTGCAGTACCGCCTGCGCGACTGGCTGTTCTCGCGCCAGCGCTACTGGGGAGAGCCGTTTCCCATCGTGCACCTGGAAGACGGCAAGACGGTGGCGCTGCCCGAGTCGGCGCTTCCGGTCGCGCTGCCCCCGGTCGACGAGTACAAGCCGACGAACGACGGCAAGCCGCCGCTGGCGCGCGCGGGCGACGAGTGGCTGATGGTCACGCTGCCCGACGGCCGCAAGGGCGTGCGCGAGGTGAACACCATGCCGCAGTGGGCCGGCTCGTGCTGGTACTACCTGCGCTACCTCGACGCGAAGAACGACCAAGCCGCGTGGTCGCCCGAGCTCGAGAAGTACTGGATGCCGGTCGACCTGTACGTGGGCGGCGTCGAGCACGCGGTGCTGCACCTGCTCTACGCGCGCTTCTGGCACAAGGTGCTCTTCGACTGCGGCCTGGTCAGCACCCGCGAGCCGTTCCAGAAGCTCTTCAACCAGGGCATGATCCTCGCGTACAGCTTTCAAGACGCGAAGGGGAAGTACTACTCGCCCCAGGAAGTCGAAGAGCGCGACGGCAAGGCGTACCTCAAGGCCACCGGCGAAGAGCTCAAGTCGCAGATCGAGAAGATGTCGAAGTCTCGGTACAACGTGGTCAGCCCCGACGAGGTGATCGACGCGTACGGCGCCGACGCGATGCGCCTCTACGAGCTGTTCATGGGCCCGCTCGAGCAGGTGAAGCCGTGGCAGATGACCGGCGTGGCCGGCGTCTCCCGCTTCCTCGAGCGCGTGTGGCGGCTGGTGGTCGACACCGAGACCGGCGCGGTGAGCGCTCGCGTCACGAACGACGACGAGGCGTCGGACCCCGAGCTGCAGAAGGTGCTGCACCGCACCATTCAGAAGGTCGAGGCAGACACCCTGGGGCTGCGCTTCAACACCGCCATCAGCGGCATGATGAGCTTCGTCAACGAGGCCACCGCGGCGAAGAAGCTGCCGCGCGAGGTGGTGAAGAAGCTCTTGCGCGTGCTGTCTCCCTACGCGCCGCACCTGGCCGAAGAGCTGTGGTCGCGGCTGGGCGAGCAGCCGTTCGTCTGCCAGCAAGCCTGGCCGAAGTTCGACCCCGCGCTGGTCGTCGACGACGTGATCCCCTACGCGGTGCAGGTCAACGGCAAGCTGAAGGCCGAGGTGCGGGTGCCGGTGGCGGCGGTCGAAGCCGAGGTGCGCGCGGCGGCAGAAGGCGACGAGAAGGTGAAGGCGGCGCTGGCCGGCAAGACGCTGCGCAAGTTCGTCTTCGTGCCCAAACGGCTGGTCAACTTCGTGGTGGGGTGAGGGTGAGGCGGGCGGCCTGGCTGGTGCTGGTCGCGACCGCCTGCGGCTACCGCTTCACCGCGCCCGGCGGCCCGCTGCCGCAGGGCATTCGCGCGGTGCAGGCGCCGGTCTTCAACAACGTCACCCCCGAGCCGGCCGCTGAAGTCTTCTTCACTGAAAGCCTGCGCGAGCAGCTCGCGCGCGCCGGCACCCTGGGTGGCGACGCAGCCGACGCCGTCATTCAGGGCACGGTGGTGGCGGTGAGCAGCACCCCGATGGCGGTGAACGCCGGCGCGCCCACCTACCGCCTGAGCGCGGTCGTCGACCTGAAGCTCGTTCGCAACGGCCAGGTGCTGGCGGCGACGGTGGTCAGCGGCGACGAAGACGTGCTCTCGGGCACCGCCGACCCGGCCGAGCCCAAGGGGCAGCGCTACGACCAGCAGCTCATCGGCACCGAGGCCAACCGCCAGGCCGCGCTGCGCCGGCTCGCCGACACGCTGATGCGCGAGGGCTACGAGCGCCTCTGCACCGGCTGGTGAGGCGCCCCCCCTCGGCGGTGTTAGAACCACCACCGTGAGGCTCTCTGCAACGGCCGCCGTCGCCCTCTTCGCGATCGTCGCCTGCGCCCCCAAGCGCCCACCGAACGTCGAGGTGGTGGTGGCCGACCCGCCGATGAGCCGCAGCATCGAGGTGCCCGACGGCGGCGGCCCCTTCGACTTCAGCCACCAGGGTGAAGAGAAGAAGCACACCGTCACCGGCGACATGTCTCACCTGGTGCCGACCAACGGCTACCGCTGAGCTTCGCCGACCTCGAGCCCCAGCTTCCGCGCACGGCGGGCCAGGGTCACCGCGTCCATCTGCAGCGCGGCGGCGGCCCGGCGCACCACCCCGTTGTTCTTCTGCAGCGCATCGCAGATCAGCTGCTTCTCGACCGCGGCGAGCTGGTCTCTCAGCGAGGCGGTCTTCGAGCGCACCGTCACGGTGCGCGCCAGCGCCCCAGGCAGCCGCGAAGGCCCCAGCTGCTCCATCGGCGCCGAGAGCAGCACCGCGCGCTCGACCACGTTGCGCAGCTCGCGCACGTTGCCCGGCCAGCTCCACCCCACCAGGGCGGCCTCGGCCTCGGGGGTGAAGCCGCGCGCCGACTTGCCGTGCGCCTTGTTCATCGCGTCGACGAACGACTTCGCCAACGGCAGCACGTCGTCGCGCCGCTCGCGCAGCGGAGGCACGTCGATGACGAACGTGTTGAGCCGGTAGTAGAGGTCGGCGCGAAACCGGCCCGCCGCCACCTCGTCGGCCAGGTTCTTGTTGCTGGCGGCGATCACCCGCACGTCAGCGCGGCGCACCGCGGCTCCACCCACCGGGCGCACGTCGCCGGTCTCGATCACCCGCAAGAGCTTGGCCTGCAGGTTGGCGGTGGTGTTCTCGATCTCGTCGAGAAAGATGGTGCCGCCGTCGGCGAGCACGAACAGGCCGGGGTGGTCGGCCACCGCTCCGGTGAACGAGCCCTTCACGTGGCCGAACAGCTCGCTGTCGAGCAGCGTCTCGGGCAGCGCGCCGCAGTCTTGCACCACGAAGGGCGAGGCGCTGCGCGGGCTCAGGTCGTGCAGCCGCTGCGAGAGCACCTCTTTGCCGGTGCCGGTCTCGCCCTGCAGCAGCACCGTCACCTTGAACGACGCCACCTGCCGCACGGTGGCGATCACCTCGCGCATGCCCGAGCTGGTGAAGCCGGGGCCCTCGACGCCGTGCGCGAGCGCCAGCACCGGCCGCGCGCGATCGCGCAACAGCCGCTCGAGCTCGACCGACATGCGCGCCTGCTGCAGCTGCACCTCGTGGGCGCGACACGCTTCGAGCACCGCGCTGCGCAGCTGCGCCACCGGGGTGTCCGCCGGCAGGGTCTGATCGACGCCCCCCGAGTTGAACAGCTCGAGGAGCAGGTCGGGCCGGGCCCGCGCCGCGAACACCACCCGCGGCTTGAGCTCTGAAGGCCTCCCCAAGTGCAGCGTCTGCGCCTTGCTCGCGCTCTCGATGAGGTGCGCCAGCGCCACCGCCTCGTAGTCGTCGTCGCCGCACAGCAGCACCGCCGAGACGTCGCCGCGCTCGAGCGCGCGCTCGACCTGGGTGGGCTCGCCCTCGAACATCAGCTCGACCTCGCCGCGGAAGGCGAGCTCGAGCTCCTTGCGCATGGCGGGCGAGGCGCCGGCCACCACCACCCGCAGGCGGTGCGCGGCCAGAAAGCGGCGCAGCTCGACCTGGCCTTCGCCTTCGAACGTCTCGAAGCGCACGCCCATCGAGCAGGTGCTCGACGGGCCCAGGGTGTCGTGCCGCCAGCGCACCACCCCGCGGGCGCGAATGCGCGGCCCCTGCGGCAGGGCGAAGTCGAGCTCGACCAGCTCTGATTCGCGCGGGCCCTGATCTGCACGCGAAGGTCGCGCCACCAGCCCCATGCCCTGGTCGGTCACGTTCACCGACCAGCAGCCATTGAGCTGCGGCGCGCACAGCACGGGTACGAAGAGCGACTTGCGCTCGGCGGCGGTGCGCATGAGCGGCGCATCATGCACAACCGCGAGGTAGGTCGAATACCCGCTTCAGAAGTGAAGCGTAGTGAAGGCGCGCAGGTGTTCCTACCCGGGGGTTCGAATTCCCGAATTGGTTCGCAGGTGTGGCAAGACGCGGCGCATGGTCTCTCGCACCCAGCGCTCGGCAGCTACCGCTTCTACCAGCACGCCCACCTCTACCGGCGTCGACGCCGCCACGGCCAAGGCCTGGGCGAAGAGCCTCGACTTCAACGGCGAAGGCATCAAGAAGCTGCAGGTGAGCGACAAGCAGGCGGCCACCACCGGCCCCGCGCCGCTGCGCGCCGCGTTTCTGCTCTTCAAGAGCTGGGAGCAGAACGACCTGGGCGACGCGCGCGAGTTCGCCACCAGCGTGGGCGGCAAGAAGCTCTACGCGCTGCACACCACCACCGACGGCGACGCCGGCTACCTCGAGCTGTTCGACGGCCGCGGCAGCCTGCTGGCCAGCGGCGTCACCGGCTTTGCGCCGGACGGGAAGGGCGGCTTCAAGCCCAGCGTGAAGTGGGACCGCAAGCCCGGCGCCGAGCGCGAGAACCTGGCGCCGTCGAACATCAGCCCGTCGGTCGTCGCGTACCACGCCGACCTGAAGGCCGCGCAGCGCGCCCGCTCTGAAGGCGGCGCCACCGTCACCACCGCCGAGCTGCGCGGCGCCGGGAAAGAGCTGGTCGGTGACGAGCTCACCGTGCGCTCGATCGACGGCTACGAGAACGCGGCGCTGCGCCGCACCCTCGCCGACGGCGACGTCTCGCTCACCGCTTCGGCGCGCACCCTGGGCAAAGAGCTCGCCGACCTCTACTCCGAGCGCGACCCGGTGCAGCTCAAGAACCTGCAGGCCAAGACCGGCCCCGCGGCCACCGGGCTGCAGTCGGCCTGGGCCCAGAGCGCACAGTTCGCGTCGGCCGAGCTGCCGTCGGGCCGCACCACCGACGAGATGGCGATGCTGGCGCTCACCCAGCAGGGTTTCCAGCAGCAGGCCACCCAGGTGGTGCCCGCCACCCGACCTCAGGCCGTCGCCGCGCTCGTCGCCTCGGGCGCCTCGAGGGCCGACGCCACCGCCGCGGTGAACAAGCTGCTCCAGCGCAAGGACGCGCTCTACGCCGGCAAGACCTTCGTCTTCGATGCCAACGGCTCGCCCACCGAGACCGGCACCGCCGTGTTCGCGGTGACCGAGTCGCGCCAGCGCCTGGCCTCGCTCTACGTGCCCACCGCCGCCCCGCCGCCGCCTGCCAACCCCGGCGTCGAGCCGCGGGCCGCCATCGCGAAGCTCACCGGCGTCGACCGCGACGTGAAGGTGCTCTCGACCAAGGTGCAGGGCGCCACCACGTCATCGCAGCTCGAGTGGTTCGCGCCGCGCGTCGGCTTCATGCGCGCCACGCTCGAGCAGACCGCCGGCAAAGACGACCAGGTGAGCGGCCTGCAGATCCCCGCCACGCTCGAGCAGAGCCTCAAAGATCTGCACGAGCAGCGGCTGTCGGCCTGGGCCGGCAAGCCGGTGACGGTGGCCGGCTGGGTGGGGCGCGACGACGCCCGCGGCCCCGGCTTCGTCATCGCCTACCGCGACGCCAGCGCGCCGCTCGCCCGCCTGCAGGTGGCCGAGATGCGCATCACCTTGGACCCCAACACTCTCGACCCCATCGTCACCCTCACCAAGAAGGTGATCGGCGCCGGCGAAGAAGAGCTCGAGCGCGACCTGGCGCTGAACGTGCTGCGCGAGAGCGCCCATCAGCTGCTCGAGCGGGCCAGCGCGAGCGACGTGGCGCGCCTCGAGGTGGCCCTGCGAACCTCTTGGGTCGAGCCGCAAGATCTGCCCAGCCTGCGCCGCAACTCGCCGGTCGGCTTCGACAGCGCCACCGACCAGCTGCAGCTCGAGCTCGCCCAGGTCTGGGGCGATCAGGCGATGTTCGCCACCTTCCAGAAAGACGGCCAGATTCGCCTCGACGAGAGGTGACGAAAATGAAGCACGGCGGCCTAGAGGGCGCCCCGTGAGCCCGCTTCACTTTTGAAAGGTGGGCTCACCGCCCACGTGCCACAATTCGCGCGCTTGCCGCCGGGCCCTGCAGTTGCTCTGGGGCACTGCCGCATGCGCCAGTCCGTCAGCGTGGTGGGAGTCGGTGACTTCACACCCGATCAGATCGTCACCAACCAGACCATGGCTCGCGCGATACCCGGGTGGAACCCGGAGCTGATCCGCGAGCGCACCGGCATCATCGAGCGCCGCTTTCTCTGCGGCATCGACGAAGAGACCGGCCTGGCCATCACCCCGGTGGTGGGGCTGCGCTCCAACACCGACATGGCCGAGCTGGCCCTGTGGGACGCGCTCAAGGCCGCTGGTCTGTCGCCGCAAGAGCTCGACGCGGTGTTCGTGGTGACCTGCACGCCCGACCGCCCCGACTTCAACTACGACGCGATGGAGCTGCACCGCCGCTTCGAGCTGCGGCCCGACACCACCGCGCTGGTGGTGAACGACGGCTGCGGCGGTACGCCCTACGTCATCGACCTGGCGCAGAAGCTGATCGGCTCGGGCGCGATGAACACCGTGGCCGTGGTCGCGAGCAACTTCGCCTCGGCCTTCGTCGATCGCAAGGTCTACTGCGACACGCTCGAGCTGACGCCCGGCAAGCCGCTCTCGGGCTACCTCTCGATGTACGTGTTCGGAGACGGCGCGGGCGCGGTGGTGCTGCGCGGCACCGCTCCGGGCGAGCACGGAGTCTTGAGGTCGACCTCTGGCAATGGGCACGAGTCTCTCGTGCTCAGACGCGGCGGTGGCGCCGAGCTCCCCTTCCTTGGCGCCGCCGCCCGTCCCGTCGACTTCGCCTTCGTGGTCAACGGCCACGAGGTGGCGCAGAGCTACCCCAAGCTGATGCGGCAGTGCCTCAGCAGCGTGGGCGCCGAGCAGAACTCGGAAGTGAAGCGCTACTACCTGCACCAGCCCAACAAGCGGGTGCTCGACCGCTTCAGCGCGCAGGCGGGGCTGTCGGCCGACACGGTCGCCAGCACGGTCGAGTTTCTCGGCAACACCTCGGCCGCGGGCACCCTGGTGGCGCTCTCGATGGACCTGAAGCAAGGCCGCGTGTCGCTGGGCAGCGGCGACCTGGTCTGCCTCGCGGCGGCCGGCGCCAACGTGCACTGGGGAGCGCAGCTGATTCGCCTTTGAAAGGTGCCGCACATGCAGCCTGTCACCATCGCCCCGGTTCGCCCCATTCGCGTCGTGCAGCCGCCCGATCTCACCATCGGCGATCTCGCCGATCGCCTGCGCTTCGCCAACGAAGACGACACCTGCAAGGGCATGTTCTTCAACGGCGTGCTGTCGGCGGCCGAGAAGCTGCTCGGCCCCATCGCCCGCGCCCAGGTGGCGGGGGTGCTGCCCGAGAAGAAGTACGTCGACTTCTTCAACTACCCCATCGCCACGTTTCTGCCCGCGGCGTTCGCGGCGGCGAAGTGGCTGCACCCGCAGGTGGGCGACTTCGACGCGGGCATGCGCAAGCTGGGCGAGCAGGCGATCGACGACTTTCTCGGCACCGCGGTGGGCCGCACCCTGGTCACCGTCTCGGCCGGCGAGCCCCGGCGCCTGATGCGCGCCGCGCCCATCGCCTACAAGACCGCGGTCAGCTACGGCACCCGCGACACCGTCTTCACGTCCGAGACGACCTGCGTCTTCAAGATGCGCCGCGACTTCATGCCGCACCCGTACCACGAGGGGGTGTTCACCGCGGTGCTGCGCGCGCTCGGCTGTCACGACGTCGAAGTGAAGGGCCGCTGCCTCGGTCTGATGGACGCCGACTACGACGTCTCATGGAGGTGAAGCATGAAGCGCTTCGTTCTGATCCTGGTGGTGGGAGCCGGCTCACTCACTTCGGGCGCAGAGGCGACGTACGTCTTCCAGAGCCAGGAAGACGCGTCGACTCCGCCCGAGGCGGCGGTCTGCCTGGCGGCGCCGTTCGCGAGCAACGTGCAGCTGGGCGCCAGCCTGTGGAGCGTCGAGACCCGCGGCTTCGACGGCAAGGTGCGCGCGCGAAGGCACCGCATCGGCCGCGCCACCGCCTGCCTCGAGCTCACCAACGTGATGTTCCCCGAAGGGCTGAACCAGCGCTTCTACGTGCGCTTCGACCTGCCCCACGGCAGCTACACCGCGGTGGGCACCTGCACGGTGAGCTCGAACAGCGTGCCTCAGCCGTTCATCGTGCTGGCCGGCTGCACCCTCAAGCTCGCTGGCCAGCCGGCGTGGTCGCTGGGCGGCATGGTCACCTCGAGCTCGATCTTCAACCCGCTGCACCGGCCCGGCTTCTCGACCGGCTCGACGTGGACGCTGCAGGAGTACACCACCCTGCCTGCCGGGTGGTGGTGAGGGAATTCGGGGGGCGACCCGGGGAGAGTAGGCTCGGGGTGGTCGCGCCCGCCGTGAGCTACCAACCGATTCCCGACAAGACGCAGGTTCGTTCTGAGCTGATCGGCACGCACGTCGGCCAGTGCGAGCTGCTCGAGAAGATCGGCGACGGGCGGCGCGGCGCGGTCTACCGCGGGCGGCACGCCGGCACCGGCCGCGAGGTGGCGGTCAAGGTGATGCAAGACGCGGTGGCCGAGCGCGAGGTGCGCGCCGCCAGCCACGTGCACCACCCCGGGCTGGCCGAGGTGCTCTCGTTCGGCCGCCTGCCCGACGGCCGCCACTACGTGGTGATGGAGCTGATCGCGGGTGAGAGCGCCGACTGGGTGCTGCACCGCAGGGGCCCGCTCACCGTCAGCGAGACCGTGCAGGTGCTCGCCGCGGTGAGCGAGGCGCTGAGCGCGGCGCACGACCGCGGGCTCTTTCACGGCGCGCTGCACCCCAAGAGCGTGTTCCTGCTGGCCAGGCCCGAGGGCGGCTTCACCGTGAAGCTGCTCGACTTCGGGGTGACGCCGCCGCCCGGCGAGCCCGAGCCCTCGGTCGCGGCCGACCTGCAGGCCCTGGGCAAGCTCGGCTACACCCTGCTCACCGGCCAGCTCGAGGTGCCCGCCGCGCCGCGCTCGCCGATCGTGCCGGTGATGCCGCTCTCGCTCGACGAGCTGATCATCGACCTGGTGCAGGCGGCCTCGAAGTTGCGCCCCCAGAGCGCCCGCGAGGTGCGCGAGCGCCTGGGGCCGCTGCTCCCCCAGGCCCCGGCCGCGCCGGCGGTGGTGGTGAGCGCCGCGCCGCTGCCTACGCTGCCTCCGCGGGCGGTGCCGCACCGCGCGACGCTGCCGCTGATCGCCGCCGCGCTGGTGGCGGCGGTGGGAGGCGCGGTGGCGTACCTCGTGCTCAGGCCCGACGCGGCTCCGGCCGAGCCGGTGGTGGTGGCGGCGCCCGCCCTGCGGCCTCTCTCGGTCGCGCCGGTGGCGGTGAAGCCCGAGACGCCCGAGCCCGCGCCGGCAGCGGCTCCCGCACGCGCCAAGGCCTCGAAGAGCCCCCGCGCGGCGCCGGTGCCGACCGAAGACCAGCTCGACGCCCGCATCGGCCGGCTCGAGGGCAAGCTGCGCGGGCGGCCCGGCTCGCACGACGAGGCGCAGCACCTGCTCAACAAGCAGCGCATGCGGCTGGGCGGCACTCCCGACGTCGACGAGCGCAGAGACATCGCGCTGAAGCTCGACGCCTGGGAGCAGGTCTGGCTGCGGTAGCAACGGTGCTGTTACCGAAGTGCGCCAGGGCTGCCGCGCACGCCCCGCACGGCTACGAGACAGCCACACATGAAACGCTGGCAACGCTGGCTGCTTCGCCTGGGCATCGCCCTGATCGCGGTCGAGGTTCTCTACCTGGTGAGCGCCAACGCGCTGCTCGCCACCGACGTCATACCCAACGGCATCGCCAAGGCGACCCACCAGGTGCGCATGAAGTGGGGGCGCGCCGTCACCCTCTGGCCCGGGCACTTCACCGTCACCGACTTCAGCATGCAGCTCGACGACGACAACATGGTGCAGATGGACCTCAACGTAGAGAAGTCGACCGTCGACCTCGCGTTGCTCCACCTCGCCAGGCACCAGGTGCGCCTCGAGAACGCTCGCGCAACAGGCGTCTCGTACCGCATGAACGTGAAGGTCAGCGCGCGCGAGGCCCGGGCGCACCCCGAGCGCCTCGCCGCGTTTCCGGTGGTGCCGGGCTACGACTTCCCTCCGCTGCAGCCCGAGCAGGCTCCGCCGCCGGCCAGCCCCGAGCAGATTGCCCAGCTGTGGGGCGTCGAGCTGACCGACGTGGTGAGCACCGTGAAAGAGGTGTGGATCGACGAGTTCCGCTACCTCGGCGGGCTGAAGGTGAAGGGCTCGTTTCGGCTGCAGCCGCTCAAAGAGCTGCAGGTGGGCCCGGCGCAGGCGAGCTTCGAGGGGGGCACCCTGAGCGTGGGCAACCACCTGCTGGTGCCGTCGTTCGAGGCCAAGGCGCGCTGCACCATCGGCGCTGCCAGCATCGAGGGCGGAGACGCCAGCGGCATCGTGCGTGAGCTCACCGCCTCGCTGCACGGCAAGACCCGCGTCGAGGGCCTCGAGGTGGCCTCGTTCTACTTCGACGAGGTGAAGCTGCATGGCGGCGGCCCGCTCGAGCTCGACGTCGAGACGGTGAAGGGCAAGCTCACCAGCGACAGCCGGGTGAAGCTCGAGCTCGACGATCTCGACGTGAAGGCGATGGACATGCGTCTCAAGGGCCGCGTGACGCTGGCCGCCGCGGTGACGCCCGGCAACAAGGTCGCGGCGCACAGCGAGCTGTTCGGCACCTTCACCGCTCCGCCGCTCGACGGTGACGCGCTCTCGTTCGCGCTCAATGGGGCGGGCGCCGACGTGGTGCTGGGCAGCACCGACCTGGGTGAGCTGCCCGCCTTCGAGCGGCTCGCCGCGCGCGTGGGCGAGGCGCGCGCCACCGACGTGGGGCCCATCACCCGGCCGGCCGCGAAGTACGTGCCGGTGATCGGCCCGGCGGTGCTGGGCAAGGGGCCGCTCACCGCCTCGGCCAGCTGCGCGATGACGCCAGACACCCTCACCATTCGCCTGCACCACTCGAAGCTGGGCGCCGCCGAGCTCAACGGCGCGGTGAAGAAGTCGAGCACCGGGTGGAACGGGGCGGCCTGGGGCCACTTCGACCAGCTGAAGCTGGGCTTGAAGCTCGACCACACCCGCTTCGGCTACGTGCCCTTCGTCAACGAGCAGTGGCTTGCCGGCGAGCTCAAGCGCTGCGACATCGCACCCGAGCCCGAGCCCCAGCGCGCCGCCAACCCCTGAGGCACTTTTGAACGACCGGGCGGGGCGCCCACGCCAGAACGCCCCGCCCACGCGCCCGATCGCCGCATCGCCACTGCAGATCGTGATCGGCCCGCAAGTTGCTCACACGCACTGGCCAAACCCTGTGGAGACCGAATGACCGCGTCATCTGCCGCCGCAGCTGTAACCGACTCGACACCGTCGGCTCCCCGGGTGTCACCGGTAGCGCCCGGCCTTCGGCCGCGGGTCGCCCGCGCGGTGCAGCTCGCCAAGATGGTGGCCTACTTCGGGCTGCTGCTGCTGGGCGCGAAGATCCTCCAGGAGATTTTGCTGGAGATCTCGAACACCGAGTACATGGCCGAGCTCAGCCGCGTCTCGGGCATGGCGGCCTCGATTCTCGACGTGAACAAGAACATCGATGATCTCACCATCACCCTGTTCGCGCTGACCATCACCTTCCTGCTCAGCCTGCCGGTGGCCTGGGTGCACACCCTCACCAAGGGTGACACGCCCGAGCCCTCGCTGACCCAGACCCTGATCATGCTGAGCGTGATCGTGGCCGGGGTGATGCTGCTGCTCGAAGACAACCTCGCCCGGTCGTTCAGCCTGGTGGGCGTGGTGGCGGCGGTGCGCTACCGCAACACGCTCAAAGACCCCAAAGACGCGGTCTTCGTCTTCCTCTCGCTCGGCATCGGCATGGCGGGCGGCCTGCAGGCGTACCACGTGGCGCTGCTGCTCAGCATGTTCGAGTGCGCGATTCTGCTCGTGCTGTGGATGTTCCAGACCGGCGCGCCGGCGATGGGCGAGACCAGCCTGTTCAGCGCGCTGAAAGAGAGAGAGAAGAAGGGCGAGCGCTCTCCTGCCGAGGCGATGGCGTGGCTCACCCCCGAGGCCCGTGGCCGGGTCGAGGCCGAGCTCGAGCAGCAGAGCCGCTACATCAACCTCGCGGCGATGGTGGCGGGCCAGTCGGGCAAGCGCCCCAACTGCGTGGTGGTGGTCGAGACCGACGGCAGCGCCGATGCCCGCGATGCGATCAACACCGAGCTCGAAGAGCACCGCGGCAGGTGGCGGCTGTTGGGCGCCAACGACTCGGGCGGCGTCAGCACGCTCGAGTTTCTCGGGCGGGTGCCGAAGAAGCGCAGCCCGCCGCTCAAGCTGCTCGAGCGGCTGCGCCACGCCGCTCCCGGAGTGCGGCACGTCGAGTTCCGCTCGCTGCGCAAGATGATCGCCGACAAGGCCGACCCCGACGCGCCCGAGGTCACCGACGCGGTCGACACCGTCGCGACTGCCAAACCCATAGCCGAGAGGGCCACCCATTGAGCCGCTTTCTGGAGAAGATGTTCGCGCGCCCCGAGCGCAACGTCGGCGCCGGTGACTTCGCCACCCGCGTGGTGGCCAGCCTGCTGCTCGCCGCGCTGGTGGTGATCATGCTGCCGCAGATGCGGGTGGCGTACTCGCTGATCAAAATCAGCCTGCTGTTCGCCGCCGAGCTGGGGCTGGTCAGCCTGATGCTCGGCCTGTTCCTGCGCGCCAAGACGTTCTTCGCGGGCCTGCAGCTGATGGTGACGCCGCTGGTGATGCTCTGGCTCGCGCGCCACAACCACTTCCACAGCGCGATGGCCTTCGGCCTGTTCTTCCTGTGGATCGGAATCGCGAACCTGGTCACCCGCCGCAGCCGCCTGAACCACGTGCTCAACCTGGACTCGCTGACCGAGGCGATCGCCCAGCTTCCGCCCGACGACGACAAACCGGCCGCACCTTCGACTGGAGCACGTTCATGAGCCTCGACACCGACCCCCTGGTGATCCACGCGAATCAGGGCCTCGTCGCCAAGAAAGAGAAGAAGAAGCGCAAGAAGGAAAAGAAGCGCGAGGCCGAGCGCGCCCGCGCGCTCGAGGCCGAGGGGCGGCAAGCCCGGGCCACCCCCTCGATGTCGGCGCTCGAGCTCGACGGCACCGCGCCGGCCGCGCCCGCGGCCGCGACCGCGCCTGCGCCTGCGCCTGCGCCGATGGTGCACATCGAGCCGCCCAGGGCCCGCGCCCAGAAGTGGCTGCAGCCCATCGCGCGGGGCCTCGACAACGACCGCATGCTCACCGCGACCAAGTCGAGCTTCATGATCGCCATCAACGGCACCATGCTCGCGATCACCGCGCACGCGCTCTACCGCGACCCGGGCGAGGGCACCCTGTGGCTGGCGCTGGTGCCGCTGGCGCTCACCAACCTCTTCTCGCTGGTGTTCGCCATCGTCAGCGCCCAGGTGCGCGAGCGGCCCACCAACTTCGATCAGCTGTGGGAAAAGAACGACAGCGAGTACGAGCCCGCGCTGGGCGCGATGCTCGAGAGCAAAGAGCGCATCTTCGGGGCCATCTCCGAAGAGCTGCACCTGCACGGCGCGGCGCTGGCCAAGAGCCGGCGGCACCTGCGCACCGCGTACCACGTGCTCGGCGGCGGCATGGTGCTGACGGCGCTCACCTTCGCGGTCTGCCTGGTGTTGGGCAACTCGGCGGCGCCCGATCAGAGCCGGCCGTTCATGGGCCGGCAGACCGAGGGCCGCGGCGCGGCAGTCTCGTCGGTGCAGGAACCGGGTCGGGTCGAGTGAGCCCGGCCTGCGAGGGGGAGTCTGGGAGCAGAACGGTGGGCCGTGGGGAGAGGCGGGCATGGGGCGGCGGGTGAGGCGGGAAGGGGTCTTCAGCTGGGGCAGGGCGGTCGCGGTCGTGCTGGTCGCGGCCGCCTTGCAGGTTGCACCCGCCCGCGCGCAGGCCCCTCGCACGCCGCCCGGCAATGATCCGCCCACCCCGGTGGTGCTGCCCCGGCCGGGGGGCGACCCCGTCACTCCGGGTGGGCCCGAGCCGACCTCGTCACCCGCGCAGCCGGCGCCGGCCGCCGAGCCCGTCGAGCGCCCCTTCACCATCATCGTCGCCGGCGGCTCGGCGGGCGACGGCCTCACGCCCGCGCTCGAGGCCCTCAAGCAGCGCCTGGCCGGCGCCGACCCCGAGCACACCACCGTCATCTTCACCGGCAACTACATGAAGGGCGAGCTGCCCGAGCCGGGCGCCCCCGACCGCGCGGCCGAAGAGAAGGCCGCGCTCGCGCACGTCGAGGTGGTGCGCGACTTCTTCGAGGCCGGCGGGCACGTCTACTTCCTCGCCGGGCACCGCGACTTCCCCGACGCGAAGTCGGCGCGCCGGCTGCGCAAGCTGTTCGACCGCGCGCTGGTGGGCACCCCCGACGAAGATGAGGCCGTCGAAGATGGCCGCAAGAAGGGCGAGCGCCAGGTCGACGTGATGCCGCTGGCCGCGTGCGGAGACCGCGTCGAGCTCGAGCTCAACAAGAACATCGGCATTCTGCTGGTCAACTCTCAGTGGTTCATGCGCGACTTCTCGGGCGACCCCAGCATCAACGAGGGCTGCGTCTCGCGCACCCGCAAGGCGTTCATCGGCAACGTGATGGACACCATGCGCGACTACCGCAACCGCCGGCTGATCGTGGCGATGCACCACCCCTTGCGCAGCTACGGCGAGCTGGGCGGCGCGTTCACCGCCAGGGCCCACCTCGAGCCGTTGCCGGTGGTGGGCTCGCTCGCGGTGCTGGCGCGCCAGGCGGGCATGGTCTCGCAGTACCAGAACTACCCGCTGGTGCACGGCTACACCGAGGCCGTCTTCGCGCAGGCCCAGACCAACGGTCAGTACGTGTTCGTGTCGGGGCACGAGGCGGCGCTCGAGTACCTCACCCTGAAGCAGCAGACCCAGGTGATCGCCGGCACCACCGCGCGCGAAGGCGGCCGGGTCACCGACACCCGCGAGAACGACTTCGCGGTGGGCCAGCCGGGCTGGGCCGAGCTGCAGCTCGAGAAGTCGGGCGAAGGCCAGGTGCAGCTGTTCTCGGCCCAGGGCGCGGCCCTGTTCACCACCGCGCTGCCGCACGTGCCCGAGCTGCCCGGCACCGACCAGGCCGAGGCCGACGCCCCGCCGGTGCCCTCAGGCCCGGTAGACGCCACGTTCTCGAAGAAGCCGGTGTGGAAGCTGCCGGGCGCGGTGCGCTTCTTCACCGGCTCGTTCTACAGCCAGGCCTTCAACCTGCAGCTGACCTACCCGGTGCTCGACCTCGAGCGCGAGGGCCTGACGCCCTACAAGGTGGGCGGCGGGCAGCAGAGCGACAGCATTCGCGCCCGCGGCGAAGACGGCAGCGACTTCGCGATTCGCTCGACCACCAAGGCCTCAGACCGCCTGCTGGGCTACCCGATGAACCAGATCGGCGCGCTGGGCCGGGTGCTCGACTACGGCTTCACCGCCACCCACCCCGAGGCGGCGCTGGCGGTGCCCACCCTGGCCGACGCGGTAGGGGTGCTCAACGTGCGGCCGCGGTTGATGTACCTGCCCGACCAGGCGGCGCTGGGCAGCTACCGCGGCTTCATCACCGACCAGGTGGTGCTGCTCGAGCAGCGCCCCAAGAAGATGAACGACGGCGTCGCGCCTCCTGCGTACCTGGGGGGCAGAGACGAGCACACCGCGTTCAAGACCTTCGACGAGATGGTCGAGAAGACCCTCGACAAGCCGTGGAAGCACCGGGTCGATCAAGAGTCGATGCTGCGGGCGCGCCTGCTCGACATGTTCATCGGCGATTGGGATCGCCACCGCGGCCAGTGGCGCTTCGCGGTCAACGCAGATGACGGGGGCCACAAGCTCTACACCCCCATCGCGATGGATCGCGACCAGGCCTTCGCGCACTACGACGGCGCGCTGCTGGTGGTGCTGCGCCTGCTGCAGCCGCAGGCCCGCCTGGTGCAGCCCTTCAACGGCTCGTACGGCCCGCTGCGGTACCTGAACTTCAACGCCCGCGACGTCGACCCGGTGGTGCTCAACCGGCTCGACCACGCGAGGTGGATCGAGGTCGCCCGCGCCGAGCAGGCCGCGCTCACCGACGCCGTCATCGACCAGGCGTTCGAGAGCTGGCACCGAGAGTCGCTCGCGCTCGACGGCGAGCGCATCAAGGCGGCGCTGAAAGAGCGCCGCGATCACCTGCTCGAGGTCGCTGAAGAGGCCTACCGGCGCCTGGCGCGCAACGTCGACGTCACCGGCTCGGGCGCAGACGACGTCTTCGCGCTCACCTTCAGCGACGACGGCAAGGTGCGGGTGACGGTGCACGCCGCCAAGAAGGGTGACGGCGAGGCGTACTTCGATCGCACCTTCGACCCCACCGAGACCGACGAGCTGCGCCTCTACGGGCTCGAGGGCGACGACCGTCTCGAGGTGCACGGCAAACCGCACGCGCAGCTCACCATTCGCTTCGTGGGGGGCGAGGGCGACGACGTGGTGGCGGCCGCCGACGGCGCCCGCGTCGACGCCGGGTCGATCGTGCTCTACGACCAGCCCAAGGGCGCGGTCATCGACCCGTCGATCGCGGTGCTCGACGAGCGCTCGACCGACGCGCGGCTCAACCAGTACGAGCCGTACGAGAACCACGAGCCCGACGCGTGGGCGGTGATGCCCGGCTTCCTGGTCAACTCGGACCAGGGCGTCTCGCTGGGCGGCACGTACACCCACAACGTCGAGGGCTACAAGAAGTACCCGTTCGCGGTGCAGCACTTCGGCTCGGCCTACTTTTCGACCGCCACCCTGGGCGTGGCGCTCGACTACCGGCTGATTCTCCCCGAGAGCATCGGCCGGGTAGGGCAGGAGCTCGACCTCACCCTTCACACCCCCCAGTTCACCCGCAACTTCTACGGCTACACCAACCGCTGGGCCGGCTACGGGCAGCCCAACGACTACTGGCGGGTACGGCAGGCGCTGTACGAGGCGCGCTGGGGCCTGCAGTTCGGCAGCCGGCACGCGCGGGTGGGGGCGCAGCTGCTCGGCCAGGTCATCGACACCGACCATACCGCGGGCCGCTTCGTCACCCTCTCGAGCGACGTGAGCCCCGACGCGTTCGGGGCGCGCGCGTTCGCCGGCACCCGCCTGTTCGCCGAGGCCAACACCTTCGACAGCATGACCCTGCCTCGCCGGGGCGTGGCCCTGCACGGCTCGATGATCGCCCGCTTCGACGTGCTTCACGGAGGCGGCTTCTCGACCAACCACCGCATCGCCGCGGCGGCGGCGATACCCATCGACCGCGAGGCGCGCTTCGTGATTCTGACCCGCGCCGCGGTCGAGGGCATCTTGGGAGCGCACCCGTTCTACTTCGCGCCGACCCTCGGCTCGGCGCAGCTGCGCGCCTACGCCGACCAGCAGTTCGCCGGCGACCTGGCCTTCGCCCACTCGACCGATCTGCGCATCGACGTGCTGCGCATCGAGTCGACGCTGCCGGGCACGCTGGGGGTGAGCCTCGCGGTCGACCACGGCCGCGTGTTCGGCCGCGGCATCGCCGGCAACGACTACCACGTCGATTTCGGCGGCGGCCTGTGGTGGTGCGTCGTCGATCTGATCGGCGTCTCGGTCACCTACTACCGGGGGCTCGACGGCGCGCAGCGGGTTGCCGCCGAAGTGGGGCCACTCTTCTCGAAGCTGGGGTTCTGACCATGGTTTCTCTCTTCGTTCTCGCGGTACTCGCCCTCTCGCCCTCGGCCCGCGACGGAGAACCGCCGGTGCCGGTGGTGACCCCCGACGGCGGCTCGGTGCCCACCGTGGCGCCCCGCGCCACCGACAACGTGGCTCCGGTGCTGGCCCCCGAGCTGGTGGCGGACGGCGGCGTGGCCGCTGACGGCATCGCCACGCCGATCGTCGCCAAGCCTTCACTCTCGGTCTACCAGGTCGACCTGCCCATCGAGGCCACCGTCACCGCCGGCTCGGTGGCCCTGTACGCGGTGATCGACCTGCTCATCAAACCCTCGCTCGAAGGCGACGTGTCGTGCCGCCGCCCCATCGGCAACGGCCGCTGCAACCCGAGCGACCTCAGCGCCTTCGACCGGTACGCGGTGGGGCGGGAGTCGAGAGAGTGGCAGGCGTTGGGCGACGTGACCCTGGCCGCCAGCGTCATCGCCCCCGCCCTGTACCTGGCGATGGAGAGCATCGTGCTGCCGACCCAGCACCCCTGGCGCGACTTCTCGGACGACGCGCTGATCGTCGGCCAGTCGATGGCGCTCACCGCGGCGATGCAGACGGTGGTGAAGTTCGCGATTCGCAGGCCCCGGCCGATTCGGTACACCAACCTCGAAGAGCCGCTCACCTCGTTCGACGCCGAGCTCTCGTTTCCCTCGGGGCACACCTCGCTGGTGGCCGCGGCCACCACCGCGATGACCATGACCATCTGGCTTCGCCACCCCAAGTCACCGATGCGCTTTGTGTGGCTGGCCGGCGGGGTCGCGCTCACCGGCCTCACCGGCTTCTCGCGGGTGCAGTCGGGCAACCACTTCCCCACCGACGTGATCGTGGGGGCGCTGATGGGCGGCTTCTGCGGCTTCATCGTGCCGTACGTGCACCGCAAGAAACTGCCGGTGACCCCCACCGCCTCGTTAGATCCGAAGACAGGGGCCAGCTCCCTGGGAATGGTAGGTGAGTTTTGAAGACCCGAGTCGACTGGGGGGCGTGGCTGTCGATGGCCGCCATCGCGGTGGTCTGCGTGGTGGTGGCCTCGCGCTGGCTGCCCGCCCTGGGTGAAGGCGGCGACCCGGCGGCCGAGCCGGCCAGCCCGGCTCCCGAAGCGGCCTCGCCGCGCGATGAGCCCCTGCGGCCGGTCAAGAAGCCCAAGGCCACCGACAACCTTCGGCGAGAGACCCGCTCGGGCTACTCCATCAACGCGCCCCAGCACTCGTACGAGCTGGCGCCGGAGCTGGGTGAGATCTCCGACCTCGCGCTGGCCGCTGACGGCCAGAGCCTGTGGGCGGTGCACGACGAGCAGCCGACCCTGTTCCGCATCGGCTTCGACGGCCAGGTGCTCGAACAGGTCGACCTGGGCAAGAAGGGCGACTACGAGAGCGTCGCCCAGGTCGGCGACTCGGTCTACGTCGGCCGCAGCGACGGCGAGATTCTGGTGGTCGACCCCAAGGCGCAGAAGGTGCTCGAGCGCATCGACGTACACCGCCGGGTGGGCATGGCCTGCGACATGGAAGGCATGGCCTTCGACCCCAAGGGCCAGCGCCTCTTGCTGAGCTGCAAGAACGAGAGCCTCAAGAGCCGGCAGAACGGCAAGGCCTACGAGCTGTGGGAGGTCAGCCTCGACACCAAGAAGGTGAAGAAAGAGCCGGCCTACGAGATCGCCGAGAAGGCGCTCGACCAGGTCGGCGTGAAGGGCAAGGAGTTCGCGCCCTCAGGGATCGCGGTGCACCCCAAGACCGGCGACCTGTACCTGGTGTCGAGCCGCGGCAAGATGATGGTGGTGGTCGGTCAAGACGGCGAGGTGAAGAGCGCCGAAGACGTCGACCAGAAGGTGCACCGGCAGCTCGAGGGCATCGCCTTTGCCGCCGACGGCACCATGTACCTCTCTGACGAGGCGCATGGGCACAAGGCGATGCTCCACGTGGTGTCGGCCCCGTAAGAGTGGCCTTCTGGTCACCGCCAGCGCGCCGATGAACACCATACTCCCCTTGAAGCGGGTCGAGGCGTGCGCTGCCACAGTGAGTCGGTGCAGGCGCGCCCGCCTGACCTTGCCGGGCCGTCGGCGCTCGTCGCACTGGCCTGCATCGGCTCGCCGTGACAGCGCCCCGCCGCGCCAGAGAGGACTCAGCCGGCGTGACCTCGCCCCCTAGGAAAAGGTGAGGCCGGCGGCCAGCTGCGCGCTGACCGCCGGCTTGGGCTTGCTCACCCCACTTAGAACGTGAGCGCGAGCGCCGCGTACTCAAAAGGGCGCCCGCGAGGGTGAGCTCACGTCACTTGCAGTGGTCTTCCGCTCCGGGAACGACGGCGCAGCCGTTGGCGCAGCTGCGCACCACGCTCGCGCCCACTCCGTCTGAATCACACTTGTACAGCGTGCTCGAGTTGCCGTTGATGACGTCGCCGCCGCAGTAGTTCGAGCCCGCCACGCACCTGCAGCTGTCGTCGGTGCCCGCGTTGATGCTGCAGCCGTGCGAACAGGCGCGCACCTTGGTGGCGGTCTGGTCGGCGTTGCACTTGTAGAGCGTGTTGCGGTCGCCCGAGACCTTGTCGGTGCCGCAGTAGTAGCCGCCCGGCACGCAGCCGCCGCCGTTGGGCGGGGTGCCGTCGCGCGCCGCGCGCACCGCGTTCTTCTCGGCGGTGGTGATGGGGCACACCGTGTCGATGGCGTTGCTCACCAGGCCGTTGCGGCCCGAGAGAAACGACGAGACCTGGCTCTGCAGCGACGACTTGAGCACCGGGGCGCCCGCGTAGACCGCGTGAATGTGCCGGCCGAACGAGGGCGGCACGCGGTACCAGGCGGCGAAGCCCTGCATGCGCAGCGCGCGGGTGCGGGTGCACGGAGCGCTGCCCGACACGATGTCGGTGGCCGCCGACTTGGTGGTGCCCGGCTCGGGGCAGTGCGTGCCGACCGACGCCGCCGCGTCACCGAAGGTCTGAATCAACAGGCCATCGCTGATGCCGGCGCGAACCAGCGCCGCGTGCGCGGCCGAGAACATGAACGACGGCGAGCTCGAGTGCCCGCAGGCGAACGGCGACCGGCAGAAACAGTGGCTGAGCGCGTCTTCGGTGCTCGCCACCTCGTCGGCGTCGGCCAGCTCGACGTCTCCCGAAGAACCAGTGAGGTTCGGATCACCGGGGTCGTCTTCGCCGAGCTCCACCGGGCCGCAACCTGCGGCCGCCACCAGACACATCATCAGTGCTGAACTTCGCATCGAGGGTAACTTCCTTACTGGGGGCAGGGCGGGTTGAACTGCTTGCTCCCTCGAGAGGGTCACTCGAGGGAGCCCAACGGGTATCTTCAGAGCTTGACGCTGCCCCAGGTCTCGGTGCCGTTCGTCACGGTGCGCGAAGTGTTGCCCGTGCCGACGCCCGACTTGGTGGCGGTGATGGTGTACGTGCCCGGCGCGAGCCCGGTGAGGGTGTAGACCCCGCTCGCGTTGGTGGTGGTCGAGCGGCCATTCGACAGCTTCACGGTGGCCCCGGCCACGCGGGTGCTGGTGCCGCGGGTGACCACGCCGATCAGCTTCGCGGTGCCCGAGGGCGGGTTGGCCTTGAGGCCCACGCTGCCCCAGGTCTCTTTGCCCGACACCGCGCGGGTGATGCTCTGGGTGATGTACCCCGAGGCCGACACGGTGATGGTCTTGGTGCCCGCGGGAATCTTGGTGAACTCGTAGTAGCCGTTGGCGTCGCTCTTGGTGGTGAGGGTGCCCAGGCGCACGGTGGCGCCGGCGATCTGGGCCGCGGTGTTGGTGCCCTTGTAGATGAGGCCCTTCACCGTGGTGCCGCTGCTGGTGGGCGGCGGCTGCGGGGTGGGCGTCGGGGTCGGCGCCGGCTTGTTCGAGACGCAGCGCGCGACCAGGCGCATGTAGGTCGTCCAGTCCCAGAACTTGCCCGGATCGTGGTGGTGGCTCACCCCACCGCAGGCGCCGGCATTGGCGCGCGCGTCGGAGCAGATCGTGGTGCTCGACAGGCTCGAGGGCACGTTGCCGTGACCGAAGATGTGCTTGCGGTCGACGGGAATGCTGTACTTCTTGGCGATCGCGCAGACCAGGTTCGATGACGCGGTGTAGAGCTTGGTGTTGTAGAAGCCGCCGCCGCGGGGCTTGTTCGCGAAGCCCTCGTGCTCGATGCCGATCGAGTTCGCGTTGAACCAGCCGTGGCCGGCGTGCCAGGCCTTCTTCGCCTCGCTCACCATCTGCACGATGTGGCCGTCGCTCGAGCGGATGATGTAGTGCGCCGAGGCGCCGCGCGACGGGTTGCGGAACACCGCGATGGCGCCGGGCATGGTGCCTTCGATGTCGTGAATCACCACGAAGCGCACCTTGCCGCCGCTGCGCGACGAGTAGTTCGACGACGCGGCGGCGATGAACTGAATGGGCGGGTACTTGCCCGGGGTCAGCTCTTGCGCGACCGAGGCCGTCTCGCGGCCGATGCCGATCATCTGCAGGTGCTCGCCGTCCGACGTCATCACGTCGAAGCCGTCGACGTAGAGGTCTTTCACCGCCGAGACCGCCAGGCGGGTCACCTCGGCGTCGCCGTCGGCACCCACGAACTTCGCGATCGCCGGAGCCCAGGCGTCGAGGTCGGCGGTCATCGCATCGATGCCGGCGGCCTTCGCCAGGTCGGCCAGCACCGCGGCGGCGCCGTCGATGTTCGCCGCGAGGTCGGTGCGAATCGCCTCTTCGCTGCTGCCGGTCAGCTCGGCCGCGCGGGTGACCTGCTCGGGGGTGAGGTACATCAGGCCGAACACCTGCAGGCCCGAGTGCGCGTCGCCCTCTTGCATCGCCTCTTTGTCGCCCATCGGGTCGAGGCCGGTCTCGGCGTCGTCCGCCAGCGCGTCGGCGGTCAGCTCGGTCTGCAGGCCGAGGTCGGTCTCGTCAGGCGCGAGCTCCATCACCGCTTCCGGCTGAGCGGGAGCCTCGGGGTCGGCCGCCTCCATCTCGGGCGCCGACTCGACCTCGGTCGAGGGCGGGGTCACATCGCCCTGCACGGCCGGGTCGGCAGCGGGAGCCTCGGCCTGCTCATTGGCGTCGGGCGGGAGCTCGAAGTGGCCCTGGTGGTGGGCGACCGACATCAGCAGCTCGAGCGGGAGCCCGTGCTTGCTGGCCGCAGCGCGGAAGGCGTCGTTGCGCGCACCTTCGAGGGCCTGCACCTGCGTCTTGCCCTTCAGCTCCTGCTGACCGGGCTCGCCGCACGCGAGCATCAGGCTGCACCAGACTGCGAATGCCCTCTTCATGGTGAATCTCCCGCGTGTCGTTGTTTGAATCGCGACTGCGCAGGGCACTTGAGCAACTCACGCGCCAAGCGCTCTGGCATGTGCGCTGACACGGCAGCGAGACGAAACGCCTTACCCTTGCGGGCCAAGTCGTTGGGGCGAGACACGCGCGTTTCAGCAGCGCTCGCCGCGATTGATGCACTGTCGTAGACAACGACAATCCATCGACCACAAATGTTTGTCACGACGCTTTGCTTTTGCTCGGAAGAGCCCGCAAAACCGGGCGGCTGCAGTCACCCGCAGGCGTCTGCGTGTAGGGATCACATCGCGCCTTGCGAAGAGCGTCGCGCTCGCGATCCACCCGCGCATCTGGGCTTGGCCTGGGCCCTGGGCGAAGGTACCTTGCCGAGCCTTCGAAGGGAGCCCGGTGGCGATTCGCGGCAAGATGTACATCGTACCGAACGCGGCCGAGCGCACCTGGCGCCTGGTGGTGAAGAACGAGGGCGATCAGCAGTTCGCGGTGACGCAGAACATTCTGCCGGCGAACGACCCGACCCGCGATCAGCACGACGACACCGCCCGCTACGGTCACGGCCTGATGGTCAGCCCCTCGAAGGTGAGCACCCAGTCGTTTCGCCTGGGCAGCCCGTACCTCCACTACACCATCGAAGAAGACTCGCACCTCCGCCTGGGGTTGCGGGGCCTCGCCTATCAGACGGTTCCGCTCCCGCCCCTCGATGGGCCACCGGTCGAGCTCGATCTGCAAGATTTCGTCTGGTACGGCGGCAGCCCCGACAGCTCGGTTGCGCAGGCGCACAACTGGGCCGGCAGCGAGGAGCATCGCGCCGACGTCGCCGAGGGCGAGCAGCTCCTCGCCGAGGTCGAGCAGCTCATGCTCATGGCCACGCACGGCATCAAGTGCGAGGGCACCGCGAAGCTCAAGGCGGTCGAGGGCCCGGGCGGCAAGCTCTCGCACTGGGAGCTGTGGTTCTCGAACGAAGGCGACCAGCCGTTCATCGGCACCGTCTCGTTCGCCAACGGCAGCAAGAACGACGGGCTGGGGCTCGAGTCGATGGCGTGCCCGGGCAACGGCCAGGCGGCGATGCAGCGCATCGAGGCGCTGGGCAACTACGGCGACGAGGCGAGGCCCGGTGCGGTGGTGCGCCTGGGCGTGCGCGGCTACAGCTGGAAAGAGGTGCCCCTGCCGGCGTCGGGCGAAGTCGAGCTTCCCCTCAAGAGCTTCAAGCTCGCTGCCGACTCGTTCTCGGAAGAGTACTTCGACCCCGCCAAGGTCGAAGAGAAGCGCGCCGAGAAGCGCGACCGGGTGCAGTTCTTCGACCACGGCAAACCCCTCAACGACGCGCTCGAGCCGAAGACGTACTTCGGCGCCGAGGCGCTGGCGCGCTCGACCTACGACCCCCCTTCGGCGAGCGTGTGGTCGGTCGGCGATGCGCCCGACACGCCCGGCGGCGGCTGGGTGGTGGAGCTCGAGAACACGCTGCCCCAGAACGACCGCGAGGGCATGCTGGGCGTGGTGGCGACCCTGTCGCTCGGCGACGCGGGGTGGGACCCGGCGCTGCTGCCGCCCAAGCGCTTCGACTTTCCCCAGCAGGCCAAGCGCTGGTTCATTCCCCACCAGAGCGTGGTGAACGGCGTGACGGCGGTGGCCGGTGAGCGCCTGCACCTCGGCACCCGCGGCCTGGGCTGGAGCGCCAGCGTCGAGCTGCCCGCCCGCGGCGGCAAGGTGCGCTCGCAGGGCGACGACCAGTTCTGGGGCTTTCGGGAAGATCAGTACCACCGCCGCAAGCTGGCCCCGGCCTTCACCAACAAGTGCCGGAAATGACCTCGCCGCTCTCTCGCACCCGCAAGGCGGCAGGGCTGCGCCAGGTCGACGCGCCGGCGGTGAGCCCCGCGCCACCCACCGTCTCGCCCCGCTCCGAGCCCCGCGACGTCGGCGCTGACGTCTACCTCGACGGCAGCGCGCTGGTGCCGCGCACCGGCCCCTCGCCCACGCCGGCCAAGAAGCTCGACGCCGGCAAGCGCTGCCTCGAGCTCTTGCGCGGTGAGCGCGGCGGCCTGAGCTTCGGCTGGAGCGTCTCGGGTGGCGTCGACGCCGCTGGCTCGCTGCTGAACTATTACCCCTCGCTCGAGCTGGCCAAGGCGCTGCTTCAGCAGGTGCCCGAGGCCTTCGACGGCGTGCAGGAGTTCGTCACCGGAGTCTCGGTGCCCGACGACCTCGCCAAGGCACGGGACGTGGCGATTCTCGATCGCGCCGGGCCCTCGGCCGAGGCGATGGCGCCGATCGGCAAGCTCGATCGCACCGCCGACGGCGGCTACCAGAACCTGTGGAACAGCTGGCAGAACGGCGACGCGGCCGGGCTCGAGGTCAACGACGACACGGTGGAGGCCTTCTTCGGCCCCTGGAGCTTCCCCCCGCAGGCCGGCCAGCATTTCCAGCACGCGCTGAACGGCAACGCGCTCCAGGTGCTGCGCCTGGCTACCCGCGGCAAAGAGCTGAACTGCAACGTCATCGTGCAGCAGCACGAGCTGCAGCAGCTGCTCGACCACGCCAGCTTCCCCAAGACCGAGGCAGCCGCGAAGGTGGTGCGGCGCGCCGCGCAGGCCTTCGGCCTCGATCTCCGGCAGCTGCGGCTCCAGGGCGTGCCGCTCGACCAGGCCCAGCGCCCCTCGCACCTCGGCACCCAGGGGCCGCGGCCGGGCCGCGAGCTGGGCAAGAACACCCGCTTCGCGCAAGACAACGACTCGGGCGCCTTCTGGCGCGAATGGCAGCAGAGCAACCTCGAGTGCACCCAGGTCGATGACCCGTCGCTGCAGCGCATGTGGACCCAGTGGGGCATGGGCACCCAGGTCGAGAACTGGTTCAACTACGGCACCCCCGAGTTCAAGGTCGCCGCGCTGCACTTCTTCGCCCGCACCAAAGAGCTGGGCCTCGGCGTGGTGAGCAACTCCCCCCAGCACCTGTTCAACCAGCTGCCGGCCACCTCCGAAGCCGCAGTGGCGGCGCATCGCTTCGCTCGCGCCTTCGGGCTGACCGAGTCGAGCTTCAGCGTGGGCGGGCAGCTGCTCTCGTCGCTCCCCGATCGCGCCGGCGGCCGGCCGCCTCGGGCGGCGGTGAAGCCTCTACTGGTCGGTCACCGGCTGGCCGAGACCCGGCTGACCGCCGACGAGCTGCAGGCCCGGGTCAACGCCTGCGACCCCGAGGTCTTCGAGGTCGACGACGAGACGGTGAAGCTGCTCGCCCAGACCTGGGGGGTCTCTACCTGCTACCAGCTGGGCCACCGCACCCCCGACCAAAGGTGGCACCAGGGGCTGCTCCAGATGTTGGCGCGCAGCTGCGATCTGGGCGTCGACACCCTCTCGCAAGAGTTCCAGCGCTACGTACAGGTGATACCCGCGGCCTGCCTGCAGAACGAAGACTTCTGCCGGCTGCTCGCCGGCGTGACGCGGCGGTCGCCGTTCAGCCCCGACCAGCTGGTGGGCTCGAACGGCGTGGTGCTCTCCCAGAACCCGCTGTTCCAGAGGGTGGCCGCCGAGCAGCACCGGCTCGAGCAGGGGGCGGCAGCTCCGCTCGAGCCCCGGCGAAAGCCGCAGGTCGCCGAGGCCGGCCCGCTCGGCGACGACCCCGCCCAGAGCCACGTCGACTATTGGAACACGCGCGACCCGCGCTTCTTCGCGCTCCGAGACGAGGTGCTCGAGCGCGAGCTGAGCGGCATCGGAGACTTCAGCCACTTTCTGACGCAGTTCAATGACGACCCGCGGGTTTTCTCGTTCATCGCCCGGCTGATCGAGCTGCAACCCAACGGCGCGGCGAAGCTGCACGCCGTTCAGTACCTGGGCCGGGTGCTCCCGCAGCAGTTCGGTACCGACGAGGCGGTCAGGCACCTCGCCCGCCTGGCGACCGCCGCCGGCGTCGAGCTCGACACGGTGCGGCTGACCTCGGCCAACGGCGAGCAGCGCACGCTGGCCGGCCACCCCGCGCTACAGCGCCCCGCCGGCGAGGGAGACGTCGACCCCGCCCGGGCGCTCGCCGAAGACGTCGCGCTGCTCGACCCGGCCCACGACGCCCGAGACGTCGAGCGGCTCTACGCGGTGCTGCGGCTCTGCTTCGACGACGAGGTGAAGCACGAGCTCGCCGAGCTGGTGGGCCCGCTGGTGAACGCCCGCGCCACGGGCCGGGCGGCGGTGGTCGACCTCTCGACCTTCCCCGAGGCCGCACGGGCCGAGCACCTCGCGGCCACGCTGGGCGAGTGGCGGCACCTCGGCGCGGCGGCGGTGCTCAGCGGCCTCACCATGAAGGTGGGCCGCGAAGAGCTCGCCGCGCAGCTCGAAGCCCACGGCTACACCTCGGCGCAGGCCCGGGAGTGGGCCGGGTACGCCGCGCGGCTCGCGCAGCTCGAGGGTGAAGCGCTGACCTTCGCCTGCGCCGACCTGCTGCCCACCGACGAGCGGCCCGAGCCCGACTTCACCACCCTGCCGTTTCGCCTCGAGCTGCTCGCCGCCGACCCCACGCCCGAGGTGCTCGACGACGGGCTCGAGGTGCTCGACGAAGAGCGCTTCTTGCGCGTGGTGCTGGGCCGCCTCGCGGAGAGTGAGCCGTTCATCGCCGAGGCGCTCGCCGACTACCTCGAGAGCCGGGTCGCCGCCGAAGCGCTCGACCCCGAGCTCATTCGCGAGCTCGCCGAGCCCGAGGTGCTCGAGCGGCTCGAGGCCGAGACCGTCGCGCAGCTCGAGGGCGCGGTGGCGCGGCTGCTCGAGGCCGAGCCGGCCGAGCGTCAGGGCGCGCGCGCGGCGCTGGTCGACTGCATTCGCGAGGGCGGCACCTTCGCTTCGCCCGGCTCACTCGCCCGGCTGGCCCTGGGGCAGCTCTACCAGGCCGACCTGCAGCGGGTCGCCCCGCTGGGCGAGGTCGATCGCGAGCTGGGTGGAGTGGCCGGGCAGCGGTTGCCCGAAGACCCCGCAGCGCAGCGCGTCGACGTCGGCGGCATCGCGCTCTCGACCTCGCAGGCCGACCCCGAAGCCGCCCCTCGGCTGACCGCCGAAGAGGGGGGGCTGCCCGAGGGTGGGGCGGCTCGAGACACCCTGCGCAGCCTGGCGCTGGCGATGCGCGGCGCTGGCCCGGTGCTGGTCGAGGGCCCGTCGTCGGCCGAGCCCGGCGCGCTGGTGCGGCACGTCGCGTTCGCCACCCGGGCCGCGTATCTCGAAGTCGATCTGTCGCAGGTGCGCCACCCCGAAGAGCTCAGCGGCCCGCAGGGCGCCGCGCTGCTCACCCGCGCCGCGCGCGACGGAGCGTTCGTGCACCTCACCCACGCCGAGAAGGCCAGCCGCGACGTGCTGGCGCTCGTCGACGGCCTGTTCGACGGCAAGGGGCGGCTCAAGCTGCCCAACCGCGAGCCGGTCGAGACCTCGCGCGACTTCCGCCTGATCGCCTCGGCCTCGGCCAGCGGGGCCGCCAGCTCGGTCGCGCTGGCCCACTTCATTCCGGTGCGCGCGTCGGGCCCCGACGCGCACGAGCTGAAGGGGCAGCTGACCGGTCTGGGCCTCTCGCTCGAGCCCGCCACCATCGACGCGCTGGTCGCCACCCACCTGCAGCTCACCGACGCGTTCGCGACCGGCGTCATCGAAGGCAGCGGCCGCGAGGTGAGCAGCGAAGCGCTCGAGCGGGTGGCGCGCCGCGTCGCCGCGCTCGCCGGTAGCGGCGAGCTGACCGAAGGCCAGCGCTCACGGCGCGAGGCCGGCGAGGTGTACGGGGGCGGCCTGAGCGAGGCCGCCCGGGCGGGCCTCGACCGCGCGCTCGACGTGGTGCTGGGCGCCCCGGTCGACGCACCGCAAGCGCTCGAGGAGCTGGCCCTCGGCGCGCCCACAACCTCCGCGCCGGCGCTGGTCGTCACCGACCGGCTCCAAGCGCCGCTGGTTCGGGCGCTCAAGGCCTTGAGCCTCGGCGAGCCGGTGGCGCTGGCGGGCCCGGCCTCGAGCGGCAAGTCTTCGCTGGCGCAAGAGTGCGCCCGGCTGCTGCGCCGAGAAGCGCAGACCGTCGATCTCGATGGGCCGGGCGCGGCCGAGGCGCTCGAGCGCGCCGCGGCCGCCGGCGCGCTGATCGTGGCCTCGGGCCTCGAGGGCGCGGGCCCCGACGCGCTCGAGCGCCTCGCCGCGCTGAGCGGGGGGCGAGGTCACCTGCTGGTCGAGACCTGCGCGGGCCCCGAGGCTTTGGTGACGCTCGAGGGTGCCCCGCCGATGACCGTGGTGCGCGTGCCGCCGCTCCAGGGCAGCGAAGACGTGGCGGTCGTCGCGGCCAGTGTCGGCAGGCGGTGGAAGGTGCCCGAAGCGGTGTGCCAGACGGTCGCGACGCTGTTCGAAGAGCTGCAGGGCGCGCCGCTTTCGCCCACGCTCCCCCAGCTGTTCGGAGCGCTGCAGCTCATCGGCGAGAACCAGGGCGAGGTGGGCCTCGAGACCGCGTACCTCGACGCGGTGCAGCTGTGCCTCGCGAGCCGCGGCCGCAAAGCTGAGGTCGTGGCCCGGGCGCGCAAGCTCGCAGAGTAGGGCGCCCCGGCCCGATGCCGCCGCGCAAGGTGGCGAGAAAGCATTCGCGCCGACCCGCGCGTGAGCATCGGGTCGGCCGAAGGGTGATGCAGCAGGCTGAGGTGACGCGCCTACTTCTTCGCGGTCGCGGTCAGCGACGACGCCAGGCGCGAGACGCGGCGCGAGGCGTTCTTGGCGTGCAGCACGCCGCGGGTCGCCGCGCGATCGAGAATGCGCTTGGCGTTGTTCACCGCGTCTTTCGCGTTGGGCGCGTTCGACCTCACGGCTTCGCGAGCCTTCTTCACCGCGGTCTTCACGGCGTTGCGAATCGAGAGGTTGCGCGCACGGCGCTTGAGCGACTGACGGTTGCGTTTCTGGGCACTTCGCGTGTTCGCCACGTTCTTATTCTCCTGAAGTCTTCTTGAACTGCTCTTCGCGCTTGGCCTCTTCCCACAGCGCGTTCAGCTCATCAAGCGGCACCTTGTCGAACTTTCGGTTCTGGGCGTCGAGCTGGCGCTCCATGTGCTGGAAGCGCGAGGTGAATCGGGCGTTCGCCTGGCGCACCGCATCTTCGGCCGGGGTGGCCAGAAAGCGGCTCAGGTTGGCCAGCGAGAACAGCACGTCGCCCAGCTCGTGCTCGATGGCGTTCTTGTCTTTCGTCGCGATCGCCTCGTCGAGCTCGCGCAGCTCTTCGTCGAGCTTGCCGCGCACGCCCTGCAGGTCAGGCCAGTCGAAGCCGATGCGCGAGGCCTTCTCGGTGAGCCGCTCGGCGCGCTGCAGGCCGGGAGCGCCGGTGGGCACCCCGTCGAGCACCGAGCCCGCCTTGCCGGTCTTGCGCTTGCGCTCGTCGGCCTTGAGCTTCGCCCAGTTCTCGAGCACCGCGGTGGGCCCCGAGACCTTCACGTCTGAGAACACGTGGGGGTGCCGGCTGGTCAGCTTGTCGGCGATGGCGTCGGCCACCTCGGCGAAGTCGAACTCGCCCAGCTCCGAGGCGATCTTGGAGTGGAAGACGATCTGGAACAGCAGGTCGCCCAGCTCCTCGGCCAGCGGCTTCCACGGGCCGCCGTAGGCCACCCGGTCCATCTCGTCGAGCACCTCGTAGCACTCCTCGATCAGGTAGGGCCGCAGCGAGCGAATGTCCTGCTCGCGATCCCACGGGCAGCCCTCGCGCAGCCGCCGCATCACCTCGATCAGCCTCTCGATCGCTTCTCCGCTTTTTCCCATGCTGGAAAGGCAGCCCTTATCACCTATGCTCCGACCTTCAGGTGCGACGTTGGGTCCCACTCGTGCTGCTGGCTCTCGCCGCGCCGGCGCTTGCGCAGGTCGATCTCGTCGACCCCGACGCGAAGCCCGCCAAGGCGGCGCCGCCCCCGCCTCGCCCCAAGCCCAGGGCCGCGCCTGCAGCCGAAGAGCCCGACGAGGTGCCCCGGCAGCCGATCGACTTGAGGCCCGGCGAGACCCCCGACGTCGACAGCCCCGACGAAGAAGAAGAGGCCCCCAAGAAGGCCGAGCCGCTCCGAGAGGCGCCCAAGAAAGAGGCCCCCAAGAAGGTCGAGCCCAAGAAGCCCGAGCCGCCCGCCCGCCCCATCGCCGCGCCCATCGCGGTCACCAAGACCAACGACGCCGACCTCGACGCCGCGTGGGAGCGCTGGCGCACCGCCAACGCCGCCTTCGGGCAAGACCCCAAGGCCGAGGCCAACGCCCGGGCCGAGTTGCTCCGGCTCAAGGCCGAGGTGGGGGCGCTCGACTTCGAGGCCTGGTCGATCGCGCTGCTGCGCGCCTCGGCCGCTCACGAGGCCGAGGGCAGCTCGCAGGTCGCCATCGAGCAGGCCCTGGGCGCGCTCGAATTGGCCCCCAACCTGCCTTCGTCGCACTTCGGGCTGGCGCGCGCGTACTTCGCCGCCGACCCCAGCGACATCGGCCGCTACTTCTCGGCGCTGCAGGGCGGGGTGGTGCGGCTGCTCACCGAGCCCCGCTACGCGCGCCCGCTGCTCGCCGACGCCGGCACCGCGCTGCTCGCCGCCTTCGTCATCACCGCGGTCTTCGTGCTGGGGGTGCTGTTCGCCCGCCGCGGCCGCTACTTCCTCTTCGACTTCAACTACCTCTTCCCCCGCGTGGTGCCCCGCTGGCAGTCGACCGCCATCGGCCTGGTGCTGCTCACCCTGCCCATCGTGTTCCGCCTCGGCGTGGTGCCGTCGATGCTGTTCATCTTCGCGGCGCTCACGCTCTACCTCTCGCTCGCCGAGCGGGTGCTGGTGGGGCTGATGATCGGCGCGCTGGGCGCGGTGCCGCTGCTCGGCGCGCTGTTGGTGCACCACACCGCCTTCGCCGACACCCCCGCCGAGGCCGCCTGGCAGCTCGAGCGCGGAGGCACGGGCGCCGAGGCGGTGGCCCAGAAGGTGGTGCGCCGCGCCGCCGAAGACAAGGCGCAGTACGGCGAGCTGTTCGCGCTGGGCACCTTCGAGCTGCACCGCGGCAAGCTCGATCTCGCCATACCCCGCCTCAAGGCGGCGTTGGCGCGCAACCCCGACGAGCCGCGCGCGCAGGTGAACCTGGGGGCCGCGATGCTGCTCTCGGGCGACCTCGAGAACCCGTTGGGGCTGTTCGAGGCCGCCGCCAAGAGGGCCCCCGAGCTGGCCGCGCCGTGGTTCGACCTGGCGCGCCTGTACCAGCGGCGGGTGGCGGTGCTGGGCATCGACCAGGCCTCTGCCGACATCGACAAGGGCAACGCCGCGATGGGCGAGGCGCGGCAGCGCGACCCGTCGCTGGTCGACCGCCCCGAGCCCCAAGGCAAGCTGCTGGGCAACCCCTGGCTGGTCACGGTGCCGATGGCCCAGAGCGAGCTGCTCTCGCTCACCGCGTCTGACGAGACCGAGGCGCGGGTGTCTTCGCAGCTCTCCCTGATGCTGCTGGGAGACATCAAGGCGCCGTGGGCGCCGGTCTACCCGCTGGCCGCGGCGGGGCTGCTCATCGCCTTCGGGGGGCTCGCCCGCCGCGTGGGCGCCGCCCGGGCCTGCACCAAGTGCGGCAACCCGATGTCGCGGCGCGAAGACCCCGACCTGTCGGTGGCCAGCGTGATGTGCACCCAGTGCGTCAACGTGTTCGCCAAGAAGGGCGTGGTGCCGCCGGCGCTCAAGGTGCGCAAGCAGGTCGAGGTGGCGCGCTACCAGAGCCGGGTCGACCGCCTCACCTTCGGCCTGGGGTTGCTCTGCTCGGGCCTGGGCCACGTGTTCAAGGGCCTGCCGGTGCGCGGCGCGCTCTACGCGTTCTTGTTCGTGTTCGCCTGGGTGGCGGTGGTGCTGCGCGACGGAGTGCTGCGCGCCCCGTTCGAGGGCCTGCCGCTGTGGGTCAAGGTGGTGCCGCTCGCGCTGCTGTTGGTGTTCGTCTACGGCCTGTCGGTGCGCGGCCTGTTCAAGAAGCAAGGCCAGGGGGCCTGACGCATGGCGCTCAAGGGCACGCTCAAAGACTTCGGTATCGCCGACATTCTCCAGCTCATCGGCCAGCAGGGGAAGACCGGCACCCTGCACCTCAAATCGAAAGATCAAGAGGTGCACATTCACTTTCACGAGGGCGCCATCGTGCGCGCCGAGTCGAGCACCCGAAACAAGAAAGACCTGATCGGCACCATGCTGGTGCGCGCCCAGCTGATCACCGAAGCGCAGCTGCAGCATGCGCTCGACACCCAGAAGCGCACCCTGCAGCGGCTCGGCGACGTGCTGGTCTCGCTCGACGCCATCACCGCCGAGAAGTTCAAGCAGATGGTGCAGCTGCAGACCACCGAGACGCTCTTCAAGCTCTTCACCTGGAAGAGCGGCAGCTACGGCTTCGAGCAGACCGAGGTCGAGTCCGACCCCTCCGTGGTGCCGCTGCGCGCCGAGTCGGTGCTGATGGAAGGCTTCCGCATGGTCGATGAGTGGCCGGTGGTGAAGAAGAAGATCACCAGCTACGAGATGACCTTCGAGCGGCTCAAAGAGCTGCCCCCGGCGCCGCCCACCGCCAACGAGTTCGACGCCGCGCTCGACGACGCGTTCGAAGACAAGAAAGACGTCACCAAGGGCGAGTTCCAGTCGATCGGCGAGATGGAGCGGCGGGTCTACGGGCTCGCCACCGCCGGCCGCACGGTGCGCGAGCTCATCGACCTGTCGACCCTGGGCGAGTTCGACACCTGCAAGGCGCTGTGCAACCTGGTCAACCTCGACTACCTCAAGGGGCTCTCCAGCAGCAGCCACGGCATGGAGCTCGACCGCGACGACACCTTCCTCGAGCGCAGCCTGGCGGTGCTCGGCCGGGTGGTGGTCGCGCTGGTGATGGTGGGCGCGGTCGGCTTTCTGGTGATGCGCGCCGACCTGGGGGCCTTCAAGCTCGGGTCGGCCTCGGCCTCGACCTACAGCGACCCCGCGGCGCAGCGGTTCATCTCGCGGCAGCAGGTCACCCGCATCGAGTCGGCGCTGGCCCTCTACCGGTTGGAGAAGGGCGAGCTGCCCGCCACCCTCGAGGCGCTGGTCGAGACCGGTTTGCTGAAGGGTGACGATCTGCGATACCCGTGGCGCGACGGTTACTTCTACCGCCGCACCGAGGCTGGCACGTTCGTGCTGCTGCCTCCCTTGAGATGAAGCAGATCCACCTCGAAGACAACGACTTGATGCGCTCGCTGGCCGGGGCGCACAACGAGAACCTGAAGCTCGTCGAGCGCCGCCTGGGCGTGAAGGTGGGGCAGCGCGGCCTCGACCTCACCTTGAGCGGGCCCGACGAGGCGGTGGTCGAGTTCGCCGAGCAGCTGTTCACCCAGCTGCTCGAGATGCTGCAGAGCGGCCGCCCGGTCTACAAAGAAGACGTCGAGCAGGCCATCAAGGTGCTCGGCCACGAGGGCAAAGAGCCCTCGCTGAAAGAGCTGTACTCGAGCCCGGTGCTCACCCGCGCCGGGGGCCGGGCCATCGCGCCCAAGGGCATGGCGCAGAAGCGCTACGTCGACGCGATTCGCAGCCACGACATCGTGTTCGGCATCGGCCCCGCCGGCACCGGCAAGACGTACCTCGCGATGGCGATGGCGGTGAAGGCGCTGATGGAGAAGCAAGGTGAAGCGCATCGTGCTCACGCGCCCCGCGGTCGAGGCCGGCGAGAAGCTCGGCTTCCTCCCCGGCGACCTGGCCGAGAAGGTCAACCCCTACCTGCGGCCGCTCTACGACGCGCTCCACGACATGATGGAGCACGAGCGGGCCACCCAGCTCATCGAGCAGGGCGTCATCGAGGTCGCGCCGCTGGCGTTCATGCGCGGCCGCACCCTGAACGACGCGTTCGCCATTCTCGACGAGGCGCAGAACACCTCGATCGAGCAGATGAAGATGTTTCTCACCCGCCTGGGCTACGCCTCGCAGGCGGTGATCACCGGCGACGTGACGCAGATCGACCTGCCCCAGGGCCAGCAGTCGGGCCTGGTGCACGCGCAGAAGATTCTGCAGAACATTCAGGGCATCGCCTTCTCCGAGTTCAGCGACGCCGACGTGGTGCGCCACCCGCTGGTGCAAGAGGTCATTCGCGCCTACGCCAAGGCTTAAGTAGCTTCACGCGCGTGGCCAAGGTGATGCCCCCGCTGCGTCGCGTGCTCGCTCCATTCGTGGTGGCGCTGGCCTCGTGCCCCCCGCTGGCCATGTATGAGGGCAAGACGTGCCCCCAGGGCGTGTGCCCCGACGACCTGGTGTGCGTCGACGGGGTGTGCGTCGCGCCGTGCGCGCCCGAGGCGCTGGGCTTTGCGTGCACCGTGGGCCTGGGCGCCTGCGCGCGGTCGGCCACCTGGGAGTGCGCGGCCGACGTGCGTCGCTGCCCCACCCAGCCGGGCGCTCCCGCGGACGAGCAGTGCAACGGCGCCGACGACGACTGCGATGGGGTGCTCGACGACCTCGCTGATGCGGGCGAGGCGTGCGTGGGCGGCCTGGGCGTGTGCACCGCGCCCGGCGCCTTCGCCTGCGTCGACGGCGGCTGGGCCTGCGTGAGCGACGGCGAGAAGCCCTCGCCCGAGCTGTGCAACGGGCTCGACGACGACTGCGACGGCTGGGTCGACGATGGCTGCCTCTCGACCGTGGCGGGCAGCGGGCCGCCCGGCTGGGTCGATGGGCCGTGGGCCGCGGCCCAGTTTCAGCGGCCGCAGATGCTGGTCAGCGACGCGCTGGGCAACGTGTTCGTGGCCGACTCGGCGAACAACCGGGTGCGGGCCATCTGGGCCGACGGCGGCGTCACCACCCTGGCGGGCAACGGAGCGTGCGCCTTCGCCGACGGGCCGGGCCCCACCGCGTCGTTCTGCCAGCCGCTGGGCATCGAGCTCTTGCGCAACTCGGATCTCGCGGTGAGCGATGCGCGCAACCGGCGGGTTCGCGTGATTCGCAGCCCGCGGCAGGCGCCCACCGTGGTCACCATGGCCATCGACGCCGGCTTCAGCCAGCCCCGCGGCCTGCACCTGACCGCCGACGGAGGCCTGCTGGTGTCGGACCCCGGCGCGCACCGGGTCTTTTACGTGAACCCCGTCGACGGCGGGCTGGTGAAGGTCATCGGGCTGGGCAGCTCGGGCACCGGCAACGGCCAGTGGAACCTGCTCCAGCTCAACCAGCCGGTCGACGCGGTGCAGGCAGACGACGGGCTGGTCTACGTCTCCGAGGCGGCCAGCCACCGCATTCGCATCGTGCCGCTGGGCGGGGCGCAGAGCTCGACCCTGGCGGGCAGCGGCAGCGCGACCACCACCGATGGAGTCGGGGTGGCGGCGGCGTTCAACGCGCCCGGGCAGCTGTCGCTCGATCGCGATGCGGGGCGGCTCTTGCTCATCGAGAGCAGCGGCAGCGCGCTGCGCTCGGTGCCGCTCGACGGCGGGCGCACCAGCACGCTGGCGCGCAACCTGCCCAGCCCCAGCGGGCTGACCCGGCTCGATGACGAGACGGTGGTGGTGAGCGAGCTCAACGGCCTGCGCCGGTACACGCTCATCGAAGACGGCGGGGTGAGCATCTCGCCGCTCATCACCCCCCAGGTGGCGTACAGCGACGGCGACGCGGCGGTGGCTCGGCTCGATGACCCCGACCGCATGGTCGAGTGGCCGGCGCCCGGCTTTCTGGCCTGGAGCGAGAACCGCACCGTGCGGCTGATGTACGTCGACGCGGGCCGGGTCATCACCGTGGCCGGGCCGCCGCCCAACGGTCAGACCATGGGCGTCGATGGGCCGCTGTTCAACGGCGGGTGGCTCGATCGGCCGGTCGACCTCAAAGCCGGGCCCGACGGCGGGCTCTACGTCACCGACGCGGTGCGCGACACGGTGCGGGTGATCGATCGCGAGCTGCAGCGCATCGACACCTTCGCCGGGCCGGGCGCGCGGGTCGACGCCACCTTCCGAGTCATCTCGCTGCTGGCGTTCGGGCGCTCGCCCCAGGGAGAAGACCTGCTCTACGTGGCCGAAGGCAACGGCTCGACGCAGAACCCGTTTCAGCTGCGGCGCTTCGGGGTGCAGTCGGGCTCGCAGGTGCGGCTGGCGGGGCTCGACTCGGGGGTGGCGCTCAGCGCGCCATCGGCGCTGGTGACCGGCGCGGGCGGTGAGCTGTACCTCGTCGACAACGACCCCAGCGTGCGGCGCTTCGAGCTCGACGGCGGAGTACGCGCGCACTACCGGCTGCCGACGAGCGAGAACGGCGTGCGCAGCTTCGTGTTCGACGAGCGCGGGCTGTTGGTGTGGAGCCGCGGCCGCCGGGTGTGGCGCAGCACCGCCGACGGCGGCAGCGAGGTGCTGTTCGACAGCGCCACCTATTCGGACTCGTCGTCGATCTCGGGCCTCGCCGACGGGCCGCCCAAGGTCGGCATCTTGTGGAGCGCCACCTCGCTGGTGTTGGTCGGCGAGAACGTGTTCCTCACCGATCAGCTCAACAACCGCATTCGCCTGCTGAAGCTCCCACACCGGTGAGAGCGGGGGTCGGTGGTGGCTCTTCGTCGCGCAGCTCGTGATTTTCGGCTTTCAAAGCGTTCGCGGCAGGCGAGCGCTGAACGTTCGCCGACGGCCCGGCAGGGTCTGGCCAAGGGTCAGCGAGCTCGGGCAGGGGCCGGGTCGGGGTTGGGGCATGCCCAGGGTTTGGGGGCCCGGCGAGGAGAGCGCGCCCGCTCACTCGCCCTGCAGGCCGTGCTTGTTGAGCAGCCGGTACATGTGGGCGCGCGCGATGCCGGCGGTGCGCGCGGCCTGGCTCACGTTGCCGCCGCTCTTCTCGAGCAGGTCTTTGATGTACTGCCGCTCGAAGCGCGACAGCAGCGACTCGCGGGCGCGGCGGTAGTCGGCGGGCAGATCATCGTCGATGGCGGGCTCGCGCGCGGGCGCAGCCGCCGCAGCCGCGCTCGACACCGGCGGCGGCTTCGACGGCAGCTTGCCGGCGGCGAGGTCGGGCGCGCCACCGAGCGTGGCGGTGCGGAACAGTACGTTCTTCAGCTCGCGCACGTTGCCCGGCCAGGTGTAGCTGCGCAGAATCGCCAGCGTGTCGTCGCTCAGCTCGAGCTCGAGCCGGGCCTCGTCGAGCACGCGGCGCGCGAGCACCGGCAGATCATCGAGCCGCTCGCGCAGGGGCGGCAGCACCACCGTCACCACCGCGAGGCGAAACAGCAGATCTTCGCGGAATCGGCCGGCCTCGACCTCGGCCTGCAGATCGCGGTTGGTGGCCGCCACCACCCGCACGTCGACCTTGCGCGACTTGCCGCCGCCCACCGGCTTCACCTCTTGGTTCTCGAGCAGGCGCAGCAGCGAGGCCTGCAGCGAGAGATCGAGCTCGCCGATCTCGTCGAGAAACAGGGTGCCGCCGTCGGCGTCGACCGCCGCGCCGGGGCGATCGGTGCGCGCATCGGTGAACGCGCCGCGCACGTGCCCGAACAGCTCGCTGGCGATGACGCCCGGCGACGCCGCGCCACAATCGAACACCACCAGCTCGCCCTTGCGGCCGCTTCCGCGGTGAATCGCGCGCGCCGCGACCTCTTTGCCGGTGCCGGTCTCGCCCTGAATCAGCACCGTGCCGCGGGTGGGCGCCACCTTCTGCACCGTCGAGATCACCTCGCGCATCGCGGCGCTCGACCCGGCCAGCCCGTGGTACTCGGTCTGGGTGCCGGGCGCGGGCCGCTGGCGGTCGAGCGCGTCGATGCGCAGCTCGGTGTCGCCGAGCTTCAGCCGCGCCCCCAGCGGCAGGTGCGCTTCGCTCAACCGCGAGCCGTTGAAGTACACCCCGTTGCGGCTCTTCAGGTCGGTGGCCTTCAGGCCGTCGTCGAGCAGCTCGAGCCGCAGGTGCTGCCGCGACACGGTGGGGTCGGTGAGCACCAGGTCACAGGTGTCGAGCGAGCCCACCAGCGCCGAGCCGCGGGTCAGCTCGAACCGCTGGCCCGAGTCGGGGCCGGTGACCACCACGATCGCGACCGCCACCGCGGGGCTGTGGCCCCGAGCGACGCCCTGGGTCAGGTTGGCCACGAAGGGTTCTCGCGGGAGGGCACGGGTGCTTTCGGATAGCATGAAACGCCTCGAGGCATGGAGCAGTCTGGCTTTCAGATCGGCGCGTATTCGGTGCTTTCCCGACTGGGCGTGGGCGGCATGGGCGAGGTCTGGTTGGCCACCAAGGGCGGCCAGAAGTGCGTGGTGAAGACGCTCTTGCCGCACCTCGCCGACGACGAGCGGGTGCGCGAGATGTTCCTCAAAGAGGGCCGGGTGGCGGCGATGATCTCCGACCCGGGCGTGGTGCAGATCTACGAGCTGGGCCTCTCGGGCGGGCAGTACTTCATGGCGCTCGAGTACGTCGACGGCGTCTCGCTCGACCGCCTCTTCACCGCCCGACGCAAGCTCTCGCCGCTGATCGCCGCGTACCTCGCCTCGCGCGCGCTGGGCGGCCTGCAGGCGATTCACGAGCAGGCCGGGCCCGGCAGCCGCGAGGCGCTCAAGATCGTTCACCGCGACATCAGCCCCAGCAACCTGCTGCTCTCGATCGCCGGCGACGTGAAGGTGGCCGACTTCGGCATCGCCAAGACCTTCACCACCGACCCGGGCGGCGCCACCACCCACGGCACCGCCAAGGGCAAGGTCGCGTACATGTCTCCCGAGCAGGCGCGCGGGCAGGCGGTCGATCAGCGCACCGACCTCTTCGCGCTCGGCATCGTGATGTACGAGGCGCTGGCCGGCGACATTCCCTACGCGCGCTCGCGCAACGATCTCGAGATGCTGAGCCAGGTGGTCTACGGGCGCAAGAAGCCGCTCGAGACGCTGGCCCCCGGCGTGCCGCCCGAGCTGGCCGAGGTCATCTCGCACGCGCTCAAGCTCGACCCCGATGAGCGCTGGCCCTCGGCGCGCGCGATGAAGGCGCCGCTCGACGCCTGGCTCGAGCACGAGCACGGCATCGAGCGCGCGCGCGGCGAGCTGGCCGAGCTGGTGAAGGGCCTGCGCGAGACACCCTCGAGCACCGGGCATTCAGAGACCCGCGAGGTCGGTCACGTGGGCGTGGCGCTCCAGAAGCTCGCCTCGCCCATTCACGAGACGGTGTTCTCGCGGCCCGCCGCGCCGATGACCGCCGAGCCGGTCACTGCGGCTCCGGCCGCGCCCCCCGCGCGAAGGCGCCGCTCCCCCGTAGGCTTCGTGGTGGGCGGGGCCTGCGCGGCGCTGGGCCTCGTGGCCATCGGCTGGGCCGCGCTGTACACGCCCGAGCCCGAAGAGCCGGCTCCCGCCGACGTCGCGCCGGTGGTGGTCGAGCGCGAGCCGGTGATGCCCGCACCGCTCGGGGCGGTGGGCGAAGACGAGGGGCGGCCCGCCGCCACCCCCAGCAACCGCTCTCGGGTGCGGCCGGTCAAGCGCAGCGTGCCGCCGCCGGTGAAGCCGGTCGCGCCTCCCGAGAAGCTGCTCGCGTTCGAGACCCAGCCGCCCGTCGACGTCTACGCGGGTGACAAGAAGCTCGGCCGCACCCCGCTCGAGGTGTCGATGCCCGGCGCCAGCGCGCAGCTGCGGCTGGTCTCGGCCGCCGACGGCATCGACTTCGATTACGAGCTCAAGGGCGAGCAGCCGCAGCGCTTCGCGGTGCCCCGGGCCACCCTGCACGTGCGGGTCGACCCCTGGGCCGAGGTGACGCTCGACGGGCGGCCGCTGGGCATGACCCCGATGGCGCCGATCACCGTCTTCGCCGGCCGGCACGTGATCGTGCTGGTGAACGCCGAGAAGAAGGCGCGCCGCCAGGTCGACGTGAAGCTCGAAGCGAACGAGATGAAGGTGGTGCGCGAGAAGTTGTGATGCTCACCCCGGCAAGAACCACCACGCGAGCGCCACCACCAGCAGCACCCCCGCCACCGCGGCCGCCGCGTCGCCGAACAGGTAGTACGGCACCCCGGCCCGGTACGCCGCCTGCGCGTCGAGCCCCACCGGAGCCTGCCGGTACTGCGCGTAGAAGTCGGACCAGCGCACGAACCCGAACACCGACATCGCCGCGCTGATGGCCGCGCCGGCGAGCAGGGTGGGCCCGGCCCACGCGTGGCGCATGGCGCGGGTGGTCACCTCGGGCGGCGCCGGGCTCTTGGCGCGCATCACCCGCTCGAGCTCGAGCTGGTACGCGTCGCGCACGCGCCGCGAGACCCACTCGGGCAGCACCGCCCCGATGTCGATCTCGAGCGCGCGGCCGAACATGCGCCGCCCCTCGGTCTCGTCGCCGAGGTTCAGCTGCGCGATGCCCGCGTATACGAAGGCCCGGCTGCGCAGGCTGTCTTGCAGCCCCTCGTCGCCGAGGTACGGCTTCAAGACCTCGAGCGCCTGCTCCTCGTAGAGGTCGCGGATCAGCAGGCGGCCCCGCTCGATGGCGGTCTCGGCGTCTTCCCCCGGCGCAGCGGCCGGCTGCTGCGCGAGCAGAACGATCGCCACCGCGAGCAGCGTCACGCCCGGCAGCCTACTGCCTTCGCGCCCGACCGGCCTGCATTTACAGCAGCAGGCTGGCGTGCGGGTTCGCGCCGAACGGGTTCGCCGCCGCCGGAACTCCCGAGGCGTCGGCCAGCAGCGACCACATGCCGGCGGGGCCGGGGGTCGAGCTCATACCGACCTGCGGGTCGACGTTGCCGGTGGTGCCCACCTTGATGCGCGGGCCGATCACCGTCGCGGCCACGCAGCTGGCGTGGTCAGACCCGGGCAGGCTGCGCGCGAAGTCACCGAAGATCGCCACCGTCACGTCGTGCGTGGCGTTGGCGCCGCTGGCGTTCGAGAGGAACTTCGAGAGCCCCGGCAGAATCAGCGTGCTCATCTTGTTGCGCACCGCGATGCCGTTGATGTCGCCGTGGGTGTCCCACCCTGCGTTGCTCACCGCCACCACCACCTTGGTGCCGAGGCTGATCATCGCGTCGGCGGCCATCATCTGGTGGGTGAAGCTGCTCACCGCCGTGCCGGTCACCCCGTAGAACGCCTGCAGGCTCGACAGGGTGATGCCGGGCGCCGTCGAGGTCATCACCGCCAGCGCGCCGTCATACGCCTCGCGCGCGCTCTTCAAGGTGTTGGGGCTCGAGGTCAGCGACGCCGCCGACTGCGCCTTCGCCGCGCGCAGGCCCGCCAGCGCGGTGCGGCGGCTGGGCATCGCGCCCGCGGTGCTGCCCACGCCGAACAGGTCGAGCGCCGGGGCCAGGTCGCTGGCGCGCTGCAGCGTCACGCCGCCCTCGGCCGGGTGGGTGCCCACCGGAGTGCCGGGGCCCACCACCACGCAGGGCAGGGTGGCCGAGCCGGCCACCGCCATCGACTTCGCCAGCATCAGCGCGTTGCTGCGGCCGCTGGGCCCGATCCAATGCGACATCTGGGCCGGCGTATGTGCCGAGATGTGGTGGTTCACGCCCACCGTGGCGAGGTGCCCGAGCGCGCTCGCGGGCAAGAGCTGCCCGAACGTCGCGTCGTCGACGAACAGCTGGCTGGTGCTGCCTCCCAGCTGCTTGATGTTGGTGGGGGTGACCCCGAACGTGCCGGCCGCGGAGAACGACTTCGCGCTGCCGAACAGCGCGTTGTAGCCGCCGTTCAAGTAGATCAGCACCACCGCCTTGGGCCGCGGCGCGGCCTGCGCGCGCACCAGCGCCGGGGCCATCGCGAGGGCTGCTGCACTCTGAAACATCTGCCGGCGAGAGAAGTTCATGGCGGTCTCCAGTTCACTCAGCGAGGAAGCCCATCGAGGTGGCGGCAGTGGCGCAGGTGGCGGCCCACTTGAGCTGCGGCGTGGCGCCGTCGTTCTCGGCCGACACCGCGAAGCTCGCGCACGCGGTGGTCTCGGCCGCGCCCGGAGTGGCCGACCAGAACCTGCGCTGCCAGCTGCGGCACTCGGTGGTGGCAGTGGCCGCGGTGGGGGCGGCGGCGTACTGCGTGCCGCTGGCGGTGAGCGTCACGCACGCCTGGTAGGCGGCGATGAACACCCGGTACAGGCTGATCGCGGCGAGCTCCTGCTCTTCCAACCACCTCGGCTGCGCGAGCGGTGGCATCGCGCCGTACGCCGCCGGGTTGTACGCGTCGAACGTCGCCACCTGGCCGCGAATGCTGGCCGGCTGCGAGCCGAGCGCCCGCGTGAAGTCGTTCAGCAGCGCCGAGTACGGCTTCACCCGCAGGCGATCGCTGCCCGGCACCAGGTCCGACCGGTCGCGGTCGAGCAGGTGGCCGTCGAGCGAAGGGTAGAGCGCGCTGCCGTTGCAGCCCAGGTAGACGTCGACCGGGGTGACGTTCGAGCTCACCGCCACCGCCGAGAGCGCCGCGTTGCTGTTCAGGTCGGCCCCGGTGGCACCCGCGCGGAAGCCCAGCGTGCCCGCCGCGGTGCCGCTCTCCCGGTACTGCCAGGTGAAGGTGCGAGTCTTTCCGCCCGGAATGGTGAGCGCGGTGGGGCCAGTCACCAGCGTGGCGGTGGTGCCGCCGCTGACCGTCGCGGTGGCCGAGGTGGGCACCACCGACTTCGCGTCGGCCTGACCGGTGTTCGCGACCACCATGCCCAGCGAGAAGGTGGCGCCGCGGCTCAACGACGCGGGCAGCATGAAGGTCACCACCGAGAGCGCGGCCGGCTCTTGCACGGTGCTCACCGCGGGCGCGGTCATCGCCGCCGCCGTCAGCGCAGTGCCGAAGTTCGGGTTCAGGCCGGTGGCCGAGGCGCGGGCGCGCAGCGTGCCCAGGCCGGTGCCCGTCTCGCGGCAGGCGATGGTGAAGATGCCCCGACCGCCGGCGGCGATGGTCTGCGCCGCCACCGGGGTGACCGTCGCCAGCGCCTCGCCGGTGGCCGCGAACGAGAGCGCCGGCAGCACGTTGGTGGCCGCGGTGCCGCCGGTGTTCTTCACCCGCACCTCGACGTTGAAGGTCTGGTTGCGCGAGAGCTTGAGCGGCGGAGTCACCGCCTCGATGGCCAGCACCGGTGGCCCAAGCACCGAGACGGTGTTCGACTGGGTGGTGATGCCGACGAGCGGAGCGCCCGACACCGCGTCGACGCCGCGGGCGCCGGCGCTGAACTTCAAGGTGCCCACGCCGGTGCCGTTCTCGAGGTAGTGGAAGACGAAGGTGGCGGTCGCGCCCGGGGCGATGTTCTGCGCGGCCGGGGCAGCGCCGTTCAGGCGCGCCAGCGCGGCGGCCGAGGCAACCAGCGCGGGCGGCATCGGGTCGGGCAGCACGCCGTTGGCCGCGGTGCCGCCGCCGTTCTTCACCTTCAGGGTGAGGTCGAACCCTGGGCGGGGTTCACCACGGTGGGCGCCGAGAGCTCGACGATCTGCAGCGCCGACGGGGCGATCACCGCCGCGGTCTGCGCCGCAGCCAGCGCCTCGACCGTCTCGCCGCTGTTCTGATCGACGCCGCGCACCCGCGCCGAGAGCGAAAAGCTGCCGGTGCCGCTGGCCACGTAGGCCCAGGTGAAGGTGGCGGTGCTGCCGCCGGGCACGTCGACGGCGGTGGGCGCCGCGCTGGCGGTCGCCGACGCGTTGCCGCTCACCGTGATGGCGAGGGGTATCGCGGGGGTGGGCAGCACGCCGCGCGCCAGCGCGTCGCCGTCGTTGCGCACCACCAACGTCGCGGTGGTGAGCTGCCCGGTGGTGGTGCTGTCGGCCAGCTCGAGCTCGGCCACCAGGTGCGCGGGGCGCTCGACGCCGATCGACCCGAAGGCCACCTCGTCGCTCTCGAGCGCGGTCATGTCGTTGGCGTCGAGGCCGAAGGCGTGGGCCTTGAGCGCCAGGTTGCCGGCGGCGGTGGGCTTGACGGTGAAGGTGAAGGTCTGGCTCTCGCCGGCCTTGAGGTTCGCCACCACCGGGGTGGGGCCGTTGCGCCGCTCGAACGCCACGCTGCCGGCGGCGCCGTCGAGCTGCACCGCGACCATGCGCGCCTCGGCCTCGCCGTCGTTCGACACGGTGACGGTGACCGCGGTGTCCTGGTTCACGTTGGTGGCGAGCGGCGCGTGGGTCTCGCTGACGGTGAGGTACGAGGGGCTCTCCATCATCATCACCAGCGGGCCGAAATCGGCCGAGATGGCCGAGCTGGTCGGGCCGTCCATCGCCTCGACGGTGCCCGACAGCGTCACCTCGCCGGGGTCGGCGGCTTCGAGCGTGAGCACGAACGCGTGCGCGTCGCCCGGCTGCAGGTCGACGGTGCCCTCGGCCGCGGTGGCGGCGAGCCGCACCCGGCCCGCTCCCGCCTGCGCCAGCGGAGCGGTGGAGACGCCCAGCGCGGGCGACTTGCCGGTGTTCTTCACGGTGAGGGTGAGCGAGACCTGCTGGCCGAGCGTGACGTGCGCGCTCGAGAGCGCGGCCTCGACGCTGAGCACCGCGGGGTCGGTCGAGAGGGGGTCACCGCCGCCCGAGCCACCGCCGGTACCGCCGGTGCCGCTGGGGTTCTGGCAGCCGAAGAACGCGAACGCAAAGCAGAGCGCGAGTCGTTTCATGGTCGTTCTCCTCTACTGGCAGTAGGTGGGGTGGCTTGCGATGGCCGAGAGGGCCGACTGCATCGTCTCTTGCGAGGCGAAGGCGCTCATGCAGGCGTCGAACACCGGGCCTTCACACTTGTACTCGGTGCGGCCGTACGCGTACTTCATCGCGGTGCGGCACACGTTGAACTTGAAGTCGGGCGACCCGACGATCGCCTGCAGCAGCTCTTTCTCGTTGCTGATGGTGACGCCGCCGATCAGCACCTGCGGCGCGTCGATGGGCGGTGAGGCCACGGTGTACTGCAGCCGCTTGGGCAGCACGCGGGCCACCGGGTCCAACCCGAACACCGGGTGGTAGTGGCAGCCGGCGCACTGCGCCGACTTGCGGACCGTCGGCGCTCACCCCGGTGGTGTTGAGCGCGGCCTTGAGCTCGATGCCGAGCGCGTTGTTGAGAATGCGGTAGGCGTGCACGATGCGAAAGCCCTCGAGCTCGTTGCCGCGAAAGCGGGTGCGCCACTCGGGGCTCTGGAAGTAGCCGTAGCCGCCGTTGACCGCGTCTTCGGTGATGACCGGGTCCATCACGCCGTTGGTGTCGCCGGTCTGGCGGGTGAAGACGTAGGGGCCCACGAACAGCTCTTTCCACTTCTTGTTCTCGGTGAGCAGCTTGCGGGTGAGGAAGTAGGCGGGCTCTTGCACGCGGTACGGCACCGGCTCGGGGTTGAAGCGGGTGTTGATGAAGGCGGCGAAGCGGTCGATGAACGGCGGCGCCTGCAAGAGGTTGGGCACCTCGTTGCGCGGGTCGGTGGCGGCCAGCAGCGCGGGGGTGGGCGCGGTGCCGAGCAGGTTCGCGGCGAGCCGAATCGCGCAACGCTCGCGCTGCTCGGCGGTCAGCGCCTGCGCCGACGCGGCGGCGCTCATCAGCAGCGTGACGGCGATGATGGGACGGGTCATGTGCGGCCTCCGGGGGGCGCCTCGAGCACCGGGCGTGCCGGGCACCACGGCGCCCGCTTTCGGGGACTTGGGGCCGAGGCCCTGCGCGCGCGCTCCCGAGATTCGTCCCGCGGGGGAGACAGTGACCCGCTTGCGAGTCAGCGCCAGCAGCGCGAGCACGAGCAGCGGCGCCAGGGAGAGGCCCGACGCGCTGCAGCCCATGCCCTCGGCCATCGCCGGGCCGGGCGCGGGTCGGGTCGGGTCGTTCCACACCTGCACCTGAATGCTCTGGGTCTCGCCGCGGTTGCCGGCGGCGTCTTCGGCGACGACTTTGAGCTCGTGCGAGCCGTCGCCGGCGGTGACGGTGTTCCACGTCGCTTCGTAGGGCGGTGAAGTGACCGCGCCCAGCTCGACGCCGTCGACCAGGAACCGCACCACGCGCAGCACGTCGTCGTCGTTGGCGGTGGCGCTCAGGGTCACCGTGCCCTCGAGCTGCGCGAGGGGCGCAGGGCTCACCAGCCCCACGGTGGGAAGGGTGGCGTCGACGGTGACCAGCGCCTGCGCGCGCAGGCCGCCGGCCGAGGCGCTCACCGAGTAGCGGCCCGCCGCGCCGACCGCGTGCAGCACGCCGTCGGCGTCGATGTCGCCGGCGGTGGCCGACCAGTCGATGGTGCCGGGCATCGGCACCTCGTCACCGAACTGGTCGATCAACGACACGGTGAAGCTCTGGGCGCCGTTGGGCCTCAAGGTGATGCGGTCGGGGTCGAGCGAGAGGTGATCGGCGGTGGCGGTCACGTCGACGCTCACCGTCGAGGTGGCGCTCTTCATCGCCGCGTTCGAGATGGTGACGGTGAGCGTGTACGTGCCCGCCTGCGCGAAGGTGGCGGTGGCCTGCCTGGCGGCGTTGCTGTCGTTGGGGGCGAACGCCACCGGCGCGGGGCCGGTCGACTCCCAGCGGTACTTGAGGCCCGGCTCGCCGCCCTCGTCGTCGGCAAAGGCGCGCAGCCGGGTGGTGCGCGAGGTGACCGCCGCGGGGGTGGCGGTGGGCGGCGACAGCACCACCGGCACGCCGTCGTTGGCGACGGTGACGAAGGCGCGGGCCGACTTGCCGCTCAGCGTAGCGCGCACCTCGAACGGGCCGCCCAGCGTCGAGCCGGCGTGAAACTCGCCGGTGGTGTTCATGGTTCCGCCGCCGAAGCTGACCCAGCTGACCGTGCCCGGGGCGGTCATCGCGCGGTTGAACTGGTCGAGCGGGTTGGCGGTGAGCAGCGCGGTCTGGCCGGGCTTCACCGTGACGGTCGCGGGCGTCACCGACACCGAGGTGAAGTCGGCGCCCACCGTCACGCTCACCGCCGAGGTGACGGCGAGGCCCGCGGCGTCGGCGATGGTGACGGTGAAGGTGTAGGCGCCGGCGCGGGTGAGGGTGGCGGTGGTGCGCTTGGCGGCGTTGTTGCCGTTGGGCGAGAATGTGACTCCGGTGCCGGCGGTGGCGGCCCAGGTGTACTTGAGCAGCGCCTCGCCGCCGTCGTCAGAGCCGAGCGCAGTGAGGGTGAACGACTTGTTGTCGATGACCACCCTGGCGGCCGCGGTGGCCACCACCGGCGGCGTGCCGGTGACCACGGTGATGGCCGAGGTGGCGGTCTTGCCGAGCAGCGAAGCGGTGACGGTGTACGGCCCGCCGGCGACGGCGGGCGCGGTGTAGAGGCCGGTCGCGGTGAGGGTGCCCTGGCCGGTCGGCACCGACCAGGTGACGGTGCCGGCGGGAGCGGCCATGGCCTGGCTGAACTGATCGAGCGTGCCGGTCGAGAGCTGCTGCTGGCCGCTCAGGGTGAGGCTGCGGGCGGCGGGGGTGACGGTGAGCCGGGTGAACGCCGCGGTCACCGTGGCCGAGACGGTGGCGTTGACGAAGGCGCCGGCGGCGTCGGAGATCTTGACGTTGAAGGTGTAGGCGCCGACGCGCGAGAGGGTGGCGGTGGTGGCCTTGGCGGCGTTGGTGCCGTTGGCGCTGAAGGTGACGGCGGGAGCGCCAGTGGGCGCGGCGGTGGTGGACCAGGTGTAGAGCAGCGCGGCCTCTCCCTGGTCGTCGGCGCCGCGGGCGCTGAGCGCCAGCGTGGTGGGCGAGGCAGGGTTGGCGGCCGGCGCGGTGGCGACGGTGGGGGTGAGGTTGCCGGGCACGATGGTGATGTCCTGCACCAGGTACTTCTGCTGATCGCCGCTGGTGTTGAGGTCGCCGTTGACCGACTGAACGGCGATGAACACCTTGGCGGTGCCGGCGGTGGCGGGCGCCGTCCACGCGAAGTTCCAGCTGGCCTTGCCGCCGCTGAAGGCGAGCTTGTCGCCGTGGGTGAGCTCCATCGCCCCCCCGACGGCGCGCTGGAGCAGGGTGCTGGTGATGGGCGACAGGGTGCCGACGTCGCTGGCGATGTTGGTGCCGGCAAAGGCGCCAGGGCCCCCCGAGACCTCGAGGGTGAAGGTGGCGCGGGTGCCGGCCGTGACGTTGACGGGGCCGGTGACCGCGACGCCGCCCTGCAGCAGCCGCGCGGTGGTGGCGGTGGCGGGAGTGGCCTGGGGGTTGTGGCAGCCGCTGCAGCTGACCCCGGCGGTCTTGCCCGACCGGCCGGTGACTCCGCCCAGGCTGGTGGCGTGGGCCGAAGCAGCGATCGAGCAGAGCAGGGCGGCGAGAGACGTGCGCATGGGCAGCTCCGAGGGAAGAAGAGAGGCCGAGCCAGAGCACGGGCGATGCCGCGAAGCTGGAGCCCTTGGAGTCGGGCACTTGGAGTCGGGCTGTCCCGCCGAAGAGACAGAAGAGGGTGTCCCCCCGCCGAGACGGTGGATAACGAAGGCCCACCCCGCACCAGCGCCCGAAACGAACCCCACCCCAAGGTTGACCACCGCCCGCCGCGCCCGCTATAGCCGCCGACGTCGCCGACTGCCCCCCCTCGCGGTGGCGACATCCAATCACCGAGGGCGGAAGGAACACCGCAATGTCCGTCACCCCTGAGCGCAAGAGCGCGCTCGTCACGCAGTTCAAGACCCACGACAAAGACACGGGTTCGCCCGAGGTTCAGGTGGCGCTGTTGTCCGAGCGCATCACCCACCTCACGGACCACTTCAAGACCCACAAGAAGGACCACCACTCCCGCCGGGGCCTGCTCAAGCTCGTCGGTCAGCGGCGCCGCCTTCTCGACTACCTCAAGACCAAAGACGGCATGCGCTACAAGAAGCTGATCGACGGTCTGGGTATCCGCAAGTAAAGGGGAAGTCGTGGTGCATGCAGTGCGTTGCTGCATGCACCAGCAACACCGGCAGTAAAACGGCGGGTGGTCGGAAGCGTTTTGATTTTCTGTTCTGTGTGACCGAAGAGAATCGGCCCCAGAGGTCAGGGACTCAAGACGGTCCGCCCGCTCGCTGCCACTCTCAAAAGCGAGCAAGAAATGCACATCAAGAAGAGCATCACCCTCGGCGACCGCGAGCTGTCGATCGAGGTCGGCCGGCTGGCGAAGCAGGCAGATGGTTCGTGCGTGGTGAAGTACGGCGAAACGGTTCTCCTCGCCACCTCGGTGAGCGCGCGCGAGAAGAAAGACGTCGACTTCCTCCCCCTGACCGTCGAGTACAAAGAGAACCTCTACGCGGCGGGCAGGATCCCCGGCTCGTACTTCAAGCGCGAAGGCCGGCTCACCGAGAAAGAGACGCTCAGCTCGCGCCTCATCGATCGCGCGTGCCGCCCGCTCTTCCCCGAAGGCTACGGCTACGAGACCCAGGTCATCGTCAGCTGCATTTCGTCGGACGGTCAGAACGACCCCGACGTGCTCGGCCTCACCGCCGCGTCGTCGGCGCTGATGTCGTCGGACATTCCGTTCAACGGCCCGATCGCCGCCGTTCGCGTCGGCCGCATCGACGGCAAGCTGGTCATCAACCCCACCTACAAGCAGCGCGAGACCAGCGACATCGACCTGGTGGTGGCGTGCAGCAAAGAAGCGATCGTGATGGTCGAGGGCGGCGCGAACGAAGTGCCCGAGAAAGAGATTCTCGCGGCGCTCGAGTTCGCCCACCAGGCGTGCCAGCCGATCTTCAAGCTGCAGACCGAGATTCGCGCCGAGCTCAATGTTCAGGAGCGCACCTTCGACAAGATTCCCAAGCACGACCCGGCGCTCGTCGAGACCGTGAAGGGCTTCGCGTGGGAGGGCATCAAGGCCGGCTACGCGATCGCCGACAAGGGCGAGCGCTACGGCAAGCTCTCCGAGGTGAAGAAGGCGATGATCACCGCGCTGAAGGCGAAGCTCGGTGACCCGGCCTACACGCCCGCCATCGAGAAGTCGGCCAAGGCGATCTACGAAGACCTCAAGTACGACTACATGCGCGGTCTGACCGTCTCGGGTCAGCGCATCGGCGGCCGCCCGCACGACGGCGTTCGCAACATCACCATCGAGGTTCAGCCGCTGCCGCGCACCCACGGCTCGGCGGTCTTCACCCGCGGCGAGACGCAGGCGCTGGTGGTGGTCACCCTCGGCACGGCCGACGACGAGCAGCGCATGGAGTCGCTGACCGGCGACTGGTTCCGCAAGTTCATGCTGCACTACAACTTCCCCCCGTTCAGCGTGAACGAGACCAAGCCGCTGCGCGGCCCGGGTCGCCGCGAGATCGGTCACGGTGCGCTGGCCGAGCGCGCGCTGCGCGGCATGCTGCCGGCGAGCGACAAGTTCCCGTACACGATTCGCATCGTGTCGGACATTCTCGAGTCGAACGGCAGCTCGTCGATGGCGTCGGTCTGCGGCGGCACCCTGTCGCTGATGGACGCGGGCGTGCCCCTGAAGCAGCCGGTGGCGGGCATCGCCATGGGTCTGGTGAAAGAGGGCGACAAGATCGCCATTCTCTCGGACATTCTCGGTGACGAAGATCACCTCGGCGACATGGACTTCAAGGTCTGTGGCACCAAGAACGGCATCACCGCGGTGCAGATGGACATCAAGATCACCGGCCTCACCACCGAGATCATGATGAAGGCGATGGAGCAGGCGCGCCTGGGCCGTCTCCACATCCTCGACAAGATGCTCGCGGCGATCCCCGAGTCGCGCAAGGAGATCAGCCAGTACGCTCCGCGCATCACCACCATCCAGATTCGCCCCGAGATGATCAAGAACGTCATCGGGCCGGGCGGCAAGGTGATCAAGGACATCATCGCGCGCACCCAGACGGCCATCAACGTCGACGACACCGGCCGGGTCGACATCGCGTCGTCCGACGGCGAGGCGGTGAAGCAGGCGGTGGCGATGATTCAGGCGCTCACCCGCGAGGCCGAGGTCGGCAAGGTCTACCTGGGCACCGTGCGTCGCGTGAAAGAAGAGATCCCCGGCGCGTTCGTCGAGATCTTCCCCGGCACCGACGGCATGATTCACATCAGCGAGCTGTCGGACAAGCGCGTGAAGACCATCTCCGAGGTTCTCAAAGAGGGCGACGAGGTGATGGTCAAGGTCATCAACATCGACAAGACCGGCAAGATTCGCCTCTCGCGCAAGCAGGCGCTCGAGGACATGGCGAAGCAGCAGGGTGGGGCGCCGACGCCCACGCCCACCGCCACGGCTCCCGAAGCCAAGGCCTGAGCTGAAACGTCTTTGAACCGCGGGAGTCGCGCCCTTACGTGGCCGGCTCCCGCGGTTTTGTTTTTGCGGGGGTCAGTCGGCGCGGGCGTTGTTCCACTGGTGGTACAGCGACATCGACGCGTCGTAGCCGAGCAGAAAGAGCGACTGGAAGATCGACGCCACCGCGAAGCCCTCCCAGCGGGCGTCGGTGCGGCCGGGGCCCTGCCAGAGCGCCGCCGAGACCGCGAGCGTGGCCACGTCGAACACCGCGTTGATGGCGTACGAGAGCTGCGCGTTCTTGCCCTCCTGCCGCGGGTCTTCGTTCGAGGGCGGGTGGCTCTTGAAGGTCACCGCCAGCGAGATGGCCGCGATGAGGGTGTTCACGCCGCCCCACACCAGGTGGCCCAGGTGCGCGCCGCGCCAGAAGGGGTCTCGCGTGGTCGGGTAGCCGATGGCTCCCACCGCGAGGGTGCCGACCGACCAGCCGCTGTACACCAGCAGGCTCGCTTTGTTCGCCAGGTCGCGGCGCGGCGCGTAGTCGGGGGGAACCTCGATGGCGTGCAGCGAGAGCGTCAGCAGGAGGGCGAGCACGGCGGCAGAGCGTATCGCGGCGGGAGTGCGTATCGCGGCGGGGGTGAGTAGCGCGGCGGGGGTGCGTACCGCGGCGGGGGTGCGTATCGCGGCGGGGGTGCGTATCGCGGCGGGAGTGCGCATCGCGGCGGGGCGGCGATTCGGCACGCTGACACAGCCGTTCACGTTCACGTTCACGTTCACGTTCACGGCTCGCGTCTCGCGTCTCGCGTCTCGCGTCTCGCGTCTCACGTCGACGGCAGGTGAGGCGAATTGCCGCGTGGCCGGCTCGAAGGCGCTGATTCTCAGGTCGCGGCGCGGCCGATGCATCTCTCTGGCGGCGTGCCCAGGGTCGTCGAGCAGGGAGATCTGTTCTTCGCGTTTCGCCGCCGCGTCGGCACCGCACGGGTGCACGACTTGCGCGACGTGCAGCGCTTCTACCTGGTGCTGCACCCGCTGCAGCCTCGAGGGCCGTTTCGGGTGTTCGAGGTGGGCCGCAAGCACCTGCCGGCGCCCGGCGCCGAGCGGGGCTGGGCGTTCAACTCGTTCGTCGGCGATGCCGACGGTCTGCAAGAGCAGCTCTCGGGCAAGGACTACCCGACCAAGACCCGCGGCCTGCGCCACCTGCCCGAGGCCGAGCTCGCCGGCGAGGGCGCGTACCGGCTCTTGATGCGCGACGACCACGCCTCAGAGCTGGTCTATGCGCTCGAGCAGCCCGAGCAGCTGGGGCCGCTGCAGCGCGAGCTGGGCATCCACGCTGAGGGGCGCCTCATCGTCGCGCTGCGCAACCCCGACCTCGGGCGGTTGGGGCGCAGTCGGGGGCCTGGCGCAGAGCTGCCCGGCGACGTGCGCGCGCGGTTCGGCAGCCACCGCTGGCTGCCCATCGATGACCCGCAGCTGCTGGAGTACCCGTACGCGCAGATCGTTCTCATCGCCGCGCGCGGAACGCCGGTGCACCTCGACGTGGGCGACGGCCACACCCGCCGCGAGCTCGAGCGGCTGCTGCACAAGCGGGTGCGCCGCGCGCTCGACGATGAGCCCACGCCGCGGCCGCCGCTGCGCTTTCTCTGCCCCATCTGCGCCGAGGGGTTCGAGACCCGCTCGGCCTTCGAGCGCCACGTCGAGGGCGCGCACCCCCCGCGCGCGCCGTCGGCGGCCGACCTCGCCAAGGCGCTCTCGGGCGCGCACTTCCCCGCCACCCGCGACCAGCTGGTCGAGCGCGCGGTGAAGAGGCCGAGCGACCCGCAGGTCGTCGAGCTGCTCCGCTCACTGCCCGCCGATCGCTTCGAGAGTGTCACCGACGTGACCCGCGCCTTGGGTGAGCTGAAGAGCCGCATCCCGGGCTGACGTGGACCCCGCGGCCCGGCCGCCACGCCCCACAAACAGCCACACTTGCTGCTCCCCCCCGGTTGGCGGAAGAGATCGAACCCTCCCGTTGTACGTTTAGCCGTCCGTGCCCGAGAAACCCCCTGGCAGACGCTCGGCCGCTCCGGTGCTCGAGAGTGTGTCTCGAGGCGTCTCTGCGTTTCGTTGGGTGTTCATGCCGCTGGGCCTGCTCGCGCTGGTGGCGGTGGGCGTTCACGCCGCGGCCGACAGCGTCGACGATCGCCTGCGCTGGGTGATCGACCAGCTCGACGCCGCGCTCGACGGCGTCTTCGCCGACTTCGAATTCACCCGCGCCTGGGTCGATGCGGTCGGCAGCGTCGAGCGCACCCACGCCGCCCGGGGCCTCGCGTTTCTCTGGGAGCTCGCGGTCGACGTCACCGTGGCGCTGCCCGCCCTGGGCTACCTCGAAGAGAGCGAGCGCGCGCCGCTCATCAACCCGAAGTGGACCTGGAGCGCCCAGCTGCTGCGCCTGCGCCAGAGGCCCACCCCGATGCGGGTGATTCGCCCGGTGGCCACCGGGGTGTTCGCGGTGGCCGGCGCGTACGCCATCGCGCGCATGGTCGAGTCGTCGCTCTACCTCGCGCTCCGCAGCGGCATCGTGCCCGACGGCATCAACGGGCCGGTGGCGCGAATCGCCGCGCTCGGCGCGATGGTGCTGGTGCTGGCCAGCCTCGGGTGGCGCGCGGTGCTGCGCGCGCTGCAGCACGCCGATCAGCTCTGCGAAGAGCGCGGCAAGAAGAAGGGCGGGGCGCTCACCGCCGGCCTCATCGGCTCGGCGCTCGCGCTGCCGCTGGCGCTCGCCGCCGCCATCGATACCCCGTGGTGGAGCTTCTTTCGCTGAAGCGCGCCCATGTTCGTTCAGGCGAAATCGGGGCTGCTCAACCTCTTCGGCGCGCTGCTGTGCCTGTGGGCCGCCGCGTACCACACCCCGGTGGGCGCGCTGCTTCGGGTGGTCTCGGCCAAGGTGCTCGGGCAGCGCTCGAGCGCCCGCCCGCTGCTCTCGTACTACTCGGGCGGCGTGTGGGACGTGCAGCGCCAGGAGATGAACATCGAGTCGACGCCCGACGTGCCCGACCCGCAGCAGCTGGCGGCGGTGCCCCCCGGGCCGGCGCTGGGCCGCGCGCTCTTCCTCACCTGGGGCAAGCTGCCCTACGAGCAGCGGCGCCCGGGCGTGGCGCTCATCACCCGCTACGGCCTTCAGCCCAGCGCGTTCGAGCAGCCCGGCCTGGGGCCCGACGCGGCCACCCAGCTGGTCGACAGGTGCAAGCTCGACCTGGGCTCGGAAGACGCCGCGGTGCTGGCGTTCTTCGCCGGGTTCGACCTCGCCCGCTACGCCGCCGAGCGCACCACCGCCGAGGGCTACCCGCTCACCCTCGAGCGCCTGGCGATGCGGCTGCCGCCCGACGCCGCGCCGGCCCTCGACAACGCCTCGCAGGCGCTGCTGCTCACCACCGCCTACGGGCTGTCGTGGCCGGTGCCCGCCGGCACCCGGGTCACCTCGCCGTTCGGCTGGAGAGACCACCCCCTGCTGGGCCGCAAGCAGCTGCACACCGGCGTCGACCTCTCGGTGCCCGAAGGCAGCGACGTGCACGCCACCGCTGCCGGCACCGTCACCCGGGTCAGCGAAGACGCGATGAACGGCAAGTTGGTGATCATCGACCACGGCCGCGGAGTGACCACCGCCTACTGCCACAACTCGGCGTTTCGGGTGAGGGTCGGCCAGCTGGTGAAAGAGGGCGACGTGGTGGCAGCTTCCGGCAACACCGGCCGCTCGACCGGCCCCCACGTGCACTACCAGCTCGAGCTCGGCCACCAGCCGGTCGACCCGTTGCTCTTCAAGGGCAAAGACACCCGGGTGGCGCTCGAGCTGCCCCCGCCGCACCCGGTCTCGAAGAAGAAGCCCGACCCGCTCAAAGACGCCTTCGACAAGGCCTCGGTGCCGGGCACCGACTGAGTTTCACGCGCAATTTGTCTCTGAGAATCGTTGGGTGTTAGAGCCCACGCGCGCCAGATGCCGCCCCCTGAAGTCAAGGTCTTGAAGTTGAGGGCCGAAACCCCCCTGCCGAGGTACCAGACTGCCGGAGCAGCCGGCATGGACCTCGTCTCGGCCGAGGAGCTCGAGCTCGCGCCGATGCAGCGGCACGCGGTGGCGACGGGGCTGGCCCTCGAAATCCCCGAGGGGTTCGAGGGGCAAGTTCGGCCGCGCTCGGGCCTGGCACTCAAGGCAGGCCTCACGTGTCTCAACTCGCCTGGAACCATCGATTCTGACTACCGCGGTGAGGTGAAGGTGCTGCTCATCAACCTTTCGACAGAACTGGCGAAAATCCGCCGCGGAGATCGCATCGCCCAGCTGGTGATCGCGCCGGTGAGCAGGGCCACACTGGTCGAGGTCGAAGGGCTGCGACAGTCAGAGCGAGGCGGGGGTGGTTTCGGGTCGACGGGCGTGGTTTGATTCAAGAGGTTTCGGGCATTTAGGCGAGGTTGTCCCCATTGCTTTGTTACAAGTGCGGCAGCCACGTTCCGGACACCTCCGATTCGTGCCCCAACTGCGGGCAGAAGCTGGCGGGCGGAGGCGTACGTCAGGCGACCGCCACGTTCTCTCGCCGCAAGCTCTCGCAAGGCGCGGTCGAAGGGGCGCCGTTCAAGTCGCAAGACCTGGTCGCCAACCGCTACCTGATCAAAGACACGGTGGCGGTGGGGCCGCTGGGCTACCTGTTCCGCGCGCACGACAAAGAGATCGACGTCGAGGTCGCGCTCAAGGTCATCAACCCCAAGCTGGTGCAGACCGCCGACGAGCGAAAGAACTTCGCCAAGCAGATTCGGCTGGCCCGCAAGCTGAGCCACCCCAACCTGGTGCGCGTCTACGAAGAGGGCGAAGACCAGGACAGGCCGTATTACACCTCGCAGTACCTCGACGGCCTGACGCTGCGGAAGATCATCGACCTGCGGCTGGCCAAGGGGCAGTTCTTCTCGCTGCGCGAGATCGAACCGATTCTGCTGCAGATCGCCAACGCGATGGACGCCGCCCACAAGGTCGGCCCGCACTCGGACCTGAAGCCCGACAACGTGCTGGTGCTGCCCGACCTGCTCAAGATCACCGACTTCGGGGTCGGGCTGGCGATGCCGCGGCTGCCGTTCGTGCAGGCGATGAAGGCCCGCCGCGCCGACCGCTACCTCGCGCCCGAGCTGGTCGAGGGACGCGAGGTCGACCACCGCGCCGACCTCTACTCGATGGGCGTGATTCTCGGTGAGATGCTCTCGGGCCTCACCCCCGATGGCGCGGTGCCCGAGCTGCAGCGGCGCAACCCCGAGGTGCCGCCCGCCGTCGAGGGGCTCTACCGCCGCGCGCTCAACGTGAACCCCGCCAGCCGCTTCAAGTCGGCCGGCGAGATGATGAACGAGCTCAGCGCGCAGGCCACCGCCAGCGCTCCGCCGCCGCTCAAGTCGCGCGAGAGCGCGCTGGCGGTCTCGCCGCGGCCGCGCACCCAGTCTTCGGTCGGCGCGCTGCAGCTGTCGCCCCGGCGAGAGAAGCCGCCTCCGCCGGTGCCCGACATGCCGCCGCCGCCGCCCGACTCGGCCGAGATGATCGTCGGCAGCGCAGAGATCATCTCGCCCGACGCCACCCAGCCGGTGAACGAAGAGAACCTTCGCTCGGCGCTGGGCCTGCGCGCGCCCGAAGAGAGCCGCGAGCCCACCGAGGTGATCGACTCGGGCCAGCTGCTCGCCGACGACAACGCCGAGACCCAGGCCCGCGTCGAGACGGTGGCCGACCCCGAGGCGGTCACCGCCCACCCCCCCCACCGCCACGGCGGCAGCGGCGGCGACGATCGCAACCGCACCGTGATCTGGCTGGTGCTGCTCACCGTGCTCGGCGTCGGCATGGGGGCGGGGGGCGGCTACTACCTGCTGCAGAGCAGCATGCGCGCGCGCAACAGCGAGCAGAACGAGCAGCAGGCCAGGCTCGACGAGGCGAAGCGCCTCGAAGAGCTCAAGAAGGCCGAGCAAGAGAAGGTCGAGCTGGCGCTGTCGGCCCGCAAGGCCGAGGAAGAGCGCCTCGCCGCCCTCAAGAAGGCCGAAGACGACGCCGCGCAAAGAGAGCGCGACCGGCTGGCCGCCGAGCAGAAGGCCGCCGAGACCGACCTGCTCAAGAAGGGCCTCGCCGACAAGGCGGCGAAAGAGAAGGCCGAGCGCGAGGCCAAGGCCGCCGACGAGAAGGCGAAGGCGGCCGAGAAGGCCGAGAAAGAGCGGGTCGAGCGCGAGAAGCGCGAAGCCGCCGCCCGCGAGAAGGAACCGAAAGAGAAAGAGCCGAAAGACAAGAAGGTCTCGACCGTGGCGGTCGCCGCGGTCGAGCCCAAGAGCGAGAAGACCGAGGTCGCGAAGGGCGACGGCCCCTGCGGCGAAGGCATGCGCATGGTGGCCGGCGGCAGCTTCAAGATGGGCACCGCAGGCGACGACCCGATGATGGGCTTCGACGAGCGCAAGCTGTCGACCGTCGACGTGGGCGCGTTCTGCGTCGACCTCTTCGAGTTCCCCAACAAGCGCGGCGTGTCTCCGACGGTGAACGTGGGCTGGAGCGACGCCAAGCGCCTCTGCGAGGGCAAGGGCAAGCGCCTGTGCTCGGAAGAAGAGTGGGAGAAAGCGTGCAAGGGCCCCGGCAACGCGCGCTGGCCGTTCGGCAACGCCTTCGACGGCTCGGCCTGCAACACCGAAGACGAGAGCGGCGACAAGCGCGCGCTGGTGCCCTCGGGCCGCTTCGGCAAGTGCCGCTCGGGCTACGCGGTCGGCGACATGGCCGGCAACGCCGCCGAGTGGACGCAAGAGAAGCTGGTCAAGGGCGGCTCGTTCGCCAGCTCCGACTACGCGGTGCGCTGCTCGGCGCGGCGCGCCGGCGGCTCGATCTCCAAGTCGGCCGAAGTCGGCTTCCGCTGCTGCGCCGACCCGAAGTAGCCGCGCCGAGACGAGACCGGGCAGGGTGAGCGGGTCGAACCCCTGCCGTCGCTCGCCGAAGGCCTCGGCGCAGATGCTCCATCGTATTGCAGCGCGCTGTTGCTCGAGGCCGGTGCCCTGCGGCGCTGCGCCTTCGTGGCGGCGACCGCCGGGCTCGACGGGCTCGCCCTGCCCGGTCACGCCGTGGCGCACGCGATGGTTGGCACAGCAACTAACGCGTGCAAGAGTCGGCGCCCGATGAAGGGCACGGTTCGCTTTCTGGTGCTGCTGGTGCTCGGCCTGGCGCTGCTGGCGATGGGAGCGCTGCACATCGTGAGCTCGACCTTTCGCGAGTGGTTCGAGCGCGACCTGCTGCTGCGCGCCGAGCTGGCGGTGAACGGCAACCGCCACGGCCTCGCCCGCCAGTGGGAGGCCGGCAACCTCGCCGCGCTCACCCAGCGGCTCACCGACATCACGCGCGACGAGCGCATTCTCGCCGCCGCCGCGTGCAACAACGAGGGCCGGCTGGTGGCGCGCACCGCCGAGTGGCCCGCGGGAGTAGACTGCGAAGGCTTCAGCGAGCCGCGGGTATCGACGCTGGGCGGCACGCGGGTGCACGCCACCCCGGTGCCGCTCGACGGCGAGAGCGCGCGGCTGGGCCGGGTGGTGCTGCTGCACGACCTCTCGTTTCTCGAGCGGCGCGAAGCGCAGACCCGCGAGTTTCTCTTCACCGCCTTCGCGGTGCTGGCGGCCGCGGCCGCGCTCATCACCATCGTCGCGGCGCGGCTCTCGTGGCTGGGCTGGAGCGCCGCGCTGCGCCGCGCGCTCTCGGGCAAGAGCAGCAGCGAGCCCCGCGAGTTCCAGCCGCTGCTGCGCGACGTGAGAGATCTGGTCGAGCGGCTCACCACCGAGAAAGAGGTCGAGGGGCAGGGCAGGTGGACCCCCGAGCGGCTCAAGCAGACGCTGTCGCGCCACCTGCACGGAGAGCGGGTGGTGATTCTCGCCAACCGCGAGCCGTACATTCACCACCGCGAGCCAGACGGGTCGATCTCGGTGCGGCACCCGGCCAGCGGCCTGGTCACCGCGCTCGAGCCGGTGATGCGCGCCTGCAGCGGCACCTGGGTGGCGCACGGCAGCGGCACCGCCGACCGCGCCACCTCGGACAAGCACGACCGGGTGCGCGTGCCGCCGGGCGAAGAGGCCTACACGGTGCGCCGGGTGTGGCTGACCGACGAAGAAGAGCGCGGCTACTACTACGGCTTCTCCAACGAGGGCATGTGGCCCTTGTGTCACGTGGCCCACACCCGGCCCACCTTCCGCATCGACGACTGGCGCCACTACCAGGCCATCAACCAGCGCTTCGCCGACGCAGTGCTCGACGAGGTCGACGGCGAAGACCCCATCGTGCTGGTGCAGGACTACCACTTCGCGCTGGTGCCCGCGCTGATCCGCGAGCGGCTGCCCCGCGCGACCATCATCATGTTCTGGCACATCCCCTGGCCCAACGCCGAGCGCATCGGCATCTGCCCCTGGAGCGAGCAGATTCTCGAGGGCATGCTGGGCGCGAGCGTGGTCGGCTTTCACACCCAGCAGCACTGCAACAACTTCATCGACTCGATCGACCGCTACCTCGAGGCGCGCATCGATCGCGAGCAGCGCGCGGTGGTGCACCACCGCCGCAGCACCGCGGTGCGCGCGTACCCCATCTCCATCGACTGGCCCAACCGCTGGGCCACCGAGGCGCCCAAGCCGGCCGAGTGTCGCGCCCAGGTGTTCGCCGAGCTCGGGCTCCCGGCCGACGCGAAGCTGGGAGTGGGCGTCGATCGCCTCGACTACACCAAGGGCATCGAAGAGCGGCTCTTGGCGGTCGAGCGCATGCTCGAGCGGTTTCCTGAGCACCGCGGGCGCTTCACCTTCGCGCAGCTCGCCGCGCCCAGCCGCACCGCCATCGAGCGCTACAGCCAGCTCAACCAGAACGTCGAGAAGCTGGCCGAGCGCATCAACGGCAAGTTCGCCGCAGGGAAGTGGAAGCCCATCGCTCTCTTGCGCGCGCACCACGAGCCGCCGGCGGTGTTTCGCTACTACCGCGCCGCCGACCTCACCTACGTGTCGAGCCTGCACGACGGCATGAACCTGGTGGCGAAAGAGTTCGTGGCCGCGCGCGAAGACGAGCGCGGGGTGCTGATCTTGAGCTCGTTCACCGGGGCGGCGCGCGAGCTGACCGAGGCGCTGGTGGTGAACCCGTACGATCTCGAAGAGGCCAGCTCGGCGATCGCCACCGCGCTGGCGATGCCCGCCGACGAGCAGGCCGACCGCATGCGCGCGATGCGCGCCTACCTCGCCGAGTACAACGTCTACCGCTGGGGCGGGCGCATGCTCGCCGAGGCCGCGCGGCTGAGGGCGCGCGAGCGGCTCACCGGGCGCCTCACCGACCGGCTGCTGGGGCTCGAGAGGCCGGCGTGAAGCGCGATCTGCTGACGGCCCACAACCTGCCGGTGGTCTCCCAGTTCGCCTCGAGCAACCTGCTGGTGGCGCTCGACTTCGACGGCACCCTGGCGCCCATCGTCACCGAGCCGAGCGCGGCGAAGATGCGGCCTCGCACCCGCGAGCTGCTGGTTCGGGTGTGCCGGCTGTACCCCACCATCATCATCTCGGGGCGGGCGGTGAGTGACGTGCGCCAGCGCGTGCGCGGGGTCGGGCTGCTCGAGGTGATCGGCAACCACGGCATCGAGCCGTGGCGCCGGGCCGAAGATTTCTCGGGCGTGGTGCGCAGCTGGGTGCCCACGCTCTACGAGCGGCTGCGCGCGCACAAAGGCGTGATGATCGAAGACAAGGCGTTCTCCATCGCGGTGCACTATCGCCAGAGCCGCCAGAAGCGCCTGGCACGCGCGGCGATCTTGAAGGCCGCCCGAGAGCTCGAGCCGCTGCGCATCATCGGCGGGCACCAGGTGGTGAACCTCTTGCCGTTCGACGCGCCCCACAAGGGCATCGCGCTGGCCGCGGCGCGCGATCGGCTGGGCTGCGACACCGCGCTCTACGTGGGCGACGACGAGACCGACGAAGACGTGTTCGCGCGCGACGAGCCGGGGCGCCTGCTCACCGTGCGCGTCGGCCACAAGGCGGGCTCGCGGGCTTCGTACTTTCTCGAGCATCAGACCTCGATCGACGACCTGCTCTCGCACCTGGTGCAGCTGCGCTCGCGCCCGTCGAGAGCGCGCGCGGCCGGAGCGGGCCGGTGAACCTGCCGCTGGGTGACGTGCTCGGGTTTCTGCGGCTGGTGTGGGCCGTCGACCACGGCCTGCAGCGGGTCAGCCACCGCATGGAGCGCGAAAAGGGGGTCACCGCGCCCCAGCGCTTCGTGCTGCGCCTGCTCGGCCGGTTCCCTTCGGTGACCGCCAGCCAGCTCGCCAGCGCGCTCGACGTGCACCCCAGCACCATCACCGGCATCTTGAAGCGGCTCGAGCGCCGCAAGCTGGTCACCCGGCGGCGCGACCCCCACGATCGCCGGCGCACCTTTCTGGCGCTGACCGCCCGAGGTCGCGCGCTCGACGTCGAGCCCTCGGGCACGGTCGAGGGGGCGGTCGAAGAGGTTCTCTCTGCCCAGCCCGAGCACAAGGTGGCCATCGCCCGCGAAGTGCTCACCGCGCTCGCGGCCGAGCTCGCCAACCGCGGCCAGGCGCCGCGGGCCGAGCCGTAACCCCGGCCACCCGATATAAGGGCCGGCGATGCTCGCCGCCCTGTTCACCGTCTTGCTGACGGCCAGCCCCAAGGTGCTGGTGGTGAAGTCGCAAGATCTCGCCTCGTACGCCTCGGTGGTCGCTGGCTTCACCTCGGTGGTGCAGGGCGACGTTCAGCAGCTCACCCTCGACGACGGCGCCAAAGAGACCCTCGAGCGCACCTTCAAGAGCGCCGCCGACACCCAGCCCGCGCTGGTGCTCGCCATCGGCCCGGCGGCTGCGGTCGGGGCGATGAACGCGTTCGACAAGGTGCCGGTCATCTTCGTGATGGTGCCGTACTTCAAGCTCTACCGGCTCGAGCGGCAGAACATCACCGGCATCTCGCTCACCTCGGACTTGAGCCTCGAGCTGCAGGCGACCCGCTCGCTGCTCCCGTACGTCAGGCGCATCGGCGTGGCCTTCGACCCCCGCTACTCGCGCGAGTTCATCGACGCCGCGACCTCGGCCGCGATGTCGAAGAACGTCGATCTCGTACCCCTCGAGGTCGACGCGCCCGACAAGGTGGTCAAGGTGCTCAAGGCCGCCAGGGGCAAGGTCGACGCGCTGATGATGATCGCCGACCGCACCGTAGGCAACGCGGCGGTGGTGCAGCGCACTCTCGCCTGGGCGCAGGAAGAGGGCGTGCCGGTGGTCGGCTTCGCTCCGGCCCAGGTGAAAGAAGGCGCGCTGTTCGCGCTGGCCCCCGCGGCGACCGGCCTGGGCCAGCAGGCGGGGCGGCTGGCCAACCGCATTCTTCACGAGAAGGTCGACCCGGGCGCGCTGGCGGTCTCGGCTCCCGAGGGCGTCGAGCTGCACGTGAACCTCGGCACCGCCCGGCGGCTGCCCGACGCGAAGGCCTTCGCGTTCGAGCTGATGGGCTTCGCGGCGAAGCAACAGATCTCGGTGAGGGTGAACGAATGATCCAGCGGTACTCCAGGCCCCAGATGGTCGCGCTGTGGACGAGCGAAGAGCGCCTTCGCCGCTGGCGAGACGTCGAGCTCGCCGCGCTCGACGGCATGGTGAAGGCAGGCATCGCTCCGGCCGAGGCGGCGACCGTGTGCCGCTCGAAGGCGGGTGACTTCAGCGCCGCCGACGTGGCCCGCATCGACGAGATCGAGAAGACCACCAAGCACGACGTGATCGCCTTTCTCACCTTCATGGAAGAGCGGGTGGGGCCACAGGCGCGCTGGCTGCACTTCGGCATGACCTCGAGCGACGTGCTCGACACCTCGCTGGCGCTCACCCTGCGCGACGCGGCGAAGCTGTTGCTCGAGGGGGTCGACAAGGTGATGGCCGCCGTCGAGAAGCGCGCCTTCGAGCACCAGCGCACGGTGATGGTGGGCCGCTCGCACGGCATTCACGCCGAGCCGATCTCGTTCGGGCACAAGCTGGCGATCTGGTTCGACGAGCTGAAGCGCAGCCGCGAGCGCCTGGTGCGCGCTCGCGACGCCATCTCGGTGGGCATGGTCTCGGGGGCGGTGGGCACCTTCGCGCACCTGCCCCCTGAGGTCGAAGCGCACGCCTGTGCGGCGCTGGGCTTGAAGAGCGACCCGGTGTCGAGCCAGGTCATTCAGCGCGACCGCCACGCCGAGTACTTCGGCGCGCTGGCCCTGCTGGCCACCAGCCTCGAGAAGTTCGCGGTCGAGATTCGCCACCTGCAGCGCACCGAGGTGCGCGAGGTGGAAGAGGCGTTCAGCGTGGGGCAGAAGGGCAGCAGCGCGATGCCGCACAAGCGCAACCCGATTCTGAGCGAGAACCTCACCGGGCTGGCGCGGCTGATGCGCGGCTACGCCCAGGCCGCGCTCGAAGACGTGCCGCTGTGGCACGAGCGCGACATCTCGCACAGCAGCGTCGAGCGGGTGATCGGCCCCGACGCCACGGTCACCCTCGACTTCATGCTGCACCGCTTCGCCGGGCTGATCGAGAACCTGCGCGTGTACCCCGAGAACATGGCGAAGAACCTGGCGCTGCTGGGCGGGGTGGTGAACAGCCAGCGCCTCTTGCTCGAGCTCGCCAAGAAGGGCGTCGACCGGCAGGCGGCGTACGTCATCGTGCAGCGCAACGCGATGAAGTTCTTCGAGCAGAACGTCGACTTCAAGACCGCGCTGCTCGGCGACGCCGACCTGCTCGCGAAGATGAGCAAGGCCGAGGTCGAGGCGTGCTTCTCGCCCGACTACCACCTGCGCGCGGTCGACGAGATCTTCAAGCGGGTGTTCGGGCGGGCATGAGCGGTACCCGGCTGGTGCAGCAGAACGAGGCCACGCCGTTTCCCTACGACGCGGCGAAAGAGGCGGTGCTCGCGCTGCCGAAGGTCGAGGTGCACCCGATGGAGCTGGGGCGCATGATCGAGGTCGGCAAGCGCATCGGCTGGTCGAAAGAGCTGCTCGACGGGCACGAGGCGCTGCGGGCCGGTGGGCGCTGCTTCACCTTCCGCCAGAACGTGCCGCCGTGGCTGCGCGGCACGTTCTACGAAGACAACGTCTTCTTCGAGTTCGCCAACGAGCAGCAGGAGGCCGAGATGCGCCCCTTCATTCTCGAGCTCGCGACGCGCCTGCAGCTGAAGGTGCTCGAGTACTGACCTCGGGTCAGCGGTCGAGCTCGACCCACACCTCGTTGCGCCGCAAGAAGGGCAGGGTGGCCGGCGCGTCGTAGGTGGCGAGGCCGGGCGAACCCTTCGTCTTCCAGCCGCGGCCCTTCACCTTCTCGAGCAGCTGGTGGCTCGCCTTGGTGAAGGCGTCTTCAGAAGGCGCGCCGCGGAACTTGAGCGTGGCCACGGTGCGCTCGGGCAGCTCGTTCAGCTCGACGTGGGTGTCGAGCGGCACCGGCAGCTCGTCGAGGGCCTTGCCGCGCGGCATCAAGAAGCTCACCGAGTGACCGGCGGCCTCGCGGCGCGTCAGCACCGGGGTGAGCATGTGCAGCGACTCGCCGGGGTTCACGACCGTCTCGGCGGCATCACGCTCGCCGTGGCGCTGGTGATTCTGGCCCGAGATGAAGGCCGCCAGCTTGGTGAAGCCCTCGTGGAGCGCGAGATCGAACCCCTTGTGCACGTGGACCTGGGCCACTGCCACCTTCGGGTAGCGCCTCAGCTCGACCTCGCCGTGCCGCTCGAGCGACTCGTACGACGGCGTCGGGGTGATGAACCGCAGCACCTGCGAGCGCAACAGATTCAGCCCGGCGAACAGCCCGTTCTTGCTGAGGGCCAGCTTCTCGCCTTCGCTCCAGGTACGGGGCCACTCGGTGATGCGTGCCAACGCGCCGCGGAGCGGGACGAAGTTGCGCAGCGGCGTCGACTCGAAAAGCTCGAAGACATCGAGATTCCTGGTGATGGTGGTCATGGCCACCATGAAAAGCATCGGCCGTGCCGCGCTGCGTCGAGGGGCCTTCAGCCGCGCCGGCCGGTGATGCCATGGCGCTCGAGCAGCCGGTAGAAGTGGCTGCGCGCCAGCCGGGCGGCCTTGGCCGCGGCGGTGACCTGGCCGTCGTGCTGCTTGAGCAGCGCCTGCAGGTAGTCTTTCTCGAAGCGCTCGAGCGCGCTGTCGCGCGCCTCGATGAAGCCGGGCTGCTCGGCCACGCTCTGGCCCGGCGCCTCGGCGGTGCCGAAGGCCAGCACCCGCTCGACCGCGTTGCGCAGCTCGCGCACGTTGCCCGGCCACTGCATGCACTGAAACGCCGCCACGGTGGTGGGCTCGAGCTTCACCTCGACGCCCGACAGCTCGCGCGCGAAGCGGCCCGCCAAGAGCGGTATGTCGTCGGGCCGCGCGCGCAGCGGGGGGAGCTCGACCTCGGCCACCGCGAGGCGAAAGTAGAGGTCTTTTCGAAACCGGCCCGCCGCGACCTCGTTCTTCAGGTTGCGGTGGGTGGCCGACACCACCCGCAGCTCGGCGCGGCGCACCACGTTGCTGCCCAGCGGCTGGTACTCGCGCGCCTCGAGCAGGCGCAGGAGCTTGGGCTGCAAGTCGAGCGGCAGCTCGCCCACCTCGTCGAGAAACAGGGTGCCGAAGTTTGCCGCGTCGACCGCGCCGGGGCGGTCGCGGTCGGCGCCGGTGAACGCGCCCTTGGCGTGCCCGAACAGCGCCGACTCGACCGTGCCGCGGTGCGCCGCCGCGCAGTCGAAGACGAAGAAGGGCCGGTTGGCGCGCGGCGACAGCGCGTGAATCGCCTTGGCCGCGGCGCCCTTGCCCACGCCGGTCTCTCCGGTGAGCAGCACGGTCGCGTCTGACGGCCCCACCCGCTCGAGCTGCGCGAACACCTGCTTCATCACGTGCGAGCGCGCCACCAGCCCGTGCAGCTCTTCGCGGTCGCTGGCGGGCAGCGCCCCGGGCTCGGCCAGCGGCTTGAGCTGCAGGGTCGTCTTGCCGATGGTGATGGCGCCGCCCGCCGGCACCCGCGCGGTCGTCACCTTGGCGCCGAGGTAGCGGGTGCCGTTGCGGCTCCCTAAGTCTTTGACCTGAATCTCGCCCGACAACAGCTCGAGCGAGCAGTGCCGCCGCGACACCGCGTCGTCTTTCACCTGCAGGTCGCAGCCCGCGTCGCTGCCGATGAAGAAGGTGCCCGCCTTCAAGATGCCGCGCGCGCCCTTGCCGGGCCCGTCGGTCGCTTCGACGGAGATCTCGGTCAGCGGCAGGGTGGGCGTGTTGCCGCCCAGGGTGCGGGTCGCGTCGGACAAAGTCGGGGAATCAACCTACTGCAGGTTGACCTTCATCGACGTCTCTTTGCCCCGCACCACCTTCACCTTGCGCACCACCTGCTTGCCGGTGTCGGGGTTCTTGAGCAGCACCAGCGCCTCGCCCTCGTCGAGCGGCACCTTGTAGAGCGGGGTGTCGCCGATGGCCTTGCCCCGCACGCTCACCGTCGCCCACGGCTGCGCGTCGACGGTGAGGTAGCCGATGCGCGGCGCCGCGGCAGACGAAGGCAAAGGCTCGGGCCGGGCGCGCGGCGGCGTGACCCGCGTGCGCGGCGCCGGCTCGGCGCGCTCGGGCTGCGGCGCGGCCACCTCGGGCGGCGGGGTAGGCGGGGGCAGCGGCGGGGTCTCAGCAGGAGTCACCGGCGCCTCGACCACCGGCGCAGGGGCGGGCGCGCCGCGGCTGAACGCCCACCAGGCTCCCCCCGCGGTGACCGCCAGCACCGCGACTGCCGCCAGCGCGAGCGGCGCACGAGACCTTCGAGAAGCGGGCGCGTCGTCGAGCGAGACGGCGGTGCTGGCGGTGGCCTGCCGGGTGGCGCGGGTGTCGCTGCGCGCCAGCTGCGCGGTGCGCTGGGCCCGGCTCTCGAGCGACTTCACCTGCTCGGTGGCGACCCGCGCGACCAGCTCGCCCAGCTCGCGCTGCGCGCCCGGCCCGTAGGTGGTGGGTATCGCCTCGCGCAGCACCAGCGCGGTGGGCGCGCGGTCGAGCGGGTCGTTGGCGGCCCCCCAGCGCAGGGCCTGGTCGAGCGCGCCGGGCAGGTCTGCACGGCCCAGCGCCGGCAGGGCCTCGCTCATCACCGCGCGCATGGTGGCCGCGTCGGTGTCGCGCCGAAACGGAGAGCGCAAGGTGGCCGTCTGGAACACCGTCACCGCGGCCGAGAAGACGTCGGTCGAGCGGCTCGCCGCCTGGCCCTCGAACAGCTCGGGCGCCAGGTACGCCGGCTTGCCCTTCACCGAGCCGGTGCGGGTGCTGCCGCGGGTGTCTTGCGCGCGCGCGATGCCGAAGTCGCACAGCTTCACCTCGCCCGTCACCGAGACCAGCACGTTGTGCGGCGAGACGTCGCGGTGCACCAGGCCTACCGGCTTGCCGTCTTTGTCGGCCAGCGCGTGCGCGTGGTGCAGCCCGTCGAGCAGCCCGTGGGCGATGAAGGTGACCAGCGGCGCCGGCACGTGCTCGCCCACCGCCTGCAGCTTCTCGAGCAGCCCCATCAGCGAGATGCCGCGCACCAGCTCCATCGCGATGTAGTAGCGGCCGTCTTCCTGCCCCACGTCGAAGATCTGCACCACGTTGGGGTGCGAGAGCCGCGACGCGACGCGCGCCTCGTTGAGGAACTCGGCCACCGCCCCCGGGTCTTCGCTCAGGTGCGGCAACAGCAGCTTCACCGCCAGCGGCTTCTCGAAGTCGCCCAGGCCGCGCTGCACCGCCACGTAGACCTCGCCCATGCCGCCGATGGCCAGGCGCTCACCGAGCAGGTAGCGGCCCAGGGGTGTGCCCGCCGCACCCATCACCAGCTCGCGATCAAGATGCCGGTGAGAATGCCCAGCGCCAGCGCCACGCCGAAGCCGGCATACGCGCCGGCCAGCTTGCCCCGCGCCGAGCCGTCGAGCCGCATGGTGGTGGCCGCGTCGGTGTCGGGCTTCACCGACTGGTAGTCGCTGTACGCCAGCAGCGCCAGGGCGGTGCCGCCGCCCAGCGCGCCCACCGCCAGCACCCCGGTCAGCACCGCCGGCCAGCGCTTCGGGCCCTGGGGTACCTCCGGCGCGGCGATGACCAGCGGCTGCTGCTCGACGACGGTCAGCGTCCACTCGAGCGTCGCCACCCCCTTGCCGTCGACGTCGAACGCCTTCATCACGCTGGTGCCGGGCGGCAGCGCGCCGGCGAAGTGCCGCGCGTCGGGCAGGGCCTGCGCCCCCAGGGTCACCGAGGCCACCTTGTTCCACGGGTCCACCAGGTCGGCCTCGTAGCGCCCCGGCGCCGCCGGCCGCCGCTCGAGCTTCACGAAGCCGTCGGGGTACACGCTCTTCTTCGCCCGGGTGAACACCTCGCGAATCTTCGGCGAGGCGCCCGCCGGGTCGGGGGCGTGCGGCTGCTTGGAGAGCAGCTCGGCCCAGGTGCGCTCGGCGTCGGCGGCGCGGCCCTGGGCGATCAGCGCGCGCGCCAGCAGGTCGGCGATCTGCGCCTGCTCTTCGGGGGTGTTGGTGGGCGACTGTGCGGCGACCTTCAGCCGCGCCTCGGCCTCGGGGTACTTGAGCTGCTCGTACAGCCGCTTGCCCTCGTCGAGGTGGGGGTTCGCCGACAGCGCGAGCAGAATGATCCACGTCCACCCCATGGGGGCCTTGAGTGTACCATTCAGGCGTGTTCACCCGTGGGCTCGCGTGCGTGCTGCTGCTCTCGGGCTGCTTCGACCTTCACCTGCTCGACGGCCGCGCCTGCAGCAGCGACTCCGACTGCGGCAACGCGAGGGTCTGCCACCGCGGGGTGTGCACCATGGGCGGCTCGTTCGTCGACGTGCCGGTGCCGCTCGACCAGCTGAGCAGCGAGGGCGGCGCGGCCCTGGGCCTGAGCGTCACGCGAGACCCGACCCGGCCCTCGCTCACCGCGTTCACCGCCGGCCCCGCGCTGCCTGGCCCCCGAACCGGCAGTGCCGCCGCGCAGGGCCTGCTGCTCTCGGGCACCGGCACCGCCGAGGTGCTTGGCCCCTTTGGGCCGACCACTCCGCTTCCTTCCGCGCGCTCGCAGCACGCCGCCACCGCCGCCGGCGGCAAGCTGTTCGTGCTCGGCGGCCTGGGCGCCGACGGCACGACGCTGCTCGCCGAGGTCTTGAGCGCGCCGCTCTCGGGCGACGGAGGCGTCGGCCCGTGGAGCACCGAGACGCCCCTGCCTGCCGCGCGCGCCGGGCTCACCGCCTTCGCCGCGGGCGGCTTCGTCTACGCCGTGGGCGGCGAGGCCGCCACCGGCCTGCTCGACGAGGTGCTGGCGGCGCCCCTGAGCGGCGCCGGAGCGCTCGGCGCGTGGAAGGTGGTGGCCCGCCTGCCCGAGGGCCGCGCCCGCGCCGGCGGCGCCTCGTTCGACGGGCGGCTCTATCTCGCCGGCGGCAGCTGCTCGGGCACCTGCGCCCCGCTGCGGGCCGCGCTGCTCTCCGACGGCGGGTGGGCGCGTTCGAGGTGCTGCCCCCGCTTTCCGAGCGCGAGAGCCCCTCCGTAGTGATCGCCGGCGGCTCGCTGCTCGTGCTCGGTGGCCGGCGCGGCACCGGGCAGCTGCTCAGCGACGCGTTCAGCCTGCCGCTGGGCGAGGCCGCGCCGTGGCAGGCGCTGCCCCGCCTGCCGCACGCGCTCGCCGGCGCCGCCGCGCTCGAGAAGAACGGCACGGTCGAGCTGTTCGGTGGCCGCGGTGCCGACGGCGGCGTCACCGCCGAGCACTGGGTGGCCAGCACGACCCTCGCCGGCGCCGAGCCGTTCGCCGACGCGCCGTCGCTGCCCGACGTCAACGAGGGCGGCCGCATGGTCGCGTGGCAGGGCGCGCTCTACGCCATCGGCGGCACCCCCCGCGACATGGTGATGGACGCCATCTGGCGCTCGGCCGCTGGCCGACGGCGGCTTCAGCCCCTGGGCGCTCGCGGGCCGGCTGGCCGTGCCGCGCGGTCAGGTCGGCGCCGCCGCCTGGGGCGGTCACCTCTACGTGGTCGCGGGCTGCGGGGTGCAGGGCGCCGGCGACTGCCTCTCGGTCGGCGATCTCTCGGTGGGCGACTTCTTTCCCGACGGCGGGGTGGGCAACTTTCGCAGCGCGGGCAGCCTGCCCGGCAGCGGCGAAGCCGCCGAGCTCGCAGTGGTGGTCGTCAATGGCACGCTGCTCGTCACCGGCGGCATCATCGGCTACGGCCCCGCGCGCAAAGACGTGCTGCGCGCGCGCCTCGACCCGGTCACCGGCATGCCCTCAGCGCTCACCGCGACCACCGCGCTGCCCGAGACGCCCGGCCTGCTCGGCCACGCGCTGCTCGCCCACCGCGGCTTCCTCTACACGGTGGGCGGGCAGACCAACACCGAGTACGGCCCGTACTCCGACCGCGTGCTCGCCGCGCGGCTCTCGAGCGACGGCACGGTGGGCGCGTGGAGCACCGTCGCGAGGCTGCCCGAGGCGCGCGGCAGCGTGAGCGCGGTGCTCTTCGACGACACGATCTACGCGGTCATGGGCTGCAACGAGACCACCAGCTCGTACTGCGGCACCTTCGTGCGCGCGATGGTCGCCGCCCCGGTGCTCGACGACGGCGGGGTGGGGCCCTTCACCCCCGTCACCAACCACCCCAACCCGCGCCGCAACGCCGCCGTCGCGGTGCTGGGCGGCAGGCTGGTCACCGCGGGCGGCTACGACGGCAACCCCGAAGACTTCGTCGAGGCTTCGACGCTGTACGGCCGCGGTCGCCTCGGCGCCGCCTCGCTGCTGCCGCCGGCCCCGGCCGGCAAGGTGGCCTTCGCCTCGGCCGCGGGGCACCTCTACGCGTTCGGCGCCGACGGCTCGGTGCACACCGCGCTGCCCGGCGGCGCGTGGGAAGCGGTGACGTCGCTGCCTGAGGTCGCTGCGGCCTCGTCGTCGAACGGGGTGCTCTACGCGGTGAGCAGCACCCAGCTCTACCGCTCGGGCGCGCCCGACGTCTCGTGGGCCGCAGGCGCACCGCTGCCGCGCACCGTCGTCAAGCCCGCGCTCGCCGGGCCCTACCTCGCCGACGGCACCGACGTGTTCGCGAACCTCGGCGGCGCCTGGCAGACCGCGCCCGCGCTGCCGTGCGGCGCCGAAGCGCTGGCGCTCGCAGGTCAGCTGCTCTTCGCGTTCTGCGGCGACACCGGCGACGTGTTGGTCTCGTCGCTCGCCATCAGCGGCGCGCCTGGAGACTGGCGCCGCGCTGAAGGCCTGCCTGGCCCGCGCCACGGCTTCGGCGTCACCTTCAGCGACGGGGTGCTCTACGTCGCCGGTGGCGAAGCAGTCGACGTGCTGGCCTCGGTGGTGCACTCCGACGGCACGCTCGGCCCCTGGGCCATCGCGACCACGCTCGGCGGCCCGCGCGCGCCCAGCAGCCTGCTCTCGGTGGGCGGCCGGCTGGTGAGCTCGAGCGCGGCCGAGCTCGTCGCCTGGCCGAAGTGGACGGCGCCTTCGCGCGGAGTCGTCTCGGCGCGCGTCGACCTGGGGAGCGGCGTCAACCTCATCGAAGGCCTCACCCTGCAGGGCTCGGGCGAGGTCGAGGTCGACCTGCGCCTCGCCAAAGACGACGGCGCCTTCGGCGAGTGGGTGCCGCTCGGCCGAACCCGCCTGGGCTCCGAGCTCGTCATCGGCAAGAGCGCCCACTTCGTGTGGCTGCGCATCACGCTGCTCGACGACGCCCGCATCACCTCGGGCATCATCTCGACCCGGCTCTGACCATGAACGAAAGCAACGCGCTCGTCGCGCAGCACACCGTCGCGCTGCCCGCGCTCACCTTCGAGCAGGCGGTGCGGCTGCTCGAGGCCTTCAACACCGCCCACCTCGCCACTCCGCCCGCCCAGCTGCCAAAGCTCGTGGCGCAAGACAGCCGGCTGCAAGACGCCGCGCTGGCGTTCTTCATCTACCGCTTCACCGCCGCGTCTCCCCAGCTGCCCGACCCCGGGCACAGCCTCAAGCTCGCGGCCGACGTCGCGGGCGGAGCGCTGCGGTTCGGCGACGACGCGCACAAGCAGGCGCTGCTCGAGCAGGTGGTGTTCAACGTCGCGCACCCCGCGGGGCATCAGGCGCTGTCGGCGGTGGTGAGAAGCGCGCTGCCCGCGGCAGAGGTCGAGCGCGCGCTGCTGGCGCACGCCGCTTCGGCGAACGAGCTTCACCTTCACAACGCGCTCGAGCTGCCCAAGTGGCTCTTCGGGCCGAGGTACCCGCTCAGCCAGAGCGGCCGGCTGCAGCTGCAGCAGCGGGTCGAGGGCCTCAAGGGCAAGCCGGGGTTGAACGCCGTGCTGCAGCAGGCGGTGACGTCGTTTCGGCTGCCCGACTAAAGGTTGCTTGCGCAGCATTGCGCTGACTTTGTCAGCCGCCTTGCAGCTGACCGCCGGTTACCGCCTCGGTGGCGTGACGTACCGGTGTCATGTCGCGAATCGACGAGACCGGTTCCTCCGCCGCCGCAGCAGCCGCCGCCGCCGCCGCCGCGGCCGCCGAAGCAGCCCGACGCGCCGAAGCAGAGGCACGCCGGCGCGCCGCCGCGCAGCGGCTGGCCGCCCAGCAGGCCGCAGCGTTCGAGCGCGACGAGGTGTCGACGGGGAAGGGCGCAGCGCTGCGCAGCCGTGCGCCGGCCACCCTGGGCAGCGAGCCGAGGGCGACCTCGCTGCACGACGAGGTCGTGGGAGATGGCCAGGCGAACTGCCTGGAGCGCGCCGCGAAGCTGGCCCGGCCGGGCGATACCGTGCTGCTGCTCGACGACACGCACGACGACTCGGGGCACGCGGTGGTGCAGCGGCCCGACGGGTCGGTGGTCGACCCCAACGCGCCGGGCCAGCGGTACGCCTCGGCCGCTGACTACCTGCAGCAGAACCCGCGCTATCAGCACCCCCTCGCGGTGAGAGAGCCGCAGCTCGACCAGGTGCTGCAGCTGCCGCCCGGGGCGCTGCGCGATGCGCTCATCTCCCGGCTGGGGCTCGAGCGCGCCGCCGCGCGCCGCGTCGCCGACCCGCAGCCGCAAGTAGACCCCGCCGACGCCGCGCTGCTCGACCAGCAGCTGAAGGCCGACGGCGGCGCCAACCGGCTGCTCTCCGACCAGTTCGTGCTCGACGAAGAGGTCGCCGAGGCTCAGCACAAGGCACCGCCGGGCAGCGACCCCGCCGCCGTCGAGCGCGAGGTGCGCGCCGAGTACTGGCAGTCGCACGCGCTGTACGTCGACCCCAAGACCCGCACCGTCTACGCGGCGAGCTACGACGCCGAGAGCGGAGCGCTGACGCTCACGCGCCGCAACCAGAACGTGAAGAACGAGCAGGGCCGGCGCGCCACCGGCTCGACCGAGATCACCCTCGCGCAAGACGGCAGCGCCTCGTCGGTCGCCACCACCACCACCCCGGGCAAGAACGGCGCGTCGGACTCGGTGACGTGGAAGCGCGACACCGACCCGAGCGGGAAGACCACCGCGCTCAGCCGCACCGACACGCTGGTGGTGAACGACGAAAACACGGGGTGGACGACGCGCACCGACACGCTCACCTTCGACCCGTCGGCGCCGCCCATCAAGGTGAAGGGCGGCGAGGTGCCCCGCATTCTCGAAGAGACGGTGCACGTCGACATGGAGCACGGCCCGCTCACCGGCGACGCAGTTCCGCAGGGGCAGGCCAGCTCGGACACCACCCTCACGTACGGCCCCGACAACCAGCCGACGCACAGCCACACCACGCTCACCCAGTCGACGCCCGACTTCGACCCCACCGCGGTAGACGACTTCAAAGATCAGCTGAAGGCGTCGGTCGACGCGGCCGCCGACGACGACCTCGACACCGATGCCAACCCCGAGGCCGACCTCGACCTGCCTCCCGGCTCGGGGCAGCTCACCCTCACCACCGATCAGGACTTCAACTCGAAGGGCCAGGTCGTCTACCAGACCCGCACCAACACCTCGGAGCAGGTGCAAGACGATGGCACCAACGGCACCACGCTGGTGAGCGGCACCCAGACCGCGGTGTGGGGCACTGACCCGAAGCTGCTGCTGCCGCAACCGCCGGCCGACTGGCACCCGCCGATGCTGCCGCCCACGCTGCCCGCCGACACCCTCGAGCCGCTCGGCCCCGACAGCACCTCGCAGCTCTCGCAGACGCGCACCATCTACGCGTTCAACCCGCACGGCAGCGAGCTCGATGGCGACAACTCGTCGCGGCAGATCATGACGGTGAGCGGCACCGCCCAAGGTGACGCGAACGGCACCCCGGGCGCGGGCTGGTCGTGGGGCAAGGTGAACGTCAAAGACGTTCAGGAAGACGGGGGCGACAACTTCACCTTCGTCGAGGCCGAGCTCGCCGCCGACGCCGACGGCCAGCCCACCGGCGACCCCGACGTGAAGAACAGCGTGGTCGAGAAGCCCTGGTACGACGACGCGTGGGACTTCGTGAAGTCGGGCGGCCTGGCCATCACCGGCGCGGTGCTCGGCATCGCCGGCATCGCGTTGGATCTCACCGGCGTGGGCGCGGTGGCGGGCGTGCCGCTCGACATCGTGGCCGCCGGGCTGATCACCACCGCCTTCGCGCTCAACGTGGCGAACGTGGGCGTGCAGACCTACGAGGCGGCGCAGGGCAACACCTCGTGGGCCAACGTGGCGCTGGCGGGGGTGGCGCTGATTCCCGGGGGCCGGCTGGCGTCGGTGCGAGGGCTGGCAGCCGAGGGAGCGGCGGTGAGCCAGATCGCGCTCGCGGCGCTGAAGACCACCCCCACCGTCACCCGCGGCGCGCTGGTGGCCGACCTCGGGTACCACGTGGGAGACGACCTGGTCTCGGGCCGCGGGCTGTCGTTCGAAGACATCGTGTTGGCCTCGAGCATCGTGGTGGGCGGCCTCAACAGCCGGCGCATCGCCTCGAAGACGGTCACCCGCGACGTCACCGTGCCCGGCTCGAAGTACACCCTCAAAGAGATGAACCCGCAGTACGCGGCCGAAGAGACCGGCGCGCTGTGGGGCGGCAGCCAAGGTGAGGTACCTCTCTCCGAAAGAGCGGGCCGGGTACGAGCTCACCTTGAAGAACGGCCGGCTCTACGACGCCGACGGCAAGCTCTACGACACCCGCGGCAGCCAAAGCGTGTTCGGCGGCAACGACAGCGCCATCTTCGTGATGGGCCCCGACGGGAGGATCTACGCCAGCAGCGAACAGGCGGTGGGGCAGTTTCACCACTCGAGCTTCCTGGGCGGCAAGCCGGTGGCCGGCGCCGGCGAGCTGGTGGTGCACGACGGGAAGATCGTCGGCATCTCTGACCGCAGCGGGCACTATCACCCGGGCCTGCGGCAAGATCAGCAGGTGCTGAAGCGCCTGCAGCAGGGCGGAGTGAACCTGCGCAGCTTCCAGTTCGAGGGCTGGGTCACGCCCACGCCCGTGCGCGCTTCCGACATTTTGAAGCTCAAACCTTCTTGAAGAGGAACCGACCATGAACCCGCTCGCTCGCGCCAGCAGAAAGCTGGTCTCGCATCAGACGCTGCCGCTCCCGTCGCTCGGCTTCGTGCAGGCCGTCGATCTGCTCGAAGACTTCAACACCGCCAACCTCGAGACGCCGCGCGCCGAGCTGCCTGCGAAGGTGGCCGCCGACGCGAAGCTGCAAGACGCGGCGGTGGCGTTCTTCGCCTACCGCTTCACCGCCGTCGCGCCGCAGCCGGCCGACGTGGGCCGCGACCTGAAGCTCGCCGCCGAGGTCGCGCAGGGCGTGCTGCGCTTCGCCGACCCCACCCACCGCCAGGCGTTTCTCGAGCAGGTGGTGTTCAACGTCGCCCACCCCGCGGGGCACCAGGCGCTGGCGCCGGTGGTGAAGGGCGCGCTGCCGGCGGCCCAGGTCGAGCGCGCGCTGCTCACCCACGCCCGGTCGACCAACCCGCTGCACCTGCACAATGCGCTCGAGCTGCCCCGGTGGGTGTTCGGCTCGGGCTACCCGCTCAGCGAGGCGGGGCGGGCACAGCTCGAGCGGCGCGTCGAAGGGCTGCGGGGCAATACGGCGCTCAACCCCTTGATTGCCCGAGCGGTCACGGAATTTCGGCTCCCGGCCACTGCGCAATAATTGGGGTGAATTCGGCCGAAATTCTGCGCCACGGCTTCGGCGGGCAGACCGCTTTTCTGCGCTCAAGATCGCGGGTTCAGGCCCGGGTTTGGTAGAAAGTGATACCCCGGGGCGACGCCTCAGCCCGGGGAAGTCGCGACCCGCTCGTTTTCAGGCGCGATCTGTCTCACTTGGGTGTCGTTCTGGGCCTTTCGAAAGTATCTTACATAAACACCTGTCGTACCCAGGCGATACTCGGAAGAGAGCAGCACCAGCCCCTCATCCGGAGTACCCGACATGGTTTCCCCGACCCGCATCAGCCTGGACCGTCTCAGTCCTCTTCAGCAGGCGTTTGCGAAAGATCTGCTCGGCGATGGCATCAGCCAGGTCAAGCTCTCCGATCTCCAGGCCAAGCTGAAGGAGCTCGATGCTCCCAAGGCCGGAACCAAGGCGAAGGAGCTGGGCGAGGTCGAGGCGAAGGCGTGGCGCGCCGGCATCAAAGAGCTGATCGGCGCGGTCTACGGAGGCGGTCAGGCCGTGTCGGTGAGGGCGGGCGCTCAGCGCGCCGAGGCAAACCCGGTCTACGACGCCCAGGAAGTCACTCCCCACGACACCCAACTGCTCGCGGCGTTCGACAAGGTGGTGATCGGCCAGCCTCGCGCCAAGATGGCGCTGCTGCGGCTGGTGAAGTCTCTCGAGCGCACCCGCGAAGTGCACAAGCTCGACAAGACCTACGAAGGTAACCCGAAGTGCCTCTTCCTCAACGGGCCTCCGGGCAACGGCAAGAGCACCATGGGCAACGCGCTCGCGTACGCTCTGCACGGCGACGAGTCGACCTGCGAAGTCGTCGATGTCGGCAACATCAAAGACACCTCGCAGCTCAACCGCATCTTCGGCGCGCCTCCGGGCTACGCGGGCTACGACCCCGAAATGAAAGACTCGCCGCTCGCGCCCTCGCGGTTGGACGCGAAGTTCGGCAACAAGGTCCCCAAGATCATCACCTTCGACGAAGTCGACAAGATGCCGCCCGACGTTGCGGCCGAGTTCTGGGACATGGTGAACAAGCTGATCGAGCACGGCGAGATGACGCTGTCGAACGGTCAGGAAGTGAAGATGAAGGACACCATCTTCCTCTTCACCGCCAACGAGGGCGTGAACACCGCGGGTGCGAAGAGCGGAGAAGCCCTCGACCAGCACTACGTCGACGCGGCGATGAACGTGCTGAAGGCGGCCAACAAGGCCAACATCATCAGCCGCATTCGCAACTTCGTCAGCACCGACCCGCTCAAGCCCGAAGAGCTCGAGCAGATTACTGCGCTGGTGCTCAACCGTTCGATCGCCCAGGCCGAGACCATCGCTCGCAAGCGCGGCCTCGACGTCTCGTTCGAGGCGTCGCCCGAGGTCGCAAAGCTGCTGGCCGAGGTCGGTTACACCCCGAGTACGGCCTGCGCCCGCTGAAGGAAGGGATCATCGACGACCTGGTGAACGCCAAGCTGTTCGACGCCGCGTTCGAGGCCGGTGACGACGAGAACTTCGTGCTGGAGCTCGAGCCCAGCGTCGGCGCCGAAGAGCTGCGGCGGCTGAAGAACGCCTTCGAGGAGAGCTCTCCCGGCATTCCGGTTCAGTACGCCACGGCTGAGCTGTTCCCCATTCGTGCGCGCTGCACCAACGCGCAGTCGCGCTTCACCTCGTACGAGTCGAAGCTGGTGCCGGCGAGCGACATCGCGCGCATGTCGGTGCTGGCGTCGGGCAGCGTGGCGGGTCGCGGTTTCACCATCGCCAACCCCGGCGGCGAGGGCGAGAACAACGAGCTGATGTTCCTCAAGGCAGGCACCATTCAAGGCGGTGCGGCCGCGGAAGATCGCCTGGTGCGTTTCCCGCTTCCCGACGATCTCGCGCAGGCCAATCGAGCTCTCTACTCGGCGAAGCTCGACGACCACCACTTGCTGCTCACCGGCGTCAGCGTGCCCGAAGACCTCGATGGCGCGCCGACCATGCCGACCTACATTCTCGATGCGCGCATTCGCGACCCGAAGCGGGCCTTCGAAAAGGTCGAGGGCCCGCCGGTGGCGCTGGTCGACGCCGGTCTCGGCGCGGTCGGCGGCAAAGCCGTGCTGATGGGTGGCCGTGAGGTGTTCTCGGACGGCGAGGGCTGGGTGCCGAGCCTCGACCTCGCCGAAGCCCACGACCTGGTCCCCAACGAGCTTCCGTACGTCTTCGACGGCGAGACCAAGACCTGGTCGCCGATGGATCGCGACGTGGTCGACCCGTCGATCACTGCCAGAGCCGGTTACGCGGTCGCCACGGTGGGCGATCAGGTGCTCTTCGCCGGTGGCATCACGGTCGAGCCGGGAGAAAACGGCGTCTACGGCGCGCGCGCCTCGCGAGAGGTCGACGCGTTCGACGCGGCCACCGGCCGCGTGGTCCGGCACTCCGAGCTCGCGGTGCCCGTCTCGCACGCCACGGCGGTCAACACCCCGTCTGGCCTCGAGCTGCTCGGCGGGTTGGAGCACTTGAGCCGTGGCCTCGAACCGTCGCCCATGGAGACGGTGCAGCGGCTCACCACCAAGGGCGGCGAAGCCAAGTGGAAGGAGCGGACCGATCAGACGCTGCCGCAGCCCGCGGCCGGGCTCGCCGCGGTGCCCCGCGCCGATGGCTCGACGGTGGTGGGCCCGTTCTACGACGAGGCGGCGCCGCTCGACCCCATCTTCAGCTCCTACGGCCCGAAGAAGGACGGGCAGGGCTAAGGCCGTGGGCGTCTCCGCATCACGACCGATCGCCTCGGCCCGCGTGCCGCTGGCCGAACTTCAGCTCTCTGCCGAGCAGAGCGCGCTGGTGCAGAGGCGCGCCGGTGGCAAGGCCGAGCCGACGCTGCTCGACCTCGACCGCTGGCTGCGGGCGAAAGATCTCAGCGAGACCGAGCGCGACCTGTTCACCGACATTCGCGCGGCCATGGTCGGTGGCCAGCGCAGCGCGAACCTGGTGCGGCTCTCGGGTGAGGGCGAGCGCCCGGTTCGCCCCGGCGACGCCGGCAACTACTACTTCGCCCAGGACGTGGTGGGCGACCTGCCGCAGGTGGTGAAGCTGCGCGATGACCTGCGGCGCGACGGGCTGCCCGGCCAGCAGCAGGCGCTTCCCGGCTTTCTCGCCCTGGCGAAAGACTTCTACTCGCCCGCCCGCGAGACCTCGCCGGTGCTGGCCATCTCGGGCGACCCCGGCCACGGCAAGAACGAGGCGGTGCAGGCCTTCTCGTTCTCGCTGTTCGGCAACGAGGTGCCGCCGCCGCTCAAGGTCGATCTCTCGAAGGTCGTCGACCGTGACGCGATCATCCTCTTCGAGGGTGAAGACGCCCCGCTCTCGCTCGAGAAGCTTCGCGAGATGCAGGAGACCGGCGGGGTGGTGCACCTCACCGGCGTCGACAACCTCGTCGCCCGCGCGCCCGACGTGGCGGCGAAGCTCGCCGCGCGCCTGAGCGCACGCGAAGGCGACAGCGAGTACGCCCGCGTGCCGTACGTGCTCGACTACTCGACCCCGGGTGATGCCACCGCGATGACCGCGATGGCGCTGGGCTCGGTGGGCATCGAGTCGCTCGCCGGCAGCTCCCAGTTCGGGCACCTCGACGAAGATGCGGTCTGGCACTACGCCGAGCAGCGCATCGCCGAGAAGATGAAGAAGCCGGGGCTCGACGGCCTGGTGCTCGAGCTCGAGCCGCAGGCCAAGGCCCTGCTCAAGCAGATGCTCACCACGCCCCACGCGCCGCTCGACTCTCTGGAAGAGCGTCTGGTGCGGTTCTTGTTCACCCACGTCGACACCCAGACCAACGTCGATCGCGCCGACAGCGTGATCGGCATCTCGGTGAGCGAGCCGTACCGCGAGGTCAATCGCGCCTGGTTGACCGGGGTCATCGACGCGCTGCACCAGCCCGAGCCGAACCTGAACCTCGGCACCCCGGCGTTCCGCGCCAACCTCACCGCCAAGACCCACCACCTCGACGCCGATGGCCTCGCCGCCGCCGGGCAGTCGCTCAAGGCGCTGATGGACGACGTTCGCGGTTGTCTGCCCAGCCTCTTTCGCGAGCCGGGCACCGACGAAGACGCTGACCGCATGGACGTGCTGCAGGCGCAGACCGAGGCCGCTTTCCAGGCCTTCCACATGGCCGAGAAAGAGCTCGCCGACGCTGCGTTGTTCAACCGGCTGGTGCCGCTCAAGCCGGGTGTGCACCGCGTGCTCAAGTCGGCGCTCGAAGCGGTCAGGGCGACCATCGAAGAAGCCGTCGCGGCCGTCGAAGGCGCCGAAGACGACGAGGGCCAGGCGATCGCCAGGGCGGGCGCCGGCGGGCTCTCCCGGTTGGACGAGCTGCTTCCCCTGGTCGACTCGCTGGCCAAACCGCCGGTGGTCGCCGAGGCTGCTGGCGATGCTCCGGCGGACGGGCAATGAGCCGCACCGACGCCACCCGGCCGTCGGGGGCCACCGCGCCGCTGGCGCGGCCCGAGACTCAGGCAGCTCCGGCGCCGCAGACCGCCCCGGCCCCGCAGACCGCCCTGGCTCCCGCGGTGGCTCCGGCCGCGAAGCCGCAAGCCGACCTGTACACCGCGCCGGCCGCCAGCACCGCGCCCGCGCGGCTGGGCGCCTCGGAGCACAGCCACCTGCGGCTCACCCAGGCCGGGCCCCAGGCGCTGCAGGCGACCGAGATCATCGCGCAGAACGAGGCGCTGATTCAGCGCAGCGCCGCGGCGCTCAAGGCGCAGCTGATGGAGAAGAGCGTCGCCGCCGGCGAGGTCGGCCTGGTGATCGCCATCGACATCACCGGCAAGGCGGTGCAGGTGTGCCTCGCCTGCGGAGTCGAGGGCCACGACTACCAGCCCTCGATGCAGCGGCAAGACAACCCCGAGATCAACATGCTCAACGAGTCGATGGTGGTGGGGGTCGAGATCGCCCGCCGCGTCGGCATCGACGCGGGCATCATGATCTACGACGAGCAGCCCTTCTTGATTCGCGAGCCGGGAGACATCACCGGCGGGCCGCAGCGCGACCTCGATCGCTTCAACGCCATCTACGAGCGCCACGGCAAGGCCAAAGAGATCGACAGCGGCGTCGTCTTCGACTGGATGCGGCAGGAAGCCGTCACCTGGACAGAGTCTGACGCGAACCGCCGGGTGGTGGGCAAGCCCGATGATCGCGGCGCGATCGAGAAGTCGGTGCAGGCGCTCGACGCGTCGGGCCGCTCGCGCAAGTGGCTGATGCTGTCGAAGGGGCAGCCCGAGAGCAACGTGCGCAGCCTCGAGCCGCTGGCCACCTCTCACGGGGTGGTGGTGTCGGGCATCGCGGTGGGCGGCAACGCCCGGCAGATCATCGGCATGATGCCCAAGCGCACCGCGGTGGTGCCCGAGCTGCACGACGTGCGCGGCAAGCTGGGCCCCGCGATCGGCGCGATGGTGGACGGGTGAGCGAAGCGGTGAACCCGGCGGGCCGCACCAGCATCTCCCGGGCGCGGCTCGAAAAGTTCGCCCCGCCCGGAGTCGCTTCGCAGTCGCTGGGTCTGCCCGAGCAGGTGACCCGCGCTGATCTCGACCAGGCGCTCGCCCGAATCGAGCGCGATCGCAGCGCGTTCTCCGACCCGGTGGCGCTCACCGATTACCTCGAGGGCCAGCGCGCGATGCTCGCGCCGGCCGCGCCGGTGGTCTCGGCGCCGGTCGAAGACGACCGCGTCATCTCGGACGTCGTGCCGCAGCGCCAGCGGGCTGCGAAGGCGCCGCCCGCCGGGCTCGAGAAGATTCCCGCGGCGCAGCAGGCCGTCTACGCCAAGGCGGGGCTCGACGAGCCGCAGATGGTCAGGGCTCACGCGCGCGGGCTGGGGCCGCGCGAGCTGCTGGTTCTGCTGGCGAAGCCTCCCGCCTTCAAGAACGTGGGCATCGACAGGGTGCGCCCCGAGCAGAACGACATCGAAGAGATTCTGGGCGCGTTGGAGCAGGGCGTCACGTCGGAGCAGCTGGTCGGCTTCCACGCCGTGTGGGCGCGCGCCCCCGAGGTGCCTGCGCTCCTCGCGGCCGGCTTCACGCCCGAAGAGCTCGAGCCGTACATGCACCACGGCGACGCCGAGATGGCGATCGCGCTGAAGGCCGCGGGCTTCGACTCAGGCCCGGTCTACGAGATCAAGAACTCGCAGCTGCCCGTCGGGTATTCGATCAAGGCGATGCAGCTGGGCATCGCCATCGAAGACTTCGCCTGGTCGGTGCGCGACGGCCGCTGCACGCCCGACGAGGTCTACGACCTGTGGCAGCACTACGACCACGGCATCTTCGAAGGCGGCTACTTCCACCGCCTCACCCAGTGGCTCACGGTCGACGAGATCAAGCAGCTCAGCGACGGCGGGGTGACGAAGTTCTCGGCCGCCGACAACGAAGCCCTCAAGAAGACCATCGAAGGCTTCCGCAAGAAGAAGAAGAAGCTGCCGTTCGCAGACATCATTGCGATGCTGAAGGTGGGCGGCACGCCCGAGGGCTACGCCATGGCCCGCAGCTGCAATTTGAAGCTCGCCGACTACCTCAAGCTGGCCCGCGCCGGTGCACCCGAAAATACGCCCTACTTCATGGAGCACGGCGTCAGCCTCGACGACGCGCTCCGGCTGCTCGCTACTGGCAAGCCCATCAACGAGCTGATGACCTTCTTCACCCAGGGCAACCATCACACCGCCGACGAGGCGCTGGTGCTGATCGAGAAGGGCATCAGCCCCTGGGAGCTGAAGAAGCAGTACCTCGATCGTGGGCTCTCGCGTGAAGAGGCGGTCAAGGTGGTCGCCGCCGGAGGGTGAACGCCGATGCCCAACGCCGACGCCAACCGAAGCATCTCGCTCAGGAAGCTGGTCGCGTTCGCGCCGGCTCCGGTGGCGGCTGCGCTCGCAGAGCAGGCGGAGACCCAGCTCACCGTCGCCGACGTCGAGGCGCTGGCCGCGCGGTTTCAGGACACCGAGGAGTTCGACTCCAAGGCGTACCTGAAGGGCGTGCTGGAGAACCTCGGCGCTCCGGCGGCGCCGGTGGCGAAGGCTCCCCCAGATCCGATCACCGCAGAGGCCGAAGCGGCGGCCGAGAAGGCCCGCCAGCTGCGCGAAGCGGCCGCGGCCATCGAAGCGGCGACCGGCATGGCGGCGGTGCACGCCGAGCTGTACGCATCGGCGGGCTTCACCGTCGAGCAGAGCACCCGCGGTTGGAAGGCCGGGCTCCCCGGCGGTCAGGCGCTGATGTTCACCCGGCTGGGCGTGAGCGTCGACGACACCATCGCGCTCGGCGCAGCCAAGGTCGACGCGCGCGCGGCCTACAGCCTGGTGGAAAAGAAAGTTCCCCCCGCGCAGATCCCCGCGTTCATCGAGAAGGGCCTGGTCAGCGAGAACCAGATCAATCGCTACCTCGAGCCCGGCTTCACGTACTCCGAGATCGTCGAGCTGCTCGAGCTCGGCATCAGCCCCGACAAGGTCCCCGCGCGCCTGTCGTTGGCGCAGGTGAAGCAGGTGCTCGCCGAAGAGCAGTCGCTCGGCTCGGTCGATGCGCTCACCCGCGACGGCACGTTCACCTTCGAGCAGGCGCTGCAGGTGGCGGCCAACGCCGCGGCGTCGCGCGATGTCCGCGGGGTCACCACGCTGTTCGCCGGCGGCAAGCTCACCCTGCCCGAGCTGCTCTCGCTGTACGGTGACGAGGTGTTCAAGCCGCTGCTCCGGTACGCCGGCACGATGGTCGGCGCGGGGTTCTCCGTCGCGCAGCTGCGCGACCTCGCCACCTCGAACGTGTCACTGGGCAACACCCTGGGTCAGGCGCTGAGCTCGGGGTACTCGAACGAAGAGCTGATCGAGATGTGGAAAGAGGGCCTGGGAATCTCGTCGTTGCCCTCGGCCAGCAATCTGGAAGACCTTCACGCCTTGGGCTTCACCGTCGCCCAGCTGCGCGAGGTGCCGGGCTCTGGCATCGTCACGCACACCCTGAAGCAGTTCGCCAGGCACGGCATGACGGCCGACGACGTGCTGACCGTGGCCCGCGCCGGCTACGGTTCGGCGTACGATTTCGAGAAGGCGTACCTCGACCTGGGCATGACCCCGCGCGAAGCGGTCGACCTGATCCGCTCGGGGGGCTGAAGAGATGACCACCCCCACCGCAGGCCAGCGCAGCAGCACTTCGCCGGTGGGCCGCCCCAGCATCGCTCGCGCGCGCCTCGAGAAGTTCGCGCCCGAGGGCCTCGACGCCGGCGCCCTGAAGCTCCCCGAGCAGGTCACGCACGCCGACCTCGACGCGGCGATCACCCGCATCGCGGGCGACCAGAGCGCGTTCAGCGACCCGGCGGCGCTCACCGACTACCTCAAGAGCCAGCAGGCGCTGCTCACCGAGGGCGCCCCCGTGGCTTCGGCGCCCGCCGAAGACGACCACGTCATCTCGGACGTGGTGCCGGCGCGCAAGAAGCCGGCCCTCTCACCCGAGCTGGCCGCGGTTCCCGAGCTCAACCGCAGCCTCTACGCCAAGGCCGGCATGACCGCGGCGCAGATGGTGAGCGCGCATCGGCTCGGGCTCAAGCCGCGCGAGCTGATGGAGCTGCTGGCCACGCCGCCGCGCCCGTCGAAGTTCAACTACGACCACAAGGCTCCCCAGCCGAACACGGTGAGCGAGGTGCTCGCCGCGCTCGAGGGTGGAGTCTCGGTGGAGGAGCTGCTCGGCTACCACCGGTTGTGGGCGCGTGCCGCCGACGTGCCGGAGGTGCACGCGCAGGGCGTCACCATCGAAGAGCTCGAGCCGTACCTGAAGTACCTCGATGCACGGACTTCGGCCGTGCTGCTGAAGGCGGGTATCGGTGCCGACGAGGCGTACGACGTCGACTGCTCGCAGCAGTCGCCCGAAGACGCAGTGAAGGCGCACCAGCTGGGCATGGAGATGAAGGCCTACGCGTGGACGGTGCGCGGCGGTCACATGACCCCCGAGCAGGCGTTCGAGCTCTGGCAGAGCTACGACCACGGGCTCTTCTCGGTCGGGCACACCCGGAGCTTCACCAACTACTACACCTTCGCCGAGTGCAAGCAGCTCTGCGAGTCGGGGGTGGTCGACTTCTCCCTCGAGCCGAGCGCGCTGAACCTCGTCTTCGCTCCCTTTCGCGACGCGAAGCTGACCGTGGCCGAGACCATCGCGGTGATGGGTGCCGGCGGGTCAGCCAAGGGGTTGAGCGAAGCGCGCGAGCAGGGGCTCTCGCTCGACCAGTACCTGAGCCTCGCCAGGTGCGGCGCTCCTGAAGACGCGCCGCTGCTGGTGGGCGACGACAAGTGGTCGTTCGACGAGGTGGTGCGCGCGTTCGAGCAGATCGCGGCGCGCGAGATCAAGGTGCCGGTTGAGAAGGAGTGGCTCTACTTTGGGGTCGCGCACGCCCTCGACGACTTCGCAAAGCTGGGGCTCTCGGTCGACGTCACGCTGGCGCTGATCGAGGCGAGGGTTGGCTCCGACAGGTTGAGAACGAGTTACGTCAGGCGCGGGCTGACTCCCGCCGAAGCAGCGCAAGTGGTTCTCACCGGTGGGTGATGGCATGAGCACCAAGGTGATCACCCAACGCCGTCTCGCTGCCTTCGCCCCTGACGCGGTGAAGACCGCGCTGGTCGAGAGCGGCAAGAGCACCTTCACCACCACCGACGTCGAGGCCCTGGCGGGGCGCTTTCGCGACAGCGAAGACTTCGAGGCGGCGAAGTACCTCGGTGACGTGCTGGCGAATCTCGACGCGCCGGTGCCTGCACCGCGCGACCCCATCACCGCCGAGGCCGAAGACGCCGCCGCGCGCGCTGCGAAGGTGGCAGTCGCCGCCAAGGCGATCGCGGCGGCGACCGGCATGCCGGCGGCTCACGCCGGCATGTACGCCCAGGCCGGGTTCAGCGTCGAAGAGAGCGTCCGCGGGTGGAAGGCCGAGATGGCCGGCGGTCAGGCCTTCATGTTCGCGCGCTATGGCCTGAACATCGATCAGGCCATCGCCCTCAGCGTGGCCAACCTGGGAAACGAAAAGGTCTATCAACTGCTCGATGCCAAGGTCCCGCCCGAGCAGATTCCCCAGCTGTTCGAGCTCGGCAAGCAAGAGTTTCAGCTGCGCGTGTTCACCGACGCGGGCTACTCGCCCGCCGACGGCATCGAGCTGCTGCGCATGAATCTCACCCGAGCGGACGAGGTGCCCGAGGGCATGTCGGTCGCGCAGCTGAAGGCGCAGCTCGAGCAGGGGCGCTCGCGCGATGACCTGAGGAGACTGCTGAAGGACGGCGCCTTCACGCTCGACGAAGCGGTGGGGGTGCTCGACGGGCCGCTCGGGAGCAGCGCTCTGTCGGCGCGCCACTTGCGCACCAGCCTGAACCTGTCGCTCGACGACATCGGCCGGGCCCTCTCGACCCAGGTGGGTCAGAAGAACAACTCGTGGGTGGTGGTGTCGCTGCTCAAGGCGGGCTTCACGCTCGAGGACCTCGACCGCGGGGCGCTCGAATTTCCGGCCAACGCCAAAGGCGACGGTCTCGCCGACGCGCTCGCTTCGGGCTACTCGAAGGCCGAGCTGCTCGAGTTCTGGGCGACGCACCCGGTGCGTGAGCTGAGCGAGTACCGCAAGGCGGGCTTCACCATCGCGCAGGTGAAAGAGGCGATCGAAGTCGGTGTCACCGGCCCCACGTTCGAAGGGCTGCGAAAGCTCGGTTACTCGCCCGACGAGATGATCGCGCTGAAGCGGGCCGGGTACGGGTCAGCCGACAAGCTCCGCAAGGAGTACCTCGACTTCGGCATCAGCCCGGCCGATGCGCTGGCGCTGATTCTCGCCGGCGACTGAAAGACCGGTCAGAGCAGCTTCGCGCGCGCGAGGTTCTTCTCGAGCCGGCCGCTGACGTCGCCGACCTCGAGCTTGAAACGCGCTGCCGGTGATCTGCCGCCAGGCCTCGAGGTACTTCTCGGTGAGGCCGACCCGAATCTCGTCGGGAATCTGCGGCAGCGGCCCGTGACCCGAGAAGCCGCGCTCGGAGATCAGCCACTGGCGCAGGTTCTCTTTGTCGAGCATCGCCTGGGGCTGACCCGCGGCGAAGCGCTGCGCATACTCGGCCGCGAGCCAGTAGCGGCTCGAGTCGGGGGTGTGCATCTCGTCGATGACGTGCAGCTCGCCCTTCACCTGGCCGAGCTCGTACTTGGTGTCGACCAGAATGAGGCCGCGCGCCGCGGCCTGCTCTTGCCCCTCGGCAAACAGCGCGAGCGCGACCTGGGCGGCCTCGTCCCACTGCTTCTGGGTCATCGTGCCGCGGCGCACCACGTCGGCCACCGAGAGCGGCTCGTCGTGCTGGCCCTTGGGGGCCTTGGTCGAGGGGGTGATGAGGGGCTGGTCGAAGCGCGAGTCTTTCTTGAGGCCGGGCGCGAGCTTCAGCGCGTAGGGGTCTAAGCCCTTCTCGTAGTCGCGCCACAGCGAGCCGGTGAGGTAGCCGCGCACCACGAACTCGATGGCGTAGGGCTCGGCGCGCTTCGCCACGGTGACGCACGGGTCGGGCTGATCGATGACGTGGTTCTTCACCACGTGGGCGGTCTTCTGGAACCAGAAGTGCGCCAGCTGGTTGAGCAGGTCGCCCTTGAAGGGCAGGGTGGTGAGCACGTGGTCGAACGCCGAGAGGCGGTCGGTGGTGATGAGCACCAGCCGGTCGCCCTGGCGGTACACGTCGCGCACCTTGCCCTCGTACTTCTCGCCCAGCGTGGGGAAGTCGGTGGAGCGGAGGGTGAAGGGGAGCTGGCGGAAGAGGGCGTCGTTCACGGTGCACCTCGGGTGCGCCGCGAACGACGCCTGCCCTGAGCGGAGCGCGAAGCGCGAAGTCGAAGGGTCATGGAGCGGCGGGAGCCGCAGCCATATACACGAACGACGGGTTCACGCGCAGGATGCCGTCGACGTACGCGGCGGCCCAGGGGGCGCCGGCGGCACGCTCGACCACGATGGGGCCGCTCGAGGAGATGCCCCACAGGTTGAGCAGCGAGCGCGCCACCAGCTCGGCGGCCTCGCGCTCGGAGAGGCCTTGAAACGACTCGCGGCGGTCGACCGCCCAGGCGTCGCCGGGGCTGTCGAGCACCAGCTGGAGGCTCGCGCCGGCGTCGGCCGAGGTGAGCAGATCGGTGCCGGGCCCGATGCCGGGGGCCGCGACCAGCAGGCCGCTGCGCGCCACGGGGAACATCACCGTGCCGCTCTTGCCCGATTGGGACATCGAGGTGCGGGCGACGTCGCGGAACAGCTCGGCGCGGGTGCCGGCGGTCTCGAACTCGAGGAACTCGGCGGTCTGGGTGAGGGCCTGCTGCGCGGTGACCGAGCGGCTCGGCGTGAGCTGACCGCCGCAAGCGGCGAGCAGGGCGGGCAGCGCGAGGCTGATCAGGCGGCGCATCACGCGACGACTATACCGAATAAAGTCCGCCGCGCCATGTCGCTGATGGTCATCTGTCACCAGCTCCGCTCTGCCGACAACCTCGGCGCCATCGCGCGCCTGATGGCGAACTTCTCGCTGTCGCAGCTGGTGCTGTCGGACCCGGTGACCCACGACTTTCGGGGCGCCGAGAAGCTCGCGGTGGGGGCCGAGGCGGTGTTGCGCGACGTAGCGGTGGCGGCGTCGCTGCCCGAGGCGCTGAGCCGGTGCGTCTACGCGGTGGGCACCACCTCGCGCGCGGTCGAGAAGTGCCTGACGCCCGAGGTCGCGATGGCGCGGCTCTTCGAGCACGCGGCGCGGGGGCCGGTGGCGCTGGTGCTGGGGGGCGAGAAGCGCGGCCTGTCGGACGACGAGCTCAGCCACTGTCACGACGTGCTGGCGATACCGACCTCGGCGACGCAGCCGTCGATGAACATCTCGCAGGCGGCGGCGGTGCTGTTCTACCTGTGGAGCCGGGCCGCGGGGGCGCCTGCGCCGGCACCTTCGGAAGAGGGCGCGCGGGGGCAGACGCTGCAGGCGCTCGAGGCGCGGCTGCACGCGGCGCTCGACGCGGTGGGGTGGGTGAACAAGCAGGCGCCGCAGCACGCGCTGCGCGAGCTGACCCGCTCGTTGGTGCAGGGCAAGCTGACCCAGCGCGAGGCCGAGATGTGGCTCTCGGCGCTGGAGCACGTGCGGCGGGTGGCGGCGAAGCCGGCTACTTCGTAGCGGCGCGCTTGGCGACCAGGCGGTTCACCGCGTCGCGGTCGGCGTCAGAGTGGTTCTCGGTGGGCGCGGCGCCGGTGGCGGGGGCGGCGAGGTGCTTCACCTTGTCGACCACCGGGGCGACCGTCGAGGGGGCTCCCTTCCAGATCTGCTTGAGGTGCTGCACGGGAGTGCGCCCGTCGATCTCCCAGCCCGCCGCGAAGAGGCCGAGCCCGATGCACATCGTCGTCCACACCAGAAATCGCAGGAAGCCCATGGTGACCAGATCCCTACACGGGCCCACATCGCTCGCCAGTTTTCAGCGCAGTGGGTAATAAGGAGGGGTGCTGGCCGAGCTCAAAGCGCGCGCCGAGGCGAAGGCGGCGGGGCTGCCCGAGCTGGGCGGCGACGAGGCCGACGCGCTGCGCACCGAGCTCTCGGAGTTCTTCGCGCGCATCCCCGAGCCGCCGGTGTACCGGCGGCGGGAAGACCCGGCGCGGCAGCTGGCGCTGACGCTGCTGGCCGAGGGCGAAGAGCTGCTGGCGCGGGTGCAGAAAGACGAGGGGCTCGCGAGCTGGCGCGAGGCGCTCGAGCTGCACCTCGAGGCGCAGTGCGTGCTGGCGGAAGGGCGGGTCGAGGCGGCCGAGGGGGTGTGGCGCAGGGCGCTGCAGGCCGAGCAGCGCGCGGCGAACGAGCGGCGGGTGTGGGCGCGCAGCGACGAGCGCACTCCGGGGGTGTTCGATCGGGGCTCGGGGGTGTCGCGCTTCGACCCGCGGCCCGAGCCGACGGTGCAGGTGAAGCTCATCTGCCCGCTGTGCCGGGCGGTGCACGACTACGAGCTGACGGCGCGGCACGCCACGCACCGCTTCGTGTGCCAGGGGTGCCAGGCGCCGTTTCAGGCGTACATCGGCGAGCTGAAGGTGCTCGAGATCGATCGCAGAGACGAGAAGCAGCGGCGCTACCTGTTCCGCATCGACGAGCTGTCGGGGCAGACGACGCGCATTCACTTCGACGACTTCTCGGAGGGCGAGCTGGGGGCGGCGCGGCGCGATCTGCTGGCGTTTCTGTACGCGCCGTCGAACCACCTGCGGGGCGTGCTCAACCTGACGTCGAGCCGGGTGCTGTGGATCAAGCAGCGGGGCTTCTGCTTCATCGCCGAGGCTTCGCTGGGGGCCGACGCGCCCGAGCTGGGCACGTTTCGCGCCTTCCGCGACCGGGTGCTGCTGCGGTACGCGCCAGGCGCGGTCGACGCGTACTACCGGCACGGGCCGGCGGCGGCGCGGTGGCTCGAGCGCAGGCCGGCGGCGAGGGCGGCAGTGCGACAGGCGTTGCGCGTGCTGCACGCAGCGATGAAAGTGGGCGGCCTGTGAAGAAGGTGCTCACCAACGCGGTGACGGTGTTTCTGGTGATCGGCGTGGCCGCGGTGGTGGTGCTCGAGGGCATGACCGACGACGGGTTGAAGGTGGGCAGCGAAGCTCCGCCGTTCGACTTCGAGCAGCTCGACGGCACGCGGGTGGCGAGCGCGAGCCTCAAGGGCAAGGTGGTGCTGCTCGACTTCTGGGCGACGTGGTGCCCGCCGTGCCGCGAAGAGATGCCGTGGCTGGTCGACCTGGGCAGAGAGTACGGCCCCAAGGGCGTGCGCTTCGTAGCAGCGAGCCGCGACGACGAAGACGAATGGCGACCGTTGGTGAGCGAATACGCGAAGAAGCAGGTGCCGGGGCTCGAAGCGTACGCAGCAGGGGCAGACCCCTTCACGGCAGGCAAGTACCGGGTAGTGAACCCCAAACCCCAAACCCAACCCACCCGACCAAACCCCGGCCCCTGAGCCTGGCCCAACCCCTGACCCATCGAACCCCTGTCCGGGAACCCTGGCCCTTGGCATGACCCTGCCGGGCCGACGTCCGCCCGTAAAGTCTGGCCAGCCGCGGCCGCTACTTCTTCGGAGCGGGACCGGGAGCAGGCGCAGGCGCAGGCGCCGGCGCCGGCGCATTCGCCTTCGGCGGCGGCGCAGGCGACGGGCCCTGATTCTGCGGCTGGGCCTTCTTCTCACCCCCCGCATCGCCGTCTTCGTGCACCAGCCTGAACTCGGTGCGGCGGTTCTTCGCGCGACCGAGCGGAGTGTCATTGGTGGCGACGGGCTTGTCGAACCCGAAGCCGGCGGTGCGCAGGCGCTTCTTGGCGATGCCCTTGCCGATCAGATAGTTCGCCACCGCTCCGGCGCGGCGATCTGACAGGTCGAGGTTGTAGGCCCGTGCACCGCGGTTGTCGGTGTGACCTTCGATGAGCACCGGGCCGACGTCGGGGTTGTCGCGGAGCACCTTCGCGACGTCGTCGAGCAGCGGGTACGACTGCTTCTGGATGATGGCCTGGCCGGTCTCGAACAAGATGTTGCCCTTGATGCGAATGCGCTCGGACTCGAGAACGACCTCTTCTTCTTTCGGCGCGGGGCAGCCGTCGAGCTCGGCGGCGCCGAACTCGTCGGGGCACTTGTCGACGTTGTCGGGAATCTGGTCGCCGTCGCGATCGGGGCAGCCGTCGTACTCGTTGGGGCCGGGTACGTCTTTGCAGCCGTCGACGTTGTCGGGCAGGCCGTCGCCGTCGGAGTCGGGGTCGGGCTCGGGGCAGCCGTCTTCGTCTTGGTAGCCGTCTTTGTCTTCGGGAACGGTGGGGCACTGGTCGATGCGATCGGGTATGCCGTCGCCGTCGGTGTCGACCTCGGGCTCGAACTCGTAGCGCACCACGAAGGTGACCCGCAGCTCTTCGCGGCCGTAGCCGTGCGGGTAGCCCAGGCCGCGGCCGATGCTGAGCTGGCCGCTCCAGTGCTCGTTGTAGTGCGAGCGCAGGCCGAACATGATCTCGAACGGCGACTTGAGGGCGTTGGCGTTGTCGAAGGTGAAGGGCGCCTCGGCGGGGGTCGAGGCGTTGACCTCGAAGAGAAACTGGTTGCCGGTGAAGCGCGCCACGTTGGGCAGGTCGATCGCCGCGCCGCCGCCCAGGGTGAACAGCTGCCCCAGGTAGAGGTTCAGGTACTGCCCGTAGGTGGTGCGGAACTGCCAGCCCACGTTCACCAGCAGCCGCAAGATCGAGATCTGCCGCTCGAGCGCGATGCGCGGCGCGAACACCAGGCCCCACTCACCCATCAGCGAGTACTTGTTGCCGGTGGGGAAGCGCAGCTCGGCGATGCCCGCGATGCCGATGGGGAAGTCTTTCTGGCTGAAGACGGAAAATCGTCCCAACAGCCTCAGATCTCCGAGGCCGGCGGTGTTGAGGTCGGACTGGTAGAACCCGCGCTCGCGGAGCAGGCCGAAGTTCGAAATCTGCAGCACCGTGATCGGCAGGTCGGCCGACAGCTCGATGCGCTTGTGCAGCTGGTAGCTGCCCATCAGGTGCACGTCCCACCGGAAGGGCACCAGATCGCCGACCTTCTGGCTGCCGACCGTGAGGCCCAGCAGGCCGACGTTCAGGTCGAGCTGCACCTCGAAGTGATATGCGCCCTTCCGCGGAGTCTCGGCTCCGTCGAGAATCATGTTCGAGCGCATGGAGGGGGTGAGCTTGAACGCGACCAGGTCGATGCCGCGCTGCTGCGGGTTCTGGGCGTGCGCCAACGCAGGCAGCAGCGCCGCGAGCCCCACCACGAGTGCAACCCCTCTTCTCACTCGACCCTGGCTTATATCCGCGCGCTCGAGGCTCAGAAAGAAACACGAGCAGGCGTTTCGCTACAGGTCTGAAGCGGTTGCGCGACCCCGGCTGACCGGATTGGAGTCTCCAGGCCGTCGATGTCGACAGGAGAAATACGACACCGCTGTCGTGGACAGACGCACTCCACTGGTCCACGAGCCTTCCAACAATTCAGGCCCATCTGTTGCTAACCGGCGTCTCGCTCGATGATCCGACTGCTCGTCATCTCGTTCGTTGCCGCCGCGATGTCGGCGTGCGTGACCGTGTATCAGCCGGTCACCACGCTGCAGCGCCCGGTGACGGTCGACCCCGGGCTGCCGAACCTCGAGGGGCTGAACCTGCTCGTGCGCTGCGTGCCGAGCGGCGACGGCGCCGATCAAGGCGAGTCGGAAGAGCTCTGCCAGAACATGCAGCAGCTCTATTCGAACCAGGGCGCCAAGGTGGAGACCGAGGTGCCCGAAGAAGAGGGCGGCGGGGCCACCAAAGGCGGCTTCGAAGACTGGGGCGAGAAGGCGAAGCCCGACCTGGTGATCGAGCTGCGCGCGCGGCGGCTGCACTGGGAGAACAGCCCGGTGCTGTGGGCGCTCTGCTACGCCAGCCTGACGCTGGTGCCCGCCATCACCGAGGCCACCTTCGCGCAGGACGTGTCGATTCGCGACGCCGACGGCTTTCTGCTGATTCAAGACACGCTGCAGGCGCGCTTCATTCGCTACTTCGGCCTGGGCTTCTGGGCGGTGAACGGGCTGCTCGATCTGCTCGTGCGGCCCAAGGGGCAGGGCCTGGTCGGCAACAACCACAAGACCGACTTCTCGCGCGACTTTCACGGGCAGATGAGCCAGCTCGCCTTTCACGCCCGCATGCGCGAGCGCGTCTTGAAGAGCTTCGAGCCCGAGCCGGTGCGGCCGGTCGAGGGCCAAGAGGGTGGGCCGCCGCCGAAGGGCAAGGCGAAGAAGGGCTCGGCGCCGCCGGTCACCGCGCCGCCAGCGCCGCCGACGCCCTCGCGTGCGCCCCTCACTGCGCCGCCTCCTCCTCCGCCGTCGGGGAGCAAGCCGTGAGGCGGCTGATCGCGGGGCTGTGGCTGTTCGCCGCCTGCACCAAAGACCCGTCGGCGGGCTTCGTGCAGACCAAGGCCGAGGCGCGAAACTACGACTGCCAGCGCTTGAGCCAGGCCGAGGCGCACGAGCGCTACCCGGGAGTGGTGCCCGAGGTTCCTCCCCGCGGCACGTACGGGTCGACCGACGCGCTCATCTGCAGCCGGCGGGTGCTCGACTGGGGCGACCGCGAGGGGCGCGACGAGGCGATTCTCAACAGCCTGGGCGAGCAGGTGTCAGAGCTCACCCGCCTCGCCACCTCGACCGCACCCGAGCACACCACCTGGTACGTCGACTCGTTCTACCCGCAGCCGCAGGTGGCGCAGAAGATCGCCATCGCCGCGCGGGTGGGCCTGGTCGAGCGGGGCCAGAAGGTCTCTGATCGGGTGCCGCTGCTGGGCGGGGGCGACATCGCGGTGCTGGCGCGCCTGCCTCCCGGCCAGGCGTACGACCTGGCCTGCCGGCGCTACTTCGCCGAGTCGGTGCTGGCCCGGGGTGAGGCGTTTCTGGCGCTGATGATCGTCGACGCGCGCGAGTCGCAGCTGCACGCCGGCGTCTGCCTCGACGGCGCGTGGAGGTGGCTGCTGTGAGGCGCGCGCTCTGGCTGGTGCTGGTGTCGACCGCGGCGCACGCCGCCACGGTCGAGGCGCCCGACGCGTTTGCGCAAGAGGTCGAAGACGCGCGCAACGAGATCGCCGCGCAGCTGCAGCTGCACGCCTACGATCTGCTCGACGAGCTGGTCTTCCGCTGGACGCAAGAGCCGCCCTTCGAGAACGAGTCGCCGCTGGTGCTCGCCGACGTCACCGTGCCGGTGGGCTTCGGCAGCGGGCTGCAGGCGCTGATCGAGAACCACTTCGTCTCGCTGCTGGTGAAGAACCCGCGCGCGAAGCTGCAGCTGGTGCACTGCCCGCAGTGCATGGCGATGGTGGTGCACTCGGGCGCCAAGGGCACGGTGGTGGCGCGCGGGGTCGACGAGCCCGAGACGCTGGCCAAGGCGGGCGTGGCCTCGGGCAGCCGGCACGCCCTCTTCCTCGACTTCGAGGCCGAGGGGGCGGCGCTGGTCTTGCGGGTGCGCATCACCTCGCTCGAGCCGAACCTGCCCATCGTCTACGCGCGCACGATCTCGACGACCACCGCGTCGCCGTCGCTGCTGCGCAGCGAAGACAAGCTGAAGAGCGCCGCCGAGGCGCGCAAAGAGTACCTCGACCTGCTCGAGGGCAAGGGGCTCTTGCTGGTGCCGATCAGCTTCGCGGTGCGCACCTACCAGCCGAACCCGAACGCGTTCGTGGCCACCGCTCCGCTGCTCTGGCTCAACGTGGGCATCGAAGCGGCGCTCAGCCAGGCCCGCGCGTGGACGGCGTCGTTCTCGGCAGGCATCACCTGGGCGCCCGAGTCGCACGTCGGCTGGAGCCTCACCGGGCGGGTGGGGCGCCTGCTCACCGGCAACACCGTGTCGCTGACTCACCCCGACGTCTACGCGTACGTGGGCGGCTCGGTGATCTCGATGTACGGCACCGGGGCGCTGGCGTTTCGCAACAACATACCGACCCCGGAAGACCTCAAGGCTTCGACCGGCACCACGCCCAACGTCATCTTCGGCACCCTGCACTTCGGCCTGATGGCGCGGTTGAAGAACCGCATCGCGGTCTCGGCGTACATCGAGACCGCGCCGGCGCTGAACGGCTCGCCGGTGCTCGGCAACTTCATCGACCTGGGGTTCACCAAGCTGCAGACGCTCGGCTTCGAGGTGCTCTTTTGCTTCTGAGGCGCGCGCGCTGGTGGGTGGTGGCGATCGCGGCGCTGGCGCCGGCGCTGGCGCACGCGCAGCGCGAGTCGACGCGCGAGGCGCTCACCCGGCTGGAAGAGACGCTCGAGCTGCGGCTCGAAGACGGCACGGGCCTGCACCTCAAAGACCTGACCCCGGTGATCATCGTCAGCGTGAAGCCGGCCTACGAAGAGACGAAGGCCTGGTACCCCACGCAGGCGCTCAACACCCTGGTGCGCATCTTCGGGGCGGCGAGCGTGCGGTCGTGCGAGGCGTGCATGGGGCCGCGGGTCTACGCCGACGACGGCTACCTCGAGCAGGCCACCGGCGACCTCACCGCCGCCGAGATCACCCGGCTCGATCAGAACGCGCGCGGCAAGGCGACCCCCGCCCGCGCCGCGGTGTGGCTCGACGAGAACGGCGAGGGCATCTCGCTCAAGATCGTCGACCTCAAGAACAGCCGCATCGTGCTGGCCGAGAACTTCGACATGAACCTGTCGGACCTGGCGCGCACGCGAAAGAACGTGTCGCTGGCGCGAGAGCTCGATCGCCGCGCGCGCGGAGACGGGCTGACCCACATCTTCGTCGACTTCGTCATCTTCCCCGGGCAGCACTTCTCGATGGAGTGGGACGAGCAGTGGGGCGACAGCAACTGCAACCTCTCGGGCTTCGTGGTCTCGATGTTCGACCCGGTGCTGGGCTTCGGCGCGTCGTATTTCCGCATCATTCCCCAGGCGCTGAACCTGATGGTCGGCGCGCAGGTGCTGGTCAGCTTCCCCAACGCGCTGCTGCAGCTGGTGCCCAACGGCGGCGGTCAGATGCTGTTCGACAACCTCTTCACCGGCGTGCTGATGGCGCGCCTGCCCATCGCCAGCTCGAACTTCGGGGTGGTGGTCTCGCTCTCTACCAACGGCCGCGTCGGCGTCGGCATCTCGCTGCTCAACTTCACCTGGTTGCCCTTCCTGCCATGAAACGAACCTCGCTCTTGCTGCTGCTGTCGCTGTTCGCTTCGGCCTGCGCCGCGCGCAACTACACCTACTACCTGGTCGACCCGCCCGAGAAGAAACACCCGGCGCTGAAAGAAGAGGGCACCCTGGTGCGGCCCTTCGGCTTCGGCTCGACCACGGTGATGAAGGTCAGGTGGAACGACGGGAACATCATCACCGAGGTCGACGTGCCGATGCTGGCGACCGGTCAGCGCATCGTGGTGGAGCACGGCCAGGGCAGCAAAGAGGTGAAGACCATACCGGCCAGCCGGCTGGTGCCGCCGCCGCCCAGCCGGGCCGACGACGCGCTGATCGAGGCGTACCGGGCGCGGGGCCTACGGGTCGACGACTCGGCGCCCGAGGTGAGCATCTCTCGCGCGCGCACGCTGATGCAGGAGGCGACCAAGGCGGGCAACTACGCGCTGGCGCTCGAGTGGTGCGAGACGGTGCTCCAGCGCTACAAGTCGCACCCCGAGTTCTTGAGGGCCAAGGCGTCGCTGCTCTTGATGATGGGCGAGCGCGACAAGGCGATCGAAGTCTACGAACAGGTCGAGGCGATCGAGAGCGACCCGACCGTGCGCAAGAAGCTCGAAGAGCTGCAGAAGCAGCAGAAGTGAAAAGGAACCGTTACCCGTGCAAATCATCGGCTTCTTCTTGCTGGCCGGCATCATCTGGCTGGGTTTTTCGCAGCAGAACCACGAGCAGGTGGTGTCTCCGTTCAACCTGCACGCGCTGATCATGGTGGTGGTGGGGTCGTCGGCGGCGGTGCTGATCAGCTCGTCGGGCACCACCGCGCTGCGCACCGTCGCATTCTTGCGTGAGCTGATTCCCGGGCTGCGCCTGTTCAGCCGCACCACCCAGGAGATGGAGGCCGAGCGCGAGCAGATCTACGCGCTGTGGCGTGAGGGCAAGAAGTCGAACGCGCTCTCGGTGGCCGAGAAGAGCCGCTTCGCGGCGGTGAAGCAGATGGTCGACCTCATCTTGAACCGCTCGCCCGAGGTCTCGAGCGCGAAGGTGTTTCTCGAGCTGCGCCACGAAGAGATCTCGCGCATGCAGCCGGCGGTTCACAACTGGGAGATGCTCAGCAAGCTGGGCCCGGCGTTCGGCATGGTCGGCACCATCACCGGCATGATTCAGCTGTTCCGCAACATGAGCGCCGACAACCTGAACATCGGCGCGGCGATGTCGCTGGCGCTGCTGGCCACCCTGTACGGGGTGGCGTTCGGCGCGGGCATGGCGGGGCCCATCGGCCACTTCCTCAACAACCTGCTCGACGAGCGGCTCGGCTTCTACGAGCGCTGCGAGAAGAGCGTGAACGAGCTGGTCGCTCGGGGCGCGGCTTAAGCCATGCAGCGGCGCGCCAGAGGTCACGAAGAGAGCTGGCTGCTCTCGTACGCCGACCTGATCACCAACCTGCTCCTGTTCTTCGTGGTGCTCTTGAGCGCCGCGAACATGAACAAGGCGCGCATGCAGCAGATCGCCAAGAGCATCTCGGGGGCCGAGAGCCCCCAGTCGCTCGAGTCGATTCAGCGGGAGATCGACCAGAAGATCGCCGAGCGGCACCTGCAAGACCTGGTGCGCACCTCGCTCGGGCTCGAGGGGCTGCAGCTGTCGCTCAACTCGGGGCTGGTGTTCGACTCGGGCAAGTCGGTGATTCGCCCCGAGACCGAGGTGACGGTGACCTCGATGCTGCAGGTGTTGTCTCCGTACTCGTCGAAGTACCAGTTCGCGGTCGAGGGCCACACCGACTCGATTCCGATGTTCGGCCCGACCACCAACTGGGAGCTGTCGAGCTCGCGCGCCATCGCGGTGCGGCAGCGGCTCGAAGAGGTGGGCATCTCGCGCGACCGCATTCGGGTCGAGGGCTACGCCGACACCAAGCCGCTGCCCGAAGAAGAGCTGAAGGGTCTTTCACCCGAAGAGCGGCTCGCCCGGCACCGCCGGGTCGTCGTGAGGATCTACTGATGCGCTCCATCGCTTCGGCCTTGAGTCTGTCGATCGCTTCGGTGGCGGTGGCGCAGCAGCCGCCCACGCCGATTCCCGAGAAGCACATACCCGCCACGGTGATGCTCGAGCTGCGCCAGGTCGAGAGCCAGTTCGACCTGTTCTTGAGCCGCGACTGCGCGCCCGAGAAGTGCGTGTCGAAGGGCTGCGTGTATCGGGATCATGCGGTGGTCGACCTGCCGCGCAACTCGTCGCTGCCGGGTCTGCAGAACGAGCAGGGCCTGGGCGCGGTGCCGGCGCAAGAGTACCTGACCCGCGCGCACTGCGACTTCGCGCACGAGAAGTCGCTGCCGCCGCGCGACGCAGGCGCTGCAGAAGCGGCTCGAGCAGCGGCTGTCGAAGGGCTGGCTGAACGTCGAGGTGGGCCGGCAGGTGCTCGAGCCCATCTCACCGGCGCTGGCCATCTCTCCGCCGCCGCCGCCCGAGAGCGTGGCGCCGGCGAAGGTCGAGCCGCCCGCGCCCCTTGCGCCGCCGCAGAAGTTCGAAGGCGAGGTGGCGCTGCGCGAGCTGTGGGTGGCGCTGCTGCCGCACTTCTCGTGGATGATCGCCTTGCTGCTCGGCACCCTGGCCACGCTGGCCATCGTGTGGGGCGCGCGCCGGGTGGGCCGCGAGTCGCTCGAAGAGAAGGCGCTGGCCGCGCAGCTGCTCGCCGGCAACCTGGGCCCGGGCGAGAACGAAGAAGAGAAGAAAGACGAGCCGCGCCTGGCCGAAGGGCACGTGGTCGAGGTGCTGCCCGAGGGTGAGGGCGGGGCGTTCGTGGCCGAGCAGCACCAGCTGTGGGCGCAGCGCATCGCCGACTCGGACATCGCGAAAGACGAGAGCGGCGTGGTCGAGCTGTTGCGGTCGTGGCTGGGCGCGCGCGAGTACGAGCTGCTCGCCAAGGCGATTCTGCTGTTCGGTGACCGGCTGTCGCTGGCGTTCTCGTCGGACGGTGAGTACGCGGTGCGCAAGGTCGAGTTCGCCGAGTTCTTGCGCAACCTCGACCCCAAGAAGCTGCTGTCGGACGCCGAGTTCTTCAAGAAGCTGAACCAGCACTCGATCGCGTCGTCGCTGATGGCGCAGGCCGACGCCGAGATCTACCGCAGCTTGCGCGAAGAGTTCGGCAGCGCGGGCGTGGCGAACCTGGTCGAGCAGCTGCCCGCCCGCAACGGGGCGCTGCTGTTCGCCCTGGTGCCGTCTGACTGCCAGCTCGAGGTGGCGCGCATTCTGACGCGCGAGCGGCGGCTGCAGGTGGCCGAGCAGCTGCTGGCCTCGAACCGCATCAACCGGCAAGACCGCGAGCACCTGTTCGAGACGCTCGACGCGGCGCGCTCGGGGTTGCCGTTCGCGAACCCGCCGCTGCCGGCGGCCCACGAGATCGCCGACCGCGGCCGCGAGATCGACGCGGCGGGGGCGCTGTCGGTGCTGTTGCAGTTCGTGAACGACGCCGACCGGCGGGCCCTGTTCGACGCCGCGCTCACCCGGTCGGCCGGGGCCTACCCCGGCTGGTACGAGGGCATTCTCTACCCGGACATGCTGTTCAAGCTGCCGCCCGAGCTGCGCACCGACCTCTTGCTCGACGTCGACATCAAGGCGCTGGCCGGCTGGGCGTCGCTGCAGCCGCCGCAGTTTCAGGAGCGGTTCGTGAAAGAGCTGAGCGGCACCATGAGCCAGGCGCTGAAGGCCAGTCAGGGCTTCGCGTCGCGCGGCGACCAGCTGCAGTACGCGCAGCGCGGGCGAGACGAGCTGGTGAAGGCAGTGAAGCGCCAGCTGGCGCGGGGCCGCATCTCTTTCTCGGCGATGGTCGCATGAAGCGCACCCTGCTCATCGGTCTCGGCCTGCTCGCCCTGGGGGCGTGCAAGGTTCCCATTCGCGACATCAACGCGGGGTTCACCCTCGCCGACGCCACCTGGTTCGAGGACGAGCAGACGCTCTTCTTCTTCTACCGCATGAACGCCGAGCAGGGCCTGGGCGACCTGAGCCAGATCGAGGTCAGCTACGTGACCGACGACGTGCGGCAAGACTGGGTGGTGCTGCAGAGCCTGCCCGCGGTGCACACCCACCTGGGGGTCGACTGCACCGAAAAGGGCCGCTGCGGCAGCTGGAGCATCAAGGTCGAGAAGCTGCCGCGCGAGGTGAAGCTGCGGCTGCGCTACCACCGCGACGGGCAGCTGTTCTTGAACGCGCCGGTGGTGTTCAACGTGGTCGGCAGCGGCGCGCCGCACACCCAGCGCAGCCTGGTGGCGTACGGGGTGTTCGACGAGACCAACACCCGGGTGCAGTGGCGGGCGCGGCACCAGTTCCCCACCTTGCGCAATGAAGAGGTTCAAGAGCTGGGGCTGCGCCGCGACCTGCGCGTGCTCGAGCCGCAGGCGGGCGAGGTGCCCGCGCCGATGGACAACCCGTACGGCTACGCGCTCGACGGCGGGTGCGAAGCGGGCCTGCTGCCGCTGGGGTGGGAGCCGGTCGAGACGCAAGAGCGGGCGAAGTTCGCGGCCGAGACGCTGCCGCTGACCGCGACCACGCTGCCGGGGCTGTGCGCGCGATCGATCGTCACCGACGCGCGCGGCACGTTCGAGGGCAACGCGCTGGCGCGCAAGAACCCCGAGGCGCGGCCGGCTTTTCCCAAGCTGCACAGCCCGATTCGCGAAGACCTGCCGGTCGGGTTTCTGCTCAAGACCTGCAACACCGAACCGTCAGAGGCGCACCTGAAGATGCAGATTCAGCGGCTGCAGCTCGAGACCGCGCCGGTCATCTGCATCGACGACATTCTGCAGCCCGGCTTCGACGCCACGCTGGCGGCGAAGTTTCGCGCGCGCGTCGACGTGATGCGCATGCAGCAGCGCGACATGGTGCTGACCCTCGCGCTGCACCACAACGACGCGTCGGGGAAGGTGGCCGCGGTGCTCGAGAGCGCGCTCGAGACGGTGCTGCCGCCCGAGCGCGACAAGACGACTCCGCGCCTGGTGGGCGCGCTGGTGTACGACACCTTCCCGCACACCATCGGCAGCAGCACGGTGACGCGGCTGGCGCTGTGGTGCCCGGCCAAGCTGCAGCTCAACCTGCCCGACAATGATCTCGAGCAGATTCCCAGCAATTCGCTGCGCAGCTGCCCGGTGATCACCGACAACCCCGACGTGATGCTGGGGCCCTTTCGCTTCAACTTCCTGCCCATTCTGCCCAGCCGCGAGCAGTACCTGACCTTCATCAACAAGTACTCCGAGGGGCAGGCGGGCATGACCACCAGGCTCACCGTCAAGGCGCCCGAGCTGACGCCGATCTCGCAGAACCTCGACGTCGGCGAGTTCGGAGTGGCGTCGTTCTTCAACAACGAGGCCATCACCGCGGCGCCGGGCGATGCGTTCTCGTTCTGCCAGCCCAGCACGATCGACCTCGACGCGGGAACCATCGACCCGCGCAACTTCGTGGTGTTTCGCGTCGACCCGGCGCCCGACACCCCGCTGCCGATCATCACCCTGCCGCAGGTGCAGAGCACGTTCCCCCAGCCGCGCTACGGCCTCGGGCTGTTCTGGGGACTTTCCGTTTCTCACCGAGCTCGAGTACCAGACCATGCTGGCGGGGGCGACGACGGTGTTCAACGTGAAGGTGCCGTTCGGGTTCGGAGCGATGAACCAGATGGGCTTGGGCAACCGGAACTGGAGGTCACCGACATCAAGCTCGACGCCGTGCTCAGCCAGTGCGTGCGGTTCTGCGACAACCCCACCTTCGATTCGAGCGGCGCGTACAACGTGACCGAGACGTTTCGCGGTGGCTACGCGATGAAGTGCTGGGGCCCGACGTACCCCATTCCGCCCCAGGGAGGCTTCCCGTTTGATCCGTGAAGCGCTCCTCGCAGCCCTGCTCGCGGGCTCGGTCGCGGTCGCTGGGGTCAGCGACGCCCCGGTGTCCGACGTGGCGCCCGAGGCCGAGGCCCCGGCCGAGTCGCCCAAGACCACCGCCACCGGTGCGGTGATCGACGAGAGCACGCTGCAGGCGCACCGCACGCCGTTCGAGGTGCTCTCCGAGCGAATGATCGGCACCGCGTCGCGCGCGGTTCGGTACGACTGGCGCAAGGCGAACGTGCAGCTCGAGCTGCACGGCAGCCAGCTGCTCGAGCTGAACAACTTCAACAGCCTCAGGTTCGGCGGGGCGCTGCGCGTGCCGGTGGGGTCGCTGCTGGTCGAGCTGGGGGCGAGCTGGGTGTTTCTGTGGGGCAGCGACGCGAGCAACAAGCTCTCGCTCACCCCGTACCGGCAGGCGGGCCGGCCGCGGCGGCTCGAGGTCGACCTGCTGCTCAGCTACCCGCTCGCCGAGGGCGTCACCACGCCGCGGTTCTCGTTCATCCCCCCCACCGAGCTGGTGTTCATGGTGAGCGCGGGCCTTCGCGCGCGCTGGTACGCGCACGAGCTCGACAAGATGAAGACCGAGCAGGCGATGGGGGCGCTGTTCGCTCCGCGGCTGTTCGACCAGGCGGTGTCGAACCTCGAGTACGCGCGGCTGCCCGGCATGGAGATCGACCGCAGCCGGTATGATCTGCTGGTCGGCTTCTCGCTGGTCGTCTATTTCCAGAACGGCGCCTTCCTCGCGCCGCGGGTGACCGTCTCTCCGCCGGTGTTCTCGGGCATCGCCCAGTCGACGATGGGCTTCTGGTTCGATCTGCAGATGGCGCTGGGGTGGTCGTTCTGATGTGGCTCGCGGTGCCGCTCGCGCTGCTCTTGCGCGCCTCGGTCGAGCCGCCGGCGCCGCAAGACGTGCAGCTCTCGAAGCAGACGGTGCTCTTCTACAACGCGCGCCTCGCGCTGCGAGAAGGCAAGGCGCCCGAGGCGCTGAAGCTCTGGCTGTTGCGCAACGTCGTGGCGAACGACGAGACCACGTGGGCCGTTACGACGGCGACTACCGCTCGGTGGCGTGGGCGGCGCTGGGTGCGCAGGGGCTGTGCGGCGACGGCTTCCCCCCCGACGGTGAGGGCGCGGGGCTGTGGCCGCTGGCGGTGCACAACCAGGTGGTGGCCACGCTGACCAAGGGCATGGTGCCCAACGTGCAGAACCCCAACGACGCGTTCGACGTGGGGCGGCCAGCAGCCTGCAAGGTCTCGCTGCACGACGTGCTCGACCCGGCCGAGCTGCGCACGGTGACGTTCTTTCGCACCTCGTGTCTCATCGCCGACACCACCATGGCCTCGCTGGGCAAGCTGCTCAGCGTCGACGAGAAAGACCGGCTGGTGAGCGCTCCGGTGATGCGGGCGCTGCTCAAGCACGCGCTGGGCACGCTGAACCGCGACAAGCTCGAGAGCGTGGCGGTGCTCGAGGCGCGCATCTTCGACATCGACCTGGCCATGGTGCAGATGGCCGAGCGCAAGGCCCGGCAAGAGGCGGGGGTGGCGAAGCAGAAAGGCCGCCGGGCGGGGCTCAGCGACGCGGCCGCGGCAGAGAACGCCGGCCAGGCGCGGAAGTGGAAGCCCGGCTCGCCGCAAGAGGCGCTGCTCAAGCGCAGCCTGACCTGGTCGCCCGACGAGTGGCTGACCCTCTCGCAGCAACGGCGGCTGTTTCTCTTCGCGCAGGCGAAGCCGGTGGCCGAGTCTGGGGCGCGAGGTCGAGGCGTTGATTCTCGGCCTCATCGACCGCCTGGCGGTGCGCGGGCAGGGCGAAGAGCTCGACGCCTGGCTGGGCATGCTCGAGCTCAAAGAGCCCAAGCAGCGCGGCATCATCATCGCAGGTGAGCGCGGCAAGCAGCTGCTCGCGCTCGAGCCGTCGACCGGGTTCAAAGAGCGGGCGGTGATCGCGCTGCACCGCGGAGTCGCCGAGCTCGAGGCGGGGCAGCAGCTCGACGCGCTGCGCTCGTTCGGCTTCGCGATGGCGCACGCCGACGAGTCGAGCGACCCGAACGCGGTGATGTCGCTGTCGCGCCGCTGGCTGTCGTACGTGCTGTCGCGCTTTCAGACCAACGGCGAGGTGCTGGGCACGCTGCGCGCGCTGGTGCCCCGGCAGGACTACAACATCGTCATCGAAGAGCTGCTGTGGCGCGCGGCGCTGCGGGCCGACAAGAGCTCGTTCGAGCTGATCGCCTCGACGGTGCAGAAGGGCAGCTCGCTCGATCAGCGCATCGACAAGCTGAAGCCCATGGCGCGCGGCGACGTGGGGCTGCTCGCCACCCAGCTGCGCAGTTCGACACCACCGAGCAGGGCAAGGCGCGCTCGCTCGCGGTGCGGCACGAGACCTTCGCGGGCAACATTCGGTTGGCGCCGGCCGATGCGCTGCCGTGGCCGTTCGGGTTTCCCGAGGTGGGCGCGGCGTCGGTGTTCGTGCCGCTGCAGCTGATACCCCTCGAGTGGCGGAACAGCCGAGGCGAGCTGGTGTTCGGGTGGAGGGTGACCGAGTGACTCCGCGCGAGCTGAAGAAGGCGATGAAGCAGCAGCGGCGCGAGCTGAAGGCGCGGGTGCGGGCGCAGCTCGACGCGAACCCGCTGATTCGCGCGCAGCGGCGCCGGCGGCTGATTCGCCGGGTGGCCATAGCGGTGGGGCTGCTGTTGCTGCTGCTGTTCGTGCGCTGCGACTGCGGCGAGGGCCCGGCGCCGGTGCCTTCGCCGCCCGACGCGGGGGTGCCCGAGGTGGTCAAGCCCAAGCCCAAGCCTTTGCCCAAGGTGAAGCCGGGGCCCATCACCGGCAAGGTCGACCCGCAGCCGCGGGGGGCGATGAACAACGGCGACACCGGCATTCCCGCGTGGCTCGACGAGTTCCGCATGCAGGTGGCGGCGCGCAGCCCGCGGCTGGCCGAGTGCTTCACCGGCATCGAGCGCCCAGGCGCGCTGCGCTGGAGCGCCGCGGTGAACCCGAAGCCCGGTACGGTGGCCGACCACTCGCTCGAGCCGGTGGGGGTGGGTACGGACCTGACCGCCGACCAGCGCACCTGCGTGCAGGCGGTGCTGTCGAGCCCCGTATACCGGCTCACCCAGCTCGGTGATGAGCCGCTGCCGCGCCGGGTGAGCCTGGTGATCGAGTTCTAGGCGCCGGGTCGAGAAGCCGCGCACCCTGAGAGGGTCGATCAGAATAATGAATTGGTTCGTCGCGGCTCCGCGTGGGATTTCACGCCGATGCTCACTCCGTCGCCGTTGCTGAAACCAATTCAGCGCCGCACGCGAAGAGATCCACAGCCGCGGTTCAAGCCGGATGTCTCCGGTCAGTTGGACGCGATCGCCGGTTGCCCCGCGGTTTTCGTCGCGAACGATCATCCGGTGCGTGCAGTCCGCGAAATCATCCGGCGACTCGATTGTGGCGATGTCGAGCGGAAGTACTCGTCGCTTGGACGCCACGGCTTTGCGCCGATGCACGTCCTCGGCGCTTTGGTCTACGGCAGCCTGATTGGTCTTCATCACTCGACGAAGCTCGCCCGCGCCATGAAGACGGATGCTGCTCTGCGCTTCATTGCCGGTGGCCACTCGATTTCGGAAGGCGCTCTGCGGCGCTTTCGGCGCGAGAACCGAGCGCTGTTTGAGCGCGCACTTGCGCAGACCTTCGTCATGGCCCGCGAACTCGACCTCATCGACACGGATGAGATGAGCGTCGACAGCGTTCGTCTGCGTGCGCATGCCTCCACGGAGGCTGTGCTGACGCTCACCCGTTCCGAGAAGCGACTCGAAGAGCTTTCCACGGTCGATGTCGCACAGCTCTCGCCCGGCGATCTCGAGAAACACCAGGCGAGGATCGAAAAGCACAAAGCCGCTATCAGCGAGTGCACCGGGCTCGGTCGCACAAATGTCGTGCGCACGAGTCCCAGCGCTTCGCTGATGAAATTTCCAAGCGGGGCTTCCGGGCCTGGGCACCGAGTAACTGTGACTGCGACCGGAACGAAGGCTCGTTTCGTTCTCGACCTGCTCATCGACGGTGCCGCGAACGACTTTGGTCAGTTGCAAGGAGCTGCCGAGCGCACTCGCGAGGCTCTCAAGCGGGCGGGAGTCGACGTTGTCGGTCCTTTCCAACTCGCAGCCGATGCGGGGTACTTCTCGGAAGCCGACGTCATCTTTGCCGCTGCGAACCAAGAGTGGGTAAACGTCCTTCTCCGCGAGCGGCCCGAACACGGGTTGAAATCGAAATCGGGCGAGAAGTTTTTTACTCGCGCCAACTTTATAGTCGTCGACGACAAGACTGCTTTCTGTCCGGCAGGCACGAAGATGGTGGGACCCCGCGGAGACGGTCCCGGGCGGCTCGTGTGGAAGGGTGTTGGTTGCGCCGAGTGCCCATTGAAGTCGCGATGCACTGACAAGAAATCTCGGCAGCTCTCCATCAGACCCGAATTCGAAAAGGCGAAACTCGCACTGAGAACTCGCATGGAGTCCCCGGGCGCCGAGGAACGCTACAACCAGCGCATCGCGACCATCGAGCCGGTCTTTTCCGTGCTGGAGGATGCGATGGGCTTTCGCCGGGTGAGCAGCCGCAAAGAGGAAACCGTCCGCGCCGAAATCACGCTCAAATTTCTCGCCTACAACATCAGCCGGCTGATCGCGGCCCGGAAGCTTTGTCGCGTCCGCGTAATGCTCATCTGGGATCTGGCCTAAATGAATTCTGGCCGACCCTCTGAGCGGAGGCCGAAGGCCGAAGTCGAACGGGTCCACACCACCTGGAACGCACCTGGGGCGGTGACTCCATGCATCGAGCAGCACGGCGTGCGCACCCATACGATGAACCATCTGCGCTTCAGCCTTCGGCGGGCGACAGCAGGGTCGACAAGCTCACCCTGCGCGGTTACTTCGCCATCACCTCGGACGCGTCGATCATCTTCACCTGGCTCGAGGAATCGGCAGCGGCACGCTCGCTCAAGACGCGGTCTTGATCGGTGACCGCGGCGGGCTTGGGCGACAGGTAGGGAAATCGGCGAGGGCATGCGCTGCTGCAGCCTTGACGAAGCCCTCACCGTCTTTGGTGACGAAGACGAAGTTGAGATCTTCGGGCTTCCACGTTCTTCGCGAGCGCGGCCTGCACCTCGGCGGGAGTCAGCTTCGCCAGCGCGGCCCGGTAGGCGTCGAGAAACCCCGGCGTGCCGTAGAGCAGGTCGTCGATCATGAAGCCCAGCTTGCGCTGGTCGGTCTGCTCCCAGATGCGCGTGTACCCAATCAAGAACCCGCGCGACGAGTCGAACTATGTCGGCCGGCGGCGCGCCGGCGAGCAGCTGCTTCAAGAAGAACACCGCCCCGCGGGGTGGCGAACATCGCGTTCTGGGGGTTCGACCGGCCGGATCCAGATGCTCGTTTCCTGCGTCGAGCGGGGAATCGAGACGCGCGAGATGCT
>JADJNS010000013.1 GCA_016714225.1 Archangiaceae bacterium
CGCCGCGGCGGGCACTTCCATCGTCCCGGCCTGACGGAGAAGGGCAGCGTGAAGGTCATCGATTAACAGCTCGAGGGCGTGCGCCTGGTGCAGAGCGAGCGCCACCACGACGGGCGCGGTTACTTCGAGCGCACCTTCGACGCCGAGCTGCTGCGCCCTTCGGACCGGAGACTGAGATGGCGGTGAGCGCGGTTCCGTTCAACCGCCAGAAGGGCACCGCGCGCGGCATGCACTGGCAGGTCGCTCCGCGCGACGAGGCCAAGCTGGTGACCCGCTCGCGCGGCGGCATCTTCGACGTGCTGGACGACCCTGCGCGAAGTTGCCTGAAGACGTTTCGCCAGCACGGCGGTCGAGCTGTGGGACCTCGAGGGCCTTCCGTTCTGCCGTGCCGCGCGGCGTGGCCCACGGCTTTCAGATCCTCACCGACGACACCCTCATCGGCTACCAGTTCTCGCGCGGGCAGTCGGTCGAGCACGCCCGCTGCGCGCGCTTGGACGACCCGGCGTTCGGCATTCGCTGGCCGCTGCCGGTGTCGAGCACTTCTGACGCCGACTGGCGAGGCGCCGCTGATGGGAGCCCCGATGACCACCGTCGTCATCTCGCAGCCGATGTTCTTCCCTGGAGTGCAGGCATGCTCGAGCAGCTGCAGCGCGCCGACGCGCCGTGCACTACGACGACGTGCAGTTCAGCGGGGGCAGCTTCACCAACCGGGTGCAGGTGAAGACCGCGACCGGGTGAAGTGGCTCACCGTGCCGCTCGAAGACGCCCACTTCGGCATGCTCATCAAAGACGATGAAGGTCGACTCGCTGCGACTGGCGCAAGACCACCTCGACCTGCTCAAGCAGGCCCTACTGGGGCTGCGACACGATGCTCGAGCTGGTGGCGCGGGTGTACGCGGTGAAGACCCCGTGGCTGTGCGGTGGCCATCGCCAGCATGGTGGCGCTCGCCGACGCGTTCGGGGTGCGCCCGCCCGCGGTGCTCTCGTCGGAGCTGGGCCTGCAAGGTCACGGCACCGCGCGCGTGCTGGCCACGGTGAGCGTTCGGCGGCACCCGCTACGTGAGCGGCGCCGGCGGCCGGCACTACCTCACCACGACGCCTTCGACGCGCGCGGGGGTGGCGGTCGAGTACATGGCCCACGTAAGCGCCCCCTACCCGCAGCGCCACGGTGAGTTCACCCCGTTCGTCCCCGGCGCTCGGACCGCTCGCCAACTGCGTAGGCCCCGATGGCCGCGCCTGTTCACCTCTCAAACCCTCTCCTGGAAGGAGCCCGTGTCATGAACGAAGCGAACCTCGAAGCGCAGGCCAAAGACCCCGAGCTGCACGCCCTCTCGCGCGAGTGGTCTGAGAAGATCGGCCGCCACAAGTACACCTACAACTTCACGTGGATGGGGCGCCCCATCATTCAGCTGCCGCAAGACGTGATGGCGATGCAGGAGCTCATCTTTCGCATTCAGCCCAGCGTCATCGTCGAGACCGGCGTCGCCTGGCCGGCGGCTCCGCTCGTCTGCTACGCGTCGCTGCTCGAGCTGCTGGGCGGCGACCGCGAGGTCATCGGCGTCGACATCGACATTCGCGCCCACAACCGCGTGGCGCTCGACGCGCACCCATGCGCAAGCGCATTCACCTCATTCAGGGCTCGCTCGACCGCCGAGGCCACCGTGCAGCAGGTGCGCGAGCGCGTGGCCGGCCGCGGGCCGGTGCTGGTGACGCTCGACTCGAACCACACCCACCTCAGCACGCTGCTCGACGAGCTGGCGGCTACTCGGGCCTGGTGAGCAAGGGCAGCTACCTGGTGGTGTTCGACACCCCATCGAAGAGATGCCCGACCACTGCTTCCCCGACCGGCCGTGGAAGAAGGGCAACAGCCGCGCAAAGCGGTTCGCGAGTTCCTCAAGTCGAACCACCGCTTCCAGGTCGACGAGACGATGGACGCCCGAAGCTGCTCATCACCGCCTGCCCCGGCGGGCTGGCTGAAGTGCGTGCGCTAGAAGAGAGCACCGCGCGATGAAGAAGAACCCGCCAGCGGGCCGAGCATCACCGCCCCGAGAGCGCTACGTCGCCGAGGCCGTCGAGAGCGCCTGGTACGAGAACGCCGGCGTGTTCAACGAGCGCTTGAGCGCGCCTTCGCCGAGGCCCACGACGTGCCGTTCGCGGTGTCGCTGCCCTCGTGCACCTCGGCGCTGCACCGCGCTGCTCGCGCGGGGTGGGCCCGGGAGACGAGGTCATCGTCCCCGACGTCACGTGGATAGCGACGGCCGCGGCGGTGAAGTACGTCGGCGCGACCCCGGTGTTCGCCGACGTCGACCCGACCACCTGGTGCCTGTCGGTCGACTCGGTGGGCCGCTGCCTGACCCCCCGCACCCGCGCCATCATTCCCGTCGACCTGTACGGCGGCATGCCCGACTACGACGCGCTCTGCGCGCTGGCCCGCTCGCGCAAGGTGGCCCTCGTCGAAGACGCGGCCGAGGCGGTCGGCAGCCGGTACCGCGGTCACGCCGCGGGCACCTTCGGCACCTTCGGCTGCTTCAGCTTTCACGGCTCGAAGACCATGACCACCGGCGAGGGCGGCATGCTCATCACCACCAACGAGGCGCTGCACCGCCGCGTGCAGGTGCTGCGCGACCACGGCCGCGCGCCCGGCGACTTCTCGTTTCAGAATGGGGAAGTGGCGCAGAAGTACAAGATGAGCGCGCTGCAGGCGGCGCTGGGCCTCGCGCAGCTCGAGCGGTTGGGCGAGCTGGTGGCGCACCGCCGCGCGCTGTTCGCCGCGTACCGCGAAGCGTTCGCCGGGTGCGAGGGCCTCACCTTGAACGCCGAGCCCGAAGGCACCCTCAACAGCTATTGGATGGTGACGCTCGTGCTGCACCCCCGCTGGGGCATCGAGAAGTCGCTCTTGCAGACGCGCCTCGACGAGCGCGGCATCGCGACCCGGCCGTTCTTTCACCCGCTTTCGAGCCTGCCGGCGTTCGCCGGTGAGCTCGAGGCGCACCGCGCGCGCGAGCGCAACGCGGTGGCATACGGCCTGAGCCGCGCGGCATCAACCTGCCCACCGCCGGCTGCCTCACGCCCAACGACGCGCGCTACGTCGCGGCGCAGGTGCGCGAGGTGCTCGAGCTGGGCGGCGCGAGGCGCACTGCGTGAGGGTGAGCCTGCGAGCGTGGTCGCACCAAGACCTGCCGGTGCTGACCCGCATTCGCTCTGACGCGGCGCTGCAGGCGCAGCTGATGGCGCGGCCCCGGCCGGGTGACGTGCGCGAATGGCTGCAGCGGCGCACCGCCGACCCCACCGGAGCCTTCTTCGTCATCGACTGCGACGGCGCGTGCGCGGGGTTCGTGCAGCTCACCGAGATTGTGCGCGGCGAGTCGGGCTACGTGGGCATCTGCGTGGCGCCCGAAGCGCAGGGCCGCGGGTTGGGGGCGAAGGCCCTGGCGCTCATCGAGGCGCACGCCGCGGCGACCCACGGGGTGCAGCAGGTGAAGCTGAAGGTGCTGGAGACCAATGTGCGTGCCCTGTCGCTGTACCAGCGGCTCGGTTACAGCGGGTGCCAGCAGACTCGAGGGGTCGGTGCTGCTGGCGAAGGCCCTCGAACGTTTTTGCCGGCACCGTTCGGTGAACTGAGGCGAACAGCCCCGCTCTGAACGCACAACCTCGCGGCAATTCGAAGGGGCCCGGCCGATGCACAAGCGCCGGGCATGCGTTCTTCAATCATTCTCGTCCTTGCCGCGGCGGTCAGCTTCGGCGCACTGACCGTGTTCGCCCAGACCGGCGCTCCCCTCGGCAGCCCGCCGACCGGCATGAGCCCCCCCGGGGCGCCGGGGCGTCCGACCGACCTCCCCACTCCGGGCTCGAACCCCACCGGCATTCCCGACCGGCCGACGCCCGACAACCCGGGCGGCCTGGGCGGCATGGGCGGCATGAACCAGCCCCCCGGCGGCGGCTACGGCGGCGCCGGCGGCACCGGTGGCTTCGGTGGCTTCGGTGGAACCGGTGGGATGGGCGGCACGGGTGGTTCCGGCGGCTTTGGCGGTGGGCCTCAGGGCTTCCCGCTCGACGGCGGGCTCACGCTCCGCTGACACACGCAAAAGGAGAGCACAGTCATGGCAATGGCAAACACTGGCGACAACCGGAACATCGATCAGCTGAACAGCTTGCGGGGTGAAATCTCGGCGGTCGAGACCTATGCGATTGCGCTGCAGAAGCTGCCCGTCGACAGCCCGTCGCGGTCGCGGCTCGATGCGTGCCGGCAGTCGCACGCCGAGCGGGTCGCGGCGCTGCGCGCGAAGATTCTGTCGCTCGGCGGCGCTCCGTCTGATGGGTCGGGCCCCTGGGGCGCGATGACCAAGGCGATCGAGTCGAGCGCGAGCGTGTTCGGCGAGAAGGCGGCCATCGACGCCCTCGAGGCGGGTGAAGACCACGGCCTGCGCGACTACCGCGAAGACCTGTCGAAGCTGGGGCCCGAGGCGCGCAGCATCGTCACCACGCAGCTGCTGCCCCAGCAAGAGACCACGCACTCCACCATGAGCGCGCTCAAGCGCGAGCTGAAGCGCTGACCTCTTTTTACGCCTGGGTGCCGGCGCCTTCGAACAGCACCAACAGGAAGAGGTACTGCGTCCACGGCAGGTCGGGCGACTTGTAGGGCGCGATGGTCATCGTCACCTGCAGGTTGGGCCGGTCGAACAGCTCGTCGGGCCAGCTCACCTCGTCGAGCGACGACGCGGTGAACTGCCAGCCGCGCACCGGGCGCTGCACGGTGTTCACCGCGTCTTGCATCAGGTCGCTCAAGCCGTCGTTGGGCGTCATCGCGCCGGCGCGCACCGCCGCCGCCACCGTCTCGGCCGTCTTGCTGGGCAGCTGCACCCACTGCGCCTCGCGCGGCCGCGACGCTTGCGCTCGGCGTTGAGCTGCTCGAAGAGCGCGCGCTGCCGCTCGACGCTGGGCTGCGGCTCGTCGAGCAGCGAGTAGGTGCACACCAGCGAGTCGGTCACCCCGCCGTTGTCGAGCTGCCCCAGCGCGAGCACGTGTGAGCCCCTGGCCAACAGCTGGCTTCTGCCGCCCGGCAGCTCGAGCAGCGCCGCGAGCAGCTCGGGAGCCGCGTCGGCCGGCACCTCGCTCGAGGTGAACCAGCCGTCGGTGACCGCGCCCTCGACGCGCCAGCCGGCGATGAGGCCGAGCGCGATGCGGTCGGCGCGCAGCGGGTCTCCGCGCACCTGCGCCGCGACGTACGGCGGCACCAGCGACTTCGCCACGTCGGTCTGCGGGCTCGACAGCGTCATCGGCGCGCGGCCCATCTTGCTGCGCTGCGCGTTGAGCGCCTCGAGAAACGCCTGCGGTGAGCCGTCGCGCTGCTGACCCAGGGTGGGGTTCACGAAGGTCGGCGACGGGGCGCGGTGGCTGAACACCATCGCGGTGAGCACGGTGTCTCCGAGAAAGCGGCCGGGAGCGCGCGACCAGATGCCGACCCAGTCGTGCGGGCTGCCGGGCCTCACCGGGCAGGCCAGCTCGAAGTCGGGCAGCTGCACCGCGGGGTTCGCCACGCAGGGCGCCGAGTCGTCTTCTCCCTGGTTGATTTCGCCCCACACCCGCTCGGTCGGGTTGAGCATCGAGCCGCGCACGCGCACCACGCCGTCTTCGGCGTAGATGGAGATGGGCTCGAAGCGCGCCGGGTCGACCGAGAACGCCACCGCGAGGTGCGCCTTCTTGCCGCCGCGGCGCAGCGCGATGCCGGCGGTGGCCCCGGCGGGAATGGCGGCCAGGCCGGTGGTGAGCGACTCGGCCCACCGCGTGATGAGCGCGTCGTCGGTCTCGGTCTCGCGGGTCTCTCCGAAGAGGTTCCACACCCGCACGTGGTGCGAGGGAGAGCCGCAGCGGGCCTCGATGAACGCGCTCAACACCAGCCCAGGCTCGGCGCCGTCGTAGGCCAGCGCGATGCGCGCGCGCTCGTCGGCGATGCAGGTCAGGTCGCGGGTGAGGCGAAAGCGGCCGGCCGCGGCGGTGAGCGCGAGCTGGGTCACCGGCGTGTCGGTGCCGGTGAGCGCGACGTGCTCGATGCGCTCGGGCAGCGGGTGCTCGAGGGCCCACGAGGTGAGGTGGGCGATTTTTCGCGCCGGCACCGGAGCCACCGTGTCGCGGGCAATCTGCTCCAGCTCGTCGGGCCGGGTGAACTTCGAGCTCGAAGTGGCACAGCCGACGCAGAGCAAGAGAAGAGAAAGGGTGCGCATGGCGGCCCGCGACCCTACGGCTGGACGCTGTGGTGGCGAAGTCAGAAGATGCGGTCGATGGACGAGCGCCGTCAGGACGAAGAGCGCTACCGGGCCTTGCGCGCCGGGCTGGTGCACAGCGCGGCGGGCCCGGTCGAAGGGCTGTTCGGCCCGCACAGCGGCGCGTGGGAGATTCTGCGCGAGCTGGCCATCGCCTTCGGGGGTGGGCGGGCGCTCTTGCTGCAGCTCGCGCACCCCGCGGTGAGCTCGGCGGTGCGCCAGCACAGCAACTACCGCGAAGACCTGCTCGGCCGCACCCTGCGCACCTTCGACGCGGTGTACCGCATCGTCTTCGGTGACCTCGACACGGCCCTGGGCATCGCCGACCGCGTGCACGCGCGGCACCGCAGCGTGAAGGGCGTCATCGACTCGGGGCCGGTCGGGGTGAAGTACCGCGCGCTCGACCCCGAGCTGCTCTTCTGGGTGCAGGCCACCCTCATCGACACCAGCTTCGAGGTGTACGAGCTGCTGGTGCGGCCGCTGTCGGGGGCCCAGCGCGAGCGCTTCTACGCCGAGACGCTGCGCTTCTCGGCCGCGTTCGGAATTCCGCCCGAGGTGCCGCCGCCCACCTACGCCGACTTCAAGCAGTACCTGGCGCGCATGGTCGCAGGCGGGGCGCTGCGGGTCGGGCACGCCGAGCGCGCGCTGCGCGAGCAGCTCATCGCCACCGGGAACATGACCACGTTTCTCTCGGGGCTGCTGATGGCCGACGACCCCAAGCCCATCGACCTGCTGTTCGCGGTGCCGGGCCTGAGCCGGGCCACGAGCGCGATGTTCGAGGTGGCGACCGCCGCGATGCTGCCCGAGGCCGCTGGCGCACGCCTATGGGCTGCGCTTCGGCAGGCGCGAGCGCGCCGAGATGGCCACCGTGGTGCGGGGCCTGAAGCTGAGCCTCAAGGTGACGCCGCCCGCGCTGCGGTACGTGCCCATCTTTCACGAGGCCATGGCGCGGGTGGCCGCGGCGCGCGGTGAGCCGCAGCCGATTCACGGCAGGGCGCACCGCTGGCTGTGGAGCCTCGCGCGCGCCGGCGCCGCGCGGCTCCCCGTGAAGCGCGCCGCGTAGCTTCTGGGGCAGCCACCGAGCGAATTTTCCGAATGTCACGGTCGCGCGCACGAGTGGCACGTGACATTCTCGCTGGCACGGCCGGCGAGTCGCGGGTCTGCGCCGGGTCCGCCGATTGCTGGTTGGTGCTCTCCACCCCGAAGTCCCCTCGAGGTCTCATGCTCAAGCGTTTCGCAGTCGTCGTCGCCTTGCTGCTGGTCACCGCCTGCTCGAGTCGCAAGGTCGGTGACCACCTGATGGTCGAGTGGAAGGGCAGCAACTACCCCCGCGGTCATCATCGAGGTCGTCGGCGGCGAGAAGTACAAGATTCACTACGAAGGCTACGGCAACGAGTGGGACGAGGTCGTCGGCAACGACCGCATTCTCGGCACGCCCAAGTGAGCTGACTCAGCGCTTCAAGATGTGCTGCAAGAGCTGCCGCGAGATGCGCAGCAGCTTCGCCGCCCCCGAGCGTGAGCCTTGGGTGGCTCCCAGCGCTTCTCCGACCATGGTCTGGCGCACCTGCTCTTCGAGCTGATGGAGCGGCAGGTGCCCGACCGCGGCGCGCAGGTGCGGGGTGAGGTCGGGTGGGCGCTCGAGCGTCTCGCGCCACACCTTCAGCTCAAGTGCCCGCCCCGAAATGCCGTCGTTCTCAGCCGCCACCAGGGCGTCGCGCTCGCCCGCGGCAGGCAACCGCATGCGACGGGGCGAGCGACCAAGAGAACCTGGTGCGACGTGGGTCCGTCACCCCACGAGGGCCGATAAGGGCGGCAGGCTGCACCTGGCGATGCCATGGAAGCCGAAGTCGCAGAGCGTTCTCGGAACTGAAGGCTTTTCCTCTCCGGCGACGAAGTCTCTGTCGGTGCGCCTGACCTTGCGGCACGCCGCTGCTGAGGCCGTCGCGCGGGAACAAACGCGCAAAAGAAGCGCCGCCGTTCGGGTCTCTCAGGGGCGAGGTCAGCACCCTCGGCCATTCTTTTTCGCGCCTGTTCCCAAGCGGGGCGGCTCGTGACTGCCCTCGAGCTCGGAGGCCGTCAGTCTTCCGCCCAGTCCTTCACGGCGAGCAGCGGCATTCGCTTGCCGCGTGCTCCTCTGCCGGGAAACGCGTGTGCCATGGCGCGGCCTAGAGCTCGAGTGCGCCCCGCGGTAGATGCGACGTGTGCGCGGTCTGCTCATGCTCCTGCTCGTGTGCGCCTGCCGCGAGGCAGAGCCCCAGGGCGAGCCGATTCGCCTCGCCGCGCCCCAGCCGGTGGTCGACCCCGCCGAGCTTGCGGCGCGCCGCGAGCTGCTCGCACGCATGAGCGAGAGCTGCGGGCACGAGTTCGGGCGCGTGCCCGAAGAAGGCCTGGCGCTCGACGAGGCGCAGCCGTGCACGCTGAGCGAGCGGCCCGTCTTCCTCTTCTACGCGCCGTCGTCGCGCGAGAAGTCGCACGACCTCTACGTGTCGATGAAGGCGATGTGCGAGCAGTGGGTGAGCGACCTCGAGCCGCGCGCCAGCGAAGAGCTGCTGCGCACCTACGCGGTCGGGGTGCTGCACCGCCGCCGGCTCGACGGGGTGCTCGAGGGCGACGCGTTCTTCTACCCGATATCGACAGGGAAGCTCGAGTGCGGCGCGCACGTCGACGTGAAGGGCGTCGAGGGCGCCAATGCGCTGCAGCAGGTCGACGCACTGAACCGGGCGGTGGTCGAGCAGCTGCAGACCGCCTCGATGTACCGGCTCGAGGCCCCCGCGCGGCCGGTAGAGAAGCCCGCGGCGAAGAAGCCGGCGGCGCGAGAGAAGAAGGTCAGCGCCGCGAAGCCGAAGCGCAAGCGCCGCTGAGCGCGGCCCTCAAAAGAACGCCCAGCCGGCGGTGAGCCCGGCAATCGCCGCCAGCCCGCGGTAGCCGACGGGGTTGTTCACGTAGCCCTCGACCGCGAAGTCGACGCCCAGCCGCAGCGGGCGAATCAGCAACAGCTCGACGCCCGCCACGCCGCGCAGCCCGACCGCGGGCACGAACACCGTCGCTCCGACGCCCAGCCACGGCCGCACCGGCCCGAGCTGAAAGGGTGCACCCGCGCCTCGGCGCGAAACGCCACCGGCGAGGTGAGCAGCAGCGACAGCGCGCCGCCGAACCAGCGCGTGCTCGCCTGAAAGGTCGGGCCGAAGGTGAACGCGGGCGAGAGGGCGTCGAAGTCAGACCGCAGGCCGATGACGAAGTGCGCGGGCTCGTCGCTGGCCGAGTCGATGGGCGGGGGCACCGCGGCGGTCGCCGCGCCCACCTCGGGGTCATTGCGCACCAGCTCGCGCAGCACCTCGGGAATGATGTCGAGCAGCGCGTCGAGCGTGCGCACCCGGCGGCCGACCCGCCCCAGGGTGCGGCCGCGACGCGCGTCGATCAGCGACAAGTTGAGCAGCACCGAGTCGCCCACCCGCGACACGTCTCCGGTGAGCACCCGCGACGCGTTGAGCGCGCCGGCGAGCTCGGCCATGCACGCCGCGCTGTCTTCGGTGCAGCCCAGCAGCTGCCGCTGCCGCTCGAGCCCGAGCACCGCCTGCAGCTCAGAGGGCCCCTGCACCGAGTACAGGCTGAAACCTTCGAGCTGGGTCTGGGTGTACTCGGAGACGCTCACCACCTGGGCCGGGTCGATGCCCGACGAGGCGCGTACGCCGGCAAACGCCAGCGAGGGCCTCGAGGGCGCCGCGGTCGCCACCGCCGCCGCCAGCACCAGCATCACCGGCGCGACCCGGCGCCAGCGCCGGCCCCCGAACGCCGCGAGCACCGCGATGAGCGGCCACACCCCTTCGAACGGCACCTGGCTGCAGCCGAGGAAACGGTAGTGCGAGTGGTCGGGCTCGGTGCCGCCATCGGTGGTGGCACTTCCGCCCGAGCCGCCGCCCGTCGCGCTGCTGCCCCCCGAGGTTCCGCCGCTCGAGCCACCCGACGCGCCGCCGGCGGTGCCGCCGCTCGAGCCGCCCGACGCTCCACCGGCGGTGCCCCCCGAGGTGCCGCCGCTCGCGCCTCCGGCCGTGCCGCCCGAAGCGCCTCCTGCAGCTCCACCCGCGGCGCCACCGGCCACGCCGCCGGCGGTGCCGCCCCCGGCGCCTCCGCCGGTTGCGCCCGCGTCGGGCGGAGGCAGGCACGCCACCGTCGCGCAGCACCTGCTCGCCGAGCACGCGCCGCTGAGGCACTCGCCGTTGCCCGCACAGCTGCCTCCGTCGGTGATGAAGCTGAGCAGCGTGCTGCGGGTGCTGAACACTCCGACCGCGCCGCGGTTGAAGGTCAACAGCACGTCGCCGAGCGGGCCGGCAGTCTCGTCGTGGTCGTAGATGCCCGCCGGAGCGCCCGGGTTGGTGGTGAGCTGACCGAGCGGCTCGACGTACACCGCGCTCGCGTTGCTGGTGACGAGCGCCCCGAACAGCTCGGCGTTGCCGGCCACGTCGGAGACCCAGGTGGCGAGGTAGCCCGCGCCGCCGCCTCGCACGCGAACCTTGGTGCTCTGAAGCTGCGCGCTGTCGCCGAACGCGATTTGAAACGGGGTGGCGTCGATGGGCGACCCGGTGGCGGTGAACCGCCGCCCGAGCAGCTGGTAGCCGCCGTCGCCCAGGTAGTTGCGCCAGGTGAACAGCACGTCGTTGCCGGTCGAGGCGAGGTCACCCTGGTCGATGGTGCCCGGGGTGACCGCCGTGAGCGGGAAGGGGCTGCCCACGGTGCCGCTGGTCGCGACGGTGATGCCCTCGTACCGCGTGCTCGCCGAGTCGAGCGCGTGAATGGCCGCCACGAAGTAGCCGCTGCGGGTGGTGATGCGCGGGGCGCCGAACGAGTCGCCGCCGTCAGAGCGGAAGATCTTGAGCTCGGGCGTGGTGAGAATGGTTCCGCCCTGCACGAAGCGCCCGAACACGTCGGCGCCGGTGCCGTCGTTCCACACCGCGAGCACCTGGTTGCCGCCGGCCGCGGCGAGCTGCACGTCGCCCTCGCGCTGCACGATGATGACGCCGGCATCGATGGGCACGAAGAAGGGCGAGACCTGGGTGAAGAAGATGCCGGCATCGTTGTTGGTGTTGTCGTAGTCGAGCCGCGCCACCAGAAAGGGGTTGTTGGTGAACGCGTTGATGACGCGGGGCAGCCCCGGAGCGGCGTCGTCATAGGGGCACGCGCCCAGGTCGAGGGTGCCGGCGTCGACGATGCGGCCCTGCAGCTCGAGGCGAATGCCGGCGACGCGCCCCGCGGCCAGGGTGGTGGCGAGGTAGCCCGCCGGAGCGTTGGTGCCACCGCCGGCGGCGTTGAACGCCGTCGAGATGCCGGTGCCGTCGGTGAGGAGCTGATACTCGGGCCCGCGCGCCGGGCCCAGCGCCTGCTGGAGCTGCCCGAGCGGCCGGTCAGGCCCGCTCGCTTCGAGACATGCCGAGACCTGCAGCAAACCCAGCGTCACCGCGAGAACGCGCCGCATCGACCGAAATTACCAGATGCGCTCGCAGCCCGGTGGGTGGTGTCAGGTACCTGCGCCGCGAGCCCCGACGGCGGCCAGGGCCCCGCTGAGCCCGCCCAGCGGCTGGGTGTCGGCTGCGGCTGCGACGGCGGCGCGGGCGGGTTGCTGCTGTTCGCCGCCGCGGCGCTGCTGCGTCGCCGGCAGAGCCCTCAGCGGCCGACCGGCGCCAGCGCAAAGCGCTGAGCGTTCAGCACCGGCGGCACCGGAGAGAAGGCGAGCGTGCGCTCGATGACGTTGCGCAGCTCGCGCGCGTTGCCCGGCCAGGGGTGGGCGAGCAGCGCGGCGATGCCGTCGGGCGAGAGCGCGGGCGGGTCGTTGCCCTCGGGGGTCATCGCCCGCACGAAGTGCCGCGCCAGCGCCACGATGTCTTCGGGCCGGTCGCGCAGCGGAGGTATGCGCAGGGCCACCACCTGCAGCCGGTAGTAGAGGTCTTGCCGGAAGGTGCCCGCGCGCACCGCCTGCTCGAGGTCGCGGTGGGTGGCGGCGATGACGCGCACGTCGACCACCTGCGGCCGCTTGTCTCCCAGGGTGGCCACCTCGCGGTTCTCGAGAAAGCGCAGCAGCTTGGGCTGCAGCTCGAGCGGCAGCTCGGCGATCTCGTCGAGGAACAGGGTGCCCCCGTGCGCGGCGCGAATCACCCCGGGGTGGTCGGCGGTCGCGCCGGTGAAGGCGCCCTTGCGGTAGCCGAACAGCTGCCCCTCGAACAGCTCGCGCGGCACGGCAGCGCAGTTGAACGGCACGTAGGGCCCTTGCGCGCGTGACGACAGCCGGTGCAGGGCCTCGGCCACCACCTCTTTCCCGGTGCCCGACTCGCCCTGAATGATGACCGTCGCGCGCGCCGCGGTGAGCCGCTTCAGGTCTGACGCCAGGGCGCGCATCTGCGGCGACGCGGCCACCAGGCCCAGCGCCTCGGCGCCTTCGGTCGAGCCCGGCTCGGCGCTCGGCCCGCTCGGGCCGTTGCCCCGCAGCACCGCCAGCTCGAGCGCCTGCGAGCCGACGCGCACCAACGCGCGCAGCAGGTCGCGGGTCTCTTCGTTCAGCTCGGCGCCGCCGACGCACAGCTCGAGCCGCCGCCCGAAGCCGTCGCCCAGCTCGAACACCTCGCCGCGCGAGGGCTCGCCGGCCGCGACCAGCTTAACGTGGCGGCCGGGCAGCAGCTTCTCGGTGAGCGTGAGCAGCTCGCGCTCGAGCTGCTCGGGGCCCACCCCGCGCACCGAGAGCCGGTCCATCGCCACCACCAGCGCGCCGAGCGGGCTGGCCGAGGGTCTGCCGGTCGCCGTCTTGCGCGCCGAGCGGTGCAGCCGCTCGAGGGGCAGCCGCTGAATGCCGAGGCGCTTCAGCTCGGCCACACTGGCGTCGAGCGCCTCTGCGTCGCGGCCGTTGCTGCGCTGCGCCTGCACCCACGCCAGGCAGTGGCGGGTGATGGCGGTCTCGGCGACGTCGTGGGTGAGGGTGAAGGTGCCCAGCGCCGACTCGAGCGCGCGGGTGGCGTCGTCCCACCGGCCCTGGCGGTAACGCAGCAGCCCCTCGCAGCGGCGCAGCACCGCCTGGTCCCACGCCGAGGGGAAGCGCTCGAGGTACGCCTCGCCGTTGCGCACCGCTTCTTCGACCGCCTCGGGCTCGCCCACCAGCAGCCGCGCGTGCGCACCGGCGGCGAGAATGCCGCGCACCGCCATCGGTATCATCGCGCCCTCGTTGGCCAGGCGCAGCGCCTCGTCGAGGTCGCGCTGGGCCTGCTCGAGGTCTCCGCCCATGAGCAGCTCGGCCAGGCCGCGCGCCCGGCACGCGGTGGCGCGCAGCAGGGGGCTCGGCTCTTCGCCGTGGCGGGCGAACAGCCGCTCGGCGAGCGCGTGCAGCGCCTCCCACTGGCCGCTGTGCACCAGGGCGCGCACCTGCCCGTGCATCACCATGGCGGGGTCCCACTTCATCTCGGCGGCGTGCGCTTCGCCCTGGGCGAGCACGCGAGCGGCCTCTTCCATGCGGCCGAGCCGCAGCAGCGCCTCGCCCTCGTGCATCGCCAAAAACAGGGTGTGCATGCCCAGGCCGAGCCGCGCCTGGGTGGCCACGCCGCGCAGCCGTCGGGTGAGCTCGAGCTCGAGGGCGGGGTCGGTACCGTCGTCGAGCGAGACCCAGTCTGCGGCGCACCGGGTAAGCACCTCGAGAGCGTGCAGCCCGAGCGCGGCGGCGTGGTCGGCGCAGGCGCGAAAGCGCTCTCGGGCCTGGGCGGTGCGCCCGGTGAACAGCGCGGCGAAGCCCCGCAGCTCGTCACCCAGCAGCCGGCACAAGGGGCCCGACTCGGCCGGGGCGCCCGCCTCCATCTGCTCGAGCAGCCGCGGCATCAGGTCCGACCGCCAGGCGTGCACTGCGGCGCAGCACAGCGCGTAGAACGAGAGGTAGCGCACCTCGCTCGCTTCGCGCGGAGACGCGAGCCGCTCGACCGCGGCGAGGTGGGCGCTCACCCGCCCCAGGTCGTAGAGCTGCCCGTCGAGCTGGGCGAACACCTGTGCGGCCGCGGCGCGCACCCAGACCTCGACCTCGGGTGGCAGCCGGCCGGCCTCGGCCTCGACCAGCGCGGGGCGCAGGGTGCTGAACGCCGAGCGCACGTCGCTGCGGCCGACCACCTGCACCAGCGAGAACAGCGCCGCCACCAGCGCGCGCGCGCCCTCCGACCGCAGCCGGTCGCCCACCAGCAGCGCCAACAGCTGCTCTTCGCACCGCTTCCACTCGGCCCGCAGGAAGAGCTCTTGGAGTGGAAGCACCAGCGCGTGCTCTTCGGGGTCGAGCGTCGAGCTGACCGGGCCGGGCGACACCGACGCCTCGGGGAACTCGCGCCGCAGCGCCTCGAGCACCTTGCCGCGGGGCCGCCGCGACTCGCGCGCGCCGTCGGGCAGCTCCCAGCGGTAGACGGTGAGCTCGGTCACCCCGACGCGTTTGGAAAAATCTTTCCGAGAGAGTGCCCCACGCAGCTTCCGAATCGAGTCGGCGTTCATTTCCATACGGCCCGATTGATATCCGAACGGTCATATCCAAACAACGTGGGGTTATTGAATACAGCAGGTTGGGGTTGGCTGCGGCGTTGCAGAAGTGCCGGGCATGTCCACCACGGCTCTCCAAATCGAGGTCGCTCCGGTCGAGCGCACCTCTCCGAAAAAGGTCGTCGCGCAGCCGATCGCGCTGGTGTCGCCGCACAGCTGGGCGACCATGGCGCGGCTGGGCTGGTCGATGCTGTTTCACGACCGGCTGAAGCTCGCCGGCACGCTGGTGGGCGTGGTGTTCGCGGTGCTGCTGTCGAACTTCCAGGTCGGCATCTATTTCAGCCTGCTGCTGCGCAACACCATGTTCGTCGAGCGCGCCGGAGCGGACCTGTGGATTACGCCGCCCGGCACCGTGGCGCTGCAGGGCGGTGACGGCACCGTGCCCGACAGCGTGGTGGCGGTGGCGCGCGCGGTGCCCGGAGTCGAGTGGAGCGCCCCGCTCTTGATGGGCGCCGCCTCGGTGAAGCTGCCCGAGGGCGGCCAGAAGCCGGTGATGCTGGTGGGCACCGAGCTGCCCGCGCTGCGCGGCGGCCCGTTCAACGTGGTGGCCGGCACCCCTGCGGCGCTGGCGATGAGAGACGCGGTGTTCTTCGAGGGGTCGCGGCGCGAGCTGCTGGGCGGCCTCAACCTCGGCAGCGTGCGCGAGGTGAACGGTCACCGCGCCCAGGCCGTGGGCTTCACCTCGGGGCTGTTGCCGTTCGGCCCCTCGTACGCGTTCGCCAGCTTCGACACCGCGCGCGAGCTGCTCCACCGCAGCAACCACGAGCTCAGCTACGCGATGGTGGGCCTCTCGCCCGGCGCCGACGTGCGCGCGGTGCAGGAGCGGCTGCGCGCGCAGTTTCCCTCGCAAGAGGTGCTCACCCTGGCCGAGCTCAAGCAGCGCACCATCGGCCAGGTGCTGCGTGAGTCGGGCATCGGCAAGTCGATCGGCTCGGGTGTGGCGATGAGCGTGCTGTGCGGCTTCGTCATCGTGGCGCTCACCATGTTCAGCGCGGTCATCGACCGGGTGCGGCAGTTCGGCACCTTGAAGGCGCTGGGCGCGACCAACCTCGACCTCGCCCGCCTGCTGCTGGTGCAGGCCATCACCTGCGCGGTCATCGGGGTGCTGCTGGGCGAGACGCTGGTGGCGTGGTTTCTGCGCGCGATTCGCGAGGCCGAGCAGCCGCTGACGCTGCCGCCCTGGCTGATGGTGGCCACGCTCGCCGGCATGACGGTGATGTGCATGCTCGCTTCGTCGCTGGCGCTCTTGCGCGTGCGCCGCGTCGAGCCGGCGATGGTCTTCCGCGGTTGAGAGAAAGGAGCCGAGCCATGATCGAAGTTCGCAAGCTGCGCAAGGCGTACGGAGGCGGAGCGCTCGCGCAGACGGTGCTGCACGACGTCGACCTCAGCGTCCGTTCGGGTGAGGTGCTGATGCTGGTGGGCCCGTCGGGCAGCGGCAAGACCACCCTGCTGTCGATTCTCGGCTGCGTGCTGACCCCGTCGGGGGGCTCGGTGCAGCTGGCCGGCCACGAGCTGATGGGGGTGCCCGAGGCGTCGCTGCCGATGATGCGGCTTCGCTACATCGGCTTCATCTTCCAGTCGCACAACCTGCTGCCGTCGCTCAGCGCGCTCGACAACGTGCGGCTGCCGCTCTTGCTGCGCGGCTGGTCGAGCGGCCGCGCCACCGCAGAGTCGACCGAGCTGCTCGAGAGCGTGGGCCTGCGAGACAAGCTCGTCTGCCTGCCCTCGCAGCTCTCGGGTGGCCAGGCGCAGCGGGTGGCCATCGCCCGCGCGCTGGCGGGCCGGCCGCCCATCATTCTCGCCGACGAGCCCACCGCCGCGCTCGACGCGCACACCGGCCAGGGGGTGATGGAGACGCTCACCCGCCTCGCGCACGAGGGCGGCCACACGGTGGTGGTGGTGACCCACGACAACCGCATCTTCAAGTTCGGCGACCGCATCGTTCGCATCGAGGACGGCCGCATCACGGAGGACACTGCACATGCAAACGCTTGAGACCTGGCTGTCGAGGCTGTCGTTGGTGGGGCTCACCCTCTTCATCGCGTACACCGTGCTCATCACAGTGCGCGCCGAGGCCGCCGACGTGCCGCGCCCGAAAGAGCGCGCCCGGGCGACCCAGGTGCTGACCCGCCCCGACGACGCGCGCGAGGTGATGCCCGCCGCGGGCCTCATCACCGGCAACGGCATCGTCGAGCCGCTGGACCGCGAGGTGAAGCTGGGCGCGCAGGTGCCGGGCGTCATCTCGCGGGTGGTGGCGAGAGAGGGCGACGAGGTGGCCGCGGGCGCGGTGCTGGTCGAGCTGGTGCAAGACGCCGAGCGGGCCGACCTGCGCGCGCGCAAGGCCGACCTCGAGGTGGCGCAGGGCAGGGCGCGGCTGTCGGCGGCGACCGGGGCGCGGGTGGCGAAGCTCTCTGCCCGTGGCGCGGCGACCGACGAGGAGTACGAGCGGGTGAGGTACCAGGCCGAGATCGACGCCGCGGCGGTGCTGCAGGCCGAGGCGCGGGTGGCCGAGGCGCGCGCGCGGCTCGAGCGGCTGACGGTGCGCGCCCCGGGCGCCGGCACGGTGCTGCGGGTGATGGTGCGCGAGGGCGAGTACTTCAACCCCGCGGCCGGCGCGCTGCTGACCCTCGCCGACTTGAGCGCGATTCGGGTGCGGCTCGACATCGACGAGCGCCAGGTGGGGCAGGTGGCGGTGGGGCAGCCGGCGTACGTCACCGCCCGCGCGTTCGGCGAGCGGCGGTTCGAGGGTCGGGTGGTCGAGCTGGCGTGGCGCATGGGCAGAAAGACGGTGCGCACCGACGAGCCCACCGAGCGCATCGACACCACGGTGCGCGAGGCGGTGGTTCAGCTCGAGGCCGGCAGCGAGCTGGTGCAGGGCCTGCGCGTGGTCGGCTACGTGCTGCCGCGCGAGACCTCGGCCACCCCCGGAGCGAGCCGATGAGCGCGCAAAAGCCCTCCCTCTCCCCCCGCGGGAGAGGGACCGAGGGTGAGGGGGCGACGGGGCGCACACGCAGCGCAGGCCCGACGCGCGGGCAAAGAGCGCAGCGCAGCGTCGGGTTCGCCCCCTCACCCCGACCCTCTCCTGCGAGGGGAGAGGGAGCTCTTGTTCTCACTGCACTGGTCTTTTCCTCTACCGCCTTCGCGCAGCCGGCGCTGACGCTGGTCGACGCGCTGCAACAGGCACGCGAGCACAGCCGCGAGGTGCAGGCGGCGTCGGCGCGGCTCGACCAGGCGGAGGCGGTCGTCGACACCGCGCGCGCCGGGCTGCTGCCGACCGTCACCGCGCAGGGCAAGTACACGCGCAACAGCAAGCAGTCGTCGCTCGAGATTGCCGACGGCACGCCGGGCGGCCCGGGCCCCCTCGCGACGCGCACGGTGGTCATCACCGACCAGAACCAGCTCGACGGCGTCTTCGCGGTGACGGCGCCGCTGCTCGCGCCGGCGGCATGGGGCGCCGTGTCGGCCGCGCGCGAGTCGCAGAGGGCCGCGCAGGCGACGCGCGACGCCACCACCGTGGCGGTGCTGGTGGCGGTGGCGCAGTCGTTCTACCAGGCCGCGGCCGCCGACGAGGCGCTGGCCGCACGCCGGCACGCGGTCGAGGTCGCGCACCGCACCACCACCGACGCGCAAACGCGCATCGAGCTGGGTCGCGCGACGCGGGTCGAGCGCACGCGCGCCGAGCTGGCCGAGGTGCGCGCGGTGCAGGCCGAGGCCGAGGCGGTCGAGGCGCGCACGCGGGCGTACCGGCTGCTCGCCACGCTGCTCGACCGCCGCGAGCCGTTCACGGTGGCGCCGCCGGCGCCCGGCGCGGCCGAGCGCTCCGCGGAGCGCGGCGACCGGCCCGACCTGCTCGCGCTGCAGCGCACCGTCTCGGCGCAGCACGCGCAGGCGTTCGCCTCGGGGCTGCGCTGGGCGCCCACGCTCTCGGCGTTCGGCAACCTGCGCGGCACCAGCGCGTCGGGCATGAGCTCAGAGCACGCGCCCTGGGCGGTGGGCCTGCAGCTCGACTGGCTCATCTACGACGGCGGGCTGCGCGACGCGGCCCGGCGCTCGGCCGAGGCGTCGGCGCACGAAGCCGAGCTGCGCGCCGAGCTGCTCGAGGCGCAGATTTCAGACGAGGTGGCCAACGCCGCGGCGCGGGTGAAGCTGTCGCGCACCGCCATCGCCGCCTCGCAGCGGGCGGTCGACCTGGCGAACGAGTCGCTCGAGCTGATTCGCGCGCAGGCCGACAGCGGCCGCTCGACCCAGCTCGAGCTGCTGGAGGCGCAAGACGCGCTGGTCGTCGCCGAGCTGTCATTCACCCAATCCCGCCTCGACCTCGGCCTCGCCGAGACCGAGCTCCGGCGGGCCCAAGGAGGCCTCACCCCATGAAGAAGACCCTGCTCGTCGTGCTGTTCGCATTGCCCGCCGCCGCCGACGACCTGGTGGTCGACGTCGCGCTGCGCTCGGACACCGGCGTCGTGCACTGCAACCTGTGGAAGAGCGCCGACGGCTTTCCACGCGAGTACCAGAAGGCCGCCACCCGGGTCGAGGCGCCGGCCATCAAAGGCAAGCAGGCGCGCTGCACCTTCGCCGGCGTCGCGGCCGGCACCTACGCCATCTCGGTCTTCCACGACGAAGACGGCGACGGCGTGCTGAAGACCAACTTCGTCGGCGCGCCCAAAGAGCCGCTGGGCTTCTCGAACGACGCCAGGGGCTCGTTCGGCCCGCCGAAGTTCGATGACGCGAAGTTCGCGCACGACGGCAAGGCGCGCACGCTGGCGATCGCCGCGAAGTGATGGCGTGAGTGGCGCGAAGTGTCTGGGGTCTGCCGGGGTGGGAGGGCGCTCGGCGCGGGCAATCTGCTACGACGAGCGCCCCCGTGCTGTTGAACTGGCTGATCCGCTCTGCCGTCGTGGCCCTCTACCCCCGTCTCGAACGCGACGGCCTCACCATTCCCGGCGCGGCCGACTGCGGGCTCGACGCTTTCCTGCCGCGGTTCCGCCGCGACACGCCGATGCTCATCTGGCTGGGCACCGTGCTGGGGGCACTGGTCTTCCACCTCACCCCGCTGCTCACCGTCTTCCGTGCCGCTGCCGGCGTTTCTCTTGCCGGCCCGGCTGCGCGACCTGCACGCCGCGCGCATCACCACCACCCGCATCTACCTGCTGCGCCAGGCGACGATGCTGGTGAAGCTGCCGGGCGGGCTGGTCTGGGGCGCAGACCCGAAAGTGCGCCAGCTGTTCGCGCTGCCGCCGCTGCCCGCCGACCCGGGCACGTGGAGGCAGTCGTGAGCCACCTCGCGTTTCGCGAAGCGGCGCTCGAGCTCGAGCACGACTACGTGGTGGTCGGCTCGGGCGCGGGCGGCGCCGCGGCGGCGGTCACCCTCGCGCGGCGGCGCCAGCGTGTGCATCGTCGAGGCCGGCGCGTGGCGTGACCCCGACGACTACCTGAGCTCGGTGTTCGGAGCGATGCGCGACCTGATGGAAGACTGGGGCGGGCAGGTCACCCTGGGCCGCGCGCTGTGGCCGGTGGTGCAGGCCCGCGCCGTCGGTGGCAGCACGGTCATCAACTCGGCGATCTGCGTGCGCACCCCGCCAGACATCTTCGCGCAGTGGCAGCGCGAGCACGGCATCTCGGGCCTCGAGCAGCGGGTCTACGCCGCGCAAGACCAGCTCGAGCGCGAGCTGGCGGTCGAAGAGGCGCCGCCCGGCTCGCGCGGCCGCTCGAACGAGCTGGCGATGGCCGGCGCGCAGGCGCTGGGCTGGGCCGAGTCGCACTACATGCTGCGGTACGTGAAGCACTGCGAGGGCTCGGGCCGCTGCCTGCAGGGCTGCCGGGGCCGCCGCAAGCAGAGCCTCAACCTGAACTACGTGCCCGAGGTGCTGCAGCGCCAGGGCACGGTGGTCTCGTGCGCGCCCGTCTCGCGCATCACCTTCGAAGGCACGCGGGCGCGCGCGGTGACCGGCCGCTTCGTGCACCCGGTGACGCGAAAGACCGGCGGCGCGTTCACCCTGCGCGCGCGGCACGCGGTGGTGGTGGCGGCCTCGGTCACGCACTCGCCGGTGCTGCTGATGCGCTCGGGGCTGAAGCTGCCGGCGCTGGGCAACTTCTTTCGCGCCCACCCCGGCACGGGAATCTTCGGGGTCTACGACCCGCCGGCCGACATGAACGTGGGCGCCACCCAGGGCTGGGCGTCGGTCGCGTTTCGCGAGCAGCCGGGGCTCAAGCTCGAGACCCTGGCGATTCCACCCGAGCTGGTGGCGGGGCGGCTCTCGGGCGGCGGCGCGCAGCTGATGGAGCGGCTGGCGCAGTACCGCCACCTGGCGATGTGGTGCCACGCGGTGCGCGCCGAGTCGGTGGGCACGGTGCGGCCCTCGCTGTTCGGCAGCCGGCCGGTGGTGCGCTACCAGCTCGACCGCGCCGACATGGAGCGCTTTCGCATCGGCATGACGCTGCTGGCGAAGCAGCACTTCGCGGCGGGGGCGCGCTCCATCATTCCCGGCGTGTTCGGGCTGCCGTACGAATTGAAGGCCGACCAGGTCGGGCTGCTCGAGAATGGCCCGGTCGACCCGCGCGCCTACATCGCGATTCTCACCCACCTGTTCGGCGGCTGCGTGATGGGCACCGACCCCAAGAGCTCGGTCACCGACGGGCGGGGCAGGGTGCACGGCGTCGAGGGGCTGGTGGTGGCCGACGCGTCGGTGATTCCCACCAACCTCGGGGTGAACCCGCAGCACACCATCATGGGCCTGGCGCAGGTGTTCGCCGAAGAGCTGCTGGCGCGCAACGCTCGCGTCGCCCCGCGTGAGGGCGCCGCGGCGTGAGCCGGCGGCCCGTGCCCGAAGTAGAGGCCTGATCTCTCGAAGAGGCCCCTGCACCGGTGCATAGACGCCGGGCTGCCAGCGTCTGGTGACCTAAGTTGTGTGTCATCAGACACAGTGTGAGATACGGTGCCCCGCCCGAATGAGGCTCACGGTCTCAGCGCTGTGCGTCGCATTGTTGGCGGGAGCTGCGCCTCCCGCTGACGACGTGCCGGCTCCGCTCGCGCTGACCCTGATGCTCAAGGTGCTCACCTACGACGGAGAGTTCGGCCATCACGGCACCGGCGACTTCGTGGTTCTGGTGCCGGGCGACGCCGAGGCCGGCAAGAGCGTGCTCGAGGCGGTCGATCAGATCGAGCACAAGGCGATTCTGGGCCGCCGCCTGAGCTTCGTGGTCGTCACCCCGAACGAGCTGGAAAAGAAGGCGAACGAGCTGAAGGCTTCGGCGGTGCTCGCTCCGCGCGGCACCACCAACGCTCAGGCGCAGGCCATCTCAAAGCTCGGCGCGGCGTCGCACCTCTACACGCTGTCGCTCGACTCCCGGCTGGTCGAGAACGAGGGCCTCATGCTCGGCGTGGCGCTCAACGCCGGCAAGCCGCAGCTGGTCATGAACGTCACCGCCGCGCGCGCCGCCGGCGCCGACTTCAAGCCCACCGTGCTGAAGATCGCCCGCACCGTGCAGTGAGCCGTGCTCACTTCGCGAAGTCGTTCAGATACGACAGCCGCAGCATGACCTCGGTGCCGGGGGCCGGCATCGCGTTGACGCCGGCGTTGTACGCGGGCACGAAGTTGTAGTTCGACGCGAACATGTCGTGCACGCCCAACGAGACGTCGAAGCCCTGGGTGCCGGCGTTGCGCCACACCAGGAACAGGTCGGCGACCGCGGTGGGGCCGAAGCGGGTCACCGCGGGCTCGCTGCCGTCGAGGGGCGCCTCGAGCCCGTAGCGCTCGGAGTAGACGACCAGCGCCGGGTTGATGGCGAGGTGGTCTCCGAGGCGCAGGCTGCCGTGCAGGGTGAAGCGGTGCTGCGGCGCGCCGAGGAACAGCTCGGGGTGGCCGTCGACGAGGAACTGGGTCACCCCGCGCACCGTGGCCTCGTAGAACGAGTAGCTCGCCTTCAGGTAACCCCAGCTGGCCTTGGTGCGCACCTCGAGCTCGAGCCCGTGGGTGCCGGTGGTGCCGCCGTTCAGGTAGAGCGAGTCGAGCCCGACCTCCTGGTAGACGAGCGTCGGCGAGACGCGGTTGTCGAACACGTTCACGCCCGCGTACAGCGACGGCATGAACTGAAAGCCGGCCTCGAGCTCGAACACGGTGATGTACTCGGGCTTCACGTCTTTGCCGTAGGCGATGTTCTCGAACACCGGCGCGCGGAAGGCGCGCGCCACCAGCGCCTTGGCGTGAAAGCGGCCGATCTCTTTGGTGAGCGCGACGCGGGGCACGAACGAGGGGCCGTAGAGGCTGTGGTAGTCGAAGCGCGCGCCGGCGGTGATGTTGACGATGGGCGTGGTGGCGGTGGCCTCGAGGAACGCGGCGAAGTTGAAGAAGCCGAGCTGCGGGGTGAGGTTGCCGTCGACGTCGAGGTAGTCGTTGAACTCGTCGACCTCTTTCACGCCGTGCTGCTGGGCGATGGCGAGGTCGTAGGTGCCCTCGACGCCGGCCAGCACGTTGAGCCACGAGATGGGCTTCACCGTGACGCTCGCCCCGACCTGGGTGCGGTGAATGCGCTTGTCCGAGTAGTAGCCGAGCTCGAGATCTCGGCTCGTGTTGGCCTGCCACGGCGACTGCAGCATGTACCGCGCGTAGACGTTGAGGGCGACCGCCGAGCTGAGCTGGCCGGTGTACTTCACCTGCGCGAAGAAGGTGCGGTGGTGCTTGGTGAGGGGCGTCGACAGGTCCTCGGGGATGGGGGCCTCGAGGTAGTAGTCGTCGTACATCAGGTTGGCCGAGAACCCCTTCCAGTCGGCGCCGACGCTGAGGTTGAGCGGCAAGATGCGCGAGTACTTCGCCATGTCGACCCGCTCGGTGCCCACCGCGTAGGGCCGGTCGCTGCGAATCGAGTACCCCGTGAACGCCGAGGCGTGCACGTTCAGGTCGCCGAAGCTGTGGCTGCCGAGCAGGCTCCGGTCCACCGGCCCACGCTGCGGGGCATCTGGCCGTAGGTCGACGAGGCGATGACCCGGTTCACCGGCGTCTCGGGACGGGTGACGATGTTGATGACCGCCAGCGCCGCGAACCCGCCGTAGATGGCCGAGCCCGGCCCGCGGATGATCTCGATGCGCTCGATGAGGTCGACCGGCGCGCGGTTGCCGAACAGCACGTTGCCGTACTCGAGGTCGTTGTAGGGCATGCCATCGAGCAGCACCAACGCCTTGCCCTCGAGCGCCCAGATGCCGCGCACGGTGAGGCCCACCGTGCCTTCGACGTCGTTGCTGAAGTCGAAGCCGGGCACGAAGCGCAGCACGTCGATGAGGTCTCTCGCGCCCATGTCGTGAATCTCTTCGCGGGTGATGACCGTCACCACGCCGGGAGACTCGGCCGTCGACACGGTGACGCCGGTGGCCGAGGCCACGCTCACCTTGGTGTCGAGCAGCGCTTCGAGCGAGACGTCGGCGATGTCGGGACCGAGCCCGCGTCGGCGGGGTCGGCCGCGGCGAGCGCCAGAGAAGAAAGGCTGAGCGACAGCAGCAACGCCGGCCGAAGCACCATCGGGCTCCCGCCTCAAAAAAGCGCTGCGACTATCGCACGCGCCCCAAGCGCCCGCGGCGTGTCGGCAGAAGCGGAGAGTCAACGTGCCCTTCACGCCATGAAAGGGCGGAAAGACGAGGCACACCCCCGAGACGCGCAGGCCGCCGCGAGACGCGCCGGCGAAGATGCGAATGTTCGACGACTCGGTGAAGTCCGAACTCGGCGGTGCCCCGGGTACCAGACCTGGGGCTGACCGGCCTCGGTGGTGTAGTCGAGAATTCCCGAGACCGCGAACCAGGGCCGCTTGCGAAACGAGATGGCCAGGGTGCCCTGGCGCCACTGCTCGTTCGAGAACGGCAGCACCTTGCTCCGCTCGAGGTGGGTGGCGTGCACTTCGATCGACGAGGCCCACGGCAGCTCGAACGCGCCGAGACACGTCAGAAGTGACCCGTCGCCGCGCACGGTGGGGCCGAAGCCCGGCAGCATCACCCAGCGCCAGCCGGCCTCGGCCGTCAGGCGCACCTTCGAGCCGAGCCGAACCTCTGCGCCGGCGTAGGGGTCGTGCACCGTGCCGGCGGCGAGGTCCGGTGTCCGGGGCTTGATAGCCCTCGGCGTCGCGGAACAGGCCGTAGTTCGTAGAGATTGAGCGCCCGCGAGAGGCTCCAGTCGGCGCGCACTCGGCCGCCGTAGATGTTGCGCTGGGGTGCTCGAGCACCCGCAGCACCCGCTCGGCGGTGGGTCGAGCGCGTACTGCACCGGCTGAAACTCGATCGCGTCGAAGCGGGGCTGCATCACCTGCAGGTTGCCGTAGGCCTGCCCTCGAAGAGCAGGGTGACCGGCCCCAGGCGGGCGGTGGCGGTGCCGTAGGCCCGAAGCCGTCGGCGGTCTTGCCGTCGGCGGTGACCCGAATCGCTGCAGCACGCCCTCGAGGTAGAGGCCGAGCCAGCCGGCGAGGCGGGGCGCGTCGATGATGGGGCCGCCGCTGAACACCGCTCTTGATAGGCCGCCGCGCCCGCCGGAGAAGACGGCGGCTCTTTGAGCCAGCATCACCGCGTCGGCGCCCACCCACCGCCTTCGACGAGCTGGTTGAGCACCTGTGCGCCGGCGACGAAGTCGTTGGGGTCGAGCGCGCGGCGCCCGGTCGCTTCGTCAGGTTGTTGATGTTGGTGAAGCCGCACCGCGATCGCCGACACCCGGTCGACGTCGAGCTTGAGGCGCACGCCCCGGTTGCTGGTGTCGAGCCCGAGCTGGTCGGTCTTGCGCAGCGCCAGGGTGACCCGCGGCCGAACTGCACGTAGCTGTCGCCCAGGGTCAGCTCGAAGTTGCGGCCGTTGTAGCCGACCCACACCTCCTCGGGCGTGAGCGCGTTCTTGTGGCGGGTGTCGAGCTCGACCGCGTAGCAGGGCAACCTGCCGGTGGTCGTGTCGGCGTCGCGCGGCTGCGGCACGTTGAAGAACACCGAGCCGTCAGGCCGAACTCCGGCCCAGTGCCCGTACGACGCGTTGACGTTGAGGCGCTCGTGGGCCTCGCCATAGTCGTCGTCGCACGAGGTGCGGTTGCCGTTGGGCAGGTGCCAGCCACCGATGGTGGTGCTGGTGATGTCGATGTGCAGTGGCTCGCCGGGAGTGTGAAGGTCGACCGCGAGGGCCGGGCCAGGCCGAGCGCGAACAGCAGCGCTGCCGCGGGCGCAGCTTCACGGGGCAGCCGCGAGCAGCTTCTCGATGCGCTCGCCGAGCTGGTTCTCGTCGCCCGGCGCGTAGCCACCCGCGACTCGGAGATGCGGCCGTCTTTGCCGATCAGCACCGCGAAGGGCGCGTCGCGCGCCGGGTTGGCCGACGCCACCACGCGGGTCTCTTCGTCGAGCAGCACCAGGTGAGGTCACGCCGAGGCGGCGCACGGTGGGTCGACGTTGGGCAGGGTCTCGGCCCGTCCATCGAGATGGAGAGCACGGTGGAAGCCCTGCGCGCGGTACTTCTGGTAGCTGCTCGAGCTTGGGCATCTCGCCGAGGCACGGCACGCACCAGGTCGCCCAGAAGCTCAGCAGGATGACGTCTTTGCCGAGGTGATCAGACAGGTGCACCGTCTTGCCGTCGACCGAGGTGAGCGAGAAGTCGGTCGCGGCGCTGGTGGAGGAAGAGGTGTCGGGCTTCGCGGCCTCGCCCGACTTGGGCGCGCAGGCGGTGTTTGCGACGAGCAGCAGCACGGCGAGCAGGGGGGCGTGGCGGCCGGGCGGGTCAACGCGGCTCGCCTGCGGGGTTCTGGGGAACGGCTTCGGGCTTCGGGCTTCGCGCTACCGGGGGCCGGGTCGGCGGGCGCGGGCGCAGGCGCGGGCGCGGGCATGTGGGTGGGTGGGGCTTCTGGGGTTGGCCTGCTGGGTCGTTCACGTGTTAGGCGAGCGCCACCATGGGGCTTCGGGCGCTGATCTTGGCGGTACCTTTTACGGTTCCTGATTTCGGCGTGTTCGCAGCCTCAGCCGAAGACCTGCGTCGGGGAATTACCCTGGAAGATGGCGGGTGTGTGGCCAAGTGCGACAAGAGCAAGTGTCTGGCCGATAACATCTGCGTGGGCAACGCCTGTGTCCTGACGTGCAAGCACCAGTCGGACTGCCTGGCCGAGACGCAGCGGGTGCGTGCCTGCGACCGAAGACGAGACCAACGCCAGCGTCTTCGTCTGCAGAGACACCGACCTCAAAGAACGGCAAGCCCTGCCCGCAGCGCACCAAGTGCACCTTTCCCAACCTATTGCCGGAGCAACGGGGTGGGGCGATGCGACGGCCTACTGCGTGAGCCGTGCGTCGACGACAGCGAGTGCCCGGGCGGGTTCGAGTGCGGCACCATTCGCGACCCCACACCGCTGTGCGACACGACCAAGGGCAACAACAACTTCTGCGGCACCACCAGCGACGCCTGCATCACCCGCGCGATTCTCGCGCTCGACCCCGCGGCTGGTCGAAGGTGAGCGCTGCATCTACCGGAAGATCTGCGTGGAAGCGCTCGCGCTGCGCGCCGTGCGCCAACGACGTCGACTGCCTGAACGTGGGCGCGCGCTGCATGGACGTGGCCGGCAGCAAGCGGTGCCTCGACCCGTGCGCCCGCGACACCGACTGCGAAGGCCAGCGACAACTGCGCCATCGAGGCGGGCTCCGACGGGGGCTTCTGCGCTCCGCGATTCGGTGGGTGCGTGTCGGCGACGCCGGGCTTCTGCTCTCCGTGCCGCTACGACGTCGACTGCGGCGCCGGCCTGGCGTGCACCAGCCGCGCATCGGCAGCGAGCGCTCGTGCGTCGACCCGAAGTTCTACGCCACCTGCACCACCAACAATGACTGCCCGGTCGCGCCCAGCGGGTTACACGGTACCTGCCTGGGCCCGGCGGCAGCAGATCAGCCCCGGCGACGCGCTGTACCACCACTGCCACGTGCCCGGGAAGACGCCAACGAAGCCTTCACCTGTTACCCGGCCCACTGAAGTCGATGATAAGGACGCCCGCCATGAAGAACGCACTGATGACGATCGCCGCAGCTCCCGCGCTGGCCGCCTGCGGCCGCCTGGTCGAAGACATGAAGGCGCCCACTTCACCGGTGGCGGTCAGATGCCGTCGGAGAAGTCACGGCGACCTACCCCGGCCCGTACGGCGTGGGCGTGGGCTCGGTGATCAAGAACTACGCGTTCTACGGCTACGCCAACGCGACCGTCGACAAGACCGCGCTGAAGCAGGTGCAGATGGCCGACTTCTACAACCCCACCGGCACCGAGGTTTACCCCGAGGGCTCGCCCTACAGCGCGGGCCAGCCCAAGCCGCTGGCGCTGATCGTCGACCGCTCGGCGGTCTGGTGCTCGCCGTGCAACTACGAAGCGAAGAACAAGCTGCCCGGCAAGCACGCCCAGTACTTCCCCCAAGGGTGAGATTCTGCTCGCGCTCGACGAGGGCGGCACGCCGGGCACCACCCCACCCAGGGCGACCTGACGGCGTGGGGTCACCCGCTACAACGTCAACTACCCCGCCGCGCTCAACCCCGGGCGACGCTGTCGGCCATCGTCGGCGTCGACGCGCCTACCCGGTCACATCATCATCCGCACCAGGGACATGAAGATCGTGAAGTGGGTGGCGGGCATTCCGAAGACGACTTCTGGCAGCTCTTCCAGAACGTCATCGACGGCAAGAAGGTTCTCCCGACGACCAGTGAGGGCCTCGGCGCTCGCCGCCGTGGTGCTGCTGGCGCCTGCCGTCGCGAGGCGCCCGCCGACCCGAAGTAGGTCGAAGGGGTTGGAGAAGCTTTCATCGGGGTCGCGAGAGGTCGATCGCCGGCCCCGATGGGTGGTGACCCTCGTCGGTTCGCTTCGCGCTGAAGAACGGCGCGAACCCGGTGGGGGCCGACCCGAAGAGCGCGGCGGTGCTCCCCCGCTGATCGCTCGCCTGCGCAGCTCGGCACCCTGGTGCTCGAGGCGGGCTCGCTGTTCTGGACCACCGCCCAAGGCGC
>JADJNS010000014.1 GCA_016714225.1 Archangiaceae bacterium
CTTCGCCCCACCCTGGAGACAAAGAACGTCAGCGCCGCAGCGCTTCGACGAGACAGGGGCCGCAGAACGAGTGCCCCCGCGCGGTCTTCGCGCCGCAGCTCTTGCACACCGCCACCTCGCACTGCCCGTCTTCGCAGTACGGGCTCTCGGGCAGCAGCTCGAGCTGCCGCTTCAGCTCGGCGTCCGAGGAAATCGCGAACAACCGCGACAAGCCCTGGCGCCAGCTGCCGGCGAGCTCGACCACCCGTCGCGCGAGCTTGCGGTCACCCTTCGCGAGGCGCGCCGCCCAGTGGCGGTAGTCGCGCAGCGCCCACAGCGTCACCAGCCACGCGTCGGTGTCGCGGTACACGCCACCCGCGCCGTCGATCGCCACCACCTCGGCCTTGCCGCTCACCGGCACCGGCAGCTCGCTCGCCGGCAGCAGCGCCAGCGGCACGAAGCTGGGCTGCTCTTTCAGCCACGCGGCGCAGCGGCAGCAGAACCCGCAGGTCTCGTCGTAGTAGACGAAGAGCGCGTCCATGGCGGCCTCACGCGACCTTGCGGGCCGGCACCCACTCGGTCGGCGCCACCGGAGGCGGCTGGCGATCGGCGAGCGCGCGGCGGCGCATGCGGCTGATGACGTAGAGGTTGAAGAAGTGCATCACCCCCAGCACCACCAGCACCGCGCCCACCTTGCTGGCGAGGTTCTCGAGCACGTCTTGCCCGGTGTCGGTGCGCGAATGCGTCTTCAGTGAGAGCACCACCCAGCCGCAGTTGATCAAGTAGAAGCCGACCAGCAGCAGGTGGTTCACCGCTTCGGCGAGCTTCTCCTTGCCGAGAAAGGTGTCGGCCAGAAACGCCGCGCCGTGCTTGAAGAGCGTGCGGCCGACCCCCACCGTCACCGCCAGCGAGATGGCGAGGTAGGCGAGGTACTGCGCAATCAGAAACGGGTTGTTCGCTTCCATGGGGTGCTCCTCTCGGTTCGGTTCGAGGAGCAGTACCGGAAGCGTGGGCTGCGGTTGCGTCGCCCTCAAGCTCACCCTGAGCTCTGCCTGCATTTCACGGTGAGCTGCCGATGCGCTCGGAAATCTGCCGCAGCCCATCGACCAGCGGCGGCACCGCCGCAAAGGCCAGCCCCGCCCAGACCTTGGGCTCGCGCGAGAAGGGCCGCCCCACCCGCTGCGCCTCGAGCAGCGCGTAGGCGGCGAAGTACCACACCGCCAGCAGCCACAGCCCGCCCACCACCGGCACGTACGAGATGCGCACCGGCGGAGCATGCGCCCACGCCATCACCGTGTGCCGCAACAGGTAGATGCCGAGCGCCGAGACGCCGCCCACCAGCACCCACCGCGACTGCGTGAGCGGCACGTCGGGGCGCGCCAGGTCGAGCCCCTCGTGGCGCCAGTGCCGGCGCAAGAGCGCGGTGATGCCCAGCGCCACGCCGAACACCGCCAGCGAAATCAGAATCGGCACCGTCTCGAAGCGCGCCAGCGTGAACACCCGCCCGTCGGCGAGCTGCCTGGTGCCCAGCGACACCAGCGGCGGCACGTCGTCGGCCGCGCTCACCCGCGGCGTGACCGAGAGCAGCCCCGCCCACAGCATGCCGGCCACCGAGACCGTCTGCACCAGCGCGACCGCCCGCATCCACAGCCGCTCGTCGGTGGGCAACTCGACCATGCTCGCAGGAGCGAGCCACCGCTCGAGCGCGTCGGCGAACGCCTGCATCGACGAGAAGCGCTCGCTCGGCTCGGCGGCCATCGCCTTCTTCACCACCGTGTCGAGGCCCATCGGCAGCGCGCCCAGCTCGCCCACCGGAGGCTGCCCGGTCACCAGCTCGCGCAGCAGCGCGCCCACCGAGAACACGTCCATCGCCGGGGCGGGCGCGGCGCCGCGCAGCACCTCGGGCGCCATGTAGCCGGCGCTGCCCACCGCCACCCCGGTGCGGGTGACCGCGGCGCCGCCGGTGTCGGTGAGAATTCGCGCGATGCCGAAGTCGCTCACCTTCACCCGGCCCTCGGCGTCGAGCAGCACGTTCTCGGGCTTCAGGTCGCGGTGCACCACCCCGCGGCCGTGCGCGTAGGCGAGCGCCTCGCAGACCTGGCGGGTGACGCGCACCGCGTCTTTCGGCGGCAGCGGCAGCTTCTTCGACACGGGCCCGCCTTCGGCGAGCTCCATCACCAGGTAGGCCTCACCGTCTTCGGTGCCGAAGTCGAACACCTGCACGATGTGCGGGTGCGAGAGCAGGCCCATCGCCTTCGCCTCGCGCTCGAAGCGCGCGCGCATGCCCGCATCGGCCGCCACCTCGGGAGCGAGGAACTTCACCGCCACCTCGCGCCCCAGCTTCACGTGCCGCGCCTTGAACACCGAGCCCATGCCGCCGCGGCCCAGCTCGTCGTGCAGCTCGAGGCCGGCGAACACCTCGGCACCCTCGCCGCTCAACAGGCAGCTGGGGCACGCGGCGGCGCCGTCGGGAAACGCAGCGCCGCAGCGCGCGCACTTCACTTCGCGAGCACCTCGACGAGCGCGGCCAGCTCTCGCTCGGCCTCGGCCTCGTCGTTCACCGTGTCGAGCACCTGCGCCTTGACCAGCTCGCGAAAGCGCACCCGCGCGCGGTGCAGAAACGCCTTGAGCTGCGGCAGCGACATGCGGTGCGCGCGCGCCGCGTCGGCGTAGCTCGGCTGGGCTTGCGTGCTGGGGCGGAAGAACGTCTCGACCAGCGCGAAGGGACCGGTGCGCTCGCCGCTCTCGAACTCGGCGCGCAGGGCGTCGAGCGCGCGCTGCATCACCAAGAGCGCCCACTCGCGCTCGAACGCGAGGTCGGGAGACGCCGTGTCGTAGGGCAGCCTCTCGGCCAGCTTCTCGTCGATGGGCACCACCGCGCGGCCGTCTCCGCGCTTCTGCGCGGCGCGCTTCTCGTGCTCGTGCAGCAGGTGGTTCGCGGCGGCGGTCTTCAGGTACGCGCGCAGCCGGCCGCGGTTCGGGTCGACCTTGGCCACCACGTCGCGCTGCATCAGCTTGAGCAGCAGCTCTTGCGTCGAGTCTTGCGCGGCGCTCGCGTCCAACCCCCGGCTGCGCAGGTAGACGAACAGCGGGCGCCAGTAGATGCGGGCGAGCTCTTCGAACGCGCGCTGGCGCGCCTCGGGCGACGACTGCGCTTCCAAGATGAGCGTCCACCGGGTGGTGGGGAAGCGGGTCGGCGCATCGAGCACGTTGTCACCTTACCCTCGGCATGCTCAGGTCACTCGCCGCAAACGGAGGGTTCATGCACCGCTTCTCCTGGCTGTCTTGCCTCGCGCTGCTGGTCTGCCTGCCCGCGCTCGCGCACACCGAGCCGACCCACTTCGGGGGCGCGCTGCGCAGCGACGGGCCAGTGCGGCTGCAGCGCGCGGCGGTCTTCTTTCAAGCCGGAGAGCCGGGCTTCGACGTGCCGGTCGAGTCGATGAACCGCGTGCAGCTGCAGGCCGAGTACGACCGGCTCGACCGCGAGCGCCCGGGCCTCGGCGGGCCGATCGCGCTGAGCGCGGTGGGCGGCGGGCTGGTGCTGGTTTCGTTTCTCTTCGCGCTCGAGGGCCTCGCCGCCTTCGGCTACTACGACGCCGCAGCGATGGGGTACGCGCTGCTCGGCCTCGCGACGGTGGCGGTCATCGTCGGCGCGGTGCTGCTCACCGTGGGGCTGGTGAAGCTGTTCACCCGTCTGGGGCCGCGCAAGGAGTACGGCCAGCGCATGGACGACGTCCGCGCGCGCATCGACACGCTCGACCAGGGCGGCGCGCAGCAGCCGCCGCCTCCTCCACCGCCCGACGACCTTCCGCCGCCGGCGCCGCCTCCTCCGGGCGCGCAGCGGTTCGACCTGCCGCCCGGCTACCTGGTCGCGACCTTCTAGAGAGAAAAACTCAAGGGGCCGCTTTCCCCACACCGGGGCCGCCTCGGGTTCGCCGCGCGACGGCTTGGTATCGTGGGCCCACTCTCGAACGGGGGCCTGCATCAGAAACCCTTTCGCCCTGCTGGTGGTCGGTCTGGCGGCTGCGTCGCCCGCGCACGCGCAGCTTCAGACCACCTTCCGGCAGGGTGCCTCACCCTCGGCCGGGTACGCGGGCACGCAAGACGTGCAGCTCGTCTTGCCCGACACCGACACGGTTCAAGACCCGAACACGAACTTCAACGACACCGCCGGCGTCAACAACCGCATCGACGGCTACCCGGTGAAGCAGCAGCCCCTGCTGCGGTGGGACGTGTCGAGCCTGCCGCCCGGCACCGTCATCGCCTCGGGCAGCCTTCAGCTCTACGTCACCGACGTCTCGGTGAACCCGTTCGAGTTCTTCGAGGTGCTGCGGCCCTGGGTCGACTCGCAGGTGACGTGGAACCGGGCGAGCACCGGGCAGGCCTGGGGCCTGCCAGGCGCGGCGCAGTACGGCACCGACCGCGACCCCGCCGTGGTGGCGGTGCTGCCGGTCACCACCACGGTCAACACGCTGGTCTCGTTTCCGCTCACCGCCGCGGGCGTGGCGATGGTGCAGCGGTGGGTGAACACCCCGTCGACCAACCACGGCGTCATCGGCTCGAACCCGTTCATCGTCGACCGGGTGTCGTTCAACGACTCGTCCGACACGACCGCCGCCTTTCGACCGCTGCTCCACCTGGTGCACTCGGGCGGCACGGTGGTCGAGTTTCAGCGCGGCGCGAAGCCGAGCGGCAGCTACAACGGCTACACCGACTCGCAGATCGCCCTCGGCCCCGCGGCCGGCCCGATGAACCAGACCTCGCTCGGCGCGGTGGCGGGCACCGCGGCCCAGCCGTCGGCCTCGCTGCTCCGCTTCGACGTGTCGTCGCTGCCCGCGAACGCGGTCATCAGCTCGGTGCAGCTCGAGCTGCAGGTCGAGAACGCCACCGCCTCGGTCAGCGTGTACGAGCCGCTGCGGAGCTGGACGGAAGGCGCCACGTGGACCACGTACGACGGCACCAACGCCTGGAGCACTCCCGGTGCGCAGGGCGCCGCCGACCGCGGCACCACCCTGCTCGGCACCCTCGCCTACCCGTCGCGCGGGCTGCACGCCGCGGCGCTCAACGCGGCCGGAGTGCGCCTGGTGCAGGACTGGGTGTCGGGCGCGAGGCCCAACCGCGGGCTGCTCATCGACGGCGACACCGCCGACTACCTCTTCGTGCGCGACAGCGAAGACGAAGAGGTGGCCCAGCGCCCCGGGCTCATCGTCCGCTACAGCGGGCCGCCGACGAAGCTCACCTTCGTCAACCAGCCGGCCGACACCACCCAGGGTGCGGTGATGGTGCCGGTGCAGGTCGCGGTGCGCGACTCGGCCGACCAGGTGGTCGAGGGCGCGGCGCTGTCGGTCACCCTCGCGCTGCAGAGCAACCCCACCGGCGCCACCCTGACCGGCACCTTGACCGTGCCGGTGGTGAACGGCATCGCCACGTTCTCGGACCTCGCGCTCAACCGCGGCGGCACGAACTTCACGCTGCGCGCCACCAGCGGGTCGCTCACCCTCGCCGACAGCGCGGGGTTCAGCATCGCCGGCACCGACACGACTCCTCCGGTCGCTGGCGCGGTGAGCGACGGCAGCGGCGCCGACGTCGACACGCAGGCGGCGAGCGACACGCTCACGGCGAACTGGTCGGGCTTCTCGGACCCCGAGTCGGGCATCGTCGGGTACGCGTGGGCCGTCGGCACCTCTGCCGGCGGCACCCAGGTGCAGGGCTTCACCCCGGTCGGCACCGCCACCATGGCCATCGCCACCGGGCTGACCCTGGCCAACGGCGCTACCTACTTCGTCACGGTGCGGGCGACGAACGGCATCGGCCAGTCGGTGAGCGCGAGCTCCGACGGGGTGCGGGTGGTGGCTCCGTTTCGGTCGTTTCGCATCACCGGGGTCGCTTCGCCCGCCGCCGCGGGCACGTCCCACACCGCGCTGGTCGAGGTGCTCGACGGCGTGGGCAACCCCGCGCCTGGTTACCTCGGCACGGTGCGCCTCACCTCGTCAGACCCGTTCGCCACCCTGCCGCCCGAGCAGACCTTCACCGCGGCCGAGGCGGGGCGGCACGCGGCGGGCCCCATCGTCTTTCTCTCGGCGGGCGCGCAGAGCCTCACGGTGACCGACACCACCGACTCGTCCATCACCGGCACGCTCTCTGGCCTTCAGGTGGTGAGCGCAGGTGCGCCGAGCATCGTGCGCGAGGCCTCGCTCTCGGCCGCGGTCTCAGTGCCCTACCGCTACAGCGCGCTCGGCTTCGTGCGCGCCATCGGCACCGCGCCGCTGCAGTTCCAGCGCTGCGCCGGGCCGGCCGGGTTCGACGTCGACGCCGCAACCGGGTCGGTGCGGTGGACGCCGGCCAGCCCCGGCCCGCAGACCCTCTGCGTGCGCGCGCAGAACGCCCTCGGGGTGGACACGTACTCGTTCTCGGTGAGCGTCGCGGCGACGGCTCCGGCAGGGCCCACCGCAATCGCGATGGCGACCCCGGCCTCGGGCGCGGCGCCGCTCGCCACCGTGCTGTCGGCGGCCGGCTCGTCGGCCGACCCCACCGCGCTCCCGCTGCGCTTCCGGTGGGACCCCGGCACCGGCGCGGTGCCGCGCACCGAAGAGGCGGCGCCGTTCACGTACGTGCTGCCCGGCAGCTACCGCGCCGAGGTGACCGTGTTCGACGCGTTCGGCTCGAGCGCCACCGCGAGCACCACGGTCTCGGTGCTCGACGCTGCCGGCAACTCGGCGCCGAGCGCGCGCATCGTGGCCTCGGCGCTGAGCGGCACCGGCTCGCTCACGGTCGAGCTGAGCTGCGACTGCCAGCCCGGCAGCTCGCCCATCGCCGGAGTGCACTGGCGGTTCGACGCCGCCGACGCGTACGGCCCGCACCTCACCCGCACGTTTGGGGTCGGCCGGCACCGGGTGCGCATGTTCGTCACCGACACCGCGGGGCTGACGTCGACCGACGTGGTCGAGGTGGTGGTGAGCGAGGCGGGCCGGGCGCCTCCCACGTGCCGGGCCTGGGCGAAGTCGACGGTGGGCCCTGCGCCGTTCACCACCGAGCTGGTGGCCGAGGCCGCGTCGGCGGGCGGCACCATCGCCTCGGTGCTCTGGTTCGTCGACGACGACGCGGCGGGCCTGGGGTCGGCGCCCACGCTCACCTTCGGTGCGCCCGGAGTGCACCGCGTGCGCCTCGAGGTCACCGACGACGCGGGAGCCACCTGCGGCGACGAGGTCTGGCTCACGGTGCTGTCGGCGGCGGGCGCGGCGCCTGCGTTCATTCACTCGAGCGCGAGCATCGCGGGCTCGTGCGGCGCGGCGCTCGAGGGCGCGCGCGGAGTCGCGTCGGGCTCGGCGGTGCTGAGCTGGTCGGTGAAGCAGGGGCCCGAGGGCTTCAGCATCGAGGCCGCGACCGGCGTGATGCACTACCAGCCGGGGCGCGCCGAGGTCGGCGTGCACCCGGTGGTCATCGAGGTGCGCAACGACGTGGGGGTCGCGACGCAGACGCTCGCGCTCACCGTGAGCTGCGGCGCGCCGGCGAAGCTGTCGATCGCGCTGGGCTGCGGCGCGGCGCCCGGCCCGTCGCTCTGGGCCTTGGCGCTGCTGGCGCTGTGGCTGCTGCGGCAGAAGCGCCGCGCGTGACTCAACGCAGTTTTTCAACACCGGTGTCGAAAAACTGCATTGTCACAACTGGGCGCGGCGGCCGCCTCAGGCCGCGGCAGGCGCCTGCGAGGGCTCGTGCTTGCGCACCCGCACCCGCTCGCTCGACGACTCGAAGATGGGCGCGATGAAGCGGGCGAAGAAGCCCTTCGGCTTGACGACCTCTTCGGCGACGGGCTTGCCGTCTTCGTCGTAGGTGTAGATTTTTCGGGTGCCCATGATGTTGTCGAACCACGGGTGGGTGACGCACCAGTTCGCGTTCTGGTCGCGACCCATGTGGTGGTCGTAGTGCCAGGGCAGGCTCTCTTTGCACCACTCGCGGTCGAGGTGCGCGCGCTTGTGCATCTGGTAGTAGCGCAGCGTTCGGTACCAGACGGTCGCGGTGAAGAACGGAGCGATCGGGAACACCGGCACCAGCACCACCGCCGAGGCGACCAGCGCGGCGGCCTCTTTACCCTGCGGCGACCAGGTGAAGACCGAGCGCACGTACTGCGGGTCGAACATGTCGTGCTTGCGCGACTCGCGATGGTGCTCGTGCCAGTGGAAGGACCAGAAGTTCTGCCGGTTCTTACCGAGGCCGTGCAGCATGTACTTGTGCAGCGCCCATTCTGCTGCGTTCTGAAACGCCAACCCGAGGGGAATTCCGATCATCCTGCACCTCCACGGCCGGGAAAACGTGACTGACTGGTCACTTCAAATCACACGACTCCAATAACGTCAAGCTGGCCTAGATTCACGCCCTCGTCATGGCGAGGCGCAAACGGCCCGGACAACCCGGAGGGGTTCGCGACACCAACCGCAAGGCGCGCGTCGAGGCGTTGCTCGAGGCGGCGCAGCTGCTGTTCCTCGACCGCGGCATCGAGGGTGTGTCGGTCGACGACATCACCACCAAAGCGAAGATGGCGAAGGGCAGCTTCTACCGCTACTTCGACAGCCAGGCGGCGTTGGTAGAAGAGCTGCTCGAGCCGGTGCGGGTGAAGATGACCGACACGCTCGAGCAGTGCAGCGTGGCGCTCGACACGGCCGCGACGCGCGACGCCCAGTTCGAGGCGTACAAGAAGGTCGGCGACGCCATCGGCGACATCTTTCTCAGCTGGCCCGGCGTCACCCGTCTCTACCTGCAGGAGAACCGCGCGCCCGCGTTCGGAGCGCGCAAGCCGCTGGTCGAGCTGTCGCGGGTCATCTCGAAGTACGCGATCGACATCACCGAGAAGGCGCAGGGCCACGGCATCTTGAAGCCGATACCGGTGGCGGTGAGCGCGCTGTCGGTGGTCGGCGCGGCCGAGCGGCTGGTGCTCGCGCTGCTGCTCGAAGAGCCGATCGGCAACCCGCTCGACGTGCCGCAGCACCTCGCGTCGCTGATTCTCGACGGCCTGAAGAAGCCTGACTGAACCGAGCACCCTGAGCGCAGGCACGGCGAACGCCGTGCCGAAGTCGAACGGGTGCCAACCCGACTAGAACGCGCAGCGCCACATACTCCATGCCTCAAGCAGCACCCACGCGCGCCCCAATACGATGGAGTCTCTGCGCCTGAGGCTTCGGCGTCGGCAGGCTCACCACTACCCTGACCGATCTCGTCTCAGCTCAAGACCCGGGCGCCGGAGCGGCGCACTGGGGGAACACCGAGCCGCCGTCGTTGAACAGGTTCTCGCGCTCGCGCGTGCAGACGGTGGTGCAGGTGTCGGCGGTCTGATCGTTGGTGACCCAGCAGGTGCCGTTCGGCCCGTAGAGCCCGTTGGCCGAGCGGTACGTCGTCGGGTCGATGGCTTCGGTGCACGAGATGTACGCGGCGCACTCGGGAGTCTGCGGGTGCTTGGCGCAGGCAGTGAGCAGCGCGAGGAAGAGCAGCGCCCGCCTCACTGGCACTCGGCCTTGCCGGCTCCAGCGCCGAAGGCGAGGTACTGACGCCCCTGCACGCAGGCCGCGGTGCACAGGTCGGCCGACTTCTGATCGGTCGACCAGCACGCGCCGGCTTCCGCGTACGACGGGTAGTTCGCCGAGCTGCCGGCCATGACCGCTTCAGTGCACGCGAGGTAGGCGGCGCACTGCGGCGATTGAGAGATGCCGTTGCAGGCGGCGAGCGAGAGCAGCGCGACAAAGAAGAGGCGGCGCATCGGGCGCGACCTCTAGCACGTCACTGACACGCGGGCGTCGACTTGCCGGGGCCGAGCACCAGCGCCTCGAGCGCGTTGGCGCAGACCTCGGTGCACGCAGCGGCGTCGCCTGCGTTCTGCCAGCAGGTGCCACCGGGGGCGTAGCTGGGCGCAGTGGCCTTGGTGCTCATCGGCTGCACCGCCTCGGAGCATGAGAGAAACTGCGCGCAGACTTCGGGTTGAGGAATGCCTCCGCACGCGAGCAGCGGCAACACCGCGAAGAAGCGTTGTACAGGTCGGCTACATCGAGGCATGCGGATCATAGAGAGTGGAGCAGACCTGTTTCGGGACCAAATTTTTCTTGAAGCCGTCGGAACCCTGATATGCAACTGCCCCGAAGTCTCCCGTGGCGACATGTCGTCGTCCACATCCCCCGGAGGGGTAACACAATGTTGAAGAAGATGACTGTGGTCGTGGGTTTCGCGATGGTTGCCCTCGCGGTTGCGTGTGGCGGCGGCATCAGCCAGTCGACCGAGTGCAAGGACTATGTGGCTTGCTACAAGCACACCGTTGGCGGCACCACCCAGGACAGCGTCTACGGCGACATGGGCACCTGCTGGACCACTGGCGTGCAGGCGACTGCCGACTCGTGCACCGCCGCGTGCAAGACGGCCCTCGAGTCGCTCAAGACCTCGTACTCCGACGCCGGCTGCTAAGCCCTACTCAAAGCTCTCTTTGAGCACGAAGCCCCGGCGCCTGGCGTCGGGGCTTCTTTTTTTGGGGCGGAGGAGCTGCCGTCGAGCTGAGCAGATTGCCCGCTCGCTCCGTTACGGCACCTTCTTGTCCTTCTTGAGCATCTCGTGAATGTCGATGACGTCGCTCGGCGGGCCGCCCCAGCTCCGTCGCGTGCCGACGTTGAACCGCACCAGCTCGACCGCAGGGCCACGGTACTTGGAGAGATAGTCGCAGGCCTGCGCAGGAGTCATCTCCACGTAGAGCGGCTTGCCGTCGCTCCCGACGTAGGGGTTCGGCTTCGCGGGGCCGGCATCGACGTCGGCGGCCGCGGCGGGCGGCGCTCCGGGCGCCGCAAAGGGTGAGGTGTCGAGGGCGCCAGCGGGCGCAGCTGCAGCGGGTTGCGCAGGGGGCGGCGACACCCTGACTCTTCCGTAGCGGGCCAACGCCGCGGGCTCGGTGAATGCGACCAGGCTGCTCTTGCCGTCGACCAGCTCGACCGCAGGCTCCTCGCCGCTGATCTGGGTGCGAACGAAGTACCACTTCGGCAATTTGAACAACGCCGTCCACAGCCGGTCGAGGGCCGCGCGGTCTCCCATCTTGCCCGACTCGGGGTACGCGTCGAGCGCCAGGGTGCCGAAGTCGGCGGGCCCACTGGTGCACGCAGCGACGGCGATGAAGAGAAGCAGGGCCAGGGCGCGAAGTTTCATGGTGCCGCCACCTACCTCAAACCCGCGACCGAAAGCAGCGACTTCTGCGGTTCTGAAGGTGCCGTTGCCGCGCGCACGAGTCGAAGGCGTTAGTGGGTATCGTTGATTGGAGCGAACCTTGAAACCGATGACCGTCGTTCTCGGAATCGCGGCGATGGCGCTCGGCCTGGCCTGCGGCGGCTCCCAGACGCAGCCCTGCCGCGACTACCTCGCCTGCTACTACCGGCTGGGAGGTACGCCGCGCAGCCTCGACTCGACCTACGGCGAGAACGGCAGCTGTTGGACGAGCCCCAGCAGCACCGACGTCTGCATCGAGCAGTGCAAGTCAGCGCTCGACCTTTTGAAGACGAGCGGCGTCGCAGCCGACGCGGGCTGCACGTTTCAGTAGCAGCTGCTCAGCTCTTCGGCGCTTCCTGCGCGTAGATGGCGTCGGCGATGCGGTAGGCGCTGCCCTCGAGCCGGGTCAGCGCCTCCTTGATCTTCACCGGATCATTCGAAGGCAGAATGCCCTTCAGGTTCTCGAGGTCCGCCTTGATCTCGTCGCGGTCCTTGTCTTTCAGCATCGAGGCGTACTCTTCGAGCGACTTCTCGGTGGTGTAGACGAGGCCGTCGGCGTTGTTGCGCAGGTCGGCGAGCTCTTTCTTCTTCTTGTCGTCGCCCTGGTGCGACTGCGCTTCGGTAATCATTCGCTGAATCTCGGCCTCGGTCAGACCCGAGTTCGAGACCACGCGCACCTGCTGCACCTTGCCGGTGCCGAGGTCCTTCGCGCTCACGTGCACGATGCCGTTGGCGTCGATGTCGAAGGTGACTTCGATCTGCGGCACGCCACGAGGCGCGGGAGGAATGCCGACGAGCTCGAAGCGGGCGAGCGTCTTGTTGTCGCCCGCCATCTCACGTTCGCCCTGCAGCACGTGGACGTTGACGAGCGGCTGGTTGTCGACCGCGGTCGAGAACACCTGGCTCTTCTTGCAGGGAATCGTCGTGTTCTTGTCGATGATCTTGGTGAAGACCCCGCCGGCCGTCTCGACGCCCAGCGACAGCGGCGTCACGTCGAGCAGCAGCACGTCTTTGACTTCGCCCTTGAGCACGCCGCCCTGAATCGCGGCGCCGATCGCGACGACCTCGTCGGGGTTGATGCCCTTGTGCGGCTCGCGGCCGAAGAAGCTCTTCACCTTCTGCTGCACCGCCGGCATGCGCGTCATGCCGCCCACCAGCAGCACCTGGTTGATCTGGTTCGTCTGCAGCCCCGCGTCTTTCAGCGCCATCTTGCAGGGGTCGATGGTGCGATCGATCAGGTCTTGCACCAGCGACTCGAGCGTGGCGCGCTCGAGCGTCTCGGTGAGGTGCTTGGGCCCCGACGCGTCGGCCGTGATGAACGGCAGGTTCACCTCGGTCTCGGTCGCGCTCGACAGCTCGTGCTTGGCGCGCTCGGCCGCTTCCTTCAGGCGCTGCAGCGCCATGCGGTCCTTGCGAAGGTCGATGTTGTTCGTCTTCTGAAAGAGCGTCGCGAGGTGATCGATCACCCGCATGTCGAAGTCTTCGCCGCCGAGAAAGGTGTCGCCGTTGGTCGACTTCACCTCGAACACGCCGGCGTTCAGCTCGAGGATCGAGATATCGAAGGTGCCGCCGCCGAGGTCGTAGACCGCGATGGTGCCGTCCTTGTTCTTGTCCAGGCCGTAGGCGAGCGCTGCCGCGGTCGGCTCGTTGATGATGCGCAGCACGTTCAGCCCCGCGATGCGCCCCGCGTCTTTCGTCGCCTGCCGCTGGCCGTCGTTGAAGTACGCCGGAACCGTGATCACCGCCTCGGTCACCGGCTCGCCGAGATAGTCCTCGGCGGTCTGCTTCATCTTGGTCAGCACCATCGAGCTGATCTCGGGCGGGCTGTACGCCTTGCCGCGAATCTCGACCCACGCGTCGCCGTTCGTCGAGGCCGTCACCTTGAACGAGCTGACCTGAATCGCCTTCTTCGCCTCGGCAGAGTCGTACCGCCGGCCCATCAACCGCTTCACCGCGAACACGGTGTTCTCGGGGTTGGTCACCGCCTGCCGCTTGGCGATTTGACCGATCAGCCGCTCTCCGGACTCGGTGAAGCCCACCATCGACGGCGTGGTGCGCGCGCCCTCGCTGTTGGGAATCACCACCGGCTCGCCGCCCTCCATCACCGCGACGCACGAGTTGGTGGTGCCGAGATCGATGCCGATCACCTTACCCATTCGAGCCTCCCTCCCCAGACGGCGGTTCCGGAGCTGACTTCGCCTTCGAGACCACCACCAGGCCCGGCCGCACCAGGCGGTCGTTCAGGGTGAAGCCCCGCAACACTTCGGTGTGCACGTGGTTGGGCGGCATCTCGTCGGTCTCCGCCTGAGACATCGCCTCGTGAACGTTCGGGTCGAACGGCTTGCCCTTGCTGCTGAAGGCCTTCACCCCGTGCTTGCCGAGCGTGTCTTCGAGCAGCTTGCGAATCATCTCGACGCCCTTGCGCAGCGACGCGAGGTCGGCCGAGTTCGAGGGCTCGAGCGCGCGGTCGATGTTGTCGAGCACCGGCAAGAAGTCTTTCAGCAGCCGCTCGTTGCCGAACTTCTGCGTCTCTTCGTTCTCTTTGCGCGCGCGCTTCTTGAAGTTCTCGAGATCAGCGACCGCACGCAGCATCTTCTCGTGCTCGTCTTTGATCTTGCCCATCAGGTCGCGGCCCTTGGCCAGCGACGCGTCGAGCTGCAGCTGCAGCTGCTCGAGCTCTTTGTCTCTGCCTTCTTTGGGCGCACCCGCCTCGGCGGCGCCTTCGTTCGCAGCAGCCGGAGCAGCCTCGGACGCAGAAGCGTCGGGCTGCACCTCGACCTCGACCCCGGACTCCCGTTTCTTCACCGCGTCGAGCGCGGCATCGAGAATCTCTTGCGGCAGATCGGTCTTGAAGTTTCCTTTGTCCCCGGAAGACGACACGTCGGCGGACTATGTCACGGGCCGCGCTTCTTCCCCAGCGGCTTCTTCGCGCCCGCACCCCTGGTTTTCGCTGCAACCTTCTTCTTGCCGCCCCCGATGGTCTTCTTCGCGGCCTCGCGGGTTTCGGCGGCTCTTCGGGGGCCTGCGGCGGGGGCTGCGGTGGGGTCTCGACCGCCGGCATCTCGTTCACCGGAGTGTCGTGCCGCGGCGCTTCTTCACCCGTAGGTGCAGCTGCCACCGGGGTGTCGACGGCCTGACGCACTGCGCCTTCGGCCTTCTTCACCGACGTCTCGACCACCGACGCCACTTCTTCGGCGGTCTTGCGCGCCCAGAGGCGGAAGCTCTCGAGACCCTTCTTCACCTTCTCCTGGCGGTCGGGGTCTTTCATGTCCTTCATCAGCTTCTCGGCTTCACCCTTGATGTCGGTGCCGGCCCGCTTCAAGTCGTCGCCCGTCTTCTTCAAGAACGCGCGCAGCTTGTTGTCCCACTGACTCTCGTTCATGGTCGGCTTTATATAGGCTGTAGCTCCGTAAGAATGGCGCGCATCGTCCGACACTTCATCGAAGAGCCCCGCGCCTGCGCATACTTGAGCGACCAGAAGGCCTCGCTCGAGTACCGGCTGATGGTGAACGTGTCGGGCGAGGAGCTCGAGGTGCTCTTGCTGCGCGGCTGGCGGCGCTTCGGGCCGGCCTACTTTCGCCCGGCGTGCAAGCTGTGCACCGAGTGCATGTCGATTCGGTTGGACGTGCACCGCTTCGAGGCCACCGACTCGCAGAAGCGCGCGCTGCGGCGCTCGAAGCGCTTCAAGGTGGTGGTCGGGCGCCCCAGCGTCGACGCCGAGCGGCTCAAGCTGCACGAGTCGTGGCACGCGACCCGCGAAGACGCCCGCGGGTGGGAAAAGGCCTCGCTCACCGAAGACGAGTACCAGACCCAGTTCGCGTTTCCCTCGAGCACCGGCCGCGAGATGGCCTGGTACGACGACGGCAAACTGGTCGCGCTCGGGCTCGTCGATGTCACCGCCCGGTGCGTCTCGGCCGCCTACTTTTTCTACCACCCGTCGATCGCCCACCTCTCGCCCGGCGTCGCCAACGTGCTCCGCTGCGTCGAGCTCGCCCGCGAGATGTCGGCCCAGCACGTCTACCTGGGCTACCGCGTCGAGGGCTGCGCCTCGCTCAAGTACAAGGGCAACTTCAAGCCCCACGAGCTGCTCGACGGGCGGCCCGCCTTGGCTGAGCTGCCGGTGTGGCGCGAAGTGAAGCCCTGAGGGCTGGGCGCGGCTGGGACTACCCCCTCACCCCGACCCTCTCCCCCAGGGGGGAGAGGGAGATTATTTTCGGCCGTAGGCGGTGACCGCGGCGGCCAGCACCAGCTTCAGCGGCGCTCCCGTCTTCTCGGCCAGCAGCTTCGCGTCTTCGAACTCGGGCGCCGCGTTCAGCACGCGCGTGCCGTCGTAGCCAATCTTCATGCGCAGCTTGCCGTACGGAGTCTCGACCTCTTCGAACCGGCGCTGCAGCACCGTGCGCTGCACCTCGTGGCTGCGAATGCCCAGCGTCGTCGACTCGGACAGCAGCAGGTTGATGAGCGACTTGAGCGCGCCCTGCGGCACCAGCGCCCCGAGCAGGTGGCCGGGGCGGCTCTTCTTCATCGTCGCCGGCAGCACCCACGCGTCGAGCGCCCCTTGCGCCAGCAGCCGCTCGACCAGCGCGCCGATCAGCTGCGGCGTCGCGTCGTCGAGGTTGCACTCGAGGACGTGCAGGCCGTCTCCACTGTCGGCGGTGTGGCCGATGGTCGCGCGCAGCACGTTCGCCCGGTCGGGAAAGTCTTTGGTGCCCACGCCGTAGCCGACCTTCTCGGGCTTCATCATCGGCGGCGACTGCACCTTCGCCAGCACCTTCACCAGCGCCGCGCCCGTCGGAGTGGTCAGCTCGCCCACGCCCTCGTACCGCACCGGCACGTCGCGGAGGATTTCCACCGTCGCCGGCACGGGAATGGGAATGACCCCGTGCGCCGTCTTCTGCTGCCCGCTGCCCATCGGCGGAGGCAGGGTGAAGATTTCTGGCTCTCCGAGCAGCTCGATCACCACCGCCGCCCCACAGATGTCGACGATCGAATCGACCGCGCCCACCTCGTGAAACTCGACCTCGTCGAGCGTGGTGCCGTGAATCTTCGCCTCGGCACGGCCCACCGTCTCGAACAGCGACAGCGCGCGGTCTTTCGCCCGCTGCGGCAGCTGCGACGACTGAATCATCGCCCGAATCGCGCTCAGCGGAGTGTGGTCGTGGTCGTGCTGGTGATCGACCACCACGTCGATGTGCGTGCCCTGAATCGAGTGCCGCGTCGCGCGGGTGACCTCGAACTTCCACCCTTCGACGTTGAGCGTGCGCAGCGGCGCTTCGAGCTCGGCGAGCGGCACGCCGAGGTCCAACGCGCTGGCGAGGAACATGTCACCGGCGATGCCACCCACCGGCTCGAGATAGAGAATGCGACCCATGCGGGCGTCTCTAACCTCACCACCGGGTCGAGTCGATCAGCTTCGAGACCGGTCATCGCTCGCCGAAGGCTGAAACGCAGATACTCCATCGCATGGTCGCGCACGCTCTGCCGCTTGGCGCCTGAAGTATCTGGCGTCGTCAGCTGGCCCCGGCGCTGCGCGCTCTCAGGGTGAACGTTTTCGGCGGGAGATGAGCGCCGACTGAAAGCCCGCGCCGAAGCCGTTGTCGATGTTCACGACGGCGACGCCGGCCGCGCACGAGTTCAGCATGCCGAGCAGGGCCGAGAGCCCGCCGAAGCTGGCGCCGTAGCCGACGCTGGTGGGCACGGCGATCACCGGCACGCCCACCAGGCCGCCGATGGCGGTGGGCAGCGCGCCCTCCATGCCCGCCACCGCAACGATGGCGTGCGCGCGGTTGAGCTCGGCGCGGCGCTTGAGCAGGCGGTGAATGCCGGCAACCCCGACGTCGGTGATGAGCTGCACCTCGGCGCCCATCGCGCGCGCGGTCACCACCGCCTCTTCGGCGACCGGCAGGTCAGACGTGCCGGCGCAGACCACCGCCACCCTGCCCGCCTTGAGCTTCTTCTTGCCGCGCACCTCGAAGATGCGCGCCACCTGGTGCCAGGTGCCCTGCTTGCCGAACGCGTCGGCGAGCGGGCCGACCTTCTCGGCCTGCAGCCGCGTCACCAGCACCGGCAGCCCGGTCGGCGCGAGCTTCTGCGCGATCGCCACGCAGTGCTCCGCCGTCTTCCACTGGCCCAGCACCACCTCGGGGAAGCCGAGCCGCAGCGCGCGGTGCGTGTCGACCGTGGCGAAGCCCAGCTCGGCGAACGGCAGGTCTTTGAGCTTCGCGACGGCGGCGGAGATCGACGTACGCCGGCTCGAGACGCCCTTCAGCAGCGCGCGGAGCGAGGCCTCGTCCATCAGCGCTCACCCTCGGCGAAGCCTGCCGTCGGACCACGAAGGCTGTGCAGCACATGCTCCCTCGTATCGGAGCGGGCGCAGCTGCTGCTTGAAGCCTGGAGCTCGCGGCGCCCCGCGTTCCAGAGATGACGGCACCCGTTCGACTCCGCGCTTCGCGCTGCGTTCGGGGTGCTCGGTCTCGGCTCTGCTCTCACGCCCGCGGCGATTATCGCGTCGCGAGCACCGAGTCACCTGCGCCCTGCTCGGCGTTGGCCACCGCAACTTCGCACTCGCGATCGAAGCGCTCTTTCTGGTCGGTGTCTTCGAGCCGCAGCGCCAGCGCCCAGGTGCGCGCGCCGCCGCCCTTGTCCTTCCACGCGTAGCGAACCACGCCCATCACGTCGCCGTGGCGGCCGCGCCAGCCCTCCATCGTCACCATCACCTTCACGTACTGCGCGACCGTGCACGGCCCCGCGATGCAGCGGGTGACCTTGAGCGTCACTTCGCTCCAGGCGACGCCGTCGCCGCTGTCGGGCTGCAGGCGAATCGTCTGCACCTGCGCCTCGGCCGAGAAGTTCGCCGCCGGCTCGGTGCGCGTCACTTCGTCTTCGTCGTCTGCCCACGTCGGAGTCGAAGACACCAGCACCACGGCAGCGGCCAATGCATTGCGGAGCATGCCCCCACCCAGAGCAATCGCCGCGCCTGACCCAGGGGTGCCACGCCCACAGTGCGTTCAGGTGTTTGTGCCAGGCCGCGGTGGGTCGAATTCAACCGACGGGTCAGTGGGTAGCCGCGCACCCTGAGAGGCTGACAGTATTTGCCCTCCCGTCGCCGGAAGCGCCGATCCACTTCGCCGGCCTGCGTCGCAACCCCTCGACGAACCACGAAGTGCGCCTTCGGGTTCGCTCCTTGGGCGGCTCGCGTATCTGCGCTCCGGCTCGGTCCGGGCAAAAACTGTCAGCCTCTGAGCGGAGAGGAGGCCCGCAGGTCCGACTCGAAGTCGAACGGGTGTCGTCGCCGCCGGAACGCGGAGCAACGCATACTGCGGGCTTCAAGCAGCAGCGCAAGCGCTCCTCTACGATGGAGTATGTGCTGCTCAGCCTTCGGCGAGCGACGGCAGGGTTTCGACGCAGCTCACCCTGACCGGTCTCGGCCAGGTCGCCCTCAGTACGCTTTGGAGAACACGATGCGGCCCGGCGAAGGGTCGCCGGTCACCACGCACTTGCCCGGCTCTTGCTTGAGATCGAACGGCCGGTTCCGCGTGGTCAGGCCGGTCTCTTCCTTGATCTGCTTCTCGACCTTGGCATCGCCGTTCCAGTGGGCGAGCAGGAAGCCGTCGTCGGCGCGCTTCTTCATCTCGTCGTACGAGTTCACCTCGAACGTGTTCGCCGCCCGAAACGCCTTCGCTTTCTCGAGCAGAGACTTCTGCATCGCGTCGAGCGTGCTCTGGGCGTGGGCGACCGCCTGGTCGAGCGGCACGAACTCTTTCTTGGGCTTGCCGGCCGGGTCGCGCTCGGCGTCGCGGCGCACCATCACGCAGGTGCCCTTCTCGAGGTCTTTGGGGCCCAGCTCGATGCGCAGGCAGATGCCCTGCAGCTCGTACTCGGCGTACTTGAAGCCGGGGTTCTTCGACTCGTCGTCGTCGACGCTGACCCGTAGGCCAGCCGTCTTGAAGTCGGCGGCGAGCGCGAACGCCTTCTCTTTCGCCTTGGTGCGCTCGTCGCCTTTGCCGACGACGATGATGACCACCTGCCGGTCGGCGAGCTTGGGCGGCACCACCAGGCCCGCGTCGTCAGAGTGGGTGAGAATCAGCGCGCCGATGAGCCGCGTCGACACGCCCCAGCTGGTCTGCCACGCGTGGTGCTGCTTGCCGTCGCGGCCCTGGAACTGGGTGTCGAACATCTTGGCGAAGTTCTGCCCCAGGTGGTGCGAGGTGCCCGCCTGCAGGGCCTTCTTGTCCTGCATCATCGCTTCGATGCTGTACGTGCGCACCGCGCCGGGGAACTTCTCGCTCTCGGTCTTCTGACCGCACAGCACCGGCATCGCCATGTAGTCTTCGGCGAACGTCCGGTAGACGTCGAGCATGCGCAGCGTCTCTTCCTGCGCCTGCTCGTCGGTCTCGTGGCAGGTGTGGCCCTCTTGCCAGAGGAACTCGGTGGTGCGCAGGAACAGGCGGGTGCGCATCTCCCAGCGCATCACGTTCGCCCACTGGTTCATGAGCATCGGCAGGTCGCGGTAGCTCTGAATCCACTTCGCGAACGAGCGGTTGATGATGGTCTCGCTGGTGGGGCGAATGACGTAGCGCTGCCCCTTCTCGAGCGGAGCGCCGCCCGCGTAGCCGACCACCGCCAGCTGCGGCTTGAAGCCCTCGACGTGGTCCTTCTCGCGCTCGAGGTACTCTTCGGGGATCAGCAGCGGGAAGTACGCGTTGACGTGCCCGGTCTCTTTGAACATGCCGTCGAGCACCCGCTGCATGTTCTCCCAGATGGCGTAGCCGTTCGGGCGAATGACCATGCAGCCCTTCACGTCCGAGTAGTCAGCCAGCTTCGCGCGCTGAATGAGCTCGACGTACCACTCGGAGAAGTTCTCGGCGCGGGTGGGCAGCTTGTCGGAAGAGGCCATGGCGGGCCGACGCTTTACGCCAAAGAAGCCTGAAGCTCACTTCTTCTTCTTGGCGTTCTGCTCCGAGCGCTCGACCCGTGCCAGCCGCTCGCTGGGGCTGTCGTGGCCGACGAACTTCGACACCCGCGCGCTCGCCGTCGCCGCCGCCCGCTTCAGCTTGCCGAAGTCGTCGGCCGGGCCCTGGTACTCGGGGCTGAACGACTTGCCGTGCGCCTTCAAGAACGCCCGCGCCAGGTCGCGCTCGTCTTCCGTCGCCATCGGCGCCAGCGCGTGCACCACCTCGAGCTCGCCGTTCGCCGCCGCCTTGAGCAGCGCGGTCTCTTTCTCGAAGTCTTTCAGCGACGGGTCGGCGCCGGCCTCGAGCAGAATCTTCACCAGGTCGAGCTGCCCGGTGGCCGCCGCTTCGATGAGCGCGGTGCGCCCGCCCTCGAACTCTTCGTTGAGGTCCTTGGCCTCGGCGGCGAGCTTCTCCAGCGCTTCCGCGTCGCGCGACTGCACCGCTTCGAAGAGGGTCATGGCACCCCGGTTGTTAACACGCACCCGCTCGCGCTGGAGCCCGGTACGTTGCTTTCACAGGGGCTCGTGTCTACATTTCCGTAGAGAGGCACCGCAATGCTCGAGACCCAGATCTCCGCCTTCATCTCGCAGGCCACCAAAGACCAGGTCGAGCGCTATGCCGAAGCCCACGGCGTCAAGAAGGGCCACCTGCTCGAAGAGGCCCTGCTGCACCACCTGCAGGCCTTGCGCGAGCTGCCGGCCGACATCGTCATCCCCCCTCGACTCTCGGTGGGGCCCGAATCGTTCGCGCGCGTCGCGAAGCGCATCAAGCGCCCGCGAAAGGCCACCGCCGCGTTTCGCGAGTTGATGAGCGGCAAGCGACCCCGCGGTGAGCCCAAGAGCTGGTGACGCTTGCGCGTTCGCCGGCTCGAGCCGAGCGACGACCGCGCCGGCTTCCGCAGCGGCAATGTCGAGCTCGATCGGTTCTTCACCCTCTACGCCGGGCAGAATCAATTCCGCCATCACATCGGCACGACGTACGTCGCCGTCGACGGTGACGGAGTCATCGCCGGCTTCGCCACGGTCAGCGCTGCCGAGCTTCGACCCGATCGCCTCTCGGCATCGCGGCGGAAAGGGCTGCCGAAGTACCCCGTGCCGGTGCTGCGCCTCGCGCGGCTCGCGGTCGACGAGAGGTCGAAGGGACGAGGCGTGGGCAGCCTGCTGCTCAGGGCGATGATTGCGCTCGCCCAGCAGCTGGCGCGTGACGTGGGCTGCCTCGGCATCGTGGTCGACGCCAAAGCCGATGCGGTCGCCTTCTACGGGCGGCTGGGCTTCGTCGACCTCGAGGCGACCTCGGGTCAGCTCGGCGACCGGCCCGAGCCGACCGCCATGTTTCTCGAGTTGTCGTGAAGCGCCGACGTCACGGCACCAGCGGCGCGAGCACGCGGGTGAAGCCTGCCGCCCGCCTTTGGGCGTGCGCGAAGAACTGCACCGGGCCCAGCACGCGCAGGCCGGGGTGGCGCTTCTCGAGCCAGCGGCGGTTGTGTGCTTCGGAGACGTCGCGGCCGCGCGTCGACTTCACCAGCACCACCGCCGCGACCTTCACCCGGCGGCGCCGCAGCGCCTCCAGCGAGAGCGCGGTGTGGTTCAGGGTGCCCAGCCCAGCCCGCGCCACCAGCACCACCGGCAGCTTCGCCCGCTCGATGAGGTCGATGACGTCGTGCTGGCCGTCGAGCGGCACGTAGAGCCCGCCCGCGCCTTCGACCACGCCCGCGCCGCGCTTCGGAATCGCCGCCAGCACTCGCGTCAGCGACGGCTTCACCCCCTCCAGCTCGGCCGCCACCCCTGGAGCCAGCGGCAGCTTGAACCGGTACAGCGGCCGGGTGCCCAGGCGCTTCGCGTCGTCTCCGCCCCCGCTCTGGTACGGCTTCAGCGCGAACGGCTCGAGGCCTTTCACTCGCATCAGCTCGAGCAGCGCGCACGAGACCTCGGTCTTCCCGATGCCGGTGTCGGTGCCGGTGACGAAGTACCTCACGCCCGCGCCAGCGCCGAGATGCGGTCGAACACCACGCCGGTCAAGAGCCTCGCTTCGTCGCCCGTCAGCGAGAGCGGCGGCATCAGCACCAGCACGTCTCCGAGCGGGCGCAGCAGCACGCCGTCGGCCCGCGCCGCCTTGCACACCTGGAAGCCGGTGCGCGCGTGCGGCGGGTAACCCTTGAGCTCGATGCCCACCATGAAGCCCCGCTGGCGCACCTCGAGCACGTTGCTCAGCGTGCGAATGCGGTCGAGCCCGGCGGTGAGCATCTTCTGCACCGGCTTCATGCGCTCGAGCGTCTGCTCGCTCTCGAACAGCGCCAGGTTCGCCAGCGCCGCCGCGCAGGCCAGCGGGTTCCCCGTGTACGTGTGGCCGTGAAAGAACGTCTTCTGCTCGGCCGCGGTGCCGAGAAACGCGTCGAACACCCGCTCGGTGGTGAGCGTGGCCGCGAGCGGCAGGTAGCCGCCGGTGAGGCCCTTGGCGACGCAGAGGAAGTCGGGGCTCACCTCTTCTTGCTCCACCGCGAACATCGTGCCGGTGCGGCCGAAGCCGGTCGCCACCTCGTCGCAGATGAGCAGCACGCCGTGCTTCTTGCACAGCGCCTCGACCCGCTTCAGCCAGCCCATCGGCTGCAGCAGCATGCCCGCCGCGCCCTGAATCAGCGGCTCGACCACGAACGCCGCCAGCTCGTGGCCGTGCGCTTCGAAGAGCTGGTCGACCGAGGTCAGCGTCGTGCGCGCCACCGGGAAGACCAGGTCTTTGAAGCGCTCGTGGAACAGCGACATACCGCCCACCGAGACCGAGCCCAGCGTGTCGCCGTGGTACGCGTCGGTCAGCGCGCCGATGCGGCGGCGCAGCGGGTGACCCGTCAGCTGCTGGTACTGGTACGCCATCTTCAGCGCCACCTCGACCGCCGTGCTGCCGCTGTCGCTGTAGAAGACCTTGGTGAGCGGCTGGGGGGCGAGGCTGGCCAGCTTCGCCGCCAGGCGGATTGCGGGCGCGTGGGTCAGGCCGAGCATGGTGCTGTGCGCCACCTGGTGCAGCTGCGCTTCGATGGCCTCGTTCAGCTCACGCCGGTTGTGGCCGTGCACCGTGCACCACAGCGAGCTCACCGCGTCGAGGTAGCGGCGGCCTTCGCTGTCGACCAGCCAGTTGCCTTCGCCGCGCGCGATGATCAGCGGCTCGTCGCCCGGCCACAGCGACATCTGCGTGAACGGGTGCCAGACGTGGCGCAGGTCGAGCTCGAGGAGCTCTTTCGTGGAGGTCATGGGGCGCTGATCTTCCCCTCACCCCAGCCCTCTCCCCTTCCAGGGGAGAGGGAGCTCAGCGCCCGTCGCACCTGATCGGTCGTGTGCGCCGCCGAGAGGGCGAAGCGCAGCCTGCTGGTGCCCGCCGGCACCGTCGGCGGCCGAATCGGCTTCGCCAAGATGCCCTGCTCGCGCAGCTGTTGTGAGAGCTGCAGCGCCCGCTCGGGCCTGCCCACGATGACGCTGAAGATCGCCGAGTCGCGGTGCGCCGGGTAGCCCAGCTGGCGCAGCCCGTCGGAGAACTGGTGAATGTTGCGCCACAGCCGCTCGCGCAGCGAGGGCAGCGTGGCCATGCGCTGCAGCGCCGCCAGCGCGGCGCCGCACGTCGACGCCGGCAGCGAGGTCGAGAAGATGAGCGAGCGCGCCTGGTTGATCAGCCACCCGCGCACCGGCTTCGAGGCGAGCACGAACGCTCCGAACCCGCCCAGCGCCTTGCCCAGGGTGCCCACCCGCACGTCGGGCGCGACGCCCAGCTCTTCGCACAGGCCGCCACCCGTCGGGCCGAGCACCCCCACCGCGTGCGCCTCGTCGACGACGAGCCCCGCGCCGTGTGCCCGGGCGAGCCGCTCGAGCTCGAGCAGCGGCGCGCGGTCACCGTCCATCGAGAACACCGCGTCAGAGATGATGAGCTTGCGGCGCGCCGGCGTGCTGCCCAGCAGCCGCTCGAGCGCGGCCACGTCGCAGTGCGGGTAGATGACCACCCGCGCCCGCGAGAGCCGGCAGCCGTCGACGATGCTGGCGTGGTTGAGCGCATCGGAGAAGACGACGTCGCCCTCTCCCGCCAGCGTCGAGAGCACGCCAACGTTGGCCTGGTAGCCCGAGTTGAACAGCAGCGCGCTGGCGGCGTTGAAGTGCTTCGCCAGCGCGGCCTCGAGCGCCTGGTGCACCAGCGAGTCGCCCACGATGAGGCGCGAGGCGCCCGAGCCGAAGCCGTGGCGCATCGCGGTGGTGCGCGCACCGGCGACCACGTCGAGGTCGGCGGCCAGGCCGAGGTAGTCGTTCGAAGAGAAGTTGACGTAGCGGCGCCCCGCGATGTCGACGGTCGGGCCCTGCGCAGACTCGAGCGGCTCGAGGTGTCGGGTCAGCCCGTCGGCGGCGATGCCCTCGAGCGCTTCGCTGGCCCAGCCGGTCACCGGGCCGGCGACGCTCATCGCGACGCCTCGGGCTCGAGCGCGCGCACGCCCGCCTGCTGCAAGAGCGCCATGTCGGCCTGGTACTCGGGGTTGCCGGTGGTGAGCAGCTTCTCGCCGAAGAACAGCGAGTTCGCGCCCGCCATCATGCAGAGCAGCTGCGCCTCTTGGTTCATCTGCATGCGCCCGGCCGAGAGCCGCACCATCGCGCCCGGCATCATGATGCGCGCCACGGCAATCATGCGCACCATCTCGATCGAGCTCACCGGCGGCTGCTCGGCGAGCGGCGTGCCCTTCACCGGCACCAGCGCGTTGATGGGCACCGACTCGGGGTGCTCGGGCTGGTTGGCGAGCGTGATGAGCAGCTCGCAGCGGTCGTCGATGCTCTCGCCCATGCCGATGATGCCGCCGCTGCAGACGTGAATGCCCGCCTCGCGCACCGACTTCAGCGTGCGCAGCCGGTCGTCGTAGGTGCGGGTCGAGATGATTTCGCCGTAGTGCTCTTCCGAGGTGTCGAGGTTGTGGTTGTACGCCGACAGCCCGGCCTCTTTGAGGCGCTTCGCCTGGCTGTCGCTCAGCATGCCCAGCGTGCAGCACGCCTCGAGCCCCATCGCGCGCACCCCGCGCACCATGTCGAGCACCTGCTCGAACTGCGGGCCGTCTTTCACCTCGCGCCACGCCGCGCCCATGCAGAACCGGGTCGCTCCTGCGGTCTTGGCCTCCTTCGCGCTGGTGAGCACCTCGCTCACCGGCATCAGCTTGTCGGCCTTCACGCCGGTGTGGTGCCGCGCCGCCTGCGGGCAGTAGCCGCAGTCTTCCGGGCAGCCGCCGGTCTTCACCGAGAGCAGGCTGCACAGCTGCACCGCGTTGTCTCCGAACGACTCGCGGTGAACCGTCTGGGCCCGGTACGTCAGCTCGAGCAGCGGCAGGTCGTGCAGCGCGCGAACTTCGGCGAGGGTCCAGTCGTGGCGGGTGGGCATGGCGCGGCGAGGTAGATGGCCCCGATTTCATTGTCAACCTCGAGGTGTCGCGCGGGTTGACGAAGGTGGGTGCCTGCGCACACCGGTGTAAAAGCATCTCGCTTCGAATGTGTGATTTCTCATGGGGTGTAAAACCCTGTCGTGTAGGCAAAACAATTCGTGCGCAATGTGTTTTCGAGACAACTCGCGCATGCACCCTCACGCCACTGCAGCTTCCCGGAAGCACCCTCACGGTGACTTCACCACCGCGACGCTGAACGTCAAAAGCAACCCGAAGATGAACCAGAAGGCGGTGATGCACGACGTGAAGCGGGCGTCGCATCAGGCCGGCCTCATCGGGTGGAACGAGATCGGCCCCGAGCGTTACTTCACCGCCATCAAGAAGCTCGGGCCGGGCTGGGCGCACTACATGCCGCGCCACGGCAAAGAGCACATTCCCGTACCCATCTCGTGGAAGAAGTCGGAGTGGAAGCTGGTGAGCGCGGGGAACATGCTCACCCACGGCGGCCTCGCCCGCGTCTCGCCGAACCGGTACATCACCTGGGTCAAGCTGAAGAAGCAGAGCAACCCGGGCAAGGGCCAGGAGATCGTCCGCATCAACACCCACCTGGTGAGCGGCGCGTTCAGCGGCAAGTCACACCACGCCTGGCGGCTGTCGCACTGGAAGATTCACCAGCAGAAGCTCGCGGCGCTGGTCGACAAGTTCAAGGCGCAGGGCCTCGAGGTGGTGGTCGGCGGAGACTTCAACCGCGACGGCGCCAAGGTGCTCGGCAACCACGTCGCCTACGACAACAGCTTTCACGTCGGCACCCACGGCAAGCGCACCACCTACGATTACCTGATGCACGCTGGCGACCTGCAGAAGGTCGAGGCCCACGTGCACCGCAAGTACCGGTCGGACCACGACGCCGTCGTCGCCAGCTACCGGTTCCGGCACATCAAGGCGTGAAGGCGAGACCGGTCACCCTGAGCGAAGGCCTTTAGGCCGAAGTCGAATGGGTGCTGACGGAGCTGGAACGCGAAGCGCCGCATGCTCCATGCGTCAGGCGGCAGAGCGTGCGTACCCGTACGATGGAGTATCTGCGCTTGAAGCCTTCGGCGAGCGGCAGCAGGGTTCGATGCTTCGACAGGCTCAGCACTACCCTGACCGGTCTCGCCTGGTGGCGGGAAGATACGTCAGGGTGGGCTCTGCCTACTTCCCGCTCTGCACCTTCTCGAAGCCCTTGGGCGGCGCACCCGCCGGCTTCTCGGGCACCGCGCTGCCCTCTCTCGGCTTCACCTTGCCGACGCCCTTCGCCTCGGCCGCCTTCACCTCGGCGTCGCTGAGCAGCGCCCTCAGCTCGGGCTTCACCGCGCTCGGCCTCAAGCCCTCTCTCAGCGCGTCGGTCACCGCCGCCTTCGCCTTGTCCTTCTGCTCGCGCTTCATGAACAGCTCGGCGAGGTTCATCTTCGCGCGAGCCCGCGTGCGCCACTCGCTCGGGTCCTTCGCCATCGCGTAGGCCTGGCCCAGCAGCTTCTCGGCCGCGTCGAGCTCGCCCTTGAGCAGCTTCGCGTAGCCGAAGCGCAGCACCAGCTCGGGCGGAGCCTCTTTCTTCGCCGCCAGCGGCTCGAGCACGCCCAGCGCCTTGTCGAGCTGCCCGTCGTCGATGAGCCGCGACGAGTGCTCGAGCGCGAGGTCGAAGCTCTCGGGGTCGTAGGCCATCGCCTTCTCGGCGAACGCCGCCGCGTCTTTCGTCTTGCCCAGCCGCGCCAGGGTGTACGCGAGCCGCGAGATGACGAACGCGTTGCCCTCGGAGTGGGCGGCGTAGTCTTGCCAGGCCCGGGCCGCGTCTTCGTGCTTGCCCAGCGCGTTGTAGAGCTCGGCCAGGTACACCCGCGCGAGCAGAAAGCCGGGCTCTTTGGCGATGGCGTCTTTGAGCACGTTCACCGACGCCTCGCTGGTCTGGTACCTCGACACCAGCCAGAACCGCGCCGCCATCGCGTTGGGGTTGTGCCCCGACGCAGCGTCGATGTTGGTGAGCGCCTCGACCGCCCGGCCGTCGTTGCCCGAGAGCGCCGCCGCGAACGCCAGCGCGCCCCACGCCGACGCGAACTTCGGGTCGGTCTTCACCGCCGTCTCGCACGACGCGATGGCCTTCTTCAGCTCGGCCTCGTTGAGCACGAACGGGTTCTCGATGCCCACCGGCTGGTTCGAGAGGCGCAGGTCGCACGCCGCGTAGTTGCGCATCGCCGAGTCTTTGGCGCTCGCCGGCTGCACGTCTGCCTCTGGGGCGGCGCTGCCGTCGTACTTCGTCAGCTCGACCGCCAACGCGCGCCCGCCCTCGGCCACTGCCTTGTCGTCGGCGGCCGGCAGCGTCACCGTCGCGGTCTGCACCTTCGGCTCTTCGCGCTTGCCCACCGAGATGGTGAGGCTGAAGCCGCCCTTCTGGGTGGTGAGCTTCGAGAACACGAACAGCGTGGTGCCCAGCCGCTCGGCCGCCTGCCGCGCCACGTTCGGGTCGGCGAGCGTGTCAGGCGCCATGCGGTGCCGCAGCGCCATCGAGCGCACCTGCCGCGCGTGCACCACGTCGTAGCGCCCGGTGGCGAGCAGCAGGGCGTTGGCCTTCTCTTCCATCACCAGGCCGAGCCCGCCAGGCACCTTCGCGTCGGCGACCGGTGGAATCACCACCACCGAGCTGCGCGCGGGTGGAGCGTCGGCGGCCAGCGCGGGGAGGGCCGAGACCGCGAGCAGCAAGCAGGCGAGGGTTCGCATGCGCGGGAACATATTCTGCCCCGCGAAGGAATCGAGCTTCAGCGCGCTGCCTGCGCGCCCGAGGCGACGAGGGTCTTGGCCCTCTCGAGCAGCGCCAAGAACTCGGCGCGCTCGGCGTTGCCGGCCGAAGACTTCGCCAGCTCCTGCACCAGCGCGTAGCTCCAGGCCCTGGCGTGCGGGCTCTGGCGGAAGATTTCGGCCGCGCCCATCACCGCGGCGGCGAAGCGCAGGTCTTTCAGCGCGCAATCGAAGTTGGGGCTCAAGCGGCCGGTGGCGAACGTGAACGCCTTCTCGCTGGCCATGGCGCCCTTGGGCTTCTTGGCACGCACCCGCACCGTGGCCAGCGGCGCGTCGCCGCGCTCGCTCGCGCCCGGTCGCAGCTCGAGCTCGTACAGCGCGGTGACCTGGTGCCCGGCGCCGATTTCACCTGCGTCGACCTTGTCGTTGCGGAAGTCGGCGTCGGCGATGTCGCGGTTCTCGTAGCCCACCAGCCGGTACGCCTTCACCTGCTCCGGGTTCAGCTCGACCTGCAGCTTCACGTCCTGGGCGATGACCTCGAGCGTGCCTCCCAGCTGCTCCTGGAAGATGCGCCGCGCCTCGAACAGCGAGTCGACGTAGTAGTGGTTGCCGTTGCCGCGGTTGGCGAACTGCTCCATCACCTTGTCCTGGTAGTTGCCCATGCCGAAGCCGAGCGTGGTGCAGGTGATGCCCTCTTTCACCTTGCCGGCGATGAGGTCGAGAATCTCAGCCGGGTTGCGTGCGCCGACGTTCGCGTCGCCGTCGCTCAAGATGAGCACCCGCGACTCGGAGTCCGACGAGAGCGTCTTCATCGCCTGCTGGTAGGCGAGCTGAATGCCGCCCGCCATCGCCGTCGAGCCTGCGGCGGTGAGGCGCTCGATGGCGGCGTGAATCTCGGCCTTCTTCTCCATGCCGGTGGGGGTGAGCACCACCTGCGTGCCGCTCGCGTAGGTGACCAGCGCCACCGTGTCGCCGTCGCGCAGGTTGTCGACCAGCATGCGCAGCGCCCGCTTCGCCAGCGGCAGCTTGTCGGGGCTCTGCATGCTCCCCGAGACGTCGACCAGGAAGACCAGGTGCGCCGCCTTGCGCTCGCTGACGTCGACGCGCTTGCCCTGCACGCCCACGCGCAGCAGGTGCTTGCCCGCAGCGAAAGGAGACGGAGCGCCGTCCATCTGCACCGCCAGCGGGCCGTCGTCGGGGCCCGGCGCGGGGTAGCTCCAGCGGAAGTAGTTGAGGAACTCTTCGACCCGAACCCCGTCGCGCTCGGGCAGCACGCCCTGCATCAGCTTCGCGCGCGCGAGCGTGTAGCTGCCGGTGTCGACGTCGACCGAGAACGTCGAGAGCTTGTCTCTGCTCGCTTCAGTCCACCCGTTCGCTCCGTAGTTCTTGTAGCCCTCGCCGGTGGCGTGCGGATCAGACGCAGCGTTGGCGAGCACTCGCCCCCTCACCCCGGCCCTCTCCCGCGAGGGGAGAGGGAGACCTCCGAACGAGCCCGCGCCGAGGCCGGCGCCGTAGCCGAGGCCGCCTCCGCCCATGCCCATACCGCTGGTGCCTATCGCGATGGGCTTGCCCGCTTTCATCGTCAGGTTGACCACCGGGTCTTGCTGCGCCGTCTTCTTCTCCGGCGCGGGCGGCAACTCGGCCTTCTTCATCGCCGGCGCCGGCTTGGCGGGAGGGAGCTCGGTGAAGCGCCCGACCTTCACCTCGGCCACCGGCTCGGTCTTCGCGCACGACACCAGCACACAGAAGGCAAGCGCAGTGTGTTTCATGCGAAGCAAGACACCTGCGTGCGCGCCGGGTTCCCGATCGCTTTTTCGTCACGGAACCGCGACTTCGGTGCTTAGTTACGCCCCGCCGTTACCCCTTAACCAGGAGAAAGCATGAGCCGTTTCCTCGCAATTGCGGTCCTCGGTCTGTCGTTCGCGTTCGCCAGCTGTGCCAAGAGCCAGAGCGAGAACTGCAAGAAGCTGATCGCCTGTACCGAGAAGCTCGTCCCCGGTACTGGCGCCTCGATGGAAGCCAGCTACGGCAAAGACGGCGCCTGCTGGAAGTCCTCCGAAGCGGCTGATGCCTGCACCAAGGCGTGCGACCAGGCGATGGAAGGCATGAAGGCGAACCCCGCCTTCGCCAACACCACCGAGTGCAAGTGAGCTGAACGGGCGCTCTCGCGCTCGTCCAAGCCCCTCTCCCTCGAACCGGGAGAGGGGTTTTCTTTTTTCAGTCGCCCACCGCCGACGCCAGCCCCTTCGCGGCGACGCGCACCTCTTCCGACTGCAGCACCTGCGGCGGCTGGTCACCCCGCGCCGCGTTCACCTCGTCGAGCAGCGCGCGACCCTCGGCCTTCGACGACGCCCCGAGCCGCACCTCGGCCTCGAGCTTGCGCAGCGCCTGCGCCGCCAGCAACAGCGGGTCTCTCACGCTGTCGAGCCGCGACTGCGCCGCCGAGAACGAGACCATCGCCGCGTTCTGCCGGCCCTGCCGCGCCTCGAGCGTGCCGAGGTAGCCGAGCACCAGGCCCTCGTGGCGCAGGTCGCCCACCTCGCTCAGCACGTTCACCGCGCTCTCGAGCGAGCGGCGCGCCGGCTCGAACGAGCGCTGCTCGAGACGCGCCAGCCCCTGCCGACCCTGGAAGTAGGCGCGCAGCCTCAGCTCGCCCACCGCGTCGCAGCGCCCCTGCGCCTCGGCATAGAAGGCCTCGGCCAGCTCGGGCTTGCCCTCTTCGAAGTACACGCCGCCGATGGTGCCCAGCACCCGCGCCTCGCTCACCGCGTCGCCGCGCCTTCGCGTCAGCGGCAGCGCCTCGTCGCAGCGCGCCAAAGCGTCGCTCACGTCGCGCCGCGCCAGGTGCAGAATCGCCAGGTACGAGAGCGCGCGCACCTCGAACGCCAGGTCCTTCACCTTGCGGGTGATCGAGAGCGCCTGCTCGAGCGCCTCTTCGGCGCGCGCCAGGTCGCCCGAGACGAAGCACACCACTCCGAAGTCGCAGAGAATGCGGCCCGTCAGCGGCTCGTCTCTGGCGAGGCGCACGCGGCGCACCGCTTCTGCCAGGTCTTCCACCGCGGCAGAGAGCTGCCCGCGGTTGCGCTTCACGTTGCCCCGCTGCTGCAGCGCGCGCGCCGAGTACGCCGGGTTCAGCTTCACCGCGTCGGCCACCTGCAGCGCGCTGTCGAGCAGGCCCAGGTGCGAGTTGAAGGGGCCCTTGCGCGCGAGCAGGCCGTCGAGCGCGTGCAGCGCGCGCAGGCACCGGGTGACGCTCTCGGCGGTGGGCGGCAGCTGGGTCACCGCGCGCTCGAAGACCTCGACCAGGTTCTCGCGCTCGCAGACGAGGCGGTCGAGCGCGGCGGCCGCCTTGTGGCCGTGCACGTCTTCGGCCCACAGGTCGCCCAGGTCGAGGTAGTGCGCCGCGTGACGGGCGCGCGCCTGAGGCAGCCGGCCCGAGGCCTCGAGCTTCTCGGCGGCGAACGCGGCGATGCTCTCGAGCATGCCCAGCCGCAGCTCGGCCGGCGCCTCGGGCACCACGAACACCTTGAGCAGCGACTTGCGGTGCAGCGCCTCGAGCGTCTCGGGGGCGCAGGCGCCGACCGCCGCGGCCGCGTCTACCGTGCAGCCCCCGCGGAACACCGAGAGCGCCTCGAACGCCGCGCGCTCGGGCTCGCTGAGCAGCTGCCAGCTCCAGTCGATGGCGCTCCACAGCGTGGCGTGCCGGCCGGCGCGGTCACGACCGCCGAGCAGCTCGAAGCGCTCAGAGAGCTTCTCGAGCATCTCGCCCGGCGATTGGGTCACCAGCCGCGCGGCCGCGAGCTCGAGAGCCAGCGGGTGGCCATCGAGGCGGCGGCAGATTTCTTTCACCGCGTCGAGCTGGGCCTCGCCCTGGGGGGCTTCGCGCCGGCGCGCGCGGCGCGCGACAAGAACAGCGCCACGCCGTCGGACTCGGGCGGCAGCGGCAGCAGCGCGTGCACCTTCTCACCCGGCAGCCCCAGCGCCTCGCGGGTGGTGACCAGGAAGCGCGCCTCGGGAGCGAGCCGCAGCCAGTCGCCCACCGTCTCGGGCGCGTAGCGCACGATCTGCTCGAAGTTGTCGAGCGCGATGAGGCACGGCCCACGCTCGAAGAGAATGCGGCCGGTCTGGGTGACCGTGTCGTGGCCCGACCCCAGGTGCAGCGAGCCCACCTGCAGCGCGCGCTCGACCGCCTTGCAGATGTCGTCGACGTTCTTGGCGTCGGAGAGATCGACGAACCAGGTGCCGCCCTGCGCCGCGTACTTCTCTCGCTGCAGCTCGAGGTGGCGCAGCGCGGTGCGGGTCTTGCCCATGCCGCCGAACCCGGCCAGCGTGACCAGCCGCGCGCCGTCGTCGAACAGCCGGCCGAGCTCGTGCAGGTCACTCTCGCGGCCGATGAAGGGCTCGGGCGGCACCACCACGTTGCTCTTGCGCGCCTCGGCCGCCGGCTCGAGAAACTTCGCCACCGCCGAGAGAAACTCGTCGAGCTCGGGCAGCGCCGGCTTCGACGGAGCCGGCGTCGTCTCGCGGCGCTTCACCCCGCGCATCTCGGCGGTCTTCTGGCTGGCCCGCGCCGCGTTGCCTGCCGCGCGGGTGGGCTCGTCGGCGCGGCGCTTCGCTTCCTGCTCGGCGGGCGACTCGTCTCTCTCGGCCGCACCGGGCTTCGAGGCCGCGTGCTCGGGGAACAGCCCCCGCACCCAGGTGCTCACCCGGCGCGCCGAGTGCGAGCGGCCGTGCTTCTCGAGAAAGGTCTCGAGCTCGGCGCGCAGCGCGTCGCAGTCGGGGTAGCGGTGCTCGCGCTCGCGCGAGAGCGCCTTCATCACGATGTCTTCGAGCGCCAGCGGGTAGCCGGGCACGCGCTCTGACGGGCGGGGTATGCGGCACTCCATCACCGCGCGCAGCACCTCGGCGTCGCTGGGCCGGTGAAACAGGCGCGACAGCGTGGTGAGCTCGAACAGCACGATGCCGAGCGCGAACTGGTCGGCCCGCGCGTCGAGCTCGGCGCCCTCGAGGGCCTCGGGAGCGAGGTAGGCGAACTTGCCCTTCACCACCCCGGCGTCGCTCTTCACCCCGCGCTTGCGGGCGCGGGCAATGCCGAAGTCGAGCACCTTGGTGACGCCGTCGTAGGTGACGAAGAGGTTCTGCGGGCTGACGTCGCGGTGCACCAGCTGCAGCGGCTCTGAGTCGAGTGAGGTCTTGGTGTGGGCGTGGTGCAGGCCCGACGCGACGTCCATCGCGAGCTGCAGGGCGTGCTCGAGCGGCACCTGCTCGCCCTTCTCGCGCTGCTTGTGCCACAGCGAGCTGAGGTCCTGGCCGTGCAGGTACTCCATGGCGATGAAATAGGTGCCGCCGTCTTGCCCGATGTCGAAGATGGTGACGACGTTGGGGTGGCTGAGGTCGGCGGCCAGCCGCGCCTCGTCGAGGAACATCTTCCGGAACTCTTCGTTCTGCGCGAACCCCGGGAGAATGCGCTTCACCACCACGCGCTTCTCGAAGCCCTCGAGGCCGGCCTGGCGGGCCAGAAACACCTCGGCCATGCCCCCCGAGGCGAGCTTGCGCAGCAGCGTGTAGCGGCCGGCGATGACCTCGGGCATGCGGTGCAGCCGCACGGTAGCACTGTGGTTGCGACCGGCTATGGTGCCGCGTGATGCCGGCACGCGCCCGCCGCACCTACCACCACGGAGACCTGCGCAACGCGATGCTGCAGAAGGCGCTCGAGCTGGTCGACGAGCACGGGCCCGAGGCGGTGTCGCTGCGCGAGGTGGCGCGGCGGGTCGGGGTCAATCACCGCGCCGCCTACCGGCACTTCGACGACAAGCGGGCGCTGACCGCGGCGATCGCCGAGCAGGGCTACCTGGCCCTGGCGGTGGCGCTCGAGGTGTCGTGGGCGAAGAGCGAGAAGAAGGCGCCCCGCGCGCGGGTGGTGGCGCTGATGGACGCGTACCTCGACTTCGCGCTCGAGTCGTCGGCGCGCTACCGCATCACGTTCGGGAAGCGGGTGAACGAAGACGACCGGTACCCGGTGCTCGAGGCCACCGCCGAGCGGGGCTTCGCGGTGCTGATGCGGGCGCTCGGCGGCATGCGCGCCACGCCCGCCAGCCGCGAGCAGGTGCGCGACCTGGGCTTCTCGTTGTGGTCGCTCGCGCACGGGTACCTGCAGCTGGTGTGGAGCAAGCGCATCAGGGTGCGGCCCGAGCTCACCGCGCGGTACTTCCACGCGCTCGCGGTGCCGCTGCTCGACGGCTGGGAGACCACGAAGAAGGGGCGGTAGTCGGCCGGGCACACGCCGACGAGCCGCGACGACGAGCACACCCCGCCGTCAGCGGAAGCAAGAACCCGCAGCCGTGCAATCGAGGGGGGGAACCGCGTCGCGCCAGAATGCTGCTCGGTGACTCACGAGCGCCGTGGAGCCGACGGGGTGCCGCATCGGTCCCTCCTCCCTCGGACTCGCTCCTCGCCGCGTCGCTCGAAGACGGAGTTCGGCACCTCAAACATCGGGCGACCAGCGGCAGGTATGCCATCGAGGCCCTGTTCGACGAGCTTCGCCTCGGCCTGCCGAGCTCCCTCGACGCGTTCTTCGAGCTGCACTCTGCCCGTCGGCGGTGGGTGCGGGCCGATGTCGACCTGGCCCACGTCGTTCCGTCGATTCTCATCTACGTCGAGCACTGCCAGGCCCTCGGGTTCTTTCGCAAAGACCCGTCGCATTGGATGGCGTCGATGCTGTGGTGGTTTCTGATGGGGGCGCTCGGCAGCCACGGGCGAAACGACACCGCCGTCTACCCGGTCACGTTTCACGCGCTGAAGCGACTGCTGCTCACCCCAGAGAGTCTGTCTGACGCGGCGATCGACGAGATCGAAATCGTCGTCGACGAGCCTCATGACCCGGCCATGCTCCGGCGCCCCTGGACGGAGGAGGTGCACGGGAAACCCGGGCCCAAGCCCCAGCCCCGGTGAACGGCCGCTTCACTCGCCGTCGCGGTCGGGGTCGATCTCTCCCGCGTTGCCCTCGAGCGGCAGAATCCACTTCGCCGCGCCGAGCTCGCGCTCCTGGGTCGAGAGGTCGACCTTCGGGTCGATCAGCGCCTGCCACGGCCGGCCGTTGAGCGTCGCCTGCGCGTCGGCGTGAACCGAGGTGGCCTGAAAGCGCCGGCGCAGCTCGTGCGCGAGCTGGCGAATCATCTCGGGGCGCGTGGTGAGCTTGCTCGCCTGCCGCGGGCTCACCAGGTCTTCGGGGTCGACCACCATCGTGCCCTCGGCGGTGGTGACCACGAAACGCGTCTGCCCGCGCTTCACCCGCAGCTTCATGTGCCACGAGAAGTTGTGGCCCTCTTCCGTCCAGTTCACCTGACCGGGGTAGAGCCAGTGCCGCAGCGGCAGCGCGACCTGCACCGCGAACCAGGCCACCACCCCCGCCACGATGAGCGGGCGGTACGGGGTGCGCTCGGCCGTGCCCGCCTGAGGCAGCAGCCGCAGGCGCTCGAGCAGCGGCGCGGTGGTCGCTGGCGGCCAGAACACCGGAGTGAGCGCCAGCATCACCCAGGGGAAGACGCCGATCTCGAACAGCCAGGCGTTGGTGAGGTGAAAGGTGCAGGCCGCCAGCGTGGCCACCACCCGGGTGCGGCGCCACAGCAGCGCCGGCACGATGAGCAGGTCGAACAGAAAGCCCGAGACGGCGAACGCGATGCGCCCGGTCTGCGTGGCGGCGAGCCCCGCGGTGACCTCGGTGTGGGAGAGAAAGAAGCGCGCCACCGCGCCCGAGAACCAGTCGGCGTCGAGCTTCGCCACCGCTCCGAAGAGGTAGACCAGCGCGAGCTGCCCCACGAGCAGCAGCACGGCCCAGCGCGGCACCTGGCGCTGCTTCGGGCTCGCCGGCACCACCGCGAACAGCCACGCCAGCAGGCAGAGCAGGTAGCCGTGGTTCAGGTAGTTGGTCTGGTCGCAGAAGAAGACCCACGACCACGCGAGCGCGAGGGTGACGGCCGCCGGCCGGTAGGCGATGCCGCTCGCCACGCCCAGCGCCGAGAGGCCCGCCACCGCGAACAGCGCGTACATGCCGCCGCCCGGCAGCGGGCGCACCCACTCGAGGCCCGGGTACGCGAAGAAGAACGTCGGCCTGACGAAGTACTCCGAGATCCACCCGTGCTCGAAGTAGCGAAAGACCTCGATCGCCATGCACGCCCCGAACACCACGCGCGCGTAGACGAGCGGAGCCGCGTCGACGGGGTCGAACAGCGCGTTCAGCGCGCGGCGCGGCATCAGGGCGTCAGACTACCGCGCTCACCCCGCCTGCAGGCGCGGCGCGAGCGCCTCTTCGAGCGGGCGCGCCATCAGCGGCCACAGCGTGCCCTCGAACTGGCGACGAAACGGGCCGAAGTGACCGATGGTCTTCACGCCGTGCTCCTTCGGCACCAGGTGCACCCGCGTCACCGGAGCGGCCCGGTAGATGGCGTAGAGCCGGTCGACCGAGCTCTTCGGCGCGTACTTGTCGTCGTCGATGCTGATGCCGGCGATGGGGCAGGTCAGCCGCGCGTACTGCTCCTTGATCCACTCGCCTTCGCTGAGCAGGTAGCCCTTCGACCGAATCCACCGGGCCCAGTCGATGATCGGCCCCTTCGGCACCTCTTCGCCCATCAGCCCCTTGGGCAGCTTGCCGAACACCTGGCTCACCGAGGGGAGAATCACGCTCGCGAGCATCAGCATCCCCACGTCGTAGGGAAACGGCCAGTTGCGCCAGTCACCCGACTGCGAGGCCACCCCCACCACCGCGGTCAGCCTCGGCGCCGAGGGGCACAGGCCGAGCAGCTGCGTGCCGAGCGAGTGGCCGATGACGAACACCGGCTGCCCGCGCGCGAGCGACCACTGCAGCACGCCCTCCATGTCTTGCTCGGCCCAGTCGCGCAGCGAGATGCGCCCCAGCGGCCCCGGGCGCGAGGCGGCCACCCCGCGGTAGTCCCACGTCACCGCGGTGAAGCCCTGGGTCGCCAGCCAGCGGGCGAAGGGCTGGTAGTACTCCTGCTTCACCCCCATCGCCGAGTTGAGCACCACCGTGCCGCGGCTCGGGCCTGCCGGGGCGTACGCGGTGGCGGCCAGCCTGAAGCCGTCGACCGCGGGAATGAGGGTCTGCGCGTCTGGCATCGATATGTCTCCAGTGGAGACATATTGCGGGCGACCGGGGTGTGAACGCAAGTCGGCCGCGCGCGCGTGACGCCGATCGGTGCGGTCGCGTGACTACGCGGCGACGAGCCACACCGTGACCGCCGCGCCGAGCGCCGCCAGCGCGACGAGCACCCACGGCCAGCGCCTTCGCGGCCGGGGCGGCAGCTGCGAAGAGTCGTCGGCGAGCCCGCTCACCGCCGACACCAAGTCGGTGGCCGCCAGCGCCGGGTCGGTCGCCTGGGCGCTCACGTCGGTGGCCTCGAGCACGCGCTTCACCGCGGCGAGCGCCTGCCCCACCTCTTCGGCCGAGCCGGGCCGCTCTTCGGGCCGCTTCTTCATCAGCTGGAACACCAGGTCGTCGAGCTGCGGGTGCACCCGCGGCTGCAGCGACGAGACGCGCGGCACCGGCGCTTCGAGCACCAGCTCGATGACCCCTTGTGGCGTCGCCGCACGGTACGGCCGCCGCCCCGTCAACAGCTGAAGGCGATCACCCCCACCGAGTACAGGTCGGCGCGGGGGCCCACCGCGCTCGAGCGCACCTGCTCGGGAGCCATGTAGTCGGGCGTGCCGATGGTCACCCCGGGCGCGGTGCGCGGCCCGCCGCCCTCGGCGTTTCGGGCCAGCCCGAAGTCGAGCAGCTTCACCAGGCGCGCTCCGTCGGGCTGGTGCACCAGAAACAGGTTCGAGGGCTTGAGGTCGCGGTGCACCACCCCCGCGGCATGCGCCGAGCCCAGCGCGCCCAAGAACCCCTCGAGCACGGTGATGGCCTCGTAGGGCGAGAGCCGGCCCTTCGCGGCGAGCAGCGCGGTGAGGGTCTCGCCCACCAGGTACTCCATCACGATGTAGTGCTGGCCCTGGGGCGTCTCTCCGAAGCCGAAAATGTCGACGATGCCGCGATGGCCGATGGCGTTCACCGCGCGCGCCTCGGCGAGCAGGCGCTCGACAAGCTGCGGGTCTTCGGCCGCCACCTCGGGGCGCAGCACCTTGATCGCCACCGTTTTGCCAATCACCGGCTGCCGGCCGCGGTACACGATGCCCATGCCGCCGTGGCCGATCTCCTCGTCGACCACGTAGTCGCCCAGCTTCTGGCCCACCAGCGACCCGCCCGAGCCGGTCGGCAGCGCGCCCGGGTCGCTGAACGCCGCCCCCACCAGGCCGCTGCACGCGCCGCACTGCGCGAGGTGCGCCTTCACCCGCGCCCGCCTCACCGGGTCGCCCTGCCCTTCGGCGTACTCGAGCAGCTCGTTCTCGGTCGGGTGGCTCACCGGGCGCGAAAGTGTATCCGCTCGGGCGCGGCGACCCGCTACTCTCTGCAGGCCGATGGCACGAACCAAGTCGAACGCCGCCGAGCGCGGGCGCGCCGCCTGGCCGAAGCTCCCGCTCGATGAGGCCGGCTTCCTGCGCTGGCTGGGCCCCCGCGCGCACGACGAGGCGGTGCACGTCGAAGACCTGTGGCTGTGCCGCGCCTGCCTGCTGGGCGTGCCCGGCGCGCTGAAGGCCTTTGCGCGCGAGCGGCTCGAGCCCGCGCTCGCCGCGCTGCCCGAGTCAGACCGCGACGACGTCGGTCAGCGCATGCTCGAGCGCCTGCTGGCCGGCAAGAAGCCCAAGCTCTCCGAGTTCGAGGGCCGCGGCAGCCTGTCGCGCTGGCTGCGCATGGTGGCCCTGCGCGAGGCCCGCACCGAGCGCCTGCAGGCGAAGCGCGAGGCGCCGCTGATGGCCGAGCGGCTCTCGGGCGCGTTCCTGCCCACGCCCGACAGCCAGCTGGTGAAGGCGCGCGCGCAGGCGGCGCTCAAGAAGGCGTTGGTGGCGGCCCTGCTCGAGCTCGACGAAGGCGACCGCAAGCTGCTCGCCATGCACCACCTCGACCAGGTTCCCCACGGAGAAATCGGCAAGGCGGTGAACACCCCGCGCTCGACCGTCGCGTGGCGGCTGCAGCAGGCGCGGCAGCGGGTGCTCGAGTCGACCCGCAGCAGGCTGCGGCGCAGCGGCCTGAGCGAGCGCGAGGTCGAGTCGCTGTTCGACCTGGTGAACAGCAGGGTCGACATCACCTTCTCGGCGTTGCGCTGAGCGGCTGACAGTATTTGCCCTCCCGTCGCCTTGAAGCGCCGATCCTTCCCGGCCGCGTGCAACTGTCAGCCTCTGGCGCTACACGCCCGTAGCGGTTTTTTTGACGGGCCCCTTCGCCTCTCTACGATGCGCCGCCATGAGCGCGGTGCGCGGTGCGATCGACGAGCTTCTCTCTCGGCCCTCGGGCCTCACCACCAGAGAGGTGGCCGAGCTCGCCGGGGTGAGCCGGCAGGCGGCGCAGAAGCAGCTCAAGGCGCGCGTCGCCCAGGGAGAGCTGCGCGTCGAAGGCCGCGCCCGCGCGGCCCGCTATTACCTCAAGCCGAAGGGCCCCGACCTGTGGGCCAAGGTGCAGGCGCTGGCCGACGCGCTCTCGGGGCTCACCCCGCCCGCGGCCTCGGCGCTGCAGCCCCAGGCCCGCCTGTCGCGCGCGCAGACGGTCGAGGTCGCCTCGGCCGGCTCGCAGTACCGGCTCTCGGCGCGGCTGCTGCTGCAAGACGTCGACTGCGACCTGCTCACCCTCGACTTCAACGGCGTCTACGAGCTGGGCGACGAGTTCGTGGAAGAGGTCTTCGAGAAGTGGGCGAAGGCGCACCCCGCCACGACACTTCTCACCGTCAATGTGGATCAGGCCCTGGCCGCAAAGCTGCCCTGCGCACCTTGAGGTGACGGCCCGGCGCGCGGTTGTTACCGATCAAGCCGCCTTCTGCCGCTTCATCGCGTAGAGCGCGGTGTCGGCAGCAGCCAGCAAGGCCTCGCCGGTGGTCACCGAAGCGGCGCACGACGAGATGCCGAAGCTGATGCGCACGCGCACCATCACACCCTTGGCCACCTCGATGGGGTTCTGCTGCAATTCGACCTCGGCGCGCTCGAGCATGCGGTGCGCTCCGTCGATGCTGGTGTTGGGCATCAGCACCGCGAACTCGTCGCCGCCCTGCCGCACCACCACGTCGGTCGAGCGCCGCACCGCCGAGAGCGCCCGGGCCACCGCCACGATGGCCTTGTCTCCCGCGGCGTGACCCCAGCGGTCGTTGATCTGCTTGAGCCCGTCCTGGTCGACCAGGGCCAGGGCGATGGGAGAGCCGTGCTCGGCGCTGCGCTGCAGCGCTTCGCGCAGCGCCACGTTCAGCGCGCGGCGGTTGAGCAGCCCGGTGAGGTCGTCGGTGAGCTGCAGGTTGTGCTCGCGCTGCAGCTCCTGGCCGTGCAGCACCGCGCTCTGCAATCGGGCCACCAGCTCGGCCCGCTCGAGGGGGCGCACCAGGAAATCGAAGACCCCGCGCTCGAGCGCCGGGTGGCGGTGCCGCGCGTCGTGCGGGTCGGCCACCACCAGCAGCGGCGGCGCCGGGCTCATGCTGCTCACCCGCAAGAGGTCGAGCAGCGCCAGCCCGTCGACCCCCGGCATGCGCAGGTCGGTCACCACCGCGTCGCAGGGCTCCTCGCGGGCCAGCTTCACCGCGTGGGTGGCGTGGTTGGTAGAGGCGAGCTCGAAGTCTTCGCCGAGCATCTGTTTGAGCGAGTCGAGGCTGCGCGACGAGTCGCCCACCAACAGCAGGCGAGGTTTGTCGTCGGGGTTGCGCACCAGCTCGATGGCCCGCGGCGCGGGCTGAATGCGGGCCAAGAGCCCATCGGAGAGCTGACGCATGTCGGTGGCGAGCGAGCGCAGCAGCCCGACCAGCTCGGGCCGCTCCATCAGCATGTCGAGGCCACCTCGCCCAAGGAGCTCGTGCGCATCGCGCACAGAGCCCCACAGGGCGACCAGGTGACGCTCGGCCGCGGTGGTTGGTGAGGTCATGACGGTGATCAACTGCAGACGGCCGGCCAGCGTTCCCGGTGAGTACGAACGGTGACGTCAGACGGGTGGGATATGAGGAGCCATGGCCAAGACCCGCTCGCATTTCACCTGCCAATCGTGCGGTCACCAGGCGCCCAAGTGGCTGGGCAAGTGCCCCGAGTGCGGCACCTGGGGGGCCCTGGTCGAAGAGGTCGAGCAGCCCGCGGCCGACGAGCAGCGCCCGGCCTGGGGGGCCGGCGGCACCTCCGAGAAGCCGGTCAAGCTGCGCGACGTGCGCGGCGACGCGGCGGTGCGAAAGCACACCGGCATTCTCGAGCTCGACCGGGTGCTGGGCGGCGGGGTGGTCGACGGCTCGCTGGTGCTTTTGGGCGGTGACCCCGGCATCGGCAAATCGACGCTGCTGCTCGCCGCGCTCGACCGCCTGGGGCGCGAGGCCCAGGCGCTCTACGTCAGCGGCGAAGAGTCGCTGCAGCAGACCCGCATGCGCGCCGACCGGCTGGGGGTGAAGAGCGAGGGGGTGCACCTCTTCGCCGAGACCGACGCCAACAAGGTGCTGGCGGCGGCCGAGAAGCTCAAGCCGCAGGTGATGGTGGTCGACTCGATTCAGACCATGTTCCTTCCCGAGCTGGGCTCGGCGCCGGGCAGCATCAGCCAGGTGCGCGAGGTCGCCGGGCGGCTGATGGCCTTCGCCAAGAACAGCGGCATACCGACCTTCATCGTCGGCCACGTGACCAAGGAAGGCAGCATCGCCGGGCCGCGGGTGCTCGAGCACATGGTCGACACGGTGCTGTACTTCGAGGGCGAGCGCGGCCACCCCTTTCGCATCTTGAGGGCCCACAAGAACCGCTTCGGCTCGACCAACGAGGTCGGGGTGTTCGAGATGAAGGGCTCGGGGCTCGCCGAGGTGCCCGACCCGTCGGCCCTCTTCCTCGCCGAGCGGCCGGCGGGCCAGGCCGGCAGCGTGGTGACCTCGACCCTCAACGGCACCCGCCCGCTGCTGGTCGAGGTGCAGGCGCTGGCCGCGCCCACCGGCTACGGCACCGCCCGGCGCACCGCCATCGGCGTCGACGGCAACCGGGTGGCGTTGCTGGCCGCGGTGCTCGAGCGCAAAGAGGGAGTGCAGCTGATGGGCTGCGACATCTTCGTCAACGTCGCGGGCGGCATGCAGCTGTCCGAGCCGGCCTCTGACCTCGCGGTCTGCGCGGCGCTGGTCTCGTCGCTGCGCAACAAGGCGGTCGACCCGCAGACCCTGATTCTCGGAGAGGTCGGCCTCGCCGGTGAGGTGCGCGCCGTCTCGCAGATAGAGCCGCGCCTCGCCGAGGCCGCCAAGATGGGCTTCAAGCGCGTGGTGATGCCACGCAGCAGCGCCACCCGGCTCGAGCCGGGCGCCTCGAAGCTCGAGGTGCTGGGCGTGGCCACGCTCGGCGACGGGCTGGCGCACGTCATCGGCTGAAACGTTGGCGGCGGTAGCGCCGAAGCGGCAAAGTCACGCCCGTGAGTCTGACGTTCGCGTCGCTGGAAGATGAGGTGCGCTTTCTGCGCGGGCTGGTGAGCCTGCAGCGGCTCGCCGACGAGGTGCTCGAAGACTGCCTGGCGCAGAACATGGGCCTGGCCGCCGCGCTCGACGTCTACCTCACCCAGTGCGCGCGCATGATTCACGCCAAGGGCGGCTTCGTCGAGCTGCGCGGCACCGAGGAGCCGGTGCTCACCCGCCTGTGGGGCCAGGTGCCGGCCGACATCGACCGCTTCGCGCACTACGAGGGAGCGGTGGTGCTCGACGAGGCGCGCACCCTGTTCGTCAGCCAGCTCGAGCTGGCCCACGTGAAGCTGGGGGCCATCGGCTTCATTCTGCCCGGCCGCTTCGAGGGTGGCGGCAAGCACGTGATGGCGCTGGTCGACGCGATCGCCGAGATGCTCGACTCGGCGGTGCTCGGCTTTCTCGCGCTCAGCGACGGCAACACCCCGCTCGAGCGCCTCGACGAGCTGGGCGACAGCGACGACTTTCGCCCCCGCGCCCGGCTGGGCAGGTACGAGCTGGTGACTCCGCTCGGCACCGGCGGCATGGCCCAGGTGCTGATCGCCCGCACCACCGGGCCGCAGGGGGTCGGCCGGCTGGTGGCGCTCAAGCGCATGCTGCCGCACCTCACCGACAAGTCCGAGCTGGTCGACCAGTTCCTCGACGAGGCGAAGCTGGGGCTCAAGCTGCAGCACCCCAACCTGGTCACCACCTACGACTTCGGGCAGGCGGCCGGCGGCGGCTACTTCATCGCCATGGAGCTGGTGCGCGGGGTCGACTTCGACCAGCTCATCTACGAGAAGGGTGACGGGCCGCTCGAGCTGGGCATCGTCTCGGGCGTGCTGTGCCAGGCGCTCGAAGGGCTGCACGCCGCGCACGAGACCAAAGACGACGACGGCCACCCGCTCGGGCTGGTGCACCGCGACCTGAGCCCCCACAACGTGATGGTCGGCTTCGACGGGCAGGTGAAGCTGCTCGACTTCGGCGTGGCGAAGATGAAGAACCAGCGCACCCTGACGCTGCCCGGCATCGTGAAGGGCAAGCCGCTCTACATGAGCCCCGAGCAGGCGGTCGCCGAGCGCGTCGACCGGCGCAGCGACCTGTTCGCGATGGGCCTCATCTTCTTCGAGGCGCTGATGGGAAGGCGCGCGTTCGACACCGGCAACGACACGCGCACCATGGAGGCGATCGTGAACGATGCGCTCTCTCGGCCGCAGGAGATGAGCGCCACCTGCTGGGAGCTGTGCCGGGTGGCGCTGGCCAAGCGGCCCGAAGAGCGGTTTCGCACCGCGCTCGAGTTCGCCGAACGGCTGCGCGAGCTGATACCCCCCGCCAGCCCCGCCGACATCGGCCGCCTGGCGCGCGAGCGCTTCCCCAAGCGGGTCGAAGACCTCGCCCACTGGGAGCGCTTCGCCGCCGAGTCGAGCCGCCTGCGGCAGAAGGTCGGCCGCGAGCCCGCACCGCGCTGAGGCAGCTCGCCGCGCTGCTTCCAATGCGAGTTCCGCGAAGGGGCGCCACAGAAGTGAGCGCCGCTGCGCACCGCCCGCGCGCCGACAACTTGGGCATGAACCGAACCCGTCTGGTGCTGGTCCTCTTCTTCACCGCGTGCAGTGAGCCCGAGCCGGCGTTCGACGCCGACCCCGAGGCCCAAGCCGCCCAGCCGCTCGCGGCCCGCTCGGGCTCCGACCGGGTGGTGCTCTGGCAGCAGAACATCGAGGCGATGAAGGCGGCGACGGTGAAGCCGTACCGGCTGACCCGCGCGATGCACGCGCTGCCGCTCGCGCCCGACATCGTGGTGCTCGCCGAGGCCTGGCAGAAGGTGCTGTGCGGCGACTACCTGAACCCCCAGTCGCACGGAAACCCCGACCTCTCGGCCTGGCGGGGCTCGCCGCGTGACGCCCGCGGGCTGGCGATGGGCTGCCGTCACGGCGCCGACGCCCTGCCCGGCTCGCTGCTGTACCGGCTGGGAGCCTCGCTGTGGGGCGTGGGCCACGTCGCCCACCGGCGCCCGTTCTCTGACGAGCTCGGCTCGACGTCTCGCACCGGCACCGCGGTGGCGTGGGACTCGAGCCGCTTCACGCTCGAAGACGACTTCGTCTACGACGACGCCGACGTGCCGGGCTGCAGCAAGGCCCTCGACGATTACCAGCGGGTCGCGGTGCTGCTGCGCGACACCCGCCGCACCCCCTCGCGCGCCGACGACCGGCTGCTCGCCATCGCCTCGGTGCACTACGGCTCGGCCTGCCGCGGCGACAGCAACCGCTGGGTGGCCGACCAGATGACCCGCCGCTGGGGCGCGCGCGGCCTCGACCTGCGCGTCATCGCGGGAGACTTCAACGCCCGGGTCGACGAGAGCTCGGACCTCTACGCCCAGCGCCGGCGCGAGCAGCATGAAGAGGGCTGGTACCGCTCGCTCACCGAGCAGCTCGGCTTTCTCGACGCGGCGCGGGTGCGGCACGCGGGCAACATCTGCGCGCAGTGGACGTACCCGAACGTGCAGCACTGCGTGGGCGCCGCCTCGTGCGACGCGCGCTGCGAGGGCTTCGGCATCGGCGGTCAGCTCGACCGGTTGGACTTCACGTTCTTGAGCGGGGTGCGGGCGAGCCAGGTGCTGGCGAACCAGACCGACGAGGGCAGCGCCGCCTGCTCTGACCACAAGGGCAGCTACACCGTGGTCGGGTGGTGAGCAGCCGGGAGCTCAGAGCATTCGGAGCAGAGCGGCGCGCGCCGGGGGAGCCTCGGGGGCAAGCGGGTGCGGAATCTCGGACATGTCGGATTCCGGATTCAAGATTCCACTCACGTGTTCTCGCGGCCTTGCAGACGGAACTCGGAGCCCTACAAGTTTCAAGATTCCGCTCCCGTTCCCCCCACGGCCCCCGCTCGTTCTCGGCGCTGCCCCGCACCGACTGCCGTCACCAGCGCGGCCGCGGCGAGACACACCGTCGTCACGCCCGAGGCCTCGGGCCCGAAGCCGCCGCCGCTGAAGAACGGGCCGTGCGCGCTGGCGGTGAGCAGCGAGCACCCCGCCTGAATGCCGCTCACGTTCTGGCCCCACACGAAGCCCTCGAACCAGTTCCACGCCAGGTGCGCGCCGATCGCCGGCCAGATGCTGTCGAAGCGCCAGGCCAGCGCACCGAACCAGACGCCCACCAGCGCCACGTTGAGCGCGGCGGTGAGCGAGGCGTCGGGGTTGGTGAGGTGCAGCCCGCCGAACACCAGGGCGGTGCCGCCGATGGCGAAGAGCGGGTGCAGGCCGCGCGAGGCCGCCTTGAGCGCCGCGCCGCGCAGCCACAGCTCTTCGCCGAACGCGGTGGGGCCCAGGCACACCAGCTGGCGCAGGCCGAGCCAGGCGCGCTGCGAGCAGGTCGAGATGCCGACCGCGCCCGTGACGGCGGCCGAGATGCCGACGCTCAAGGTGAGCAGCAGCGCTGCGGAGACCAGGCCGACGACCACCAGCCGGGGGCGCTGGAACCCCGCGTCCTGGCCGAGCCAGCGAGCGGCAAACGTCGCGGCGAGGCCCGAGAGCAGGTTCGCCGAGGCGCCGAAGAAGAGCCGTGGGTCGTCGAGCCGGTACGGCGGGTGCGGCCCGAGCGCGAGCAGGTAGATGACGCCGTGCAGGCCCAGCGCCACCGCGACGGCGGTGAGGGTGAACGCGAGCACCACCCAGCCCCAGCGCACCCGGCCGGTCGCGTCTCTCCACAGGGTGGCCCCCGGCTCGGTCACGCCCGGGAGTGGACCATCGCGCCCACCGAACGCAAGTGCAGATCGTGGCACCCTGAACCGACACCGAGCAGGGTGAGCCCAAGTCGAACCCTGCCGACGCTCGCCGGAGGCTCGGGCAGCACGCACTCCATCGTAGAAATGTGCAAGACGGCTGTGCTTGAAACCTGGAGCATGCGGCGCTGAGGCTTCGTCGCGGCGACGTCAGGGTTCGACGGGGCTCACCCTGCTCGGTCTCGCATTTTTTCGACCGGGCTGCCTCCTCGTGACGAGCGCGGTGACCTCTGCCTGCCGCCCGTCGTCGCCTTTGCTACAAGTCTCGCCGTGGACGCGCGGGTGAGCGAAGCGGTGACGGTGCTGCGGCGGGGCGGACTCGTGGCGGTGCCCACCGAGACCGTCTACGGCCTGGGCGCCGACGCCTCGAACGAGCTGGCGGTGCGGCGCATCTTCGCCGCCAAGGGCCGGCCGCTGTCGCACCCGCTCATCGTGCACCTCGCCGACGTGCAGGCCGCCAAGGCCTGGGGCCGAGAGCTGCCCACCACCTTCGACACGCTGGCGCGCATCTTCTGGCCGGGCCCGCTCACCCTGGTGGTGCACCGCAGCGCGCTGGCCACCGACGCGGTGACCGGCGGCCAGCCCACCGTCGCGCTGCGCGTGCCTGATCATCCCCTCACGCTCGAGCTGCTCCACGCCTTTCGCGGCGGCATCGCGGCCCCCAGCGCGAACCGCTTCGGCAAGGTGAGCCCCACCACCGCCGAGCACGTGCGGCAAGAGCTGGGCACCGACGTCGACCTCATTCTCGACGGAGGCCCCTGCGCGGTCGGCGTCGAGTCGACCATCGTCGACCTCACCCACCCCGAGCCGCGCATCTTGCGTCCCGGCGGAGTGTCGCGCGAAGACCTCGTGCGCGTGCTCGGCCGCCCGGTGCGGCTCGCCCATGAGGCCTCTGACGTGCGCGCGCCCGGCATGCTCGAGTCGCACTACGCCCCGCGCGCCGGCGTGCTGCTGGTCGAGCGCGCTGCGCTCTACGACGAGGCGCAGAAGCGGGTCGCCGAGGGCAAGCGGGTGGCGGTGCTCGCCCCTGCGACCGCCCGGGTACCGGTGAAGGTGCACCGCGCCGAGGTGCCCGAAGACGCCGAGGGCTTCGCCCGCGAGCTCTACGCCAGCCTGCGCAGCCTCGACGCCGAGGGCTTCGACCTGGTCATCGCCGCGCTGCCCGACGAAAAGGGGCTGGGCCTGGCGGTGAGAGACCGGCTGCTCAAGGCCGCCGCACCGCGCGGCTGAGACTGCTTCTTCAGTTCAGCGAGTTCGGCATGGTCAGCGCGAACTCGGCGATCTTCGCCTCGAAGGTCTGACCGTCGGGGCGCTCCATCGCGTAGCTGCCGCGCATGGTGCCGAACGGGGTGCGCAGCATCGCCCAGCTGGTGTACTCGAACGCCTCGCCCGGCTCGAGGCGCGGCTTCTTGCCGACCACGCCGTCGCCGCGCACCTCTTCGACGCGCCCGTTGGCGTCGGTGATGATCCAGTGGCGGCTCACCAGCTGCACGGTGGCGTTGCCCACGTTGGTGATCGACACCGTATAGGTGAAGGCGAACTGCCCAGACTGCGGCTGACTGCGCTCGGGCCAGAACGACGGCTTGACCGAGACGCGAACTCCGTCGGTGGTGGCGGTGGTCGACATCGAAGAGTGCGCGACGCTACTTCATTCGCGGGGCTCGAGGCTCCTGTCCTCGACCGAGCCCTCGCGCCGCGCGGCGATCGACGCGGGCTCTCCGGCTACGCGGCGGTCATCGGCGATGGGGCCCTGGGCGTCGGCTTTCTTCGGCGGCCAGATCACCGACGCCAGCACCGAGGCGACGAGCGTCACCGCCACGAACGACAGGCTGATGATGATCAGCGGCACGTCGTAGGGGTCGAGCTCTGCGGCCCAGAACGTCTCGGCGCAGATCTTCAGCCCGACGAACGCCAGAATGATGCCCAGCCCCACCTTCAGGTAGTGGAACTTGTCCATCAGCGACGAGACCACGAAGAACAGCGAGCGCAGCCCCAAGATGGCGCAGACGTTCGAGGTGAACACCACGAACATGTCTTGGCTCACCCCCAGCGCCGCGGGAATCGAGTCGAGCGCGAAGATGAGGTCGGTGGTCTCGACCACCAGCAGAATGAGGAAGAGCGGCGTCACCACCCGCTTGCCCGCCTCGATGGCGAGGAACTTGATGCCGTGGTCCTCTTTCGCCACCGGCAGCACCCGGCGCGCCCACTTGAGCACCGGGTTGTTCTCGGGGTCGACCTCTTCGTCGTTCTCGCCGGTGAAGAGCAGCTTCCACGCGGTGTAGAGCAAGAACGCGCCGAACCCGTACAGCAGCCAGTGAAAGCGCGCGATCGCCACCGCGCCCGCACCGATCAACACCGCGCGCAAGAAGAACGCGCCCAGCACGCCCCAGTACAAGAGCCGGTGCTGCGCGTCGGGCCGCACCTTGAAGTAGCCGAACACCAGAACGAAGACGAACAGGTTGTCGACCGAGAGCGCGTACTCGAGCACCCAGGCGGTGAGAAACGGCGCCGAGGCCCGCGTGCCGTAGAGGTAGTGCAGAAACCCCGCGAAGCCCAGCGACGCCAACACCCACAGCCCCACCCACATCGCCGCGCCCTTGGTGCTGACCGACCCGCCGCGAACCTTCACCGCGCGGAGGTCGATGCCGATCAGCACCACGACCACTGCAAAAAAGCCGACCCACAGCGCGGGAGTACCCAAAGCTGCGGCACCGTAGCAGCGTTCGCCCGCCGCGGTTGAATTCCTGAAGGTCAGGTAGAACCTCTTCCGCGCTCGAACGTTCCAACGCCATGCTCCGTGTCACAAACCTCGCCGGCCTCGCGTTGACGCTGGCGATGACCACCTCCCAAGACCTCGGCGGCCCGACCCGGTACCTCACCCACATCAGCCTCGACAAACCCGTCTACCAGCCGGGAGAGAAGGTGCTGGCGCGCGGCAGCGTGCTGGAGGCCGCCCAGCACACCCCGCTGCCGGGAAACATCGCCGTGCAGCTGCAGCTGCGCGGGCCCAAGGGAGAGGTGGTGGCCGGCGGCAACGCCCTCACCCAGGACGGGGTGTGGGGCTTCTCGTGGGAGGTGCCCTCGGAAGCAGCGGGCGGTGAGTACACGCTCTCGGCGAAGTACCCCTGGGTCGGGCACGCTCCGGCCGAGCGCAAGCTCGAGGTGCGCGTCTATCGCCCGCCGCGGCTCAAGTCGCAGATCACCTTTCTGCGCGACGGCTACGGCCCCGGCGACCCCGTCACCGCCACGCTCGAGACGAAGCGCGCCGAGGGCGGCTTCCCTCGAGGAGCCAGGGTCACCGCCATCGCGCGCGTCGACGGCGCCGAGGCCGCGCGGGTCATCTCGAAGGTCGACGACCAGGGCCGGTGCACGGTGAGCTTCGCGCTGCCCAGGAGCATCGCCCGCGGCGAAGGCTCGCTCGCCTTCGCCATCGAAGACGGCGGCGTGGTCGAGACCGCCACCAAGACCCTGCCGATTCTGCTGCAGACGGTCGACCTCACCGTGTTCCCCGAGGGTGGAGAGCTGATCTCGGGCCTGCCGATGCGGGTGTACTTCGAGGCCCGCACCCCCGCGAAGAAGCCGGCCGACCTGAAGGGCGTGGTGGTCGACGGCGACGGCGCCGAGGTGGCGAAGTTCCAGACCGAGCACGAGGGCCGCGGCCGCTTCGACTTCGTGCCCAGGGCAGGCGCCCGCTACGCGCTCAGGGTGCTCGAGCCCACCGGCATCAAGGGCACCTTCCCGCTGCCCGAGGTGAAGGCCGGCGGCGCCACGGTGCACGCGATGCGCGAGGTGTTCGAGCCGAACGCGGCGGTGGCGCTGCAGGTCTCGTCGACCGTCGCGGCGAAGGTGACGCTCTCGCAGCGCGAGCGCGAGCTGGGCTTCTCGCACGTCGCCGCGGGTAGCGGGCAGGCGGTCAGCATCGACCCCCGGGGCGCCGACGGGGTGCTCATCGCCACCGTCTGGGACAAGCAGGGCAACCCGCTCGCCGAGCGGCTGGTGTTCGTGCAGCCGGCGAAGCCGCTCAGCGTCAGCCTCGAGCTCGACCCGCAGCGCCACGTGCCGGGCGGCGCGATGAAGCTGAAGGTGAAGACCCTCTCGGGCGGCAAGCCGGTCTCGGCGGTGGTCGGGCTCACCGTCACCGACGACGCGGTGCTCGAGCTCATCGAGAAGCGCGAGCAGGCCCCGTCGCTGCCGGTGATGGTCTACCTGGAAGACGAGGTGCGCGAGCTCGCCGACGCGCACGTCTACCTCGACCCGAAGAACCCCAGGGCCGCGCTCGCCACCGACCTCTTGCTCGGCACCCAGGGCTGGCGCCGCTTCGCCCTGCTGAACCTCGCCGACTTCATCGCCGCCAACGGCGACGCCGCGCGCCGGGTGGTGGCGCTCAAGCTGGCGATGGTGGCCGAAGACCTCGACGGGGCGCCCGGCGCCGGCATGGGCCTGGGCCGGAGAATGCGGGCCGGGGCGATGCCCGACCTCGTTCCGCGAGCGCCCTCGGCGGCTCCGCCCCCGGCACCTGCGCCGGTGGCGGTGGCGAAGCCCGCGCCCCTGCCCGAGGTGCAGGCCCAGCAACAGCCCGACGTGCTGCGCGCGGCGGTGGGCCAGGGCGCCCGGGCCGAGCGCGCCCGCCGCGTCGCCGGAGAAGAGGCCGACCGCAAGGCGCTGCGCAGCGACTTCGTGGTGGTGCGCGAGTACGCGCACGCGCTGCGCCCCGGCCGCGCCCCCAACGACCGCGTCGACTTCACCGAGACGCTCTACTGGAGCGCCGGCACCAAGACCGACTCCCACGGCGAAGCGACGGTGACCTTCGCGCTCAACGACTCGGTGACCTCTTTTCGCGCCAGCGCAGGTGGCTTCACCACCGCCGGAGCGCTCGGCGGCGCCTCGCTGGTGTTCGACGTGACCCAGCCGTTCTACGTCGAGCCCAAGCTCCCGCTCGAGGTGACCGAAGGCGACGTCATTGCGCTGCCCATCGTGATGGTCAACGGCACCGGCGAGCCGCTCGCCAACGCCACGCTGAGCGGCTCGCTCGTCGGCGCCGCGCCGGGCGCGCTGGGCAGACCGGTCTCGCTCGCGCCCGGCGCGCGGGTGCGGCAGGTCATCGAGGTGAAGGTGCCCGCCTCGAAGACGCCGCTCGAGGTGACGCTCACCGGCGCCGCGGGCGCGTACACCGACACGGTGAAGCGGCAGCTCCGCGTGAAGCCCAGGGGCTTTCCCTTCGAGAAGTCGTTCGGCGGGCTCTTGAAGGCCAGGGGCGCCGCGGTGCACGCGGTGACGATTCCCTCGTCGGCGGTGCCGGGCAGCGTCAGCGCCTTCGCCACCGTGTACCCCACCCCGCTCGCCAACCTCACCGAGGCGCTGGCGCGGCTGATTCAAGAGCCGTACGGCTGCTTCGAGCAGACCAGCTCGACCAGCTACCCGCTCACCATGGCGCAGCAGTACTTCGTGAGCCACACCGGGGTGGACCCGCAGCTGGTGCAGCGGAGCAGAGAGACGCTCGACAAGGGCTACCAGCGGCTGGTCGGCTTCGAGTGCAGCGACAAGGGCTACGAGTGGTTCGGTGAGAACCCCGGCCACGAGGCGCTCAGCGCCTTCGGCCTCTTGCACTTCACCGACATGAGCAAGGTGCGCGAGGTCGATCAGAAGATGCTGACCAACACCCGCGCCTGGCTGCTCAAGCAGCGCGACGGCAGCGGCGGCTTCTCGCGCAAGCGCCGCGCGCTGCACACCTGGGTGGAAGACAAAGACAGCTCGAACGCGTACATCACCTGGGCGCTGCTCGAGAGCGGCGAGCGCGACGTGGCGAGAGAGGTCGCCTCGCTCGAAGAGGCCGCGCCCAAGAGCAAGAACAGCTACGTGTGGGCGCTGGCGGCGAACGCGATTCACCTCTGGGGCGACCGGCCCAGGGCGGTGGCGCTGATGGAGAAGCTGGCCGCGGCCCAGCAGAAAGACGGCTCGGTGGGTCAGGCCACCCAGTCGATCGTCGGCAGCGGCGGTGAGGCGCTGGTGGTCGAGGCCACCTCGCTCGCCGCCCTGGCGTGGCTGCGCGAGCCGAAGTTCGCCGGCAACGTCGAGACCGCCATTCGCTACCTCGCCGACGTGTGCAAGGGCGGGCGCTACGGCTCGACCCAGAGCACGGTGCTCGCGCTGCGCGCCATCGTCGCGTACGACCGGCAGCGCGCGCGCCCCAAGGCGGCCGGCACGGTGCGGGTGCTCGTCGACGGCCAGCAGGTGGGCAGCGCGTTGAAGTTCGACGAGAAGACTCAAGGAGCCCTCAAGCTGCCCGAGCTCTCCGAGCTGCTCTCGCCGGGCGACCACCGCATCGAGCTGAAGATGGAGAACGGCAGTGAGATGCCCTACGCGCTGACGGTGAAGTACAGCGCGGTGACTCCCGCCAGCGCCAGAGAGACGAAGGTCGACCTGGCGGTTCGCCTTGCCACCAGCACGGTGGCCGAGGGCGAGACGCTCGAGGCGTTCGCCACCGTCACCAACCTGAGCGCTCAGAACCTGCCCACGGTGGTGGCCATCGTCGGCCTGCCGGGCGGGCTGGAGCCGCGCCACGACCAGCTCAAAGAGCTGGTGAAGAAGGGCACCGTCGATGCCTACGAGGTGCTGGGCCGCGACGTGGTGCTGTACTGGCGCGGCATGGAGAAGGGCCAGGTGCGCGAGGTGCCGCTCTCGCTCGTCGCCGCAGTGCCCGGGCGCTACGTGGGGCCGGCCAGCAGGGCGTACGAGTACTACACCGACGAATTCAAGAAGTGGAACGAAGGGCTCGCGGTGACGGTGACGCCGAAATAGCGTTCGCCGGTACATGGTCACCGCGAACGAGCTGATCAAGCGCGCCGAGAAAGCCGAAGCAGAGAAGAACTTCATCGAGGCCGGCCCGCTGTACGAGCGCGCCGGAGACATCGAGCGGGCCATCGCCGCCTACCGCAAGGGGGGCGGCGTCGACCGCGCCGCGCTGCTGCTCGAGAGCACCGGCCGCGCCAAAGAAGCCGCCGCGCTGCTGCTGTCGGTGGGCAGCTACGAGAAGGCCGCGGCGATGTACGAGAAGACGAAAGACTACGCGAAGGCCGCGCACGCGCTGCTGCGCGCGAACCAGCGCGAGCGCGCCGCGGGCATGTACGAGCGCGCCGAGGCCTTCGAAGACGCGGCGAAAATCTACGTCTCGCTCGGCAACCACCGAAAGGCGATTCAGCTCTACCAGCAGGCCGGCCTGCAGGAGAAAGCCAACGAGCTGCAGGCGCAGGTGCCGCAAGAGACCGCGCGCGCCCCGGGCCTCGCCGCGCTCGACGCCAACATGGACCTCGCGGCAGCCGAGTACGTCGACTCAGGCAGGCTGGTCGACACCGTGGTGCAGCTCTTGCGCGCTGCGCGGGCGCAAGACGCCGCCAAGCTGTACGGCAACTGCCAGGAAGACATCGGCTACAACGTGCTGGCGGCGATCGCCGGTGACCGCGCGGTCGAGATGAAGGCGGCCGAGATGTTCTACCTGGCGCGCGACTACGCCAAGGCGGGCCAGCTGCTCGAGAACCTCGAAGACTACCCCAAGGCCGCGGCGATGTACGAGCGCGCCGACGACGCGTACATGGCCGCCGAGATGTACACGCGCGCCGGCGACATGGGGAAGGCGGCCGAGATGTTCGAGAAGCACGGCAACTACCAGCAGGCCGCCGAGTTCTTCTTGAAGGTGAACAACTACGACAAGGCGGCGGTCAACTTCGAGAAGTCGGTGAACAACTTCGTGGCGGGCAAGCTGTACTTCCGCATGAACAAGATGAACAAGTCGCTGCAGCTCTTGCAGAAGGTGCAGCGCAACGAAGCGGCGTACTTCGAGGCCTGCCGGCTCATCGGCGAGATTCTGGCGCAGAACGGCTACCTCGACCTGGCCATTCGCAAGTACCTCGAGGTGGTGCAGGCGGCGCAGCTGTCGAAAGACACCGCGCCGGTCTTCTACAACCTGGCGCGCACGCTCGAGCAGCGCGGCGCGGTGCCGCAGGCGATGAAAATCTATCAAGACCTGCTGGCCTGGCAGTTCGACTACAGCGACGTGAAGACGCGCATCGCGAGCCTGCAGTCGGGGCCTGCGCCCAAGATTCTCCCCGGCGCCCCGGCCGCGGGGGCGGCGCCGGTGCTCGAGGCCGCGCCGCAGCCGGTGGTGGCGGGCACGCCCGAGGCCGCGCCGCAGCCGGCGCTGGTGTCGATGATGGACGGGTTCGATTTCTTGAAGAGCACCCCGCTGTTCAAAGACCTCTCGCTCGACGAGATGAAGGCGGTCTACGCGGCGTGCGAGACGCAGAAGTTCGCGCCGGGCGCGGTGATGATCGAGCAGGGCCAGCCGGGCGAGTCGCTCTACGTGCTGCGCAAGGGCTCGGCGAAGGTGACCCGGGTGGGCGCCGGCGGGGCCGAAGAGATGGTCGCGCGCATGGGGCCGGGCTCACCGGCCGGCGAGATGTCGCTGGTCGACGATGCGCCCACTTCGGCGCGGGTGACCGCCGAGAGCGAGGTCGACGCGTTCGTCATCAACCGGCCGCGCTTCGAGAAGCTCTTGGTGATGAACGACAAGATCGCGGTGAAGCTCTACCGCTTCTTCGTGCAGACGCTGAGCAAGCGCCTGCGCGCCACCAGCGAGAACTTCGCCAAGGCCGCGCACGCGCAGCACTGAGCATTCGGCTTTGGCTGCGGCCCGGCGCGTTCGGAAGCTCACCCGGGCCATACGACGACGCCGGCGCAGGCCGACGCAGCCGCTGCCCCTCGCGTTACGGCGGCGCGCTCATGCGGAACACCACCACCGATCGCCCCGCCAAATCGAACGTGCTGCCCGCCTCGAGCCGCCTCACCTGAGCGTCGTCGCGCGCGGTCTCGAGCAGGGTCTCCCAGCCTGGCGCCCACTTCTTCTCGGGCAGCGTGAGCGCCACCGCGTCTTGCGCCGCGTTCATGAACACCAGCAGCGTGTCGCCCACCACCTTCGCGCCCGAAGGCTCGCGCGTCGCAATCGCATCGCCGCCCAGAAACCACCCCAGGCACCGGGTGCCGGCGGCCTGCCAGTCGTCGGCGCCCATCTCGTGCCCGTCGGGGCGAAACCACACCAGGTCGCGAAACCGCGAGTCCTCGAGCGTCGAGCCCATGAAGAAGTTGCGGCGCTGAATGGTGGGCTGGGCGTGCCGCAGCCGAATCACCTTGCGGGTGAACTCGAGCAGCGCGCGCTTCTTGTCGTCGAGGTTCCAGTCGACCCACGACAGCTCGTTGTCCTGGCAGTAGGCGTTGTTGTTGCCCCACTGGGTGCGGCCCAGCTCGTCGCCCATGTTGAGCATCGGCGTGCCGACCGCGAGCATCAGCGTGGCGAGCAGGTTTCGCTTCTGCCGGTCGCGCACCGCGTTCACCACCGGGTCGTCGGTCTCGCCCTCGTGGCCGCAGTTCCACGACTGGTTCTCCGAGGCGCCGTCACGGTTCTCTTCACCGTTCAGCTCGTTGTGCTTGCCCTGGTAGGTGACCAGGTCGTGCAGGGTGAAGCCGTCGTGGCAGGTGATGAAGTTGATGCTCGCCATCGGCCGCCGCCCCGAGCTCTTGAACACGTCCGACGAGCCGGTCAGCCGGTAGCCGACCTCGGCCGCCTGGCGCTCGTCGCCGCGCCACGCGCGCCGCATCGTCTCGCGGAACCGGTCGTTCCACTCGGCCCACACGTTGGGAAAGCCGCCCAGCCGGTAGCCGTGCTCGCCCACGTCCCACGGCTCGGCGATCAGCTTCACGCGCGAGAGCACCGGGTCCTGGTGCACCGCCTGTAGAAACGGCGCTTCGCGCGAGAAGCCGCCGCCGTCGACACGCGCCAGCTCGGGCGCCAGGTCGAAGCGAAAGCCGTCGACGCGATACTCGGTGACCCACGCCCGCAGCGAGTCGAGCACCAGCTTCATCACCTGCGGGTGCCGCAGGTTGAGGCTGTTGCCGCAGCCGGTGAAGTCGCGGTACCGGGCGCGGCTCTGGCCGTCGAGCCAGTAGTACGTGGGGTTGTCGAGCCCGCGAAACGAGAGCGTGGGCCCCAGCTCGTTGCCCTCGCACGTGTGGTTGAACACCACGTCGAGAATCACCTCGAGGCCCGCGGCGTGCAGCGCCTTGACCATCTGCTTGAACTCCCGCACCTGCTGGCCGCGCGAGCCGGTGGCGAAGCGCTGGTCGGGAGCGAAGAAGCCCAGCGTGTTGTAGCCCCAGTAGTTCGACAGCCCCCGCTGCAACAGAAACCCCTCGCTCGAGCTCTCGTGCACCGGCAGCAGCTCGACCGAAGTGACCCCCAGCGAGAGCAGGTGCTCGATGGCCTTGGGGTGCGCCAGGCCCAGGTAGGTGCCGCGCAGCTCGGGGGGAATCTCGGGGTGCCGCGCGGTGAAGCCCTTCACGTGCAGCTCGTAGAGCACCGCGCGGCGCCAGACCACGCCGGGGCGCTTCTCGTCGCCCCAGTCGAAGTCGTCGTGCACCACCACGCAGCGCGGAGTCCCCGCGGCGCTGTCGCGCGAATCGAACGGCTCGACGCCCTTCTCGTCGGCCTTGAGCGTGGTGAGCGGGTGCATCCAGTCGGGCTTGCCGCTGAAGGCCCGCGCGTAGGGGTCGGTGAGCACCTTGTGGGGGTTGAAGCGCAGCCCGCTCTGGGGCTCCCACGGGCCGTGCGCGCGGTAGCCGTAGAGCGTGCCCGGCTGCAGCCCCGGCACGTAGCCGTGCCACACGTGGGCGGTGACGTCTTGCAGCTTGAGGCGGTGCTTCTCGAGGCGCGGCTGCTGCTCGTCGAAGAGGCAGAGCTCCATCGCGGTGGCGTTCTCCGAGAACACCGCGAAGTTCACGCCGCGGCCGTCGTACGTCGCGCCCAGTGGGTACGGCACTCCGGGCAACACCTCGTGCGCCGAGCTCAAGACGAGTGAATCTGACACGGCTGCCTGCTCACCGCACGGGTAACGTTCGCGGCGCGAGCGGTCAGGCCGCCACGCGCTGATGCTTGCGCGCCGGCCTGGCCGACGGCATCGAGCGGCGCGCCATCGCGACGCGGTTGCGGCCCGAGTCTTTGGCGCGGTACAGCGCGTCGTCGGCGCCCTCGAGCAGCAGCTTCACGTCCGAGCGGTCGTTCGAGGCGCAGGGCGCCACGCCGAAGCTGCAGGTGACGCGAAACGGGCCGCCCAGGCGCTCGACCGCCTCGCGCAGCCGCTCGGCGAGCCTCAGCGCGGTGGGGCCATCGACGTCGGTGAGCAGCACGCAGAACTCTTCGCCACCGAAGCGGGCCACGAAGTCGATCTCACGCACGTTGTCGGTGAGCGCCTTGGCCACCTCGCGCAACACCCGGTCTCCCTCGGCGTGGCCGAAGGTGTCGTTCACCTTCTTGAAGTTGTCGACGTCGGCCATCACCACCGCGAAGCGGCGGCCGCGCTTGCCCTCGGCGATCAGCTGCTGCAGCCGGGTGTTGAGCGCGCGCTTGTTGGGAATCTGGGTGAGCTCGTCCTGCGTGGCGAGCTGCTCGAGCTGGTCTTTGGCTTCCACCAGGCGGGCCTCGGTCTCCTTGGCCTCGGTGACGTCGGTGGCCACCCCGGTGTGCTCGAGCGGAGCGCCGGTCGAGTCGCAGCGGCTGACGCGCTTCTTCACGTGCAGCCAGCGCCACATGCCGTCGACCTGCACCCGCACCACCCGCTCGGCGCGCGCGTCGAGGCAGCTGAGCTCGGTGTGCATCGACTCGAGCTGCGCCCGGTCGCCAGGGTGCACCGCGTCGAGCGCGAGGGGAAAGCGGCCCGACGCGTAGTACACCGCGTCATCGTTCAAGTAGGTGACGCGGCTGGTCACCGCGTCCTGCACGAACACCATCTGCGGAGCGCTGGTGACGATTTTCGCCATGCGCTGCTGCCGCAGCTCGACGGTGGCCATCTCGGCGAGGTCGCGCAGCGCCTGCAGCTGCTTGTCGGTGGGCTGCCGCACCCGCACGTCGGCGACGTAGAGCGCAGCCAGCACTTCGCTGTCGGGCCCCAGCAGCGGCACCGCGGCGAAGAAGCGCGCGTGCGGCGTCGGCTCCATCGCCACCTGCGTGCACACCAGGTCGGCCGCGCCGAGCCGCTCCATCGCGTCGGTCACCGGCTCACCCTGCGACGCCTCGACGCGCGCGGCGCTCACGATGCCGGCCAGCGGCGCGTCGAACAGCGTCGCGGCGAGGGCGGTGATTCGGTCGAACGCTTTGGTGGTGGCTCGAAACATGAGGCAGCGTCGATTGCAGCGAGCGTGCCGAGCCGATCAGGCCCCACGCGTCAGCCGCTTGGCGGCAGACCTACAGGGTCAGCCTCGCCCCACACCGGCCTCGAGAAAACGAAGAAGCCCGCCACCACTGAAGGTAGCGGGCCTCTTTGAGGAGTCAGAAACGACTCGGCTCAGCTCAGGTGCTTCGAGACGAGCTTGGTCATCTCGAACATGTCGACGGTCTTCTTGCCGCCAAAGACCGCCTGAAGCTTGGCGTCAGCGTTGATCTGGCGCTTGTTCTTCGCGTCCTGCAGGCCGTTCTTCTTGATGTAGGCCCAGACCTTCGAGGTGACCTCGGTGCGGGGAATCGGCTTCGCGCCAACGATCTCGGCGAGGGTGGCCGAGGGAGTCATCGGCTTCATGAACGCAGCGTTCGGCTTCCGACCAGCGGTCTTCTTCGCGGCTTTCTTAGCGGCCATTTCGTTGTTGTCTCCTGTCCCGGTGGGGACGTTATCGGTCTCGTGCACGAGAACCGGGGCCGCGGTGAGTACCAGAGCTGTAGCGGGAAAAACAGCCCCATTTTTCTTTTTTCTAGAGGAGAGTCAGAGGGAGCAATCGATGCGGTGCCTGATTACCGGCGCGAACGGATTTCTCGGTGCTCACCTGGCGCGGGCACTGTGTGCGCGTGGCGACACCGTGCGCTGCATGGTGCGCGAAGGCTCTGACGCGTCGGCGCTGGCCGGTGTGGCGGTCGAGCGCGTGGTCTCAGACGTCACCCGACCCGACACGCTGGCCGACGCGGTGAAGAACGTCGAGGTGGTGTTTCACCTCGCCGGCATTCGGCGCGCCACCCAGCGCGCGGCGTTCATCGAAGCGAACGCCGAGGGCACGCGTCACGTCGCCGAGGCGATGGTGAAGGCCGGGGCGCGGCGGTTGGTGAACTGCGGCTCGCTCGCCGCTTCGGGCCCCTCGACCGCGCGGCGCCCGCGCGTCGAAGACGACCCGTTCAGCCCCGAAGAGCCGTACGGAGAGAGCAAGGCGCTGGGCGAGCAGATCGCCTTCTCGTTCTCCGATCGCCTCGAGGTCACCTCGATTCGGCCGGCGCGAATCTTGGGGCCGCTCGACCACGAGAACCTCTCGTTCTTCAAGATCGCCAACCGCGGCTTCATCTTGAAGATCGGCGGCGGGCCGCGGCCGCTGTCGATGGTCGACGTCGACGACGTGGTCGCGCAGCTGTTGCTGCAGGCCGACCTGCCGCAGGCGGTCGGCCAGGCGTTCTTCTCGTCGAGCGACGAGACCATCACGCTGGAAGGAGTGATGGAGCTCGCCGCCGCCGCGCTCGAGGTGAAGAACCCGCGCCACCTGTACCTGCCTGCCGCCGCGCTGGCCATGCTGGGAGCGGGCGCCGACGTGGTCTCCCGGCTCACCGCAACGAAGTTGCCGCTCAACCGTAAGCTCGCCAGGCAGCTGCTCGTGCCCGGGTGGACGTGCAGCATCGAGAAGGCAAAACGGTTACTGGGTTACCAGCCGAGGCGCACGATCTCAGAGTCGATCGCGCGCAGCGCGAAGAGCTACGTGGAGGCCGAATGGCTTTGAACGTGAAGACTGCAACGGTGGCGTGCGCGGTGCTGTGCGGCGCGTGCTTTCGCGCGCCGGTGCCGATGACGCAGATCGACTACCAGGTGAACCCCCCGGCGAAGTGCCTGGTGGTGCTGATGCCCGGAGCGGGGTCGAACGCCGGCGACTTCGAGAAGGAGGGCTTCGTCAAGAAGCTGCAAGACAGCGGCCTCTCGATCGACGTCATCTCGGCCAACGCCACCATCGGCTACTACTTCAAAGAGACGATGCTGGCGCGGCTGCACGACGACGTGGTCTCGCCGGCGCTGCAGAAGGGCTACCAGAAGAAGTGGATCATGGGCATGTCGATGGGCGGCTTCGGCTCGCTGTTCTACGCCATGCACCACCCGCAAGACTTCGACGGGGTGTTCGCGATGGCGCCGTGGCTCGGCGACCGCAGCCTGGCCCGCGAGATTCGCGACGCCGGCGGCCTGAAGAAATGGCAGGCGCCCGCGGCCGAGCCGACCAACGGCGACAACTACCAGCGGCAGCTGTGGCGCTGGCTGCAGGAGGTGAGCAACGACCCGACGAAGGGGCCCGACCTCTACGCCGGCTGGGGGCGAGAAGACTCGCTGGCCCCGTTCGACGAGCTGCTGGGCGACTCGCTGCCCGAGGGCCACGTCTCGCTCACCGACGGCGCGCACGAGTGGGAGCCGTGGAACCTGCTGGTCGAGCGCTTCGTGAAAGAAGGCCCGCTGGCGAAAGACTGCCAGGCCGAGGCGACGCACGCAGCGCGGTAGACGGTGGGTGGGGCCGCTGCTAGACGCGCGCTCACGGTGCACCACCACGGCCCCAAGAGCTCCGGCAAAGGCAAAGCGGCGTTCTACGACATCGACGGCACGCTCATCTCCACCAACGTGGTGCACGCGTACGGCTACTACGCGCTGAACGAGGGCAGCGTGCGCGGCATTCTGGGCCGCGCTGCGGGCACCCTGGCGAGCCTGCCCATCTTCGCCACGCTGAACTTCATCGACCGCAAGGTCTTCAACGAGTTCTTCTACCGGTACTACGCGGGCTTCACCGAAGACCGCCTGTTCGAGCTGGCGGAAGACATGTTCGAAGACGTCATCAAAGACGCCATCTACCCGGGCGCACAGGACCTCATCGACGAGGCCCGCCGCGACGGCTGCCGCATCGTGCTGGTGAGCGGCGCGCTCGACTTCACCATGCGGCCGCTGGCGCGCTACCTCAAGGCCGACGACCTGATCGCGAACAAGATGCAGTTCGTGGGCGGCAAGGCGACGGGCAAGGTGATTCCTCCCATCATCGAGGGCGCCAACAAGGCGAACGTGATTCGTGAGTACTGCGAGAAGCACGACCTCGAGCTCTCCAAGTGCCACGCGTACTCCGACTCGGCGTCCGACTACGCGATGCTGGCGGTGGTCGGCCGGCCGACCGCGGTGAACCCCGACCTGCGCCTGCGCGCGCTGGCGCGGAGCTACAACTGGCCGGTGCTCAACGTTCGATGAGGTGGCTGGGCGCAGCGCTGCTGCTCGCCACCGCCTGCCTGCCGCCCTGCCCCGAGACGTACCCGCTGTGCATTCAGGACGACGGCAACAGCTGTCGGGCGTGGTCGGCGCAGTGCTGCATGGGCGTCGTGGCGTGCGCCAGGGGCACCACGTTCGCTGACGACGCGGGCACCTGCACCGTGGTCGAGGTGCCGCAAGACAAGCGCGTGGTCTGCCAGTAGTCGGGCTCGGCTCGGCGAGACGATGCGGCGCGCGGCGAGACGATGCGGCGCGCGGAATGCTCGATGTCCTCGCAGTGGCTCCCCTGCGCGGTGCGCTGCGTTCGGGTGCAGACGTTCGGCACCACCGGTTCGTGGCCGCCTCAAAGTGCGCGAATGAGGGCACGGGCGGCAGGTCATGGCGTGGCGCCGGTTTCGGTTCTGGGCGGGGTTTTCGTCGCGCACGACGAAAATCGCGTCCAGAACCGAAAAACGACGACGACGAGCCGCCCCCGTGGCAGGCCCCAGGCGTTCTGACCGGACTTTTCGTCGCCGGCGACGAAAATCCCTGTCAATTGCCGAAACGGCCGAGAACACCCGAGTCCGCCCGTACGTTGGGCGCCTGCCGCTCGCCCTCATTCGCTTTGCCGGGCGGCCAGGTACCACTGAGAGGTGCTGCCCCGAGAGAGGAGGGACCGCGCGCTCGGCATGACACCGTCGAAGCACCCGAGGAATCTCCCCCGGCTACACAGCGACGTTGGCGCGGTTCCCCGCCCGTGAGCAGCAACGTCCCCTTCGCAAAGAGACGAAAGCCCCCCCGTGAACGCCGACGCAGTTCCCCGCCCGAGAGCAGCAGCGTCCCGGCGGCAAGTGACCGAGCCCAGGCCGCCCAGCCCCCGCCTACGTGGTGTACTCGGCGTTCACTTCGACGTAGCGGTAGCCCAGGTCAGACGTCATCAGCAGGGCGCGGCCCGGCCCGTCGGCGAGCTTGAGCTCGAGCTTCACGTCCTCGCTCGCCATCGCCTTCGAGGCCGCCGCACGGTCGAATGCCGTCGGCTCGCCGGCCTTGAACACCTCGATGCCCTGCAGGAGGCACGAGAGCTTCGCCGCGTCACGCACCTCGGGGCTGTTGCCCACCGCCGAGGTGAAGCGGCCCCAGTTGGGGTCGTTGCCGTAGAGCGCGGTGCGCACCAGCGCCGAGGCCACCACGCGCTGCGCGATCTTCCGCGCCGCGTCGTCGTTCGCCGCGCCGGTCACGTGCACGGTGGTGACCTTGGTCGCGCCCTCGCCGTCGCGCGCGATGAGCCACGCCAGCCGGCGCGCCACCTCTTCGACCCCCTTCGACCAGCTCGCGTCGGCCTTCACCTTCTTGCGCGAGAGCAGCATGAAGGTGTCGTTCGTCGAGGTGTGGGTGTCGACATGCACCGCGTTGAAGCTGGTGGCCGCGATGGCCGGCAGCGCGCGCTTCATCGGCTCGGCGCGCAGCTCGAGGTCGGTCGCCACGAACGCCAGCATGGTGGCCATGTCGGGCTGAATCATGCCGGCGCCCTTGCACACCCCGGCCACCAGCGCGTCGCCCACCTTCGCGCTCGCCTCTTTCGCGAAGGCGTCGGTCGTCATGATGGCCTTCAAGAAGCGCCGCCCGGCCTCGACCTCGCTCGACAGCGCGGCCACCGCCGCGTCGATGCCGGCACGCACCTTCTCCATCGGCAGCTTCACCCCGATGACGCCGGTCGAGCACACCAGCACCTCGTGCGGCGCGCAGCCCAGGGCCTTCGCCACCCGCTCGCACATCTCGACCGCGTCACGCTCGCCCTGGGCGCCGGTGCAGGCGTTGGCGTTGCCGCTGTTCACCACCACCGCCCGAACCTGGCCGGCGCTGCGCAACAGGTGCCGCTGGCTCACCTTCACCGGAGCGGCCGCGAAGTGGTTCTGGGTGAACACCGCCGCGGCGGCCATCGGCACGTCGCTAGTGAGCAGCGCCACGTCGGGAGAGCCGCTCGCCTTGATGCCCGCGGCCACCCCTGCGGCCTTGAGGCCCTCGATGGAGGTCAGCGTGTGCTCGACGGGTGCAAACGTGGGCGGAGGCTTGATCTCGACGTTCATGCGCTTGGGCTCCTCGCCTATCAGCTTGACCGCAGCCCCGACCACGGCGAAAAGCCGCGGAGTGCGGCCACTGAAGACGCTGAAGAAGCTCTACGACGAAGAGAGCCACATCATCATCACCGAGAAGGGCTCGCCGCCCCGGGTGATGTTCTACGGCGAAGACTTCTGGGTCGAAGACCTGCCGGTCGGCACGCGCGTCATCTGCCCCCGGCCGCCGCTCGAGGGCGTGCCGAACCTCAAGGCCGCCATTCGCTACGCCATCAACCACCCCGAGGGCATGGACCCGCTCCACGCGCTGCTCTCGCCCGGCATGAAGGTCACCATCGCGCTCGACGACATCTCGTTGCCGCTGCCGCCGATGAAGACGCCCGACGTGCGGCAGACCATTCTCGAGATCGTGCTCGAGCTGCTCGCCGACAGCGGCGTCGACGACGTGCACATCATCATCGCCAACGCGCTGCACCGCCGCATGACCGAGGCGGAGATGAAGCGCATGGTGGGCCAGAAGATCTTCGACGCCCACTACCCCGACCGCTTCTACAACCACGACGCCGAAGACCCCGACGGCATGGTGGAGCTCGAGAAGACCTCGCACCACGAGGTCGTCGCGATCAACCGCCGCGCCGCTGAGTCTGACCTGCTCATCTACGTGAACATCAACCTGGTGCCGATGGACGGCGGCCACAAGTCGGTGGGCACCGGCCTGACGAACTACGCGTCGCTGCGCGCGCACCACAACGCGCAGACCATTCGCGACACCGAGTCGTACATGGAGCCCAGCCGCTCGGCGCTCCACCGCTCGACCGAGCGCATCGGCCGGGTCATCGACAAGAACCTCAAGGTCTTTCACATCGAGACCTCGATCAACAACCGCATGTTCGAAGAGCCGGTCGGCTTCCTGATGAAGAAAGAGGAAGACTTCACCGAGCTCGACCGGCTGAAGCTCGCTGGCATCAAGTACTCGCTCTCGAAGATGCCGCGCGCGCTGAAGCGAAAGATGTTCTTCAACATCTTCGCGCCCTACGAAGTGACCGCAGTGCACGCCGGCGCCACCGAGCCCGCCCACGCCAAGATTCTCGAGGCCTGCTGGAAGCAGTACTCGGTGCCGGTCGACGGCCAGAGCGACATCGTCATCTTCGGCATGCCGTACGTGTCGCCGTACAACGTGAACAGCATCTTGAACCCGCTGCTGGTTCAGGTGATGGCGCTCGGCTACCTCTTCAACCTGAACCGCGGCGTGCCGCTGGTGAAGAAAGGCGGGGTCATCATCATCACCCACCCGCTCTACGACGAGTTCGACCCCGAGCATCACGCGCCGTACATCGAGTTCTTCAACCGCCTGCTGCCCGAGACCCGCGACGCGATGGTGCTCGGTCACAAGTACGAAGAGGAGTTCGCCAAGAACCCCTCGTACGTGCACCTCTACCGCAAGGGCAACAGCTACCACGGCGCTCACCCCTTCTACATGTGGTACTGGGGCGAGAACGGCCGTCAGTGGTGCGGCAAGGTCATCTGCGCCGGCGCCGAGAACAACCACGTGCCCGCGCTGCTGGGGTGGGATCGCACCGACACCCTGAGCGAGGCCATCGAAGAGGCGCGCGGCTTCATGGGCAAGAGCGCGAGCATCTCGTTCGTGCACATACCGCCCATCATGCAGACCGAAGTTCGTCTCTAGAGAGGCGAAAGGCTGCACGGCCGAAAAACGCCGGCCGAAAAATTCCCCCCGCGCTGAAACAGGCTGACACTGGCGTGTAGCGGAGGGAACACACGCCATGATTTTCGACGCCTGGGTCTACGGAGAGCTCGAGCTGCCGCCACAAGCCTTCACCACCTGGCTCAGCCGCCCGCTGGGAGAAGAGGCGCGCGGGCCCGACTTCGTGGCCGACGACTCGGGCTGCGTGGGCAAAGAGCCGCTCGTCATCTTGGAGGGCCTGCACCAGCTCAACCTCACCCCGCTCGAGTTTCTCGGCGTGGGCGCCGACTTCGGTCGCGTCACCGTGCGCGGGCTCTTGCGTGACGACTCGGTGCTGCAGAGCCAGGGCATGCTCACCGGCCTGTTCGCCAGCGCCGCCGCCCACGGCGGCGACGGGCGGCTGATGGTGGTGGGCCGCCGCGGAGTGAGCTTCGGGTACGAGGTGCAGGTGGTGTGCGGAGCGGTCGCCGCGAAAGGCCTCTCCGACGTCGAGCGCGCCGCGTTTCTGCAGTCGCGCGCCGCCGCCGACCTGCGCACCCTGGAAGCCGAGAACCGCCGCATGGCGCTCGAGCTCGACCTGCCCAACCCCGGCCCCACCGCTCCGCAGTGGCGCATTCCCGCTCCTCCGCCGGCGCCGCCCGCCGAGCCGCAGCTCGAAGTCCCGGCGAGCGGCGCATAAGTCTGGTTAAGAGCGGTTCATGCGAACCGCTCTCGCCGTCTTCCTCGCCGCAGCCCTGTGCAGCTGCGCCACGTTCTTTCCCCAGGCCGCTCCCGTCGAGAGAACCGTCGCCCAGGCGCTCATCTCGGACCAGGAAGAGACCCAGCTCGGCCTGCAGGTGCACGAGCAGCTCACCAAAGAGTCGACGAAGTTTCTCACCAACGCCAAGGTGAGCACCTACGTCGACGGCATCGCCCGCCGCATCGTTGGCGGGCCCGACCGCGACCGCGCCAACGTGCCGTGGAAGCTGTTCGTCATCGACGACCCCAAGACCGCCAACGCCTTCGCCACGCCGGGCGGCCGCATCTACGTCTACACCGGCCTGTTGCTCACCGCGCGCAACGAGGCTGAGATCGCCGGCGTGCTCGGCCACGAGATGGGTCACGTGGTGGCCCGCCACACCGCCCGCCAGCTGGTCGCCACCAAGGGCATCGAGCTGGCGGTGGGCATGGCGCTCGGCCGCGAGCCCAACCAGATCGCCGCGCTCACCGCGGCGCTCGCCGGCAAGGGCACCATGCTCGCCTACGGCCGCGAGATGGAGCGCGAGGCCGACACCTACGGGGTGAAGTACGCCTCGGCCGCCAACTACAACCCCGACGCGCTGGCGCAGTTCTTCGAGCTCTTGCAGAGCAAGGGCGACACGCCCGAGCTGCTCGCGTTTCTCTCGACCCACCCCACCTCGGCAGAGCGGGTGAAGAACATTCGCGCCACCATCACCCAGACCGGCGCCAAGGGCACCGACCTGGGCGCCGACCGCCTCGCCGCGATTCGCAGCGAGATTGCCAGGTAGGGAAAAGAGAACGGCCGCGTCCTTCTCGTGAAGAAGAACGCGGCCGCCTCACTGCTGAAGAACGCTTACGGGCGGGTGGTGGCGGTGCCGGTGGCGCTCGCGGGGCGCGCCAGCTGCTGCACGCCGGCCACCCAGCGCTCTTCGGCCTTCACCTTGCCGTCGGCGAAGTAGAAGACGCGGCGGCCGTGGAAGTCGCCGTTCTTGAACTCGGTCTCACCGACGAGCGTGCCCGCCGCGTCGTAGAACGACCACTTGCCGCTGCGCATGCCGTGGTCGGTCTGACCGACCGCCTCGACCTTGCCGTCGGCGTAAAACGAGACGTACGGGCCGTGGTACATGCGCATGCCTTCGCGCGAGCCCTCGGTGCAGGTCAGCACCGCGGCCTTCGACGAAGGGCCACCGAACTGCGCCGTGCCGGCAGGGCACTGCAGCCGGGTGTCGGCGGTGATCAGCGGAGCCGGCGAGCCGGCGAGAACGAACAACGTGACGATCGCTGAGGTCATGAGTGGGTTCCTTTCACTTAGTGCGTGAGGGTCGTGCAGTAGGGGTTGCCACCGGTGAAATAGAAGCCCGCCTGCAGGGTGGTGGTCGCCACCGTCGAGCACAGGGTGAACTTCATCGTGGCGTTCTTCGAGTCCGTGCTCACCGTGTAGTTGGCCGGGGTCAGGAGCATCGACGGAATGTCGACCTCGGTGCCGTTGACCAGTACGTACTTGAAGCCGGGCAAATTCGATTTGTTCGCGGGGAAGGTGCCGGTGCCCGCGTAAGCCTTGAGCGTCACGGTGAAAGGCGTGCCGGCGGTGCAGGCCGCGGCATCGTCGGGCGACTCGTCGACGTCGGCGTAGATGACCGGGCCGGTGCTGCTGGTGGCGCTCCACGAGGCGGTCGAGTGGGTGCTGCCGAAGTTGCTGCAGGTGCCCTTCTGCGCGGTCTGGCAGGTGCCGCTGCTCTGGCAGACGCTGCCGTAGCCGCAGTTGTCGGGCTGCGAGTTGGCGGTGCTGCAGGTCGAGCCGCCGTCGGTTCCGCCGTCGGTGTTCTGCCCCGGCTTGCTGCACTTCCCGCTGCTGGTGTCGCAGGTGTAGCTGCTCGGGCAGTCGGTCGAGCTGCTGCACTTCGAGGCGCACATGCCCCAGCCCTGGCAGACCTCGGTGAGGCCGCACATGCCGTCGGAGGTGCAGGTACAGGTCTTCGAAGAGGTGCCGCTCAGGTCAGTGCAGCTCTGCGACGCCGAGGGACACTCCGAGGCGCTGCTGCAGGTGTCGACACACTTGTTGGTGATGGGGTGGCAAACCTGGGTTCCGGTGCAGTTGCACCCGCCGCCGTTGCCGCTGTCGAAGAGGTTGGGAAGGTTGCCGCACGCCGACAGAAGAAGCCCGGCAGCCAATGCTGCTGTCTTTTTCAAGTTCGTCTCCTTGTTTCGAGAAACCGCGGCCGATAGATGACTGCCTCACCGCATCACCGCCAGTGTTTTTTCTCGCAGAGATACGGAGCACTCCAATGAAAAAATTCATCGTCGCCGTGCTCGCGCTCGCCTTCGCCGCGTGCGCGCACAACTCGCAGATCACCGGTAAGCCCGAAGTCGTCGGCCACGAAGACGACCTGCGCAAGCAGGCCGCCTTCGAGCTCGGCTGTAACGAGCAGCGCCTCGACGTGATGAACATGGCCCCCGACACCGCGGGCGTGAAGGGCTGCGAGCAGAACGCCGTCTACAAGTGGAACGGGGCCAGCTGGGCGCTCTCGAGCAAAGAGAGCGAGAAGCCCGCCGCCGCGCAGTGAAGCGTCGCTGAAGAACGACACGACCCGGACCCTCGCGTGGAGGACCCGGGTCGTGCTGTTTCGGCCACTGAAGTTTTTTTACTCGGCGCCGCAGTCGAGCGCGACGGTGCCGCTCTTGCCCTTGCTGCTCGACCACTGCGCGGTCGACGAGCCGTCGAAGCTCACGGTGAGGGTGCGGCCCAGCACGCCGGTGTGCTCGACGTGACCGCCCGCCGCCGGGCACGCGCTGGCGCACTTCTTCAGGCCCGTGGCGACCGTCGACGAGGTGGCCGAGCCGCGCGCGGCGCTCCAGTCGGTGCTCCAGGTGCCGTCGAGGGTGCGGCAGTCGGCGCTGTCGCGGGTCACGGTGTAGTGGCCCACGTGGTCGAGCTGCACGTCGTCGGTGCCGCCCTTGCTGTGCGTGCTCACCACCACCTGCTGCAGGCCGCTCGCGTCCTTGGTGTAGTGGCCGGTGGCGTCGAGGTCGACGGTGGCCTGGTTGATGCGAATGCCGGTGCCGCTCGCCACCGCGTCGACCGAGCAGTCGGCGTTCGCGGTGTAGACGACGTGCACGGTGCCGGTGACCACCACCTTGCCGTAGCGGCCGGTGCAGGCGTTCATCGCGTAGTCGACCGCGCTGCCCATGCGGGTAGCGGTGACGCACGCGGGGTCTTTGAGCCTGCGCCCCACCCCTTCGGTCATCGCCTGCGCGACCTGCTCGGAAGTGAGCGAGCAGGCGCTCGCCGCCACGTCGTCGGCCGACGCGAGGTCCATCAGCGCGCCTTCGTTCGAGGTCGAGTCGGTGGTGTCGACCGCGTCTTTGGCCTCTTCGGCTTCGGTCGACAGCCGCCCACACGACACCACAGCAAGGGCAGTCAGCAGCATCACTTTCCAGGGCGTTGCAGGCATCGGCGTTCTCCGGTGCAGCGGGTTCGGAAATACGAACCCGCCCTTCACCGAAAGGTTTCGACGAAAGCGGCGTGCGAAAAAGCGACGTCGGTAGCATCGCCGAGCTTCATCGACTCAGTGACTGACAGCCCTTCGGGCACGGGCGCGGGCACGCCGGACGTGCACGACCGACGAAGAACGTGATCGTCTGACGGGCCTGGTGAGACGTGCCTGTGCCCGTGCACGGCCGTCGCTGCTTCACGACGCTCAGCGGCCGCGCTGGTGCGCCGAGACGGTGAAGCTCTGCTCGATGTGCTGGGCCTCGCCGTCGTAGCGCGGGTACCGCCACAGCGGAAACACCCGCCGCAGGCACAGCGCGAGCTCGGTCTCGTCCTGGTCTTTTCGGGCCATGTGCACATCGTCGACACGCCCGTCGTTATGCACCATCCACTGCACCTGGTAGGTCTCGTACGCAGGCGGCACGAGGCGCGCGGCCTCGGCGGCCAGGCACTCTTGCAGGCTGACGTTGTAGTGCTCGTTCACCGTGCGCACGGTGTCGGCGCCCAGCCCCACGCCGGCCTTCTGGGCCGAGAAGTCCTTGAAGATGTAGTCGCCCAGCACCTGCTTCTCGAGCTTGCGGCAGGCGCCCGCGCCGTCGCGCGAGTCGAGCGCCGCGCAGACCTTGTCGACCTCGGTGGTGCGCGCGTACCGCTTCTTCTCGGCCGGCAGGCGCTCGGCGCCGATGCCCATCTCTTCGATCATCAGCCGCGCGGCGGTGGCCGGGTCGCCGGTCTGCAGCTCCAACCAGCCGGCGGCCTTCAGCGCCCTCCGCTTGACCTGCGCGCAGCGCGGCTCGTCACAGACCCGGGCAGCGAACTGGTAGAGCTCCGAGGCGCGCTCTTTCTTCTTGTCGTCGTGCGCCGCGGCGGCCGCCTTCGCCAGCGCCACCCGCGCGCCCATCAGCCGGTCGCTCTGGCCGCGGTAGTGCGCCGCCGCCGCCTCGAGGCAACCCGGCAGCCCGGCGTGGGCGCGCAGCGCGTTCTCGGCGTCGATGACGCAGCGGTCGGCGGTCTTGGCCGCGGTGGCGCGCGCCTTGGCCTTCTCGGCCTCGGGGCTCTTCGCGTACGCCACCTTGTTGAGCGCCGCGATGGCCTTGCCGCGGCAGGCGTCGATGCGGTCGGGCCCGCACGCCTCGAGCCAGCGCTCGGCCGCCTTGCGCACCCCGCGCCACTCTTTCTGCGCGAGGTTGAGCTTCACCTCGAGCTCGAGCACCGCCTGCAGCTCGACGGGGCCCAGCTTCTCGGCGTCGTGCTCGAGCACGTCGAGCGCGGGCCCGGCGGTCTCGAAGTCCTGGCGCGCCACCTGGCGCTTCGTCTCGTCGAGCCGGGTCTGGAAGTCGGCGCGCTCTTGCGCGGTGGCGTCGGGCTCGACCGGCGCCGCCGGGGCAGAGGGGGCGGCGGCCGGCTTCTGCTTCTCGGTGGGCGGCGGCGGGTCGAAGGCGCGCGCCAGCTCGGCGCTCTGCGACGGCATCTTCGACTGGCCGACGGTGCTGGGCTCGGCGCCCTCGCCGCTCTCGGCGTTCTCGAGCTCGTTGCCGGGGGGCAGCCGCTGCTGCGACGCGCACGCGCAGGCCCACACACTCAGCAGCAACAGGCTCCCGGCCCTCATCTTCAGCCGGGAACTTATATCGTGCGCCGGGCGAGAAACCGCTCGACTGAAGCCACCTGGGGTTGCAAGTTCACCCTCATGCCCCGACCTCTCGCCAAGGTGCTCCTGTTGTGCTTGCCGCTGGGCGCGGCATGCAGCGCAAACCCGAGCACCACCCCGATGGACTCGGGCACCACCGATTCGGGCACCTCGATGCCCACCATGCTCTCTGCGACCGGCGCGCTGGTAGGCTCCATCTCGGCGCCCAAGCCGATCATCGGCTACGACACCGCGAGCAGCTTCGTGCTCAAGAAGACCACCGGCACGCTGGCCTTCACCGTCGACATCAACATCGGCTTCGCGGGCATGCCGATGAACGGCAGCTTCGCCGCCGGCACCGACGGCTTCACCTGCGATGCCACCATCGCCTCGGGCACCACCAGCGCCGACACCTGGGTGACGAAGCAGAACCTGGGCGGCACCCCCGCCGGCAGCTGCGAGCTCACCCTCGCGGGCGTCACGCTGGGCAGCTCGGGCTACACCGCCACCGGGAACCTCAAAGTGACCGCGCAAGCGATGGGTGGAGCATCGAGTGGCACAGTCACGGTAATGGGCACTTTCTGATGACCAAGCTCGGCGCAAAACGCGAAATCAAACAGGAGCGGGCGGCCAAGACCCGCGTGGACATTCTGCAGGCGAGCATCGAGCTGTTCGCTCGACGCGGCATTCTGGCCACCACCATGAACGAGCTCGCCAAGGCGATCAAAATGACGCCCGGCGCGCTGTACTGGCACTTCCCCACCAAAGAAGACCTGCTGCTCGCGGCGATGGAAGAGCTGCACCAGCGCTTCATCGGCGAGTTCACCGAGGTGCTCACCGAGGGGCGCGCGTGGTCGGCCAAGCGCCAGCTGATGGCCTTTCTGCAGCGCACCCGCAGCTTCCTGCGCTACCAGCCGCAGAACGGCATCTTCTTCGCGATGCTCGCCGCCGAGGCGCCCAACAACAACGAGCGCATCGCCGGCCCGCTGCGCGACATGCTCGGGCTCTACATTCAGGTGCTCGCCGGCATCTGCCGCTACGGGCAGAAGAAGGGCGAGTTCCGCGCCGACTTCAAGCCCGACGCGTTCGCCCACGCGCTGCTCTCGGGGCACATGGGCATCATCGTGCACCAGCAGCTGGCCAAAGACGTGGTGACCTACGACGGCATGTGCGACGCGCTCGAGGTGCCGCTGCTCGCCGGGCTCGAAGCGCGGCCCGCCGCCTGACCTCGCGGTCGGGGTTCGGGGTGCGTTTCACCCTCGAGGTGTGACAGGTTGCGCGCCCTAAATGACGCGCGCGCTCCGAGTCTCGATTCTCTCCGCGGTGGTGGTGCTCACCGCCTGTCCCCAGAACCCCACCACTGACGGCGGCACCGCGGGCGGCGGCACCGCGGGTGGCGCGACCGGCGGCGGCACCGCAGGCGGCGCGACCGGCGGCGGCACCGCGGGCGGAGCGACCGGCGGCGGCACCGCGGGCGGAGCGACCGGCGGTGGCACCGGCGGCGGCGCGACCGGCGGCGGCACCGCGGGGGGCGGCATGGCCATCGACGCCGGCTTCTGCGGCAACGGCACCCGCGAGGGCGGCGAGCTCTGCGACGACGGCAACATGAACGACACCGACGCGTGCAAGAACGACTGCACGCTGCCCGCGCCGGCGGCCTACTGCGGCGACGGCACCATGAACGGCACCGAGGCGTGCGACGACGGCAACGCGATTCCCGAAGACGGGTGCGAGGCCGACTGCACCGCCACGGTGATGGCGACCGCGTCGGCGGTGTGCGGCGACGGCGCGCGGCAGGGCGGCGAGGCGTGCGACGACGGCAACCCCGTGGCGGGCGACGGCTGTGAGCCCGACTGCACCCGCACCACCCCCACCACCATCACCTGCCCGGCCTCGGCGGTGACGCCGACGAACGCGGCGAGCTGCGACGTCGGCCCGGGCGATTCGAACAAGCTGCTGATCGGCACCGTGCTGCTGCCCGGCAAGGTCTACCTGGGCGGTCAGGTGCTGGTGAACGGCAGCAACGGCAACATCACCTGCGTGGGCTGCGACTGCAGCGCGAGCTCCGGCTACGCCACCGCCACCCGCCTGGTGTGCGGCCAGAACGTCATCAGCCCGGGCCTCATCAACAGCCACGACCACATCACCTTCACCGCGGCGCCCTTCTGGGGCGGCTGGTCCGACGCGGGCACCTACGCCGACGGCGGCATTCCCGAGCGCTACGAGCACCGCCACGACTGGCGGGTCGGCGGCGCGGCCCACAACGGCCACTTCTCGATTCCCAACGGCGGCACCGGCGGCAACACCGCGATTCAATGGAGCGAGCTGCGCCAGCTGATGGCGGGCACCACCTCGGTCTCGGGCAGCGGAGGCGTGGCGGGCCTGCTGCGCAACCTCGACAAGGCCGACACCTCGGCCACCGCAGCGAGCCAGATGGGCCTGGGCGCCAACACCCTGGGCGCGCTCTACGACACCTTCCCGCTGAAAGACTCGTCGGGCAACGAGCTGTCTGAGGGCTGCGCGTACCCGTCGGTGCCGGGCGCCAGCGTGGTGCCGGCGGCCGCCGCCTACCAGCCGCACGTCTCCGAGGGCATCGAGCGCAGCGCGCGCAACGAGTTCCTCTGCATGTCGGGCGTGCTCGACGGCAGCGCGGGCATCTTCACTCCGCGCACCGCGATGATTCACGGCATCGCGCTCAAGCCCGCCGACGTGCGGCTGGTGGCCGACAAGAAGTCGAGCCTCATCTGGTCGCCGCGGTCGAACGTCTCGCTGTACGGAGAGACCGCCCAGGTCGCGGTGTACGCGCGCGCCGGAGTCAACATCGCGATGGGCAGCGACTGGCTGCGCTCGGGCTCGATGAACATCGTGCGCGAGCTGCAGTGCGCCGACTACCTGAGCTCGAACTTCTACAACCGCTTCTTCAGCCCCGAGTCGCTGTGGCGCATGCCGACGTGGAACGCGGCCAAGGCGATGGTGGTGAGCAACCGCACCGGCGTGTTGAGCCCCGGCCGCACCGCCGATGTGGCGGTGTACCGCTACTACTCGGGCAACCCCTACCGCGCGGTGCTGGCGGCGAACCCGCAAGACGTGCTGCTCACCCTGCGCGGCGGCACCGCGATGTACGGCGACGAGCGGGTGACAGCGCTGCTCGCCGGCAACTGCAACGCAGTGAGCGTGTGCGGCGTGAGCAAGCAGGTGTGCCTGGCTGAAATCAACACCACCTTGAGCGCGCTGCAGGGCGCCAACGCCAGCGCGTACCCGCTGTTCTTCTGCGGCGGCCCGGGCGCGACCGAGCCGGTCTGCACTCCGATGCGCAGCGCGGCGTGGCTGTTCAGCGGCGCGAACGCGTACACCGGCGTGGCGACCCCGCCCGCCGACAGTGACGGCGACGGCATCGCCGACGCGACCGACAACTGCCCCACCTTCTTCAACCCCATTCGGCCCGAAGACTTCGGCGTGCAGGCCGACGCCGACAAAGACGGCAAGGGCGACGTCTGTGACGCCTGCCCGCTCGACGCCAACGCCACCACCTGCAGCGCGCGCGCGGCCACCGACTGGGACAACGACGGCGTGCCGAACGCGAGCGACAAGTGCCCGATGGACCCCGACCAGGCGCAGCTCGACGCCGACGGCGACGGCAAGGGCGACGTGTGCGACCCCTGCCCGATGCAGGCCAACCCCGGCGCGCAGCTCTGCCCGCCGCCGCCCGGAGTGCCCACCACCATCTACGCCATCAAGAGCGGCGCGGCGACCGGCCGGGTGCAGCTCACCAACGTGCTGGTGACCGGCGCGGGCGCGAACGGCTTCTACGTGCAGGTCGCCCCGAGCGAGAGCATCTACGTGAACGCCAACAACTCGGGCCTGTTCGTCTACTACCCGACCACCGCCCTGCCCCGCACCGACGTGCTGGTGGGCGACCGGGTCACCATTCCCGCGGGCACCGCGCAGACCTTCAACGGCCAGATTCAGGTGGCCAGCGTGCAGAGCGGCAGCGTGACGGTGGTCTCGCACGGCAACGCGCTTCCCGCCGCGGTCATCGTCACCCCTGACGAGGTGCGCACCGGTGGCTCGCGCGCCGCGGCGCTCGAGAGCGTGCTGGTGCGCCTCGACGGCGTCACGGTCGCCGACATCAACCCGCCGGCAGACATGAGCGACACGCCGCCCATCAAGGAGTTCACCGTCAGCCAGGCCGGCTCGACCGGAACCCTGCGGGTCAACGACGGCCTCTACATCACCACCCCCGACCCGACGGTGGGCGAGAGCTTCGGGTTCATTCAGGGCATCTTGGATTTCCGCAACGCCGACTCGAAGCTCGAGCCGCGCGGCGAGACCGACATGCAGCGCCCGGTGCAGCTGCTCGCCCTCGGGCCGACGGGGCAGTTCACCCGCGCCAGCATGAGCGCGGGCGCCGCCACCGTGCCGCAGGCGTTGAAGGTGCTGATCAACTCGGCGCAGCCGACCGACACCACCGTCACGCTGAGCAGCACCAGCGGCTTGAGCGTGCCGGCCTCGGTCACGGTGCTGGCCGGTCAGGTCGAGGCGGTGGTGCCGGTGCAGGGGCTCACGCAGTCGATGAGCGAGACGGTGACCGCCACGCTCGGCACGGTGATGAAGGCCGCCACGGTGCGGGTCATCGGCGCGACCGAGACGCCCGCGGTGGTGTCGTGCTCGCCCAGCCCGCTGCTCCTGCCCGAAGACGGCACCGCGAACCTCACCGTGTCGCTCGACCTGCCGCCGCTGCTCTCGACGCCGGTCTCGCTGGGCGCCGACGCGGGCTTCACCCAGGTGCCGGCCACGGTCTCGGTGGCGCCCGACACCCTGAGCGCCACCTTCCAGGTGCTGGCGTCTCCCTCTGCCACCGGCATGGGCAGCATCACCGCCACGCTGGGCGGCTCGATGGTGACCTGCCCGGTGACCATCTCGAACCTGCCGGTCACCACCCACGTGGTCATCTCGGAGCTCAAGGTCGGTGGCGCCTCGGCCGCCGACGAGTTCGTCGAGCTCTACAACCCCACCAGCGGGCCCATCGACATCTCGGGCTGGCGCGTGCAGTACAAGAGCGACGTGGGCGCGGCGTTCAGCAACAACGGCCAGCTGCCGCCCGGCAGCATCATCGCCTCGCACGGCTACTTCTTGTTCGCGTCGGGCCCGGTCGGGGCGGGTGGGTACACCGGCACCGCGACGCCCGATGCGGTGCGCACCTCGAACGCGGGCGCTCCCACGGCCTTCAACTTCGGCGGTGCCGGCGGGCACGTGCGCATCGGGCCGAGCGGCATCGGCACCGCGCCCGCCGACCCGACCGCCATCGACACCGTCGGCTACGGCGCCACCGCCAGCGCGCCCGAGGGTGGCGCCGCGGCGGCTGCACCCGGCCTGGGCTCGCTCGAGCGCAAGGCGAACCAGAACGCCACCGCCGCGTCGATGGGCCTGGGTGGCGCCGATGAGCACTTCGGCAACTCGCTCGACACCGACAACAACGGCGCCGACTTCGTGGTGCGCACCGCCTCGCAGCCGCAGAACAAGGCCGGCGGCACCGAGCCGTAAGGCCGGGTTTCAGAGACCGCAGCATTTCGGGCACTGGCTCGGGCACGCCTGACGTGAACGTCCGACGTAGAACGTGATCGTCTGACCGGCATCGTGAGCCGTGCCTGTGCCCGCGCGCGGCCTTCGATGCTTCGCGTCGCTCACGCGCTGGGCGCGCCCGCTTCACCTCACAGCGGCAGCTCGAAGCCGGCGCCCAGGTACGCGCTCAAGCCACCGGCGCTGGCCCCGTCGAGGTACAGCTGCATGCCGGCGCCGGCGAGCGCCTTGATGCGCATGCGGTCGTCTTTGAACGGCCGAAAGACCAGCGCGCTGTCGCCCGCGCCGCTGACGCCGAAGTGGCTGTTGTTGGAGAAGCGCGCCGCGAAGCCCACGCCGAGGCGCAGCTCCATGCCCACGTACGAGCCGAAGTAGAAGTTCACGCCCCACATCGGAGACATCTGCAGCACCGCGAACTTCGCCACCGGCGCCCAGCTCGCGGTGATGCGCGCGTCCCACAGGAACTGGGCGGCCCGGTACCGGGTGCCCATGTAGAACGGCTTGGCCACGATGAGCGACGGCCCGATGGGCGTGCCGGTCGACGAGGTGCCGCTCGAGCCGGGGTCACCCACGATGCCGAAGGTGGCCGAGAAGGCGAGGCGCGCCGCGCTGCGGGCTTCGGGCGTCTCGCGCTGCGCCTCGACGGGCAGGTCGTCAGCCCACTCGAAGCCGGCGGCCGGCAGCGGGTCAGGCTCGCGCAGCGGGTCGGCCTGCACCATCGGTGGCGGAGGCGGAACGGGGGCCGGGTCGACGCCCTGTTGGGCGAGCGCGGGCACGGCGACCCACCCCGCGACGAGCACCCAGCGCATGGTCGCCGCATAGCGCACTCGCTGGGGCGCGCGCCAATCTGGTACGCCTGAGCGCGCGTGACCGACCGCCGCCTCGCCAAGCTGTTGCCCGTCGAGCGGTGGCCGACCCGCGCCGAGGCTGAAGCGTCGCGTTGGTTCAGCCCGGTGCGCATCGGCCCGCATCTGCTGAACGAGCGCACCTGGGTGCCGGCGATGGTGCCCTGGCGCGCGTCGGACCAGGGCTTCGTCACCCCCGAGGTGCTCGGCTGGTACGAGCGCTTCGCCCGCGGAGAGCCCGGCGCCATCGTGGTCGAGGCCACCGGAATTCGGAACGTTGCGAGCGGCCCGCTGCTCCGCGCGGGGCACGACGACTACCTCGAGGGCTTGCGTCACCTGGTGAAGACGGTGAAGGCGGCCAGTTCCGGCCGCACCCGCCTCTACATTCAGCTGATCGACTTTCTGGCCATCAAGCGCCGGCCCACCCGCGAGGCGTTCTTCGGCCGCTACTGGAAGGGCGACCCCGCGCTGGCGCAGCGGCTGCTCGGCGCCAGCGAAGAAGAGATCGCCGCCGCGCTGCCCCCCCGCGAGCTCGAGGCGTACCGCTTCGGCCTGCGTGAGCGCATCACCGACACCCACCTGCCGCACATCGCCGAGCTGCCCAGGGTGTTGCCCGGGCTGTTCGCCGACGCCGCGCGCCGCTGCCTCGACGCCGGCTTCGACGGGGTCGAGCTGCACTTCGCCCACGCGTACACCATGGCCAGCTTTCTCTCAGGCCTGAACACCCGCACCGACGGCTACGGCGGGCCGCGCGAGCACCGCGTGCGACTGCCGCTCGAGGTCATCGCCGCGGTGCGCGCGCAGGTCGGCACGCGCCTCGCGCTGGGCTGCCGGTTTCTCGCCGACGAAATCATCGCGGGTGGCAACCGCGTCGACGACGCGTGCTTCTTCGGCGTCGAGCTGGCGCGGGCGGGCCTCGACTTTCTCTCGCTGTCACGGGGCGGAAAGTTCGAAGACGCGAAGCAGCCCAAGGTCGGGCACGCGGCGTACCCGTACACCGGCCCCAGCGGCCACGAGTGCATGCCCACCACGAACGCCGCGCCGCCGGGGCCGTGGGGGCGCAACCTGCCCGCGGTGGCGCAGGTGAAGCGGGCGGTGGTGGGCGCGGGCTTCTCGACCCCCATCGTCGCTTGCGGCGGCATCGCCACCTTCCAGCAGGCCGAAGAGGTGCTCGCGCGCGGCGACGCCGACGTGGTGGCGAGCGCCCGTCAGACGCTGGCCGACCCCGACTGGACGCGAAAGGTGCGCGAGGGCCGCGGCGAAGAGGTACGGCGCTGCTTGTTCACCAACTACTGCGAGGGGCTCGACCAGGCCCACGAGGTGGTGACCTGCCAGCGGTGGGACCGGCTCAAGGGCCTGGCCGACGATGCGACCGCGCCGCGCACCCGCGACGGGCGGCGGCTCGTCGCGCCCTGAGAGGCTGAGCGCTTCAGGCCAGCGCCTGGCGCTGCGAGGTGATGAAGCTCCAGTCGAAGTCTTCGGCGGCGGTGGTCTTCTTCTTCTTCCGCCGCGGCCGCTTCACCGTGAACACGGTGAGGGTGCGGCCCTGGGTGCTCTTGGTGCCGCGGTGAAACGAACGGACGATTTCGCGCTTCATCATGCGGCCACCAATCCAGCGAGGGTGAGGTTGCGGCGCAGGTCGGTGGGGCTGGTGGCGTTGCCGATGGCGATCTCCGCCTCGACCACGCCCTCACGCACCAGCGCGGTGAGGTCTTGATCGAGGCTGTGCATGAAGCGGTCTCCGCCGCGCTCGAGCAACTGCACCATGCCGCGCAGGCGCGCCGGGTCGCGAATCAGGTCTTTCACCGAGTGGCTGTTCATGCACACCTCGGTCGCCAGCACCCGGCCGCGGCCCTTCTTGCGGGGCAGCAGCCGCTGGCTGACGATGCCGCGCATGCAGTCGGCGAGGCGCTCGCGGGTGGCGGGCTGCTCTTCGGTGGGCATCATCGCCACCAGCCGCTGAATGGTGTGCGCGGTGCTCTGGGTGTGAATGGTGGCGATCACCCCGTGACCGGTCTCTGACGCGTGCAGCGCGGCCTCGAGCGAAGGCCGGTCGCGAATCTCTCCGATGAACAAGAGATCGGGGTCTTCGCGCAGCGCCCCCTTGAGCCCCGCCTCGTAGCTGGGCGTGTCGCGGCCCACCTCGCGCTGGGCGATGCACGAGCCGGGCGCCTGAATGCGAAACTCCACCGGGTCTTCGATGGAGATGAGGTGCACGCTCTGCGCAGTGCAGGTGTGCTGCAGCATCGAGAACGCGGTAGTGGTCTTGCCGCTGCCGGTGGGCCCGGTGATGAGGGTGAGCCCCGCCGCCTTCTCGACCAGCGACTTCACCGCCACCGGCAGGCGGAGCTCTTGAAAGCCGGGCACCGAGGCGGGAATCAGGCGCAGGGCGATCGCCCAGCGGTCGTTCTCGCGAAAGGCATGGCCGCGAAAGCGCCGCAGGTCTGGCGCGTCGTACGAGTACTCCCACTCGGTGGCGCCCGCCGGCACGGTGCGGTTGCCCGAGGTCGCCAGCAGAATGGCGTCGATGTCGGCCTCGGTGAGCGTCACGCCGTTGACGCACCGCAGGTGGCCATCGATGCGCACGAAGGGCTGCTGATTTGCTCGCAGGTGAATGTCCGAGGCGCCCGCCGAGGCGGCGCCCGCGAGCAGCTTCTGGAGGAGCAGTGACGGTTGAGACACGCACCCGGCTGCACTGCAGGGTCTGCGCCACCCCGCCTCGGGCCGCCAACCGTCGATTCGGTGACGGGGGCGTCAGGTCAGCGCGGGGGTGATCACCTTCCCCCGGGTCACCACTGACGTGTCGGCGCCGACACCGGCGAGCATCGTCTTCGCGAACGCGCCGAGTGAGTCGACCGCCGACACGTCGCCCCCCGCCACACCTGCGCCGGTGGTCGACTGAATCGCCATGGCGCCGAAGTCGTTGCCGGTGGGGGTGATGGCACCCACCACCCCGCCTTTGAAGGGCTTGCCGATCGACAGCGACACCTGGTGGTTGGGGTTGTGCGAGCGACCGTTCGCGGCGGTGCCGCCGGCGTTCACCATCAGCGTGCGCCCGAAGACGTTGAGCGTCATGAAGGTGACCTTGTCTTGCAGCCCCGCGCTCTGCAGCTGCGCCATCAGCGAGGCGATGCTGTCGACTCCGGCGACGGTGTCTGACGTCTCGCGCGCCAGGCCGGGGTCGGAGTGGTTGTCGGCCCCGAACGGAATGTGAATCGCCACCACCGGGGTGATGTTCATCTGAATGAGCGTGATGGCCGCCGTAATCTGCGCCGGCACGGTGTTGTTGGTGATCGACCCCAGGTTGCTGAGCAGCGTCTGGTTGATGCTGCGCACCTCGGTCTGCGACCGGGCGAGGTTGTCGATGAACGCCTTCTGCGCGGGAGTGGCCACCGTCTTGTAGAGGGCGTTCACCTGGTTCATCGTCGAGTCGCGCAGCGCGGTGAGGTTCATCAGCGCGTTGTTGGGCGCGGTGAGGGTGTCTCGGAGCGCCAGCGGCGGAATGGTGGGCAGCGCCGAGCCGCTGAACGCCAGCGCCTCGGAGGGGCCGACGCCGCCCACGCTCACCGGCTGCTGCTGCACCGTCATCAGGCAGGGCGCGACCGCCTTCGCCAGCAGCGACGGCAGCATCTCGTGACCCGTCGAGGCGCCCATCAACTGCAGCACGTCGGGCTCTTTGGGGTGAATGGGCGTGTTGGTCATCACGTGCCAGAACACGGTGCGGTTGAGCACGCTCTGCGGCAGCTGCGCCCAGGGCTTCGCGGCGGTGACCGTCTTGCCGTTGAGCGACAGCGAGGTGGCCGCCATCGCCGGGTCGCTGCTGTGAACGATGCGGGCGTCGCCGTAGGTGCCGGGGGCGTTCGCGTTGAGCGGGTCGCCCTGGCTCGAGGTGCTCATGATGACGTACTGCGCCTTGGCCGGCGCGACGCATGCGTTCTGCGCCAGCGCGCGCTCGGGGTTGGCGAGAAACGAGACCGGCAGGCCGGTGGCCAGCGCCCGCAAGCCCAGGGTGCCCGCCCCGAACAGGGTGCGCATCAGCGCCTGGCGGCGGGTGAAGGTGTTGCGGTCGTGGTCGTTCATGGTGGCGCTCACAGTCCGATGGCGACGGCGGTGGGAGACATGCACGCGACCATGAAGGTCGAGCGCAGCGCGATGGTGGTCGAGATGCCGGTCATCGCGTCGGCGGCGTTGAAGTGGGCGGTGAGCAGCGAAATCAGGTTCGCGTTGCGGGGGTCGCTGGGAGGTACCCCCGCGACCAGGCTGGCGAACTCGGCGATGGCGGTGGTGGGCTGGGCCGAGGTCCACTGCTTCACTCCGGCGATGGGCGACGGCGAGTCGACGACCTGACCAGCGATGACGCTGCAGAGGTTCTCGAGGCCCGAGCGGTAGAACAGCGTGGGGTCGTTGGGCAGCACCGGCGCGGTGCTGCCGCGCGCGTACCCGTCGGAGGGCAAGCCCGGAATGATGAGTCGGGCGGCGGCCGAGAGCGGCGACGCGGTGCCCTCGATGCCGCAGATGTCGGCGTAGCCGAGCCGCGCGTTCCACTCGGCGCAGAGGTGGTCTTTGCGCGCCACCGCGACCGCGCTGCCCGAGCGGGTGGCGGTGAGCGTCGCGCTGGCGTGGGTCACCAGCGGCGAGGTGACCACCTCTTTGACCAGCCGGTTCCACGACCAGCCCGAGGTGCGGAAGAAGGTGGCCAGCCGCTGAAACTCAGGGTCGGTCTCGACGCAGGCCTGCGAGTTCACCCAGTAGCAGAGCTTCTGAACCCAGGCGGTGGCGAACATCGGGTGGGTAGCGAGCACCGCCCCGAAGTCGGCGATGGTGCTCACCGGCTGATCGACCCCGCGGAAGATGAAGCGCCCCTTCTGGTTGATCAGCGCGGTGGTGGTCTGCGCCCCGTAGTTCCAGCTGTAGGTCGAGGTGAAGATGGCGCGGGTCGGGTCCAACGTCTGGTGGCAGAACACGCAGGCCGCCTGGTTGGCGTGCACCGGGTCGAGGCCGGGGGTGCTGCTCGGCACGGTGGTGTCGGTGCCGTCGACCTGGGCGCCGGTGGCGACGATCAGCGCCTGGTTGACCGTGACGCGGTGCTCGTTGCTGTCGTTGGTGCTCCAGTTCGCGAAGAAGGCGGGCGTGGTGTAGAAGCCGACGCGCGGCCGGTTGAGCAGCAGTGTGGTGGTGGCGCTGTTGCGCAGGGTCGGCAGGTCGTAGAAGTTGGTGACCTTCTCGCTCGCGGTGGGCTTGCGCACGGTGACCATGCGCCAGTCGGCGTAGTCGGCGGCGGTGAGCACCGCGGGTACGCTGCCGCTGCAGTTGCCGAGGTCGAGCCGCGGCCCGCCCTTCAGAATGATGAACAGGTTGCTGCTGGTCGCGGGCATCGAATACGGGTCTGAGCCGCACGCCGCGGCGATGTTCGGCACCGTCCACTTCATGTAGTTGGAGCTGGTCGGGTCGATGCTCTGCGAGATGGGAATCGAGGCCGAGGTGGCCACGATGTTCACTCCCGCGTTCGCGGTCTTGAACGCGTCGCGCACCTGCGAGGGCTGATCTCCGATGTGGTAGACGTCGGTGAGCGCGTAGAACGCCATCAGGGCGGTGGTCATCGCGTAGGTGCTGGTGGTCGTCGACTGGGTGAAGGGCCGGCCCTGCGCGTTGAGGTTCAGCATGGTGCGCGCGAAGCTCTCGGTGAGGTTCTGCACCATCATCGGCTCGTTCACCGGAATGCGGCCACGGTTGAGCAGGTCGTCGAAGTCGGTGCCGGCGATCTGCGTCTGCTGAAACGCGAGCTGAAAGAACCGCTGCATCTTCTGCTGGTAGTCGGGCTGCGCCATCCAGCTGTCGACCATCGAAGGCAGCGCGGTCGGGTTCGAGGTCACCGCGGTCAGCTCGGCGTCGGTCGGAGGCAGGCCGATGAGCACGTTCTTGATCTTCGCCACGTACGTGTACGGCTTGTCGGCGATGAACGCCGACCCACCGCCGGCTCCACCGCTGCCGCCGCTGCCGCCCGCGCGGCCTCCGCCCGCTCCGCCGCTGCCGCCCGCGCTGCCGCCCGCGGTGCCACCGCTGCCGCCCGCGGTGCCACCGGTACCACCCGCGGTGCCGCCCGTGCCTCCGCCGGTGCCGCCCGGCATGCAGCTGCCTGCAGGAGAGCCCGACACCACCCAGCCGTCGAACGCGTCGATGAGGTCGGGGTCGACCGCGCTCACCGAGAGGGGCGGCATGCGCAGCGCGCCACCCGCGCGCATGCGGAACACGCTGCGCTCGGCCATCGTCTTGCTCGGGTCGATGCTCGACGGCGCGAGCAGGTCGTCGCGCGTCATCAGGCGCATCGGCGCGCCGTTCTTCAGCGTGTTGCCGTGGCACTGCGCGCAGGTCTCCAGCAGCACCGTCGCCACCTCGCAGGGAAACTCGGTGCTGGTGATGCTGCCGCCGCCGGTGCCGCTGCCGCCCGCGGTGCCGCTGCCGCCCGCGGTGCCGCTGCCGCCCGCGGTGCCGCTGCCGCCCGCGGTGCCGCTGCCACCCGCGGTGCCGCTGCCACCGCCGGTGCCCGATGCGCCGCCCGCCGTCGCCCCGCTGCCACCGCCCGTCGCGGGCGGAAGAATGGTGATGCCATCGCAGCCGGTCAGCAGGAGCAGGACGATGAGGCGTCGCATGAGGGCGTCACTGAGCAAGGCCGGGGCCCGCCCGAAACGCCCGTGGTGCCTCGAGAAACCACTCCCGGAAGCAGGAATTGGTGCAGCGAAGCCCTGCGGTCTGTCCGTTGGGAGAGGACAGGCGGTCAGCGCCGGTCGGCGACCACCCCGTCGTAGGTGACGGTGAGCCCGGGGGCGACCGCGAGCTGAAACGAGTCGAGGAAGCGCCGCGCCGCGGGCTCGTCGTCGCGCGAGAGCCAGTTGTCGGCCCAGAGGTGAAACACCCGCCCCTGCACGATGAACACCCGGCTGCGCAGCAGCACACCCTTCTCGGGCTCGAGGCGCTCGTACGCGAAGCCGGGAAACTCGCCCAGGTGCACCCACCGGGGAATCACGTTGGGCCCCAGCTTCTTCGTCGCCAGCAGCCGCTCGAGAAACGCGCGGTCGGTCAGCTCGTTGGTGAGCGGCACCTCGTACCAGCGCACCGTGTAGAGGCCGTCTTCGCCCCGCTCGGCCCGCGTCTCTTCGGCGACGAACGGCGCGCCCTCGCGCAGCCCGCCGTCAGCCTGCAGGTCTTCTCTGCGGTAGCTGCTCGCGTCGATGCGGGTGACCGGCGCCGAAGGCAGCTTCACCGAGAAGCCGCCGCGCCCAGACGTGTACACCTGCCAGGGCTCCTGACTTCGACTTCGGCACGAGACGGCGACCGTCGCGAGCATGAACAGCGCTCGAACCACGACGCCGAGAATCATAGCGACGGGCAGTGGAGGGCTTCACACCACATGGTGGGCGGGGGGGTAAGTCATCGACTTCGTTGCTGGCTTCGAACTGCCGGGCGCGGGCGCGGGCGCGGGCGCGGGCATGACTCGTTCGCGACACCCCGAGGCCTCGAGCCCCGCGAGCCGTGGTTGCAACTGGATGGCTGCCGCGCCTTCATCGCCGCGATGCTCGCCCCCATCGTCGCGCTCGCGCTCGCTGCCGCTGCTCCCGAGGTCGCTCTGCTCAGCACGCCCGGCGAGGGTGAAGTCAGCGAGCTGCGCTTTCAAAAGGCCGGCGCCGAGCTCTCACCGGCGGTGGCCAGCTTCGCGCACGTGGCGCGCTCGACGGTGCTCGGCGCGCTGGTGCCCGGCAGCCGCACCGTGCTCGCGGTGGCGCAGACCCGCGAGCGTGGAGACCTCACCTTCGCGGCCTCGCTGTTTCGCCTCGAGCCCGGCAAGCCCGCGGTGCTGCTCGCCGACCGGCTGACGCTCGCCTCGCGGCCGCTGGTCACCCGCGACGGGCGGGCCTTCGTGGTGCGCGGGCAGACCGGCACGGCGCAGCTGTTCGTCGACGAGGTCGACGTGCGCCGCGGCGCTGCGCGCACCGTGCACGCCTTCGACGGTGACCACGCCTACCTCTGCGGCGCGCTCGACGGCGAGCTGTTGGTGTACCGGGTGCACGGTGGCAGCGCCGACCTGGTCGCCGTGCACCGCGACGCGCTGGGCGTGCGTACCCTGGTGCCCCGGCTCGCGCCCATGGCGCGCGACTTCGCGCTCGACGGCCGCACGCTCTACTTCACCACCGCCGACCCCGAGGGCTGGGTGGTGATGCGCCTCGACCTCGAGACCCTGGCGCTGCAGCAGGTGGCGCGCTCGGCCGAGGTCACCGCGCTGCCCACCACCCTCGAGGGCCGGCTGGCGCTGAGCCCCGGCGCGGGCGAAGGGCTGCGCTTCACCGACGGCACGCTCGCGCTGCTGCCGCGCGGCCCGGGCTTCGAGCGGGTGCAGCAGCAGAGCGGCGGCTGGGCGCTGGCGCTGCACGAGGTGCCGTCGAAGTTTCCCTTCGCCTACGCCACCGAGCTCGCCACCGGCCGGGTGCTGACCGTGCCGGCGCCGCCGCGCACCCGCCTCGACCTCGCCGGGGTGCTGTAGTGAGCGCGCTGCTCACCCTGCTGGCGCTGGCCCAGTGCCCCAGCTACACCGCCTCGAGCGCCGAGGGCATGAACGCGAAGTGCGCGGTCGACGCGGTCGCCGGCACCAACCCCACCGTGCTGCAGTGGCAGAGCATCTTCGCCACCGTGGCGGGAGGCCCGGCGAGCTGGGGCGCCAACGGGCCGTCGGTGCCGAACATCGGCCAGGGCTGTGGCAAGCCGATGGCCACCGTGCAGGTGCCGGCCCGGTTCCCCTGCGAGCTGCTCAAGGCCATCGCGACTCAAGAATCGGGCTGGAGGCAGTTCTGCGTGCCCAGCTCGCCCGCGTCGCAGGTGGGCGGGCCGTCGCGCACCATCATCTCGTTCGACTGCGGCTACGGGGTGGGGCAGGTCACCAGCGGCATGCGCACGTTCGACGCCACGCCCGGCTACGACCGCGCGCGGGTGGTGTCTGACCCGCTCTACAACCTGGCCACCGGCACCCAGATTCTCGCGGGGAAGTGGCGCGCCACCAACTGCGTCGGCGACAACCAGCCGTCGGTGGTCGAGCACTGGTACACCGCGACCTGGGCGTACAACGGGCTGGTGACGAGCAACAACCCCAACAACGCCAACTACTCGACCACCCGCGGCGTCTACGACCCGCGCGTCGGCGGCAGCCGGCCCTACCAGGAGCGCGTCTTCGGGTGGTTGGAGCACCCGCCCAGCGCGAACCACTGGCAGGTGCTGCAGTTCGCCTACCCCAAGCTGCTCGACGTGGGAGGCAACGGCTCACCTCCGGCGCTGCCCGAGCCCACCTGCGCGAGCCCCACCAGCTGCGCCGAGACCCGCCCCACGCACGTGTCGAGCTGCCTGGGCGGAGCCGGCGGCGGCAGCGCGGGCGGCGCGGCGGGTGGCGCCGCCGGAGGAGCCGCCGGTGGCAGCGCGGGCGGAGCGACTGCCGGCGGAGCGGCGGGAGGCAGCGCGGGCGGCGGCGACCTGGCCGAGGGCCACGCCTGCGGCTGCGGCAGCGCCGAAGGGGTGCTGCTGCTCGGCGCGCTGTTGCTCGCGCGGCGCCGTCGCAATTGACTTACGTGGCCGGCTGCATGAGGGTGCCCCGAATTTTTTTCGGGAGAGGGAAAACCTTCATGCACTCGCGCCTCGCCGCGCTCACCGCTGCGCTTTCGCTCGCCGCCCCTACCGCCTGGGCCGAGGCGTACAAGGTCAACCTGCACGTCGCGCCGGCGGTCGGCACCGACCTGTCGCCCCCGGGCCTGGTCAGCGGCGCCGACATGAAGCTCGACTTCAAGTTCATCAGCATCGGCCCGGTGTCTCCCCAGCTCGAGGCGTTCGGCTACGGCTCGGGCGACAACAACCTCTTGGTGCAGGGCGCGCTGTTCGGCGGCGGCATCGGTCTGCGCTGGCGCATTCTCGACGACCAGAAGGGGTACTACTTCGTGCCCGGCGGCGGGCCGAGCGGCAACCTGCACGGCAACCTCTGGCTCGACGCGCACCTCGCGCTCAGCAACGGCGGGCCGCGGGTCGGGTTCGACGTGGGCGTGGGCTACGAGCTCTCGCTGGTCGACGGGCTGCAGATCGGCCCCTACGCCAAGTTCGTGTGGCTCAAAGAGTCGCTGATGGTGTTCGGGCTCTCGTTCAGCATCGGCGGCCCGGCGCAGCCGACCGAGACCGAGACGGCCGACGCCGCCACCGACGACGACCACGACGGCGTGAAGGGCGCGGCCGACAAGTGCCCCACCCAGGCCGAAGACCACGACGGCTTCGAAGACGACGACGGCTGCCCCGAGCTCGACAACGACGACGACGGCATTCCCGACGAGCAGGACAAGTGCCGCAACGAAGCCGAAGACAAAGACGGCTTCCAGGACGACGACGGCTGCCCCGACCCGGACAATGACCTCGACGGCATTCCCGACGGCAAAGACCTGTGCCCGCTCAAGCCGGAAGACAAGAACGGCGTGAGCGACGACGACGGCTGCCCCGACGCCGAGGCGCCCGGCGCGCCGGCGCCGGCCTCGACACCGCAGCCGTGAAACGAAGACTGAACCTGCGGGCCCCCTCTAGTCTAGCTAGGCTTTCGCCCGCAGGTTCAGCTCGGGTTCACAGCGGGTCGCCGACGGGCCGACCGTGGGGCAGCGCCGCTTCGTTGCAGACCGTCAGCTCGAGCAGAAAGCCGCCGAACTCAGAGCCGTAGGCGCCCACGCTGCGCGCGCGGTCGAGCGAGAGGCGCGCGCCGAGGCGGCCGCCCAGCGCCACCGAGCCGGTGAGGTCGTAGCGGTGCTGCGCGGGCGCCTCGTTGAGGTCGGTGGTGAAGGTGGCGAGCGGCGTGCCCTCGCGGAACCAGTCGTCGGCGCTCACCGCGCCGTCGGCGTTCGAGTACAGCGTGAGCGTGTGCAGGTCGGGCGGCAGCGGCATCAGCGAGTAGCCGTGCACGTCGGCGAACTGGAGCTCGGCGTGGGTGATGCGGCCACCCAGGGTGGGCACGGTGAACTCGGCGAGGCCGTGGCGCAGCTCTCGGCCGTGGTTCAGGTCGTAGCGGTACATCGACTGCACCGCCGCGCCGACCGGAGCGACCTGCAGCGTGTTGGGCCCGCTCAGCGAGACCACCGTGCCGGTGGCGTCGGGGCGCACGGTGAGCACCCGACAGTCGCGGGCGGGGGCCTCGAGCTTGAGGCCGGGGTACAGCCCCGACTCGGCGGTGGCCGAGGCTTCAGTCGCCTCTTCCCCCACGCCGCACGCCGAGAGCACCACTGCGAACGCTGCCAGCACGCCACGACGAACCGTCATGCAGCCTCCCCTCGAGCCTTACGGACGCGAGGACGAAGACTAGGGCACCGTGGCGGGACACAGCATGGCCCGCTGTACGTGGAGCGGCTCGGCGCTGATCAGCCCTTCGGGCCGCACATCTCCTCAGGTCGCACCCAGCGGTCGAAGTCTTCGGGCTTCACCAGGCCGAGCTGGGCCGCAACCTCGCGCAGCGTCTTGCCTTCCCGGTGGGCGGTCTTGGCGATCTGCGCGGCGTTGTCGTACCCGATGTGGGGGTTGAGCGCCGTCACCAGCATCAGCGAGCGCTCGAGGTTCTCGGCGATGCGGGCGCGGTTGGCCTCGATGCCCTGAACGCAGTGCTCGCGAAAGCTGCTCATGCCGTCGGCCAGCAGCCGGCACGACTGCAGGAAGTTGTAGATGAGCAGCGGCTTGTAGACGTTGAGCTCGAAGTTGCCGCTCGCTCCGCCCAGACCGATCGCCACGTCGTTGCCCATCACCTGCGCGCACAGCATGGTGAGCGCCTCGCACTGGGTGGGGTTCACCTTGCCCGGCATGATGGAGCTGCCCGGCTCGTTCTCGGGAAGGGTGAGCTCGCCCAGGCCCGCGCGCGGCCCCGAGGCGAGCCAGCGCACGTCGTTGGCGATCTTGAACAGCGAGGCGGCGAGGCCCTTGAGCGCGCCGTGCGCGTGCACCAGCGCGTCGTGCGCGGCGAGCGCCTCGAACTTGTTGGGCGCGGTCTGAAACGGCAGCCCGGTGAGCGCGGCGAGCTCTCGGGCCACCCGCTCGGCGTAGCCTTTTGCCGCGTTCAGGCCGGTGCCCACCGCGGTGCCGCCCAGCGCCAGCTCGTGCAGGTGCGGCAGCGCGTGCTCGAGGTGCGTGAAGGCGTGCTGCAGCTGGGCCACCCAGCCCGACATCTCTTGCCCGAGCGTGAGCGGGGTGGCGTCTTGCAGGTGGGTGCGGCCCAGCTTCACCACCGCCTCGAACTGCTTCGCCTTGTCGTGCAGCGCGGCGCGCAGCTGCTCGAGCGCGGGCATCACCTGGCGCCCCACCGCGTGCGCCGCGGCGAGGCTCATCGCGGTGGGGAACACGTCGTTGCTGCTCTGCCCCTGGTTCACGTCGTCGTTGGGGTGCACCTTGCGCAGCTCGCCGCGCTCGCCGCCGAGCAGCTCGCTGGCGCGGTTGGCCAGCACCTCGTTGACGTTCATGTTGGTCTGGGTGCCGCTGCCGGTCTGCCAGACCGAGAGGGGGAACTCGGCGTCGTGGCGGCCCTCGAGCACCTCGTCGGCGGCGCGCTCGATGGCGCGGGCCTTCTCGGGCGCGAGCGTCTTCGCCTCGGCGTTCACCCGCGCCGCGGCCTTCTTCACCGTGACCAGCGCGTGCACCAGCTGCAGCGGCATGGCCTCGGTAGAGATGTGAAAGTGGTGCAGAGAGCGCTGGGTCTGCGCGCCCCACAGCCGCTCGGCGGGCACCTCGATGGGGCCGAAGGTGTCCTTCTCGATGCGCACGGACTTGCTCATTGGCCCACGGTATAACCACCGGCGCCCAGGGCCTCACCCAACGAAGAGGTGGTTCGCCGACATCGACGAGGGCTTCTCGCGCGGAGACCTGAGCGCCTCGTCCCAGGCTTGAGGCGCTTCCGACCGGTAACGAGCGCTCTGCGTCGAGGCGCTTCCGGGGCTGACCGGTTAACACCCTCGACGATGCGCGCCACCCTGCTGAACCAGCTGACCCGCAGTTGGAACGTTCACCGCATTCGGCGACGCCTCAAGCCGGCGGTGACCAACGCGTACAGCGGAGAGTTCTCGACCTTCGAAGAAGCGCACGACGCCATCCCCCCTCGGGGGCTGGTCGGCTACGACAACACCGAGCACGCCAGCTGGTACCGCGAGCGGCTCGACCAGGTGCAGAGCGAAGACTACCCGGCGCTCTTCTGGCTCGAGCGCCTGCTCACCGGCATCGAGACGGTGTTCGACTTCGGCGGGCACATCGGCCTGCACTACTACGCGTGGTCGCGCATGCTGACGCTCCCCGAGTCGGTGAAGTGGAAGGTGTGCGAGGTGGCCGCGGTGGCCGACGCCGGCCGGGCGCTCGCCCAGCAGCGCGGCGTCGACCAGCAGCTCACCTTCACCACCGACGCGGCCGAGGCCGCCGGCGCGAGCCTGTTCATCGCCTCGGGCTCGCTGCAGTACCTCGAGCCCGGCTTTCTGTGGCGCGCGCTGGGCTCGCTGCGCCTGCGCCCCAGGCACCTGCTGCTCAACAAGCTGCCGGTGCACGCGCGGCGCGACTACGTCACGGTGCAAGACACCGGCGCCTCGTTTCACCCCTACACGGTGGTGTCGCGCGCCACGCTCGACGCCGAGCTGCACGACCTCGGCTACCACTGCCTCGACACCTGGAAGACCGCGGGGCTCGAGTGCCGCCCCGCCCTGCGCCCCGAGCTCGACGTGCCCGACTACTCGGGTGGCTGCTGGGTGCTGCGCTCGAACTGAAGGCCCGCCGTCGAGCGGCGCTCACCGCTGCAGCTGCGAGAGCCGCTCGATGCGCTCGTCGCCGTCGATGCCCAGGCCGATGAAGCGCACCGAGGCGGCGCGCGCGGCGTCGCGGTCGTAGCGCGAGTCGCCGACCATCACCGCCTCGTCGGGCTGCACGCCCAGCTCGCGCAGCGCGAGCTGCACCAGGTCGGGGGCGGGCTTGGCGCGCGCCACGCGGTCGCTGGTGGCGAGCACCGGCAGGTGGCGCAACAGCCGCCCGTGCTCGAGCAGCTGCTTTGCGAGCGGGCCGGTGGTGTTGGTGACCAGGGCGCGGCCCAGGCCCTTCGCGGCCAGGTGCTCGAGCAGCGCGACGGCCTCGGGGTTCACCCACACCGTGTCGAGGTAGACGGGAAACTGCGCGACGTAGAACGCGTCGAGCTCGGCGGTGCTGCAGCTCAAGCCGAAGACGGTGCAGTCGGCGGCGGTGCCCTGGCCGAAGGTGGGGTCGAACTCTTCGCGGGTGATGGGCCGCCCGCGAAAGCGACGCCCCGACTCTTCGACGGTGCGAAACCACGCCTCGTGGCTCTTGAGCAGTACCCCGTCCATGTCGAACAGCACCGCGCGCAGCAAGACGGGCCGCACCTAATCACAGCATGCGTCAGCGCGCCTCACCCACGCGACCGTGCTACGGCGCCAGCCATGCCCGCCGCCCTGCTCGCCGCGCTGACGCTGTGTGCCGCTCCGCTCTCGCGGCTCGACGCCGCCTACGAGGGGCTCGACGCGCTGTACCGCGACCTGCACCAGAACCCCGAGCTGTCGCGGCAAGAGACCAAGACCGCCGACAAGCTCGCGGCGAAGCTCAAGGCGCTGGGCTTCACCGTGACCCAGAAGGTGGGCGGCACCGGCGTCGTCGGCGTGCTGGCCAACGGCAAGGGTCCCACGGTGCTGCTGCGCACCGACCTCGACGGGCTGCCGGTGGAAGAGAAGACCAACCTGCCCTACGCGAGCCGGGTCACCGCCACCGACCAGGGCAAGACGGTCGCCGTGATGCACGCCTGCGGTCACGACATGCACATGTCGGTGTGGACCGGGGCGGCCACCGTGCTCGCGCAGTCGAAAGACGCGTGGAAGGGCACCCTGGTGATGGTCGGGCAGCCCGCCGAAGAAGAGGGCGACGGGGCGCGGGCGATGATCGCCGACAAGCTGTTCGAGCGGTTCCCCCGCCCCGACTACGCGGTGGCGCTGCACGTGAAGGCCGACCTGGCGGCGGGGGTGGTGGGCTGGGTGAAGGGCTACGCGTTCGCCAACGTCGACAGCCTCGACGTGACGCTCTACGGCCGCGGCGGTCACGGCGCCGCGCCGCACACCACCATCGACCCGGTGGTGATGGCCGCCAAGACCGTCGTGTCGCTGCAGACCCTGGTGGCGCGCGAGGTGCGGCCCACCGACCCGGCGGTGGTGACGGTGGGGTCGATTCACGGCGGCACGCGGCCGAACATCATTCCCGACGAGGTGAAGCTGCAGCTGACCCTGCGCAGCTACAAGCCCGAGGTGCGGCAGGCGCTGATCGACGGCGTCACCCGCATCGTGAAGGCCGAGGCTGCCGGGGCGCGCGCGCCGAGAGAGCCGCTGGTGAAGGTCGATGAGGGCCCCTCGGCCGTCTACAACGACCCGGCGCTCACCGGCCGGCTGGTGACCGCGCTGGGGCGAGAGCTGGGCGAGCAGAGCGTGGTCGAGGTCGAGAAGATCATGGGGGCCGAAGACTTCAGTGAGTACATGAAGGGCGGCATGCCGACCTGCATGCTGTGGCTGGGCGCCACCGAGCCGGCGAAGCTGCAGGCCGCGCGCGCACCCAACGCGCCGCAGCTGCCGTCGACGCACTCGGCGCTGTTCGCCCCCGACCGCGAGCGCACCCTGCGCACCGGAGTTCGCGCGCTCACCACCGCCGCGCTCGAGCTGTTCACGAACGAGAAGCGCTGAGCGGGCCCGGCGCGGGTCACGGGCTCGCAGCGCGATTGGCGCGTCGCACCTGCGCGTGCTCAGCGCAGCGGCTTGCGCGCCACGACCTGCACCACCGCGCTTCGCCCGCCGTGAAAGCGACCCTCGTGCACCTCGCGCTCGCGCTCGAGGCCCACCTCGAAGTCGAGGCCGGCCAGCTCGTCGCGCAGCGTGGCGAGGGTGGGCAGCATCGACACCTCTTTCGGCCCGCCCGTGCCGAGCTGCAGCTGCGCCGGGGTGTAGGCCTCCAGCACCAGCACCCCGCCCGGCTGAAGGCCGGCGACACAGGCGGCGTGCACCTTCGCGCGCAGCGCGGCGGGCAGGTGACACCAGCTGGACACGATGACGGTGAAGGCGGCCGGCGCGATGGCGTAGGTCGCGAGATCGGCGACCTCGGTGTCGATGGAGACGCCCCGCTCGCGGGCCAGGGCGCGCGCCTTGGCGAGGCCCACGTCCGAGCCGTCGACGCACAGCACCGAGTAGCCGCGCTGCGCGAGCCACACGCCGTTGCGCCCTTCACCCGCGCCGAGGTCGAGCACCCGGCCCGGCGGCAGGCGGTGCACCTGCTCGGCGAGAAAGGCGTTGGGCTCGGTGCCGTAGGCGAACCCGGCCTCGGCGTAGCGTTCATTCCACATGGGGGGACCTCTGCTCACTGTTTGGGAACCTCGGCCCAGAAGAAGCCGCGCAGGTCGCCCTCGGCGAAGCCCACCGCGCGGTCACCGGGGTAACGCGCCGCCAGCGCCGCCGAGACGTCGGGCGCGAGCGCCTGGGTCGGCCCGTGACAGCCGAGGCAAAGCGGCGCGACGGGAATCGGGGCCAGCACCCCCACCCGGTCTCCGAGGTCGAACACCGCCTCGGAGCTGGCCGCCGCCTTGCGCCCCTCGCCCGCCTCGACGGTGGCCCTGGCCCACGGCCGCGGAGCGTTCTGGCCGTTGCGCAACCGAAAGCTGGTGCGGCCCACCTCGACGCCCTGCTCGTGGCCGACCTGCGCCGCGAGCGCGGGGGCCTCGGTGCTGCAGACGTCGATGGCGCGCGCCGGCCCCCCTTGGCCCACCGCCTCGGTGAGCCGGGTCATCAACCTCGCGCGCAGCGCAGAGATGGCCCGGTCGGCGCGCGCCGCTTCGGCAGGCAGCTGCTCCCGCGTCGCCGGCACCGGGGCCGCCCTCGCACAGGCCGCGAGCAGCACGAGAGACACGGCGCTCAGAGGCAGCGCCCTCGCCGCTTTGGCGGCGGGGCTCTCTCGGCCAGGGTGGAGCGTAGAGGTCATGGTCTGCCCTTCTGCCGCATTGGAGCCACGTCTGCCCAGGAAGGATTCAGCGGTGGCGCCCTCATTTCACCTGGCGGCGGCCGTCGAGCGTGAGCTCCCACTCGACGCCGCGGTTCTTCAGCTCGGCGGTGTACAGCGAGTCGGTGCGCAGGGCCCGCGCGACGCCGGCGGCGAGGGCGGCGGCGATGACCAGCGGCAGCACCTCGGCGTAATCGCCCGACAGCTCGAACGCCATCACCGCGGCGAGCAGCGGCGCGTGGGTGGTCGCGGCGAGCGTGGCCGCCATGCCGACCAGCGCGTAGCCACCGGCCGGGCCGACGGCCTCGCCGAACACTGCGTGAAGGCCGACGCCGGCGACGTAGCCGAGCCCGCCGCCCAGCAGCAGCGTGGGCGTGAAGACGCCGCCGGGGGTGCCCGAGCCGACGCACGCGGTGGTGGCCACGCACTTCGAGAGCACCACCAGCAGCACGAAGCTCCACACCAACCGCCCGTCGAGCACCGCGTTGAGCGGCTCGTAGCCGTTGCCGGCGACCTCGGGGAGCACCGCGACGATGCAGCCGGCCACCAGGCCGCCGAGCGCGGTGCGCCACGGCATGCGCAGCCGGGGGTGGTGAAACAGCTTCTCGCCGCGCGCGAGCAGCAGCATGAACCCGACCGCCGCCACCGCGCACAGCACTCCGAGCGCGGCGAAGGCGGCCAGCTCGAACGGTGAGCGCATCGCGAAGGCGCGCGAGCCGTAGATGGGCCCTTCGCCGGCCGCGGCGCGGGTGAGCAGCGTCGAGACGGCGGTGGCGAGCAGCGCGGGGAGCAGCAGCTCGAGCACGGCGAGGCCGCTCACCACCTCGCACACGAAGAGCACCGCGGCGAACGGCGTGTTGTAGGCGGCGGCGAACCCCGCGGCGATGCCGGCGGCGATCAGCACCCGGGTGGGGCGCGCCTTGAGGCCGAGGCGGTCGGCGAGCCACTGGCCGCTGGCGCCGCCGAACTGAATCAAGGGGCCCTCACGGCCGATGGAGCCGCCGCACGCGATGGCCACCCACGACCCGAGCGACTTGAGCAGCGTCACCCTCATCGAGAGGCGGGTGCGGCCGACCACCACGGCCTCCATCACGTCGCCGACGCCCTGGCTGGGCCGACCCCGCGCGGCGAGCATCGCCAGGGTGCCCGCGACGAGGGCGCCTGCGGGCGGCAGCGCCAGCCGCGCCCACCACGGCAGCGCCCGCATGGCGCTGACCACGTCGTGCTGCCCCGCGGCGAGCCGCAGCACGCCCGAGAGCGCGACGCGGAAGACGACGGCGAAGGCGGCCGCCGCCACCGCGACCGCCAGCAGCCCCGCCGCGAAGCGCAAGGTGGCGACAGAGAGCGTGGCGCGTGGCGAGTCGGTCACTTCGGCGCGGCAGACTAACCGCTCACCCTCGCCGAAGCGGCGCGTTCGGCGCTACTTCTTCGCGCCGTCTTTGGCGAGCATGGGCTCGCGGTAGATGAGGTGGCAGGTGGCGCAGGTCTCCATCACCGAGCCGAGCGCGGTGGTCATCGCCGACACGTCTTTGCCCTGGGCGGCCTTGTTGAGGGCACCGGCGCGCTCGCGCAGCTGGTCTTGCAGCTGAAAGTACGGGCCCGCGAGGCCCGAGAGGTCGTCACCGGCGGCGGCCTTGTCGAGGCGCGGCTCGTTCATGATGCCGAGCGAGGCGCGCTCGACCGCGGCGAAGTCGGCGAGCACGATGTGCAGCGGCATCGACGAGAAGTCTTTCGAGTGGTTCTTCATCTTGCGCTTGAGCGCGTCGCGCACCCGCGCGGTCACCTTCTCGGGCTGCAGCGCGCGGCCCTGAATCGTCTTGAGGGTCGGGTCGGGCACCGGCTCGTCTTTCGCGCCGGCATCGGCGGGGGCCGCCGGCCCCGAGCCGAGCAGCAAAGAGGTCGTACACGCGAGCGCAAGGGCGAGGTTCATGCGCGCAATATCCACGAGCGCCCGGTGAGCGTCGAGAAGGTTCGAGCGCCGCGCAACTTTTGCGCGAGCGCCCTGGGCGGTCTCATTGCTCGAGGCAGTACAGGTGCGCCGACCTCGAGCACGGCAGGCTGGTGCCGTAGGTCCAACTCGAGACGCCGCCATGGGGCGTTCCACTCGAGCCGTACCAGTTGTAGGTGCCGTCGGACCAGTTGTCACAGTCGTAGGTCGACGCCGAGCCGCTCGACAGGGTGCCCGTCCACACGGCGTCGGTCACCCGGGTGCCGGTCTCGGTCAGGCTGATGGCGACCTGGGGCCCCTGCGCAGCGAACAATGCGGCGCGACCCGAGAACACCTGGGTGGTGTCGTCGAGCAGGTACCAGGGCCCGACGTCGGCGATGCGCGCGCTGGCGGCAGCGGTCTTGTCCGACAGCAGGGCCCTCCAGGTACCGCCGAGCTGCGCCGCCTCTGCCGACTGCTGGCAGAGCACGTCGCCTCCCGCCAGCCCCGAGGCGGCCTGCCCCTTCAGGTTCCCGGTGAAGGTGCGCGAGGTGACGAAGACCCGTTTGTGCCGCACCGTGAGCGGCACGAGCACCGAGCGCGCCGAGATGCCCACCACCCCGTGAGTGGGGTGCGCTCCACCCCCCAGGTACGTGTCTTCTTCGACGTACCACAGCGTCTTCTTCACCTTCACCCGCGAGAGCTCGACGCGGTCGTAACCCTCGGTGAGCTGATTCACGAGCTCTGCCGGCACCACCGCACTGCCCTGGTCGACGAACGAGCAGGTGACGACGGGACGGGGGCTGCCCGCAGCCGGAATGAAGGCCAGGTCGAGCGAATCACCGCCCTGCGCCGTCCAGCTCAAGCTGAGCGGCTCACCTTGTTCGATCGACACGGCGCTCACGTCGGGTGCAGAGAGCAGCTCGATGGCGTCTGCATCGAAGGGGTGATCGCTGGCGCTGGTGCCGTCCCACTGCACGTGCACCGCGTCGCCCTGGATGGGGAGGTTGTTCTCGAACTGGTAGACGTTGTCAGCCGTGTGGGGCATCGGGAACGAGTCGCTCCCCGCGGTGAGGGTGATGCGCTCGCCCACCGAGCGCGGGCCGCGCGAGCTGCTGCTGTTCAGCTTCCACTCGTGCTTGCCGCTCATGCAGCTGCCGGTGGGGACCACGCCGCTGATCTCGTTGCTGTACGAGTCTGACAAGACCAGCGCCAGCCCCCCCGTCCAGTCGGAGCGGGTCTGCACCGTCACCAGGGCCGTGAGCCGGTTGATCTCGGGCGGCGGGGGCTCACCCACCTGCACCGGCTGGTTGCAGGCCACGAGCGTGAGGCACGTCGCGACGAGAAAAGTAGAGTAGGTGCGAAAGTTCATGGCCGGTATTGCTTCGAGGGGCGCGGCTTTATCGCGGCATTTTCGGTCGGCGCCAGAGCGGGCCCTGCTCTGCGTCACCCTGGCGCTCTCGTTTGCCGCGCTCGCCGAGCCCACCGCCCCGATTCGACTCGTCTATTCCGCCCCCGCCGGCTGCCCCGACGAGGCGTGGGTGCGCGGCGCGGTCGCCGCTCGACTGGGTCGCGACCCTTTCACTGCCGATGCCGAGCGCCGCGCCGAAGCCTCGATTCGCCGGGCGCAGAGTCGCTTCGTCGGCGTGGTTCGAATCTCCGAGCAGGAGCGCGAGCTCGGTCGCCGCGAGCTCGACTCTACCGACTGTCTCGAGCTCGCCTCTTCGCTCGAGCTCGCGCTCGCCATCGCCATCGACCCGCGCGCGACGCTGCGCCCGACCCCGGCACCCATCGAACCGGCGGCCCCCTCGCCTGCACCCCAGCCTGCTCCTCCTTCTCCGCCGAGTGCTCCTCCGACTCCGACTCCTCCTCCGACTCCTCCTGCGCCGACCGCCACCGTCGCGCCTGCGGCTGCTCCGGCGCCGGCTCCAACCGGGCCTCACGGCTGGGCGGCGCTTGCGCTGCATGTCTCGGCCGGCTGGTTGTCGAGCGTGTCGGCCGGGGGCGCGCTCGGGGCTGGAGTGCGGTGGGAGCGCTTCTCGCTCTCGCTGCAGGCGCGCACCGACCTCCCCACCGGCGTGCGCAGCGGCAGCCGCAGCGCAGAGGTCTGGGGCGTTCTCGGCACGCTGCTGCCGTGCGTGCACTTCGGCTGGTTCGGCGCCTGCGTCGCCGCCTCGGCCGGCGGGCTGCGGGTCACCTCGAACCTCGCCGGCCCGGTCTCGCAGTGGAGCCCGGTGCTGCTGCTCGGAGCTCGGGTGCAGGCGGCCATCGCGCTGGGCGAGCGCTGGCACCTGGTGCCCTTTCTCGAGGGCCAGGGCCGGCTGCTGGGCGCCACCGTGCTCTCGGGCGACCAGGCGCTGTGGTCGAGCCCGGTGTTCGCCTTCGCGGGCGGCCTGTCGCTGGCGGCGCGCTTTTTGTGATGAACGTGCCGGTCGCACGGCAATACCGTGAAGGAACGGTAGATGGCGGCCCCTGACCTGCGCACCCTGTACGACGCCGAGCTCGACGCGCTCTACGGCTTCATTCGCCGCCTGGGAGTACCGGTGAGCGAGGTCGAAGACCTGGTGCACGACGTCTTCATCACCGCGCTGGGCCGGTGGAGCGCCTACGACCCCGCTCAGCCGCTGCGGCCCTGGCTCTACGGCATCGCCTTCAAGCTCGCGGGCGCGCGCCGCCGCGCCGGCCACACCCGCGAGCTGCCGGTCGACGCGCTGCCTGACCTGCCGGTCGACGAGACCGCCACCGACCGGCTGCACCAGCGCGACATCTCGGTGCTGGTGCATCGCGCGCTCGAGAGCCTCCCCGAAGAGCGACGCGCGACCGTGGTGATGTACGAGCTCGAGGGTTTCACCGTCGCGCAGATTTCCGCAGTGCTCGAGATTCCCGCCCCCACCGTCTACTCACGCCTCAGGGTCGGGCGCGAAGAGCTGCAGGGCGCGGTGCGACGACTTCAGCAGAGAGAAGGTGCGCGATGAGCCACGAAGAGCTGCCCCCGCTCGACTCCGACATCTCGGCGCTGCTGCGCTCGGCGCGCGCCCCCTCGCCGTCGGCCGAGCTGCGCGCGCGGGCCTTCGAGCGCATCGCCGCCAGCGCCGCCCGGGGGGCTACCGCCGCCGCCGGAGGCGCGGTCGCCGGCGCCGCCGCCCAGGCCGGGGTGGTGAAGCTCGGGGTGCTGGCGCTGCCGCTCGCCGCTGCGGCGCTCGCGGTCGGCGCCCTGGGAGGGTACCAGCTCGGCGCACGCCGGGCCGTCGCGCCCCCGCCGCCCATCGTCATCACCCTCGCCGCGGCCACGGTGCCCGAGCCTCGGCGCGAACCCGAGCCACGGGCCGCTCCGGCCGAGCCGTCGCCGGTGAAGCCTGCCGGCTCGCTGGCCGAGCCGCGCCGCGACCTGAAGCTCGCCGACGAGCGCGCGCTGATTGAGCTCGCCCGCAGCGCGCTGGCGCGCCGCGACCCGGCCACCGGGCTGGCGGCGCTCGAGCGGCACCGCCAGGGGTACGCCGACGGCAAGCTGGCCGAAGAGCGCGAGGCGCTGGTGGTGCAGGCGCTCATCGACTCGGGCCGGCGCGCCGACGCCCTCGAGCGCGCACAGCAGTTCAAGGCGCGCTTCCCGTCGAGCCTGCTGTTGCCGGCGATCGACGAGATGCTCGCCGAGTGAGCGCCGCGAGCCTCGAAAACAAAGGCGAGTGTCACGGTCGGGCGTCGGCTAACCTGCTGGCGACCGATGGCCAGCTCGCTGCTCGTCTGTGGCTTCGACATTCGCGAAGTTCAGCTGCCGGACGACGCCGAGGTGCTGCTGCCGCCGCTGCCGCTGCCGGCGCACGACGACTTCAAGGAGCAGGTGATTCGCGCGCTCGACGAGCCGATCTCCGGGCTGCCACTCGGCAAGCGGGTCAAGCCCGGGTCGAAGGTCACCGTGGTGCTCGACGACTTCACGCTGCCCGTGCCGCCCGCCTCGCGCGACGCGCGCCGCGACATGCTCGAGGCGCTGCTCGAGGCCCTCAACCACTTCGGGGTGCGGGCCGCGAACGTCACCGCGCTGATCGCCACCGGCCTGTCGCGGCAGTGGCGGCCCGCCGAGCTCACCGAGATTCTCGGCCCCCGCGCCACCTCGATGATCACCCTGCGCGCCCACGACGCCGAGGCGCAGGGCGAGCTGCACCGGCTCGCCGACGAGCCCGAGGCGCCCATCGAGCTGTCGCGGCTGCTCTTCGAGTGCGACCTGGTGATTCACCTCTCGGTGATGAACATGCCGCTCGACGCCGGCACGTTCTCGCTGGTGGCGGGCACCGCGGGCTACCGCACCGCGCGGGTGCTCAACGCGCCGAAGATGTTCGACGACGACGCGGTGCTGGTGCCCGGCTCGGCCTGGCACCGCGCGCACACCCGCATCGGCTCGATGCTGATGGAAAAGGTGCAGGTGATGCAGGTCGCGGCGGTGCTCAACAACGAGCTGTGGACCAGCTCGATCGCCTCGCTGCTGCGCTCGGAGACCGGCCTCTCGCGCCCCCTGCAGATGTGGAACGCGTTGCCCGGCGCAGTGCGCCACCGCGCGGCCCGCATGATGCGCTCGAGCTACCGGCCCATCGCGGCGCTGGCGGGGCCGCCCGACGCGGTGGCGCCACGCGCGCTCGAGCTGTTCCTGCGCCAGCACGAGGTGACCTCGACCCGCGGCGAGGCCGACGTGCTGCTCTTCGGGCTGCCCGACCTGGGGCCCTACTCGGTGGGCACCGCGCAGAACCCGGTGCTGGTGGCGAACCTGGCGCTGGGGCTGGTCTCGAACCTGTTCACCAAGGCCCCGCTGGTGCGCGAAGGCGGGGTCATCGTCTTCTTGAACCCGCTCAACCCCACCTTCGACGCGCGCGCCCACCGGCCGCACCTCGACTTCTACGAGAAGGTGCTGCGCCTCGAGCGCGACCCCCACGCCATTCACGAGCGCTACGAGCCCTACCTCGCCTCGCGGCCCGAGCTCACCGCCGACTACCAGCGCCGCTACGCCTTTCACGGCGCGCACCCGCTGCTCGCCTGGTACCAGTGCTCGGCGGCGCGGCGGCGCACCAGCCGCATCATCGTGGCCGGCGGAGACCCGCGCGCCTGCGCCCGCCTCGGCTTCATGGGAGCCAGCGACGTCGACGACGCGCTGCGAAAAGCGAAAGAAGCCCTGGCGATGGACGCGCCCCAGCTGCGCGTGCTCGAGCTGCCGCCGCCGTTCTTCGTGAGGGCCTGAAGGCCGTGGCCGCGGCGTTCGTCTACTGCCCCCGCTGCGCGACGCCCCTGCAAGAGCGCGAGGCCGCGGGGCGAACCCGTGCGGTGTGCCCCGCGCCCGGGTGCAGCTTCGTGCACTGGGGCAACCCGCTGCCGGTGGTGGGCGCGCTGGTCGAGCACCGGGGCAAGGTGATTCTCGCGCGCGGTCGCGGCTGGCCCGAGAAGTTCTTCGGCCTCGTCACCGGCTTTCTCGAGGCCGGCGAGACGCCCGAGGCCGGGGTGCTGCGCGAAGTGAAAGAAGAGCTCTCGCTCGACGCCGAGGTGGTCGGCCTGATCGGCGTCTATGCGTTCGAGCTGCGCAACGAGCTCATCGCCTGCTGGCACGTGCGCGCGCCCGACGCGCAAGAGGTGAAGCTGTCGGACGAGCTCGAGGCGTGGAAGGCGATCGACCCCGACAAGCTGCGAGCGTGGGAGATGGGCACTGGCCTCGCGGTGCGCGACTGGCTCAAGGCGCGGCGAAGGTGAGCTGGTAGACCGCGCCGGGCGGGCCGCTCAGACGTCTTTGGGCGCCTTGAAGAAGTAGTGCTGGTAGTGCGCCAGCTCGGCAATCGACGCGCGCAGGTCGGCGAGCACGGTGTGCTGCGCGTCGTCTTTGGTGCGGCCCGGAGCATTGGGGTACCACGCGCGGGTGAGCACCTTCAGGCTCGACACGTCGAGCATGCGGTAGTGCAGGTAGCGCTCGAAGCCGGGCATGTACTTCGCGAGAAACAACCGGTCCATGTAGATGGAGTTGCCGGCCAGAATGCCCTCGCCGAACGGCACGTGCTCGGACACCAGCGCGGTGGCGTCTTTCTCGGCGGTGCGCAGCGAGATGTCGCTCTTGCGCACGCGCTCGAGCAGGCCGTTCTTGGTGTGCATCTCGCGCACGAACGGCTCCATGTTGCCCAGCGCCTCTTCGCTCTGCCACACCGCGCGCTCGAGCTCGGCGATGGGCTTCAGGTCCGGGCCGGTGATGACGATGCCCATCTCGATGATCACGTTGCGCTCGGGGTCGAGCCCGGTCATCTCGAGGTCGCACCACACGAAGCGGGTCGGAGAAGAGTTCGCCATGGTCGGTGGGTGTACCAGACCCTGCAGGTGCGCTCTGCAAACTTCGTGTGCTCAGCGACCGCGACGACCGACAACAGCCGTCCACGTCGACGGCCTCTTCGAGCCGCCACAACCCACCGCTACAGCTTCAGCTGCTTCTTCGTGGTCTGCCCGGCTTTGATCTCGACCTCGATGCTCGTACTGATGTTCTTCTCTTCGTTCACCAGCTTGAGCAGCTGCTTGCCCGCGGGCAGCTGAACGTCGATGAGCGGAGTGTCGCCCAGCACCTTGCCGTTGCAGGTGACCGTGGTCCACGGCTGGGTCTGGAGCGAGAGCTTGCCCAGCTGCACCGGCGGAGGCGGCGGGGGCCGTTTTACCTGCTGCGCCTGCTGCTGCTGAGGCGGCGGGGCGCGGTCGGAGAGCTCGGCCGGCAGCGGGAGCAGCACCTTGGCCTTCGCGCCCGGCTCGGCGAGGGTGAGGGCGGTCGACATGGTTCGGCGGCCCTCGAGCGCGGCGCTGATCTCGTGCTTGCCCAGCTTCTGATCGGGCAACACCACCGGCGACTTGCCCACCGGGTTGCCATCGACGGTGACGTCGGCGCCCGGCGGCTCGGTGTCGATCACCAGCGTGCCCACGTTGGCCACCGGCGCCGGGGGCTGCGCTACCGCCAGCGGCTGCGGCGGCAGCGTGTCGTCGCGGCGAATCAGCATGCGCGCCAGCAGCACTCCCGAGAGCACCAGCGCCAGCGCCGAGGGAATCAGCACCAGCGCGGCCCGCGAGCGCTGGGCGCTGGCCCGCATCGCGGTGCGGTTGCCGGTGCGGCCCGGCATCGAGTGGTCGGTGTCGTTCTTGAGCACGTCACCCGACGACGGCGTCAGCTCGCCCGTGCTCGCGCTCTCGATCAGCTTGGCCCGGGCGTTGATGCGCGCCTCGAACAGCCGGTGCATGAACTGCCCGATGTCGCTCGAGCTCGGGCTGTTCGGCTGGGTCTTGAGCCAGTTCTCGAGCGCGTGGTGAAAGGCGGCCGCGTCTTGGTAGCGGTCGTCGGGGTTCTTCTGCAGCGCGATGGAGAGAATCTCAGACAGCTCGCGCGGCACGTCGGGGTTGCGCACGTCGGCGGGCTGCACCGGCTCGTCGCTGGTCACCGCGCTCAGGGCCTGGAACTGATCTTCGCGGTGAAACAGGCGGCTCTTGGTGACCAGCTCGTAGAGCACGATCGCCAATGAGAAGAGGTCGGCGCGGTGGTCGATGCCCTGCCCGGTGGCCTGCTCGGGCGCCATGTACGCGACCTTGCCCTTGATCTGCCCGCCCATCGTCTGCGAGCCGCGGTTCGCCGCCTTGGCGATGCCGAAGTCGACCAGCTTCACCAGGCCGTCGTAGGTGATGATGATGTTCTGCGGGCTGACGTCGCGGTGCACCACGTTCAGGTGCTCGCCCTTCACGCCGTGGCGGCTGTGCGCGTGGCCCAGGCCTTCGGCGGCCCCCGAGATGATCTTCACCGCGTGGCTGATGGGCAGGCTCATGCCCGCCTTCATCGCGGCGCGGGCGATCGCCGAGAGGTTCTCTCCCGGCAGGTACTCCATGGCGATGTAGTAGGCGCCGGCGTGCTCTCCCAGGTCGTAGATCTGCACGATGTTGGGGTGGTTGAGCTGGGCCGCGATGCGCGCCTCGTCGAGGAACATCTCGACGAACTCGGGGTCGGCCGAGAGTGAGTCGACGATGCGCTTGATGACGATGACCTTCTCGAACCCGCGCGGGCCGGCCTGCTTGGCGAGCCAGATCTCGGCCATGCCGCCGGTGGCGATCTTCGCCAGCAGCGTGTACCGACCGACGACGTCACCCGAGCTCCAGGGAATCTGGTTCTCGGGCGAGACGTCGTCGATGGAGATCTCCGGACCGGATTCGGAGGGCACGGGCAAGGTCCAGAGAGGATCACGCCGCATGACGACGCGTGTCAACGATTGCGCCCGCATCGGCTACGATTGCTGACCATGGTTTGCGCACATTTCCTCCTGACCGCCGCACTGGCAGCGAATCCGGATCTGGAAAAGGCCACCAAGCTGGTGAACGACCTGCAGTACGCCGAGGCGCGGGCCGCGCTCGAGTCGGCGATCAAGCGCACCGGCAACGACCGCGACACGCTGCTGCACATCTACGAGCTGCAGGGCATCGTCTACGCCACGCTCAACGAAGCGGGGAAGGCCGGCAAGGCGTTTCAGGCGCTGCTGGTGCTCGACCCCGAGCACAAGCTCTCGGCCGACTACCCGCCGCGGGTGATGACTCCGTTCTACGAGTCGCGTGGGCGGGCCAGCGAGCTGGGCCGGCTCGAGCTCAAGGCGCTGCCCGCGGCCATCGGAGCAGGGAAGATCGGCCAGCTGGCGGTCGAGATCTCGTCCGACCCGCTGAAGATGGTGAAGAAGGTGAAGTTCCACGTGCGCAGCGACGGCGGCGGTTGGGCCGAGCAGCCCGGTGACGTCTCGGGCAAGACCGCGTCGGTCTCGGTCGACGCCGCGCGCATCGAATGGTGGGCCGACGCGATCGGCGAGCGCGAGGCGGTGCTGTTTCAGGTCGGCAACGAAGCCCAGCCCCGGGTCGACATCGCAGCGCAGCCCTCGAGCGCGAAGCAGGGCGACGCCCCGCTCGCGGCGAAGACCGAGCCCACGCCCGCTGAGCCGCGGTCTGCCGGCACCGAGGTCGAGGCCAGCTCGGGCGGCGGCCCCTCGGGAGTGCGCATCGCCGGCGTGGCGGTCGCGGTGGTGGGCGTGGCCGGAGTCGTGGTCGGCTCGGTCTTCGGGGCGATGGCCAACAGCGCGCGCCAGAGGGTGAACGGCGCCACCACCGACGCCCAGGGCCGCGTCACCGGCATCACCCAGGTCGAGGCGTACGAGCTCGACCGCAGCGTGCACACCAACGCGGCGATCGCCAACACCATGTGGATCGCCGGGGGTGCCCTCGCCGCGGTCGGGGTGGTGATGATCATCGCCGGCGGCTCGTCGTCGCCGTCGTCGGGCAGCGTCAGCCTCTCGCTCACCGGCAACGGGGCGATGGTGAGCGGCAGCTTCTAGCTGGGCGAACCAGCTGTGCTAAGCGCGCGCGCGTGAACGACGCGATGCTGAAGCGGCTGCAAGACGACTCCGACGGCGGGCCGGGCGACCGGCTCGCGCAGCTGATGCTCGAGCAGCTGCTCCGCTCGCGCGTCGATTCACTCGTCGCACCCCAGGCGCTGGCGGCCGCGGCGCGCGAGGCGCTGCAGGGCTGGCTCGACTCGCCCGAGGCGATGAAGTCGCTCGAGACCTCGCTCGAGCTCACCGTCGCGTCGCTGAAGTCGCAGGCCGCGCTGCGCGACCTGGTGCCCCGAGACGTGAAGGCCACCCTGCTCGAGCTGGCGGCCCGCCCCTACTCGCCCGACAAGCGGGTGGTGCTGAAGATTCTCGACCGCGGGCCGATGCGCGAGCTGATTCGCACCCTGGTGACCGACACCGTGTCGGCATTCGGGGCGCGCATGGCGGCGCCCGCGGCGACGGTGACCAAGGGGCTGGGCGGCCTGGCCCGCTTCGCCGCCGAGACCGTGAAGCAACGCGGCGGCGCGCTGGGCGGCATCGTGGGCGCGGTCGAGGGCCAGGTCGAGAAGCGCTCGGTCGAGTTCGCCGACGCGGCGATCAGCCGGGTGCTCAACGAGATCGCCGACTTCATCTCGGACCCGAAGCAGGCCGCCGACGCCGCGCAGCTGCGCGTCGAGGCGCTCTCGGGCGCGCTCGAGCTGACGCCGGTGCAGCTCTCGCGCGAGCTGATCAACCTCGACGTGCCGGGCGGCGCCGAGGTCTTGCGCGCGGGCCTCAAGCGCTGGCTGCAGAGCGCCGACGCCACCGCCACCTTCGAGCGCGTCGCGCAGGGCGCGCGGGTCGAGCAGACGGTGGGCGAGCTGCTCGACGGCGTCGGCCAGCGGCCGGTAGCGCTCTCGCTCGGTCGCGCGCTGCTGCGCTCACGGCTGAAGGTGCTGTTCGCGAGCCCCGAGTACGCGGCGTGGCTCGACGAGGTCGGCCGGCCGTGAGCTCGGCTACGGCTTGCCCAGGAAGGGCAGGCCCACCACCAGGGCCTTGCCGCCGCTGGCCAGCTCGAGCTCGGTGCCGGGCCCCAAGCTGTCGCGGTGCACGTAGCCGAGCGCGATGAACTGATCGAGCAGCGGCGAGCGCACCACGCTGGTGACGAAGCCGACCTTCTTGTCGCCGCGCCTGAGCTCGGTGCCGCGCTCGGGGGTGTGCTCGTCGAGCAGCAGCCCGGTGAGCTTCTTCGCCATCTGCCCGCGGTACGTGGCGCGGGCGATGACCTCTTGCCCGATGTAGCAGCCCTTCTGGTAGTGAATGGCGCGCTCGAGGTTCGCCTCGAGCGGAATGGTGGTCTCGGTCATGTCGACCCCGTACCGGGGAATGCCGGCCTCGACGCGCAGCACCTCGTAGGTCGCGTCGTCGACCTGCGGCAGCGCGGGAGCAGCGATGGGCCGGGGCACCAGCAGGTCGACCCCGCGCCCCAGCAGGTCGGGCATCACCGCCACCGCTGAGGCGAGCTGCTGCTCTTTCGCCTTGGGGCCCAGCAGCCCCAGCACCGCGAGGTCGGGGGCATCGGAAATCTCGGCTTCTTCCGAGATGAGGTACTTCGACAGAAACGCCTTCACCGCCTCGCCGAAGCCCTTGCCGGTGTCGAGCACCAGCGCGTCGCCGACCGGGGTGATGCGCACGTCGCCCACCATGCCGCCCTTGGGGGTCAGCATCGCGGCGTAGACGCTGCCCTGGCCGGTGACGTCGTTGGTCACCATGCCCTGCACGAACGACACGCGGTCGGGCCCGGTGACGCGCAAGAGCTCGCGACCCGAGAGATCGACCCAGGCCACCTCTTCGCGGGCCGCGCGGTACACGTCGATTTGTACGGAAGGAACCACCACTTCTGCGCGTATATAAGCCCCGCACTTGAGCACCACAACCCGCCCCAGCGCGCGCGCACTCGTGGCGCTCGCGGCATTGAGCTCCGCGAGCGCCCTGCTCTCCGTCTGGCAGTGGATGGAGCTGCTCATCGTGCGCGCCGGCGGCATCGCCACCTGCAGCTTCAGCTCGACCGTCGACTGCGCCCAGGTGTGGGACTCGGACTTCGCCAGCAAGGTGCACGGCCTGACCGGGCTGCCCATCGCGGGCCTGGGGCTGCAGTGGTCGCTCACCGCCTTCGCGCTCTCGCTCGGGCTCATCGCCCTCACCGTGCAGCAGCGCGAGACCGTGGGCCTCGCCGCCGCGGTGAAGGTCTGGGGCGCCCTGGGCTTTCTTTCGTGCATCACCTTCGGGGTCGCCAGCGCGCGCCTCGGAGTGCTGTGCCCCAGCTGCACCCTCACCTACGCGCTCACCCTGGGCTTCGCGGCCGCGGCGTTCGTGGGCCTCTCTGACGGCAGCGCCCTCGACTTCGGTGCGCTGCTCAAAGGCCTGCCGCGCGCGCTGGTGTTCGCGGTGCCGCTGCACCTCGCCCTGCTCTACCCCGCCAGCAAGACGCCCAAGGCCACCGGGCCGACGCTCGCGGCGCACGAGAGCGGCCCCACCGAAGCGCAGGTGCTCGAGTTCTTCTCGAAGCTCTCGCCGCAAGAAGCGCAGATCACCGCCGAGGCGCGCGCCGAGTGGCTCAAGGCGCCGGTGCTCGAGTACCCCACCCCGGCCACCCACCAGCGGTACGGGCCTGCCGACGCGCCGGTGAGGGTGGTCGAGTTCACCGACGTGCTGTGCGGGCACTGCCGCGCGCTGGTGGGCATGCTGAACGAGCTGAAGAAGGCGGTGCCGCCCGGCAGCCTCTCGATCGAGCCGCGCTATTACCCGCTCGACGGCGAGTGCAACCCCAAGCTCGGCAACCCGCGCGGCGACGGCGTGCGCTGCCTCGGCGCCAAGGTTCAAATCTGCCTCGAGGGCCGCCCCGAGTTCTGGGAGGTGCGCGACCAGCTCTTCGAGAACCAGGCGCAGCTCGACACCGAGAAGCTCTACGCGCTCGCCACCTCGAAGGGCCTCTCGCGCCCGCAGCTCGACGCGTGCGTGGCCGACCCCAAGACCGCCGCGCGCCTCAAAGAAGACATCGACTGGGCCAACGCCTACGAGATCGACGGCACGCCGCTGGTGCTGGTGAACGGCCGCGCCGAGGCGGGCCTGGGCCCCCACCTGGGCCCCTTCCTCTTCGGCCTGGCGATGGCCAGGGGCGAGATCGACAACAAGTACTTCGCGAAGCTGCCCGCCGCCCGATGAGCGACGACCCGAAGAGGCCGTTCAACAACCCGTTCGGGTCGCTGGCCGGCATCAAAGACTCGCTGCCCAGGGCCGAAGAGCGGGCCAAGGCCGAACCGAAGGGCCCCGCGAAGGCGGTGGTGCGCATGGAGCGCGTCGGCCGCGGCGGTAAAGAGGTCACCGTCATCGAGCAGCTCGACCTGCCGGTGAAGGCCCGCGACGAATGGCTCAAGGCGCTGAAAGAAGCGCTGGGCTGCGGCGGGAGCATCGAGGGCACCGCGCTGGTGCTGCAGGGAGACCAGCGCGAGCGCGTGCCGAAGCTGCTAGAGAAGCGCGGAGTGAGGCGGGTAATCGTCGGTTGAGCGCACCGCGTGGCGTCGCAGGTCTCGGCGAGACCCTGCTCGACGCGGCAGACGGCGCCGGGCTCGGGGTGGCGATGGTCACCTATTCGGCCGAGGGGCCGCAGTACGTCTATCTCAACGATGCGGCGCTGAAGATTCTCGGCCGCAGCCGCGAAGAGGTCGAGCAGCGGCCCCTGATGGAGATGATCGCGCCCGAGAGCGTCGACGAGGTGCTGGCCATCTCGCGCCGAAGCGCCGGCGGCGAGGCGACTCCGTCGCGCATCGAGGGTGTGGTGCAGCGCCCCGACGGCACCCGGGTGCCGGTGGTGGCGGTGGGCGGGCCGCTGCAGTTCGACGGCAAGCCCGGCTCGGTGGCCTTCTTCTGGGACGTGAGCGACCGGGTCGGCGCCGAGAAGGCGCGCCTGGCCGAGTCGCAGCGGCTGGCCCGGGTGGTCGAGGCGGCGCCCGACGGCATCGCCATCGTGCGCGGGCCGATCATCCTCCACCTGAACTCGGCGGGGGCGCGCCTGCTCGGCATCGACGACCGCGAGAAGGCGGTCGGCACCTCGCTCGCCGACGTGATGCTGCCCGAAGAGGTGCCGATGATGATGCGGCGCATGCGGGCCGCCGCCGAGGGCAAGCACCAGGGCGATCAGGTCTACCGGGTGCGCCACAAAGACGGGTCGATCGTCAGCGCCGAGGTCTCTTCGATTCCCTACGAGCACGAGGGGCAGCCGGCGCTGCTGGCCTTCGTGCGCGACGTCACCGAGCGCGCGCAGCTGCAAGAGCAGATGGCGCGCGCCGAGCGGCTGGCCTCGCTCTCGACCCTGGCGGCAGGGCTGGCGCACGAGGTGAACAACCCCCTCACCGCCGCGATGCTGCAGGTCGACGTCATCGAGCACGAGCTGCGCAGCGCGCTGGGGCCCACCGCCGCGGGCGGCGTGTTCGACCGCATTCGGGACCTGCGCAAGACGCAAGAGCGCATCGCCGACGTGATGCGCGACTTCGCCGCCTTCGCGCGCACCGGAAACGACAAGCGCGAGGCGGTCGACCTGAACCTCATCATCGGTGCGGTCGAGCGCATGCTCGCTCCGATGCTGGCGAAGAAGGGCAGGTACTCGAGCCAGCTCGGAGTGCTGCCGAAGATTCGCGCCGAGGCCAGCCGCCTCGAGCAGGTGTTCGTGAACCTGATGCTCAACGCGGTGCAGGCGCTGCCCGAGGGTCGCGACGGCAACGAAATCTCGGTGCGCGGGCGGGTGCTGGGCGACGGCCGGGTGTGCGTCGAGATCGCCGACAACGGGGTGGGCATCACCACCGAGAACCTGCGCCGGGTGTTCGACCCGTTCTTCACGACCAAGCCGGTGGGTGTCGGCACCGGGCTGGGGCTCACCGTGTGTCACAACATCGTCTCGAGCTACGGCGGAGAGATCGAGATCGACAGCGTGTCGGGGCACGGCTGCACCATGCGGGTGCTGCTGCCGGCTGACGCGCCGGCGCCGGCCGTGCCGCCGCGCACCCGGGTGATGATCGTCGACGACGAGCCGCACCTCGCGTCGACGCTGCGGCTGTTGCTCGAGGCGCGGCACGAGGTGGTGGCGTTCACCTGCGGCGAAGAGGCGATCGAGCTCTTGCTCAAGGGCGCGCCCATCGACGTGGTGCTGTGCGACCTGCAGATGCCGATTCTCAACGGCATGGAGCTCTACCGCCGGGTCGTCGAGCGACGGCCCGAGCTCAAGGGCCGCTTCATCTTCATGACCGGCGGCGCCTACAACAACAACGCCGACCGCGAGCTCGCCGTCACCCGCGGGCCGCTGGTGGAGAAGCCGTTCGACGCGGCCGAGGTCGAGAAGCTGATTCAGCGCGTCGGTGCGCGCACGTGAGCCCGTTGGCTCGAGCCAGCGCTCACTCGAGCCGCTCGAGCACCAGCGGCCGAGGCGCGGGCTTCGCGGGCCCGAACCGGTAGGCCGCCAGCAGGCGCTGCTTCACCGGCTCGAGCTTCGCGGCGTCGTCGTAGTGCACGGTGACGATGGGCTCGCCGGCCTGCACCGCGTCGCCGACCTTCTTCTCGAGCATGAAGCCCACGGCGGGGTTGATGATGCTGTCGGTGCGCTCGCGGCCCGCCCCGAGCGCCATCGCGGCGAGGCCCACCGCCTCGGAGTCGATGCCGGTGACGAACCCGGCCGCCGGCGCGGCGACCTTCGCGGTGTGCTTCGCGCGCGGCAGCCGGCTCAGGTCGGTGATGGCGGCGGGGTCGCCCCGCTGCGCCTCGACCAGCTCGCACAGCTTCTTCTCGGCCGAGCCATCGGCGATCACCTTCTGCAGCTGCGCGCGGGCCTCGGCTTCGTTCGCGGCGCGGCCCCCCAGCACGAGCATCTCGGCGGTGAGCGCCAGGGTGACCTCGGTGTAGTCGGCGGGAGCGCGGCCGCGCAGCATCTCGACCGCCTCGACCACCTCGAGCGCGTTGCCTACCGCGTGGCCGAGCGGCTGGTCCATATCGGTGAGCAGCGCGGTGACCTTCTTACCCATCTCGCGGCCGATGGAGATCATGGTGCGCGCGAGCGTGCGCGCGTCTTCGAGCTTCTTCATGAACGCGCCGCTGCCCACCTTCACGTCGAGCACCAGCGCGTCGATGCCCTCGGCGAGCTTCTTGCTCATGATGCTCGAGGCGATGAGGGGTATGCAGTCGACCGTCGCGGTGACGTCGCGCAGCGCGTAGAGCTTCTTGTCGGCCGGGGCCAGCGTGGCGGTCTGACCGATGAGGCACACCTTCACCTCGCGCACCAGGCGGCGGTACTCGGCCACGCTCAGGTCGACCTGAAAGCCGGGAATCGACTCGAGCTTGTCGAGGGTGCCGCCGGTGTGGCCCAGGCCGCGGCCGCTGATCATCGGCACCGGCACGCCGCACGCGGCGGCCAGCGGCGCGAGCGAGAGCGAGACCTTGTCGCCGACTCCGCCGGTGGAGTGCTTGTCGACCTTGATGCCGGGGGTATCGGAGAGGTCGAGCACCTCGCCGCTGAACAGCATCGCCCTGGCCCACGCGCCGAGCTCGCCGTCGTCGAGGCCGCGGAAGAACACGGCCATCAACATCGCGCTCATCTGGTAGTCGGGCACCGTGCCCCTGGTGTAGCCGTCGATGAATGCAGCGATGTCGTCAGCCTTCAGGCGTTGGCCGTCGCGCTTGGCCTTGATGAGCTCGTAGGGGCGCACTCTTTTCGCAACCGTACCCGAGCGTTGGGTTAAGTCGAGCCTCATGACCCGAGCGCTGGCGCTGTGTCTGACGTTGGTGTCGGTGGGCTCGTGCAAGAAGTCGGACGAAGGCGGGGGCGCGAAGCCCGGTGAGAAGCCGGCCGAGAAGACGATTCAGGTCGGCCTGGTCACCGACGTGGGCGGCCGCGGAGACGAGTCGTTCAACGATGCGGCGCTGCGCGGGCTCGAGCTGTGGGCTGCGGGCTCGAAGCTGGTCGACGGCAAGTACGTGCCGGCCGAGAAGCGCGACCTCGAGGCCTCGATTCCCGCCGACCTCGCCTCGATGGTGACCCGGCTGCCGGTGAAGCCGATGGTGCTCCAGAGCAAGGCGCAAGAGGACTACCAGCCCAACCTGCAGCTGCTCGTCGACAAGGGGTGCGACCTGACCGTGGGAGTCGGCTTCATGCTCGAGAACGCGGTCGAGGCCGCGGCGAAGGAGTACCCCAAGGCGCGCTTTCTGCTGATCGACAGCCCGATTCTCGACGCGAACGGCAACCCGCAGTCGCTGCCCAACGTGCGCACCATGGTGTTCCGCGAGCACGAGGGCAGCTTCCTGGTCGGAGCGCTGGCCGGCCTGCTGGCGAAAGAGAAGGTCGGCTTCGTGGGCGGCATGGAGATACCGCTGATCAAGAAGTTCGAGGCGGGCTTCCGCGCGGGGGTGAAGACCACCAATCCCAAGGCCGAGGTGCTGGTCAGCTACACCGGCAGCTTCGACAAGGTCGCCGCCGGCAAGCAGGTCGGGCAGGACTTCATGGCCAAGGGCGTCGAGATCGTCTTTCAGGCGGCGGGCAGCGACGGCCTGGGCGTGATTCAGGCGGTGAAAGAGGCGCGCGCCGCGGGCAAGAACGTGTACGCCATCGGGGTCGACTCGGATCAGTACCGCGTGGCGCCCGACGTGATTCTCACCTCGATGGTGAAGCGGGTCGACCTGGCGGTGTACTTCGCCGCGAAAGACCTGGTGAACGGCAACTTCATCGCCGCCGACGGCGACCTGGGCCTCAAAGAGAACGGCGTGGCCTACGCGCCGATTCGGCTGGCGGTGCCCGGCAAAGATGCGGCGGTCGCCAAGGTCGAGGCGCTGCGCAAGCTCATCGTCGACGGCAAGCTGCGCGTGCCCGCGAACCTGGGCGACCTCGAGGCGTTCACCCCGCCGGCGCTGTAGCTTCAGGCTCAGCGGCCGCGCTTCCCGCGAATCAGCTCGAGCTCCTGAACGACCCGCAGATCTTTCGGGCGCGCCAGGGCCCGCTTCGAAGTGAGCAACTGCTCGAGCGACATGAAGTTCACGGTCACGGCGCCGACCTGGGCTCCCACTGCGTCGCGGCGAACCACGTCGAAGCTGCCGACGCCGGTGACCTCGCCGAGAAAGTCGACCACGCCCAGCGCGCACGCCACGTACAAGTTGCGGCTCCCCACCAGTGCAGTGGGGTCGGTCGACAGGGGCAGGCGATCAGGCCTCATGCGGTGGCGCGGCTGAAGCCCGGTCAGCGCGAGCAGCAGCCGCCGGCAGCTCTCGGAGGCGAAGCGCACGCACACGTCGAGACGTCAGTCACGATCGTCGCGCCGTGAAAGGTCGCCGCCAGCCCACCGACCACCACGAAGTCGACCTGCGCGTCAGCGAGAAGGCGGAGAAGGTCGAGGCTCTGGTTCGCCATAGAACTTCGCTCCCGCCTTTCGCACCGCTTCGGAGGTCTCGCTGGCCCTCTGGTGGAGCACCAGGCGCTCATACGGAGTCAGCGTCTGGAGGTACTCCAGCAGCTCGAGGTCGACGTCCTGGGGCGATGGCGCTGGCAGGTTCGTTTCCAGGCTGAGCAAAGTACCACGTCGCTCATCGCCGCGTGGCTGCTGGCACCCTCGTCGCCGCCGCGCTCTCGCTGCCGCCAGGGCCAGCAGCATCATCACCGCTCCGGAACCGTCGGTCGCGCCGCACTGACACCCCACCCCATAGCGGGGCGGCGGGCGCTCGTCCGTGCCTCCACCGTCTGACCCGCCATCCGGCGCTCCACCGTCTGGCGCTCCGCCGTCTGGCGCTCCGCCGTCGCTGCCGGCGTCGACCCCACCATCGGGCGGGCCCGCGTCGGGCACCGGCCTCGCCGTCACGGTGACGCTCGCCGACAGGCCCGCGTCGGTCGAGTCGTGCAGCGTCACCACGTCGGTGACGCCGTCGACTGCGCCCGCGGTGTAGCCGCCCGAGCTGTCGAGGGTGCCGCCCGAGAGGTTCGACTCGAGCGCCCAGCGGTAGCCGCCCGCGCCGCCCGAGGCGACGAACTGCTGAAAGCCGAGCACCTGAACCTGCGTCGAGCGCGGCGACAGGTCGAGCGGCACGGTGCCGATGACGGTCGAGGCCTGACCGACGCGCCATGCCGGCAGCGAGGGCGTGGCGGTCAGCGTGACGGTGCCGGCGGTGACGTCGCGCAGCACGAACGGCGCGGTCTCGGCGGCGTTGGCCGCGAGGCTCAGCACCAGCGTCGAGCTGAACGGGCCGGCGGCGTCGAGCGCGAGCTCCGCGGTGGCCGAGCTGGTCGACACGGTGACGCTCAGCGCCGGCGCGGTGGTGATGGGCGCGCCCCCGAGCGTCTCGCGACGCACCGTCATCACCCCCGACGCGACGCCGTTGGGTACCACCGCGGGCACCGAGAGAAACCCGAGCTGCCCCTCGGCATAGGTGAGGGTGAGCTCGGGGCGCTGGCTCGCCGGCGCGCTCTCGCGCCGCTGAAAGGCGGTCACCACGTTGAAGAACGGGGTGTAGCTCGACAGCACCACGCCGTAGTTGGTGCTCGGGTTCGCCACCCACTCTTGCGCCAGCTGAACGCCGGCATCGGTGAAGTCGAGGTCTCTCGACCCGACCGCCGGAGAAGAGAGAAAGAGCACCGGCTCGGGGCGGTGGTCGGCGGGGCCATCGGCGCCCGGCACCTGCCACGGGGTGTTGGTGTCGGCGCGCCCCCAGCTCGCCTGGGTCTCGACCCAGGGCCGGAGCAGCCCGTACGCCGGGTAGGTGCCGTCGCCGGCGTTCGAGACGTAGACGCGCAGGCGCGCCTGCACCACCGACGCCCAGGGGGGCACCGCGCGGGTGTCGAACGAGAGCAGCACGCCGTAGGGGTCGACCGTGCCCCACAGCTGGTTCTGGGCGACGTTGTAGTTCTGCCGGTCGGGGTCGGGGCCATTGCCGATGGTGACGTCGGTGCACCCCGCGTACGCCGCGGTCGGCAGCACGCCGTTCTGAAACGAGATCGCCACTCCGCCGGGGTCGTAGGTGAGGTTCAGCCTGGGGCGGCGCGTGAGAACCGTGTCTTCCGAGCTGGCGAGAGCGAGCCCATCGAGAGTGCCGTACTCGGCGATGAAGAAGCCGTGGTTCTGCGCCGGAGTGCTCACCCAGCGCTGCAGCACCGCCAGCGTCACCGCGTCGAAGGTGATGCGCGCGTTGCCCGACGTCGGCAGCGCCAGGGTGAACAGCTGGGGGCCGTGGTCGGTGGGGTCGCTGCCTCCGTCGCCCGCCCACGGTGCGCCCGCGGCGTACTGAACCCAGCTGGCCTCGGTCTCGACCCACGGCCTGAGCGACTCGTAGCCCTTGAAGACCGCCACGCTGGTGTCCCTGACGTTGACGTCGAGCGACGCCGAGGTGAGCGTCGCGGTGGTGGGCAGCTGGCTCAGGTCCCACCGCACCAGGCTGGCCTCGAGCGCAGGAGAGCCGTCGAAGAGCAGCTGCGACCGGTCGCAGGTCTGGTTCGGGTCCCAGCAGAGCGCCTTCTGCGAGTAGATGACCGTGTCGCGCGTGCCCGCGTAGGCGGCGGTCGGCGAGACCCCGTCTTGAAACGAGACCACGGCGTCGGCGGCCGCAGCGACCCGCGCGGCGAGCACCAGCAGCAGGGTGACCCGACCACCACCGACCATCGAGGGCGCACGATACGCGAAATGCCGCCGCGGCCCAGCGCCTGGCGGCACGCGCCTCAAGTTCCGCGAGCCACCACCGCCCGCGCACGCCATACTGCCGCGCGCTGATTTCCCTGCGCCACATCACCAAGCGCTTCGGCGAGGCGCTCGCGCTCGACGACGTCTCGCTCGACCTCGCGCCGGGCGAGCGGCTGGGCCTCATCGGAGAGAACGGCGCGGGCAAGTCGTCGCTGATGAACGTGCTGTACGGGCTGTACCACCCCGACGGCGGTGAGCTGGCGTTCGACGGGCAGGCGCAGAAGGTGCGCTCGCCTCAAGACGCCATCGCCCGCGGAGTGGGCATGGTGCACCAGCACTTCACCCTGGTGCCGAACCTGACGGTCGCCGAGAACGTGGTGCTGGGAGCCGAGCCGACCCGCGGCGGCCTGTTCGACCTCGAGGCGGCGGTGCGGGTGGTCGACGAGACTTGCAAGAAGCTGGGCTTCTCTCTCGACGCCCGCGCGCGCGTCGACCGGCTCAGCGTAGGCAGTCAGCAGAAGGTCGAGATCGTCAAAGCGCTGCGCCGCGGCGCCAAGACGCTCATTCTGGACGAGCCGACCGCGGTGCTCACTCCGCAAGAGACCGACGACCTGTTCCGCATCACCCGAGAGCTGTCGGAGCAGGGCTCGACGGTGGTGCTCATCACCCACAAGCTCAAAGACGTGCTCGCCTTCGCCACCCGCATCGCGGTGATGCGCCGCGGCCGCAAGGTCGCCGAGGTGAGGCCGGCCGACACCACAGGGGCGCAGCTGGCCGAGCTGATGGTGGGCGGCGCGATGCACGACCCCGCGGCGCCGCCGTCGCCGCTCGGCGCCACCGAGCCGTTTCTCACCCTCGAGGGGGTGAGCGCCGAGGGCCTGCACGACCTCTCGCTCGAGGTGCGCGCGGGAGAGATTCTCGGGGTGGCCGGCGTCGACGGCAACGGCCAGCGCGAGCTCGCCGAGGTGGTCACCGGGCTGCGCCCCCTGAGCCGCGGGCGCCTGAAGCTCGGAGCCACCCACTGGTCGCAGCTCACCCCTGCGCAGGCGCGTGCGTGTGGGGTGGCCCACATTCCCGAAGACCGGCTGCACCGCGCGATGGTGGCCGACATGACCGTGGAAGAGAACGTGGCGCTCGGGCGGCAGCACCAGGCGCCGTTCGCGCGCGGGCTGTTCATCGACTTCGCCGGCCGGCGTGCGCGCACCGCGCAGCTGCTCGAGGCGCACGACGTGCGGCCGCGCGACCCGGTGGCGCGCATGGGGAGCCTCTCGGGCGGCAACCAGCAGAAGCTGGTGGTGGCGCGCGAGCTCGACACCGCGCCCAGGCTGCTGGTGGTGGTGCAGCCGACGCGCGGCCTCGACATCGCGGCGGTGAACGCGGTGCGCCAGAAGCTGCTCGAGCGGGCGCGCGCCGGCTGCGCGGTGCTGCTGGTCTCGCTCGACCTCGAAGAGGTGCTCGCCCTCGCCGACCGGGTGGTGGTGATGTTCGAGGGCCGGCTCAACGGCACCTTCACCCGCGGCGCCTGCGACGAGCGCGAGCTGGGCCGGCGCATGCTCGGAGCCGCCGCGTGATGCGCCGCGCGCTGCCTTCGATTCTCTCGGTCGCGGTGGCGGTGGGGGTGTCGTTCATCGCCGCCGCGCTGACCCTGGGCAGCGTGAGCCAGACCGCCAGCGCATTTGGGGCGATGGTCGAGGGCGCGCTGGGCGACTGGCCCCGCTTCTTCGAGACCGGCAACGCCACCGCGGTGCTGCGCCCCATCGGCGAGGCGGCCACCAAAGCCGGGCTGCTCACCCTCACCGGCCTGTCGGTGGCGGTGGCGTTTCGGGTGGGCCTGTTCAACATCGGCGCGCAGGGGCAGATGGTGGTGGGCGCGCTGGCCGCGGCGTTCATCGGCGCGCGGCTGTCGCTGCCGGCGGCGCTGCACCTGCCGCTGGCGCTGCTGGCCGCGGCCGCCATCGGCAGCGGCTGGGCGTTGATCGCCACCGCGCTCAAGCTGTGGCGCGGGGTGCACGAGGTCATCTCGACCATCATGCTCAACTGGGTGGCCGTCTCGCTGGTCGAGAACTGGCTGGTGGTGGGCCCCCTGCGCGCCACCGCCAGCGGCACCAACTCGGTCTCGGGCACCGCGCAGATTCTGCCCACCGCCGAGCTGCCGCGGGTGATGGCCGAGTCGTCGCGGCTCAACCTGGGCTTCTTTCTGGCCGTCGCGCTGGCGCTGGCGGTGTCGCTGTGGATGCAGCGCACCCGCGCCGGCTACGAGTCGCGCGCGGTGGGCCTGGCGCCTCGGGCGGCCGAGGCGGCGGGCATCTCGGTCAGCCGCCGGCTCTTCGAGGCGATGGCGGTGAGCGGCGCGCTGGCGGGCCTCGCCGGTGGGGTGCTGATTCTCGGCACCGAGCTCAAGTACCCCGCCACCCTCGCCTCTCCGTACGGCTTCGACGGCATCGCCATCGCGCTCATCGGTCAGAGCCACCCGCTGGGCGCGCTGGCCTCGGCGCTGTTCTTCGGGGCGCTGCGCGCGGGGGGCACGCACATGCAGCTGTACGGCGTGCACAAGAGCTTTCCCGAGCTGATTCAGGGCCTGGCCCTGCTGCTGGTGGCGGCGAAGCTGTTCTGGGAGCGCCTGCTCAAGCAGCGAATCGCCACCCGAACGAGGAGCCCGGTCTGATGCTGCAGCTGGTCGACGCGCTGCTCAGCAGCACCCTCGACGCGGCGCCCGCGCTGGTCTTCGCGGCGCTGGGCGCGGTCTTGAGCGAGCGCGCGGGCGTGGTGAACGTGGGGGTCGAGGGCATGATGCGCGCCGGCGCGTTCGTGGCGGCGGTGGCGGCGCTGGTGATGCCCACCCCGCTCGGCGTGGTGCTGGGCATGCTGGCGGGCGCGGCGCTGGCGGCGCTGCACGCGTGGCTGTGCATTCGCTTCAGGGCAGACCAGGTGGTGAGCGGCATGGCCATCAACCTGGTGATGCTGGCCCTGGGCACCTTCCTGCTCGAGGCGCGCTTCTCTCCCAACGGCACGCCCTCGATCGAACAGCTGACCCGCTGGGGCAGCGGGGTGCCGGTGCTGGGTGGCCACACCGCGCTCACCTGGCTGGCGCTGGCGGCGCCGTTCGCGCTGCACGCGGTGATTCAGCGCACCCGCTTCGGCCTGCGGCTGCGCGCGGCGGGCGAGAAGCCGCAGGCGGTGGCGGCGATGGGCGTCTCGGTGTCGCGCCTGCGCTTCGTGGCGGTGACCTGCGGCGGGCTGCTCGCCGGCCTGGGAGGCGCCTCGCTGAGCGTGGCCACCCTCGACCGCTTCGAGCACAACATGCCCGCGGGCCTGGGCTTCATGGCGGTGGCCGCGATGGTGTTCGGCAGGTGGACTCCGCTGGGCGCGGCGGCAGCGGCAGCCTTCTTCGCCTTCGGCAACGCGCTGCGCATCGGGCTCACCTCGTCGGCGCCGCAGGTGCTCGAGGTGATTCCCCAGGGCGTGCTGCTGGCGCTGCCCTACCTGCTGACCCTGCTGCTGCTGGCGGGCCAGAAGCGCGGCGCGGGCAAGGCGCCGGCCGCGCTGGGCACCCCCTACGACCCCGAGCTGCGCTGAGAGAAGCGCGGCCACGAACGCGGCGAGCGCGCAGCCGAAATACGCGTCCACCAGGGTCAAACCGTTGCGCGACATGCCCGCGCCCGCGCCCGCGCCCGCGCCCGCCCCCGGGCACGGTAGGTCGAAGCCCGAAGCCCGAAGCCCGAAGCCCGACCCGCTCAGTCGCACGCGCCGGCGAAGCAATCGTCGCTGCAGCAATCGCTGTCATCCGAGCAGGCCGCGCCGTTCGCCTTGCAGGTGCCCGAGCCGCCGGCCGTACCGCCTGAGCCGCCGGCCGTACCGCCCGACCCGCCGCCGGTGCCGCCCGTCTGGCTGCACAAGTTCCACGCGGGGAGCACGCACATGTTCCCGAAGCTCTTGCCCGAGCTGTCGCTGACGTTCTGGCAGACGGTCTTGTTGCCGGTGTCGCAGGCGACTCCGGGGTGGTTGCACGACGCCGAGCACAGACAGGTGTTGTCGCGGAGCACGACGTACCGGCCGTTGTAGCAGTTGGTGGGCGGGGTCTTGTCGCAGGTGCCGGCGATGAGGTTGCCCGAGTAGACGGTCTCGCCCACGTAGAAGTCGCCCCGGCAGCTCGAGGCGCCGCCCCCGGTGCCCGTGCTTCCTCCGCTTCCTCCGCTGCCCCCGCCGGTGCCCGAGCTGCCACCGTTGCCACCGGTTCCCGAGAGGTCGACACACGCGCCGCTGGTGCAGACCCGGTTGCCCTTGCAGTCGGTGTCGGAGCGGCAGGCTTCCCCACCCCCACCGCCACAGCTGCTTGCCAGAACCGCCGCGAAACTGAACACTGCCACCCTCACCACCTGATTCATGTTTGGCCCTTTCGCCGTGCTGCCCGCTTCGTTCGAGTGTTGCGGGCAGCGCTTCGCAAAAGGGCGGCAGGGGCGACTACGAAGTGTTTCTGGGTTTGGTCGAATCTCGAGAACGAAAGGCCCCCCGATGCAGACCTGGCAGCAGCTGGCCGAGGCCGGCGCCTTCGGCAAGGCGCTGCACCTCAAAGACCGCGCGGTGCTGTTCGAGCGCGGTGACCCGGCCCGCTCGGTGTACCTGCTGTACCGGGGAGCCTACGAGGTCTACCAGGAGTCCGATGAGGGCAGCTCGGTGGTGGTGAAGCTGGTGACCGGCCTCACCATGCCGGGCTCGGTCGAGCTGGTGGCAGGAGAGCCGACCTACCTCGAGTCGATTCGCGTGGCCCGCGAGGCGACGATGTACCGGGTGCCGGCGCGCGACTACCTCGCGGTGCTCTCTTCGCGCCCCCGGGCCAGCTACGAGGCCATGGTGGACATCGGCCGGTGCTTTGCCGGCGCGGCGAAGTTCGAGGCCTCGCGGCTGCACAACGCCGACGTGCTGCTGGCGGCGCTGGTGCTCGCCTACGCCGACGTGTTCGGCAGAAAGGTGGCGGCGGGAGTGCGGGTCGAGCTGAAGCGGTCGCAGGCGCAACTGGCGGCGTCGATCGGCTGCACCGAGCGCTCGGTGAACCGCCTGCTCACCGGGTGGCGAGAGCAAGAGGTGCTGGTGAAGCTCGCCGGGCGTTATCTGCTCAAAGACCCCGACGCCTTGAGGCGCATCGCCGGCCCGCTGTGCGGCGCGCTGGTGCACCGCTGGGAGGCCCCGCGTCACCTCGCCGAGCTGAAGTGAGCGTCACGCGGCCGGGTGCAGCGCGGCATCGTGCCGGTCGAGCAGCCGCGGGTCGGCCTCTGGGCCAGCGGGTCTGCATGCACTTGCTGCACCCGAGCGCGCGTAGGCAGAGACCCGTTCGAAGCTCGGCCTTCGAGTGCGCGCCGGGCCAGGCCCGAGGGCCGAAACCCCCGCCCCTCACCGCGCGCTACAGGTACTTGCTGAGCAGCGTGCGGCCGCCGGTGTCGATCGTGAGGTCGCCCTTCTGCCCTGCCTTGAAGCCGCCCTTGGAGTTGTCGAGCGTGCCCTTGCCCTCGCCGTTGATGATCTTCTCGATCTTCACGTCGACCTTCTTGCCCTCGACGCTCAGCGACGCGGTCTGCCCCTCGGCCATCTTCTCGCCCTTGGCCATGGCCATCTTCACGCTCAGCACCTTCGAGTCGTCGAGGTGGCAGACCACCGAGCCGGTCTTCACCGGGTCGCCCTGCTTCACCTTCAGCGCGCTCACGAACCCGGCCACCGGAGCGTTGAACGGAGCGGCCTCGACCTGGGGCCTCAACGCCTCGCGCTCGGCGATCGCCTTCTCGAGCTCAGAGCCCTTCTCGACGCCGCTGCCCGCCCCATCGACGGCCTTCTGCGCCTTGGCCACCGCGCCCTCGAGCTTCTTCACCTTCTTCTCGGCCTTGGCGATGGCGGGCTTCTTACCCTTGGTCTTCGCCTTCTCGAGGTCGCCCTGCGCGTCCTTCAAGTCGCCCTGGGCCTTCTCGAGCTTCTTCTTCGCGTCGCCGAGCTTCTTGCCCGCGCCCGACTTCTCACTCTTCTTCTGCAGCTCGACGACCTTCTTCTCGGCGTCGGCGAGCCGCTTCCTGGCGGCCTCGTTGTCGTAGTCGAACAGCCTGGCGCCGGCCTCGACCCAGTCGCCCTCTTTGACCGCCACCGCCCCCACCACGCCCTCGCGCGCCACCTCGACGTTCAGCGCGCTGCGCGACTGCAGCTCGAACGTGCCCTTGGCCAGGTACGGAATCGGGTAGAGCGCCGCGGCCGCGCCGGCTCCTGCCACCACGAGCACCAGCAGCACCGCGATGATCTTCCCCACCCCGCCGCCTTTCTTCTTGGGCGCCTCGACCGCCTCGGAGACCGGCGCCTCGGCGGCGGGCGCCACCGCGGCGGGAATGTCGGAGAGCGACGCGAGCCGCTTCGACTCGGCGGCGTTGGCCTCGCTCTGCCGCTCGCCCTCTTCGAACCAGGTGCGCTCGACCACCCCGAACACGTCGGTGAAGGTCGGCAGCCGCTTGCCCGCCGCCGGAGCGCGCAGCCGCTCGTCGACCCACACCTGAAGGTCTCTCGCCTCTTTCAGCTCGGGCGCGTCGCGCAAGAGCTCGTCGAGGTGCTGCTTGGCCGACAGCAGGTCGTTGCTGCGCGCCTCGCGCAAGGCGACCTGGTAGCGGGCGCGCACCTCGTCGGGCCACTCGCGGCGCTCTCCCCAGGTGGTGGGCTCGCCCACCGGCGCGTCGAGGGGGTGCGAGAGAAAGTCGAGCGAGCGCAGCTTCTTCACGAAGCCCGACAGGCCCTCGAGCGAGATGGGCAGGCCGATCTGCGACGCGGCGTCGATGACCTCGCCGGCGGTGCGCTGACCGTTGAGCATGCGGGCGATCGACAGCTCGAAGCCGCGAAACGCCATCGACTTACCGCTGACCGGGTCCGCCACGGTCACCAGCTTCTCGCCGGCACCCTGCACCGGGTCGGCGAGCTTGAGATCCGATCGGAAGGCGGGGACCACGTCCTCCGGGTTGAGCGAGTCGGACATGCGACTGACCGACTCTAGCCCCAAGAATCAGAAGCGCCAGCCCACGCCCACTCTGCTTTCGAAGGCGAAGGCCGCGGGGGTGCCGTCTGTCCAGATGGCGGGGCCCATGCGCATGTCGAACCAGACCGCCACCGTGCTGCTCAAGAAGTACTCGGCCCCGCCACCCATCAAGATGGGCACCACCAGGCTGGCGGTGCGGCCGAACTGCACCCACATCGGCATGTCGAACACGATGCCCACGTTGAGCGCGCTCGAGGCGACGATGCCCACGTTGAGCGCCAGCGGCAGCGCCATGCCCGCCAGGGTGCTGCCCCCGTTGGGGAAGTAGAACATCAGCCCGGGCATGAAGCTGGCCCCGATGTTCACCTTGCCGTTGTCGAAGAACTTGTAGCGCCCCACCGCCTGCAGCTTCATGCCGGGCATCAGCGAGCGCACCATGCCCTCGCGGCCGTAGTTCACCGAGATGCGCCCCCCCAAGTCGAACACGTGGGTGATGCCGTGCAGGAAGGTGGCCTGCACTCCGGGGAAGCCGACGCCGCCCTGCAGCGAGTTGGCACCCGCGCCGACGGTGCGCGCGGTGACCACGCTCCACTGCTGCCCCGCACCGGTGACGGTGGCCCCGGCGCTCGACACCGTGCCCGAGGTCTTCTCGCCGTTCACCGTCACGCTGTCGACCGAGACGTCGGTGTTCTTCGGTTCACCCGCGAGCAGCAGCACCACCAACAGTGAGGTCATGTTCATTTCCCTTTCGGTAGACCGCGGGCCCAGGCGAGCTCGAGGCAGGCGGCCTCGAGCGCGAGCAGGCGCTTCTCACCGCGCTCGCGCGCCGCCGCGATGGCCTCTTGCGGGCCCACCGCTTCTTTCAGCTCGAAGTAGATCTTGATCTTCGGCTCGGTGCCCGACGGTCTCAACGTCACCCGAGACCCGCCCTCGAGCTCGTAGGCCACCACGTCGGCCCTCGGCAGCGTGCCCACGCCCGCCTGGTAGTCGAGCGCCTTCGTGACGCCCAGCTCGCCGATGCGCGACGGCGGGCTCTGGCGAAAGCCGGCCATGATGCCCTTGATGGTCTGCGCGCCGCTGGTGCCGGCGAAGGTGAAGTTCGCCTGGCGGGCGAGAAACAGCCCGTGCTTGCGCTGCACCTCTTCGAGGTAGCCGAACAGCGTCAGCCCGCGCGACTTGCACCAGGCCGCCAGGTCGGCGACCACCAGCGCGCTGCCCACCCCGTCTTTGTCGCGCGCGACGGTGCCGACGGTGTAGCCGAGCGCCTCTTCGTACCCCATCACGAACCGGTAGCCCTCGGGCTCGAGCTCGAGCGCCTTGTTCGCTATCCACTTGAAGCCGGTGAGGCACTCTTCGTAGCGGGCGCCGTGCGCCTGGGCGATGGCCTTGAGCTGCGCCGACGAGACGATGGTGGTGATGACCAGCGGCTTCTGCGGCTTCTGGTTCTCGAGCAGGTAGGCACCCAACAGCACGCCCACCTCGTTGCCGGTGAGCATCTTCAACGCCCCCTTCGCGTCGCGCGCCATCGCGGCGAGGCGATCAGCGTCGGGGTCGTTGGCGAGCACGAGGTCGGCGCCCGTCTTCTCGGCGAGCGCGGTCGCGAGGTCCATCGCGCCCTTCTCTTCGGGGTTGGGAAAGCGCACGGTCGGAAAGGCGCCGTCGGGCTGGTGCTGCTGGCTCACCGCCCAGACCTTCTTGAAGCCGGCCTCTTCCAGCGCCGCGTCGACGAAGCGGCCTCCGACCCCGTGCATCGCCGAGTACACGATGCTCAGGTCTTCGCTCTTGCCGTGCACGCGCAGCTTCGCGATGGCGTCGAGGTACGCGCGCTCGACCGCCTGCGGCACGTTGCGCCACAGGCCCCTGGCGCGGGCCTCGGCCTCGGGCATCAGCTTCACCTCGCGCGCCGACTCGACCTGGTCGATGGCCGCGGCGATGCCCTGGTCGTGCGGGGGTATGATCTGCGCCCCGTTGCCCCAGTACACCTTGAAGCCGTTGTACTCGGGCGGGTTGTGGCTGGCGGTCACCATCGCCGCCGCCGCGGCCTTCAGGTGCAGTGTGGCGAAGGCGATGACCGGCGTGGGCGCCACCTCGGGAAAGTAGAGCGCCGGTATGCCCTCGGCGCAGAGCACCGCGGCGGCGTCAGAGGCCAGCTCGGGGCTCATGCGGCGGCCGTCGCGGCCCACCACCACGCCGCGCTGCACCACGTCGGGCACCATCTTCTTCAGGTACCGCGCCAGGCCCGCCGTGGTGCGGCGCACCACCGCGCGGTTCATGCGGTTGGGGCCTCCGCCCAGCACGCCGCGCAGGCCGGCGGTGCCGAACTCGAGCCGCGCGCCGAAGCGGTCTTCCAGCTCGGTGGTGTCGCCTCTGGCCAACAGCGCGCGCACCTCTTGCGCGGTGGCGCCGTCGGGGTCGGCGTCGGCCCAGTCTTTCGCCCGCTTCTCGAGTGCGGCCTTCTCCATGGTCATTCCTCCGGCTCGCTGAAATCGGTGAGGTGCTTGCGGCTGGTGCCTGCACCGCGCTTGTCTTTCTTGCTCTGGCAGTCGACGCACAGGTCGGCCCACGGCATCGCCTTCATGCGCCCGGCGAGAATCTCGTCGCCGCAGTCGATGCAGTTGCCGTAGTCGTCGGGGTCGTCGTTCAGCCGCTTGATGGCCGCCCGCACCTTGCCGAGCAGAATCAGGTCGGCCTTGTTGCGGTTGCTGGCGATGGCCTGGTTCATCTCGTTGAGCGGCTGCTCGTCTTCGTCGGCCCGCTCTTCGTGGTCTGCGTTCGGTTCGATGCGCAGCGCTGTCTTGCTCGCGAGCTGCTTCTCGAGCTCGGCCAGCTGCTTCGCGATCGCCTTGCGTTGCGCCGCGTTCATAAGGGAGGGGACTTCTAATACGGGTCCGCCGCCCCTGCTCTGTTTCAGTGGCCCGGGGCCGCCTCGAAAGAGCGCGCCCCGCCTCAGTACTTCGAGTCTGACTTGGTGCCGGTGATGATGGCGACGCTGGCCGAGGCGCCGATGCGGTTGGCGCCCGCGGCGATCATCTTCATCGCGTCTTCGGTGGTGCGCACGCCGCCGCTGGCCTTCACGCCCACGTCGTCGCCCACCACCCGGCGCATCAGGGCCACGTCTTCGGCGGTGGCCCCGCCGCCCGCGAAGCCGGTCGAGGTCTTCACGAACGCGGCGCCGGCGGCCTTCGACAGCACGCAGCCGATGATCTTCTCTTCCATCGTCAGCTGGCTGGTCTCGAGAATCACCTTCACCGGAATGGGGCGGGCGGCCTCGATGGTCATCGCCAGGTCTTTGATCACCAGGGCGTAGTCGCGGGCCTTGAGCGCGCCGATGTTGATCACCGTGTCGATCTCTTTCGCGCCGCAGCGAATCGCCTCGCGGGTCTCGAACGCCTTCGCCGAGGGGAGCGCCGCGCCGAGCGGGAAGCCGACCACCGCGATGGGCACCGTCTTCGACCCCGAGAGCACCCGCGCGGCGGTGCCGACGTTCGAGCTGTTCACGCAGACGGTGGCGAAGCCGTACTTCTTGGCCTCTTCGGCGAGCTTCACCACCTCTTCGCGGGTGGCGTCGGCCTTGAGCAGGGTGTGGTCGATGTACGGCGCGATGTCGGCCGAGGTTCTGACCCGATCGGGCGCGATGCGGGCCGCCCCGTCTTTGACGGCCGCCACGGTGGCGCACGAGCTCACGTTGGGGCAGGTGAAGCACGAGTCGCTGCACTCGACGTGCTTCTCGGAACCAGACGAAGACACCGACGAGCCGCTCTTCGGCGAGGTGGTGCACGGCTCTTCGGTGCCGGCACGCAGGGCGTCGAGGCGCCTCTTCACGCGGGAAGTGATCTCGTCAACCAGCTGTGCCGTTTCATCGGCCATGGACCTTTGGCTTCTAGCAAACCCGTGCTATGCGCGCGCCGAAAAGTTCCTAAGAGAAAAAGGACCATCGCCACCATGAAGATTTCGCGTCTCACCTCGCTCTTTGCGCTCCTGGCGCCCGCGCTCGCGTTTGCCTCCGATGCGGACCTGGTGTTGCCCAACCTGGCCAACCAGAAGTTCCTCGACAACTCGATCGACGGCCGCATGTTGCTGATCATCGGCATCGTGGTCTCGGCGATCGGCCTGATCTTCAGCTTCGTGCAGTTCAGCAGCCTGAAGAACATGCCGGTGCACAAGTCGATGCGTGACATCTCCGAGCTCATCTACGAGACCTGCAAGACCTATCTGGTCACCCAGGGGAAGTTCATTCTCTTCCTCGAGATCTTCATCGGCGCGGTCATCATCGCGTACTTCGGTTTCGGGGTTAAGCCCGAGGGCGAAGCGGCGCAGGTTCCCACCGTGCTGCGGGTGCTGATCATTCTGGGCTTCTCGCTGATCGGCATCGCCGGCAGCTACGTGGTGGCGTGGTTCGGCATTCGGGTGAACACGTTCGCCAACAGCCGCGCCGCCTTCGGCTCGCTGCGGGGCAAGCCGTTTCCCACCTACGACATTCCGCTCAAGGCGGGCATGAGCATCGGCATGATGCTGATCTCGGTCGAGCTCATCTTGATGCTGGCGATTCTGTGCTTCGTGCCGGGCTACCTCGCCGGCCCCTGCTTCATCGGCTTCGCCATCGGTGAGTCGCTGGGCGCTTCGGCGCTGCGCATCGCCGGCGGCATCTTCACCAAGATCGCCGACATCGGCTCTGACCTGATGAAGATCGTCTTCAAGATCAAAGAAGACGACGCGCGCAACCCGGGCGTGATCGCCGACTGCACCGGCGACAACGCGGGCGACTCGGTCGGCCCCTCGGCCGACGGCTTCGAGACCTACGGCGTGACCGGCGTGGCGCTGATCACCTTCATCCTGCTCGCCGCTCCGACCGACCAGATCAAGATCATGCTGCTGGTGTGGATCTTCGCCATGCGCGTCGCGATGGTGGTGACCAGCTTCGTCTCGTACGCGATCAACAACGTGATTCAGAAGGGCAAGTACGGCAACGCCGACAAGATGAACTTCGAGCACCCGCTCACCTTCCTGGTGATTCTCACCTCGGCGCTTTCGATCGCAGTGACCTTCGTGATGTCGCGCTTCCTCATTCCCGAGATCAGCGGCGATTCGTCGATGTGGTGGCGCCTCTCGGCGATCATCACCTGCGGCACCGCGGCGGGCGCGATCATCCCCGAGCTGGTGAAGGTGTTCACCTCGACCGAGTCGCGCCACGTGCGCGAGGTCGTCACCGCCTCGAAAGAAGGCGGCCCTTCGCTGAACATCATCTCGGGTCTGGTGGCCGGTAACTTCTCTGCCTACTGGATGGGCATCGTCATCTCGGCGCTGATGTTCGGCGCCTACTACGTCACCCAGCTCGACGGCGGCGTGCTCGGCCACGTGTTGTTCGGCACGGTGGCGGGCGGCATCGACCCCGCGCCGGTGTTCGCGTTCGGCCTGGTGGCGTTCGGCTTCCTCGGCATGGGGCCGGTGACCATCGCGGTCGACAGCTACGGCCCGGTCACCGACAACGCGCAGTCGGTCTACGAGCTCTCGCTGATCGAGTCGGTTCCCAACGTGAAGGAAGAGATCAAGAAAGAGTTCGGCTTCGAGCCCAACTTCGAGAAGGCCAAGATGTTCCTCGAAGAGAATGACGGCGCCGGCAACACCTTCAAGGCCACCGCCAAGCCGGTGCTGATCGGCACCGCAGTGGTCGGCGCGACCACGATGATCTTCTCGATTCTCTACTCGCTCACCGACCACCTCAAGCCGGCGCTGCTCACCAACCTCTCGCTGGTCAACGCCCCCTTCCTGCTCGGCATGATGATGGGCGGAGCGATGATCTACTGGTTCACCGGCGCTTCGATGCAGGCGGTTTCGACCGGTGCCTACCGCGCGGTCGAGTTCATCAAGAAGAACATCAAGCTCGAAGGCGTCGAGAAGGCGAGCGTCGAAGACTCCAAGAAGGTCGTCGAGATCTGCACCATCTACGCGCAGAAGGGCATGCGAAATATCTTCTTCTGCATCTTCTTCGGCACCCTCGCGTTCGCCTTCTTCGAGCCGGCGTTCTTCATCGGCTACCTGATCGGCATCGCGCTGTTCGGCCTGTACCAGGCGGTGTTCATGGCCAACGCCGGCGGCGCTTGGGACAACGCCAAGAAGCTGGTCGAGACCGAGCTCCACGCCAAGGGCACCGAGCTGCACGCGGCAGCGGTGGTCGGCGACACCGTCGGCGACCCCTTCAAAGACACTTCGTCGGTGGCGCTCAACCCGGTGATCAAGTTCACCACCCTGTTCGGCCTGCTCGCGGTCGAGCTGGCGGTGGCGCTCGGTGACAAAGACCCGGTGACCCACTGGTTCAAGGCGACCCCGCTCACCCTCGGCCTCGCGGCCTTGACCTTCGTGGTCAGCATGTTCTTCGCGTACCAGTCGTTCTACGGCATGCGCATCGAAGGCGGCATGAAGGGCGAAGGCGACGCCACGCCCGCGGAGACCGCTGGCGCCGGAGTGAAGACCGCGGCGTAAGCGGGTCACTGCAAACGGCAACCGGAGGAACTGCCCAGCATGTCGTCCTCCGGCATGTCGATCATTCGCCTGACGTTTCTGGGCACCTCGGCCGCCGCCCCCACGTTGCACCGCAACGTGTCGGGGCTGGCGTTCAAGGCCGACACCGACCTGCTGCTGTTCGACTGCGGTGAGGGCAGCCAGCGGCAGATGATTCGCTTCGGCACCGGGTTCGCGGTCGACGCGGTGTTCTTCACCCATTTTCACGCCGACCACTACCTGGGCATCATCGGCTTTCTGCGCACCCTGGGCATGGGCGGCCGCGAGCAGCCGCTCAAGCTGCACGGGCCTCCGCCCGCCACCCGGCTGCTCGACCAGGCGGTGCACCTGGGCGTCGAGCGCCTCGCGTTTCCCATCGAAATCGTCGAGCTCAAGGGCGGCGAGACGCTCGACCGCGGCAGCTACGTCATCAAGGCGGTGCGCGTCGACCACCGGGTGAACGCGCTGGGCTACGTGGTGGAAGAGAAGACCCGGCCGGGGCGCTTCGACCCCGACAAGGCGCGCGCGCTGGGCGTACCCAACGGGCCCGACTTCGGCCGGCTGCAGCGCGGCGAGACCTTGACCCTGGCCGACGGCGGCACGGTGAAGCCCGAGCAGGTGATGGGCGGCGCGCGCCCTGGGCGCAAGGTGGTCATCTCGGGAGACACCCGGCCCTGCCCCGCGCTGGTCTCTGCGGCCGCCGGCGCCGACCTGCTGGTGCACGAGGCCACCTTCAGCGACGACGAGCAAGAGCGCGCGCTCGAGACCCGCCACTCGACCGCGCGCGAAGCGGGCCGGGTCGCGCGCGAGTCGAAGAGCCGGCGGCTGATTCTCACCCACCTCTCGTCGCGGCACGACGTCGAGACCGCGCCGCTCTTGCAGCAGGCCCGGGCCGAGTTTCAGGGGCAGACCGAGGTGGCGTACGACGGGTTCACCGTCGAGCTGGCGGTGCGCGAGTAGCAGGGTGCCAGACCGCTCGTTTCTTGCGGCCAGCCCTCAGGGCGCGTTTGATTCGCGCCCGAATGAGCAAGCAGGGGCTTTTGGTGCTGGCCATCTTGGGGGTGCTGGGCGGCGGAGCGTGGCTCGCGCTGGCGCCGCGCTCCATCGCCGGCGCGAAAATCGTCGACCTGTTCGCGCTCGAGGTGGGCGGCCCGGGCACGGTGCGCATGGTGAGCGGCGAGCCCGAGCTGAGCGTGAACGAGGGGCTCGACTTTCACGTGCAGCTCGACGAGCCGGCGTGGGTCTACGTGTTTCGCCAGGTGGGCAACCAGGCGTCGCTCGAGTACGGCGCTGACGCCGAGGCGCAGCTCGAGAAGGGCGTCTGGGCGCCCGACTGGGGAGACGTGAAGGGCCTGCACTTCCCCGAGGGCGAGTCGATGGTGCACGTGCTCGCCTCGCCGCAGAAGCTGACCGACATTCACGAGTGGACCGGGGGCGACCTGCAGACGCCCCACGTGCGCTGCCCCAAGTGCACGGTGACTTCGATGCTGGTGCGGGTGGCACGGCTGCACTGAGCGCCGAGGGTCTGCTTCTGCGTACATCGCAAACCGCGACCAACATCGAAAACTTTTCATGGCTTGCACGAAACGCCCGCCGAGTGAGCTCCGTGGAATCGCGCTGTTGGAAACGCGCGATGACGGCACGAGGCTGGCACCACGCGGCTCGCAACTTTCCTCGAGGGTCGAAATGTACAGAGCGTCACGTCAGTGTGCGTCCCTGTGGTTCTTGTCCGCGATGCTGATCGCCTCGTCGGCGTTCGCGCAAGGCGCGAAGACCCGCCTGTTCATCTTGATGGACAACTCGAACTCGATGCACGAGACGGCCGCGGGTCTCGACAAGCCGAACCCCGACGGCAGCTACGACCTCGACCCGAACTGGCTCACCGACGGCGGCACCACCTCTGACGGCGGCACGCTGCTCACCTGCAACCTGCCCGCGCTGCAGGACGCCGGCCTCTGCTTCAGCAAGTTCTGCTCGGCCAAGTGCGTGCTCTACAACGCGATGGACAACTACGAAGAAGACTTCGAGTTCGGCTTCGCGACGTACAACACCTACAAGCGCAAGGTCGACTTCTCGCTGGGCAGCTCGGCCTGCCAGTACGACATTCTCGCGGCGCCCAACGAGAACCTGCCCGGCGGCACCAACAACCGCTTCTGGTCGATTCGCAACAACCTCGCGCCCAGCTGCGCCATCACCCGGTCGACCACCGCGGCCACCCCGGGCGTGCGCAACGACACCACCCTCACCAGCAGCCGCTTCGTCTGCGACACCAACCCTGGCGTGGCGGGCGCAGACCCGGCGAAGAAGTGCGCCTCGGTCGCCACCCCGGCCTCGGCCTGGTACCTGGCGGCGCTCTCGGCGCCGGCCACCATGTTCGACATCGTGCGCAGCGACGTGACCACCCCGGCGGGCGGTGGCGTGGGCGCCACCACCTCGACGGTGAAGAACACCTGCACCGGCAGCAGCGGCACCTACGCCTGCGCCTCGACCACCAGCGCGGCCATCTTCCCCGGGGCCGGCGGCGCCAACGAGCCCACCCAGAGCCCGTTCAACGGCTACACCTACTACCTGCGCTCGGTCGTCGACTGGCCGTCGACCGTGCCGACCCTCGACACGTTCTACTCGCGGCCGGGCACCGCCAACTGCATCGCGGCGGCTGAAGTGCTGGGCAACACCGTCACCACCACCGGTGGCCCGCCCAACGCCGGCTACTCGACCGCGCTGAACCAGCTGCAGGCCGGCACCTACGCCGGCGAGCCGGCCAACTCGGCCTGCGGCGCCACCCGCCCCTGCACGTGGACACTCATCAACAAGCAGATGGTGTCGACGGGCAACACGGTGAACAACTCGACCTGCAACTCGAACGCGCTGCCGCCCGGGGTGCCTGCCTACGCGACCAACGGCACCTCGACCACCACCCGCAACGTCGGCACCTACTACACCAACCCGCCGGCCTCGTGCCCCGGCACGTCGCTCGCCTGCCCCGCCCAGAGCGGCACCTGCAACGGCGCGCCGGCCAACTGCGCGGTGCCCGCCGGCTCTGCGGTGGGCAACGGCACCGACACCTTCGCGCAGGTCAGCTTCGCGGCGACCGCGCCGGCGCCGCCGGCGGGCTTCACCACCGGCTCGGCCTCGCTGGTCCACACGTGGAAAGACACCGGCTCGACGGTCAGCAACGTCGGCCAGTGCTCGGCCACCCGCTCGTTCGGCGGCGTCGGCCCGGGCGGGCAGGGGTGCGGCGCGAGCTACACCGGCCAGTGCGTGTACATCAACCCGGTCTACGTGCCGGTGCCCGGCGACTCGACCAAGGGCTACTGCCAGTACTCGCTCTACCAGCGCAGCTTCACCCGCCCCATCTACACCTGCAAATACACCTTCACCCAGTACCGGTTCCAGCAGACGGTGCCCAACCCCACCGTGCTGCAGTGCTCGTGGAAGCTGCGCCAGCTGGTGTGGCGCCCGCAGCTGTACCAGTACGACTGGACCACGGTGGGCGGCGAGGTCGTCGGCAACACGTCGGTGACCTTCGACCCGGTGAACAAGGTGTGCGGCACCTCGCCGGTCGCGTTCCCCGCGGTCTCGCCGGCGCAGTGCCCGGCCAAGCTCGACTCGAGCAACGCCACCGCGCCCGCGGCGTGCAAGCTCGCCGGCCGCGAGTGCCGGTTGCGGTGGTGGGCGGCGCCGACCGGCGCGCCGGCCATCTACGCGAACGCCGCCTACAAGTTCGGCCGCAACTCGCGGTACTCGAACACCGCCACGGTCTCGACTGAAGTCAGCAACTACGGCAGCTCGCCGCCGTACTGCCAGACCATCGACTACCAAGACGCTCCGTTCGCTTCGCAGGTCGACCTGGCCAGCAAGCCGTTCGGCGTGCAGCAGAGCGTGGCCGCGGCCAGCTGGTGCACCGGCACCGGCTCGGGCGGCCCGTCGAGCGACACCCTGGTGATGGGCGACCCGTACTCGCCCGGCAGCCCCAACGTGCCGCTCAACGGCTCGTGGTTCGGCACCTACCGCGGCGGCACCATCACCGACACCGACGGTGACGGCAGGTCGGTGCTGTACAGCATCGACCCCACCGGCGCCTCGTGGCAGCCCGCCCCGATTCGCTCTGAGAAAGACGTCGGCTGGAGCCGCCTGCCCGACGGCACGCCGATGCTCGGCCTGTTCCACGACTTCGACCCGCTCGGTCTGCCGGTGCTGCGCAACCTCATCTTGAATCTGCCGATGCACGACGACCCGCTGCAGATGAACTTCCAGAGCGGCACCAAGCAGTGGCTCAACGGCGCCAACACCCCGCTCTACGGCTCGCTCAGCGACTTCCAGAGCTACCTGCGCGACACCCTCGACACGAGCGGCTCGCTCGGCCCCGACAACCTGGCCATCTGCCGCAACTACGGCATGGTGCTGCTCACCGACGGCGACGAGAACCAGCCGCCGCGCCAGCCCAACCACCCGCAGAACACCGGCGCGGGCCTGTGCGACCCGTACACCGCGGCGAACTGCCAGGTCTTCCCCGACTACAACGTCGGCACGCAGCTCGAAGACATCGTCGGCACCATCGGCAGCACCACCGGCGGCAGCGCGGCGCGCACCCCCAAGGCGGTGAAGTCGTACATGGTCAGCTACGGCAACGGCGCCACCTCTGACCTGCTCGACCGCATGGCGCGGCGCGCGGGCACCGCCATCGACCCGGTCACCGGCAACACCAACAACGTCACCGGCCAGGCGTACAAGCCGCAGACCGCAGACGACCTGCGCGCCGCCTTCCAGGCGATCGCCCAGTCGTTCGGCAACCTGCGCGTGTCGCGGTCGAAGCCCACTGTGGTTCGCGACGCGACCGGCAGCATGATCTACACCGGCAGCTACCAGTACGACTCTGCCGCCGGCGCGCGCGAGTGGTACGGCTACCTCGACGCGTACGACGTGTCGACGCTCGGGCCCGGCATCCAGAACGCCATCTGGAACTTCGACACCAAGCTCTACGCGATGGCGAGCAACGCCCGGCGCATCTACACCTATCTTCCCGGCGTGGGCGCGCAGGTCGACCTGAACGGCGTGCTCAGCGCGGCCCAGAAAGACGAGCTCAAGGGCCAGATGGGTCTGGCGGCCGGCGGTGGCTCTGACCCGCAGCTCACCGCCATCTTGAACACGGTGCTGAACCCCAGCCCCACCCCGGGCGCTCCGTTCTCGGTGGGCCTGCAGCGCCGCAAGCAGCGCCTCGCGGCCATCGTGCACTCGACCCCCGCGGTGGTCGGCCCGCCGCGCGGCATCGCCACCTGGCCGGGTGACCCGGCCGAGCAGCCGGCCTACGCGGCGTACAAGACCGCCCTGGCCACCCGCGAGACCCGCGTGTTCAACAGCTCGAACGACGGCATCATGCACGCCATCTGCGAGCCCACCGACGGCGTGGCGCCGCTCTGCAACGGCCTGGGTGGCCGCGGCACCGAGGTCTATGGCTTCGTGCCGCCGGCGATTCACAACAGGTTCGACGACCTGCACACCGACATGGTGAACGAGTACACCGCCGACGGCAGCTTCGGCGCCGGCGACGTGTGCTTCAGCAACTGCGCTCCGATGGCCGGCTTCGGCGGGTGGTTCACCATGCTGATCGGCAGCATGAACCGCGGCGACAGCTCGCTGTACGCGCTCGACGTCAGCAACGCGAACACCCCCCTCTACAAGTGGACCATGACCTCGGCGCAGACCGGCGGCCTGCTCGGCCAGACCTGGTCTCCGCCCGCGGTGGCGCGCGTCACCGTCGACATGCCCCCGTTGCAGGGCGGCCCCGGCGCCAAGCGCTGGGTCGGCCTGGTGGGCGCGGGCTTCAAGCGCGGCGACAACTGGGGCACCGTCTCGAACGGCTTCATGGTGGTCGACCTCGAGACCGGCGCTCCGCTGATCGACTCGAACCCCGCCGGCGTGGGCGCGTGCACCAACGCGTACGGGGTGAGCATCAGCCCCTGCAACACCGCGCGCTACCGCGTCGACCACAACGCGTTCGCGTGCGACAGCAAGGTCCCCGGCGCGCCGGTCGGGCCCCTGTGCACCCGCTACCGCAACAGCGTCGCCGCCCGCGTGGCGGTGGCCTCGCAGACCGGCGCGATGGCCCAGGCGGCGTACTTCGGCGACGTGCAGGGCCGGGTGCAGGTGAGCCGGCTCGACACGCCCAAGGCCGCCGACTGGCAGCCGCAGCAGCTGTTCGACCCCACCGACTCGGCCTGCGCCGCCGACATCAACGGCAACGCGCAGACCCCCATCTACGACGCCGCCGACACGGTGATGAGCTCGCGCGTCGACCAGCTTCCGCTGGCCGAAGACAACGAGAACGGCTCGTACGCGGGCACCCGTGAGGTGAGGTCGATCTACCAGCGCGCGCTGCTCGAGAAGATGACCAACGGCCTGACCTGGGCGTTCGTGGGCACCGGCACCGACGCGCGGGCCAACGAAGACGACACCTACGACTACCTGTACGCCATCGAAGACGGCAAGAACACCGGAGCGACCTGCGTGGGCCGGCCGGCGTGGGTCAAGCGCTTCCCCCTCGGTGAGAAGGTGCTGAGCGAGATGGCGTCGCAGGCGGGCGTGCTGTTCGTCTCGACCTTCCTGCCGCAGAACAGCGACCCGTGCAGCAACCTGGGCGACACCGTGCTGTACGCGTTCTACGAGCAGACCGGCAAGCCGGCGTTCGTGTTCGACAACGCCGGCAACCCGCCCACCAACCGGGTGGTGGTCACCGGCACCGGCATTCCGTCTGACACCACCGTGATTCCCACCAGCGGCTCGACGGTGAACATTCTGGTGCGCAAAGAAGACCCCCAGCACCGCTTCGACGTGCAGGGCGCCAGCGGCCTGGTTCAGCCGGGTCGCATCAAGAGCTGGCGGAGGGTGCGGTGATGCTCAGGCGCCGTCGCGGCATGACGCTGCTCGAGCTGATGACCGTGGTCGCGGTGGTCGGCATCATGACCGGGCTGTCGGCGCTCAGCTTCATGAGCGTGCGCTCGACCTCGCGGTCGCGTGAGACCACCCGGCTGCTGGTCACCGCGATGCGCACCGCGCGCATGATGGCGGTGACCTCGGGGGTGCCGACCGGCGTGCACATCGGCACCATGAGCGACGTCAACGGGTCGCGGCTCTTGCTGGTGTTTCGCAAGCAGAACGCCGCCGCGCCGGCGAACGCGCAGTTCGTGCCGCCCGCCGGCGTGAACCCCGACCTGGTGGTGAGCCGCAACAACCTGGTCGACATCGGCCTGGGCAACGCCGTGACGCCCGAGCTGCTCAGCCTGCAGTACGACACCGGCGGCGGCTACCAGGCGCTCGCCGACGGCGAGGCGCTCGAGGTCATCTACGACTCCGACGGGCGCCCCAACGTGCTGCAGGTGCCCGCGGGCGGCGGGCCCGCCAACGACCTCACCCTGCCGATGGCGGCCTCGGTCGACCGGCACCTGCTGATTCGGCTGAGCGACCCGCGCGAGTTCCGCGGCACCGCCACCCGCAACCCGTCGGCGCGCTGCACCGAGGTCACCAGCACCGGCACGGCGCGAAACTTTCGCGCGCCGCTCCCCAGGATCGACTGCGTATGAAGAAGCTGAGGCGTTCGCGCCGCTATCAGGGCGGGTTCTCGCTGCTCGAGGCGCTCACCGCGAGCGTGTGCATGCTCGCCGGCATGGTCGGCGTCATCATCTTGATTCAGCAGAGCGCGCGGGTGACCACCAGCGCCGACTTCAACGTGCAGGCCTCGAAGCTGTCGCAAGAGCTGCTCTCGCAGTGGACGGCCATCGGCTACCAGGCGACGTTCGCCAAGGTGCCGGCCACCGACGTCTGCGACGGCGTGTTCGCGAACGGCACGCGCTACTGGTGCCGGCTCGAGTTCATCGACACCTCGCCGGTGGGAAACCTGCCCAACCTGGGGCAGCCCTCGGTGCTGGTGCGGGTTCGCATGCGGCGCATGAGCCGGAGCGCGGGCGACCAGACCATGCACGAAGAGGGCATTCTCGGCATGACCCCGAGCGAGTACGTGGTGGAGGCCTATGTCATTCAGGGCTAGGGCGGTTCGCGGCATGACGATGCTCGAGCTGTTGACCGCGGCGGCCATCGGCCTGGTCGTGGTCGCGGCGGCGTTCTCGATGTTCACCGCGATGAACCAGATGCAAGAGAAGGCCGACCGCAAGCTCGAGTCGATCGCCGAGCTCAACATCGCCACGCAGCGCGCGATGCGGGTCATCGAGAACGCCGGCATGAACCTCAAGTCGGCGCGCCTCTCGGTGCGGGTGACCAACAACCTGCCGCGCATCTTCTACTTCGACACCCAGAGCAACACGATGCGCAACCTCGACCCGGTGGCCCGCACCGTGCCCGACGGCGGCGCGACGCCGGCCGGCTTCATTCAAGAGTCCGACATGGTCGATGTGCTGGTGGGCTACCCGCCCACGGTGCGCGCCGAGGGGCGCGTGCTGGCGTCGAACTTCCCCGGCGGGTCGGCCGGGCAGGTGCGCCTCGACGGCTGGTCGCCCATCGCCACCACCGCGCAGCTGCCGGGGTTCGTGCCGGCTTCGCCGCCCGGGCTCTTCTCCGCGCTGCTGGCGCCCCGCTACCTGGTGTTCTCGGGCCGCAGCTCGGGCATCTCGACCGCGTGCCTGGCCAAGGTCATCGACGCTTCGAACGTGCCCAACACCGGCACGGTCACCTACGAGCACGTGCTGGTGGGCTACGGCGCCAACGGCGGCCCGGCGCTCTACAGCACCTCGCAGAGCCCCTCGTTTCCCACCTTCCCGGCGAACGACGCGGCGACGGTCTCGTCGAACATCGGCGGGCCCGGGGTGGCCTGCCCCGGGGTGGGCTTCTCGGTCTACGGGGTGGCCGCGCGCACCCTGTACGCGGTGGCGCGGCTCAACGCCAACGACCGGCCCGGCCTCTACGAGTTCAACTACAACTTCGCCACCGACCGGTTCGAAGACCCGGTGCTGATGTCGGCGGGCGTCGACGACATGGCGGTGCACCCGCTCATCGCCAGCGGCGTGAACGTCATCTCCGACGTCACCGACGGCGGCGCGAACGCCAGCGACTTCCCCTACACCGACCCGACCGCGCTGGCGGCCTCGCAGGTGGTGGGGCTCACGGTGCGAATGCTCTCTCGCGGCTTGAGCGACGTGCACGAGACCTCGACCGATGCGGGCGTCTGGTTCTCTGACGGCAACGTGCCCGGCGACGGGCTCAAGCGCGACCTGCGCGAGGCGCGGGTGCCGCTCAACAACCTGAACCCCATCTACGTTCTCCCCGACTGAAGAGACTGAAAAAGACCCATGATGCGCGCCCTCTCGTCACTGCAGAAGCGTCGCCGCCGTGAAGGTGGCTTCGTGCTCATCGTGGTGCTGCTGCTCCTGGTGATTCTCACCATGAGCGCCTCGCTGCTGCTCGAGCAGAGCACCGCCAACACCGAGGCCAGCAGCGCGGTGCGCTCGTACACCGTGGCGCAGTCGCGGGCGGCGATGGGGGTGATGCAGATGCGCGCCCAGCTGCTGGCGCCGGCCGCGGTCGCCCAGATGCAGGCGCTGGGCACCTGCAGCATCGCGCAGTACGACGCCAACGCCTGCCCGCCGCCGAACCTCAGCATTCCGCTGAGCGGCCTCGACGCGCAGATCGACGGCACCGGCCTGGTCGACTACCAGCTCATCTCGCGCCGGGTGCCGAGCTCGCAGACGCTGATGGACGGTGCGGGCGCCCAGTACCGCGCCGCGGTCATCAACATCGGCACCCCGGGCATCAACGGCCGGTTCTTCATCGTCTCGACCGGCTTCTACGGGTACACCGGCAGCACCAACCTGCGCGAGGCGCGGGTCGAGGTCGAGGTCTCGCTGCCCACGGGCGTGGTGCCCAAGCCCAACGACAACGGCATCGAAGGGACGTGAGCGGGCCCCCTCCAGCGGCGGCGGTGATGGGCTGCGCCCTGTCGGCCGACGGGCGCCGGCTCACGCTCACCGGCCCGCTGACCGAGCAGGTCGACTTCTCGGCGCTGCCTGAGCGGCTCGACGGCGACGTGCGGGTCGATGCGTCGGGCATCAGCCGCATCACCTCGGCCGGCGTGGTCGAGTGGGTGGCGTTCATCACCCACCTGCCCGCCTCGGCGCGGCTGCGCTTCGAGGCCTGCTCGGTCGCGTTCGTGAACCAGCTCAACACCGTGCGCAGCTTCATCGGCGACGGCCGGGTCGAGTCGATCTGTGTGCCCTACCTGTGCCCGGGCTGCGGGGCGAGCGAAGAGCCGGTGATGAACCTCGAGCAGCTCGAGGCGGGGCTGCCGCTGACGCGCGGGCCCTGTGCGACATGCGGGGCTTCGCTCGAGCTCGACGTGCCGCCCGACGACTACCTCGCGTTCCTCGCGCGCGAGCTGGGCGAACCGCTCATCTAGAGGGCTGCCCTTCGAAGGCGCAGGTGTGGTCTGCTGCGGCTCCAAGATGGCCGAGCTCGCCGAGCTGCTGCGCGCAATCGATGCCCTGGGCCCCCGCTTCGCCGAGCGCGCAGCCGAGGCCGACCGCAGCGGCGCCTTCGCCACCGCGAACTGCGCCGAGCTCAAGGCGCGCCGCATCTACTCGGCCGGAGTGCCCGTCGAGCTGGGCGGAGCGGGGCTGCCGCCCGCCGAGCTGGGCGAGCTCACCCGCACCCTGGCGCACCACTGCCCCGCGACCGCGCTGGCGCTGGCGATGCACCAGCACCTGGTGGCGACCGCGGCCTGGCGCCACCGCCTGGGCCAGCCCACCGCCCCGCTGCTCGGGCAGGTGGCCCAGGGCCAGCGGGTGCTGGTCACCACCGGCGCGGGCGACTGGGTGCAGAGCTCGGGCAGCATGCGGCGGGTCGAGGGCGGCTACCGGGTGACCGCGAAGAAGCGCTTCGCCAGCGGCCTGCCCGCGGCCGACCTGCTGCTGTCGAGCGCGGTGCTCGACGAGCCGGCCGGGGCGCCCACGGTGGTGCACTTCGCGATTCCCGCCGACACCCCGGGGGTGAGCTCGGCCGCCGACTGGGACGGGCTGGGCATGCGGGCCAGCGGCTCTGATGGGGTGCAGCTCGACGAGGTGATGGTGGCCGACACGCAGGTGACGCTCCAGCGCCCGCGCGACGCCTGGCACCCCAGCCTCAACCTGATGGTCACCGTGGCGGTGCCGATCATCTCGAGCGTGTACGTGGGGGTGGCCGAGCGCGCCAGCGAGCTCACCCGCCTGGCGTGCGCCGCCAGCACCGACCCCCTGGTGCACGCGCGGCTGGGTGAGCTGCTCACCACCCTCTTCACCGCCCAGGCGCTGCTCAAGCAGATGTTCGCCGCGACCGCGCCGGGAGGCCCCGCGCCCGACCTGGCCACCGCCGACGCCACGCTCAAGGCCAAGAGCGCGCTCTCTCGGGCGGTGCGCACCTGCCTCGACCAGGCGGTGGCCCTGACCGGCGGGGCCGCGGTGCTGAAGACCCACCTGCTCGAGCGGCTGTGGCGCGACGCGCAGTCGGTGCAGTTTCACCCGCTGGCCGAGGCGCAGCAGCAGCTGTTCAGCGGCCGGGTGGCGCTCGGCCTGCCGCCGATGCGCCCGCCCGGGCAGGGCTCGCGGTGAGCTCGCTCGCCGAGCGGGTGCGACCCGACTTCCCCCAGCTCGCGCGCCGCTTCGAGGCGGGCCCGCTCGTCTACCTCGACAGCGCGGCCACCACCTTGAAGCCGCAGGCCGTGCTCGACGCCGTCGTCGGCTACTACTCGGGCTACTCGGCCAACGTGCACCGCGGCAAGCACCGGCTCTCGGAAGAGGCGTCAGAGGCCTTCGACCGCGCGCGCGCCGACATCGCGGCGTTCATCAACGCCGACCCCGACGAGGTGGTGCTGGTGCGCAACACCACCGAGGCGCTCAACCTGCTCGCCGACACGCTGCCGGTGTCGGCCGAGCGCCGCGCGCTGGTGGCCACCAGCGAGCATCACTCGAACCTGGTGCCGTGGCAGCGCCGCGGCGCGCTGCAGCTGCTCGAGGTCGACGAAGAGGGGCTGCTCGCCCGGCAGACGGTGCAGCAGGCGGCCGAGGGCGCGGCGGTGCTCAGCGTCGCGCACGTCTCGAACGTGACCGGCGCGGTGCAGCCGCTGGCCGAGCTGCTCGAGGTGGCGCGCGCCGCGGGGCTCATCACCGTGGTCGACGCGGCGCAGTCGGTGGCGCACCTGCCGATCGACGTGCGCGCGCTCGACTGCGACTTCCTCGCGTTCTCGGGGCACAAGGTGCTGGGGCCCACCGGCATCGGGGTGCTGTACGGCAAGCGCGAGCGGCTGGCTGCGCTGCGCCCTGCCCAGGTGGGCGGCGGCACGGTGCTCACCGTCACCGCCACCGGCCACACCTTGAAAGAGGTGCCCTACCGGCTCGAGGCGGGCACGCCGCACATCGCCGGCGCGATCGGCCTGGCGGCGGCGCTGCGCTACCTGCGAGACGTGGGCTTCGAAGCGGTGGCGCAGCACGATGCGCTGCTCGCTCGAACCTTGACCGCCGAGCTGGCCGACCTGCCGGGCGCGCGGCTGTTGGGGCCGAAGGCCGGGCGGGCGCCGATCGCCTCGATTGCGCTCACCTCGCCCGGCGTGAGCGCCGACCACCTGGCGATGGTGCTGTCTGACACCCACGCCATCATGACCCGCAGCGGCACCCACTGCGCCCACCCCTACTTCCAGTCGCTGGGCCTGCCGGGCACGCTGCGCGCCTCGGCCGCTCTGTATAATTCGACCGCCGATGTTCACGCCTTCGCCGCGCAGCTCCGGTCGCTCCTCGAACGGCTGGTGGGCCGCGCGCGCTGAGAGGCTGACAGCGGTGGCTGCGCTGGCGCTGGCGGCGGCCTGCCAGGGCGCCACCGCCGGCGAAGGCCCGCGGTGCGACGCGTTCGTGGGTGAGCGGGGGGCGCCTCCCGAAGCGCGGGTCATCTTTCGCGCGCCCGAGAACGGCTGGGTGGTGGCCGAGGCGGCGGGGCCCGCGCCGCTGCTGCAGGCCTCGCAGGGCGGCTTCGTGATGCTCACCAGCGCAGAGGGAAAGAACCTCGCCGGGTGCGACGTGAAGGTGGTGACCTCGTTTCTCGACCCGTTCGACGGCGGGGTGCTCATCAGCGCCACCCGCACCATTCAGCTCACCACCGGGCCCGACGGTTGGGGTGGCCCACCCGAGCGCACCTACGACGACAACTTCAACCACCTCGGCATCTGCCCGGGCGCCGGTCAGCCGCGCGACCTGCAGGGGGTGGAGTACCGCGTCGCGGTCACCCTCACCGACCCGGCCGGCCGCACCGCGCACGCCGAGCTGCCGGTGGTGCCGGGCTGCTCGCAGCCCGATCGCGCCGCCGTCTGCCGGTGCCAGTGTGCGCCCGACTACCAGCTGGGCAGCAAGTGCCCTGCAGCCGACGGTGGGTAGGGCGCTGGCCGCTTCGTTGCCTGCTGCGCGCTCGGGTGCGAGACTTCGCAGCGCAGCGGTCGCCCTCACCCCCCAAACCCAGCCGTCTCATTCGGAGGTGCTCGTGAAGCGAATTGCCCTGTGGTGCGCGATGTCTCTCGGAGCGGCGTGCGGGCCGTCGGCGCGGGTGCTCGACAACCAGACGCCGGTGACGTTCACGCAGATTTACTTCGACTCGGCGGGCAACCCCATCACCGCCTCGACCGCCGACACCGAGCAGGTGCACCGTGGCGTGGGCATGAACAAGGTGCCGATGGTCGACCCCGCGGGCAACCCGGTGACCTGGGGCAAGTTCAAAGAGGCCAAGGGCACCTGCGAGGTGACCTGCGCGGCCACCGAGACCACGGTGAAGCTCGAGCTCACCGGCCTGCTGCCCAACGCCACCTACGCGATGTGGATAGGCATGTTCGACAAGCCCGGCTTCAAGAGCGCGGGGCTGTCGGCGCTGCTGGGCTTCTCTCCGCTCGGGCCGCTCGACGGCTCGAAGTCGCTGGCGGTCACCGACGCCACCGGCAAGGTCAGCTACAGCGAGAAGATTTTGCCCGGTGACCTGACCGCGCCCGCCGCGGGCAAGACCGGCACGGTGACGGCGTGCCCGTTCGACCTCTACGAGTTCGACATCGTGCCGCAGTACAAGATGGAGGCCAGCCCGATGGCGATTCCGGTGCCGGGCGACCCCACCAAGACCATGCCGCAGATCGGTTTCTTCTATACCGAGGGCAAGGCGAACTGACTCGCGCGTGAGCACGCGGCTGGTCGCATCACAGCTGGTGGGCGCGCTCCCGCTCGCCGACGGCCGGTGGCTGCTCTCTCACGTGCTGGGGCTCAAGCGGCTGGTCTGCTCGGCCGAGACCGTCGAGCTGTGGCGGGCGTTCGGCGCGCCGCGCTCACCCGAGGGCCTGGGCGCCGACCCCGCCCTGCTCGACCGGCTGCGCGAGGCCGACCTGCTCCAGCCCGAAGGGCCGACCGACCTTCAGCGCATTCGCGCCCGCTTCGCCGCCCGGCCCGACCCCGAGCGCCCCGCGGCGGGCCTGGGCGCCGTGCTCCCTCCCTGGCCGGGGCTCGCCCCCGACGGGCCCGGGCGCGCGCTCGACGTCACCTTCGACACCCGGCTGTGGTTCTCGCCCACCACCGCGCTGGCGCCGTTGGAGCGCGGGCTGTGGCTCGCGCTCCACCCGCTGGGCGAGCTGCTCTACGTCGACCAGCCGCTGGTCGACCTGGCCCGGGCGTTCGCCGCGGGTCAGAGGGTCGGCGAGGTGCTCGAGCGGCTCGGGGTGGCGCCCGCCCAGGGCCTCGAGGCGTGCCGCCTGCTCACCCGCCGCGCGCTGCTGTGGCGCGCCCCGAACGGCGACGCCCAGCTTGCCGCCGCCGAGCTGCCCGAAAGCGACGGCGCATCGCTGCCCCAGGTGCTCGAGCGGCGCGCCTGGCAGTGGAGCCAGCGGCTCGTGCCGTACCGGCTCGCCGAGCTGGTGCCCGCCACCTCGCACGCCACGGTGACCCTGGTGGGGTACTGCCAGGGTCAGCTGTGGGGAGAGGCGCTGCGCACCCGCGCGCAGCGCGCCGGGGTCGACCTCGAGACCCGCTCGTACCTCGACGCCTCGGAGCTGCCCGAGGGCGAGCCGACCTCGCTGGTGGTGCTGACCCCGACCTGGTTCGCCGCCGAGCTGTACCAGGCGCTGGGGGTGGGAGACCTCGAGGCGGCGCGCGCAGCGGTGGGCGCGACGCTGGCCCGCGTCGACGAGTCGCTGAGCGTGCTGCGCGACGCCACCCTGGCCCCGGTGGTGGTGGTCTCGTTCGGCCGGCCGGGGCTCTTGGGCGAGGCGCGGCAGCACCACCGGCTCGCCGCGCACCGGGTGCTGGCCGAGCTGAACGGGCGGCTGGCCACGCTCGCCGAGGCGTGGCCAGCGGTGCAGGTGCTCGACGAAGAGCTGGCGCTCGAGGCCGCGCCCTTCGCGCTCGACGACGCCTTCAACGCGGTCGCCCATCACTCGACCGTCGCGCTCGACCGCTGGTTTCACGTCGGCCGCGGCGCCGCCGACTGGTCGACGCGGTGGAACGGCGAAGGCCAGCAGGCCCTGCCCGATTCGACCGCGGGCGCCCGGGCCGCGCTGGCGCTGGCCGACGCCTGCCTCGACGCGCTCACCCGCGCGCATGCGGTGCGCCCGCTGCGGCTGGTGTGCTTCGAGCCCGACCAGCTGCTGTGGCGCGGCCGGCTCGCCGACCGAGAGGCGCCCCACCCCGACGGCCTGCACTTCTACTCGGGCGTCTGGTACCTGCCGCACCAGGGGCTCAACGAGGCGCTCGAGGTGCTCGCCGGCCGCGGGGTGAAGCTGGCGGCCATCTCCCGCACCCCGGCCGAGGTGCTGAAGGCGCGCTGGGTGGTGCCCGGGTCTCCGCCCTACCTGCTGGCCCCGGCCGACCTCGCCGCGCTCGAAGGCGGGGCGCCGCCGCGCGCCGCGCTCGACCGGGTGCTGCGCGAGACGGGCGTCAGCGAAGAGCAGGCGCTGTGGGTCGACCTCACCGGCGGCGAGCCGCCCGAGGGGTTTCGCGGCCAGCGCTACGCCGGCGACGCCTGGGGCCTGCGCCGCTTTCTGCTCACCAGCCCCGCGCTGCAGGGCCCCGCGCTCGACGCCCCGCCCCACCCGGGGGCAGCCGGCGGCGAAGCCGGGCGCGCGGCGTCGTCGGCCGCGGCGGCACCGGTCGAGCCGCCGCCGGTCGAGGCGGTGCACGCCGCGGTCGACGCGGCGCTCGCCGAGCGGCTGGGGCGCCCACTGTCGCGCGCGCAGTGGGACGAAGACCTGCGCGGCCTGGGCCTCGACTCGCTGGGCAGCCTCGAGCTGGTGGCCCGCCTCGAAGAGGCGCTGGGGGCGCGCTTCGACGACCGAGACTTCGTCGACGCGACGCTGTTTCGCGGCAGCGGCCTGGCTGAAGCCGCGGTGCGGGCCACCCGACGCCGGCCGGCACCGGCCCACCGCGACCCGCTGGGCGCCGCCACCCGCGCGCAGTTCAGCGAGCGCACGTTCGCGGCGCTGCTGCAGCAGCACCGCGCCGCCCCCCAAGTGCCGTGGATTCTCAAGCTGCTGCGCGAGGGCTCACCGAACGACTGCCGCTACGTCTCGTGGCCCGAGCTGATGGAGCACGCCGAGGGCTGGGCGGCGCTCTACCGCCGCCGCGGCCTGGGCGAAGGCGAGGTGGTGGCGGTGACGCTGCCGCAGGGCCTCGACCTGGTGGCCGCCTACCTCGGCGCGATGCTGGGCGGCCAGGTGCCGGCCTGCCTGCCCGCGCCGAGCCCCAAGCTCCCCGCCGCGGCGTTCTTCGAGTGGTTCTCGCGGGTGCTCACCAAGAGCCAGGCCGCGCTGGTGGTGTGCACGCCCGAGCTCGAGGCGCTCATCGCCTCGGCCGAGCGCACCTCTCCCTCAGGCCCGCCGCGCTGCAGCGAGGTGCCGCCGCCCTCGCGCGCCTCGAGCGAGCCGGCGCGCGACCCGGGCAGCAGCCTGCTCCTGCAGTACTCGTCGGGCACCACCGGCACCAAGAAGACGGTGCTGCTCACCCACCGGCAGGTGCTGGGCCAGCTCTACGACCTGTCGCGCGCGCTGCAGCTGGGCGAACACGACGTGGTGGTGAGCTGGCTGCCGCTGTACCACGACATGGGGCTGGTGGGCTGCCTGCTGCTCTCGCTCGCCACCTCGACCCCGCTGGTGCTGATGTCGCCGTTCGACTGGGTGAAGCGCCCCGAGCTGCTGCACGAGCAGGTGGCCGCCGAGCGCGGCACGCTGTGCTGGCTGCCCAACTTCGCGTTCGCGCACCTGGCGCGCCGCGCCGAGAGCTTCGCAGCAGGCTCGAGCGACCTGTCGAGCCTGCGCGCGGTGGTGAGCTGCTCCGAGCCGGTGCTGCCGCTCAACCTCGAGCGCTACGCGCGCGCCTTCGCCGCGCACGGCCTTCGCCGCCAGGCGCTGGGCGCTTCGTACGCGATGGCCGAGACCACCTTCGCGGTGACCCAGACCCCGGTCGGCCGCCCCCCGCGCACGTTCGACGTCGACGCCGAGGCGCTCTCGACCGCGGGCGTGGCCCGGCTCTCGCCGCCGGGAGCAGGCCCGCGGGTGCGGCTGGTGTCGTCGGGGCGCCCGCTGCAGGGCACCCGGGTGCAGCTGGTCGACGACACGCGCGCGCCGGTGCCCGACGGCACCCTGGGCGAGATTCGGGTGAAGAGCCCCAGCCAGATCGACGGCTACTGGCGCGACAGCGAGGCCAGCGCCGGGCTGACCCACGACGGCTGGCTGCACACCGGCGACCTGGGGGTGCTGCTCGACGGCGAGCTGGTGGTGCTGGGCCGCAAGAAAGAGCTGATGATCATCGGCGGCCAGAACGTCTACCCGCACGACGTCGAAGAGTGCGTCACCGCGGTGCCGGGCGTGCTGCCCGGGCGCGCGGTGGCGTTCGGAGTGCACGACGACCGCCTCGGCACCGAGCGGCTGGTGGTGCTGGCCGAGGTCGACCCCGGGCTGGGCGAAGCCGCGCTGCCGCCCCTGGCGCAGACGGTGCGCGAGCGGCTGATGGCGGTGCTGGCGGTGACCGCCAGCGACGTGCAGCTGTACCGCGAGCGCACGCTGGTGAAGAGCACCTCGGGCAAGCCGTCGCGCGCGAAGAACCGCGAGCTCTACCTGGCGCGCGACTCGGGCGACTCGGCGGGCTGAGCGGCGGGGCCGCGCTCGGCGGCGTCGAGCAGCACGCCCAGCTGCGAGGCGATGGTGCCCTTGGCCCACTCGAGCTCCCACCACGCGGCGTTGAACTCGGCCAGCGCGATGGCGTGCTGCAGCGCCGAGATGATCTGCTGGTCTTGCGCGCGCTGCACGTCGATGGCGGTGGCCGCGCCGAGCTCGAACCTTCGCTGCACCGAGTCTTGCGACTGCTCGGAGACCGCCTGGGCGGCCTCGGTCTGGGTGAGCCGCTCGCGGGCCAGCCCCAGCAGCAGCGCCGCGCGGCGCGCCTCGAGCGCCACGTTGACCCGCACCTGCTGGTAGAGCTCGTCTTCGGCGCGCTGCGCGCCGAGGGCCTTGGCCGCCTGCGCGTAGGCGTCGGCGTTGCCGAGCGGCAGGTCGACCTTGAGCCCCACTTCGCCCAGGTAGGCGCGGCCCGAGGCGACGTTCATCACCCCGGTGAGCGCGGTGCCCGCGTACTCGGCCGGCACCGCGCACGGCGTGAGGCCGTTGCTCAGGTAGCCGTCGACGCAGCGGTTCTGCCCCGAGATGCCGCTCACCGAGCCGCGCACGTAGAGCTTGAGGTCCCACCGCTGCAGCTCGTGCGAGAGGTCGGCCTGGGCGCGGGCCAGCCGCTGGCGCGCCGAGGCCACCTTGACCTCGCTGCGGCGCTCGAACGCGCTCTTCACCGCCACCTCGGGCGCGGTGAGCGAGAGGTCGCTGCGCTGCGCCTCGGCGGGCTGCAGGTCGGCCAGCTCGTCGGGGTCTGAAGCGATGGCGGCGAGCAGCGCCTGGCGCGCGCTCTCGACCTGCACCCGGGCCGCCACCTCTTCGGCCTGCCGGGTGGCGAGGTCGGAGCGCGGGGGCAGGTTGGCCGCAGGCGAGAGCTTGCCGCCGCGAATCAGCTTCTCGGTGAGCTCGACGAAGCGCTGGGTGATGCCGATGGCCTTCTGGCGCACCTCGAGAATCGCCAGCGCCTGCACCAGCGACCAGTACAGCGCCGCGACGCGGCGGAGCCCCAGGTCGATTTCCAGCTGCACCGCCTCGCTGGCGCGCTCGTCGTCGAGCTGCTCGACCACGATGGGCAGGCTGTTGGCGGTGGGCCCCAGGAAGCGCAGCAGCGGCTGCTCGAGCCAGGTGTCGGCGGTGAACACGTACAGCGGGCTGAGCGGCACGTAGCCGTTGGAATAGATGACGTCGCTGTGCACCCCCAGGCCGTACTCGGTGCCCAGCGGCAGGCGCCCGCGCAGGCCCAGCTCGGCGCGCGTGGTCTGGGTGATGACGGTGAGGTTGGGCTGCAGGTAGCTGAACTGCGGGCCGTAGACCGGCTCGGAGGCCTGGCGGCTGAGCAGCGCGAAGCCGAGCGAAGGCGCGAAGCGGCGCGACGCGAGCCCCGCCGCCTGGTGCTGCGCCTGCGAGATGACCCGCACCCGCTGCACCAGGTGGCCCGCGGTCACCATGCGCTCGGCGGCGCTGCGCAGGGTGAGGCCCGCCTCGGCGGGAGGGGAGACCGCCGGGGTGAGGCCGGGCGCCGCGCCGAGCAGGCCCAACAGCGGCAAGACGCTCAAGGGTTGGCCTCGGCCCACTGCAGCCGACCGATGGTCGAGCGGGTCAGGTCCATCACCGCGCGCAGGTCGACCAGCGCGCCGCGCAGCCGCCCCTGCTCGTAGGGGTCGGTCTCGGTACGCCAGCGGTTGGCGAGCAGGTTGGCGCGGTCGACCAGGCGGGCGGCCACCCCGTTCTCGAGGCCGGTCGAGGGGTGGGGAAACCGCTCGGCCACGTAGGTGGTGCCGGTGAACGGGTCGGCGTACTCGGTGGTCATGCGGGTGGTGCTGAGCAGCTCGGAAGAGCCCTTGAGGTACAGCCGCGAGTAGTCGACGAAGCTCAGGTCGCGGCGCCTCAGCAGCAGCGGCAGCGCGTAGCCCAGGGTGCGCACCTGCAGCTCGTAGGGCATCACCGGGTCGACGCGCGTCGAGCCCGAGGGGGGCGCGGTGTACGGCAGGTCGAAGCGGCGCCAGCTCACCGCACCGGCGCTGGCATGGGGCGCGAGGTGGGTGAGGTCTTGCGAGATGACCCCGCCCAACAGCTCGAGGGTCTGGGTGGGGTAGGTATCGAAGTAGTTGGCGTAGAAGAACTCGGCGTCTTGCCAGGTCTCGCGGCCGGGAAAGGTGAACCACGAGGTGTCGGTGAGCGCGCGCAGCGCCAGCGCCTTGTCGACCGACGAGCCGATGGTGGCGAGCAAGATGTTCTCGGGCGTGCTCGAGGTGTCGATGGTGCTCTGGTACGCGCGGCCGCGAAACGGCGAGATGACCAGGTCGCCCGCCTGCACGTTCGGGTCGTTCAAGAACGGCCAGAAGTAGCGCTGCGCATAGAAGGTGGTGCCGTCGAGCTGCTGCAGCGGCTCGTGGCGGCCGTACTGCGGCAGGGTGAGCACGGTGCCGAGAAAGTTGAAGGCCTCGGTCACGCCGATCGACCAGTTCGCCAGACCGTCGTCGGCGGCCCAGATGGCGGTGTCTCTTCGCAGCGCCGCCTTGTGCGCCACCATCAGGGTGTTCAAGTTGCGCAGCTCGCGAAACACGAGCTCCCAGTAGCTCTCGTTGTAGTCGCGCACGTCGAACACCAGACGGTCGCGGCGGAAGTTGTCGAACACGTAGTTCGAGTGGAACCGGTGGATGCGCGACGCGACCAGCTCGTAGTAGTCGGCGCCCACGTCGTAGCGCGCGCACCAGGGAAACTGGCCCACGCTGGCGTCGCTGCACGCCCGGTAGGGCACCGCCACCCGGCCGTCGGCGGTGGCGTTCTTCACCCCGACTGAGTAGAAGTCGACGAGCGACGACAGGCGCACGTCGCTGCGGTCTTCGAGGTTGCCGAAGGCGCGCGGGTAGCTGCTGTAGTGCAGCCCCTCGTGCAGCTGGTCGTCGTAGCTGGCCCCACTGGTGACGAGCAGCGGCCCGGGCATGAACGACTTCCGGTCGATGCCCATCTGCACCAGCATGCGCCGGTTGGGGCCCTGGTAGTTCATCACCTCGCGCAGGCCGTAATAGAGGTACTTGATCAGCGCGCGGTCGAACTTGCCCAGCCCCGCCATGTTGGGGAGGAACTCGGGGTGGTAGTCCATCACCGACGAGTACGCGTAGCCGCCGATGCCACCCTCGAGCTCGGCCTGGGTCTCGGGGTCTTTGTAGCGGGGGCCCACGCTGCCGTCGTTGCGCAGCGCCCAGTACTGCGGCGCGAAGTTCAAGGCGTCGAACGAGCCGGCCATGTTGTGGCGCAGGCCCAGCAGGTGGCCGATCTCGTGGGTGAGCCCGGTGTACGTGCCGCGCTCGCGCAGCGATTGGTAGACCTCGTCGCGCGACTTGCCGCGGTACTCCTTGGCCAGCGCGACCAGCTCGGGCACGTAGTAGTTGTCGGGCACCGAGAGGTCGACGCCGTGCATGCCCAGGCGCTGCTGCCACTGCTGGCGCGCCTGGCTGCCCAGCGCGTTGCGCAGCGGAGACGCCGCGTCGAGCACCGCCTCGGAGAGCGGCGCGCCGGGCTGCTGCCCGCCCGCGAGCAGGTCTTCTTGGGTGAGCAGCTCGCGCTCGACCGGAGACCCCTTCAGCGCCGCGAGCTGGCGGGCCTGCAGCAGCGGGTCTCTGCGCCACGGCTCGGCGGCGTTGAGCGCCTGGGCCCCGCGCTCCATCACCGACTGGCCAGGGGGGGGCGGCGGCAGCGGCGCGGTGGGCGGGGCGGTCTGCGCTTCGGCGGCCGCGGTGAGCTCTTGCTGGCTCACCCCCAGGCGGGCCACCGCGGTGCTGGCCTTCTCGGTCCACTCCCGCACGTCGAGGCCGGCCAGGTAGTCGGGCAGGTCGACCTCGCTGTTCTGCAGGCTCACGTCTTCGGCGAGCCGGGTGGCGAGGCGGTTGATGCCGTAGGCGTAGACCGCGCCGCGGGCGCCGATGAGCTGGGCGAGCTCGCCGTCGCTCCACCACCAGCCGTAGCCGACCAACCGCACCACGTTGGGGCTGTCGACCCAGTCGAGCTGCTTGTACCGCAGGTCGCCGCGCCGGGCGGCGGTGCCCACCGGGCCGCACTCGGGCGGGTCGCCTTCGATGACCGGGTTGTTCGAGCAGAGAATCAGCACCTGGTGCGCCTCGGTGAGGTAGCGGTCGCAGCCGCTCTCGCCCGCCTCCTGGCACTCGATGCGCCGAATCGAGCGCAGCCCTTCTTCGAAGGCCGAGTTCCAGTTGGCGAGCGCCCGGGCGGCGGCGCCCTTGAGCTCGGCGGGCCAGCCGGCGGCCAGATAGAAGGTGAGCGGCTTCAGCGTGCGCTGGCGAAAGGGCAGCGGCTTGCCGTCGGTGCCCAGGTTCTTCTGCCAGATGTTGTAGCGCGCCTCGCGGAAGCGCTTGCCGGTCTCGGTGAAGCCGTACAGCGAGCTGACGCCGTACTGCCCGTTGTAGAAGACCTGCCCGTCGAACTGGCCCTCGGCCTGGGGGTCGCGGTTCCACGGCTGGGGCACGTAGTCGTCGCTCTCGCGGCGCATGAAGCTGGTGCGCACCGCGACCTCCATCGGCGCGCAGTCTTGAATGTCGAACAGCTCCCACTGCTCGCAGCGGTTGTTGGGGCCGCCGGTGTCGGGGTCGGTGCCCGACGACGGCTTGGCCACGAACCGGTTGACCACCTCGATGTAGCCGTCTTGAAAGATGGGCGACTCGGGCTTGCCCGGCTCGCTCACGAAGTAGCCGGCGCGATCGAGGTTCAGCTTGTCGGCGAGAAAGTCGTTGTTGGTGAGGGCATTGCTCGTCCAATCGACCTCGATGTGGCTGCGCTCGTACCAGGCCTTCTTGGGCGCATCGATGAGCTGCCCGTCGATGACGTCGAGGTGCCGGCGAATCGGGTACGCGGCGATCGGCACCTTCACCTGGTCAGCCGCCGCGACGTCGGGGTCGAGCGCCGCGATCAGCGCGTAGCTGCGGTAGGCGTAGAGAAAGTTCTCTTGCACGTCCCAGCGAAACTTCTCGGTGATGTTCGAGTCGCCCACGAAGGTGAAGGCGGCGTTGGCGGGCGAGTCGATGACCGTCATGCCCACGAACCACTCGGCCGACGGGTCGAACAGCTTCTTGTCGAGAATCGTCAGCGGCACGCCGGTGGGGTCACCGTGCGGTTCGACGCAGCTGATCGCCAACGCACACAGACTTACAAACCACACCGGAAGACGAGGCATGCGCGCGAGTATAGATGACGCGTTGAGGGCCCTCGATCGACGCCGCCCCGCCCTCGAACGGTGGTGGTAGCGTCACCCACGCGCATGTCGACCAGCGCGATGATCCCCAAAGCGCTCGAGGCGGCCCGACTCGCAGACCGGTGGGTCGCCCGAGGCCTCTACACCAAGGCGCTCAAGCGCCTCTCCGAAGCCCTGGGTGAGCTGAAGGAGCTCGCCGACAAGCGCTGGTACGGCCAGGGCCTGCTGCTCGCCGGCCTCGCCCACCGCTCGCGCGGCGACCTGCGCCAGGCGCGCACCGCGCTGACCGACGCCGCGCGTTACCTCGCCGCCGAAGACCGCGAGCACAGCGCCCTCGCGCTCGCGCTGGCGGTCGACGCCACCATCGCGCTCGAGGGCCTGGGCCCCGCGCGCGCGGCGATCACCGAGCTGGCCCGCAGCACCACCGGCAACGAGAGCAGCGGCACCGACCTGGCGCGCGCGGTCGAGCACCTCTGGCGCGGCCACCCCGCCGACGCCGAGCACCTCTCGCGTGAGCTGAGCGGGCGGTGGCAGGCCGAGCTGCCCCGCCGCTGGGCCGAGGCGCTGCTGCTCGAGGCGCGCGCCGAGCTGAAGCGCGAGGGCGCCGCCGCCGCGCTCGAGAAGGCCGCCGCCGCGGCCGAAGGAGGCGAGCTGCGCGCCCGGCTGTACGCGGTGGCCGCGCTCGCCGCGGTGCAAGAGCTCGCCCACGCCCCGCGCAGCGCCGAGGCCGCCGCCGCACTCTCGCTCGCGCGCCTCGCCGAAGGCTTCGCGGTCTCGACCCCGCGCTGGCTGGCCTGGGCCCAGCTGGCGCGCGGAGTCGCCGAGCGCGCCGCCGGCAGGTCGAACGGAGAGAAGCAGTTCGCGCGCGCCGAGGCCACCCTCGCGGCGCTGAAGGCGCCGGTCGAGGCGGGCCGGCTCGCCGCGGCGCAGCTGACGTTGTGCAACGCCCTGCAGCGCCGCGAGCAGCAGGGCCGCATGGCGGCGGCGCGCGATGCGCTGGCCCGCGCGGGCTTGAACGACCGCCTGCCCGCGCTCACCGCCGGAGCCGAAGCGCCCGCGGCGAGCCTGGCCTTGAGCTCGATGGCGCTCTCGACCGCCGGCACGGTGGCGCGCTCGCTGGTGGGGGTACAGGTCGACGACGGCGTCGAGCTCACCGCGGTGTTCGAGGTGAACCGCCTGCTCAGCTCGATTCTCGACACCAACGAGCTGTTGCAGAAGCTGCTCGACCAGGCGGTCAAGGTGCTCAAGGCCGAGCGCGGCGCGCTGCTGGTGCCCGGCGAGGGCGGCGCGCTGGTGTGCGCGGTGGCGCGCGGCCTCGACCCCGGCCAGGTGACGCGCGGCGAGGCCGACCTCTCGCGCAGCGTGGTCGAGCAGTGCCGGCAGACCCAAGAGCCCGTGCTGAGCGGCAACGCGCAGGTCGATCAGCGCCTGCGCGGCGCGGCGAGCGTGATGGCCGCCAACATTCGCTCGGTGCTGTGCGCGCCGCTGAAGACGCAGAAGGGCACGCACGGGCTGCTCTACCTCGACTCGACGTCGCTCTCGCGCGCGTTCGGGCAGCACCACCTCGAGCTGCTGAACGTGTTCTGCACCCAGGCCGCGGTGGCGCTCGAGAACGCGCAGGCCTTCTCCGAGAACGCCGAGCTCAACCGCACCCTCGAGCAGAAGGTCGACCAGCGCACCCTCGAGCTGAAGACCGCCAACGACGAGCTGAAGGGCACCCTGCAGACCCTGCGCGACACCGAGCTCGCGCTGGCCACCGCGCAGCGCGACGCGCTCGAGCAGGAGATGCAGGTGGCCCGCAGCATTCAGCTGGCCATCGTGCCCGCGCCCGAGCGGCACGTGGTGGGCGGCGTGGCGCTGGCCGGGCACCTCACCCCGGCCACGCTCTGCGGCGGCGACTTCTGGACCTTCGCGCCCCTGCCCGACGGCTCGCTGGTGGCGCTGGTGGGCGACGTCACCGGTCACGGCGTGGGCGCGGGCATGATCACCACCGTGGCGCGCGCGGTGATCGACACCCTGCTGCGCCGCGACGGCTCGCTGGTGCTCGAGCAGCTGCTCTCGACCCTGTCGGACGTCATCTTCGACTCGGCGCGCGGCAAGCTGTGCATGACCGCGGCCGCGGTGATGATCGACCCGCAGCGCCGCCGCCTGCGCTACGCCAGCGCCGGCCACGTGCTCAGCTACCTGCTCGCGCCGCCGCGGCAGACGCCGGCCCGGCTCACCACGGTGCACCAGCTGGGCGACCACCTGGGCGCGAAGATCGGCGCCCGCTTCGAGACCCTCGAGCGCGACTACACCGCCGGCGACCGCCTGGTGCTGTACACCGACGGCCTGCTCGAGTGCACCGACGCCGCCGGCCGGCCCTACGGCGTGCGCCGGCTGCAGAAGAGCCTGCTCGCGCACGCGGCGGCGCCGGCCGAAGCGCTGGTCGACGCGGTGACCCGTGAGGCGGGCGCCTACTTCGGCGACACGCCCCGCAACGACGACGTCACCCTGGTCGCGATCGAGCTCGGCTGACCCATGGGCTACCGCTCGGAGATCTTCTGGCTGCGCGTCTCGAACGCCTGGGAGTCGCTCACCGGCGACCCGCTGCACATCGAAGGCGAGGCGCGCGCCTCGGCGCTCGAGCCCGGCTCGAGCATCGCGGGCCGCTACCAGATTCGCGAGCTGCTCGGCGCCGGCGGCATGGGCCGGGTGTGGCTGGTGAACGACACGCTCGAGAAGCGCGACGTGGCGCTGAAGGAAATGAAGACCTCGGCGCTGCGCGCGCAGCAGCAGCTCAAGGGCTCGGGGGCGTCAGACACGCTCGAGCTCTTGTTCAAGCGCGAGTTCTTCACCATGAGCAAGCTGAGCCACCCCGGCTCGGTGAAGGTGTACGACTACGGGCAGCTGCCCAGCGGCGACCACTACATCACCATGGAGGTCGTGCGCGGCAGCGACCTCTCGAAGCTGGTGGCCAGGGGCCCGCTCGAGCTGGGCCGGGTGTACCAGGTGCTGGCCGAGCTCTCGACGGTGCTGGGCTTCATTCACTCGCGGCTGTTCGTGCACTGCGACATCAAGGCCGACAACCTGCGGCTCACCCCGCGCGGCAACCTCAAGCTGGTCGACTTCGGGCTGATGCACCAGCTCGGCACCCCGGCCGGCACGACCTTGAAGGGCACGCCCCAGTACATGCCCCCCGAGATTCCCAAGGGCGGCATCATCGACGCGCGCACCGACCTGTACTCGATGGGGGTGCTGGCCTTCGAGCTGGTCACCGGCAAGCTGCCCTTCACCGGAAAGAACCTGGGCGAGCTCTTGCGGGCGCACCAGTCGGCGCCGGTGCCCCGGCTGAAGAGCTTTCGCGAGGTGCCCGAGGGGCTGCAGGCGCTCATCGACCGGCTGTTGGCCAAGGAGCCGAAAGACCGCCCCGCAGACGCCTCGGCGGTGCTGCGCGAGCTCGAGCGCTTCACCGGCATCGCGGTCAGCGTGGGCAGCGTCGCGCAGCGCACCAGCTACCTGGCCAGCGCCGAGCTGGTGGGCCGCGCGAGCCAGGCGGCGCAGCTCAAGGGCGCGCTCGACGCGGTGCAGGCCGGCAAGGGCAAGAGCCTGTTCATTCTCGCGCCGGGGGGCGTGGGCAAGACCCGCCTGCTGCAGGAATTTCGCCTGCAGGTGAAGCTGGCCGACGTGCCGCTCTCGGTGGGCTACTGCCGCGCGCAGGGGCAGGCGCCGCTGCAGGCCATCGTGCAGGCGCTCACCCCGCTGCTCGAGGTGACGCCGCGTGAGCTGCTCGACGTGCACGGCCCGGCGCTGGTGAAGCTGCTGCCCGCGGTGGCGGCGCTCGGCTACGCGCCCAGCGCTTCGAAAGACCCGCTCGAGCGCTCGACCGCGGTGACCGGCTGGCTCAAGGGCCTCGCGAAGGTGCGGCCGTTCGTGGTGTGCCTCGAAGACCTGCACTGGGCCGACAGCGGCACCATCGAGGTGATGAACGTCATCATCCGCGCGCTGGTCGACGAGCCGGCGATGCTGCTCGGCACCTTTCGCAGCAACGAGGTCGACCGCATCAGCGTCATCTACCAGACGATGGACGAGGGGCTCGCCGACCGCCTGCAGCTCGAGCCGCTCAGCGAGGCCGACACGGTGCAGCTGCTCGGCCTCAGCCTCAAGGGCTTTGCGCCACCGGCGGGGTTCGCGACGCGGCTGCACCAGGCCACCGGGGGCAACGCCTTCTTTCTCACCGAGACCCTGCGCGCGCTCATCGAAGCCCAGGCGCTGCAGCTGACCTCGACCGGGTGGGCGCTCAGAGAGGGCGACGCCCCGCTGCCTGCCACCATCGCCGAGGTGGTCGAGAAGCGGCTCGGGCTGCTGCCCGAGGGCATTCTTGGGCTGTGCCGGCAGATCGCCCCGCTGGGCCAGGTGGTCGAGCCGGGGGTGGCGCGCGCGGTCACCGGGCTGCCCGACGACCGCTTCTTTCAGGCCCTCGACGAGCTGGTCGAGCGGCAGTTTCTGCAGCAGGTCGAGAAGTCGTACTACTTCACCCACGAGACCTTGCGCGCCGCGGTCTACGGGAGCACGCCCGAGGCGCAGCGCCGCGCCCACCACCAGCGCATCGCCGAGGTGCTGGAAGAGCGCACCACCGACGCCGCCGCCGACGCCGCGCAGCTGGGCTACCACTTCTCGCTGGGCACCGAGCGCCGCCGCGCCATCTCTCACCTCATGCTGGCCGCCGAGCGCGCGCTCGCCGCCGCCGCGCTGATGGACGCGCACCGCATCTACAAGCAGGCGGCCGACCTCATCGAAGAGCAGCGCGACCCGGCGCTGGCCGACCTGATGCTCGACTGCTGGTCGAAGGTGGTCGACACCGGCTTCAACGCCCACCCTCCCACCGCGGTGCAGATGGGCAAGCGGTTGATCGCGGCGTGGGCCGAGCGAATGGACCTCGCGCAGGGCGAGGCCGACTTCTCGCGCGCCCACCGCCGCTACCAGTCGCTGCCGCGCCTGGTGGGCGACAAGATGCTGAAGCGGCTGTACTCCGAGCGCCCGTTTCGCGCCTCGAGCCGCGACACCGCCGAGATCGTGCCCCGGCTGCAGCTCTACCGCGGCACCATGACCGTCTCTTGCGGTGCGCTGGGGTGGGTCGACGAGTGCAACGCGCTGGCGCAGGCGGTGCTCGAGGCCAACCCCGACCCCGAGAGCCCGTACCGCGCGATGGCCTGGTGCGCCCGCTCGGCGGCGCTGTTTCACCGCGGAGAGTGGACCCAGCAGCAGCGGGAGATCGGCGAGTCGGTCGACATCTTCGACCGCCACATGGCCACCATCGGAGTGATGCCGGCGCGCATGCACTACTGGCACGGCCTGGCCTGTTATTGGGACTGCATCGGCAAGGCGCTGATGGGCAAGCCGCTCGACCCCGCGCGGCTCAAGGCGGGACGCGAGATTTCAGAGAAGCACGGCCTGGGTGACGTGCGCTTCTACCTCGCCATGTCCGAGCTGAACCGGGCCAGCGTGACCGGCGACTTCGAGGCGTTCAACCGCATCTTCGCCGCGCTGCAAGACCCCATTCGCCGCGCCGGCCACCCCCGCTTGATGGAGAGCCGGGTCTACATCTGGCTGCCGCTGTTCTTCATGGCCCGCGCCGAGAGCGAGAAGGCGGGCGCGGTGCTGCGCAAGCTCGAAGGCTTCAGCAAGGTGCTGAAGGACACGTGGCTCAACCAGTACGCCGCCATCTACGGCGCCATCGAGGCGGTCGACCGCCGCATGCCCGACGCCGCCGAGCGCGTCGAGGCGGCGCTGGGCGAGGCGCGCCGCACCCACCACGGGCGGCTCGCGATGCTGCTGTGCGCCAAGGCCCGCCACCTGCGCACGCAGGGCCGCGTCACCGAGGCGCGCGCCGCCGCCGACGAGGCGCTGACCCAGGCCCGGGGCGAGGCCACCGCCAACCCGCTCGACGAAGCGATGGCGCTGCGCGAGGTGGGCCGGTGCGAGGGCGGCGCCGCCGGAGCCGCCCTCGTGCGCGAGGCGGTCGAGGTGGCGCGGCGCAACCAGAACGACATCGAGACCGGCCACGGCCTGGTGGCCCTGGCCGAGCTGCTGGCGCCGGCCGACCCGGGCGCCGCCGAGCGCGCCAGGGGCGAGGCGCACGAGCTGTTTCGCAAGCAGAAGGCCGACCGGCTGCTCGAGCCGGTTCGCTGAGCCCGCCCAGACAGAGAATCTAGAACAGGCGCCAGAAGTCGACCGAGAGGTACCGCCGCACCGGGTAGGTCAGCTGGTACATCAAGGTCTGCTCGCCGACCAGCACCCGGGCCTCGCCGACCGCGCCCTCGGGCAGCCCGTCGCCGCCCGCTTCGAGGGCGGCCCGCACCGTGAGCGCTCCCGAGGCGTCGGCGCGCGGCGCGACCGCCACCACCCGGGCCTCCGAGCTGCGGCCCGGGTCGGCCCAGAACTTCACCTTCACCCGCTGCCCGACCTCGAGCAATGCCTGCGGCTGCCACGCCGGCACCTCGATTTCGGCCCAGACGCCGCTGCGCGCCACCACCATCAGCTCGGTGCCGGTCGCGACGCGCGCGCCCACCATCGGGTCTCCGCGCCGGCCGAGCCGCTTGATGACGCGGCCCTTCAGCGGGCTCTTCACCGTGGCCACCTCGAGGTCGGCGTTCGCGAGCTCGAGCTCGGCGGTCGCGCGCTTCACCTCGGCCGCGAGCGCCTCGACCGCCTCTTCGCGCGGCCGGGCCAGCAGCACCTGCAGCGCCGCGGCGCGGTTCTTGAGCTCGCCCTGCACCTGCAGCTCGATGCCCTGCAGCCGGTCTGAGTCGGCCCGGGTGTTGAGCTCGGCGCCCAGCGCCCGGCCGCGCTCTCGGGCGGCGCTGGCGAAGCTCAGCTGCGCGCGGCTCTCGCGCACCGCCGCGCGGCTGAGCGCAATCTCTTCGGCGCGCGCCCCCTGCTCGAGCGTCTGCAGCGCCGAGCGAACGTTCTCGAGCTGGGCCTCGGCCACCCGCACCTTCACCTCGAGGGCGCGCGCGTCGAACCGCGCCAGCACCTCGCCCTCTTCGACGCTATCGCCCTCTTCTTTGAGCACCTCGAGCAGCTGGCCGTCGAACAGCGCGACGATCGCCCGGCGGTCTTTTGCCACCACGCGGGTCGCGCCGGTCACCCGCATCGGGGTGCGCACCACCAGCGACGCGGCCAGCAGGGCGACGGCGAGCGCCGCGCCGGCGCGCACCACCCGCGAGGCGTAGAGCTCGCGGCGCCACCTCTTGAGCCAGCCCCAGAAGGTGGTGAGCAGGCCGAGCTGGCTGAGCAGCAGCGCGCCCCAGAACAGCACGAAGCCGGCGCCGCGCCAGGCGTCGACCGCCAGCGAGTAGAAGTACTCGAGCGCCACGTAGATGACGATGCCGGTCATCGCCACTGCGGGCAGCGCGTACCAGAAGAACACCCGGCGCTCGTACGCGCTGGTCTCGGGCTGCTCGATGGGGAGCCCGAGCACCCGGCCCACCAGGCCGCTGGCGTAGCGAAAGGCGCGCTCGCGCAGGTTGGGTATGCCGACCACCTCGACCAGCGCGTAGTAGCCGTCGTTGCGAATCAGCGGGTTGATGCAGCCGGCGGCGCTGAACACGTGCCGCATGGCGAGAAACGCCGCCACCGTGCCGACCAGCGACGCCCCGGGGTTCAGGTACATCACGATCGACCAGAAGCTGAAGAGCAGCCCCTCGCAGATGGGCCCCGCCAACAGCACCATCGCGCGCGCCCAGCGGCTCTGAAAGCGGTACGAGTCGCTCACGTCGCAGAACGCCGCGGGGCTCAGGTAGCTGAACAGCACCCCGGCCTCGCGCACCCGCCCGCCGTAGAACTTGGTGGCCAGCCCGTGAAACATCTCGTGAATCAGCGCGCTGGGCAGCTGGTATGCGTAGACCGCCGCCACCAGCACCGGGCTCGCCAGCCAGCTGAAGTTGAAGAGCGCCTTGAACGCCGCGTCGAGGCGGAGCAGCTGCGTCAGCGCCAGGTACACGCCCACCACCATCATCACCCCGGCGGCCCAGTGCACCGCCGGCCACTTGAGAAACGGCAGGGCGCGGGCGGTGCTCTCCAACAGCCGGTCGGGCGAGCCCAGCGAGATGCGGTACATCCACATTCCGTCCCTGGGGCGCCGCTCGCGCAGCGTCTCTTGCTGCACCAGCTTGAGCAGCATCGCCGCGCGGGCGTTGCCCTTCGACAGCTGCCCCACCGCTTCGAGGGCGCGCGCGGCCTCGCCCACCCGGCCCTTCTCGAGCTGAAAGAGGGCCGCGTCGATCAGCCGCGCCTCTTCTTCGCGGCCCCGCCGCTCGCCGCCTTCGGGCGCCTGAGCGCCGCCGCGGCGCTGCGCGAACACCACCCCCAGCTCGTCGAGCCTCGCGAACACCCGGCGCGCGATGCGCAGGTTCACCCGCGAGGTGACCGCCTCGCTGGCCACGGTGAGCAGGTTGAGCGCGCGCAGCTGGGCGAGAAACTGCTTCAGGTCGGCGAGCGGTATCTCGACCCCGAACTGCTGCGCGGCGCGCTGCGAGATGGCCGCCAGGGTGCGGCGCCCATCGAAGAGGCGGGCGAGCTCGAACTGCAGCTCGTCGAGCTTGTGGTACGCGTTGAGCACGGGGTCGACCACCAGCACCTCGACGCCCGCCTCGCCGGTCTGGCGGTGAAACTCGAGGTCGTGGCGCAGCTCGGGGGCAATCATCTCGTCGCGCCTAGATGATGAACCGCACGCGCACCCACGCCACCGCGCGCCGCAGCACCAGCGAGAGCACCGAGCGCCGCCCGCCGTCGATCTCCACGAAGCCGGTCATGCCCGGCCGCACCTCGCCGGCGGGGTTTTCGATCTCGCTCTCGACCCTCAAGAAGCTGCCCTGCGGGGTGCTCTCGACCGCCTGCGAGACCCAGGTCACCTTGCCGGCGAACGCCGAGCTGGGGAGGCTGCTCACCTTCACCGTCACCTTTGCGCCGAGCTTGAGCACGCTCAGGTCGCCCTCGCTCACCCGCGCCTCGACCCGCATGCGCGAGGCCTCGACCACCTCGACGAACTCGTCGCCGCGCTTCACCACCGTCATCAGCTTGTCTTGCGGGCGGGGGGTGGTGACGATGCCCGCGAACGGCGCGCGCAGCTCGAGCTCGGCCAGCTGCCGCGAGGCGAGCTCTCGCTGCGCGGTGGCGGCCCTCAGCTCGGCCTCTTTCTTCTCGAGCTCCTGCGGCCGCGCGCCCGCCTGCATCAGCTTGAGGCTGGCCTTGCTCTGCTCGAGCGTGCCGAGCTTCTCGAGCCGCTCGCGGTTCGCCGCGTCGATTTCGTCTGACGAGGCGAGCTGGTTCTGGGCCAGCTGCCGCACCCGCGCCACCTTGGTGTTGGCCAGCCTCAGCTCGCGCATGCTCGAGGCCACCTGCGCGCGCAGCCGGGCCAGCTCTTCGGGCCGCGCGCCCTGCCGCAGCAGCGCCAGCTCGGCCTCGACCTTGTTCACCTCGCTGGTCCAGTGAATCAGCTCGGCCGAGCGGCTGCCGCTCGACAGCCGGCCCAGCACCTCGCCCTCTTTCACCACCTGCCCCTCGGCGGTCAGCACCTCGGTCACCATGCCGTCGCTCAGCACCCGCACCGCCATGCGCCGGTTGGCCACCAGGGTACACGCCTCGGTGATGCGCAGCGGGTACTGAACCACCACCGAGGCCGCCACCGCCGCGCCCAGCACCACGAGCCGAATCGCCCAGCGCAGCCGGCTGCGCCGCGCCCGCCGCGCCACCGCCTCTTCGCTCTCGGCGGGGTCTTCGGCTTCGGCCGGCTCGACCTCGGCGGGCTCTTCTTCCACCGGGGCGGCAGCGGAAGCCGCCTCTTCCAGCACCGCCAGCGCGGCGGGCTCGCTCGAGGTGTCGCCGGCGGGCAGCGCGCGGGGCCCGAGGTTCGAGCGGGCGATCTCGAGCAGCGCCGCAGCCTCGGGGTGGCTGGGGTCGGCGGCGAGCGCCGCCTGAAACACGTCGACCGCCTCGATGAAGGCGCCCCGCCGCATCAGCGCCAGGCCCGCCTGCACCAGCTTGCGCGGGTGGTCGCGCCCCGGGGCCTGGCCGGGCATCGGCGGCGCTCCGGGCGGAGACGGCGCCGGGGCGAACGCCGGCTCGCTGTTCACCCCCAGCTGGTAGCTGCCCGAGATGGTGCGGGGGTGAATGTTCTCGAGCAGGTTCTGGGCGCCGAGCTGGCGCACGAACTTGGTGAGCTGCTCGAGGTTCATCGGCACCCCGCCCTGCGAGCCCGAGGCCACGATCTGCTCGAGGCTGCGCTCGCCGTTCATCAGCCGGGCGATGGAGAGCTCGAGGTCGTAGAGCACGCTGGGGGTGAGCCCCCCCGGCACGCTCACCTCGTGGAGCACCGAGCCGCCGTTCGAGATGCGGCGAATCGAGAGGTCGCCGCGCAGCTTGGGCCGGGTGAGCAGCTCGGCACCGCCGTGACCATTCACCGGCGGCTCGGGCTGGTCTTCGACCAGCTCTTTCTGGCGCAGCCCGTCGAGAAAGCGCTGCACCTGGGTCTCCGAGATGCCCACTCCCATGCCGCGCGCGGCCACCACCAGCTGCTCGACCGAGCGCGCGTGGGCGAGCAGGCGGGCCACCAGGTACTGCGGCCGGTTCAAGGTGAGCGACGCGCCGTTCGACTCGCGGCTCAGGGTGTGCGACGCGCCTTGCGGGCCTTCGGGGCTCGTGAACCTAGCGTCGGGGTGCAGCCGCACGAAGCCCATCGGCGCCATGAGCCTACCAACCTCACGCATTGGGGTGGCAGAGCGCCAGCTCTGCACCGGGGGGAAGGTGGGGCTGACCCGAGGCCGCGGCGGCGGTCTCGAAGCGGGGGCAGGCGAGCCGCCGGCTCTGCTTGCCCGCGGCGAGCGGCACCATGCCGGGCACCACCACCTTGAGCACGTGAAAGCCGGTGAACGCCACCTCGGGGGTGGTGAGGTACGCGGCGTGGGGCTCGAGGCCCCGGGCGCGCAGCGCGCGCAAGAACGTCGCCGCGTCGGTCTTCGAGTCGCCCGAGGCGTGGCTCTTCAGCGAGAGAAAGTCGGTGGTGCCCGAGCCTTCGAGCACCCAGCGCGCGGCGCGGGCGTGCTGCGGGTCGAGGTAGTGCAGGTAGAGCGGCCACCAGCTGCTCCACCCCTGGGCGACGTCTTCGGGGTCGTAGGGGTGGCTGCGGTAGTCTTTCGCGGCCTCCGGGTGCAGCGCCATGGTCTCGTAGTGCAGCAGGGTCTCCATCAGCCCGCGCGCCACCGCCTTCATCGGGTCGAGGTCGCAGGTGGCGAGGAACACCAGCGCGCCGGGCTCGAGGTTGCCTTGCGTCTGGTCGACCTCCGACACGGTGAGCACCGCGGGAAACGGCAGGTCGAGGCGCAGGTCGAGGTGGTGCACCCGCACCCCATGCGCCTTCAAGAAGTCGCGCAGCTCTTGGGCGTAGGGGTCGGCGAGCCGCTCGGGCAGCTCGAGCCGGCGCAGCGCGACGCGCTTGTACCAGGCGATCATGAACTGATCTCGCTCGATGAGCTCGCGGTAGGCGTTGCACAGCGCGCTGTGCACGTCGGGGTGGCTGGCCCCGCCGCTCGACAGGGTCTCGGTGAACAGCTGCCCTTCGTAGCTCACGTCGAGCCCCACCAGCTCGCTGGGCAGCAGGCGGGGCTCGAGGTCCGACAGGCGCACCGCCCAGCTCCAGCTCAAGGGGCGCTCGAGCTCGCTGGGCCGGTGGGGGAACCCGGGGGTGGCGTACTGCGCGGCGCCGTAGCCGGTGAGCCGCGCCGGGTCGAGGGCGTGGGCGCTCACCTTCGAGAGCGGCGCGGCGCGGTACGCCGGCACGTGGTTGTACTGCAGGTACCGCTCGCAGCCCTCGCTCAGGCTCACGGTGCGCTGCAGCTCGAGCGTGCCGCCGGTGCCGTTGATGCCCATGAAGGTCGAGCGGTGGGCGAAGCCGTTGATGGCCTTGATGCCGCCGTAGATGATCGGCAGCCCGCGAAAGTAGCGCCGGCCGGCCCAGGCTTCGTGCAGGTCGAGCGGCCCGGTGACCGGATCAGCGAGCCAGGCGCGCGCCTCGTCGATGGGCATCGCGGGCAGCGGCGGGCCCTCGAGCACCTGCTGCCACTGCTCGCGAACCCGGCGCGCGTCGCCGTCGAGCGCCCGGGCGCGCCCGGTCTGCTGCCTGCCGCAGCCGGGGCACGAGACGTTGCGCAGCACCGGGTGCGGCACGCAGGCGCCGGTGGCGTAGTCGAGCTTGAGCAACCCCGCAGGCGGCTGTGCCACCGCCAGCGCCGCGGCCGCGGCCAGCGCCCGGCCAGCGGCGCCCTCGAGCCTCGGCCCCCGAGGCGCCGCGGCGGTGTGGTGCAGCTGCTCTGCGAGCAGGGTGAGGCCGCGCGCCTCGCGCGCCAGCAGCCGCAGCAGGGCACACAGGGCGCAGGGCCCGTCTTTCGTCTGCGCCGGCCCCACCGTGCCGTAGCCGCCGTGGTGCCGCACCGGAAGCAGGCCACAGCCGCGGCGCCGCGCGAGCGCCGAGAGGCGGGTGTAGCGGGGGTCGGCAGGGTCGCTGAAGAACGCCAGCGCGGTGGCCGCGGCGGGCAGCCGCGCGCTCACCTTGAGCGGCACCGGCGCCAGCGCCTCGCGCAAGAGCTTCACGAAGCCGGCCGTCGGCCCCGCAGTCACCAGGTGCACCGCGGCCGGGCGGCGCGGCGCCGCGACGAACAGGCCACGGCGCTCGAGCTCTCGGAGCAGCGCGCGCCCGTCGGCGCCGGCGCGCTCGAACAGCGCGATCAGCTTTCGCCGGGCGGTGGGCCGCGCGGCGAGCGCGAGGGCCGCCTCGACCTGGCGTGCGGCGGCGCCGCTCAGCTCGAGCACGTCGTCGCCGATGGCGACCAGCAGCTGCTCGTTCGACCAGGCGCTGCGCAGGTGCGGGTTGCTCGACAGCTCGCCCCGAGGCGGCAAGGCTCCTCCTCACCAAAAAGAACCGCGGAGACTGCCAGCTCGGCAGCTCCGCGGTTTGCGAATCAACTCTTCGACGTCCGATCGACTACGAGCTGCCGATGATCGGGGAGCGAATGGTCCCGCACATCTTGGGAGCCAGCTTGCTCTCCAGGCTCTGAATGGTGAGGGTCAGCGGCTTCTTGATCTGCTGCGTCGGTTTGTCTTTTTTCATTCCAACCTCGGGTTGGGCTGACGAGCTGACCATGTCGCGTGAGCGGTGTAGGTCGACTCGAGCTGCGTTGCTTTCGCGCACCACGGGGAACTGCTGGACCGCGCCCCGCAAGACGAGAACGGTACAGGCCCAGCACGCTGCGCCGCAACGGAGTGATGTGGAGCCGGCGTGGGCCGATGTGCGCCACCGAAGCCAACCCCGCGAACGAATAGACTGTCACCCCGATGATCCGCCGCGACGTGCAGCTGCTGCCCTCTGCAGCCGGGGCCCAGCTGGTCGACACGAAGACCGGGCTGGTGGCCAACTTCGACGAAGGCGCGGCCGAGGTGCTCAGCCTGCTCAAGGCCCACGGCGAAGCGCCCGCCGTCGCGCGCGTGCTGCACGCCGCGCAGCCTGACGCCGAGCTGCCGGCGCTCACCGAAGAGATCGAACGCTTCGTCGCGCAGCTCTCGCAGCTGGGGCTGTGCGACGAGGCCCTGAGCGAGGCCCAGCTGCGTGCCCGGCAGGCTCCGCTGCTGCTGGCCGCCACCCGCCGCGAGGTCGAGGCCGAGCTCTCGGCCGCGCTGGCGCACGCCTACCGCAGCGCCCCGTTCATCAAGGCGCGCGTCGACGCGGCGCAGGTCGCGCCCGACGCGCTGAACGCCGAGACGCTGCGGCGCCTGCCGCCGATGACCAAGGCCGATCTGCGGCGCGAGTTCCCCCACGCTCTGGTGCCCGACTCGCCCGAGGTGAAGGCGCGGCTGCGAAGCGGCGCCTTGAGCCTGTTCGCCACCTCGGGCAGCACCGACGAGCGGCTCGAGGTGCTGTTCGACTGGGAAAAGGGCGAGCTGCCCGCCAGCTACCCGTCGCTGTGGGGGGTCGAGCCGGGCAGCCTGCGCAAGGGCGCCATCTTCACCACCCCGGTGTGCGCCGGCTTCGAGTGCACCCTGGGGCTGAAGACGCTGGCCGAGCGCACCCGCGGCAGCACCGTCACCTTGAACTCGCTGGGAGACCCCTTCGCGCTCACCGAGCAGCACGTGCGGGCCTTCGTCGCCGAGGTCGCCGAGTTCCAGCCCGACGTGCTGTTCACCCACCCGGTCTACGCCACACTGCTGGTGCGCCGCGCCCAGGCGGCCGGCCTCGCCCTGCCGCGCTTCAAGGTGGTGCTGGTCAGCTACCAGCTCGCCACCGCGCAAGAGCGCAGACTGCTCGCCTCGGCGTTCGGCTGCCGGGTGTTCAGCTACTACGGCGCGACCGACCTGGGCGGCGCGCTGATCGGCGCCGAGTGCACCCATGGCCGGCTGCACGAGCGCAACGATCACGTCTTTCTCGAGGTGCTCGAGGGCGGCGCCCTCACCCTCACCCCCTTGAAGAGCCCGCACCTGCCGCTGGTGCGTTACCAGGTCGGCGACCTGGCCGCGCTCGACGCCGAGCCGTGCGACTGCCCGGCCGGCGGAGTGAGCCGCACGTTTCGCCTGCTGGGGCGCGGCAAAGACCGCGTCACGCTCTCGACCGGAGCGTCGGTGACGCCCTACGACGTCGACGCGGCGCTCGGCTCCCTCTCGGGCTTCGACCTGTACCGGGTGGTGCAGACCGCGCCGCTCGCCTTCGAGCTCGAGGTGGTGCCCGCGCCGGGGCAGACCCCGCCGCTCGCCGAGTGCACCGCCGCGCTGCAGCAGCTGCTCGGCGCCGAGGTGAAGGTGAAGGCGCGCGCGGTGCGCCGCATACCGCAGCAGCGCTCGCTCAAGACCCGGCTGCTCGAGCCGTTGACCTGACCTTCGCGCGGTCAGCCGGTCACGAACAGGTCGAACGACTTCGGGCGCGCGGCGAAGTCGCGGTAGGTGCCCCGGGTGTCGATGAGGCCGATCATCTCGGTGCGCCGCTCGGGCTCGAGGTTCACCACCAGGTGGCTGAGCGAATCGAAGATGAAGCCCATGCCCAGGCCCGCGCCGCCGGCCACGCCGCCCGCGGGCCGCACCGGGCGGTCTCTTTTGCCCAGCGACGACGCCAGCAGCTCGAGCACCCGCGCTTCGCTCAACGACCCGAACGGGTCGGCGGTCGACACCCCCAGGCAATCGGCCCCGGCGCACAGCTGCACTTCGATGACCTCGTCGCCCGCCAGGCTGACCTCGACCTCGCGGCCGAGCGCCCGAAAGCGCGCCGCGCCCGCAGCGTCGGTGGGCGCGTTGTAGAGCGCGTTGGTGAGCAGCTCCTCGGCCACCAGCATCAGGCCCGCCCCCAAGCGCGGGTTCACCTTCGAGCGCTTCACCTGGTCGCGCATCGCCGCCAGCACCTCGGCCTTCTCGCGCGAGCCCTTCAAGGTGAACCGCTGCAGCCCGTGCTGCGGCAGGTAGCGGGCCAGGCCGAACACCTCGCCTCCCACCAGCTTCTCGACGGTGGCGATGAGCCGCTCGGGCAGGCCGTCGCCCTCCCAGGCGAGCAGGTGGGTGAGCCGGTGGTCTCGAAACAGCGGCGCGAGGGCCTCTGTCCTCAGCGCCGAGACGATGACCAGCGGCGCGCTCCGCGGCGGGCACAGCGCGCGCCACAGCGCCTCGCGCCCGGCCCCCGCCAGCGCGTCGTAGTCGACCAGCACCAGGTCGCAGCCCAGGGCCGCGAGCTCGGGGCCCGGCGCGGGCCGGTGCTCGACCTGGGCGCCGCGCGCGCTCAGCGCCTCGACCAGCCGCGGGGTGCCCTCGCCCCGCCCCACCACACAGAGCCGCCGCGAGCGGAGCGCGCCCGGGCCATCGGGGGCCGGCGCGGGGGTCACGACTTTCCGTCGCTCCCGGTCTTGGTGGGCGGCACGTTGCCGAGGCCCGGCGACGCGAGCTGCGAAGAGGTGAGGCGGGTCTGGTGCAGGTGGCCCTCGGTGGGCAAGCGGGCGGTGAGCTCTTTCAGGAACGCGGCCAGGTCTTCGGGCCTGGGCAGCGGGCCGAGCGGCAGCAGCGCCTGCTCGAGCGCGGCGCCGAGCTCGCGCGCGGTCTGGAAGCGCGCCTGGGCGTCGTTGGCCAGCGCGCGGCGAACCACCGCGTCGAGCTCGGGAGAAATCTCGGGCCGCAGCTCGCGCGCCGAAGGCCCGTCAGAGGCGAGAATCGCCGCCATGATCGCCGCGTCGTTGGGGGCGCGAAACGGGTGGCGCAGGGTGAGGCACTGAAACAGCACCACCCCGGTGGCGAACACGTCGACCCGCGCGTCGACGTCGTGCTCGCGGTTGCGAAACAGCTCGGGAGCCATGAACGAGAGCTTGCCCTTCAAGGTCTCGGTGGGCGTGTTGTGAACGCTGTCGGCGGCCTTGGCCACGCCGAAGTCGGTCACCTTCACCAGGCCGTCGACCGAGAGCAGCACGTTGTGGGGCGAGACGTCGCGGTGGATGATCGGCCGCGGCACCCCGTCGTCGCCCACCCAGGCGTGCGCGGCGTGCAGGCCGGCGCAGAGCTGCACCACGATCGCCCCGGCCAGCGGCACCGGCAGCGAGACCTCGAAGCGCTCGGCGAGGCGCAGCACGGCGTTCAGGTCCCACCCGTGCACGTACTCCATCGCGATGTAGTGCACGCCGCTCTGCTGCCCGACGTCGAACACCTGCACCACGTTGGGGTGGGAGACGCGCGCCGCGAGCCGCGCCTCGTCGTGCAGCATGGCGAGGAACGCGGTGTCGCGCGCCAGCAAGGGAATGATGCGCTTGAGCACCACCTTGCGCTCGAAGCCGCCGTCGCCCAGCAGGGTGGCCGAGAACACCTCGGCCATGCCGCCGGCGCCGATCTTCCGCTTCACCTCGTACTTGCCGAAGCGGCGCCCCGGCACCAGGTCGCCTACCACCGGCTCGGCCTCGGAGACCTTGGGCGCGTGGGCGTGGGCCTCGAGGTGGTGGGTCACCGCCGACGGCGGCGGCTCGGGCCGCATCAGCGCGCCGGCCGGGCCCGCCGCCGCGAGGTTCTGCGGGGTGAGCGGCTTGCCGCAGCTCGGGCAGGGCGGCATGGAGATGGCGCCGGCTTCGAAGCCGTGAAGGGTGGTGCGGTTCAGGTCGCGGTACGAGACGGCGCCGCAGGTGTCGCAGGCGAACGTCACGCGCACGCTGAGCAGGCGCGCCGGGCCGAGCAGCGCGGGGTCGCCCGCCAGGCCGGCGGCGATGGGCACCGGCGCGCGGGCGAGAAACACCTCGCCGCCGAGCAGCTTGAGCAGCTCGCCCAGGCGCGTCAGGCCTTCGGGGCTGGGCGGCTCGAGCTCCTGGGCCATCACCAGCACGGTGCCCTCGAGGCCGGCAGTGATGCGGCGGAAGCTGGGGGCGCGGTCGAGGCTGCCGCTGAGCCACAGCACGGTGAGGTCGCCTTCGACCTCTTTGTCGACGCGCATCGCCACCCCGCCACCGTCGACCCACCTCAGGGCGGCGCGGGGCGGCGCGGGCACCGGCTGCGCGGCGGCGAAGAAGAAGTAGCCCTCGGGCAGGTCGTCGAGCTCGGCGGGAGCCTTGCAGTCGGGGCACTTCTCGGCCGGCGTCTCGAAGGCCGCCACCTGGGCGTGCTGGCGGCGCAGGTCGATGAGCGACTCGAAGTACTTGCCGCACGCGGTGCAGAGGTAGGGCGCGAAGAACGAGACCAGCTGGCCGCCCTGCGCGAAGTTGCGCACCGAGTTGAACTGGGTGACGAGCGCCGGCCGGCAGTTCACGAAGCCCAGCCAGGTGCGGCTCATCAGCTCGAGGCCGCTGACCCACCGCCTGACGCCGTACGAGGTGATCTCGTGTACGTCAGACAGGTCGACGATGACCGCACCCGTACACCCCTCGGCCAGGGCGCCAGGGTCGAAATGCTCGTCGATTCGGCCCGAGAGGCGAACCTTCACCGTGCCCGGAGCCGTCGCGCGCTCGACTCGGCAGCCGAGGGGCACATTCGGGGTCATGTCGGCCACACAGCGTACTGCAGGAAATCGAGGCGCCAAAACAGGGGCAGTGGTTTGCGGCTAAGCTGGCCAAAGGCCGGATGGAGAAAACCCAGACCACCCAGACGGTGATCATTCAGGGGCTCAAGTCGCTCCAGGATGCGGACGGGGTCTTGAAGCGCGCCGGGCTCGAGGTGGTGGCGGTGCCGACCCTCGAGGCAGCAGTGGCGCGACTCGAGACCGCGCCCCCGCGGCTGCTGCTGGTCGAGCTCGCCAGCAGCCGCACCGCCATCGCCGCGCTGACCGAGCGGCTCAAGGCGCTGGGCGACCTCGCGCCGCGGGTGGTGTTCTTGCGGCGCGGCTCGGCCAGCCGGCAGCTCTTGGAGCGGGTCGCCGCGGTGTCGCACGCGGTCACCGTGACCGGCAAAGAGCGGTTCATGGTGCGGGTCTGGGAGGCCGTCGCCCACCAGCTGGGCCTGCAGGTTCGCAGGCACTTTCGTCACACCGGCCTCGAGGCCGAGGCGGCGGTGCTCACCCCCCACGCACGAGCGCCCCTGCGGCTCATCAACCTGAGCGCGAGCGGCGCGCAGCTGCACGGCGAGGCGAAGCTCGCCCTGGGCAGCGCGTGCCGGCTCGAGCTGACCTGGAGCGACGACGGGCCCCCGCTGGTGCTGCAGGCGAAGGTGAACCGCATCAGCACGCGACCGCAAGGAGACCTCGAGTTCGCGGTCGCCTTCGTAGAGATGACCCCGGCGCAGGAGCAGCGCTTGAGGGGGCTGTGGAGCGACCCCGAGCTGCCGTCGCCTCCGTTCACTCCGCCGCGGTCGGCGACGCGCCGCCTGGTGCCCAAGAAGATGTCGCTGCAGCTGCGCCTGCACCAGCCGCCCGCCTCCCGCCGCTCGTACCTCAAGGTCATCGACATCTCGGAAGGGGGGCTCTTGGCGCGTTGCGAGGGCTACGTGCCGGCCTGCTCGGTCGGCGACGAGGTGGTGGCCGATCTGATCTGCCCTCAGCTGCGCGCCCAGGTGCGCGCGCGGGTGGTTCGGCTCAGCACCAGCGGCGACGGCTGTCAGGTGGCGCTGCGCTTCTGGCTGCCTCGCCGGGGCAACGCCGAGTTCACCCGGCTGCTGGCGCTGGTGCGGGACCACGGCCTGGCGCCGCCGGCCGCGGCTCCCGTCGGCTCGCTGGTGGGCTAAAGGCGGGCCGTGTCACGTGACACCAGGGGCGCGGCGTCGCGTAAGACCGCGTAATCGCACCCCGTGAGGGCTGGTCCGGCCCGTGCTCTGCCAGACCGCCATGTCCAAAGTTCCCAAGAACGACGTGCTCTTTTTCGGAATGAACAAGTTCACCTCGACCGAGGCGCGCGCGGTGAAGACGTCGAGCAACGACGTCAAGGTCATCAAAGACGCCCCCAAAGACGACACCATCACGGTCGGCCGCGGGCGCGCAGCGCAGACCTTCGACCTGACCACCGACGCCGGGCGGCAGGGCTTCGTGAAGACGCTCGGCCTGCCCAAGAAGCAGGGCGACGACATCGAGAAGATTCTGAAAGGGGCGAGCAGCGACACTCGCGACGAGCTGGCGCAGCTCGCCCAGGCGTGGGCGGTGGGCGAGAAGGGCGGCGTGGTGCCGGGCCGCATGGTGCTCTCGGGGCACTCCATCGGCAACGTGCTGTGGGGCGGCGAGCACGACGCCCGCGGCCGCTCGACGTTCGAGAACGGCATGATGCAGCGCGAAGACTTTCTCGCGCTCGCGAACGCGATGCCCAAGGCGGCGTCGCAGGTGCAAGACATCGCCATCTCGGCGTGCTTCTGCGGCGGCGAGACCAACCTGAACGCGTGGAAGTCGGCCTTCCCCAACGTGAAGACGGTGACGGCATACGACGGGTTCTCACCGAGCGGAGACTCGGCGAGCGGCTCGCCCGCTACCCTGAAGAAGTGGGAGCGCCTCACCCGCGGCGACGTCGAGGACCTGAAGCCCGAGCAGTTCCGCGGCACCGAGAAGTGGAAGAACATGGCCACCTGGAGCGTGAAGCACGGCTACCTGCGCCCGGGCGGCCAGGAGAAGCCCGAGGTGGTGCAGGCGCGCATCGACGCGTTCAAGGCCGAGCGGGGCGACTTCATGTCGGGCGCGAAGACCAGCGCGACGGCGCTGAGCGCCTACTACACCGACCTGCAGAACCTGTCGGGGCGGTCGACCACGTCGGCGGCCGACAAGGTGAAGCTCGACACTGAAATCGCGGTGATGGTGCGCCTGCGCCACTACGGCGGCGTGGCGGGCACCTTTCAGAAAGACAACCAGGCCGCGCTGAAGTCCGGCTTCGACTCGCTGGGCCTGAAGGTGCCCGACTTCGGCAAGCTGTCGCGCAAAGACGCGATGGCAAAAATCAGCGAATTCGAAACCGCGGCAGCGAAGCAGAGCCCGCAGACGGCCGAGACGAAAGAGGCGCTGAGGCTCTTGACGGGCCTCAAAGAGCTCGACCCCAAGCTGACGGTGGCGAGCTGAAGTAACGCGGCATGCCCGCGCCCGCGCCCGCAGGCCCGGGCCCGGTAGGTCGAAGCCCGAAGCCCGAAGCCCGAAACGGGCCTGCGGAAGTCTCGGCCCCCTCACCCCGTCCCTCTCCCACGAGTGGAGAGGGTGAGGGTGCCTACTTCTTCGGGCTCGTCCACTGGTCGAGCCAGCCGAGCACGGTGTCGTGCCACAGAATGCTGTTCTGCGGCTTGAGCACCCAGTGGTTCTCGTCGGGGAAGTAGAGCAGCTTCGAGGGGATGTTCCTTCGCTGCAGCACGTTGAACGTCGCAAACCCCTGGGTCTCGACGACGCGGTAGTCGCGGCCGCCGTGCACCACCAGCATCGGCAGCTTCCACCGCGAGACCAAATCGATGGGGTTGTGCTTCAGGTACCCCTCGGGCTTCTCCCAGGGCAGGCCGCCATGGTCCCACTCGGGGAACCAGAGCTCTTCGGTGTCGTAGTAGGCGAAGTGCTCGTCGAGGTTGCCGTCGTGGTTCACCAGGCACTTGAACTGGTCGTTCCAGCTCCCGGCGATCCAGTTGATCATCCAGCCTCCGTACGACGCGCCGAGCGCGCACATGCGGTTCTTGTCGATGAAGGGGTACTTTTCGAGCGCCGCGGCGAGGCCCTTCTGCAGGTCTTCGAGCGGCTTGCCGCCCCAGTCGAGGCGAATGGCGTCGGTGAACGCCTGGCCGTAGCCGGTCGAGCCGTGGAAATCGATCATCACCGCCACGTAGCCGTGGCCGGCGTAGGTCTGCGGGTTCCACCGGTAGTGGAAGTGGTCTCCGAAGCTGCCCTGCGGGCCGCCGTGAATCAGAAACGCCAGCGGGTATTTCTTCTTCGCGTCGAAGTCGACCGGCTTCACCACGTAGCCGAACACCTTGTCTCCGCCCGCGCCGGTGAAGCTGAACTGCTCGTAGTCTCCGAGCTTCACCTGCGGCAGGGTGTCGCCGTTCACCTGGGTGAGCTGCTTCGCGGTGCGGCCCTCGTCGGAGAGCAGCCAGAGGTCGACCGGGGCCTTCAGGCTGTCGATCGACGCCAGCCACGCCCCGCCCTGCCCCGCCGGCTCGGCCGACGCCACCGAGCCCTTGAGGTACAGCATGCGCACCTGCGCGGTCGCCACGTCGACCAGAAACAGGCCCGCCTGCCCCAGCTCTTCGGCCACCACGCCCAGCGATTTGCCGTCGGCCGACCAGGCGATGCTGCTGGCGCTGCGATCCCACTTGCCCTCGAGGGAGAGGTTCTTGTCCTTCCCGTTCGGCCACTCGCGCACGATGACCGAGTACTTGTCGGACTCGTAGCCGGCCCGCGCCTGCGCCGTGTACGCCAGGTACTTGCCGTCGTGCGAGAACACCGGCGAGCCGTCGGCGGCCTTGTTGGTGGTCAGCTTCTTGGGCGCGCTCTTGCCGTCGGCGGCGGTCTGAAAGAGGTCGAAGTCGGTCGACCACGCCTCTTCGCGGCCCACGTCTTTGGCCACGAACACCACGCTCTTGCCGTCGGGCGCCCAGGCGAAGTCTTCGGCGCCGCCGAACGGCTTGGTGGGGCAGTCGGCGTTCATCTTCTTCATCACGTCGACCGCCTTGTCGCCGCCGCTCGAGGGCAGCACGAAGAGGTGGCTGCGGTGCCCGTCGGCCCAGGTGTCCCAGTGGCGCACGAACAGCGAGTCGTACAGCTGCCCGGTCGACTTCTTCTTCTTCAGCTCTTCGTTGCGCTTCACCGTGCAGTCGAGCTCGGTGCAGTCGGGGAAGACGTCGAGCGCCACCGCGAGCTGCGCTCCGTCGCGCGACAGCTCGTAGGCGTTGACGTCGAGCGGCAGGCGCGTGACCTGCTCGGCCTCGCCGCCCTCGAGCGAGAGCCGGTGCACCTGGCTCGAGCCCGAGCGCGACGAGAGAAAGTAGACGGCCTTGCTGTCTGGCGCCCACTGCGGCTCGGTGTCGGAGTCGGGGTGGGTGGTGAGCTGCCGGTTGCCGGTGCCGTCGACGTTCACCAGCCACAGGTCGGTGCGGCCCTTGTTGGCCTCGAGGTCGGTGGTGCGCAGCACGTACGCGACCTTGGTGCCGTCGGGCGAGGTCTCGAAGTCGACCACCCGGCGCAGGGTGACCTGATCCTGAATGTTGAACGCGTGCGCCTTGACGGCGGCGGGTGCGGCGGCGGCGAGGATGATCAGCGAGGCGGCGAGCATGTCGCCGCGCGCTTAGTACATCCGCCGCAGGCGCGCGGCGAAAAAGCCGTCCATTCCCGAGGGGCCGGGCAGCGTGCGCAGGTAGGCCTGCCAGGTGGGAAAAGTGCCGGCCGAAGCGGGCGGGGGCTCGGCGGTGAAGTCGGGGTGCGAGCGCAAGAACAGCTCGATCTGATCAGCGCCCTCTTCGGGCTCGGTGGTGCACACCGCGTAGACCAACAGGCCGCCCGGCTTCACCCGCTGCTGGCAGCTCTCGAGCAGCGCGCGCTGCAGCGAGGCCAGGCGGGGCAGGTCTTCGGGCCCGCGGCGGAAGCGCAGCTCGGGGTGGCGGCGCAGCGTGCCCAGCCCGCTGCACGGCGCGTCGAGCAGCACCGCGTCGAACTCGCCCAGCGCCTCGGGCAGCTTCGCCGCGTCGGCCTGACGCACGTCGAGCTTGAGCCCCAGCCGCGCCGCCTCGCGCCGAATCTTGTCGAGCTTGTTGGCGTGCACGTCGAGCGAGACCACCTGGTGGTCTTCGGCGAGGTGGCACGACTTGCCGCCCGGCGCCGCGCAGGCGTCGAGCACCCGCGCCCTGGGCGGCACCGCCGCGTACAGACCGACCAGCTGCGCCGCCTCGTCTTGCACCTGCCACAGGCCCTCTTCGTAGCCGAACAGGTCTTCGGGCCGGCCCGAGGGCAGCACCAGGCCGAGCGGCGAGACCGCGGTGGGCCGCGAGCCCGGCAGCGCGGCGAGCAGCTCGTCGCGGGTGGTGCGGGTGCGGTTGATGCGCGCCACCACCTCGGGCGCGGTGTTGTCGGCCTCGATGATGCGGGCGGTCTCTTCGGCGCCGAAGTGCCGTGTCCACCGATCGACCAGCCACTGGGGGTGGTTGTGCCCCGCCGGCGGCTCGTCGCCGACCTTGCGCAGCAGCGCGTTCACGAAGCCGGTGGCGCGCATCAGCCCCAGCTCTTTGAGCGCATCGACGGTGGCGGCCACCGCGGCGTGCGGGGGCACCCGCATGAAGAAGCGCTGGTACGCGCCGATGCGCAGCGCGGCGAGCACCCGGTCTTCGATCTTCTCGAGCTTGCGGTCGGCGTACGCGGTGATGGCGTCGTCGAGCTGCTGCTGCCGCCGGGTGCTGCCGTAGCAGAGCTCGGTGACCAGGCCCGCGTCGCGCTCGTCGGGCCGAAACTCGTCGAGCACCGTGTCGAGCGCGATGTTCAAGAACGCGTCGGTGGCGCGCACCCGCGCCAGCACCAGAATCGCCAGCGCCCGCGCGCTGAAGGGGCGGCGCGGGTTCTTCTTGGGCAGCTCGGGAGGCTTCGCCGCGGGCGCCTTCGGCTTTCGCCCACCCGCCAGGCGCGACCCCGGCTTCAGGCCCCGCCGCGCCCCGCCGCCGTCTTTGGGCTCGTCGCTCATCTAGAGTTGCGTCATCAGCTCGATGAGCTGGTGATCGTTCGCCTTCGCCGCCGCCGAGACCACCAGCGTCTGCAGCACGTCTTCGAGCTTGTCGCGGTGCCCGCTCTCGCACGGAGCGCCGCGCTGCAGGCTCTGCCACTTGTCGCGCGCCCAGGTCGACAGCCCGGCCGAGGTGAGCTTGCCCGAGAGGCGCTCGGCGATCTTCTCGCGCACCATCGCCCGGGTCAGCCCCACCGACTCGGCGTCGACCTTGGCGGTGTTGCCCTCGACCGCGCGGCCCAGGGTCTTCTTGCCGCCGCCGGCGTTGGCCGGCACCGGGCGCCCGGCGGTCTTGCGGCCCAGCGACTTCTTCACCACCTCGTCTTTGGGCAGCTCGCCGGTGACGTCGTCGTCGACGACGGGAATGTTCATGCCGGTGGCGCGGCCCTGGTCGGCGCGCAGCTCGAGGGCCATCGCCTCGAGCGCGTCGACGTAGGCGTCTTCGCCGCGCACCGTCTCGAGCACCGCGCCCTCGAGCGCCGAGCGCGCCTTGCTCTTCTTGTCGGTCACCACCTCGATGGCCGGCCGCTTCACCAAGAGCAGCGCCTCGGCCAGCACCGCCGCGGTCGGCGCCAGCTTCGCCGCGTTCACGATGACGCCCGAGACCTTGGTGCGCTCGGCGTGCAGCGCGTCGACCAGCGCCCCTTCGGAGTTTGCCTGAAAGGTCTTCAGGTCGATGCCCAGCTTCCGGGCGCGCTGCTCGAGCTCGGCGTCGAGCTCGGCGAGGTCGAACAGCAGGTTGAGATTGGGGCCGTGGAGCAGCAAAACGCGCGAAGGCATCGTTCGAAGGCACCTTAGCTGAAGGGCGCCGTGCCCAGGTCGAGCTTGCGCGAAGAGAGAAAGCCCGCCGCGTTCATCGCGCGCTTGCCCTCGGGCTGCAGCTGGGTGACCACCAGGCTGCCCTCGGCGCACGCCAGCTCGAGGCCGTCTGGGCCCGCGCTCAAGACCTCGCCCGGCTTGCCGCTGCCCGAGCCCACCCTCACCGCCAGCAGCTTGAGGCCCTGGCCCTGGTACGTGGTGTACAGGCCGGGCCAGGGGGTGAAGCCGCGCAGGCGGCGCTCGAGCTCGACGGCGGGGCGGGTGAAGTCGAGGCGGCCGTCTTCTTTCTTCAGCATCGGCGCCATCACCACGCCCTCGGTGGGCTGGGCCTCGAGCGGGCGCTGCCCCGCCAGGTAGGGGCCCACGTTCTCGGTGAGCAGCCGGGCGCCGAGCACCGCCAGCTTGTCGTAGAGCGTCGGCGAGGTCTCGTCGGGCGCGATGGGCACCTCGCCGCGCGCGATGACGGGGCCGGTGTCCATGCCGGCGTCCATCTTCATCAGGCACACGCCGGTCTTGGCGTCACCGCTGGCGATGGCCCATTGAATCGGCGCGGCGCCACGAAAGCGCGGCAACAGCGAGCCGTGCACGTTGAGACAGCCGTGGCGCGGCGTGTCGAGCACGTCTTGCGGCAGAATCTTGCCGTACGCCGCGACGATGGCGACGTCGGCGTCGAGGGCCTGCAGCTCTCGCGCGAACGGGGTGCCGCGAAGCTTCACCGGCTGCAGCACCGGCACGTTCTTCTCGAGCGCGAGCGCCTTCACCGGCGAGGCGCTCACCTCTTGCCCGCGGCCGCGCGGCTTGTCGGGCTGGGTGACCACCGCCACCACCTCTCCGAGCGCGAAGCAGGCGCGCAGCTGTACCGCGGCGAACTCGGGGGTCCCCATGAACACGATGCGCGGCACAGCGCGGCTTCGTAGGTTGAGCGCCCTCGCCGCGCAACCCTCACCGTGGGCGCCACGCCGCGCGCTTTACGTTGACGCTCGTGGGGACGCGTGGCCTATTGCCGCGCATGAAACGGTCAACTTCGGGGGTCTTGCTGCTGCTGTTGCTCGCCGTCTCGGCCTGTAAGGGAGACCCGACCAAGCCTGAGTACTGGGACAAGGCGATCGGCGGCGCGAAGAGCAAGAAAGACAAGCTGCGCAAGCTCGACGACCTGCGCTCTCTGAAGACCCTCGACAAGTCGTTCGTGCCGATGCTGCACAAGCGGCTGGCCGAAGAGAAGGGCCCCGACATCAAGGGCAAGGTCGCCCAGATTCTCGGCGAGCTCAAAGACCCCTCGTCGGTCGACCCGCTGACCGACGCCATCGACTGGACGGCGGCCGAGGGCGACTCGAAGGGCATGAACAAGGAGATCGCCATCGCGCTGGGCAACATCGCCGACCCCAAGGCGGCGCCGGCGCTGCTCAAGTGCCTCAACCTCAAAGACAACTACACCGTCATCGCCGCCATCGAAGGCCTGGGCCAGATGCGCGCCAAAAAGAAGCGGTCGACCCGCTGGTGAAGTTCGCCCGCGACGAGAACACCGAGCCGTTCTTGTCGAAGAAGGCGATTCAGGCGCTGGGCGACGTCGGCGACCCGAAGGCCGCCGAGGCGCTGGTCGACATGATGTTCAAGGAGCGCCGCGGCGTGTCGTTCTACGTCGAGTCGAGCTACGCGCTGTACCAGATTGGCGACTCGGTCTCGCCGCTGCTGCTGCCGGTGCTCGAGGGCACCGACAAAGAGCGCTTCAAGTGGGCCGAGAAGAACAACATTCTGGCGCCGGCGCTGACCGCCAAGGCGGCGCAGGTGCTGGGCGACCTGCACGACCTGAAGGCCGAGAAGGGCCTGCTCGCCGCGCTCAAGTTCAACAACGAGATGCTCGACATCAAGCTGTTCGTGCGCATGCGCGCCGCCGACGCGCTGGGCCGGCTGCGCAGCGCGGCGGGCGCCAAGGCGCTGGCCGACATGCTCGACGAAGAAGAAGGCAACGCGCGCGAAGAGTACGTGCGCGCGCTCACCCGCATCGGCGGCCGCGACGCGATTCCCAACCTCATCAAGACCGGCAGCAAGGGCAGCTGGGACGCGCGCCAGGAGTCGATGAAGGGCGTGGCGATGCTGGGCGACGACCGCGAGCTGTCGGTGTTCAACAAGTGGGCGGAGGACGAGCCCAAGGCGTTCGCCGCCGAGTGCAAGGCCGACGACGGGGTGAAGGGCTGCGCCGACGTGAACAAGGCGGTGCAGGAGCACACCGACAAGATCGCCAAGTGGCGCAAGATTCTCGACGCCGCGAAAGACTGCAAGAGCGACGCGCCCTGCTGGGCGAAGAAGCTCTCTGACGGTCACGAAGGGGTGCGCGCGCGCGCCGCGTACGAGGTGGGGCGAGCCAAGAACCCCGCGCTGGTCGCCGAGATGATGAAGCACCTCACTGAAGAGAACCTCGACACCCGCCTCGCCATCATCCAGGGCATCGACTGGCTGGTGCACGACGGCAAGGAAGCCGGCAAGGCCGCTCAAGCAGAGCTGCCCAAGCTCGAGGCGCAGATCGCCGACGAGAAGGGCAAGACCCAGTTCATGAAGGTCAACGAAGACCTTCGCCGCCTCGCGGTGAAGATTCGCCGCTCGGCATGATGCGCATCGCCGGCGTGGTGCTCAACCTCTTGGGAGTGCTCTCGCTGTGGTTCGGCGGAGTGCCCTACAAGACCCGCGAGACGGTGCTCGACATCGGGCCGCTCAAGGCCACCACCGAGGTCGAGAAGAAGGCCGAGATACCGCCTCCCATCGGCGCGGGCCTGGTCGGCGGCGGCACGGTGCTGCTGCTGCTCGCGGGCCTGGGCTCGCGCAAGCGCAGCTGACTCACGGCCCGACGCGGCTCAGCGTCACCGCGCGGGCCGGGTCGTTGAACCTCGGGCCCGGCGCGTCGGGGTAGACCACCGTGCGGTGGTGCAGCGCCTGCCCGGGCCAGCGCGCCACCTCGGTGAGCGCTGCGCGAGAGAGAAAGGCGTCGCAGCCCGGCCTGGGCACGGCGCCCACTCCGTCGAGGCAGTAGTGGCCGAAGAAGAAGTACCGGCAGCCGGCGGCCGGCTCTGCTGCCGCCGAGACGCCGGTCAGCTTCGGCACGGCATGGCCTCGCGAGGCGAGCACGGCGGCGTGGCCGGTGTACAGCTCGAGCACCGAGACCCCGTAGCCCGAGGCGCGCGTCTCGAGCTCGTCGTCGGGCACCACCAGCTCGCACTCGGCGGGCACCTCGAGCAGCGCCTGCTCGAACGCGGCGAGCTCTTGGGTCGGGCGGTAGGTGCGGCGCAGGTACGCGCGCTGCCGAAGCGGAGCGCTCAGCACCAACAGCACCCCCGCCGCCGCGAGCACGCGCCGCACCCTCGGCCGGGGCACGCGGGCCAGCGCGCGCTCGAGCCCGTTCGCCGCGCCCACCGCCAGCCACACCCAGGCCCACGAGCCGTAGCGCAGCGTCTCTTGCCAGGTGTCGGTGACGTCGAAGTCGAGCCGCATCGCGGGCAGCAGCCCGGCGCCGAACGCGAGCAGCACCACCGGGCGGGCGCGCCTGGGCAGGGTGGCCAGGCCCCACGGCGCGAGCGCCCACAACCAGAACGGCAGCACCCGCTCGTCGAAGAGAAAGCGCGCCCACGGCGGGTGGAGCAGCGCGGCGAGCGTCCACGCTCCCTGGGTGGGCGGCAGGCTGGTGCCGCGCAGCGCGACCAGCGCGCAGGCCCACACCAGGGCCGCGCGCGCCGCGGCCGACAGCGCCGCGCGCCGGCCGGCCATGCGCAGCACCAGCAGCGCGACCGGCACCAGCCCCAGCACCGCCTCGGGGCGCACCCAGACCAACAGGCCGCCCACGCCCAGCCCCGCGGCGAGCAACGCGCCGAGGTTCAGCCTCAGCCCGAGCGACACCAGAGCGAGGCTCGACAGCGCGAAGGTGATGGCGCCGCCGAGCTCGAGGTCACTGCTGTACAGCGCCGCGTGCAGCGGCCAGCACGCCAGCATCAGCCCGGCGAGCACCGCCACCGGTCGCTTGAGGCCCAGCCCGCGGCAGGCCAGGGTGAGCGCGGGCGCGGCGAGCGTGTTGAACGCGGTCGCCCACCGCGCGTACTCGAGCAGGGTGAGCGGCTCTGCGGCCCACAGCGAGGCGAGCAGCCCCAGGGCGGCGAAGCCGGCGCCGCCGTTCAAGCGGGTGTAGCCGCTGCCTCCGTCGGTGAGCACGTTGGGCTGGGTGAGGGCGAGGCGCACCACCGCGCTCACCGCCAAGACTCCCAGCGCCTGCGCGGCCAGGCCGAGGGTGGCGCGGCGGCGCGCGCGGCCCCACCCCAGCTGCGGAGCAGCGAGCACCGCCCAGCCGACCGCGACGCACAGCGCCAGCGCGACGAGCTGCGCCTCGCGGCGGGGGTCGACCCCGTGCGGCGCGAGCGCGGCGGCCGCCAGGCCCAGGCCGCCGAGCGCGGCCAGCACCGCGCGGCGCAGCCACGGGCGGCCGCGGGGCGGCTCGAACGCGCCCACCACACAGCCGAGCGCCCACGACACCGCGAGCGGTCGGGTGACCTCGAGAGTGAAGAGCGCGGCGGCTCCACCCGCTGCCAGCGCGCCGAGCAGCACCGCGCGCGCCACCCGCGCCCTCACCGCCGCAGCCAGCACCAGCGCGAGAAAGCCGAGCACCGCGAGCGGGGCCCCGCGCGTCACCCACCGCCGCGGCGAGGGTGCCGGTGGAGGAGCGCTCACCACCACCGGCTCGACCCGCTCGCGAACGGGCAGCACGGCGCGCGCGAGGTTCTCTTGCAGCGCGCGCGCGAGCGCCTCGGCGGCGGCCCGGGCGGGCGGCTCGAGCTGCTCAAGCGCGGGCGCGGCCGACACCACCCCGCCCGTGCTCGTGGGCGTGACGGTGAGCGTGCACACCGGCTGCTTCGCCGCGCTCCACACCACCCACTCGAGGTGATCGCGCTCGATGCGCACGTCGCCGAGCCGAAAGTCGCCCTCGAGCGTGCCGCCCAAGGTGAACGGCGCGGCGAGCGCGAGAATCTCGGTCTCGTGACCGGGCTCGAAGACCTTCGGGCCCGCAGCGGCAGCGAGCGAGCAGCAGAGCGCCAGCAGCGGCGCCCGAGCGCTCAACGGGTGCTCCGGTCGGCCCCCAGCACCACCACCGCGAGCATGCCGAGCGCGAAGACGATGACCGAGGTCAGCAGCACCACCGTGCCGAACATCGCCGGCAGCGCGGTGAACGCGCTCGCCACCAGCAGCCCCGTGCCGAGGGCGCCCAGCGGCGCCGCCACCACCAAGAACAGCTTGAGCGGGTTGTGCTCGAGCACCACCTCGACCAGGGTCTGCCCCACCCGCAGCGAGTCGCGAATCAGCCGCACCTTCGAGCGGCCGATGCGCGGGCGGTACTCGATGGGGTGGTAGAGAATGAAGCGCCCGCCCAGGGTGAGAATGAGGGTGAGCGTGGTGGTGAAGCTGAACGCGCGAGGCAGCCGGGGCAGCAGCGGCATCACGTCGCGGCGGCGGAAGAGGCGAAAGCCCGAGTTGGGGTCGGGAATCCAACTTCCGGTGACGAAGCTGGTGAGGAGCAGAAACGCGGTGCGCATCGGCGAGAGCAGCAGCGAGCGCAGGTAGTTCGGCCCGGTGCGGCGGCCAATCACCATGTCGAAGCGCGCCATCGCCTCGACCATCGCGGGCAGCTCTTCGACCGGGTAGGTGCCGTCGGCGTCGCAGATGGCGACCAGGTCGTGGGTGGCGAGCCCCAGGCCGGTCTTGAGCGAGTGCCCGTACCCGGCGCGCACCGGGTGCGAGGCGACCGTGACCTGGGCGCGCCGGGCCACCTCGGCGGTGCCGTCGGTCGAGCCGTCGTCGACCACGATGATTTCCAGCGGCAGCCCCAGCGGCTCGACGGCCTGGCGCAGCGCCTGCACCGTCGACTCGATGGCCGGCGCCTCGTCGTGCGCCGGCACGATGACGCTGAGGCCCTCGGGGGCCGCGCTCACGCGCGCGCCTCGGCCAGGTTGCGCAGCACCCCTACGCCCTGGCGCGCCAGCGTCGAGAGCGGCGTCACCCGCACCAGCCGGGCCAGCTGCCGGGGGCGGAAGTAGAACTGCAGCACCGCGCGGCGGAAGAACCGAGACAGCTCGCGGCTGCTGACCTGCGCGAAGCCCTGAGCGGCGCGACTCACGTCTTGCTCGGCGAAGTCGTCTTCGGCGAGGCGACCGGCGGCGGCGAGCGCGTCGCGCATCGGGGTGCCCAGCCGCGGCGCGTAGAGGTTGAACGACGCGTAGTCGAGCGGCATCGCGCAGGCGAAGTCGAGCGTGCGCTGCAGCTCGGCCGAGGTCTCGTCGGGCGAGCCGAGCACGAAGTGGCCACACACCCGCACGCCGGCGCCGCGGGCGGCCTCGAGCAGGGTGCGGGTGCGGCCCAACACCAGCTTCTTGCCCAGCCGCGCCGAGACGCCGGCGTCTCCGGTCTCGAGCCCGCACAAGATGAGGTCGCAGCCGGCGCGGCGCATCTTCTCGAGCAGCTCGGGCTCGAGCACGTCGAGGCGGCACTCGGCGCTCCAGGTGAGCCGCACCCGCGCGGCCACGATGGCGTCGCACAGCGCGTGGGCGCGCGCGCGGGTGGGGCCGAAGGTGAAGTCGCGCAGGTAGAACTGGGTGAGCCCGAGCGCCTCGAGGTGGCGGAGCTCGGCGACCACCGCGTCGAGCGGGCGCAGCCCCGAGGCCAGGTTGCGCGACGGGCAGAAGGTGCACGGAAAGGGGCAGCCGTGGTTGGTGAGCACCGAGGTCGAGCGCTCCCACCGGTCGAAGGGCATGCGGTAGCGGTGCAGCGGGAAGAGCGCGTGCTGTGGCAGCCCGTACTCGAGCGGGCCCGAGACGACCGGCCGCACGTCGGCGCCGCCCGCGGTGCGCAGCGCCACCGAGGTGACCTGCGCCGTCTCGCCCGCGGCCAGCCGCCGCAGCGTCGGGTCGGTGAAGTTCTGCACCAGGCCGTCGAAGCTCTCGGTGCGGGCGAGGGTGCGGGCGGGCTCGAAGGCGGCCACGTCGCCCAGCGCGTAGATGCGCGCGCCGGTCGCGGCCTTGAGCTCTGAGAGAAACGCGTCGTCGTGGGCGAGCGTCACCGCCGCGGTGAGGGTGAAGACCACCTCGGGCGCGGCGGCGGTGGCGCGCTCGAGCGCCTGGGCGCGGGTGAGCGGCTCGGCGGCCGCGTCGAGCACGCGCACGTCGTGGTCGCGCAGCAGGCCCGAGAGCACCAGCAGGTCGATGGGCGCCCAGTAGTAGTCGGCCTTGGTGGTCTCTCCGCAGGCGTAGTCGCGCAGCACGGCGCGCCCCGGGCACGGTGGATTGAGGAGGAGGACGCGCGCCACTGCCGCAAACCAGACCAGCGGGGTTCCCTCCGGTCAAGGAATGCGAGAGCGCGCCTTCTGCCGGGGCGTATGACTTCCGGCACATTCGCGCGAGGCGCGCGGTCTCTACCTTGGCGGGCCATGAGACACCCGCTCGAAGCCAGTGGCCCGCTGTTCACCGAGTCGAACCCGCCCTTCTACCGCGAGCTGCGCCGCCGCGCCGACGCCTGGTTCGCCGGCCGCTCGCGCAAGGGCGGTGCGCCGGCGCTGCTCAAGGCGCTCGGCCTCGCCGCGGTGGCCATCGGCTGCTACTTCGCCATTCTCGCCGAGGTGGCCGGGCCGATGGGGCTGTGGGCGCTCGCCATCGTGCAGGGCGCCTGCATGTTCGTGTTCGTCTTGAATTCGGCGCACGACGCCACCCACGACGCGCTCTTCGAGAGCCGCCGGTGGAACCGCGTGTTCTGGCACTGCTGGGACCTGGTGGGCGTGAGCAGCTGGGTCACCACCTTGAACCACCTGCGCTCGCACCACGTCGCGCCCAACGTGCAGGAGCTCGACATCGCGGTGGGCAACGAGGTGCTGCCGCTGCTGCGCCTGCACCCCGGGGTGCCGCACCGCTTCTGGCACCGCGCGCAGCACCTCTACTTTCCCTTCGTGTACGCCATCGGCACGCTGCACAAGTGGTTCGTGCTCGACTTCGTCGAGCTCAACCGCAACAGCTTCGGCTGCCGCCAGGGTCACCCCGAGGCGCGCTGGAGGGTGCCGCTGCTGCTGGCCTTCAAGGCCTGGGCGTTCACCTGGGCGCTGGGGGTGCCGCTGGGCGTGCTCAGCCTGCCGTGGTGGCAGGTGCTGCTCGGCTTCGCCACCATGCACATGCTGCCCGGCTTCGTCATCGCGCTGACCTTTCAGGTGACCCACATCAGCGAGGGGCTCGAGTTTCGCAGCTTGAACGCCGACGGCCGCATCGAGGGCTCGCGGGCGATGCACAACATGGTGTGCAACAGCGACGTCGCTCCGCAGAGCCGGCTGTGGTGCTGGCTGACCGGCGGCATCAACGTGCACCTCACCCACCACCTGTTCCCCGAGGTGCACTCACGGCACCTGCCCGCCCTCTCGCGCCTCGTGGAACAGGTGGCGCGCGAGTACGGCGTGCCCTACCGCAAGCAGCAGAGCCTGCTGGCGGCGCTCGGCTCGCACGTGCGCTGGCTGCGCGCGATGGCGGCGCGCCCGCCAGATGCCTCGGCGCTGCGCGACGCTCCGGTGCAGCAGTACCGGCCCGAGGTGGCGCGATGAGCCGGCTCTTGGCGGGCACCGCCCTGCCGCACCGTCTACCGGTCGCGAAGCGCGGCCGGGGCTTGCGCCCGCGCGAGCTGCAGTGGGCCCGCATCATCGTCGAGACGCTCTTCCCCAACTGCTCGAGCGTCGACCTGCTGCGGTTCCAGCAGTTTCTTCGAGAAACGCTCGACGCGCTGCCGCTGTCGAGCGCGGTGGCGCTGCGCGCGGCGATCGCGCTCGCCACGGTGGCGCCGGTGGTGGTGCTGCGGCCGGTGCTGCTGGGGCAGCTGAACGAAGCGCAGCGCCTCGAGGTGCTGCTCGCGCTGGCGAGCTCTGACGCGTATGCGGCCCGCAGCGTCTACGCGCTGCTCAAGGCGGTCGCGGCGCGCGCGTGCGCCAGCGTGGCCCGGGCGGGAGGCCGGTCATGACGCTGCGCGACGACGTCACCCTGCCCTCGGGCGCGCACCTCGACTCAGAGGCGCTGCGCGGGCAGCTGACCGACGCGGCCGACTTCGTGGTGGTGGGCTCGGGCGCCGCCGGGGCAGTGGCTGCCTCGACGCTCACCCAGGCCGGGTTCCGCGTCATCGTGCTCGAGGAAGGGCCGTGGGTGCGCACCCGCGACCTGAGCGGCGACTTCGCGCGGTCGACCTCGTCGCTGCTGCGCGGAGCGGGCGCCCAGTTCACCTTCGGGCGCGCCGGCCTCACCCTGGTGCAGGGCCGCAACGTGGGCGGCACCACGACCGTGAACTCGGCGATCGCGATGCGCGCGCCGGCCGAGGTGCTCGACGGCTGGGGGCTGGGCCCCTCGCTCGACGCGCGCGCCCTCGAGCCGCACTACCAGGCGCTCGAGCGCGCCTTCGAGGTGCGCGACAGCACCGAGGTGGCCGGCGAGCACAACCGGCTGTTCGAGCGCGGCGCGCGGGCGCTGGGCTGGCAGGCGGCGCCCACCCGGCGCTTCGCTTCGGGCTGCGAGGGCAGCGGCGCGTGCCTCACCGGCTGCCGCGGCGGCAAGAAGCTGGCGATGGGCGTGACGCTGATTCCCGACGCGCTGCGCGGCGGAGCGCGGCTGTACAGCAGCGCCCGGGCGCTGCGCCTTTCGACCGCGGGCGGCCGCGCCACGGGGGTGGTGGCCCGCCTGCCCCACGGCACGCTCACGGTGCACGCCCGGCGCGGGGTGCTGGTTTGCGCCAGCGCGGTGCAGACACCCAACCTCTTGCGCCGCAGCGGGGTGCGCTCGCGCTGGCTGGGCCGCAACTTTCAGTGCCACCCCGGCTTCAGCCTCGCGGCCCGCTTCGACCACCCGGTGCGCATGCAGCACGGGGTGACGCAGGGCTTTCACAGCGAGCACCTCTCGAAGAGCCACCAGGTCAAGCTCGAGTCGCTCTCGCTGCAGCCTGAGCTGATGGCCATGAGCATTCCCGCCGCGGGGCGCGCGCTCACGGCTCAGCTCGCGGCGTGGGACGAGCTGTTGGTCTGGGCGGTGGTGCTCAAGGCGCGCGCCACCGGGCGGGTGGTCGACCTGCTCGGCGCCGACCCGGTGCTGTTCACTCCCGACCGGGTCGACCTGCTGCGCGCGCGCGAGGGCCTGAAGGCGCTGACGCGCATGATGTTCGCGGCCGGGGCGCGCGAGGTGTGGCCCAACGTGCACGGCCTGCCCGCGGTGCTGCGCTCGGCCGACGAGGTGCAGCGGTGGGACGACGCGCCGCTCGACCCGCGGGCGTACCCGATGGTGGCCACCCACCTGTTCGGCACCGCGCGCATCGGCCGCGACGCCCGCGACTCGGTGGTCGGCCAGGGCCTCGAGTGCCACGACCTCGCGCGCGCCTGGGTGCTCGACAGCAGCGCCTTCCCCACCAACCTGGGCACCAACCCGCAGCTCACCATCATGGCGGTGGCCCGACTGGCCGCCGAGAGGCTCGCGTCATGAGCCAGGCTGCTTCGATGCCGCTGCTGCGCCTGTTGCGCGGCGCGCTGCGCCCCTACGACGAGCGCGGCCAGGTGGCGCTCGAGATTCTGGAGCACGGCGACCTGGTGCGGGTGCCGGTGCCGGGCAAGCGGGTGTTCTTCACCAAGAGCCCGGCCGACTTCCGCCGGGTGCTCACCGAGAACGCCGCCGGGTACCAGAAGAGCTTCGACTACCGAATTCTCGCTGACCTGGTGGGCCAGGGGCTCATCTCGAGCGAGGGCGAGCTGTGGCAGCGCGACCGCCGGCTGATGCAGCCGCTCTTTCACCAGAAGATGCTGGCGCACTTCGTGGGCGAAATCTCGGCGGTCGCCGAGCGCACCGCCGAGCGCTGGGGCTCTCGCGAGCGGGTGTGCGTGTCGGCAGAGATGACCCGGGTGGGCCTCGAGGTCATCGGGCGGCGCGTTCTGGGCGCCGACGTCTCGGCGCATGCCGAGCGGCTGGCCGCGCTCATCGGCTCGTGCCAGCGCTGGCTGGTCGACCGGGGCGCCGCGCCGTTCGACCTGGCGCGCTGGGTGCCGACGCCCGGGCGGCGGGCCTTCGAGCGAGAGCGCGCCGAGCTCGACGGGCTGCTCGAGCCGCTCATCTCGCGCCGCTGGAGAGAAGACGACGCCGGGCGCATCGACGTGCTCTCGCTGCTCAAGGCGGGCGCGGTGTCGCGCGAGGCCGCCAGCGACCACGTGCGCACCTTCTTCGCCGCGGGGTACGAGACCACAGCGGTGGCGCTCACCTGGGTCTGCCACCTGCTCGGCCAGCACCCCGACTGGCAAGACCGCGTGGCCGCCGAGCTCGAGCAGGTGCTGGGCGGGCGCGCGCCCGCCTTCGAAGACCTGCGCCGCCTGCCCACGCTGCGCGCGGTGCTGGAGGAGTCGCTGCGCCTCTACCCCGCGGTGCCGCTGGTGGGCCGCGAGGCGCTCGCCGACGACGTGCTCTCCAAGGTGCCGGTGCCCAAAGGCTCGACGGTGGTGCTGTGCTTTCTCGCCGCGCAGCGCGACGGCCGAAACTTTTCGCGGCCCGAGCGCTTCGACCCGTCGCGCTTTCTGCCCGGCGGCACGGTGCCGCCGTATGCGCACCTGCCGTTCGGCGCCGGGCCGCGCTCGTGCATCGGCGCGCAGTTCGCGATGCTCGAGATGTCGCTGGTGGTGGCGGCGCTGCTGCGTCGCTACCGGCTGCGTGCGGTCGCCGACCCCGAGCTCAAGGCCGTGCCGCTGGTCTCGCTGCGGCCCAACCGCGAGGTGTGGTCGACGCTGTCGCCGCGGTGAAGGGCGGGCTTCCGCGCTCGTCGCAGGCAGAGCTCACCCTGAACGGCGCAGAGACCGTCAGCTGCCCGTTCTCACGGCTTGCAGTCGAGCTGCAGCACGTAGGCGTTGTTGAAGCTCGCCGAGAAGTACAGGTGCGAGGCGGCGTCGACGTCCAGGTAGACGTTGAGCCCCGCGGTGGTGGTGCGGCTGCGCGCCACCAGCTGCAGCTTCGCGGCGGGGTGCGGCACCTTGGGGTCGTAGTCGCCCTCGTAGTCAGAGCGAATGTCGCCGTCGCCGGCGAGCTCGGCCACCTCGCCGCCCGGCGAGACGCGGTACAGCTGCCGGTTGAGCGAGACCACCAGCGCGCCACCGAGCGCCACGATGCCGCCGGGGGTGAGCGAGCTGCTCGAGTCGCCGCCGAACAGGTCGCCGCGGCCCTTGAGCACCTGGGTCTTCTTGCCCTCGGCGTCGAAGGCCGAGAGGAACAGGTTGCTGCCGTCGAGGCCCCAGGCGTAGAGGCGGCCGTCGGCGAAGGCGAGCGAGACCATGCGGGTGCTGCCCTCGCCCAGCTTCTTCACCAGCGTGGTCACGGTGTGCGCCTCGTCGTTGGCAATCTTCCGCAGCGAGTCGTTGTCTTCGTCGTAGGCGTAGACGTTGTCTTTCGCGTCGAGCGCGATGCGGGTGACGGTGCCGAACAGCGCCTTCGCGCCGGGGCCGTCGGCGTTGCCGGTGACCGGGTGCCGCGTCGGGGTGATGCCGCTCTCGGCGTCTTTCGGTGCGCCTGCCCAGCGCGCGACGGCGCACTTCTCGCCCAGCGGGTCGGTGACTTTGAGCACCGCGTTGGCCGCCTGGTCGCTCACGAACAGTGAGCCGTCTTTCGCCAGCGCGACCTGCGCGATGTTGGCGAAGCGCGCCTTGGCGCACGGGCCGGTGACCAACGCCATGCCGCCCTCGGTGCCGGCCACCTTGTGCAGCTTCTGGTCCGACAGCGCAGCGCGCCAGATTTCCTGCCCGCTGTGGGTGATGAGCTGCGCGCCGCTGATGACCGGCTGGCGGTGGGGCAGCGGCGGGTCTTCCAGCAGCCCGGTGCCTTCTTTGGGGCGCTCTTGCGGCTCGCCGTGCAGCGGGTTGCCGGCGAACAGCCGCCCGGTGCTGCAGGTGAGGCCCTTCTCTTTCGGCTTCGCGGCGGCGTCTGCCGCGAAGGCGGTCGAGGCGAACAACCCCAGCGCGACGAGCAGCGAGCGCATGGCGTTCAGCTGCGCGCCGCGGCGCGCCCCTTCTTCGCCGGCTTGGGCGCGACCTTCTCGGTCACCTCGGGCGGCGGCTGCGCCTCGGCCTCGGCGGCGGCGGCCTCGGCGGCGACCTCTTCGTCGGTCTCGGGCTGCGGCTCGACCTCGGGGGCCGCGGCCTTGGGCGCCGAGCGCTTCTTCGGCTTCGCGGCCAGGCCGGTCTCGGCGAACGCGCCGTCGACCGAGATGAGCGCCGCCTCGGCGAGCAGGCGCGCCTGGTGCATCGGCTCAACCAGCGCGTCGGCGGCGACGGTCAGCTGCGCGCGCAGCTTGTCGGCCTCGGCCTCGGGCAGCGGCTCGGGCGAGAAGGCGTTCTTCCACGCGTCGAAGGCGGCGGCGAGCTGCGCCAGCGCCGGCTGCACCGGGGCGAACTCGTCGCCCGCGAGAATGCGCTTGGTGTACTGGGCCTTGAGCCGCTTGTTGAACGAGCCGATGAACTTCTCGAACTCTTCGCGCGCGGCGCGGCGCAGCGGCGGCAGCTTGTAGGGGCCGAACAGCTCTTCCAGCACCGGAGCGCGCGGGCCGCCCACGAAGGTGATGCCCGCCTGCAGGCGCTCGACCGCATCGATGGCGCCGTGCTGCAGCGACTTCGCCAGGTCTCCACGCACCGGCTCGAGCTCGGGCAGCTGGGCGCTCTTCACCGCCAGGCCCTCGAGCGGCCCGACCGCGGCGGCGAGGCGCTCGACCGCGGTGGCGAGCCACTGCTTTTCGTCAGGCAGCTGCTTGCGCGCGATGAGCTTCTGCGCGTCTTTCAGTCTGCCGAGAAGCCCTTCCGCGAACACCACCGTGTCGAACGCTTCGATGAGCATGCTGCGCGCATAGCATCACCGGCTCGCAAGAGCGGAGCACGATGTGAGCCGCGTCTACTGCCGCGCGCCGGCGTAGGTGCGGGTGCCGGTGCCGCTGAAGTTGAAGACGTTGGTGTATGTCCACGTGTAGCTGACGGTGAGGGTCGCGGTGTCTCCAGTCGCTTTGTCGAGGCTCAGCTTGGCGTCGGTGGTGACCGCGGTGGCGTTCGCGTTGCCGTTGGCGATGTGGCAGGTCTGCATGTCGGGAATGTCGACCTGCAGCGGCTCGGCCGAGTTGCGGGTGCCGGTCAGCACGCACTGGTAGTTCGACTCGCCGAAGCTGATGACGTAGCCGGTCTTTTCCTTGTTGGCGTTCACGGTGAGGGTGCCGGTACCGGCGACCGTCGAGGTCGACATGCCCGGAGCGGTCTGCATGTCCATGCCGCTGACGGTCACGTTGAAGGCGCCGACCAGGTTGTCGACCGGAGTGCACGAGCAGAGCAAGGCGACGGCGATGAGGGCTGAGCGCATGGCGCGCATTTGACATCACTCGTCGCGGAATTCCACCTTCGCTCCGTACGGCAGGCCGCGCACCGGCCCCACCGTCTGGTGGTCGAGGCCGTACGCCACCACCTCGACCGCGCGCTGGCGATCGACGCGCAAGAGCTCGGGCGGGTCGACCCCGGTGCTCAGGGTCACCAGCTCGGCCAGCCGGCGGTCGCGAATCATCAGCGCTCCGAGGTGGTCGGGCTGGGCGAGCGGCAGCGTGACGCGCAGCCCGTCGTGCGCGCTGCCCTCGCGCGCCAGGCTGACCAGGGCCTCGAGGTCGGCTACCGCGAGCCCCAGCGCGGCGGCGCGCTCGGCGTCGACCCGCGCGTAGAGCCCGGGCTGCCCCTGGGCGGGCCCCACCACCAGCTCGGCGCCCGGCCGCTTCTGCAGCAGCGGCACCAGGTCGAGCGCGAAGCGGCCCAGCACCTCGCGGTCGGCGGTGCCGGTCAGCACGATGCGCACCCGCTTCACGCCGTCGACGTGCCGCACCTGGGTGCCGGGCTGCTGGCGCAGCTCGCCCAGCACCAGCGCGCGCTGCGCCGGCGAGAGCGCAGGGCTGAAGTAGAGCGTGACGTGGTTGGGCAGCCGCACGGTGACGGCCCTGGGCTGCACCGAGACCAGCTTCGGCACCGGCCCGTCGAGCTCGACCCGGGTGGGCGCCTCGAGGCGGGTGGCCCCTTCGAGCTCTTGCTGGCGCGCCGTCACCAGCCACGCACCTTCGGGCACCCGCACCGCGCAGGCCGGGAGCGGCGGCTCGAGGCGAACGGTGGCCACGTCAGACAGGCGCAGCCCGGGGCCCAGCGGCGTGCGGGAGAGCGTCTCGAGGTCGCCGGTGGCCTTCAGCGCCCGGTCGACCGCCACCGCGTCGAGGTTCATCGCCTGCAGGCGCAGCGGGTCGAGCACCACCAGCGGCGACGGCTCTTCACGGCCGCAGACCTCGCCCAGCACCTGGGGCCGCTTCTGGCCGGTGACCAGGAAATAGCGCTCGGCGGGCAGGTCGAGCGGCGTCACCGTGACGCCGGGCACGTCGAGCCGGGTGCCGGGCGGCGCCCAGACCTCGACCTCGACCTGCCGCTCGGTGGTGCGCCCGCGCAGGCGGGTGATGCCGGGCACCGCCGAGAGCTTCTCTTCGAGCGGCTGCTCGACGTTCTGCTCGTTCTGAGAGACGCGGCCCCGGGCGGGCACGCTGACGCGAAAGGCCGGCCGGGGAGCGGCGGGCCGCTGCGCCTCGACCAGCCTGCGCGAGGCCCAGTACGCCGCGCCGGCCATGACCGCGAGCACCGCGGTGGCGATGAGCAGGGGCACCCGCACCGTCAGCGCCTCCTCGGAAACGTGGCGTAGATGAGCAGCGGCGAGAACAGCACCAGCTCGACCAGCAGCACCAGCAGGCCGCGCAGCGAGAGCATGCCGCCGCCGATGGGAGCGACCGGAATCGGGGTGAACGGCGCGAAGAAGCGCTCATTCGAGAACGGCCAGAGCAGCGCGCAGCCCAGGCCGCCGTTGGTGAGCGAGTCGAGCAGCCCGTGGGTGCCGATGGAGACGAGGGTGCAGACCGCGGTGGCGAGCGGGGGGAGCTTCAGCGGCGGCGCGGCCAGGTATGCGGCGAGGGTGACGAGCAGCGCGAAGACGAACGAGTGGGTGGCGCCGCGGTGGCCCCACGGGTCGCCATACTGCACGCCGAGCGGGAAGCCGATGACGTCGGCGTCGGGCAGCATCGCGAGCGCCGAGAAGGCCACGCAGGCCTTCACCAGGCGCGCGCGCGGCGCGCCGGCGGGCGTGAACGCGCGGCCCATGGCGATGCCGACCGCGACGTGACCCAGGCTTGCCATGTGCGGCGGGGCTTAGTGGGTGCGCCCGTCGATGTCGATGCCCTGAACCCAACCCCAACCCCAACCCCAATCAACCCCTGACCCAACCCCCCATCCAACCCCTGCCCGAGAACCCTGTCGGCCTTGGCCTTGCCATGCCGGGCCTGCGTCCAGCCGGCACTCGGTATCCAGCGGGAAACGCGGCAGAGCGCCGTCGCGAAACTCCGCAGCGCCGGTCACCCGCACGCCAACAGCCACTCAGCGCGCGCGGCGCTGGCCGGCCACGCCATCAGCGAGCGGCCAGGCGCTGCCCGAGAGCGGCACGCCGGTGAGCGGGTAGGCCTCGAGCGCGTAGGGCCCGCCGTCGCGGTTGCCGTACACCCACAGGTAGCCGGCGCCGATCGCCGCGCCGGCCACGTCGCTCTGCTCGGGCAGCGGGCAGGTGAGGTCTCCAGCGCTGCCCACGCTGAGCTGCAGGTACGCCGCCGCGCCGCCGTCGCGGTGCAGCTGAATCAGCGACATCACCCCGGGCGGGTAGCCCGAGAGCTCGAGCAGCGAGGCCTCGACCACCCTCGCGTCGCGGAAGGGCGGAGACAGCCGCGCATCGTCGAGCACGTTGCCCGTCGCCAGCTCGAGCTGGCGCAGCCACAGCTCGTCGTCTTCGGCGCCGCAGCTCATCAGCGGGCTGGGGCACTGGCGGTAGAAGACGAAGGCGCGCTGCTGCGAGACCAGGCTGAAGCGCTCCTGCACGCGCAGGGGCTGACCCGCATCGTCGAGCCAGCCCACAGCGGGTATGAGGCCCGCGTCGGGAGCGCTGGCGACGAACTGGGTCGCTCCGCCGAACGCGAAGCCGCCACCGGTGGCGAGCGTGTCGGTGAGCGGCGCGGTCGCCGGCGACCAGCGCGGCTCGCCCGCCCTGCCGGCGTCGTCGACCTCGAGGTAGCCCACCACTCCGCCGCCCGACACCCAGGCGTTGCCGCGCTCGTCGAGCGCGAGCAGCGACACCGAGGCGTCGAGCCCCTCGCGCACCCGCGTCACCTGCCCCGCGTCTTCCCACTCGACCCGCCAGAGCGAGACGCCGGCGTCGGGCACCGCGCTCAAGAACCACGGCCGCGCGTCGACGGCGCTGGCCACGCCGCGCGGGTGCACCGCGCCCTCGAGCGGAGTGAACAGCCGCAGCTTGCCGTCGGCCAGCGAGCGCACTTCGAGCCCGCCGTCGTCGAGCAGCGCGGCGCCCAGGTTGCTCACGTTGAGCAGCGCGCGCTCGCGTGCGTCGCCGAAGGGCTCGGTGAAGCGCACGAAGCCGTTGTTGGTGTACGAGAGCAGCGCGCAGCCGAAGCCGCCATCGACCAGGCCCCCGTCCAACCGGCCGCCGTCGGCGTCGAGGCCACCGTCGAGCGCGACCGGCGGCAGCGGCACGCCGCAGACCTGCCCGAACAGCTGCCCGGCGAACGAGAGCAGCATCGGCCGCGAGACCGGAGGCGCCCCGCCGATGGGCAGCACGAGCTCGGGGGTCATGATGCCGGCGTCGGGCCGCTTGCAGACGTGCGCTCTGGCAGGTGCCCCGGCCCTGGCACGGAGTGGGCGGCGAGCAGGGAAAACCGTCGGGCGTGTCCTGCTCCTGACACGAGCCCGCGGCGCAGAAGTGCGCCTTGATGCAGTCGACGGTGCCGCAGGGGGTGAAGTCGGGCGCCTGCATCTCGCCGCACCCGGTGCCGGGGTCGCAGGTGGCGACCTTGCAGGCCGCGGTGGGGTTGGGGCAGGTGCGCGGCAGGTTCACGCAGCCGATGCCCTCGGCGCAGCCGTCGATGGTGCACTCGTTGTTGTCGTTGCAGCTGCGGGCCACGCCCTGGCACAGCCCGCCCAGGCACTGCCCGCGCTCGAGGCAGGTCGAGGTGGGCGTGCAGTCGCTGCCGTCGGGGAGCACCGACTCGGAGCACGAGTTGGTCTCGAGCACGAACCGCGAGGTGCGGCACGGCACCGACGGCACGCAGTCGAGCGGGTGCACCCCGGTGCCCTTGAGCGTGACCGACACCACCGCCTTCTCGCTGGTGATGGTGAGCAGCCGCTCTTCGTGCCGGCTGCCGGCGGTGAACACCACCTCGACCGGCCCGTTGGCACCGCCGCTCAGGTCGACCGTCTCTTGCACCGAGAACGGCGCGTCGGTGGCCAGCGCGAGCGAGATGCTGGCCACGGTGGTGGCCGAGACGTGAATCGACTTGCGAACCCGGGTGCCCTCGAGCACCCGGCCGAAGTCGAGCTCCTTCTCTTCGACGGCGAAGCCTGCCTCGACCTGGTTGACCCCGCCGTCGCATCGGCACGCCGCGGCACAGATGAAGCACACCAGTGAGAAAAGGCGCCGCATCGGGAAATCTCGAACCCCAGTATTCAGCCGCCCCGGCCGGCGCAGCTCAACGAGCTTCACGGACCGTAGTACGGGTCGTCTTGCCCGTACGTCTCGGAATTTTGAGAGGCCAGCGAGGGCAGCACGTAACGACCCATCAGGAAGAGCGCCAGCAGCAACGCAGCCGCGTACATCAGCGGGCGCGAGGGGCGGGCGCGCCAGGCCCACCGCCGCTCGCGGCGGCGCTGAAAGCGCGGGGCGTGCACGTACTCGTCCCAGGCCTGGTCTCTCATCAGCGCCGCGGCGCCGTCGTCTTTGAGCCCCAAGAGCGCGCGAGAGAGCAGCAGCCGCCCCTCGACGCTGCCCTTGCGCAGGTGCACCAGCGCTTCGAGCGCCTGCCGGGCGCCGGCGAAGTCGCCCCGCTCGAGGCGAAAGCGGCCCAGCGCCAGGTGAATCTCGCCGACACGGAAGTCGGGCTGCATCTCGAGCGCGTGGGCGAGCAGCTTCTCGCCCTGGGTCGAGTGGCCCGCTCCCAGACACGCCACCCCCATGTCGAAGACCGAGGCGATGTCGTCGTCGCCCGCCTCGAGGTTGGGGCGCAGCACCTCGACGGCCAGAGCGTACTTCTTGCGGCGCAGGTAGATTTCACCGAGCTCGGTGCGCGCCTTGCGGTCGTGCGGCACGTGCTTCACGTGCGCCTCGAGCCGCCACTGCCGGCGCAGGGTGCCGACGATGCGAAACGGGTCGGGCAGCACGCCCAGGGTGTAGCGGTCGATGGCCCAGTAGAAGAGCATCAGGCCGATGGCGCTGGCGATCGGGCTGCCGGTGGCTCGCGCGAGGACGAACCAGAGGAGGTACTTGCTCACGGGAGCTTGAACCCTAGTCCACCCCGGCAGTGCAGGGTTTCGGTTCGTCACATCAGCGCCGCGGCCACCGCCGAGTGCAGGTCGAACCCGCGCTCGGTGAGGCGCACCCGCTCGCCGCGAACCACCAGGCCCTCGCGCTCGAAGCGCTGCAGGGCGGCCGCGCGCCCAGCGCTGACAACGTCGAGCTTCACGCCGTTCACCAGCCGCAGCCCCATCGCCACCCGCTCGGCGCTCAAGGTCTCGCCGTCGAGCGCTTCGCGGCTCGCCTCGGGCAGCCGCCCCGCCTCGACGTCGGCGAAGTACTTCTCGGCGCTGCGGTGGTTCTGGTACCGCACCGCCCCCACCCTGCCCGTCGCCCCCGCGCCGAGCGCGAGGTACTCGCCGCCCGTCCAGTAGCAGGCGTTGTGGCGCGAGTGAAAGCCCGGCCGCGCGTAGTTCGAGACCTCGTAGCGCTGAAGGCCGTGCTCGCCGAGCTCGGCCGCCACCGCCCGCTGCATCGCCAGCACCACCTCGTCTTCGGGCAGGGTCACTTCTCCGCGCGAGAGCTGGCGGGCCAGCGGCACCTCTTCGGCGAGCGCCTCTCTCTCGAGCGTGAGCGCATAGGCCGAGAGGTGCTCGGGCTCGAGCGCCGCGGCCCGCGCGGCGTCGCGCACCACCTGCTCGAGCGTCTGGCCGTGCACGCCGTAGATGAAGTCGAGCGAGACGTTGTCGAAGCCGGCGGCGCGCGCGGCGCGGAAGGCCGCCTCGGCCATCGCCCCGTCGTGCTCGCGGCCCAGGGCCTTCAAGGTGCTCGGCTCGAACGACTGCACGCCGATGCTCAGCCGGTTGATGCCCACCGCGCGGTACTCGCGAAAGCGGGTGGCGTCGGCGGCGCCGGGGTTGGCCTCGAGCGTCACCTCGGCGTTCGGCGCGACGCTCAAGGTCTCGAGCACCTCGGCCACGTGCCGCGCAGGCCACAGCGAGGGCGTGCCCCCGCCGAAGAACACCGCGTCGACCTTCACCTTCGAGGCGCCGCGCAGCTCGACCTCGCGGAGCAGCGCGCGGGCGTAGCGCTCGTGCGGCGGCGCCTTCGACGCGATCGAGGCGAAGTCGCAGTACGGGCACTTCGACAGGCAGAACGGGTAGTGCACGTACGCCGCGAAGCGCGCGGCCTCGATGCCGGTGAGGGGGTCGAGCGGGGCGACGGGCGGCATCTGTTCTGAGACGACTACTTCCTGCCCAGGTTCTTGAGCTGCGCCTCGAGCTTGGCGACCTTCGACTTGAGCAGCACCACCGCTTCTTTCGCGTTCTCGCCTTCCATCGCGCGCTTCTTCATGGTGGCGAGGTCGGCCTTGAGCTTCTCGACCTCGGCGTCGCTCGCGCCGCCGCTGCCTGCGGCGGGCGCCGCGGCGGCCTTGGGCGGCGCCGCCTTGAGCTTCTTGATTTCGTCTTCCAGCTGCTTCATGCGCGCGACGGCCTCGCTGGCGCCGGCGGCCTGCTTGCTCGACGCCTCGGCCTTGGCCTGCGTGTCGCGCGCCTGCTTCTCGGCGGCGGCCAGCTTGCCCTCGAGGGTCTTCACCTTCTCGACCTCGATCTTCAGCTTCGCGTCGCCGCTCTTGAGCACCTGCTGCTGCAGCTCGACCGCCTTCTTCTCGGCCTCCATCGCGCGGGCCTCGGCGGCGCGGGTCTTCTCTTCTGCCCCGCGCAGCTTGTTCTCGAGCTCGCCGAGCCGGCCCTCCGAGCCGCTGGCCTTGGCCTCGATCGACCGGCCGCGCTCTTCGGCCGAGCGCACCTTGGCGTCGGCGTCGGCCAGCTTGCCCTCGAGGGCGGCCGCGCGGGCCTCGGCGGTGCGCACCCGGTCTTCGGCCAGCCGCGCCCGCGCGTCAGAGTCACCGACCTGGTTCTCGGCGGCGTTGATGCGCGACTCGGCGGCGTCTTTCTCGGCCTTCACGGTGCGCAGCTGGGCGGCCGAGTCCATCGCGCGCTTGTTGGCGTGGTTGAGCTCGTCGCGCAGCTTCTTGAGCGCTTGGGTCTCGACCTCTTGCCGGCTGCGCTGCAGGTCGAGCTCGTGCTGCTTCTCGCGCGCCTTGAAGTTGTCGACCTCGAGCTTCAGGTTGCCGATCGAGGTCTCGTTGGCGGCGATGATGTCTTGCACGCCCGCCAGCTCGGCCTCGACCGCCTCGCGGGTCTCGTTCGACGCCTCGAGCTGGCCGGTGAGGTCGGCGAGCTGCGCCTCGAGCCCCGCCACCCGGTCGGCCAGACTGCTCTTTTCCTGCTCGAGCTCGACCACCCGGGTCTGGGCCTGGTCTTGGGTCGACTTCGACCACTCGGCTTCGCTCTCGAGCGCCTGAATCTTGCCCTGCGCTTCGGCGAGCTCTTCGCCCAGCTGAGAGGCGCGCGAGCTGTTGGTATCGGCGTCGCCGCGCAGCGCCGAGGCCTCGGCCTGGGCGGCGTCGCGCTCGCTCTGCAGGGTGGCGTTGTCTTCGCGCAGCTTCTCGAGCTGCAGCTGCGACTCTTCGGCCTCGCGCGCGTAGCGCTGGTACTCTTCGGTGGCCGCCTCGAGCTGGCCCTTCACGTCGCTGGCCTGGGCGGCGAGGTCTGACACCCGGTCTTGTGAGAGGTTGAGCGCCTCTTTGGCGCCCACCAGCTCGTCGGCGAGCTGCTGGCGGCCGAGGCGCTCGTTCTCGAGCTGCTCCCGGGTCGCCGCGAAGCTGGTCTCGAGCTCGGCGAGCGCGGCCGAGAGGTCTTTGCGCTCGGCGTCTGATTCGGCGAGGCGCGAGACGAGCTCGTCCATCTTCCGCTCGGCGGCGTCGGCGCGAACGGTGTCTTTCTCCAGCATCTCTTTGAGCGCGGCGAGCTGCTGGGGGTACTCGACGCCCTTCTGCACTTCGACCAGCGCGGCCTCGAGCTGGGCCTTCAGCTGCAGCGCGCTCTGCCGCAGGGCCTGCGCCTCGTGGTCGACCGCCTGGTACAGGCCGCGGCCCCGCGCGAGGGCCTCGTCCTTCAACTTCACCATGGTGCGAAACGCGCGCAGCTTCTCTTCGGGGTCGCCGCCGGGCGGCAGCCGCGGCTCGGGGGCCTCTTGAAAGGGATCAGCGCCGGTCGGCCGGGGCACCGGCGAAGGCAGCGAGAGCGTGGCGGGCGCCGCGCCGGGCGGCACCGGTGACAGCGTGCCCGCGGGAAACACCCCGGTGGCGGGCCGTCTGGGCATGCCCGGCTGCACCTGGGTGACGGTGGAGATGCGCTGCGGGGCGGCGGGCGGAGGCGGCTGGGTCACCGGCGCCTTGGCGCGCGGCGGCAGCGGCGGCGGAGCCATGGGCGGCGGAGCGGCAGCGGGCGTCGACGGCGCGGGCGGCTGGGTGGCAGGCGCAGAGCGGCGGGCGGCTGGCGCAGCACCGCCCCCCGCTGGAAAGAGCGGCTCGTCTTCGTCCACCAGGCTCTCGCGGAGCTCCAAGAGTGGATCTTCGTCCGGACTGCCGGCCATGGGAGGGTGCGGAGCCTAACATGCGCTTTTCGCACGGCCACGAAGACGAACGTGCAGCGGCTATGCAACCGTCGCCCAGCGCGGCTATGAGAGGGGCCGCGCATGAAATTCCAGCTCGGTAACGGCCTGACCGTCGTGGGGCAGGAGCAGCACGCGGCTCGGGTCGCGGCCTTTCAGGTCTGGGTGAAGGTCGGCAGCGCCGACGAGTCGCCCGAGGAGATCGGCCTCGCCCACCTGCACGAGCACATGCTCTTCAAGGGCACGGCGCGGCGCGGCCTGGGTGAGATCGCCCGCAGCGTCGAAGCCCACGGCGGTGAAATCAACGCGTGGACGTCGTTCGACCAGACCGCCTACCACGTGGTGCTGGCCAGCCGCTTCGCGCGCGAGGGCCTCGACGTGCTGGCCGATGCGGTGCGGGCCTCGGCCTTCGACGCGGCCGAGCTGGGCCGTGAAATCGAGGTGGTGTGCGAAGAAATCAAACGCAGCCTCGACATGCCGTCGCGGCGCGCGAGCAAAGACCTGTTCTCGGCGCGGTACCAGCAGCACGCCTACGGGCGCCCGGTGATCGGCTTCGAAGAGAACGTGCGGGCGCACACCCGCGACCGGGTGGTGGCGTTCTACCAGAAGCACTACGTGCCCTCGAACATGGTGCTGGCGGCGGCCGGCGACTTCACCGAGGCCCAGCTCAAGGCCTGGGCCGAAGAGCTGTTCGGCGGCGACTGGGGCCGCACCCGCGGTCAGCCGTGGGCGCGCGTGAAAGAGCCCGAGCCCACCTCGGTGCGCACGGTGCTGAAGGCCGACGACGTGAAAGAGGCGTGGGTCAACCTCGCCTTCGCGCTGCCCGGGGCCGAGCACCCCGACACCCCCGCGCTCGACGTGCTGGCGATGCTGGCCGGCCAGGGCGACGGCGCGCGCCTCTCGCTCGAGGTGAAGCGCAAGCGCGGGCTGGTGAACGACGTCAGCGCGTACGCGTACACGCCGCACGACGACGGGCTGTTCGCCGCCGGCTTCACCACCGCGCACGAGAAGGCCACCGAGGCGTTCGAGGCGGTGGCGCGGGTGCTGCGCGGCCTGTGCGTGAAGCCGGTCGACCCCGCCGAGCTCGACACGGTGAAAGGGCTCATCGAGTCCGAAGCCGTGTACCAGCGCGAGACCGCGCAGGGCATGGCGCGCAAGCTGGGCTACTACCAGGCGGCGCTGGGCGGCATCGAGCGCGAGGCGGCGTACTACGAGGCGGTGGCGCAGGTGACTCCGCGGCAGCTGCTCGAGGTGGCGCGCCGCTACCTGCGCTTCGACCGGGCCATCGTCACCGGGCTGCTGCCGAAGGGCAGCGACTTCGACGAGACCGACGCGCGGGCGGTGCTCGAGCGGGTGGCCGACACCGAGGGGCAGACGGTGGTGTCGCGCCAGACCGCGGTGCCGGCGGGGGCGATGCGGGTCACCGGCAGCGCGCGCAGGGCCGCGGGGCTGGTGGTCGAGCGGCTGCCCAACGGGGCGACGGTGCTGGTGCGCGAAGAGCGCAGCGTGCCGCTGTTCGCGGTGCGCGCGGCCTTTCACGGCGGCCTGCGGGTCGAGACCGAAGCGGTGAACGGCATCTCGACGCTGCTCACCCGCTCGTGGATGCGGGGCTCCGCCAAGCGCGACGCCGAGACCATCTCGCAGCAGATCGACGCCATGGCCGGCGGCATGTCGGCGGTGGCCGGGCGCAGCTCGCTCTCGGTGCGCGGCGAGTTTCTCTCGAAGCACTTCGCGCGGGCGTTCGACCTGTTCTCCGAGGTGCTGCTCGAGCCGTCGTTTCCCTCGGCCGAGGTGCAGCGCGAGCGCGGCGTGCAGCTGCAGGCGATCGCGACCCGCGACGACAAGCCGTCGGCGGTGGCGTTCGAGCAGCTGGCGCGGCTGATGTACCGGTCGCACCCCTACCGCCTGTCGATGGTGGGCGAGCGGGCCTCGGTCGAGAAGCTGGGGTCGGCCGAGCTGAAGGCGTGGCACCACCAGCACGCGCAGCCCGCAGGCATGGTGCTGGCGGTGGTGGGCGACGTCGACGCCGACGAGGTGCTCAAGCGGGCGCGCGAGGCGTTCGGCGCGCGCTCGGGCGCGGCGAGCGCGAAGCTCGAGCTGCCTGCCGAGCCGGCGTGGTCGGGGCCGCGCGAGGCCAAGCGGGTGCTGCAGAAGGCGCAGACCCACGTGGTGCTGGGCTTCCCCGGGGCGCGGGTGAGCGACCCGTGGCGGCGCGCGCTCGACGTGGTGTCGACGATTCTCTCGGGCCAGAGCGGGCGGCTGTTTCTCGAGCTGCGCGACAAGCAGAGCCTCGCCTACAGCGTGTCGAGCATGTCGATCGAGGGCGTCGACCCGGGGTACTTCGCGGTCTACATCGGCACCAGCCCCGAGAAGGTCGACACCGCGCTGGCCGGCATGCGGCGCGAGCTCAAGCGGCTGCGCGACGAGCCGGTGAGCGAGGCCGAGCTGTCGCGGGCGCGCGAGCACCTCATCGGCGTGCACGAGATTGGCCTGCAGCGCAACGGCGCGCGGGCGGCCACCATGGCGCTCGACCAGCTCTACGGGCTGGGCGCCGAGGCCTACCTGCAGTACCCCGACGAGATCGCCGCGATCGACGCCAAGGCGGTGCGCGACGTGGCCGAGCGGGTCTTGGACTTCGACAAGTGCGCGCTGTCGATCGTCGGGCCATGAGGGGGCTGCTGCTGCTGGCGCTGCTGCTCTCGGCGGGCGCGTGCACGCTGCTGACCTCGTTCGACCCCGAGGGGCAGCCGTGCGACACCACCACCACCAACGCGGGCTCGAAGTGCCTGGCGAACTTTCACTGCCAGAACGGCAAGTGCGTGAAGGGCGCGTTCGACGGCGGTACGTGAGCGACAGCTTTTCGGGCACGAGCACGGGCACTCAGCACGTGGACGTCCACAGAGGGACGTGATCGTCAGACGGTGAGGCGTGCCTGCGCCCGTGCCCGGCTGTCGAAGTTGTTTGCTCCGCTCAGCGCGCGCAGCCGAGCGTCACTTTCGCAGCGAGCACCTCGGTCTCATACCGCCCGGCGGGGTAGCGCCAGAGGTGGTCTTTGACCTGGCGGCAGCCCTTCTCCGTGTCCCACAGGTCGCTCGAGTAGACGTCGATGAGCTCCCACGAGAGGCGCTCTCGCGCGGTGGGCGGCAGGTCTTGCTTCATGGCGCTCTCGAGCTCGACGGCGGCGCGGCGGTACTCGCCGGCCGCGCGCAGCTTGGGTACGCGCTCGAGCAGCGAGTGGGCGCGCAAGAGCCGGTCGTGGGCCGACCAGTCGGAGCCCTGCGCCGAGAACGGCGGCAGCGGCGCCAGCGCGTCGTCTTCGGGAGCGTCGAAGCTGAGGCCAGGCTCACCCGCACCGATGGAGTGTTCGACACCACCCTCACTCACTCCCGGGCCGCGAAAACTTTCCTTGAGGGGCCAGCCCCTCTGGAAAGTCGCGGTCACTCTACGCCGTCGAGCAGGCCGGCGCGCGAGCCCCCGTGGGCGCGGTCGGCCTCGATCATCAACGCCTGAAGCTCACGGGCTGCGCGCGCCATCTCGGCGATGTCGTCGATTCTCGACGCGGCGTCAGCCTTTGCGCCCACCTCGGTGGTGCTCTGCGCGAGGGCGCTCAAGCTCTCGCTCATGGCGCTCTTGCGGTCGGCGGCGGTCTTGCCCACCGGCCCGACCACGCGCTCGAAGTACACGTTGCCGCGCTTCGCCCACAACGAGCGGCCCTCGGCCCCGCCGCTGCCGGCATGAACCGCTACCTTCGGCAGTTGGGTCACCATCTCGACCGAGAACTCGTGGGTGCGCGCACAGAGCTTGGCGACGCTGTTCAGCGCGCGGCGCGCCGAGTTTGCGTGCTCGTAGGCCCGCATGCTGGTGGGGCCCTCGGTGGCGAGCAGCGCTTCGGCTTCAGCGAGCGCCTCGACGGCGGTGACCACGAAGCCGGTGATTTCATGAAACGCCTGGCTCGTGCTGTAGGCGCCCTGCGCCGGCAGCCCGGGCACCAGGTCCGAGCCGTCTTTCGTCTCCATGTACCCCGACCACAGGCCCCGCCGGCCGACCTTCAAGCGCAGGTACTCGAGCGCGTGCTCCAGCTCGTGCCGGCACGACCCGTCCCACACCGCCTCGCGAATGGTGCGGTGCGACACCTGCATCAGCCGGGTGAACGGGCCGCCGTCGCGGGCGATGCTGAAGGTCGCGTCGGTCGACGAGCCCAGCATCGAGCCCGGCGCATATTGAACCCCGATGCCGGCCTCGGCGAGGCGGAGCGCCCAGAGGTTGAGCGGCGTCTGCTCGCCCGCCACGATGCGAAGCGTCTCGCCGACGCGCTCGAACGCCACGCCCTGCCCGGCCAGCAGCTTCTCGGCGTGCGCGAGAAAGTCTTCGCTCGAGCCGCCGGCCTCGAACAGCGCGAGGGCGGCGTCGAACGAGGCCTGCAGCGCCGGCACGCCCTCACGCGCCCGCAGGCGGGCCGGCAGCTTGCGCGGCGCGGCTGCCACCAGGGCTTCGTCGGCGCTGGCGTGGCCCGCCTGGTTCAGGTCTCGCACCAGGTCGACCGCCTTCACCGCGGCGGCGCCCGCGTCGGGCTCGAGGGCGAGCTCGCGGGCCCGCGCGGCGAGCGTCGGAGCCAGCGACCGCAGGGCCTCGAGCGCCTCGCGCGCCGCGGCGCGGTCGGCGCGCATTCCGCGGGTCGAGAGCGCTCCGGGGTAGAGCGTGTAGCGGCGGCCAGGGCCGTCGAAGCTCACGGTGCCGTCTTCGCCGCGGCGGGGCTTCGACCTGGGCAGATCGCGAAGCCCCGCGTCGGCGAGGCCGGTGAGGGTCGACAGCTCGACGCTCAGCTGGGTGAGGGCGCGCCGGAGCTCAGCCACCGCGGCCCAGCCGTCGCCGTCGAGCGGGCGCCGGGTTCTCGCCGCGCGGCGTACCAGCACCGCGGCCTGATTCACGATGTGCGCCTGGCCGGCCACCGCGACGGCGGTGAAGCGGGTGGGCGCGTCATCGCCGGTCTGCCCCTCGAGGGGCGAGACCGAGGTGCTCCACAGCTCGCGGAGCGGCGAGTGGGCCGCGTGATTTCGCTGCAGCACCCGGCCGATGGAGACGCTGCTGCGCGTCACTGCGCCGCCCTGAATCTCGGCGAGGCTGAGCAGCACCCGGGCCGGGGTCTCACCCTCAGCGACGTACTCGCCGAACAGCGTGCCGTTGTACGAGAGCTGGGTGCCGGTCTGCTCGAGCGCCGCGGCCGAGCGATTCAAGCGGTGGGGGCTGCCGGGCACCGGCTCAATCACCACCGCATCGCCTTCGCGGTGGGCCCTGACGCGACCGGCGCGCAAGAAGGCCAGCACCTCGTCGAGGTGGGCGGCCGTCTCTCGCGGCCCCATCACGCAGTTGGCGCCCGAGAGGGTCAGCCGCGCGCGTCGGAGGTCCAGCCTGGGGACATTGTGGGAAACCCGGCCCATCGGGGCGGGCCATATCATGGCGGCGGCCCGCGCCTGGGGTCGACGCCCACAACGGGGGGCGAAGTCGCACCCATGGAGCGCGCGGAAGAGTTGCTCTGCGGCGCTTCGATGCGGGTACCATCCGGGCCCGCCGTCACTTCCCCTCGACTTCGATCGGCCGGTCCCTCGATGGCAGTCTCCATTTCGTTGAAGAGCTTGGAGCAGTCGCTGCGGACCTTTCCCGCGGCGCGGGTCATCGGCTGCACCACCGCCGGTGAGTTCAACCAGCAGCGCCACGGAGAAAACGGGGTCAGCGCGCTGGCGCTGGGGCCGCAGGTGGTGAAGCGGTGCGCGGTGGCGCTGGCGACCCACGAGCTCGGGGTCGCCGCTGGGGTGACCCGCGCGGCCCAGCAGCTCTCGCAGCAGCTGGGCAGCAGCCTTCGCGAGCTCGACCCCAAGCGGCACGTCGGGGTGGTGCTGGTCGACGGCATGCGCATGCGCGAAGAGGGCGTGAACGAAGCGCTGGGCGACCAGGCTCCGCTGCTCTCGTTCGTCGGAGGCTCGGCCGGCGACAACCTCGAGTTCCGAGAGACCCGGGTGTTCGTCGACGTGTCGGCCGACGGCGCGGCGCTGATGGTGCTCGAGACCCTGGTGCCGTTCACAGTGCTCAAGAGCTGCTCGTTCGAGTCGACCGGCAAGGTGTTCAAGGTGACGCGCGCCGACGAGAGCTCGCGCACGGTGTACGAGCTCGACGGCAAGCCGGTGGTCGAGGTCTACGCCAAGGCGGTCGATCGCCCGCCCGCCGAGCTCGAGAAGGTGTTCATGGACCACCCGGTCGGCCTGCTCATCGACGGCCAGCCGTGGATCCGCAGCCCCCAGCGGGTGCTGCCCGACGGTGGGCTGCGCTTCTACTGCCAGATTCGCCAGGGCATGGACATTCACGTGATGCGGTCGACCGACCTGGTGAAAGACTCGCGCCACGCGCTCGACGACGCGGCGAAGAAGCTGGGGAAGCCGCTGCAGGGCGGCCTGGCGTTCAACTGCATCTTGAGGCGGCTCGAGATCGACGCCAAGAAGCTGCACGCGCCGTTCTACGCCAGCTTCGACAAGCTCGAGGTCGCCGGCTTTCACACCTACGGCGAGAGCTGGCTCGGCCACATCAACCAGACGCTCACCGCGCTGCTGTTCGCGTAGGGCGCCTCGGGGCTGTGATAGTCGCACTCGGTGCTCGGCCCTCGCGCGCGGTGTGGCTTCATGGCCCTGGTGGGGCTGGCCGCCGCGTGCAAGCCGGTGCTCACCGAGGCCGACGCCGGGCCGCGGCCGCTCTGCGTGAACGGGCAGAGCGCCGACCGTCTCTACCCGCGCGCCGAGCCCGCCTTCGCGCTGCTCGCGACGGTGCCTGACCTCACCTTCGACGGCCTCGACGAGCAGGGTCAGCCGGCCCGCATCGCGCTGCACGACTTCTACGAGCCGTGCGCGGCTCGGTCTCGGCTGCTCGTCATTCGCACCAGCGCGGCGTGGTGCGGCACCTGCCGGTGGGACGTGGCCCACACCTCGGAGCTGGCCGGGGCCGACCTCGGCGAGCGGCTGGTGTGGCTCGAGCTCGTCGTCGCCGGTGAAGACGGCTCGCCGCCCACCCGGCCCGCGCTCGAGCGGTGGCGGGCGCGCAGCGACCGGCCGGGTCGAGTCGCCGCAGACCCTTCGTTCTCTTTCGGCCCCCTCGATACCCTTCGGGAGTCGCTGCCCTTCACCGTGCTCGTCGACACCCGCACCATGACGATTCGCGCCGCGAGCGGGAGCTCGAGCCCCGAGGCCTTCGCCTCGAGCCTCGGCACCGAGCTCGCCGACCTCGACGCGCGGCCACGGCCGTCTGCTCCGACTCCCGAGCGCTTCGACGGCCTGTTCGGGCGCAAAGAGTGGGAGCTGCTGCACCAGATGGGGCCTCCGGGTGCGCCGCCCGCAGACCCGACGAACGCGTGGGCCGACGACCCTGCCGCCGCTGCGCTCGGCAGGCAGCTGTTCTTCGACCCGAGCCTTTCGCCGTCGGGCACCATCTCGTGTGCGTCGTGCCACGACCCCGCGAAGCACTTCGCCGACGGGCGGCCGACCTCGCAAGGTGCCGGGGTCGGCAGCCGCAACGCTCCTTCGTTGCTGCTCGCCGCCCATCGGCGCTGGCAGTTCTGGGACGGCCGCGCCGATTCGCTCTGGAGCCAGGCGCTCGGCCCCTTCGAGAACCCGGTCGAGTTCGGCTCGTCGCGGTTGTTCGTCGCGCATGCGGTCTTCGATCGTCACCGGGCGGCTTTCGAGGCCGTCTTCGGGGCGATGCCTGCGCTCGGCGACCTCGCCCGCTTCCCCGCCGCCGGCATGCCGGGCGACGCCGCGTGGTCGGCGATGACCGCCGCTGATCAGCAAAGCGTCACGCGCGTCTTCGTGAACGTGGGCAAGGCGATCGCCGCCTACGAGCGCACGCTTCGCGCGCGCCCCAATCGGCTCGACGCGTACCTCGCCGGCGACCTCACGGCGCTCAGCGCAACAGAGAAGAAGGGGCTGCAGACGTTCTTCGTGGCGGGCTGCGCGCAGTGCCATTGGGGCCCGAACCTCACCGACGACGCCTTTCACGTGGTGCGGTTTCCGACCGGCCAGCCAGACGGCCAGGCTGACCGCGGCCGGGTCGATGGTCTCGCCGCGTGGCTCGACAGCGACTTCGGCGCGAGCGGCGCGTTCAGCGATGACCCCGATGCGGGAGCCGAGCGCGCCGCGCCCGGGCCTTCGATGCTCGGCGCGTTCAAGACGCCGCCGCTACGGGGAGTCGCCGATACCGCTCCGTACGGGCACGGCGGCACGCTCGCCACCCTGCACGACGTGGCCGCCCTCTACGGCACCGCGGGCCTGCAGCCCGACGACGCGCGAGCGCTCGGGCAGACCGAGCCCTGGGTGACCCGCTTCACGGCCGGTCATGTCGATGCGCTGGTGCCGTTTCTCGAGCTGCTCTCTGCCGACGTGGCGCCGTAGCGCGGGTTGACGGCACCGCCGCGGCGAGCGTACAGCGAAGGCCCACCATGCGCGTCAAGGGCACCCCCCTCATCGTTTCGCATGCCATGGCCGCTTCGGGTGAGCATCGCCGGCGGGTGGGGCTGCTCGAGGGCAAGCAGCTCGTCAAGACGGCGCCGACCGCGGTGCAGCACGACCCCGAGCCCACGGTGGGGGCGGGCCGGCCGCTGCGCATCGCGTTCGACCTGCCCGGGTTCCTGCGCCAGCGCGGGCTGACCGACGCGCGCGGGGTGACGGTCGACTTGTTGTGGTCGGCCAACCACCAGCCGATGCGCACCACCCCGCTCGAGCCGGCGTCGGGGGCGGGCTTCTCGGGCGCGCCGTTCATCGAGCTCGAGACCCAGGGGCTGCTGCCCGCGGGCGAGGGCCCGGGCCTGTTGGAGTACGCGTTTCGGGTGCGGCGGGGTGAGACGGTGCTGGGCGACGACGACAACCTCGGGCAGTGGTTTCGCGCCCACGTCGAGCGACCCGATCTGCGACCGACGTTCGGAATGAGCGACCACCGCGTCGACGTGTGGGGCGCGCTCGACGCGACCACCGCGCCGCTCTCGGGGCACGAGGTGGTCTCGGTGCGCGGCATGACGCCGATCAACAAAGACCCCTCGGAGTACCGCTACGCGCCGACCTGGGTGCTGGGAGTGACCCTCGACGACGGGTCCGAGAAGGTGTTTCGGCCCACCGATCATCCCCGCAACTACGACGTGGCCCGCCAGTGGGGCGTGCGCGAAGGCACCCGCGGGGCCCGCGAGGCCGGGCTGTTCGCGGTCTCCGACGTGCTGGGCTTCGACGCGGTGCCGGCCACCGAGGTGGTGGTGTGGGGCCAGGCGCCCGGCTCGCTGCAAGACTTCGTGCCCTCTCCCGAAGGCGCGGGCGCCGGGCCCGAGCAGGTGGCGCGCTCCCGTGCGCGGGCGCTGGTGGTGGGGTTCATCGCCGGGGTGGGAGACGTCAACCGGTCGGGCAACCTGGGGCGCAAGCCCGATGGGCAGTGGTGCCTGCGTGACGGCGAGCTCGCCTTTCCCACCCGCGCGGTCGACCTGTCGCAGTTCTACGCCCGCCAGCTCGATCGCCTGAAGGAAGAGGGGCTGTCGGAGCTGCCCGCCGAAGACCTCGAGGCGCTGCGCCACGCCGACACCGACGCGCTGGCGGCGCGCCTCGAACGCCTCGGCCTGCTGCCCGATGAGATTGCGCCCACGGTGGCGAGGCTGCGCCTCGTGGCCGAGCAGGGCCTCGCCGCGCTCCGCGAGCCCCCTGCGCGCGGGTAAGCCGTCACGCTCCCCCGCCCCTCTTGCCCATGGCCCCCGGTTGTTTCCCCCGCGCTGAGCGCATACGAGCAGGTGATGCGACCGGCCCTCTTCGTGCTGCTCCTGACCGCCTGCTTCCAGCCCGTCGCCGAGGGCCTGGTCGGAAACGTGACGCAGTGCCGCGGCGCCTGCCCCTCGGGTCAGTGCAGCGACTGCGCCCCGGTCGAGGCCAGCTGCCACAGCCCCGAGTGCGAGCTCGAGCGGTACGCGTGCTCGAAAGAGACCCCATGCGACGCCTACGACGGCGTCGAGCACCTGCCCGCGAGCTCGGGCGCCTACTGCGTCACGTTCGACCACGACGGCGGCACCTGGGCGGTCGATTCGAGCGGGAGACGGTCGGCCTGCACGCCACCTTCCTCCCAGTGCGACGGCGGCACGCCTCGAGACGCCGGCGCGTGCGCGCCGTGCTTCCGCAAGACCTACTGCATCGGCGGCTGACGCCCGCTCACTTCACCGTGTGCATCCACACCGCTCTCACCAGCGGCGCGGTGCGCTCGCCCACCGTCTGCAGGCCCGACACGGTGCCCACCACCTCGACCACCGAGCCCAGGGTGAAGTCGGCGTTGGCCCACGGCGCGTCGGGCGGCAAGAACACGAACACCTCGCGGTTTGCCGTAGGAAATCACCCCGATGTTCGGCGACAGGCCGGTCTGCACCCGCCCCCGCACCAGCACGTTCTGACCGTTGAGAAGCTCGATGCCCTTGTCGGCGTCGCTCGCCCCGTCGTCGGTCAGGGTGAAGCGCGGCGGGTAGGCGGCCACCGCCTCTTCGAAGCCCTGCAGCCGCTTCGCGCCCGGCAGGTAGGTGCCCGACTCCGAGCCCGCGCGGCGCTTGAGCAGCTCGGCCTCGAGGCGCGCCTGCTCGGCCGCCACCGCGTCTCCCCGCACCTGCCGGCACGCGCGCGCCGCCTCGAGCCGCTTGAGCAGCACCCCGGTCGAGAGCGCCGCGGGCTCGGCCACCGCCTCGCGCTCGAGCCGCCCGCACCCGTTGAACGCGTGCAGCAGGCTCACCGACGCGTCGTCGAGCACCACCTCGCGCTCGTAGAAGAGAAACGCGTCGATGTCGGCGTTCACCTGCTTCGACTCGACGCTCACCGCGCCCCCGCTGGTGGGCAGCGGGCCCGCCGCCCCACCCGCCACGCCCCGCACGAACACCGGCCCGTCGATGCGCCGCACGTTGCACGTCTCGTCGTGCTGGCTGGCCACCTGCTCGACCTTCACCGTCTCGACCTCTTCGCCCGTGCGCAGGAACTGAAAGAGGCCCGCCCCAGCGTGGGTATGCCGATGCAGAACAGCGCGATGCTCCAGTTGCGGGCCAAGATGCGCGGCGGCGCGCCGTAGTTGCCGCCGCCGTCTATCTTCGATCGGTTCGGCTCGCCCGACAGCGCGTACGAGACGCCCAGCAAGATGGCCGCCGCGCCGGTGAAGCCGACCCCCGCGCTCAGCCCCGCGCCGGCCCCGCTGCCGCGGTGCTCGTGAATCTTGTCCTCGGCGTACTCTTCGACCTTCTCGGTGCGGCAGGTGTCGTAGCCCTCGAGCTCGAGGGTCAGCTTCGCGCCCGACGGCTCGACGCTGACCTTGCCGCTCACGCCGCCCTCGACCACCCGCGGCCGCTCGAAGGTCTTGAGCAGCGGCCCGCGCTCGGTGCGCACGTTCTCTTCCATGCCCGCGCAACCGACGACCATCAGCGGCAACACCAACCAGGCGGCGCGCATCAACGCTCCCGGTAGAACGTCAGCATCGAGGGGCAGCCGCGGAACATGTCGTCGACATCTTCACAGCTGGGCACGGTCTCGACGTCTTCGCCCGCGCGCAAGATGGGCAGCCGGCACGAGAGAAAGTTGTCGCGGCTGACGAAGGTGAAGCCCTCGTCGTTGCACCCGGTGCGGGCGTTGAGAATCTGGTCGCAGGTGGTCACCGACGTGAGCCCCAGCTGGTTGTAGACCGTGCCGCACTCGGAGATGCACATGCGGTGCGCCACGTCGCGGCAGATGGCGGCGTCGCTCGCCGGAGGCCCCACGCACCCCGCGCCCAGCGCGATGGCGACCGCGAGCACCCGCCGCATCACAGCCCCTTCGGCGCCGGCCGCGCCTTCACCGGCTTCAGGGTCAGCACCTTCAGCTCTACCTGGCCGCTCAGGGTGACCGGGTTGCCCGGGTGCGCGGCGAAGCCGATGAGCTTGCCCCTGGCGTCGAGCGCCAGCACGCACAGGTGCGCCACGGTGTCGGGGGGAAACGACATCTCGCTCAGCAGCGGGCCCGCGCTCACGTCGGTCTGCTCCAGCACCTCGAGCTCGGCCGAGTCGGCGGCGCACCGGCTCTTGCTCACCACCAGCACCAGCCGCGCGGCTTTGAGCTTCTTCACCTCGAGGCTGCCGGTGAGCTTCACCTCGAGCGGAGCGGGAGCCTCGGGCGCAGGCGGCGCAGCAGCCACCGCACCGGCGTCGACCACCTCTCTCACCACCGGCGCCGCGACCGGCTCGGCCTTCTTCTCGGCGGGGCAGCCGCACAGCAGCAGCATCGCCACCAGCGCGCGCTTCATTTGACGAACGCCGTCCCCGCCGAGCCGGGCTCGCGCGCCTCGCGCAGCAGCGAGTCGGGCGGGTCAAGCCCCACGATGTGAATCGCGTCGATGCCCTCGTCGAGCATGGCCAGGCTCTCTTCCACCTTGGGAATCATGCCGCCTTGAATGACCCCGACGCAATCTGCGCGCGCCTGCTCGGGCGTGAGGGTGGCGATGCGGGTCTTCGGGTCGTTCTTGTCGCGCAGCACGCCCGGCACGTTCGAGACCAGAAACAGCCGCGCCGCCGACAGCCGCGCCGCCACCCGGGTCGCCACCGTGTCGGCGTTGACGTTGAACACCCGGCCATCGGGAGAGCCGGCCAGCGAGCCCATCACCGGCACCACGCCGGCCGCCGCCAGCTTCTCGAGCAGGGTCACGTTCACGTCGGTGACGTCGCCCACCAGGCCGAAGTCGACCGGCTCCGGGCGGGCCGCCGCTCACCACCATGGGCGGGCGCTTCACCGCGTCGACCAGGCCGCCGCTCACCCCGGTGGTGCAGATCGCGAGCACGCCGGCCAGCCGAAACGCGCTGGCCACGTCGACCGAGACCTGCCCGGCGAGCGACATCTTCATCACCTCGAGGGTGGCGGCGTCGGTGATGCGTCGGCCGCCCACCTGCTTCACCTCGAGGCCGAGCTTCTTCTGCAGCTCGGTGGCCTGCGGCCCGCCGCCGTGCACCACCGCCACCTTGTGGCCGTCGTCGAGAAACGCGCGCACCGCGCGGCCGACGGTGGCCGCCAGCTTCTGCGGCTCGGCGGCCAGCTCTCCGCCAATCTTCACCACGAACCAGCTCACGGCCACAGCCCCGGCTCGGTGAGGGGTCAGGCCCTCGTCGAAGCCCATCATCGCGTTGAACGCCTGAATCGACTGACCCGCGCCGCCCTTCACCAGGTTGTCGAGCGCCGAGAAGCACACCACGCGCCGGGTGCCGCCGGTGACGGGACCCAGGGTGAAGCCGACCTCGACGTAGTTGCTGCCGCTCACCGCCACCACCTCGGGCTGGCGGTCGCCCTTCACGATGCGAATGAAGCGCTCGCCCTCGAAGGCGCGCGCCCACGCCCGCGTCAGGCTGCTCTTTGGTGGTGGCCGCCGGCGTCGACGAAGCTGGTCGAGAAGATGCCGCGCGGCAGCGGAGCCGACACCGGCACGAACTCGAGCGACACGTCGAGCCCGGCGCCCGCTCACGCGCAGCATCTGGATGATTTCGGGGATGTGCTGGTGGTCAGGCGGCTTGCAGGTGCGAATGTTCGACGCGCGCAGCGGGTGGTGGGTGCCGATGACCGGGTTGGCGCCCGAGCCTGAGCTGCCGGTTGCCGCCACGGTGTGCACCGCGCCGGTGAGCAGCCCCGCCCTGGCCAGCGGCAAGAGCCCCGGGCAGCGCGATGGTGGTGGCGAAGCAGCCCGGAGACGCCACCCACTTCGCGGCCTTGAGCGCCGCCCGGTTCAGCTCGGGCAGGCCGTAGACGAACTCGCGCGTCGGTGAGCATCGACGGCTTCGGGTGCGGTACGCCGTAGTACTTCTCGTACGCCGCCGCGTCCCGCAGGCGAAAGTCGCCCGACATGTCGACGATGCGGCCGCCGTACCCCGGCGTCGAGCATCTCGATGACCACCTTGGCGGTGGTCTTGTGGGGCAGCGCGAGGAACACCACGTCGGCGCCCTTGCAGGCCTCGGCCGCGGGCACCTGCTCGAAGGCGAGCGAGGTGATGCCGGCGAGGTTGAAGTGCACGTCGCCCACCTTCTTGCCGATGTTGTCGGCGGCGGTGACCCGGGTGACCTCGACCTGGGGGTGAAACAGCAGGCGGCGCAGCAGCTCGGCGCCTCCGTAACCGGTACCTCCGATGAGCACGGCCTTCATTTGAGCTTCCCTTCCACCTTGCTGGCGTACGCGGGCGCGGTGTCTTTGAGGCGCTGCCACAGCAGCTTGGCGCCCTCGTCGTCGCCCTTCTTCTTCAGGGTGTCGCCCAGCGAGTCGATGGCCGCCGGGTCTTGCAGCGCCACCGACCACACGTTCTGGGCCATCGGCTTGCCCAGGCGCACCAGGCTCCAGGCCACTGCCAGCGCGCGCGCGCGGTTGTCAGGGTTGAAAGGCACCACCCGCTTGTAGGCGTCGAGCGCGTCTTGGTACTTGCCGGTGGCGAGGTCGGTCTCGCCCTCGTCGATGAGCTTCTGAAAGCCCTGCTCGAGCTCGGGCGTGCGCTCGACGTTCTGCACCGCGTCGATCATCTCCTGGGTGAGCACCGGGGGCCCGCCCTGCGGCTCACCGGCGGCAGGGCCCGTGCCCCGCCGCGCATCGCGGCGTGCGGGTCGTCGACCGGCGCCTTCGCCGGCTTGGCCCCTGGCGACGAGCTTCGACATGCCGCCGGCGGCGAAGGCCACGTCGGTGCGCTCGAGCAGCGCCGCCTGCTTCGCACGCGGGCTGGTCGGGTAGTCGGTGGTGAAGCGCACGAAGTCTGAACGCGCCTGCTCGAGCGCCTTCAGGTCGTCGCCGCGGGTGTCGAGCAGCAGCGCGGCCCGCCCGTAGCGCGCCTCGGGGTTCGACTCGAACAGCGCCAGCGCGCTCTACGCGGCCAGCGCCCCGGTCGCGTCGCGGGTGAGAAAGCGCGCGTTGCCCAGCTGGCTCTCGACCTCGATGAGCGGGTGCAGCGCGGCGCGCAGGCAGCTGGCGGCCGCGGCCGGGTCGCTCTTCGCCTTGGCCTTTGCGACCCCGAGCTGCTGCTCCGAGCTTGTCGTCGGGCTTGGGCGCGCAGCCCACGGCGCCCGCAGCGGGCAGCGGCTTGCTGCCGGCGGCCTTCTTCTGCTCCAGGTAGAAGGTGCGCGCGGGCTTCGCCTTCTCGAGCGCCTGGGTGAGGTAGGTGGCGGCCTCGGCGTAGCGGCCGTGCGCGTAGTACAGCCGGCCCAGCGACGCGGCGACCTCGAACGACTTGTCTTTGTCGGCCAGGCCCTTCATCGCGTCCAGCCGGCCCATCAGCTCTTCGGTGGTGGGCGCGGCCTCGCCGGGAGCGGCCGGCGCGGGCGGCTGATCCAGCCTGCAGCGGTTGCTGCGAGCAACATCAAGACGACTGGGAGCATCGCGACCGCTCTATAGCCCCCTGAGCATAAGTTGCGCGAGCAGCTCTCGCACCGTGATTTTCAGCTGCGGGTGCACCGCGTCGGGAGCGAGCTCGCAGAGCGGCTCGAGCACGAAGCGCCGGCGGTGCAGCTCGGGGTGCGGAACCTTGAGCTCGGGCGAGTCGATGACCCGGTCTCCGTACAGCAAGAGGTCGAGGTCGAGGGTGCGCGGCTGCCAGCGCTCGCGCTGCGCCGGCCGGCCTTCGGCCTGCTCGATTTCGCGCAGGCGCGCGAGCAGGGCGTGCGGCTCGAGCGCGGTCTCGACCTCGGCCACCGCGTTCAGGTACGCCGGCTGGGGCACGCGTCTCCCGGCGCCAGCAGCGCCGCCGTCTCGAGGTACGTCGACACCCGGGTGGCCTCCGAGCTTCGCGACCGCGGCGTCGAGGTGCGCGCGCCGGTCGCCCGGGTTCGAGCCCAGCCCGACGTAGGCCCGGGTCACAGCCGCTTGACCGGGTTCTTCAAGATGCCGACGCCTCGACCTCGATCTCCACCACGTCGCCGTCGCGATCGGCCCCACCCGCTGGGCGTGCCGGTGGTGACCAGGTCGCCGGGCAGCAGGGTCATGATGCGCGAGATGAACGACACCAGCATCACCACCGGGAAAATCATGTCGCTGGTGTTTGCCGTCTTGGCGGGTCTGCCCGTTTACCCGCGCCTGAACCCGCAGGTTCTGCACGTCGAGCCCGGTGACCATGAACGGCCCGGCGCACGCGAAGGTGTCGTAGCCCCTTGCCGCGGGTGTGCTGGGTCTCGCGCTTCTGAATGTCGCGCGCGGTGACGTCGTTGAAGCAGGTCACCGCGAACAGGGCGGCGCGCACCTCGTCTTCGCTGGCGCGCTTCAAGGTCTTACCGATCACCACCGCCACCTCTGCCTCGTGGTGCACCTCTTGGCTCTCGGGAGGAAGCACGATGGGCGAGAGGTGCGCGTTGAGCGCGGTCGACGGCTTCAAGAAGATGAGCGGCTCGGGCGGCACCGGCTTGCCCATCTCGGCCGCGTGCTTCTTGTAGTTCTGCGCCACCGCCACCACCTTCGACGCGTCGCTCACCGCGAGCAGCTCGGCGCTGGCCAGCGCCAGGGTCTCGCCGGTGGGGTGGCCGCCGTTCCACGGGGCCTGGTCGAGCACCTTGAGCTGCTCGCCGTTCACCTCGGCGTACCGCGGGCCCACGCTGTTCTTCACCCTGTGCGTCCTCCACGCGAACCCCAGCACGTGGCGCATGTCGTAGAGGCCGGGGCTCTTGCCCTGCAGCCAGGCCGCGGCGCGAATGGCTCCGCGGGCGAACTGCTCGCGGCTGGTGGCGCGGTGGCTGAGCTCGACCCGCTCTCCGTCACCGAAGAAGAACACGGTGTGCTCGCCCACCACGTCGCCGCCGCGCAGGGTCTGCACGCCGATCTCCCGACGCGGCCGCTCGCCGATGACCCCCTCGCGCGCCAGGCGGAAGTCGGCGCGCCCGCGGCCGGTGGCCGAGGCGATCTCTTCGGCCAGCCAGGGCGCGGTGCCCGACGGAGCGTCTTTCTTCTTGCTGTGGTGGGTCTCGAGAATCTCGACGTCGAAGTCGTCGCCCAGCCGGCGGGCCAGCTCGGCCGCCAGGCCGATGACCACGTTCACGCCCACCGACATGTTGGGCGCCACCAGCAGCGCGTTGGCGCTCAGCTTCTCGAGCTCGGCCCGCTGCGCGGTAGAGAAGCCGGTGGTGCCGATGACGATCGGCACCTTCGCCGCGGCACAGGCGCGCGCGTGCTCGAGCGAGGCCTCGGGCGCGGTGAAGTCGATCACCGCGTCGGCGCCGCGCGGGTCGAGCTTCTCGAGCGTGGTGAGCTCACCGTGCACCGACACGCCCTTGCGCTCGACGCCCGCCATCACGTGGTGCCCCAGCCCGCGCGCCGCCGCCACCAGCGCCTGCCCCATGCGACCGCCCACTCCGCAGATGATCAGCTTCATTCGCGAGGGCGTCTATCAGGGAATGTGCACGACTCGAACTGCCGCGTTCGCGTCACATCAGCTTCAGGCGCTTGAGCTCTTCTCTCAGCTTCGCGGCGTTGCCCTCGCTCATCGGGGTGAGCGGCAGGCGCAGCTCGGGAGTGAAGCGGCCCATCAGGTGCAGCGCCCACTTCACCGGAATGGGGTTCGACTCGACGAACAGCAGCCGGTGCAGCGCCTGCATTTCGAGCTGAACCTTGCGCGCGCCGGCGAAGTCGCCCTTCTTGGCGGCGGCCACCAGGTCGCTCATCAGCTTCGGCGCGACGTTCGACGACACCGAGATGACGCCCTTGCCGCCGCAGGCCAGGAACGGCAGCACGGTGAAGTCGTCGCCCGACAGCAGGGTGATGCGCTCGCCGCACTTCTCCACGATGTCGAGCGCGCGGGTGGCCAGGCCGGTCGCTTCTTTGAGCGCCACCACCTCGGGCACGGTCTCGACCAGCTTGAGCACCGTCTCGGGCAGCAGGTCGACGCCGGTGCGGCCCGGCACGTTGTACGCGACCAGCGGGAAGCCGGGGTGCGCCTTGGCGATGGCGCGGTAGTGCTCGTAGAGGCCCGCCTGGGTGGGCTTGTTGTAGTAGGGCGTCACCACCAGCGCGGCGTCGGCGCCCAGCTCGCGCACCGCCTTCACGCTGTCGATGCACTCGGCGGTCGAGTTGCTGCCCGCGCCGGCGATGACCTTCGCCTTGCCCTTCGCGCGCTTCACACAGACCGCGATCGCCCGCGTCCGTTCGGCCGCGGTCATGGTCACCGCTTCTCCGGTGGTGCCCATGGGAATCAAGCCGCTGATGCCGTTGGCGAGCTGGTAGTCGACCAACCCCTCGTACGCGGCCTCGTCGAGCTGGCCGTTCTTGAACGGAGTGGCCAGCGCAGTCATCGCACCTTCGAACGTCGTCATAGGGCCGTGCGCCTAGCACGAACCATGCTTACGTCGCACGGTGGCGCCCTCACATGCGCTGGTAGCCGAAGCTCAGGCCCCCCACGAGCTCGAACCGAGGCGTGCCTTGCGCGCCCCAGAAATTGCCGGCGAAGGTGCGGCCGGCGAGCGCGTCGATCGCGACGTAGAAGCGGTTTCGCGCCGCGCCCGCCGGCTCTGGGGTGCCGAGCGTAAAGGTGAGGCGCAGCGGCACCGCGACACCGTAGTTTTCGTGGGTGCGCTGCCCGATTCTCGAAGAGAACGGCCAGACGTCGATGACCATGCCGTAGGCACCGGTGATGCCCACTCCGGTCGCGATGGCGAACCAGTCGGTGGGCGCGAGCTCGCCCATCGCCGACACGGTGAAGAGGGCCTCGGTGAGAATCGTCGCGCCCTGCGCCATGAGGTACAGCGCGAAGCGGTCGTCGAGCTGCACCCCGCAGTGCAGGCTCAGGCCGCCTCCACCTGCCCCTCCGGCCGGGAACTGGCCCCACGCCACCCAGTGGCCGACGCCCGCGCGCAGCCGCAGGTTCAGCGCGTCGGTCGCGAGGCGGGTGACGGGCGCTTCGGCGCGCGGTTGCGCCCGAGCGGCGAGCGGCGCGACGAGCGACAGCGGAGCAGGAGCGTTCGGTTCATGCCCCTCTTGTGCCGCGTGTCGACCGGGTGAAGTCGGCACGAGCGACCGGAGCGCGCGCCGACGCGACGGGCGAAGACGAGAAGGCGACGAACGGTAGGGGCCGTGCGACGGGCGGTCGCTTCGCCCGTCAGGCCAACTTCGAGGTCACGCGCACCTCACGCCGCACGGTGCACCGCCTGCTCGACCTTGAGCAGCTCCTTGAGGTTCGACATCGGCACCACGCCGACGAGGCGGTCACCGCGTAGAGCACCGGCCGAGTCGACAGAGGCGCCCGACCCGCCCGCGGTGCCGGCGTGCCCCCATCGGAGACGTTTCCGAGGTCGACCAGCATGTCGCAGCCCGTCGTGCAGAGCGCGACGACGGCGATGACCAGAGGCGCTGTTCTCATTGCTTCGAGCCTCGTGCCCATTTCGATGGCCGCGTCGAATCGGCCCGGGCGCAGGGCGGAAGGGCGCCGACTCAGGGCGCGTCACGGGTCGATGCACTCCGCCGGTATGCCCGTCACGCAGATGAAGGTGTCGTTCGCCGCGAGCGAGGTGACGCCGGAGTGGGGCATCTTCTTCGGGGTCGGCGTGGCGACCTGCGGCAGGCCCAGACCTCCCCAACAATACAGGTCGCCATTGTCGAGCGCGGCGCACGAATTCGTGCCCATGACGGCGACCGACACCGCGACCCGGCCCGGCGGAGGGAAGTTGGGGACGACCTTCATCGCTTGATTCATGGTGGAGGAGACGTGTAGCCGAGCTCCCCTTTCGACCCCTGGCCCCAGCAGTAGACCTTGCCGGCCACCTCGAGCGCACAGCCGTGGCCGGCGAAGCCGGTGCCATCGTAGGAGACGGCAGCGAGCGTGACCCCGGCGGGTGCGTAGAGGTACCGGGTAGCAGACGTCTCCCCGGCAGCATCCCCCACAGAGGTCCGAGTTGCAGGGGGTGCCGCCTCCACCCGATGTGCTACGCGGCGCGGCGATGCTTTCCGTGCTGATGCTGGCCCTCGCGCTCGCGCAGTCCTCCCCCGATGCCGGAGCGCCGACTCCGCCGGCCGGCTCGGAAGCGCTGGTGGGCAACGGCGCGGTACCGTCGGCCGGCACCGCCCCGCCCGTCTCGCCCCCGGCCAGCCAGGCGCTCTCGCCGCCCGATGCCGGCGCCGCGGCCGAGCTGGCCGCCGACCCGCTCCTGCTCAAGGTGCTGCTCGAGAAGAGCATTCTCACCCAGGCCGAGTACGAGGCGGCGGTGAGCGGGCTGCCACCGCCCGACGAGGGCCGCTCACCGCTGATGAGCAAGTGGGCCGCGTCGCTGTACGGCTTTCTCGAGATCGACACGGTGGTGGCGTCGACCCAGAGCAGCTACGAGCAGCCGGCGAACCTGCCGCTGGCGCGACCCGGCACGTACGAAGGCGACCACCCGCGCGTCACCTTGAGCGCCCGCAACTCGCGCTTCGGGTTGAAGCTCTCGACCCCGGCGGTGAACGGCTACCGCGCCAATGCGGTGTTCGAGATGGACCTCTTGGGCAATGCGCTCACCCCCACCACCGACCTGATGGTCTTCAGCGGCGCGGGGCCGCGGGTGCGTCACCTGGCCATCAGCGTCGAGACGCCGTTCGTCGACGTGCTGCTGGGCCAGTGGTGGAACCTGTTCGGCTGGCAGCCCAACTTCTTTCCCACCTCGGTCGAGATTCAGGGCGTCATCGGCGAGCTCAACTCGCGCGCGCCGCAGCTGCGCCTCTCGCACCTCTTCAAGAGCCCGAGCGCGAACGTCGAGGTGGCTGCGGCCATCGCGCGGCCCGCCGACCGGCTCTACGGGGTGCCCGACGTGCAGGCGGGCGTGCGGGTGGCGCTCAATCGCCGCAAGGCGCTGCGCACCTCGTCCGCCACCGCCACCCGCAGCGACGCGATGATGTTCGGAGTCTCGAGCGTGCTGCGGCGCTTCGACGCGCCGGCCGGGGTGACCTCGGCGTGGGGCTGGGGTGTCTCGCTCGACGCGCTGGTGCCGATCATCACGGGCTCGCTCGAGCGCCGGGCCAACGCGCTCACCGGCACGGTGTCGTTCGTGACCGGGGCGGGCATCGCCGATTTCCAGAGCGGGTTCACCGCGGGGGTGGGCGCCTCGGGGCCGGTCGACCCGGGGCTGGTGACGCTGGCGGGCGGGGCGCTGCACCCGGTGGCGTGGCGAACGTTTCGGGTGGGGCTGCAGTACTACCTGCCGCCGAGCGGGCTGGTGTGGGTAGCCGCGAACTACGGGCAGAACGAGTCGCCCAATGCGGTGGGGGCGGGAGACCCGGCGAAGATCTACACGGTCAGTCGGCTGGGCGACGTGAGCGTCTTCTGGAACGTGCTCGGGGCGTTGAGGGTAGGGCTCGAGTACGCCTTCGCTTGGCAGCGGTATGGAGACGGGCTCGAGGTGCACGAGCACCGCGGCACGTTCTCGGCGTACTTCTTGTTCTGAGAGCTGATACGGCCGTTCACGTTCACGACAGAACTGCTGGCGCCCACCTCTGCGCTCGCCTCATCAGCCTTTTCGCGAACGTGAACGTGAACGTGAACGGCCTTGGGGGCATCGAGCCGCCTCAGCGCCGCTTCACACTTCGCGCGCCCACAAATCTTCGACCCGCTCCCGCTCGCGAATCACCCGGTACCCATCACCCGAGACGAGCACCTCAACCGCCCGCGGCCGCGAGTTGTAGTTGCTGCTCATCGACATGCCGTAGGCGCCCGCACTCTGCACCACCAGCAAATCTCCGGGCTCGACGGGCTGAAGCCTTCTGCCCCGCCCCAGCGCATCGGCCGACTCACAGATGGGCCCCACCACATCGACCGTCTTCTTCGCCCCGCGCCGCGTTCTTCACCGGTGCAATCTCGTGAAACGCCTCGTACAGCGCCGGCCGAATCAAGTCGTTCATGCCCGCATCGCAGATGACGAACTGCTTCTTGCGGTACAGCACCTTCGTCATCAGCACCGCGGCGTTGCCGACGATGACCCGCCCCGGCTCGAGCACCAGCGTGGCATCGAGCCCCTTCAACGGCTCGAGCACCGCCTTGGCCCACTGCTGCAGCGAGGGGGTGTTCTCGTCTTTGTACCGAATGCCGATGCCGCCGCCCACGTCGAGGTGGGTGAGCCCGAAGCCCGCCTGCTGCAGCTCGCTGAACAGCTTCGCCACCCGGCCGAGCGCCTGACGCACCGGCGCCAGCGAGGTCAGCTGCGAGCCGATGTGGAAGTCGAGACCCACCGCCTTCACTCCGCGCCACGCGCGCGCCTCGGTGTAGAGGGCCACCGCCTCTTTGAACGGCACGCCGAACTTCGACGCCTTCGAGGTCGAGATGTGGCGGTGCGTCTTGGCGTCGACGTCGGGGTTCACCCGCAGCGCGTACGGTGCGCGCACCCCGAGCTGCTGCCCCACTTCATCGAGCGCCTTGAGCTCTTCCGCGCTCTCGACGTTGAACATCAAGATGCCGGCCTTGAGCGCGGCGGCCATCTCGTCTCGGGTCTTGCCCACGCCGGCGAAGACCACCTTCTGCGGCGAGCCGCCCGCCTTGAGCACCCGCTGCAGCTCGCCGCCCGAGACGATGTCGAAGCCCGAGCCCGCCCGCGCGAACATGTCGAGCAGCGAGAGGTTGCTGTTCGCCTTCACCGAGTAGCAGATGAGGCGACGCTCGCTGCCGAACGCCTCGCGCAGCACGCGCAGGTGCCGCTCGAGCGTCGCCGCCGAGTACACGTACGCCGGAGTGCCGACCTGCTGCGCGATGCGCGCGAGCGGCACCTCTTCGGCGTACAGCTCGCCCTTTTTCAGCTCGAAGTGGTTCACCGGCAGCACCCACCGTCGGGCGCGACCACCACCACCTTGGCGTTCGCTTCGAGCGGGGGCCGCGGAGGCCCCTTGATGCCGCACCCTGCCAGCAGCAGCAGCGCGGCCATCAGCTCAGAAGTGAATGCCGATCGCGCCACGAACCGCCTGAGCCGACTCGAGCACCACCGGAGCGCCGCCGAACTGGGTCTGGTTCAAGGGTGTTGTTGGCCAGACCCGGGAGCGGAATGAGAATGCCGTAGCGAATCTCGCCGAAGAACCCGTCTTCGGTCTCGTAGCGGGCGCCGGCGTTGATCTCGATGCCGAGGTTCGCGTCGCCCACGATGCCGGTGCTGGTGAGGTGCGCCGACGGGGTCGACTCGGCGTAGATGGCGCGCGAGTAGATGAGCGCCGCGAACACGTTGAAGCCGTCGGTGATGCGGTAGCTGGCCTTGGGCTTGATGTAGAGCGCGTCGGTGACTCCGCCCAGCAGCTCGCGGAACAGAATCATGTCGACGCTGTAGGCGCGGTTGAAGCGGAAGTTGCGAATGAACGAGTCGCTGCAGCTGGTGGCGGTCTCGCACGCGTACTGCCGGCCGTCGATGTCGCCCGGCACGGTGTTGGGGTTGGCCGAGGTCGAGGTCTGCTTGCGGCGGGGGTGGTTGCCGAAGCCCGACTGCACGTCGCCCGAGGCGAAGCCGACCTCGACGCCGATCTTCAGCGCGTTGTCGAGCAGGCGAACCTCGCCCTGCAGCACGCCGCCGAACTCGATGATGCCGAGCGACTGGTTGAGCGACGGGTCGCCGCCGGTCATGCCGCTCATCGCGCGGTTCTGCACGTCGCCGAGAATCGAGGCGAACTCGAGCTCGATGCGGAACTCTTTGCGCTCGATCTTGAACCACACGTCGGGAATGTAGAGGTGCGCCGAGCGCTGCACGTAGCCGGGGTAGCTGGGCTGCTGGCCGGCCGGCGGCGGGTTCACGTAGATGGCGTCATCGACGAACGGGTTGCCGTAGTAGTCCTGCGGGTCGTTCTTCTGCCAGCGGTAGGTGAAGTGCACGCCGAAGTTCACCACCGTGCCGCCCGAGTTGATCTTCGCCTTGGCCTGGCTCTCGGTGTCGCGGCGCGCGGCGGCGATCACCAGCGAGTGGGCGTCGTCGCTGTTCGAGAGATCGACCGGCGCTCCGGTGTCGCGGGTCGTCTGGGGACCCTCGACGTTGAAGTCGATCATCGGGGTGATGTACCAGCCGCTCACCGGCTCGGCGACGAACATGATGCGGTCGACGGTGTCGCCCAGGTCGCAGTCGAGGCAGTTGCCGTCGTTGTGCAGCATGCCGGTGCCCCAGTGGCTGCCCATGCGGCCGAACCGCAAGATGCCGACCGGGGTGCTCACCTCGCCCCAGAGCCGCTTCACCCGAATCGAGTCGGTGAGCGCGTTGACGCCGCTCTGCGGAGGCTGCTGCGACTGCGAGAAGATGCCGAACTCGTCACGGTCCCACGCGTAGCCGGTGGCCAGCCCGCGGCTGAACGCGTAGTCGGGCGTCGAGCCGAACATCACGTTGTCGAGCATGTCGATCTGGGTGCGAATGCGCACCTCTTCACTGACGTTGAAGGTCGGCTCGAAGCGGAAGCGCATGTTCACGCCCGCCTCGGTGCGATCGCGCGACGACGCCGGCGAGCGGGGAACAGCTCGTAGCCGCTCAGGTCGCGCGCCGCGGCCGAGGTCCATGTGGTACAGCAGCTCGGGGCGGATCCGCAGGTACCCATCGGGCACGAACGTCTCGAGCTTGCGCTTCTCAGGCCCAGTCGTCTTGCCAGCCCTGCGCCACCGACTGGTTGGCCATCTGCGCGCGCATCTCTTCACGCAGATCTTTCATCTCTTTGCGGGCGGCCTCGAGGTCGCGCTTCACCGCGTCGACGTCGTTGCCGCTCGCCGCCGCCGTATCGGTGGCGCCAAGAGGAGCAGGTGCCCGCCGTCGGCGTCGGCAGCGAAGCTGAGAGACGACGCACAAATCGACGCTGCGAGCAGGTACCGGAGCATGAAGGCGCGCGAGCTAAACCACCCTCCCCTTTCGTTTGAAAGCGAAAAACGAAGAGGGCACGCGGTGATTGCGTGCGCGCTTCACTTCCCCTGACGAAGCTCGGTGAGCACGCCCTTCAGGCCTTTCGGGTGCACGAAGGCGATCTTCGCGCCGCCGGCGCCGATCTTCGGCACCTCGTCGATCATCGGCGCGCCTTGCGCCTTCAGCGCCGCGATCGACGCCTCGATGTCGTCGACCTCGATGCAGATGTGGTGCAGGCCCTCGCCGCGCTTCTCGAGAAACTTCGCCACGCCGCTGGTCGAGGTGGTCGGGCAGATCAGCTCGACCCGCCCCATGCCGTGGCCGAAGATGGCGGTGCGCACCTGCTGCTCGGGCACCTCTTCGATGTGGGTCAGCTCGAGGCCCAGCACGTCGCGGTACAGCGCGATGGCGGCGTCGAGGTCTTTGACGGCGATGGCGACGTGGTCGAGGCCTAATGCTTTCATGGCTTCCTCTTCTTGCTCTGGCACTGGGGGCAGAAGTGCGTGGTGCGCCCGCCCTGGGTGTAGCTCTTCACTAAAGTCTTGCAGCGGCGGCACGGCGTGCCCGCGCGACCGTAGATGAGGAAACGGGTTCTTTGCCCGGCTCTTCGACGTACTGAATCTCGTCGCTCTCTTGCTCGCCAAGCCGAACTGAGCTCTGGTAGGAATGGCCTTGGCGAGCGCCTTCCACTCCGCATCGCTGAGCGACTTCGCCTTGCGGCCCGGGTGCAGGCGGGCGCGAAACAGCGCCTCGGCCGCGTGAATGTTACCCAGGCCGGCGAGGCGGGTCTGGTCCATCAGCGCGACCTTGAGGTCGAGCTTCGTCGTGCCGATCGCTTCTTTCAGCTGCCTCCAGTCCGAGGCCGTCGACCAGCGGTCGCGGCCAGCTTCTTCACCGCCGGCAGCTCGGCCAGCTTCGCCGAAGCCGCGGGCTGCAGCTCACCGAACATGCGCGGGTCGCGAAAGTGAATCACCTCACCGCTGTCGAGCACGAAGCGCGCGCGGCTGTAGGGCTCTTCGGCGCCGGCGGCGCGCTTGACGAACTTCCCGGTCATGCCCAGGTGCGCCATCAGGCCGGCGTCGCCGAACGACAGCATCAGGTACTTGCCGCGGCGCTCGGCGCGGGTGAGCGGCCCCTTGAGGCGCGCGAACTCGGCCGCGCGGCCCGAGCGAAAGGTGCGCGGCTTGGGGGCCTCGGTGCGGACCAGCAGCGTGGCCGTCGAACCAGCGCACCAGGCTGCGACGGGCGATCTCGACTTCGGGGAGCTCGGGCATGACGGGCCGGCACTAACACACGCCCTCGCGTCGTGGGAGACGCCCGTTCAGTTGGGCGCAGCGTTGACGCAGAGCAGGGCCGCGACGAGGATCATTCGCCGTGAACGGGGCAAAGGCCGTGCGAGCGCTGGGCCTGGTGCTGATCAGCGCGGTAGCGCGCGCCGCCGAGCCGACCCACGCCCAGAAGTGTGCCGATGAATACAGCGACTGCCACGACAGCTGCGCGCTGCGCTTCGGCATGGTCACCAAAGACTCCGAGCGGGTGAAGCTCGCGAAGTGCATCGACCGCTGCAAGCAGAACGACCAGCAGTGCCAGACCCGCGAGCTCGAGGCCAAGAGCAGCAACGTCGACGAGTCGGCGCTCAAGGCCGACAAGCACGACGACGACGTGCGCAAAGACGAGAAGCCCGCCGAGACCAAAGCGAAGAAAGAGCCCGAGAAGAAGAAGGGCGAGAAGAAGAAGGACGACGACTGGGCTCGCTGAAGAGCGGTTAGCTGTTATGAGCCGCCCGTGCTTCGGCTCGACAACATTGCAGCGCAGTTCGGCAAACAGATTCTCTTCGTCGGCGCTTCGGCGGCGATTCACAAGGGCGAGAAGGTGGGCCTCATTGGCCCCAACGGCGCGGGCAAGTCGACGCTGTTCCGCTACCTGATGCGCGAAGAGCTTCCCGACGAGGGCGCGGTGGCGGTCGATCGCGGCGTCACCGTCGGCTACTTCCGGCAAGACGTGGGCGAGATGCAGGGCAAGCCCGTCATCGCCGAGACCATGAACGGCGCGGGCCCGGTCAGCGAAGTGGCGCAAGAGCTCAAGCAGCTCGAGCACGACCTCGCCGACCCCGACAAGGCCGACCAGATGGAGAAGCTGGTCGAGCGCTTCGGCGAGGTGCAGGCGCGCTTCGACGCGCTGGGTGGCTACGCGCTCGAGGGCCGCGCGAGAGATTCTGGCCGGCCTGGGCTTCCAGCCAGAGCATGGTCGACGGCGACGTCGGCGCGCTCTCGGGCGGCTGGAAGATGCGGGTGGCGCTCGCGCGCATTCTCCTGATGAAGCCTGACGCGATGCTGCTCGACGAGCCGTCGAACCACCTCGACCTCGAGTCGTTCATCTGGCTCGAGCAGTTCCTCAAGACCTACGAAGGCGCGCTGCTGATGACGTCGCACGACCGCGAGTTCCTCAACCGCGTCTGCACCCGCATTCTCGAGATCGACGGCGGCGAGCTCATCACCTACTCGGGCAACTACGACTTCTACGACCAGCAGAAGGCGATGGCGATGAAGCAGCAGCAGGCGGCCTACGAGCGCCAGCAGGCGATGCTGGCGAAGGAGATCGCCTTCATCGAGCGCTTCAAGGCGCGCGCCAGCCACGCCGCGCAGGTGCAGAGCCGGGTGAAGAAGCTCGACAAGATCGACAAGCTCGAAGCGCCGCGACGCGTCGAGAAGGTGGCCTTCGAGTTCAAGCCCGCCCCGCGCAGTGGCGAAGACGTGGTGAAGTTCGTGAAGGTGCGCAAGGCGTACGGCCCCAAGGTCATCTACGACAACTTCGACTTTCTGGTGCGGCGGCGCGAGCGCTGGTGCGTGCTCGGGGTGAACGGCGCGGGCAAGTCGACGCTGCTCAAGCTGGCGGCCGGCGCGTCGCAGCCCGACTCGGGCACGGTGACCATCGGCGGCAGCGTGAAGCTGGGCTACTTCGCCCAGCACGCGATGGACGTGCTCGACGGCACCAAGACGGTCGAAGAGACCCTGATGGAGGCTTTTCCCCGCAGCTCGGTGGGCACCATGCGCACGCTGGCGGGCTGCTTCGGCTTCATCAAAGACGAGATCGAAAAGAAGTGCCGCGTGCTGTCGGGTGGCGAGAAGGCGCGGCTGGTGATGGCCAAGCTCCTGTTCGATTCACCGAACTTTCTGGTGCTCGACGAGCCCACCAACCACCTCGACATGGCCACCCGCGAGCTGCTCATCGGCGCGCTCGAAGACTTCGACGGCACGCTGCTGTTCGTCTCGCACGACCGGCACTTTCTCGCCGCGCTCTCGAATCGCGTGCTCGAGCTCACGCCGCAGGGGCCCGTGCCGTACGGCGGGGGCTATACCGAGTACGTCGCGCGGACCGGGCGGGAAGCGCCGGGCCTGCACCCCAACACGAAGTAAGTCGTTGGGTGCTGGGTCGGGGCGCTCTTTGAGAAGCCGTTCACGTTCACGTTCACGTTCACGTTCACGCAAGACTGCATGACCTGACGCTCTGCGCGGCGCGCACCACGAGCATCAGCTTTTTCGTGAACGTGAACGTGAACGGCTTCTTCGGTCAGGCACCCCGCCCCCTTCACGGCGCCGAAACCGCACCGCCGCCGTAGTGCGCCACGATGCCCTTCCTCACCGTCTGCGCATCGACCGCGATGTAGTTGCCGCCCACCGCCCACGCATCGCCCTGCGACGGCACCCAGGTCGCGTGCAGGTCTCCCAGCGCAGGCTGATCGCTGTCGTCGACCCAGCTGCCGCCCACCCTGCGCCAGCGCACTCCGGCCAGCCCCACCACCACCACCTCGTCGTCGGGCCCCATCGCGATTCCCGTCAGCCCCGAAGCCTCGAACGGCAGCTCCTCGTTCTTCCAACCCGTGCCGTCGAAGCGCGCCAGCACTGCGGGCGGCCCGCCCACCGCCCACACGTCTGACCGCGAACGCCCGGTGACGGTCAGCAGCGTCGAGCGCACGCCGGTCGTCACCCGCGACCACGCGCTGCCGTCGTAGTGGAAACGCCGCGCCCTGCTGCCCCACCACCCAGACGTCGTCGCGCGCTCCCCAGACCTTGAAGTACGCCACCCCAGCGGCTCGGGCGACGGCACCTTCGCCCAGCTCGCGCCGTCGAAGCGCAGCAGCACGTCGTTGTCTCCGTTGCCGAGCGGAGGCCCCCACCGCCCACACTCGTCGCGGCTGCTCGCGCCCCACACTCCGAACAGCGTCGCGTCGGTGAGCGCCGGCGCCTTCACCCCGTCGCGGTACACGGTGCCGTGCTCGCCCACCATGAACGTCGAGTCGCCCACGCGCGCCACCCACCACAGCGTGGCGGTGTCGGGCGACGAGAGCGGCAGGTCAGCCCACGCGTGGCCGTCGAACTTTTCGCCAGCGTCGCCGCGCCGTTGCCCTGCGCGCCGCCCACGATGAGCACCTCGCCCGCCGCGCCGGTGACCGAGAGCACCACCCGGTCGAGCGTGGTCGTCACCGCCACCCACTGCGGGCTGCAGGCGCCGAGGAGCAGCGCGGCGGCGAGCAGGGCCGAGCACCCTGAGCGAAGCCGCGCTGCGGCGAAGTCGAATGGGTGCCTGCGCAGCCGGAACGCGCTGCGCCGCACACTCCGTGCTCCAAGCAGCACAGCGGACGCACCGCTACGATGGAGTATCTGCCCTTCAGCCTTCGGCGGGCGACGGCAGGGTTCGACTTCGCTCACCCTGACCGGTCTCGAGTCAGCCCCCATCTCGGCCCTCGCAGTTGCCCAGCTCGTAGCCCGCGCGGCACTCGCAGTCGCAGTGGGCCGCGCCGTACGCGCAGCTCGGCACCACGGTGCGGGTCACGCTCACGCTGCGACCATCGCGCTGCTTCGCCTCGACCACCAGCACCCACGGCAACCCGGGAAAGTCGCGGGTGCCGTAGTTGGGGCACCGGCACGTTGGCGAAGTTCGCCGGGTCAGACGGGTCTGACGCGCCGTCGACGGTGAGGTCGACCCGCCGCTTCTCTTCTGCTGCGAGCGAGCCCGAGTCGGGAGGGCAGCGACGCGCGCAGCTCGAGCCGGCAGCCTTCGAAGTTCGTCACCTTGGCGCCCACATACGCCACGTGCCCGCCCTGCGGTGGCACCTGCACGAACAGCTCGTCGCCCAGCGCCTCGGCGCCGCCGTCGGGCATGCGCTGGGTCACGGTGAGCGCCGCCGGCTGGCTCAGGTCGCCCCACACCGTGCACGGCGTGCCGGGGCAGGCCGCCAGCCCCAGCGCCAGCAGCTGAAGCGGAGTCTTCAGAAGCAGCCGACGTCGCGGGTCTTCGGGTAGAAGTAGACGAAGGCGTTGCAGTGCTCTTGCGTCTCGACCTTGCCGCCGAAGGTGTAGCAGCAGCTGTCGTCGGGGTTGCCGCAGCTGGCCGCCGGCGCCTCGTACTCGCAGCGGTAGCGGAAGCCGCCGCCCACCGGCACGGGAATGTTGAGGCCCCACTCCATCGGCGGGTCGTGCCACACCGTCGAGGTGTAGAACGGCGGCGGAGAGCTCGAGGCCTCGGGGTCCATCACCGAGATGGTGAACTTCGTGCCGCGGCTGTGGAAGTGGCTGTTCGCTCCGATGATGGTCACCGGCTCGGCCGACGAAATCTTGCAGGTAGTCTCGAAGTACTTGTCGTTGTCGCCCGAGCAGATGCGAATGTATTTGGTCGCGAACGCGGTGCCCACCTCGTTCTTCACCGACGCGGCGTCGACGGTGTTGAAGTTCACCAGCACCTTCGCCTGCAGCGGCGTCTTCTGGGTCGTCGCGTTCACGTAGTGGGTCTGCAGCATCAACATCTCGTGCGGCTCGAAGCGCATCGCCACCTCAGAGGGCATGTCCCACTCGGTGTGGCCTGGCTGCAGGTCGCCGTGGTCGTTGGGGTCCGAGAGCTGCGAGTTCACCACCAGCGGCCAGTCAGACCAGTTGCCCGACTTCCAGCACTCGCCCTCGGCCACCACGTCGCCGTTCGCGCCCGAGAGCGCCTTGATGGTGCGCACCCGAAAGATGTTCATGTGGTGCGTGCCCGGGTTCTGCGCGATCTGAAACTTGTTCACGAAGATCGGCACGTCCGACGGCACTTCGTAGAAGTAGCAGCGCTGGCTCTCGATACCCATCGGCACGTCGAACGTGGCCGGCGCGAGCTGAAAGCCGGCGGTGGGCGGGTCGAGCACGACGTCGGTCGGCTGCGGCGTCGGGCACGCCATCACCACCACCGAGAGAAACAGAGCGCTGCGCTTCATGGTGTTCACCCCTTGCAGATGTTCATGCAGAAAGCAGCCTGCCCGTCGGCCGGGCACACCAGCTGCGTCTTCACCTGTTGCGTCGCCAGCTCGCTGCCGTCTTCGGCGAGCAGCCTAACTTCGAATACCGCGTGCTCGTCTATGACACTCACTCCCAGCGGGGTGGGACAGAGGAACGCAGGTGTGGCGGTGTCGCTCTGCCACCACCCGCCCTCACCCACCGCGCCCACCTCGAGCCGGCGCTCTCCGCGCGAGAGCAGCTTGCCGTCGCTCTCGCGCCGCACCGTGTGCGCGGCCTTCACCGCCCCCGACGTGCCCCTCACCCGGTAGCTCAGCCAGACGTGAAAGCCGCCCTGCGCGCCCGGTGTGAGCACCGCCGCCACCGGCATCTCGACGAAGCCCGTGCCGTCGGTCTGCGCGGTGCCCAGGGCGAGCTCGGCCGTGCCGCCGCCGCCTGCGCCGCCGCCGTCGGCGCCCTGCTTGGGCGGTACTCCACACCCCGACAGCAGCGCGCCCGCGAGGCCGATGACCACCATGGCGGGCGCGCGCTTCATGCGTTCACGGAGTCCGGCGGCGCCGCAGCACCAGCAGCGCCAGCAGCGCCACGCCCGGCAGCGTGGGAGCCACCGCGCACAGCGCGTGCGGCCCCACCAGCTGGTTCAGCTTGCCGGCGTTGTCGTGGGTCACTTCGGGCGCGCCCTCTTCGGGGAGAATCTCGTAGCGCAGCGCGCCCGGCAGGGTCGAGACGTCGACCGCGGGGCCGGCCACCGTGCCACGAGGGAAGTTCAGCACCCAGCCCTGCTCGGTGCGCAGCACCGCGGGGGTGTCTTGCTGCGCGGTGGCGGTGTCGAAGCAGTGGTAGGTAAGCGTGGCCTGGTGCACGAAGTCGACCGCGGGCAGCTCGGGGTTGTAGCTGAACACCGGGTCCTTGTTCATGTCTTCGGGCGAGAGCGTGGTGTACATGCGCGTCAGCACCGGGTTCTCGGCGAACAGCTGCTGCGCCTTGCGGCTGGGCTCGACCACCGCCGTCCACAGCTCGTCGGCCATCTTGGTGGGCTGGTAGTCGACCGACCACCCGGTCAGGTCGAAGCCCGAGCCTCCGCGCGAGTAGTAGCGAATCGAGCGGTAGAACTGCGCGGCGGTGATGTTGGCCGCGGCGATCGACGCCGGCACCGGCACGTAGCGGCCGAGAATGGTCACCACCTGGCTCGAGGTCGAGAAGCCGTTCTGGAACAGGTACTCGATGAACGCCACGGCGTCGGCGCTCGCCGCCAGCGCCGCCTTGTCGCCGAAGCGGCCGGGGTAATCGAGCACGCCCTTCATCACATCGCTGGTGCCCGAGTACTCGGTGACGAAGGCGTGCTTGTCGGGCGCCCCGTTGGCGGCGCGAATGATGACGTCGTTGTAGTTCTGCCCACCGGTCTGCCAGTCGATCAGCGCGTCGTTCACCACCGCGTGGTGGAAGTTGCGGGGAATCGCGCGGCCCGAGCCGAGCATCCACACCTGCACGCCCATGTTCGGCTGCGCGGCGACCGAGGTGAGAATGATGGGAATCATCGGCAGCTGCGAGGGGTAGCGCACCACCACCGGCTGCAGGTCGCCCGCCGACTTGCCCGACTTGAGCTTCAGCGCGAGGAAGTAGGCGCCCGGGCGGGTGTAGTTGCCCACCGTCGCGTCGGTGCCGGTGGGAATGAAGTAGTGGTTGTCGGTCAACCACTGGAACATGTCGTCTCTCGAGTCGGCCTTGAGCACCGCGTAGTCGTACGGGCCGATGGAGTCTTGAATCACCAGCGGCGAGCTCTTCTCGGGGTCCTGCCCGCCGCGCGAGGCGTCTTCGGCGCCTCCCAACGCAGTCGGGGCCAGGTTGCTCAAGTTGCCGAAGCCGCAGGTGCCTTCGAAGGTGCGGGTGAGCCGGTACTTGGGCTGGCTGGTGTTGTAGAGCTGGGTGAACACCTCGTCGCTTCCCAGCTCGAGCACCGGCACCGAGGGCAGCGGCAACAGCCAGCCGAAGTCTTTGGCGTCGCCCGCGTACTGAATCTGCACGTGCGCGGTCACCTGCCCGTCTTTCAGCGCGAAGAGAATGCGCTCGCCGGCCTGAACGATGGGCACCGTCGGGTCGGGCGGCGCGAAACAACCGCAGGCCTGGGCGGCCGGCGCAGCGAGACACAGCACGCCCGCGCTCAGCAGGCTCCAGGTGGTCAGCTTGTTCATGTGCGCTCCCTCGGCCGGTGTTCCTCGCGCGCGTGTGCATCACGCGCGCCGGGGAAACACCCCTGCCGGTTCGCGCCCTTGCTCGTCACCTCGGGGCCCCAAGCTCACGGTTTTCTGAGTGCGGTCGCGCTTTCCCGTGCTCACGCCAGCTTGCGGCGGCGCACCACCAACCACACCGCGGCGAGCCCGATGAAGAAGGCTCCCTCGGCCACCGCGCAGCCCTGGCCGCCGGCCATCGCCATCAGGTCGGCCTCGGGCGCGTAGCGGCTCACCGTCTGCGCCGGCCCCTCTTCGCCGAGCAGCTCGACCACGGCCGCAGCGGGCATCGCGTCTTTGCGCGGCTGGGTGAGGCGCGCGTCGTCGACCCGGTAGCCCTCGGCCGAGAACGTGGTGGCGACGCCGTTGCAGCCGGTGACCCGGGTGGCGCTCTTCACCGCCGCCACGTCGGGCAGCGACGCATTGAACGCGAACACCGGGTCTTCGGTCATGTCCTCCGGTGAGAGCGTGGTGAACATTCGGGTGAGGTACGGGTGCGCCCCGAGCATCGCGTCGGCGTCGCGAATCGGCTGCACGTAGCTCTCGAAGACCGAGGCCGCGAGCGCGGGGCCGTCGTAGTGCGCGCCCGGCCACTCGGCGTACCAGTCGGGGTGAGCGCTCTGCGACTCGCTCGACAGGTACCGGGTCAGGTCCGCGAAGAACTGCTCTCGGGTGACGCCGTGCTCGGCGAAGTGCGGCGGGTACGGCACCTGCGCCTCGACCAGGTTGAGCAGCGCGGCGGGCAGCGGCGCGCCCCCCGTGTCGGCGGTGGGCGGAGCGAAGGCGTACGACACCAGGTAGCCCACGAAGGCGGCGGGCGTGGGCTGCTGCCCCAGCTCGCTCTGCACGCCGAACCGGGCTGCGCCGTACTGCGCGGCCACCAGCAGCTGCCCGCGCACCACCTCGCTGCTGCCCGCGTACTCGGTGACGAAGGCGTGCTTCTGGGGCGCCTCGGCCACCGCGGCGGTGACCAGCGCGCCGTAGTTCGCGGCGGTGGCCCAGTCGAGCTTCAGCGGGTTGAGCTGCACGTGGTGGTAGTTGCGGGGAATCGAGCGGTGCTCTGAGAGCACGAAGACCTGCACGCCCATGTGCGGCACCGCGGTGGCCGACGTCAGCACCAGCGGAATCATCGGGTAGGTCGACGCGTAGCTCAGCACGATGGGGCGCAGGTCGCCGGCGGTCTGGCCGGGCCGCAGCTTGAGCGCGAGAAAGTACGCGCCCGGGCGCACGTACGGGGCCAGCGCTGCGTCGCTGGTGGTGGGCACGAAGAAGCGGTTGTCGTCGAGCCACTGCTGCAGGTCGGCCTTCGAGTCGGCCTTGAGCACCGCGTAGTCGTAGGGCCCGGCGGTGTCGCGCAGCACCAGCGGGTTGCCGCCGACCGCCGGGCCGCCGCCTTCTCCCCGGTTGACCGCATAGCTCGCCGCCGCGCCACAGCCGAACACCGGGCCGCTGGGGCCGCACCCGGGCGCCACGGTGGTGAGCAGTGAGAGCTGCGGCCGGGTGTTGCGGTCGAGCACCTCGAACAGCTCGTCGGTGCCCACCTTGACCTCGGGCACCGCCGGCACCGGCACCAGCCAGGCGAAGCTGGTGGCGCTGCCGGTGTACTGAATCTGCACGTAGGCGGTGACCTTCGAGCCATCGACCGAGAAGGCGATGCGCTCGCCGGCCTGCACCACCGGGTCGACCACGGTGGGCGCCGCGAAGCACCCGCACGCCGCCGCTTCGAGGGAGTGCAGCGACACCACCGCGACTGCGCACGCCGCGAGAGCTCTCATGCCGCCCCGCGATAGCACGCCCGATGCCACGCGGAACCGGGCCGAGCGGCTGGTCATGGTGCGTCGGTGTCGCAGCGCGAGCCCGCCGGCGCGCGACATCACCGCCCGGCCGGCGGCCGCGCCACCTGACCCGCCAGACGCACCCCGCCCAGCACCAGGGCGCCGCCCAAGACCATCGCCAGGGTCAGCGGCTCGCCGCGAATCGCCCACGCCGCCAGCGCGGTGCCCACCGGCTGCAGGTTCGAGAACACCGCCACCGCGCTGGCGTCGGCACGCGAGAGGGCGAAGTTGTAGAGCAGGTACGAGGCCGCCGACGAGAGCACCACCAGGTACGCGATGCCCAGCAGCGTCGAGGGCGCCGCGGCCATCAGCGCCTGCACGTTCATCAACCAGGGCGAGACCAGCGCCATCTGCCCGCCGGCGAAGATGAGCATCCACGAGGTGGTCTTGAGCGGCCCCAGCTCGCGCGCCAGCTCCTTGCCCTCCATGGTGACCACCACCCAGGCGCCCACCGCGACCAGCACCCAGGCGTCTCCCGAGAGGGTGCCGCTCGCCTCGGCGAGGCCCTTGCCGAGCAGCAGCACGGCGACTCCGCCCAGCGCCACCACGATGCCCACCACGCGCCGGCCGAGGAGCGTCTCGCGGCCGAGCAAGAGCCCGCCCAGGTACACCCCGGCCGGGGTGAGCGCGTAGAGCAGCGAGGCGTGCGCGGGGTGGGTGCGCGAGAGGCCGTAGAGAAACGCGCCCTGGTTGATGGGCCCCGAGAGGAAGCCGAAGAGAATCAGCTTCGGCACCAGGCTGCGCGGAGGCAGGTAGGGGCGGCCGAGCGCGACGACCAACAGCCCCAGCACCACCGCGCTCAGCGTGATGCGCGCGCAGATGACGGTGAGCGGGTCGAGCTTCTGCATCACGTCTTTGCCGACCAGGTACGTGCCCACCGCGAGCGTGGTCTGGGTGAGCAGCGCGAGGGTGACGGCCGCGCCGCCTCGCTTCTGCTGCGGGAGCGCCGTCATGGTTCACCCTGAGAGGCTCGCGCAGCGCGCAGTCGAAGGGGGGACGACCCGCAAAGCCGCGCAGGGTGAGCCCCACACGTGCTCATCGAAGCCGTTCGAGCGCCCACGCGGCGGCCTCCCGCACCGTCTCGTCTTCGTCGCGCGAGAGGTGCTCGAGCACCGGCCGGGCGCCAGCCACGCGCGCGGCGCCCAGCGCGTAGGCGGCGTTGCGGCGCAGGCCGCGGTACTGCGCGCAGGCCAGCGCGGTGCCGGGCACCCACGCGTCGTACTGCGCGCGGCTCATCGCGGCGAGCTCGAGCACCGACGCGTCGGCGACCGCGCGCGGCGCGAACCGGTCGCCCGCCGGCAGCGGCGCGTCGTTCAACGGGCAGACCTGCTGGCAGAGGTCGCAGCCGAACACCATGCCGGCCAGACCCTCGCGCAGGTGCTCGGGCACCGCGCCCTGCTGCTCGATGGTCTGGTACGCGACGCAGCGCTCGGCGTCGATGCGCGCCCCGGGCTCGATGGCCGAGGTCGGGCACGCCGTGACGCACAGGTTGCAGCGGCCGCAGCGGTCTTCGGTCGGGCCGTTCGCGTAGGCATCGACCGGCGCGTCGAGAATCATCGCCGCCAGCACCACCCACGAGCCGAAGCGCTCGGTGATGAAGCAGCCGTTCTTGCCCACGTACCCCAGGCCCGCGCGCGCGGCCCACACCTTCTCCATCACCGGCGCGGCGTCGACCGAGCCGTAGTCGTTCACCCCCGGGTACGTCTCGCGCAGGGTGCGCCGCAGGGTGCGCAGCCGGTGGCGCATCGTGGTGTGGTAGTCGCGGCCGCGGGCGTAGCGGGCGATGGGGCCGGGCGCGTCGGTGCGGTGGTAGTTGCACGCCAGCGCGACGACGGTGCGCGCGCCGGGCAAGAGCTTCGTCACGTCGAGCCGCTCTTCGACGCGAGCCTTCATCCAGTCGAGGTCGGCGGCGAACCCGGCCTCGAGCCACTGCACCAGGGCCTGCGGCGGTATCGGCTCGGCGCGGGCGAAGCCCACCAGCTCGAAGCCGGCGTCGAGGGCGAGGCGCTCGAGGCGGGCCGCGCTCAGCTCTTGGGCGGCTGAACCCACGGTACGTCTTTCACGCCGGCGCGGAAGTTCGCCACCCGGGCCATGGTGAAGAGCAGGTCCGAGAGGCGGTTGAGGTAGACGATGACCTCGACGCCGACCTTGCCCGCGCGGTGCAGCGGCACCACCCGGCGCTCGGTGCGGCGGCACACGGTGCGGGCGTGGTGCAGCGCCGCCGCCGCCCTGGTTCCCGCCGGCAGAATGAACTGGCTGAGCGCAGGTATCTCGAGGTCGAAGGCGTCGATGGCCTTCTCCATGGCGACCGCCCAGTCGGGGTTCACCTTGGGAATCGCGGCGGCCGCCTTGCTGCCCGCGGGCGTCGCCAGCACCGAGCCCACCGTGAACAGCTGGTTCTGCAGCTCACCGGTGAGCGCGTCGAGCTGCCCCAGCCCCTCGGCGCGCGCCACGCCCAGCACCGAGTTGAGCTCGTCGACCTGGCCGTACGCCTCGACCCGCTCGTCTTCCTTCCCCACCCGGCCGCCGCCGAAGAGCGAGGTGTCTCCGGTGTCTCCGGTCTTCGTATAGATGGCGCTCACGGTGAGAGGGCTCTTAGCCCACGCCGCGCTGGCCGGCGCCCCGTTCGGCGGCCCCGTGAAGCGGTGTTGCAATCTCGCAACACAGAATGCTTGCCACCAAGATTGTTGCTGCACATCCAATGGGCCAAACGAAGCACCCCTCTCACTGGAGCCACCCATGAAGACCGCAGCCGCATTTCTTTCCGCCGTGCTCGCCGTGCCTGCCCTCGCCAGCAGCTGGGAAATCGACCCGGCCCACACCTCGGCCCGCTTTAGCGTGAAGCACATGATGGTGAGCGACGTGAGCGGCACGCTCGGCCGCACCACCGGCACCGTCGAGCTCGACGAGAAAGACCTCACCCGCTCGAAGGTCGACCTGAGCATCGAGGTTCACCCCCAGACGCAGGAAGCCAAGCGCGACGCGCACCTCGAGAGCCCCGACTTCTTCGACGTGGCGAAGTTCCCCAAGGCCACCTTCAAGTCGAAGAAGGTCGAGAAGGCGGGCGAGAACAAGCTCAAGGTCACCGGCGAGCTGACCCTCAAAGACGTCACCAAGGAAGTGACGCTCGACGTGACGCTGATTCCCGAGGTCACCAACCCGTTCACCAAGCAGCCCGCCCGCGGCGCGATCGCCACCGGCACCATCAACCGCCTCGACTGGAACCTGAAGTGGAACGCGCCGATGGCCAACAACGCGCTGGTGGTCGGCAACGACGTGAAGATCGAGTTCGTGGCCGAGCTGGCCCCCAAGCTCCCGCCCGCTCAGGCGGTGAAGAAGTAACCGCAGCTTCTTAGAACCGAATGAAGCACCGCGAGGGCCCCCTTTCAGGCGACGCGCCTGGAGCGGGGCCGTCGTCGTCTCTCAGATGAGCCGCTGAAACTGCTCGAGCTCCATCTTCCACACCGGCACGCCGCAGAACCGCGGGCCCTCGGGGCAGAACGGAGTGATGCCCGCCAGCTTCCGCAAGGTGCAGGGCGGCTGCACGTACTTCACCAGCGCGGGGTGCACGGCCTTCACCTGCGACACCTCTTCGACCGAGGCGCGCCAGATTTCCTCTTGCGCGGTGTAGCAGAGGCGGTGAACCCACTTGTGGTGCAGGTGGAGCAGGTCGCCCGATTCGAGAAACCGCACCGGAAAGGCGTTGGGCAGCAGGTACAGCGCCATCTCTTCGCTCACGCCCGCATCGAGCAGCTGCTCGATGGTGTTCCACGTCGCGGCGTTGGTGGCCTCGAACAGCGCGCGCGCCGCGGGCACCTCGGCGATGAGGTCGGGCAGCACCACGTCGACGTGCCGCGGGTCGAAGTGCGCGTGCAGCACCGGGCGCGAGGCCGGGGTCATGCGGTGGCGCTGGTCCTGACTGTCGGCGGTGTGCGAGAGCTTCTTCTGGAAGGTGTAGTGCGCGTGGCCCAGCGCGCGCGTCAGCTTCGAGAGCGTGGTGAGCACCAGCGACTCGCCGAAGTACGGGTTCTCGCGCGGAGACAGCACCTTCTCGAGCGCCGCGGCGTCGGGCAGCTCGGCGCGGGTGGCGCCGATGACGTCGCGCACGCCCTGCGCCACGCTGGCTTCAGCGTTCACCTTGTAGTCGACCAGCCTCGAGAGCCGGTCGCCCAGGCCCGCATCGAACTCGCGCAGGTACTCGCGCGAGCCCGAGCCGGCCTTCAGGCGGCCCAGCTGCGAGAGCGCGCGGTACTCGAGCGTCGACTCGACCGGCAGCGGGTCTTCGATGTTGCGGAAGAACAGGGGGTCGACCCGGTTCACCTCGTCGACCATCGCGTTCACCATCAGCGCGGTCTCGGTGGGCACGTCGAGCTGGTGGCACAGCCGGTGGTAGCGGTGCAGCGTGAGGCCTGAAATCGTGTGGTACAGGTGCGCGAAGGTGCCGATGGGCAGCACGTAGCGCGCCACCTCTTGCGCCTTCTTCTTGAGGCCCAGCTGCCACTTCTCGGGCGTGCGCTTGCGGGCGGGGAAGATGCGGAAGAACTCTTCGGCCACCCGCGGCAGGAGCAGTTGAATCAGCTGCTGGTAGGCGCCCATCGCCCGCTCGACCGCGGCGCCATAGAGCGCGTCGAGGGGCGGCGCGAGGCGCGGGCGCACCACGTTGCCCGGCTTCACCTCGACGTAGCGCTGGCTGACCTGCTCGGAGTTGTAGAACGGGTGGCTGTGCAGAAACGACCAGATGGCCTGCCGGCTCACGTTCTCGAGCGTGAACTGGAAGGTGGCGTGCTGAATGGTGGTGTGGTGGCCCGCTTCGTAGGTCTCTTGCGCGATGCGGTCGCGAAGGGCGATGGCCTTGTCATCTTTGCGCACGTCTTCGGCGGTGATGACGCGGCTGTTGTAGCAGGTGCGCGCGGTGGCCACGGCGTTGTCGAAGACGTCGTTGCCGAACCCCTTCACCAGGTTGACCTTCGGCAACGGTGAAGAGAAAGAGGCGTTCACGAGACCTGAACGATTGTGTCGGGCAGCGTGGCGCGTTTCAACCAGAGACTTGGCGGCGCGAGAGCAGCGCGGCGCCCAGCGCGGCGAGCGCGAGCAGGGGGCCCCACGCGGCGACGAACGGCGGCACGCGCTCGCTCAGCGCCAACGCGCGGCCGACCACCAACAGTCCCCACATGGCGGCCGAGACGCCCAGGCCTTCGACCAGCGCCACGGTGAGCGCCGCCGTGCGCCCGCGCCGCAGCGCCAGGCCGGCGGCGAGCAGCGCCCCGACCGCGCCGAGCAGCGGGTAGCTGAAGCGGCCGTGCCGAGCGAGCTGCAGGCGGGTGACCGGCAGCCCGGCGTTGCGCCGAAGCGCGAGCTGCTCCGAGAGCTCGACCGACGACATCTGCTCGGGGCGGCCGGGGCGAATCGAGAACGCGCGGCCGTCGGCGTTGGGGAAGCGCGCCTCTTCGCGCTCGGCGGTGCGCTGGTGCGCTGCGGCCTCGGCGTAGTCGCGCGCGCGAACCGCGGTCAGCTCGAACCCCCCGCCGGGCAGCGGCGTCATCGTCTTCGCGTCGGTGCGGCGGGCGAGCGAGAAGTCGGGGGCGAGCTGAAAGACGGTCACGCCGTACGGCGTGAGGCGAAAGACGTCGGGCCCCAGGCGCAGCCACTGCTGCGCGCCGTAGTAGTAGCGGGCGTCGCCCCAGATGCCGAACCGGTCGATCATCAGGCGGTCGACGCGCGCGCTGGCCGGGCCGGCGACCCACTCGTCGAACGCCATCAGGCCCACGCCGAGCGGCACCGCACAGAGCAGCAACGGAGCGACGATGCCGGCCGGAGAGATGCCCAGCGCCTTCATCGCGCGCAGCTCGCCGCGCCGGGCGAGCACGGTCAGCGCCAAACCCGCGCCCAGCAGCATCGCCAGCGGCATCAGCTGACCGACCGTGACGCAGGTCTTGGCGACGTACAGCTCGACCACGTCGGACGCGCGGTGGCCGACGTAGAGCTTCAAGCGGTCGCCGAAGTCGATGACCAGGAAGATCGAGAGCACGCCCAGGGCACAGAGCGCGACCGAGCCCAGGTACAGGCGCATCAGGTAGCGCCGCAGCGTGGGGCTCATCGCGCCGCCCCCCGGCGCTCGGCGAGCCACAGGGCGAGCAGCCCCAAGACGAGAAAGACGAGGTTGGGCAGCTGGCCGGCGAGCAGGGGCGGCAGGCGCCCGCGCTCTCCCAGCGAGGTGCTCACCTGCGCCAGCACGTAGAACGCCGCGTAGCCGCCCAGGGTCACCACCGCTCCGCGCGCGCGGCCCGAGGTGCGGCGGCGCAGCCCCAGCGGTACGCCCAGCAGCGCGAACGAGATGGGCATCAGCACCTGGCCCAGCTTCCAGTGCCCGGCGATGGAGAGCGACGGCTCGCCGGCCGCGAACATCTGCGCGGGGGTCATCTCGTCGCGCACCGCGCGAAACCGGTTCTTCTGCCACACCGCCTCTTCGACCCCGAGCGAGAGGCGCGCGGTCTGAAACTCGAGGCGCGAGTCGGTCTGCTCGTCAGAGCGGTAGAGCGCGCCGCGCTCGAGCAGCAGCTCGAGCGGAGCGCCCTCGCGCGTCTCGCCCACCCGACCGCGCTGCGCGAGCAGCAGCACCGGCGTCTCGGGCACCCGCTCGTCGTAGACCAGCACGTTGCCCCACTGGCCCGGTGCGTCGACGCGCTCGACGTAGAGCGTCACCCGCTGCAGCTCGTCGTGAAACACCCCCGGCTTCACGTCGCCCACCAGGTTGCGCTTGATGATTTCTTCGGCGAGCCGCTGCACCGCCTGCAGGCCCCACGGCTGGGGGCCGAACGCCAGCAGCCCGAGCGCCAGCGAGGTCGCCGCGGCGAGCAGCAGCGGCGCGACCCACAGCCGCCAGGGCGAGAGGCCGAAGGCCTGCATCGCGACCAGCTCACGGTCCTCGGACAGCCGGCCGAAGCCGATGAGCAGCCCGAGCAGAAACGCCACCGGCGCGGCCTGCACCACGAAGTGCGGCAACAGATACGCCGAGACCCGGGCGAAGTCCCACGCGGTGACCTGCGAGCCGAGCAGCACGTCGGTGCCCTTGAGCACCGCCATCACCCACATCAGCGTGACGAGCAGCCCCAGCCAGGCGAGGTAGGGCGCTGCGATCTCCGCCAGCACGTAGCGCTGCAGCAGCCTCGAGAATTTGATTTTGCGACTCATTATCAAATAAAGATCAACCCGTGCTGCAGCTGCTCCCCACCCTGCTCCTTCTCGCGGCCTCGCCGTGGGCGCGGCTGGCTGGCCTACTGCAATACCTCGAAGGCGACTACCCCGTGGCGGTCTCGTCGCAGAACGAGGCCGAGCTGCAAGAGCAGGCGGGCTTCGCCGACGAAGCGCTGCAGGCGGCGCACGAGCTGGGCCCCGAGGCGGCCCCGTTGCTGCCGCGGCTCGAGGCGGTGGCGGCCAAGGTGAAGGCGCACGCCGACGCCGAGGGCGTGGCGAGAGAATGCGGGGCGCTGGCCCGCGAGGCGATTTCACTGGGGCACGTGCCCCAGGCGCCGCGCCGCCCGCCCGACCTCGAGACCGGTAAGAAGCTGTGGCTGCAGACCTGCGCGGTCTGTCACGGCGCTTCGGGCCACGCGGACACCGAGGTGGGCAAGGCGCTCCAGCCGGCGCCGGCCGACTTCCACGACCCCGAGCGCATGGCCACGCTCACTCCGTACAAGGCGTTCAACACCACCTCGTTCGGGCTGAAGGGCACCGCGATGGTCGCCTTTCCCCAGTTCAGCGACGACGAGCGCTGGTCGCTGGCGTTCTTTCTCTTCACCTTCCGTCAGCCCGAGTGCAAGGGCGAGCCGCCCCGCGCCACGCTCGAGGCGCTGGCCACCTCGACCGACGGGCAGCTGAGCGAGAGGCTCGGCGCCGACGCGCTGCCCTGCCTGCGGCGCAAGCCACCCGCGCTCGACAAGGCGGCGCAGCTGTACGCCGCGCGCGACGGGGTCGAGAAGGCCATCGCGCTGCACCACGCGGGGAGGGTCGACGAGGCGCGCCAGACGGTGGTCGACGCCTACCTCGAGGGGCTCGAGCCCATCGAGCCCATGATGCGCGCGCGCGATGCGTCGCGGGTCTCGGAGCTCGAGCGCGCGTTCACCCGCACGCGGCTGTCTGCGGGCACCACGCCTGGCTTCGAGCGCGACGCAAAGAACCTCATCGGCCTGCTCGACAAGACCGCCGCCGGCTCTACCGCCTCGGGGTTCTGGAGCGTGTTCATCGGCGCGGCGCTGATTCTGCTGCGCGAAGGCTTCGAGGCGCTGGTGGTGGTGGGCGCGTTGCTCGCGGTGCTGAAGAAGATGGGGGCGAAGGAGCACGCCCGCATCGTGCACTTCGGCTGGGCCACCGCGCTGGTCGCCGGCGTGGGCGCGTTCGTGCTGGGGCACCAGCTGCTCGCCGCAGCCGACCGCGAGTGGGTCGAGACGTCGGTGGGGTTCTTCGCGGTGGTGATGCTGCTGTACGCGGCGCTGTGGCTGAACGCGCGCTCGAACATGAGCAGGTTCATGGGCGAGCTGAGAGAGAAGATGACCGGCGCCCTCGGCCGCGGCAGCGCGGCGGGCCTGTTCGTCATCGCCTTCACCGCCGTCGGTCGCGAGAGCTTCGAGACCGCGCTGTTCATCGAGGGCCTGGCGTCTGATTCTCCGGCGGGTGCCACCTGGGGCGCCGCAGCGGGCCTGGTGCTGGTCGCCGCGCTGGTGGTCTTCGTGACCCGCGTCGGCTTCAAGCTGCCGATGAAGACGCTGTTCAACGCGTCGACCGTGCTGTTGGTGGCCACCGCGGTGGTGCTGCTCGGCAAGGCGATGCACGGGCTGCAGGAGCTCGGTGTGCTGCCGCTGCTCCCGCTGCCGTTCTTCGAGCTGCCCGCGCTGGGCGTGTTCTCGGACTGGCTGACGCTGCTGCCTCAAGCGGTGGTGGCGGTGGCGCCGCTCTTGTGGCTCAAGTGGCGCCCCGCCCGCCGGGCGGCGTGACGCCTCAGTCTGACTCGGCCACGGCCACGCCGGCGGCGGCTTCGTCTTGCACCGCCTCGGCGGCGTCTTCGAGAGCCAGGCCCGTGTGGCCCGCGGCGAGGCCGAGGTTGGCGACCGCGCCTTCGAGGTGGGTGCCCGCCTCGCCGAACGCGTGCCAGGCGGCGCGCAGCGAATCGCCGGTGCGGTGCCACTGGTTCGCCGCGGCGCCGAACAGCTGGGCGCTCAGGCGCGGGCTCTCGGGGTGCTGAGATGGGGCATCGCAGTCGTCGCGGCCCGCCACCGCGCGAATGCCGCCCGCGAAGAAGTCGACGACCTTTTCTCCTGCCCACTCGGCGGCGCCCGCGACCGCGAGCTGGGCCGAGGTGACGAGGTGCGCGCCGGCGCCGGCGACGTCGGCGGTGCCCTCGACCGTGTCGGCCCCGGCGATGAGGGTGTTCAGCGCGGCGCCGGCGACGTGGGTGAAGGCGTCTGAGGCGTGGGTCTCGGCACGGTCGCGATCTTCGCGGGCCTCGGCTTGCTTCGCCTGGGCGACCTCGATGAGGTCGGGGGTCTGCTGCTGCGGGGTCTGCTGAACTTTGCTGATCACGTCTGCTCCTTGAAGTGGGTGGGGCGAGAGCGCCCGCGCTGGCACCGTGCGGTGCATGTGCCGGGGTAACCGCGCGGAGTGCGGGTGCTGCGCGCGTGAGCCGCATCGCGGTGCGCGGACGGGCGTGGGTGCTCCAGTTCTCGGAGCTCGAGAGGGCGGGAGGCGGAATCTGCGGGGCACCGCGCTGCAGCCCGGTTCGGCTCGGCGCGCTCACGGGCTGAGCGCATCGACGCGCGTGGAGGGGGGTTCCGTGCTTTCACGGGCAGCCCCTCGGTCAGCGCGCCGTGCTCTTCGGCAAACGTGGGTCGGCAGTCGCTGGCGCGGCGCCTTGCTCGCGCTCACCGTGGCGCGCTGAACCGCCGGCGACCCTGACCCGAGCGCATCGTGGGCGCTGATCGCTCGGCAGCGGGCCGCTGCGGCGAAATCGACGGGCGAGCACTCCGGCGATGTGACGCCCAAGGCCGGCGCTTTCGCTAAAGACGAGACGTCCAGTCTCAGCGGTGGCGAGCCCCCGGAGCCCTGAGATGAGACGTCCAGTCTCAGCGGGAGTGAGACGCGGCGCGACAGTGCCCCAGCCGGAAGTGACCCTCGACGCGAGCGGAGCGCTCCTGTTCCCACCTGCTTTTCGAGGCACGGCGTTACTCGAGCGAGGAGCTACCCCGAACCAAGGAGGCGCCGCCGCCGCGCACGACGACACCGCCGCGCGGTCGCCCACTTCGCAACGTGCACCCTCCCCGACCTGCGGAAGCCAAATCGACGCTGCCATGGCGGTCGCGCCTGCTGACCGACGGGGACGCGGCGAGCATTCACAAAGAGCAGCGGCCCGAGGCAGCGCCCTGGTCGGGCCCGGCGCGCTCCAGGTGACCACACATCGAAGCACCCGTGGTCACGCTGGAGCAGTGGCGCACAGAAGGGGCGCCCCTCATCGGAGCGAGGCGTGAGGCTCTCGCGGCACGAAGCGCACCAGCGTGCGCCGAGCAGCCACTTGCCCTGTCGGCTGTCGAGCACGGGCACCGACGCGAAGGAGCTGCCCGAGCCAGAAGGCCCCGCTGCGGCGCGCCTCACCGACTCGGCACCGGCGAGGCCGGTACGGCTCGCCCCCGCAGCAGACGCGGTCGCCCCCTGGTCGAAGCCACCCGTCTACGCGCACGAAGGCGCGCCCGCACCGAAGCCCCCCACCTGCGCACGAGGTGCCTCGGCCCTCACCGCGCAACTTCGCGACGTCAGGCCCGCCTCGCCTCGGCGTCGTCGCACCTTCGATGCGCGTTCGCCGCCACCCTGGGTCCAGCGCCGGGCGCACTTCGGAGTGCGCCCCACCCCTGCGAGCAATACAGTGCCCCACCCTCGTTGAGAGGCCCTGATGCTGCTCCGCCTGCTCGGTACCTACCTGCGGCCCTACCGGGGCCAGCTGACCCTGGTGGTCCTCATTCAGCTGGTGGGGAACCTGGCCTCGCTCTACCTGCCGCGCCTCAACGCCGACATCATCGACCACGGGGTTGCGGGCGGCGACAGCGCGTACATCGTGCGCCGCGGCGGGTGGATGTTGGGGGTCTCGGCGCTTCAAATCGCCTGCTCCATCGCGGCCGTCTACTTCGGCGCCCGCGCGGCGATGTCGTTCGGCAGAGACCTTCGCGCGGCGCTCTTCCACCGGGTGGGAGAGCTCTCGGGTCGCGAGGTGGCCCGGTTCGGAGCCCCCTCGCTCATCACCCGCACCACCAACGACGTGCAGCAGGTGCAGGTGCTGGTGGTGGTCACCTGCACCATGCTGGTCGCCGCGCCCATCATGTGCATCGGCGGCGTGGTGATGGCGGTGCAGGGCGACCCGCGGCTCTCACGGCTGATGCTGGTCGCGGTGCCGGCGATGGTGCTGGTGGTCGGCTTCCTGGTGCGACGCATGGTCCCCGGCTTTCGCGTCATGCAGGAGCGCATCGACGCCGTGAACCGCGTCTTGCGCGAGCAGCTCATCGGTATTCGCGTGGTGCGCGCGTTCGTGCGCGAGCCCCAAGAGGTGCAGCGCTTCGCCCAGGCCAACGACGACCTGAGCCGCACCGCGCTCGCCTTGGGCCGGCTGCAGGCCTTCATGTTTCCCACCGTGATGCTGGTGTTCAACGCCACCAGCGTCGCGGTGCTGTGGTTCGGCGCCGCGCAGGTCGACTCGGGCCAGCTGCAGGTCGGGCAGCTCACCGCCTTCATCGCCTACCTGATGCAGATTCTCATGTCGGTGATGATGGCGTCGTTCATGATGATGATGGTGCCGCGCGCCGCGGTGTGCGCCGAGCGCATCAGCGACGTGCTGAACACCGCCACCTCGGTCGCCGCGCCGCTGAACCCGGTCACCCGGCTCGCCGCGCCGGCGGCGCTGGCAATGCAGAACGTCGGCTTCAGCTACCCGGGCGCCGAGGCTCCGGTGCTGCGCGACGTCTCGTTCAGCGCGCAGGCCGGCCAGACCGTCGCCATTCTGGGCAGCACCGGCGCCGGCAAGAGCACGCTGCTGTCGCTCATACCCCGGCTCATCGACGCGACCCGGGGCACGGTCGAGGTCGGCGGCGTCGACGTGCGCGCGCTGGCTTTCGATGCGCTGCGAAGCCACATCGGCTGGGTGCCACAGCGGCCCTACCTGTTCACCGGCACCGTGGCGAGCAACCTGCGGTACGGCAACCCGGCGGCCACCGACGACGAGCTGTGGCGGTGCCTCGAGATTGCCCAGGCCAGCGACTTCGTCGACGCGATGCCCGAGAAGCTGCAGGCGCCGGTGGCGCAAGGCGGCACCAACCTCTCGGGCGGTCAGCGCCAGCGCCTGGCCATCGCGCGGGCGTTGGTGCACCGCCCCGACCTCTACCTCTTCGATGACGCGTTCTCGGCGCTCGACCTGGGCACCGACGCTCGACTGAGGGCGGCGCTGCGGCCCGCCACGCGCGACGCGGTGGTGGTCATCGTCGCCCAGCGCGTCTCGACGGTCGTCGAGGCAGACCTGATTCTGGTGCTCGAAGACGGAGCGGTGGTGGGCACCGGCACCCACGCCCAGCTGCTCGGCAGCTGTCAGACCTATCGCGAGATCGTCGAGTCGCAGCAGCAGGCTGAAGGAGCGGCGGCATGAGCGAGAAGCCGGCCCGGAGCGCGAGCCCTCCTGCGGCGGTGCCCCTGCCCGCCCGGCTGCCCGCAGAGGCCGGGGCGCGCCGCGGCCCACCGTGGATGAATGCGGGAGCGCCGGTCGAGAAGTCGGTCAACTTCTGGCCGTCGGCGCGGCGGCTGTTGGGCCTGCTGCGACCCAGCCGGGGCCGGTTGCTGCTGGCGATGCTGTTGAGCGCAGCGAGCGTCGGCCTCTCGGTGCTGGTGCCCAAGGTGCTGGGCGAGGCCACCGACCTGCTCTTCGCCGGCTTCGCCAGCCGCCAGGTGAGCACCGGCGTGACCCAAGAGCAGGCGGTCGAGCACCTGCGCACGACCGGGCAGGGCGGCCTGGCCGACCTGGTGGCGCGGGTGCACGTCACGCCCGGAGCCGGAGTCGACCTGGCGGCCCTCTGGCGCGTGCTCGCGCTCGCCACCGCGCTCTTCGTCGCCGCCAGCCTCTTTCAGCTCGCCCAGGGCTGGGTCATCACCGGGGTGGTGCAGCGGGCGATGCGCGCCCTGCGCGCCGAGGTCGAAGAGAAGCTGCACCGGCTGCCGCTGCCGTACGTCGACCAGCAGCCGCGCGGCGAGCTGCTCAGCCGAACCACCAACGACATCGACAACATCACCCAGACCCTGCAGCAGACCCTGGCGCAGCTGCTGGTCTCGCTGCTCACGGTGGTGGGCGTCATCACCATGATGTTCGTGCTCTCGCCGCTGCTGGCGGCCATCGCGCTGGTGGCGGTGCCCGCGTCGATGCTCGCCACCCGGCAGATCGGCAAGCGCTCGCAGAAGCTCTTCATGGCGCAGTGGGCGCAGACCGGCGCGCTCAACGCGCACATCGAAGAGGCCTTCACCGGCCACGAGCTGGTGAAGGTGTTCGGGCGGCAGCGCGAGGTCGAGGCCGCCTTCGCTCAGCGCAACGAGGCCCTCTTCCGCTCGGCGTTCGGCGCTCAGTTCATCTCGAGCATCATCATGCCGACCATGATGTTCGTGGGAAACCTGAGCTACGTCGCCATCGCGGTGGTCGGGGCGCTGCGGGTGGCGTCGGGCGCGCTGACGCTGGGCGCGGTGCAGGCGTTCATTCAGTATTCCCGGCAGTTCACCCAGCCGCTCACCCAGGTGGCGTCGATGGCCAACGTGCTGCAGTCGGGGGTCGCTTCGGCCGAGCGGGTCTTCGCGCTCCTCGACGCGCACGAGCAGAGCGCCGAGCCTTCGAGCCCGCCCGCACTGGGCGCCGTGCGCGGCCGGGTGGCGTTCGAGCAGGTGACGTTCAGCTACCTGCCGCAGCAGCCGCTCATCGAGGGGCTCTCGTTCTCGGTCGAGCCCGGTCAGACCGTCGCCATCGTCGGCCCCACCGGCGCGGGCAAGACCACGCTGGTGAACCTCATCATGCGCTTCTACGAGCTGGGCTCGGGCCGCATCACCCTCGACGGCACCGACCTCACCCGGCTGCGGCGCGACCAGCTCCGCTCGCAGATCGGCATGGTGCTGCAAGACGCGTGGCTCTTTCACGGCACCATTCGCGACAACATCGCGTACGGCCGGCCCGGGGCCACCGAGGCCGAGATTCGCGCCGCGGCCGAGGTCACCTTCGTCGACCGCTTCGTGCACAGCCTGCCCGCCGGCTACGACACGGTCATCGATGAAGAGGGCAGCAACGTCAGCGCGGGTGAGCGGCAGCTCATCACCATCGCGCGCGCCTTTCTCGCCGACCCCGCGCTGCTGATTCTCGACGAGGCCACCAGCTCGGTCGACACGCGCACCGAGCTCTTGCTGCAGCACGCGATGGCCGCCGTGCGCTCGAACCGCACCAGCTTCGTCATCGCCCACCGGCTCTCCACCATTCGCGACGCGCACCTCATTCTGGTGATGGAGAAAGGCCGCATCGTCGAGCAGGGCACCCACGCCCAGCTGCTCGCGGCCAGGGGCGCCTACCGCCGGCTCATCGACACCCAGTTCAGCCAGGCCGTGGTGAGCCTCGACGACGTGGCCCGCCTACCACTTCAGCACGCGGCCGAACAGACCGAGCATCGCCGCCCAGTGCCGCTCGGCCTGCGCCGCATCGAACACTCCGGTGAAGTCGGGCACCGCGAAGCCGTGCCGCGCCGGGTAGGTCTCGATGACGTGCTTCACCTTCGCCTCGGTGAGCGCCTGCTCGAGCAGCTGCTTGGAAGCGTCGTCGAACGACGAGTCGTCATGCGCGCCGGCCACGTAGACCTCGGCCTTCATCTGCCCCGCGAGCCGATGCGGGCTGCCCGGCGCCTCGGTCGCCAGCCCGCCGCCATGAAACGAGCACGCCGCCGCGACCTCGGCGGGAAAGTTGCCGGCCGCGGTGAGCGAGAGAAACCCGCCCATGCAGTAGCCGGTGGTGCCGAAGTGGTGCTTCTTCACGTCGGCGCGGCCGTTCAAGTACTCGAACGCCGCTGCCGCATCGACCTTCGCGGCCTGGGGCGTCTTGGCCGGCTCGTAGAACTTCGTCTTCCACTCGGTGCGATCGACCTTGCCGAAGATGGCCGCCTTCAGCTGCTCGGGGTCGTACGCGCCGCCGCGGTGAAAGAGGTCGGGCATCACCACCAGGTACCCGTTCGAGGCGAGCCGCTCGCCCATCTCGAACATCGCCGGGCGCCAGCCCGCGCCGTCGATGAAGAACACCACCGCGGGCAGCGGAGCCACGGCGTGGGCGGGCTCGAACACCGCGGTGCGCGCGGGGCCGTCGGCGGTCTTCAGCGTGAGGGTGTTCATTCGGCCGACCGTACTTCACTGCTGCGCAGCCGAGCGACGAAGCCGAACATCAGCGCCAGGGTGCCCCACCCCAGGCCGACCACCACGCCGGCGTCGATGACGCCGCGCCACGGCTGCGGCAACTGCTTCACCGCCAGCACCAGCGCGGTGATGCCGGCCACCATCACCCACGCGCGGCGCCGGGCTGATCGCTCGGTGCGCCACACCCCGAGCACCTTGAGCGGAGCCAGCGCCACCTCGAGCCGTGAGGACGTGTCGACCGAGAACGCCCGGTCGAGCGCCTGCGGCACCCAGCGCTTCTGGAAGCCGCGGTAGCCCTCGAGCCACGCGTTGAGCGCGCACCAGGCGAGGGCGACCGCGGCGGGCAGCGGCGCGAAGTCTTCGAGCAGCGCCTCTCTCGCCAGCACCGCGAGGCGAACTTCAGCCTCGACGAGAACTGCAGTGACTCCGATGACGCCCCAGGCTGCGGCCGCTGCGCGCATGCCGGTCTCGCCCCCTCACCCCTGCCCTCTCCCGCTGGGGGAGAGGGAGAACAGCTCGCCATCGCGCTGCGCTCGGCCTTCGGCCACGAGCTTCTCGAGAATCGCGACCGTGTTGCGCTCGGCGAGCGGCAAGATGAACGCCTGCACGTCGTCGTACGCCTGGGGCACCAGCGCCTCGAGCGACTGCGGCGAGGGCTTCAGCGCCGCGACCACCTTGCCCTCGCGCCACGCGCGGTGCTGCAGGTACTCGTCGAGCTTCGCCGGCCCGTCGGGAATCGGAGGCCCGTGCGCGGGGTACAGCGTGCGCACGCCGAGCTCTTTGAGCCGCTGCAGCTGGCGCAGGTACTCGGCCATGTCGCCCTCGGGCGGGTCGATGACGATGGTGCCGACCCCGGCGACCATGTCGCCCACGATGGCCGCCTTCGAGTGCAGGTGAAAGATGCACAGGTGCCCGCGCGCGTGCCCCGGCGTGTGCAGGAACTTGAGCTCCATGCCGCCGAGCTTGAGGTAGTCGCCGTCGGCGACGCGCTTCTCGGTGGTGAGCGGCACGCGGTCGGCGGTCTGCGCGTGGCACCAGAGCGGCCCCTTCAGCTCGCTCATCACCCGCGCCGCGCCACCAACGTGGTCGCCGTGGTGGTGCGTGAGCAGCACCGCGCGCGGCTTGTACCCGTCGGCCATCAGCTCGCGCACGAACGACACCAACCGGTCGGTCTCGGCGTCGTCGGGCGAGCCGGGGTCGACGATGAGCAGGTCGCTGTTGCCCAGCACGTAGCAGTTGGTGTGGTGCGCCGGCGGCAGCGTGGGGGTGAGCAACGGGAACACCCGAATGCCCATCTGGAACTCGATGCGCCGCGCGATGAAGTCGGTGACCATCGGCGGAGCGCGCAGCACGCCCAGCGCCTTCTCGGCGGTGCGGAACACCGCCATGGTCTGCAGCGCGTGCACGTTGGGCGGGTGGAGCAGCGCGGTGCCGTCGTTCCACCGATTGAGCGCGGCGTTGGGCGTCACCCAGGCGCCCTCGGTCAGCTCGCCCGGCCACACCTCGGCCTTCGCGCCCTCGGGCGCTTCGACCAGGTAGAAGCGCGCGTCGAAGCGCACCGGCAGGTGCGGCGGCGTCACCCACCGACCCGCCTCGGGCCAGTCGGCCGCCCGCAGGGTGAGCCCGTGCTTCGCGAGCAGCTCGCCGAACGACGCCTTGCTTTCACGGTCGAGCAGCGCGCGGCGCATGCTCTCGGTGTCGGCGGCCGAGATGGTGCCCTGCGCCACCAGCACGCCGGTCTCTTCGAGCAGCTCGCGCGCCGCGGCGACGCGCAGCGCGGCGTCGACTCCGGTCGCACCTTCGACGGGCACGCCGGCGTCGGCCTTGTCGACCTTGCCGCCGGGAAACGCGTAGTAGCCGCCGGCGAAGGCGAGCTTCGCCTCGCGCTTGATCCAGAACACCTCTATCGAGCGGCCGACCTTGCGGTACAGCACCACCGCGGCCGCGTCGCGCGGCGTCGCCGGCGGGCCCAGCTCGGGCAGCTCGATGCCGGCGATGCGCTCGCTCACGCGCCGGCCCCGGTGAGGCGCCCCACCACCTCGAGCGCGGCGGCCGACTGGTCGGGCCGCGCGTAGAGCCGCGAGAGCCGCACCGCCCCCGCGTAGCGCTGGTAGAGCGGCGTGTACGCCTGCACCTCGGTCAGCCGGCCGGAAGACACGTCGACGATGTACAGCGGCGGCCCCGAGCCCGCCTCGAAATAGCGCGACAGCACCCCGTGCGACTCGACCGAGAAGTGCTCGATGCCCGCCTGGCCCAACGCGCCGTGCAATTCGCGCAGGTCGTAGTCGGGGTCGCGCTCGGTGAACTCGGCCACCCGCTTGAAGCCGCGCCGCGCCACGATGCGCTCGGCCCAGCGGTTCTTGCTCTTCCGCAGCGCGTGCCACAGCGCCACGTCGTCGCACAGCGCGAACGCGTCGGGGTCGGCGGGAATCTCGAACTCTCCGCGCGTCTCGTCGTACCAGGCCTTGAGCATGTGGTCGAAGCTCACCGCGGTGTGGTGGTAGTAGACCGAGAGAAACATGTGGTACCGGCTGAGCAGAAAGTCTTCGAAGGCGAACGCGGCGGCCTTCGACAGCGCCAGGTACACCCGGCCGTCTTTCTCGGCGGGGTTCAGGTTCTGCACCACCCAGTCGAAGTCGTAGCGGCCGTAGTTCACGCCGGTGAAGAACGAGTCGCGCAGCAGGTAGTCCATGCGGTCGGCGTCGAGCTCTCCGCTCACCAGCGCGCGCAGCAGCGGTGACCAGTCGACGCCGCCGTCGACGAAGCCCGAGCCGCCCGGCGGGTCGCAGGCGGTGATGAGCGACGCGGCGTGCTCGGGCGTCACCTCGAGCGCCGCGTAGCGCTTGCGCAGCTCGTCGGTGAGCGAGCTGCCCAGCAAGATGCGCACGGTGAAGTCTTCGTGGCTGGCCTGCTCTTGCTCGCCATCGTCGACCCACCTGGGGAGCATCAGCTTCGCCCTCGGCGGCGCGATGCTCTCGCTGGTGTGCGAGAGCGGCATGTGCCCCAGGTCGTGGCACAGCACCGCCAGGCGCACCGCGGCGCGAAACCGCTCGCGCGCCCGCGGGCTCAGGCCGGCGCGCTCGGCCACCGCGTCGAACAGCCGCGACGAGACGTGCATCGCGCCCAGCGAGTGCGCGTGCCGGGTGTGCGTCGCGCCGGGAAACGCCAGCTCACCGAACCCCAGCTGCCGCACGTGGCGCAGCCGCTGGTAGAAGCGGCTGTCGACCACCACCTTCTCTTCGTCGGTGACGGTGATGGTGCCGTGAATGGGGTCGCGAATGCGCACTTTGGCGTGCGGCTCTACCACGCGAGACCGGTCAGGGTGAGTCGAGACCGGTCAGGGTGAGCCACGTCGAACACTGCCGTCGCTCGCCGAAGGCTGTGCAGCACAGACTCCATCGTATCGGTGCGCACGCAGTGCTGCTTGGAGCATGGAGTGCGGGTTGCCCAGGCTTCGTTGGGGGTCGGCACCCATTCGACTGCGCCGCAAAAGCGGCTCCGCTCAGGGTGCGCGGCTACCTCTTCTCGATGGTGAACGTGACGAGGTGATGGTCCGAGCCGAAGTTCTTGCGCACCTTCATGTTCGAAATCTTCGCGCCGGTGACCATCTCCCAGTCGATGGGCGCCTTCTGCACCTTGGTGAGGTGCGCGACGCGGGCGAGCCAGCTCGGCGAGCCGACGCCGCTGGTGTGCGACCCCTCGTTCCAGTCGCCGCCCAGCAGCACCGCGCCGTCGGGGTCGTTCTCTTGGTAGCGCTTCGCCGCGTTCGCGAGCTTGCGGGTCAGCGACTTGTACGAGTCGACCCGCGTCGCACCGCCGGTGGCGTGGTCGCCGTGAAAGTCGACGCCCGGAGGCGCGTGCACCGACGCCACCCGCAGCCAGCCGGCGATCTTCACCGACGTCGCGGCACGCGGCTGCGCGGGGCCGCCGTGAACGTTCGTCCACCCGTGATCGGCCTCGATCGACTGGGGAAACTTCACGTCGATGCCCTTGCGCACCAGCACGCCGGTCTCGCCGTGGTCCTTCGAGCCGGGGAACGTAATCAGCCGGTAGCCGGGAATGTGGCTCAGCTCTTTGTGGTAGCCGCTGATTTCCTGCAGCTGCACGAAGTCGAGCTTGTTCGCCTTGGTGAACTGCTGCACCGCGCGCTTCACCTCTTGCGGCGGGCGGTGAATCTTCGCGTTGTAGGTGGCGCCGCGCAGCTTCTTCGGCTGCTCGGGCCCCTGAAAGTTGTCGCCCAGCTTGAGCGCGCGACAGCCTCGCCCCGGCGACGGCCCGGGGGTCATCCCACCCGCGCAGGGTCTTGAACTTCACCACCGCGGCCTGGGTGGCGGCGTCGAACTTCTCGTTCACCTTTCCCTTGAGCAGCCCGAGCTCTTTCAGCTTCTCGTCGAGCACGCGCACTTGGGGTCCCGAATCACCAGGGCGAAGGAGGGCCATGACGCCATCATCGAGCGCGCCCGGTGCGCAGTTTTGCGGACCATGTGAAGAACCTTTTCACGTATAGGGAACCCGAAACTCCGAGCGGTCACGGCGCTATTGCGATACTGAACCTCTCGACCGCATGCGGATCAGCATCCTCCACAACCGTGACCATCACCTCCTGGAGGACGACCCCGGTCGCGAGGCCCGCGAAGACGTGGTGCGCGTCGCCGCCGCGCTCGAGAAGGCGCTCGAGGGAGGCAAGCGCAAGGTCTCGCTCATCGCCGTCGATCGCGACGTCTGGTCGATCGGCCAGGCGCTCGAGGCCCAGCGCCCCGACGTGGTGCTGAACCTGTGCGAGTCGCTCGCCGCCGACGCGCGCGGCGAGATGGTGGTGCCCGCCCTGCTCGAGATGGTGGGCGTGCCGTACACCGGCAACAGCGCGCTGGCGCTCGGCCTCTCGCTGCACAAAGACAAGGCCAAAGAGCTGCTGCTCGCGCGCGGCGTGCCCACCCCGCAGTTTCAGGTGGTGCAGTCGGTGGGCGAGCTCATCTCGCTCGAGCTGCCCTTCCCCCTCATCGTCAAGCCGGCGCGCGAAGACGCCAGCGTGGGCATCGACTTCGACGCGGTGGTGCAAGACCGGGCCGCGCTGGGCCGCGCCGTCTCGCGCGTGCTGCGCACCTTTCACCAGCCGGCGCTGGTCGAGCGCTACATCGACGGCCGCGAAATCTACGTGCCCCTGCTCGGCAACCACCCGCGCCGCGCCCTGCCGCTCACCGAGATTCACTACGGCAAGGCGTTCGAGAACAAACCGCGCGTGCTCACGTACAAAGCCAAGTGGGACGAGGCGTCGCCAGAGTGCACCGACAGCGCGGCCCGGCCGGCCAGCCTCACCCCGGCGCTCGAGCGGCGCTGCATCGAGACCGCGATGGCCGCCTGGGCAGCGCTCGACTGCCGCGACTACGGGCGCGTCGACCTGCGCGTCGACAAAGACGGCCAACCTTTCGTCATCGACATCAACCCCAACTGCGACTTGCACCCGCACTCCGGCTTTGCCAAAGCGGCGGCGGCGGCTGGCATCAGTTACCCTGATCTGGCCTGGCACCTCATCGAGCTCGCACAGGAACGAAGCCATGGAAATTCGGCAATTGAAACCAGTAGATCGACCGCAGCTCGCCGAACTTCTGGCGCGCATCGAGACGTTCACTCCCGCCGAGGTGGAATGCGCGCTCGAGCTCATCGACCTGGCGGCCGACGGCACCAACCGTGACTACCAGGTGCTGGTTGCGGTGCGCGACGCCCGGGTGGTCGGTTATGTCTGTTACGGGCCGACGCCGATGACCGAAGGCACCTTCGATCTCTATTGGATAGCGTCGGCCCCCGAGGTTCGCGGACAGGGAGTCGGCGCTGCACTCGTCTCGGCCATGGAAGGTGACATTCGCCGACGTAAGGGGCGCCTGATTCGGGTCGAGACCTCGGCGATGGAAGCCTATGGTCCGACGCGCGGCTTCTACACCGGCGATGCAGTACCGCGAAGAGTCGCGCTTCCGCGACTTCTACAAGGTCGGCGAAGATCTGATCATCCTCGCCAAGCGAATCTGACCGGTGCTCCAGAGGCTGCTCGAAGGCGAGCGGTCGATGACAGAGCTCGACAGCCCACACCCTGCACCGCAGCCCTCGGGCGACACCCTGCCCTCGCGCTACGCCGAGGCGCTGCGTCTCGCGCTGCTCGCCCCGACCGCCGACGCGCGCGCTCGGGCGTGGGACCTGGGCCGCGACCTGGTCGACGCGGGCATCGCGCTGCCCGAGCTCTCGGCGCTACACCACCAGGCCCTGGCCCAGCTGGCCAACGAGCAGGCGCTGGGGCCCGAGGCGCTCGAGGCCGCCTCGGTACTGTTCGGCGAGGTGGTCAGCGTCTACGAGCTGGTGGCGCGCGGGTACCGCGACTCGAACGTGGCGCTGCGCCGCCGCAACCACGAGCTCGAGCACGCCAAGGAAGCGGTCGAGGCCGCCAGCCGCGAGCTCGAGGCGTTCAGCTACTCGGTCTCTCACGACCTGCGGGTGCCGTTGCACAGCATCGACGGCTTCAGCCGCGCGCTCGAAGAAGACAACGCCTCGCAGCTCGACGAGGTGGGCCGCTCGCACTTGAAGCGGGTGCGTGAGGCGACGCGCCGCATGGCGGGGCTCATCGACGACCTCTTGCGGCTGGCGCGCATTTCGCGCGAGCAGCTGTGCGACGAGATCGTCGACCTGGCCGACCTCTCGCGCGGCATCATCGAGCGGCTGCAGAAGGGCGCGCCGTCGCGGCACGTCGAGCTCAGCGCGCCCGACCACCTGATGGCGCGCGGCGACCCGCGCCTGCTCGCGGTGGCGATGGAGAACCTGCTCTCGAACGCGTGGAAGTTCACCTCGCGGCGCGCGGTGGGGCACCTCGAGGTGGGCCTGCTGCCGGGCACCCCCGTGTACTTCGTGCGCGACGATGGCGCAGGCTTCGACATGCGCCACGTGGCACGGCTGTTCGGTGCGTTTGTGCGCCTGCACACCCCGCAGGAGTTCGAAGGCACCGGAGTGGGGCTGGCCACGGTGCAGCGCATCGTGCTGCGCCACGGCGGTCGCATCTGGGCCGAGAGCGCGGTCGACCGCGGCGCGACGTTCTACTTCACACTGGGCAGCTGAACGCTCGAGGCACGGCCGTCGTTCCCACGCTAGAGAAGCGCCGGGTAAATGCGGCAGGGGGCTGGTACGTTCTTCCCTCGATGCTGACCTGGCTCCTCGTTGCGCTCACCGCCGCTGCCGCCCCGGCGAAGTCCGAAGTCGTCGACCTGCCGCGCCCCGCCGACGGCGAGTACCTGGGCCTGTATTTGAACGGCAAGAAGATCGGCTACACCTTCATGAAGCTCGGCCCGGTCGCGGGCAAGCCGGACCAGTTCGAGACCGTGAACGAGTTCGTGATGAAGGCCATGGTCGGCAACAACAAGAGCGAGCGCTACCTCAAGGACGTTCGGGTCTACGAGGCGAAGCCCAAGGGCAAGCTGCTCTCGTTCTTCATCGAGAAGAAGGGCGACGGCGGCGACGAGACGCTCGAGGGCACGTCGACTGCGCAGGGGCTGCGCATGCTGCGCAAGCGCCCCAACCAGCCGAACGAGGTGAAGACGCTGCCGGCGGCGCGCGAGACGGTGGAAGACGCCGACCAGTACCGCCTGGCGCTGAAGAAGGGCGTGAAGCTGGTCGGCGACGTCATCGACGCCCAGGACCTCGAGCAGTACCGGCTCACCACCACCCCTGACGGCAAGCCGCCCGCCGACCGCACCATCGGAGGCGTGACGGTGAAGGTGCGCAAGGTGGTGAGCATCTTCGACCACGAGAAGGTCGAGACGAACGTGTACATCGACGACAAGGGCCGCATCGCCGAGATGGATTTTCAGGGCACCATGCGCGCGACCGCCGAGCCGCCCGACGTGGCCAAGAAAATCGACGTGGTCGAGGTGTTCAGCCACACCCGCATCACCCTGCCCAACGAGCCGAGCCCGGTGGCCCGCGAGATTCCCGGCCAGCTGACCCTGGTCGCCACCGGCGTGCCCGAGAAGTTCCGCAGAGACACCTACCGGCAGAAGTTCAAGGCGCTCGACAAAGACCAGGTCGAGATCACCATCACCGCGCTGCAGCCCACCAAGACCGACCTGGTGCGGCCGCTCACCGACCCCAACGGCGGCACCAACCTCAAGTCGACGCTGGCGGTCGAGTCGGCGCACCCCAAGATCGTCGAGCTGGCCAAGAAGGTGGTGGGCAACGAGAAGAACGCCTACGCCGCGGCGAAGAAGGTGGTGGCCTGGGTCGGCCAGAACATGACCAAGGACTACGGCTCGAGCTCCGACCGGGCGAGCGACATCGTCACCTCGATGAAGGGCGACTGCACCGAGCACGCGCTGCTCGCGGTGGCGATGCTGCGGTCGCTCGGCATCCCCGCGCGGCGGGTCGACGGGGTGGTCTACCTGAAGAACGACGACGGCGTGCCGGCGCTCTACTGGCACGAGTGGGTCGAGGCCTACGTCGGAGAGTGGACGCAGCTCGACCCGACGTTCAACCAGCCGGTCGCCGACGCCACCCACTTCGCGGTCGGCGAAGAGTCGAACGCCGAAATCACCCCGCTGATCGGCAGCGTGCACGTGGTGAAGGTGAAGTGAAGCTCGAGCTGGCCGAGCGCATCGGCTCGGGCGGCATGGGCGAGGTGTTTCGCACCACCGACGGGCGCGCGGTGAAGCGGGTGCTGCCGCACCTCTCCCGCGACCGCCGCTTTCTCGACCTGTTCCTGGCCGAGGTGAAGGTCACCGCGCAGCTGCAGCACCCCAACATCGTCTCCATCTCGGAGCTGGTGGAAGAGAACGGGGCGTGGCTGCTGGTGATGGAGTACGTGCACGGCGTCGACCTGCACCACGTCGCTCGCCTGCCGCCGGGCCTGGTCGCGCAGGTCGGCCTGCAGGCGGCGGCCGCGCTCGACTATGCGCACAAGGCGCGAGACCGGCAGGGCCGGGCGCTGAAGGTGGTGCACCGCGACGTCTCGCCGCACAACGTGCTGGTCTCGACTTCAGGCGTGGTGAAGCTGATCGACTTCGGGGTGGCGCGCGCGCTCGAGGGCGTGCCGGGCAAGCCGGCGTACGTGGCCCCCGAGGTGGCCGATGGCGCGCCGGCGAGCCCCAAGTCCGACCAGTTCTCGCTGGGCGTGGTGCTGTGGGAGCTGCTCACCGGCGAGCGGCTGTTCAAGGGCGCCACCGACGCGGTCATCGTGCAGCGCGCGGCCGAGTGCGTGGTGCCCGACCCCGAGGTCGCTCCCGCGCTCGACGCGGTGGTGCTGCGGGCGCTGGCGAAAGACCCGGCCCAGCGCTACCCCGACTGCGCGGCGCTCAAGGTCGCGCTCGAAGACGTGCTGCTCGAGCTCGAGGGGCCGCACACCCCCGAAGAGCTGGCGCGCACCCTGAGCGGGTGAGGCCCCGCTGACCCTTTCGTGCGACACCGCGAAGGCGGGGCGCGACGGCGGCACGGCGTCACGTGATATTTCGTGACCTCATGGTCACACTTCGCTCGCGCACCTTCGCGTTTCGCCCGACCTTTCTGACCCTGGCGGTGGCCGCTGCGGCCTGCCAGCCGCTCGACCCTGAAGAGACGTTCGACGCCGAGGAGTCGGAGCTGGTGCTCGACGCCAACGTGAGGACGCTGCCCATCGTGGCGAGCCGCAGCCTCATCATCACCGACCTCGACGGCCTGGCGAAGGTGCAAGACCGCACCAGCCCGGGAAAGATTCTGGCTGCAGTGGGCAAGGCGGCCATCACCCGCTGGGCCCCGGCAGAGGGCGACACCTCGCGCTACAACCGCAACCAGCTCAACAAGTGGGTGCAGACGCCCTGGCGCAGCGCGAGCGGTGAGTACGACGACCACGACCGGCTGCCCTTCGAGAAGCGGCTGGGGGTCGCGGGCCACCCGAACCCCTGGGCGCACCTGATCGACCTGTGGCCGCAGCTCGGCAACGCCGACGTGGGCGACGGCCCGTTTCGGCTGCTGGCGGTGGTGAACCGCCTCGACCTCTCGGGCGACGTAGACGACCGCGGCATCATCGACGCGGCCAAGGCCCCCCGCACCATCGGCGAGGGCCGGCTGGTCTTCGGCCTGGTCGACCGGGCGCACGAGAACCAGAAGAACGCGCCCTACCCGCTCACGCTGATCATCGAGTTCCGCCTGCCGGCGCTCAACGCCTCGCTCAACGTCATCGACGACTTCGACTACGCGGGCACGCTGTTCAACGACGACGCGCGCCGGGTGCAGCTCGAGCGCTGGGGCCTGGTGTGGCGGCAGCTCTCGAAGTGGGACCCGGCGCACGGCGGTGCAGGCGCGCGCCAGGCCTTCGCCGACCACCTGTGGAAGATCGTCAACCGGTTCGCGCAGCCGGACAACTTCGTCGCGATGCGCGGCAACGTGCGCCTGGTGGGCGACAACGGCGTCACCGAGTTCGAGCTGCGCGAGTGGTACATGCTCAAGAACGGCGACTGGACGTTGATCAACCGCAAGCCGCGCGACGAGCCGTACCGCTGCGCCGACGCGAAAGACCTCAAGCACCTCGTCGACTACTACTGGGACAGCGCCCGCCAAGACGTCAACGTCGCGCGGGTGACGGCGGCGAAGCCCAACAAGGTCATCGGCTACCTGATTCCCCGCGACATCGGCAACTCGCCCATCGCCATGGCGAATGACCTCTCGGGCTGCCCGATGAACGGCGGTCAGCCGGTGAAGTTCGAGATGAAGGGCGTCGACTTCAACATGACCAACCGCGTGACCGCTCCGTTCGGCCGCGTGCGCCGCGACACCCTGTGGGACCTGCCGGGCGCCGAAGAGGCGAAGCGGCACCAGTTCGCCATTCGCACCTGCTCGGGCTGCCACGGCAAAGAGGCCGGCATCTTCGGCTTCCACATCGCCCCGCGCATGCCGAACCACGAGTCGGCGCTGTCTGACTTTCTCACCTTCGGCAGCGGCACCGACTTCAGCCACGGCGGCGCCACCTACCGGTACAACGAGCTCAACGGCCGCAAGCGGTGGCTCGAGCGCGTGTCGACTCGAGACCCGTCGACCCAGGTCTTCGAGTCGCTCTACCGCCACGACGCGCTCTAGTACCTACTTCGCGCCCAGGCCCTTGAGCTGCTCGCGCAGGGCCTCGGCGTCTCGCGCCGGCAGGCCGCAGGTGTGGTTGCGGCACAGGTAGGCGGCGGGCGCGGGGCCAGCGAGCCGCGGCGTCACCTGCTCTTCGAGCACCTTCGGCACCGGGCCCCCGGCGTGAGAGCAGACGGCGACGGTCGGCGCGTAGGTGCGCGCCAGCACCTGCACCAGCTCGGGCGCCTCGCCCACCACCGTCACCTCGGCCGCGCCGTCGGCCAGCGCGTCGGCCGCGAGCCAGAGGTGCCCGAAGCCGAACGGGTTCTCGAGCATCTCGTCGCTGAGCCGCTCGACGTAGCGCGACGCGCGCTCGAGGTGCCGCTCGCGGCCGGTGAGCGCCGCCAGCGCCACCTGCGCCTCGCACAGCGACGACGCCCCCGAGGGGAAGGCGTTGTCGTGCAGCGCCCAGGTCGCCACCAAGAGGTCGTCGGTGCCGTGCGGCGCGGCGCGGTACGCGCGCTGACCCTCGTCCCAGAACTTCTCCCACGCCAGGTCGGCCAGGGCTTCAGCGGCCTCGAGCCAGCGCGGCTCGAACGTCGCCTGGTACAGCGCGGTGAGCCCCGCGCAGACGTCGCCGTAGTCTTCGAGCATGCCGGTGAGCCGGCCGCTGCCCTGCCACGAGCGGTAGAGCGAGCCGTCTTTCGCCCTCATCTGCTCGAGCACGAACGCGGCGGCGCGCGAGGCCAGCGCCGCCCACTCGGGCCGGCCGAACACCCGCGACGCCAGCGCGAGCCCGCGAATGGTGAGCCCGTTCCACCCCGCGAGCACCTTGTCGTCGCGCCCCGGTGCGACGCGCTTCGCGCGCGCCTCGAGCAGGGTGCGCCGCGCGTCGTCGAGGCCGTCGAGCGGCTGCACCGCCTCGAGCACCGAGGTGCGGTGCTCGAAGTTGCCGACCTCGGTGACGTTGAACGCCGCGCACACCCGGGTCGCCAGGTCGGGCGGCAAGAGCGCCGACACCTCGGCCGGAGTCCACACGAAGAACTTGCCCTCTTCGCCCTCCGAGTCGGCGTCTTGCGCCGCGTAGAACGCGCCCTGCGCTGAGGTCATCTCTCGCTGCAGGTACGCCACCGTCTCACGCACCGTCTTCTCCCAGAGCGGGCGGGGCTCGACCTGCTGCGCCTCGGAGTAGACCGTGAGCAGCTGCGCGTTGTCGTAGAGCATCTTCTCGAAGTGTGGCACCAGCCAGCGCTCGTCGACCGAGTAGCGGTGAAAGCCGCCGCCCAGCTGGTCGTAGATGCCGCCCAGCGCCATCTTCTCGAGGGTGAGCAGCGCTCCGCTCTTGAGCTCTTCGCGGCCGCTGCGCCGAAAGCCGCGCAGCATCAGCTGCACGTTCATCGGGTTGGGGAACTTGGGGCCGCTCTTGCCGAAGCCGCCGTGGCGGCGGTCGACCCGCGCCTCGAGGCGCGCCGCGGCGGTGACCACGTCGTCGCCCTTCACCGCACCGCCCTTGGCGTCGAGGCCGACCGAGACGTAGTGGCTCAAGCCGGCGTGAAACTGCTCGGCCTGCGCGGTGATTTCACCGCGGCGGTTCTTCCACGCGTCGGCCAGCGAGCCGAGCACCTTGGGGAAGCCGGGCATGCCGTACTTGTCGTGGTTGGGAAAATACGTGCCCCCGAAGAACGGCACCCGCTCGGGGGTGAGAAAGACGGTGAGCGGCCAGCCGCCGCCGCGCCCCATCAGCTGCACCACGCCCTGGTAGAGCTGGTCGAGGTCGGGGCGCTCTTCGCGGTCGATCTTGATGTTCACGAAGTCGGCGTTCATCTGCTTCGCGATGGCCTCGTCTTCGAACGACTCGTGCGCCATCACGTGGCACCAGTGGCAGGCCGAGTAGCCCACGCTGAGCAGAATCGGCTTGTCTTCACGCTTCGCGCGCTCGAGCGCCTCGGGCCCCCAGGGGTACCAGTCGACCGGGTTGTCGGCGTGCTGGCGCAGGTAGGGCGACGGCTCGTTGGCGAGGCGGTTGGGCATGCGCTGGGAATAGGAGGCTCGGGCCCGCGAAGCTACATTCATCGCCCCGTGCGCGACGTCGACCACTTCCAGAAGCTCGAGGCCCTGCTGCAGCTCGAGCGGCAAGAAGAGCGCGAGCGCTTCGCCCTCGACCGGCGCGAGCTGCCCTTGAGCGAGCTCGCCGCCCGCGGCCGGGTGCTGCTCGACGTCGAGGCGAAGGAGTTCAACACCGGCCTGGGCGGCCGCACCCTGGTGACCTTCGAGCTGGGCCACGGCGCGCGGCTGCCGCTGCGGCTGTCTCCGGGTGAGCTCGTGGCGGTCAGCCCGCGCAAGGCCGAGGTCGAAGCGCCGCCCACCGGAGTCGTCTCGCGCTCGACCGGGCGCAGCGTGCAGGTGGCGTTCGAGCGCCCGCCGCCCGAGTTCGTCTCCGAGGGGAGGCTGCGCCTCGACGTGCTCGCCAACGACGCCACCTTCGAGCGCGCGCGGCACGCGCTCACCGCCATCGCGGCGATGGACAAGGGCGTGGCGCGCCGGCGCCGCGAGGTGCTGCTGGGCAACGAGCCGCCGTTCTTCGAGCGGGTAGAGCCGTTCGAGAGCTCGCGCCCGCTCAACCCCGAGCAGACCGAGGCGGTGGGCAAGGCCTCGAGCGCGCGCGACTTCTTTTTGGTGCACGGGCCTCCGGGCACCGGCAAGAGCCACGTGCTGGCCGAGGTGGCGGTGCAGTGCGTGCGCCAGGGGCAGCGGGTGCTGGCCACCGCCGCCAGCAACGCGGCGGTCGACCACCTGCTCGAGCTGTGCCTCGAGTCGGGGCTCGAGGCGGTGCGGGTCGGCCACCCGGCGCGGGTGTTGCCGCACCTGCAGGCGCACACCCTCGACCTGCTGGTGGAAGAGAACGACCACCGCAAGACCTCGCGGGCGCTGTTCGACGAGGCGTACGAGCTGCTCGGCTATGCGCGCAAGCAGCGCGGCCAGGGCCGCAGCCGCGCGCGCTTCGCCAACGCCCGCGAGGCGCAAGCCGAGGCGCGCAAGATGATCGACGAAGCGCGGGTGCTCGAGCGGCGCGCGGTGGCCGCAGTGCTCGAGCGCGCGCAGGTGGTGTGCTCGACGCTCGCCTCGCTCGAGGGCCACGTGCTGTCGCTCTCGCACTTCGACACCGCGCTGCTCGACGAGGCGACCCAGGCCACCGAGCCCCTGTCGCTGATGGCGTTCGTGAAGGCCGACCGGGTGATTCTGGCCGGCGACCCGCAGCAGCTGGCGCCGACGGTGCTCAGCGCGAAGGCCAAAGCGCTCGAGGTGAGCCTGTTCGAGCGGCTGCTGGCCGACCACGGCGAGGGCGTGAAGCAGCTGCTCAAAGAGCAGCACCGCTTCCCCACCGCGCTGATGGAGTTTCCCTCGCGCGAGATGTACGGAGGCGCGCTGCGCGCCCACCCGTCGGTGGCCGACGCGCGGCTGGGTGACGAGCCGCCGTTTCTCTTCATCGACACCGCGGGCAAGGGCTTCGACGAGCAGGTGGGCGAGGGCACCGCGAGCCTGCGCAACGAGGGTGAGGGCGAGCTGATTGCGCTGCGCTTGAAGATGCTCGGCCTGCCTCCGCAAGAGGTGGGGGTCATCACTCCGTACCGCGCGCAGGCAGAAGGGCTGCGCGAGCGGCTGGGCATCGACGAGCTCGAGGTCGACACCGTCGACGCGTTTCAGGGGCGCGAGAAGACCGCGATTCTGGTCTCGCTGGTGCGCAGCAACAACGAAGGCACCCTGGGCTTTCTGGAAGACCTGCGGCGCATCAACGTGGCCATCACCCGGGCGAAGCGGCACCTGTTCGTGGTGGGAGACTCGGCCACGCTGGGGCGGCACCCCTTCTACGCGCGGCTCATCGAGCACGCCCAGAACACAGGCGCCTACCGTTCGGCATGGGAGTGGCCTGAAAACTCTTCACCCTAATCGTTGCGCCGTGCACGGCGCGCCGGGGTGAAGGGCACGAATTCGCTGCCCTCGGTGATGGGCATGCGGGGTGCTTTCGACCCCGCTCATGTCCGACGCGAGCACCAAGCCGACCGTGAGCCAGGAGAACGATGTGTGGGTCATTCGCCTGGAGAAGGAGAGCGGCAAGGTGCAGGAGTACCGCTGCGCGACCGAGTCTCAGGCCCGCCAGCTGGCCCTGGTGCTGATGCCGAAGGACAAGCGGGCGCCGTGAGGCTCGTCAGCATTCGAGACCGGTCAGGGTAGTGGTGAGCCTGCCGAACCATCGAACCCTGCCGTCGCGCGCCGAAGGCTGAGCAGCACATACTCCATCGTAGAGGGGCGCGCGCCTTGCTGCTTGGAGCATGGAGTATGCGGCGCCTCGCGTTCCAGCTGGACGGCACCCATTCGACTCCGCGCTGCGCGCTCCGCTCAGGGTGAGCGCTGCTCAGCCGATGCGGGCGGCGGCGGCTTCTTCTTCGGGCGTCTTGGGGAACACCAGGTAGCGCAGCATCACCAGCTGCAGCACGCCGAAGACGATGACGTCGCCGCCCATCTTGGCGAAGGTGAAGGGCACGCCCCACCAGTCGCGAAAGACGTGCACCAGCTGCCCGTGCACCGGAATCTGCAGGGCGGTCATCAGCACCCAGCGCATCACCGGAGTGGCCATCTTGCGCTCGTTGAAGGCGAAGCGGCGCTGGCCGAGAAAGTTGAGGGTGCTGCCGACGGCGAGCGCAATCATCGCGGCGACCGCAGTCGAGAGGTGAAGGCCGAACACCAGCAGGTTGCCGATGACCACGTCGACGGCGGTTGCCACCGCGCCCACGGCGAGGCTGCGCGTCGCCCACGAGGTCGCGATGCGGTGCAGCAGCTGCTTCAGCTTCGACATCGGCGACGGCCCCATATCAGCAAGACACCCCTGACGGCGAAACCGCGCAGGCGATCAGGGTTATTCCGCTCTCGAGGCACGTGCGCACGCCTTCGCGCAGCGGCGCTTTGGCAGCTCTTCAGGTCTGCGGGGTTTCAGCGCGCGCGGTTTCGCCGCAGTCGGGTCGTGAGCAGCAAGAGCGCCAGCAATTCCGCCCCACCGGCGGCAGCGCAGCCACAAGCGCCGGTGAGCGGTGGGCCATTGTTGCCGCCCGAGCTGCCGCCCGAGCTGCCGCCCGAGCCACCCGAGCCACCCACCCGAGCCGCCGCCGGTGCCGCCGAAGCGAACGGGAATGTGCTTGTCGACCCGCGCCATCTCGAACGGGGCGCCCTCGCCGGTCTGTTGCCAGATGTCACGCAGGTTCTGGCCGCGGTCGGTGGTGGTGTTCTCGGCGTGGAGGAAGCCGACGTACTCGGGGGTGGTGGCCTGGTAGAGCAGGCGCACGGTGATGTCGAAGGTCGAGCCGTTCGGCAGGTCGAGCGGCACGTCGACGTCCCAGTAGACCTCGTCGGTGTCCGAGTAGCCGCCGTCGACCTGCAGGTAGCGGGTGGCGGGCACCGGCAGGGTCGCGGCGCCGCGCGGAGGGCTGAAGCCCGAGGGCGGTATGCGCGAGTCGCTGACGATGAGGTCGTGCTGCACGAGGTGGTCTTCGGCCCCCACGCCATAGCGGCCGTGCTTCACCTCGTAGACGCGCAGCCACGGGTCGTCGAGCAGCGCTCCGCCGTCGAAGCCACCCGAGTGCAGCGAGCCGTTGAGCAACAGCTGCACCACGATGCGGCGGCCGTCGGCGTAGCCGGTGGGCAGCTTGTGCCCGGTCTTGTTCTTCACCTTCACGTTGACCACGAGCACGCCACCGGGCCGGGTGGTCTCGGGCACGGTGACGCTCACCTCGGCGGCGTGGCGCAGCGCCTCTTCGGTGAGGCGGGTGGTCTCGGCGAACTGGTCGGCGTACGCCGCGGCGACGGCGGGGTCGTTCTTCTGCACCGCGGCCAGCCCCCACAGGTTGCCGCCCACCAGCGCGTGGCGCCGCGGCGACTCGCGCGGCCCCTCGGCGAACTTCGCCACCGGCCACATCGTGCCGCCGTCGGCGCCGAGGGTGCGCGGCATGTGACAGTCCTGGCAGGTCTGCAGCGTGCCGGGTCGGGCGTACTGCGACTGCTTCCACTCGTCGTAGGTGGTGTCGAGGGGAACTGGTCGCCGAGCACTCCGCCGTCTTCGGGGTTGCGCCACGCCACCAGCGGGTTCGACACCTGGTGGCACTGGCCGCAGAGCTCGCTGCTGCCGGTGATGCCCGCGTCGCTCCCCGAATGCTCGGGGCTCGACACGCCGGGGTACGGGCCGTACTTCACGTTCGAGGTGTCGAAGTAGATTTGCGCGTTGCCGATCAACGGCGAGCCGGAGTCGGGAGCGGCCACCGCGCGATGGCAGACGTCGCAGGTCACCCCTTCGGTGTCGAGCGCGTCGAAGGCTCCGCCGTCGGGGGGCAGGTTGTGCCCGCGAATGAACGACTGGGGGGCATGACAACGCAGGCACCACGAGCCGACGCCCGGCGTGTCTTGGTTGGCGACCGAGAGGGCCGCTTGAAACAGCGGGTCGCGCACCGAGTTCGCCATCATGGTCGAGACCCAACCGTCGTACGGCAGGTAGAGGGGGTCGCCCTCTGCCGAGATGAAGCGGTCGTGACAGTTGCGGCAGCGACCGTTGGCCGAGACGAACGGCTCTCCACCGTCGAGCGCGCCGGGCGGCGAGCCCAGGCCCGGCACGTCTTGGGTGAGGAGCAGCGCGACGATGGCGTGAATCACCGGCGCATCATGCGTCGCCGGCGCAGCACAGTCACCCCCACGGCCACCGCCGCGACCAGGCTGGCGAGGTCACCGGTCGAGCTGCAGTGGCAACCGCCTGCTTCGACGTCGCCGCCACCGGTGCCGCCGCTGCCTCCGGCGGTGCCGCTGCCACCGGCGTTCGCACTGCCGCCGGCGGTGCCGGTGCCTCCGGCGGTGCCGGTGCCTCCGGCGGTGCCTGCGCCGCCCGCGGCGCCCCCGCCGCTGCCTCCCGAGCCTCCGCCGGTGCCGGTGCCGCCGCCGGTGCCCGAGCCACCTGCGTTGGCGGCGACCGCGAAGCCACCGTCGAAGCCGGTGGGTACGATGCGGGTGATGCGGCCATTGCCGCCGTTGGTGTTACCGACGTTGATGCGCACGTAATAGGGCACGCCGTCGTTGCCGAGGCGAATCGAGGCGGGCAGCTGCGCCGAGGTGAACACGCCGATCTTCTCGATCGCGTTGCCGCCGTCGCGGGTGCCATCGCGCGTGGCGTTGAGGTGCAGCACCGAGAGGTCTCCGGTGGCGTTGTCACCGAAGAAGAACTGGCCCCGGTACTGCGCGGGAAAGCCGGGGTGATCGACGATGACCCCCGAGGTGATGCTGTTGTCCACGCTGCCGACATGCGGGTACTCGGCGATCGGCGGAACGCAGTTGCCGGTGCCCGGCACGATGGTCTCGCACTGGTTGGCGTTGCCGCCGTGGGCGCCCTCGAACCAGGGGTAGCCGTAGTGCTTGCCCTTCTGGATGATGTCGATTTCTTCGTAGCCGGTCTCGCCGACGTCGCCGAGCCACAGCTTGCCGGTGCCGACGCCCGGCGCGGTGTCGAACCAGAAGCGCCACGGGTTGCGCAGACCGAGCGCCCAGATTTCGGTGCGCGGAGGCGCCTTGTTGCTCGCCGAGACGGCGGCGAACTGGGCGGTGCACGCCGAGTCGACCACCGCGCCGGTGCCGCAGGCGGTCTGCATGCCGACTCCGAACCAGGGGTTGTCGTTGGGAATCGTGCCGTCGAGGTTGATGCGCAGCAGCTTGCCGTTGGCGTTGCTGAGGCACGTGGTGAAGTGGTTCAGCGCCGGGCAGCAGGGGCGGTTGCAGCCGGTGTCGCCGACCCCCACGTAGAGCTTGCGGTCAGGGCCGATGGCCAGACCGCCGCCGTCGTGGTTCTGGGGGCCGATCAGGTTCTGCAGCAGCACCTTCTCGGTGCTCGGGTCGAGCAGCCCGTTGGCGCCGAGGTCGATGGAGACCACCCGGTGGCGGTTGAGGTCCGAACCGCCGTCGCCGGCGCAGTTCGAGTAGTAGAAGAAGAGCCGCTTCACGGTGATGCCGTCGAAGTCGGGGTCGACCTCGACGCCGAGCAGGCCCTGCTCGCTGCTGGTGCTGACGCAGAAGCGATAGGCGGTGGTGACGGTGCCGTCTCGGGCGCGGAGCTTCACCGCGCCGGCCTTCTCGACAATCACCATGCGACCGTCAGGCAGGTAGCGCAGGTCGGTGGGCCCGATGAGGTTGTGGGCGCCACCGCCGGGGTTCAGCATCGGTACGTCCTGAAGGGCGAGGCCGGTGGCGGTGAGCGAATCGGCGAACGCGTGACCGGCTGCGAGCACCACGACCGCGAGAACAAGTGTGCGCATGGGCGCGAACGTTGCGCGCAAGAGCCTCGAAAAGTCGAGCCGGTGAACGCGGAAATTTCTGGCCCGCCCAGAAACGGCCACCCCCGCAAACCCGTGCTATCCATTCGGGGGCCCCCCCTCGATGGAAACGCAGAACTTCGGCCGGTACCAGCTCATCAAGAAGATCGCCACGGGCGGTATGGGCGAGGTCTTTCTCGCGCGGCAGAAGGGCCCGGTGGGGGGCTTTCAGAAGCTGGTGGTGGTGAAGCGGCTGCTCCCGCACCTGTCCGAGGAGCAGGAGTTCATCAACATGTTCTTCGACGAGGCGCGCATCGCGGCGCTCCTCAACCACCCCAACATCGCGCAGATCTACGACCTGGGCGAAGCCGAGGGCGGCTACTACATCGCGATGGAGTACGTGCACGGCGAGAACCTGCGGGTGGTCGCCGCCGAGGCGCACGAGCGCAAGGGCGGCATGCCGCTGGCGCTCAAGTGCCGGGTGCTGGCCGACGCCGCCGCCGCGCTCGACTTCGCGCACAAGGCCAAGAGCCCCAGCGGCCAGCCGCTCAACCTGATTCACCGCGACGTCAGCCCCCAGAACGTCATCGTCGGCTTCTCGGGCGGGGTGAAGCTGATCGACTTCGGGGTGGCCAAGGCGACCAACAAAATCACCCGCACCGCCACCGGCATCATCAAGGGCAAGTACGCGTACATGAGCCCCGAGCAGGCGCGCGGCGAAGACCTCGACTCGCGCAGCGACATCTTCGGGCTGGGCATCGTGTTCTACGAGGTGCTCACCAACCAGCGCCTGTTCAAGCGCGAGAACGACACCGCCACGCTCAAGGCGGTGGTGGGCATCAAGATTCCCCCGCCCTCGCAGGTGGTGAAGGGCGTGCCCAAGGCCGTCGACGCCATCGTGATGAAGGCGCTCGAGCGCCACCGCGAAGACCGCTACCAGACGGGCTCGGAGATGCAGCTGGCGCTGGAAGAGTTTCTGGTGCGGCAGCGCCTGCCCGCGACGCCCGCGCACATCGCGGCGTTCATGACCGACCTCTTCCCCACCGAGTCGGCGCAAGAGGCGATTCAAGAAGAGCCCACCTGGAGCCGCAGCGACTCGAACGCGCTGGGCGCAGCGGACGACAGCGGCAAGCGCCAGTCGGCCGAGATGCACCGCGCCGGCAACGAGTCGGTCTCGAAGCAGTCGGCCGCCGCGGTGCCCACCGGCAAGCGCAAGGCGATGGCCGAGGCCGCGCTGCGGGCCACCGGCAAGCAGTGGGGCCCGGTGCTCGACAAGCAGGAGCTCGAGCTGCGCATCAGCGGCACGGCGCCGGCAGACACCATGCGCGGGCTGTTCTTCGCCGCGGTCGAGTCGGTGGTGCTGCGCACGGTCGGGCCGATGGGCGAGCCGGCGATGAAAGAGGCGCTCGAGAACCCCAAGCCCTGGGTCGACTCGCTCACCTACCCCACCGCCGAGTTCTTGCGGCTCTTGTGGCGCGCGGTCGAGCTGATCGCCCCGCACAGCGGCGGAGTGGAAGAGACCTTCACCGCGCTGGGGGTGTCGTGCATGCAGGCGCTGGTGCGGTCTCCGCTCGGCAAGCCGCTCGAGCAGCTCGCTCAGCAGCCCGGCGGCCCCGCCACCCTGGCCGCGCCGCTGATGGCGACGCTGCAGCCGATGATTGCGCCCGGCGAGCGCAAGGTGATCGGCAACTCGCCCACCTCGACCACCATCGTGTTCAAGGAAGAGGTGCTGCCGATTCAGTTCTACACCGGCATGCTGAGCGCGGCGTTCGAGAAGCTGCGCGGGGTGCGCATCGCCTGCAAGTTCGAGAAGACCGCCGCCTCGCGCATCGAGATGGTCGTCAGCTGGTGAGCGAGAAGAAAAAGTGGGTGCCGGTGGTGGTGGGGCTGGGGCTCGCGCTGGTGGGCGTGGGCGCCCTCGCGCTCGCCGGGCTCTGGTGGGTGAACGGCCAGCTCGGGGCGACGCCGGCCTGGCGCGAGGTCGCCGCCGCCCCGGCGCAGTTTCACGTGGTGACCGATGCGAAGAAGCTCTTCGTGCGCGAGAGCGGCTTTCAAGACCCCCACTACGAGCTGCTGTTCGAGGTCACCGACGTGCAGCAGTTTCTCGACGACAACGCACTCTCGAAGTCGGACCCGGCGGGGCCGGCGGTGGGCGATGCGCCGGTGCAGGCGAGCCGAGCGAACCAGCTCGACGGCTTCGGCGACGAAGACCACCTGGTGCGCACCGGGCAGCTGTGGGACGTGGGCGGCAAGACCTGGGCGTACCTGGTCGCGTTCGGCACGTGAGCCTTGGCCGACAGCCTCTACAGGCTGGCCAGCGCCACCCGGTAGAGCGCGCGGTACCCCATGCGCTGCGCCACCTCGAACTTCTCGGCATGAAAGGTCTGCTTGAGCAGCTCGCGGCCGGCGTCGTGCTCGTGCAGCGAGAGCAGCAGCCTCTCGAGGTCCTGCACCAGGGCGGCGGGCGCGCTCATCGACACCGCCACGCCGTCGTTGGGCGACTCTTCGGTGAAGGTGATGACGTGCACGTCTTTGCTGCGACCGGGCGCCACCTCGTCGAGGCCGGTCTCGACGCCCTTGCCGGCCGGCGCGAACACGCTGGTCACGTCGCTGGCCTCTGACAGCACGGCCTCGACCGCCTTGGTGTACGAGCCGGCGAGCTCCTGCTTGGAGAACAGCTTGTTGGGGTCGAGCCCGCGCCCGCGCAAGAACGCCATCGGCAGCAGGTAGCCGGCCACCGAGTCCCTGTCTGTCCACACGGCGCTGCGGCCGCCCAGCGTGTCGAGGGTGAGCGGAGACTCGGCCCGGCAGATGAGCGCCGCGCGGTACGACGACGCGCCACCGCGCACGCCGCGCACCAGCACCCGCACCCCCATGGCCTCGATGCGCGCGCACACGAACGGCGGCGCCCACGCCGCGTCGAACTTGCCCGAGAGCAGGTCTTTGGCCAGCGCCTCGTAGGTCGCCGCCACCACCACCTCGGTGCGCTTGTGCAGGCCCTGGCTCAGGTACGTCTCGAGCCCGCCGGCGCGCGTGCGCGCCTCGCTCTCGCCGAGCGACGGCGGCAGCGCGAAGCGCACGAAGTCTCGGGCCTGCCGGGCCATCACGCCTCTCGCTTGATCTTCGCGACCTCGTCATCGGCCAGGCCGAAGGTCGCCTGCAGCAGCTCGAGCACGTGCAGCTCGGGCGCCCGGTTGCCGCCTGCCTGGGCCACCCGCGCCGCCAGACCGTACGCCTTCACCCGCTGGGCGTGGGTGGTGAGGCTGTTCGCCATCACCACCAGCCGCTTGTCCATACCGTCTTGCGACAGCGACTGCATCGCGTCGCGCACGAACAGCTGGGCACGGTCCATCGAGAGGGTGCGGAACACCGGGTCACCGGCGAGCGCTTCGACGATCGCGCTGGCCTCGTTCGCCGAGACCCTGCCGTCGGTCACGCTCACCAGCACCATCACCTCGGCGAACAGCCGCTCGGTGGGCTCGCCCAGCACCTCGTTGAGCGGCTGGTTGGCCTCGATGGCGGTGAAGATGTCTTGCACCTCGTTCTCGCTGATGCCGAGGCCCATCTGAAAGGTCTTGAGCAGCCCCAGCTCTTCGCGCGTGGTCTTGCGGTCGGCCAGCGCCACCGCGGCGGCGAGCCCGAAGGCCAGCAGCCGGTTCTTGTGGTCGGGGAGCCGCTGGCGCAGCGAGGCGAGCACGTCTTCGAGCTTCTTGGCGTGGCTGAGCTTCTGCGCCGAGCCTTCGATCAGCGCGTTGAGCTCTTCGGGCCGGGTGCCCTCGAACTCGGGGCGCTCGATGACCCGGCGAATCAGGGTCTCCATCTCGCGCTGGGCGATGGAGCCGTCGGCGATGGCGGCCATCACCATCGCCTCGACCAGCGCGGCGTTGCGGTTCTTGCGAGCGGCGATGGCTTCGTCACGCGGCATGGTGGACCTCTTTCGGCTTGGCCTCGCCCTCGCGCGCCTCGTGCCACACGCGCGGGTCGAGCAGGTGGCTGACGTGCAAGTTGCCCATCGCCTTGAGCAGGCTGGAGCGCACGAAGGGGTGCTCTTTCTCGAGCTCGTCGACGAGCTTCTTCACCTTCTTGCGCTGCAGGTTCTCCTGCGAGCCGCACAGGTCGCAGGGAATGATGGGGAACTGCATCTCGGCGGCGAACTTCTCGATGAGCTTCTCGGGCGCGTAGGCCAGCGGGCGAATCACCGTGTTGCGGCCGTCGTTCGAGACGAGCTTGGGCGGCATGGTGGCGGTGGTGCCGGCGAAGAGCTGGTTGAGCAGCAGGGTGTGAATCAGGTCATCGCGGTGGTGGCCGAGGGCGATCTTGTTGCAGCCCAGCTCGACCGCGGCGTTGTAGAGCACGCCGCGGCGCAGCCGGCTGCACAGGCTGCACTGGGTCACGCCGGGCTGAAGCTTCTCGAGGACGATGGAGTACGTGTCCTCTTTGAGCATCTGGTGCTCGTACCCCTCTGCCTCGAGCCACCCTTTCAGCTTGTGGCCGGGGTAGTTGGGGTGGCCCTGGTCGAGGTTCACCGCGATCAGCGAGAAGCGCACCGGAGCGCGCCGCTGCAGCTGCCGCAGCAGGTGGAGCATGGTGTACGAGTCTTTTCCGCCCGAGACCGCGACCATCACCTTGTCGCCGTCGTCGATGAGCCCGAAGTCGGCGATCGCGCGGCCGGCATGGCCGAGCAGATCTTTCTCGAGGCGGTGCAGCTCGTTCATCCGCGGGCGCGAATGACACGATGAGGGGGCTGTTGGCAAGGCCAAGGGCCCTCAGCGCTCGAAGGTGAATGCCTGGGCGCACACCGACGGTGCGGGGCCTTCGGCGGGCAGCTCTTCCGACACCCGGCACTCGACGAAGTACGCGCGCGAGGGGCCGGTGGCGGCGATCACCAGGTTGCGCACCCGGTCGCCCGACTGCTGGTGCAGCTGAAAGCAGGTGGTGCGTCTGCCGCCCGCGACGCAGCGGCGCTCGTAGGTCTCGAGCTGCCAGCCGGCGAGGGTGGGCCGCTGGCGATCGAGGAGGGTCTCGACCCCCTTCACGGTGAGCCGGCCCCAGCGCAGGGTGCCCGAGTCGCAGTCGATCGACGCTCCGTCGAGGCGGCGGCAGCCGCTGGGGAGCAGGGGCTCGAAGCCGAGCGCGCTGGTGGTGAAGGGCGCGAACGGCTCGGCAGGCCGCAGCAGCAGCTCGACCAGGGCGGGGCACTCGTCGCTCAGCGCGGCCTCGGTGCGCGCGCGGCACGACACCGAGGCGGGCTGTTGCTGAAGGGTGGCCTGCACCACGAAGCCGCTCTCGCGCGCGGTGCTGAAGCGGGTGCCGCTCAAGGTCTGGCCGGCGAGCTCGAGCTGGTACGGCAGGTGGCCGGCGTCGAGGCGGGCGGCTCCGGCCTCGGCGAGCTGCCGCTTGAGCCACCCCGAGAGGTTCTCGCGGGTCGCTACCGTGCCGCTCTTGCACCTCACCGCGCGCACCCCGGCATCGGTGACGATTTCGCAGCCGGTGAGAAGGTCGGGGGCGGCCGCGAGGGCGATGGCGAGGAGTAAATACATCTTCAATTCGCCGTTACACCCCTCAGGGGCCCGGCACGGGCAAGGAATTCGAAAGCAGTTTCGTGGGCGCGATCTATAAGGCCGCCAATGGAAAAGCAGTCGACGATGGTGATCGACGCGACCGGGCTACAGCGGGTCGCCGGTGCCATCGCTGAGCTGAGCGAGCTGGCGGTCGATGTCGAGGCTGACGCGATGCACGCCTTTCGGGCGCGCTTGTGCTTCGTGCAGATCGGCACCGACACCGACATCTTTCTGCTCGACACGCTGCTGCCCGAGGTGAGGGTGGCGGCGCTGGCCGAGGTGTTCGCCGACCCGGCCCGGACGAAGTACTTTCACGCGGCGGGCGGCGACCTGCAGTACCTGGCGTCGGCCGGAGTGCGGGTGAAGGGGCTCTTCGACACCCACCGGGCCGCGACCCTGCTCGGCTGGCCGAAGGTGGGGCTGGCCGACCTGGTGGTCGAGCGGCTGGGGGTAAAGCTGCTCAAAGAGCACCAGCAGTCGGACTTCGCGATTCGCCCGCTGCCCGACTCGATGCGGGCGTACATCGCCGACGACGTGCGCTACCTGGTGGAGATCGGCCGGCAGGTGAAGGCGGCCTGCGTCGCAGCCGAGATTCTCGAAGAGGTCGAGCTCGACTGCGCGCGCATGGCGGAAGAGGCGGCGGCGCGCCCCGACATGGGCCACGAGAGCCGGCCGAAGGTGCCGCGCGGGGGGTTGTCGAACGCGCAGGTGCAGCTGGCCGAGGCCATCGCCGAAGCCCTCCACGCGCTGCGGCTCAAGTGGGCCGAAGCGGCCAACGTGCCGATGGGCCGCATGCTCTCGAACATGGCGGTGGGCGCGATCGCCACCAAGCCGCCGAAAGACCTGAAAGAGCTGGCCCGCCGCGAAGGGGTGCGCGGGCCGTGGGTGCGCGACCACGGAGAAGAAGTGCTGCAGCTCATCGCCTCGCTGCAGGACAAGGCGACCAAGGGCGAGCTGCCCAAGAGCGCCGAGGTGCAGAAGAAAGACTCGGCGACGCGAAAGCGCATCGACGCGCTCAAGGCGTGGCGCGGAGAAAAAGCCACCGCGCGCAAGGTGACGCCCTCGGTGGTGCTCTCGAACCCGCTGGTCGACGACGTCGCGACGCTGCCGCAGGTGACGCTCGAGGCGCTGCGCACGCTACCCTGGTTCGGCGAGAAGCGCCTCAAGCTCTACGGCGCCGAGCTGGTGGCGCTGCTGTCGAAGGGCTGACCGGCCCTCACCGGCAGACTGGCCCGGTCTTTAGATGGGGTCGTCGAGGAAGTCGGGGCGAATCTGGGTGACCTGGCCGAAGGTCGAGCTCAACCGGTCGACGCTGAGGGTGCTGTCGGGGTCGGCGAGCACGAAGCCGAGGTCGAGCCGAATCACCTGGGTGTTGAGCTGGGGAATCAGAATGCGCAGCCCCGCCCCCACGGTGTGGGTGAAGGCCGGCTTCACGTCGAACGCGGTGCCCACGTCGTAGAAGAGCACCAGCCCGGCGAGCAGGGTGGTGATGTTGAAGGGGCGGGTGCGGTACTCGAAGTTGCCCAGCACCATGTTGCGGCCCACCAGCGCGCCCGAGGGGGTGCCGCGCAGGCCGCCGCCGGCGCCGAGCACGAACACGCCGTTGTCGAGGTCGCGCGCGCGAAAGTCGCCCAGCACCCGGGTGACGAAGCGCCCGCCCTCGAACGGGGGAGACCAGTTGGTCACCTCGGCGGTGTACCGCTCGTTCACGATGGGCCCGCCAATCTGGAAGCGCGAGGTGGCGGCGCCCGAGAGCGCCAGCACGTCGTCGCCGAGAAGAAACGTCCACCGCACGGTGGCGCCGAGCTCGACGAAGCTCGATTTGGCGATGACCGGCACCGCCCAGCGCGCGGCGACCAGCAGCCGGGGCCCCAGCTGCAGGTCTTCGGTGAGCCCGAAGGTCTCGAGGTCGTGCTTCTGCACGTACCTCGCGCGGAAGAACGACCACTCACCGTAGAGGTAGGCGGCGTCTTCGCTGCGCGGCAACCGGGTCGAGATGAACCAGGCGCTCACGTCGGGGGAGAGCGGCGTCTCGGCCGGCGGCTGGTAGAGGTGGGCGTAGCCGCCGATGCCGGCGCTGACCCGGCTGATGTATTCGCTGCCGAACTGCCGGGTGCCGAGCGCGGCCACGTCGACCTGCCGCTGGTCGTAGATGTACGGCACCTGGGTGGTGGGGTGCGCGTCGTCGGGGTAGCCGAGGCTCCACACGGTGCGGCCGCGAAAGATGCGCACCCGGCGCACGTCCCACACCGCGAAGACGTTGAAGCCCCACTTCTGCTGCAGTGAGAGCAGCGGCTGGCCCACCTGCACCACCCCGAAGCTGCCCTCGAGCCGGCTGTTGACCCGGTTGATGACCAGCCCCAGGTCTTCGCGCAGCCGCAGCTTGGTGTCGAGGAAGCGCCGCCAGATGACCTCTTCTCCCAGCTGGAAGGTGTCGCGGCGCAGGTAGGGGTCGAGGGTCACCTCGATGCCCTGCCCGAGCAGGTTCACCTCGGTGATGGGCACGTGCAGCCGCTCGAGCACGCTGCCGACGACCAGGTAGTCCCAGTTGGCGCGAAACGACCAGCGGTCTTTGGTGATGACCAGCACGGTGACGCCGCCTTCAGGGCTCTTCACCGCGACGACCTTGGCCACCGCGATGATGACCAGCGAGCGCAGATTGCGCTCGGTCTCGTCGGCGAGCTTCTGGCTCCACACCGCGCCCTTCTCGAGCAGCACCTCGCGCAGCACCACGTGCTCGCGGGTGCGGCCGTGAAAGACGTTCAGCCAGGTGGGCACCGGGTCGCTCTGCGCGAAGACGTCTTCGCGCGCGGTGAGCACGCCGTCGATGCGCTTGCCCTCGGGGTCGGGCTCGAGCTCGACGCCGTGCAGCTGCAGGCCCCAGTCGATGAGCGTCTGCTCGTACGCGCTGTCGGCTTCGCTCTTCGGGCCCGAGGCCGCGAGCGCCATGGCGATGAGCGGCGCGAGCATCATGGGCTCACCCGCGCGACCGCGCGCTGCACCGCGGCGGCGACCTGGGCGGTGTGGCTCGACATCAGCTGGTGCCCGGCGTCATCGACGTCGACCCGGTGGGCGCCCGCGAGGTGCGCGGCGAGGTACTCGGCGTGCCTGCCGCCGACGATGCGGTCTTGATTGGCCGAGAGAATCTCGACCGGCAGGTGCAGGGTGCCGTAGCGCGCGGCGAGCAGGGGCAGCTCGGTCTCGAGCACGCGCCAGTCGCGCGCCGAGGCCAGCAGCGCGCCGGGGCGGCTGAACAGCCAGCGGCCGCGCTCGACCACCGCGGGGTCGGCGGGCTTGGGGAAGAAGGCCTCGGTGTAGCCCCTCGCTCACCGCGTCGGGCGCGAGCAGCGAGCCCAGGGCCCAGGCGATGGGGGGGCCGTAAGGCTCGAGCAGCAGCGCCTGGCTGCCGCCCATCGCGTGCTTCTCGTCGGGGTTGCCCAGGGCGGCGATCAGCACCAGCGCCGAGACGTCGTCGGGGTAGTCGAGCGCGTAGGCCAGCGCCACCGGGCCGCCGTACGAGAAGCCGGCGATGACCGGCTTGACGAGGCCGAGCTCTCTGATGGCGTCGTGGAGAAAGCGCGCCTGGGCTCGGGGGCCCATCACCGGCTCGGGGCGCGGGCTCCAGCCGTAGCCGGGGCGGTCGAAGGCGTAGCTGCGCAGCTGAGGCGAGAGCTGCTGCATCACCGGCTCGAAGTCGAGGCAGCTGCCCGGGTTGCCGTGAATGAAGACCACCGGCGGAGGCGGTGGTGGCTCTTGGCCGAGCGCGTCGATGGCGTGGGCGCTGGCGTGGAAGCGGCCGGGCGGCGGGTGGTCTTTGAAGAAGCCGCGGTCGTGCCACCAGCCGTAGAGGAAGAGGCCGAGCGCGGCGGCGAGCGGCAGCGCGAGGAGGAAGGCGAGCACGCGCTTCATGTCTCTTTCAAGAGCGAGAGCTGCTCGAGCTCACGGGCGAGGAACTTGAAGGGCACGTCGGGGAGCTTTCTCCACGGCAGTGAGCCCACGAGCCGCTCATCGGAGGGGATGCTCTCGTCGCGGCCGTCGTGCGGCAGGCTGCGCACCAGGCCGTCGAGCTCGGAGCCGCCCTGGAAATATTGCGGGTCGTGGGTGAGCGGCCAGAGGGTGGTCTTCTGGGTGAGCGCCTGCTCGACCACCGCGGGCGCGAGGGTGCAGACGCCCAGGGTGAAGTAGCCGTCGAGCGGGAGCGCGTGGCCGTCGACCTTGGCCTGCAGCTCGCCGCGCATGGCGAGCATCAGCTCGAGCGCGCGCACCGCCTGCTCGCGCTGGTAGCGGTGCGCGGTGAACCCGCCGGTCCACGCCTGGTCTTGGGTGACGTCGGCGCGGAAGCGGGCGCCTCCGCCGCCTTCGCCGGTGAGGTCGAGGCTCGAATAGAAGGTGACGTCGGCGTTCACCTTCGGGCCGCGCACGGTGAGCTCGAGCTGCGCGTGCGGCACCGGCAGCATGAACGGCTCGGGCCCTACCCGCTTGCCGGTGATGACCCAGAGCGGCGTGGCCACCGGTTTGCCGAAGCGCTCGAGGTCGCCGAAGTTGGCGGCGAGGCGCTGGTCGTCGACCTCGACGGTGTGACCCTGCGCGGTGAGGGTCTCGACGAACGAGGCGGCGAAGCGGGTCATGTCGAGCGACTCGACGGTGAGCGTGCCCAGCGCCACCCGGTCGAGCACGTCGGCGAGGCGGTGGGAGTCGGCGGCGCGGGCGGCCTTCTCGGGGTCGAGGTGGTCGCCCCAGGTGAAGTCGAGGGTGAGTTTCTTGAGGTACGGCTCTCCGGAGAGGCCGGGCTTGCCGGTGGGCAGGCCGAGGGGCTCGGTGGTCGGCGCTGTCGGCTCGGCCTTCTTCGCGGGGCCGCGCTTGCTGGCGAGCAGCTGCAGGCCCTGCGAGAGCATGGGGAGCGTGAGCTGCGGCTGCTGGTCGAGCACGTCGTACTCGCCGCGAGAGAAGACCGCGCGCAAGAACGCTTTGTGCTCGTCGGTGATGAGGCCGTAGGTGCCGTTCTGGCCGCCCAGCGCGTCGACCACCACGTCGTAGGGCTGCTTCTCGCGGGCGAGCTCGCGGGCGAGGCTGCCCAGGGTGTACCAGCGCGGGTCGACGTTCAGGGCGGGCAGGCGGGCCAGGCGCAGCAGCAGCCCCGCGACGAGCACGATGGCGAGGACGGCGAACGCGGCGTAACGGCGCAAGCGTCGGGCACGATACGCGATGCGGCGGCGGGTGCGAGGAGTTCGGTGGGCTTGCCTGGGGCGTGAGGCTCGTCGGCGAATGGGTGCGGCGGTGAGGAGGTCACGCCCGGGCGACTTCGAGCGGGCGGTGTCTTGGTCGGTACCGAGCACTGCGGTGGCGCTCTCGCAGGGAGCGAGCGCGTCGTGCGCAGTTGCTCTTTGGCGGCCAGGGGCTCGCAGTCGAGCATGCCCTCGGCTTCGGGTGACGTGGCGATGAGCCCGGTCGCAGCGATGTGCCGCGAAGAGCCCTGCGGGCGAATCGAGGCGCACTGGCGGGCACTGCCCAGGTGAGCGCCGAGACGCATGGCTCGGCGAGCATCGGGACTCCTCCTGGGTGACCACGGATGCTGCGATGCGTGACGCCGGCGGACGTCCACCTCCACGGTTGCGGAGCCCCGGGGGGCCTGAGATGAGACGTCCAGTCTCAGGGTGACACCGCATCGCGGAAGGGTCTGGGCGCCCGCTCGGCCGCGGGAGCCGAGGTCGCCGACCGTGCCCTCATTCGCTTGGGGAGCAGCGCGCACCGTGAAGAGGGGCTCCCCGAGCGGGGAGGTGCCACCGCATGCGCACGCGAGAGCGGGGCGCACGAGCTTCCGACCCCGGCCCATCACGCCGGCGGCGCGGTACCCCGCTCCACCGAAGTCACTCGCGCAGCACCAGCTCGCGCGACAAGAACGCCGCGTACCGCTGGGCGGCGGCCTCGACGTCGTACCGCGCGGAGAACCACCGCACCGTCACCTCGACCCGCTTCGCCTTGAGCGTGCGCGACCAGGTGCCGACGACGCGCCCATCGACCACCACGCACGGGTTGAGCAGACCGCCGCCGGCGTTGAGCCGCTTCACGTACGCGGGGTCGAGCATCGCGTAGCGGTTCGCGTAGGCGATGAGGTACTCGTCGAACGCGGGCAGCAGCACGACGCTGCCTCTCGCCGTTCTCGCCCCCTCACCCCGCCCCTCTCCCGCCAGGGGAGAGGGAGGAAAAGCCCGCTTCGCCTCGGCCGCGCTCAGCCCCGACCACCAGGTGAAGTCGCGCAGGGTCGCCGGCCCGCGGGTCTGCACATAGCGCCGGGCGAGCTCGGCGGCAGCCTCGTCGCGCGCGAGCACCCTGCCCCTGGGGATGCGCGCATCGAACAGCGCGTAGGTATCGCGCTTCACCCCGGTGCAGATGACACCGCGCAGCTCGGCCTCCCACAGCAGGTGCATCAGCGACGCCACCGGCAGCTTCTGTCGACCGAGCTCGACCCGCAGCTCGGCGCGCGAGCGCGGCCCGTCGCGCAGGGCCGCCTCGAGCGCGCGGTGGCTCTTCGCGAACACCTTCTCATCGAGCCCCAGCCCGCGGTGCCGGGAGGTGGCCGCCTTCACCTCGAGCTCGCCGACGAGCCCGAGCATCCACCTGACGTCTTCGAGCGCCACCAGCTGCCAGGTGCCGCGCAGCGCGTGCATGCGCACCACGCCCTCGGACTCGACGTCGGCCTCGGTGACCTGGCCTGCCAGCCGAACCCCGAGCGCCCACCGCGAGGCGAGCCAATCTTGTGCCTGCACCGCGCCCAGCGCCGACACCAGCGCGTGGGCGTCGGGGTGCCGGGGCCGGAGCAGCTGCTGGGCGTGAAGGCGCTGCGCGAGGAGGGTCAGGGCGCGCGCGTCTTAGCGCGACGCGAACTCGACTTCACCGCAAGCGATGCCGAAGCCCGGCGTGTAGCAGGGCATCGAGGCCCGGGTGTCACTCTGCCAGTCGACCGACATGGTCTCGACCGACATGGGCAGCGGCTCGCCGTTGGCCTGCGTACCGCGCGGCCCGCCCTTGAAGCTGCCGCCCACCGCGACCGCGAGCAGTACCGAGGCGGCGAGCGCCAGACCTGCGCGGGTGAGGCCGGCCGCGGAGCGCTTGGGAGCGCCCCGCGCCTCGACGCCTTCCCACAGCCGGGTGACCTCTTCGCGCGCGGCGCGCTGCGCGAACAGCGCGGTCTCGGTGCGCAGCCAGTTGAGCTCGTGCCGGCAGCGGGCACAGGTCTCGGCGTGCGCCTCGACGTCGAGCGTGCGGCTCGGGGAGAGCTCGGAGAGCACGGCCGACTCGAGCTGCAGCCGCGTGGGGCAGGCGGGCTTCATGACCGGGCCCCCACGTGCGGCAGCATCGCTTCGCGCAGCTTCAACCTGGCGCGGTGTATTTCGTTCTTCACCATCGGCAGCGTCCAGCCCATCAGTGTAGCGATCTCCTCGTACGGAAGCCCGTGATCGAGCCGCAGCACCAGCGCGGCGCGGCGGTGCGACGAGAGCGAGCCGAGCGCGGCGTCGAACTGCCGCTCGAGCTCGCGGTCGAGCATCAGCCGCTCGGGGTCGGGAGAGGGAATCACCGCCTCGATGGGCGCCTCGGCGTCGTCGAGCTCGACCTCGTCTTTGCGGGCGCGCCGGTGCTCGAACGCGACGTTGCGCGCGATGCCCAGCAGCCACGCCTTCACCCGGGCCCGCTGCTCGAGCCTGGGCAGCAGCGAGTGCGCCCGAACGAACGTCTCTTGCGTGGCCTCGTCGGCGGCGGCGCCGTCGCGCAGCACGTCTCTCAAGAAGCGCCGCACCGCCGAGACGTGGCGCTCGAACAGCATCTTGAAGGCGGCCGACTCACCGTCGCGGGCACGGTCGACCAGCGCCTCTTCGGGCGTCGAGGGGTCGAGGGGAGCTTTGCGCGCGAGCAACCGGAGCATTTACGGGCGATAAGGTGACAGTGAAGGGGCGACAGTTTCAACCCCGGGTGGCTTGCTCGTAATCCTGCAAGGTTGCTAAAGGAAATGTCCCATTAAGTCCTACGTGCGCCATCAGCGAAGCCGGATGTTCGAGAGCGACTTCTTCGAGTTCTTTTCGAAGGTGCACCCCTCGACGCCTTTCATTCTCTACATCCCCACCACGCTGGCGATTCTCGGCTACGCGCTGGCCACGGGCGTCACCACGCCGCTGTGGGCGGCGGTGATGCTGCCGGTGGGTTGGTTCGCCTGGCAGATCATGGAGTACTCGCTGCACAAGTCGCTCTTCCACTGGGAGGGCAACTCGCCGTTCACCCGGCGCATGCACCAGATTCTCCACGGGTACCACCACGACTACCCCGATGATGATCAGCGGCTGGTGATGCCGATCGGCGCCAGCCTGCCGGTCATCGCGCTCATCGCCGGCGGCCTGTGGCTGCTGCACGCGCCCACCTTCACCCTGCCCTTCTGGGCGGGAATGCTGTTCGGCTACCTCTGGTACGACTTCACGCACTGGTCGACGCACTTCCGCAAGCCGCTCACCGAGTGGGGCAAGCGCATGCGCAGCCATCACATGGCGCATCACTTCGCGGTGCCCGACAAGAACTACGGCATCAGCCACATGTGGCTCGACCGGTTCGCGGGCACGCTGAAGGTTCGGGAGAGCGGCGACAAGGAGTGAGCGTCGGGCGTCGGCGTCTGTGCGGCTGCTGCTGACAGCCGTTCACGTTCACGTTCACGTTCACGTTCACGACGCCGCTTCGCGGCTTCTTGGTTTTGCTTCAGTTGATGATGATGCCGGCGTCGAGGTCGATGGTGCCGCCGTCGCCTCCGCCCTCGACGAGCGTCGGGTCGGGGCAGCCGTAGACGATTTGCACCTTCGCTGAGGCGTTGTTCGCGACCGCGTCGCAGACCGTGCCGTAGAGGGTGATGCGGTCGTTGGCGGGGCCGTTGTAGTTCCAGCCGATCTTGTTCATCGGGTCGCGGGGAATGGGCTGACCGTTCACGTAGACGAAGATTTTGCTGGGGTCGGGCGGGGCCTTGCTGAGCTTGAAGTCGCAGCCGATGGCGCCCTGGGCGATGGTGTTGAACGCGGCGTTGAGCGTGGCCTGGTCGTCGGCCTGGTAGTAGCGCGGGGTGGTGTTGCGCGCGGTGCCGCCGTTGATGGCCATGTTGCTGAGCATCTGCGCGTCGACGTCCGACCCGAAGCCCACCACGAACGTCTTGATGTTCGCCGCGGCCAGCGCCTTGACCTCGCTCACCGGGTTGCCCTGGCAGTTCTCTTTGCCGTCGGTGACCAGCATCACGAAGTTCGCGCGCGCCGGGTCCATCAGGCCGGGGTGCATCGCGGCCAGGCGCAGCGCTCCGCCGATGGGGGTGCCCTTGCCGTCGGCGATGACCGGCAGCGCACCCGAGATGGCCGCCGCCGCGCCGTCGCCCACCGGCACGAAGTTCGAGCCCGGGTCGCAGTTGGTGGGCGTCGAGAACATCGAGAGCCCGAAGCGAATCTGCGATTGATACTGGGTGGTCACCTGCTTCACCGCGGCGGTGGCGAGGTCCCACTTCGCCGTGGTGTTGATTTTCTCCATCATGCTGCCCGAGTGGTCGAGCACGATGAGGAAGTTGGCCTGCACGTGCGTCGACTGAAACAGCTCGCCGCCGCAGCTGTCGCCGCCGCCGGTGCCGCCCTGGGGCACCAGCGCGCAGTGGCCGTCGGCGTGGCACTCCATGCCCGCACCACAGCTGTTGCCGCTGCACGGCGCGCCGCAGGTGCCCACCTGGCACAGCGCTCCGGTCGAACAGTCGGGGTCGGCGCCGCAGCCGGTCGCCGGCACGCAGCCGCCGCCCTTGCTGCACTTCTCGCCCGCCACGCAGCTGCTGCTGTCGGTGGCGCTGCACGCCGCGGCGCAGGTGCCGATGGGCAGACAGACCCCCGCCTGGCCGCACTCGGTGGTCACCTTGCACTGAGCGCCGGTGCCGCTGCACTGACAACCCAGAATCGTCGACAACGAAAATGCAATGAGCGCGGTTCTCATGGTGGGCCTTGGGCTGAGCAGCTCGGTTGCAACCGTCGATCCGCTCGCGTGGCCCGTGAATTCGCGCCCTTCGCTGAACTTTTACTTCCAGTGGACTGGAGGCGACTGCCCACTGCTGTTACCAGGGGCCCCGATGCGCCCGGCACTCCTTCTTCTGTTCTTCTTCTCGTGCGGCAGCCCGACCCTGGGCGGGCGCTGCGACACCGCGTGCGACTGCACCCTCACCACCGCGCCGATCAAGTGCGTGGGCGAGTGGGTCTGCAACGTGAACAAAACCTGCGAGTACCAGTGCAAGGACACCTGCCAGACGGGTACCGTGTTCACCTGCCGCGCCGAAGAAGAGTGCAACGGCAGCATCTGCTCCGAGAGAAAGGCGTGTCGCTGACGTGAGCCACGAGCCTTCAACCACCCTGCAAGAGTCGTCATACGACGACCTCACGCCGGGCGGCGGCCCCACCCTGCGGCTGCTGGTGTTCTCGGGCGACACGGTGACCCACAAGGTGCTGCCGGTCTCGGGCGAGCTGCGCATCGGTCGCGCCGAAGAGTGCGACGTGTGGGTCGACGTGCCGGCGCTGTCGCGGCACCACGCGCTGCTCCGCATGGGCCCGCCGGTGACGGTCGAAGACCTGGGCTCGAGCAACGGCACGCGGGTGCGCGGCAAGAAGCTCGAGGCCGGCGAGCGCGCGCGGGTGGTGCCCGGCGAGTCGATCGACCTGGGCGCCATCACCCTGGTGGTGCAGCGCATCTCGCGCACGCGTGTTGCGCCGCGGCCGCGCCGGCTGTGGAGCCACGCCTACTTCGAGGGCCGGTTGGAAGAAGAGTGCTCGCGCGCCGAAGCGAGCGGCGTGGCGTTCACCGTGCTGCGCATCGCGCTCGAGGGCGCGGCGTCTCCGGCGGTGGTGCAGCAGGTGCTGGTCGAGAAGCTCGAGCCCACCGACCTCATCGCGGCCTACGGCCCGGGCGAGTACGAGGCGATGGTGTTCGGCACCCGCGCCAAAGAGGCGGTGACCAAGGTGGCTGCGGCGCTGGAAGAGCGCGGGGCTCCGGTGCGCATCGGGCACGCAGTGTACGGGGTCGACGGCCGCGACCCCGACCGGCTGTTCGGAGAAGCGTGCGCGCGCATCGAGCAGAAGCCGACCGAAGAGGTCACCCAGAGCCCGGTGCCCGGCATCGTGGTGAAGGACCCGCAGATGGAGGCGCTGCACGCGCTGGTGAAGCGGGTGGCCCAGAGCGACATACCGGTGCTGCTGCTCGGCGAGACCGGGGTGGGCAAAGAGGTGTTCGCCGAGAGCGTGCACCAGGGCTCGGCGCGCAAGCGCGGGCCGTTCTTGCGCCTCAACTGCGCCGCGCTCACCGAGACGCTGCTCGAGAGCGAGCTGTTCGGCCACGAGAAGGGCGCGTTCACCGGCGCAGTGAAGACCAAGGTGGGCCTGCTCGAGAGCGCCACCTCGGGCACGGTGCTGCTCGACGAGATCGGCGAGATGCCCATCGCCACCCAGGCCAAGCTCTTGCGGGTGCTGGAGCAGAAAGAAGTGATTCGGGTGGGCGACGTGAAGCCGCGCGCCATCGACGTGCGGTTCGTGGCCGCGACGCACCGCGATCTCGAGTCGAGCATCGAGAAGGGCACGTTCCGCAAAGACCTCTACTTTCGGCTCAACGGGGTGACGCTGGTGATTCCCCCGCTGCGCGAGCGGGTGGGAGAAATCGAGAGCATGGCGCGCCACTTCATCGCCCGCGCGGCGCGGCAGTTTCACCGCTCGCCCGAGCCCACCCTCTCGGCCGAAGCGCTGGCGATGCTGCGCGCCTACGCCTGGCCGGGCAACCTGCGCGAGATGCGCAACGTGCTCGAGCGGGCCACCCTGCTCTGCAACGGCAACGTCATCGGCCCCGACGACCTGCCGGGTGAGAAGTTCGCCACGCCGGTGCTCGAGCGTGAGCGCACCTCGGCCACCGTGCACGCCGTGCCGGGCAGCGGCACCGTCGAGTTCGAGGCCGAGCGGCAGCGCATCATGTCGGCGCTCGAGACCCACGGCGGCAACCAGACGCTCGCCGCGAAGCAGCTCGGCATCTCGCGCCGCACCATGCTCAACCGGCTCGACGCGTACGCGATACCGCGCCCGCGCAAGGGCAAGGGCTGAGCGGAGCGGAGCATCGACAGCCGGGCACGGGCACCGGCACGCCTCACGCTGCCCGTCAGACGACACGCTCTTCGCCGGACGTTCACGTCAGCCGTGAGGGTGCACGGCGTGTCTCTCTCACGTGACGTGCAGCGCCCATGTCGGGTGTTGGAAGCCGGCGCCCGCGTGGCATCTGTACGTCACCCCATGGTCCGCCCCCTCTTCGCCGTGCTCCTGCTCGCCGCGTGCGGGCCGGGAGTCGAGCCGCCCCACCTGCTCTACAGCCAAGACGCCCAGAGCCTCTCGAACCCGTTTCCCGACTCGCGGGCGCCGGCGCGTGCCGAGTTCTGGAAGCCGTTCATGACCCCCAAGACCGCGCGGCAGGTGCGCACGCTGGTCGACGGCTACACGCCGATTCTGCAGAAGCTCGAGGGCGTGGGGAACTTCGCGCCCACCCTGCTGCCGACGGCCGAGCGGCTCGACCGCAGCTCGCTGAAGGGCACCCTCGCGCGGCTGCAAGAGACGGCCAGCGGCTGGCAGGTGCTCGAGGCCGACGTGCCGGTCGAGTCGTCGCGCGACATTCTCGACGCCGAGATGAAAGAGGTGCCCGAGGGCTTCCCCGAGTTCGTGCTGGCGCGGCCCACCCGCACCCTGCCCGAGGGCGTGAACGGCATGCTGGTGGTGAAGAAGGGCATGCGCACCGAGGCCGGCGTCGCGCTGGGCCGCGGCTTCGACCTGGGCGAAGAGATGGTGGCGCGCTGCCAGACCGCGGCCCGGGCCCTGGGCATCGACGAGCGCGAGGTGCTGCTGGCGCTGCCGGTGACCGGCGCTCCGGTGTCGGCGCGGTTCGAGAAGATCGTCGCCGGGCTCGATGCGCTGCCGCCGGCGACGATGACCGTCGGCACTCACGGCCGGCTGCAGCGCGACGACGGGGTGTACCTCGACGGCAAGTGGACCTCGAGCGACACCGACTGGCTCGACCTCGCCCACTGGACCGAGAAGCACGCGTGGACGCGGCCGGCCGCCGACATCGGCATGGTGCTGTACGGCACCTTCCCCTCGCACGACCTGCGTGAAGACGGAGTGTGGAAGGACGCGTGGGTCGACGCCCCGGGTACCGCCCCCGCGGTGCCGCTGCGCTTCGTGGTGGTGGTGCCGAAGGGCCCCAAGCCGCCGGGCGGTTGGCCGTTCGTCATCGCCGGTCACGGCATCAACAGCCGCAACACCACCATGGTGGGCGCCGACGACTCCATCTGCGTCGAGATCGGCCAGCTGCTCGCGCGCGCCGGCATCGCCTGCGCCGGCATCGACGCGCCCAGCCACGGCAGCCGCGGCAACCCGTTCGCGTTCTTCGAGATCGAAAACCTCGCCAAGACCCGCGAGAACTTTCGCCAGATGGCGGTCGACCAGATGCAGCTGATTCGCGCCATGCCGGGCTTCGACGTCGACGGTGACGGGAGCGGCGACTTCCGCCGCGAGGCCGGCTACTGGGGCAACTCGCTGGGCAGCATCATGGGCGCCAGCACCACCTCGGTCGACCCGCGCATCACCACCGCGGTGCTCAACGTGCCGGGCGGCGGGCTCTCGAACATCCTCACCGGCGAAGAGATTCGCGACCGCATCGGCCTCTTGGTGGTGGCGAAGACCGGCCTCACCTTTCAGTCGCCCGAGTACTACGGCCTGTTCCCGTTCTTGCGCACGGTGGCGCAGGTGGTGCTCGACCCGGGTGACCCGGTGAACGTGGGCCGCATGCTCGGTGAAAAATCGGTGCTGGCGCAGGAGGGCCTCGGCGACATCACCATTCCCAACTTCACCACCGAAGAGCTCTCGGTCGCGATGGGGCTCACCGCGGTGACCGCGGCGCAGGTCGGCGAGAAGCAGAAGCTGCTCTTCCGCGCCGACCCCAAGGCGTACCTCTCGCCCGAGAAGGCGCAGGGCTACAACGGCCACGGGCTCATCTGGGAGAGCGCCGCGGGCGCGCTGCGGGCACAGGGCCTGCGGTTTCTGGTGACCGGCGGGCGCGAGTTCAGCCCCGACGGCACGCCGCAGTAAGCGGGGCGGCTTGGGCTACACCGTGGGCGGCACGATGCGCAGGGCGCGCACGCGGCGGCGCGAGGCGCCGATGACCTCGAGCAGGAAGCCGTTGGCGGTCTTCACCGCTTCGCCCGGCCCGGGGATGTGCTGGGAGAGCGAGAGGAAGAGGCCGGCCACGGTGTTGAACTCGCCGTCGTCGGGCAGCGCGTAGCCGAGCTCGCGGTTCACCTCGCGAATCGGCACCGAGCCCATCACCAGCGCCGAGCCGTCGGGCTGGGGGCGAATCGGCGCGGTGTTCTGGGTGCGCCGGCCCACCAGCTCGAGAAAGACGTCGTCGAGCGTGAGCATGCCCTCGACCTGGCCGTGCTCGTCGGTCACCACCGCGAGGGGCGCGTCTTTCTCGCGCAGCTCGAGCAGCACCTCGGTGGCGGGCCGGTCGGAGCGCACGAACGGAGCGGGCTGCACGTGCCCCTTGAGCTCGGTGCCGACCAGGTCTTTGGCGGCCACCCAGCCGACCACCCGCTCGGGGTCGCGCTCGTAGACCAGCAGCCGGGGGTGCCCCGAGTGGTTCATGCGCCGCACCGCCTCGGCCACCGGGGTGTCGAGGGAGATGGCCACGATGCGGGTGCGCGGCACCATCAGATCGGCGGCGCGCAGCTCGGCGAGCTCGAGAGCGCGGCGGGCAATCTGGGCGGCCTCGGGGTCGATGGTGCCGGCGCGCGAGGCCTCTTCGAGGTTCTGCTTCAGCTCGTCGGCCGAGAGCCGCGCCTCGGTGAAGCTGGTGCGGTCGCGAAACGGCGCGAGCACCACGTTCGAGCTGGCGGTGAGAAACCACACCAGCGGGCGGGTGGCCACCGACAGCCACCACAGCGGGCGGGCGAGCAGCAGCGCGTAGCGCTCGGCGTTGCGCAGGGCGAGCGACTTGGGCACCAGCTCGCCGATGACCAGCGAGAAGTACGAGATGAGCCCGACCACCGCGGCGAGCGAGATGCCCTCGGCGTGGGCGGCGAGCGCGGGCACCTTCTCGAGCACCCCGGTCAGGTTCCGGGCGAACGCGGCGCCGCCGAACGCGCCGGCGGTGGCTCCAATCACGGTGATGCCGATCTGCACCGTGGCGAGAAACCGCTCGGGGTTGTCGCGCAGGCGCAGCGCCGCCTTGGCCGCGCGCGAGCCCTCGCGCGCCAGCTGGTTGAGGCGGCCCTTGCGCGCCGCCACGATGGCGATCTCTGCGCCGGCCAGCACGCCGTTGGTGAGAATCAACAGCATGATGATCAGCGCTTCGCCTTGGGTCGAGATCATCTGGGGCTCGGCTTGGGGTGCGGCGGAAAGAGCAGAGAGGCCGCCACCGCGCCGGCGAGCAGCAGCACGATGACCGCGAGCGAGACCAGCACCGGCACCTTCACCACGCCGGCGATCAGCATCTTCACGCCGACGAAGCCGAGCACCAGGGCGAGGCCGGGCTTGATGTAGTGGAAGCGGCCCATCACTCCGGCGAGCGCGAAGTACAGCGAGCGCAGCCCCAAGATGGCGAAGATGTTCGAGGTGTAGACGATGAACGGGTCGGTGGTGACGCCGAAGATGGCGGGAATCGAGTCGACGGCGAACACCAGGTCGGTGGCCTCGACCACGATGATGACCACCGCCGCCTTGGGCAGCTGCGGAGCGACGCGCTTGAGCACGCGCATCACCAGGCCCTTCTCGGGCGCGGGCTCTTCGTCGCGCTGGAAGAGCAGCTTGCCGCCGGTGAAGACCAGGAAGGCGCCGAACACGTAGGTGACCCAGTGAAAGTGGGTCATCAGCGCGGCGCCGCCGGCGATGAAGAGGCCGCGCATCACCAGGGCGCCGATGACGCCCCAGAACAGCACGTGGTGCTGGTCCTTCGGGGCGACCCCGAAGTGGGCGAAGACGATCATGAAGACGAAGAGGTTGTCGACCGAGAGCGCCTTCTCGATGAGGTAGCCGGTGAGGAACTCGAGCGCCGGCCCCGAGCCCGAGCGCAGGAAGACGAAGCCGCAGAAGGCGAGCGAGAGCGAGATCCACACTGCGCTCCAGATGAGCGCCTCTTTGACCTTCACCTCGTGCGACTTGCGGTGAAAGACGAACAGGTCGAGCGCGAGCAGCACCAACACGATGACCGCGAACCCGCCCCACATCAGGGGCGTACCGATGCTGTCGACCATTGTCGTTCAGTAACGACAGATGCCAGCTTCAGAGACCCTGAAAAATCAGAAGGGTGAGTGAGACTTCGCGAACTGTTACCGCGCGGTGCGCTCTTTCACGGCTTCTTCATCGCCACGTCGGTCTTCTTCTTGGCCGCCGGCTTCGCGGGAGGCAGCGGCGGCAGCTCGGCCTCGTCGACGGCCGCCTGGTACTGCTCGTCTTGGGGCTCGGCCTCGGGCACCACCGGCCCGCGCACCACGCGGCTGGGCTCATTCGTGCGGAACAGCTCGTCACCGGTCACCGCGTGCATCACCCGGCAGCCGCAGAGCAGCGCTCCAGCGAGGAAAACCATGAGGGTGGGACGGGGCATGCCAACGTGACCCCGCACCGGGCGGGCGTGTGCAAATCTCGTGCGGTTCGACTAACGAAAGGCGCCATGTCGGTCTCGGCTACGACGTTCGCTGCTTCTGCCCGCACCGCGGCCGACCTGGCGCGGTTCTTCTCCGAGTCGCCGGTCGAGGCCGCCGACTACGCGCTGCGCTTCGCCAGGGCGGCGGGGCTCTCGGGCGCGACGGTGGCGAAGCTCGAGGAGCTGACCGCGTTCGAAGACCCCACCCAGCGCGAGGCGGGGCTCTTGCAGTTCGCGCAGGAGCAGCAGGCCGCCTTCTCGGCGTTCGACCTCGCTCAGACCCAGGCGGCGCGCGCGGCGACGCTGGGCTTCAGCGCGGGGCCTGCGAAGCCGGTGCAGCTGACGGGGAAGATTTCGCTCGCCACGGTGGCGGGCAACACCGACCTGCCGCGGCTCACCACGCCCGACGGGAAGACCTGGCAGCTCAAGACGCCGGCCATCGCGCAGACCGGCGGGCAGCACCTCTGGGTTCAGCACCGCTACCTCGAAGCCAATTGTCTCAAGGCGTTCGACGGCATGACGGTGACGGTGCGGGCGTACGCCACCACGACGCCCGAGGTGCTGGCGGTGCAGTCGTTCGCGCCGGGCACGCCGCCCGACTTCGTGAGCGGCCGGCTGGCGCTGGTCGACGGCAAGCTGCTGTTGCGGGTGGCCCCGGACTCGAACGTAGAAATCACCGACCCCGCGCTGGTGAAGCGGCTCTCGCCGTTCGGCAACCTCGACGTGGGCAACCCGGTGGGCGGGCGGTTGGGAATCATCTTGCCGGGCCCTTTGACCGAGCGGGACGGGAAGCTGTTCTACGACGGCGCGCCGGACGATTACTGGATGCTGGCGAAGCAGACGCCGGGCAACCCGATGCTCGAGCTGGCGCACGGGCAGCGGCACCCGTTCATCGGTGACGTGTCGGCGGAAGCGAAGTTCGCGGACCAGAGAATCTTCGTGTTCGGGCACATCGATGAGGCGGGGAAGGTGGTGTCGTCGCGGAAGGGGGCGCTGCCGATGCCGCCGGCGATCTTCGAAGATGGGGTCGAGCATGTGAGCGAGGCGGGAGAGCTCGCGAAGCTGGTGCCGGTGCAGGCGTTGGTGGGTGGGGATTTTTCGGGGGCCTGAGGCGCTTCGTTCGTGGGTCGGAGGCGCTTCGCTCGTGGGCTTGAGGCGCTTCGTTCGGGGTCTGAGGCGCTTCGTTCGGGGGCCTGAGGCGCTTCGTTTAGAAGCCGTCCACGTCCACGTCCACGTCCACGTCCACGAAGAAGCCTGAACGATTGGCGCTCCCGTAGTCTCAGGGGGCGTTCGCGCCGCAGCAGTCACTTTACTTCGCCGACGCGCTGAGACGCCGCGCGAAGCGCGTCGGGCTTTTTCGTGGACGTGGACGTGGACGTCGACGGCCGTGTCGGCCCCCCGGCCGGCCTGAAGCCTCACTGCCCGACGATGAGCACGTCATCGACGAACAACCCCTTCCGCCCCGCCGGCGACGAATTGCAATTGCCCAGCACCCCCGCCGAGTACCCCTTGATGAGCAGCTGCCACTTCACCGTCACCGTCTTGTTCACGTACGCGTTCAAGTTTCCGCTCCCTTTGCCGTCACGCACGTACGCGTTGCCCGCGTTCTGGCCGGTGTAGACCTTGATGACGTGGTCGGCGCCGTCGTTGACGATGAGGCGGCCCTCGTCGGCGATGCCGGTGCGCGCAATGTCGTCCATCACCTGAAAGCGCACCTCGGCCGAGGTGTACCCGGTGAGGTCGATCTGCTTCTCCACCGTCACCACCCGGTCGGAAGCGGCTCCCTGCAGCCCCGAGGTGCACTCGCGGGCGTAGCTCTGCCCGTCGCTGCCCGCGCCGCCGCGCCACACGATGCTGCTGCGCTGGTCGTCGCCGCTGTTGATGCGCTGCCACACGTTGCCGCCCGAGCCGGTCAGCGTGTAGCCGGTGGTCGCGGTGTCGTTCACCCCGTCTTGAAACACCACCCGCTGGGTGGTGAACGTGCACGCGTACGGCGACGACATCGGCGCGCTGTTGTTGGTCGCCAGCACCAGCGTGGTCGCGGTCACCGTGTACGTCTCTCCGGGCAGCAGCGCGCTCGTGGGCAGAAGCACCGCCGTGTCGGTGTCGGCGGTGTGCATCACCGTCACCGCCTGGTCGCTGCCGTTGCGCTGCAGCTTCAGCGCGGTGCCGTCGAGCCCCGCCCCGCCGCTCCGGCGCACCGGGCGGTCGAACCGCACCGTCACCTGCTGGGTGCCGAAGTCGTCGGCGTCGATCTGCGAGCCGCACGGGTTCGCCATCGCCACCGAGGGCCCCACGCTGCTCACCGTGAAGGTGAACGCGTAGCTCGTGCCCGACGTCGCGGTGAGGGTGTTGCCCGCCAGGTCCCTCACGTTGTTCGCCTGCAGCGTCACGGTGTGCGTGCCATCGGCCAGCGGGCGCGCGGGCTGGAACAGCGCGGTACGCGACGCCGCGTCGTACGAGACCGCGCCCAGCAGCGCCCCCGCCGCCGTCGAGACGGTGAAGGTCGAAGGGTCGATGCTGGCCGGGTCGAGCGCTTCGCTGAACACCACGCTCACCTGCACCCCGCTGCCCACCGTGCTCGAGGCCAGCGGCGACGTGCTCGACACGCTCGGCTTCACGCTCTCGACGGTGAACGACGACGCCGTCTGCACCAGCGCGTTGCCGGCCAGGTCTCTCATGCCGGTGCCCAGCACCAGGTCGTAGGTCACGCCGCCCTGCAGCGGGTCGAGCGGAGTCAGCACCAGCTGGTCTCCCGAGGCGCTGAACGCCGCGCGGTGCAGCACGTTGGGGCCGTTGTGCCGGCGGAAGGTGTAGCTGCCCGGAATCGTCGCCGGACGCATCGGCTCGCTGAACCGCACCGTCACCGCCTGCAGCGCGCTCACAGAGGTGGCGGCGTTGGCGGGCACCGTCTGGCTCGCCGTGGGCGCGACCACGTCTTGCGCCGAGCTGGCGATGGTGTCGAAAGAGAAGCTCAGGTCTGCAGCGGTCACCTTGCGCTCGAGGTCCGAGAGGCCGGCCGCAACGGTGACCGTCACCGTCATGCCGCCCGGCAGCGGCGAGGCGGGCACGAACAGCGCCGAGGCGCTGGCGGCGTCGTACCAGACCGCTCCAGGACCCGCCGACGACGTGACGGTGAGCGTGCTGGGGTCGACGGCCTCGGTGAAGGCGATGCGCACCGCAGAGTTCACGTTCACCCCCGCCGCCAGGTTGGCGGGCGCAGAAGCGGCGATGCCCGGCGCGGCGTTGTCGGCGGTGGTGAAGCCGATGGCGTTGAGCGCCGCCTTGGCGTTGCCCGAGAGGTCGGTCACCGCGCCAATCTCGAAGCTGAGCACCTTGGCCGGGGGCAGCGGCGCGGCCGGGCTGAACTGCACCCGGCGCGTCGCGGCGTCGTAGCTGACCTGACCGGGCAGCGCGGTGGTGCCGTCGAGCACCCGCACCGTGGCGGCGCTGACCGAGGCTGCCGAGAGCGGCTCGGAGAGCTGGCCCCACAGCGCGGCGGTGCGGCTCACGCCGGTGGCGCCGTTGCCCGGGTCGCTGCTGGTGAGCGTGGGCGGCGTGCTGTCGCTCACGGTGCCGGTGACGAACGAGAAGACGGTGCGGCCCCCCACCGCGTTGCCGTTGGAGTCGAGCAGCTTCGAGCCGTCGACGGTCACCGTGTAGCGGGTGCTCGCCACCCAGGGAATGTTCGCGCCCGCCGACTGGGGCCGAATCACCGCGGTGAAGGTGGTGGCGTCGTACCCCACCGCTCCGTCGACCCGCGCACCTGCCGCGTTGGTGAGGGTGACGGCCTCGGTCGTCGAGGCCGCGGTGCCGGTCACGCGAATGGTGCTGGAGATGTTCTCGTCGAACGCGAGCACCACCTTCGCGTCGAGCGCCACGCCACTGGCGCCGTTGGCCGGCAGCGCCGACACGAGGTGCGGCACCCCTTCGGTGGTGAAGCTGAAGCGAAACGGAGCGGCGAGCGCGTTGCCAGCCACGTCGGTGACGCCCGAGGTCACCGTACCGGTGAACGTGTGCTGCGGGCGCAGCTTCGCAGAGGGAGTGAACACCAGGGTGTGGTCGCCCAGCGCGGTCACCGCACCGGGCAGCTCGTTCGCGCCGTCCGACAGGGTGAAGGTCGCGGGGGTGAAGGTCGCGGTGGCCATCGGCTCGCCGAAGTCGACGCTGACGGTCGACGAGACCGAGACTCCACCGGCGCCGTCACCCGGGGTGGTGCTCACCACCACCGGCGGCACGCCCGAGGTGGTGAACGAGAAGCGGTACTCGGCGGCGAACGCCACCCCGGTGCTCGAGCGCACCGCGGGCGTGACCACCACCGTGTACACGCTCGACTCGCGCAGCATCGCCGACGGGGCGAGGGTGAGGCCCGTGCTGGCGGCGGTGTAGGTCGCGGGCAGCTTCGTGCCCGCCGCGTCTTCCACCCAGACGTTGGCGGCGACGAGCGACGCGGGGTCCATCATCGTGCTGAAGCTCAAGCTCACCGCCTGGCCCAGCGGCACCCCGACGTCATTGGGAGACGGCGCCGACGACGAGACGCTGGGCGCGTTCGAGACGGTGAACTGCGAGTCGAACGCCTGCGCGAGGGGAATGCCCGAGGGGTCGGTGACCGCGGTCGACAGGTGCACCGAGATGACCGCCCCGCCGGGAAACGCGCCGGTGGGCTGAAAGGTGGCGGTGCGCGTCGCGTCGTCCCAGCTGCGGGTGCCGGCAATCGCCGAGGTGCCGCTCTTCACCTCGAAGGCCGTGGCGCTGGTGACCTTGGCCTCGTCCATCACCTCGCTGAAGGTCACCTTCACCGCCGCGTTGCCCGAGATGGCGGTGGCGGCGTTCGCCGGCACCACCGCCGTGACGGCGGGCACGGTGGTGAGGGTCGAGAACGACCAGCTCTTGGCCGTGGCGAGCGGCGTGCCGAAGTCGTCTCTCACGCCGGTGGTGAGCGTGACGGTGTAGGTGCGGCCCTCGAGCAGCGCCGCGGCGGGGGTGAGGGTGGCGGTGGTGCGCGCCGCGTCGAGCGCCAGGGCGGCGTCGAGCATGGTGCTGCCTTCACGCACGAAGAAGGTGGTGGCGCTCAGGCTCGCCGCGTCGATGGGCTCGCTGAAGTGCGCGGTGAGCGCGGTGCTCAGCGCCACGTTCATCGCCAGGTCTGCGGGCACGGTGCTCACCACCACCGGCGGGTCGCTCACCACGGTGAACGAGATGACCTTGTCGGCGGGCAGCATCAGCCCGTTGGTGCCGGTGATGCCGGCCTTGGCGGTGGCGGTGTAGCGCTTGCCCTCGGCGAGCGGCGCGCTGGGGGAGATCGAGGCGGTGTAGCTCGAGCCGTCCCACGAGGTCACCGCGGCGACCGGCACCGACTGGTCGTCGACCAGGGTGAGGTTGGCGGTGAGCGAGGCCTCGGCGAGCGCCTTGTCGAACTGAAACTTCACCACCACGTCGCGCGCCACGCCCATCGCGGCGTCGGCCGGGGTGGTGGCGCTCACGTGCGGCGCGTTGCCGACGGTGATGAAGCGAAATGAGAAGTCGGCCGCGAGCGCGTTGCCCGCGACGTCTTTCACGCCGGTGGTGACGGTGACGGTGTACTCGGAGTTCTCCGAGAGCATGGTCGAGGGCTGCAGCTCGGCGCGCTTCTCCGAGTCGACCCAGGTGACCACGCCGCTGACCGCGGTCGAGCCGAGGCGCAGCTGCACGGTGTCGGCGCTGATGCTCGCCGCGTCCATCGCTTCGTTGAACTCGATGGAGACCCTGGCGTTGGTCGCGATGCCCGACGCGTCTCTGGCCGGTACGTTTCGCACCACCCGGGGGGCGTCGGTGTCGGTGACTGTAGACGGGCATGCCGCCAGCAGAGCTGCCGTGAAGACCCCCAACCCGAGTTTGCGCATGGGCGGAAGTACACGGCGGTGACAGCGATTGGATCGCCGTCGCTGCAGGACTAAAAAGCGCGGGTTGCGCGATCCACACCCACCGGCCGCTGTGTCACCACCCCATGGACCGACCGTCAGGCCGGGGTGAGCGATGAGCCTGCTCACTGAAGACAGCCAGTTGTTGCAGCGCTTTCGGGCAGGTGAACGGCAGAGCATGGAGATCGTGTTTCGACATTACGCGCCGCAGCTGTCGGCCCTGGTGGCCCGCGGCCTCACCACGCGCGGCGGGCGCATTCGGCCTTCGTCTCCGTTCGAGGTGGGCGCGGTGGTGCAAGAGGCCTTCGCCCGCGCCTTCACCGACAAGGCGCGCGGCGCGTTCGACGGGGCCTCCGACTACCTGCAGTACCTCGCGGCCATCGCCCGCAACGAGCTGCTCAACCAGCAGCGCGGCCGTGAAGACCTCGCCGAAGCGCCCGCGCTCGAGAGCGAGCTGAGCCAGGCCGCCAACGCCGGCGCGGTGGTGGGCATGGCCCCGCCCTCTCCCGAACAGGCGGCCGAAGAGCGCGAGCTGCACGGGCTGGTCGAGAAGTTTCTCGCCGGGCGCGAGGGGCGCGACCGCGACGTGTTTCGCGTGCGCTTCGAGCAGCACCTCACCCAAGACGACGCCGCGGCGGTGCTGGGGCTCACCCGCATTCAGGTGCGGCGCGTCGAGGCGAAGCTGCGCCGAGACCTCTTCATTCACCTGCGCGCCAGCGGCTACCTCGACCGCGCGCGCCCGGTCGAGAGCTCGCTGGTGGGCGCGGCGGCAGAAAGGGTGACGGCGCGATGACCCACGAGCAGGCCAGGGCTCAGCTCGACGCGCTGTTCGAGGGCCGGCAGGCCGACGTGCAGCGCGAGCCGCTGCGCGAGCACTTGAAGGGCTGCCCGCCGTGTCAGACGGCGTACGACCGCGCCGCGCAGGCGATGCGCAGCATGCTGGGCGACCCGGCGCAGATGACCGAAGAAGAGCTGTGGCTGTTCGAACCGCCGCTGCCCGCCGCGAAGGTGGTGCCGCTCTTTCGACCCGGCCGCGCGGTGGCGCTGGCGTTGGCCGCCTCGCTCGCCGGGGTGGTCTTCTACGCCACCGTCAATCGCCCCGAGCCCTTCAGCGCGCGCGGCGGCGACCCGGTGGCGGTGACGGCGAGCGCTCGCGCCGTGTGCCTGCGCGGCGACGCGGTGGTGCCGACCTGCGCCGCCAAAGACACGGTGCTGTTCGCGGTCTCGACGCGCGGGCTCAACCACGTGCAGCTGTTCGACGGCGAGCGGCTGGTGGGCGAAGGCGAAGTGGCCGACGCGCCCGACACCACGCTGCCGTGGACGGTGGAGTGGCGGCCAGACCTGCAGGCCTCGGTGCGGCTGGCGAGGTGCGCGACGTGCGAGCCCACGGTGGTGAAGGTCGGCCCGTGAGCGCCCCGGCGCTCGCTGCGCTGTTGCTCGCCGCGGCCGGCCCGGCCGAGCGGGCGCAGCCGCGCCTCTTCGCGCTGGTGGTGGGGCTCAACTCGAGCCGCGACCCAAAGGTGGCGCCGCTGCGCTACGCCGACGACGACGCCGCCCGCTACTTCGAGCTGTTCGAGGCGCTGGGCGCGCAGCCCAAGCTGCTGGCGGTGCTCGACGCCGACACCCAGCGGCGGCACCCCGCCCTCGCCGCGGTGGCGCGGCCGCCCTCGCGCGCCGAGCTCGACCGCGCGATTCACGAGATTGCCCAAGACGCGCGCCGCGCGCAGCAGGCCGGCGAGCAGGTCGAGTTCTTCTTCGCCTACGCCGGCCACGGCAACATCACCGCCGACCGCGAGGGCTACGTGAACCTGGTCGACTCGGTGCTGCTGCGGCGCGAGCTGTTCAGCGCGGTGCTCGAGCCGGTGCCCGCCACGTACAAGCACGTCATCATCGACGCCTGCAACGCGTACTTCCTGGTGGCGAAGCGCGGCGCGGCGACCGAGGCGCAGCTTCAGGCGGTGAAGGCGTTTCTCGACCGCGAGGCGCTCGACGCGCACCCCGAGGTGGGGGTGCTGGTGAGCGGCACCAAAGAGGTCGAGACCCACGAGTGGGCGGCGCTCGAGTCGGGGGTGTTCTCGCACGAGATTCGCTCGGCGCTGCTGGGAGCGGCCGACGCCGACGGCGACGGCTACGTGCGGTACGCCGAGATCGCCGCGTTCGTGGCCGCGGCCAACGACGGTCTGTCTGACCCGCGGGCCCGCGTCGACGTGTTCGCGAGGCCTCCGGCGCTCGACCTCTCGCGGCCGGTGCTCGACCTGCGCCGCGGCAGCCCGCGCTACCTCGAGGTGCCGCCCCAGCTCAAAGGCCGCTGGCGGGTCGAAGATGCGCGCGGCGCCCGCTACGCCGACTTCAACGCCTCGGGCGAGCGCTCGGTGTTCCTCAAGCTGGTGGGCGAGAGCGAGTACTTCGCGTTCTTCGAAGACGACCGCGAGGCGAAGGTGCGCGCCTCGAAGACCGGCGGCATCGCGCAGCTGGCGCTGTCGTCGCTCAAGCCCAAGCGCTCGGCCACCCGCGGCGCGGTGGAAGACGACCTGCGCAAGGGGCTGTTCACCATTCCCTACGGGGCGGGGTTCTTGCGCGGCTTCGTGTCGAGCAACCCCAGCGCCGGGGTGGTGCCGCCGCCGTCGGCGCCGTTCGCTCCGTTTCCCGAGGTGGGGCTCGAGCGCACCGAGGTGGCCGCGCCGAGCATGCCGCTGCCGCGGCGCCTGGGCTGGGTGTCGATGGGGCTGGCGGTGGCGTTCGGCTCGACCTCGGCCATCGCCGCGCTGCAGACGCGCTCGGGCTACGACGGCTTCTTGACCCAGCTCGCCGAGGCCGGCACCTACAGCCCGAACCAGGTGCGGGCGATCGAGAACTGGCGGCTGGTGACGAACCTGGCGCTGGTGGGCGCGGTGGGCACCGCCGCGCTCGGGCTCTTGCTGCTCTTCCTGAGCGATGGGACTCCCCAATGAAGCGCGCCTGGCTGCTGCTGTTGTCGTCGTGCCTGCTCGACCCGGGCAGCGTCATCAAGAACGTCGAGCTCACGGTCACTGCGTACGACCTGCCGGTGGGCGGCAAGCTGCACCTCACCACCGTCGACGCCGACCAGCGAACCCGCGAGAAGACCGCGTACATCTCGGAGGGCCAGATGAACGTGCTCTACGAGCAGGGCGCGCTGGCGCAGGGCGCGCTGACGGTGGGCGCCGAGGTGTTCGATGCAGACGGCACGCTGGTGGCGTGCGGCGCGGGCCGCGCGGTGGTGGGTGAAGACAAAGAGGTCATCGTGGGCCTGAGCTCGGTGTCGATGAGCGCGCTCAACTGCGGCGCGTGCGGCCACCGCTGCGAGACCGACCAGGCGGTGGGCCAGTGCGTGGCGGGGCAGTGCGCGGCCTGGGAGTGCCCCATCGGGCTCATCGCCGAGAGCGACGGCGGCTGCACCATGCCGCCCCCGCCCGATGCGGGGCCGGTCGATGCCGGCGGCATCGACGCAGGAGAGGAAGACGCCGGCTTCGATGCGGGCCCCTCGTGCGTGCCGGCGGCCGAAGACTCGCAAGGCACCTGCACCGACGGCGTCGACAACAACTGCGACCTTCGCACCGACTGCGCCGACCCCGGGTGCGGCGCGCTGAAGCGGGCCTGCGTGCTCGACGCGGGCTGCATCGCGCAGGGCGTGCAGACCTTCGACTGCGCGAGCAAGAGCTGGGGCGTGTGCGTCACCAACCCCTCGGCCGAAGACTCGGTCGACACCTGCTCGGACAACATTGACAACGACTGCGACGGCAAGACCGACTGCCTCGACACCGGCTGCCAGAACATCAAGCAGCCCTGCCCGGGCGGCGTGTGCGCGGCGGGCCTGCGCCTGTGGAACTGCAACACCCACCTGCTGGGGCTGTGCCTGCCGTACATACCCCTGCTGGCCGAGAACTCGGCGCTGACCTGCGGCAACAGCCTCGACGACGACTGCGACGGCAAGACCGACTGCCTCGACGCGCAGTGCCGCGGCAGGCAGTGCGCGTCGGGCAGAATCTGCTGCGGCGACGGCGGCTGCGCCACCAGCTGCCCGTGACCATTTGATTGCGGGGTCGAAGGCCGTGGCCTACATGTTCAGGCCATGAAAGTCGGCGTCCTCGGAACCGGAGTCGTGGGTCAGGCCATCGCCACCCGCCTGGTGCAGCTGGGCCACGAAGTGTGCATGGGGGCGCGCAACTCGGACAACGAGAAGGCGCGCGCCTTCGAGAAGCAGTTTCTGCCCAAGGGCACCTCGGGCACGTTCAGCGACGCGGCGGCGTTCGGCGAGCTGCTGTTCAACTGCACCAACGGGGCGGGCGCGCTCGACGCGCTCAAGGCGGCAGGCGAGGCGAACCTGGCGGGCAAGGTGCTGATCGACATCAGCAACCCGCTCGACTTCAGCAACGGGTTCCCGCCGTCGATGCTGACGCCGAGCACCGACTCGCTGGCCGAGCAGGTGCAGCGCGCGTTTCCCAGGTGCCTGGTGGTGAAGTCGCTCAACACGGTGACCGCGAAGCTGATGGTCGAGCCGCAGTCGCTGTCGTCGGGTAACCACGACATGTTCATGGCGGGCAACGACGCCGGCGCGAAGGCGAAGGTGAAGGAGCTGCTCCAGAGCTTCGGGTGGAAGCACATCGTCGACGTAGGCGACATCACCGGCGCGCGCGGCCTCGAGATGTACCTGCCGCTGTGGGTGCGGCTGTACGGGCAGTTTCAGACCGCGACCTTCAACGTGAAGGTGGTTCGGTAGCGGTCGGTCATCAGCGGAGCTCTGGTGAGCCGGCAGGTCGGCGAGAGCGCGCAACGCCCGGCGGCGTGAGGGCAGCGCTCACACCGAGATGGCGCCGCGGGCAAACAGGTGCGGGTGGCCGTCGAGGCTGTAGCCGAGAATGCCCTTGTCGCCGTTGGCCTGCGGGTCGATGACCGCGCCAGAGGTGTCCTTCCACACGTCGACCTTGCGGCCGGCGAGGCCGGCGTCGATCTGCTGCGGCGGCAGCGCAGTCGCAGGCAGCGCCACGCGCACGTTGCGCACCATCGCCCCCACCGGGTCGGTGATTTGAATCCACACGCTGGCGTTGCCCGAGAGCAGCGCGTTGTTGGTGAAGGCTTCTTGCGCGGCGCCGTTGCCTTCGATGACCGCCTCGGCGAGGCCGGGGTCGGCCTTGGCGGGGTCGGTGGTCATGACCTTGGCGAAGACCTTGTAGCCGACCGGGGCCTCGACGGTGATGGCCTGCCGGGTCATCACCGGGCTCCACCGATAGGAGGCACGGCCCTGGTTCCTCAGGCTCTGGGTGTGAAAGCCGACACCGGCGTTGACGGTCACCTTCACGCCCGAGGCCGAGACCAGCTCGCGCGACTGCCAGGCCGGCGGAAGCACGCCGATCACCTTCTCGGCATAGAGGTCGTCGTGGAAGGTGGCGGCGATCGCCTTGAGGGCGTCGACGGTGTAGCCGGTGAACGCTCCGATGTTGGCCGGGTCGAGCCCCCAGGTGATGTCGTCGCGCGAGATGGTGTCGGCGTTGCCGTCACCGTTCTTCACCAGTTGCAGACGGCGCGCCGCGGTCTGCTGCTCGGGAGTGGGCAGCGAGGGGATGTTCGCCTGGGTCACCGCCGGGTTGGTGAGGGTACGCTCGAGCCGGTAGTCGAGGTTCTGCAGCGGGGCGATGGCCACGGGGCCTGAGTCGGGCACCTCGAAGAGCGCGTGCACCGCCGGCACCGCAGCGCGCTCGTTGGGAAACAGCACCGCCTGGTTCTGCGGCTTGTCGAGGCGATCGAGCTCGTACAGGTAGAGGGTGCCGTCGGCCTTGGGCGTGCCGGGCATCGAGCCGGCCGGGTCGAGAATCTCGTCGCCGCGCCTGGCGACGGTGAGCGCGTCGCCCTCGACGCCGAGCTTCGCGAGGTTGGCGAGGTTGCGGTCGGAAACGTAGGTCTTGTTGGGGTCGCGGTGGGCGGTGACGACTGCGCTGCCTCGGAGCGTGTTGGACATGCCTGGAGTTTCGGCACGGACAAATGTCTGGTCGCGTGCTCGGGCACGCAGTCTGGGAACCAGTTCCCAATCGGCATTTCACGGCGCCAGGCGGTCGTAGATGGCGCTCAGGTCCTGCATCGAGCGCAGCGCGGCGGCGCGGGTGGGCGCGTAGCGGGCGGTGGTGTTCCACCCGCTGCCGTAGCACCAGCCGTAGGCGTTGGTGATGCACTCGCTCGTCACCGTCGGCTCTTCGCAGGTGAAGCCGATGGCGCCGTTGCGGAGCAGCCACGAGCGGCGCAGGTCTGTGGTCGAGCCGACGATGCCGTTCAGGGTGGCGCTGCCGTTGGCGTAGCCGGCATCGACCGCGGTGCGCCACAGCACGTCGTAGACCCCCAGGCCCGGGTAGAGCGCGCGCGCCTTCGCCTCGAGGTCGGCGAGCGTGCGCCCCGGCACCTGCACCGCCGACGCGCCGACCTGCCAGGCGCGGCCCGGCGCGCAGGTCTCGAGCGGGCCGATGCGCCGGTCTCCCGAGGCGGTGTTGCAGTTGGAGTAGCCGATGGGGTTGGCGAGCCCGAGCACGCCTTCTTTGAGCGACCACCAGGTGACGCGCGAGGCGACGCGCAGCCGGTCGGCGCGGGTGCCGGCCAGGTGCGGCACCACGCTCTGCGCGATGGTGCGCACGTTGCCGGCCTCGTCGGCAGTGAGCGCCCAGCCGTTCACGGTGAGCACCTCGCTGCCGGGCGCGACCGTCTCCCAGTACGCGCCGTGCGACCAGCCGACCGTGCCGTGGTGGTCGAGCTTGAAGAACTCGCCGCTCGGGGCGGCCGAGAGCAGCGTCGCGGTGTCGCCGGCCGCGACCACCTGAACCACGGCGTACGCGGTCGACGGGCCGGCGCGCAGGTTCACCGCGACGGTGGCGCGCACCGCGCCGCCGGCGACCGGGCTCTGCAGCTTCGCGGCCACGGTGGCGGTGTCGTCGGCCGGGTCGGGGGGCTCGACGCCGCAGCCGGTGAGCGCGCAGGTCAGTACGACCAGGTTCGTGGCGCGCATCGCTCAGTACCAGGTGTAGTTGTCGTTCGACTCGCCGTACGGGTTCTGGTGCGGCGCCCCGCTCTGGTAGTCGACCACGCCCTTCGACCGGTCGATGCCGCCGTAGCGCTCGTCGCTGTAACGCACCGCCGCGATGATGCTGTCGACCGGGTCGTAGGGGTCGCCGCCCGGCACGTAGCGGGCGAAGTTCGACCTGGTGACCTGCATCAGGCCCACCGAGTTGTCGCCGATCTGCGCGTTCACGTCGTCGGGCCGGTTGTTGATGGCCGAGGGGTCGTTGCGCGACTCGTGGTACGCGACGATGCGAATCGCCTCTTCCTCTTCGGCGGTGAAGTCGCGGCCCATCTTCTGCTCGGCCTGCGAGATCCACCCGTCGACCTCGGCGTCGGGCCCCTGGCTGTCGAGCCCGGTGTCGCCGGCAGGCGCGGCGGGCGGCGGCGAAGGCGTGGTCGGGTGCGCCGGCAGGGGAGGCGGAGTCAGGCTCACCGGCGGTCGCGGCGCGCGCGGCTGGAAGGTGTCGTGGTGCATCACGCTGCTGCGAAGCTGCGTCTGCAGCGCGGCGTTCGAGGGGCGGTCTCCTCTCACCGCCGAGTGGACCTTGCTGGCGATGCTGTGGCCGAGGTTGGAGGTCGAGGGCCGGCGAACGGTGGGGAAGCTCATGGTGCTTTCCTTTCGGGAGGGGTGCTGCGGCTGACCCTGAGCAACGCGTGTGCCGGCTCGGGTTCGCTGGCGGTTGGAGGTGGCGCGGTCGCCGGCTTGCGCCTCGAGCGCTTCACAGATTGTGCAACGCCGTCTTCGGGCGCTTCAGCTGGGAGAACGGCGCGGCGCCGACGAGAATACGGGTCTCTTGCGCACCCACGACGTGACGGTGAAGGACTCGCAGGGCGTCGCCACCACCGGGCGGCTGCGGCTGTTGGTGGTCGACGGAGACTCGGTCACCTCGCGCGAGCTGCCCGAGCAGGGCTCGGTGCTGCTGGGGCGCGGCGCAGAGGCCGACATTCGGCTCGAGCTGCCCCGGGTGTCGAGGCAGCACGCGCGGCTGTGGCTCGGGCCACCGCTGATGCTCGAAGACCTGGGCAGCTCGAACGGCACCCGCGCCGCGGGGCGCACGCTGAAGACCGGCGAGCGGCTGATGCTCAACGTCGGCGACGGCTTCGAGGTGGGCAGCGTGTGGCTGCTGGTTCAGCCCGAGCGGCCGGCGAGCGAGACCGCGCGGCCGAGGCGGCTGGCGAGCCCCGAGTACTTCGAGACCCGGCTGGAAGAAGAGTGCGCGCGCGCCGAGCAGGGCGCGACCCGGTTCGGGCTCTTGCGGGTGACCCCCTCGCTCGACGCGGTCGAGGCGGCGGCGCGGGTGTCTGGGCTGCTGCGCACCGCCGACCTGCTGGGCCGCGACGTGCGCGGGCTGCAGGTGCTGGTGGCCGAGTCGACGCCCGACCGGGTCGAAGCGCTGGCGGCGAAGGTGCTGGCCGCGCTGCCGGGCGCGCAGCTGGGTCGCGCGTGCTGGCCCGACACCGCGCGCTCGCCCGATGCGCTGTACGCGGCGGCGGCTCCGGGCGGTACGGCCGAGAAAGACGAGGCGAGGCCGGTCATCGAAGAGCCGAGCATGCGCGCGCTGCACGCGATGGTGCGGCGGGTGGCGGCGTCGGACCTCACCGTGCTGCTCCTGGGCGAGACGGGCGTGGGAAAAGAGGTGCTCGCGCAGGCGGTGCACCAGGCGTCGCCGCGCAAGCGCGGGCCGTTCGTGGCCATCAACTGCGGGGCCATCAGCCCCTCGCTGCTCGAGCGAGTTGTTCGGGCACGAGAAGGGCGCGTTCACCGGGGCGGCGAAGGCGAAGGTCGGGCTGCTCGAGTCGGCGAGGGGCGGCACCTTCTTTCTCGACGAGGTGGGTGAGATGCCGCCCGCGACCCAGGTGAAGCTGCTGCGCGCGATCGAAGAGCGCGAGGTGACCCCGGTGGGCTCGACCGAGGCGCGGAAGATCGACGTGCGGTTCGTGGCGGCGACGCACCGCGAGCTGGCGGCCGAGGTCGAGGCGGGGCGCTTTCGGGCGGACCTGTTCTTTCGCTTGAACGGAGTGAGCCTCGAGATTCCCCCGCTGAGAGAGCGGCCGCTCGAGCTGGCGGCGCTGGCGGTGCGCTTCGCCGAGCGGGCGGCGAAGCGACTGGGCAAGAGGGCGCGGCTGTCGGACCCGGCGCTGGCGGTGCTGAAGGGCTACCGCTGGCCGGGCAACATTCGCGAGCTGCGCAACGTGATGGAGCGCGCGGTGCTGCTCGCGCCCGACGAGGTGGTGACGCCCGATGAGCTGCCGCTCGAGAAGCTCACCGCGCCCGAAATCGGCGCCGTGGCGGCCTCGCCGCAGAAGGTGGGCGAGAAGCAGCGCGTGCTCGACGCGCTCGACAAGTGCGCCGGCAACCAGACCCTCGCCGCGAAGCTGCTCGGCATCAGCCGGCGAACCCTGGTGACGCGCCTCGAGCAGTACGGCGTGCCGAGGCCGCGCAAGGGCGCCCGCACCCGCGTGGGCATCACCGAAGACTGAAGGCCCGCGCACCGCCGCATACTCCCGGCCTCGAGGAGCTCGCCGTACGAGAACGGTCACGGTAGTGCTGAGCCTGTCGAAGCATCGAACCCTGCCGTCGCTCGCCGACGGCTGAGCAGCACATGCTCCATCGTATGGCCCTGCGACGCGGTGCTGCTTGAAGCATGGAGTATGCGGCGCCTCGCGTTCCAGCTGGACGGCGCCCGTTCGACTTCGGCCTTCGGCCTCCGCTCAGGGTGCTCGGCTCACGGGCTGTGACCTCTGCCCCGGCTCGTTTTCCGGCCCGCCAGGGGAGTAGCCTCGGGCGCGCCCTGTGACTGTCTCTTCGTGCTCCCGCTGCGGCTCGGCGCTGGCCGGCGATGAGTGCCGCGTCTGTGCGGCGACCCGCTCCGAGACGCCCGGCAGGCTGAGAGACCGCGAGGTCACCCGCATTCAGGCGCTCGGCATCGGAGCGCTGCTCGCGCAGCGGTGGCGCATCACCGGCATTCTGCGCGCCGGCCCGCTCAGCACGGTGTACCTCGCCGACGACACCGCGCAGCAACAGCCGGCGGTGGTGAAGACGCTCACCCCCGAGCTGTGCCGCGACCCCGAGGCGGTGATTCGCTTCGACCGCGAGTGCCGTGCGCTCGAGCAGCTCACCCACCCCCACCTGGTGCCGCTCAGCGGCGCCGGCTGGCGCGGAGTCACCCCGTGGATCGCCATGCCCCGGCTCTCGGGCACCACCCTCGCCCAGCTGATGGACGCGCGCCGCCTCTCGCAGCAGCAGGTGCTGTTCATCGCGCGCCAGCTCGGCGCGGCGCTCACCTTCGTGCACGAGCAGGGCCTGGTGCACCGCGACGTGAAGCCGGGCAACGTCTTCGTCAGCGAGGCCGGGCACGTCACGCTGCTCGACCTCGGCCTCGCCCACGACGTCACCGCGCCGCTGCTGACCCGCCCCGGCCAGAAGCTGGGCACCGTGGCGTACATGGCCCCCGAGCAGATTGACGGCCCCGGGGTCGACGCGCGCACCGACGTCTACGCCCTCGGCGTGGTGCTGTTCGAGCTGCTCACCGGCGCGCTGCCGTTCGACGGCGCCGACCACGAGATTCTGCGCGCGCACCAGGTCGCCGCGCCGCCCGACGCGCACCAGCGCGACGCGAGCGTGCCGGCCGGGCTGGCGCTGGCGCTGAAGAAGGCGCTCGCCAAGGCGCCCGACGACCGGTTCCAGACCGTCGAGGCGCTGATCTCGCGGGTGCAGCTGTTTCTCGAGGCGCCCGCGACCGCCCCGCTCCGCTGACCGGTTGCACAACTTGCGCAACGTGCGTCGCGAACCCGGTCAGGGCGGGTTGTCAATGCGCCGAACCGACGGGCGCGATTCTGCGGCACGGGTGGTGAACGGTGTGCCTGCCGCAGCGGAGCCCTCAATGACACAATGCCCCTCGATGCGTGCCTCGCCCTCCGATCGCGGACAGGCCGCGATTGAAGCCGCGCTCGTGCTGCCGCTGGTGGTGTTTCTGGTGCTCGGCGCGACGCAGCTGTTCTTGATGCTGCAGGCGCGGCAGCTGGCGCAGTACGCCGCGTTCTGGGCGGCGCGCGAAGGCAGCGTGACCCAGGCCAGCTGCGTCGAGATGAAGCGGGTGACCCTCAAGGCCCTGCTGCCCGCGTTCAGCCTGGTGAAGAGCGAGCCCGAGCTGGAAGAGCGCGTCAGCCGCGGCACCTTTCGCTTCGACCCGCGCGAGGGCGCGCACCGCTTCTCGGGCGACATCTTCTGGCTGCTGCGCGAGCGGCCGCTGCAGCGTGACGTGACGCGCGCGCTCGAAGAGCGCTTCGACCAGGGCACCGAGCCGATGCGCCTCGAGGTGCGGCTGGTGTTCTGGTACCCGCTGCGCATTCCCTTCGTGAACGCGGCGATGGTGCAGATGCTGCGCGCGGCGTACGGCCTGGCGGCGTACCGCTCGGTGAACCCCCTGCTCCCCACCGCCGACGCGCGGTGGCAAGACGAGCGCCACCGGTTCTCGGACGCGAGCGTGGCCCGCGCCTTCGCTGCGCGCACCCGTGAAGGAGAGCTCGTGTTCCCCATCACCGTGACGTCGTCGATGCGAATGATGACGCCACCCGCCACCGAGCACTTCGCCTCGCAGCACTGCCTGCCCTGACATGCCCCTGCCCTCTCGCGCGCCGGGCCAGGCCCTGGTGCTCTTCGCGCTGACCCTGATGGTGCTGACGCTGATGGCGTTGGTCACCCTCTCGTTCGGGGTGCGCATCAAAGAGCGCCTCGAGCTGCAGACGGTGGCCGACACCGCGGCGTACGACAGCGCGGTGCTCGAGGCGCGGGCGTTCAACACCGTGGCGGTGGTGAACCGCACCGAGTGGAGCCTGCTGGTGGCGCAGAGCGCGGCGCAGTCGTACCTGAGCTGGGCCACCGAGTACCGCAGCGCCATCGAAGGGCTGGGCGACCACCTGCCGAGCACTCCCGCCTGCGCAGGGGTGCGCAGCGCGCTGTCGACCGAGCGCGACCGGGTGCAGCAGGTGTGGGCGCGGTCGGAGCTCGAGGCGTTTCGCGAGCTGCAGCGCCTGGCGCGGGTACAGGAAGAGCTGCTGCGCGAAGAGTCGCGGCGCGAGTACGCGCACCTCGAGCGGCTGGTGAAGCGGCAAGAGGTCACCACCGAGGTGCTGAGCGCGGCGCGCGAGGGGCTGCGCGGCACGGTGAGCTCGACCGGCGACAACGGCAAGAACACGCAGCAGCTCGCCGCCGACTGCAACGCCGCGGTCGCGTGCGACATCTCGCGGCCCGACTTCGAGCGCTACCGCCGCAACTGGACCATCATGCGGCACCAGCACGAGCTGATGCACGGCACGCGCGGCGACCCGTTCACCACCGGGCGCCTCGGCGGTGACCGGGCGATGCAGCAGGCGCTCTCGCGGGCGCTGGGCAACGCGGCGGTGACCTTCACCGGCGACGGCAGCTCGTACCGCTCGCACCGAATCTTCACCCACGGCGGAGAGTTCGCCGAAGGCCCGGGCAACGCCATCTACCCGCGGCTGATGCCGTCGTCGGCGATGTCCGACGACCACGGCCGGCTCACCGTCGCCGCGCCGGGGTGCCGCGCCAGCTTCACGCCCACCGCCTGGCTGCGCACCGGCGCCGAGGCCGCGCTGAACGTGCACACCTGGGGTGACGGCGCGGTGCAGCGCCACTGCCCCGACGAGCACGCGGCGAACCACGCCCTGCCCGACCTGGGCCAGGGCCACGGCTGGCCGTTGATCATCGACTACAACGACCAGGCGCCCGAGGTGCTCGCCAGCAGCGGCCTGATGTTCGGGCAGCCCACCACGGTGGTCGAGCTGACCCGCGACACCGCCAACGCTGCTCGCGACTTCTGGGAGCTGCGCTTCGACTGGCTGGGGCGCGCGAGCTACGACCCGGCGCCGCTGCAGCGCTCGCGGGCCCGCTCGCGCGGCCTCGCCTACTACCACCGCGGCGGAGCCTGGGCCGAGCCGCCCAACTTCGTGAACCCGTTCTGGCGCGCGACGCTCATCTCGGCGCGCAGAGAGCCTTCGCCATGACCCGCGGCCAGGCGGCGGTGGAGACCGCGGTGGGGCTGCTGGTGTTCGTCACCGTGCTGCTCGGGGCGATCGCCTTCGGCGAGCTCGGCTTTCTCTCGATGAAGGTGCACGAGGCCGCGACCGGCGCGCTGTGGGATACCACCGCGCGGCCGATGCACCGGCACGCCGACGACTACGCCCCGCGGGCGCGCGCCATCGAGCTCGCCGGGCCCCGCGCCGTCGACGCGATGGGCCCGCGCGAGGTGGTGCAGGTGTTCGTGAAGTCGAAGGACCTCGAGGTGCAGTGCCGGGCCGACGGGCTGCTGCGCACGCACGGCGCGCGTCACGAGGTGTTCCCCGGTGGAGAGGGCGGCATGCAGTGCCGCGCGCACGCCGAGCTGAGCTGGGTGCGGCTGCCGAAAGACCTGTTCGAGCGGCCGCTCACGCTTCCGCTGTGCGGGCTGGGGCGGCCGCGCGATGGCGCCTGCACCCGGGCGTCGTACGCGCTGTTGCTCGACACCTGGGCGCTCACCGGTGACGACGAGTCGCGCACCTGCAAGCTGCGCGGGTGCAACGGCTCGGCGTACCGCGACCGGGTCGAGCAGCTGTACGAACGCTATGAAGGTCAGGCCGGGCCGAAGTCGGCGCAGAAGCTCGCGCGCGAGGTGGTGGGCGCGGTGCCGGGCGACGACAGCCGCGCGTTTCGGTTCAGCTTCGTCGACTCGGCGGGCGACCCGAGCTACCGCGCCAGAGACGCCGACCCCCAGAGCTGGATGACGAACGTGCGCAGCGGCAGCCGCAACGTGCGCTACTACGACCGCGGGCCGCGCTTTCTGGGAAGGAGCGGGCCGTTTTGAGCGCGCTGCTCTTCACCGTGGCGCTGGTGGCCGCCCAGGGGTGGGACGTGCCGGCCGAGACCTCGCGCGTCGAGGTGGCCGGTGAGACGAGCGCCGCCGGCATGCCGATGAAGCTGACGGTCGCCACCAGCGCGCTCAAGGCCGAGGCGCTGATGGCGCACTACCGCCGGGTGTTCGCCGAGCGCGCGCTGTACCTGCCGCCGCCCTCGGCGCAGCTCGAGGTCGAGGGCGCGGTGCAGCTCTCGGCGCTCGACGTCGAGCATCGGCTGGCGTACCAGGTCATCGCGCGCGAGCTGCCGGGCAAGCGGGGGTCGAAGCTGCTGCTCAGCGTGGCGTCGCTCGAGACGGTGGGCGCGGCGCGGCCCGAGGTCACCTTTCCCGGTGCGGGCGCGGTGCTGCGCACCGAGGGCGAAGGCAGCTCGACGTTCTCGTATGCAGTGACCGCGCGCGAAGACGAGGTGCGCGCGTTTCACGCCGAGGTGCTGGCCAAGGCGGGGTACCGTCAGGGCGCCGGCGGCGCGTTCGAGAGGGCGGGCGAGGCGGTGCGCGTGATGACGAAGGCGCTCGAGAACGGCCGCGTCGCCGTGGTCGTCACCCGGGTGCGCGTGGCCAGATGACGAGACCGGTCAGGGTAGTGGTGAGCCTGTCGAACCATCGAACCCTGCCGTCGCTCGCCGAAGGCTGAAGGCGCAGCTACTCCATCGTAGAAGAGCGCTGGCCCTGCTGCTTGACGCATGGAGTTCGCGGCGTGGGTGCCATCGACCTGGAGTGCACCCATTCGACTTCGCCGCTTCGCGGCTCCGCTCAGGGTGAACGGCGCGGGGCCCACTTCAGCTGCTCTTCCCGCTCTTGCCGCTCTTGCAGCTCGGCGGGGGTGTCGAGCATCACCTCGAAGGCGGGGTTCTGTTGCGCCGTCACGGTGAGCTCGACCTTCACGCGCGGGCGCCTGGGGTACTCGACCTCGAGCGGGTAGACGCCGGGCGGCCGCTTGAGGAACACCGGCGTCACGCCGACGGGCTGGCCGGCGACGTACACCCGCGCCGGCACCGACTCGTTGTTCAGCGTGGCGAAGATGACCACCTCGTTCGGCAGCGGCGCGCGCAGGTGCGGCAGGCTCTTGGTCACGATGGGCGCAGTAATCACCTCCGATTTCACTGCACGCGCCGCGCCGCTCTTCACCGCAGCCGGCGCCACCGGCAGCGCCGACGGCAGGGCCGGTCGCGGCGCCTGGGGCCGCTCGAGCTCGGGGGGCGGAGCGGCCGGCGGCGCCAGCTCGGCGTGCGGCACCCCCATCGGCTGAGGCTCGGGCGCCGGCGGAGCCGGCCGCGTCACCACCCACGCCGCCACCGCCATCAGCGCGCAGGCCACCCCGAAGACGCCCCACGACACGCGGCTGCTGCGGCGCTCTGCCGACTCGCGGCGCTCGGGCAGCCGCCGGGTCGGCGCCGGCTGGGCCACCAGCCGCGTCTCCTGGTTGCGCATCGACACGGTCGCCGAGAGCTGGGGCTCGGTCGGCACCGCCGCCTGCGCGACGGGCGGCAGCGACGGGCGCTTCAGCTCGGTCTCGGTGACGTCTTCTCGCTCGGGGCTGGGAACCTGGGCCGGCTCGGCCCGGGTGCGCCCCTCTGCCCCGCCGCTGGCCACGAAGGCCACCAGCTCTTCGGTGGTCACCGGCGGCTGCTTCGCCAGCCATGCATCGAGCGCCTCGCGGAGCTCGAGCGCGGTGCGGCAGCGGCGCTCGCGGTCTCTCTCCATCGCCCGCAGCACCAGGCCCTCGAGCGCGCCCGGCAGCGACGGGGTGCCCTGAGGCACTTCTCCGGTCAGCGCCTCGCACAGCATCACGCCCATCGAGAACACGTCGGCGCGCGCGTCGTACTTCGCGCCGCTCTGGGTGAGCTCGGGCGCGAGGTACGCCGGCCGCCCCGCGAGGGTTCGCGTTCGCGTGGCTTCGGCCTCACGGGTGAGCGCGAAGTTGCCGAGCTTCGCCACGCCCGCCTTCGACACCAGCACGTTCTCGGGGCACACGTCGCGGTGCACCAGGCCGAGCGGCGCGCCGCTCTCGGCGTCGCTCAGCTCGTGCACGTACGCCAGCGCGTCGCAGACCTGCGTGAGCAGGTGCACCACCATCACCACCGGCAGCCGGCGACCGGCCCGCTTCGCCCCGTCGAGCAGCTCGCGCAGCGAGGGGCCGTCGACGTGCTCGAGGCTCAAGAACGGCTGCCCACCCTCGGTGCCGAAGTCGAACAGCTGCACCACGTTGGGGTGGTCGAGGCGCCCGCTGAGCCGCGCCTCGCGCACGAAGCGCTCTTGCTGCGCGGCATCGCCCGCCAGCGAGGGCACCAGGCGCTTGAGCACCAGCAGCTTCTCGAACCCACCGGGGCCGGTGGTGCGCGCGAGAAACCACTCGCTCACCTCGTCGGAGCCGAGCGGGCGCAGCAGCTGATAGCGGCCGAACGTCTCCACCGTCACCCGCGAGTCTAGGGCGCTGTCCACGCTCCGCACACCTTGCGCAATCGGTGCAGCGCACGAAGCGCACCCGCGCTCACCCCGCGGCAGAGAAATAGCGGGCCAGGTCGGTCGGGCGGACCGGTGAATGGGCGGCGAGCAGGCGCTCGATGGCGGTGAGCGCGGCCGCGGCGGTGGGGAAGCGGGCATCGGGCGACTTGGAGAGCAACTTGTCGACCAGCTGCTCGAGCTCGGGAGAGGCCTCGGGGCGCACCTTGCGCAGCTTCACCGCGGGGTCGTAGAGCGTCGACTGCATCGCCGCGAGGTCGCTGGAGCCCGAGAACGGGCGCCGCCCGCTCAAGGTCTCGAACATCACCACCCCGAACGAGAAGAGGTCGGCGCGGTGGTCGCCGCGGCCGTCGCCGCTCATCAGCTCGGGCGCCACGTAGCCCTGCTTGCCGCGCAACGTGGTGCTGTGGGTCGCGTCGACGGCCTTGGCGAGGCCGAAGTCCGACAGCTTCACCGCCCCGCCGCGCGAGAGCAGAATGTTGTCGGGGCTGACGTCGCGGTGCACCACGCCCATCGGCTCGTGGGTCTCGGGGTGCACGAACGCGTGCGCGTACTGCAGGCCGCTGCAGGCCTGGGCGAGCAGCTTGAGCGCGAGCGGAATCGGTATCGGCCGGTCGAGGCCCCAGGTGCGGCGAAACAGCTCGCGCAGCGAGAAGCCGTCGACCAGCTCCATGACGATGAAGTGCTCGTCGCCCTCGCTGCCGAAGTCGAACACCTGCACGATGTGGGGGTGGTTGAGGCGCGCGGCGATCTTCGCCTCGCGGAAGAACAGCTGCACGAAGCGCGGGTCGTCGGCGAACGCGGGGAGAATCAGCTTGAGCACCAGCTGCTTCTGGAAGCCGCCGGGCCCCGCGGCGCGGGCCAGAAACACCTCGGCCATTCCACCGGCTCCGAGCTTCTTGAGCAGCTGGTAGCGGCCGAGGGTCTCCAACACGGGCGACTCTACTGCCCGAGGCCCCGGGCCAGCGCGGCGGCGAGCGCCATGCGGGTCATCGAGCCGCACACCGCGCCGTCTCCGCCGGGCACCTTCTGCCGGGTCTGGAAGTCGAGCACCGCCTGGCGGGTGAGGTCACCGTAGTAGCCGGTGGCGGGCACGCTGAAGCCGAGGCGGGTGAGCGCGCTCTGCAGGGTGGTGACGTTCGCCGAGGTCTGCCCGTACTCGACGTCGGCCGAAGGCACGTTCGAGTAGCTCTTCGCCAGCAGCGCGGTCTTGAGCGCGGTGGCGGTGCTCGCGTCGAGCGTGCCGCTCTCGCCCAGTGACGCGGCGCGCTGCAGCGCCGACACCGCGTCTTTGGTGGCCGCGTCGAAGCGGGTGCTCTTGCCCGCGCCGGGGCCGAGGTGCCCGAGCAGCACCAGGTTCTGCTTCAGCAGGTAGACCGGCTTGCTGTCGTTGTTCAGCTTCAGCGTGGCGGTGGCCCAGCAGACCGCGCCCTGACAGGCGATGCTCCCGCTGCCCGCGGTGACGCCGTTCGCGGCGTCGACGCAGCCCTTCACCAGGCCCAGGTAGTAGTCCCATCTCCAGCCGGTGCCGCCGCGGCCCGGGTCGAAGTGGTTCGAGATGCCGCCGTAGTTGTACGGAGTCGCCTGGGTCTGCGCGAGGGTGCCGGGCGCGGCCGACGAGGCGAGCACCGACGGGTTGGGAATCTGGAAGTGCCCGATGATGTGCTGCGAGTCGACGGGGATGCCGTACTTGCGCGCGATGGCGCAGACCAGCCGCGCCGACGACTGGTACATCGCCTCGGTGAACCAGGTCGAAGGCGCGCTGGCGTAGCCCTCGTGCTCGATGCCGATCGACGCGCGGCTGTAATAGTCGTTGCCCGCATGCCACGAGGTGTTCGCCTCGCCGACCATCTGCACGATGTAGCCGTCGGACGAGCGAATCATGTAGTGCGCCGACGCCTGGTACGGGTTCGCCTGCTGGAACCAGCTCACCGAGCCCCAGAAGCTGCCCTCCATGTCGTGAATCACCACGTAGCGCGGCGCCGCGGGGCGGCCGGCGAGGTAGTTGTTGGGGTTGGCGGCATACCAGCCCATCGCCGGGTACTCGCCGGGCGCGGGCGGAGTGAGCGCCTGCGCCGCGCTCGACAAGACCTCGAAGCCCAGCTCGACGGGGTGCACGGTGAGGCGCTCGCCGTCGCCGAGCTGCACCTCCACTCCGCCCGCCAGGCCGAGCAGCAGCTCTTCGCGCGCGGGGGCGAAGGTGTCGCTGAGCCCGTCGACTCCCGACGCGACCACCGCGGCGGCGGCCCAGCCCGGCCAGTCGGGGCTGGCGCGCAGCTCGGCGAGCAGCCGCGCGTAGCCCTTCAGCTCGAGCGTCACGTCGGCGGCGAGCGCATCGGGCGTGACCTGCGCCAGGGCGGCGGCGCGCTCGAACGCCGCGGGCGACATGCCCAGCACCCCGCGGCGGCCCTCGCCGTGACCTTCGTCGAGCGGCTGCGCGGCGAAGCGCGACGCCTGCCACCCGCGCACCGCGAGCAGCTCGACCGGCACGCCCGTCTCTTCACTCGCGGCGCGCAGCGCCCGGGCGAGCGCGCCGTCACCTTCGATTCCTCCACCCTTCGGTTGCTGTTCGACACCACACGCCGCGAGCACCAGCACCGCGGCCAGCCAGACTCTTCTCATGGGACTCCTCCTTGTTGGGCACCAGACGGGCCGGGGCGGCGGGGTTCCAACGTCACCGGCTGCGAAACTCGAGGGGGCGGGCCCAGTCGCCGCGCAAGAGCTCGAGCGCATCGTCGATTTCCGCGGCGTCGAGCGCGAGCCGCGAGCCGAGCGCGCGCTTGAGCTGCAGCCCGAGGCGCTGGTGCAGCCGCATCAGCCGGTGCGCCACCGTCGAGCGGGGCAGGCCGAGGCGCGCGCCGATGGCGCCGTGCGGCAGCTGGTGCCGGTAGAACATCGCCAGCAGGGCGCGGTCATCGGGCCCCAGCGCGGCGAGCACCTCGTGCACCACGCCCTGCACCGGCGCGCGGCTCAGCGCGTCGACCAGCCAGGGCTCGGGCGAGCCGAGCGCCGTCTCGCAGGCCATCGCCTGCCGGCTGCAGCTGGCGCGCGCGCAGTCGGCGGCGACGCGCTCGACCGCGCGGCGCAGCCAGGTCTCGAGCGACGCGGCGCCGAGGTACTGGGCCAGCGCGGGCGAGGGGCCGGTGAGCATTCGCTCGCAGACCATCTGCCCCACGTCGGCGCGCAGCCCCGGGCTGGTGCGCCCGAGCGCGCGCTTGAGCGGCCCGGCGGTGAAGGCCGCGATGGCGCGCCCCGAGCCGGCGAGACACGCGGCGGCGAGGTAGCGGTCACCCGCGTGTGGCCCCGGAGTGGGCGAGGCGCCGCACCGCCGGAGCACCTGCTCGACGTCGGCGTCGCACACACCGAACGAAGGCCAGGCGCGCTTTCCAGAGGAGATGAGGTCGAGGTAGCGCACGGTCGCTCGCGAAGAAAAAGTGGGCGCGCGTCGTGCAGACCGCGCGCCCCGGGTCCCTCGTGCCCTCGCCGAGGGACGCACCGCTCAGTCGTGAACCCAGAACTCGGTGCCGGTGGTGGGGAAGATGTCGTAGACGTGCGAGTGGTTGAGGTTCTGCGCGCCGGCCTGCGCGAGCGCGGGCCCGTTCGCCAGGTCGCCCGGCCGCACCACGCCGATGTGCCCGATGCCGCCGGGGTTGTTCCACGACGCGACCGCGGGGTGACCTTCGTTCGCCAGGCGCTGCGCCTCGGCGGCGCTGACCTCGCGCCAGCCGTACTCGGCGCCGTGCTGGTTCAGCCACGCGTTGGTGGCGTTGGCGTCGAGCTCGTAGCCCTGGCCCTGCCCCACCGGCGCGCCCGCGCCGTCGACCCAGTGCGGTATCTCGGCGCCCATCGCGCGCGTCACGTCGGACGCGAAGATGTTGCAGTAGGTGTTGCCGTTGCGCTGCGCGTAGCGCGGGTTGCTCTCGACGCCGAACTGGTCGATGACCGAGTCGTACTCGTCGGCGCTGCGCGAGCCGGGCGCAGACCGCACCGGCGCGTCGATGAGCGAGGCAGCGTCGGTGTCGCGCAGGTCGGTGCTCGAGCCCGGCGCGAGGTTGATGGGCGCGTCGCCGGTGGGCGCCGGGGCCGGCGCGGTCTCCGGCGTCTCCGCAGGAGGAGGCGGCGGCTGCAGCACCACCGGCGGCCGGGGCGCGGCGGGAGAGAACGCGCTGGCGAGCTGCGCCTGCACGCGCGCGCGAATCTGGGCGCCCAGGTCTGAGCCGCCGGCCGCCGTTGCCCCGGGCCGCATGCGCGAGACCGCCGAGCCGCGGGAGCCGGGCATCGCGGGGCGACGGCCCATCGGGGTCTGACGGCTGCTGCGAGACGAAACGGGCGTGCGGAGTCGGTTCATGCGCCGCAGAGATTTCACGCCCGTGCGCGCCGAGGGGAAACTCGAGCCAGGTCTGGTGCGCGCCCGTTCGGAGGCCGGCGCCGCGACGCCGACGGCGGCTTCGTCTGCTTCTGTTGATGAGCAGCCCGCGGCCCGGTCGGGTCGCTTCAGTGCACGCGCAGGTCGTCGAGCACCAGCGCGTAGTAGTTCACGCCGATGAAGAACGCCGAGCGCACCTCGGCGACGACGAAGGCGCGCTTGCCGCGCAGCGCGGTGACGTCGGCGGTCTTCACCTGCCGCGCGATGCGGTGGCCGAGCTGGCCGCAGTCGCACGACGCGTCACGCGCGCGCTCTGCCGCGGCATCGAAGAGCACCACGTCGGGCGCGCCCTCGGAGACCAGCCGCACCACCGCGGTGCGGCCGGCATCGAACTGGCCCTGCTCGGAGAACAGCGCCACCGCCAGCTGCAGCTCGGTCGCGGTGGCCGGCACGTCGAGGTACCCCGACGCGAGGCTCTCTTCGTGAACGACCAGCTGTGCGGCACCCTCGGCGGGAGCGAGGCCCTGGAACGCGCCGCCCACCGCGACGTTGCCCACCGTCACCCAGCGGGCCGACCCGTTCTCGAAGCCCGGGTTGTCGGTCGCCGCGCCGGGGTCCGCCACCACGTGGCGCGAGGCCCCCGCCACCAGGGCGTTGCCGGCGGGGTCGGCGAGGCCGTGCGGGGCGAGGCTCAGCGTCGCGCCGAAGGGGAGCGCGTGTTGCGGGCGCAGCAGCAGCGAGGTCACGCGGCCGTTCACCACCCCGCCGCTGGTGGAGGACCCATCGGCCGCCACCTCGGCGCCGTCGGCGAGCAGCTTCACGCTCGAGCGCGCCTGGGTCTCGAGCACCGGCTCGTCGAAGGTGACGCGCAGTACGTCGGTCGGCAGCAGGTCGGGGGCGGGGCGGTCACCCACCACGGTCAGCCGCGCCAGCTCGCCGCTGGTGTCGGCCGCCCAGTCGACCGAGGCCTCGAAGTCGGTCTGGTCGACGACGTCGCCGAGCACCCGAGACCAATGGCCGCGCACCGTGCCTTCGCCGCCGGCCTCGAGCGTGAAGGCAGACCAGGTGAACGTGCCTCCGGGTGAAGCCGCGACCGTGCCGGCCTCGAGGGTCAGCGCGCCGTTAGCGAAGGTGCCCGCCACCTGCGCCAGAGAGGTCGTCGACGGCCCGCTCGCGCGCAGCACGTCGAACGAGAACATCGCGATGGAGCCGGTGACCCGCCCGGAAGCGGCGGCGTCACCATCGAGGGTGAGCACGCCGCGGAGCGTCTCGGGGCGCTCGACGCCTCCCGAGGTGCCGGGCCAGCGCGGCGTCAGCGTGAGCTGGGTGTGAAACGCCGCGCCCGCCCTGGGCCGTTCGAGCCTGGGCAGCTCGAGCGTCTGGATGTTCTTCGACCCGCAGCCCGCCGCCAGCAACGCCAGAAAGGTGAGTGTTCGCACGGCGCGCCGGTGAGCACCTCGCGTACCAACGCCGCCGCCCTGAGTTCGGCAGGTTGCCGGCACGGCCCCCTCAGAAAACCTCGAGCCCCGTCAGAGGCTCACGGCGCTCAGCGCTCGAGCCAGGTGCTCGGGTCGTCGGCGTCGAGCTCGACCGAGAGCCGCTCGAGCGTGGTCTGCAGGGCCCTGGCACCGGCGCGAATGCCGATGACGCGCAGCGGCTCGGCGTGCTCGCAGAGCGTGATGAGCACGTCGCGGTCGAGCGGGTCGCGCATCGCCACGGTGAGCTGGTCGGCGGCGAGCGACAGCGGCACCACCAGCATCGCCTGGCAGACTTCCTTCGGCAGGTGCTCGAGTCGCTCGACCGCCGCGAGCTGCTCGGTAGACGCCCAGAGCCCCGAGGTGAGCTCGGCCTCGCGCGCGATGACGTCGTCTTCGGTGACGGTGCCGAGGGTCAGCAGCGCGTCGACCAGGCTCACGCCGCGCTTCTGCGCCATCGCCCTGGCCTGCGCGAGCTGCTCGGCGCGCAGCTGCAGGCGCGGCACCACGTCGAGCTGGTGCGGCTTGGGCGGAGGCGGCACCGCGGCGCGGGCAGCGTGCTCGGCCGCCTTCACCGCGCGCAGCTCTTCGCCCGTCATGCGGCGCGGAGCAATCTTGCCCAGTACGACGGCATCATCGCGATCGTCGAAAGAGCTCACGGTCGAGGAAGCTGATGGCGACGGTAAGCGAGACCCCGCGTAGGTTTCACCCCGCGCCACGCACACACAACCAACGGGTGCGGGATGTTTTTCGAGGCGACGGGTTGCCACTCGGCTGGCGACGCGCGTGAGTGACGGTCGAGCGGCGCTCCTCTCAGCGGAGACCGGCACACAGCCTGCACCGTGCGCCCACATGACGCGTGAAGGTGTGAGGGGGCTGGCAGTGGTGTGTGCGGGGCTGACGCTGGGAGCGTGCGGAGTCGCTCAGAGCGAAGGGGCCGACGTGGCGCAGGTGCAGCGGCAGGCGGTCGTCGCGGGCAAGCGCAGCGACGCGTTCGAGTACGACATCTCGAACCTGGAGAAGAACGCGACGCTGGCGCAGGTGGTGACGGTGTCGGGCAAGCAGTACCAGGGCTGCTCGGCGACGCTGGTAGGCGACCGGCTGGTGCTGACCGCGGGGCACTGCGTGGTGGTGAACGTGGGTCAGTGGATGGGCGGTGCCGCTCCGATGCTCGGAGACCCGGGCATGCTGCAGTACGTGGTGGGCGAAGACATCGACGCGCCGCTGTGCCGGCTGATGGTCGAGTCGCTGCACCTGAACCCGGAGATTGCGATTCTCTCTGACGGCTCGCTGGCGCACGACAGCGCGATCGCCGTGCTCAAGGAGTCGGTGACGACGAGCTGCCCGCAGGTGGTGCCGCTGCCGGTGAACCGGGCGCCGGTCGACTCGCTGGTGGGGCAGATTCTGGCGCAGGGCGGCTTCGGGTCGACCAACGACACCATGGTGTACTCGAAGGTGAAGTTCTGGTCGGCGCTGCAGCTGAGCGAGGTGAACGAGGCGCTGCTGTTCGGGCGGAACATCGACCACGGCATGCCGAGCTTCGGCGACTCGGGGAGCGGAGCGCTGCTGCGGCTGAGCGACGGGGTGCTGAGGGTGCTGGGCACCGCGTCGACGACCTGGGGCAACGCCCTGGGGTTCTCGCGGCTCGACAAAGACGGCACGTTTCTCGATGCAATGCTGACCGAGCAGAACGTGTGCGGGGCGCTCGCGTCGCAGGGCGTGTGCAGGGGCGACACGTTGGTGCACTGCGTCTCGAAAGAGGTGCGCCATGAAGACTGCACCGCCCAGGGGCTGCAGTGCGCAGGGGCCGATGCCGGGGCTGCGGCTTGCGCGTGTACGTGCAACCAGGGGGCGTTCTGCGAGGCAGGCTGCGCGTGCGACCCCGACTGCGCAGCGTGCTCTTGCGATGCACATGCGGCGTGCGACGAGGGGTGCGCGTGCGACTCGACCTGCGTGCCCACGCCGGCGATGCCGATGAAGAGCGGGTGCTCGAGCAGCGGGGTGGTGGCTGCGCTGCCGTTGCTGGCGCTGCTCGCGCTGGCTCGGCGGCGGCAGCGGCGCTAGCCCGCGCTCAGCTCAAGGCCCGCCGCACGACAGCCAGTCGGCGAGCTGCGCGCGCTCTGCCGTGGTCGGAATGAGCGACTCCGAGGGCGGCATCTGCGCGCCGGTGCCCGCCTGGTCGACGACCTCACCCTTCGACCGCTCGATGCCGCTGACCGTGTCCAGGCGCACGCCCTTCTCCGCCAAGGTGCTGCCGTGGCACGACACGCAGTACTTCGCCATGAACGGCTGCCCGAACTCGGCGTAGGTCAGCGTCGTACCGGCGTCGGAGCACTCGACCACTGGGGCGTTACAGCCGACGGCGAGGAGCACGACGGGGAGGAGCCAACGCATACCCTTCATGTGTTCCGAGGCCTCGCAGATCGATCAACTGATTCTCGTCTGCGCACTCACAGGTGACACGGCTGCGGTTGCAGCTCGCACCCCCTCACCCCGTCCCTCTCCCACGAGGGGAGAGGGGGCTCTTCACTTCACCCGGTAGCGCTTGAGCAGCTTGTACAGGTACGCGCGATCGATGCCGGCCGCGCGCGCGGCGTTCGTCACCTTGCCCTGGTGCAGCTTCACCAGCGCCTCGACGTAGCGCCGCTCGAACGCCTCGACCCACTGCGCCTTCGCTTCGGCGAACGGAATGCTCGCGTCGATCTCGGCCGTCGCCGCCGGCGCCGCGACGTGCGCCCCGGGCGCCTCGCGAAACAGGCGCGCCCGCTCGAGGTAGTTGCGCAGCTCACGCACGTTGCCCGGCCACGCGAAGCCCCGCAGAGTCGCGAGGAGCTCGGGCGTCAGCAGCGCGCGCCGCTCGGCCTCGTCGACGCCGAGCTCGGCCACCAGGTGCTCGCTCAGCATCGGCAGGTCTTCCGGCCGGCTGCGCAGCGGCGGCAGCTGCACCTTCAGCACCGCGAGCCTGAAGTACAGGTCCGACCGGAAGCGCCCCGCGTTGATCTCCGCCCGCAGGTCGCGGTTCGTCGCCGCGATCAACCGCACGTCGATCGCCTTCTGCTGGTTCGAGCCGAGCCGGCGAATCTCGCGCTGCTCCAGCACCCGCAACAGCTTCGGCTGCAGCTCGAGCGGCAGCTCTCCAATCTCGTCGAGAAACACCGTGCCCTGGTGCGCCTCTTCGAACGCGCCGACGCGCACCGAGTCTGCCCCGGTGAACGCCCCACGCTCGTGCCCGAACAGCTCGCTCTCGAGCAGGCTCGCCGGCAGCGCGCTGCAGTCGATGACCACGAACGGGCCGTCACGTCGCGCCGACCCTGCATGCACCGCCGCCGCCGCACCTTCTTTGCCCGTGCCGGTCTCGCCCTCGAGCAGCAGCGTGATGTCGGTGTTCGCCGCGCGCTGCAGCTGCGCGAACACGGTGCGCATCGCCAGCGAGCCGCCGACCAGCGCGCCGAACCGCGTCTCGGTCGCGGCCTCGATGCGGTTGCTCGCGGCGTCGAGCTCGAAGCGCACCGCCGCGTTGCCGAGGCGCAGCACGCTGCCGTCGCGCACGAACGCCTCGCGCACGCTCACCCCGTCGACGGTGGTGCCGTTGCGGCTGCCGAGGTCGCGGACCAGCGGGCCGCTCGCGCCGACGATGATTTCACAGTGAAACCGCGAGACCGTCGCGTCGTCGATGATGAGGTCGTTCGACGGGTGCGAGCCGATGGAGCAGCTGCTGCCCCGCGACTCGTATGCGCCCTTCGGCCCCTCGACCACCACCAGCCGAAAGCGCTGCACCTGCAGCGCCGGCCGCGTGTGATGAAGGCTGACCTCTGTGCTGCCGTCGTCGAACGACACTGGCTCACGCTTTTAGCAGAGCTCATTCAGTGGGAGGCCGGGGCTGGGCGCTCGCGGACGATCGCTTTCGTCGGCTTCACCCAGCTGCGCCAGCTTGGCGACCCCTTCACCCCTACCCTCTCCCCCACGGGGGAGAGGGAGTCTTGCTCTCACGGTGAGCTCGTCGGGCGGCAGCCGTCGACCATCAGCGGGCTCTTCGCCACGTCGGCGATCAACTGCAGGAACCGGTGGCCTGAAGAGAAGCGCGTGCGCAGCGCAGCGATGGCCGCCGCATCGCCGACCTCCACCGGCCGCGCGATGGCGAAGCTGAGCGCCTTCTCGACCATGCACCGCTCGACCAGCGGGTCGGCCTTCAGCACCTGCTCCAGCGTTCGCAGCCCATCGACGGGCTTCCCGCCGAACGTGCCCTTCGGGTCGATGGTCGCCCCATGGTCCGACGTGCGGAACCGCGAGTCGGCCGCGAAGTTCTCGAGCGCGAACCCCACCGGGTTGAGCCGCGCGTGGCAGCCCTGGCACGCAGCGGGAGCCGTCAGCGCCTCGAGCCGGTCGCGCGCCGTGGGCTGATTCGCGCTCGCGGGCGGCACCGGAGGCACGGTCAGCCCCACCGGCAGCTCCATCTTCTGGCAGAGCAGCCGGCTCAAGACGTACTGCCCGCGCCGCGGTGGGCTGGTCTCGGTCGACTTGCTCGTCACCATCAGCGGCGCCGACTGCCCGAGCAGCCCGGCGCGCGGGCTCGACGCCTCCAACGTGAGGCGCATCAACCCCGAGCCCGAAGACGGCAGCCCGAGAAACGAAGCCAGCGACGCGTCGGCGAAGGTCACCGGCGCGTCGATGGCATCCAACGCGTCGTGGTCGGAGAAGAAGTACTCACCGATGTACGCGTCGATCTGCTTCTGCGCGCCCTGCATCACCGCGGTGTCGATGCCCGGGAACAGCCCCGGGTCGAGCGCGAACGCCTCGATGCCGTTGGTCTCGAGCCACTGCCCCACCAGACGCTGCCGCAGCGACTGGGCGCGAGGGTCCGCAAGCATGCGCTCGACCTCGGCGCTCAGCACCGTCGCATCGGCGAGCGAGCCGTCGTCGGCCCGCGCATCGAGCGCATCGTCGGGCGGCCCACCCCAGAGAAAGTACGACAGCCGCGACGCCACCGCGTGCCCCGAGCGCACCCCGCCCATCACCGCCTCGGTGCGAATCAAGAAGTCGGGCGCCACCAGCACCGCCCGCAGCGCGAGCTTCACCGCCGTCTCGAAGTCGTCTCCATCTGCGACGGTCGCATCGAACACGCCGAGCAGCCCGGCGCGCTCTTCGCTCGAGACCGGCCGCCGCCACGCGCGGCGCGCGAACCTCGCCAGAATCTGCTCGGCGCACGCTCGGTCGGTGCCGCTGCACACCCGCGCCGCGACGTTCATGGCACTGCTCACCGGCCCGCCGCCACCCGCCCCTTCCACCTTCACCTCGACGATGAACAGGTTGCGGTCGATCATCGTGGTCTGGTCGAAGGTGTCGTTGGTGAAGCGCAGCCCGACGCTCAGCGCGCCCGCCGGCAGCGAGGCCTGGTGCATCACCCGCGTCGGCGTCGCGACCACGCCCGGCACGTCGAACGGCGCCGCCATCGCGCCGTTGAGCCACAGGTCCATGTGCGCTGGCTCGCTGCCGACCTGCTCACCGTAGGCGGTGATGGTCACCGTGTACGCGCCCGCCGAGGGCAGCGAGAAGCTGAACTTCGCCTCTCCGTTCGACCACAGGTTCCACGCCGAGCCGCGCGTCGCGCCGACCGTCGCCTGCGCCGAGCTGCCCGGCAGCGTCTGCGCGTACCCGCCCGCGCTCGACCCGCCACCCGACGCCGCCAGCACCGCCGTGTCGCGGGCCCACAGCGCGTCGATGACCCGGGGAGCCGCGGCCTCGAGGTCCTGCACCAGCCGCGGCGAGATGCTGAGGTCTGCCGCAGCGTTGTCGAAGCCGTGCGGGTCGAAGGTGTCGGCCGAGAACAGGCGCGCCGGCCGCACCGTGTCGCCGAAGCGCTGCGCCAGCGACTCATCTACCTCGGCGCGATTGAGCCGGGTGAGCTGGAAGGTGGTCGGCTCGCACCCCGCGGCGGGGCCCTCGCCACCGCCCGCGCCGCCCACCGGGGTGCCGCCGACCGGCCCCTGGCCGAGAATCTTGCCGTCGCACGCGAGCAGCGCGGCGCAGCACAGCAGCGTGGCGCGCATCTTAGAGGCCTCCCATCGGAGCGGTGCCGAACTTGCCGAAGGTGGTCGCGGTCGAGCCGAACGCCTGCAGCAGCGAGACGAAGAGGTCTCCGGTGGTGTGGTTCGCGCCGTCGAGGTGGGTGCCGGGGTGCAGCGCTCCGCCGAGGCGGCCGCCGAGCAGCACCGGCATGTCGACCGCGTCGTGCCGGTCGGAGTCGGCGATGTCGCTCGAGTAGAACAGCGCGGTGCGGTCGATGAGTGGCGTGCCGTCGGGGTCTTTCGCCGCGGCGAGGCCCTGCACCAGGTACGCGAACACGCTCACCTGCCAGGCGTCGATGACCGCCTTGGCGTTGATCTTCGCCGCGTCCGAGCCGTGGTGCGACGCGTCGCCGTGGTGTGAGTACGTCACGCCCGCCACGGTGAACTTCATCGGGCTCACGCCCTGCCCCAGCATGTAGGTGACCGAGCGGGTGGCGTCGCACTGAAAGCCGCGCACGATGAGGTCGCACAGCAGCTTCGCGTAGCGGTCGCGGTCGACGGGAATGCCGCTCACCGGGGTGCTCTTGTCGCAGGTCGCGGCGGGCGGCGGCGGCGTGGTCGGGGTCGCCGCGATGCCGTCGAGCTCGCGCTCGATCGCCCGCAGGCCCTCGAGGTACTCGTCGACGCGCTTCTGGTCGCCGCTGCCGATGCGGCCCTTCAGCCGGTTCGCCTGCGCCTTGGCGAGGTCGACCACCCGGCGGCGGCGCGCGGCCTCTTTGAGCGCCGCGGCGCTCTGCCCGCTCGAGCCCGAGCCACCGCCGCTTCCCGGCGCGGGCGCGGTGCCGAACAGCCGCTCGTAGATGACCTGCGGGTGGTAGACGTTGTTCACCGGCGTGCCCGAGCTCACCGAGACCAGGCACGAGTCGCCGTCGCGGCAGCGGTCTTCGCGGTCTTCTCCGTTCGGCGCCTGGTAGATGCCGCTCGAGTCGGCGACTATCTGCGGCGGCCAGTAGTAGCCGTTGTTCTCGAGGCTCAGGTTCAGCGTGGGCAGCCGCACCTGGCTCTCGGTGCGCTTGCCGATCGCCACGTCGAGTGAGGTCGTGCCCGAGAGCGTGTCCGACGCGGTCAGAAAGCAGCGCTGCCCGCCGCCGTGGCTGCCCATGTCGTTGGTCGGGCCCAGCCGCAGGTTCGAGATGACGCTCACGTGCGAGCGCACCGGCGCCAGCGCCGCGAGCGAGAACGGCAGCGCGTACCCGGCGCCGAGCGACGACGGCCTCCACTGCTCGTGCACGCACCCGTTGGTGTGGAACATGCCCACGAAGCGCAGCGCCTGCGTCGACTGCGCGCGGGCACGCGAGGGCAGAAAGGCCTCGAGCACGGGGAGCAGCCCGACTGCACCACTGGTCCACAGGAAGCCGCGACGGGTCAGCATGGTGGGGGCGGCTTCAGCAACCGATGTGCCGGGGGGCTGGGGCCGCCAAGCGCGCGAGGCGGCTCGGATCAGCGGCGCTGTGTCGCCTGGCAGGCCACTCTTGAGGTGGAGCCTGTCGACTCCGGGGCCACCGATTTGAGCGCAGCGTGGGAGGTGCTTGCGCCCCCTCACCCCGTCCCTCTCCCGCGAGGGGAGAGGGAGGCTAGGGGACGACCGTCGTCACCGGGTAGCGGCTGCGGTGGTCGATGAGGCGCAGGCGCGTGCCGGAGGGCAGCGCCGGCAGGGGCACCGGCGCCAGCACCCCGCTCGCGTCGGTCGTGCCGCGCACCAGCACCGCGCCCGTCGCCGCGTTCGTCACCGTCACCGTCGCGCGCGCTGCGAAGTTCTCGCCGCGCACGCTGCCCCCGCTCACCGTGGCGACCGGCCCGTAGACGTCGACGCGCGACACCAGCTCGCCGGCGTTGCCGCGCCCACCGAACACCACCAGGCGGCCATCGGGCGCGACCGCCGCCGCGTGCGCCGCGCGCTGCCCGGGCAAGAACGGCAGCGTCACCCAGGTGTCGACCGGCGGCGGGAACCACGCCTCCACCGCGTCGAGCGGCGACCCGCTCGCGCTGCCGCCCATCGCCCACAGCCGCCCATCGGGAGCGAACACCGCCGCCAGCTCTCCACGCGCGGTCGGCATCGGCTTCGCGCTCGCCCACTGGTTGCCGAGCACCACGTACTGCTCGACCACGTTGAGCGCGGCCGCCCCGTCGCTTCCACCGACCGCGTACAGGCTCTCTTCCGACGCCGTCGCCGCCAGCGCGAAGGCGCTGCGCCCGGTCGGCATCGAGCGGCCCATCGACCACCCGCCGTCGGGCCGGAGCACCTCGACCTGCCGCGACAGCCCGGCGCCCTCGAGCCCGCCCACCACGTACAGCGTGTCCTGCGCGCCCGCCCCGCCCGCGAACGCGTGCTCGTGCGGCAGCTGCGCGGCGCTCGCCCACGACGGGTCTCCCGGCGCCCAGCTCACCACCGCGGTGGTGCCCGGCTTCCCCCCCGCGGCCCAGAGGCGACCGCCGACGAACGCCGCGGCAGTGCCCGAGGTAGGCGCGGGCAGCGGCGTCACCGACGACCACGCGTTCGACAGCGCGTCGTAGCGCGACACGGAGTCGACCGGAGTCGTCGCATCGAGCAGCCCCCCGATGGCGTACACCCCGCTCGGAGCGCCGACGCCCGCCACCGCGTACCGCGCCGGAGTCAGCGGCGCGCCCGACCGCCAGCCCGGCGGCCCGCTCGCGTAGGTGCAGATGCCCTGCGGGGCACAGGCCCCCGTCGCGCATTGCTCGGGCGCGCCGCACGCCTGCCCCACGCACGCCCCGCACGCGCCGCCGCAGTCGATGGCGGTCTCGTCGCCATCGAGCTCGCCGTCGCGGCACGACGCGCCGGTGCCGCCGCCGCTCAGGTCGAGCCGCAGCGAGACGGTCGAGTGCGCCACCACCGTCACCGCGCCTTGCGCCGAGCGCGCGCCGCCCGGGCCCTCAGCGTCGACCGAGACCTGCACCTCACCGCCCTCGTCCGCCAGCACGATGCGCAGCCGGCTGGGCAGCGCCACCCCTGCGTCGCCCGAGAACACCTGCCCCGCGTCGAGCGCCGGGGCGCGCAGCTGCACCGTCACCGTCGAGAACGTCGCGGCCGGCTCACACGCCAGCTCGAGGTCGATCGCGGTGGGCGGCGGCGCGCAGGCCGCGAGCACCAGCACCGCGGTCAGGCACCTCGCCACGCGGGCAAGATACCTCGCTGCACCCGTTCTGTTAGCGTCGCCTTCGATGCTGCTGCTCGCGCTCGCCCTCGCCTTCGGCGCCGCCGATGCCGAAGCCCTGAAGCAGGCGCAGACGCACTTCCGCGCGGGCAAGACGCACTACGACCTCGGCCACTACCCCGAGGCCATCTCCGAGTTCGCCGCGGGGTACGCGCTGGTGCCGCGCCCCGAGTTCCTGCTCAACCTCGGTCAGGCCTACCGGCGGAACCGCGAGCTCGCCCGCGCGAAAGAGATGTTCGAGCGCTACCTCGAGAAGGCGCCGGCCAACGCGCCCGAGCGACAGCAGGTGCGCGAGACGCTGGCCGAGCTCGCTGCGCAGTCAGAGGTCGATTCGGCCCCCTCACCCCCGCCCTCGCTCACTCCTGCGGTGAAGGCGGCCCCTGCCGCGGTGCAGCTCGAGGCGCAGCCTGGCCCCGCGCGCCACCTCGCCTGGGCGGTGCCGGTCGCGGTGGTGGTGGTGGCCTCGGTGGTCACCGGCATCGTGCTCGCCACGCGCTCGACCGACGCCTGCGCCTCGGCGCAGGGGCTGGGGTGCTGGGACCTGCGGCCGCGCTGATGCCGCTCGACGCGCCGCTCCCCTTCGGCAAGTACCGGCTGCTCGAGCTGCTGGGGCGCGGCGGCATGGCCGAGGTGTGGAAGGCGAAGCTCGACGGCCCCGGGGGCTTCTCGCGGGCGGTGGTGGTGAAGCGAATTCTCCCCCACCTCGCGGCCGACCCGCAGTTCGTGAAGATGTTCGAGCGCGAGGCGCGGCTCTCGTCGCGGCTGTCGCACGCCAACATCGTGCAGGTGTTCGAGTTCGGCGAGAGCGGTGGAGAGCCGTACCTGGCGATGGAGTACGTGCCGGGCCGCGACCTCACCCAGGTGCTGCGCGCGTGCGGTGATTCGGGCCGCGTGCCTCCGCCCGGCCTGGGCGCGTACGTGGCGCTCGAGGTGGCCCGCGCGCTCTCGTACGCGCACGCGCTGCGCGGCGACGACGGCGCTCCGCTGCACCTGGTGCACCGAGACATCAGCCCGTCGAACGTGCTGCTCGGCGCCGACGGCTCGGTGAAGCTGCTCGACTTCGGCATCGCCAAGGCGTTCGCCGAGACCGAAGGCCGCACCCAGACCGGCGCGTTCAAGGGCAAGGTCGGCTACAGCTCGCCCGAGGCGGCCGACGGCCAGGGCATCGACGAGCGCGCCGACCTGTTCGCGCTCGGGGTGGTGCTGCACGAGGCGCTCACCGGCCGGCGGCTGTTCCGCGGCGAGTCGGACATTCAGACGCTGGGGCTGGTGCGCGAGGCGCGCGTCGCCCTGCCGGGCGTCTCGCCCGAGCTCGACCGCGTCTGCGCACGCGCGCTCGCCCGCCGCCCCGAAGACCGCTACCAGAGCGCCGGCTCGATGGTGGCCGACCTCGAGCCGGTGGTGCGCAAGCTGGGCTTCGGGCCCACCCAGCTCGCCGCGCTGCTGCCCCACCTGAGCCTGACGGTGTCTGGCGACGACGCCGAGACGTCGACCTCGCTCGCCCCCACGGCGAAGCGCCGCCGGTGGGTTCTCCTCGCGGTGGGCGCGGCGGTGCTGGGTGCGGCGAGCGTCGTGCTCGTCTGGCCGGGTCGGCCCGCGCCGGGCCCGCCGCCTGCGCAGCCGGCCCCACCGGTGGTGGTCGCGCCCGCCGAGCCCGAGCCGCCGCCGAAGGTCGCGCTCGAGCCGCCGCGCATCGAGACGGTGGTCGTTCGGGTGCACTCGTCGCCCTCGGGCGCCACGGTGGCAGCGCCAGGCTCGGCGACCCCGCTCGGCCGCACGCCGCTCGAGCTGAAGTGGAGTCACAGCGAGCGCCCGGTGCGGCTGCTGGTGACCCGCCCGGGCTATGCGCCGGTCACCCTCGAGCTCGCCGACGTGGGCATTCAGCAGTTCGAGGTGCAGCTGCGTCGGCAGAAGGCAGCGACGGCTCCGAACAAGCGCCGCGTCGCCAACGTGAAAGACGGCGAGGTGGTCGACCCGTTCGGACGTTGAGAGCTCGGGTTTCGGCCCGGCTCGCCGCGAGTTGACCGCCGACCGGTCGCACGCGAAGGTGGTGAAGCCGATGCGCTCTTCGGAAAAGAAGCCTGCCGCGCGCGAGCGCCTGCGCACCGCAGCAGCCCCGGCTCCAGTGCAGACCCCGGCGGCCCCGCGCGCAGCGCCGGCCGCGCCGCCCGCGGCTCCGTTTCAGACCACCCGCTCGAGGGCAGACCAGGCGCGCGCGCTCGTCGAGGCCCGACCGGTCGCCGGGCACACCCCGCACGACGCGGCGCTGCAGGCGATGCCCGCAGAGCTGCGCCGCCTCGCGCACGAGGTCGACTCGCTGTGGGGCAACTCGGACGGCAAGGTGCAGAGCGCCGAGCTCGAGCGCGTGCTCGGGTACGTCAGCGCCGCGTTGCCGTTCTTCGGCGCCGAGGCGAAGGCCCTGGGCGAGCTGGCGAAGCTGCTCAAGCTCGAGGTGGCGGTGCCCGAGCCGCTGCCCCGCTCTGCCACCGCCGCGGTCGACGCGCAGGCGCGCGGGGCGTTCGACGCGGCCATTCAGGTCGCCGAGCGGCAGGGCGACGGTGGGCTGCTGCGCGACGTGCTCGCCCACAGCCCGAAGTGGCACTCGCTTTCGATTCTCGAGCACTCGGCGTTCGCGGTCGAGGCGGCGCGCCGGCTCTGCGCCGACACCGGCGTCTCGTGGCCCGAGGCGGGGGCGACGCTGCTGCTCCACGACGCGGGCAAGATTCTCACCCGTCACCACAACCCCGACGGCAGCTTCTCGTTCGTGGGGCACGACCACGTCGCGGCCGACTTCCTCACCACGCGGGTCGACTCGGAAGAGCTGCTCTTCCAGATTCGGCACCACATGGAGATTCACGCGCTGACTCCCGACCAGGCGCTCGAGCTCGCGGGCGGCGACCGCCAGCGGCTGGCGCGCATGCTCATCGTGCTGGTCTCGGACCACGTCGCCGAGGGCACGCCCGACGAGCGGGCGAGCTTCGCCGCCGACCGCCCGCACCTGCTGGCGCTCGCCGAGGCCGCCGGCATCGACGGTGAGCGCCTGCTCGCCACGGCAGAGCAGGTTCGCGCCGAGGTCGCGGTGCAGGCCGCGCGCATTCAGGCCGCGCGCCCGCGCTGACGGACTCAGAGCCCGGTGAGCGAGGCGAACAGCGACTCGCCCGCGGGGTTGACGGCGCCGTGGGCGCTCCAGCGCACGGTGTACTGCTCGTGCGAGGTGTCGTCTCCGCGAATGAAGTGGTCGGTCTCGGAGATCATGGGCTCGAGGAACTGGGTGCGGTAGGCGCCCATGGTGTGGCGCCAGGCGTCTTTGTCGACGTCGACCCGCAGGTCGTGCGAGGCGGCCGAGCCGATGATGACGAGCTCGCGCACCACGTGCGGAGCGCCGCTGCCGTACGAAGGGTCGGCGGCGAGGCGCGCGGCGAGGTCGACGAGAATCGCCGAGGCCTTGTGGGCGCCGTGCTCTTCGGGGTTCGACTCCATCAGCGCCAGCACCAGGTCGGGCTTGCGCGCGCGCAGGTCGGCGACCATGCGGCTGAGCATGCCGTCGAGGCCGCCGGGGGCCAGGGTGTCCCACCTGGTCAGCACCTCGGCGGTCGAGCGGGTGTAGCCGTAGTCGAGGCCGAGCTTCGCGTCGAAGAGGTGGGCGTGCTCGATGCCCATGCGCCCGGCGGCGTCGCTCATCTCGGCGTCGCGCGCGCGCACCAGCTTCGCGACGGGGAAGTCGGCGGGGGCGCGCAGCTCGACCACCTCGCCCCCGCGCTCTTCGACGATGCGGCCGCCCTCGCCGTGGGTGAGCGAGACGGCGGTGACCGCGTGGCCGGCATCGGCGAGCTTCTTCAGCGTGCCGCCGGCGTAGCCGGTCTCGTCGTCGGGGTGGGCGACGTACATCACGACGTTTCTGGGGCCGCTCGACGGCGCCAGGTCGGCGACGGGCAGCGAGGGAATCGGCGGCAGCGACGGCGCGCCTGCCCGTACCGAGTCGACCATGCGCTTGTAGAAGTCGGCGCTCTTCGGCGCCGGAGGTGTCGCCGGTGCAGCCGTGAAGGCGGCCACCGGCGCCGCGGCGGGCTTGCGCTGCTCGGGCTTGGGCGCCACGGTGGGGGCGTGAGCCGGGGCGCACGGCCGCATCGGCCTGCGGGTACCGCTCGTCGAGGTGCTGGTGCGCTTCGCCATCCCGTCACGAGGTGTTTAGCACCGACCCGGCAGGGCAGAGAGGCGCGCGACACGGGCTGTGACCGCAGCGCGTCACTTCGAGGCGGCGACGATTCGCCAGGTGTCTTCCCAGATGGTGCCGCGGAAACGGGCGGGCGCGTCGTCGCGGGTGTGCTCGAGAAACACGATGAACGCATCTTGCGCCTCGCGCAGCGGCACACCCAGCTGCTCGGCGAAGGCCTGCTCGAACGAGCACTCGGGCGAGAGGCTCGCCTCGAGCTGGTCGAAGCGCGCCACCACGTCGGGCACCCCGGCGCCGCCGAGGTGCACCCGCAGCCACTCGATGAACTGCGCGCCGATCTGCATGCGGCGCCAGCCGTTGACGCGCTTGCTCTCCCGCTCACCCTTCGGCTCGTCGTGGCCGAAGACGACCTCGGCATCGCGGGCGGTGAAGTCGACCATCCACGACACGGCCTTCTGGTGAATGGGCCCTTCAGCCTCACGGTTGGTGCGATCGAGGTAACCCGCGCCGGTCACCTCGGCGATGCCTTCGACCAGATACTCGGGCATCGCCTGGCCGGTCGCGAGCTGGTGACCGAAGGTGACGGTGTGGCGCAGCTCGTGGGCGATGATCGCTTCGCCGTCGGCGCCGCCGGTCGAGTCGCGCAGCGCCACCACGTTGGCGTCGACGCAGGCGCCGCTGGTGTACTTCACCGGGTAGCCCCACAGCCCGTCCATGCCGCGCTGGGTGAGAATGCCGAGCACCAGCGGCTCGTCGCGCCGGCCGTCGAGCTCGAGCACCTGCTCGGCCTGCTCGAGGTAGGCCTCGGCGAGGTCTTTGAGCTGCTCGCGCTCCGCGCGGGTCTTGGGCTTCGCGTCGGTGACCACGTGCACGTCGCCGTGGTGGGCGATGGTGACCACCCGCTTGGGGAAGGTCGAGGGCAGCACCGCCTTCACCTCGGGCGCGAGGCCCGCCGTCACGTAGCGCGACGGCAACTGCCGGCTGGAGCGGGTCTTCTTCATCGACACGAAGGTTCTGGCACGGAGGGTCGGCGGGGTGCCGAGCCGAGCCGACGTTCGCGTCTCTTCCGCGCGACGCGAGGGCTCAGCGCTCGCTGAACGCCCACCCCGAGATGGCCGGCACCACCCGGGTCGCGCCGGCCGCCAGCGCGGCGCCGCGGCTCTGGTGCTTCTCGAGCACCACGCTGCTCTTGGGCGGCAGCGTCACCGCGAGGTTGCCCTGCCCGTCGTCGGCGACCTCGAAGCGCTCTTGCGGCCGCGCGCCCTTCACGTGCATGCGCGCGGCGACCAGGTCGCGCAGCTCGGCGTGCTTCCAGCTGTTCTCGGCCCAGCCGGTCTTCTCGGCCAGCTCGGCCTTGCTCAAGGTCACCGTCTGCGCGGTGTCGCCGTTGTTCAAGAGCGTGAGCAGCGCCGGCTTGCCGTTCACACCCGGTCGGGCGATCGCCGCGGTGCTCGCGTTGCCGGTCGGCATCACGTGGTGGAACCGCGAGCGGAAGGTGTCGTGCGTCTTCCACAGCTGGTTCATCGCGCGGACCCTGGCCAGCACCGGGTCTTTGTCTTCGAGCAGCTTCTTCCAGTGCCTGAGCGGCACCGGGCCGCGCCCCAGAATGCGCGAGTCGAACGCGCCGCGGAAGTCGAGCGGCTGACCCTCTTTCTCCATCATCTTGAGGGTGGTCTTGAACGCGTCGACCGTGCCCTCGATGTTGTTGCCCAGCTGCGCCAGCAGCCGGTACGAAATCATCGGCACCTCGCCGCTCGCGTAGCTCATCGCCAGCGCCAGGCCGATGCGCGCAGGGTCGCCCTGCAGAAACGTCGACGGGTCATCGCCCGCGGCGCGGCCCTCGAAGATGGTGAGCACGCCGTGCTTCTGGTTCTCGCGCAGCACGCGCGTCAGCAGCTCGCAGGCCTCGTCGATGCCCAGCCTGCCGCCCGTGTCGGCCACCTGCTCGGCCACCAGCTCGAGGGTGTCGATGGGGTCGACCACCTCGCCGGCCGACAGCATCTGTTGCAGCTTCTCGTAGGTGACGTGCGCCTCGTCGTGCGCGCGCACCGCGGTGCCCACGCGCAGGCCCTTGGCGTCTTGCGGCCGCCAGTCTTCCACCAGCGTGCGCACGTAGTTCTCGAGGCCCTCGCCGCGCAGGTCCGAGTTGGCGCCGGTGTGCGCGTTGAAGTTGATGCCCAGGTTGCCCGACTTCGCCATCTCTCGGCCGCCCGGGAGCTCGAGCGTGGCGTCGAGAATCTTCTGCAGGTCGGAGTTGGGGACGTAGGCCTCGGGCACGATGGCGCGGCCCGGCGTCATCAGGTCGTTCATCATCACGAAGAACGACATGATGGCCATCGCGCCGGGGCGGTTGAGGCCGTCGGTGCCCGGCTCTTGAAAGACGTGAATCACCGCGTCGTCGCGGCCGCCCGACTGGCCGTTGAGCGCGGCGATGAGGTCGGCCTGCATCTCTTCGTGCGCCACCGTCGGGTTCGACATGTTCTTGTCGAACTGCACCGTCTTGAAGGTGATGTGCACGTCGAGGTCGAGCTGCGGGCGCTTACCGCGAGCCACCGCCGCCTCGAGGCCGGCCAGCACGCGCGCGTCGTTCTCGTCGCGCAGCTGCTCGATTTCGGCGCGGAAACCGTCGGCCAGCCACATCGAGCCGTCGGGGCGGGTCTCGACCTGGCCCGCCGCTTTGGCGCGCTCGTACACGTCGCGCAGCGCCTTCTTGGCGGTGTCGTCGACCGCGAACGACGGGCCGATCTTCTCTTGGAGCTTCGCGACGTCGAGCTTGCCGTCCTTCACGTACTCGTCGCGCAGCCGCACCCGAACGCGGAACAGCCCGTCGCGGTGGTTGTCTTTGAAGATGGCCCAGCTCTGGGTGAGCGCACCGGCGTTCTTGGGGTCGGTGTGGAGAATCAGGCTCAGCGTCTGGCCGCGGGTCATGCCCTGGTCGGGCACCAGCTCTCCGACCTTCGCGCAGCCGGTGAAGCTGCGGTGCTCGGCGAGACGATCGAGGTCGCCGTCCATCAGCTCGATGGAGCGCGCGTGCAGGTACGAGTTGTGGTTCTTGATGCTGTCGAGAATCACCTCGAGGTCGCGCTCGATGCCCTCGGCCATCAGGTGCTCGTAGGCCGGGTTGCCACCCAGCCGCTCGTGCACCTCGGTGAGCGAGGTCATCGAGTAGCCCTGGTCTTCGCCGTCGTCTTTCTTGATCGGCGTGAGCATCATGCGGTTGAAGGCGAGGCCTTCTCCCTCGAGCTGGTGGCCGACGCGGCGGGTCGCCGGGTGCGAGACCAGCCACTGAATGGCCTTGTCGCGCGCCTTGCCGAGCGTGGTGGTCGCCGGTGACTGCCCCTGCAGCAGGGGGAGAAAGCGGGCCACGTCGATGAGCGTGCCGTGGTCGGCGCCCTCGGGCACCGCCAGGTGATGCCCGTAGCCGTGCACGATGGCGCCGCGCTCGAGCGACGGCTTGAGCCGGCCCACGTACGCGTTCACCGCGTCGCTGGCGTTGAGGTGCCGGGTGAGCACGGTGTCGAACGCCAGGGCGACGAACTGGTCGACGTGCTCGGGCGTGAAGGTCTGGGCCTCGCGCCGCATCTCGGCGAGCACGTGCTGCCAGTCGGGCGTCGAGTACTTCGCCAGCGCGCTCCACGGGCTGCCTTCGACCTGCTCGCCCTTCAGCACCCGCTCGATGGTCTTCGACTCGTGGGCCCAGTCGACGGTGCTCCAGTCGCGGCCGGCCAGCGGCCCGGGCTGCTTCGCCTCCGAGCGGCCCTGGCCTCGGAGCACGACCTCAGCCTCGGCGTGCACCCGGGCGGCGCGGTCGGCGTTCTCGGGGCGAGCGGCGGTCGCTCCGCCGGACGCGGCTTTGCTCGCCCCACGACGGAGCGGCAGGGGAAGCTTCGGGAGCTGGACTCGGCCTCGGTGAATCTTCGACATGCTGTGGAACCGGACTGTCGAATTCATCACGAGCCCGAACAAGCACAAGCGGATCGTTTCTGGGCTTGTAGCGCGCGGGTGACGCCCGTGGTGGCCGGCCCACTGTCTGATTTCGGGTCTGTGAGAAGGGACACCGACGCTCCATGCGCAACGCGAGAGTGCGCAACCTTGCGCGGCAACTCACCACCGGGTTGGCACGTACAGTGCTGAGGGGTGCCGACCATGTCGAGCTACGACATCACCGATGCAGGCGCGCAGCTGCTGGGCGCGGCCGAAGCAGCGGCAGCGCTGCCCATCGGGCTGCCCCGCGCCGACGCCTTCCGCCGCGGCGCGCTGCCGATTCTGCTCGCCGACGCGCGACGGCAGCTGGGGGGCGACCCGCAGCACCTGGCCGAGGCGCTGCGCCGCGCCATCGACGGCTCTGCGTCGTCGGCGCCCACGCTCGGGCTCACCCGGGCGCTGACCGTCGACCCCGACTACGCGGCGCGCGCTGCCAACGCCACGTGGACCCGCTTCTCGACCGCGCTCGGCTTGGCGGCCGACGACGCCGCGGCGGTGACCCGCATCAACGCGCAGCTGGGCGGCTCTGCCCCGGCGAAGGGGAAGTTCGCCCCGGCGTTCGAGCGACTGGTGCACCCGCTGCAGCGCCTGGTGAAGAACGTGTGCCGCGCGGTGGCGGGAGAAGACGTGTGGCTCAACTCGCTCGAGCACGCCTTCAAGGCCAGCCTGGTGCTGAGCCACCTCACCTGGCACTTCACCAATTGGCAGCTCGCCGCGGTCGACCCCACGCGCACCGACCCGCGTCAGCGCAACCGCATCTTCAACACCTGGTCGGACTACGTCGCCCACCTGCACGCGCGCCGCGGCCTCGAGGCGCTCATCGACCTCGTCACCGCCGACGCGCACCACGCTGGCAAGCCCGGCGTCGGCAAGGCGCACTTCCCGACGCGAGACGCCGACGACGAGCCGACCCTTCCCGCCGCGCAGCCGTTTCTCGCCGCGGGCTGAAGCTGCCCTGCACCTCGCGCATCGGCGTCGGTTCGACCGCCTCCGATTTCAGCTCGGCGTCACCAGACCGTTCGAAGCGCGGGAGACGCGCGCAGGGCTTCGTCGGCGGTGACGAGCAGGGCGGCACGTACGAGGGCCGTCGCTGCGATCAATCGGTCTGCGGGGTCGCCGTGGAAGTTCTTGGCGATTCGTGTCGAGCGCACCGCGATCGCGCTGTCGATGGGGACGACGTCGACGGCGGTCTCGGCGACCGCTTGCTCGAGCCAACCTTCGACGTCCCGATCGAGCTTCAGGCGACCGAGCTCCACCAGCATCGCGATCTCCCAGAGGCTGATGTCGCTGAGCAACCGAACCGGGTCTTTCTCGATGGCTTTACGTGCTCGAACCGAGAGCTTCGCAGGGCTTGCGGACCACCAGACGAAGGCATGGGTGTCGAGCAGGATCAGATTGCGTTCCACGCTGCGCCGGTGGGCGAGACGATGTCGTCTTCGGCGAGCACGCTTCCGTGCAGACTCCGAGGGGTGGCTTCGAGCGGAACCAGACGAGCTACCGCTCTACCTCTCTTGGTGATGACGAGCGTGCGACCCGTGCGGGCGACCTGATCGAGCAGGCCGAGACACTCGGCCTTGAACCTGGCTGCTGAGATGGTGGCCGACTTCATGACCATACAATATGGTCACGAGCGCTGAACGGCAAGTCGCGTCGAACCCTGCGCGGTTCCGGCTCAAGGTGTTCAGCCCCTCACCACCGCCCGGCCAGGCCGATGCTGCCACCGGCAGGCGTGAGCGAGGCGACCAGCTGGGCGTAGCGGTTGGGGTCTTCGCCGGCGATGAAGCAGTACGCCGCGCCGATGGCCGCCACCGCCCCGGCGCCGACCAGCGCCCACGAGACGATCTGCAGCGTGCTCAGCGTCGAGGTGATGTTGCGCGCCTCGTCGCGGCACTGCTGCTGGTTCGCGGCACACTGCTGCTGCAGCGGGGTCAGCGTGCTGGCGTTCAGGTTGCCGCTGCGCGCCAGCTCGAGCACCTCTTGCCGCGGCTTGAACTGCCCCTGGTACATCGGCTCGGCGATGAGCCGGTCGACCACCAGCGCGCCGAGCAGGGTGATGCCCGCGGCGGCGACTGCCACGATGCCGCCGATGCGCATGCGCCGGTTGCGCGCCGCGTAGCTCCGCGCGAAGTCGGCCGACGGCACCAGCGTCACGTCTTCGACCGTCAGCTCGGCCCGGCTCACCTGCGTCACCAGGGTGCGGTCGACGAACCCGTCTTTCTTCACCGTCACCCGGTGCTTGCCGCGCGCGATGGGCAGCGCCGAGGGCAGCGGGGTGGTGCCGCGCACCTGCTCGTCGACCAGCACCTCGGCGCCTTCTTCGTGGCTGCGCACCAGCAGGGTGCCCTGCTCTTCCATCAACAGCTTGCCCACCAGCTCTTGCGCGATGGGGCCGATGGCCTGCACCAGCTCTTCGAGCGTGGGCTTCGTCTTCACCGAGCGCTGCTCGACCACCGTGCCCGAGTCGGGGTGCAACAGCCGCAGCTCGAGCGAGAGGCCGCCTTCGGTGCGCGTCACCGAGCCCACCACGTGGTGCCGGGCGCCCAGCGCCTTCACCGAGGCCGACACCGAGGCATCGCTCTCTTCGCCGACCAGCTGCCGCTGCCGCTCGATGCTCAACATCGAGCGCAGGTCGTCGGAGCTCAAGACCTCGAACGCGTCGAGCTCGCGCAGCGAGCGCACCACCGCCGCCCCGGCCACGTCGCTCTCGTGGGGACGTGTGCCGTTGCCCTTCAGGTCGAACACCGCCAGCGTCGGGCGCTCGCTCTTCTGCGCGACGGTCACCGGAGGCTTCGGCGAGCTCACCGGCGCCGCCGCCGGTGCCGGCGCGGGCGCAGCGGCGGGCGCCGGAGCGGCGATGACCGGGGTGGGCTCGGGCTCGGGCGCCGCCGCCGGTGCAGCGGCCGGAGCAGGCGCGGGCTCGTCGGCCTTCTTCGGCGCCGCCTTCTTCGCCTTCGCCGGCTTGGGAGCGGCGGCGACGAATGGAGCCGATGGAGGTGCTACTGCCACACCGATCACCGCGATCAGCCAGAGCATCGCTCCATTATGCTCCGGCCCTCTCTTCCGATGGGGGCTCCACTTTGTCGAAGCTGACTTTTCGCGCGGCGCTGGTGTGCGCGGCGGTTCTCGCAGGCTGCACCCGCGACTACTCGCTGCCCGACCCGCCCGAGCTCGGCACGGTGAAGGGCGAGCTCGGCCTGGCCGACGGCTCGGCGCTGGGCGGGGTGCCGGTGCAGCTGGCTCCGGTCGACGGCGACGCGGCGAGCCAGACCAGCGACGCGACCTCGGGCGCGTTCAACTTCGTCGACCTGCCTCCCGGGCTGTACACCCTGCGCATCGCGCCGGCCGGCTACTACGAGGTTCAGCGCATCGTGTCGGTGCGCTCGGGCACCGCGAAAGACCTGGGCCGCATCGTGCTCACGCCGCTGGCCCAGCCCGGCGCGAAAGACGGCTTCCTCACCGGCAAGGTGCAGGTGAACGGCGGAGGTGACGTCACCGGCGCCGAGGTCGAGATCATCGTCGAGGGCACCCAGCAGGCGGTGACCAAGCTCGCGGTGGGCGGCTCGGGAGAGTTCACCCAGCGGCTCGCGCCCAACACCTACCAGCTCAAGGTCACCCACCCCTTCTACGTCTCACCTCCGCCGCGCACCGGCGTGGTGCTCGCCGACAACCAGATGCTCGACCTGCGGCCCCAGCCGCTGCTGCTCGACCTGAACCCGGCGCGCATTCGCGGCCGGGTGATGAAAGAGCGCGACCTCTCGGCGTCGCGCATCGAGGCGCAGGGCGCGGTGGTGAGCAGCGACACCGGCGCGACCGCCACCGCCGACTCGGCCGGCAACTTCGACCTGCAGGGCCTGCCCGCCGGCATGCGCTCGCTCACCGTGACGCTCGCCGGCTTTCACGACTCGGCGCCGCTGCGGCTGGTGATGGTCGCTCCGGCCGAGACGAAGATGGTGGGCGACGTCGAGCTTTTGCTCGACCGCGGCGACCTCTCGGGCGAGGTGTCGATGAAAGACAACACCCCGCTGCAGAACGTCACCGCCAGCCTCGACATCGTGGCCTCGCTCGACGGCGGCGCGCTCGACGGCGGCAGCGCGAACCCCTACAGCGCGGCGGTCGCGCCCAGCTCGAGCGACCCCACCCGCGGCGCGTTCGTCATCACCCGGGTGCCGGTGGGCCGCTTCTCGGTGAAGGTCAGCCGCGAGAACTACATCACCGCCAACAGCGCGCCGGTCGACGTCGCGAAAGACCGCACCACCTCGGTGGGCCAGCTCGACCTGGTGCGCATTCAGGGGCAGTTCAACATCGACGACGGCGACGCCACCAACACGCCCGGCTTCACCCGCCGCACCTTCGTCACCCTGCAGCTGGCGGGCGCCAGCAACGCGAGCGAGTACCGCGTCTCGGAGACCGACCCCACCTTGAGCTCGGTGGCGTTTCAGCCGTTCGGCGCGCTGCCCGACGGCGGCACGGTGACGCCCGGCGCGATTCCCTTCACCTTGAGCTCGGGTGACGGCACCAAGACCATCTACCTGCAGTACAAAGACTCGAGCTCGAACGTCAGCGGCGTGCTGGTCGCCAACGTGGTGCTCGACACCGTGGCCCCCAGCCAGGAGTCGCTGGTGCTGGAAGACGGCCACGACTTCACCCGCTCGAGCTTCGCGCTGCTGGCGAGCGTGTTCGCGGTCGACCTGCGCGGCACCGGAGTCGATAACGCGTCGGGCGTCGGCTACGTGAAGCTCTCGGGCAGCAGCGCGCTCGGCCCCGACGGCCAGCTCATCGCGCAGCGCGACCCGTACACCCCCACCCTCTCGTTCACCCGCAGCACCACGCAAGACGGGCCGCAGACGGTCTACGCGCAGTTCATCGACAACGCCGGCAACGCGAGCGCGGTGGTGTCTGACGACGTCACCGTCGACACCGTGCCGCCCTCGGGCTCGATGACCATCGCGCGCGGCCCCAAGGCCACCCTCGACGGCGTCACCAACACCCCGCTGGTCGACCTGCAGTTCGCCGCCGCGGCCGAGCCCGACGGCGGCTACGTGCAGGTGAAGCTCGCCAACGAGAACGGCGCCGACCTCTCGGGCGCGGTGCTGCAGCGGGTGCGCAGCACGGTGGCGTGGTTCATCGACCCCACCGAGGGCAACCGCACCGTGCACTACGTGCTGGTCGACGCGGCGGGCAACGCCGCGGGCCAGGCGCAGCAGCAGATTCGCTACGACACCACCGCGCCTTCGGGCACGCTTCTGCTCACCACCCCCAACCCCACCTCGAGCCTCAGCGCGGGCCTGTCGCTCAGCGCGACCGACTTTGGGAGCAACCCGCTCTCGCCCGACGCAGGCCTCACCCTGTCGGAAGACCCGACCTTCTCGACCGCGGCGACGGTGGGGCCGATGCCGTTCGTGTCGACCCGGGCCTTCACCTTCAGCCCCGGCGACGGGCCCAAGACGGTCTACGCGCGCTTCCGCGACGCGGCCGGCAACGACTCGACCAGCTCGCTGACCGTCACCGTCGACCAGACCGCGCCGCTGGGCTCCATCTCGCTGTCGGGCGTGCTCGCCGACGGGTTGAGCTCGACCACCTCGACCGCGGCGGCAACCGTCACCGTCAACGTGCAGCAGAACGGCGCGTCGCTCATCTTCCTGGGCAACGAGACCCTGGCCGACTGCACCACCGCGGGGCCGTACCAGCCGCTCACCGGCACCACGCTCTCGGCGGTGCCGCTCACCGGCGCGGCGAGCCCGCGGCAGGTGCGCGCGTGCCTCAAAGACGCGGCCGGCAACGTGACGGGCCCCAGCGGCGCGCTCACCGCCACCATCTCGCTCGACACCACCGCGCCGTCGGGCTGCTCGCTGGCCCTGCAGGGCTACGCGCGCGGCGGCGCACCGGCGCCCGCGGGCCGCACCGCGCTGGCCGACATCACCGCCACGGTGAGCGGCTGCATCGAGACGCCCACCGAGATGTTCCTCACCAACTCGGCGGTGACCTGCACGCCCACCGTCGCTGCCACCTGGGTGCCGTTCTCTGCCTCGCGGGTGCACACCCTCACCGGCGCCGACGGCACCACCACGGTGCGCGGCTGCGTGCGCGACGCGGCGCACAACACCTCGGCGCTCAACGCGGTGCCCATCACGCTCGACACCACGCCGCCCACCCTGTCTCCCACCGTGACGCTCGACCTGGGCGCGGCATACGTCAACGCGGCGCAGGTCACCTCGCGCGGCGGCAACATCGCCTCGCTCTCGGCGGTGGTGTCGGGGGCCACCGAGTGGAGCTTCTCGGAGACCAACCCGCCCCCCGCCGCGGGCTTCGTCGCGTACACCGGCGCTGCGGTGAACGTGACCTTCGCGGGCACCGGGCCGCGCACCGTCTACGCGCAGTTCCGCGACGACGTGAACAACGTCAGCCTGGTGGTGTCGGACTCCATCGAAATCGACGTGACGGCCCCTACCGGCGCGGGCGGGCTGGGCAGCCCCAGCTTCACCCTGGTGGGCGCGCTCGCCGACGGCACCGCCTCGTCGGTGACCACCGCCACCACCGCGGTGTCGCTGCAGCTGAACGTCGAGGGCGCCACCGAATACTTCCTCGGCAACGAGAGCCTCGTGAGCTGCCCCGCCTCGGGGTACCTGCCGCTCACCGGCACCACGCTCGCAGGTCAGACGCTCTCGGGCGCGGCGACCCCGCGGCAGATGCGGGCCTGCTTTCGCGACGCGGCGGGCAACGTGGCGGGGCCCATCACCGACACCATCGCGCTCGACGGCACCGCGCCGTCGGGCTGCGCGCTGACGGTGAACGGCTTCAAGCGCGACGGCAGCGCGGCGCCGGCCGACCGCACCGCGCTGTTCGCGGTGACGGTGGCGGTCGCAGGCTGCGCCGAGACGCCGACCGAAATCTACCTGACCGAGTCGACCCCGGTGTGCAGCGCCACCGTCTCGCTGCCCTGGGGCACCTACGCGGCGTCGGTGCCGTTCGTGCTCTCGGGCAACGACGGCACGCACACCGTGCGCGGCTGCGTGCGCGACGCGGCCGGCAACGTGAGCACGGTCACCGCCGACGCCACGGTGCTCGACACCACCGGCCCGAGCGGAGTGAGCGTGAGCATCAACGGCAACGCGGCGTGGCTGAACAAGAGCCAGGTGACGGCCGGCAGCTCGACCTTGAGCGTGAGCGCGGCGGCGGCGGGCGCCACCGACTGGGCCATCGCCGAGACCCAGAACCCCACCAACTGGCTCGACCTGGCGGCGAACAACCCGCGGCCGCTGGCGGTGCCGGTCACCGCCGACGGGCTCAAGCGGGTGTACGCGGTGTTCCGCGACGACCTGCAGAACACGTCGGTGCAGGTGGAAGACACCATCACCGCCGACATCACCCCGCCCACCGGCCTCAACGCGACCGGCAACCCGAGCATCGTGGTGAGCGGCACGCTGGGCGACGGCACCAGCTCGAGCACCATCAGCGCGACCCCCAATGTCACCGTCAACGCCAGCGTCGAGGGCGCGACCGAGTACTTCATCTCCAACGAGAGCCTGAGCAGCTGCCCGGCCAGCGGCTACCTGGCGCTGGGCTCGACGGCGCTGCCCTACACCCTCAGCGGCGCCACCAGCCCGCGCACGGTGCGGGTGTGCTTTCGCGACGCGGCGGGCAACGCGGCGCCCTACGCGCAGGGCACCCTCGCGCTCGACACCACCACCGCGACCGGCTGCACGCTCTCGGCGGTGGGCTACAAGCGCGACTTCAGCCCCGCGCCGGCGGGCAAGACCGCCTACAACGACACCCGGGTGAGCGTGGCGGGCTGCAGCGAGACCCCGGTCGAAGTCTTCCTCACCGAGACTCCGGTGGCGTGCGTGTCGAGCGCCTCGTTCGTGTGGCAGGCGTTCAGCCCTCCGGTGGGCTTCACCCTGAGCTCGGGCGACGGCCTGAAGACCATTCGCGGTTGCGTGCGCGACGCGGCGGGCAACGTGGGCAGCGTGACCTCGGCCGACCTCACCCTCGACACCACCGGCCCCAGCGCGCTGTCGGTGGTGGTGAACGGCGGCGCGACGTGGGTGAACGCCAGCCAGCTCTCAAACGACAACACCACCCTGAGCATTCAGGGCAACGCGAGCGGGGCGTTCGACTGGGCGGCCGACGAGACGAGCTCACCCTCGAACTTCTTGCCCATCGCCACCAACCCGCGCGCGCTCTCGATTCCGGTGGTGAGCGACGGTACGCGCACCATTCGCGCGGTGTTTCGCGACGACCTGCAGAACCCCTCGGCGACGGTGCCAGAGACCTCGATTCGCATCGACACCACTCCGCCGGCGGTCACCACCGCGACCTTGAGCATCGTCACCAACGGGCCGGTGGCCGACTTCACCAACAGCCCGGCGGTGACCCTGGCGGTGACCTACCCCAGCGACGCCACCGAGACGCTGCTCGCCGAGCACGCCGGCGCCGGCACCTGCGCGGTGGGCGACTTCGCGCTCTCGCCGTCGCAGTCGGTGGTGTCGACGTACGCGTTCACCTTGAGCCCCGCCGACGGGCCAAGCGGGTGTGCATGTACTTCAAGGACGCGGCGGGCAACGCGTCGGGCATCATCAGCGACACGGCGGTGCTCGACCGCACGCCGCCGACCACGCCGCAGATCATCAACGCCGACCAGTACACCCGCGACAGCAACCTCACCGGCTTCTCGGTGCAGATCGAAGCGCCCTCGGTCGACCAGTACTTCTACACCTACGAGAAGCTGGGCGGCCTGTTCCCCGACGGCGGGCCCATCACCTCGTGGACGGCGACCACCCCGGTGGGCCCCACCCGCTTCATCTTCTACGAGGCCAACGACGGTGGTGAGACCGGCGTGCGCAACGAATTCAAGCTGCGCGCCAAAGACGACGCCGGCAACGTGAGCGGCGAGAGCGCGGTGGTGGTCATCGCCGACACCAACCCGCCCGACCCGGTCACCTCTCGCCCGGAGTGGATCGACAACGGCAACCAGAAGGGCACGCTGTACTGGCTCGACCCGTCGACCGGCGCGGTGCCCGACCTCGCCTTCTACAACGTGTACTACGGCTCCTCGCCGTCGTTCGCCGACAGCGAGGCGGCGGCGTTCGCGAACGAGGGCGTGAGCCCGGTGCGCATCAGCCCGCGCAAGAACACCACCCTCTCGGGCCTGCCCAACGGCTCGACCACCTACGTGCGCGTGCGCGGCGTCGACCTGGCGGGCAACGTGGGCGACTGGCTGCCCGACGCCGGCACGCTGCCGCTCAAGCTGCAGCCCAGCGAGGTGTCTCCGAACGAGGTCGCGGTGCTCAGCCCGCCGGCCGGCTCGGGCAGGGTGATTCGCATGACCCGTCAGGGCAACGTGCTCTACGCCCTGGCCGCCTCGACCGCCTGCTCGGCCACCTCGTCGTCGCAGTTCGCGGTGCACGCCATCAACATGGCCGAGCTGATGTCGCCGGTGCAGAAGGGCCAGGCCCGCAACACGTGGACGCAGCCCTCCATCGCCGCCACCGCCACGCTCTCGGAGTCGATGACCTGCCTGTCTGACGGCGCCAACGGCGACATCGTCAGCGAAGGCCACTGGCTGTTCGTGCTCACGCCCGGCCACCTGCGCATCTTCGAGATGAACCAGCCTGCGGCGTTCAGCGCGCCGACGGTCGACCTGGACCTCACCGGCGCCTCGCCCATCGAGGCGGGCGCGCGGGCGCTCGACATGCACCTCATCGGAGACAAGCTGGCGCTGGTGGGGCGGCGCTCGGCCGGCGGAACGTGGGTGGCGGTGCTGAACCTGGCCGACCTCTACGACGCGAGCGCGGCCACGGTGGTCGACGCGAACGACTTCGTGGCCACCGCGCCGCCGCCGCGCGCGCTGTTGATGGGCCCGCTGTTCTTCGCGCAGCCCACCGCCAGCATTCTCACCCGCGACCGGCTGCTGATTCTGGCGAAAGACCCGGCCAGCACCACCACGGCGACGTACATCGTGTCGCTGGCGCCCTCGCTGACCGGCACGGCGATACCGCAGAGCCAGGGCACGGTGTTCAACACCGGCTACGCGGCGCTGTCGCGCGGCGTGGCGAGCGGCAGCCTCGCGTACTTCACCTCGCCGGCGTTCGGGCTCACCACCTTCGACCTCTCGGCGGCGGCCGGCCCGTGGAACGGCATGGGCACCACCCTCAACCCGATGACCACCACCGCGTATCTGGGCAGCGGGCAGTACGACGTCGCGGGCAACCAGCTCTACCTGCCCGAAGACGGCAACGGCCTGCGGGTCATCGACCTGGCGCAGGCCTCGTTTCCGAGAGACATCGGCTTCTACTCGACGCCGGCGCCGTCGAACGTGCTCACCTTCGGCAACTACGGCGTCATCAGCCTGAGCAACCAGCTGCGGTTCATGGAGCTCGCCACCGCGCGCGGGCTGCGCACGTTCACCAGCGAGCCGGCCGCGGGCCACCACCCCACGGTGGTGGGCAGCTTCCTCTACGGAGGCATGGGCTACCTGTTCGACCTGCAGGCGGGGCTGGGCGTCACCCGCCCGGCGGGCATCACGCTGCCGGCGGCGGCGTGCGCGCTGGGCTCGACCGCGAGCGACGAGGTCGAGCTCACCGCCATGGGCACCGGCTTCAGGGTGTTCAACCTCGAGTCGGGCACCGACCGCATCGCGACGACCATCAACTACTCGACCACCGACGTGACGCTGGCGGGCGCGTCGGGGCGAGTGACCGACCTCGAGCTGTTCGGCAACCACCTCATCGTGGCCGAGGTGCGCACCACCGGGGTGTGGCTCGAGGTGTACCGGGCCGGCAAGGCGCGGAACCGCAGCGGCGTGGCCATCAACCCGGCGACCGACCTGGTGGGCGCGGTGCAGGTGGCGGCCATCGCGTCACCTCCTTCGACGCTCATCGCGAACCTGGGGGTGGGCCAGAGCGGGCGGGTGGGCGTGGGGCTCGAGACCAACGGCGCCTCGCCCGGCGGGGCGGGGGGCGACAACCTCTACTTCGTCGAGCTCAACCCGCTGCTCGACGACGTGGCGGGCGGCGCGGCGGTGGTGCACGGGCCGGTGAACCTGTCGAGCGCGGCTCCGTTCGGCGCCGAGCCGGTGACCGACCTCGCGATTCAGGGGCCGTGGGCGTACGTGAGCACGCTCAACGGGGTGTACGCGGTCGACATCAGCGTGGTGATGAACTCGAGCGCCGACACCTTCCCCGCAGCGCCGGGCACGCCGCTCTTCGGCTCCGCGTTGGTGGGCAACGCGTTCGACGGGGTCTACGCGATGGGCAGCAACCTGCTGGTCACTCCCGGTGAGCGCAGCGGGGTGCAGACCTACGAAGAGGGCGTCTACGCCATCGACATCTCGATACCGAACCAGCCCGACGTGCAGGCGTTCTTGCCGGCGATTCACGGCAACAACACCTGCTCACCGCTGGGAGACAGCACCCGCCGCATGCGCAGCCGCCTCACCGTGGCGGGCAGCCGCGCGTACCTCAACATCATGGGCACGGTGCGGGTCATCGACCTCGAGTGACGCGTCGGGACTGACGGCGAGGGTCGACCTCGTCGGTCGAATCGAGGCGGCTCAGCCTTCTTTCGTCGAAGCGAGCGCTGCCTTCGTCCTTTCAAGCGCTGACGGCGGCGCGCACTGAATC
>JADJNS010000015.1 GCA_016714225.1 Archangiaceae bacterium
CGCCCGGTCGGCGCACGGCGCGCTGCTGCTCGACGGCGTCGACCCGGCCCGCTACCGCGAGCACTTCGCCGAAGAGGTGAAGCCCTGGTCGTACATGAAGTTCCCGCACTACCGCGCTGGGCCCGAGCGGGGCAGCGGCTGTCGGCCCGCTGGCCCGGCTGCAGAACTGCGACTTCATTCACACGCCGCTGGCCGAGGCCGAGCGGGTGGAGTTTCGCGAGGCGCACCACGGCGAGCTCACCCACGCTCCGCTCGCCTACCACTGGGCGAGGCTCGTCGAGCTGTTGCACGCCGCCGAGGTGGTGGGGCGAGCTGCTTGTCGCGCCTGAGCTGCTCGGCAGCGAGCTGCTCCGCCCGCGGTGAGCGCACCGGTGAGGGAGGGGGTCATCGAGGCGCCGCGGGGCACGTTGATTCACCACTACCGCGTCGGCGCAGACGACCTGGTCACGTCGTGCAACCTCATCGTCAGCACGACCCACAACAATCAGGCGATGAACGACGCGGTGGCCCAAGTGGCGCGGCGCTACCTCGACGGCGTCGAGCCGACCGAGCCGCTGCTCAACCACCTCGAGGTCGCCATTCGCGCGTTCGACCCGTGTCTGTCGTGCGCGACCCACGCGCTGGGCAAGATGCCGCTCGAGGTGGTGGTGGTCGACGCGGGCGGCGCCGAGGTCGGCCGCGCAGAGAAGCGGGTGTGGTGACGACCGCGCCCGTGCTGGTGCTGCCTGCGGCAACCCTTCGCGGGAGACGACGGGCTGGCGCCCGCCCCTGGCCGAGGCGCTCGAGCGCGATTACGCCGCCGCCATCGCCAGCGGGGAGCTCGAGGTGCTGACCGAGCTGCAGCTGAACGTCGAGCACGCGCTCGAGCTTCGCGGGCGGGCGGCGGCGGGTCTACCTCGTCGACGCGGCCGCGAGCGGGCCGGAGGTCTCGCTCGAAGCGGTCGCCGCGTGCCGTGACGACAGCTTCACCACCCACCGCATCTCGCCGTCGGCGCTGCTCGAGGTCTACCGGCAGATCGAGCGGTCTCCGCTGCCCGACTGTCGTCTGCTGGCCGTGCGGGGCGAGCGCTGCCGAGCTGGGCGAGCCCTTCTCGCCGCGGGCGCGGGCGAGCTTCGATGAGGCGCTGCGTGGCTGCTGCGAGCCGAGCTGGGCGGCGGCAGCCGACCTCCCTGGGGGTGAAGAGGTCGGCAGGTACCGTGCCTCCTCGTGGGGTCACCGCGAGCCGGTGTTCGAGCGCGCTGCGGGGGCTCGGAGTATGGGGCAACCATGCGCGCTCTCATCGCTCTGCTGCTGCTGGCTGCTCCGGCGTTCGCCCACACCCGCGACCGCTTTGCGCAGTACTCCCGACTTCACGCAGGTCGAGGTCGAGAGCGACCGCATCTTCCTGTTGCGCAAGAACGGCAACATCCTGCTCGATGACGGGGCGAGCCTGAGCGTCCACGACCCGGGTACCGCACCCGGCAGATCGCCGTCGACAAGGGCGGTCTACGCGCTCAAAGACAACGGCAACGTGTGGCGTCGCTTCGACGGCGGGGCGTGGGAGAAGCTCGACGAGGGCACCGGCACGAAGCAGATCTTCGCCAAGGTCGGCGGGGGGTCTGCGCGCTCAAGACCGACGGGAAAACATCTGGTTTCACGATGACACCGGGTGGAAGAAGATCGACGAAGGCACGGGCACGAAGCAGATCGTGGTCGACCGGCAGGGCAACGTCTACGCGCTGAAAGAGAACGGCAACGTCTGGGAGTACGACGGGAGCGTGGCGGAAGATCGACGACGGCGAAGCACTCGGCAGATCGCCGTCGCTCGCGGGGTCGTCTACGCGCTCAAGTCGAATGGGAACATCTGGGCGCGGCGCGCCGATGGGTGGAGCAAGATCGACGACGGCACCGGCACCAGGCGGCTCTACGCGCAGGGGCCCGACGTGTTCATCGTGAAGAAGACGGCGCCATCTGGCACTACCGCGCGAGCAGGGCTGGGTGAAGGTGTACAGCGACGCGGTGGTCTCGGCGGCGATGGCGCACCGGCAGCTGTACGTGCTGCGGCCCGATGGGCGGGTCGTGGTCGTCGCGCCCTGAGGTCTTCGGCGGGTTGCGGGGCGACCGCGTGCGTGCCGCAAAGAGGCGGTTCACCGGCACCGCTCGTGGCGCGGTTTCGGAGCTGCGCGGCGGGCCCGTGCCGGCTCGGGCAGACCCTCTCGATGCGACGCGGGGCTCTGGGCCAACAGCAGGTCGGTCGATTTCTCGGGGCTGCGAGCACGCTGCATGCTCAGTGCAGGGGCTCGCTCAGTGCCTCCATGGCTTCGCCCGCACCAGGCTTGAGCTGACCTCCGACCATCAGCCAGACGATCTCTCGAAGCTCGAGGCGCTCTTGCGCGCTCAGCTTTCGAGCTGAGGCGGCCCGCACCAGGCTCCACGTGGCGCGCAGCGCGGCCGGAGAGGTCGCGCACCACTGAACCAGACTCACCAGCTGCCTGGCCTCGAACTCCTCGGAGACGTTCGACCCCACGTGTAGTTCTGCGAGCGAACGCATGGCGAGAATCCCCACCCCCTTTACCGAACCGAGCAGATCAGTCAGCGCTGACCACCACGCCTCGAACTCTGTCGCCCGGTCGTCGCGAGGGCGGGGCACGTACGAATCGAGGTGCTCGAGCATCGCCGCGTAACCGAACGTGATCATTTGCGACCAACTGCCGAACTGCCGGTACAGCGCAGACCGCGACGAGCCCAACCGGCGAGCCACGTCGTCGACCGACATTTCCTTCACTCCTCCATCGGAGATTGAGTCCAAGAACGCCGAGATCAACTGCGGTTCTCCATGCTCCAAGTACATGACTGCCCCCTTGCGCGAACCACGCTCGCACGAGGTGTCGCGAGCGGCTGTTGAGGGATCCACTTCCAGCACGAGCAGCGGGATCCAGGGGCCCAGGTAGTTGTCGGGCGGGACGACCGCCGACGCTCGTGATGCGCCGAGCAAGCTGAGCACGAGGTCGAGGAAGCGGGCAAGACGGGCGAGCTGGATGCAGGCCAGCTCGCCCAGCGGGTGGAACCGCATCGTCTCGATCGAGATGGTGGGGTCGACGGTGCCCGCTGTCGAGTCTTCGGTCGCGGGTGGAACTTCGAGAGCGTCGGTGCAAGCACTGCAGCGAGTGGTTTCGCGTGTGCCGACGACACGATCGCGGCCAGGCGTACTGCCACGACGGTTGCCGTCGAGCAGCACGGCTGAAGCAGAAGCGCGCGGCGCGGCGGACGTACCGGGCCTCGCCCGAAGGTCGCGAAGACCACCAATTCGCTGAAGAGCAGCGCCGAGCACGCCGTCGCAGCGGCGTGGGGGATCAGTCTTCCGAGAAGTTGACGCAAGGCGCATTGGGTGGCGCGCGTGAGGAGACGACGAATGCCACCGATGAAGTTGAAGCTGCGGCCACTGGCGCGCGGCGCGCTGACCGAGGTGTCGCTGAACGGCGCGGTGTCGACGGTGACGTCGCTGAAGAACAGACGGGACCTGATGCGAGCGCTGGCGCGGTCCGCCGAGCTCGAGGTTGCATTGTGTGTGGAGGCCGATGGCCTGCAGGACTGGTGCGACGCGTGGACTCGCGCGGTGGAAGGCGTGCCGTCGGTGGCGGTGAGCTTCGAGCTGTCAGCTCAGCCTTCAGCCGGAGGCCACCATGACTCGTAAGCTCGACACGGAACATCCCAAGATGGCCGAGGTGCTGAAGCTCGCGTTGCTCGACGGCAAGAGCGCGAGGACCATCTCGAGCGCGCTGGGCATGTCGCGACGGACGGTGCGTCGGCTACTCGGCAAGGCGCCACCGAGGTCGGCGGCGACGCCGGCGCCACGAGAGTCGATGCTCACGCCGTACGAAGGGGCGCTGCAGCAACTACTGGCCGACACACCGTACATGAAGGCGCCGGCGCTGCTCGAGCGGCTGCGGCCGCTGGGTTACACGGGCGGCCTCACCATCTTGCGGGGCTGGGCGCGGAAGCGTCGGCCTCGACCGAAGGAAGTATTCCTCACGCTCAGCTTCGAGCCGGGCGCAGCGGTCCAGGTCGACTGGGCAGACTTCGGTTTCGCGCTGCCCGGGTGCCCGAGGCGAGTGAGCGCCTTCGTCATGGCGCAATGCCACTCGCGGCACCTGTACCTCGAATTTTGTCTGAGCCAGTCGATGGGCAGCTTCCTTCGGCGCATGGAGAACGCGGCGCGCTTCTTCGGCGGCACGACGCCCATCGACATCTTCGACAACATGAAGACGGTGGTGCTGGAGCACACGCCGCGCGGGACGCGCTTCAACCCGACCTTCCTCGAGTACGCGCGCACGCGGGGCTTCGCCGCGAAGGCGTGCAACGTCGCCAAGGGCAACGAGAAGGGCATCGTCGAACGCCCAATCGGCTTTCGTGCGTGAGCGCTTCTGGCCCGGCCGTCGTTTCACCGACTTGATGGACCTCAACACGCAGGCGATGCGGTGGCGCGACGACTTCGCGAACAACAGGGTGCACGAGGTGACAGGCAAGGTGCCCGCGCTCGTCTTCGAAAACGAAGAGCGTCGGCGTCTCAAGCCACTCTCAAACGTCACCTTCAATACCGACGAGGTCGAAGGCCTCGGCGTCACGAAGATGTTTCGCGTGCGCTTCGACCGGAACTTTACCTCGGTGCCACCGCGCCTGGTGGGTCAGCAAGTGCTGGTGCGCGGCAACGAGAACGAGGTGCGCATCTTCCTGGGGCCGAAGGAAGTCGCCGTCCACCGCCGCAGCTGGGGCGTCGGCGAAGATGTCGAAGCCGTCCCGCACCGCGAGCAGGCACTGGCCCTCAAGCCCGGCGCGACGGCAGCCTTCTTGCCGACGGCACTGACCGAGCTGGGCGAAGTCGGCCTCCAGTACTTCAAGGTGCTGCACGCGGGCCGAAGTCGCTGTGCAAAGAGACCGAGCGGCTCGTCTTCCTGGCCGAAGTCTTCGGCAACGGGCCGGTGCTCGATGCCATCAGCGACGTGATGCGCACCGGCCACGTCGGCGCCGAGTACGTCGAGTACGTGCTGCGGCACCAGAAGGGCCTCTCGCCAGCCGCGCCGCCGCTGAGGCTCGGCCGGCCCGAGCTCGACGAACTGCACCTGCCCTCGCCCGACCTGTCCGCCTACGACGCACGCTTTCCGCCGCGGAAGACGCTGAACCCCGGCGAGCCTCCTGATGACGGGGGTGAGTCATGAAGAACGAGGACCTGCTCGCGCTCGTCCTGGGCAAGCTCAAGTGGCTCAGGCTGCCGGGCATGCACGAAATGCTTGGGGCGCTGCTCGAGAAAGTCCGGAAGGACAACTTGTCGCCGCTCGAGCTGGTGAGCCGTCTGTGCGACGAAGAGAAAACCAGTCGGCTCAAGAGCGCCGTGGAGCGACGGGTGAAGAACGCCCGCTTCCCGGAAATCAACACCGTGGATGGTTTCGACTTCGAGTGGGACGCTTGCCGCAAGAAGCTCAAGCCCCGCTACCTCGCGCTGCACGACGTCGCCTTCGTCGACAAGGGCATCAACCCGCTCTTCGTCGGCGTGCCCGGCACCGGCAAGACGTTTCTGGCGCGGGCCCTGGCCTTCCGCGTCTGCCAGGCCAACCGCCGGGTCATCTTCACGAGCGCCGCGCGCATGCTCAACGAGCTGCACGGCGCCGAGCTGCACGGCGGTCTCGAGCGTGCGCTACGACGCTACGTCCGCGCCGACTTCCTCGTCATCGACGACTTCGCCTTGCTGCCGATGGATGCGTCGCAGGCCAAGCTCGCCTTCCAGGTCATCAGCGAACGCCACGAGCATCGTCGCTCGACAGCCATCACCACGAACCGGGTCTTCAAGGACTGGCCCAAGGTGTTCCCGGACGCGCTCAACGCGCAGGTCATCGCTGAACGCCTCACCGAGCGCGAGCGAGCCGAAGTCTTCCTGCTCGACGGAAAGGGCTACCGCTAACAACAGACGCACCACCCAATCCGCCCTCAACCGGGGAGATCATCCCGGTCGCCCGCGTCGTCTGCTGGAGCCCGCGATGACCGCGGCGGAGATCTGCGCGATCACACCAGCGCCTGGCGCCCTGGTGACCGCTGGTGCCGCTGAAAGCGGATCCCTGTCAGGCCGCTGGCGACACACGAGGGGCTGACACTCTCCCGCCCCCGCAGTACGCAGCGCCGCAGGGGTTGAAACGGGACATACCGTTCCAGGGCGTCGCAGGCTCCGAAGGGATGAAACGGGACATCCCGTTCCAGGGCGTCGCGGGCTCCGACGGGCTGAAACGGGACATCCCGTTCCAGGGCGTCACAGGTTCCGACGGGCTGAAACGGGACATCCCGTTCCGGGGCGTCGCAGACTCCGACTGGGCTGAAACGGGACATCCCGTTCCACCGCGTTGGGAAAACCTCGTTTCCCGCGTTGGCAGTTCACGGCGCGCCGAAGACGAACCCACGTCGCCCCAGGTTCTCTGGGGAGCCGCGCCCCCGCGCTCGACGCGCTACGCCGACAGCGTCCGCACCACGGCACCGAACTCGCGCTTCGCCTGTTCGAGCAGCGGGTGCTGCCCGTCGCGCACGATGAGCCGCCCCTGCACCGCGACGTCGCGCACCCGCTCTTGCCCGAACACGGCCGCGTCGACCGAGTCGACGTCAATCGTGAAGAAGTCGGCCGGCTCGCCCACGCCCAACGTACCGGTCTGAACCCGAAGCGCCGCGGCGCCCTCGACCGTCGCGCAGCGAAACAGCCGCGCGCCCAGCGCCCCATCGTCGAGCACCGCGCGCTTCTGCCGCACCAGCCGCAGGTTGTCGTCGAGCAGCCGGGCCTCGTCGAGCAGCGCGATGCGCGCCTGACTGTCTGACCCCAACGAGATGCGCACGCCTGCCGCGAGCAGCTGATCAGCCGGCACGACACCGTCACCCAGGTTCGCCTCGGTCGAGGGGCACGCGCACACGCTGCGCAGCTTCTTGAAGTGCGTGGGCTCGAGGTGAATCGCGTGCACCGCGGTGGCGCCGAGCAGCCCCACCTCGTCGAGCAGGTCGACCGGGTGCAGCCCGTGCTCGGCGCGGCAGGCCTTCAGCTCGGCCGGCTGCTCGGCCACGTGAATGTGAATCGCCCGCCCATTCACCGCCGGCGCAAGCTGCTCGAGCCACGCCCTCGGCACCGCGCGAACGCTGTGCGGCGCGAGCCCCACCGTCACCAGAGAATCATCGAACTTCAGCGACGCGCAGCGCGCGAGATACGTCTCGACGTCGGGGTCGATGAACCGCGCCTGCCGCGGGTTCGGCGCCACCTGAAAGCCGGCGCGCGCGTAGCCCACGCGCAGCAGCACGGTGCGCAGCCCGGCGTCGCGCGCAGCGCGCACCACCGCGTTCGCCAGCTCGTGCACGTCGTCGTACGGCGTGCCGTCGGCCTGGTGGTGCAGGGTAGTGAAACTCACCCACCGTGGTGACGCCCGCGAGCGCCATCTCGACGAAGGCGAGCCGCGACACCTGGTAGAGCTGCTCGGGGCTCAGCGACGACGCCGCCCGGTACATCAGCTCGCGCCAGGCCCAGAAGTCGTCGCCGTTCGACACCTTCTCGGTGCGGCCGCGCAGCACCCGCTGAAACGCGTGGGAGTGGGCGTTGATCAGCCCGGGCAGCAGCGCGCGCCCCGGCAGCCGCACCACCTCGGCGCCACCCGGAGCGGCCGAGAGAACCCGCCCGTCGTCGCCCACCGCGAGCGCGCCCCCCGGGGACCACCTGCCGCCAGCGTACAGAAAGTCGGGCTGGAAAACCGTCGCCACACTCGACGCGTAGCAGAAAACCCGTTAACGGGAGCGCCCGCATGAGCGCAGAGTCCGAAGGCAGTGCATCTGAGCACCTGGTCGGAACCAAGCCGCCGGAGATCAAAGAGCTCACTCCACGCAGCGTCCTCGTCGGCATTCTGGTTGCCGGCATCATGGGCGCTTCCTACCCGTACATCGTGCTCAAGCTGGGCTTCGGGCCCAACGTCAGCGTGGTGGCCGCGTTCTTCGGCTTCCTCTTCCTCGGGCTCGCCTCGAAGTCGTACAACCGCTGGGAGAACAACATCGTCCAAACCGCCGGCACCTCGGCGTCGCAGACGGCGTTCATGTGCATTCTGCTCGCAGCGTTCGACATGCTGCGCGCGAACCCCAAGTCGGGGTTCGACATTCACCTCACCGAGATTCAGTCGTTTCTCTGGCTCACCTTCGCCGGTCTGCTCGGGGTGCTGCTCGCGGTGCCGCTGCGCCAGCACTACATCGTCGACGAGAAGCTGACCTTCGCCGACGGCGTGGCGGCCGGTGAGACCCTCATCGTGCTCGACTCGAAGGGCGAAGAGGGCCGCAAGGCCGCCAAGGTGATGGGCCTGGGCACCATTCTCTCGGGCCTGCACTTCGCGGTGCGCGACGAGGGGCTGATTCTCAAGGGTCTGCTCAAGCGCTTCGCGGGCGTCGAATGGGCGCTCCCCCGACTCGCTCGACGTGCCCGAACAAGGTGCTGGCCACGACCGGCACCGGCCTGTTGTGGAGCCTGCTCGCGCTGGGCTCGGGCGCGCTGGTCGGCCCGCGCATCAACGCCAGCATGATGCTGGGCGCCACGCTGTCATGGGTGGTGGCTACGCTGGCGCTGCTCCCCCCCTGGCTCACCCTGCTGGCGATTCTCTTCTTCGCTGCCGCTGATGCTGATCGGCCTGCGCGCGCTCGGCGAGACCAACTGGGGCCCCATCAGCACCTCGCCAACGTGATGCAGGGCGTGTTCGCCGCCATTGTGCCCGGCAACCTGCCCGCCAACATGGTCCTCGAGCGGCACCACCGGCACCATCGCCACCGACTCCGGAAGCCATCATGCAGGACTACAAGGGCTTGGCCATGATCGGCTCGACCCCGGGCAAGCTCACCATCATGCAGCTGGTCGGCGTGCCGGCCGGCGCCGCAGCCGTCGCGTGGATGTACCCGTTTCTCGCCAAGACCTACGGCATCGTCGGCGAGCACGCCTGCTCGCCTCGCCCGCGAGCGCCCGCTGGCCGGCTTCGCGGTCATCTTGAAAGAAGGCGCGAAGGCGCTGCCGCCCAACGCGGTCACCGCGCTGGGTCATCTCGCGCTGCTGGGTGTGGTGTTCACCGTGCTCGAGGGCAACAAGGCGATTCGCAAGGGGGTGCCGTCTCCACCGGCGTGGGCATCGGCATGCTGGTGCCGTCCTTGTGGTGGTGTCGATGATGTTCGTCGGCGGCCTGCTCGGCTACGCGTGGAAAAGAAGGACAAGAAGTCGTCCGACGCGTACTCGGCGCCGCTCGCCTCCGGGTCTCATCGCCGGCGAGGCAATCGTCGCGGTCATCGTACCGTTGTTGATAGCAATCGTGTCATTCCCAACGACTAGTTAGAGGCCTGAAGAACATGAAACGCTCACCCTTCTCTTCGTCTTTGCGCTCGCTTTCAGCTGTGCCGACACCTCGGCGGTGACCCGCGCGTCCGAGCTTCAGAACCGCTCGCTCGAAGAGGCCCAGACCATCGTCTCCCCTCGAGAAGAAGAGCGGCGAGACGCCGGCGCCTCAGCCCAAGACCCTCGACGAAGCGGTCGAGCTGCTCAAGAGCGACGAGATTTCGTCGTTCATGGTGGGCGCCGACTTCGCGGCGAAAGCCCCTCTCCGCAGGGCAAGGCGCTCGACGCGCAGATCGAGCTGGCGTGGGGCGAGGCGCAGCACATCGTGTCGGACCTGCTCGACCGCGCCACCCTTCAACCTGCACGAGGGGTACCAGCTTCTGCCAGGCGCTCGGCCACCAAGGGCCTCGACGCGAAAGAGCAGGCGCGCTTCCCCAGCTCGAGAAGGCGCTCGACGAGATGGCCGGCGTGTCGAACGCTGACGAAAGCTCGGTGACGAGCACATCGCCACCGGCATCAGAAGGCGAAAGACGTCATCGCCGCCAACCCCAACGAGTACCTGGGCTACCGGGTGGCCGCCGACTACTACCGGCTCACCGAAGACTGGGCGAACTTCGATCGCGGTGAAGAAGCTCGAGAGCTGAACCCCAAATTCAGCGGCCTGGTGTTCGCGCCGGGCGATGGAGGCGACCTGCAGCGCACCCAAGACCGCAGCAAGGCCGTCCCCTGCTCGGAGCAGGCGCTGCAGAACGACCCCAAGTTCACCGCGCGCCCGCGCGCAGCAGCGTTGCTCGCGCACTCGAACATCGACTCGGCCTGGAGCGTCTACGAGGCGCTGAAGGCCGCGCAGCCCCACCACCAGATCGTCGCCTGGGTCGGGCCCACCCCGAGGCCGAGCGCGAGGCCATCACCGCCGTCGCCGGCAGCGCCGCCGCCCGCCAGAACACGCTCGAGCTCGTTCGCCCGCGCTGAAGCAGCCACCCTCTTTGAGCTTCAGGAGTCGAGCGTGGTGATGAACGCTGCGCCGTTCGAGGTGCCCGAGCGGGAAGCTCACCGGCGCGCCCGCCGATCACCGGCTTCTGGGCGCCGCCGCCGGGGAACACCGAGCTCCTGGCCGAACAGGCCCGCGCTCGTGGGGTCTCCACCCGGTGACGCCGACTCGCGCGGGCCGCTCAGGGCGGCGCCGCCGGCGAACACGAACACCGCCCCCCGGGCCGTCGCCGTTCACGTTCCGCACCCGGCGCCGACACCACCAGGTCGACCACGCCGTCGCCGGTGAGGTCGACGTTGCGCCGTACAGCGACCGGCCGAGGCTGCGGCGCGCGCGCTCCTGGTAGAGCACCGGAGTCGGCGTGAGGCCATCGCCCACCGCGCCCCCACCACGCCGCCGGCCGCCGGGCGCGGGCGAGCAGCTGCGCCACGTCGAACAGCAGCACCGTGGGCTGCGCCACGCCCATGTACGGGTAGGCGCGCGCGGTGATGGCGCCGAAGCGGCGCGTGTCGCCCATCACCCGGCCCGCGTAGGTGACCGCGAGGCCAGCTGCATCGAGTTGAGACCCACGTCGGCCTCGCCCGAGATGCGAAATGAACGCCCTCGGTGTGCGCTCCGCAGCGGCCGGCGCTCGAGGCGCCGAACACCACACCACGCCCTGCGGCGTCACCAGAGGGGTCGCCCTTGCTGAAGTCGAGGCCGCCGTAGCGCACCGCCAGCTCGTCGCAGCCGTCGCCGTCGAGGTCACCCAGCGGGAGACGCCGAGCACGTTGTTCAGAGTCGAGGGCAGCGAGTACGTCGAGCCGCACGCGGCGGTGAGCTTGGGCAGCGTCGGGTCGTCGAGCCCGCGGCCCGAGAAGACCTCGAGTAGCGCTGGCGCGGGGTGACCGCGAGGTCTTCTCTGCCGTGTTGTCGAAGTCGAAGCCCCGCGATGCCGTAGCGCGACCAGCTGGCTGCGGGGCACGAGCCGGCGTCGCAGCCCGCGATGAGCCGCGCCCGCCACCCGAAACGCCTCTTTGTCGGTGCCGTCGGCGGCCACGGTGTGGCACCGGACGCCGCCCAGCGCCGAGCCGTTCAGGCACCCGCCGTCGCCATCGAGGCGCGCGTAGTCGGTGTTGGTCGCCGTCGGCTGCACGAAGCCCGGCAGCGCCACCGCGAAGTCTTGCCGGCCGTCGCCATCGAAGTCCGGTGAGCGCCACGTCAGAAGCCGGCGTTGCCGCCGAACGGGGGTCGCCCGCCGTCGGCCTTGTAGAAGGTTCGCCCGCCCTCGTGCACCAGCGTGGCGGTGTCGCCCTGGCCCTGCTCGTAGGCCACCGCCTGGCCCGCCACGGTGTCACCACCGAAGGCGTTTCACGTCCGGCCCGCTGTAGCCGGGAGGCGCCGGCCAGCGCGCACCCTGCCCGCGGTGACGCCCACCCGAAGCGAGAAGCCCAGCTGCCGTTGGCCAGCCTGGCGGGCGTCGGCGGCGACGGTCTCGACCCACCGCGAGCGCGCCGGTGCCCAGCACCGCCTCGACCTTGCCGGTGAAGTCGCCGTACTGCGTCGAGGCGCGCGAGGCTGAACGCCACCAGGCCGTGGGCCGCGCCCGAGTTCCACGCCGCCACCGCGGTGCCGAGCGTGGCCGCGCGGCGCCGCCGCGGTCGAGCGGCCAGTTCACCACCGCGCCGGGCGAGAGCGTGCCGAGCGGGTACACCAGCAGCTTGCCGGCGTTGGGGGCCATGCTCGCGGTGGCGTACGGAGCGCCCAGCACCACCTAGCCCCGGCCGACCGTCAGCGTCGGCGACCGCGAACGAGCGCCCCGACTGAATGTTGGCGGCGTCGCCGTAGATGCGCGCGAAACGCCTCGGTGCGGGGTGACGAACGCGGGGTTGGTGACCGGGCCTCTCGCCGGGCGGCCCGTGAGTCGAAGAACAGCACCGCCCGCGTTGCCGCCGCCGGGGGTGCCCGCATCCATCGCGGTCAGGTTCGGAAGTCGGTGCGGTCGAGCGCCAGCGCCAGCAGCGCGGGCTTGCCGTTGTTGGCCGGCACATACGCCAGGCGCGGGTTGCCCTCGTCGCCGTCGGCGAGGATGGCGGGCAGCACGTAGAGGTCGGCTTCTCTACGGGAGCGGCGCGGCCTCGCGCGGAGGTGCACCGCGAGGGCGAGCTGCGAAGCAGGCGCCGCCGTCTCCGGCGGGCGGGCTGATGACGCCCAGCGAGGCGATGTCGGCGCGGCCGTCGGCGTTGGTGGCCGCCCACCGCAAGCGCACGAGAGAAGCGAAGCTGGGTGGTGACCTCGAAGGTGCCGTCGACCGCAGTGTCCCACCCGCCCAGTCGAATGCTGCCCTGGTCGGCGATGTCCATGCCCAGGGGAGGGGAAGATGTCGACCACCCCGCGCGCGCTGACGGTGGCGGTGGCGGCGAGTCCGGAGCCGGGGCCGCCCACGATGAGGTCTTTGTCGCCGTCACCGTCGACGTCGGCGATGGCGATGGCGGCGCCGGGAAGTTCGCGCCGCGGTTCACCGCTTCAGCGGGTCGCGCATGCGCTTGGGGCCGTCGGCGGTGAAGCGGTAGAGCAGCACCGCACCCGAGTCGGCGCCGGTGATGTCGGCGCCCCGGCGCCGAGATGGCCAGGCGTCTTTGCCGTCACCGTCGATAGTCCCGGCGGCCATCACCGCGCCGAGCTGCGAGGTGTCGGTCTCGCCGAGAATCGTCCACGTCGGCTGGGCGGGCAGGCCGGTGGCGGCGCCCTCGAACAACACCGCGCCGCCCTGCGGCTTCGCCAGCTCGCTCTCAGGCACGCCCACCGCCACGTCTTGAATGCCGTCTCCGTCAGTCACCGGTGACGATGTTCGCCGCGTCCGAGAGCCGGCCGGGGGGGCGACCCCTTGCGCTCGAGTTCTTCTGAGCACGCGCACCGTGATGGTGGCGGTCTCGTTGGTGCGAACTGGTCGGTGCCGGTCAGCACCGCGGTGCCGGTATCGGTGTCGGCGGCGGTGAAGGCGTTGTTCGCCAGCGTGCCCGGGCCGCTCGTCTTCGCCCAGGTCACCACGCCGCTGCCGTCGACGGTCACCAGCGGCACGCTCGCGCCGGCGGGCAGCGCGAACCTGGGCGGCGTTGGCGCGAAAACCGCCGCGGTGCTCACCTGGTACCGCCGCACCGCCTGCTCGCCGGTGGCGTCGTCTTGCACCTCGATGAGGTCGAGGGCCTCGGTGGTGCCGGCGGTGTAGCGACCGTTGGCCGAGATGCTGCCGCCCGAAGGCAGGGTCTGCGCGGTGAAGCGCGCGGAGCTGCGGCGCGGCGGTGACCTTCATCGCCGCCAGGCCCTTGCACTCGTCGATGATGGGCGGGTCGGGCGGCTTGCCAGGCCCGGGGCAAGCCAGCACCAGCAGCAACCCGAGCGTCTTGAGCGGGCGCAGAATCAAGGCAGCGTCCCTCCGTTGGCCCAGCGCGCAATCTTGGCGATGAAGGTGGGGTCGAGCGGGCCATCGGCGGGCATGCGCAGGTCGCGCACCGCGGCGACGATAAGGCCGCTGTACGACTTCCACGACTCGCAGGTGGTGAGGTCGCGGCCCGGGCCCCGAGGTGTAGCACTTCGCGCAGCGGGCCTCGAAGATGGGCTCGAGGTCGGTGGCGTACGAGACGGTGCCCGTGGCGCCGCTGGCGAGCGTGGTCGGCCGGGTGGTGCGAATCGCCACCACGTCGCCCGAGTAGCGCACGCTGGTGGTGACTTGTGCGCGCCGTCGGGCCGGGCGACGAACGAGTACGACTTGGGCGCCCGCCCGCCTCGCGACCGCCATCGGTGGGCGTGTTGGCAGCGGGCCTCGCCGGTGTGCGCGTCTTCGGCGGCTTTCACGGTGATTTCGGGCCCTCGTCGAACTGGAGTAGGCGCCCACCGGCATCGCGCTCGCCGGCACCAGCGCGGTGATGGCGGTGTCGGTGCCGTAGAGCTTCTCGTTCTGAAACAGCCCCTGCGATCGCGGGTGATGGCCGGGCTCCACCGCGGTCTGGTCGCCCGAGCGCACCCGGACGCGCGCCGCTCGGAGTCGGCGGCGGCGGGCGTGGGCGGTTCCGCCTTGGAGGCCCCCCGCTTCGCCACAGGTCTTCAGGTCGGCGTCGTAGCGGAACAGACCGTCGCCGGCGCGCAGCCGCAAGAAGCTGACCGGCGGCGCGCGTCTCTTTCAGCGCGTGCGGCGGCTCGTACGCAATCCGGTGGCGTTGAAGAAGCGCCACGGCTGCTTCTGGGTGATGGCCGGCTCGCCGCGGTCGGTGGCGGTAGGCCCCAGGCCGGCGAGCGCGCTGACCACCGCCGGTGAGCGCCTCGAGCCCGAGCTGGCTGTCTTTGATGGCGTAGGCGATTGGTCGGAGTGCGCTCGGCGTAGCTTGAGCTTCTCGCCCACGCGCCAACCACCTGCGCGCCGCCGCCGTCGTGCCCCGGAGCGACCCCGGGCCGGTGATGCCGGTGATGCAAGCGCCCTCTCTTCTTTCGCTCGGCAAGCTGCCGCCGCGACTTGAACAAGCCCCTTCGGTGGGCGAGCCGGGTGTTGCCGTTATCGCCACCGCGGTGCCGGTGAGGCTGCGACGCCGGGGGGCACGTCGCGCCACGGGGCGAGATAGACCGAAGCGCTCTCGGCCACGAACAGCCCCTGCTCGGTCGCGACCACCGCCGAGAACAGACCCAACGGCATCACACCGCGCTGCCCGGCCCGGCGGCGACCGGGTTCCCCGGGTGGCTCTCGATGGTACGCGCTGCCGTCGATGCGCAGCCGCACTGCGCGGCCCGACACGTCGAGAAAGCGCCGCCGCGCCGCGCCCCGTCGGCGAAGCTGGGCGCCGCCCTGCGCGCCATCGGCGTGGAGACGGTGCTGACGTCGGACTCAGAAGGAACCGGGGTCTCGGAGACGCTGCCACCACACGCGCAGAGCGCCGCGGCGAGCCAGACAA
>JADJNS010000016.1 GCA_016714225.1 Archangiaceae bacterium
AGCTGGCGACGCAACAGGTGAAGACGCAGCTGGTGTGCCCGGCCGACGGGCAGGCTGCTTTCTGCATGAACATCTGCAAGGGGTGAACACCATGAAGCGCAGCGCTCTGTTTCTCTCGGTGGTGGTGATGGCGTGCCCGACGCCGCAGCCGACCGACGTCGTGCTCGACCCGCCCACCGCCGGCTTTCAGCTCGCGCCGGCCACGTTCGACGTGCCGATGGGTATCGAGAGCCAGCGCTGCTACTTCTACGAGGTGCCGTCGGACGTGCCGATCTTCGTGAACAAGTTTCAGATCGCGCAGAACCCGGGCACGCACCACATGAACATCTTTCGGGTGCGCACCATCAAGGCGCTCTCGGGCGCGAACGGCGACGTGGTGGCCGAGGGCGAGTGCCGGAAGTCGGGCAACTGTCCGACTGGCCGCTGGTGGTGAACTCGCAGCCTCGGACCCCAACGACCACGGCGACCTGCAGCCAGGCCACACCGAGGGGGACATGCCCTCTGGAGGTGGCGATGCGCTTCGAGCCGCACGAGATGTTGATGCTGCAGACCCACTACGTGAACGCGACGACCCAGAAGACGCCGCTGCAGGCGAAGGTGCTGGTGAACTTCAACACCGTCGACGCCGCGTCGGTGAAGAACGAGGTGGGCACCGCGTTCGCGACCAACCAGAACATTCGCATCTGCCCGGGCGACAACGACAAGTACTTCGAGACTACCTGCAAGATTTCGTCGGCCGAGCCGGTGACCATCATCGGAGCGAACAGCCACTTCCACAGCCGCGGCACGAAGTTCACCATCTCGGTGATGGACCCCGAGGCCTCGAGCTCCGCCGCCGTTCTACACCTCGACGGTGTGGCACGACCCGCCGATGGAGTGGGGCCTCAACATCTTCCTGCCGGTGGGCGGCGGCTTCCGCTACCGCTGCGAGTACGAGGCGCCGGCGGCCAGCTGCGGCACCCGGACGACAGCTGCGCTGCACCCTTCGGCGGCAAGGTCGAGACGCAAGAGCACTGCAACGCCTTCGTCTACTTCACCCTGAAGACCCGCGACGTCGGCTGCTTCTGAAGACTCGCTGGCTGCTGGCGCTGGGGCTGGCGGCCGCCCCGGCACGCCGTGCACGGTGTGGGGCGACCTGAGCCAGCCGGCGGCGCTCGTGACCCAGCGTATGCCTGACGGCGGCGCCGAGGCGCTGGGCGACGAGCTGTTCGTGCAGGTGCCACCGCAGGGCGGGCACGTGGCGTATGTGGGCGCCAAGGTGACGAACTTCGAAGGCTGCCGGCTCGAGCTGCGCGCGTCGCTGTACCCTCCCGACTCGGGCTCGCTCGCAGCAGAAGAGAAGCGGCGGGTCGACCTCACCGTCGACGGCGCGTCAGACCCGTCTGACCCGGCGAACTTCGCCAACGTGCCGGTGTGCCCCAACTACGGCACCCGCGACTTTCCCGGGTTGCCGTGGGTGCTGGTGGTCGAGGCGAAGCAGCGCGATGGTCGCAGCGTGAGCGTGACCCGCACCGTGGTGCCGAGCTGCGCGTACGGCGCGGCCCACTGCGCGACTGCGAGTGCGCGCGGGCTACGAGCTGGGCAACTGCGAGGGCCGAGATGGGGGCTGACTCGAGACCGGTCAGGGTGAGCGAAGTCGAACCCTGCCGTCGCCCGCCGAAGGCTGAAGGGCAGATACTCCATCGTAGCGGTGCGTCCGCTGTGCTGCTTGGAGCACGGAGTGTGCGGCGCAGCGCGTTCCGGCTGCGACGGCACCCATTCGACTTCGCCGCTGCGCGGCTTCGCTCAGGGTGCTCGGCCCTGCTCGCCGCCGCGCTGCTGCTCCTCGGCGCCTGCAGCCCGCAGTGGGTGGCGGTGACGACCACGCTCGACCGGGTGGTGCTCTCGGTCACCGGCGCGGCGGGCGAGGTGCTCATCGTGGGCGGCGCGCAGGGCAACGGCGCGGCGACGCTGGCGAAGAAGTTCGACGGCCACGCGTGGGCTGACCTGCCGCTCTCGTCGCCCGACACCGCCACGCTGTGGTGGGTGGCGCGCGTGGGCGACTCGACGTTCATGGTGGGCGAGCACGGCACCGTGTACCGCGACGGGGTGAAGGCGCCGGCGCTCACCGACGCCACGCTGTTCGGAGTGTGGGGCGCGAGCAGCGACGAGGTGTGGGCGGTGGGGGGCTCTCCGCTCGGCAACGGAGACAACGACGTGCTGCTGCGCTTCGACGGCGCGAGCTGGGCGAAGGTGCCGTCGCCCGAGCCGCTGGGGGTGGCGTACTTCAAGGTCTGGGGGAGCGCGCGCGACGACGTCTGGGTGGTGGGGCAGCAGGGCGCGGCGTTTCACTACGACGGCAGCGCGTGGTCGCGGGTGACGACCGGCGTGCGCTCGACGCTGCTGACCGTCACCGGGCGTTCGCGGTCAGACGTGTGGGCGGTGGGCGGGCCGCCCGCAGTGCTGGCGCGCTTCGACGGCACGGTTTGGAAGAACGAGGAGGCCGTTCGAGGCTTCGGGGCTGACGGGAATCGCGATGGGGCCCGACGACGAGGTGGTGGTGGTGGGGCTGGCCGGAGTGCGCTGGCGGCGGGTTCTAGGCACCTGGGTCGACGACAGCGATCAGCCTGCGCTCGGAGATTTGCACGCCACCTGGGTGCCGTCGCAGGGTGATGCGTGGGCGGTGGGAGGCAACTACATCGCGGTCGATGCGCAGACGGTGAGGAAGGGCATCGTGGCGCACTTTGGTGGCGGCGCGGTTTCGGCGCCTTGAGCTGGGTGATGACGGTGGGGCGTGGGTGCTCGACTCGAAGAAGCCGTCCACGTCCACGTTAGAGGATTGATCACATCTTTCTGGCCAGCTCCATGCCCTCGACGAGAGGAAGGAGTTTCATCCATGCGCGATGGAGAATCTGCCAGCCGGGCTCTCCGTTGCTCTTGTGCTGACCGCCAAGCTCAGCGAGGACAAGCACCGCCCTCGTCGCGTTGGATTCTGCGGCAGGCGTTTCGGCAGGCGATGCCTAAGTGCCGCCAGTTCAGTCGTGGTGAAGATCGTTGTTGCCGGCTCATTGGGCTGCTCGCGCGCCGCTGTGCGGATAGCGAGTAGCCGCCAGGCTATCGGTAGTGAGATGGCCAGTACGTTCTTCCATGCTCTTGCGCTTTCGAGCTGGCGCAGTTCGTACGAAGTGCCCGTTTTCAACGCTCGGAAGAAATCCTCGATGACCCATCGCTTTCGGTAGTTGTCGACGACCGCCAGCACATCTTCTGCGGTCGCGATGGGCTCCGACGTGAAGAGAATCCACTCGACGGGTTCGACTTCGGCTGGCGCATCCACCTCGTAGACTCGCACCACGTTCACCACCGTCTCGGGGGCGACATCGTTGCCAAGGTACGAAGGTTTCTTCAGAGCCAGCTGCATCTTCCCGAATCGCAGCTTCGCGACTCGGCTCTGGCGGTCGGGGAAGGTCTTCTTCGTCTTCGGCGGGCGCTTACCCGTACGAGCGGGAAGCGGCACGGAGCGTTCGGCGACATCTTCCGCCTTGCCGACCAGGTTGCTGACGAGATCCCACTCGTCATCAGCGAGTTCTCTGGCTTTGTGCTCTCGCGCCAATCGAATGATGAAGCGATGGCCCTCTTTCGCAGCCGCTCCATCAGCCAGTATTTGTGCCCCTCGCTGTCCGTGACGTGGATGAGTTCCGCAGCCCCGTCTACCAACCTCTCGGTTGAGAGAATGTTGTCGCCCCACCGGTCGGCTTCGCGAGTCGGCTGCTGGGCCAGCTCAGCCCCAGAGCGTTTCTTCGATTTTCCGCGCTTCGCCGGTGGTTTCTCACGACTCCAAGTATGAGCGGCCACCACGCCGAGGCACTCGCGACTCTCCCCTCGGCAACAACTGCGACCGAACCGTGAAGGTAGAAGCCGCGTGCGCCAGTGTTCAGGTAGCCAGTCTCGGCTCCTCGCTCCCCCTCAAGGACGAACGAGGTCGTGTCGTGCACAATGAGAACGCGCTTTGCCTCCGCTACTCGGTTCCGGCTCTGCTGGATGTGGGCCGCGAGGAGGCGCTCGAACCTCGACGCGCTCATTGTTCAGCAGGCGGTAGTGCGCCTCGCGCTCGGCGATGGATCCAGCCATCTCCGGCAGACTCTCGTCCGGTGCATTCGCGAACGCCGAAGCGAATGACATCAGTCGCTTGTTCAGCCGCGCGTCGCCAAGCTCAGCCCTCTCGAACTCCGCCTCGATACCCGGTAATCCGTTGCGGTTCGCCATCTGGCCCGTTGATCACGTCCCACGGGTGCCCGTCAAAGATGTGTTGGATCCTCTAACGTCCACGTCCACGTCCACGTCCACGAAGAAGCGGGTGACGGTCGGCGTTGCGCGCCGGATCAGTACGTGCCGGCGCCGGTGAAGGGCCGGGGGCTACGCACCGGCTCGAGGGCCTCGGAGCCACAGTTCTTTCGTGGACGTGGGGTTGTGGACGTGGACGTGGTCGTGGACGTGGACGTGGTCGTGGACGTGGACGGCTTCTCAGAGAGCGCCCCGACCCAGCACCCAACGACTCACTTCGTGTTCGGGTGAAGACCCGGCGCTTCACGTCCGGTGCGCGCGACGTACTCGGTATAGCCCCCGCCGTACGGCACGGGCCCCTGCGGCGTGAGCTCGAGCACGCGATTCGAGAGCGCGGCGAGAAAGTGCCGGTCGTGCGAGACGAACAGCAGCGTGCCGTCGAAGTCTTTGAGCGCGCCGATGAGCAGCTCGCGGGTGGCCATGTCGAGGTGGTTGGTGGGCTCGTCGAGCACCAGAAAGTTCGGCGGGTCGTAGAGCATCAGCGCCAGCACCAGCCGCGCCTTCTCGCCACCCGACAGCACCCGCACCGACTTCTCGACCTCGTCTTTGATGAAGCCGAAGCAGCCCGCCAGCGTGCGCATGGTGCCCACCGAGCTGCGGGGAAACGCCTCCATCAGGGTCTCTTCGACCGTCTTGGTGCCGTCGAGCACGTCCATCGCGTGCTGGGCGAAGTAGCCCAGCTTCACGCTGCCGCCGATGGTCACCGTGCCCGAGTCGGGCTGCGAGGCCCCCGCCGCCAGCTTGAGCAGCGTCGACTTGCCCGCGCCGTTCACGCCCAGCACGCACCAGCGCTCGCGCCGCCGCACCAGAAAGTCGAAGTTGTCGTAGATGACCTTGGGGCCGTACGCCTTGCGCACCTTCATGAGCTTCACCACGTCTTCGCCACTGCGCGGGGCGGGCTTGAACTCGAAGGCCACCTTCTCGACGCGTCGCGGCGCTTCGAGCTTGTCGATCTTGTCGAGCTTCTTCACCCGGCTCTGCACCTGCGCGGCGTGGCTGGCGCGCGCCTTGAAGTGCTCGATGAAGGCGATCTCCTTCGCCAGCATCGCCTGCTGGCGCTCGTAGGCCGCCTGCTGCTGCTTCATCGCCATCGCCTTCTGCTGGTCGTAGAAGTCGTAGTTGCCCGAGTAGGTGATGAGCTCGCCGCCGTCGATCTCGATGATGCTGGTGCAGACCCGGTTCATGAACTCGCGGTCGTGCGACGTCATCAGCAGCGCGCCCTCGTAGTTCTTCAAGAACCCTTCCAGCCAGATCAGCGACTCGAGGTCGAGGTGGTTCGACGGCTCGTCGAGCAGCATCGCGTCGGGCTTCATCAACAGAATGCGCGCCAGCGCCACCCGCATCTTCCACCCGCCCGAGAGCGCACCGACGTCGCCTTCGACCATGCTCTCGCTGAAGCCCAGGCCGGCCAGAATCTCTCTCGCGCGGCCCTCGAGCGCGTAGCCACCCAGCGCGTCGAAGCGCGCCTGCACCTCGCCGAAGCGCTCGACCAGCTTCTCCATCTGGTCGGCCTTGTCGGGGTCGGCGAGGTCGTGCTCGAGCTGCTTGAGCTCTTGCGCCACTTCGCTGACCGGGCCCGCGCCGTTCATGGTCTCGGCGATGACGGGCTTGCCCTGCATCTCGCCCACGTCTTGCCGGAAGTAGCCGACGGTGACGCCGCGATCGACCGCCACCGCGCCCTCGTCGGGAAGCTCTTCGCGCATCAGGTAGCGGAACAGCGTCGACTTGCCCGCGCCGTTGGGGCCGATGAGGCCCACCTTCTCGCCCTTGCGAATCGCCGCCGAAGCGCCGACGAAGAGAATCTGTTTGCCGAACTGCGCTGCAATGTTGTCGAGCCGAAGCACGGGCGGCTCATAACAGCTAACCGCTCTTCAGCGAGCCCAGTCGTCGTCCTTCTTCTTCTCGCCCTTCTTCTTCTCGGGCTCTTTCTTCGCTTTGGTCTCGACGGGCTTCTCGTCTTTGCGCACGTCGTCGTCGTGCTTGTCGGCCTTGAGCGCCGACGCGTCGACGTTGCTGCTCCTGGCCTCGAGCTCGCGGGTCTGGCACTGCTGGTCGTTCTGCTTGCAGCGGTCGATGCACTTCGCGAGCTTCACCCGCTCGGCGTCTTTGGTGACCATGCCGAAGCGCAGCGCGCAGCTGTCGTGGCAGTCACTGTATTCATCGGCACACCTCTGGGCGTGGGTCGGCTCGGCGGCGCGCGCTACGGCGCTGATCAGCACCAGCCCCACCGCTCTCACGGCATTGGCTCTGTTCACGGCGAATGATCCTCGTCGCGGCCCTGCGCTGCGTCAACGCTGTGCCCAACTGAACGGGCGTCTCCCACGACGCGGGGGCGTGTGTTAGTGCCGGCCCGTCATGCCCGAGCTCCCCGAAGTCGAGATCGCCCGTCGCAGCCTGGTGCGCTGGTTCGACGGCCACGCGCTGGTTCGCACCGAGGCCACCAAGACGCGCACCTTTCGCTCGGGCCGCGCGGCCGAGTTCGCGCGCCTCAAGGGGCCGCTCACCCGCGCCGAGCGCCGCGGCAAGTACCTGATGCTGTCGTTCGGCGACGCCGGCCTGATGGCGCACCTGGGCATGACCGGGAAGTTCGTCAAGCGCGCCGCCGGCGCCGAAGAGCCCTACAGCCGCGCGCGCCGTGCTCGACAGCGGTGAGGTGATTCACTTTCGCGACCCGCGCATGTTCGGTGAGCTGCAGCCCGCGGCTTCGGCGAAGCTGGCCGAGCTGCCGGCGGTGAAGAAGCTGGGCCGCGACCCGCTGGTCGACGGCCTCGACTGGAGGCAGCTGAAAGAAGCGATCGGCACGACGAAGCTCGACCTCAAGGTCGCGCTGATGGACCAGACCCGCCTCGCCGGCCTGGGTAACATTCACGCGGCCGAGGCGCTGTTTCGCGCCCGCCTGCACCCGGGCCGCAAGGCGAAGTCGCTCAGCGATGCGGAGTGGAAGGCGCTCGCCAAGGCCATTCACCAGAGCCTGAAGTTCGGCTTGAGCGAGCAAGAGAGCGACGAGATTCAGTACGTCGAAGAGCCGGGCAGCGAGAACCCGTTTCTCATCTACGGTCGCGCGGGCACGCCGTGCCGCCGCTGCAAGACTTTAGTGAAGAGCTACACCCAGGGCGGGCGCACCACGCACTTCTGTCCCCAGTGCCAGAGCAAGAAGAGGAAGCCATGAAAGCCAAAGGCCTCGACCGAAGGCGCAAGGAGCGCCGATGATCGACGAGGTGCCGAAGATCGGCGCCGGCGGCGCGAAGATCGCCTTCGTGCACCCGAAAGGCCTGAAGGGCGTGCTGACCGAGCTTCGTCAGGGGAAGTGAAGCGCGCACGCAATCACCGCGTGCCCTCTTCGTTTTTCGCTTTCAAACGAAAGGGGAGGGTGGTTTAGCTCGCGCGCCTTCATGCTCCGGTACCTGCTCGCAGTGTCGATTTGTGCGTCGTCTCTCAGCTTCGCTGCCGACGCTGACGGCGGGGTACCTGCTCCTCTTGGCGCCACCGATACGGCGGCGGCGAGCGGCAACGACGTCGACGCGGTGAAGCGCGACCTCGAGGCCGCGCGCAAAGAGATGAAAGACCTGCGCGAAGAGATGCGCGCGCAGATGGCCAACCAGTCGGTGGCGCAGGGCTGGCAAGACGACTGGGTGCCCGAGAAGCGCAAGCTCGAGACGTTCGTGCCCGACGGGTACCTGCGGATCCGCCCCGAGCTGCTGTACCACATGGACCTCGGCCGCGGCGCCGACCCGAGCGGCTACGAGCTGTTCCCCCGCTCGCCGGCGTCGTCGCGCGATCGCACCGAGGCGGGCGTGAACATGCGCTTCCGCTTCGAGCCGACCTTCAACGTCAGCGAAGAGGTGCGCATTCGCACCCAGATCGACATGCTCGACAACGTGATGTTCGGCTCGACGCCCGACTACGCGTTCAGCCGCGGCCTGGCCACCGGCTACGCGTGGGACCGTGACGAGTTCGGCATCTTCTCGCAGTCGCAGCAGCCTCCGCAGAGCGGCGTCAACGCGCTCACCGACTCGATTCGGGTGAAGCGGCTCTGGGGCGAGGTGAGCACCCCGGTCGGCATCTTGCGGTTCGGCCGCATGGGCAGCCACTGGGGCACCGGCATGCTGCACAACGACGGCAACTGCCTCGACTGCGACCTGGGCGACACCGTCGACCGCATCATGTTCGTCGCCGAGCCGGTGAGCGGCTGGTACATCACCCCGATGATCGACTTCAACGTCCAGGGGTCCCCAGACGACCCGCGACACCGGAGCGCCGGTCGATCTCTCGAACAGCGACGACGCCCACTCGCTGGTGATCGCCGCCGCGCGCCGCGACACCGAGAGCCAGGCGAAGGCGAAGATCAACTCGGGCGGCACGGTGGTGAACTTCGGCGTGCACTTCACCTACCGCTGGCAGAAGAACGACCCGCAAGACTACTACGGCAACCCGTTCGTCGATGACGCCATCTACGTGAACCCGCCGCCGGCCAGCAGCCCAGCTACCCCGGCTACGTGCAGCGCTCGGCGCACCTCTACATTCCCGACGTGTGGTTCAAGATCGAGCGCAAAGAGTTCCGCATCGAGCTCGAGTTCGCCTCGATTCTCGGCGACGTGCAGAACGCGCGATGAGCGGCATGACCGGCGGCGACCCGTCGCTCAACCAGTCGCTCGGCATCATCGAGTTCGGCGGCGTGCTGCAGGGCGAGGTTCGCCTGCTCGACAACGCGCTGAAGATCGGCGTCGAGGTCGGCTTCGCCTCGGGCGACGTGCAGTCGGGCTTCGGCAACCACCCCGCCGCAAGCAGACCTCGACCTCAGCCAACCCCAACACCGTGCCGGGCGACATCGACGGCCGGCAGTACGCGTGCGAGACCGCCACCAGCTGCAGCGACTCGTTCATTCGCAACTTCCGCTTCAACCGCGCCTACAGCGTCGACATGATTCTGTTCCGCGAGCTGCTGGGCGGAGTCACCGACGCGCTCTACATCAAGCCCAAGGCCAGCTACCGCATCACCGACGGCTTCAACGTGTTCGCGGCGCTCATCTACTCGCGCGCCATCTACGCCGAGTCGACCCCGTCGGCGCACCTCACCAGCACCGGCATCGTGGGCGACGCGAACCTCGGCATCCAGATCAACGCCGGCGCCCGCTACGAGACCGAAGACGGGTTCTTCGGCGAGATTCGCTACGGCATTCTCATTCCGCTCCCGGGTCTGGCCAACAACACCCTGAACCAGACCCAGTTCGGCGGCGCTCCGGTGGTGCTCGAGTCGGCTCAGGCGGTTCGTGGCGCGATCGGCATTCACTTCTGAGCTGATGGCCGCGCTGCTGCTGCTGGCAGGGTGCGGCATCAAGGGGCCTCCGCGGCCCCCGCTCGAAGCGAACGCCAAGGTGGTGGTGGTCGCGCCCGACGGTGGGTGCTGCCGGTGAACCACTTCGAGCTGAAGGGGAGCTGTACGCCGAAGAGGTGCCGCTCGCGCGCATCGCGCAGCAGGTCGGCACTCCGGCGTACGTGTACTCGGCGGCGACGCTCGAGCGGCACCTGCGCGTGCTGCGCGAGGCGTTCGGCAGCGAGCGTCGCCTCATCTGCTACTCGGTGAAGGCGAACAGCAACCTCTCGCTGCTCGACATGTTCGCGCGGGCGGGCTCGGGCTTCGACATCGTCTCGGGCGGCGAGCTGCAGCGGGTGCTCAAGGCGGGCGGCTCGCCGCAGAAGGTGGTCTTCGCCGGCGTGGGCAAGACCCGAGACGAGATGGCCGCCGCGCTCAAGGCCGGCATCTTGATGTTCAACGTCGAGAGCGCGGAAGAGCTCAAGGCGCTCGATGAAGTGGGGCAGCAGCTCGGGGTGCGCGCACCGTACGCGCTGCGGGTGAACCCCGACGTCGACGCCAAGACGCACCGCCACATCTCGACCTCGAAGGCGTCGAAGTTCGGCGTGCCGTTCAAAGAGGCGGTGGCCCTCTACACCGAGGCGCGCGCGTGGCGCGGAGTGAAGGCGGTAGGCCTCGACTTCCACATCGGCTCGCAGCTGACCTCGCTCCGCCGGTGCGTCAGGCGCTCGGCCAGGTGGCGAAGCTGTTCAGCGAGCTGCAGCAGGCGGGCTTGGGCTCACCCACCTCGACGTGGGCGGCGGCATCGGCATTCGGTACAAAGACGAGAACACCCCCTCGCTGCAGCAGTGGGCCAAGGCGGTGCTCGAGCCGCTCAAGGGGCTCGATGCCACGCTGGTGCTCGAGCCGGGGCGGGTCATCGTCGGCAACGCCGCGGTGCTGATGACGAAGGTGCTGTACCGCAAGAAGCAGTTCGTCATCTGCGATGCGGGCATGAACGACTTGATTCGGCCGGCGCTGTACGAGGCGTTTCACGAGATTGCACCGGTGAAGCCGCGGCGCGGGGCGAAGAAGACGGTCGATGTGGTGGGGCCCATCTGTGAGTCGGCCGATGCGCTGGGGCGGGGCAGAAGGCTTCAGCCCGTCAAGCCCGGAGATTTGCTGGTGGTGCAGAGTGCGGGCGCCTACGGCATGTCGATGAGCAGCAACTACAACTCCCGGCCGCGGGCGGCTGAGGTGCTCGTCTCGGGTGATGGGTACCGGGTGATTCGCGAGCGGGAGCGGGTCGAAGACTTGTGGGCGCGGGAAGTGTGAAGCCGCGCTGAGGCGGCTCGATGCCCCCAAGGCCGTTCACGTTCACGTGCGACGATTCTCACCGAGGCCCTCTTCACCGTCTCGGCGATGGGCGAGCTCGCGCCCACCGACTGGTTCGCGATCGCGACCGGAGTGGGCATCACCGGTGCCTACGGCATGGTCATCGACGTCTGGCCGTTCTCTTCGAGAATCGGGCAGAGCACCCACGAAAACTACGGTGTCGCGGTGCCGCTGCGCCTCACCTTTACGCTCGGCACCCCAGTGCCGGCGGGCGCGGCGCGAAACCGCTTCTACGTCGCGATCGACGCGCTCGCCGGCCGCACCTTCGCCGGCAATTTCTGGGGCGCGCAAGGCACGCCTCGGCTCGAGCTCGTGGGGGGCCTGAGCTTCGGCTACCAGCGCATGTGAGGGCGCCACCGTGCGGCGTGAGCATGGTTCGTGCTAGGCGCACGGCCCTATGACGACGTTCGAAGGTGCGATGACTGCGCTGGCCACTCCTTTCAAGAACGGCCAGCTCGACGAGGCCGCGTACGAGGGTTGGTCGACTACCAGCTCGCCAACGGCATCAGCGGCTTGATTCCCATGGGCACCACCGGAGAAGCGGTGACCATGACCGCGGCCGAACGGACGCGGGCGATCGCGGTCTGTGTGAAGCGCGCGAAGGGCAAGGCGAAGGTCATCGCCGGCGCGGGCAGCAACTCGACCGCCGAGTGCATCGACAGCGTGAAGGCGGTGCGCGAGCTGGGCGCCGACGCCGCGCTGGTGGTGACGCCCTATTACAACAAGCCCACCCAGGCGGGCCTCTACGAGCACTACCGCGCCATCGCCAAGGCGCACCCCGGCTTCCGCTGGTCGCGTACAACGTGCCCGGCCGCACCGGCGTCGACCTGCTGCCCGAGACGGTGCTCAAGCTGGTCGAGACCGTGCCCGAGGTGGTGGCGCTCAAAGAAGCGACCGGCCTGGCCACCCGCGCGCTCGACATCGTGGAGAAGTGCGGCGAGCGCATCACCCTGCTGTCGGGCGACGACTTCACCGTGCTGCCGTTCATGGCCTGCGGCGGCAAGGGCGTCATCTCGGTGTCGTCGAACGTCGCGCCGAAGCTGATGAGCGACCTGGTGGCCGCCGCCAAGAAGGGCGACTTCGCCGGCGCGCGCAAGGTTCAGCTCGAAATGCAGGCGCTGCACCGGCTGCTGTTCGTCGAGTCGAACCCCATTCCGGTGAAGTGGGCGCTGCACCTGATGGGCCGCTTCACTCCCGAGCTGCGCCTGCCGCTCACCCCGATGAGCGAGGGCAACGCCGCGAAGCTGAGAGAAGAGCTCAAGCGCCTGAAGCTGATGTGACGCGAACGCGGCAGTTCGAGTCGCGCACATTCCCTGATAGACGCCCTCGCGAATGAAGCTGATCATCTGCGGAGTGGGCGGTCGCATGGGGCAGGCGCTGGTGGCGGCGGCGCGCGGCTGGGGCACCACGTGATGGCGGGCGTTGAGCGCAAAGGGCGTGTCGGTGCACGGTGAGCTCACCACGCTCGAGAAGCTCGACCCGCGCGGCGCCGACGCGGTGATCGACTTCACCGCGCCCGAGGCCTCGCTCGAGCACGCGCGCGCCTGTGCCGCGGCGAAGGTGCCGATCGTCATCGGCACCACCGGCTTCTCTACCGCGCAGCGGGCCGAGCTCGAGAAGCTGAGCGCCAACGCGCTGCTGGTGGTGGCGCCCAACATGTCGGTGGGCGTGAACGTGGTCATCGGCCTGGCGGCCGAGCTGGCCCGCCGGCTGGGCGACGACTTCGACGTCGAGATTCTCGAGACCCACCACAGCAAGAAGAAAGACGCTCCGTCGGGCACCGCGCTCAAGCTGGCCGAAGAGATCGCCTCGGCCACCGGCCGCGGGCGCGCCGACTTCCGCCTGGCGCGCGAGGGGGTCATCGGCGAGCGGCCGCGTCGGGAGATCGGCGTGCAGACCCTGCGCGGCGGCGACGTGGTGGGCGAGCACACCGTGTTCTTCTTCGGTGACGGAGAGCGGGTCGAGCTCAGCCACCGCGCCACCAGCCGCGAGCAGTTCGCCCGCGGAGCCATTCGCGCCGCGGCCTGGCTGCAGGGCAAGAGCCCCGGCCTCTACGACATGCGCCACGTGCTGGGGTTCGCGTGAAGTACGCACGGGTGAAGAGCAGCGTGGGCCCGCGGTACGCCGAGGTGAACGGCGAGCAGCTCAAGGTGCTCGACCAGGCCCCGTGGAACGGCGGCCACCCCACCGGCGAGACCCTGGCGCTGGCCAGCGCCGAGCTGCTCGCGGTGAGCGACGCGTCGAAGGTGGTGGCGGTGGCGCAGAACTACAAGAAGCACGCGGCCGAGATGGGCAAGCCGGTGCCGCCCGAGCCGCTCATCTTCTTGAAGCCGTCGACCGCGCTCAACGCGCACCTCTCGCCCATCGTGCTTCCTCCCGAGAGCCAGGAAGTTCACCACGAGGCAGAGGTGGCGGTGGTGATCGGTAAGACCTTGAAGCGCGCCAGCGAAGACGAGGTGCGCGCCGCCCTGTTCGCGGTGACCTGCTTCAACGACGTCACCGCGCGCGACATTCAGAAGCGCGAGACCCAGCACACCCGCGGCAAGGGCTACGACACCTTCGCGTGCGCCGGGCCGTTCATGGTCACCGGGCTCGACGTGCAGAACCTGCGGGTTCAGGCGCGGGTAAACGGGCAGACCCGCCAAGACGGCAACACCAGCGACATGATTTTCCCGGTGGTGATGCTGGTGTCGTTCATCTCGCGCATCATGACCCTGCTGCCCGGCGACCTGGTCACCACCGGCACGCCCAGCGGGGTGGGGCCGATTCGCGACGGCGACGTGGTGGAGATCGAGGTCGAGGGCGTCGGCATCTTGAAGAACCCGGTCAAGCGGCTGTGACCCGGGCCTACGTCGGGCTGGGCTCGAACCTGGGCGACCGGCGCGCGCACCTCGACGCCGCGGTCGCGAAGCTCGAGGCCACCCGGGTGTCGACGTACCTCGAGACGGCGGCGCTGCTGGCGCCGGGAGACGCGGTGCCCCAGCCGGCGTACCTGAACGCGGTGGCCGAGGTCGAGACCGCGCTCGAGCCGCACGCCCTGCTCGCGCGCCTGCGCGAAATCGAGCAGGCCGAAGGCCGGCCGGCGCAGCGCGAGCGCTGGCAGCCGCGCACCCTCGACCTCGACCTCTTGCTGTACGGCGACCGGGTCATCGACTCGCCCGATCTCGAGGTTCCGCACCCCGAGCTGCACCGCCGGCGCTTCGTGCTCGAGCCGCTCTGCGAGCTCGCTCCCACCGCGCTGCACCCGCGGCTGAAAATCACGGTGCGAGAGCTGCTCGCGCAACTTATGCTCAAGGGGCTATAGAGCGGTCGCGATGCTCCCTGTCGTCTTGATGTTGCTCTCGCAGCAACCGCTGCAGGCTGATCAGCCGCGCGAGCTGCCCCCCAACCACCCGCAGGTTCCCGCGCCGGCCGCTCCCGGCGAGGCCGCGCCCACCACCGAAGAGCTGATGGGCCGGCTGGACGCGATGAAGGGCCCTGGCCGACAAAGACAAGTCGTTCGAGGTCGCCGCGTCGCTGGGCCGGCTGTACTACGCGCACGGCCGCTACGCCGAGGCCGCCACCTACCTCACCCAGGCGCTCGAGAAGGCGAAGCCCGCGCGCACCTTCTACCTGGAGCAGAAGAAGGCCGCCGGCAGCAAGCCGCTGCCCGCGGCCTCAGCGGTGGGCTGCGCGCCCAAGCCCGACGACAAGCTCGAGCAGCAGCTCGGGGTCGCAAAGGCCAAGGCGAAGAGCGACCCGGCCGCGGCCGCCAGCTGCCTGCGCGCCGCGCTGCACCCGCTCATCGAGGTCGAGAGCCAGCTGGGCAACGCGCGCTTTCTCACCCGCGACGCGACCGGGGCGCTGGCCGCGTACGAGAGCGCGCTGGCGCTGTTCGAGTCGAACCCCGAGGCGCGCTACGGGCGGGCCGCGCTGCTGCTCGACACCCGCGGCGACGACCTGAAGGCGCTCGAGCAGGCGCGTTCAGACTTCGTGCGCTTCACCACCGACTACCCGACCAGCCCGCGTGCGAAGCAGGCCAAGGCGCTGCTCGAGCGCACCGACGCGGCCATCGCCGCCGGCGGCATGTCGAAGCTCGTCGCCAGGGGGCCCAAGCCGGCGAAGGCGCCGGTCGACGACCCGCACGCCGCGATGCGCGGCGGGGGCACGGGCCCTGCCGCCGGTCAGCCGCAGGGCGGGCCCCCGGTGCTCACCCAGGAGATGATCGACGCGGTGCAGAACGTCGAGCGCACGCCCGAGCTCGAGCAGGGCTTTCAGAAGCTCATCGACGAGGGCGAGACCGACCTCGCCACCGGCAAGTACCAAGACGCGCTCGACGCCTACAAGCGGGTGGTGCCTTTCAACCCCGACAACGCGCGCGCGCGCGCCGGCATGGCCTGGAGCCTGGTGCGCCTGGGCAAGCCGATGGCCCAGAACGTGTGGTCGGTGACGCTGCAAGACCCGGCGGCCATCGACTCGCTGGGCGACACCCTGAAGAAGAAAGGGCGACGACGAGGGCGCCAAGCTGCTGTGGCAGCGCCTCAAAGACACCGCGCCCGCGTACGCCAGCAAGGTGGAGGGGAAGCTGAAATGAAGGCCGTGCTCATCGGAGGTACCGGTTACGGAGGCGCCGAGCTGCTGCGCCGCCTGCTGTTTCACCCCAGGTCGAGGTCACCCGGGTCACCGCCGCCGACAACATCGGCAAGAAGGTGGGCGACGTGCACTTCAACCTCGCCGGCATCACCTCGCTCGCCTTCGAGCAGGTGCCCGCGGCCGAGGCCTGCAAGGGCGCCGACGTGGTGTTCCTCGCGCTGCCCCACAAGACCACCGCCAAGGTGGTCATCGAGATGCTCGACGCCGGCTACGGCGGCCGCATCGTCGACATGTCGGGCGACTTTCGCCTGCGCGACGCCGCGGCGTACGAGAAGTACTACGGCGTACCGCACCCCAAGCCGTCGATGCTCACCGACGCGCAGTTCGTCTACGGCCTGCCCGAGCTGAACCGGGCGGCGCTCAAGGCCGCGAAGTGGGTGGCGTCTCCGGGCTGCTTCGCCACCACCATCGCGCTGGGGCTCTTGCCGCTGGCCAGGGCGGGGCTGCTCACCGGCGCGGTGCACACCGTGGCGGCAACCGGCAGCTCGGGCTCGGGCGCCAACCCGGTCATCGGCACCCACCACCCGCTGCGCGCGTCGAACATTCGCACCTACAAGCCGCTCGACCACCAGCACATCCCCGAAATCATCCAGACGCTGCGCGGTGCGGGCGCCGGGCTCGACGTGTCGCTCGAGTTCGTGCCGGTGTCGGCTCCGCTGCCGCGCGGCATCTTCTCGACCAGCTTCGTCGACGTGCCGGCGGCCACCACCAAAGAGCAGCTCGACGCGGCGTGGGCGCGCGCCTTCGAGGGCGAGCGCTTCATTCGCATCGTGAAGGGCGACCGCCAGCCCGAGGTGGTGGCGGTGAGCGGCAGCAACTACGTCGAGGTCGGCTTCACCCTGGGCCCGGTCACCGGCGGCACCCGGCGCGTGGTGTGCTTCTCGGCGCTCGACAACCTGGTGAAGGGCGGCGCGGGTCAGTCGATTCAGGCGTTCAACGCGATGATGGGCTTCGACGAGGGCCTGACCCTCACCGAGCCGGGGCTGTGGCCGTGAGCTGGTTCGTGGTGAAGATTGGCGGAGAGCTGGCCGCCGAGCCGCAGAAGCTGGCGGCCACCGTCGGCCGCGCGGTGCGCGCGTTTCTCGACGACGGCCACAAGGTGGCGGTGGTGCACGGCGGCGGCCCGCAGGCCACCGAGCTGCAGAAGAAGCTCGGCCTCGAGGTGAAGCAGGTGGGCGGCCGACGCATCACCGACGCCGCCACCCTCGAGGTGATGAAGATGTCGCTCGCCGGGCAGGTCTCGGTCGACGTGGCCAGCGCGTTTCGGCTGGCCGGCGTGCTCGCGATCTGCACCACCGGGGTGAGCGGCGGCCTGGTCGACGCGGTGAAGCGCCCGCCCATGGTGGTGAGCGGCGGCCCGCCCGAGCCGGTCGACTTCGGCCTGGTGGGCGACGTCACCGACGTGAACGTGACCCTGCTCGAGAAGCTGGCGGCGGCCGGCGTGGTGCCGGTGATGGGCTCGCTGGCCGGCTCTCCCGATGGCCGGGTGTTCAACGTCAACGCCGACACGGTGGCGACCCGGGTGGCGGCCCGGCTGTCGGCGGCGCGGCTGTTTCTGGTCTCGAACGTGCCGGGCGTGCTGCGCGACAAGAACGACCCGAAGACCCGCATCGCCACCCTCACGCCCGAGCAGGCGCGCGCGCAGATTGCGTCGGGGGTCATTCAAGGCGGCATGATTCCCAAGGTGGAAGAGAGCCTGGCCATGCTCGACGAGGGCATCGACGCGATTCACATCGTGGGGCTCGACCCGCCCGACTCGCTGCTGCGCGAGGCGCGCGAGCCCGGCTCGGCGGGGACGGCGTTCGTCAAATGAAGCGCGCCTGGTGGCGATGCTGCTGCTGTGCGGCTGCCCCGCCGAGAAGAAGGCCGAGCCGGTCGCTGCGCCGGTGGTGAGAGAGGCGGTCGACGCCGGGGCGGCGGCCGCGGCGCCGGCTGCGCAGCCTGAGCCCGAGGCTCCCGCTCCGGTCGAGGTGAAGCTCACCGGCAGCGTCGAGGTGAAGAAGCTGAAGGCCGCGCGGCTGGTGCTGGTGGTGAGCAAGGGCCGGTGCGCCGCCGACTCGGCCGAGCTCGAGGTGCTCGAGCAGACCGACGTCAGCGCGGGGCCGCTGCTCAGCGAGATGTCGTTTCCCCCCGACACCGTGGCGCACCTGTGCGTGCTGGCGCTCGATGCCCGGGGCAAGCTCATCGGCTTCGCCGCGCACCCGGGCAACCCGGTCACCTTGAGCGGCCAGGTCGAGCTGAAGGCGCTGACCTTGAAGCCGGTGAAGGCGCGGCCGGCGCCGAAGGGGCTGTGATGCGGCGGGTGCTCGCGTTCGCCGTCGCGCTGGGCGCGGGGTGCGTGGGGCCTCCGGCGAGCGACGCCGCCATCTGCCGCGACGTGGCGCACCGCATGTGCATCTCCGAGTGCGGCACGGTCTACAACCAGCTGGGGCTCACGTCGGTGACCACCTGCGACCAGATTCTCAACGCCCGCACCGGGTGCAACGACGAGGGCTTCACCTTCGTCAGCCGCGACAACTTTCTCTCGTGCCGGCTGCCCATCTTGCGCGCGGGCGAAGACGTCGAGACCGTGCCCAGCTGCGAAGACGTCGACGACATGTTCCGCGGCTGCCCCTCGATGCTGACGTTCTACCGGGAGCGTTGATGCGCGCCGCCTGGCTGGTGCTGCCGCTGGTGGTCGTCGGTTGCGCGGGCATGGAAGAGAACGTGCGCACCGAGCGCGGGCCGCTGCTGCGCAGCTTCGAGCGGCCGCGGGTGGTCGAGGGCGGTGTGAGCGGCAAGGTCAGCGTCGAGCCGTCGGGCGCGAAGCTGACCCTCGAGCTCGAGGGCTACGACACCTGCCGCACCGAGAAGGTCGAAGAGTACGCCGAGACAAGATTCACGAGCACCGCGGCTTGGGCCGGCGCGGGGCTGAAGCGCGGGGTCAGCTTCACCGGCGCGGCGGCCATCTTGCTGGGCGTCTCGTACGCGCTGTCGGGCGAGCCGGGCGAACCGATCGAAGATAGACGGCGGCGGCAACCACGCGCGCCGCCGCGCATCTTGGCCCGCAACTGGAGCATCGCGCTGTTCTGCATCGGCATACCCACGCTGGGGGCGGGCCTCTTTCAGTTCCTGCGCACGGGCGAAGAGGTCGAGACGGTGAAGGTCGAGCAGGTGGCCAGCCAGCACGACGAGACGTGCAACGTGCGGCGCATCGACGGGCCGGTGTTCGTGCGGGCGTGGCGGGCGGGGCGGCGGGCCCGCTGCCCACCAGCGGGGCGCGGTGAGCGTCGAGGTCGAAGCGGGGTGAACGCCGACATCGACGCGTTTCTCTTCTACGAGCGCGAGGTGGTGCTCGACGACGCGTCGGTGAGCCTGCTGCACGCGTTCAACGGGTGCGGGCGGCTCGAGCGCGAGGCGGTGGCCGAGCCCGCGGCGCTCTCGACCGGGGTGCTGCTCAAGCGGCTCGAGGCGGCGCGCGCGTGCCGGCAGGTGCGGGGAGACGCGGTGGCGGCCGAGCAGGCGCGCCTCGAGGCCGAGCTGCTCAAGCCGCGCGGGTGGAGAGCCGGGCACCTACCTGCCGGGCGCGAAGCGGCTGCAGGGCTTCGAAGAGGCGGTGGCGGCCTACCCGCCGCGCTTCACCCTGAGCGACGACGGGGCGAGCGACGCCGAGAAGGGCATCGAGCAGCTCAACGGTCAGAACGTTAACGCTGGGGGCGGGGTGCAGACCGGCCTGTCGCCGAACATCGGGGTGATTTCCTACGGCAACCCGCGAGGTGTTCGTGTTCTTGCCGCCCGACGCGCCGTGGGCCAACGCCGACTTCGCCTTGGGCTCGGTGGTCGAGGTGGTGGGCACCGTGTCGGGCCTGCAGACGGTGGGCGAGCACCGCGCCGCTGGTGGAGCGGTGTGGATAGAACGGTGAAGTGAAGTGAGCGGGCGTCAGCCATGCAGCAGTCCGCGGAAGCATCGCCGCACAGACGCCGGCGTCGACCGGCGCGGCGGTGCCGCCGTCGCAGTGGGAGGAGGGCGGCGCGCAGGCCGACCGTCTCCCGCTCGAATCGACCGCCCAGGTGCCACCATCGTGGTCGAACGTGACGCAGTACGCGCCCGAGCTGTGGGTGAGGTGCCACTCGACGCCGTCGTAGGCGTCGCACGGGGGTCTCTTTGGCGCACGCGTACCGCTCGATTCGCACTCGGCGCTGTGGCAGCTGGCCTCGACTGGGCGCAGTCGCTGCACTGACCCGAGGGGCAGGCGCCGCGGCACATGGTGATGCGCTCGCTGATGCCCTCGGGCACGGGCTGGAAGCAGGCGGTCAGGAGCAGCACGCAGAGGGCCAGTCGCATGCGGGTGCTCGTACGCGCTCAGCGCGGGGGAAACAACCGGGGGCCATGGGCAAGAGGGGCGGGAGGGTGACGACTTACTCGCGCGCAGGGGCGCGCGGAGCGCGAGCAGGCCTTGCTCGCCACCTGGCGCAGCCTCGCCACCGGGGGCGCGATTGGGTCGGGCAGCAGGCCGAGGCGTGCCCTGGAGGCGAGCTGCCACGGCGTCGGTGTCGGCGTGGCGCACCTCGAGGTCTGGGGCGTGGCAGCTCCGACAGCCCCTCTTCCTTCAGGCGATCGAGCTGGCGTCGTAGAATGCCGACAGGTCGACCGCGCGGGTGGGGAAGGCGAGCTCGCCGTCGCGCAGGCACCACTGCCCATCGGGCTTGCGGCCCAGGTTGCCCGACCGGTTGACGTCTCCCACGCCGGCGATGAACCCCACCACCAGCGCCCTCGCACGGGAGCGCGCCACCTGCTCGGGCCCGGCGCCCTCGCCTTCGGGAGAGGGCACGAAGTCTTGCAGCGCGCCGGGCGCTGGCCCACACCACCACCTCGGTGGCGGGCAGCACCGCTGTCGAAGCCCAGCACGTCGGAGACCGCGAATCGCTTTCGGCCTCGCGGGCCCCGCGGGTGCCTTCGCGCACGCTCCCACTGGCGGGCCATTGCCGTAGCTTGCGTGGTGATGGGTGGGCTGAACACCTTCTCGGACCCGTCGCCCGCGGTCAATCCCAGCACTCCAGGTCGGCGCGTAGCGGTACCCGAGGGGTCTCTTGTTGATCGGCGTCATGCCAGCGCACCGAGACCACCTCGTGCTCCCCGAGAGCGGCGCGGTCGTCGAGTCGAGCGCGCCCCCACGTCGACGCGGTGGTCGCTCGCCGCCGAACGACGATCGCAGGTCGGGTCGCTCGATCGTGGGCGCGGAAACCACTGCCCGAGGTTGTCGTCGTCGCCCAGCACCGTCTCACCCCGCCGCACCCGGAAACGCGTACTCCAACAGGCCCGGCCCTCGCCCGCGGGCAGCAGCCCCTGGGTCCCGAAAGCTCGACGAACGGCGCGCCCGGAGAAGCCCGCCCTGACGCCGGCTCGAGCGGGGTGGTGCGCATCGGCTGTTCGTCGGCCGACCACGTCAGTCGACCGTCACCCCGCGCGTCGGTCAGCCCGCGCTGGCGCAGGAACCCGGGCAGGTCGAACGCGATGCGCAGCGGCCGGCCCGCCCCCACCGTGGGCTCGGGGTCGTGCTGCACCGCGGTCGGCGCGGTCTTGACGAGCTGCTTGCTCCTCGAGCAGCCCCC
>JADJNS010000017.1 GCA_016714225.1 Archangiaceae bacterium
CATCACGTCTTTGCGGAGAGACCGCATCCCGTCCGGCTATGGCGGCGACCGCCGGCGAGCACCCATCATCGCGCCGATGACGCCGACGGTCGCCACCTCGCCGCCCGCGAAGAACACGGTTCCTCACCGGCGAGCGCGGCCTGAGCCAGCGGCACGCGAAGCGCTCGGGCGTCGGCTCGATGCCGTAGATCGAGCCCTCCATCGGGCGCGTGAAGTTGTGGGTCGACAGCGGGGTCGACAGCTCCGCCACATCCAGCATGCCGCGTAGCCCCGGCATGTGCCGGAAGAACTGCTCCAGCATCTTTTCAGTGAGCGCCGCCTTCATCTCGTCGTAGCTCGCGCCGCGCTTCTTCCAGCGCGTGTCGACCCACTGCTCGAAGCGGTCCCACGGAACGAACGTCACGACCTCGCCGGTGTGGCGCTCTTCCGGCCCCGGGTCGTGCAGCGGATCCTTCAGGCTCGGGAAGCTCGTGTAGAGACACGGCGCGTCCGGCAGCGCGTCGGCGCCGAGCCCCGACTGCACCCTCCACGTCTCGGCCTCGGTGTCCCACGTCTCGTAGAACCACTTGTTGGCCGGCGACGCGCCCGCCTTGCGGATGTCGCCCTTGAACCCCGAGATACAGGCAGACGTGCGCCGGCGCCGGCGCGCAGGTGCCGGACGTCCTCGATCCACGGCGCGGCCTTGCCGGCGCGCACGCTCTCGGGCAAGAGGCGCGTGACGGTCGACAGCACGCCGGCCGCGCTGACGACCTTCTTGGCGCGCAGCACCTCGCCCGTCTTCTTCAAGCGCACGCCGACCGCCGCGCCGTTCTCGATCAGGATCTCCTCGACGTCGGTCGAGATGCGCGTCCAGCCGCCGTTGTCGGCCACGCGCTTCAAGAGCGTCCTGGCGATCTCGCTCGAGCCGCCGACCGGATAGTAACCGCCGTGCATGAAGTGCTTCGTCACGAGCGCCTGGATGGCGAACGAGCTCCGCGACGGCGGCGCGCCGTAGTAGCCCCACTGCGACACCAGCACGGCCTTCAGCTTCTCGTTCGGTGTCAGGCGATCGAGCACCGAGCGCGTCGTCTGCCCGAACGCTTTCACCGCGCGCCGCGCGACCACCCGCTCGGCGAACGCCCCGAGCTGCACCGGCAGCGCGCGCGACAGGTAGTAGGCGCGCATCGCCTTGGACACGTCGCGCACGTCGCCAGGTACTTGTCGATTGCATCGATGCTCGCTCGGGAACGCCTCCGACAGGTTCCGCCGGAAGTGCTCGGGCGAGTCGGGAAGTCGATGCGGAACGCGTCCGGCCAGTGGAACTCGTCGTACACCTTGCCGAGCGACGCCCACTGCAGCGCGCCGTCGGTCAGCCGGTGCAGGGCCGCCCGGGCATGCTGTGCTCGGTCACCTCGCCGACCGCGTGCACGCCCACATCCCAGGCGTAGCCGGGCCGGTTGAACATGTGCGTGAAGCCGCCGGGTACGTAGTGCTGCTCGAGCACCAGCACCTTCTCGCCGAGCGTCGCCAGCATCGCCGCCGCGGTCATGCCGCCCATGCCCGAGCCGATGACGATGGCGTCCCAAGGACCGGGCTTACCGTCTTTGCCAAAGTAACCTTTGCGCAGCTCGTTCACGGCAGAAGCCACTACGCCCGGAGCGGTCGGCCCGGCCGTAGCCTACCACCAACGTTCAGGCCCGAGGCGTGAATTGCCCGACGAGACGAGGCCAGCCAAAGCTGTCACTTCGCCGACTGTGGACTTCCAGGACCTGGGACAGCTGCAGAACCACTTGCCCGCGCTGTCCCCCCCGAACAGGCTTGAGCCTTCCACTCCTGTCCATGTTGTCGGGTGATGACGTAAGAGGCCTTTTCCCTACCCCCAGGAAGGTGAACTCGCGTGCCGAATTCCAGTGAAGACATTGGAAGTAAGCGCTGGCGCGATCTGGGCCTTCCGACCCCGCGTGCGGCGTACTGCTTCGGAGACCAGTCGTTGATCTTCATCCCCGACCTGGCCCCGTGCTGAGGACTCATTAGGGTCGACCACGTCATCTCAATCCGCTGGTCCGCTGTTCCTCGAACACGACGGGCTCCAAGAAGGACATATTCTGCACCGCAATGGCTCACCCGGGGCCCTCGGGCGTCGACCCGGTACCGACCTGGAGGGCGGGTCATTGGCAGCAAAGGAACACTTCTCCGTCAGCGGCGTCTCGAACACCAGCGCCATCGCCCTGGAGCATCACGCGGGCGTCATGACCTTATGGTTTACATTCCTTTGGGGCCTATTGCGACACTGGCGCTGGGAGAAGAGAGGGTCCAGGCGCGGCGATTCTGCGAGGCAGCACCGGGAGAGGGAGATGGGAAACCACGAAAGCGGCCTCTCCGAAGACACCGGGGTGAAGGTCCAGCGACCTCTTTGAAGGCCGAGCACCGTAAATGCACCACTGTCATCTGAGAGCGCAAAGAGCTCACGCGCGGTACTCTCGGTGCCTCCGCTGCATCCTGTGAGGGCAGAAAGCTCATTCAGATCCCGCCCTGCCGGGCTCACGGTGAACAGATGACCGTTTTAAATGGACAGTTATTTGCCGTCAGCTCGTCCGCAGTGGGGATTTCGCTGCCCCCCTCAATGGCAAGAAAGACTCTCGCGTGCCAGGGGACCAGCCCTGGGCACTCCAGTTCCACAGTGCTCTTCCAAGAACGACATCAGGGCGAAAGGAAGCTCGCGCTCCGCGACACTGAGATCAGGAATCATCCCGGGATCCTCAGGATCTTTGGTTGGCGCAACCACCGAGGCGGGGCTTGCCCGTCAATTTATCGGGAAATGTCGTTCGCGCACCGGAGCGCTGCGGAACAGGGTGATCACCAAATCGGGCGCTAACTTGCTGACTGCGCGACGACAGGAGTCCCTCTCACCAGACCAACCATCGCCAGTGGCCTCGACGCCCTGGCGACCTGCCCGAGGAAAGTGGGTGACTGGGAAACGCTGGCATCGGTGACGGTTGCCGACTGAACACTGTTCACACCGAGCTGGGGGAGGTGCGCCGATTTTGGCGTGCGTGCGCCCGTAAGCTCTGGCACGCCGGCGTTTGGGTGTTCTTGGCTCGGTCGTTGCCGATGGATTCCCCCGGGGAAGAGCGCGAGCTCGACAGAGGGAGCCGAGCGCAAGAACTTTACCGGTTCGCTGACACATACGCTTCAGGCCCGAGCCCTTTAGCGGCACGGGCCGGGGACCGCACCAGTGCGAACCTGCCTTCGGCATCGGCCGGGAATCGGCCCTGAGGTTCATACTCGGCTCCTCGACGGAGCCGGGAATTGAGCCAGGTGGGAGTCAGGCCGCCGTTGTGCCTTCCGCGTCTCCTCCAGGAGGCTTTGGCGGCGAGTGATGTCAAGTCGAGCAGACGCTCGTTTGCGAACAAGTCGGGATGACCCGTCATCAGCGGCGCCTCGCGACGAACCAGGCGTTGCCCGGTGGGGGCTGGAGCTGTGTTCCCGCCGTCGCGGCCCCGGCTGCCAATCGCCCGGGAGAGATTCGAAGAGAAACGTCCCCGAGCGCGTTCGTGTTACCAAGGCTCTCAGCCACGTGCTCGCCAGCTGCGTTGAAGACGGACCTGCGCCCCCCGTCGACGGGCCGTCCCCTGAATCATCGCGAACCGTACCGCCAGGCGGCTCCAGCCAGAGGCGTGGAACTTCAACGCACGAAAGGTGCGGGTTCGATGTTTGAGTCTGAGAGGCGTACCCACCGCTCTGGACACCGAAGGGGCGCGACCTCTCGAAGGTGCCGATACACGCCCCAGCGCCAGCACCAGCTGTCGCGGCTGCCCTTGTCCACTTCCCTGTGTCGTCGGAGCCTGGCGGTTTCTGCGCCGAGGATCATCTTACTGCTTCCAGGACGAAGGCGCGATGACCTCTCACTTTGACGGCGCACTTTTTGGATCACTGACAAGAATTCCGGTTCGCGCGATTCCAGGGCAGAATGTGCGGGGTCTGCAGATAGAGACGTTGAAATTCTTCCAGAAGCGTCCAGCTTCGCGCTGAAACTGCGAACCGCAGTTCGCTGAGGCTTCATTGCTGCTGGTTAAAGGCCGGCGTAACGACCGGCCCGAAGGAGTCGACTGGCGAGAGACCCTTAACCATTCTGCGGGCAAAGGCGATTCGCTGAAAAATCTGGAAGCCGAGGGGTCTCGACGACGTCAAGGTTGGTTCACTTTCAGAGAGACTGACGCAAGGTTGAGCATGCATTCTTTCCACCGTGCAGGGGAGACCAGGACCCCAAGTAGCCTCCATCTGCGCGCCTCAGTTCCGTCTGAATGCCGGCGGACCAACGCAGCAAATCGATCTGGTGCCTGATGGGCTTCTTTCGCAATCTTTTCGGCAAGTGCCTTGGCCTGCGCCCTCGAGCGGGTGGGAAGAGGAGCACCTGGATCGTCTCTGGGATCTTCCGGACTGCCCGCATAGCCGATGACCAGAGAACGACCGGAGACCCTCTCTTCTGGCGGAAGTGGAAGCCGGAGAATGAGATGGTAGAAGAAGCGTCTCACCGGACTGAAGACATCGTCAGAAGCTGTCTGAGCAAGTTCCGCAAAGGACTTCTTTCCCTCCTTCAAGGCCTGGAGGAGCATTTCGGCCTGAAAAAGAGCGTCATTCTTCGATCGTGAACTGATGACCGGGGGCAGCGGCACATCACACGGATAGGTCAGCGAAGCCGAATGGGTGACCAAAATGTGCGCTCCCGCGAGCAGGAGGCGATTCAGCTCCTCAGGAGAGAGCTGGCCGGGATTCACCGCTGAAACCGGCTCGGCAGCCACCACCTCAGAGGGGGTTGCCTTTCGACAGCCCGCTGCCAAAAGCAACAACCCCGCAATGAGTTTACTCAAATGGATACAAACCCCTATCAGTCGTAGATACGGACGCGGCAGTTCCTATAGCCGCAATCGAAGGTTCCACAATCGTGTAACACGATGCTGCTCCCCCATTCGCTGTAGCCCCAGCTGTTGAAGCTAAACGCCTTGCCCCGAACCTGAACATGCTTGGTGGCCGCCGTGCCGCTGTACATGTGGCCGCATGCCTTGAAGTTCTTGTACCCGCAGCGATAGGTCTCGGCATTCGCCGTATGCCCACTCGCGGTCTTCAGATGGCAGGTGCCGAGGTCAGGGCTCCAACTGCCATACTTCCACGTGGCCGCGGAGGCGCTTCCTGTTACGAAATTGCCAGAACAAAAGATATTTCGTTGCATTTAATTTCATTAATTATCTCGCGTTTCCAGGGGGATGGGTCAATTCGAAGAATCAGTCGGCGGCCGCCCATAGCACGCATCGAGCCGGGCGCACCAAGAGGCTTATCTCGTCGTTTTGTCTCGATATGCCCTTCGGCAAATGAAGTGTCGAGATGACACTGGAGCGGCCAAGCTCCATACGAACCATGTCCGCTCGAGCATGACCGAGCGCTGCCGGGGCAGGTCACGGCGATGCACCGCCCCCTGGGCGACCGCTATCGAGCCGTCAGCGCGGTTACGGCCCCGGTCCATTCGAAAAAATCAGTGGTCGCCCGAAGTTTTGGATTGCCGGCGCGCGTCGCGGTGCTGGCGAACCGGCTCGCCCGTGAGCGAGCGACCCGAACTGGCCCGTGACACCGCCGCCCCCCTGGTGGTCGAGGCGGTCGAGGCCCTCTGCAGCCGCCTCTCACTCGAGGCCGACGCCGGCGCCACCCGCCGCGCCGCCGAGCAGGCGCTCAGCCGCTCTGACTGGGCCGACCGCCAGGCGGTGGCGATCGCCTTCGAGGCGGTGGCGGCGGGCGGGGGCTCACCTTCACCGCAGCCACCCCTCGGCTTCGCGCAGGCCTTCGACGAAGCCGCCGCCCCTGCGGTGCTGCTCACCGGCCCCGGCGCGGCGCTGCCCTGCCTGGTGGTGCTCGACCGTGCGCGCACCGGGTGCGGAGTGCTGGGCGGTGGCTCGCGCGGCGACTTCAGGCGGCTGCTCGGCGAGCGGCGGCCGGCTCACCTTGCTGTCGGCCGCGCCAGCGCGCCCGCTGTCGTCGCTGGCGCAGCCCGGCGCGTCGCACGGCGCGTCGCACGGGGCGCGGGTGTGGGCGCTGCTGCTGGCCCTCGAGCGCGATGACCTCGCCGCGGTGCTGGTGTTCGCGGTCGCAGTGGGCCTGTTACCGCTGGCCACCCCGGTGGCCCGTGCAGGCAGTGGTGAGCACCGTCGCCAACGCAGGCCTGGCCCAGCCGCTGGTGGTGCTGTCGCTGCTGCTGTTCGCCGCGCTGGGGCTGGCGGCGCTGCTGCGGGCGCTGCAGGCCCGGGTGGTCGAAGCTGCTCGAGCGCCGGCTGCTGGTACGCACCGCGCTCGACTTCGCCTACCGGCTGCCGCGGCTGGCCGCCTCGGTGCGGCGAGACGCCTTCGGCCCCCACGTGGCGAATCGCTTCTTCCGAGGTGGTGTCGCTGCAGAAGACCGCCGCGGCGCTGCTCACCGACGGGGTGGCGGTGGCGCTGCAGGCGAGCGCCGGCCTGCTGCTCGCGGCCTTCTACCACCCGTACCTGCTGGCCTTCGGGCTGGTGCTGTGCGTGCTGGTCGCGGGGCTGATGGTGCTGCCGTGGAAGCGCGGCCGAGCTCTGCCTACCGCGAGCTCGATGAAGTACGAAATCGCAGAGTGGCTCGAAGAGCTGTCGCGGGTGCCCCAGGCCTTCTCGGGGCGGGCCGCGGCGCGCTGGGCGCAGACCCAGGCCGAGGCCCGGGTGCGCGCGTGGCTCGAGGCGCGCTCGGCCCACTTCACCGTCTCGTTCGGGCAGCTCTCGGGCGCGCTGGCCCTGCACGCGCTGTCGAGCACCGTGCTGCTGGCGGTGGGCGGCGCGCTGGTGATGCGAAACAGGCTCACCCTGGGCCAGCTGGTTGCCGCCGGGCTGGTGGTGACCTCGGTGGCCGACGCGCTGGTCAAGCTCGGCCGGCTGCTCGACAAGAGCTCCGACTTCACCGTCTCGGTGGAGAAGCTGGGCGGGGTGGTCGACCTGCCCCTCGAGGCCAGCCAGGGCGGCGAGCGGCTGCCGGGCGGCAGCGGCGGCAAGCGGGTCGAGGCGCACCAGGTGGCGGTGGGCGAGGGCCGGGCCCGCTCGTTCACCGTGGCGCCCGGCGCGAAGGTCTGCCTGCTCGAGCCCCACGGCGCCACCGCGCCACCAGCTGGCGCAGGTGCTGGCCGGCCACGACGCGCCCGACCGCGGGGCGCTCGAGCTCGACGGGGTCGACACCCGCCGCGCCGACCTCGCCGAGGTGCGCGAGAGCGGGTGGCGCTCTTGCCCCGGCGGGCTGTTCGAGGGCACCGTGCTCGACAACGTGGCGGTGGGCCGGCCCTGGGTCGGGCCCGAGCAGGTGCGCGCCGCGCTCTCGCGCACCGGGCTGTTCGAGGCGGTGCGGGCGCTGCCCGAAGGGCTCGACACCCCGCTGGGCGCCTCGGGGCACCCGCTGAGCTTCGACCAACAGGTGCAGCTGCTGGTGGCGCGCGCCGTGGCCGGCCGGCCGCGGCTGGTGGTGGTCGACGACTTCTTCGACGCGCTGGCGCCGCGCGCGCGCTCTGGGTGCGTCGACGCGCTCACCCGCGGCGGCGAGCACACCCTGGTGGCGGTGTGCTCCGACTCGGGGTCCGAGCTGGCGCGGCGCTGCACCCGCCTCGACGAGGAGCGCGACCCATGAACCGCGGCGAGCTGTGGGGGGTCGAGCGGCCGACCGCGCTGCTGGTGCGCACTCCGCGCGCGCTGAAGCTGGTGGCCCGACTGGTGGGGCTGGGCCTGCTCGGCCTCGCCCTGGCGCTCGGCCTGTTGCCCTGGCAGCAGTCGGTGCGAGGCGCCGGCCGGGTGGTGGCCTTCGCCGCGGTCGAGCGGCGCCAGAACGTCGACGCCCCGGTCGAGGGCGGGTCGCGGTGTGGCACGTGCGCGAGGGCAGCCGGGTGAAGAAGGGCGACCCGCTGGTCGAAATCTCCGACAACGACCCGCAGGATTCTGCAGCGCCTCGAGCAAGAGCGGGGCGCGCTCGCCGCGCGGCAGACCGCCGCCCGCGCGCGGGTCGAGAGCATCTCGAGCCGCATCGCGTCGCTCGAGGCTTCGCGCGCCGCCGCAGTGAAGGCCGCCGCCTCGCGCGTCACCATGGCCACCGAGCGCACCCGCGCCGCGCGGCAGGCGCTCGAGGCCGCGCAGGGCAGCCACCGAGCGGCCCAACTCAACTTCGAGCGCCAGCGCGCGCTGCTCGAGCAGGGCCTCAGCTCGCAGCGCACCTTCGAGCTGGCCGAGCTCGAGCGGGTGCGCACCGCCACCGAGGTCGACCGCGCGCGCGCCAGCCTCACCGCGGCCGAGGCCGAGGCGCTGGCGCTCGAGGCCGACCGGCTGAAGGTGGGCGCCGACCTCGACGCGCTCATCGACGACGCGCGCGCCGCCGGGGCCTCGGGCCGCGCCGAAGAGGCCAACGCCGGCGCCGAGCTGGCCCGCCTCGAGGTGCGCCTGGCGCGCCAGGAAAGCCAGGTGGTGCGCTCGGGCCTCGAGGGCCGGGTGTTTCGCCTCTACGGTGGGGTGGGCGGCGAGTTCGTCAAGGCCGGCGACCCGCTGGTCGCGGTGGTGCCCGACACCGCCGAGCCCGCGGTCGAGGTCTGGCTCGACGGCAACGACGTGCCGCTGGTCACCGAGGGGCGCAAGGTGCGGCTGCAGTTCTAGGGGTGGCCCGCGGTGCAGTTCACCGGCTGGCCCTCGGTGGCGGTCGGCACCTTCGGCGGAGTGGTGGCGCTGGTCGACTCCCATGACGACGGCGGGGGCCGGTTTCGGCTGGTGGTGAAGCCCGACCCGGCCGAGCCTCACCCCTGGCCCTCGGCCCACTACCTGCGGCAGGGCACCCGGGTGAACGCGTGGGTGCTGCTCGACCAGGTGAAGCTGGGCTTCGAGCTGTGGCGGCAGTTCTCGGGGTTTCCTCCCTCGCTGAAGGCCGCGCCCGACGCGGCGGCGGGAGGCAAGGAGCGCGCTGGCGCTGGTGCTGGCGGCGGCCGCCGGGCCGCTCGAGCTCGCCGAGGTGGTCGAGTCGGCCACGCGGCATCACCCCACGGTGCTGTCGGCGCTGGCCGAGCTCGAGGGCGCCGAGGCCGAGGCGCTGGCCTCTCGCGGCGCGTTCGACCCGATGCTCAAGGCGCGGGCCTTCGCCACCCCTTACGGCGGCTACCCCAACGGCCGCCTCGACGCGTGGGTCGAGGTGCCGACCCCGCTGTGGGGGGCAGGGCTGAGCGGCGGCTACCGGCTGGGGCGGGCTCGTTTCCCCTCTATTACGGCGAGCGCGAGACCGACGACTGGGGCGAACTGCGCGCGGGCCTCACCGTGCCGCTGCTGCGCAACGGGCCGACCGACCGCCGGCGCGCAAACGTCGAGCGCGCCGCGCTGGGCACCCGGGTGGCGCAGCTCAACGCCCAGGCGCAGCGGCTCGAGCTGCGCCGACAAGGAGCGGTGCGCTGGCTGCGGTGGGTGGCGGCGGGCGAGCGGCTGGCGCTGGCGCGGCAGCTGCTCGAGCTGGCCCAGGCGCGGCAGGTGCAGCTCGAGACGCGCGCCCGCAGCGGAGACCTGCCGGCCATCGACGCGCTCGACAACCGGCGGGCCATCACCCAGCGCGAGGGCGTGGTGGTGTCGGCCCGCCGCTCGCTCGAAGAGGCCGCCAACGAGCTGTCGCTGTTCGTTCGTGACGAGCGGGGCGCCCCGGTGCAGGTCGACCCGGCGCGGCTGCCGCGCAGCCTGAGCGCCCCGTCGCCTGCGCCGGCGGCGGTGTCTCTCGACGAAGCGCTGTCGCGAAGGCCCGACCTGGCCCGGCTCGAGGCCCAGCGCGGCCAGGCCGCGGTCGAGGTGGGGCTGGCCCGCAACCAGCTGCTGCCCGCGCTCGACCTGGGCGCCTTCGTCAGCAAAGACCTGGGGCCCTCGAGTGACGCGAAGCGCTCGGTGGCCGAGCTCGAGCTGATGGTGAGCCTCGAGGTGCCGCTGCTGTACCGGCAGCTGTTCGGGCGCCTCGACGGGGCCGCGGCCAGCGAGCGCCGCGCCGCGCTGCAGGTGCAGCTGCAACAAGAGCGGGTTCGGGTAGAGATTGCCGACGGGCTCTCGGCGTCGCGGGCGGCGGCCGAGCGGGCGGCGCTGATGACCCGAGAGCTCGAGCTGGCGCGCGCGCTCGAAGACGGTGAGCGCCGGCGCTTCGAGCTGGGCGACTCGAACCTGTTCTTGGTGAACCTGCGCGAGACGCAGACCTTCGAGGCGGCGCTGCGCGAGGTCGACGCCCGCGCCGATTGGCACCGCGCCTCGGCCGACCTCACCGCGGCGTTGGCCGCGCCCTGATGAACCCGAAGGCCTCGAATCGACAGGCCGGTTAACGCTTCTGCGAGGGGGGGTACCTAAGATGCCCAGGCTCTCACGATGGCTGCCGCCCGACCCGCTGCGCTCGAGGTGCCCCGCGAGGGCGAAGCCGCGCGCGCCCGCTGGGTGGGCTGGGTGGCCGCGGCACGCTTCGGAGACAGGGCCGCGTTCGCGCAGCTGCACGGGCACTTCTCGGGCATGGTGCACGCCATCGTCATCAGCCGGGTCAACGCGTCTGACGCGAAAGACCTGGTGCAAGACGTCTTCCTGGTCGCGATGCAGCGGCTCTCGACGCTCGAAGACGACGCGGCGTTCGGTGGCTGGCTGGCGCAGGTGGCGCGCAACCGCGCGGCGAAGCACCTGCGCGATTCGCCGCCGACGGCCGAGCTCGACGACCAGCTGCAGGGCCACGTGCCGAGCGACGAGGCGCCCGACACCCGCAAGGTCTTGAAGGCGCTGCGCGAGCTGCCCGAGGCGTACCGCGAGACGCTCGCGATGCGGCTCATCGAAGGTCTGACGGGCCCCGAAATCGCCGAGCGCACCGGGCTGACCCCCGGCTCGGTGCGGGGTGAACCTGCACCCCGGCATGCAGCAGCTGAAGGCCGCGCTGGGGTTGGGAGCAGAAGAATGAGCGACTACCTCTTCGACAAAGAGGGCGAAGACGCCGACGTCGAGCAGCTCGAGCGTTCGCTCGGGGGCCTCAAGTACCGCGGCGAGCCCCCCGAGCTGCCGCGCGCGCAGAAGGTGGCGGCGCCGGTGCCGTCGGCGGTCTCGGTGCCGATGGGCCGGCCGTGGACGGCGGGTCGCGCTCCGCTGGCGGTAGCGGCGGTGCTGGCGCTGTGCTCGGGGCTCGTCGCGTACAGCTCCATCAAGAAGAAAGAGGCCGACGTGCGCCGGGGGTGGAACCTGGTGCCGGTGGTGGTGGCGCGGTCGACGTGAGCGAGGGCACGGTGGTCACCTTCGACATGATTTCGCAGCGCAGCGTGCCCGAGCAGTTCGTCACCTCGTCGGTGGTGAAGCCCGACTCGGCCTCGTACGTGGTGAACCAGAAGGTGCTGGTGCCGGTGCAGGCCGGAGACCCGCTCTTGTGGTCGCAGTTCGAGACCACCAAGGCGGCCGAGCGGCTGTCGACCAAGGTGCAGAAGCGCGCGCGGGCGGTGACGGTCGAGGCGGGGAAAACGGCGGCGGTGGGCGGCTGGGTGCGGCCGAATGACCACGTCGACATCATCGGCACCTTCAAGGACCCGCAGACCAACGAGTCGGTGGCGGTGACGCTGCTGCAGAACGTCATCGTGCTGGCGACGGGCAAGATTACCGGCACCACCAACGTGAACCTGATTCCCGAGGCGCAGCGCGAGTACTCGAACATCTCGCTGCTGGTGATTCCCGAAGAGGCCGAGATGGTGGTGCTGGCGCAAGAGCTGGGCGGGCTCACCATGAGCCTGCGCAACGAAGACGACGTCGACGTGGTCGAAGAGCGAGGGCGCGCCACCATCAATACGCTGCTCTCGGGCGAGCGCACCCGGGTGCTGCAGAGCAAGCGCTTCAACACCATTCAGGTGATTCGCGGCGCGGGCGGGGGCAAAGACCCCGAGCCGAAGAAGTAGCGCTGCGTTAATGACGGTGAATGACCGTCGACCTGGACGCGCTGTTCGGCCGCCTCACCACGCTGCTCTACGACACCGAGGTGCCGATGGAGACGCTCGAGGCCGAGGTAATGCCGTACATCGCCGACGACGTGAAGTTCACCGACCCGTGGCAGTCGGAGAGCGGCCGAGAGCAGTACCGCGCGGGGCTCGCCGGCTTTCACCGCATGTTCCGCTTTCACCTCGACACGTACCAGGTGGGCGTGCGGCTCGACCCCGACGGCAAGACCGGGCGCGCCATCGTCGACAGCGTGATGCACTTGAAGCAGCTCGCGCCGCTGCTGACGTACCCGCTGCGCACCATTCTCGTTTACGACTTCCGCGTCGAGGGCGGCCGGCCCCTCATCTACGCCCACGAAGAGATGTGGAGCTTCGGCGACATGCTCGCCGCCGTGCCGGTGGTGGGCCCGCTCTACGCCCGCGGCTTCAGAAAACTGTTCGCGCGCGGCTTTCTGCTCGCCAGCCGCCTGGCCACGCGAGGCGGCTCTCAGCTTTAGCGGACGGTGACGTCGACGCATTCCCTCACCAAGAGCTCGTCGTCGCGCGAGCACCTGACCCGAATTCTGGTCGGCCCAAGAGTGGGCGTCAGGCTGCGACTGCCGCCGCCGGTGCGGCAGCCGGCGAGAGGCCCAGGGCGCGCTGCACGTCGGGCCAGCCGCCGAGTGGCCGACCGTCGCGCGCGTGGAGCACGCCCTGAGGGTCGGCCGTCACCCCCGCCCTCTTCATCTTCTTGGCGAGGAACGCGGCGATCATCGCCTGGGGAACCGGCTGACCCTTTCTCCACCGCTTCATGCCCGGCTGACTGCGCACGAACGCCTGAAAGTCGGAGTCGTTCGACAGCGCGCCGATGAGCGCGTCGTAGCTGTCGTCGAGCAGTTGGAGAATCGCCGCGGTGATCTGCGCATCGAGGTCGTAGCCCATCGCTTGCATCTCGCGCTGCAGCGCGGCGGGGCTGCGGGCGACCGAGCAGCCTGGGTCGGTCGAAGTCGAGCTCGACGGGGAGCTGAAGTCGGAGACCTCGGACGCGCCGCCGTCGTCGGTGGTGGACGAGGACGAAGACCCGTTGGTGGACGAGGACGACGATGCGGCGCCAGTCACCGGAGTCGAGGCCACGTCGACAGTGCTCAAGCCGCCGGCGAGCACCTCCATCGCGCGCTGGTAGAACTGTTGCCGGCTCTCGAGGCCCTGGTGCCCGCCGTTGATGCGCTCGGTGATCTCGGTGAACGTGCCCGGCCCCTGCGCCGCGAGCTCATTGAGGCCGTGGTCTTTCCAATACTGGCCCGCGATGCGGAAGCCGACGTCGAGCCCCGACGCGAGCTCGGGGTGGTTCTCGAGGTCGAGGCCGAGCTTCTCGCCGTACTCGCGGTAGTTCGCCCGGCCGGTGAGCTGAATCGGCCCACGGCCCTTGTAGCGGGTGCCGTCGCCGGGCTGGGTGTTGCCGAGGTCTTCACGGCCCTCGTAGTCGCTGCCGTCGGCGAGCTCTTCGAAGTACTGCAGCTGACCGCTCTCGTGCGCCAGCTGGGCGAGAAAAGCGGCGGTCTGCTCTGCGGCGTGGTCTGAGGTGGTGATGCCGAACTCGTTCATCGCCTGGTTGAGGTACGGCAGGCACTCGGCGGCGCGCTCGGCCGAGAGGTCGGGCATGATCTGCTGCAGCTGCTCGGCAGTGACCCCCGCGGCGCTCACCGTGGCGGCCGACTGGGTCGACTGCGTCTCGGTCGCACCGGCGATCGGCTGCGTGTCGGCGTCGCGGTCGACCAGCGTGTAGCCGATCTTCGTGCCGCTCTCGGCGCCGTCGGCGCCGTCGCCCAGGTCGTGCCAGAAGCGCTCGAACTCTGCGGGAGGCAGCGTCTGGCAGCCGGCGCTCCACGGGTCGCCGTCTTTGCCCATGTGAATCTGCATGTCGGTGGTGGTCTCGGCGGCGTCGGCATCGGCGGCGCCGTCTGCGTCGGCGTCACGATGGGTGGCGTAGGTGCTCTGCATGCGCAGGCAGCGCTCCCACGGGTGACCCCGTTCGGGAGTGCGCTCGACCTGGTACTCGACGTACCCGGGGTCGAGGCTCGCTTCGCCCGCGAACGAAGGCTCGGTGCTGAGCTGGTACTCGCGCACGTGCTTGCCGCCCGCGGCGTCTTTCCACAGCATCACCAGCGTGTCGTCGTAGGCCGCCGAGTTGGCGTTGGTCTCGGTGCGAAACGCGAGCAGGTTGCGCGCTCCGGCGGCCGAGTTGAACTTGCCGTTCTTCTCGATGATCGCCTGGTACGCGTCGTACTTCGCCTCTTCGGAGCCCGGTGCCGCGGTCGTCGCCGCGGGCGCTGCCGCGGCTGCGACCGGCTCGGCGCCCGTGTCGGTGGGGTTGCCTGGGTGGTCTGCACCGCGCGAACCCGCAGCGCGTTGCCTCGGCCGGTGGAGAGCTCGTCGACCTGCCTGTGGCTGATGCCCAGCCGCTCGATCGCGGCCCTCTGCTTCGCGGCCTCGGCGGCGATGCGCCGGGCTTCTTCGGCGGCGCGCCGCGCGGCGTCCACTGCGGCACGGCGCGCGGCCTGGGCGGCGGCGGCGTTGTCGGTATCGGCACGTTGGATTTTGGACATGGCGATGAGATCAATCGCGCTCAACGGGGTCCAGACTTCTCACGCTTCGAGAACGGCGATTTACAGCTGCGCTTCGAGTGCACCGCGGTTGTTGCACCCGGTGTTGCACCCGTTGCAGTCGCGGCACGCCGCACGCCATCGACCAGAAGGCGGTAGCTGGCTCGAGTTAACGGTCTCGCGCGTGGCGGTTCCTTCTCACCGCCATGCTCAAAGGAAAGACGCCGCTCTTCGTCGCGCTGGTGCTGGGCCTCTTCGCCGGCGTCATCGCCTACAGCGCCATCAAGAAGAAGGAGACCGACGTTCGCAAGGGCTGGAACCTGGTCCCGGTGGTGGTCGCGGCGACCGACATCAGTGAGGGCTCGGTGGTGACCTTCGACATGATTTCGCAGCGCAGCGTGCCCGAGCAGTTCGTCACCTCGTCGGTGGTGAAGCCCGACTCGGCCTCGTACGTGGTGAACCAGAAGGTGCTGGTGCCGGTGCAGGCCGGAGACCCGCTCTTGTGGTCTCAGTTCGAGACCACCAAGGCCGCCGAGCGGCTCTCGACCAAGGTGCAGAAGAAGGCGCGCGCCATCACGCTCGAGGCCGGCAAGGTCGCCGCGGTCGGCGGCTGGGTGCGGCCGAATGATCACGTCGACATCATCGGCACCTTCAAGGACCCGCAGACCAACGAGTCGGTGGCCACCACCCTGATGCAGAACGTCATCGTGCTGGCGACCGGCAAAATCACCGGCACCACCAACGTGAACCTGATTCCCGAGGCGCAGCGCGAGTACTCGAACGTCTCGGTGCTGGTGATACCCGAAGAGGCCGAGATGCTGGTGCTCGCCGCCGAGCTCGGCGGCCTGAGCCTCAGCCTGCGCAACGAAGACGACGTCGACCTGCTCGAAGACCGCGGCCGCGCCACCATCAACTCGCTGCTCTCGGGCGAGCGGCAGCGCGGTGGCGGTGAAGCACCAGAAGCTCATCGACGTGATTCGCTCGCACAGCAGCGAAAAGGTGCTGGTGCCGTGATGGGCGCGCTCGCGGCGGCGCTGTTCGCGGTGGCCGTGTTCATCGTGGTCGCGGTGAACGGCGCGGCCCCGGAGCCGGGGGAAGCCCGTCGCCAGGGCATCAGGGTGAACGGCGTCGGAAGCCCGCCTGCCCGCGCTCGCCCTCGCCGGGCCCTACGCAACGCTTGAGGTGCAGCGGCTCTTCGGGCACACGTCGCTGGTGCGCTCTCTCTCCCGGTCCGTCTTGCTCGCGGTGCTCGTCTCTGCCGCCGCCTTCGCCGCCCGCAGCAAAATCGTCGAGACCCCCTCGATGCCCAAGGGGGTCGCGGCGACCGCCGCGGCGCTCGCGCGCGAGAAGAAGAACGTCGCGCGCCGCTCGGCGCTCTCGCTGCAGCTCGACGAGCTGGTGCGCAAGAGCCCCGAGGTCACCGACCCCGCTCTGTACGACCAGCTCGCCGGCAGCCTCTTCAACGACGTGCTCGAGAAGATGGCCGAGCCCGGCGAGGCCTTCAGCACCGACTACGGGCCCGACAAGTTCCACCCCCGCGCCGACCTGTTCATGCGCGAAGAGGTGAAGGTGAAGCCGGGCCGGGTGAGCAAGGACTTCAAGCGCAAGTTCCTCAAGAAGCCGCAGGGCAAGAACATCGACCGCTCGCTGCGCGACCAGCCGGTGAACGTGACCTTCACCGCGGCCGCCACCGACGACGAGTACACCCAGTGGACGGACTCGAAGAGCTGGGGCGTGGTGGTGCACGCCGCCCACGTCGACCCGGCCACCGGCATCGCGCGCATCGGCTGCACCTTCGTGTCGAACGGCTCGAAAGAAGCGCCGGGCGGCCACTTCTGAGCGCCCCTCGTGGGTCGCCTTCTACAAGCAGCCCAAGCCGGGCCACGGCTTCTTCCAGCCGCTCGCCATCGAGCAGGTCACCGCCGCCGACTGGCGCGAGCAGCCCCTCAACCTGGTGCCCGCCAAGGCCGAGCTCACCGAGCAGGGGCGCAGGCTCGCCCTCGCGGTGTGGATGGAGCAGGTCCGCGCGCTGCCCTCGCGAAAAGAGCTGCTGCCCCAGGAGCAGGCGCTCTTCGAGCTGCAGCTCGAGGGCGCCCAGCAGCTCGGCGCCGAGCAGATTGCCTGGCTCGAGCCGTACCGCGACTCCGACTCGCCGCTGGTGCGCGCGGCGGCCGAGCTCAAGTTCGCCGAGCTCGGCGGCGCGTGGCGGCCCGACAGCGTGTGGGTCATCGCGCGCTCGGTGAAGCACCCCGCGGTGAAGGCCCGGCTCGACGCGCTGCTCAAGAAGGCGCCCGCCGGGTGGGCACCTCCCACCCCGCCTTCCGCGCTGAAAGACGAGGCCGACGCCGGCGCCGCAGCGAAGGGCGACGCAGGGAAGTAGTCGCGAGCGAGACAGTTCGAGACCGGGGACAGTTCGAGACCGGTCAGGGTGAGCCGTGTCGAACCCTGCCGTCGCTCGCCGAAGGCTCAGGCCCAGATACTCCAACGTAGAAGAGCGGGCGCCCTGCTGCTTGGTGCCTGGAGTATGCGGCGCTGCGCGTTACAGCTGCGACGTCACCCGTTCGACTTCGGCACGGCGTTCGCCGCGCCTTCGCTCAGGTTGCGCGGTCTTACTTGCGCAGCCAGCCCATCAGGCGCTTGAGGGGCGACGAGGCGTCGGCGGGCATCGAGGCCTCGGGAGCGAGCGCGGCGAGGCGCGCGCGCTCGGGCTCGTCGGGCGGGAACAGCGACCCCATCAGCTGCGCGAGCGTCGCGCGGGCTTGAGCGGCGCCGGCGACGGCCTCGAGCGCATCGGCCCGCAGGTCGGCCGCGCTCGGGTAGCGGTCGACCGGCGACTTGGCCAGCGCGCGCGGCAAGAGCTCGGCCAGCTCGGCCGAGACCTCGGGCCGCAGCCTGCGCACGCCCACCGGCTCGCTGCCCGTCACCTGCTGCAGCACCTGCACGTCGGTGGCGCCCTTGAACGGCAGCGCGCCGGTCAGCATCAGGTACAGGTTCACCCCGAGCGCCCACACGTCGGTGGCCGCGGTGACCGCCAGGCCGTTCACCTGCTCGGGCGAGACCCACCCCGCGGTGCCGCGCACGTGCCCCGGAGCGGTCAGCCGCTTCCACCCCATCGCGCGCGATGCCGAAGTCGGCCACCTTCACCTCGCCGTCGTAGCCGAGCAGCAGGTTCTTCGCGGTCACGTCGCGGTGCACCAGGTGCAGCGACTTGCCCGAGGTGTCGCGCAGGGTGTGCGCCGCCTCGAGCCCCGCCGCGGCCTCGGCCACGATGTACGCGGCCAGCTCGATCGGCATCGGCCGTCTGGCGCGCTCGAGCGCCGCCATCACCTCGCTCAACGTGCGGCTGGCAAAGTACTCCATGGCGATGAACGGGCTCAGCCGGTCGAACCCGATGTCGATGATGCGCACCACGTTGCGGTGGTCGATTTGCGAGACCACCCGCGCCTCGTTCATGAACAGCGACACCACCTCGCTGTCGTCGGTGAAGCTGGTGTGAATGGTCTTCACCACCACCGCCCACGGGGTGTCTCCGGCGCGGGCGAGAAACAGCTCCGACATGCCGCCCTGGGTGAGCTTGCCGAGCAGCTCGTAGCGCCCGATGCGCTGCCCCGGAGCGAGCGGCCCCAGCGCGGCGGGCGGCGACGGCATCGGCCGAAACTGGTCGCGCGTCACCCGGCGGCGCGGCGACGAGCTGCGCGGTCGCGGCGCAGACTCGACCGGCGCCTCGGTGATGTCGAAGTCGGGCTCGGTGACGTCGGTGTCGAGGTCGATGACGCCCAGCCCCTCGGCGAGCTCGGCGGCGCTCTCGGGGCGCGAGCGGGGGTCGGCCGCGAGCGACGCGAGCACCAGCGCGTCGACCGTGGCCGGCACCTCAGGGTTGTGAGACGACACTGGCGCCGGCACCTCGAGCATGGCGGCGAGCGCGTGCAGCACCGACTCGGCGCGAAACGGCAGCACCCCGGTGAGCGCTTCGTAGAGCAGCACCCCGACCTGGTACACGTCCGACTGGGCGGTGATGATGCCGCCCTCGAGCGCTTCGGGCGGCAGCCACGGCAGGCGCTCGAGGCGCATCTCGAACGGGCTGCCGAAGCCGGCGAGCCGCGCGCGCCCGTCGGGGTCGAACAGCACGTTGCTGGGGCGAATGTCACCGTGCAGCACCAAGAGCTCGTGGCCCGCGTCGTCGAGAATGTACGAGTGGCAGTCTTCGAGCGTGGCGAGCAGGTCGCGCGCGGCGGCCAGCACCTCTGAGACCTTGAGCCTGCGCCCCTCGCGCGCGGCCTGCACCATGCGCTGCTCGAGCGACTGCCCCTCGACCAGCTCGGTGGCGAGCCAGCACTCTTCGGCGTCGGCGATGGCGCCGTGCACCCGCACGATGCCGGGGTGGTTGTTGAGCGTGGGGCCGAGCTTCGCCTGGGCCACGAATCGTTCGGTCCACGCGGCGACGTCGGCCGGGTTGCCGCAGAAGCGCTTGAGCGCGACCACGCCTTCGCGGCCGCCGGCCCGGTAGATTTCGAGCGACTGGCCGCGGAAGAGCAGGGCGCCGAGCTGGTACTCGCCGATGCGCGTGCCGGGGGTCGCCGACTCGACCGGGCGGGGGTGGTGAAAGAGCAGCCGCTGCAGAATGCGGCGCACCAGCGTGGCGGCCGACGGGTCTTTGCCGAAGCGCACTCCGGCGAGCTCGCCGTCGCCGTCTTTGCGGCGCCACACCACCTGGGCGGGCACCGCGAGCAGGTCATCGGCGCCGTCGGCGCGCAGCGAGAGCAGGCCGAGCGCCTGCGGCGCGGGCAGCTCGGGCGCCGACAGCAGCGCGCCGCTCTGCGAGACGTTGAGCAGCTCGAACGCGGCGGCCCCTGTCCACCCTCCGCTCGACCAGAAGACCTCGTGGCGCACCTCGAGCCGCGGGCCGTGGCGCTTGCCCGAGGGCACGGTGAGCGCGCGCAGCATGAGCTGCTCGAGCTGCTGGGTGGCGCCGGCGTCGAGCACGCGGAAGCGCAGCCCCGCCACGTAGCGGCCGGGCTGGGCGGTGCGGTGCACCCGCACCACCTCGGCCTGCAGGTGGGTCTCGAAGCTGCCGTCGGGCGCGCGAATGAGCAGCTGCTCGAGGTTACCGGGCGGCAGCTTTGCTCGAGTCTCGAGCGCCAGGCCGCCGGTCGAGAGGTTCAAGATGCGCTCGTCGGCGTAGCCGTCGGGCGTCTTGCGGCGCGCCTCGAGCTCGACCGCGAGGCGGGCGTGCCGGCGCAGCTCGGCGGCGTGGGCGGCGCCTTTCACGGCTTCAGACCTTAGCCCTGTTTCGCATGGCAGTTCAGCTGCAACTCATGCGGGGGTGTCACCTCGAGCGGGCCGCCGCTGCCGCGCGTGCGCGGAGCGATGCGCGGCTCGCCAACGCCCTGCGCGGCAGCTCGCGCACGCGCGTCATCGGCCGGACGCAGGCCCGGTACCTTGGGGTCGGCGCGGGGCCTGCAGTGCGCCGCGCCGCTCCAATCACGGAGCGGCTGCGGAGCTCATCGAAAATGAAGCGAGTCGGAAGTCTGGTGGTGCTGCTGGTGGCGCTCACCGTAGGGGGCGAGGCGCGCGCGCAGGGTGGGTACAACCCGGGGGGAGCCGTCTTCGACGCGCTGATCGCGCCCGTGCTGCTCGCCGAGACCATCGCCCTCAGTGGAGCCGCGCTCACCTCGGGCGGGGTGCTGCACGGGGTGAAGAAGGGGCAGCCGCACCTGGGGTGGATCATCGCGAGCCTCGCCACCTCGGTCGTGAACCTCGGCGCGGGGGCCTTCTGGGCCTGGGGCGCCAATGAGTGGGCGCATTCGAGCGACGGCCCGGAGGGCACCGCGCTGTTCGGCAGCCTGGCGGCCGTACACCTCGGGGCGGCCGCCTTGAGCATCGTGTCTTCGACCGTGGGCTTGATGGTGCGCCGAGACCCGGCCTCGCCGACCGTGACCCCCGTGGTGCTCTCGGGAAAGAGCCCCGGAGGGCGAAGGTGGTCGGGGCTGGCGATTCAGGTCGCCAACCTCTGAGCCCCAGCTGAGGCGATTGCGGAGGGGTGCGCCAGGTTGGTGCCCCGCCGGCTCCCGCCCCCGGTTTCAACCTGCGGCATTCACGAGCTGCAGCGATGGCATTGCTGATGCTGTCACGCCCTTTGTCGGTTCACTTCAAAGGAGTCGGAAAAATGAATCCCAGCTACGGAATTATTTTGTGGGTCGTCATTGGTGCCATCGCCGGTTGGGTGGCCAGCATGATCATGAAGACCAACGGCAAGCAGGGCGTGCTGATGGACATCGTGGTGGGCGTGGTCGGCGCCGTGCTGGGCGGCTTCATCACCCGCACGCTGTTTCACGACAGCACCGCCAACAACGGCCTCTTCGCCAGCTTCGGCGTGGCGTTGCTGGGCTCGGTCATCTTGATCGGCGTCTTGAGGGCAGTGACCGGCGGCCGCGGTCGGCCTCTGGCCCACTAAAGGCAGTCGTGGCAACGCCTCGCGGGAGCAGCGCAGTGATGCGCTGCTCTCGCGTCGCGTCAGTGCGGTGAGAGAAGGGCCCTCACACCGCGGTGTAGAAGCGTGCGCCCTGCCCCTGCGACTCGGTGAGCATCACCTCGACGCCCTTGACCACCTCGGGCGTGAGCAGCGGGCCCAGCTCGGCGATCAGCTCTTTCGCGAACTGCTCGACCATCGTCTCGACCACCACGTTGTCGAGCGGCAAGAGCAGCACCTCGTCCATCGGCACCACGTAGCGCTTGCCGCACAGGGTGAAGTCGAGCTCGGCGGCGCTGCGCGCGCGCACGGTGAACAGGGGGCACTTCTCGGCCAGCAGCAGCTTCTGGTCCCACTTTGCGCACAGCTTCACCAGGGTGCTCTTCACCGGCCCGAAGTCGAGCATCGCGCCGAAGCGGGTGTGCTTGAGGTCGAAGGCGACCGAGACCTGGAAGTTGTGGCCGTGTAGGCGCTCTTTGCTGCCGTCGTTGAAGACGGTCATGTGCGCCGACGAGAACTTGTGCGTGTCTTTGCCGACGAAGATGCGGTGCCCGCTCACGAGGTCCATCGCGCCGCCATTAGCACGCCGCTGTCGCTCGAGCGGCGCTTCAGCCGAACACTTCGACGTTGGTGCCCTGCATCGCCGCCGGCGCGCCCGAGGCGCACCAGCTGATCACCGACGCGACCTCGTCGGGGTCATCTGCGGAGGAAACGGGGTCTTCTTGAGCATCTCGGTGTCGGTCGAGCCGGGCGAGACGCACAGGCAGACGACGCCGGTCTCGCGGCACTCGGCGGTGGTGCACTTGGTCAGGCCGATGAGCGCCCACTTCGAGGCGTTGTAGGCCGAGAGCCTCGGGGTGCCGATCGACCCCGAGATGGAGGCGACGTTGACGATGCGGCCCCACTTCGCCGCCTTCATCGCCGGCAGCGCCTCGCGGGTGCACAGAAAGGCGCCCGTCACGTTGACGTCGAGCACCCTGCGCCAGCGCTCGACCGAGAGCTGCTCGATGGCGTCGACCTCGAGCACCGCGGCGTTGTTCACCAGCACCGCGCACGGGCCCAGCCTCGCGCGGCTCTCGGCGAACAGGCGCTTCACGTCGGCCTCGCTCGCGACGTCGCCCGCCACCGCCAGCGCCGCGGCGCCGCTCTTCACCGCCTCGTCGAGCGGCGCGGCCGTGCGGCCGAAGACGGTGACCTTCGCGCCGAGCCGGGTCAGCGCCCGCGCCGTCGCCAGGCCGATGCCGCGACCGCCGCCGGTGACGATCGCCACCTTGCCTTCGAGGGTAGACATGGGGTCGCGCACTGTAGCGCAATCGAAAGCGCCGCTTGGGGCAGAGAGAACCTCAGCCGCGGGTCGAGAAAATGTGCTGCAGCTCGTGCGGCGGCGTCACCTCGAGCTGGTCGAAGCGGCAGTCGGCGGGCGTCTTGTCGGGCCGCCAGCGCACGAAGTGGGCGGTGTGGCGAAAGCGCTTGCCCTCCATGTGGTCGTACGAGACCTCGGCGACCAGCCCGGAGCACGAGCGGCTCCCACGAGCTCTTTGCCCGGGTTCCACCGGCTGCCGAAGCCGCCTGCGTGCTCGGGGTGCGCGTCGAGCCACTGCTTCCACGGGTGCTGCTCGAGCGCGCCCTCGCGGTGCGGCGCCAGCTCCGTGCAGCAGCTCAGCCCGGCGGGCGCGGGTGAACGAGGCGCAGACTCCGACCGGCAAGAGCTGCTCGCCGTCGATAGAGCCGCCAGCACCAGCGAGCCGACCAGCGTGCCGGTGCCGTTCTTGAACCAGCGGAAGCCGGCCACCACGCAGTCGGCGGTGCGCTGGTGCTTGATTTTGAGCATCGCGCGCTTGTCGGGCCGGTAGGGCTGCTCCAGCGGCTTCGCGATGACCCCGTCGAGACCGGCGCCCTCGAAGCGGGTGAACCAGTCGGCGGCCACGGCGCGGTCGGTGGTGGCGGGGAGTGACGTGAAGCGGCGGCTTCGCCGTGCCCAGCGCCGAGACCAGGCGCTCGCGCCGCTCGCGCTGGGGCACGTCGCGCAGGTCTTCGTCGCCCAGGGCCAGCAGGTCCCACGCCACGAAGGCGGTGGGCGTCTGCTCGGCGAGCAGCTTCACCCTGACGCGGCGGGGTGCAGCCACGGCAGCTGCAGCGCCTCGAAGTCGAGGCGGCCGTTGGTGGCGAGCACGATTTCTCCGTCGAGCACGCAGCGCTCCGGGCGCGTGGGCCTTCAGCGCCGCCTCGAGCTCGGGGAAGTAGCGGCCCAGCGGCTTCAGGTCGCGGCTGTGTATGAGCAGCTCGTCACCGCTCTTGAAGACCACCGCGCGGAACCCGTCCCACTTCGGCTCGTGAGAGCCAGCCCTCTGACTCGGGCAGCGCGTCGCTGAGCTTCGCCAGCATCGGCGCGAGCGGCGGCTGGAAGGGGAGCCTCATACCCGCGGCGTGCCTCGCAGCTGGGGCGCGGGAGAAGGCGCGCGGGTGTCGTTCATCTCGACCGCCCACTCTTTGCCCAGCGCTTTCAGCGCCGCGATGACGCGCTTGCTCTGCTCTACCTGCTCGGGCGACATCGAGTACCCCAGGTGCGCGGCGAACAGCTTGTCCCACTCTTCGTCGTCGGCCTTCTGAGAGAACCCGCGCAGCTGCGGCTGGAGCATCGCCATCAGCGACGCGCATGCGCACCCAGCGGTGGTTGTCCCAACCCGAGCCGTTGACGAAGCGCTCGATGATTTTCTCGCCCGCCGCGCCGCGGTCGCCCAGCCGTGAGCAGCTCGGGCGGCATGGTGGAGGTTGAGGCCGCCCTCTTCGTCGTCGAGGAAGATGCGCGCCACCCGGTCGCGGTAGCCGGCGCTGCGCATCTCGGGTTGTCCATGAACGCCTGCATCGCGTTGATGAGCGAGCCGATGAAGCCGCCGACCCAGTCGATGCGGTTGAGGCGCACCGCGTGGCCGCTGTTGTTGTGCTGGGGCAGAACCACGTTGAGCGCCTCGTCGCGCGCGCGGGTGCCGGGGGTGAAATGGGCCCAGGTCGAGGCCGAAGGTGGGCGCGACGGCACCAGCGAGTCGAAGAAGTGAATGGGGAAGTTGCTCGAGATGCCGCCAGAGAGCCAGCACGGGTGCAGGGTGTCGTTGTCTTCGGTGTAGTCGAGGCGAAGAAGCGCACCGCGCTGAGCAGGAAGGGGAAGCTCAACGAGAGCCGCACCGCCAGCACCACCGGCAGGTCGTAGGCGGCGGGCAGCGCGTGAAAGCCCGGCACGTGCTTCGCGTAGGGCGCGGGGTGCTTCACCAGCCAGTCGACCACCCGCTCGGGCAGCACCCGCTCCTGAGGTCGCTGCGCACGAAGTAGAAGGTGCGGCCCGGGTCGGGAAAGCCGGTACGGGCGGCCCTCGCTCAGGCTGGTGGTGAGCGCCTCGAGGTTGATGTCGCGGTCTTCGAGCTTGAGGCCGATGGGGCTGCGGCCGTCACGCGCCGTCCACAAGTCGCCGAAGGTGAGCGGGCGCTCGGTCACGCCGAGAGCGACGGAGTACAGCCCGTCGAGCCACGCGCTGAGCAGCGTCTGGCCGGTCATGTGACCGCTGGACAGGCCGAAGCCGTTCTTCGGCAGCACCCGCAAGATACGGGCGACCAGCCCACCACCAGCAGCAGCGGCACCAACAGCGCAGCACCGCGGTGACCACCGCCCCGGTGACCGCCCCACGCCGGCGCCGAAGACCCTGCAGCGACTGCCAGGCGAGCCACGCCGGCACCGCC
>JADJNS010000018.1 GCA_016714225.1 Archangiaceae bacterium
TGCGGGTCGACCCGAACGGCAACGTCTACTCGGTCGGCCTCAGCGACGACGGCCTCGGTGGGCGGGTGCCGAAGTTCGGCAACGCCGACGTCGTGGTGATGCGAAACCCGCACCTGCTGTTCCCCTAAGCAGGCGGGGGCTTCTTCTCGAAGTCGAGCGGTGGCGCGGGCCGCTGCGCCGCCGCCTCGAGCGCGAGCCTGAACCTGGCGCGCGAGTCGAGGCGGAAGGTGGGCAGCCGCGCCAGCGCCTCGGGTGCGAAGTGGTACTGCTCGAGCACCAGCGAGGCGCGCGCCGCGTCGGGGGCAGGGTTCACCAGCGCGCGCACCTGGTGCTCGAGGTCGCCGCGAAAGTGCACCAGGGTGCGCTCGGTGGGGTGAATCACCCCTTTCAGCTTCGCGCCGCGCGCCAGCACCAGCTCGCCCCCGCGGCACTTCGGCACCTGCAGGTACAGCACGCTCACCACCCGCGGCGTGGCCAGCTCGACCTGCGCCGGGCCCGCCAGCGTGCCGTCGATGTGCGTGCCGACTCCGCCCGCGGCGCCGACCAGCAGCAGGTTCAGGTACCAGGCGTTGGGGCGGGGAGGTTGCCCGCGCTTCCAGAACGGCTGCAGCCGCTTCTCAGCGGGGCCTTGCATCGCGGCTTCGAGAAACGGTGCCAGCTGGGGGAGCTGCTCGAGCACCTGGGGCCGGCCGGCCTCGGTGAAGATCATTCCGAAGCCGCGGCTGGTCTGGAAGCTGCCGTTCAGCTGCGACTTCGCCACCCACTTCGAGCCCAGCACCGCGTCGCGCAGGGCGACGAACTCCCCTTCCGGCAGGGCGTTGCGGGTTCGGCGGTACTCGGCCACGTCATGGAACTTAACCCCAGCAACCCGACTTGCGGCCCCGCAGAAAACGAGTGAGAGCACCGCCGACCCGAAGTCGTCGGCTGGAGCTGACTTGACCGCGCAGGGTGAGCGGAGTCGAACCCTGCCGTCGCTCGACGAAGGCTGAGGCGCAGATACTCCATCGTATTGCTGCGCGACGCGGTGCTGCTTGAAGCATGGAGCTCGCGTCAGTGGGTGCCTTCGACCTGGAGTGCACCCGTTCGACTCCGCGCTTCGCGCTCCGCTCAGGGTGCTCGGGTCTCGGCCAGTTTCGGCTAGTTCGGCACGCAGAAGCCGTTGTCGCAGGTGGCGCTGCCGCCGCAGCCGCCGCCGCACGCGGTGAGCGAGAGCAGGTCGGCGGTCGCGCCGCGCACTCCGGCGAGGCCGGTGCCGGTGCCGGGGCTCGACCCGCCCGCGCCGCCCAGGCCCCCCGGGTTCGCCGCGGTCGGAGTGAGGAAGCTGTTCGCCGCGCTCCACGACGCCGCATCGACGTTCGCCGCCAGCACGCCGAACGACGGGCCGCCGGTGCCGCCGCCGCCGCCGCCGCCCGGGCCGCCGTTGCCGCCTTCGCCGCCCTTGCCGCCGATCGACGAGCTCCAGCGCGACGCCGTGCCGCCGAACCCGCCCGCGCCACCCAGGCCGCCCGCGCCGCCGAACCCGCCCGCGCCGCCGAGGCCACCCAGCCCGCGCTCGATGCGGTTGCCGGTCACCCGAGGCAGCTGAGCCGGAGCCGTCGCCGCGCTGTACGTGACGAGCACCGCGATCGACGCGCCGCCCGCGCCGCCCGGGTTGCCGCCGCTGCCGCCGCACGCTCCCGCGCCGCCGCCGCCGCCGGTCGCGCCAATCTCGAACGCGGTGCAGCCACCGAAGCCGCCGCTCATGAAGCGCGCCCCCCCGCCGCCTCCGCCAGCACCGCCGCCGCCCTTGCCCAGGACTCCCGCCGTACCCACCGTCGGTCGGAAGGAAGACGCGGTCCACACTCCGTTCACCACCGTGCCGTGCCGGCTCGAGCTCGCCGCGCCCGCGCCGCCGACTCCACCGGTGCCGTCGGCGTTCGGCTTCCCGTCCGCTCCGTCGTGCGGCTGGATGTTGGTGGGGAACCCCGACTCGGTCACGTGGCTGCACATGCCGCCCGACATCATGTCGAACGACCAGTCGAAGCCGCCCGCGCCGTTGCCGTTGGTGGGCGAGACGTACGCCTGCTCGGCGCCCACCTTGGTGGCCATGTCGTACGAGGGGCACACCACGTTGCCGCCGGTCAGGCCATCACTGCCCGCGCAGCTCGAGTTCAGGCCGCCCGAGCCGCCCACGGTGTTGAACGACGGGTTGCAGGTCTGGTTCATGATGAAGCGCGAGCCCGCGCCGCTCGCGCCGTTGAGCGTGCCGAGGCTCTGGCGCCCCACGCCCTGCGTGCCGGTGCGGCCGCGGCCGCCTTCACCGCCGCGCCCGCCGAAGATGTCGTTGGTCTGCAGCACCACGTTGGGGCCGCAGTCGTGCAGCAGCACCGCGATGCTCGGCGCGCCGTTGGCGTCGTCGGCCGGCGCGGCCGTCACGTCCCACCCGAAGATGGAGAAGCCCGCCACCACCGTCTCGGCCGCCCCGCGCCCCAGGCCGTCGAGGTCGAGCGCCGCGCGCGCGGGCGTGCCGCCCGTCGGCTGCCCGATGATGACCGTGCTGTGCACCTTGGGCTCGCGCTTCAAGAAGTCGCTCGAGTACCCGCCGAACAGCTGCGCACCGTCGGTGAGCTTCAGGTTCTCGCGGTAGATGCCCTGCGCCACCAGCACCCAGCGCTTCGCTCCGCTCAGCGCCGCGAGGCCTTCACCGATGGTGCGGAAGGGCAGGGTGCGCGAGCCGTTGCCGCCCGCGCTCGCGGTCGCCGAGACGAACACCGCGTTCGCGACCACGCCGTCGACGCCGTCGCAGTTCTCGTCGGCCCACGGCGGAGCGCGGTCGGGCAGGTCGACCGTGGTGTTGCCCTGCACCCGCCGGCACTCGCAGCCGTTGGTGCTGAGCCCGTCGACGTTCACCCACTCGAAGGTGGTGCCGCCCACCGTCTCGGTGAGGCACGGGCCCATCTCGCACTGCGGCATCGCCGGTGCGGCGTTGCACACCCCGGTGGTGTGCTGCAGCGTGGGCGAGAAGTACTTGGTGCAGTCGTTGTTGCAGAAGCCGCAGTTCGAAGGCTGGTCGTACTTGCCGGTGCCGGCGTTGCGCCACCCCTCGTCGACGCGGTCGTCGCAGTTGTTGTCGACGCCGTCGCAGATCTCCGGGTTGAAGGTGCTCACGTCGCAGGCGCTCCACATCGGGCTCGCGCCGCCGGTGCAGCTCTGAAAGCCCTTGCACGTCTTCACCGCGCACGAGCGGCTCGCAGCCACGCCCGCCTTGCAGTTGCACGAGTTGGTGGTCGGCTGGCACTGCCCCGCGCTGCACGCGTAGCCGCTGGGGCACGAGGTGCCGTACAGGCTGGCCGTCGAGCAGTCGCGCCCGCACACCTTCTCACCGTCGATGGTGAGGCAGCGCGCGCCCGGGCCCACGCAGTCGCCGTCGTTCGCGCACGGGCGGCACAGCGTGTCGGGCAGCTCGAGGCACCAGGTGCCTCCGTCGTTCACGTAGTAGCCGCTCTCGCACTTCGACACCCGGCACGCTCCGGCGTCGGCCTGCAGCGCGCAGCTCACGTCGGTGGAGTGGGGGATGAGCTGCTTGCAGTCCCTGAAGCAGCCGCCGCAGTGCGTGGTGAGCAGGTACCGGCCCGCGGGGTCGGTGAACGTCTCGTCTGCCTTTCCGTTGCAGTCGTCGTCGGCGTAGTTGCAGACCTCGTCGACCGGCTCCCTCGCGTTGCACACCAGGCCGGCCGACGCGAAGCACACCTGGGGGCCGGTGCACGTGCGGCCGTTCGAGCTCTTGCTGCAGGTGGGCGGAGTGAAGTCGTCGATGAACCCGTCGCAGTCGTCGTCGTTGCCGTTGCACGACTCGGCCTGGGCGGCTGGCGCGTCGCAGGGCGTGAAGCCTCCGTCGAGCTGGCACACCTGGCTGCCGTGGCACGCGCCGAACGCGTTGCGGTCGAGGCAGCCCTTCTGAAGGCCCAGCGTCTGGGGCAGGCAGTCGCAGGTCTTCTTCTCGGGCACGCACTGCGAGGCGCCCCCCGCGCGTGGCTCGCAGCGGTAGAGCGGTGGGCAGCCCGCGAAGGTGCAGTCGCGGCCGCAGAAGCTGTCGCCCCCGTCGTTCTGCACGCACAGGTCGGCCCCGCTCGCGCCGCAGTCGAGGTCGCCCTGGCACGTCTGGCAGAGCAGGTTCGTCGGCACGGTACAGAGCGGGGTGGTGGGGCCGCCCACTCCCGGCGCGCGCTTGCACTCGTAGGCGAACGGGCAGCCCGCGTCGGCCGTGCCGCAGCGCTCGGTGCAGAACGCGTGGCTCGGCCCGCCCACGCACACCGCCGACTCGCACTCGCGCCCCGCGTCGCAGGGCTCGCCGAAGCGCTTGTGGCCGTGGCCCGCGTCGCCGTCGTCGGTCAGCTCCTGGCAGACCTGGTTCACGCAGTGCAGCGGGGGCGAGCAGTCTGATTCGAAGACGCAGGGCTGCTTGAAGAAGTTCGGCAGCGTGCGGCCGCAAGAGCCCGCCGTCACGAGAATCAGGAGCTGGAGAAGCTTCGAGAAAGGCCGTCCACGTCCACGTCCACGTCCACGAAACTGCCGGGAGACGGTTGGGGGATGCATCAGAAGGATCTCACCGTGCCGGTGCCGCCGCTCACGCCGTCTTCGCCGCGGGCTCCGGTGCCGGCGGGAGACGCTCCGCCTTTGCCTCCGGCGCCCGCCGCGTTGATGGGCGGCGCGCGCAGCGTGTTGTTGGTGGTGAATGCCATGCCGATGCCGGCCCCGGCGATGCCGTAGCTCACGCCGCCGCAGCCTCCGCCGCCGCCTGCGCCTGCGCCGCCGTTGCCTCCGCGGCCGCCTGCTCCGCCCAGGCCCGCGCACCACGCCACCGCGTTGTTCACACCGCCGTTGCCGCCCGCGCCGCCCAGGCCGCCGTAGCCGCCCGCACCGCCGGGGCCACCTGCGCCGCCGAACCCCGGCTCGATGATGTTGCCGAACAGCGTCGGGCGCGCGCCGCTGATGAAGACGCCGAAGCTGCCGCCGCCCGAGGTGCCGCCCCGCCCGCCGATGCCGCCACAACCGCCCGCGCCGCCGCCGCCGCCGGTCGCGCCCAGGTCGCCCACCAGGTGCCCGATGGTGCAGGTCGAAGGGTTGGAGTTGCTGACGCACCCACCTGCGCCGCCGCCGCCGCCGCCGCGCCCGGCGACGCCCGCCGAGCCGCCGTTGCCTGCCCCGCCCCGCCACTCGACGCCCATCAGCATGCCTTCGCGCGCCGCGCAGCCGACTCCGCGACTGCCTGCCGTGCCGTCGCTTCCGTTCAGGGCGGGCAGCCCGTTGAGCCCGTTCTCCGGCACGATGCAGTCGTATTTGCAGAACTGCGCCTGCGAGGGCGCCGACTGCGAATAGACGCCGTTGTTGCCGCCCGCTCCGTTGAGGCCGCCGGTGGTGTAGTTCTGCGGGTCGACGTTGGGGTTGCTGCCCGCACCGGCGTTCGCGTTGGCGGCGAAGCAGCTGGGGTTCGCCCCCGCCGCGCCGCCCGTCTGCGACTCGCCCGCGCAGCTCGCGCTCGTGCACTCGCGCGCGTCGAGGCCGCGAGAGCCGTTCAGGCCGGTGGCGCCCGCTTCTCCTGCCCCGCCCGGGCTCGCGTCGCCCGCTCGCCCGCCCACGATGACGTTGTTGCTCAGGCTCAGGCCCGGAGCGTCGGCGACGTACACCGCGTAGCTGTTGAAGCCCTCGGTGCCGGGCGCGCTGCGGGTGATGACGTCGTAGCCGCGAATGGTGAACCCCGAGAGCACCGTCTCGGCGCTCAGGTCTTGGGCATTCACGCTGCCGCGCGTGGGGTTCGCCGCCGCGAAGTCGGGCTGCGGCGCTTCGATGAGGGTGGGGAAGGTGACGATGTCGCGCTTGAAGAAGTCGCTCGCGTAGCCGCCGTACACCTTCACCCCGTTCTTCAGCACCACCTGCTCGGGGTAGCTGCCCTGAGCCACCAGAATGGCGTCGTGCGCCGCCGGGTTGAACGCCGAGATCGCCTCGCGCAGCGTCTTGAACGGGCTCGCCCGGGTGCCCTGGCTCGAGCTCGACTGCGCCCAGACGTACAGCGCCCGCCCGACGCGCCCGTCGACGCCGTCGCAGTCGCGGTCGACGTACGGCTGCCCGGCGGCGGGGTACGCAGAATACGTGTCGGGCGCGTCGGTCACGCCCGAGGGCGCGGGGCACTCGCACCCGTTCGTCGACTCGCGGTCGCTGTCGAAGAACGTGTAGCTCGCCGCGCAGGTGCCCGCGTCGCTGCAGTGCGAGAGCGCGCCGTACCGCGCGGTGCAGACCGCGTCGTTGCTGCAGCGTTGGCCGCACGCGCCGTTCTGGCACGCCTCGTTCGCGGCGCAGCCGGTCGACGCGCCGGTGCACGCCTTCACGCACTGGCGGAACAGCGGGTGGCAGGTCTCACCACCGCTGCAGTCGGCGTCGAGCTGGCAGAGCTTGCCCCCGCCGACCACGTCGTTCACGCACTGCACGATGCGGCACGAGGGCGACCCGGCGTCGAGCCGGCACCCGCCCAGCGCGTGCTGAATCGAGGGGCTCCACTGCGCCGTGCAGTTGGTGGTGCACGCGCCGCAGTGCGCGTCGGTGTCGTAGGTGCCCGAGCCCTGCTGGTTCACGAACGGCTGGTCGGGGGTGCCGTCGCAGTCGTTGTCGAGCCCGTCGCACAGCTCGAGCGCGGTCAGCGAGGTGTCGCACGCGTCGAAGCCACCGTCGGCGCGGCACACCTGCGCGCCGATGCACACCGCCGCGCCCGAGGTGCGAAGGCACGAGCGGGTGAAGCCGACGCGGTCGGGCGTGCAGCTGCAGCTCTCGGTGACGGGCTGACACAGCTGCTTGCCGCCGAGCGTCTGGCACACCGAGCCGCGCGGGCACGCCGCGCCGGCGCACGACTGCAGGCAGTACCTGCCCACGTCTTGCGCGAGCTGGGTGCAGGTGTCGCCGGGCACCTGGCAGTCTTCGTCGGCGGTGCAGGGGCGGCACTGCGAGCCCACGTTCTCGAGGCAGACCTGAGGTTGCGCCGGCGGCCACGGGTAGTGGCCGGGCGCGCACTGCCGCGGCACGCAGCGAAAGGCGCCCGCGCTCTGCACGCAGTCGACCGCGCCGGGCAGCACCTCGCCGGGGCCGGCATCGAGGCCCGCATCGGCCCGGGCGAGGTCGGGCACCGCCGCGGTGCAGTCGAGCGCGCAGCTGCCGCAGGCCTTGGGGCCGCTGAACACGCCGGCGCTGTCTTTGAAGTCTTCGTCGGCGAGCCCATCGCAGTCGTCGTCCAGGCCGTTGCACCGCTCGGCCACGATGGGCGGAGCGCTGCACTGAAACGCGATGCCCGCGTCGACCCCGGCGTCGAGCGGCACGCCGCAGTACCAGGCTCCCTTGCACACTGCGCCGCGGGTGCAGGCGGGGTAGCCGGCCAGGCCCGACACGTCTTCATCGGGGTCGTCGTCGTCGATGAGCCCGTCGCAGTCGTCGTCGACGCCGTTGCACTTCTCGGGGCTGGCCGTGCGCGCGTCGCAGCCGCTGAAGCCGCCGTCGGCCAGGCAGCGCTCGAAGCCGAAGCAGGTGGCCATCGCGTTGGTGCGCTTGCACGAGCGGGCGAGGCCCACGTTCACCGGGCTGCAGTCGCACGAGCTCGACGGCGGAGTGCAGACGCGCGCGACCGCGCCGGCGTCGCCCAGAAGGCCCAGCGCGCGGCACTCGTAGCCGTCGGGGCAGGGAGAAATCGCGCAGTCCATCAGGCAGTGCTTGCCGCCGTCGAGCTCGACACATCTGTCTCCCGCGGCGTTGCAGTCCTGGTCGGTGGTGCAGCCCAGGCACAGCGAGCGCAGGGGCGGGGTGCACACGAAGCCGGCGCGGTCGTAGGCCTTCAGGCACTCGTAGCCGCGCGGGCAGGCGACGCCGGCGTCGGCGGTGTTGCACGGCTGGCTGCACACGTGGCCGTTGCCGGGGCCGGGCGGCAGGCAGATGCGCGCGTTGCACTCGGAGTCTTGCGTGCAGGGCCAGCCCAGGTCGCCGGGGTTCAGGTCGGGGCGCTTCTTGCAGAAGCCGTCGACGCACTCGAAGCCCTCGAGGCACTGGGTGTTCGACTTGCACTCGCAGGTCTTGTCGAGAAGGCAGTCGGGCTCGCGCACGGGCTGCCAGCAGGCGGAGAGCAGCAGGACGACCAGGAGCCGGGGAGACATTGTCTTTGAGCGGCCTTCGGCCCGGCGCCGGGGCGGCACCGTAACCGAAGCGGGTAGGGGGCTCAACACGAGGTCTCTCTGAGTCTCCTGGGGTGCGCAGAAGCTTCAACTTTTGATGGGTCGGGTTTTCGTCACCGGCTCGGAACGCGCCGGCCCGCCCTGGAAGCGCCGGTTACAGGTCTTGGCACATGTCGCGATCGGCCAAGCGGTTCTTCATGGTGCTGATGCTCGGCACCATCGCGGTGCTGGGTATCGTGCTGTTCAAGCTCGGCCCCGGGCTGCTGCTCGCGGCGACGCTGGCGGTGATGCTGTGGCCGGTTCAGCAGTGGCTGTCGAAGAAGTTTCGTGGCCATCGCAGCCTCGCGGCCGGCCTGCTCACGTTCGGGGTGGTCAGCCTGCTGGTGACTCCGGTGGTGGGGCTGTCGGCCTTCGTGGTGCGCGAGGCGGGCGATGGCTGGCGCTTCGTCACCACCACGCTGGAGGAGGGCGGGGTCGACGGGCTGGTCGAGCGCCTGCCCGAGTCGCTGCAGGGCTTCGCCAACGAGGTGGTCGAGCGCCTCCCCGCGCGGGGCAAGCTCGAGCAGACGGTGAACGAGCAGGCCGGCAAGGCCGCCGCGGCCGCGGGAGGCATGGTGGCCGCCACCGGCTCGGCGCTGTTCCAGATCGCGATGATGCTGGTGGCGCTGTTCTTCTTTCTCATCGAGGGGCAGGCCTGCCTGACCTGGCTCGACGAGGCGCTGCCCTTGCGCAAGGGGCAGACCCGCGAGCTGCTCGAAGAGGTGCGCAAGGTCGGCCACTCGGTGATCGTCTCGACCTTCATCACTGCGGGCGTGCAGGCCGCCGCGGCCCTGGGCGGCTACCTCATCGCCCGCGTGCCGCACCCGCTCTTCTTCGCCGCGGTCACGTTCTTCTGCGCCATCATCCCCGCGGTCGGGGCGGCGGCAATCGTGGTCGCCGCCGCGGGGCTCCTGCTGCTCACCGGTCACCCGTACTTCGCGCTGTTCCTCGCGCTGTGGGGCGTGGTGGTGGTCGGGCTGGTCGACAACCTGGTCAAGCCGCTGCTGATTCGCGGCAAGAGCGAGCTCAACGGCGCGGTGGTGTTCTTCGCGCTGCTCGGCGGCATCGCGGCGTTCGGCGCGCTCGGCCTGCTCATCGGCCCGCTGATGGTGGCGCTGTTCCTCGCGCTGCTGCGCATGTACCATCGCGACGTGGCGCCGCGCGGCCGTAGCCTGCAGCGCATCGAGGCGCCGGTGAAGCCCGGGCCTGCGGCGCGCGCGCGCGCCCACCCGACCCCCCACGCGTAGCGGCTGCCTGGTAACCCGCGCTGAGGAGAGCGTCAGGGCCCGTCCCAGTACGTACGGCCGGTGCGCAGCGCCTCGAGCGCGGTCGGTATCGTCTCGAACAGCGGCGCCGGCAGCGCGTCGAGCGGGTACCACGCCCACGACTCGACCCGGTCGGGCTCGAGCACCCGCGGCGCTCCGCTCACCCAGTCGGCGACGAAGGCCACGTCGATGTAGTGCTTGGGCGCGTACACCCGGGTGTTGAGCACCCGCAGAAAGCGCGGCGCGCCGATTTCCAGCCCGGTCTCTTCGCGCACCTCGCGGCGCGCGCACGCTTCGAACGTCTCCAGGTGCTCGACGTGGCCGCCCGGGTAGGCGTACTCGCCCGCGCCGTGCGAGCCGCGCCTCTTGCCGAGCAGCACCAGGCCGCCCTTGAGCACCATCACCCCGATGCCCACCCGCGGTCGCTGCGGCTCTTCAGCCACCCCTACTCCGCGAGAATCTCGGCCACCGCTTCAGACGGGGTCAGCCCGAGCGAGAGGTAGTCGTCTTCGAACGACTGCGCGTCGGCGCGCCCGGCGTGCGCGAGCTGGAGAATCTCGTCGGCCGTGCAGCCGGCCTTGCTCAGCGCGCGGAGGTCGTCGACCTCGAGCGCGAGCGGGTACGCTTCGACGAGCTGCGCCGCGGTGAAGCCAGCCCCGGCAAAGGTCTGGAGCTGGCCGAGGTAGAAGCGGGTGTTGGTGAACGGCTTGGCGAAGCCGGCGCGGTTGAAGTCGAGGAAGTCGTCGACACTGTAGCCGGCCGCCTGGGCGGCCTTCAGGTACCCCGACGACGCAGTGAAGCCGGCGGCCGCCTTCGCCTGCTCGAAGGTGAGCCCCATCTTCGCGTACTCGATGCCGAGAATCTCGGGGTGCGCCTTGTCGGGGAAAAACGAGCTCTGCAGCCGGGCATCGAAGACGCCGGCTTCCGTCCATTTGAGCAGCTCGGGGACGGTGAGCTTCGTCTCGGTGAGCGCGCGAGCCACGCTATCGAAAATTCTCGCCCTGATGCTGGCCAGCCTCGCAGCTGAGCCGTTCGCGGCTTTCTTGGCGCCCGGGGTCACCGGCAGGTCGAGCGCGAGAAACTGCTTCACTTCGCTTCCGATGAGCCCCGCGCTCATCAGCCGCTGCGCGTTCGGCCAGTCGAGTTGCGCGACTCCCTCGTCGATCAGCCTCGACACGCTCGACGCATCGACCGGCCCTCTTGCGGTCAGCTCTTCCCAGCTCTCGACGGTCATCCCCGCCGCGACCAGCTTCGCGATGTCGCCGGCGGGGACCCCGGCCTGGTGCCACCTCATGACTTCTTCAACCGTTGAGCCCTTCTCCAGCGCGTCGAGCGCTCCGGCGCGGTCGACCCCGCGCGCGCGAGCGTGCCCGCCACTCTCAGGCTCACGCCCAGGTCGACGGCCCGCTGCGCCAGCGGACCCACGAAGCCCTGCTTCTCGAACGCCTCGGCCTTGCGCACTTTGTCGAGGGGCCCGATGGGCTGCCACTGCACCACGTCTGCCTCGGTCGCGGCGGGCTTCGCGTCGCGGGTGCCCGCCACGTTGGTCAACGCCTCACCGTCTTGCGGCGCCGCGAGTGCGGCCTGGGCGAGCGCCTTCGCCGCGTCTTGCTCGCGCAGGTTGTTGGCGACCAGCTTGAGCTGCTCGGCGAGCGCGGCCGTGACGACCCCGTCGAACGGGTGCGCCGACAGCTCGGCGATGGCCCCTTCGAGGTCTGCCGCGGTGAGGCGATTCGGCAGCCTGGCCTTGACGGCCCAGTCCGCTGCGTCGCCCACGTCGGGAGGCAGCATCTTGAGCATCACGCGGGTGGAGACGGTGGCGCCGACCTTGGGCATGCCCCAGGTGGTAGCTCAGAGCGATGCACCTCGTCACGAACGCGTCCCTGAGATCGCGCGCGGTGGCGCGCCGGCGTTTCACCCTCGGCAATCAAAACGACTCGGCGAGAATCTCGGCCACCGCTTCAGACGGGGTCAGCCCGAGCGAGAGGTAGTCGTCTTCGAACGACTGCGCGTCGGCGCGGCCGGCGTGCGCGAGGTCGAGAATCTCGCCCGCCGTGCACCCGGCCTTGCTCAGCGCGCGAACGTCGTCGACCTCGAGCGCGAGCGGGTACGCTTCGACGACCTGCGCCGCGGTGAAGCCGGCCCTGGCGAACGTGCCCAGCTGCGTGAGGTAGAAGCGGGTGTTGCTGAAGGGCTTGCCGAACCCCGCAGCGTGAAACGCCAGCAGCTCGTCGACCGAGTAGCCCGCCTCTTTCGCGACGCGAAAGTCGTTCGACCCGATGCTGAAGCCCGCCGCGGCCCGGGCCTGCTCGAAGCTGAGGCCCATCTTCGCGTAGGCGAGGCCGAGGAGCTGGTCGTTCAAGATGGTGTCGAAGGTGCCCGCCGCCGCCCACCGCAACACCTCGGGCACGGTGAGCGGTGCCTGCTCGAGCGCGAGCGCCACATTGCCGAAGCACTTCGCGCGAAGCGTGGCCTGAGTGTCCGCCGAGCGGCTGGCCATCTCCTTGAGTCGCGGCATCGCCGGCAGGTCGAGCGCGAGAAACTGCTTCACCTCGCTGAGGCTGAGGCCCGCGTTCATCAGCCGCTGGGCGCTGGGCCAGTCGGCCGGCACGATGCCCTCGTCGATCAGCCCCGACACGCCCGCGGCATTCACCGGCCCCCGCGAGCGTTGCTCCTTCCAGGTCTCGAGGGTCATGCCGGCCGAGATCAGCTTCGCGACGTCGGCCACGGGAACCCCGGTCGGGTGCCAGGCCAGAAGGTCTTCTGCCGTCGCGCCGTGCTCCAGCGCGTCGAGCGCAGCAGCGCGGTCGATTTCGGCGCGGGCGAGCATGCCCGCCACCTTCAAGCTCACGCCCAGCGCGAGCGCCCTGGGCGCCAGCGGGCCGACGAACCCCTGCTTTCTCGAACAGCTCGAGCTTGCGCTCCCGGCTGACGCCACCGCTCGGCTTCCACTCGACCACGTCGGGCTCCGAGGGGGGCGCGGCCGGCGCACGGGTGCCCGCCACGTCGGTCAACGCCTCACCGTCTCGCGGCGCCTCGAGGGCGGTTCGGGCGATCGCCCTGGCCGCGTCTTGCGCGCGCAGGTTCTCGGCGACCAGCTTGAGCTGCTCGGTGAGCACGGCCGTGACGACGCCGTCGAACGGCTGCTCTGCCAGCTTCGCGATGGCCTGCTCGAGGCCCTCGGCCGAGATGCGGTTCGGCAGCCGCTCCCTGATGGCCCAGCCCATCGCGTCGCCGACGCTCGGCGGCAGCATCTTGAGCATCACGCGAGTCGGTACGGTGGCGGCGACCTTGCCCATGCCCCACGGTGGTAGCTCAACGCGACGCGCTCCGCCACGAACTCACGCGCAAACTGCATCTCGCGGCGCCGCGGCGTTTCACCTTCGGCAATGAGAAAAACTACTCGGAGAGAATCTCGGCGACCGCTTCCGACGGGGTCAACCCCAGCGAGAGGTAGTCGTCGTTGAACGACCGCGCGTCGGCGCGCCCGGCGTGCGCGAGCTGGAGAATCTCGTCGGCCGTGCAGCCGGCCTTGCTCAGCCCGGCGACGTCGTCGACCTCGAGCTCGAGCGGGTACGCTTCGATGACCTGCGCCGCGCTGAAGCCCGCCTTGGCGAAGGTGCCCAGCTGGTCGAGGTAGAAGCGGGTGTTGTTGAACACCTTGGCGAAGCCGGCGCGGTTGAAGTCGAGGAACTCGTCGATGCTGTACCCGGCGGCCTGGGCCATCTTGAGATAGACCGACGACGCGGTGAAGCTGGCGGCGGCGCTCGCCTGCTCGAAGGTGAGCCCCATCTTCGCGTACTCGATGCCGATGATCTCGGGGTTCTTGGGGTCGGGGAAGTGCGTGGTGCCCAGCCGGGTGTCGAAGACGCCGGCCTCGGTCCACTTCAGCAGCTCGGGAACGGTGAGCTTCGTCTCGGCGATCGCGCGAGCGACGTTGTCGAAGATCTTCGCCCTGATCTCGGAGAGGTTCGTGGCCGAGATGTTCGCGACGTTCTTGATGCCCGGCTGCACCGGCACGTCGAGCGCGAGAAACTGCTTCACCTCGCCGGGGCTCAGGCCCGCGCCCATCAGCACCTGCGCGCTCGGCCAGTCGTACTGAGCGATGCCCTCGTCGATCAGCCCTGCGACGCGAGAGGCGTCGACCTTGCGGCGCGCGCGCTGCTCTACCCAGGTCTCGACGGTCATGCCCACCGCGACCAGCCTGGCGACCTCGCCCGCGGGTACCCCGGCCTCGTGCCACGCCAGCAGGTCTTCCTCGGGCACGCCGTGCTCCAGCGCGTCGAGCGCTCCGGCGCGATCGACTCCGGCACGCGCGAGCGTACCCGCCAGCTTCAGGCTCAAGCCCAGGTCGACCGCCTTCTGCGCCAACGGCCCGGTGAAGCCCTGCTTCTCGAACAGCTCGAGCTTGCGCGCCTTGTTGAGGGGGCCGATGGGCTGCCACTGCACCACGTCGGCCGGGGCCGCCGCCGGTGCCGCGTCGCGCGTGCCCGCCACGTCGGTCAGGGCCTCACCGTCTCGTGGTGCGGCGAGCGCGGCCTCGGCGAGCGCCCTGGCCGCGTCCTGCTGGCGCAGGTTGTTCGCGACCAGCTTGAGCTGCTCGGCGAGCGCGGCCGTGACGACCCCGTCGAACGGGCGCTCCGACAGCTCGACGATGGCCTCCTCGAGGCCCTTCGCGGTCATGCGGTTCGGCAGGCCGGCCTTGACGGCCCAGCCCGCCGCGTCACCCACCTCGGGCGGCATCATCTTGAGCAGCACGCGGGTGGGTACGGTGGCATTGACCTTGGCCATGGTCCTCTTGGTAGCCCAACGCGACGCACCTCGCCAAGACGCTGCTGCGGAAACCGCACCTTGCGGCGCGCGCGCGTTTCACCCCTTGAGAGCCCCTTCAGTCGGCCCGAGCGAGCAGCCAGTCGACGCGCAGCAGGCGCTCGTCTGCGCACAGCGCGGCCACCTCGACCGCGCGGCTGCTCAGGCCCATCGCGCGCACCGCGCCCTCGAGCGCCTCGCCGTACAGCACGCCGCCCGGCACCGCGAAGGCGAAGCTGTGCTCGAAGAAGCCCGCCTGGGCCGCCACCACCCCCGGCGCACCGAATCGGGTCGCCAGCGCCTCGACCCGCAGCGCGCGGCCCTCGAACGGCCGCGGCAGCGCCTTGCGCAGGTGCAGCCGCTCGAAGCCCGAGCCTCTGCGCGAGTGCTCGAGCACCTCGCGCACCGCGGCGAGCTCGGCGTCGATGCGCGCGCGCAGCTCGACCGGCAACAGCTCGTGCTGCAGCCAGTCGTCTTCGGTGAGCTGCAGCAGCACCTCGCCGCGACCCTCGGCGGTGAGCGCCGGCACCTCGTCGGCCACCGTCGGCAGCGAGAACAGCAGCTCGCGCGGGTCGATGGCCGACACCTTGCGCAGCGTGAGCACCACCGCGGCGCCGCTGGCCAGCCCCTGGGTGCTCTCGGGCTGCGCGGTCACCACCTGCCAGTCGTCTTTGCCCAGGTTCAGCAGCGTGGCCGGAGAGAACGACTCGGGCAGCTGCCGCGCCGGCAGCTTGAGGCGCAAGAACGTCTGCCCGCTGTCGGCATCGATGAAGGTGACGTCGAAGATGCGCGCGCCCTCGCTCACTCGCGCGCGAACGTAACGCCTTCTCGCCCGTCGCGCGCCGGCGCCGTGCATACGCACCGTCGACTGGCGGGGCTCCCGCACTTCGACTAACCCTTCGGCCATGACCCGTCGCGTTCCGCCCTCGACCGCCAAGGTTCCGACCCAGCAGACCCACACCGTGAAGGTGCAAGACGACGTGGGTCTCGAGCCGGTGAACGACTCGGCGGTGCAGCACCACTACGTCGCGCTGACGCAAGACATGCTCGACCAGGTGACGCAGAGCCGCGCCTACGAGCAGCTGTTCGGCGTCGAGTCGCGCGCCAACACCAAGATCGGCGCGCCCGGGGGGTGGACGAACGTCATTCTCCCCGGCGAGCAGCACTACACCGAGCTGATTCCCTACGAGGTGGCGGGCGAGTACCCCCTTCAGCTCGGCATCGCGATGGCGGTGCAGTCTGACGCGTCGGCCCAGGCCGCGCAGAGCAACCTCGAGAAGCTGTTCGACGATGGCAGCGCCACCGACGTGCTGCTCGACGTGAAAGACAACCGCAAGCCGGGCGACCTCACCGTGCCCGTCGAGCCCACGGTGCGCGAGATTCCCCAGTGGTCGGTGGGCAAAGACAAAGAGACCGGCAAACCGGCCTTCGAAGGCGACTGGATCGGGGCCTGGGGCACCGACGAGAAGAACCTCGAAGATCACCGGGTGCTCTCGCTGCAAGAGACGCTCGCTCCGCACTTTCGCGAAGACCGCCTGGGCCTCGACGTGCGCGAGGTGAGCGCGGTGGCGGGCGTCGACGACGCGGCGAACCTCGCCAAGATGTTCGCCGCCCACGGCTTCGAGGTCGAGGTCGAGGGCGTGGCGAGGGGCGCCGAGGCTCCCCGGGTCAGCGCCCTCAACGCGTACCTGCGGCAGCAAGACGAAGGTGGGCTCACCCTGGTGGCGCGCGCTCCGGTGCCGGGCTCGCCGGTGATGCGCATTCGCGTCGACGAAGACGAGAAGAAGCAGGGCTTCGTCAGCGAGACGATTCAGCTCAAGGCGCCTGCCCCGGCGACGGTGAAAGAGACCGCGGTGGCCCCAGACGGCACCCGGGTCACCCTCTCGGCGAAGGCGGGCGAGACCACCGCGACCCTGTCGGGCGTGAAGCCGGCGAAGCCCCGCAAGGCGTAGCAGTTCGCCGCGGAGCGGGGCGCGCTTGCACCCGCGAGGGCCACACCCGCGCGAAATCACGCTCTGGCGCGCTGCTGGCATCGGTCAGGCGCATGAAGCCCGTCTTCGCCCTGCTCACCGCCCTCGCTTCTCTGCTCGGTGCCCGCGCCTCGCGCAACGCCGCCCGGCGCCCCTGGTACCTCGCGCTCCGCAAGTCGCCGCTCAACCCGCCGCCCTGGGTGTTCGGAGTGGTGTGGCCGGTGCTGTATGGCCTCATCGCCTGGTCGGGCTCGCGCGCCGCGGTCGCCAAAGACAAGCCCGCGCTCGCGCTGTGGGGCACCCAGCTCGCCTTCAACGCCGCCTGGAGCCCGCTGTTCTTCGGCGCTCACCGCTCGCGCGCCGCGCTGGTCGACCTCGGCCTCACCCTGGCGAGCGCCTCGGCGTACACCGCGCGCATCGCCCGCCGCGACCCCGCCGCCGCGGCGATGATGGTGCCCTACCTGGCCTGGCTCGGCTTCGCGTCGACGCTCAACGGCGCGGTGGTCGCCCGAAACCCGCGCCTGCTCGCGGGCTGAAGCCTCACGGCAACAGCACCAGCGCGCCGGTCGTCTTTCGGCCTTCGAGCGCGCGGTGCGCCTCGGCCGCCTGCGCCAGCGCGAAGGTGCGGGGCGCGTCGACCACCACCGTCTTCTCACGCAGCACGGTGAACAGCGCGGCCGCCGACTCGCGCAGCTCTTCGCGGGTGGCGGTGTAGGCGTGCATCGACGGGCGGGTGACGAACAGTGAGCGGGGCCCTCCGATGCTGAGCAGGTCGAAGGGCGGCACCTTGCCGCTCGACTGGCCGAACGACACCAGCGTGCCGCGCGGGGCCAGCACGTCGAGCGAGCCCTGAAAGGTGTCTTTGCCGACCGAATCGTAGACCGCGTGTACCGGGCCCAGCTTCTTCACCTCGGTCACCCAGTCTCCGCCGGTGAGCACCACCGCGTCGCAGTAGCGGCGGGCCAGCACCGCCTTCTCTTCGCTGCCCACCGCGCCGATGACCCGCGCGCTCAGGCTGCGCGCCCACTGGGTGAGCATCGTGCCCACGCCACCGGCGGCCGCATGCACCAGCACCGTCTCGCCGCTCTTCACCGGCCGGCAGCGACGCACCAGGTACTCGGCGGTCATGCCCTTGAGCATCACCGACGCCGCGAGCACCTCGTCGATGCCGTCGGGCAGGGGCACCACCTTCGCCGCCGGCAGGTTGCGCGCGGCGGCGTAGGCCCCGATGGGCCCCGCATACGCGACGCGCTGACCGACCTTCAGGTCGCTCACCGCCGAGCCCACCGCGGTGACGACGCCCGCACCTTCTTGCCCGGGCGTGAACGGCGTGGGCACCGAGTACAGCCCCGAGCGGTTGTAGACGTCGACGAAGTTGATGCCGATGGCCCGCTGCGCGAGCTGCACCTCTTCGGCGCCCGGCGCAGCCAGGGCCACCTCTTCCAGCTTCAGCACCGATGCGTCGCCGGCTCGATGAACGCGAATGGCCAGGGTCATGGCTCTGCGCTTACCCGGCCTTCAGGCCACCTGTCATCGCGCGACGACAGTGCACTGCAGGGCTCTGCGACTTCTCAGCTGGTGAGAGCACTTGGCGCGGGCACGCGCGGCGCAATCACCCGCGCCCGTCGAACCCACACCAAAGGTGCAAACCATGTCGATGAAGGTCGCTTCGAACGCCGTTCACCACACCAACCCGGTTCCCACCAAGCCTGGAGACGCGCCCGACTTTCACCCCATCAAGCCCGGCCACGGTCACCGCGGCCACCACCACCACGACCACTTCGAGCACCGGCCGCACGCGCCCACCCGCATGCCTCAGCACGGCAACGGCACCGTGCCGGTGCGCTGAATCAGGGGTTCGGCTTGGGCGGGTTGAACTTGCCCGCCAGCGCCTCGCGCACGCTGCGATCGAAGCGAATCTTGCCGGTGGCGATCTCGCGCAGCGCCAGCACGGTGGGCTTGTTCTTCGAGGTCTCGGTGATGGGGCGGGCGCCGGCCATCAGCTGGCGGGCGCGCTTGCCGGCCAGCACGACCAGGGCAAAGCGGTTGTCTACGAAATCGATGCAGTCTTCGACGGTGATGCGGGCCATCGGTCACTTCGCACTGGCTACCAGCGGGAAAAACGATGCCGGCGGAGGAAGAGGTCCCGAAGACACGAACCTGGAAGTCAGCCTCGCGACCAGATCGCAGGCACCATACGCCGATGGCTGCCCATAGCAATGGGCCCTGCCCCCGGTGAGGCCCCGGCTACCCGCCGAGCAGCGCGTCGAGGCGGTCGAGGTCGAAGGGCTTGGTCGAATGGTCGTCGAAGCCGGCGCGCTTCGCTTCGGCCACCACCTCGGCGCCGCCGTAGCCGGTGAGCGCGACCAGGCGAACGCGGTCGCCCCCAGCCGCGCCGCGCACCCGGCGCGCCACCTCGTAGCCGTCGATGCCGGGCATGCCGAGGTCGACGAACGCCACGTCGGGTCGAACCTCGAGAATCTTGGCGACCGCGGCGAGCCCGTCGCCGGCGCTGGTCACCTGGTGGCCGAGCGCCACCAGCAGCTCTTCGAACGACTCGCGCAGGTCGGGTGAGTCGTCGGCGATCACGATGCGGCGCCGGCGGAGCTTCGACTTCGCCTCACCGCCGGTGACGCCGCCCGACGGCTGCGCCGAGGCGTCGAGCGGCAGCCGCACCCGAAACTCCGAGCCCTGCCCCGGGCCCTCGCTGCGGGCCTCGACCGTGCCGCCGTGCATCTCCACCAGCCGCTTCACCAGGGTGAGCCCCAGGCCCAGGCCTCCGGTCTGCCGGTCGATGGTCTGATCGACCTGCACGAACAGCTCGAAGATGCGCTGCAGCATCTGGGGGGGAATGCCGCGGCCGGTGTCGCGCACCCGCAGCAGCGCGAACGGCGCACCGTCGGCGGTCTCGCGCGTCAGCTCGACCGTCACCTGGCCACCCGGCGCGGTGTACTTCACCGCGTTGGTGAGCAGGTTGGTCACCACCTGCTCGAGCCGCGTGGCGTCGGCCCGCATCGGGAAGGTGCCGGGGGCGAGCGACACCTGCAGCCGGTGCCGGCCGGCCTCGACCGCGTCGCGCGTCGCGTCGATGGCGTGCGTCACCGCTTCGCGCAGGTCGAGCGGCTCGTGCCGCAGCTCGACCGTGCCGCGGGTGATGCGCGACACGTCGAGCAGGTCGTCGACCAGGCGGGTCAGGCTGGTCATCTGCCGCCGGGCCATGTCTCGGTACCCCGTGGCCTTCGCCGTGTCGGTGCCCGCGCGGCCGAGCATGTCGAGCGCGAGGCTGACGGTGGCCATCGGGTTGCGCAGCTCGTGACCGAGCATGGCCAGGAACTCGTCTTTGCGCTGGTCGGCCAGGCGCAGCTCGCTCAGCAGCGCCTCGACGCGCTGGCGGGCCTGCACCTGGGCGGTCACGTCGACCGCGACGGTCATGATCTCGGTCACCTCTCCGACGGCGTTCTTGAGCGGCTCGCAGGTGAAGAGAAAGTAGACGTCGCGCGGGCCCTGACCGTCGCGGTCGAGCGGCACCGCGTAGGCGTCGGCGGTGAACGGCTTGCCGGTGCGATAGACGCCCTCGAGCATCGCGAACACCGGGGCGTCGTCGGGGAGCTCCGAGAACACCTCGCGAAACGGCCTGCCCACCACCTGGTGCTCCGAGCGGCCGACCATCTCGAGGTACCGCGCGTTGGCCAGCTCGTAGACCTGCCGGGGCCCCGTCACCACCGAGACCGCCACCGGGGCCTGCATCAGCTGCGCGCGGAGGCGCGAGCGGGCGGCGCGGGTCTCGAGGTGCGCGCGCGCCACCTCGAGACGGGCGGCGATGCGAGAGACGAGCTCTTTCGCCGAGAACGGCTTGATGAGGTAGTCGTCGGCGCCGGCCTCGAGGGCTTCGACCTTGGCCTCTTCGCCGGCCCGCGCCGACACCAGCAGGCACGGCACGTCACGCAGCGCCGGGTCGGCCCGCAGCGCCCGCATCAGGCCGAAGCCGTCGAGCCCCGGCATCATCACGTCGGTGACCACCAGGTCGGGGCGGCGCCGGCGCGCCTGCGCCAGGGCGGCGTCGCCGCTCGAGACGGCGACGACCGACCACCCCTGGGCCAACAGCAGCTGGCGCATGTGCTCGCGCATGTCGGGGTTGTCGTCGGCGACCAGCAGGTGCGCCCCCGTTGCCGCCGCACTGGGTTCAGCGCCGGGCGGGCCCTCGGGCCGCTCGCTCACCCACGAGAGGGCCTCGTCGATGAAGGGGTTGGTCGACGGTGCGTCGGGTGGCCGCGCCGGCTGGTGAACGACCTGGTCGGCGGGCAGGTGCTCGTGGCCGTGCGGCACGCTGATGTGAAAGCGCGTGCCCCGGCCGGGCTCGCTCTCGACCGTGATGGTGCCGCCGTGCAGCTTCACCACATCTCTCACCAGTGCGAGGCCGATGCCGCTGCCCTCGTAGCTGCGGCTCTTGGCGTTCTCGACCCGGTGAAACCGGTCGAACAGCCGCGGCAGCTCTGCCTCGGCGATGCCGATGCCGGTGTCGGCCACCTCGAGCACCCAGCGGTCGGCTTCGCTGCGAACGCTCACCCGAATCGCGCCTTCGAAGGTGAACTTGAACGCATTGGAGACCAGGTTGAGGACGACCTTTTCCCACTGCTCGAGGTCGACGTAGGTCGGCCCGGCGACGGGCCCGGCCTCGATCACCAGCGAGAGCCCGGCCTTCTCGACCACCGACTGGAAGTTGCTCGCCAACTGCCGGGTGAGCGCACCGATGTCGACCGGGCGAAACGAAGCAGTCAACCGCCCGGCCTCGATGCGCGAGAAGTCGAGCAGCGAGTTCACCAGCCGCAGCAGGCGCTTGCCGTTGCGGCCGATCATCTCTTGCCGGGCGCGCTGGGCCGGCGGCAGCGGGCTCTCGACGTCGCGCAGGCTCTCTTCCAGCGGCCCCAGCATCAGGGTGAGCGGGGTGCGGAACTCGTGGCTGATGTTGCTGAAGAAGGCGGTCTTGGCCCGGTCGAGCGAGGCCAGCGCTTCGACGCGCTGCTGCTGCGCTTCGAACGACGCCGCGCTGCCCACGGCCTGCGAGATTCCCGCCGCGAGCAGGTTGTGAAAGCGGCGGTACGACTCGCTGCGCGCGAGCAGCGGGCTCAAGCCCAGCACCACCAGGCCGTTCTCGATCGGCAGCAGCACCGCGTCGTGCGCCGAAGCGCCCGCGCCGGTGGTGACGTAGCGGGGCGCGCCGCCCAGGTTCTCGAAGCTCCACACCGGGTCGCCGCCGGGCCGCAGGGTGATGGGGGCGAGGGCGCTGCCGCCCTCGATGTTCGCGGTCGCGGCGAGGGTGGCGACCCCGGCCGCGTCTCGCAGGTAGAGCAGCGCGAAGGGCACGTCGGCGCTCGCGCGGGTGAGCTCTCGCGCGACCAGCGTGCAGGCGGCCGCCGGCGTCTTGGCGGTGGCCGCGCTGGCGATGGCGTTGAGCAGGCGCAGCCGCCGGCCTTCGATCACCTGGTCGGTGGTCTCGACCACCTCGCAGAACACCCCACCGACGCCGCCGCTCTCGTCGCGAATCGGGCTGTAGGTGAACGTGAAGTACGACTCCTCGGGCGCGCCGGTGCGGGCCAGCGGCAGCATCAGGTCGTCCGAGCCGGTGGCTTCTCCGGTCTCCCACACCGCGCGCAGCAGCGGCTCGATGATGCCCCAGATTTCAGCGAGCACCACCCGGGCCGGCTGCCCCATCGCCTGCGGGTGCTTGGTCGGCCCGACCATCGGCACCAGGCTCTGGTTGTAGAGCATCAGGTACTCGCGGCCCCAGTAGACGGCGATGGGGAAGCGCGAGTTGAGGCAGATGCTCAGGGTGGTGCGCAGGCTCTGCGGCCACGACGAGATGGCCCCCAGCGGCGTCTGCGGCCAGTCGATGGCGCGCACCACCTTGCCGATTTCGCCGGCACCCGCGAGCACTGTCTCTGCCTCGGTGCCGGCTGCGGGGCTGCCCATCGCGTCGCCGGCACGCATCGCAGGTTGCCCCGGTGATTGCCAGGGCGCCGGTCGAGGTTCCCCCCGGGTAACGCGCGGTCTCTCGCCCGCGACCCGCTCGGCGCTTCGGTCGCGGCGGTCGGCACGTCCACCCGCTGCGCGGCCCGACCCCCGGCCAGCAGACTCGGCCACCGGGTGGGGGGCCGTCGTCTGTCTGATACGCTCGCGACGTAGCCCCTTCGGGGGGGAATCTGTGACCCACTCGCGACTCCTCCACCTGCGCGCGCTGCTGATACCGCTCACCGCGACGCTGTTCTTCGTGCTCGACCCGGTGAGCCCGCTGGTGGCGCTGGCCTTCGCGGTCTCGCCGTTCTTCCCTCCCTTTCCGCGCGATGCCGAGCGCGTCTCCACCGTCACCGTGGGGGGTATGGACGGGTACGCCTACGCGCTGTTCGCGCTGCAGTGCGTGAACCTGCCGCTCGCGGCGCGCACGCTCGAGACGCACGGCTGGCTCTCGCTCAGCGCCGCGGTCACTGTGGTGCTGATGGCGGTCTCGTCGTCCCTTTGCGGAGCGATCGCCGGCCACGAGCTGATTCACCGCACCGGTGCGGCGCAGCTGGCGCTCGGGCGGCTGCTGCTCGCCTCGGTGCTGTACGAGCACTTCTTCGCCGAGCACCTGCGCGGTCACCACGTGCGTTACGCGACCCGCGACGACCCCGCCACCGCGCGGCCGGGAGAGAGCTTCGCCGCCTATCTCTGGCGCAGCCCCCCCGCGCAGCTCGCGAGCGCCTGGCAGCTCGATCGCTCGAGCGTGATGGTGGGCCTGGTGCTCGAGGCCGCCATCGCCGCGCTCTTCGGCTGGTGCTTCGGCGCCTCGGGGCTGGCGTTCTTTCTGCTCCAGGCGGCGCTGGTGCACGTCGCCTTCAACGCGGTGCAGTACTTCGAGCACTGGGGCCTCGAGGGCGGCAGTCAGTCGTGGGACGCCGAAGATCGCGCCTCGCTCTTCGGCATCATCGGCCTGGCGCGCCACGCCGACCACCACGCCCGGCCCGGGCGCCCCTTCTCCGAGCTCGAGCTGCGCGCCGACAGCCCCAAGCTGCCGAAGAGCTACGGCGGCATGATCGGCCTCGCCATCTTCAGGAACCGCGAGTTCCAGCGCCTGATGACCGCCGAGCTGGTGCGGCTCGGTGCGGCGCCGGCGCCTGCGCGCGACCCCGCGCCCACGCGAGAGCTGGCATGAGCCCTCTGGCGCGCGTGGCTCCGCTGGCGGGCTATCTGGTGCTGGTCGGCGCCGCGCCCTTCGCCGCGCTCGCGCTCGCCGACGCAGGCCTTCGCCTCGACGTCTCGGTGCTGGCGGTGGTCACCGCGGTGGGCACGCTCATCGGGGTGCTCGAGGCGCGCTTCCCCTTCGACCCCCGGTGGAACCGCCCTCGAGGAGACACCCGCGTCGACCTGCTGCACCTCGCCGTCTCGACCGTGGCGATGACGTTGCTCTTCGAGCTCGCCTCGGCGCGGCTGCCCACCTTCGGGGTGTGGCCCGGCGGGCTGCCCTTCGTGGTGCAGTGCGCGCTGGCGCTGCTCGTCGCCGAGCTGGGTGGGTACCTTGCCCACCGCGCCATGCACGAGTGGCCGGGGCTCGGGCGCGTGCACGTGGTGCACCACAGCGCGCTGCGCCTTCACGCGCTGAACTCGTCGCGCAACCACCCGCTCGACGCGCTCGCGCTGCTGCTCGCCGCCGGGCTGCCGCTGGTGCTGCTCGGCACCCCGGCGCGGGTCATCGCCGCGCTGGGAGCGTTCGCCATCGCGCACCTGCAGTTCCAGCACGCCAACACCACGCTGCGGCTCGGCCCGCTCAACTGGGTGCTGGCCGGCCCCGAGCTGCACCGCTGGCACCACTCGACCGTGCGCGACGAGGCCCACGGCAACTACGGCCACGTGCTGATGGTGTGGGACGTGCTGTTTCGCTCGCGGGTCAAGCCCGCCGGCGAGGCGCCGGCCGCCGTCGGGCTGTACCAGGGCGATACGCTGCCCGAGACCTACGCGGCGCACCTGGGCTCTCCTTTTCGATGAAGCGGGTGCGGCTGGGCGAGCACGAGGTCTGGGCGCTCAACGCCACCGACGCCGAGCTGCTGTACCGGCAGATCTTCGAGAACCAGACCTACGCCGGGCACGGCATCGGCGTGCGCGACGGCGACACCGTCTTCGACTGCGGCGCCAACATCGGGCTCTTCTCGCTGTGGCTGTCATCGCGGCATCGCGACGTGAAGCTGTTCGCCTTCGAGCCGGTGCCCGAGACCTTCGCGGCGCTGCAGCGCAACGTGCCGCAGGCGACGCTGTGCTGTTGCGCGCTGGGCGACCGGGCCGGCACCGCCGACTTCACCTATGACCGCTTCGTCAGCTCGACCGCCACCATGGTGACGCCGCCGGCGCTCGATCCGGCCGCACTCGCCGCGGACCTGGGCGTCTCGACGCTCGCGGCGCGCGCCATTCAGGCGGTGCGGCGGCTGGCGCGGCGGCGGGTGCGCTGCCCGGTGCGCACGCTGGCCGAGGTGATGGCCGAGCACCGGGTCGAGCGCATCGACCTGCTCAAGGTCGACGTCGAAGGCTCCGAGGCCCGGGTGCTGGCCGGGGTGGGCGACTGGTCGAAGGTGCGGCAGGTCATCGTCGAGACCGACGACCCCGACGGCATCAGGGCGACGCTGCGGGCGCAGGGCTTCACCACCGAGCTGGGGCGAGAGCCGTTTCGGTCGTTCGAGGCGCTGGGGCTGTACAACGTCTACGCGCGGCGGTGAGGGGCGCCGGGTTCTGGCCGTCGCACGCAGGCGGTGGCTGCAGCGTGTTCTCGCCGACGCCGAAGAGCAGCTGTTGGCGCTCTCGCGAGATGGACGGGCGGTGGCGACTTGAGGCGGCTGGGCGGACGCGTTCCGTTCCGCTTGGAATCACGCGTAGTGCCAAGCGGAGCGGCTCGAGATCCCCGGAGGACAGCTGGCATCGCGATCTTCGTTTGTATGTCGCAGGGAAGAGACTCCACCCATGGAACGTCATCACCCCTGTCCCAGCCCGCATGTGTCGGAGCCGGGCGAGAGCTTGTTGCACGAGCTGCTCCTGCATCTCCACGCCGACGAAGATGCTCGGTTGTGTCGAGCGACGCCGTCGTGCAGAGCTTGGCCGACGCCCGCTGCCAAGAGCGCGCACGTCCGAAGTGTCGCACGCCGTTCTTTGTCCGCGTCAGCGACCGGAGCAGTTCCTCGCGGGACCCACTCTCTGTGCGGGGTCTCCGGTTCTCACCCAAAGGGCGAGCTCACCACCGGCGAGCGACTCCTTCGAGACTGGCGTGAAGGACTCCGGCATTGCACCGCCGAACCCGTGAAAGGTCACGACCCGGGTTCCAACACGCAGCCGTTCGAGCTTTCGTCGCGTCCCTGCAACCCGCGCCTTGTAGGCCTCGACCCCTCCCTTCACGGTCGAGTCGAGCCGCCAGTAGGGCTCGAACTCCAACTCCCCGAACGGGTTGTAGAGGTAGATGGCCGCGTAGCGGCGCCAGTCGACGGCAAAGGCATCGCGGCACAAGAACAGTGCTCCGCCTGCGCCGAGTCGTTGAGCCAGGGCGTACGCCTGACGAACGAGCTGACGCCGTTGCTCGACACCGACGAAAATGCTCTCGGTTGAGAGCGCGCCGACGACACAGAATTTGCCGATGCCGCTTCCGACGTCGAGCACTCGCTCGCCCCGTCTCGGTGCAAGCAGCTCCACGACCCGCCGGCAGATATCCACCGGGGTCCAATGGACCTCGGATGCAAACCGCCAAGCCGGGGCCAAGAGACGGTCGAAGCAGCAGTCGCTCACAGGGCGACTGCTGCGCAGATCGTCGATCAAGCGAACAGTTCGCTCATGCTCAGACTCCTGTAGCGATCCGCACATGACGGCCAGCTGAGCAGGATCCGCGCCACGCGACTACTGTCAGCCAGGAAACAAGCTGATCGCCACGCATGCCGAATCGGCACGCGGCGCCTGCCAGTTCTTGCGCACGAAACGTCTGACGGCTGGCGTGCGCAGCACGATGCGCTCGTCGATGGCGCGGTACTTGCCCACCTCGGCTCGTGGTGAGTGTCTGCCTCTTGCTCGACCGAAAAGAACGTCGCTCTACGTAACCGCTCCGCGCAGCGGTTACGGAAGTGAACATCGACGCGAAAAGCCGCTCCCGCTCCCACCGCTTCCCAAACACAGCGCCGCGCGAGCGGGGAGCTGCCTCATTCTCGGAGGCGCCGCCTGAAACGCACGGAGTGCCGGAGCGCGGTCGCCCGCGCCGCGCCCCGCGCTCCCGGAAAAGCGCGCCTACCGGTGCAGCCAGAGCCGCAGCGTGGCGAGCAGCTGGTCGGTGTTCACCGGCTTGGCGAGGTAGTCGCTGGCGCCCGCGTCGAGGCACTTCTCGCGGTCGCCCTTCATCGCCTTGGCGGTGAGCGCGACGATGGGCAGCCGCTTCAGCTCGGCCTTCTTCCGAATCAGCTGAATGGTCTGATACCCGTCCATCTCGGGCATCATGATGTCCATCAGCACGATGGCGACGTCGCTGGTCGCCTCGAGCGTGGCGATGGCCTCGAGGCCCGTCTGGGCGGTGAGCACCTGCATGCCGTGCCGCTCGAGCACCGAGCCCAGCGCGAAGATGTTGCGCACGTCGTCGTCGACCACCAGCACCTTGCGGCCGCGCAGGTCTTCGTCCGACTTGTGCAGCCGCTCGAGCAGCTTCTGCTTCTCGGGCGGCAGGTCGGTCACCACGCGGTGGAGGAACAGCGCCGTCTCGTCGAGCAGCCGCTCGGGGCTCTCGACGCCCTTCAGCACCACCTTGCGCGCCAGCTCTTGCAGCTGCAGGTCCTGCTCATGGCTCAGCTCTTTGCCGGTGAACACCACCACCGGCAGGTCTTGGAGGCTGGGGTCTTGCTGCAGCCGCTCGAGCACCTCGACGCCCGACATGTCGGGCAGGCGCAGGTCGAGCACCACGCAGTCGACGCCGCCCTGGTTGATCTGCTCGAGCGCCTGCGCGCCGGTCTGCGCGGTCACGATGTCGATGTCGTCGTGCTCGAGCAGCGCCCGAATGCCCACCAGCTCGTCGTCGTTGTCTTCGACGATCAGCAGCTTTCTGCGCCGCGGCTCGGCGTACTTCTTGATTTTGTCGATCGCGTGCTCGAGCCCTTCGGTGGTGGCGGGCTTGGTCACGAACGAGAACGCGCCGCGCGCCAGGCCGTGCTGCCGGTTCTCGTCGAGGGTGACGATCTGCACCGGTATGTGGCGCAGCCGCGAGTCTTGCTTGAGGTGGCTGAGCACCGTCCACCCCAGCATGTCGGGGAGAAACACGTCGAGCGAGATGGCCGAGGGCCTGAACTCGCGCGCCAGCTCGAGCGCCTCGGCGCCGCGCTGCGCCACCAGCACCTTGAAGCCCTTGTGCCGCGCCAGGTCGACCAGCACCCGCGCGTAGTGCGGGTCGTCTTCGACGATCATCAGGCACTGATCGCCGGGGTGCAGCTCGGCCCGGTCGTCGGCCACCTTCTCGGGCGTGGCGTCGGCCACCCGCACCGTCGTGACCGCCGACGGAGGCTGCTTGAGCAGCGCGTTCGCCGCCTGCCGCGACTCGCCGGTGCGCGGCGCCACCGTGGGGCCCACGTAGCGCAGCGGCAGGTAGAGGGTGAACGTCGAGCCCATGCCCGGCGCCGAGCGCAGCTGAATCTCGCCGCCCAGCAGGTTCGAGAGCTCGCGCGAGATGGCCAGGCCCAGGCCGGTGCCGCCGTACTTGCGGCTGGTGCCGGCGTCTGCCTGCTGAAACGCCTCGAAGACGATCTTCTGCTTCTCGTGCGGAATGCCGATGCCGGTGTCGCTCACCTCGAACGCCACCACCTGCCCGGCCGTCGAGAGCAACGGGTGCTCGCTCGACCAGCCGCCGTTGGCCAGCGAGACCGCCAGCCGCACGCCGCCGTGCTCGGTGAACTTGAAGGCGTTCGAGAGCAGGTTCTTCAAGACCTGCTGCAGCCGCTTGGCGTCGGTGGTCAGCGAGCGGCCCAGGCGCGGGTCGAGCTGGTAGTCGAACGTCAGCCCGCGGGTGTCGGCCACGTGGCGGAAGGGGCGCGCCACTGCGTCGAGCACCGCGTTGAAGAACACCTCGGCGGCCTCGACCGTCACCGTGCCGGACTCGATCTTCGACAGGTCCAAGATGTCGGAGATGAGGTTCAACAGGTCGGTGCCCGCCGAGTGAATGGTGCGGGCGAACTCGACCTGCTTGGCGGTGAGGTTCGCTTCGGGGTTCTCCGACAGCTGCTGGCCGAGAATCAGAATGCTGTTCAGCGGCGTGCGCAGCTCGTGCGACATGTTGGCGAGGAACTCGCTCTTGTACTTCGAGGTGAGCGCCAGCTCTTCGGCCTTCTCTTCGAGCGCGCGGCGGGCCTGCTCGATCTGCTGGTTCTTGCGCTCGACCTCGGCGTTCTGCTCGGCCAGCTGCTTGGCCTTCTGGCCCAGCTGATCGTTGGTCTGCTGCAGCTCTTTCTGCTGCACCTGCAGCTCGGCGGCGAGCTTCTGGCTCTGCTCGAGCAGCCCTTCGGTCTGCATCGTCGCCTCGATGCTGTTGAGCACGATGCCGATCGACACCGTCAGCTGCTCGAGAAACGCGAGGTGCGAGGCGGTGTACGTGTTGAGCGTCGCCAGCTCGATGACCGCCTTCACCTGGCCCTCGAAGAGCACCGGCAGCACCACCACGTTGCGGGGCGGGGCGCTGAACAGCCCCGAGCCGATGCGCACCACGCCCTTGGGCAGGTCGCTGATCAGCATGCGGCGCTTCTCGACCGCGCACTGACCGACCAGCCCCTGGCCCCAGGCGACCGTCTTGGGGTGGCCGGCCTGGCCGTCGTCGGCGTACGAGGCGAGCAGCCGCAGCACCGGCGCGCCGCCCAGCTCTTTCGCCTCTTCCGAGCGGTAGATGACGCCCTGGTGCGCGCTCACCAGCGCCGCCAGCTCTGACAGCAGCACCCGGCCGACGGTGGCCAGGTCGCGCTGCCCCTGCAGCATGCCGGTGAAGCGGGCCAGGTTGGTCTTCAGCCAGTCCTGCTCCTTGTTGCGGTCGGTGGTGAGCCGCAGGTTGTCGATCATCGTGTTGATGTTGTCCTTGAGCTCGGCGACCTCGCCGCGCGCCTCGACCTTGATCGAGCGGGTGAGGTCGCCCTGCGTCACCGCGGTGGCCACCTCGGCGATGGCGCGCACCTGCGTGGTGAGGTTCGCCGCCAGCAGGTTCACGTTGCCGGTGAGGTCTTTCCACGTGCCGGCCGCGCCCGGAACGTTGGCCTGGCCGCCGAGGCGGCCCTCGACGCCCACCTCGCGCGCCACCGTGGTCACCTGATCGGCGAACGTGGCCAGCGTCGAGGTCATGTTGTTGATGGTGTCGGCGAGCGCCGCCACCTCGCCCTTCGACTTCACCGTGTAGTTCTGCCGCAGGTCGCCGTTTGCCACCGCGGTCACCACCTTCGCGATGCCGCGCACCTGCTCGGTGAGGTTCGACGCCATGTAGTTCACGGTGTCGGTCAGGTCTTTCCACGTGCCGCCTACGTCGGGCACCTGAGCCTGGCCGCCCAGCTTGCCCTCGGTGCCGACCTCGCGCGCCACGCGGGTGACCTCGGCGGCGAACGAGTTGAGCTGGTCGACCATGATGTTGATGGTGTTCTTGAGCTCGAGAATCTCGCCCTTGGCGTCGACCGAGATTTTTCGCGACAGGTCGCCGCGGGCCACCGCGGTGGTCACCTCGGCGATGTTGCGCACCTGGGTGGTCAGGTTGCCCGCCAAGAGGTTCACGTTGTCGGTGAGGTCTTTCCACGTGCCGGCCGCGCCGGGCACGTTGGCCTGGCCGCCCAGGCGGCCCTCGGTGCCGACCTCGCGCGCCACACGGGTCACCTCGCCGGCGAACGAGCGCAGCTGCTCGACCATGGTGTTGAGGGTCTCTTTGAGCAGCAAGAGCTCGCCGCGCACGTCGACGGTGATCTTCTTCGATAGATCGCCGGTGGCGACCGCGGTCGTCACCTCGGCGATGTTGCGCACCTGGCCGGTCAGGTTGCTGGCCATGAAGTTCACGTTGTCGGTCAGGTCCTTCCAGGTGCCGGCGACGCCGGGCACCTCGGCCTGGCCGCCGAGCTTGCCCTCGGTGCCGACCTCGCGCGCCACGCGCGTCACCTCCGAGGCGAAGCCGTTGAGCTGGTCGACCATCGTGTTGATGGTGTTCTTCAGCTCGAGGATCTCGCCCTTCACGTCGACCGTGATCTTGCGCGACAGGTCGCCCTTCGCGACCGCGGTCGTCACCTCGGCGATGTTGCGCACCTGGCCGGTGAGGTTGCCGGCCATGAAGTTCACGTTGTCGGTCAGGTCCTTCCACGTACCCGCGACGCCCGGCACCTGCGCCTGCCCGCCGAGCTTGCCCTCGGTGCCGACCTCGCGCGCGACGCGCGTCACCTCCGAGGCGAACGCGTTCAGCTGGTCCACCATCGTGTTGATGGTGTCCTTCAGCTCGAGGATCTCGCCGCGCACGTCGACGGTGATCTTGCGCGACAGGTCGCCGCTGGCGACGGCGGTGGCCACCTCGGCGATGTTGCGCACCTGCGCGGTGAGGTTCGAGGCCATCGAGTTCACGCTGTCCGTGAGGTCCTTCCACGTGCCGGCGACGCCGCGCACCACCGCCTGGCCGCCCAGCTTGCCTTCGGTGCCGACCTCGCGCGCCACGCGGGTCACCTCGCCGGCGAACGCGTTGAGCTGATCGACCATGGTGTTGATGGTCTTCTTGAGCTGCAGAATCTCACCCTTCACGTCGACGGTGATCTTTCGCGACAGGTCGCCCTTGGCGACCGCGGTCGACACCTCGGCGATGTTGCGCACCTGCCCGGTGAGGTTCGAGGCCATCGAGTTCACCGAGTCGGTGAGGTCCTTCCACGTGCCGGCGACGCCCGGCACGAGCGCCTGTCCGCCGAGCTTCCCTTCGGTGCCGACCTCGCGCGCGACGCGGGTCACCTCGCCGGCGAAGGCGTTGAGCTGGTCGACCATCGTGTTGATGGTGTTCTTCAGCTCGAGGATCTCGCCCTTCACGTCGACGGTGATCTTCTTGCTCAGGTCGCCCTTGGCGACGGCGGTGGTCACCTCGGCGATGTTGCGCACCTGGGCGGTCAGGTTGCCGGCCATCGAGTTCACGTTGTCGGTCAGGTCCTTCCACGTGCCGGCGACGCCGCGCACCTCGGCCTGGCCGCCGAGCTTCCCTTCGGTGCCGACCTCGCGCGCCACGCGGGTCACCTCGCCGGCGAAGGCGTTGAGCTGATCGACCATCGTGTTGATGGTGTTCTTCAGCTGGAGGATCTCGCCCTTGACGTCGACCGTGATATTTTTGGAGAGGTCGCCCTTGGCGACGGCGGTCGTCACCTCGGCGATGTTGCGCACCTGCGCGGTGAGGTTCGAGGCCATCGAGTTGACGTTGTCGGTGAGGTCCTTCCACGTGCCGGCGACGCCGGGCACCTGGGCCTGCCCGCCGAGCTTGCCGTCGGTGCCGACCTCGCGGGCCACGCGGGTCACCTCCGACGCGAACGCGTTGAGCTGGTCGACCATCGTGTTGATGGTGTTCTTCAGCTCGAGGATCTCGCCGCGCACGTCGACGGTGATCTTCTTCGACAGGTCGCCGTTGGCCACCGCGGTGGTCACCTCGGCGATGTTGCGCACCTGCCCGGTGAGGTTGCCGGCCATCGAGTTCACCGAGTCGGTCAGGTCCTTCCACGTGCCGGCGACGCCGGGCACGATCGCCTGGCCGCCCAGCTTGCCGTCGGTGCCGACCTCGCGGGCCACGCGCGTCACCTCCGACGCGAACGAGCGCAGCTGATCGACCATCGTGTTGATGGCTTCCTTCAGCTGGAGGATCTCGCCCTTGACGTCGACGGTGATCTTCTTGGACAAGTCGCCGCTGGCCACCGCGATGGTCACGTCCGAGATGTTGCGAACCTGCGCGGTGAGGTTCGACGCCATCGAGTTCACCGAGTCGGTGAGGTCCTTCCACACTCCGCTCACGTCGGCGACCTGCGCCTGGCCGCCGAGCTTGCCGTCGGTGCCGACCTCGCGGGCCACGCGCGTCACCTCAGAGGTGAACACGCCCAGCTGCTTGATCATCGAGTTCACGATGGTCGCCGACCGCAGGAACTCGCCCTGCAGCGGGCGGCCCTCGACGTCGAGGCGCATCGTCTGCGAGAGGTCGCCCTGGGCCACGCCGGCCAGCGCGCGCGTCACCTCGGCGGTGGGCCACACCAGATCTTCGATCAGCGTGTTGATGCTGGTCTCCATGTCGGCCCACGCGCCCACCGAGCGCGAGAAGCGCACGCGCTGCCGGGTGCGGCCCTCTTTGCCGACCGCCTCTCCGGTGCGCTGCAGCTGCGCCGCCATCGCCTCGTTGGTCGACACCACGTCGTTGACCGTGTCGGCGACCTTGCCCATCAGCCCCGTCCAGTGGTTCGGCAGGCGCACCCGGAAGTCGCCGTCGCGAATCGCGGTCAACACCCGCAGCACTTCGTACAGCTCGGTGGCCTCGACGTGGCCGTTGCCATTGCCATTGCCATTGCCACCCACGGGCGGCGTGGTGCCCGCGCCCTTGCCGGGGTTGGTCTCTGCGATTGCCATGACGGCTCCTTGAAACGACTTCAGGTAGAGAAAGACTCGGCTTCGCGACGGCGGCGCAGGCTGGCGAACACCGCCACCTTCTTGCGCACGATCTCGGCGTCGAGCGGCTTGACCAGGTAGTCGGCCGCGCCCGCCGCGTAGGCACGGTGAATCTCTTGCGGGTCGTTGCCGAACGCGGTGACGAAGAGAATCGGTATGTCCCGGCAGCGCTCGAGCGCGCGCATGTGGCCGGCGACCTCGACCCCGTCCATGCCCGGCATGGCCACGTCGATCAGCGCCACGTCGAACTGCTCGCGCAGCGCCAGCCGCAGCGCCTCTTCACCGCTGCTCGCGGTGACCAGCCGGTAGGCGGGGTTCTGCAAGATGCTCTTCAATGCCACCAGGTTCTCGGGCCGGTCGTCGACCAGCAAGATGTTCGAGATGGTCTGCGGCGCCTCGTGCGAGGTCTGGCCCTTCGTCACCGGCAGGCTGAACTGCATGGTGGTGCCGGCGCCCAGCGCGCTCTCGGCCCAGATGCGGCCGCCGTGCGCCTCGATGATCGCCTTGCAGATGGTGAGGCCCAGGCCGGTGCCGCGCCGGTCGTGGCGCCGCGCCTGCCAGAAGCGGTCGAACAGCTTGGTGAGGTGGTCGGGCTTGATGCCGTGGCCGTTGTCTTTCACCCAGACCTTCACCTCGCCGCCGGTCGACGACGCGCCGATGGTGACCACACCGCCGGGCTCGGTGAACTTCACTGCGTTGCTGATCAGGTTCTCGAGCACCTCGAGAATGCGCTCTTCGTCGGCCTCGAGGTTGGGCAGGTCGGCCGCGATGTCCGAGGTGAGAATCACCGAGGCGTCGGCGGCCACGCTCTGCTGCGACTCGAGCGCGGCGAGCAGCACGTCGGCCAGCTCGAGCTGCTTGCGCTCGACCACGAAGCGGCCGCCTTCGATGGCGTTCACGTCGAGCAGGTCGCGGATCAGCCGGTCGGCGCGCTGGGTGGCGCGCAAGATGCGCTCGATGGGCCGCAGCATCGAAGGGTCGGGCTGGCGCCGCATCAGGCTGTTGCCCGAGACGGTGATGACGTTGAGCGGGTTGCGCAGGTCGTGGGCCACCACCGCGAGCAGGTCGTCGCGGGCGCGAATCGCCTGCTCGAGGTGGTCCATGCCCTGGCGGCGCTGCACCGCCTGGGCGCCGTGCTCCGAGAGCATCGAGAGCATGCGGCGCTGGTCGGGCGAGAACGCCAGCCCGCGCACCGCGCCGATGTAGATCATGCCCAGCAGGTTCTCGCCGGCACGCATCGGCACCGCGTAGACCGAGTGCAGCGCCAGGTCGCGCATCGGCTTGCTCCAGCCCGCCGACTGGTGCTGCTGGCTGACGTAGAGCAGCGAGTCGTCGAGCGCCTCGAAGCCGGCGAAGGCGGTCGGGGTGGGCAGGCTGAAGCCCTGGGTCACCTCTTCGTCGAGCCCGATCGCCGCCCGCGAGCGCAGCACCGAGCCGTCGCGCACGCGAATCACGCCCAGCGCCGCGCCGCAGAGGTCGAGCCCCAGCTCGAGCAGCCGCTTGCACAGGTCTTCGAGGCTGTTGGAGGAGCTGAGCGCCTCGGTCAGGCGCTCCAGGTGCTTCACCATCAGCTTGTCGCTGTCGGTCGAAGTGGAGATGGGGACCTCGCGGCGAGACGCCGGGGACTGGGAGGCAGAGTCATTCATACGCATGAGCGATGTTCCGCGCCGGAAACATACGTAAGCCCCCGAGCCATTCGCACCCGGTACCACACCGGTTTGCGGGGCGTTACCTGCCGGTAACCACCCCGAAGTTCACAGGTGAATGAAGAACGCCAGCGCGAACAGCGCCACGAGCACCCCGGTGACCAGGGCCATCGCGCCCCAGAGGCCGACCGAGCTGCCGGCGGGCTTCACCGAGCGCAGGTACTCGAGGTCGGTGGGGGTGAGGTGCAGCGCGTACGGGAAGCCGAGCGCCAGCACCGCCTCGACCGCGACCGCACGGCACGAGACTCCGTCGCCGTCGTAGAGGTCGTGAAAGCCCTCGTCGTCGAGCTTCTCGACCACGAACTGGGCGAAGCCCTCGCGCTCGGCCTCGGCGGGCACCTGGCGCAGCAGCGCGTTGAGCCGGCCGGCGAGCTCGAGCCGCGCGTCTCCGTCGGAGTTGCGCGCGCGCTGCAGCAGCTCGATCGGCGCGCCGGTCGAGGGCGGCTCGAGCTCTTGCGCTGGGGGCTGACGCTGCTGCTCACGCACGGCGCCTCGAAGATAGCGCTGCGCCAGGCCTTGCGCATCGGGCGGAACTCCTCTTTCCTTGGCTGACGTGCGCTGGCTCGCCCTGATGCTGTGCTGTGCCGGCTGCACCTGCGGCCCGGGCGGGGGTAACGACGCCGGCCGCTCGGTCGAGGTGGTTCGTGCGCGCACGCTGATCTCGGCGGCGGGCCGCCGAGACGTGCCCATCGACCTCACCGACAGCGACCTCTCGGCGCTCATTCCCGAAGACGGCGGAGCGCGCGTCATCTACCCCGAGGTGACCGGGCCGGGCGTGGCGACCTTCACCGCGGTGCCCGAGGGCGAGTACCTGCTCACCCTGGGCAACTACAACCTCATCACGAAAGGCCCGCGGGTCGACCTCGGCGTGGCGAGCCTCGGGCGCGCCGACGTGGCGCTCACCGACGGCGGGGTAGAGCTGGTGCTCGACGCGACCGGCCTGTTGCCGTGGCAGCCGTACTCCGACGTGCTGCAGGTGACCGCCGAGAACGCCGGCTACGTGGCGCTCAACGCCCAGTCGTTCGTCGGAGACCAGCCCGACGCCGGCGTCACCGACGCCCGCTTCCCGCTCAAGTGGTGGGAGGCCTGCAGCACGTCGCGCGGGCGGCTGGTGCCGCGGGTCGAGGCCGACGCGGGCGACGTGGTGGTGGTGACGCAGCTGGTCTCGGCGAAGGTGCCCGACGCCGGCGCGCTCGAGCTGCGCACCCTCAAGCGGGTGGCCACGCTGCCGGCCTTCACCCTGGCCGACCACGCCAGCACCCCGGTCTCGGCCAGCTTCGCGCCGCCCGCCGCGCAGCAGCACCTCTCGCTCGACTTTCGCCAGAGCGCGTTCGACGCGCTGCGCGCCGCGGTGCACCCCGAGGCGCGGCCGCTCTCGTCGTCGGTGACGGTGAGCGCGCTGCCGTTCTCGACCAGCGACGGCTTCTTCACCGCCTCGCCCGACCTGGCGGTGCTGCGCCCGCAGCAGTACTCGGCCGACGTGGCGCTCGACTTCGACACCGGCAACCCGTTTCCCACCGCGTGGGGCAGGGTGGTGTCGGTGCGCTACGCAGCGCAGGTCGAGTTCGCGTACCCCGACGGCGGCGCCGGCCGCGTCACCAGCAACCTGGTGGCGCAAGACCTGCTGCCGTCGAGCGCGCAGCCGCTGGTGCCGCGCATCAGCCCGCCGCGCGCAGTGAAGGTCGAGGGGCTCGATGGCCACAGCCGCGCCGAAATCTCGCGCCTGCCCACCTTGAGCTGGGAGCCCCCCGCGCAGGGCAGCCCCACCTCCTACGGCGTCACCATCTACCGCTTCAGCCGCGTGGGCGGCGGGCCGGTCATCGCCGTGTCCGAGCAGGGCTTCTTCGAGACCACCGCGCGCGCCGTGCAGCTGCCGTTCGGCGAGGTGAACCCGGGCGAAGAATACGTGTTCGGCATCACCGCGTTCGAGGCCACCGGCGCCCAGGCGGCGCAGGCGCCGTTCAAGAGCCGCTTCCCCTACGCCGAGGCGACCGCCCTCACCGCGATGATGCACGTCAGGCCGTAAACGAACGCCTCACCACCCCGCAAGCGAAGCGAGCGGCCGTGCGTGAACGTGAACGTGAACGTGAACGTGAACGGCTTCTCGAGAGCGCCCGAAAGGCCCTTCAACCCGAGCTCTTCCCCAGCTCGACCTGGTACCCATCGCCCGAAGAGTGCACCTGGGCGCTCAAGGCCTCGGGCCCCAGATACAGCGCCACGAAGTGCCGCACCGCCGCGGCATCACCCGAGGTCGCCCGCGCCACCTCGAGGCCGAAGCCTCCGTCGCGCAGGTGCCGCACTTCTCCGCGCACGGTCACGCTGGAGGGCCCGGCGAGAATGCCCCCGGTGCCGAACACCACCTCGACCGCGTCGCCGACCCTGGGCACCATCGCGCTGTTCACGAACAGGCCGCCCGCGCTCACGTCGGTGACGGTGCCCGTGCCGGTCTGCGTGCCGGCCTTGAGGGTGACCTCGGCGTGTGCGCGCAGCCGGGGCGCGGCGCGCTCGGGGTCGGCCGAGAGCCTGGGGCCCACCGCGAGGTACGCCGCGCTCACGTCCTGAAAGCCCTTCAGGGCCAGCGCGGCGACGCTCTGCAGCTCGAAGTGCTCGTGACACTCGGCCTGGGTCTGCGCCGAGACCAGCACTCCGCCCGGAGGCGCGCGGCCCTCGAGCCGCGAGGCCAGGCTCACCGTCGGCCCGAGCACGGTGTAGTCGATGCGCTCGGGCTCCCACGAGACGTCGCCGATGAAGACGTCTCCGGTGGCGATGCCGATGCGAATCGCGACCGGCGGCTTGCCCTCGCCCTCCCACTTCTTCGAGAGGCGGGCGATCTCTTCCTGCATCGCCAGCGCGGCGTCGACCGCGCGGCGGGCGTGGTCCTTCGCGGGGAAGGGGTCTCCGAACACCGCCAGCAGCCCGTCGCCCGCCACCCGCTCGAGGCGGCCCTCGCGCGCGGTGACCACCCGCGCCATCACCGCGAAGTACTCGCGCAACAGCTGAACCACCGCGTCGGCCGGGCGGTCGTTCGAGAGGCCCGCATACCCGCGCACGTCGCTGAACAGCACGGTGAGGTGCTTGCGCGCGCCGCTCACCGAGAGAAACTTCTGCGGGGCGTCGAGCAGGCCCTCGAGGCGCCCGGGGTCGATGGTGCCGTCGAACGCCGTGCGCAGCCGCTCGCGGTCGAGGTCGATGTAGGCGGCGCGCGCCACCGCTGCGGCTATGAAGGCGAAGCTCAGCGAGGCGAGCGGGGCCAGCGGCGCCAGCACCCAGTCGCCGTGCTGCGCCTGCCACACCACGCCGCAGAAGGCCGCGCCGAGCAGCAGCGCGAGCGGCACCCCGAAGGCCGGGCGCAGAAACGCGGCGAGCAGGCCCAGCGCCCCGAGCAGCACGATGAGCGCCACCGCCACCACGCCGGGCAGCTCTCTGGGCTGGCGGCCCTGAATCAGGTCGGCGAGCGCGGCCGCGTGCAGCTCGACCAGCGGCCGCGCCTCGCCGGTGAAGAGCGGAGCGACCTCTTTCGCCGCGGTCGCGCTCTGCCCGACCAGCACGAACTTGTCTTTGAAGCTCTTCTGCAGCGCGCTCGACGGGTCATCGAGCCCCGAGCGGGTGGCCTCGTCGAGCACCGTGTCGAGGGCGACGGTGGGCGCGGCGTCTCGCCAGTGCGGCAGCAGCACGCGGGGCAGGGTGTCGGGCACCTCGCCGCCCCCGGCGCGGAAGGTGGCCACCCCCAGCGCGGTGAGCGGAGTCGCCCCGGTGTCGGCGCTGGCGAACACGCTGCGCATGCGGCCCGAGGGCGACGGGCGAACGTTGACGTGCGCGAGCGCCGCGGCGTTGGCGAGCGGGCCGGCGGGCAGCCCCACCCGCTGGCACTCGAGGCTGCGCGGGCGCGAGGCGATGGGCACGCAGTCGGCGGCCAGCACCACGTGCGGCCAGGCCTTCGCGGCGGCGGCCAGCGCCTCGTCGTTGTTGGTGGGGTCGATGAGGTACGTGTCGAAGCCGATGGCCCTGGCGCCGCTCTTGCCGGCCAGGGTGACCAGCTGCGCCAGCACGTCGCGGGGCAGCGGCCAGCCGTGCCGCTCGAGGCTGGCGTCGTCGATGGCGACCACCACCAGCGCGTCTGGCCAGGGCAGGGGGCCTCGCCACCTGGCCACCGTGCCCTCGGCCTGCTCTTCGAACCCGCGCCAGGTATCGCTTCGACTCGCCGCGGCAATCAGCGCTATGGCCAGCGCGCCGGCCAGGAGGGGACCTCGCATCTCACCCGCGACTATCCCCCGAGGTTTGGCTCCATCGAACCTTTTTCCCCGACCGGTGTTCTCCTCAGCCGAAAAGTGACCCCCCCGACCGACGAGCAGCTGTACGAGCGCGCGAGGCGCGGCGACGTGGCCGCCTTCGACCAGCTCTACGCCCGGTGGGAGCGCCGCCTGTTCGGCTTCGTGCTCCGGCTGTTGCACGACCGCTCGTCGGCCGAAGAGGTCTTCCACGACGCCTTCATCGAGGTGCTCGAGGGCCCCCGGCTCAGCTTCGCCCAGGCGAGCTTCTCGGCCTGGCTCTTTCGGGTCGCCCGCAACGCCTGTGCCAACCGCCTGCGCTCGAACGCGCGCAAGAGCGCCGCGCTGCAGCTGTGGCCCGCCGCCGAGCCGTCGCCCACCCCCGAGCAGTCGCTGACCGAGAGCGAGCGCGCCTCGCGCCTGGCCGAGTCGGTGCGCCGCCTGCCTCACGCCCTGGCCGAGCTCTTCCACCTGCGCGCCTCGGGCCTCTCGTACGAAGAAATCTCCACCGTGCTCGGCGTGCCGCTCGGCACCGTCAAGTCGCGGCTCCACACCCTCGTTCACCAGCTCAAAGGAGACCTCCCATGACCTGCGCAGAGCTCGAGCCCCTGCTCATGCCCTACGAGCTCGGCGCGTCGACGCCCGCCGAGCGCGATGCGTGCGAGACCCACCTCGCCGCTTGCCCGGCGTGTCTGGCCGCGTTTCTCTCGCTCAAGCGGGTGCGCGAAGACGCCGCTGCGTTCGACGAGCGCCCCTCGCCGGTGGTGCGCGACCGCCTGCGCGCCCGCGTCGCCGCCCGCTCTCGGCGTCGCCCCGTGCTCTGGGCCGCCGCCGCCGCCGCGCTGATCGCCGCCGCCCTCGCGCTCAAGGTACTGCTACAGCCACCGCCCCCGGCGCCCCCGTCTTCGCTCATCGACTCAGCCCCGCCCTCGGAGGACCTGCTGTGAAAGGAACCGTCATGCCCCTGCTGCTCGCCCTGTGCCTCTTCCCCCCCCTGGTCGCCTGGGCCGAGCCCGACGACTCGGTCTGGCCGGCCTCCGAGAAGTTCGACTCGGGCGCGAAGGCGTTCGAGACCGCGCGGCGAGCGCTGCTCGAGCAGTACGTGCGCGCCGACCTGTCGGAAGACGAGCTCTACCGCGCCGCGGTGCAGGGCATGCTGCAGGGCGTCGACCCCGCCATGCGCAAGCACAACCAGCTGCTGTCGCCGACCCAGGTCGCCGACCTGCTGGCCGAGCTGAAGGGCGAGGTGGTGGGCATCGGGGTGCGCTTCAAGCTCGACCCCGGCTCGAGCCGCGCCGAGGTCATCGGGGTGGTGCCCGGCTCGTCGGCCGCCAGCGCCGACGTGCGCGAGGGAGACCTCATTCTCTCGGTCGACGGCGCCCCGCTGAAGGGCCGCACCCAGCAAGAGGTCATCGCGGCCATTCGCGGGCCGGCGGGCGGCAAGGTGAAGCTCGGCCTGCTGCGCGACACCGCGCTGGTCGAGCGCACGCTCACCCGAGCGAAGCTCTCGGTCGAGCAGGTGAGCGAGGCGGTGCTGCCCGGCGACGTGGCGGTGCTCGCCCTGCGCGGCTTCTCCGAGACCACGCCGGCCCAGGTGCGCGCGGCGCTCGAGCGCATCGCGAAGTCTTCGGCCAGGGGCCTCATCATCGACCTGCGCAACAACGAAGGCGGCCTCTTGGAAAAGGCGGTCGAGACCGCGAAGCTGCTGCTGCCCAAGGGCGCCACGGTCGCGAAGCTCGCCGAGCGCGGCGGCAAAGAGCGGGTGATGGTGGCCGACGGCGCGCCGGTGCTCACCCTGCCGGTGGCGGTGCTGACCTCGAACCGCACCGGCTCGAGCGCCGAGCTGCTCGCCGCGGCGCTGCGGCACGCGCTGAAGGCCCCGCTCATCGGCGAGCGCACCCGGGGCAAGTGGAGCGTGCAGCGCATCGAAGAGCTGCCCAACCGCTACACCATGAAGTTCACCGTGGCGCACTTCAAAGACCCGAGCGGCAGGGGCTGGGAGGGCGAGGGGCTCTCTCCCGACATCGAGGTGCCGCAGGCCCAGGCGGACGCCGAGAAGGCCGAGCGGCTCAAGCCGTCAGATCGCCTGGCGGCAGATGTCCAGCTCAAGGCGGCGGCAAGCTTCTTGAGGATGCGCTGACATCCCTTTCTAGATCTGCCAACCCCTGCATAGGATTCCCGGCTGTCCGTGACCGAAGCCGGTTTCGCCTCTACCAGAGCACTCGCCGTCTCCATCGGGCGATGCGCCGAGTCGATGCTCGATGTCGATCGGCTGCGCGGAGAGACCAACGCGCTCAAGGCCCACTCCGGCGAGCTGGCCAGCTTCGCTGCGGCCCTGTTCGAGCTCGAGTGCGCGAAGAAGGGCGACCCCGACGCGCGCGCCAACATGCTCGACACCGCCGATTCGCTGCTGCAGTTCTGGCGCGACAAGAGCGGCGACCAGCTGGCCGCGGCGCACCCCACGCTCTCTCAGTTGTGGATCGACGCCTCGAAGATGCTCGTCTCGTTCGAGCAGAAGCGGCTCGAGCGGGCGCTGGCGAAGTGCTTCGAGTCGCGCGCCGACGCACCGCTGTTGCAAGAGGCGCTCAAAGACCTCACCCCCGCGGGCGACCGCCGGGTCGAGCTCGCCACCTGCCTCTACCACCTCGAGCTGGCGCGGCTGTTCGTCGACAGCTCGCGCGTCGAGTTCGCGCGCCGCATCGCGCTGGTGCAAGAGGCGTATCTCGACCCGGCCGTCGCGACCGAGCTGATCGGCGGCGACCCGGGCCTGCAGCACCTGTGGAAAGAGCTGATCCCCTACCTCGACGAGTTCTTCGAGGCGCAGGAGCAGGAAGAAGAGGCCCGCCGCCGCTCCGAGACCGACCCCGCGGCCAGGGCGGTGAGCTCGACCTCGAGCCCGAACCTGGGGGCCGTGCCGCCTCCACCGCCGCCGGTGTCGGACCCGAGCGTGGCCACGGTGCCCGACCCGCTGACCACCACCCAGCCTCCGAGCTTCGTGCCCGAGGCCGAGTTCCTCACCTCGACCGTCGCCGCGGTGCCCGACGAGGTCGAGATTCTCGAGGCGCGCGAGGTGTCGATCGAAGGCGACGTCGCGCCCGCTCCGCCGCCGCCGCCCGAGCCGTTGGGCGAAGCCGAGGTCGAGGCCATCGAGCTGGAAGAGGCGCCGCCTCCACCGCCGAAGCCTTCGAAGCCTTCCAAGCGCGACGCGCGGCTCGACTACCTCTCGGACTACGAGCCAGACGAAGCGGCGCAGGCGTTCTGGCGGCACACCGAGACCTCGCTGGGGTTGGTGCCGTCGGGCGAGGCGCCGCGCACCGGCGAGCGGGTGCTCTCGGCCGACGGCCGCGCCGAGCGCAAGAAGCTGAACGCGTGGCTCGACGGCATGAGCGGGCAGTTCGCCGAGGTGCCCGAAGCGCGCGCGATGCAGTGCCTGATGCGCCTCTACATGGCGACGCAGATCAAAGAGAAGACCCTGTTCGGCCAGCCGAACCCGAAGCGCAAAGACGCCTTCCGCGCCGCGCTGGGGCTGCTGTCGGGTGACGGCGCCGCGGCGGGTCGAGCGGCGGTGTGGTTCGAGCTCGATGGTCCCGATACGAAGGCGAACCTCGCCACCGCGCTCGAGATGGTGCAGGACTTTCTCCAGTTCTGCTCGCGCGAGCAGAAAGACCCCCTCGACGCCGCCGCCGTCGACGAGTTCCTGGGCTGAAAGAGAGCCTCCCTCTCCCGGGGGAGAGGGGCGGGGTGAGGGGGTGGTATTGACGCCCCCATGCGCAAGGGCACCGCCAGCCGCACCGCGAAGTGGGTCACGTACATGCGAGCGCTCGCGAACGAGGGCCACACCGGGGTGAGAGGCTTCGCTGATCCGGTGGCGAAGTCGCTCCTCGACGAGTCGTGGCGCACGCGCCTCGAGCGCACCAGGCACCGCATCGAGACCCGCCCCGAGAACCGGCTCTCGAAGCTCTCCCGCAGCGCAGCCGACCTGATGGCGCTGCGCACGCTGGCCATCGACGGGCCGGTGAACGCCGAGCTCAGCAAGGGCACCCGCCAGCTGGTGATTCTCGGAGCCGGGCTCGACGCGAGGGCGTGGCGGCTCACCGCCCTCAAAGACGCCCGGGTGTTCGAGGTCGACCACCCCGACACGCAGGCCGCGAAGCGCGCGAACCTGGCCGACCTCGCCCCCACCGCGAAGCAGGTCGACTTCGTCGCGGTGGACTTCGAGTCAGACCGCCTCGACGTCGCGCTGAGCTCGGCCGGGCATGATCCGCGTCAGCCCACCCTCTGGGTCTGGGAGGGCGTGGTCATGTACCTGACGACCCCCGCGGTGCGCGCGACGCTGAACATCGTGTCGAACCTCAGCGCGCCGGGCTCGGTGCTGGTGGTGAACTACCACACGCAGCTTCACCGGGGCCTGGTGGGCCTGTTCTTGCGCTTCCTCGGCGAGCCGAACCGGTCTGCCTTCACCGCAGAGCAGCTGAGCGCCGAGCTGGCCCACGCCCACTTCACCGTCGAGAACGACACCGGGGTGGCCGACTGGCAGGCGGCGCACGGCGGCACCGTCGCTCCTTACGGCGCGGGCAGGTTTGCTCGCATCGCGGTGGGGCGGCGTCGGTAGTAATACGAGTCGCGACGATGGAGCTGGGCGAGCGGGGCTGGTTGAGAGAGGTGCTGACGCGCACGGTGAACGCGCACGTCCGCGACGAGACCTCGACCGCGGCGACGAAGTCGGCGGCGCTGCCGACCCCGAAGGCGCGCGCCAACGCCTACCTGCGCCTCGCCCTGCGCGAGAGCGGGCTGCTCTACGGCACGCCGTCGAAGACCGAGGGCGAGGCGACCGGCGCGGCCGAAGAGCGCCTGTTTCTGGCGGTGCTGCAGGCGCTCAGCCGCATCGGGCTCGACCTCGCGTACCGGCTGCAGGCTGCGCCGGGGCCGCGGGTCGAGCAGCTGCTGCTGCTCTTCGCGGCGATGGCGGGTGAGCTCGACGACGCCGAGGCGATTCACAAGAGCATCGAGAACGCCTCGAAGAAGAAGGGGTGGCCGCCGCCCGAGAAGCTGTGGCGCCGCGTCGAAGAGGCGCTCGAGGCGCGGGCGATGTCGCTCTCGGGAGACCCGTACTACGGCCTGGTGCTGCACAACGGAGCGCTGTTCTCCGACGCGCACCTGTTCGGGCGGCTGGCGCTCTCGTACTTCTCGTCGGCCACGTTCTCGCGCGAGGCGTCCGACCGCCGCATTCGCTTCGCCGCGCAGCAGAAGGCGCTGCTCGCCGAGGTCTTGATCGGCCTCGCGTGCGCCGAGCGGCGGCCGTCGTTTCCCGCGCGGCGCGCCATCTTGCGGCAGATCGAAGACCTCAAGCTGCCCGACGACGTGTTCTCGGTGCTCCACGCGTTCGCGCGGCGGGCGTTCGAGCGGCCGCCGTCACTCGAGCGGGTGCTCAAGACGGTGCGCACCCACGCGGTGAAGCGCTTCATCGTCGAGCAGGCGCTGCTGGCCTCGCTGGTCGACGGGCGCCGCAGCCCGAAAGAGCGCGAGTTTCTCTCGGCGCTGGCGCAGCAGCTCGGCATCAGCGCCGAAGAGCGCAAGGGGCTCGAGCTCGAGGTGGCCGAGTTCTACGCGAAGCACCGCGACGTGGTCGACGTGTTCACGGTGGCCGCGGGCGCCGAGGTGATGGGCGAAGAGCTGGTCGACTCGATGCAGGCGACGCTCGAGAAGAACTTCCAGGCGCTGCTCAAGGAAGTGCGAGAGACGGGCGAGCTGTCGGTGCTGCTGGCGAGGGCGGCGCGCGGTCAGAAGCTGACCCGCGAAGAGAAGCGCCGCATGCGCGACCAGCTGCTCGACGTGGCGCGCGCAGTGCCTGCGCTGGCCATCTTCGCCGCGCCGGGTGGGGTGCTGCTGCTCATCGCGCTCGCCAAGGTGCTGCCGTTCAGCCTGCTCCCCTCGAGCTTCCGCGACGCGAGACGAGCCGCGCTACGACGCGTAGTCGAGAGTGACGGGAGCCGCAACAGGCGAACAAACCTTGGCGAGGACCCGTTAAGTCTGATTTAGTCAGCTCCACTACAGCGGCTGTCGTGCGCGCCAATTGATGAGCGTTTGAGTTAGCTCCAATTCCCTTAGCGACTTCCCTCCGCCCAGCCCAACAGGCAGAGCGAAAGGGATGGTCGCAGTGGCAGCGAAGAGAGACAGCAACGAAGAAAGACCCGACGCACGTATGGTCATGGCTATACGCCGGAGTTCCGCAAGCGCGTCGTCGAGAGGTAGTCGAAGACGGCACGTCGGCGAGCGAGGTGGCCGACGTCTTCGGGGTGTCGCGCGAGGCCGTCTACAACTGCGTGAAGGCGTTCAAGGCGCACGGCGAGAGCGCGCTCGACACCAAGACACGGGACGGAAGGTACAGCCGAAGGCAGCGGACGCCCGACACGAAGCGCGCGACGCGGCAGTGGCGGTGAAGCAGGCCTTCCCGAACTTCGCGCGCGAAAAAAAAAAAAAAAAAAAAAAAAAAAAAAAAAACTCCGACAGCTTGAGGCGCTTCGAGGCGCTGGGCGTGTCGGCGACGCGGTACGCCGCATTCTGCACGAAGAGGGCTTGCTCGCCCGACAAGCCACCGGAGCTGCCGAAGATGCCGCCGCCGGAACGCCGCTTCGAGCGAGCCGAGCTGATCCAGCTGCGGCAGTCGGACATCTTCACCTGCCTGCTGCGACGCCATCAGCGCGTCTACGTGACAGCCTTCATGGATGACCACTCGCGCTTCGTCGCGCGCATAATGCTGTCGCACCACCAGAAGGGCAGCCCTCACCTGCGAGGCGCTGGAGCGGGCATCGCGAGTTATGGCACGCCGCAAGAAGTGCTGACCGACCAGGGGCCGTCAGTACACGGCATGGCGTGGCGAGACGGCCTTCGAGGCGCTGCTCAGGCAGTACGGCATTCGCCACGTGATGAGTCGGCCGCAGCACCCCCCAGACGCTCGGCAAGGTGGAGCGCTTCTGGAAGACGCTGTCGGACGAATTCCTGTCGCGCACGGTGTTCGCCGACTTCGCCGACTGCGAGCGACGCATGGCGCTCTTCATTCACGCCTACAACTCAGGCGGCCGCATCAGGCCCTGAGCGGCCTTGTGCCCGCAGACCGGTACTTCCGCTCGGCGCCGCAGGTCGAGACGCAGTCGAGAAGGGCGTCTCGGCAACGCGCTGCGGCTCGCGCTCGAGCAGCCCACGCGCAAGCCCTTCTATTTGACGGGCTGCCTCGGCGACAAAGACGTGTCCATCGCCATCGCGGAAGACGGACTGCGCTACCGCAGCTCGGAGACGACGCCCCACGGCTCATCAAACTCACCAAAGAGGACCGCGATGAAACCAAGCTGCAACAAGCCCGCTTCCACGAAGCCTCCGCGCAAGCGGCCGACGAGAGCACGCCCGACGGCGGAGCTGGCTGCTCGAGCAGCAGGACCTGGACGATGGCGCGCCGCCGCACTCTTATGGTGCTGTCGGTGTTGTCGGGCGAGAAGGCAGTGACCGACGCCGTGACGGAGGCGCAGATTTCGCGGCAGCTGTACTACCAGCTCGAGACGAAGGCGCTGCACGCGATTCTGCGGGCCCTGGCGCCGGGAGCCGAGCCGACGGGCACCTCGGGGGCGGACGGGTACACCAAACGCATCACCGAGCTGGAGGAGCAGGTGAAGCAGCTGCAGCAGGACCGCCGGAGCGAGCGGCTGCTCTTCCTCACCCGAAAGATGGTGAAGAAGGGGCCGCTGGCGTCGGAGACGCGGGGCCGGCTGCGCAAGGCGAAGTCCCTCATCGACGAGGCCTGGGGCAGGCGCTTCCGACAGCCTCGACGCCGGAGAGCACGACGACGGCAGCCGAGTCGCCTTCGACCCCGAGCAGGATGGTGCTGAGCAACCCCTGACGTGGACTAGGAAGCTCGCGGCGCCGACGCGCCCGGGGGGTGCATGAGCGACGAAGCCGAGCCGCAGAAGAAGGCGAAGAGCGACTACCGGGCCGCACTGACGGTGCCACCGGAGGTGGAGCCACGCTGGCAGCGTTTCTGGCGGTCCAAACCAAGCAGATGTCGGTGACCGAGGCAGCGAAGCTGGTGGGGCTCCCCGCAACCGCTTCCAGAGCCTGATGCACCGTGGCCTGAGGGCTTGCTCGCGGAGCTGGCTCAGAAGCCACTGGGGCGCTCCGTCGAAGCCGGAGTCCGAGGTGAAGCTGGAGCAACTGGTGGCACGGCTCACGAAGGAGAACGCGTACCCTGACGGAGCGGGTGGAGACGGTGGACCTGCTGGGGTGGCGAGCGAGCTGGTGCGCGGGAAGCTGACGCTGAAGGGTCGCGGCCGGCAGACGGGCGCGAAAAAGAGCCCGGGAGCCGGAGGGTGAGACGGCTGAGGAGCCAGACGGGGCAGCGCCGGCGACTCGAGGGAGTCGAGTCGATGAGGCAGTTGGGCGTCGCGGTCGCGCTCGCGGCGGCGCTGGTGGACAGCAGTCCGGCGATCTTCCGGAGGCATGCCGCAGGAGCGAGACGGCGAGCCCCTGGTGCGGCCGCGGGGCCCCTGTCACCAGGGGCCGGCCACGGTCGAGCAGAGGGCGAGTTGCAGCGGGCTCGTGCGGCAGATGCATGGGCTGATTGGCGCAGACGCACTCAGCCACAGCGTGGCTGGGCTGAGCCGCCGAAAGGCGGCAGCCATCAAGAGTGAGACGCTCACTCAAATGGAGCGCGAACGACTCGCTTCGTGTCAGCAGGTGGTCATCCCGACGCTTGGCGTGGTGCGCGGCTTCGACGCGATGCACGTCAGCACCATCGAAGGCTGGCGGTACCTGCTGGCGGCGGCGGATGCGAGCATCCCCTACCGAACGATGCTCGCGATGGTGGGGAGCTACGACTCGAGCTCGGTCGCGATGACGCTGGAACTCGACATCCTGCTCAACGGCGCACCGCTGGTGTACCGATTCGACCGCGCCAAGTGCCATCGCACCGCCGAAGTGCGCGAAGTGCTGAACAGACACGAGGTGCTGGTGCTGCAGGGTCCGCCTCGGCATCCGCGTTTACGGCCAGCTCGAACGGCAGAACCGCGAGCACCGCGCATGGCTGAATGAGTGTGGCGAGCTGACGCCCAACAGCTCGAGACCGAAGCTCGAGCGGATGAGGCATGCGTGGAACTGCACCCTGCCGCGTCGTACGCTGACGTGGCAGACTGCGGAACAAGTCTGGAAGCAACGCACGGTGCCGCGATTGATCGGCGGGCATTGAGAGAAGAAGGCGACAGACCGGGCGCGCGGATACACGGCGGCAACTCGATGTCCGCGGAGTGCATGGGACCTGGCCGAGCGACTCGCCATCGAGGCGACGCTCAGGAAGCATGGCTGGCTTGTGAGGCGTGGTGGAGAAATCGCGCAGTGTTTGGCTTAAACAAAAACGCTCATCAAACGTGACGCGTCACAGGTAAAGCGCCTGCGCCAGTTCTTACTGTCTACGTCATTGGTCGCACTAGGAATGGTAAACTTCGTGATGCGATTCCCATCTCCGATGCCGTCAGTCAAAAGTTAGAGGTCGTACTCTTCTTGGCGATGATCGAGGGGCGTCTGTTTGTGCATGGTGCTGGTGGCTTCTACTGGGCGTTTGGATCGGTCATGCGGAATGAGCACAATCCAGTCGCGGTGCGTCTTTCCGAGTTACGCCAGGCAGTCGCAGAATCGAGAACACTTTGTCCCGAGTAATTGCGCTGACGTTTACGATAGCCTGCTCGTCTCCCACGTTTCTTCGAATGGGGGAGCAGTGTACTGGTAGTGTGTTGCCGTGTCAGGCTGGCCTGACGTGCGTTGAGTTCACCGCAGTCGTCGCTGGGGTGTGTAAGCCTGTGCTGCCCGCAATTTGTACGAAATCCTGTACGTCGCGAGCCGACTGCGCTGACTTTCAAGAAGCCGCGACTTGCGATTCGAGCTGTGATCATGGCGATCTTTGTGTATATCTGGTTCAGCCGAACAAGTAGGCGCCTCCAATTGTGTGTGGCAGGTGTCTTTATCGCATGCGCTTGCGGTCCAACGGGGCAAGTGCCGTGCTTGCGCGGAAGCGGCGGGCTGTCGTCGATAGCCCCCAAAGTGACTGTCGCGGGTGAATCAACTGAGATTTCGGTTGTCCTCCCAATTGTTACTGGCTGTGACGGACGCATTGGGTCGCCTCGCGGCGAAGCGACTGTTTATGACGGCAATAACATTAAGATAGAGACGTCGTCCGTTCTCGTCGAATGGTTGAGAACGGATTCGGCGCTCCGGCAGCGGTTTGATTTTGTTGCAAGTGAAGTTGGGGACTACTTTGTTGATAGCGTCTTTCTGCCGATGTTTGGGCGTGTTCAGACGTCAATTGTTGTGGGCCGTGTAGGCTCGCCTGGGTTGCCTGGGTTGCCTGCGTTCCAGTTTGATGCGCGCGGTCTGGCTGGGTGTGTTGATTATGTTGTTCTTGAAGGGCATGTTCTGTGTTTCGATGGGGTGAGTCTTCACGATGTGGCGGTGGGACACTCCGTGTCAATTGGCGTCGATGCGGTCGCGTCTGTGGGCGGTGAGGTCTGGGTCGCCGTCGGGGAGGTTGTCTCTCAGGTTACGATCGGGTCTGATGATGGCCTCGTGTTGTCGGAGGTCTATCGATGCTATGGAAAAATCCGTGACTTGTTCGCGAATGAGCATTCGCTCTTGTTGCGCACTGATGCTGAATTGCTCCATTTGAGGCTGCTGGGATATGGGGTGTTGAATGGACGGTGGTCGTTTGCGCCTCAGTCAGTTATTCGCTCTTGGTTGGGTTCGGCCGATGATTTCGCGGTGGTCGTTGAGGATGACGGACAAGTTGACTCTTTTTCGGTGTGCCGGTTTTCGACTTCGTCACGACTTGTGTGTTCTCCCCAGGCGGGAAGGCTCTTGGCGGTTGCTTCCAAAGGATGGTGGAGTTTCGGCCGGGATGGTCATTTGATGTTTAGTGCGGTGCGTGGCGAGCGAGATGAGGGTGATTGGAATTCATTGTTGCCGTGTGTTTGGCAGAGTTCGCCGGGAAGATTTGGACAACCGAGGCTTTCGGGTGCCCCATGCGAAGTGAGTGGTGAGTGGTTTCTTCGTTCGGACTTGGATAGCCACGGTATGCCTGAACGATGGGGCCGTCCCGGGGACCGTGTCCGAATGGCCTTGGGAGGCGAGATGATCGTGGCTACGAGCGCCAGCACTGTCCTGGTCTATCAGTCGCCCTGAAGTCTGATTGTTCATTAGGTTTTGTGCTGTCCGTGTATGAATTGTTTCCCTCACTTACTGTGTGCTGACACGCCCGCGCGCCCGTTACGTGCGATCATCTGCGCGTCTTGGAAACCGCCGCCCCCGTAGAACCGACGCACGAATCACCGCTGTGGATGGTGTCGCAGGCCCCGGCGCTGAACGCGCTGGTGGTCGCGCTGCAGCGGGCGCGCATTGCGCTGCAGGGCCCCACCGGCACCGCGGGCCGCCTCGAGCTCTCGCGCCGCAACGTGGCGCAGGCGCGGGCCGAGTTCTCCGTATCCGCTGCACGAACCACGTAGCTCGCGCGTGACGGATCGCGCTTGACCCGTTAGTTGGCCGGCGGCGGGACGGTGAGCGGGCCGAGCTCAGCAGCGAGCTCAGCGGAATCGAGGCGCGTGCGGGTGTGGTTCCACAGATGAGGGCACAGCTCGAGGTACCGCTCACGCGGCCAGTGCACGAGGACGCGCAGGACGTCGCGCAGATACTGCTCGGGCTCGATGCGGTGCAGCTTGCAGGTCGCGATGAGCGAGAAGAGCGCGGCCGCGGCGTGAGCGTGGTCATCACTGCCGACGAAGAGCCACGCCTTCCTTCCTGTCGCGACCCGCTTGAGCTCGCGCTCAGAGGCGTTGTTGTCCAGCTTGAGCCGGCCGTCCTCGAGGAATCGGCAGAGCGCCGCGCGCTGCCGCACGCAGTAGCCGAGCGCCGAACGCAGCAGGCCGCGGGTGTCCCTTCACCTTCGCGTATTCGAGCTCGGCCCACGCGAAGAACGAGTCGAGCAGCGGGCGCGTGCGCTCGTCGCGCAGCACCTTGATGGCGTCGGGCGGCAAGTCCTTCCACTTCTCTTCGTTCTCGAAGATTCGGTGAATGCGGAACAGCGCCTCTCGCGAGACGGCGCAGTGAGCGACGGCGGCTTCCCAGTACTTTCGTCTCGCGTGACACCAACAACCAACCTCTGAGCGCTCGTCGTCTTCGTCGCCGTCTCGGGCTCGCGCGTCCGGCGCGGGAAAGAGCACGTCGTAGACGCTCTTCGCGTCGGCCTGCACGTAGCCGGTGAAGCCCTTGAACAGCTCGGACACCGCGACCGACGTCTCACGCGGCACGTACTCGAAGAAGGCGAAGTCCTTGTCGGCGAGCTGCACGAAGAAGTGGCCCTTGCGGCACGGCTGTCGCTTCTTCCAGTCGCCCTTGAGCGGCTGCACCGACACGCCGGTCGCGTCCGTGGAGATGCAGAAGGCGCGCGCGAAGAAGTGCTCGCGCGCGGCGGCGATGAGCGTCGAGCCGAGCGTGTTGCCGACGTCCTCGAGCCAGCGCGACATGGTGCCGCGGTCGAGCGACACGCCTTCGCGCTCGGCGCGCAGTTCCTGGCGGTGCAGCGGCAGGCCGTCGCAGTGCTTGTCGATGGCCACGCTCGCGAGCAGCGACGGGCCGGCGAGCAGCCGAGGAAAGAGCTCGGGCGGCAGCGCCGTCGTCACCACCGTCGTCGGCGACGCCTCGTCGGTCGAGGCCTTCTGCACTTGGTACTTCGCGCGAGCCACCACCAGCCGGAGGTAGCCGCCGCGCCGCCAGACGAGCTTGCAACTCTCCTCGAAGCCGATGCGGGGCGCTTTGCCCTCCAGCGCCTTGTCGAGCAGCTCGAGCCGCTCTTCGGGAATGGCCACGTCCTTCAGCTCGCGCCGGCCAGCCGGCTTCTTCGGCGTCTTCGGGCCTGCTGGCCCACCGCCGCCGGCGTCCTTCGAGGGCATCAGCTGCGGTATGGGCTCGAGCCGCTTCGACAGCGCGTCGAGCTCGGCCAGCTTCTGCGCGAACTCCAGCTCGAGCTGCGACACGTCAACGCGCTCGGCCTTCGCCACGTAGAGCCGCCGCTTCATCAGCTCCAGCTCCAGCTGGACGCTGCGGTACGCCTCGCGCAGCTTGTCGCGCTCGCTCTTCGTGGCCGCGAGCTCCTGCTCGAGGGCTGCCACTCTCGCCCTCAGCGCGTCGCTGCTCGTGCTCGTCTCGGTCACGTCGCTCACACTACATAAGAGCGAAAGAATCGTGCCGAGCCGCGGCTCAGTGCACTCGCCGACGCTTCTGGCGCAGCGGCTGCTCGGACGTGATGCCCGCAAGCAGGTCATCGAGCTCGCGCTCGGACAGCTCGACCGTCAGCTCGCCGTCGCGCAGCGGCTCCGGCAAGCGGAACGTGCCCTTGTCGAGGCGCTTGTAGAAGATGCACAAGCCGTTGCCGTCGTAGAACAGCGCCTTCACCGCGGCGCGGTGCTTGCCGAAGAATATGAAGATGGCGCCGCCGCGCACGTCGCGGCCGAGCCGCTCGGACACCAGGCCGCTGAGCCGGTCAAAACTCCACCGCAAATCGATGGGCTCGAGCCCGACGAACACCTCGACACCGCGCGGAATCATCGCCCGCTCTTCAGCACGTCGAGCACGAGCGCCAGCGCGTCGCGCGACGCCCCGCGCCGCACCTCGATGCGAACGCCGCCGAAGTCGACCACGACCGGCGTCTCGCCGCTCGATGGCGCCGCGGTCGACGTCACCACGCGGGCGAGCGCGATCTCCTGCAGACCCCCGCGACTCTCGCTGCGAACGCGGTGAGCCATGTGCCGCAGGCCCCCACCGGTGAAGCTCTTGCCGGCAGCGAACGCCTCGGACGACAAGCCGCTGCGCTGCCACTGCTCAACCCGCTTCACCCAGATCGCGTCGATGGCCATGCGGCGCCATCTACGTCAGCTGCAAGCGCCCTCAGGCCACGGGGTCGGTGCAGCGGATACAGTTCTCCGAGATGATTCGCCGCGGCGAGCGCGACCTGCACCGGCTGGCCGGCCTGCTGGCCGATCAGCTGCTCGGCCCGCACCAGCTGCGCAGCGTGGTCATCGGCGAAATCGAGAAGACCCGCGAGCGCTTCACCCTCATCGCCGACGTCTCGAAGGCCGACCTCGAGTCGTCGACCGACCTCGACCTGGGCAACCGCGTGCTCGCCCGCCTCGCCATCGCCGACGAGCGCGGCTGGAGACGGGTGGGCCTGGTCTCGAACGTGGTCGAGTACGAGCCCGAGGTGCCCAACGACGACTCGGTCTACCGCATCCTCACGCGCATCAAGGCCGAGCAGGAGATCTGGAACAAGGTCACCGACGAAATCTTCGACCTCGACAGCATCGTGCTGCGCGACAAGCAGCTGCGGCACCTCGGCCGCTACGTGAAAGACGTGTTCGGCATCAAGGTGGTGGTCGGCACCGTCGAAGACGCCTACCGGCTGCAAGAGCGCCTCAAGGCGATGCAGCTCCCTGACGCGCACCGCACCCTCACCTTCGTCGAGGAGAAGGACTACCTCGAGCGCCCCTCTCGCAAGCAGTCGGGCTGGTCGGCGCTCAAGTCGGTGGTGAGCTGGGCGGGCAAGACCTTCGAGATTCAGGTGCAGCCGCTCTCGAACTTCCTGCACGAGCGCGAGCGGCTGACCCGAGAGAGCCACTCGGGCTTCAAGTCGACGCGCGAGCGGGTGCGCGACGAGGTCGCTGCGAAGGTGCCCCTGTTCGCCTACTACCGGTCGCTGCTGCGCTGGCTGCTGCTCGACCCGACCGGCGAGCCGCCGCAGCACGAGGGTGTCGAGCTGTCGCTCATCGACTGAAACGGCCGCGCGAATTTCCGCCGAACGTCGAAGCCTCTTTACGTTGTTACCAGCCGCGCGGGCCGTGCGTTTCGAAGGGGCAGCACCCCTCGCTACGAAAGGCCCGCCCGATGACCGCCATCTCCGAACGCAAGCTTCGCCTCGTCCGTGAGTCGTTGATTCTCCCCCCGCGGCCGAAGCCCACCTCGAGCGTCGAGACGGCGCCTGGGCGTGGCGACCACTTTCGGCCGGGTGGCCAGCCGCCCATCAAGCCCACCGACCCCAAGCCGAGCGTGCCGCCGACGCCGCCCCCGACCGTCGACTGGGAGGCGAAGCTGGCGAAGAACCCCGCGTTTCAAGCGCTGAACCCCGGAGTGCAGCAGGCGGTGCTCGAGACGCTCGCCAACCCCGACATCGAGGACGCGGGAAAAGAGGCCATCGCCACCGCGGTGACCTCGCCCGGCTTCGCGCTGCTCTCCACCGACGACGCCGACGACTTCCTCCAGTACGAGGGCAACACCATTCCCGGGTTCGGAGCGCAGATTCGCGCCGAGCTCGCGGCGCACCTCGCCTCGGACGAGTACCAGCACCCGCATGTGTCCATCTTCCCGCTCGAGCAGGCGGTCGGGCAGAAGCGCGAGCTCTTGGAGATTTCGCGCGGCGCCGAGGCGCTGCCCGGCTCGACGCCGGTCGGGGGCCTGCCGCCCAGCCAGCGAGACGTCACGGTGACCGGGCCAGAAGACGTCGGCGAGTACGACTTCGAGACGGGCAGCGCCGATGCCGAGCGCTACACCTTCCACGTCGACGGGCGCGACGTCGAGGTCATCTACCCGAAGGAGCACCCCGAAGACTCGCCGTCGCCAGAAGAGCTCGAGCAGCTGTTCGAGACGCTGCCCGACATGGCGGCGAGCGAGTACGAACGCATCATCATCGAGCCGGGCAAGACCGAGGCCTCGGCGAGCACCACCGGCGATGGGCAGATTCGCATCTTCCCCGAGACCGGTCGGTCGCTCGAGCGCCTGCAGTCGACCCTGGTGCACGAGGCGGCGCACAACGTGTCCGACGATGCGTTCGGCAGCCCCAGCTCGGTCGACGTCGACGACGACTTGAGCGAGCTCTCGCCGGGCTGGCAGGAGTGGGCCGCCGCCGCCGAGGCCGACGGCCACTCGGTCTCCGACTACGCGTACGACTCGGTCGCCGGAAACAACGACGATGACCGCCGCAAGTTCGGCGAAGACTTCGCCGAGACCGTCGAGCTCTACTACCAGGTGCGCGGCACGCCGGCCGAGGCCGAGTTCGCGCGGCTCTACCCGAACCGCTACGACCTCATTCGCCAGACGTTCGGCGACGCCTGAGCGGCCCTATGCCGCCCGGCCGTTGTAGCGGGTGCTCACCTCGAGGGTGTGCGCGTCGACGCCCTCGAGACAGCGCACGTTGACCATCGCCGACGGCGAGCCGTCGGGGGCCACGCCGTGAGCGAAGGGCCGCACCCCGCACACCGAGCAGAACGTGTGGTGAATGCGCTTCTTGCCGAACTGGTAGTCGGTGAGGCGGTCGCTGCCGGTGAGCATCTTCAGCTTGTCGGCCGGCACGAACGCCATGATCGCGCCGGTGCGGCCGCACATGCTGCAGTTGCAGGTGGTGAGGCCCTTCAATTCGACGTCGACGCTGAAGGTGACCGCGCCGCAGTGACACGAGCCCTGATGGGTGGACATGCGGGCGTCCGTAGCACTCCTCGCGTCGGCTGCCACGCGCGACGGTAGACTCCACCGGGGTCTACCCGCTCATCACTTCTTCTTCGCCGCCGCGCCCAGCGTCGGAATCGGCTCGCGGGGCGGCACGGCGACCGAGACCTCGACCAGCTCACCTTTGCGCAGCACCCGGTAGTCGAGGGTGTCGCCGGCCTTCACGCCCGCCAGGTACGTGCCGATCTCCTCGGTCTTCCACGCGTCGAACGGCCCGACCTTGACGATGAGGTCGCCGCCCAGCCGCACCTTCGAGCCGCCCACGTCGGCGTCGACCACGCCGCCGCGCAGCCCCGCCTGCGCCGCCGGCGACCCCGACCGCACCTGCTCGACCAGAATCGCGCCGGGGTAGGGCCAGTTGAACAGCTCCATCACCGGCTGCGGCAAGATGCGCAGGCTCAAGCCCAGGTACGGCAGCGGCTTCTCGAACATGCGCCGCTTCACCACGTTCGAGGGAATCGCGAACCCCAGGCCCTCGCTGCCCCCCGACTTCGAGAAGATGAAGCTGGCGATGCCCACCACCTCGCCGCGGTCGTTGAACAGCGGCCCGCCCGAGTTGCCCGGGTTCATCGCCGCGTCGGTCTGAATCACGTGCCCCGGCGTCAGCCCCTTCGCCGGCTCGTTGCGCACCGACGAGATGACCCCCGCCGACAGCGTGTGCGGAAAGTTCTGCGGAGTTCCCACCGCGAACACCAGCTGGCCGACCTTCAGCTTGTCCGAGTCGGCCAGCGGCGGGGCCACCACGCCCTTCGGCACCTTCTCGGCCTTGAGCAGCGCCAGGTCTTCGGTGCGCGACAGCGTCACCACGTGCGCCTCGGTCTTGCTGCCGTCCTTGTACTCGAGCTCGATCATCTCGGCCTGCTCGACCACGTGCGCCGCGGTCACCACGAAGCCGCCCTCGTGCAGCAGCACCCCCGAGCCCGTGCCCACCCCCACCTCGAGGCGAAACGCCGTCTCGTCGCCCTCCAGATGTCGCAGACCCACCCTCACCACCACCACCGCCGGGTCGACCTTCTCGAACACCGCGTCGAGGCCCCTTCGCTCCTGGGCTACCGCCGGAACCGCCAGCAACAGAACGAACATCGCGCGCATGCGTTCGACCGTACTACCTGCCATCTCCGCGTTATTGAACTCCCTGAAATGCCCGACGACCTGGAGCAGGAGCAGCCGTCGCCCACGGCCCTCGCCAACGAGGTCAAGCGCCTGAGGGCGGCCCTCGAAGCACGCCCCGACGAGGCCTTCGACTCGGCACCGATCGGTTACTGCATTCTCGACGCGGCCGGCTACGTCACCCGCGTCAACCGCGCCGGCGCCGCGCTGCTCGGCTCGACCCGCGAGCGCCTGATGTTCCGCCACTTCGCCACCGTGCTCGGGCTCGAAGAGCGCCGCGCCTTTCTCGAGCACCTGCAGTCGACCCGCAACCGCCGCGCCACCGCCGAGGTGCAGGTGCGCCGGCCCAACGCCGGCGGCACGGTGGTGCTGCAGCTGGTCTCCGAGCGCTACCCGCTGCCCGGCGCCGCCGAGCCCGGCTACCTCACCGCGCTCATCGACATCACCCGCACCAAAGAGCTCGAAGACCGGCTGCGCCACATCGCGCGCGCCGGCGAGCTGCTCGGCGCGCCCCTCGACCAGCCCGGCATGATCGCCGCCATCTCGCGCATCGTGGTGCCGCAGCTCGCCGACCTCTGCATCATCGACATGCGCGACGACCGCGGTGAGGTGCGCCGCGCCGACGTCGCCTTCGCCGACAGTCGCAAGCAGACGAACTTCGCCGAGCGCCTGCGCCAGGCGGCCGAGCGGCAGGGCTGGCAGACCCCGCAGTCGAAGGTGCTGCTGGGGGGTGCCCCGGTGCTGCTCGAAGACCTGCACGCCGACGTCGACGGCCTGGGCGACGTCTTCGCCGAGGCCGGCAGCCAGTCGATGATGGTGGTGCCGCTCACCGCGCGCGAGCGCGTCATCGGCGCCGTCACCCTGGTCTCCGCCGGCTCGGGCAGGCGCTACACCGCGGCCGATCTCTCCTACGCCCACGACCTCGCCCGCCGCGCCGCGGTCGCCCTCGACAACCTCGAGCTCGACCAGCGCGCCCGCCGCGCCGTCACCGAGCGCGACACCCTGCTGGCGATGGTCTCGCACGACCTGCGCACGCCGCTCTCGGTCATCTTCTTGAAGCTCGCCCAGCTGGCCAAGCGCTCTCCTCCCGACGAGCGCCGCGACTCGCGCCGCGCGCTCGACGGCATTCGCACCGCCGCCCAAGACATGAACCGCCTGGTGAGCGACCTGCTCGACATCGCCACCATCGACGCCGGCGATCTCACCGTGCACAAAGAGAAGCACCCGCTGCGCGGCATCATCGACGAGGCGGTCGAGCGCATTCGCCCGCTCGCCGCTGCGCAGCAACAGCGCATCGAGGTGAACACCGAGCTGCCCGGCCCCAACGTCGAGGTCGATCGCGATCGCGTGCTGCAGGTGTTCTCGAACCTGCTCGGCAACGCGGTGCGGTACTGCCCCGAAGGCACCACGCTCTCGGTGCGGGTCGAGGTGCAGGGCACCCTGGCGCGCATTCAGGTCGCCGACGACGGCCCGGGCATCGCCGCGGCCGACCTGCCGCACCTCTTCGATCGCTTCTGGCAGCTCAAGAAGCGCACCCGCCAGGGCAGCGGCATGGGGCTCTCGATCGCCCGCGGCATCGTCGAGGCCCACGGAGGCCGCATCTGGGTCGAGAGCCTGCCCGGCGCCGGCACCCGCTTCTACTTCACGCTCCCGCTCGCCTCGTCGTCGCAGCGCACCGTGCTGGTGGTCGACGACGACCCCATCATGCGCGACACCCTCTGCGAGGCTCTGCGCCAAGAGGGGTACCACGTGTCGTCTGCCGCCAACGGCGCCGCCGCGCTCGAGTCACTGCGGCGGCGGCCCACCTCGGTGGTGCTGCTCGACCTGAGCATGCCCGTGATGGACGGGTGGGGCTTTCTCGACGAGCGCTTGCGCCACGGGCAGCTGCGCTCGCTTCCCGTAGTGGTCATCTCGGGGCAGGCCGAAGACGAAGCGCGGCTGCGCGCCGCCCACGCCGACTGGGTGCCCAAGCCCCTGCACATCGACGAGCTCTTGCGCACCCTCGAACGCCCCCAGGGCGTCGCGAGCGCCGAGCTCCCCGCACCGCCGCCGTCACCGGTCACGCACTGACGAAACCGTTCAGGGTTCGACGTTGCTCACCCTGCTCGGTCTCGTCTGCTGCCAACCCCCCTCAAGCCAACCCCCTCAAGCATCGGGCGCCAGCCACAGCGACTCGTACCGAATCTGCGGCGGGGTGGGGTGAAAGCGCAGGCCCTGCACCGCCGGGGCGGCCGCGGCGTGAAAGCGCTCGTGGTACAGCGGCACCACCACGCAGTCTTCGCGCACCAGGTTCTCGGCCTTGCGGTACAGCGTCTGGCGGTGCCCGGGGTCGATGGCCACGCGCGCTTCGTCGGTGAGCCGATCGAACTCTTCGCTGTGGTAGCCGAACGCGTAGAAGGTCTGCGCCTTCGAGTTCAGCAGGAAGTGCAAGAAGTTGTCGGGGTCGGCGAAGTCGGCGATCCAGTTGCCGCGCACCACTGCCACGCGCCCCTCGCGCACCCGCTGCCAGTAGCCTTCTGCGTCGGCGGTCGGAACGTGCTCGAGCTCGACCAGGCGCGCGTCGAGCAACGGCTTGAACAGCACCGCGTCTTCGGCGCGCGTGTCGCGGTCGGGCGGGTAGTACAGCTGCAGCTTGAGGCGGGTCACCCCGGCCTCGCTCAGCAGCCGCCGCGACAGGTCGATGTCCGACCGCGGCTCGTGAATGCGGTCGACCTCGAGCAGCGCCGGCGGAGTCAGCGAGCGCGCCACCCGCGCCCCGCGGTGAAAGCTCTCGACCAGCCCGCGCACGTCGAGCCCCGCCCGCACCGCGCGCCGAATGCGCACGTCGTCGAACGGCGCGTGCTTCACGTTGAACCCCAGAAACCACGTCGACGGAGAGTTGCCCGAGACCACCTGCGCCTCGGCCAGCGCGCCGCCCGCCTGCGCCACGTGCTCGGCGTGCAGGTACGAGACGATGTGCGCCTGCTTCGCCGCCAGCCGCTTCAGCGCGTCGGCGCGGTCGGCGCACATCAAGAGCTCGACCCGCGACAGCAGCGGCAGCCCGGTGCGGAAGTAGCTGGGGTTGCGCTCGAGCACGATGCGCCCGTCGACGCTCTCGCCCTGGCGGAAGGGGCCGGTGCCCACCAGCCGGCCGCCTTCTGAACGCCGCGCGATGCCCATCGAGGTCAGCGCCAGCAGGCGCAAGAAGTACGCGCGGGGCTCGGCGAGCCGAATCTCGAGGGTGTGCGGGTCGAGCACCTCGATGCCGCTCACGCTGCGCGAGAGCCCGTTCGCCCAGTCGGCCGCGCCCTCGACGTCCTTCAGCATGCCCTGGTCCGGAGAGCCGACCTTGGGGTCCATCAGCCGCTCGAAGTGCGCCTTCACGTGCGAAGCCTCGAGCGCCACGCCGTCGTGAAACTGCACCCCGCGCCGCAGCGAGAAGCGGTACCGCTTGGCGGTGGCGTCGGCCTCCCACTTCTCGGCCAGCCCCGGCACCAGCATGCCGTCTTCGAAGCGCAGCAGGGTGTCGTAGAGCGCCGCGCTCACCTCGGCGAACTGCAGGTCGATGGTGAACAGCGGGTCGAGGCCATGGGTGCGCGACACCACGTCGGGCTGGTGCACCGCCGCCACCAGCACTCCGCCGGGCACCGGCTGCGGCAGCTGAAAGCGGTAGACCTCGGCGTCGAGCGTCTCGCCCTCGTGCGAGAGCTGATCGACGGTGCGCGACAGCGCGTCGGCGATGCGAATGATGCGCAGCGCGTCTTCGCGCACCTCGGCCACCTCTTCGCCGATCGCCACGTCGCCCTTCTTCAGCGCGGTCTGCGCGGCCCGCAGCTCGTCGATCGCCGCGGTGAGCTTGAGCACCGAGTCCGACAGGTCTCTCCCCGTCTGCGCCTGCCCCTCGGCCCGCTGTGAGGCGCCGTGCGCGGTGCGCTGCATGTCTTGCGCCTGCCGCACCAGCTCGCGGCCCTCGTTCACCTCTTCGGTGGTGAGGCGGGTGACGTCTTGCAGCCGCTTGGCGACCTGCTTCGCCGAGTCGACCATCTGGGTGCCCTGCGCTTCGAGTCGCGCGGTCTCGGCCACCGTCGCTTCGATCGACGAGTGCGTACGCTGAATGATGGTGCGAATCGCCTTCAGCGCCGCCGCCGCGCGATCGCCCTGCTGCACGCCGGCCGCCGCCGCCTCGCGCCCCTCGGCCACCAGGTCCACGGCCGCCTGCACGCCGTCGCGCACCTTCTTCACCAGCTGGAAGATTTCGCGGGTCGACCGCGCGGTGCGTTCTGACAGCCCGCGCACCTCGGTGGCCACCACCCCGAACGCCTTGCCGCTCTCGCCCGCCTGGTTCGCGATGATGGCCGCGTTGAGCGCGAGCAGGTTGGTCTGGTCGGCGATCTCCTGAATCACGTCGACCACCCGGCCGATCTCGAGGCTCTGGCTGCCCAGGCTGTTCACCAGCTCGGCCGAGCGCCGCACCGTCTCGTCGATGCGGTAGATGCCGCGCACGCTCAGCGTCACCAGGGTCTCGCCGTTCTCGGCGGTGGTCGTCACCTCGCGGGCCAGCGCTCCGGTCTCGTCGGCGCGGCGCCGCACCGAGTCGATGCCGCCCTCGACCGCCTGCACGTACTCTTCGGCGTCTTGCGCGAACTTGAGCAGCGCGTCGTTCGCGCCGGCCACCTGCACCGCGCGGTTGGTCATCGCCTCGGCGCGCACCGACGTCTTGCCCGCCGAGTCGACCAGCGAGCCCAGCGCCTGCGCCAGGTGCTCGACCCGCTCGGTCATCTCCGACAGCACGGTGGTGGTGTCGCGGGCGAAGGTCTCGAGCTGGCCGATGCGCTTGCCCGAGCCGTCGAGGCTGTGGCCCATCGAGTCGACCGCGGTGCGGCTGCGGTCGACCGCCGAGCCCTGGCGGCGCGCCGCGTCGAGCAGCGCGGTGGCCAGCTCGGCCAGCTCTTCACGGGTGCCGTGCAGGGTCTCGGTGCCGCGCTGCACGTTGGCCAGCGCGCGGCGCAGCGAGAGCGAGAGGCGGTGAAGCTCGGGCTCGTCTTCCAGCTTGCCGTCGGCGCTGGGGGTGAGGTTGCCGGTGGCGAGCTTCTCGAGCAGGCGGTTGCGGCGGTCGCGCTCGCGCTGAATCCACTGAAAGAACGTCAGCCAGCCCACCACGCTGAAGCCGAGCGTGCAGGTGATGAGCAGCACCATCCACGCGCCGAACGACGAGGGGTGCCCGGTGAGCGAGAGCGAGATGAGCCCGCAGAAGATTGCGGTGCTCAGACCGCCGGCCAGACCGAAGCCGATGAGGTACCGCCGGTTGCCCATCGAGTGGCTGACCGTAGCCGACCGGCTGGCCACACTCGACAAATCGGCTCAGTCGGCGACCGGCCCGCGCGCGGGCTCACCGGGCTTCCCGCTCAGCCAGGCCTCGCGCTTGAACCACTCGACCGTGCGCGCACCGGGTATCGCGCGCAGCTCGGCGTCGAGCGCGACCAGCAGGTTCCGCGCGCCGGGCTCGTCGGGCACCGGTCGGTCGCCCCCGCTGGTGAGGCTCGCCACCCACCCCGAGCCGTCGTCGAGCGAGCCGAAGCACAGGTGGTAGCGCCCCGCGGTCGCCAGCAGGCCCCAGTCTTCTTGCGTGGCCGCGCCCAGCTCGATGCCCCGTTGGCGCAGCCGCTTGAGCAGCGCAGCAAAGCGCGCGCCCGCCGCCGACTGGTCGGCACCCGACAGCTGCTGCCACGGGCCTGACGGCGCGAGGTCGACGTGCGCGTAGGTTCTCAGCGCCGGCGCGTCGGGTCGAGGCTCCGGCGCGGCGGCGCGCGGGCGCGATGACGAGGTGAGCAAGACGAACGCGATGAGCCCCAGACCGAGGAGCACGAGCAGGGCTGCCAGCACTGCGCTTCGTTCTAGCAAAGGCGTGCGCGAAGCCGCGAAGGGCGACAACATGCCCGGCAGATGGTCTCGACCCTCGCGGCGCTGGCGGTGCTCGCCCAGACCCGCTACCAGTTCGAGCTCGACGGGGCGCCGGTCGGCGCGGTCGAGCTCTCGCGCAAGGCAGGCCGCTACACCTACCGGTCGACGCACGTGTACCGGCGCAGCCGCGCCGAGCGGGTCGACACCTTCGACCTGGGAGACCCGAAGCAGCCGGTGCCCGAGGGCTACTGGCTGTGGCGCAAGCCGAAGGCCGGCTGCGTCGAGGGCGTCGCCGAGCTGACGCGGGTGCGCGAGCCGCTGTGCGCCGAGGCGGTCGAGAAGTACGAGGTGCGGGGCACGGTGCGCGGGGCGCCGTTCACCGCCCGGTACGACCTCGAGGGCGAGCTGCTCGAGCTCGTGGTGGGCAAGAGCCGGTTCGTTCGCAACGGCACCGCGGGCGAGAAGCCGCCGCCCTACGCCAAGGGGTTCGCCATCGCGGGGCGGGGCAAGCAGCTCGCGCTCGAGCCTGAGGTTCAAGGCGCGCGCTGGCCGGCCGACGAGCCGAGCGGCACGCGCTCGGCACCGGTCGCCTACGCCGACTCGTGCCTCGAGCTGGCGACTGCGTACGTGGCGGCAAACCCCGGCGCGCGGCTCGCCCTCGGGGTGGTGGTCGAGAAGGGCAGGGCGTACCCCCATGCCTGGGCGGTCACCGCGAGCGGAGCAGACGTCGACCCGTCGGCGAAGGCGGCCGCCTTCGCGCGCGCCAACACGGCGTACCTCGAGCTGCCCCCCGCCGAGGCGGGCCGCCTCTACCTCGAGCTGTTGGAAGGCCGCCGCAAGCTGGTGTGGCGCTCAGAGGTCGGGCCTGGTTCACCCTGACCCTGATCCGCAGAAGTCCATGCGGGGCCTCTCATCATTTCTGCCATTCGGTGGGGTACCGGTATTCGCCCCAGTGTATGTCGGTACCCACGCCCCTGTTCGAGCCTTGGCCCTCCATGTTGCCGGGGTACCGGCGACTGTCTTTGAAGGCGCCCGAGGCATCGAAGAAGATCGATGTCGACGATTGCCACGTGATGCTGATTCGATACGACTCGCGCTGGCCGAGCGAAGTGAGCCAGGCCAGACGGTCACCCCAGCTGTCTTCGCCGCCTGCACCCGGGTCAATGATGTCGTTCCAGACGAACAGAAGGCGCGCAGCCACCACGAATCCACGCTGGGTGGGCGTCACGGTGTAGACGCCGCGCATGTCGAAGCCACCGACGTCCTCGTTGGTCCCGTGCAGGTACCCGTAGCCACTCGGCGTTGCAGATTCGACACCGGTGCTTACGCCGCCTTCGACATGACGAGAGAACAGGTAGGTGCGGGGTTGGCCCTTGTTCACCGCAGGCTGAACTTCGGCCAGGAGCTCGGCGAAGATCTGGTGCTGAAGCTCTCTGCAGTCCCTCATGTAGTCCTCCCAGTCCCCTTTGCCGGTGATGTGCCAGTCACCGTCCCCGTTCAAATATCTGAGCAAGATGGCGCGACCGAACCGATCAGACGCTGGGATGTTGTCAGTAAAGAAGTGGCCAACGCTTCCGACGGCAGAGGCCAGCCCTGTGATGATTACTGACAAACCTCGTCGGGGGTTGAACCCCTCTCCGACGTGCCTCCCTCCGGAGATCTTGCGGTACAGCTCTTCGGGGGTCTCCTTCTTGCCGTACAGGCCCGGCTCATTGATGACCGAAGGCCCGCCTGCGCCGCCGTGGGGGTCCGAACCGCCCCCGCCGCCGCCGTTGCACTCACCGCCGTAGCACTCCGGTGACTGGAGCCCCGTGGGGTCGGTGAAGTTCCAGGGGTCATTCAACGCGAAAGCGTAGGGGTTGGACGATGCCGCGGTGCGCGCGACCATCACCGGGTCTCGGCTGAGGAAGCGGCCGATGACCGGGTCGTAGACACGGGCACCCAGGTGCGAGAGCCCGAAAGCCTCGAGCGTCGGGCCGCCGTTCCACTGATGCGAGGTGTATTGCGCAGAACCAAGGGTCGCCCCGGTGCTGGTCGCGGCTCCGAAGGGCTGGTAGCCGACCTCCTGCACGAAGGCGCCGCTGTGGTCCGCGAACAAGCGATTGCCGCGCGGCTCAGAAAAGGCATACACCCAACCTTGCGCTCCGCGCCGGCTCGCCAGAGTCCCGCCCGGGCCGGGAATTCGTCTGGAAATGAGTGAAGACGACGGGGCGCCGCTGCTCCATTGAACGCGGCGCTCGATCAGCGAGCCGTAGCGGTACGTCGCGGACGACTCTGTCGGAGTCTGGACGACGACCTCGCTGTTGCTCTCGGTGGGGTCGTAGCGGAACGTCGCCCGTGAAGCTCCATCTTGAATCGACCGCACCGACCCCGAGCCAAAGTAGTCGAACCGTCGCGTCGTACCGAAGCGCGTGGGCTCTTCGATCACGCTGCCGCTGGCGTCGTACACCACGTTGCATGGCGTAGGGCTGCCGAGGCCCGGGTTGCCGTACCCGATGCGACACACCCTGTCCTTGTCGACCGGCCGCTGGCTGAAAGCGGCGTCGCCGTTGCCGAGCACGTCCAGCATGTTCTGTAGATTGCCCAGCGGGTCATAGCTGTAGTTCCACCATTGCAGAACCTGATTGCTTGCATTCGTGGCGAAGACATTCGACAGCCGGCCCAGCGAGTCGTACCCGAGGGCCGTCTTGCTCGCGAGCACACCGTTCGTCAGCTCGCGCCTTTCCCTCTCTCGGCCGAGCGCGTCGTATTCAGAGAAGACGAAGCGGCGAGAGCCTCCGATGCCATCGACCGCCGACTCGGTCATCAACCGCCGGCCCGTCTCAGCGTAAGAGGCGGTGTAGGTCAGACCGTTGCCATAGTACGACTTGCGGACACGCCCGAGCGCGTCCACCGTCGCCGCCTCGTAGAGTCGAGTGCTGGTATTGCTCGGGTCCACGAAGGTGACCGTGCGAAGCCTGCGGGCAGAATCATAGAAATAGCTGGCTTGTTCTGGTTTGTGCCCCTCGTCGGGTAGGTAGAACGTCAGCGTGCTCGGCACGCCGTCGGCGTGGAACGTGGTCCGCTCGACGTAGGCTTCTCCGCTCGCGTCCGTGAACACGCGGCCGTCGACGTTTCCAAAGCCGTCGTAGCTGTAGAACGTCTGGCCCGTCGGGCCCTTGGTCAGCGCGAGCCGCCCCTGCTGGAAGGTGGGCGTGATCTTCGGCGCACCCTGGCTCGAGTCGTAGATGTAGTCGTACGAGGTATCCGCCTCGACGGTGCCGTTGAGCCGCTCCTCGCGATGGATCAGCCGCCCGAGTCCGTCGTACCGCCGAAGCTGCTGCCGCTGAGCCCCGGGTGCTGAAGCCCACGAGACCTCGGTTTGTTGCCCGAACCGGTCGTAGAAGGCGCGCTTCGGAGCGCTCTCAGGCTCGTTCCACTCGAGGAGCTGGCCGAAGCTGTCGTAGCTGAAGCTCGAGCGAACCGGCCCCGTCGCGTTGGCGGGGCTTGCGTAGCGGGTCGACGCCACGGTGTTGCCGAGGCGGTCGTATTCGAACGTCGAGTGCTCGACCCGCGCAGCCCCGCGCCAGGTCGAACGCGATATGAGCCTGCCTGCGGCGGTCTGCGTCGACTGGCGCACGACGTTCTCCTGAAGCGAGCCCGGCAAGAGGGCGTCGGCCGTGACGGTCGAGATGACCTCTTCGTGGTTCGCGATCGACCGCGTATGACACGTGGGGAAGACCTCGGCAGCGGGGTTGGTCACCTGCGTGAAGGGCTGCGGGCCGTGGCCGCGCACGGTGCAGGTCGTGAACCCGTCTGGCGTGTAGTGGTGGCTCGTGCCGTAGGCGGTGAGTGGATTCTGGCTCGCCGGGAAGGGGTCTGCCTCGTACGCGAGGCGACCCGTCGAGTCGTAGGTGCGCGAACCCGAGATGATTTTCTCGCCAGCGTAGTCGGCGCCGAGAGAAACCTCGGTGCGGCGCGTGCGGCCCAGCTCGTCCAGCAAGGTCGTGCTGACCTGACCGGTCGCCGTCGTGACGTCTTTGACGGGCACGAGATCGGTGAAGACGGTCTGCTCGATCTTTCGGCCGGAGGTCGCCCCGCCTTCGAACCCCACGTACTTGAACGCGGCGATCACACCTTCCTGACCTCCCGCCGGTGTGACCGTCGAGTAGACCGTCCGACCGAGTCCGTCGTAGGTGGCACCTCGTTCTGCGCCGGTGGAGTCGCGAGCGCCGAGCGCTTCGAGCGTGACCGGGTCACGGCGAATGAGCGTCTCGACCTTCATGCTGCCCGAGCTGATCGACGAGAATACCGGCTCGAGACCGAAGTCGTCGTAGGTCAGCGACAATCGACGAACCGTGCCGTCTTCACGTGTCTGGGAAAGCTCGGTCACATTGCCGACGCCGTCGTAGCTGGCCGCAAATCCAGGCACGGTGTCGAGCAACGCGCCGGTATCCATCGCGCGACGCTCACGGGTGTGTTGCGTGACGAACCCGTTGGTCACGCTCCCCGCGGGTAGCCCATCGAGCTGCCACGTCTCCTGGGCCAGGACGGCACCGGGGCCGTAGTCGCCGCCGCAGTCCCAGATCTTGCGGCTCGACTTCGCGTCGAGCATGCGCGGCAAGCCCGTGATGGGCGTGGCATACGCGATGTCGATGCACAGGTCGTCGTCGAGCCGGAAAGAGTCGTTGCCTTGCTGTGCTCGCGTCACGCGGCCCAGGTTGTCGATGGCCAACACGTCTGTTCGCGCCTGCGTGTACTCGCCGGAGGGCGAACCTTGCCCCTTCGAGGTCGTCGTCCATCGCTCGTAGACGAACCCGTGCGAGGAGCAGACGTCGTAGAAGCCCGGGTTCGCACCCCATGAATTGATGAAGCTGTAGGGGTAGACCATCTCGAAGCAGTCGAACGTGTTGGCGTTGGCGATGGGAGGCTCATTGATGAGCACGGTGGCGAGCTCGGAATGGGTCTGCGAGATGCGCCGCGGGTCGGTGTTCACGTCGGCCGTCAGCAGCGCCCACGGGCTCACGTCGAGCGTTCCGCTGAGCACCGTCGAGTCGCGCACGCGCCCCGCCTTGAGATAGCGCCCGAAGCGTTCGTTCTGCGGGGCCGCCGAGAACGTGGGGAGCGGGTAGGTGTCCGTCACGGTGGCCACGCCATCGGCCTTTCCCGGAGCAAGGCTGGTGAGCACGAGAGAGACCGTGCGGCCGTAGGCGGCCATTCGGAAACGGTCGAGCGCGGGGTCGTAGAACTGCGTCGCATCTCCGTAGGCGTACTGCGTCGCACTCAGCCGCCCGCCCAACCCATACGTGCCGGCAGTCTCCATCGCGGTGACGACGATCTCTGGAAAGGGCACCTGGTGCCGAGTCGACCGGTCTTCCTTCGCCGAGCGGTACGTGTACGTCGTTCTCGCGCCGTGCCCGTTGTCGACCGCGACGATGCGCCCCGCCTCGGGTCTGCCCGGCAGGCCGGCGCCCTTGATCTGGTGGAGCTCGTAGCCAGATCCGTTGGCCACGACGACCTCGGGACGCCCATCGCCGTTGACATCGAACAGACCCATCGTGGTCTTCGAGATCCCGCCGCCGCATCGGTCGATCTGCTGTGAGATGGCAAACGTGCCCTCGATGGGTATCGCCGCTCTGAACCCGGCACCCGTGCCGACGTACACGCTCGAGCCGCTGACCAGATCGGGGATACCGTCGCCGGTGAGGTCTTTCAAGCCGGTCAACTGCTTGACGGAGAAGAGCGTACTGGCGGTCGCCGGCGGCTCACACGCTCTTCGCTGGGCGTTTCGTTGCTCATGCATTGCCACGGGTAGAGGCAGCGTGAGCTGGCTGAAGCCGCGGCCCGTACCGAGGTAGGCGGCCTTGGCCTCGACACGGTCGGGAAGATGATCTCCATTCACGTCGGCGATCGTGCATTTCGCGCTCTGCGTGCTGCCATCTTCGAGCCACATGCCCACGCCACACTCTGAACCTTGAACCAACGTGAGAGGCAGAGAGAAGACATTGACGCCGCTGTCGAAGATGAGCCCGCGCAGGTTTAGAACCGCGTCGACGTTGTTGGCTGAACCCGCAACCGGGCCGACCTTCCAAATCACCTGCGACCATAGGGTCTGGGTTCCCGGGCCGGGCGGACCCGTCGGTATCCCCTGCACCACGGTGAGGGCGACGCGCGACGAGTTGAAGACGAGCTCGGGGTAGCCATCGGCGTTGAGGTCGTTGAGCTCCCACTCGGTGAAGGTCTTTTCTCCGCTGTAGATGTCGTCGGCTGGGCTCCCGAAGCACCCGTCTGAGTTGCCCCATCCCTGCGGGTACTCGACCCAGTCGTGGCCGTTCCAACGCCAGCAGACGTTCGACGTTCGATCTCTGGCGGTGAACCGGCTCGCCAGAGGCAGGTAGTCGTTCTGCACATCGAGCCCACGCAGCCGGAGGTGATGGTAGAGCTCTGCGATCGGAACCGACCGTCGCTCCCATTTGACAGTGGCTGGCGTGGGGCCTGGCGTATTGAAATAGAAGACCCACTTTCCCTGCTCCTCGGCGGCGTCGATGAGGTCGACCCGGCCGTCGCCGTTGGCGTCCATCGCCTGGCGCCACGTCTTGTCTACGTTTTGCGCGTTGTTCCCGTAGGTGTAGCGATTGACCGTTGCCGACCCCATTTCGAACGGCCCGTCGGGGAGCACGACTCCCGAGAGCGGCGCGGTCTGCGTCGTATCGTCCAGAATCGTCCCGCCGCTCGCGCCGGGGCGATTGGCCACCATCCACAACCGGCCTGCCTGTTGAAAGATCAGGTCGGCTCGGCCATCGCCAGTGAAGTCCGTCAATCCTTGCCACGAGGCATATTCGATGCCGGGGTACGGGGCATCGAAGGTGAGGTCATTTTCGGTACTCCCGATTTTCGAGAGGTCTGCGGCGGACGGTAGGGCCAGGGTCTCGGTCTTCTCGAAGACCAGCTTCTGGTTCGTCAGCGCCGAGCCATACGTGTAGCTGGCGATGGGTGCCTTGGTCTGAGTCCCCTCACGCCCGTAGAGGGTGACGTCGGCGAGCCGAGGTTGCGCGGTGTCTGTGTCGGGCGAGTAGGCAAGCACATAGCGGCGCAATCGCTCGAAGGTGCCGCCACAGGTCGCGCTGGCGCGGACCTCGACCGAGGTGAGCACGTGCATGCGCGCGAGAAATTCGTTCTCGAGCACAGACAGCGACAGTGCGTTGGGGAACTCGGCGAGATACTCGAGCCGAATTTCGTGCTTCGGGCAGCTCGAGCCCTCAACAAAATTGTACGTCACGCGGGTGAGGTCGACCGTCACGACCCGGCCCTCAGGAGTCGTCGGCTTCGCTGTCGCGTACTCGAGCGAGGCCAGCAGGGCGTTGTTCGGGCCACGTACAGACGAGAGCAGCCACAGCCCCGTGCCTCCGAGATCGCCGCGCGGGGTGAACAGATAGGTCCGCCCCTGGCCGTCGTAGAGACGCCACCCGTCGGGCTGCTCGTTCAAGAGCAGGCCTGGGGCTCCTGCGCGGGAGACCCAGTTCGGCCCCTTGGGCACGAGCTCATACTCGGCGCCTTGAAACACGAGCGTCACCTCCGGCCGAGATTCGACCGCGATGTTGCTGCCGAACTTCGGCCGGCGGTAGGCGATCGACGTGTCGCGGCGGACATAGGAGAGCGGCACATCCCAGCCGAGCCCCGCCGCGCCCACGCCTCGTGTTCCGAACACCAGCTGCACCGGAACAGGCATGCCGCCGCGTTCAGCGGGGAAGTCGAAAGGAACGCTCGAGGCCTCGGGACCAGACGGCCCGGCGCCAACCGAGAACCCCGTATCCGACGCACGCCCTGGGTAGTGGCCGCCCGTCGGACGAAGCTGTGCGCCAGCCGGGAGCGCGAAGACAGAGAGCAGGAGAATCGCGAGGCGCTGACCCGCACCGCCAGCGACCAGACGTTCACCCAGCGAGGTTCGACGGTAGGGAGTCAGCGCGAAGGAGCTCATCGGTGTGGTGATGACGTTCGACGCCACTTTCGTGTAACCCCGAGGGGCAGAGAACCCGCCCGCGGCTCCCTTCGACTGCGCCCTTCGGTCAGCCTCTCAGGGTGACCTTCTTTCGAGCGGCGACGACGGCCGTTCTCTTGCTACGCGCATCGGCGTTAGATGCGCGCCCGCCTGCTCCTCGCACTCGCCGCCCTGCCGTTCGTCGTGGTGGCCGCAATCGCGTGGCGGGTCGACCGCGCCTCGCGTCGCCCCGCGGCCACGGCGAGCGCCAGGGCCGTCGTGATGCTCGGCGCCCGGGTGCTCCCCTCGGGTCACGCCGCGCCGGCGCTGCAGTACCGCGCCGAGAAGGCGGCGCAGCTCTACCTCTCGGGCCGCGCGCCGCTCATCGTCTTCAGCGGCGGCTCGAGCGGCAAGCTGCCCAGCGAAGCGAGCATCGCCAGAGACCTCGCGGTCGCCGCCGGAGTCCCTCCCACCGCCTGCCTCCTCGAAGACCAGAGCCACTCGACCGCCCAGAACGCCGCGCTCACCGCGCCGCTGCTGAAGGCCCGCGGCATCGACGAGGTGCTGCTGGTCAGCGACGGCTACCACCTCTTGCGCGCGCAGGCGCAGTTCCAAGCCCTCGGCATTCGCGCCCACCCGGTGCCCTCGGGCCGTCGCCTGGGCACCACCGACTGGCTCTCACAGACGGTGCGCGAGGCGCTGGCGCTCTTGCGCCGGCCCTGGCTGCTGTGGGCCTGAGACGAAATCACCGGGCTGCGACAGCGTTAGAATCACGCCATGCGGCGCGCACCCCTTCTCGTCGTCCTCGCCCTGGCCTGCGCCGAGATGAAGAACCAGGCGCGGCTTGGCCTGGGCGGCACCGGCAGCGCCTACGCGCCCGGCCACCAGCCTGACCGACCTGGAGCCGGCCCGGGGGTAGGGGCGCTCCCCTCGGTCGGCGCGGCCATCGGCGCCGCCGCCGTCTCGCGCGCGGTCGGCGGCTGCGTCGCCAGCTGCCCGCCCGGCACCACCTGCAACCCCGACACCGGCCTGTGCGACACCCTGCCCTGCCACGGCCGCTGCGCCGCCGACGAGGTCTGTCAGAACGAGCGCTGCGTGCCGATGCTGCTGCCGGGCCTCAACATCGAGACCAAGGCGAAGTAGCTCACGGCGAGAGGTACTGCCCGCGCTTGAGCTCACCCACCTCGACCGGCTTGCCGTCGACGTTATAGCGAAAGAAGCGCGCCGGCAGCCCCTGCGCGGTCGACCAGTCGGGCCCGTCCATCAGCTGGTAGTGCAGGTGGGGCTCGGTCGACATGCCGCTGTTGCCGGCGACCGCGATGATTTCGCCCACCGTGACCTTCTCGCCCTTCTTCACCACCACGCTGCCGCGGTGCAGGTGCGCCAGCAGCGAGTACTCGCTGTTGCCGTGGTCGATGACCACGTGGTTGCCGAACAGGTTGTTGGGGTCGGGCGCGTTCGGGCGGTTGTCGGGGCGCGAGCTCTCGACGAACACCACCGTGCCGTCGGCGGGCGCCACCACCGGCTTGCCCCAGCAGAAGTACTGCTCGTTCTTGGTGCAGTCGCCGGTGCACGAGCTGCCTTTCTTCAGCATCCACAGGTCGGTCGCGTAGCGCATGTCGGCCACCGACGAGTGCCGGTTCACCTCCCAGGTGCGGCCGCCCCACAGCACCGTCCACGTGCCGCGGAAGGGCAGCTTGAGCTCGACCTTGGGCACGTAGTCTTCGTGGGGGCTGGGCGCCTCGCGAAACGCCGGCCGCGCGCTCACCGACACCAGCGCGCCCTTGCCGGGGTCCCACACCCACTGCATCTCGACCCCCAGCGCCCAGCGGCTGAAGGTCGACTGCCGGGTGTAGACCACCAGCCCGGTGCGCTCGTCGATCGAGTCCGACGTGACGCGCAGCTCTTCGCCGAAGTCGTTGGCCAGCCGCGCGCGAAACTGCTTCAGCCCCGCCACGCTGCCGCCGAAGCCGCGCTTGAACGACGCGCCGCCCTGCTGCCACAGCTCGTCGAGCCGCGAGTCGAGCAGCGTCTGGGTCAGCCTTCGCCCGGTCTCGAGCCGCTCGTCGTGCGTCTCCGAGAGCACCAGGCTTGCCAGCACCGCGAACCACATCACTCGAAGGGCACGAGCGAGACCTTCTCGCCCGGTTCGACGCCCAAGACCTCCTTGGCTGATTCCGAAAGGTAGGCGATCTTGTCGTCGAAGCGAACCGGGGCCAGCACCGCGCGGAAGCGGCCCTTGCCGGTCGTCCGCTCGACCGCCACCAGGTACAGCTCGGCCTCCTGGTCGAAGTCTTTCTCACCCAGCTTCGCGGTGCGAAAGCGCCGCACCAGCGTCACGTCAGACAGGTCGGCCTCGTAGTGCGGCCCGCCGTCGAACGGGTCGATGCGGTTCACGTACTTGAAGCCGATGCGCTCGAGCATGCGCTGCACGCCGCGCGTCTCTTCGCCCACCACCCCGATGATCTTCTGCGCTGCGGTAGAGAAGAGCGTCGCGTAGATGTCCGAGGCGGGGAACAGCTCTTTGATGAACTCTTTGTTCCGCCGCGAGAGCTTGTCGGCCTCGGGGTACTCGAGCCCGGTGAACTTCTTGCCGCACGCCTCCCACAAGAGCGAGCGCCCGTCTTTCATCAGCGGAGGGAGCAGCTCGGCCAGCACCCGCGGGCGAAACAGCTTCTTGTGCATCGCCATGTACAGGAAGCGCACGTACGAGAGCTGCTTGCCGGGCTTCTCGGGCGTCGAGCGGTGCGGCGGGTCGACCACCAGGCCGCCGATCTCGGTGGGGCCCTCGTAGTTGTACCCGATGCTCAAGACCTGGTGGCGAATGTGCTTGTCGATGCTCGCGCTGTAGTGCTCGGCCTCGGTGACCTGAAACGCGATGTGCGGCGCCTCGCGGGTGCCGTGCTGCGCGATGATCATCGAGGTGCCGATGAGCTGCTTGTTGCGCAGGTCTTCGAGCACGAACAGGTACTCGCGGTGAAACGGGTCTCTCAAGGTGCCCGAGAAGCTCTTGGTCGACCGCTCGATGAGCGAGCTCAACACCTCTTCGTTGTTCGGCAGGTTGACGCTGTTGAGCACCGCTGCGAGCCGCTTCAGGCCGGTCAGATCGTTCTTCTGCACGTCTCGCAGGAGCAGCATGGCTGTCGAACCGAGGCGCGGCCTTACCACACGACGTTCGCCCCGAAGCTGTTCAGACGTTCAGGCGAGCCGGCGCTTCAGGGCGCTTTCTTGGCGCTCACCCAGTCGGTCAGCCGCCCGATGACCGCGGCGTGGCGGGGCAGGCCGTGGTGCCCGACGCCGTCGATCGCCACCACCCGGGCGGCCGGCCACGCCTCGGCCAGCTTCTGCGCGTGCGACACCGGCACGTCGAGGTCGGCAGGGTCGTGCAGCACCAGCACCTCGGTCGACGCCGGAGGCACGTGGTGCCTCAGGCTCAGGCGGTCGGGGCTGATGCCCACCCGCTGCTCGATGCGGGTGAGCAGCCCCAGCGCGATGCCCTGCGACAGGCCCGCGCGCACCGCGAACGCGTGCGCGAACCACCCGATGTCTTCGCCCGGAGCGAGCAGGGCGACCTTCTCGACCTTGGGCCCCCGCTCGAGCGCCAGCGCGGTGGCCGAGGCGCCGAACGAGTGGCCGATGACCGCGGTGGGGCGAAAGCGCCACAGCGCCGCCTCGACCGCCCGCGTCAGCTCGAGCAGGTTCGTTTGGCCCGAAGGGTTGAGCCCGTGCGCGGGCAGGTCCATCGCCACCACCTGGCGGCCCCCCTCTGCCAGCGGCCGCGCCAGCTTCTCCATCGACACCGCGCTGCCGCCCCAGCCGTGCACCAACAGCACCGTCTCGCCGTCGTCGCGCATGCCCCACTCCCACGCCTTCAAGGTGCCCACCGGCGTGTCGAGCTCGAACGGCCGCCCCTCGCGCGGGGGGCGCGGCTTCTTCGGGCGCGGCGGGGTGCACCACGCCTCGAAGGCGCGGTCGAGCACGAAGCGGGGCGCCAGCCACTCGGCCAGGCCGGTCAGAGAAAAACGAACGGTCGTGCTATTTTTCGGGTCGACTTCAGGCGAGGCGGTCATGGTGTGGCTCCTTTTCGTCGGGGGGTGAGTTCAGCGTTGAACCGAGCGCACCAGCCGCTCGAAGGCCTTGCTGGCGTGCTTCTCGGCGTTGGGGTCTCGCAAGAGGCGCTTGAAGTGGTTGTGCGAGAGCACCAGCCCGTAGGCCTCGTGCGCGAACTGCTCGCAGTCGATGTCGGGCCTGAAGTGGCCGGCCTCGACGCACAGCCGCACCGCGCCGGTCATGAACGAGAGCAGGTTGCGCTGCGTGGCCACCAGGTAGTCGCGCGTTCGACCCTCGCGGTCGTCGAGCTCGACCGAGGCGGTGATGAAGATGCAGCCGCCCGGGTTTCTGGGGTTCGAGTCCCAGTCGACCCACAGCTCGAACAGCTTCTTGAGGCGCGGCAGCCCGCGCGGGGCCTTCAGCGCTGGCTTGATGACGATCTCCTGAAAGCGCCGCTCGCCTTCCTTCAAGACCTCGAGCTGCAGGTCTTCTTTCGAGCCGAAGTGGGCGAACAGGCCGCTCTTGCTGAGGTTGAGCTCGTCGGCCAGCGCTCCGATGGTCACGCCCTCGATGCCCAGCCGCCCGGCCACCATGTACGCGCGGTCGATGATGCGTTCGCGGGTCTCGGCGCCTTTGCTCACGGCCGTAAAAATACGAACGGTCGTGCTAAAAATCAAGCCCCCGGAGGTCGTGGTAGTCACCGGCGCATGAACGACGCCGTGAAGTGGCTCGAGCCCCGCCTGCCCGAGCTGGAGACCGCGCTCGCCGCCCTGGTGAACATCAACTCGTTCACCGACAACACCGCGGGCGGCAACCAGGTGGGCGAGCTCTTGCGAGAGGTCTTCACCATCGAGGGCCTCACCGCGCGGGTGGTGCCCAGCGAGCAGTACGCCAGCCACCTGGTGTTCTCGTCGAAGGGCAGGGCGGGCGAGAAGCCGGTGGGCCTCATCGGCCACCTCGACACCGTGTTCCCGCCCGGAGTGTTCGAGGGCTACCGCGTCGACGGCGACCTGCGCCGCGGCCCGGGCGTGCTCGACATGAAGGGCGGCCTGGTCGTCATCGCCTGGGCGCTCAAGGCGCTGGCCGCGACCCGGGGGCTCGCCGCGCTGCCGCCGCTGAAGACCATCATCGTCTCGGACGAAGAGGTGGGCAGCTTCGAAGGGGCGCCCTTGATTCGCGCCGAGCTCGCCGGAGCGCAGGCCGCGCTCACCTTCGAGTCGGGCCGCGCCAACGACGCCATCGTCACCTCGCGCAAGGGCACCGGCAACCTCGACGTCACCGCGAAGGGCAAGGCGGCGCACGCCGGCAACAACCATCAAGACGGTGCGAACGCCGCCTGGGCGCTGGCCCGCTTCATCGACAAGGCGCAGGGCCTCACCGACTACGCGCGGGGCGTCACCGTGAACGTGGGGAAGATCGCCGGCGGCCACGGCAAGAACACCGTGCCCGACCACGCGGTCGCCGAGCTCGACCTGCGGTTCGTGACCAGGGTCGACGCCGAGTGGCTGGTGAAGTCGCTGTTCGACGCCGCGGCCGAAGCAGCGGCCTCGGTGCCCGGCACCACGCTCACCTGCGTCGGCGGCGCGAACCGCCTGCCCATGGAGCGCACCGACGCGAACCTGAAGCTGTTCGAGGCGTACGCGCAGCACGCCAAGGCCTACGGCCTCGCGGCGAGCGAGTCACCTCGGGTCGGCGGCGGGTCCGACGCGTGCACCACCTCGGCGATGGGCATCGCGTCGATCGACGCGCTGGGCCCCCGCGGCAAGGGCTTTCACACCAAAGACGAGCACATCGAAGTGAAGACGCTCATTCCCCGCGCGCAAGCCCTGGCCGCGTACCTGAGCTCCCTCTGAAGAGCACCCTCTCCCCTCGCGGGAGAGGGCGGGGGGTGAGGGGGCGAGCTCGACTGGGCGAAGCGGTGTCGGCACCATTTCGACACGCCTCGGCAGGTCGGACCCGCGACCGTTCACGACGCGATGCGCCCGGCCCCGTCGCTTGCGACCCGACGACGCAGCTGGCCCTCACCGCACCTGGCCGTCGTGCTTCTGGCGGTAGATGTCGCGGCTGAGCCGATTCTCGTGGTGCTGAAGGCGCGCGCGCTCGGCCGGCGAGAGGCCGTACCCGCTCATGCGGTCGCGCGCGATCTCCCGGTTCAGGTAAGCCTCGTAGCTCAGGCCTGCGCGACGCGCGGCTCGAGCTGCTTCTCGAGGTCGGTGATCGCCTTCGCGAACCCGTCGATGCCCTCTTTGAGCTTGTCGGTGGCCATCTTGTCTTCGAGGTGCAGCTTCGCGAACGTGGCCTCGTCGACGTGAATCTTCTCTGAGGCGAGCGGCTTCGACTTCGCAGGGTCGAGCTTGCGCTGCAGGGTGCCCTGCATGCCCTCGAGCTCGGCGAGCAGCTTGGGCGCGATGGTCAAGAGGTCGCACCCTGCCAGCTCGGTAATCTCACCCACGTTGCGGAACGAGGCGCCCATCACCTCGGTCTGGTACCCGTACGCCTTGTAGTAGTTGTAGATCTTCGTCACCGAGACGACGCCCGGGTCTTCGGGCGGCGCGAACGACGCCTTGCCGGTGCTCTTCAGGTACCAGTCGAGAATGCGCCCCACGAACGGGGAGATGAGCGTCACCTTGGCCTCGGCGCACGCCACCGCCTGGTGAAAGCCGAACAGCAGGGTGAGGTTGCAGTGAATGCCCTCTTTCTCGAGCTGCTCGGCGGCCTTGATGCCCTCCCACGTCGAGGCCAGCTTGATCAGCACCCGCTCGCGCTTGATGCCCTCTTGCTCGTAGAGGCCGATCAGCTCGCGCGCCTTCGCCATGCTCTTCTCGGTGTCGTACGAGAGGCGCGCGTCGACCTCGGTCGAGACCCGGCCGGGAATGATCTTCAGAATCTCGCAGCCGAACTCGACCGAGAGCCGGTCGACCGCGCGGCGCGCCATCTCGGCGTTCGAGCCGCCGCCCTTCTTCGCCCAGGCGAGGCCACGCTTCACCACCGCCTCGTACTGCGGCAGCGCGACCGCCGCGGCGATCAGCGACGGGTTGGTGGTCGAGTCGCGTGGCTTGAAGCGCTTCATCGACTCGAAGTCTCCGGTGTCTGCAACCACCACCGTCATCGTCTTCAGCTGCTCGAGGAAGTTGGCCATACGAAAGAGGTAACCCCAACCCCCTTCGATTCGCCAGCGCTACGCGATGCGCGCGGCCAGCAGATCTTGCACGTCGACCAGGCCCACCACCTTGCCCGCGCCGTTCACCACCGGCAGCTGGTCGACCTGCACCTCGCGCATCAGCGACGCCGCCGCGAGCGCGAGCTCGTTCGGCCCCACCACGCGCGGCCGCCGGCCCATCACCTCGCGCACCGGCACCGAGAAATTCAACCGCTTCTGCTCGGCCAGCCGCCGCAGGTCGCCGTCGGTGAAGATGCCCGCCAGCTGCCCCTTCTTGCCCACCACCAGCGCCGCCCCGGGGCGCCCCGCGGTGTTCGTCATCACCACCACCACGTGCGAGAGCGGGTCGCTCTCTCTCACCGTGGGCAGCGCCTTGCCGGTGCGCATCACCTCGTGCACCTTCAGCGCGTGCCGCCCGAGGCTCCCCGCCGGGTGCAGCCGCGCGTACTCGCCGGCCGAGAAGTCTCGGCGGTGCGCCAGCGTCATCGCCAGGGCGTCGCAGATGGCGTGCATCGCCGCGGTCGAGGCGGTGGGCACCAGGCCGATGGGGCACGCCTCGTCGATGGGCCCGATGTCGATGACCACCCGGGCCCGCTCGGCCAGCTCCGAGCGGCCGTCGCCGGTCACGGCGATGACCGGCACCTTCAGCTGCTCGAACGCCGGCAAGAGCAGCAGCAGCTCGCGCGACGCGCCCGAGTTCGAGAGCGCGATGATCACGTCGCCCTTCGTCACCCGCCCCAGGTCGCCGTGCGCCGCCTCGGCCGGGTGCAGGTAGACCGACGCGATGCCGGTCGACGCGAGCGTCGCCGACAGCTTCTGCGCGATGAAGCCGGGCTTGCCGATGGCGGTGGTGACCACCCGGCCCTTGCATGCGCGCAGCACCTTGAGCGCCGCGTCGAGCGACCGGCTCACCCGCGGGTAGAGCGAGGCGATCGCCTTGGCCTCGATCTCCAACACCGTGCGCGCAAACGCGTTCGTGCCCGCCATGCGCGGTACAGCTAGCGCAGGCGGGCACCCGACGCGAGCAACGCGTGGGCGTGGGCGCTCGGTTGAGTCGAGCTCGAGCCAAGGTCGAGGCGCAGGCGACGACCGACCGGAGTGGCCGCAGTATGGCCATGAGGACGGACCGCAGCCTGCAACGAAGAGCTTGGCCGAGATCGGCTCAACCGCTCAGACGAGGCCGGGCAGCGGGCCGGTACCACCCGGCATCAACAGCGGGTCACCCCAGCTGGTGACGTCGTTGTACCCGAAGAACTGCCAGCACGAGACCAACAGGTTCGACAGCGCGCGCTTGGGAGCCGAGTTGAAGTCGAGCATTCGGCCGGTGCGGAACACGCCGCTCGAGCCGGTGGCGAGCACCACGCAGTCTTGGCTCTTCGAGTGGGTGTCGCCCTGGCTCAGCTCGCTCCAGTGCATCACCAGGGTGCTGTCGAACACCGTCTTGCCGGCTTCGGGCAGCGCCATCAGCTCGTCGTGGAGCTTGGTGCTCTGGTCGTAGAGGTACTTCTTGATCGACCGAATCTTCCCGAACGCGGTGGTGTCCGAGAAGTGCGAGATGGTGTGGTGGCCCTCGGTGAGGCCGAGGTTCGAGTACACGCGGTCTGAGGTGTTGCCGCTCCAGCTGAAGTTCACCGTGCGCACCAGGTCGCAGGCGAACGACATCGCGATGATCTTGAAGAACAGCAGACCGGTCTTCTCGTGGGTCGAGCCGGTGCCGCTGTCGCTCAGCGGGTTGAACATCGCCGGCATCACCAGGCCGGTGCACGCGGGGTGCGTGCCGGTGACGGTCGCGGTGAGCTGACGCTCGACGTCGCGCATCGCCTCGGTGTGCTGCTCGAGCCGGGCGCGGTCGGCCGTCGACACCTTGGGCTTGAGCGAGTTGAGCTCGCCGTTCACCAGGTCGAGCGCCGAGCGCTTCATCGCCAGCCGCCGCGCGATGTTCTGCTGCATCGAGGTGTCGATGTTCTGGAACAGCCGCGTGTAGACGGTGAACGGGTTGGTGTCGGGGCCGATGGGCGCCTGGGTGCCCACCGGGCCCGCGTGGGCGTGCATGTTCCAGATGTTGTTGCCGCTGCCGCCGACGCGAATGGCGAGGTGGCGGTAGGGCAGCGACGGGTTGTCCATCAGCAGGCGATCGCCGATCGCGCGGTCGATCGAGGGGCCCTTCACGTAGCCGATCAGCTGACAGTTGTTGCCGTTCGCGTCACACGTGCCGCCGATGGGGAAGCTGCCCATGCCCGAGCGCCACGGCGCCAGCGCCGAGCCGCCCTGCTCGTGGCCGTCGCTCACCTCTCCGGCGGGCAGACGGTCGTGGTACTTGTTGATGCCGTCGAGCACGAGCAGCTTCTGACGGTGCCGCTCGAACGGCGACATCATGTCGGCGAAGACGAAGTTGGTCTCGCCCTTGGTGGTGAAGCGCTGGGCGATCTGATCGCCGTTGGCGGTGAACACCCAGACTGCGCGCTTGGGCGGCGGCGCGGCGGTCTGGCCGAAGGCGTCGAGCGCCGGCAGGAACATGCCGAGGCCTGCTGCGCCCTTGAGAACGTTTCGACGGGAGATGGTCATGGCTGCACCTGGCGGTGATCGAAGTCGTTCAATTGGGTGAGGGTGACGAGCAGCTGCTTCACGTCGCCTCCGCTCTGGGCGAAGGCCTGCTTCATCGTATAGGTCGAGCACGCGTCGTCGGCGTTCTCTTTGCGACCCATGCTGAAGCGGTAGAGGTTGGTGGCGAAGCAGTCGCGCACCTCACCCGACTGGCCGAGCTTGCCCATCAGCTCGACGCCGTTGGCGACGGGGCCGTTGAGCGCGGTGTCTTTGCTGCGCACCAGCTCGCCCGTGGTGTCGACCGGGTGACCGGCCTCGTCCTGGGTGCGGGTGCGGCCGACCGCGTCGAAGCCTTCGAACGGAGTGCCGAGCGAGTCGATGTTGTTGTGGCAGGCGGCGCACGTCGGATCCATGCGGTGCATCGCCAGCCGCTGCGCCTGGGTGAGGCTCGAGTCGATGGGGCCGAGCGCGGGCACGTTGGGAGGAGGCGCCGCCACCACCTGGCACATGAACAGGGTGCGCACCGAGATGCCGCGGTGAACGATCGAGGTGCGGGTGTTCAGGTCGCGCGCCGCGAGGTTGCCGCCCAGCATCATCAGGCCGCCGCGGCCGGTGGTGGCCACGCGCTGAAAGCCGGTGCCGGTGATGCCCGCGATGCCGTAGTGCTGCGCCAGCGTCTGGTTCACGTACGTGTAGTTGCCGGTCAGCAGCGAGCCCAGCTTCGAGTCCGAGTCGAACACCGTCTTCTCGGCGAACATCTTCGCCTCGGTGTGCATCAGGCCGCCGAGGCCCGCCGGCAGCGAGGGGAACTTGGCTGAATCGCGCACGATGACGTCGAGGTCACCCCACTTGAGCCACTGGTCGAAGAAGGCCACCAGGCGCCGCGCCTTGGCGTCGTCGACCATGCGGGTCGCCTCGCGCAGCACGTCGGCGCGGGTCGACAACCGGCCCTGCTCGGCGGCGTCGAGCAGCGCGACGTCAGGGGCGCTCTGCCACATCAGGTACGAGAGGCGCGAGGCGAGCTCGAGCGGGGTGAGCTCGCGCACGCCGCTCGAGCCGACCGCGTCGAGCTCGACGCGGTAGAGGAAGCCGGGCGAGTTCAAGAACGCGAACACCACCCACTCGATGCCGGTCTTGAAGTCGTAGCCGCCGGTGCGCGCGTCGCTGTACACCTTGGTGTAGCGGGCCACCTCGTCGGCGGCGAGCGTGTGCCGGTACATGCGGCGGCCGAACGCCTTGATGAACTGGTCGGCGCAGCCCGCTTCGGCGCCGGCGTTGGCCGGCTGGCAGGGCAACAGCGTGGTGAGGTTGCTGACCGCCTGGGTGGCGATCGCCTCGGCCGCGTCCATGTACTCCTGGGCGAGCGTCGCGTTCACCGCGAGAAACGAGGCCGAGTTGCGGAAGCCGAGCGACTCGGTGTCGGGGGGCAGCGTCGCCGCCTGGGTGCCGACCACGCTGGCCCACGACGGCTGAAAGTCGCTGAGCGAGTTCTTGTACTCGTCGTGGCTCAAGCGCCGCATCGGCTCGACCGCGACCTTGGTCGGGCCATCACACGGGTTCACCACCACGTCGCCGCCGCCGCTGCCGCCGGCGCCGGTGCCACCCGCGCCCGTGCCGCCAGCGCCGGTGCCTCCCGCTCCGGTTCCACCGGCGCCCGTGCCTCCGGCGCCGGTACCGAAGGGGTCACCTGGCGTGATTCCACCCGGCAGAATTTGTGCGTCGCAGGCCGCGAGCAGAAGACAAAGCAGTGTGAGGGGCCGCATAGGGCGCGAACTGCCTGCAAACTCACGGCCTTAGGTCAAAAAGGTGTTACCGAATCGCAACCTTGCGCTGATCCTCGGGTGCCGGAGTGTGCGACACGCCAGGTTGCCCACTGTCGTGCACACCGACGGTGCGGGGTCGCCACCCCAATTCGTCTCGTTTTCGGGGGGCTTGGCGACGACGTGGGTGGATCAGGGTGCCGTGACGAGCTGCGCGTGCGGCTCGACGAACGTGAAGACCGAAGGGGGGAAAATGGAGAAGTTCGAGGGGCTCGAACCTGCCTCGGAGTACGCCACCGACGACGCGCCGATCATGCGCGGCTCGACCACGACGACGTCGTCGGCGCCGTCTCTGCCGAGCGTGTGGAGCGCGCCGGTGCGGTCGACGCGGCCGCTGCACTCGGCGCTCGAGGTCACGCTGCCGGGCAGGCCGCCGAAGGTGTCGAGCTTCGTCGCGCCTCCGGCCAGGTCGACGCGCCACAGCTCGCACGGCGGAGTGTCGGTGTTCGGCTGCCCGAGCACGACGAGGAAACCCTGACCGTCCCACCGCGGAGAGCGCGCGCGTGCGCCGGTGAGCACCGCCAGGCCCTGCGCGGGCAGCCCGTTGATGGAGTGCGTGTCGCCCTGCGCGTCGACCACCACGTCGCTGGTGCCCGAGCGGCCGAGCGCGGCGCCGCCGGCGCCGAGGGCCAGCACGTCGATGCCGCCCAGGTCGAGCAGCGAGGTGCTGCCCTCGTGATACGTGTGGCTCGCGCCGCTGCCGCAGCCGTAGACCACCGCGCCGGTGTCGGGCCGCACCCAGAAGCCGGTCACCATCAGGCAGCTCGGAGTCGCCGACTGCGTGTCGTTGAGCGCCGGGTCGGCGGGGTAGCGCGACGCGCCGGTGCGGGTCTGCTCGAACGCGTCTGAGGCGAGCTGCATCACCCGGCCGCTGACGCTCTCGAAATAGAACACGCGGCCGTCGGGCCCGAGCTGCAGGCTCTCGGGCTGGAAGCCGGCGGGGAACGCGACGATGGGGGCGTCGGGGTTGGCGAGGTCGGCCAGCGCGTACGTGCCGGCGTCGACCGTCGAGGTCAGCAGGCCCAGCAGGTACACGCCTCCTGCATCGGGCACGCGCGAAGGGGCGGGTGGGGCGCCGCCTGCCGTTCCACCGCCCGCGGTGCCGCCGTCGTTCGAGCCGCCGCTGCCGCCGCCGTTGCCCGCGGTGCCGCCGTCGGAGCCCGCCGAGCCACCCCCGCCGCCCGAGCCGCCCGCGGTGCTACCTCCCGCGCCGCCGCCCGCGCCGCCAGCGGTCGCGCCACCGCCCGCGCCTCCCGAGCCACCGGCGGTGCCGGGAATGCCGGCGTCGCCGACCTGCACGCGCGCGCCCGAGGTGAGGCTGTTCCACTCGGCGGTGATGGCCACCCGCCCCGAGCAGGCCGGGTCGGCCGAGACCGCGCACGAGAACATCGCCTCGGCCTTGCCGGCCTCGAGCGTGACCATGGTGCCGGTCTTTCAGCGAGCCCGCGGCGGAGCTGACCTTCACCGACCCGGTGCCGGCGCTGCCGTCGGCAGCGGTGGCGCGCACCGTGATGGTGCTGAGCTGGCCCTGGTCATCGATGGCCGCGGGCTTCACCGAGACGCTGAGCGACGCGGTGGGCGTCTCCGTCGGCGCGGAGCACGCAGCCAGCACCACCAGGCCCAACCATGTCGTCGCGGTTCGCACGGCGCGGCACGATATCTCCGTCGATCTTTGACGTCCTGGAAACTCGTGCAAATACTCCGGCCCGGAGGAACCCCACACATGGTGCGTAGAATCTCGCTCGCGGCCGCGTTCATCGCTGCGCTCGCGTTCGTTCGGTGCAGCAGTGAAATGCAGCCCGCGTCGCTTGAGCTCACCGCGATGCCGGGCAGCATCGCTCCCGACGGCACGACCACCACCATCAACATCAACGCGCTCGACGAGCAGTCGGTCGCCGGCACCGGCACGGTTCACCTCAACTCGACCGCCGGCACGCTCGCGGGAGGGCAAGACGTCACCCTCTCGGCTGGCAAGGGCAGCGCGACCTTCGCGTGTGACGTCGCGACCGACAGCAAGTGCGTCGGCACCATGCGCGTCAATGGCGTGTGGAAGCACAACGGCACCGACGTCACCGGCGGCATCAATGTGCGGCTCACCGGCGCCGGCGGCGCGGGCGGTGGCGGTACGGGTGGAAGTGGAGGCAGCGGCGGCAGCGGCGGTAGCTCTGGCGACGGTGGAGTGACCACCATGCACCGCATCGTCTTGAGGCCGACCAAGCCGTCGCTGGTGGTCGGAACCGGTGATTCGCTCGGGCTGACGGCCACGCTCACCCTGACCGCGAGCGGCGCGGCGATCGCGAACACCCCCATCAACCTCTCCACCACCGCCGGCTCATTCGCGATGGCGCCTGGAACCACCACCACCATGGTGACCACCGACGCCAGCGGTGTGGCGACCGCGACGTTCTACGTGGCCGGTTCTCCCCAAGGCGTGGCCACCATCACCGCCACCGCGCTCACCGCCAACACCCAGCTGCCCATCGGCATCGTCGGCGTGGCGAACATCGTCTGGCAGACCGACTCTCGAACCAAGCCCGCGCTCGGCATTCAGTTCTCGAATCGAGATCTCACCACGCCGCTGTATTTCAAGGTCGTCGATTCGGCTTCGAAGGGCGTCGGCGGGGTCGACGTGAACTTCTCCGTCACCGGCGCGAGTGGCGCCAACGTGAGCCCGACGGCGATCACCGACGACGGTGGCATCGCGTTCACCACGCTGCAGTCGGGTGACACGCTGGGCATCGCGACCGTCACTGCCACCGTCGCGGCGACCGCGGGAACCTCGAGCCCCGTTCAAGCCACCCACGACGTCGCGATCGTCGCTGGCAAACCGTCGGGAGGCGGCATGGTGCTGGGTTGCCTGAAGAAGAACCTCGGCGCGCTTCACACCACGGGAAATACGTACCCGCCCACCCGCATGAACACCACCACCACCTGCTCGGCAGAGCTTCGCGATCGTTTCGGCATCGCGGTCGGGCTGGCGACGCCTGTTCAGTTCTACGCGGAGAAGGGCGCCTTCGCGGTGCCGATGGTCAGCACCCTCACCACCGGCATGATCGGCACGGCCACCAACAGCTACAACGCCTACAGCAATTCGTTGCCGCTCGACGTGCCTCCGCTCGCGGGCGAGCCGACCATCTCGGGCACCAAGAACCCGCGTGACATGCTGGTCACCGTCATCGCCATCTCCAACGGCGAAGAAGAGTTCTTCGACGGCACCAACGGCTCGCCTGCCAATGGCAAGTGGGACCCCGGCGAGTGGTTCATCGACCAGTCCGAGCCCTTCATCGACTCGAACGACAACAACCAGTGGGACCCCGGCGAGACGTTCTTCAACAACGGCGCCGACTGCGCTCACCCCGATGGTGGTGGGCTCTCCAACGGCTGGGACGGCCCGAACGGCTGTTGGGACAGCGACATTCAGCTCTGGGAGAGCACCCACATCGTGTGGTCGGGGCCGCTCACCGAGTCGATTCGCTTCTCGCAGAACCCCGGCACGATGACCCGCGGCACCATGAAGATGATTCCGTTCAGCTGGTCGGACGCGTACGGAAACAATTTGAGCGTCGACAGCCCGATGATCGCGCCCACCCTGCTCGGCGCGAACCTCGGTACCGTCTCGATCGTCGCGAATGGCATCACCGGCGATCAGCTCGGAGCGATGGACGTGCACCACGACACGCTGGAAGCGACCGAGACCGCCGCGGGGAGCGGCGTGTTCAACGTCGTCGGCCCCTGCAGCTCGTCGCGACCGGGGCCTACCAACCCGCTCACCCGGTGCATTCGGCGCATCTCGTTCGGCACCTTCGGTGCGGGAAACGCCGGTCTCTTGTCGCTGACCGGCCGCACCGGTGCCACTCAGCCGGACGGCGGCCCGCCGCCCGCGAGCGGCACGTTGCGCATGACCGAGAGCCACGCGTTCTCCACGTCGCTCTTCCAGGATTTTCCAGTCACGTTCGAATGATTTGGACATGGTAGAGCGCCGGCATGGACTTTCGGCTCTCTGACGACGAACGCGCGCTTCAAGACACGGCCCGTAAATTCGCCCGCGAGGTGATGCGGCCGAAGGCGGCGCACTGTGACGAGCAGTCGCTGTTTCCGCGCGAGATCATCCAGCAGTCGCACGAGCTCGGGCTCTTGAACATGACCATTCCGCAAGAGCTCGGCGGCGTGGGCCTGTCGCACCTCGCGCAGTGCATCGTGGCCGAAGAGCTCTCGTGGGGCTGCGCCGGCATGGCGACCTCGATGATCGCCAACGACCTGGCGCTGCTGCCGATTCACATCGCCGGCACCAAAGAGCAGAAAGAGCGCTTCGTTCGCCCCTTCACCGAGAAGTTCAAGCTCTGCAGCTTCGGTCTCACCGAGCCCGGCGCCGGCAGCGACGTCGCCGGCATGCAGACCGTCGCCCGCCGCGACGGCGACCACTACGTCATCAACGGCCAGAAGCAGTGGATCACCAACGGCGAGTTCGCCGACCAGTACACGCTCTTCTGCACCACCGACCGCACCAAGCGCCACAAGGGCATCATGGCCATCGTCATCGAGGGCCGCCCCAAGGGCTTCTCCACCGGCAAGCACGAGAACAAGATGGGGCAGCGCGCCTCGAACACCGTGACGCTCACCCTCGAAGACGTGCGCGTGCCGGTCGCCAACCGCCTCGGCGAAGAGGGCGACGGCTTTCGCATCGCCATGGAGACCCTCGACAACTCGCGCCCCCTCACCGCCATGTTCGCGGTCGGCGTCGCCCGCGCCGCGATGGAGCACGCCATCGACTACGCCAAGCAGCGCGTGCAGTTCGGCAAGCCCATCGCCGAGCTCCAGGCGGTGCAGTTCATGATCGCCGACATGGCCAAAGACATTCACGCCGCCCGCCTGCTCTCGTGGCAGAGCGCCCAGCTGCTCGACGACGGCGCCAAGAACACCCTCGTCTCGTCGTACGCCAAGTGCTTCGCCGCCGACATGGCGATGCGCGTCACCACCGACGCGGTGCAGGTCTTCGGCGGCTACGGCTACTCGAAGGAGTACCCCGTCGAGAAGCTGATGCGCGACGCCAAGCTGATCCAGATCTACGAGGGCACCAGCCAGGTGCAGCGCGTGGTCATGGCACGCGAGCTTCTCAAGGGCTGAAGCCCTGCTTCGACCCCCACTGACGTGGGAATCAAAGACTCTTGACGCCGCGCGTCGAGGCCCCTACTAGCAGGCGGCATGAAGATCCTCGTCACCGCGAAGCGCGTCGAAGACCCCGAGTCGAAGATCAAGGTCGATGCCGCCGGCAAGGGCATCGTCAAAGACGGCCTCAAGTACAAGATCAACCCGTTCGACGAGATCGCCGTCGAAGAGGCGCTGCGCCTCGCGGCCAAGCACCCCGGTGACGTGGTCGCCGTCAGCATCGGCGGCAAAGAGGTGCACGAGCAGCTGCGCCACGCGCTCGCGATGGGCGCCACCAAGGCGGTCTGGGTCAACCACGAAGGCCCGCTCGACCAGATGGGCGTCGCTCGCCTGCTGCAGAAGATCGTCGAGAAAGAGAAGCCCGACCTCGTCATCTTGGGCAAGCAGTCGATCGACGACGACCAGAACCAGGTCGGCCAGTACCTCGCCGAGTGGCTCGGCTGGGGCCAGGCCACCTTCGCCTCCAAGGCCGACTCGCTCGACTCCGAGAACGAGAAGAACAAGGTGCCCGGCGTCATCGTGGGCGACGGCGCCAAAACCGTCGACGTCATTCGCGAGGTCGACGGCGGCCTGAACCGGCTGCGCCTCACCCTGCCGGCCGTGGTCACCACCGACCTGCGCCTCAACCAGCCGCGCTACGCCTCGCTGCCCGGCATCATGAAGGCCAAGTCGAAGCCGCTCGAGGAGCAGACCGCCCAGGGCCTCGGCGTCGACGTGGCCCCCAAGATCACCGTCACGAAGCTCTCGATGCCGCCCGCTCGCAAGGCCGGCATCAAGGTGCCCGACGTCGCCACCCTCGTCACCAAGCTCAAGACCGAAGCCAAGGTCGTCTGAAAGGCACCCAGAACATGGCCACCGTACTCGTCGTCGTCGAAGCCCAGCCTGACGGGCAGCTCAAGAAGGCCACCCTCAACGCCATCACTGCCGCCCGGCAGCTCGGTGACGTGCACGCGGTGGTGCTGGCCAAAGACGCCAGCGCCCTCGCCGCCGAGGTGAAGGACTACGTGAAGGTCGTGCACGCCGGCAGCGGCGCGCACCTCGAGCACTACCTCGCCGAGAACTGGGCGCCGGCCGTCGCCGACGTCGCCAAGTCGATCAACGCCGAGTGGGTCGGCGCCGCCGCCACCCAGCAGGGCCGCGACCTGATGCCCCGCGTCGCCGCGCGCCTCAACGCCGCGATGGCCAGCGACATCATGGCCGTCAACGGCGCCACGCTGACCCGCCCGATGTGGGCCGGCGCGGTCATCGCCGAGGTCACCCTCTCGACCCCCGTGAAGTGCTTCTCGGTGCGTACCACCGAGTTCGCGCTCGCCGACAAGAGCGGCGGCGGCGAGGTGAAGGCGTTCGCTCCGGCCGCCACCGGCCAGACCCACGCCCAGTTCGTCGAGTTCAAGGAAGTGAAGTCGGCGCGCCCCGAGCTCACCGAAGCGAAGATCGTCGTCTCGGGCGGCCGCGGCACCAAGGGCGACTTCAAGGAAATCGAAGCGCTCGCCGACGAGCTCAACGCCGCGGTCGGCGCCTCGCGCGCGGTCTGCGATGCGGGCTGGCAGCCCAACGACCTGCAGGTCGGTCAGACCGGCAAGGTCGTCGCTCCGCAGCTCTACGTCGCCGCCGGCATCAGCGGCGCCATTCAGCACCTCGCCGGCATGAAGGGCAGCAAGACCATCGTCGCCATCAACAAAGACGCCGAGGCGCCCATCTTCCAGGTCGCCGACTACGGCCTGGTCGCCGACCTCTTCAAGGCGCTGCCCGAGCTGCGCGCCGCGCTCAAAGCGGCGAAGTAAGCCGCCGACGGGGCACGCTCAAGCCGTGATTCCCGTCGACGAGACGTTTCTTTCGGGGGTCGGAGTCCACCGGATTCCGACCCCCGTGCCTTTTCTCGAGGCGGGCGGGCCTGCCAACGCCTACGCCATCGAAGACCAGGGCGGCGGCTTCACCCTGTTCGACTGCGCCTGCGGCACCGACGAGGGCCTCGCCGCGCTGCGCGAGGGCCTTCACCAGCGCGGCCTGACGAAGCTCAACCGCATCGTCGTCAGCCACGGCCACGTCGACCACTACGGCAACGCCCAGACGCTCGCCGAAGAGAGCGGCGCGCAGGTCTTCGTGCACCGCCATGACCTCGAGAAGCTCACCGGCGAGCACCGCTGGTCGAACCAGCTCGAGAAGCGCTGGAGCTATTTCTTGAAGCTCGGCGTTCCCGACGACACCCTGCACGCGATGCTCGAGCGAACCCGGCGGGGCCGCGACTACGCCCGCCCGGTCGACCGGCACCGGCTGCAGCTGCTGGAAGAGGGCCAGGCGCTGCGGTTCGCCCACTTCGAAGCGAAGGTGCTGCACGCGCCCGGTCACACCCCGGGCCTCGTCTGCCTGCACGTGCCCGAGCTCAAGCTGCTCTTCGCCGACGACCACGTGCTCGCCAAGGTCTCGCCCAACCCGCTGCTCGACCTCTCGCTCGGCGAGGGCGAGACCAAGTTCAAGGCGCTGGTGGCGTACTGCGCCAGCGCGAGGCGCGTGCAGGCGCTCGAGCTCGACTGCCTGCTGCCCGGCCACGGCGAGGCCTTCAAGGGGCACCGCGAGCTGCTCGAGGGCCTGTTTCAGTTCTACGTGGCGCGGCAGGGCCGCATCTCGAAGCGCCTCGAGGCCGGCCCCGCCACCATCTACGAGCTGGTCTCGGCGGTGTTCTCGCGCACCGACATCGGCCGACTTTTCCTCATGCTCAGCGAGGTGCTGGGCAACGTCGAGGTGCTGGAGGAGCAGGGTCAGGTGCAGCGCCTCGAAGAGGGTGGGGTGATGCGCTTTCGCGCCCTGGGCGTGTCTCCGCGCCACGACACTTCGCCCGCCAAGCCTCCGGTGGCTTGAGGCCGAACGCTGGCGTGGGCCTTGCGATGAGCACCCCGCACCATGCGACTCCTCGTTCTGTCTGGCCTCGTCTTGTTGGGTTGCAGCACCTCGTCTACCCGCACCGTGCAGGGGCGCCTCGCCGGCACCACGCAGCAGGCCATCGTGTTGAGCGAGGCCTCGGGCACCTCGGAGCAGACCGCCACCCAGGCCGGCCCCGACGGCACCTTCAAGCTGCAGGTGCCCACCAACACCACCATCACCCTGCTGGTCGCCGAGCGCACCGCCGACCGCGTGAAGGTGCTCTTCCACATCGGGCCCACCTGGTTCCGGCTCCGTGACGGAGAGACCCTCGACCTCGGCACGGTGCGGCCCCGCGAGGCGCTCGACGTCGACCCGCCGCCCACCACCGAGACGCCCACCTCGATGTGCCCGGCGAGCGGGGCGGGGCGCGCCGACCTCCCCTACGACGCGAAGCTGAGCGTCGGTCAGACGTGGAGGCTCGCCGACGCGTTCGCCGAGAAGGGCCCCCAGCCGGCCCAGGTCATCGACGTGACGATGGAGGGCTCGACCTGGCGCCTCGCCGAGCTGCGCGCCGGCACCCCGTTCACCGTCGGCCAGGCCGACTGCGATCACGTCGGCAACCGCGACGTCGGCCGCGACCGTGCCTTCATCACCTGGGCGAACGCCGACGGCAGCCGCGAGACCGACCACCTCGACCTGCGCTACTGCGAGGGCGGCGGCGGCTCGAGCGTCGGCGACGACCACGACGAGCCCGCGCACGGGGAAGACGAGACCGAGTGCGGCCACGTCGAGCACCAGGGCTGCGGCGACGACGGCAGCCACTGCGACGACGACAGCCAGCTCGAGCCCGTCGAGGGCGGCAGCTGCCGGCCAGCCCCCGGCCCCCCCCCAACACCCCCCCCCCCCCCCCCCCCCCCCCCCCAGGGGCCCCCCCCCCCCCGCCCCCCCCCCGCCGCCCCCCCCCCCCCGGAAAGCTACAACCAGCCCCGCCAGCGGCATGGGCCGCCAAGCGAGCGCAGCCGAAACTAAACAAAGCGGAACGAAGCGCTCACCCTGAGCGAAGGCCGAAGGCCGTAGTCGAATGGGTGCCGTCGCAGCTGGAACGTGCAGCGCCGCGTACTCCAGGCTTCAAGCAGCAGGGCAGGCCTCTTCTACGATGGAGTATGTGCCGCACAGCCTTCGGCGAGCGACAGCAGGCTCGACGCGCCCACCCTGACCGCCCTCGTGAACCCTCACTCGTCGGTCTCGCCCTCGCCCTTCAGCCCGTACTTCACCGCCAGCTTGTGCAGCCAGGGTCGCGCCAGCCCCGCGGCCCTGGCGGCACGCGCGACGTTGCCTCCGTGCCGGTGCAGCAGGGCCTCGAGGTAGTCCTTGGTGAAGCTGTCGACCAGGCGCTCTTTCGCTTCTTTGAACGGCAGGTCGAGCACCAGCTCGGGTCGCGCCGCCGGCTTCTGCACACCGGCATTGTCGAGCGCGTTCGCTTCACCGAGCAGCGCGCGCGCCACCACGTTGCGCAGCTCGCGCACGTTGCCGGGCCACTGGTACGCGTTCATCTTGGCGATCAGCTCGGGCGAGAGCTCGAGCTCGCCCTTCAGCTCTCTCAAGAACCGCGCAGCGAGCAGGGGTATGTCTTCGACCCGCTCGCGCAGCGCCGGCACCCGCACCGTGGCCACCGCGATGCGGTACCAGAGGTCTTGGCGGAACTTGCCCTCGCTGACCTGCTGCTCGAGGTCGCGGTGAGTCGCCGCCACCACCCGCACGTCGACGGTGCGCACGTGCTCGTCGCCCAGCGGCTTCACCTGCCCGCTCTCGAGCGCGCGCAGCAGCCGCGGCTGCAGCTCGAGCGGCAGCTCACCCACCTCATCGAGAAACAGCGTGCCCGAGTCGGCCTGCGCGAACGCGCCGCGCCGGTCGCTGCCCGCGCCGGTGAACGCGCCGCGCACGTGCCCGAACAGCTCGCTCTCGATGAGGTTGGGGGCCACCGCGGCGCAGTCGAACACCACGAAGGGGCGATTCGCGCGCGCCGAGGTCTGGTGCAGCCCGCGGGCGAGCACGTCTTTTCCGGTGCCGGTCTCACCCTGCAGCAGCACCGGCACGTCGGTCTGCGCGAGGCGCTCGAGCAGCCCGAAGGTGCGGCGCATCGCGCGGCTGTGGGCCACTGCTTCTCCGAACTTCTCGGCGCCCAGCGGTGCGCCGAGGTCGTTCTCGAACACCGAGATGCGCAGCATCGACTGGCCGAGCGTGAGGGTGGCCTCGTTCTCGATGATCGCCTGCTGCACCTTGGCGCCGCCGACCGCGATGCCGTTCATCGAGTCGAGGTCCTTCACCATCACGCCGTCGCTGCGCGGCTTGAGTTGCGCGTGGTAGCGCGACACGGTGGGGTCGGGAATCTGGAACCCGGCGTCGTCGGCGCTGCCCACCACCACCGGCGCGGCGAGGGGCGTGGTCTTGCCCTTGCCCGGCCCCGACACCACGGTGAGGCGGTACTCGCGCGAGCGCAGGCGCCCGGTGGCCGAGTCGACGCGGACCAGCTCGGCGTTCTGCAGCGGTTGGGTGGTGCGAATCACTGCCACGTCCTGTCAGTTAAAGAAGACACAGTTGCCTGCAGGTGCGCCGAACGACTCGTCGGGGCCCGCACGGCAGGTGGAATGCACGGCTTCTACCATGCCGACCCTGCGCTCGCCTCGGCTGCGCTGCGCTGAGCGACGGCGGGAAACTACCGGCCCTCTCACCCCCTGGTAGATCTGCGGCTCCAGTGACCCGCTGTGCCTGCATGCTGCTGTTGCTCGCTGCGCCGGCGTGGGCGTTCGACAACATCACGGTGGGCGGCTCGGCCTCGGTCGACTACCGCTTCGTGTCGGGCGACAACCCGCCGGTCAACCCCTCGCTGCTCGGCATCACCGGCCTGGGCCTCGAGGTCGCGGCGAAGACGGTGGTCGACATCGGCCACGGCGTCAGCTTCACCGTGAAGGCCTGCGGCGGCTGTCACGGCCTCGAGCTCGACCAGGCCTACGGCGAGGTGATGGTGCGCGAGTACTTCAACGTACGCGCCGGCCGCATCAACGTGCCGTTCGGAGAGTTCAACACCCGGCACGACCCGGCCAACTTCACCACCCCCAGCAAGCCGCTGCCGTACGCGATGGGCGACATGCTGTTCTACACCCCGCGCGGCTTCAACTTGGGCATCGTGCCGGCGCCCTACGTCGACAACGGCGTCGAGGTGTTCGGCACCCTGGCGTTGAGCAGCAGCACCCAGCTCGACTACTCGCTGTGGGTGGCCAAGGGGCTCTCGGGCCAGAACGACTTCGACTTCGCGTCGTCGCGCCGCTACCTCGACAACAACAAGACGCCGGCCTCGGGCGCCCGGCTGGTCTTGAGCGGCGCCGACTGGGCCGTGGGCCTCTCGGGCTCGGGCGGCACCTACGACGACGCCGATCGACTCATCTACCTGATGGGCGGCGTCGAGCTGTACTTCCGCGCCGGGCCGCTGAAGTTTCGCGCCGAAGGGCTGGCGCGGCGCACCGAGCTCGACCCCAACGCGCCCGGCTACGCGTTCACGCTCATCGACACCTGGTTCCTCAAGTTCGGCTGGTACGCCCAGCTCGACGTGGAATTGGGCCCTCGCCTCACCCTCGCGCTGCGCAGCGACGGCCTGCACCGCCTCGGCATGCCGCTGCCGGGCAGCGACCTGGGCCCTTCCTCCGGCATGCAGCGGCAGACGCTGGCGCTGCTCTTCCGCATCACCGGCAACTTCGCGCTCAAGGGCGACTACGAGCTGTGGACGTTCACCTCGGTGCCCTACGAGCTGCGCCACGTGGGCCGCGCCGCGCTGGTGTTCTCGTACTGACGACCGATGCTGACCGCCACGCTCCTCACCCTCGCGCTGCACGCCTCGCCGAGGCTGCTCTACGAGCAGAAGTGCCTCTACTGCCACTCCGAGGAGGTGACCGAGGTCACCCGCCGCACCCCCGCACAGTGGAAGAAGCTGGTCTCCCGCATGCGCGCCAAGGCGCCGGTGCTCATCACCCGCAGCGACGTGCGGGTGCTGACCGAATACCTGGTCAAGACGCTGAAGCTGGTGCCGCCCGCCTCGAGGCCCACGCCCGTCGCCACCGACACGCCAAACCCCACGCCGACGCCCACGCCCGCGCCAGAACCCGAGCCACCTCCGGCGGCGCCCGAAGAGCCAGAAGAGCCGCTCCCGCCGCCGCCGGTCATCGCGGCCGAAGAGCGGGTCGACGAAGAGGGCGCCGAGCTGATGCAGCGGCGCTGCTCGAAGTGCCACACCCTGGTGCGCGTGTTCGGCAAGCTCGACTCGTACGAGCGCGCGCTCTTCACCCTCAAGCGCATGCGCCTCAAGACGGGCAGCGGCATCTCGCGCGACGACTACGAGCGGCTCGAAGCCTTCTTGAAGGCCCAATTCAACATCCAGTGAAACATGCCCGCGCCCGCGCCCGCGCCCGGAGCGCGAGCCCGTGAACGAGGCCGAACCGTCAGAGCGCTCAAAGGCAGCAGCGAAGCCCGATGTGCTTCGCCCCGCCGAGACCGGGCAGATAATAATCCCGCGCGCCACACCCGAGCTGCGCATCGCTCTGCCCGAACGAGCCTCCCCGAATGACCCGCTGAGGCTTGCCTTCGCGCAGAGCGCTCACCGTCCACTCGGCGACGTTCCCGCTGAGGTCGTGCACGCCCTCGGGCGTGACGCACCCCGACAGCGCCCCCGAAGGCACGCCGCTCTTCACCTTGCCCTTGCGGTGGCAGCGCTCTTTCACCAGCGCGGCCCCGTAGGGAAACGGGCGCCCGGCGCCGCCCCGGCACGCGCGCTCCCACTCGTCCTCCGCGCACAGCCGCTTGCCCGCCTCTTCACACAGCTTCACCGCATCGGCCCAATCGACGCTCACCGTCGGCCGCGCGCCGGCCCGGTTGGGGTGCTCGTACGCGTCGATCCACCCTCCTGCGACCCGCACCATTCCGTTCTTTCGCGCGAACGCAGCGCGCGCCAGCTGCGCTGCCGCCACGTCGTCGTCAGGTAGAGGCTCGAGCGCCGCGAGCGCTTCGGCGGCCGCGAAGTCGTCGCGGCCCAGCGCCGCGTCGAGCGCGCTCCGCAGCCGGGTGTGGAGCTCACCGCGCAGGGCCGGCCACGCCTTGCGCGCCGGAAACGTCTTCTCTGCCACCGTCAGCTTCTCGAGCGCCTCGGCCCAGCGCTCTGCCTCGAGCGCCGAGCGCGCCTCTGCCGCCGTACGCTCGACCGCCTTCTCCATCGGGTCGGCGGGAATCACCACCAGCGGCCGCGGCGCGGGCCGCAGCGAGACCCACACTCCGGTCGCCGCCGCCAGCAGCACCGCCGCGAGCGCCACCCACCACGCCCGCGAGCGCCGCCGCGGCAGCGCCCGGCTCAAGCCCTGCCGCGCCAGCGCCGCCGAAGCGGGCCGCTGGTTCGGCTCGATGGCCATCAGCGAGGCGATCAGCGCGTCGAGCGCGGCCGGCAGCGACGGTCGAAACGTGCGCACGTGCGGCCGGTCGGCGCTCGCGTGCAGGTCGAGCACCGTCTGGGTGTCGCCGTCGCCGAACGGCATGCGCCCTGTCGCGCACTCGAACAGCACGCAGCCCACCGCGTACAGGTCGGCCGCGGGGCCCACCGCCGCGCCCGCCTTCGCCTGCTCGGGCGCCACATAGGCCGGCGTGCCCACCGCCAGGGCGCTGATTTCCCTCGAGCGCTGCACCAGGCCGAAGTCGAGCAGCTTCACGAACGGCTCACCGCGCGCTGGCCGCACCACGAACACGTTCTGCGGCTTGATGTCGCGGTGCACGAAGCCGGCGGCGTGGGCGCCCTCGAGCGCGGCGAGAATGCCGTCTCCCACCAGAAACAGCTCTTCCACGGTGAGCCGCTTCTGCCGGTCGAGCAGCGCGGCGAGGCTGTCACCCTCGAGCAGCTCCATCACCAGGTACTGCCGGCCGTCGGGCAGCGCGCCGAAGCCGTGTACGTCGACGATGCCGCGGTCGCCGATGGCGTTCACCGCCTTGGCCTCGGCGAGCAGGTCGGGCAGCTCGGCGATGCGCGACAGGTGAGGGTGCACGATCTTGATCGCCACCTTCTTGTCGATGTTCTTCTCGACGCCCGCGTACACCGTGCCCATGCCGCCCACGCCCAGCCGCGAGACGATGCGGTAGTTGCCGACCTCTCTGCCGACCAGCGGGTCGGCCTCGGCGCTCACCAGCTCCCGGCCGCAGCGCGGGCACACCACCGCGAAGTCGAGGCGCGAGTGCCCGCAGCCGCCGCAGAACCCGACGTGAATGCTCGGCGCGTCGCTCATGGCACCACCTCGATCGCGCCGGCCATGCCGCTGCCCGACGACGTACCGTGCTGGGTGCAGTAGTAGCCGTACACCCCCGGCACCGTGAACGTGAAGGTGCGGTTCGAGCCACTCTGACCGGCGAGCACCACCGCTGGCCCGCACTTCTGGCTGAGCGGGTGGCTCGCAAAGCTCCCGCTGAAGGTGACGCTCTGCCCGGCGTGAACCTTGAGGCACTGGGGTTCGTAGCTCTCGTTGCCGTTGGGAAAGGTGACCTCGAGCGTGGCGGGCTCGGTGAAGGCGATGCAGTCGGCGTAGCCGGGGCAGCCGGCCTCGACCCCACCGGCCGAGCCCCCGGCGCTCGCACCGCCGGCGTCGCCCCCGCCCGCGCCACCGCTGCCGCCCGAAGCGCCGCCCGCCGCGCCGCCGTCGAGGGGCGGCCCGACCTGCGGCAGGCAGGCCCCCAGGGCGACGATGAGCAGCAGCACACGCACGGCGGCGCAATAAAGCAGGCCGGGGGGAAACCTTCAGCCTTCCGTCACGTTGCCTCGGAACCGGGTCGGCGACCTCGGGTCAATGCCCGTCGCGCCCGCTCGCGCGCTCTGCGGCTCCTGACTCGGGAAACAACTTCCCACCTGCCGGGTGCGACAATGAGGGCAATGTCCTACATGAGCCCGCTGGCGAGGTTGTCGGTCAAGTTGCGGTGCGCCGCGGTCGAGCTGCCGGTCTCGCCCTCGGGCCGACGCATCACCGAAGCCGAGGCGCGCTTCGTGGCGCGGGCCATCTCCGAGAACGGTGCAGCCGCGCTTCCGGAGCACGCCAACTACCTCTACGCGAACCTGCGCGGCCACTCGCAGTTTCTCGAGCCCGCCGCGAAGAGCTACCTGAACGCTTTTCTGCAGAACTCGAGCGTCGACCCCAGCAAGCGCTTCTGACCCGGCGCGGCGGTGTCATGGGTTCGCGTCGACGGCCAGCTGTCGGCCTGGAGCCCGCTGCCCGTTCGCCGCCGACTCTGACCATCACGCGATTCGTCGCGCTCGCGCAGCGGCTCAAAACCTTCAGCCTCTGTCGCCAAGCGGTAGACTCGCGCGCGCTTGATTCAGATGTTCCACGTCACCAAGGCGTACCCCGGCGACCCCCCGGTGCTGGTCGACATCAACCTCGACGTGCAGAAGGGCGAGTTCGTCTTTCTCACCGGCCCCTCGGGCGCCGGCAAGTCGACGCTGCTCAAGCTGATGTTCGTGGCCGAGCGGCCGAGCCGGGGTCAGGTGTTGATCGCCGGCCGCAACGTGGCGCGCCTTCGGGCCGGCGGCATTCCCTACCTGCGCCGCAACATCGGGGTCGTCTTTCAGGACTTCAAGCTGCTGCCCACCCGCACCGTGGCCGAGAACGTGGGCTTCACCCTCGACGTGCTGGGCACGCCCCGCGAGGTGGTGCGCGCGCGCTCGCTCAAGGCGCTCAAGAGCGTCGGTCTCGAGCACAAGGCCGACGTGCTGCCGCCCAAGCTCAGCGGCGGCGAGCAGCAGCGGGTGGTGATCGCCCGCGCGCTGGTCAACGACCCGGCGATTCTGCTCGCCGACGAGCCCACCGGCAATCTCGACCCGCGGCTGACCGTCGAGATCATGGACCTGCTGTGCGACGTCAACGCCCGCGGCACCACGGTGGTGGTCGCCACCCACGACGCCTCGCTCATCGAGCGCTACCAGAAGCGCACCCTGCGCCTCGAGCGCGGCACCCTGGTCGCCGAGGCGCTGGGCCACAAGGCCGCCGCGCTGATGGCCTGAACGATGAGCCTCACCGCCTCGCTCTCGTACTTCGGCCGCACCGCGCTCAACGGCATCTGGCGCTCGCCGTTCGTGCACGTCATCGCGGTGTCGTCGCTCGCCATCGCGCTGGTCGGCTTCGGGTTGGCGCGCATGGCGCAGGCCCAGCTCGACAAGCTGCTCTACGCGCTCGGCGGCGAGGTCGAGATGACGGTGTACCTCGCCGACGGCACCACCCCCGAGAAGATCGCCGAGCTGCAGTCGGCCCTGGCGCAGCGAACCTCAGGCCAGACCCGCCTGGTGTCTCCCGCCGAAGCGTTGGGCCGCCTCGCCGAGCAGCTCGGCCAGCAGGGCGAGGCGCTGCAGTCGCTCGCCGAGAACCCGCTGCCGTGGAGCGTCGAGGTGACCCTGCCGCCCCTGGCCCGCGAGCCCGAAGCCCTCGAACAGCTCTCGCAGAAGGTGCGCACCCTGCCGTTCGTCACCCAGGTCGACTACGGGCAAGAAGCGCTCGAGCGCCTCACCGCCATCGCGCGCGCGCTCAAGCTCGGCTCGCTGATCGCCTTCGTGCTGGTCTTCCTCACCGCGGTGGTGGTGGTGAGCGCCACGCTGCAGCTCGCCATCTACTCGCGCCGCGAGGACATCGAGATTCAGAAGCTGGTGGGCGCCACCGATCGCTTCGTGCGCGCCCCGTTTCTCATCGAAGGCCTGCTGCAGGGCGTGGTCGCCGCGACCCTGGCCGCGCTGGCGCTGTGGGCCTTCGCCCTGTTCGTGGGGCCCAGGCTCGCCGCGCTGTTCAGCTTTCTCGACCTGGGCACGGCGGCCACCCGGCCTTCGCCCCGCCTGTTGCTCGAGCTGTACGGCATCGGCGCGGCGATGGGCCTCTGCGGCAGCGTGGTGGCGGTGCGGAGGTTTCTGCACGTATGAGCGGCGCGCTGTTGGTGGCGCTGCTGCTGGCCGCCGGGCCACAGGAGCTGCGCGAAGAGCAGGAAGACGTGGCCGAGCGGCTCGAGACCGAGCGCGCTGCGCTGACCGCGCTGCAGTCGAGCAAGGTCGAGGTGCTGGCGGTGGTCGACCTGCTCGAGCGTGCCGCGCGCGCCTCGAGCGCCCGGGCGGCCGAGCTGCAGAAGAGCGCCGCCGACCTGCAGGTGCGCGCCGCGCTCGCCCGCGCCGAGGCCGAGGCCACCCGCGCCGACTTGAGCGCGCGGCAGGCGAAGCTGGGCCCGCGCGTCTCGACGCTCTACCGGCTGCTGAAAGAAGACCGGCTCTCGCGCCTCATCTCGGCGCAGACCTTCGGCGCGCTGGTGCGCAAAGAGCGCGCGCTGGGCACGCTGGTGAAGGCCGACCTGAAGCAGCTCGAGCAGCTGGCGGTGCTGTCGGCCTACGAGCAGCGCCAGGCCTCGCGCCTCGAGCTGCTCGAAGACTCGGCCCAGGCGGTGCTCACCGCGCTCACCCGCGAGCAGGCGATGGCCAGGGGCCGCCGGGTGGCGCTCGACGACCTGATTCGCACCTTGAACGCCGAGGCCAGCCGCTCGAGCCGGGTGGTGAAGGACCTCGAGAAGGCCGAGGCCGAGCTCGGCGCGCTGGTGCAGGAGCTGAAAGCCACCCAGAGCGAAACCGGCCTGCGCTCGCGCAAGGGGCACCTGCCCTTTCCCACCCGGGGCTCGGTCGAGGTCGGCTTCGGAAAAGTCGTGAACCCGCGCTTCAACACCGTCACGGTGCAGAAGGGCGTCGACATTCGCGCCGGCGAGGGTCAGCCGGTGCTCTCGGTGGGCCCCGGCACGGTGGCCTTCGCGGGCTGGCTCAAGGGCTACGGCAACCTGGTCATCGTCGACCACGGCGCCGGCTACCACTCGCTCTACGCGCACCTCAAAGACGCGGCGGTCGAGGTGGGCGTGGTGGTGGAAGAGGGCGAAGAGATCGCCACCGTGGGCGACACCGGCTCACTCAAGGGCTCGTACCTGTACTTCGAGATTCGCAAGCAGGGGCAGGCGATTGACCCGCTGCCCTGGCTCGAGGCACAGGAGTAGGCTGCCCGACCGAAGTGGATCTCCTCACTCCCGCCAACAAAGCGATGCGCGCGCTGATGGTGGCGCGCGGCGTTCACAGCGCCAGCGTCACGGTGCGGGGCCAGCAGGTGCACCGCTACCGCTTGAGCGGCACCGGCAGCGGCCCGCCGGTGTTGCTGCTGCACGGGCTGGGCAGCTCGGCCAACGCCTTCAGCCGGGTGCTGTTCGGCCTGCAGCGCCACTTTCGCTCGGTCTGGGCGATCGACCTGCCCGGCAACGGCTTCTCGCCGCTGCCCGAGGGCGGCCCCAGGCCGCTCGAAGAGCAGGTGAGGGTGGTGGTCGAGTTCCTGGAAGCCCAGGTGGGCGCGCCGGCGTTCCTCATCGGCAACTCGCTGGGCGGCGCGATGAGCATGTTCGCCGCCAGCGAGGCGCCGCAGGCGGTGAAGGCGCTGGCGCTGGTGGCCCGGCCGGCGCGCGCGTCGAGCCTGCGCGCCTCGCCTCGCTCAAGGCGTCGTTCGACTTCACCTCGACCCGAGAGGCGCGCGCGCTCACGCGGCGGCTCTTTCACAAGACCCCGCTGGCGTTCGACCTGCTCGCCGGCCAGCTCAAGACGCTCTACGGCTCGGCGGCGGTGAAGGGCGTGCTGCAAGAGGTCAAAGACACCGACTTCGTCGACCCCGAGCGGCTCTCCAAGCTGATCATGCCCACGCTGCTGGTGTGGGGCCGCAGCGAGAAGCTCTTGCCCTACGAGGGCATCGAGTACTTCCGCGCCAACCTCCCTGCGCACGCCGAGGTTCACGAGGTCGACGGGTTCGGGCACCTGCCCCAGATGGAGCGCCCCGCGCAGCTGCTCGACCTGCTGCTCGACTTCGCGCGGCGTAACGGCCTGGTGAGCTGAAGCTGTGTGCCTGGGTAGGTGGTGCGCGAGCCCGCGCGCCCCTCTTAAGATGAGCCCAACATGGTCGGTCTGGTCTTCGCGCTCGTCACCCTCGCTGCTCCGCCGTCGCCGAACCCCAACAGCGCCGCCCACGGAGACCAGACCTACAAGCAGCTCGAGCTGTTCGCCCGGGTGCTGAGCTACGTCGAGAACAACTACGTCGAGCAGGTCGATCAGCAGCAGCTGATGTACGGCGCGATCAAGGGCATGCTCGAGACCCTCGACCCGCACACCGTCTTCATGCCGCCTGAGGTGTTCAAGGAGATGAAGATCGACACCTCGGGCGAGTTCGGCGGCCTGGGCATCGAGATCGCGCGCAAGAACGACGGCATCGTGGTGGTGGCGCCGATCGACGACACCCCGGCCCAGCGCGCGGGCATCAAGTCGGGTGATCAGCTGCTGAAAATCGACGACGAGTCGTGCCGCACCATGGAGCTCTCGCGCGCCATTCAGAAGATGCGCGGCCCGGCCGGCAAGCGGGTGATGCTCACCATCATGCGCGAGGGCTTCGCCCAGCCGCGCGAGTTCGCCATCATTCGCGACCACATTCGCATCGCCTCGGTCGAGGGCGCGCTCTACGGCGGCGTGGGCTACGTGAAGGTGAAGAACTTTCAGGAGCGCACCGACGTCTCGCTGCACAAAGAGCTCGAGCGGCTGCGCGGCCTGAACAACAACCGGGAGCTGCGCGGCCTGGTGGTCGACCTGCGCAACAACCCCGGCGGTCTGCTCGAGCAGGCGGTGGCGGTGAGCGACCGCTTCCTGCCCGGCAACCTCACCATCGTCTCGACCCGCGGCCGCCAGGCGGCGAACTTCACCGAAGAGAAGAGCAAAGAGCGCGACACCGAGAAGCCGTACCCCATCGTGGTGCTGGTCAACGCCGGCTCGGCCTCGGCTTCCGAGATCGTCGCGGGCGCGCTGCAAGACCACCAGCGCGCGGTCATTCTGGGCACCCCTACCTTCGGCAAGGGCAGCGTGCAGACCGTCATCGAGATGGAAGACGGCTCGGGCCTCAAGCTCACCATCGCGCGCTACTACACCCCCCGCGGCCGCTCGATTCAGGAGCGCGGCATCAACCCCGACTTCGTGGTCGGCGAGACCGAGGCCGGCCCACAGGCCAAGAGCGATCAGCTGCGCGAGAAAGACCTGAAGCACCACTTCAAGAACGAGGCTGACGCTGCAGACGATGACGCGCCCGCGCTCAAGGTGAACCTCCCCGAGAACCTCAAGGCGTGGGACGTCACCGACAAGCTGCAGGACTACCAGCTCAAGGTCGCGCTCAATTACCTGAACGGGGTGAGCAACGCGCCGGGCCGGGTGACTGCCAAGGCCCCGACCCGCTGACGCGCGGGCGGCCCGTAGGGCCTGTTGCGCTCTTTGAACGGCCGTTCACGAGAAAGTGCTCGCTCGCCGGGGGCTTCTTTGGGGGGCGCGACGCGCGTGAGGTGCAATCACGTGCCGGTGTGGTACGTGAACCGCTGCTCTCCTCGATGCGGGTCGCCGGCACGCACTTGTTGGTTTGCTTCCTCGTCGCCTTCCTGGTGCGAGGGCCGGTGCACGCCGCTGCGGTGCGGGTGCCTACCCCCGCGACGTTTCTCACCCGGGGCAGCACCCGGCTGCTGGTGGTGGTCGCGCCGCTCGACGCGCGCGCCCGCGCGCTGGCCGGCCTGCTCGAGCAGGGGGCCGAGAGCGCCGCCGAGGCCAGTGACCGCTTCGACCCGCTGCGCGCCATCGACGCCTTCGACCCCACCGCCGCGCGGGCGCGGTTCGATCAGCAGGCCGAGGGCACCCGGCTGATCAACGAGGCCAAGAAGGCCCTCGAAGACCTCGACACTGCCGCCGCGGGCAAGCAGTTCGCCCAGGCGGTCACCGCGTGGCGCCAGGCCGACCTCACCCGCCTCGACGGCTTCATCGAGGCGCAGGTGGGCAAGGCCGCCGGTTACTCGGTGTCGGAAGAGAACAAAGAAGCGAAGCAGGAAATCGAGCGCGCGCTGGTGCTCGCGCCCAAGACGAAGCTGTCGGACGCGCAGTTTCCCCCCGAGCTGCTCAAGTACGCCGAGACGGTGCGCCAGAAGCTCAAGGGCGCCCGGGGCAAGCTCTCGGTGCGCACCGAGCCTCCCGGCGCGCGGGTGTGGGTCGACGGCATCTACCGCGGGGTCAGCCCCGTCACCGTCGAGCAGGTGCCCGCCGGTCAGCACTTCGTGGTGGCGGGGCTCGGCGGCTACGCGCTCGCCACCGAAGAGCTGGGGCCCGGCGAGAAGCTCATCACCTTGAAGAGCGCCGAGCAGGCGCTTCAGCTCGGCGGCCTGCTCGACCGCATCGCGCGCGAGCCCGAGGGCCCCGGCCGCGACGAGGCCGCGATGCAGCTCGGCACCCAGGTGCTCGCCGACCAGGTGCTGCTGCTGGTGGCGAAGAAGGCGGCCGACCCCGACAAGCTCGAGCTCACCGCGCTGCGGCTCGACCCCAAAGACGGGCACAACTACGCGTTCGCGAGCGGCACCGTCGCCGCGACGCCGGCCGACCCCAAGCCCATCTCCGACTTCGTCGGTGCGCTGCTCGGCCTCGACACGCCGCGCGACGGCAAGAAGCCGGTCAGCCACTACGCCGGCGCAGGCACGGGCGGCTCGGGCTCGGGGCTGTCGGGCCCGCGCCTCGCCGGCATCGGCTTCTTGGGCGTGGCCGCGCTCGCCGGGGTCAGCTGGGGCGTGTTCGGCTTCAGCGCGCTCGGGCAGCAGAGCCTCTACCGCAGCATCCCCCAGGTCGAGGCTCCCAAGTCGCGGCAGGCGGTGGCCCAGGGCCGAACCTTCGCGCTCGCCGCCGACGTCTCGTGGGCGGTGGGCGCCGCGTTTCTGGTGCTCGGCGTGCTGTTCGCGTTCACCCCGCTGTTCGGGGGTGGCAGCTCGCGGGCCGCGGCGAAGCCGGCTCCGAGAGAAGACGACACGCTGCGCGAGTACCGCAGGCAGCAGGAAGAGCAGCAGCGCGCCGCGCAGAAGCCCGAGCCGGCCCCCGCCCCCGAGGAAAAGAAGCCCGAGCCCTCGCCTGCGCCTTCGGCTCCGCCCCCCGAAGAGAAGAAGCCCGAGCCGGCCCCGGCCTCGCCGCCGCCCGAGGAGAAGAAGAAGACCCCCGAGGAAGAGCGCGCCGAGAAGAAGAAGCGCCTCGCCGAAGAGAAGGCCGAGAAGAAGCGCCGGGCCGAAGAAGAGAAGGCCGAGAAAAAGCGCAAGGCCGAGGAAGAGAAGGCCGAGAAGAAGCGCAAGGCCGAGGAAGAGAAACAGCGCGCGGCCGAAGAGAAGCAGAAGGCCGCTGACGAGAAGAAGCGCGCCGAGGAAGAGAAGAAGCAGAAGGCAGAAGAGGAAAAGAAGAAGCTCGAAGACGACAAGCAGCGTGTCGCCGACGAGAAGAAGAAGGCCGACGACGACGAGAAGGCGCGCGCCGCCGAGACCGACAAGCGCAAGGCGGAGCAGGGCGACCAGAAGAAGGCCGACGAAGAAGAGGCCCGGCGCGTCGACGAAGAGCGCAAGCGGCGCGACGCAGAGGAAGAGAAGCGCCGCAAGGTGAAGGAGCAGGAAGAGCGCGAGCAGCAGGAGCAGAAAGAGAAAGACAAGCCCGCGCCGAAGTCGGACGAAGAAGACCTGCGCAACTTCTGAAGCGGCGCCGGTGAGCGCGCCCCGCCGTCGAGGTGCCCCGCCCATCGGTGTCAGCGGCCCCCGGCGTCGGAAAGAAAACTCGACGGCCTGCTACCAGCCTGTAGCGTTCACCCCGCACTCGAGCGTGGCATTGCGCCTGCTCTGAAGTCCGTCGGCGCCGCGGTAGCCGCGGCCAGGAGACCACATGAACCGAATCGGAATTCTCATGGGCGGCTGGGGCGAGGAGCGGGAAATCTCCCTCAAGACGGGTGACGCCATCGCCACCGCGCTCGAGGGGCGCGGCCACGACGTGGTGCGCGTGGTCGCCGGGCCACGCCTCGACGAGACGCTGCGCCGCGCCCGCATCGACACCGCCTACCTCGCGCTCCATGGCCGCATGGGAGAAGACGGCAAGGTGCAGGGCCTGCTCGAGGTGCTCGGCATTCCCTACACCGGCTCTGGAGTGATGGCCTCGGCCCTGGCGATGAACAAGCCGGTGGCGAAGCGGCTGTTTCGCGACGCCAACCTGGCCACGCCGGTCGGCTACGTCGCGCACGGCGGCGAGCCGCTGAACGGCTCGGTCGACCTGGGCTTCCCCTGCATCGTGAAGCCGTCGCTGGGCGGCAGCTCGGTGGGCTTGTCGCTGGTGCAGTCGGCCGACGCGCTGCAAGCGGCCATCGAGGGGGCCTGCCAGTTCGGCGGCGAGGCGCTGGTCGAGCGCTTCGTACCGGGCCGCGAGGTGACGGTCGGCATCTTGGGCGACCGCGTGCTCGGCTCGCTCGAGATTTCCCACCCTGGCACCACCTTCGACTTCGACACCAAGTACCAGAGCGGCACCGCGCGCTATCACCTGCCGCCGCGCCTGACTCCCACCCGGGTCGAGAACGTCGAGGCGATGGCGCTGCGCGCCTACCGCGCGCTCGGCTGCCGCGGCTACGCGCGGGTCGACTTCATCTGCAGCGAGGCGGGCGCGGCGAACGACCTGGTGCTCGAGGTCAACACGCTGCCGGGCATGACCGCCACCAGCCTGCTGCCGAAGATCGCCGCCCGGGCGGGGCTCGACTTCCCCACCTTGTGCGAGCGCATTCTCGAGCAGGCCCAGCTCGACGAGCCGCAGGCGCGGCCGGCGCCCGAGTCGATCGCCGCCTGAGGCCTCGCCTACAATGAGGGCGCATGATGCTCGCCCTCGCGCTCGCTTCGTCGCTGTCGCTGCTGCCTCCCGGTGAGGTGATTCGCCTGAGCCCCGGCGGGCAAGAGGTGCTGCGCCTGCCCGGGCTCAAGCGGGTGGCGATGGTGAACGAAGACTTCGCCTCGGTGCGCGTCACCGGTGCGGGCGAGCTTCTGCTCATCGGCAAGCAGCCGGGCCGCACCTCGCTCACCCTCTGGCTGCAAGACCGCATCGTCTACAAGACGGTGGTGGTCGACAACGGCCGCGGCGGAGAAATCGCCCGCATGGTGAAGGAGCAGGTCAGCCCCACCCTCAAGGTCGAAGAGTACGGCGGGAAGATCGTCATCGACGGCACCCTCGACGGCGTCGATGAGCTCGAGCGGCTGAAGGCCCTGGTCGGCGACGAGCCGAACGTGAAGCTGCTGGTGCGCATGAACCCGTACGCCCTGCCGGTCATCGCCATGCAGATCACCACCGCCTTCAACAAGGCCGGGCTGCGACAAGCCCACGCCACGGCCGTCGGTAACAAGATCCTCCTCGAGGGCTCGGTGGCAGATCAGCAGGAGCTCCAGAAGGCCGACGCGATCGCCAACGCCATCTATGGCCAGAGCCAGATGGGCCTGTCGGCGAAGTAGAGAAAGCAAAACCCCAGGGGGGAATCGTTTGACATGAGCGCGCGACGCTCCTAAACAGCCCGCACCCTGACCCGGGAGGGGAAGTTCGTTGTTTTCCGGGGGGTTGAAAGGGCCGCACGTCGCGATCATGAGTACGCTCGAAATCGTCTTCCTCGCCACCTACTTCGGCGTGCTGACCATTCTCGCGACCTACGGTTCCCACCGGTACCGCATGGCGTATCTGTACTACCGGCACAAGTTCATGCTGCCGACCCCCAAGGGTCGCCTCGAGCAGATGCCGCGGGTCACCATTCAGCTGCCGGTGTTCAACGAGATGTACGTGGTCGAGCGGCTCATCGACGCGGTGTGCCGCATTCGCTACCCGCGCGCGCTGCTCGAGATTCAGGTGCTCGACGACAGCACCGACGAGACCTGCCCCATCGCCCGCGCCTGCGTCGAGCGCCACCAGGCCGAAGGCATCGACATCGCCTACATTCACCGCGAGAACCGCAAGGGCTTCAAGGCGGGCGCGCTCGAGCACGGGCTCCACCTCGCCAAGGGCGAGTTCGTGGCGGTGTTCGACGCCGACTTCGTGCCGGCTCCCGATTTTCTCGAGCGCACCGTGCCGTTCTTCGCGGACACCGAGATCGGCATGGTGCAGGTGCGCTGGGGCCACCTGAACCGCGAGTTCTCGATTCTCACCCAGGCCCAGAGCATTCTGCTCGACGGTCACTTCATGATCGAGCACACCGCGCGCAACCGGAGCGGGTGCTTCTTCAACTTCAACGGCACCGCCGGCATCTGGCGCCGCAAGACCATCGAAGACGCGGGCGGCTGGCAGCACGACACGCTCACCGAAGACCTCGACCTGTCGTACCGCGCCCAGCTCAAGGGTTGGAAGTTCACCTTCCTGCCCGAGGTCGTCTCGCCCGCCGAAGTGCCGGTCGACATGAACGCGTTCAAGAGCCAGCAGCACCGCTGGGCCAAGGGCAGCATTCAGACCGCCAAGAAGCTGCTGCCCAAGATTCTCAAGAGCTCGCTGCCGTTCGCGGTGAAGCGCGAGGCCTTCTTTCACCTCACCAACAACTTCGCCTACCTGTTGATGCTGGTGTTCTCGCTGCTGATGCCGCTGTCGATCGTGGTGCGCTTCAAGCACAACCTCTACAGCACGCTGCTGCTCGACCTGCCGTTCTTCGTCACCGCCACCTTCTCGGTGTGCTTCTTCTACGTCGCCACCCAGCGCGAGCTGGGCATGAGCTGGGGCCGCCGCCTCAAGTACCTCCCCTTCCTGCTCTCGCTCGGCATCGGCCTGGCCATCAACAACGCCAAGGCGGTCATCGAAGCGGTGCTGAACCAGGAGTCGGGCTTCACCCGCACTCCCAAGACCGGCGCCGAGGGCAAGAAGGCGATCGCGGTGCAGAAGAGCTACCGCGGCAAGAAGAACTGGCTGCCCATCGTCGAGCTGGCGTTCGGCATCTACTTCACCGGCGCCATCTGGCTCGCCTGGCACCTCGAGGTCTACGCGTCGCTGCCCTTCCTGGTGCTGTTCCAGGCCGGCTTCTTCTACGTGGGCATCTCGAGCCTGCTGCAAGACCGCTTCCGCAAGTCGGCGCCGTCGACGCCCGAGCCGCCGTCGCAGCAGTTCGGCTCTGAAGCCGCCGTTTAGAGCTGCTAGCTTTCGCGGCGCAAGTGTCGGCTCCGAAGCTCGCGCGCTACCAGGTGCTCGGCCGCCTCGCCACCGGAGGCATGGCAGAGGTCTGGTTGGGTCGAGCCATCGGCTTCGGCGGCTTCGAGAAGCGGGTGGTGCTGAAGACGATTCTGCCCAGCCTGCTCGGCAACCCCACCTTCGTGCAGATGTTCGTCAACGAGGCGCGCGTCGCCGCGATGCTGAACCACCCCAACTGCGTGCAGATCTTCGACCTGGGCAAAGAAGAGAGCTGCCTCTACATCGCCATGGAATACATCGAGGGCTTCTCGCTCTCGCGGGTGATGAAGCGCGCCCGCGAGCTCGAGGTGAAGGTGCCCCTCGAGGTCATCTCGAGAATCGCCGCCGACGCGCTGGCCGGGCTGCAGCACGCCCACACCCTGGCCGACCGCGAGGGCCGGCCGGTGGGGCTCATTCACCGCGACGTGTCTCCCGACAACCTGCTGATCAGCTTCGCCGGGCAGACCAAGCTGGTCGACTTCGGCATCGCCAAGGCCTCGCTCTCGGCCGCCCAGGCCACCCGCGCCGGCACGGTGAAGGGCAAGTTCGGGTACATCGCGCCCGAGTACCTGCGCGGCCAGCCCATCGACGCTCGCGCCGACCTCTTCGCGCTCGGCGTGGTGCTCTACCGCGCCATCACCGGCCGGCGGCCCTTCGTGGGCCCCTCCGAGTCGGCGGTCTCGCTCGCGGTGCTGCAGCAGACGCCGGTGTGGCCGACCGAAATCGACCCCAAGCTGCCGCAGGCGATGTCGGCGGTGGTGATGATGGCGCTCGAGAAGTCGCCCGACGCCCGCTTCGCCTCGGCCCGCGCGATGCGCCAGGCCATCGAGCAGGCCGCGCGGCCCGCCGACCCCGACGCGGTGGGCGACCTGCTCGGCCGGCTCTGGCCACCCGGCGACCCCGAGCGCGTCTCGCTCGAGTCGCTCGCCGCAGGGCGCGCCGAAGAGACGTCGGAGCCGCTGCTCGAGGCCATCATCTCGACCGGCATCGAGCTGCCGCAGAGCGTGGCGGCGCCGTTCTCGAGCGCCGGCCAGCCCGAGCCGCTCACCCCGTCGATCGAGATGGCCATCGTCACCGGCGTGCCGCTGGCGTCTGACCTCGAGCCCTCGGCGCCGCGAGAAGAATCAGACGACGAACGCCCCCGGCCGCGCGGCTTCGCCTGGCTGGTGCTGCTGGTCGCGCTGCTGGTCGGAGCGTTCGGGGCCACCCGGCTGTGGGCCGCGCGCAGGGGGCCGCCGCCCGCCACCCGCGCGCCCTGACGCGCCTACATGTGTGCGTGTCGACCGGGTGAGGCGGTGTTCACTCGAGTAGACGCGCCCGATCGAGTTCCGGCGCGCGGTTGTCGCTGGCGCCTTTGGTGCTGTGCAGTGGCGCACCATGACCACCTCCTCGAGCCACCCGGTGCCCATCGGTTCTCACCTGAAGCGCGAGGCCAAGGGGCTGCTCGAGAAGGGCGACGACGGCGTCGCGGTCGCCGAGCTGCAGCGCGCGCTCGACGCCGCCGGCGCGAAGCTCAAGGTCGACGGCGCCTTCGGCGACCAGACCCGGGCCGCGGTCAGCGCTTTTCAGCGCAAGGCCCACATCAAGGTCGACGGCATCTTCGGCCCGCAGACCCTGGCCGCGCTGGGCAAGGTGAAGGTGCCCGACGCCGCGCCCCCGAAGCCTCCGGCGCGGCCCGGCCCCAAGCCGCCCACCGCCGGCAGCAAGCCCATCGACCCCCACCACTCCAAGCAGTGGAACATGTACGCCCGCATGGTGAAGGAGGCAGGCGGCAAGCTGCCCACCAAGGGCCAGCCCACCGTGCTCGGCATTCGCAAGGGCAACGGCGCGTCGAGCCACTACGGAGACGAGTTCGTGGTGCTGACCGCGGGCGGCAAGGTGAAGAAGTTCACCGGCTCGACGCGACCCGGTCAGTCGAGCTCGAGCGCCTCGCCCGACGTGAACGGCGACGGCCAGGGTGACGTCGCCGAGATTCGGCCCGGCAACTACTACGCGGTGCCGAACGGCATTCACAGCGGCAAGCCGTCGTACTCGGTGCGCGTCGCCGGCAACCACGGCAGCGACCACGTGGCCGCGTACCGCGACCTGAACCACGACGGCTTCTATTCGGCGGCCGAGAAAGAGTGGAGCCGCAAGCACGGCATCACCGCCAGCGAGATTCTCTTTCACGTCGGCGGCTCGAGCCCCAGCAGCATCGGCTGCCAGAACCTGACGCCCGGCAACGTCGACGCCTTCATCCGCTCGGTGGGTGGGAGCAGGGGCGCGTTCAACTACACCCTGGTCAACCGCTAGCCCGAGCGGCTGCACGGGCCGATCTCTTCGTCGTCGGCATGCGGTGCGTGCTCATGGCCACACTACGGCCACTCCGCGCGCTCCTCGCCGACTCCTCGACCTCGGCCCGTTCGCTCGCTCGGGCTGCACGGGCAGAGCTCTTCGTCGACGGCATGCGGTGCGTGCTCATGGGCCACACGACGGCCACTCCGCGCGCTCCTCGCCGACTCTTCGACCTCGGCCCGTTCGCTCGCTCGGGCCGCACGGGCAGAGCTCTTCGTCGTCGGCTCTCCGCGCAGCCGCTCGGAGCTACTTCTTGCCGATGTCGTCGCGCCGGTTCTTCGACCACGCGTCCGAGTTGTGGGCGTCGTCGAGCGGCTTCTCTTCGCCGTAGCTGACGGTGTCGATGCGGGTGGCCTCGACGCCGAGGTGGCCCAGGTACTCTTTCACCGCGTCGGCGCGCTTCTGGCCCAGGGCGAGGTTGTACTCCTCGGTGCCCAGCTCGTCGGCGTTGCCGGCCACCTTGATGCCCAGCTTGGGGTCGGCGCGCATCTTCTCGGCCAGCACGTCGAGCCGCTTGCGGCTGTCTGAGGTGAGATCGGCGCGATCGAAGTCGAAGTGAATCGCCAGCCCCTTGAGCAGCGCGTCGACGTCGTCTTTCACGTCGGCCTTGGCCCGCTCGGCCTCGGCGGGCTTGGGCGCCGGCGCGGGGGCGGCGGCGGCCTGGGCCGGGTCCTTCTCGGGCGCGGGCTTCGGGGCGGTTGCACAACCGATGGACATGAGCACAGCGAGCAGCAACTTCTTCATGGCGGCCTCCAATCGTTTGACGTCAAACTGAATACTCCCGATGCCGATTCCGCTCAAGCCCGCCCCCGACGTCTTCGAGCTGATGCGTGCGATCTGGGCGCTCGACCATGCCCTGCAATCGCGCAGCAAGGCAATGGCCCGCGCGCTGGGGGTGACCGGGCCCCAGCGCTTCGTGCTGCGGGTGCTGCAGCGCTCGCCGGGGCTCTCGGCCAAAGATCTCGCCGCGTACCTGCACCTGCACCCCTCGACGCTCACCGGAGTGCTGCAGCGGCTCGAAGACCGCGGCCTGCTCACCCGCGAGAAAGACCAGCGCGACGCCCGCCGGCAGCGGCTCACCCTCACCGCCTCGGGCGGCAAGGTGCTGGCCCGCAAGGCGGCCTCGGTCGAGGCGGTGCTGCGGCAGGCGCTGGGCCGCGAGAAGCGCGCCGAGATGAGCGTGGTCGCCGAGGTCCTCAAGCGGCTCACCTCTGCGCTTGAAGACACACCTCTTCCGTGAGCGGCTCTGAGCTTTCGGCTTGAAAGAAGTGTGAAGGCTGACGCGCCCGCTCGGGGGCCCGTTATCCTCGACGGTCATGGACGCTCTCGAGCAGAAGCTGCAGGCGCTGGCCGGCTACGAGCTGATCGGCGAGAAGCTCGCGCGCCGCTTCGGAGCGTTCCTGCGCGAGCAGGACGACTGGGGTCTGTTCCGCGTCAACCCGCTGCGCTTCGGGGCGCAGCACGACCTCACTCCGCGGGTGGCGCTCGACCTGTTCGTGCACGCCGCCCGGGTGGGGCTGTTCGATTTCGCCTTCAATCAGCTGTGCCTGGGCTGTGGCGGGGTGGTGTTCAGCCACGACTCGTTCAACGACGTGGGGCTGAAGAGCTACCACTGCACCACTTGCGACGTGGACTACGACGCCTCGCTCGACGAGCGGCTCGAGGTCGCGTTCACCATCAACCCCGCGGTGCACAAGCTGACCCTCTCGCCGTACGCCGACATGGCCTCGTACATGCGCACGTTCTTCTCGGCCAACTACGAGCGCTCGGCCGAGCAGGTGGCCCAGCTGACGAGGTTCGTCTACGGCTTCTTGAGCGTGCCGCCCGACGGCAAGCAGGTGCTCAAGCTCAAGACCAGGCCCGGAGACAGCCTGGGCATCTTGAGCATCGACACCCACGCTCGGGTCGAGCTCGACATCGCGCCCGGCGGGCCCCTCGCCCCCCAGCTCGGCTTTCACCCCCACGGCCCCGACGCGGCGCGCATCGCGGTGGGCGTGGGCGAGGTCGAGCTGACCGTCACCAACTACCGCTCGAGCCCCGCTGCCGGTCTGGTGGGCGACGGGCTGAGCATGCAGCACGAGGGCCGGCAGAACCCGGGCCGGTGGGCGCCGTTCGTCACCGGCAAGATGCTGCTCAACAACCAGTCGTTTCGCGAGCTGTTCCGGGTGCAGTCGCTGGCGCCCGACCTCAAGCTCAACCTGAAGAGCCTCACCCTGCTGTTCACCGACCTGAAGGGCTCGACCGAGCTCTACGACCGCACCGGTGACGTCTACGCCTACCAGGTGGTGCAGGAGCACTTCCACGTGCTGTCCGAGGCGGTGAGGCAGCACGACGGCGCCATCGTCAAGACCATGGGCGATGCCATCATGGCCAGCTTCTCGACCTCTCGCGACGCGGTCGCCGCGGCGCTGCAGATGATGAAGGCGATGGAGGCGGTGAACGCGCGGGTCAAGGCCGACGGCCACGAGACCGGCCTCAAGGTCGGGCTGCACGAAGGCTCGGCGCTGGCGGTGAACGCCGAGTCGCGCCTCGACTACTTCGGCCAGACGGTGAACATCGCCGCGCGGGTGCAGGCGCTGGCCGCGAGCGGTGAAATCTGGCTCTCCGAGCCGGTGATGGCCGCCGAGGGCGTGTACGAAGCGCTGGCACCCTCGGGCCTTCAGCCCGAGCGCCAGGTGGTCTCGCTCAAAGGGGTGGGGCGCCTACGCCGGTGTTCCGTCTGGCTTCGGCTCGGGCTCGCTGAGGCCCTCGACGCCGGCAGCGGCGATGTCGGCGTCGACTCCGCCCAGGCCGCCGATCTCGCGGTGCAGCTTGACGATCGCCGCGCGCACGTCGTGCAGCAGCTGGTCGCGGTCGTCGTCGGTGAGCCCGGCGGTGCTGATCGGCTGCCCCACCTTCATGCGCACCTCGGCGGGCCGCAGCTTCCACACCCCCTGCTTGCCCGAGACCTTGCCCGAGCCTTCGATGGCGATGGGCACGATGGGCACCTGCGCGCTCAGCGCCAGCACGAAGGGGCCCTTCTTGAACGGCATCACCCGGCCGTCGGGTGAGCGGGTGCCTTCGGGGTAGGCGAGAATGGTGGCGCCCTGGCGAATGCGCTGGCCCGCCTGCTCGAGGCTGGCGACCGCGCGCGAGCGCCGGCGGCGATCGACGAACACCATGCCGGTCATCCAGATGTACCAGCCCAAGAACGGTATCCACCTCAGCTGCTCTTTGGCCACGAAGCGGATGTTCGAGGGCAGCCCGGCGAACGCGCAGGGTATGTCGATCATCGACTGGTGGTTCATCACGAAGATGTGCGGCTGGCTCCAGTCGACGTCGGGCAGGGGCTCGACCTTGAACTTCGCCCCCGAGGCCTTGATCAGCGTGGGCGCCCAGATGCGGCGCGCCATCACCAGCGCGATGCTGCGGTTGAAGGTGAGCAGCGTCATCACGAACGCGGCAGAGATCCAGAACGCGCTCCACAGGAAGCAGAAGAGCATCTGCACCACGTTGACGACCCACCACCTCATCACTTCTTCGCGCGCTCGATTTTGATGCTGCGCTCGCCGTGCTTCTGGCCGCTGGCGGCTTCGAACCCCGCCACGTCGCCCTCGGGCACGAACACGTACGAGAAGGCCCCGAGCAGCTCGACGTGCTGCACCTTGCCGGCCGGGGCTCCCGCCGCTTCCAGCGCCGAGGTGACGCCCGGCGCGTCGAGGCCGCTGGCCTTGCCCAGGTTCACCCACAGGCGGGCCTGGCCCGGCTCGGCGGCGCGCACGTTGCCGGCACCTTCGGCGCGGCGCGGGCGTCGCTCGCGCTTCTCACGCCTCGGCTCTCCTTCGCCGCCTTCCTTCGCTCGCGCCCGGGCTCGCGACCGCGCCGGGAAAGGGAATCGGAGCGCCGGCGTCGACGGGCGCCGGGGCGGCCACCGGCATCGGGCGGCCCGACTGCATCGCCTCGAACATCTCGCGGTCGGACACCCGCTTGGGGGCCGACGGGTCGTGCGGAGCGGCGGCGGCGGCCGGCGCTTCAGGGGCCCAGTCGTCGCGATCACGCCGAGGCCCGCGCTCGCGGCGCGAGCCCCCCCCGTCGCGGTCGCGGCGCGGAGGCCGGTCGTCGCGGTCGCGCCGCTCGGTCTTCTCGCGGCGCGGCTGGGTGGCCGCCTCTTCGCGTTCTTGCGCGGTGGGCTCGCCTTCGTGCGCGCGCATCTTGTCGCGGCGGCGGTAGGCGAAGAAGCTGCGCAGCATCGCCGCGATCAGCGCGTCGGCGTCGGGGCGCTGCTTGATGACGGCGGCCAGCGGCAGGTAACCCTCGTAGATCGACCCCGACATCGCGTCTTTCAGCTCGGCGACGTGTCGTTCGGTCCACAGCTCGAGGGCGGCTTCAGGTGTGGGCATCATGCGTTTCTCGAAGGTGATTCCGTACTTCTTTTCCAGCGCGGTGAAGGTGGCGAGCTCTTTGCCCGAGATGAGGTTGAGCGCGGTGCCCTTCTTGCCGATGCGGCCGGTGCGGCCGACGCGGTGCAGGTAGACGGCGGCGTCTTCGGGCAGCGAGTAGTTGATGACGTGGCCGAGGTCGCTGATGTCGATGCCGCGCGCGGCGAGATCGGTGGCGACCATGAAGGCCACCTCACCGCGCTTGATCTTCGCCATCACCCGCTCGCGCTCTTTCTGCGGCAGGTCGCCATTGAGCAGCTCGGCGTCGAAGCCGTTGCGGTTGAGCACCGCGGTGACCAGGCTCGGTGTCGGTGCGGGTGTTGCAGAAGATGATGGCGTTGGTCGGCTCTTCCATCTCCAGCATGTAGATGAGGTTGCGCGGCTTCGGGTACGCGTCGCTGACGTCGTACCGAATGTGCTGAATGTGCTCGACCGTGTACACGTCGCCCGAGAGCAGCAGCGTCTCGGCGTCGGTGGTGTACTTCGAGATCAGCCGCTGAATGTCGTCGGGCACGGTGGCCGAGAACAGCAGCACCTGCCGGTCGTCGGGCGTGCAGTCGAGAATGCGGGTGACCTCTTCGTAGAAGCCCTGGTTGAGCATCTCGTCGGCTTCGTCGAGCACCGCGAACTTGCAGCCGTCGAGCTTCAGGTTCTTGCGGCGAATGTGGTCGAACACCCGGCCCGGGGTACCGACCACGATGCTGGCGCCGCCCGCCAGCGCGTCTTCTTGCTGCTTCATCGACGCGCCGCCGTAGATCGCCACCACCGCCACGTTGCGGTACTTGGCCAGCGCCTCGAGCTCTGACGCGACCTGCAGCGCCAGCTCGCGGGTGGGGCACAGAATCAGCGCGCGCACCCCGCGGTCGCCGATGGGAATCTTCTCGAGCAGCGGAATGCCGAACGCCGCGGTCTTGCCGGTGCCGGTCTTGGAGCGGACGATGATGTCCTTGCCGGCCATTACCGGGCCGAAGGCCTTGGCCTGCACCGGGGTGGGGTGGGTGTAGCCACGCTCGGCGATGCCCTTGAGCAGCTCGCTCGAGAGGTTGAGCTCGGAGAAGCCGATGTCGGCGAGGTACTCTTGCGGGCGTTCCGACGGAGCTTCGGGCAGTGGTGCGGTGCTCATCTGGTTCAACGCGTGTATCCGCCACTCGCGCGTGTGGCAACGGCTCGTTGCTTTCGCTAATGAGCCTGTTGGTGCCCGGGCGATCGAAAAAGCCGAAGAAAGAGGTCGTCGACGCCGAAGTGGTCGAAGACGTGCCCTCGCGCGCGGTCAAGCCCGACGGTGACGACGAAGAGGGCGAGGCCGTCGCCAAGAGCGGCGAGGTGGTCGCCGAGGTCGGCGAAGAGCCGGCCCCGACCGAGCTCGAAGAAGAAGACCTCGACGCCGCCAAGATCGACGAAGAGCTGCACAAGAAGACGCTGGCGCGCAAAGACCCGTTGAGCGCCTACATGGCCGAGGTGACCAAGCACCCGCTGCTCACGCGGGAGCAGGAGATCGAGCTGGCCCAGAAGTACCGCGCCACCGGCGACGTGCGGGCGGCGTACAAGCTGGTGGCGAGCAACCTGCGCCTGGTGGTGAAGCTGGCCCACGAGTACCACCGCAACCCGCTGGCGCTGCTCGACCTGATTCAAGAGGGCAACATCGGCCTGATGCAGGCGGTGAAGAAGTTCGACCCCGAGCGCGGGGTGAAGCTGTCGAGCTACTCCGCCTGGTGGATTCGCGCGTACATCCTCCGCTTCATCATGGACAACTGGAAGCTGGTGAAGCTCGGCACCACCGAGGCCCAGCGCAAGTTGTTCTTCAAGCTGCGGCAAGAGCAAGACCGGCTGCAGGCCCAGGGCTTCGAGGTCACTCCCAAGCTGCTCGCCGAGCGGCTCAACGTCACCGAGCAAGACGTGGTGGAGATGGACCAGCGTCTCTCTCACGACGAGATGTCGCTCGATGCGCCGGTGCGCGACGACGACGACAAACAGACGCGCGCCGATCGCTACGTGCCGTCGGGTCAGGTGGGCGCCGAAGAGAGCCTCGGCAACGAAGAGCTGAAGGCCACCTTCAAGACGCACCTCGACGAGTTCGCGAAGTCGCTCAACGAGAAAGAGCGCTACATCTTCGACAAGCGGCTGATCAACGACGAGCCGCAGACGCTGCAGGAAATCGGCGCCCACTTCGGGGTGAGCCGCGAGCGCGCCCGGCAGATCGAAGCCGCGCTGATCGCGCGCATGAAGCAGCACATGCGCGCCAAGATTCCCGACTTCGACCTGGTGGCCGAGCCCGACCGCGACTGAGCGGTCAGGCCGGCGTGCCGACCAGCTGCCAGTGCCACGGCTCGTGACCGGGGAACGGCAGGTAGAACCCGAACTCGGCGCCGCGCCGTTGGAGAAAGTCGTAGACCGGCGAGCCCTCCCAGCAGTTCGACACGTCGACCGCCACGCCGCCCTGGTGGTTCGAGTGCCCGGGCGGGTAGGCGTACTGCGGGCCCGGGTCGACGTAGTACATCTGGGCCTGCTCGTCCCACGTGCGGAAGGCCGAGTTCACGCCCAGGGTGATGCCCTCGTCGGCCGCCGCCTTCTGCATGTCGAGCCAGCGCTCGGCGACGTCGGTGCGCAGCCAGAAGGTGTGGCCCACGTCGATCGGCTGCACCGTCACCCCGAACTGATTGCCCGCGGTGTCCCACCCCTGCTCGGCGCGCGCCGCGGCGCGCAGCCCGTCGCGGAAGCTCGCGTACTGCACCTGGCCGAACACGCCCTGCGCCTGCTCGGGCGAGATGCCTGAGGCGAACTGTGCCGGGTCGATGCCGAGGTGCTCGAGCTTCGCCGCCACCGCGCCGAGCAGCTCGGGAGTCACCACCTCGTTGCCCAGCTGGGTCTCTTGCGCGCGTGCAGGCGTACCCTCGGGCGCCGTGGCGTACCCCGAGAGCGCGCGCAGCGCCTGGCGCTGCTCGCCCCCCAGCGCGCGCAGCAGCTGCAGCGTGCTCAGCTCGCGCGGCGCCAGCTGCACGGCGCCGTGCTCGTCGAAGGGCACCAGCTCGGCGTACTGGTGGCCGGCCAGCTCTCCGAAGAACGCGCCCACCAGCTGCACGTCGTTGGCGGGCGGCTTCGCCTGCCCCTGGCGAAAGGTGAGGTCGGTGTCGGCGAGGCCCAGGCCCTTGCCGTCGGCCCAGTCGGCCACCGCGTCGAGCGCGCGCTCAGAGACGTGGTGCTCGAGCGACGGCGGCGCGAGCGGCACGAGCTTGATGGCGTCGCCGTCGACCACGATGGGGTGCTGCACCGGCTTGGGGAAGGCGACCGCGAGCAGCGTCTCGATCTCCTGCTTCGCCGCCGCCTGACCGGGCGTCACCGCCTGCTCGAGGCCGGGCACGCGGCTGAAGTCGCTGCCCGCCCGCTGCAGCAGCTGGTACTGCGCCAGCGCGCCGTGCAGCAGCGCGTGCGCGCCCTGCTGCCGCGGGGTCAGCTCATCGAGCTTCAGCCCCGCGTCGTCGACGACCGTCTCGGCCCCGATGCGATAGCGGGTGGGAGACGGCGTGACGCTCACGCTGCTCTGCGAGCTGCCGGGCAGCTCGGCGCCGCCCGGTATGACGACCATGGCTCCGCTGGTGGCGAGCGCCAGCGCGGTGGTCTTCATCATCACGTCTTGCGCCAGGCCCCCCTTGCCCTGCGCGCGCAGCGCCGCGTCTTTCGCGGCGAGGTGCGCGCGGGTCTCGATGACGGCTTCGGTGAGGGCGGCGGTCGCCTTGCGGAGGGGGGCGGCGACGTGCTGCGTCAGACGCCGGGTCGAGCGGGGGGCACGCATCGAGCTGTTCTTTCTGGGCGCGGTGGTTGGGGGCGGGGCCGCGCCAATGACATTTGTCGCCCCCGGCGGGGTCGGGTTTTCCCGATGCAACGTATGGCCAGTTGACGCGGTGGCGGGCGGGCCGCACCATCGGCTTTCGAGTGGGCGGAAGCCATCAAGACTGGGCGCTGCGGGCGATCAACATCATTCCCATGCTGCTGTCGCTCACCGTGCACGAGTGGGCGCACGCGTGGAGCGCGCGCCGGCTGGGCGACGACACCGCCGAGCAGCAGGGCCGGCTCACCCTGAACCCCTTCGTGCACGCCGACCTGGTGGGCACCTTCTTGCTGCCGCTGTTCAACATACCCTTCGGGTGGGCGAAGCCGGTGCCGGTGAACCCGGCGCGCTTCGGCCGCAAGGTGAGCATGTCGGGCGGCATGGCGCTCACCGCGCTGGCCGGGCCGCTCAGCAACCTGGCGCTGGCGCTGCTGTGCGCGGTCGCCATCGGGCTGCTCTTCAGGTTCCGGCCCGACGTCTACTTTCAGCCCGGGGTGCAGCGGCTGCTCAGCTACGGCCTGACCCTCAACGTGGGGCTGGCCATCTTCAACTTGTTACCGATTCCTCCCCTCGATGGCAGCCGGGTGGTTGACCACTTCGTGCCATACCGACGCCGCGACTCGTGGGAGTCGTTTCGCAGCTTCTCTCCCCTCTTGCTGCTCGGGGTGATGGCTGCCGGTGGCATGCTGCTCTCGCGACCGATCGGCCTCGTTCAGGGGCTGCTCGCGAAGCTGATTCAAACCATCGCGACTGCCTGATAGAAGGCGCGCGCGGGTTTTTCCCACTCTTGGGAAGGGGTCTCTCTCATGAACCGACGTATGGCCATTTTCGCGGCGACGGCGCTCTTCTGCGCCTGTGACCCGAAGATCGACAAGGTTGAGCCTGAAGCAGTCGTGGTCGCCGACTTCGACCCGTCGGCCGAGACGCCGGTGGTGCCGACGCCGAACGATCTCGCCGCCGACCCGGCGACCGGCATCTTGAACATCACGCCGCCGCCGACCGCCAGCGACGTCGACAAGGCGTTCTACGACTACCTGAACGGCCTCGACGGCTTCCCGGCCAGCGCCAGCGCCTCGACCACCTTCAGCGGCGCGCTCGACCCGACCCGCGCGACCTCGACCGCTGCGGTGCACGTCTACGACATCACCGACAACTTCGCGAAGGTCACCGTCGCGCCGGTCTACACCGAGACCACCGTCGACGCGGTGACCAAGGGCCGCATCACCATTCCTCCTCCGGCCACTGGCTGGGTGCCGGGTCACCGCTACGCGGTCGGCCTGGTCGCCGGTGAAGCGGGCCTCAAGGGCTCGAGCGACAACGGCGGCCGCCCGGTGGTGGGCAGCGCCACCTGGTCGTTCTTGCGGCTCGAAAAAACGCTGGTCACCTGCTCGGACCTCTCGTCGCCCGACTGCAAGTCGAAGACGCTGGTGATTCCCTCGAACGAGACCGACCCCGAGCGCCGCATCGCGGACCAGGCCAAGAGCGCGGTGCAGCTCGAGCAGCTGCGGCTCAAGTACAAGCCGGTCATCGACCGGCTGATCACCGACGGCGCCAAGCGCGAAGACATCGCCCTCGCGTGGACGTTCGCCATCGCCGACTACACCCAGCTGGTGTTCGACCCGAGCGCGACGCCGCCCAAGGTGCCGGCGCCGAACGACCTGGCCATCGACCCGACCACCGGGCTGGTGAAGGTGCCCATCGACCCGGCGTATTCCGATGCCTACAAAGAGTTCATCACCGACTACCTGAACACGCTCGACGGCTTCCCGGTGTCGGCGACCGCCTCGGTCGCGGTGCAGGGCGGCGACCTCGACGCGAACACGGTGAACGCCCGCTCGGTGCTGGTGCTCGACCTGAAGGGCGCGGCGCTGCCTCCTCCCACCATCACGTGGAACGGCACCGCCAAGACCATCGACGTCGCGCCGGCGAACGGCAGCTGGGGCAAGGGCCGGCAGATCGCCATCGCGGTGATCGGCCGCCGCGCCACCGACGTGGGTGACTCCGAAGCCGGGCCCGCGGTCGAGCGCGTGGGCGGCGGTGCGGTGGTGGCCTCGACGGTGTGGGCGCTCACGCGCAGCGCGGGGCCGCTGGTCGACTGCCCGAACGACGACCTCACCTCGCCCGACTGCAAGCTGCTGCTCACCGCGGCTCCGCTGCCGCTCGCGAGCGCGCTCAAGCTCGAGCCGGTGCGCCGCGCCTACCAGCCGGCGCTCGCCGCGCTCGAGGCCAAGGGCATCGACCGGGCCGACGTCGCCATTCTGTGGACCTTCCGCACCGTCAGCCTGGGCGAGGCCACCTTCGACCCGGCCGCGTCGATCGTGCCCTTCCCCAACAACGTGCTGCGCAGCACCGGCGCCAACCCGCACCTGACGCTGCCAGTGCCCGACGGCGGCTCGGCGCTGCAGGTCGGCCTGGTGACCGGCCTCAACACGCTCGACGGCTTCTCGCTCACCGCGCCCATCATCTCCGAGAGCTCGGACACCCGCGGCGCGCTCGACATCGGCGCCATCGACCCCGCGTCGCTCGATGCCGGCACCGGCTTCATCAAGGTCGCGGGCGCCGGTGCGCAGCCGCGCGTGCGCCCCTGCCTCGACTGCGCGTCGAGCCTGCAGGCCGACGGCGGCGCGCCGACCGGGCCGCAGCAGCTGCAGTTCGTGCCGCAGCTGCCGCTGGAAGAGCAGTCGACCTACGCCGCGTACCTGAGCTCGCGGCTCACCGACACCGCCGGCAAGCGCGTCATCGCCGCGCCGGCGTTCGCGCTCACCCGCCTCTCCAATTCGCTGTGCGTCGACAACAAGAGCACCGTGCCGGTCGTCTCGGACCTGCAGGCGTGCGGTGCCGGCGGCGCGCCCGGCCTCGAGCAGCTGCGCCAGGGTCTCAAGCCGCTGGTCGACAACCTGGTGACCGCGGGCCTGCCGCGCAAAGACCTGGCGCTGGTCTGGGCGTTCACCACCGAGAGCACGGTGAGCCAGCTGCAGGGCCTGCACGACGCGGTCGCGGCGGTCGGTCTGCCCACCACCGTCACCAGCGCCCTGGTGGCGAGCTCGACTGGCGTGCCGCAGGCCCTGGCCGCGGTGGTGCCGGCGCCGCTGCCCACCAGCCACCTCGAGGGTGTGTACATCGGCACGCTGACCTTGCCCTTCGCCGCGACCGGCCCGGGCGGAGTCATCTTGCCGCCCGCCAGCTGGAGCACCCAGAAGGCGGCGTACATGCTCACGGTGCCGAAGGTCACTGCCTCGGTGCCGCTGCCGCCCGGCGGCTGGCCGGTGGTCATCTTCGGCCACGGCCTCACCAGCAACCGCACCACGCTGGTGGCGATCGCCGACACGCTGGCCGGAGCGGGCTTCGCCACCTTCGGCATCGACGTCATCTGGCACGGTGAGCGCACCACCTGCACTGGCTCGGCCTCGGTGCTGGCGGCCAGCATTCCTGGCGCGACCGACGACTACGCCTGCACCGCGCCGGGCGGCACGATGCCCGACCCGGTGAACGCCCGGTGCAGCGCGACGGGCCGCTGCGTGAAGCGCACCGGCACCGGCACCGCCTGCGCCAGCGACGTGCAGTGCATGACCACCGGCCAGGGCTACTGCACTGCGGGCTTCTGCGAGGGCGCCGACCTGGCGCGCAACGCGCAGAAGCAGCCGCTGGTGAACGCGTGGAACTTCTTGAACCTCGGCAACCTGTTCGCGGCGCGCGACAACTTCCGGCACTACGCCATCGACCTGGCGCAGGTGGTGCGGGTGGTGAAGGCGAACGCGTTCGAAGCCGCGGGTGGCCCGAAGGTCGACGGCATGCGCATCAACTACATCGGCCTGAGCCTCGGTGGCTTCAACGGCACCCTGTTCTCGGCGGTCGACCCCGACGTGAACTACGTGATGCTGAACGTGCCGGGCTCTGACCAGGCCGACGTGCTGCTCCAGTCGCCGGGCTTCGCCACGGTGCGCACCGGGTTCCTCGCGCAGCTGGCGCCGCTCGGGCTGGTGCCGGGCACGCCGCAGTTCGACCAGCTCATCACCCTGATCAAGACCATCTTCGACCGCGCCGACCCGCAGGTGTTCGGGTTCACCGCGGTGAACCGGGCGATGCCGGGCACGCGGCGGGTCTTCATTCAGTCGATTCAAGACGACTTCGTGGTGCCGAACTTCGCCACCGACAAGCTGATCGCCGCAGCGACGTCGGGCGCCAAGCAGCCGGTGCTCGAGCGAATCAACCCGCCGTTCTCCACGCTGGCGCCGGCTGATCGGCACAGCTTCCTGCTCAACTTCCGCGACCCGGCCACCACGGCCGCCGCACAGACCAAAGCAGCGACGTTCATGCTGACGGGGACGCCCTAATGAAGACCTGGCTCTCGTTGACGGTGGTGGTGATTGCTTCGCCGGTGCTCGCGGCGGGGTTCCGCATCGATACGCAGTCGGGCCGCGCGACCGGTATGGGTCAGGCGGTCTCGGCGCTGATCGACGACTCGAGCGCGAACTTCTACAACCCGGCCGGTCTCACCGCGGCGGGGCGGGGGTTCGAGGTGATGGTCGGCGACTCGCTGATCATTCCCCAGGTCAAGTTCACCGCGCCGAACGGTGACGCGACCGGCACGGTGTTCGAGGTGTCTCCGCCGCCGCACGTCTACGCGCGCATGGGCCTGCTCGACGAGCTCGCGCTGGGCGTGGGCGTATTCACTCCGTTCGGCGCCGCCGGCCACTGGCCGGAAGACTGGGCGGGCCAGTACCTGGCGCACCAGTCGTCGGTGCAGACCTTCGACATCAACATCAACCTGGCGTACCGCCTTCACCCGCGGCTCTCGGTGGCGGCGGGCGTGAACGTGGTGCGCGGCACGGTGGCGATCGCGCGGCACCTCGACTTCATCGACTCGCAGGGTGAGGTGACGCTGGGCGGGGCGGCGTGGGGCGTGAACTTCAACGCCGCGCTGCGGGTCGAGATGATCGAGAACCGGCTGTGGTTCGGCGGTCAGGTTCGCACCGCGACCGACCTCGCGTTCGTCGGCAACGCCCACTTCGAGGGCGTGCCGGTCGAGTTTCAGAGCCGCATCTACGACCAGGGCATCAAGGCCCACGTCACGCTGCCGATGACCGGCCAGGCGGGCCTCGGCCTCAAGCTGATGGACCGGCTGCGCATCGGTATGGACTTCACGTACGTCGACTGGTCGAAGTTTCGCGAGCTGCGCATCGAGTTCGAGAACCCCGACCTCACCGTGCCGCTGCCGAAGAACTGGTACGACACCGCCAGCTTCCACGTGGGCGCCGAGCTCGACGTGAGCCAAAGCTTCGCGGCGCGCATCGGGTTCGTCTACGACCCGACCCCGTCGCCGGCCAACACCCTGACCCCCGAGCTGCCCGACGCCACCCGCCTCAAGTTCTGCCTGGGCGTGGGCTACAAGCACTCGAGCGGGTTCTTCGCCGACCTGGGCTTTCAGTTCATCGCGCTGCTGGCGCAGAACAGCTCGGCCCCCGGCTTCCCCGGCACGTACAGCGGTACGGCCGAGGTCATCTCGCTGTCGCTGGGGTACCGGCACCAGGCGCACCCGAAGGCCGAAGTCGCGCCTGAGGCGGTGCCGGGCGAGGCTCCGGCTCCGGCGGGTGAGCAGCCGATGACTTCGCCCTGAGGCGTGTCGTCAACGGCCGTTCACGTTCACGTTAGAGGATCCAACACATCTTTGACGGGCACCCGTGGGACGTGATCAACGGGCCAGATGGCGAACCGCAACGGATTACCGGGTATCGAGGCGGAGTTCGAGAGGGCTGAGCTTGGCGACGCGCGGCTGAACAAGCGACTGATGTCATTCGCTTCGGCGTTCGCGAATGCACCGGACGAGAGTCTGCCGGAGATGGCTGGATCCATCGCCGAGCGCGAGGCGCACTACCGCCTGCTGAACAATGAGCGCGTCGAGTTCGAGCTCCTCCTCGCGGCCCACATCCAGCAGAGCCGGAACCGAGTAGCGGAGGCAAAGCGCGTTCTCATTGTGCACGACACGACCTCGTTCGTCCTTGAGGGGGAGCGAGGAGCCGAGACTGGCTACCTGAACACTGGCGCACGCGGCTTCTACCTTCACGGTTCGGTCGCAGTTGTTGCCGAGGGGGAGAGTCGCGAGTGCCTCGGCGTGGTGGCCGCTCATACTTGGAGTCGTGAGAAACCACCGGCGAAGCGCGGAAAATCGAAGAAACGCTCTGGGGCTGAGCTGGCCCAGCAGCCGACTCGCGAAGCCGACCGGTGGGGCGACAACATTCTCTCAACCGAGAGGTTGGTAGACGGGGCTGCGGAACTCATCCACGTCACGGACAGCGAGGGGCACAAATACTGGCTGATGGAGCGGCTGCGAAAGAGGGGCCATCGCTTCATCATTCGATTGGCGCGAGAGCACAAAGCCAGAGAACTCGCTGATGACGAGTGGGATCTCGTCAGCAACCTGGTCGGCAAGGCGGAAGATGTCGCCGAACGCTCCGTGCCGCTTCCCGCTCGTACGGGTAAGCGCCCGCCGAAGACGAAGAAGACCTTCCCCGACCGCCAGAGCCGAGTCGCGAAGCTGCGATTCGGGAAGATGCAGCTGGCTTTGAAGAAACCTTCGTACCTTGGCAACGATGTCGCCCCCGAGACGGTGGTGAACGTGGTGCGAGTCTACGAGGTGGATGCGCCAGCCGAAGTCGAACCCGTCGAGTGGATTCTCTTCACGTCGGAGCCCATCGCGACCGCAGAAGATGTGCTGGCGGTCGTCGACAACTACCGAAAGCGATGGGTCATCGAGGATTTCTTCCGAGCGTTGAAAACGGGCACTTCGTACGAACTGCGCCAGCTCGAAAGCGCAAGAGCATGGAAGAACGTACTGGCCATCTCACTACCGATAGCCTGGCGGCTACTCGCTATCCGCACAGCGGCGCGCGAGCAGCCCAATGAGCCGGCAACAACGATCTTCACCACGACTGAACTGGCGGCACTTAGGCATCGCCTGCCGAAACGCCTGCCGCAGAATCCAACGCGTCGAGAGGCGGTGCTTGTCCTCGCTGAGCTTGGCGGTCACCACAAGAGCAACGGAGAGCCCGGCTGGCAGATTCTCCATCGCGCATGGATGAAACTCCTTCCTCTCGTCGAGGGCATGGAGCTGGCCAGAAAGATGTGATCAATCCTCTAACGTCCACGTCCACGTCCACGTCCACGTCTACGTCTACGACTGACGGGCATCGGTTCGATGCGCGTCAGCTCGTGCACGTAGATCTGATCAGGGACGAGGCTGGTGAGCAGCCGCCTGCCGTTCCCCGTCGTGGACGTGGACGTGGACGTGGACGTGGACGTGGACGGCTTTGGGCGGGCGGTCGGTCGCGGTCGGTCGGCCGCGCGTTACTCGCCGCGGCCTCGAAACATCGCGCCCGTCTTCTCGGTGAGCTGCCCGGTCTTCTCGAGCAGGTCATCGAGCTCGCCAAAAATCGCGTCGACTTCGACGGCCTGCTTGGGGGCGGGCACGTCGCCGTTCTGGGAGAGCCGGTCGAGCAGGGTGACCACGCGAAGCAGGTGCTGGTGGGCGAGCAGCAGGTCTCTGCCTGCCCGGGTGCCTTCTTTGGTGAACAGCGAGCCGGTCTGGAACAGGCGGGTGATGGCCTGCTGGTTCGCGGTGAGCACGCGATCGAGCCGCTCGCGGTAGGTCTTCAGTCGCTTGTGCAGCCTCGCTTCTTCGAGGCTGAAGACCGTGGGTTCCATCACTTTGAAGACCGTACTTGAGCGCGCGCCGGTTTGTCATCTGCCCTCGTGAGCGCTGGAACGTCGGCGTTCAAAACAGCGAGGGCCCGCGCTAAGGAGTCGCTCGCCAACATGTTCAAGAAGATCCTGATCGCGAATCGCGGAGAGATCGCCCGGCGGATCATTCACGTCGCGCGCGGGATGGGCGTGCAGACCGTGGCCGTCTACTCGGACGCCGACGAGAAGCTGCCCTTCGTCAAAGAGGCCGACGAGGCGGTACGCCTCGGCCCCGCGCCCTCGAAAGAGAGCTACCTCGACACCGCCAAGCTGCTCGACGCCGCCAAGAAGACCGGCGCCGAGGGCATTCACCCCGGCTACGGCTTCGTCTCGGAGAACGCCGAGTTCGCCCGCACGGTGACCGCCGCGGGCATCACCTTCATCGGCCCGCCCCCAGAGGCGATGACCCGCATGAAGGACAAGAGCGAGGCCCGCCGCCTGGTGAGCGCCGCCGGCGTGCCCATCGTGCCCGGCTCGCACGGCCTCGTCGAAGACGCCGCCAAGGCGGCGAGCGAGGCCGAGCGCATCGGCTACCCGGTGCTGGTCAAGGCGGCCGGCGGCGGTGGCGGCATCGGCATGACCGTGGCGAACAGCTCGGCCGACCTCGAGAAGGCCTTTCGCGCCTCGAGCGATCGCGCGAAGTCGGCGTTCGGCCGCGAGGGCGTCTACCTCGAGCGCTACTTCCCCGCGCCGCGCCACATCGAGGTGCAGATTCTCGGCGACGGCAAGAAGACCCTGCACATTCTCGAGCGCGAGTGCAGCATTCAGCGCCGCCACCAGAAGGTGGTCGAAGAGGCGGGCAGCCCGCTCTTCTTGAATGGCCAGCGCCCCGAGCTGCGCGCGAAGCTGTTCGACGCTGCGCTCAAGGCCGCCCACGCGTTCGGCTACGCCAACGCCGGCACGGTCGAGCTGCTCTACAGCGATGATCAGATCTACTTCATCGAGATGAACGCCCGGCTGCAGGTCGAGCACCCGGTGACCGAGGTCACCACCGGCGTCGACCTGATCGGCTGGCAGCTGCGCATCGCCTGCGGCGAGTCGCTGAGCCTCGAGCAAGACCAGGTGCAGCGCCGGGGGCACGCGCTCGAGTTCCGCATCTACGCAGAAGACCCGGTGAAGTTCTTTCCCTCTCCCGGCCCGCTCAAGGTGTTCCAGGCTCCGACCGGCACGGGCGTTCGCCTCGACGCGGGCTACGCCGAGGGCGACACGGTGACGCCGAACTACGACCCGATGATCGCCAAGCTGATCATCTCGGGCCAAGACCGCGCCGAGGCCATCTCGCGCGCCGACGCGGCGCTGCAGCAGTTCACCATCGAAGGCATCAAACACAACATCCCGCTGCACCTGCGCATCGTGCGCGACCCGGCGTTCAAAGAAGGCGCGCTGGACACCAAGTTTCTCGAGAAGCACGCCAAGGCCTGAACAGGGCCTTCCTTTAGGAGACTCCCATGGCTGACGTGGCAGCGCACATCACCGGCACGGTGTGGAAGATCGAAGTGAAGGTCGGGCAGGCGGTCGCCGCCGGCGAGGTGCTGGTGATCCTCGAGTCGATGAAGATGGAGATGCCGATCGAGGCGCCCGACGCCGGCACGGTGAAAGAGATTCGCTGCAAAGAGACGCAGGCGGTCAACGAAGGCGACGTGCTGGTCGTCCTCGGTTGACGAAGTGCTGAAGGTCGAAGATCTCGGGCAGGGCGTTCGGCGGTTGACCTTGAGCAACCCGGGTCGCCGCAACGCCCTCGACGCCGAGACCCTCGACGCCCTCGAGGCCGCGGTCGCCGCGTCCTCGGGCGTGCGGTGCTGGCTGCTCCAGGGCGAGGGCGGCCACTTCTGCTCGGGGTGGAACCTCGCTCACCTCGAGGCCCTGCTCCCCTCGGCGCCGCTGCCCGACGAGCGCATCGGGGTGGTCTTCGACGCGCTGCAGCGCTGCGACGCACCCACGCTCGCCTTCGTGCAGGGCTCGGCGTTCGGCGCCGGCTTCGAGCTGAGCTGCGCCTGCGACTTTCGCCTCGCGACCGCCGACGCGGTGTTCTGCATACCGCCCGCGAAGCTGGGCATCGTCTACGCGCCCAGGGGCATCGCGCGGGTGGCGGGGGTGGTGGGCGCGGGCCGCGCGCGCAACCTGTTCTTGAGCGCGAGGCGGGTGAGCGCCGCCGAGGCCCTCGGCCTCGGGCTCGCCGACGAGGTGGCCGACGAAGCGCGCGCGCTCGCGTTCGCGCAAGAGCTCGCCCTCACCGCGCCGCTCGCCGTCGCCGGCATGAAGCGCATCTTTCGCGGCGAGCTCGAGGGCATCGACGCGCTGCGCCGGCAGAGCTTTCACAGCGACGACGCCCGCGAAGGGCTGGCCGCCCTGCAGGAGAAGCGGCCACCGAAGTTCAGCGGCCGCTGAAGGCGGGTCATGCTGGCCCGAGGCCCACTTCGACTGCCCGCCCGGGGGGCCTGCTACTTCGCGCCCTTGTAGTACTGCTCGAGCAGCTGCCGAACCTTCTCGGCCTGCGGGTGGTCGGGAGCGAGCTGGAGGAACTTTTCGTACTCCTTCGCTCCGTTGGGGCCGTCGTTGAGCTGACCCAGCGTGGCGCCCAGCTTCTTGTGGCACTCGGCGTAGGTCTTGTCGATCTTGATGCACCGCTCGAGCAGCGCCTTTGCCTGCTCCCAGCCGGCCCTGGTTTTCAAGTTGTAGGCCTTCTGGGCGTCTTCGTAGAGGCGCTCGACCTCGGCGCGGCTGTTCGCCGGTGGCGGAGGAGGGGGCGGGTTCGCGCGCACCGCCTGCTGCGGGGGCGGCTTGCCCCCCTCGGGCGGCTTCTGCTGCCCCTGCTGCAGCGTGCGCTCGGTGGCGCGAGCCATCTTCTCGTGCACCTCGCCCCACCGCTTCAGGAAGAACACCGTGTGCTCGGCCGAGCCGAGCTGGTCTTTCGCGCCCGCCACGTTGCCCTCGTCGAGCAGCTGGTCGGCCTTGTTGATCGCCTGCAGCAGCGGCTCTTCGGTCTTCAGGTCGACGAGCAGCTTCTGCGCCTCGGGGTGCAGCGACTCGCCCACGAAGCAGCCCTTGAGCAGCTCCTGCGCCGCGACGATGTCGAGCGCGTCGATCTTCTGTCGCGCTTCTTTGAGCTTCGCCTCGACCGCGGCCCGCTGCTGCTCGGGCGTCAGCTCGAGCGGTGGCTGGGGCTCGGCCTTGCCCGCCTTGGGCGGCACCTGTGCCGCTTCGATCGGCGTCGGCGTCACCCGGCTCGGCTTCTGCCGCAGGTAGAGGAAGCCGGCGCCCGCCACCACGCACAGCGCCACCACCGCCACCGCGATGAACACACCCATTCGGCTGCCGCTGCCCGAGGCGTCGGCCACCGCCTCGGCGGCGTCGTAGCGCTCGCCGGCGCCCACGAACTTCATCTTCACGTGGCCGAGCTCGATGACGTCGCCGCTGCGCAGCGCCGACTGGGCGTACGACTCGCCGTTGACCATCAGCCCGTTCGCCGACTGCATGTCGATGACCCGCCACTCGCCGGTGTCTTCGCGCACGATCTTGCAGTGCGTGCGCGACAGCGACCGGTGGTCGATGGCGATGTCGTTCTCGTCGGTGCGCCCCAACTTCAGCTCGGTGCGCACGCAGCTGTACTCGCGGCCGGCGAGCTCGGTGTTGAGCACGATCAGCCGCGGCGCTTCGGCGGCGTCGATGTCGAGAATCTGCCGAGCGCGGTTCTGCTCGACCTGATCCATGCGAATGATGGCGGTCGACTGGCGGCGCGCTCCGGCGGCCTCTTCGGCCGGCACCGGCTGCAGCGTGACGTCTTCGGGGTTCGCCTCTTCGGGCTCTTCGCCCGAGCGCGCCGCGGCGGGCTCGACGGTGGGCAGAATCGGCACCGTCGCGCCCGGGTCGGGAATCGGCCGGGTGACCGCGTTGGGGTTGGTGCCGTTGGCGTGGGCGTGGTCGTGCCCATTGCTCGCCGGTGCCGCAGCGGCTTCACCCTCGCGTTGCACCGCCAGGTCGTAGTCGCCGATCTGAATCAGATCGCCTTCGTTGACCTGCACCTGACCCTGAATGCGGTCGCCGTTGATGCGGATGCCGTTGTAGCTCCCCAGGTCTTCCACCAGGATGTGGCCGTTCTGGCGCAGCAACCGGGCGTGCCTGCGGGAGACGTTTCGCTCGGTCAGGCGAATGGTGTTGCCTTCTTGTCGCCCGATGGTGATCTCATCCCGAACGAACGGGACGACGGTTTTCCGGCCTTCGTCGTCTTCGATGATCAGCTTCATCGTCGTTGTGCAGTTTCTAGCACCAGTCATTTGGCAAAGCACTCATCCCCAGAGAATGACGGCGCTTTCGGGCGGGAAAGAAGTCAAGAGGGTGATTGGCCGGCGCCTTCGAGCGCATGATTGAGACCCCGCGATGAGCCAACATCTCACCCTGCGCACCGACTCCGGTGACGAGCACCTCGACCTGCACGAGTTCGAGGCCCGGGTGCGCCGTGGCGAGGTCTCTCCGCAGACCCTGGTGCGGCTGCCGGCGATCACCGGCGAGCGCTTCGTGCCCGCCTGCGAGCTCGAGGTGTTCAAGGCGCTGCACGAGCCCAAGCGCGCCTACTTCGCCCGCGCCTTCAGCGTCTCGCGGTTCCCGTGGCTGACCTCGGCCCTGATTCTGCTGAACCTCGCCATCTACCTGTACACCGTGCGCTCAGGGCCCCTCTCGCTCGACGACATGGTGCGGTTCGGCGCCAAGGCCGACCCGATGATCGCCGACCTGGGTGAGCTGTGGCGGCTGTTCACCGCCAACTTTCTCCACCGCGACGCGCTGCACATCGGCCTCAACATGTTCGTGCTGTTCAACGTGGGCGGCGCGCTCGAGAACACCTACCGCACGCTCGACTACCTCTGGCTGCTGGTGTTCTCGGGCGTCGCCACCATGAGCGCCTCGCTCTGGCTGTCGGACGCGGTGTCGCTCGGCGCCAGCGGCATGGTCTACGGGTGCCTGGGCGCGATGGTGGTGTTCGGCCTCAAGTACCGCGCCATTCTGCCCTCGCGCTACCGCACCATCATGAGCGAGGCCGCGATTCCCACCGTGCTGGGGCTGTTGCTCATCGGCATCACCAGCGAGGGCGTCGACAACTGGGCGCATGTGGGCGGGCTGATGGCCGGGCTGATCACCGGGTTGTTCATGCGCCCCAAGCTGCTCGCCGACCAGGGGCCGCGTTGGGCTCCCGCGCTGCGTGCGGCTCCCACCCTGGCGGTCGCGGCGCTGCTCGCCTTCGGGCCGCAGCTCATCGGCGACCAGCTGCCCGGCATGCGGCACGAGCGCGATGACACCTACGGCATCAGCGTGCCGGTGCCCCGCGCGTGGCGCCGCGGCGCCGACCGCTTCGGCACCGTCGCGTGGAACAACGGCCTGCCCGAGGCGGGCCGGGCCTCGTTCGCCGCGCAGGCGGTCGAGATGCCCGAGGGCGCCGACGCCAGCGCCCAGGCGGCGCGCTTCGAAGAGTGGGTGCGCTCGCTGCCGGCGCAGAACCCCGAGGTGCTCTCGGTGCAGGTCGACCCCCCGCAGAGCTCGCGCATCTCAGAGCGCGACGCGCTGAAGGTGCACGTACAGCTGCACGAGCGCACCGGCCTCACCCACGTGCTCGCGTTCTTCGTGCCGCGCGGCGAGCTCGTCTACCAGCTGGTGTTCAAGCACCCCGCCGAGTTTCCCCGCTACCAGCACGTGCTCGAGCTGATGCAGGCCGGCATTCGCTTCGAAGAGCGGCGCAGCCTGCGCGAGGCGCGCGCCGCGGCGCTGCTGTTCCCCAACGCGCCGCAGGCGCTGGGGCGGCTGGGCCAGGCGCTGCGCCGCGAGGGTGAGCCGGCGCCGGCGGTCGAGGCGCTGAAGGTCGCGGTGCGCGGCGCTCCGTCGCGGGTCGAGCTGCGGCGCGAGCTCGCGCTGGCGCTGCTCAGCTCGGGCGACGTCGAGGCGGCCTGCGAGGCCAGCGCGGCGGCGGTGCTCTACGCGCCCGATGACCCCGACTCGCTCGAGGTCGACGCGCGCTGCGAGGTGGCGCGGGGCAACCCCCAGGCCGCGCTCGAGCGGCTGTCGTCGGCGCGCGCGCTGCTGCCGCAAGACGAGCGCCTCAAGGCCGCCGAGCTGCGGCTCAAGGCTTCGCTTCGCGAGTAGCGTCACGGCGCGTTCGCGCGGAACAGCGTGCGGTCGGTGCCCCAGGCGTTCTGCAGCTGCTGGTCGCGCTGGGCCTCGCCGACCGCGTAGAACCGGTAGCCGTTCTTGAGCAGCCGGTACACCGGCAGGCCGAGGCTCCCCGCGAAGGGAAACGCGTAGAAGGCGATGCCCTGGTCCTCATAGCCGTACAGCGCGATCGCCTTGTCGCGCTCTGAGACGTCGGGCGTGAACAGGTAGTCTTGATTGACCGGTCTCAACAGCCGGTAGATGGGAATGTAGTTCACCGCCGCTTCGGTCGAGGCCTGCACCACCGCCCCGTCAGAGGTGAACCCGCCCGCGAGCAGCCGGTCGCTCTCTTCCGAAGCGAAGGTCAGCAGCTGATTGCCGAGCGGGCCGTTGAGCCGCAACAGACCGCGAATGTTGCGCTCGGGCTCGGCGCACAGCCCGCGAACACAGGCCAGCCCGGCGTCGCCGCACTCGGCGTCGGCCGTGCAGCGATAGCCCAGCGGGCTCAGGTCGTGCCGAAGGCAGCCCGGCGCCAGCGCCACGATGACCAGCCACCTCGACACCCGCACGACCGACAATCTAGCCTCAGCCCGCTCGTTTTGAGACGGGGCTCTCGAACCCCGGCGGCTCTCGCTAACATGCATGGCGGGCATGGTGCGCTGGGGCAGCAACCTTCTTCTCGTGCTGGGCGCCACGGCTGCCGCCGCCTCGCCGCCCGGCGCGCTCACCGAGGCGACGAAGGCGCTCTCGGAGCTGCGCTACGAGGCGGTGCCCCCCGCGGCCAAGCGCGCGCTCGCGACGGGGCGGCTCGAGGCCGACGAGCTCGCGGCGCTCTACCTGGTGTGGGCCGAAGCCGAGGCGTCGATGGGCAACGCGCAGGCGGCGGCCGAGCTGTTCGGCCGCGCGCTCGAGCTGCGCCCTGCGACGCTGTTGCCGAGCAGCGCTCCGCCGAAGGTGCAGCGGCCGTTCAGCCAGGCCGCCCAGTCACTGGGCGGCGCCGCGCTCGATGCCGAGGTGCAGTCGAGCTGGCTGAGCGACGGCCGGGTTCGCACGACGCTGGCGGTGTCGGGCGACGCACGTGAGCTGGTGGCCTCGGCGGTGCTCCTGCCCGCCCCCGACGAGGTGCCGCTCGCCTTCTCGCAGGTGCCCCGCGGTGAGGTGACCTGGGCGTGCGGCGCGGTTCCGTGCCGCTTCACCGTCGAGCTGCTCGATGCGTCGTCGAATCGGCTGAGGCGGCTGGGCACGCCCGCTTCTCCGCTCACCTTCGATCGCCCGGTCGCGACCGTCGCGGCGGCGCCGGCCGAGGCCCGCGCCGGCGGGTTCAGGCGCGCGTGGCCGTTCGTCGCCGCGGCGGCGGCGCTGGGCGTCGCCGCAGGTCTGCTGGGCTGGCAGCTGGCCCAGACCGAGGCGCAGTACCGCGACGTCATCGCCCATCGCTCCCTACACGCCCATGCCGAGGTGGTGGCGCTCGACCGCACCTCGACGGGGCTGCAAGCAGGCACGGTGGCGGCCCTGGTGCTCACCGGCGGGCTGGGGGTGGTTGCCTTCCTGGTATGGTGAGCGGGCTCCTGCAGGCCCATGACGTCTTCGCAGACCATCACCGTTCAGCGGCGCGCCGGCCAGGAGCTGCTGTCGGTGCGCGAGATGACCCTCGAGGTCGAGACCTCGAAGGGCGAGAAGGCGCGGCGCACGTTGGGCCTGCTGCCCCTCACCGTCGGCACCAGCGCCGACTGCGACTGGCCGCTGCAGGACGACGGCGTGTCGCGCCGGCACTGCGAGCTGAGCCTGGCCGAGCAGGGTGTTCGGGTGCGCGACCTCGCGAGCAAGAACGGCGTGTGGGTGGGCGGGGCGCAGCTGTTCGACGGAGTCGTCGGCGAGGGGGTGACCCTCTCGGTGGGCTCGGCGCGCATCAAGGTGCTGGGCGGCGAGGGCGTCACCGAGCTGCCGATGTCGGCGCGGTCGAGCTTTGGAGCGTCGGTCGGCGCGAGCCCGGTGATGCGCGCGCTCTTCGCGGTGCTCGAGCGGGCGGCCGCGACCGACGCCGCGCTGCTGCTGCTCGGCGAGACCGGCACCGGCAAAGAGCTGCTCGCCCAGGCCACGCACGACGCGAGCGCCCGCAAAGACGGCCCGTTCATCGTCTACGACTGCGGGTCGAGCCCGCCGACGCTGATCGAGTCTGACCTCTTCGGCCACCTGCGCGGCGCGTTCACCGGGGCGCAGACCGACAAGAAGGGCATCTTCGAGCTGGCCCACCGCGGCACGCTGTTTCTCGACGAGGTGGCCGAGCTGCCCGTCGAGCTGCAGACGCGCCTGCTCCGCGTGGTCGAGACCGGCACGGTCAAGCCGCTCGGAGCCGACGCGTACCGCGAGGTCGACGTGCGGGTGATCGCCGCCACCCACCGCAACCTCAAGGCGCGCCTCGCCGGCGGCCAGTTCCGCGAAGACCTGTACTACCGGCTGGCGGTGATCGTCGCCGAGGTGCCGCCGCTGCGGGAGCGCAAGCAAGACATACCCCTGCTCGTCGAGGGCTTCTTGCAGGCGATGAGCCCGCCGCGCGCGCTCGAGGCGCTGCCGCCCAGCACGCTGGCCCTGCTCGAGTCTCACGGCTGGCCCGGCAACGTTCGGGAGCTGTTCAACACCGTGACGCGCATGGTGCTCTTCCCGCGGCTGGGCGCGCGGGCGATCGACCCGGGGCCGGCGGCGCCCGACAGCGGGACCTCGGGGGTGAGCGCCGAGCTGCACGCGCTGCCGCTGCGCGAGGCGCGGGCCGCGCTGGTCGGGAGCTTCGAGGCCGAGTACCTGAAGGCGAAGCTGCACGAGCACCGCGGCAACGTCACCGCGGCGGCGCGCGCGGCGGGCGTGTCGCGCCAGTTCTTCTACCGGCTGCTCTCCGAGCACAGCTTCGACGAGCCGAAAGATGAGTGAGCGCCGGTTCGGGCCGTTCGTGCTCAAGCGGCGGCTGGGCAGCGGAGGCATGGCCCAGGTATGGGAAGCGGTGCCCGACGAGGGCGGTGCGCCGGTCGCGCTCAAGTACATGCTCGGCGATGCGTCGCGCAGCCGCTTCCTCGCCGAGATGAAGCTGTCGGCGGGCCTTCGCCACCCGCACGTGGTCGAGGTCTTCAGGTCGGGCATCGACGAGGGCCACCCGTGGATCGCGATGGAGCTGCTCCACGGCGCGACGCTCGCCGAGCTGCGCCGCCGGGAAACCGGCCCCTGGCCCGCAGGTCTGGTGCTCGAGCTGGCGCGGCAGCTGCTCGAGGGGCTCGAGGCGGTGCACGCGCTGGGGGTGGTTCACCGCGACGTGAAGCCGTCGAACGTGTTCCTCACCCGCGACGGCACGCTGCGGCTCATCGACCTGGGCATCGCGCTCGCCAGCGACGGCGAGCGCACGCGCACCGAGAGCGGGGCGATGGTCGGCAGCGTGCGGTACGCGTCGCCCGAGCAGGTGCGCGGAGAAGCGCTCGACGCGCGCACCGACCTCTACGCCGTGGGGCTCATTCTCTTCGAGCTGCTCTCGGGCCGGCGGGCGTTCGACCAGCCGACCGACCTCGCGGTGATGTCGGCGCTGATGTTTCTGCCGTCGCCGCGCCTGGCCGGTGCGGCGCCGAGCGTGAGCCCCGAGCTCGACGAGGTCGTCTGGGGCGCGATGCAGCGCGACCCGGCACGGCGCCCCGGCACCGCGCGTGAGCTGCGTGAGCAGCTCGAGCGGGTGGCGCTCAGCCCCCGGTGGTCGGCCGCCGACGTGGCGCAGTGGCTGCAGCGGCTGCCCGAGCCGCCGGCAGATTCGCCGAGCGGGTCGACGCCGTCTCTCGACGCCGAGCCGGTGAACACCGGCACCGTGGCGCCCCGCGCGAGCGCCTTGCCGGCGCCCGAGCCGGCGCCCGAGCCGGCGCGCGCGGTCACGCCCCGAAGGCGCCGGCGCGTCGCGGTCGCGCTCAGCGCGCTTGCGGTGGTGGCGCTGGCAGCGGGGGGCGCCGCGGTCGCCTTCAGAGCGCAGCCACCGCCGCCCGCGAGCGAAGCACCGCGTCTGCCGCAGGCGGCGCTCGAGCCAGCGCCCGAGGCCGTCGAGCCCGAAGCTCCGCCGCCTCCCGCCTTGCCGGCCGAGGCGGTGCCCGAAGAATCGCCGGCCCCAGAGCCCGCCCGGCGCTCGCGCCCAGATGCCCGGCCGAGCGCGGTTCGGGCCAGCGCCCGACCCGCGGCGCTGGGGTGGCTGACCGTCTCGGTCGAAGAAGGGTGGGGCAACGTCTGGGTCGACCGGCGCATGGTCGGAGAGACCCCGCTGTTCCGGGTGCCGCTGAGCCCCGGAGCGCACCGGGTCGAGCTGGTGCGCTCCGACAGCAAACGGCAGGTGCGCTCGGTCGACGTGCACGCGAACCGCGACGTGCGCATTCGCTTTCCGCGGTGAGCGGCGCGCCTGGCTAGGCTAGCGCACGAACTGAACGTTGCTGAGGGTCATCTTCGAGCCGTCGTTTTTCTCGGCGTTGGTGTACGGCGAGTACACCCGGGTCGAGAGGGTGTGCGCGGCGGTGTCGATCTCGACCAGCCGCGTCGGGTTGGTCTCCATGTCGTGGTAGCAGTTGAGGAAGCTGTAGATGCTGTTGCCGGCGACGCCGGTGTCTTTGCGGTAGCCGGTGGTGCCGACGTGGCCCGAGAAGATCATCACCACGTTCGGGTACTGCTTGTAGAGGTTGTCGAACACGTACTGCGGGCTGTTGGCGCCGTACCCGCCGTTCGTCTGCTCGATGGTGCTGCCCGCCGACAGGTGCGAGTGGGTGATGAAGATGGCGTTGTGCTTGGGGAAGCTCGCGAGCACCGTCTTCGCCCATTGAACGACCGCGGTTCTCGGCCACAGCTCGAGGTTGATGACCAGCCAGTCGAGGCCGCCCGCCTGAAACGTGTGGTACGCGTTGTCGACCTTGCCCGCTTCGTACGCGCCCCTCAGGTTGCGGAAGCGGCTGGTGGGGAAGAACTGGTTGAAGGTGGTGGTCACGCGCAGCATGGCGGCAGTGTCGGCGCCGGGGCACGCGCTGCCGCCCGGGCACACCGCCGCGGTGTCGTGGTTTCCGATGGCGATGGCGTACGGCATCTGCGCGTCGTCGAGCACCTTGAGCCCGTTGCTCGCGCGCACGTAGAGGCTGTGGTCGGGCGTGTCCCAATCGACGAGGTCGCCGGTCTGCAGGACGAAGCGAATGTCGAGCGTGCTCTTGTTGCTCGCGATCCACTCGGTGCGGTTGCGGAAGCGCACGTCGCTGTCCGTCCACAGCTCACGCTGCGTGTCGGGAATCACGACCAGGGTGAACTTCGTGTCGCCGGCCGGAGCAGGAGGAGGCGGAGGAGGGGGCGGCGGAGGCGTCGTGGCGGTGGCCGCGGCGGCGTAGAAGACGACGCCCTCGTAGACCCAGCCCGCGGCGACGAGCGCGCTGCGCTGCGCGTCGGTGACGGCGAACCGGTGCTTGCCTTTCGCCGGCAGCGCGTAGCGGTGCACCGGCACCAGGCAATTGCCCGTGGTGCGCGTGGCGTGAAAGTAGACGCCCTGGTCGACGTAGCCGTAGGCGCTCTGCGCCGAGCTGCGCTCGGAGTCGGAAGCCGTCCACAGGAAGTCTGACTTCGCCGCGTTGAACAACCGGTAGACCGGGCTCGAGCCCGCCTTGGCGCTGGCCGAGGCCTTGAACGCGACGCCGCGGTCGTCGGTGAAGCCGTACTGCACGGCGCCCGTCGCCTCGGTGCTGCTCAGCGTGTAGAGGCTCGCGCCGCTGGTGGGGTTGACCCGGTGGTAGACGGGCGCGGTGAGCTCGGTGCAGCCGTCGAGCTCGCTCTCGACCAGGTCGAGCGCGTCGGTCTCGGGGGGGGCGCACCCGAGCGAGGCGAGCAGCGACAGCACGATGAAGATGGGCGACCGTTTCATGTGGGTTGTCTTTCGGTGAGGGGCTGCGGCCACCAGAGCAAGCGCCACACCAGCGCGCCGAGCCGTGCGGCCTCGCGAGCTTTAACGGTCGAGACGCCTCGAGCTGGTGCTCCGAAGGTCCACGATTCAACCTGAGGTTGACACTCGCGCTCGGGGCGACGCGCCGCGTGTAAGGCAGCGGGCGACCCGTCAACCGGGGGTTGACGACTGGCAGGTGCGTGCCGCGCCTGACGCCGCGCTCGCCAGCAAGCAGGCCCCTTTGGGCCGTGCGGCGCGCTGGTTTGGCTCTTGCTCTGGTGCGGGTGCCCCCAACCTGCGAGCGTGCCCGATGAGTCGATTCCCCGAACGAGCCTGCTGGTGACCGCGCTGCTGCTCGGCGGCTGCCTCGCCGCGCAAGAGCAAGAGCTCGATGTCACCGAGCGCCCGCTCGATGCCTGCACCGAGCTCAGCGCCCCGGTCTACCACCGGGTCAACCCCACCAGCGGCGCGAGCCTCTACACGCTGAGCAGCGCCGAGGCGACGGGCGCCGTGCAGTACGGCTTCACCGACGACCGCGGCGTCGCGTTCAAGGCCTCGGCCTCGGCCCGAGCAGGCACGAGCCCGGTCTACCGGTTGTTCAGCGCGGCGAAGTCAGACTTCCTCTGGACGCTCAGCGAGGCCGAGCGCGTGTCGGCGAAGAGCACCTACGGGTACGCCGACCAGGGCATCTACTTTCATCTGCCCGTGCAGGCGGGGCCCTGTCTGGTCGCCGTGCACCGCTACGCGCTGCCGGCGAAGGGCATGCACCGGTTCGCGGTCACCGACGCGCAGCGCAGCGCGCTGCTCGCTGCCGGGTGGGTCTACGAGGGCGTGGTCTTCTACGCCGCCTCGGCGACCACGACGCCCCCGCCGCCGCCGCCGCCGCCGCCCCCGCCCGCTCCGGCCGACCCGCTCAGCGGCCCGAGCGTGGCGGGCCTCGACGACACGGGCAACGTCATTCCCGACACGAGCTACGCCGTCCCCTCGGGCGCGGTGTTCATGGCGACGAACGGCCGCGACGACGCCGCCGGCACACAGGCGGCGCCGGTGAAGACGCTGGCGCGGGCGCTGGCGCTGGTGCCTGCGAACGGCACCATCGTGGTGCGCGGCGGCGTCTATCGAGACGGCGTGGCCGCCTCGTCGTGGAAGGTGTTCAACCTGCAGGCGTACCCGCATGAGCAGCCGTGGTTCGACGGCACCGACGTCGTCACCGGCTGGGTCTCGAATGGGCGGGGGCAGTGGTCGGTGCCCTGGTCGACGCCGCACTTCTGCAACGGCCAGTACTACGAGCGGCCGTGGAACCAGCAGACCGCCGTGGGGCCCTGCGCGTACTACGACCAGTACTACGACACGGTGAACCCCGCCTCGGCGGACCCGCAGATGGTCTTCAAAGACGGCGTCTACGTGCACGAGGTGACGCGCCTCGACCAGGCCGTGGGCGACAACTTCTATTACGACCAGGTCAACCGGCGGCTCTACCTCGGCTTCGACCCGGCCGGCCGCACGGTCGAGCTGGCGCAGCGCACCACCGCGCTCGCGCTCGAGGGCGGCCCCGGCGGCAACCGCATTCAGGGCCTCGGCTTTCGCCGCTACGCCACCAACCAGCTCAACATGAACCGCACCCACGGAGCGGTGCTGGTGGGCATGCCGGGCGTGCGCGTCGAGCACTGCGTCTTCACCCAGATGGCGGGGGCGGGGCTGCTCATCTCCGACCCGCGCAACGTGGTCGCGTACCGCAACGTCTTCGCGAAGAACGGCCACAACGGCCTCGATGCGAACGGCCACCAGAAGTCGGGCTCGACGCCCGACAACCTGCTGCTCGAAGGCAACGTCTTCAACGGCAACAACACCGAGCGCTTCGGGGTGGGCTCGAGCTACTCGACCGATGCGGCCGGCTCGAAGCTCTGCCACATGAACGGCTTCGCGCTGAAGAACAACCTCTACAAGAACGGCGTGCTCTCGCACGGGTTCTGGTGCGACATGGCCTGCTCGAAGGGCGTCATGACCGGCAACGTCTTCGCAAAGAACGCCATGACCGGCCTCTTCTACGAGATTTCCGACACCGGCCTGATCGCCAACAACCTGATGTACGGCAACGGCGAGTACGGGCTGAAGCTCGGCTCGGCGAACACCAAGGTCTTCAACAACACCCTGGTGGACAACCGGTTCAACGCGCTCATCTACGACGACACCCGCAGCCCCAACGTCGACGGGTGGACGGACGCGGGCCCCGACACGGTGAACGTTCAGCTGGTGAACAACCTGCTGTCGGCGAACCAGAACATGGTGCAGGCGTGGCGCACCGGCACGCTGCCGCAGAGCACCGGGCCGAGCACGTTCTTCTCGGTGCTCGACTCCAACTCGTACTACCGCCCGAACGGCGTGCCGGCGCGCCTGTACGAGTGGCGCGACTCGGGCACGACCGTCTTCTACAACTCGTGCGCCGCGCTGAGCGCCGCCCGCGGCTGGGAGCGCCGCTGTCAGGACCTCACCTCGGGCGCCGAGCCGTTCTTTCAAGACGCGACGAAGAACGACTACCGGGTGCGCGCCTCGAGCCTCGCGTACCTGAGCGGCGCGCCGCTGCCGAGCGACGTCGCGGCGGCGATGGGCCTCAGCGCGGGTCAGGTGGTGAGCCGCGGCGCGCTGCGCTGGTTGGGCAACTAGAGCCTCGCCACGCGGAGTCGGCCTTGAGCTAAGAGCTGAAGGCCGATGCGAAACCTCGCCGCCTGCCTGATGCTGCTCTGCGCCGCCCACGCCCTCGCCGAAGACACCGCGAAAGACATCTCGCAGAAGTCGCGCGAGCGCGGGGCGCTCAACCTGGTGGGGCTCACCGCGCAGATGAAGCTCAGCACCACCGCCAAAGACGGCAAGGTGAAGGACCAGGTCTTGAGCACCTCGTCGAAGAAGGTCGACGGCCGCTCGCGGGTGGTGACGCGCTTCGAGCAGCCGGCGGGCGTGGCGGGGGTGGCGTTTCTCACCGTCGAGGGCTCGGCGGGCGAGGCCGACGACATCTCGCTGTACCTCCCCAAGCTCAAGCGGGTACGCAAGGTGGCGCGCCAGGAGCGCGGCCGCGCCTTCATGGACACCGACTTCAGCTACTCGGACATCGCCAGCAACGGCGGCAAGGACGAGGACTTCAAGCGCGAGGCCGACGACAAGGTCGAGGGGCGCGACTGCTTCGTCATCAAGGGCAAGGGCGGCGAAGACACGCCCTACGGCGACGTCACGATGTGGGTCGACAAGCAGTTCTACGTGCCGATGAAGGTCGACTACTCGGACAAAGAGAACAAGCCCCTCAAGCGCTACCGCACCCTGAAGCTCAAGTCGTTCAAAGACCGCACCGTCGCCGCCGAATCGGTGATGGAGAACGTGCAGACCGGCAGCAAGACCCAGATGACGGTGCTCAAGCTCGACGACGCGCCGGTGGGTGACGAGTCGTTCACCGAGCGCGCGCTCGAGCGCGGGCCGTGAACGTGCGCAGCGCCGCGGTGGCTCTCGCGGTGCTGGCGCTGGCGGCGTGTGCAGACGACCCCACCGCCGCCGGGCACGACGCAGACCGCGTGGCCGTCGAGCTGAAGGGCCCGCCGCACGTGCGGGTGCTGCTGCGGGAGCACGAAGCGGCTCCCCGGTGCGACCCGGCGAAGCCCTGGCACGAGCGGGTGAGGTGCATGTTCTCGAGCGGCGACGTCACCTCGTGTGCGTGGCTCGAGGTCGACTCGCCGGCGCTGGCCGCGGCCCCGCCGCTGGGGCCGACGTTCAAAGACTGCGGCGCCGTTCGCGAGCGCGGGGTGCGCTCGCGGCTGCCGGCGCCTGGGCCGGCGGGTGGGTATCGGGTCGACGTCGCGCCCGAAGGCGACCGCATCGCGGTGAAGGTCGGCAGCGCGGCGATGCTCTTCTACGTGCTCGATGGCGCGACGGTGGGCTTCATCTCGACGCCGTGGCCGGTGTCGTGGGTGGCCGTGCCCACGCTCGAGGCTGCGCTGCCACGGCTGTACTCGCTCACCGACGCTTCCTCGGCCCGCACGCTGGCCAGCTGGGCGATTCGCACGGGCGGAGACCCGCTGCTCGTCTCGGTGCTCGCCGGGCTCGACGGCAACATGCTCGACGACTGGCAGTCGCTGTACGCGCAGCTGTCGAGTGACGACGCCCGCCGCCAGGCCCGCGAAGCGCTGTGGAAGAAGGTGCAGGAGCCCGACCCCAACTACGAGCTCTTGAGCGCGTTCATCGACGTCGACCCGGCGCTGCACCCGCCCGACTTCCACGCGATGCTGCGGCGCGCGGCCCTCGAAGCGGTGGCCGAAGACACGCAGTGGGCAACCCTCGAGCCCCTGCTCGAGGGGCTGGCCGCGCGCGACGACCCGCTGGCCGGCACGCTCGCCTGCCGGGTGTACGGCTACTTCGTCGTTCTTTCGCTGGCCGACCCCGACGGCTCGAGCTCGCCGCAGATTGAGCCCACCTTCCGAGACGGGCCCCTCGCGCTGCTGACGCGCACCCGAACGGCGTGCCCGTGGGTCAAGGTGGCGCTCGAGGCCGACCCGTGTGCGCGGTCGCTGCGCTGCGGCCCCGACGGCGGGCTGGTCGAGCCCGACACCGGCCCTGCCGAGGCCTTCTCGTCGGGCGATGATGACGGCGAGGGCGGGGGCTCGCTGCCGCTGTGCACGCGCGCAGTGGCCGAGGGCGTGCTCGCGCCACCGACCGACGCCGGCCTCGGCCCCGAAGCCCTCGACTACCCCGGGCCGCTGTTGCTGGCCGCGGCGTACCGGCAGGGCGTCGTGTCAGCCGAGCTGCTGCAGCGCAACGCGCGGCGCACCTACCGCTTCGAGCTGCCCGACCAGACTCCTGCGCGTGAAGAGCGGGGTCAGGAGTCGCCCTGCAGCCGGCCCGACGAGGTGCGCGACGCGCTGTGTCGCCTGCCTCTCTCGACCACCACCTTCGAGTGGTACGCCTGCCGTGCGCACATCGACGACAAGGCGAAGGTCGTTCGTGTGGAAGCGCTGAAGTCACAGTAGACAGCGCGCTCGATGCTGCGCGCCGCCGCACTGGGTCTCTTCTTGTCGAGCTTTGCGGCCTTCGCCGACGAAGGAGACGCCGGCTCGGGCGGCATGGTCATCGAAGAGTTCACGCCGGTGGTCGAGGTCACCGACGCCGGCGGGCCGGCCCCGGCGCAGGCGCTGAGTGTCGAGAGCTTCGATGCTCCGCCGCCCTCGAGCCTCAGCGCGCGCGTCTACGGCCGGGTGGGGGGCTTCGCCTCGGTCGACACCCGCTTCGACTCTCCGCCCCGGGTCGACATGGCCGAGAACGTCGCCGAGCTGCGCCTCAAGGCCCTGCTGGGCGTCGACGTCAAGGTGACCGACCGCATTCGGGTGGTGCTCGAGGGCAAGGCCCAGCTTCGCGGCGCCACGCAGCGCGACTTCGATCGCACCAAGGGCTTCTTCGAGGCGATGCTCGGCGACGCGTTCGTCGACCTCTACACCTCGAAGGTCGACCTGCGCGTCGGCAACCAGCGCATCGCGCTGGGGGCCAACGCGGGCCTGGCCCCGGCCGACGCGCTCAACCCGCGCGACCTGCGCGAGAGCTTCGTGGCGGGCGAGCCCGAAGACGCGCTGCTGCCGGTGTTCGCGATTCGCGCGCGCGGCGAGCTCGGCAAGGTGAGCCTCACCGCGGCCTACGCGCCGTTCTTCACCCCGAGCCGCTACTTCGTGTTCGGGCAAGACGAGGCGCTCTTGCAGCCCGGCGCCGAGCAGTCGATCGAGAACCGCCGCCTCGACCCCAGCATCGAAGACTACGTGCAAGACCGCATCTTGGAGACCCGGCGCCCCGCGCCGCTTCTGGGCGACCTGGCGCTGCGCGCGGTCAGCACCGGAGAGTGGAAGGTGGGCGCCTCGTGGGTGTGGGTGAACGAGAAGCTGCCGCGGGTGACGCTCGACCCCGAGCTGTCGGCGCTGCTCGCGGCCCGCGCCGCGGGCACCTCGGCCGACCCGGCGCTGCAGGCCTCGGTGGCGAACCGCCTGCAGGCCGGCGAGACGCTGTACCAGGGCGACTACCTGCGGCAGCACATCTTCTCGGCCGAGCTGTCGAAGCTGCTGGGGCCCGGGCAGCTCGACGTCGACGTCTCGTTCAGCCCGCGGCAGACGTTCTTCGACGCTTCGTTCGCCCCGCTCTCGAAGGCCTCGGTGAGCTGGGTGGTGGGCTACTCGCAGGCCACCGACTCGCCGCTCACCTGGGGCGTGACGTACTTCGGCATGGCGGTGCCCGACGTGAAGGCGAACGAGCAGCTGTTCCTGGTCGAGCCCGCCACCGCGGTGGGCGTGAGCCGCATCGCCTGGCTGCACCTGGTCGCCGGCTTCATCGGCTACCCGTTCTTCGACAAGCGCCTCGACGTCAGCGTGCGCGCCGCGTTCGAGGTGGTGCAGCGCTCGTTCGCGCTCGCGCCGAAGGTGGCGTGGAAGGGCATCGACGGGCTCGAGCTATGGCTGGCCGCCGAATTCCAAGAGGGCAACCCGTACTCGCCGTTCGGCTACTTCTCGCGCAACGACAAGGTGCTGCTCGGCGCCACGTACACGCTGTTCTAGCGAGCGGGCCAGCTACTGCGGAATCTTCAGCTCGCGCGGCGCGAGCCAGCGATCGACGTCGGCCTGGGCCGCGCCGCTCAGCGCCTCGCGCGCCGCCTCGGCCAGCTGCATCGACCGGTGGCGCGCGTCGGGCCCGGTCTCCCACAGCGCGCGCGCCAGCGCGAAGCGGGCCTCGGCCAGCGCCGCCGCGTCGTCGCTCTTCTCGCGCAGCGCCACCGCCCGCTCGAGCGGAGCGACCGCCTTGTCGGCGGCCTTGAGCAAGAGGTGCGCCCTGCCGATGCCGACCAGGTCATTGGCCACGCCCGGCGCGCCGGTGCTGGCGGCCTTCTCGCGCACCACCAGCGCGCGCTCGTACTGCTGCAGCGCTTCTCTGGCGCGACCCTGCGCGAGCCACAGGTCGCCCAGCGCGTTGAGCGAGCGGGCCACCTCTTGCGACTCGGGGCCGGCCTTGGCGCGCCGCGCCTCGAGCGCCCGGGTGAGCTCGGTCGACGCTTTCTCCCACTGCCCCAGCTCGAGGTAGATGAGGCCCACCCGCTCGCGCGCGGTGGCGGTGGTGAGGTGCTCGGGGCCCAGCACCTTCTCGTCGACGGTGAGCGCCAAAAGCGCCTCGCCGAGCGCTTCTTTGAAGGCGCGCTTCTCGGCGTACAGCTCGGCGATGTCGGCGTGCGCCTGCGCCACCTGCGGGCTCTCGGGGCCCAGCGCCTTCTCGCGAATCTTGAGCGCCGCCACGAAGTGCTCGAGCGCCTGGTCGGGCTTCTCCATGCGCTCGAACAGGTGCGCGATCGAGACGTGGGTCGCCGCCACGTCGAGGTGGTCAGGCCCCAGCGTTCGCACCCGCACCTCGAGCGCGCGCTCGCTCAGGGTGAGCGCCTCCGAGAAGCGCGCCTGCTTGCGGTACACGAACGCGAGGTTGTTCATCGACGACGCGGTGTTGGGGTGCTCGGCGCCCTCGTACTGCCGGTGCAGCTCGTACGAGCGCTGGTAGCTCTTCTCGGCCGCCTCGTAGTCGCGCAGCTGGGCCTGCGCGGTGCCGAGGTTGTTGAGCGTCATCGCCAGGTCGGGGTGACCGTCGGGCAGGGTGGCCTCGCGCAGCTTCAGCGCGCGCTCGAAGTCGCGCTTGGCGTCTTTGGGCCGGCCCTCGGCCAGCGCCACGTCGCCGGCGTTGCTGGCCAGCTCGGCCTCGACGTCGGGGTCGTTGCCCAGCCGGGTGAAGGCGGCCAGCGCCAGGCGCTCCCAGCCGTGTGCGGCCTCGAAGCGCTCCTGCAGGCCGCCGGTGACCGCGTACAGCCGGCTGAAGGCGCGCGCCGAGAGTGCGGCGTCACCCGCTTCTTCAGCCGCGGTGGCCGCCTCGAAGTACGCGCTCTCGGCGCCCTTCGCGTCGCCGGCGCGCGTGAGCAGCCGCCCCAGCAGCAGGTACGCCTCGGCCAGCCCGCCCGGCGAGCCGCCGCCCTTCACCGCGGCGCGCGCCACCTCGACGCCGGCGGCGTACTTGCCCGCGTCGAGCAGGGTCTTGGCTTCGATGAGCCTGCTGCGCAGCGCCTCTTCGCGGTCGCGCTCGACCACGGTCTTGGGAGCGCCGTGCTGCGCGAGCGCCACCGCGTCTCGGCAGTCGTCGATGCGGCCCAGGCCCCGGGCCAGCGGCACCGCATTCGAGACCACCACCGGGTCGGCGGTGCCCAGCAGCGTCACCACCGCCTTCACCTCTTTGAGGCGCGTCTCCAGACACAGCGACTTGCGCTGGTAGAGCTCTTCGGTGTCGGTCTTGCGAATGCGCAGGGCCTCGCAGCTGTCTTTCTCGGCCGAGATCCACGACTGGGTGTACGCGTCGAGCGCGCCCTCGACCCCCTTGAACGTCTCTGCCGCGAACGAGGGCCGGGTGCCCTCGAAGGTGCGCTTGAGGCGGCTCTTCACCCCCGAGTCCCACACCCCGCGCAGCCGCGCGTCGGCGCCGCCGCAGACCCGCAGGCGCTGGGTCGACCACACCGAGAAGCCCACCGCCGCGGCAGCCACCGCGCCCAGGGCCACCACCGCCGCCACCAGGCGGCCGCGGCGCACCGCGGTGCGGCGGGGCTTGAGCGCGGCGAGCAGCGCGTCCATGTGGGGGAAGCGCGCGGCCGGGTCGGCGGCCAGCCCGCGCTTGAGCGCCTCCCAGAGGTAGTGGGGAGCTTCGTGCGAGGCCGGCGGCGGGGGCAGCCGGTTGGCCATGATTTCGTCGGCGTGCGACTTGAGCGTCGCGCCGCCGAATGGCCGCTTGCCGTAGAGCGCCTCGTACAGCGTCACGCAGAAGCTGAATTGATCGCTGCGCGCGTCGGTGGGCAGCCCGCCCAGCTGCTCGGGCGCCATGTACCCGGGCGTACCCATCACCGCGCCGTCGCGGGTGAGCGGCGAGTCGAGCGCGGTGTCGAGCGAGGTCGGCGAGGGGCGCGCCTTCGGCTCACTGCTGGTCGCCGCGCGCGCCAGGCCGAAGTCGAGCACCCGCGGCCGCCCGTCGCCGCCCAACAGCACGTTGTCGGGCTTGAAGTCGCGGTGCACGATGCCGGCGCGGTGCGCTGCCGACAAGCCGGCGCCCGCCATCAGGAACATGCGCAGCGTCTCTTGCCAGGTGTGGTGCCCGCGCATCCACTGGCTGATGGTCTCGCCCTCGACGAACTCCATCGCCACGAAGACCCGGTCACCCAGGGTGCCCACGTCGTGCACGGTGATGACGTTGGGGTGCGAGAGCCGCGCCATCGCCTGGGCCTCGCGCAACAGGCGCGCCCGGCCTTCGCTCGCGCTCACCGCGCCGCTGCGCAACAGCTTGAGCGCCACCTTGCGGTCGAGCTCGGGGTCGTAGGCGGCGAACACCTCGCCCATGCCGCCCGCGCCCAGCCGCTCGAGCAGCACGTAGCGGCCCAGCGGCATGCCCTTCTGCAGCGCCTGCAGCTGGTGCTCGTGCGCGCCCGGCCCGTCGGGGCGGGTCTCGGCCTTGGGGCTGGTCGAGATGGGCGCGGCGAGCGTCTTCGAGAACGCGAACGAAGACACCTCGTCGAAGCGGGTGCGGCAGTCGCTGCAGGCGCCCAGGTGCTGTTCGACCTGCGGCCGCTCGGCCTCGCCCAGCGTGCCGGCGGCGTGCCGCGTGAGCAGCTCCTCGTCGAGATGCCCGCTGGGCGTCGCGGTCACGGCTTCACCGGTGCGTTCAACCACATCGGCGCGCACCTTAATCCGGTTGTGGTACAGGCCTGCGGCCGATGGAGCTGAAGAACCCGCGGGCGTGGTTCGGGCTGGTCGCGGCGCTCTACCTGCTCATCTTTCCCTGGCACCCCGGGCTGCGCTCTCCCAACGAGCTGTGCCGGCTGTGGCAGACCCGCGCCATCGTCGAGCTCGGCAAGCTGTCGCTCAACGAGACGATTCAGAAGTACGGCCGGGTGGGTGACCTCTCGGTGGTCGACGGAGTCTTGTACCCCTCGAAGGCGCCGTTGATGAGCTTTCTCGCGGTGCCGCTCTACTGGGTGATGTTCAAGGCGGCGGGGCCGGCCTGGGTGCCCGAGCTGCCCCAGGTCTTCTTCTCGCGGCTGCTGCTCACCGTCGCGCCGACGCTGTTGATGCTGGTGTTCGTGCGGCGCTTCTTGAAGGCGTACCTCGAGGGCGTGCTGCCCGAGGCGCTCACCGTGGCCTACGCGCTCGGCACCCTGGCGTTCAGCTACTCGGAGGCGTTCTTCAGCCACCAGGCCACCGCGGTGCTGCTGTTCTTCGCCTTCTACCTCGCGTGGCGCACGCTGCGCGGCGAGCTGCCGAAGTGGGGCTGGGCGGGCGCGGGCGCGCTGGCGGGCGCCTCGGTGATGGCCGAGTACACCGCGGCGCTCACCGTGGTGGCGCTGGCGGCGTGGGTCGCCGCCGCCGTGCTCTCGCGCTCGGAAGCGCGTGAGCGGCGCTTCGTCGACCTCGCGGTTGCGGCCGGCCTGGTGCTCCTGGGCGCGGCGCCGTTTCTCGGCGGGCTGATGGCGTACCACCAGGCCTGCTTCGGCCACCCGCTCGAGAGCGGCTACAAGCACCTGAACGACGCGGGCTACCAGCACTGGCACGTGGGCGGCTTTCTCGGCATTCGCCTGCCCGACCCCAGCGCGTTCGTGCTGTCGTTCTTCTCGCCGCTGCGTGGTCTGTTCGCGCTGTCGCCCTTTCTCATGCTGGCGCTGCCGGGGCTGCACCCTCTCTACCGGCGAGAGCGCGCGCTCTTCGTCTTTACCGTCGTGCTGCTGGTGCTGAACGCCTACTTCACCTCGTCGTTCGACTACACCTCGTGGGGGTGGACGACCGGGCCCCGGCACATGACCCCGTTGGTGCCGTTTCTGCTCTTGCCGGCCGGCCTGTGGCTGCAGGCGCTCGCTGCGCCCGGCGCGCGCCTGGGTACGGTGCTGCACCCGGTCGCGGTGGGCCTGGTGCTCTCTTCGGTGCTGGTGATGGGGTGCGTGGTGTTCGTGAACTACGTACCCGACGATGTCTCGACCTCGCTGTTCGGGCTCTGCGCGCCGCTGTTCGAGGCCGGCTACCTGGCCCCCACGCTGCTCAACTTCGTGGGGGTCACCAACCCGCTGGCAGGCCTGGTGCCGTTCGCGCTGTTGTTCGGCGCGCTCTACCTGCTCGGCCGCGCGCTGCTCGCGAGCCCGCGCGCCCTGCTCATCGCGGGCGCCATGGTGGCGGTGCACCTCTCGCTGCTGCGCGTCGCCACCCGCCACGACGACCACGACCAGGGCGCGGTCTCGTTTCTGAAGTCGGTGTGGCTGTCACCGCCGGGTCAGACGCCGCGTTTCTGGTAGCGATTCTTTAGATGCGGTCGCTCGGCCGTGCTTCAGTGCGGCCCCTCGAATGCTGCACCAGACCGCCGGCGACCTCAGCCTGCCGCTCCTCGAGCACGTGCCGGTCGGCCTGATCGTCTGGCGGCTGGTCGACGAGGCCGACGACCAGAGCTTGAGCCTGGTGGGCTTCAACGCCGCGGCCGAGAAGATGATCAAGCTCGACATGAACGCGCGGCTGGGCCAGCGCGTGCTCGACGCGTTTCCCCGCACCCAGCCGCAGCGGGTGACCCTGTACGCGAAGCTGGCGCGCGAGGGCGGAGTGGTCGACCTGGGCGAGACCGTCTACGACGACCCGCACATCGAGCGCAGCGTGTTCACGGTGCGCGCGGTGGGCATCGGCAACCGGGCTACCGCGGTGTTCATCGAGAACCTCACCGCGCTCAAGCGGGCCACCGCGTTTCTCGACGCCATCATCGAGAACCTGCCCAACATGCTGTTCGTGAAAGAGGCGAAGGCGCTGCGCTTCGAGCGCTTCAACCGCGCCGGCGAAGAGCTGCTGGGCGTGAAGCGCGACGCGCTGCTCGGCAAGAACGACTTCGACCTCTTTCCCGCCGAGCAGGCGACCCACTTCCAGGCGCGCGACCGGGCCGCGCTCGAGGGCAACGCGGTGGTCGACATCGCGGAAGAGCCGATTCAGACCGCCAGCGGCGAGCGTTGGCTGCACACCCGCAAGGTTCCGATTCTCGACGCCGGCGGCACGCCGCGCTACCTGCTGGGCATCTCGGAAGACATCACCGACCGAAAGGCGGCGGGCGAGCAGCTCGAGAAGATGGTGGCGCAGCTCAAAGAGAGCAACGCCGAGCTCGAGAGCTTCAGCTACTCGGTGTCACACGACCTGCGCGCTCCGCTGCGCGCCATCGACGGCTTCGCCAAGGTGCTGCTCGAGGACCACGCCGCGGCGCTGGGCGACGAGGGCCGGCGGGTGCTGGGCATCATCGCCAAGAACGCGGTGAAGATGGGCCAGCTGATCGACGACCTGCTGGCGTTCTCGCGCAGCGGCCGCAAGCCCATCGAGCGCAAGCGGGTCGACATGACCGGGCTGTCGCGCGCCGCGGCCGAGCTGGTGCGCGAAGCGGGCCGCAACCTCGACCTGCGCCTGTCACCGCTGCCGCCGTGCGAAGGAGACCCGGTGCTGCTGGAGCAGGTCTGGGTGAACCTCCTGGCCAACGCGGTGAAGTACACCCGGCGGCGCGAGCAGGCGATCATCGAGGTGAGCGGCGAGCGGCGGGGCAGAGAAGTGGTCTACGCGGTGAAAGACAACGGCGTCGGCTTCGACATGAAGTACGAAGCCAAGCTGTTCGGAGTTTTTCAGCGGCTGCATACCGCAGCCGAGTACGAGGGAACCGGAGTGGGGCTCGCACTGGTGCAGCGCATCGTGAAGCGACACGGGGGTTGGGTCAAAGCCACCGGTGTGCTCGACCAGGGCGCTGTGCTCAGCTTCGGGCTCCCCGCGGTGGAGGAATAGCTCAGTGGCCGACCTCGAACCCGTCGAGATTCTGCTGGTGGAAGACAGCGACGAAGACGCAGAGCTCGCCATGCGCGCGCTGCGCAAGCACAACCTCACCAACCACCTCACCCGGCTGAGCGACGGCGCCGCGGCGCTCGAGTTCTTCTTCGGGGCCGACGCCAGCAAGCGCTCGAGGCCGCGGGTGGTGCTGCTCGACCTCAAGCTGCCCAAGGTCAACGGCATGGAGGTGCTGCGCGCGCTCAAGAGCAACGAGCTGACCCGCAGCGTGCCGGTGGTGATGCTGACCTCGTCGAAAGAAGACCGAGACCTGGCCGCCGCGTACCAGCTGGGGGTGAACAGCTACATCGTCAAGCCGGTCGAGTTCGCCTCGTTCGTGAAGGCGGTCGAGCAGCTGGGGCTCTACTGGGCCCTGCTCAACCAGCGCTGAGCAGGTCGAGCTGAACCGGCCGGTTCGCCCGCTCGGCCTGGGGGCGGGTGGGCAGGGTGGCCTTGAGCAGCGCGATGCGGCGCGGGCCGAAGCCGCACACGCCCTGGAGCTTGCCCGAGCGCGCGGCCGAGCCCAGGGCGTCGACCGAGTCGATGCCGAGGTCGTGAATCTCGCGCGCCAGCTTGGGGCCGATGCCCGGCACGGTGCGCAGGTGGGCCTCTGGGTCGTGGCGGCGCTCGAGGCGCTCGAGCAGGGGCAGCTCTCCCGAGCGCACCCAGTCGGTGATGAGCCCGCTGATCCACCAGCCGATGCCGAGCGCGTGCAGCGCGTCAACTCCGTCTTCGTCGACCCGGTCGTGCACCGCCTCGTCGAGCGCGGCGATGGTGTGCGCGGCGCGGCGGTAGGCAGAGATGACGTCGGGCGCGACGTCGTCGTGCTCGAGCAGCGTGGCGATGCGCTCGAGGGCGGCGACGATGGTGTCGTTGTCGGGCGGGTTCATGGTCTCGAGGTCAGGCCGCCATCGCGATCGGCTCGAGGTGCTCGACGCTGGCGCTCTCGAGGCCGCGCACGGTGACCTTGCGGCCGTGAATCGAGGCGAGCGCGGGAATCAGCGCCACCACGGCGCTTTCGCGCATCCACCGCACGTCGCTGAAGTCGAGAATCACGTCTGCCCAGACCGGCAGGCGCGCCACCAGCCCGGGGAGCCCGATGGCGTCGCGCAGGCTGAAGGCGCTCTCGAACCGCATGGTGATGGCACGGCGCTTCAGGTCACGAATGAATTTCATGGCGACTCCCTCCAGAACCGGTTGCGGTGGATCAGCGTCTCCAGGTCCTTCACATCGCGTGCCGAGGCCGATCTTCAGCCTCCAGCGGCGTTTTGCGCGGCAGGGCGCCACGCCCGGGTAACGCTGGGGGCGGCACGGGTTACCCGGGGGTGATAAGCCTGATGGAGATGAGTCTCTGGCTGGTGCTGATCATTGCCGCAGGCGACCCGAACGAGTGGTCGACGTTTCCGAACGGTAAGACGCCGGCCAGGAATTCGACTTCGACGGCGCCCGCAAGTACCGGTTCTGGCATTCCCGAGGGGGCGATGGCACGGTACCGTGACGCGGTCGCGCACGTGACCGCCGGCCGGTACCAAGACGCCACGGTGGTCATCAACGCGCTGTCGGCCGAGTACCCCAAGGTGGCAGAGCTGTACGCCACCCGCTGCTCGGCGCAGCTGGGGCTCAAGCAGCCGAGCTACGCCGAGGCCGACTGCGCCTACGCGCTCAAGCTGAAGCCGACCCTGTCGACCGCGCTCTACGGCCTGGCCAGCGCGGAAGAGGCGCAGGGCAAGAGAGAGCTCGCGGCGCGGCACTTTCGCGAATACGAGCGCGACCCGCTGGCCCGCTCGGACCTGAAGGCGCAGGCCGGCAAGCGGGCCGACGCGCTGCAGGGCGGCATGGCCGCCGCGCCGTCGCCGCCGCCGCCGCCGGGCGAGGGGCGGCCGCCGACTCCGCGCTCGTCCAAGCCCGAGTGCCGCATGGGCAAGAACGGGCGCCAGGCGTGTGGCTACAACTGCGAGATCGGCCAGGACGGCATCTCGGCGTGCGCCGACACGCCCGACGGGGCGTGCGCGGTCGGCACCGACGGCCACGTCACCTGCACCCAGCTGGCGGTGCGCGGCGGAGCGAACGCCGGCGGCAAGCCGCCCGAGTGCCGGGTGGGCACCGACGGCCTCCAGGTGTGCGGGTACAACTGCCGCATGGGCACGAACGGCCGCTTCTATTGCGCCACCATGCCCGACGGCGAGTGCGCGCAGAACAGCAACGGCACGTTCACCTGTCCGTGGTGGGGCGGGCAGGACGAAGCGATGAGACTGAGCGAAGGGGAGGCCCGTCAGGTCCACTCCGAACATCGTCGCCGCTGGAAGGCGCAGGGTCGGTTACTCCAGGCTTCAAGCCGCACGGCGTTCGCTCGATACGATGGAGTATGTGCTGCTCAGCCTCCGGCGAACGACGGCAGGGTTCGACGGGCTCACCCTGCTCGACTTCGACTTGCCCGCGCGAGCAGCAGCACCGCGGCGAGCAGCCCCGCGCCGGCGCCGGTGATGGAGCAGCCGAAGCCACGGCCACCTGCCGCCGGCTGCGTCTGCGGCACGACCCCGACGGGGGGCACCACGATGCGTGTCGCCGCGGCGATCATCGGGGTGTTGTCGGTCACCACCGCGGGCGGCCCCTCTTCGGCCAGCACCTCGATGCGCAGCGAGGCAGGTATCGCCTCGAGGTCGATGCCGGGCTGGGCGAAGCGGCCGGCGGGGAAGGGCACCGTCCACCCCTGCTCGGTGTGCAGCACCGCGGTCGACTCCTGGTAGGGCCCGGTGCAGCTGACCCGCATCTCGGCCTGGTGCACGAAGCCGACCCCGGGCAGCTCGGGGTTGAAGCTGAACACGGGGTCGCGGTTCATGTCGGTGGGAGAAATCGTGGTGTAGAGCCGGGTCAGCACCGGCGAGGCGTCGAGCAGCGCCTGCGCGTTGCGGTTCGGGGTGACGACGCGGTCCCACACCTCTTGCGCGCGGGCCGCCGCGTCGAAGGCGCCGGCGCGCTCGACGATGGTCTGCAGGGTGGTGCCGTACGTGAAGCCGTGGGTCAGCAGATACTGCCGAAACGCGCTGGCGTCGGGCTGCGCGGCGAGCTCGCTCTGAACACCGAAGCGCCAGGCCGGCGCGAGCCGGTCTCTGAGCAGCGCGCTGGTGCCGGCGTACTCGGTGACGAAGGTGTGCTTGCCCGGCGCTTCGCCCGCGGCGCGAATGATGACGTCTTGATAGTTGGCGCCCGCAGAGCGCCAGTCGACCACGGCGTCGTTGAGCACGGTGTGGTGGTAGTTGCGCGGTATCGCGCGGCCCTGCCCCAGCATCCACACCTGCACGCCCATGTTCTCGGTCGCGCCGGTCGAGGTGAGGGTGATGGGAATCATGCCTACGTCCGAGGCGTAGCGGAGCACCACCGGCTGCAGGTCGCCGGTGCTCTGGCCGCTGCGCAGCTTGAGCGCCAGAAAGAACGCCCCCGAGTGGATGTAGGGGGCCACGCTGTCGTCGGTGCCGGCGGGCACGAAGTAGTGGTTCGCCGCGAGCCAGGCCAGCATCTCGGTCTTCGCGTCGGCCTTCAGCACCGCGTAGTCGTAGGGGCCCACGCTGTCTTGCACCACCACCACGCCGCCCGAGCCCGCGTCGACCGCGCCGCTCGAGCCGCCCGAGCCGCCCGCGCCACCACTGCTCGACGAGCCGCCGGCCGACCCGCCGCCGTTGCAGCTGCGGTCGGGCACCACCACCATGCGGTACTTGGGCTGGGTGGCCAGGGTGAGCTGGGTGAACAGCTCGTCGATGCCCAGCTCGAGGGTGGGCACCGAGGGCAGCGGCAACAGCCACCCGAACTCGGCGGCGTCGCCCTGGTACTGCACCTGCACGTGGGCGGTGACCTGCCCCTCTTTCACCGCGAAGAGAATCTTCTCTCCGGCCTGCACCACCGGCACGGTGGGGTCGGGCGGGGTGAAGCACCCGCAGGCGTAAGCGGCGGCAGACAGCAGACTCGAGAGCAGCGTCGACAGCGCGACCAGGCGGAGCATGCCGCGTAGGACACGCGAGCCGGCGTCAGTGGGACATCACCGGTTCAGCAGCAGCATCACCAGCGCGGCGAGGGCCAGCGCCGCGGCGACCCCGAACGCGATGTTGGCGGCGATGGCGTTGCCCTGGGCTTGCGAGCGCATGGCGAGGTAGTCGGACTCGAACTTCGAGGCCTTGGCCTGTGCTTCGAGCGACCGGGCGTTGACCCCCAGGCCGACGCCGAGGCCGCCGATCACCAGCGTGCCGACCCCGAGCGTGATCGACGGCGTGTGGCGCGCGAGCACCGAGTTGCTGGTGACCTCGACCGGCTTCTCGGGCTCGGCCTTGGGCTTCGCCTCGGCCCTGGCGCCCTTCTCGAGAGCGGGCGGCGTGTCGGGCGGCAGGTCTTCGTCGGGCAGCGGCGGAGGCTCGGCGGGCTGGCGCAGCTTGCGCTTCACGTAGAGAAAGAGCTTCACCGCCTTGGGCGAGGCGAACTCGGGCAGCTCGAGGTCTTCGTCGATGCGCAGCGCCAGCTTGAAGCGCTCGGCGGCCTCGGCGCGCTGGCCGAGGTTGAGCGAGCACAGCGCGCCGTAGAGCTCGACGTCGCGCAGCTCGCGCACGTTCGACCCCTTCCACTGGCTGGCCTGCTTGATGCGCTGCATGCACTTCTCGAAGTCGAGCTGCTCGTAGAGCTCTTTGGCCTGGGCGAGAAACGGGTTGGGGGTCTCGGCGTCGAACACCGGGCCGGCCAGCACCAGGGTGAGCACCGCGCTCAAGGTCACAGCGCCACCGCCGGGTCGTCGGCCAGCTGCCAGTCGCTCAAGATGACCGTCCACCCGGTGCCGGCGTCTCCGTCGTAGCGGTAGATGCCCAGCCGCAGCTGGTCGGGTGGGGTGAGGCCCAGGCCAGGGCTCGAGGCCCCGAGCATGCCGGCGTCGACGCCGTTCACGGTGAGGGTGCGGTACTGCCCGCGCTTCCACGCCACGTCGACGGTGTAGTCGGTGTTGGCCAGAAAGCCACCCGGCCAGAGCAGGGTCTGGGTGAGGGTCGAGGGGCCGATGAGGCCGGTGTCGCTCTTCGCGACCAGCGCGCCCGTCTTGTCGAAGGCCAGGGCCACCACCTGGCCCGCGGCGGTCTCGAGCCGCAAGAAGGTCGAGGTGTCTTTGAGCGAGAGCGTCTGCGTCAGGCGGAAGCGGCCCTTGAGGTGACCGTTGCCCTGCTGAGGCAGCTTCGAGGTGTCGTCGGTGTTGGCGGTGGCGCGGTCGGCCGCGTCGCCGGCCTGCGGCACGCTCGAGACGACCTGGTTGCCGGCGTCGGCGCGCACCTGCAGCGACGCGCCGGTGAAGACCTGCTGCCCGGTGAAGCCGTCGACGCGCTGCTGCCAGAAGATGCTGCCTGCGTCGCCGGCGCTGCCGCCCGCGGTCGCTCCGCCGGCGCTGCCGCCCCCGGCGTTACCTCCGCCGGCGGTGGCGCTGCCGCCCGCGGTCGCTCCGCCGGCCGAGCCGCCGGCGTTGGCCGAGCCGCCCGCGGCGCCCTCGTCGAGGCACACCCCGTCGATGCAGTCGCGGCCCGCCTCGCACGGGTGCAGGTCGTCGCACGCGCGGCCCGGCTCATCGGGGAGGTCGAGCGTGCACGCGGTGCAGATCAGCGTGGCGATGGTCAGGGCGTACCGCATGAAACCTTTGACCACCGAAACTACCAACCTGCTACATCGTCGCGCCATGTTCCGCCGCGCTTCCGACGCCCTCAAGAAGGGCCTCAAGGCCTGGACCGAGGCGATGGTCGGCGACGAGCTGGAAGAGCGGCTCCGCGCGCTGGAGCGCACCCAGAACGAGTACGGGGTCGACCCGTTCGGCTTCAGCGTCGAGTACGCGCTCTCGGCGGTCGCCCCGATGATCTGGATCTACCGGAACTACCACCGGGTCGAGGTGCACGGCATCGAGAAGGTGCCGAAGGGCCGGGTGCTGCTGGTGAGCAACCACAGCGGCCAGCTGCCGATGGACGGCGCGATGATCGGCGTGGCGATGCTGATCGAAGCGAACCCGCCGCGCGCGGTGCGCTCGATGGTCGAGAAGTGGGTGCCCACGCTGCCGTACGTGTCGACCTTCATGGCCCGGGTGGGGCAGATCGTCGGCACGCCCGAGAACTGCCGCCGGCTGCTCAACCACGAAGAGGCGATTCTGGTGTTCCCCGAGGGCATCTCGGGCATCGCCAAGCTGTGGCCGCAGCGCTACCAGCTGCAGGGCTTCGGTCTGGGCTTCATGCGCCTGGCGCTCGAGACCAACACCCCCATCGTGCCGGTGGCGGTGGTGGGCGCCGAAGAGCAGTCGCCGGCGCTGGTGAACGTGAAGCCGGTGGCGAAGCTGCTCGGCTTCCCGGTGGCGCCGCTCACGGTGACCGGAGTGCCGTTTCCGCTGCCCACCAAGTACCGCCTCTACTTCGGTGACCCGATGTTCTTCACCGGCCGCGCCGACGACGAAGACGCCGAGCTGGAAAAGAAGGTGAAGGGCGTCAAGGCCTCGATTCAGTCGATGATCGACCAGGGCCTCAAAGAGAGGAAGCACGTGTTCTGGTGAGGCCCGCGGTGGTGGTGACCGGCATCAGCGGCAACCTGGGTCGCACGCTGGCCAAGCAGCTGCACCAGGCCGAGGCGATTCTCGGCGTCGATCGGCGGCCCTTCGTGGGCAAGCCGAAAGACATCGAGATGTTCCAGATCGACCTGCGCAAGAAGAAGCTCGACGACGTGTTTCGCCGCCACCAGGTGAAGGCGGTGATTCACATGGGCATCTTGCACGACCCGCGCATGTCGAGCGAAGACCACCACTCGTTCAACGTGCTGGGCACCACGAGGGTGCTCGACTGCGTCGCCAAATACGGGGTGAAGAAGCTGGTGGTGCTCTCGTCGGCCGACGTCTACGGGCCGTCGCCCGACAACTCGAACTTCCTCACCGAAGACGCGCCGCTGATGGCGGCCTCGCGCTTCCCCACCATGAGAGACCTGATCGAGGTCGACATGCTGGCGTGCGGCTTCTTCTGGCGTCACCCGCAGGTCGAGACGGTGGTCTTGCGCCCGGTGCACATCGTGGGGCCGACCATCAAGAACGCCCCCTCGAACTACCTGCGCAACCGGCGGCCCTGGCAGCTCTCGGGCTTCGACCCGATGGTGCAGATTCTCCACGTCGAAGACTGCGCGCGCGCGATGGTGGCCGCGCTCAAGCCGGGCCTGCGCGGGGTGTACAACGTGGTCGGCCCCGGTGAGGTGCCGCTCTCGGCCATCTTCAAAGAGCTGGGCAGCGCTCCCCGCTCGGTGCCGCACCTGCTGGCGCGCCCGCTGCTCTCGACGCTGTTCCGCTACCGGCTGGCCAGCTTCCCGCCTGAAGAGCTCGACCACATTCAGTTTCTCTGCGCGGTCGACGGCGCCCGCTGGGCCAAAGACACCCGGTGGAGACCTTCTCATTCGATGAGAGAAACGATTCGCGCAGTGCTCGGCGAGTGAAGAAGTTGGCATGTAGGCACATGTCGCCTCTGACCGTGATGTCGTGAGCGGAGCGGCGCGGCGCCAGTGCCGATGATCAGAAAGCGCTGAATCTGCTGTGGATCAGCAAGTCGGCTGACATGGCATTTCGATTGCTCAAGGTAGTGGTCGGTCAGGGGGTTCCATGGGGGAACTCCCGACGCCCGTCGCCTCGGCCGGCCCCGAGACGACGGGCGTTTTTTTTCGGGGTGTCGAGTGCGGACACGCGCTCTGCCACGACGGAAAAGCCGTTCACGTTCACGTTCACGTTCACGTTCACGTTCACGAGGGTCAGAGCAGTTTCGTGAACGTGAACGTGAACGGCCTTTGACCCGCGCGGCTACTCGATGGTCTTGGGCTCGACGCGCTTGAGCGGCTGACTCTCGGTCTTGGGAGCGTCCCTTTGTCGGTCGACGCCTCTTCGGCGAACGGCCCGTCGCTCTGGCGATCGACGAACCACATGCCGCCCTGCCACTTCAAGGTGGTGGCGACGGTGGCGGTCTTCTCGGTGGCCGACGGCAGGCGGTACCAGGAGATCTTCGAGATGCACACCGCGACCTTCTGATCGTTCGGGGTCACCTTGCACTCTTCGAGCTGGTAGTCGGTGACGACGAGGTTCTTGTCGTCTTCGCGCTGCTGGCTGGCCTTGATGAAGGCTGCGCGCCGCTCGGGCAGAAGCTGCTGCGGCATCTGGCCGAAGTTCTTCCACCGCATCTGGCCGTGGAACACGTCGAGCGTCGGCTTGAGCGCGTCGATGTCACCCTTGTTGGCGGTCGCACAGGCGGCGACGGCGAAGAAACTCCAGACGATCAGATTGGTGCTCATGCGCTAGTGTGCCCGCTCCATGTCGAAGTCGATGGTGGAGAAATACGAGCAGGTTCTCTCCCAAGATCCAGCGTCTACGGTGTTCGTCGAGTTGGCCAAGGCGCTCATCGAAAAGGGCGAGCATACCCGTGCCATCGAAGTGTGCCAGGGAGGCCTGCAGCACCACCCCAGCTCGGTGATCGGGCGGGTGCTGTGGGGCAAGGCCCTCATTCAGCTCGGCAAGCCGAGCGAGGCGATGAGCCAGTTCGACACCGCGGTGAACATCGATAAAGACAACCCGCGCGCCTACAACCTGATCGGCGAGGTGCTGCTGCACAAGGGCCTGTTCCGCAGCGCGCTGCCGATTCTGCGCAAGGCCGCCGCGCTGCAGCCCAACGACGGCCGCATTCGCCAGTGGCTCGAGCAGACCCGCGCCGCGCTGGCGGGTGGCCCCGCGCCGGTGCTGACCGAGTCGAGCTCGCTGGCCGAGGCCACCGACGACCCGCAGGCCACCGCGGTCATCGAGGCCACCCTCGACGCCGCGGCGATGCCCACGGTCGTGACCCAGGCGTACAACCCCGAAGCGGTGCGCGACGAGACGCGCTCGCTGCGCCGGCCCGCCGCCGAGCTGGGCGGAGCGCCCGACGCGCCCACCCAGGCCGCGCTGGGGTCGGACCACCCGACCGCCGGCCAGCCGCGGCTGCGCCCGCATCACCCCGGGCACGACCCCGCCGCGATGACCTCGGACGAGATGGCCGGCCCCTCGGGGCGCGACACCGCCACCGCGGTGCTGCAGCGGCCGGCCGTCGGCGACGACGACCCGTTCGCCAACGTGCCCAAGCGCACCTCGTCGAGCCCCGAAGACCTGCTGGTGGGGCTCACCTCGACCTTCAACGCGCTCTCCGAGGGCAACGACACTCCGGGCATTCCGCTCCCGCCGGGCGACCCGTTCAACGCGTTTCCTCCGGCGTCGGCAGGCAACGTGCCGGTGGTGAAGGGCGTGGCGCTCGAGCCCAGCGTGATTCCCAGTCAGGACCTGTTGGCCGAGCAGGGCCGCGAAGCGCAGGCCGGGCTGTTGGGCGACCTCGGCTCGACCGAGAACGAGCTGCCGACCCACGAGTCGCCGATGGGCGACGGCTACGTGCAGTCGCCGCGCCGCGCGCCGGCCCCCTCGGGCGGCGGCGGGGGTCTGCTCGACGACATTCCCGACGCCATCGAGTCGTCACAGATCGACGTGCCCAAGGTCGAGATGAACGCGGTGGCCACCGAGGCCATCGCGAAGGAATACGAGCGCGAGCTGCGCGAGAAGCTGGCCGCCAGCACCGCCAAGAAGACCTTTCTGCAGCGCCACGGGGGCAAGCTGTTCGTGACCCTGGGCCTGCTGGTGGTGGTGGCGGGCTCGCTGGGCAGCTACCTCTACACCCGCTCGCGCAACCAGGGCCTCGACCTGGCGGGCGCCATCGCCGAGGGGCGCAAGGCGATCAACGCCGACACTCCGCTGCAGTATCAAGAGGCGCTCAAGCGGCTCGAGCTCGCCCACCGAATGGACTCGGACAACCCCGAGGTGCAGGCGCTGCTCGCCTACGCCCACGCGGTGCTGTTCGCCGAGCACGGCAAGAGCCCCGAAGACGCCGCGGCGGCGAAGCAGGGGTTGGCATTTGCCGGAGTGCGCGAGCGCTCGCCCGAGCTGGTGCTGGTGGCCGAGATGATGATCGCCGACCCCGCCAGCGCGGCGACCGCCAGGGCGGCGGTGTTGAGCTCGGCGCTCGAGAAGGCCGAGGTGCTCACCGAGGCGGGGCGGCTCTTGCTCGCCGAGCGCAAGCCCGACGAGGCGCTCAAGAAGCTGACCCGCGCGGTCGAGCTGCAGGCGACCAACGTGCGGGCGCTGGTGACGCTGGGCGACTACTACCTGCAGTTCGAAGACTGGGAGAACGCGGTGAAGCTGTACACCGGCGCCGCGGCGCAGCTCTCGCCGCAGCACCCCGGGCGCGTGCTCGGCCTGGCCGAGGCGCGGCTTTCGCTGCAGCGTGACCTGGGCGAGTCGCTCGCCGACGTCGAGGCGCTGACCGAAGCCAACGTTCCGGCGCCGATGCGCGGCCGCCGCGAGGTGGCGCTGGGCCAGCTGCTCTCGACCGCCGGCCGGCACGAAGAGGGCTTGAAGGTGCTCACCGCGGCCGAGAAGCAGTACCGCGACCAGGCGTTCGAGGTGCAGCTGGCGTTGGGCTTCGCCAACCGGGCGGCGGGCAACATGGACGCGGCGCAGCGGGCCTACGACAACGCGGTGAAGCTGGCTCCGAAGGGCAAGGCGGAAGACGCGAAAGAGGGGCTGGGCCGGGTGTTGATCGCGCGCTCGCGCGAGCGCGAGCTGTTGAGCCGGCTGCCCAAAGAGGCCGACTCGCGCAAGGTGTCGCTGGTGCGCGGCATGGCCTACGGCCGCCTCGGAGAGTGGAAGAACGCGCGCACCGAGATTCAGCGCACCCAGGTGAACGGCAAGTTCCCGCCCGAGTCGGTGGTGCAGCTGGCCCTCGCCGACGCCGCCGAAGACAACTCGGACAAGGCGCTCGACGTGCTCAAGAAGATGGAGGGCACGGTGAAGCGCAACAAGACCGCGGTGCAGGTGGCGCTGGGCCGCGTGTACATGCAGCGCAACGAGCTCGACAAGGCGAAGTCGGTGCTGGAAGAGGCGTCGAAAGACCCGCTCGACTACGAGGCCAACGCGCTGTTGGGCGAGCTGTTGGTGTCGCTGGGGCTGTCGGAGATCGCGGTCGAGCCGCTCACCCGCGCGGTCGAGCGCAACGGCAGCCACGGCCCGTCGCGGCACCTGCTGGGGCGCACCCAGCTCGACCTGGGGCACGTCGACCAGGCGCTCAAGCAGGCCGAGGCGTGGGTGAACGACAACCCCGGCAGTGACGATGCGCAGCGCGACTACGCGTTCGCGCTGCTGCACAACGGCCGCGCCAGAGACGCCGAGGGCCCCATCAACAAGGCGATCAAGGCCGACGGCAACAACCCCGAGGTGCACCGCATTCGGGCGCAGATTCTCTTCGCCAAGGGCGACCCCAAGGGCGCCATCGCCTCGCTGGAGAAGGCGAACAAGCTGAACCCGAAAGACGCCGAGACCTTCTGCGAGATCGGCCTGGCGATGGTGCGGCAGGGCAACATCGAGATCGCGCTCAAGGCCTTCGAGGCGGCGCGGCTCAACGACCCCAAGGCGGCGTGCGGAGAAGTCGGGCCGTACCACGCGCGGCCGGCGGGCACCGCGAAGGCGGTGAAAGACCTGACCGACGTGCGCAACAAGGCGGTGCACAGTTGGGACCGGGCGCTGGCGTTCGCGTCGATCGCGCGCGCCAAGCTGCTGTTGGGGGCGCTCAAAGACGCCAAGACGGCGGTCGACGACGGCGCGCAGCTGGCGCCGTTCGCAGCGCCGGTGCACTACGCGGCGGGCCTGGTGGCGCAGCGGGCCAAAGACGACTTGAAGGCGCTCGAAGAGCTGCAGAAGGCGACCGAGCTCGACCCGTCGTGGGCCGGGGCGCGGCTGGCGTACGCCGACCTGCTCGTTCGCCAGGGGCCTGATGTGCTGCCCAAGGCGGTGGCCGAGTACGAGGCGTTTCTGACCGTGAGTCAGAGCGATGCCGAGGTCGCGCGGGTGAAGAACGCGCTCAAGACGTTGAAGAAGAAGCTGAACTGAGGCGGTGCGGCGCTGAGACGGCCGTTCACGTTCACGTACGTTCACGTTCACGTTCACGAAAAAGCGGCTCGGGCGCCAAGCTGCTACACACCCCAGGCCCGTGCCGGTACCCATCTTTCGCATCAGCATGCAGAACGCGACCGTGCTGTCGGTCGCGTACCTGCTGGTCGCGATGGGCGTCGAGGCTTCGCGGAAGTGGTTTCCGTTTCGGTGGACTGACCGGGCCGCCCTGACCGTCGAGTGGATACCCGCCCGGACTTTGGATTGGTTCGGGCTGTACGAGCCGATTCGGAATGCGGTGGTCGAAGACCGCATGTCGATCTTCGCGGTGCGGCTGGTGTTCGGCGCCACCAGTGTCGCCGCCATCTTCGGTGTCGCGGTCGCGGTCGGCGCCATGATGTGGGCCGGGCGCTGGGTGCTGGTGCGGGCAGATCGCCGGCGGCGCGCGTAGTCGAGCTCGCGCTCTGCCGGCTTTGAACAGGGCCCCGCAGCCAGCACCTACGCGCTCAACGCACCCGCCCGCCCAACTTCGGCGCTTCACCATCTCTCCACAGGTAATAGCTCTGCGCGCCCTTCTCTTTCTCCACCCACGGGTCCGTCCGCGGGCCATCCCACCCATAGGCGTCGACCGACGTCGGCCTCCCGGTCTTGGTGCCCGTCAGCCTCACCACCCCGAAATAGAACAGCGGCTCGGTCGCGCACCCCGACTGACCACTGAGGCCCAGGCGCTGCCCGGCGGTGACCTTGTCGCCCACCTTCACGTCGGCCCACTTGAGGTGCTGGTAGATGGTCACGTACCCGATCTGCGCCAGGCCCTCGTGCTTCACGTGCACCGAGAGCTGGTTGTCGACCGACTTTCGAAACTCGGGGAGCAGACAGAAGAACTCGTCATCGAGCCCCGCGTGAATCACCTCGCCGTCGGCCACCGCCAGCACCGGCGTGCCCAGCGGCAGACCCCACGAGTAGCCCTCGAAGCCTTCGGCCAGCCCGAGCATGTCGATGCCGCAGTACGAGAGCTCGTTGCTCGCCGAGTCGACCGGCCGAAACTCTCCGGGCGTCTGGTGGTCGAACATGTTGAACACCGGGTACTCGCCCTCGAACGGGCGGTTGAACACCGGCCGGCGCGGGTTCTTGCGGCCCGCTTCGGCCGAGCAGCGCCGCACCCCCAACGGCCCGTCACGCGTCGGCATCGCCGGGGGCTTCTTGTCCGAGTTGCCCTGCGAGGGGCAGGCGCACAGCGAGAGCACCAGCAGCGCGAGGCCGAAGCGCCAGCGCTTCATTTCCCTTCCTTCTTGAGGCGCTCGACCATGCGGCTCGCCACCCGAAACGAGTTGGCGGCGATGGTCAGCGTCACCGGTATGCCGCCGATGCTGGGCATGAAGCTGCCGTCGACCACGTACAGGTTCTTCACCACGTGCGACTTGCAGTCGGCGTCGAGAAACGACGTCGCCGGGTCTTTGCCCATGCGGCACGTGCCGCCCTGCAAGATGGTCGTCTCTCCCGACTCGCCGATGCGCTCGACCTTGTCGGGCTGCAGGTTGGCGAGCACTTCTTCTCCGCGCTCGACCAGGAACTTGCTCATCTTCAGGTCGGTGGGGTGCCGGGTCACCGTCACCGCCGCCACCGGCAGCCCGTACTTGTCGGTCACCACCTTGCCTTCTTTGGTGGGCGCCTTGTCCGACAGCATCACGTAGGTGCCGTCGGTGGGCAGGAACTCGCCGTAGATTTCGAACTGCATGATGCGCGAGTCGCGGTACTCGCGCATGCGCTCTTTCAGCGCCTTGCCGAACACGCCCTCTTTGCCGCGCTTCGCCAGCCCCGCCCCCGCGAAGATGGGGTTCGGGTGCGTCCACATGAAGCCCAGCGTGCCGCCCTTGCGGAACCCGAACTTGTCGTCGGGCATCCAGTAAAAATCCTGGCAGGAGCGGTTGATGAACGGCTCTCGGCTGGTCTCGAGCCACGGCCAGCGCTCTTTCTGCTTGCTCACCTTGAAGTGCGCCCGCGACTCGCCGAACGAGCTGAACAAGAGGTTCTTGCCCAGCTGCCCGCTGTCGTTGCCCAGCCCGTTGGGAAACCGGTTCGACTTCGACATCAACAGCAGCCGCGCGCTCTCGATGGCGGTGCACGACACCACGATGTACTTCGCCGCCTGCTCCTGCTCTTTGCCGTCGGGGTCGAAGTAGATGACGCTCTTGGCGCGGCCCTTCTCGTCGACCGTCACCTCTTTCGCCATGCAGCGGGGGCGCAGGTCGAGGTTGCCGGTCTTCAGCGCGCGCGGAATCAGCGCCGCTCCGGTCGAGGCCTTGGCGCCGTGCTCGCAGCCGTAGCTGCCGCACAGCGTGCAGTACGTGCAGGGCGCGCGGCCCTGGTGCTCTTGCGAGAGAATGCCGCGCGCGGTGGGTATCGCGTGCCACCCCAGCGACTTGCAGGCCTTCTCGACCTCTTGCGCCATGGGGTGCTCGCGCAGCGGCGGCAGCGGGTAGTTCTTCTTGCGCGGCTCGCGCATCGGGTGCGGCACCGCGTTGCCCGACACGCCCAGCTCGAACTCGGCCTTCTCATAGAACGGCTCGAGGTCTTCGTAGGTGATGGGCCAGTCGGCGACGTTCGCGCCCTTCACCGCGCCCAGCTCGGTGCGCAGGCGAAAGTCGATCGGCTTGAGCCGGTAGAAGTACCCGCTCATGTGCACGGTGCCGCCGCCCACGCAGTTGGCCGTCCACCCGTCGTTGGTGTGCTTGAAGGGGTGCTCGTCGCCGCTCTTGCTCTTGCCGCCGGGGCGGAAGAGGTGAGGCTCGTCCCACGGCAGCGGCATGAAGAAGTTGCGCCGCGAGTTCAGAATCTCGTCGTGCACGAACTCTTGCTGCTGGTAGTGCGGCCCCTTCTCGAGCAGCACCACCTTGAAGCCCGCCTTCGACAGCTCGAACGCCATCGGGCCGCCGCCCGCGCCGCTGCCGATGATGACCACGTCGACCGGGTCGAGTGCCATCAGCAGCCCTTTCCGCTGCCGCAGCGCAGGTGGTCGAGGTGCTGCTTGCCGTCGTAGTCGGGCGAGACCTCGCCCGCCTCTTTGCCCACCAGGTCGAAGCCCATCAGCTTCCAGCCCGCCTTGTTCTTGTTGCCGCCGTACGAGGGGTCACCCAGAAAACCCTCCATCGTCAGCGTGACCAGCAGGTCGTACCACTTGTACTCGCCGCTCGACTCGGGGGCCTCTTTGAACGCCACCTTGAGCACGTCGTCTTGCTGCTCGGGCGTCGCCTGCGCGAAGCCGACCTTGTGCATGCGGCCGCAGCGGCGATCGAGCGCGTGCAGGCCGCCGGTGAAGTCTTCTTTCATCTTGCGCAGCTGCTGCGCCTGCAGCGCGGCGTCGATGTAGCCGTGCACGTTGGCGTCGAGCGCGCCCGGGTCTTCGTCGCGCGGCAAGATGCGGTCGACCGCCGCGCTCAACACCGCGAACTCTTCGTTGGTGAAGGTCAGGTGCGAGGTGGTGGGCGGTGCGCCCTGGCTACCCGGCTTCGCCGGCTCGGGCGCTTTCGATGAAGGTTTCTTCTCGTCCGTGCACGCAGACCCGAGGAGGATGACGCCGCCCCCCATGAACGCGAGCCGGTGGACGAAGACGCGGCGAGACAGCCCCTTGAGCGACGACGAGCGGCGCGGCATGCGGCCCTGGAGCATCGACCCTGCCGCGCGCTTGCACAAGAGATGGTTCGCGGGTGCTTCGATTGCTGGCCTTCGTCGAGACGAGTGGTGCACAATCGCGAGCGCTCCCATGAAAACGATCGGTGTTTTTGCGCTGATGCTCTCGTTGGGTGTGGCGGGGCTCTTTTCCTCGAGCTGCTCCAGCTGCCCGCCCACCGACTCGCGGTGTAACGCAGGCGTGGGCGGAGGCGGCGGCTCGGGCGGAGGTGGCGGCGGCGGCGGCTTCGACCCCTACGACCGCTTCGTGCTCGACTCGAAGTTCTCTGACCGCTTCTACATGGACCTGGTGGTCGACCAGACCGCTGGCAAGTCGCGCGTGGGCGTGGCCTACGTGGCGGGGCGCGGCGAGATTCCCATCGTGTACCTGCCCGGCGACGCCGGCATCGCGAGCGAAGACGGCGGCAGCAGCCAAGACGCCGGCGTCTACGAGATTCGCTACGTCGAGTGGGAAAACGGCGCGGTGAAGACGCCGCAGGTGGTCGACGCGGTGTCGCGCATGGTCGGCATCTCCATCGACTTCAGCCCCACCACCAACGAGCCGGCCATCGCCTACCTGGGCGGCGGGTCGGACATGTCGCTCTACTGGTTCAACTCTGACGCCGAGCTGGCGGTGCGCAGCGGCGGCACCACCTGGGCCAAAGAGGCCTCGGCCATCAACGGCTTTCAGGTCACCTGCGGCAACGCGGTGTCCGACCAGGCCGCCGGCGTGGTGGTGGGCATCTGGCCGGCCATCAAGTACCAGAGCAACGGCACGCTCTGGTACTGCTACCGCGACGTGCACACCGGCCAGTACCCGCAGGGCGACTGGGGCGGCGCCGACGTCGAGTGCCTGCACGGCAGCCCCGGCAGCTGGACGCGCGAGTGCGCCTACCCGGGCGGCAACACCAAAGACGCTCCGGGCGGCCGCATTCGCCTCACCATGGCCAACGACGTGCCCACCGTGCTGTGGGACCACGCGACTGGCGGCGCCGACACCCGCGGCACCGACGTCGAGGTGCAGAGCCACCTTCCCGCGGGCGGCTGGTCGGTGAAGTTCAACGCGCTGCGCTCGGGCGACACGCAGAACGGCGGCACCATCGACTGGGACCCGACCGAGGGCCTGGGCGTCGCGGCGCTCGACCTCACCGACGGCGTGCTGCGCTACACCAACAAGGCGACCGGGAGCGCGCAGTGGAGCACGGCTGACCCGGTGGTCGGTGAAGGCACCGGCGGCTGGTACCCCTCGCTGGCGATGGACCCCGTCAACCACGAGCCGGCGATCGCCTTCTACGTGTGCTCGACGCGCTCGGGGCAGAACTCGTCGCAGTGCCAGCCCGACTTCGACGAGGTGCGCGTCACCCAGCGCATCAACAACGACTGGGCGAGCCACACCGAGGTGGTCGACACGGTCAGCGCGACGATGGTGAAGATGGGCTTCTTGCCCGACGGCCGCAAGGTCATCGCCTACCGCGAGCGCAACGGCACGGTGCATCTGGCGGTGCGGAAATCGGCGCAATGAAGCGGCTGGTCGCGCTCGCGTTCCTGTGCGCCGCCTGCCTCGAGGACAACACCCTCTCGGGCAGCATGAGCGAGGTGTTCCCGCTCGAGGTCTCGCGGGTCGAGGTCTACAAGAACGACGAGGCGATTCAGGTCACCTACCTGCGCAACCGCAACATCTACCTCGACGTGGTGGCGCGGGTGACCATCGCGCTCAAGATACCCGACGGCGGCACCAACGGCGTCGACGGCGGGTTCTTGCGGCCGCTGGTGCCCGGCACCCAGCTCGACCTGGCCGGCGATTACGAGCTCGGTCACCCCATCGCCAGCGTGGTTCACGCGCCGGGCGGAGAACCGGTTCGGCTGCTCCCGCCGGTTCAGAAGGGCGACTTTCACCTCTCTGCGGGCGGAGAAGTGGGCACTTTGACCTCGGGTGACTTCAGTATGGTGTTCACCGACACAGGGGGAGACATCGGGTTTGGGAGAACCCTGGTGGGACGGTTCACCGGGGTGGCCGTTGACGCGGGGTTTGGTCCGCTGCCCTGATCGGGCCGCTTGAAGGCCCTCTGTCAGCATTGCGGCGCATCGCTCGCGCTCGGCGCGATCGCCTGTTTTCGGTGCGGCCGCATGGTCGAGACCGAGGCCCACGGCACCACCGGCAGCGGCAACAGCGCGCTGCCCACCGAGCTGCAGACGCTGGCCAAGGTCGGCCTGCTCGAGAACCAGTGGCGGCTGGTGAAGCCCATCGGCCAGGGCCAGAGCGGCGTGGTGTGGGAGGCGCACGACATCTCGCTCGACCGCCGGGTGGCGGTGAAGGTGATGCACCAGGCCACCGCCGAGAGCCCCGGCCAGGTGGCCCGCTTCGAGCGCGAGACCCGGGTGCTGGCCACGCTCGAGCACCCCAACCTCACCCCGGTGCTGGGCTCGGGGCGCTTGGGGGGCCGGCCGTTCGTGGTGATGCGGCTGCTGCTGGGCCGCACCCTCGCCGAGCTGATGCACGCGCGCGGCGGCAAGCTCACCGAAGCCGAAGCGGCGTACTGCCTGCTGCCGGTCTGCGACGCGCTGGCGGCGCTGCACGAGGCGAAGGTGGTGCACCGCGACCTGAAGCCCAGCAACGTGTTCGTCAGCGACGACGGCACGGTGACGCTGCTCGACCTGGGCCAGGCGTTCGAGACCGGCAGCGAGCTGACCCGCACCGGCGAGATGCACGGCAACGCCGAGTACCTCTCGCCCGAGCAGATCGCCGGCCGTGGCGTCGACCCGCAGAGCGACGTGTACGCGCTGGGCTGCCTGCTGCACGAGCTGCTGCTCGGCCGGCCGCCCTTCACCGGCGAGCTGGCCGAGGTGCTGGAGCAGCACGGCAGCGCGCCTCGCCCCACCGCGCTGGCGCTCGGCTCGGGGCCGCTGGCCGAGGTGCTGGTTCGCATGCTCCAGGTCGACCCTCGGGCGCGGCCGGCGCTCGGCGAGGTGCGCGCTGCGCTGGTGCCGTTCGCCCCCGCGCAGCTGCAGCTGCCGGCGATGGCGCTGCCGCGCACCCGCACCAGCGACAAGCACCGGGTGGCGCGCGGGCTCTCGGACACCGCGATACCCGCCGCGCGCGTGCGCGAAGGTGCCGCGCCGCTCGGCGCCGGGGCGCAGGCGGGCACCACCCGCGATCGCTGGCAGGGTCAGCACGCCGAAGACGAGCCGACCACCGCCACCGAGCGGCCGGTGCCGCGCGAGGCGCCCACCGACCGCGATGTGGCGCTGCCCCGCGAGGCGGCCACCCGGCGGGCTGGGGCCGAGCGCCCCGAAGAGCCACCGACCGCGCCGGGCCTGGCGCTGCCGCGCTTGCCCCCGGCGGCCGAAGAAGAGACCCGCGCCGGTGCGGGTGAGCCGCGCGGTCTCGGAGCCCGACGCCACCCGCCTGCAGCCGGGCTTGAGCCCGCGCGAGAAGAGCACCCGGCCGGTCGAGCGGCCGTTGAGCCGCTCGGCGCTGGTGGTGATGGGCGTGGCCGCAGTGGCGCTGCTCGCCTTCGTGGGGCTGGGCCTGCTGCAGGGCGAGCCGCCGGCGCCGCCGCCGGTGCGGGTCGATCGACCGCAGGTGCCGGTGGTGCTGCCTTCGAAGAGCCCGGTCGCAGAGGCTGCGGCGCCCAGCAAGGCCGGGCCGCCGCCGCAGACGCAGCTTGCGTCGCCGGCGCCCTCGCTGCCGTTGCTCGAAGAGCGCAAGACGTTCGTCAACGCGGCCCCGACGACGGCTTCGGCGCGGCGCGGCCGCCCGCCCAACCTCACGCCGCCCGGCAAGGGCTACTTCCGCATCATCACCACCGTGGGCGGCGACGAGGTGCCCTGCCACCTGGAGATCGACGGCAAGAAGGTGGGTGACACGCCCTACCTGTCGCCGCTTCTGCGACAGGGCGAGCACCTGCTGCATGCCGTGTGTCTGGGCTGGCCGGCGGAGGAGCTGATCTGGCCCTTCCCGTCGCCCGACCGCCAGAAGCTGGGAATGCTGGTCGAGATTCCCGTCGGCACGCTGGCCGACACCGAGACCCGAGAGGCCAACCGGCCGATGCAGGACGAAAGTCTCAGCAGCAATAGTGGCACCTCGTGCCCGAAGGGAAAGCCATGCGCACCCCCCAAACACTGAGCGCGCCCCGAGGTCAGGCCCTGGCGCTGTTCGCGCTCACGTTTCTGTTTCTCACCCTGATGGTGCTGATGACGGTCGGCGTCGGCATGGCGGCCTCACGCAAGGCAGACCTGAACAACGTCGCCGACGCCACCGCGTACGCCGAGGCGGTGGCCACCGCCCGCACCTTCAACGCGGCCGCGGTGCTCAATCGGGCGATCATCGCGCACTACGTGACGATGGCCGGCATCGAAGCGCAGATGGCCTACGTCACCGAGGGCCACAACGCGTTCAACCTCGCCGGCCTGCAGTTCCGCATGCTCGACATGACCGGCAGCACCGTCGACGTTCGCGACGCGATGCAGGGGCTGTACACGCCGTCTCCCCGTTGCGGCCAGGCCAGCCAGGAGACCTACGACGCGGCCTACGAGATGTGGCACGGCGCGCTGTTCTACATGTCGCCGAACCCCATGCCGAAGTGGGCGGGCGACAACGTCAACGGCTTCTGCCGGGGCATCACCTGCACGGTGCCGCACCTGCCGCCCGAAATTCGCAACGCGCGGGCCGACGGGTGGCTCAAAGAAAATGGGCCGATTCTCGAGGCCAAGGCGGCCGACGAGCTCAAAGCGGTGCACCACGCCATTCACGAGCTGGCCAGCATTCAGCGCGGCACCTACCTCGAGCTGCACCAGGCGCTGCGCACCGGCTCGATGGCCGAGGCGATCGCCGACCGCGCCGGAATCGCCAAGGGCTTCACCGTGCACGGTCGAGACGAGAGGCCGCGACGAGCTCGATCAGGCGACCATGTCGCGCCGCACCGGCGACGTGCGCGACACCCGCTCGCGCGGCTTCGAGCGCGGCTTCGCCGATGCGATTCTCGGCAGCCGGCCGGCCACCGACCTGATTCTGCCTGCCGAGGTGCCCTCGAACGCCGACAACAACGCGCCCCTCTTCGAAGACCTGCGCAAGTTCGCCAACCGCTCGTTCGCCGCGTACCCGGGCCAGCCGATGCGGGTGTCGTTCACCCCGGGCGACATCTCGGCCGACTACACCTGGTCGACGCAGGACAACAGCATCGACGGCGCGCCGCGGGTGCGCGAGGCGCCGTTGGGCCCCGAGAACTCGCCTACCACGTTGGAGCCGGGCGTCGGGTACAGCTACGGCCGCTCGCAGGGCGGGGTGGTGACGGTGGCGTACGACGACGCCTGCGCGGGCCGGCAGACCCGCACCATCAAGAGCGGCAAGTTCGAGGGCGCGCCGCAGATCGACCCCATCACCCGTCAGACCTACGTCACCTTGCCGCTGGGCCAGAACGTGCGCACCGGCGGCCGGGGCCGCACCCCGGCAGGGGGCCACGACGACTACAGCTCGAACCACGTCGACGGCTTTCACTGGACCGAGTCGAACGGCATCGGCCCGATGGGGTGCCACGGCTTTCACGCGCACTACAACGCCACCAACACCGACCAGGTGCACACGCTCGAGTACGAGACGCTGCCCGAAGAGATTCTCACCTTCGTGCTGCCGAGCGCGGTCGACCACGGCGCCGGCGGGGCGTGGGGCCAGCCGGTGCTGCCGGTGTTCCTGGCGCGAAAGTTCGACGGCAAGGCGAACCCCTGGGCGCTCCACTTCACCCTGGTGGGGTCGGAGGTCGAGATGCACCGCAGCCAGGTGGTCGCGGCGTCGGCGGCGGGGGTGGCGCACTACCACCGCCGCGAGCACCTCGGTGAGCCGCCCAACCTGCTCAACCCGTTCTGGCGCGCCACCCTTCAGCCGATGGAGATCGACCACCGCGACCGGGGCGACCCGACGAAGTTCTCGCAGGGCACCCGGCCGATGGCGCGCACCCTGACCAACGGCATGCGCGTCTACCCCCAGTCGGGTGACGCGCTGACCGCGTACCGCGGCCTGTTCGACAAGGTGCACGGCATGGAGCTCGCCCCCGGCGACGACGGGGTCGTGCGGTGAGGCGCGCGCACCGCGGCCAGGCCACCACCGAGCTCGCGCTGGGGTCGCTGGTGTTCATCACCGTGCTGCTGTTCGGCATTCACTTCTCCGAGGCCGGCTTCGCGATGCTGAAGGCGAAAGAGGCGGCGGCGTTCTCGATGCATGCCGCGTCGGGTCAGCGCACCCACCTGTTCAACCCCCAGCGGGTGGCGTCGGGCGACACCTACGGGCCGTTCGACCCGGCCGCGGCCGCCACCGACGCCCAGCCCCGGTATCGCGGCGCGCGGGTGGGCGTGCTCACCCAGGTGGGCGCGCTGACGCTGCAGTGCAGCGCCGACAACACGGTGAAGTTTCGCCTGCGCCCCATGAGCGCGCTGGGCGCGCTGGGCGCGAGCGCGCTCGACTACCTCGACGACCGCTACCAGAACCGCGGGGGCGTCTCGTGCCGCAGCGAGGCGACGATGTCGCTCTTTCGGCTGCCGAGCACGTTCGCCGACGACAACGCGGGCTTCTTCAAGGAGCCGCACGTCAAGCTGACGCAGATCGAGATCTGCGGCGCGGGCATGGCCAAGAACGGCCGCTGCCCGGGGCGGCTGGCCACCCTCACCGGCGACTGGGCGTTCGAGGCGGGGGTGGGCACCACGGTGAACGGCGACGTGCCCAACGCGCGCACCAACGAGATCAACAACCCGGCCTACGAGCAGGTGGTGCGCAACCTGTTCCGCCGCTCGGGCGGCGCGTACGCCGACAGCAACAGCGAAACGCCAGCGCAACACATGATGAGCGTCGGTGCTGGAGTCAACCCCGGTCACCCATACTGGTTCAACGAGACGGCGTTCAACATGAGCTACCTGGGAGAAAACGGCGGGGTGAACGTGAAGGAGCGCAGGGTCGCGCCGAGCTACAACTCCAAGCTCAAGTACCAGACCACCGGAGCCGACATGGAGAACCCCACCGTCGACTGGGAAGCCGACACCGGCAAGGTGAAGGGCGTGCCTCCCTGCTTCATGGGGCTCAGGGGCTGCTGACCCATGGCCTGCTCCTGGCGCGCTCGACCGACTTCGTCCCCACCTCACCTGCGCGATGGGGTAGCGGTCGGCTGACCGCGCGCGAGGCGCCGTGCTTCTTTCGCTCTTGCTGCTGTCGCTCGCGATGGACCCCTTCGAGGGTCTGCCGAACGTCGCGCAGCAGGTGCCGGTGGCGGGCAAGCTCGAATCGCTGAGCACTCCGGTCGAGGCGCGTGCGTACCTGGTGAAGATGAAGCCGGGCGAGGTCTACGACTGGGTGTTCAAGTCGTTCGTGAAGCACCACCTCTACATTCCCAAGGTAGAGCACCGGGCCCAGCTGTACTCGGCGCCCCAGCTGACCGGGTACGACCACCCTTCGAGGCAGAGCTACACGGCCATCTTCAAGGACAACGGCGACGGCACCACCACGCTGATCGCCGGGCACGCCGACCTCTCGACCGGCGCGTGGGTGCACGCCGCCGACGCCGCGCGGGTGATGCCGGCGATGCCGGGCGCCACGCAGGTGGCGCAGAGCAGCGGCGAGGGCAACCTCACCCTGACGTACCTGGTGAAGGCGTCGCCGCAAGAGGTCGAGGCGTTCTACGCCGACGTCTTCACCCAGAATGGCTTCACGCGCGACGCGCAGCTGCGGGGCTGGGTGAAAGACGGTCAGCTGATCGAGCTCAAGCACGCCGGGCGTGGCAGAGACCAGCGCTCGGTCGCGCTGATCGCCCGGCCGCTCCCGGCGGCGCTGCCTGGCGACGAAGGGCCGCCGCGATGAGGCGGCCCCGGGGGCAGGCGGCAGTGGAGACGGCGCTCACCCTTCCACTGGTGCTGTTCATGATTCTGGGCGCGCTGCAGCTGTTCATGGTGCTGCAGGCGCGCATTCTCGCGCAGTACGCGGCGTCGCGGGCGGTGCGGGCCGGAGCGATGAGCTTCGGCGACTGCCGCACCATGAACGACGTCGCGCACCTGGTGCTGCTGCCGGCGATCGACGCGAAGTTCGCCAACGGCAAGTACGGCCCGTTGGGCGCGGCGTACGCCCAGCAGGCGCAGCGGCGAATGACCGCCAACCAGTACCTGGCCGAGCGAGACGCCGACGGCAACCTCGACGGCCCGGTGGTGTGGCTCGATCGCATCACCCCGGTGGCCCGTTTCCGCGCAGCGAAGAAGAGACGTGGGACCTGCCGCCCCACCAGGTGCTCGACGTGCGCATGGTGTTCTGGGCGCCGCTCAAGATTCCCTTCGCGAACCAGGTGTTCGCGCGCATCGCGCTGGCGCAGCGTTGGGGCCTCAAAGAGCTGCACACCGCCGACCCGCTGATGCCGGTGAAGCGCGACGCCGGGTGGGTGAACCTCTCCAACAAGCCGGTCACCGACGTGGCCACCGAGATGCAGACCCGCTACGACCTCAAGCAATACGTCTTTCCCATCGAGGTGCGCTACGCGATGCGAATGATGTCACCCGCGCGGTTTCGCACCCAGAGCTGTCACTGAACCGCCGGCAGTTGCTCGGGGGTGGGCTATGAACCCCCTCGCCGGTCTGCGCCACGAGTGGCCGCGGCCTCACCCGGGGAGTCATGGAAGGCATGGAGGAGCTGGCCCGCGTGCTGCAGCGCGCGGCCGAAGGTGACGAGGCGGCCTATCGCGCGCTCTACCGGGGCTACCGGCGGGGCGTGGTTCGCCTGTGTGCAGCGTTCGCTGCGTTGGACTCGGACGAAGTCGAAGACGTGGTGCAGGAGACGTTCGTGCGCGCTTTTCGCCGGGTGGGCCAGCTCAAGGAGGCGAAGGCGTTCGAGCCCTGGCTCTACGCCATCGCCCGCAATCGCGCGCTCACCGCGCTCGAGCGCAAGGGCACCGCATCGAAGGCGAAGGCCGAGCTGGGCAACGACGAGGCCCCGGTCACCCAGCTGATACCGGCGGCGCTCGAGCTCGAGGCCGCGGTCGAGGTGGTGCGCGAGGTGATCGCCGCGCTGCCCGACGGCCCCGAGAAGCACACCGCGCACCTCTTCTACGTCGAGGGTGAGCTCAACGCGCGGGAGATCGCCGAGCGCGAAGGCGTGGGCAAGAGCGCCATCACCATGCGGCTCGAACGGTTCCGGTCGCGGGTGAAGCGGGTGCTGTTGCGACGGCTGCTGGAGACCCAATGGTCCACTTGAACCCCGAGCGGTTGGCGCGGCTGCTGGCCGACCCGCGGCACGAGCCCGAGCTGTTCGAGCACCTCGCCGAGGGCTGCGAGGTGTGCGAGGCCTTTCTGGCCACCGCCTCACACCCCCTGCTCGACGGCGCCACCGACGCGGCGCTGCTGGCGCTGGGGGCGAGGGCGGCTGCGGGCGCGCCGGTCGACGAGGTGCGCGCCGAGAAGACCTGGCGGCGCATTCGCGGCGCGGGCGGCAAAGGTGCGCCGCGGTGGTTGGTGGCGCTGGCGGCGCTGCTCCTCGCCTTCGTGGCGGTGTGGGCGCTGCGGCCACGCGACGACGGCGGGGCGGGCCTCAAGGGTGGCGGCCCCAGGCTGACGCTCGAGCTGCAGGCGGTGGTGCGCAGCGCCGACGGCGCGATGAGCCGGGTCGAGGCGGGGCAGCCGGTCGCTCCCAGCGGCACGCTGCTGATTCGCTACCACGCCTCGGAGTCGGGCAGCGCGAAGCTGGTGCTGCTGCGCGGCGCGCAACGCGAAGAGCTCGGCTCGGTCGCGGTCGAGGCGGGCACCCACGACCTGAGCCGTGACGGCACGCTGCTGGGCTTTTCGCTGGAAGGTGAGCACGGCCGGTTGGGCGTGCGCCTCGAAGCGGTAGACTCGACCGGAGAAGTCACGCTCGAGGTCCGATGAACCGCGCAGTGCCAATGCTGCTGCTGCTGGCCTGTGCTTCTCCCGCGCTGGAGAAGGGCGGGCTGGTGAAGCTCAAGGTCGAGCAGGCGAAGCTCGACGACGCGTACCGCCCGCGCCGCTTCGCGCTGCTGATCGGCATCGAGCGCACCGAGGACGTGGGCTTTCGCCCGCTGCGCTACGCGGTGAAAGATGCCCGCGACTTCGCCGCGGCGCTCAAAGACCCCACGCAGGGGCACTTCGACGACGTCACGGTGGTGACCTCGGCCGAGCAGACCACCCGGGCCGGCCTGCTCGGGGCGGTGGCGGCGCTGGCGCGCAAGGCGAACCGGGCCGACGACGTGGTGGTGCTCTACGTGTCGGCGCACGGCACCCTGGCGCGCGACGAGCGGGGCGTGCTCAAGCGCTACCTGGTCACCAGCGACGCGCGCATCGAGCAGGCGGCGCAGACCGCGCTCTCGATGGAGGCGCTGGAGGCCGGCTTCAAGGAGCTGACCTCGCACCGGCGGCTCTTGGTGCTGGCCACCTGCCACTCGGGCAACGGCAAGTCGCTCTTGCCGCGCGAGGTCGAGGCCGAGCTGGCCACGCTGAAGGCCGGCTTCTACGCGCCGCCGTTGGAAGAGGCGAGCCGGGCCTCGGTGGTGCTCTCGGCCAGCGACTGGGGCGAGACCGCGCGCGAAGACGAGTCGCTCGAGAACGACATCTACACCCACTTTCTCATCGAGGCGCTGCAGGGTGGTGACCGCAACCTCGACGGCGCGGTGACCGCGACCGAGGCGCATGACTTCGCGCGGCGGCGCACCTACGCGTTCACGGGTGGGCGGCAGCGGCCGTCGGCCGAGATTCTCGAGGTGGGGGCAGACCCGATCGTGCTCTCGGGCTCGGTGCGCCGCTCCGGCAACCCCGAGCTGTTCAGCTACAGCCCGCGCCTCGACGGCTTTGCGCTGAAGGTCGACGGTGACACCAAAGCCGAGCTGCCGGGCGGCGCGGCGGTCGAGCCGGGGAAGCGGAAGATCGAGCTGCTGAAGGGCGGGGCCGAGCCGCTGTTCGTGGGCCAGGTCGACGTCGAGGCGGGCGAGCGGCTCGACCTCGAGTCGCTGCTCACCCGGGCCGAGCCGCGACGGGCGGTGTCGCTGACCGCGGGCGCGTTCGGGTTCGCCGACGCCGTGAGCCGGGGTACCCTGCTGCCGGCGGTGGCGATGGTGGGCGCGGCGTTTCGGTGGGAGCGGCTGTTCGACGCTCCGCTGGCGCTGCAGGCGGGGGTGTCGGGCAGCTTCGGCTCGAGCACGCTGCTGACGAACGCCCCGTTTCGCTACCAGCTGCTCACCGCCGACGTGGGCGTCGACTACCTGTGGCGCAGGAGGTGGTTGCAGGTGTTCGGCGGCCCGCAGGTGGCCGGGCTGTGGCTGAGCCGGTCTTTCTCGCTGGAGAGCTACGTGGGCGCCCAGAACGTCATCACCGTGATGCCAGGCCTGTCGCTGGGCGCGGCGGTGGTGTTTCTCGAGCACTTCGAGGTGTCGGCGCGGGCGCGAATGATGCTCGCGGTGATGTCGGTCGACGGCGACAGCAAGGCGTTGGGGTTCTTCGCGGCGTACGCCGGGGTGGGGTACCGATGGTGAGCGGGCGCGCGATGACGTGCGGTGCGGTGCTGGTTGTCGGCCTGGCGTGTGGCGGGCTCGACAACCGCCCGCTCGAGGTGGGCGTGGTGCACGGCACGCTGAGCGACTGCGACGCCGACGCGGTGGTGGGCGTGGTGGGCGACGCGGCGACGCGCGCGGTGGCCGACGGCAGCTGCGCCTTTCGGCTCGAGGGCGTCGAGCCAGGAGTGCGCCAGCTGTACCTCGCGACCACCGCGAAGAAGGTGACGCTGGTCGAGGTCGAGGTTCAGGCGGCGAAGGTGTCGGAGCTGGGCGAGGTGGTGGGCCGACCCGGCGCGTTCATGCGGGTCGAGATTTCGGGTGACGGAGGAGACCTCGACGGCACGGTCACTGCGCCCGACCTGCCCCTCACGGTGACGGCGCTCGGCCGCTCGGGCATGGCGCGCATCGGGCCCTTCCCCCAGGGCTGCTTCAAGCTCGAGGTGAGCGTCAAGCGCCTCGGCCAGAAGATGCTCGATGCGTGTGTTACCGAAGGGGAAGAGAAGTCGGTCGCAGTCGTCTTCTAAAGCTCGCGCGGGCCGCGGCTTGGTATTTTCGCCCTCCCCATGCGCTCACTTCTCCAGAGTCTCTTTGTCCTTGCGTTGATCAGCGTCGGCTGTTCCGGCGCCACCGACCTGCCGCTCGATGGCGGTAGTGCGGGTGGCCGCGGTGGCGGAGCGGCGGGAGGCGCGACGGCCGGTGGCGGCGCGACGGCAGGTGGCGGCGCGACCGGCGGCGGCGCGACCGGCGGCGGCGCAGCAGGTGGGTCGGCGGGCGGTGACGCCGGTGGCACCGCAGGCGGTGCGGCCGGTGGTGATGCCGGCGGTTCGGCGGGCGGTGATGCCGGCGGCGCGGCGGGTGGTACGGCTGGCGGCGCGGCGGGCGGAGTGGCCGGGGGCGCGGCGGGCGGAGTGGCCGGCGGCGCAGCGGGTGGAGCTGCAGGCGGCGCAGCGGGTGGAGCTGCGGGCGGCACTGCGGGTGGCACTGCGGGTGGCACTGCGGGTGGCACTGCGGGTGGCACTGCGGGTGGCACTGCGGGTGGCACTGCGGGCGGAACCGCGGGCGGCACTGCGGGTGGAACCGCGGGCGGCGGCACGATGATGACCTGCGGCAACATGCTGCTCGACACGGGTGAGCAATGTGACGACGGCAACATGGTGAACGGCGATGGCTGCTCGACCATGTGCCAGTTCGACCTCGGCTGCGGTGCGGGTGAGGTGCAGCGGGTGGTGACCGACACCACGGCGCGGCCCATTCCCGACAACGATCAGGTCACCGGCGTTCGGGTACCGATCAACTTCGGCATGTCGGGCGGCGTGACCCGACTGGCCATCTACCTTCCGAACCTGACTCACACCTTCGACGGCGACCTCGATATTCGACTGGCCGCTCCGGGCGGCCTGGTGCGCGACGTGTCGACCGACAACGGGTCGTCGGGTGCGAACTATCTCAACACCCTGCTCATCGACGGCGCGGCGACGTCGATCACCTCGGGCACCGCGCCGATGAGCGGGCGGTTCGCTCCGGAGCAGTCGCTGGCCTCCACGTTCGGAGTCGATGGGCGTTCGCTCAACGCCGCGGGAGCGTGGACCTTGCAGGTCTTCGACGACGCCAACGGTGACACCGGCACGCTGCAGGGGTGGTCGGCCATCGCGTGCATCTCTTCTTCTGCGTACTGCGGCAACGGCATGGTCGACCTCGCCGGCGAAGAGTGCGACGACGGCAACACGGTCGAGACCGACGGCTGCAGCGGTCGCTGCCAGCTGGCCGATGGCTGCGGTGACGGCAACCTCGACCCGGGCGAGCAGTGCGACGACGACAACCTCACTGCGGGCGACGGTTGCTCGGCGACCTGTCAGTTCGAGAACGCCTGCCCGAGCGGCCAGACGCTGGTCACGGCGACCGGCACCGGCATGCTGGCGGTTCCCGACAACACTCCCGCGGGCGTCACGAGCGCGGCGACGGTCGCGACCGCGGGCGCGATAACGCGCATTCGCGTACAGGCCAACTTCACGCACCCCAATGATGCCGACCTCGACTTCTTCCTGGTCGGGCCGAACGGTATGCAGCGCGAGCTCTCGACCGACAACGGCGGCACGGGTGACAACTACGTGAGCACGCTGTTCTCGGAACAGGCCTCGAGCAGCATCACCAGCGGGGCGGCGCCGTTCAGCGGCATCTTTCGTCCCGAGCAGACGCTCTCGACCACCGTCGGCACCGACTTTCTCGGCTCACGCGCCGCGGGCACGTGGCGCCTGCTGGCCGTCGACGACACCGCGACCAACACCGGCACCCTCGACGGGTGGACGCTGTTCGCCTGCGTCGACCCCGTCGCCGGGTTCTGTGGTGACTCCACCACCAACGGCCCAGAGGAGTGCGACGACGGCAACAGCATCGACACCGACGCGTGCACCAACCTGTGCACCCTCGTCGATGGGTGCGGCGACGGAAACCTCGACCCGGGTGAGCAGTGCGACGACGACAACCTGCGCAGCGGAGACGGCTGCTCGTCGACCTGCCAGTTCGACATCGTGTGCCGGGCGGGCGAGGTCGCGGCGATCGTCAGCAACAACTCGATGACGGCCATCGCCGACTCCAACAACGGAGCCCAGTCGCTGATGTCGGTGCCGAACCTGGGTCTGGTGCGGCAGGCGCGCGTGCTGTTGAACATCAGCCACCCCAGCGACGCGCAGCTCGACCTCTACCTTCGCCCTCCGTACGGCCCGTATCGCATTCTCTCGGACGACAACGGGGCGGGTGCGAACTACACCGCTGCGGTGTTCAGCGACGACGCGGGAGTCGCGGTCACCGCCGGCACCTCGCCGTTCACCGGTGCGTTCGTGCCCGAGCAGACGCTGGCGGGCCACCACAACCAGACTGCCAACGGCAGCTGGGCGTTGCGCATCGGTGACGACACCACCGGTTCGACCGGAACCTTGAACAACTGGTCGCTGGCGGTGTGCGTCGACCCGACCGTGACCACGTTGTGCGGCAACGGCATCGTCGAGCCGGGAGAGGTCTGCGACGACGGCAACATGGCCAACGGCGATGGGTGCACCACCAGCTGCACGCTCGAGCTGAACTGCGGCGCGGGTGAGACTCCGCTGGTGGTGACGTCGACCGACGTGCCGAAGCTGATTCCCGACAACTCGACGGTCGGCTCTTCGAGCACGGTGACCGTGGCGACGGCCGGCACGGTGCGCAAGGTGGTGCTGGTGATCGGCAACATCACCCACACCTTCGACGCCGACCTCGACCTCACGCTGAGCAGCCCGATGGGTACGGCGCTCGACGTCTCGAGCGACAACGGCTCGAGCGGCGACGACTACCTGACCGCCATCTTCGACGACGCCGCGGCCACCAGCGTGACCGCAGCTCCGGCGGTTACGGTTCGCGGCCGCTACCGCCCCGAAGCTGCGTTCAGCGCATACAACGGCCAGCCCGCAGCCGGAGTGTGGACGCTGAAGGCCGTCGACGACCTCGTCGGAGACGTCGGCGAAGTCATGAGCTGGTCCATCGGCCTGTGCGTGCAGTGACGTGACCGACGAAGGCGGCCACCGCTTCGGTGGTGGCCGCCGGTTCGTCGCGGTGAGGTGAGTGCCGTTCACGCTGAGCGAAGCGAAGTCGAAGGGGTCGCGAACGCCCTGCCACGGGTTGCCCGTGCGAGAACGTCGAGCTCACCCAGCGCTGCAGGCAAGCGTGCGCGGCGGGGGCGAGCACCCAGAAGAGCCTGGGGCGGCATCGGCCCGTCACCGACCAGGGGCCGACAGGGGCCGCAAGCTGCAACCCGGCGACGTGGGGCCCGACACGCTCGAACACCACGCAGTCGACTGCCGGGTCGAGATTGTTTCCCGGTCGCCACCCAGGGCGAAGGCGCCACCGACGCCAAGCGCACCAGCATCGTCGCTCAGGCGCGGCTCCTCTGACGCTGCTTCCGACGGCTGCTCGGCCCGGCGAGAAGGACCAAACGCGCAAAAGAATCGTCGCCGTTCGCGTCGGTCAGGCCCTTCGGCCATTCTTTTTCGATTCCGTTCCCCACGGGCTTCGCACCCCGCTCGACCCGAAAGGCTGTCATCTTCGGTTCGGGGCCTGCTCACGCTGAGAGGCTGACCGTCTTTCCCGTGCCGGCGCCGGAAGCGCCGATTCGCTTCGCCGGCCGGCGCCGCAACCCCTCGACGAACCACGAAGTGCCCCTTCGGGTTCGCTCCTTGGGCGGCTCGCGCATCTGCGCACCGGCTCGGTCGGGGAAAAAACTCTCTCAGCGTGCGGCGGCGCTGGCCGGTGCGGTCGGCGCGGCCTGCTGCCTGGCGGCGATCTGCTGCTGCACCTTGCCGAGAATCTCGTTGAAGTGGGCGAGCGACTCTTTGTTGGTGACGATGCCCATGTGCGTCTCGCTGAAGCCGATGATCTCGGTGGCGCGGCGCTGCATGGTGAGGTCGAGCTCGCTGGTCAGCGCGACGGTGCCGTCATCGCCCACGTCAGAGCCCTTGCCGTAGCTGAAGAACATGTAGTGCGGCACCTCGGGCACCGCGGTGGCGATGATGCTCTTCTGAAAGGCGCTGCCCTCGGACATGTCGATCCACGCGGGCACGGTCATGGGCGAGATGCTGGTGCCGCTCTCGGCCATGCGGTGCCCTGTCCACGGAGTGGAGAAGGTGACCAGCGCCGCCACCGAGTACGGCGGGGTGCGCTCGCGCATCTGGGTGATGGCGTCGCGCGCGACCATGCCGCCCACGCACTGGGCCACCACCACCACGTTCGAGAAGTCGTGGAGCACGCGGTACTCGTCGAGCACGCTCTCGAGCGACTGGGCCGAGAGCGACATGCGCATGCCCGACGCGTACCAGAACAGCCACACCTGGTAGCGCGAGTGGTCGAGGCTCTCGATGACCGCCTTCATGTCGTCGGGGGTGCCGCCGACACCCGGCACGAACACCACCGGGGTGCGGTGGGGGTCGTAGGGCTCCATCAGGAAGAGGCGATCGTCGCCGCTCTCGGCGCGCCACTGCGCCGGCGCCCAGTGGCCCTTGCGGCCGAGGCGCTCGCGCAGCCGGTCGTCGTCGATCTTGATCACCTCGTCGTGGGTGGGGTGCCAGTCGATCGCCGCGAGGCTCGGGTCATTCTTCAGGGTGAGGTCGACCGGTGAGTGCAGCTTGCCCTCGTGCAACAAGAGCTGCTTGGCGGCAGCCCCGCGGGGCTCGTTGTCGTCGATGCGCAGGTTCGAGTTCAGGTCTTCGAACGCGAACACCGAGTAGCGGCCCTCGTTGGCGAAGAAGTGGTAGCGGCCCGGGTGGTAGAGCACCGCCGAAGACTCGACGCGCGGCTTGGCGCCGTCTTCGCGCACCAGCAGCACGATGATCGGGCGGCCCTCTTCGAGGGCGACGTCTCCGGCCGAGACGGTGCCTTCGAACTCGGAGAGCGGCCCGAGCGCGTTGTTCTCTTTGCGAACCTGGAAGCCGATGCAGGCCGACTGCGCCAGCAGGGAGAAAAGGGTCAGGGTACGGAAGGTCATCTGTATGGGGGAGGACGCAGCTTCTACCCCAGGAGTCGCACTAAAGTGCAGGGGATGAGGTCACCCGTCTGGCTGGTCGTGGCGGTACTCGGTTGTTCAGGGGGTTCCGACACCAACGCCCCGGATTTCGTGGTCAGCAGCAAAACTGTCACGGCCAAGCAGATTCCCCCCAACCTGGTGTGGCTGATCGACCGCTCGGCGGCGATGGCGCAGCCGGCGACGTCACACGGGTTCCGCGTCTCGCGGCTGGAAGACGTGCAGGCGGTGCTGCAAGACGAGCTGGTTCGCGCTCACCGGGTCGCGAAGCAGGGTTTTTCGGTCTTTCCTGGAGACTCGGAGTGCGGTGCGGCGCAGGTGCTCTTGCCGGTCGGCGCGCAGGCCGAGCAGATCGACGGCTGGCTGCAGGCGGTGACCCCCGTCGGGCAGGCGCCCATCGCCGCGTCGCTGGCCGCGATGACGGGGCTCGATTCGCCGCGGGTCGAAGACTTCGTGCTGCTGCTCACCGGCAGTGAGCCGGGGTGCGGGGGCGACGCGCTGGAAGAGGTGAAGGCGCTGAGAAGGCGGGGCATTCGCACCATCGTGGTGGGGTACGGCCAGCAGGTGGCCCGCTCGGCGGCGCTCGATGCGCTGGCGCGCGCCGGCGGGTTTGCGCGCGGCTGCCCCGGCGGTCCGACGCCCGATTGCGCGTGCGGTGCCGATGCCATCTGCTCGCCGGCCTACGCGTCGGCGGGCGACGCGCGGGCGCTCCACGCAGTGTTCGGGGAGCTGTTCCAGTCGTTGGAGGGCGACCGCCTCTGCCAGTTCACCCTCGAGGTGATGCCCCGCAGCGTCGACCGGGTGGCGGTGATGGTCGACGGCGTGCTCTACGAGCGCGGCGCCGACAGCTGGACGCTCGACCCTCCGCAGATCGTCTTTCACGGCTCGCTGTGCACGAGGTTGAAGGAATCGACCACCGACCACCCGGTCACCGTCGAGCTTCGAGTCGATGTGAGACCGTGATACGCGCGGTCTCTTAAGTGACCGCGCTGCTCGTCGCCCTGCTGCTGTCGCAAGAAGCGCCCGCGCTGCCCGAGGGGCTCACGCCTCCGACGGCGCAGTGCCCGGGGGCGGCCGAGTACCCGTCGAGCGAGCGCGCCACCGGCGTGGGCGGCAAGGTCGTCATCAACGTCACGCTCGACGCGGCGGGGCAGGTGACCAAGACCGAGGTGGCCCAGTCGCTGGGGCAGGCGTTCGACGACTCGGCGCTGGCGTCGGCGAAGCAATGCACGTTCACCGGCGCGGTGCTCAACGGCACGCCGATGCCGTCGGTGGTGCAGCTCACCGCCGACTTCGTGCCGCCGCTGCAGCCGTGGACGCTCGAGGGCGACGTGGTGGGCGTGCTGGGCGAGCCGCTGGCGGGCGCCGAGGTGGTGTTCGGCGGCAAGCGCACGCTCACCGACGCGCAGGGGCATTTCAGCCTCACCTTCGAAAACCTGCCCGCAGGTGACAGCTGGGTGCAGGTGCACCTGCAAGGTCGCGCCGACAAAGCGTACCCCGAGGTGTTCAAGGCGGGCACCACCACCCGGGTGCGGTACCTCTTGCCCGAAGAGAAGGTCTACGAGACGCGCATCGAGGGCAGCCGCCTGCTGCCGGCGATACCCGAGCCCGACAAGACGCCGCAGGTCAGCAAGTTCACCGTGACCAAGGCCGACCTCGACCGCGCGGTGGGGGCGACCGAAGACGTGATGCGGGTGGTGCAGCAGGCCCCGGGCGTGGCGGCCGACCCCGACCTGCTCGGCACGCTGTTCGTGCGCGGCGGTGGGCCCGACGAGGTGGTCTTCTACCTCGACGGCGTGCCGCTCTCGAACCCGTACCACCTGGGCGGGTACCTGAGCATCTTCAACCCGATGATGCTCGAGACCGCCGAGTTCTACACCGGCGGGGTTCCCGCGCGGTACGAGCCGGGGCTGTCGGGCGCGATGGAGGTTCACTACGCCACCGGCGAGACCAAGAAGCCGCGGGTGCTGGCCGACGTCTCGATGCTCACCGCAATGGCGAGGGCCGACGTGCCGCTGGGCATCGAGGGGCTCTCGGCGGTGGTGTCGTTTCGACGCAGCTACCTCGAGGCGTACTTCGCGATTCTGAGGGCGGTGAAGATCATCGGCTCGAACTTCTTCGCGCCCGAGATCACCGAGGCGCTCGCGCGGGTGAACTACCGGCGCGGCCGGCACAACACGATGCTGACGTACATGTTCGCGCAGGACGGGCTGAAGCTGCAGGTCAGCCCCGGCGAGCAGGTGACGTTCAACTTCGTGGGCGACCTCTCGCTGCTCAACCGCCTGCACCTGGCGTCGCTGCAGCACAAGATCGACCTGGGCGGCGACAGCAACCTCACCTTTCAGGCGTCGTACACGCACGACGCGAGCGCCACGCGCACCGCCGAGACCCTGCCGGGCGAGACGATGCCCGAGCCGAGCCGCGTCTTCAGCAACGACGCGCAGCGGGGCGACCTGGTGCTGCGCGCCGACGGCGTGGCGGCCGGCGGCACGAACCGGCTTCAGGCGGGCGTGCAGTACTCGCACCGCACGCTGCACCTCAGCGGCGACGTGCCCGACCTCACCGCGGTGCCGACCTGGGCCGCGCTGCCGTCGGCCGATACCCACGACCGGCCGCTGGTCATCAACCCCGACGTGGTGCGCGACCTGGTGGCGGCCTACGCCGAGCACACCTGGCGCCCGCTCGAGTCGTTCACCATCGAGGCCGGCGGCCGCGCGCAGCTCGAGGCGCTGAGGCGCTACGTCCCCCAGGGTGGCCCTTCGTCGAGCACCTGGCTCGGCAGCGGCTCGGCGCGGCTGGCGGCGGCGTGGACCTCGCCGATTCGCACCGTGCTGAAGGTGTCGACCGGCGTGGCGATGCAGCCGGTGCAGTCTCCGCTGCTGCTCGACCCGACCTACGGCAACCCGCGCCTTTCGCCCGAGCGCAGCTTGCAGGTGGTGGGAGGCATCGAGCAGCCGCTGCCCATCGAGGCGCTGCTCAAGCTCGAGGTGTGGGCGAAGTACCTCGACCAGCTGGTGGTGAACCCCGACACGCCCGCGGGGCTCGCCGAGCGGCTGGCGCGCGGCGAGCCCGCGTTCGTGAACCAGGGCACGGGCTTCGCGCGCGGCGGTGACCTGCTCTTCATCGGCCGCACGCGGCACTTCTTCTACGGCCTGTCGATGGGGCTCTTGGCGTCTGACCGCACCAACCCGCTCGCGGCGGTGCGGCAGACGTACCCGACGCCGTGGGACCAGAAGTTCACCGCCACGGCGACCTTGAGCTGGTCGCCGACCGACCACTGGCTGGTGAGCGGCAAGTTCAGCTTTCGCACCGGGCGGCCGTTTACGCCGATCGAGAACTTTCGGCTGGTCGACCGCGACGCCAACGGCGACCTGCTGACCCGCCCGTACTACGTACCCGAGTTCGGCGGCGTGAACTCCGACCGCTACCCGCTGTTCTACGAGCTGTCGATTCGCGCCGAGTACCGCTTCAACCTCGGGCCCTTGAAGATGGCCGTCTACGCCGAGGTGATGAACCTGACCAACTCGACCAACGTGTTCTCGTACATCTACGGCCTCGGCGACCCGAAGAACGGCGTGCTGCCCGACCGCGGCGTGGTGAACCACCTGCCGATTCGGCCTTTCCTGGGCCTTCGCGCCGAGTATTGAAGAGGCATGAGCGCCTCGTTCGGCCCGCTGACCACCGACGTGCCGGCGCGGCTCGACCGGCTGCCCTGGCTCAAGTGGCACACGATGATCGTGGTCGCCCTGGGCGTGACGTGGATTCTCGATGGCCTCGAGGTGACCATCGTGGGCGCCCTGGGCGGCGCGCTCGAGTCGCCGGCGGCGCTGGGGCTGACCAGCGCCGAGGTGGGGCTGTCGGCGAGCGCGTACGTGGGTGGCGCCATCTCGGGGGCGCTGTTCTTCGGGCACCTCACCGACCGCTGGGGCCGCAAGCGCCTCTTCTTGTGGACGCTGGCGCTCTACGTGCTCGCCACCGTCGCCACCGGGCTGTCGTGGAGCGTGGCGTCGTTCATCGCGTTTCGGTTCTTCACCGGCACCGCCATCGGCGGCGAGTACGCGGCGATCAACTCGGCCATCGACGAGCTGCTGCCGGCGCGGGTGCGCGGCTTCGCGGCGCTGGGCATCAACGGCAGCTACTGGGTGGGCACCGCGCTGGGCGCGCTGGCCAGCACGGTGCTGCTCGACCCCGAGCTGTTCGCGCCGTGGCTGGGGTGGCGGCTGGCGTTTCTGTTGGGGGCGGTGCTCGCCGCCGCGGTGGTGCTGGTGCGAAGGCACGTGCCCGAGAGCCCGCGCTGGCTGATGCTGCACGGCCGGCACGACGAGGCGCTCGAGGTGGTGGCGGCGGCCGAGGGCCAGGCGCGGCTCGAGGGGCACGCGCTCGCCGAGGTCGAGCGCACGCTGACCCTCGCTCCGCACCCGCTCACCTTCGGCCTCGTGGCGCGCACGCTGCTGGGCAAGTACCGCGGCCGCACCGTGCTGGGGCTGTCGCTGATGCTCGCGCAGGCGTTCTTCTACAACGCCATCTTCTTCACCTACGCGCTGGTGCTGACGAAGTTCTTCGGCGTGGCGCCCGACCGGGTGGGCATCTACCTGCTGCCGTTCGCGGCGGGGAACTTTCTGGGGCCGCTGCTGCTGGGGCGGGCGTTCGATGGCATCGGGCGCAAGGCGATGATCGTCACCACCTACGCAGTGTCGGGCGTGCTGCTGCTCGGCACCGGGGTGTTGTTTCAGCAGGGGCTCTTGACCGCGTGGACCCAGACGCTGTGCTGGTGCGTGGTGTTCTTCTTCGGCTCGGCCGCGGCGAGCTCGGCGTACCTGACGGTGAGCGAGCTGTTCCCGCTCGAGATTCGCGCGCTGGCGATCGCGCTGTTCTACGCGGTGGGCACCGGGGCGGGCGGGGTGGCGGCTCCGGCGCTGTTCGGCGCGCTGATCGGCACCGGCGACCCGAGCCGGGTGTTCTTGGGCTACGCGCTGGGCGCGGCGCTGATGCTGATGGCGGCCGGCGTGGCGGCGGTGCTGGGCGTGAACGCCGAGCGCAAGTCGCTGGAAGAGCTGTCGGCGCCGCTGTCGTCGCGGTGAGGGCCCGAGAGCGGTCAGGGTGTGAGCGAAGTCGAACCCTGCCGTCGCTCGCCGAAGGCTCAGGCCCAGATACTCCGTCGTATGGGTGCGTGCGGGGTGCTGCTTGACGCATGGAGTTCGCAACGTGGGTGCGTTCCAGCTCCGTCGGCACCCGACTTCGGCCTGAAGGCCTCCGCTCAGAGGCTGACAGTTTTTGCCCGGACCGAGCCGGAGCGCAGATACGCGAGCCGCCCAAGGAGCGAACCCGAAGGCGCACTTCGTGGTTCGTCGAGGGGTTGCGACGCAGGCCGGCGAAGTGGATCGGCGCTTCCGGCGACGGGAGGGCAAATACTGCCAGCCTCTCAGGGTGCGCGGCTTCGTCTACTGCGCCACCGTGACCTGTTCCTTCTTCACGGTGATGAGGCCGTCGACGACGGGAAACGAGCGCAGGGTCAAGCGCAGCGTTCTGCCGATCAGCATTCTGCGCTGGGCCATGGGCACCTGGGCGGTCTGCTCGTCGACCCAGCGCCGGGCGGCGGCGGGCGGGGCCTCGCCCGGCTGCATGCGCACCAGAATCTGCGCGCCGACCGCGGCGCTGGTGCCGCCGAAGCACGGCTTGCCCGAGCCGTCGGCCTGCAGCACCTCGCAGGCGATGATGTCGACCTGGTCGCGGTAGTCCTGGTACGTCGAATAGGTGTCGAAGTCGGCGAGCGGCCAGAAGTGCAGCCGCCCCAGGGCACCGGCGAGCATCACGATGAGCACCGCGGCCGCGGCGAGCGCCGGGGGGCCGCGAGGGGCCGGAGAGGGCTCGGTGGGCATCGGCGCGCGTCGGGTCAGCGGCCACTCGAAGAACACCAGGTAGGCGGCGCAGAACGACGCGACGAACTGCCAGATGCCCATCAGCACCCAGGTGCCGAGGTGAAAGCCGAGGCCCGCCGCCACGTACACCCAGCGCACCTTCGAGCGGCGGGGCCACAGCAGCACCGTCCAGAACGAGAGCTCGAAGCCGATGGCCAGCCAACTGCCAATCAGGCACAGGGTGCGTGACTGACCGAGCGCGGCGCCCAGGGTCAGCGACGGGTTCATCGCGTACTTCTCGATGAAGATGGTCTGCAGGTTGTAGCCGTCGAGCCATTTGAAGCCGCTGTCGTCGAGCTTGCTGTACGCGGCGCCGAGGTAGGCGATGGCGAGCGCGGCGCGAACGCTCAGCAGCGGCCAGGCCACCGCGCGCCCTCGCGGGGCGACGAGCAGCAGCACGAGCACGTAGACGTGCAGGGTGTGGTGGTCAGACGGGCGGTCGGAGCCGATGTGCGGCTTGGCCCAGCCGAGCACGGTGCCGAAGAAGAAGAGGTAGGCGAGCAGCGCGGCGATGAGCGCGGGCCGCTCGAAGCGCGCGGGGCCGAGCGCGGCGGCGAGCAGCGCCACCACCAGCGCGGCTCCACCGGCGACGGCGAGGGGCAGCGGCGGCAGCCCCACCCCCAGCTTCGCGAACGGGGGAATCGGCCCGTAGTACTGGGAGTAGACCGCGTAGCGGTCTGACATGCGCCACAGCTCGCTCAGGGTGATGGCGGCCAGCGCGACGCAGTACGTGCGGCGAAAGAACGGCAGCGCCTGCTCGTGCACCGGCTCGAGGAGGCGGGCTTTGAGCATCGCTCAGCGCGACTGCAGGGTGAGGCTCACCGCGACCAGGCGGCCGTTGTACCCGCCGAGCTCGTGGCGGTACGAGACATCGACGCCCACGCCCTGGGTGACGAAGCCCAGGCCGGCGCTGAGGTAGCGGGTGCCGGTGATGTTGTCCCAGGTGAAGCCGGCGCGAATGGGCACCACGTCGCCGGCGATCCACTCGAGGCCCGTCGCCCAGGCCCAGCGGGGGAAGGCGGCGTTGAAGTCCATGCGCCACTCGAACGAGGGGGTGAAGGTGCCGAACGAGGCCGAGGTCGAGAGCACGAAGTAGCGGTTCACCAGCGGGCTCGCGACGGGAATGAGGTTGTGCCCCGAGAAGCCGACCACCCACACGTCGAACAGCCGCACCGCCGCGCCCGCGCCCATGGTGATGGAGTTGGTGGCGTAGGGGCCGGTGATGAGCTGGTAGCGGGCGTTGACTCCGATGTGGAGAAAGTCGCCGAAGGCGTAGGCGATGGAGGTGGTGTTGAGGTGCGCGACGCTGCGGCCGTGGGGGCTGTCGAAGGTGACCAGGGTGTACGACTGGCCGTAGGCGAGCTCGCTGGTGGCGCTGTCGACGACCGAGACTCCGCCGAAGCCGTAGCCGTTGGGAATGTCCCACGCGCCGCCCAGCACCAGCTGGTAGCGCTTGTACATCGAGAGCATCGCCGGGTTGCCGTTGACGCCCTCGGTGCCGTAGCCGACGGCGTGAAACGCGCCGCCCATGCCGAAGTTGCGGGCCTGCATCGCGGCGTCGTTGAGCGCGTCGTTGACGGGCAGCGCCGCCTCTTTGGGAATGTCGGCGGCGTACGCGCTCGAGGCGACCCACGCGCTGAGGAAGAGAACGCGCATCGTCAGGGGTTCTACGACGGCATGGCGGGGCTGACGAGTTTCGGTTACACGAGCGCGAGCCATGGCTGACCAACCGTTGAGGAAGGTGGTCGTTCCCGCTGCGGGTCTGGGGACGCGCTTTCTGCCCGCGACGAAGGCGATTCCCGAAAGAGATGCTGCCGATCGTCGACAAACCCACGCTTCAGTACATCGTCGAAGAGGCGGTGGCGGCGGGGGTGACCGACCTGATTCTCATCAACGGCCGCGGCAAGGGCGCCATCGAAGACCACTTCGACGTGGGCTTCGAGCTCGAGACCACGCTCGGCGAGCGAAAGAAGACGGCCGACGTCGAGCTGCTGCAGAAGATTTCGAAGATGGTGAACCTGGCCAGCGTGCGCCAGAAGCACCCGCTGGGCCTCGGCCACGCGGTGCTGTGCGCGAAGAGCCTGGTGGGCAACGAGCCGTTCGGGGTGATGCTCGGCGACGACATGATCGACTCCGAGGTGCCCGGCATCGAGCAGCTGTGGCGCGCGTACCAGAAGCACGGCAAGGGCGTCATCGCGCTGATGGAGGTGCCGGCGTCGGAGACGCACCTGTACGGCATCGCGGCGGGCGACATGATCGACGACCGCACCATGCGCATCACCAAGGTGGTCGAGAAGCCGAAGTCGAACCCGCCGTCGCGCATGGCGGTGATCGGCCGGTACCTGTTGCCGCCGAAGATCTTCGACTACCTCGAGAAGACCGAGCGGGGCGTGGGCGGTGAGATTCAGCTGACCGACGCGCTGGCGAAGCTGGTCGAGAGCGACGGGCTCATCGGCTACAAGTTCGAGGGCACGCGGTACGACGCGGGCGACAAGGTCGGCTACCTGACCGCGAACATCGCCTACGCGCTCAAGCGGCCCGAGCTGCGCGAAGGCCTGATGCGGTACCTGCGCGAGGTGGTGAAGTGAGGCTCGCGGCCCTCGCGCTGGTGCTGGCGTACGTGATGCCGCCGTACTCGGTGCTGCGGCGCATGGCCGAGAGCCGCGACGACCTGGGCCTGAGCGCGCTGAAGGTCGAGGGCACCGCGACGGCTCCGGCGGCGGCGGCACCCGACTACGCGAACGCGCTGGGAGTCACCGCGGGGCAGGGCGAGCTGCAGCTGTCGGCGGCGGTGTCGATGCGCCTGCCGGGGCGGTGCCGGGTCGAGCTGTCGTCGCTCGACAGCACGCGTTCGGTGGCGGCGGTGACCAGCAACGGCAAGAAGCGCTTCGACGGAGCCGAGCTGCCCGCGCTGCAGGTGGCGGCCGACGAAATCTGTGCGGTGCTCGCGCTGCACGGTGCGGGCGATGGCGACTCGCGCGCCGCCGTCGAGCGGCACCTGAGCGGCCACAAGGTCGACGTGCGGCAGGCGTCGCTGGGTCGCTTTCAGGGGAAGCTGGCGTACGTCATCGGCGACTCGAAGCGCGGCGCCTCGCAGTTCTGGGTGTTCAAGGACGAGAAGTTTCACCCGGCGCGGTCGATCTTCTCTGACGACAAGGGCAGCTGGGACGTGCGGTTCATCGACTACGACTCGCAGGCCATCGATTGGTTCCCCCGCGTGGTCGAGGTGTGGAAGGGCGATGCGCTGCAGCTGCGCATGACCACGCTCAACACCGACGCGAAGCCGAAGCTCGACGACAAGAGCTTCTAGTCTCTCAGCCCCAGCAGCGCGTCGATGCTGAAGCTCAGGGCCGAGAGCGCCTCGAGCCCTGCGGCCCCGGCCATGGCCCAGTTGCTGCCTTCGGGGCGTGCCGGGCGCAGCGCGAAGCCGCTGATGAACGAGGCGAGGCCGAGCACCGCGGTGAGGGTGCCGATGACGCGCAGGGTGTGGTTGAGCGCGGTGGGCGGGGTGCGTGCGGGCTGACCGGCGAAGAAGACGACCGGGCGCACCGCAGCCACGAGCACGAAAGCGCCGGTGCCGAGAATGGGGGGAACCGGCGTCGAGCCGGGGCGCGACTCGGAGAAGGGAATCGCGACGGCCAGCGCGGCGGCGATGGCCGCGGTGGCCAGACCCATCATCGCGGTGTCACGAGAGCGCGCGTCGGGGCTGGGCCGCACCGGCGCCTCGAGCCCGGGGGCGAGGGCGTCGGGGTCGACCGGCAAGTCGCTGGGCGGTACGTCGACCACCACCGCAGAGAGCGCGACGAGCAGGACCAGGGTCATGGGTGATTGTTAGCACTGCGCCGTCACTGCTGGAGGCAGTAGAGGCGGCGGCCGTCGCTGCAGCCGGGCGCGCCGCCGTGGTTGAACCAGTCGGCCTGGGTGGAGAACGGCACGCCCTCGAAGGTGAAGGGAGCAGGGTTCACCCAGTCTTCGCAGTTGGCCGAGGTGGTGGCGCCCGGGCCCGGAGCGCCGGTGTAGGCGACGTCGTTGACGAGCAGGTTGTTGCCCTGGGTGTTCTCGAACGGGGCGAGCAGCCGGCCCAGGGCGAGGTTCAGGTCGGCGCGCGTGGCGATGACGGTGCCGTCTTCGCGCGCCCAGGGTGGGCCGGGCGGCGCGGCGCGCTGCGCGGCGGTGAGGGAGAGCGAGGGCAGCAGCGCCTTGTAGGTGCCGGTGAAGCCGCGCAGGTCGGCGTACGACTGGCAGAACGTGTCGGCCGCGTCGAGGCCGGCGTCGGGCCCCGAGCGAAACTTCACCGCCGCCGGCGTGACGAAGGCGAGGCGGGTGGGCGTGAAGGGGTCTCTGAGCATCGGCACGCTGCGGCCGGTGCCGAAGCAGTAGAAGCGCATCGGCGCGCCACAGCCCGGCGAGGCGGTGGTGCCGTCGCGCAGCCAGCGGGCTCCGCCGAGGGAGAGGTTGCCCGGCTGGGTCACCGAGGCGGTGCTGGTGAGCCCTGCGCACGAGGCCACCAGGTTGGTGTCGTCGTAGCCGGTGAAGACGCTGAACGCCGAGCTGGGCACCACTCCGAGCTGGGTCATGTTGGGCAGCGCGAACGGCTCGCCGAGCGCGGTGATGGTGTCGAACACGGTGAGGCCGTCGGGCCGCATCCACCCTCGGGAGGTCGCCAGGGTGTCGAGCACCTGGTAGCTGCCGCCGTCGGGAGACTGGTAGCCGACCAGCGCCACGAACGGCCCGGGCAGGCCGGCGTCGGTCGCGAGCGCGTTGCACCAGCGATTGAGCACCAGCGAGGGCTCGCCTTCGAGCGCGACGGCGGCCGGCACGCGGCGCTCGTCGGAGACGAACACCAGGTTGGGGCGATCGAAGTTCGCCTCGAGCGCGAGGTCTTGCTCGTCGACGGTGACGTCGCAGAAGCCGTAGGGCGCGCCGCTCTCGCAGGGGGCGACCCAGTCGACCAGCCGCGACCAGGGGTGGGTGGGGTGACCGCGCACGCTCAGCCGGGTGCCGGCGTCGACCTCGAGCGTGCAGCCGATCGAGCCGCGGCCGCAGACCGAGCCGCCGTCGAGCCATTCGATTTCTCCCGACGTGCCGCCCAGCAGGCGGTTGTAGACGTGCACGCTGAAGAGGCCCGGCACGCCGCCGCCGCCTGCTCCACCGCTGCCACCCGAGCCGCCCCCGCTGGTCCCGCCCGCGCTGCCGCCTGAGCCACCGCCTGAGCCGCCGCCGGCCCCACCCGAACCTGCTTGCAGGGTCACCGGCGCGAGGGTGTTGGCGCCGGCGATGACCAGCACGTTGGGCACGTCGAGGGTCTTGAACCCGCTCTTCTCGAAGCGCACGCTCCACAGCCCGGTCTGCAGGGTGGAGAAGGTGAAGGCGCCGCTCGAGTCGGTGGTGGTCTGCGGCGCGTCGCTGCCGTGCGCCGCGGTGACCGAGACGCCGGTGGCGGCCGCGCCGCTGGCGAGCACGGTCGAGCCGTGCAGCTCTCCGGTGGCGCCCATCGCAGGGGCGCGGTCGAGCACGATGTCGGCGAGGCGCAGGTCTTCGCCCGCGCGCAGGTTCACCCGCTGCGCGAAGGGCGCGTACTGGTCAGAGAACGCCGCCACGGTCTGTTCACCCTCGGGCAGGCCGCGCAGCACGTAGGTGCCGTCGTCTCCGGTCTGGGTGACGAACGGGGCCTCGGGCACGAAGACGCTGATGCCGCCGTGGCCGCCCGGAGCGCCGGCGCGGTCTGCCTTGAGCGCCTTGCCGGTGATCTGCGCGTTGCGCCCCAGCACGATGATGCCGAGAAAGACGTCGCGGCCGGGGCCGGCGCCGGTGGCGGCCAGCGAGAAGAGGCGCTGGTGGTCGACGGCGCCGTCGCCGTCGGCGTCGAAGGTGAAGTGCAGCGTGCCGGTGCTGCTCACGACGCCGCTCAGCGCGACGCGGCCCTCGCTGTTGTCGGCCACGGCCTCGAGCGCGGTGCCCTGCAGCCGGGCGTGGGCCCCGACCGCCGGCTGCAGCTCGGTCTGGCCGGGGCGCGCGTAGACCACCAGCGCCTGCACCGTGCCCGGCTGTGGCGCGGCCGCTTCGGGGAGCGAGAGTTGCCGGCACGACAGGAGACAGCCGATCAGCGCCAGCGCGCGACGAGGTCCCATGCGTACGGTGACGATAGCGCCGGCGCGCGACACACGGCAGAGATCATCGAAGCCGCGCACCCTGAGCGAAGTCGACGGGTGCCGTCGCTCGCCGAGGGCTGAGCAGCACCTACTCCATCGTATTGCTGCGCAACGCGGTGCTGCTTGAAGCATGGAGTTCGCGGCGCGGGTGCCTTCGACCTGGAGTGCACCCATTCGACTGAAGCGCTGCGCGCTTCGCTCAGGGTGCGCGGTTTGCTTCAGTTGATGCTGGGGATGACGGCCTCGGTCCACTGGGCGATGTGGTTCGAGGTGGTGAGGTCTTGGAAGGGCAGGCAGAAGGCGGGGAAGCTGGGGTCGCCATCGGTGAGCACCTGGTCGGGGTCGATGGCCACCATCCACAGCCAGACGTTGCCGCCGGGGTCTCGCAGGCCGTACTTGCGCGACGACGAGAAGGTGAGCCACTGCAGCTTCGAGCCGAGCTCGCCGGTGCGCTTGAAGTTGAAGGGGCTCCACTTGGGGAACGTGTTGGTGAGGTCGGTCTTGCCGTTGTCGCGAATGCCGGGCGCGTTCGCCCTGGTGAGCGGGAGCAGCTTCGCGTTGGCGGCCAGCTTCGCGGCGAACAGCTTGCCGCTCACGTCGGTGTCGGCGTCGCAGTCGAGGCCGGTCTCACCGCTCGAGCAGGTCGACTCTTCGAACACCAGGTAGTCGCTGCTGGGTGAGATGGCCGGGTAGAAGCGGTGCTTGCCGCTCACCCAGGGGGCGACCTCGACCGGCGCGGCCCAGCCGGTGGCCTCTTTGCGCACGTAGCGAATGGCGCCCTTGGTGGGCCACTGCAGTGAGACGGCGCGCGGACCTTCGCGGGTGACGCTGGCGTAGGCGATGGTGTTGCCGTCGGCCGACCAGTCGGGGTGGTCGGTGGCGCGCGCCATGGTGCCGGTGCCGTCGATGCTCTCGAGCAGGGCGCCGGTGGTGCCGTCGAAGATGCGCAGGTTGAAGTCGCTGCCGCGGTCATCGACGCCCACGAAGCGGGTGCTGTCGGGCGCCCACGACTCGAAGAAGCTCTTGTTGGGCGCGGGAAACGGAGTGGTGGTGGTCTTCGAGGCGACGTCGACGATGGCGATGCGCCCGTCGGTCGAGCCCTCGGCCTCGACGACCATCTTCTTGCCGTCGCGCGAGAGCGCGTGGCAGCCGACGCAGCCGCCGGGGTTGTTGGTGATGGCGGCGTCGACGAACTTCTGGGCGGTGGTCATCGACGGCGCCGCGAAGTCGAAGCGCATGATCGCCTTGGTGGTGGTGGTCCAGTAGTAGAGGCCGCCCTGAATGTCGTCGAGGCTGAAGGAGATCTTCAGCGGCGTCGACTCGCCGACCTCGGTGCCGGTGTCGTCGGTGCCGCGCAGCGTGAGCGTGATGTCGCTGCCGCGGTTGGCGGTGGCCAGCGCCGTCCACACCGCCGGGTCGGGCTCGTAGATGCAGCCGCCGTTCATCGGCGTGGAGCAGCGCAGGTAGACCTTCACGTCGGTGTACCCGCCCCTGGCGCTCAGCTCGAACACGGTGTTGTTGTTGCCGGGGAGGAAGTGAATCTCGAGGCGGCCGAGGTTGGGCGGCACCAGCGCACCGTCGTTCGGGTAGACCAGCTGCGGCGCGCGCGAGGCGACCGGGGTCTTGCCGAACAGCGTGCCCACCTGCGGCGGCAGGTTCATCGCCTTGGGGTCGTTGAAGCTCGTGCGCAGGTTCAAGGTGAAGCGCGCGTGGCCCTGGGTGCCGTTCAGGGTGGCGGTGATGCCCGAGGCGCCGCCGCGATCGATGGCCGACTTGAACTCGGGGCCCATGAAGCTGCCCAGGGCGACGTCGTCGACGGTGAAGCGGGCGCGCGCCGAGATGTCTTCGGTGCGGCCACCGGCGAAGGTGCCGGTCGCCTTGTAGGTGGCCTTGGCCGGGGTGACGCCGTCGGTCTGATACCCCGCGTCGGCGGGCTCGACGGTGATGGAGGTGGGCGCTTCACCGGCGCCGCCGCTGCCTCCGCTGCCGCCGGCGTGGCCGCCGCCGTCGGGGTTGCCGGGAGTCGAGTCGCAGTTGCAGGCGGTGAGGGACAGCGCGACGGAGAAGATCAGGGCTCGCATGGGCACACCTCTTGAGTTGGCGCGCGCAGCGTACCCGCACGAGCCTCTGCCCAGAACACCTACACGCATTCAGAAGACGGTCGAGAAGCGCGGCTTCGCGCTGAAGTCGGGGCGCCAGCGCGCTTTGTTCGCGGGGAGCCAGAGAATGAACAGCTCACGCGGTGGGCCGCGGTACTCGACGCGGTGCGAGCCGCGCTCGAGGGTGAAGGTGGCGGCGTCGAGGTCTCGGCCGTCTAGGGTGAGCGCGGCGTCGGCGGGCTCGACGAAGTACGTGCCGGTGCGCACCGCCTCGAAGGTCTGCGGCGGAGCTTCGGCCGGGTAGCGCTGGCCCCACAGCGAGAGGTCACCGTCGACGGGCTGAAAGTGCGCGGTGACGAAGGCGCGCGCGTCTTCGGGCAGCCACTCGAAGCGCGCGTCGCGCAGCGTGGCGGTGCAGCCGGCGGCGCGAAGCTCGGCGGCGATGCGCTGCCCCAGGGTGGTGGCCTCGTCACGGTGAATCAGCGCGTTGGTGTAGTAGCGAAAGCCGACATGCGGGCGGGCCGACGCCTGGCCCGAGCTGTCCCACACCGGGTCGGTGGGCGCGGTGAGGTCGTTCAGCTTCGCCAGCACCTCGTGCTGGGCGCGGTTCGAGGGTGCGGCGTCGCGGAAGAGGCCGAAGGCGCCGTGCACCACGGTGACGGCCAGCAGCGCCAGCGCGGTGGGGCGTGAGCGCTCGAACAGCCAGCCCACGCCGCGCGCGGCGAAGAGGGCCGCGAGCGCGGCGAACGGCACCAGCGCGTAGGGAAACGGCGCGCGCGCGAAGGCGAACGAGAAGAGCGTGGTGGCGAACGAGCCGACCAGCAGCCACTCGCGCCTTCTGCCGGCGTCGACGGCGCCGAGCAGGGCGAGCGCGAACAGGGTGGGCTGCTGGGCGAGCGCGGGCCAGAGGTAGCGGGTGAAGGGGAAGCCGGGGTAGGCGCGCTCGTGCTCGACCGCGAAGGTCCACGTCTGCGCCCACCACGGCTCGAGCGAGCGGGTCGAGACGAGCCAGAGCAGCTGCGCCGCGAGCGGAGCCGTGACTCCCGCGAGAAAGAAGAGGGTGCGCGGCGACGTCGAGCGAGCAGGTCGACCCCGACCGCCACCGCGAACGGCGCGCCGTACAGCAGCACCTTCTGGGTGCACAGCACCGCCAGGCCGAGCAGCAGCCCGGCGACCAGGGGGCGCTTCAGCACGGTGAAGCACGCGACCGCCGCCAGGTAGAGCGCGAACGCGAACGGGTCGGGGCGAATCTCGGTGCCGCGCAGCGCGAACGACGGCGCGGTGGCGAGGAGCAGCGGCGCGATGAGCAGCGCCAGCTTCCCCCGCTCTCTCTGAAGCGTGGCCATCGCCCAGACGAGCAGCAGCAGCACCGCCAGCATGCCCAGCCGCACGAGCCGAACCGTCTCGGGCCCCGCGCCCGGCAGCAGGAACAGCGGGCTCAGCGCCTGGTACGGGAGCGCGAAGTGGAACTCGAAGAAGTCGCGGTGTGGCACCTCACCCTGGCTCACCAGCCAGGCGGCGTGGCTGTATTGAAACTCGTCGAGGCTGTAGTGCTTGAACAGTGAGATCCCCGCCAGCGCGAGCGCGCCGAGCAGCACCGCGTGCCATGGCCGAGCGCGGCTCACGTTACGCGCGCGCCGCGCTCTTTCAAGAGCCGGCGCAGCAGCGACCGGTGGCAGCGGGCCTCGTCTTCGCAGTAGCAGCCGACCGCGAACGAGGCCGAGCGCGAGAGCAGCGCCAGCACGTCGAGCGCCTGGCGGGCCTCGGGGCGCTTCATCTCGGCGAGGTAGCGGCGCTCGAACCGCTTCCACTGCGCCGGCGTCTTCGCCGACAGCCCCAGCTTCACGGCGGCGTCGCTGGGCGCGAGCAGGGGGAACCAGACGTCGTAGTAGTCGTCTCGGGCGAAGCGTTCGCGGGGAACACCGCGCGGCGGGCGACGAACGGTGCCCAGCCGGGGCCCTTCTCCACGGGCCCGCTTCGAGCCCAGCCTCACGATGTGTACCGTCATCGGGTGAGGCCCTTAGCAGGGTACGGAAAGACGGCTGCGCTGCTCGTACTGCTGCGCCGGCCGGCCAACGCCCCCGCTGGCCGGCCGGCGCCGTGCTTCAGGGTTTGACGAGCGAGACCGACAGGTGCGTGGAGACCGGCGCGGTGTAATCGGCGATGCGCACGCGGGTGTCGGTGTCGAGCGGGCCGACGTCGGGGCCCGACTGCTGCGGGCCGGTGTTGGGGCCGATGAAGGGCTCCTCCGACAGCTCGCTGCCGACGTCGTAGACGTGCAGCTCTTCGGTGAGGGGGCCGAAGCGGGGCTGGTCGCCGTCGAACAGGTCGATGCCGTTCTCGGGGGTGGCGAACACCCAGTCGTTCGACCAGCCGTACATGGTGACCAGCGAGAGGCGGTCGCCGGGCACCGCCGAGATCTCGATCTCGTACGCGCTGCCGGGCTTCGCCGGGCCGGTGGTGTCGCGGCCCACCGGCGTGTCGAACAGCTTCACCTCTTTCAAGGTCGCATCGGTGACGTTGCCCATCGCGGTGCGCAGCGGCATGGCGAAGCCGTCTTCGGCGATGCGCTCGAGGCCCATGCCGCGGTCTTTCTCGCCGACGGTGAAGAAGGGCGCGCCGCCGGTGTGCACCGCGAGCAGGCCCGGAGAGATGGGGGTGGCGAACCCGGTGAGCGGCTTGAGCGACGCGGCCAGGCGCGCGGGGCTGCCCATCTCGGCGATGTCTTCGAGGCCCAGGTTGCGGTCGGCCACGCCGTCGGTGAACAGCGCCTCGCCGCCGGCGGTGAGCGCCCAGACTCCGGGCGAGAGGCGCACCGGCTTGTAGCCCTGCGAGGTCATCAGGGTGCTGGTGTCGTTGGCCACGTTCTGAATGCGCAGGGTGAAGTCGGTGCCGCCGCGCGGAGTCAGGGTGACGCGAATCATCGACGCCACCGGGGGCAGGGTGAACATCGCGCCGCTGGTGAGCATCACCGTGCCGCCGAGCTTGCGTACCCGCGCGATCGGATCATTGGCGCCGGGGCCGTCGCCCGAGGTGGCCTGGTTCGGGCCGGTGTGCGGGCCGACCGCGGGCTCTTCGTCGATCTCGGTGCCCACGTCGTAGAGCGAGATCTGCGAGGTGACGTCGCCCGAGATGGGCGCCTTGCTGTCGCCCGAGTAGAGGTCGATGCCCGAGGCGGGCGTCGCGAACACCCAGTCGTTCGACTGGCCGAACATGGTGGCAAAGGCCAGCTTCTGGCCGGGGCCGGCGCTGAAGCCGACCTCGAACGCGTCGCCCGGCGCGAGCGGGCCGGGCGCGGTCGCACCGGTCTTCACCGCGAAGGCGCCGCTCTTGAGCTGCTTGAACGGCGAGATGTTGGCGAGGCGCACCCGGAAGGTGGTGGGCGCAGGGGGCTGCATCATGTCGTCGCCGCCGACAGAGCCGGCACAGGCAGCGCAGAGCAGCAGGGAAGAGAGCAGGGGTCGCAGCACGAAGGCCTCCAGTGAGGGGGTTGGTGCGTGCGATACGCGCCTGCTCGAGCCCCGGTTACCGCACCGGGTGACAACCGGGCTGACATTGCACGCGTGCGGCTGACATTCTGTCGGCGGCGCTCGCGCAGGTGCCCGTAGCGACGGGTGGCACGCGCAGTGCTGTGGGCCGCTGTCGATGCCCTTCGCCCTGACGATGGTGTTGTTGCTGGTGACTCCGAAAGAGAGCTGCGAGTCGCTCAAAAAGAACGCGCGCTTCACCGCGCTGTTCGAGCGGGTCGACCTCGACAAGCTGGTGCAGACGGTGAGCGATGCGACCTGCAAGACCTTCTTGCTGGGAGACAACGTGAAGGGGAAGGTGTCGATGATCGGCCCCGAGAACGGGCAGGTGCCGCTCGACGCCGACCAGCTCTACGCGGCGTTTCTGGCGGCGCTCGACGCCAACGGCTTCGCGGTGGTGCCGAGCGGGCGCTTTCTGCGCGTGATCGAGAAGTCGCGCGCGAAGGGCGCGCCGATCGTCACGGCGATCGACGAGGGCGACAAGTTCCCCGCGCGCGACGAGATGGTGACGCGGGTGTTCAAGGCGAAGCACGTCGAGCTCGAGGCGCTGCGCGCGGTGGTGATGCAGTTCTTGAGTCAGGGCGCCGACCTGGTGCCGTTCGCGCCCGACACGCTGATCGTCAACGAGGTGGGCAGCAACCTCGAGCGGCTGCAGCGGCTCATCGCGGCCATCGACGTCGAGCGCACCCCGAGCGACGAGCTCAGGGTGGTGCCGGTGCGCTTCGCCGAGGCCTCGCAGCTGGGAGAAGAGGTGACCCGGGTGTTGGCTTCGAAGGCGCCCCGGCCGGGCGAGTCGCTCTCGGTGACGGCCGACGAGCGCAGCAACCGGCTGGTGGTGGTGGCCAGCGCGCCGCTGATGAAGCGCGCGGTCGAGCTGATTGCGCAGCTCGACGTGTCGCTGCCCGGCGACGGCAAGGCGCACGTGTACAAGCTGGCCAACGCCGAGGCGAAGGAGCTGGCGGCGAACCTGACCGAGGTCATCTCGGCGACGGCGGGGGCGCGCGGGCGGCCGGGGGCGCCGCCTGCGGCCGGCGGTGGCTCGGACCCGAAGATCAGCGCGAACGAGTCGCTCAACGCGCTGGTGATCGTGGCGAGCAGCGCCGACTACCGCAACCTGGTCGAGCTGATCGCCGAGCTCGACGTGCCGCGGCGGCAGGTGTTCATCGAGACGGTGGTGATGGAGGTGTACGTCGAGCGCAACACCCAGCTCGGCGCGTCGGGACATTTTGGCGCGGCGGTCGACGGGGTGAACGTGGCGGTGGGGTCAGAGCCGGCGGGCGCGGCGTCGTCGCTGGGGCTCAAGGGCCTGGCCGCGGCGTCGGGGCTCTTGTTCGGGCTGCAGGGGCCCGAGGTGAAGGCGCTCAGCCAGGCGCTGGGGTTCACGGTGGGGCAGTACGGGCTGGCGCTCACCGCCAACCACTCGACGTCGGACACCAACGTGATGTCGACGCCGCACATTCTCACCACCGACAACAAAGAGGCCGAGATCAGCGTCGGCCAGCGCATACCGTTTCAGATGGGGTTGAGCTCGGCCGCGGCGTCGCAGCTGGCGGCGGCCGGAGGCAGCTCGGCGACCACGCTGGCGGCGCTCACCGGCAGCGTCTCGCGCGAGAAGGTCGAGCTGAAGCTCACCGTGAAGCCGCACATCTCTTCAGGCGAGCACATCAGGCTCGACGTGAACCAGAGCGCCGAAGAGGTGTCGGGCAAGAACGACCTGGGGCCCATCACCTCGACGCGCGCGCAGAAGACCACCATCGTGGCCGACGACGGAGAGACGGTGGTGCTGGGCGGCATCATGCAAGACCGGGTCATCGAGAACGTGTCGAAGACTCCGGTGCTGGGCGACCTGCCCATCATCGGGCGGCTGTTTCGCTACGAAGAGAAGAAGAAGGTGAAGGTGAACCTGCTGGTGTTCCTGACGCCGCACGTGATTCACCGGCCGAGCGATCTGCAGCGGCTCTTGCGGCTCAAGACCGAAGAGCGCCGCAAGCTCTTGCAGCAGACCTACGGGGCCGACGACGAGCGCAGCCCGCTCGACCTGAGCCGCAGGCCGGGGCCGCTGATGGCGATGATTCGTGCGCTGGCGCGGGAAGACCAGAAGCCCGAGAACGGCGGGCCGGGCGAGCCGGGTGAGATCGTCGCGCCGAGAGCGGCGAAAGAGGTCGAGCGGTGAAAGCGCACTACGGCACCAGCACCAGCTTGCCGTGCACCTCGCGCTGCTCGAGGCGCTCGAGCGCCTCTCGGGCGCGGGCGAAGGGCAGCACCTCGTCGATGTGCGGCTTGAGCTTGCCTTCGGCGACCCACTGAAAGACCTGGCCGATGTTGGCGCGGTTCTTCTCGACCTCGCGCATCGCGAACTGGCCCCAGAATACGCCCAGCACCTGGCAGCCCTTGAGCAGCAGCAGGTTGAGCGGCATCTTGGGTATGTCGCCGGCGGCGAAGCCGACCACCAGGTGGCGGCCCTCCCAGGCGATGGCGCGCAGGGCCGGCTCGCTGAAGCGCCCGCCGATGGGGTCGTAGATGACGTTGGCGCCGTCGCCGTTGGTGAGCGCCTTCACCCGCTCTTTCAGGTCTTCGGTGCCGTAGCAGATGCCCTCGTCGGCGCCCTGCGCGCGGCAGAACTCGACCTTCTCGGGCGTCGACGCGGCGGCGATGACCCGCGCGCCGAGGGCCTTGCCGAGCTGAATCGCCGAGACGCCCACGCCGCCTGCAGCGCCCAGCACCAGCAAGGTCTCCTTCGGCTGCAGCCGGGCCCGGTCGACCAGCGCGTGGTACGTGGTGGCGTAGGTGAGGGTGGTGGCGGCGCCGAGCTCGAACGAGACCGCGTCGGGCAGCTTCACCGCCGCGAGCGCGTTCACCACCACCGCCTCGGCGAACGCGCCGTTGATCATGGTCGCCACCACCCGGTCGCCGACCTTCACGCCCCGGGCCGCGGCACCGACCGCCGACACGACCCCTGCCACCTCACCCCCCGGTACGAACGGCGGCTCGGGCTTGAACTGGTACTTCCCGTACGAGAGCAGCACGTCGGGGAAGTTCACTCCGGCGGCGCGCACCTCGATGCGCACCTCGCTCTCGTCGGGTGAAGGCGCCGGCACCTCGTCGACCTGCAGCGCCTTCGGGCCCGTCAGCTGGTGAATGCGCACCGCTCTCATGCGGTGCACATAGCACTCAGCCTTCCCACGAGAAGCCGCTCATCGCGTCCCACACCACGCCCTGCGCCAGCTTCTTGCCCTCGGGGCTGAAGACCTGCACCTTCTCGAGGTCGAGCGAGGTGCCCAGCACGCTGTGGTGCACGATGAACACCGGCTGACCGGCCAGGGTGGTCTTGCGAACCTCGGCCTCTTCCCACTCGGCGCCCGACTGGGGGTCGCTGTGGTCTTCGACCGCCTTGCGCACCGCGTCGGGCAGGTCGTGGGTGCTCTTCACCGCGCGGCCCGGCACCGCGAGCATCTTGCCGGTCTCGACGGCCTTCAGCGAGAAGTCGCCCTTGATCGCCTCGATCACCGTCGACGTGAGGTTCTTGCCCGCGCCGACGGCCTCCAGAAACGCGCTCGCCTCTTTGCGCGCCGGCCGGGTCATCACCGTGTCGCTCGAGAAGGTCGACGCAGCGTGCTTCGCCTCGGTGGCGCTGACTGTCGCGCCGAAGCGGCCGAGCGCTTCTTTCACCTCGGCGTACGAGACCTTGTAGCTCTGCGTGCTGTCGTCGGCCCGGGCCTGGTTCCAGACCTCATCGAACCCTTTGACGCCAGGGGTGGTGCGTGCGGTGGTTTTCATGGCGCGCAACCAAGCCCGAGTGGGCCCATCACCGACAGGTCCGGTTCGTGGAAATCGCATGGGCCAGTTCGAAAAGTGGCCTGCTCGACAGATGCAATCTCACCCAAGTAGATGTGCCAGCAGTGAAGACGTGGGACCTCGCGCTGCAGCTCGACCGCCGCTCGCACCTGTCGCTGGCGCAGCAGCTGACCCGCGCCATCACCGATGCGATTCGCGACGGCCGGCTGCAGCCGGGCGCCGCGGTGCCGAGCTCGCGGCAGCTGGCGCAGAGCCTGGGGCTGCACCGCAACACCGTGGTGGCGGCCTTCGACGACCTGCGGCTGCAGGGGTGGGTCGAGACGGTGAAGGGCTCGCACACCCGCGTCACCCGCGCGCTGCCCGAGGCCAGCTTCGCCCCTGAGCGGCGCGGCGCGGCGGTGGGGTTCGACCTCGAGCCGTGGCCCAGCTCGGCGCCCACCTTCGAGGCGGTGTCGCCCAGGGTGCTCGACTTCACCGGCGGGCTGCCCGACGCGCGGCTGTTCGACGCCCGGGCGCTGGCGCGCGCGTACCGGCGGGCGCTGCGGCGCGCTCCGGGGCGGCTGCTCGGCTTCGGCAGCCCGGCCGGAGACCCGGTGCTGCGCGAGCGGCTCGCCCAGATGCTGGCCTCGCGGCGCGGGCTGGCGGTGACCGCCGACGACCTCATCATCACCCGCGGCAGCCAGCTCGCGCTGCACCTGCTCGCGCTGGCGATGGTGCGGCGGGGTGACACCGTGGCGGTCGAGTCTCCCGGCTACCCCTCGGCGCGCGAGGCCTTCACCCTGCCCGGCGCGAAGCTGCTGCCGATTCCGGTCGACGCCGAGGGCCTCGAGGTCGACGTGCTCGCCAGAAAGCTCGAGCGCGGCTCGATTCGCGCCGCGTACGTGACGCCCCACCAGCAAGACCCCACCACGGTGATGCTCTCGGCGCGGCGCAGGCTCTCGCTGCTCGAGCTGGCCCGGCGGCACCGCTTCGCCATCATCGAAGCCGACTACGACTACGAGTTTCAGTTCGACACGGCGCCGGTGCTGCCGATGGCGAGCGCCGACCCGCACGGGGTGGTGGTGTACGTGGGCACGCTGTCGAAGGCGCTGGCGCCGGGGCTGCGCATGGGCTTCCTGGTGGCTCCGCCGCCGCTGCGTCGCGCGGTGCTGGCGGTGCGCGGCCAGGTCGACCGCCAGGGTGACCTGGTGCTCGAGCGCGCGGTGGCCGAGCTGCTCGAAGACGGCGAGGTGCTGCGGCACTCGCTCAAGGCGCGCCGCGAGTTTCACGCGCGCCGCGACCTGCTGGCGCGGCTGCTCGCCGAGCACCTGGGTGAGGTGCTCGACTTCGAGGTTCCCCGCGGCGGCCTGGCGCTGTGGGCGAAGGTGGCGAGGGGCGTCGACGTCGAGCGCTGGGCGCGTCAGGCGCTCGAGAAGGGGGTGCGCTTCTTCACCGGCCGCCCGTACTCGCCGAGCGGCGCGCGGCTGCCGTACCTGCGCCTGGGCTTCGGGCACCTCGACGCGCGCGAGCTGGAAGAGGCGGTCAGGCGCATGAAGGCCGCGCTGCCCCGCTGAAATGACCTAAGTTCGCGCGCAAGTGTTTCGCGTCGCCCTCGTCGCCACGCTGCTCTGCAGCGCGCTCACCGCCTGCGGGCCGAAGTCGATGTCCGCCCGGCGCGAGCACAGCCAGCGGCTCGCCGACGAGGCCGACGAAGAGCTCTCGAAGGCCGAGAAGGCGATGGGCGAGCTCAAGCCGCAAGACGCCGAAGACGCGCTCGCTGCGGCGAAGAAGCGGCTCGCCGAGCCCGACGCGCAGCTCTACCCCGAGTACGAGATGCTGCTCGGGCGCGAGAAAGAAGACGAGGCCCGGCTGCCCGACGTGAAGCGGGTGCGAGAGCTGAAAGACCTGCAGGCCGCTGTTGGCAAGCGCCGAGAGAAGATCGAAGAGCAGGCGGCGGCGCTGAAGAAGGCGCTCAAGGCGCTCGAGGTGCCGAACGTCGAGTCGGGGCAGATCGACGACGCCCAGGCGGCGGCGAAAGACCTGGCCGAAGCGCTCGCAGACGGCGCCGAGCTCGAGCCGAAAGACAAGGCCTACGCCGAGTACGCCAGGGGCCGGCGGGCCGAGGCCGAGAAGGCCAGAGAGCCGATCTCCCTGGCGCGCGCGCGCGCCGACTTCATGAGCGGCCCGGCGGTGCTGCGCGAGAAGGCCGCCGAGAAATTCAAGGAAGGGAAGGGCGAGAAGGCGAGCGCCGACAAGAAGGCCCGCTTCGCCGAGGCGAAGAAGCTCTACGAGCAGTGCCAGGAAACGTGCCGCAAGGCGCTGACCGCGAGCCCGGGCATGTCGCGGCTGGCCATCATCGCCTCGGGCAAGAAGACCACCCCCGAGGCGCTCGACACCGCCTGCAGCGCCGAGTGGCAAGAGGTCGACAAGGCCGACAAGAAGGTCAAGCCCGACAAGGTCGCCCCACCGCCGAAGAAGAAGCGGTAGAAGGCGGCCGTCTTGGCGAAGCTCAACACCACCCTGTTCGGCGAGTCGTTCTCGTTTCGGTCGCTCAAAGAGGTTCTGGCGAAGGCGAACGAGCCGCGCTCGGGCGACGTGCAGGCGGGCCTGGCCTGCAGCTCGATGCGCGAGATGGCCGCGGCGAAGCTGGTGCTGGCCGAGGTGACCTGCAAGGAGCTGCGCGAGAACCCCTCGGTGCCCTACGAGCGCGACGAGGTGACGCGGGTGGTGGAAGACGCGCTCGCCGCACCGCTGGCGGCCCGCGCCTACCAGAAAATCTGCGGCTGGTCGGTGGCCCAGCTGCGGGAGTGGATTCTCGACAGCGCCACCACCGGCGAAGAGGTCAACGACATCACCCCGGGCCTCACCCCCGAGATGGCGGCGGCGGTGGCCAAGCTGATGTCGAACATGGACCTGGTGATGGCGGGGCGGAAGATTCGGGTGGTGGCCCGCTGCAACAACACCATCGGGCTCGACGGGCGCATCTCGAGCCGGCTGCAGCCGAACCACCCGCGCGACGAGGTCGACGGGGTGCTGGCCGCGGTGAAAGACGGCCTCTCGTTCGGCAACGGCGACGCGGTGATCGGCGTGAACCCGTCGACCGACGACGTGGGCAAGTGCGCCGACATCTTGAAGGGCGTGAAAGACCTGATGCGGAAGTTTCGCGTGCCCACCCAGAACTGCGTGCTGGCCCACCTCACCGTGCAGATGGAGGCCATGGCCCGGCACCAGGCGCCGCTCGACCTGATGTTCCAGTCGATCGCGGGCTCTGAAGGCGCCAACAAGAACTTCGGCGTGAGCGTGAAGCTGCTCGACGAGGCGTGGGACCTGACCCGGCGCGAAGGCACGGCCAGGGGCCCCAACGTGATGTACTTCGAGACCGGGCAGGGCACGGCGCTGAGCGCCAACGCGCACCACGACACCGACCAGGTGACCATGGAGGCGCGCGCCTACGGTCTGGCGAGGCGCTACCAGCCGTTTCTGCTCAACAGCGTGGTGGGCTTCATCGGCCCCGAGTACCTGCGCGACGCCAAGCAGATCACCCGCGCCGGCCTCGAAGACCACTTCATGGGCAAGCTGATGGGTATCCCCATGGGGTGTGACGCCTGCTACACGAACCACGCGAACGCCGACCAGAACGACCAGGAAAACCTCGAGATGCTGCTCGCGATGGCCGGCGTGAACTACCTGATGGGCATCCCCATGGGCGACGACGTGATGCTCAACTACCAGACCACCTCGTTTCACAACAACGCGGCGCTGCGCGAGATTCTGAGGCTCAAGCCGGCGCCCGAGTTCGAAGAGTGGTTGATCAGCATGGGCCTGTGGCGCAACGGTGAGCTGACCTCGCGCGCCGGCGACGCGAGCGTGTTCGCCACCGCGAAGCGCAAGTGACGTACGCTGCGCGGCCGTGCTCGGCCTTCAGGAGAACCGTCGACCGTGAGTGGCGGCAGCGGCCTGATCGGCACCAGGGTGGGCGAGTACGACGTGCTGCGCCGCCTGGGCGTGGGGGGCATGGGCGCGGTGTACGAGGGGCTGCAGCCGGTGATCGGCAAGCGGGTGGCGATCAAGGTGCTGCACCCGCACCTCGCCGAGCAGCCCGACGTGCTGCAGCGCTTCGAGATCGAGGCGCGCTCGGTCAACCGCATCGGCCACCGCGGCATCATCGACATCTTCTCGTTCGGGCAGCTCGACGACGGCTCGAGCTACTTCGTGATGGAGCTTCTCGAGGGCCGCTCGTTCGAGCAGGTGCTCAACGAAGACGGGGCGCTCGGCCTCTCGCGGGCGCTGCGCTACTTCGCCGAGATTCTCGACGCGGTGGGAGCAGCGCACGAGGCCGACGTCATTCACCGCGACCTGAAGACCTCGAACCTGTTCCTGGTCGAGAACACCCGGGGGCGGGGGCGCGCGTTCGTGAAGGTGCTCGACTTCGGCATCGCCAAGCTGCAGAGCCAGCCCGACCTCACCCGCACCCGCGGCGGCATGATGGGCACCCCGCAGTACATGGCGCCCGAGCAGGTGCTGGGGCAGCCGATCGGCCCCCGCACCGACATCTACGCGCTGGGGCTGGTGCTGTTCGAGCTGCTCACCGGCAAGAAGCCGTTCGGCGCCGCCGACAGCCTGGTGATGATGCGCAAGCAGGTGCAAGAGGTGCCGCCGCTGGTGAGCAGCCTGGCCGCCACCACGCCGGCCGAGGTCGACTCGCTGGTGGCGCAGATGCTCGAGAAGCTGCCCGAGAAGCGGCCGGCGTCGTGCGACGCGCTGTACGAGCAGGTGCTGGTGCTGCTGGCGAAGTACGGCACCGACACCCTTCCGCCGGCGCGCAACGCCGACGAGGTGACCGAGCTCGAGCGGCCGTCAGGCAAGCGCAGCCGGGCCCCCGGCTCGGCGTCGGGCTCGGTGGTCGACGCGAATCGCACCCGCGGCGCGCCCGGCGCCACCACCCGCATCGAGGGCGTGCGGCACAACGTCGCGACTCCCGCGCCGGTTGCGGCGCCTGCTGCAGCGCCGGCGGCTGACCCGGCGCCTGCACCCACGCTGGTGATGGCCGAGCGGCCCCGGCTCACCTCGCCGTCGCTCCAGCTCGAGGCCCCGCCGCGGTCGCCCCTGCCGTACGTGGTGGTGGCGCTGGGGTTGCTGCTCGGCGTGACGCTGGCCTTGTACGTGAGCTCGACGCCCGAGCGGGTGCGGCCGCCGTCGGCCACGCCCATCGCCGGAGCGGTGCCGGCGCCGCCCCTGCGTGAGCCCGAGCCCGAGCCGCGCCGGCCAGCGCCCCAGAGCGAGGCCGCGACGACGCCGCCGGCGGTGGCCTCGCCCGAGCCGGACCCCGAGGCCGAGCGCGCCGGGGCCGGCGAGCCAGAGCCGAGGCAGCCCGTCGAGGGCAAGGGCCCTTCGCCGCTGGCGCAGAGCCGCCGCGCCGCCGAGAAGCACCTGGCGGGCACCGAGCGCCAGCTGGCGGCGAAAGAGAAGCTGGCCGGCGACAAAGACCCCATCTTGCGCCGCTTCCTCGAGCAGTGCCGCGCGCAGCTCAAGGCCGCGCGCTCGGCCGCCGACTACGCGCGGGTGGGCCAGTCGCTCGACGAGCTCGACGCGCAGATCCGCGCCAACTGAGCGTGGTAGAAATTCGGCTCTGGCTTCGTTCAACGACAAGGTGCTGGTCGTCGACGACGACCCCTCGTTTCACCTGCTGGTAGAGAGCGTGCTGGCGCCGGCCGGGCTGGTCGTCGAGGGCACCCGCTCGGGCGAAGAGGCGCTGCGCGCGGTGGCCAGCAACGGCGCGCCGCGCGCGGTGATCATCGACGGCCTGTTGCCCGGCATGCGCGGCGACGACGTGACCGCGAAGCTGCGCCAGCAGTGGAAGCGCGAAGAGCTGCCGATCATCTTCGTGTCGGCGTTCTTTCGCGACCTGCGCAGCCGCGAGCGGCTGACCCGCGACCTGCAGGTCGACGCGGTGCTGCACAAGCCCATCACCCCCGAGGAGCTCAAGCGGGCGCTGGCGCGAATACCGGTGCTGGCCGCGGCCAGCGCCGCCCCGACCGCCGAGGCCGAAGAGGGCTACGAAATCGACCTCACCACCTCGGCCGAGCTGCTGACCGACTATCTCGCCATCGCCGAAGAGCGCATTCACTCGCTGCGCAGCAGCCTGCCGGGGCTGATCGGCCCGCACCGCCGCGCCGCGTACGAGCAGGTGCGCCGCGACGCGCACAAGCTGCGCGGCACCGGCGGCAGCTTCGGGCTGCCCGAGGTCACCCGGCTCGGGGCGCAGATCGAAGACTTTCTCGAAGACCACGGCGACGAGTCGTTCTCGCCCACCCAGCGCGCCCGCCTCTCGGGGTGGATCGAGGCGCTCGCCACCAAGCTGGCACGCGCCGGGGCCTCGGTGCCCTCGCCGGGCCTGTCGGGCTCGAAGCGGGCGCTGCGGGTGCTGCTGCTCGACGGCCCGGGTGACCTGGCGGTGTCGTGCTCCGAGGCCGCGCAGCGCGGCCTGCCGGTGCGGCTGTTCGCCGACGTCGACGAGGCGATGCTCTCGGCGATCGACGAGGCCGCCGACGTGGTCTTCGTGGCGGCCGACCGCCCCGGCTTCGACGGGCCCGACCTGTGCCGCCGCTTCGTGAGCGAGGGCCTGGGGCCGGTGGTGCTGATGGCGGCCGACTCGGGCATCGCGGCGCGGCTCGAGGCGCAGAAGGCCGGGGCGCGCGGGTACGTGCACCGCATGCCCGACGCCGCCTCGCTGCTCCGGCTGGCGCCCGACTTCGCCGCTCCGCCCCGCGGAGTGACGGTGCTGGCGCTCTCGCCAGACCGCGAAGAGCTCGACGCGCTGGCGATGAAGCTGAGCGCCGACGGGCTCGCCGCGCTGCCCTGCACCGACCCCCGGTCGTTGTTCGAGGCCCTCGAGCAGAACGAGCCGGCGGTGGTGGTGATGAACGCCGCCCTGCCCGGGGTGAACGGCCTGTCGCTCTTGCGCGCGCTGCGGGCCGACGCGCGCTACGGGCGGCTGCCGGTGGTGGTGCTCACCCGCTCACCCGAGCCGCGCGATCGCCTCGACGCGCTCGAGGCCGGCGCCGACGACGTCATCTCGGTGCCGGTGACCGACACCGAGCTGGTGGCCCGGCTGCGGGTGCAGGTTCGCCGCTGGGCCCACGAGGTGCGCTCCAGGCCGGTGAAGGGCCTGCCGGGCTTCATCGGCTCTGACGCGCTGCTCGAAGAAGTCGACCGCGCGCTGGCGCTGGCCCGCCGCGGGCGCGCGCTCTCGCTGATGGTGTTCGAGGCCGAGGTGGCCAAGATTCGCCTCGGGCGCGGGCGGCTGCAGGCCGACGCCGCGGTGGCGGCGCTCGGCGCCCGGCTCAAGGCCTGCTTTCGCAACAGCGACGTGGTCGGCTCGCTGGGTGACGATCGCTTCGGGGTGCTGCTCTACGACCTGACCCGCTTCGACGCCGACCGGCTGCTGCTGACCCAGCTCGAGGCGTTCAACCGCGGCAGCCCGGTGGCGGTGCCGCCGCCGGTGCCGGTGCGGGCAGGGCTCTCGAGCTTTCCCGAGGTGCAGGGTGACGCGGCGGCGCTGCTCGAAGCGGCGCTCGCTTCCCTGGGCAAGGGGTGAGCTTTGCCCACCGGCGCGCTCGAGCGCACCGTCAGGGTTGCGTGACGATTCGAGCGGCTCGGCGACGCCAAGCGCCTGCCGTCGGGCCCCAAGTTGAGGTATTCCCCCCTGCACCCGATGTCGCCCTCACGTCTGGCCTTCTGCCTGGTGTCGTCGCTGCTGGTGGGCTGCCAGTGCGTCGACCCGCGCCAGCTCGAGTTCACCGCCTGCGCCTCGCAGCAAGACTGCGCGGCAGGCGAGACCTGCTGCCCCGACCTGCGCTGCCGCGCCGACTGCACCGACGTGACCGATGCGGGCGGCTGCGGGGCGTGCACCGCCGAGCAGGTGTGCGCCTGCGACGCGTGCGTGCCCCGCGACTGCGGCGCCACCCGGTGCGCCGAAGGCGCGGCCTGCCGCGATGGGCGGTGCGTGCAGTTGAGCTGCTTCGGCGTGCTGTGCCCGGGCAGCGAAGACTGCTTCGACGGGCACTGCTACCCGAAGGCGTGCGGCGGTTTGCCCTGCGACGGCGGGCTGTGCATCGGCGCGCAGTGCGAAGACAAGAGCTGCCAGGGCCTGCAGTGCCCCACCGGCTCGCGCTGCTCGGGCGGCGCGTGCGTGGGGTGCGCCGCGGCCGAGACCCGCTGTAACGACGGCGTCGACGACGACTGCAACGGCCTGGCCGACTGCGCCGACCCGGCCTGCGCGGACCAAGACTGCACCGACCACGACCAGTGCACGGTCGGTGAGAAGTGCAGCGCCGGGGTGTGCACCGGCGGCAGCGCCGCGCAGTGTGTCAGCCCGCCCACCTGCCGCTCGGGCCCCGGGGTGTGCGACACCGATGCGGGCGCGTGCGTGTACCCGCCCGCCACCGACGGCTCGCCGTGCTCGGTGAGCGACGTCTGCATGATGTCGGCGATCTGCTCGGCTGGCGCGTGCACCAGCATGCCCAGGCGCTGTGACGCTCCGGCGGGCAGCTGCCTGCTCTCGCCCGGCACCTGCCTGGTCGACGGCGGCTGCGGCTTCACCTTCAAAGATGCGGGCGCCGCCTGTGACGACAGCAACGCCTGCACCACCAGCTCGACCTGCAACGCCGGCGGAGTCTGCGTGGGGGCGGGGAGCATCACCTGCGCGGCGCCGCCGAAGTGCAAGCAGCCCGGGGTGTGCAACCCTGCCTCGGGCACCTGCACGTACGCCAACTCGCCCAACACCACGGCGTGCGATGACGGCAACGTCTGCACCGGCCCCGACCAGTGCAATGGCTCGGGCAGCTGCGGGGGCGCCGCGCGCGCCGACGGCTTCCTGTGCGGCAGTCAGTACGCGAACCGGTGCTGCGGCGGCAGCTGCGTCGACATCTCGAGCGACGAGAAGCACTGCGGCGGCTGCAACACCGGGTGTGCCTCAGGCCGTACGTGCCAGTCGGTCGCGGTGACCTCGAACTGCTCTTCGGCCCCGTCGAACACCAGCGGCCGCTGCACCTGCGCCGGGGCGACGAGCGAGTGCCCGCGGGGGCAGATCTGCCGCGCCGGGCAGCCGCAGTACAACAACGTCTGCACGCCCGACGACGACTCCGACTGTCAGGGCGGCGCCCGCAGCCCCGCCCTGGTGCAGTGCCCCGAGTACTGCAAGTACCCCTGATGCCCGCGCGCCCCCTCACCGTCGCCTCGCTGCTCTTCGCCGCCGCCGCGGCGGCGCAGACCCCCGCGGTGGGTGTGGTCATCATCAGCGACCGGCCCGGCGCGCAGGCGATGAGCGACACCGTGGCGGCGCAGGTGCAGCGCGCGCTGGTGCGCGAGGGCGTCAAAGACGCGCTCGAAGCGCCCGCGGTCGCGGCTCAGGTGCGCGCCACGGGTGCCGCCGAGCCGAGGTCGTGCAAGGGAGCGCGGAGCTGCGCGCAGAACATCGCGGTGCTGCTGGGCGACAAGGCGACGGTGGTCACCGTCGACGTGGGCAAGCTGGGCGGCACCGCGGTGGTGCGCCTCGAGGCGCTGCAGGCCGGCAACGAGAAGCCGCTCGAGGTGAGCGAGGTCTCGGTCGAGGTCGACGCGGTGGGTGAGAAGACCGCGCTGCCGGTGACGCTGTTCGCGCGCAAGGTGGCGCAGAGGGTGCTGGTCGCCCCGCCTCCCGACGACGCGCCGCTGCAGGCCTGGGTCGACCCGGTCAGCGCTCCGCCGGCGCCGCCCCAGGTGGCGGCCGAGCCGGTGAAGGTCGCGCCGGCAGCCTCGGCGTCGAGCTCGCGCTCGCGGGCACCGGCGGTGGTGATGACCACCGTGACCGCGCTGGTGGCGGTGGCCGCGGTCAGCTTTCTCGCCAGCGGCCTCTCGGCGAAGGGGCAGTACGACGGCGCGCGCGAAGGCGGGGGCACCTCGCTGACCCGGGCGCAGGCCGACGGCCTGGCGAGCCGCGCCAACGTGTCGTTCACCGTGGCGTTGATCGCCGGCTCGGTCGCGGCCGGCAGCGGCGTGGTGACCGGCGTGCTCTGGGCCTTCTAGAGAGAACGCCGCGTGCGGCTATGGGCAGAGCCGGCTCGACTGCGCGAGCTGCCCGTCGCGCCGCGCCTCGAACACCGTGTCGCCGGCCCGGTAGATGCGGGCCGCGGCGTCACCCGTCAGCCCATCGGCGAGCTGCGGCTGCCACCCGGCGGGGCCCAGGGCGGCGAGCCCGCGCGAGGTCGAGGCCAGCACGTGGCCACACGCCTCGACCGCCTCGAGAAACTGCCGCCCGTCGCCCGCGGCGCCGGCGAGCGTGAGCCCCGAGGGCAGCGAGACCACCCGCCCGTCGCGGTAGAGGGCGCGCACCTTGCCGTCGGCCTGCCACAGCGAGGCGAGGTCACCGGGAGGAACCGGCACCGCGCTCACCTGCCACTGCACCGCGCGCACGTCGACGCGCACCACGGTCTGGGCGGTGGCGACGTAGAAGATGCCCGCGGGCTCGCCGGGCACCGGCTCGATCGCCTGCACCGCGCTGGCGAGGTTCGGCAGCACGCGTGGCTCGAGCCGCTCGGAGGCACCGACGTGACCGAAGAACATGCGGGTGCGGTCGCTCACCAGCACCCCGACGCCGGCGTCGTCCGAGAAGGCGGTGGCGTGCAGCGGCTCTTCGAGCGCAGGGGCGGCAGGGTCGACGGTGCACAGCGGCGCGTCGGGGTCGCCGGCGAGGTCGACCACCTGGCCGTGGGCGTTGAGCGCCCAGCCTGCGCGCCCGCCGATCGCCACCCGCGCCCGGCGGGCATCTCCGGCGGCGAGCGGCTCGCGCAGCGCCCCGTTCGCCACCCGGGCGTGCGAGCGATCGTCGTACGCGTCGATGCCGCCGTCGGCCTGCGCGATGATCAACGCCGGAGGCCCGTCGAGGTAGAGGGGCTGCGGGTCGAGCTGGCTCGAGCCGAAGTACAGCTGGCCCGAGCCAGAGGCCTTGCCCCAGGCGTTCGGTACGCCGCCGAACACCGACTCGTGGAGAAAGCCCGAGGTGTCGGCGAAGTACCCCCGGCCGTCGAGCAGCTCGCTGCGGTCGCACAGCGGGCCCGACTTGCTGATGAAGAAGAAGCGCGACGGGCCGCTCACCGGCCGGCAGGTGATGACCACGCCCAGCGGCGAGCGGGTGGGGCGGTGGTCGACCACCGTCAAGCCACCGGGGCAGCCCGAGCAGGTGAACGTCGCGCCCAGCGAGTTGAGGTTGCACGCGTCGGTGCCGGTTCGGTCGGAGTAGTCGATCAACGTCACGCCACCGTCGAGGGTGAGGCCGGCCAGCAGCAGGTCGCCGCTGCGCAGGGCGCCGGCGTCGAGGTCGACGCCCTCGGGGCGCTTGCCGATGAGAACCCAGGGGCGCACGCCGTTGGGGTCGCGCGAGTAGAGGCCGGTGGGGGTCGATGCGATGACGCAGCGGTCTGTCGTCGCGAGCAGGTCGATGAGGCCCCCGTCATCGGGAGCGGGGCGAAAGGTCTTGCCGTTGAAGTCCTGCTCGATGACTTCCTGGCGCAGCACGTAATAGCCGTTGGCGCCGTGCCGCCAGGCGAGCACGTCGTTGTCGCCGCCCTGCTGCAGGGTGTCGATCTGCAGGTCGCCGGCGTCGGGCTGCCGCGAGAGGTTGAGCTCCTGGCGCTGGGGTCCGGTGCTGGTGTAGGCGAAGCCGACCAGCCGGTCGTCGAGCGAGAAGTAGGCCCAGTTCACCGTCGCGGCGAGGCTGAAGATGCGCCCGCCCGGGTCGACCTCGAATTCGGTGACCCCGGCCAGCTGCCCCCGTCGAGCGGCGAATCATCGTCGCCCCGGCGTCGGTCGAGTGCCGCCCCGCAAACATGCGCGGGCTCTCTGCGGCGCCGAAGGCCACCGCGTCCCAATCGCGCTGCGGGGGTGAGGCGCGGGTGAGCCCGGCGTCGAAGCCGCTCACCTCGAGCACCTCGCGGCGCGCGACCGGGTCGACGCAGCGGTCGCCGAACCCGCAGCGCCAGCCGTCGGTGCAGTCGGTGTCGGTGGGCCAGTCACACGCGATGCCACCCGCATCGGTCGCAGGGTGGCACACCGCGTCGGCGCCGCAGCGCCAGTGGTCGGCGCAGTCTCCGCCCGAGAAGGCAGGGGCCACGCCGGCGTCGCGGCGGCAGGGCACCTCGTGCCCAAGCTCGCGCTGGTAGCAGGCGTGCTCGACGCCGCAGTACCAGCCCGACGGGCAGTCGACGCTCGTGCCGCAGCTCGCGCCCGCCCCCTTCGAGACCGGCTGGCACCAGCCGGCCGCGGTGCAGAACCAGCCCTCGTCGCAGTCGCTCTGCGCGCTGCACGCCCAGGCGTGCGGCTGGGAGAGGTCGACGCAACCACCGAGCAGCAGCAGGGGGAGCACGCGTCTCATCTAGAAGCTCCCTCCCAGGGCGAACGTCAGGCCGTCGCGGCCGGGCAGCAGCGCGACCTGGGTGGCGCCCTCGTCTCTGGGCATCAGCACCAGGCCGAGCGCGGCCAGCGCCACTCCGCCGGCGAGGCAGCCGATGGCGGCCCAGCGGGTGCGCTCGATGCCGGCGGCGGCGCGCTGGTACGACGCGCGGGTGTCGAGAATGCCGGGGCGCTCGGCGCCCGAGTCGAGCTCGCCCTGCAGCTGGCCCTGGTTGTTGAGCGCCAGCGCGCCGAGCAAGAGGCCCACCACCGCGGTCGCCGCGCCGACGCCGACGAGGGTGTACGGCAGCACCCGCGACTTCGCCGGGGGAGCCGGCGTGGCGGTCGCCTCGGCCACCGCGTAGGGCAACGTGGCCTGCAGCGCGGCGAGGTCTTTCGCCAGCCGGGTGGCGCGCCCCAGCGGCTGGGCCTTCTTGGTGTCGAGCGTGTTCAAGGTGAGCTGCCACGCGTCGCCCAGCCGCGCGAGCGTGCCCGAGAGCACGAAGCGCGCGCCCAGCGCTCCCGAGAGCTCGGCGAGGCAGCTCTGCGCTTCCTCCGAGCAGCCGAGCAGCTGCTTCTGCCGCTCGAGCCCGAGCATGGTGCTGATGTCGCGCTGAGAGATGACCTCGAAGAACCCGCGGCGCTGCACCTCGGCGGCGATCGCCTCGCCGAAGGGGCCGGCGGTCTGGGCGTCGACGCCGGCGCCGGTGGCGAGGTCGAGCACCGCGAGCCTGGGCCGTTCGCCGGAGACAGGGGGCTGCGCGGCGACGGTGAGGGCGAGCACCAGGGGCGTGAGCACGTGCAGAGTATAGGGGGCGTGGTAGACGTTCGGGGCCGTGGAACCTGCGCAGCTCGAACAGCTCGTCCGCACCGTGCTTCAAGAAGAGCTGGGCAAGGCCTCAGAGGCGAAGCTGCCCGCTCCGAGCGGCGTGCCCGAGGCGCAGCCCTGCGATGGCGACGGCTGCGCGCCGCGGGTGGTGAAGGCGCCGGTGCCGCGCGACGGCAGCGAGCTCGCGCGCATCGTCGGCTCGACCCCCGCACGCGTCGTGCAGGGCCGCACCGGCACGCGCTACCTCACCCGGGTGTACGTGGGCATTCGCGCCGAGCACGCCATCGCGCTCGACGCGGTGCACAGCGAGGTGGCGAGAGACTTCGCCGCGACGCTCGGCTGCCTCTCGCTCGAGACGCGCGCCAGAGACAAAGAAGACTTTCTGCTCTACCCCGACCACGGGCGCCGGCTGTCGGACGCGAGCCGCCAGCTGCTCGAGCGCGAGGGCAGCAAGGGCGTCGACGTGCAGGTGATCGCGGCCGACGGCCTGGCGGCGTGGGCCATCGAAGAGCAGGGCCCCACCCTGGTGCCGGCGCTGCTGAGAGAGCTGAAGGGCGTCGGGCTCACCACCGGCCGGCCGCTGTTCGTGAAGTTCGCGCGCATCGGGGTGCAAGACGAGATCGGCGTGCTCACCCAGGCGAAGTCGACGGTGATTCTGGTGGGTGAGCGCCCGGGCCTGGGCACCGGCGATTCGCTCTCCATCTACACCGCGTTCGGCCCGCGCCTGAACCAGGACAACTCCGAGAAGAACTGCATCAGCAACGTGCGGCCGCTGGGGTGCCAGTGCAGACCGCGGCGGCCGAGTGCGCGCAGCTGATGCGGCGCACCTTCGATGCCGGCGGCGGTGGCCTGCACCTGGTGCGCAAGAGCCGCTCTGGGTCGCGATGAAGCGCGTCGACCTCTGGCCGCAGCTGCTGGCCTGCCGGCAGATCGACCAGGTCGAGCGGCAGCTCGCGGTGGCGCTGGGGCTCGACCCCGAGCGCGAGACCAGCGCCGGGCTGGTGACCTGCGATCAAGACGACTCGCTCTACGTGGCGCTCGACCACGCCACCAAGTTCGCCAACGTCGAGGTGAAGTTCGCGCAGAGCTTCTACGCCGGCAGCAAGCACGCCTCGGGGCCTTACTCGGGAGAGATTCTCGGCATCCTGGCCGGGGCCGACCCCGACGAGGTGGCCGAGGGGGTGCTGGCGCTGCGCGACGCGCTCAAGCAGGTGCGCTTTCAGACCTTCGAGGGCCCGCCCGATGCGCACCCGGCCTTTCTCGCGCACGTCATCTCCGAGACGGGGCGCTACCTCGCGCCGCAGGCCGGCATCGCCCCGGGGCAGCCGATGGCGTACCTCATCGCGCCGCCGCTCGAGGCGCACGTGGCGGTCGACCTGGCGCTGAAGGCCGCGCCGGTGAAGCTCGCGAAGTGGATACCACCTCCCTCGGAGACGAACTTCGCGGGGGCGTTTCTGACCGGCGAGCTGCACCACCTCGAGGCCGCGCGCGACGCCTTCGCCGCCGGGGTGGAAGACGTGGCCGCCCGCCCGCTCGCGGCCGCGCGCCGGCCCGACCGCGAACGCCGCTGACCACCGCAGTGGGCAGCCGCCGCTGCGCCTTCAACTGCCGTGCACACCGCTGGTCCGCGAGGTTTCGCGTGCTTGCCGCGCTGCAAGCGCTAGCCCGATTGCTGCACTGCACTGCCTCCGCATGGGTTCAGCCATCACCAGGGCGATGCCGTCGACCTTGGGTTTGCCGCTGAACGAGCTGCTGGCGGGGTACCTGGGGCGCATTCCGGTCGAGGTGGCGCTGGGGGTGATGCGCGACGTGGCGCGGCTGCTCGAGCGTTCGCACCAGAACCACCACCTGCACGGCTCGCTGTGCCCGCACGCCATCTGGGTGTCGAGCTCGGCAGAGGTCTGGCTCGAGTGGCACCCGCCCAAGAGCCCGACCTCGCGCAGCCTGCCGCCCGAGGTGCGGCAGGGCCAGGCGCCGAGCGTGGCCTCCGACGTCTACGCGCTGGCGGCGGTCGGCTACGAGCTGCTCACCGGGTTGAGCGTCTCGCGCGCGTGGGCCAAGGCGCCGCTGGTCAACCTGCAAGACGTGGCGTCGGCGCGCCAGTTCAACGGGCTGGTGCCGGTCGACGTCGACGAGGTGCTCTCGCTGGGGCTCAAGCGTCTGCCCCACGAGCGGCCGCAGCGGGTCGAGGTGCTGGCCCGCGTGGCCGAGGGAGTCATCGTGCCGGGGCGCTGGGAGCTCGAGCTCGCCGGCATGGTGGGCGACTCGTTCTTCGCGCCGGCGCTGCGCGAGCTGCCGGTGACCTGCGAGCGCGCGGGGCCGGCGGTACCTCGGCCGCTGCCGGCCACACCGCCCGCGCCGACCACGCGGCTGGTGATCGCCGAGCCGCTGCCGCGGCTCGAGCTCGAGGTGTTGCAGCGCGAGTCGGCCAATGAAGATTGCGAGCCGCGGGCTGGCTTCTCGAGGCTGAAGGCGTTCGGCACGAGCGCGGTGGTGACCGCGCTCACGCTGGCGCTCGCGTGCTCGTTCTTTCAGCGCGAGGCGCCGGTGATGGGCGTGGCGTCGGCCGCGGCGGTCGCCCTCGCGACGGCGGCGCCGGTCGACGTGCCGGCGCTGCCCGAGCTCGCCGAGCCGCCACCGTCGCCTGCGCCCAGCGTGAAGGCCGAGCGCCCGCGCGCCAACAAGCGCGGCGGGGTGAGCCACCGCAAGCGGCACCCGACGCGGGTTCCCTGAGGCGCCGTCGGCGCTCGTCGCACTGGCCTGCATCGGCTCGCCGTGGCAGCGCTCGCTCACGCCCTCCAGCGTGCGGAAGTGAGCGAGGGGCCGAGCGAGCAGTCAGCGCCGGGGCCGCTCTGCTTCCTGCGGAGCGGGCGCTGCCACAGTGAGTCGGTGCAGGCGAGGTCGCCTGTGACGCTGACGGCCCGGCAGGGTCAGGCCAAAGTTCAGGGATACGGGCAAGGGGTGGGACTGGGCAGGGTCTGGGGACGGCGAAGAGCGCCGCTCAGGTTGGGCCCCTTCCCCGACCCCAACCAACCCCTTCCCGAGACCCCTGAACCTTGGCCTGACCTTGCCGGGCCGTCGGCGCTCGTCGCCCTGGCCTGCATCGGCTCGCCGTGGCAGCGCCCGCTCACGCCCTCCAGCGTGCGGAAGTGAGCGAGGGGCCGAGCGAGCAGTCAGCGCCGGGGCCCTCTGCTTCTGCGGAGCGGGCGCTGCCACAGTGAGTCGGTGCAGGCGAGGTCGCCTGTGACGCTGACGGCCCGGCAGGGTCAGGCCAAAGTTCAGGGATACGGGCAAGGGGTGGGACTGGGCAGGGTCTGGGGACGGCGAAGAGCGCCGCTCGGGTCGGGCCCCCCTTCCCCAACCCCAACCAACCCCTTCCCGAGACCCCTGAACCTTGGCCTGACCTTGCCGGGCCGTCGGCGCTCGTCGCACTGGCCTGCACCGGCTCGCCGTGGCAGCGCCCGCTCACGCACTCCAGCGCGCGGAAGCGAGCGAGGGGCCGAGCGAGCAGTCAGCGCCGGGCCCCCTCTGCTTCTGCGAGAGCGTGCGCTGCTCGCTCCGACTCAGCGGAACACGTAGCAGCTGTACCCGGTCGGGGTGAGCGCGCTGGCGTCGATGCGCACCGTGGCGGTGGGCAGCGGCGGCAGGTCGACGCTGTAGACCTGCTCGGTGGTGCACGCCCCGTCACCGTCGGCGTCGATGAAGAACAGCAGCGAGTAGAACTGGCCGGTCTCCGAGAGCGGGAAGTCGAGGTGCGCGACCGAGCCTGCGAACGAGACCGTGGCCCCGCCGATCTCCGAGAAGCCGCACCCCAGCATGCCCGCGACCGCGCGCAGCGAGCCGTCGCCGGGCAGCCCCGAGATGTCTGCGCTCAGGCGCGGCGCGAGTGAGACGCCGGCGCGGACCAGCTGGGCCGGGTGCTGCAGCTCGGCGGGCACCACCAGGCGCTCGATGGGAGACGCCGGCGGGGCGGTCGCCGCCAGCACCGGCTGGGCCTGGGCGGACGACTCGGAAGACCCGGGTGACTCCTGCGGCTCGAGGCCACAGCCAGCGAAGAGGACGGCGACGACGGGGACGAGACGGTTCATAGGTACAGCTCCTTTCGCCAGCAAGAGACCCGATCGGCAGCGTTTCCAAAATCGATATGTTCTTGATACCGGCGTATCTAAAATGTGTACGGTGACCGACTGCGACCGCGGTCGCGGCCGAAGAGCGACCCCGGTCGCGTTCGCGTGTTGAAAGGTGGTGACACCGTGCACTTGGCGGCGGGCACCCGGCTTGCTGTGCTGTCGGCGATGGCCCGCCCCCTGCGCCCCCTCCCTTTGCTTCTGCTCGCGTTCTCGTGCTCGCCCCTGCCGGTCGACCCCGGCAACCCGGGAGGAGGCGCCGCATCGGCGGGCGGCTCCGCCTCGGCCGGCGGCGGCAACGCACTGGCGGGTGGAGCGGGCGGAGCAAGTGGAGGCACCGCGGGCGGCACCGCGACTGCGGGCGGAGGCGCCTCGACCGCCGGTGGGAGCGGCGGCGGCGGCGCGAGCGCGAGCGCGTGGCAGTGGCAGGCCGTCGCGGGCAGCCAGTGCGGCAGTGGCAGCACGGCGGGCTTCGCGGTGAACCCGGGCACCTCGACCGACCTCTTCCTCTTCCTGCAGGGCGGCGGCGCCTGCTGGAACCAGGGCACCTGCCGGCCGTCGCTGCTGCGCTTCGGGCCCATCTGCTACTACGGCGCGAACGTCTGTCTGTACGACGGCGCGGGCGGCACGCAGCCGACCGCGTCGCACGTCGCCGAGCGCGACCCGTTTCCCACCGACGGCGGTGGCGCGCTGCCCGGCGAGCTGGCCCAGATGAACGCGGTGAAGGCGCTCGACCGCGCCGCACCGGACAACCCGTTTCGCGCGGCGACCTTCGTCTACGTACCCTACTGCACCGGTGACCTGCACTCGGGCAACGCGCAGCGAAGCTACGCATACCAGGACGTGGCGTTCGGCCCGACCGGCACCTTCACCATGCACTTCGCCGGCGCGGCGAACATGGACCTGTACCTGGCGCGGCTCAAGGCGAGGTACCCGAACGTCACCCGCATCTGGCTCACCGGCCTGAGCGCCGGCGCGTTCGGCGCGACGTTCAACTTCGATCGGGTGGCTCGCGCGTTTCCCGGCGCCGAGGTGCACCTGCTCGCCGACTCGGGGCCGTTCATCGACTTTCCCAGGTACCCGGCGTGGCGCGACGAGTGGTCGATGCAGTTTCCCACCGGCTGCACGACGTGCTCGGACGGCGGCTTCCCCGCGGTGGTCGAGCACCTCTCGACCGCGTACCCGAACCGCCGGGTGGCCCTGCTCAGCAACGATCAGGACGCGGTGATTCGCTACTTCATGTTCGGCGGCGACGGCCCCGACCAGGCGCTCAACCCGCCGCTGGGCGGGTTCACCACCGGCCTCGCCGCGCTCGAGAGCCGCTACGACGCGCACCCCAACGCGCGCTACTTCGTGGTGCCTGGCGCCGGCCACGTGCTGTGGGGCGAGTACGGCACGCGGCAGGCCGACGGCGGCTACACCGCGCCCCGCCAGAGCCGCGATGGCGGCACCGACCTCAAGCGCTTCATCGACGGCTGGGCGACCGGCTCGGCCGACTTCAGCAGCACGCGGTGAGGCCGAGCCCACCCTGAGAGGTCGTCCGTCGTTCGCTCAGCGCAGGCACCGTTCACCCTGGGCGAAGTCGAAGGGGCCCGCAGCCTCTGCGGCAGAGTCCGTCTCCGCGGCGTTCGGGTGGTGCCCGGCCCGCTTCGACTGCGGCCTGAGACCCTCTCAGCGCGAACCGTGCCGAGAGCGAAAGACCGACAGCCTCTGATTCTGAGCGGAGCGACACGTCGACCGCCCGTGCCCGAAGAGCGGTCGGTTCTCTGAACGCGCGAAGGCGGCCGGAAGCCGCGCCTACGCGTAGACGCTGACCAGCGAGCCGGGCTCGGCGTTCTTCAGCTTCGAGCGGTCACCCGGGTCGCCGCTGCCGAGCGCGCGCGCCGAGCGCCGCGCCTGCTGGGCATCGAGCCGCGCCTCGAGCACCGCCTGCTGGGCGGCCTCGACCTCTTCCGGCTGAGCCCGAGCCCTTCGCAGCTCGCGCAGCTTCTCGACCGCGCGCTGCACCTTCTCATCGGCGCGGTTGGACGAGGCGTCGACGCGTTCGAGATCTGCGCAGCGTGAGATGGCGTCGACGCTCACGCTCGAAAGCCTACGAGCCACCTCCCGACCGTCGCAACGAGTCGACTCTGACCCACCCGTAGGGTACAGGCGCGCCATGTTCCGTCGCCTCGTTCTGTCGTGCGCGGCCGTGCTGTGCGCGTGCCCCGCCGAGAAGCCGAAGACCGCCGCGCCCCTCGACGCCGGAAGCCCGGACGTGCAGCTGACGCTCCTCATCACCGGCGCCGAGAACGGCTACCTGCTGGCCACTCCCGACGGCGAAGGCAACATGCGCGGCGGCGCGGCGCAGCTGCTCGGCCGCTGGGTGAAGAACGAGGGCCACTGTGCGGGGCGGCTGAAAGCCGGCGGCGCGGCAGCGTGCGAAGACGGCTCGACGCTGGTGCTCTCGACCGGTGACAACGCCAACGGCGCTGCCATCTCGACCTTCTTTCACGGCGAGCCCACCGCCGAGCTGATGGCGCACATGGGGTACGCGGCGAGCGCGTTCGGCAACCACGAGCTCGACTTCGACAACGAGACGTTCGTGAAGAACCGCGACGCCTCGGGCATCACCTACCTCGCGGCGAACATCGGAGTGACCGGCGAGCAGGGCAAGAAGCTCGGCCTCGAGCCGTACCGCATCTACACCCGGCGCGGCGTGAAGGTCGCGGTGGTGGGGCTGTCGAACCGCCGCGCGCCGACCACGGTGATGCAGGGGCGCTTTCAGGGGCTCGAGATTCTCGACCCCGAGGCAAAGCTCGACGAGCTGCTCCCCGAAGTGTGGAAGCAGGGCATCTCGGCGCTGGTGGTGCTGATGGACGGGTGCCTCGACTCGATGCCGCCGCTGCTCGAGAAGCACCCCACGTGGAGGGTGTCGGTGGTGGCGGGCCGCAAGTGCGGCGACGCGACCTGGCCCGACCACGTGGGCACCACGCAGCTCATCTACGCCGGCCACCACTTCTTCGAGTACGCGCGGGTGAAGCTGAAGGTCGACCCGGCGCAGCAGCCCGGCGCGCGGCTGCGCGAGGTGAAGGCCGAGCTGGTGCCGGTGGTGGCGGGCGGCGACGACGCCGAGGCCGACGCGGTGTCGGTGAAGCTGCTGGTGCCGTGGAAGCAGCGGCTCGACGAGCAGCTGGGCGAGAACCTCGGGTACACCGACAAGGGTCTCGAGCAGACCAGCGACCTGATGTACCGGTGGATCGCGACGGCCCTGCGCGAGCAGCTCAAGACCGACGTGGCGATCATCAACCGCAAGGGCGTGCGCACCAACCTGCCCAGCGGCAACGTCACCGCCGAGTCGATCTACAACCTCATCCCCTTCGAGAACTCGGTGGTGCGGGTGAAGGTGAAGGGGGACCAGCTCAAAAAGCTGCTCGACAACCCCGAGGCGCGCGCAGCGGGAGCGCCGAAGAAGGTCGACCCCGCCGCCACGTACTCGGTGGCCACCACCGACTACCAGTACTTCGGAGGTGACGCGTTCACCTTCGCCGAGGCCGACCCCAACGCCGACTTCACCGGGGTGATGTGGCAGACCGCGGTCATCGAGTGGACACGCAGGCTCGGCAGCGGCGCCGAGAAGCCGCTCGAGAAGCTGCTCGCCGAGAAGTGATGCTGACCCTGCGCGCCGCGGTCGAGGCCGACCTCCCCACCTTCTACGCGCAGCAGACCGACGTGGGCGCGCTGGCGATGGCCGGCTTCCAGAAGCGCGACGAGCCCGCGTTCTTCGCGCACTGGCGGCAGAAGGTGCTGAGCAACCCGAACGGCACCGCCCTCGCCATCGTCACCGAGCGTCACGAGGTCGCCGGCTACGTCTTGCGCTGGTCGAGCGAGGGGCTCGACCTGGTGGGCTACTGGGTGGGCCGCGAGCACTGGGGCAGGGGCATCGCCAGCGAAGCGTTGAAGCAGTTTCTCGGCCTCGAGAAGCGCCGCCCGCTCGACGCGTTCGTGATTCCCAGCAACGTGCGCTCGATGCGCGTGCTCGAGAAGAACGGCTTCGTGCGCGGCCCCCAGCGCGTCGAAGACGGCGTGCTCGAGGTGCAGTTCACCCTGCGCTGACGCGCGGCTTCAGTCTCTACCGAACGGCGCGATGCCGACGCTGAGCATGCCCACCCAGCTCGGACCCATCGGCGAGGCGCCCACGTTCAAGCCGACCCACATGCGCCAGACGTTGAGCCGCACCCCGACGTCACCCATCAGGTAGGGGCTCACCCGCTCGGTGGTCACCGTCTCCGTGTCGTTCACGTGGGCCAGCGCGAAGCCCACGTCGACGCCGGCGTTGAGCTGCACCAGCCTTGGTGCGGTGTGCACCCGCAGGTCGGCCAGCAGCGCCCAGCTGCGGTCGTCGGCCTTGAAGTGGGTCAGCGACATCGCGCGCACGCCCGGGGTGAACCAGTCGAACAGGTCGAGGCCGACCCGGCCGCTGAACGTGGGCGAGGGGTCGGTGACCCAGCCATGCGCGCCGGCGCCGACCTCGAGCTCGAGCACCGGAGAGGCGAGGGCGGCGGTCGACAGCAGCAGGCTGCACAGCACGGCGAGGCGCATGCGGTTGTGTTGCCGCGGGGGCGGGGTGTGATCACCCTGAGAGCGAGAGCAGTCGAGACCGCGCAGGGTGAGCGCCGTCGAACCCTGCCGTCGCCCGCCGGAGCCTCAGGCGCAGATACTCCATCGTATGGGAGCGTGAGGCGGTGCTGCTTGAAGCAGGGAGTATGCAGCGCCCAGGCTTCGACGAGGGACGGCACCCGTTTGCTCGACTCCGGCCTGGAGGCCTCCGCTCGGGGTGCCCGGCTAGCTTCTCAAGCCGAGCAGCTTGCGCGCCTCGGCCGGGGTCGCGACCTGCCGGCCGGTCTCGACCGCGAGCTTCGCCATCGCGTCGATGAGCTGCCCGTTGCTGGTCGCCTTCGACCCATCGGGTAGATAGAAGGTGTCTTCCAGCCCGGTGCGCAGGTCGCCGCCCAGCTCGGCGCAGCGTCGGTGCAGCGCCCAGACCTCTTGCCGCCCGATGCCGATGACCTGCCAGTGCGTGCCGGGCAGCATCTCTTCGATGAGCAGCGGCAGCCACGAGGCCTTGTTGGGCATGCCCGACTCGACGCCCATCACCAGCGAGACGTGGGGCGGGTTCGGCACCATCTGGCGCTTCGCGAACATCATCACACTGCGCAAGATGCCGGTGTCGAAGCACTCGCACTCGGGCACGATGCCGTGCTGCTTCATCACCTTCTCGAACGCCTCGACCTTCTCGACCGGGTTGTCGAACAGCAGCGGCGGCCAGGCCCAGTCGTTGTTCGAGCGCAGCTTGAGGTAATTGAGCGAGCCGGCGTTCAGCGCCGCCATCTCGGGCTTCACCGCCTCGAGGCACGCCACCGGCCCCGCGATGTCGGGCCCCACCACGCCGGTGGTGAGGTTCAGAATCAAGTCGGGCGCCGCGGCCTTGATGGCGTCGCAGATGTTCTTGGCCACCACCGGGTCCCACGAGGGCAGGCGGCCCATGCCTTCGTCCTGCGAGCGCATGTGCACGTGCACGATGCTGGCGCCGGCGTCGCGCGCCCGCTTCGCCTCGACCGCCATCTGCTCGGGAGTCACCGGCACGTGGTGCTGCTGCGGGTCCGTCAGCACACCGGTGAGCGCACAGGTGATGACCGCTTTCTTGTCCGCCATGCGCGAGTCATGCGCCCGGCCGATTGCGAAGTCAATCGACCCGCGGGTCAGCCGACCGCCAGCTTCGGCGCAGGCGCGGTGACGGGAACCTCGCCGGTGGCCCGCCGCCCGAAGCGGTGCTTGAGCCACGCGCAGGTCTCGATCACCGTCGCGTCGCGGTGCGCGGTGCGGAACAGAATGTGGTCGGCCGCACCGAGGTAGAAGAGCCGCACGTCGTCGCTGGGCGCCATGCCGGTCATCTCTTCGAACTGCGCGGGGTGGTTGAAGTCGGTGTCGAGGCCGAAGTACGCGAAGAACAGCTTCACGTCGCGCGCGCGCAGCCTGCGCAGGTCGGCGGCGAACTGCCCCTGGTCGGGCCGGTGGCGCGCGAACATCGCCGCTCCGCCGGCCGCCTCGACCGACTCGGGGTCGAGCTTGAGCGCCGCGCGCGGCTTGAAGAAGCGCTTGAAGCGCTGCAGCGACTGGCGCTCGTCGAGGTGCTCGAGCCGCTCTTTCCACAGCGCGGGGTTGAGGTACCGCTTGGGGTAGTGCAGCCAGAACCCCGGCGTGCGCCACGCGTAGCCCTCGATGTAGCCCATCGCCACCACGCGCTCGTCGCGCAGCCCCAGGTCGTGCAGCTGGTCGATGCCCGAGCAGAAGGCCACCGGCGCGAAGGTGGTGATGCCGGTGCGGCGGGTGACGAACGCCATCGCCTCGTCGAGGTCGGCCTTTCGCTCGACGTCTTGGTCGCCGCCGCGCCGCACCTCGCTGTCGCCCATGCCCGAGAGGTCGAAGCGCAGCGAGGTGAAGCCGGCCTCGGCCAGCCGCCGCGCCAGGTCGACCCACACGCGAAACGCCCCCACCCGGTGGTGAATGCCCACGTTCCACATCAGCACCGCCGGGGCGCCCGGCACCGGGTGCTCGGGCTCGCAGAGAATGCCCGAGAGGTTGCCGGCCGCTCCGAAGGTGACCGCGTGCTCTTTCACGCCGCCACCGCCCGCGGCCCCGCCAGCTCGCCCGCGATCGCGTCGAGCATCTCGGTGTAGAGCACCGCCGAGTCTCCGATGCCGGCGCCGTGCCGCACCCCGCCGCTCTGCTCGCGCACCACCTTCACCCGCGTGGGCACGCCGGTGCGCTTCCACAGCAGCTCGGTCTCGGTCGCCTCGGGGCTCTCTTCGGCGAGGAACATGGCGACCTGCCCGGCGCTCTTGGGCACGTGCATCTTGAGCGCGATGCCGGCGAGCGCGTCGCGCAGCTGCCCCGGGAAGGGGTAGCCGCCCAGCTCGAGGCGGGGCTCGTGAACCTCGTGCAGCCGGCGCATCGACACCTCGGTGTCGAGCCGCTCGAGGTCGTGAATGTAGTCGACGCCGTGAAACACCGGCTCCCACAGCAGCAGGCTCTCGGCGCGCAGGCCGCGCGCCACGGCCTGGGTGGCGAGCGCGGCGCCCAGCCGCATGCCGATGACCGCGACCCGCCGCAGGCCGGTCTGGTCTTTCAGCTCTTCGGCGGCGGTGGCGATGTCTTCGACCTGGTGGGTGAGGTTGGTGTCGGCCACGTCACCGTCCGAGTCGCCGGTGTACGAGTAGTCGAACCGCATCACGTGCAGGCCCTCGCGGTTGAGCAGGCCCGCCAGCTTGCGAAAGGCCCAGTGCGTCATGTTGTATTCCTGCACGCCGGGGCTGCAGAGCAGCACCGCGGTGCTCCTCGCGCTTCCCCTCGCTTCGTGCAGCGTGCCGTACAGACGGCGGCCGGCTCCGAAGAAGAACGATCTCATGCGGGGTCTCAATAATGGCGGTCGAGACCTTGCCCACTCCGATCAGCGTTACGTTCCGGTGCGTTACCGCACCGGTTGCTTCAAGGGGGGCGTTCGGCGCGGCGTGTTACCGGGGGGTTTCTTTTAAGGGGGGAGATCGTGATAGGCGCGCACCTCCACCGATGGGAGGCAGCATGAAGGTTCTCGGATACAACGGCGGTCTCGACGGTTACCCGTCTTCATTCGACACCGGCCACGACGCGGCCGCGACGCTGGTGGTCGACGGCAAGGTGGTCGCCGCCTGTGAAGAAGAGCGCTTCAGCCGCCTCAAGCACGACGCCCGCTTCCCCCGCAATGCCATCGAGTTCGTGATGCGCGAGGGTGGGGTGAAGTCGCTCGACGAGCTCGACCTCATCACCTTCTACTTCTCGTACCCGCTGATGTTTCACCCGGGCAAGTACACCTCGGTGGCGAAGCACACCCGCCTGCTCGAGAAGCCCGCCATCTGGCTGCCGAACACGGCGATGAAGCTGTTCAACAAGATCGCCGGCTACGACAACAACCGCAGCCACCGCGCCTTCGAGCGCGCGATGGGCGTCAGCGTGCCGAAAGAGAAGTTCAAGGCCGTGCCGCACCACCTGTGCCACGTGGCCAGCACCTTCTACGACTCGCCGTTCGAGCGCGCGCTGTGCGTGACCCTCGACGCCGAAGGCGAGAGCGTCAGCGGCATGATGGCGGTGGCCAACGGCACCGACATCAAGGTGCTGCGTCAGACGTACGCGCCGAACTCGCTGGGGTACCTCTACTCGTTCGTCTCGCTGTTCCTCGGCTTCGACAAGCACGACGAGTACAAGGTGATGGGCCTCGCGCCGTACGGCAACCCGGCGCCCTACCGCGACTACTTCAAGTCGATCGTCCAGCTGCACGACGACGGCGGCTTCACCGTCGACCCGGGCCTCATCACGATGCTGATGGCGCGCGACGCGATGATCGGCCGCGACAGCCAGTCGATGTACCCGCCCAGCATGACCAAGGCGCTGGGCCCGGCCCGCAAGAAAGACGAGCCCTGCACCCAGAAGCACATGGACATCGCGGCCTCGCTGCAAGAGTGCCTCGAAGAGACGGTGCTGCACCTGATGCGGCACCTGCAGCGCGAGACCGGCGAGAAGAACCTGTGCATGGCCGGCGGCGTGGCGCTCAACTGCACCATGAACGGCAAGATCGCCCGCAGCGGCCTCTTCGACTCGATCTGGATCCACCCTGCCGCGCACGACTCGGGCACCTCGATGGGCGCCGCGCTGTACGGGTACCACAACCTCTTGCGCCAGCCGCGCAACGTGGCGGTGAAGCACGGCGTGTACCTGGGCCCGGCGCACCCGCGCACCGAGGTCGAGAAGGCGCTGGTCGAGTTCGACGCGAAGATCAAGCACACCAAGCCGAGCGACCTCTACGACACCGTCGCCGCCGCGCTCGAGAAGGGCAAAGTGGTCGGCTGGTACCAGGGCCGCATGGAGTGGGGCCCGCGCGCGCTCGGCAACCGCTCGATTCTCGCCGACGCCCGTCGCGACGACATGAAGGACGTGGTCAATCACGCGGTGAAGCTGCGTGAGGGCTTCCGCCCGTTCGCTCCGGCGTGCCTCGCCGAAGACGTCAACGAGTGGTTCGACATGAAGGGCCTCAAAGACAGCCCCTACATGCTGTTCGTGATTCCGGTGCAGCCCGACAAGCGCGACAAGATTCCCGCCGTGACCCACGTCGACGGCAGCGCGCGCGTGCAGACCGTCACCGCCGAGCAGAACCCCAAGTTCCACAAGCTGCTCCAGGCGTTCAAGAAGCGCACGGGCGTGCCGGTGTTCATGAACACCTCGTTCAACGTCAAGGGCGAGCCGATCGTGAACACGCCGCAAGACGCGGTGCGCTGCTTCCTCAACACGCAGATCGACATGCTCGTGCTCGACGACGTCATCATCGAGAAGCGGCCCGAGGTCGCCGACGCGCTGGCCAAAGAGCGCGCCCGCGACAAGGTGAAGACCGGTCGCGTGGTGAACGGCGAAGTCTCGCTCTAGGCCAACAGGCCTTCGGAGCTTCTGCGCCCGAGAAGCACGGGTGCGCAACCCTCTGCGCACCTGTCTTCGGGGGCTTACGTCGACCGAAGCGCGGTGCTAGAGGCGTTGGACCCTCGAAAGGTCCCACGCCATGAACATCGCGAACGGTTTCATCGAGAACGAGTGCCCGGTCGACCTGCACCCCCTGAAGAAGGTCGCGGTGACGGTCGACGTGAAGGGCGCAGTGGCCCGGGCCCGCGCGGCGCAGGGCGAGTGGGCCCAGCTGGGCTTCGACGGCCGCGCCAGGCTGCTCAAGGCCGCCGCGAAGCGCATTCTCAAGCGCCGCCAAGAGGTGCTCGAGCTCTTGCACGACGAGACCGGCAAGACCCCGGGCGACGTGCTGATGGGCGAGGCGCTCGGCGCGCTGCAGTTCGTGACCGACTGGGTGGCGGTGGCCCGCCCGCACCTCAAGACCCGGCGCCTGGCCATGTCGATGGTCGCCTTCCCCGGCAAGAGCGGCAGCATCGACCTGCTCCCGCGCGGCGTGGTGGCCATCATCGCGCCGTGGAACTTCCCCCTCGCGAACTTCTTCAAGCCGGTGTTCGCGGCGCTGCTGTGCGGCAACGCGGTGGTGCTCAAGCCCAGCGAGCTGTCGCCGCGCATGGGCGAGTGGTTCACCAGGGTGTTGGGTGAAGAGCTGCCCAAAGACGTGCTCACCGTGGTGCAGGGCGGGCGCGAGGTCGGCGAGCAGCTGGTGCGCGGCGGAGTCGACGCGGTGACCTTCACCGGCTCGACCGCCTCGGGCCGCGAGGTGGCCAAGGCGTGCGCCGAGCAGCTCATACCCGTCAGCCTCGAGCTGGGCGGCAAAGACGCCGCCATCGTGCTCGCCGACTGCGACTTCGATCGCACCGTCGCCGGCGTCATGTACTGGGCGCTGGCCAACGCCGGCCAGGCCTGCGGCGCCATCGAGCGGGTCATCGTCGAAGACGCCATCGCCGACCGCTTCGTCGACGCGCTCGAGGCCGCGGTCGCGCGCCTGCGCGTCACCGCCGAGCCCCGCACCTCTGACGTGGGGCCGCTGGCCAACGCGCGCCAGCTCGAGGTGGTCGAGGCCCAGGTGCACGACGCCGTCTCGAGCGGCGCCGTGCTGCGCTGGGGCGGTCACCGCACCGGCCACGGCTACGGCTTCGAGCCCACGCTGCTCGACCGCTGCACCCCCACCATGAAGGTGATGCGCGAGCCGACCTTCGGGCCCGTCATCTCGGTGCTGCGGGTACCCAACGCCGAGAGCGCGGTCGCCGCCGCCAACGACTGCGAGTACGGCCTCAACGCCTCGGTGTGGAGCCGCGACCTCGCCCGCGCCACCGCGCTCGCCAAGCGGCTCGAGGTGGGCACCGCCTACGTGAACAACCACGGCTTCACCGGCGCGATGCCCGCCGCCCCGTGGACCGGGGTGAAGCAGTCGGGCACCGGGGTGGCCAACAGCGTGTTCGCGCTCGGCCACTACACCCGCCCGCGCACCGTGGTGGTCGACCAGAACCGCGGCGCCGACGCCTGGTGGTTCCCGATGGACTCGGTGCTCGAAGAGCTGGGCCACCGCTTGTCCGAGGCGCAGCTGGGCAACGTGCTCGCCGCGGCGAAGGTGCCGCTGCTGCTGATGAAGCGCCAGCGCGCGGTGCTCGACTTCGTGCGCGACGGCACGCGCCTGCAAGACGCGGCGAAGTCGGCGAAGAGCAGCGTGAGCCGCTTCACCCGGGCGCTCTCGAAGCTGAGCCGCCGGCTCGACCCGAAGCTCACCGGCCCCGAGCGCCGCTGGGGCCGCGCCACCATGGAGACCATCTTCAGCTCGGCGCCCGACGCCCCGAACCGGGTCGACCCGGTCTCGGCCGAGACCGCCGAGGCGTTCATCTCCGAGGCGCACGAGGCGATGCCGTTCTCGTCGCGCCTCGCGCTGCGCGGCGCGCTGGCCACCCTGGGCGTGGCGCTGCCGTCGGTGGCCACGCGCCGGCTCACCACCATCGACCGACTGCCGCCCGAGCAGCGCCTCGAGGTGCTGCAGCGCGCGTGGAACAGCGACCTCTACCTGCTCAAGCAGATGACCGTGTTGTTCAAGCTGACCGGTGCGCTGACCAACGCCAGCACCAGCCGCCTGCAGCGCGAGCTGGTCAGGCCCAACGTGCCGGCCCCCCGCACCGAGCTGAGGAGCTGAAAGCCATGCGCACCCAACACCTGCCCAACCCGCTGCGGCCCACCGTGCCGCCTCCGCCGCGCGCGCAGCTGTTTCCCGACGACGAGTCGCTGTTGCCCGAAGGCTCGGTGGTCGACGGCCGCGGCCTGACCACCGACGTCATCGACTCGGCCGACTACGTGGTGGTCGGCACCGGCGCCTCGGGCGCCACCGCCGCGCTGGTGCTGGCCCAGGCCGGCTACTCGGTGGTGATGCTCGAAGAGGGCCGCTGGGTGCGCACCCGCGAGTTCGGCCCCGACGTCTTCCCCGCGATGAAGCAGATGTACCGCGACCTGGGCGCCCAGGTGACCATCGGGCCCGCGGCCTACGCGGTGATGCAGGGCCGGTGCGTGGGTGGCTCGACCACCATCAACTCGGCGATCGCGCTGCGCCCGCCCGAGAAGGTCATCGAGCGCTGGGGCACCGCGTTCGGCCTGGGCGACGAGCTCACCGTGGCGCAGCTCGAGCCGCACTTCGACGCGCTCGAGAAGAGCCTGCGCGTCACCCAGATTGGCGACTCCATCGCCGGCAACCACAACACCCTGATGGAGGCCGCGGCGAAGAAGCTGGGCATCAAGGCGCAGCGCATCAGCCGCTACGACGGCGGGTGCGAGGCCAGCGCCAGCTGCATCACCGGCTGCCCCAACGGCAAGAAGCTGGGCATGAACATCACCTACGTGCCGCAGACCCTGAAGCACGGCGCGAAGCTCTACACCTCGGCCAAGGCGCTCAGGGTGCTGTCGAGCTGGGGCCGGGCGACCGGCGTCGAGGCGCTGACCGAGTCGGGCCGCTTTCTCACCGTGCACGCGCGACGCGGCGTGGTGGTCGCGGCGAGCGTGATTCAGACCCCCGGCATCTTGAAGCGCAGCGGCGTGCGGCTGCACGCGCTGGGGCGCCACTTTCAGGCGCAGCCGGGCACCAGCTTCGCGGCGCGCTTCGACAAGCCCGTCTCGATGGACTTCGGGGCCACGCAGGGCTTCAACAGCACCCACTTCGTCGAGAGCGACCGGTTCAAGGTCGAGTCGCTGTCGCTGCCGCCCGAGCTGCTCTCGGTGAACCTGCCCGGCATCGGGCCCGAGCTCACCAACCGGCTGCACGACTACCGGCACCTGCTCAACTGGGCGCTGGTGCTGCGCGCCGAGACCGAGGGCCGGGTGGTGTCGATGTTGGGCAAAGAGATGATCTTCTTCAACCCCACCGTGACCGACCTGGCGCGCATTCGCCGGGGGTATCGGCAGCTGTCCGAGCTGATGTTCGCGGCGGGCGCGAAAGAGGTCTGGCCCAACGTGCGCGGCATGCCGACGCTGAGGTCGGCCGACGACCTGAAGCACTGGGACAACGCTCCGCTCGAGCCGACCGCGTACTCGCTGATGCTGTCGCACCTGTTCGGCACCGCGCGCATCGGCCCCGACCCCCGCGACGCGGTGGTGGGGTTGGACTTTCAGGTGCACGGCCTGCGCGGGGCGTACGTGGTCGATGCCAGCGTGTTCCCCACCAACCTGGGCGTGAACCCGCAGCACACCATCATGGCGGTGGCCCGCCTCGGGGCGACCCGCATCGCCGAGCGACCGCTGCCGCGCGTGTAGCAGGGCGCGGGCACACCGCCCGCCACTCGGCCTTCAGCGCGCCGCGACCCCACTCCATGCGTTGTGGTAGCCGCTTGGGTAGCGGCTCTACGGCGCCGGGCGGACGAACTCCGTCTGGTGCGTCCACGGGTCTCCGCGCACGTTGGCCGGAGTGCTCCGTCGCATGCCTCCTGCCGGGGCGCACATGCACCGGCATTCGGACGTGAACTCGGCAAAGTCCCGCGCGTAGCTCGAGCACAACGCGCGGCACCTGACGACTCCCGACTCGTGCTGCTCGCCGGTCATCGCCGCAGGACAGGACTCCAGCTCTTCGTACGCGTACTGATTCGTCGTCGCGCACGCCGAGAGGCACAACACTGCAAGTACGTACTTCACGACTACCTCGCCTTCACCCTCACCACCCATTGTCCACCCGCCAGCCGGTGAAAGCCGAATCGCGGGTGTCTCATGCCCACGCACATCGAATGTGCGCGAGAGGTCGGTCGACCTCTTGGGTGGCTCGTAACGAGGAGCCCGCCGCGTCGGCCCGCGCGTTACCTCGGGCGGCACCGCGCGCGCCTTCGACGCCGCGCGGCAAGGCGGTGAGCAGGTGTGGGCTCAGCCGTCGGTGCGGCCAATTCCCTCAGCGAGCGCGAGGGCTTCGTCGTACGGCAGGTTCGAGATGAGGGTGAGCTGGGTGTCGCCGTGCGACCAGCTCAGCGCGCTGTAGGTTCCGAAGAAGTCGAGCCAGCCTTCGCTCGCTCCGAGCTCGACACGCTTGCCGGTGGGCGGCGCCCACTTCACGCCGCGCTTCGACTCGGTGAGCGTCAGCCAGCGCGCGCCTTCGTTCATCACCACCAGCGCGACGGGCGCCTGACGGCGATCGATGAGCACCTTCTCGACGTGCAGTGCGGGCGGTGCGAGCAGCGGAAAATCGAGCTCGGCCTGCGCGGCCTCGGTCGAGAGGCCCTCGCTCTTAAGGTCCCACTCCAGCACCAGGGCATCGCGTGGAAACTCGAACGCGAAGGCCGACGGCGGGGCAGGCACGTCGTACTCCACCGCCTCGTACTGCATCGCGTACCAGCCGTCGTTCACCTCGAGCTTGAGGGGCAGGGCGTAGCGCTGGTCCATCCACGCCTGGTAGGGCCGAGCGCGGCCGGCCTTTCGGGGGGCTCCGGCCCACCGATCGACCGGGCGGCCGGCCACCGTCTCGGCGCCGTGCTGGGTGAGCTCGTACGTCTTCCACGTCTCGACCCCGCGGTTGCTGAGCGCCGAGTACTGCTCGTGCTCGTCGAGGTGCGGCAACCCGCGCACGCGCAGGCCGAAGCGCCAGGCCGGCCACCACATCGCCACCTGCTCGCCGTCGGTGACGAACAGGTTGCCCTTCAGGTCTTCGGGCGCCACCACCTCGACGCGCACCTTCGACAGCTTCTGGTACCACACGTCTTTGACCAGCTCGCCGTCGGGCCGTTGCGGCAGCATGTGCTGCTCGACGGTGCGGCCGTGAAACGTCTGCACCTGCAGCTGGCTCGCCGCCGCGGTGTTGCTGGCGATGCGAACCCACATGCCGGTGCAGCCCGTGGTGGTGAGCAGCACCAGCGCGGCTGCTGCGATGCGCTGCGGGAGAGCGTGTGACTGGCGCGCCCTCATCGCACGTTCGCGGCGCTCAGCTGCGCGGCGACCTCGAGCAGCTCTTCGACCGGCAGGTTGCCGAACAGCGTGTAGTAGGTGCCCTCGCGCACGAAGGCATACGACGACATCGCCGCGCCCAAGATGAGCCGGCCCTTCGACGCGCCCAGCTCGAGCGGTATGCCGTAGGCCGGCACCGAGGCGCCCGCCGACGCGCTCGCGGTGACCAGCAGCACGTGCGGCCCGCGCTGGTACCGCGCGCAGAACGCGGGAATGGGGCCGGCCGCGCGGCTCAGGTGCGCGCGCTGCAGCTTCAGGGTGCCTTCGGGGGGCAGCACGATGGGAAACGAGGCCTCTTGACGCATCGCCGCCTCGGTGACCTGTGCACCGGCGGTGTCCCAGTCGGTGATGAGGGTGCCCTCGGGCACCGCGGTCGAGAAGCGCTCGGGTGCGACGGGCTTGTTGAGCTCGAGCGTGTCGTAGCGGAAGCCGTACTTCGCCTTGGGGAACTGGAGCTCGCCCGCCACCGCCAGCGAGTAGGGGTCGTAGACCCTGGTGAAGCCCTTTTGGTCGAGCGTCTTCTTCGAGAGCGCCTGGTGCCACATGGTGAGCGTGCTCAGGCCCGCGACCATCGAGGTGCCGTCGATGCGGAACTCGTAGGTGCGCTGGTTGACCGCGTACTGATAGGCGACCAGGGCGTCGAGGTCTTTGGGGCCGGGCAGCTCGAGGCCGCGCACGCGAATCGCCCAGCGCAGCATCGGGTAGTACGACTGCAGCGTCTTGCCGTCGTAGGTGACGGTGATGCCGGCCCACGCCGCGGGCTCGGTGATGCGTGAGGTGAAGAGGTTGGGGCGGGCCGAGGCGACGGTGGCCTTCACCTCGGCGCCCTCGACCAGGCCGCTCTGCACCACCACGCCGTCGAGCGAGGTGAGCTTCGCGGTGTTCCGCTGAATGTGGAGCAGGGTGTAGTCGGGCGTGGGGTTGGCGCCGAGCAGCGCGACGAGTGAGATGGCGAGCATCGAACGTTTCCTCTTTTCAACGGCGGGCAGCGGGCCTGAACAGCTCGAGCCACCCGTGCAGCCCGGTGAGCGGGTGGTCGACCGTGCGTCCCACTCCGAACCGCACCGGCTCGGAGGGTGAGACGAAGGTGCCGAAGAGGCGGTCCCAGATGATGAGGACTCCGCCGAAGTTCTTGTCGAGGTAGGGCGCGTTGTCGCCGTGGTGCAGCTGGTGGTGCTGCGGGGCGTTGAGCAGCCAGGCCAGGGGCCCCAAGCGAACGCCCGCCTGGGTGTGCATCAGCGACTGGTACATCAGGCTCATGAACTCGGTGGCCATCACCATCAGCGGGTCGAAGCCGAGAAAGGGAAGCCACAGCCAGAACGGGGCGGCGACGAACGGTGTCCAGCTCTGACGCAAGGCGACCGAGAGGTTGAAGTGCTGCGACGAGTGGTGGGTGACGTGGGCGGCCCACATCGGGGCGAAGCGGTGGCTGACGCGGTGGAACCAGTAGAAGGTGAAGTCGTCGAGCACGAACAGCGCGCCCCAGCAGGCCCAGAACCGGGGCGAGCCGACGTCGAGCCAGTGGGGGCCGAAGTCGAACAGCGCGTGGTCGTGCACCTGCGAGTACAGCTCGAAGAGCAGCGGGCCCCAGAGCACCGACACCACCAGGTAGCCGGCGAAGGTCCACAGGTTGACGAGGGTGTCTCGGGTTCTGAAGTGCTGGGGGTGGCGCACCCGCTCGACGACGAGGCCCAGGCCCAGCGCGCAGATGAGCAGCCAGCCGATCATCGCTGTCGCAGCCCTTCGGAGAGCAGCCGGGCGAGGGTGGCTACCGAGGGGCGCTCTTTCTTGCCCAGCGGCTGGGCGCCGATGACCCGGGAGAGGATGAAGTAGTTCGTGAACAGCAGGTAGACCGCGGTGAAGGCCTCGGCCGGGTCGAGGTCGCCGCCCACGCGGGTGCCCTCGAGCGCCGGGCCGAAGAGCTTTCTGAACTTGCCCGCCAGGTCGTCGTACTGCGGCTGGGCGTGGCGGCCGTCGAACTCGGCGATGTCGACGTAGACCAGGGTGAGGTAGTCGCGGTGCTGGTCGACCAGCTTGCCGAGCGTCTCTCCGACGGTGACCAGGTCGTGGGGAAAAGCGCCGCCCTTGCCGACCAGCGCGGTGAGCCCCAACGCGCTCCGCGCGAAGTCGAGGTACAGGCGCGAGAGCAAGGCGGTGAAGAGGTGCTCTTTGTCGGGGTAGTGGTTGTAGATGTTGCCGAGCGAGACGCCGGCGGTCTTCGCCAGCTCGCGCAGCCCCACGCCGTGGAAGCCCTGCTTGAGAAAGAGCTTCAGCGCGGCGTCTTCGATCTGCGTGCGCCGGGCTGCCTGGTGTTCGGGTGACAGGGTGGCCATGGGTTGTTGAGCGAACGTTCGTTCATTTTGGCCGGCGCTGTCAAGGGGGCCCAGAAAACAAACAAGGTCCGGGCTCGGCTTGCGCCGGGCCCGGACCAGGGTGAGGGATTTAGCCGTCCCCTGACGGCGGACTACAGCTGCGAAGCTCTCAGCCGCGAATCGAGCGGGTGACCTTGGGCATGCGGCTGGTGCGCGGGAGCACCGGCCCGGGAGCCTGCCCGTCTGCGGGACGACCGGGGCCTGTTCGGTAGAGGCGGGGCCTCTTCGGTGGCGGCGATGGGCGTCGGCGACGGGGTGGAGACCGGATCGAGGGTGGGCACGCCGGGAGTGGGGAGGGTGTCGTCGGGCGCGCCGCTCTCGTCAGGCGTGGGGATGGTGTCGTCAGGCGGGCTGCCGTCGGCGACCGGCGGCACCGGCTCGTCAGGCAGGGTGGTGCCGGGGTCGGTGGTGGGGTTGGCCTTGGTCTCGAGGCCCAGCTGCTTGAACAGGTCTTGCCAGCCGTTGATGGGGCCGTTCTTGCCCGAGAGCACGCCCTTGGGCGAGGCGGTGATGCCGGTGGCCTTCATCTTGGTGCCGAGAAACGCGGCCACCACGCCCTTGGTCGCCTTGCCGCCGTGCTCCTTCACGAACTTCTGGAACTCGGGGTTGCTCTGCAGCGCGCCGGCGATCGACTGGTAGCTCTCGTTGAACATCTGCAGCAGCGCCCAGATCATCGGCTGACCGAACTCGTTGAAGCCCATCGATTCGAGCAGCTGGGTGAGGTTCTGCAGCTGCGGAGAGCTCGGCACCTGCGACTCGGGGTCTTGAGGCGGCGGGTCTTTGACCGGGTCGGCCTGGTCGGCGCCGCCGGTGTCGTCGGTGCGGGTGGTGCTGCCGCCACCGCCACCGCCACCGCCGACGTCGCTGGTCGAGCCTGCGCCCGAGCCAGAGCCGGTCGAGGCCGAGCTGCTGGTGTCGGTCGGCGGCGCGAAGATCGCCATCGCGCGGTCGTAGTACTGCTGGCCGACCTGGTTGCCGCCCCAAGCGTTGGTGTTGCCACCGAGGAACTTCATGGCGCGCGCGCGGAGGTCGCCGTGCGTCATGCTGTCGACGACTCCGGCCGCCGAAGTGCCGTTCGAGTCCATGCTGGTGGTGGCGTCGGGGTTGCCGCCCAGCACGGTCGCGTAGAGGTGCATCTGGGTCTGGCGCTCGTCGCCGCCGTACTTCGAGGCGTCGAAGCCGCGCGACTTGAAGTACGCCACCACCTTGGGCATCTGGGTGGCGAAGGTGTTGTCGCGGTTCGGGTCGAGGTTGACCTCGTCGCGCGCTCCCTTACCGAACTGAATCAGGCCGAAGTACTGACCGCCGTCTCCGCCCCAGATCTTGGGGTCGAAGCCCGACTCGAGCGCCATCACCGAAGCCAGCACCTCGGGCTTCACGCCGATCTGCTTGGCGCCCCAGCGCATCCAGTCTTGGTCGGACTGCGGCTGGGCCGGGTCAGAGGTCTTGTCGACCGCCGAGACGTCGATGCCTAGCGTCTTCGCAAGGTCGTTGAGCTTGCCGGCTTTGGCGAGCTTCCCGAGGCTGGGGTCGTCTTTCCACTTCTGGGCATCGTCGACTGCGACCTGGTACGCGTCACCCGAGGTGAAGCCCTTGGTCTGCTGGGCGACCATCGCGATGTACGCCGACGCTTCTTCAGGGTCGGTGATCTTCGCCGCCTCGAGCGCGCGCGCCAGCACCGGCGCCGCGTCTTTGGCGGTCTTGCCGTCGATCTCGGGGATGATCTTCTTCAGCGCCTTGGCGTCGAGCTTGGCCGACGGGCTGGTGTCGGTGATGCCCTTGGCCGACATCGCCGGCGCGGCGTCGAGCTGCGCCTGCGAGACGTTGGGGCGCAGCACGATCGAGTCGCTGCGGTTGAGGTACTGCATCGCGTCTTGGCCGGCGGTGACCTCATCGGCGAAGTTGGGGTCGTTGAGGTTGGCGGGGCCCGGGTTGCCGCTCATGTTGTTGGTGCGGGCACCGACGCACTTGCCGTCGCCGGTGTACATCACCACGTGACCGCTCATCAGAATGAGGTTATCCGGCTGCATCTTCTTCAGGTTCGGCTCGATGGTCTGGGCCCAATTGTTGTGGGTGTCCCACATGCCGCTGGTGGCCATCGGGTAGTCCGAGCCGTTGAGCTTGAGTCCGGCGGCCTCCCAGGCGTTGCTGACCAGGCTCGAGCAATCGAAGAAGCGCTTGCCGCCCGCCTTGCCGTTGTCGCGGAGGTTCTGGCTGTAGCCGACGTTGGGGTCATTGGCCTGCGCGATGGCCCACTGCGCGACCATCGCGCGCATCTCTTCGGCGGTCTGCGGCTTGTGCGGCGCGTTGGGGTCGGCTTTCTGCGGCGACATCTCATCGAGCGCCGCCATCGCGCCCTGCTTGTCGGTGATGCCGTCGTAGTCGCCCAGCGGGCTGGCGTCGGTCGGCGACGCCAGGGCGGCCGCGCCGTCTTTGAGGCTCAGCCGGGTGCTGAGGTCGCCGTCGAGCGCGGTCGAAAACTCGGGGTCCTGATTGACGTCGAGCGTCGCACCGGCCCGGGAGATCCAATCGACGAGCTCGGGGCTCTTGGCGATGATGGCGTGAGGGTCGGCGCTGGGGTCTTTGGTGGTGATGGCCTTGGCGACCTTGGTGTAGGCCTGGGTCTCGCCCGCGCTCAGGTCGGTGCCCTCCGTGGGCGGCTTGAGCTGCACCGGCGGCTTTCCGGTGTTCCCGAACAGGGTGTGGAAGATGGGAACCGTCTTCTCGAGCTTCTTGAGCTGCTTCGCCGCCTCGGCGGCCGCCTTGGCGGCCTCTTCCGCGCGGCGGGCTGCTTCTTCAATCGCCTTGCGGCGGGCCTCAGCGAGGGCAGCAGCACGGGCAGCGGCGTTGGGGTCGTAGTCGGGGATGCTCATGGCTGAAGGTTTGTCCTCCCAGGTCTTGAGAAAGTTTCCCAACACCTGAGACTTACGCGTGAAATCCCGCTGGCAAACCCAATGTTGGCCGGGGGTTACGCGACTTTCGACCCCCGGGTCGTCCCCGGTCAAGCCACGCGAAACCCACCTTCAACCGACCCGTCAATTCACCCCCGAATGGCAGGCGGAATGACACTTTGCGCAGGCACCACCGCCATCGCGGCGGGCGCCAGCTCGGCGGCCGGGTCGGCGGGCTCCATGGGCTCTGCGTCGGTCTGGGCCGGCGCGGGCGGGCCGACCCGGCTGGGATCAGCCGACAGGTCTTCCACCGCGGGCAGCTGCGCCACCCGGTCGTCGGGGCTGGTGCCCCCCTTGGCGGCCTTGAGGCCGAGGGCCTTCGACACGTCTTGCCAGCCGTTGAGCGGCTTGCCGTCGGGGCCGGTCAGCACGCCGTTCTTCTGCGCCTTGATGCCCTTGCCCTTCATCTTCTTGGAGAGGAACGCGGCCACCATCGCCTTGGGCACCGGCTTGCCGGGGCGCCAGTTCTTCATGCCCGGCTGGCTCTTCACGAACGCGGCGAAGTCGGGGTCGCTCGACAGCGAGCTGATGATGTCGCCGTAGCTGTCGCTCAGCATCTGCAAGATGCCCCACAGCAGCTGCTCGTCGATGTCGTAGCCGAGCGCCTTGGTCTGCCGCTGCATCGCCGCGAGCTCGGGCGTCTGCGGCACCGAGCCGTCGTTGGCCGGCTGGGTCGGGGCGGGCGCCGGCGCGCTGGCGGTGGTGCCGCCACTGCTGCTGGTCGCGCCGCCGCTCGAGACGGCTCCGCTGCTCGAGCCGCCGCCCGAAGCCGACGGCGACGCCGCGTCTTTCGGAGCGTTGGCGCCGAACACCTCGAGCGCCTTGGCGTAGAACTTTTCGCCGTACTGCGGCGGGCCGAGGCCGTCGCCGTTCTTGGTGAGCTCCTGGTAGTTGGCGGTGACGCCCTGGTACCAGTTGGGGTCGGTGGCCCAGACCTGGCCGCGCGGGCCGCTGGTGTCGCCGTTGGTGTAGCCGTTGACGGCGGCGATCTGTGTGGCCATCGGGTCTGAGGGGCTGGCGCCGTTCGCCTTGCGCAGGCGATCGAACGTCTCGGCGCCCTTGATGATCTGCGCGCTCAGGCCGTTCATGCCGTAGTCGCCGTCGGGGTTCGAGTCGTAGGCCGAGACGCCCAGCATCTTCTCCACACCCACGCCGGCGGTGCCGAACTGGGTCTCCTGCTTGGCGATGGCCATGAAGAGGAACGGGTCCATCTGGTGTTTCTGGCCTTCCTCGCACGCAGAGCTGCCCGAGCGTCACCAGCTGCCCCGCCTCGTTCTTCACCTTGTGGCTGGCGGCCTCGGGGTTGGCAGCGGCGAAGATTTGATCGATGCGGTCGGCGACGCGCTGATCTTTGTCGCCCGCGTCGAGCTGCGCCTTGCTCACCTGAATGCCGAGGCCCTTCGCCACCGCGTTCAGGTCGCCCTTGCGCGCGGCCTTGCCGATCGAGGGGTCGGCCTTCCACTTCGTCGCGGTGTCGACCACCGTCTGGTACGCGTCGGGCGTGCTGAGCTGCTTCGTCTGCTGGCCCACCATGGCGACGAACGCGGCGCTCTCTTTGGGGTCGTTGATGCCCGCGGCGGCGATGGCCTGCGCCACCACCGGCGAAGCCTCTTTCGCCGTCTTGCCGTCGACCTTCGGCATCACCTTCTTCAGCGCCGCGGCGTCGAGCAGGCCCGCCGGAGTGGCGCCCGGGTCGCTCGAGCCGCCGGTGACGCCCTTCTGGTAGAACTTCAGCGGGTCGATGGCGTTGGCCTGGTTGTAGCCGCCGCTCTCGGTCTTCCAGATCTCCATGTGGCAGTGCGAAGAGCTCGGCGAGTCGGCCCAGCTCGTCACCTTGCCCAGCTCGGTGCCGGCCTTGACCTTCTGACCCACGCTCACCCCCGAGGGGTCGAGGTGGCGGAACACGAAGAGCTTGCCCGAGTCGTCTTTCACCTTCACCACGCCGCCGAAGACCTGGCCGCTGTTGCCCTTCGACGCGGTGACCTCGGTGACGGTGCCGTTCACCGGCGCCTTCACCGGCGTGCCGCCCTTGGCGAACCAGTCGAGCGCGCCGTGTACCGTGCCGCCGTTGATGCCCGGCATGCCCTCGGGGCCGTCGGGGTTGTCGAACTCCGAGCTCTTCGGCATCGGAGTGTCGAGCGGCTTGATGAGCTTGTCCGAGCCGCCGGCGTTCGTCTCGCCGGTGGTGGCGGTGACCCGGGTCGCAGCCGGGCCGCTGCCGCCCTCGAGGAAGTCGAGGTGAATGTGGTCGGACTCGCTGTTGCGGGTGCCGCCGTACCGGTTGGCGATCTGCTCGATCTGCCCCGCGTCGCCGCTGTTGAGGTCGAGGTCGACCGCGTGGCCGCTGTAGTGGTTCGAGCCCGACGAGTGGTTGCCGCCGGTGAGCGCGTTGATCTGAATCGGGCCGGCCTTCGACATCGCCACCAGCGCCTGCATCATCTTCAGGTTCGGCGCGACACCGGTGTGCTCGGCGTTGTCGGCGAGCACCAGCGACTTCTCGCCGTCGGCGAGGCGCTGCAGGTTCTTGCGGTCCGAGCCGGTCGACAGGTCGTCCCAGAACTTCACGTTGGGCGAGGCGAGCAGCGCCTTGGCGCAGCCCTGCACCGTGTCGGTGCCGGTCGCGCCGTCGCTGAACTTCACCTTGGCCTTCGGAGACAGCGCGGTGAGCGCGGCCTTGGCGCTTTCGGCGTCGGTGACGGCAGTGGGCGCGGTGATGGCTCCGCTGTCGGCCCCCGCAACGGCGGCGAGCCGGGCGGCGCCGTTCTGCACGGTGAGCCGCGAGTCGAGCTCGGCGGCGAGCTGCTGATTCACGTCGGTCTGCGCGGTGGGCAGGGTCTGGTCGAGGCGCGCCGACGACGACTGAATCCACGAGACGAGCTCGGGGCTCTTGGCGATGACCTGGTGCGGGTTGGCGGCCGGGTCTTTGGCGGTGACGGCCTTGGCCGCCGAGACGTAGGCGCGGGTCTCGTTGGGCGACAGCGGCGCGGTCGGCGGCGGGTTCAGGTCGACCTTGGGCTTCTGCGCCAGCTGGAAGACGTTCTTCTGGTTGAAGAGCGAGGGCGGCTTGAGCGGCGCCGGCGGGGGCTTCTGCTCAGCCTGCTTGCGCGCCTCTTCGGCGCGCCGCGCCGCCTCGCGGGCCGCCTCTTCGATGCGACGGCGGGCTTCGGCTGCGGCGCGGGCTGCGGCTGCGGCGGCTGCTGCTGCGGAGGCGGAATCGGTAGCCATGCCTCATTCTCCTCTCGACCGCTGAGAAGTTTCGGCTAAGCGCTGGAAATTACATGTATATTTCTGTTTACGCGAGAACTGGAGGTTTCACTTCACGCGCGCCCCGAGTCGAGCGCGAACGCGCGCTTGGGTGCGCGGGGCGCCGGCATGACGCGAACAGTCCACTCGGGTGGACGGGAGTACACCGTGCGACCGGCGAGGTGAATCAGTCGCGGACGCAGGCGGGCGCCGCGTTCACCACCGCGTCGCAGGGGTGCCAGAGGCGGCCGAGCTGGTTGGGCGAGAGCACGCTGGTGGGCTGCTGGCCCGAGGCCACCGAGCCACACGAGTCGACGGCGTTGAAGCCCACGCTGCTGCACGAGGGAATCGAGCCGGTGGTGGGGTGGTACGGGTTGACGCGCGCGACGGTGGCCGAGGGGGTGAAAGTGAGCAGCTCGGGGGCCGAGATGTTGCCGGGAGAAATCTGCAGCTCGGACATGCCGCCGCCGGTGTTGTTGAACCAGCCGCTGCAGAGGTTGGGGCCCTGCATCGAGAGGCGGGAGATTTTGAGCCCGTAGAGCCCGTTCGACTCGGCGCCCAGCGGCGCGGCACAGGCGGGCGCGTACTGCCGGTTGCGAATCGCCACGTAGACCCCGCGTGGGGGGATGACGTCGGCGCTGCCGAAGTTCATCCACCGGTAGCTGGCGGTCGAGGCGTTCGAGTTGCGGTAGGCGAAGTGGTACCCGTCGAGGGTCACCGGGCAGTTCGAGAGGTTGGTGATCTCGACCGCCTCGCCGGCCTGGCAGGTGTCCATCGTGGCGCAGTCGGGAGACGGGCAGGCGCCCTCGCCGTTGGTGACGTACTCGCTCAACACCACGTTGGTCGAGCTGGGGGCGACCGGGCTCTGGCACACCGAGACCACCATCACGTCGAGCGGGGTGAGCGTGGAGCAGCAGGTGCCGTCGCTGGTGGCGCAGGCGCGCAGGCCCAGCGAGACCTTCTGCCCGGGCGGCGCGAGGCCGGTGGTGATGCGGGCGGCGGGGCGCAGGTGGTTGTGGCCTTCGCTCGCGGTGCCGAGCAGCATGCCGCTCGAGTCGAGCAGCTGGTACTCGAAGCCCTGGGGCACCGGAGCGAACTGCACGATGGGCCGGCCGTCCCAGCTGGTCTGGCAGGCGGTGCTGGCCGGCGGCGCGGGGGTTGGTGCAGGTCTGCAGGGTGTCGACGGTGGTGGTGCAGCAGACGGGGCTCTCGCCGACGGTGCACATCTTCAAGGTGAAGGTGCCCATCACGTCGGGGGTGAAGCGGGTGGTGGCGAGGTAGTTGGGCGCGGGCATCGCGGTCGAGCCGGCCGGCGCTTCGGTGACCGACCACACGACTGAAACGGGCCCGGTGGGGCCGACGGCGCTGCCGCTCAAGGTGACGGGAACGCCGACCGGGCTGTGCACGCTGGCGGGGCACATCAGCTTCGCGTCACAGACGCCGTCTTCGTCGACGGTGCCGTCGCAGTCGTCGTCGAGCTGGTTGCACTTCTCGGGGGCCGATGGGCCCGGGGTGCACGAGGTCTGCTCGACGCCGGCGGTGCAGGCGGGCACCGCCTGGGTGCAGATGCCCAGGCCGCAGGTCAGCTCGGGGAGGTCGTCGACCTCGCCGTTGCAGTCGTTGTCGAGGCCGTCGCAGACCTCGGGGGCAGCCCGCGTCGGGGCGGCTGATGAGGTGATTGCCGCGGCAGTCACAGGCGGTGACGGTGAAGGAGGCGATGATGACGGCGGTGATTCGATGCACGGCCCACCTCGGTTTCGAAGGGGCCGGCTGTAGCACTGGTGGTCGGCGCAAGGGGAGGGGGGGCCTGGGTGCTGTCACCGGTACGGTCGTTTTCGGCGGTGGGCTCGGCGGCAGGGGTGGCTTCGAGAAAGGACGTGGACGGCGCCGACTGCGCCGGCAGAGCCCAACCGAGCTCAGCCGCTCAGGCGACTTTCAAGTCGGGCGCCTCATTCGGCGCGCTCACCGGCAGCTGCGGCCTGAACTGCGACACGTCTTTGTTCACCAGGTGCAGCAAGTCTCCGGTGATGGCCGTGTACGCGAACCGCGAGCCGATCAGCACGCCCGCGATGCCCGGCATGAACGCGTCTTGCCCCACCAGGAAGAAGTTCTCGATGGTGGTCTTCGGCCGCAGCCAGTGCGTGTGCTCGAGGAACCGCGCCGCGCTGGGCTCGAGCCCATACGAGCCGCCCTCGCGCGCGTGGGGGTTGCACCCCATCGGCCACTGCACGTGCAGCATCGACGGCGCCCGCGTCGCGAGCTGCGGAAAGCGGTCGGTCATCAGCTTGAGCGCGTGCTCCTTGAACTTGCCCTCGAGCTCGGCTCGGAAGCCGGGCTCCGAGGCCGCCCGCAGCGTCCACTCCCGGTTCGCCTCGACCAGCAGCATCATGCTGGTCTTGCCCGGACACCGCTCGCCGTAGAGCGGGTCGCGCGCCGACGGGCTCATCAGGTACGCCGGCATGCCCTCGAACCGCATCTGCGACTTGTAGATGCGGTCGCCGGCCGCCACGTCCCACGGCTGCAGCTCGGGGAAGCGCGGCATCTGCCACACGATGTGCGCCGGCAGGTCGATGTTCTCGTTCCACCCGGCCATCAGGGTGATGTGCGAAGGGCTCGAGCCGATGGTCTTCAGCTTCGAGACGTAGCCGTGCCGCTCGCTCACCTCGCGGGGCATCAGCTGCATGAAGGTCGTCCACGCCGAGGCGTCGCTGACCACGATCTTCGCGCGCAGCTCGGTGCCGTTCTTGAGCCGCACCCCCACCGCGCGATCGTTCTCGACCAGAATCTGATCGACCGGGGTGCTGGTGGCGATCTGCCCGCCGCACGCCTCGAGCACCGTGTTGATGGTCTTCGCCAGCACCGACGGGCCGCCGGCGGGGAAGTAGGCGCCCTTGCGGTAGTGGTACATCACCGCGGCGTGCATGGTGAACGGCGCCTCGTCGGGCGGGCGGCCGTAGTTGCCGTACATGTACTCGAACAGCCCGGCCATCTTGTCGCTGAAGCCGAGGTCTTGCTTCAGCACCCGGTGGGTGTCGCGCTGCATGTACTTCCGCCAGGTCTTGGCGGTGAGCCGGTAGATGCCCTCGCGCACCGCCAGCGGCAGCGCGTTCGGGTACAGCTTGGTGAGCGCCCAGCCCGCGCCCGCGGCCTGCACTTCGTTCTCGAGCTTGAAGTAGCCAGCGAGATCTCCCGCACCCAGGCCGCGCTTCGACATCGACTCGATGTTCTCTTCGGCGGTCGAGTACCAGGGGAAGCCCTCGTCACCGAGAAACGCGTACTCGTGGTCTTCGGGCATCTTCGACCAGGTGACCTGGTTGCCGGTGACGTAGTTCGCTGTCCACGCGTTGAGGGCGGCGGGGTTGATGTCGGTGTCCATGTCGCCGACCGAGTGCAGCCCGGCGGGGAACTCGTAGCCCTGCACCTCGTGCACGTGGGTCGCGCCGCCGGCCATCGGTGCTGCCTCGAGCACCAGCACCTTGAGGCCGCGCTTCTGCGCCAGCGTCGACGCCAGGGCCAGGCCGCCCAGGCCCGAGCCGATGATGATCGCGTCGGGGTCGATGAAGTTGGTGGGGGGACGGCGCAGGTTGGTGGTCATACTTTGGTTCGAGAGCCCGCCAGCGTGTCGACTGCGGGTGCCGCTGCCGCCGGCAACAACAACGGCACCCTCATGACTGCGAAAAATTGTTCGAGCACCGCTTCGACGGCGGCCACGAGCAACACGATGCCCGTCGCGTTCTTCCTCAACTTCCGCGCGAAAGAGCCGTCGACCCGCATCACGTTGCGGGCGTGTTCGTAGTTGATCTCGAGCGCTGGAAACAAGGGGAGCACGCGCCCCGAGTAGACCCACCGTTCGAGATACCCGCGCACCTTTTCTGCGACAGAAATGAGGGCCCCCTCGTGCAGGGGCGCCCCAGGCTCGCTCCAAAGTGCCGCACCACCGCGCTGCATCGAAGCTATCAGGTGGGCTGCACGTACTTGCGGAGCAGCTCGCGGCGGTCGTCGCCGATGATGCGCGGGAACTTGTTCTGGAAGTTGTTCAGGCCGAGCTGCTCCATGAACTTCTTGGTCGAGCCGGTCGGCAGCGGCAGCACCACCGGCGCGAGAATCGCCACGTCGCGGGCGCGGTGCTCGCGGTAGACGCGGTTCTGCGCGCACAGCTCTTGATCGAACGCCTCGCTGAAGGCCTGCAGGTCTTTGGGCGCCTTCTCGAACTCGACGAAGAGCAGGTAGCGGCCCTTGGCGGTGCCGTTGATGCCCACCTCGCTCGAGGCCGCGAAGTCGATGACCGTGGTGTTCTGCTTGCGGGTCGCCTCGCCGACCGCGCGCTCGATCTCGAGCGAGCTGGTGAGCTCTTGCGTGACCGAGAGCACGCCGCCGGTGCGCCACGAGAACTGCAGGCGGTGGGGGAAGATCGAGTCGAAGCGCACCACGTCGCCCATGTAGTAGGCGAACAGGCCCGACTGGGTGGTGACGGCGATGGAGTAGTCGACGCCGGGCTCGACGTCCCACAGGGGCACGCGCTTCGCGTCGGGCTTGCCGTGCTCGGCGCGCGCCACGAACTCGAAGAACACGCCGCGGTCGGCGAGCATCAGCATCGAGGTGTCGACGCGGCTGTCGGTGCACGCGAACACGCCGCCTTCGGTGGCGTTGTAGTTGTCCATCAAGGTGATGGAGCGGCCCATGCGCTCTTCGATGATCTGCCGGTAGGGCTCGGCGTAGACGCCGCCGCCGAACAGCACGCGCAGGTTCGGCCAGATCTGCTTCACGCTGGTGACGTTCATGCCGCGGCGGTTGGCGGCCGCGAGCAGCTGGTCGAAGAAGATGGAGAACCAGCAGGTGGTGCCCGAGAGCGAGCGCACGTCGTAGTCGAGGTACGCCTCGGCCATCGCCTTGAGCTTCTGGTCGTAGTCGGGGATGTCGCGAATCGGCGGCTTGGGGAGCTGCAGCAGCTTGGCCGGGTAGGGCACGTTGAGCTGCATGATGCCGGGGTTCGACGCCACGCCGACCGGCCCCATCTGCTTGATGGTCGAGGGCGGGAACAGCGCGAGGAAGTAGCCGCCCGACAGCTCGCGGTCGCCGGTGAGGTCGAGGTAGCGGGCCACCACGTCGAAGCCCGACTTCTGCTGCCACTTGATCTGCGCCGGGCTGATGGGCAGGTACTTGTGCTGCGCGTTGGTGTTCGAGCTGCCCGAGCTCTGTCCGTAGTAGGGGATGAGCCCCGGGTACAGCACGTCGGTCTCGCCCTTGCGCATGCGCTCGAGGTACGGCTCGAAGTCGGCGTAGGTGCGCAGCGGCACCTGGCGCTTGAAGTCTTCGAACGAGCGAATCTGGGAGAGGCCGTGAACCCGCCCGAACTCGGTGTTGGCGGAGACGCGGCAGTGCTCGAGCAGCGTCTCCTCCTGCACTTCGCGCAGCTTGGCGCGATTCCCGGCGAGCGCGTTCCACTGCAGGACGCGCAGCTTGGCCGCGGCCCACATCGCGGTGCCGGTCACTTTTCCAGCGGGAAAGGTGATCAGATCGCGATGGGCCATGGGGTGGGGGTCGAGTCGGGCGGCGGCGGTCATCACTTGTTCGGCAGCTCGTTGACGGCCTTCTTCACCTTGGCGAAGGCTTCGACGATCGAGTCCATGTGCTGTTTGGTGCCGAGCAGCACGCTGTGGTGGAACACCAGGTTCTCTTTGTAGGCGCGCTGCGAGACCGGCAGCTCGAAGCGGGCGGGGTTCAGCTCGGCGGCGCGCTGGTCGTTGTAGCGGAAGCGGCGCTTGGTGGCCGGCACGTAGAGCTTGTGGTCCTTCATCGCCGGGTAGGGAGGGTGGATCCAGAAGCCGAGCTCGGCCTCGACCGCCTCGGAGACGGTGGTGTTCGAGCGGCCCGCCCACGCGCCCAGCTCGAGGCGGAGCATGTAGTGGTAGTACGACTGGCGATCGACCTGCTTGGGGCGGGTGACCGGCACGATGCCGCCGACCTTGAGCAGCTGCTCGTCGAGGTAGCGGGCGTTCTCTTGGCGGGTCTTGATCTGCTGCTCGAGGCGCGGCAGCGCGTCGATCAGAATCGCCGACTGGAACTCGGAGATGCAGTGGTTGCTGCCCTGCAGCTCACCGGCCTCGTGCAGCTCCATGTGACCCATCTTGGGGGTGTGGTCGACCCAGGTGCGCGAGTCGGCGCGGAGCATCTGCAGGCGGCGGTAGAGCCGGGTGTCGTTGGTGATGACCGAGCCGCCCTCGCCGCTGGCGAAGGGCTTGCCCTGGTGGAAGCTGAAGCAGCCCACGATGCCGTGCGACCCGACGTTCTTGCCGTTCCACCGGGTGCCGTGGCTCTGGGCGCAGTCTTCGACGACGTGAATGTTGTTCGCGTTGGCGATGGCGAGCAGCTCGTCGAGGTTCACCGCCGAGCCGTAGAGGTGCACCGCGATGATGGCCTTGGTGCGCGGGGTGATGGCCTCTTTCACCTTCTTCACGTCGAGGCAGAAGGTGGCGGGGTCGACGTCGACGATGATGGGAGTGGCGTTGACGTTGAGCGCCGCGGTGGCCGGAGCGACCCAGCACAGGCCGGGCACGATGACCTCGTCGCCGGGGCCGATGTCGAGCGCCTCGAGCGCGATGAGCAGCGCGGCCGAGCCGTTCGCCACGCCGACCGCGTGCTTCACGCCGTTGTAGGCCGCCCACTGCTCGCTGAAGGTACGCTCGCGCGCCGGAGCGCCGGCGTAGGTGCCGGCGATCGACCAACGCTGGCTGTCGAGCACCGCCTGGAGGGCCTTGGTGGTCTCAGGAGTGTGAACCGGCCACTTGGGCCAATCTTCGCCACGGCGGAGCGGGGTGCCACCATTCAACGCGAGCATGTACGGGACCTCCAGATGGGTTACCAGACGGGTACAGCGTAAGAAGAGGCCCGTCACCTATGCGAAGTCGCGGCAGATCGCCAGAGGGGTGAGGCGGCTGCGAAGCGCGCTGCGCAGTCGCCGCCTGCGCGCTCGGGGGAAAGCCCGTTTGCGGCGCAAATTCAGCGCCCCCGGCGCGGGGGATGCGAGAGCTCTCGAGCCCAAGCTGCGCCGCGCGGTGAAGGTCGACGCCGCGGTCATCGAGCGCCGCGACGTGCAGACCCGGCTGCGGCCCGACGCGGCGCTGAAGGCCGAGTGGAAGCAGGCGCTCGCCGGGCGGGTGCAGCGCGCGGCGAGCCTGTGGGTGCAGCTTCACCAGCGGCTACCAGGGCGAGGTGACGTTGGCGCAGCGGAAGAAGTACTGGCCGCGCACGCTCGAGCGCGTGCGCGCGCTCATCGACGAGGCCGACCCCGAGCCGTGGCGCGGCAAGAAGACCCGGCTGGTGCCGAAGCAGTCGACCGGCAAAGACACCGTCGACTGGTGAGCGTGGCGGCGCCGCTGCTCACTGGCGGTGCGTCGACGTTCGTCACAGTCCGCCCGTGGAGAGGGTCTCGGTCGCGGGAACAGACGTCGTGGGAGTACCCCCCGCGATGAGCAAGAGGTCACCCGGCAGCAGCGTGGCAGCGTGTGCCGCGCGGGGAGCGTTGATGCCAGGGCCCATGCTCCAGATTCCGGTGCCCGGGTCGTAGAGCTCGACGACGGGCCGCAGCAGCGGAGATGCGCTGGCGACGCCACCGGCGACGAGCACCCTGCCGCTGCTCAGCAAGGTGGCGGTGTGCGACCAGCGCTGGAACGCCATATCGCCCGTCACTGTCCAGCTGCCCGTTTCCGGGTCATAGACCTCTGAGCGGGGAGTGGCGGCGGTGTGGGTACCGGCGACCAGCACCTTCCCGTTCGCGAGCAAGGTCGACGTGGCCAGGTAACGAGCGACCGCCGTGGCGCCGGTGGCTGTCCAGACTCCCGAGGTGGGGTCGAAGATCTCTGCAGTCGTCAGTTCGTCGACAGTCGAGGGCCCTGCGGCCACGGGCGCGCCCTGCCCACCGACCGCGAGCACCTTGCCATTCAGAAGCAGAACGGCGTTGTGGCCCGCGCGCCGTGACCCCATCGCGCCGGGCGTGGCGGCCCAGGTTCCCGTGGTGGGGTCATAGAGCTCCGAGGTCTGGAGAATGCCGCTCAGCCCGTTCACTCCCTGGCCGCCCACCACCAGCACCTTGCCGTTGGGCAGCAGCGTTGCTGTGTGCTCCTTTCGGGCTTCGAGCATCGGACCCGTCGCGGACCAGGTCTGCGTGGCGGGGTCATAGACGCGACACGTATCGAGGCTGTGCCCCGTGTTGCCGTCTCCGCCCGCGACCAGCACGTTGCCGTTCGGAAGCAAGGTCGCCGTGTGGAGCGTGCGGCCCTCGGGAACCGAGCCGGTCGCGTTCCACATGCCCGACGCGGGGTCGTAGAGCTCGGCAGTGCTGCGGTAGCCGCCCTGACCATTTCCAAACGCCGCCAGCACCTTGCCGTTGGGCAGCGGCGTCATCGTGAAATTGTAGCGGTTGGTCGTCATCGGGCTCGAGTACGTCCAGCCTGCATCGGCGAGTCCCGCGCCGCCGGCCGAGCCGCCAGCCGAGCCGCCAGCCGAGCCGCCAGCCGAGCCGCCAGCCGAGCCGCCAGCGGCCACGCCACCGCCGAGGCCGCCTGCAGCCGCGCCACCACCAACCGCGCCACCGTCGGGGGTGTTGCCGAGCAACACCTGATTGTCGCAGCCGAGGGATAGCAACAGGGCGACCAGCCAAGAAACCGTTCTCATCTCAACCTTTGGTTGCGCCCAATGGGCGGTGACATGCCCAGTTTCGCCGACCCCCTCAAATCCGTCCCGAGTGTAGAAATTTCGGGGTTCCGCTCGGCACTCCAAGATGAGGTGTCGAGGCCGCGCCCGTCGGTTCTTCGGCGGTCGCGCTGCGTGTCGCTCCTCCGCAAGCGCCGCTGCACGGCGGCCGTGCGTGAGCAGCGTTCCACTTCGTAGAAGCTGGTCGCCACGTTTGGCTTCGCGGCCGCGGCTCCAGTTCGATGAGGACGAGGGTGCGGTGGCTGAGTTGAGCTGATCTGCGCCGCCGTATTGAGCCTTCAATGACTCGTTGAGCGGATTCTTCGAGCACCAATCGCTTCCAACGACTTCACGTTCGGAGCGGCAACGAACTTTCGCACGACCGTTAGCACTGCTTGTCACTCGTCTTGGCTCGGAGACAGCGCCGTGCTCCACGCGTACCAATCACCATCGTCGGTGCACCATCGAGCATCGAGGACATTTGTGCCTCGAGCCTTCTTGACCAGGAACCGCCCAGCGAAATCGCCTGCCTTGCCGACGAGTATCGCGAGATGTCCGTGCTCATCGACCGCGAGGTCTGGCGATAGGGCCAGCCCCAGTAGCTCGTACTCTCCAACCTTCTCTCGCAGCACAGACTTGCTCATTCCCCAGTAGCGGCCGAATTCTTCCTGGGTCATGGCGGCGTCCGGTAGTGCTTCGACAACTGCTTTGTAGCTGCCCGCATCGAACAAAATCTCGAGACTCTCGCGCGTCAGCTGCGGCAGAACCGAGCGGCAGCGTGATCGAACCTGTTCGGCGCTCTAGGGCAGCATGGGAGCGGCGATGACACGCACGCCAAAGCGGCGCAAGACCTCGACTTGAACGCCCGGTGACACACGCAGCTCCGCGAGAAGTGGTTTCGCCTCAATGAAGTTGACTCTCCGTCCGCGAAAGAAGCTCGCGACAGCATCGGAGGGTGATCCGAACAACGCGGTCGATTGCGGACTCATAGGCACCGGAGATACCCACCAATCGATCTCCTGCGGCAAAGTAAGCACAAAATGGCCGACGCCATCGAGTGCAGCTTCACGTACCGTCTACAGGACCTCGATCGGCCTGATTATTGACCAGAGTGTTGATGCGATGGTCGCACCAAGAATCACTTGCCCTTCAAGCTTGCACCGGTCGAATGCGTCACGCGAACCTATAACGGTAACAAACCGCTGCCGGTCGGCCCCCAGTTGAACCAAAAGCTCGTTCAAGGCTTCGGCCCGGGCGCTAGGAGTAAGACTCCAGAAGCCAAGAACGAGAGTGTCATTCGTCATTGACCGCCTCGATCTGGGCTATGTGCGCAGCCATCAGGGCGGCAAAGGTGACCGCGAGCATCACGCCCACCGTGAGAAGAATCAAGACTTGAGCAATCGGTCCGATGAACAGGTGGCCCGAGCGCGCGAAGTTGATGTGCCACCCTTGACCAGGGGTCCAGCCCAGCGCGAGCTTCACAAACTGAAAGAGTCGCGAATAGGCGGTGATCTGAAAGTCAACGGCGTTCCCGAATACACGGATTAGTTTGAACGCCACGTTGATATCAAGGCCAAGTGCAGCGACCGCACCGATCATGGCACCGAAAACGGCTCCGTCTTGCACCCTCAGGTCGCAGCTCGGATTGAAGAAATAAACGAACGCCGCGCCGAGCAACGCACCGATGGTTGCCATGGACAGCACACCGCTCACATCAGGCAACCGCCCTGTAGGATCGACGTACTGCGTCGGGTTGTTGGCGGCGAACGCGTAACTATTCGGGCCGGCCCTCATGCCGAGCCTGTCGGCCTGCAGAAACCCGGCGACCAAGGGATTTCGAAGTCGGTCGCGATGCTCGATCAGACCGTTCGCATCGTGCCAACGCGCAGCATGTCCAACGTCGAACGACGGGCCGCTTCCACCGAGCTCTGTCCGCGCTCCGTACACCTCGTAGCCATATTGATGCACCACCGTTCCGCTTGCGTCGGACGCCGCGTAGATGCTGCCCAATCCGTCCGTTAGGGGCCAGTAGGTCGCATCTGCGCGCTCGAAGCTGATCAGGTCGTCGACGGCCTGAGGGTTGAACAGATACCGCGCGACGGGCGTATTGGAGGCGTCAAGCTCTGCGCGCACGCTCTGGCCGTCAAGGAGATAGCGTGTGGTGCCAATCGCCTCGGTGCGCCCGACCCGGAAGCCATTGGTATCGTAGGAGTACGCGGTCGGTACCGCCGGCGGAAGCGGAGTCACCGCGCGCAGGCGGTTGTCGCGGTCCCACGTGTACGACGTCACTGCAGTGCTTGCGGTTTCGGTGGTGGTGTTGCCGATGTCGTCGTAGTCGAAGGTGGTGTTCAGCGCCGGCAGTCCGCCGCCAGAGCGGTTGCGAGTCTTGAGCTGATTGAAGGCGTTGAAGGTGCTCGACCAGGTGGTCACCACGTTCGGACCGCTCGCTGGCCGCACCGTCTGCACCTCGGTGAGGCGGTTGCCGAGCGCGTCGAGCGTGTACTCGACCGTCTTCGCCGTGCCGTAGTCGACCTTGGTCAGGCGCATGCTCGTGTCGTAGCCGTACACTTCGGCGGTGCCGCCCTCGCGCGTCTTCGAGACGCGGTTGCCCTGCCCATCATAGGCGTACGAGAAGCCGAGCAACACCGCGCCTGCCTTGCTGTGTGTCATCGACAGAAGCTGGCTCGACTCGTCGTAGGCGTAGTCGGTGCGCACGCCGTTAGGCCTCACCACGAAGTCGCGACGCCCCATGGTGTCGTAGCCGAACAGCGTCCGTGGCCCGGTGCCGACCCGTGCGGCGGCGAGCAGGTTGCGCTTGTCGTATTCCCAGTACTGCGTCACGCCGCCTTCGGCGAGCGAGGTGCGGTTGCCGCTCGCGTCGTAGCCGTAGACGAGCTGCTTGCCGAACGTGAGGTCGTCGACCACGTCGAGTCGGTTGAGCACGTCGTAGTGCAGGTGACGCTCGTGGCTGGGGCCCTTCTCGAGCGTGCGGTTGCCGCGGGTGTCGTAGTCGTACTGGTAGAACGTGCCGTCGTCGAAGTCGACGCGCCCGAGCCGCCGGTTGTCGTCGTACGAGTACGTGGTGGTGTGCCCGTTCGCGTCGAGCTTCGTCCTGCGATTGCCCGCGCCGTCGTACGTGTACGTCGTCACCTTGAGCAGCGGGTTGGTCTCGGTGAGCAGCCGGTTCGCCGTGTCGAAGGTGTACTGCGTCACCTGGCTGCCTGCCGTCACCTGGCGGCGATTGCCTCGCGCGTCGTACTGGTACGTCACCGTCAGGGCCGGAGTCGTGACGGTGCTGAGCAGGCCGGTGGCCGACTGGTAGCTGTACGTCGTCAGCGGCTTGCCTGGCCCGGCCTCGCTCGACACGCGCCCCGCGGTGTCGTGGCCGATGGCCGTCTCGCGCCCGAGCGGGTCGATTTCATGGGTGACGCGGCCGACGGCGTCGAACTCCCGCGTGCGGACGTTGCCCAGGGCATCGACCTCGGTGCAGGGCGTCGGCACGTCTCCGCAATAGAGCTGGCTCGTCACCGCTCCCGACGCGTCGGTGGTCTCGACGAGTCTCCCTGCTGCGTCGTACTTGCGCGTGCTGCGGTTGCCGCGCGCGTCGATGGTGGCCGTCACCCGCCCTTCGGCGTCGTACTCGGTGCGCGTCACCTTCTGGTTTGCATCGGTGACCGACGTCAGGCGGCCGTTCGCGTCGTAGCCGAAGGTGGTGACGTTCAGCTCCGCGTCTTTGGTGGTGAGGCGATGGCCTTCGCCGTCGAAGGTGAATTCGGTGCGGCGGTTGAGCGCGTCGATTTGGGCGTGCACCCGGCCCGCGGCGTCGACCTCGAGCGTGCGCGTCTTGGCGTTGCCGTCAGTCACCGAGGTGAGGTGGCCGGCGGAATCGAAGCCCATCGTCGTCGCTCGGTTGGTGGCGTCGGTCACCGAATTCACGTTGCCCACCGCGTCGTGGCCGAACGTGGTCGTCGCCGGGCCCGGCTCGACGACGGTGAAGAGCTGCCCCTTGGCGTCGTAGTTGTAGGTGGTGACGCCGAGGCCCGGGTTGCGCGTCTTGAGTCGGCCGGAGGTGTCGTAGGTGTTCACCACCGTCGGCATGCCGGTGCTCGCTTGCGTCAGCGGCTGCGAGAACGTCGGCTCCCAGGTGTTGGTCTCCTGCCGCCCGTCTGGGTACGTGCGGGTGAGCAGATTGCCCTTGGTGTCATAGGTCGCCGTGGTGTCGAGGCCGCGCCCGTCGGTTCTCCTGGTCGGCTGTTGTGCCGTCCACTCGATTTTGGTCGTCTCGCCGAGCGGGTTGGTGGTCTCGATGGGGTTGCCCGCGGCGTTGTGCACGTACCGCCACGCGGCGCCCGTCTTGTCGACGAAGACGGTGGTGAGATGCGGCGTGTCGTAGGTGGCGTGCGACTCGTTGCCGAGCGCGTCTTTCGTCGAGCTCTACCGGCCGAAGGCGTCGAACGCAATCTGCTGCGTCTGCCCGCGCTTGTCGGTGCGCGACGTGAGCAGGTGCCGCGCGTCGTAGCCGTAGGTCTCGGTGTTCTGCACCACGTCCGTGGCCGAGGTGAGGTCATCACCGGTGAAGCCGTAGCCCACCACACGGCCAGCGCGGTCGGTCACCGAAGTCAGCTTCCCCGCCGTGTACGCCAGCGTCAGCGCGGTCGCCGCGCTCGAGTCGAGCACCGAGGTGAGCTGGCTTCCGGAGTAGACCATCGTCGTGCTGTTGCCCGAGTTGTCGACCAGGCGGGTGAGCCGGCCAGAGGTGTCGAACTCCCAGACGAAGCCCTCTTTGGCGCGCACGCGGAGGCCGCCGCTGATGGGGGTGAGCGTGAAGTACCACCCCACCGGCACCGCGAACGTGCTGCCGGTCTTCACGAAGCGCACCTCGGTGGTGTCCTCGGTGACGAAGGTGATGTCACCGTTCAGCTCGGTGCGGAGGAAGATGGCGTAGCTGTGGAGCCAGCCCACGCCGAGGGCGGTCGTCTGCTTGAAGTCGCTCGCGTAGTGCCGGCTGAACACCACGGGCAGGCCGACCGACGGGAGCGTCAGGTCGGTGTACGACTCGGTGAGTCTCCCGTTGGCGAGGTTCACCATGCTGCTGACCGGGTGGTCATTGCGGCTGCAGGTGGGGCAGTTCGAGGGGTCTCCGCCGCCGGTGCCAGGCCCGTCAGAGCCGCCGCCGTTCGCGTGGCCAATTCGGTAGGTGCCCGAGCCCGTCACGGGGTCAAACAGGATGAAGGCCTCGACGTTCACGTACCCGGACAGAGTGACCGGCCGCTGGGGCAGGGTGGCGCGCCAGCCGGCGGCGAGCGCCTGGTTGATTTCCAGCAGCGACGAGGCGCTGTAGCCGGTCAGCCCCGTTGCGCTCCCGCCGTTCAAGGTGAGCACCGGCACGCCGAGCGATGGCGCCTGCGCAATCACCGGCACCGACGCGATGGCGCGCCGCGCGAAGAGCTGCTCCCACGCGCGTGCCTCGAGGGTGCTGCCTTGAAACCCAGAGAGCAGATTCAGGGCGCTCACCAGTGACGCGTCGCCGTCCATCGGCACGGGCGTGAGCGTGTCGTGCCCGACGTCGAGAATGTAGAGGCCGGGAGTCACCGTGACTGGCACGCCGAACGCCTCGGTCACGTTGAGCTCGCGCCCTGCAATCGACTCCAGCACGTCTTGGAATACGCCGTGCCCCTGGAGCCCGAAGAGACGAGTGGCCGAAGCCTGCTGCTGCGCCGCGTAGAGCGCGGCTGCCGCGTGCCCCGCCGCTTCGGCATTGTCTTCCGAGGGAGACGTCGTGACCGCGGACTTCAGCGAGTCGGCCCAGGCCGAGTCGGCGATGCCGCCGTACAGCGCAATCGCATACACCCCGCCCGCGCGAAGCTGGTGGTTTACGGAAGCGGGCGCGACGCCCGGCCCGGTGATGCGCACCGTGAGGAGCTGCGAGACTCCCGGGAGCCCATCGTCGAACCGCTTCACCTCGACGCCGTCGAGGCGCAGCGTGCCCGCCACCCGCACGCGGAAGGGCGCGATGTTCGCCAGCCCACCGGCCGCGGCGATTGCCGCCACATCTGCCGGGGTCGACCCGACGTAGCGCAGCGAGAGGCGGTGGTACTGCAGCTCGGCCAGCGTGAAGGACTTCGAGCCGGACTCGAGCGAGACATCGACCGTCCACTGCAATGACGTCGGCACGCGCGAGAAGACGAGCAGGCTCTGCTCGAGCTTCGCGGGATGCTCCGAGGGCATCAGCTGCAGCGGCTTCTCAGTCACCGTCGGCGCCGCGAGCGCGTCGTTGAGGTTGTTGCAGAGGCTCTTCGCCTTCGCCGCGGCGAGCAGCTGCGCTTCGAACACTTCTTGAGGAGTCTTCGAGCTCGGCGCCGACAGGTACGCGGCCGAGTCGAAGCTCGCCACGCCGCGGAGCGAGACGGCATGTTTCCAGCTCGTGAGCTTCATTCCGGGGTCCAGGCGCACCCACAGCGACTCACCGCCGGGCCCGGTGCCCTTGTAGTCGCCGTAGGAGACCCACGCGCGCACCCAGACGCGCTCGGTGAGAATGGTGTTGCCGTCGACCGAGGTCGGCGCGCCGGTGTACCCGATGAGGTAGGCGGCGTGCTCGATGGTGTCGGCGCCGGTGAGCGCCTGCGCTTGCGCGAGCGACAGCCGCACGATGCCGTGCTCGTACCGCGCCGGGACACCAGCCGCCCGCAGCAGCGCGACCAGCAACGAGCTCTGGTCGAAGTCGTTGCCCGCGCCCTCGCGCAGCGTCGCCGCTGCGCCCTTCTTGCTCCCCCAGTACAGCTGCGGAGCGATGGACGTGTGCACGCGGTTGTACAGGGCGAGCGGCGAGCTTCCGGTCTGCTGCAGCACCGCCAGCAGCTCGGGGGTGCGCGCCGTCTCCGCCGTCTCGGCGAGGTCGTCAGCCGTCGGTGCGGGCAGCGCGCCGAACAACGAGAAGCCCACGTCCGACGCGATGGAGGCCACCGCCCGCGGTGCACGGCGCGGCCGCAGCCCGTAGAGCACGTCTTCAACCGGCCGGAGCTCGCCGTCGGGCTCGAGCACGCTCGCCCCAGAGCCCTCGACCGAGGCGTAGAGCTGCTGCAGCTCTGGAGTCAGCGCTCCGGTCGCTCCCTTGAGGCGCGGCTTCACGGCGCGCGGCTTCAATGGCTTTCGGTCGTCGATGCGCGGTGGCGCCACGGCTTGTGCCGGAGCCTTCACGTTTCGCAAGGCGGGCGCTTCAGCGAAAAGCGCCGTCTTCAGCGCATCGCCACGCTTGCCCTCGACGGTTGCCTGCCGGAGCTTGCGAACGAGCCGTTGGGGCTCTGCCTTCGCTTCGAGCTCGGCGGCGACCTGTTTCGCTGCCTTGGCCTTCGCCTCGGCCTGGTCGGCGTGGGCGAGCTCGCGCGCCCGCTTCATCGCTGCCGCGCGCTTGAGCTTTACGCGCGCCGCTTCGGCCGCCCGCCAGGCGTCCGGAGCGTCGAGCATCTGCGCGTCGATTTTCAGCGCAGCGAGGGCCTGGGCGCGTCGGGCATCGGTCGCGCGCTGGCGCTGCGCTGCTTGCGCCTCTCGGGGCCCGCCGCACAGGTACCAGGCGGTGATTGCCGTCACGAACGACGTCAACGCCCTGAGCCGAAGTGAGCGCTCTTTCATGGACACACCAAAGGCACGCCGCCATCGGAAGGACCATCGAAGGTGAGCCGTGTCGCATTTTGCACGGTGATCGATCTCCCCATCACTGCGCCGGTGAGGCCCGATACGTTCTGCAACGCGACGTCCGCCTTCGGCGCGTAGAGCCGGAGCACCAGCTCCGACGCGTTCTCGAGGGTCACGTGGCCCGTGACGCCGTCTGCGCTGCTGACAATCAGCACCGCGCCAGACTGCGAAGCGGGGCCACCGACGACGGTGCTGTTCTCTACCACCACGTCGCCCGAGACGAAGAGACGTGCGCGTTGGCCGACTGCGACCTTGAGCCGTGCAGTGCCCTGGACCTTGAGCGACGTCAGGTAGAAGGTGCCGCCCGGCAGCGTGATGGTCGCATTTCTGACCGCGAGAGCGCCGCCGCTCAGGTACGGAGCGATGCTCGGGTTTCCGGTCAGCAGGGCGTTGTCGTTGCTGGTCTTCGCTCGATTCACTTCGGCGACCACGTCGTAGCTGCAGCTGCACGGTGACGGAGCTGGGGTGACGCGCGCAGCGCCGCCCTGCACCGTGGCGCTGTTCGTGACCGTCAGTGTGCCGCCGTAGCGCGCGACCCCCGTGATGCGCGCGCTGTTGCGCAGCGTCAGGTCGGTCTTGGTGGCGGCGTTACCCATCACGAGCGCAGCGTTGAGGAGCTGCATCGAGCCGTTCGACGCCACGCTGCCGTTCACCTGTGCGCTGTTCTGAATCACCATCGTGTTTACGGCGCACACGCCGAAGCCGAACGTCGGCTCCGCTGCGCCCACCGGCACCACGATGAAGTGAACGGTGCGCGTCGCGATGTTTCCGGCCGCGTCGGTCGCAGTGGCGGTGAGCGTGTGGGCGCCCGCCGAGGTTACCGTCGTGCCGGAGACGAAGTTGGCTCCGTCGAGCTGCAGGGAGAGCGTGAAGGCGCTCGCGTCAGTCACAGTGACGACTGGCGTGAAAGAAGTGCCGGTCTGGCCTTCTGTGACGCCGTTGACCGTGATGGTCGGCGGGGTCTTGTCGATGATGAAGTGGACGGTCGTCGACGACGAGTTTCCGTCGAAATCGGTGGCGACCACCGTGAGCGTGTGCGCGCCGTCATTCGAGACGGTGATTTCCGAGGTGACCGTGGCGCCGTCGAGGGTGCCGACCGTCGTGCCAGGGTGGGCGTCGGACGATGAGAACCCGACAACCACTGGCGTCCGCGACAGCTGGCCTTCGGCCACGCCGGTGATGGAGATGACGGGAGCGGTGGAGTCGAGCGTGAAGCGCACCGTCTTGCTCGCGCTGTTCCCCGCCGCATCGGTGGAGCTCACGACCAGCGTATGGGCTGCTTCGAGCCCGACCGTGCCGCCGGTTGCGAACGGCGCGCCGTCGAGCGTGGCCGACGTCGTGCCCGGATGAGCGTCGGTGGCAGAGAACGTAAGAGTGAGCGGCCCGCGTGCGAGCTGGCCGTCGCTCGCTCCGTTCACGGTGACGGCTGGCGGGGTGAAGTCGAGGGTGAGGTGCACCGTGGCCGTCGCGGTGTTTCCCGCGGCGTCGACGGCCCTCACCTGTAGAACGTGGTCTCCTTCAGCGCTCGCCGTGGCACCCGATGCGAACGGTGCCCCATCGAGGGTGGCCGTCACGGCCGTGGGACTCGCGTCGGTGGCGCTGAACGTCACGGCCGCGGGGGTGTTCCGAAGGTCACCATCGGCTATTCCCGTGATGGCGATGAGCGGTGCCGTGAAGTCGAGTTGGAAGGTCCGCGTCTCGGTGGTGGTGTTGCCGGCGGCATCGACCGCGCTCACCGTCCATATGTGCTGACCTTCTGCAGTGACCGCGCCTCCCGAAGCGAATGAGGCACCATCGACAGTCGCGCTGACCGTCGTCGGGCTGGCATCGGTGGCGCTGAACGTCAGCGTGACCGCTGAGGCGACGAACGCGCCCGGCGCCACTCCGCCGAGCGTGAGGACGGGCGGTGTCTTGTCGATGGTGAAGCGGAGCTGAGCGAACGCCGAGTTGCCGAAGATGTCCGTGGCCGCCACCTGAAGCAGATGCGAAGCCTGAGCGGAGACGAGAGTGCCCGAGACGAAGGGCGCTCCATCGAGGGTGATGGTCGAGCTGAACCCACTCGCATCGACCACCGTGATGACGGGCGTCGCGTCGAGCCGGCGGAACTCACCATCGAAGACACCGGTGATGGTGATGACAGGCGGCTCATGGTCGACGACCGTGATGGCTTCGATGCGCAGGCGCTCGAGAATGTTGCCGTCGAGGCGAGTCACGAGCAGCTTGGTGCCCGGGTTGACGCCTGCAGTCGCGAGCGCGAAGTCGAACCCGGTGGTTGCTCCCGCCGGCACCGACACCGAGCGGCTCGCGCTCGACTGGGCCGCGTTCAGCTGAGGCCCGGAGATGTCGAAGAGCTCGACGCTCAGCACGCCGTTGTTCAGGGCGACCGACGAGGTGTTGGTCAGCTCGACGTGAGTCGGCAGGGCCGGCCCGATGGGGAACATCGGCTGCACTGTTGTGCGCGAGACGACGCTCCGATTGGGCACGACTTGTACCTGGTAGGGGGCGACGGCGCTGGCGAGGAGGACTCCCGACGCGTCGCGAAGCTCGACCTCGGCGTGCCAGACTCCTTCTGCCGCCATCGGGCTCAGCACGTGGGCGTCGGTCAGCTCGAAGACGCCCAGGGGCGGCAGCGAGGGCACCAGCCGCGTGCTCGACTGCAGTCGCACCCCCGCCGCGTCGAAGAAGGTCGTCGTCACGGTGGCGCCCAGCAGCGACTGGTTTCGCGAGGAGTTCACCGCGCGGCCCCGCAGCAGCACCGTTTCTCGGGGGCTGTAGGTGCCCTTGTCGACCGCCACCGCGGCGCTGCTGGCCTGCTCGGCGAGCACCTCGAAGGTCGTCGAAGCCCGCGCCACGAACCGACCCGACTCGAAGGCGGTGGCTCGCAAGGAGTAGCTTCCGGGTGTACGGCGGGCCGTGTTCCAGGTGGAGGAGAAACCGGCGCTGCCCGGGCCCGTCACCACCCGAGCACCCTGGGAGATGATTTCGGTCACCGCTCCGGTCGCGTCGAGCACCTCGAGATTGAGCGCCAGCTCACGCGCGCTCGCGCGCCCGTTGAGCAGCGTCACGGCCAGGCCGACCGCGGCGTCCGGCCCTGCAGAGCTCGGGCTCGCAGTGAGCCCCAGGGTCAGCAGCGGGTCGGTCACTTCGAGCGCGAAGGCTCGCGTGTTGTTGCCCTCATCGAGCTCGTTCACCGCTCCGGCGGAGTCGGCGACTGCCTGCCCGGCTGTGGTTGCGGTGGGCGCAGTGAAGACCGCGGAGAGCACCGCAGTCTCGCCCGGCAACAGCGCGGGCAGCTCCAACACCTGCGGGCTGTCGCCGACTGCGATGGTGGCGCTCGCCCTGGGCGCCGAGCCGCCGCGGTTTTGTATGGTCGCCGCCACGGTGACGGCCTCGCCGGGGTAGGCCGGCGACGGAGTCACCACCACGCCCGTTACGATGAGGTCAGGCACCGAGGTGTCGTCGGTCGAGGTGTCGAGGGCAGTGATGTTGTTCTGCAGGTTCGAGTCCCGCGCGGTTCCGTCGGGGTCGACCACGAGCGAGAAGTGCTGGGCCCCCGAGTATGCGAGGAGTACCGCGTTCACCGTCGTCGTCGCGCCGGCCGCGAGGGCGGCCATCGGCACCCGCACCGTCTGGCTCACGTTGGAGCTCGGCCCTTCGTCGAATTGGACGACCGCGGTCGGACAGGCGAGTGCGCCGATGTTGCGAACCGTCGTGCTCAAAACGAGCGGTTGTCCGGCGATGCCGGGCTGGGGGTTGACTGTCGGAGCGGCAATCTCGAAGTCGCACGACTGGGTTGCGGCCCGCACGGCAACGGTGGTGCAGGCGCGGTTGTTGTCGTGACCTGACTCTTCGACGGCCGAGGAGACGTTCGCCTCGACACAGACGGTGTGCAGGCCTTCGGGCCATGGGTTCCACGCCAGCGAAACCGGGGCAGTGCCCGTGCGCACGGCGAGAGGGCCCGCCACCGTCGTCGAGCCGATGGCGGTGTCGCCGTCGTAGAAGGTGACGGGAATGTCAGATGCGGTCAGGCCACCGACGTTCTTGAGCGTGGCGGTCAGGGTGAAGGTCTGGTTCGCGGTCGCAGGGCCTTGAGACGGCACGGTGAGCGCGAGGTCGGGCAAGAGCTTCGCGGGCTCGACGTCGAACTGGTCATTCCAGGTGTTGTGGGTGGTCCACCAGCGCAGGCTGTTGGAGCCAGAAGCGAGCCGCAGGTTCTCGTCGAGCTGGCCCTTGATGACGTTTCGCGTGGCCCAGGCGGTCGGCATCTTCGCCTTCCACGATTGGCCTCTGAAGATGAGCGCCTGCGCGCGGCCATAGAACGGGCCACCGCCCGTGGCCGTCAGCGGTGATCCGCGAGGCATGTAGCCGACGATGACGCGCGTCTGGCCGGTGCCCGTCGCGTCGACCACCACTGGCGGCTGCTGAATCTGATTGCCCGAGTTGATGCCGGGCGAAGAGCAGGGGTCATTCGAGTCGGGGTAGGGCACCAGAACGTTGCCGTTGCGACCGTCGAGCACCGTCAGGACCTGCTGGCAGGAGTTGGCGATGACTTGTGGCCGACCCAGCCCGTAGACGTCCGCGAGCGTGCCTGCCCACTCGTCGTCACCCGTGTTGAGCGTGGTGTCGCGCATCGCAGAGCTCCACCGAAGGTCGAAGTCTCCGCGCCAGGCGCGCACCTGCCCCTGAAGGTGCGGCGTGTAGACGGCGTACGACAGACCGTCTTGCCCGAGTGGCCCCACCGGCGTCTGATTGAATGTGGTGATGAGGTTGAAGTTGCCGTTGAACGCCTGGCTTGCGGGCGCCGAGGCGAGCACCTGGTTGGTCGCGATGTCGATGAGGTCGGTTCCCGTGACCGCCGCGGGGAACAGGTACTGCGCCGAGCCGGTGCCGCTGAGGTCGGCGATGGCGCCGGAGGCGACGAACGAGCGCGTGCTGGACCACAGCAGCTGGCCCTGCTGCGAGAACAGCACCGCTCCGACGATGCCCTCGGTGAGCCCGAGGAATTCGAAGGTGCCGTCGCCGGTGAGGTCGAGCGCGGTGATGCGAACGTCACCCGTACCGGAGAGCGGAACGCCCTGGTTCACGTCGAGCAGTGGGTGGCCGTCGCGACCGGACAGCACGCGAAAGACCTTCGCAGACGTCCCCGCTGCGAAGTCAGTCACGCCGTCGTGGTCGTAGTCGAGCGGTGACATGCCGGTGAAGTGGTCGCCCGGGACGCCGGCGGTGCCGACCTGTGCAGACCACTTCGTGGCGCCGCTGGAGTCGAGCGCGTACATACGAGTCTCGTAGGAGGCCGGGCCAACCAGGTGGCCCTGGGTCAGGACGACGACTTCTCCCTGTCCGTCGCCTTCGAGGTCGACCAGCATCACGTCGCCGGGCTCACCGACCAGGTCCGCCGTCCAGAGAGGTGCGTACGAGGCGCCAGAGCGCTCGAAGGTCGCGATGGTCGAGAAGGCCTCGGCGCCACCCACGACTCGACGAAGTCCGAGGACGAGCTCGGGCGCTTGCCGACCCCGCAGCCTGCCGCTGCGAATCGCCATGACATTGGGCCCTACGGGCTCAGGCACGTCGAGGGCGATGGCGGCTTCCAGGAAGAGGTGTCGGCCTCCCTGGACCACCAAGGCTGGCGAGGGCTGATTGCGCGGCGTGAATCGCGAGAGCCGGGCGTGAATCTCGGGCGTCCCCTCGTCGCGAATGAAATCGCGGCGGGCGACGAAATTCGAGCGCGCAGGAATCGAGATTCGCTCTTCCGCGACGCGCTTGCCGTACGAGAAGCCCGGGGCACCCTGCCACCACTCGATGACCGCCTGAGCAGCGACGTTGGAGGTGTTGTGCACCGTCGCGCTGGCGGTGAATGGCTGGCCGACGTCGACTCCGACGGGGCTGATGTCGAGGTCCTTCGACTCGAGCGTGACGGCTGTCGTCGCGGCGCTCGTCGACGTGGTGGCGCAGTTGTCGTTTTCGTTGGTCTCGGAGAGCTTGTCGAAGGGGTCGATGCAGGCGCGATAGACGCCCGGGCCCTCGGGAGTCAGCACCGGGTTCCACACCACCTGTCGCACCTCACCGGCGCCGAGTTGGACAGGAGTCGCCGTGACTTCGAGCCCCGAGGTCTCGTCGGTCAGGCGCATCAGCGTGCTCACCAGCCTCGGGCTGTCGTTGCGAATCGAGGCGGTGAGGGTGACGGGCACACCGCCTTGTGCGGAGGGATTCGACGGGTTGAGGGCCTGCACCACCAGGTTGGTTCCGGCGGTCACGTTCACTTGCACCGCGGCAAAGTTGTTGGTGCGGGCGGTGTCGTTCAGCTTGAAGAAAGGGTCGGCCTCGATGCGCAGTGTCTGCGTCGATGAGAGCGTCATCGAGAGGCCGACGGGCGCGCTGCCACCGGCGGGGACGAGGGCCACCTCGGTTGCTGCGACGGTGTGCCCGAAGCCATCGATGGCGGCTATCTGCACTCGGCTGGCGTCGTTGCCCGACAGGTTTCTCACGAGGCCGCTCAACGTGAGCTGCCGCTCGGCGATGGCAGTGCCCTGCACCGTGAAGTCGGCCGCGAAAATCTGCAGGTCGACGGGGCGCTCTGCGCCGTTTTCGTAGAAGCGCACCGAAGTGTTGTTGTCTTCGTTGAGCTCGCTGAGGACGTTCGCCGGGTCGACTGCTGCCCAGATGGCCGTGAAGCCGCTCAACGTCGATGACGAGACCGTCACGGTGCCGACGAATTCGTGGGCATAGAGCAGCCCCTGGGGCACGGTGAGGGCGCCCAGCAGGGGGCCGGTGAGACTGCCTTTGTGCACCTCGAGAGGAACCGCGCGCGGCAGGGTCGTGCCGAGGTTCTGCACATGTACCGTGATGGCCACGGTCGAAGGCGAGGGCTGACTGAAGCTGATGCTTCCCTGCACCAGCAGCAGGTCCTGCCCGACCAGCACATTGACGAACGCGAGGGCGACGTTGTTGGTGCGGTCGAGCTCGGGCAGCAACCGCAGCGGGTCGACTTCGGCCTCGAGTTGATAGCGGCCTACGAGGCCGTCTGTCGGCAGGCTCACGGTGAGCGTGGTGGAGCCACGCGCCGCGAGCGGAGGAACGGTGAAGTTGCCAAGCACCATCGCCGTACCGCCGGCTCGCGGAATGGCGCGCACGCGCAACGGTGCAGCGGGTGCCGCGCTGTTCGAGGCGTTGCGAATCTCGATGGTCGCGGTGAGTGGCTGGCCCTGATTCAGCTGATTCGAGCTCAGCCCGAAGAGCGCCCGGCCGGCGAGGGGCTGCGTTGGCATCATCCAGTCGGGCGCCGCGCCGAGGGCCTGAAGCGCGAGCGCAGTGGCGCGAACTCCGCCCCAGCTTCCGTCGGGCCGCTGCGCAGCCATCAGCCAGGCTCTCGCGCTGGCGACGTTCACTGCGAATGCGGCCGGGCCTTCGTTCAGGGCGAGGACGGCGGATGCCGTTGGAGTCACATCACCGAACGAGCCTCCGGGCTGCTGCTGAGCCGCCAGGCAGTTGAGCGCGTGGTCGCGGCCAAACGAGACAGCCGGGTCGCCGGTGAAGGGCTTCAGCGCTCGCGTGAGCAGCGAGGTGAGCTCGATGGAGACGTCGTTGTCGGCAACCGCGAAGCACCCCGATGGCAGGGCAAAGTCGAGCGCCCTTCGCGGAAGCGCCGTGAGGTCGGCCCCCGTCGAGGTCTCGAGCTGGCGGCTGGTGAACAGTGTCCACGCCAACGACCACGGGTCAACGGCGTCGAAGCCATCGGCGAACGACTGCACGGTTGGAGCGCCGAAGGAAAATGCGCTGCCCTTCAAGGCGACAGCGCGCCGATGGGTCAGCTCACCTTCTCGGGCTGGCGGCAGCAGGCCCAAGAAGAGTTGGCCGTCATCGAGTGCCGTCTGCGGCGCGCCGGGTAAGAGCGCCAGCGCCGCAAGCGCATCGCTCGTCGCGACCGTCGCCTCTTCAGCCGTGAGCGAACCGAACCCACCGCTGGTGTCTTGCTTCGAGAGGAGCCACGCGTAGCCGTCGCTCAGCGGATCAGCAGCCGCAGAGGTACCAACGCATAGAGATGTGACTGCCCACCACAAGCGACGCATGCCCGCTCCCCAGAGGCTGCGTTACGAGGAGGCGACATTCTCCAGATTCTCCGAGTAGGCCTCAAGATGCACCTTGCAGCCTGATCAGCGCGGGAGTGTGCCCTCGCCCACTTTCGCGCTGTGGGCCATTCAATCGAGTCGAAGCCCTACGGCCGCTCGAGCTCGACCGAGGCGTAGCCGGGCACGACGGTGGCGTCGGTGGGCGCGGTGCGCGAGACGGTGAGCGGCACCTCGATGGAGTTGAGGTCGTTGCGGTAGCCCTCGACCTGCAGCGTGCTCGCGTGGGGGAAGAACGCCGAGAGGTCGAGCTTCACCGGCTTCGAGCCGAGGTTGACGACGTAGCAGCGGGTGCGGTCTCCCTCGAAGCACAGGCCCTGCACCAACGAGCGGTCGGTGCCCTCGATGTTCCGCGCCGGAATGTCGAGCACCGTGGCGCCGGTCGCGCCCGCCGTCGCGCGCATGAACGGCTGCAGCACCCTCGCGCGGTTGAGCAGCCACGAGCCGTCGTCGCCGAGGTGCTTGCGCACCGTGCCGGTGAAGTTGAACTGCAGCAGCAGGGTGGCGTTGCCGAGGTCGTAGAGGTGCACCGTCGAGTACGCCTCGGCCAGGCTCTGCCCCCACTTCGTCTCTGTGGCAGGCGTGCCTTCGCCCGGGTCGAGCGTGCCGTCCCAGTTCGCGTTGGTCTCGGTGTACCAGACGCGCCACCCGCGCTCGTGCGCGAGAAAGGTGTCTGAGGCGCCGCTGCGCTGAAACCGGCTCTCGGTGGCGTCGACCCAGCCGGCGAGCGCGCGCTGAAACGACGTCTCGCTGTACTGGTCGGGGCTCTCGAGCGCCTTGTACGCGTGCATCGTGACGTGGGTCACCTGGTCGTGGTCGAGCACGTCGAAGAGCGTCTGGTTCCAGCTCTTCATGCGCGGGTCGGCGTCGGTGCCCGGCACGCACGAGGCCGTGGCGGCAATCTTCAGGTCGGTGCCGAAGTCGCGCTTCAGCTTGCCCGCGAGGTAGTTCGCGGCCAGGCCGTGCGCGCGCCCGGTGGGAAACGCGTCGCGCGCGTACGAGAGGTCGAAGTAGTACTCGTTGCCGAGCTCGATGAAGCGCACCGCGATGCCCTTGTTCTGGGCGCGCACGAGCATGCGCTTGAAGCGGGCGTAACGGTCGTCGAGCATGCGGTACCAGTCGGCGCTGCCGACGCTGCCGTCGAGCGCGTGGCCCAGCCCGTCGGGAGACTCGTAGAAGTCCTGCCCGGGCGTCACCATGTTCATGTGGAAGACGACGTTCGCGCCGTGCGGGCCGGCGGCGACCCGCGCGAGGTCGTCGACGCCGTAGCGCGGGCGGCTGTCTTCCGAGATCCACCCCGCGACGCGCTCGAGCTCGATGCGGGCGGGGTTCACCCAGCCGGTGTGCGCTCCCGAGCGCTTCGCCGGGAAGAAGCGGTCGGCGTCGTAGTCCCACGAGTTGGCGAAGGTGCCGCCCGGGTACCGAATGATGCGCGCGCCCGACTCGCGCAGCGCCGCGGCGAAGTCGGGCCGCGCGGTCGACCACGGCGCCTCGTCGTGGTCGAAGCGGGGGTTGTACCCGGCGGCGTCGAGCAGCACCTTGTGGGTCGAGGCGGCGCGCACCACCCGCGGGGCTCCCGCTGCCAGCGCGTCGTCGATCGACGTCGCGTCGTCGTAGGCCGGCGCCTCGCCCTGGCACGAGAGCATCAGCCCACCCAGCAGCAGCCCTACCGTCTTCGTGTTCATGCGGCGCGGGTGAGCAAGCACCGTACCGGTAAGAAGGTTTGGCGATTCGCGGGCGATGGCGCCGCCTCGCCCCCGGCGAGCGGCAGGAGTGGACCGCCGAGGCGGCGGCACCTGTCCACCCGGGGCGGACGTCACCCGCGCGTTTCAAAGGCGCCTCGGGCGAGCTGACCTAGAGTTCGAGGGCGATGAGCGAGCGACTGTGGTTTCAGCAGGCGATCGAAGGGCTGTTCGTTCGGGGCGTGGGCGAGGCGATGACGCCGACGCTGCGGGCCCGGCTGGTGGCGCTGGGCATCGACACCGCCGCGCTGCGCCCGGGCTACGACGCCGACGTGGTGACGCGCGCGATTCGGCTCACCGCGGCCGAGCTCTTTCCCGGCCGGTCAGAGGGCGAGGCGCTGCGAGAGATGGGCGCGTTGTTCATGCGCGGGTACGTCGAGACGCTGCTCGGCAAGGCGATGATTCAGCTCATGCGGGTGGTGGGCCCGCGGCGCTCGCTCGAGCGCATGCAGAGAAACTTTCGCACCGGCTCGAACTACATCGAGACCCGCTTCACCTCGCTCGGCCAGGGCAAGGTCGAGCTGTGGTTCAACGACGTGAGCGACATTCCCGACTACTTCGCCGGGGTGATGATCGCCGGGGACCAGATGGCCAACGCACCGAACATTCGCGTCAGCTTCACCCGGGGCGGCGCGGCCTCGTGCACCTTCCTGGTCGAGTGGGACGAGTAGCTCGAAGGCCACACCTGCGCACGTCGCCTGACGTTCACCCGCGCTGGGCAGCTGCCTGATTTTCCCGGCGCCGAGGCACGAATCGAGGGTGAGCCTTCTGCGGGCGCTGCTGCTCTTCATGGTGTTGGCGGGTTGCGACACCGAGGGCTGGGCGATCGGCGGCCCGCGGGCGACCGGCGGCGGCACGAACCACGCGTGCGTGGGGCCGGGGTGCGGCAGCGCCGGTGGCGGCGGCTTTGCTGGCGGTGGCGCGGGTGGCGCGAGCGGCACCGGTGGCGGTGGGGGAGGCGCCCCGAGCTTCGACCCCGGAGCGCTCGCCGACGCGGGCCTGCCCTGCGACGCGGCCGACGTGCTCGCTTCGTTCTGCGTGCAGTGCCACGGGCGGCCGACCTCGGGTGGCGCTCCCATCGCGCTGGCCGCGTTGACCGACCTCACCCAGCCGTCTTCGGTCGACCCGGCGAAGAGCTTCGGCGAGCGCTCGGTCACCCGCATGCAAGACGCAGTGAGCCCGATGCCGCCTGCCGGCTACCCGGCTCCGTCGCCCACCGCGGTGTCGGCCTTCGCCGCCTGGGTCTCTGCGGGCATGCCCGAAGGCAGCTGCGCGAGCGTGGTCGGCCCCTCTGACGCCGGCGCGTTCGACGCGGGGCCGCCGGTGCTCACCTGTGCGTCGGGGCGGTTCGCGCTGCGGCCGGTGGCGGGCGACGCGCACGGAGGCCCCACCATGGCGCCGGGGCTGGCCTGCCGCAGCTGCCACCTCGGGCAGAACTTCGACGGGCAGAACCCGGGCAACGCGATGAGCCGAACCGACACCGTGCTCGACGTGATGGGCACCGTCTTCCCGGCGCTCCACGAGAAGGACCTGTGCCGGTGGGACGCCGGCGTCGGCGCCGATGCGCTGAAGGTCGAGATTCTGGCCGCCGGCGGCGCGGTCGCCGCGCGCCTCACCGTCAACGCCGAGGGCAACTTCTACGGCGACGTGCCGGGCGGGCTGCCCAACCCGTACACCGCGCGCGTGGTGAGCAGCACCGGCGCCTCGCGCGTGATGACGACTCCGCAGACCGTCGGCGACTGCAACACCTGCCACACCGCGACGGGCGCGAGCTCGGCGCCCGGCCGCATCGCGCGGCCGTGAGCAGGTCGCGCGCTCGATACGATGGAGTATGCGGTGCTTGAGCCTTCGGCGGGCGGTGGCACCCTTCGATGTCGCTCAGGGTGCGCGGCCTCGGGTCGGCCTATGCGGCGAGCGCCGAGGTGAGCTTCAGGGCGGCGTTCAAGGTGCCCTCGGTGTCGCGCACGAACGGGTTGCGGGCGTCGAGCACGTAGCCGCCGAGCACCGCGGTGATGGCGCGTTTGATCTGCTCGCTCTTGCCCTGGTGCAGCAGCAGCCGGGGCAGCCGGCCGTCGTACCAGGCGTCGACGAAGACCTTGAACACGCCCACCGCCTTGCCCATCTGCGCGGTGTACTCGCCCCAGTCGACCTTCTCGCCCTCGAGCTGCCGCGCGGCCAGCTTCGCCGCCCGGTGCGACGACTCGAGCGCCAGCGTCACTCCCGACGAGAAGACCGGGTCCAAGAACTCGCTGGCGTTGCCGGTGAGCGCCCAGCCCGGCCCGTGAAACGCCGTCACCGACGCCGACCAGCTCTCGAGCCGCGCGGTCTTCATCACCGGGCTCACCTTGGCCAGGCGCCGGGCGGCGTTGGGGTCGCCCTTGAGCAGCGTCTCGAGCCGCTCGCGGTCGGTCGCTCCCGCGCCTTCGATCAGCGCCCGCTCGGCCACCACGCCCACCGAGGTGCGCCCGTTCGAGAAGGGGATGATCCAGATCCACGCGCCTTGAGGGTGCATGCAGATCCAGATGTCTCCTTCGCGGTCGCCTTCGGGCCGCAGGTCACCTTCGTAGTGGGTGAACACCGCCACCTTGGGGCTCAGCGTGGGCGGCTTCTCGAGCTTGAGCAGCTTCGGCAGCACCCGCCCGTAGCCCGAGCAGTCGAGCACCATCTTCGCCTTCACCCGCCATTGCGCCGAGGTCTCGGCGTCGCGCACCTCGAGGGTCGAGCTGCCGTCGGCCTCGAACGACACCGCCTCGACGCGCTGCAGGTAGCGAATGTCGACGCCCTTCTTCTGCGCCGCGGTCGCCAGCGCCTGGTCGAAGTCGGCCCGCGTCACCTGCAGCGCCGCCGGGCGCTGGCCCGGGAACATCTCGGCGAAGCAGAACCGCTCGCGCGCCTCACCCTTCAAGAACAGCGCGGCCGGCTTGGGCATGAAGCGCTGCGCCTGCACGGCCTCGAGCAGGCCGGCCTCTTCGAGAATGTCGTTGCAGCGCGGCAGCAGCGACTCTCCAATCACGAACCGGGGAAAGGTGCCCGCCTCGAGGCACAGCACGTCGTGCCCGCGGGCCTTCAGAATCGAGCCGGCGACGCTGCCCGCCGGGCCTGCGCCGATGATCACGACCTCTCGCTGCTGTTCCATCAGTTCTCCTTGTCGAAGGGGTCGCCGCGGCACCGAAAGGCGGCGCTGCGCGCCTGCATGCAATTGGCAGGCTCTCGCCGACTTCGCCCCGCACGCCCTGGCGGAGGGTCGCGCGGAGGAGGCACGCGCGCAGATTGTGCGCGTGAGCGATCTTCGCGCAGCGAAATCTGCGCACCCTGTTCCACCGACGGGGATCAGCGCCGCAGCGGCGGGCGTTCGCGAGCTGAGGTCACGGCACCGGCAGCCGGCACACGCCGAGCCCGCGGTAGCACGACCCCAGCACGCAGTACGCCGCGCCGGCCGGGCCGCAGTCGGCATCGGCGCTGCACGCCCGACGCACGCACTGACCGGCGCTGCAGTCGAAGCCGGCGATCGCGCAGTCGCTCGCCTTGCTGCACGTCTTCTCGACGCACCGCGGGTGAGCGCCGCCGCTGCAGGCGAAGCCGTCGTCGCAGGGGCTCGACGCGCTGCAGCCGGGCGCGCACAGCTTCGCTCCCATGCACGAGCAGGGCATCGGCTGGCAGGTGCTGCCTGCGCCGCACTGGGTGTCGTCGGTGCAGTCGCCCGGGTCGATGCGGCACGCCCCGCAGCCGGTCGGAGTGCCCGGCGCGGCACAGCTGGTGCCGTTGTTCACGCAGTCGCTCTGCTGGTGGCAGCAGAAGGGCGAGGCGCAGTCGAGCAGGGGGCACGTGAGCGGCGTGGCGTTGACCCGTCGACAGCCCTGGTAGTCGGGCGTGCACGAACAGGTGAAGCACTGATCTGCCACGCAGCCCGCGGTGGTACGGCAGGTGGCCTCGTCGAGGTTCGTGCACGAGGGGCCGCCTGCGCTGCCTCCGGCCGAGCCGCCGGCGGTACCACCCGCAGACCCTCCGCTGCTGCCACCCGCAGACCCGCCGGCAGTGCCTCCAGCCGTTCCACCATCAGGGCCGGGAATGGAGGTGGTTACACAGCCGATGCAGAGAACCAGGAGGAGCGCTCGACGCATGGGCAGCCCGCGAGCAAGCCTCATTCCAGAACGCCTTCGCCAGATGACGGGTGCTTGTGGGCCCGTCGGAGGTGAAAATCTGAGAGCGCGCGCTTCAGCTCTGGTTCCAGACGGTGTTCATCAGCCAGTCGCGGCCGGTGACGCCCGAGCCCTGCGGCGAGACGAGAAACGAGACGAGGTTGGCGACCTCTTCCGGCTCGGTGAAGCGGCGCAGCTCGAGGGGCTCGCAGATCTCCTGGTACAGCTTCTCGACGGGCACGCCCTTTTCTTTCGCCAGGCGCTCCATGTCGCCGACGGCCTGGTCGGTCTTCACCCAGCCCGGGCACACCGCGTTGACGGTGATGCCCTTGGGGCCGAGCTCTTTCGCCCAGACCTTGGTGAGGCCGATGAGCGCGAACTTCGAGGCGCAGTAGGCGCCGTAGCCGGCGCGCGCTTCTTGCCCGAGCTGCGAGCTGATGTTCACGATGCGGCCATTCTGGGGAATGTGCTTCAGCAGGCCGCGGGTGAGGAACTGCACCCCGTTGAGGTTGATGTCGAGCACCTCGTCCCAGAGGCGGTCTTCGGCGGGCTCGTCGATGCGCTTCACGTGGCAGATGGCGGCGTTGTTGATGAGCGCGTGCAGCGGGCCCTGCCACGCGGCGGCGTACTTCTTCACCGCGTCGCGGTTGGCGAGGTCGAGCACCGCGCCGTCGATGGTGCCGAGCTTCTTGAGCTCGCTCACCGTGCGCTGCAGCTCGTCTGAAGACCGGGCGCACGTCTTCACGGCCCAGCCCTGCTCGAGCAGCTGCTTGCAGATGACCTTGCCGATGCCCTTGCTGCCACCCGTGACCAACGCGATTTTTTTGTCCGCCATGCCGGCGGTGTGTAGCACGGCAGGGCTACTTGGGCGGGTCCTGCGGAATGATGGCCCCGCTCTCGTCCCACTGGGCCCAGCGCTCGGCGCGACCCTGCGAGCCACCGTTGATCATCTGGCTGAGCTCGTCGACGTTCGAGGCGTTGGAGAGCGCGATGCCGTCGACACCGACGAAGAACTCGGCGGCGGCGTAAGCCGAGTCGCGCGGGCGCATCAGCAGCGAGGGGTCGGCGAGATAGTCGGCGCCGAAGACGGGCCCCAGCACCTCGGTCATGTGCTCGACGTTGCACCTGCCGGTGATCTGGAAGATGCCCAGACCGGGGTAACGGTTGCCGTCGCCTTCTCCATTACAGAGCGCGGCGCGATTGTCGTACTTGCTCCAATCGCTGCCGTACTCGTGCTTGGTGTTCATCTGGTCCGACTCGACAGCGGCCTGGGTGAGGAAGCCGCGCTGGGCCAGCGCGCTGTCGTCGATGCCGTAGGCGAGCATGGCGTCGTTGATCGCCGGCAGGTCTTCCTGCAGTGACGGGGTCTGAAGGGTCTCGTTCTCGGCCGTCGCCGGGTCGTCGGGGGTCGGCGCGTCTCGCAGGCCGGGGAACAGCTGCCGGGCCTGCTCGGGGGTGATGCCGCGCCGCATCGCCTCGGAGTGATAGAAGTGGGTGACCGCCGCGTCGACGAGCTCGGTAGCGGGCGCGACGCCGAGCCCCCCGGCGGTGGCCTCGGCGAGCGCGTCGGCGGCGGCCTGCTTCGCGCCGGGCATGATCTCGGCCTGCGGTCTGACGAAGAAGCGGGTGGTCGCTTCGGCGACGGCGGCGTTCAGCTGATCAGCCGACAGCACCGGCTTGGGCGGCTTGGGCGGCTTGGGCGGTGCGCGCGGCTTGGGCGGTGCGGGCGGTGCGGGCGGTGCGGGCGGTCGGGCAGCGTCGCTCGTGGCGGGGGCCAGAGGGGGCTCCACCTGGGGCAGCGAGATGAAGAGGGTGGTGGGTGGCTCGCCGGGGCGCGCCAGGTCGAAGATTCCGGCGTGCTGGAGGTCGAACGCCTGAGCAGCGGCCGAAGGCGGTGGTGCCAGGCCAGGTTCGGGCGCCGCCGCGGGCGCTGCGGCGGGAGACGTGAGCACGGTGCTGACCAGCGCACCTGCGCCCGCTGCGCCGAGGAGCAGGCGTTGCCCGCGCGTCGGGCCGGTCTGGTGAGGTCTCGGCGAGTCCCAGAGATCGGCCGGCGGGCTGACCGGGGCGGCTTCGCTGCGGCCTGGGTCGTTCGCAGCTGGCGCGGCGACCTCGGCAGGCGCTTCGGGGTTCGCCGAGGTCCGCTTGCCGGCGATGCCAACCAATCGTTTGAAGGGCATGGGTCTCTTCACGAGGAAATGAACGGCTGTGGGGTCTCGATTGTCTGCCGGGCCTACTTTTGGAGAAGCAGGTACGGGAAGCTGGTGCCGCTCAGCCGCGCCATCAGGGGAAGGGCGGCGGCTCCGTACTCGTTGCACCCGATGCTGCGCAGGTCGCCGTGGAGCATGATCTCGGTGGAGTCCTGTACGTTCGACAGCTCGTCGGCGCTGTAGGTGCCGTCTCCGGTGTCGTAGTACGCGGGGATCACGCCCTGGTCGTCGTCTCGCGAGTTGGTGAGCCACCAGGCGGGTTGCCCCTGGTGGTAGTCGACGGCGTGCAGCCAGTACTGGCCGGGGAGAATCTCCGCCGACCCGGGGAGCGTGGGGTGGGTGGTCGCTGGAACTTCGTTGACGGTTCCATCGGGCTCGAGAATGACCAGCACGTCGTCGAGCGCCCGGAGCTGTTGTACGGCGCGTGGGTGCTGCCATCGAGGCTCTGGCCGCGAATCGCCAGCGCGATCGGCTTGTCGGTGGGCAGCGCGCGAACGTCGGTGACGCTGTTCACCAGCCGCAGGTAGTACTGCAGCTTCTCGGCCTGGCTCGCCCCCGCGGGCGCGATCTCGACGGGCATCGCCGACGGCTGCCACGGCATCGCCGCGACCTTGGCGCGCGCAGCGGCCAGCATGCTCTCGGGCGTGCCGCCCTGCAGGTACTCTTGCTGCGCGGCCGCGATGACCTCGGGGGGCGCGTCGGCTCCGAACAAGGCCTCGGCGGCGGCCTCGTTCGCCGCGCCGACGATGCCCGGCATCGCGGCGGCGAGCGCCTCGGGGGTCTTGAGGTAGCCGAGGTGCGCCTCGGCCTTGACGGCGTCGTAGCCCTTCGCCTCGACGCCGGTGACGATGGCGGCGCGAACGGCGGCGGGGACTCCGCGGGGGTAATCGCCGTCGACCACCTCGGCGACGATGCGCGCCTCGGCAGCCTCGATGCCCGCGCGAGCGGCGTCGAGCGCCCGCTGGTAGCCCGCGGTGACCTGCTTGCGGTCGGCCACCGAGAGCGGGCGTGCGGTGGTGGCCGCGTCCGGGTCTGGGGCCGCCGCGAGCACGGCGGTGACGACCCCAGGCTCTGCAGCGATCGGCGTGCGCACCCGCTTCTCGAGCTCGGCAGCGGCAGTCTTCAGCGCCGTGAGGTGGCCGACCAGCGCCGGGCCGCTGAGGCCCTTGGTGGCGTTCACCAGCGCGTCGACCGCAGCCGTTTTCTCGCCGGGCGCCGCGCGCACGCTCGCGCTGAAGATGCGCGCGACCGAAGCGACCGCGACGGCAGCCGCGTCGCGCTCGGTCGTCGAGGCGGCTTCGGCCTGGTGCGGGACGGCGAGCGCCGACCGCTCGACCGAGCAGAGGTCTTCGATCACGGCGGACGAGAGCGGCGCGCCCGAGTCGACGGCCTGCACGGCGATCTGCAACGTGCCGCTCCAGCCGTCGGAGGGGGTGAGGTCGGCGCTGCCGGGCTGCGTGTCGTAGATGCTGCACTGCCGAGAGGAGTACCCCTCGAGGAGCGCGTCGAAGGCCTTGGCGTCGGCGGCCGGGCCCGGCGCGCTCGGGAGAGAAGGGCCGTCGGCGCCGTGGGTCGCGAGCGCGGCGGCCCCTGCGAGCGTGGCGACGGCAGCGCTGGCCTTCTGAAGGCGGGTGAAGCGAGGCTTCGACTCGACGGCGCCCCTTTCCTCGGTGCTGGGGCGGCGAGCTCGGTGTCCGATGCGGAGGCGCGTCATGGAGAAAAGGTCTCGCCGACGACGCAGAAGTTGTCTTCGCACCGAGAGTGCGTGCGCTTTCAATCGCTTGTTCGGTGCGTGCGCTCGAAGCGCAGTTTCTCAATTCGCGAGCCTTGCAAACGCGTTGGACAGTGCAACACGCGCAACACGCGCTGGCTGATTCGCCGAAGGCGCGGTGGCGAAAGCGTCGAGCGACGACGGGGCGTGGCCTTCACCCGCCGCTTCGTCGAACGCCTCGCGCACGGCACCGCCGTGGCGCTCGACCTGCCCGCGCACGAGCAGGTCGACGCGCGGGTGCTCGAGCGGGTGAGCCCCGAAGAGCAGGCGCTGGCGCGCGGCTTCGCGGTGCGCCGCATGGTGACGTTCGTGGGCGGGCGGCTGGCGCTGCGCGAGGCGCTTCAAGGCATCGGCGCTCCGCTGCAGCCGGTGCTGCACGACGAGCGCGGCGCGCCAGTGCTCGCCCGCGGCTTCGAGGGCAGCATCAGCCACAAAGACGAGCTGGCGGTGGCGCTCGCGGCGCCGGCCGACGGCGTCTCGAAGATCGGCGTCGACGTCGAAGAGCTTCGCGCGCCGAAGAACGACATCACCTCGCACATCGTCACGCCCCGCGAGGCCGCGCTGCTCGGCACGCTCGGCGCCGACGAGCGGCTGTGGCAGCTGATGGCGCGCTTCTCGCTGAAAGAGGCGCTCTACAAAGCGCTCGACCCGTTCGTGCGCAGGTACGTGGGCTTCCACGAGGTCGAGGTCGACCTGCTGCCCGCCGGGGCGACGAAGGTGACGCTGATGCTCAAGAACGGCGAGGGGCCGTTCGACGCCGAGCTGCTGTGGCACCGCTACGGAGACTGGGTGCTCTCGACCGCGAAGGTCAGACCGGCAGAATCTGCCTGACGAACGAGTCGGGGTGGCGGGCGGGGTCCCACTGGCGGGGGTAGCCGAGGGAGACCTCGTCGAACTTGATGCCGCCCTCGCGCCGCTGCCCGCGTACGTGCAGGTGGCCGTAGACGACCGCGCGGGCGCGGTACTTCTCGGGCCAGTCTTCGGTGAGGCGGGTGCCGCACCAGATTTTGAAGCGCGGCACCATCGGCAGCACCGCGTGCGCCTCGCGCAGGGGAAAGTGGTTCACCAGTACGGTGGGCAGCGACGGGTCGATGGCGTTCAACCGTCTGGCGGTGAGCTCGACCCGCGCGCGGCACCAGTCGGAGATGTCGTCGTACGGGTCGGCCGGCAGCAGCCGCTCGTCGGCGCACATCAGGCCGGCTTCCATCGCCCACTTGAGCGCCTGCTCGCGCGAGTAGCCGTCGGGCGCGAAGGAGTAGTCGTAGAGCAGGAACATCGGCGCCAGCACCGCGGGCTGCGCGCCGTCGTCGAAGGTGACGTACGGGTCTTCGGGGGTGAGCACGCCGCGCGCGCGGCAGATCTCGACCATCGCGTCGTAGCGGGCGACGCCGCGCAGGTCGCCCGGCTTGAGCTCCCACAGGTCGTGGTTGCCGGGCACCCAGATGAGCTTCTTGAACTTGGGCTCGAGCACGTCGAAGGCGAGCTCGAGCTCGGCGATGGTGTCGCCGATGTCTCCGGCGAGAATCAGCCAGTCGTCAGGGCACGCCGAGAGCGCCCGCATCGCATCGAGGTTCTGCGGCCGCCCGATGTGAATGTCGCTGATGGCGAGGAGCCGCACCCGACTACAGCTTGACCAGCTGCTTGGTCTCGTACGACTTCTGGGCGGCGTCGGCGAGGGCGAGGCTGTAGCGGCCGGCTTCACCGCCGACCTCGGGCAGCTTGCCGGCCTCGAGGCAGTCGATGAAGTGGTACAGCTCGGCGAGGTAGGCCTTCTCGTAGCGCTCGGCGAAGAACGGCTCGGGCTTGACGCGGGTGAGGCCTAAGTCGCTCCACTGCTCGACCTGGGTGGGGGCGACGTTGCCGGCCGAGAGCATGCCCTTCGAACCGAAGACCTCGAGGCGCTGGTCGTAGCCGTAGGCGGCGCGGCGGCTGTTCTCGATCTGACAGAGGCGGCCGCTGGGGGTCTTCAGCACGCAGATGGCGCTGTCGATGTCTTTCTGTTTGCCGATCTCGGGGTCGACCAGGCAGCTGCCGGTGGCGAACACCTCGTTGGGCTCTTCACCCAGCATCCACCGGGCCATGTCGAAGTCGTGAATCATCATGTCGCGGAACAGGCCGCCCGACGACGCGACGTAGGTGGCGGGAGGCGGCGACGGGTCGCGGCTGGTGACGCGCACCATCTCGACCTTGCCGATGGCGCCGGCCTCGACCTGCTTCTTGATGGCGCGGAAGGTGGGGTCCCACCGGCGCTGGAAGCCGACCATGAACGGCACCTTGTTCTTCTCGACCACGTCGAGGGCGGCGATGACGCGCTCGAGCGAGAGGTCGACCGGCTTCTCACTGAACACGGCCTTACCGGCCTTGGCGCTCTGGGTGATGAAGTCGTAGTGGGTGGTGGTGGGCGAGACGATGATGACGGCCTTCACCTCTTTGTCGGCCAGCGCGGTCTCGACGCTCGCGACCTCGGCGCCCAGCTGCTTGGCGAGCGACTGCGCGCTCGCGGCGATGGGGTCGACCACGTAGCGAACCTTGACCGCCGGGTGCCGCGACGCGTTGCCGCCGTGCACCTTGCCCATGCGACCTGCACCGAAGACTGCGACATTGATCGTCACTTGAAGACCTCCGTCCACTTGTTGCGTTTGCTCAGCACGCTGCGCGCGATCTCTTGAGCGCCGGCGAGCGAGTGGTTCTTCGCCCAGCCGCACTGCTCTTCGTTCGCGAGCGGCACTTCTTTCGCCACCAGAATGTCGTTGAGCGTCTTCTCGACCGCGTCGCACATCTGGTCGTAGTCGCCCATGTTCATCACCGGCAGGTAGAAGCCGGTCTGACAGCCCATGCAGCCGAAGTTGATGACGCCGTCCAAGTGCTTGCGAATGAACACCGCGATGCAGTGCTCGAGCGAGTGCACCGCGGCCATGGGAATGTGAACGGTGTTGGGCTGGGTGAAGCGCAGGTCCCACAGCCACACTTTGTCGCCGCGGGCGCCTTCGGTGACGCTGATCAGCTTGATGTACGGAGCGACGACCTTGCGGTGGTCTTGCTCGCCCAGGGTGGCCTTGAGGCGCGGGTCCATCTCGGTGGTCATGCGTCTTCTCTCCCCAGAATCGTCGACATCAGGCCGCGCGACTTGTGGCTGCCGTTGCCGTTGGTCTTGGTCGCCGAGGACAGCACCGGCGGCTCGTCTCGGCGCGACTGGTGAATGGTGTGGGGCCGCGCTTCTTGGCTTCCTCTTCCCAGACGCGCATCGACGAGACGAGCTCTTCGTAGGTGATGTCGTTGAGGAACTGGTACTTGCCGATGTCGACCATCATCGGCGCGCGCTGGTAGCCGTCGCGGTGCGCGGTGCGCTCCTCCAACCCTTCGAGGAAGAGGTCGGGAGTGGCCATCGGGTGGTAGAGCGGCAGGCCCAAGCGCGCCATGGTGTCGAGGGCGCGATCGCTCGTGGCCTTGGTGATCATGCCGCGCTGCTGCGAGAGCACCACCGAGAAGGCGCAGTCGATGGCCACCGCTTCACCGTGCAGCAGGCCGTCGACGTCTTTCATCTCGAGCACCGGGCTGAAGGTGTGGCCGAAGTCGGTGGCGCGCTCGAGGTTCTCTTCCCAAAGGTTGGGCTCGAGCTCTTCGAGCATGCCGCCGATGGCGCCGCGCAGAATCTCGCGGCCCTGGGTCTGGAAGCGGTCGTCGATGGCTGCTTTGCCTTCTTTTTCGAGCAGCTCGAACAGCTGGGCGTCGCGAATCAGCGCCAGCTTCATGATCTCGCCCACGCCGTTCAAGATGTGGCGCATCGGCAGGGTGGCGAGAAAACCGCGGTCGAGAATCGCGGCGAAGGGCGGCTCGAACGAGCCGATGCGGTTCTTGCCGTGGTCGAAGTTCACCGCGGTCTTGATGCCGATCGCCGCGTCGATGAGGCCCATCAGGGTGGTGGGCACGCGAATGCAGGGGACTCCGCGGCGGTAGCAGCTGGCCACGTAGCTGACCACGTCGGTGAGCACGCCGCCGCCGATGGCGATGATCGGCTCGGTGCGGCGGTTGAGGCGGAAGGCGTCGAGCTCGCGGGCCAGCGAGAAGAACAGCTCGAACGACTTGTTGGGCTCGGTCGCGGTGACGGGGAGGATTCGGGCTTCGACCCCGTGGTGCTCGAAGTACGCGCGCAGCTGCTCTTCGCGCGAGGCGTAGACGACCTCGTCGACCACCACGAAGCGGCGCGAGGTGCCGCGGCCGCCGATGAGCAGGGTCGGGTTGTGTGGCGAGAGAACGTCGCTCGTCTCGCGCACGTCGTAGTTGACCGCGCGCGTGGCGCGGACTTCCCAGGTGCGGTTGTTTCCGTTGGCTCGTGACGTCAGCAAAGGCGCCCTCCCATAGCCTGCAAGCCGGTGGTCGAACAAGACGTTGCCCCAGCGAGCCGCGGGCCGGGGGGTAAGCCGGCAGGGATGCTCGGGGGTGGGCCGGGCCGGTGCGCAAGGTTCTACGCAGTGGAGGTCGGGAGAGGCGGGCTTCGGGCGAGGCGGGCTGCGGGAGAGGCTTGCTCCGGCAGAGGCTTGCTTCGGGAGAGGCGGGCTTCGGGCTTCGACCTACCGGTTCCGGATTGGCGGGCGCGGGCGCGGGCGCGGGCGCGGGAACGTGGTTGGTTCGCGCTTCGCGCTTTCTCTGTTTGGTTTTTACGGCAGCAGCTTCTCGGTGAGGGCCGCGCCTTCTTTGGGCTCTTTGCCCTTCACTTCGACGTACTCGACCTGCCAGCCCGTCTTCAGCTTGATGTACGCCGAGACCAGCTCGGCGTTGGGGGTCTTGGCGATCTCGGCGCGGGCCACCACCGTGCATTTGCCGTCGGCGGCCTTCTCGGTGGTGATGTTGATTTCGCGGGGCAGCGCTTTGAGCTGCACCTTGAGGTTCGCCTTGGCGCCGGCCTTTTTCAGCTGCTGGTCGGCCACGCCGTAGCCCACGTACTCGTAGAACTTCAGCGTGTGCATGCGCTTGCCGTCGCCGCCGTTCTCGAACTCGCGCCAGTAGGGGAAGAGGGGCTCGTCGCCGACCGGCATGCAGCTGCTGTCGAGCCGCAGCCCGTAGTCGACCCGGTTCTTGTCGTCGGACTTCGAGAAGAAGAAGACGGTCGCGACGTCGTTGCCCTTGAAGGTCACGTCGTCGGCGTACGCGGTCGATGCGGCGAGAATCAGCACTGCCGTCGCGGCTCTCACTGGCACAGTTGGTAGCACGCTGAGATTCGAGACGACAAGGCGCGGGCCGTCATTCACCCGCTGGGGCGGGCACCGTGCGCGCCGCCAGCAGCGGTGAGAAGAAGCCGATACCCACCCACAGAATCTGCGCCACGTGCACCAGCAACGCCATGGCGATGCCTTCGCTGCTGGTGAGCTGCAGCCCCTCGGCGGCCATCGCGTAGCCGGCCTCGGTCACCCCCACCTGCGAGGGAATCACGTCGCCGATCATGCTCGCCACCAGGTTGATGCCGTCGGCCCCCAGCGCGGTGAAGAGCGTCGCCGGGGCCCCCACCGCCGCCAGCAGCGCCACCCGCTGGCCGATGCGAATCACGCGGGCCAGGCAGATCCAGAACATCGGGGCGCTCACGCTCTGCTCTTTGGCCAGCTCGTCGTCGACGCCCGCGCCCCAGCCTTCGCCGCGCCGGAACAGCTTGCCCAGCCGCTCGGCCATCTTGCCGTGACGGGTGGCCAGCAGAATGCCCGCGCCCAACAACAGGGTGAGCACGAAGTGCAGCGCGATGCCGGCGAACAGCAGCGACGGGCCCATCAGCAGGTAGACCGCGATGCCGCACGGCACCGAGATGAACGTGTTGCCCAGCAGGCTGAGCGCCTGCGCGCGCAGGCCCGCAGCCGCGGCGGTGGGCACGCCGACGTAGCGCGCGAACATGGTGGCCCGCGACGCTTCGCCGGCCGCGCGGCCGAAGGGCAGAATGCTGATCAACGAATAGGTGAAGAGCGAGACGCGAATCAGCTCGCGCAGCGGAATCTGGCGCCGCTTCTCGCCGTACAGCAGCACCACCGCCCAGCTCTCGGCCGACGAGAGCAGAAACTCGAGCAGGAAGACGACCGAGAAGAAGACCGGAGCCTTGGTCACCGCCGCCCAGACCAGCGCCGGGCCCGACTGGCGCACCAGCAGCGCGACGACTCCCATGCCGAGCAGCACTGCGAGCACGCGGCCGACGGGAGATTGAGCGAGCGCGGTGAGCTTCTTCAAGGGCGGCCGGGCACCATAGTCGCGCCGGGTGTGTGGGGAAACCGTTTCGCCTTCAGAAGCGCTTCACGTCGTAGGTGCGCGGCGGGCCACCATCGACGGTCAGGGTGCCGTCGGCGGCGAGCGAGTAGGTGGTGCCGTCGCGCTCGACGAACCCGCCCGCGGCGCCCGGCACCACCCAGACCTCGCGCCGCGCGGGCAGCGGCCCGAGCAGCGACTGCACGCCCTCGGGCAAGAGCGGTATCACCGCTCCCGCCCGCAAGAGCACCGGCGAGTCGGGGTCGCCGGGCAGGTCGGCCGGGCCGTCGACCACCCCGCCGTCGAGCCGCACCCAGCGGCCCTGCGGCACGTGCACCGTACGGGTGGGGCCCGCGGTCACCTGCGGCGCGACCAGCAGCGAGGGCCCGAGCAGGTACTCGTCGGCGATGCTCCAGTCTTCGTTCGGAAACTCGAGCACCAGCGCGCGCATCAATGGCAGGCCGCGGGTCTCGGCCTCGACCGAGGCGCCGTCGAGGTAGGGGAACAGCCGCAGGTGCAGCGTGGCCCAGCGGCGGTACCAGTCGGTGGTCTCGGCGTCCTGGTCCCACCGCCAGTTCTGCCGGGCCGAGAGCCCGTGGTGGGTGCGCATCACCGGAGACAGCGCGCCCAGCACCGTCCACCGGTAGAAGACCTCGCGCGTCGAGGGCACGGTGCCGGTGCTGTTGTAGCCGGCGATGTCGTGGCCGTAGGTCGAGACGCCGCCCAGGCCCAGGCCGAGGCCCATGGGAATGATGGTGGGCATGCCGTCGTCGGCCTGAAAGTCGGTGCGCTGGTCTCCGGCCCAGACCACCGGAGTGACTTCGTTCGAGCCGAACCAGCCGCTGCGGGTGAAGAACACCTTGTCGTCGCCCAGCACCTCGGCGTTCAGCTTGTCCCACTCGAGGGGGTAGCGGTTGTGGGCCAGCAGCGGGTCTTCGCCGCTCGCCAGCACCGCGTCGGCGGGCAGCCACTCGCCGAAGTCCGCCATCCACCCCGTGTAGCCGTGCTCGAGCGCGCGGCGCAGGTACGACTTGAGCCACTCGCGGGTCGGCGCGCGCGAGAGGTCGGCGAGGCCGGTCGGCACGAAGGTGGTGCCGCTGACCAGGTACGGAGCGCCGCCGTCTCTGCCCACGAAGTGGCCGCCGTCGAGGCCCTCGTTGAAGACCTTGGTGCCGGCGACCAGAAACGAGTTGAAGTAGGCGTGCCACTGAAAGCCGAGGCCATCGAGCTCGGCCGCCAGCCCGCCCGCGTCGGGGTAGAGCGCCTCGTCGGTGTCCCACTCTTCTTTCAGGCGGTACACGTCGCCGTTGTCGGTGCCGCCGCGAAAGTCTTCTGTCCACAGCACCGACGAGGGCACGCCGGCGTCGCGCAGCGCGAGCGCCACGCGCCGCACGTTGTCGGCGCCGAAGATGGCGTCGTTCCACGGGGCGAAGGCGACCGGGGGCGGCCGCTTGGGGCGGCCCAGCAGCCCGGCGGTGGCGCGCTCGAGCGCCTGGCGCGGCTCGGCGCCGGTGTAGAACCACAAGGTGACCGAGCCCGCCCACGCCTCGGCCCGAACCCGCTGCGGGTCTTTCGAGCACAGCTCGAAGACGCTGCGCCCGTCGAAGTCGAGCGCCGCGAGGTAGCCCCGGTTCGAGAGCCAGGTGGGCAGGCCGTAGCCGCTGGCGTGGCGGGCGCCGACCAGCGGCCAGAGCGGCGAGTCGTCGTCGCCGTCGGTGACCTTGCCGATGCCGGCCTCGCTGGTCCAGATGGGCACCGTGTGGCCGCGGTGGTTGAGCGCGTCGGCCTGGGCGCCGAAGCCGTCGAACGCGTCGTCGGCGCGGCAGGCCCAGCTCAGCGAGACCCGGTTCGCCTGGGGGCTGGCCGCGGTGAGGGTGAGCGCGACCACGCCCTCGGCCGGCGACGCGATGCGCACCGTGGCGACCTGCGTGCCGTCGGCGGCGTACAGCTCGACCGCGTCGGAGGTCAGCTTCGCGTCGAGCCCGTCGGCCCAGCGGGGGGCGCCCGGCTCCGAGATGCGAAAGGCGCCGTACTGCATCTCGAAGCGGGCGCGCGAGGCGCGGGTCGAGACGGTGGCCTGGTCGATCAGCGCTCCGCCGTCGGGGCCGTACAGCGCGAAGCCGCCGGTGCCCGCGGTGAGGCGAAAGTCACCGGCGACCAGCTTGGGTTCGCTGCAGGCGAGGCAACAGAGGAGACCGAGACAGGCGCACACCGCGGCAACATGCATCGCGGTCGCCACCGTGTCACCGCTCGCTCCGGCCGCCGCGGTCGCGAAGGTGACGGCGGGGCGCCGCGGTTCAAGACGAGCGCGACGGGAAACCAGGGCCGCTGGCGGCGCCGGGCGGTGGGCCCCCGCTTCGAGAGAGGCGGGCGAGGCTCATGCGCGAGCGCGCGAAACATTCGCCGCTCATGGTGAGGAGATGGCCTGGCCGTCTTCGTAGGCGTTGTCGAGCCAGGTGAGCGGCGTCGCGCTGCCGGTGTTGGTGCGGGCGGTGAAGTCGATGGGCCCGTAGGCGGCGCGGCGATCCCACCGGTTGTGGGTCACCACCGCCGAGCCGAACCGGTCGTGAATGTAGACGGCGTACGAGCCGCCGCCGAACCAGTTGTGGTCGAGCACCAGGTCGGCGAGCACGCCGCCGGTGGTGTCGACGCCCTCGAAGGCGTCGTTGCCGGGCCCCGAGCCGGTGCCGGCGGCGGGCACGCCGATCGCCAGGTCGTTGCAGTAGAGCGTGATGCTGCCGGGCCCGCGCGGCTGGTACGAGAACACGCCGCTGCCCTCTGACCCCGCGGGGTGGTGCACGTAGTTGTGCTCGAGCACCACGTCGGCGCTGGGGAAGACGCCGGTCTGCATGTTGTGGATGTTGGTGCGCCGCACCGTGAAGTGCGCGCCCGCGATGGCGCGGCGCGAGTCGCCGCCGCTCGAGGGGCCGAGCTCGCAGTCTTCGATCACGGTGCCGTGGGTGCTCTCGTCGACCTCGATGGCGTACAGGCCGCCGCCGCCCTGAATGCGGCTCTGGCGAATGGTGACGTTGCTCGCGGTCACCCGAATGCTGCCGCGCAGGTCGAGCCTCTCGAGCACCTGGCCTGGCGTGCTCGCGACCAGGTCGCCGGTGTGCAGAGTGAGGCTCACCCCCGCCGGCACGCCGGTGTTCGCCGCGGTCGGCCGCACGCAGCCCGCGTCGGGCGCGCCTGCGTCGAGACCCGCATCGACTGCGGCGGCTCCTCCGGCCGTGGCTCCTCCGGCCGAGCCGCCCGCGGTCGCCGAGCCGCCCGCGGTCGCCGAGCCACCCGCGGTCGCTGCGCCACCCGCGGTCGCTGCGCCACCTCCGCCTGCACCGCCCGAGGCGGAGCCTCCCGCCTGGCCGCCGTCGATGGAGGCAGGCGGCGGCTCGCAGCTCGAGGCGGCGAGCAGCAGCAGCGCGACGGCACGGTGGAGTCGAGTCATCGGCTCTTGGCCCTCAGCCCTTGAAGAAGAACGGCAGGGGCTCGTTGTGCTCGTTCTGGAACACCGAGTAGACGGCGACGCCCTTGGCGGTGGGGCAGAACTCTCCGTAGCCGTGGCCATCGCCGAACTGCAGGTACTCGGCCTTGGGCACGCCCATGCCCTGCATGAAGGCCTGCAGCAGCTGCTTGTGAGGGCGGCCGACCCAGTAGCCGGTGCCGGCGTCGCGAAAGGGCCGCTGCCGGAAGTCCATGAAGTAGCCGGTGCGGAGCGCTCCGGCGAGCGAGCCGAGGGTGACGGTGGGGATGTTGAAGATGTTGTGGTCGGTGGTCCAGTCGCCCATCTCGTTGGTGTAGAGCATGCCCGAGCTGTCGAGCAGCGTGCCGCCGCCGTCGGGCGTCGAGTCGAGCAGCTTCGCCAGGCTCAAGAACTTCTTGAGCCCCCACTTCTGCGAGTCGGCCGCGCCCTGCGCTCCGCCCGGCGCGCCGTGGTGGGTGTCGACGCTGACGTTGTTGTCTCGGTTGCAGCGCGCGTTGCCGACGTAGACGACCCGGGTGAGGTCGCACGCGAAGGCGAGCTGAATCATGGTGTTGATGTTGTCGAACATCACCGAGCTGCTCAGGGTGGGGCTGTTGCCCCACTCGGTGTCGGGCAGGTAGTAGGCGCTCTTGGTCGCCTGCAGCGGCAGGGCGGGCCGGGTGCACGACACGGTCATCTGGGCGGTGACCTTGCGCTGCAGGTCGAAGGTGGCGCTGATGAACTGGTCGAGCACCACCTTGTCTCGCGACGACAGCCGGGCGTTGCCCTGCAGGGCCTTCAAGTCGGCGTAGACCTTGTCGACGATCAGCGCGTCGTCGGACGCCATCGGCGAGCCGGTGCCACCGGTGAGCTGGCTGAAGAGCTGGTTGAACATCGGCACGTCGCCCAGCAGGCAGTCGGAGGCGACCTTGCCGTCGTAGGTGAACGAGCGGTCGTCGCGGCCGAGCGTGCCGGTGCCCACGCGCACCGCCTTGAAGGGCACGGCAGAGCCGGGGCCGTAGACGCCGGGCGACTTCTCCATCACCACGTCGAGGGTGCGGCCGAAGGTGTTGCCGGTGTCGTAGGGCGACAGCGTGCCCGAGAGCACCGTCGAGTTGTGGCCGTAGAACCCGTCGGCGCCGACCATCGACAGGCCCTGAATGAGGTTCATCTTCGGGTAGAGCGGCGCGAAGTCGGTGTCGATCATTCGCGAGATGGGGCCCGAGAACGCCGACAGCGGCTTGGTGTTGGCGCTGTACACGCCCGCGACCGGGGTGAGGTCGTTCTGGTTGGGCGGGAAGATGAACTCCTGGTTGATGCCGTTGGTCGAGAGCCACACCACGAAGCGCCGCTTCGGAGCGCTGACCTGCGCCGCCGCGCTGGGCAGCATCAGCGAGCGCAGCGGAGGCAGGAGCAGCAGGGCGCCAGCGCCCTTCAGGAACTGACGGCGGCCGAGCCAGCGGTGGGTGAGGTCATTCATGGTGGGCCTTCAGTTCAGCGGCTTCGAGAAGATCGAGGGGTCGGAGATGAGCTCGGCGATGGCGTCGAGCAGGGGCCGGTCGGCGTCGGCGACGAGGCGCTGGACGGCCTGCAGGCGGCAGGCGTCTGAAGGCGCCTCGAGGCGCTGGAAGATGAAGCGCTGGGCGTGCCGCGTGAAGCAGGCGGTGCCGGCGGTCGATGAGGCGACCGCGGTGACCAGGTCATAGGCGTCGGAGACGCCCTGGGCCCTGCCGTCGAGGGTGAGCCGCGTCGACGCGTCGATGGGCAGCGCGCGAACCGGGGCGCCGCTGGGGTCGAAGATCTGCTCTTCGGTTCTCAGCCGGCCCAGCGGGTCGAAGCCCTCGAACGCAAACCCGTGCGAGTTGATGAGGCCGTGGCAGCCCATGCAGACGGTGGCCGCGGTCTGGTGGGTGACCGCTTCGCGGGTGGTGTGCTGGAGCAGCTCGTCGGGCGTGAACGCCTCGGCGCTGCGAATGCTGACGATCGACGGGTCGGGCAGGGGAATGTCGTTGCAGAGAATCAGCTTCGCGAAAGCGACGCCGCGGTGAATCGGCGAGGCGCGCGGGGTCGAGCTGGCGAGCAGCGGGGCGCGCATCAGCAGGCCCTGCCGGCGGCCGGTGAAGGTGGCCGGGGCGCCGGGGCTCGCGGGCGGGTGCCCGTAGATGGCCGAGAGGCCCGGGTGCGAGGCGAGCGAGGCCTTCGAGGTGAGCAGCTCCTTGAAGCTGGCGCGCCGGTCGTAGACCTCGTACTCGACGTAGGTGCCGGCTTCGTCGAGCATCGCCTGCGCGAGCCCCTGGGTCTGCACGCCCGCGGTGAGGGCGGCGGGCAGCAGCTCGATGCTGCTCAGCGCGTCTTGCTGCGACCAGCGCAAGATGCTGGCGCGCACCTTCTGCCGGCCCTTGGGGGTCTGCAGCAGCCGGGCGACCTGGGCCTTCACCTGCGCGACGGTGGCGAGCTCACCCGCGTCGGCGGCCGCCAGCAGCGCGGCGTCGGGCGTCGAGTCCATCGTCTGGTAGGCGATGCGCGCGGCCACCTCGTGGGGCGTGAGCTGCACCGCGTCGGCGGTGCCGCTCTTGCCGAGCTCGAGCACCCACAAGAACGACGGCGAGCTGAGGTGCAGGGTGAGAACCGTGCGCAGGTGGTCGGAGTACGCGCCCGTGCGGCCAGCGAGCTGGCGGGCGAACGCGAGCTCGTCGGCGCTCAGCGGCCGGCGCAGCACGCGGCGCGCGAAGCCGTTGAGGTACGTGTCGATGCAGCCGGCCGGCGGCGAGGCCTGCGTGGCGCAGGCACCGAACACCGCGCGCAGCCGCCCGGGGTCAGCGACCACCCAGGCCGCGACCGCCTTGGCGAGCTTGAAGTACGCCTCGACGCGCGGGCTGCTGATGCCGGTGGTGCGCGCGTGCGAGACCTTGTCGAAGGTGTCGGGCGAGAGCACGCTGAGCTCTGCCGAGACGGCGGTGAGCACGCCGGCTCCGAACAGGTCTTCGACGGTGTTCTGGTACTGGGCCTTGGTGAGCGTGTAGCTGAGCGAGGCCGCGGTCGCGCTCGGGTCTTTGCAGTCGAACGGCGGCGGCGGTGGCGTCACGGCGGGTGGCGGCGGCGGCTCGCCGGTCGGAGCAGGCGGAGTCGTCGACGAGGGCGGCGAGTGGCCCGGGGCGCCAGTGATGTCGCCGGTACAGCCGAGCATCACGGTCAACGCGAGCCACCGGGCAGAGGTCATCGGCGCGTACAGGGCAACCGCCGTGCCGGCGGGTGGCGCTCAGTCAACGTCGCGGACGGCCAGGGAGGCTCACCTGTGGGGGCGTAACGCGCGGTTTGACAGTGGAGCGGACAGGGAAGTCTCACCCGGGGTGGACCCGCGGCCCACTTGCTTTACCCGCGGTCGGGTGGCGGGGCGGCGCGCTAAACTCGCGGCGTGCTCAGAGGGTCGGCCCAGCCAAGCGGACCATTCTGTGGAGCCGATGCAGTATCCAATACTGCATTCGCTACACAGAATGGCCGGCGCCTCGGTGCTGCGCTGCTCGCGGCGCTCTGCGTCGGTGCTTCGGGGTGCCTGCAGCCGGTCTCGCTCGACGCGCTGGGCTTTCGCTGCCACCAGGACGCTGAGTGCGACGAGGCGACCCGCTGCGTGCAGGGGTTCTGCGCGCCGCCAGACGCCGGCACGCGCGACGCCGGCCCGCCGCAGGTCGGCGTGCCGCCGGGCACGGTGCTGAACCCGCTGCAGGGAGACCAGAGCTTCGTCACCGATGGGCAGGTGATCGAAGCCAAAGACATCACCGGCTGCGTGACCATCGCCGCCTCGAACATCACGGTGCGCAAGTCGCGCATCACCTGCAACGGGTTCTACGGCATCACCATTCGGCCGCCGGCGACCGGCACGCGGGTCGAAGACGTCGAGCTGCGCGGCACGACCGCCGACGCGTTCGTGGCGTTCGAGGGGGCCGAGGCCACGCTGAGCCGCGTCGACATTCACGGCTTCAAGCGCGCGCTGGACCTGAGCAGCAACGTCACGGTCGAGGCCTCGTCGATTCACGACCTGCTCGGCGACGGCGCCGCGGCGGTGGGGTGCGCGGGCGGAACCGGCCTGCACCTGCGCAACAACCGCATCGATCGCGGGCCGGCGAGCGGCGTGGGCCCGGCGCTTCGCTTCCAGACCGACAACGGCCCGCTGAGCGATGTGTGGCTCGAGGCCAACTTCCTCAACGGTGGGCCGTACACGCTCGAGGTGGTCGAGCGGGCGAACGGCGCGGTGACCGGGTTGCACGTGCTGCGGAACCGCTTCGGGCGAGACTTCGTCGACGGGCCGCTGCACCTCGGCGGCATCGCCGCGGCGGTCGACGTGAGCGGCAACGTGTTCGACGACACCGGCGAGGCGGTGCCGTGAAGCGCGCCGGGCTGGTGCTGGTGGCGGTGGTCGCCTGCGCGTCGCGGGTCAGCGCCGGAGTGGCCACCGAGCGCCTGACGAAGGCGCGCGCCGCGGCGGCCGAGGTGCAGTACCAGGCGGCGCTGCGCCTGGCGGCGCAGGCGATGGAGGCGGGCGACGCGTCGGTAGAAGAGGTGTGGCAGCTGCACGTGCTCGAGGCCGAGCTGTGGGCTGCGACCGGTGACGCGGCGGCGGCGACCCGCGCGTTCGCGGCGGCGCTCGCGCTGCACCCCGACTACCGGCCCGCCGCCGACGTGTCGCCGCGCATTCTCGAGCCGTACGAGCGGGCGCGCGCCGACTTCAAGGGGCCGCTGGCGGCGAGCACGGCTCAGCGTCGGGTCGACGATGCGCGGGTGAGCCTGACGGTGCGGGTGGTGCACGACGCGCTGGGGCTGGTGCAGATCGTTCGGCTGGGCAGCGTGGCGGCGCAGCGGTCGAGCACCGACCGCGACGCGTACTCGGGTGAGGTCGCCTGCGCGGGCAGCTGCACGCTGAACGTGGCGCTGGTCGACGAGTGGGGCAACACGCTGCACGGCGAGGTGGTGACGCTCGAGGTGGGGGTCGCGGCCGCGCCGGCCCAGGCGGTGGCGCCCGAGGTCGCCGCGCGGGCTCCGTTCTACCGGCGGCCGGGCCTGTACCTGGCGATCGCCGCGGTGGCGTCGCTGGCGGCAGGCGCGTACTTCGGGGCTCACGCGTTCAGCGAGCAGCAGCGGCTGGTGGCGCTGAACGCCGATCGGGGCAGCGGGTTCTACGCCGACGCGCTCGGCCTCGAGGCGAGCCGCAAGACGAGCTACGCCATCATGTGGGTCGGCCTCGGCGTCGGGGTGCTCGCGGGTGTCGGGGCCGGGCTGCTCTGGTAAGGAGCAGGCATGTCAACACTGGCGCTCGACGCCACGCTGACGGTGGTTCGCAAGGGCGCGCTCCAGGCGGCGCAGTTTCCCGACGCGGTGGTGTGCGTGGCCGCGCCCGCGGGAGAGCGGACGAGCGTGCCGCTCGGGCTGTCGGTGCTGACGGTGGGCAGCAGCCCGGAGTGCGACCTGAAGACCTCCGACCCGTCGGTGAGCCGGGCGCACTGCTCGGTGGCGCTCACCTCGCAGGGGCTCGTGCTCAAAGACCTGGGCAGCAAGAACGGCACCTTCATCGGCTCGGTGCGGGTACGCGAGGCGGTGTTGCCGCTGGGGGTGCGCGCGCGGCTCGGCGAGACCGAGCTGTGGGTCGAGTCGACGGGCATGACGGCCGAGCTGCCGTTCTCGGCCGACGCGCGCTTCGGAGACGTGCGCGGCGCCAGCGTGGTGATGCGCGCGCTGTTCGCGCAGCTCGAGAAGGCGGCGCGAACCGACGAGCCGGTGCTGCTCGAGGGTGAGTCGGGCACCGGCAAGGAGCTGCTCGCTCGCGCGCTGCACCGGGCCAGCGCGCGCGCCGGGCAGCCGCTGGTGGTGGTGGAGTGCGCGGCGCTGAGCCCGCAGCTTGTCGAGGCCGAGCTGTTCGGCTTCGTCGAGGGCGCGTTCACCGGCGCGCGAGAGAGCCGGGTGGGGCTGCTGGAGCAGGCGAACGGCGGCACGCTCTTGCTCGACGAGGTGGGCGACCTGCCGCTCGACCTGCAGACGCGGTTTCTGCGCGCGCTGGAGACCCGGGTGGTGCGGCCGCTGGGCTCGACCGAGGCGCGGCCGATCGACGTGCGCATCGTCTCGACCACCCAACGGGACATTCGCTCGAAGCTGCACCAGGGGCAGTTTCGCAGCGACCTGTTCTACCGGCTGGCGGTGCTGCAGCTGCGGGTGCCGCCGCTGCGCGAGCGCGGCGACGACGTGCTGCTGTTGGTGGAAGACGTGCTCGCGCAGCGCGACCCGCCCGCCGAGCTGGGCATGCTGCCTCCAGGCACCCTCGAGCTGTTTCGCGCGCACCAGTGGCCGGGCAACGTGCGCGAGCTGCGCAACGCGGTGGCGCGGCTGTTCGTGGGAGACGACGCGCGCGGGGTGCTGAGCGCGCCCGACCCGAAGGCCGCGAAGTGGAGCGGGCTGAGCCTCGGGGAAGCCCGCGCCGCGGTGGTGGCGCAGTTCGAGCGCCAGTACATCGAGAGCGCGCTCGCCGCGCACGGTGGCAACGTGACCTCGACGGCGAAGTCGCTCGGCGTCACCCGGCAGACGGTGCACCGGCTGCTGCGGCGAGACCGCGAAGACGAGGGCACGGGTGGCTGACGAGCGCCTGGGCGCCTGGCGGCTGGTGGGGCTGCTCGCCCGCGGGGGCATGGCGGAAATCTGGGAGGCCGAGCGCGACGACGGGCTCACGGCCGCGGTGAAGCGGTTGCCGCTGAATGCCGAGGTGACTCCGACCGCGACGCGGCGCTTTCTCGACGAGGGCAACCTCACCGTGCAGCTGGCGCACCCCAACATCGTGCGGGTGTTCGAGGTCGGCATCGAGCGCGACCAGGCCTACCTCGCGATGGAGCGGCTCGAGGGGCTGCCGCTGTCGCGGCTGGTCGCCCGGCCTCGCCCGGTCGGCTTCGTGGTCGGCGTCGCGCTGCAGCTGCTCGAGGGGCTGGCGCACGCGCATGCTCCGCCGTTCTCGACCATTCACCGCGACATCAAGCCGTCGAACCTGTTTCTCACCCGAAGCGGCCGGCTGAAGATCATCGACTTCGGCATCGCCTCTTCGGCGGTGTTGGACTCGACCCGCACCGAGACGGGTCACTTTCGCGGCAGCATCTCGTACGCGGCGCCCGAGCAGGCGCGCGGCCAGCCGCTCGACGCCCGCACCGACCTGTATGCGTCGGGCGTGGTGCTGCGCGAGCTGCTCACCGGCAAGCGCATGTACGGCCAGACCCACGAGGCCGAGCTGTTGGGGCAGCTGCTGTTCGCCCCGGTTGCTCCGCTGCTGAGCGTGCGCCCCGACGTGCCGCCGGCGCTCGCCGCCGCGCTCGACGCGGTGCTCGCGAAAGAGCCGGCGCAGCGGCCGGGCTCGGCGAAGGCGTGGGCAGAGACCCTGGTCGCAGCGCTGCGGCCGGAAGAGGCGTGGCCGCCCGAGCGGCTCGCGGCCGAGCTGGCCTCGGAGCTGGCCGCCGGGCCGGGGACGCGAACGTTCAGCGCCAGGGTGGTGGCGCCCGCTTCAGCCCAGGCCGTGGCGCCGGTGCTCGAGGCCGAGCTCGACGTCGAGCGCGTCGCGCCGCGAAGGGCGGGCCGGGCGGTGGGGCTCGGTGTGGCCGCGCTCGCGCTGGTCGGAGCCGTCGGCTTCGGCGCGCGCTCTCTGTGGGGCGGTGATGCCGAGCGCCGGCCGGCGGCGGGTGAGGCGATGCCGGCGCCGACGGCGGCGGCGGCCCCACAGCCGCCTGCGCCTCAGCCACCTGCGCCGCAACCGCCTGCACCACAGCCGTCTGCACCACAGGCTCCTCGGGCGGCGGTGGCGGTCACTGCGCCGCCGCCGGCGCCGGGCGTGAAGCCGAAGGCTCGCGCGAAGCCGGCGGTGGCCAGCGGGTTCGTCACGGTCGAGGTGAGGCCGGGCTGGGCGCAGATTTCGCTGAACGGTGAGGCGGTGGGCCCGTCGCCGGTCTACCGCCGGCAGGTGAACGCCGGCCGGCTGACGGTCGAGGGCGTGCGTGCCGACGGCTCGCGTCAGAAGCGCACCGTCGAGGTGGTACCGCAGCGCGAGGCGATCGTCGTGCTGCAGTGGTAGGCCGCCCGGGCCGTTACGGCGGGAGAGGGTTGACCTCCAGAGGACCCTCGCTGAGACGAGACGACCATCAATGCTCGCCCGCGTCCCGGTCGGTCAGAAGCGCGACTGCCATGGCCAGCGTCGATTCAGCTTCCGCAGGTCGGCGAGGGTGCACGTTGAGCGGTGGGCGACCGCGCCGCGGTGTCTTCGTGCGCGGCGGCGGCGCCTCCTGGCTTCGGGGCAGCTCCTCGCTCGAGTAACGCCGTGCGCCGAAAAGCGGGTGTGAGCAGGGGCGGGCTGGTCGCGTCGAGGGTCACTTCCGGCTGGAGCGCTGTCCCGCGCCGCGCCGCACTCCCGCTGAGACGAGACGTCTCGTCTCAGCCCCCCACGAATGCGTTCACCCTTGAGACGAGACGTCTCGTCTCAGCCCCCCACGAATGCGTTGTGAATGCTCGCCGCGTCCCTCCTGACGGCCGAGCGCGCGCCTGAAACAAGGCGCGCATGAACCAGAAAGTCGAAGAGGTGAGGCTGGCGCTGGGCGGGACGAGGAACGCTCGGGGCTTTCGTAAGTTTACGAGCGAGGGGAAGGCCGCCGCGACGAGCTTCGCGCTCGAGAGGATTTCCGAGGGCGCGACCGCGTACGAGGTTGCCGAGGAGTTGGGAATCAACGGCTGGACGATGCAGCGATGGCTGCAGAACCACCGTGCCGAGGGACAGCCACGTGAGGCATTCCATCACGTCGAGGTGCTGGCCTCGACGAAGGCGGCGTTGGTCCTGCGCGGCGCATGTGGGGTGAGTGTCGAGGGGCTCTCGGTGGAACAGCTCGCGAAGCTTCTTCGGGAGTTGTCGTGCTCGGCCTGAGTCGAAGGCTGCGGGTGTTCGCGTACGGCGTGCCGACGGACATGCGGAAGTCGTTCAACACGCTGTCGGCGCTCGTCTTGAGCATGGGCCACGAGGTGGCTGCCGGCGACGTCTTCGTCTTCGTCGGAGGGGCAGACGGCGGGCGAAGGTGCTGTGGTTTGACGGCACCGGGCTGTGCTTGTTGGCAAAGCGACTCGAGAAGGGACGCTTCGCCGCACTCTGGGAGAAGCGCGAGCTGACATCGAGCGAGCTCGTGCTGTTTCTCGAGGGCAGCGAGGCGGTAGGCCGCATCGCGCTGTCGCCGCCACAGTTCGACCTCGAGAGCGAAGGTCGCGTCACATTTTCGAGCTGAGAGGCGGTCGAGAAATACGGCAGCGCCGATAATGCGCTCGTGCGCATCGAGGGCGAGCAGGACATCGAGCAACTGCGAGCAAAGGCCCTGGTCCTGCTGCAGGAGAACGAGCGGCTCTCGAAGAAGATGGCGGAGCTGCTGAAAGAGAACCTCTCGCTGAAGGGCATGTCGCCGCAGCAGCTTCAACAGGCGCTTGCGCTCATCGACGAAGAGCTGAACAAGACGAAGGCTGAGCCGGAAACGCGCTCGCCGTCTTCTGAGCGGCGTGGCGACTCAAGCGGCGGGGGCGCGAAGAAGGCGCAGACGGGCCACGGCCCCAAGGCGCAGCCCAAGCTCGAGGTGGTGACACAGGTGCACGAGCTCGACGCGCCTGACCAGCAATGCGCCGAGTGCGGCGGCCAGCTCGAGTGCTGGGAGGGCCAAGACGACGAGACGGAAGAGGTCGACGTCATCGAGCGGCACTTCGTGCTGAAGAAGCACGTGCGGCGGAAGTATCGCTGCAAGTGCGGCTGCATCGAGATGCCGGACATGCCGGCGCGCCTGGTGCCCGGCGGCCGCTACTCGAACGACTTCGCCGTCGAGGTGGCCGACGACAAGTACAACAACCACCTGCCGCTCGAACGCCAAGCACGGAAAATGGCGAGCGAGGGACTCGACGTCGACAACCAGACGCTGTGGGACCAGGTGCTCGCGCTCTCGCGAAAGCTCGAGCCTGCGTGGGAAGAGCTGCTGCGCGACGCCATTCGGCAGTCGACCGTGGGCTTCGACGAGACCCGGTGGGAAGTGCTCACCAAGGGCAGCGCGTCTAAGAAGAGCTGGACGATGTGGCAGCTGTCGACCCACCACAGCATTTATTTCACCGTGGCCGAAGACCGTGACGCTGCCGCGGGCAATGCGCTGCTGAACGGCTTCAAGGGCATCGCGCTCGGCGACGCGGCCATCGTGCACAAGTCGATGGCGAGAGACGGCGACTTCCGCCTCGCCTTCTGTTGGGCGCACGGCCGCAGGAAATTCATCGAGGCCGAGTCGAATGACCCGGTGCGCGCGAAGCAATTTCTCGACATGGCTGCCGAGCTCTTCGCCATCGAGGCGCAGGCCCCGCCAGGCCCCGACGGCGATGAGCTGCGCCGAAAGCTGCGGAACGAGAAGTCGAGACCGGTGGTGAACCGCATCAAAGAGTGGCTCATCGGGCAGCGCTTTCTGCCCGGCAGCGCCATCGGCACCGCCATCAAGTACATCGCCGGCCACTGGGACGGGCTCATCGTCTTCCTCGACGAGCCCGCAGTGCCTATCGACAACAATCGAACCGAGCGCGGCTTCAGAGGTCCGGCCATCGGGCGAAACAACTTCTACGGCTCACACAGCAAGCAGGGCACGAAGGTCGCCGCCATCTTCTACAGCCTCATCGAGACCGCGAAGCTGAACCGGGTGTCGCCGAAGCGCTACTTGAAGGTCGCGCTCGCGGCCGCGCTCGCCAACGCGCGCATTCCGCTGCCCTTCGAGCTCAAGCCGGAAGCCTAAGTCGACATCGACCAGCGGCGATCGCGCCGACCTGCCACCGGGACGCGGCGAGCATTCACAATGCGTTCACCCTTGAGACGAGATGTCTCGTCTCAGCCACGGTGCGTTCACCCTTGAGACGGGATGTCTCGTCTCAGCCCCCCACGGTGCGTTCACCCTTGAGACGGGATGTCTCGTCTCAGCCCCGGTGCGTTCACCGCCTGAGACGGAACGTCTCGTCTCACCGAGGGTCCTCTGCAGGCTCGTCGACGCGAGGCGGGTACCGCTTTGAGGGGACAGGAAACGCAGCCTGCCGCGCGAGGGACCGTGGGGCTGTGCGGGTGCGGTTCTCCTCGACGCGAACGGACCAACGCCTGTTCCCACCCGCTTTTCGAGGCACGGCGTTGCTCGAGCGAGGAGCTACCCCAACCCAGGAGGCGCCGCCGCCGTGCACGAAGACACCTCCGATGCGCTCGCCCGCCGCGCAACGCACACCCTCGCCGAGCTGCAGAAGATGAATCGACAGCGCCCGGGACGCGGCGAGCATTCACGTTACGGCGGGGAAACATCGCCGCTCGCTTCCGCCCGGTGACACGGGAATTTCGATCCGCTCCTGTCGAAACGGCCCGTTAACGAAGCCGTCCATGAGCGCCGCAGAATTCGATCCGTTCGCTGGTCCGCAGATCGTCTCTTCGATTCCCACCACCGAGCCGCAGCGTGAGGTGTGGACCTCGGCGCAGGTCGGCGAAGACGCGAACCTGGCGTACAACGAGTCGGTCTCGGTTCGGCTCAGAGGGGCCCTCGACGTGACCCGCCTCGAGCGCGCGCTCGCCGCGCTGGTCGAGCGGCACGAGCTCTTGCGCACCACGTTCAGCGACGACGGCCTCACCCTGGTGGTGAACGCCGCGGCCGAGGTGCGGCTTCAGCGTCACGACTTCGCTGGTCACCCGGCCGAGCTGAAGGCGCTCGAGCAGCGCGAGGTCGAGACGCCGTTCGACCTGGTGCAGGGCCCGCTGGCCCGCGTGCACCTGGTGAAGCTGGGCGCCGAAGAGCACGTGCTGGTGTTCACCGCGCACCACATCGTGGTCGACGGCTGGTCGACCGCGGTGGTGGTGGGCGACCTGGCGCGGCTGTACTCGGGCCAGACGCTCGGGCCCGCATCGTCGTTCGTGCAGTGGGGCCAGCAGATGAAGGCGCGCAAGGGCTCGCCCGAGGCCAGGGCCGACGAGGCGTACTGGCTGGGGCGCTTCACCGGCGAGGCCCCGGTGCTCGAGCTGCCCACCGATCGCCCCCGCCCCCCGCTCAAGACCTACGCGTCGCGCCGCGAAGACCTGCTCCTGAACGAGGCGCTGGTGTCGCGGCTCAAGAAGGCCGGCGCGAAAGAGCGCGCCTCGCTGTTCGCGGTGCTGCTCTCGGGCTTCCACGCGCTGCTGCACAAGCTGAGCGGCCAGGAAGACGTGGTGGTGGGCATACCCGCGGCGGGCCAGTCGATCGGCGGCTACGACGCGCTGGTCGGTCACTGCGTGAACATGCTGCCGCTGCGCGCCCAGGTGAGCCCCGAGGCGAAGGTGTCGGCGTTTCTGGCAGAGGTTCGCCGCACCCTGCTCGATGGCCAGTCGCACCAGCTGTACACCATGGGTCAGCTGCTGCAGAAGCTGCCCATCGCGCGCGACCCGTCGCGGCTGCCGCTGGTGAGCGTCATCTTCAACGTCGACCGCGGCATGGCTGCCGAGGCGATGCCGTTCGAGGGGCTCAACGCGTCGCTCGAGGGCAACCCGCGCGCGTTCGAGACGTACGACCTGTTCCTCAACGCGGTCGAGCTGCAGGGGCAGGTGAGGCTCGAGTGCCAGTACAACACCGACCTGTTCTCGGCCGAGACGGTTCGCCGCTGGCTGGCCGCGTACCAGCGGCTGCTCGGGTCGCTGGCCGACGCGCTGGAGACCGGCGGCACGGTGGCGGCGCTCTCGGTGGTGAGCGACGAAGAGCTGCGCGGCCTCGAGAAGTGGAACGCCGAGAGCGCGCTCGAGGTCGACGCGGGCCTCACCGTGGTCGACCTGCTCGAGCGGCAGGCGAAGGCGACTCCCCACGCGGTGGCGGTGGAGTCCGAGGGGCGCAAGTACACCTACGCGCAGCTCGACGCGCGCGGCAACGCCATCGCGACGAAGCTGCAGGCGCTGGGCGCGGGCCGCGGCAAGCTGGTGGGCCTGTGCGTCGAGCGCGGCGTCGAGATGATCGCCGGCGTGGTGGGCGTGCTGAAGAGCGGCGCCGGCTACGTGCCGCTCGACCCCGGCTACCCTACCGAGCGCCTCGCGTTCATGGTGGAGGATGCGGGCATCGAGGTGCTGCTCACCGAAGGCAAGGTGGCGCGCGAGCTGAAGCTCGAGGCGAAGCACTCCGTGCTGGTCGAAGACGTGCCGGCGAGCGCCGGGCGCGTCGCGCCCAGCGCGCACCCCGAAGACGTCTGCTACGTCATCTTCACCAGCGGCTCGACGGGCAAGCCGAAGGGCGTGCTGGTGCCGCACCGCGCGGTGGTGAACCTGCTCGAGAGCGTGAAGCGCACGCCGGGCCTGAGCGCCGACGACACGGTGCTGGGCGTCACCACGCTCTCGTTCGACATCGCGGTGAGCGAGGTGATTCTGCCGCTCACCGTCGGGGCGCGCATCGTGGTCGCCTCGCGCGAGGTGGCGGCCGACGGGGCGCGGCTGCTCGACCTGTTGCGCTCGAGCCAGGCCACCTTCCTCGACGCGACCCCGGCGACCTACCGGTTGTTGCTCGGCGCGGGCTGGGCGGGCGGCGACCTGAAGAAGTGCATCTGCACCGGCGAGGCGATGCCCAGAGACCTCGCCGTCGAGCTGGTGAAGCGCGTGCCCAGCGTGTGGAACGGCTACGGCCCCACCGAGACCTGCGTGTGGAGCACCTTCTACGAGGTGAAGGCACCGGTGGGGCGCATTCTCATCGGCCGGCCGGTGGCGAACACGCAGTGCCACGTGCTCGACGCGCGCCGGCAGCCGGTGCTGCCGGGCTGCGTGGGCGAGCTGTTCATCGGGGGCCGCGGCGTCTCGCTGGGGTACCTGAACCGCCCCGAGCTGACGAGAGAGCGCTTCATCGACGGTGCGTACAAGACCGGCGACCTGGTGCGCCTGCTGCCCGACGGCAACCTCGAGTGCCTGGGGCGCAACGACTTTCAGGTGAAGCTGCGCGGCTTCCGCATCGAGCTGGGCGAAATCGAAGACGCGCTCACCCAGCACCCGGCGGTGCGCCAGGCGGCCTGCGTGGTGCGCGAGGTGAAGCCGGGAGACCCGCGGCTGCTCGGCTACCTGGTGACCCACCCCGGGAAGACGGTGAGCGACGCCGACCTGCGCGCGCACCTCAAGAAGACGCTGCCCGACTACATGGTGCCGCAGAACCTGGTGCGGCTCGAGCGCATGCCGCTGTCGCCGGCGGGGAAGATCGACCGCAAGGCGCTGCCGCAGCCGGACCTGCAGAAGGCGCCGAGCAACGACGACTTCGTCGCGCCGCGCACCGAGACCGAGAAGGGGCTGGCGAAGCTCTGGCAAGAGGTGCTGGGCGTCGCCCGGGTGGGCGCGACCGACGACTTCTTCGCGCTGGGTGGGCACAGCCTGCTCGCGTCGCAGCTGCTGGCGCGCCTGCGCAAAGAGCAGGGCATCGCGCTCTCGTTCCGGAAGATCTTCGAGGCGCCCACGCTCGAGAAGCTGGCCGCGCTGGTCGACGCGGCGAAGGGCGAGGCGCCGGCGGTTGCGGCGGCTCCGATTCCCAAGCACCCGGGCGGCCCCGCTCCGCTGTCGATTCATCAAGAGCGGCTGTGGCTGCTCGAGGAGATGGACCCCGCGCAGCGCCGGGTGCACTCGCTGCCGGCCGCGTGGCGCCTGGTGGGGCCGCTCGACGCCGAGCTGCTTCAGCGCGCGATGGACGTGCTGGTCGATCGCCAGGCGTCGCTGCGCACCGCGATTCGGGTGATCGACGGCAGGCCGATGCAGGTGGTGGTGCCCGAGCGGCGGGTGGTCATCGACCCCGTCGACCTGAGCGCGCACCCCCGTGAGGAACAGCAGCGGGTCACCGACCAGCTGCTCGAAGAGCTGATGCACAAAGAGTACGACCTCGCCAACGACGTGCTGGTGCGCAACGTGTTGGTTCGCTACTCGGCCGGCGAGCACGCGCTGCTGACCACCCGGCACAACATCGTGTGGGACGGCTGGTCGTTCGACCTGTTCATCACCCAGATGTGCCAGATCTACGGGGCGCTGAAGAAGGGCGAGCCGAGCCCGCTGGGGCCGTTGCCGGTGACGTTCGCCGACTACGCCGCGTGGCACCGCGAGTACGTGCAGAGCGCCGAGGTGCAGAAGCAGACCGCGTTCTGGCGCGAGAAGCTCACCGGGTGTGGGGCGCCGCTCGACATGCCGACCGACCGCCCGCGCAAGGGCAGCCGCTCGCACGCCGGGGCCAACGTGGGCGGCACGCTGCCGCGTGAGCAGGGCGACGCCATCAACGCCTTCGCGCAGCAGCACCAGGCCACCACCTTCATGGTGCTGTTCAGCGCCTACGTGATGCTGCTGCACCGCTACACCGGGCAGACCGACCTGGTGATCGGCACGCCGGTGCGCGCGCGCACCCGTACCGAGCTCGAAGACGTGATGGGCACGTTCACCAACGCGGTGCTCTTGCGGGTGAAGCTCGACCCGAAGTGGACCTTCACCGAGCTGCTGGCGCACGTGCGCGAGCTGACGCTCGACGGGTTCGGCAACCAGGAGATGCCGATGGAGAACCTGGGGCAGCAGGCCCCGATGGTGCGCGCGCTGTTCTCGTTTCAAGAGGCGCGGGCGAGGTCCACCATGCTGGGCGACGTCGAGGTGATTCAGTTTCACGCCAAGCCGCCCGCCGCGGCGAACGAGATGATGCTGTGGACGATGGAGACCCCCGACTCGCTGCTGATGATGCTCAACTACTCGACCGACCTGTTCGAGCAGTCGACGCTGCAGCGGTTCGTGGAGCAGCTCAAGCACGTGCTGGGCGAGGTGGTGCGCGACGCGAAGCGCCCGCTGAAGAGCTTTCCGGTGATGCCCGATGAAGAGCTGCGGCGGGTGGCGCAGCTGCAGCTGGGGCAGGGGGGCTCGCTGGAAGAGGCGCTGGGGCTTCACTCCGACGACGCGCCGAAGATGCAAGAGGCGCTGCGCGAGGGCATCGGCATCACCGACCGCTGGGTGGCGGCGACCGAGAGCAAGTGGTGGGAGCTGCTCGACGACGGCGTAGCGGTGAACGAGGCCATCGTGCTGGGGGTGCCGTCGCGGGCGCTGCGCGAGGCGCTGCTCAAGGCGGTGCCGAACGCGTGGTCGGTGTTCATGCCCGCCGAGCTGGGCCGGCCGGTAGCGGTGGCGCGGGTGGTGGCCGGGGTGCGGCGGCTGGGCGGGGCGCTGCTGCCCGGGGTCGACGCGCGGGTGGTCGACGTGAACGGCGAGCTCACGCCCATCGGGGTGTGGGGCGAGCTCAAGGTCGGCGACGTGTCGACGCACCAGCGGGTGCGCTGGCTGAGCGAGGGCCAGCTCGAGCTTCAAGGCCGCAGCGACGGGCACTGGGAGATTGAAGGCCAGCTGGCCGACCCCAAGGCGCTCGAGCGCGCGCTCGAAGAGCACCCGGCGGTCGCGCACGCGGCGGCGGTGCTGGCCGATGACCCGAGCGGGCGGCCGAGCGTGGTGGCGTTCTTCACCGCGAAGCGCGGAGAGACGTTCACCGAGACCGAGCTGCGCAAGCGGGTGCGGGCGGTGCTGCCGGCGGTGTTCGTGCCGCGGCGCCTGGTGGAGCTCGACGAGATGCCGCTGACCGCGGCGGGCGCGGTCGACCGCGAGCGGCTGCCTCCGCCCTTTCCCAAGGGCAACGCCGAGGCGGTGCTGCCGCGCACCGAGCTGGAGAAGAAGGTGGCGCAGCGGTGGCTCGAGGTGCTGCGGCTGCCGGTGCTCTCGGTGCACGACAACTTCTTCGACTGCGGCGGGCACTCGCTGATCGCCCTGCAGGTGATCGAGAAGCTGTTCCAGGACACCGGGGTGCGGGTGAGCCCGCGGCTGCTGCTGCTGGGCACGCTCGAGTCGGTGGCGGCGGCGCTCGACGGCGGCGCGAGCAAGACGCCCGCCGCGCCGCGGCCGGCGGTGGTGCCGGTGGCTCCGCCCGAGCCGGTCTCTCCGGTCAGCGGCCTGTTCGGCAAGCTGAAGGACCTGGTGAGAGGGTAGGTCGGAGCAAAGACTGACAGCTTCGGGCGCGGGCACGCGTCACGTGAACGTCCAGCGAGGGACGTGGTCGTCAGACGGTGAGGCGCGCCTGTGCCGGTGCCCGGCCGGCGAGGTGTTGCTCCGCTCAGCGGGCGCGGGTCTCGCGTCAGCCTGGCTTGAACGCGTTCTGCAGCCGGGCGAGCGCGGCGGGCAGGGCGCGCACCACCATGCGGCGGCCGACCTCGTCGTAGGTCTCGCTCACCACCCGCGCCTGCTCGTAGACCTCACCGAGCCGGCCCTGGCTGGCGTAGGGCACGGTCAGCTCGGCCTCGGTCATCTGGCCCTCGAAGAAGTCGATCACCGTCTGGCGCAGCCGCGCGACGTCGGCGGGCGCGTGGGCCGAGAGCAGAATCGCGTCGGGGTAGCGCTTCAGCAGCGCCGCGCGGGCCGTGGCGTCGAGCCGGTCTGACTTGTTGAGCACCAGGCGCGAGGGCACCTCTTGCGCGCCGATGTCGTTCAGCACCGTGCGCGTCACCTCGAGCTGCGACTCGAAGGTCGGGTCCGACGCGTCGACCACGTAGAGCAAGAGCGACGCCTCGAGCGCCTCGTCGAGCGTCGAGCGGAACGAGGCGACCAGGTCGTGCGGCAGCTTCTGAATGAAGCCGACCGTGTCGGAGACCAGAATGCGCGGGCGCGACTCGGGCTGCAGCGCGCGCACCGTGGTGTCGAGGGTGGCGAAGAGCTGGTCGGCCACCAGCACCTCGCTGCCGGTGAGCGCGCGCATCAGCGACGACTTGCCGGCGTTGGTGTACCCGACCAGCGCGACCCGCAGCTGGTCGCGGCGCGCGTAGCGGCGTTGGTCCTGGTCGGCCGCGATGGCGGCGAGGCTCTCTTTGAGCTCGGCGAGGCGATCGCGAATTCGGCGGCGATCGAGCTCGAGCGCCGAGTCGCCCGCGCCGCGGCCGGCCTGCCGCTCGCTGCGGCCTCCGGTCTCGCGCAGGCGGGGCGCCAGGTAGTTGAGCCGCGCCACCTCGACCTGCAGGCGCGCTTCGCGGCTGCGCGCGTGGCGGTGAAAGATGTCGACGATGACGCCCGAGCGGTCGAGCACCGGCAGGCCGGTCGCCTGCTCGAGGTTGCGCAGCTGGCTGGGAGACAGGTCGACGTCGACCACCACCAGCTTGGGAGCGAAGTCTTCGGGCTGCTCCTCGGCCGCAGGGGCCTCGTCGCCTTTCTCTTCCTCTTCCTCCTCTTCGGCCTCCCACTTCTCTTTCGCCTTGGAGGTGCGGTCGGCGGCGCCCGAGGCGACCTCGCCGGTTCCGCCGGTGAGGCGGGCGAGCTCTTTCAGCTTGCCGCTGCCCAGCACCAGGCCGCCGACGCCCGAGCGCTTCTGGTTCACGGTGACCGGCGTGTCGTAGCCCAGGGTGTGAACCAGCCGCGCCAGCTCGGCCATGTTCGCCGCGTGCTCGGCGTCGGAGACCTCGGGCAGCTGCACGCCGATCAGCACCGCCTGCGGCCGCTTGGGGGGAGTGAATGACATCTACAGAGACGCGTAGCAGGTCTGCGCGCGTCTGGCGGGGGAAGTCGGTCTAGCCCTGGTAGACCCAGTGCCAGGGCTCGCCGACTCCGCGGCCCTCGACGTTGTTGAAGCCGAAGCGTGAGGCGTTGCGCGCCAGCCAGTTGTAGGCCGACGAGCCGAACGCGCCGACGTTGCCCACGTCCATCGCGATGCCGTTCTGGTGGTTCGAGTAGCCCGGAGGCGCCGCGGTGGCGCCCTGGCCCGCCTGGAACAGCGCGTAGAGGTGGCGCTGCTCGGCCATCGAGCGGAACCCCGAGTTCGCGTAGAGGTTGAAGCCCGCCTTGTGCGCCGCGGCCATCATCGCCTTGAACTTCGTCGCCGCGTCGGTGCGCAGGTACTCGCCGTTGCCCACCGAGCTGACGGTGATCTTGCGCGGCACGCCCGCCACGTAGGCGGTGACGCGCTTGCCCGGCGCGGTCACCGAGCCTTTCGCCTTGATGCCCAGCGCGCGCCAGGTCTTCTTGCCCGCCACGCCGTCGGCGCCCAGGTTGAACGCCTTCTGAAAGCGCCGCACTGCCGTCGCGGTCTTCTTGTCGAACTTGCCGTCGACCTTGCCGGGCTTGAAGCCGAGCTGCTTGAGCCGCTGCTCCAGCTGCTTCACCGGCTTGCCCTTGTAGCCGTTCGAGACGGTGGGGCCCGAGCCGGGGTGCTTCTTCGCGCGCAGCACCGCCTCCATGCGCTGCAGCTGCTGTGCGCCGATGCTCCCGTCCTTGCCGTTGCCGCCGTACTTCTTCTCGAACGCGCGCGACGCCTTCTGGGTGGCCGCGTCGAACACGCCGTCGGCCTTCACGTGCTTGTAGCCGAGGCCGCGCAGCACCTTCTCGCTGCGCAGCACCGCCGCCGAGTGCTCGCCCTTCGCCTGCGCCGGGCTGGTGGCGTTCTTGGCGGCGAACATCTGCTTCTGCAGCTCGCTCCAGGTCTTGGGGTCGACGCGGCCGGTCTGCTCGAGGCCCTCTTTCTTCTGAAAGGCCCGCACCGCGGCGCCGGTACGCTCGTCGAAGTTGCCCCTGGAGTTCTTGGGGTCGTAGCCGGCGGCCTTGAGGTGCGCCTGTACGTTCTTGATGACCCGCGCCGGCGAGCCCGGGCCGATGCCGCGCTCGAACGGGTTCAAGGGGTTCGCCTTGCCCGCGGCGGTGGCGGTGGCCTGGTCGAGGCGCTGGTGCTCCTTCTTGTTCTTGGCGTTGTAACGGCCGCGGTACGCCGCGTGGTCGAACGCCGAGGTCTCTTTGCGCAGCTCGCGGCGCGCGTGCTCACCCAGCGCGGTGGGGCCTTCTTCAATCTTCTGGTCGGCCTTGAACGCGCGCACCGCCTTGCCGGTCTGCTCGTCGTACACGCCGTCGGTGCGGCCGGGGTCGTAGCCGAGCTTCTTGAGCTCTTGCTGCGCGGTCGCCACCTGCTTGCTCGACTGGCCCGCCGCGAACACCTTGCCGTCGTATTTCTCGATGCGCGCGCGCACCGTGCGCAGCTTCGAGAACGAGGTCTGGTCGAAGGTGCCGTCGGCGTTCGCCACGCCCGCCGCCGCTTCGAACTTCTTCAGCGCCGCGGCGGTGCGCGCGTCGAACGCGCTGTCGGCCTTGCCGCCCACGTCGAACCCGGCCTTCTCGAGCATCGCCTCGAGCGCCTTCACCGCAGCGCCGGTCGCGCCCACGGTGATGGCTCCCTGCTGCAGCTGCTTCTTGATGAGTGCGTCGGCCTTCTGGTCTGCGCGCTGGGTGGCGGTGGCTTTGGACATGGCGGAGCGAGCACAGAGCCAGCGCCGTGCCTCTTCTCGAACCGAGCCGTACCGGGGGGTTGGCGCGAGGTGATCGCGAGAACCCGAGGGCACGCGTCAACTCGAGACGACAGCCCCACATGTGTGTTTCCAAAGAGCCTACGGGCTGGGCGCGGAGGCCTTCTTCACCCGCGAGGCGATGAAGGCGACGGCGATGCCCAGGCCGAGGGCGAGCAGGGCGTAGCCACCGAAGGCGCGCACGTAGGGCAGCGAGACCTCGCCGTACCGCCAGCCCAGCAGCACCAGAATCGGCGCGAACACCGCCGCCGCGCACATGTCGGCGAGCCAGAAGCGCTGCTGGCTGATGCCCATCGAGCCGGCCAGGAGAAACGTGGGCAGCCGCACCCCGGGGAGAAAGCGGGCGAGGAAGATGGTCCACAGCCCGTACTTCTGGAAGCGCGCCTGCAGCTTCGCCACCCGCTCGGGGGTGAGCACCTTCTTGAGCCTTTTGTGCTCGATGGCCTTGGGGCCCAGCTTCTTGCCGATGCGAAAGGCGAGGGTGTCTCCGGTCAGCACTCCCGCCCAGGCGACCGGCAGCATCGCCAGCACCCAGGCGTGCCCGGTGGAGCAGACCGTGCCCGCGGTCAGCAGCACCACGTCTTCGGACACTGGCACGCCCACCCCGGTCACCGAGAGCAGCAGGTACACCGCGGGGTACGAGAAGCGGCTGACCCACTCGATGAGCTGCTGTTCCACGCCGGGGGGCTTGTAACAGCTGGCTCGCGGCTTTCAGCCTTCTTCCGGGTCGGTCGCGCTGGCGTCGTTCGCCGGCTCGTCGTCTCGCAGCAGCTCGGCGACCTGGCGCAGGGCTTCGGCGTGAAGGGCGGCGGCGCGCTCCAGCGCTTCGGTGATGGTGGCGGCCGAGGTGTCTTGGCTCATGGTGTCTTGGTGTCCGGGGGAGGGCGAAACGATCACGCGGGGGGTGGGGGCGGGTAGGTGTTCCGTCAGAAGCCGTTCACGTTCACGTTCACGTTCACGTTCACGTGGGTAGTGCGTGGGGCTGAAGGGGGCCATTCGCGGCGCTGATGGTTGGTTGGGTGCGGCGCGCCCGCCACCCCCGGGTGCTGGCCGAGCTCACCCACGCGATTCGGGCCATGGTCGAGGCCGAAGGGCTGCAGCAGGAGCAGCGCCGCGCGCCGCGCTTCGACGAGGCGCGGTGCCTGCAGATCATCGAGGGCAAGACGGTGAGCCTGTTTCGCTGGTGCGCGCTCGCCGGAGCCCGCGCGGCCGGCGCCACCGAGGCGCACGCGCAGGCGCTGGCCGGGTTCGCCTCGCACGTCGGGGTGGCCTTTCAGCTCGCCGACGACCTCGAAGACCTCTGCCGGCTGGAAGAAGACCTGGCGCAGGGCTGGGTGACGCTGCCGTTGGTGCTCGCCCTCGAAGGGCGCCCCGACCTGCCGCGCACCGCAGCGGCGGTGCTCTCGACCTCGGCGCCGGCGCGGGTGCTCGAGCGCATTCGGCTCGAGCTCTCCGCCGCCGCGCTAGAGCGGGTCTTGCTTCGACGCGTTGATGCGGAACTTCGGCGTCGCGGTGAGGTCGGCGGTCGGCACCAGCATGCCCGGTGACGTCGCGCCCTCGGCGAAGGTGCACGGGCCGGTGAACGCGCGGTCGAAGCCGAGAAACGCCTTCTTCACCACCGGGGCGCCGCCGCACTTCTCGAGCGTGCCGGCGTCGAGGTCCGAGAAGCCCAAGACCAGGCAGCCGCGGTAGCCGTTGCCGGCGGCGCCGACCGGCCCGTTGGGCGTGATGCTGAGGTACTCGGCGCCGCGCCAGGTGAAGAGCGCGGGGCCAGAGGCCTGCGGGCCCAGGCCTCCGCTGGCTCCGAGGGCGAGCGCTTCCGACCGGTTCACCAGCGTCGATACGAAACTCCACGTGGCGCCGTGGTCCTCGCTGCGGAGCAGGCGCGTCTCCATGTAGATCTCACCCAGCGCCGCCGAGGGCACCAGGCACGCCACCACCAGGTCGATGGTCGAGCCCCGCATCACCGCGCCCGGCTCGGTGAGCAGCAGGCAGTCGCGCATGCCCGAGAGCCGCGGGTCGGTCGCGAGGTTCTGCCCCGCATCGAGCGACGAGAAGGGAGACGACGACGGCCACCCCAGCAGCTTGGTCTCGACCCACCCCGCGTCCGGCAGCGGAAAGGCGGTGGTGAACATCGAGAGGTAGCCGAGCGGGTAGTTGATGCCGCTCACCGCGCTGAAGAAATACGTGTGGGTGAAGACCTTGAAGCGCCGCGCCGGCACCGGGTCGGTGAGGTCGGCGATGATCGACGACGTCTCGTGAACGATGAGCCCGTCGCAGGTGCCCGCGTCGCACACCGCGCGGTCGCTGGTGGCCAGCGTCACCAGCTTCGGCACGTTCACGTCGCCGAGGAACACCCAGCTCGTGCCGTGGTCTTGCGAGAACGCGATGCGCGTGTGCACCAGCGCCGCCGTCGGCACGCTGGTGTACGTCATGAAGCCCCCGCCGCCGTCGGCCTCGTAGAACAACGACGGGTCGTAGATGCCGTCGCCGCTGCCGGTGTCGCCGATCACCGTCAGCGCCGTGTACCCGCCCGCGTCATCGCGCGGCGCCGTGGCGCAGCGACCCGCATCGACGCCCGCGTCTTGGGTTCCCGCGTCTTGGGTTCCCGCGTCTTGGGTTCCCGCGTCTTGGGTTCCCGCGTCTTGGGTTCCCGCGTCTTGGGTTCCCGCGTCTTCGCGGCCGCCGTCGGTGCCGGGCTCGCCGGCGTCGACGGGCGGGTTGGGCGCACTGCAGGCCGCGAGCACGAGGACCAGGGTCAGAGCCGAGCGCATGGCCCGCAACCTAGACCACGCTCACCAGAAGATGACGGTGACCGTGGCGAGCGCCGCCGTCACCGCGAACGCGGCGAGGGCTGAGCCCCAGTAGCCCCAGCGCTCGCGGTCGAGGCCCACCACCTGCGGGTAGCTGTGCGACTCGGGGTTGTCGCGCGCGGTGCGGAACGCCGCGTCGGTCTGCGCGCAGCGAATCGCGAGCACCGTGCCGGTCGCCGCGGTCACCGCGCCCGCGACGGCATAGGGCCAGCCCATGCGGAACCACGGCTTGCCGACCGCTGCCGGAGCGGGCGCCAGCACCAGCAGCGGGGCGTTGCCCCCGCCCACCTCGAGCAGCACGTTGCCGCGCGCGTCGTACAGCGAGACGGTGTGCGCGCAGGGCTCGACGTCGCACACCCAGTACGCGAGCCAGGTGTCGGTGCGGGTGAAGAGCACCGGCTCGCGGCCTTGGGGCGTGACCCGGGCGGCGGCGACGAGCTGCAGCACGTCGCCGCCCACGCGCAGCTGGGTCTCGACACGGTTCTGCTCGAGTCGCTTCGAGCTCGGCACCGCCGTGAGGCGCTCTCCACCGAGCGTGTTGCGCGCGGTCTTGTACGGCGCCGACATGCGGGGTGACGCGTCGGGCGGCAGCTCGAAGGTCGGGTGCAGGTTCAGCGCGCGCGAGAACGCAGTGGTCGATTCTTCGGTCAGGCCGACCACCGCCGCGAGCTCTCCCTGCGCCGCGTAGAGCTGCCAGGTCAGCTCGGCGCCGGCTCCGCCCTGCGTGACCGCCTTGCGCACCACCGCGAGCGCGCCCTGGTAGTCGAGCGCCGCTTCCTTCGCTCGCGCCTGGGCCAGGAGCTCGCGCGGCCGAACCTGCCCCAGCGCGGCGGTCGAGATGAGCGCGACGAGTGAGAGGCAGCGCACGGGCGCGCTCGAGCGTAGCGTGGCTTTCGCGCCCTGCGTGCTGGCGAGTGGCCGCGGTGGTCGGCAGCGGGGCGGCGGCGAGGGCAGGGGGAAGGGCATGCGCAGGGCGGGGCAGCAGCCCTTGCCCCCTCCCCCCGCGAGCGCCTGGCCGTGGCGTGGCCAGGGCCGACAGGGGCGGGTGGCGGTGGGTGGCTTGGGTGCTGGGCCGGTCGCGGTGGCGAGGCGGGCGCTCGCCGCGGTCGGCGTTCAGCCGCGGGGTCGTCGCCTCCTCCGCCTGCGACTTCGCGGGCCAGCGGTGCCCCTTCGTGCTGGCCCTCGGCATCGGGCGAAGGGGCGCCGAGGCGGCGCGCGGCGAGGTGCCTCGCAGTGGCGTTGAGGTCGCCGGTGCGCTTCGGCGGTCAGCGGAGAGATTGACGTGGGAGCGTTTGGGTCCAATGGGTGAACCTGAACGCTCCCACGTCGGGCGTCAGACCCCCGTGGTTCCATGGCCGCATGCTGGCGATGAGCTCGAGGCTCGAGAAGTGGTTCAGGGAGCAGTCGGGCCTCGTCACGCGCGAGCAGGCGATGAGCTGCGGAATCTCGAAGTCCGCGCTCCAGCACCGGTTGGCGATTGGAGCTTGGGTGGTCGCCGCGCCCGGGGTCTATCGGTTGCCATCTGTGCCGGTGACGTGGTGGCAGCGTGCAGCAGCGGTGTGTCTTCAGGGTGCGCCGCGCATCGCGCTCTGCCGGGGAAGCGCCGCCCACTTCTACCGGCTGGAAGGTTTCGAGCGCACCCCGGACGTCATCGAGGTGACCATGCCGTGGGATCGACCGATTCGCGCGGGAGACGGGGTGCGCCTCTACCGCGCGCGACGGGTGCACCCGCAGTACTTCCGCTATCGCGATGGAGTGTCGGTGACGTCGCCTCAGCGAACCCTGGTCGACCTCGCCGGGGTGGTGAACGAGACGCGCCTCGACGTGCTCCTCACCGGCGCAATGAGGAAGGGGCTGGTGAAGCCCGAGGTCCTGCACGCGCTGGTGACCCAATTGAACCCGCGCGTGTATCGGGGCCTGAGCGTGCTGCGACAGTTGGTGAAGGACCTGGTCATGACCGACAGCGGCTTCGAGACCGAGGTGCTGCACCTCTGCTGGCTCGCCGGTCTGCCCACGCCGCTCGTCCGCTTCAACGTCTGCTCTGGAGATCGGTGGATCTGCGAAGTCGACCTCGCCTGGCCCGACCTGAAGCTCTGCGTGCCCGCGCAGAGCTTGTTTCACCACTCGAAGGCCAAGCGCTTCTATCGCGACAACGAGCAGAGTGGCGAGCTGGTCGCCGCCGGCTGGCACCCGATACCCGCCACCAAGCGCGATGTGTTGGCACGGCCGCTCGACTTCGTGGCGCGCCTCCAGAAAGCGCGCGACCTCGCAACGACCCGCCGCGAGCACGAACCACCTGGCGAAGGCGAAATCTCGACGTGGTGAGCACGCACTTCACGTGGGAGCGTTTACGCCCAATGGGTGAACCTGAACGCTCCCACGTCACCGTCGCGCTCACCCGTGCACGCAGCCCACCTGCCGTGCCCTGATGCAGTCAGCGCAGAGCGCGGGCAGCAAGGAGCTGCCTGAACCGAGGAGGTGCCGCCGGCGGCGGGCGAACCGAACGTCAGCGCGGTCACCCAGCAGACCCCAGCACCTACTCCGGCCACTCGACGGCAATGCGCTGCTCCTTGCCGTCTTCGATCTGCACCACGCGCGACTGCTTCTGCCCATCGTGCCGGGTGACGACCACGGTGTGCCGGCCGGCGCCGAGCGAGTGCCGAAAGAGGGGGCTGGGCCCGACGGTGGCGCCGTCGATCTCCACGGTGCCCCAGCCGGGCTTCACGCCCACGGTGAGCCACCCCTCTCCACCCGCAGCCGGAGCCGCCACTGCAGCGCGATGGGCCACGGCCTTGTGCTTGGGCGCCGGCCGCGGCGGCGCAACCAGAGCCGGCAGCTCACTCGCGGGCGCAGGCGGCGGAGCCGACACCGGCGGGGCGACGACCGGCTCCGCAACGACCGGCGCCGGCTCGACGGGCCGCAGCGTCACCACGGCCCCGACCCCCGCCGCGACCAGCAGCGCGCCGGCGCCGACCACCCACGGCAGCACGCGCCGCTTCGAGCGCGGCGGCGGCGCCAGCACCACCGGCGCCTGCAGGGCCGACTGGGTCCCTGCCGTGCTCGCTGACCCCACCGAGGCCCCGCGCACCCACCCGGCAATCTCCGCCTCGGAGAACGGCACCGCCTCGCGCGCCAGCTCCGCCGACACCTCGGCGGCCGAGCCAGGCCGGTCGTCGCGGTTCTTCTGCAGCAGCCGGGCGACCAGCCGCTCGAGCCACTCGGGCGCGTCGGGTGCCAACGCGCGAATCGAGGGCGCGGGCGACCACAGCACCGCGCTCAAGATCGCCGCCTCGGTGGTCTGCGCGTGGCACCGCTCGCCGGTCACCAGCTCGTACAGCACCAGCCCGAACGAGAAGAGGTCGCTGCGCGCGTCGAGCGGCTCGTGCCGCGCCATCTCGGGCGAGCAGTACGGCAGGCTGCCCCGCAGCAGCCCGGTGCGGGTCACGGTGCGCTCGCTGCCCTGAATCGAGGCGATGCCGAAGTCGATGATCTTCGCCTCGCCGGCGGTGGTGATGAAAAGGTTCGACGGCTTCAGGTCGCGGTGCACCAGGCCGAGCGGCCGCCCGTCTTCGCCCTTCGCGCGATGCAGGTAGTCGAGCCCGTCGAGCACCTGCAGCGCGACGCCCTGCGCCCACCCCAGCGGAGGCACCTGCCCGCGGTGCACCAGCTGCGCCACGGTGTGCCCCTCGAGCAGCTCGAGCACCGCGGCGAGCTCGGGGCCCTCTTCGATGACGTCGAGGGTGCGCGCCAGGTTGGGGTGCGACAGCGCGATGCCGAGCCGCGCCTCGTCGATCAACCGGCGCCGCTGCCCCACCACCGCCGCTTCCTGCCGCGGCAGCCGCTTGAGCGCCACGCGCTGCGAAGGGTCGGCGTGATGCTCGGCCTCCCACACCTCGCCCATGCCGCCCTGCCCGAGCTGACGGCTCAACACCCAGGGCCCCAGCCGCTCTCGCTTCGCCGCTGTCACCGCGCGAGGTCGTGCTCGGCGACGAGACGGTACAACAGCTGCCGCGACACCCCCATCGCGTGGGCCGCGGCCGAGACGTTGTCGCCGTGCGCGCGCAGCTTCTCGAGCAGGTAGGCCTTCTCGAAGGCTTCGGCGGCGGCGACGCGCGCCTCGCGCAGCGGCAGGGTGAAGAACGGGCTGCCTTGCGCGCTCGCGCTGCCCGCCGCCGTGGGCGGGTCGAGCCTCAGCTGCGCCGGGTCGGGCATCACCGCCAGCCGCTCGATGGTGTTGCGCAGCTCGCGCACGTTGCCCGGCCAGCGGTGGCTCTTGAGCATCTCCATCACGTGGGGCGGCAGGCTGGCCAGGGTGCGGGGCGGGTCGCGCGTCGCCAGCAGCCGCTCGACCAGCACCGGCAGGTCGTCGCGCCGGTCGCGCAGCGGAGGAATCGGCAGCTCGAGCACCGACAGGCGAAAGAACAGGTCCTCTCGGAACTCGCCCGTCTTCACCCGCGCGCGCAGGTCGCGGTGGGTCGCCGCCACCACCCGGAAGTCGATCTGCAGCGGCTGGTTGCCGCCCAGCCGCTGCACGGTGCGCTCTTCCAGCACCCGCAGCAGCTTGCTCTGCACCGCCAGCGGAAGCTCTCCCACCTCGTCGATGAACAGCGTGCCGCCCGCGGCGCGCTCGACCACGCCGGGCCGGGCGGTGTCTGCGCCGGTGAAGGCCCCGCGCTCGTGACCGAACAGCTCGTTCTCGAGCAGCGAGGCGGGAACACCCGCGCAGTCGAGCACCACGAACGGCCCTGAGGCCCTGGGGCTGTGGTCGTGCAGCCCGCGCGCGAGCAGCTCTTTGCCGGTGCCGGTCTCACCCAGCAGCAGCACGGTCGAGTCGGTGGCCGCCACCCGCTCGAGCTGCGCGAACAGCGCGCGCATCGCGGTGCTCACGCCGTAGGCCGCGCCGAAGCTGAACCCCGGCGAGAGCGGCACCCGGGTGGTCTCTTCTTCGGCGGTGAGGGTGAGCCGGGTGGTGCCCAGCACCGCGGTCTGCCCCGGGTACAGCCACCCCTTGCTGATGCGGGCGCCGGCCACGAACGTGCCGTTCTTGCTTTCGAGGTCTTCGAGCAGCACGCCCTGCTCGGTGAGCGAGAGCCGGCAGTGCCGGCGCGAGACCTGCGGGTCGGCGCACACCACGTCGCAGTCGGCGCCGGTGCCGAGGGTGAGCCAGCGCAGGCCGAGCTGCTTCGTCACGGGCTCCTGGTCCTTCACCTCGACGTGCAGCCGCACCGTCGGCACCACCAACCACTCGCGGTCGGCCTCGTGGGTGACCGACAGGGTGTGGTCGAGGGCGCTCTTGCTCACCGGGGCCTCACGCTAACGCGGGTCTGAAACTGATGGTCACTCGGATGAGCAGACGCCGCGCCCGGCCCAAGTCGCACCGGCGCACGCCCCTTCACTCGTCGGTCGACTGGCGCAGCCCGGTGAGGTCGGCCTTGCCGCGATCGAGCAGCAGCTGCAGGGTCTTCATCGCCAGCCGCGCCAGGGTGGTCATCTTCTCGAGCCGCTTCACCAGGAAGCGCGCGTGGGCGGTCGAGTCGCCGCGGGCCAGGCGCAGCACCTTGTCGAGCGTCTCGACGCTGCGCTCGATCATGCGCAGCTCGCGCTCACGAAACACCCGCGACACCATGCGCCAGATGTCTTGCTCGGCGATCAGCACCTCGGCGCGCTCGCCCGGGCTGCGCTCGCGGCGCACGCAGCCCCAGCGCTCGAGCTCGGCCACCGCGGTCGACACCGCGGCCTTCGAGATGTTCAGGCGCTCGCCCAGCGCGGTCGCGGTCAGCCCCTCTTCCGAGAGGTAGAGCACCGCCCACACGTTGCCCAAGATTCGCTTGAAGCCCCAGAACTCCATCGCCGAGCCGACCAGCTCGATGAACAGGTCTTCGGCTTGCGAGAGGGTGCCGCTCAAGGTGCGCGGCTCATAGCAGGGTTTCTGGGATACTCAGGCCCCTGATGCCCGGTACTCCGGCCGACGCGTTCTTCTACGTGATGGTGGTGGTCGAGCACGAAGGCCGCTTCCTGATGGTGCAGGAGCACGACCACTCGTGGTTCCTCCCCGCTGGCGCCATCGAGCCGCCCGAAGACCTGGGCTCGGCGGTGATGCGCGAGGCCTGGCAAGAGGGCGGAGTGATGGTGAAGCCGCTCTCGCTGCTCAAGGTCGAGTACCGCTGGTACCCCGGTGAGCGCGGCATCACCGCCTGGTGGAGGTTCACCGTGCGCGCCCAGGCCAAGGGCGAGCTCGAGGGCAAGCAGCAGCCCGATGCCTACTCGCTCAAGGCCGCCTGGTTCACCATGAGAGAAATCGAGTCGCTCAAGCTGCGCAGCGACGAGATTCTCGACGTGCTGCGCGACGTCTCGCGCGGCGCGCCCGAGCTGCCGCTGCCGATGTCGGTGTGACCGCTTGGCCGGTCTAGAGGGCCGGCTGCGGCTCGACCACGCCAGAGAGGGGCCGGGGCGCCTGCACGATGATCTCTCCAGGCTTCAAGGTCTGCCCTTCGAAGATCGCCTTCACCGTCTCGACCGTCTTGGGCGCCAGCGCGCGCGGGGCGTGCACCCGCACCCGGTCGAGCCCCGAGAACCCGAACTGCTTGAACCGCGCCAGCGCCTCTTCGTCGGTCACGCCCGGGGCGACGCCGAGGTGCAGCTCGAGCCGACCCTCGGCCACCGCGAAGGTGGGGTGGTCCCAGAAGAACGCCGGGGTGGCGGCCGGTGGCGGCCGCACCGAGAGCCATTCTTCGGTGTGGAAGATGTCGATCGCGCCGTCGCGGCGCCGCTTCCACTGCAAGAGGCCGTCGTCGGGCCGCGCCGCCGCCGAGCCCATGTCGTAGCAGTCGAGCTGCTGCGCGTGCGCCCACTCGAGCGCGAGAAAGGTGTTCATCGCGTTGACCTCGCGCAGCCGCTTGGCGTCAGAGAACACCGCCTCGGGGTAGCCGAAGCGCAGGGTGATGAAGTGCCGCTGCCCGCTGCGGTTCAAGGTGTAGCCGAGATGACAGGCCACCGGCACGCCCTCGCAGGTGACCAGGTCCATTCGGCCGGTCTCGAGCGCGATCTTCCGCACCTCGGAGTGCGGTGGAATGCGCGCCTCGGCCCCGTGACGGTTGCGCGCGTACGGCACCAGCATCTCGGCGTCGATGCGCGCGATCTGCTCGGGGTCGGTGACGTGGGTGAAGGCGTAGCCGGGGCGGTGCTTCTTCAGGGTGCGCCGCAGCTCACGGTCGTAGCGGGCCACGATGTCGTCGAGCGGCCGGCCCAGTGGCACCACGGTGTGCACGTCGAACGGCACCCGCAGCGCGCCGGGCAGCACCATCGGGCTGACCAGCGCGGCGTTCGAGCGCAGCAGGTCGCGCAGCCCGCCGGGCTGACCTTCACCCTCGAGGCGGAACAGCTCGTTCGCGTGGCGGTCGGCCCGAGGCGCGACGCTCAGCACGTCGTAGTGCGGCAAGGTGAAGCGGCGCGCCTCGAAGCGCCAGGGCGTCAGCAGCGAGGCCCGCACCTTCAGGCGAGACTGCAGCTTCCTCAACGCGAAGCGCAGCTCGGGAGACAACAGCGAATGGGCGAGACTCATGGTGGCACCGTGACGGGAACGCGAGCGATGTTGTTGGCGTAGTCTTTCTCGGCGATGACGTGATTCGGGTTCACGATCACCTCGAGCATGTAGTTGCCCGGGGCGACCCCGGTGACGTCGACCCACTGGCACTCGAGGTAGTCGTTGTAGGTGTCGGCCCAGCCCACCGAGATGCCCTGGTTCTGGCAGGTGTACTTGGCCGGCCCGGCGTCGGGGCTCACCTGGTCGTCGTCGAAGGCGCAGAACGCCTGCTTGTGACCCGAGACCACCAGGCCGCCGTCGAGATCGACCAGCTGGTAGGTCGCGTAGTCGTTGTAGTGGTAGTGCATGTGGCAAGGCGACCACGAGGCGCGCGGGTTCTGCGCCGGGTCTCCGATGTAGAAGTCGCCGTCGCCGACGTTGGGGGTGCTGACGCTGAAGCGCAGCACGAACCGGTTGCCCGGCCCGCCCACGCAGTGCTCCTGCACCGCGCAGTTCCACATGTTGAGGTTGAGCAGCTCGAAGTGCGCGGTGCTGGCCATCAGGCCCTGGTCGACGGTGAGGTCGGGCAGCCCGCAGCCCTGACCCGACGGGTTGCACGGGGTGTTGGGCGGGCAGCAGGTCGAGCCGCACCAGCTGCCGCGGCAGCGCGTGTCGGGCAGCGAGACCGGCAGGGTGAAGTCGTTGTTGTCGAGCCGCGCCTCGGGCACCGTGCCCGAGGCGTTGAGCTTGACGTGCAGGGTGTACTGCCCGGCGTCGAGGCCGCTGACGTCGGGCCAGCTGCAGATGCCGTCGGCCGGCTGGTGCGAGAGGAACTGCGACGACAGCCCCTGCGCGTTGCAGGTGAAGACGCCCTTGGTGGTGCCGTTCATCGCCTCGTCGTCGGCGAGGCAGTGCACGTCAGACGAGCCCGCCGCGACCGGGGCCCCGCCCGCGAGCAGCTCCCAGTCGGCGAACTGCTTCAAGGTGGTCTTGGGCTGGCCGCCGCACGACTCGGTCAAGAGGCTCTGGTTGGCCGGCGTGGTGAGGTCGATGGCGCGCTCGCCGATGTTGGCGATCTTGAAGTCGAAGCGGAGCAGGGCGCGGTCGCCCGCCTTGGCGCAGCCGCGCTGCACGTCGCACCACTGCGAGTCGAAGTTGCGCCACTCGACCATCGCGGTGCCGCCGTCAGACGCGAAGCCGATCAGGTCGGCCGGGCCCGCGTCGCGCACGCCGGCGTCGCGGACGCCCGAATCGCGCACTCCCGAGTCGGTGGGGCCGGCATCACGAACGCCGGCGTCGCGCATGCCCGAGTCGAGCATGCCGGCGTCGGGGTTCATCACCTGGCCAGCGTCAGGCGCTCCAGCGTCGGGGGTCACCCCACCGCCACCGGAGCCGCCTGCGCTGCCCCCGCCACCCGACCCGCCGCCCGGTGAGACCCACGGCGCCTGACCCGTCGAGCACGCCGCCGAGATCATGAGTACCCCCAACCACCCGCCAACCCGCATCGATGTCCTCCGGGCCTGTTGACTAACGGTGGTTGAGCTATTGTCGCGTGGACTTTCGGTGCGTTACGGATGAGGAACGAGGGGGGCGATGTTCGACACCGATGACAGCGCGTGGCCGGTCGTCACCGTCACGTGGCAGGGCGCGCTCAGCGATGACGAGCTGCGCGAGTTCTTGAGCCGCCTCGACGGTTGGCTGGCGCGCAACGAGCGCTTCGGGCTGCTGCTCGACTCACGCGCCGGTAAAGGCTCGATGAACGGGCGGCAGCGTCAGATGCTGCTCGCCCACCTCGACGGAGCGAAGGAGCAGACCGGCCGCCTGATGGTGCAGGCGATCGTTCATGAACAGCCGCTGCACCGCGCGCTCTACGCGGCGGTGAGCTTCGTCTACCCACTGCCGTTTCCCAGCAAGACATTTCCCGAGCCCGAGTCGGCGAGGTTGTGGCTCGAAGACAAGCTCAGTTCGCGTCGAGCTTCATGAACTTGCCCGGCTCGGCCGGGTTCGGCACGTACCAGGCCGGGGTTGCCGTGCGGGTCACGACCCAAGCGCGCGCCCGGCACCGGCGGGCTGTTCGCGTCGAAGGTGTAGCCGACGGTGACCTGCGTCTTCTTGATGCTCTCGGGCAGGAACCCGGCCTCTTGCATCTCGAGCACGCACTCCTTGAAGGCCTTCACGATGGCGTCGGCGTCTCCTTGACTGTGCGCGGTGGTGAAGAAGCAGGGGAAGCCGTCGAGAATGTGAATGCCGCGCTCGCGCATCATCACGAAGAGCAGGTCGCCCCACGGCTGATCAGCGGTGTAGAAGGTCTTCCACAGCGAGGCGAAGTGCCGAATCTCGAGCGGCGCGCCGTGCTCCTTGAAGAAGGCGTTGAGCTCGCTGGCGGTGCGCTCGGTCATCGCCGTGACCTTCGCCTGCAGCTGCGGCCCTTCTTTCTTGAGGTGCTTGAGCACCGCGCGCACGGCCGCGAGCGCGAGCGGGTGCCGCACGAAGGTGCCGGCGAAGTAGGTCACGCCCACGGTGGGCACCGACGCGTCGCCGAACTGCCAATGGCCGCCGTCGAGAGCGTCCATGAACTGGCGCTTGCCGGCGATGATGCCGATGGGCAGCCCGCCACCGACCACCTTGCCGTAGGTGGCGAGGTCGGCCTTCACCCCGAAGTACTCTTGCGCGCCGCCCAAGCCGGTGCGGAAGCCGGTGATGACCTCGTCGAAGATGAGCACGGTGCCGCTCTTCTCGGTGATGGCGCGCACCTCGTGCAGGAACTCGCGGGGGCGGAAGTCGGGGCGGCGGCTCTGCACCGGCTCGACCAGCACCGCGGCGAGCTCGTGGGCGTGCTTGCGAATGGTCTCGAGCGACTCGGGCGTGCCGTAGTCGAGCACCAGCACGTTCTCGGCGGTCTCTTGCATGATGCCGGGCGCCGCGGGCACCGCGCGGGTCTTGGTGGCGCGGACGATGACCTCGTCGAAGATGCCGTGGTAGCTGCCGGTGAACAGCGCCACCTTGGTGCGGCCGGTCACGGTGCGCGCGATGCGCAGCGCGCCCATCACCGCCTCCGAGCCGGTGTTGCAGAAGCCCACGCGGTCGGTGCCGGTCACCTCGCTGAACAGCCGCGCGCACTCGGCGGCGAGAGGAGACTGCGGGCCAATCTCGTGGCCGGTGTCGAGCTGCTCCTTCACCGCCTGGGTGACGAAGTCGGGCTGCCAGCCGAACAGGTTGCAGCCGAAGCCGTTGAGGGTGTCGACGTAGGCGTTGCCGTCGAGGTCGAACACCTGCGAGCCCTTCGAGCGCGAGATGACCACCGGGTACACCAGCTCTTTGATGGCGGGGCGAAAGCCCGTCACCACCCGCGGGTCGGCGAGCACGGCGCGGTTGTCTTGCACGTGCTGCTTCGAGGCCTTGGTCTTGGCGGTGTAGCGGCGGGTGAGCGCCTCGAGGCGCGCCTTCTGCCTGGCGCTCAGCTCTTCTTTGTTGAGCGAGATGCGGGCGATGGCCCCGAACGGCTTGGCGGGCGGCGCCGCTGGGTCGGCCTTGGTGGCCGGCGCCGGCGTGGGCAACGGCTGCGCGGGAGGCGGCGCGATGATGCCGGGCTGCTGTACCGGCTGCTGGGGCGGCTGCGGCGGCGGCGCGATGATGCCGGGCTGCTGCTGCTGCTGCTGAATGCCGCCGCTCATCATCAGCTGCATCAGCATCAGCTGCTGCTGCATCATCATCGCCATCATCGGGTTCTGGCCCATCGCCATCATGGGCTGCATGGCCGGCATGGCCTGCATCATGGGCTGCTGAACCGGAAGCGCCTGCTGTTGCTGAACGGGCGCGGGCGGGGCGGCGGCGGGCTGGGCCTCGGGGGGCAGCTTCTCGGCCATGTACTGGGTGAGGGCGTCGAGGGTGGGCAGCTCTTCGACCAGCTGGCGGAAGCTGAGCTTCACGTTGAACTTGCGCTGCACCGCGAGCGCAATCTGGGTGAGGAACAGCGAATCGAGGCCGAGCTCGAGAAACGAGACGCTGCCGTCACCGGGGCCGATCTCGGTGCCCGAGGTCTCTTCGAACACCTGGCGAAGTTGGGTGGAAATGGACGTGGTCGACACGGCGGGCTCCTCAGTTTTGCGAACGGGTGAAATCCAAAAGCGTTGACGCTCGAACGGGTAGGTCGGCAGCGGCACGCGGCGGCGCTTCGCGTCACCGTGCACCGCCTTCCAGTCGGGCTCGACTCCGGCGCACCACAGCTGGCCGAGGGCGGCGAGCAGCGAGGCCTCTTCGGTCTGCACCGAATCACCGAGGCACGAGGCGGCGAGCTGGTGGGCTTTGTCTTGGACCTGCTGCCGGGCGAGGGTGGCCAGCGTGGCGCGTGGGCCGACCTCGAGCAGCATCAGGTTCTTCTCTTTCCACAGGGTGGCGATGCCCTGCGCGAAGCGCACCGTGGCGCGCAGGTGGCGGCCCCAGTAGGTCGGGTCGGTGGCCTGCTCCGCGGTGATCCACTCGCCGGTCAGCGTCGAGACGAACGGAGTGCGCGGCGCCGACAGCTTCACCGCGCGCACCTCTTGAGTGAACGGCGCGACCGCCGGGTCCATCATCTCGGAGTGAAAGGCGTGCGAGGTGTGCAGCGGCCTGGCGACCACGCCCGCCGCCTCGTACTCGCGCTGCAGGGTGGCGATCTTCTCGGTGGGCCCGGCCACCACGCACAGCTGCGGGCCGTTCTCCGAGGCGATCGACATCTCGGCCTTGAGCTTCTTCTCGACCTCGCTGGCGGGCAGGCGCACCGAGAGCATCGCGCCGCCCGGCAGCGCGTTCATCATGCGCCCGCGCTCGGCGACGAGGCGCACCGCGTCGGCCGGCGCCATCACCCCGCTCAGCGCCGCGCCCACGAACTCGCCCACGCTGTGCCCGATGCTGGCGACCGGGGTGATGCCCCACGCCATCAGCTGCTTCGCCAGCGCGTACTCGATGGCGAACAGCGCGGGCTGGGTGTTGCGGGTCTGCTTCAGCGCGTCTTCGTCTTCGCCGAACATCACGCCTTTCAGGTGCGGCACGGCGGCGAAGCACTCGTCGAGCGCGGCCCTGAAGTCGCGGTGGCGCCCGTACAGCGCGCGGCCCATGCCCACGTACTGGCTGCCCTGGCCGGGGAAGAGAAAGGCGAGCCGCGGGGCGGTGCCGAACGCGGCGCGGCTTACGCCCCTGCGCGCGTCGCGCAGCGCGGCCGGCGCGTCGGCGAGCGAGTCGACCACCACCGCGCGGCGCTGCTTGAACGCGCGGCGACCCAGCTGCAGGGTGAACGCCACGTCGGCGAGCTGAGGTCTCGGCGCGACGGTGGGCGCGCCGGGCCTCACCTCGGCCTGGCTCTTCTGCTCGACCCGGCCGGCGGCCTGCAGGCCGTACGCCTCGAACGAGGGCTTGGGGGTGGTCGGCAACTCCACCACTCCGTCGTTCACCAGCGGCTTCGCGGCCGGCGCGACTCCGTACCTGGCGAACGCCGAGCCGGGCGGCTCGGGGGGAGTGGTGACGGTGGGCGCGTGGCCGCGCTCACCTTCGAACCAGTTGGCCAGCGCGCGGGCCTGCGCCTCGAGCGCGGCGTCGCTGCGGGCCGAGAGCAGCAGCAGGTGCTTGCCCTCGGAAGAGGTCGAGGGCTCTTGCAGCGGAGCCTCTTCGAGCACCACGTGGGCGTTGGTGCCGCCCACCCCGAACGAGCTGACGCCGGCCCGGCGGGGCTTCTCGGCGCGCGGCCACGGGGTGCGCTGGCTCACCACGCGAAACGGGCTGCGGTCGAAGTCGATCTTCGGGTTGGGAGACTGGAAGTGCAGCGAGGCCGGCAGCGTCTCGCGCGAGAGCGCCAGCGCGGTCTTCATCACCCCGGCGGCGCCGGCGGCGATGACGGTGTGGCCGAAGTTCGACTTCGCCGAGCCCAGGGCGCAGAAGCCGGTGTCTTCGGTGCCGAGGCGGAAGGCGCGGGTGAGCGCCTCGACCTCGATGGGGTCGCCGAGCGGCGTCGCAGTGCCGTGCGCCTCGATGTACGAGATGTCGCGCGGCCGCACGTCGGCGTCGGCCTGTGCGCGCGCGATGACCGCGGCCTGGCCATCGATGCTGGGGGCGGTGAACGAGGCCTTCTTGGCGCCGTCGTTGTTGATCGCCGCGCCGCGAATGACCGCGTAGACGGTGTCGCCGTCGGCGAGGGCGTCTTCGAGGCGGCGCAGGGCCACCACGCCGCAGCCGTCGCTGAAGACGGTGCCGCGGGCCGAGGCGTCGAACGAGCGGGTGCGGCCGTCGTTCGAGAGCATCGAGCCCTCGTTGTAGAGGTGGCCGCTCTTCACCGGCACGGTGATGCTGACGCCGCCGGCCAGCGCGAGGTCGCACTCGCCGAGCTGCACGCTGCGAAACGCTTGGGCGATGGCCACCAGCGACGTCGAGCAGGCGGTGTGCACGCTGATCGCCGGCCCTCTGAGGTCGAGGCGGTGCGCGACGCGCGTGGCGATGTAGTCCTTCTCGTTCGCCACCATCGCCTGAAAGGCGCCCAGCTGCTCGATGAGGTCGGGCCGGGTGATGACGTTCTCGGACCAGTAGGTGTCGTTGTACTTGCCCGCCCAGATGCCGATGGTGCCGTCGAAGCGCTCGGGCACGTGGCCGGCAGACTCGAGGGCCTCCCACGCCACCTCGAGCAGAATGCGCTGCTGCGGGTCCATCACCGCCGCCTCTTTGGGCGAGATGCCGAAGAAGCCCGCGTCGAAGAGGTCGGGGTCGTCGAGCACGCCGCGCGCCTTCACGTAGCGCGGGTCTCTCTTCAGCTCGGGAGGGATGCTGGTGTCGAGCTCGGCGTCTTTGAAGAACGAGATGGTCTCTTTGCCTTCGCTCAAGACCCGCCAGAGCGACTCGACGTCGTTGGCGCCGGGGTAGCGGCACGCCATGCCTACGATGGCGACCGCGGGGCGTGCGTTCGAGGCGCGCTTCGCCCGCTTCAGCTCGTGGCTCAGCGCGGCGCGCGAGTCGCTCGAGCCCACCGCCTCGAGCAGCCCGCGAATGGTGGGGCGCTCGAAGACGTGCAGCACCGGCACCTCGCGGCCGAGGGTGTCGCGCAGCTTCGCGGCCATGCGCACCGCGAGCAGCGAGTTGCCGCCCAGCGCGAAGAAGTTGTCGGTGACGCCCACCGGAGCGACCTGCAGCAGCTTGCTCCACAGGGTGGCGAGCGCCTCTTCGTGCGGCGTGCCGGCGGCGACGTACTCGTTGGCGAGCGCGGGGCGCTCGAGCGCCGGAGCCGGCAGCGCGCGCTTGTCGAGCTTGCCGTTGGCGGTGACCGGCAGCGCGCCGAGCCACACGAACTGCGCCGGCACCATGTACTTGGGCAGCGTCGCCTCGAGGTGCGCCGAGAGCTCAGAGGCGGTGGGCCGCGCCGCGCCGCTCGGCACCAGGTACCCCACCAGGCGCTTGTTGCCGGTGCCGTCGTCGAGGGCGATGACCGCGGCGGCCTTGAGGCTCCAGTGGCCGAGCAGGCGCGCTTCGATCTCGCCGAGCTCGATGCGGTAGCCGCGAATCTTCACCTGCGAGTCGATGCGACCCTGGAAGTCGATGGTGCCGTCGGGCAGCCACTTCACCAGGTCGCCGGTGCGGTACATGCGCACGCCGCGCACGGTGACGAAGCGCTCGGCGGTGAGCTCGGGGCGGTTCAGGTAGCCGCGCGCGAGGCCGTCGCCCGAGATGTAGAGCTCGCCCAGCTCGCCGGGCTTCACCGGCTCGCGGGTCTCGTCGAGCACGTGCAGCTGGGTGTCGCGAATCGGCTTGCCGATCGGCACGCTGGCGGCGCCGAGCGGCAGGTCGCGGGGAATGGTGAAGCACGTGGCGAAGGTGGTGGTCTCGGTGGGGCCGTAGCCGTTGATGAGGGTGAGGTCGGGCAGGGCCTGGTAGGCGCGGCGCACGTGGCTGGGCGAGAGCGCCTCGCCGCCGGTGAGCACGTAGCGCGCGCCGCTCAGGGCCCCGGCGTCGTCGTCGACCACGGTGTTGAACAGCGCGGCGGTGAGCCACATCACCGTGACGTGGTGCGCTTCGATGGCGCGGCGCAGCCCGGCCGCGGTGGGAATCGCGTCGGGGTAGAGCGCCACCGTGCCGCCGTTGAGCCAGGCGCCCCACAGCTCGAAGGTGCTGGCGTCGAAGGCCAGCGGCGCGGCGTGCAAGAGCACGTCGTCGGGGCCGAGTGGCACGTAGTCTTGTTCGAGCACCAGGCGGTTGATGGCGCGGTGCACCACCTCGACGCCCTTGGGCGTGCCGGTCGAGCCCGAGGTGTACATCACGTAGGCGAGGTTCTCGGAGGTGAGGTCGACCTCGGGCGGCTGGCTCGCGGTGCCGGCTTCGGGCGCGATGCGCCGGGCCCTGCCTTCAGGGAGCGCGGCGTGGGGGCGGGCGATCAGCACCGGGCAGGCCGCGTCTTCGAGCAGGAACTGCAGCCGCTCTCGAGGCCAGGTCGCGTCGAGCGGCATGTACGCGCCGCCGGCCTTCAAGATGCCGAGCACCGCGACCATCGCGTCGAGGCCGCGCTCGAGGCACAGCGCCACGCGGTCGTCGGGCTTGACGCCCAGGGCGACGAGGCGGTGCGCGAGGTGGTTGGCGCGCGCGTCGAGCTCGGCGTAGGTGAGCGTGCCGGCGGCCGAGACCACGGCGAGCTGGTCGGGGCTCGCCTGGGCGACCTCGGCGAACAGCTGGTGCACCAGGGCTTCGGGGCGGTGCTTGACCGCCGTCGAGTTCCACTGCTCGAGCTGTGCGAGCTCCCCTTCCGACGGTCTGGTCACGAAGCGTCCCTCGGTTCTTCCGACAAGTGACGCTGTGGTTAATGACCGGGGCCCCAGGTCGCACTGCGACGAAACTGAAGTTACCCGGCTGTAACCGAAGCGGCATGATGCGCCGCTCAATGGGCCATCGAGCGCTGGCGGTCGTTTTGATGATGTGGGCGTCGGGGTGCACGAAGAGCGAGAAGAAGCTCAAGGTCGCGCTGCTGCTGCCCGAGGCGAAGACCGCGCGCTACGAGAGCCAAGACCGGCCGCACTTCGAGGCGAAGCTGAAGGCGCTGTGCGCCGAGTGCGAGGTCATCTACGGCAACGCGGCGCAGGACGCGTCGAAGCAGCAGGCGCAGGCCGAGGCGGCGCTGACCAACGGGGCGAGGGTGGTGGTGCTCGACCCCGTCGACGGCACCGCGGCGCGCAGCATCGCCGAGAAGGCGAAGGCGGGTGGCGCGACGGTGATCGCGTACGACCGGCTGATTCTCGGCACCGAGGCGGTCGATGCGTACGTGGCGTTCGAGGCCGAGAACATCGGGCGCTTTCAGGCGCAGGCGCTGCTCGAGGCGATCGGCGGGAAGGGGAACGTCATCGTGATCAACGGGGCGCCCACCGACCCGAACGCGGCGCTGCTGAAGAAGGGCATGCACGCGGTGCTCGATGGGAAGGTGAAGATCGTTCGCGAGTACGACACGCCCGACTGGAGCCCCGACAAGGCGCAGGAAGAGATGACCCAGGCGCTGACCGCGCTGGGAGCCGAGCCGCTCGACGGCGTGTACTGCGCGAACGACGGCACCGCGGGTGGGGCGATCGCGGCGATGAAGGCGGCCGGGGTGAAGCTCTTGCCGGTGACCGGGCAGGACGCCGAGCTGGCCGCGCTGCAGCGGGTGCTGACGGGCGAGCAGCACTCGACCATCTACAAGGCGCTGAAGCTCGAGGCCGAGACTGCGGCGGCGCTGGCGGTCGCTGCGCTGAAGGGTGAGGCGCTGAAGACCGACGCGGTGGCGGACAATGGGAAGAAGAAGGTGCCGGCGATCGTGCTGGCTCCGGTCGCGGTGACGAAGGCGAACGTCGGCGCGACGGTGTTGAAAGACGGGTTCTGGAAGCGCGAGCAGCTCTGCTCGGGCGAGTACGAGCAGGCGTGCAAGGACGCGGGGCTGTGAGCGCCCGTCTGCCGCCGGCCCGGAAGGTGAAGGCCAAGGCTCAGCGGGCTTCGGTCGGGGCCGGTGGGCACGCGCAGCGGTTGGGGTCTTCGGTTCGCACGAGATGACGCTGCTCGAGGTTCGCGGCGCGGCCAAGCGCTTTGGGGCGGTGCAGGCGCTCGATGGCGTCGATTTGCGCGTGACGGCCGGCGAGGTCGTCGCGCTCGTCGGTGACAACGGCGCCGGCAAGTCGACGCTGGTCAAGGCCATCGCCGGCGTGTTTCCGCTCGACGCTGGCGAGGTGCTTCGCCACGGCGCGCTCTCGGTGGTGTGGCAAGACCTCGCGCTCTGCGACAACCTCGACGTGGTCGCGAACCTGTTCCTCGGCCGCGAGCGGGTGCGGCATGGCCTGCTCGACGAGCTGGAGATGGAGCGCGAGGCGCAGGCGCTGCTCGCGCGGCTGGGGGTCACGCTGCCGGCGGTGCGCGCACCCGTCTCGGCGCTGTCGGGCGGCCAGCGGCAGTCGGTGGCGGTGGCGCGCGCGGTGCTCGCGCAGCCGAAGGTGATGTTGCTCGACGAGCCGACAGCGGCGCTGGGCGTCGCGCAGACCGCGCAGGTGCTGCAGCTGGTCGCCCGGCTGCGCAGCGAGGGCCTGGGGGTGCTGGTGGTCAGCCACAACCTGGCCGACGTGTTTCAGGTGGCCGACCGCATCGTGGTGCTGCGGCTGGGGCGCAAGGTCGCCGAGCTCGACCCGAAGGCGGCGTCGCGCGAGGCCGTGGTCGCCGCCATCACCGGAGCAACCGCGTGAGCGCCCCCGAAGCCGCTCAGGGTGAGCGAAGTCGAACCCTGCCGCCGCTCCATCGAAGCGACCGCGCCGCATACTCCATGCTTCCGCGGGCAGGGCGGCCGGTGCGCGTGGGGGCACCATGACGCTCAAAGAGCGGCTGCCGGTGCTGATCGGGCTGGTGGCGATCGCCATCGTGTTCCAGTCGCTGAACGCGAACTTCCTGAGCGCGCGCAACCTCACCAACCTGGGCCTGCAGATCGCGGCGATGTCGCTGGTGGCGTGCGGGCTCGTCTTCGTGCTCCTGCTGGGAGAGATCGACCTGAGCGCCGGAGCGGTGAGCGGCCTGGGCGCCGCGGTGATGGGCGTGGTCGGGGTGCGCTTCGGTCTGCCCGGGCCGCTGTGCGCGCTCGCCGCGCTGCTCACCGGCGCGGCGATCGGCCTCTTCCAGGGCGTGTGGATCACCCGCTTCACCGTGCCCTCGTTCGTGGTCACGCTGGCGGGGCTGCTGGCGTGGCAGGGCGCGCAGCTCGGAGTGCTGGGCGACACCGGCTCGCTGAACCTCAACGACGGCTTCATCGTGGGGCTGTGCGCGACCTTTCTGCCTCCGCTCGCGGGCGGGGCGCTGCTGGTCGCGGCGATCACCGGGGTGGCCCTCACGTCGGTGCTCTCGCGCCGCTGGGTCAGCGCGGGGCGGCTGGGGCTGCTCGGCATCTCGGGCGGGCTTCCCCTCGCCATCTTCAGCGCCGACCGCGGGGTGCCGCTGGCGGTGGTGCTGGTCGTCGGCGTGGTCGCGCTGATGGACGCGGTGGTGCGCCGCACCCGCTTCGGCCGCCACGTGCTCGCGGTGGGTGGCAACGCCGAGGCCGCGCGCCGCGCGGGCATCTCGGTCGAGCGGGTGCGCATCGCGGTGTTCGCGCTCGGCTCGATGCTCGCTGCCGCCGGCGGAGTGCTCGCCGCGTCTCGCCTGCTCGCGGTGAACCAGTCGTCGGGCGGCGGCGACCTGCTGCTCAACGCCATCGCCTCGGCGGTCATCGGCGGCACCAGCCTGTTCGGCGGCCGCGGCTCGGTGTGGTCGGCGCTGATCGGCGCGCTGGCCATCGGCGGCATCTCGAACGGTATGGACCTGCTCGGCTGGGCGTCGCCGGTGAAGTACGGCGTCACCGGTGCGGTGCTGCTGCTGGCGGTGACCGTCGATGCGCTGGCGCGCTCGCGCAGCGCCGCGCGCTGAGGGTTACCGAACCGAAGCGCCGCGCACGCGCACCTGCGTCGCCTTACAGATCTCCAAGAGACCCTCACTTGAAGGAGCGCGTCATGCCGAAGCAAACCACCCAGCCCTCGGGCGTCGTCGGCGGCTCGATGGACATCTCTCGCAGCACCGTCGTCGATGAGCCCACCCTGGGCCCCGCCGGCGAGGCGCTCGCGAGCCGCAAGCAGGCCGGCCGGCGCGCGCGGAAGCTGTCGGCGCGCCGGAAGAGCGCGCAAGACCACTCGCCGGGTGCGCTAGATATCCAGAGGCTCAGCGCGACAGGTGCGCTTCGACGGCGGCGCGCTCGCTCGTGTCGAGCGGGTGGTCGAAGACGAGCACCTCGCCGATGGCTCCGCCCGAGAAGCCCGCCGCGCTGGTCTCACCGATCGACGTGAAGCCGGCGCCGGTGAAGGGCCACACCTTGTCGTCGCCCGGCCCGCTCGGCCCGTTGCCTCCGGGCGTGCGGGTGAGCGTGCGCTGCACTCCGTCGACGGCGTAGTAGAGCGCGCCGGGCAGCTGCGTGCCGGCGTCGAGGGTGGCGATGGAATAGAGGTGGGTGCGCGCCGCCGCCGAGGTGGCGAGGTCGGAGTCGTACGCGTTGGCGGTGAGGTAGACGCCCGCGCGCATGCCGCTGGTCATGAAGGTGTTCTGCTCGAGCTCGAGGTACTCCCAGTTGTTGGCGCGGTTGCCCTGAAGGAAAGAGCCGAAGCGGCGGGTGAGGTCCGACACCTGCGACCGCACCGCGATGGTGCGGCCCTGGGTGGGGCCGAGCCCGAGCACGTCGGGCCGCTCGAGGCGCGAGCGCGTCGAGAACACCACCGCGGGCCGGCCGCTGATGATGGTCGCGTCGAAGCGCGGGTAGGTCGCGTCGACGGGGAGGAAGTGCCGGCCGTTGCCGCTCACGTCTTCCCAACGGCAGACCGCTCCGCCGTCGAAGGTGGCCACGCCGACGTCGCCGCGCAGCCACAGCACCACCCCCGAGGGCAGGCCCGCGTCGAGGCGGTCGGCGACGTAACCGGTCGGCACCGGGCAGCCCGCGTCGTCGAGCCTCGTGCCGCCCGCGTCGGGCAGCCCCCGAGTCGGGGCCGCCGTGCTCGGCAGGCGGCCAGCGATCTGAGAGCGCACCGCCGGCACCCTCGCGGGCGCGACACCGGCCCCAGCGTCGCGAAGCGGCCCTGCATCCATCGTGCGGGCCCGCGTCCGAAGCACCCGTCGAAGCCCCAGCGCCTCGCTGCCCGCGGGTCGACTTCCTCCGTCGACCTCGTTCTCTTAGGGCGCACGCCGCCGTCGCACCAGGCAAGCGGCGGCACCGCAGGGGTTCAGGCACCCAGGGGTCCAGGCACCCAGGGGTCAGGCACCGAGGTGGAAGAGCGGAGCGCATCGCGGTGCCATAGCGCACGCCCTCGCGGGCCGCGATACCTGGTTGGCCGTCGAACGGGGTCTGTGCACCAGAAGTCTTCACAACAAGGCCCAACCGCCGGGGCGGCCCCGGGCCCCGGGGGCCGGGGGGGGGGGGGGGGGGCCCCCCCCCAAACCCCCGGGGGGGGGGGGACGGGCCGGGGAGGGGGGAGCCGAGCGGGGCGGGGGCGGGGGGGGGGGACGGGGCCCGGCGGGGGGGGGGGGGGGGGCCCGGGGCGTCGCGCCGTCGACCCGCTCTCGCTCACCGCACCAGCGCGGTGAACGCGTGCTGGTGGGCCAGCGCGTACCGCACCTGCACCGTCTCGCCGCCCTTCATCGCAAAGCTGAGCGTGCCCGCATCGCGCGCCACGAGCTTCGCGTCGGTGAACTCGAGCCACTCGCCGGTGCGCGGGTTCTCGCACTTGAAGATGCTCTCTTTCGCCGAGAACACCGCGCCGGCCACCGCCGGGTCTTCGCCGGCGATGCGCCACTCGGCGTCGTCGATGGTGCTGGCGCGCAGGTCCTTCAGCGCCTCGGCCGACAGCGCCGGCTCGAGGTCGATGCCCAGGCCGGCGAAGCGGCCGCCCGCCGCCACCGCCAGCTCACCCGAGTGCGAGATCGAGCCCACCATGCCCATCGGCCAGGTCGGCGCCCGGTTCGGCGTGCGGCCGATGGCTCCGGTCAGCCCGAGCAGGGCGACCACCCGGGTGGCGCAGTAACGCCCGGCGATGAACTCGCGCACCCGCGAGCCCCTGGCGCGCGCCACTTCGGGTGGCACCGACCAGTCGGCGGGCGCGTCGGCGATCGCCAGCGCCACCACCTTCGCCTCGGGCGGCAGCAGGCTGCGGAACACCGCCTCTACGGTCTCGGTCTCGAGCGGCAAGCGCCGGCAACGTAGCCCGATTCGCGCGGTGCCGGCCCGTTGCTACGCTGCACGGCCCGATGTGGCGCTGGCTGCTCTTCCTTCCTCTCGCCGCGTGCCTGCAGAGCACGCCGTACTCGGCGCTCGGCTACGCCTGCACCTCTACCGCCGAGTGCGACGAGAAGACGCTCTGCGTCGACGGCCGCTGCAAGGTGCCCGAGGCCGCCGCGCGCCCCGACGCCACCCTCACCGGGGTGCCGCCCGGCACCGTGCTCACCCCCTCGGGCACCGTCACCGTCACGCAAGATGGCCTGGTGCTCGAGAACCTCGACATCGTCGGCTGCCTGCGCGTCGAGGCCAACCGCTTCACCCTGCGCCGCTCGCGCATCACCTGCGGCGAGAACGTCACCGTCGACCAGCAGCCCGGCAAGACCGGCCTCGTTCTCGAAGACCTCGAGCTGGTGGGGCCCGACCGCCACTTCACCCTGGCGGTGAAGGCGGTGGGCGGGCTCTCGGCGCGGCGCATCGACCTGCACCACTTCGAGGCCGGCTTCGCGCTCGACCCCGGCACCGACTTCGTCATCGAGAACAACTACCTCCACGACCTCTACGGGCTCGAAGACCAGGCCGCGGGCTTCGTCTCCGACAGCGGGGTGTTCGACGTGTTCATTCGCCGCAACCACGTCGACCTGCGCCCGCTCACCACCGGCGCGCCGGTGCGCTTCACCACCTCGCACGAGTGGCGCAACGTGCACCTCGAGCACAACTGGCTCGAGGGCGGCGAGTTCGGCATCTCCATCGCGGTGGGCACCGACCAGACCGACCGCTTCACCCTGGCCGACAACCGCTTCGGCCGCGGGTTCGCGAAGGGGCCGCTCGACATTCCCCCAGGCATGACCCTCACCGGCAACGTCTTCGACGACGACAACTCGCCGGTGCAGTGAAAGGTACTCCGCGGCGGGTCGCTGCGACCCCGCGGTGACGAAAGACCCCCCGCCCGTCCGCTGTGATCCACCGCTTGCGCAGGGCACCGGTGTTGCTCAGCCAGCTCTCCTCAAGGAGATCGCATGAGGCGCATTCTGGTGGTCGATGACGAGATCCAGGTCGCGAAGGCGCTGCGGCGGCTCTTGCGCAAGGAGTTCGAGGTCGAGACCGCCGAGAGCGGCGCCCAGGCCCTCGAGCTGCTCGCCCAGAAGCAATTCGACCTGGTGCTGTCGGACTTCCGCATGCCCGAGATGAACGGCGCCGAGCTGCTCGCCGAGGTGCGCACCCGCCAGCCGATGGCGCTGCGGCTGATGCTCTCGGGCTTCGCCGACCTCGAGTCGGTGCTGGCCTCGGTGAACGAGGGCGAGGTCTGCCGCTTTCTCAAGAAGCCGTGGGACGACGTCGAGCTGGTCGCCACCCTGCAGCGGCTGCTCGCCAGCCACGAGATGCTGATGAAGCTCTACAACCCGTTTCGGCACCTGCAGCCGGGAGCCACCGCCGCCACCGCGCACAGCGACGAGAACGTGCGGGTCAGCGTGCGCATGACCCAGACCTCGTTCGATCGCGACGCCGCCATCGGCTTGATTCGCCGCTTTCTCGGCGCGATTGCCGAAAGCGAGCTGGCCCTGGTGGGCGGCCTGCTCCAGCAGCACGCCGGCAAGCTCTCGTTCGTCGCCGAAGTGGGCGGAGACCAGCAGCTCACCCTCGAGCTCCCCACCGCCGCCGCCAAGGCGAAGGGGTCGCCCGCTGGCGAGGTCGGCTGATGCCGGCCGGCCGCCTCTTCCGCGCCATCGACGTCTTTCTGCCCTGGCGGGCCGCGGCGCCCATCGACGCCACGTTCCGCGGTCGCATGGTCGCCGGCATCTCGCTCTCGTCGGCGCTGGTGGGGGCGTTCTTCGCGGTCTTCTGCCTCTTCGCTCCGGCCCAGCCGCTGCTCACCTCGCTGTTGTGCTGCGTGGGGACGGTGGCCTTCGTCGCCAACCTGTGGCTGCTGCGCCGGCACGAGCGGTTGCGCGTCGCCGCGTGGGCGTTCACCCTCGAGCTCACGGCGATCATCGCCGCGTCGGCGTGGCTGTCGCACGGCTACCGTGACGCGATCACGGCCTGGCAGATGTGCTTGCCCCTGGTGGCGATCTTCCTGGTCGGTACGCGCAACAGCCTGCTCTGCGTCGCGTTCAGCGCGCTCAATTCGTGGGTGCTGTGGCGGCTCGAGGCCGCCGGGCTGTACCGGCCCCCGCTGCTCGGCGTCGACGAGACGCCGGTGATGGTGCTGTCTGCCGGTCTCGCCATCATGTTGTTCCTGGTGGCGGTCGGCATCTTCTACGAGCACACCCACGCCGCGCGTCGGCGCGAGCTCGACCAGACCATCGTCAGCCTGCGCTCGGCCCACGACTCGCTCTCGGCCATGCAGCAGCAGCTGGTGGCCACCGAGAAGCTCGCCAGCCTCGGCATGCTCGCCGCCGGCGTGGCGCACGAGATCAACAACCCCATGGCCTTCGTCACCAGCAACGTCTCGGGGCTGATTCGCGACTTCGCCGACCTGCGCACCGACCACGAGCTGTACGACGAGTACGCGCGTGAGGTGCTGCCCGCCACCCTCGACGGCATCAAGCGCGTCAACGCCATCGTGGCCGACCTGCGCCGCTTCGCGCGCGGCGAGCCCGAGAGCTTCGTGCCCTACGACGTCAACCAGGAGATCGGCGCCGCGGTGCGCATGGCGCACGGTGAGCTGAAGAAGCGCGGGTGCCGCCTCGACGTCGACCTGGGCACCCTGCCGCAGGTCGTCGGCCGCCCGCGGCAGGTGATGCAGGTGGTGATGAACCTGGTGGTCAACGCGGCCCAGGCCAGCACCAAGGGCGATGCAGTGCGGGTGACCAGCTGGGCCGATACCGAGCAGGTCGCGATTCGCGTGCAAGACAGCGGCGCCGGCATGACCGACGAGACGCGCGCGAAGCTGTTCCAGCCGTTCTTCACCACCAAGCCGGCCGGGCAGGGCACCGGCCTCGGCCTCGCGGTGGTGCACGGCATCGTCACCTCGCACGGCGGCCGCATCGACGTCGACTCGGCGGTCGGCTCGGGCAGCACGTTCACCGTGTGGCTGCCCAAGGTGCCCTCGGCCAGGCCCGGAGAGAGCGCCTCCCCGCTCTGAGTCGGGGACGGGGGGCTGTGACAGCGTCTTTTGCTCTGCCGCCTTGCGGGGGCGGGCGCAGCCACAGCGAGTCGGGGCAGGCGAGGCTACCTGTGACGTCGACGGTGCGGCAGGGTCAGGCCGTCAGCGCTCGTCGCAGTGGGCCTGCTTCGACTCACTGTGGCGGCGCCCGCTCACGCCCTGCCAGCGCGCGCAGCTGCCGCGGTCGCCTCGGCCACAAGGCGCGGTTGAACTGGCGCGTGCGTTTCAGTACGCCGCGCCGGTGAACTTCGTCCTCGATGGCGAGTCGCTGACACCGGCCGAGCTGGCCGAGGTCGCGCGCAGCCGCATGCCCGTGTCGCTGGCCGACGCGGGCCGCCGCCGCAACGAGCAGGCGCACCAGAGCACCCGCGCGCTGCAGCAGGCGGGCGCCGCGGTGTACGGCATGTCGACCGGCGTCGGTGCGCTGAAGACCGAGTCGCTCGGCTCCATCGCCTCGGACGAGCAGCAGCTGCGCCTGCTGCGCAGTCACGCGGGCGGGGCCGGCGAGCCGGTGTCGGCCGAGCTCGGCCGTGCCACTCTCGCGGTGCGCATCAACCAGCTGGCGCGCGGCGGCGCCGGCGTGCACCCCTCGCTGCTCGACGGCCTGCTCCACGCGCTGAACTCGGGGGCGGCGCCCCAGTTCCGCCAGCTCGGCTCGGTGGGCACCGGAGACCTCGGCGCGCTCGCCGAGATCGGCCTCGCGCTGCTCGGTCAGCGGCCGATGCTCGGCCTCGAGCCGGTACCCGGCGTCACGCTCGGCCCGCGCGACGGGCTGATGCTGATGAGCAGCAACGCGCACGCCGTGGCCGAGGCGGCGCTGGCGTGCGCCGACCTCTCGCGGCTGCTGGTCAACGCCGAGGCGGTCGCCGCGCTCTCGTTCGAGGCGGCGCGGGCCGAGCCGTCGGCGCTCGACGCGCGGGTGCACCAGCACCGCCCGCACCCCGGGCAGATCTCGGCCGCCGCGAACCTGCGGTCGCTGCTCGAGGGCTACTCCGGCACCGCGCGCCTGCAAGACTCGTTCGCCTTTCGCTGCCTGCCCCAGGTGCAGGGCCCCCTGCGCGAAGCGCTCGACTACCTCGAGCACGTGGTGCGCATCGAGCTCAACGCCGGCGCCGAGAACGCACTGGTCACCGACGGTGTGGCGCTCGCCAACGGAAACTTCCACGCCGCGCCGCTCGCGCTGGCCCTCGACTTCGCGCGCAACGCGCTGGCCCAGGCGGCGTCGCTGGGGGCGTGCCGCCTGTCGGACCTGCTCGACCCCAAGGTGACCGGCCTCACCGCGTTTCTCGCCGAGCGGCCCGGCCCCGACTCGGGGTTGATGATTCTCGAGTACACCGCGCAGGCGGCGGTCGCCGAGCTCAAGACCCTCGCCCAGCCGGCGACGCAGGCCGCCACCCTGTCGATGGGCATCGAGAACCACGCCAGCTTCGCCACCCTCGCCGCGCGCCACGCCACCCGGGCGGTCAAGCTGTGGCGGGTGACGGTGGCCTGCGAGCTCGTCGCGGCCCTGCGCGCGCTGCGCCTGCGCCAAGAGCGACCGAAGGCACGGGGCAACCGCGCGCTGTTCGAGTGGGCGATGGCTTCGCTGCCGGGCGAGCTCGCCGATCGCCCGACCGTCGAAGACCTCGACCGCGCCGGCGCGCTGCTCGAGGGTCAGCTGGCGTGAAGGCGGTGTCGCTGCTCTCCGACTCGCTCTCGCCGTGCCTGCGCGCGGTGACCCAGGCGCTCGGGCCCGACCTCACCTTCGTCGAAGACGTGCCGTGGCCCGAGCGTGAACGGCAGCTCGAGCGCGGCGAAGCGCAGCTGGGCTTCACCTGCGGCCTCTTGTTCATGCGCAAGCGCGAGGCGGGCGTGAAGCTGCGCGCGCTGGCGGCGCCGGTGTTCGCGGGTGAAGGCTACCGGTCAGCGCCCATCTACTTCTCCGACGTGGTGGTGCGCGCCGAGAGCCCGGCCCGCGGGTTCGCCGACCTGCGCGGCTGCACCTGGGCCTTCAACGAGCCCGGCTCGTACTCGGGCTACGCGGCGGTGCAGCACCACCTCGCCACGCTGAACGCACGCCGCGGCTACTTCGCGCGCGCGGTGCAGACCGGCAGCCACCTCGCCTCGCTGCGCGCCCTGCTCGACGGTGCCGTCGACGCCACCGCCCTCGACAGCACCGTGCTCGACGACGCCCAGCGCGCCGACCCGGCGCTGGCCCGCCGCGTGAGGGTCATCGAGCGCCTCGGCCCCAGCCCCAGCCCACCCGTGGTCGCCGCCGAGTCGCTCGGCGCCGTCGCGCTCGAGCGCCTCACCGCCGCGCTGCTCGCGATGAAGCCACCCCCGCCGCTGGCGCGCTTTGCCGCGTGCCGTGCGAGCGACTACGAAGTGCTGGCCGAGCGCGCCGGGCTCGGTAAAGACGTATCTCTCTGACGCCACCGCCCATGCCCCACCCCTGGCTCGCCCCCGAGCACAACGCCGTCGACCTGGCGCACCTGAACACCATGCTGGCGCGGCTGCGCACGGTGCTCGCTCCACCGGCCGCGGTGCCCGAGGGCGCGCGCCCGCTGTTCCTCAACTTCGTCGAGCCCGACGGCCGCGGGCACCGCATCGTCATCGCCCGCCACGAGCCGCTGCTGCAGCCCGCCACCTTCTCGTTCGTGGGCTTCTTCGGGCTCAAGAGCGCCACCGCCGACGGCGACGAGCTCAACCGCGTCGACCTGCAGCTCATCGACGAGTTCCCCCAGAACCCGTACCTGCTCACCTACAGCTCGCTCGAGCTCACCCGCGGCGGCCAGTGGGGCAACCTGGTGCTGTTTGCGCGGCCCGACGCGGTCGACGCGTGGCGCGAAGGCCCCCGCCACCGCCGCGCGGTCGACGAGCTGGCGCCCAAGAGCTACGCCGCGGTTCGCCTGCACAACGGCACCCTCGAGGGCGGCCTCGAGGCGCGCTCGCGGCTGACCGTCTCGGGCACCAAGCACTACGACTATTCTCGCGCGGGTTGAACGTCAGGTCGGTGCGCCCGGGTACTCTGTACGCACATGCCGACAGTGGCGGTCGCGGTTCGAGGGCTCTGCAAACAATTCGAGAAGCGCGAGCGCAGCCCCGGGCTCTCGGGCCTGCTCCGCTCGTGGGTGCACCCCCAGGTCAGCCAGGTCGACGCGGTGAAAGACGTCTCGTTCTCGATGGAAGAGGGCGAGTCGCTCGCCTTCATCGGCCCCAACGGCGCCGGCAAGAGCACCACCATCAAGATTCTCACCGGCATCATGCACCCCACCCGCGGCGAGGCCACGGTGCTGGGCCTGGTGCCGTGGAAAGAGCGGGCCCGGGTCGCGCTCAACATCGCCACCGTCTTCGGCCAGCGCTCGCAGCTCTGGTACCACCTGCCCGCCGGCGAGACGTTCGACCTGCTGGCGCGCATCTACGAGGTGCCGGCGGCCGAGTACCGCGCGCGCCGCGCCGAGCTGGTCGAGCGCTTCGAGCTCGGCCCGCTGCTGGGCAGCGCGGTGCGCAAGCTCTCGCTCGGAGAGCGCATGCGCTGCGAGATCGCCGCGTCGCTCTTGCACCGCCCGCGGGTGCTGTTTCTCGACGAGCCCACCATCGGCCTCGACGTCATCGCCAAGCAGCAGATTCGCGAGCTGGTGCGCGAGCTCAACCAGAAAGAGGGCGTCTCGGTGCTGCTCACCAGCCACGACGCCGGAGACGTCGAGCGGCTCTGCAAGCGGGTGGTGGTGGTGAACCACGGGTCGATCATGTTCGACGACCGCGTCAGCACCCTGCGGCGCCGGTACCTGAAGCGCAAGGTCATCGACCTGCACCTGCGCGACCCCGAGGCCCTGGCGCTGCTGCCCGCGCTGCCCGGCGTCGAGGTGCTCAAGGCCTCGGGCATCGGGCTCAAGCTCGAGGTCGACACCGAGACGCAGCCCATCGAGCAGGCGATGGCGAAGCTGATGGCGGTGCTGCCCATCGCCGACGTGACGGTGCAAGACCCTCCGATGGAGGAGATCATCGCCCAGCTCTACCGCGAGCGCCGGGCCTCGACCGCGAGCGAGGCGGCGAAGTGAGCGCCCCGCTGCGCACCCCCGGCGGCCCCCGCATGGCGCTGGCCAAGCTCGGCGCGGTGGCCCGGCTGCACGCCCTCGCCCAGCTCGCGTACCCCGCCGAGCTGGTGCTGGGCATGATCTTCTCGGTGGTGGTGCTGTTCACCGTGGCGTCGATGTGGCGCGTGCTCGGCGAGCACCACGACCTCGCGGCGATGACCGGTTACGACCTGCCGCACCTCGTCTGGTACACCGCGTTCACCGAGGCGCTGGCGCTCTCGTACGGCGTGCCGTGGGAGGGCCTGCCCGTCGATCGCGAGATTCGCACCGGCGACGTGGCGTACCGCCTCGCCCGCCCGCACTCGTACGTGCTGTACCAGGTCGCCGCCTGCCTGTCAGAGCGCTACGCCAGGCTCGCGCTGCGCCTGCCGGTGCACGCGCTCATCGCCTGGGCGCTGGTCGGTTGGCCGGGGCTCGCCTGGCAGGCGGTGGCGGTGGCGCTCGTCGCCGGCCTGCTGGCGGGCGTCGCCGACCTCGCGTGGTGCCTGGTCTGGTCGTTCAGCTCGTTCTGGGTCGAAGACAGCTTCGGGCTGCACTTCCTCTACCGGCGCAGCGTGTTCCTGCTCGGCGGCCTGCTCATACCCCTCAGCGCCTACCCCGACTGGCTGCGGCGCATCGCCGAGGCGTTGCCGTTCAAGGCGATTCTCTTCGGGCCCTCGAAGCTGTTCGTGCAGGCCGACACCACCGGCGCGCTCGAGCTCTTTCGCCTTCAGCTGCTGATGGCGCTGAGCGGCTTCGTGGTGGTGGCCATCATCTACCGGCTGGGCGCGCGGCGCCTGCAGGCGCAGGGAGGCTGAGCCGTGAACTCACCGGGCGCGCTGCTTCGCTTCTTCACCGCCACCTTGAAGGCCAACGCGCAGTCGGCGCTCGAGTACCGCGCCTCGCTCATCAGCCAGGCGGTGGGCATGTTCATCTCGAACGGCATGTGGCTGGTGTTCTTCAGCGCGTACTTCGGCCGCTTCGCGCTGCCGGGCGTGGGGCTCGACCAGCTGGTCTGCGTGTGGGCGTTCGCCTCGGGCGCCTTCGGCCTGGCCGGGGTGCTGTTCGGCAACGCGGGCCAGCTCGCCGGCGTCATCACCCGCGGCGAGCTCGACGTCTACCTCGCGCTGCCCAAGCCGGTGCTGTTGCACGTGGTGAGCAGCCGCATGCGCCTGGTCAGCGTGGGCGACGTGGTGTTCGCGTTCATCTCTTTCGCGCTGATTCGCCCCACGCTGCTCGATTGGCTGCTGTACCTCGGCTGCATCGCTTGCGGCGCCGTGGTGGTGGTCTCGTTCTACGTGCTCACCGGCAGCCTGGCGTTCTGGCTCGGCGCGGCCGACAACGGCGCCACCCAGCTCAACAACGCGCTGGCGAACTTCTCTACGTACCCGAGCCCCATCTTCCGCGGCGCGTCGCGCGTGCTGGTGCACTTCGTCATCCCCGCCGGGTTCGTGGTGGGCGTGCCGACCGAGCTGTTGCGCGCGCCGGCCTGGCAGCTGGCGCTCGAAGAGGTCGGCGCGGCGGCGGTGCTGGTGGCGCTGGCGGTGGCGGTCTTTCACCTGGGCCTCAAGCGCTACACCTCGGGCAACCTCATCGCGATGCGCGAGTGACCCCAGCGCGACCGGCGTCGCCTGTGCTACCCGGGTCGCATCGCGGCAGGGGCGGGGCTCAGCGCTGACGGGCGGTTGAAGGGGCTCGCGGCGGGCACCGGCCTTGCTCTCTCCGGGCGCATGCTCCGTTCGCCCTCTGCCTGCCTCGCCGCGCTGCTGGCGGCCGCCTGCTCGTCGACGCCCGCGCCGGTCACCGAGAAGGACTTCGCCAAGCGGTACGAAGACACGCTGTGCAGCCAGACCGTGTCGAAGTGCTGCATGCAGTACTCGTTCGTGTTCGACGAAGCGCTCTGCCGCCAGAACGTGCAGCACGACCTGGCTCCGGCCAGCGCCGGCGACGCGGGCTACGTGTTCGACGAGGCGCAGGGCGGCAAGTGCATCGCCGCGCTCGAGGGCATCTTGAAGTCGGTCGATGCGCAGTGCGTGTACAGCGACGCCGCCGACATGCTCGGCAACGTGTGCGAGAGCGTGTGGAGCAAGCCGGGCACGGTGCGCTACGAGCCGGGCTCGCGCATGGCGGGAGAGACCTGCCGGCACGACGAAGACTGCGCCGCGGTGACGGGCAAGACGGTCGACTGCAACGGCTCGTGCCTCGTGGTGGCGAAGGTGGGCGCCGGCGAGGTGTGCGGCACCGTCTCGGGCGAGCGGCACGACTGCAGCGACGGCCTCGAGTGCCGCTGCGTGAAGAACAGCCCGCTCGACCCCTTCTGCGCCCAGCCGCAGGTCGACAAGTGCTTCGCCCGGCCGATGCAGGGCGAGGCGTGCAACGGCAACTGCACCGGCAGCTGGTGCAACGCGGTGCGCGTCTGCGCGGCCTACGTGGCCGAGGGGCAGGCCTGCCAGCAGGGCAAGTCTGACGCCATCGCGAAGGACTTCTCGAACTGCGCCGCCGGGCTCTACTGCGACCGCAGCAGCAGCGTGTGCAGCAAGCCGAAGGCGAACATGACCGCGTGCCAGACCAGCGGAGAGTGCCAGTCGAACAACTGCTCCGGTGGCCGCTGCCTGCCCGACAACCTGCTCGCGTCGAAAGACACCTGCGGAGGCTGAAACGAGGGCCGGGGTGAGGGGCGAACTCTGCACAGCAGAGCGCAGTCCAGGGTAAGGCCAGAGCGTGCTCGCCCACACCCTCGCGCTCCTGCTCACGGCTACCGCGCCGAAGCCCGTCATCAGCGTGCTGTACTTCGAGAACAACTCGGCGAGCCCCGAGCTCGACGTGATGCGCAAGGGCCTGGCCGACATGATGGTGACCGACCTGGTGGCGTGGGACGGGGTCACGGTGGTCGAGCGCAACCGGCTCGAAGCGGTGCTGACCGAGCTCAAGCTCCAGCAGAGCAAGAAGCTCGACGCGGCCACCGCGGTGAAGGTCGGCAAGCTGATCGGCGCGCAGTACACGCTGACCGGCTCGATGGCGCTGCAGGCCAACCAGCTGCGCCTCGACGCCCGGCTGACCCACGTGCAGACCGCGACCACCGCGGCCACCGCCAGCACCACCGGAGAGAAGGACAGAATCTTCGACCTCGAGCAGGAGCTGGTGCTCAAGCTCACCTCGGCCATCGACGCGAAGCTGACCGACGCCGCGGCCCGCAAGAAATCGAAGGTGCCCGACTTCGACGCGCTGCTGGCGTACTCCAGGGCGGTCGACCTGTCGGACCAGGGCAAGGTCGACGAGGCGCAGGCGGCGATGCAGGCGCTGGTCTCGAAGTCGCCCACCTTCTTGATGGCGCGCGAGCGCAAGACCGAGCTGCTCGCGAAGCTGAAAGAGTTCGAGCAGCGGCGCAAAGAGCTGACCACCGACTCGGTGCTGCAGCTGGGCAAGCTCGCTGACGAGGCGCTGGCGCAGGCGGCGAAGCTCGACACCCTCGACGAGAAGGCGCAGCGCCGCTACCTGCAGATGCGGGTCATCAAGGGCCGCTTCCTGATTCGGGTGCTGAAGCAGTCGCTCACCACGCGCCGCGAGCACCTGCGGCTGCCGCTCAAGGGCAGAGAAGCGCAGGCCCTGGGCACGATGCGCGCCTGGGTCGACAACCAGCGGCGGTTCATCGACGAGCTCGAGCGCTACACCCGACAGCGCACCCAGGTGTTCAACGGCGTCGCGTCACCGCCGTCGACCAGCGACGCGCTCGAGCCCGAGGTGGTGGAAAAGGTGCGCGACGCGCACTTCGGAGACGTCTCGATCGGCGACCCGCTCTTTCCGCTGCTCGACTTCGTGCTGCAGGGCAGGGCCGACGACGGCAACGGCGCCTTCTTCGTCGCGCCCGCGCTGGGAGACCTCGACCCGAAAGAGCAGAAAGGGGCGTTCGAGCTGCTCGACCGCCAGTTCGAGGTCGAGCTCGCCGCGTACCGGAGAGACGCGGCGCGGGCCCGCGAGTACCCGGCGATTCGGCTGCTCGACCTCGAGGCCGACGCGCTGCTGCGGCTCGACCGCGACGAAGACGCCATCGCCGCGCTGCAGAAGATTCTCGACACCTTCCCCTCGTCGTCACAGGCGCCGCGGGCCGAGAGCCGCATCAAGAGGCTGCTCGGCGCCGAGCACGACCACCAGCGCTCGAGGCAAGAACGCTGGGCGAAGGCGCTCACCACCTGCGACGACATGGACATTCGGGTCGGCATGGAGACGCTCGAGCGCAAGCTGCGGCGCTTCGGGCTCGCCGCGCTGGCGCTGCAGGCGGCAGAGCTCGAGAAGGCGTGCCAGCCGACGCCGAAGAACCGCAGCGCGTTCGCGTACGCGTACCAGCACTTCGCGCTCGAAGCGGCGGCCCACGAAGACTGCGACGCGAGCCGCGGGTGGTGGTCGAAGTACACCGCGGTCGGCGGGTCGGTGGGCGACATGCTGGCGTGGGCGAAGAACCAGCCGTGGTGCGAAGCCCCCCACCAATAGGCTGGCCGTCACCCGGGCGCGCGGGTAGGAAGCGCGCCCATGGGCGCACAATGGAAGCACAAGGGCCGCACCGAGAACGCCGCGGCGCGAGGCCGCCTGTTCGGCAAGCTGGCGAAAGAGGTCATCGTCGCCGCGAAGGGCGGGGCGGACCCCGAGACCAACTCGAAGCTGCGGGCCGCGGTCGATGCGGCGAAGAAGGCCTCGATGCCGCGCGACACGCTCGACCGCGCCATCAAGAAGGGCGCCGGCCTGCTCGACGGCCCGGTGAACTACGAGCTCATCACCTACGAGGGCTTCGCTACGCACCGCGTGCCCGTCATCGTCGAGTGCCTCACCGAGAACCGCACCCGCACCGCGAGCAACGTGCGCCTGCTGTTCCGCAAGGGGGCAGCTGGCGGCGGCCGGCGCAGTGAGCTGGGACTTCGAGCACCTCGGCGCCATCGAAGCGGCGCCGCCCAAGCCCGGCACCGACGCCGAGAGCGCGGCCATCGAAGCGGGCGCGCAAGACCTCGAGGCCGGCGACGAGGGCGCGACGCGCTTCTACACCGCAGGCTCGGACCTCGACGCCGTGGCCAAGGCGCTCACCGCGGCGGGCTGGTCGGTGAGCTCGCAGGCGCTGGTGTGGCGCGCGAAGAACAAGGTGTCACTCGACGACGCGAAGCGTGCTGAGGTCGAGTCGTTTCTCGAAGAGATGGACTCGGACGACGACGTGCAGAACATCTACACCGCGCTGTGAAAGGGAGCTCACCATGAACATCGCCGTCTGGGTCGTGCAGGTGCTGCTCGCGATTGCGTTCACCGGCTCGGGGTTCATGAAGATCACCACCCCCATCGACGCGCTCCACGCGCAGATGGCCTGGAGCCGCGATTTCCCCGACCTCGCCATTCGGTTGATCGGCGTGCTCGAGGTGCTCGGCGCCATCGGCCTCGTGCTGCCCTCGGCCACGCGCATCATGCCCAAGCTGACGGTGGCCGCGGCGGTCGGCCTGGTGCTGACGATGGTCGGCGCAGCCATCACCCACATTCGCATCGGCGAGCTCGGCTTCATCGGCGTCAACGCGCTGCTCGGCGGCCTCGCCGCGTTCGTGGCCTGGGCCCGCTTGAAGAAGGTCCCCATCGCGCCGCGCTGAGTCAGCGGCCGGGGGTGGATAAGCGCCGCGCTGTCGAGCTGTCCGCTGGGAGAGGACGCACCTCAGCGTTGCCGCAGTGAGAGCGGTTGGTCTGCTTCGTGCTCTTCCCGGAGCATGCCTGTCTCCCGTGTCGCGCTGAGCGGTCTCGTCACCTTCCTCGCCTTCGCCGGCTGTGGCAGCAACGTCGGCACTCCTGATGGGGGCGGCACCGGTGGCTCCTCGGGTGGCACCTCCGGCGGCGCAGCCGGTTCTGCAGGTGGTGGTTCTGCGGGTGGGACCAGCGGTGGCGCTGCGGGCGGTGACGCGGGCGGTGAAGCAGGCGGCGACGCGGGTGGCTCCGGCGGTGGCGCAGCAGGCGGAACCGCAGGCGGCTCGGCGGGCGGAACCGCGGGTGGCGCAGCGGGCGGTCGCGCAGGTGGCTCGGCGGGCGGAACCGCAGGCGGCTCTGCAGGCGGCTCTGCAGGCGGCTCTGCAGGCGGCGGTACGTCAGCGCCGCTGCGGTCGCACCCCAGTCAGCTCGACGGCACGGGGTACTTCGCGTCGGTGGCGCTCTCTCCCGACGGCAGCAAGATTCTGCTCGGCGCCGACGTGGGCGGCATCTACATCTCCGACGGGCTGTTCGGCTCGGTGCTCGGCCGCTTCCGCGGCTTCTTCGCGGGTCTGAACGACGCGTCGGGCTTCTCCACCCAGCTCAACCGCGGCAACGCCCTGGCGTGGCCCGACGACGACGAGCTCATCGCCATCGTGGGCGCGAACAACAGCGGCGGCATCTTCACCCGCGACGTCTCGAGCTCGTCGGTGGGCGGGCAGTGGGTGCTGCGCTCGAGCACCTATTGGATAGACGCCGAAGGGCCGCAGCAGGCGTCGGCGGCCTCGCGCGAGACCGGGCGGCTCATCGAGTTCGCTCCCGGCACCGGCTTGCGCTGGGCCGCGGTGCACCTCGCCCGCGGCGCAGCAGCCGACTACGGGCTCATCTCTTCCACCGACCATGGCCACACCTGGAGCGAGCTGCTCGGCTCGACCACCGTCGCCGGCTGGTCGGCGACCCAGCGGGTGGTCGCGCTGCGCTACCTGCCCGGCAACGACGTGCTGCTCCTCGCCTCGTCGGGAGAGCAGAGCGTCTCGACCGCGGCGCACCAGAACACGCCCCAGTTCCAGAGCGGCTTCGCGGCCGGCATCTGGCTCATCAAGAACGCCTCGACCGCCACGCCCGGAAACCTCGCCTCCCGGCTGGTGCGCCTCGACGCTGCGGGTGGCGGCCACCCCGGCCCCGAGCCCTGGTACGCCATGACCGCCGTCGAGCGCGGCGCCGCCATCGAGGTCTACTCGGCGCTGTCGCCCGACACCTCGCGCAGCAGCTCGCTGATGTGGAGATCGACCTTCACCTACGGCGCCGCCTTCGCGCCCGCCTCGCAGAGCTGGGTCGACGTGAGCCCCGCCAGCGCGCTCGCCACCATCACCGGCAAGTGGTGCGCGCTCGAGGCCTTCGTCTCGGGCGCCGCGACCCACCTCGTCGCCAGCGCCTGGGCCGGTCAGAACGCCCAGCCCGCCAGCGGCAGCTTCTACGCCATGGCGCCGTCAGGCAGCCGGGTCGCCAAGGGCATCGTCAACACCCAGATGCGCCTGCTCGCTGCGAACACCGCCGGCGCCGGCGCCGCGTGGGAATCACTCGACGACGCGCGCACGATGGGGTGGGCGGCCAGCCCCGCTCCCGGCGGAGCGGCGGGCACCGCGGGCTCGGCGGCCGCCGGCACCGCCCTGCGCAACTACGGCACCGGCGACGATTGGTTCGCCAGCATCTCGGGCACCGACAGCCTCGAGTCGTCGAGGCCCGGCACCTCGTCGTGGACCACCGGCACCCTGCGCATCGCCGCCGATGGCTCGCGGCTCTTTCTCACCGGCCGCGCCGGCGCCTACGTCTGCAAGGCTCCGTTCGGCCCGCTCGCGCAGGTGAAGTGGTACGCGCTCAACTCGGGCCTGGGCAACACCAGCAACCACCGCCTCACCCAGTACCGCGGCACCACCCCCGCGCACCTGGGCAAGTGGGCGTTCACCGACACCGACCGCACCGGCTTCGTGGGGCAGTTTCGAGGCACCCAGGCCACCCGCAACGCGCTGTGCATCGGCCGGCCCGCCAGCGGGGTCACCGGCGTCGGCCTCGGCGTGTCGCTCAACAGCAGCACCATGCGGCTGGTGGTCGGCGCCGAGAGCACCGCCTCGCACGGAGGCGACTTCTCCGACGACGCGTGGGCCGGGCCCACCACGGGCTCGTTCTCGAACTTCCCCGCGGTGCCGGGCGCCACCGGCGCGGTCTCGCAGCTGCTCGCCTTCAACGACGCCAGCAACACTCCGCACGTCTTTGCGGTGGCGGGCGATCGGCTGGTGCACGGCGTGGGCAACACCTTCTCTTCCTGGACGGTGGTCAAGACGCTGGCGCACGCGTACGGCACCGATGACCACGTGGTGCTCCGCTACGTGAAGGCCGGCGCCGCCGAGCACGTCTTCCTCGCGTTGCCTGACGACGGCGTCTACCGCGCCACCGCGCCCAGCCTGAACACCTTCACCGCCTGGTGGAGCCGCTCGGTGAGCGGGTTCGATCGGCAGGCCTTCCCGTACCTCGCCTTCAGCCCCAGCGGCGCCGGCAGGCTCTTCGCCAGCTTCGGCCCCGACGGCGTGTGGCAGGTCGACCCCTCGGCGCCCGCCGCGACCGGCAGCGCAGCGCCGGCCGGAGCGGTGAAGCTCGGCTACGCCCCCTTCACCGGCGCGGGCGCGAACGACCGCTTCGCCATCACCACCGAAGAGCAGACCGGAGACCTGGTCGCGGTGCGCATGAAGTGGACACAGGCCGACGCGCCCGCGCGGGTGTTTCGCGTCGCCCAGCCTGCCAACCCCAGCGCCGCGGTGGTGACCGACCTCACCGACGCCGCCTTCGGCGACCTGGGCGTGATGGTGATGGACCTCGAGGCCTCCGACCCCTTCATCGGCGTGCTGTTCAACCACGCCGGCCTCAACGGCCTGTGGCCGGGCTCGGGCTACCCCGGCGACACCCACGGGTTCTGAGTCGCCGTAAATCGCTGTTACGTTGCCGAAAACGAGGGCGCGAGTACCGAAGGCATGCTGCCTCCGGTCTCGTCTGCTTCCTCGACGGTCAGCTCCAGCGTCTCCACGACCCGCGTCACGGTGGCTCCGCCGCCGCCACCGCCGCCGTCGCCACCGCCGACCGTCAGCGTCGATACAGTCGACGCGCCGAAGCCGTCGCCGCCGGTGAACCTGAGCGGCGCACCCTCGTGGCTGCCGCTGCCGCCGGTCGGGCCGCGCCTCGACCACATCGACGACGGGTGGACCCCGCAGGGCCAGGGCTACGACGAGGGCCGCGGCGAGATTCTCACCACGTACTACCAGGACGCGAAGACGATTCCCTTCGGCCCCACCCTCGCGCCGGCGAAGGTGCTGCTCTCGGTGCAGGACAAAGACCATGGCGGTGAGCGCCTGCAGGTCGAGCTCGGCGGTACGCCTCCGCCCGCGCACGGCGGCGGAGTCTCGACCGACGGCGACCGCGTCTACGTCTCCGACACCGATCGCGTGTACGTGTACAGCCGCGCCGAGCTCGAGTCGGCAGCAGCGAAAGGCGTCTCCGCGAAGCCGCTGCAGCAGCTCGACCTCGACACCGACGACGTCACCGACCCGGCGACCGGTCTCACCTTGAGGTCGGCCGGCAGCTTCATGGCCGTCAAAGACGGCTACGCCTACGTCGGCGGCTACAGCGAAGACGGCGACGGCAGGGCCGGCGCGCTCTGGCGCTACCCGCTCAACGGCGACGGCACGCTCTCGAAGACGCCCGAAGGCCCGCTGCGGGTCCCCGACCGCGCGCAGGGGGTCGCCGTCGTCGACGGAGCGCTGCTCTTCACCACCGGCGCCAGGCAGCTCGTCTACCAGCCGTTCGACGAAGCGACCTTCACCGCCGACATCGACGACCGCCGCGACATCGGCAACGGCCGCATCGACCCCTACGCGCAGGGTCTCAACGTCGTCGACGGTGAGCTCTGGGTCACCTACGAGAGCGGCTCGCACAAGTACGACCAGCAGGTCGACTCGCCGCGCGAATACATTCAGCGCATCCCGCTCGAGCAGCTCGACCTCGACGCGGCCGGCCTCACGCCCGACGACCTCGACGCCTGAGGCTCGGGGCCGAGCGACGCAGCCTCACGGGTACGGCTGCGGCGCGATGCCCAGCTGCCGCAGCTCGGGCAGCACCAGCAGCTTCGCGCGCCCGTAGTACGCCGCCGAGTCGTACTCGCGGCCGCCGACCAGCACCGCCGTGTCGTACTCGGCGTCGTGCGTCATGGTGGTCTCGAGGAACAGCCACTTCGTCGTCCGCGCGCGCGCATACGGGTTGGGCGGTGGCTTCACCCCGGCGCCCGCATCGCGCGCCGCCGCCGGCGCGGCGCCCGCATCGGCGTCGTTCGCGAGCAGCCCACCGTCGGCCATCGCGCCGCCGTCGATCACCACCTCGCTCGGCCCCAGCGGCACCACCCCCGCGTCGGCCACCGGCGGCGCCCACTGCGCGGCATACTCGAGGTCCTTCGGCGCAGCCTTCCACGCCACGAACGCGTGCCCCGGCACCAGCACGATGGCCGGCTGCAGGCCGATCGCCTCCATCAGCGTGGCGTAGAGAATCGCGCCCTCGAGGCACTGCGCGTTGGTCGAGGTCAGCACGTCGCCCGGCAGGCGCGCGCGCTGCCCGTAGCCGGTGCCCGCGAGCATCTCGGGGTTCATCACGTACGACACCCCGCGCGCCTTGAGGGTGTCGAACAGGGCCTTCACCTGCGGAATGGTGGCCGACTGCTCGCCCGAGAACGTGTTGCGGGGCGCGCGCGACTTGGCCTCGGTGAGAAACGACTCGACCGCCTTGCTGCTCGGCGTCACCCACGCCGCCATGTACATCGCCTGGTTCTCGGTGAGCGCCCTCTCTTCGTCGACGAAGGTGGCGGTGGGCAGAAAGTCGCGCGGCTTGAGCTCGATGCTCGGCGAGTCTTGAAACACCACCTGCTCGCCCTTGTCCGAGATGGCGACCACCTTCAGGTTCAGCTGCGCCGAGCGCGCCGCGGTCACCGAGGCCACGTCGAACCCCGGCGCCAGGTGCGGCGTCACCTCGATGCTCGCCGGCTGGTTCTTCAGCACCGTCTCGGTGCGCGTCACCGGCGCCGTCACGCCGTCGATGCTGGCCTCGACGCGGAACTGCCGGTCTTCACCGATGTTGGCGATGAAGAACCGCACCAGCCCGCGGGCGCCGCCCTGCTTGCCCATCAGGTGGTAGATGCCCAGCGGCACGATGGGCTGGTGGTCGGTCTCGATCACCGCCTTGAACGTCTTCGCCGGCACCAGCGCCTTCTTCACCTCGGCCAGGTCTTCCACGTCGCCGCCCAGCTTCTCGCTGGCCTGCACCGCCTTCACCGCCAGGTCGAGCTTGCCGGTGTGCAGCAGCGCCCGCGCCCGGTACTTCTGCGCGCGGTTGAGCGTCTCTTTGCCCTCGGGCGACTTGGGCTTCTTCACCAGCTTCACCGTCTTGTCGGCGGCGGCCAGGCACTTGTCCCACTCGCGAATGCGGCACCGCACCTTGGCGTGGGTGAGCGCCACGTCGGGGTCCTTCGCGTCGTTGGCCTCGGCCTTCTCGAGCACCTTCAGCGCCATCTGCGGGCTGTTGAGCCCCACGAACGCGCGGGCCAGGAGCTCAGGGTGCCCACCCTTGGTCGGCCTTCATCATCATGTCGCCCAGGTCCCCGAGCAGCACGAAGTACTTCGCTTCTCGGCGCAGCGCGCCAGCCAGAGGTACGACTCGAGGTCGCGCTTCACCTCTTCGGCGCTCGGCCGCGCGAGCGCA
>JADJNS010000019.1 GCA_016714225.1 Archangiaceae bacterium
TCGAGCGCATCAACGCGGCGCTCGAGGCGATGGAGCAAGACGGCACGCTGCAGAAGCTCTACGCGCGGTGGGGGCTGGTCGAGGGCGCGAGCGAGCCGGCGGTGGAGCTCGAGCGGTGGCGGGCGGCGGTGGGCAAGCCGCTGCCGTTTCTCGAGCGGGTGCGCACGAGGTACCCGTCGGTTCTCCCGCTGTTCGCAAGAGGAGCCGCCCTCACCCTGCTGGTCTCGGTGCTGGCGATGCTGGGAGCGATCGCGCTGGGGGTTCTGCTGGCGATCGGTAGGCGGTACGGACCGAGGCCGCTGTCGGTGTTGTGCATCGCGTACATCGAGCTGTTCCGGGGCACGCCGCTGCTGATTCAGCTGACGCTGGTGTACTTCGGGCTGGCGGAGCTGGACGTGAAGCTGTCTCCGTTCTTGGCGGGGGTGATGGCGCTGGCGCTGAACTACGCGGCGGCAGAGGCAGAGAACTACCGGGCGGGGCTGGAGAGCGTGCCGGCGGGGCAGCTGGAAGCGTCGGCGGTGCTGGGGCTGAGCCGGTGGCAGACGCTGCGGTTCGTGGTGGGCCCGCAGGCGGTGCGCGTCTCGATTCCGCCGATGACGAACGACTTCATCGCGCTGCTGAAAGACAGCTCGCTGGTGTCGCTGGTGACGCTGACCGAGCTGACGAAGACGTACACGAACCTGGCGAGCTCGATGCGAGACCACCTGGGGCTGGGGCTGGTGGTGGCGGTGTTCTACCTGCTGCTGGGGCTGCCGTTCGCGCACCTGGCGCGGAAGGCCGAGGCGTACTTCGGGCGGCACCTTCGAAAGGGGCAGGCGTGACCCTGAAGGTCGAGAACCTGTACCGCACGTACCCGGGGGCGAAGGCTCCGACGCTGAAGGGCATGACGTTCGACCTGCCGAAGGGGACGCTGACGGCGCTGCTGGGGCGGAGCGGCGCGGGCAAGTCGACGATGCTCCGCTGCGTGGTGGGGCTCGAGTCGTTCGAGAAGGGCCGCGTCGAAATCGAAGGCGTGGTGGTGAGGGGCACGACCGAGGTGAGCGCGGTGGAGCGGGCGGAGTCGCTGCGAGCGGCGAGAGCGAAGCTGGGCCTGGTGTTCCAGAGCTTCGAGCTGTTCCCGCACCTGACGGCCCTCCAAAACTGCACGCTGGCGCCGACACAAGTGAAGAAGCAGCCGCGCGTGGAAGCCGAGGCGGCGGCGAGAGAGCTGCTGACGCAGCTTGGGCTGGGAGAGCGGGTGGACCACTACCCGGAGCAGCTGTCGGGAGGCCAAAAGCAGCGGGTGGCGATCGCGAGGGCGTTGGCGATGGAGCCGGCGGTGCTGCTGTACGACGAGCCGACGTCAGCGCTGGACCCGTCGCTGAAGGCGGAGGTGATTCAGACCCTCAAGCGAATCGACGAGCGCCATGTGACGCAGGTCGTAGTGACGCACGACCTGCAGCTGGCGAGAGCGGTGGAGCACGTGTGCGTGCTGGACCACGGAGTCGTGATCGAAAGCGGCCCCCCGTCGAAAGTGCTGGTGAGCCCGGAGCACGAGAGCACGAAGCAACTCCTGCAAGCGTGGCAAGCAGACACCCTCTCCCCTGGCGGGAGAGGGCCGGGGTGAGGGGCCATACCGTAGAGCCAATACACACTCGGCAGAGTCAGCTAAGGTGCGCCCCAAGTGGCACAAATCTCCCCCGAAGACCGCTTCAACCTCGAAGTGGTCAAGCTGCTCCTGAAAATCGCGTGGGTCGACAACGAAGTCGACGAGCGCGAAAAACAAACCATCGTGGGAGCAGCCCGGAGCTGGAACGTCCCCGAGCCCGAGCTGAAGCAGCTGCTAACCCGCCTGGAGCAAGGCGCCCCGCTGCCAGAGCCCGACCTCGCCCTGCTCCGCCCGCGGGCCGACGACGTGATGACGGCGGCGCGAGCCCTGGTGCTGAGCGACGGCAAAGTGAAAAAAGAGGAGTCCGCGCTGCTGAAGCAACTCGCAGCGTCGTTGGCCTGAAGCATGACCCCAGACGCATTCGCTGAAGAAGTGAAGCGGTTCCTCGCGCAAGAAGGCGAGGCCCGGCCGGTGTTGTACGACGCGGCGAAGCAGCGGCTCTCGATCGGAGACGGCCGCGCCCTCACCCACTTCGTGTCGCTGCGCAGCCTGAAAGCCCGCTACGACGCGATCGAAGAGCCGAAGTCGCGGGTGCGGGTGCTCGAGCGCGACCTGATCGCGATGCGGTGGACGAAGCCGACCATCGAAGTGCTGGCGCGTCGCCTCTTCCCGCGGCTGCGACCGAGGGCGGCGCTGCAGACGCTCGAGCTGAAGCGCAAGGTACTCGAGCACGTGCAGGGGCAGAGCGCGGCGGACCTGTCGGTGGCGTCGCGAGACCTGAACAGCCTGTTCTCGGTGCAGCTGGTGTTCCAGCTGTCGGAAGAAGCGGTGGACGTGGGGACGGATCGCCTGGGGACGTGGGGTCGGTCGTTCGACGAGCTGCTGAAGCTGGCGTTCGAGAACCTGCTGCAGGTGTCGACGGACCCGGTGCGAGAAGTGCGGCCGAACCTGTGGGCGGTGACGGGTGGAGGCGGGCACATCGCGGCGCGGCTGTTGTTCGACGACGTGGTGGAGAAGCTGCCGTTTCGAGACGAAGTGGTGGCGATGGCGCCGAACCAGAACGTGGTGTTGTTCGCGAAGAAGAGCGACGACGAAGCGCTGGAGCGGATGGCGGGCATCGGGCTGGACGCGAGCCAGGCGGCGTTCGGGCTGTGGGGCGTGACGATGCACCGGGAGAACGGGCGCTGGGAGTCGTGGATGCCGGACTCGTCGCGGCCGTCGTACGCGGCGCTGAAGACGGCGGCGCTGCCGGGGACGGTGCGGCTGTACCAGGCGCACAAAGAGATTCTGGCGGCGTGGCTGGAGATTCAGCGGATGCCGACCGAAGTGTCACCGCTGCTGGCGATTCAAGATGACGAGTCGGTGTACAGCTCGGCGGTGTGGCAGCACGGGGTGCCGACGCTGCTGCCCCCGGCCGACCGCATCGCGGTGGTCGAGACGTCGAGCGGCGAGCCGTCGGCCTGGAGCGTGCCGTGGGGCGAGATCGAGGCCCTGGGCGCGAAGCTGGAGCGGGCCGAGGGCGAGCTGGAGTACTGGCGGGTGACCGGCACCCTGCCGATGGAGCTGGTCCAGAAGTACCCGCAGGTGCAGTGAGCCCTTGACGAGGCGTTTGTGTCGCGCAATACGAGCGCCCGCTTCAAGCCCAGGTAGCTCAGTTGGTAGAGCAGGGGACTGAAAATCCCCGTGTCGCTGGTTCGATTCCGGCCCTGGGCACTGGGTTCTCTGTGGTTTCGCGGACGTTTGCTGAGTCGAGCTGTCCGCCGAGTCCATTAGATGCGCCGGGGAGCGGGAGTCTGGCACACCAGTGGCACACTCCGGTTCGTAGAAACGCTTCAGGATCGTGGTCGCCGTCTACGTGGTCATTCGACCGTAGACCAGCTCGACCATCCGTCCCTCTCGGTGGCCCATGACGGCCTGCCCGATGATCTCGGCGGGCACTCCCTCCGCCCGGAGCCAGCTCGCATTCGTTCGGCGCAGGTCATTGGGCGAGCACATCTCGATGTTGGCCCGCTTGCAGGCAGCGTAGATGTCGCGCCGGACGTTGCTCCACGGAGCGAACAGCATTCCGTCACGGCCGCTCGCATGCTCCATGGCTCGCTCCAGAAGAGAGCGCTGCCAAGGCGCGAAGATGGGCACCATGCGATCGCGGTACTTCGTCTTGGTTCCAGGGATGTGGACCTGACTCAAGCCCTCCGCGACATCTTTGCGGCGGACGCGCTCCGCCTCACCGTCCAGGCGCAACCAGGCGCCGAGCACGTCGTGGGCGCGGTGACGCTGGTTATGCCGGTGTTGCGGCTCGCCGACACTCGGCAGCTTAGCCTGGTCCGCTACTTCACCCGCGCACCCTACGAGCCGGGTCGAGACCCCGAGGCGGTTGCCGTGTTCCAGGAAGTCACCGGCCGAATCTTCGGCGACGCACGGTAACCGCCTGCGCACTTTGGCTTGGGCCGCCTGCGGGCGATTCAGTGGGCAAGCCCCCCATCGAAACGCTTCGCGTAGAACGCGAAGGCGCAGTCCGCGTAAGCCTGACAGGAAGCCGCTCCCAGACACTCGCCGACCATTTCCTCGAACCCCCGGCAATGCGCTTCGTAGGGGAGCGGCTCAAGCTCAGGGGGTCCGCTGCGCGCAGCGCCGATCTCTGAGCACATGTCGAGGCACGACTGAAGCCCTGCATCGGTTGCCAATTCCCCCATTCCGCAAACCGAACTGCGCTCACAAATCCTGCGACAAGCACCCGAGCACTTCACGTCAACGGCAATCACGAGCGGATTGCTGCCCGAGTTCAGGCACGCCATCTGCGCTCGTCTCCCGAAGCCGCCCAACAGCGTGAACAGGACTGCAACCATCACAGCCCCCATAACCACGCTGCGGCCCATGGAGGGATTGTAGTTCGGTTCACACCTCGTAGTCGTGCGCCGCCCCGGAGGGATGGCACCGCGCGGGGCGCCACATCGCGACCTGGGTCTACGGAGCCGGGCGAGCCCCCGCATTGAGCTCGTGCCGATCTCGCAGCCGGCGACACCGTGACCATCTGGGTCGTTGAGAACGCCGCCGCTGATGAGCCGCGCCGCCAGACCGCCGCGAGATCGAGCGCATTGAAGCCACTGACGGCGGAGCGTCGGCCAGCGGGCGACCGCTCGCAGAAAGGATCACGGCAGCAACCTCGCCGGAGGAACCAGTTCGGCGCTGTGGGCAGCTCGCGGCGCGGCCCGTCAGAATCGAATCTGAGACCTCATCGGACTGGACCACCGGAGCCCTTCGCACAGAGGCGCTCGACAAGCAGCACCTCGAGCCGCTCGATGTCATGGCTCTGTGCGGTACTCGCGAGAGTCACGACCGCCGCCGTGTCCTTCGACGCCTGGAGTTCGCGGATCGCCGGCGCGAGATTCTGATACAGGACAGCGATGTCTTCTGGCGCTCGAGCTTGGCCCCCCCACGCACGTATCCATCCCCCTTCAGCACGGCCGCAACACCCACGCCGAGCGCGTCGAGCAGGGCCGCACTGTCTGCCGCTTGGCCTCCAGACAACGCAGCGCGAAGGCGCGCCGCCTTTTCGCCAGCGGAGATTTTTGGATCACCTCTCCACCCTGGTCCCATGAGGCGAAGACGGAGGTCGTCTCGCTCCTCCTTGCCGACCGACACCGCTTGAGGCTCAATGCCTGTTACGGCCTTCGCCTCCTCTATCTGCGAAGGATCACAGAAGCAGATGGCGCGCTGTGGGCCGACACCCCACGAGAACGCAAGCCACTGCGGGAACGTCGGGCGAGCTTCTTCCGCAATCACGACCTCATCAACGACTCGCAGTCGGCCGCGCCATTGTCTGAATCCTTCGCGACCTCCAGCCGCAGATAGAGGCATGCGGTTGCCGCCCCCGAACTCCACGCCAGTAAAGGGGTGTGCCTGTCGTTGTCGAAGAGCCTAAGGACAGTGCTGCCGATGCAGATCTGGTCGCCGACCTTGAGCTGTTCGGCGGCGACGCGGCGACCGTTCAAGAAGGTGCCATTGTTCGACGCTAGGTCCACCACCCGCAGGTTATTTCCTTCGACAAGGACCTTGGCGTGCCGCCTCGAGACCGCCTCGTCATCGACGACAACATCGGCACGACTGTCGCGACCGATCACGATTTCTCGGGAGCGAAGAGGGTCGTATCCCAGCGGCAGCCGAACCCCGACCTCGCCAGCGTGCGGCGACGCAGCGACAACAAGGTCGCCGACGTGGCGGTGCATCATCAGCCTTCCGCCCGAGTGGCCGCCCTCCTCCTCTGAATCAGCGAAAACCGTAGCCAGCAGCCCCCCACCACCCCCCCCCGCCCCGCCGCCCGCCCGCCGGGCCGGGCCCGGAGCCCCGCCGTCTCGGGGAGACCTGCCCCGGGGGGGGGGGAGACGGGGTCGGCCTGAACTCCCCCAGGGACCGCCCGCCCGGCCCCCCCGGGGGGGGATGCCCCCTCGGGGGAGCTGATGCCCATCAAGAAGTCGGAACTCTACTCGTCGCTCTGGCGGAGCTGCGACGAGCTGCGCGGCGGCATGGATGCCTCGCAGTACAAGGACTACGTCCTGGTCCTGCTGTTCGTGAAGTACGTCTCCGACAAGTGGGCGGGCCAGAAGGACGCGCTGCTCGACGTACCGAAGGGCGGGAGCTTCGCCGACATGGTCGCGCTCAAGGGCGACAAGGAGATCGGCGACAAGATGAACAAGATCATCGCCAAGCTCGCCGAGAAGAACGATCTGAAGGGGGTGATCGACGTCGCCGACTGGAACGACGCCGACCGGCTCGGCAAGGGCAAGGACATGGTGGACCGTCTCTCCAACCTGGTCTCCATCTTCGACACGCCCGCGCTCGACTTCAGGGGCAACCGGGCCGAAGGCGACGACCTGCTCGGTGACGCCTACGAGTACCTGATGCGGCACTTCGCCACCGAGTCGGGGAAGAGCAAGGGGCAGTTCTACACCCCTGCCGAGGTCTCCCGCATCATGGCGCGGGTCATCGGCATCGGCGACGCCACCAAGGCCAACCAGACCATCTACGACCCCACCTGCGGCTCCGGCTCGTTGCTGCTCAAGGCCTGGCACGAAGCGAAGAGCCACGCCGGCCGCGAGCTCGCCTCCTATGGGCAGGAGATGGACAACGCCACCTGGGCGCTCGCCCGGATGAACATGATTCTCCACGACTGCACCACGGCGGAGATCTGGAAGGACAACACTCTCGCATCGCCGCACTTCAAAGACCCCAAGACAGGCGCGCTCAAGACCTTCGACTTCGTGGTCGCGAACCCTCCCTTCTCCAACAAGTCGTGGACCACTGGCTTGCACCCAGAGGCCAACGACCTTCAACCGCTTCGAGTTCGGCATCCCGCCGAAAAAGAACGGCGACTTCGCCTTTCTGCTGCACGTCCTCACGTCGCTGAAGAGCACCGGCAAGGGGGCCATCATTTTGCCCCACGGAGTTCTGTTCCGAGGCGGGGCCGAAGCGACCATCCGGCGCGAGGTCGTCAAGCGCGGGTACATCAAAGGCATCATCGGCCTGCCCGCCAACCTCTTCTACGGCACCGGCATCCCCGCCTGCATCGTGGTGCTCGACAAGGAGAACGCCGCCGCCCGCAAGGGCATCTTCATGGTCGACGCGTCCAAGGGCTTCATCAAGGACGGCAACAAGAACCGGCTGCGGGCCCAGGACATCCACCGCATCGTCGACACCTTCAACAAGCAGATCGAAGTGCCGCGCTACTCGCGCCTGGTGCCGCTGGACGAAATCGGCAACGAGAAGAACGACTACAACCTGAACCTCCCGCGCTACATCGACAGCACGGAGCCGGAAGACCTCCAGGACATCGACGGCCACCTGCGGGGCGGCATTCCCGACCGAGACCTCGATGCGCTCGACCGCTACTGGAAGGTCTTCCCTGCGGTGCGCCAGCTCCTATTCGAGTCGGCCGGTCGCCCCGGCTACAGCCGCCTGAAGGTTCCGCCCGCTGAGATCAAGGCCACCATCTTCGCCCACCCCGAGTTCACCTCCTTGAACAAGACAGTGACCGCGCTTTTCTCGAAGTGGTGCTCGGAGAACACGAAGCGACTGCTGGGCATCTCCAAGGGCGACAACCCCAAGGCGCTGATAGCCGAGTTGTCGGAGGGGCTGCTGGCCACGTTCAGCAAGGCAAAGCTGGTGGACGCGTACGACGTGTACCAGCACCTCATGGACTACTGGGCAGTGACGATGCAGGACGACGTGTACCTCATCGCGCACGCCGGCTGGGGCGAGGCCGCCAAGCCGAGGCTCATCGTCGAAACCAAGGAGCAAAAGAGCAAGGAGGAGCCCGACTTCACAGTCGGAAAGCAGAAGTACAAGTCTGACTTGGTGCCGGCGTCGCTGCTCGTCGAGCGGTACTTTTCGAAGGAGCGAGAAACCATCGAGGCCCTTGAGGCCGAACTGGGTGCGCTGGAGCAGAAGCTTGACGAGCTAAAGGAGGAGCACAGCGGTGAAAGTGGTCTCCTTGACGAGGTGGTCGACGAAAAAGGGAAGATCTCGAAGAAGGCAGTTGGAGCGCGGCTCAAAGAGGTTGGGCGCGATGCCGACGCCACCGATGAGCGGCAGGCTCTGACCGAGTACTCCACCGTGCTCGACAAGGAGGCGGAGGCGAAATCCAATTTGAAGGCCGCGCAAGCCGCCCTGGAGGAGAACGTCGCAGCGCGGTACAGCAAGCTCACGGGCGACGACATCAAAACTCTGGTCGTCGAAGCCAAGTGGCTGGCGAGTGTGGCTAGCGACGTACAGTCCGAACTCGACCGTGTCTCGCAGTCACTCACCGGCAGGATCAGACAGCTCGCGGAACGGTATTCGGCGACGCAGTCCCATCTGTTTGCTGAAGTGACGGCACTTTCCTCGAAGGTGGATGCCCACCGAAGCGGATGGGTGCAGTGTGAATTCGAGCCCGACGTACAAGCCCACCGAATTTGGCGAGCTGCCATCGGACTGGAAGGTCGTGGAACTCAAGGACCTTGAACCGTTTGTCACCAGCGGGTCGCGGGGCTGGGCTGAGTTCTACTCCGAGCGCGGATTGCCGTTTGTGCGGATCACGAACATGTCCAGGTCGTCGATCTACCTCGACCTCACGGACCTGAAGCTCGTGAACCTGCCAGCGGGAGAGAAAGAAGGCACGCGAACGGCTCTGCGGGTGGGGGACGTGCTCGTCTCGATCACGGCAGACATCGGAATCGTCGCGTACGTCGACGCTTCCCTCCCGACACCCGCATTCATCAACCAGCACATAGCGCTTGTTCGGTTTGATCCAGCGAAGGCAGATGCCCGGTTCGTCAGCTATTTCCTCGCCGGGGAGCGAGCACAAAGGCGCTTTCGCAGCTCTACAGACGTCGGCGCGAAAGCTGGAATGAGCCTGCTGACGGTTCGCAAGCTCGGTGTCGCGCTTCCGACCCTCCCCGAACAACGCGCCATTGCAGCCGCGCTGCGGGACGTGGACGCGCTGCTGGCCTCGCTGGACAAGCTCATCGCCAAGAAGCGGGACCTCAAGCAGGCGGCGATGCAGCAACTGCTCAATGGCCAGACCCGCCTCCCCGGCTTCAGCGGAAGTTGGCAGACAAAGCCGCTCGGCGCGATAGCCCCGCTCCAACGTGGTTTCGACCTTCCCACGTCTAAAGTTCAGCGGGGGCGGTATCCAGTTGTCTATTCGAACGGGATCCTGAATCACCACGCTCACTTCCAGGTTCGAGGGCCTGGTGTTGTTACGGGCCGTTCGGGAACCATTGGCAAAGTCACCTTCGTCGCCGAGGACTACTGGCCGCACAACACGGCGCTCTGGGTAACGAACTTCAAGGGGAGCGACCCTCGATTCATCTACTACCTGTACGGCGCAGTAGGCTTTGACCGATTCGCAACCGGGTCGGGCGTTCCAACTCTCAACAGGAACGACGTGCATGCCTTTCGCGTTGCGGTGCCAGAGCCCCCTGAACAACGGTCAATCGCCGCCGTGCTTTCCGACATGGATGCCGAGCTGGTCGCGCTCGAAACCCGCCGCGAGAAGACCCGCGCCATCAAGCAGGGGATGATGCAGGAGTTGCTGACCGGAAGGACGCGCCTCGTATGAGCGCCGTCGGCCAGATCGAGAAGAAGACGCAGGCCCGCGTCGTCAAGATCTTCCGCGACGACCTCGACTACGAGTACCTCGGCGACCGAAGCGAGTCGGAAAACCGCAATGTCGAAGAGGGGCGGCTCGAACACTTCCTGATGGCGTACCAGGGCTTCGTCGAGCGCGATGATGGCGACGTTCTCGTCCGCCGCGCCATCGCCGAGTTCGTCAAGGTGGCCGAGAACACGAGCCTGAGCCTCTACCACCGCAACCGCGCTGTGTACGCGCTTCTGCGCTACGGCGTGAAGGTGAAAGGCGACGTCGGCACCAACACCGAGACGGTGTGGCTCATCGACTGGAAGACCCCGGAGCGCAACCGGTTCGCCATAGCCGAGGAAGTTACGGTTAAGCCGAACGACCCGAAGGCGCACGGCAAGCGCCCCGACCTCGTGCTCTACGTCAACGGCATCGCGCTCGGCGTGCTGGAGCTGAAGCGGTCGACCGTCTCGGTGTCCGAGGGCATCCGCCAGAACCTCGACAACCAGAAGAAGGAGTTCATCCAGCCCTTCTTCTCGACCATGCAGCTCGTCATGGCGGGCAACGACACCAGAGAAGTACTACCTCACTTGGAAGGAGCCGGGGCCGGAGGCCAACCCGCCCGACCGAGGGCTCAAGCAGCTCTGCTCGAAGGGCCGCTTCCTGGAGCTGCTCCACGACTTCGTCGTCTTCGACGCGGGCATCAAGAAGTTCTGCCGCCACAACCAGTACTTCGGCGTGAAGGCCGCCCAAGAGCACGTCCAGCGCCGCGAGGGCGGCATCATCTGGCACACGCAGGGCAGCGGCAAGAGCCTGACCATGGTCTGGCTGGCCAAGTGGATTTTGGCCAACCGCTCGGGTGCGCGGGTGCTCATCATCACCGACCGCACCGAGCTGGACGAACAAATCGAGAAGGTCTTCATGGGCGTCGACGAGAGCATCTACCGCACCAAGAGCGGCGCGGACCTGGTCTCGACGTTGAACGCGACGAAGCCCTGGCTCGTGTGCTCGCTGGTCCACAAGTTCGGCGGCAAGGAAGAGAGCGACGAAGAGGTCGCCGGCTACATCGAGGAGCTCAAGAAGGCGCTGCCGAAGGACTTCAAGGCCAAGGGCGACATCTTCGTCTTCGTCGACGAGTGCCACCGCACCCAGTCGGGCGAGCTGCACGACGCGATGACGGCCATCCTCCCCGACGCCATGTTCATCGGCTTCACCGGCACGCCGCTGCTCAAGGCCGATAAGCAGAAGAGCATCGAGGTCTTCGGCGGCTACATCCACACCTACAAGTTCGACGAAGCGGTCAAAGACGGCGTGGTGCTCGACCTGCGCTACGAGGCCCGCGACATCGACCAGAGCATCAGCTCGCCAGCCAAGATCGACCAGTGGTTCGAGGCCAAGACCCAGGGCCTGACGCCGCTGGCCAAGGCGCAGCTCAAGGCACGCTGGGGCACCATGCAGAAGGTTCTCTCGAGCCAATCGCGGCTCCAGAAGATTGTCGCGGACATCCTCTTCGACATGGAGACCCGCGACCGGCTCAGTAGCGGGCGCGGCAACGCCCTGCTGGTTGCGGGCAGCATCTACGAGGCCTGCAAGTTCTACGAGCTGTTCTCCAAGACGCCGCTCAAGGGCAAGTGCGCAATCGTGACGTCCTACGCGCCGAGCGTCGCCGACATCAAGGGCGAGGAGACTGGCGAGGGCGCGACCGACGCGCTCGAGAAGTACGCCATCTACCAGCAGATGCTGGCCGAGTGGTTCAACGAGTCGCCCGAGAAGGCTGTCGCCCGCGTCGAAGAGTTCGAGAAGGTGGTGAAGAAGAAGTTCATCGACGATCCAGGGCAGATGAAGCTGCTCATCGTGGTGGACAAGCTGCTCACCGGCTTCGACGCGCCATCGGCCACGTACCTCTACATCGACAAGCAGATGCGCGACCACGGCCTGTTCCAGGCCATCTGCCGCGTGAATCGTCTCGACGGCGATGACAAGGAGTACGGCTACATCGTCGACTACAAGGACCTCTTCAAGAGCCTGGAGGGCGCGGTCAAAGGTCGAGGCCCCCCAGGACTCGCAGGCATACATCCGGTACTTCTGTGCCGAGGAATCTGGAAACGCCGCGCACCTCAAGGCGAACGAGCAGCTCCGCTTGGCACTCTACAAGCACGTCGCCGCGTTCATTCGGGCCTACGCGAACCTGGCGAACGAGCTCGCCGACGCCGGCTATTCAGCAGCGGAAATCGCCACGCTGAAGGCCGAGGTCGACCACTACGAGAAAGCCCGGACCGAGGTGAAGCTGGCCAGCGGCGACTACATCGACCTGAAGATGTACGAGCCCGCGATGCGGCACCTCATCGACACGTACATCGCGGCCGGGGAGAGCGTGAAGGTCTCGGCCTTCGACGAAACGTCGCTCATCCAGCTCATCGTCGAGCGCGGTGCCGAGGCCGTGAAGGCGCTCCCCGAATCCATCCAGAAGAACAAGCAGGCCGTGGCTGAGACGATTGAGAACAACGTCCGCAAGCTCATCGTCGACGAGCAGCCCATCAACCCGAAGTACTACGAGGAGATGTCGCAGCTCCTCGACGCGCTGGTGAAGAAGCGGCGGGAGCAGGCGCTGGAGTACCAGGAATACCTGCGGCAAATCGTCGAGCTGGCCAAGAAGGCGAAGAACCCCGCCGTCGGCGGGAGCTACCCCAAGACGCTCGACACGACCGGCCGCCGGGCCCTCTACGACAACCTCGGGCGGAAGGAGGCGCTGGCGCTCGCGGTGGATGCGGGCGTTCGCGGGAGCCTCCAGGACGGCTGGAGGACCAACACCTTCAAGGTGAAGAAGGTCAGGAACGCCATCAAGGCGGCGCTCGATGGCGATGAGGCCACCACTGACCGGATTCTGGAACTGGTGAAGAAGAATGATGAGTACTGACCACGCCATCCAGGTGCGCGGCATCAAGGTGCAGGTGGTCCGCAAGGCCATCAAGAACCTGCACCTCGGCGTGTACCCGCCCAACGGGCGCGTGCGCGTAGCCGCCCCCATGGCCGTCTCCAACGACGCCGTTCGGCTCGCGGTCATCGGCAAGCTCGGGTGGATCGGTCGCCAGCGCCGCAAGTTCCTCAAGCAGCCGAGGCAGTCGAAGCGCGAGATGGTCAGCGGGGAGAGCCACTACTTCATGGGCCGGCGCTACCGCCTTCGGGTCATCGAGTTCGAGGGTTCAGCCGCGCAGGGCGTGAAGAAGCGGCCCGCCATCATCGAGCTCAATGTTCGAGCCGGCGCGGGGACATCCAGCCGCGAGGCCGTGCTCGGTGCCTGGTATCGGGAGAAGCTCCGCGAGGTCGCAGGTCCGCTGATAGAGAAGTGGCAGCGGAAGTTGTGCGTCGAGGCGGCCGACTGGGGCATTAAGCGGATGAAGACGAAGTGGGGCGCGTGCAACGCGGAGTCACGGCGCGTGTGGCTCAACCTGGAGCTGGTGAAGTCACCGCCGGAGTGCATCGAGTACATCGTGGTCCACGAGCTTGCGCACCTAGTGGCCCGCCGACACGACGAGCGATTCTTTGCGTTGATGGACCGCCATCTGCCGGGGTGGCGCGCTCTGCGCGAGCTACTAAACTCAGCGCCGCTCGCTCATGTGGTTTGGCCATGCTGAGCCGCCTGCGAGTCGACGTTGGGGTGGAGCTTCTTTCGCCAACGCGACGGCGTGCCGTGGCCCCTCAGCAGCAGGAACGGAGAGCATGAAAGTGGACAAGAACTTCACGGTCGACGCTCGGGCGATATTGCACCTCGGCCGCGAGAGTATTCGGGACCACACGACCGCAGTCATCGAATTGGTGAAGAACAGCTACGACGCCGACGCCACCCGCGTGGACATCGAGATCTGTGCGACATCCCCAGATCCCACGCAGCACTTCATTCGCGTCAGAGACAACGGTTCGGGGATGACCGACAGCGACCTGGACACCAAGTGGCTTCGAATCGGCTACTCGGCCAAGCGGACCAAGAAGGTGAGTCCCATTCTTGGTCGTCGCACGACGGGCGAGAAGGGCATCGGGCGGATCTCGGCTGACCGTCTCGGCGCGACACTTGAGCTTGTGACAGCGGCCCCGAGGAATGCTGCAACCGGACTGTTGGTCGACTGGGCGGAGTTTGAGTCGTCACGCAAGCCGCTCAACGAAATACCGATCAAAACAATGAAGAGCCCAGTGTTTGCCCATGACACGAATCCGAAGCTCAAGGAGTTGGGCATTCCCCAATGGACTTACCCTGCCCAGGGTACCGAATTGACGGCGAGAGGCCTTAGGCATGTGTGGACGACCGCCGACGCCGAGCGGCTCCGACGGGAGTTGACCGCGTTCCTCTCCCCCTATGCCGAAGTGGAAGATTTCGAGCTCTTTCTTCTCACAGATCTCGGCCCCGACTTGAGCGGCAAGATCGTTGGGGACATTCCTGACAATGCGGCTGTGGATCTCGCTGCGACCTTCGATGGGGTCTCAACCGTTTCCTACACGATCAAGTCTGGGGCAGGTCCAAAGAGCCCGAAGAAGTCGATCTCCTGGGACCAGCTCGTGCAAAAGGCAACCTCGGACCTTCGCACGTCGCAGCCGATTGTGGGGCCTCTGACGCTGCGGCTGCTGTTCTTCCCGAGGAAGCCTGAGACATCGGCGCTGTCGAACCTCAGTCTCGCAGGCTTGCGAGAGTTCCTCGACGACAACTCTGGGGTTCGGATCTACAGAGATAGCATTCGGGTCAAGCCATATGGCGACCACACCGAGCACGGTGGCGACTGGCTACTGCTCGGCGACCGAAAGGCGCGGGATCCAGCAGGGGCGGCCCGCCCAACATTTCGAGTGTCCCCCAATCAGCTTGTCGGCGCGGTCTTTGTGTCGCGTGACAGGAACGAGAACATCGTCGATAGCGCTGCCCGAGAGGGTCTAATTTCAAACTTGGCCTTTTCGCAGCTCCGGGCGATTGCGCTTGGGTGCGTCTCGCTACTCGAAGCGGCCTATCACGAGGCCTACGAGGAGCGGGACGCGAGGGAGTCCCAAGGGGATGTCCGAGCGAAGGTCGGGGACCTCAACTCACGACTGTCGAAGCTCGCGGAGGACCTGAATGCGGCCCAGAAGGTACTGCCGCCGAAGGCCTCAGGAGTCGTCAAGGCGTCGGCCGAGAAGATCGGCGCAACTCTGAAGGCCATCGAGGCAACCAGTCGCTCCATCGAACTGCTGGCTTCTCAAGCGACGATCTACAGGGGATTGGCGACCACAGGGATTGCTGCCACCGTATTCGGTCACGAGACCCAGTCGTCAATTGCGCAGGTCGAAGGGTCTGTGTCGACAGCCCTGCTTCTCGTTCAGTCGCAGCCCCCCAAAGTGGCGCTCGCCGTGGAGGAGCTTGAGAAGGCCCAGGCCTTCGCGGCACGAGTGGGCTCATGGGGAACGTTCGCGCTGACTCGCATTCAGCGGGACAAGCGGCGACGCAAGGTCACCGATATCCGGGCTGTGGCTGAGCGACTTGCGAAGGAGATTACTCCCGTACTTGGGTCTGTAGACATCGACCTCAGACTGAAGCTCTCGGACGTCACGGGGAAGACGTTCGCCATGGACATCGAGTCGGTGCTGGTCAATCTACTCACCAACGCTTATGCGGCGTGTCAGCAGAAGCAGGGCGAACGAATCGTTCGGCTGGAAGTAGGGCCGAAGACCCGAGACGCTCAGCACGGCGTCGTTCTTGTTGTTGCCGACTCGGGTCCGGGCGTGGCGGACGAGTTCAAAGACCGAGTCTGGGAGCCTCTTCTCAACCAAGGTGGGCGCAGATGGACGGCAGATCGGGACTGGTCTCGGACTCGCCATCGTGTCGTCCATCGTCGATGAGCTGAAGGGACGACGGAGCTGAGCCGGGACGAGAAGCTCGGTGGAGCGCGATTCGAAGTGTGGCTGCCCTTGGCGTGAACGGAGAGGACTGAATGTTGGCTCTTGCGATTGTTGATGATCGAAAGTCGATGCGAACGACGGTACAGCGCCAGATTGAGGCGCTGGTCGCGGGTCGGTTCAGTGTGACCGAACACGATCCGCTGCCCTCTCCACTCGACTACCCGTCATGGGTCATCGACGAGGACGTTTCGGCACTGATAATCGACGAACGCCTCAACGAGCAGAAGGGAGCGGGTGGGAAGCATGTCTCCTATACGGGGCATGAGGTCGTTGATGAGCTACGGAAGGCGCACGATGGCCTGCCCATTTTTGTCCTCACCTCATATTCCTCCGACGATGCGCTTGTTGCCCGCATCGACAGGGTAAATGTAGTGATGGACCGGCGCACCTTTCTGAGCAAGCCGGCCCCGCACGTCACTCGGATCATGAGGGACGCCGAGTTGTTCGCGGACGCGAGGGATGCGCAGCTCCTAGAGCTGGGGCAGCTTGCTGAGGCGATTGCCGGCGGGTCTGCCAGCCCCAAGCAGAAGAAGCAGGCGAAGCTGCTTCAGGCGAAGCTGAACATCCATCTGCCAATCAAGGATATTACCGAGCGTGCTGACTGGTTGGCCAAGGCTGAGGAGCAGCTGGCAAAGCTGAAGCGTGCGAGACAGGTAGCCGCCGCGAGTGCCTCTAAGGGCAAGGGCAAGCAGCGATGAGGTGGGCCCGTGTATCGAAGGGCAAGAGCCCCACCAGCGGGACATACCGTGAATGGAAACCGCAGCTCGCCACCGACTGTCGCAGTCGCTGTGTGTACTGCTGCATCCACGAGGCGGGCTTCGGCGGGTATCGCAATTTCCATGTGGAGCACCTCCGCCCGAAGTCGAGGTTCAGAAGTCAGGAGAACAAGTACAGCAACCTCTTCTATGCCTGCGCGGTGTGCAACGCGCTCAAGGGAAACGACTGGCCCAAGGCGAAGGAGCTGGTTCCCGATGTCGTCTGCTATCCCGATCCCAGTGTCGTGAACTACGCGACGCTCTTCTCGGCGGATGGAGACTCGTCGGTCTCCGGGACGACGCTTGCCGGCAAGTACCTTGTAGAAAAGCTCTACCTCAATCGGCCGCAATTGCTCATGGAGCGACGCCACACAAGGGTCCTGGCCGAACTTGAGCAGGAGATGAGCGAGATTGACTCTGTAATTGAGTCTGAGCCTGGCGACGTAGCAGCACTGAAGGCGCTCATTACTGAGTTCACCGCGACGACCCGGCTACTTGCCGGTCAACGAGAGGTTCGGCCGTACCTTCCGGCCGATGTCGATCGATGAGGGGCGTGAAGCGAGAACTGCTTGGGTTCCACGCGACCCCCGACCGAGTGGTCCGGGCCCTTGCAGGTCGTCTGGTTCGAGCGTGGGAATCCGGGAAGGGCGACAAGTCCAAGCTGGTCCAGATCGCCGACCTGTTTGCTGGAGACGGGAGACTAGGCAGAGAGGTGTCGCGGCGGCTGCGTGATCGTGGATGGCGAGTCTCGGTGACCTTCGTCGAGGTGGACCCGGGGCGCTTTCGCGGAGTGGCGGCGCAGGGCGGCGAGAGGTGGATTGTTGCAGATGCGCTCAAGTGGAAGTCTTCATCACTGTTTGACTTGGTGGTGGCCAATCCCCCGTACTTGCGGCTCACGGTGAAGCGAGCCCGACGGCTGGGCATTTCCTGGCTGGATGCGCTTGCTGCAGGACGCAACCTCTACGGGCTCGGGGCTCTACGTTGCTTCGAACTGTGTCGGCACGGTGGCGTAGTGGGAGCTGTTGGGCCATTTGGATGGACCCGTGGCCACGATTCGCAGGTGTTTCGGAGGCGGTTGTCGGGACTGGCGAGCCAGTTGAGCGTGACGGGCTACTCGAACCGAAGCCTGTTCGCAGGCGTTCATCAGGACATCGGCTTGGCCGTTGGAACGCGGGGATTTGTTGAAGGGGGAGGCACGATCCGGGTGAATATCCTGAGCGGACCGAACTCGAATGTTGTACCCATTTCAGCGGGCGGCAAGAGCGGCGGCTTCACGGTTCGGTGCGGATCCGTGGTGTGGAATCGGTTTCGAGGCGAACTCGGAGTGGCCGGCAAGGGAATGCTACCGCTTGTGTTCGGCGGGAATATCCGCCCGGATGGTCGAGTGCGCTTTGCGGAAATTCGCTACGTCGGCCGCCAATACGTCCGCCAGTCCGCCCTGCGGGAGGGCGAAGTTCTTCGAGGGCCCTGTCTCTTGATTAGACGAGTGATGCGTGGACGGCCAGGGGCATGGCACGTCGACTGCGGAATCCTGGGAGCGGGGCGAGCCGTCGCAGCTGAGAATCACGTCATATTGGTGACATCGGCGGCGGCGTTGAGTGTACGCCAGTGGAACGAGATTGCCGCGAGCCTCAAAGACCGAATTGAAAGGTGCTTCAGGACTAGCGGCCAGCCGACGCTGAGTACACGGGGGATTGCCGCGCTGGCGGCGTTGGTACGAAATCCCGCCTGGAAGCGGCCGACTCGGCGGGCTGCATGAAGAAGACGACAAGCGCCGCTAGGAGGACGAAGCCGACACGTTCGGGGGGCGGTCGGCGGGCTCTGCCTCGACTCGCTCGTCAGTACCTGCAGGCGATGATAAAGGACGGAGGCCAATGGCGACCGGGCACCGCCGCGACACGTCGCGCCACGGAGTTCGCGGTCGTCAGAACCGCGTACCACTCACAGCCATGCGACGCCCCTCCCAGGCAGCCCAAGGGTACCGCGAATCGCGGCGTCCTTGCTGCTACCTCGCTGCTGTCGGGTGACCTCATGGTCGTGCGATCGCACGAACGCTGACGACCTCTTTCTAGTTCCAGCCTCGTGCGGCTAGTGCCCTTCGCACGGGGGTGTCGACGCCGCGGGGAGCGTTCATCACGTACTGCTCCGCGACGACCCTTGCGTCCCCAGTGAGGGAGCAAAGGTAAGCCACGGCGCCGCTCACCGTGAATGACGTCCCTTGTTCCTTCTCCCAGTTGGAACCAAGTCCGGTCCACACCGCCGCATCAAGCGCCATCGCCCGGAGCCACGTAGCAATCGCTTCGGCTACCGGATTCGCCGAGGAACCGAACGTGTTGCCGGTTCGGTCTACGCAATGGATGTCACGGAGGTGTCTACAGCGTTCGCGCTCAAGGAGGTTCTGTCGCGCGTCACCAAGCACCTCGAACGCACTGAGTGCCCAGCACGTCGTGCTCGGCGCAACATCCTTCGCCAATACGAGCGTCAGCGCTCCGGCTCGCTCTCCGGTCTTGGAGATTCTCGAAAATTCGACAGGGAGCTGCGGACCGTTGTCTTTCCACGGAAACACGATCCGAAGCACTCCGCGATCCCATACCAGCGAACCCCACCCGATGATTGCGATCTTCATGGCGTCGCCGCGAAGAGTGGCGTGAACGTTTGTCCGCCATCGAGGCTGACCTCAGCGTTGTCGGGGAGGTTGGCCTGCTTCTGAAAAACGACTTCCTCCACCTTCGAGACCGTTCCCGAGAAGGCAGAAGCTTGCTGGAAGAGGTCCGGTCCGCGACGTGATGGTCGACCATTGTTGGCACGTGGTCCTCCAGAGTTCACCCGGCAGAAGAGAGCGGTGCCGTTGCGTTTGAACATTGACCAGGTCGAGACGCGAATCAGGGCGAAGTCCTCGCCCCGGTATTTCGCGGACGTCGATAGCCCGCTTCCGACGTCGGGCCAGAAGTACACGTGGGCGTCGAGGAGTGTCACCAGGTCGGTCATCGAAAAGCCCCCTTCGAGTTCGAGCTGGCCTTTGACGAGAAGTGGAGCTTGGTCGCGAAGCTGAACGTTGTGCCCGTCAATACTCAGGGTGCGTCCCATCGCGCGCGGCTCGGTTTGGCGATACGACCCCTCCGCGAGAATGATGAGCTCACTGGCCGCCAGTAACCGCCGCTTCGCTTTGACGAGCTCGAGGTTTCCCGTCGGAGTTCGATGAAACAGATGAGGCTTGTCCTTGACGAAGTGGCGCTGGTCCACCGCACCGAGTCTGCTCCAGGAGGACACCGCGGGTCTCCTCCTTCGAGAGGCATTCTTATTGCGCGCGGCAATGGGCGCCTCGAGACGCCAGTGTCGACCTTCAATCGAGGGCCGGCACTGGTACCGCGACCACCGTGCCACCATGTAGTCGTCTCTACTGCGCAGGCAGACCTCACCAAATTCGATCGCCCACGATGCCCAGGGAGTTCGCCACGCCGGTGATCTGCTGTTCGCACCGGGTCAAGAACGTCTCGAACTTTCCTAATTGAGGACTATTCAGGTCAAACACTCTCGTCCCATCGTCCCCGCCGGGGCCGATGTCCGGCTTGAGTATGTTGTCCAGGCGTCCTCGTCTCTTGTCGCTGTTGGCGACAAAAAGGACGTTCGTGCGGTGACGAGAAGCATCGCCATGAATCAGCACGTCCCGCATTTCCGCGACGAGGTCAAAGTCTAGAAGGGCCGTCGCGGAAATTTCCGCTGAATACCGTACCTTGAACTCTCCGAGAATCGCCTGAAAGGTCTCCCTGTGCCATCGGAGCCGACCGTTGGCGTGGCTGGCACCGATCTTTCCGGCGTTGAACTCTGTCACCAGGTTTGGTTCGTCCTTCAAGATGATGAGGTCGACGCACCTCTTTTCAATGCAGGTGCATCGAACGACCAGCTCGCCAAGCTTTTGCAGATGAGCAGGAAGCATCGGACTCCTCGAAACCTTACGGTGACTCGCTTCGACGATTCCGTTTCCCGCCATGCTTGGAGTCGTAGGCGATCACCGGTTCGCCGCCGGTGATCTTGAATTCGACCGATGCGTTTCCGCGGCCGAAGCCCTCGAGTTGCGGGAGCGACTCGACAACAGCGTTGATCCCTTTGGGATCTATCATTCGCGCGATGTTGTCCCAGAAGCTCTGCCCGGACCCGCGCGGGTTGAACGTCGTCTGGTCGAGGAAGAAGGCGCAGCGTGACAACACTCGCCTCTTCACCGCTACAAAGCGCTCCTCGACCCAGCGAGCGTCCGTTTGACGCTCATCGGCACTAAGGAGCACGGACGTCGCGTGAGTGAGCGAGCAGCAGAAGCTGTATGCGTCATCGAGAAGTTCGACTTCGTCGAGGATCCGTGGAGCTTCCGGAGCAACCTCGGCACGCTGCTCGGCCATCGTGCGCACCAGTGCGAACTGCTTCGTCACGGTGGCGTTGATCTCCGCGACGGTGTGTTCGTTGCGAGGCGGGGGCAGGCCCGCGCCGTCACCTGCAACCGCGCCGGCGACGACACGGCGTTCGCCGTGTGAAATGGCGCCCCGGATGAAGTCCTCGAGGGCTTTGCACACGATCGACGCCGGTCGGCGTTCCTTCAAGCTTCCAATCAGCGAGTTGAACCCGATCGATACACCGTACTGGAAGTAGGCTCCCCAGATGAGCAGCTCGATGAGGAGCCGGAGCGTTGCGGCCGCGTCGATGGAACGTTCGCCGAAGAGCAGTCGCCGCATGAAATGACCGATCAGCTTCTTGAGCCGCAGCTCGATCCACCAACACGCCATGTCCAGTTCGCACCAGTATACGGCGTGAAACACGTCCCACGACTTTGTCCCCAGATCCTTGGCAGCCTCGGGCGTTAAGCCATGGAGGCTCGGCAGAGCGACATCGAAGAGAGCGTACCTCAGGAACTCAGAGAGCGCGGCCGGCTCGAGCAGCTTTTCCGCCTGGGCCTTGACGATCACGCCCACCTCGGTGCCGACCTGACCAGTGACGCCGCGCAGGTCTGCGAGGTGTGTGAAGATCGGAATGAGGTCGCGGATGGCCATTGGGAGATGCCCCGCTGCCCCTTGAACGCGAACTTGCGCGCCGTGGCAGTGCTTGAACTTTTTCCCGCTCCCACATTTGCAGGGCTCGTTTCGGCCTTGGGCCATGGTTCAGCCTACCCACGGTCTTGCCCGAGGATCCTGATGCATCGTCGCGATGCCGTCGGGCTGTCGCGGTAGCTCACTTGCGAGCCACAACGATGACGTCGGCGAGAAGGACTGCTACCCATTTGCTACCCGGCACCCTTCTTCTTCGGGAAAACCAAGCGTAGCTGCGGCCTTGGCCCCTACCCTTCGGGCCTGAAAATCCCCGTGTCCGGCGCGGGCTCTGCACGACGAACGCTCACTATTTGTCGCCGGCAAAGTCCTGCCACGGCTCGCCGGCCTCGATTGCGGGGAGTTCGAGGCGCACACCTTGGTTGTCGCCGGGGTTCAGCCAGAGCATTCGGTTGAACAGCTCTGCGGCCTTGCGTGGCTTGCCGAGCCACCACAAGCACAGTCCGAGGCCGTGGAGGCAGCGAAGGTATGGGCGGTTGTCGATGAGTCCCCACGGCAGTACTCCGTCGAAGCCTCGCGGAAGTGACAGCGCACCGATCGCGGCGCCGACCTCGAAGTGATGCAGTGCCAGCTTCGGGAAGGTGTCGAAAGCGAAGTTGCCCAGGTGAGCGTGCGCGTCGAGGCAGCGAAGGTCCTGCGCGAGGAGCCCCTCGAGGAGGTCGATCGCTTCGCTCATGCGACCGGCGTCTCGGAGCTCGAGTGCATCGACGATCGGCTCCGGTCCCTCGTCTGGTTGGGAGCCGGGGAACACCTGCTCCATCTCGTACATCGGCCGCGGGCCGCGCGCGATGATCGGCTTGGCCCGCTCTTCTATCGGTTCGCCCTCCTCGCCCCAGTACTGCTCTTTCGGGTCCCACTCGCCCTCGTCGCGCAACGCCAGCGGCGTCAGACCGAGCGCGGCGGCATCGATTCGCAGCTTGCTCACGGTTCCGGACCGCGGGCCGCGCGGCGACTTGCGACCGACCTTCACGGTGATGATCGCCCCTGGGACCTCGTCGCCGACGGCGATGCGCAGCGTCACCTCGCCAGACGTGCCGGGAACACGGCAGCGCAGCCCTTTCGAATTCCTCCCGAGCACGATCAGATCGACCACCTGCCCGGGCGTGAGTTGCGGCGACTCCTTCCGCCTGCGCTCCGACAACTGAATGCCTTTTTCCATGACGTCCCTCCTCACTCGATACGCCATGCAACGCCTGCACGCCATGGCGTAGCCTCGCAGGCCGGTGAAGCTCGTCCCCGGTCTCTACGAAGCTCCCGTCACGGTCTCGCTCGATCGCGAGCTGGGCAAACGCTCCGCCGACGAGGCCGCCCGCGAAGCCATCACCCACGACAACGCCCCTCACCTCCTCGCGCGCCTCATTCACGAAGCCAGCATCAAGGCCCTGCGCACGCTCCCCGCGGAGAAGCGGCTCGAGGCCCAGGTCGCGCTCGCCAACCAGGTGCTCACGCTCCTCGGAGACACCGCCTCCGACTCGGGCATCGGCGCCGATGACGCCATCAAGTCTCCCGCCCAGCTGCTCCTCGAGGTCCGCGACTCCGCCTCCCAGCGCCTCGCCGAGAACGCCGCCCTCCCCCGCCCCACCCTCCCGCTGCGCCACAGCGATCTCCTCGTCAACGGCCCACGCGACCTCCGCGTCGGACACGAGGTTCGCCGCGAGCTCGCCTCCGCCGATCGCGTCGATCTCCTCGTCTCGTTCATCAAGCGGAGCGGCTTCCGCCTGCTCCGCACTGAGCCCGCCGAGTTCCTCTCCCGCCACCCCGGCAAGCTCCGCGTCCTCACCACCACGTATCTCGGCGCCACCGACCCCGACGCCCTCGAGGGCCTGCGCGAGCTCGGCGCCGACGTGCGCGTCTCCTACGACGCCCGCCGCACCCGGCTCCACGCCAAGGCCTGGCTCTTTCATCGCGACTCGGGCTTCAGCACCGGCCTCGTCGGCAGCTCCAACCTCTCGTCCTCCGCCATGGTCGACGGCTACGAGTGGAATGCGTGCGGCTCTCCAACATCGACAACGCCGCCGTGCAGAAGTTCATCACCACCTTCGACCAGTACTGGGCCGACCCCCAGTTCGAGCCCTACGACCGCGAGCGCTTCGTCGACGCCGCCCGCCACCGCGACGCCGATCGCGACGCCCTCGCCCGCGTCGTCCGCCTCTCTCCGCTTCCGCACCAGCAGGTCGCCCTCGACGCCCTCGCCCAGGAGCGCCACCAGGGCCACTCCAAGAACCTCGTCGTCGCCGCCACCGGCACCGGCAAGACCGTCATCGCCGCGCTCGACTTCGCCCGGCTCCACGCCGCAGCCAAAGACCTCTCGCTGCTCTTCATTGCCCACCGGCAGGAGATTCTTCGCCAGAGCCTCGCCACCTTCCGCGCCGCCATGCGCGACGGCCACTTCGGAGAGCTCCTCGTCAGCGACGAACGCCCCGTCGCCGGCCGCCACGTCTTCGCCTCGATTCAGTCGATGCACCGCCGCCGCCTCGAGAAGCTCGCGCCCGACGCCTACGACGTCGTCATCGTCGACGAGTTTCACCACGCCGAGGCCGACACCTACTCGGCGCTCCTCGAGCACCTGAAGCCGAAGGTCCTGCTCGGCCTCACCGCCACTCCCGAGCGCACCGACGGCAAGTCGATTCTCGGCTGGTTCGACCATCGCATCGCCTCGGAGGTTCGCCTCTGGGACGCCATCGAGCTCGGCCTCGTCGTGCCGTTTCAGTACTTCGGCATTCACGACGACGTCGACCTCTCGACCGTCGACTTCCGCGCCGGCCGCTACGACGTCGCCCGCCTCGAGGTGCCTACACCGCCGACGACGCCCGCGCCCGCGCCGTGCTCCGCGCTGTCGAGCGCTACGTCCGCGACGTTCACTCGATGCGCGCGCTCGGCTTCTGCGTCAGCGTCAAGCACGCCGAGTTCATGGCCGCGTTCTTCTCGCGCCACGGCGTACCCGCGCTCGCCGTCTCGGCCGACACCCCGCAGGCCGAGCGCGCCGAGGCCCTGCGCCGGCTGCAGCGCGGCGAGGTGCGCGTGCTCTTCTCGCGCGACCTCTTCAACGAAGGCGTCGACGTGCCCTCGGTCGACACCGTGTTTCTTCTTGCGCCCCACCGAGAGCGCCACCGTGTTCCTGCAGCAGCTCGGCCGCGGCCTGCGCCACGAAGACGGCAAGGAGTGCCTCACCGTGCTCGACTGTCGCCGCCGCCAATCGCGGCTTCCGCTTCGACGACCGGTTCCGCTCCTGGCTCGACATTCCCACCGCGCCGGCGTCATTCGCGCCGTCGAAGAGGGCTTCCCCATCTCCCCCGCCGGCTGCGAGATCAGCTCGAGCCCCAGACCCAGCGCGCCATTCTCGAACATTCGCGAGCACCTCGGCGCGTCGAACGCCGACCTGGTCAAGGACCTGCGGCGCATCGGAGACGTGCGGCTCCCTCAGTTCCTACGCGCCTGCGAGCTCGCTCCCGAGGACCTGTACCGGCCTGGCACTGGCCGCACACTCGAGAACTTGAAGCGCCTGGCCGGGCTCGCTCGCGGTGAGCCCGAGGCCGACGAGCTCGACCGCTCGTTCGCGCGCCTGCTGCACGTCGATGACGAGGTCCGCCTCGAGACCTGGAGGCGCTGGCTCGAGGGCGCGAAGGCTCCGCCGACGGTCGGGGCCGACGACCCGCTGATGCTGATGCTGTTCGTCTCGCTCGGGGGCACGCGGCGGCCGGTCGCCGAGCTGAAGGAGGCGCTGCACGAGCTGTGGAGCCGCGGCTCACTGCGCACCGAGCTGGCAGACCTGCTCGGGTTGCTCGCTGACCGGTCGCGCAAGCCGACCTACGCGCTCGACGGGCTGACGTTTCGGGTGCACGCGACCTACAGCCGCGATGAGATCAGCGCCGGGCTGCTTCAGGTGCGCGACCGCAAGCTGATGCGCACCCAGGGCGGCGTGTACAAAGACGACTCGGCAAAGGCAGACATCTTCTACGTCACGCTCGACAAGGACCCGGCCCACTTCACGCCGACGACGCTGTACAACGACTACCCCATCTCTCCGACGCGGTTTCACTGGGAGACGCAGTCGAAGACCCGTGAGGACTCGGAGACCGGCCGGCGCTACCGCGGCGAGCACCCGGCGAAGGGCTGGCGGCACCTGCTGTTCGTGCGCCGCGCGAAGGTGACCGAGCTGGGCGTGACGGCTCCGTACTTGTTCCTCGGGCCGGTGCGGTACGTCTCGCACGAGAGCGAGAAGCCCATGCGCATCGTCTGGGAGCTCGAGCGCGCCATGCCCGCTTCGTTCTTCAATGAGGTGAAGATCGCTGCGGGGTGAGGTCGTCGTCGGCTGACACAACTACCCGTGCGGATCGCTCGCAATCGCGCGCAGCGTCTCGGCGACCCGTCGCTTCTCGAGGCTGCCCGAGGCTACGGCGATGGTCAGGTCGTAAAACCGGTCAGTCGCGTCGAGTAGAGACACGCCGTTGAGATCGAGAAAGACGAGGGCAGCGAGCAGACCCACCCGCTTGTTGCCGTCGAGAAACGGATGGTTGCTCACGATGTGGAAGAGGTAGGCCGCTGCCATCTCGAAGAGGTCGGCGTGCAGGTACTCGCCGCCGAACGTTGCGGACGGCTGCGCGAGGGCCGACTCCAAGAGGCCGAGGTCGCGAAGACCGTCGCCGCCCCCGAACCGACCCAGTTGGAGGCGGTGGATCTCCAGCACATCTTCAACCGTGAGGAACTCGAAGCTCACTTGGCCAGGCGCCGCAGCGTCTTGTCGTGGGCATTCATCAGGCGCTCAGTCGCCGCGTGCACCCGGCTCTTGCGGCTCGTGTTCTGAACCGGCTCGATGATGAGGGCTTTCCCGTCGGTACGAATCTCGAGCTGCGTGTCCTTGTCGATCTTCAACAGCTCCAGGATGGGGCGGTCGATGATGAGCCCGAGGCTGTTGCCGATGCTGGTCAAGGTCTTGGTCATGGCTGGCTCCGTTATGACCTGGGTTATAACACCGTTCTTCGGACATCTCCTTTATCGTGCACCGCATGTCGATGTGCGCGAACGTGCTCGCGGTGTTGCTCTGTGGCGCCGACGGCGGCTTGCCCGCTACACCGACAAGGAACAGGTGGCCAAGCTCAAAGCAGCGCTCGCCGCCGACCCGCGCAAAGACGGAGCGGTCGAGGTCGCGGCCCTGCCCGACGGCTGCGCCCGCCTGGTCGAGCACCGCTCCGCTGGAGACGTCGTGCGCTGGGAGCTCCAGCGCAAGGTGGGCCGAGCCTGGGAGACCGCCGTGACGTGGGACTTCGATCGCGGGGTTCGGCGCCCGACGACCATCGGGCCGTTCTCGATGTTCACCGACCTGAACCAGCAGGGCGAGTGGGCGGGCGATCAGGTGCACCGCAAGCGCTTCAGCCGCTTCGCTCCAGATGGCGGCGTGACGTCGACCACCCTCATCACCCACTTCCACGGCCAGCCCGTGATTCAGATCGAGACCGCGGAGGGCAAGCGCACCGAAGCCTCGAACCGCTCGGAGCGGGTGTGCCGTAATGACGGCACCGGGCACTGCGACAACCTGCAGCGAGATCAGTTCTGGTACTTGGAAGGCACTCCGTACTGAGTCTCTTCACGATGCTTGCGGTCGGTCGGCCGCGGGCGGAGGCTCACCACATGGCCACAATTCTCGTTACGGGTGGAGCACGCGGGCTCGGCAGGGTCGCCGCCGAGAAGCTCGCCCGACAGGGCCACGAGGTGCTGCTCGCCGCCCGAACCCAGGACCAGGCCGTCGCCACGATCGCCGAGATCGCTGCCAAGAGCCCCACCGCCCGCCTCGAGCCTTGCCATGTCGACCTCGCGTCGCTCGCCTCGGTTCGTCAGCTTGCCGAGGCGGTCTTGCAGCGCGGGCGCCCACTCGATGTTCTGCTCAACGTCGCCGGGTTGATGCCGACCGACCCCGCGCGCCAGGTCTCGCGCGACGGCTTCCGGAGCTGACCTCGCTGTCAATGCGCTGGCTCCGTTCGTGCTGACCCGGTTGCTGTTGCCCGTTCTCGAGCGGGCGCCGGCCGCGCGCGTCGTCAACGTCAGCTCGCGGCTGCACCTGCCCGGCTCGCGCGGGAAGCCCGTCGACTTCGACTTCGACGACCCGAACCTCGAGCGCGGCTACAACCCTGATCGCGCATACAAGAACTCGAAGCTCGCCCTGCTCTGGTTCACCTATGAGCTGCAACGCCGCCTCGACGCCTCCAAGGTGACCGTCAACGCCGTCTGCCCCGGCTTCGTGCCGGTCACTGCGGCAGCGTCGAGCCACAAGCCCTTCGAGCGCTGGCTGATGCGCTCCGTCTTGCGCCACCTGCCGTTCGCGACCTCCGTCGACGCTGCCACCGACTCGTTGGTGTTCATGGCGACCGACCCCTCCGTCGTCGGCAAAGGCGGGCGCTTCTTCGGCGAGATGAAGGAGATCGCCTCGAGCCCCGAGTCCCTCGACCCCGAGAAGGCCAGAAAGTTCTGGCAGCTCGCGAGCTCCCTCACCGGGCTTGCGCCCTGAGCCGAGTGGCGTGTGTCGCAGGCAGGCGGACACCCCGCAGGCCGCCTGAAGTGGGAGAGCGGCTCCCCGCCAGACGGGTCGATGGCGGAGCAGGGAATACGCCCCGCCCTTGACGGATTTTTTCGCCGCATTAATTATTGGCCACCAACCTTCTGGCGACTTCAGGACACGCTCATGTCCCCAAGTTCTCTCAGGTTCGTCGTCGTGCTCGGCGCGCCCTCGCCGACCCGGTCGAAGTTGCCCGGGGTCGTGTGCCACTGCAGCTCGGCGGCAGAGGCCGACGCCTTGCTCGATGAAGAGCTCCCCGAGGTGCTCGTCGTCGACTGCGCTGTTCCATGGCACGTCGCCGCAGCCGAGCGCGCTCGTCAGAAGGGCTCGGCGATCGTGGCGATGGTGCCATGCCCCCGCGGGGGGTGCTGGTCGATGAGTGGGTCTCTGACCCGGCTGTCGAGCCGACGCTGAGCGCCCGCGTCGACCTGGCCGTCGCGCGGGCGAGAGAGCGCCGCCGCGTCGTGCGCCGGTCGTGCACCGATGTTCTCACCGGGCTGCCCAACCGACGCGAGCTGTTGCGCGCTGCGGTTCAGCTCGCGGCGCGCGCCCAGCGCACCGGCGAAGCGCTGGCCCTCGTTCTGCTCGATCTCGACCAATTCAAAGAGGTCAACGATCGGTCTGGGCACCCCGAGGGCGACCGCGTTCTTCGCCGCGTCGGAATGGTGCTGCGTCGTGAGGTTCGGCAGGGAGAGGTCTGCGGGCGCATCGGCGGCGACGAATTCGCCCTCGTGCTCACCGGGGGACTCACCGACGCGGCCCTCGCCCGCGACCGCCTCGTCGCCGCGCTCCGCGAGGCCGGAGTCTCAGCCTCCGGCGGCATCGCGGTGTCTCGCGGCGGCCGGCGCCTTCGACACCTCTACGCCGACGCTGACGCCGCCTTGCTGGCCGCAAAACGCGGTCGCCCTCGAGCCAGTGCGCTGCCGAGGGTTCATTCCAGATGGAAGGAGGTTGAATCGAACGACCAACTGAGCATGACGTGAACAGCACAGCACAGACACACACAACCCACCGACCTGCAGAGACAGGTCTTCCCAACTGAGCACCTCCGAAGGGCCGGCCTTTTGCGCTGGCCCTTCTTTTTTTTGGGGGGGAGGCGACGCACGCGTCATCGCCGGTGTTTGACAGCGCAATGCGCTGCATTATCGAAGGTGCGCGGCCGTCAGTGGTCCGCTTGAACGAAAGGAGAATGCAATGCTGGTGAAATGGAATCCGTTTGCGAATGGTGGCATCGCACGCTCTGCGGCGCCGGTGCCTGAGCTCGACGAGCTCTTCCGCGAGGCAGACCGACTCTTCGAGGGAGCCTTTGCGACGCCCTCGACCTGGACCAGCCGTACCGGAGTGCCCCCTGCGGACATTCATGAGACCCAGGACGAGCTGGTGCTGACCATCGACCTGCCGGGCTACGACCCCAAGTCGCTCGACCTTCAGGTCGAAGGCGACGTGTTGACGGTTCGAGCGACGCGCGATGCGCAGCGGATGGGGAACGCCCGATGGTTCCGGCAAGAGCGCTCGTACGGTCAGGTCGCCCGCTCGTTCGTGCTGCCCAGCTCAGTGGATGCGACGAAGTGCGAGGCACGCTGCGAGCACGGGGTTCTGACGGTGACGCTCCCGAAGCGCGAAGAGGCGAAGCCGCGCAGCATCGCTGTGACCGTGAAGAGCTAAGTCCTCGTGCACGAGGCGGCGCAGGGCTTGCCCGTCGTGGAGCCCTGCGCCTTTTACGCGGCTCTGGGAGAGTTCTTCAGGGCGGGCAGCCGATCGCCGGCCCGTTGAAGTTGCCCGTGTTGCGCGAATCGCGCGCGTACTTGGGCCACGGAGCGCTCGGGTCGAGCGCCTGCCCAGGCGTCGCGTCGACGAGGTAGCTGACCAGCCAGCCTGACTCGGTGGCGAGGTACAGCACCGCCGTCTGGCTCGACGGGCGGCGGCGGTTGCAGTCGAGCGTCGGCGAGGCGGTCACTGTGCCGGCTACGGCCGTCGGTAGAGGGGCGGACCAGTCCGCTCCGGCGTCCGGGGCGAACGCGGTGGGGACGACGAACAGCGAGCCTGCCGGGTCGACGGCGTACAGCTTCGAGTTGCTGCCCAGAACTGGTGACGGAGCCGAGGTGCTGGGGAACGTCGATGCCGCGAGCTCGCTCGTCCGCGCCAGCTCGGCCCCGTTCGCGCTCGCCAGGCGAATCAGCCGCACCTTGCCGCTGCTGCTGCGAATCAACGAGAACACGTCAGATTGACCGACCACCGGGCTGCTCGTCGGCGTCGAGAGCGTCACGCCGGCATCCCAAGCGTCGGGGGCCATCGTCGTGCCACTGATGTCGAGCGCGAAGATGCGTCCGTTTCCTGGCCCACCGCCCACAACTCGCGTGCTCGACAACATCGCAAGGCCCGTACCGAGGCCGACTCCGCCGACCGACTGGTTGATGGCGCGCAGCGCGACGGAGGTACCGTTGAAGTCGAGGACGCGCAGGTTGCCGTCGCTGCCAATCAGGGCAGCGGTCGAACCTGACGCCACAACATTTCCAGGCGCCAAGATCGACTGCAACGTGGTCGTCGGAGCACAGTTTTGCGGCTCGGCAACCAGCACCCGCGCGCGACTGTCGGTCGTGTCAGCTTGGATAGCGATACTTGCCACTGCGGCCGTGTTCTCCGCGAAGAGTGCCACGCCTCCCTCGTTGCCGTTCGTCGTGCCTGCGCCGCCTCCGGGGCACAGCAAGGGGCCGTCGGCGCCGCTAGAAGCCAGCAGCGTCTTCATCGTGCCCTTCGAGGTAGCGGTAGCGGATTGGTAGAAGACATATTCCCCCGACGCCCCGCGCCCTACCGCGATGACGCCGACGACCGGCTCATCGGCAACACCGGGCCAAGCCACACCACCGTCAGGATTCACAGCGATGACACCGGAGTCGGTCATGGACGACAAGCCCACGAAGAGGCGCCCACCGTTTCCAATTGCGGGCGTCGCCTTGATTGCAGCGACTCCGACCCGCCGTGCCCACTGCCAGCGGGTGACACGGGCGGTCGCAGACGTCGATGCCCGCTGGGCATTGCCCAGGTCATCCATCCCACTCGCGCTCAGCACGACATCACCCCTGAACGCCGGCATCTCGACCTTGCTCAAATCGACGCTGAACTCGCGACACGCCACGCCACCGTCGCCGCAGTTGGTCGACGTCGACAACGCCAGCGCCGTCGCGCTCCCATAGCGCGCAGACAGCTGCACCGCGCTCAAGTCGAGGTCCGGCGAAGTCACCCGCACCTGAATCGTCTCGTCCTTCCGGAACCCACCGTCATCCGACGGGACGAAGTCGGTGACGTTCGTGCCGTAGTCAGGCGTCGGCGAAGCAACCGCCACCGTCAGCGCCGGCCCGGTGAGATCGACCGTGAACCCCACCGACGCGTCGACGGCTCCGGAGTAGGCGACCACCTTCCACTGGCTGTCCACCAGGCCCGCGAGCGACAGGTCCCACGTATCGGCGTTCATGCGCGTGAACGTCCCGGTCCGCGGCGCAGCGCCTCCGTCAGCGCTGGTCGCCGCGTACTGCAGCGCCGTGAGGTCGGCGTTCACCGGCTCCGTCCGCGCTCTGAGCATCAGCGTCGTCGCCGTCGTCCGGAGCCCCGCATCGGGCGCCTCGAACCGAATCTTCGTCAACGCGGTCGCGCCACCCGCGCCGCCGCCCTGCCCGCCAGCGCCACCACCAGCCCCGCTCGTACCGCCACCGGCCGTGCCGCCATCACCGATGACGCACAGGCCGAGCGACACCTCGCAGTAGCCGTCGGGGCAGTCGGCATTGCTCTGACACGGCTTGCCGCCCACACAGCCCGTCGCCACGAGCACCACCACAGCAAGCAGTCTCTTCACGGCAGCGCCCCTCGCAGTCCGACCATCGCTCCGCCTCGCGTCGGCGCGAGACTGACCTCTGCCGCACCACCGGGCACCGTCACCATGACGACGCCGGCCACTGCGGCGGCGACTCCGACGCCGAGCGCGACTCCAGCGGCCGTCTCGAGCACCTTTGCCTTTTGAACGTCGGCGACTCGACCCGGGAGGATGTAGCCGGTCTGCGGATCCATCGTGCCCGCGTTCGTGCTCGTGCCCGCGGCCATCAGCCCTCCGCCGATCGCCAGGCCGATCGCGCCCACCCCGAGCATGACGAAGCCCGCCTTCTTCCGCGCCGACATCGACTCGGGCGGCGCCTCGACGAACGGCGGAGGAATCGCCGGCGGCGGCTCGACGGCCGCGACCGGCGGGGTGACGCCCACCGCCTGGGCATCTCTCGCCCGCGCATCGACCGGGAGCTGGCCGATCTTCGCCCGGTCGAGCAGCAGCATGCGCAGCTGGTGCTTGAGCGCTCCGGCGAGCTTCACCGCGCCGTCATCGCGCACCGTCAGCGTCTCAGGCTGCTTGAGCGGAACACGATCTGCGTCAGCCAGCACCGCGCCGACCTCGTACTCTTTGCCCAGCCGCTTCACCCAGACCAGCAGCGCATAGACCGCGCGCGTCGTCAGCGCGATGCGCTCGAGGCACTCGACCCGCTCGCGCCCGTGCGGAGCGCAGCGGCCCGAGGGCTCTTCCTTCAGGCGGCGAGCGACGGTCTCCTCAGAGACGACGGTGAGGTGCTGGGTCTCGACCAGAATGTTTTTGACCTCTGCGTCGAGCTCACCTGCCAGCTGCGCGTCGTCGACGCCCGGCGACACCAGCGGGAGAACCGCGATGCGAACCCGCTCTTGGCCTAGAGCAGAACTCCCCGACAGCAGCGCGAGCGCCAGCAGGACACGAGGCATGGCCCGCGCTTCTACTCCCGCAATTCGATGCTGTCGCTCAACGCGTGGTCTTCGTGGGCGAGAACGCGAGCCGTGGTCGCGGCGGCGGACGAGCGGTTCGGCGCCAAGACTCTAGGCGGGTGTGCGTCAGCCGCGGCGCGAATAAGACAACGATATCATCGGCTTATTTCGCCTCCGCGCCCGATTGGCATTTGGTCGTAGAAGCCCTATATTTAGGATGTTATGTCCGATGTTCTCGCCGCTACCCTGTTTCAATCCACCACGCGCTCGGCGGTATTGAACCAGCTCTTCGTCAAGGGCCTCGCCGCTTCGGTCAGCGAGCTGGCGCGGCGAACGGGGCTGTCACCGCGCTCGGTCGCAAAAGAGGTACGTCACCTCAACCCGACGGGGCTTCTGCTGGTCGAAGCGTTCGGAGGAGCAGATGTCGTTCGAGCGAACCTCAAGCATGTCGCGGCGCGACACCTCACCGCGCTGTTGAAGACTCCCAGCGCTGCGGCCGCTGACCCCTCTGAGGCCAAACGAGTGAGAGAGTCGCTCGCTGCCTGGGGAGCTCCATTGGCAGCGGTAAGACCAGCGAAGCACCACGACCTTCAAGAGACCCTCCTTCACGGGCTCGAGGAGGCTCAGTCTGACGGTGCCGTACTGAGGGTGCTCCCGCTGGTGCTGGCCGGTCATCTCAGCGAAGTCGACTGGACGAGCCTTCGCGAGGGGGCCCGGCGGCGAAAGGTCAAAGCCGAGCTCGGGCTGCTGGTCGACCTCACCGCCGCGGTGACCGAAGACGTCTCGCTCAACGCGCAGACCAGCGGGCTACAGGATCGCCGACGGAAGCAGATGCGGTTCCTGCCCGAGGTGAAGAACCGATACGAAGCAGAGCTCGCGAAACAGCGATCTCCAGAGGTGGCCACCCGCTGGGGCTTCTGGATGAACATGTCGGTGGAGAGCTTCCGCAGCGTCTTCGAAAAGCACCGTGCGTAGGTTTACCACGCGCGAGTGCACGGACTTCTTGCGCCGCGTCGATGCAGAGCTGTCGTCGCCCTGGCAGATCGTATTGATCGGAGGCGGGGCCGTTGCGCTCAAGTACAAGGGCTCACACGCCACGACAGATCTCGATCTTTGGTCGGTCGCGAGCGCCGACTCCTCTGAGCGAGACTTCTGGGACGCGGTCGACCGAGCGACGGCGGGCTCGCGCGTGCATGTCCCGATTCAGAAGGCTCCCATCGCCGAGCCGCCCTACTCGTTCGAGGAACGGCTGCTCAAGGTGCCGATTGCGGGGCTCACCAAACTCGAGGTCCTGGTGCCCGACGCGCATGACCTCGTCTTGATGAAGGTCGCGCGGGGTGAGGCACACGACCTCGACGCGATCGAAGACATTCATCGTGCGGTTTCGCTCGATCTCGAGACACTCGTCGCGCGGTACCGAGAGACCGTGCCGCAGGTCGTTGGAAGCAAAGAGATGCACCGGCTCAATTTCCTCGCCGCGGTCGGGCGCCTGTTCGGCGAGAGGGCTGCCGAGCGGGTCGATACACAGACGCGCTAGCGCGGTCACTGCTGCGGCAGAATCCCCGCCGCCTTCACCTTCGCCATCAGGTCGGGCGTCAGCAGCGTCTCCATGTAGATGCCGACCTGGCCTGCGCTCGTGTCGAGCCGGTACTCGCCGACCAGCCGGCGATCGTGGGGGTACCGCTCGTGCTTGCGCGCCACCAGGCGATCGAAGTGCGCGAGCAGCTTCGCCGACACCTTGCCCGGCGAGAGCTTCGCCCGCAGGGCCGCCAGCTCGGCCTCGGGTTTCTTCAGCTGTTCGTTGACGGTCAGGTTCCACACCGTGGTCACGAACCGCAGCGCCTCTTCGAGCGCCTTGGGCGTGCTCGCGATCTTCGACAGCACCGGCTCGCCGAACTCGAGCACCGTCTCCGAGAGCTTGCGCCCCGAGCCGACCGCCCGGTCCAGCTCCTGCGTCGTGCTCCGCTCGCCCAGCTCGTCGAGCCCCAGCTCACGCCGCAGGCGCCGCGCATCGGCCCCGCCCGGCATCGGCGACGGCTCCCGCGCTTCGAGGTTCTCGAGCCCCTTCAGCAGCCAGTGCACCGACTCCCGCCCCGCTTCGTCGGCCGCCGCCTCGCGCGGCGTGCGCCCGCCGAGCGCCGGTATCGGCTCGTCGAGCCACGACCGCTGCAGCTCCGGCAACCCCGAGCTGCCCTGAAGGCGGCTCTGGTCCACCATCAGCTCCTGGCCGCCACGGCTCGGCGGCAACGCCTCGCTCGCCCGGTCGCGGAAGCTCACCGTGCCCGCCAACACCTCGAGGATGCGCCCCTTCAACCCGTCCGCGCGCTCGACCGAGTTCGCCGACACCTCGAGCTTCTTCGCGGTGACCTTCGCGGCGCCGAGCACCGTGTCTTTCCACCCCGCGTGTATGGCGTTGCCCTCTTTCGCGAAGGAGATCTCCACGCCCTTCTTCGTCTCGTGGTCGACGTGCGCTCCCGGCAGCGACATCAGCCGCGGCACCACCAGCGCGTACCCGCCCTTCGCGATCGCGTAGGTGTCGGTGACGAACACCGCCTTCTCTCCGTCGGTGTTCTTCACCACCGTCGGCGACGCCAGCTTCAGCGCATGGTCGCTCACCGCGTCGTCCCACAGGGCGAGCAGGCGCACCGTACGCTTCCAGCTGCCGGCCCCGAGCTTCTCGGCCCGCGCGGTTCGCACCAGACCCTCAGCGAGGCTCGGCGGCAGCAGCGACTCGTGCACCCCCGCCAGCAGGTTCACCGTCTCGGTGCGCACCACGCGCGCGAGCACCACGTCGCGGGCGACCAGGTCTTGCGACGCCAGCACCTCGTCGATGAAGAGCCGCACGCCACCCAGCAAGTCGATCGCCTCGAAGCCCCTCCCCTGCTCGACCCGCAGCACCTCCCACACCGAGACGTGCGCCTCGAGCTCCCGCTCGACCCACTTCCGCTCGGCGTCGTCGAGCCGCTCTGCGGGGTCGGAGAGGAGCTTTCGCGCCACCGGAGCGCCATCGATGGGCGCCTCGAACGCGAGCACCAGGGGGCCGAGCCCCGGCGAAGGCTGACGCTTGCCGAAGGCCTCGTCGGCGGCGCGCTCGAGCGCCTGGCGCGGGAGCTTGCTCGTCGCGTAGCTCATGATGCGGCCCACCAGCCGGTTGTCGAGCTCGTGCAGGCTCTTGGCGGGCGACGCGGGCGAAGCGGCCTTCTCCGCGCCGAGGTGGCACTGTTTGTATTTCTTGCCGCTGCCGCAAGGGCACGGGTCGTTGCGGCCCACGCCTTCGAAGTCGAGCTCGGCTTCATCGGGCGCCGACTCGGGCTCCGGCTCGGTTCTGCGCACCGTGACCCGCGCCTTCTTGCGCGCGAAGGCCGAGGTGCCCGTCGCGAGCTCGCCGCGCTCCGCCAGCGCATTCACCGCGCGCAGCGTGGCGATGATCAGCTCGACGTCGGTCTCGGTGACGTCCGCTTCGTCTCCGTGCTTCATGCGGAACAGCACCGGAGCGACGGCGACCCCAGTGAATGCCTCCATGGCCTCGGTGACGTAGGCAGGCTTGTCGCTCGTGAAGAGGGTGACGCAGGGGAGCGCGAGCGCGTCGTCGGGGGTTCCGCGCGCGGCGAGCTCGGCGCTGCGCCGAAGGCTCCCCGGCTCGTCGAACAAGACCAGCCCGAACTGGTCTTCGGCTTGCCCCATCACGGTGGCCTCCAACCGCCGGCCGCCCTTCTCGACCACCACGTCCAGGGCTTCGTCTTCGTCGAACGCCTCCCAGGTGCGACGCTCGTGGAACCCGGCCACCGCGTCAGCGAGCTCGATGAACAGCGGGGGGTTCTCGATCGACTCGAAGGCGGTGCCGTGGCTCAGCACGATCGCCATGCCCGCTTTCATGGCGACGGCCTCGAGTGAAAGCGGCTCGACCTTCAGCCCGAGCTTCTTCGCGACTTCGCCCAGCTCGGGCTCGCAGCTCACCGGCTCTTTCGACCGAGCGACGAGCGGCTTCAGCCCCGAGACGTCATCAGACGCCATCTGCGAGTCGATGCCGTGGTCGCCGAACGCCAGGTAGAAGAATGCCGGCGGCGCGTCGTCGAGCTCGATGGGGCCCAGCCGCATGAGGTGGAGCATCGCCGTCACCTAGCAGGCCCCCGGCGGTTCCGTCGCGTTCGACGCACGTCGGCCTCGCGCTCGTCCTGGGAGTGCGGTCGGGGCCAACGTCGACCCTGAGCTCGCTGCACCACTGTCTCACCGACCGAGAATTGGCGTCGGTGCGCGCACTCTGAAGTCGGACTGCGGCGAGCTCGCGACGCCGGTGGAATCACGGTCGAGGGCGAGCACACCCGTCGCAAGCCGGGAGCGCGGCATGAAAGCGTCTCGGAGGTGGACTAGCTTTGAGAGCGATGGCGGCACGACGCAGCAGCGAAGCGCTCACCTTGAAGCAGTGGGCCGCGCTTTCAGCAGACGCCGAGGGAGAGCTCGTCGACGGCCGGCTGGTCGAGGAAGAGCTGCCGACGCGCGAGCATGAGCAGACGGTCGCGTGGCTCTGCACGCGGCTGCTCACCTTCCTCGAAGAGCGCGGCGGAGCGGTGCTCACGTCGGACCACAAATATGGCGTCGGGCCGAAGCGCGGTCGCAAGCCCGACCTGAGCGTGGTGTTGCCGGGCCGGCCGCGCCTCGACCCCAAAGACAACCTCACCACGGTGCCGCCCGACATCATGATCGAGGTCATCACCGCGACGCCCAAAGACCACGCCCGCGACCGCATCGACAAGGTTCACGAGTACGCGCGCTTCGGAGTCCGCTGGTACTGGCTCGTCGACCCCGCCGCGCAGACGGTCGAGGTCTTGAAGCTCGGGCCCAAGCGCCGCTACGTGAACTTCGCCGCGGCGAGCGGCGGCACCTTCAAGGTCCCCGGCTGCCGCGGCCTCGAGCTCGACCTCGACGCGCTCTGGCGCTACGCGCGGCGCTGATTCGGTTCCGCTACTACTCGGTCGCGCGGTCGGGGGCGGTGCTGGTCGCCCGCGCGTCACTCACCCGCGGCGCCAGGGCGCAGCCGAAGCGCTCGGCGTCGCAGCGGGTCTCGGGCGGGCACTGGTCGTCGACCGCGCAGGGCAGCGCCTGGCACGCGCTGCTCGCGTTGCAGAACTGCGCGTCGGTGCAATCGTTGTTGGTTCGGCACCCCGAGACTGCCACTTTCGCCACAGACACACGGTTGGCGCCGTGCGGCTCACATCGAGGCCCGGAGCACGTCGGACCGGGGCGTTGCGCGACCGAGGATTCGCAGGCGGTAACGAACAGAGCGACGGCGAGGAGCAAGTTCTTCATGCCCCGTCGAAGGAGCAAACGGCGCGCCGGCCCGCTCGATGTTACCGGCTGAAGCCCAGCCGCTTGCTCGCCTGGCCCACCGCCGTCTCGGCGGCCTCGACCGCGCTCACGAACGCGGGGAAGTAGCTCGAGTCGCTGTGCGCGAAGAAAACCGGCCCCACCGGCGCCGCCACCCGCTCGACGACCTTCAGGTGCCCCGGCGTGGGAATGAACATCGGGTGCCCGCGGCGGAAGATTCGAATCTCTTCAATCTTCTCGAGCGTGCCGGGGAAGTGCTTCTCGAGCCCCGCCGCCACGCCATCGGCCATGGCCAGCACCGCCTCGTCGGCCAGCAGCAGCACCCGCTGCGCCTCGGGCAGCGGGTGGTACACCGTCAGCGCCGTCTTCCGCTCGGCCGGGCCGCGGCCGGCATGCACAATCCAATCGGCCGAGATGAAGTCGGTGAACGGCTCGTCGAGGAACCAGTTGTCGTACGCCGGCTCGGGCCCCGCCGACTTCAGGCAGACGTTGAACACCGGGTACGGCGCATAGCGGGTCGCCTTGAGCAGCTCGGCCCGCGCCGGGTCGAGCCCGGTCAGCACGTGCCGCGCGAAGTACTTCGGCACCGCCAGAATCACCGCCCCGGCGCGCAGCGCCTTCGGCTCGCCGTTCTCGAGGTACCGCACCACCACCTTCGCCTTCGCGCCGGTACCTTCGGTCTCGACCCGGTACACCGAGACCTGGGTCTTCACCCGGCTGCCCAGCTTCGGGGTGAGCTTCGCCGCCAGCGCCTCGGCCGCGCCTCCCAGCCCGCCGGGGAAGGTGCGCCGCGGGTCTTCGCTGTCGCCCGCCCACGAGTACGCCTCGGCTCCCACGTACCCCGAGGTCTCAGACGCCCCGCCGCCCCAGTTCGACGGGCCGAACCGGTTCCAGAACTGCGTCAGCTCGGGCGCGTACGGCTTCAGCAGGTCGGAGAAGCGCTGCGCGTCGAGCTCTTCCTTCGGTCGCGTCCGGTACAGCTTCAGCATTTCGTCGCGCGAGCGCTTGAAGTCGTCGCGCACCCGCTGCGGAAACGGCAGCCGGTCGGCGCCGTCGCGAAAGAAGTCGGTCACCGGCTGCCCGCCGATGACCAGGCTGTCGGCCCCCTTCACGCGCGTGCCCTCGACGCCGAGCTCTTTCAGCAGGCCGACCAGCGCGGTCTCGGTCTCGGTGTAGAAGGCGCCGCCGGTCGACATCTTCACGCCCTGCCACTCGTCGAGCAGGCAGCTGCCTCCGAGGCGGGGCTCTTTCTCGAGCAGCATCACGTCGCGCTCGCGCAGCCGCCACGCCGCGGTCATGCCGCTCGGCCCACCGCCGATGACGGCCACGTCGCAGGTCGCGGTGACCGGCGCGCTCGCCCACGTGCCTCCGTCGCGCACCGCGTGGCACGGCTCGAACCGCTCTGAGCCGAGGTTCTTGCCGAGGGGGTGCGGGGCTTCGGGCTCGGTCGGGCGAGCCGGCGCGCTCGCGGGCGGGCAGCCGGGGAAGCTCGACGCGGCTGCGCCGAGCATCACGGTCTTGAGGAAGTAGCGGCGGGTGCGCACGGGCGGGCGACACGCTACCGCCTGCGGTGCGCAGAGTGTTCAGGGAAGCGAGACGCCGCGCCCCACCCGGCCGACCAGCACCGCCTGGCGGTGGTCTCCCGTCTGGGCCGACGTCGCGCGCACCACCGAGAACGCAGTCGGGGCGACGGGCAGCGTCAGCGTCGGCGCGTACGCGAGGTCGCAGCGCAGGGTCGCGCTCAGCACCAGCACCCGCGCCGCGCTGCAGTCGTCGCTGCAGGTCAGGTGCAGGACCTTGCCTTCGACGCTCGCGCTCAGCGTGCCGGCCGGAGGTGTCACCGAGACAGCGGTGGAGCCGACGTCTGCTCCTCCGGCGACTGCGAAGAGAATCGGGCCGGTGCCGAGCGGCTCGGTGCCCGCGTCGTAGACGACGCTCGCTTCGACGCCCGAGGGGAAGCGGCACACGTACCCGCCGTCTTCGTTCATGCACACCAGCGGCTGCCCTGCCGCCGCGTAGCCGCTGATGCGCAGCCAGGCTCCGTCTGCGTCGCTCGGTTTCGGGCCGAGCTCGCAGCCGCCGTCGTAGCGGGCGCTGAGCGGGGAGATTTCGACGAAGGACTCGAAGCGGACTCCGCCGTCGGGGGTGGAGGTCTCGAACAGGCTCATCGTCGCCGTCATCACCGTGCCTGCGTCTTCGATTTGGGGCTCTCCGCCGTCGGTCTGGGAAGGCTGACCCGCGCAGGCGGCGAGCGTGATGAGGGTGAGGACGGGCAGACGCATGCGCCGCCGAAGGCAAGATGCAGACCGGTGGTTGGGCTGCGGATTTCACGCAGTGGTTGCGCGCCGGGTGCGGGGTGCAGCTTTGCGGAGCGCATGAATTGCGCTGGGCGGGAGTGACCCTGGCGAGACCGGGCAGGGTGAGCCACGTCGAACCCTGACGTCGCTCGTCGAAGGCTGTGCGGCACCTACTCCATCGTATTGCTGCGCGACGCGGTGCTGCTTGAAGCATGGAGTATGTGCTGCTCGGGCTTCGTTGGGAGATGGCACCCTTCGACTTCGCTCAGGGTGCGCGGTTTCGGTTTCGGTTTCGGTTTCGGCGCGCGCTCAGCAGCAGCAGCGCGCCCAAGAGCAGCGGTGCTCCGGCTGCGGCAGTGCAGCCGTGCGGCTCTTCGGCGGGCGGCATGGTGCCGGCATCGACGACGTCTGAGGTGCCGGCGTCGGTGCCGGCATCGACCTCTGCGCCCGCGTCGGGGTGCGGCAGCTCGGCGTCGACCCACGCGACGACGCGCAGGTGCCCGGCGTCGGCGGCGTTGACCACCACCTGCTTCGCCCACTCTCGAAAGCTGCCGACCTGCGTGTAAATCATCTGCGCGCACACGGTCGGGTTGCCGCGCGACATCACGCCCATCACCTGACCGCTCGGGTCGATCGCCGGGCCGCCCGAGTCGCCTCCGCACGGGCCGCGGTCGGCCACCCAGTCGTTCGCGGTGACGGCCAGCCGGCCCGAGGTCGACCGCACCTCTCCGACCATCGTCACCGAGAGGTCAGACCGGCCCCGGCGCACTCCGTCGGTGTTCGGCGTCGCGCCGTCGTTGCCATAGCCCACCGCCGCGAACGGCTCGGAGACCTGCGGCGCGCTCGCCCGCAGCGGCAGCGGAGTGGCACCCGCCAGCTCGCCCGTCAGCTCGATGAGCGCGACGTCGGTGCCACAGTTCGGCGCGCCAGCGCTCTGCGGCGGCACGTGAATCGCGCGCGCGGTGGCAGGCGGCGGCAGCCCCGTCGCCAGCACATCGGGCACCGAGGTGACGGAGAACCGCGAGGGCGCCACCGGGTCGAGCGCGCGCGTCGCGGTGTACGTCGTGCTGCCCACCGTCTCGTCGGCGCAGATGACGCTCGACTGGCTCATGCCGCTCACGCAGTGCCGCGCGGTCATCACCACGTTCGGGGCGATGAGAAAGCCGCTGCAGAACCCCACCCCGGTCGGCAGCGCGGGGTTGATGAAGACCGCGACCGCCTGCCCCACTCCGGCGTCGATGGAGCCGCCGATGATTTCCGAGCGCCCGTGCTCGAGCGCAGGCCCTTCGACCGCCGGGTCACATGCGAACAGCAGCAGCGCGGAGAGCAGAAACTGCCAGCTTCTTGGCGAGGTCATCATGGGGGCGGCGCACCTTGCGGCCGCCGTGCCAATGACGCCAGAAGCCCGCACCGCCGGCGTCATGGGCGGGTGTCACCCGCGCGGCAGGGCCGGGCGCTCTTTCGCGTCGGCCTCGGTCTCGCCCAGCGTCTCGCGAATCACCCGGTCGGTCACTTCCTCGAGGTACTCGCTCAGCGTGGCGTGCGCGGCGGTGAACTCTCTCCACACCGTGTCGACGACGAACGACCTGCGGCCGTGCACCATCACCGTGGTGCGCCGCTGACCGCGCAGACGAAACGGCTCGAGCCCCGCCTTGCGCACCATCGCGATGAACAGCTTGCGACCCCACGGGTCGGGCACCGTGAACTGCACGTCCTCGGGCTGCTCGGCCGGCGCCTTCTGCTTCAGCTTCGCGAAGACGTTCTCGGCCGCCGCCCGCTCTCCCTCGGTCGTCGCGCGCTGCAAGAGCGCTTCGATCGCCGCCAGCTTTCGCTTCAGCTCTGCTTCCGTCATTGGCCGGCGCCTTATACGCCGCTCCAGAGGGCACGCGGTTTCTGAGAAAGCGATGAACTGCAACCAGAGTGCCCTGGCCGCGACAATCGCGGCATGAACACCAGGTTCCCCAAGACCCGTGAAGGCCTGGCGCGCGGCGTGATGCCCGACCACATTCTGTCGGTGCAGCTGCACGCCGCGTTCGACGGCACCGGCGAGCTCAAGAAGCCCGCGGTGCACGCCAAGAACCTGGCCAAGGCCGTGGCGCTCGACGCCGCCGAGCTGGTCGCGACGCCGGTGCTGGCCGCGATCGGCTTCGTCAAAGACGTCTTCGAGTGAGCCTTCAGCGCTCGGCGCTGAGCTGAAACGCCGCGTGTGACGCGCGGCCCAGGCCTTCGACCACGCTGGTGAAGGCGTCGGCGGTGCGAATGCGCTCGGCCCCGAACTTCTTCTCGAAGCGCTGGCGCACCGCGGGAATCTGCGACGACCCGCCGGTGAGGAACACCGAGTCGATCTTCACCGGCTGCGGCAGCCCGGCGAGCAGGCCGTCGGTGCACGCCTCGAGCTGCTCGAGCAGCGGCTCGCACACCGTCTCGAACTCGGCCCGCGTCACCTTCTCGGAGATGTGAATGCGCTCGTCGTCGAAGCGCACCACCGTCTCGGGCTGCGACGAGAGCTCGATCTTCGCCTGCTCGATGGCGCGGAAGAGCCGGTAGCCGAGGTTGTACATGACCAGGTCGTGCAGGGCCTGAATGGCGGGAATGTTGTCGCTGCCGGTCAACATCATGTCGATGAGCTCTCGCGTCGACTTCTCGCGAATCAGCGACATCTCGTGCCACGACTGCAGCCGGCCCAGCACGTAGGTGGGAATCGGCATGCGCTTGAAGCCGACCGCGTAGGTGGTGCCCTGCCCGAAGTACTTGAGCAGCTTGTGCTTCATGATCGCCGCGTCGAAGCGGTCGCCGCCTACGTAGAGGCCGGTCGAGGCGATGACGTCGGCGCGCCGGTCTCCTCCGCCGCGGTGCGACGGGCCCAGCCGCATCAGGGTGAGGTCGGTGGTGCCGGCTCCGAAGTCGACCACCAGCACCTGCTCGTCTCTCGAGAGACCCGCTTCGTAGGCCAGCGCCGCGGCGATCGGCTCGATGACGAAGGTGACCTTGCGAAAGCCCGCCAGCTCGGCCGCTTTGCGCAGCCGCTGCTCGGCGAACGCGTCGGCCGCCGGGTCTTGAGAGAAGCGCGCCGGCCGGCCGCACACCACCTCGTCGAGCTCGACGCCCGCCGCTTCCGAGGCGCGCTTGCGAATGCTGCGCACGAAGATGGCGATCAGCTCTTCGAGCGAGAGGGTGCGGTTGCGAATCTGGGTGCGGGTGAAGCTCGCGCTCGGCAGCCAGGTCTTCATCGACTGAATGAAGCGGCCCGCGTTGTCTTGCAGGTAGCGCTCGATGGCCTCGCCGCCGGTCAGGGTCTCGGTGGTCTCCTCGGGGAAGAAGAGCACCGAGCGCGACAGGCGCGGAGCGTCAGCCGCCGGCTCGATGCGGAGCACCTCGCCGGTGGAGAGCGCGACCGCGCTGTTGCTGGTGCCGAAGTCGAGGCCGCACGAAGGCATCGAGCGGGCTTACCCGGTGACGGGCGCTCTATCCAGGTCGGCGGTCCGGGGCGGGTCGGTGCGTCGACTCGCGCGCGAGGTCCGTCTCGGGTGGGGAACCGCGGAGGCGCCCCGGTCACCGCATTTGCCGGTGTCCGGCCCGCAGGCACGGCGGTCCGCCACGCGGACCCTCCGTGCTCGAGCAGCTCCTCGTGTTCGGGCGGGGTGCCTTCTGCAGACGAGGGCAGGTGCGGCCGTTTCCCACACCCCGCAGAGCCTGCCCGGCCACTTTTTCGCGACTGCTCTTATAAATGCGTCAATGCTACAACCTTCAGCTGTACCGATGTTTATTTACGCACCCCGCAAGTACCCCCAAGGCACCTCAGCTCCAGCCCGGTGCGCGTGAGGGCCGGCTGACCCGCGTTTGCCCGTCGAGCACTGCGAGTGACCGAGAGGGGCTGCCCGAGCACGGAGGGACCCACGCCGAGGCCGCTGCGCCCTGAGCGAAGGTACCGGCTCTGCCCACCGAGCTCGACGCACGCGGGCTTCCCCGCTGCGAAGGGAGCCGGCCGCTCAGCGTTCCACGCGCCGCATCACCGCCGTCGAGCCCCTCGCCGAGCGCGGAGCTCAGAACCAGGTGGTGCTCTCCCGCGCTTCGCCCGACCCGCTCGGTTGAGACGGGGTCGGCCGCGCCTGCGGCGGGCGTGGGCAGTCGATGGGCTGCGCCGGCTGCGACGACTCGAACTGATCGGCCGTGAACCGGCGCTGGCGCTTCTGGGCAGCGAGGCGCACCAGGCGCCGGGCGTCGTCGGCAGTCATTACCAGCTCACCGAGTAGTCGCTGACCTTGAAGCCCTTCTCCTGCAGCGCCTTCTTCACCTCGAGCTTGTCGCCGTACGACAGGTCGGAGCTGTACGAGGTCACGAAGCCGGGCAGCGAAACGCTGGTCTTCTCGCCGCGCGCCGCGGTGCTGATCTCACATTCGATCTGCGACACGTACCCGTTGATGCGCGACTGGTGCACCGCGGCGGTGGTGGCGGCGGCGTTGGCGGCGTTGATTCCCGGCGAGCAGACGTTGTTGCACGACGACATGGTGACTTCCCTTTCTTGGCAGCGTGATTGCTGCAGATGAACAGTTGTCGAAATGGCCCGACCCAACCCGCCGTGAAGCGTGCATCCGCCGCACACTTCGCCGAAAACCTGCCCGGTTCAGGGCACCTGCGACTCGACCGCGCGCACCGTCGGGCGAGGCAAAGGCGAGACGAAGCTCTCGTCGGTTCGGTAGCGGCCCGACACCCAGTCGATGCCGAACCACGGCGACATGGCCGAGAGCACGTCGACCTTGCGCACCAGCAGACGGCTGCCGAACTTCTCGACCACCCCGTCGCGCAGCAGGTGCTGAAAGGCGCGCGACACCGACTTGAGGGCCACGCCCAGGTCGCGTGCCAGGTCGGCCTGCGACACCACGATGCGAATCAAGGTGCCGCCGTTGACCGGTATTCCGTAGAGCCGCTGGTAGCTCATCAGCAGGTCGGCCAGCCGCTCGGTCACCCCGCTCAACACCAGCGCGCGCTCCCGCTCTCGAGCGAAGGCGAGCCGCTCGGCGGTATCGCGCAGCACGTTGAGCTGCAGCTCGGGGTGGCGCGCGAGCAGCTCGGAGAAGTCTCGGCGCGGCAGCCACAGCACCACCGAGCGATCGACGGCGATGAGGCTCATCGGCTGCCGTGACTCGAACCACAGCTGGCCTTCACCCCACGCGCAGGGCGCTCCGAGCAGCTGCAGCGTCACCTCTGAGCCGTCGGCGGTGTTCACGAAGGCGCGCGCCGAGCCGGCGAGCAACAGCGCGTAGTTCTCGGCGGGCTCTGCCTGGTGCGCGATGACCTCGCCGGGGTCGTAGTTTCGCCGCAGCGCGGCCCGGAGCAGCGCGTCGAAGGCCGGCAGCGGCACTCCTTCGAGCAGCGGGTGCCGCTGGAGCAGCGCCCGCGTCTCTTGCGCATGTGCCTGCCGCCCCGCGCCGGGTGTCGCGCGGGGAATGAAGAGGGGCGGAGTGAGGGAGAGGCTCATGGCGAGGGTGCTCCATCAGCCAGCCGTCATCACCAGCTGACCGAGTAGTCGCTGACCTTGAACCCCTTGTCGGTCAGCGCCTTCTTCACCTCGAGCTTGTCACTGTACGAGAGCTGCGAGCTGTACGAGGTGATGAAGTCGGGCAGCGCGACGCTCGTCTTCTCACCTCGCGCGGCGGTGCCGATGGCACATTCGACCTGGTTCACCAGACCGGCGATGCGCGACTGGTGAACCGCGGCGGTGGTGGCGGCGGCGGTGGCGGCGTTGACTCCGGGCGAGCAGACGTTGTTGCAAGACGACATGGTGGCATCCCTTTCGGTTGGCGGTGCGAAGTGCGCCGCGGCAGCGTGATTGCTGCTGTGAAAGGGTTGTCGAAATGCCCGGGGTCAACCCGCACTGAACCGTGCGGCGGCCGCACACTGCCCCCGAAGGGCGCGTGGAGAAGCGGGCTTAGCGGCGCCGCGGCTGACTGGAATACGAGATGGGCGTGCCCTGCGGCCCCAGCGCCAGCGCCTGCGCCACGCTGGCGAGCACGAACTTGCGGCCCTGGCGGTAAATCAACTTTCGCTCCTGCAGCGCGGCGAGCGCGTCGGCGACGCTGCGGCGATTCGAGCCCACCTGCACCGCGAGCTGGTCGCGGGTGAGCGGGTGGTCGATGAGAATTGCGTCGCCGTGCGGCTTGCCGAAGTGGTTGGCGTACGAGACCAGCAGGGCGGCGAGGCGGCTGGTGACGTCTCCGAAGTGGGTGTTCTGGGCGCGGCGAATGGCGAGCGAGAACCGGGTGGCGAGGTCGACGTAGTGCCGGGCCGAGAGCGGCGCGTCGGCGCGCAGCACCTCGAGGTACCGCTCGATGTCGATGCGCAGCGCGCGCACCGAGGTGAGCGCCTCGACCGTCTCTTCCCAGGGAATGCCGGCCAGGGCCTCGGCGTCGCCGAACGCCGCGGGCGCGCGGAACAGCACCACGGTGATCTCGGTCTCCAGCGACGGAGTGGGCCCCGGGTAGAACATGCGCGCCGCGCCCTCGAGCAGCAGGAACACCGAGTCGGCGCGCTCTCTGGCGCGGAAGAGGTATTGGCCCGGCCGAAACGTCTCGTCCTTCGCGAAACGCAGCACCGCGCGCACCGATGAGTCATTTGTCTCGGCCCAGAGCGGGTGCCGTCGCAGCGCGCCGATCAGCTCGGTGGGCGGCGGTCGCAGAGGGGTTTGCATCGCGCCGCGCATACCAAATCGGGCGACGCCTCGACGTGCCTTTCGGGCCGGCCGGCGCATGGACGCGCTGGTCGCGGTACGCTACGCATTCTCCACGTGGGCGACGAGCTGAAACGGGTGGGTGGTGCGCCGGTCATCGCGCGCCCCAAAGAAGAGACGAAGCCGGCCACGGCCTCGCCCGCGCCCGCCCCGGCGCCTTCGCAGGTGGCGCTGACCGGGCACCTCACCTTCACCGATGCGGTGCAGTTTCTCGACGCGGCGCCCAAGGTGGTGCTCGACCCCGAGGCGCGGCACCACATGGCCGACGTGCGCGAGAAGGCCGTCGACGCGGCGCGCCACTCGGACGAGGGCATCTACGCGTGGACGACGAGCGTCGGCATGCACGTCACCGAGCAGGTGCCGGCCGACGACACCGCGGCGCAGCGGGCGCAGCAGAAAGACCTGCTGCGGCGCAGCGACGCCGGCTCGGGTGGCAAGCTCTCTACCGCCACGGTGCGGCTCGCCCTGCTCTTCCGCGCCAACGCCATGGCCCGCGGTGAGATGGGCGTGCGGCCCGAGGTCGCCGACCGCCTGCTGGCGCTGCTCAACGCCGGCATCACGCCGGTGGTGCCTCAGTCGGGCTCGCTGGGCAACGGAGACCTCACCCAGATGGCCCGCATCGGCCGCGCGGCGATCGCCGACTCGGTGCCGGTGCGGTACCAGGGGCGCGAGGGGCCCGCGAGCGAGGTGCTGCCGCAGGCCGGGCTCGACCCGTTCGAGCTGGAGATGGGCGAGGCCATCTCCATCATGAGCGGCAGCACGGTGGTCTCGGCTGCGATGGCGGTGGCGCTGAAGAAGGCCGAAGACGTGGGCGCGCTGTCGGACGCGGCCCTGGCGCTCTCTTCCGAGGCGCTGCGCGCCGACCTCACCCGGCTCGACTGGTTCGAAGACCCGCGCAGCGAAGCCGAGGTGGCGGCGGCGAACGCGCTGGGCCCGCTGCTGCAGGGCACCGAGCGCGGCACGCCCCGGGCGCGCGCGGCGCTGGGCGAGACCTCGCGGGTACAAGAGGTGTTCAGCCTGCGCACGTCGATCGAGACCCACGCCATCGTGCAAGACGAGATGGCGCGCTCGGTGCGTGCGCTCGAGACGCAGCTGCAGTCGACGCCCAACAACCCCAAGGTGCTCTCGCGCGACGACGGCAGCGTGTTCTTCCGCCAGAGCGGCAGCTCGAGCGCGCTGGGCCTGGGCCATGCGGCGACGGCGCTCAACGTGGCGATGCTCCCGCTCGCCGAGCACTCGATGGCGCGCGCAAAGCAGGTGATGGACGACCCGCGCCTGGACCTGAAGCGGCTGGTGGTGGCGCAGTCGACCTCGATTCCCATGCTGACCGAGATGCGCGCGAACGCGGCCCCGGCGAGCAGCTTCACCGACGCGGCCAAGTCGCAGCAGGAAGACGTCAGCTCGATGGCGCTGACCTCGGTGCAGAAGCTCGACGAGAACCTCGAGCAGCTGCTCGACGTGCTGTGCATCGAGCTGCTGGTGGCGCATCGCGGCGTCGAAGCGGCGGCCCCGCGGCTGGGCTCGGTGGCGATGGGCAAAGGCACCGCGCAGCTGACGAAGTACCTGGGTGAGGTGCTGCCCAAAGGGTCGAGACGGCTCGCCGGGTGAGGACCTCGAGGTGCTGCGGCAGGAGCTGCGCTCGGGGCGCCTGCTGGCGGTGCTGGGCGCGATTTCACACGGTGCGGGCGACGCCGAGGTTTCGCGCATGCGGCAGGCGCTGCGCGGCCCGGCCTGGGAGCTGGGCGAGCCGGCGGTGGCGGTGGCGAGGGCCCCGCTGGTGCTGCCGGCCGCGCGCACCGAGTGGCGGGACCTGGGCATGAAGCGGAGCACCGACGCGCCGAAGGGCGCGGTGGCGCTGGGCACCGACCTCTACTGGCCCGCGGTGGACCACTCGACCTACAGCCACAGCGAGGGCGAGGTGCAGGGCTACCAGGTGGGGCAGGCGCGCTACGGCCGCATGTGCCTGCCCAAGGGCCTGCGCATGCACGTCGACACCGACCGGTGGGACAAGAAGCGCGAGTGGTCGCCGAACCGGCCCGAGCTGTTCACCACCGGCGACACGCTGTACGTGAACGTGCCCGATGCCGACGGCGGGCCCAGGCTGGTGAGCCGCGGCCGCTACGAAGGCATGTACGCCGACGCTGAGTGGTCAGAGCCGCTGCCCGGGGTGAAGGAGCACAACGTCGCGTTCTGCGCGGTGCCCGGCAAGGGGCTCTTCGCGCTGGGAGGCAGCCCCTCGACGTGGGAGGGGCGGCAGACGCGCAAGGCGGCGGTGCTCGACGAGGGCGCGAAAGAGTGGCGGGCGCTGCCCGAGCTGCCGATTCCGCGCGCGGGGGCTTCGGCGTTCTTCGTCAAAGAGCGAATCTACGTGGTGGGCGGCCCACCCGAGCCGGGGCGCGTCGACCGCTTCAACACCGTCACCGAGCAGTGGGAGAAGCCCATCTACCTGCGCAACGACTGGAGCAGCGACCTCTCGGCCTGGGTCGAAGACGAGCGCATCGTGCTGGCCGCGGGGAAAGACGCCGCCGGCCGGTGGAACACCCAGGTCGAGGTCATCGACGCGGCCGACCCGGCGAAGCCGGCGGTGAAGAAGGCGCCCGGCCTGGGCTTCGAGGGCGCGCTGACGCTCAAGATTCTCGAGACCGAGCGCGGGAAGATTGCGATCGGCACCGACGAGAGCGGCGGGTTCGCGCTCGAGTGGCAGCCGCCCGAAGCCGACGAAGAGTGACGCCGCGCAGCGTCAGAGCGCCACGCAGGTGCCGACGATTTTGCACGTGGCGCCGTCGAGGCCGTTGCAGGTCATCTGCAGCGTGAGCGGCCCGGTGGCGGTGCACGAGCCGTTGCCGACCACCTTCAGCGCCCGGTAGCTCTGCAGATTGAAGCCGAGCGGGCAGATGTTGACGGTGCTCACCGTGAACGACTCGGTGGGCGGCACTGCGAAGCACGTCTTGACCGCCGAGGTGGTCTCGTAGGCGTCGATGCTGCACACCGCGCCGGCGAGCGGGTTGGTGTCGCGGCAGTCGTCGATCGCCGAGCAGGTGGCCGGGGCGCGAAACCCCGAAGGCACGGTGACGCCGGCGCACTGGCTGGTGGTCGGGCCAAAGCAGTAGCCGTCGCTGTCGCCGTCGGCGCGCACCGACATCAGCTGGTACCGGGTCGGGTCGGCGTCGTTGCAGTCGGTGGTGTCGATGCAGTTGGGGGGAAAGCGCGTGCCCGGGGGCGCGGTGGCGCCGGTGCAGCGGGTGGTCGCCGCGCCGGCACAGTGCGCGTCTCCATCAGCGTCGGCGATGACGGTGCGCAGGCCGAACAACGCGGCGTCGAGGTCGTTGCAGTCGTCTGTCGCAGCGCAGGAGGCAGGTGCACGGAAACCGCTGGGCAGCAACGCGCCCGCGCACAGCTGCTGGGTGGCGCCCGCGCAGGCGGTGTCGGCGTCTGCGTCGGCGCGCGCGGGCAGCAGCTGCCACCGGTTGCCGTCGCTGGCCGCGCAGTCGAGGCCCAGCGAGGCCATCGGCGAGACGTAGCCCGCCGGGCAGCTGCCGAACTGGGGCCGGCTCGGGTCGGGGCAGAACGCAGTGACGGCGTTCGAGCTCTGCGCGCGGTCCCCATCGGGGTCGGGCAGGCAGTCGACGCGCAGGTTCTCGTCGACCAGGGTGTCGCAGTCGTTGTCGATGCCGTCGCAGACCTCGGCGGTGGGCGTGCACACCGGGCCCGCATCGACGCCGCCGTCGACGCCACCATCCGACGTGCCGGCATCGCCAGCGCCGCCGTCGAGCTCGCCCGCTCCACCGGCGACACCACCGGCAGAGCCTCCAGCAGCTCCGCCCGCCGAGCCTCCTGCTGCGCCGCCTGCGACTCCGCCTGCGACTCCGCCCGCGACTCCGCCCGCGACTCCGCCTGCGACTCCGCCTGCGACTCCGCCTGCGACTCCGCCTGCGACTCCGCCCGCGACTCCGCCTGCGACTCCGCCCGCGGCTCCGCCTCCGGCCAACCCACTGCCGCCTGCCGTCGAGCCTGCGTCGTCAATCGACGGCGAGCTGCCGCAAGCCACCGCCACAAACGCCACCGCCCAGAGTCGAGTCTTCACGGGGGCGACTATCTCCTCGCCGGGGCTCTCACCGCTGGGAATGGCGTGCCGATGAAATGCTTTGGCGCGAAAGTCTCACTGACACATTGCGGGGTGGTTGACGTCGCCGTCGATGCAGCCGCCGAAGCCGAGCGCCACGCAGTCGACGCTGGTGCTCTTGCCCAGCGCGCAGACCTGCAACCGACCGGTGGTCGGGTCGCAGCGCGAGGTCTGTGCCCACGGGTCGCAGTCCGAGGCGACTCCGCAGAACCCGACGCCGTCGGGTGCCGTGTGGCACGAGAGGCCCGGAGCACAGTCGGTGGTGGCCCAGGCGCCGAAGTAGCAGGCCACCTGTCGAGCGCCGTCGCAGTGCGAGCGCGTGGCGGGCACGTTGCAGCTGCCCCCGGCGCCGGCGCACACCGCGTCATTGGGGTTGGTGCGGAGGGCGCACTTGAAGCCGCTCGGGCAGGTCTCGACGTCGAGCAGGCCCGAGAAGCACCGGGTGGCGACGTCGCCGTCGCAGTGCGGCACGAGCTCGCTGCACGTGGCCGGAGCACAGGCGAAGCCGCCGGCCGGAGCGGTGCTCGGCGTGCAGATGCGCTCCTCGAGTGCGCAGTCGTACGAGAAGGTGCGGTAGCCGCCATCGAGCGCGAACCGGAAGGTGTGGCTGGGCGGCTGGCAGGTGACCAGGTTGGTGCCCTGGCAGCTGGCGGGCATCGCGCCGTTGCACGGGGTCGCGGGCGCGCCGCCGTTGAAGCACGAAAACAGCGCGTCGCAGGTGCCTTGCTCGACCTCGCGCCGCACGCAGGTCTGCACCTGCGGCACGCCGAGCCAGTACAGGTAGATGAGCTCGCGCTGGGGCAGGTAGTAGTGGAGCGCACGCGTGCGCTGCTCGGCCAGGTGGGTCGCCGGGTCGGGCACCGGCTGGCCGAGCATCGAGATGCAGGCGTTGAGGAAGCTGAGCCCGTCGTAGTTGCTGGGGCCCTGCATGCACGACTCGATGCGCTCACACTCGCGCAGCGCGCGCTCGAGCTCGAACGGCGCGCCGCCGTCGTGGCCGCCAGCATCCTGGCGGTCGTCGGGGAGGCTGTCTCCGCCACCGGCCGCGCCACCCGCCGCGCTGCTACCCGCGCTGCTACCCGCGCTGCCGCCCGCGGACGCCGCGGTTCCCCCGGCGCTGCCTCCGGCAGACCCGTCACCCACGCCCTTGAGGTGCTCGTGGGAGCAGTCGCAGGCGCTGCCGACGGCTGCCAGGACCATGGCGATTGCCGCCGAGCGATGGAAGGGCATGGGGCGAGACCTCGTGTGGTGCTCCGGCCGGCGAGGCTCTAGACGCGACCGGGAGGTGAAGTCGCAGGCTCGCGGGGCTGGGGGAATTGACCTAAAACTCCTCGGGTGAAACAGCTGATTGTCGTCGCGACGGCCACGCTCGGAGCGGTGTTGACGGTCTCGTGCAGCAACACTCCCTGCACTCCTGGAGTGCAGGGCTGCCCGGTGGCCCGAGGCCCCCGGCTCGGCATCGGGGTGAACGTGCCCAACGTCGGGGTGCGGGTCGCCTCCGAGACGGCGCAGGTCGACTGCAGCGGGCACGCCGCGACCGGCTGCTTCGTGGGCGTCTACAACGACAGCCAGGAGCCCGAGTTTCGCTTCACGCTGAGCGGCCCCCCGGGCGTGGTGGTCGAGCTGTGGGAGGTCGCCGAGGCCGACGGGCCCCGCTCGCTGGTCGCACGGCCCGGCGAGCTCACCGGGGTCACCTTTCCGATGGGCGCCGCCGGCCCCGAGCTGGTGCTGCGCGCGCCCATCAAGCGCGCCGGCGACCAGCAGCTGATTTCCAACCTGGTCATTCGCCCGCGGCTTCGGGGCCTGGCCGCCGACGCGTTTCCGGTGCGCATCACTGCGGGCGGCGCGAACGCCATCGTCGGGCTGGGCAGCTCGGCTCCGGCCTGCATCGCCGGGGTCGACGGCGGCGTCAGCTGCCTGGCAGGAGTGCAGCTCGACGCCGGCTCCAACGGCTTTCGCAGCGTGCCCACCCGGCGAGGTCACGGGTGTGAGACCGCGGCGGTGTTTCAGCAGGGCAACGCGGCGCAGGCGCAGGTCTCGCCCAACGTCCCCGATGCGGGGCTGGTCTAGGTGACGCTCGTTCCGACCTCGGCGGCGTACGACCCGTCGGCCAACATGGCCATCGACTTCGAGTGCTTCGCTCCGGTGAGCACGGTGTTCGACTGGCGCTTCGGGGGCACGTTCTCGGTCACCGGTGGAGCCCCCGGCGCCTGCGTCAACTCGAGCTGCTCCGAGTTCGAGCTGATGAACGTGCGGGGCGTGCCGGACACCGTGGTCACCTGGCAGCCGGCCGAGGGCATGGCGTACGCCGACGTTCAGGTGTGGCTGGGCATCGCGGGCGCGATGGTGAGCCCCAGCGCCATCGGCGGTCTGTCGGTCGAGCGCGCGGGGACTGAGGTGCGGTTCCGCTTCAACCCGCCCATCACCGCGCTCGACGGGGTGTCACGCCCGCTCGAGCTCTACCTGATTCCCCGCGCGGACTACGTGTTGGACGCGGGCATCGACGCGGGCATCGACGCGGGCATCGACGCGGGCAGCGACGCAGGCAGCGACGCGGGCAGTGACGGGGGCCTGGTGCTCGCGACGCCGGCGGCCCAGGTGTACCAGGTCGAAGTTCTCGACAGCACCGTCTACTACCTCGCCGGAGCGACCATTTACGCGGTGCCGAAGAGCGGCGGCACGTCGGTGCCGGTGGCCTCGAATGCGAGCCAGTTCGTGGTGAGCCAAGAGGGAGTCTTCTTCTTTGCTCCCACCACCTTCGCCGATGGCGGCGCGGGACAGGCGATACGCCGGCAGCCGCCCAGCGGAGCCCAGGTCGAGCTGTGGGCCGAGGCGTACGACTTCACTGCTCCGTGGGGCAGCGGGCTGACGTACTCGGCGGGCAAGCTCTACTGGGTCGATTTCAGCACCCAGCAGCTCAAGTCACTGCCGACGTCGGGCGGCACGCCTTCGCCGGTCGCGTCGGTCACCGAGACCACGCCGAACACGGCGAGCTTCGTGCTCACTGGGGCGAGCGCCTTCATCGCAGAGCCGGCGGGGCTGTCGTCGAACCTTCGCCGCTACCCCCTGCCGAATGGGCCCAGCGCGCCGGTGGGCACGGTCGGGGCCATCACGCTGCGGGCGGTGGGCAGCGGCTGGCTCTACGGCATCGGAGTGGGAGGCAACCCCGGCACGCCGCGCCGGGTGAAAGACGACGGCAGCGTCACCGAGTCGTTGGGCATCGGAGCCGGCTTCGGCGACCTACGGCTCGGCAGTGAGCTCATCTACTCGAGCGCGAACGCCATCTACCGCGTGCCGCTCGACGGCGGCGCAGGCGGCCCGGTGGTTCAGTTCTCGAGCACCTTCTTCGTACCGCCGATGGCGGCCGATGCGGTGGGCGTCTACTTCGCCGACCCGCAGAACGCGGTGCGGGCCGTGCCGCGCTGAAGCGTCAGATGCTCTTCTCGCCCTGCCGCAGCGGCGGGTTCTCCATCGGCGCCAGACCGGGGTACTGCAGAATCACGCGCGCCTGACCGGGGCCGTTCTTCTCGACCACGGGAATGTGCTGGTCTTGAAAGGCGCGGTCGTCTTCGAAGGTCACCTTGTCGTTGCCGCCGCCGGTGCGAATGGTGAGGCGCTCGGTCTCTTCCTTGGTGAAGTCGGCCTTCTTCTGGCCGTTGACGTACATGGTCGAGCTGCCATCGGCGTGAATCTTGACCAGAATGTCCTGATCTCTGTCGCTGCACTCGACGTGCACCGCCACCAGCGAGTTGCAGAGCGAGAAGCGCTCGATCTTCACGTCTTCCTGAAACGGCGGGTTGATGTCGATGGGGGGCAAGCGCGGCAGCTCGAACCCATCGCCGTGGCCGGGGCGCAGCAGTTGCGGGAGCTTGGCGGGCTCGAACGGGCTGTCGAGGTTCAGCGACTGAACGTGGGGGCGGAAGCTGTTCGAGACTCGTTCGCTCATACTGAGATTTTGGGAGGAACCGGGCCGGTGTGTTTCGAGCGGGCTGGCAAGTGGCTGTACGTTTGGGGCTGAGTGGCGCGCCCCGAGACGTTCTGCACCGGGGCGCCCATCGGCAGCGGCGCCAACCCCGCGGAGAAGGCGGCTGATCGAACCGGCGCGGTTCCTGCTCAGTGAACCGGCGGAGGAACAAACACATGATTCGATTCTTGGGAGTTTCGGCCATCGCCGCGGCGATGAGCTTGATGGCGTGTGAGAACCAGCAGCGCAAGGTGCGCTCGACCGATGAAGTGCAGGCGCCGCGAGACACCGCGCCGCTTCGGCCGTCGGACTCTTTCCCGGCGAACCCGGCGAATGAAGACACCAGCGCTCCGCCGGCCGATGGCCTGCCCCGCAACCAGGGCCGCACCGGCGCCGGCTACGACACCACGGTGCGCCCGCGCATCACGCCGAACGACGGGCTGGGCAACACCACCCCCGACACGCAGCTGCCGTCGGACCCGGGCACGGGCACGGCTCCGTATGACCTCGGCGTCGCCAAGAACCCGCGCGACGCGGGCATGATGGGCGGCGGGAGCGACGCCGGCATGCACCTCGACGGCACCATGCCGTCGACCTACTGACGGCTTGAAGCCAGGCTCGCGCGCCCTCACCCGGCGCGCGAGCGCTGCATCGCCTGGCGCAGCACCACCTCGAGCTCTTCGCGCGTGTAGGGCTTGTTGAGCACCAGCGTGCCCGCGGCGGCCTGCTTCTGCTCCGCGGTGTAGCCGCTGGAGAGAATGACCGGCAGCCCGGGCGCCAGCCGCCGCAGCTGCTCGGCGGCGTCGATGCCGTTCAGCTCTGGCATCGTGACGTCCATCAGCACCACGTCCCACCCGGCCGGCGCAGCGGTCACCCGCTCGACCGCGTCGCGGCCGGTGACCGCCTCGTCGACGGTGCACCCCAGCGCCTCGAGCGAGCGGCGCGCCGAGCGGCGCAGCAGCGCTTCGTCGTCGACCACCAGCACCTTGAGCCCCAGCTTCGCGTCAGACGGCGACGACGACCGGGGCGGCGTCACCACCACCGCCGTGTCGAGGGCCGGCAGCGTGAGCGTGACGGTGGTGCCCTGGCCGGGAGCGCTGTCGATGCCGACGGTGCCGCGGTGGGTCTTGGCGATGCCCGCCACCGCCGCCAGACCGAGGCCGCGGCCCGCGCCCTTGGTGGAGAAGAAGGGGTCGAGGCTGCGGGTCTGCACGTCGGGAGTCATGCCCGCACCCGCGTCGCGCACGATGAGCCGCACGCACCGGGGGTGGTCGACCACGGTGGTCTGCACCGTGACGACGCCCGTGGCGCCGCCGCTCGCTTCGCCCGCGTTGGTGACCAGGTTGAGCACCACCTGCTGCAGCTGGGCGGGGTCTCCCTGCACCGCGGGCACGCTGTCGGCCAGCTCGTACTTCACCGACACCCCGCGCGGCAGCGCGACCTTGACCAGCTCGAGGCTCGAGGAGAGCAGCGCGTTCAGGTCGACGGCCCGCGGCGCCACCGGCGCGTGGCCGGCGTACGCCAGCAGCTGCCGGGTGAGCGCCGCGGCCCGGTGGTGCGCGCTCATCGCGGTGTCGAGCGGCTCGAGCAGGCGCGGGTCTTGGGCGGCGCGCGACGACGCGAGCTCGAGGCTGGCGCCGATGACGGTGAGCAGGTTGTTGAAGTCGTGCGCGATGCCGCCGGCCAGCTGACCGAGGCCTTCGAGCTTCTGCGCCTGCAGGGTGCGCTCATCTTCAGTGACCTCGCGGGTCATGTCGCGCACGAAGCCGACGAAGCGCAGCGGCCTGCCGGTGGCGTCGCGCAGCACCATGCCGGTCGAGAGCGCGTGCAGCACCGTGCCGTCACGGCGGCGCAGCCGGTGGCGCACGCGGTAGGTGCGGGTCTCTCCGCGCATCGCGCGCGCAATCTCCTCGTCGACGCGCGCGCGGTCGTCTTCGTGGACGATGCGGTTCCACGGGGTGGGCGGCCACTCGTGCGGCGGGTAGCCCAGCCACTCGCCCGCCTCTGGAGAGCCGGTGATGACGTTGCTGCGCAGGTCACCGTCCCACAGGTATTCGCTGGCCGCCGACACCGCGAGCTGCAGCGTCTCTTCGCTGGCCTTGGCGCGGGCCAGGGTGCGCTCCATCTCGGCGCGCTGGCGCCGGTAGGCTCTCAGCGCGAGCGCGAGCGTCACCCCGGCGCCGAGCAGCGCACCACCGAACACGGCAAGAGGCCACGCGTCAGCCAAGAGAAGCGCGATTCTGCGCCAAGCGCGCCCCGGCCTGAACTTCTCGGCTATTCCAGCTTCAGCGGCACCGCGCTCTGGCGAAGCACCGGCACGCCCAGCTGACCCCACAGGTTCGAGCCCCAGCACAGCGCGCGGCGCGAGTTGGTGAGCGCGCACACGTGGGTGGCGCTCGAGCTGAGGCGGTCGACCGCCTCGGGCATCGCCACGTCGAGCGCGGTGAGCGACGAGTCGAGGCCGTCGCGGCCGAGCTGGCCGCGGTCGTTGGCGCCCCAGCAGCGCACCCCGTTGGCGCCGAACAGCGCGCAGCCCTGCCAGGCGTTGCCCACCAGCTGGCGCGAGAGGGGCCACACGCCCGAGAGCGGCTCGGCCGCAGTGCACGGCCCGTTCGCCGCGCACTGCCAGCAGACGGCGGTGCCGTCGTCGAGCAGCGCGCACGGCCGCAGGTCGTCGAGGCTGTCGGGCTGCGCGGCGAGCTTCAAGACCGGCCGGGGCAGCGCGACGGGCGTGCTCACGTAGCCCTGGGGCGGCATGAACTGCCGGCGGTCGACTCCGCCGTCGGTCTTCAGCGCGAAGTTGCCCTCGAGCTGGCGCACCCCGGTCGGCCCCGCGACGGCGGGGCCCGGAGCGAAGCGGCCCAGCCCGAAGGCCTGCCCGTCGGCCACGGCGCACAGCGGGCTGAGGTCGGCCGTGCAGCGCGCCAGGCCCGATGCCGGCGCGGGGAGCGACACGAAGGTGAGCGGCCGCGGCTCGACCCAGGTGGGCCGGCTGCCCCAGCAGCTGACCGCGCCGAAGGTGGTGAGCAGGCAGCCCACGTCGCGGGTGACCGCGAGGCTCGCGAGGCTGGGCGGCGCGAGCCCGAGCACGGCCTGACCGCTCGGCGCGGCGCCGCCGTCGAGCCGGGTGAAGCCCTGGCCGAACGAGACCAGCCCGCCGTCGATGACCGCCACGGTGAGCTGGTCGGCGGTGGAGAGCTGGGTGACCTGCCCGGGAGAGAGCTCGACCACGCCGCGGGGCTGCGGGCTGCGGTCACCGAGCTGACCCGAGGTGTTGTCGCCCCAGCAGAAGACCTCGCGAGCCGCGGTCGAGGCGCAGACGTGGCGGCCGCCGTGCTGGGTCAGCGCGCGCACCGGGCCCGGCACCGCGACCGGGTGCGGCGGCTCAGAGGGGAGGCGCTGGCAGCGCACGCCGCCGGCCTCGGCCCAGCACACCTCTTCGTCGTCGCCTCCGAGCGCGGTGGCGCCCGAGGCCACCAGGGTCTGGGGCGCGGCGCCGGCGCCCGAGCACTGCAGCGCCCCACCCGGCAGCAGCGCGCACACCCAGCCGGCTCCGGCGGTGAGGTCGACGGGCGTGGCGTCGAAGGTGACCTCGAGCGCCAGGTGGGTGCCCAGGCGGGAGCGGCACTCGGTGGCGCCGCCTTGAAAGGCGATGCAGACCGTCTCGTGCGAGACGGTGAAGGCGGCCGCGCCGGAGCTGCCGAAGGTGCCGCCGTCGTCGAGCAGGTTGAAGCCGCTGGGGCAGGCGACGGCGCCCCCGTCGAGCAGGGCGCAGGGCCCGTCGAGCTTCAGCACCGGTGCGGAAAAGGGCGAAGCGGTGAAGGTGCCGCTGCCCACGCAGCCGACCGAGCCGCCGTCGAACAGCCCGCAGGTGCCGGTGTTGCTGACCGAGAGCTCGAGCGCGCCGGCGAGCGCGGGCACCCGCTCGCGGGCGGCCAGCGCCCGGCTCGAGGTGGCGAAGCCGCGCGGCTGCCCCCAGCAGTACACCGCGCCGCCCACGCTCTCGACGCAGGTGTGCGCGTCGCCGGCGGCCACGCGGGTGTACGCGCAGTCGGTGGCGGCGTTCGGCTTGGGGCGGGTGGTGCAGGCGCCGCCCAGGCAGATGCGCGCCTCGGCGCAGGTCTCGGGGCCGCACGCGGTGCCGTCTTCCAGAGGCTGCGAGGCGCAGCCGGTGCTCGAGTCGCAGCTCGCCACGCGGCAGGCGTCGAGCACCGGGCAGAGCCGGGGAGAGTGGAAGCAGTGGCCGTCGTCGGCGCAGGCGTCGACGGTGCACGCGTCGTGGTCGTCGCAGCCGACCGCGGTGCCGACGCACCTGCCCTGCTGGCAGCTGGCGGTGGCGAGGCAGCTGTTGCTGCAGGCGCTGCCGTCAGGGAGCGGCTGTTCGACGCAGGTGTGCTGCTCGGCGTCGAAGCGCGAGGTGAAGCATTGGGTGGTGGTCAGGCACGCCTCGCCGCCGGTGCCGGTGAGGGGAACCTCGAGGGTCGCGTCGTCGGTGGCGAGGCGGAGCACCGCGGTGGCCTGGCCGAGGCTGGTCGGAGCGAAGGTGAGGCGCAGCGAGCCGGTGGCGCCTCCGGCGAGGGTGACGGTGCCGAGGCTGGCGGTGAACGGGGCCGAGGTGGTGACGGTCGCGGTGCGCGGTGAGCGGCCGGTGTTGAGCACCTGCACCTCGCGGGTGAGCGCCGCGCTCAGCGGCACCGCGCCGAAGTCGAGGGCGGCGGGGTCGGCGCGGAGCGCCGAGTCGCTGGGCTTGGGGGGCGGCTCGCAGCGGCAGGCGGCGAGGCACAGCGCGAGCGCGACCAGGAGGATTCTGGAAGCCGCGCACCCTGAGCGACGTCGAAGGGTGCCATCGCACGCCGAAGGCTGAGGCGCAGACACTCCATCGTATTGCGGCGCACGCTGGTGCGGCTTGAAGCCTGGAGTATGCGTCACTTCGCGTTCCAGCTTCGTCAGCACCCATTCGACTGCGTGCTTCGCTCCGCTCAGCACTGCGCTCAGGGTGAACGCCTCTTCTTGGCGCTCTTCTTCTCCGGCTTCTTCGGTGCTGCCTTCTTCTTGTTCTTCTTCAGCGCCAGCTTCTTCGCCGGCACGGCGCCGTGCGCCTTCTTCGCCCATGCTTCGAGGGCGTCGCCGTCGTCGTAGAAGCTCTCGGGCACCACGATCCACTCGTTCATGGTCGTGGGGCGATCTCGGCCCTGGTACGTCCACGGGTAGCCGCCGAGGCTGATCAGCTCGTCGCGCAGCGGCCCGACCACCAGCTTGAAGATGATGGCGTCGTCCGAGAGGATGCCCGCGAACATGCCCCCGTTCGGCGCGAAGAAGCCGTGACCGCCGAACATCTTGCGCGGGGTCATCTTCAGCTTCGCGCACGCATCGGTGAGGAGCTCCAGTGAGCGGCTCATGGCGCGGCACGGTACACGTTTTCGCCCCTCACCCGCGAGGGGAGAGGGCGCTCATCGGCGGCGACGGAGCAGCAGCGTGGTGAGCGCAAGCAGCAGCGGCGCGAAGCCGGTCGCCGAGCAGCCGCCGGTGACCGGGGTGGGCGGGCTCAGCGCGCCGATCGAGGTGTCGACGCAGGCCGAGGTCTTCTCGGGCGCGCCGTAGACCGCGCAGAAGCCGGCGAGCGTGCCGGGGTCGATGACGCGCTTGGTGGTCTCGCCGATCTCTGCGCTCGCATACATGGTGCTGCCTGGCTCTTCGACGTGGTCGAAGCCCATCGCGTGCCCGAACTCGTGGGTGAGCGTGTTCTGGATGTCGAAGGCCACGCACTGCCCGGGGATGCCTTCGCCGCCGTCGCCGGTCTCTTCGGTGACCACCATCATGTCGCTGCACGGCGGCCCGTCGACGGCGGTGAAGACCTTGCCGGGCAGGTTGTACTCGTGAAACGGCGCGCCGTTCATCTCGACGTCGGTGTCGACGATTTCGCCGGTGCGGGTGCGGTAGATGACGGTGGTGAGGCCGATCACGAACGGGTCGCCCCACATGCACTGAAACTTGTTTCCACAGGTGACGTGCGCACCGCCCGGGTCGGTGGCGCACTCGTCGTCGATGGGCACCACGTCTTCACAGGCGAGGTCGCGGAACAGAATCTGTGTCTGGGTCGCCTGACCGTCGACCGGGCCGAGGTGATAGTCCTTCACCGGCACCGGCTCGCCGCGCACGTACTGCCAGCCGTTGCCGCACGACTCGGCGGCCTTCTGCCAGCTCGCCAGCGACGCGTCGATGGCCGGCACCTCGTCGCGCCCCGGGGTGCTCGAGCTGCCCTGGGCGCCCATGCGGTACACCATGCAGCGCGAGTTCCAGTACAGCGGCAGGTCGGGCTTGTTCTTCACCGTGGTGCGCACGTACTCCTGCGCGCGCGCTTCGCCGGCCAGCGCCGCGCACAGCACCGCCGCTGCGAGCGCCAGGTGCTTCACCGCGTCACCGCAGCCGCGCGCACCCGCGCCTTGAGCTCACCGAGGCCGAGCGGCGCCACCGGCGCCCGGGCGAGCGGCTTCCCCGCGGGGTCGACCAGGTGACCGGTGTGGCCCTGGGTCGCCTTGCCGGTGGAGTCGATCGACCACTTGCCCTGCTCCATGCCGACCACCTGCCAGGCACCGCCAAAAGGCCGGCCGAGAAACAGCACCGCCTCTTCACCGACGGTGAATTCGGCGGCCCCGGCGACGCGCATGCCGTAGTCGTCGACCTCACCGCCCGGAGTCACCACCCGCGCGGTGGGGTAGCCGCGCCCCTTGTAGACCTCGAGCACTTCGCACTCGGCGACGGTGACGATGCGGTTCTGCACCTTCACCGCGCGGGTGTTGTTGACGCGCACCCGCGCCACGAAGTCGGAGTGCGCGGTGAGCGCCTCGACGGTCGCTTCGAGGAACGTGGCGGCGCCGGCCGTCAGGGCGGTGAGCAGCACACAGATCAGCAGCAGCGCGCGCTTCATGACCTCTGCGAGACCTTAGACGAAGCCCGAGGGTCGAGTCGCCTCGGGCGGCCACGCCGCGCGGGCCGATTCGTCGCCTCGGGGCGACACCTGCCGCGGCGCGGCGAAGTCACCATGGGCGTTGGGGTTTCGAGTAAAAAGCAGGCGATGGCTCGAGTGCCCGAGGTCGACCCCAAGGTCCGCCACATCGCCTTCGAAGCCCTGTTCACCCACGGCGTACCCGCCGACCCGCCGCTCAAAGAGGCGCTCAAGAAGGCCGGCTTCGACTTCGACAAGCCGGCCGGCGAGTACCCGCTCTCGGTGCTGGGCCGGTGTCTCGAGGCGGCCATCGCGCAGCGCTACCTGTCGCTGGCCAACCGCGACGCGCTGCGCACCATGGGCAACCGGTTCATCGCGGGCATCTTGAGCACCATGCTGGGCAAGGTGGTCGGGGTCGCGGTGCTGCTCTCGGGGCCCGACCGCACGGTGAAGCGCATACCGTCGTTGATGAAGAGCGACTACGGGGTGTCGGTCGAGGCGCAGGCGTTGGGGCCGCGGCGCTACGCGGTCACCAGCAGCTTCGGGTACCCGCTGTGGGCGGGCCCCTTCTTTCACGGCATCTTCGAAGAGGCGCTGCGCAAGACCGGCGTGGTGCCCGAGTCGAGCTGCAAGGTCGATGCGAACACCGGCTCGTTCGTCATCGACCTTGCGTGGCCCGAAAAAACCTAGAACTCGGCTTCCATGAAGTTGGTCTCGAGCAGGTTGGTGCCCTCGGCGCGGGTCATCAGGCCGTGGTCGACCAGGTAGCGGGTGAGGCGCTGCGGAGAGAGCAGGCCGCCGGTCGACTTGAGGCGCTGCTGGTTGTACGCCGCGCCGTACGGAGCGGGCACGTCGCAGCCGCCGTCGCCGCAGAAGCCGGCCATCGCGTCGAGCAGCTGCCGCATCGAGAGCTGCTGGTGCTCGGGCACCACCTCGGCGTCGGCGTAGCGCGAGACCAGCGGCGCCTCGGTCGAGCCGTCGAAGTACTGGCCCACCTGGTAGACGAAGTTCGACAGGTACGGGCGGCCGGCGACGCGGCCGGTGGCCTGCGAGACGTCGCTGTCTTCGTCGAGCAGGTCGCAGCCGAGCTCGCCCCAGCGCGACTCGCTGTTCGAGGTGACCGGCCCCATGCCCACGGCCGCCGCGGTGAGGGCGCGCAGCCGCCCCACCCGCTCGTCGAACGCCGCGCCCGAGGTCACGCCGCGCTGAGAGAGCTGGTAGCGCACGTGGTGCATCGGGCAGGCGTTGAAGTCGTTGGTGTCGCAGCTGGCGACCGGGTTCCACATGTTGTCGGTGAAGGGCACCGCGCCGCCGACGGGGCGGTAGCCAGGCACGAAGCCGCCGCAGCGGTTGAGCAGGTACTGGCCGAGCGAGTTGGGTATGCCCTCGGCGTACGCGGTGCCCATGTCGGCGTACTGCACGCCGGCGTGGCCCCAGTCGTACTGCATGCCGTCGGGGCGAATCATCGGGCCGGCGAAGTCGTAGTGCGACCAGCCGGTGCGCGGCGCGTAGGCGTTGACGATGCCGTGGCCGAACTCGTGGCTGAGCGTCGAGGTGTCGCTGAGCAGGCGGGTGACGGCCGACGAGGTGTCGGGGTGGCCGTCGTGGTCGAGGTCTTCACCGAAGCGGGCGACGTCGGGGCGGTAGACGCTCATCCACCCGGTGTTGCCGTGGGCCCAGGTGTCGGTGAACCAGACGCCGTACATGCGCTGGTGCAGGTCGGGGTCGACCAGCATCATCTTGCGGGTGTAGTCGCCGGGGTTGCCCAGCGCCTCGCGCAGCTTGCGGTGCAGCTCGAGCACGGTGGCGTACGACGAGAGCACCTGGCGCATGTAGCCGTAGTGGTCAGCGTCGGCGGCGGTGAGAAACGCCTGGTTGCCGAGGTTCACGTGCGACGGGTGGCCTTCGCTCGACTCGCCCTCGACCAGGTCGCGGCGAAAGGTCAGCACCGGAATCGCGTACGCAATGCCGTCTTTGGTGAAGACGTGCTCCTGCTGCACCTCGAAGCCGGGCAGGTCTTCGAGCAGGCGGTCGCCTTCGTCCATGCGCCACAGGCCGCGCACGAAGCCCTGAGAGTCTTGCGCGAAGTTGACCGGCGCCTGCAGGTAGACGCGGCCCACCAGGGTGGCGTGGGTGCCCGGCCCGCAGCCGTCCATCGTCATGTTGAGCACGCCGTCTTCGTTGGTCTGGAAGCGGCTTCGGCCGCAGACGCGCACGGCGGGAGTGCGGCCCGAGTCGTCGATGGTCACGTACGAGAGCTCGACGGTGGCGGCGAGCGGGCGCATCGCGCCGGGGTACCAGTCGCCGGTGGTGACCGGGCTGCCGGTGCGGGCGTCGAAGTGCCGCTTGAAGGCGTGGCACTGCGACCAGGTCACGTTCTGCGACTCGACGGCGCTGCCGCAGCCCCAGTCTTCCTGAAAGGAGATGCGGCCGACGAAGTTCACCGGGTGCGGGCCGCAGGCCGAGGCGGCGAGGGCCAACAGGGCGACGAGCGCGCGCTTCATTGCTCGCCTCCTTTCAGCAGCTCGACGGCCGGGCTCTGGGTCTTGAGCGCCTCGGCGAACTGCTGCTCGTCGAAGGGCAGCTGCTGGTCAGAGAGCAGCACCTTGCGCTGCACGCTCACGTCTTTGGTGAGGGCCTGGTGCTGCTCGCTCGCCAGCTGGGTGAACGTGACCTGACGGGTGTGGCCGAGCCCGTCGCTCGCCAGCGCGCGTGTCGCGAAGCCGAGCTCGCTGCCTTCACCCAGGGCGCGCAAGCTGACCAGCACCGCGCTGCCGTTCTTGCCCTGCGGGCGCACGGTGAGCGGAATGTTCACCCGGGTGTTGGGCTGCAGGCTCGACAGGTTCAGCCCGATGAGAATCGCGGCCGGGTCGATGCCCGAGTCCTTGCCGGCGTACCTGGTGCCCTGCTGGCTGTCGACGGTGAGCGCGGCGTCGCGGGGCGAGACGATGAGCTCGACGCTCACCCCTTTGGGCAGCGGTGGAACCTTGAAGCTGGCGACGAGGTGCAGCGGGTCGCCGAACTTGAGCGACTTCTGGTCCATCGCGGTCTGGGTGTCTTGGTCGTAGTCGAGGCGCACGTCGAAGCGGCCGTGGGTGACGAGCTGGGGCTCGGCGAGGCCCAGCGCGGGCACGAGGCACGCGGCGAGCAGCCCGAGACGGTGGAGGGTGAGTGACATGGTTCGTGGCTCCTTTGAGGTGGTGTGTTGCGGAGCACACAGAGCAACCGCGGTGCCGCATGGGGTGGCGGGGGGTTGCGGGCGAGTTCGTGAACGCTGGGTTCACAACCCGGGGGGGCGCGTGAACGGGGCGTTCACCCCCTGGTCAGTGGGCTTCGGGAGACGGCGGCATGCCCGCGTCGGCGAGCAGCGCGTTCTTCTCTTCCAGCGACAGGTAGGCGCTGCCCGCGCCGCCGACGGTGCCGGCGAAGTCGGTGAGGCGGGTCATGCCCATGGTGCCGGCGCCCCAGCCGAAGCGCAGCTGCATGCTGCTCTCGGCGCTGTCGTTCCAGAAGCGGTTGTCGCGGCCTGCGTTGCCAGCGTCGGGCGCGTAGAGCGGGCCGGCCCAGTCTTCCAGCCAGCCCAGGTCGAGCATGTAGAGCGTGGCGTCGCTCGGGTCGCGGGTGCTCACCACGGTGTTGTCGTGCACCGTCACCCGCCGCACCAGCCACTGCGGGTTGCTCTGCCGCTGCGAGATGACGGTGAGGCCGTCGGCCGCCCACGCCACCCGGTTGTGGTGCACCTCGACGTCGCTCGAGGCCCAGATGAGCAGGCCGGCTCCCCAACCCCAGTCGGTGTCGCCCCACCCGCTCTCCCACACGCGGTTGCCGGCCAGCGTGCCGTGGGTGCTGGCGCCGTAATAGAGGCCGCTGAAGCGGGTGTGGTCGACGGTGTTGTTCTCGAACAGCGCGTTCGCGCAGTCGGTGAGACAGGTGATGCCGCGGCCGCTGCTGCCGTGCACCCGGTTGCCGCTCACGATCAGCTCACCGGCCGCGGTGGCGAAGATGCCGCCGCTGCTGCCCTCGGGGTCGAAGCGCTCGGCGTTCACGTCGGTGAAGGTGTTGCCGCGCACCTCGACCTGCTGCGCGCCGTCGATGCACAGGCCCACCTGACCGGCCCGCTCGAAGGTCGAGCCCGTTATCGCGATGCCGGTGCCTTGCCTGACGCAAGCGAGCGCGCCGTGCGCGTCGGCCAGCGTCGACCGGGCGAGCCGGAACTGCGAGAAGCCGCCGTTCGAGAGCGCCCCGTCGGTGCTCGAGGCCGCGTGACGGAACGTGAGCCGGTCGAGGCTCACGCCGTCGCTCTGGGCGGTGAGCCAGCGGGTGCGGGTGGTGACCTCGACCTGGTGGCCGGCCGGGTCGGCGCCCAGCAGCACCGCGCGGCTCGGGCCGAGCGAGAACTGGCCGGCGCCGGGGGTGCCGTTCACCTGGGTGAGCGGCGCCCCGTCGACGAACACCTGCTCGGGCCACTGGCAGCCCTCGACGCCGCCCTGGCAGCCGTCGATGGGGCAGCCCGAGGTGCAGAGGCCGTGCAGCGGCAGCGCGGGCACGGCGTCGCCTTGGAAGGCGTGCGCTCCGCCGTCGAGAGTGACCGGGGCCCACTGGCCAAACACGTCGCTGCCCTTCACCTCGGCGCCCGGCCGGCCCGAGAGCGTGAGCGCCTTGTTCACCGTCACCTGCTCGCGAAACGTGCACGCGGGCACGACGAGCGTCGAGCCGGCCGCGGCCGAGTCGATGAGCGACTGCAGGGTGACGTCGCACTTCGGCTCGCAGCGGCCCGCGTTGCAGCGTTCAGCGGGGGGGCAGGGCCGCTCGACCGAGCACGCTCCGCACGCTCCGCTCGCGCAGGTTTCGGTGACGGCGCAGTCGGTGGCGACCGCGCACTCGCCGCACACCCCGCTCACGCACGCCAGGTTGTCCGGGCACGCGTGCGCCGCGTCGCATGCTTTGCCCCGCGCGTCGTACGGGTTGAGGATGCACGCGGTGAGGAGCAACGTCGCGCACAGGAGTGTTCGCCCCCTCACCCCGGCCCTCTCCCGCCAGGGGAGAGGGAGGTCTGGGTTCGCGCCCATCAGAAGATGAACCAGAAGGCGATGGCCGCTGCCGCGCACGCCGCGGCCAGCCCGTAGAGAACGTTCGCCGTGGTCGCCGTGCGCGCTGCGTCGGCGTGCAGCTGCGCTCCGTCGGAGCCGAAGTGTTCGGCGGCAGCGCGCTGCGCCTGGGCCTGCGCCATCGCGCCGAAGACTCCGCCGCCTGCGCCGAGGCCCAGCCCGGCGATGCCTGCCACCAACGACGGCCAGCGGTGGCGCTGCGGGCCGGCCGGCGGCTGCTCGACCTGGGGCACCGGTGCGGTGACCGCGGCGGGCGGAGCCGCGCGGTACTGCCTCGGCTCGGCGCCCTGCTCCACCACCACCAGCACCTCGACGTGAAGCTCGGCCAGCAGCGCGCGGGCGGCGCTCGCCTCGTCGGCAGGTTCGAGGGCCCGCACCGCCTCGACCAGCGGCTTGAGCCGGTTCGCCGCCGGCTGCGCCGTGAGCGCCATCGAGACCGGCCCGTTGGAGGACGCGGAGAGCCGCAGCAGGTTGGGCTGGTAGCCGTCGCGCTGCGCCCACAGCACCTGCCAGCCCGCGCCGAGCTTCAGGTAGAGCGGCGTGCAGCAGTGCTCCTGCCCGGCGGCGAACACCCGCGCCCCCGGCGGCGTCGTGTCGACCTCGAGGGTGATGCGGGGCGCCCGGTCGCGCGCGGCGCGAATGGAAGAGAGCTGCGCCACCAGCGGCGGCGAGAAGAGGTCGCGGTCGAGCGACAGCGTGGGGTCGATCGCCAGCGCCACGCCGAAGGGCTGCGAGAGGTCGGCGCTCTTGCTCGCCACCAGGGTGACTTCGGCTTCGCGCACCGCGACCTCGACCGCCAGCGCGCGGGCCGAGCGGGTGGGCGCCAGCTCGGAGATCGACTCCCGCGCCGCGCTCAACGCCGCGCGCGCTGTCTCGAGGTCGAACTTGCGCAGCGCTTGCCGGGCGCGCGCCAGCGCCTCGGTCACCCGCCGCTCGGCGTCGTCGGGCTGCTCGAGCACGCGCCGCACCTCGGGGCTGTCGGTGAGCTCGAGTTGCGGGGTCAGCCTCGTGCGCAGCGTGTCGAGCTTGCTCGGCTCGATGGCCGTCGGGTTCTTGACCAGCAGCGCCGCCCGCTCGGCGGCTTGCGCCAACGCGGGGTGCAGCAGGACGAGGAGCGGAAGGAGCGTCGTCGACAGCGCGCTTCGTCGGTGCTCGTCTCGCCCCCTCACCCCGGCCCTCTCCCGCGAGGGGAGAGGGTGTGGCGGCGTCGTCAGCGCGCTTCGCCGGTGCTCGTCTCGCCCCCTCACCCCGGCCCTCTCCCGCGAGGGGAGAGGGTGGCGCGTCAGCGCAGGTTGAGCTTGAGCAGCATGCGGTGCACGGTCATGCGGTCCATCTGCGCGCGCCGCGCGACCTCGGAGACGTTTCCCCGGCATTCCTCGAGCAGCTTACCGAGATAGGCCGACTCGTACGCGGCGATCAGCTGCGCGCGCCCTTCCAGCAGCGGGGTCTGCGTGTCGACCACCCCGGGCAGCTGCACCGGGGCCTTCGCCGGCGAAGCAGCCCTGGGCGGCTCCATCAGCACCCCCGCCCGCTCGAGCGTGTTCTTGAGCTCGCGCACGTTGCCCGGCCAGTCGTAGCGCTCGAGGTCGGCCAGCGTCTTCGGGGTCAGCACCTCTTGCGGGTCGAGCCCCAGCTGCGCGAGGAACTCGATGGTCAGCAGCGGAATGTCTTCGCGGCGCTCGCGCAGCGGCGGCACCTTGAGGTGCACCACCGACAGCCGGTAATAGAGGTCTTCGCGGAAGCGGCCCTTCGAGACCTCGACCGCGAGGTCGCGGTTGGTGGCGGCGATGATGCGCACGTCGACCGCGAGCGGCGCGGTGGCGCCCAGCGGCTGCACCTGCCGGCGCTCGAGCGCGCCGAGCAGCTTCACCTGCAGCCCCAGCGGCAGCTCGCCGATTTCATCGAGGAACAGCGTGCCGCCGTGCGCACGCTCGAAGGCGCCCACCTGCCGGCTCTCGGCTCCGGTGAACGCGCCGCGCTCGTGCCCGAACAGCTGCGACTCGACGAGCGTGGCGCTCAAGGTGCCGCAGTCGACGACCACCAGCGGCTTCTCGGAGCGGTGACTCGACCGGTGCAGCGCGTCGGCGACCCGCTCTTTGCCGGTGCCGGTCTCGCCCTCGATGAGCACGGTGGCGTCAGAGCTCTTCAGCCGCTCGAGCTGCGCGGTCAGCGCCCGCATCGCCCCCGAGCGGCCGATGATGCCGTGGTACGCGGTGGTGGCCAGGGTGGGTATCTCGACCGTCGCCTGAATCAGCTTCACCCGGAACTGGGTGTCGCCGATGGTGACGAGCTGCCCCTGCGGCACCAGCGCGTCGCGCACCCGGAAGCCGCCCATGAACACGCCGTTCTTCGAGCCGAGGTCGCGCACGGTGATGCCGCTGCCGTCGATGGTCAGCTGACAGTGGACTCCCGAGACCTTGGGGTCGCTGAGCGGGACCTCGACCATCGGCCGGCTGCCGAGGCGAATCGAGCCCTGGAACACGCGCGCCAGCCCGGTCTCGGGGCCGGCGACGATTTCCAGCCGCGCCTGCTCGGCCCGGTAGGTGGTGGCCAACGGCTCGGTCAGGGTGCGCGGGTCGGTCATGGGGTCTCGGGTTGCAGCTCGACGTCGACGAGCTCGGTGCGGCCCGCGACGATGGTGACGACCTTCTCGATGGTCTTGCGCTTCGGGTGCTCGAGGCGAAGCCGGTGCGGGCCCACGGGGAGCGAGACGCTGCGCAGCGGCGTGGTGCCGATGCGCCGCCCGTCGAGGAGCACCGAGGCCCACGGGTCGGCGAAGACGTTCAGCGTACCGGTGGGGCGGGGTTTCGGCTGCGCGGACTGGGGTGGGGGTGCGGGCTCTGCGGGGGGACGAGCTGCGGCTGGTGCCGGCTCGGCCTTGGGTTGCTCGATTTCGGTTTTTGGGCTCGCCCGCCCCTCACCCTCGTTCCCTCTCCCGCCAGGGGAGAGGGAGGCGATGGTCGCGCCCCCGAGCACGATGACTGCCGCGGCAGCGTACGGCCACCGGCGCTTGGGCTTCGCCGGCGTGGCGGTCTTTGCGGTCTCCCAAACCGTGGTGCCGTCTTTCTCGGCGCGCGCCACGAACGTTCGCGGCGGGAGCTCGGCGCTGCGCGTGCCGGTGCGCGGGGCGCTGCCGAGCAGGTCGCGCACCGCGCCGGCGAACGCGTCGGTGTCGGCCTCGGGGCGCGGCGGCACCAGCCGGCTCACCCACGCTCCCACCTCGGGCGCGGTCACCATCGGCTCGAGCTGCCGTTCGATTTCAGAGATGGCGCGCAGCATCTCGACCGCGCCCGCCGGCCGCTGCTCGCGCGCCGGTGACGTCGCCTGGTCGAGCAGCGCGCGCAGCGCCGCCGGCACGTCGGCCTCGTCGCGGCCCTCGAGCGCCTCGCGCAGCACCATCGCCAGCGCGAACAGGTCGGTGCGCGCGTCGAGCGCCTGGCCGGCCTGCTGCTCGGGCGACATGTACCGCTTCTTGCCCAGCACCCGGCCGTCGGCCGTCTGCCGCCGCGCCATCAGCTGCGCGATGCCGAAGTCGGTGAGCTTCACCTCGCCCGCGTACGAGAGCAGCAGGTTCGACGGGCTGATGTCACAGTGAATGATGCCGCGCGCGGCGGTCGCGGTCGGGCGGTGCGCGTGCGCGAGCCCCTTGAGCGCCTCGGCGGCGAGGTAGAGCAGCACCGGCAGGGGCACCGTCTCGCCCAGCTCGCGCGCGCGCCTGAGCAGCTGGTGCAGGTCGGCGCCGCGCACGTACTCCATCACCAGCAGCAGGTCGGGGCCGGCGCGCGCGAGGTCGAACACCTGCACGATGTTGGCGTGGCTGAGCGCGACGGTGACCTTGGCCTCGGTGACGAAGCGCAGCATGAACTCGGGGTCGGCCGAGAGCTCGGCGCGAATGCGCTTCACCGCCACCAGCTTGGAGAAGCCGTGCTCGCCGGTGGCGCGGGCGAGCAGCACCTCACCCATGCCGCCCTCGGAGAGCTTGCCGAGAATGTCGAAGCGTTCCACGTGCGGCTGGGGAGTAAACCTCAAAGCCGCGCTATCGAGGTGGAGCGTGGCGACACCGGCCCTGCTCAACCCAGCAGCAACCCGCTGCCCTGCTTTCTGCGCAAGCGCTCGACATTGTTCGGTGACCTTTCGGGTGTGCCCCTTGCTCAGGGCAAGCGGCATGCTCGGTCACCGACTTCTGGCGCTGGTGTGGGCGACGCTCGCCCTGGGCTGCACGGGAGACGTTCTCTCTCCTGGGGGCAGCGGCGCCGGCGGAGGCGTCGGAGGCCCGAATCCGATGAGCCCGGATCCGATGGACCCGGATCCGATGAACCCGGACCCGATGAACCCCGACCCGATGAACCCACCCGGGCCGGCGGCGGCGCTGTTCACCTGCAGCCCGAGCGCGGTACCCGACGAGCTGCCGCTGCCCCGCCTCTCGCGCGCGCAGCTGCAGAACACCCTGCAGTTCGCGCTCGCGCTGGCGCTGCCGAACGACGCGGCGAGCATCTGGGCGGCGGTGAAGCCGACGTTCGCGCGCTACCCGGCCGACGTCATCACCCCGGCGCCGGGAGACCTGCGCGGCGGCTACGGCCGCGCCGACCAGGCGATTCAGCAGACCCAGGTCGACGCGATGTTCGACACCGCGGTGGCCATCGGCGCGCAGCTCACCTCGACCACCGCGCGAATGACGGCGCTGCTCGGCGCGTGCGCGACCGACGCGTCGACCACCAACGACCGCGCGTGCCTCGAGGCGTTCGTGCAGCGCTTCGGCGCGCGGGTGACGCGCGCTCCGCTGAAGCCCGCCGAGGTGACCACCTACGCGAACATCTCCGACCCCACCCCGGTCGCGCCGGCCGCGGTCGCCGACGTCATCGTCACCCTGCTCTCGGCGCCGCAGACGCTCTACCGGGTCGAGCACGGCACCCTCGACAGCGCGGCCACCGCGCCCTTGAGCGCCTACGAGCTGGCCGCGCGGCTCTCGTACCAGTACTGGCAGAGCCCGCCCGACGACGCGCTGTGGGCCGCGGCCGCCGACGGCAGCCTGCTCACCGCGGCGGGCTTCGATGCCCAGCTCGACCGCCTGGTGAACGACGCCCGGCTGAGCGCCTCGCTCGACGAGTTCGCCTCGCAGTGGCTGCGCCTGACCGAGCTGCCGCCGCTCGACGCGCTGAGCGCCGACCCCACCTTCAAGGCCTTCGCCGGCAGCACCCTGCCCGCCGCCAGCTCGCGCGACGCGATGGTGAACGACGTGCTCGCCTCGCTCACCGCGACGGTGCGCGGCGGCGGCAACGCCAGCGACTTCCTCACTGACCGGCGCGCGTTCGCCACCGACGACTTCGTGGCCGGGGTGTACGGGGTGGCGAAGTGGTCGGGCACCGGCGCCGCGCCGCTGCCGGCGTCGAGCAAGCGGGCCGGCCTGCTGACCCGCGCGGCGATGCTGTCGACCGGCACCGCGATGACGCGCCCGATTCACAAGGGCTACCTGGTGCGCAACGCCATTCTCTGCCAGCAGGTGGGCGCGCCGCCGCAGAACGTCGACCTCACTCCGCCGATGTCGACCGGCTCGATGACCACGCGGCAGGCGGTCGAGGCGAAGACCGGCTCGGGTGTGTGCGCCGGCTGCCACCCGACCCGCATCAACCCGCCCGGCTTTCTGACCGAGGGCTTCGATGCGCTGGGCCGCGAGCGCACCGCCGAGCAGCTGTTCGACGCGACGGGCCACGTCACCGGCACGCTGCCCATCGACTCGAGCGCGGCGCCGGTGCTCACGCCCGGCGATACCCGGAAGATGGCCGACGCGGTCGAGCTCACCCAGGCCATCGACGCGACGCGGCTCTACCAGTCGTGCCTGGCGCGGCAGTACTTCCGCTTCTCGGCGATCCGCTACGAGTCGTCGTCGAGAGACGGCTGCGCGCTGGCGGCGATGGAGACCGCGGCGCGCGCCGGCAAGCCCCTCACCGAGGTGCTCGAGGCGTACGCCCGAACCGCGAGCTTCAAGCAGAGGAGGTTTCAATGAGCATCAAGCTGCTCGACCGCCGCATGTTCCTGCAGGGGGCGTCTGGCGTGGCGCTGGCGCTGCCGCTGCTCGAGTCGTTGCTGCCGCGTGAGGCGCGCGCGCTGCCGGTGACGCCGCCCAAGTGCTTCGTGCACTTTCGCACTCCGCACGGCGGCATCTCGGCGGCCAACATGTGGCCGGCCGATTCGATGCTCACCACGTCGATGAGCTACCTGCACACGGTGCGCGCGGGGCCGCTGGCGGCGCAGCAGGCGGGCAGCAACGCGGTGCTGAGCCCGGTGCTGACCGCGCCGTCGAGCGTGCTGACGCCTGCGCGGGTGGCCAAGCTCAACCTGCTGCGGGGGCTCGACATACCCAAGTACATGGCGCACAACTTCGGGGGAGCGCTCGGGTACTACGACGACGACAAGGGCACGCCGGGCTCGCCGCGACCGACCATCGACCAGGTGATGGCGTACTCGCCGTCGTTCTACCCGAGCGTGGCCTCGGTGAAGCGGCGCTCGGTGGCCATCGGCAAGGTCAACACCGGCTCGTACGGGTACAAGACGGCGGGCGTGCCGGGGTCGGGGGTCTCGACGTCGGCGATCGGCGGCACCGAGAGCTCGCTGGGGCTGTTCAACACCCTGCTGGCGGGCACGCCGAGCAGCGGCGGCGGCGGCCGCAAGCCGGTGGTCGACCAGGTGCTGGCGAGCTACCAGTCGCTGCGCAACGGCAACGCGCGGCTGTCGAGCGAAGACAAGGTGCGGCTCGACCAGCACATCGACGCGGTGGCCGAGCTGCAGCGGCGGCTGGGCACCACGGTGAGCGCGGGCTGCACGGTGCCGTCGACTCCCACCATGGACAACCTGGGCCTGCGCCCGATGGACGGGGCGCCGACCAAGAACGTGCAGTTCTTTCAGCTGATCAACGAGGTCATCGCGGTGGCGATGAACTGCGGCGCGACGCGGATCATGACGTCGAGCATCGACGAGAACAACCAGGCGCTGACGTTCACCAGCCGGGCGGCGCAGGGCGAAGACTGGCACAACAACGTCTCGCACTCGGCGTCGGGTGGAGGCGCGGCGCAGGCGCTGGTGATGCAGTCGCACCAGGCCTTCTTCGCCGGCGTGTTCATGGACCTGGTGGCGCGGCTCGACGGCTTCAGCAACGGCGCGGGCGGCACGCTGCTCGACAGCTCGCTGGTGGCGTGGGGGCAAGAGAGCGGCAACGTCACCCACTTCGCGTTCACCATGCCGGTCATCACCGCGGGCGGTGCGGGCGGCGCGCTGAAGACGGGGCAGTACTGCGACTACCGGAACACCGCCAAGAAGCTCTCGGGCGACTCGAGCACCGGCAGCGAGCAGCTCTACTCGGGGCTCATCTACAACCAGTGGCTGAGCACCGCGCTCTTGGCGATGGACGTGCCGCGCAGCGAGTGGGCCGAGACCACGCACCCGGGCTACGGAGAGCGCGTGGCGTACCAGTCGCAGTACGCGTACTTCTTCACCAACGTGGGCACCACCGCCGCGGCCACCTACCCCGAGGCGATGTGGCAGAAGACCGGCGAGAAGCTGCCGTTTCTGGGGTGAGGGTTCACCCGGTTCAGCCTCAGGTGCTGAGCGCGAGCTCGCGGGCCGGCACCGTCAGCGGGCGCCGGGTGGGCGTGAGCTGCAGCCAGCGCTGCGCGTACGCGCCCCGAGCGAGGTCGAAGACGCGACAGGCGCCGAGCTCGAGGGTGGCTCCGGCGTTGAGCACGCGCAGGGCACGGCCGTTGGGGGCGTCGGCGACGAATTCGCGAGGCACGTGGCGGTGGCCGTGCAGCACCAGGTCGCACTCGCCCAGAATGCTGCGGAGCAGCTGGGTGCCGAGGCCCAGCTCCGAGGCGTGGGGCCAGCCGAACGCCTCGGCGAACCACTCGCCGACGCCCTCGACCGGCAGCGGCACCAGGTGGTGGTGCATCGCCACCACGCGCAGCGCGTCGGCGGGCACGCGCTGGAGCGCGGCGACCACGTCGCCGAGCACGGCCTCGCAGAGCGCGCCGTGAGAGCGGTAGGGCTTGCGGTTGTGCGGGGCGGTGGTGTCGACGCACACCAGGCTCAGCCCGGGTCGCTCGATGGTCCAGACGCGGCGGTCGGTGATGAAGCGCGCCACGTCGTCGTGGCAGCGATCGTGATTGCCCGGCAGGGTGATGAGGCGCTCGCCGAGCGGTGCGAAGATCTCCCGGTAGGCCCGCCACTGGCTCAGGTGCCCCCAGGTGACGTCGCCGGTGACCACCACCACGGCGTTGCCGAGCGTCGAGAGCTGGCCTACCAGCGCGCGCGCAGCCGAGAGCGAACGCGGCGAGCCGAGGTGCAGGTCGGACAGGTGCACCAGCGACTGCATCAGCGGCGCCTCGTGAGCTTCAAGGCGCTGACGGCGACGAAGAGCACCAGCTCGGAGAGAACGACGTCGAGGGGCGGCGCGTAGCGGTGCGCGGGGACGGGGCGGGTGTAGCGGGAGACGAGGGTGGTGGCGATCATGGCGCGCAGCCTGACCGCGCCCGGCAACAGCCGTGAGGCGCTCGAATCGCGGGCGCGTGTCTTTCGGGTCACGAGCGCGTGTCGCGCTGCGAGGCTCATGGTCTGAGCCTGCTCCACCTGGAGCTCGCTCGACGCTGACGGGGCTGTCACGGCGCGCGGCCGCTCCAGGCGAGCGGTGACGGCGGGTTGGGCGCCGAGCACGACACCTGCACTGGCGCGGCGCCGGCTGTCTGTCAGACTCGGAGAGGACAACGAATGAGCACGAGACCCCGCCGTAAAGTGAAGTCGCGCGTGCTGCTGGTCGCTACCGCCGGCGCCGCGGTGGTGACGTTGAACGCCTGCTGGCCCTTCACTGCGGGGAACCTGGTGGCACCTCCGCAGTGCGGCGCCGACGCCGGCCCGCCCGGCTGCTACGACCCGGACCCGGTCGAAGACCAGGACGGGGGCACCGACGGCGGTCACGACTCGGACGGCGGAGACAACGGCGACCACTGATGGAAGAGCGCCTCGAAGCCTTCGAGCTGTCGCTGTACGGAGGCGCCGTCGAGCGGCGCTACCGGCGGCTGCGGCCCGAGGTCGATGCGCTGCCGTGGGGTACCTTGCGCGCCGACCCGCACCCGCCCGAGGTGGTGGAGGCGGCCCGGCGCGCGTGGACCGAGGCGGCGTTTCAAGAGCACCGCACCGGGGCGGCGTGCGCGGCGACGCTGAAGGCGCTCATCTGCGCGCGCGCTCCGCTCGACCTCGTGGCGATGGCGAGCCGGTTCCCGCTCGACGAGATGGTGCACGTCGAGCTGTGCGCGCGGCTGGTCGGCGAGCTGGGCGGGGGCATTCAGTTGATGCACGACCCGCGCAACATCATCGCCGAGCCGGCGCGCGAGCTGCCGATGCTGCTGCAGGCGGCCGAGCTGATCGTGCGAAACTTCTGCGTGGGCGAGGCGCTCTCGATACCGGTGCTGCGCGGCTCGTGGCACGCGGCGAAGCACCCGCTGATCGCCCAGGTGCTGTGCCGCATCGTGAAGGACGAGGCGGCCCACGGGCAGCTGGGGTGGTTCTTTCTCGACTGGGCGGACGAGCTGTTGGGCGACGCCGAGCGCAAGCACCTGGCCGCGATCGCCGCGCAGACCATCGACGCGGTGCGCGAGCGGTGGAAGACCATCGTGCCGCGGCCGAACAGCCCGCTCGACGCCGACGCGCTGGGGTGGATGGAGAGCGAGAGCTACCTCGCGCTCGCCCGGCGTTCGATGGAGACGCACGTCATCGAGCCGCTGGTGGAGCGCGGCATCGACCCGGGCGCGTGAACCGGCTCTCGGGCAGCGCCGCCCGCTTCAGGCCAGGACCTTGGGCACCACGGCGCTGCCCAGGGTGAACGAGAAGGTGGCGCCCTTGCCGGGCTCGCCCTCGGCGCGAATCGAGCCGCCGTGACGGGCGATGACGCGCGAGACGGTAGCGAGGCCCACGCCGGTGCCCTCGAAGTCGCGCTCGGTGTGCAGCCGCTGGAAGGCTCCGAACAGCCGCTCGGCGTAGCGCATGTCGAAGCCGGCGCCGTTGTCGCGCACGAAGTACTCGACCAGGTCTCCCACCGGCCGCGAGCCCACCTCGATGCGCGGCGCCGGCGACTTGCGAGAGAACTTCCACGCGTTGCCGATGAGGTTGGTGAGCGCCACGCGCAAGAGCGCCTCGTCGCCTTCGACCACCATCGAGTCCTGCACGGTGACCTCGACCTGCGCGTCGCGGTTCGCTTCGCGCAGCGCGAGCACCACCTCGTTGGCCATCGCGGTGAGGTCGACGGGTGCCAGGTTGAGCTTGCTCTGCGAGAGCCGCGCGAGGCCGAGCAGCGCCTCGATGAGCTTGGCCATGCGCCCGGTGGCGGCGACCACGCGGCTGAGCGCGTGCCTCGAGCCGTCGCTGAGCTTGTCGGCGTCGTCTTCGACCACCTGCTGCGAGAAGCCCTCGATGGCGCGCAGGGGAGCGCGCAGGTCGTGAGAGACCGAGTACGAGAACTTCTCGAGGCTCGCGGTTCACCGCCTCGAGCTGGGCGGTGCGATCGCGCACGCGATGCTCGAGGTCTTTGACGAGCTCGACGTTCTCCATCGCGATGGAGGTGCTGTCGGCGAGCGCCTGCAAGAGCTTGAGCTCGGAGGCCTGCGGAGTGCGCTCGCGCGCCCAGTAGGTGCCGATCGCGCCGATGGGCTCGGCCCGGCGTATGGGCATCATCACCAGGCTCTTCACGAAGGTGGGCCGGTACGCGTCGTGGGGAATGCGGGGGTCTTGGTAGATGTCTTCGATGCCGACGTGCTGCCGGTTGAGCATCGCCCAGCCGCTGATGCACGCGGTGAGGGGGAAGCGCTTGCCCTTCCACAGCGGGCCGATGGCGTCTTCGTCGGCGTAGTAGCAGTTGGCGCCTTCGCGCAGCACGAAGGTCGCTCCGTCGGCGCCGGTGAGCTGGCGTGCGGCGGTGCGGACGATCTCCATCACGCGCTCGAGCGAGCGGGCGAGCGAGAGCTCTTGAACCACTTCGACGAGCCGTTCGGTCGGCGATGAGGGTGCGTTGGGGACGCGGTCAGAGGGCTGAATCAACGATGCCATGATCAGCCCGAACGGTAGCAAAGCGCCGAGGCTTTCGCGCTGCGTCGGAGGTTGTCTGACAGGTGTCGAAATTGACCTGAGGTGCACTCGAACTCGACGACCGGCAGCCCGTGAAGTAGGTCGTGCGCATGCTTCGACGACTGGTGACGGTGGCGGTGATTGCTTCGATGGCGGCGTGCGGCGGCGGGGGCGGTGGAACTGACGGCGGCTCGGGCGGCAACGGCGGCGGCACGTCGGGCACTGGCGGCGGCACGGCCGGCGGCACGTCGGGCACTGGCGGCGGCACGGCCGGCGGCACGTCGGGCACCGGCGGCGGCACCGCCGGCGGCACGTCGGGCACCGGCGGCGGCACCGCAGGCGGTACATCGGGCGGCAACGGCGGCGGTACGTCGGGCGGCAATGGCGGCGGTACATCGGGCGGCAACGGCGGCGGTACGTCGGGCGGCAACGGCGACGGCACGGCGGGCGGCACTGGCGGCGGCACGTCGGGCGGAGCCGGCGGCGGCACGTCGGGCGGCGCCGGTGGCGGCACGGCAGGCGCCGGTGGCGGTTCGTCCAGCACCGATGCGGGTCGCTCCCTCTGGGATGGTGGCGCTCCCATCGACGGCGGCACGCTGTTCTGGGGTGACGACGTGGCGTTCACCTTCGGCATCCGCGGGAGCAACGGTACGCAGATCGCCGCCCGCTGCCGTCCCGGCACGAGCGCCGACATCGACTCGGTGTGGGGCACGGCCATCTACACCGACGACTCGTCCATCTGCACCGCTGCGGTGCACGCCGGCCGCATCGGGCTGGACGGTGGCCTGGTTCGCGTCGAGGTGAGGCCCGGCGAGTCGCAGTACTTCGGCAGCACCCGCAACGGCGTCACGAGCAACGACTACGGCTCGTGGTTCGGTAGCTTCGTCTTCGTGCCCTGAAGCGCGATATGAAGAAGCCGACCTCGAAACGGCAGACCGGTCTCGGGTGAGCCCCGGTCACTCCCACGGTGGGAGCCCTTCAACCGCCTCGCTGCAGTTCAACTGAGGCTGAGTTGCCCTGGTCGGCGGCACACGTGTGCCCGCCGCTCGAACCAGAAGGCGACATGAACATCACCCACCTCGACCTGCAGGTCTCCGACGTCCCCCGCCACACCGAGCTGTTCACGGCGCTGTTCGGCCTGAAGGCCATCTCCAAGCCCGGCTCGCCCGCCATCGCGATTCTCGAAGACGGCGCCGGCTTCGTGCTGGTGCTGCAGAAGAAGAACGACGCGCAGCGCTACCCCGACGGCTTTCACCTCGGGTTCCACGTACCCGACGCCGCCGCCGTCGAGGCGCTGCGCGCCCGCGCGCTCGAGCTCGGCGTGCCGTGCAGCGCGCTGCTGCACAACGCCCGCGGCACCACCGTCTACTGCACCGCGCCCGACGGCTTCTGGGTCGAGGTCACCGCGCGCGCCGGGCTCGCACTCTAACGCCTCACCCGCCCGAAGGGTTGGTGCCGCTGAACATGCCCAGGTGCCAGTTGGTGTTTCCCGCGGTGCCGACCGTGATGAGCGAGGTGGTGTTGGCCTCGAACGCGACCTCGTAGCCGGTGCCGAAGGCGACGATGCTGGGGCTCGAGCCGCGCATCATGCCCTGCTCCCAGTTCCTGATTCCGGCGGTGCCGGCCGTCCACAGCACCGAGGTGTTGGCCTCGAACGCGACCTGAAAGCCGCCGCCGGCGAGCCCGGTGATGCTGGGGCTGGTGCCCGGCATCATGCCCAGGTCCCACCGCTTCGTCCCGGCGGTGCCGGCCGTCCACAGGTGGTTGGTGTTGGCCTCGAACGCGACCTGGAAGCCGCCGCCGGCGAGGCCGGTGATGCTGGGGCTGCTCTCCCGGTTCATGCCGAGCGCCCAGTCTCGGGTGCCGGCGCTGCCCACCGTCCACAGGCTGCTGGTGTTGGCCTGAAACGCGGCCTGAAAGCCACCGCCGCTCAGCGCGGCGATGCTGGGGTTGGTGCCGGGCATCATGCCCAGCTCCCAGTTGTGGGTGCCGGCGGTGCCGGTCGTCCACAGGCTGCTGGTGTTGGCCTGGAAGGCGATTTGATACCCGCCACCCGGCAGCGCGGTGATGGCCGGGCTGGTGCCGCGCATCATGCCGAGGTGCCGGCTGCCCACTCCGATGGAGCCCGCCGTCCACAGCTCGCCGGTGTTGGCCTGAAACGCGACCGCGTAGCCGCCGTTGTCGAGCACCGCGATCGCCGGGCTCGTGCCGGGCATCATGCCCAGCCTCCAGTCGTGCGCTGCGCCATCGACCACCGTCCACAGCGAGGTGGTGTTGGCCTGAAACGCCATCGCGCGCCGCGAGCTGAGGCTGGGCAGGTCGCTCAGCCCGTTGCGACGAATCGCGTGGTACGCGCGGCTGTCGCCGCCGAACCAGACGGTGTTACCGCTGCGGCTGAAGAACTGGGCCTCTTTGTGCGCGGTGCGACCGCAGTCGTACTGCTCGTAGATGAGCGCGCTGTTGCCGCCCAGAAAGCCGCCGAACAGCTTGATGTGGCCGACCGTCACCAGCGCATCGCCGGGCCGCAGCTGGTCGACGCCGATGGTGGTCCACCCTTGCGAGCCGGCGCGGTCGTTCACGAAGGTGCGGGTGTCGGGGTCGCTGGAAATCTGCCAGCAGTACGAGACGAAGCCCGAGCAGTCGCTGCGGTGGCTGCTCCAGGGGCCTGCCGGCGGGTGACAGATGCCGTTGCCGCACATCAGGTCGGCGCCGCCTGCCGGGCCGCCGCAGTACATGATGTCGTGGGTCATGTAGTCGTTGGCGCGCGACATCACCTCGTTGGCGCTGATGGCGGCTTCTTGCGATTCGAGGTCTTCGGGCTCGTCTTCGAGCGCAGGCCCGCAGGCCGCGAGCAGCGTGGTGAGCAGCAATGACGTGCGCAGGGGGGAAGTGAGGCTTCGGGGCATGAGGGGCTCTTCGAACAGCGAGGGATTTGAAAAACGTTGCGTGACGATTGTCTTCGCCTGCGCGCGCCCGATTTCCGGTCGATCGGGTGCGGCCCGTTACAGCGCACCACCCGATGTTGCAGTGCAACAGCCCAAGGCTGCGCTTCAAGCGCAGCGCGTCACTGGCAGGCGGCCGGCGCAGCGACGCGGGTCACCCGCACGTCGTCGACGAAGAACTCGCCGCCACTGACGGCCTGACCCGAGAAGCGCAGGTTGACGTACAGGTCTTTGGGAGCGGCCGCGGTCACCGCCGCCACCACCCGCTGCCAGCCACTCACGCCCGCGTCGGTGGTGACGGTGCCGGTGTCTTCCCAGTCGGAGGCGCTGGCGGCGTAGCGGCGGGTGATGAGCTTGATGGGCTGCACCTGGTTGCCGCGGTCGACCCACGCCTCGATGCAGAACGTGACGCCGTCGCTCACCCCGGTGATGACCTCGCGCTGCAGGCCGACGCTCAACGTGCTGCCCACGCTCTTCGCGAACACCCGCATCGCGTGTGCGCCCGAGCGGACGCGGGTGGTCTGAGACTCGAAGTCGGTGTCGGTGCTGGTGGCGTACCAGTCGCCCACGCCGCTCTCGAAGTCTCCGCTGGCGAGCAGGTTGCCTGAGCCACCTGCTCCACCGGTGCCACCGCCGCGGCCACCGCCGTTGGCGCTGCCGCCACCGGTGCCGCCACCTGCTCCACCGGTGCCGCCGCAGACGCCCGCGGTGCAGGCGAGCCCGTCGGGGCAGGCGTGGGTGGCGTCGCAGGCCAGCCCCGCGTAGTCGTGCGCGGGGAAGCAGCCGGCGAGCGACAGCAGCAGCGCGGCGCTACGCATCGACCCGCCCCAGCGCGTGCTTGTCGAGCAGGCGGTGAAACTGCCGGCGCGAGAGGCCGCAGCCGCGCGCGGCGGCCGAGATGTTGCCGCCGTGGCGCTCGAGCACCACCGCGAGGTAGTCGCGCTCGAACGAATCCATCAGCTTCTCTCGGGCGGCGTGGAAGCTGGCGTCGGTGTCCTGCCCGGGGGCGCCGGCCGGCTCGTCACCGAGCGTGCCGAGCGCGAGCACCCGCGCCACCGCGTTCTTCAGCTCCCGCACGTTGCCCGGCCAGGGGTCGCACTGCATCGCGGCGAGCGTCGAGGGGCTGAGCACCTGCTCACCGGCGAAGCGCTCGACCAGCAGCGGTATGTCTTCGCGGCGCTCGCGCAGCGGCGGCACCTTCACCACCACGCTCGAGAGGCGAAAGAAGAGGTCTTCGCGGAAGTTGCCGGCCTTCACCTCGGCTTGCAGGTCGGTGCGGGTGGCGGCGACCACGCGGCCCGAGAACCGGCGCACCGCGTTGTCGCCCACCCGCTTGAACTCGCCCGAATCGAGCACGCGCAAGAGCCGCGGCTGCAGGGCCTTGGGCAGCTCGGCCACCTCGTCGAGAAACAAGGTGCCGCCCAGCGCCAGCTCGAGCGGCCCGGCGCGGGCGGCCGAGGCGCCAGTGAAGGCGCCGCGGGCGTGGCCGAACAGCTCTGCCTCGAGCAGCTGCGGAGCGACGGCGGCGCAGTCGAACACCACGAACGGCTGCGCCTGCCGGGGTGAGGCCTGGTGCAGCGCGCGCGCCAGGCTGTCTTTGCCGGTGCCCGACTCGCCCTGCAGCAGCACCGCCATCGACTCGCGCGCCACCCGCTCGAGCGCGTCGAAGACCCGCCGCATGCCCACCGCGCTGCCGATCAGCCCGTGAAAGCCGTCGCGCGGCGCCGGCGCGGCGCGCTCGACCACCGGCGCGAAGCGCAGCGTGACACGCCCCACCTTCAGCGAGCCGCCGATGGGCACCCGCGCGTCTTGAATTCGCGCGCCCAGGTAGACGGTGCCGTTGCGGCTGCCGAGGTCTCTGACCTGCACTGCGCCCGCCAGCAGCTCGACGCTGAGGTGCCGCCGCGAGACCGAGGCGTCGTCGACCACCAGGTCGCAGCTCTGGTGCTTGCCGACGAACACCGTGCCGCTCTCGAGGGTGATGAAGCGCCCCGCGCCGGCGCCGCCTGCGACCTCGATGCGCACCGGAGCCACCGGCCCTTGCGAGCCCGAGCCGCCCAGGTCTTCGGTCGCCGCGGTGTTCATCGCAGGTCCTCCTTCACGAACACCGTCTTGCCGGCGAGCACCTTCACCTTCTTCTTCACCGTCTTCTGGGTCTTGGGGTTCTCGAGCGTCAGCGCCCAGTCTCCGGCGGGCACCGGCACCCGGTCCATCGGGGTTTCACCCAGCACGCGGCTGCCGAGCATCACCCGGGCCCAGGGGCGCGCGTCGACGGTGAGGTAGCCGACCGCGCGGGCAGAGGGCACCCGCGGTGCGGCGCGGGCCGGCTCGGCGGTGGCCTCGCTCGCTGGCGCTTCGGCCTCGGGCTCGGGGGCGCTGGGGCCGCCGCCACCGCCGGCCACCGCGGCCACCGCCGGCTCCGGCTCGGCGGCGGGCGCGCGCCGCGAGCGCCAGAGGTCGAACGCCAGCAGCGCCGCGAGCAACGTGGCCACCGCCGCGGCGCCGGCGGCCTGCAGGTTGCGGCGGCGACGCACGCCGGTGACCTCGACGGTGGCGCTGTTCAACGAAGCCGACGCCACGCCCGGTGTCGCCTGCCCGGCCTCGAGGCTGCGGGTCAGCTCGTGCAGCTCGTCGAGCTGCGCGCCGCACAGCTCGAGCACCCGGGCGGCGAGCTGCCGGGCGGCCTGGGGCTCGGGCTCGGCGCCCAGCGCGTCGCGAAACTCGAGCGCCGAGCCGAAGCGCTGGTCGCTCTGCACCGAGAGCGCGCGGGTGACCGCGGCGCTGAAGCCAGCGGGGAGGTCGGGGCGCGCCACCGCGAGCGGGGGCAGCTTGCCGCGCAGCACCGCCTGCAGGGTCTCTTCGGCGCTGCCCCGCGTGAAGGGCGTCTCGAGGGTCGCCAGCTGGTAGAGCGAGAGCGCGGCCGAGTAGAGGTCCGACCGGTGGTCGACGCGGCCCTGCTCGATCTGCTCGGGCGCGATGAACGCCACCTTGCCGCGCACCTGGCCGGGCCGGGTCTTCACCACCGAGTCGCGCGCCTTGGCGATGCCGAAGTCGGTGAGCTTCACTTCGCCCGCGGCGCCCAGCAGCACGTTGTGCGGCGTGACGTCGCGGTGCACCACGTCGAGCGGCGTGCCGTCTTCGCCGCACAGGTCGTGCGCGTGCGCCAGCGCGTCGCAGAGCCGGCGGGCGACGTAGAGCAGCGCGGCGGTGTCGAGGCGCGAGGCGCTCTCTTTGAGCCGCGCGATGAAGCGGCTCATCGACACGCCGCGCACCAACTCCATCGCCAGGTAGTAGCGACCGTCAGAGACGCCCACGTCGTAGATTTCGACGATGTTGGGGTGCTTCATGCGCGCCGCGAGCTGGGCCTCGTGCAGGAACATGGCCACGCCCTCAGGGTCTTCGGCCAGGTGCGGGAGCAGCAGCTTCACCACCACCGGCTTCTTGAACCCGCCCAGGCCCAGCTGGGTGGCGAGGTACACCTCGCCCATGCCTCCGCGCGCGAGGCGGGTGCCGAGGGCGTAGCGGCCCACCATCAACACGCTGTCGGGAGGCATCAGAACGCAACGAAGAGTACAACCGATGCGCCGCCAGCGACGAGCGCCGTGCCGAGCAGCACCGCGCCGGTGTTGCCTTTCAGCGCCGCCGAGCGGTCGAGCGCCGCCACCTCGGAGGCGAAGGTGTGGGTGGGCGCGGCCTGGTAGTCGCGGCCGCCCCAGGCGAGCAGCGCGGCGCCGGTGACGCCGAGCGCGAGGGCGGCCACGGCGAGGGCGATGCCGGGGACGCGGGCCGAAGAAGGGGTGACGGGCGAGGCCTCGGCCGCAGGCTCGGGCGCGGCCACGGCTCGAGGTGGGGCGGCGATCGCCACCGGCTCGGCCGCGCCCTGCAGCGGGAGCGTGGCGACCGGGTCTCCGGCCGCGCTCTTCGCGACGGCGGTGAGCGGGCCGTCGGCGCCGGGAGTGAGCGGCCCGGCGAACGTGCCGCCCGCCCGCGCGAGCTCGACGCCCTGCACCGAGACCGTGCTCACCCGCGCCCAGGGGTCGGCCACCTCGATGACCACCTGCCCGGCCGGCGCGGCGCGCTGAGTGAGCTTGACGTAGTCGGGCCGGTAGGTGCGCCGCTTGGCGCGGGCGAAGGCCTCTTCCACCTTGGGCGAGGTCTCGCGCGGCGCAGGGGCGTTGGGCTCGAGCACCAGCAGCTCGGCGAACACGTCTTCACCCTCGGCCACCCGGCTCTGGGCGATGAGCGACTGCGCGAGCAGCTCGTAGGCCTCGCGGCGCTCGGCGGCGGTGGCCTGCGCGTCGTGGCGCGCGAGGCGCAGCTGCTCTTCCGCCTCGCGGTAGCGGAGCGCCTCGTAGAGGCGGCGACCCTCGGTGAGCTCGGGAGTCACGGCGAGGAGCACCGCGCACAGCTGGAGCATTCGCCGGCACTGTACCCGAAGCCGCTCATGCCACCAGCTGCGGCAGCGGCGCGCCGCTCACGTTGCCGAAGGTCGAGTCGGAGAAGCCCATGGCGCGAATGCAGTTGAAGAGAAAGTCTTTGTGGCTCTTGGTGCCCACCGAGACGAAGCGGCCCTGCTTGAAGTGACCGCCGCAGCTGCCGGCCACCACGTAGGGCAGCTGGGCGTGGCTGTGCTCGCTGGGGCCCGAGGACGAGTAGCGGCAGCCCTGCTCGCTGAACATCACCAGCGCGGTGTTGTCGAGCATGGTGCCGTTGCCCTCGGGCACCGCCTTGAACAGGCCCACCAGGTAGGCGAACTGCTGCGCGTACCAGGTGTGAATGGCCTGGTGCTGGCTGTGGCCCGTGGTGTTGTGGGTGAACGCGTCGTGCCAGTTGGTGTCGAAGCCGCTGCCCAGCCAGCCGGGGCTGGCGCGGCCCTGGCCGTTCTCGCTGCCCACCACCGCGACCCGCACCAGGTCGCAGGCCATCGAGGCGGCGACGAGCTGCAGGTGCGACTTGAGCCGCGCGGGCAGCGAGCCCATCTCGTACTGCGGCACCGCGGCGGGGCGCGAGGGCACCACGCAGCCTGCCTGCACCATGGTGGTGCCGGAGGTGGGCGGCTGAAAGGTCTGCTCGAGCTCGCGCACCGCGGTGAGGTGCTGGTCGAGCTTGGCGCGCTCGAAGCCGGTGAGCGCGGGCTGCAGGCCGGTGAGCTCTTTCACCACCGTGTCGAGCACGCTCTTGCGCTCGAGGCGCAGGCGCTCGGCGGCGGGGTCGGGCATCGAGCCGGTGCCGCCTGCGCCGGTGACGCCCATGAAGGTGCGGTCGAAGGCGCGCTGCGGGTCGGCCTCGGGAATCACCGGCAGGTTGGGGCCCAGCGCGCTGAACAGGCTGCGGTCGGCGCGCAGCGAGTAGTCAGACCGATAGGCGGTGATGAGCTCGAGCGACTTCACGCGCACGCTCGAGGGCAGCTTGCCCTTCAGCCACTGGTCGACCGAGATGTTGGTGTGCTTCGAGGCCTCGTCGCGGCCTTCGCAGCTGCGGCCGGTGAGCATCGAGCCTGGCTCTTTGTGGTTGCCGGTGGTGGCTCCGCTGGGCGCGGCGATGGGGTCGAAGGCGAGGCCGTCGATGATCAGCAGCCTGTCTTTGTAGGGCGCGAGCGGCTGGAGAATCGGGCTCAAGGTAAAGCTGGTCTCGCTGCCGGTGGGCAGCCAGCCCTCGCGCACGGTGCCCAGCGGGGTGTGAAAGAAGACCACCCGCTTGGGCAGCGCGGTCTGGGCCTGGGCGCGGCTGCTCTTGAGCACCGGCAGCACGAACGCGGCGGCGGCGCTGCTCATCGACAAGAACCTGCGGCGGCTGATCATGGCTTCACCCTCTGGTTGAAGGCCGGCGTGGAGATGATGGAGCGCACCAGCTCGGAGAGCCGGGTGCCCGAGTCTTTGAACTTCGCGCGCACCGTGGCGAGCGAGCAGCCGTCGCCATGGGTCTCGACGCGGCCGAGCGCGTAGCGAAACCAGCCGGTGGCGACGCAGTCGGAGACCTCGGGGGCCGAGGCCAGCCGCTGGCCGAGCTCGACCGCGCCGGTGAACGGCCCGTCGATGGTCTTGGTGGTCGAGAGGTTGCCGCGCACGTCGACGGCGACGCCGTTCTCGGTGGTGCGCCAGCGGCCGATGCCGTCGAAGTTCTCGAAGCCGAAGCCGATGGGGTCCATCAGCTTGTGACAGGCGCTGCAGGTGGGGTTCTGCAGGTGCGCCTCGTAGCGCTGGCGGGTGGTCTTCACCGCGCCGGGCAGCTCGAGGGTGTCGGCGACGTTGGGGGGCGGGGCGGGCATCTCCTGGCAGAGCAGGTTCGAGCGCACGAACAGGCCGCGCTGCACCGGCGAGCCCGAGCGGTCGTCGCCGTGCACCGCGAGCAGGCCGGCCTGGGTGAGCAGCCCCGAGCGCTGGCCGCTGGGCAGCGCGGTCTTGGTGAAGGCCGAGCCCGAGACGGTGACGCCGTAGAGCGCGCCGAGCCGGGCGTTGAGCAGCGAGTAGTCGGCGGTGAGCAGCTCGCTGAGCGTGCCGGTGCTGCTCCAGGTGACGTGGTTCACGAAGGCCTCGGCCTCGGCCGAGAGGTCGGCCTGCAGCGCGTCGGTGAACGCGGGGAAGACGGTGACGTCTTTGGTGAGGTGGCTGATGCGGTCGAGCTCGAAGTCTTGCGAGAAGAAGCGCCAGGCGAAGCCCTTGGCGCGCGGGTCGGCGAGCAGGCGCTCGACCTCGCCGGGCACCGCGTCGCGGGCGGCGGCGTCGAGCAGCGCGTCGTCGGGCCCCTGGTCCCACAGCAGAAACGAGAGGGCCGAGGCCAGCTCGTACGAGGTGAGCGGCACGGTGGCGCCGTGTGCTGCGGGCGCGCCGAGCTCGCGGCGGTAGAGAAAGTACGGCGACTGCAGCATCGCGGCGATGACCAGCTCGACGCCGCGCGCCGGAGTCGAGGCCGACTGGTAGAGCGAGAAGTAGGTGGCGGCGCGGGCGGCGTCGAGCGGCTCGCGAAACACCTGGCGGCCGAAGGCGTCGATGAAGCGCTTCACGCACGCGGTATCGGCCGGGCTGGCGGGCGTGCACGGCAGCACCTTGGCGGGAGCGCGCATGGCCGCGGCGGCGAGGCCCTCTGCGGCGGCGAAGTACTGCTGCGCGAGGTTCGCCGAGACGTACGAGGTGTCGGCGCCGTTCTGGAAGCCGCTGCCCGCCGCCTGCAGCTCGAACGACTCGGCGGGCGCGTCGGTGGTGCCCAGCAGCGCCTGCACGGTGAGGTCGTACTGCGCGTGCGAGAGGCGCCACAGGCGGGCGGGCGGCACCGCGCTCTCGCAGTTGGTGGCGCCGCCGCCGGTGCCGCTGCCACCGCTGCCGGTCTCGCTTCCGCTTCCGCCGGTGCCGCCCACCATCGGCGGCGTGCTGCCGGGCGGGCCCGCCGAGGCGCCCGGGGTGGCGGCGATGATGCTGCCGTCGCAGGCGACCGACAGCAGCGCGGCGATGACGAGTGAGCGGGCCATGGGCGGGGGCTTTCCACTTCGCGTGCCCCGCGCAACCGCGCAGCACCGCTGGGGGCATGCAGGCGATGGCGCGGGTGATGGCCGGGCTGCCGGTGCTCCACCTGAGACACCGATGGCACAACCCGCCGCGACGCGCGCGGAGTGGTGGGTACGCGTCGAGCGCGGCGGGCTCGCCGCGTCCGGGTCGGTCAGAAGGCTCGACCGCCATGGCCAGCGTCGATTCAGGCTCCGCAGGTCGGCGAGGGTGCACGTTGCGCGGTGGGCGACCGCGCGGTCGGCGTCGTCGAGCGCGGCGGCGGCGCCTCCTGGCTTCGGGGTAGCTCCTCGCTCGAGCAACGCCGTGCCTCGAAAAAGCGGGTGGGAACAGGAGAGGGCTGTTCGCGTCGAGGGTCATTCCGGCAGGGGCAATGTCCCGCGTCGCGCCTCACTCCCGCCGAGAAGCCGGCCAAAGCGCCGCCCCTGGCGTTTGCGGCGAGGCCCGCGGGCGGTGGGGCTGGGCCGGGTGCTCCGGTACCGCTGAGGCAACGCAGGAGAACAGAGCTCAGCTGCGCTCCTGCGTGACCGGGCAAGGCGGACCTGGGCGTGCGCTCCAGGGTGACCACGCATCGCAACATCCGTGGTCACCCTGGAGAGAACACGCGGGAGGTGGGCGCAGGCCTTCGCAGACCTCTACGGGGTGAACCGGGACATCCCGTCCCAAGGCGCCGCAGACCGCGCCCCGTTGAAACGGGACATCCCGTCCGAGGTGAACGCACCGTCTCAGGGGTGAGCGCACCGCGGCACGGGACGGTGCCCCAGCTGGAAGTGACCCTCGACGCGAGCAGACCGGCTCTTGTTCCCACCCGCTTTTCGAGGCACGGCGTTACTCGAGCGAGGAGCTACCCCGAAGCCAGGAGTCGCCGCCGCCGCGCACGATGAAACCGCCGCGCGGTCGCCCACCGCGCAAGGTGCACCCTCACCGAGCTGCGGAGCCTGAATCGACGCTGACCCTGGCGGTCGCTCCATCTGATCGACCCGCCGAGCGCGACGTGCTCGCACCTCGCGCGGAAGACCCGCACCGCGTCCTGCCGCCGCCGACGCGTTCTAGACACTCGCGTCTACCCGGTCAGCGAAGGCAGTGCGGGAGCCAGGGCCAAGCACGTCACCCGCGCGGGGCACGCCTTGCGACCGCTCCTGCGGCCTACCTCGCTCGAGCTGGCGCGTGTCCTGTGGCGGTAGACACAAGGGCCGCGCGGGGTTGCGCCGGGGTCGTCACCTGGCTTTGCAGATGGCCTGAAATTCTGCGCAACGCGCGCGGCCCGCTCATTCGAACGCGTCTGAACTACGTGGGTGACGCGCTGGTGCGTTGCGCCTTGTGAGTGGCACGACAACGGCACAGCATCGCGCGCATGAGACTCGCGACGATGATGCTTCTCACCTGCGCCCTCGCAGCGTGCGGAGCGAAGACCAGCACCGATGACGCCGGCAGCAACGGCGGTGGCAGCGCGCACGGCGGCGGCAGCGGCGGCAGCGGCGGCAGCGGCGGCAACGCAGGCTCTGGCGGAAGCGGCGGGAGCGACGCCGGCGGCCTGTTGACCTGCATGCCGTGCATCGAGACGGCCGAGTGCGGCGCGAACGCGGCGTGCGTGCAGTACGCCGGCAACGACTACTGCGGAAAAATCTGTGCGTCGAACGGCCAGTGCGCGATCGACGAGCAGTGCCTCGACACGGCAGAAGAAGACGGCACGCGCCTGCAGACGTGCGTGCCCACCAACGGCACCTGCGGGACGAGCGGCTGCGGGGTGTGTGACCCGGGCCTGGTGTGCGATCGCGTCGCCGGCGAGTGCGTGAGCCCCGACGACGACGGCGGCGAGCCCGACGACTGGGACGCGGGGGTCGACGACTTCGATTCGGGCACCCCCGACGCCGGCCGGCGCGACGCCGGCACCCCGGTGGTGGTGGGCATCGGCCCCGACGGGGGTCGGGTGCCGCGCTTCGTGTTCGCGGTGCTGGGCGACACGCGGCCTCCGGCGAGCAACGACACGGCGCACTACCCGACCGCGCGGGTGAACAAAATCTACGACACCATTCAGGGGCTCAACCCGCGCCCGCAGTTCGTGGTGGCGACGGGCGACTACATGTTCGCGAACGCCAACCAGAACGAAGGCAAGCCGCAGATGGACCTCTACGTGGCGGCGACCAAGCGCTACAGCGGCCCGGTGTTCGCCAGCATGGGCAACCACGAGTGCGCGGGCGGCCTGGCGGCGAACTGCGCCGGGGTGACCACCAACAAGAACTTCAACGCCTACCTCAACGGGCTGGTGAAGCCGCTGGGCAAGACGGTGCCGTACTACGAGGTGCCGTTCAGCGACACGAACGGCAAGTGGACGGCGAAGCTGCTGGTGGTGGCGTGCAACGCGTGGGGCACCAACCAGAAGAACTGGCTGACGGCGGCGCTGGCGCGCCGCACCGACTACACGTTCATCGCGCGCCACGAGCCGAGGGGCTCGACCGCGCCGTGCAACAACGACATGGACGCGATGCTGAGCGCGTCGGGCACGCGCTACACGATGCTGCTGGTGGGCCACGTGCACCAGTACAACCACTCGGGCAAGCAGCTGGTCGAGGGCGTGGGCGGAGCACCGCTGACCGGCAACGACAACTTCGGCTTCGCCACCATCACCCAGCGGCTCGACGGCGGCGTGACGGTGCGGCAGTACGACAGCACCACCGGCGGCGTGGTCAGCACGTACTCGCTGCCGCCGAACTAGAAGCGTACCCATGGTCGACGTGAGATGGGTGGCAGCGGTGCTGGTGGCGGTCGGGTGCAAGAGCCCGGCGCCGGCGGTGACCTCGGCGCCGGCGCAGGTCGAAGCGCCGGCGACCGCGGCGAAGTGCGTGCCGAAGATTCTGGTGGCGCGAGAGGGCACGCCGAAGCTCGATGGAGAGCTCGACGAGCCGGTGTGGCACGCGGCGGCGGCGACCGAGGCCTTCGTCAACGACGGGTCGAAGCGGGTGGTGCCGCACACCGAGGCGCGCGCGGCGTACGACGCCGAGAAGCTGTACCTGGCGCTGTACTCGGCCGACGCGAAGCTGCAGAGCAGCGATGAGGTCGAGGTGCGGTTCGGCGAGCACGGCGCGGTGGCGATGGGCCCCGACGGCTCGGCGCGCTGCCAGTTCGGCGCGGCGGCCGACTGCGCGGCGGCGGGCGTGGTGACGAAGCTCGAGCGCGACGGAGACGTCGATGCCGACAAGGAAGAAGACGAGGAGTGGATCGTCGAGGTCGCGGTGCCGTGGAAGGTGCTGGGCGCAGACCGCCACCCGGCCGAGCTGCCGGTGGCGTTCAGCCGCTCGGAGACGCTCGACGGTCAGCCGCTCAAGGAAGTGTGGAGCCGCCGCTGCGGCGCGCTGCGCTTCGAGTGAAAAACGACGGCGGCAGGCTCATCGCCCAACGCCGTCGGTGCTGCACTTCATGACGTGACGACTACGGGTGCGGCAGGCGGCGGTGCGACGCCAGCATGATCAGCAGCAGCAGGGTGGTGGCACCGATCACCGAGAAGATGAGCCCGGTGGGGTGAAACTCCATCCAGTTGCCGCGCGAGTAGATCATCGAGTGAATGAAGCCACCGATGAACGAGCCGCCGATGCCCAACGCCATGGTGCGGGGCAAGCTCATGCCCTGCCCCCCGGGGACGATCGCTCGCGCGATCAGACCCGCGACCAAACCGACGACCAGAAACGCGATGATGCTCATGACCAGCCTCCTCGTGTGATTGAAACGACGAGCCCCGTGATCCACCCCGCGTGCCAGCGCGGAACAGCCCGGCGCGGCTGGCGTCGCACCGTTCGGTGACCGGGGCATCGGCGCCCGGTGGGGCGCGGCTGGAGCGCACGATCGCCTCACTGCATCACCGCCGCGGGCGCGGCACCGATCGGTGCGCACCGCCCGCGCTGGTACCGCTACGGCCTCGAGCCCCCCGGTGCGGTGGCCGCCGTCGAGCGCACCGTTATAGACACGACAGGTGAGAGTTCTCGTCGTCGACATCGGCGGCTCCAACGTGAAGCTCAAGGGGCCGCGCGTCGATCGCTTGAAGTTTCGCTCTGGCAAGTGGCTCACGCCCGAGAAGCTGCTGCAGGAGATCAAGCTGATCACCGACGGCTGGCGCTACGACGCGGTGTCGATCGGCTTCCCCGGCGTGGTGAAGCGCAACCGCATCTTGCAAGAGCCGCCCAACCTCGCGCCCGGCTGGCTGCGCTTCGACTTCGAGAAGGCGTTTCACAAGCCGGTGAAGATCGTGAACGACGCGGCGATGCAGGCGCTGGGCTCGGCGCCCAAGTCGGGCATCACCCTCTTTCTCGGGCTGGGCACCGGGCTGGGCGTCTCCATCGTGCACGACGGGCACGTCATCGCCACCGAGCTCGGCGAGGCGCACGTGCACAGCGTGTCGAAGGCCGCCCTCAAGCGCGACGGCAAGAAGGTGTGGATTTCGAACGTGCAGCTGATGGTCGAAGACTTCGACCGCCTCATTCACCCCGACCGCATCATCATCGGCGGCGGCTCGGTGACCCGGCTGGTGCCGTTTCGCAAAATCTTCCCCAACCCGAACATCATCGCCGGCCACAACGACCACGCGTTTCAGGGCGGAGTGATGCTGTGGAAGAAGGTCACCCACCGCTGACCGGGTGCTTCACTCGACCGGCTCGGGCGGCGGCGGTACGAACTTCGCGGGCGGCGGCCCGAAGTGAAACGGAAAGTTGATCGCCGCGGGGCCGTGCTTGGGCTTGGGAAATTTCCATCCCTTCACCGCGCCGACGAGGCAGGCCTCGAGCCCCTTGTCGTCGAGCGTGGCGTCACGAATCGAGGCCTCGCTCACCGTTCCCTGCTCGGAGATGACGAAGTGCGCGGTGAGCTTGCCGGCGGTCTTGGCCTTGCCCGACGCCGAGCCGTCGTAGCAGGCGCGCACCTCGGCGCGGTGCTCGTGCACCACGTCACGAATGGTGTCGAGGGTGAGCGGGCCGGCCTTCTCACCCGCCGCCAACAACATCGCCGAGAGCAACGCGAGGCTCATGCCCGTGCATCCAACCCCATTTTCACGGCCCTTCGACAGCGAACTGTGCCGGCTGCCGGGTGCCCTGCGCGGCGTCGAGCAGCTCGCGCACCTCGGCGTCGCTCAGCTGGGTGAAGTCGTCGTACCACCGACCCACCGCCTGAAACGGGTGGGGAGCCGCGGCGCAGACCACGCCCTCGACCTCGTCGCGCAGCATCTCGACGGCCTCGCTGTCGCAGATGGGCACCGCGACGATGACCTCTCTCGGGCTGCGCAGCTTCAGCCCGGCGACCGCCGCGCGCATGCTGGCGCCGGTGGCCAGGCCGTCGTCGACCAGAATCACCACCTTGCCCTCGACCGAGAGCGGCCCGGTCGGCCCGCGGTAGGCGTGCTCGCGGCGCTCGAGCTCGGCGCGCTCGGCGGCGATGATCGGCTCGATGGCGCCGCGCGGCAGCGGGGTGCCGTCGAGCAACGCGCGGTTGAGCACCTGCACCCCGCCGCTGGCGATGGCGCCGAGCGCCACCTCGGGCTGAAAGGGCATGCCGATCTTCCGCACCACGAACACGTCGAGCGGGGCCCCCAGCGCGCGCGCCACCTCGTACGCCACCGGCACTCCGCCGCGCGGCAGCGCCAGCACCACCACGTCGTCGCGGCCCGCGTACTCGAGCAGGTGCTCCGCCAACACCCGCCCCGCCTGCCGCCTGTCCACATAGTGGCTCATGGCCCTTGAGGTAGCGGCGCGCCGTGCGGAGCGCTCGACCGGCTCAGGCGGCGAGTCGGCTCGGTGACATTCGCGCCGCCGCCCGCCGCTGCAGCAGCGCCAGCACCGATGCCTCTTCGGGCTTGAGGCCCTTCACCGTGTGGGTGCGCTGCGAGAGCAGGCCGGTGAGCTCACCCTCGAGGTGGGTCTGCATCACCGCCGGGTGGATGTAGCAGTTGCGGCAGACGGTCGGGGTGTTGCCCAGCCGGCTGGCGACGTCGCGCACCACCGCCACCAGCTGGCGTTTGGTCTCGGCGGCCGACCGGGCCCGTTCAGCCGCGCGCAGCGCCGCGGCCGCCAGCACGGTGCCCGACCAGGTGCGAAAGTCTTTCGCGGTGAAGTCGTCTCCCATCACCTCGCGCAGGTAGGTGTTCACGTCTTGGGAGTGAACCGCGCGGCGCTGCCCTTCGGCGTCGTAGTACTGGAACAGCAGCTGGCCGGGTATGTCTTGCACCTTCTTCACCAGCTTCGCGAGCCGCGCGTCCTGCACCTCGATTTCGTGCTCGACGCGCGACTTGCCGCGGAACCTGAAGCGCACCTTGCCGCCCTCGATTTTCACGTGGCTGCCGCGCAGCGTGGTGAGGCCGAAGCTCTTGTTGGTGCGCGCGTACTCTTCGTTGCCCACCCGAATCAGGGTGGTCTCGAGCAACCGCACCACCACCGCCAGCACGCGCTTGCGGTCGAGCTGCTGGCGCCGAAGGTCTGCCGTGACGCGCGCGCAGCCGGGGCAGCGCCTCGCCGAACGCGACCACCTTCTCGTACTTGGTGGCGTCGCGCTGCCGCCGCCAGTCGGGGTGATAGCGGTACTGCTTGCGCTGGCGGGCGTCGCGCCCGGTGGCCTGAATGTGACCGTTGGCCAGAGGGCAGATCCACACCCGGGTCCAGGCGGGGGGTATCACCAGCGAGGCGATGCGCTTGAGCGTCGCGGGGTCTCTCACCACCGAGCCGTCGTGCCGCCGGTACTCGAAGTGCTTGCCGCGCTTGAGCCGCTCGATGCCCGGCCCTTCGTCATCGACGTACCGCAGGCCGGCCCGCTTCGCCGCCACTACCGGGGCAACCACCATGCTCGGTTTCTTAACCGTGCGCTTTCACCGCGCCCACCCGTCACCACCTGGGACGGTTTTCATGCGACCGGTCTGCTGTTGCCCGGGGTGAGGGGCCGGCAGTATCAGGCGGCACGCATGGCGAAGGCGAAGGGGCCGGCTCCCGAAGACCTGAAGGCGGTGTTCAACGCGCTGCGGAAGCTGGTGCGCGCGGTGCGCCTGTCATCCAACGAGGTGCATGCCGAGCTGGGGGTGAGCGGCTCACAGCTGTTCGTGCTGCAGCAGCTCATCGACCACCCGCGGGCGTCGCTGCGCGACCTGGCCCGCCTCACCCACACCGACCACAGCTCGGTGTCGGTGGTGGTGGCGCGGCTGGTGCGCCGCAAGCTGATCGCCCGAAAGACATCGGCCGCCGACGCGCGGCGGGTCGAGCTCACCCTCACGGCGAAGGGGCGCGCGCTGCTGCACCGCCCCCCCGAGGTGCTGCAGCAGCGGCTGGTGCGCTCGATGGAGCGCCTGCCCGAGGGCCAGCTGGCGACGCTGCGCCGGCTGCTCGAGCAGGTGGTGCGCGACATCGGCTTCGAGTCGGAGCCGGCCGAGATGTTTCTCGAGCACATGCGCTGAGGGAGGGAAGCAGAGGCCGCCCTGGCTCGGCCTGCTTGATTGCATGGGGTGCCATACAATATGCATGGTACCCCACGTAATTCGGAGAACCGCCTCACATGAAGACCGATGTTCTGGTGATTGGAGCCGGCCCTGCCGGCTCGGTGGCGAGCGCCCTGCTCGCGCGCGCCGGCAAGCAGGTGCTGTGCCTCGAGGCCGGCACCTTTCCCCGCTTTCAGATCGGCGAGTCGCTGCTGCCGCGGTGCAACGACATCTTGATCGAGGCGGGGCTGTTCGAGGCGGTGAAGGCGCGGCGCTTTCAAGAGAAGCCGGCGGCGCTGTTTCTCGACGGGCCGCACCGCGAGCGCTTCTCGTTCGCCGAGATGTTCCCCGGGCAGCAGCCCTCGGCGCTGCAGGTGGTGCGGTCTGACTTCGACCAGACCCTGGCCACCGCGGCGCGCCAGCAGGGCGCGCAGGTTCGCTACCAGCAGCGGGTCGAGGCGGTCGAGCTCAAGGGCAGCGACAGCATGACGCAGGTCACCGACCTGGAGACCGGGCAGCGCTACACGGTGGAAGCGAAGAAGGTGCTCGACTGCTCGGGCTACGGGCGGGTGCTGCCCAGGCTGTTCGCGCTCGAGTCGAAGCCCTCGCTGGGGCCCCGCTGCGCGCTGTTCAACCACTTCGAGGGCGACCTGCGCCCGGCGGGCCCCGAGCAGGGCGACATCTGGATCACCGTTCACCCCCGCGGGCCGTGGGGGTGGGTCATACCCTTCAGCAACGGGCGCACCTCGGTGGGCATGGTGGGCGACCGCGCGGTGCTCGAGGGCGCGGGCAGCAACGACGCCGAGCGGCTGGCGGCGCTGATGGCCTCGGACCCCAACGTGATGCTGCGGCTCAAAGACGCGGTGCCGACCCTGAAGACCGGCCGGCTCGAGGGCTGGTCGGCGTCGGTGTCGAGGTTTCACGGCCCGGGCTGGGCGGTGTGCGGCAACGCCAGCGAGTTTCTCGACCCGGTGTTCTCGTCGGGGGTGACGCTGGCGCTCGAGTCGGCGAGCCGCGCGGCCGAGCTGACCCTCGAAGAGCTCTCGGGCGGGCAGGCCGACTGGGAGCGCGACTACACCCAGCCGATGGGCCGCGCGGTGGGCGTGTTCCGGGTGTTCGTGCACAGCTGGTACTCCGGGGCGCTGCAGAAGATTCTGCTGCACGAGAAGAAGAACCCGATGATCAAGCGCAGCATCACCGCGGTGCTGGGCGGCTACGTGCTCGACGAGAAGAACCCGTTCGTGCGCGACACCCAGGGCACGCTCGACGCGATCCTCAAGCTGAGCTGAGGGCCCGCCGCTAGTCCTACTCGAGGAGCGTCATGCCTCGACCGGCACGAAACGGTAACGACCGACCCTTTCAGCTCGAAGTACCCACTCGAACCATCGTGCGGCTGTTGGTGGCCGCGCTGCTCACCTTGAGCCTGGTGAAGCTGTGGCCCGAGGTCATCTGCCTGGTCATCGCCCTGATGCTGGCGGTGACCTTCGAGCCGCTGGTGGTGAGGCTGGGCAGGCACCGGCTGCCGCGCGCGGGCGCGGTAGGGCTCATCACCTTCGCCGGGGTGGTGGTGATCGGCGCGTTCTTCTTTCTCGTGGTGCCGCCGATGGCGTCGCAGCTGCTCGACCTGGGCGAGAAGCTGCCCGACCTGATGAAGCAGGCGAAGGGCGTGATGCCGAAGAACAACCCGCTCTTCAACGGGCTGGTCGACCAGGCGTTCCTCGCGCCGACGTCTCCACAGTTCAAGGAGCAGCTGGGCAAGGTGCTCATCTGGGGGCAGTCGGCGCTCTCGGGGCTGCTGACCGGCGCCATCGTGCTGGTGGTGGCCATCTACTTCCTGCTCGACGGGCGGCGGCTGTACGCGTGGCTGCTCGCCTTCGTGCCGCGGCACCACCGCGAGAAGATGGCGCAGACCGTCGACGGGGTGAACGAGGTCATCTACGCGTACGTGCGCGGTCAGGCGCTCACGTCGGTGCTCTTCGCGGTGTTCGTGGGAATCGTGCTGGCCATCTTCAAGGTGCCCTCGGTGCTGCCGCTGGCGGTGCTGGCGGCGATCTGCGACGTGGTGCCGGTGGTGGGCATCATCGTGGCGACGCTGCCTGCGGTGCTGCTGGCGCTCACCGTCTCACCCAGCGCGGCCGCGGCGGTGGGCGGGCTGTACCTGGGCTACCACCTGTTCGAGACCTACGTGCTGGTGCCGCGCCTGTACGGGAAGATGATGCGGCTCTCGACGCTCACCGTGCTGCTGGCGCTGATCATCGGCGGCGCGCTGCAGGGCGTGGTGGGCGCGGTGCTGGCGCTGCCGCTGGTGGCGGCGTACCCCATCGTCGAGCGCATCTGGCTGCAGCGCTTCTTTCGCGACGAGGTGCTCGAAGACCACGCCGCGCTCGACCAGGTCGACGAGAAGACCAAGTCTGACGCCGACCCGACGGTCGAGAAGGTGCTGCACCCAGAGAAGCCGCCTACCGGGCCGGCGCCTCACTGACCTCGAGGGAGCTCAGCGGCTCGACGCCATCGGCCGCCGGCGCCTGGCACAGCCGCAAGATGCCGTAGGTGACGTTGAGCATCACCAGGGCGATCAGCACGTACGAGACGTAGTTGAGCGGCCACACCATCATCGACGCGGGCACCAGCGGCACCGCCGTGTCGTTGTGCGGGCCGGTGTACATGTAGTTGGTGTCGAGCGCCCAGTTGAGCAGGAACACGCTGAACGACCACACCAGCAGGCCCAGCTTCATGCGCAGGTGCACCTTGAGCTCGAAGCGGTGCTCGCCCACCAGGAAGAGGAAGAGCGGGGCTAGCACCAGGTACGCGTGGCCGATGACGTAGTGCCAGAACATGAAGTTGCCGGTGCTCTCGCCCTGCAGGTTGAGATTCACGAACGAGATGACGCCGCAGCCGATGGAGAGCACCGACAGGTACTGCAGCGCCCGGTAACGCTCGAAGAGAATGAGCAGCGTCACGGCGATCTTCAAGCTGGCGCACAGGTGCAGCGGCAGCCGCTCGAAGGCGGGGTGGCAGGGGTAGATGAGCTTGAGCGCGTACGAGACGACCTCGAGGCCCAGCACCACGCCGGCGGTGCCGGCCATGAAGGCGCGGCTGCGCCGGAGCGCGGGCAGGTGCCGGCGCGAGAGCACCAGGGTGACCACCGAGGCGACCAGCAGCAGGGTGAGTGCGAAGTGACCCATGCTGCCCAGGGCGAACAGGCGGCTGGGGTGGAGGTTCGGGTCGAAGAAGCTCATGGCCGGTTGCACTGCAACGCGGGCGCCTTCGCCGGTGATGAAGGCGATCGAGCGATTGCTACCTTTGGGAAGCGCGCCCGACATGCTGCGGGGTGCGCAGGTGTGCAGGGGGTTGCACGGGCTGCAGCCTGGTGGCGCCGGGTGCCCATCGCACCCTTTCCCACCGGTTACCGCAGGGTAACGGGTGCGAGGCTGCGTTGACTGAGGGCTGCCCGAATTCCTAGTCATTCGTGTCGTGAGCGCCCCCCGCCGAGTGCTGTTGGTCGAGGACGACCGCGCGATTCGCGATTCGCTGGTCGATGCCATGCGAGACGACGGCTACGAAGTGAACGCGGCGCGCGACGGCCTCGACGCGCTCGAGCAGCTGCGCACCGCCGCCGCGCTGCCGCAGGTCATCGTGCTCGACCTGATGATGCCGCGCATGAGCGGCCCCGAGCTGGCGGCCGAGCTCGACAAAGTGCGCGATTGGGCCCGCATACCGGTGCTGGTCATCAGCGCCGACACCCGCGCCGAGGCCAAGGCCGAGGCGATGCGCGCCGACGCGTGGCTGAGAAAACCGCTGCGCCTCAACGAGCTCTTCGACGCCCTGGAGAAACTGATGCTGGTGCCCGCCCGCAGCAACCACCAGGCACCCGCCGATGTCTGAGCGCGCGCCCGAGATGGAGGCGCTGATCGCCGGCTTCGACTGGTCGAGCACCCCGCTCGGCCCGATCGAGCGCTGGTCGCCGGCGCTGCGCACCGTGGTGAAGGTGATGACCGCGAACCGGTTTCCCCAGCTGCTGTGGTGGGGGCCCGAGCTGGTGAGCATCTACAACGACGCGTACCGCCCGGTGCTCGGCACCAAGCACCCCTGGGCGCTGGGCCGGCCGGTGGCCAAGGTGTGGCACGAAATCTGGCACGTGCTGCGCCCGCTCATCGAGACGCCGCTGCACGGCGGCCCCGCCACGTGGAACGAGGACATTCTTCTCGAGATCAACCGGCACGGCTTCGTCGAAGAGTCGCACTTCACCATCGCCTACAGCCCGGTGCCCGACGAGAGCGCGCCGAACGGCATCGGCGGGGTGCTGGCGACGGTGAGCGAGATCACCGGCAAGCACGTCGCCGAGCGGCGCACCGTGGCGCTGCGCGACCTGGGCGCGCGGCTGGGCGAGGCGCAGACCGCGGTGAAGGCGTGCGAGATCGCCGCCAGCACCCTCGAGAAGCTGCCCCGCGACCTGCCCTTCTCGCTCATCTACCTGCTCGACGACGACGGCCGGCGGCTGCGGCTGGCGGCGGCGGCGGGCACCGAGCCCGGCACGCAGATCGCCCCGCAGGTGGTCGAGCGCGGCGGCCCCCAGGCCTGGCCGTTCGACGCGGCGCTGACCAGCGGCGGCTTCGAGAAGGTGAACCCGCTGAGCAGCCGCTTCAGCGAGGTGCCGCAGGGGCCGTGGGCCGACCCGCCCGACTCGGCGGTGGTGGCGCCCCTCTCGTCGAACGTTCCCGGCCGGCCGGCGGGCGTGATGGTGCTGGGCCTGTCGGCGCGGCTGCCGGTCGACGAACAGTACGGCGCGTTTCTGCAGCTGGTGTGCAGCCAGGTGTCGTCGGCGATCGGCGCCGCGCGGGCGCTGGAGGGCGAGCGCCGCCGGGCCGAGACGCTGGCCGAGCTCGACCGCGCCAAGACGGCGTTCTTCAGCAACGTGAGCCACGAGTTCCGCACCCCGCTCACGCTGATGCTGGGGCCGATCGACGACGGGCTGGCCGACACCCGGCACCCGCTGCCGGCCGAGCAGCGCGAGCGGCTCGAGCTGGTGCAGCGCAACGGCCTGCGCCTGCAGAAGCTGGTCAACAGCCTGCTCGACTTCGCGCGCATCGAGGCCGGCCGCTCGTACGCGCAGTTCTCGCCCACCGACCTGTGCGCGCTGACCCGCGAGCTGGCCAGCAGCTTCCGCTCGGCGCTCGAGCACGCGGGGCTCAAGCTCGAGGTCGACTGCGAGGCGCTGCCCGGCCCGGTCTGGGTCGACGCGGCGATGTGGGAAAAGATCGTGCTCAACCTGCTCTCGAACGCCTTCAAGTTCACCTTCAACGGCACGGTGCGGCTCGCCCTCGAGGCGCGCGGCGAGCAGGTCGAGCTCAGGGTGAGCGACACCGGCATCGGCATCGCGCGCGAGGCGCAGGCGCGCATCTTCGAGCGCTTCTACCGGGTCGAGGGCGCGCGCGGCCGCAGCCACGAGGGCTCGGGCATCGGCCTGGCGCTGGTGAGCGAGCTGGTGAAGCTGCACGGTGGCAGCGTGACGGTGCAGAGCGCGCCGGGTGAAGGCTCGACCTTCACGGTCACCCTGCCGATGCAGCAGGCGCGCACCGACGCCCCGGTGCTCGCGCCCACGCCGATTCGAGCGGGCGCCTTTCTGGCCGAGCTCTCGCAGTGGGACGGCGCGCCCAGGGCGCCCGCGCGGGAGGAGCGAGACGAAGCGCCCCCGCCCCGCACGCTGGGCTCGCCGGACGCGCGCATTCTGGTGGCCGACGACAACGCCGACATGCGGGCCTACCTGTCGCGCCTGCTCACGCCGCACTGGCAGGTCGTGACGGTGAGCGACGGCCAGCAGGCGCTCGAGGCCGCGCGCGCCGGCGGCCTCGACCTGGTGCTCTCGGACGTGATGATGCCGCGCCTCGACGGGCTCAAGCTGCTCGAGACGCTGCGGGCCGACCCGCGCACCCGCGGGCTGCCGGTGGTGCTGCTGTCGGCGAGGGCGGGCGAAGAGGCGACGGTGGCCGGCCTGCAGGGCGGCGCCGACGACTACCTGGTCAAGCCGTTCTCGTCGCACGAGCTGCTGGCGCGGGTGAGCTCGCAGCTGGCGCTGGCAGCGCTGCGCAAGCAGGCGCTGACCGAAGCACAACTGCACGGTCAAGAGGCCGGGCGGCTGCTCGAGAGCTCGCGACAGGCGATTCGTTCACGCGACGAGGTGCTGGCGGTGGTGAGCCACGACCTGCGCACTCCGCTCACCGCGATTCGCACCGCCGCCGAGCTGATCAGCCGCCACAGCGTCGCCGACGACGGGGGCGTACGCATTCGCTCGCGGGCGGCGCTGATTCGCCGCTCGGTCGACTCGATGGAGCGGCTGATCGGCGACCTGCTCGACGTGGGCGCGATCGAAGCGGGGCAGCTGAGGCTCGAGCGCTCGGCGCACGGGCTGCCCGCGCTGCTCGAAGAGGTGCGGGGCATGCTCGAGGGCACCGCCCACGCCCACGGGCTGACGCTGGCGGTCGAGCTCGACGAGGGGCTGCCCGAGGTGAGCTGCGATGGGCCGCGGGTGATGCGCGCGGTGGCGAACCTGCTCGGCAACGCCATCAAGTTCACCCCGTCAGAGGGGCGGGTGGTGCTCTCGGCGCGGCGCGACGGCTCGGGCGGAGCGGTGGTGGCGGTGACCGACACCGGGGTGGGCATCAGCGCCGAGCACCAGTCGCACATCTTCGACCGCTACTGGCACTCGGCGCGCAGCGGCCCCAAGGCGCTGGGCCTGGGCCTGGCGATCGCCAAGGGCATCGTCGAGGCGCACGGCAGCACGCTTCGGGTCGAGAGCCGCGAGGGCGAAGGCAGCCGCTTCTCGTTCGGGCTGCAGGCGGTGTCGCAGGTCGACACCACGGCGCGGGCCGAGCTGCGGGCCGCGCCGGCGCCGGCCCCGCGCGCCGAAGAGACAGTAGACGCCTCGCTCGCCGCGCGCGACGCGTTCATCTCGACCGCTTCGCACGAGCTGCGCACCCCGCTCACCGCGCTCGAGGTGCAGATCGAGACGCTGCTGCGGCTGCTGGTCACCGGGCGCGAGAGCGGCTCGAGCCCGCGGGTGAAGCGAACCCTCGAGTCGGCGCTCAAGCAGACCGACCGGCTGACCCGGCTGGTCGAGAACCTGCTCGACGTGTCGAGCGTGACGCTGGGGCGCTTCGAGCTGCGCTTGTCCGAGGGTGACCTGGGCGAGGCGCTCGAGTCGGCGGTGACCGAGTGCCAGGGCGACGCGCAGGCGGCCGGCACCCGAATTCACCTCGAGACCCACCCGGTGCCGGCGCGCTTCGACCGCGCGCGCATGCGCGAGGTGCTGTACGTGCTGGTGGCGAGCGCCACCAAGAACAGCTCGGGGCTGCCCATCGAGGTGAGCCTGCACGCCAGCCGCGACGCGGCGCACATCACCGTGTCCGGCGGCGGCGCCTTCACCGCGGTCGAGCTGGCGCGCATGTTTCAGCGCTACGACCAGGTGGTCTCGACCGACCGCTACGCGGGGCTGGGCATCGGGCTGTACCTGGCGCGGCACGTGGTCGAGGCGCACGGCGGCACCATCAAGGCCGAGGCGGCCGACGGGCGCGGCACGGTGTTCAGCATCGACCTGCCGCGGTGGTCGCGGGTGTTCACCCCCACGCCCACGCTGGGGGCCCGGCTGCCGCGCGACCTGCATTGAAGGCGCGCGTCGAGCTTCAGGGCGCTGCTCAGCCCGGCTCGCCCCCGGCCCGACCGCTGCGGCCCTGCGCGAGCCGGGCCTTCAGCGCTGCGGCGTAGCGGCGGCTGACCGGTACGCGCTCGCCGCTCTCGAGCGTCACGTGGTGCTCGAGCGCGGTGGCGGTGAACGCGCGAATCGCAGACACACGCACCAGCTCGGCGCGGTGCACACGCACGAAGCCGGCCGGCTCGAGGCGGGTCTCGAGCGCGTCGAGCGACTCTTTGGTGAGGTGCTCGTCGCCGGCGACGTGAAAGACGGTGTACTTCTGCGACGCGCTGAAGCGGGCGATCTCGGCGGCGGCGAAGAACTGCACCGTGTTGCCGCTGCGCGTGGTGATGCACGCAGCGCCCGGCCGCGTGAACCGCAGGCGCACCTTGCCGAGCGCGTCGGCGAGCCGCGCAGCCGCGACCGGCTTGAGCAGGTAGTCGACCGCGTTCACGCCGAAGGCCGCCACGGCGTGCTCTTCGTGCGCGGTGATGAAGATCACCGGGGGCATGCCCTCGGCGGCGGCGACCGCGAGCCCGTCGAGGCCGGGCATCTCGACGTCCAGCAGCAGCACGTCGGGAGCCAGCTGGCGCGCCGCCGCGATCGCCCGCTCGCCGTTCTCGGCCTCGCCGACGACCTCGACGCCGCCGACCGCCGCGAGCAGGCGAATCAGCCGCCGCCGCGCCGGGGCCTCGTCGTCGGCGACCAGCACCTTCACGCGCCGCTCCACGGCAGCGAGAGCGCCGCGGTGTAGCCACCCTGCCCGTTCGGCGTCAGCTCGAGCGAGCCCGCGGCGCCGTAGGTGAGCGCGAGGCGCTCGTACAGATCGCGCAGGCTCGTGCCCGTGCCGCTGCGGTGCTTCGCGTCGGCGGGCCTTGCGACCGAGGCCTCGTCGTCGACCCTCAGCGCGAGGCGGCCATCGACGGCGCGTGCCACGACGCGAACGGTGCCGCCCTCGACCCGGGGAGCCACTCCGTGCAGCACCGCGTTCTCGACCAGCGGCTGCAGCATCAGCGGAGGCAGACGTGCAAGCTCGAGCCCCGGCTCGACGTCGATGTGCCAGGTCAGGCGCGACCCGAAACGCGCGCGCTGCACCTCGAGGTAGTCTTCGATCATCGCCAGCTCTTCGCGAAGCGCCACCTCTTCGAGCCGCGCGCTGCGCAGCGTGTAGCGGAAGATGCCCGCCATGCGCTCGACGATGTTCTCGGCCAGTGCCGGCTGCTCGGGGATGAGGCTGGCCACCGTGTTCAGCGCGTTGAACAGAAAGTGCGGCATGGTGCGCGACTTGAGAGCCTCGAGCTGGGCGCGCAGCGCCGCTTGCTGCGTACCCTGGCGCGCGGTGCGCAGCTCTTGCACCACCAGCGCCGGCACCAGCAGCGTCCACGTGATGACCACGCAGGCCGCGGCGATGCCGGCTGCAGGAGGCCCCTCGCCCGGGTGCGCGAGCTCCATCAGCGGGCGAATCGCGAGCGCGGTCGGAGCGGCGACCGCGGCACCGACGAGCGCGTGAAAGGCAGTGCGTGCCAGCACTCCGCGCAGCGGCCGCACGCGTGGCACGGCCCACCGGTACACGACGTAGAGCAACCCGGGTATGGCGATGAACGCGCTGCAGTTCTCGACGAGCGCCATCGCCATCTCGCCGCGCGTCATCTCGAAGAAGTCGCGCTGCAGCACGGGTGCGTAGAGCAGCGGCGCGACGAGGCAGAAGTAGAACAGCTCTGCCGGAGGCTTCGCCCAGGGCAGGGTCTCGTCGGTCTCGCTCATGGTCGGGGGTCGAGCGAATCACAGCGCCACACGCAAGCCGAACTGGGGGGCGAGAACGCTGACGCCTCCGAGCGGCGGCACCCACGACACGCCTACGCGCGCCTCGACTCCGTCGACCAGGCGCAGCAGCAGGCCGGCGTCGAGTGAGCCGTAGATCGGCAGCGGGTGGTTGCGCAGAGGCTGGCCCATGCGGTCAGAGAACAACAGGGCGCTGCCCACCGTCAGCGCGAGGTACGGGTTCACCCGAGACTCGAAGCGGGTGGTGAGCGAGAGGTCGAGCAGCGCTGCGGCGTAGTCGTAGTTCGCGACGTAGCTCGGGGTGGCCTCGTCGATGCTGTACGAGCCCTCGACCTGCTCGTGCAGGTGCTGCAGGCGCAGCCCGAGCTCGAGCCGCAGCGGCCCGGCGTCGAAGCCGTAGCCGAGGCCGGCCATGCTCTGCACGCCGTTGCGCGCGAAGTGCTCGGCGACTCCGAGCGCGTCGACGGGGAAGAACGTGGCGAAGGCCGGGCCCGAGCTCGCCTGCACGAAGAAGCCCGAAGCGCTCGCAGGCAGCGAGACGAGGAGCAGCAGCGCGAGCGTCTTCATGGCGCGACCTGGGCCGCGTCACCGAGCAAAGCGGCGTCGAGGGTGAGGGCTCGCCCGTGCAGCGAGGCGGCGGGCTGCAGGGTGACCGAGCCGGCGGCGAGCACGACGCCCTCGAGGTGGGCGCCCTCGCCGAGGTTCACGTCGCCGGCGACCAGCCAGACGATGCGGTCGGAGAGGGGCGGGTCGCCGAACAGCCGCACGCGGGTCTCGGGCGCGAGAACGAGGTCACCGGCGACCTGCAGCACCCAGGCATCGTGCACGCTGCCATCGAGCCGCAGCTCCGAGGTGACGCGCACGCTCGAGTCCCAACGGTAGACGCCGGGGGTCAGGGTGCGGTCGACCATCGCGCCACGGTCGAGCGCAGTGATGTCGGGCTCGCGCGAGCGCGCGTCGGTGGCGGCGGCCTCGAGCGCGGCCAGCGCGTCGGTGGCGTCGGCTTCACCGACGTCGCCGAGCACCGTGGCCGTTGGGGCCGAGGTGAGGCCGCCGCGCGCGAGCACCGAGAAGCCCGCCGCGGCCCCCAGCGCTACGGGAGCCGGAGGAGGCCGGCCGCACGCCGCCACCCAGAGCACTGCCAACCACGAATGTTTGAGCATGATGCACCGGGTACCCGGCCGGGGCCGCGCCCGTTTCGCGCAGGCGACGAGCGGTCGATGCGCGGCGACGGGCGTTGGCGTCGCGACGGGCACCACGCGGGTGGACCGGCATCGGCGTGCACTGAAGCTGCCCGACCGCTTCAGGTCGAGCGGTTCAGGCGCCAGAGGGCGGCGAGGCCGACGAACGCGGCGGCGGTGGCGAGCAGCGGCTTCAGGTTGAAGCGCGCCCACAGCTGCAGGCTCGAGCTTCGGGCGAGCGCGTCGAACGAGCCGTGCGCGCCGCGGTCGCCCTTCAGCGGGTGCATCAGGTTGTCGTGGCCGGGCTCGGGCAGCTCGGCGGTGACCTGGGCGGCGCGCGCGTCGCGAGCCAGCAGCCGGTCGAGCAGGCCGGGAATGAGCTTCTGACCCACCAGCACGCTGCTGATTTTCGGGCCCAGCCACATCTCGCGCACCGGGTGCTCGGCGATGCGCACCGCCGCGTCGGCGATGACCTCGGGCTGGTAGATGGTGCCCATCGGCTGGGCGTGCCCGCCGAGCTTGTTGCGAATCACGTCGAACTGCGGCGTGTTCACGGCGGGCAGCGCGAGGTGGCACAGCGAGATGCCGTCGAGGCCCTCGTCGAGCAGCTCGCTGCGCAGCGAGTCGGTGAACGCGCGCACCGCCGCCTTGGTGGCGCAGTAGGCGCTCTGCATGGGAATCGAGCGGTACGCCAGCGCCGAGCCCATCTGAATCACCACGCCGCGGTTCCGGGCGCGCATGTGGCGCACCGCCGCGAGCGTGCCCCACACGGCGCCGAGGTAGTTCACCTCGGTGACGCGGCGGAACTCGTCGTCGCTCATCTCGCCCGCCGGGCCCAGCACGCCCACCATCGCCGAGTTCACCCACACGTCGATGGCGCCGAAGTAGCGGGCGGCCTGGTCGGCCGCAGCGTCGAGCATCACCCGATCGACCACGTCGAGCGGCAGCACCAGCGTCTCGCCGCCGGCCTCTTGAATCTCGCGCGCCGCGGCCTCGAGCCCCTCGCGACCCCGGGCGATCAAGCAGACCTGATCTCCACGTGCGCCGAACGCCCGCGCCACTGCCCGCCCCACTCCGCTCGATGCGCCGGTAATCACCACGACCATGCAGGTGATGTAACGGCGGCCGTAGAGCCTGGTGTGTTTCGGTTCGGCAACACGGTCGGCGCTCACGCCCTGCGCCGGTAACGCTCGGCGCGTGCGGTCGCGGCCGCCGGCGGCGCCGATTACCTCTCTCTGGAAGGAGAGGGGCCTTTCAAATGAACTTCAAGACGGTGCTGGCGGCGGCGGTGCTCTCGATGGTGGCGGGGTCGGGCTGCGTGGTGGCCGAGCCGCAGTGCGGCTTCGGCTTCAGCGACTGTGGCGACTACTGCGCCGACCTGAGCTCTGACCCGCGCGACTGTGGCCGCTGCGGAGCGACGTGCGCGGCAGGCGACTACTGCGACCGCGGCCTGTGCATCGTGAACAGCTGCTACTCGGACGGCACCGCCTGCGGCCGCGACACCGACTGCTGCTCGAACTACTGCGCCAGCGACGGGGTGTGCGGCTGCATTCCGCGCGGCTTCGCGGGCTGCACCAACAGCGTCGACTGCTGCACGAACTTCTGCGACCGCGACGGCACCTGCCGCTGAAGGGGCGAGCCGCCCGTCGTCTGCTATGACGGACGAGTTGTCTTTTATAGCGGACGCCGCTAGAACTGCGGCTGTCCGACCTAACGGACGTTTCGTCATGGGCTGCCCTGTTCGTACCTGCCGTCGCCGTTGTTGACCGTTCAACCCGGTCGGCCACGCACGCGTACGAAGAGGGCCTCGAGGCTCGCCGGGCCTTTCGTGGAGTGCGCACCCGGCCATTCGAGGAGTCCAAGTGATGAGAATCGGAGTCGTCGGCGGAGTGGAGCGCACCGAGGCAGCACAGCAGCGGCTGGCCGAGCAGTACGGGCACGAGCTGCTCTTTCACCCCGGGCACATGGCGGGCCGCGGGTCGAGCAGCCTCGAGAGCCTGGTGCGCAAGTGCGACCTGGTCGTGATTCTGACCGACGTGAACAGCCACGGCGCGGTGCTGGCGGCGCGAAAATTCTTGCGGGCGTACGGCATGACGCCGCTGTTGGTGCGGCGGCTGGGGCTGAGCCGGCTCGAAGAGCTGCTGCGCAGCCTCTCGACGCTCGGCACGGCGGCGGCGCTCGGCTGAGCGCTCATCTGCGTAGACGGGGGTCTGCGCGGTCGGCAAGCTGCACCGGTGCGACGCGCGCCATGGGGCGAGTCCAGGGTGGGAGCAGTGCTGTGGCTCGCGCTCGCGTGCGCGCCGGCTCCGGCGCCGCCGGCCGCCGCCCGCTCGCGCGCCGCGGTGAGCCTGTCGGCCGAGCAGCCGGTGACCACGCCGCGCCGCGCGACCGAGCAGGGGGTGGGCGCTCCGGCGGTGGCGTTCAACGGCAGCGTCTACCTGGTGGTGTGGAGCGCGCCGTCGAACGGCGGCGACGTGCACGCCGCGCGCGTCGACGCCCTCGGCAACCTGCTCGACCCGACCGCGCGGGCCATCGGCGAGTCGCCCCTGCCGCAGACGGCTCCCGACGTGGCGGCCCTGCCGGGGGGGGACTTTCTGGTCGCCTGGGCCGAGGTGCTCGACGGCGGCTCGAACATCAAGGCGACGCGGGTGAGCGCGGCCGGTGTCGAGCTCGACCCGTCGGGCCTCACGCTGGCCAGCGGCGCCGGGGCGCGCGATCGGCCGGCGGTGGCCTCGGGTCAGGGTCAGTTCGCGGTGGCCTGGCAAGACGGGGTGGCGCTCGCCGCGGTGGCGGTGTCGTCGAGCGGCGCGCCAGTGGCTTCGCCGACCACCTTCTTCAACGCGGCGGGGCCCGCGCTGGCCTTCGACGGCACCCAGTACCTGCTGACCGGCATTCGGAGCGTCACCACCCAGCTGCCGAACTGGGTGATGGCGCAGCGGCTGACCTCGCAGCTCGCTCCCATCGACCCCGGCGCGGTGATGGTCGCAGCCTCTCCGTTGAGCTCGTTCTTCATTTCGGCCAGGCCCTCGTCCGATGGTGCCGGCTTCATGGTGGCCTGGAGCGGCCTGAGCAGCGGCGGCCAGCAGTGGGTCTCGGTGGGCCGGTTCACGTCGGCCGGCGCGGTGCCCGATGACGGCGGGGTCTACCTCGACGAGCGGTTTTCGAGGTCACCCACCCTCTCGCCGCTGGCCTCTGGCTACCTGCTGACGATGAACGGCACATCGGTGAGCGGGGGGCTGCAAGCGCGCTTCGTCTCGGCTGGCGCACAGGGCACTCCCGACGCGGGGTACCTCATCGGCGGCACCGTGGGTCTGGCGGACTCGGCCTTCGACGGCAACCGCACCGTGCTCACCGTCTACCAGGCGGGCGCGGCGAGAGAGCTGGCCGGCGTGCAGGTGAGGGACACGCTCGACGGCGGCACGCCGTTCAACATCGGCTGGGGCTACTCGGCGCAGAGCGCCCCGGCCATCGCCTTCAACGGCAGCGAGTATCTGGCGGCGTGGTCCGAGTTTCTCGACGGCGGGTGGGACGTGGTCGCGGCGCGGCTGAGCGCGCAGGGCTCGAGCCTCGACCCCTCGGGCATCGACGTCTCGAGCGGGCCGGGCGACCAGACCGCGCCCACCGTGGTGTGGACGGGGGCGGCCTGGCTGGTGGTGTGGGCCGACGCGCGCAGTGACCAAGGCGACCTGTACTTCTCGCGGGTCGATTCGAACGGCGCGGTGCTCGAGCCCGCCGGAGGGACGCCGCTCGTCACCGGCGCGGGCCAGCAGACCCGGCCGGTGTTGAGCAGCGACGGCGCGCTGACCTGTCTGGCCTACGCCGACGTGGCCACCCAGCGCCTGGCGCGCCTGACCCCCACCGGCGGCCTGCTCGGCACCACCACCGTGCTGGCCGCGGCGGCGAGCTCGACGGTGGTGGCCAGCTCGGGCCAGTGTCTGGTGGGCTGGGTGGCGGCGACGGGCACGGTGAGCGCGCGCCGCCTCGACGCCAACGGCGCCTTCGTCGACCCCGCCGCGGTGGTGCTCGACGCCAACGCGGGCAACCCGTCGGCTCCTTCGGTGGCTGCCGGCGCCGGCGGGTTTCTGGTGGGGTGGTCGGTGAGAGACTCCTTCGGAAACGCGCTGCCGCGCCTGCGGCTGTTCACCGAAGATGGGGGAGTGAGCGCGCGCCAGTCGCTCGAGCCGGGGATGCTGCCCTCGAGCCCGCCGAGCATCGTCGCCGCGGGCGGCGCGTACCAGGTGATGTGGGCGGCGTGGGAAGCAGACTGGAGCCCCGAGCTCAAGCACGTCGAGGTCGGCTTCGACGGGGTGGTCATCGACGGCGGCGTGCTCACCGGCGACCGGGCGGTGAGCCTGACCGCTCCGGCGGTGGGCCCGGGGGTGCTGGCCTACCTGCGGCACGACCCCACCGCGCACCAGGCGCGCCTGGTCGCGCGAGAGGTGCAGTGGAGCCTCGCGGTGGCGCCCGATGGCGGTGCGCCCGACGGCGGTGCGCCCGACGCGGGTGGCCCTGACGCGGGTGGCGGGGACGGAGGCGTCGACGCAGGGCGAGCCGACGCCGGGCCGGGCGACGGCGGGCGGGCCGAGGCGAGCGCGCTGGCGGTGGGCTGCGGCTGCAGCGCGAGCCCGACCGCGGGGTGGGCGCTGGGGCTGCTCCTCGCGCTGGCGCGCCGCCGGGTGGCGCGCGAACGGTAGAGCTGTTTCCCCGAGCGGACGCTAGAGCACGCGCGCGCGTCACCGTGGGCGACCCCCGCCAGGCGCGGCGCGAGCGGCCAGAGAACTGCAGCCACCTTCGCGCGGCGCCGCGGCGCCCGGCAATTCTGCCGGCGTTTCACGCGCCGCGACGTTGGGCAGTTCACGGGGAGGTTACATGTTCGACAAAGATGGAGACCTGGCGGTAGCGGCCGAGCGCATCGCTCAACCTTCGAGACCGGACGACTTCGTCACCGTCATCGGCACCAGGAGGAAGCGCAAGAGTCTGGTGACCGCGCGCGACATTCGCCGCTTCGCCCAGGCCATCGGCGAGCCCCTGCCACCGCCGGTCGATGACGACGACAGCGGGGTGCTGGCTCCGCCGCTGTTCTGCCAGACGCTCTCGTACGACGAGCTGCCCGTCGAGCTGTTGCCGCCCGACGGCTCACCCGCCGAGCTCGACGTGCCGGTGCCCGCCAAGCGGCTGGTGGGCGGCGCGAGCGAGTTCAAGCTGCACCGCCGGGTGCGGGCCGGAGAGCTGCTCACCGTCGAGACCGAGCTCAAGGACGTGCAGAAGAAGATGGGCAAGAGCGGCGTGCTCTATCTGCTGATCATCGAGACGCGCATCGCCGACGCGACCGGCCGACCGGTCTCGACCGAGACCGCCACCTACGTGAAGAGGCCATGATGAGCACGCCCGAACCTCTGCTGCAGGGCTTGGAGCGGGTCGGCGGCACCCTGCCGGCGGCGCTGCCCGCCCTCACCTTCAGGCCGACCCACGCGCAGGTGTTCATGTTCAGCGCGGCGACGTGGAACCGGCATCACATTCACTACAGCGACGAGGCGGCGCGCGCCGAGGGGCACACCGGAGTGGTGGTGCAGCGTGGGCTGATCGGCAACTTCCTGGCGCGCATGCTCACGCGCTGGCTCGAGGGCCGCGGCGAGATTCGCGGCCTCTCGTGGAAGGTGGTGAAGAGCGCGCGGCCCGGCGACGAGCTGAGCTGCCGGGGCGAGCTCACCTCGATGGTGGTGCGCGACCAGGCGCGACTCTACGTCTGCGCGCTGCGGGTGGTCGACTCGCGCGACCTGCTGCTGGCCGAGGGAACCGCCGAGCTCGAGCTCGACTGAGAGAGGAGAACACCATGGAGACCGGGCTGGGGCTGTATTCGTCGGCGAAGGCGCTGTACCGCGTGGTGCGCAGGCTTCCGTACCTCGGGCTGCTGGACCTGCCCCTGGCGCGGGCGCGGCACCGTCGGGTGCTGCGCGGGGTGCGCCGCAGCGACCACCACACCTATACCTGCTTCTATCGCTCGCGCCGGCAGCTCGACGCCATCGTGGGGCCGGTCTGCGACGCGCTCTGGGCGCAGGGGGTGAGGCACGCCATCATCAACGTGTTCGCGGCGTCGAACGGCGCCGAGGCGTACAGCGTGGCGGCCGAGCTGCTGCACCGGCGGCCCGCGCTCGACTTCACGATTCGCGGCTCCGACCTGCACCCCGAGACGGTGGCGCAGGGCCGGGCGGCGACGTACGCGTCAGAAGAGGCGGGCCAGGGCGGCCGGGTGCCGGCCGAGCTGCTGGAGCGCACCTTCGACCGCCAGGGCGAGGCGTGGGTGGTGAAGCGGCACATTCGCGACAAGGTCGGCTTCGAGCAGGCCGACCTGCTCGACCCGGCGGTGGTGCCGCGGTACCCAGGCGCCGACCTGGTGCTGGCGCAGAACGTGCTGTTTCACCTGCCGCCCGAGCGCTCGGAGCGCGCGTTTCACCACGCGCTGGCCACGGTGAAGCGCGGCGGCTTTCTGCTGGTCGAGGGCATGGACCTCGACCAGCGGGTGGCGCTCACCACCGAGGCGGGCCTCGAGCCGCTCGACTTCGCGGTGCGCGAAATCTACGCCGCGGCCCGGCAGCACGTGCCCGAGAACTGGTGGGACTACTACTACGGGTCCGAGCCGTACTCGCCGTTCGCCGCCGAGCGGCTGCGGCGCTACTGCAGCATCTTTCGCGTGCCGTGAGCCTCACCTCGGCGCGGCGGCGTCAACGGCCGGGGCGGGCGTCGCGGCGCCGTAGCCCGTGCGCTCGGGCGCCGGCAGTGACGCCGCGGCCCGGGCCGCGTTGCGCTGGCGGGTGCCCATGCGCACCGCTTCCGACCACGCCGCGTCTTCGACGCTGAGCGAGAAGTGCTTGATGCCGCCGCGGTGAACGCCGCTGAGCGTGCCGATGCGCTGGTAGCCGCTCTTCTCGACCCCGCGCAGCGAGCGGTGGTTGGTGTCGTCGACGAAGCCCATCAGCCGCGTCTTGTGCTCGCCCTTCATCAGCTCGAGCAGCTGGAGGTGACGCAGCCCCTGGTAGGCGGTGCCGCGGTAGGGCGGCGTGGTGTAGCCGTTGTAGTTGTAGACGGTGTCGTCGGGCATGTTGAAGTGCAGCCCCCAGCGCAGCTCGATGAGCGGCGCGGTGCACACCCAGGTGTAGCCGACGAGCTGCTCACCATCGAGCTGCAGCAGGCAGCGGCAGTCGTGCCGCAGGGTGGCCTCGACGTCCCACGGGTTGATGCCGGGCGTGCCCCTGCGGTGCAGCCTCGCCAGCTCGTCGGCCGAGGCGAAGTGAAACGTGTGGTGCCCGGCGGCGGCCGCGGCGGCGGGCGTGGGCCGGGGCCGTGACAGCGCGATGAGAATGATGCGGTACGAGTCGCGCCCGCGCAGCAGGCGCAGCGCGCGGCGCGCGAGGTGCTTCGCGGCCCCCTTCGCGCCGAGCTGCCCCACCGCTTCTCGCGCCCGCGCCCAGGGGCCCGACAGCGCCTCGAGTGCGTGGTTCCCAGAGCTCGCTTCGTTCATGTGAGGTTCCTCCCCGTTCGACGGTGGAGTTAATCGCGCCCGAAGAAGCCCGCTCGACGTTCGCGCGCCGCGGCAGCAGCCGGCAGACAAACCGAGTCGCGGGCCGGAGACGGAGACGAAGTGGCGCGCAACCGGCGGGACAATTCGCGCCACAACCCGACATGAGCCTGCGGACCTCGTGGCGGTGGGTGCTGGTGGTGTGCGTCGGGGGGTTGGGCTGCGGCATCGAGCAGCCCGACGAAGACGGCCTGGGCGGAGACGACCTCGAGGCCGATGCCCTGGGCAGCCTCACTGCGGCGCAGAAGGCGCAGGCCATCGCGGTGATGCGTGACCGGCTGCTCGACTTCGAGCTGTCGAGCTACGGCACGCCGGCCCAGCGCGAGGCGACGGCGCGGCGGCTGTTCTCGCTGGCCCAGCAGCGCCTGGCGAAGCTCGACCCCGACACCGGCGAGTTCAGCGACGACGTCGACGCGAACGGCAACGTCACCCGCCGGCACGGCTGCCGCGCGCTGCTGGCGAGGCACGGGGTGGGCACCGACGGCAGCAAGAACGAGAAGAACAACGTCGGCAGCTGCCTCGAGGCGCAGTACCTGATGGCGGCCGACCTGCTCGCGTCGTCGCTGCGGCCGCCCGCCACCTTCGCCGACCCGGTGGGCGACCCGCAGCGCTTTTCGCGCCAGCTGGCCGCCGCGCTGAAGGCCATCGACAGCGCCGACCAGCTCACCGAGACGGTCTACGCGCGCTACCCCGACATTCACCTCAACAACCCGAAGCAGACGAACTGGTTCTTCTGGCAGATCGGCCTGCCGCGCGGCGCGACGCGGGCGCTGTTTCTGCTTCAGATGTACGGCCTGACCCACCCGCCGACGGCGGCGCGGGCCCGGGCGACGGTCGTGCGCATCGCGGCGCGGCTGGGCCGGCCCGGGCTGCTCGGCGCCGAGGTGCACCGGCTCGGCTTCACCAAGGGCTACCACTACAGCGGCGCGAACCTGGCGTGGAACACCCAGGCCCACCAGTTTCTCGGGCTCGCGCTGGGCGACGCGGCCCGGCTCACCGAGGTGCGCAACGCGATGGAGCTGAGCGCCCAGATGCAGTGGCGGCTGCCGGGCATTCAGCCCGACTACAGCTACCGCTTTCACAACCCGGCCAACGCGAAGGGCGGCCTCGATTTGGTCGGCCAGCTCTACATCGGGGGGTACGGCGAGGCGCAGGTCGAGCTGCTGGCCCAGTACATGTTCGTGACCGACCCCACCGCCTTCCGGCTGCGCGACGTGCACGTGGCCGGGGCGGCGAAGCCGACCTACGAGTACCGCAGCAACTTCATTCGCCTGGTGCAGACCGGCGCGCGGGCGTCGTACCGCGGGTTTCTCGACCCGGCGACCAAGGGCCGCCACGTGTCGCACGGCAACTTCTCGGTGAGCGGCTACACCCACGCGATGGTGCTGCTGGCGGCGATGAAGCTGAGCGGCACCCCGCCCTGGCAGCAGTCGCTGCGCGCCGAGCTGGGGGTCGCGCTGGCGAGGCCGGAAATCACCGCGAACCTGGGGCCGAAGTACCGCGCCGTGCTCGCCGCCGCCGACCGGTCGAGCTGGCCCGCACTGGCCGAAGCGACGTTCTTCGACCACTACCCCTACGTCGACTACTCGGTGCTGCGCCGGCCCGACTTCTTTCTCGCGCAGCGCATGCTGTCGTCACGCATGCTGCCGGGAGAGCTGCTGGTCGACGGCAACATGTTCGGCGCGCGCCAGGCCGACGGGCGCTACACCCTCGCGCTCGAGGGCGGCGAGTACGCGCAGCACGACACCGGCGGTGCGCTCGACTGGAAGCTGCTGCCCGGCATCACCACGCTGTACCGCGCCGACTCGGCCGATGCGTTCAAGGTGGTGAAGGGCGCGCTGAAGCCCCAGTACCGCACCAACGAGAGCGCCTTCGCCGGCGCGGCGAGCGACGGGCTCACCGGGGTGAGCGCGTTCGTGCTCGACGCGCTGAACACCGGGCTGCAGGCGAAGAAGAGCACCTTCTTCTTCGAAGACGCGGTGGCGTTTCTGGTCGCCGACGTGCGCTGCCCGAGCTGCAAGGGAGAGGTGACCTCGGTGGTGCAGCAGTGGCCGCTCTTGAAGGCGGGCACCGCGGGCGAGCGGCCCGTCACGGTGGGCCAGGCGAGCGCGCGGGTCTCGCTGCCGCAGGGCCGCGAGGTGGGCGCGCCAGACGCCGGCCGGGGCGGCGTGCCGTACGCCGACACCCGCTGGGTGGTGGCCGACGCGGTGGGCTACTTCTTCCCCGGCGGCGAAGACCTGCGGCTGCGCATCAAGAAGCAGCTCGCCTGCTGGGACCTGCTCAGCCGCCAGAAGGCCGAGCTGCCCGATGAAGCCGCGGGGCGCACCCTGCCGGTGCAGCCGAGCCACACCCGGTGCTTCACCTCGCAGGGCACCCGGCCCTTTCTGACCCTCTGGGTCGACCACGGCCCGGGCGGCGCGGTGAGCACGCGCAGCACCTCGTGGGTGGTGGTGCCGCACGCGACCGAAGCGCAGATGGCGCAGTGGCAGGCGAGGAGCCCGCTCGCGGTGCTGCGCAACGACGCCACCGCCGCGGCGGTGAGCTACCGGCGCGCCGACACGTTCTCGGTGGGGCTGGTGGCGTGGCCGCAGGCCGGCGCGCCGCGCGCCGTCGAGCTCGCCCAGCCCGAGCTCGGCAAGGTGACGCTGACCGGCTCGGCGGTGGTGCAGCTGAAGAAGCAGGGCACCACCCTGGGCATCGCGGCCGCGTACCCGCGGCTGGCGGCGGCGAAGGTGAAGCTCACCCTGGGCCGCGGCTACCAGGCGGGCACGCTGCCCGAGTGCGCCCGGGTCTCGAGCACCGAGGGGCTGACCACGGTGTCGCTGACCCTGGGCGGCGGGGCCACCTGTCGCTTCAAGCTGTCCGACTGGGGCGTGCCGCCGCCTCCGCCCGAGAGCGCGACCGCGCGGGTGCTGAGCGTCGACACCACGGTGGCGGACGAGCCCGAGTCGGGCACCGACGGTGAGGTCGAGCCCGAAGAGGCAGAGCCCTACGGGCCCGAGGGGGACGCGAGCGAAGCGCCCTGAAAGCGCGCCATCACCGCGACGCTGCGCTGACGGGGGCCGCGGGCGCGGCGTGCTGGTCGCGCCACGCGAGCGCCGAGGGGGTGCGGCACCCGACGATGGCCGGAGCCTCTTGAATCAGCGCGTCGTTCTCGATGGCCGCGACCATGAACAGGGCGAAGTCGACGCGGCGGGTCTTGTTGCTGTGCAAGACGGGGTCGCCGACGTGGCGGCTCCAGACGGGCAGGCCCTCGCTCGCGCCTTCTTCGAGGTCGCTGCCGCGCACCACCGTCCACTGCGTGTCGCTGGCGAAGATGCGGCGGCAGGCCTCGACCTGGTCGTCGATGTCGACCGCGTGGGTCAGGTGCCCGACCCAGCGCACCACCTGCTCCTGGGTCTTCGGCCAGAGGGTGTAGACGTCTTGGCCGTCGCGGGTGATGTGCCAGCCGCACGAGAAGATGAGGCGGGCGCTGGGCGGCGCGAAGTCGAGCACCGCCTGCGCGGTGCCGGTCGAGTAGTGGTGATGGCCCCAGGGGAACAGCACCGTGAGAACCGCGTCGCAGCCATCGACCGCCCGCTCGATGACCTCGCGGTCGTTGGTGGCCCCGGGGAAAATCAAGATTCTCCCCATGAACGGGTCGAGCTTGCCGATGCTGCCCTCGCGGCAGACGCCCACCACTTCGTACCCGCGGTCGAGGGCGTGCTGCACCATGTAGCGGCCCAGCTTGCCCGACGCTCCGACGATGCAGACCCTCTTCTTCTGGCTCACGCGCGTCTCCTGCCCGCCGGCGCTGCAGTGCCCGTGCCCCACGGCTTCCGCCTGGGCTCGCGGGTCGCGCGCGCAGGCTTTGCGCACCGCGGGGCGACTCTTGCGCCGCGCCGGGTGACGAGAGCCGCAGCGTCAGGAGCTCGAAGGCGAGCGACGCCAGTGCGCGAGGGCGGTGAGCAGGGTCGCGGGCACGGTGAGGGCGATGATGTTCCAGTTCTGCTGGTCGAAGGCGGGCCAGAGCTTGAGCGCCAGGCCCACCAACGCCACGGCGGCCAGCGCGGCGGTCACCCACTTCGCGGCCGGCGCTGCGCGCGGGTGGCCCCTGAACGTCAGCAGGCCGACCGGCAGCAGGGCCAGCGTCAACGGGCTCACGTAGAAGAGGTTCTCGTTGTGGTGGGTGATGAGGTGCTCGGTGAAGGTGCCCAGCACGAACAGCAGCAGGCCGCTGGTGCCGAGGCCGACGCCGACACCTGCGAGCCAGGCGCCGCGCGCCTTGCGCGCCCAGGCTGCGGTGCGGCGAGACAGCGCGAGCACCGCGGCGCCGCACAGCAGCGAGCCGAGCAAGAGCCAGGGCCCCCAGCGCGGCGTCTCGGGCGGGGCGGGCGGGTTGGCCTGCGAGGTGTAGAGCACCGAGCGCTGCTTCACCACCGGCTGGCCGTCGACCACCAGGGCCTCGAGCTGGCGCTCGAGCTCGTCGGGGAGAAACGCCTCGTCGTAGACGCGCACCGGCCGGTCGACCGAGTCGTTCTGCATGTAGTCGAGCCAGACCGAGAGCAGCGGCCTGACCCGGGTGTAGCGGCGCGCGTGGTCGCGCAGGCTCATGCGGGCGGGGCCGGCACCGGCGCGCGCCAGGGCGCCGCCGAGCGCGCGGTCGAGAATGTCGCGCGGGCGGGTGGCGCAGTTGTCGTCGAAGTGGTGGTAGCGGTAGGTGCGGTTCTCTGGGAGCACGCCGGTGGCGAGGGCGCGCGCCGCCTCGAGCGCCCGCGGTGGAGGCAGGTTCAGCACCAGCACGCGCACGTCGCGATCGAGCGCCTGATACTGCTGGTAGGTGCCGAGAATCGACGCCTCGTCGGCGTGAAAATCGAGCTTGCCCAGCACGAAGCTCAGCATCAGGTCGGGCGAGAACTCGACGACCCCGAAGTTGTAGAGCCGGCCCTGCTCGAGCCGGGTGTCGACGACCGCCAGCGCCACGTGGCCGCCCATCGCCGAGACGTCGTCGCCGGGGCCGAAGATGGCGAGCGACACCACCAGGTCTTCGCCGCGCGAAGGGCCCCCTTCGGCCCAGGGCGCGAGGCCCGCGTGCAGCACGGAGAGCAGCACGGCGGCGCAGGGGCTCACGGGGCCCTTCTGGCAGATTCAGCCGCCGCCCGGCCGCCTTTTTGCCTGGCGCTCCGTCTGCGCTTTTCAGTCGGCGGCGATGACCGGCAGCGCGTACACCGCCTGCAGCGCGGCGTAGGCGCGCTGCGCGGCGGGAGTGGCCGCGATGGTCGTGCCATCGAACAGCCCGGCCCAGTTGCGCGCCAGGGCCTGTCTCTCGGCCAGCGACAGGCGCCCGCCGCTCTCGAGGCCGGCGTCGATCGCCTTTCGCAGCTCACCCACGGTGACCCGGCGCTTGCCGGGGCTGCCCGGCTCGGTGGCTGCGCTGAAGATGGCGTCGATCTCGGCCACCGCGTCGCGCGGGCCCGAGGCGGTGGTTCGCACCACCCGAAACGACGTGACCCCGCCGTCGATGGCGTAGCCCGCGGGCAGGTGCTGCGCGAGGTGCGCGAGCACCTGCTCCGGGGTGGTGCCGCGCTTCAAGTCGAGGTCGATGTCGTGGCCGGCCACGGTGAAGCGCACCACCGAGGGCCCCGAGCCGCGGTTGCTGGCCACGCCCTCGATGCTCAGGCTGCGCCCGGCGACCGTGACCTTCATCGCCGGGTCGTTCTCGAAGACCTTCACCGCGACCGCGGCGCCCGACATGCGCGTCGACGGCGAGGCACCAGCAGCGGCACGGCGAACGGGGGCGACCATGGGGCGAGCTCCTTGTTGAAGGGGTGGCCCACATTGTCGGCACCGCGGCGCAGCGGTGGTGAGGCCAGGTCGCCAAGGCGCGCAGCAGATTGACGAAAATGTTCACCGACGCAGGCCGGGCGAGAAGTCGCACCCGCTCAGCATCAGGCCGCGATGACCTGCCGCAGCTTGAAGTCGTAGGGCAGCGTGCGGTCTGCCTGCTCGGGCCCGCACAGCAGCTCGAGGAGGTCGGCCGAGGTGACGATGCCGACCAGGGCCCGGCCCAGGGTCACCACCGGCAGGCAGTCGAACTTGTGCTCGAGCATCGTTCGCGCCGCCGCGGCGACGGTGGTCTCGGGGGTGCAGACGATGGGAGCGGGAGTCATCGCGCGAGAGACGGACCACATCGGCACCACCCGGGCTCCATCGCTGGCGAGGTGGGTGTGCAGCGCGACGTCGCGGTCAGACAGCACGCCGACCAGGCGCCCGCCCTCGACCACCGGCACGTGCCGAATGTGCATCTGCTGCATCACCGCGTGCACGTCGCGCAGCGGCGCGGTGGGGGCGACCCAGACCACCTCGCGGGTCATCACTGCGCGCGCCTTCAGGTCGCGCGGCGGGTGCTGCTCGGCGTCGGGCCGCTTGGGCGCTTCGAACCGCTCGCCGAACAGATGGGTGGCGACGTCGACCGGCAGCACCGCGTGCTCTTCGAGCCAGGTGCGCAGGGTGCGCTCGACCTCGGCAGCCGCCTTGGCGTCGCGCCGCGCGAGCGCGCCCAGCACCTCGCGCAGCAGGTGCCCGCGCTCGAGCACCGAGGCGGGGCTGAGCAGCAGCGTCATCAACCGGCCCACCACCACCGGCACGTTGGTGAACGGGGTGCCGGCAGCGTCGGGCGGGCCCACCAGCTCGACCAGCCGCGCGACAGCGTCGGCCCCGGCGTCGACCGCAGGGTGTGCCGGGGCTGACGGGGCGAACGTGTCGCCGACCGATGGCTCGGCGGCTGATGCGACGGCCTCGCCCGCTCGAGGGCGGGGAGTCGGAGTCGGCGCGTGGGGAGACCCGATGTGATGGACGACCATGCCGAGCAGCGCGAGCAAGAAGGGGGCCTGGGCGCCCGCTGCGGTGAGGAGCGGGGCGCGCAAACCTCGCGCCGCCGGCGGGCGCGCGCGCAATTTTCTTCGCGGCTCAGCCGGCGAGCGCGACCTGCAGCGCGATGGCGAGGCCGCCGGCGGCGAGCATGGCCAGCGCGGCCAGGGCGACGCGGGCCGCGAGCGCCCGGGTGCCCACCACGAGGGTGATGGCCTGCTTGGTGAGCGTGTTCGCCACGGCGGCGATGTAGATGGCGGCGACCGCGACGCCCGAGGCGACCTGGTTCTTCTGCGCCATGGCCGACACGCTCAAGGTGATGGCGTCGACGTCGGCGAGGCCGGCGAGCAGGCTGGTCAGGTAGAGCGCGGTGTCGCCGAAGCGGGCCTGGGCCCAGCGCGAGAGCAGCGTCACCGCGACGATGACGGCGACGAGCTTGAGCGACTCGGAGAGCTCGAAGGGGTTGCTGAGGTGGGCCTCGTGCCCGTTCTTGTCGGCGCGGCGGGTGCGCCAGTACAGCACAGCGGCCACCGCGGCGCCGGAGGCCGCCATCGCCGAGAAGGGAACCAGCAGCCGCGGCAGCAGCTCTGCGTTGGTGGCCGCGACCAGCACCACCACCCGAATCATCATGATGGTCCACGCCGAGGTGATGGAGAGGGCCGAAGGCTCGGCCAGCTCGGGGACCTGGCGGGTGCGCCGCGCGCTGGCGAGGGTCACCGCGGTCGACGAGACCAGGCCGCCCACCAGGCCGGTGACCAGCAGGCCGCGGCCCGAGCCCATCACCCGTGAGGCGGCGTAGCCGACGAAGCTGACTCCGGCGATGAGCGTGACGCTGACGCCGAGCTTCCACGGGTTGAAGACTCCGTAGGGGCCGTAGGGCTGATCAGGCAGCAGCGGCAGCACCACCACGGCCACCAGCAGAAACTTCACCGTGGCGATGACGTCGTCGCGCGAGATTTTCGAAGAGAGCTGGTGAAGCACCGGCTTGGCCGAGAGCAGCAGGGTGGTGATGACCGCGAGCGAGGCGACGACGAACACCTTCTGCCGGCTCGAGCCGACCACCTCGGTGCTGCCCGACAGCGCCCCGAGCATGAAGCTGAGCAAGAAGGCGCCCTCGGAGGTCAGCCCGCTGCTGCCGTTCTCGTCGCCGGCGCGCTCGCCGGGGCGGCGGCCGAGCACGGTGAAGCCGATGGTGGCGGCGGCGGCGAGCACGAAGGGCCACGGCCCCAGGGCCGGCACCAGCGAGGCCGAGACCGCGGCGGCCAGGGCGAAGAGTGGAAACGTGCGCACTCCACCGAGGAAGCGGCTGTGGCTGCCCGCCTGCGCACGCGAGTGCTCTCGCTCGAGGCCGATGAGCAGGCCCGAGAAGAGCGCCAGCGCATACGAGAGAAAGGGCTCGAGTTGCTCCACGCCGAGCATCTACGCCCGGCGGGGCCGCTTGTCGCTCTCTGTGACGAAGAGCCCCGTGAGAGGTTCTCTGCGCGCTCGGCTCCAAGCCGGGCGAGGCAACAGGGGACCCCACCCCCCCCCCCCCCCGCCCCCCCCCCGCCCCCCCCGCCGGCCCCGCCTCCCCCCTCCCCTGCGCCCCCTGGGCGGGGGGGGGCGGCCCCCCCCCCCCCCCCCCCCCCCCCCCCCCCCCCCCCCCGGGGCCCCGGGGGCCGCCCCCGCGCCGGCCCCCGCGGCCCCCCCCCCGGCCGGGGGGGGGGGCGGGGCGGGGGCCCCCGGGGGGGGACCTGAGAGTGTCGTGCAACGCGAAGTCGAGCGGCGTCATCATTCTCAAAGACCACGCTGCCGACGGCTACGGCCAACGGCTCCACCATTCTCGCGTGCGCCCCCGAGGACGGGTTCCGCAACTGAGCCAGGCGCGGTTCGCGGCATCGGCGCGTCGGCGAGGAACACGCGAAGTGAGCTTCGTGGTGTTCCCGTCCTGAGCGCTCACCCGGGCCGATTTGATGCGGGCGGACGAGCGGGGGAGGTAAACACTCCCGCTTCGCCACGCGGGAGTATTCAGGTGCATTGGGTGAACCTTTTTCAACCCGCGTCGCGCTCGCCACGCGCGCAAAGCCGGCCGTGCCCTCATTCGCTTACAGCGCAGAGCGCGACACGGCCGGGGAGCTGCCCAATCGAGGAGGGACCGCGACTTGCGCTCACGAAGGCGCACCGAAGTGAACGACGCCAAGAAGGAGAGCGCCTCGGTGCGGTTCCCCGCCCCAAGGGCGCACCGCCGGCGAGTCGCATCAGCAGCTCCAGAGCCACAACGACGAGCCTGGCCGGGCAGCCGTTTCCAGCGCACTGACGTCGGTGTGACGTACGGGTCAGGCGTTGCGCATCGGCTCGCGCAGCGTCGCGCGGTCGCTGCCTGAGCGCCTCGCCGGTGCGATGCGCACGTCGCTTGCTCTCTCGCGCGGTCGTGCACCGAACCGGCGTGGTGGCCGTCTCGCTCTGGGTGGGCGCCTGCGCGGGCCCGCGCGTTCACTACCTCGCGGTCGCGGCCACGCCCGAGACCGCGCTGGAGCAGCTCGATGCCGGCGCGTACTGGTCGGCCCCTGCCGATGCCGGCGGGGTGCAGGCGTCGGTGTCTCCGCTTCCTGACGGCGGCACGCGGGTCGAGGTCATCGTGCCCGAGGGCCGCGAGCTGACGCTGTTCGAAGAGCCCGAGGTCACCCTGCAGACGGCGGGGCGGTTCGACCCCGGCCGCGCGCACCCGCTGAGCTGGGACACGGGCTGGGGCGCGTCGCTCGCGGTGTCGTCGGCGGCACCGCTGACCTGGCGAGCCGATGCGTTCGCGCGCGTCGGGTACGCGTTCGTGCTGAGCGACCCGCCGCTGCGGTCGCGGCTGCGGTGGGCGATCGCTCCGACGGTGGGCATGGGGGCGACGGTGCGCGGCCCGGGTGTGTTCGGCATTCGGCCGCAGGTCGGGCTGTCGCTCAGCTGGCAGCAGGTCGACGAGGTCGTCACCGGGCGCCCCCATCTCACCGGCAGCCGCTGGGCGCTCGACCTCTCGACGGCGGTGCTGGTGGCCGACGGGGCTGGGGTGTCGATGGAGGGCGAGCTGTGCCTCTCGTCGTCGCGGTGGGGAGGCCCGTGTGTTCGGGTCGGCTCGCCGCTGCGCGGGCCGAACGCGCTGGGAGCGTCGTTCGGCTACCGCCTGGGCGCCGAGCCTTCGATGTTCTTGTCGGGGGGCGCGCTGGTCGCCCTGGTCATCTCGGCGTTGCTGGCGGGAGCGCTCGGCGCGCTGGCGAGCGGCTGGAAGCCGGGCGGGGGCTGACGTGAGCCAGCCCCCACCCGCTCGAGACCGAAGCGCTGAATCAGGTCTGGAAGCCGTCAGTCGGCGCGCAGGCGATGATGGTGCTGCCGTTCTTCATGCAGAATTGGTACTGAATCCACCGGTTGTTGGTGACGTTGCAGGTCTTCGTGCTCCCGTCTCCGCCGGTGTTGTCGCAGATGTGCCAGGCGCCGCCCTGCACGCGCCAGTAGACCCGCTGCCCCAGACCGTCGTTGTCCTGGTCGCGCAGAATGATGACCGCGCTCGACTTGGCGGTGCACGAGCCCTTCGGGTCGCCGCCCTTCAACAGGGTGTAGGTCTCGCCCAGAACGGTGGCGCTGTATTGCCAGGTCCAGCTGCCGGCGGCCGCCTGCAGCGCGCCTTCTTCGCTGGTGACTGCGTCTGCACCAGGCGCGTCGCTCTCATCGACGCCACACGCGGAGGTGAGGAACAGCGAAGCGAGAACGAGAACGGGCGAGAACAATCGCAGAGTGAACACGTTGATTTCCTTTTTTGGGTATCGAGCGAAATGCTCGCCGCCTTAATCACCCTCACCCGCCGCCACATTCACAACAAAGCATGCACATTGTTAATCATTGGCCGCGAGCCTCACTGCGTAGCGCTCGCGCACCTCAACTGTCTCGCTGAAGGAGACGGTTGGCGCGTGGGCGCAACAAGTTGACGAAAATGTTCTTACGATTCCGCGTTTCGTTGCGCAGCGGGTGAGCCCACGCGAACGCGGCGGCTCGGGTGCGGCAACCGACCGTGACGGCTGCCGATTACGGGTTCTGGCCAGCTCCTGCGTGGTGGGTCTCGAGGAGAGACACCACACATGGAACGCAGACTCGTCGCGGTCATCTTCATCGCGTTGTTCATCGCCGGTTGCGCGGGCCCAGCGGGCACGCCGTTCGACGGCGGCGCCGGTGGCACCGCCAGCGCGGGCGGAGGAGCCGGCGGCAGCGCCGGAGGCAGCAGCGCGACCGGCGGCGGGCTGGGTGGCGGCGCGCAGTGCACGCCGCTCACCTGCCAGACCGCGGGGCTCAACTGCGGCACCGGCAACGACGGCTGCGGCGGCACGCTCAACTGCGGTGCGTGCGCGTGCACGCCGAGCACCTTCGCCACCGACTGCCCGTCGAAGCCGTGCCAGGTCGCGACCGGCTGCACCGACAACACCTGCCTCTACGAGCCGGTGACCTGCGCCTTCGAGCGCTGCGACGCGTGCACCGGGCAAGACGGAGGCGCCTGCGGCGACACCGACCGCCGCGCCTGCGGCGCCGGCTGCCCCGCCGACTTCTGCGACCCGTCGCCGTCGATGAGCGAGGGCCGCCTCAGCTTCGCGAACCGCTGCGTGGCGCGCGCCGACGTGCGCTGCGGCGTCTGCGACCTGGGCGGCCTCGCGTGCGTGGCCGATGCCGGAGTCGCCTGCCAGGGCGTCACCCTCACCGGCATCAACCCGCAGTTCATCGAGTGCAACGGCGGCTCGCCCTCGGCGACGGTGCTGTTCGTCGACCCCACGTTCACCGGCTCGAGCCACACCGGCGCGAAAGACGCCCCCTTCCTCACCCTGTCAGAGGCGCTCTCGGCCGCGGCGGTGCGCAGCTCGCGCGCCATCATCGTCGGCGGCAGCCCGACCTTCGCCGGCCCGCTGGTGCTGTCGAACGGCGTCTCGATTCTCGGCGGCTTCACCGGCTACCCGACGTGGGTGCGCGACCTGTCGCGTCGGCCCACCGTCGCCACCTCGACCGCGTCGCTCACCTCGGGGCAGCTGGTCGGCCTCATCGCCAGAGACATCATCACCGCCACCGAGCTGTCGAACTTCGACGTCGAGACCGCGGCGTTCGTGAGCACCGCGCCCGGCGACGGCGCGAGCAACATCGGCGCGCAGGTGACGAACGCCTCGGCGCTCACCCTGCGCGGGGTGAAGCTCAAGGTCGGCAACGCGCAGGGCGGCGCCGGTGGCACGCCCGCGGCTGCGGCGTCGGGCTCGGTGCCGGTCTCGCAGGTGGGCCAGAACGCGCGCTCGAACAACCAGGGCTGCAGCCAGTCGTTCAACCTGCAGCCGGCGCAGGGCGGCGTGGCGCAGAGCCCCACCTGCAGCAGCGGCCTGCCCGCGTCGGGCGGGCTGGGCGGAGACGGCGCCACGGTGGTGAAGGTGCCCAACAGCGGCGTCTCGTACTTCACCCAGGGCGGCGCGGCGCCGACCGGCGCGCAGGGCGGCCTGGCCGACTTCCGCAGCAACACGTTCTTCCCCGGCCCGGGCGGCGACGGCGCGCCGTGGAGCATGGCGGCGACCTTCGGCAGCTCGGCGAGCCCCAGCGTGACGTGGCTGTCTGACCTGCCGGTGGCGCAGGGCCGCGGCGGCGTCGGCACCTCGGGGTCGCCCGGGCGCGGCGGCGGCGGCGGCAGCGGCGGCTTCACCAGCGAGTCGCTCACCAACCCCAGCGTCTGCCGGGTCGGCGCGGGCGGCGGCGCGGGCGGAGCCGGCGGCTGCGGCGGCAACGCGGGCGGCGGCGGCTTCCCCGGCGGCTGGGCCATCGGCCTGGCGGTCAGCAGCTCGAGCGGGCTCACGCTCGACGACGTGGCGATGAGCGTCGGCCTGGCCGGCTCGGGCGGCAGCGGCGGCCCCGGCAGCGCGGGCCTGAGCGGCGCGGTCGGCGGCAGCGGCGGCACCCAGTCGCTCAACCTGCCCGCGTTCGCCGGCAGCCCCGGCGGCAACGGCGCGGCAGGCCAGCGCGGCGGCGACGGCGGCGCGGGCGCGTCGGGCCTCACCCGCGGAGTGCTCTGCCGCTCGATGACCGCCATCACCTCGACCCACCTCACCGCGACCGGCGCAGCGCCGAGCGGCTTCCTCGTCACCGACGGCTGCAACTGAAAGGCCTGCCATGCGCACCCCTGCCCTGCTCCGCTCCCTGCTTCTCTTCGCGCTCGCCGCGTGCCCTGGCCCCGGCTCGGACACCGACGGCGGCACCGACGCCGGCGACGGCGAGTACCGCTGCACCGTCGACGCGGCCGCGCTGGCGCAGCCGACCGCCTGCCTCTTCGACGACGCGTGCCCGTGCGGCAGCCACTGCAACGCGGGCGTCTGCGGCCACGACTGCACCCAGACTTCCGACTGCGCGAGCGGCGAGCGCTGCGACAGCTTCGGCCGCTGCAGCGCGCCCGGCAGCGCGCTGGGCCAGGCGCTGCTCACCGACCCCTCGGGCGTGGCACAGCTCGAGGGCGTGCCGGTGGCGCTCGACCAGGCGCACACCCAGGGCCAGCTCACCCTGCTGGCCAGGGGCGGGCCCTTGAGCGCGGTGCGCCTGGTGGCACCGCAAGGTGTCGAGCTGCGCTGCGACGAGGCCCAGGCCTTCTCGACCTCGTGCGAGCTGAGCCTGAGCGCGGGCGAGCGCCGCACCCTCTTGGTGCGGGTGACCGACGCCACCACCGACGGCACGTTCGAGGTGAAGCTGTTCACCCGCCACGACGCGGTCGCCTTCCGCGTCGCGTACCTCAAGAGCCGCGCCAGCGCGGTGGAAGCCGCTCGAGGGCGTGTACCGCGGCTTCGCGCACCCGCTCGGCTTCGGCAGCATCGCGCGCAGCACCACCTCGCGCCCGCCGGCCGCGCTCACCGACGTGTCGATACCCGTCGAGCTCACCGTGTACCCCGAGGTCTCGGGCCGCCGGGTGGTGACGATGAGAGACCAGCTGGGCGTGGTGTTCCCCGAGGCGCCCACGGTGGGCGAGCTGTTGCGCGCGACCTCAGGCGAGCTGCTCCTGCGCCACGCGCAGCGCGCGTACGTGGGCAAGGGCGTCGACGCCACCGCCACCACCGACGTCGGCGTGTCGGCCGAGTCGGTGAGCGTCGAGAAGGGCCAGAGCGGCCTCGCCATCACGCTGCGCAGCCGCTACGCGGGCGTGCTCGACCCGGCCAATGACCTCTCGGTCACCTGGTCGCTCTCGCTGGGCCGCGCCTCAGACCTGCCGGCGGGCGCCACGGCCCCTGCCCTGCCCTCGCCGTACGCCACCCACGACGCGGTGGCGAAGGCCTCGGCGCCGCTGTCCGCCGAGGCCGCGGTCGAGGCCGCGCTGGGCGCTGCCTTCACGGCCGCGAGCCCGCGCACCGACGCGAACCTCTCGCAGAGCATCATCTGCACCGCGTACGGCGCGAGCGCCGCCACCCAGCTCGGCGCGGCCCTCGGCTCGCCGTTCAGCGGAGACCTCGCCTGCGGCACGGCGGACCCGCAGCTCACCTTCGGGCTGCTGAAGGACAGCACCTGGCAGCTCGCCACCACGTTGACGAAGTGCCTGGGTGACCTGCGCCAGTCGGCCGCGGTGAACGCCGGCACCCAGTCGCCCTCGGCGGGCATGGGCTGCCTCGACGGCCCGCGCGCGCTGTCGGCGCTGCGCTACGCGCTCGACGCCGACCGCCGCCGCGCGCTGGGAGAGAACGTGTCTCCCGACCCGGTGGCCACCGCGCTGGCGCACCGCCTGCTGCAGCAGTGGCTGCGCACGCACCTGTTCGTGGCGCGGCAGGCCACCCAGGTCGACCTGCTCAACGACATTCTCGCCAGCGAGAGCCAGTTGAACCGCGGCTTCCAGCAGAGCGAGATGCTCGAGCTGACCGGCCGAGGCTTCGACACCGTGCTGCAGCCCCGGCTCGCGTTCGGCATCAGCCGAATGATGCCGGCGGTGGTGTTCGCGCCCGACTACCGCCCGCGCGTCGCGCCGGGCCTCGTGCTCACCCCCAACCCGCGCCACGAGCAGACGGTGGGCCTGCCGGTGACGATGGTCGACTCGCTGCAGCAGGCGCTGGCGGTGTACGGCGCCCTCTACGAGCGCGCGCGCTACGTGGCGGCCGACCGGCCGGCGCTCGAGACCTCGGCGAAGGGCTTCGTGCGCAAGAGCCTGGTGCTGTTCGCGCTCGCCTCGACGCTCAACGACGTGACCCGGGCGAACAACCCCGGCACGCCGACCTGGGACGTGCAGTGGGTGCGCTTCTCGGGGCAGTACGGCATCGAGCTCGCGGGCCTCTTGCGCGCCATCGACAACCTGGCCCGCGGTGAGAACCCGCTCGGCATCGACGACCAGCTCGACCTGCCGCTGTACCGGGTGGGCGACCAGACCGGCTCGATCGCGAAGTTCTCGGCGGTCAGCGACTACCTGCTCGGCACCGGCAACACGCTCGACAACTCGAGCATTCTGCCCGCGCGCATTCTCGCCGCCGAGGGCGCGCTCGACGCCGCGCGCACCGCGTACACCCAGAACCTGCAGCAAGACTTCGTGCAGGCCGGCGAGAACGCGGCGCAGGCCGCGCGCCTCGAGGCGATTCGCCGCCGCTACGGCGAGCAGGTCTCGAGCCTGTGCGGCGACCCCGCCATGAGCTCGGTCACGGTGCTCGACGGCGCCGCGGCCATCGACCCCGACACCTGCTTCATCAAGCCCTCGTGCCTGGTGCCTCTGGCCGAGCGGCGCGCGCGCCTGCAGCCGGGCGACGTGGCGTCGGTGCTGTGCCGCATCAGCGGCGTACGCGACCTGTTGGGCTTCGCCGCGACCGAGCGCATCGCGACCGCTCCGGCGCCCGCGCTCTTGCAGCCGCTGCTCGACGGGCGGGTGACCGTGAAGGGGCACCGCGAGGCGGGCGGCGTCGTCACCGTCACCTTCAGCGACGCGAGCACGGTGGCGGTGCCCGCCGACCTGTTCGACGGCAGGGCGACCGAGGCCCCCGCCGGCAGCATCACTTTCGAGCAGCTGCAGCAGCTCGACGCGCGGTGCCAGGTGGTGCAGGGCGCGTCAGAGGCGGCGCGGCCCGACGCGGTGCCGGCCACGTGCAGCGTGAGCGGCGACTGCCCCGGCGGGTACGCCTGCGTGGCGTCGGCGTGCGCGGTGGTGGCCGACACGGCGAACCAGACCGCCTGCTACACCGGCTCGCTGGGCGCGATGACGGTGGCGATTCGCGCCGCGGTGAAGGACGTCGAGGTGGCGCGCTCACAGCTCGACGAGCTCACCCAGACGTACGACCTGCAGATGCGCAAGTGCATGATTACGAAGCTGGGCGCGCAGCAGCAGCTCGCCGCCACCCAGCGCCACAACTCGACCATGAGCGCGCTGGGTTCGGTGAAGCTGGCGGCCGACGTGGTCTCGAACGCGGCGGGCGCGGTGTCTGACTGCGCCGACTCGGTGGGCAGTGACAACAAGTTCGGCGCGGCGGCCGCGGTGTCGTGCACCTCGAGCGCGGTGGGAGCGGCGGCCGACTCGGTCTCCGACGGCATGCAGTTCGCGATGGACGAGGCCGACCGGGACCACGCGCTCAACCTGATGCAGATTCAGGCGCAGACCGACGAGCGCGCGTGCTTCACCGAGGCCGAGATGTCGTTGGTCGGCACGCGCACGGCGGTGCTGCGCATTCAGCGCGCGAACCAAGAGGTGGCCCGCCAGCTGGTCGAGCTCAACAACGCGCGCACCGACCTGGTCGGCGCGCTGAGCGAAGGCCGCGAGGCGGTGAAGATGGAAGTGGAGCGCTCGGTGCCCCCGCTGGCGCTGGAGTTCTGGCTCAACGAGAAGGTCGAGCTGTACGGCACCGCCTTTCGCTCGGCGCGGCGGGCGGCGTACCTCGGCGTGCTGGCGGTGGAATACGAGTACCAGCTGTCGACCATCGAGCGGCAGAACGTGCTGTCGGCGACGAAGGTGGCCGAGCTGCGCGGGGTGCTCGACCGGCTGCGCAACCTGGCGGCCACCGGCACGGTGAAGGGCCGCGCCCCGTCCGAGCTGCACTCGGTGGTGAGCCTGAAGAGCAACCTGCTGCAGCTCGCCGACCAGTCGTCGCTGCCGGCCGGCTGGCACACCCTCACCGACGCGCAGCGCTTTCAACTGGTGCTGCTGAGCCCGCGCTTCGCGGTGTACTCGGCGACCGGCGAGTACCAGGGGCAAGAGCTGCCGTTTCAGGTCGCGCCGCTGTCGGCCCTGAAGCTGGGCAGCCCGGGCGGCGTGCAGCTGCTCTCGGGCGGCGACTGCGCCGAGCGGGTGTGGTCGGTGAACGCGGCGCTGCAGGGCGACGGCATCATCGTGGGCGACGGCACCCGGGCGCGGGTGACGCTGAAGAAGCGGAACCGGTTCTTCAGCCAGTGGTGCGCTGTGGCGCCGACGGGGGCGGCGCCCTTTCAGCTGGCCGCCACCCGACCCTCGCGCAACCTGTTCCTCGACCCGTTCTCGGACTACCTGCCGGGCCGCCCGGGCTCGATGCCGAACGCGTCGCTCACCGTCGACGCCTCGGCCGAGGCCGACGCGTACAGCGCCGCGCGCCTGCAGCCCCAGGTGAACCTGTCGCGCACCGAGCTGGAGAAAGACGAGTACTTCAACGGCGCCTCGCGCGAGCTGGCCGGCCGCGGGCTGTACGGTGACTACGCCATCTTCTTCCCCGCCGAGATGCTGTCGAAGAACGGCAGCGAGGGCGTGCGGCTCGAGCGGCTCACCGACGTGCTCTTGCGCTTCGACTACGTGTCGGTGGCGCAGAACTGAGGCGAAGGGAGACACCCCGAAACCGGTCAGGGCAGTGGTGAGCTTGCCGAACCATCGAACCCTGAAGTCGCCGCAACGAAGACTCGAGCGCGCATACTCCAGGCTTCACGCTGTACCTGCGTGGGCTGTCTACGATGGAGTATGTGCCGCTGGAGCTTCCATGCTGCGACGGCAGGGTTCGACTCGGCTCACCCTGCCCGGCTTCGCGGGGCTCCCGTCAGGAAGAAGCGGCCCTGTGGTATCCCCCCACGCGTGTCCGTCACCGCGAGCGCCGAGGCGCTCATGCCGTTGGTCTACGAGCAGCTGCGCGCGCTGGCGGGCAAGTACTTCCTCTCCGCCTCCGGGGCTCCGGTGGCGCCGACCAGCATCGTGCACGAGGCGTTTCTCAAGCTGTCGGGCAAAGAAGGCTTCAACGATGAAGAGCACTTCGCGGCGGTGGCGGCGACCGCGATGCGGCAGGTGCTGGTCGACCGCGCCCGCCGCAACGGGGCCGAAAAGCGGGGCGGCGGCTGGGAGCGCGTCACCCTCTCGCTGGCGGTCGACGGCGCCGGCGAGCAGCTCGACCTCGAGGCCCTCGACGCGGCGCTGGGCGAGCTGCAGCAGCTCGACGCGCGGCAGGCCCGCATCGTCGAGCTGCGCTTCTTCGGCGGCCTCACCGTGCCGCAGGTCGCGCGCGCCCTGCAGCTCTCGACCAGCTCGGTCGAGAAGGAGTGGCGCCGCGCCCGCGCGTGGCTCGGCGCCCAGCTGCGGAAGTGAGGCCTGATGAGCCCCGAGCGCCACCGCCGGCTGATGGAGCTGTTCGACGCGGCGTGCGAGCTGCCGCCCGACTCGGTGGCGGGCTTTCTCGACGGGCTCGGCGCGACCGACGGCGACGTGAAGCCGACGCTGGCCAAGATGCTCGACGCCGACCGCCGGTCGCAGGTGCTGCACACCAGCGGCGGCTCGAGCGCCATCGCGCGCGACCTGGTGGCGAAGGCGATGGAAGAGCGCCCGCTGCCCGCGCAGCTGGGCGGCTTCGAGGTGCTCGAGCGGCTGGGCGCCGGCGCGATGGGCACCGTCTACCTGGCGCGGCAGCACCAGCCCGACCGGCAGGTGGCGCTCAAGGTGCTGCACCCGTGGCTGCTGTCGACCCGCGCGGTCGAGCGCTTCCGCTTCGAGGCGCAGGCGCTGGCGGCGCTGCAGCACCCGTCGATTCCACCCATCTACGCGGTGGTCGAAGACGCCGGCCACCTTGCGCTGGCGATGCAGGTGGTGAGGGGCACCGGGCTCTTGCAGTGGTGCGAGTCGCGCAGCTTCGAAGAGCGGCTCGAGCTCTTGGCGCGCATCGCCGAGGCGGTGCACCACGCGCACCTGCGCGGCCTGGTGCACCGCGACCTGAAGCCCGAGAACCTCAAGGTGAACGACGACGGCGTGCCGCAGGTGCTCGACTTCGGCATCGCCGCGGCGCTGGGCGGCGAGGCACGCGAGGTGGCGGGCACGCCGGCGTACATGAGCCCCGAGCAGGTGCAGCCCGGCGCCACCGTCGACGTGCGCAGCGACGTGTACTCGCTGGGGCTGATCGCCCATCAGGTGCTGGCGGGGAAGCTGCCGTTCACTCCGCCGCCCTCGGGCCTGCAGACGCTGCTGGCGTTCAAGGCCACACCGGTGCCGCGGCTGACGGCGCTGGGCGAAGACGTCGACCGGGTGCTGCAGCGCGCCACCCGGGTCGAGGCGGCCGGGCGCTACGGCTCGGCGGCCGAGCTCGCCGACGACCTGTGGCGCATCTTGCGGCACGAGCCGCTGTCGGCGGCGGCGCGCCCGCGCACGCGGGCCTACGTGCTCACCCGCTTCGTGCAGCGGCACACCGTGCCGGTGGCGCTGGCGGTGGCCGCGCTGCTCTTGCTGGTGGCGGGTGTGGTGGTGAGCACGCAGCAGTACCTGAAGGCGCGCGCCGAGCGCGACCGCGCCGAGGCCGAGGCGCGGCGGGCCGGGCAGTCGCTCGACTTCATGTTCAGCGTGATGAACGAGGCGAACCCCGAGCTGGGCGCGGGCCGCGGCCGGCAGCTGCCCATCGGCGAGGTGCTCGAGCGCGCCTCGAAGTCGCTCGACGCGCGCACCGACGTCGACCCGCGGGTGGCGGCCGCGGCGCGCACCGCGCTGAGCACCACGTACCTCGGGGTGGGTGAGTACGACCTGGCCGAGCGAGAAGGCACGGCCGCGGTGGCCGCGTGGGACGCGGCGAAGCTGGGCGGTGAAGAGCAGCTGGCGCGGGCGCTGGCGGCGCTCGTCTACGCCAAGGTCGAGACCGGGCGAGGCGGCTCGGCGCGGCCGCTCATCGACCGGGCCGAGGCGGTGGAGCAGCTGCTGCACCCCACGGCGCACCTCCACCTCGCCGAGATGCTCAACCTGCGCGCGCTGGTGCTGCGCGAAGAGGCGAAGCACGCCGAGGCGGCGCTGGTGCACGAGCAGGCGATCGCGATGTTCCGCACGCTGGTGCCGCCGAACGACACCCGCAAGCTGTGGGACGCGCTGACCGAGTACGGCATCACCCTGTCGTCGCTGGGGCGGTTCGAAGACGCCGAGGCCGCGCACCGCGAGGCGCTGAGGTTGGTGGTGGCGCAGCTGGGCCCCGACGACCTCGAGGTCGCCAACGTCGACCACAACCTGTCGTGGCTGCTCGACCAGTACCCGCGGCCGAAAGAAGCGCTCGCGCTGCTCGACCACGCGCTCGAGATTCGGCTGCCGCGGCTGGGCAAAGACCACCTGCGCATCGGCAACCAGCGCAACCTCGAGGCGTTCTTGCGGCTCGAGCTGGGCGACGTGAAGGGAGCGCGCGCCGCGATGGACGAGTGCCTGCGCATCACCGCGCAGGGGTTCGGTAAAGACAGCCCCCGCTTCAAGCGCATGCTCGAGCACCAGGTGCTGGTGCTCACCGCCGAGGGCAAGACCGACGAAGCGGTGAAGCTGGGCGACGAGATTCTCGGTGAGCAGCTCGCCAGGCGCGGCGAAGACCACGTGGTGACGGCGCTGATGCGCTCGAACGTGGCCGAGGCGTACTTCGCCGCCGGCCGGCGCGACGAGGCGGTGGCGATGGTCGAGAAGGCGGTGGCGTGGCTCAAGCCGCGCCGCAACCCCCGGCACCGCGGCCTGACGCTGGCCGAAGAGCGGCTGGCGCGCATGCGCGCGGCTCTCCGCTGAACGGGTGCCACGCGGCGCCGACGGTCTGCTATCGAGGGGTCATGCGAACCGTCACTGCCTGCTGTCTCGCCGCGCTGCTCACCACCGGTCTCTCGGCTGCCGCCGACGCGCCGAAGGTCGAGAAGGTCGACCCCAAGAGCGCGGCCGCGCAGGTCGAGAAGGGCACCGCGAGCCTGGTCGACGTGCGCGAAGAAGACGAGGTGACCTCGGGCATGGCGAAGCCGGCGAAGTGGTTTCCGCTCTCGAAGGTGAACGCCGACCCCGCCGCCTTCAAGGCGTTTCTCGCCGCGCTGCCCAAGGGCAAGGTGGTCTTCTACTGCGCCGCGGGGGGGCGCGCGGGCAAGGCGGCCGAGAAGGCGGCGGCGCTCGGCTACACCACCGCGAACATGGGCGGCTACTCCGACTGGGCGGCGGCCGGCCTGCCCACCAAAGACAAGCCCTGAGGGCCGTCAGCCCTCGGCGCCGAACTTGCGCAGCATGAGGTCGGCGCGCCGCGCGGTGAGCCCGTCGTCGAAGAGCGCGGCGTTGGCCCTGCCGAACAACGCCTGCACCTGCTCGGGAGTGAGCGCGTACCGCTCGTCGCGCCCACTGGGCTGCTGGCCGTCACGACCCACGGCGGCTGACGGCAGCGGCACCGCGGTGCGGCGGGCCTGGAGCTCGGGGGGCGCGTCAGGCGCGTACCGCACCGAGTGGACGCGAACATCGAGGTGCTCGGCCTCACCGCCGGCGCCCTGCCGTTCGAAGTGAAACACCACGTTGCGCTGCTTGAGCGAGACCTTGCCGCGCTCTTTGTCTTCGACCCCGGTGAAGCGGAAGCCGTCGACGTCGACGTCGAGCGTCTTGCCGGCGATGAGGTTCTCGAGCGAGGCGAGGTCGGCCTTCAGGCGGCCGAGGGTGACGGGCAGCTTGAGCTCTCCGCTGGTGCCATCGAGCCAGAACAACATCTGGTCGTCGGAGAACGACTTGCCGAGCGCGTCGAGGCCCTTGCGCACCTGGTCGAGCCGCGGCGCGAGCTGCGCCTTCACCGCCGGGTCGCCGAGCGTGCCCTGGGCGAGCGCGGCGCTGAAGTCGACCTCGGTCTGGACCATCGCGTCCCACGTCTGCAGGCCGAGCTGCCAGCTCAGGCTCTGCTGCTGCGCGCGGCCGGGGGGCTCGAGCTCGAGCACCGGCGCACTGCCGCTCGACGGCGCGCCGGCCCTACCGGCGTTCTGGTACGGCGCGAACCAGGCGCCGTCGGGGTCGTAGAAGCCCTCTTGGAGCGCGGCGAGCTGCTGCTCCCGGGAGCCGTGAACCGCGCTGCCCTGAAAGCCGCTCAGGTCGGCGAGGCCGCCGTCGATGCCGTGGCCCGCGAGCCTCAAGAAGCGACCGGCGATGCGGGTGGCGTCGAGCTCGCGCGCGACGGCGCCGGGGTCGTACCCGCTGGCGATCTGCATTGCGTGCCCGTACTCGTGCGCGACGATGGCGGGCAGCCTCCACAGCTCGGTGCCTCGGGCGATGCGCATCGACTCGACCGGCCCGGGGCGGTCGACCAGCTCGGCGGGGGTGCCCGGGCCCCACGAGGTGCTGTCGACGATTTCAATCTCGGTGTTGGCGAGCCCGAAGAGGGCCTCGAACTGCCGGGCATAGCCCTCGGCGGTGCTCTTCAGCACGTCGTCGCCGGCGCTCGAGCCCCAGCTCACTGAGCCGCCGTAGAGGTCTCCCGAGGGCCGCACCACCCCGCCGCTCTCGGGCGTGCCGTAGCGCTCGGCCCACTGCTGCGCGGCCGCGGGGTGCATGCCCGTCGCCACGCCTTGCGCCATGCGCGCAGCGATCACCGCCGGGTGCACCGGCGCCGCCTGCCCCATGTCGACGCGCGACTGCAACTGCGCGTACGGGTCGAAGGGCACGCTGCGCAGCGGGTAGCCGAAGGGTCGGGTGGCCATGCTGCCTTTGTCTGCCGAGGCGAAGCCTTCGTCGCAGTGCGAGCTTGTCAGCTGCAGCGACAAAGGGCGCCGAACGCCGGTGGGCTTCGGCCCCGACGCGGCGCCGGCAGAAAGTCGCAGGCCGCGAGGCGCTTTTCGAGAGCCTCACGGAGCGAGCGCGAAGCGCTGCACGCCGCGCTGAGCGGGTGACGAAAGTGGGCCAAGACGTTCACCCTGAGCGAAGACCGAAGGCCGGAGTCGGGTGCCGTCCAGCTGGAACGCGAGGCGCCGCAGACTCCATGCTTCAAGCAGCACCACGTCGCGCAGCAATACGATGGAGCCTGTGCCGCACAGCCTGCGGCGAGCGACAGCAGGGTTCGACAGGGCTCACCCTGCCCGGTCTCGCCAGCTCAGTGCAGGGTGTTCAGCATGCCGAAGCTCATGCACGTCGATGAGAACTGGGCGCAGGTGCTGGTCCAGTAGCCGCCCTGCGACTCGGGAGCGCAGCACTGCGGGTAGTACGAGCAGACGCACTGGGTGCGGTCGTTGCAGCTCTTCTGCAGGCGCTCGCCGGCCGTGGCGGCATCGTGCGGGCACCAGGTGCTCGAGGCGACGCGAATGAGCGAGCTGGGCAGGCCGGCGCGGGTGCAGCTCGACAGCTGGCCCTCTTGGTAAATCTGCATCGTCAGCACGCGCGGCTTGGTCGAGTAGCCCTGGCAGCTCGGGTCGGGGCGCATCACGCCGTTGAGGTTGATGAGCGGGCAGTAGGTCGGGGTGATGGTGGTGGTCGAGGTCGAGCCGCAGCGGCCGATGTCGTCCCACCGGGAGAGCTCGACGCACTCGGCGCCGCCGCTCGAGAACGTCGACTCGTCGGCGTAGCCGGGCTGCTGGTACTCGGGCACCGGCAGCACGAAGCCGTAGTTGTCCCAGACGTCGACGCGGGTGCCGTTGCGCGTGTAGCTGATGCCCTCGCCGCAGTAGTCGGCGGTGGCTGCGCGCACGCACGCCGAGTACAGCTCCTGGAACTGAACCCAGCTGCCGTTCTTGTAGCCCCACTTGTACGGCTTGTAGCCCCAGCGCTGGCACTTGGTACCCACGCCGTCGTGGCAGGCGTACGAGAAGATGTTCGAGTCGGTGGTGTACGTGTAGCCCTGGGCCTGCCGCCACCAGCCGGGCACGAACGTGGCGGTGCGCGAGTCGGGCGTCTCGACCCACCAGTGAATGGGGTCGTCCGAGTACTTCACGCTGCACAGCGAGGTCCACGCGGTGGTGGTGTTCGCGGGCCGCTTGCTCACCCGGTAGAGCCACAGCTCGGAGTTCGAGCGCAGGTCGGCGGCCTCGGAGGCGTTGATCATGTTCAGGCCCTGCACCGGGTCGGGGAACGCCTCGTCGATGCGCAGCTCCCAGATGCCGACCTCACCCGGAGCGAGCCCGAGGTCTTGCGCGGCGTAGCCGGTGACGGTGAGCCCGACCAGCGCCGCGCCGCTGTACCAGGCGCCGTTCTTGTACATCCACAGCTGGCCGCTGTACGGGTAGACGTCGACCGAGACGCCGCCGTGCCGGCCCGACCAACGGCCGATGCGCTCGATGGGGCTGCTGATGACCGTGCCCTGCACCTGGCCGCCCTGCACCTGACCGCCCTGCACCTGGCCGCCCTGTACCTGGCCGCCCTGCACCTGGCCGCCCTGAACCTGACCGCCCTGTACCTGACCGCCCTGAACCTGACCGCCCTGAACCTGGCCGCCGGCCTGCGCGAGGCCACCCACCACCACCGCCGAGACGCAGATCAACCGCCGAACGTCGAGCATGTTGCCTCCCCTTGAAAGTCGCGGGCGCGCTGTAGCACGAGACGGACCAGCCCTCACGCTGCTCCAAGTCTGCCGAACTCGAGCTGCCACTTCGGCGCAGCGCTGCGCCGAATCGGCGTTCACGCCGATTCAGCGTGGAGCGACGAAGTCCGCACAGATGCGGGTGCCGACGGTGGCGTGCCGCAGGCTGGGGCTGGTGGCCGAGCGGTTGTAGAGACGGTTGGTGGCGGCTCCCACGAAGAAGCAGCCGCCGCGAATGACGAACTGGCCCGGGTCGACGCTCGAGCGGACGATTTCCCACGCGTTGCCGCTCGCATCGGCCACCCCGTACGCGCTGTTCGACGCCGGGTGCGAGCCCACCTCGTCGGGCCCGAAGCTGCCCTCGTCGCGGCCGTAGGTGACGTCGAAGTTCGCGTCGTCGGGCTCGAGCACGTCGCCGTGGGGAAACGCCCGGCGGTCGGCGCCGCGCGCCGCGCGCTCCCACTCTTCTTCGCTGCACAGCCGCGCCCCCGGCACCCGCCCGCTCTTCGCGAGCCAGGCCGCGTAGGCCTCGGCGTCCTCCGCCGAGATGCCGGTCATCGGGAACCGCTCCCAGCGCTGCTCGCGGCGCTTCGAGCGGCTGGCGTAGACCACCGGCTCACCGTCGCGGGCCTGGTGCAGCACCGACGTCACGCGCAGCCGGTAGCGGTAGCCGCCGGGGGTCGGCTCGAGCTGCAGCATCGCGCCCACCGCCTCTCCCGCCTCCGAGCCTTGGGGGCCCGGCGTGCGCCGTGCCCGCTCGGCGGCGGGCAGCTCGCGCAGAAACTCGAGGTACTCGCCCACGGTCAGCTCGTGCCGCGCGATGAAGTACGGCCCGGTCTGCCGCAGGTGCGCGGGAGACGTCTCGAAGAAGCCGCGGCGCAGGTCTTCGTCGGCGGTGGCCCCGAAGTAGAAGCGCCCCGCGGGCACGAACACCAGGCCCTCGGGCACCCGCTCGGGCCCGGCGAGCTTCAGCTGCAGCGTCTCGCCCGACTTGAGCCACAGCGGCAGCACGCCGCGCGCCAGCCTCACCGTCCACGCGCCGGGCGCGAGCGCGGTGCGCGCCCCGAGCGCGGTCTCGCCACCTGTCGGGCCGACCGCGGTGGCCTTCTCGCCCGAGGTCAGCTCGACCACCGCGGGCTGCGAGAGCCGCGCGCGCCGCTTGCCGCCGGGGTCGAAGGCAAGGAGCCGCTCGAGCCACAGCGCCTGCTCGTCGGCGCGGTCGAGGCCCTCGGCCCACAGCGCCGCCTGCAGCAGCGCGTCGGCGAGGTGCTCGCGCAGCTCGGCGCGGCCCGGGTCGAGCGCGAACGCGGCCTCGAGCGCGCTCAGGTGGCGCGCGCGCGACCGCTCGACCTCGCGCTGCTTCCCCAGCGCCGCCGCCCACGGGGGCTCGGCCTCGGCCCACGCGTTCTTCGCGAACAGCGCCAGCGCCTTCTCGCGCTGCTGGCGCTCGTCGCGCTCGAAGGCCGCCAGCTCGTCGCCCGCGCGGGCGGCCTTGTCGAGCTCGGCGGAGACCTGCTGCTCGAGCTGGCGGCGGTCGAGGTAGCGCGTCCACCCTCCCGCCCCCACGGCCAGCGCGAGCACCGCGGCGAGCGCCAGGGCGGTGCGCCAGCGGGCCAGGCGGGCGGCGCGCCGCGAGGCGTCGATGAAGCGCTGCTCGAGCGCGGGCAGAAGGGTGGCGCCCAGCGCGTCGAGCTCTGCGAGCTGGCGCGCCGACCACAACAGCTCGGCCGAGTGCTGCAGCCTTTCCCACTCGAGCGCGGTGCGGTGAATGCGGGCGCGCAGCGCGCGGGCGCGGTCGTCTTCGTGCAGCCAGTGGCGCAGCTGCGGCCACTCGACCAGCAGCGCGTCGTGCGCGAGCTCGTACGCGGTGCCGGTGCTCGAGGTGCGCGCGACCAGCAGCCGCCCGCGCACCAGCAGCTCGAGGGCGGGCTTCGCCTCGGGGTCGAGCGCGAGCAGCTCGGTGGCGACGCGCTGGGCCCGGGTGTCGTCGGCGGTGCAGAGGTTGAGCAGCACGGCGCGGGCCGCGGCGCGCACCTTCGGGGTCATGGTCTCGAGCACGTCGTCGGCGTGGCGGGCGAGCGAGCCGGCGACTCCGCCCAGGCGGGCGAGGGCGGCCTGGGTCATCACCCGCGCGCCCGCGTCGCGCGCGTCGAACAGCTCGGCCAGCGCGAACTGCAGAATGGGCAACGCGCCGCCGGCCCGGCCGAACTCGACGAACTCGTCGACCATCGCGGGGGTCTCGAAGCGCACCCCGGCGGCGGCGGCGGGCGCCTCGACCACCTCGACCAGCGAGTCGTTCGCCATCGGCCCGAGCAGGTAGAGCGAGCGCACCAGCTCAGGCCCCAGCTCGGGCAGGGTGTGCAGCGAGGGCAGCAGGTCGGCGCGCGCGGTGGCGAGCAGCTTGAGGCCGGGCACCCTGAGGCCGAAGTCGGCGAGCGCGCTCGACACCCGCTCGACCTCGTCGCGGTCGGCGACGGTCACCAGCTCTTCGAGCTGATCGACGAACAGCATGAGCCCCTGCTGGGCACCGAGCTTGCGGGCCAGCAAGCGCACCAGCTCGCGCGGCTGCTGGCGCAGCTGCTCGGCGAGCTCGGCCGCCCCCAGCTCGAGCGTGCCGGCGAGCGCCGCGGCGAGCGAGGAGAGCGGCCGGCGCCCCGGCACCCAGGTGGCGGTCTGCCACGAGCGGCCCTCGCCGAGCGCGCCCGCCCGCACCCGGGGCAGCACCCCGGCGCGCGCGAGCGACGACTTGCCCGCGCCCGAGGCGCCGGTGATGAGCACCACCGGCTCGGCGCGCAGCCGGTCGATGACCTCGCGGCTCTCCTGGCCGCGCCCGAAGAACACCGACTGGTGGTCGGCCTCGAAGGTGGCGAGGCCGCGGTAGGGGTTGCCCTCGAGCGCCTTGCCGTCGCCGCGGGGCTCTCCCGACAGCCGCTCGAGCTCGCGCACCAGCGCTTCGGCCGACTCGAAGCGGCGCGACGGGTCGCGCTCGAGGCAGCGGTCGACGGTCGCGGCGAGCGCGCGGTCGACCTGCGGCGCGGTCTCGGCGAGCGGCCGCATCGGCAGCTCGCGCACGCGCTGGCCGAGGTCACCCTCGGGAAGGTAGAGCGAGGGCGCCCGGCCGGCGCACAGCTCGTAGACGAGCGCGCCCAGCGAGTACACGTCAGAGGCGCGCGTCGCGGGCTCGCCGGCCCAGCACTCGGGCGCCATGTAGAGCGGCGTGCCCATCACCGTGCCGGCGCGCGTCGCCGCGGGTGAGGCCGCGCCGTCGCCCCCTGCGCTCGGCGCGGCCAGCGGCGCCGGCACGGTGTCGTCGAGCGCCGCGCCCTTCTCGAGCACCACCGGCGGCCCGGCCGTGACGGGCTTCGCCCCCTCGAGCAGCTTGGCGAGGCCGAAGTCGAGCAGCTTCGCCTCGCCGGTGTGGCAGCGAAAGGCGTTGGCGGGCTTCACGTCGCGGTGGAGCACGCCGCGGCGGTGGGCCGCCGCCAGCCCGCGGGCGAGGTCGAGGCCGAGGCGGGTCGCCAGCGCCGCCGGCACCGGCTTCGCCAGCCGGTCGAGGCCTTCACCCTCGAGGTACTCGCTGACGATGTAGGGCTGACCTTCGAGCGTGCCGACGCGGAAGACCGCCACCACGTTCGGGTGCGAGAGCCGGGCGACCGCGCGGGCCTCGATGAGAAAGCGCTCGCGCTCGCCCGGGTCGGCGGCGGCGGTGGCGAGGAACTTGATGGCCACGTGGCGGTCGAGCAGCGAGTCGACCGCCAGCCAGACCTGCCCCATCGCGCCGTGCCCGAGGCGGCGCAGCAGACGGTACTCCTCGAACTCTCCGGGCGGGGTCCAACCCGGCGGGGCGGCCATGCGCCGGTTCTATCGTCTTTGCCCGAGGCGAGAAGGCCGCTTCGGCGTGGCGCCGGGCGCGGCGCGCAGATTCGGCGTGCACCGCGGGCCGGCCGCTGCCGAAGAACCGCCGCTTCGGGGCGGCACGCACCGTGCTCAAGCGGGCGGCCATGAAAACCACCGTCTCTCTGCTGGCCGTCGTTCTCCTCGCAGCCTGCGGCGTCGAAGCGCCGGGGGGCGAATCACCCGAGCAGTCGCGCGACGCGCTGCAGACCGCAGTGGTCGACCCTGCGCCCGGCACGCTCGCGCCGCCGACGATGCAGACGCTCACTGCGGGCGACGGCTGGCGCCAGGTGGCGGTGAGCGGCACCTTCGTCGACGCCGACACCGGCACGCCGGGCACCGTGAGCGGGCAGTCGCTGATCATCATCGACTCGCCCGCGGCCATCGCGGCCTCGCCGCTGCCCGAGGTGGTGAAGGCCGAGCTGCTGGCCGAGGCGGCGCTCGACACCGTCACGTCGGACCCCGGAGAGCTGATGTGGGTCGTCGACGAGGCGGGCGCAGGCGCGTACGCGATGAGCCAGGACCCCAAAGGCGGCACCAAGGGCGGCGGGCAGGCGGTGGCGCGGTGCGCCGACTACGACAGCACGTACTCCCACGGGTGGAACCCGAGCGTCACGCGCAACTTCAGCCTCGGCCAGCTCGGCGCTGAGCTGCAGAACGCGGGCTCGATGGGCTTCACCATCGGCGCGGGAGTGAGCGGCGCGCTGACCCTGCGCATCAAGCGGTTCTGGGCGGTGCTGGGCTGCGTGCCGTACGCGGTGGGCTTCCGGAAGATTTCGCTGACCGCGCAGGCCAACGTCGAGGGCCGCCTGCAGCTGCTGGGCACCCAGGGCGCACCGGCGAACGTGGTGATTCACCGCGAGCGTGAGCTGGCCAAGGTCGACATCGACAGCTGGGCGTTCTTCGTCGGGCCGATTCCGGTGGTGTTCGGGTTGAGCGTGCCGATCGAAGGCGGCATCGACGTGACCGGCGGCCTGGCGACCAGCGTGAACCTCACCGCGCACATCGCGGCGAGCTACACCGTCGAGTGCACCAGCGGCGGCTGCACCACCACCAAGACCGCCACGCGCACCCTCGAGAACAACGGCGGCAGCGGCCTGCTGAACGCCCGCGCCACCGTGTCGCCGTGGGTGCAGGCCTCGCTGCGCGGCTACCTGTACACCGACGCCGCGGCCTACGCGCAGGTGGGCGTGCGCGGCAACATCGCCGGCGACCTGTGGGCGTACACCGGCGCGACGTGTGGCGATGGCGACGGCGACGGTTTCAACGAGCAGGTGCGCGCGCTCACCCTCGACGTCTCGGCCGGAGTCGACCTCACCGCCCGCGTCTCGGTCGCGGGCAGCACCCGCTGGCAGGCGTCGTGGCCGGTCATCTCTTCGGCGAGGGTGGGCTTCTTCGACCTGCTCTTCGGCGGCTCGAACGCCGCGCAGCCGATGCTCTCGGTGGTGTCAGTAGGCAGCACCGGCAAGAGCCCGCTGCTGCCCGGCTCGCCGATTCTCACCGTGGCGGGGAAGATGCGGCCCTGCTGGCCGTACGCGAACACCATGGGCTACCGGGTGCTGTGGGGCGATGGGCAGAGCAGCACCACCAGCGCCGCGCCGCAGACCGCGTTCTCGCTCACCCACCCGTACTCTTACGGCGGCACGTACAACGTGCGGCTCACCGCCCAGACCGATGCGGTGGGGCGCCAGGTGAACCAGACGCTGGCCCGCTCGCTCGCCCTGCCCGGCATGCTGCCCCCCGTGCTGGGGCCGTGAGCTGAAGCCACTCGAGCACTGCTCAGGGGGGGACAGTCTTTCGAGACCGGTCAGGGTTAGTGGTGAGCCTGTCGAACCATCGAACCCTGCCGTCGCTCGCCGAAGGCTGTGCGGCAAATACTCCATCGTATTGCTGCGCGGCGCGGTGCTGCTTGGAGCATGGAGTATGCGGCGCCTCGCGTTCCAGCTTGACGGCACCCGTTCGACTTCGGCCTTCGGCCTCGCTCAGGGTGAACGGCCCCTCGGGGTGAACCGCGCTAGCGGCTTCGCTGCAGGTCGTACTGTTTGAACTTGGTGACGAAGGTGCGCAGGGGCATCGCGATGGCGTCGGCGGCGCGGGTCTGGTTCCACCCGTGGGCGTGCAGGGCCTGCAGCATGCGGGTGCGCTCGAGCTCCTGCACCTCTTCGTGAATGGGCCGAAACGTCTCGCCGCTCTCGACGCCGCGCGCCTCGCCGGCCGCCGGCGCCCGCGCGGGAGCCCGCCCCAGGCGCGCGTCGAGGTGCCAGGGCTCGACGGTGTCTTCGACCACGGTGGCGGCGACGTACTCCATCATGTTGCGCAGCTCGCGCACGTTGCCGGGCCACTGGTGCAACGAGAGCGCCTGCATCGCGCCGTCACCGATGCCCATCGGGGCGCGGCCGATGCGGGCGCACGCCTGCGACAGAAACGCGCGCGCCAGAATCGGCAGCTCGCGCTTGCGGTCGCGCAGCGGCGGCAGCCACAGCACCGCGCCGTCGAGCCGAAAGTAGAGGTCTTGCCGAAAACGCCCCAGCCGCACCTCTTCCTTCAGGTCGCGGTGGGTGGCCGCCACGATGCGAATGTCGATGGGCCGCTCTCGGGTGTCGCCCAGCCGGGTGATGCGCTTGCTCTCGATGGCGCGCAGCAGCTTGGCCTGAATCGCCGGCGACAGCTCGCCCAGCTCGTCGAGAAACACGGTGCCGCCCGAGGCGGTCTCGAACAGCCCCGCCTTGGCGCGGTCGGCGCCGGTGAAGGCGCCCTTCTCGTGCCCGAACAGCTCGGACTCGAGCAGGTTCTCTTGCAGCGCGGCGCAGTTCACCGTCACCAGCGGCTGGTCTCGGCGCGCGCTCTGGAAGTGAAGGCCGCGCGCGGCGAGCTCTTTGCCGGTGCCGGTCTCGCCGCAGACCAGCACCGGCAGGTGCGACTTCGCCAGGCGCTCGATGAGCGCGTACAGGCGCACCATCACCGGGTCGGCCACCAGCACCGAGGTGTCGCCCAGCGCGACGGTGCGAAACGCCTGGCTGGCCAGCGCCACGTCGCGCAGCGGCGCCACCGCGGCGGCCTCGCGCGCGCTCGACAGCAGCGTCTCGAGGTCGATGCCGTCGGCGGGGCAGGTGGCGACGCCGGCGCGCGCCTCGCCCTGCGCCTCGAGCGCCTCGACCACCTTGAGCGCCAACTGCTGCGCGTCGTGGGCGGTGCCTCGGGCAGCACCACCGCGAAGCAGTCGAGCGCGAGCCACGCGGCCTGGTCGACGCGGCGCAGCCGGCCCTCGAGCGCGAGCGCGACGCGGGCCCGGTCTGAGGTCGCGTTCACCCGAACGGTCATCAGGCTCAACGGGCGGAAGTACTTCACCGCGCGCTCGAGCTCGAGCTCGACGCGCTGCCGAAACGCAGCGACCTCGAGAAAATGCTGGGGAGCGTCGGCCGCGCCGCTCGAGTGGTAGACCACCGTCACGCCGGAGACGGTGATGACGTCGCCCGACGCGAGGGTGCGCGCGGCCACCACGCGCTCGTCGTTGAGCAGCGTGCCGTTCTGACTGCCCAGGTCTTCGATGCGCACCCGCGTGGGGGTGAACGACAGCTTCGCGTGCAGGCGCGAGACCGAGGTGTCGCCCAGCCGCACGTCGGCGGTGTCGCCCCGGCCGAGCGTGAGCGCGCCTTCGGGCGGCAGCGGCACCATGCGCGACGACTCGCCGTCGATGACGAACAGGTACCGGCGCTCGGGCTCGGTGCTGGGCGGCGCGCCCGGCTCGCGCGCGGGTGCGATGGTCGTCTCCACCGCGCCTCGCGCCCGCGGAGTCTCGTCGGGTCGGCCCGCTGCCAGGTTCAGCCCCGTCAACAGCGGCCCGCGGCTCATGGAGCCCGCCCGAAGCACACGGGGTGCCACCTCGCCCCTCATTCGGGGCCCGCGCGCGACGTGCGCGTCAATCGCGCGAAGCCCGCGCGCTGCGCCGAATCGGCGTGGTGCATGGGCGCCGCACACCCACACGCGGCTCACATAAGATGGCCGCGCGCATGCCGCAGCCGCCCGGGCCTCCGTCCAGCCTCGCCGACACCACGCGCGCCGAGCCCTCGTCGGCCGGCAAGGCGCCGCTGGCTCCCGAGGTCGAGCAGGCGCTCGCGTCGCGCGCCTGGCTGATGGTGTTTCAGAAGAGCTCGACCCGCATGGTGCCGCTCGCCACCGGCGCGGAGCTGACCATCGGCCGGCAGGACACCTGCGAGCTGCAGCTCGACGACGAGCGCGTCTCTCGCGCCCACGCGCGCGTGCTCGTCACCGGCAACCAGGCCACCCTCACCGACCTCGGCAGTCAGAACGGCACGCTGCTGAACGACGAGCGCGTGGTGAGCGCCCGGCCCCTCTCGTCTGGCGACACCATCACCATCGCCGACACGGTGGTGGTGTTTCACACCTCGACCCGCCCGCCGGCGCCGTCGACGCCGCTCGAGCCCGCCGCCTTTCGCGCCCGCGCCGCGGTGGAGATCGAGCGCGCCCGCCGCTTCTCCCGGCCGATGGCGCTGGTGGTGGTGACCTTCACTCCTTCTTCCTCGAGCGCGCTGCCGGCGCTCGAGGGCGTGCTGCGGCCGCTCGACCTGGTGAGCGTGGTCTCGACCGGGCAGCTGGCGGTGGTGTGCCCCGAGACGGGCGAAGACGAAGCGCAGGAGCGCGCCGAGCGCCTGCTCGAGGTGCTCGAAGGTCAGCAGCCCCGGGTGGGGGTCGCGGTCTTTCCGGAAGACGGCGCCGACGTCGAGACGCTGCTCGCCTCGGCCCGGGCGGCCGCCGTCGCCGCGCCGACCGGGCAGTTCGGCCTCGGCTCGAAGGCGTACCGCACCCTCACCTTCGGCAAGCAGAGCGTGCTGGTCGCCGACGCCGACATGCACCGGCTCTACGAGCTCGCGGCGCGACTGGCGAAGAGCGACCTGGCGGTGCTGATTCAAGGAGAGACCGGCGCGGGAAAAGAGATGGTCGCGACCGCGCTCCACTGGGGGTCTCCCCGCTCGGGGCAGCGGCTGTTGGCGATGAACTGCGCCGCGCTTCAAGAGGCGCTGCTCGAGTCCGAGCTGTTCGGCCACGAGAAGGGCGCGTTCACCGGCGCGGTGGCCACCAAGCAGGGCCTCTTCGAGTCGTGCGACGGAGGCACCATCTTTCTCGACGAGGTCGGCGAGATGTCGGCGGCGCTGCAGGCGAAGCTGCTGCGGGTGCTCGAGACCCGGCGCGTCACCCGGCTCGGGTCGACCCGCGAGCTCGACGTCAGCTTCCGGGTGGTGGCGGCCACGCACCGCGATCTCAACGCCGAGGTGAAGGCCGGGCGCTTCCGCGGAGACCTCTACTTCCGCCTCGCCGGAGCGACCCTGTGGCTGCCGCCGCTGCGCGAGCGCAAGCGCGAGCTGCTGCTGCTCGCCCGGCTCTTCCTCGACGAGGCGTGCGGCCGCGCCGGGCGTGAGCCGCCGCGCCTCGCGCCCGAGACCCAGTCGCTGCTCGCTCAGCACCTCTGGCCGGGCAACGTGCGCGAGCTGCGCAACGTGATGGAGTTCATCGCCGCCACCGTCACCGAGGCGTCGGTCGAGCCCTGGCACCTCGCCGGCCGCGTCGGAGCGGTGGCGTCTCCACCGGCCGCTGCCGAGAGCGCCGCCGTGAGCGCCCCACCCTCGCCGGGCTTTCGGCCGATCGGCGAAGAGGTGCGAGAGCTCGAGCAGCGGCGCATGCTCGAGGCGCTCGCCGCCAACGGCTGGAACCAGACGCGCGCCGCCGCCGCCATCGCGATGCCGCTGCGCACCTTCGTCACGCGCTTCAGGGACTACGGCCTCGCGCGGCACGCGCCGCAACGCCAGGGGAGCTAACGGAACATGAGTTGACCCCGTCGCATCACGCCAAAACCGCGCGCCGCGCAGACTTCGCGTGGTGCATCGCCGCCGCAGGTTCCGTTCTCCCCACTCTCCGCGACATCGAGGCGTCATGCATTTGAGCCCCCAAGAGCAGCGCACGATTCCTGCGAAGCGCCACCCCATGCTCGAGTCACCCGTGTCCGTTCGCAGCGCGCTGCTGATGTGCGCCTGCATCGCCCTCGCGTGCGGTGCGCCCACGACGACCACTGACGGTGGAACTTCGGGTGGCGGCGCGGCGGGAGGCTCCGCGGGCGGAGTGGGTGGTGGCGACGCGGGTGGAGCTTCCGGCGGCACCGCAGGTGGAACCTCCGGCGGCACCGCGGGTGGCACTTCCGGCGGCACTGCAGGTGGAACCTCCGGCGGCACCGCGGGTGGCACCTCCGGCGGCACCGCGGGTGGCACCTCCGGCGGCACCGCGGGTGGCACCTCCGGCGGCACCGCGGGCGGAACCTCCGGCGGCACCGCGGGTGGAACCTCCGGCGGCACCGCGGGTGGAACTTCCGGCGGCACCGCGGGTGGAACCTCCGGCGGCACCGCGGGTGGCACTTCCGGCGGCACTGCGGGCGGCACTTCCGGCGGCACCGCGGGCGGCACTTCCGGCGGCACTTCCGGCGGCACCGCGGGTGGCACTTCCGGCGGCACCGCGGGTGGCACTTCCGGCGGCACCGCGGGTGGCACTTCCGGCGGCACCGCGGGTGGAACCGCGGGAGGCACGGCCGGGGGCGGCATGATGGCGCAGCCCGGCGGCACCATCGACTTCCCGTTCGGGCACTCCGAGACGCCGACGCCGCTGACGCGCGTGCGCGGGCGCCTGTCTCCGGTCGCCGGCAGCACCATCGTGGCCGCCTCGATTCTGGTCGGCGCGTCCTCGTACCCGGCGGCGATTTCTCCCGACGCCACGTTCCGCGCCGACGTGCCGCTGGCCGCAGGAGCGAACGTGCTCACCCTCAGCGTCACCGACAGCCTCGGGCGCACCAACGCCAGCGCCGCGAGCACCACCCTGACGCGCCGGCACGAGGTTCGTAACCCGAGGGTCATCACCTACGACACGCTGCGCGACCGGCTGCTCGCCTACGACAACCTGTACGACGCGGCGTACTTCACCAAGGCCGGCACGCTGGTGAGCATCGACCCCACCACCAACGTCGCGCTGGCGCTCTCGGGCCCGACGCGCGGCACCGGTCTGCTGGTGCGCAACGCCGATGACCTCGCCTACGACTCCGAGCGCGACGTCATCTACGTGCTCGACGCGTTCCAGGGCATCGTGCTGCAGATTGACCCGGTCAACGGCAACCGCACGCTGCTCTCGGGCTCGGCCTCGAACCCGGCGAGCACCAACCTGGGCACCGGGCCGTTCGGCTCGGCGCGCTCCATCGCGGTCGACACGGTGAACGACCGGCTGCTGGTGACCACCAACGCCGCGCCGACCGCCTACGTGTTCGCCATCGCGCTGACTGGCGCCGGCCGCGGCAATCGCACCACCATCGCCAGCTCGACGGTCGGCACCGGCACGGTGCCCACCAGCGCGAACCCCATCGTGGTCGCGGGCACGCTCGCCTACCTGCAGGACTACGGCCTGCACGCGATCTTCCGCATCGACCTCACCACCAACGCGCGCACCATCATTTCCCAGAACAACGACGGCAAGGGCCCCAACTTCGGCACCAGCGGCAGCGTGTCGGGTGTGCCCGGGCTCGCGTTCGACTCCAACGGAGACCTGCTCGCCACCGACTTCTACGCCAACGCCGTGCTGCGGGTGGTGCCGTCGACCGGCGTGCGCACCGTGGTGTCGTCGACGGCGGTCGGCACCGGCACCGGGTTCGTCGACATCGGGCGTCTGGCGCGCCGCAGCGGCACCGCCATCGTCGCCGACGGCCAGAGCGGCCGCCTGGTCGACGTCGCGCTGCCGGGCGGCAATCGCACCACGCGCCTGCAGAGCCGCCCGCCGTCGCCGGTCTCGGGCTCACTCATCTATCTCCCCGTCGCGGTGGCCGGTGATGCGCGCCGCGCGTACGTGCTGGAGACCCTCGCGAAGGTGCTGGCGGTCGACTACGCCACCGGCAACACCACGCTGCTGAGCGCGAACACCGCCGCGTACACGGGCCCCGCCATCGCCGGCTCCGACCTCGCGACCGACCCGGCGACCGGCCGGCTGCTCTCGATTCAGCCGGGCACCAACGTGGCGGGCACCGGGCACCTCATCTCCATCGACCCCACCAGCGGCAACCGCGCGCTGATCTCGGCGCCTGACGCGGGCTTGGGGCCCTCGCTGTGGCGGTCGCGCGGCCTGGCGGTGGCGCCGAACGGCAGCGACGCGTGGACCCTCGACGTGCGCAGCTTCAACAACCCGTTTCAGATTTACGTGATGCGCATCGCGCTCGGCACCGGCGACCGCACCGTCATCTACGACAACAACGTCGGCGGCGGCACCACGCTCATCTCTCCGCAGGGCGGCCTCGGCGTCGACCTCACCCGCAACCGCGCGCTGGTCTGCGACGAGGCGACCGACGTGGCGTTCACCGTGGGGCTCGGCCCGCCCAACACCGGAGTGATCGCCTCGTTCTCGAGCGGCGACGACCCGAGCGACCCGACCGACCTGGTGGTCGGCACCGGCCCCGACTTCGAGTACGAGCTCGGCGTCACCGCCGACCCCGCGGTGGGCCGGCTCTACCTGTGGGACGAGCTGAACATGGGGCTCTTCGCCATCGACCCGTCGACCGCGGCGCGCACCGTCATCGCCTCGAACACCCTCGGTCGCGGGCCGATGCTGGCTCAGCCGTTCACCGACCCGCGCAACGGGGGCGCCGACAACCCGGTCGACATCGCCGACCTCGCCATCGGCCCCACGCCGGGCACGCTGCTGGTGCTCTCGAACATGGACAACGCGGTGCTGATTCTCGACGTCGAGACCGGAGACCGCGTCAGCGTGCTGCCCTGACGCGGTCTCGGGCCGGGCGGGATCACTTCACCGTGTCGCCACCACCGCCGGGCGGCAGCCGGGTTGGCTGCAGACTGTCGCGCGGGTTCGGCGCGTCGCGCGGTTTTGGCGTGACGTTGCGGCGACCTCTGGAGCGTGCTTCTGCAGCCCTGACCGTGGCACCTCGCGTGCTTGGTGGCCGACCATGATTCTGCGCACCGTGGTCGTGCTGGTGGAGCAGGCGCAGCAGGCCGGAGCTACGCTGGGCGTCTCGTCGCGTCTCCAGTCACGTAGGATCTGCGAGTAACAAGAAATGAGCTCCCTCTCCCCCCTGGGGGAGAGGGTCGGGGTGAGGGGGTATCGAGAACATGATGCGAACCATCGTGATTGTGGCGGCGGGGTTCTTCGTGGCCTGCGGGTCACCGGGGAATGGAACGGGAACCGGAGGAGGAACCGCAGGCGGAGCGGCCGGAGGCAGAGCGGGCGGCAGCGCCGGTGGAACCGCGGGAGGAACCGCAGGCGGCACCGCGGGAGGAACCGCAGGCGGCACCGCGGGAGGAACCGCAGGCGGCACCGCGGGTGGAACCGCAGGCGGCACCGCGGGTGGAACCGCAGGCGGCACCGCCGGAGGAACCGCAGGCGGAACCGCGGGAGGAACCGCGCTGCAGGCACCGCAGGCGGCACTGCAGGCGGCGCGGCGACCTGCTTGGCCCCGAGCGCAGGCACCGACGGAGGCGCGGCGAACTTCGTGTTCCTCACCTCTGCGACGTACCCAGGCGACTTCGGAGGCGCCGCGGTAGCGGACGGAATCTGCCAGGCGCACGCGCGAGACGCCGGCCTGTGCGGAACCTACCGCGCGTGGCTGGGCTCCCTCGACGGTGGCCCGGCGCCGAGCCGTCTGGGCGCCGCATCGGGCTGGGTGCGACGCGACGGCCGGCCGTTCGTCGAGAGCGTCAGCGCCCTCTTCGCGAACGACACGTATTACCCGCTGCTGCACGACGAGCACGGCGTCCGCCTGCCGCTGCTCGCGTCGGTGTGGGCCGGCGTCGACGTCGACGGCGGCATCTCCCCCGAGACCTGCGCCGACTGGACACGCACCGACGCGGGGTACGCGGCGGCGCTCGACATCGACTTCGGCATCTGGCGCGCGACCGGTGGCTTCAACTGCCAGGGTCGGGCCGCGCTCGCGTGCTTCGGCGTCGACCGCCCGTCGAGCGTGCAGGCGGTCGCCCCTACCCCCTCTCGACTCATCTTCCCCAGCTCGGCGACGTTCGACTTCGGGCTGCAGCTCTCGGGCATCGCGGTGGCCGACGCCCTCTGCCAGAGCGAGGGCCCGCCGGGTAAGAGCTACCGCGCGCTGCTCGCGCTCGACGGCGGCGCGCCGGCGAGTCGCTTCCGCGCCGACGCCGGCCCCTGGGTCCGCCCCGACGGCGTGCTCATCTACCCCACTGCCCAGGCCTTCCTCTCCGCGGGCTACGGAGACCTGCCGCTCGCGACACCCTGGCGCCAGCTCGACGGCGGCAAGCCCGCGGGCGAGGTCGTCAACGGCGGCAGCCCCGCACCGGCGCTGCCCGGCACCGCGACCTGTATGGACTGGACGTCGACCACCGGCTCCAGCGCGGTGGGGCTGATCGGGTGGACCGAGCAGTCCTGGTTCGGCGGCTTCGGGTTGCGGCTGCCATGCAGCACTCCGCGGCGCGTGTACTGCCTCGAGGAGTGAAGACAGGGCACGCCGATTCGGCGCGCCGCTCTGGCGCTCGCGTACCAGCCCGCTGAGCCAACCCTGCGCGCTTGCTCGTCCGGCGCGCGCGGCGCGCAGCTTGCGATGCGCGTGCGCTCACCCGTCTCTTCAGGAGGTTCCATGTCGCTTCGCCCGTTGCTGTGCTTCGCCGTCATCCTCACTGCGTGCTCGAGCGGCTCGGGCGGAGGAACCGGAGGCGGCTCGGCTGGCGGCAGCGGCGGCTCCGCGGGCGGCTCCGGCGGCTCCGGCGGCTCCGGCGGTGGCAGCGCGGGCACCGCCTGCCCCGAGTTCTCCCCGTCGAACCCGAAGCACCACGCGTTCGGTCAGGCGACCGCGACGCCGATCATCGAGGCCGACCAGACCTGGCTCTCCGACCACGTCTACTTCGTGTTCTCGACCTTCGAGGTGAGGGGCTGCACGCTGACGCTCGAGGCGGGCACCCACGTGTGCCTCGGGCCGGGCAGCGGGTCACCTCCGACCATCATCGTCTCGGGCAACGGGCCGACCGAGGGCAAGGTGCTGGCGAACGGCACGACGGCGCAGCCGGTGGTGTTCGACCAGGACCAGGCCGACGACCACTACGCCGGGCTCGCCTTCATGTCGGGCAGCGAGGCCCGCTTCGACCACGTGGTGCTCAAGAACGCCGGCAACGGAGGGCTGGGCATCATTCGCTTCGGGGCGAACTACGCGCGCGCCGCGGTGCTGCGCGACGTGCACTTCGTCGACAACTACAAGAGCGCGCTCAGCCTGCAGAACCCCGACGGCCTGTCGGCCGACTCGACGGTCTACTTCGACTCGCAGCAAGAGGCGTCGGCGAGCGAGCCGCTCATCGCCACGGTGACGGCGGCCGCGAAGACGCTGACCCCGGCGACGATTCACATCAACCCGGCGATACCCGCGGTGTCGCGCGTCATTCGCTTCATCGACGACACGGTGCGCTCCGACCTCACGCTGTCGGCCGGCCTGGGAGCCGACTGGTCGGTGCCGACCGGCAACCTGATGGTGCGGCGCGACGACACCAGCATGCCCATACCGACCCTCACGCTCGAGGCGGGCGTGCACCTGCGCTTCGGTGACGGCGAGCTGTTGATCAGCGACCTCGGCCAGCGCAACGAGGGCAACCTGGTGGCCAACGGCACGCAGGCGAGCCCGGTGGTCTTCACCAGCACCGCCGCGACGCCCGCCCGCGGCGACTGGAACGGGCTGACCTTCTACGCCGGCGGCCTGGGCACCATGACGCTGCGCCACGTTCGCATCGAGAACGCGGGCGGCGGCGGCGGCGCGAACATCATCAACTGCCGCGCCACCAGCAACGTCTGGGGAGCCCTCAAGCTGCGGCCGATCATCACCACCATGTCGTACGCCGGCCCGACCCTCGAGGCGCTCGAGGTGGTGCGCTCGGGCGGTGACGGCGTCGCGTTCGGCTGCGTCGCGGCGGGCTGCCTGACCACCGACTACGCCGCGCAGGTGACCGGCAGCGACAACGCCGGCACGCTGCTGCGGCCGCTCGGCTGCCCCTGAGCGTCGACCTCTCTGCTACAAGGCGCGTCGACCGTGCGCCGCCTCATCACTGCCGAGACCGTCGAACAGCACGCCGCGCAGGGTGGCGCGCGGCTCGCCGCACCTCGTGGCAGCGCGGTCATCACGCCGGGCGCGTGGAGCAAGGCGCTCGAGCTCGGCGTCACCCTCGACCAGGGTGAAGACGCGGTCGACGAGGCCAGCGCCGCGCGCACCGTCGACCGGTCGAAGGTGGTGCACGTGCAGGGCAGCTCGGTGCGCCTGGGGCAGTTCTCCGGAGCGCCGAACGTCGGCCTGACCGACGTGGTGACGGGAAAAGACGGCTCGCCGATGACCGCGGGCTTCATGGCGTGGCGCCACGAAGATTCGTTCTCGTGGGCGCTCGACTACGACGAGGTCGACTACGTGCTCGAGGGGGTGCTGCACCTCGGCATCGACGGCCGGGTCATCGAGGCGCGGGCCGGCGACGTGCTCTACCTTCCCAAAGGCAGCAGCGTGCTGTTCGGCACGCCGAACCGGGTACGTGTCTTCTACGTCACGTACCCGGCCCAGTGGCAGTCGGCGAAGAAGTAGCGGTCACTGCTGCGCGGTCGAGGTCGCGAGCAGCGCGCCGTAGCGGCCGACCACCCAGACGTGGTCCGCGTCGAGCGCGAAGCCGCCGTAGAGGTCGCTCTGCGCGGCGCTGACGCTGCCCGAGACGTCGGTCCACGTCTTGCCCGAGTCGGTGGTGCGCAGCATCAGCGGCTTGCGGCTCTTGTTGCCGACCACCCAGCCGTGGGTGCCGTCCGGCGCGAAGAACATGCCGGTGAGCTCGACGTCTTCGGCGGTGGCGAAGCCCGTCGGCACGGTGGCGGCCGACCACGTCGAGGTCTTGCCGGCCGAGGCGTTGGTGCTGCCGTAGATGTACGCAGTGCCCTTCTGAAACGGCAGGCCGTTGAACGCCCAGCAGTGGTCCTTGTCGGTGCAGTACACGCCGATCGGCCCGGGGCTCGAGACGTCGGTGGGCACGCCCAGAAAGGGGCGGTTGTAGAAGTGCAGGCCCTGGTCGGTCGAGATGCACACGCCGGGTGCGGCATCACCGTCCTGGTTGAGGCCGCCCGAGAGGGTGACGATGACCGAGAGGTCGGGCGCGACGTAGGCCGGGTTGCTGGGGCTGGGCACCCCGCCGCCGCTCACGTCCATTCTGCAGAGCGTCGGGTCGGCGGCGTACTGCGCGGCAAAGTCGGCGGGCACCGAGGGGCTGGCGAGGGGGCTCCAGATTTTCGTCCACACGGTGGTCATGCTGGGGGCCGCGGTCGCGCTGTAGACGAAGCCCCGGTGGTTGATCAGCCGCCACTCGTTCGAGGCGGTGCCCTGCAGCTGGTCGATGGAGTTGAGCGGCAGGGTGTCGCCGTCGGCGCGGCCCATGTTGACGAAGGTCCAGCTCGACTTCTGGGTGAAGTCGCCGGTCGCGCTGACGAAGGTGCTCGAGTTGTCGACCCGGGCGATGAGCGAGCTGCCCCGCTTGTCGAAGCCGATGAAGTCGATGCCGCCGAGCACGCTCGAGACCATCGACGCCGGGCCCATGTACACGCCGTCGACGAGCTTCTCCCACCGCGGTGCTCCCGACCGCGAAGATGGCGCCCGGGTCGCCGGTGCTGCTCTCGGTGCCGATGACGCACTTGTCGGCGGCGGTGCAGTAGACCGCGCGCACCTCGTTGCGCTCCTGGCCCTGCGGCATCTCGATGGCGCGGAAGCCCGCTGAGCCGGTTCCGCCTCCGGCTCCTCCATCACCTCCGCCGATCAGGTCGCCGCACGCGATGAGGGGAAGTGACGCAGCCAACAGCGAGAGCCAAGCCGAGGTGTCTTTTTGGGCCCCAGCCGGGGCGGGGCAGGGAGCAGAGAGGGGGGCGGGGGCCCGGGGCCGGGCCCGGGGGGCGCCGGAGGGGAGGCGCAGGATGGCCCGCCGCAGACCGATCACTGGAGACCGGCGGGCCGCGGACCCGACCTCGAGGGCGGGGGGGGGGGGCGGCGGCGGCGGCGCTTGCGGCGCTGACCTGGGGCTCTGCGCCAGGCGCTCGAAAAAGCGGGGAACAGGAGCGACTCGGGCACCGACCCGACGAGACGCGAGCAGGGGTGAACACCGCCCCCGGTGGCAGCGCAAGCCACCGAGCGGGTAACGCGGGCGGAGCCACCCGCGGGGGGAGCGGCGGGGCGGGCTGGCGCAACATTTGGCGCGGGCGCGGCGAGCGAGCGTTGCCGAACGCTCACCGACCGTGTCAGACGGCGGGTCCCCGATGGTGACATGGCTGACCGAGACGTGTAGCGCGCGCGAGGCCGCGCAGAGGGTGATGGCGGCGCTCCGCGCGGGGTCGGTGGCGCCGTCGATGCCGAGCTCGGTGCTCTACGGCGCGGGCGGCGGCAAGATGTTCGGCACGCTGGTGGTGCGCGCCGCGGACGAGCGCGTCGGTTTTCTCAAAGCCTTCTCGGGCCAGCTCGAGGGCTCGTGGGACGTCGAGGGCTTCGTGCCCCCGGTGTTCGACCGGCAGGCGCGGGCGGCGATCGAGCCGCGGGGCGAGGCCTCGGTTCGGGCGTTCACCGCGCGCGTGATCGCCGCGCGCAGCTGCCCGCGCTGGACAGCGGCGCGGAAAGAGCAGGCCAGGCTGACCGCGCGACACGCGAACGAGGCCGCCACGCTGCGCGAGCTGCACCAGCAGCGGCGCGCCACGCGCCAGGTCGAGCGGGCGCGCCTGGGAGCCGGCACCACCGTCGCGTCGATGGCGCTCGACGCCGCGGCGCGAGGCGACGAGGTGGAGCACCGCGCGACGAAGACCCGCATGCGGCAAGAGCGCGCGCCCATCGAGGCCACCCTGAAGGGCTTCGAGCGCCGCCTGCGGCGCATCGAACGGCACCGCGTGGCGGCCTCGCGCATCGTGTCGTGGCAGCTGTACGACGCGTACGTGTTCGAGAACGCGCTGCACGAGACTCGCACCCTGCGCGCCTTGTTCGCGCCGAAAGCGCCGCCGTCGGGGGCAGGAGACTGCGCCGCCCCGAAGCTGCTCATCTACGCGCAGCGGCACGGGCTCGAGCCGCTCTCGCTCGCCGAGTTCTGGTGGGGCCTGCCGCCGCGGGGAGGAGGCCGCGTCGAAGGCACCTTCTACGCACCCTGCCCCGAGAAGTGCGGCGCGCTGCTCGAGTTCCTGCAGGCCGGGTCGCCGGCTCCGCTGTCGTGGGAGCCTTAGCGGAGAGCCGGGCGGTGCCGTGCGAGCTGACCGTCGACCTCGAGCCTCAGCCGCCGGCGGCCCGCTGGGGCTCGGCGTAGGCCTGGTGCAACAGCCGCTGGCCCTCGAGGGTCGAGTAGATGGAGAACGCCTCGGGAGGCAGGGGCGGCCGGCCGGGCGCGCGGGCCGCCAGCGCTGCCTGAATCACCGGGTCGCGGGCCGTCTGCGAGGTGGTCTGCGCGTCTTCGATGGTGAGGTGAAGGCCGGCCGGGTGGGTGTGAAAGAACTTCACCGTGGTCACCGGGCCGTCGGGAAAGCGCGAGTCCTCGAGCATGCGGACGAGCATGTTGGTGTCGTCGATGCCGGCGCGACGCTCGCACGTCACCAGGCGCACCGCCGTCTTGCCGGTCTCGAGGGCCAGCACGTAGGCGCCCACCTCGACGAAGCTGCCGCCGCCGCGGAGGCCGGGCTTCACCTCGAGGTCGGGGTCGAGGCGTGAGACGCGCTGGTTCGAGAGGCCCGGCTTGCCGAAGACCTCGGCCCGGGCGGCGTCGTTCCACGACAAGGCGTTGATGAAGGCCACCACCTTGCGCTCGTGCGGTGACAGCTCTTTGAGCTCGCGCACGTAGAAGGTGGGCGCGTAGCCCGGCAGGCTGCGGGTGATCTTCTGGTTGACGAAGTCTTCGGGGCGCGCGTTGAACGCGTCGTAGTTGTCGAACGTATCGAGGCTGAAAGCGAGCGCGCCCCCGGCCTCAGGCGCCTCGCGAACCTCGCGTGCCGGGTCGAGCGCGGTCTTCGACGCAGCGGAGGTGCCCTGGCGCGCTGCGGGTCTCGACTTCATGCTCCATTCACTACCATGCCTCGCGGCTCACCCGCCGCGCGGGCCCGTTCTACAGACCCAGCGCAGCGACAGCGACGCCGGTGAGCGCGATGGCGAGGCCGGCCATCACGTCGCCGGCGCCGGCGAGCTTGGGGCCGACGAGCTTCTCGAAGTCGACCAGCCGGGTGCCGAGCACACCCAGCGTCACGAGCACCAGCATGGTGGCGATGGTCAGCGCACCGAAGACCGCGATGAGCCCGGCGAGCAGCCGGTAGTCTTGCATCACGCCGGGGGCGAGCAGCAGCGGCACGAGGGCCTCGCAGGGGCCGAAGACGAGCACCGCGAACAGCGTCCACGCGGTGACCAGCCGCTTGCGCTCGTCGGCGTGCGGAAAGTCGTGGTGGTGCGCAGTGCCGTCTTCGTGCACGTGCAGGTGGGCGTGGCCGTGCGGGCGCCGCCGGTACAAGCGCAGGGCGCCGAGCGCGGCGTAGCCGAGACCGAAGGCGACCAGAATCGCCAGCCCGAGCTGGCCGCGCACGGCCTCGAGGGGGCCGAGCTGCCCGACCGCGAGGCCGAGGGCGATGGCGATGGCGCCGATAATCACCGCAGAGGCGATGTGACCGACTCCGCACAGGGCGGTGACGACCAGGGTGCGCTTGAGCGACCAGCGCTGCACGCGCGAGAGCACGATGAACGGAAGGGCGTGGTCGACGCCGATGGCGGTGTGCACCACCGCCACGCTCGCGGCGAGGGCCAGCAGGGCGCTACGCATGGTGGCGACCATGCCCGTGGGGGTGCGAGTGCCCATGCTCATGCCCATGCCCATGCCCCGCCAACCGCGCAGGCTGCCGCTCGCGCAGCCACGAGACCCAGGCCTCGATGCCCTCTCCGCTCTTCGCCGAGACCTTGAGCAGCTTCGGCTCGGGCATGACGCGACCGAGGGCGTCTTCGAGGGCAGGCAGCGAGAAGTCGAGGTGGGGCACGAGGTCGAGCTTGGTGAGCACGACGAGGTCAGCTCCACGGAACATGGTGGGGTACTTGAGGGGCTTGTCTTCACCCTCGGTGACGGCGAGGGCGACGACGTTGAAGGCCTGGCCGAGGTCGTAGACGGCGGGGCACACCAGGTTGCCGACGTTCTCGATGATGAAGACGTCGCTCTCGCGCCACTTCAGATGGTGCAGCGAGGCGTGCACCATGTCGGCGTCGAGGTGGCACGCGTTGCCGGTGGTGATGGCCTCTGAGGGAATGCCGGCGAGGTTCAGCCGGCGGGCGTCGTTGTCGGTGGCGAGGTCTCCGCTGACGGCGCACAGCTTGAGGCCGCGCGAGACGCGGGCGGTCGCCTCGAGCAGGGCGGTCTTGCCCGAGCCGGGAGAGCCCATCAAGTTGATGGCGAGCACGCCCGCCTCGACGAAGTGGTCGCGGTTGTGCTGCGCCTGGTGGTCGTTGCTGGCGAGAATCCTGGCGTGCACGTCGACGGGCACCAGCTTCGGGTCACCACAGCCGCAGTCTTCACACATGATCGGGAACCTCCAGCTCGAGGTGGGCGAGCACCAGCTCGTCGCCGGCGACGAGCCGCGCCGGCTGGTTGCAGGGGAAGCAGCGCAAGGGGCCGCCCGGGGCAGGCGCGGCGCCGCAGCGAGGGCATTTCCACACCGCGGGCACGCGCTCGATGTCGAGGCGGGCGCCGGCGCAGAGCGTGCGCTCGCGAAAGGTCTCCCAGGCGATTGAGAGCAGGCGGGCATCGACGCCGCTCTGGTCGCCGATGCGCACGGTGAGGTTGGCAATCGAGGTGGCGCCGACCTTCTTCGCCTCGGCCTCGGCCCGGTCGATCAGCGACGACACGATGGAGTACTCGTGCATCTCACTTCCCTCCGAACACCGGCGCGCGCTTGCCGAAGAACGCCGCGAGGCCCTCGGCGAAGTCGGCGCTGTCGGCCGAGTGGGCGAGCGCCTCGAGCTCGCGGTCGAGGTGAAAGTCGAGGCGGTCGACGCCTGCGGCCTCGTTCATCAGGCGCTTGGCCGCGGCGTAGGCGGCGGTGGGGCCATCGGCGAGGCGCTGCGCGAGGGCGAGCAGCTGGGGCTCGAAGTCCGCGTCGGGCAGCACGAGGCTGACCAGGCCCAGCTCTTTCGCCTCAGCGGCGGTGAGGCGCGGGTTGAGCAGGGCCAGGTCCATCGCGCGGCGCAGGCCGACCAGCTTGGGCAGAAAGAACGTCGAGCTCTCGGCGCCGCACAGGCCGGTCTTGAAGTACGCGTACTCGAAGGTGGCGCGCTGCGAGGCCACCACCAGGTCGCAGCACATCGCGAGGCCCATGCCGCCGGCGGCGGCGACTCCATCGACCGCGGCGATGACCGGCTTGGGAGCGCGGCGCAGCTCGGAGATGGTCGAGTGCAGGTACTCGAGAATCTGCTTGAAGATGGCGCCGTAGCCGGCCGGAGCGCCACGCGACTCGGTGAGGTACGCGACGTCTTTGTCTCCCCCCGAGCGGATGTACTTGAGGTCGGCGCCGCTGCAGAAGATGCCGCCGCTGCCGCGCACCACCAGGCAGCGCACCTGCTCGTCGCGCGCCAGCTGCAGCCCGGCCTGGCGCAGCTCGCGCGCGGTCTGCACGTCGAGGCTGTTGAACCGCTCGCGCCGGTCGATGGTGAGGGTGCCGACGCCGCCTTCACGGGTGACGGTGATGTGCTGGCTCTTCATCAGCAGATCCTCGGCAGGGGTTCGCCCTCGGGCTCGGCGAGCAGGCGGCGGCCGAAGCCGGTGTCGAGCACCAGCTTGCCGACGGGCTCGGCGATGACCGTGCCGATGAGGGCGGCGTCCCTGCCCAGCGGGTGGGCCTGGAGCGCCGCGAGCACCCGATCGGCGACCTCGGGCCGAACGCCGATCAGCGCCTTGCCTTCGTTGGCGACGTGCAGCGGGTCGATGCCGAGCAGCTCGCTGGCCGCGCGCGCGGCGTCGCTGACCGGCACCGAACGCTCGTCGAGCAGCACACCCACCCCGGCCTTCGCCGCCATCTCGTGCAGCGCGCTGGCCACTCCGCCGCGGGTGGGGTCTTTCATCGCCACCACCCCCTCGCCGCCGGCCGAGAGCACCTGCTGCACCAGGTCGAACAGCGGCGCGACGTCGCTCTTCAGGTCGCCAGCGAGCTGGAGCTTGTTGCGCGCGGCCATCACCGCCAGCCCGTGGTCTCCCACCGTGCCGGTGACGATGAGACGGTCGCCGGCCTTCAGGCCGTTGTCGCGCACCACCCGCGAGGCGAGCGCGAAGCCGGCGGTGTTGATGACCAGCCCGTCGAGCTCACCCCGCCCCATCACCTTGGTGTCGCCGGTGACGATGGGCACGCCCGCCTCGCGGCAGGCGGCGCGCATCGAGGCCTGAATGCGGTCGAGCGCGTCGCGCTCGAAGCCCTCTTCGATGATGACGCCGCAGGTCAGGCCGAGCAGCTTCGTGGCGCCCATCATCGCCAGGTCGTTCACCGTGCCGCAGACCGAGAGGCGGCCCGATGTCGCCGCCGGGGAAGAACAGCGGGTGAATGACGTGCGAGTCGGTGGTGACGATGAGGTACTGGTCGCCGATGCGCAGCGCGGCCCCGTCGTCCATCGCGCTCAGGCCCACCCCGTCGATGGGGAAGTCGTCGGCGCCGCGCATGAAGATGTCTTCGATGAGCATGCGCATCGCCCGGCCGCCGCCGCCGTGGCGCATCGCGATGCGGGGGTCTTTCGGCACCAGCGAGGGGAACCGGGTCATGACACGCTCCGCAAGTCGAGGTGACCGCCGTACTGGTGCCAGATGCGGCAGGTGCCCTCGGTCGACACCATGCACGCGCCCACCGGGCTCTCGGGCACGCAGGCCTTGCCGAACAGCGCGCAGTCGCTGGGGCGCTTGCTGCCCGACATGATCTCTCCGCAGCGGCACTGGCCCAGCAGCCGCGGCGGCGCGTACGCCCACAGCTTCGCCACGTCGATGGTGAACCGCCGCCGGGCGTCGAAGCGGGCGAAGTCGTCGCGCAGCCGCAGGTTGCCGTTCGGCACGTGCGCGATGCCGCGCCACTGCCCGCCGGTCGGAGTGAACACCTGCCACAGCTGCTCTTGCGCCACCCGGTTGCCCTCGGCGGTCACGCAGCGGGGAAACATGTTCACCACCTTCGGCTCGCGGTCGCGCACCAGCTCGGTGAGCCGCACCAGCGCCGCGAGAATGTCGAGCGGCTCGAAGCCGGCGACCACCACCGGCACGCCGTGATCGCGCACGAACTGCTCGAACACGTTCGAGCCGGTGATGACGGCGGCGTGACCGGCGGCGAGAAAGCCCTCGATGCGCGAGCCGGGCATCTCGGTGACGATCTCCATCACCGGGGGGATGTACTTGTGCGCCGAGAGCACCGAGAAGTTCGGCGGCGGGTCGTGCAGCAGCGCCGACGCGGTCGCCACCGCGGTGGTCTCGAAGCCGGTCGCGAAGAACACCAGCTCTTCGGCCGGCGTCGCGCGCGCCAGCTCGAGCGCCTGGTCGATGCCGTACACCACCTCGACCTTCGCGCCCTCGCCGCGCACGTCGCCCAGCGACTTCACCGTGCCGGGCACCCGCAGCATGTCGCCGTAGGTCGCCACCCGCACGCCCTGCAGCGCCAGCGCCACCGCCTCGTCGACCTCGGGCACGTCGGTGATGCACACCGGGCAGCCGGGGCCCATCACCACGTCGAGCTTCTTGGGAAACGCGCTGCGCAGGCCGAAGCGCGCGATGGCCTGCTCGTGGCTGCCGCACACGTGCATCACCGAGACCGGCTCGCGGCCGACCTGGTCGACCACCTCGCTGAGCCGCGCGCCCAGCTGCTTCGCCTTGAGCGGGTCGCGGAACTCGAGCGTACGCAGCGGAGCGCTCACGGCCGCCCCTTCGACGCGCCGACCTCGCCCTCGATGTCCTGGCGCATCAGGTCTTCGGGCTTCGCGTCGAGCAGCTGGTCGTACATCGCCAGGGTGGCGGCGATGTCTTCGCTGGGAATCTTGCGAATCGCGTAGCCGACGTGGTTCAGCACGTAGTCGCCCGGGCCCACCGGCTCGTCGACCAGGTGCAGCAGCACCTGCTTCTGCACTCCCCAGAAGTCGACCACCGCCGAGAAGCCGTTCACCGAGACCACTCTTCCTGGAACACCGAGGCACATCAGGGCTCTCCTTGAAGTCGGGCCGCGGCGACCGCCGCCTGGCCGAGCGCGAGGCCGCCGTCGCCGGGCGGCACCCGCCGGGGCAGCGCGACCGGGTAGCCGTCGAGCCCCGCCAACACGCCCGCGGCCAGCCGCGCGTTGGCGAAGCAACCGCCCGACAGCGCGACCGGGAGTGACGCTCCGACGGCGCGCACGGTGTGAGCGGTGGCCGCGGCGAGGGTGGCGTGAAAGCGCGCGGCGAGCGTCGGCGCGCCGACCCCCGCGGTCAGGTCGGCCACCAGCGCCCGCCACATCGGGCGCAGGTCGACCTGCCACGGAGTGACGGTGCGGTCGAGCAGGTACGGCCAGGGCGACTCGTCGCCAGCCGCCGTCTGCTCGAGCGCCATCGCGAGCTGCGCCTCGTAGCCGGCCTCGGCGCGCCCCAGCATCAGCGCCGCGGCGGCGTCGAAGATGCGCCCGACGCCGTGGGCGCGCAGCGCGCCGGGCAAGAGCCGCCGCAGGTTGGGCACGTCGCGGCCGTCGAACAGGCTGAAGGCCTCGAGCGGCGGCGCGCCGTCGAAGGCGTCGTCGAGCGCGGCGAGCGCGAGGCGCCACGGCTCGTGAATCGCGCGCTCGCCGCCGGCCAGCGGCAGCGGGCGGAAGGTGGCGAGGCGCTGGTAGCCCGCGTAGGTGGCGAGCAGAAACTCGCCGCCCCAGGCGGTGCCGTCGTCACCCCAGCCGGTGCCGTCGAACGCCACCCCGATGACCGGGCCGCTGAGCCGGTGCTCGGCCATCACCGCGGCGACGTGGGCGTGGTGGTGCTGAACCGCAAAGCGAACGCGCGCCGGCCGCTCGAGCGCGAGCCGGGTGGTCTGGTAGTCGGGGTGCAGGTCGTGCACCAGCACCTGCGGGTCGACGTCGAGAAACTGCGCCAGCCGGGCCGACATCGCCGAGAAGTCTTCGAGCGTCGAGAGCTCGTCGAGGTCTCCCACGTGGGGCCCCAGGGTCAGGCGGGTGCCCTTGCCGATGCAGAAGGTCGCCTTGAGCTGGCCGCCCAGCGCCAACACCGGCTCGGCGAACGGCACCGGCGCCTCGAGCGACTCGGGCACGTAGCCGCGCGCGCGGCGCAGCACCATCGGCGCGCCGGCCACCACCCGCGCCACCGAGTCGTCGGTGCGGGTGGCGATGGGCCGGTCGTGCACCAGAAAGCCGTCGGCGATGCCGCGCAGCCGCGCGACGGCGTCGGCGTTCTCGACCGCCATCGGCTCGCTCGAGCGGTTGCCCGAGGTCATCACCAGCGGCCGACCGACGCGCGCGAGCAGCAGCTCGTGCAGCGGGGTGTAGGGCAGGAAGAGGCCGACCTCGGCGAGGCCCGGGGCGACCGACGCGCTGAAGGCGCCCTTCGCGCGCGCCAGCACGATGGGCCGCGACGGCGAGCAGAGCAGGGCCAGGTCTTCGGGCGAGAGCTCGGCGCAGCGCAGCGCCATCGCCACGTCGGCCACCATCACCGCGAACGGCTTCAAGTCGCGGCGCTTGCGGCGACGCAGCTCACCCACCGCCTGGTCGTCGAGCGCGTCGCAGGCGAGGTGAAAGCCGCCCAGGCCGCGCAGCGCGACCAGGTCTCCGCGGCGGAGCCGTTGGGCGGCGCGCTCCAACGGGTCGGCGACGTCGTCGGGGTGGCCCTCGGCGTCGAGCCAGGCGAGCCGAGGCCCGCACGCCGGGCACGCGATGGGCTGGGCGTGAAAGCGGCGGTCGAGCGGGTTCTCGTACTCGGCGCGGCAGTCGGCGCAGAGGGGAAAGCCGGCCAGGGTGGTGTTCGGCCGGTCGTAGGGAATCGCGGTGGCGATGCTGAAGCGCGGGCCGCAGTGGGTGCAGTTGGTGAACGGGTAGTGAAAGCGCCGGGCGTGCGGGTCGTGAATCTCTTCGCGGCAGGCGTCGCACATCGCCAGGTCGGGGGGGATGCTGGCGCGCGCCGCCAGGCCGGTCTCGCTGGCGACGATGGCGAAGCCGGCCGGAGCCTCTCCCTCGAGCGCGGCCCACTCGAGCCGGTCGATGCGGGCGGCGGGCGGCAGCTCGGTCGCGAGGCGGGTGAGCAGCTCGTCGAGCACGTCGGGGCCGGCGAACGCGTCGATGGTGACGCCCTGGGGGCCGTTCTTCACCGTGCCGCGCACCGCCAGCTGTAGGGCGAGCTGGTACACCCAAGGCCGAAAGCCGACGCCCTGCACGGTGCCTTGCACCGCGATGCGACGTCCGACCGGTGTCGAGCTCCCCACGGGGCGGCGATCAGTTCAAGGACCGCGCCGCGCCGGTGCCGGGCGCGAGCGCGGGCACACATGCAGCGTTTGCGGAGGGGCCCGGCGCCGCGCAGGGTTTGCGCGAGCTTGCTGCGCTCCATCGCCGACCGACACGAGGCCATCGTCAGGTCAGCGAGGGTGAACGTGGCGGGCGACCGCGCGGCGGTGTCTCCGTGCTCATGAGACGGCGCCTCCGGGGGTCGGGGCAGCTCCTCGCCGAGCAGCGCCATGCCCCCAAAGCGGGTGAGAACAGGAGCGGGTTGTTCCCGTCGAGGGTCACTTCCGAGCGCCGCAGTCGCCGCGGAAGCCCAGCGTCTCGTCTCAGCCCCCCAGGGGCCTCGTCACCCTGAAACGGAATGTCCCGTCTCAGCCCCCCAGGGGCCTCGTCACCCTGAAACGGGATATCCCGTCTCAGCCCCCCAGGGGCCTCGTCACCCTGAAACGGAATATCCCGTCTCAGCCCCCCAGGGGCCTCGTCACCCTGAAACGGAATATCCCGTCTCAGCCCCCCAGGGGCCTCGTCACCCTGAAACGGGATGTCCCGTCTCAGCGGAAACTCAAGAGTGTCTTCCCGAGGATGCAGAGCGAGCAGGCGCCGTCGCGTCGCAGAAACCTCGTGTCCCACGTTGGCAGCTCACGGCGCGCCGAAGCGAGCCCACGTCGCCCCAGGCTCTCTGGGGAGCCGCGCCCCCGCCCTGTCGCACACGACCTCGTCCTCCCACCCGTCGAATCCGCAGAGAGCGGCGGTTCCCATCGCCAGCCGAGGGGCCCGGCGCGCAGGTGGGCCGACCGCAGCTCAGGCCGCGCGGCGCGGCGAGGCGCCCAGGCCGAGGCTCGAAAGCTCGCCGACCACCCGCTCGCACAGCTCGGGCACGCGGGCAGCGACCGCCTCGGACAGGCTCATATCGAGCGTGAGCCGCACCGGCTCGACGCCGAACAGCACCACGTGCTTCGGAGCGCGCCCGATGAACGTCAACGTGGCGAGCAGGTCGGCGATGCCCACCTGGTGCGGCGAGAGCTTGGTGGTGAACGCCGAGGGCACCTCGGCACCCTCGAGCCGAATCATCGCGCCGGGCGCCAGGCCCGCCGAGACGGCGTCGATGACGATGAGGTGGTCCAAATCTTCGAGGTCGCCCAGCAGCTCGTGCGTCGAGGTGCCGCCGTCGACGCAGCGCACGCCCTCGGGCAGCGCGTAGCCCGTCTCGAGCGCGGTCACCGCGTGCACGCCGACGCCCTCGTCGCTCATCAGCACGTTGCCGACGCCCAACACCACGACGTTCACAGCGCCCTCACCTTGACGATCTCGCGCTTCGTCACGTCGGTGAGGTGAACCGCGCACGCCAGGCACGGGTCGAACGAGTGAATCGTGCGCAGCACCTCGAGCGGCCGCTCGGGGTCGGCCAGCGGCGTGCCGAGCAGCGACGCCTCGTAGGGCCCGGGCTGGTCGTTCTCGTTGCGGAGCGCCGCGTTCCACGTGGTGGGCACCACCGCCTGGTAGTTCTTGATGATGCCGTTCTCGATGACCACCCAGTGCGACAGCATGCCGCGCGGCGCTTCGTGGAACCCGAAGCCCTGCACCTCACCCTTGGGGAACACCGGCGCCGAGAAGGTGGCGGTGTCTCCCGACGAGATGTTGTCGATGAGCATCTGCCACTGCTTCTCGAGAATCTCGACGTTGCGCGAGCACATCACCGCGCGCGCCGCGTGCCGGCCCAGCGTCGAGTGCAACCCGTCGAGCGGCACCTTCACCTTGCCCACCGCGTCGATGAGGCCGAGCAGCCGCTCGAGGTGCCGCACGATGGCGACGTCTTTGGTGGCCACCGCGCACAGCACCCGCGCCAGCGGGCCGACCTGCGCGGGCTCACCCAGAAACGTGGGCGACTTCACCCACGAGTACTTCGCCGACTCTTGAAAGTCGGTGTACTCGGGGTTCGTCTCGCCCGGTACGGGTGCAGCGGGCCCTTGCCGCCCTGGTACCACGCGTGCTTCACGCTCTCGGCCACGCTCTCGCGCAGGTACGGGTCGCCGAAGCGGGTGATGGGCTTGAACGACTCGAGCTTGCCGCCGGCGATGTAGCCGCCCTGGGTCTCGAAGCGGGTGCCCTTCTCGTCGAGGGGGAAGTCGGGGCAGGCCAGGTAGTTCGTCACGCCGCGGCCGTAGGTGGTCCACTCGGGGTAGAAGGCCGCCACCGCCGCCACGTCGATCAGGTAGACGTTCGCGACGAAGTCTTTCACCGCGTCGATGTATTCCTTGATGGCCAGCAGCCGCTCGACGCTGAGCACCGACTGGCTGTTGAGCGCGATGGGGTTCGAGACCCCGCCCACCGCCACGTTCTGAATGTGCGGCGTCTTGCTGCCGAGAATGGCGACGATCTTGTTCGCCTTGCGCTGCACGTCGAGCGCCTGAAGGTAGTGCGCCACCGCCAGCAGGTTCACCTCGGGCGGCAGCTTCATCGCCGGGTGCCCCCAGTAGCCGTTGGCGAAGATGCCCAGCTGCCCGCTGCCCACCAGGTCTTTGAGCTTGCCGTGCACCGCGCGCATCTCGTTGACGCCGTTGCCCGGCCACGTCGAGAGGCTCTCGCCCAGCTGCGAGGTCTTCACCGGGTCGGCCTGCAGCGCGCTGACCACGTCGACCCAGTCGAGCGCGCTCAGGTGGTAGAAGTGCACGATCTCGTCGTGAATCGCGTGCGCCGCGATCATCAGGTTGCGCACGTACTGGGCGTTCTTCGGCACGCTCATCTCGAGCGCGTTCTCGACCGCGCGCACCGACGCGATGGCGTGCACCGTGGTGCACACGCCGCAGAAGCGCTGGGTGATGGCCCAGGCATCGCGCGGGTCGCGCCCCAGCAGAATCTGCTCGACGCCGCGCCACATGGTGCCCGACGCCCAGGCCGAGCTGACCTTGTTGTCGTTGCCCACCTCGCAGTCGATGCGCAGGTGGCCTTCGATGCGGGTGATGGGGTCGATGGTGATGCGCTTGCTCATGACGAGCTCCTGGCTGCGGGCAGAATCGGCAGCACGCGAACGGCGAGAATGATGGCCAGCACCTCGAAGGCGATGAGGCCGGCGGTGACGGTGAGCTCTCCCAGCGAGGGGAAGTAGTGCCACCCCGCGCCGGTCTGGTACGCGACCAGGAAGGCCGAGAGGCGGTACACGATGCCGCCCAGCGCCATCGCCATCGCCCCGAGAAAGATGAGCCGGGCGCGGCCGCGCGCCGCGGCGCTGGCCAACAGCCACAGCGGCACCGAGAACAGCAGGTTCTCGACCCAGAAGGTCAGCATCGGCAGCGAAGGCTCGAACGCGAAGTGCAGCGCACCGCGCCACACCAGGTCGCCGAAGCGCACCAGCAGGAAGAGCGCCATCAGGCCCCGCCCGATCTGCAACAGCTTGCCGAGAATCTCCTTCTCGAGCGGCCGGCGCAGCGCCACCGACGAGATGGCGGCCTCGATGGTGACCGCGGCGTAGCCCATGCCGATGGTCGAGGTCAGGAACAGCAGCGGCAGCACCGTCGACTGGTAGAGCGGGTGCACCTGCGGGCCGAACACCACCAGCAGGGTGCCGAGCGACGACTGGTGCATGGTCGGCAGCAGCACGCCGATGGCCACGAACACGAACAGCACCCGCTCGAGCTTCTTCTTGGCGCGCTGCCAGCCCAGCCGCTCGAGCGCCGCGGGCAGCAGCTCGATGGCGAGAATGACGGTGTACGCCATGATGCAGACCGCGACCTCGAACAGCACCGAGTTCACCTGCGCGTAGCCGGGCCAGAAGATGTGCCAGAAGTCCCACCAGCGGCCGAGGTCGGCGACCACCGAGAAGCCTGCCTGCAGGTAGCCGAGCAGCGCGGCGAGCAGCGCGGGCCGAATCAGCGGGTGGTACTCGCCGCGGTTGAGCACGTAGACCAGCAGCGCGGTGGCGAAGCCGCCGCCGGCCAGCGCCGAGCCGGTCACCACGTCCCACGCGATCCACAACCCCCACGGGTAGCCGTTGTTCAGGTTGGTGGCGGCGCCCAGGCCGTACACGAAGCGCACCGCCAGCACCGCGACCATCGCGAGCACCATCACACCGAGAACGGTAGTGATCGGCGTGACCAGCTTGCCGCCCACCGGAGCAGGAGCTGCGTGGCTCATGGCTTCTTCACCTCGTCGGGGTTCTTGCCCGCGGCGACCATGTTGCGGCGCGCCGCCGCCACCAGGATGCCGAGGAAGGTCGCCGGCGCGAGCAGCCCGTAATACAGCCCGTGCTGAAGGCTCTCGGAAACCGCCGCCGGAGCCCGCTCGGGCAGCTCGGGCTTGTCGAGCAGCTCGAACGGCACCCCCGACAGGTGCAGCACCTGGGTGCCGCCGATCTCGTGCTCTCCGTAGACGCGCGGCACGTAGCGCCCGGCGCGCGCCGAGTAGCTGTCGCCGCCGCCGATGCGCCCGCGCGGGTAGGTGGTCGGGGTGCCAGGGGCCAGCGCCTTGCGCCGCGCCACCTCGGCCTTCAGGTCTTTCACCTTGCCGAACAGCGTGGCCCCGGTCGGGCACACCGTGGCGCAGGCGGCGAACTTGCCGTCTTCGAGGCGGTGCCGGCACAGCTGGCACTTCGAAATCTTCGGCTTCGGCGTGTCGTAGGTGAAGCGCGGCACCCCGAACGGGCAGGCCGCGACGCAGTAGCGGCAGCCGATGCAGGCGTCGACGTTGTACGAGACGATGCCGTTGACCGGGTCTTTGGTCATCGCCGAGACCGGGCAGGCCGAGACGCACGACGGGTCGACGCAGTGAAAGCAAGACTGCTTGGTGAACGCGAAGCCGTCTTTCACCTCGTCTTTGTGCTCGCCGGTGCCGTCGCGGTACGCCTTGATGACGTTCAGCGTCGAGCCCGAGATGTCGAGCGGAGCGTCCCACACCGCGCTGGTCTGCCCGTTGGCCTCGAGCGGAGTGAGCTCGGGCGGCATGCCGTTGGCCTCTTTGCAGGCGGGCATGCAGGCACGGCAGCCGATGCACAGCGTGCCGTCGAAGAGCAGCCCGAGCGCCTCTTCGGGCATGGTCTTGTTGGGGCGCGCGTGGGCTTGCGTGGCCGCGCCGGTGGCCGCCACCGCCGCCAGCCTGAACAGGTCGCGTCGGTCGAAGCTCACGGCTTGCCTCCGCGCGCTTTCTCGTCGGCGTCGTCGCGCTTGCCGAGGTTGTTCGCCAGCTTCACGCCGGCGCCGATGGCCAGGCCACCCAGCACGGCCGCGGCTCCGGCGGTGACCGCGGTGGCGCCCTGCCCCTGCTCTTCACCCGGCCGCGCGAACTGGGTGGGCGGCGAGACCGTCTTCAGCTGGGCCAGCGAGTGAATCGGCTTGGTGAAGCCGACGCCCTCTTCGGTGCAGCCGATGCACGGGTGCCCGGTGCCCACCGGCCACGCTCCGGCGCCGCAGTCGTTGAAGAGAATGCTCGGGCAGTTGGCGTAGGTCTCGGGGCCCTTGCACCCGAGCTTGTAGAGGCACCAGCCCTGCCGGTGGCCCTCGTCGCCGAACTGGGTGGCGAAGCGGCCGGCGTCGAAGTGCGCGCGGCGCTCGCAGTTCTCGTGAATGAGGCGGCCGTAGGCGAACTTCGGGCGCCCCTTGGCGTCGAGCTCGGGCAGCGCACCGAAGGTGAGGAAGTGCACCACGGTGGAGAGGAAGTTGTACGGGTTCGGGGGGCAGCCCGGTATCGAGACCACCGGCTTGCCGATGACGGTGGCGACCGAGCTCGCGCCGGTGGGGTTGGGAGACGTCGACGGCATGCCGCCCCACGAGGCGCAGCTGCCGATGGAGATGACCGCCGCTGCGTCGGCCGCGGCCTCCTTCACCAGGTCGATGGCGGTGCGCCCGCCGATCTTGCAGTAGATGCCGTTCTCTTTGACCGGTATCGCGCCCTCGACGACCAGAATGTATTTGCCCTTGTTGGCCTCCATCGCGGCGCGGCGCGCGGCCTCGACCTGGTGACCGGCCGCCGCGGCGAGCGTCTCGTGGTAGTCGAGCGAGATGAGCTGCAAGATGAGCTTGTCGAGCGTGGGGTGCTCGGCGCGCAGCAGGCTCTCGGTGCAGCCGGTGCACTCTTGAAACTGCATCCAGATGACGCTCGGGCGCTTGGCGTAGGTCAGCGCGTTGACCACCGCCCCGAACGCCGACGTGGGCAGGCCCATCGACGCGACCAGGGTGGCGGCGAACTGCATGAAGTCGCGGCGCGGGAGACCGAAGCGGCGCGAGGCAGCTCCGAGCTCGTCCGACGTCTCCAGCTTCTTCGCCACACGGCTCGTCTTGAGCCAGAAGTCGATCGCTGACATCGAGAACCTCCCCGGGTTGTGACGGCGAGGTTCACGGAACGGGCCAGGGCGCCTCTGCAGTGAAGCGGCGCGGCGGGCCGCGCACCGGTTGCGCAATGAGCGCGCGCGACGCAGGGCCTGCGTGGCCTACGCCACGGTGGGGGATACCTGCACCCACAGCTACGACCTGACGCGACGGCGCGCCCTCAGCGCCAGGGCCGCAATCAACACCAGCGGCACGCCTTCGAACGATGAGCACGCGCAGCCCGCGCGCAAGAAGTGGGGCTCCTCGGGCACGCCCGAATCGACGATGCCCGAATCGACGATGCCCGAATCGACGATGCCCGAATCGACGATGCCCGAATCGACGATGCCCGAATCGACGATGCCCGAATCGACGACGCCCGAATCGACGACGCCCGCATCGACGACGCCCGCATCGGCCACGCCCGCATCGACGCCCGCATCGAGACCCGCATCGACGCCCGCATCAGGCGGCTGCGCGAGCACCACGTGCCCCTGTCCGGCGGGGTTGGTGAGCCCCGAGGCGTTGCTCAGCGCCACCGTCGGGGTGCCCACCACGGTGTCCGAGTAGTAGAGCGAGACCGAGCTGCCGCCGGCAGGAATCACGAACAGCCCCCCGGCGCTGGGCATGGCGCAGGCGGCGTCGAGAAACCATCGGCCGCCCGTCGAGGTGGAAGCCGCGGTGAACATCTGCCCGCCCGGTGGGGTCGCCGCCGCCGCTCCGGTGACGTCTTGCAGCTGAACGGTGATGAGGTTGGCGCTGCCTCCGCAGGTCGAGGCGGTGAAGGTTCGCGACGGGGTGATGAAGGCGAGCCGCGTCGCAGCCAGCGAGCCCGGCGCGCAGTCGAGCGAGAGCATGCCGCTCTGCGGAGTGGGCCCGACCCCCGCGAACGACTCGGCGGCGAACACCACCCTCCCCTGGGCACACAGCGGCAGCACCTTGCCGACGGCCGCCGACGACGCCGTCGTGCCATAGCCACCCGGGGCCCAGGCCAGCGGCGCACCGGCGGTGGTGTCGACCGCCGCGACCGCGGCGCGCGGAGTGCCGTTGAGCGTGTCGAACAGCCCGGTCAGGTAGACCACGGTGCCGCTCACTCCCAGGCCGTACACGTAGAAGTTGGGTGCCGGGTTCCACCCGCTCAGCGAGCCGGCGGTCGCGTCGAACGCGGCGGCGTACCTGCGAACGGTGCCGCCCGCGGCGGTGGTGAACAGGCCGCCCAGAAAGACGGTGCTGCCGCCCACCTGGATGTTGAGGGGTGCGTCGTTCAAGTTGGGGTTCCACCCGCTGAGCACCCCGGTGGTCGCGTCGACCGCCGCCGCGTAGTTCCGCGTGGTGCCCCCGTTCGCGGCGGTGAAGTAGCCCCCCAGGTAGACGGTGCTGCCGCTCGGGGTCACCACCAGCACGGTGCTGTTGGTGTTCGGGTTCCACGGCAGCAGCGCACCGGTGGTCGCGTTCACCGCGGCCGCGTAGTTGCGCGCCGTACCCGAGACGTTGGTGAAGCTGCCGCCCGCGTAGAGCGAAGTGCCGCCGAGCGACAGCGCTTCGATGTCGCTGTTGAAGGTGGGGCTCCACGCCGTGGCCGTACCGCTGACGGCGTCGACCGCTGCCGCGCGGGTGCGCACCGTGCCGCCGTTGATGGTGGTGAACGCGCCCCCCAGGTAGACGGTCGAGCCGCTCGCTGCCATCGCGTTGACGATGTAGCCGGGGTTGGGGTTCCACCCGGTCAGCGCGCCGGTGGTGAGGTCGATCGCCGCGGCATAGCTGCGCGGTGTCGACGGCGCGCTGCTGGTGAAGGCCCCGCCGACGTAGACCGTCGAGCCGCTCAGCGCCACCGCGTTCGCGGGGTTGTTGAGCTCGGGGTTCCACGCGGTGACCGTACCGGTGGTGGCGTTGACCGCCGCGGCGTGGTTGCGCGCCGCCGCACCGTTGAGGCTGACGAACGCACCGACCAGATACACGGTGCCACCGCTCACCAGCACCCCGCTCACCGGGCCGGCGACATCGGGGTTCCACCCATTGAGCGTGCCGGTGGTCGCGTCGACCGCGGCCGCGCTGCTGCGCGCGGTGCCCCCGTTGGCGGTGGCGAACGAGCCGACCGCGTAGACGGTGGCGCCCGACACCGCGAGCCCCGCGACGTAGCTGCCGAAGTTTGGGTTCCACCCGGTGAGCGCGCCCGTGGTGCCGTCGACCGCCGCCGCGTAGTTGCGCGCGGTCGCCCCGTTGGCCGTGGTGAAGGCTCCGCCCAGGTAGACGGTGGTGCCGCTGACCGCCAGGTCGAACACCTCGCCGTTCAAGCTCGGGTTCCAGCCGGTGAGCACGCCCGTGGTGGCGTCGACGGCCGCGGCGCGGTTTCGGGCGGTCGCGCCGTTGGCCGAGATGAAGTCGCCGCCGAGATACACGGTGGTGCCCGACACTGCCAGCGCCCGCGCGTCGGCGCTCAGGTTGGGGTTCCACGCGCTGAGCGCTCCGGTCGAGCTGTCGACCGCCGCGGCGTGGTTGCGCACCGCGCCGTTGGCGTGGGTGAACGCGCCCCCCGCGTAGACGGTGGTGCCGCTCAGCGCGAGCGCCAGCACCGTGCCGTCGAAGCCGGGGTTCCACGCCATGTCCAGCCCCAGGTCGGGCAGCAGGTGGGCGGCGCGCAGCCGGGCGATGCCTGCCACGTACTGAAAGTCGCCCGCGATGAAGAAGCCACCCTGCCCGTCGGAGACCACCGCGTGAACCTCGCCCGCCACCATCGGCGTGTCGTCGTAGGGGGTGCCGGCGGTGCTGAAGCCGATTCCCGCTCCGCGGCGGGTCTCGAACCCGGTGAACCAGCCTCCCAGGTAGAGGGTGTTGCCCAGCGCAGCCACCGCCCGCACCGGGCCATTGGCGACCACGGTGTCGAGCACACCGGTGGTGAGCGCCTGCACCACGAACGTGCCCTCGGCCGAAGTGGCGGCCTGGGCGCCCGCGTCGACGCTCTGCACCCGGTAGAAGTAGGTGCCCGGCGCGAGGTTGCACAGGGTGCGGCTGTGCCGGGTCGTGTTCGGGGTGCTCCACACCGAGTGCCGGGGGTAGGCCGCGGGCGTGGTCTGGGTGGCGGGGCCGAAGTGCACCTCGGTGCTCGAGGCGACGTCGGTCTGCCACCACAGCGTCACCTGATTCGGGGCCACGTTGAGCTGCGGCGCCTGGGTGATGGTGGTGGCCCAGGCGGGCGCAGAGGCGACGAGTATGGCCACCCACCCCAGCCGGCGCATCGCGCGACTCTAGGGGTGGCCCCAACGCAGGGGAAGCATCTCGGGTCTTCAGGCGACGCGTCTCTTGCGAGGCCCCATCGAGAAGTGCTTCAGGTCTTGATGGCGGCGCTGCACCGTCGGCGGCTCATGGATCTGGCTCCACCGCGCGGCAGCGCGCGCGCGACCTTCGACCGCGTCTTGCAGCGCCACCGCATCGAATGGAGCGCGGCCGTGCCGGTCGTTGTCGAAGTACGCGTACACGTCTGCCTGCTTCGCCCAGCGCTTCAGCTTCGCGGCCCAGCGGGCGATCGACTCGGGCGCGTAGCCGCCGCCGTACAGCTCGGTCTCTCCGTGCAGCCGCACGTAGACCAGCTTCGAGGTGACGGCCTCGGCGCAGGGAAAGCGGCCGGCGGTGTCGGCGACGACGAGCCCGATGCCGCGCTCGCGCAACAGCTCGATGAACCCCGGCGCGCACAGCGAGCGAATCTCGACGGCGTGCTGCAGCGGCTGGGGGTGTGGGCTGCGCAGCGCGCAGCGACCGTTCACCCGGGCGTCGTGGTGGCGCGCCAGCTTCCCCGCCTCGTCGGTGTCGCGCGGCAGCAGGTCGAAGAACGCGGCGAACCGCTCGTCGAGCGGCATCACCTCGGGGAACTGCCAGAGCAGCGGGCCCAGCTTCTCGCCCAGCGCGAGCGGCCCCGAGGCGAAGAAGTTCGCCAGCGGCACCTTCACGTCGCGCAGCTTCTTCATATGGGTGATGTACCGGCTGCCCTTCACCGCGAAGACGAAGCCGGGCGGGGTCTCGGCCGCCCAGCGGCGGTAGTACTCGGGGCGCTGCAGCGAATAGAACGAGCCGTTGAGCTCGACCGACGACACCCGCTGCGCCACGTACTCGAGCTCGCGGCGCTGCGGCAGGCCCACCGGGTAGAAGTCGCGCCGCCACTCGGGGTAGCGCCAGCCCGAGGTGCCGATGCGAATCACGCCGCTGACTTCTTGCCCCCGCTGCCGCGCACCTGGCCGCTCTTGCCCGGCTTCTCGAGCGTGCCTTCGGGGTCGCGCGGCGGCTCGTCGTAGTGCTGCTGGTCGGCGGTGCGCGCCACCATCTTGTCGGCGAGGCGCCCGCCGAGGTTCGCCACCAGCGTGTCGACCACGGCGCGGAAGCCGACCTTCACGTCGCGGCGCACGGTGACCGCCGCGTCGAGAATCGCGTCGGCCACCTGCTCGGCCTCGATGGTCGGGCCGGGGAGCTTGGGCTCTTTGTCCATGTAGTTGCGCGCGTGCTGCGGGTAGGGCGTGTCGACCGCGGTGGGCTGAATCAGGGTGATGCTGACGTCGGCCTTGTCGACGTCGACGACCTCGACGCGCAGCGCGTCGGTGAAGCCCTTCACCGCGTGCTTCGAGGCCGAGTACATGCCCTGCAGGGGCACCACCGCCTCCGAGACTTCGCTGCCGGTGTTGATCAGCGCGCCCTTCGACTTCTTGAGGTACGGCAGCGCGATCAGCGAGCCGTTCACGATGCCCCAGAAGTTGACGTCGAAGAGCTTGCGGCTGTCGGCCTCTGACACGTCTTCCAGCTTGCCGTAGATGGCGACGCCGGCGTTGTTCACCCAGGTGTCGATGCGGCCGAAGGTCTCGATGGCCTTGGCCGCCACGTTCTCGAGGTCTTCGCGCCGGGTGACGTCGGCCACCACCGGGAAGGCGGCGAAGCCCTCGGCCTGCAGCTCGCGGGTGATGTCGAGCAGCGTCTCTTCGCTGCGCGCGGCGAGCACCACCTTGGCTCCGCGGCGGGCGGCGAGCCGGGCGGTGGCGAGGCCGATGCCGCTCGAAGCTCCGATGATGACGATGACCTGGGCGTTGAGGGGTTTGAGTTGTGCGGACATGGTGACGTCGAATTGCATCTCGGGTGCCACCGGCTGACCTCAGCGTTTCAACCGCCTGAGCGACCGGCGGCGCGCCATTCGGCCACACCCGTCAATGCTTGCCGGGAGAGGCGACCTTGACGGTGCGGGGCGCGCGGCGATGGGGGCGCACGCGGCGCTGCTGGCGCATCGAGGGCCGGGTGCGCTTGCGGGCGCGCGGCAGCCGCACCGGGTGGCGCTCTCTCGCCGAGCGCTGCAGCGCCTCGATGATGCGCACGTCGAGCAGACCCTCTTCGCCCGAGGCCTCGGGCTGGCGGTCTTCCAAGATGCAGTTGCTGAGCTCGATGATTTCAGGAGCAATCTGGTCGCGGTCGTGCGCGGTTCGGCGGGTCACCTTCTCACCGACGGTGAGGGTCTGCTTGAGCGCGCCCTGGTGCCCGAACGCGGGGTCGGACTGCAAGAGGCCCTTGGTGCCGATGAGGTCGAACCGCGAGTTGTGAAACCCGTCGAAGCTGACCGCGAAGGTCGCCAGGCGCCCCTTGGGAAAGCGCAGCAGGGCGGCGGTCTGGACGCCACCGTCTTCGTTCATGGCGAAGACCTCTTCGGGCTCGGCGCGGAACAGCCCGCGCGCGGCGTTGATGCAGTAGGTGCCGATGTCGAACAGCGGGCCCGAGCCGGGCACCGGCTTGCCGCGCACGTTGCCCTCGCGCAAGTCCATCGCGAAGGTCGAGGCGAACAGCCGGGGCTCGCCGATTTTCCCGTGCTGCACCTGCTGCACCGCCTTCAGGTTGTTCTGCTCGAAGTGCAGCCGGTAGGCGGTCATCAGCTTCACGCCGTTGCTCTGGCAGGCGGCAATCATCTCGCGGCACTCGTCGACGCTGACCGCGAGCGGCTTTTCGCAGAGCACGTGCACGCCACGCTGCGCGGCGCGCACGGTGAAGTCTTTGTGCAGGTGGTTGGGGAGCGCGATGTAGACGGCGTCGACCGCGCCGCTGTCGAGGAACCGGTCGTACTCGGAGTAGTCGATGACCCAGTCGACGCGGTACTGCTTCGAAAGCTTCGCGCGCTTGGTGCGGTCACCCGACACGACCGCGACCAGCTCGCTGTTCTCTTTCGCGTGCGCAAAGGCGGGAAGAATCGCGGTCTGGGCGAAGTGCCCCAGCCCGACCACTGCGTACCGAATACGGGTCTTGTCGTGAGCCATGTGCCACCCCGCAGCAGGAAAGATGCCGCGCCGGCCCCCCGCCTCTCCGCGCACCGTTGAGAACGAGCCGGGTTGCGCAGCTGCCTCACCTGCGTGCGCGGGTGCGCACCGGTTACCCGCCGGTGCGGCGGGCCAGGCGAAAGCGCGTGTCGACGCGCAGAGCGGGCCTGAGGCGAGCCTTCCCGAAGCGTGACGAAGAGAAGAGCGCGCTCCTCGGAACGCCGAAGGTCTCGAGCTTGCAAACCGTCCGCGCACGCGCCGCCAATTCCGGCAGCGCCCGCAAAGGAGAACCAGGTGGCACAGCGACAGTCGCGTCCGGAAGGACGCAGCGAGCACCGGCGCGGGTTCGCGAAGCTCGACCCCGAGCCGCAGCATGAACCGGCGCCCAAAGACGGCAAGGGGAGGCGCGAGCTTCCCCGCCCCCAAGGCCCAGGAGGCTACGAAGAGGCGAGAGACGACAGCCGGAGCCACGGCGGGTCGCGGTGGCCGCGCGAAGAACAAGGAGAGCGCCCGACGCGCGCGAAGTAGCTGAAGCGGGGGAGGACTCCGGGGCGGAATTCCAGGGCCGCCCCGGAGTCCGTTTCAGCGCAAGAAGCCCCAACCCCCAACCCCCAGCCCCAACCCCCATCCACACCTGTCCGAGAACGCTGTCCCTTGGCCTGACCCTGCCGGGCCGTCGGCGCAGGTGGCCCTCGCCTGCCGCGACTCGCCGTGGCAGCGCCGGTCACCATCAAACCCCTCACCCCTCACCCCTCAACGCCCCTCACCCCTCAACGCCCCCACCCCTCAACGCCCCCACCCCTCAACGCCCCCACCCCTCAACGCCCCCCACCCCTAGCGGTCACGCCCGTCAGCGGGCCCCGGCAATAATCTCTCGAATCAGCTCCGCATTCTGCCTCTGCGCACGCGCCTTCTCCGCATGCCGCTCCCGCAACTCCCCGCTCGAGGTCGCCGTCAACCTCCGCGAGAGCGCAGCGCTCTCTTCGAGCGCCCGCAGCGCCGCCCACAGCGCCCGCTCGACCGACTCCGAATGCTCGTTGGCGACGTCGTCGAGCGAGAACACGTGGCCCACGCTGCAGCGAAAGGCCTGGTACCCCTCGAGGTCGGCCTGGGTCATCGAGCCGTTGCACACCGGGCACACCAGCTCGACCGGCACGCCGGCCTCGGGCAGCGCCGACGCGCCAGTGAGCGGCAGCTCGGGGCCCGCCGGCTCGGCGACCAGGCGGGTGAGCAGCGCCGCCATCTCGCCGAGCGGCACCACGTAGTCGGCGTGCACGTGGTCGAGCACGCTCTGCGGCATCGAGCTGGCCTCGGCGGTCTCGGGGCTCTGCACCACCGCCAGCCCCCCGCGCGCCTTGATGGAGATGAGCCCGCCGGTGCCGTCGTCTTGATACCCGGTGAGCACCACGCCCACCACCCGGGCGCCGCAGTAGCTCGCGGCGCTGCGAAACAGCGCATCGATCGAAGGGCGGTGACCGTTCTCTTTCGGCCCGCGCATCACCTGCAGCCGCCCGCCGCGCACCATCAGCTGGTTGTCGGGAGGAGCGACGTACACCCGGCCGGTGACGATCGGCTCACCGTGAACGCCGAAGTCGACCGGCAGCCGGCAGCTCCGGGCGAACACCTGCGGCAGCTGGCTCGGCCAGCCCGGGTGCATGTGCAGCACGGTGAAGACCGCGGCGCCCAGGTGCTCGGGCAGCCCGGCCAGCACGTGGCCGAGCGCTTCGACCCCACCGGCCGAAGCGCCCATCACCACGATGTCATGACCCGCCGAGGCGGTTGCGCTCACCGGCTCTTCCTAAGAACGCCGCGCCTGCAGCGCCCGCTCTTCGGCCTTGGCCACGGCCGCCGCCACCGGGAGCGTGAAGTGAAAGGCGGTGCCCTTGCCGGCCGGGCTCTCGGCCCAGATGGCTCCGCCCTGCGCTTCGATGATGCCCTTGGCGATGAACAGCCCCAGGCCGCGGCCCTGCCGCGCGGTCTCTTGCGCCTGCCAGTAGCGCTCGAACAGGTGCACCATCATCTGCTTGGGCAGCCCGGGGCCGTTGTCCTTCACGGTGAACTGCACCTGGCGTGCGTCGTCCATCAGGCTGGCCGAGAGCACCACCTCGCCGCCGTCAGGAGTGAACTTGATGGCGTTGCCCCCCAGGTTGAAGAGCACCTGCAGCACGCGGTTCTTGTCGCAGAGCGCCGAGCCGTCGGTCTCGATCTTCGAGGTGAGCGAAATCTGCTTCTCGCGGGCGAGCGGGCCGAGCAGCTCGAGGGCGTCGTGAACGATGCCTCCCACCTGCGCCGGGCGGGACTCGACGGTGAGCCGGCCGGTCTCGAGCGCCGCGAAGTCGAGCAGGTCGTCGATCATGCTGCTCATGTGGTGGGCGCCACGCTTGATGTTGTCGAGCTGCTGACGGTTGCGCCGGCGCTCGGTCGGCGGAGCCCCGTTGAGCATCACGTCGGCGCTCAGAGGCTGACAGTTTTTCGGATCGGCCCCTTGAGCGTCGCTGCGGATCGTGATCTCCCTTCTGTCTCGGAGGGTCACCATGGCTAACGTTCGTCTCCGCGAAGCAGAGCGCAAGCAGGTCGAGTTCCGCGATGTTGCGCTCGATGACCTGCTCGAGCCGCAGCACCGCGTGCGGCTCCTCTGGCGGTACATCCAAACGTTGGACATGTCGGCGTTCCTCGCCGACATCAAAGCGGTTGAAGGGCACGTCGGGCGCGATGCGACCGACCCTCGCATTCTGCTGTGTCTCTGGGTCTTCGCCTTGTCTGAGGGCATTGGCAGTGCGCGCAGACTCGCAACGCTCTGTCGCCGGGACGTCCCGTACCAATGGATTTGCGGTGGAGTCACAGTGAACCGCGACCTGCTCGCCGGTTTCCGGGTGTCGCATGGGGACAAACTCGATGAGCTTTTGAGCCAGACGGTCGCTGCGCTCGCACACGCGGGAGTCATCACGCTCATGGCGGTCGCACAGGACGGCATGCGAGTGCGCGCAGCCGCTGGGGCGGCGAGCTTTCGCCGAGAGCAAACTCTCGAAGAGTGCCTCGCCGATGCGCGCAAGCAGGTTTCCGAGCTCAAACGCGAGCTCGACGATGACGGCTCGGCGATGACCAAGAGAGAGGCCGCGCGAAAAAGAGCGGCCGAGGAGAAGCTCGAAGCCATCCAGCGCGCGATGGCCGAGATGCCGGCCGTCGTCGCAGCCAAAGAAGCGCAGAAGAACAAAGGCCGCTCGAAAAAGTCCGAGCCTCGAGTGAGCACGACGGACGCCGACGCGCGGGTGATGAAGATGGCCGACGGAGGCTTCAGACCCGCATACAACCCGCAATTTTCCACCGACGTCGACAGCGACCTCATCGTCGGGGTGCACGTCACCAACGTCGGAACGGATGCGCAGCAAGCAGAACCCGTCATCGCCGACCTGATGAAGCGTTTCGCCCGTCCCCCACAGCAGTACCTGATGGATGGCGGATACGTGAACGACCGCAACATCGAGACGCTTACGCAGGCGGGCATCGAGGTCTTTGCGCCCCCACGCAAGCCGCGGAATGAGGGGGTCGACCCGTACGAGCCGCAACGAAACGACTCGCCTGAGGTCATCGAGTGGCGAAGGCGAATGAAGACGGACCGGGGAAAGGAGATTTTCAAGGACCGCGCCGCGACCGCGGAACGCATCAACGCGAACCTGCGGAAGATGGGCCTGACCCAGCTCAACGTCCGTGGGCTCGCAAAGGTAACCAGCGCGATTCTTCTCAGCGCACTGGCCTTCAACATCCTTCGAGCCATCGCACTGCAAGGATGAAGGCCGCGCGGCGGGTCTTGAACGCCGTCTGAAAAACTGAACGAAGGAAACAGCCGATGAGAGCGCGCCGAAGCACTCGCAACACGCCACGGAATGGCCAAAAACTGACGGCCTCTCAGGGTGATGCCGGCGAGCGGGTTCTTCAGCTCGTGCGAGACGATCGAGAGAATGTCCTGCCGGGCCTGGCGCGCACGCTCGGCGGCCTGGAACAGCAGCGCGTTCTCGATCGCCATCGCACAGCGCGCCGCGAGGTCGCGGGCGAAGACCAGGTCGGCGTCGGTCAGCCGCCGGCCCGACTCCGAGGTCACCAAGGCGAGCAGCCCCAGCGCCCGCTGGTGCAGCATCATCGGCACCAGAATCACCGAGTGCGCCGCACAGGCTTTGAGCACCGCGTCGCGCTCGGCGCCGTCGATGAGGTGCGAGAGCGCGCCCGCGGCGTCTTCCGAGACGATGAGCGGGTCGATCAGGCTCGAGCGGGGCGTGGGCCCGCGCCGCAGCGCCTCGACCACGTGGTTGCGCGCCGGGTCGGCGGCGGCCACCGCCACCCGCTGGGCTCCGCTCTCTCCGTCGTAGAGGTCGACGAAGGCGAGGTCGGCCATCGACGGCACCAGGCGCCGCACCACCGCGGTGAGGTTGTCGGCCACCACGAACGAGCTGGCGAGGTACAGGCTGGCCTCGGCGCACACCTGCAGGCGCTCTTCCGAGCGCTTCACCTGCGAGATGTCCGAGAACGCCGCCTTGCACCCGGTGACCACGCCCGCGGGCGTGAGCATCGGGGTGGTGACCAGCTGAAAGTGCACCGGCCCGATGCCCGCGACCACCAGCCGCACCTCGGTCGAGACCCGCGCCTTCTCGGCGATACAGCGGCGCAGGTGATTGCGCAGCAGCGCCCGGTCTTCCAGCACGGTGAGCGCGCTGATCGGCTTGCCGATCAACCCCGAGCGATCGACCCCGAAGTAGGCGGTGGCCGTGAGGTTGGCATCGGCGATGCGGCCGTCTTTCTCGAGCGTGCAGTACGCGACCGGCGCGAAGTCGTACAGGTCGACGTAGCGACTGCGCGACTCTTCCAGCGCGCTCTGGGCCTCGCGCAGCGCCCGGTTCTGCATCTCGAGCTCGATCTGGTGCACCTGCAGGTCGTGCATCACCCGCTCGGTCTCCACCGCCGACCGAGCACGTGCCAGGTCGGCCTGCACATCGCGCAAAGCGCGACCAGCTCTTCCTTCGACAGCTCTTCATAGGACCGCGTCATGTGTTCCCCCCGAACTGATCAAACGACAACAGCACCAGCGGCGACTCTCCCCCGATGGGGGAAATACGGCTGCCGCTCACTCTTACGTCCTTCACTGCCACGTCTTTGAAGTCGACTCCGTCGTTGGCGGCCCGGGCGAGCTGCGCCTCGAGCGCCGCCTCGTCGATGAACCGCGAGAGCTGCTGACCGACCGCGTCTTGCCGCGCGAGCGAGAACCGGCGCGCGAAGGCGGCGTTGACCCACCGCACCCTGCGCCGCGCGTCGACGATGGCCAGCGCATGGGTGATGACCCGGTACAGGCCGTCGGCCTGCTCGGCCAGGTCGCGCGCGAGCCCGTCTGACCGCTTCTTCGCGTCGATGTCGGTCAGCACCACCAGCGCGCCTTTGATGGAGTGGTCGAGCGAGCGGTACGGCGAGATGCCCAGCTCGTACCAGCGGCCGTCGGCGCCGAGCACCTCGGCGGTCTTGGGAATCATGCGCGACACCACCTCGGCGGCGAGCGCCTCGACGCGCGCGCCCTGCACGAACGCGTTGAGGTGGCTCACCGAGCGCCCCACGTCGGCGGGCACCAGGTTGAGCAGCTTCTCGGCGCTCTGGGTGTAGCGGCGCATGCGCAGGTCCATGCCGACGATCACCACCGCGTTCCCCACGCTGGCGAGCACGTTGTAGAGGTCGTCGTTGCTCTGCTGCAGCTCGACCATGCGGGTCTGCAGCTCGTCGTTGACGGTGGTGAGCTCTTCGTTCGCCGACTGCAGCTCTTCCTTCGAGGTCTCGAGCTCTTCGTTGGTGCTCTGCAGCTCTTCGTTCGACGACTGCAGCTCTTCGTTCGAGCTCTTCAGCTCTTCGCTGCCGCTCTCGAGCTCTTCGATGGTGCTCTGCAGGTACTCGCGGGTGACCATCATCTCGCGCTCGAGCTCGGTGGCCCGCTGCGCCTCGGGAGCGGCGGTGTCGGTCGGCCTGGCCGGGTCGAGCCGCACCGCGCCGTCAGCCTGCGGCTCTTGAAACAGCACCATCATGCTGCGCGCGCGGGTGGCGGGGTCGTTGATCGGCACCACCTCGATGCGCACGTTGCGCACCCCGTCGTGGTCGGTGACCCGCGTCTCGACCGAGACCCGCCGGCCGGTGGTCTCGGCCTCGTGAATCGCGCGGCGCAGGTCGACGTGAATCTGCGGGCGGGCGAGCTTCAAGATGTTGAAGCTGGGCGCGCCGGGCATCGGCTCGAGAAACGGGCCGGTGCGGCCGCGAATGTGCACCACGTCGAGGTCGTCGTTGATCACCACCCCGGGCGGGCCGTACAGCTCGAGAATCTTGCGCTCGGCGAGCATGCTGATGCTGGTGTTGGCGCGGTGGGTGAGCGCCTGGGCCGGCAGCCGGCGCGGCTCGTTGGCGAGGCCGGCGCCCAGCTCGAGCGGCGCCACCTTCGAGGCCAGCTTCTTGACGTAGATCTTCGCGGTGCGATCGACGAGCGTGAACAGGTCCGACGCCTCGCCCACCGTCTCCGACGTGCCCAGCACCAGCGCGCCGTTCGGCTGCAGCGCGTAGTGCAGCACCCGCAGCACCCGGCTCTGCATCTGCGGCTGCAGGTAGATGAGCAGGTTGCGGCAGCTCGCGACGTCGAGGCGCGAGAACGGCGGGTCCTTGGTGACGTTCTGCACCGAGAACACCACCATGTCGCGAATGCGCCGCGACACCTGGTAGCCGTGGTCTTTCTTGATGAAGAAGCGGTGCAGCCGCCCGGCCGAGACGTCGAGCGCGATGTTGCCGGGGTAGACTCCGCGCCGCGCGGTGGCGACCGAGGTCTCGTCGACGTCGGTGCCGAAGATCTGAATGCGGTAGTCGAGCGCGCGGTCACCGAGAAACTCGACCAGGCTCATGGCGTACGAGTACGCCTCTTCTCCGGTCGAGCACGCCGGCACCCAGATGCGAATCTGCGAGCCGGGCTGCTTGTTCTCGACCAGCTGGGGGTAGACCGTGTGCGCGAGCGCCTCGAACGTCTCGGGGTCGCGAAAGAAGCTGGTCACGCCGATCAGCATGTCCTTGTAGAGCAGCTTCAGCTCGTCGGAGTTGCCGCTGACGAAGCGCACGTAGTCTTCCAGCCGGTCGATCTTGTGCAGCGACATGCGCCGCTCGATGCGCCGCTCGATGGTCGACGGCTTGTAGTAGGTGAGGTCGTTGCCGAACGCGGCGCGGATCAGCACGATCAGCTTGCCGAGGTGCTCCTGCTTGTAGCTGGTGGGAAACCGATCGCGCGCCGACGGCGGCTGCGCCGCGAGCGCGTCGAGCTCGGCGGCGATGCCCTCGATGGGCAGGGTGAAGTCGGCGAAGCCGCTCTCGCTGGCGCTGCGCGGCATGTCGCCGTGGGCCGCCGATGCCGGGTCTTGCGCGAAGGTGATGCCGCCCGCCTGCTTGATCGCCTCGAGCCCGAAGGTGCCGTCGCTGCCGGTGCCCGACAGCACCACGCCGACCGCCCGCGGCCCCAGGTCGGCGGCGAGCGCGCGCATGAAGTAGTCGATGGGCAGCCGCGCCGCCTCGGGCGGCAGCGTCATCAGCTGCAGCGTGCCGTGCAAGAGCGCCAGCTCGGCCTGTGGCGAGGCCACGTAGACCTGCCCCGGTCGCACGGCCGCGCCGTCGACGGCATCGAGCACGTTCAGCCCGGTGGCGCGGCTCAGCACCCCGCTGAGCGCCACCTTCGAGTCGACCGGCTGGTGCTGCACCACCACCACCGCCAGCCGCTCGAGCTTCAGCTTCGACAGCAACCCCACGATCGCATCGGTGCCTCCTGCCGAGGCCCCCAAGCTGACGACTGGAAAGACGTCTTCGGTCGTCGAGCCCTCGCTCACACGTTCACCTGTAGACGTTTGGTGCGCTGAGCTCTCACGGCGACCTTCTCGTATCGACCCGTCGGCGACTTCCAGTCAAGTCAGAGAAACGGGAAACTGAAATGCGACCCTTGAAAAATCGCATATTTGTTACCGCACCACCCCCTTCCCCGGGCGCGGATACGTCACCGTTCGGTGACGGTTCGGCGTCAGCGCGGCTCGACGGCGCGGATCAGCGTCTCGACCTCGTCGAGGTCGACCGGCTTCACCAGGAACCGGTCGAACCCGGCCTGGTACGCGCGGGCCTGGTCGTTGGGCTGCCCGTAGCCGGTCACCGCCACCAGCAGGGGAGTGCGTTCGAGGTGCCGCGCCCGCAGGGCCTCGGCGAGCTGGTAGCCGTTCATGCCGGGCAGCCCGATGTCGATCAGCGCCACGTCGGCGGCGAACGCGTCGCTCGCCACCAGCGCCGCCGCCCCGTCGAAGGCGGTGCGGGTGTCATGGCCCATGCCCTCGACCCCCGCCGCGAGCAGCTCGGCCGCGTCGCGGTTGTCGTCGACGATCAACACCCGGCGGTGCGCCACGGCGGGGCCGACGCCCGCGGTCGCAACGGTCGAGACCTTCGCGGCACCGTCGGCGGCGCCGGCGACCCGCGGCAGCCGCACCACCAGCTCGCTGCCCCGGCCCGGCCCCTCGCTGTGCGCGGTGAGCGAGCCGCCGTGCAGCGCGACGATGCTGCGCGAGATCGACAGGCCCAGGCCCAGGCCGCCCGAGGTGCGCTCGAGCGTGCGCGGCCCCTGCGCAAAGAGGTCGAACGCGGTGGCCTGCAGCTCGGGGCTCATGCCCACTCCGTTGTCGCGCACCCGCACCTCGACCAGGTCGTCGTGGCGTGCCGCGGTCACCGAGATGGCGCCACCGCTGGGGGTGTACTTGGCCGCGTTGGTGAGCAGGTTCGAGAACACCTGGGCCAGGCGGTGCTTGTCGGCGTGCACCCAGAGGCCGCGCGGCAGGTCGAGGGTGAGCCGGTGCTGGCGCTCGTCGAGGTGCGAGCGCGCCACCTCGAGCCCGTACTCGACCACCTCGCCCACCTCGACGTCTTCGCGGTGCAGCTCGAGCTTGCCGTGCGAGATGCGCGAGACGTCGAGCAGGTCGTCGACCAGCGCCGAGACCAGCCGCACCTGGCGCTCGATGACCGACAGCTCGCGCTCGATGCCCTGGGCGCCGCGCCGCCGAATCAGGGTGAGCCCGATGGAGATGGGAGTGAGCGGGTTGCGCAGCTCGTGGCCGAGCATGGCGATGAACGCGTCTTTGGTGGCGTTGGCGCGCTCGGCCTCGGCGCGCGACGCGACCGCCGCGTCGTGCAGCCGCTTGCGCTCGATGGCGTAGCGAATCGCGCGCGGCAAGAGGGCGAGCTCGGCCTGGCCCTTCACCAGGTATTCTTGCGCGCCGAGGCGCATGCTCTCGAGCGCCACCTCGAGGTCGTGCAGCCCGCTCAACACCACCAGCGGCAGCCCGGGGTACTGCTGCGAGAGCTCGCTCACCGCCTCGGTGCCGTCGGCGTCGGGCAACCCCAGGTCGAGCAGCGCCACGTCGAAGCCGCCCTGCTGCAGCGCGCCCAGCGCCTCGGCGAGCGAGCCGGCGCAGCGCACCTGCTCGGCCGGCACGCCGCTCTCGCGCAGCGTCTCGACCAGGAACCGGGCGTACCCCGGCTCGTCTTCGATGAGCAGCACCCGTGGCTCGGACATGGTCAGCCCTGCTTCGGCGGCGGCGGCAGCTTGACCACCGAGAACCAGAACGCGTCGATCGACTGAATCACCTTCACGAACTGCGCGAGGTCGACCGGCTTGGTGATGTAGCAGTTGGCGTGCAGCGCGTAGGTGCGCAGCACGTCTTCTTCGGCGCGCGAGGTGGTGAGAATCACCACCGGCATGACGGCCAGCAGCGGGTCTTGCTTGATGTCGGCCAGCACCTCGCGGCCGTCGAGCCCGGGCAGGTTCAGGTCGAGCAGCATCAGGTCGGGCCGGCGCTGGCCGGGCCGGCGTAGGAACTCGAGCGCCGACTCGCCGTCGTAGACCACGTGCACCTTGTTCTTCACCTTCGCCTCTTTGAGCGCCTCGAGCGCGAAGCGCACGTCGGCCTCCGAGTCGTCGACCAGCAGAATCTCGATGTTCGCGTCTTCGGTCATGTCGTCTTCCCTTCTGCGGGCAGCTTCACGGTGAACGTCGCACCCTGGTCGGGCGCGGCGGTCACCTCGATGTGGCCGCCGTGGCGCTCGATGATCTTCTTGCAGACCGCCAGCCCGATGCCGGTGCCCGGGGTGTCGCGGCGCAGCCGGCGAAAAATCTTGAAGATGCGATCGGCGAACTTCGGGTTGAAGCCCACGCCCTCGTCGCGCACGCTCACCCAGGCCAGCCCTTCGTCGACGCCGCCGGTGACGAAGACCCGCGGCGCCCTGGGCCCGCTGAACTTGAGCGCGTTCGAGACGAGGTTCTGAAACACCTGCACCAGCTGCACCGGGTCTCCGTGCACCTGGGGCAGCGGCCCGCGCTCGATGACCGCCTGCTTCTCGCTGATGCTGGCGGCGAGGTTCTTCAGGGTGAGGTCGAGCGTCTCGTCGAGCTTCACGGTGCCCAGCTGGTGCTCGGCGGTGCCCACCCGCGAGTAGGCGAGCAGGCTCTGAATCAGCTGCTGCATGCGGCCGGCGCCGTCGATGGCGTAGCGAATGAACTCGTCGCCCTCGGTGCCCAGCTTGCCGACGTAGCGCCGCTCGATCATCTGCAGGTACCCGGCCACGGTGCGCAGCGGCTCTTGCAGGTCGTGCGAGGCGATGTAGACGAACTCTTCGAGCTCGCGGTTGCGCGCGTCGAGCTGGCGGTTGGCGATGGAGAGCTCGCGGGTGCGCGCCTCGACCTTCACCTGCAGCGCCGCCCGCGCCTCGCGCAGGTCGTCGACCACGTTCAGCATCGCGCGATGCACCCGCTGCTGCTCGCGCACCCGCTGGGCCGCCAGCTCGGTGGCCCTGGCGTTGGCGAGCGACGCCTCGGCCTGCACCCCGGCCAGCTGCTGCGCGGTGGCCTTGAACGTCTCTTCGAGGTGCACGCCCAGCGCGTCGATGAGGTCGTCGCGGGCGGCCACCGCGCGCGGCTCGTCGCCCTCGAGCCAGGCCAGGCGCGCGTAGAGCGCCACCACCGCGAAGTGCTCGACGATGGCGCGCGTGATGGCCGCACGAGAGAAGCCCAGCACCGCGCAGCTGAGCTCGGCCGAGATGCGTACCCCGAAGCCGGCCACGCTCTGAATGCCGTTGGCGCGCACGAAGTCGGACGCGGTGGCGGGGTTCTCGAGCGCGTCGGTGACCAGAAAGGCGGCGGCGGGCGCAGCGGCCGGGTCCGACAGGCGCAGCTGTCGGGCCAGCTCGAGCATCATCGGGTCGTCGTCGCCGCCGTAGAGCAGCGCGGGGTGCTCGCGCGCGCCCTCGACGCGGTTGAGCTGCGGCTCGGCGCCGCGAGCGGCGAGCAGCCGCAGCGCCGGGGCGTCGGGCCGTGGCGCGGCGCCGCGCCGCCGGGTGAGCGCCGCGAGCGCGGCGGGCTCGAGCGCGCTGCAGCGCGTGAGCGCGAACACCCCCAGCAGCGCGAACGCGGGCCGGGCATGGTGCTCATAGGCGTTCATCTCGTCGGCCAGCCGCTCGGCGACGTCGGCCGCGGTCGAGCGCGCGGGCCCGGCTCGGCGCAGCTGCGCGCCCAGCCGCACCGCCGCGACCAGGTCGAAGCGCTCGAGGTCACCGAAGCCGCGAAGCCGGCGCGCGTCAGGCGCCAACCCCGCGAAGGGGATGGCCGTGGCGCTCACGACTTCTTCAACCGCGCGATCTCTTCTTTCAGCTCGATCATGCGCTCTTCGCGGTCGATCAGCGCCGCGTTGAGCTTCTCGAGCTCGGCGAGCTTCTCGGCCAGCTGCGAGTTGGTCTCGAGAATCGCCTGCTCGGCGGCGTGGCGCGCCATCAGCTCTTCGTCGTGGCGCAGCCGCGCGTGCAGCACCGGCGCCACGAAGTCGGCGATCTGCTCGAGCAGCTTGACGTCGTCGTCGCCGTAGTCGCGCGGGCGGTTGGCGAGGTGAAACTGGCCGATCAGCTCGCCCCGATAGAGCACCGGCGAGCCGAACGAGCGGTAGATGGGCAGGTGCCCGGCCGGCACCCCGTGCGAGAGGTTCTTGATGAGCGAGCGCTTCTCCCGAAGAATTCGCCCCCACAGCCCGCCCCAGATTTCCTTCTTGAAGGTGATGCTTTTGTCGGGCACCTGGCACTGCGGAAAGATGCCGCGGGTCATCGAGGGGCACACCAGGTCTCCCTCGCGGCTGATGTACCCGAAGTAGCCGAACTCGCTCTCGAACTGCGCCAGCAGCAGGTCGAGAACGTTGGCGTACATGCTCTCTTCCGGGGTGAGCAGGAAGATCTGCGTGAGCTTCTCGCGAATCGGCTCGAACGACTGCGGCATGCAGAGGGCTATAGCAGGCGCGATTGGTGCTTCGGGCCCGGCGCCCGCCGTTACGAAGCGGTAACGGCAGCGCTCGGCAGAGAACGCTTCAGGGCACCTCGGCCGGGGCGCGCGCGGGCCGCGCCCGCTCTTCGGCGAAGCGGGCGATCAGCTCTTCCAGCTTCTCGACCGCGATCGGCTTGACCAGGTGCGCATCGAAGCCGGCCTCGAGCGCCCGCTCGCGGTCGGAGCTCTGCCCGTAGCCGGTGAGCGCGATGAGCCGCATGCCGGGCCACTTCTGCTTCACCCGGCCGGCCAGCTCGTAGCCGCTCATGCCGGGCAGCCCGATGTCGAGCACGCCCACGTCGGCAGTCGCCTTCTCGAGCAGCGCCAGCGCGGCCTCGGCGTGGTGCGCCACGTGCACCCGGTGGCCCGCGCCACGCAGCAGCTCGGCCACCATCTCGGCCGCGTCTTCGTTGTCGTCGACCAGCAGCACCTCGACCGACTGCGACGCCGGGGCCGGCTTCACCGATTGCGGCGGCGAGGGGCGCGCGCTGTCGCCGGGCCTGGCCAGCGGCAGCCGCACCTTCAGCGTGGTGCCCAGCCCGAGGCCGTCGCTGTGGGCGCTGACGGTACCGCCGTGCAGCGTGACCATGCTCCGCACCAGCGACAGGCCGAGGCCCAGGCCGCCCTGCGCGCGGTCGAGCGACTGCCGCCCCTGCACGAACGTGTCGAAGGCGCCGGCGAGCAGCTCGGGCGACATGCCGATGCCGTCGTCTTTCACCTCGATGTACGCCTTGTCGCCGTCGCGGCGGGCGGTCACCGAGATGTTGCCTCCGGGCTCGGTGTACTTGGCGGCGTTGCCCACCAGGTTCGCCAGCACCTGCCCGACGCGCGCGGGGTCGGCGTCCAACGTGAGCTCGTCGATGTCGAGGTGCAGCTTGTGACGCCCCTGGTCGATGAGCGGCCCCACCTGCTCGATGGCCCGGTTGACCACCTCTTCCAGCGCGACGGGGCGGCGGTCGAGCTCGATCTTCCCCCGCGTGATGCGGGAGATGTCGAGCAGGTCGTCGACCAGCCGCACCAGGTGGTGGGTCTGGCGCTCGATGACCTGCACCTGCCGCGGCGTGAGCCCCTGGCTGCCGCGGTGCTCGACCAGCTTGAGCGCGGCGACGATGGGCGCCAGGGGGTTGCGCAGCTCGTGGCCGAGCATCGCGAGGAACTCGTCTTTCACCGCGCTGGCCCGCTCGGCCTCGGCGCGGGCGCCCTGCTCGCGCTCGAGCGCCTCTTTGAGCGAGGTGACGTCGCGCAGCATGCCGATGACGCGGTAGGCGCGCCCGTCGGTCTCGCGCAAGAACCAGGCGCGGTCGCGAACGTGAATCCACCGGCCGTCGGCGCGCTTGAAGCGGTACTCCGCCGTCCACGACGAGACGTTGCCGTGCAGCGCCGACTCGAGCGAGGCGGTCACCCGCTGCATGTCGTCGGGGTGAATGCGCTCGATGCGCCAGGTGGGCCGGTTGGTGATCAGCACCCCGCCGCCGCCGAACAGCGGCTCGATGCCGCCGCCCCACCACACCTCGTTCTTGGGAAGGTTCCAGTCCCACAGGGCTTCGTCGGCGGTCTCGGCCAGCAGCAGCAGGCGCTCCTGGTCTCGCCGCGCGATGGAGAGCCGGTGCGCGTTGTCGAGCGCCGACGAGCAGAGCGCGGCGACCTCGTGCAGCAGCTCGGCGAGCGCGGGCTCGAGCCGACTCTCGTCGAGCGCCATCACCACCGCGCCCTGCACCCGCCCGGTGCGGTGCGGAATCGGTATCGCGTGCAGCACCGTGGGCGGGCCCAGCCCGGTGGCCAGCGCGTGGTAGACGACCTGCGAGGCGTCGTCGCGCGGCAGGCTCACCGAGCTGCGCGTGCCCACCAGGCGGCGAAACACCGCGAAGAGCGCCGACCGCTCGGCCGGGCTCACCTCGCGCGCGTCTCCGTCGAGCAAGGTGACGAGCGCGTCGTCCCACCGGCCGCCGGGGTGCAGCACTCCGAAGCAGCGCACCGCCGCCGAGGTCACCAGCACCTCGCGCGTGGTGCGGGTGAGAATCTCGGCCGGCGTCGCCGCGCCCAGCAGATCCTTCGCGTAGCGCAGCAGCCGGCTGGCGGTCAGCATCGAACGTCAGGCGACCGTCGGGCCGTGGTGCCCCAGGTTGGTCACCCAGGTGTCGAGCAGCGCGCTCTGGCGATCTCTCTCGAGGAACAGGTCGGGAGACACGAAGTACATCTTCGAGTTGTCGTAGCCCTCTTGCCCGACCAGCACCTTGGGGTGGGTGTGCAAGATGTCGAGCAGCATCTCGGAGTCGAACTTGCGGCGGTCGTACTGGCACACCGCGTAGCAGCGGCTGTCGGGGAAGAACTGGTTGAGCATCGACTCGTACTCGACCAGCCGCTCGCAGCCCGGCTCGCCGCCCAGCGCCCAGGTCATCTCGCCGGTGCAGCGCAGCGCCGGGTACCCCTCGGCGATGGCCTTGTCGGTCTCTTCGCGCAGCAGCGCGATCATCTTGGCGGGGTCGAACTGCCCCTCGCGCAGGTACGCTTCCTTCGCGGTGAGGGTCACCAGCTGGCCCTTCGCCACCAGCGCGTCGACCGCGATGCCGGCCTTGCTCAGGGTGTCTTTGAGCTGCGCCACCGTCTGCAGGTTGACGATGTAGAACATCTTCTCTTCGAGCTCGACGCCGCGCCGCACGAAGTCGATCACCAGGCGGCGGTGGTCTTCGTCGGACTTGTAGATGCCGCAGTAATGATCTCCCGCGTGCATGTGGGCGATGGCGGGGAGAATCGGCTGCGAGTCGGCGTGCGCGGTCATGAGGTCTCCATTGGTGTGGGCGCAAACTAGCTGATCCGAAATCGCCCGCCTCACCGGGCACCGGTGGTTCCGAATCGGTAACACCGCACCGTGTGGTACGCCTTGGCCATGAGGTTGACCTTCTGCGGGGTCGCGCTGCTGCTGTGCGTGCTCGCGTCGTGCGGCAGCAGCAACAAGTGCGCGGGCAAGGTCTGTAAGAACGGCCTCACCTGCCAGCTCAGCACCGGCGAGTGCGTGCAGCCGTCGGGGCGCGCCGGCGGCTCGGGCACCGCGGGCGGCACCGGCACCGCGGGCGGCTCCGGCACCGGCACCGCGGGCGGCACCGGCACCGCGGGCGGCACCGGCACCGCGGGCGGCACCGGCACCGCGGGCGGCACCGGCACCGCGGGCGGCACCGGCACCGCGGGCGGCTCAGGCACCGCGGGCGGCTCAGGCACCGCGGGCGGCGCGACCGCAGGGGGCTCAGCAGGAGGCACCGCCGGAGGAGCCGCGGGCGGCACCGCGATGGTCGACGGCGGCGTACCGTTCGCGGCCGGAGACACCTGCAGCTCGCCGTCGGTGCTTCAGGTCGGCGTGCTCTACCGCTCGAGCATCGTGGGCCTCACCAACAACGACCAGTACGGCGACTACCTGGCGTGCGAAGGCCAGGGCAACACCTTCACCGCTCCCGATGGTGTGTTTCAGGTCGCGGTGCCAGCGGGCCAGGTGCTGACCGCGACGGTGACTCCGCTGCCCGACCTGAACGGCCTCAACTGGGACCCGGTGGTGAACCTCATCGCCTCGCCCGCCGCCAACTGCGGCACCCTGCAGAGCGACGGCGGCACCAACGGCCTGCAGTGCTTGAGCGGCTCCGACACCGGCTCGGGTACCGCCGAGGTGGTCGCGGCCGGCAACTACAGCGCGGGCACCGCGAACCTGTTCATCGTGGTCGACGGCTTCGCCGGCACGTCGGGCGCCTTCACCGTCGGCACCTCGCTCGGCCTGATTCCCCCCGCCGACAGCTGCGCCAACGCCATCGCCGTGCCGGTGCTCGACGGCGGCCTGTTCGATGCCGGTACCACGCTCGGCTACACCAACGACGTCTCCACCGCGTCTCCCGGCTGCGGCAGCCACCGCCACAACGGCGCCGACAAGGTGTTCTCGGTGAGCCTGCCGGCGGGCAAGACGCTCACCGCCACCGTGACGCCCGAGGCCGGCTTCGACCCCGCCCTCTACCTGGTGGCGGGCCCCACCTGCCCCAGCGCCGTCACCACCTGCCTCGCCGCCAGCGACACCGGCGGCACCGGCGCCACCGACACCGTCACGTACACCAACGCCGGCTCGAGCACCCAGCCGGTGTTCATCGTGGTCGACCGCTACACCGCCCCCGGCGGCGGCTGGTTCACCCTCAAGGTCGCAGTTCGGTAGGGCCGGGTTCCGCCGTCGGGCGCCGTCGCGGCCGATGATTCGCACTAAATATCGCAGCGCGATATATGCGCCCGATGCCACCCCTCACCGACCGCGAGTACCGGGCGCTCGCCGAGCTGCGCCACCAGCTGCGCCGCTTTCTCGCCTTCTCCGAGGCCCGGGCCCGCGAGGGCCGGCTCGAGCCGCAGCAGCACCAGCTGCTCCTCGCGGTGCGCGCCGCAGAGCAGCCGCCCACCATCACCGCGCTGGCCGAGCGGCTGGTGCTCGCGCACCACAGCGTGGTCGGGCTGATCGACCGGCTCGAGCGAAAGAAGCTTGTCGCCCGCGAGCGCTCGCCCCTCGACCGCCGGCAGGCGCGCGTCTCGCTCACCGCGCTCGGGCGCCGCCTGCTCGAGCGGCTCACCCTCGCCCACCGCGACGAGCTGCGGCGCGCCGCGCCGGCGCTCATCACCGCCCTGAAGGGGATTCCCCGATGAACCGCGACGACCGCCCCCTGGGAGACTTCACCACCACCCGCCGGTTGATACCGGTCTCGCTGTTGGCGCTGGTCATCGGCACCGCCTCGGCGTTCGTGTCGTGGGCGCTGCTCAAGCTGATCGGCCTGTTCACCCACCTCTTCTTCTTCCACGATTTCGGCACCACCGTGCAGTCGCCGGCCGGGCATCACCTGGGCGGCTGGGTGGTGCTGGTGCCGGTGGCCGGCGCGCTGCTCATCGGCCTGCTGGCCCGCTACGGCTCCGAGCGCATTCGCGGCCACGGCATCCCCGAGGCGCTCGAGTCGATTCTCATCAAGGGCAGCCACGTGGAGCCCAGGGTGGCGCTGCTCAAGCCGCTCTCGTCGGCCATCTCCATCGGCTCGGGCGGGCCGTTCGGCGCCGAGGGGCCGATCATCATGACCGGCGGAGCGCTGGGCTCGCTGGTGGCGCAGGCGTTTCACCTCACCGCGGCCGAGCGCAAGACGCTGCTGGTGGCGGGCGCCGCGGGGGGCATGGCGGCCACCTTCGGCGCTCCGGTGGCGGCGATGCTGCTCGCCGTCGAGCTGCTGCTCTTCGAGTGGAAGCCGCGCAGCTTCATTCCCGTGGCGCTGTCGGCCGCCGCGGCGCTGGCCACCCGCGACCTCATCTCGGGCGAGACGCCCGGCGCGCCGCTGTTTCCCGTACCGGTGCACCCGCACGCCTCGGTCGGCTGCCTCGCCGCCTGCGTGGCGGTGGGCCTCGCCGCGGGCGCCGCGTCGACGGCGATGACCGCCAGCGTGTACCTCTTCGAAGACCTCTTCACCGAGCGCCTCAAGCGCCTGCACTGGATGTGGTGGCCCGCGCTCGGCGGGCTGGTCATCGGCCTGGGCGGCCTGGTCTGCCCCCAGGCGATGGGTGTCGGCTACGACGTCATCGGCCAGCTGCTCACCGGCCAGATGCTGCTCGGCGCGGTGCTGCTGCTGGTCAGCGTGAAGTGGCTCATCTGGTCGTTCTCGCTGGGCTCGGGCACCTCGGGCGGAGTGCTCGCCCCGCTCTTGATGGTGGGCGCCGCGCTGGGCAACCTCGAGGCGCACCTCTTGCCCGACATGGGCGCCGGCTTCTGGCCGCTGATCAGCATGGGCGCGATTCTGGGTGGCACCATGCGCTCGCCCCTCACCGGCATGGTCTTCGCGGTCGAGATCACCCACGACTGGGGCGCGCTGTTGCCGCTCGCGGTCGCGGTGGTGGTGGCCCACGGCTTCACCGTGCTGGTGCTGCGACGCTCGATTCTCACCGAGAAGGTGAGCCGCCGCGGCTACCACGTCACCCGCGAGTACGAGATCGACCCCCTCGAGGTGCTGTTCGTGCGCGACGTGATGCAGCCGCCGCCCACCGGCGCGGGCGAGCCCGCCGGCCTCGCCTTCTCGGACGAGACCCTGCGCACCATCGCCTACCGCATGGCCTCGACCGGAGTCACCACCCTGGCAGTGGTGGGCCGCGAGGCGCCGGGCACCTTGCTGGGCGAGGTCACGCTCGAAGACCTGCTCACCGCACGCAAGCGGCACCTCGAAGAAGAGACCCGCCGCGAGCGGCGGCTGCCCGTGCACCTCTTGTTCACCCCCTGGCTCAGGCGCTGAGCGCGCCGCTTCAGCGGGCCACGTCTTCGAGCGCGTGCATGAGGTCTTCGAGGTCGCCAGGTTCTCGAGGCAGCTGGCCGCCAGCTCCAAAGGTCACGACTCGCCTCCGTCGAGAACCTCGCGCACCGTGCGCGCCAGCGCTTCACGTTGAAACGGCTTCTGAATGAACCGCTGGTTCGGGTCGGCGAGCAGCGGCTGAAGCTCGGGTCGGTCGGCATACCCCGACATGAACAGCACCTTGCCGGTGAACGCCGCGGCGCGCAGCTGCTGCACCGTCTCGGGCCCGCTCTTGCCCGGCATCACCACGTCCGACAGCACCAGCGTCACCTCTCGGGCGTGGGCCTCGAACAGCGCCTGGGCCTCGTCGCCGTCGCGCGCCGCCAGCACCCGGTAGCCCATGCGCTCGAGCATGCGCCCCAGGGTGCGCCGCAGGCTCTCCTCGTCCTCCACGATCAACACCGTCTCGGCGCCGCCGTTGGCCGCCCTCACCGGCGCCTTCGCGCGCGGGGCCACCTCTTCTCCAGCGCGTGGCAGGTGCACCACGAAGGTGGTGCCCTGGCGGAGCGCGCTCACCACCCCGATGTGGCCCTGGCTCTGGTGCACGATGCCGTAACAGGTCGACAGCCCCAGCCCCGTGCCCTTGCCCACCTCTTTGGTGGTGAAGAACGGCTCGAACAAGCGGCTCTGCGTCGCCTCGTCCATGCCGCAGCCGGTGTCTCTCACCGACAGCCGCACGTACTTGCCTCCAGGGAGCCGCTCGACCTCGCCCTCGGCCAGGGTGACGTTGCGCACCTCGAGGTTCAGGGTGCCTCCCGCCGGCATCGCGTCGCGCGCGTTCACCGCCAGGTTCATCAGCAGCTGCTCGAGCTGCCCGACGTCGGCGCGCACCCACGAGGTCTCGGCCTCGGTCGACAGCTCGAGGGTGACGTCTTCACCGATGACCCGGCGCAGCAGCTTGTCGACCCCCTGCACCAGCGTGTTCAGGTCGAGCGGCCGCGGCGCCAGCACCTGCTTGCGGCTGAAGGCCAGCAGCTGGCGGGTGAGGTTGGCGGCGCGCTCGCCCGCCTCGCGCACGTTGGCCGCGTCTTCGTAGCGCGGGTCGTCTCGCGGTATCGCGCGCATCAACAGCTCGGTGTTGGTGAGCATCACGCACAGCAGGTTGTTGAAGTCGTGCGCCACCCCGCCGGTGAAGCGGCCCAGCGCCTCCATCTTCTGCGACTGGCGCAGCTCGTCTTCCAGCCGCTTGCGCGCGCTGATGTCCGAGATGATGCCGTCGATGCTGTGCACCATGCCGTACTGGTTGCTGCGCGCGTGGGTACGCAGCCAGCGCCACGAGCCGTCGCGGTGCTTGAAGCGGTACTCCTCGTCGACCGAGTCGCCCTGGTTCAGCTTGGCGCGCCCCCGCGAGAGGCGGGCGCGGTCTTCGGGGTGAATGCGGCTCTCCCAGAACTGCCAGCCGCCCTCGGCGATGTCTTTGACCGCGTAGCCGGTGAGCGCCAGCACGTTGGGGCTCATCACCAGCAGCTTGCCGTCGGACAGGCGCGTCGAGAACGCCACGTCAGCCAGGTTCTCGACCAGGCGCCGGTACTTCTCTTCGCTCTCGGCCAGCTGCCGCGCGTCTTTCACCTCTCGGGTGACGTCGCGCCCGATGCACAGCACCTGCGTCTCACCCTCGATGCAGATGACGCTGTTGCTGAACTGCACGAACACCACCTCGCCGTCGGGGCGCGCAATGGCTGCCACCGGTGCCGCGCTGCCCTTCAGGGTGTTGGCGAACCCCAGCTCGTTCTCCAGCTCGTGGCCGGGCGGAGAGAACGTCGAGAAGTGCTTGCCGATCAGCTCTTCGCGCGGCCGCCCGTTGATCGCCGACATGCGGCGGTTGACGTGCAGAATGATGCCCTGCTCGTCGATGAGCGCGATGCCGTCGCTGGCGTTCTCGAAGATGGCGTTGTAGCGGCTGTCGACGGCGCGCATCTGCTCGAGCAGCCGCATCACGTGCTCGGCCACCTCGTCCGACACCTCTTCTGCCGCTGCGGGCAGCGTCGACCCCAACTCTTTGCGCTCCAGAAGCTCGACCGGCACCAGGCTGCTCACTTGAGCGCGCGAATCACTGCGTGGGCCGTGCCGCCCTGGTGCAGACCCAACCCACCAGAATGACCCACCCTGCCCCGGGTCGCTCGCGCCCCACCCCGGGTCGAAGCGCCACCAGGCCCCCCACCTCGCGCCTCTGAAGGTTCACCGCGGTGCTCGCCACCGTGCAGCGCCTCGTCGACCGCCACCGCGGCGGGCGGTGGGCCGAAGGCGAGGTCGGCCGTGATGCGCCGCCGGGCGCGCGCTCGTTGCGCCCGAGCACCCCGTCACCTAAGTGCCGGGCCATGACCTCTCGAGCTCTTCTGCTGGCCGTGCTCGCCGCTGGCTGCAACGACAGTCGTGCTCGCGACGAGGTCGCCGCCACCGCCGCCGCGTTGCGCCCCTGCCCGCCGGCCGGCTGCGACGTCGAGCCTCCCGAGCCGCCCCCCGAGCCTCCGCCCCGGCCTCCCCGGCCAGAGGGTACCCCCGGCGCGTGCGACGGCGCTTCCGGCCAGCTGGCGCTCAGCGCGGCCTCGATTCAGCTGGGTCAGAGCGTCAGCATGGCGTGGAGCGTGAACCGCCCCAGCGGCTGCCTCGAGTCGGCGCTCCTCTCGGGAGCGCCGGTCGGCGACCAGGGCACGAAGACCCTCACCTCGTGGTCGAGCAAGGTGATGGTGCTGTCGCTCGGTGGCAAGCAGCTCGCGACCGCCAGCTTCGAGGTGGTGCTCCCGATGGTGGTGCACATCGACGGCAGCTCGCCGGCGTGGCGCGACCTGATGATTCAGGCGCTCGGCACTCCGGGGCGAACCGTCATTCTCGCCGACACCGTCGATATGGACCTGACCGGTCAAGAGGGCATCTACCTTCGCGAGAACGTCACCTTCACCAGCGAGCTCCCCAACCCCGGCAACGTGGTCGCGTCGTTCGCGGTCGACCCCAACGCCGCCGGCGGCTACCGCGGGCCGGCGCGCACCCCGAACCGCCCCGGCCCGCGCCTGTTCACCAACAGCACCCAGCGCCCGCTGTTCAACATTCGCTGCAATGGGCTGAACATCTTCGGTGACAACGTGAAGGTGAACGGCTTTCGCATTCAGGGGCCGCACCCCGAGACGATGGACGGCGACGAAAACCTCGAGCAGGGGTTTCAAATCGACTCGTGCGTCAACGTCGAAATCTTCAACATGGAGCTGTCGGGCTTCAGCGGCCAGGCCATCTACGTGGTCGACCCGCTCGACCGGCAGTTCGCCTTCGACCACGTGCGCATTCACGACAACTACATTCACAACAACCAGCACGTGGGCGGCAACGGCTACGGCGTCGAGTCGGCTCCCGGCGCGCGCATGGCGGTCGAGCGCAACCTGTTCGACTTCAACCGGCACGCCATCGCGTCGAGCGGCGCCGAGAAGACCGGCTACCGCGCCCACCAGAACCTGGTGCTGGCCGGCGGCGGCATTCACGACACGTTCTTCAACCCGACCACCCACCAGTTCGACGTGCACGGCGACGCGAACTGCGACACCCCCAGCGACACGGCGTGGAACTGCGGCAACGCGGGCGACACCTACCTCATCACCTCGAACTCGTTTCAGTACACGCGCGACTACGCGGTGAAGCTGCGCGGTCAGCCGCGCACCAGCGCCATCATCGCCGACAACTTCTTCGCCCATACCTATCTCGACGACGCGGTCGCGCTGCGAACCCAGACCAACGTCATCGTGACGTCGAACACGGTCGATTCGCACCCCGAGGCGCGGTTCGGCGTGTGCGACTTCGACGGCGATGGCCGCGACGACCTGTTCCTCGCCACCGGCGCCACCTGGTGGTGGTCGAGCGAAGGCCGGTACCCGTGGTCGTTTCTGGCGCCGCACCGCGAGACGCTCGACCAGGTGGGCCTCGGCGACTTCAACGGCGACGGGCGCTGCGACGTCTTCGCGGTGAACGCCACTGCGGGCACCTGGGAGATTGCCCCCGGCGGCCGCGGCCCCTGGCTCGCGTTGCCCGGCAGCTACGCCATACCGTTCAGCGAGCTCGCGTTCGGAGACTTCAACGGCGACCGGCGCAAAGACGTCTTCCGCCGCGCGCCCGACGGGCAGTGGTGGGCCATCTCACCCGGCGTGTACGGGTGGACGGCGCTGCAGAGCTCGGGCGTCGCGCTCGGCGACCTCAGGTTCGGCGACTTCAACGGCAACGGCCTCACCGACGTGCTCAGCCGCGCGGGCAACGGCCAGTGGCAGATTTCGTGGGACGCGCGCTCGCCGTGGGACCCCGTCTACAACCACTACGAAGACTTCAGCGGCATGAGGGTCGCCAACGTCGACGGCATACCCGGCGACGACCTGGTCCGTTACACGGTGCTGCAGCCCATCAACGGCAGGTGGGACGTCGCCTCGGGAGCACGCGGCGGGTGGGCCTTTCTCACCGCGCGCGCCTGGCCGCCGCTCGAGCCGTACCTGACCTTCAGGCCGGCGCAGACGATGCGGTGGGCGCTCGGCCGCTTCAACGGCCTGACCACCGCCTCGCTTCTGGAAGTCGACTTCACCCGCCAGAGCCTCATCTTCACGCGCAACTCCACCCCCAACACCCCGTACGGCCTCTTCTCGTACTGAAGGGCTGCCCGAACGGCCAGGTTGTGCGCGGCGTTCGACAAGGCCTGAGACCGGCTGATTCTTCATGCTGCACGGCGCGCTGAAGCGGCGCTGACTTCTGGGCAGCTAGAGCGCGCGGCCCCAGCGCTCGATGGCCTTCGCCACGTCGTTGAAGGCCTTGCCCTGCGCTGTGAGCGAGTAGGCCACCCGCACCGGCGGGCCCGCCTCGACGCTGCGCGCCAGCAGGCCCTTCGCCTCGAGCTCTTTGAGCCGGGTCGAGAGCACCTTGTCGGTGGGGCCGGCGGCGGCCGCCTTCAGCTCGTTGAAGCGCAGCGGCCGCTGCTGCAGCACGTTGAGAATCAGCGCCGTCCACGGGCGGCCCAGCAGCGCGATGGCGTGCTGAAAAGCGCTGCACTGTGAATCGACGCACTTACCCATGGCCTTTAACTATCTTAAAGATAGTTGCTTGACCACTGAATGTGCCCTGATTACTTCTCTGCCATGTCACTCGACATCTCTCCATTGCTGATTCACAGCGACGACGTACCGCAGGCGGCGAAGGTGGCGCTGATGGCGGCGCGCACCGCCTCGCCGGAAGACCGCGAGACGCTGCTCGAGGCGGCGGCCCGGGCGCTGTACTGGAAGACGCCGTTGGCGTGCGGTGAGGCGCGCGAGCTGGTGGGCCTCACGCCCGGCACCTGCGGGTGACCCGGGCACGCTAAGAGGCCCTTTCGTGACCACTGCCCTGTTGATTGGAGCCACCGGCCTGGTGGGCTCGAACCTGCTCAAGCGCCTGGTGGCCGACGACCGCTTCACCCGGGTGGTCTCGTTCGGCCGGCGCGCCACCGGGCTGACCGCCCCCAAGCTCACCGAGCAGGTGGTCGACTTCGAGAAGCCCGACGGCTGGGCGGCCGAGGTGAAGGGCGACGTGGCGTTCTCGTGCCTGGGCACCACCATCGGCGCGGCGGGCAGCCAAGAGAAGCAGCGCCGCGTCGACTACGACTACCAGCTCGACTTCGCGAAGAACGCCGCGAAGAACGGCGTGCCGACGTACGCGCTGTGCTCGGCGTCGTCGGCGAACCCGAAGTCGTCGATGTTCTACTCGCGCATCAAGGGCGAGCTCGACCGCGACGTGCAGGCGCTCGGCTTTCAGCGGGTGCGCATCATGCGGCCCAGCCTCTTGGTGGGCGACCGCGAGAAGGCGCGCTTCGGCGAGAAGGTGGGCAGCGTGATGCTGGGCGCGTTCAACACGGTGGGCCTGTTCCGCAAGTACCGCGAGATTCACGGCGACGTGGTGGCGCACGCGATGGTGAACGCCGCCTTCGACCCCGCGCCCGGTGCCCGCATCTTCGAGCTCGACCAGGTGTTCGCCGAGGCCGAGCGCTAGTCAGTCGCGAATCAGCTGCACCATCGGCAGCTGCTTCTTCACGATGCCGTGCAGCCGCCGGCTGATGGTGGGCAGGCCGCGCAGCACCACCCGCTTCGCCTTCGCCAGCCTGGTGCGCGCTGCGATGAGCGCCTCGAGCGAGAGGTCCGAGAACTCTCCGTACAGCTCGAGCACCGACAGGCCGCCCAGCACCTCGGGGTCGAGCGCGCCGAGAAACACGTCGCACGAGTCGCAGCTGCCGCGGAGCTCATTCAGCTTGGGGAACCGCGCGCGGGTGAGCCCCTCGGCCAGCGCCACGTCGCGCCCGCTGCCGGTGTGCTCGAGCGCCACGAGCTCGGGCCACCGCGCCGTCACCAGCCACTCGAAGGCTGCCCCGCCGCACTGCGCCAGCCGCAGCTGCGACAGCTTCGGCTCGCGCACAGCGTAGTCGCCCTCGGCCGACATCAGCTCGAGCGACTCGAGCTGCGGGTGCGCCGAGAGCAGCACCGCGGCGTCGCCCATGCCGCCGAGCTTCAGCGCCTTGAGGCTCTTCGGCGCCAGCCCGGCAATCAGCGCCACCAGCTGCACGAAGTCGCCGCCGCCGTGGTACTCGGTCTGCCACGCGGTGAGCTCTTGCAGCACCGCCAGCGCGGGAGCCTCGAACAGCGCGCTCACCGCCCGGTGCAGCTCGATGGGCACGCGGCCCAGCTTCACCGCGCGCACCACCCCCCACTTCCACTCGCACTGCAGCGCGTCTGACCAGAACGCGAGCGACTCGAGCAGACGCGGCTCGAGCTCGGCGCGCAGCTTCTCGGCCGCCCGCTTGCGCTCCAGAAACCGGCCGGGGTCCTTTTCTCCCTCCAGCGAGCACATCAGGCCGATCAGCTCGCCCCACGGGTCGCCCCGGGCCATCAGCTCATCGGCGAAGACCTGGTACGCGCGCAGGTCGCGGGGGTCTTCCTGCAGCGCCTCCAAGAGCTTTGACACTCGGCTCATCTACCTGCGCAATCGCCTGGCGCAACTCGCACTCTCAGCCGCCGAGAATCGGTCGTGGGCTTCACGCTGAGCAAAGTCGCGCCGCACCTCGCGAGTGTCGCGGTGAAAGTTGCGTGCGTGGGCGAAGAAAAAGCGTCGCTGCCGGTCGCGGTGTTCTCTCGGGCTCAACCCCTCGTTTGGGAGACCCAGAGGCCACCATGTCAGACCCCTTGAATTCAGCCGCGCGGCACGACCACAGCGCGCCCATTTCCGTCGAGTTTCACAAGGTTCCGTCACGCCTGCCCTACCCGCCCACGGTGAGGCGCTTCGCCGAGGTCATCGCCCGGGCCGAGCCGCCCAGCGAGAGCAAGGTCGTCGAGGTGCTCGAGGCGGTCGCCACCGACTTCCGCCAGGGCGAGGCGTCGATTCTCGACCTCATCAACCGTGCGCTCGCCGGCCCGGGCATGTCGCGCGAGCAGCTGTTGGTGCTGCGCGCGCGCATGCGCCGCTATTCGCTCGAGGTCGACGCGCTGGCGAACCTCGCCCACGCGCTGGCCGATGATCTGCGCCGCTGCGGGTGAGCGGTTCTGCAGCGCGTGAGCGGTTCTGCAGCGCGTGAGCGGCTCTGCAGCGCGTGAGCGGCTCTCCTGCGGGTGGGGGCCGACGCTCGGTCGGGCTGTGAGCCTGGTGGCGAAGCGCACCTCGCCTCGTCATCGACGGGGGTCTCGGCCCCTCCGTGCTCGAGCAGCCCCTCGCGGCCGACGCCCTGCACGACGGGCAAACGTGGGTCGGCCGGCTGCCACGCGCCGGCAGCCGAGAGAGGTGCCTTGGGGGTCTCTGCGGGTTGCGCGATTGAACAGCGGTACGACTGAACCTTGTAGTACTCCGCACTTCATATACTCAGCGCCGAAAAAGTGGCCGGGCACCCTCTCCGACTGCCGACTCCATTTGGGCCGGGCAACTGGGCTGAAAAGACGACCGCCCGAGGTGCAGCGCGCCCGTGCCGGCTCGCGGCTCGACCTGCTCGAGGAGATGGTTGCGCGGCCTGCGCGCACGCATGCGCCGCTCCTCGCTCGAGCTCAACGGCGACGCGCGTCACGGCGGCCGAACCCGGCGCCGTTTCCTCTCGCGTTGAGCCCTCGTCGCCAAACTCGAGCATCGCCATCATCCCAGCGTGACGTCTCGGCCTCCCCGGGGGATCTGCCAGACGCGCGGGAGGGGTCGAGCTCATCGTCGATGCGCCTCACGACGAAGACCCCGCCCTGTTCGGTTCGCGGCTGCGGCCGGCGTTTGTCGCGTGTGCTGCGATGCGGCGTCGACCTGGAGCACGCCCGCCCGAAGAGGTTCGCCCTCGGCCGCTGCTCCTTCGTGACCACGGATGCTGCGATGCGTGGTCACCCAGGAGCAGGCCGCAGCGGTCTCCGGCCCGGGGGAGCATGTCGCGCGGTGTCGTTTCCATCTCGGGCGGGCTTCTCGTCGCACCAGGGGGCGCAGGAGAACGACTCGCTCGAGCGTCGCGATCATGCCCGCATGGCCTCTCGGGCTCCCGTCCGATCAGCCCACGGCGTGGGAGTGACCGAGTCGTTCGTCGACGGCCGGCTGCGGTCGAAAAGGGCGCCAGGCTCGTGGACCGACGCGCAAGTCAGGCGGGGCCCGCCGCTTCTCTTCCCAGGTTCGCTCAGGCGCCTCGCGCCGAGCGCACGAGCAGCTGCTCGAGCTCTTCGGGAACGTGCAGGTAGTCGCGCATCACCCAGCTGGCGCCGATCGCCCGCAAGGTCGCCTCGTCGTGCGTGGTGGTGACCGCGGCCACCCGCGCACCGGCCGCGAGCCCCGCCTTCACGCCGTTCACCGCGTCCTCGAACACGATGCAGTCGCGCGGCGCGACCTCGAGCGCCTTGGTGCAGGCGAGAAAGATGTCGGGCGAGGGCTTGCCGCGCACCGCCCCTTCGGGCCCCACCACCACGTCGAAGAAGCGCCCCAGCTTCAGCCGCCCGTCGAGCGCGAGCCGACGGTTCTCGGCCGGAGCCGCGGTCGCCACCGCGAGCTTCAGCCCCGCGGCCCTGAGCCGCTCGAGCAGCGCGGTGGTGCCGGGCACCTCGGCGAGCTCGCTCTCGGCGCGCGCCCGGTAGCCGGTCTCCTTCGCGTGCGCGATGTCGCGCAGCTCGGCGGCGGTGGCCTCGCGCCCGAGCATGAGCGGAATCAGCTCTTCGTTCTTCTTGCCCGCCCACTGGTGGCCGATCTGCTCACGGGTGGCGCCGCTGCGGTGCGCCTCGGCTTGCTTCACCCACTCGTCGACGTGAATGTGCATGTTGTCGACGAGCGTGCCGTCGAGGTCGAAGAGCACCGCGGTGATGGGCATCGCCCACGCTTAGCTCAAGCGCCGCCGCTCGGTGAGCCGCCGTCAGGGGGCATGCACACGCCGCCTTCCGCTCCGAGACTGCAGACGTAGCCGGCGCGGCACGTCGACTGGCCCCCATCGGCGTCGGGGCACTTCGCGAAGCACAACCCCAGCTGACGGAGAAACGCTCGAGCTCGACTGCCACGGCCCGAATCGGCTCGTCGGTAATGGCCGTGCCACGGGCGTGTACGCCTCTCCAGTTCGGAGCTGCAGGCAGTCGAAGCGGCGGTCGAATCTCGTGAAGGCCGTCTCGGGGCACGTTCTTCGGGAACGCCCGCGAAAAAGAATGGCCGGGGGTCACACCTCTACCCGGCCGACCCGGTTCTTTTACGCGTTTGTTCCTGTTCTGCGGGCTGAGCACCCGTCCGCCGCGGCGTCGAAGGAAGCAGGTGTGAGCGACGATGCTCGGGCGCCGGGGGCCGGCGGGGGGGGAGCCCCCGGGAGGGGGGGGGGGGAAAAGGGAGAACCCGCGCGGGGGGGCGGAGGGGAGCCCCCGGCGGCGGGGGCGCGCGCGCGCGCGCGCGGGGGGGGGGAGGGGGGGGGGGGGGGCGGGGGGGGGGGCCGGCGGCGGGGGGAGGGGGGGGGGGGGGGGGGGCGGGGGGGGGGGGGGGGGGGGGGGGCGCCGGCCCCGAAACGCTCGGCGACTTCGGCTTCTCTACAGCCCCGGGGCGCAGCCTGCTGTCCCTGTCGGCCCCTGGTGCGGTGACGGGCCCACGTCGCCCTGGGCTCTCTGGGGCGCTCGCCCCCGCCCAGCACACATGCCTGCCGCGCTGGGCGAGCTCGCACCGCCTTCGTAGCCCCCATCGACCGCGCCGCTGAGACTCAGAGCGTGACAGCTTCACCAGCACGGGCGCGCAGCCCGTGCCCGGCTGTCGCAGCTCTTGCGCCGCTCGCATTGAACCGTTCTCAAGGTGAGCTCGTCACGAACGTCTGCGCCTCGATGCCGCCGGTACCGCGGGTCGTCACGTTGCCGCTCTGGCCGCGCGCCAGCGTCGCTACGATCTCCATCAGCCCGCCCACGGGGTGCCGCCGACTCGGCTCGGTCGCCGTGACCCGGTACAGCTCGCACGAATGAACTGCCTGCCGCGACGGCTCGCTCGAGAGCAGCAACGCCGCAGCCCCGGGGGTCGGCTCGTCGTCGGCGCCCACCACCAGCACCCGCTCGACCTTGCGCGCCGAGAGCAGGTCCATCGCCACCCGCAGCGCGCTCTCGCCCGAGACCTCGCGCACCGAGGTGGTGAGCCCGATGCCGCGCATGCCGAGGTGAATGCTCAGCTCACCGGCCAGCGAGTGGTACACCGACTGGTAGAACGCGAACGGGCTGCCGTGCGCTTCGCCGCGGGTCGCCAGCCCCTCGAGAAAGTCTCCCGCCGCGTCGAGCCGCCCGTACGCGGTGCCCACCAACAGCCCCACTCCTTCGCTCGACGTGCCGCCCAGCGCCTCGCGCGCCGCGTGCAGCGCCATGCGCTCGAGCCGCGCCAGGCGCCCCTGCCGCGGCAGCTCGACCGGGCCCTGGTACGGCCCTTCGCCATGCCGCCGCAGCGCCTCGCAGCCGATGACCCCCGGCGCCACGAAGCCCAGGCCGTGCACGAAGGCCCTGAAGGGCCGCGCCACCGCCCGCGCCCGCGCCGCGCGGCTGCCGTTCGCCCGCAGCGCCAGCGTTGCGTTGTTGCCGCCGAAGCCGAACGAGTTGCTCAGCGCCAGCGGCGAACCCAGCGGCGCGCCCGACGGCGGCACGTGGTTCACGTCGCACGCCGGGTCGGGGTCCGCCAGGCCCTTGCTGGGCGGCACCCGCCGGTCGGCGAACGCGGCCAGCGTCAGCCCCGCCTCGAGCGCGCCGGCGGCGCCCAGCGTGTGGCCGGTGAAGCCCTTGGTCGAGCTGATGAGCGGCCGCGAGCCCCCGAACAGCGCGTTCACCGCCAGCGACTCGACCTTGTCGTTGGCTGGCGTGGCGGTGCCGTGCGCGTTGATGTACCCGACCTCTTCCACCGCGGCGCCGTCTTCCTCGAGCGCGGCCCGCATCGCGGCGATGGCACCCAGCCCCTTCGGGTCGGGGGCGGTCTGGTGAAACGCATCGACCGCGCAGCCCCAGCCGGTCACCTCTCCGAAGATGCGGGCGCCGCGCGCCAGCGCCTGCGCGCGCGACTCGAGCAGCAGAAACGCCGCGCCCTCGCCCAGCGCCACCCCGGTGCGGTTCACGTCGAAGGGCCGCGGGGGCCCGCTCGCGAGCAGCCGAAGCGCATGAAAGCCGGCCTTCGTCATCAGGCACGCGGTGTCGACCCCGCCCACCAGCGCCCAGGGCGTGCCCGCCGCCACCCGCAGCGCTCCGTACCCGATGGCGTTCGAGCTCGAGCTGCACGCGGTGACGAACGTGTGGCACTCGGCGTCGAGGTCGAGCTCGGCCGCCAGCGCGATGGCCAGCTCACCCACCGGGTGGCGGCGCATGCGCTCGAGCGGGTCGGTGCCCGCCCCTCGCGCGGCGAAGTACGCCTGCTCGCTCTCTTGAATCGTGCCGGTGGTGGTGCCCGCGACCAGGAGCCCGCGCCCCTTCGGCGCCACCCCGCCCAGCGCCTCGAGCGCGGCGACGCGCGCCAGCGCGATGACCCGGGTGCGTCCCTGGTTCTCGACCTGGGGAGCCACCGCGCCCTCGCCCAGCAGCGCCTTGCGGTGCGCGTCGAACCCGACGCCGAGGTCACTCAAGAGCCCGACGCCGGTCACCACCACCGACGAGGTGTCGTCACGCGGCACGGGTCCGAGGCTCCAGCGGGGGAGTGAGCGGCCACTGCGGCAGCGCGCCCTGCCCGTCCGCCCGGGTGAGGTAGTCGGCGGCGATGTTGGCGCTCTCCAGAATGGTGAGCAGGCCGCTGCCCGGGTGCGTGCCGCCGCCCACCCAGTACAGCCCGTCGACGTCGGGCGACTTCACCTTGGGCCGCAGCGGGCCCAGCTGCGTCCAGTTGTGCGAGAGGTTGAACACCGCTCCGCGGAACACGTTGAAGTCGTCGCGCCAGCTCTGCGCGGTGAACGCCTTCGAGGCGCGAATGTGCTGCTCCACGCCGGTGAGGCCCACCTTCTCGAGCCAGCGGGGAATCTTGGCCCGCATCGACTTCTCGAGCGCCGCCCAGTCGAGGGGCCGCGAGGTGTTCGGGGTGGGCACCAGCACGTAGAGCGTCGAGTGGCCCTCGGGCGCGCCCGACGGGTCGGTCGGCGTGGGGTTGCACACGTAGAACGGCGGGTCTTCGAGGTCGGCCTCGAGGTCTTCGAGCGCGGCGCGGTCGGTGCGGCGCGCGGCGTCGGAGAGGTAGATGAGGTGGTGCGGCAGCTGGTCGTAGCGCCGGTCGAGCCCCAGATAGAGCATGAACGTGCTGCAGCTGTACTTCGCCTTGTCGAGCGCGCCGTCCGACAGGCGGGTGCCCTCGCGGTGCTGCGGCTTGATGAGCTTCGTCGCCGCGTAGGGCAGGTCGGCGTTGATGACCACCGCGTCGGCGGTGAGCTGCTCGCCGCTCGCCAGCCGCACCCCGCTGGCGCGGCCGCCCTCGACCAGCACCTCTTCCACCGCCTCGCCGTAGCGAAGCCGCGCGCCCAGGTCTTCCGCGCAGCGGGCCATGCCCTGCGAGAGCGCGCGAAAGCCACCCATCACGTGCCACACCCCGAACTGCAGCTCGAGAAACGGCACCACGCTGAACACGCTCGAGCAGGTCGTGGGGTGCAGCCCCAGGTACTTCGACGGGTAGCTCAGCGCGTAGGTGACGCGGTCGTCGTGAAAGAACGAGTCGAGGTGGCCGTACAACGACTGCCACGGCTTGAACTTGAGCGTGTCCATCAACCGCCAGGGCGCGTAGTAGGCGAGCGAGCCGGCGTTGGTGCAGATGAACTTCTCGTACGCGACCAGGTACTTCTGCTTCGCCTCGGTCATCCACCGGTCGAGCGCGGCGGGGTGCTTGGGGTCGAGCGCGGCCAGCGACTCCCGCATGCGCTCGAGGTTCGCCGAGGTGTCGAGCTGCGACCCGTCCCAGAAGTGGATTCGGGTGTTGGGGTCGAGCGCCTTCAGCGTCACGTAGTCCTGCAGGCGCTTGCCGGCGCGGGTGAACACCGCCTCGAGCACCTGCGGCAGCTGCAAGATGGTGGGGCCGGTGTCGAGCGCGTAGCCGCCGTCGAGAGACAGCCCACGCATGCGCCCACCGGGCACCGACTCTTTCTCGACCACCGTGACCTCGAACCCGCGGCCCGCGAGGTTGATGGCGGCGGCGAGCCCACCGGGTCCAGCACCGACGACGAGGGCTTTCATGCTTGTGTCCTCCAGCGGGGAACTTCAGCGACCGAACGGCGGCCCTCGAGCAGCGCCTCGAGGGTGCCGGGCGCGGGCAGCGCAGCGAGAAACGCCAGCTGCGCCTGCATGCGCGCCTCGCAGTCGGCGGTGGTGGTGACCGGGTGCACCGCGCCCACCGACATCAACACGTCGGGGTACTCGTGCTCGAAGAAGGCGTAGCGCAGCGCCAGCGGCACCGCGCGCGCGCCCGACATGCGGCCCAGCACCTCGAGCCCGCGCTCGAAGCGGGGCGCTGGGCCGGTGGTGGTCTCGATGCGCCCCTGGGGGAAGAAGAGCAGCGTGGCGCGCGGGCGCTCGAGCACCGCCCGGGCGTGGCGCAGCGTCTCGAGCGCCGAGGCCCGGTCGCCGCGCCGAATCGACATCGCGCCCAGCCGGGTGAGAAAGCGGAAGCGCAGCAGGTTCTGCTCTTCCATCACCACGTAGCCGTCGCGCCCCGAGTGGTGCACCAGCGAGTGGGCCACGAAGCCGTCCCAGAAGTTCGAGTGGTTCGCGTAGAGAATCAACGGCTCGTCGTCGCCGGGCAGGGCGCCGTTCACCCACAGCCCGCGAAACGCATGGGCCAGGCGGTACCGCACGTAGCGGTGCCACAGCGGCGTCAGCAGGCGGTGGCGCGCGTCGCGAATCATGAGCGCTGCTCCGGGTCGAGCACTCCGTGCGCACCCACCACCAGCTCGCGGCCGCGCCACTTCACCCGGCTGCCGGCGAGCACCGCGCGCACCCAGCAGGCGAGCAGCAGCACCTCGGCGAACAGCCACGAGACGTAGAGGCCCGGCCGGCGCTCGAGCACCGAGGCGAGAATCAGCCGCAGCGAGACCAGCGCGGCCACCGCGGCGCGCGCCATGCCGTCGCCGCTCAGGTGCGCGGCGACGAGCAGCACCGGCGTGCAGCAGAACAGCAGCGGAATGGTGGGGAACAGCGAGGGCCGGTGGGCCTTCAGCACCTGCATCCACCGGGTGAAGCGGGCCAGCACCTGCGGCACCGAGGCGCCGCCGTAGGGCATGCGCGCGCGGCCGGCCTGCTTCACGGTGAGCCCCTTGGCGCTCAGGGCCCGCGCCAGCTCGAGGTCTTCGCCGATGCAGTCGGGCAGCGCGTCTAGCACCTCGCGCGCGCGGGAGAAAGCGCCATCGCCTTGCCACACACCGGGCGGGCCCCGAAGGTCACCGCATCGAGCACCACGAAGCTGTGCAGCGACTGCACGAGCAGCCCGCGCACCAGGCCGCGGCGCTCGGGGTGCGGCGCCGCCCAGGCCAGGTCGGCGCCCCCCTCGAGCGCCGAGAGCAGCGCGTCGACCAGCGCGTCGTCGACCTCGACGTCGGCGTCGACCACCAGCACGGTGCGCGCGGGGTCGACCTGCGCGGCCTTGAGGTGGCCGAGCTTGCGGTTCTGGGTGCGCGGGTCCGAGGGGTGGTGGTTCGGCACCGTGGGGTCGGGCGACATCACCCACTGCTCGAGACCTGAAGGCACCTTGCGCAGGTTCGCCAGCTCGCCGCCGGTGGGCGCGTCGACCGGCCGCACCAGGAGAACGTTGGAGAGCTCGGACGACCGGGCTTCGGGGGTGGCGCGAGGCTCGGGGTGAGCAGACCGGGCGGCACTCAACGCCACCCGCACCATCGCCATCACGGTGAACATCACCGCGAGCAGCGCCCAGGCGGTGATCGCCGCGCTCACGCCGCACGCTCCATGCGGGTGCGCAGCCGCGCCATCCACCGTATCCACGGGCTGCGAAACCGGGTGAAGTCGGCGACCTCGCCCAGGGTGTGGCGGCGCCCGTCGTGCGCCTGGTGCCGCGCGTAGAACGGAGACGACTCGAGCAGCTCGACCGCGGGAGTGACTTCGAGCCCCCAGCCGGTGGTGCTGCGCACCGCCGCATCGGCCGGCACCCGCTCGGCGCGCGAGGCCGCTCCGGCGACCACGCGAATGCCCTCGGCGCTGTCCCACGGGCGGTAGGTGACCACCGTCTGCTCGCGGTCGTGGCTGCGCTCCCACTCCCAGCCGCGCAGGTCGGTGCCCAGCGGCACGTCGCCGTCGTTGCCGTCGTGGTACGCGTGCGCGCCCTCGAGCTCGACGCCCAGCGACGGCACGCTCACCTTCGCCACCGCCCGCGGGGCGATGGGGTGCCAGCGGTGGCTCAAGCCCTCGACCAGGGTGACCGGCGCCAGCGGCGCGCACAGCGCCTGCAGCTCGAAGCGCGCCTGCAGCCGCCGGCCGAAGATGGCGGTGCGCTCGTCGACCACCAGCTCGAGGCGGCGCGCGTCGAGGTAGGTGAGCGTCGAGCCGCCGATGCGCAGCGAGCTGTCGGTGAACTGCAGCGCCGGGTACTCCGAGAGCACCCAGGCCAGCCGCTCGCCCCCGCGGTACACCGCGAAGTTCACCGCGGCGTGCGCGCGCGGAGAGCCCCCGCGCGCGTAGCGGGTCGAGAACAGCGAGCCCACCATGAAGATGCAGACCGCGGTGATGTCTTCGCAGACCGCGTCGGCGTAGTACCAACGGTACGAGCCCTCTCGCTCGGGCACCTGCACCGCGTTCATGCGCGCGCCTCGAGGTGCTGCGAGGCGAGGTGCGCGGCGAAGTGACCCGAGAGCATCACCAGCGGTACGCCGCCGCCCGGGTGGGTGCCGCCGCCCGAGTAGAAGAGCCCCGGCACCCGCGAGCGAATGCGCGGCCGGCGAAACGGCCCCAGCCGGCCGTGCGGCAGAAAGCCGTAGATCGAGCCGCGCGGCGCTCCGGCGCGGGCCAGGTCGAGCGGGGTGCGCTCACCCAACACCTTCACGTCGCGCGCGCCCAGCTCGCGAACGTGGGCGAGGCACTTCTCGCGCAGCCGCGGCGCCGCCTCGGCCCAGTCGACCGCGGCGCTCAACGGGGCGGCGTTCACCATCACGAACAGCCCGCTCTTGCCTGCGGGCGCCATCGACGCGTCGCTCGCCGCCGGGTGACACACGTAGAAGGTGACGTCGTCGGGCGCGCCCCCGGCGAACAGGGCGTTCAGCTCGGCGGGGTAGTCGGCGGCGAAGGTGATGGTGTGGTGCGGCAGCGCCGAGCGCTCGGCCTCGAGCAGCAGCACGTAGCCCGACAGCGCCAGCGGCTCGTCGGCGCGGCCCAGCGAGGCGAGCGGGTCGGCGTTCACCACCACCGCGTCGAAGCGCTGCGCGTCGCCTTCGGGCCCCACCAGCAGCTCGCCGCGCTGCTCGCGCCAGCTCGCGGTGGCACCGAGCTGCAGCTTCACGCCCAGCCGCTCGACCGCCTGGCCCAGCGCGACCGAGAGCGCGCCCATGCCGCCCACCACGTGGTGCACCCCGAACGCGCGCTCGAGGTGCGGTATCAACGCGAAGGCCGCGCTCGCCTGGTACGGCGAGGCGCCGGCGTAGGTGGCGAAGCGGCCCACGAACTCGCGCAGATGGCGCGACGAAAAGTGCGCGGTGCCGAGCGCGTCGAGGGTGGGCAGCTGCGAGCCCTTCCACAGCGCGCCCAGGCCCCGGCGCGCCACCCGCATCAGGTACTCGAGCGCGCCGTAGAACGGAGCCTCGAGGTACGGCTCACCGGCGACCCGGTGAATGTCGGCGGCCGCGGCGTAGAACGCGCGCACCGCCTCGCCCTCGCCCGCCTTCAGCCGCTCGGCCGAGGCGGCGGTGAGCTCGAGGTCGCGGTGCGCCTCGAAGCGCGCGCCGTCGAGCCAGCGGTACTCGCAGTGCACCGGCAGCTCGATGAAGCGCGGCAGCAGGTCTTCGGCGTTCAGCCGGCGAAAGCCCTCGCGTACCACGTGCGGCAGGGTGAGCAGCGTGGGGCCGGTGTCGAGCTGCACGCCCGACGCGGTCACCGCCTGGGCCTTGCCGCCCAGCGACGCGCTGCGCTCGAACAGCGTCACCTGGTGGCCGCGCTGAGCGAGCTCTCCGGCGGCGGTCATGCCGCCCACACCGCCGCCGATGACGGCCACCCGCTTCATGCGAGCAGCGCCTTCGCGGCGAGGTTCACCTTCGCGCCGAACGGCACGTGGGCGCGCGAGCTGAAGACGTCGTAGCCACGCGCCTCGATGACCTGGAGAATGCCGCCGTAGACCGCGGCCATGATGCGCACCATCGGGCGCGCGCCGAAGCCCGAGAGGTAGCGCAGCCCGTCGAAGCCCTCGCGGTAGAGCCCCCGCGCCCGCTCGCACTGAAAGCGCATGAACGCGGTGAAGCGCTCGTCGACCTGGCCCGAGCGCAGCGCCTGTTCGTCGAGACCGAAGCGGTGAAGCTCGTCTTGCGGCAGGTAGCAGCGGCCGCGCTCGAGGTCTTCGCGCACGTCGCGCAAGATGTTGGTGAGCTGCATGGCGCGGCCCAGCGCCGAGGCCTGGGGGCCGGCGGCGGGGTCGGTGCCGCCGAGCACCGGCGTCATCAGCATGCCGACGGTGCCGGCCACCCGGTAGCAGTAGAGGTCGAGCTCTTCCCAGCTGGCGTAGATGCGGGGCTCGAGGTCCATCTCCATGCCCGAGATGAGGTCTTGCATCGGAGCCTCGGGCACGCCGAAGCGCTGCACGGTGTCGGCGAGCGCGTAGAGCTCGTCGGGCTCGAAGGCGGCGGCGTCGCGCACCGCGGCCAGGTCGGGAGCGCCGCGAAACACGCTCGAGGTGACGGCGCGAGCGGCGGCGAGGCGCGCAGGCAGGTTCTGCTGCCCGCCCTCATCGACCAAATCATCCAACCGGCGGCAGTAGGCGTAGAGCGCGAACGCGGCGCGGCGGCGAGCCCCGAACAAAGCGACGGAAGCGAAATAGAAGCTCTTGGCGTGGTGGCGGGTGACCGCGCGAGCCGACGCGTAGCCCAGCGCGACTCGCCGAGCCCCCTCTCCCCTCGCGGGAGAGGGACGGGGTGAGGGGGCGCTCAACGCAGCAGCGGTGCGTCTCACGCCCGCATCACTCAACACCGCGTCGACCGCAAACCCCGCGCTGAGCATGACGGTGGGCACGCCGGTGCCGGGCTGAATCGAGGCGCCGCACCAGTACAGGCCCTTCACGTCTTCATCGCGCACCTTGGGGCGAAAGGGCCCCAGCTGCATCAAGCTCTGCGACAAACCGAAGTTCGCGCCGCGCTCGAGGTTGAGCGCGCTCTGCCAGTCGTCGGGGGTGATGACCCGCTCGGTGACGACGTGCGGCGCCAGGTCTCCGTACCCCTCGCTCTCGAGGCGCGCGAGCACCTGGGCGCGCACGCGAACGGCCTCGGCCTGCCAGTCGAGCCCCGCGTCGCGGGTCGGCGCAGGCACCAGCACGTACAGCGCGTCGTGGCCCTCGGGCGCGAACGAGGCATCGGTGCGGGTGGGGGCGTTCACGTAGAAGCTGGGGTCTTTCGGCACGCGCCCGCGCTCGAAGATGTCGGCGAAGCTGCCCTCGAAGTCTTCACCGAAGAAGACGTTGTGGTGGAGCAGCTTCTCGAAGCGCTTGCTGAGCCCGAAGTAGAACATCAGGCCCGACGAGGTGAAGCGAGCGCCCTTCAGCTTCTCGGCGCGGCGCGCGGCCACCGCTTCCGGCAGCAGCCGGGTGCTGGCCCACGCGTAGTCGGCGTTGCACACCACCGCGTCGGCGCGGCGCACCGAGCCGTCTTCCAGCTCGACGCCCACCGCCCTTCCCTCCTCGACCACCACCCGGCGAATCGGGCTCGAGTAGTGAAGCTGCACGCCCTCTTCTCTCGCCACCTTCTCGAGCGCGAGCGGCACCGCGTGCAGCCCGCCTTCGGGGAACCACACCCCGTGCCTCGCCTCGGTGTACGGCAAGAGCGAGAACACCGGCGGCGCCTGCTTGGGAGACAGCCCCAGGTACATGGTCTGAAAGCTGAGCGCCTGGCGCAGCTGCGGGCTCTCGAAGTACCCGGCCATCTGCCCGGCCAGCGAGCCGAAGGCGCCGACGCGGAGCAGGTCGGGGGTGATGAAGCCCTTGAGCGAGTCGAAGTGCCGGGTGATGAAGCGCGCGAACGCCACGTCGTGCTTCTCGCCGCCGGCGGCGATGAAGCGCTGGTAGCGCGCGTACGAGCCGGGCTCGATGCGCTCGAGCTCGTCGCGCAGCGCCGTCGACTCGGGGCCCAGCACGAAGCGGGTGCCGTCTCTGAAGTGCACCCGGTAGTGCGGGTCGCAGCGGTGCAGCTTCAGGTAGTCGGCCAGCTCGCGCCCCACCGAGCGAAAGGTCTCTTCCAGCACGTGCGGCATGAGCAGAATGGTGGGCCCGAGGTCGAAGCGGTAGGGCCCGCAGCGCACTTCTCCGCAGCGGCCGCCCGGGCCCGCCTGCTTCTCGAACAGCTCGACGTCGAAGCCCTGGTGCTGCAGCCGCATCGCGGCGGTGAGCCCGCCGACGCCGGCGCCGACCACCAGCGCGGTGGGCCGCTTCACGCCGCCCTCCGCGCGAGTGAGCGCATCAGCCCCTCGAGCGGAGCGGCCGCCGCACCCAACCCTTCGAGCGCCTTGAGCGCGGCGCGGGTGCGCGAGTCGACGACCCGCTGCGTCGCGGCCTGCCCGCCCCAGCGGGTGACGAGCTGGCGCGCCTCGTCGAGCCGCGAGGCCTCGGGCGCGCGCCACAGCGCTTCCAGCGCGGCGCGGCCCGCTTCGTCGGCCCGGGTCCACGCGGCGATCACGGGAAAGGTGCGCTTGCCCTCGAGGTAGTCGCCGCCGCCGTCTTTGCCCGCCACCTTGTCGTCGCCGAACAGGCCGATCAGGTCGTCGCGCAGCTGGTAGGCGAGGCCCGCCTGCCGGCCGGCGCGCTTGAGCGCGTCGATGACGTGCGAGGGCGCCCCGGCGAGCATCGCTCCGCAGGCGAGCGGCGCGACGAAGCCGTAGCGCGCGGTCTTGAGCTCGGCGACCTTCAAGGTGCGAAACAGGGTGACCTCGTTCAGCGGCGCGCGCGCCAGCGCCAGGTCGAGGTGCTGACCGGCGGCGGTGTGGCGGCAAATCTCGAGCACGTAGGTGGCGGTCGCCACCGCGCGGCCCGACGGAGCGCCGAACATCGCCTCCATCGCGCGCGAGTACAGGTGGTCACCGAGCACGATGGCGAGGTCTTCACCGAGCCGGCCCTCGCCGACCAGGTGGTGCAGGCACGGGCCGCCGCGCCGGGTGCTGGCGCGATCGGCCACGTCGTCGTGCACCAGCATGAAGGTGTGGAGCAGCTCGAGCCCGGCGGCGAACTGCACCACCTCGCGCGGGAGCTCTTGGGGTGCGGGCTGCGCCGCGAGCCACCCCAGCGCGGTGAGCGTCGGCCGCACGCGCTTGGCGGGGCGCAGCGTGAACTCGGCGAGCGAGGCCTTGGCGGCCGACCACAGCGGGTCGAGTGACGCCTCGTCATCGGCGCGGCTCCACCTCTCGAGCTCGACCTCGAGCTCGAGCTGGAACCGCGCGAGCGGATCTGCCGATGCGACTTGAGCGAGGCGAGTCATGGCGCCCCCGGGCCTAACGTCCAAGTCACGAAGCTGCCCGTAGTACGTACGCTGGTTAAATGCACCGAATGAACCTCGCGTGGCCGCTGGTTGTGCTCGGGGTCGCCACTGCGGCCCACGGGGAGTCAGACGTGACGAAGCTGTCGACCACCGCTGGCACTTACGTGCGACTTTCAGATCTGTTTCGCAGTCGCCCGACGGTGCTGTTCTACGAAGACAAAGACACCAACCAGCTCAACCAGCCGCTCAAAGACACGCTCTATGCGCTCGGAAAGGCTAGAAGTCTGCTCGACGCCGCCAGCGTGGTGGCGATCGCCAACGTGCAGGGCTTCGACTGGTTCCCGGCGCGTAACTTCGTGGTGACGGCGGTGAAGAAGACCGAGGTGTCGATCGGGGTACCGGTCTACCTCGACTGGGACGGCACCATGACCAAGAAGCCCTGGAGTCTGAACCCCAAGAACGCGACGGTGATGGTGCTCGACCCCAAGGGCGCGGTGCAGTTCAGCTACCAGGGCAAGCTCACCGAACAGAAGACCGCCGAGGTGCTGGCGCTGCTCGAGAAGCTCATCGAAGCGAACCAGAATGAGCGCGCCCAGCGCTGAGCTGCTGCTGGTCGGCGGTGGGCTGGCCAACGGGCTGTTGGCGGCGCGGCTGTGCGCGCTGCGGCCCGAGGTGCCGTTCACCCTGCTCGAGGCGGGGCTCACCCTGGGCGGCAACCACACCTGGAGCTTTCATGAATCAGACGTGAGCGCCGAGGCGCTCGGTTGGCTCGCCGCGCTCGGCGCGCGGCGCTTCGAAGGGCACCAGGTGAAGCTGCCCGGCTGCGAGCGCGCCTTGAGCGGCGCGTACTGGTCGCTCAGGTCAGACGACTTTCACCGCGCGCTGTCTGCCCGGTTGGCAGGGCGGGTGCGGTTCGGCGCGCGGGTGCGCGAGCTCGGCGCGCGCCGGGTCGAGCTCGAGGGCGGCGAGGTGCTCGAGGCCCGCGGCGCGGTCATCGACGCGCGCGCCCGGCCGCCCGAGGGCCCGTGCGGGTACCAGAAGTTTCTCGGGCAGGAGCTCGAGCTCGAGGCGCCGCACGGCCTGTCGTGCCCGCTCTTGATGGACGCGACCGTCGAGCAGCTCGACGGCTTTCGCTTCATCTACGTGCTGCCCTGGAGCGAGCGCAGCGTGCTGGTGGAAGACACCGTCTACTCCGACACCGCCGCGCTCGACGGCGAGGCGTTTCGGGCCCGCATCGCCGAGTGGGTGCGCGCGCGCGGCTGGCGGGTACGCGCGGTGACGCGCGAAGAGCAGGCGGCGTTACCGATTCCGCTCGGCGGGCGGGCCCCTCGACTGACCCACCCGATGCTGGGCGTCTCGGCCGGCTTCTTTCACGCCACCACCGGCTACTCGCTGCCCTTCGCGGTGCAGCTCGCCGAGCGCGTGGCCACCCTGCCCTCGTTCGCCGCCGAGCCGCTCACCGCGCTGCTCGCGCGCGAGGCGAAGCGGCACTGGCGGCGGCAGGGCTTCTTTCGACTGCTCAACCGCATGCTGTTCCGCGGCGCCGCTCCCGCCGAGCGGGTGCGGGTGTTCTCGTCTTTCTACCGCCACGACGAACAGCTCATCGGCCGGTTCTACGCCGGCAGCTTGAGCTTCTTCGACATCGTGAAGGTGCTGGCGCGGGGCGCCAGCACCGTGCCGGCGCACAAGGCCATTCCCGCCGCGCTGGCCGCTTCGACCTAGACTGCCGCGGCCAACGCCCCTCTCGCTGCGGTCTCGTTCGCGTCGCGACGGCCCGGTAACCTGTTCGGTGCTCTAGACTGCGCGGCGGGTGAAGACGCTTCTGCTCTCGGCGCTGACGCGGCAGTTCCTCATTCAGGGGGCGCGCTTCGCCCAGGCGCACCCCAACGACTGGCTGATGTGGGAGGCCGGCGCCCTGAGCGTGCCGCGCGGCAACATCGCCACCGCCAACACGGTGAGCCAGGGGCTCGACGCCCGCGCCGACCGGCCCAGCGTCGGAGACCCGCTCTGCTTCGCGCTGCCCCCCACCTCGGAGGGCGTCACGGTGACCATCGGCCGGTCAGAGGGCAACGACCTGGTGCTGAGCGACGACGCGGTGTCGCGGCACCACTGCACCCTGGTGTTCACCGGCGGCGGGTGGACGGTGACCTCGGCGGCCGAGGGCCACTCGCTCGAGCTCGAGGGCGCCCAGGTGCCGTTCGGTCAGTGGCACACCGTCTCGTCGGGCCAGAAGCTCGGCCTGGGGCACCTCGCGCTCACCCTCTTCACCTCGCACGGCATGCTGCTGCGGCTGGCGCAGAAATTGGCGAGGCGTTGAGGGCGCTCGACTACGGTGCGCGCTCGTGCGCTCTCTCTGCCTGCTGCTGCTGCTCGCGTTCACTGCCTGCCTCAAGTCTCGCCCCGCTTCTGACGAGAAGGTCGAGCCGACCTCGCAGCGCGTCGAGCGCGGCGCGTACCTCGCCAACGGCGTGCTGGGCTGCGTGGCCTGTCACTCCACCCCCGACGACGCGGTGTTCTCGCGACCGGTGAAAGAGGGCACCGCTGCGGGCGCCGGCGGCGAGTGCTGGACGAAGGCGAACGGGTTTCCCGGCACGCTGTGCGCGCCGAACCTGACCGCCGACGACGAGACCGGCCTGGGCCTGTGGAGCGACGGCGAAATCATGCGCGCCGTGCGCGAGGGCATCGGCCGGCACGGCAACGGGCTGTTCCCCATCATGCCGTACCGCGACTACGCCGGTCTGTCGGACGAAGACACCCGCGCGGTGGTCGCGTACCTGCGCACGCTGCCGGCGGTGAAGCACAGCGTGCCGGCGAAGGAGCTCGACTTTCCGGTCGGGCTGTTCATTCGCTTCGCGCCCCGCCCGCTCGAGGGGCCGGTGCCCGAGCCCGACCACGCCGACGAGGTCGCGTACGGCCGGTACCTGGGCAAGGTCTGCATTCGCTGCCACTCGCCCGTCGACGGGCGCGGCCGCATCGTCGAGGGGCAGGAGCTCGGCGGCGGGCAGACCTTCAAGCTCGGCAACGGCGGCGCGGTGACCAGCGTGAACCTCACCCCGCACCCCACCGGCCTCGGCGGGTGGACGAAAGAGTCGTTCATCGCCCGGTTTCGCGGCGCCGCCACGCCGACGCCGTGCGACCCGAAGCTCAACACCGTGATGCCCTGGCTCGCGTTCTCGACCATGACCGACGAAGACCTCGGCGCCCTCTACGCGTGGCTGCGCACCGTGCCCGCCCTCGACCACAAGGTCGCCCCGTGGAGCTTCGGCTCGCCGTGACGTTCGGTCGGCGGCGCCCCCGCCTTCAGGCGCCGGGCTCGGTCTTCGCCCAGGCGAGCCGCGCGATGGCGCCGCTGAAGTGCAGGCGCTGCGGCTCTGACGGGTGCAAGAGCCTGAGCGCGACGCCGAGGTCTTTCTCTACCCGCACCACGTCGCCGGCGACGTGCAGCGGCACGGCGAACTGGGGGAACTTCACGTCGACCGCGATGCGGTCGCCGATGCCGTACGGCAGGCCGCGCACGAACATGCCGTCGGTCGAGACGTCGCGGGTCACCGTGTTCACGCCCGAGCGCCCGTCGACCACCCCGAGCGAGGCCCGAACGCGCAGCTGCCGGCGGCGATCTGACGCGACGATCACGGCCACACTCTAGACACCGGGCAGATCTCCCACGAAACAAACTTCCCACGGGGTGTCACTTCAGAAGTTCGCGCCCACGCCCGCGCTGAGCACGAACGGGTTCACCGTCACGTGCACCTCGTTGTCGCCCACCCGCGCCGCCTCGTAGAGCGGCAGCCGCGGCAGCCGCACCCAGAGGTTCTTCACCCGCGCGGTGAGCTCGAGCCCGGCGATGTATTTGAGGTCGACCGTGGCGTAGAGCCAGCGCCAGATTCTGAAGTCCAACCCACCCTGCACCACGAAGCCGAGCGCGTTGGGCACCTCCATGGTGGGGGTCGCCACCTCGGTCAGCACCGGGTTGGTGATGCGCGCCTCGAGGGTGATGAGGTAACTCACCCCCAGGCCCAGGTACGGCTGCAGCCTCCAGAGCGGCCCGAACCGCCAGGTGGCGGTCAGCACCGGAGGCAGCACCTTCGCCTCGCCCAGCTCGCTGCCCAGCGCCGGCACACCGGTGGGCAGGTTGCCCAGCGCGTAGGGCGCGAGCGACTTGTCGGTGAGCGAGCCGCGCGTGGTCATCTTCAGCGTGAACGGCGCCGCCAGCACCGTCTCGATCGACAGCCGTCTCCCCAGCCACGGCAGCGTCCACCCCAGAATCGCCGCTGGCATGTACGCGGGAGACAGCCCCACCCCCGAGCCGGGAATCGGCCCGTCGCTCACCGAAAGGCGCGCCGGCCCCACCACGTTCTGCAACGACACTTCGCTGCTCGAGGCGGCCGGAGCAATCACCAGCCCGCCGACCCGCAAGAACAGCCCGGTGCCGAACAGGCGCGACGCGTCGACCGCGACCGGCGCCGCATCGACCGGGGCCGCCACCGCATCTTCTGCGGCGCGCGCGGCCGACGACGCCACCACCACCACCATGAACGCGAGCGCTCTCATCGCAGCGGGTCTCCGACCACGGTGAGGTGCATCTCGCCCTTGGGAATTCGCATTTGAATGCCGCCGCTCAACCCCAGCGCGCGAATGTTCACGCTCAGTGGCACGTCGGCGAGGTTGGCCATCGCCACCCGCATGCGCCCGTCGGGCAGAAACGTCACCGGCCCCTTCAGCACCACGTCGAGCGGCTTGCTCTGCAGGTCGTGCGAGGCGAGCCCGCCCGCGATGCTCAGGTCGGGCGCGTCGAGGTAGATCGACTGCCGAATGACGAACACCGGGTTCGGCGCGCTCGCCTCTTTGATGATGTAGCCGTACGCCGGGCCCGACGGCTCGCGCACCCGCATGATGAGCTGACGCGTGGGCAGGTCGTTCATCGGCACGATGCCCACCACCCGCGTGTCCATCGACAGCGAGGTGTTGAGCAGCGAGTTGGGCAGCACCCGCACCTGCAGGCACGGCCCGCTGCCCTGACCGATGGCTCCGTTCGCCGAGACGGGGCACTGCGCGAGCACCTTGCCCACCGTCACCGGCAGCTCGGCGTGCAGCGCGGTGCAGACCTGGGTGCCGGTGAGCGCCGGCACGCAGTCGGCGCCGTTGAGCGAGGCCGAGGTGACGATGCCGGTGGTGCCGGTGACCTCCATCGCCACCCGGTTCTCGTCGTGCACGGTCTCGTCGGGGTCGATGGCGCCGTTGTCGTTGACGTCGGTGTACGGCTCGCTGGCGAACGGCTGCGAGCTGTCGGGGGTGGCCGCGGCGCCGGTGAACGGCACCACCACGTCTGGCCCGCCCGCCGAGCTGCCCGCCAGCGGGTCGGTGTCGAGCGGCACGCCCGAGACGCTGCAGATTTCTGTGCTCGCGCAGGTGGCGTTGGCGCCCGCCACCAGCACCAAGCGATAGTGCGTGCCCTCGACCCACGGCGCGGCAGGCACGAAGCGGAAGCCGCGGTCGGACGCGCGCAGGGTGCCCTTCACCGCTTCCACGCAGGTGCCGGCGGCGTCGAGCCGCTCGACCCGCACCGCGCCGGTGTCGCAGCCGGCGCCGAGCTGAAGGCCGCGCATCGGCTGGGTGAAGCCGGCGGCGAGCTGCTGGTTCGCCGGCATCGAGAACGCCACGTAGAGGTCGTCGGTGGTCTGCCCGCCGCTGCACGCTCCACCCGAGGCGAAGCTCTGCCGCACCAGCGCGCACGGCGCCCCCACCGTCAATGAGAGCAGCTTCGGCGGAGCGGCGGTCGCGCTGAACGGCGCGACGTCGAACGCCAGCGTGCTCTGCCCCGACAGCGCGTCGTCCGAGGCCGGCTGCACCGGAGCGCCGCGCAGCGTGGTGAGACCCGACCAGCTGAAGCCCACGCGCGCACCGTCGGCGAGCCGCCGCGACGGCTGCACGATGACCACCGAGCCATCGACGCGGTGGGTGAACGGCACCGCGGCGCCGTTCTCGGTGAGCGTGAACGTGGCGAGGGTGGCGCTCACCGGCGCGGTGAACACCAGCTCGACCTTGCCGTCGGGCGCGGCGGCCTTCGACCCGCTGGCGGGGAAGGTGGCGAAGACGCGCGGAGCGGGCTCGGCCGGCGAGGTGACCATCGCGCCGGTGCGGGTGCGCAGCGACAGGGCGGTGGGCGCGACGTTGATGCCGAGGGTGCCGAGCTCGAGCGCTCCGACCTGGTCGATGACCAGCTGATCGCCGTCGATGCGCGAGAGGCCCAGCAAACGCACGCCCATCAGCGTCTGCGCCGACATCGCGTTGCCCTGGGGGTCATCGGCGGTCACCAGCGTGTCCATCGTCAGGTCGATGAACGGCGGCGCCTTGTCGTCGGGCAGCTGGGTGGCGGGCCGGTAGGGGCTGCGGGTGAGGTAGCCGACGGTGTCGTTGAGCAGGGTGAAGTGCAGGGTTCGGGTCTGGTACCCCGACGCGATTTCGCCCCCGAACGCGACGGCGAGCGGCGAGAGGTCGAGCGTCTGCCCGCGGCGCAGAATCATCGGTATCGGGCCGCCGAACGCGTCGCCGGCGCCGAGCTCGGCCTCGAGCGCGCCGCCGATGACGCCCAGGGTGGCGGTGCCGATCAGCGGCGACTCGCCGCGGCTGGCGTTGAGCGCGAAGCCCGAGAGCTCGGAGGTGGCGGTCGAGCCCTCAGTCCAAGGCGGGGCGATGGCGAGCTTCTGCCGCACCACCCCCTCGTCAGGCGCCGACCGCTGCGGCACCAGCTGCGCGCTCAAGTCGGGCACCGCCTCGCCGCCGAGGTCTCTCACCCCGTGCACCGCGAGGGTGAAGGTGGTGCCGGGGGTGAGGTCTTGGGTCGGGTCGACCACCACGTGCACCCCACCCGCGCTCAGGTGCGCCGGCACCGCGCCGCTCGGGCCCTCGAGCGTGACGGTGCTCGAGGTCACGGTGGCGGGGTCGATGGGCTCCGAGAAGATGAGCCGCACCGGCGACGCATCGAGAAAGGGCAGCGCGCCGCCGTCGAGCGGAGCGTCTTGCAGCGCGAGCACGGTGGCGGCCGCACCGGGAATCGGGCGGTACACCCGGGTGGTGAAGCGCAGCAGGGGGTCGGCGCCCAGGTTGGTGGCTTGAGGCATGACCGCGCCGGCGCTGACCCGAACGCGGTAGAGCGTGGCCTCGTCGAACGGCGCGGCGGGAGCGAAGACCAGCGTGTCACCGCCGACCACGCTGAGCGTGCCCGGCACCGCTCCGGCGGGGCCTTCGACGCACACCGCGCTGCAGTCGTACGCCGGCATGGCGGCGATGGGGTCAGAGAAGTGCAGCACCACCGAGGCGCGAACCGGCACGTCGCGCTGACCGTCGCGCGGCCAGGTGAAGGTCAGGCCCGGGCCCGCTGCGACAGGCGGCGCCTTCGGCTCGGGCGCCGACGACGCGCAGGCGGTAAAGAGGAGTGCCGGGAGCCAGGCGCGCATCAGGGCGCCATGTCACGGCCCCCCGCCGTACCGCAAGCCGCGGCGCACCCGATGAAACGAAGACCGCGCACCCTGAGCGAAGCGCGCGGCGAACGCGGTGCCGAAGTCGAACGGGTGCCGCCGCAGCTGAAACGCGCAGCGCCGCATACTCCATGCGCCAAGCAGCAGAGCGTGCGCACCAGTACGATGGAGTATCTGCGCTCGAGCCTTCGACGGACGACGGCAGGGTTCGATGGTTCGACAGGCGCACCATCACCCTGACCGCTCTCGCCTACCCCGAAATCTTCGCGGGGCGAGGCGGCTTCTTGGGCGCGCGCGCGTCGCGGCGGAACTCGGCCTGGAAGTTGTGCACCAGCGACGGCGGCAGGGGGTGCGCCTTGAAGTACGCGCCCATCGCCTGCTTGAGCGCGGCGGGGTCTTTCACCTTGTTCATGCCCGAGCGCATCAGGAAGGCGCCGAAGATGGTGCTGATGTTCTCGGGCAGCTTGTCGAGCGGCTGCTTGCTCGAGAGCAGCACCAGGGCGACCAGGTCTTGAACGGTGGTGGGCGAGTACAGCGGCCCCCCAGCAGGGTTCCGCTGCGCCATCACCTTCTCGAGCCACACCCCGAAGTTGAAAGCCATGCTCGGCTTTCTAGCCTCTTTTAGACGGGAACCGGGACCATGCGACCACCGCGCGGAGCGGGCGCCGCCGTGCTCGTGCCGGCGCTCGACAGCAGCTGCTGCCGAATGCCCTCGAGGAAGGCGTCGACGTCTTGCTCGGAGTTCTTCATCGGGTCGAAGCCGAGCGTCTCGGCGCCGATGCCGGCGAGGAACTCGCGGGAGTTGGGCATCGCTTCGATCTGCTCGGCGACCCCAGCCGTGGCGGCCGCGAAGGACTCGGGGGTCACGGGGCCCTGGGCCTGGAGCGCGTTCATGTCCACTCCGCCGCCCAGCAGCCGAATCATGTTGTCGATGCGCTGCTCACCGGTCATCTCGGGAGCCGGCTGCTGGCCACCAGACGAGGCGACGAGCTGGTCGTGCAGCTGACCGAGGAAGTTGTCGACGTCGGCTTCCGAGTTGTGCATCGGGTCGAAGCCGAGCTGGCCCTGGCCGATCTCCGCCAGCTGCTCGCGCGAGTCGGGAGCGGCCTGCATCTTCGCCGCGAGGTCGGCGATGGCGAGCTGAAACTCTTCCGGCGAGACCTGGCCATCGGCCCCGGCGATCGCGGTCATGTCGACCTTCTGCGACAGCGCGGTGACGGTGGCGTTGATGCGCTGCTCGCCGGTGTCGGTGCCGGGGTCGATCACCACCGGCGGAGGAGCCTTCGCCGGCTCGAAGGTGTCGGAGAGCTCGACCTTGGCTTTGACGTCGGCCTGGGACGACGAGAAGAAGCGGCTGAGGCGGCGCGCCGCAGCGGCGTCGAGGTCTTCCGGCAGGCCGTCGATGCGCGACATCTGCGCGAGGGCCTGGGCGGTCGCGGGGTCGAAGGTGCCGCTCGCTTCACCCGAGTAGAGGTGCGCGGCGATCAGATCTTGCTGGAGGCCGGTGACGGCGGCCTGGGTCTGCGGGCCGAACAGACCGTCGACCTCGGCCTTGTACGACTTGTTGCCGTAGTAGCCGGCGTGAACCAGGTCGTTCTGCAGCGACTTGAGCTTCTCGCCGCCTTCCGTCCATTTCTTGCCGTTCCACCCGATGCGGTAGTTGACCGGCAGCTCGCGGTACGCCGGCGCCTGCCGGTCGATGCTGTCAGGCGTCCGGGTGGTGATCACCGGGGTGCTGCCAGAGCTTGAATCGACAGGAATGCTCACGAGGGGCTCCCAGGAAAGGGGTACGGGTCCAGTGTTGTCGTTTTCTCAGACGCTGGGGATATCGGGATGAGCGGCAAGGCGGTTCACAGATCTACCGCCTTTTTCGCGACGATTTCACCAGTCGGCACCAGCACTTGTCACGCCCAGGCCTCACTTGGGCCATCAATCGGGGACTTACCGGTGGCGGCGGCCGTGGCCGTCGCCGTGGCCCGGGCGCATCGGAGCGGCGGGAGCCGGAGCCGGGGCGCGCCGCGGAGCCGGAACGTAGGCGTGCGGAGGAGGAGGCGGGGGCGCGACCCGCACCTGGCCGCGGTAGTGACGCGCCGGCGCCGGCGCGACGTACGCGCGGTGGTAGTTGCGCCAGTGGCCCATCGGCTGCCGCGCGACCCACCGCGGCACGTACGGGGCCTCGACCACTGCCCAGCCGCCGTGCCAGTCGTGGGTGCGCCACCAGTAGCCGTTCGAGCGGTGCCAGTACCAGCCGTCGACGAAGAACACCTCGCCGTCGTAGCCCTCGACCACCTGCACCCCGGGCTCGACGGTGACCAGCCGAGGCGGCTCGACGAACGTCACCGTTGGGGCCGGCACGCCGATCTGAACCGAGACCTGCGCCGCTGCAGAGAACGCCACCAGCGACGCGCACCACACCATCGCGTATCGAGTCTTCATCACAGATGCATAAAGGGGGCCCCCCCTCGATGCTCGCAAGGGGCCCCCCGGTCGCGCCCCCCGTTACACCCCAGTAACTCCCCGACCTGAAGCGTGTGCGCCGAGACAGGGGCGGGTACGCTCGGAGCGCGCCCGACCGTTCGATGCCCCCCAAGTCGCCTCTCAAACGAGCCCGCTCTTCTCCTCCGCGCCGCGCCCGCACCGGGCGGCGCCGCGACGCGAGCAAAGGCCGCGGGGGCGGAGGCGGTCGGCGCCCCGACGCCCTCGGGCAGATCATCGCCGCGTTCAAGGCCCGCTTCGACATCGACCTCGCCCACTTCAAGCCCGCCAGCCTGCAGCGCCGCATCGAGCGGCGCATGGCCGCCGCAGAGGTGAAGGGCCTCGCCCTCTACGCCGAGCGCGTGCAGCAGGCCCCCGACGAGCTGCTCGCCCTGCACGACGAGCTGTTCCTCAAGGTGAGCACGCTGTTCCGCGACTCCGAGCAGCTGCTCACGCTCGCCCGCCGCATCGTGCCTGCGGTGCTCGCCGATCGCGAAGGCGAAGGCGCGCTGCGCGCCTGGGTGCCCGCGTGCTCGTCGGGAGAAGAAGCGTGGGCGCTGACCATCGCCCTGAGCGAGCAGCTCGAGGCCCTGGGCACCTCGGCCGCGCTGCGCCTGTTCGCCACCGACGTGAGCGCGCCCGCGCTCGAGCTCGCCCACCGCGCGGTCTACTCCCGGGCCGAGCTCGCCGCGCTCGATGCCCAGCGCCTCGCCCGGTGGTTCGACGAGGTCGACGGCGGCTTCCAGGTCAAGCGCGTGCTGCGCGACCGGGTGATGTTCTCGCGCCACGACGTCACGCTCGCCCCGCCGTTCGCCCGGGTCGACCTCATCTGGTGCAGAGACGCGCTGGTCTGCTGCGACGCCGGCCTGCACAAGCGCATGCTGCCGGTGTTTCACCGCCAGCTGCAGCCGCACGGCTGGCTGTGGCTGGGCGGCGCCGAGACCACCGGCGCCGCCTCGAAGCTGTTCACCCCCGTCGACACGAAGCTCAAGCTCTACCGCCGCCACGAGGTGCGCCGCGTCGATCGCCGCCGCGACCTGCACGCCTCGAACCTCGCGCTGCAGCGCACCAACCAGGAGCTCGAGTGCGCCCGCGAAGAGCTGCAGACCACCAATCAAGAGCTCACCTGGCTCAACGACGAGCTGCGCACCCGCAACGGCGACCTGGTGCAGGCCAACGAGCGCCTGGCCCGGGGTGAAGATCGCTTCCGCCTGATGGTCGACGGCGTGAAGGACTACGCCATCTACATGCTCGACCCCACCGGCCGGGTGACCAGCTGGAACGAAGGGGCCCGCCGCCTCAAGGGCTACGAGGCCCACGAGATCATCGGCCAGCACTACTCGCGCTTCTTCACCCCCGAAGAGAACGCCGACCAGGTGCCGCAGCGCGAGCTCGAGACGGCGCGCATCGAGGCCCGCTACGAGGCCGAGGGCCTCAGGGTGCGCAAAGACGGCTCCCGCTTCTGGGCCAACGTGGTGATGACCCGCATCGACGACGCCAGCGGCCGCCTGCTCGGCTTCAGCAAGGTCACCCGCGACCTCACCGAGCGGCGCCGCCTGGTCGAGGCCCTCGAGCGCAGCGAGCTGCGCGCCCGCATGATGGTCAACGGGGTACGCGAGTACGCCATCTTCATGCTCGACCCCACCGGCCACGTCGCCAGCTGGAACGAGGGGGCCCGCCGCCTCAAGGGCTACGAAGAGGGCGAGATTCTCGGCCGCCACTTCTCGGCCTTCTACCCGCCCGAAGATCAGCTGGCCGGCAAGCCCGAGCGGCAGCTCGCCACCGCCACCGCCGAGGGCCGGGTCGAAGACGAGGGCTGGCGCGTGCGCAAAGACGGCTCGCGCTTCTGGGCCGACGCGGTCATCACCCGCGTCGACGACGCAGCCGGAAACCTGATCGGCTTCACCAAGGTGACCCGCGACCTCACCGAGCGCAGAGTGGCCGAAGAGGCGCTGCGCTCTTCCCACGCCTCGCTCGAGCTCCGGGTGAGCGAGCGCACCGCCGAGCTCGAGCGCGCGCTCCAGGCGCGCGACACGTTTCTCTCCATCGCCTCGCACGAGCTCAAGACGCCGCTCACCAGCCTCAAGCTGCAGCTGCAGCTCGCGCGGCGCTCGGCGCTCTCCGAGCGGGGGCTGAGCGCCGAGGCCGCCGTACAGACCTTCGAGCGTGCCCTGCGCCAGTCGCTCACCCTCGAAGAGCTGGTCGACGGCCTGCTCGACGTCTCCCGCATTCAGACCGGGCACTTCGAGCTCGAGCTCACCTCGGTCGACGTGAGCGGGCTGCTCGCTGACCTGGCCGCCCGCATGGAGCCGCAGCTGGCCGCCTCGCACGCCCCCCTCACGCTCGAGGTCGACCGCGACCTGAAGGCCCGGTGGGATCGCCGCCGCATCGGCCAGGCCCTCACCAACCTGCTCTCGAACGCCGCGCGCTACGCCCCGGGCGGGCCCGTGGTGCTGGCAGCCTCGCGCGCCTCGGGCGGCCTTCGCATGACCGTGTCCGACTCGGGGCCGGGCATCGCTCCCGAGCGTCAGGCGATGATCTTCGACCGCTTCGAGCGCGGCGGCACCACCGAGACGCTGGGCGGGCTGGGCCTGGGCCTCTACATCGCCCGCCGGGTGGTCGAGGCCCACGGCGGCACCCTCACCGTCGAGAGCCAGCCCGGCCTCGGCTCTCGCTTCATCGTTTGGTTGCCTGAAGACGCGGGGCCGGGCAAATAGCCCGCACCCCATGAAGCGCATCATGGTTGCCGAAGATGATCCCGAAATCAGGGCCTCGGTCGCCGAGCTCCTGCAGAGCGAGGGCTACGAGGTGGTGCTCGCCTCCAACGGCGCCAAGGCCCTCGAGCTGTTGCGCGGCGGCGCGGCCCCGCAGCTGATTCTGCTCGACCTGATGATGCCCGGCGTCGACGGCTTCCAGTTTCGCGAAGAGCAGCGCAAAGACCCCGTGCTCTCGGCCATACCGGTGCTGCTGATGAGCGCGGGCGGCGACCTGAACGCCAAGGCCGCGCAGCTCGGCGTCGCCGGCTACCTGAAGAAGCCCTTCGCCGACATCGACAGCCTGCTGGGCACCATCGCCAAGTACTTCTGAAGTGACCCTGCGCTTCGTCGACGAAGACGGGCTCGCGCGCACCTTCTGGCTGCAGCGCGGCAGCACGGCCCGGGTCGCCCGCCGCCAGTTCGACCGCTGGTTCCCCGACGGCACCGGAGAGCTGCAGCTCTACCTCTCGGCGCGCTGCCGGCAGCGCTGCGAGTTCTGCGAGTACGGCATGACGCGCGACGCGCTCAAGGGCCGCACCCGCGACGCGGCGAGCGCGATGGCCCGCGCCGTGGTGCCCGACCTGTTCTCCACCGGCGCCGTCGACGCGCTGCTCGGGCGCTGCGCCGAGACCTCGGTGAGGTTCACCACCACCGGCTACGACTGGCTCGAGCACCCCCGGCGCGACGCCCTGCTGGCGGCGCTCGAGCGGGCGCCCACGGTGCCCAAGTTCCTGCAGGGGCCTTCGACCGGGCTGACCGACCCGGCCCTGCGCGCGCGCGTCTGCGCCCTACCGGGGCTGCAGAAGGTGCGCACCACCCTGCAGTCGAGCGACCCGCACGAGCACGACGCGATGGTCGGGCGCGAGGGCGCCGGCCGCGCGCTGCTCGAGGTGCTCACCCGCATCGAGCCCCGGCTGCTCGAGGTGAGCGTGGTGCTGACCCGCCGCGCGGTGCGCTCGCTGTCCCAGACACTGCAGTGGGCGCGCGAGCACCACCTCAAGCTCAAGCTGCAGGGCTTTCGCCCCGACCCCGGGCTGCCCCACCCCGAGCCGCTGTGGCCCGACCCCGCCGACGTTCGCGCCGCGCTCGAAGCGCCGCACGCGCGCGACGCCATCGCCACCCTCATCGCGCTGCCCGGCGACGCGGTGCCACCGGCGCTCGCGCACCTCGCTCAGCCGGGCTTCGACGCGGCGGCTGCAGCTGCTGCGGCGGCCGCCGCCGCGGCCTCGGCCTCGGCCGCCTGCGACTCGCCCAGGTAGAACGCCGCGGTCTTCGCGGCCGCGGCGCTGGCCTCGGCCGCCGGAGTGCCCTTCGCCGCCGCGGCCTTGCCCCACCGCTCGCTGCACTGGCGAACGAAGGTGCGCCCGTCGTCGGAGAACAGCCACTGCGCGCCCTCGAGGTTCTCGTCGCCGCCCAGGTGCTGGTCGAGGCCGACGAGCGAGAGCTCCCAGCCGATGCCCTTCGCCGCGGGGCCGTAGGTCTTCCAGTGCTCGCCGACCACGGCGGCGTGCTCGAGGGTGAGCACCGTCTGGTCGGCCTTGGGGGCCAGCGTCACGGTCACCCACGAGACCTCGCCGAGAAACTCCCAGGTGAGCTCGAGCTGCTCGTGGGGCCGGCACACCTTGATGGTGCCGCTGGCGTTGGCCATCAGCTGAAAGCGGCCGCCTTCTTTGAGGTCGCCGAACACCGGAGTGAGCCACAGCGGCAGGCGCTCGGGCGTGGTGAGCGCCGACCACACCTCGGCCGGCGGCTTGGGGTAGGTGCGCTTGAGCACCACCGCCTGCGTCGCCTTGCCCTCGACCGTGCGCGCGGCCACCTCGCGGGTGACGGCGGCGAGCTGGGCAGCGAGGTCGACGTTCATGGCGCGTTTATCCGCGCGCGCCGAACCGAAGGCAAGCGCTGCCAGCGCTGATCTTCGCCTCAAGGCAGATTAGAAGCCTGGGCCTCATGACGCTCCGACCCCTGCTCGCCGCCGCGCTGTGCTGTGCCTGCGCCACGTCTCCCAAGCCGGCCGCCGAGCCCGCCGCCGAGAAACCCGCCGCACCGAAGGGAAGCGAACCCATGCCCAGGCTCACCGCCACGCCGCACGCCGCCGAGCTGCTCTCTACCCCGGCCGAAGACTTCGCCCGGGTCTGCGACGACGCCATCGCCAAGGCGAAGCAGCAGGTGGTGCAGCTCAAGGCCCTGCCGGCGGGCCAAGACGCCCAGGCGCTCGCGCTCTACGACGAGGTGGTCGACCTGCTGAGCAACGCCGGCGCCCGCGCGGGCCTCGCCAAAGAGGTGCACCCCGACCTCAAGTTCCGCGAGGCCTGCGAGGCCTGCGAGCAGAAGATCGAGGCCTACAACGTCGAGCTGTCGCTCGACCGCCCGCTCTACGACGCGCTCTCGAAGGTCGACCAGAAGGCGCTCGACCCGGTCGCGTCGTTCTGGCTGTTCAAGACGCTGCGCGAGTTTCGCCGCTCGGGCGTCGATCGCGACGAGGCCACCCGCACCCGGGTGAAGACCCTCAACGAAGAGCTGGTGAAGCTGGGCCAGGCCTTCGGCCGCAACATTCGCGACGACGTGCGCACCGTGCAGGCCGACCCGAGAGACCTCGAGGGCCTGCCCGCCGACTGGCTGGCCGCGCACCCCAGGGGCAAAGACGGCAAGGTGGCGGTCACCACCAACACGCCCGACTACCTGCCGGTGATGACCTACGCGAAGGGCGTGAAGCTGCGCGAGCAGCTGTGGCGCGCCTACCGCGATCGCGCGTACCCCAAGAACGTCGAGGTGCTGAACCAGATGCTGGGCAAGCGCCATGAGCTGGCCACCCTGCTCGGCTACGAGAGCTGGGCCGCCTACGTCACCGAGACCAAGATGGTGAAGAACGCCGGCACCGCGCGCGACTTCATCGACCAGGGCCGCGCCGCCACCGAGGCGCGCGCCAGGGCCGACATGGCGATGCTCATCGAGCGCAAGAAGAAAGACGTGCCGAACGCCACCGCCATCGAGCCGTGGGAGCACCAGTTCTACGAAGACCGGGTGCGCGCCGAGAGCTTCGGGCTCGACTCGCAGGCGCTGCGCCCCTACTTCGAGTACGGCAACGTCGAGCAGGGGGTGATGAGCATCACCTCGAAGCTGTTCGGCGTGCGCTACGTCGCGGTGAAGGACGCCAAGGTGTGGCACCCTGACGTCGAGACCTTCGACGTGCTCGAAGGCGAGCAGCTCATCGGCCGCATTCACCTCGACATGCACCCCCGCGACGGCAAGTACAAGCACGCGGCGCAGTTCGGCCTCACCGTGGGCCGCGGCGGTCGCGAGCTGCCCGAGGCGGTGCTGGTGTGCAACTTCCCCGCGCGCGGCGAGCTGATGGAGCACGCCCAGGTCGAGACCTTCTTCCACGAGTTCGGTCACCTGCTGCACGAGGTGTTCGCCGGCCGCCAGCGCTGGGCGGGGGTCTCGGGCGTGCGCACCGAGTGGGACTTCGTCGAGGTGCCCTCGATGCTCTTGCAAGAGTGGCCGCTCGACGGCACCGCGCTCAAGGCGTTCGCGAAGCACCACCAGACCGGCGCGCCGATGCCCGACACGCTGCTCGCGCAGCTCAAGCGCGCGAAAGAGTTCGGCGCCGGCCTCGACTCGCGCCGCCAGTTCTTCCTCTCGGCGGTGAGCCTCGCCTTCCACGAGAAGAAGCCGGGCTTCGACACCAACCAGGTGCTGAAAGAAGTGCAGGAGAAGTTCGTGCCCTTCCGCCGCGAGTGGGTGCCGGGCTCGCACTTCGAGCTGGGCTTCGGCCACCTCGATGGCTACTCGGCCATCTACTACACGTACCAGTGGAGCACGGTCATCGCGAAGGACCTGCTCACCCGCTTCCGCGAGAAGGGCATGCTCGACTCGGACCTCGCCACCGAGTACCGCAAGAAGGTGCTCGACCCGGGTGGGAGCGTCGAGGCCGACAAGCTGGTGCGCGACTTTCTGGGGCGGCCGCACTCGTTCGCGGCGTACGAAGCCTGGCTGAACAACAAAGGTTGACCATGCAACTGCAAGGTCGAACGGTGCTCATCACCGGCGGAGCGAGCGGCCTGGGCCTCTCGCTCGCCGCCGAGCTGCTGCAGCGGGGCAACCAGGTCATCGTGGTGGGGCGCAGCGAGTCGAAGCTGGCCGAGGCGAAGGCTGCGCACCCCCTGCTCGAGGTGCGCGGCTGCGACGTGAGCCGCCGCGAGTCGCTCGAAGAGCTGGCCCGCTGGGCGGTGAGCGCGCACCCCGCGCTCGACGTGCTGGTGAACAACGCCGGGGTGATGAACAACTGGGACATACCGGCCGAAGCGGGCGCGCTCGACAAGCCGGTGGCCGAGGTCGCCACCAACCTGGTGGCTCCGATTCTGCTCACCGCGCTGCTGGTGAAGCACCTGCAGTCGAAGAGCGAGGCGGCGGTGGTGAACGTCTCGTCGGGGGCGGCGTTTCTGCCGGTGGGCGACGCGCCGGTGTACGGCGCGACCAAGGCGGCGCTGCACTCGTACACCCAGTCGCTGCGCTACCAGCTGCGGGGCACGAGCGTGAAGGTGGTCGAGCTGATACCGCCCACGGTCGAGAGCCCGATGTCGGCGGGGCGCTTCAAGGGCGAGTCGCGGTTCGCCCAGGCGATACCGGTGGCCGAGTTTCTCGCGCAGGCGATGCGCGGGCTCGAGCGCGGCGACGACGAGATTCTGGTCGGCCGGGTCGGCTTCATGCGCTGGGCCTCACGCTGGTTTCCCGGCATGTCGCTCAAGCAGGCGCTGGCGACCAAATCGCTGCGCGAGTGAACCGGTCACCCTGAGCAAAGCCGCGAAGCGGCGAAGTCGAATGGGTGCCGTCCAGCTGGAACGCGAGGCGCCGCATACTCCATGCTTCAAGCAGCAGAGCAAGCGCGCCCATACGCGGGAGTATGTGCCGCACAGCCTTCGACGAGCGACGGCAGGGTTCGATGGTTCGGCAAGCTCACCATCACCCTGACCGCTCTCGAAAAAATGTCACCGGGCTCACCATGCCCGGCCTTGTCGGCTCACTTCACGCCGCTGCACTCGGTCACTTGCGTGGCGCGCTCCTGGGCGACGAAGCCCATGCCGACCAGCTTGCTGAGCCCCTCGCACTTCTCGGTCCACTCGGACCGGGGGTCCGACAACAGCCCGGTCAGCGCGGCCTCGGGGTCTTCGACTCCGCTGGCCATCTTCACCCGGCTCAGCGGCGTGTCGAACACCAGGTACTTCGGCGCGTCGGGAGAAGACGTGTCGTAGACCGACCAGGCCGCGCTGGGCTTGCCGTCGTGGGCGAACTTCCCCCACTCGTCCATCATGCGGTCGGAGAGCGCGTCGCGGCCGGCGTTCTCGGGCCCGCCGTAGAGCTGCTGGCCGTCGAAGTCGCCGTGCACGAAGGGAATCTCGAAGCCGTGCGCGGCGCCGGCGACCTTGGCGACGTCGGTGCCGAGCAGCCGGGGCTGGTAGGCCCAGTCGAACCGGTACGACCACACGTCGGTCGCTCCCGAGGCGCGCATCGCCTGAGCCACCGAGTCGACGCACCACCCGCGCCACAGCCGGGTGATGTGTGAGGCGGTGGCCTCGTAGCGCTCGTCGTCGCGAATGCGCGGCAGAAAGCCGAACAGCATCCACACGTAGTGGGGGTCGAAGGCTTGAAAGAGCTTGGCCTCGTCCTTGTTGCTGCCGGTGATGACCGGCACCCGGTTCCACCCGTCTTCGCGCGCGAACGACTCGAACCACGAAGCGGCGGGCAGCACCTTGCCGTCGGGGAACAGCATCGGCATGTCGAGCTGCCCGCCGATGAGCGGCGCGCCCTCGCGGTAGAGCTCGAGCACCTCGTAGGCCTTGAGCGAGCGCAACAGCGTGGTGATGGCCTCGGGCGGCATCAGCTGCAGCTTCTCGCGGGCGTCGTCGCGGTTGCGCGCGCCGCGCTTGAGGAGCAGCCGCAGCAGCACCTCGTTCGAGCTGTTGGGGTGGCCCTGCGCTTCGATGAAGCCCTGGGCCTGCGTCAGCGAGGTGCGCGACAGAAACGGGCTCTGCGCGATGGCGCGGTGAAACAGCCCCTTCGCCTTGGGAGAGAGCAGCAGGGAATACGTGTCGGTGCCGCCCGCCGATTCTCCGAACACGGTGACGTTGCCAGCGTCGCCACCGAAGGCCTTGGCGTTGTCACGCACCCACTCGAGCGCGCGAATCAGGTCGAGCGTGCCGTAGTTGCCCGAGGCGTCTTCGTCGTTCTGCAGCGCGGGGTGGGAGAGCCAACCGAAGGGGCCCAGCCGGTACTGCACGCTCACCACCACCACGTGCTCTCTGACCGCGAAGTGCGAGAGGTCGAAGCCGGCGGCGCTGCCCAGGCTGTTGCCTCCGCCGTGAACCCACACCATCACCGGCAGGGCTTCGGCCTGCGGCGGTGCGAAGACGTTCAGGTACAGGCAGTCTTCGCTGCCGAAGGTGCCCTGCTGGTCGGGCTCGTTGAGGGTGAGAAAGTTCTTCGGCTGCACGCAGGCGCGCGCGTAGCGGGTGGCGACCAGGGCTTCCGCGTGCGCCGGCGGCGGCTGCGGCGGCCTCCAGCGAAGGGCGTCGACCGGCGCCCGCGCGAAGGGAATGCCGAGCCAGGCGAAGCCGCCGCGCTTGCCGGCGCCGCCGATGACGTCTCCTTCGGTGGTGGTGCGGCGCGTCTCGTCGAGGGCGCGCTCGACCGACCACGCGGGGCGCACCGAGCTGCACCCCGACGCCAGACACAGCAGCAACACCGCGGCCGATCGCATCGAAGGCATGGTGTCACAAATACGATGCGCTTCAGCCCACTCTGTGGGGTTAAGCACCGTGAACCCTTCTCAGCCCCTCGAAAGGCTCCCCATGCGTCTGGTCGCACTCGTCTTTTCCCTGTCGCTGTCGGCGCTGTTCATCTCTTGCGGCGGCACCACCCCGCCCAAGTGCACGACCGCCAACTGCAACGGCTGCTGTACCAGCGCCGGCGTCTGCCAGCAGGGCGTCGAAGACAGTGCGTGCGGCCGGGGCGGCACCCAGTGCACCGCCTGCAGCGGGGCGACTCCGGTGTGCGGCGCGGGCAAGTGCGGAGCGGGTGGCACCGCGGGCGGCAGCGGCACCGCGGGTGGCAGCGGCACCGCGGGTGGAACTGCGACTGCGGGCGGCACCGGCACCGCCGGCGGCACTGCGACCGCGGGCGGCACCGCGACCGCGGGCGGCACCGGCACGGCCGGCGGCAGCGCGACCGCGGGCGGCACCGGCACGGCCGGCGGCAGCGCGACCGCGGGCGGCACCGGCACGGCCGGCGGCAGCGCGACCGCGGGCGGCACCGGCACGGCCGGCGGCAGCGCGACCGCAGGCGGCACCGGCACGGCCGGCGGCAGCGCGACGGCGGGCGGCAGCGGCACCGGTGGCGGCAGCGCTTCGTGCGGCCCGGGCAACTGCGCGGGCTGCTGCCTGGGCAGCACCTGCGTGCCGGTCGCGAACGAGAGCAGCGGCGCGTGCGGCCTGAACGGCGCGACGTGCCAGGCCTGCGCGGGCGGTGGCGCGTGCACCAACGGCAGCTGCCCTGCGGTCTGCAACCCGTCGACCTGCGGCAACGGCTGCTGCCTGGGCACCACCTGCGTGCCGTACACCAGCCAGACGAGCAGCGTGTGCGGCACCGCGGGCGCGGCCTGCGCGGCGTGCGCCGGTGGCGGCACCTGCAACAACGGCAGCTGCCCCACCGTGGCGTGCGGCCCCGCGAACTGCACCGGCTGCTGCGCGGGCAACATCTGCATCCCCGTGGCCGCCCAGAGCGCGAGCAACTGCGGCCTCGGGGGCAACACCTGCGCGGTCTGCAGCTCGGGCAGCACCTGCTCGACCGGAGCGTGCACGGTTCCCGCGTCGGCCACCGGCGCGGCCTGCACCAGCCCGTCGACCTGCGGCACCGGCAACACCTGCAAGACCTCGACGAGCTTCGGCGGCGGCACCTTCACCGGCGGCTACTGCTCGCGGCAGCCGTGCGACAACACCACCAACGCCTGCGCCGCCAACGCGACCTGCGTGAACGTGGGCCTGTCGCGCGGTGAGTCGAACCCGCTGTGCCTCGCCAACTGCACCGCGCCGGGCACGCAGTCGACCTGCCGCCCCGGCTACAGCTGCCTGGGCCTCACCAGCGGCGCGGGCGTGTGCTGGCTCGCGAGCCAGCCGGCGATTACGCCGACCTCGTTCCCCAACCGGCTGGGCCAGACGTGCACCGCCGACAGCCAGTGCCAGAACCCGCCCAACGCGCCGTTCGACGTGCTGGGCTTCTGCTACCCGGCGACCGACGCCAACGGCGCCGCCACCGGCTTCAACGGCGGCTACTGCATGGCCGACTGCACCGAGTTCGGCAGCAGCATCTGCGGCACGGGCGGCATCTGCCTGCTGGTCGACCAGACCGACGGCACCTCGTTCTGCGTGCAGAAGTGCAGCAACCCGCGCGGCGGCCAGGGCGTGTGCCGCTCGGGCTACGTCTGCGACTCGCTGGTCTCGGCGGGCACCGACGCGGGCATCGCCGACGGCGCGTGCTTCCCCAGCTGCCTGAGCCCCAACAACCCGTGCGCCACCGGCACCACCTGCAACGCGCTGGGCTACTGCATCTGAAACCGCGTCACCCTGGCGCGGCCCGAGACGGAAACTCGGGCCGCGCCCCAATCAGCGGCATGAAAGTCATTCACGCGTTGGGGTTGATGGCCGTGGTCTCGGGTTGTGGCGGTGGGCTCCTTCCCCGCGCCGGAGACGGCTGCTCGGGAAACGTCGGGTACTGCGAGTCGAGCAGCGTCGCGCTGTTCTGCGAGTCGGCGCGCTACGTGTCGATTCAGTGTCGCGGCGGCTCGGGGTGCGGAGTCTCGGGGGGCAATGCGGTGACCTGCGACAACACCGAGCGCGCGCGAGCGGGCGACGCGTGCCTCCAGAGCATGGAGGGCACGGGCCAGTGCAGCGCGGCGGACGCCAACGAGCGGCTGAAGTGCGTGAACGGAGTCTTTCAGGCGGAGCCGTGCTCCGGCTGCTTCGAGCAGGGCGGCCGCATCAAGTGCACGCAGTGAGCGCGCGCTCAGGCGACCAGCAGGAACCAGGCTGAGCCGAGGGTGAGGAACACGGCGGTGTTCACCGCGGTGACGAGGCCGCCGAACCGGTACACCTCTGAGGTGGTGAGGTAGCCGCTGCCCACGAACAGCACGTTCGCGCTCGAGCCCTGCGGGGTCAGGCACGAGAAGTAGTTCGTCGCGAAGAGCAGCTGGTACGAGATGAGCGCGGGCGCGACGCCGGCGGTCACCGCGACCTGCAAGAAGACTCCGGCGAGGGCGAGCAGGTGCGCCGACTGGCTGACGAAGAAGTAGTGAATCGCGACGTACGCGAGCGTGAGCAGCACGTAGACGACGGGCGGTGGCAGCCCGGCGGTGCCCGCGCTGACTCCGCCGCCGAGCCAGCGCATGAAGCCCAGCGTGTTGAGCTGGGTCGACAGCGTGTACAGCAGCGCGAACCAGAGCCAGATTTCCAGCGCCTCACCCTCGCGCTTGAACCCGTCTCGCGGGTAGGCGCCGGTGAGCAGCAGCACCGCGAGGCCGAGAAACGCGACCGCGGTGCGGTCGAGCTTCCACACGCTCGAGAGCGCCCACAGCGCGACCATCACCGTGAAGACGACCAGGGTGATGATCTCGAGCCGCTTCATGGGCCCCAGCGCCGCGAGCGCCGCGCGCGCCTGCTCGGGCGCGTCGGGGGTGTGCTGCACCTCGGGCTTCATCACGCGAAACAGCAGCCACGGCACCAGGGCCGCGCAGGCGAGCACCGGCACCGAGGCGGCGAGCGCCCAGCTGCCGAAGGTCACGTGCACGCCGTGCTCTGAGGCGATCTTCGCGCCGCCGAGGTTGCCCGCCATCGCGGTCAGCCACAGCGCCGACGAGAGGCTGATGCCGGCCATCGACGACATCATCAGGTAGCGGCCCAGGCGCAGGCGGCTCGGCTCACCCGGCAGCGAGCCCTGGCTCACGCAGATGGCCTTGAGCACGGGGAAGAAGATGCTGCTGCGCGCGGTGTTGCTGGGAAACGCCGAGGCGATGAGCAGGTCGGTGAGCAGCACGCTGTAGGCGAGGCCCAGCGTCGACTTGCCCAGCCGGCGAATGATGAACCACGCGATGCGCGCGCCCAGCCCCGACTCGAGCATCGCGCGCGAGATGACGAACGCCGACACGATGAGCAGAATGAAGTCTTCCGAGAAGCCGGCGTAGGCCTCTTTGCCGGTCAGGGTGCCGGTGAGCACCGCCGCCGCCGTGCCGAGCAGCGCCGCGAGCACGATCGGCACCACGCTCGCCACCACCAGCGCGATGACGCCGAGAAAGATGGCGAACAGCGACCACGCCCGCGGGTCGAGGCCGGCCGGCGCCGGCACGAAGTACAGCGCCGTGCTCCCAAAGAGAATCAGCGCCAGGCGCAGCGCGCGCCTCCGACCCACGGCTGGCTCTTCGGCGCTCAAGGGGGCCGATAGTCGCCGCGACCGCCCCGCCTCGCAACGCAAAGGCTCGCGTTCAGGCGGCGCCCTTTGACGAAGGCGCCCCCGGGCTGTCATGGGGCAGGCCCCACGTGAAGCGCCTTCGTCTCGTCCAGCTGCCGGTGCCCCCGCCCGCCGCGCTCGCGGCCACCGGCAACGTGCCGCTCGCGGCCGGCGCGCTGGCGGCCTCGGCGCAGTTTCACGGGCTCACCTCGCGACTCGAGGTCGAGGTGGTGCCGCCCGACGTCACCGACGCCTACGGAGACGCCCAGCTCGCCGACCACATCGCGCGCGACGAGCCCGACTTCCTCGGCCTCTCGCTCTACCTGTGGAACGTCGAGCGCAGCCTGCACCTCGCGCGCGAGGTGAAGCGGCGGTCACCCCACACCCAGGTGCTCATCGGCGGCCCCGAGGTCTCGCTCGACAACCCGTTCGTGCTCGGCCAGCAGGGCTTCGACGTCGCGGTCAGCGGCGAGGCCGAAGAGTCGTTCGGCAGCGTGATGCGCGCGCTGCTCGACGGTGCCCAGGTGCCGCGCGTCGTCGTCTCGCCGACCGCCACGTTTCCGCTCGACCGCTACCCCTCTCCCTATTCGTTCGTGCCGGTCGACCCGCGCCGCTCGACCTACGTCGAGACCGTGCGCGGCTGCCGCTCGAGCTGCACCTTCTGCTTCTACCCGAAGAGCAGCGGCGCGCTGCGCGTGCTGGGCGTCGAAGAGAGCGCGCGCATGATCGCCGGCCTGCGCGAGCGCGGCGCCCGCGAGGTCGTCTTTCTCGACCCCACCTTCAACCACCGGCCCGACTTCGAGGCGCTGGTCGACGCCCTCGCCGACGTGAACCACGACCACGCCCTCACCTTCTTCGCCGAGGTGCGCGCCGAGGGCCTCACCGCGCAACACGCCCGGCAGCTCAAGCGCGCCGGCTTCGACAAGCTCGAGCTCGGGCTGCAGTCGGTGAACCGCCTGACCCTCAAGCGCGTGAAGCGCGGTGGCAGCCCCGAGAAGGTCGCCGCGGCCGCGCAGCTGCTGCACGGCGAAGGCATCTCGCTGCTGGTCGACCTCATCGTCGGGCTGCCCGGAGACACCGCCGACGACGTGCGCCGCGGCGTCGACTTCCTGCACCAGCACCAGCTCGGCGACGAGGCGCAGGTCTTCGCGCTGTCGCTGCTGCCCGGCACCGCGATGAGAACCACCGCCGCCGCCGATGGGGTGGTGTTCGATGCCGCGCCTCCGTACCGGGTGACCCGCACCGCCACGCTCGAGACCGAGCAGCTCTCGTCGCTGCTCGACGAGGCCGAGGCGCAGCTCGACCGCCGGCTCGACGAGGTTCCCCGGCCGCACCTGGTCGACGGCGGAGATGCTCCCGGCGCGCGCCACTCGGCGCTCTGGGCGCGCGGCCCCGACCTGTTCGCGCAGCGGGCCGAGCTGGCCGCGCAGATCGACGCGCGCGTGGCGAAAGACCCCTACTGCACGCTCGACGTGGTGCTCGAGGCGCAGCGCGACTTTCCCCTCGACCTCGTCGACGCGGTGCGGGCGCGCCTCGATGCGGCTCCGCCTTCGTACCTGTCGCGCGCGCTGAAGCTGCGCGGTGAAGACCTGCAGCGCCGCATCTCGGTGGTGGTGCCCGAAAGCGCGAAGACCGCCCCCGGCTGGGTCGAGGCCGCCCGCGCCGTGGTGCCCGTCTTCGTCGAGCAGCGCGCCGCCGACGCGGTCGCCCACGCCGCCGAGCTGGGAGACGCGAGGCCCGCGGCGCGCATCGTGGGGCCCGTCAGCGCCGAGCAGCTCGAGCGCCTCGGCGGTGCCTGTGAGGTCGAGGCGGTGGCGTTCGCCGACGCTTCGCTCGAGAGCCGCTGGGTGCGCCGGGCGCTCGACTAGAGGGAGAACGCGCTAGGCTCGCGCCCCTCGAGTGCCCACGACGCCCGCTGACGGAACGGTGCTCGCGCTGTTGCCGCGCGCGGTGCTCGGCTGGCTGGGGCAGCACGACCATGACGCCGCGGGGGTCGCCGCCGAGGCGGGGCTCTCGCACCTGGGGTGGGAAGACCCCGACGAACGGGTGCCCCGCGCCGCGGTCGACGCGATGTGGAACGCTGCGGTGCGCGCGACGGGCGACGGCGCGCTGGGGCTGCGCATCGCCCAGGCCCTGCCGCCCAACAGCGCGGGCGCGATGCAGGTGGTGGCGCTCGCGGCTCCGACCCTCGAGGTCGGCATGGGCCACATCTGCCGCTACTGGGGCCTCATCAACGACGCGGTCGAGGTGCGCGCCGAGAGCCGCCCCGGCCGATGGTCGCTGATTCAGCGCTCGAAGAACGGCGTGCACCTCGCGCGCCCCTGGCTCGACCTCACCGCCATCGTGCTCATCGACGCAGCCCTCAAGGCGCTCGCCCGCCCCGAGCGGCCGCTCGAGGTCGTCTTCCCGTACCCACGCGACGGCGCGTCGCGCGAGATCGAAGCCGCGCTCTCGGCCCCGGTGCGCTACGACGGGCCGCACCTCGAGCTGGCATTTCGACCCGAGGTGGCGAAGTCGCCGCTCAAGACGGCCAACCCCGCCCTGCACGAGGTGGTCGCGGCGCACGCCGAGGCGGCCATCTCGCGGCTGCTGCGCGAGCGTGAGCGGGGCGACGCTGCAGCTGGCGAGGCCCTGGTCTTGGAGGTGCGCGCCGCGGTGCGGGCGCGGCTCGAGGCCCAGGACACCGGGCTCCCCGACGTGGCCGATGCGGTGGGGCTCTCGGCGCGCACCCTGCAGCGGCGGCTGGCCGAGGCCGGCACGTCACTGCGCGAGGTCGTCGACGAGGCGCGGCGCCAGCAGGCGCTGGCCGAGCTCGCGCGCGACGACGCCAGCATCACCGAGGTCGCCTTCTTGCTGGGGTTCTCAGAGGCCAGCGCCTTCGATCGCGCGTTCCGCAGGTGGACGGGGCAATCGCCCGCCGAGTGGAAGCGCGCCCACCGGTGAGGCCGACCCGGCGCGCGGCGCGCGCGGTCAACCCGGCTGGCGCGCCCGGTCGCGCCATCGGGGGCGCTCGCCGCGCATCATGGGCCCATGAACGCTTCGAGCCTGAACGTCGCGACCGCGGTGCAGCAGTACCTCGATGAGAACGGCTTCACGGTCGACGAGTACACCCGGCCCTGGGTCGAGCTCACCATCGGGCCGATGAAGCTGCGCATGCGAAACGGGGCGGCTCGGCAGCGGGCCATTCCACTGCACGACATGCACCACGTCGCCACCGGCTACGGCACCGACCTGCTGGGCGAGGCCGAGATCGGCGCCTGGGAGCTGCGCGCCGGCTGCAACAACGCGTTCCTGGTGGGTATCAACCTGACCGCGGCGGTGCTCGGCGCCGTGCTGTCTCCGCGGCGCGTGTGGCGCGCGTGGCGGGCCGCCCGGGGAGCCCGCTCGCTCTACGTGAGCGGGCGCTCGCGCGAGGCCCTCGCGGCGATGAGCGTGGCCGAGCTGCGCACGCTCACCGGGGTGCCCGAGGGCGGAGTGGCCGCCGCGACCGGGCGCTCTTCGACGGCGCACTCGGCACCTGAAAGCCACCTTGCACCCGGCGACGATTCTGCGCAGCGCGGCGGTTCGAGACTCGAAGATGGCCCTCGAGCAGCTCAAAGCCCTCGCTCAGCGCATCGGTAAACCCCTTGAAACCCAGCCCTCGGCTTCTGGGGAGAGCGGGCGGGTCGCGCCCGGCTTCGGCGGCAGCGACGTCTTCATGCCCGATTCGCTGGGGCCCAAACGGGGCGGCAGCTCGCGGCTGCAGATCGCCACCTACAACGTGCTGTTCAAGACCAGCGACGCCGAGACCAGGCAAGACCTCAGCAGGCTGATGAAGCGCAACGGGGTCATCAACCTGCAGGAGTTCGATGCGAGCCACCGCGACCTCTTCAAGTGGATCGACCAGAAGGGCTGGGGCCACAAGAGCCTGCGCGGCGGCACCCAGGAGCCCATCATCTGGGACCGCCGCAAGTACAAGCTGGTCGACTCGGGCTCGCGCAAGCTCAACGACACCGTCGAGCACCTGCCGGGGCGCGGGCTCTACCCTTCGCACCGCGCCACCTGGGTGCGCCTGGAAGACAAGAAGACCGGCAAGGTGTTCACCACCGTCTCGGTTCACACCATCGCCCACAACCGTGGCGCGCACGTCACCCCGCGCGTCGATCGAATCTCCAAGCATCAGTTTCGCGAGCTGGCGCAGCTCACCGCCGACCTGAAGAAGCACGGGCCGGTGGTCATCGGCGGCGACCTCAACGCCGCGCCCAATCGCCCCGCCACGTGGCCGCGCGAGATTCTGAAGCACGCCCACCTGCGCTCCAACTGGTCGGAGCTCGGCACCGGCGGGGTCGGCAAGGGCGGCACCCACGGCAAGTCGTTCATCGACAACTTCCTCACCCTCACCACGATGCGCGACCGCCTGAAGCTGCTCTCGCACCGCATCGTGCGAGGGCTGCACTCCGACCACAACGCCGTCGAAGCCGACTACCGCCTGAAATGAAGCAGCGCTGCCGCGCGTGGCACGAACGTTGATGAGTGCGCCACCGACATGCGCTCCCTCACCCTGATCGCCACTTTGGTAACGCTGGTCGCCTGCCCCGGGCCGGCTCCGATGGGCACCGTCGACTCGGGGCTCGAGCCGGTCGACGCGGGAGTCGATGCCGGGGTGGCCGACGCCGGCCACCTCTGCGGCGAGCAGACGCCAGCGGCCGACCCGAGCTGCGGCACCCTCTCTTCCTGGGTGCCGTCACCGGTGATGGGCCCGCTGCGCAACCACCACTCGAGCGTGCTGGCCGAGGTCGATGCGGGCGCGTTCTTGTACGTGCTGGCGGGGGTCGAGGGCTCGCGGGTGTTCGCCGGCGTCAACCGCGCCAAGGTGAACGATGACGGCTCGCTCGAGGCGTTCGAGGAGCTGCCGCAGGCGCTGCCGGTCGCCGAAGGCGGGGGCACCGGCTGCATTCTCAACGACCTGCTGATGGTGGCGGGCGGCAACATTCCGGGGGGAGTGACCGACCAGAGCTCGTTCGCGCGCATCGGCCCCGATGGCTCGCTGAGCGCCTTCATCGAGAGCGGGTCGGTGGGCCACCCGCGCATGCACCCCGCCTCGGTCTCGCGGGGCGACCACGTCTACGTGCTGGGCGGGTTTCGCGACCCCGACGTCTGGGACGACGTGGTGAAGGCGCAGTGGTACCCGAACCACACGCTGTCGCCGTGGAACCCGGCGGGCAAGCTCCCCGGCAAGCGCTCGCACATGTCGGTCAGCCGGGTCGGCGACTACGTGTACCTGGTCGGCGGGCTCGAGCAGAGCGCGTTCAACAACCCGCCGATGATGAAGGCCGTGCACCGGGGCCACTTCGACGAGCACGGTGACCTCGGCGAGTGGGTGGCCCAGCCTGATTTTCCCATCACCATCGCCACGCACGCGTCGGCGGCCTACGGCGGGTATCTGTACGTGGTGGGCGGCATCACCGACACCGGGTCGACCGACCACGTGAGCCAGGTGTTTCGCTCGGCGATCGGCGCAGACCATTCGCTGGGCGCGTGGGAGATGGTGGCGTCGCTGCCGGTGGCGCGCGGGCACGTGCACAACCTGCCGGTGTTCAAGAACCACCTCTATTCCATCGGTGGAGCGATCGACTTCTCGCTGCACTCGACCCCGGCGATTCAGATCGGCACGTTTCAGAACTGAGCGGCGCGCTACCCGGCGACGAAGTCGGAGGTGCCGTGCGGATCAGCGTTGGCCACGGCCGACGGCGCCGTCGCAGCGGTCGCGCGCTCGGTCGGAATTCTCACCACCGGCACGCGCCACTTCTTGGCGACCGCGACGAAGGCTTCGACCTCTTTCGCTGTCGCCAGGTCCTTCCCGTCTCGGGTGCGAATGAAGACGCCCGAGGCGCGAACCTTCGACGGGCTGTTGGCGCGCTCGCCGAGGAGCAGCACCTCGTTGTTGCCGCGGGTCTTCTCGAGCAGCTCTGCGGGGGTGCGAATGACGTGCGGGAGGTGGCGCGGCCGAGGCTCCATCGAGCCGCCGAACCCGGGCACCTTCGGTGGGTAGGTGTTCGCGACCATCGCCGCGAGGGTCTCGGTGGTCTGGTAGGTGGTGCCGACGTACCAGGCGGTGTCGCGGTGGTAGTTGCCGGCGACGTTGTCGGGCCGCACGTCGAGAATCAGCCCGAGGTCGCCGACCGTATCGGTCTTGCCGGCGCCGTCGGAGATGAACGAGCTGAACAGCAGCTTCTCTTGGCGCAGATCGGTCGGGGTCTCGTACCGCTCGAGCTTCCGGGGGCCCATCGCGGTCACGAGAAAGACGTAGTCCGAGGCCACGCCTGCCTCGGGCCGGGTGAAATTTCGGGTGTCCCAGCTGCGCAGGTCGACCGGGGCGTCGCTCAGCCCCGCGGCCGCGCGCGCTCGAGTGAGTGAGGTGGCAGACCCGATTCCCACGGTCGATTTTCTCCGTCGGGCCAGAAAAGTTGCGCACAGAATGTTTTTCTCGAACCCTGAGCTTCGTCGAGAACCTGGCAGGCAGCGCTGATCAGAAGGTGACGTACAGCCCCAGGCCGCGCGCCTCGGCGGCGCGCAGCATCGAGACCAACAGCTCGCCTTCAATCTCGACCGTCGGCAGCACCCGCGCGATGCTCGCGGTGACCTCGGCCTCTGACTGGAAGTAGCTGCCCAGGCCGCCCGGGTCGAACGGCGGCAGCGCCCGGCCCAGCACCGCGCGGGTGTCTTGAAACCGCTGCCAGATGAGCCCCAGCCCGAGGTCGGCGCGCGGGTCGTAGTACCGGGTCAGCGCCAGCTTCGCGCGGGTCTGCACGTCGCCGGGCTCGACCTGTCGAGCCCACTCGGAGAAGACGGGCTCGCCGTGGTCGGGCTCTCGCAGCTCGGTACGGTGCGCGTCGATGAAGCGGGTCAGCGCGCCGGCATCGCCGGCCTCGACCAGCGGCTTCAGCTCTGCCGCGAACGCGGTGTACCGGAAGGCGAAGGCGCGGTGGCTCATCGGCATGGGCCGCCCAGCCTGCCCCGCCTGCGGGCCCAAGTGGAAGCACCGTGCTCAGCACCGCTTGCCTTAAAAGGCGGTCAGAGCGTCGAGGTCGCGCGCTCTTACTGACAGGCGGTCGAGCCGGCGTTCGACGCGCAGCAGCTGCTCGCCGCGTCGAACTGGTTCTTGCAGTTGTTCGCCGCCTTGGTGGTGGTCAGGTCGACGTCGGTGGTGCCACCACTGGTGCAGACGATGTTCGACGAGATGCAGTCGGAGTACGCGACGACCTCTCTGAAGCAGTTGGCGTTCTTGTTCGCGTCGAGCGTGGCGCGGCACTCCGTCACCTGTGAGGGCGTGCGCATCTGGTCGTTGGGGCAGGGGCTGCCGCGCGAGCAGCTGTCGCCGCCTCCGCAACCGGCGAGGGCAACGGCGAGCGAAGCGAAGAGAACGACGCGGGTCATCATCGAACGGTACCTCGGGTAGGGGAAAGCCAGCGCTTTTCGTGAGCCCCGCTCGTACCTCGCCACCGGGTGATTGATCCACCGATTCCCGACAGCGTGAGCCACGCGTACGGCCGCGAGGGCCCACGCCCGAAGCGCCGTTTCTCACCCACCAACGGCCGCATCTGACCGACGAACCGTAAGCCGGTGCGCGCGCAGACCGCCGCGGCTACGGTAGCCGCCATGACGGCGGTCTCATTGCCCGGCGCGCGCCGCACCCTGCTCAGCGTGGGCATCGTGATGCTGGTGCTGCTGGCGCAGCTCGCCGCCGGCTACGTGAGCAACCGCGACGCCACCCGCTTCGTCTCGGTGCTGCTCTTCTACTGCCTCGAGCTGCTGCCGTTGATGGTGGCGCTCTCGGCGGTGTTCCGGTGGACGCGCCGAACCGGCCGCGGCTGGGGCTGGGTGGTGGGCATCGGGGCGGCGGTGGCCGCCACCATCGGAGTGAGCGCCGGCGCCCTCTTCTACTGGCTCAGCGAGCAGGTGGTGCCGCAGCTCGACCTGCACCTCTACACCTCGGGCCACAGCAGCCTCGGCCGCGCGATGGTGTTCGGCTTCGTGCAGGCGCAGAGCCACCTCGGCCTGTGGACGCTCGCCTTCGCGGTGCCCTTCAGCCTCGAAGACGCGCAGGTGCGCCGCGCCGAAGCCGACGGGCTGCGCAGCTCGACCGAGCTGGCCCGCCTGCGCGCGAACCTCGAGCCCCACTTCCTGCTCAACACCCTGAACGCCATCGCCGGGCTGGTGACCGAAGACGCGCGTGAGGCGCGCCGGCTGCTCGCCGCGCTCGGAGACCTCTTGCGCGACGCGCTCAAAGACGAAGACGAGCTGCAGTCGCTCTCGGCGCAGGTCACCTGGCTCAAGCGCTACGCCGAGATTCTCGAGGCCCGCCACCGCGGCGACCTCTCGTTTCGCTGGGAAATCGACGACCACGCGCGCGACGTGCCGCTGCCGCGCCTCTTGCTGCAGCCGCTGGTCGAGAACGCGGTGAAGCACGGCGCGCTCAAGGCCCGCGGCGCCGGTGAGGTGCAGATTCGCGCCGTCATCTCTGACGACGGGCAGTCGCTGGTCTGCACGGTGCGCGACAACGGCCCCGGCACCGGCGACAAGCCGATTCGCAAGGGCGCCTTCGGGCTGCAGTCGGTCGAGCGGCGCATCGCGCTGCGCTACGGCGCGCGCGGCAGGGTGGTGCTCGAGTCGAGCGACTCGGGCGCCACGTCGACCGTGGTGCTGCCCCGCCACCCGCCCCAGCCCGAGGTGAGGGCGTGAGCGTGTGGCCGGCCTTGCGGGCGTTGGTCATCGACGACGAGTGGCCGGCGCGCAACTACCTGGTCGAGCTGCTCGAGGGCACCGGGCTCGCGCACGTGGTGGGCGCGGTGGCCACCGTCGAAGAGGCGCAAGCGGCGGTCAGCCCCGGCTCGCAGCTCGGGGTCGAGGTGGCCTTCGTCGACGTGCAGCTGGCGCGCGACAGCAACGACCGCGCGGGCCTCGAGCTGGCGCGCGAGCTGACGGCGTCGAGCTCGAAGCTGCTGGTGGTGCTCGCCACCGCGTTCGAGGAGCACGCGCTCGATGCCTTCGCGCTGGGCGCGGTCGACTACCTGCTCAAGCCGTTCAGCGAAGAGCGGGTGCGGCTGTGCCTCGAGCGGCTGCAGACCCGCCGCGCTCCCGAGCCCCAGAAGTCGCAGCGCATCGTGGCGCGCAAGAAGAAGAACCTGGTGTTCTTGGAGCCCGACGAAATCTGGGCCTTCGAGGCCGCCGACCGGCTGACCTTCGTGCACACCCGGCACGGCCGGCTCGACATCGACCTGTCGCTCTCGGCCATCGAGCTGTCGATGGGCCGCTCGTTCTTGCGGGTGCACCGCAACTGGCTGGTGAACGGCCAGGCCATCAAAGAGCTCGACCGCGAAGACGCCGAGACCTCGCTGTTCGTCGGCGAGAGCCTGTCGGAGGGCGGCGTGGGGGTGCGCGTGCCGGTGGCGCGCGACCGCAGCCAGCAGGTGAAAGACGTGCTGCTGCAGAGCGCCGTCGGCGTGCGCCGGGGGTAGAGGGTGTCTGCGGTTGGTAACGGCCCGGGCCCGGCTCGTCGGCAGGTTCATCGCCTTCGTCCGTTGAACCCAAGCCCTCGCACAACCGGCCGTTATGTTGGCCCCCGTGAGACGCTCGAGTGCGTGGTGGTGCGCGGTGCTGCCGGCGGCGGTGCTCGCCCTGCCCGCCGCGGCCGCCGGCCGGGTGCTCAGCTTGAGCGAGGCGCTGCAGCTGGCGGCGAAGCAGCAGCCCTCGCTGCAGCAGGCCGAGGCGCTGGTCGACGCGGCCGAGGGGCGCAGGTGGCAGCAGCGCTCGGTGCTCTTGCCGCAGCTCACCGGCACCGCGGTCTACCAGCGGGTTCACGGCTCGACGCGCGCCACCACCAGCGGAGGCAGCGGCACCGCGGCCACCGACGTCGCGGTGAGCCCCACCACCACCAACATCTTCAGCGCGGGGCTGAACCTCTACCAGACGATTTGGGACTTCGGCGCCATCGAGCGCTTTCGCGCGGCGGGCCATCTGGTCGACGCGCAGCGCGCCACCGCCCGGGCCACCGCGCTGCAGGTCGACCTGCAGGTGCGCGCCACCTTCTTCCAGGCCCGCACCTACGCGGCGCTCGCCGAGGTCGCGAGAGAGACCCTCGACAACCAGGTCAAGCACCAGACCCAGGTCGAGGCCTTCGCCAAGGTCGGCATTCGGCCCGAAATCGACCTCGCCCAGTCGCGCACCGCGGTGGCCAACGCGCAGCTGCAGCTGGTGAACGCCGGCAACAACTACCTGCTCGCCAAGGCGCAGTTGCGCCAGGCGGTGGGCGGCATCGCCGGAGACTTCGAGGTGGGCGCCGACGAGCTGGCCGCGGTCGAGGGAGAGAGCGAGCCGCTCGACGCGCTCACCGAGCGGGCGGTGAAGAACCGCCCCGAGCTGGCCGCGCTGCTGCTGCAGCAAGACGCCACCGCGTCCGCGGTGCGGGCCGCGCAGGGCGGCTACCTGCCCACGCTCGGCGCCGCCGCGGCGGTGGCCGAGACCGGCACCACCCTCGACCGGCTCGGCTTCAACTGGCAGTTCGGCTTCACCCTCAGCTGGAGCCTCTTTCAAGGCGGCCTCACCGCCGGGCAGGTGCGCGAGCAGCGCGCCAACTGGAACAACTACGACGCGCAGGTGCAGGCGCAGCGGCTGGCCATTGCGCTGCAGGTCGAGCAGGCGCAGCTCTCGGTGCAGGCGGGCTTGAGCGGCCTCGAAGCGGCCAGAGCCGCCGAGGCCAACGCGCGCCTGCAGCTGCAGCTCGCCGAGGGCCGCTACACCCAGGGCGTGGGGAGCATCATCGAGCTGGGTGACGCGCAGGTGGCGTTCTCGACCGCCGAAGCGCAACGGGCGCAGGCCCAGTTCGCCATCTCATCCGCGCGCGCGCAGCTGCTCGCCGCCCTGGGGCAGACACCATGACCGACGAAGTCACCGCGACCGCCGCTCCCGAACGGCCCGCCGCGCCCGCCAAGGCGAAGCGCAGCCGCGCGCGCTGGGTGCTGCTCGGGTTGGGCCTGGCCATCGGGCTGGGCGTGTTCCTGTTCGTGCGCCGCGGCAACACCGAGAAGGCCGACGAGAAGCAGGCCAAGGCGGCCGCGAACCGCAAGGTGCCGGTGACGGTGGCCAGGGTGGTGCAGCGAGACGTACCCATCGTGCTCGAAGGGCTGGGCAGCGTGACGCCGCTGGCCTCGGTGACGGTGAAGACCCAGGTCGACGGCCGGCTCGAGAGCGTGGCGTTCGCCGAAGGGCAGGCGGTGAAGAAGGGCGACCTGCTGGCGCAGATCGACCCGCGGCCGTTTCGCATCGCGCTGCAGCAGGCGCAGGCCGCGCAACAGCGCGACGCGGCGCAGCTGCGCAACGCCGAGCTGAACCTCGCCCGCTACCAGGACCTGCGCAAACAGAACCTGGTGGCCCAGCAGCAGGTCGACGACCAGGCGACGCTCGCGGCGCAGGCCAGGGGCGCGGTGGCGCTCGACGCGGCGCAGGTGGCCAACGCGCAGCTGCAGCTCGAGTGGTCGCGCATCGTCGCTCCGGTCGACGGGGTGGTGGGCATTCGGCAGATAGACCCCGGCAACCTGGTGCACGCCAGCGACGCCACCGGCCTGGTGCTGGTGACGCAGCTCGACCCCATCGCGGTGACCTTCACCCTGCCGCAAGACGAGCTGCCCCGGGTGGCCCGCGCGCGAGAGCTGGGGCCGCTGGCCGTCGAGGTGTTCGACCGCGACGGCAAGAACCGGCTCGCCGTGGGCAAGCTCACCGTCATCGACAACCAGGTGAGCGCCACCACCGCCACCATCAAGCTCAAGGCCCAGTTCGACAACGCCGCGCACGTGCTGTGGCCCAGCCAGTTCGTGAAGGCGCGGCTGCTGGTCGAGACGAAGCAGGGCGCGGTCACCGTGCCCGCGGTGGCGGTGCAGCGCGGCCAGAAGGGCTCGTTCGTGTACGTGGTGACACCTCAGAGCAAGGCCGAGCTGCGGCCGGTCGAGGTCGACTCCATCGAGGGCGCGGTGGCGCTCATCTCGAAAGGCCTGCAGCCCGACGAGCAGGTGGTGACCGACGGGCAGAGCCAGCTCAAGCCCGGCGCCCAGGTCGACGCCCGCGAAGAGGGGCAGAAGCGCGGCGGAGGCGAGGGTCGCGACGGTGGCCCCGCGCCGAGCGGTGAGCGGCCCGACGGCCCGGCGAACCCGGCGCGCGCGAAGGGCCTCGCGCCCGAGGCCGCGGCCGACGGCCCCAAGGCGAGCCCGTCGCGATGAGCATCTCGGAGCCGTTCATTCGCCGCCCGGTGGCGACCACGCTGCTCACCATCGGGCTCACCATCGCGGGCATCGTGGCGTTTCGCAGCCTGGCGGTGGCCGCGCTGCCGCAGGTCGACTACCCGACCATCGTGGTGAGCACCATGCTGCCGGGCGCGAGCGCCGACACCATGGCGTCGGCGGTCACCACTCCGCTCGAGCGGCAGTTCGGCCAGGTGCCCTCGCTCACCCAGATGACCTCGGTGAGCAGCCAGGGCAGCTCGCAGATAACGCTGCAGTTCGACCTCGACCGCAGCATCGACTCGGCCGAGCAAGACGTGCAGGCGGCCATCAACGCGGCGACCAGCGTGCTGCCGCGCACCCTGCCCGCGCCGCCGACCTACAGCAAGAGCAACCCGGCCGACACGCCGATTCTCACCCTCTCGCTCACCTCAGACAGCCTCACCCTGGCGCAGGTGAGCGACCAGGCCGACTCGATTCTCGGGCAGAAGATTTCGCAGGTCTCGGGGGTGGGCCTGGTGACGCTCAACGGCGCGCAGAAGCCGGCGGTGCGCGTGCGCGTCGACCCGCAGGCGCTGGCCGGCACCAACCTGACGCTCGAAGACGTGCGCTCGGCCATCGTCACCGCCAACGTCAACCAGCCGACCGGCACGCTCGACGGCGCCCGGCAGCAGTACACCCTCGCCACCAACGACCAGCTGCCCGACGCGAAGAGCTTTCGCTCGGTGGTCATCGCCTACAAAGACGGCGCGCCGATTCGGCTCGAAGAGGTCGCCGACGTCATCGACGGGGTCGAGAACGACCAGCTGGCCGGCTGGGCGAACACCACCCGCGCGGTCATCTTGAACGTGCAGCGCCAGCCGGGCGCGAACGTGATTCAGGTGGCCGACCGGGTGAAGGCGTTGTTGCCGCAGCTGCAGGCGTCGCTGCCGCAGGGCCTCAAGGTGCAGGTGCTGGCCGACCGCACCGAGACGGTGCGCGCCTCGGTCGAAGACGTCGAGTTCACCCTGGTGCTCACCATCGGCCTGGTGGTGCTGGTCATCTTCGCGTTCTTGCGAAACCTGCGCGCCACGCTGATTCCCTCGCTCACCGTGCCGCTCTCGCTGGTGGGCACCTTCGGCGCGATGTACCTGCTCGGCTTCTCGCTCAACAACCTCTCGCTGATGGCGCTCACCATCTCGACCGGCTTCGTGGTCGACGACGCCATCGTGATGCTCGAGAACATCTCGCGCTACATCGAGCAGGGCGACAAGCCGTTCGACGCGGCCATCAAGGGCGCCAAGCAGATCGGCTTCACCATCGTGTCGCTGACGGTGTCGCTCATCGCGGTGCTGATACCGCTCTTGTTCATGGGCGGGCTCATCGGCCGGCTGTTCCGCGAGTTCGCCATCACCTTGAGCGCTGCGATCGCGGTGTCGGCGGTGCTGTCGCTGACGCTCACGCCGATGATGGGCGCGTACCTGCTCAAGGCCGAGGTGCCTCACGCGAAGCGCGGCCGGCTCTACCGGTGGTCCGAGGCCGGGTTCGAGGCGATGATTGCGTTCTACCGGCGCACCCTGACGGTGGTGTTTCGCCACCAGCGGCTCACCCTGCTGGTCGCGGTGCTCACCGTCGTGCTCACGGGCCTGTTGGTGGTGCTCACCCCCAAAGGCTTCTTTCCCATTCAAGACACCGGCCTGATTCTCGGCGTCACCCAGGCCGGGCCCGACGTCTCGTTTCGCCGCATGACCGAGCTGCAAGAGCAGGTCGCCGCGAAGGTGCTCGAAGACCCCGCGGTCGAGAACGTGGCGTCGTTCATCGGCTCTGACGGCACCAACCCCACCACCAACAGCGGGCGGCTGAGCATCACCCTGAAGCCGCGCCAAGAGCGCGACGCCGACGCCACGCAGGTCATCTTGCGGCTGCGCGAGAAGCTGACATCGCAGCACGACGTCTCGGTGTTCTTGCAGGCGGGGCAGGACCTGCAGATCGACACGCGGCAGAGCCGCACCCAGTACCAGTACACGCTCGAAGACGCCGACCCCGACGAGCTGATGCAGTGGGCGCCGCGCATCGTCGAGAAGCTGCAGGGGCTGAGAGAGCTGCAAGACGTCGCGTCAGACCAGCAAGACCTGGCGCCGGTCACCGCGGTGCAGATCGACCGCGACACCGCCTCGCGCCTGGGCGTCTCGATGCAGGCCATCGACGACACGCTCTACGACGCCTTCGGGCAGCGGCAGGTGTCGACCATCTTCACGCAGCTGAACCTGTACCGGGTGATTCTCGAGGTGAACCCCGCGGTGCGCGAAGACCCGAACGCGCTCGACAAGCTCTACGTGCGCACGCTGGCCGGGCAGGCGGTGCCGCTCTCTTCCATCGCGCGCTTCGTGCCGCAGGTGGCGCCGCTGGCCATCAGCCACCAGGGGCAGTTTCGCTCGGTGACGGTGTCGTTCAACGTGGCGCCGGGCACCTCGCTGGGGCAGGCGGTCGACTCCATCTCGGCGGCGAGCGCGTCGCTCGACGTGCCGCCCGGCATTCACGCGTCGTTTCAGGGCGCGGCGCAGGCGTTCGCCGAGGCGCTGGGCAGCGAGCCGCTGCTGATTCTGGCCGCGCTCATCACCGTCTACATCGTGCTGGGCGTGCTCTACGAGAGCTACAAGCGGGGGTGGGCGCGTTTCTGGCGCTGCTGGTGTGCGGCACCGAATTCAGCGTCATCGCGCTCATCGGCATCGTGCTGCTGATCGGCATCGTGAAGAAGAACGCCATCATGATGATCGACTTCGCGCTCGAGGCTGAGCGCGACCAGGGCCTGCACCCCAGCGAGGCCATCTTCCAGGCGTGCCTGCTGCGCTTTCGGCCCATCATGATGACCACCATGGCGGCGCTGCTGGGCGGCCTGCCGCTGGCGCTGGGTCAGGGCACCGGCGCCGAGCTGCGCCGGCCGCTCGGCATCAGCATCGTGGGCGGGCTCATCATCTCGCAGCTGCTCACCCTCTACACCACGCCCATCATCTACCTGGCGATGGACCGCTTGAGCCGCTGGCTCAAGCGCGAGCCGTCGCGCGGGCCGGCGCCCGAGCCGGGCAGCAGCACCGGGGCGCACCGGCCGGCAGGAGCGCACTGACCATGGGCGACGGGCTCTCGGCGCCGTTCATCAAGCGGCCCATCGCCACCTCGCTGCTGGCGGCGGCGGTGCTGCTGGGAGGCGCGGCGGCGTACAGCCAGCTCACCATCGCGCCGCTGCCCAACGTCGACTTCCCCACCATCAACGTGAACGCGAACCTGCCCGGAGCGAGCCCCGAGACGATGGCGTCGGCGGTGGCGACTCCGCTCGAGCGGCGCTTCGGGCGCATCGCCGGCATCACCGAGATCACCTCGACCAGCACCCTGGGCTCGACCAGCATCACGCTGCAGTTCGACCTGAGCCGCACCGCCGAGTCGGCCGGCCGCGACGTGCAGGCCGCCATCAACGCCGCCAGCTCGGAGCTGCCCACCAACCTGCCGCTGCGCCCCAACTTCAGAAAGGTGAACCCCTCTGACGCGCCGATTCTGATTCTCTCGCTCACCTCGGCGTCGCTGCCGTTGAGCCAGGTGTTCGACGCGGCGAACACGGTGCTGGCGCAGAAGATTTCGCAGGTCGACGGCGTGGGGCAGGTGTTCGTGGGCGGCGGTCAGCAGCCGGCGGTGCGCATCGCCGCCGACCCGCTGGCGCTGGCGGGGGTCGGCCTCTCGCTCGAGGAGCTGCGCACCACCCTGGCGGCGAACACCTCGAACCAGCCCAAGGGCGTCATCTCGGGCGCGACGCAGGCGAGCTCCATCTCGACCAACGACCAGCTCTTCGACGCCGCGGCGTGGCGTCGGGTCATCGTGCGGGTGAACGGCGACGAGCTGGTGCGGCTCTCTGACGTGGCGCAGGTCACCGACGACGTCGAGAACAACCGCACCGCGGCGTGGCTCGACGGCCGCCGCGCGGTGCTGCTCATCATTCGCCGCCAGCCGGGCGCGAACATCTTGGAGACCATCGAGCGCATCAAGGCGCTGTTTCCGGTGCTGCGCACCTCGGTGTCGCCGGCCATCGAGCTCGACGTGGCGCTCGACCGCGCGCAGACCATTCGGGCCTCGGTGCGCGACGTCGAGCGCACGCTGGTCATCTCGGTCGCGCTGGTGGTGCTGGTGGTGTTCGTGTTCTTGCGCTCGCTGCGCAGCACCGCGATACCCGCGGTGGCGGTGCCGCTCTCGCTGGTGGGCACCTTCGGAGCGATGTACCTGCTCGACTTCTCGCTCAACAACCTGTCGCTGATGGCGCTCACCATCGCCACCGGCTTCGTGGTCGACGACGCCATCGTGGTGACCGAGAACATCACCCGCTACCTCGAGCAGGGCCTGCGGCCGGTCGAGGCGGCGCTCAAGGGCGCGAAGCAGATCGGCTTCACGATTCTGAGCATCACCGTCTCGTTGATCGCCGTCTTCATACCGCTGCTGTTGATGGGCGGTGTGGTGGGCCGGCTGTTCCGCGAGTTCTCCATCACCCTGGCGGTGAGCATCGCCATCTCGGCGGTGGTGTCGCTGACGCTGACCCCGGTGATGTGCGCGACGCTGCTGAGGCGCGGCGACGGCGGCCACGGGCGGCTGGCGCAGGCGGTCGAGCGCGGCTTCGAGCGGGTGGTGAGCGGCTACGGGCGCGCGCTGACCTGGGTGCTCGACCACCGGCGGCTGATGCTGGTGGTCACCGTGGCGCTGGCCAGCGCGGCGGTGGCGCTGTTCGTGACGGTGCCGAAAGGGCTCTTCCCCCAGCAAGACACCGGGCAGCTGCAGGGCTTCACCGAGGGGCCGCAAGACGTGTCGTTCACCTCGATGCGCGAGCGGCAAGAGAAGGTGCTGGCGGTGCTCTCGAAAGAGCCGAACGTGAAGCACGCGGTGGCGTTCATCGGGGGCTTCGGCGCGGGCAACACCGGCAACCTGTTCGTGGCGCTCGAAGACATGCCGCCACGCAAGCAGACGGCAGACGAAATCATCGGCAAGCTGCGCCCCCAGCTGGGCAAGGTCGAAGGCATCGCCACCTTCTTGCAGGCGGGGCAGGACCTGCGCCTGGGCGGCCGCGGGTCGCGCACGCAGTACCAGTACACCTTGCAGGACGCGAGCCTCGACGAGCTGCGCGAGTGGGCGCCCCGGGTGTTCGAGCGGCTGAAGAAGGTCGAGCAGCTGCGCGACGTGGCGACCGACCAGCAGACCGCGGGGCTGAAGCTGCAGTTCACCGTCGACCGCGACACCGCCGCGCGGCTGGGCGTCACCCAGCAGGCGATCGACGACACGCTCTACGACGCGTTCGGCCAGCGGCAGATCGCGACCACCTTCACCCAGCTGAACCAGTACCGGGTGGTGCTCGAGGTGTCGCCGCAGTACCGCGCCAGCGCCGCGGGCCTGGGCTCGCTGTACGTGCGCACGAATCTGGGCACGCTGGTGCCGCTGGCGTCGCTGGGCACCAGCGCGCCGGGGGTGCTGCCGCTCTCCATCAACCACCAGGGGCAGTTTCCGGCCACCACGCTCTCGTTCAACCTCGCGCCGGGCGTGGCGCTGGGCGACGCGGTCGACGCGATTCACGCGGCCGAGGCCGAGATTGGGTTGCCGGCGAGCGTGAAGGCGGGGTTTCAGGGCACCGCGAAGGCGTTCAGCGATTCACTCGCGAGCCAGCCGCTGCTGATTCTGATGGCGCTGCTGGTCGTCTACATCGTGCTGGGCGTGCTCTACGAGAGCTACGTGCACCCCATCACCATTCTGTCGACGCTGCCGTCGGCGGGGGTGGGAGCGCTGGTGGCGCTGATGGTGTTCGGCATCGACCTGAGCATCATCGCGATGGTGGGGCTGATTCTGCTGGTGGGCATCGTGAAGAAGAACGCCATCATGATGATCGACTTCGCCATCGAGGCCGAGCGCGACCACGGCAAGAGCCCGCGCGACGCCATCTACCAGGCGTGCCTGTTGCGCTTTCGGCCCATTCTGATGACCACCATGGCCGCGCTGCTCGGCGCGCTGCCGCTCGCGTTCGGCACCGGCATGGGCTCGGAGCTGCGCAAGCCGCTGGGCGTCGCCATCGTCGGCGGGCTGCTCGTCTCGCAGCTGCTCACCATGTTCACCACCCCGGTGGTCTACCTCGCGCTCGACCGCTTCTCGCGCCGCAAGCGCGTCAGCGTGCCGGCCGAGGCGTAGCGCAATCGGTGGCGCCCGGAGCTTCCGGAGCGCGACGAGGTCACGGTCGCGACGTTGGAGTGAACGTCGCGATCTGCCAGACGTTGCCCCACCGGTCTTCGACCATGCCGCGGCGGTCACCGTAGGGAGTGTCGATCGGCGCCTCGAGCGACCGCGCTCCGGCCTCGACCGCGCGTCGCCACGTCGCGTCGGCGTCGGCGACGTAGACGTATAGAAACGCCGGCGTCGCCGGCCGCGGCCCAACCCCGCTCAGCATCACGTTCGAGTCACCGATGCGCAGCACTGCCGGGCGGCCCGGGTGAACGTCTCCGGTCGCCCCGAAGACGGTGCGAAGAAACGACGCCAACCCTTCGACGTCGGCGGTCACGATGCGGGGCGTGAGAATCGACCAGCCGTCAGGCTTCATCGACACACCCAGGCGCCCCACCGCGCGCGGTAGCAAGCACGCCGGCGATGAGCCGGCGCCCCGCGTCGCACAGCGTGCGCAGCACTTTGAGCCAGGTGCCCAGGGGGAAGGCCGGCAGAAACGGGTGGTCGAGGTCGACTCCGTCGGCGGCCAGCTGGCGTTTGAGCGGCGGGGTGATGCGGTCTGAGTACGCGCGCACCAGCAACGCCTCGAAGGTGGTGGCGAACAACAGTCGCTGGTCCGAGGTCGCGGCGAGCATGGTCGAGCACGGTAGCACCGCTGCGCGAGCCGCTCGGCGTCGCGCCGCTGTTCACCGCTCGCCACCCCGGTGGTGCACCTCGCGCTCGAGCGCTTCTCGCGCCCGCCGACGTGCACCGCGTGTCGATGTTCCGCCCGCAGCCTGCTGCCCCTACGCGGCAGCATCGCCTCGGCAAGAGGTGCCCGCCCGACCGTCACCTGCCGGAGGCTCCCCGTCGCTTGCACGGGGGGGAGTCTGCGTGTCGCCGTGCCGGCCGAGGCGTGAGGCGCCTGCGGCGCAAGACGCCGACGGCGACCACGCCGAGCGCCCACCCGCCCGCGGACAGCGCTTCGGTGCAGCCGCACCCCACCTGCAGCCTGCGCTCCGTGGCGACGGCGTCGCCTCCGCCACTGCCTGCACTACCGCCAGCGCTGCGCCCCGCTCCCTGCACTGCCACCGCTGCCACCGCTGCCACCGCTGCCACCGCTGCCACCGCTGCCACCGCTGCCACCGCTGCCACCGCTGCCACCGCTGCCACCGCTGCCACCGCTGCTGCCGCCGTCGAGCGGCCCGGCGTCACCGGTCGAGGCATCGGGCGGGCCCACGACGGCGCCCCCATCTGACGAGCACGCGCCAGCGATGCACAGCCACGACGCACACTCGGCCTCCGCGGTGCACGGGGTGCCAGCGGGCTGGCCGCTGGTCAAAAGCCGTCGCAAGAAGGTGCGCAAGGTGCCCCGGTCGCCGCGGCTGTAGCTGACGAGCACCGCGCCGCCATCGAGCACCACCGCGCCGTACCCCGTCGCTGCCAGGCGCGTTCGGTCGACCGTGCCCCCGTCGAGCTCGAAGGTCATCAGCCAACCCGTCGCGCCGGCCAGCACGCCGGGGTGACCGTCCCAGCTGAACTGCGACACGCCGGTGGAGAAGCTCGCGTCGGGCGCGGGGCTGAGCCCGCCGGGGTCGCGAACCTGGCCGGCGGGCGAGACGCGGGCCCAGCGCAGCTCGGGCCCCACCCAGGTGACCGACCAGTCGCCGGCGAAGGTCGAGACGTCGGGGTACAGCCCGTTGCCGAAGGTGAGCACGCCCGCGTCAGAGACCACCCGCGAGCCCACCAAGACCACCCCGCGAATCGTGGGAGCGGTCGAGTCGTTCCACACCACCAGCGAGTTGCCTCCCTGCCCGCTCACCGAGGGCGAGACCTGGTCGTCGGTGCGCACCGCGATGGCGAACCCTCCGGGGTCGAGGTTCACCCCGGCGGGCGAGATGCGCGCCCCCTGGAGGTCGTAGCCGGTTGCGCCGCCGCTGGTGACCGACCACACCACCAGCGTGTTGGTGCCATCGAACGAGGCCGAGGGAGAACGCATGTTGCCTGACCCCAGCGCAAAGCCGCCGTCTTCGATGACCGCTCCGTCGACCCGCACGCGGGCGGCGTAGGCGCGGGGAGTCAGGAACGACAGCCGGTCGTCTTGCCATGCCACCACGAACTGGGTGCCGTCCCACGCCACGGTCGGCTCAGACTGGTCTCCGGCAGCGCCACAGATGCGAATGCCGTTCGGGTCGAGCACCGCGCCGGTCGAATCGAGGCGCGTGCCATAGATGTCCGAGCCCGCGTCGGAGCGGTCGTCTGCCCAGACCAGCAGCGAGAGCGCGCCGTTGGTGGCCAGCGCCGGGAACTGCTGCTCGTTCGCCCGTGAGCTGACCACCCACGAGCCGGGGTTGGCCGCACCCGAGGCCGACACCCAGGTTCCCCGCAGGTGGTTCTGGGGAAAGCTGCCGTTTTCGTCGCTCCACACCACCACGAAGCCGCCGTCGCCAGCGCCGACGCGAGGGGACATCTGGGACTGGGGGCCAGCGGCCACCGAGATGCCTGTGGGGTCGAGCACCTGCCCCACCGGGGTGATGCGCGCCGCCGAGACGTCCGAGCCTTCTTCGTAGGCGACCAGGTAGTGGGTGCCTCCCCACGCCAGCGACGGGGCCTGCGAGACCCCGCCGATGGCCAGCGGGGGCGCGTCGAGCGCCAGCAGCTGGGTGTCGACGCGGGTGGCCCGCACGCGGCCCGCACCGAGGAACCCATCGCTCCACGCCACCAGCGAGCCGGCTCCGCTCGAGGCGAGCTGCAGGTCTCGCGGCCGCCCGGCATCGGCCACCAGCAGCACGCCCCCGGGGTCGCGCACCGTGCCGGTCAGCGGGTCCCAACGGGCGGCGCGCACCGTCGCGCCCTGCAGCCAGGTCAAGACGAACGAGGCCCCGTCGAAGGAGATGCGCGCGCCCGTCTGAGGCGAAGAGGCGAGCGGCACCGGCGCCGGGTCGAGCAGCCCACCGGCAGAGGTGAAGCGGGCGCCGACGAGGTCGCCGCTGCCGCCGTCGCCGGCGCCCCAGATGGCGGCGAACCGGGTGCCGTCGAACGCCAGGCTGGGGGTCTGCGCGGTGGGGTCGGCGGTGAGGAGCTGCGGGGTACCAACGGGAGCCCCGGCTGACGAGAAGCGGTGCACGTACAGCCCCTGTAAGGGGTGCCGAAGCGCCACCACCAGCCCGGCTCCATCGGGCAGCAGCTGCGAGGCGCTGGCGTACGTCGACAGCGAAATCGCTCCGATGTCGATGAGACCGCTGGCCGGGTCGAAGTGGGTGCCGCTCAGGCCACCCAAGTCCCAGGTGATGAAGAAGGTGCCGCCGCTGTACACCACGCTGTTGGCCGACCCGGTCGGCTGCGGCACCGCTCTCGGAGCGCCGCTCTCAATCTCGGGCGAGAGATAGAGCCCCTGCGCGACGGCCTGGGTTGCGACGAGCGCGAGGGCCAGCGCGGTGCGCATCGGCTCGAGCTTACGTCACCCGCTCCGTTTGGCTTCGCAATCGCGGGTCGCTCACCGAGGCGTGAGCGTCGGCTAGAACGCCTGGCCGACGGTCACGTACTCCGAGCGCACCTTCTGGGGCGTCGAGCCGTTGATGCCGGTGTTCGCCACGAACGTGTACGTCTTGCTCAGGTCGAGGCTCACGAGGGGAATCTGCAGGCTGTAGCTCTGCGTCTTCTGACCCCGGCGCACCTCGCTGTTCTCGAGCGTGGGGTTGGCGACGGTGGCGACCTTCTTGTTGGTGCCCTGCTCGTAGACGTCGATGCTCTTCACCTGGAAGGTCGGCGGGGCGTCGGCGAAGCCGACACCCGAGACCCGCACCGTCGCGTTGGCGTTCTTCGCACCGGGGCCGGGGCCCGGCTTGCTGTCGACCCAGATTTCCGACTCGACCTGTGCGCTGGCGTTGTTCGCGCTGATGCTGGTGGGAATCTTCGCCGGGTCGATGCTCGGAGTACCGCCCGTGCCCGGCGCCTTCGAGATGCCGATGGTCCGACTGCTCCCCAGACGCCCGATGACGTGCGCCTCGTAGCCCTTGGGCAGCGCGGCGCGCAGCTTTCGCAGCACCGACGCCCCGGTGTCACCCTCGCTCAGGGGCAGCGAGACCGACTTGCCGTCGAAGCCGAGCTTCAGCCGCGACGCGGTGATGCCGTTGTTCGACGCCGTGCCCGAGACCTTGAAGCCGAACGCCGTCTGGGTCGCCTTCAGCGTCGGGTCGTTCTCTTGCACGCTCACCTTGAGCAGGTGGGTGATGCGCCGGGCCTGGTCGGTGAGGCGGGTCAGCGCGGTCTTGATCGGTTGGGTGTTCATTGCTGCGATTGTCGGCAGCCGCCTCGCGCGAGTGCTTCTTCACGCACGAAGACCCATCACTTCTGCTCATTCGAGCCCACAGCAGCCCGCTCTCGCGCTCTCGAAAAATGCGAAGCGCGTGGGGCCGTCAGGGCAGCCCGGAGGCAAGAACGAAGTACACGCTGCGGGGGAGCAGGCTGTGGCCCTCGGTGCTGACCCACAGCCGCCCCGAGGCAGACAGGTGCATGCCCTCGGGCATGTAGCCCCATCGGTCGTCGCTGGCCCGCAGGGTGGTGGGGAGTGCACCGACCGCGCCGCTGAACAGCGCGCCTTCGTAGCGGGTCGAGTTGAGGAAGAACCGGGGGCCTGCGCTGACTGCGCCCTGGAGGTTGCGATTGCCGGCGTACCAGGCGCCGCTCGCCGTCACCACGCCGGTGGGGCCCGTCTTCAGTCGCGAGCTGGCGCTTTCGAGCGGCCAGCGCAGCAGGCGGCTGTAGAGGCCGAGCGCCGGGTCGTCGTCGAACTCGCCCGACACCAGGGAGTCGGGGGTGGTGCTTCGGTCGAGCGACACGAACGAGAACTTCGCCCGGCACGAGGGCGACAGCCCCGAGGGAAAGTAATACCCGCCGACCTGGGGGAGCACGTACTCATAGCCGTATGCGCACGCCTGCCCCGCGGCCACGCCGGCGCGCGTCGCGCAGGCCGCCGCCGTCGCCACCTTCGAGATGCGGGTGAGGTCGAACACCCGCAGCCCTCGCGAGGTGTCGGCGACGTAGAGCAGCGAGCCCGACCAGGCCAGGCCGCCGCCGTGAATCGGCACCGGCTTGAAGCCTCGCGTCGGGTCGGGCTCGACCAGCAGCGCATGCCGGTAGGTGACACTCGCCGTCGAGCCGGTCACGTCGGCGAAGCTCACCCGAACGCCCTTGTCGGCGCCGTCGCTGCTGGGGTTGGGGTCGAAGGCCACGTTCGCGCTCTCGTAGTGCCACGCGACCGCGACCATTGAGCGGGCTCCGGCGACACCTTCGGCGAGCCCCTGGGGTATCCAGTACCGCGCGTCGAGGTCTCCCGACTCCCAGAAGAAGCCGCCCCCGAAGCCGGGCCAGGGCTTCGCGGGCATGGCGGTCGCCGAGCGGTTCAGCGGCAGCACGTCGAGGCCGACCTTGGGCAGGCCCAGCGCGTCGAGCATCGCGGCGTAGCGAGACCACGTGTCGGTGTCTTGCAGCGAAAACCCCGTGGCCGAAATCGCCCTGAGGCCATCGCCCTCGGCATAGCCCGCGAGCGGACCCTGTTCGGGGCAGGCGCAGCCCGCATCGAAGACGTCGGAGGGGCAGCTGGGGCTCGCGCCGGTGCACCGCTCGGCGACGTCGCACCCGCCGATCGACGGGCGGCACACCGCGCCGGCGTCGAGCAGCCGGTGCATGCACTGGCCGGCGCCGCACACGTCGACGGAGCACGCGTGGCCGTCGTCGAGACAGGGGCGGGCCTCGCAGTCCGAATCGGCGCAGTCGGCGAGCCCGTCACAGTCGTCGTCGACGCCGTCGCCGCAGCTCGACTCTCGGGGCTGGGTCGCGGCGCAGCCCGGCACGCACTGGCCGGCCGCGCACTGAAAGCCCGGGGCACAGCTCACCGCGAGGCAGCGCAGGTCGACGCAGCGGTCGTTCAGGCAGCCCGACGCCGGGCCACAGGGTCCCGCATCTCCGCACGTCGGGCCCTGGCAGGCGCCGGCGAGGCAGGGCCCTGCGTCGCATTGGACCTGGGCGCACGCGCGCTCGACGCAGGCCTCGTCGATGCAGACCTCGTCGCTGCCGCACGGCTGTGCAGCGCACGACTGCGGCACACAACTGCCGCCCGTGCAGCGCTCTCCCGTCGGGCAGCCGATGCCCACGCAGGCAGACTCGACGCACGCCCCCGCGTCGACGCAGGTCTCGTTCGCCGCGCACAGCCTCGGCCCGCACGCGCGAGCGACACAGACCCCCGACACGCAGCGCTGGTCGGCGCCACAGCCCACCCCGCCGCAGCCATCAGTCGGCTCGACGCCCGCGTCGTGGCCAGCATCGTTGATGCCGGGTGTGGCAGGGCAGGCGGTGGCGAGCAACAGCCCGAGGGCGACGACGCTCATCGGCGGCAGCGTCGCCGCTGCTCGGCCGATGAGAGAAGAGCGGTGACGCGCCCCGTGCAAGCTAGGCGCCCCACCGGGCGCGGTAGCAGGCGCGCCCATCGGAGCTGTGCGAGACCACCTCGAGGCTCGGCGTCGGCGCCCGAATCAGCTCGAGCCCGTGCTCGAGCAGGCCTTGAATGAAGCGCGGGTCTTCGGCCAGGCAGTGGTTGATGACCATCGTCACGTCGTTCGGGGCGGCCTCGGTCAGCTCGGTCTCGATGAAGTTGTTCCCGGCGCGAAAGTTCTGCGTCATTCGCCGAAAGGTGCGCAGCGGGCCGAGCAGGCGCAGCAGGGGCAGCGTGGTCTTCCCCAGCATCGTCTCGAAGTACCCGGCGATGAACCGGCGCCCTACGTCGCGCAGCGCGGTGGGGTGGTCGACGCCGGGCGCCACGTTCTCGGTCACCGTGCGCAGCACCTTCAGCCAGGTGCCCAGGGGGTAGGCCGGCAGAAACGGGTGGTCGAGGTCGACGCCGTCGGCGGCCAGCTGGCGCTTCAGCGGCGGGGTGATGCGGTCTGGGTACGCACGCACCAGCAGCGCCTCGAAGGTGGTGGCGAACAACAGTCGCTGGTCCGGGGCTGCGGCGGCCATGGCCCACCACGGTAGCACCGGGCGCCTTCGGCCCCGCAGCACCCTCAGTCGAGCAGCGAGCGCAGAGCCGTCGCCGTGGAGAGGTGCGCTCCGCGGGGTCGCGCCGACCCCTTCGCGCGATGTGACCCTGCCGCGCACCGTAGAAGCGGCCGCGCTTCTTCGCCGACGGCAAGCGGCTGGGCAGCGCTCCGGTCGCCGACGCCCGCGCCACGCTCGAGGTCACCCTGCCCGTCGGCGCGAGCACCCTGCGGGCGACTGACGTGCACGGCCTCGTACCCGCCGGGCACCGCGGTGCGTCGGGTCGCGCAGCCCGAGTCGGCGGCGTACCTGGTCGGCGCCTGGGTCGGCTGCGACAGCAGCTCGGGCGCGACCTGCGACGTGACGCTCACCTTCTCGGTGGTGCTGTCAGAGGGCTCGAACGCGGTGCACCTCGTCTACTACGACCTCAGCAGCCCGCAGAGCAACCGCGGCCTGGGCAGCGATGCCACCATCGGAGAGCAGTGGAGCAGCGGCGTCTCGCAGTACGGCGCGTTTCAACCGGTGCTGTCGACGGGCCTCGACATCACGCTGCCGAACCCCTGAGGCCCAGCTCAAGGCTACGGCACCACCAGCGCGTCGACCACCACCACCGGGTCCGGAGGCAGCAGCACCTCGTTCATGTCGCCGCGTACCGAGACGCGGTAGGTGCCGCTCACCACCACGCCCTGAAAGGTGAGCTGCGCGGCGCTGCCGCACTGCAGCGGCAGGCGCTGGTGGTCGACCCCGTTCGTGTTCTCGAACACCACCTCGCCGCACGTCGCGCTGCTCTGCAGCACCAGCGGCGACGTTCCATTCGACAACACGCGGCCCGACACCCGCGCCATCGGAGGCGTCATCACGTCGAGCACGGTGCTGGGCGCCGCTGAGGCAATCACCAGTGACGGGGCCACCAGCTTGGCGGTGTTCGGCAGCGACGAGCTGAGCTGGTCGCCGAGCACCGAGACGCTGTACGTGCCGCGCGTCAGCCGCAGGTTGCTCACCGTGAACCCCCCCGAGCTGGCGCAGCTGAAGCCGGGCTGCCAGGCGGTGTCGGTCATGCCGGCCGGCGTGATGAGCAGCCGGCCGCAGTTCGAGCCTTGCGGCGGGAACACCACCGGCGCCGCGCCGTTGTGCCGCACCTGAAACGAAGCGAGCGCCAGGCCCGGAGTCGTCACCCCGAGGTTGAGCTGCACCACCGCGGTCGAGGCGGGGATGGTGAAGTTGCCCGCCGGCCAGGTGCCGGGCGGCAGCGTGCCGTCGCCGACCCCGTCGACGTCGACGCGGTAGCTGCCCGGGGTCACCCGCGAGACGGTGGTGCCGTACATCGGGCACCCGAACGAGTAGCTCGAGCCGTCGGTGAGCGAGGTGAACCGCACGAAGTAGCACTCGCTGCCCAGCGACGCGCCGTTGTGCTTGAGCGTGGTGCCGATCGGCGTGGTGCTGAGCGTCGCGTCGAGGTTCAAGGTGGTGCTCGCGGTCAGGCTGCGCGAGGGAAACACCACCACCCGAATCGGCGCCACCGAGTCGGTGACCTCGACCAGCACCGACACGTCGTAGGTGCCGGGCAGCGCGTTGACGGTGTAGTTGGCGCCGCTCGCCAAGATGCGCAGCACCTGGCCGCCCGTCGTGGTGCTCTTCAGCTCGACGCCCACCCGCTTGTAGCCGGTGAAGAGGCTGGGCGCCTTGGTGTTGAGGGTGATGGCGCCGCTGAGCGTGAGGCCCTTGGTGTCGAGGGTGAGCGGCCCCATGCCGGCGGCGATGGTGTAGGTGCCGGGCAGGGTCTGGCTCGTCAGGTCTCCGCCCAGCGAGGTCTCTTGCAGCTTGATGGTGGTGGGGCCGGGGGCGAGGTCGACCTCGAAGGTGAAGTCGCCGGTGCTCTGGCAGCTCACCCGCGCCACGGTCTCTTTCGGGTCACCCTGGTGCAGGAACCTCAAGAAGCCGCAGGTGGGAGGCGTGGCGAGGGCAGGCCTCGCTCCGTTGCGGAGCACCTTGCCGGTGACGTGCACCATCGCGGGGCCGGTGAAGGCCAGCACCATGTTCAGCCGCGAGGTCGAGAAGTCGACGGCGCTGAGCCGAAACGGCAGCTGCGGCACGCGGAGCGACGAGCCGCTGCTCAGCTCGACGTCGTAGACCCCGGCCACCACCCGGCCCGAGAAGCTGACGTTGCCGGCCGCGTTGCACTCCACCGGCAGCGACGCGCTGAACTTCCGGTCGGCGCGGGTCAGCTTCAAGGTCGCGCAGGCGGTCGAGGGCACCTCGCTGATGGGAGCCGCCCCGTTGTACTGCACCGTGCCGCCCACCGAGATGACGTTCGGGCTCAGCACGTCGAGGGTGAGGTTCTCGGCGTTGCCGCCGCGGCACGCGCCGCTGCTGCACGAGTAGCCGGCCGGGCACACGCAGGGGCCCGCGCTGCCGCCGCTCGACCCGCCGGTGCCGCTGCCGCCGCCGCTCGAGGTGCCGCCACCGGTGCCGCTGCCTCCGCCGGTGCCGCCGGTCGGTATGCCGCAGACGTTCGGCACCCCGCTGCCGCCGCACGTCGTGCCGGCGCCGCAGGTGCCACAGTCGATGGTGCTGCTGCACCCGTCCGAGATGACGCCGCAGCTCTTGCCGAGCGCCGCGCAGGTGGTGCTGGTGCAGCTGCCATCGCCGCACACGTTCGCGACTCCGCCGCCGCCGCAGACCTTGCCGCCGGTGCACGAGCCGCACGCCAGCACGCCTCCACAGCCGTCGGGCACCTGGCCGCAGGTCGCGCCCAGCGCCGCGCAGGTGGTGGGGGTGCACGCTGCGGTACAGTGGCTGCTCACGCACTGCGCGCCGCCGCCGCAGGCGGTGCAGGCGACGCCGCCCTCGCCGCACGCGCTGACGGTGAGCCCGGTCTCGCACACGCCGGCCGCGGTGCAGCACCCGCCACACGTCGCCGCCGAGCACACGTCGCTGGAACCCGAGCAGCCGGCGAGACAAATGACCCACAACATGGCGAGCAGTCGCATGGGGCGCAGACCCGCGAGCAGGCGCCGCTGTGCAAGACGCAAAGAAGCTTGGCGCATGCGACATTTGGCGTACCGTCGCGCCCATGAAAAACGCTTTCGCCCTGGGTCTGCTGTTGCTGCCGCTGGTGGTGCGCGCCGAGGTCTACAAGCTGTACGTCGCCGAGCGCGACAGCGCCGCGCACAAGGCCGCCGAGCCGCTCGCCGACGGCAAGACCTCGTTCTGGTTTCCCAAGCTGACCCGCGGCCTCGAGAAGGCGGTCGAGCTGCTCAACGGCACCGACCATCAGGTGCAGGTGCTGGTGGCGCAGGGCCAGCACGCCGGGCTGTGGGCGCTGCCGAACGGGCTGCCGGGAGGCAAGGCGAAGCTGCTGCTGCTGGGCGGGCACTGCCCCGACTGGAAGAAGCGCGACCCGTTCGGCTGCCCCACCGAGCTGTTGGGCGGCGACGCGCGGCCCCAGGCGGTGCTCGGCTTCGGGGGCAACAAGACCCAGCTCTCAGAGCTGGTCATCAGCGGCTTCGTCTTCGACAGCGCCCAGTCGAACAAGTACGACGCGCGCACCAACAGCCTGCTCAAGGGCAGCTCGCGCACCCTGCCGCTGCTCGCGCTCAGCCAGGTGGTGGTCGGGCACCTGGTCATCGCCGACAACGTCTTCCTCAACAGCGCGCACCGCGCGTTCGAGCTGTACCACTCGGCCGCGTCGAACGAGACCACGGTCGACATCGACAACAACTTCTTCCTCAACAACGTCATCCCGCTGAAGTTCGAGCCGGCCGGCTACAAGGGCTTCAAGACCAAGACCGTCAACTTCACCCACAACTCGGTCATCTTGAACTGGCCCTTCAACCCCGACGCGACCTCGTCGAACGTCGGCGCGCTCGAGCTGTACCACAAGGACTGCTGCGGCGAGCTCAACCTCGAAGACAACCTGTTCGCCTACAACCCCGGTGGGGCGATGCAGCACGACTGGCCGGTGAACCGCATGGGCAAGCTCGCGCTGAAGAACAACCTCTTCTTCATGAACGCCACCCTGTTCGGCGACGGGCGCCCCGAGGCGGGAGTGTTCGTCGGCAAGTTCGGGCCCAACCCCAAGCACATCGTGGTGCCGCTCGCGGCGCACATGGAAGACGACTACCCGTATGCGTTCTCTGGCAACGTGTCGTTCGACCCGAAGGTGCCGGTGGCGCTGGTCGACCTGCAGGCTGCCGACTCTTCGGCGGTGAGCGCCAAGAAGACGCTGATGAACGACGTGCGCGGGCTGTTCGGCCAGAACAAAGAGGGCGGCACGGTGGCGATCAAGAACTTCGCGCCGCGCATGGGGCTCGACCTCGAGCACCTCCCCTTCCCGGCCGAGGCCAAGGCGGCGGCCTTCGGGGTCCAGCGCACCCGGGCCTGGGCAGCGCGATAACCCGGCGGAGCTTCGAGGGTCTGCCTGCCGGGGCGGGCGCCGCGGTACTTGTTCCTAACGTGCTTTGAGGTACGGAGGCTTGCGATGGCGGGTGTGGCAATCGTCGGTGCGAGCGGGCTGCTGGGCGAGAAGCTGATCGCCCGGGCGCTCGAGCGCGGTCACCGGGTCAGCGCGCTGGTGCGCGACGCCACGCGGGTGAAGCGCCAGGCCGAGCAGCTGACCGTCTTTCAGATCGACACCGAGACCGGCAGCGGGCTCGAGGCGGGGCTCGAGCGGTGCCAGTTCGTCATCTGCGCGGTGGGTGGCGAGGTCGGCCGGTGCGTCACGCAGCTGGTCGGCGAGCTGCGCAAGCGCAAGAAGGGCATCGAGCGGCTGGTGCTGCTCTCGCGGCTGGGGGTGGCCGAGAGCCGGCCGCAGAGCGCGCTGGCGTCGGGGCCGCTGCAGGCACTGCTGCCGGTGCTGCGCCCGGCCATCTTCCGCGACATCGGCGAGGCCGAGGGCGTGCTGCGCACCTCGCAGCTGCCGTACTGCATCTTCCGAGCGACCCGGCTGACCGACGACCCGGTGGTCGGCACCGTGGTCGCGGTGCCCTCGGCCCACGCTCCCCCGCACCGCGTGTCGCGCAAGGGCCTGGCCCACTTCATCGTCGACTCACTCGAGCAGAGCGAGTGGGTCGGTCGCGAAGTGACGGTCGGAGCCGCCGCCCGCTGAAGGGTCAGCGTGAGGCTCGCTTCGCGTCAGCCGCAGCGAAGTGGGCCAGCTGATCGGCGTAGGCCTTCTTGAATGCGGGACGCTCGGTCGCGCGCGCGACGAACGCCTCGGTGGCGGGCCGATGACCGAACGCGCGCACGTCTCTCACCCGCAGCACGTCGGCCATCAGCAGGTCGGCGACGGTGAAGCGGCCTGCCACCAGCCATTCACGCTCGGTGAGCACCTGCTCGAGGTGGGCGAGGCGCGAGCTCACCCAGCCGGTCAGGCCGTTGTCGGCGCCCTGGCCCGACACCTTGAGAAACCACCACGGCACGGTGACCATCTCGATCGAGTTGAGGGCCGAGATGACCCACTGCAGCGTGTGCGCTTCTCCCGCGGGGTCGCGCGGCATCAGCTTCTCGCTCTTCTTGGCGAGGTGCAGCACGCACGCGCCGCTCTCGAAGATTTCGAGGTCGCCGTCGTTGAGAAAGGGGACCTGCCCGTAGGGCTGGCGGTCGAGGTGGTTGGTGTGAATGCCTTCGAACGGAACGGTTCGCACCGTGTACGCGAGCCCCGCTTCTTCGCACGCCCAGCGCAGCCTCAGGTCGCGCACGAAGCCGCGCGGGCCTTTCGGCACCCAGTCGGCCGTCCAGAGGGTGAGCTCTCCCATGGTCGTCTCTTTACGCCAACGAGTCACCGAGCGGCGATCGCATACAACGCCGAGTGCACGCCCTCGACGACCTTGGCCATGCGCCGGTAGTCGAGGGTGCCCGGCAGATCCGACGGCTGGTGGTAGTTCGGATTTCGATTCGGAGCGGTGTCGGTCACCATCACCGCGGGCCAGCCGTGCGCCCAGTAGCTGCGGTGGTCCGACCAGTCGACGCCCGGCACGAACGACGCGATGTTGGCAGAGGCCACCGGCAAGTCGTTGGCACCGCGCATCGCCCGCTTCATCGAGCGCGTCAGCCCGATCTGCCCGAGGTCACCGACCACGACGATGTGGTTGCCGGTCGTCGGATAGAGCAACCCCATGGCGGGAACAGGGAAGTGCTGAGAGCCCTCGGCGTCGGAGAAGTACCCGATGGTCTCGAGCGAAATCGCCGCCCGCACGTCGACGCCCGCCGCCGCGAGTGCGTCGGCGTGGTGCACGCTGCCCATGTCGGCGGTCGCGAAGTACGGAGGCTCCTCGAGAGACCAGAAGACCAGCTCGACGCTGAACGGTGGCGGGTGCTCGCCGAACAGCCGAGCCAGCTCGAGCACGGCTGCGACGCCGCTCGCGTTGTCGTCGGCTCCCGGCAGACTGAACGCAGTGTCGTAGTGAGCACCGACGACGATGCGTGGCCCCACTCGGGGGCCGAAAATTGCCGACACGTTGCGATACGTCTTCTTTCCCCGCGACCACGTCTGCTCGGTCGGCGCCGGTAACTGTCCCGAGAGCCACGCCGCAGCGCGATCGAGGTTCTCGACATCGCTGCAGCCGCGAGGGTGCAGCTCGACGGCGAGCTTGTTCACGCTTGCCTCGAGACGCATCGGGTCGGCCTTCACGGCAGGTCCGGCGCTCTCGGAGGAGAAGACCGGCTGCACCGTGAGCCAGCTGAATCCAACGAGGGCCAGTAGAACGCATACGACGACCGCGAGACCGATGCGCTTGAGACTCACGCCGCTGGTCCGAGAAGAGGCAGCACTCGCGGCAGGACACTACCCCGTCGCTCTCTCCTCCAATACCGAGCAGGGCCAGGCGCGACTACGGCACCATCGCTTCGGTCGGCGCGCCGCCGGGGCGAGGCAGGGCACAGATGAACCGGGTGCGGTTCGGCTCCACTGGCGGAGCGTCGGGGCCCATCTCGATGTCACGGGGAGGCTCGGGCATGACCAGCGCGCAACCCAGCCCGCGGCCCTCTCGGCGCGCCTTGTCGGAGATGACCTGCGCGGCGGTCGCCTCGCGGTGCTTGATGTCGATGACCCCGACCATCATGTACTCCGAGGGCAGCAGGCCTCCATCGAGCCACGCCGGCTCCTGCCTGGCCGGCGCCGGGTCGAAGGAAGCGTCGAATTGTTCGAAGCGAGCCGTCACGCACGCCGTGACCAGCAGACCGAGCACCCATACCTTGCGCATTCGGCGTGTTCTTAACCCCGAACCCGTTCGTCGGCTGACGTGCCGCCACGGTTACATGCCTCGACGCGTCCTCGAGGAGCCCGGCGGCGCCGGTTACCAGCGGGGAACCGCCGGCGCGCCGCCGCCACCGCACTGCTCTTGGCCGGACCTGCAGGTCCAACGGGCTCCGAGACGGTCCCTCCTCACTCGGGCAGCTCCTCGTCCCGAGTGAGGTGCCTTTCGCAGACGAGGGCACGTGCGGCGCTTCCCCTCGCATCGCCCAGAGCCTGCCCGGCCACTTTTTCGGCGCTGCGTCTTTGGCGCTCGTAATACTACAACCTTGAGCTACTCGCCTCTTCATATACGCACCCCGCAATGACCCCCAAGGCACCCCGAGCGGCGGTCGCGCCAGTCGCAGCCTGCCGCCCCACGTTGGCCCTCGCCCTCGGCGTACGAATGAGAGGAGCTGCCCGAGCACGGAGGGACCGCCGCTCAGGCGAGTGCCCGCTTGGCGGCCGAGAGAATTCCCCCCCACCGGCTCGACTGAAGGAGGTTCCCCGGTGGGAGACGAGACCGCAGCTTCCGAGGGGCTCGTCTACGACGCCGAGCTACGCTGCCCCGCATGTCTTCCGACCCTTCTCACCGCGCCGAGCTGGTCTCGCGCGAGCTCTCGCTGCCGCTGGCCGGCGTGCGCAGCACCCTCGAGCTGCTCGCCGGCGGAGCCACCGTCCCCTTCATCTCGCGCTACCGCAAAGAGGCCACCGGAGGCCTCGACGACGAGGCCATCAGCCGCATCGCCGCCCACGCCAAGGTGGTCGACACCCGCGAAGCCCGCCGCGCCACCATTCTCGAGAGCCTGAAGGAACAAGGCGTGCTCACCCCGGCGCTCGAGCAGGCCGTGCGCGCCGCCACCACCGCCAGCGCGCTCGAAGACCTCTACCTGCCCTACCGCCCCAAGCGCCGCACCCGCGCCACCACCGCCCGCGAGCGCGGGCTGCAGCCGCTCGCCGACCTGCTGCTCGCGCAAGGCCCCTCGTCGCTCTCGCGAGAGGCGCTCGCCGCGCCCTACGTCTCGGCCGAGAGAGAGCTGCCCGACGTCGACGCAGTCTGGGCCGGCGCGCGCGACATCGTCGCCGAGCAGATCGCCGAGCGGCCCGAGCTGCGCGCCACCGTGCGCAAGCTCTTCGTCGACGAGGCCCAGCTGGTGGTCGAGGCCGCGCGCGGCAAGTCGAAGGCCCCCGAGCTGCAGAAGTACGCCGACCACGTCGGGCGCCGCGAGCGCGCCTCGCAGGCCCCCTCGCACCGCGTGCTCGCCGCCGAGCGCGGAGAGACCGAAGGCCTGCTCAAGGTCTCGCTCGAGCTCGACGCCGCCGCCGTGCAGTCGCGGGTGCGCGCTGCCGTGACGAAGCGCGGCGCCGCCCCGGTGCTCGCCCGCGAGCTCGAGCTCGCCAGCGTCGACGCCGCCGACCGGCTGCTCTTGCCCTCGCTCGAGAGTGAGCGCCGCCGCGAGCTCAAAGAGCACGCCGACACCGAGGCCATTCACGTCTTCGCCCGCAACCTGCACGACCTGCTGCTGGCCGCCCCGCTGGGAGGCAAGCCGGTGGTGGCCATCGACCCCGGCCTGCGCACGGGCTGCAAGGTGGTGGCGCTCGACGCCCGCGGTGAGGTGAAGGCGCACGACACCATCTACCCCCACACCGGCCGCGAGTCAGAGGCCGGCGCGGCGCTCGCGAAGCTGGTGAAGCAGGCGACCCCTACCGCCATCGCCATCGGCAACGGCACCGCCGGCCGTGAGACCGAGCTCTTCGTGAAGAAGCTGCAGGCCTCGGGCCTCATCGGCAAAGAGCTGAAGGTGGTGAGCGTCAGCGAAGCCGGCGCCTCGGTGTACTCGGCGTCAGAGGTCGCGCGCGAAGAGCTGCCCTCGCTCGACGTCACGCTGCGCGGCGCGGTCTCCATCGGCCGCCGCCTTCAAGACCCGCTCGCCGAGCTGGTGAAAATCGACCCCAAGAGCATCGGCGTGGGCCAGTACCAGCACGACGTCGACCAGCCCGCGCTGAACGCCGAGCTCGACCGGGTGGTCGAGACGGTGGTGAACCGCGTCGGCGTCGACCTGAACACCGCCTCGCCCACGCTGCTGCGCTCCATCGCCGGCCTGGGCCCCGCGCTGGCCACCGCCATCGTGGCCCACCGCGCGAAGCACGGCGCCTTCGAGACCCGCGCCCAGCTCAGAGAGGTGCCCCGCCTGGGCGCGCGCGCCTACGAGCAGTGCGCCGGCTTCTTGCGCGTGGCCGGGCCCGAGCCGCTCGATGCCAGCGCGGTGCACCCCGAGCGCTACCCCGTGGTGGCCAAGATGGCGAAGGACCTCGGCGTCACCCGCCAGGCGCTCGTCGGCAACGGAGCGCTCGCCAAGAAGATCGACGTCTCGAAGTACCTCGACCCGGCCGACGGCCTCGGGCTGCCCACCCTCAACGACATCGTGAAGGAGCTCGAGAAGCCCGGCCGCGACCCCCGCGCCGAGTTCGTCGAGGTGGGCTTCGACCCCGGCATCACCGAGCTCGAGCACGTCAAGCCCGGCCAGGTGCTCAACGGCATCGTCACCAACGTCGCCGCGTTCGGAGCCTTCGTCGACATCGGCGTGCACCAGGACGGGCTGGTGCACGTGAGCGAGCTCGCGCACCGCTTCGTCAAAGACCCCTCTGAGGTCGTCAAGGTCGGCGAGCGGGTCAAGGTGAAGGTGCTGCAGGTCGACCTTCAGCGAAAGCGCGTGGCCCTCTCCATCAAGGCGATGCAGCCGCAGGGCGCGCCCCAGCCCCACGCCGCCCCGCAGGGCTTCAACTCGATTCGCATCTCCGGGCGAAAGTGAAGCGCCTCAACAACCTCGAGCCGAGGCCCCCGCCCGATATCTAGTCTTCCGCCGCGGCGAAGGCCGGGTTCTCGACGAAGCCCACGTCGGTGAGGGCGTTCAAGAACGCGAGCACGTCGCCGCGCTCTTCCGCGGTGAGAACGAAGCCGCGAATCAGCCCCGACTTGAGCGGGTTCAGGCGGCCGTCGCCGGCCAGGGGCCCGCTCGCGGTGACGGTGCCTCCGGCGGCGTAGTGGCTCAACACGTCGTCGAGCGTGGCCAGGCTGCCGTCGTGCATGTACGGAGCGGTCAGCGCCACGTTGCGAAGGCTCTGCGGCCGAAATCGCCCGCGGTCGTCCTTGCGAAGCGTCACCTCGTACAGCCCCTGGTCCTGAGGGGGGTACCCACCATCGAGGTTGTAGAGGCCGTTGTTGAAGAAGGGGTAGGTCGCCGTGTCTTCGGTGGTGCGCGCGTCGCGATACGAGGTGGTCAGGTTGCTGCCACTGTGGCAGTGAAAGCACTCCAGGCGCTCGCCGTTGAAAAGCGCGAGCCCGCGCTTCTGCGAATCGGTGAGCGCCGACTTGTCTCCGGCGAGGTAGCGGTCGTACGGGCTGTCGGCCCCGACCAAGGAGCGACAGAACGTGGCCAGGGCGAAGATGATCTTCTCGACGGTCGGGCCCGACGCGCTCTCGGGGAAGGCAGCGCGAAACGCCGCCGGGTACCGGGAGTCATTCTCGAAGCGCGCCAGCACCGCTGAGACGTTGCCGTCGTTGACGCCGAGCTCGACCGGCCGGTCGTTTCGAATCGGAACTGCGAGCTGCGACTCGAGCGCGATGAGCCCGTCGTTCGCCCAGGTCAGGGTCGAGTTGTACGCGGCGTTCTGCAGCCCCTGCGCATTGCGCGTCAGCACGTGCCCGGTCGACCCGACGGCCGTCTTCTTCCCATCGGTGAAGGCGAGCTTCTGGTCGTGACAGCTGGCACACGACTGCGTCTGATTGCCCGACAGGCGAACGTCGTAGAACAACCGCCGACCGAGCTGCAGCTTGGCCTCGGTAGGGGGGTTGTTCTCGGGAATCGCGGGGAGCTGCAGCGCTCGCGGCACGCCCAGCACCGCCCGCCACTGCGCATCGCGGTCGCCGCAGCTGGCGAGAAGCAAGCCCGCCACCACACAGCCCAGCGGTCGCGAGCCCGGCCGACTCACGGCGTCGCGCGCACGAACACTGCGTTGCTCGCGGTCGTCGACTTGCCCGTCGCGATGTCGAGCCCGAACGACGAGAAGATGGTCGGGCAGTCGGGCTGGTCTGGCGAGGAGTGGCACTCGACTCCCGGGCCCTGACCAATCACGTTGAAGTTTGCGTCGTACTTGGGAGACACGAAGTCCAACCCCTGCAGCACCTTTTTCAAATCGATGCCGACGGTGTCGTGGGTGAGGTCGAACGACGACAGCGTGACGCTGGGGTTGTTCACGTAGGTGCAGCTGTCGCGGTCTTCCAGCGCCTTGCCGGCCATCGGCCCGCAGTCTCGGCTGCCGATGTGCAAGTAGCCTTCACCCGACCCGTTCGACCCGTCGTTGATGGTGAAGTTGAAGATGAAGTGCCGGTAGCCGCTGCTCCAGTTCCAGTACAGCTCGGCGAGCGGAGACGGAGCGCCCTCGGGAGTGTTCTCGGCGATCACCTTCTTCATCACCGGCTGCGGCACCCCGACCTCGAACGACACCGTCTTCACGTCAGCGACCCGCGTCTTGCCGGTGATGGCCGGGTGGGTGCGGCCGGTGCCCTCTCCTCCGCCGAGCATGGTCGCTCCGCACGAGCCTTCGGAGTTGCCGGTGAGATCGACCAGCGAGAGCTGACCTTGCGCCGACGCGAGCTGAAACGCGTCTTCGTCGAGCGTGGTCTCGACTTCCTTGCCGCTCGAATCGAGCAGCTTCAGGTTGCTCAGGTAGAAGCGAAGGTCGTTGATGCCGATGGTGGTGGCGCCCGACGTGCCGAAGCCAGTCGGGGCGTCGGTGCAACCGACCGGCTTGCCGTCGACCAGCGCGGCGAACTTCATCGAGAAGGCTTCTGGCGCGCGGCCACAGGCGAAGCACAGCGCGAGAGCGGCGATGGCGAGCGAGGCCCGCGGCGTGAAGGTCATGGCCGCCTGCTTCGCACGAAGGCCGCCGACTGCCGATGCTACAAATTGTCGCAGCGACCCCGGCCTGGCTTGCTGGGCCGCGCTGGTGCGCAGACACGGGGGCACGCCACCGCCGGGCCGTGTGCTAACAGCCGCATCCACGGTGAAGCAGCTCCCCGGCATCGGTGCGGCGTTGCTCCTCGGCTGGGGTCTCGTCGCGGCGCCGATCTTCCATCAGTTCGTCGGCCACGCGCACCGCGACGAGCCGGTGCTGTACAAGCCGCGCGCGCTGTCGCTGAAGCCCGTGAAGCGCGGCTCTCCGAAGCACTCGCACGGAGCGCCGCGGCGGCCCGGCGCGCCAGGGGAGCACGGCGCCGGCAGCCTCGAGCACGGGCGCGCGCTGCTGCACGCCGCGCCCGCCACACCCACACTGACGCTGCTCGCGCTCGCGCTGCCCACGCCTCACTTCGACAGGCCGTCGCAACCGCCGCTGATCGAGCGTCCTCGGGTCGAGCAACCGCAAGGGCCCTAGAGCGCCGACGCAGCGCCTTGAACCCTTCGCTCTGCCTCCGGCGGCGTCTGCCGCCGCGGGCGTTCACCCATCTTCCCGAGGTCACTCGTTTGCGTCTGCACGCCAGCGGTCTGCTGCTTCTCTTTGCTTCGCGCGCGACGTTCGCGCACGAGGCGTTACCCGACGGGGGCATCGAGTCGCTCGCCGACGCCGGAGTCCCCGGCCTGCCCCAACACGACTACTCCACGGTGGTGCTCGCGCGGCGGCCCATCAGCGCGGCGTCGTCTTTCTCGGTGCGCGACCGCGACTTCCAGCTGAGGCCCGTCGGTTCGGTGCAAGACATCTTGCGCGTCACGCCAGGCCTGGTGCTGGTGCAGCACTCGGGCGGAGGAAAGGCGAACCAGTATTTTTTGCGCGGCTTCGACGCCGACCACGGCACCGACCTCGCGCTCAGCATCGACGGCGTGCCCATCAACATGGTCTCGCACGCGCACGGCCAGGGCTTCGCCGACACGAACTTCGTCATCCCCGAAGTCATCGAGCGGGTCGAGCTGACCAAGGGCCCCTACTTCGCCAGCCAGGGAGACTTCGCCACCGCGGGCACCGTCAACCTGGTGTCACGCGAGTCGTTCGAGCACACCGCCTCGCTCGGGGTGGGCTTCGGGGGCTCACCCGGTCGGGGCCAACCCAGCGCGCGCGTGCTCATCACCGCAAGCCCGAAGCTCGATTCGTTTCGCGCCACCTTTGCGGCCGAGCTCGGCCAGAGCAACGGCCCCTTCGACAGCCCCGACCGATGGAACCGCTTCAAGCTCTACAACCGGCTGAGCATCGACCCGACACCGCGCTCGACGCTGTCGCTCATCGAGATGAGCTACGGCGGCGACTGGCGCGGCTCGGGGCAGCTCCCGGCGCGCGCGGTCGAGTCGGGGCAGGTCTCGCGCTTCGGCACCCTCGACCCCAGCGAGGGCGGCAGCAGCGCTCGCCACCAGCTCGCACTCATCTGGGTGGCTCACCCCGACGAGCGTTCGCAGGTCGATGCGTTGCTCTACGTCGCCACCTACCGCTTCAACCTGTACTCGAACTTCACCCTGTTCCTGAACGACCCGCTCGCCGGAGACGAAATCGAACAGGTCGACCGCCGCACCCTTTACGGAGGGCGCGTCTCGTACCGCCTGATTCGCAACGCGGGGCCGATTCGCTTCGACACCCGCCTCGGCGCCGATCTGCGCGCCGACGACATTCACGCCGAGCTCTGGCACACCGCGCAGCGCAAGCCGCTCACCAACCTGCGCTCGAACGACGTGCACGAGCAGCTCGGTGGAGCGTTCATCAACGAAGAGGTGTCGTTCTGGAGCTGGGCGCGGCTGAACGTGGGCGGCCGCTTCGACCTCATCAACTACGCCGTCGACGACCCCACCACCGAACTGAGCGGCACGGGGAGCGCGGTGCAGTTCTCTCCCAAGGCCAGCCTGGTGGTGACGCCCCTTCAGCGCGAGGCGGCGCAGCTCGAGCTGTACGTGAACTGGGGGCACGGTTTTCACTCCAACGACGTGCGCGGCGCGTTCGCGACGCCCGCGGTCTCTCCGCTCACCCGCGCCATCGGCGAAGAGGTGGGCGCGCGCGCGCGGCTGTTCGGCAGGTGGGACCTCGCGGCCGCCGGTTGGCTGCTCGACCTCGCCGACGAGACGGTGTGGGTCGGTGACGAAGGCACCACCGCGGTGAACGGGCCCACGCGGCGCTATGGCCTCGAGCTCGAGACGCGCCTCGAAATCACCTCGTGGCTGGCGGCAGACCTCGACGTGACGTTCACCCACTCGCAGTTCAGCACCGACGGCTCGAACGGCGGCGGGCTGGCGCTGGCTCCCAAAGAGACCTGGTCGGGCGGGCTCTCGGCCAGACACGTGCTCGGGCCCGGCCTCGCGCGCGGAGGCGTGCGCTTCTTCGGAATCGGCGACCGGCCCGCGACCGACGACGGCGCGCTGGTGGCGCCCGGGTTCACCCAGGTCGACCTGCATCTGGGCTACCGCATCTGGAAGCTCGACCTCGCCGTCGACATCGAGAACCTCTTCAACGCGAGCTTCCGGTCGGCGCAGTTCGCGACGGTCAGCCGGCTGCGCAACGAGCCGGCAATCGGCTCGGTGGCTCCCGCGGGGCTCACCTGCGGGTCGAAGGGAAGACTCGCCGCGTCGCCCAACGGCACCTTCCAGGGCTGCGAAGACGTCGACTACACGCCCGCGTACCCCTTCACGGTGCGCGCGACCGCGACCTTGTTCTTCGACTGACTTCGAGTTCCTCCGTCACACCTTCGCGTCAGGCGTGTACGAGTCCGTGCCCGAAAACGCGCTCAACCCTGAGCCGAGGGTGACAGCGCGCCGGGCCGCTTGCTCGACAGCCCGGCACCTCGGGCATATTCGGCACCCAGAACCCGACATGGCCGTTCGCCCGCTCATTCCCGCCCCGCCGCTGCCGACCGACGCCGCCGCGCGGAGCCGGGTGTTCCACAGCCGCGACGGCAGCGTTCGCGCGGCGGTGGCCTCGAAAGACCTCTGGGTCTCGCCCGAGCTGCACTTCGTGCTGCAGAGCCCCAAGCTCGCCGAGGTGCTCACCGGCAGGGCCGACAAGGTCGACCTGCAGCTGCCCCAGTGGATGACCCAGCGCGAGCGCCAGATGGTGGCGGCGAAGCTCGAGCTGGTGGTGAGCCGCACGCGCCTGCTCACCAGCCAGACCCTCTCGCTCACCTTCGACCCGGCCGACCCCCAGAAGCTCTCACTCACCAACGAGAGCGCGAAGTCGCAGCTCAGCCAGCTGCGACAGCAGCTGGGCGCCGACGCCTTCCACGCCGCGGTGCCGCCCCTCGACCTGCGCGGCCCCACCGAGGCCGGCCGGGCGGGCGGCACCCAGACCCGGGTGCTCGCGACCATCTCGTACTGTGCGTCGAGCGAGCAGGTCGACCGCTTCGTCGAGTCGCTGCAGCGCAACGAGCTGAGCTTCGTGCAGTACGGCCACACCGGCCCCGAGGCGGGAATGACCGTGGTCATCTCCGATGACTCGCCCGAGCCCTTCGCCAGCGAGCTGCGCGCCAAGGTGACCGCGCTCGCCGCGCAGAGCCCTTCGGGGGCCCGCTACGTGGTGCATGGCGACGCCGAGAAGCGCGAGCGCTTCGAAGCCCTGTGGCAGCGCGTCGCGGCCTCGCCCAAGCTCGGCGCGCTGGTCGACGCCGGGCTGGTCGCGTCGCCCGAGCGCGCGCGGGCGCTGCTCGAGCAGCAGCTGAGCGCCAGGGCCGGCGCGGGCACCGGGCCCAACCGCAACAGCTCGGTGCTCGCCGGGTTGGAAACTGCCGACGCGCTCGGCGACGCCGGGGCGCGGGGCCGTGTATTCCAGATGGACCACGACATGACCCTCGAGGCCTTGTTCGAGGGCGCGCAGCAGGCGCTGCGACGCGCGGGGGTCAACTCGACCGGTGACCGCGCCCCCGTGACGGGCCTGCGTCAGCCACCGCCGGTGACGCTGCCCGTCGACACGCTGGGGGTCATCGACGCCTCCGAGCGGCAGCCCGGGGCGATGACGCCGGCCGACTTCACCGGCGGTGGCGACCGGTCCATCAGAGACATCGTCACCGCGATTCCCGCGCTCGATCAGGCCTCGTTCTTCGGCCGGGGCAGCGAGATCGAGAACTGGTTCGACGCGCCGGGCGCGCTCAGCATGCTCCACCACCGTCCTCCGCTTGCCTCCGACATGCCGCGGTCTGCCGTGCTGATGAAAGACTTCGCCGCGCCGTGGAGCACCTCGGGCCGCAACCAGGACCTGATGTTTCAGTACTTCAACCCCCGCGGAGGGCTGAAGGCCGCCACCTACGTGCTGCACCGTGACGTGGCGGGTGCCAAGTGGGGCGGTCGGGCCCGACTTCTCCATGACGACCTGCGCTCCAACGCCGCCATCGCGTTGTTGCACGACCTCAGGGCCCGAGCGCGCACGCCGTGGGGTGAGAGCGACAAGGTCGACCTCGATGCGGTGGGCCGAGAGATGCTGAAGCAGCTCTCGACCGCTGACGTGCCGGCGAGCGTCGAAGGCAGCGTGCGCGAGGCCATCGCGACCGCCGAGCAGTTCGTCACGCGCGCAGGGCGGGCGCTCGACTCGCTCGGCCAGCTGCAACGAGACCTCGAGTCGAAAGAGCCGGGCCGGGCCGCCGGCGCCGCCGCGTCATGGCTCTACGGCAGAGCGCTCGAGCGGTGCTCCCGCACGAAGCGCGAGCGGGCCGAGAGCGCCGAAGGGCAGTCGGCGGCGCACGCGCGGGTGGGCGAGGCCATCGCCCTGCTCGAGGCCGAGCGCCTCGAGATGACCGCGCGCTTCAGCCTCGGTGCTCCGCGCGACGCCCTGGTGAAAGAGGTCGTCGACTCGGCCCGGCAAGAAGCCAGCGCCCTCGCGGTGAGCTGGGTCTTCGTCGAAGAGATTCGCGGTCGCCCGCCGGCGGCTCGCTGAGGCCGGCCCGCCCCCGCTACACGTCCACGTCAGCAGTGCCCGTGCCTGAACTTCTTGAGCGCGCGCCGGCGGGGTGCTGTCGTCTCGGGGTGGACCCACTCCCCACGTTTCTCGGCGTCATCTCGCTGCTCGGGGTCACCCTGGTGGTCTTCGCCCGGCGTCTGTCGCTCGCCTACAACGGGTGGACGGCGAGGGCCCGGCAGCGGAACCCGAGGCTGGGCGCGGTGCCGACCAGCGCGGCGCGCGAGCGCAACCTCGAGCTGGTGAGCTGGATCTTCCGACTGGGCGGAGCGTTCAAAAGCCGCCTGCCCATCTTCACCTGGTGGCGCGTGCGCGGCTGATTCGTCGTAACTTGCCGGCTCTTCTCGACGTGTCTCTCCCCGAACGCTCCTGGCTCGAGCACCTGCCGCTGCCGGCGGTCATCATTCGCGCGCAGCGGTTCGTCTACGCCAACCGCGCCTTTCTCGAGCTGCTGCAGCTCACCACCGAAGAGGCGGTCGGCATGCGCTTCGACGAGCGCGTGGCGCGCGAAGACCTGCAGCGGGTGCGCGAGCGTCACGCCGAGCGCCTGACGGGCGGCTCACCCCCCGACGCCTACGAGCTCGAGGTGGTGCGCACCGACGGCACGCGGCTGCACGTCGAAATCTTCGTCAGCCAGCTCGGCGAAGAGACCCTCTTTCAGCTCCGCGACATCACCGACCGGCAGCGCCGGCTCGAGCACCTGGCTGCGCTCGGCCGGTTGGGCACCAGCATTCAGGGGCAGCTCGACGAGGCGCAGGTCTTTCTCGCGTTGCAAGAAGGCGTCGAGCCCATCGGCGCCACCGCCATACGCTTGAGGCTCGAGGGAGATCGGGTCATCGCGCACTCGGCGCAGGGTGAGCGCCTGTTCGAGACCAGGCGCGGCGAGAGCCCGAACCTGACCCGCGCGTGGGAGCACGGCTTCGCCTTCATCGACGACCTGAAGGCCGCCGCCGTGCAGTGGCCGGACGCGGAGATACGCGAGCGCGTCCAGCGGTATCTCGAAGCGAACCCTCGCATGAGCGCGGCGCTGGTCAGGCTCGAAGCCCCCATGCAGCCGCGCGAGCTGTTGATGCTGATGGCGCCCTGGCTTCGACCGGTCGACGAGGTGACGCTGCGGCTGTTCGGCTCGCAGGTCGCCGCGGCGATCAACGCCTCGCGGGTGGTGAGCGACCTGGCCCAGCGCAACGCCCAGCTCGACGCGCTGCAGCGCGTCGCCGCCGCCGCCGGTGGTGCCGGCTCGCTGCCCGAGCTGTTCGAGCGCGCGGGAAGAGAGGCGGCCCAGGTGCTGCGCTGCTCGCACGTCGCCATCTACCTGCTCGAGCGCGAAGGCACCGAGGCGGTGCTGGTCTACTCGTATGGAGGCAGCGACGAAGCGAACCGGCTCTACACCCGCGTGCCGATGGCCGGCACCCGCCTGCAGAAGGTGGTCGATGCGGCCGCCCCGCGCCGGTGGACCACCGCCGACTACCCTGCTCCGCTGCGCGAGGTGCTCGAGCGCATGGGCCAGCGGGCCATCGCCTCGGTGCCGATGCTCAGCCGCTCGCGGTCGTTGGGCATCATCAACGTCGCCTGGAGGGAAGAGCGCGCCACCACCGACGACGAGCTCTCGATGATGATGGGCCTGGGGGTGCACCTCGCGTCGGCCGTCGAGAGCAATCGCCTCATCGACGACCTGCGCCGCAGCTACGAAGAGCTGTCGCACGCGCAGGGCCAGCTGATTCGCCGCGAGCGGCTGGCTGCGCTGGGCGAGATGGCGGCGGCGGTGGCGCACGAGGTGCGCAACCCCCTCGCCGTGGTGTTCAACGCGCTGAGCACCCTGCGCAAAGAAGCGCCCCACGCGCCGCTGCTCGACATCATCAGCGAAGAGTCCGAGCGCATCGACCACCTGGTCGGAGACCTGCTCGACTTCGCCAGGCCGATGACGCCGGTGCTCACCTCGGAGGTCAGCCTCGCCACCCTGGTCGACGACGCGGTGCGCTCGGTGCTGGGGACCACCGACGGCCGGGTGGGCTTCGAGCTGCTCGACGAGGGCGCCCCCGACCCGGTGGCGATGGACACCCGGCCCATGCGGCAGGTGTTCATCAACCTCACCACCAACGCCGTGCAGGCGATGCCCGAGGGAGGGCGACTCACCGTGACGCTGGGCTCCGCACCGGGCAACCCCCGCCGCGCCCGGGTTCGCTTTCACGACACCGGTCGGGGCATCGCCGGCGAGGTGCTGCCGCGCATCTTCGAGCCGTTCTTCACCACCCGCGCCCGCGGCACCGGCCTGGGCCTCGCGCTGGTGAAGCGCATCATCGAGAGCCACCGCGGCACGGTGACCGCCGAGAGCCGCCCCGGCTCGACCACCCTCGAGCTCGAGTGGCCGGCGAGCTGAGGGCCGTCGTCGACTGCCAGGGAGTCCCCGAGGGGCGGCATCGTCCAAGCTCCGGACTGCGAATTCGACGCACAGTCGAAGCCCTCAATTTTCGGGTCAATCTGGCGAAAACGTCTGCATGACGAACGTGAACGCCGCCGGCAGGCCGCTGTGGACCCCTCGACGGTACGACACGGTCGAAGAGGTCGCGGCCAACATGAAGCGGGCGGACAAAATCGGCACCCGCGTCGAGAAAGACCTCTTCGAGGCATTCGGCCTCGAGGTCCACACCCACCGCACGTTTCTCGACCAGCCCACCGCCAAGACGCGGGGTGACGGAGAGATTCTCTTCGAGGCGAGTGTGCCTCCGCGCGCCCTGGTCGGGCTGCTGTACCACGAGGCGGGGCACACGATGTTCAACGAGCGGCTCGACCCGCGAACCCCCCGAGCGGTCGAGTTCGAGGCCGATGTCTTCGCGGGCATCGCCGCCGAGAGAACCCAGCGGAGCGCTGAGCCCTTTCTCAACTGGATGAAGAAGGTCTCTGACCCGACCAACCCCTACTACCCGACCCCCGAGACCCGCGTCTGGGCGGTGCACCAGGGCCAGGAGCTCGAGAAGGCGATGCGGAGCGTCGCGGCGACCGAGGCGTCGGTGAAAGAGGTCAAGAGCGCCCTCCGCACCACCCGCGATGAGACCAAGCGCGCCGACCTCGAGGCCCGCCTGAAGACGCTGCTCACGAGCCTCGGCCAAGACGTGGGCGCGATGAAAGAGGCGGCGAAGGCCATCGAAGACACCGACCGCAAGCTCGGGGGCCAGCCGGGGTTCGGCGGCTACCTGACCGAGGCCCGGAGCGCCGAGCAGCGGTACCACCGCCTCGAGGCCTACGTGGCGTCGCTCGGGCGCTAGCGCCCCGGGCCGGCGCGGAAACACAGTGTTTCAACCGGGCGCGAGACGCGAGGCAGGCTCGAGCGTCATAGGTGCATCATGAACCGAAGCATCGAGACGATTCACACTGCGCACCACCAACGCGAAGGCGGGGGCTTCATCGTGCGCCGGCCCTTTCCTTCAGGCCAGGTCGAGGCCATCGACCCGTTCTTGCTGCTCGACGAGATGGGCCCCATCGACTACCGGCCGGGCGAGGCGGTGGGCGCGCCCGACCACCCGCACCGCGGCTTCGAGACGGTGACGTACGTGCTCGAGGGCGAGATGGAGCACGAAGACTCGGCGGGGCACCGCGGAGCGCTGCGCGGCGGAGACGTGCAGTGGATGACCGCGGGCGCGGGCATCGTGCACTCGGAAGAACCGTCGCGGGCGCTGCGCGAGCGAGGTGGGCGGGTGCACGGGTTTCAAATCTGGGTGAACCTGCCGGCGGCGCTGAAGATGACGCGGCCCCGGTACCAAGAGGTGCCGGCGGCGAAGATTCCGCACGCGAAGAGCGCCGACGGCCTGGCCGAGGTGCGGGTCATCGCCGGCGCCGCGCTCGGAGCCCGCGCGGTCATCGATACCCATACGCCCATCGTCTACCAAGACTGGTCGCTGCAGCCGGGAGCGTCGGTGGTGCTGCCGCTCGCCGCAGAGCTGCGCGCGATGGTCTACGTCTTCGACGGCGGCGCGAAGGTGGCCGGCGCGAAGGTCACGAGCGGTCAGCTGGCGGTGCTCGGCGCCGGTGATGCGCTTGTGCTCGAAGGGGCCGAGGGGCCCGGCCGGCTGCTGGTGATGGCGGGGGCTCCGCTGCGCGAGCCGATCGCCCGGTACGGGCCGTTCGTGATGAACACCCGGGCCCAGCTGGAAGAGGCGTTCGCCGACTACCAGAGCGGCAAGCTGGGGGCGATTACCCGCACTGCGCAGGTCGTCTCTTAGCCTTCGGCTGTGGGCGCATCGGTGGTCCACCGATGTCGCTTCGCGATGACACCTCTGGCCAGAGGCGCCGCAATTCCCGAGCCACTTGGGCTGAGCAAGGAAAGTGCAGAGCACCCTGCACCATGAAAAATGCCCTGCTCCTGACTTCGCTGTTCCTGGTGGCCGCCTGCCTCGGCCCCTCGTCCGACCCGACCGCCACCGGCCAGCTGGGCGGCAGCCTGCAGCTGGGAGACGCCTGCACTCCCGGGACGGTGTGCGGCCCCGGCCTCGCCTGCCTTCAGGGCTCGTGTCAGGCGAGCACCACCCCCGGCGCTCCGAGCGGCCACGACGACGACGACGATGCCGATGGCGGTCACGACGGGCACCACGGAGGCGACGATGCCGACGAGGCCGATGGCGGTCACGGCGGTCACCACGGCAGCGACCACGACGGTCACCACGACGGCGGCGTCGATGATGACGACGACGACGAGCACGAAGACGGCGGAGACGACCACGCCGGCAGCGGCACCGCCTGCACGACCGCCGCTGACTGCCTCACCGGCGAGCGCTGCCACCACAACCGCTGCGAAATCGACTGAGTAGGGTCGGCACGAGACGCTGCCGGGATTCAAGAACACGGTGCCGGGTCAGTACCCAGCGGTGGGCACGTACACCTGCTCGGCCGGCACCGCCGAGGTGATTCAGTCGACCTCGACGGGCCACACTCAGAGAGCCCTCGAATCGATACACGAGCGCGCTGCGTCGAGTCGTCAGAAGTGCGCCTCGACGCCGATGCCTCCCAGCAGCGCGAGCACCACCGACGGAGCGCCGGCGTAGGCCTCGGCGGCGACGAGCGCGCGCACTCCGAAGATGGAGCTCAACAAGAACTCGTACGTGGCCACCACCCCGCCCCCTCCCAGCCGCGCACCGGGGAAGTAGACGCCCCGCGCCCCCAGGGCGACGCGGTTGCGCGCCGCCAGCAGCGCGATGGTGACGCTCACCCGGCCGCCCGGCGAGGGGCTCACCACCACCCCCGCCCCGAGGTCGAGCCGCGCCACGCGCAAGGTGAGGTCGACCTCTCCGCCGAACGAGGCCCGGTACCCCGGGTCGGCCCGCGGCTGGTACCCACCCACCGCGGTCACCGCGATGCCGAACTTCACCTTCGCCGGAGGCACCGCCGCCGCCGGCTCTTCGCGCGGCCGGGCCAGCCACCGCTCGCGCTCGGGCCCGCTCAGCCCGTTCGCCGCTGCGTCGACCGTCTCGTTCGTCGCCCGCCACACCAGGCTCAAGAGCAACCCCACGTCGGTCGTCTGCAGCGCCGAGCGCCCCACCACCACCGAGCGCCGCGAGTCGAGCAGCCGCACCGTCACCAGGTAGTTGTCGCCCACCTTTCCCACCGCGCCCTGCAAGAGGTACTGCGCCCCCAGCGCGTCCGAGATTTCGGCCAGGCAGCTGTCTTCTCCGCAGCCCATCAGCTGCCGCTGCCGCTCGACGCCCAGGAGCGTCGCCACCTCGCTCGCCGAGATGACCTTGAACAACCCGCTCTGCGCGATCGCCGACACCAGCATCTCGGTGAACGCCGAGCCGTCGAGCTTCTCGCTCGGCACCGTCACCGCGACCTCGAGCGCCGCCAGCGACGGCGGCCCCTGCGGCTGCGGCGCGGTCACCACCACCGGCGCTGCCGGCGCGGGCGCGGTCGGCTCGGGCTCGACCACCGTCGCCGGAGCGGGCGCCGGAGCCTCGACCGCCGCCGCCGGCGCTGCCGCCTTGCCCTTCTTCTTCGGCGCCGGCTTCGCCCACGCGGTCGCCGCGACCAGCACCACCGCCAGCGCCACCTGTGCCACCCGACCGCCGCGGCGCCTCTTGCGCAGCAGCAGCCACGACAGCCCGAGCAGCCCCGGCGCGAAGCCGGTCTGACCGCAGCCGCACGTCCACCCGTTCACGCGCGCGTAGGTCTCCTTCGGCACGCTCTGGTTGTCGCCGCTCACCGTCAGCGTCACCATCGCCGGCGTCGAAGCCAGCGAACCGTCGCTCGCCCGGTAGGTGAACGAGTCGGAGCCGGTGAAGCCGCTGTTCGGCGTGTACGTGAGGTCGGGCGCCGTACCGCTCAAGGTGCCGTTGCTCGGCGCGGCGGCCACCTCGAACGTCAGCCCGTCGCCATCGAGGTCGCTCGCGCTCAACGTCACCTCGACCGGCACGTCGCGCGAGGTGGTGAAGGTGAGCGCCTGCGCCACCGGAGCGTCGTTCACCGGCTGCAGGTGCACCGTCACCGTCGCCGGCGCCGAGTCGACCGTGCCGTCGTTCACCACGAAGGTGAACGTGTCGTCTGCCGAGTCATTCGCCTGCGGCGTGAAGGTGAGGTTCGGCGCGTTGCCCGACAGGCTGCCGTGCGTCGGCGCGGTGGCCACCCTGAAGGTGAGGCCGTCGCCGTCGACGTCGCGGCCCGCGAGCACGATGGTGACGGGCAGGTCTTCTGAGCCGTTCACCTCTTGCATCAGCGCCACCGGCGCGTCGTTCACCGGCGTCACCGTCAGGTTGATGCGGGTGGGCGGGCTCGAGTCGACGAAGCCGTCGTTGCCCTTCACCGTGAAGAAGTCGACGCCGGTGAAGTCGGGGTTGGGCCGGTAGTCGTACTGCGGCCTGATTTCGTTCAGCGTGCCGTGCGCGCGCGTCGCCCACCGCCAGCGTGACCGGGTCACCGTCTTGATCGCTGGTCATCACCGTGATGCCCGCGTCGGTGTCTTCGGCGAGCGTCACCCCCGGCGCGGTCACCACCGGCGCGTGGTTCACCGACGCCACCGCGATGCTCACCGTCGCCGGCGCCGAGTCTTGCTGGCCGTCCGACGCCTTGAAGGTGAACACGTCGGTGCCCCGGTAGCCGGCCGAGGGCACGTAGGTCACGTTCGGCGGCGTACCCATCACCGCGCCGTGCGCGGGCGCAGCGACGATGGAATAGACGAGAAAGTCCATGTCGACGTCGGTCGCGGTCAGCGCGATGACCTTCGCCGTGTCTGGTTGGTCATCACCATCTGCGCCTGCGCCACCGGCGCGTCGTTCACCGTCGCGACCACAATCTGCACGTTGGCCGCCGCCGCCGAGTCGACCGTGCCGTCGTTCGCCTTGAACGAGAACACGTCGAACCCGTTGTAGTTGGCGGCCGGAGTGTAGGTGAGGTTCGGCGGCGTGCCGCTCAGCGCGCCGTGCATCGGCTGCAACACCACCGCGAACGTCAGCGGGTTGCCGTCGAGGTCGGCGCCGGTCAACGTCACGGCCAGCGGCGTGTCTTCTTGGGTCGAGACGTTCTGCCCCGCCGCCGTGGGGGCGTCGTTCACCGGGCTCACCGTGATGCTCACCACTGCCGGCGGCGAGTCGACCTGCCCGTCATTCACCCGGAAGGTGAAGCTGTCGGGCCCGTTGTAGTTGAGGGTCGGGGTGTAGGTGCGGGCCGAGCCGCTGCCGGTGAGCGAGCCGTGCAGCGGCGGCACCGTCACCGTGTAGTTGAGCGGGTCGCCGTCGCTGTCGGCGCCCGTCAAGGTGATGGCCACCGACTGGTCTTCGGGAGTCGTCACCCCCTGCGCGCTCGCGGTCGGCGCGTGGTTCACCGAGCTCACCGACACCGTCACCGTCGCCACGTTCGAGTCGACCGTGCCGTCGTTCACCTTGAAGGTGAAGCTGTCGCCGCCCTGGTAGCCGGGCGTCGGCGTATAGGTGCGCGTCGCGCTGGTGCCGGCCGAGAGGGTGCCGTGCATCGGCTGCGCGACGATGACGTAGGTCAACGGGTTGTTGTCGACGTCGGTGCCCACCAAGGTGACCGACACCGCGGTGTCTTGCGGAGTGCCCACCGCCTGCCCCTGCGCCAGCGGAGCGTCGTTCACCGGCTGCACCAGCACGTTGACCTGTGCCGGCGCCGAGGTCAGCGCGCCGTCGTTCACCGTGAACTGAAAGCTGTCGGTGCCGTTGAAGTTCAGGTTCGGCGTGTAGGTGAGGTTCGGCGGCGTGCCCGACAGCGTGCCGAACGGGGGCTGCGCGACGATTTGATACGTCAGCGCGCTGCCCTCGACGTCGGTGCCGTTCAAGGTGATGGCCTTGGCGGTGTCTTCGGGCGTGTTGGTGTTCTGCGCGATGGCGGTGGGCGCATCATTCACCGCCACCACGGTGATGGTCACCGTCGCCAGCCCGGCCGAGTCGGCGGTGCCGTCGTTCACCTTGAAGGTGAAGCTGTCGGGCCCGTTGTAGTCGGGCGCGGGCGAGTAGGTGAGGTTCGGCGCGCTGCCGCTCAACGAGCCGTGGGTCGGCGGGTTCACCACCGCGAAGGTGAGCGGCGAGCCCTCGACGTCGCTGCCGGTCAAGGTGATGGCCTTGGGGGTGTCTTCTTGCACCGAGGCCGCCTGGCCCGCGGGCACCGGCAGGTCGTTCACCGGCGTCACGGTGAGGCTCACCGTGCCCGGCGCCGAGTCGACCACGCCGTCGTTCACCTTGAAGGTGAAGCTGTCGGGCCCCGCGTAGTTCAGCGCCGGGGTGTAGGTGACGCTCGGCGCAGCCCCGCTCAGCGTGCCGTGCGTGGGCGGGCTCACGATGGCGAAGCTCAGCGTGTCGGCGTCGGCGTCGGTGCCGGTGAGCACCAGGGGGGTGAGCACTCCGTCTTCGGCCACCGAGGCCGAGGTCGGCGTCGCCGTCGGCGGCGCGTTGGCGAGGGTGCGCGCCCGCGCGCGCGCCGCGTTCGGCCCTACCGCGAAGGCCTGGTACGCGACCAGAAACGCGCGGCTGCCCGACGACGCCAGCGCCGGAGCGAGCTCGTCGGTACTGCCGTTGCTCACCACGAAGGGCGAGGCGTCGAGCAGCGCCCCGGTCGCGGCCGACACCCGGCGCCCGTACAGGTCACGGTTGGTCGCCCCGTTGGTGGCGTCTTGCCACACCACCTGGAAGTTCGTGCCGTCGCCCGCCACCGCCGGGTAGCTCTGCGCCTGGGGGCCGGTGCCGAGCTGAATCGTCAGCACTCCGTTGCCCGCGCCATCGACCCGCATGCCCACCACGTCGATGTCGCTGCCCGAGAGGGCCTCCCAGGCGAGCAGAAACGTGGCGCCGCTCGCGCCCAGCGCGGGGTGGTAGCGAAAGTTGAGCGCGCTGGCGGCGGCGTAGGTGCGCGCCGCTGCCGCCACCACGCTCGAGCTCACGATGCGGCCGGTGATGTCCCACTGCGACGAAAGGTTCATGTTCTCGTACGCCACGAAGTAGGTGGCGCCGTTCCACCCGATGGCCGGGCGGCGCTCGGCCCTGGCGCCCTGGCTGATGGCCACCCCCGCCGCGTCGAGCACCGCACCCGCGCCGCTCACCCGGGCGCCGAAGATGTGAAAGGTGCCCGCGGTGGTGCGGTCGTCTTCCCACACCACCAGCGCGTTGGTGCCGTCGTACGCGACCGCCGGCGCCTGCTGGTTGTTCGCGGCGGCGCTGACTGGCACGCCGGTCGCGTCGAGCACCGCGCCCGCGGCGCTCACCCGCGCGGCGTAGACGTCGAACACCCCCAGCGCGGTGCGGTCGTCTTGCCAGACCACCAGGTAGTTGCTGCCCGCCCACGCCACCGCCGGCGCCTTCTGGTTGTTCGCCGCGGTGCTGATGGCGATGGCGGTGGCGTCGAGCGGCACTCCGGCCGGGCTCACCCGCACTCCGTACACGTCTGAAGCCGCGCCCCGCTGGTCTTCCCACACCACCAGGTAGTTGGTGCCGTCGAACGCCACCGCGGGGGTGAGCTCGGTGTTGCCGGCGGTCGACAGGCGCGTGCCCGCCGGGGTCTGCACCGCTCCGGCGGCGTTGATGAGCGTGCCGTACAGGTCCGAGGTGCCGGCGTTGCGATAGTCGCTCCACACCGACATCACGTTGCTGCCGTCGGAGCCCAGCGCGACCCACAGCTGGTTGCTGGCCGCGGCGCTGATGGCGGTGCCGGCCGCGGGCGTCACCGTGGTGCCGCTCACCTGCGCCCCGTAGATGTCGGCCGCGCCGCCGCCGCGGGTGTCGTGCCACGCCACATAGAAGGTCGACCCCGCCGCGGTCACGTCGGGCGCGTCTTGCGCGCCGGTCGCGTTGGAGATGACGAAGCCCGAGGGGTCGGTCACCGTCGAGCCGGTGGCCGGCACCCGCGCGCCGTAGATGTCTCCGGTGCCGGTCGCGCCGTTCTGCCAGACCACCAGGTGGGTGGCGCCGTTCCACGCCACCGAGGGCACCAGGGGGTTGCCGGTCGAGCTCACCGCGAACGACGAGGCCGCGGGCACGCCGGCCGCCGACACGCGGCGGGCATAGAGGCCGGCCAGGGTGCCGGTCTGCCGCCACACCACCAGGTAGTTCGAGCCGTCCCAGTCGACGTCGGGGGTCTGGGCCACGCCTCCTCCGGCCAGGCCGATGTTGAACGGGGCGCCCAACGGCGTGTGGTTCTGATCGATGCGCACGCCCTCGACCGTCGTGGCGGTGGTGCTCGCCACGTCGTACTGGCCCCAGACCACCAGGTAGCTGGTGCCGCTCCACGCGATGGCCGGCAGCTCGGCGCTGGTGTCGGGCCCCGGGTCGGCGATGGTGGCGCCCACCGTGTCGAGCGCCACGCCCGCCGCGGTGACCCGCGCGGCGTTCACCCGCGCGTTCTGACCGTTGTCCTGCGTGAACACCACCATGAAGTCGGTGCCGTTCGAGGCCACCGCCGGGGCGGCCGCGCTGGCGGTGCTGATGGCGATCAGAATGCCGTAGGGGTCGAGCGGAGCGCCCGCGGCGTTCAAGCGCGTGCCGTAGATGTCTCGCGCCGCGCCGCCCGGGCCGCGCCCGTCGACCCACACCGCGAGGTACTGGCTGCCGTTCCACGCGATGGCCGCAGTGTCCTGGTTGCCGGGCGCAGCGACCACGGTGGGCGGGTCGAGCGCAATCTCGGCCGACACCAGCGGGTCGAGCACCGCCGGCCACGCGCTCGCGTCGAGCACCTCGGCCGGCACGGTGAGGGCGATGGCTCCGTCGGCCCAGCGCGCCGGCACCGCAGTGCGCGCTCCGGTCGCGTCGACCCAGGTGGCGTGCGAGTAGCGGTAGGCGAGCGCGCCCACCGCCAGGCGCAGGCCCTGCGCGTCGCTGCCCTGGTACTCGGCTCGCGCCGCGACCCGCACCTCGAGCGGCCCGCGGCCGGCCGGAGCGCGCTCGAAGCGCCACCGCTGCTCGAGGCCCTCGGGCCCGTTCTCGAGCTGCTCTTCGAGCTCACCCAGCGCCGCGCTCACCGTGCCGTCGGGGTTGCGGCGCCACGCTGCTCGGGCCTTCGAGAGCAGCGCATCGCCGCGCCGCACCTCGGTCGCTCCGAGCCGCAGCGGCTCGGCCTCGGCGCTCGCCGCGCTCAGCTCGACGCGCCCCGCTTCGACGCGGCTGGTGTACGTGGTGTGGGCTCCGGTGAAGCCCTGGGGCGACTCGCGAAACGCGAAGTGCGTGCGCCGCATCACCTCGGCGAGCGTCAGCGCTTCACCCGTCGAGGGGCTCGCCTTCGATGGCTGCGGCGCCTTCACCGCCAGGCCCACTGCACCCGCCGCCAGCAACGACACGAAAGCCGACCACAGTCCGCGACTGCGCCACTTGTTCTGAAGTGTCATGACCCTCTCCGGCGCCCGCACGCTGCGGTGGCTGCCGTCGACCGACAGTTTAAAGCGAATGGAAACGGTGAGCTCACGCGCAAACTTTGCGCGCGGTCATCGAGCGACTCCTACTCTGCCGCAGGTGGGCGCTTCTGCTCCCCTGGGGCACCCCGCGCAGGCGGCCGCGGCCTCGGCAGGGGGCCCGACTCGACATCGTCCGCGAACACGGCCCGGCGACCGCGTTCGTGCCCAGCAGGGCCGGCAAGAGCACGAGAAGGTGGCGCATCGCGGCTCGAGTCGCCCCATGGTGGGGTGACCTCGCGCCACGTCCCTGGCGCCGCGCCGCGAGGCCACCGTCCTCCAGAGCGGACAGGTGCGGCCCGTGGCCTGTCGCGGCCGCGGTCACCGCCCCGTCCCGCCCGGGGCAAGCGCCCGACATGAGAAGAGCTCGCCCGTCGCCGGCCTGGCGCGGCCCCTGCCTTACCGCCGCCGATGCGCTCACCCCTGCCTCTGCTCGTCGCGCTCGCCGCGTGCACCGGCGACATCTTTCGCCCCGGTTCGCACCCAGCCGAGCCGGGCCCGGCGCCCGACCCGGCCGACGTGCTGCCGGTGGCTCCGCGGTGCGAGCCGGCCACCGGCCCGGTCGCCCTCGAGACGCTCGCCGCCGACTTCGCGCGCGACGTCTACCCGCTGCTCACCCGGCCGGTGAACGGGTGCGCCGGCTGCCACGGCGAGGGCCTGGGCCGCCGCTTCGTGGTCACCGCCAGCGCCCGCGAGACCTTCGACGCCGCGCGCGCCGCGGGGCTTCTCGGCCAGGGCCCGGCCTCGTTGGTCGCCCGCCTGACCGCCGCCGACGAGACCCTGCGCATGCCGAAGGGCAGCACCTGGAGCCAGAGCGAGGTGTCGAGCCTCGCCGCGCTCACCTGCCGGCTGGCAGGCTACGAGGCGCAGAGGTGCGCGAGCGAGGTGCGCGAGCCCGGCGCCGCGCCGGTGCGCCGGCTCACCCGCTTCGAGTACGACAACACCGTCGCCGACCTGTTCGGCCTCAGCTACGGCCCCGGCACGCCGGCGCCGGCCGGCACCTTTCCCAACGAGGAAGAGGCGTTCGGCTTTCTCAACAACGCCGAGCAGCAGACGGTGAGCCAGCTGCTCGCCGACAAGTACCTCGAGGCCGCCGAGGCGGTGGTGGCGCGCGTCGACGTCGCGGCGCTGGCGGCCTGCACCCCGGCCGAGACCGAGCTCGCCTGCGCCACCCGCTTCGTGCAGTCGCTCGGCCGCCGCGCCTTCAGGCGCCCGCTCACCGCCTCCGAGTCGGCCGACTACGTCGGGCTCTACAGCGGGGCGAAGCCGCAGTGGGGGCACCTGCGAGGGCTGCAGCTGGTCGCCGAGGCGATGCTGCAGTCGCCGCTGTTCCTCTACCGGGTCGAGGTCGGCGCGGCGGGGCCCGAGGGCAGCGTGGTGCGCCTCACCGGCTTCGAGCTCGCCACCCGGCTCTCGTACCTGCTGCTGGGCACCACCCCCGACCGCGCGCTGCTCGACGCCGCCGAGCGCGGGCAGCTCGACACCGACGCGCAGGTCGAGGCCCAGGCGCGCGCGATGCTCTACGACGCCCCCGGCAAGCCCCGCCCCCGCGCCCGCGCGGTGGTCACCGAGTTTCACCGGCAGTGGCTGCAGCTCGGCCGCCTCGACAGCGCCGCGAAAGACCCCAGCCGCTACCCCACCTGGCCGCAGCTGCAGCCGCACCTCGCCGCCGAGACCCGCACCTTCATCGACGCGGTGTTCTGGGCCCGCCCCTCGACGCTGGCGCTGTTCGACGCGAGCTCGACGTACCTCGACCGCACCCTCGCCGAGTTCTACGGGCTGCCGCGCGTCACCTCGCAGCCCGACTCGGCCTACGTCGAGGTGCCGCTCGCCGGCACCGCGCGCGCTGGCCTGCTCACCCAGGGCCACCTGCTCGCCATGCTCGCGTCGGCGGTCGAGACCTCGCCGATTCAGCGCGGCAAGTTCGTGCGCGAGCAGCTGCTCTGCCAGGCGCTGCCGCTGCCCGACCCGAACCTGATGATCGAGCCCCCCAGCCCCGACCCGACCCGCTCGACCCGCGAGCGCTTCGCGCAGCACTCGGCCGACCCGCTGTGCGCCCAGTGCCACGTGAAGATGGACCCCATCGGCTTCGGGCTCGAGTCGTTCGACGCGGTGGGCGCCGCTCGGAGCTTCGACGGGCCCCACCCGGTCGACGACACCGGCAACATCGTCGCCACGGTCGACATCGACGGCCCGTTCAAGGGCGGCGTCGAGCTGGGGGCCCGCCTGGCGAAGAGCTCCGAGGTGCGCGACTGCATGGCGCTGCAGTGGTTTCGCTTCGCGCACGGCCGCTCGTACGGGCCCACCGACGCCTGCGGCTTCAACCGGCTCAAGGCGGGCTTCGCGGCGAGCGGCGGCGACGCGCGCGCGCTGCTGCTCGCGCTCACCCAGACCGACGCCTTTCTCTACCGCCGCGTCACCACCGGAGCCACGCCATGAGCACCCGACCGCTGAGCCGCCGCACCCTCTTGCGCGGAGCCGGAGGCATCGGCATCGCCCTGCCCTTTCTCACCGCCATGGAGGCGCGCGCGCAGGCCGCCCCGCCCCGCCGCTTCATCTCGTTCTACACGGCGCACGGGTTTCACCGCGACACGATGAACCTCACCGGCACCGAGACCCAGTTCAAGCTCAGCCCGGCGCTCACCAGCCTCACGCCCTGGCAGTCGAAGCTGCTGGTGCTCGACAACGTCGACCTCGAGGTCGGCTACCACGCCGCGGTGCGCGCGCCGCACTTCGCCATCGCGATGCTGCTCAGCGGCCTCGAGATTCAGAGCGGCACGCTGTTCACCGCCGGCACCGACCAGGGCCCGGTGTCGGCCGGCTGGGGCGGCGGCATCACCATCGACCAGAAGATGGCGCAGACCATCGGGCGCAGCTACCCGCTGGCGTCGCTCGAGCTGGGCGTGCAGGTCGGCCCCGCCAACGTGTGGTCGCGGCTCTCGTACACCGGCCCGGCGCAGCCGGTGGCGCCCGAAGAGCGGCCGCTCAGCGCCTTCACCCGGGTGTTCGGCAACTTCACCCCGCCGGGCACCACCCCGCCGCCCCTCGATGCGAAGACCCTGCAGCGGCGGTCGATCATCGACCGGGTGAAGGGCGACTTCGCCACCCTGAACGCGCGGCTGGGCCCTGAAGACCGGCGCCGCGTCGACGCGCACCTCACCGCGATTCGCGAAATCGAGCGGCGGCTGAGCGTGGTCGCGCCGCCGCCGGCGTCGAGCGCCTGCAGCAAGCCCGCGGCGCCGCCCAGCTTCAACGTGAACGACGTGAGCCGCTTCGAAGAGGTCGGCCGCCTGCAGATGGACATCATGGCCATGGCCATCACCTGCAACCTCACCGCGGTCGGTCAGCTGATGTGGAGCTGGTGCCAGAACCAGCTCGTCTTCTCGCAGCTCGGGCTCACCCAGGGCCACCACCTGCTCTCGCACTCGGCGCTCAGCAACACCCAGGGCCAGGCCGACCTGGCGAAGATCGACCGCTTCTACGCCGACCAGCTCGCCTACCTGCTCGGCAAGCTCTCGCTGCCCGAAGGCAACGGCACGGTGCTCGACAGCTGCACGGTGCTCTGGCTCTCCGAGCTCGCCAAGGGCAACGCGCACGACAACCGCGACATGTCGTTTCTGCTCGCCGGCAGCTGCGGCGGCTACTTCAAGACCGGGCGCTTGGTGCGCTTTCCCACCGCGGCGTGGTCGAACGACCTGCTGGTCTCGCTGCTGAACGCGATGCGCGTCACCGACGCTGCGGGTGGCCCGGTGCAGACCTTCGGCAACCCGGCCTGGTGCAAGCAGCGCGGCGGGCTCAACGAGCTTCGGGCCTGATGCGCCCGCGCGCCCTCAGTCTCCCGCCACGTCCCACAGCTCGAAGTCGCTCAGCTCGACCGACCAGCCGGCCACCGCGCCTCCAGCGGTGTTGTAGTGGTTGATGCCCACCCGCAGCTCCGAGGGCACTGCCTGGCTGCGGTCGAAGGTCGGGCCCCCGTCGAGCGGTGCGTAGAGCGTGCGGCGCCCGTCGAGGGTGAGCTCGACGAAGCCGCTCTGCTTCCACCGCACCTCGAGCGCATGCGGCGTGTCGACCGTCACCTCGGTGTCGCCGTTGCCGAACACCTCGCCCGCGTGCAGCAGGTCGGGCGCCGAGTAGTAGGCCAGCGCGCCCTGCGGGTTGAGCGCGGTGCTGAGCAGAAAGCGGGTGCCCGCGCGGTCGGTGAGCACCAGAAAGCCGGTGTTGCCCTTGAAGTCGACCGGGCCCTTGATGGTGAAGCGGCCGGTCAGCCGGCCCTCGCCGCCGGCAGGCAGCAGCGCCGCGCGGCTCACCACCGCCACCGCCGGCCCCACCGCAGAGCTGTCGGTGCGCGCCGACACCGCGTTGCACGCGCCCACGGTGACGACCGCACCAGCGGGGGCACGCACCGCGTCGAAGCCCTCGGCCGCCTGCCGCCACGTCTGGTGCGCGGCCGGGGCGGGCCACCCATAGCCGCCGTCGGGCCGCACGCAGCGCTGCCCGCAGCACTGCAGCCCGCCCGGGCAGGCGTGCGCCTCGTCGCAGGCGAGGCCCTCGACCGAGAGCTCGGGGGGCACGCACGCCGAAGCGGCGATCAACACCGGGACCAGAGCGCAGCGCACGGGAGGGCCTGAAGACTAGCTCAGGGCTTGGGCGGCGCGAGGCGGTGCCGCGCCAGCAGCTCGTAGAAGTAGCTGCGCGCCAGGCCCGCCGACCGCGCCGCCGCCGACAGGTTGCCGGCGTGGCGGGCCAGCAGCGCGACGAGGTAGTCGTGCTCGAACTGCTGCAGCAGCGCGTCACGGGCCTCTTTGAACGAGGGCGCCACGGCACGAGGGGTCTCGGCCGGCCGCGACGCCGGCCCCAGCGCGAGCGCCCGGTTCACCGCGTTGCGCAGCTCGCGCACGTTGCCCGGCCAGTCATCGCAGCGCAGCGCGGCCAGCGTCGCCGGTGAGAGGGCCACCTCGAGCCCGCTGGCCTCGCGCGCGAAGTGGCGGGCGAGCACCTCGATGTCTTCGCGGCGCTCGCGCAGCGGCGGCACTTCGACGACCGCCGCGACGATGCGAAAGAAGAGGTCGGCCCGAAACGTGCCGCGCTTCACCGCGCCTTCGAGGTGCTGGTGGGTCGCCGACACCACGCGCACCGACACCTTGCGCAGCCGGTTTTCGCCCACTCGCCGCAGCTCGCCCGACTCGAGCGCGCGCAAGAGCTTGGGCTGCAGCTCGGCGGGCAGCTCGGCGACCTCGTCGAGAAACAGGGTGCCCCGGTGCGCCAGCTCGAACGCGCCGGCGCGGTCTTTGAGCGCGCCGGTGAAGGCGCCCTTGGCGTGGCCGAACAGCTCGCTCTCGAAGAGCGCCGGGCTCACCGTGGCGCAGTCGAACACCACGAACGGCCCCGCCGCGCGCGCCGACTGGGCGTGCAGCGCCCGCGCGGCGGCGTCTTTGCCCGAGCCGGTCTCGCCCTGAATGAGCACGCTCGCCTCAGACGGGGCCAGCCGCTCGACGAGCGCGTACAGCTGCTGCATCGGCGCCGACGCCCCGAGCAGGCCGTGCAGCGCGGCGCGCGTGTCGGGCACCGCCGCGGCCGCGCGGGGAGAGATGCGCAGCACCGTCTTGCCCACCTCGATGGAGCCGCCCACCGGCACCCGCGCGTCGGTGACCTTGGCCCCCAGGTAGCGGGTGCCGTTGCGGCTGCCCAGGTCGCGCACCCGCACTCCGCCGCCGCGCAGCTCGATGCTGGCGTGCTGCCGCGAGACCGCCGGGTCGGTGAGCCGCAGGTCGCAACCCGCGGCGCTGCCGATCGACGCGATGCCCGCCCCCAGCACCAGCCGCGCGCCGGCGCCGGGCCCGCCGATCGCCTCGACGACCACCTCGGGCGGGGCTTCTGACGAGGTGCCGCTGGTGCGCCCGGCGGTGCGGCGCGAGCGCGACGCGGTGGTCATCGCAGGTCTGCCTTCACGATGGTGGCCTTGCCGGGCGCGACCGTCACCCGCTTGGTCACCGTGCGCCGCGTCTTCACGTTCTTGAGCTCTACCGTCAGCGAGCCCGAGGGCACCAGGTAATCGGCGATGGGCGTGACGCCGATCTCCCGGCCATCGACGAACACCGTCGCCCATGGCACCGCGTCGACGGTGATGCGGCCGGGCCCCTTCTTGTGAGCCGCCGCCGGCTTCGACGCCGCCGGGGCGGGCTCGACCTCGGCCCCACGCGAAGCCGCCGGCGCCTCGGCCGCGGCAGCGGGCGTCGGCAGCGGCTTCACCGGCACCCCCGGCTCGGGCGCCGCGCGCACCTCGGCCGGCTGCGGGGCCGGCGCGTTGGCCACCGGCGATGGCGCGCGCCGCACCGCCGCGGTGACCGCGAGCCCGGCCGCGGCCAGCGCGAGGGCGGCGCCGCCCCACGGCCACAGGCGCCGGCCGGCTCGAGCCCCGGTGAGCTCGGCGGTGCCCGCCGAGGTCGAGCCCCCGCGGTGCCGGGTGGCCTCGGTCTTCACGTCGAGCGCCTCGATGGCCGGGGCGCACAGGCGCTGCACTCGGGCGCCCAGCGCCTCGGCGGCCAGCAGGTCGGCCTGCGGCAGCGCGTCGCGCAGCTCCCGCGCCGTGCCCATCCGCTTCGACACGTCTGTCTCGGTGGCCCGGGCGATGGCGTCGCTCAGCGCACCCGCCAGGTCGGGCCGCAGCTGGGCGAGCGGGGGCAACGGCTCGCGCTCGATGGCGGCCAGCGTCTGAGCGTCGGTGGCGCGGCGAAACGGCGACTCGAGGGCGCCAGCGGCGTACAGCGTCACCCCGGCGCCGAAGATGTCGGCGCGGCGGTCGACCGCTTCGCCGCGGGCCTGCTCGGGGGGCATGTACTCGAACTTGCCCTTGATGACGCCGGCCTGGGTGGTGCTGCGCCGGCTCGACGCCTTGGCGATGCCGAAGTCGGCGAGCTTCACCTCGCCGTTCACCGAGATGAGCACGTTGTGCGGCGTGACGTCGCGGTGCACAACCTCGAGCCGCTCGCCTCCCGGGCCGGTGAGCTCGTGCGCGTGGTGCAGGCCCTCGCAGAGCGACCGGCCGATCCACGCGAGCTCGCGGGCGTCGAGCCGCTCGCCGGCGGCGGCGACCGCCTTCACCAGCCGCGACAGCGCGACGCCGCGCACCAGCTCCATCGCCAACCAGAGGTAGCCCTCTTGTTCGCCGACGTCGAAAATCTGCACCACGTTGGGGTGGCTCATGCGGGCCTGCAGCCGAGCCTCGGCGAGAAAGCCCTCGACCGCGTCGGGGTCTTCGGCGAGGTGCGGCAGCAGCAGCTTCATCGCCACCAGCTTCTCGAAGTTGCCCAGGCTCTCTTGCCGCGCCAGGTAGACCTCGCCCATGCCGCCGGTGGCGATGCGCTCGCCCAGCGCGTACCGGCCCAGCTGCAGGTTGCGCACCCCCGCCATCAGAGCGCCACCACCACCACCACCGCGGCGAGCCCGGCGGCCGCGGCGACGCCGAACAGCACGCCGCTGGCCACCGCCTGGGCGCGCGCGCGCGCGTTGAGGCGCTGCGCATCGACCGCGAAGTGGCCGGGCGCTCCGACCTCAGCGGCGCGCGAGGCGCGGTCGTCGGCGTCGGAGAGCAGCTTCAAGGTGAGGCCGGTCGCCGCCAGCGCCACCGCGGTCGCGCCCACCACCCAGCCGGGCCAGCGGGGAGACGCCTGCTGCGCGGCGGCCTCGGCCTGCGGCGGCAGCAACTCGATGGCCGGCGCGGGCGCGGCGGTGGCCGGGCCGGCGAGGGCCCGCGGCGCAGCCGCCGAGTACAGCGTGCCGAGCAGCTGGCCGGCCGCCCCGAAGGCCGAGACGTAGAGCTCGCGCGTCGAGGGGTCGAGCGTGAAGCGCACGGTCGGGGCCGCGGCGGCGCGCCGCTCGACGTACGCCGCCTGCGGCGAGGCCCGCTCACCGAGGGTGAGCTGCGCGGCCTCGCGCCACGGGTCGATGAGCTGCACCAGCAGCTCGCCCGTCGGGGCAGGCCGGTCGACCAGGGTGACGGTGCCAGGGGGGTAGACCCTGCGCTTCGCCGCGGAGAAGACGTCTTGCAGCTTCGGCGAGGCGTCTTCGGGCAGCGCGGCGTCAGGGGCCTCGCGCAGCAGCTCGGCGAAGGCGAGCTCGGCCTCTTCGCGGTGACCGAGCGCCACGTAGGCGCGGCCCAGCAGGTCGAGCACCTCGCGCCGCTCGTCGGCGCGCAGCCCCGGGGCGTGGCGCGCCTTCTCGAGCGCGGTGGCCGCCGCCTGGTACTCCAGCGCGTCGAAGAGCCTTCGCCCCTCGGTGAGGGGTGTGCCGGCGCCGAGGGCACAGGCGAGAGCGAGGGTGAGCACCAGCGGCTGACGCTAGACCAGCTGTCGGCGCTGCCGCAGCTGTCCGCTCGACCGGACACCGGGTCGGCCGCGCGCTGTACCCGGAGCAGACGGGCGCTCGCCCGGCCCCGGTACGGCCCAGTCGGCTGGCGCACTTGAGCCCCCCGGTCGCGGCCCGGCGGCTGCTCTGTGTGACGGCGCACCAACCAACCGGGAGCACACATGCGAAACATCGGGCTGCTGTTCATCACCGTGGCGCTGGGGTGTGGTCAGGCAGACGACGCGGGCTGGGCCGAAGCGACCGACGACGCCGACCTGCCGCTGGGCACCGCCGAGGTGCGGCTGCTGCCGAGCGCCGACGTCGGCTCGTGGAACATGGCGGGCGCGAGCTGGGCCGCGGTCGACGACGGCCTCAAGTTCGCGGCGGCCGACGATGCGCAGAGCCAGGTGCTCACCCGTGCGGGCCTGGCGCTGGGCAGCCACCGGGTCGGCTACGCGCCGCTGGCGCAGGGCAAGGGGGTGTCGGCGACGCTCTTCTACCGGGCGCACCTGCAGGGGTCGGCGTCAGGCACGGTGCAGGCCGAGCTGTACCTCGACGACCAGCTGCTCGCCTCGTCTGACGAGCACCCGGTCGGAGCGTGGCGCAACTACCGAGACGTCTTCACGGTGAGCGCCGCGCCGGGCGGCCGGCTGTCGTCGCGGCTGGTGTTTCGCAACCCGTCGGGGCGGGGCGCGCTCGGCTACACCCAGGTGTGGCTGAGCGTCGCGGTGCAGAGCGGAACGGGGGCCGACGCGGGCGCGCCGCCCCCCGCCGACGCGGGCACCCCGCCGCCGGCCGACGCCGGCACCGGTGACCGCTACGCGAACGCGCGGCGCATCTCGGGCACCTGGGTGCTGCAGCAGATCGACAGCGCGGCCCAGCTGCAGTCGATGCTGGCGGGCAGCCTGGGTGACGCGCTCGACACCCCGGGCGTGCGGGGCTTCTCGATGCGGGTGGCGTGGAGCGCGGTGGACCAGGACTTCTCGCTGCTGAACGCGGGGCTGAAGGCGGCGCGCGACCGGGGCCTCGAGTTCACCCCGCGGTTCATGGCGGGCCGGCACTCTCCGGCGCGGGTGTTCGCGGGCGGGGCGCCCTACTACCTCAAGGGCAGCGAGAAGGTGCCTGCGCCGTTCTACGCCGACGGCCGGGTCAACGACGTGTTCGAGGCCGCGTACGACGACTTCGTGGGTCGCCTCGCGGCGTGGTGCCGGCAGAACGGCGTGCACCTGCTGCACCTGGCCTGGTACGGGCAAGACTGGGCCGAGCTGAACCACGGCGCCGAGGTGCGGGCCGCGGCCGGGTACACCTTCGAGCGGTGGCAGCTGGCGCACGACCGGCTCATCGACATCGGCCTCAAGTACGCGACCGACGCGCTGACCGTCGAGCTGCCGTTCTCGGGGTATGGGCCGGTGACTGCGGCGGCGGCGCACTTCGCCGACCACGTGGTCGCCGCCATCGGCCCCTCGAACCCCCGGTTCTTCTGCCAGTCGAACGGCTGGGGCCCGAGCGGCGACTGGGGCGCACCCGACGCGAGCATCGAGGCGCAGTTCGACCAGGTGTGGTCGCGTCAGATTTTCCGCGGAGAGCAGGCGATTCAGCCCGAAGACTACGACTGGTCGGTGCTGTACGGCTTTCTGCGCACCAACCACGCCACCTACGCCGAGGTGTACACGCCCAGCTTCGGCCTGGCGCGCGCCGCGCTGCTGGCGAGCGAGCTCGCCCGCTTCGGCCAGGGGCCCCTGCAGACGCCCTGAAGGCTGCGGCGGCGAGGGTGCCGGCTCGGCTCGACCCGCGGTTTGGGGCTAAGAATGCAGGCGATGGAGTCAGCCTCTTCGCGCCGTGGGGTCGCCGTGCTGCTGTGGGTGGGGCTGTGGGGCTCGGGCTGCAACTGCGGCCCGTGCTCTGCCGACGACGACTGCGACGACGGCCAGTACTGCACCGGCATCGAGCGGTGCCGACCCACCAACCCCGCCGCCGACCGGCGCGGGTGCATCTCCCCCAACCCGGCGTGCCTGGCCGGCCAGTTCTGCGTCGAGGTCGGCAACCGCTGCATGTCGCCGTGCGGCGACTGGGTGCGCGACGGCAACGGCGACCCGGTGCTCACCGACGGCCTACCGACCAGCAACCGCGACGACGACCGCGACGGCGACGGCGTGAACGACGCCGAGTGTGGCGGCGTCGACTGCGACGACCTCGACCCGCACCGGCGCCCAGGGCTCGAAGAGGTGTGCGACCCCCTGGGGCACGACGAAGACTGCAACGAGGCCACCTGGGGCGCGCTCGACCGCGACCTCGACGGCCACCTCGACGCGCGCTGCTTTCACGCCGGGCCCGATGGCGGGCCGCTCGCTCAGCGCTGGCGCGCCGATGCGGGGTTCTTCGACTTCCTCGCCGGCACCGACTGCGACGACTTCAACGCCCGCGTGTTCCCCCTCGCGGGAGAGGTGTGCAACGGCATCGACGACGACTGCGACGGCCAGGTCGACGAGGGCACGCTGGTGCCCCTGCTGGTCGACGCCGACGGCGACGGCTTCGGGCGGCCGGGCAGCGCGGTGCCGGTGTGCAACGACGCGCGGGGGTACACCGCGCGAGGGGGAGACTGCGACGACACCAACCCGCAGATTTTCCCCGGCTCCATCGTCTGCCTCGTCGGAGGCCAGGGCACCGAGTACCACCTGTGCCGCCTCGACGGCGCCGGGTGGGACGCCGGCGTCTGCACCGCCGGCCGCGTCTGCGTCACCCAGCCCGGGGGCCACGGCATCTGCCGCTGAGAGGGTCGGCCTTCTACGGAGCGCACAGCCCGGGCGACGGCGCGCCGCCCACCGCTCGCCCGTAGTTGCGCAGCGGCAGGCACTGCACCAGCGGGTAGTCGACCGGCTGCAGCACCACCGACTGCCCCGAGATGCTCACCGTGGTCGCGCCCATGCGCTGCCACAGGCCCATGATGGCGTTGCGCTTGACCGCGTGCGGGTCGTCGAGCACCTGCTGGCTCTTGGGGAACATGGTGCCCTGCGCGCCGTCGAGCTCGACAATGCCCGACAGGTAATGCTGCAGCGCGCAGCCCGACCCCAGGCTCGAGGGAAAGACCGGCTCGCTCGCGTAGCTGGCCGGCGGGTCGAACGGGTACGTCGAGCCGTGCTCGGGCAGAAAGAAGCGGCCCAGCGTCGCGACCGGTATGTGAAACGTCGCTCCGCCGCCGCCGTTGTCGATGCGCGTGATGCCGGTCAGGCCCGCCACCGCGATGCGCCGCTCGATGTAATCGGCCAGGTTCGCGTTGCCCATCGACAGGTAATAGAGGTCGCCCCCCGTCGAGCGCACCTCGACGTTGCCGTCGGCGATGAGGTAGCCGATGACGCGCGCCGCCGACTCCACCGCGTTCATCGTCTCGACCGTGCACCCACCGGGCTTGCCACTGCCGCCCGCCGTACCGCCCGCGGCTCCTCCCCCCGCGCCTCCTGCGCGGCCTCCCGCAGTGCCACCCGCCACGCCGCCCGCGACTCCACCCGCAGTGCCGCCCGCAGTGCCGCCCGCTGCGCCTCCCGCCGTGCCACCGGCAACGCCGCCCGCAGCTCCACCTGCCGCGCCTCCAGCGGCGCCGCCCCCATCACCGCCCGCTGCGCCTCCACCCGCCTCGCCTCCCGCGCCGCCAGCGGCCTGGCCCCCACCGCCGGTGCCCTCACCGCCGGGAGGAGTGCCGCACGCGACGGCGAAGGCGAGCAGGCAGACGAGGCGAAGGGAGGGGCGCATGGGTGAACGACGTGCAAGGCAATGGCCGCGCCAGCGCGCGCAGGCGACATAACGGTGCGATTTCTAAAAGCCCCGCAGTGCTGTCGAGCTCGCGCTGGAGCGTGCGGTCGCGACCAATCGTCCGCTCCCAGCGGACGGCTCCCGGTCACACCGGGGGCGTCGGTGCGGGCGACGTGCTGCTGTCGTTGCCGCACGTTGCGAGCCCAGGCGTCGTGTAACCTCGCCGCTCGAGGGGCCCCATGCGCACGTTCACGCTGTTCACCATCTGCCTCGCGGTCGCGGGCTGCCGAGCCTGCGTCACGCTCGAGCGTCCACTTTCGTTCCCCTGCAACCCCGACGCCTCGACGCCCGGCTCCGAGTGCCCGCAGGCCTTTCGCCGCGGGCTCGAGGGCCGTTGCCACGCGCTCGACGCCGGCGCGCCGTACACCTGCCGGCAAGACTCCGACTGTGAAGGCGCGTGGCGCTGCGGCCTCGAAGGCCAGTGCCACGAGCGCGACGCCGGCGCCGACTACCTCTGCACCACCGACACGCAGTGCGAGGCGCAGTGGCGCTGCGGCCCCACCGCCCGCTGCGTCGACTCGACCCACGACGCCCTCGAGCCGCCCGCGGCCGGCTTCGGCCCCCCGCAGGTCCAGCTCCTCTTCCCCGACGTCCCCGTCGGCAACGGCGCGGTCGGCGCTTCTCCCCGCCTCTACGTCAACGTCACCAACGACGCGGGCTGCCGCGTCGGCATCGACGTGCGCTCGTTCTCGTGGGAGCGCAAGGGCGTGCTCACCAAGCACGTCGACTTCCCCAACGGCATCGTCGCCCTACCCCCCGGGCTGGGCGACGGCGACGCCTGCGAGAACCTGCAGCTCAGCGCCACCCAGCGCACCGTCGACTCCGCCGCCTCGCTGCCCGCCTCGGTCGTCGCCCTCGCCGACACCGCCCTCGAGACCACCGCGCTGCTCGCCGACGGCCAGCTCTGCCGGCTGCGCCTCGACCCCACGCTGCTCTTCACCGCGCCCCTCGAGTGCCGCTCGCCCTTCAACGGCGCGAAGCCCACCCACCTCAAGAGCACCGCGCCCGAGTCCGACAGCGACGACAGCGCCCCCGGCTACCTGGCGTGGAGCGACTCCCAGCTCTTCTGGCTGCACGACTTCCGCGCCCGCCTCGCCGGCCCGTTCACCATTCCCGACGGTGGCATCGCCGACGCGCTCGGCGTTCGCCTCAAGAACGCTACCGACGACGGCCTCATCGCGGTCACCCCAGATGCCGTACACCTCGCCCGGTGGGACGGCGCGACGCTGCGCGCTCCCGACGGCGGCGCCGGCCGCTTCGGCAGCACCCCCATCGCCGACACCACGTTCTTCGGCTTCCACGGCCCCGACCGCGCGCTCGCCCACCGCTCGGGGCTGCTCTACCTGGCCCTCGGCGACAGCATCTGGGTCGGCAGCCGCAACGCCTCTGCCAACACGCCGCTCGTCGACTTCGGCGACTTCGACGTCTGGTACCGGGAGACGAAGCTGCTCTCGACCTGCGAGCGCGACGACGCCAACGAGAGCAACCTCGACCTGAGCCTCTCTCCCGCCGCCTTCCCCGACGGCTTTGCCGCCATCACCCGCTGCAACGTGAAGAGCGGGCGCCTGCTCGGCCGCCACGAGGCCGTCTCGCTCAGCCAGTACAGCGCCGGCCCACCGCAGGTGCAGCAGACGCTCAACAACATCAGCGACATCGACACGTCTCCCGCCGGAGCGTGGTTCTTCGTGCCCCAGCTGCGTGTCGGCAACGGCAACCCCGCCCGCACCGCGTGGGCCGACGCGCTCGGCCGCCTGTGGCTGCCCGACGACGACCTGCCCATCATCGAGGCCCTGGTGCCCGACGCCGTGCCTTCGTGGGTGGGCGGCGACTCGGCGCTCATCAAGGTGGGCACCGCGCCGGTGAACTGGGTCTCCGAGAAGGCCGGAGACATCGGCGCCGGCTTCCTCGGTCGCGGCGCCTGGGCGGTGTCGCCCGACGGAGGCTTCTCGAGCGGCCTGCAGTTCTCGAACGTGGGCACCGTCGGCGCAGTACGCGGCCTCGCCGGCGGAGACATCATTCAGCTGCCGCCCAACATCTTCTCCCGCAACGTCTTCGTCGGGGGCTTCACCAGGGTCTACGCCGCCACGTCGGACTTCGACACCGTGCGCCCGCCGCTCGACGTCTCGCTGTACGAGCGCGACGGCGCCCGCCACCTGGTGTGGCGCTCGTTCGACACCGTGTGGCTGCTCACCGTCGACGAAGCCGCCGACGCCGGCATCTTCGACCTCGACCGGCTGCCCGAGCCCCAGCGCCGCCTCACCCCGCTGGTGAACCAGGCCATCACCTCGCTCGCGTTCACCGACGGCGCCGACGCGGGCCACTTCGCCGACGGCTACCTGGTCGCCGGCCCGCGCCTGTTCAGCTTTTCGGCCCTCAACCCCCGACTGGCGCAGCGACGAGGTGCTGGTCGGCCTCGACGAGCCGGTCGACGTCTTCTTCGACCGCGGTCGCGCCCGCGTCGGCCTGCGCGACGGCTCGCTGTTCAGCCTGCCCAGCCGCGTGCAGCTCGCCATGCCCTTCGCGCCCGGCGAGGGCCTCGCCCAGGGCTACGCGCGGGTCTGCCAGCAGGTGCTGGCCCTCTCCGAGCACCACCTGCTGCGGCTCGAGTGGTCGGGCGCCGAGCAGCTCGGCGCGTGGAGGCCGCTCGACCTGCCACCCGCGGTCGCCGCCGCCACCCAGCAGCCCGGCTCGTTCGCCCGCGCGAAGCTCTTCTCCATCGACCACGACGCGCTGCTCGCGCTCGACACCGGCGTCATCTACCGAATCTCGTTCTCTGGCGGAGGCTGCCCGTGAAGAAGACCCTGCTGTTGCTCGCGCTCGCCGCTTCCTCTACCGCCTTGGCCGAGAAGGCGAAGCTCGCGGTCATGTCGCTGCGCCCCGCCGGCGGCCTCGACGAGCAGGTCGCCTCGGCGATGACCGACGCCGTCGCCACCGAGGCCAACGCGCGCGGCTTCTTCGAGGTGATGTCGAGCAACGACATCGCCACCCTGCTCGGCGTGCAGCGCCAGAAGCAGCTGCTCGGGTGCAGCGAAGACTCGGGCAGCTGCCTCGCCGAGCTCGCCGGAGCCCTGGGCGCCCGCTTCGTGCTCTCGGGCTCGGTGGCGAAGCTGGGCGACGTCTTCCAGCTCACCTTGAGCACCGTCGACTCGAAGAGCGCGCAGCCCATCGGCCGCTCGACCCGCCTGGCCAAAGACCTCGCCGCGCTGCGCGCCCAGCTGCCCTATGCGGTGGCCGAGGCGACCGCGACGCCGCTGCCCGCGCCGCCCTCGCGCGTGCTGCCCTTCACCCTGCTCGGCATCGGCGCGGCCGCGCTCATCGCCGGCGGCGTGGTCGGGTTCACCGCGCTCTCTTCCGAGGGCGCCATCAACCGCGAGCTGCAGAACGGCGAGCAGAACCCCGAGGCGCTGCGCCGCCTCGACGCCTACCAGCGCGAGCTCGACGTCATCGGCCTTCAGCGCACCGTGGCGCTCGTCTCCCTCATCGCCGGGGTCGCCTTTCTGGCCGGCGGGTTCTTCTTCATGCCGTCGGACCCCAACGCCGGCGCCCGCGCCGCGCTGGTGCCCACCCCCAACGGGCTCGCGCTCGCTGGGCTCTTCTAGAGACGCCCCCCCAGATGGGCGAGCCGCCTGTCTGGCGGCGGTGGCCTACCGCACTTCACGTACTCGTCGCCGGCATCGCTTCGGGCGAGGCCACGCCAATCGCACGCCGGGAGCTCAGCCCCACCTTCTCGAGCTCGGCAGCGACGTTCGCGTGGCGTCGTTCTTCGGCCATCGCCTCGCGCAGTCGCTGTGCCGCGGTGCGAAATGACGGCTCGCTCAAGACGCGCCGCACCGCGCGGCGAATCGCGCTCACCGAGGCGCTGGGTTTGAGCCGAAGCCCGGCGCCGGCGTGTACCACCCGCGCTGCGGTGTCGTCCTGATCGCGGCCCATCGGCATGCACACCATGGGTACGCCGGCGGCCAGGGCCTTGAGCGTCGTGCCATGCCCGCAGTGCGTGACCAGCACTGACGCGCTCTTCAGCAGCTCGCGGTGAGGGGCCGAGCGCGTCACCACCACCGAGCCCGACGAGGTCACCTCGCCATCAGGCAGCATCTCACCCAGCGTCACCAGCCCGCGCACCGGAAGACTCGACAGTGCGGCCACCACGTTTCGAAGCGCCGCGCCCTGGTTCTGAAAGGTGCTGCTGAAGCCCACCAGCACCAGCGGGTCTCGGTTGTCGGCCGGCCACGGAGCGGTCCACGGGGCCACCCAGTCGGGGTCGTCGAGAACCGGGCCGACGTAGTGCACGTGGGCGGGCACGTGCGGAGCGGTGAAGTCGAAGGCTGCGCTGGTGAGCACCAGAAACGACTCGACCTGCTGCAGCGAGTCGAAGAACGCCCGCAGCGGCGGAAGCCCGAGCTGCTGCCGGGTCTGATTGAGAAGCGGCACCGCCTGGTCGAAGGTTCGCACCACCAGCCGCCGGAAGACCGTGTCGCGCAGTCGGCCCAGCCAAGAACGCGCCGGCATGAAGCCGGGGCCGAAGGGTGGGGCGCCCGCGGCAGGCAGCGGCCAGATGTTGGGCACCAGCCCGACCGCCGGCAGCGCGCGCCGTTCGGCTGCCATGCAGGCGCCGAAGATCGTGTACTCGCTCACCATCACGTCAGGCAAGACGGCGTCGATGGCTTCGAGGGTGTCGGCGGCGTACCGACCGGCGGGGCCGGCGATGAACTTGTCGCGGTAGTTGCGCAACCCCTCGAGGGGGTTCTTCGTCTCCCAGTCCCTCAGCAGGTCGTCTTCGGGCCTGAGCGACGTGCGGTGCGGCGCGGTTCGCCAGGGCCTGAAGCCGCACCCCGCCCGCTGGGCCTCTGCTTCGATGGTCGGGTCGCCAAGCACGGTGACGGTGTGCCCGCGTGCGAGCAGTGTGCGCGCGACGCCCAGCAGCGGCGGGACGTTGCCGCCGCCCTCCCACATCGCAAACATGAAGTGTCGGGTCGTCATGGTGCTCCTCTCGGGGCGACATCGGCGGGTGCGGCGTGGGCGAGCGCGGTGAGCAGCTCGAGAAAGACGCCCTCGGTCTGGCCGCGGCTCAGCTGCAGGTCGCGCCGCAGCAGCTTCCAGTTCATGACTTCGGTCGCCAGGTAGAATGCCGTCACCTTGCGGCGGTAGGCGGCGCCCCTGTCTCGCGGCAGGTATGGGGCGAAGACACGCTCGACCCAGCTGCGGTGGCTCTGGCGACTGCCCTGCAACATGTAGCGAATCGCGGGGACGCGGTGCTCGATGGCGAGCACCCGCACGTTGGCGTCGCCCATGCGCTCGTAGCGACCGAGCAGCACGCTGACGGCCTCGCCCAGATCTCCCGGCTCGACGGTACGGGCCGCCTCTTCCCGAGTGCGCAGCCAGTCGGCGGTCGCAAAGGCGAGGCGGTCTTTCGAGCCGAACTGGCGAATCACGGTCTGTTTCGACACCTTCGCCCGCGCGGCGACCTGCTCGAGGCTCAATGCGTCGTAGTCGAGCTTGAGCCACAGCGCGTAGGCGGCGCTGAGAATGCGCTGGCGGGTGCGCTCGACCGCGGCGCCGCGCCGCTGCATTCGGTACGACCGGGTCGTCGACTTCATGTGACCGACCATGCCACGAACACATTTGGCGTGTCTAACGGTAACGCCAAATGGCGCGCTCTGCGTTGGTGTTGCCCAACACCTATGGAGCGTACCGGCCGTAGGCGGCCGCGGCCGAATTGGTGGGGTGGAAGTCAGCGCCGGCTGCGTTGACGAAGTGGGGGTCAATCGCCAGATTGCTGGAGCCGGTGAGACCCGGTGAGCTGGTGTCCACCACACCCGACGACTCGAAGCCGACGTTGTCGTGCGCCTCGTTGCCGGTGCCGGTCAGCGAAAAGGCGGTCACGTTCTGGGCTGACGATTTGACCATGATGTTCCGATACACTTGGCAACCGTTCGCTGAGTACGAGACCTGAAGATTCGAAGGGCCGAGGTTGTTGTAGAAGGTGTTGTACCGGACCACCAGATTGCGAGGCAGGCCTGTGCTGCCTCCCACGTTGCCAATCTTGACCCCGCGGCCGTTGGCGCTGTTGTAGAGCAGGTTCCGCTCGATGATGCCGCCGTCGACCTGGTTGGCATAAATCAGGTGATCTTGATTGGTCGCCGGGGACGGTTGGGTGTCGTGAATCGAGTTGTACGCCACCCGGAAGTTCTGCGCGCCGCCAGAGATCAACAAGCCAGCAAACGAGCGAGCCCCCCAGAGCTCGGAATTGATCAACGCCCAGTCGCGACCGCCCGACATCTTCACCATGTGTTGGCTCGCCGAGTTCGACGAGTTCCAGGTGACGTTGATTCCGTCGATGGTGACGTAGTCGGGCGCGTTGAGCCACAGCAGCCCACTGATCACCGGCCGCTCACCGGGGTAGTTGCGAACGGTGATGGGGTGGGTCGCGCTTCCGGCCAGCGAGCCGCTGACGTTCTCTACGTAGGTGCCGCCGCGAATGTAGAGCGTCTGTCCGGGCGCAACGCTGGACAACCCCTTGTCGACCGTTCGAAACGGTTGAGCTTGCGTTCCCGGCGCCGAGTCGGATCCGGTGGTCGCCACATAGAGCGCACCTGCGACCATGCCGCCGCTCCCGCCCGCTGCTCCACCGGCGCTGCCGCCCGCTGCTCCACCGGCGCTGCCGCCCGCTGCTCCACCGGCGCTGCCGCCCGCTGCTCCACCGGCGCTGCCGCCCGCTGCTCCACCGGCGCTGCCGCCCGCTGTGCCACCGGCGCTGCCGCCCGCTGCTCCACCGGCGCTGCCGCCCGCTGCTCCGCCGGCGCTGCCGCCCGCTGCTCCGCCGGCGCTGCCGCCGCCGACGCCCGCGGGGTCCGGGGCTTCACCGCAGCCAGCCAGGAACAGCAAGAGAGCCAGTTGAGCCCGTCGATTCATGAGCCCCACCGAGCAAGTCTCAAGCCTCATTTGAGCTCAGCGGTTCGACCTTGATCCCTCGCTGAATTCAGTCGGTTCGAACGGGTTGCCTCGAGAAGAACCGTGGGAACTGCGAGCCGAAGGGCGCGCCTGCAGTGTCCACCCGTGCCATCGATGGCACAGCTCGATTTCTACGCGTGGCCGAGGAGTAGGAGGAGCTCTTCGACTTCATCGCCGGGGGTCGGCGCGCCACCGCTCGCGCTTGAGGCCGTGGTTCAAGAGCCGCTCGACCTGGGCGGCGCTGACGCCCGCGAGCTCGCCCGCGAAGTGCAAGAGCCGCAGCGCGAAGCCTCGGGGGTCATCGAGGAACCCGCTGTGGCCCCAGCCGGGCGGCTGCTCGAGCCGGGCCTGCGGCGGCAGGTGCGCCTTGAACCACTGCAGGTTGGCTCCCGGCAAGATGCGCTCGCAGTCGCCCCACAGCACCCGCATCGGCATCTTCAGCGACGCCAGCTCTTCGGCGACGAACAGCTTCGCGACGTCCATCTCGCGCAGCACCGCGAGCGTCTGCGGCAGGGTGAAGTAGCGGCGCAGCCCCAGCGCCACCACCTGCCGGTAGGGGTGGCGCTCGGCGAACAGCGCGTCGACGAACTCGACCGCCTCTCGATGCGAGCCCAGCGCGAAGCGCGCGCGCAGCTCGGCCAGCTCGGCCTCGGTCATCAGCGCGCCCGCGGGCGACGCCACCAGCAGGCCCGCGACCTTCTCGGGCCGCATGAGCGCATAGCGAATGGCGACGTAGCCGCCCAGTGACGTGCCAGCCAGCACCACCGGCTCGTCGATGAGGGCGTCGAGCGCCTCGGTGATGCCGAGCAGCAGGGTCGCCCCATCGAGGCGTTTCGGCATCTGCGAGAAGCCGTGGCCGGGCAGGTCGGGCAGCGCCACGCGCGACAGCGCCTTCAGGTACGGCGTGACGCCCAGGTAGTGCACCCCCGCGGAACTCAAGCCGTGCAGCAACACCGTGGCGGGCAGCGGGCCGTTGCCGCGCCGCTCGAGCACGTGAACCCTGCCCACCGAAGTGTCGAGCCACCGCCGGTCATAACCTTGCAGGAGTTGGAGAGAGGTCCGCGCCAGGCGCTCTCCCCAATGAATGAAGCTCACTCCCAGAATCTGACGGCCCCCGGCGGCTCGCGCCACGGACAGTTGTCGAGGTGGTTCAACGCGCTGATTCATCACGACTACGGCCGCGACCCGCGGCGCTTCGACCCGGTGTTCGGGCGGAAGCTGGTCGGCGGCCTCGAGCACCTCTACGGCCCAGGCCGGTACTTCGACCTCTCGATGCGGGGGCTCGAGCACGTGCCGAACGAGCCGTCGATGCTCATCTGCAACCACTCGGGCGGCACCACCTCGCCCGACGTGTGGGCGCTCGGGGTGGCCTGGTACCAGCGGTTCGGCTTCGAGCGGCCGCTGTACTTTCTCTGCCACGAGCTGTTGTTCGCGCTGCCGAGGTTCGCCCGCTTCTTCGAGAAGTGCGGAGCGCTGCGGGCCTCGATGGAGATCGCCAGCGAGGTGCTCGCGATGGGGCGCGACGTCGTCATCTACCCGGGCGGCGACCGCGACGTGTGGCGGCCGTACTCCGAGCGGTACCGCGTCGACTTTCGCGGGCGCAGCGGCTTCGCCCGCCTGGCCATCGAGCGGCGCGTACCCATCGTGCCCATCGCCCACGCCGGCTCGCACGAGACCTTGCGGGTGCTGACCTCGGGCCACGCGCTGGCCAAGGCGGTCGGGCTGCACCAGGTGGCGCGCGCCGACATCTGGCCCATTCACCTCTCGCTGCCGTGGGGGCTCGCGCTGGGGCCGGTGCCGCACCTTCCCCTGCCGGCGAAGTTTCGCTTCCTCGCCGGCGCCCCCCTGCGCCCCGGCGGCCGCGACGCCCGCACCCTCGCGCTCGACGGGCAGCGCGCGATTCAGCGGCAGCTCGACGTGCTCGCCGACGAGGCCTCACCCCACCACGAGGTCACGAGCCCCACCCACCACTAAAGGTCACCGGGCGACGCTGATGCACAGCTTCCCGGTGACGGCCCCCGCGACGAGGCGACGCATCGCCTCGGGCACCTGCTCGAGCCGCCAGGTGCTGTCGATGGCAGGGGTCACCTTGCCCTCGTCGATGAGCCCTCGCAGCACCTCGAGGTCGGCGCCGTTCTCGTCGGGCAGCTTGAGCCGCACGCGCTGGCTGATGAACGGCGCGCGCAGCAACGCTCCGAGCTGGCGACCCATGCCGGTGAGGGCGCCCCCGCCTTCGCCCCCCACGAACACGATGGTGCCCTCGCGGGTGGCGGCGCGGCGCAGCCGGCCGAGCGGAGCGTTGCCCGCGATGTCGAGAATGAGGTCGTACTTCGCGCTGCCGTCGGCCCAATCTTCCCGCGCATGGTCGATGACCCGCTCGGCGCCGAGCGAGCGCACCTTCTCGGCCTTCGCGCCGCTGCACACCGCGGTCACGTGCGCGCCGAACGCCCTCGCCAGCTGCACCGCGTAGGTGCCCACGCCTCCCGAGGCGCCGATGATGAGCACCCGCTGGCCCGCCGCGACGCGGCCCGAATCGCGCAGCGCCTGCAGCGCCGTCAACCCCGAGACCGGAACCACCGCGGCCTGCTCGAAAGAGAGGCGCTGGGGCATGAGGGCGAGCTTGTCTTCGCGCGCGGCCGCCAGCTGGGCGTACGAGCCCTTGCCGATGCCGAACACCCGGTCGCCGGGAGCGAAGCGGGTGACCTGCGCGCCGACCTCGACCACCGTGCCGGCCAGGTCGAGCCCGGGCACCGGGTTTCTCGGGGTGGTGAGACCGGTGGCGAGCCGCACCGCGTACGGGTAGCCCGCCATCAGGTGCCAGGTGCCCCGGTCCATACCGGCGGCGTGCACCTCGACCAGCACCTCGCGCGGGCCGATGCGGGGCCGCGCCCGCGCGCCGACCGAGAGGACCTCGGCCGAGCCGTAGCCCCGCTGCAGCACCGCCGTCATCGGCTCTTCGTTCACCCCTGCGCGCAGCGCTGCGGTCGTGTTCATCGTTTCTCCCTTTCGACTTACGTTGTAAGGTTGATGCGTGGTGAATAGCCTTACGCCGTAAGGCCGTCAAGTCAGCTCCGAGGGAGTCGCGTCAGGTGCCGAAGAACAGGTTGAAGAAGCGGTCGCCGGTGAGCCGGGCGGGGGCCATCGAGGTGGCGGTGGCGCTGGCCGACCGCGCCGGCATCGAAGCGCTCACCATGCGGAGCCTGGCGAAGGAGCTCGGGGTCGAGGCGATGTCGCTGTACCACCACTTCCCGAACAAGAGCTTCATTCTCGATGGCATGGTCGACGTGGTGTTCGCGCAGATCGAGGTGCCCGAGCCCGGGCGCACCGACTGGAAGACGGCGATGCGCCGCCGCGCGCACTCGGCGCGGGCCGCCCTGAACCGCCACCCATGGGCGATCGGCCTGATGGAGTCGCGCGCGGCGCCCGGCGAGGCGACGCTGCGGCACCACGACGCGGTCTTGGGGTGCCTGCGCGCCGGCGGCTTCTCGCTCGCGCTCACCGGTCACGCGTACTCACTCATCGACAGCTACCTCTACGGCTTCGCCCTACAGGAGCAGAGCCTGCCGTTCGACACCCACAGCAGCGCCGACACCGAGGCGGTCGCCGCGGAGATTTTCGCCAAGCTGCCCCAGGGCGCCTACCCCCACCTCGCCGAGTTCACCCTGCGGCACGTGCTCAAGCCGGGGTACTCGTACGCCAAGGAGTTCGAGGTCGGCCTCGAGCTGCTGCTCGACGGCCTGCAGCGCGCGCTCGAGCGCGAGGCGGGCTCGAGCCGGGCGACGTGACTGTCCACTGGGGGGAGACAGGTTCAGACGTGCTTACGTTCGCCGGAAAGCTCGCGCAGTCTCGAGCGGCGAGAAATCGCCATGCGAACCCCTCGGCTCTTTGCCCTCTGTTGCCTCGCAGCCTGCGGTACCCCGATCGACCCCGAGCTGCTCGACTCGGCGGGCCAGGCCGAGACCGTCAACCAGGACCCCGGCTTCGTGCAGGTCTGGGTGAACAACGTCGAGAACCTCGAGGAGCCGAGCGAAAGCTGCCCCGGCGACTGGAAGGACCTGCTCTACACGATGGACCGGGCGACCCTGAGCCCCGACTTCTTCCTGGTGCAGCAGGTGAGCGACCGCGCCCAGCTCGACCGCGTCGTCTCGACGATGAACCACCGCCTCAAGGGCACCTGGGCGGGCATCATCGCCGACCCCAACCCCAAGCCGTTCAACTCGCCGTGCGGCCCCGCCAAAGACGACCAGACCAACGCCATCATCTACCGCACCGCCCGGTTCGACCCGGTGGGCCCCAAGGATACGTGGAAGGCGTGGCGCCGCATGCCCTCGGGCAACTGCGAGCGTGACCCGACGGCGCGCACGCTCATCGTGATGCAGCGCTTTCACGACCGGCGCGCGAACAAAGACCTCACCGTCGCGTCGCTGCACTGGTCGACCGAGAAGAACGCCGACGGC
>JADJNS010000020.1 GCA_016714225.1 Archangiaceae bacterium
GCGACCCCCGCCTCTCGGCGCTGCTCCACGAGGTCTTCGGAGATCTGCCCTGGCGCTACCGCTGCCCTTGAAGGCCGCCCCTGCTCACTGCACCGGCGGCTCGCTCGCGACGAAGCCGAGGTCCGACGTGGTTCCCACCAGCTCGCGAAACTCATCGGCGGGGCTGCGTGAGAACATGCCCAACCTTGCGACCGTCTCGGGCTTCATCGGCCCGAGCCGGTCGGTGTTGATCAGCACCTCACCGTACGCCTTGCGCAGCGGGGTCGCGGCGACGGCGGCGTCGAACACGTCCTTCGGAACTGCGATGAACAGCGAGGGAGCGTCGAGCCCCAGGTTGTCTTTCGTCGCCACCTCGAGAAGCGTCTGCTCGGCGTCGAGCTCGCCGTGCATGACGGTGGTGTAGCGGCTGACGTGCTTCGAGACGGTCGAGTCCATGGCGAGATTGTCGCGAGGCCGCGAGTGGCGCCGCGGGGCTCCCTTGGCACTCCGGTTCGCAAACCACGTATTGGAAGGCGAGCGGCCGGGTCATGCCCCCAATGACCACGCGCACCATGCAAAACGTGCGCGCGCCCTTTTGTCCTCCTTTCGCCACATTGAGTTGCTTCGAAAACTCTGGTGCGCTGCGTTCTCGATGCGAACTCAAGAGGTTCCTGCGCGCCCCGGCTCGCACCGGCTTCGCAGTCGCGAGGGCTACGTCGACGTCTGGAAAGCCGGCCCTCAGGTCGCGTACCTGGGTTTCTTCGGCACCGCCGAGCTGATGGTGACCGACCCGCTGTTCAAAGAGCTCGAGGCGTACCTGCGGCAAGACCGGTCGCTGGTGCTGTTCACCGACCTCTCGTCGGTGACCGACTACGAGACCGCGTTTCGCGAGCGCTTCACGAGCTGGTTTCGCGACCACAAGAGCTCGATCAGCGCGGTGCACGCGTTGGTCGGTTCGGGCCTGGTGTACATGGGCATCGGCGTCGCCAACATCGTGCTGGGCGGGCTGATTCGCCCCTACCGGCAGCGCGACGCGTTCGAGAAGGTGCTCACCGAGGCGTCAGTGATGACTGCGCCGTCGCACTGAAGCTCAGGGCGACGGCACCACCACCGCGGGCATCTCGAACGAGATGGTGCGGGTGCGCCGCAGCTCGCGGAACGGCGACTCGGCATCTCGGAAGCGGCGGCTCTTGAGCGAGAAGTCGTAGTTGCCGCGCATCAAGGCCTTCATTCCGACGACGTAGCGGGCGAGGCCGGCGTCGAGCTCGGCTGAGAAGTGCGGCAGGCTTCGCTCGAGCGCCACGAAGGCACGCAGCTCTTCGTTGACGGTCTCGATGGCGACCTTCGCCGCCGCGGCCAGGTCGAGGCGCTGCTCGGTGGCGATGGCGTGCACCAGGTTGCAGGGGTAGCCGTGGCGCAGCACCTCTTTCTGGTACGAGAAGAGGTCGTTCAAGAACGCCACGTGGCGCACGGTGTGCCGCTCGAGCGCGACGACCGAGGGGTGAGCGAGCACCTCAGGCGGCAGCTCGGTGTTCGAGGCGAGCAGCGAGCACGCGAGCACCGGCAGCACGCCCGAGTCGTGGCTGCGCACCTCGGCGTAGGCGGCGACGCTCGGCGGGCCCCCCTGCTTCCAGAACTCCATCGACCGCAGCGAGCCGTGAAACATGTAGTCGCGGCAACGCTCGAGAAAGAGCGCGAACCAGGCGTCCGATGGCGCGGCGGCGCGCAGCGACTGGTGCACGTGACGCGTGAAGCGCTCGAGCGGCGTGGCCTGAGAAGGCAGCTCGCCGGTGCGCATCACCTCGAAGGCCCGGAGCAGCTGCCGCTCGACCGCGTCGACGTCGTTCGCGTACCCGGGGTGGTCGTCGTAGCTGTCGTCGAGGAAGTACATCCACTCGCTGTACGAGGCCGCGGCAGAGAGACGGTCGAGCGTGGCGTAGTGAAAGAAGTAGAGGTCGATTTTCGCGAACGCGCGAAAGCGGTCGACGTCTTGCTCGGTCTCCAGCAGCCCAGCCGCGCGGGCCGCAGCCTCTGCCCGGGCGAGATGCTCAGCCGCTTCGGGGTGCGCCGTTCGCAACCAGGGAATCTCTACTGCAGCGAGGCTCAGGTCATTTTTGGCAGTCATCAAAAACCCCAAAACGCGAAATGCCAGCGCGCACGCGCGGTGTCAACGCTGCGAGCAGCATGAGCACACGGCTGCAGCGCGCAAGATTTGCGCGAGGCATCGCCGCAGTGCGGGCAGGCGATTCGACGCGCCAGCCGCGGCGGCCCACCGTCGCGCGCGGCCTCACTGAGCGAGCCGGTCGAGCGAGCGCCCGTTCCACCTGAAGCGGGTGAGGGTCTGCCCGCCGTCGGGCTCGCGCTGGTGCTGCAGCGCCTGCAGCTCGCCGCGCGCATCGAGCGAGAGGTCGACCCAGGTGCGCTCGGCGCCGTCGGGCCGCACCCACGCCCGCTCTTCGAAGTTGAAGAGCTCGAGCACCTCGTCGCGCTCGCCCAGGCGCTCGAGGCGCAGGTACGACTGCTCGTAGGTCGAGCTGGGCACCGCGCCTGCGGTGCGGGTGACGCGCCAACGCTCGCCGCCGGTCGACCGGTACACGGTCTTGCCGTCGGCGAGCATCGGCTTCGGCTCACCGCGGCAGGCGATGAGACCGAAGACCACCACCAGGCAGAGAAGGCGAAGCATCGAGAGCGGTCTGCACTCGACGCTACCGCGCCCCGCTCGGTTCCGCTGCTACAGCTCTCGGTAGGTCACCGAGCGCGGGTCGTTCATCAACGCGTGAAACTTCGTCAGCTGCTCACCGACCAGCTCCCACGAGCCGTTGGGCGAGTTGAGCCCCGAGTCGAACGCGCACATGCCCACCACCCGGCCGCCCTTGCCGTCGGTGCCCGAGCCGATCACGTGGTCGTACCAGGCCTGCAGCCCCTGCCCGGCCGCGGCGTCGCTGCCGCGCAGGCCGTACTCACCGATGGCGATGTCGATGCCCTTGTTCGCCGCGAACTGGCGCACCTTCGCGAAGGTCGGGCCGACCAGGTTCTGGGTCTCGGTGTAGTGGTCGATGCCCAGCAGGTCGTAGATGCCCGGCGCGAACCACTGCTCGGGGTCGCGGCCCGAGCGGGTGTCCCACGTCCAGCTCATCAGAATCACCGCCAGCGAGATGTTCTTGGTGCCCAGCGCGGTCATGCGCGCGCGCACCCGCCGGTTCATCGCGACGTGCGCCGACGGGCCGCCCGGGTCATCGGGCCCCACCGAGCCGCCGCCGCCTTCGGGCTCGTGGTGCAGCGTCAGCCACACCGGGCCGCCCAGCGCTTCGAGCGCCTTGAGCATCGCGTCGATGTCTGCGTCGTACTTGCCCGCCCCCATGTCCGCCCACGACGGAGTCTTGGTCGACACCCACGGCAGCCGCCCCGCGGCGAGATCATTCTTGGCCATCGTCACCATCGAGGTGGTGCGCTTGTCCCAGGCGAAGAAGGTGCGGCGCAGCGCCAGCACGTGCTTCGCCGGAGTCTCGTGCCGCGCCACCGGGTCGCCGTTGCCGCCCACCGCCGCGCCGAACAGCGCCTTCCCCACCGCGGGCTTGCCCGGGTACGCGTGCGTCGGGTCGGTCGGCTGCTCGGGCGGATCCGGAATCGTCGGCGGCGCAGCCACCGTGTCGCGCAGCCGCACCCGCAGGGTGTAGTCGGTGGCGAGGGAGTTCACGTTCACGTACAGCCGGTAGGTGCCGGTCGCCGGAGCCAGGTAGCTGAAGGTCTCGGGCCTCGCCGCCTTGTTCGAGTACGCGGCGAGCGAGCCGTCGAGGTTGTAGAGGTACACGTTCATGTTCGCGCTGGCGTTGGTCCAGTCGAGCGACACCTCGAAGGTCTGGCCCTTCGTCGCCGCGACCTGGTGAAACGCCGAGCGCTTCGTGGCGGTGAACGAGCCGACGAACTTCACCTCTGACCACGCCGGCGTGAACTTCGTGGTCAGCGTGTACGCGCCCGCGCCCTCTTTGCACTTCACGCCGATGGTGTAGCTGCCGGCGGGCAGCTGCAGCGTCACCTGCTCGGGCCGGGCGGTGGCGCTGTTCGCGTAGCCGAGCAGCTCGCCGCTCGCGTCGTAGACGTAGAAGTTGAAGTTGGTGCCCGCGGGGAAGGTGAGCGTCGCCTCGAGCTTGCCGTCGGCCTCGAAGCTCATGGGGAGGCTCTTCCAGTCGTAGCCACCCACTGCGAGGTTGCCCGTGTACGAGGCGGTGATGGGGGTGGCGAGCTCGAGGTCAGACGTGTCGAGCGCGTCGGGCTCGAGCTGAGAGCCGCAGGCGGTGGCGAGCATCACCACCGACGAAATCAACAAGACGTGGAATCGCATCATCGAGTGCCTCCCAGGGTTGTGCGACCACCCTGAGCAAGGCGGCGGCCACCGCCGAAAGCGGCCTCTGAACGCAGAGGTAGCGAATCCCACCTCCCCACCGGGAGGACAGCTGCGGCGGACGCGCCCCCAGCCAGGTGGTTCGTGGTGGAACCACCCGGCCCGCGGCGCTTGAGCTCACGGCGCCCGGGTCACCAGGCGAAACGCGTCCATCTCGTCGACCACCATCACCGGCGCGTTGGCCGCGTCGAACACCAGGCCCAGGTAGCTGGGTGTGGCGTTCAACAGCGGCAGCGTCTCGGCGCTCCACGCGCCGGCACCGGTGCGCCGGGCCAGCGTCAGCTCGTGGGTCGAGGCGTCCTTCACGAAGGCGACGTTCATCGCCCCGCTGCGGTCGACCACCATCTGCGAGACGACGGTGTAGCTGCTCGCGGTGGGCCCGGTCTCCATCGCGAACGCGCCGCCTGCCGGCCGCACCCAGTACCCGTTGGTACCCCAGTAGTGCAGCGCCCCCGCGCCGTCGACCAGCAGCCGCCCGGTCGGCGCGTACATGGCGCCCTGGGGCCCGAACCAGGTCGCCACCCAGGCCCCGGTCTCGTTCGACAGCACCTGCTGCCCGTAGCGCGCCCCGGGGTTGCTGCCCGACGCCCAGGCCGAGATCGACATCAGCACGAACACCTTGCCCGCGCCGTTCAAGGCCAGCGCCTGGCAGGCGAAGTCGTTCAGCCCGCTCGGCCGCGTGTAGACGGTCGTCGGCGCGCCGCTCCACGCGCCGCGCAGCCCGCTGCGGTAGGTGATGGTGCTCACCCCGCACTCGATGTTGTGCCAGACGTCGGCGGCATCGGCGGTCAGCCACGCGCGCGAGGTGGTGCCGGCGGCCACCGGCGTCCAGGTGCTGCCGGTCTTGCGCCAGCCGGTGCGCCCGAGCGATGAGCCGGTCGCGGTGGTCACCACCACCGGCGTGTCGTCGGACTCGGTGAAGAACCCCACGAAGTCCGACGAGCCGGTGCCGGTGACCTCGGCGGGCGCGCTCCAGGTGCCCGCGGTGAGGGTGCGCAGCCGCTTGGGGAAATACGGGTCGAGGCTCGCTTCGACCAGCTGCAGCGTGCCCTTGCCCGAGAGCGCCACCGAGTACGGGTTCGAGCCGGGCAGCGTCTGCAGCTTGAACGGAGCGCAGGTGCCCTGCGGCACGCAGCTGCTGCCGCCCGCGCAGGTGCCGCACGAGCCACCGCAGCCATCGTCGCCACAGGTGCGCCCGCTGCAGACCGGCGCGCAGGCCGGCGGAGAGCTGAGCCGGTAGCCGCGTGAGTCGAGCAGCACGTGCCGCCCCGCCGTGCCGCCGTACCAGAGCGGCCCGAGCAGCGAGCTGGCCAGCGGCACGCTCGGCACGGTGTCGGTGAAGCGGCCGTTGGTGAGGGTGCGAATCACCCAGGTGTAGGGCGAGCTGGTGCCGTGCTTGAAGAGCACCGCCTTGGGCCCGGTGAGCCGCGTCGCCAGCGGCGCGCCGGGGGGCACGCCCTCTTCCACGAAGGTGCCGCCGCTCACCCGGCGCCACGTCCAGTCCGAGCCGCCGCGCAGCGGGTTCTGGTACTGCAGCAGCAGGCTGAAGTCGCCCGACGGCAGCACCTCGAGGCTCGACGGGTCGACCGCCAGGTCTCCGGTGAGCGGGGTGAAGCTCCAGGTGCCCGCGGTGCGCGTGGCCAGCGCCGACTGCTCTGCCGCGATCAAGAGCACGTGCAGCTTGCCGCCTGCGACCCGCTGCACGGTGCCGTACGACTGCGAGGGGCGAATCGTCGTCTCCGCCCACGCTCCGCTCGGCGCGCGGGTGGCGATGCGCGTGGCGCGGTTGGCCCAGCTCGCGTCGAGATACGAATACGTCGCCACCGTCGCGCCGGTCTCGTCGCGCCCCAGCGCGAGGGCCAGCCCCACGTTGCCCTGGTTCGAGATCAGCTCTTTCGGCGCCCAGCTGCCGCCGTTGCGCAGCGCGAAGCGCAGGTCCTGATTCACCGAGTCGTAGTACGCGACCATCGGCTCGTCGTTCGAGTCGAGCGCCACCCGCGCGGTGCACCCCGAGCCCATGCCGGTGTCGACGCTCTCTTGCTTCCACCCCTGGTCGGTCAGCCGGCGCAGCCACACCGTGCCGCCGGTATCGCAGCCGGCGATGACCGGCTGCCCCGCCGCGTCGGTGATGAACGCGGGAGAGTTGAGCGCGCCCAGGGTGCCGAGCTCGAGTGTCCACGAGCCCGCGATGCAGGCGCCATTCAAGCACCCCTGGCTGCACGTGACGTCGTACGACGCGTAGCTGCACGCGCTGCCGTTGCAGGTGCCCGCCGGGTAATACGTGTGCAGGTTGTTCGCGCTGGTGCAGCTCGGCGCGGGCGGGGTGTTGCAGCTCACCCCCGCGCAGGTCGGCGCGTTGCACGTGCCGCCGCTGCAGCCGTTGGCGCACGGCACGTCGGTGTACGTGTAGCTGCACGCGCCGCCCGCGCAGGTGCCGCTCGCCGCCCAGGTGCGCGACGCATTGCCCACGCAGCTGCGCGCCGGAGCGCTGTTGCAGCTCACCCCCGCGCAGGGGTCATTTGCGCACGCGCCGTTCACGCAGCCGAACGGGCAGGTCGAGTCGCTCGGCGCGTAGGTGCAGCTGCCTCCTGCGCACGAGCCCGCGGTCGAGAAGCTGCGCAGCGTGGTCGACGTCAGGCAGGTGTTGGCCGGCGGCGTGTGGCACGTCACTCCGTCGCAGGCCGACGCGCCGCCCGCCGAGCCGCCCGCTGAGCCGCCCGCTGAGCCGCCCGCTGAGCCGCCCGCTGAGCCGCCCGCTGAGCCGCCCGCTGAGCCGCCCGCTGAGCCGCCCGCTGAGCCGCCCGCCGAGCCGCCCGCTGAGGCGCCCGCTGAGCCGCCCGCTGAGCCACCCGCTGAGCCGCCCGCTCAGGCGCCCGCCGAGCCACCCGCTGAGCCGCCCGCCGAGCCGCCCGCCGAGCCACCCGCCGAGCCACCCGCCGAGCCACCCGCCGAGCCACCCGCCGAGCCACCCGAGGTGCCGCCGTCATCAAACGCGCCTCCCCCCGTCGCGCCATCCGGAGGCGTGCCGCCACACTGGCAACCCGAAAGAAAGACGACGATCGCGACGAGCGAGGCTGAGCGCATGCGTTCGCTCGACCCCGCACCTCACCACCGTGGGCAGGAAAACGGCGGCCCCTTCACCCGCGCGATCGCCTCGGTCGTCGTTCATCGCCGCGCGGAGCCGCGTCGACCGTTCTCGACAGCGCTGCCGAAACCAGCCTCGCGCCCCCGCCTCACCACCGGTGCAGTCACCGAGACATTTGACCGTCGGGTGCACGCCGCCAGTGAAAGCGCCCTCGTCTCGCAGAAGTAGCCGCGCGCACTGTCTCTTCGCAGAGGACACCTGCGGTGCACGCGCGCCGCAACGGGTGGCTCATGCAGTGACCACCGTCACGCAGCAGCCTCTTCGCGTCGCTTGCCCGCGACGTCACGGGCGCGTACCGCGCGTCGACGGCACGTTTGTCGCCGCTTGATTTGCGGTGACACCGTGACGTCATGAGCCCTCATCGACGACACCGCGGAGCCTGGTGTGCAGCCCTCGCGCTCCTGAGCTGCACCAACCCCACCGACGCGCTCGGCGAATTGGAGCAGGCCGCCGGCGCGTGCGCGGTCTCCACCTGCAGCGGCACCGCGTGCGACGACTTTCAACCCACCGACGAGCTGCAGGCGGTTTCTCCGCCGCGGCACGGCGCGCCCGAGACGGTGGTGCCACCACCGCCGTTGGTGCGGCGAAATCTCCGACTCATCCAAGAGACCGATCGCTACACGCGGCCCATCATCCCCGTGTACCGCACGACGCCCGATGGCCGGGTGGCGATGCTCTACTCGAAGGTCGCCACCGTCCGGCTCGAGGCGCTCAAAGACGGCCCCATCGTCAAACAGAACGATCAGCTCGGCGCGCGCATCTACGGCGACAACCGGGTTCGGTTGGATCTGCTCCACCGGTCGCTCCCGGCTTCGGCCGAGCTCTCGGCTGCGAATCTCTTCTTCTGCCAGCCGAAGGTCGCCAACCCCACCGCCTGCGGCACGAACGGCAGAGACGACTGCTACGACCTGGTCATCGTGGCGCCGGTGCACGTGGAGACCGCGACCGAGAAGGGCACCGTGCTGCAGGGCATACCGGTGAAGGTTCGCGTCTCGAACCCGAAGACGCCCGCGGCCGAGGTCGCCGCGGTCGACGTCGAGCCGCAGTCGAACTGGAAGCTGTCGGGCCCCCCCATTCCCTTCAACGAGACGGCCGAGCTGGTGGTCACTGCCGACGGCCGCCTGATGAGCGGGCGATTGCTCGCCGCCAGTGAAGAAGACGCCACCGTCACCCGGTACACGCTCGACAATGGCGACGTCGCCGAGCGCGACTTCAGCCTCTTCTACACGTACGCCGAAGAGCCGTGCGACGTGCGCGCCTGGTTCGCGCGCGCCAACGGCGCGTTCACCTCGCTGCGGCCCATTCCCGCGGCACCCTACGACCGGCGCCTCAAGACGACCGCCGGTGCTCCCCGGTACGGCCTCGCCGCGCGGCCCCTGCGAAACCCGAACGGCAGGGTCTACGCCGAGACCGACGTGCTGAGCGGCGCCTACCCGTGGATGGACAAGCACGGCAACAACCTCATCTACTCGACCACCCGCCCGAACCTGGTGCGCACCGAAGGCACGGCGCGCTTCCCGGTCAACCGCGAGACGGGCCTGCTGCAGGTCATCGACACCTCGCCCCGAGGCTTCGCCACGGTGGGCTCGTGGACTCAGGGGCGCGAGGTGATGCTCGACGGCCTCATCAACAGCGACGACTTCGGCATCGAGGCCGGAGACACGCACAAGATCGGCCTCTATCGCTCGTCGACCTCACCCATCGCGGTGCGGGTCAACGGCGGCGGCAAGTTCAGCGAGAACAACCTCACGATGAAGGACTTTCGCGGCAACAACCACCACATCGAGTCGACCGAGAACAACACGTACATGCACCTGGGCAGCCTGCCGGTCACGCCCCGCGACGTGGTGTGGACGGTGATTCGCGGCTTCGCTGCCGACGAGATCGCCTTCGACGACTTCATGGACCCCTACCTGGTGCTGTTCGCCGAGATGAACGCGTCGTGGAGCAGCGGGCCCAACCCGCGCTCGGGAACCCTGCTCGACGGCTTCGACGCCGACGATGCCACGGGCGGGTGGGCCCACACGCCCTCTGCCATTCGGCTTCACAACGCCGCCACCTCGACCCTCTACGATGTGGCTCGGCCCGGCGTGCTCGAAGGTGCGGGTCGCGTCGAGCCGGTCGCCCTCGGCGGCGTGCGCGGCCGCGGCCTGTGGCTCGAGCCCGAGACCCGCGCGCGCTTCGAGCTCAAAGAAGGCCTCGCCGCCCAGGCGGGCAGCTCTGGCTTCTACCTCGGCACCTTCGTCGACAGCCGAGACCCGATGACCGGCACGCGTCACCTGTTCTCGTTCGAGCCCACCTCGGGCGACCCGGTACGGGTGATGGTGAACGGAGGCTCGCAACTGCTCGTCACCCGGGGCAGCCAGACGCTCTCTTTCGATGCGTCGTGCCAGGTCGGCAGCTGGGCCTCTCGGTGGCACCACGTGGCGATTCTGGTCGAGAGCAGCGGCAAGGTCGTCGCGCTCCTCGATGGCAACCCGGTGGGCGCCCAGAGCTTCACCTCGCCGGTGCGCCTGTCGGGAGGCAGCGTGGTGCTGGGCGGGTCGGTCGCCGCGGTTCCCGGGCTGCGCGGCTGGTACGACGAGCTTCGCCTCGCGGTCGATGGCCCCGGCGGCCACCTCACCCGCGCGGCGTCGGTCGAGCTGCTGTGCAACTACGCGCGCGGCACGTCGGTGGGCGTCAGACCGGGCTCGCCCAGCCGCCCCGCCGCCGTCGCGGCGTCTTTCGCGCGCACCCGTGCGACCTCGGTCGGAGTCACCCTGCCGGTGGGCGGTCTGCTGTGGTGCGCCACCAACTACTCCCGCGACTACGCGCTCGGCCGCGGCTACCTGCCCGAGGGCACCTTCGCCTTTCGCGACGACGTGCTGAGCGAAGGCACCGCGCCGCTCGCCTTCAACCGCCCGCGCCCCGACTCGACCCAGCGCTCGTTCTGCTTGAGCTGCCACGTCGAGGCCAGCGCCGACCCGGGTCGGGTTGCGGGCCTCACCCTCTCCGCGCTCACTGGGCGGGCGGCCTCGGCCGAAGACGACGACCGCGCCCAGCCGATGCAGCCCCCGCTGCGCGGTCAGACCTCGCCCCAGGCCCGCGGCGCCATACCCGCCGGGTGGGTCACCGGCCCCGACGGCGTGAGCCGGCCCGAGCGCGACCTCGAAGGGCCGCTGCCGATTCTGCGCTGGCTCTTCCGGTAGCCCGTCGCGCCAGGGTCATCACCGCGTCGGGATTACTCGACGGGCTTCGGCTGCTGCCGTTAAAAATGCGCGCATGAGCTACGTCGACGGATTTCTGATCGCAGTGCCCAAGAAGAACCTGAAGGCCTACGTGAAGATGGCGAAAGGAGGCGCACGCGTCTGGATGAAGTACGGCGCCCTCGAGTACGTCGAGTGTGTCGGCGACGACCTCGACAACGGCATGGGCACCACCTTCAAGAAGCTGCTGAAGCTCAAGCCCACCGAGACCGCGGTCTTCGCGTACATCACCTACAAGTCGCGCGCGCACCGAGACGCCGTGAACAAGAAGGTCATGAGCGACCCCTCGATGAGCGAAGGCCCGGCCCAGATGCCGTTCGACATGCGGCGCCTGTCCTTCGGCGGCTTCAAGCCGGTGGTGTCGCGATGAGAGCATCCAGCCTCGTTCTCATGCTGCTCGCGACATCGGCCTCTGCCGAGTCCGTGTGGCTCACCAACACCGGCGAACAGAAAATCTCGGTCATCAAAGAGGTGCGCACCGCCACCGGCCTCGGCCTCAAAGACTCGAAGGACCTCGTCGAGTCGACCCCCAAGCCGGTGAAGACCGGCCTCGACAAGAAGGCCGCCGAAGACCTCGCCGCGAAGCTCAGGTCCGTCGGGGCCACCGCCGAAGTCCGCCCTGACGGCGCGGAAGCGCCAGCAGCAAAGTCCGCCCCCGCCAAGGCGAGCGCCGAAGGCACGTACACCGTGATGCTCCAGTCGTTCGGGCAGGCGAAGATTCCCTGCATCAAGGTCGTGAAAGACACGCTCGGCCTCGGCCTCAAAGACGCCAAGGAGCTCGTCGAAAAGGCGCCCGTCGCCATCAAGACGAACCAGACGAAAGAAGACGCCGAGAAGCTCGCGAAGGCGCTCAACGACGCGGGCGGAGAAGCGAAAGCGCTCCTCGCCGGGAACTGACGCCGAGGCGACCGAGCTACTCTTCTTCTTTGAGCTGCTCGGACAGGTAGTTCTGCTCGCCCACCAGCTTGATGGCCTCGAGCTGGGTCTCGAGCCAGTCGATGTGCTCTTCCTCTTCGATCAGAATCTTCTCGAGCAGCTCGCAGGTGCCGTTGTCGAGCACCGTGCGGCAGTGGGTGATCGCCGCGTTCAGCCGCTGCACCGCGTCCATCTCGAGCGCGAGGTCGGCCTTGAGCTGCTCCGGCACCGTCTGGCCGATGTTCAGCGTGCCCAGCTTCTGCAGGTTCGGCAGCCCGTCGAGCAAGAGAATGCGGTGAATCACCTTCTCTGCGTGCTTCATCTCTTCGATCGACTCTTTGCGCGTGCGCTTGTGCAGCCGCTCGAAGCCCCAGTGCTCGCACAGCTCGGCGTGCAGGAAATACTGGTTGATCGCCGTCAGCTCGGCAGTCAGCACCTCGTTCAGCAACGAGATGACCTTCGGGTCGCCCTTCATCGTCTAGCCCCTGTGGCGTACGAGCGCGGCGTCAGGCCGGCTGCAGCGCGGGTTCTGCCACGACCTGCGCCCGCGAGGGGCCGCATTCTCGCTTCCCCAGCTGCGCCCGCTCGAGCTCCCGCGCGATGCTGCGCCGGCAGCTGCCGCAGTCGGTGCCCGCACCGGTGCACGCGCTCACCGCGTCGACCGTTCGCGCTCCGTCTTCGATCGCCTCGGCGACCACCCGCTGGCTCACCGCTTTGCAGATGCACACGTACATGAAAGAACCCTCGCGAGAGTTTGATAATGATTCTCAAAATCACGCGCAAGGGTCAAGGGGCCGTCGCCCCCACGTGTCACCCCCGGTTGGCCGGGTGAGCAAATCGTGGCCTTTGGTTTACAAAGGCGGCTCGCATTTCTCTCGGCCGAGTGGGCGAAACAACGACATGAAGGTTCAAGGGGATTCGGCCTCTTCCACCCGGCGTACGACCTCGAGCTCCAGCACCTCGGCGACGACGGGCAGCAGCGGCACCGCTGCCGCGCCGACGGCCCAGCGCAAAGAGTCGCTCGAGCTCGAAGCCCCGGTCGCTCACAGCAACGCGCTCGACGGCGCGCTTCGGCAGCCGCGCCGCATCGGCCCCGAGCAGGCCGGCAAGGTCGGCGACCTGGTCGCCGCGCCGCCCATCACCGCAACCGTTGGAGAGGTGCTCGGCGCCAAGGCGAAGCTCGACCAGAAGATCGCCGCCGACCCTGGCGTGCTGGCGAAGCTGCGCGCGGCTCCGTTTCCCAAGAGCGGCGCGGGCCAGCTCGAGTGGGCGCTGGCGCGGCCGGCTGACCTGAAGAACCTCGACAACCCGGTGTGGACCACCGCCACCAACGACGCGCGCGCGTCGCTGGTCTCGTTCTCGCGCGGCATTCTCGACGCCGCGCAGGCCGGCCTGCCGCTGAGCGACGATTGGGAGCAGCGGGCGTTGGCGGCGCGCAACGCCGCCGCGTCGAGCTTCCAGCAGGTCACCGCGCTGCAGCAGCAGCCCTTTCCCGCCCAGGCTCCGCTCGACCTGCAGCTGCAGTGGGCCGCCGCGATGACCTACGCGTGGGACTGGACCTCGAACCCCGCGGTGAACGCCGACCCCAGGGCGCGCGCGCTGGTCTCCTTCGTCAGCGGAGTGCTGGGCAAAGACACCAACAACGGCCCCGCCACCGTGCTCGCCTCCGAGCGCCGCACCTTGAAGGTCGACGGCGACACCCGCGTGTTCGCGCTGCACACCCCGCCCGGCAAGCCTCCGGCGAGCGGCTGGCCCACGGTGCTCTTCTTTCACGGCAGCTTCGGCGGCCACGCGCCCGAGCAGAACGACGAGTACCAGCAGCTCAACGCCCTCGCCGACGCCCACGGCTTTCAGGTCGTCTACCCGGTGGGTCTGCCGCAAGACCGCGCCGACGCGCAGACCGGCCGCGGCATGCTGAACTGGGACCCGGTCGGCGCCGGCCCCGGCGGCGCAAACGACCGCTTCGTGCACCTGCTGCTGCAGAAGTTCACCCAGGACCAGGGCGCGCACCGGGCCGACCCCCAGCGCATCTTCGTCGCCGGCCACAGCCAGGGAGGCTTCTACACCTCCGACCTGGTGGCCGCGTACCCGCAAGAGTTCGCCGGCGCCGCGGTGTTCGGCGCGGGCATGGGCAGCGTCGCCGAGGGCAACGACCTGAAGCGGCTCTCCCGCCGCACTCCCACCCTGCTCCGCGTCGGCACCGACGACATGCACATCGGCGTCGCCGAGCGCATGGCCACCCGCTTCGAGGTCGCCGGCTTCGGAGCCGCGCTGCGCTTCGACCGCCTGCCCGCCCGCGGCCACGAGGTGCTCGCCGAGGACTTCGAGAACGCGCTCTCGTTCTTCGAGCAGCAGCCCTCTTTCGCCGCCTCACAGGCGGGCAAGGCCGACGGCAACACCGGCGAGCTGTACCCCAAGCCGCCGCTGACCATCGACGCGCTCGACCTGCGCGCGCTGCCCCCCGCGCTGCTCGCCCAGCCGTACCTGGTGCGGGTGGTGCAGTCGCTCGCGGTGAACCCGTACCTCAACGTCGAGAACGACCCCTCGCGCCTCACCGTCGCCGAGTACCAGCTCACGCTGCAGTACCTGCAGACCTTCCCCCCGCAGATGCAGCGGGCCATCGTGCAGCTGCAGCAGTTCTTCGTGAACCAGCCGCCGCCCGAGGGCAAGCAGGTGAACCTCGGCGCGCCTCCTCGAGAGCTGGCCGCGAGCCGAGACGCGATGCTGGCGCTGACGTGGTTGGCGCAGAGCCCCTACGCGCAGCTCGACGCCTACCCCAACATCGTCACCGCCGAAGAGGCCGCCGTCGCCTACGAGGTGCGCGACCAGATGCCGCCGCAGGTGCGCGCCGGCTTCGAAGAGGTGCGGTCGTACTTCTGGGGCGGGCCCCAGGCCCAGGGCCCCGACCTGCGCCAGCGCAACGTCGAGACCCTGCCCGGCGGAGCGAAGCTCGAGAGCTACCCCGGCAGTGACCAGGCGAAGCAGAAGCTCAGCGCGCTGGTTCAGGGGCTGAGCCGCGACCCCGAGTTCGCCGCGCTGCTGGCGCGCGCCACGCTGGTGATCGGCCCGCCCGGCCGCGCGCTCGACGCGGTGCCCGAGCTGGGCTCCGACTACGCCGGCGCCGAGGGCGTGGCCACCTCGTTCGGCTTCGACGGCAACGGCCGGCAGGTGAAGGCGCCGGCGTTCATGGTCACCGACGCCTCGATTCGCCAGTGGAACCTGGGCGCCGGCCACGAGCTGTTGCACCTGCTGCGCTTCGCCAAGGGCGACGCCGCGGGGCAGCGCTGCGCCCAGGTCTGGCAGCAGATCGGCGGCAGAGACGGCCAGCCCGACGGCTACCCCAACGCGGAAGAGATGTTCGCGTACCTCGGCCAGTGGTACCTCGCCGGCTTCGGCGACGAGCTGAAGCAGGTCTGCCCCGAGGGGTACGCGCTGTGCCGAGACTTCATCGGCACCGCGCGCATCGACCCCGGCCCCCTGCAGAAGGCCGACGCGCTCACCTCACTGCAGGGCCTGCTGGGCTGGTTCCGCTCGGGTCAGCACGGCCAGAGCTGACCCGCACGACCTCGAGCCGAGGCGCGGGGCCCTTCTCCTGACCGGCTTCGAGCTCGCAAGGGTGAGCAGCAGGCTGCTGACCCACGACCAGCGTGAGCAACGGCCGAGTCTCCAACAACGCGCGCCGCGAGCAGTGACCGAACATGCCCGTCAGACTCATCGGCCCGGGCCTGCTCGGCCACGCATTCGCCTGGCCGTCACCGTCCGGTGCGGTGCGCCCTCTCACCGACGTATGCTGCGCGTTCGATGCGCGCCCCCTTCATCGCCCTGCTCTCTCTCGTGGTCGCTGCCTGCGACCCCGCTATCGCCCCTGAAGACGCCGGCTCGAACGCGGGCGGCCGTGGCGGCACTGCCGGCGGCGCCGCCACCGCGGGCGGCTCGGGAGGAAACAGCGGAGGCAGCGGCGGGGGAAGCGCCGGCGGCAGCACCGCCGGGGGCAGCGGCGGCCAGAGCGGCGGCAGCACCGCCGGCGGCAGCGGCGGCCAGAGCGGCGGCCGCGCCGGAGGCAGCGCAGGCGGCAGCACCTCGGGCGACGCCGGCACCACCGATGGCGGCCGCGCGGCGTTCTTCGGCGACTCGCGCTGCGCCGACGCGGGCTTCAAGCTCTGCGAAGACTTCGAGTCGGGCGTCATCAACGCGAGCACGTGGACCCAGACCGGCGCCGCAAGCCTCGCGGTGAGCACCGGCGACCACGCGCGCGGCACCCGCGCCCTGCACATCACCAAGACCGGCAACGGCAGCGCGTACCTGCGCGAGACCAAGACCTTCCCCGCGACCAACAACACCTACTGGGGCCGCGCCTTCTACAAGTTCATCGCGCTGCCGGTCACCACCGCTGCGATGACCTACTCGCACTGGACCATCGTGGGCGCCACCGGCAACGTGGTGAACGGCGAGATTCGCCTCTCGGGTCAGCTCAGCAACGGCCGCAATCTCTTCGGCGTCGGCACCGACAACCGCACCCAGGACGGCGGCACCGGCGACTGGACCAACTCCGACAAAGATCCCAACAACATGCCGCGCGCGGTGCCCTTGAACGAGTGGATGTGCCTCGAGTGGCTACACGACGGCGCCAACGACGAGACCCGCTTCTACTGGGACGGCGTCGAGCACCCCTCGATGCACACCACCCGAACCATGCACGGCGGCAACTCGAACCCCTTCATCCTCCCCCAGTTCACCGCGGTGTGGGTCGGCTGGGCCGAGTACCAGGCGTCGACCGAGCCCTTCGAGATGTGGGTCGACGAGATCGCCATCGACTCGCAGCGCATCGGCTGCGTGCGCTGAAGGCACCTGTAAGGCCGGGTAGGACGGGAAGGACGGGTAGGCGCTGACCCGCCAGCTTCTTGGGGGCGGCGGCCGCCTCCGCTACACTCTTGTTTCCCCTTCATGCGCGTCTCTTTTCTCCTGCTCGTGGCAGCAGCGGCTTGTCAGCGCCCCGCCGACCACTTCGATGTCGACGTGGTCCCACTCGCCAGAGGCACCGAGCCGGCCAGCTTCGCCGAGCCGAGGGTGACGCGTGCCGCGGTCGAGCTGCCGCCGGTTCGCGCCAGGTCGACGGTGACCCGCGAGCCCTCGACCGCGATGACGCCCGCCGAGGTGCAGCAGCTCACCATCGGCGTCGACGTCAGCGGCGCGCAGGGGCAAGAGCTCTCGCTCGAGCTCAGCCTGCCCGACGGCACCATGTACCAGCGCCTGTCGCAGACCCTGGGCCCCGACCCGTGGCACCCCCAGCACGTCGACTTCGTCGTCCCCGTCACCGGCACGTGGATCGACTCTTTCGACCTCACCGGCACCTGGGACTCGCACGTCTATCTCGGGCCCGCCGAGCTGCTCCACGACACCTTCGAGCTCAAACCGTGACGATGACCCGCGCCCTGCTCTGCCTCGCGCTCATCGCGCCCGCCGCCGCCTCTGCCGCTCCGTTCACCGTCGTCATCCAGAACACGTCGCCCAACGGCACCGCCGCGTGGTCGACCGGCCTGCTCACGTTGAAGCCGCTGATCGGCGTGGGCCTCACCCCGCGCCAGGCCACCGACGCCGGCGCCTGGGCCACCTACCAGTTCGCCAACTCGCACTGCGAGACCCCCAGCCCCGGCTGCACCCCCACCGGCTGCGAGAACGGCAACGCCACCCTGCTCGCCCAGCGCTGGGGCCTCACCCTCGGCACCGACGCCTGGCTGGTTCCCTCGCTGGCGGTGAACGGCACCGCCACCATCACCTTCGACGCGCCCGTCGGCTCGCGCCTCTCGTACATCTCGTGGATCTCCGACACGAGCGTGTTCGACGACTTCGTCGCGATGCACCCGCCCGGCACCGACTTCGCCACCCTCTCGACGATGTCGGTGCCGCTCTTCAACGGCAGCACCCCCCTCGAGAACATCGACTTCGCCATCTCGGGCTACGACACCAACTCGACCAGCCCCACCGACGGCAGCGGCAACACCTGCATGCCCGAGTGCCCCACCGCCACCACCGGCTGCTACGTGGCGCCCGGCAACGCCTCGTTCGGTGCGGGCGGCACCCTGGGCACGCCCACCACGCCCGCGCCGCGCAACGTCACCGCGGTCTCGGGCAGCGGTCAGGTGCGGCTCGCCTGGAGCAACATCGGCCCGCACCGCGGCGTCATCATCGCCCGCCGGCCCAACGCCGCCATCACGTGGACCCCGACCAACGGCACCACCTACACCCTGAACCAGCAGGTCGCGAACCAGGGCGGCAACCCCACCACCATCATCTACGTCGAGAACGGCACCAACGCCGCGGCCGCCTTCACCAACACCTCGGGCCTCAGCAACGGCTCGCGCTACTTCTACAAGGTCTTCCCCTTCGCCAACGGCCTCACCTACGGCAGCGGCAATGTGCCCAGCTCGCAGGGCGTCTTCTCCGAGCCCACCGCCAAGACCGGCCAAAGCCCGCTGTGGTGCTACTCGCTGGGCTTCCCCACCGTGCAGCAGCCCACCACCGAGCTGGGCAGCAGCGTGTACACCGCGTCGAACGGCGGCACCATCACCGCCAACCTCACCCAGGCCGGCGCCAGCGACGGGTGGGAAAAGTGGCGCCCCGCCCAGCTGAGCGGCGCGGGGCAGAGCCGCGCCACCCTGGTGCCGCTGCAGGGCCGCACCGGCAACTGGCTCATCACCGGTGACCAGACCGGCCGCGGCTACGTCATCGACTCGGACGACGGCGCGGTGGCCCTCACCACCGCGGTGCTGGGCGACGCGATTCAGGGCCAGCCGGTAGTGCAGCTGTTCGCCTACGCCAACGCGGCGTTTCAGGCGGCGCACCCCGGCCGCGACGTCATCTTCTTCTCCACCCGCAACGCCTCGACCACCAACAACAAGGTCTACGGGGTCTCCAGCGTCACCGGAGCCGTGGTGTGGACCTACGCGCCCGGCAACCTCAACATCGTCAACGGCGGCATGGCGGTCGACTACGTCAACAACCGCCTGTGGGTGGCCTCGGCCGGCACCAGCAACTCGGTGCGGGTGCTGAGCACCCTCACCGGCGCCCAGGTCGGCATGGTGAACCTCGGCGCCATCGACTACGGCATCAACCTGCGCTTCGTGGGCGGGGTCGCGACCGAGGCGGTGACCATCACCACCGCCGGCACCGTCTACGGCATCGACCTCACGTCGATGGCCATCAAGTGGAGCCGCGCCCTCGGCACCACCGCCACCGCCTGGGCCTTTCCCATCAACAGCGGCTTCATCGCCTCGGTCACCAACGCGCTGCGCCGGTGGGACGTGCTCCCCGACGCGGGCAGCCAGCAGGTCTGGCAGGCCACCGTGCCGGGCGCGAACGGCATCACCGTCGACTACAACACCCAGACCCTCTACGTGGGCGGCACCGGCTCGGTGCTGCGCCAGCTCGAGCTCGGCGACGGCGGCATTCGCAAGTCGCTCACCATGCCGGGTACCACCACCACCTTCGGCCAGCCCACGCTCGACACCACCGCCGGGCGCATTCACGTCGGCACCCTCGACGGCCGGCTCTGCGCGTTTCCCGCGACCTTCCCGTGACGCGCACCGCGACCGCATCGGAGCGCGCTCCGAAGCCCGAACCAAGCCGGCCTGGGAGCCGCCCCGCATCTTGTGGGAACAGACCTTCGTCGCCCTCGCCCAGGTCACCCCGCCGCCCTGCATTCCCGGGCAAGATCCGCGCTGCACTCCGTAGCACCGAGGCGAGCGGCACGAAGATTCGACGCGGCTCCAACCCCATGGTGAGAACACAACGCATGTCGACCCGAATCGCCGGCACCCTCGCTGCTCTCGGTCTGTTCATCAGCGCCTGCTCGGGCAGCACCACTCAAGACGACGGTGGCGCCGCGGGCGGCACCGCTGGCACCGCCGGTGGCGGAGCGGCCGGAGGAACCGCCGGCGGCAGCACCGCAGGCGGCGGCGCAACGGCGGGCGGTGGCGGCACCGCCGGCGGCGCCTCGGGAGGCACCGCGGGCGGCGGCACCGCCGGCGGCTCGGCAGACGCGGGCCCATCGCCCAGCGGCCTGAGCTACGCCACCAACCCCGCCACCTACCGGGTCGGTAACGCCATCGCCCCCAACGCGCCGTCACTCGATGCAGGCGGCCAGGCGGTGACCGTTCTTCGTCAGCGGGAGCCTGCCGCTCGGCCTGCTGCTCGACCCCGCCACCGGCGTCCTCAGCGGCACTCCGCAGGTCGCGGTGCCGGCCGCTGCCTACCGCGTGCTCGCGATGACCTCGGGCGGCAGCACCACCGCCGACCTGACGCTGGCAGTGACCGACCAGCCGCGGGGCCTGAGCTACTCCACCGCCTCGGCGGTGTACCGCTACGCCTTTGCGATTGCTCCGAACCTGCCGTCGTTCGACGGTGGCGGCCTGCCGGTCACGTTCTTCATCGCCGACGGTGGCGCGCTGCCGAACGGGCTGAGGCTCGACGCCGGCACGGGGGTCATCTCTGGCACTCCGCTCGATCGCACCCTGCCCACCACCTGGACCATCGGCGTCGGCAACGATGCGGGCGCCGCCACCGCCAACATTTCGATCGCCGTCTACGACCCGCCCTACAGCCTCACCTACGCCGATGACCCGGTGCTCTACGCGCGCGGGCTGCCCGCCCGCCCGAACGTGCCCACCACCACCGGCCTCACCGGCCCGGTGACGTTCACCTCCGACGCCGGCACGACCCCGCTGCCCGCGGGCCTGGCGGTCGACCCCGCGACCGGCGTCATCGCTGGCATCCCCACCGGCACCGGCACCGACATCTACCCGACCTTGAAGGTGCAGAACGCGTTCGGCTCGGCCATCACGCAGATTCGCATCGATGTGCAGCCTGCCGCGACGCTCACCCTCACGCCCCCGGGCACCATGCCGCAGGTGGGCATCGTGAACTTCGGCCCGCAGAGCTACACCGTCAGCGGCAGCGTGGTGCTGGCCGACGACGGCGTCGGGGTCAGCTCCGACGCGTGCCAGTCGGTGACGAACGACGTGGTCGGCAAGGTGATGCTGGTCGACCGCTCTCCCAGCTGCGTCGAGTACACCCCGGCGCTGCGCGGCCAGGCTGGCGGCGCCGTGCTGGTGCTGATCATCGACGACCGCACCGACGCCGGGGTCGCCGCCAACCTGTACCTGCAGAACAGCGCCGTTCAGGTCCCCGCGCTCATCATCACCCACGCAGAGGGCGCGGCGCTGAAGGCTGCGCTGCTGTCGGGCGCGGTCACCGCCTCGGCCACCCGGTGAGGCGCGCGCGCCGCCAGGCGCGCAACTTGCCTGTCGCACGGGTGTGAACGCCGAAGACCTGATGAGCAGCGACCCCACCTTCATCGACGAAGACACGCCCATCGAGCGCGCGTGGAAGCTGCTCTCCTCGATGAAGGTGCGGCACCTGCCGGTGGTCGAGCACGGCCGGCTGGTGGGCATGGTCTCTGACCGCGACCTGCTGCTGTGGGCCCAGCGGCGCGTCGACGGTACTCCTGCGTTTCCCGACCTCTGCGCGGCCGAGGTGATGACCTTCACCGTGGTCTCGCGGCCCCCCGACGCCACCCTGGCCGAGCTCGCCAAGGCCATGGTCGAGCATCGCATCGACTCGGTGCCCATCACCGACGACCAGGGAGCCCTGCTCGGGCTGGTGACCTCGTCTGACCTGCTGAGCTGGCTCGCCGAAGGCAACTGAAAGCCGCCCGCAGAATCTGCGCGCCGCTGCACCGCTTGCGGCCTCGCCGCCCCCCTGCAGGGTGCGAGCGGGTGGCCGCGCTTTTGCTGTGGAGCGCGGTATGGCGACCTCCCAAACCAAGAGCACTGCCACGCGCCAGCTGGTCGAGCCGGTACTGACGGTGGGCGAGCTGATGTCGACCAACCTGCTCACCCTGCGCGACAACGCGTCGGTCGGCCGGGCCCAGGCCGAGATGCGGTTGGGCCGCATTCGCCACTTCCCGGTCGTCGACAGCGTCGGCGCAGTGGTGGGCATCGTCTCGAGCCACGACATCGCGCGCGCCCTGGCCGTCGGCGGGGCCGGCCGCTCGGTGCCGGTGAAGCGGGTGATGACCACCCAGCTTCAGACCGTGTCGGCCGAGCTGCCCGCGTACGAGGCCGCCCGGCTGATGCGCAAGCGGAAGATCAGCTCGCTGCCGGTGGTGAACGACCTCGGTGCGCTGGTGGGCATCGTCACCGCAACCGATTTTCTCGAGATCGCCGAGCTGGCCCTCACCGGTCGCGCCCTGCGCCGGGTCTGGTGACGCGGTTCGGCGACCTACGACCGCGAAGTCAGGCCACCGAGTCGTTGGTGTTCATCTGCTCGAACGAGCGCTTCAGGCCGTCTCTCAAGCAGCTTTCGATTTCACCGCTGGCCAGGTCGGCGTCGAAGGCGTCGAGCGCCGTCTGCAGCGTCGCGTACTCGTAGCGCTTCCACGTGTTGGGGAACAGGGAGCTCGAGCCGATCGCCGCGTGCCGCACCTGCGAGACGCTGGCCTTCAAGAAGACGTGACCGTCGGTACCCTCGCTGTGCTCGGCCTTCACCTCGAGCAGCAGACGCTCGGGGCCGCGGTCGACGCAAAAGCGGCGGTTGAGAATGAGCGGGTTGCGGGGGCTTTCCATTGCTGCCTTCACCTCGATGATGTTCGAGGGGGCGATGCCGGTGGTCTTGACGAACAGCTCGAGCACCGCGTCGCCGACCCGGCGCACCTTCTCTTTCATCTCGGGGAACTTCTCGTCGGTACCCGGGTAGGGCTCGCGGGTGGCCAACGGCACGATGGCGTGGCTCTTCTCCGAGGAGTGGAGGGCGCGAGCTCCAGCCTCGAGCTGCTCGCGCAGCTCGCCCGAATCGACGGCCCGCTTCACCTTCTCCTGCAGAACGCCGAAGTCGTCGCTCCCCGCCGCGATGACCTGCGTGGGGGTGCGCGCCGTCTCCCCGTAGGCCGAGCGGGCCACGTCGTACGAAAGCCGCCACCCGGCGGGAATCGACCCGCCCGAGCGTGACTCGGGGTACCGGGTGCGCTCGAGGGTGAGGCCCATCGCGACCTCTTCACCATTTCCGTCGCGCACCGCCCAGCGCATGCTCAACGGCCTTTCGAGAGACTGGCCGCTCAAGCTCTCTCGCACCGCCCTGGCGAACGGCTCGTGGCTGTTCATCGGCAGCAGGGTGGGCTCGAACAGGGGCAGTGCGCCCGAGAGCGCCTCGCGAAAGGTGCCCGCCAGCTGGTGCGCCAGCTGCGCCGCCGCGGCCCGCACCTCGGGCGTGCTGTTGCTGCCTTCGAGCTTCGACCACAGGTCGTCGACGCTCGGCGGGTCGAAGCGGGCCGCTTCAGCCGCGCGCGACTGGTCGCCGAGCGCGCTCACCAGCTCGGTCTTGTCGGTCACGGTGTAGCGGCCCAGGTCGCCCTGCGGGTAGCGCACCGCCAGGTTGATGCCTCCGTCTGCAGCGGGCCCCACGCCTACCCCGTGCTGGTCGAACAGGTCGAGCACCTGAGCGCGATCGCCGTTCAGCGCGCCGAGCAGCGACGTGGTCGGAATTTCGACTGCGGTAGCGCCGCGGCGAACGACCACGGCATCGCCCGCGGGAACCTCGAGCCGGGTGTCGTCGCCGAGTGAGAAAGACCTGGTCTTGCCGACGCTCATGCTGTTCTCCGATTCTCAAGACTGCGCTGGCGCGCAGCGGCCGTTCGAGAGGTTCAAATCACAGGTTCGAGGCAGAGGCGACGAGCGCTGTCGGGGCCACCACCATTCGAGACTCAGTGCGTCGCGCCGTTCACCACCGCCAGCAGATCGCTCAGCCCGATCGAGCGGTCTCCATCGACGTCGAACAGCGGGTCGTACCGGCCATCGACGCGGCGCTCGGTCGGCAAGGCGGCTCCCACCCGCACCGCGACCTCGAGCAGGTCTCTCCCATCGACCACGCCGTCGAAGGTCACGTCGCCGCTCGACGCCGGCAGCACCTCGCGAGGCAGCGTCCACCGCGGGTCGACCTCGATCGTCTCGAGGTCGCTCTCCACCGGCACCGTCACCGAGCTCGCGCCCGCAGGCACCGCGACCGTCTGCTCGACCACCTTTCCATTCGAGAGCCGCACGCGAACCGGCAGCCGGTAGCTGAAGTGCCCCGTGCTCTGCAGCGCCCAACGCACCGCGCCCGCTTCTCGCGTCGCCGCCACCTTCAGCGTGGGGTAGCCCGCCTGGTAGAGCCACTGGGAGACTTCGTCGGTGAGGTCGGCGCCGCCCGCCGCCTTCACCGCCGCCACCAGCTTCGCCATCGACAGCTCGCCCACCGGCAGGTGCGCCACGCTCTTGAGCCCCTGGGTGAATGCCTCGACCCCGGCCACCTCTTCCATCGCGCGGAGCGCCAGCGGCCCCTTGTGGTAGGTGACGAACACGTAGCCCGGCGCCCGCGCCACGTGCGCGCTGAGCGGCGCGACGTCTTGCCCCGCCGGAGTCCGGTACTGGTACCAGACCGCGTTCATGCGCATGCCCGAGGTGCGCGCCGCATCGCCCTGCAGCTCGCCCAGCGCCCGCCAGGCCGAGTACTCGGCGAACGCCTCTCCCATGAAGCCACGCTCGTCGCCTTCGGCCTCGGTGAGGTTGCCCCACCACGAGTGCGCCAGCTCGTGCGCCACGCCCTGCTCGATGAGGTACGGGTACGCGACGAAGACGTTCTCGTTGAAGAACACCGTGCCGAGCATGCCCATGCCTGCCCCCGGCAGCGTCGAGGGCGCGGTCACCAGCTGCGCCTCGTGCACCGGCAGCTCGCCGTACAGGCGGGTGTAGATGGGCAGCACCTGAGCCGCGAGGTTCACCGCCCGCTGCAGCGGCTCGGCGACGTTCAGCGAACGCGGGTAATACCCCTTCACCGGCATCGGGCCGCTCGCCTCGACGCTCGACCAGTCACCTTCCGCCAGCGACAGCATCTCGGTCGGTGAGGCGAGCTCGAACGTCCATCGGCGGGTGCCGTCGCCGAGGTCTTCGACCTGGCCTGCGCCGTGGCTCGCCAGCGCGGTGTGCGACGCGGCGGTGCGCACCGCGATGCGCCCCTCGAACGGGTCGGTCTCGTACAGGTTCACGAAGTACCAGGCCGCCGTCGGAGTCGAGGGGATGAGCAGCGTCCCCCCGGGGCCAAAGAAGCACCCTGGCGGCTGGCCCGCCGGCGCCGTGGTGCAGCGCAAGCCCCCCGTGAGCCGGGCGTGAAGCACCACCGTCTGTCCCGCCGTCGCGGTGCTCGGCAACGTCGCCCGGTAGAGGTACGCCGGCTGCTGCGGGTGCGGCGCCACCCCCAGCGACATGCCGGCCACGTCGAGCTGCACCATCGACGGAGGGATGAAGAAGTCGAACACGCCGGTGTCTTGCTTCACCAGCGCGGTGAGGGTGACGTCGAGCACCGGCGTCGCACCGGTGACATCGACGCTGATGTCCTGCCGCTGAAAGTCGAAGCCCTGCGCGCCCGCTGCGCCGGCGCCCAGCAGCACCACCACGGCCGCGAGCCTCATCGCGCACCTCCCGCGCCGACGGCGGTGACCACCACCCCGTCGCCGTTGGCGCGCCGCACCGAGACGTCGGCGAGGGTGAGCGTGAACGCGTCGTGGGTGACGTCGAAGCGCTGCCGGGTCAGCTCGGTCTCTGCGTCGATCACCCGCTCTCCCGCGGCCAACCCCTGGCGTACCCCGCCCACCCGCAGCACGCCGGTCGAGAGGCGGGTGAGGTACATCGCCTCGCCGGCGCTGACGGGCCCCAACGCCAGCGCGGTGGTCGCCTCACCCTGCGGGGCGAGCCCCTCGAACTTCAGCGCGAAGGCGTACCCGAGCACCGGCCCGAAAGAGCGCCCGGTGACCGTCACCTCGAGGTGCGCGCCCGAGCGCGTGGCGTGAACCTCGAGCGCGGGCCCGACCACCACCGGCGCTCCTCCGCCCGCGCCACCCGCGCCCCCGCCCAGGCCGCCGCCCGCACCCGCGTCGGCCACCGGCTCGGCCGGTCTGCCGCCGCCGCACGCCATCACCACCACCGCAGCCACCATGCTCACGCGCACCACGACTCCTCCTGTCCGGCCTTCTTGAGGGGCGGTGTGTCGCAGCCCGGGCGGCGGGCGCGCCCTGCGAAGCTTGCGCTTGCCAGTGCGCTTCTTGCTGCCGGGAGGGTCGGCCAGGGGCCCTCGAGCGAGCCCCGAGCATGACACCGCGGCCAGCGCCGGCTGGTGTCTCGCCGCGCGCTTGCCGAAGCTGCGCCCCATGTGGTCGGCGCTGGAGCGAGAGCAGCAGGTGGCCGGACACCTCAAGGTGCGCCGGTGGAACCACGCCCGCCCTTCGCCGCTGGCCGCGGCCACCTCGGTGCACCACGCGCTCGAGCTGTGCTGGGTCGACCAGGGCACCGCCACCTACGACGTGGGCCGCGCGTGCTTCGAGGTGCGCCCCGGTCAGCTGATGGTGGTGCCCGCGGGCGTGGAGCACGCCACCGCCTTCTGCGGCCACAGCCGCGCCACCTCGGTGTGGCTCGCCTCTGACGCGGTGGCCGAAATCGACGAGCGGCTGGGCAGCCGCTACGAGCTGCGCGCCGGCCCCCTGCCCGACTCGGCCGCGCTGCTGCCGCTCGCCGCCATGCTGCAGGCCGAGGCGTTCTCCGACGAGCCCGGCGCGCTGATGGGCGCCGACGTGCTCTCTGCCGCGCTCACCCTCAAGGTCTTGCGCGCCCAGCCGCGCAGCGGCGCTCGCGGGCCCAGGAGCCCCGGCATTCGCGCCGCGGTCGAGCACATCGAGGCCCACTACGGGCAGGCGCTCAGCCTCGACGTGCTGGCGCGCACCGCGGCGATGAGCCGCTTCCACTTCGCGCGCCGCTTTCGCGAGCAGGTGGGCCACAGCCCCTACGCGTACCTGCAGCACGTTCGACTCCAGCGCGCCGCCGAGCTGCTCAAAGGGGGCCGCGCCAGCGTCACCGAGGCGGCCTACGCGGTGGGGTTCACCGACCTCGGCCGCTTCGGCAGAAAGTTCCGCGAGACCTTTCGCTGCACCCCGAGCGCCTGGCGCGGCGCCGGTCAGCAGGGCTAGCCGTCGACCAGGCCGCGCTCGAAGAGCGCCTGCAGAAAGCCCAGCACCTGCTCCCCCGTCGCCTCGGCGGGCAGCGCCGCGAGAATCTCGGCCACGCTCCGCCTCCCGTCGATCAGCTCCCACACCCGGGCCGCCGAGGCGTTGAGCCCTCGCGCCACCGTGCCGTGGGCGTCGAGCATCACCGCTTCCTCGCCCACGTACTCGAGCTCCACGCCCGGGCGCCGGCGCGGCACGCTGGCAAGGGTGAAGCTCACCGCTCGGCCAGCAGCCCCTTTATCTCTTTCACCCGGCGGGTGATGTAGTCGCGCTCGAGCTTGGCGAAGCTCTCGGGCAGCAGCTCTCGCGAGGTGCACTCCTGCACCGCGACCAGGTTCTGCAGCTCGATCTCCAGCGGGTAGCTGGGCGGCACGAAGTCTTTCATCACCGCCTCGACGTCTTCCGCCTTCACCTGCTCGCGCCCATCGGTCACCGCGCGGAACTTCGAGCGCACCAGCACCGCCTCGATGTCGGCGCCCGAGAAGTTCAGGTTCTTCGAGAGCGCGGCGAACGACGGCACCTCGACCGCCACCTTGGTCTTCTTCTGCATCGCCTTGAACAGCTCGTCCCGCTCGGCGTCGCTCTGCGGGTAGAACAGCGCCAGGTGCTCTTCGGCACGCCCCTGCCGCTTCAAGTCGATGGGCAGCATGTCGGGCCGGCAGGTGAGCAGGAACCAGATGATCTTCCCGCGGAACTCGGTGTTGCCCATGAACGAGGCGATCGACGCGAACACCCGGCTCGAGGTGCCCGAGTCTCCGCTCGCGTCGCGGTTGCCCAGAAACGCGTCGGCCTCGTCGATCATCACCGCCACCGGCCACAGCGCCTTGAGCAGGTTGAAGATCTTCTCGAGGTTGGCCTCGGTCACGCCCTGCCACTGCGAGCGAAAGTTCAAGAACTTCACGCACGGCACGCCGATGTCGCCCGCGAAGCAGGTGACCATGAACGTCTTGCCGGTGCCCACCGGCCCCGAGAGCAGGTAGCCCATCGGCATCACCTCGATGCGCCCCTTCTTCAGGGCCGCCGCCGCGTTGCGCAGCATCTGCTTGGCGCGCGCGTGACCTGCCACCGCGTCGAGCCCGTACGGCGGCTCGATGAACTCCAGCAGGCCGTGGCACTCGGCCTGAATGATCTCTTTCTTCTTCTCCTTGAGCACGTCGGGAGTGATCTTCACCCCCGACTCGCTGGCCTCGGTGATCAGCCGGTCGAGGTTGATGCGCGAAAGCCCCGCGGTCATCTTCGCCAGCGCCGCCAGCGGCACGTCCGAGATGCTCTGCAGCTTCTTGCCTTCGAGCTTCGCCTTCACGAAGTCGAGCCGCTCTTCTTCGTCGGGCAGCAGAAGCTCGATGTTCGCCACGTACGGGTTGCGCGACAGCCGCGGGCTGATCTCTGCCAGGTTCTCGACGATCAGCACGATCGACAGGTCACCCTGCAGAAACTGCGGGTCCGACGCCCACTTCACCAGCGTGGCCAGCACGAAGCGGTCTTCCGGCGAGAGGTGCGAGAGGTCTCCTGCCGGTGCCAGCGTCTCGGCGAAGTCGATCACCAGCGCCAGCGACTTGCCGTCGGCCAGCCGCATGCGCAGGTAGTTCTCGAGAATCTGCAGCGCCCGACCCGGGTCGCGCGGCATGGTCTTCGCGAAGTCGGTGCCGTACATCGCGTCGTAGCCGGCCAGGCCCCGCTGCAGGTCTTGCTGCGACTCGGGGCGCGCGGCGCGAATGCCAGAGCTGCGGTCGTAGAAGACGACGTGGTCTCTGCCGCCGAACAGCTCTGACTGCAGAAAGTTCTTCAGCGGCCCGAACTCGGTGCTGCCGTCGTCGCGCGCGATCGGCATCAGGTCTCTGACCGACCCGTAGACGAGAAACGTCGAGACGGTGCGCGTGTAGTACTTCTGCGCGAGCTTCTGCGCCCACGGCGGCAGGTGCGCCAGCGGGTCGTCTTTCTTCTTGGTCTTGGCCATGGGTTCTCTTTGCAGAGCGCTAGTGAGACTTCTTGAAGCGTTGGGTGAGCCGTTGACCTCGCCGCCCTCTTTCACCGTCACCGTCTCGACCAGCGGCTCGAAGCCCTTCGCCTTGATCAGCACGCTCACCGTGCCGGCCTTCACCGGGTGCAGGTGGGGCCAGCTCTTGACCGGCGAGCCGTCTTTCTCGGTGATCTTCTCGCCGTTGACGTTCACGTCGAGCACCTCGGCGTCGGCCGGTACATCGATGTACAAGAGCCCCGTCGGCGGCGGCTTGAGCACGATGATCGCGGTCACCGCGACCAGCAGCAGCAGCACCGCCACGCCGATCAGCGCGAACAACACCTTGTTCGACCCGCCCTGCGCCACCGGCCGCGGCGGCTCGGCCGCCACCACCTTGGGCGAGGCCTGCTGCGAGGTGCGCCGCTTGCGCGGCTCGGGCGGGTTGCCCGGCACCGGCGCGGTGATCTGCTCGTCCGGCGGCTGCAGCTGGGTCGGAGCATCTTCGGTGTCGACGCCCGGCGCGGTGACCGGCAGCGGGTCGAGCTTCGCCTGACTGGGTGAACGCCGGGCGCGCGCCGCGGCGCCGGGGCGCCCCGCGTCGACCACCGTCGCCATCGGCCCCGCCTGCGGCGGCATCGTCAGATCCGACAGCGGCTGCAGCGGGTCGACCCCGGCGCCCTCGGGCGCGCTGCGCTGCACGGCAGGTCGGCCCGGGTCGGTGGGCGCCTGGTGCTCGCCGGTGGCCAGCGGGCGCCCCTTGAACGGCGACTCCATCGACACCGTGGCGCCGTCGGGCGCCTGCAGGCCGAGGCCCGCCGCCGCTGGGCCCGGCTGGAACAGCGTGTCGCCGTCGACCAGCTGGGTCGAGTTGTCTTCTTTGCCGTTGGTGAGCATCGGCGCAGCTGCGGTGAGCTTCGGCAGCGCCGGGCCGCTGGTGCTGCGCGCCAGCGCGGGCAGCTCGGCCGACAGCTGCACCGGCGTCACCAGCGGCAGCGGAGCGCTCGCCGCCGAGAGCACCGGCGGCGCGCCGCGGGGGTTGCTCACCCGCTCGCGGGTCAGCGCACCGGCGCCGGCCATCGGCACCGGAGTCACCGCCGGCACCGCGGCCGCCGCGCCGGGGCTGCTCGGTGCAGGAGCCGGCGCCGAGCTCATGCCGAACCCGGCCTCGGCCGCCGCCAGCATGCCCTCGGGCGCCTTGACGTCGGTGTACTCGATGATGCGCTGCTTCTCGCGGTCGACCTCTTCGGCGAACGTCGACTTCATGTACTGCGAGAGATCTTTGCGGCTGAAGATGTTGTCCGAAGTGATCAGGAACCGCTGCAGGTCGTCGGCGACCTCGCTCGCGTACTGGTAGCGCTCGTCGACGTCCTTCGCGAGCGCCTTCATCACGATCTTCTCGAGCCCGTCGGGAATCTTGCGGTTGTAGGTCGACGGCGGCAGCACCTCGACCTTGCGCACCTTCTCGAGCACCGAGAAGTCCGAGTCGCCGACGAACAGCCGCTCGCCGGTGAGCATTTCGTACAGACACACCCCGATCGCGAACACGTCGCTGCGGCGATCGAGCGGCAGCCCGCGAATCTGCTCGGGGCTCATGTACCCGAACTTGCCCTTCAAGATGCCGGCCTGGGTCTTGGTCGCCTTGCCCGCCGCCTTGGCGATGCCGAAGTCGATCACCTTGACCTCGCCGTCGTAGCTGATCAGCACGTTCTGCGGGCTCACGTCGCGGTGCACGATGTTCATGTCGCGCCCGTTCACGCTCTTGCGGTGTGCGTAGTCGAGGCCCTCGCACGTCTTGCCGATCACGTAGCAGGTGAGCGGAATGGGAGCCGGCTCACCCTTCTTCCGGCAGCGGTCGAAGATCGCCCGCATGTCCTTGCCGGGGATGTACTCCATCGCGATGAAGTAGCTCGAGGCGATGTGACTGAGCTCGTAGATCTGCGCGATGTTGGCGTGGTTCAGCTGGACGGTGATCTTCGCCTCGTCGATGAACATCGAGATGAACTCTTCGTCTTCGGCGATGTTCGGCAAGATGCGCTTGATCGCCACCAGGCGCTCGAAGCCGCCGGCGCCGAAGGTCTTGCCGCGCCACACCTCGGCCATGCCGCCGATGTTGATGCGATCGAGCAGCAGGTACTTCCCGAAGGGTATCGGCTGCCGTTTGACCGGGGAGTTCAAGGGGCCTCGGCGCCGAAGTTACCAGCGTCGCCCTCGATGGTCATCGGCCCTGACTCACCTTCTCCACCCTCGGGCCCCAGCGGCGGCGGCGGCTGGGCCGCCCGCTTCTGCACCAACCCGGCGATCGGCTCGCCGCCCGAGGTCACCACCTGCGGCGCCCCGAAGCGCTCGCCCAGCGGCAGCCCGACGGCGGTGACCCACGCCTGCGAGCGGTCGGCCGACACGCAGTACAGCAGCGTGCCCGCGCCCGCCTCGCCCCGCTCGAGCCTCGGGCCGGTACAGCCGTCGAGAATCTTCAGCTGCCACGCCCCCAGCGGCTCGCCGTGCGCCAGGTACGGAACCTCGCCGAGCTCTGCCAGCAGCGCGCCCAGGCTCTCGCTGTCGGAGATCACCGCGCCCGGGGTCGCCAGCGCGTTGGCCTTCTGCTCGAACACCTCGATGGCCGCCGCCACCCGCGACGCCGACGAGAAGGGCGTCTTGTTCGCCGACACCAGGAAGAGGTCGACGAACAGCCCCACCACCAGCACGATCGGCATCACCCGGTAGCCGCGCCAGGTGCGGTCGCGCCGCCGCAGCACGCCAAAGCCCGTGAGCCCGCCGCCCACCAGCGAAAGCCCCACCAGCAGCGCCGCGAACGGCACCGAGGGCAGCTGGCTCATCGCCGCCACCTCGGAGCCCCGGGCGCGCGCCGCGTCGAGCAGGTCTCCGCCGTAGAGCCAGGCCAGCAGCAGAAAAGAGCCCGCGTTCACCGCGACGCTGACGCGTGGAATCATCCCGCCAGGGTCCTCGCCGGGTCGATGCCCGCAGCGTCGCGCGAAGGCCACCACGCGCCCGCAAGAGACGCGAGCACGCCCAGCCCCACGCCCGCCAGCGGCAGCCAGGGGGGAATGAAAAAGAACGTGTCGGGCTTGAACGGAAACTGCGGCAGGTGACTGAGGGCCAGCGCGTCGAGCCCGTAGCTGGCGGCGATCGCCAGCGCCGCGCCCACCGCGCCGCCCACCGCCCCCAGCACCGCCGCCTCGGCGAAGATGAGCGCGCGCACGTCGCGCTTCGAGGCGCCCACCGCGCGCATGATGCCCAGCTCTTTCGCCCGCACCCGCACCGACGCCGAGAGGGCGTGGGCGATGTTCACCGCCGCGAGCAGGCAGATGAGCAGCGAGAGCAGCGCCAGCGCGCCGGTGGTGAGCAGCACCGCGGCGCCGGCGTTCTCGGCCCAGCGGCGCTCCTGCTCGTCGACCTTGAGGCCCATCTCCTTCACGTGCGCCACCAGCTCGGGCACCCGCGACGGGCCGTCGGCCTGCAAGGTGACTCCGCTGAAGGTCTCGAAGTCCACCCCCGAAGCCTTGTTGAGCCGTACCGCCGTGTCGAGGGGAATGGTGAGGCCCGCCAGAATGCCGCGGTCAGAAGCGCCCACCAGCTGCAGCGTGGCCGCGGTCACCGGCCCCGGCCTGGTCGCCACCACGAACGAGCGGTTGAACTCGACGGGGAACTGAAAGCCCGCCGCGAGCGAGGCCGACAGCCGCGGCAGGCCGCGGTTGGGCGCGAAAGAGTTGTTGTAGATGTCGACCAGGCGCGACGCGACGATCGCCGGCACCGGCTGGCCTTCGGCGGGGTCCTTGAAGTCGCCCATCAGCACGTCGTTCTTCACCAGCTCGGGGTCGACGCCCACCGCCAGCACCTCGAGGCCCATGTGCAGCCGGGTGCCGAAGAAGTCGCCGTCGTAGCGGCTCACCGCCGGCACCCGCACGTTCATCTTGCGGTACGCCGCGGTCACGCCCGGCAGTGCGCGCAGCCGCTCGAAGGTGTCTTGATCGATCTTCCCGCCGCCCAAGATGGAGCCGAGGGTGATCTGCGACGGCACCACCTCGACCAGCTGCGCGTCGAGGGGGAAGACCTTCTCGCGCACCACCCTCCCGATGCCCAGGCCGAGCGCCACGAAGAAGACCAGCGCCGCGATGCCGATGCTGACCCCGAACACCGACGACAGCGCTCCGCGCACGTCGCGCCGCACCGAGAGCTTCACCAGCCGCAGCAGCGCGCCGAAGGTCATGCCGGCACCAGCTTGCCGCTCTCGAGCCGAAGCACCCGCTTCGCCGCGCGGCTGACGCGCTCTTCGTGGGTGACGGCCAGCACGGTGAGCCCCTCGGCGTTGAGCGACTCGAACAGCGCGATGATCTCGGCCCCGGTGGCCGCGTCGAGGTTGCCGGTCGGCTCGTCGCAGAACAGCACCTTGGGCCGCGCATACAGCGCGCGCGCGATGGCGACCCGCTGCCGCTCGCCGCCCGAGAGCTGCGAAGGCTGCCGCGAAGCCTTGTGCGAAAGCCCCACCCGCTCGAGCGCGGCGCGAGCGTCTCCGCCGCTGGCGCCGAAGAACGAAGGCAAGGCCACGTTCTCGAGCGCGTTCAACCCGGGCACCAGGTGAAACGACTGAAAGACGAACCCGACGGTGCCGTTTCGAAACCGCGAGAGCGCCGTATCGCTCAACCCGCGCAGCGAGACGCCGGCCACGTTGACGTCGCCCTGATACTGCGAGTCGAGGCCGCCCAAGATGTGCAGCAAGGTCGACTTGCCGCTGCCGCTACGGCCCATGACCGCGACGAGCTCGCCGGCAGCGACCTCCAGGTCGGCCGAATCGAGCACGGTGAGCGCCCCCCCCTCACCGTCGGAAAAAGAGCGGCGCAGCCCCCGGGCCGAGATCAAGCGACGAACCTGCCCTCGACGGACCAACGCCCGCGCCCGCGCCCGCGCCCGGAGCCCGGCCACGGTCTGTCGAAGCCCGCAGCGCGCTCCCGAACCCTCACCGCCCGGCGTCTCCAGCAGCGACCGAACGAGAGGCCCCCAAAAGCAACGACACCCGACTCTGCACGGCGCCCTCAGCCGTACCGACCGTAACGGTCACCGCCCGCAAGTCATCGGTGTTGTCGAGCCACCGCACGGTGGTGGCCTTGATGGCGAACCCACCGATGCCCCACGCCGAAACAGGCAGCTCCCGCACCGCATCAGACAGCTTCCGCAAGTCGACGGCGACGGCCACCGCGCTCGACTCGAGCGCGCTGTTGCCATCGGCGGCCGTGCCCGGCGCCCGCTCATTCGCGGCCTTCAAAGCCATCACCCGAGAGAGCGGAGCCCCGAACAAGACCCTGTCTCCGGCCGCCGCGAAGTGAACCCCTTCGCCCTGCGAGTAGGTGGTGACGTAGACCCCGTCCTTCAGGGTCATCTGCGCTCCGAACCCCGGCGCGACCTCGGCCAGCTTCGCCAGGGCCGGCTCGACGACCGCCGCCGACTTCACCGGAGCGACCCCGCTCAGGTGCACGAACGAGAACGGGTTGGTTCGCCGCACGTCGAGGTCGGGCAGGCCCGCGCCCATCTGGGCGGTGGGCGCGAGCGAGAGCCCCAGCACCGCGCCCGGGGCCACCTGCTCGAGCGCCTGACCGAGATCGAACCCGCCCTGCGCGAGCGCGCGGGTGAGCGTGGTGCCCAAGAGCGGCTTGATGATCGGCAGCAGCTGCGACGACTCACCGGTGAACCGCGCCACCAAAAACGCGTCGTGCGGCAGCAGGCCCGCCAGCGACACCGACTGCCGCGCGGGCTCGAACACGCTGAGCGAGGCCTTGTCGCCGCCCCAGGGCGAGTCGGTGCTGACCGTGAACGCCCCCGCATCGAGCGTGACCACCGCGACCAGGTGCGCGACCGGCAGCGCCATCATCGCCTTCGAGCCCGGCGGCAGATAGACGACCAGGTCGGGGCTGCGGGGCAGCCGCTTCAGCGACGCCGGCAGAGAGGTGTCTTTCGCCAGCGTGTCGCCCTCGGCCCGCGCCGCCCACCCGGCCAGCTGGTCGACCGCCTTGCGCGAGGCGATGAGCGCGTACCCGTGCGCCGCCGCCCACGCCAGGTGCGCCCCGCCGTTGCCCATGAAGCGGTGAACCGTCACCCCGTTCTCGGTCTTGTCCTCCACCATGCTCGCCCCGAGGCGGTTCGCCGAGAAGGTGCGAATGAACGACCCGATGCGGCCCTCGTCTTTGATCGGCAGGGCGACCATCGAGCTGCCCTCGTCGTCCATGATGGCCACGCCCGCGGGCGCGCCGGCCAAGAGGCCAATCTTGTCGAGCTGCTCTCTCGACCGGGGGTCGATGCCCAGGTCGTGCACCAGCGCATCGACGTAGGCGTGGGCATCGTCGACGCCGGCGGTCTGCGCCACGAAGCTGGCCACCTTCAGCTGCTCGACCAGCTGCAGCTTCTGCCCCAGCTGCTCCACCGACGGCACGATGAGGTACGCGTTGGCGCCCACCGGCAGCACCCGCTCGACGCCGCCGCTGGCCGCTCCCGCTGCTCCGCCGCCGGCCCTCCCGCACTTCGAGCACGCCGTGGCGCCGAGCAACAGCACCACCACCAGCCGCCGCATCACGAGCGCACCTTGCCGCCGTGGCTCACTCCAGGGTTCAGCTCTTCGGTGAACTCCATGAACTTTTCCATCTCGCGCACGGTCTCCTCGGTCGCTTCGACCTCTTGGGTGAGCGCCTCGAGCTGACGCCCCACCACCTCGGGGTCGCGAATGGCGATCGACTGCTCGTGGGTGAGCCGCAGCACGTCTTCGATGCTGGCGAGCTGGTGGCTCACCACCTCGCGCGACTCGGCGGCCTGCTCGAACCGCTGCACCCGCTTCTTCAAGATCTCGGCCCGGCGCAGCTTCACTTCTTTCAGCCTCGGGTTGCTCTCTTGGGCGGCCTCGGCCTCGAGCGCCTTCAGCTCTTCCACCACCGCGGTACGGTCGGTGGCCGACAGATATTTACGGTAGCTGTTGAGGGTGCCCAGCAGCCGCAAGAAGGCGGTGAGCAGCGCGTCGAGGCGGCGCTCCGACGACGCGGCCATCACCCGCCCGCCCGGCAGCCGCTCGTAGGTGGCGAGAATCTTGTCGCGCAGCTCGCGCAGCGCCAGGTAGTGCTGCTTCTGCGACGGCGCGAGGTCGGCCAGCAGCTGCTCGACCTCGGCCTCGCTGGCCACGTCGAGCGAGTCTTGCGCGGCGAGGTTCGCGCGCACCGCCCGGCGAAACGACGGCATCAGCGAGAGCAGGCCCAGGTAGACCGCCGAGCCTCCCGCGGCGGCCGCGAGCGGTATCGGGTCACCCAGCGCGAATGAGGCGATGCCGCCGGCGGCCAGCGCGAGCAGGTTCGCGGGCATCAGAAACGCCGCCTTCAGATAGCTCGTTCGGTTCGCCACTTTCGACTAGTTGTTTACGCATGGCGGTATGGCTCGTCCATAAGAGTGAAGGAATCACGAGCTTCGAAGCGCTCGAGGCGGTGCGCCCCGCGGGCAAGTCGTGCCACGGCGGCTCGCTCGACCCGTTCGCCACCGGGCTGCTGCCGGTGCTGATCGGCAAGGGAGTGCACGTGTTTCACGCCCTGCACGAGCTGCCGAAGACGTACCTCGCCACCGTCGCCTGGGGCTCCGAGACCGACAACCTCGACCTGCACGGCAAGGTGATCGCCACCGGAGACCCCTCGTTCACCGCGCCGCCCGCGCTGCCCCAAGGCTGGCACCCGCAGGTGCCCCCCGAGTACAGCAACAAGCGCATCAAGGGCGAGCGCGCGTGGAAGCTGGCCCGCGAGGGCAAGCCCGTCGAGCTGCCCCCCGAGCGCGTCTACCTGCACGAGGCGAGGTGGCTGAGCCGCGACCAGCTACGGGTCACCGTGCGCGGCGGCTTCTACGTGCGCGCGCTGGCGAGAGACTTAGGCAGGGCCAACGGAGCGCGGGCCCACCTGAGCGCCCTGCACCGCGAGCAGATCGGCCCCTGGCGCTGCCCGCCCCCGGGCGAAATCATCAAGCTCAGCCTCGAAGAAGCGCTCGACTGGCTGCCCACCCGCGAGCTCACCGACGCCGAGGTCGGAGCGCTGCGCAAGAAGCAGCCCCTCGAGCCCAAGCCCCTGAAGTCGGCGAAGTGGGGCCTGCCGCCCGGCTTCCCGCCGCTGTCGTTCAGCCGCGGAGTGCACCTCGGCAAGACGGTGGCGCTGTTCCGAGGCGAGAAGCACTTCGCCTGGCTGTAGTCGGTTGATCCTGAGCCTCGGCTACTTGACCTGCTCCTTCTTCCCGATGGTCTTCTCACCACCCGAGGCCACGTCCGACACCGGCGCGGGGCTCGACAGCCCCATCTCCATCTTGAACTGCTTCACCAGCTCTTGCGCCTGGATCTTCTCGGCCTCTTCCTCGATGGCCACCGCCTGGTGGTCGACCGACTCGAGCGCCATGTTCATGCGCGCCTCGTTGACGGCGGTCTGCTCCTCGACCTTGCGGAGCATCTCGTCGTGGGTGGCATCGATGCCCGCCACCTCGAACGACTCCATCGCGTCGGCGACCTTGGCCTGCCACTTGGCGCGGCGCGCATCGCGAATGGCCGCCATCGCCTCGGCGGTCTTCTTGTCCTTCTCGCGCATGAACGCCTTCTTCACGCTCAGCGCCTTGTCGTAGGCGGCCTTGGCGGTGGCGAGCTGCAGCTCGTTGCGCGACAGGGCGCTCTTTTCCATCTGCAGGCGGGTGGCGTACTGCGCGGCCAGGTCGTCGCGGCTCGCGCCGATCGCCGCCTTCACCTTCGCGGTGAGGTCAGCCACCTCGGTCTTGTACTTCTGGTTCTCTTTCTCGAGCAGGGTCTGGTTCGCCCGCACCATGGCGATCGACTCGTTCATCTTGGGGACCTGATCGTTCAGGTCTCGAATGTTCTGCTCGAGGATCAGCTCGGGGTCTTCGATGGAGCTCACGAAGAACCCGCCAAAGCTGCGCATTGCTCGCTTGAACCGTTCCCACATGGCTTCTCAGGCTCCCTTGGAAGTGACCGTATCGCCTAGAACTCTACACGCTTCCCCTCTGAACGGCTCGGAAGAGCGACTCGTTCCCGTCCGAACAGGGCGCGCACCCCACCTGCACCGAAGCGCAGCGCCTCGCTCTGAAAGGCATTGGCAGCCAGCTTGAGCGAGATCAGCGCACACCCGGTAGTGATGATGATGGTGAGCGCTACCGGCAAGGGCTGCGCGGCATCGAGCACCACCGCCTTCACCAGCAGCGCCACGTTGAGCAGCGGCACCAGCGCGGTCACCGGGTTGAGCTCGACGCCCGGCATCATCGACATCAGCCCCGGCAAGAGCGCCACCATCAAGAGAGAGGTCATCAGCGTCTGACCCTCTTTGAACGTCCGGGCCAACGAGGCGATTGCCAGCGCCATGCCCGCCGCCATCACCGCCGCGGGCAGAAACGCGCCCAGCATCACCACCACCTGCGCCCCGGTGAGCTTGAGCGAGATGGCCGCACCCTCGCCGAGGTCGACCCCCAGCGCGAAGGTCACCCCCATCGCGGCGAGGTTGGCCAGCGCCGCCGCCATCGCGGTGAAGCCCACCGCGATGAACTTGGCCTGCATCACCTCGAGGGGCTTCACCGGAGCGACCAGCAGGGTCTCGAGCGTGCCGCGCTCTTTCTCACCGGCGGTCAGATCGACCGCGGGCTGCATCGCGCCCACGAACAGCATCATCAGCATGAGCAGCGGCAAGAGCCGCGACGCCAGGTACGGCCCCAGGTCTTTCTGGAAGTCGAGGTCCTGCTCGTCGCGCTTCACCGGCTCGGAGAAGTTGGCGGGCAGCTGCGCCTCTTCGAGCCGCGTCACCAGCGCGCCCTTCGACACCGCGTCGAGCACAGCACGAACCCGGTCGCGCGCCTCGACCGAGCGGTCGTAGCGCTTGGTGAACACCAGCGACACCACCGCCTGGCCTCGCGCCTTGACCGCCTCGAAGGCGCCCGGCGGCGCGTCGACCACCGCCGCCACCGTCTGATCGCGCAGGCCCGCCTCGCCCTGCTCGCGCGACATGCGCACGAAGGTGGTGTGCGCCGGGGTCGCCCGCTGCTCGAGAAACGCCGCCGCGTCTTCGGTGCACACCGCCACGGTCAGCTCTTCCAGCGCCAGCCGCGCCTTGCCCGCGCTCATCACCAGCCCCATCACCACCAGGGTCACCGGGTACAGCAGCACGGGGATCAGCAGCATCATCGCCAGCATGCGGCGATCGCGGGTGATGTCGCGCAGCTCTTTCACCAGCAGCGTTCGCACCCGGGCGTTCACGCGCCGGCTCCGGCGAAGTGCAGAAACGCGCCGGTGAGCGACGGCTGCCCGCTCTGCGCACGCAGCGCCTGCGGCGACCCCTCGGCGACGATCTTGCCCGCGCGCATGAAGCAGATGCGCGTGCAGAGGAACTCGGCCTCTTCCATGCGGTGGGTCGAGAAGAGCACCGCCTTGCCCCGCTCGCGCGCCTGGGTCACCAGCTTCAAGATGTCGTTCGCCGCCAACGGGTCGAGCGCGGCGGTGGGCTCGTCGAGCACATACGCCTTGGGGTCGGCGATCAGCGCGCGGGCGATCGACACCCGCTGTTTCTGCCCGCTCGACATCGCGCCGCAGCGGCGATCGACGAACGCCCCCAGGTCGAGCTCGGCGGTGAGCGCTGCGACGCGCGCCTTCAAGCCCGCGCCCGTGAGGCCGTAGAGCTGCCCGAAGGTCTCCATCACCTCGCGCCCGGTGAGCCTCTCCCACAAGCCGGTGCTGGCGGTCATGAACCCCAGCCGTGCCCGCGCCTCGAGCGGTGAGACCTGCACGTCGAAGCCGTCGATGCTCGCCCGCCCCGCGGTGGGCGTGATGAGACCCGCCAGCATGCGCAGGGTGGTGGTCTTGCCGGCGCCGTTGGGGCCGAGCAGCCCCACCACCTCGCCCGGCGCGACGGTGAGCGACACGCCGTCGACCGCGGTGAGCGCGCCGAAGCTCTTGGTGAGCCCCTCGAGCGCGATCAACGTGCGGGAGGCGGCGGCAGGTACGGCGAGAACGCCGGCACGCTGTAGCCGAGCGGAGCGGTGCCCCAGGCGGTGTTCGGCATCGCGTCCTGCAGAATGCCGAAGCTCATGTCGTAGAGCCCCTGCGGCACGCGCATGTAGAAATTCGGGGTGCCCCCGGGGAAGCCCCAGACCCACGAGGTCTTGTCTTGCCGGCGGGTCATCAGCACCTGCACGTCGTCGCCGCCCAGCCGGTCATCGACCATCTTGCCGTCGACGCGCAGCGGCCCCGCCACCGGCACCGTGTCGTAGATGAGGTCGGTGGCCTGGTCGGTGAACAGCTCGAGGCGGCCCACCAGCCGCTCGCGGCCGCTGGCGTACTGCGGGTAGGTGTCGCGGTTGATGGTGAAGAACACCTCGTACGCGCCCTTGGGCACGCGCAGCTGAAACGCGCCGTCTTCGCCGGTGAAGACGCGCCGGGTGTACGACTCGTCCGACTGGCGCAGGGTGATGGTGCCGGCCTCCATGCCGACCGGGGGCGGCTGGCCGTCGATCAAGAGGTGGCCCGAGAACAGCGCGGTCTCGATCTCGATGGGCAGCGAGGTGGCGGTGTACATCTCTTTCTTGGTGCTGATTCGGTAGAAGCCGTCGACCAGGTCGGGCGAGAGCTGATCACCCAGCTGAATCGCCACGTAGTACGTGCCGGGAAACGCGCGCAGGTTGAACGAGCCCGAGTCGAGCGGCACCTTGTAATAGGTGAAGAACCACGACTCGGTCGAGCTGGCGTACGCGTACATGTACAGCACCCAGTTGTAGCCGGGGTTCACCAGCGGAGACTTGCCGTCGATGGTGATGCCGCCCTCGATGGGTATGGTGTTGAAGTTCTTCGACAGGGTGGCGTTGCCGTTCAAATCGATGGTCTGCGAGACGGTCTTGTTCCACAGCTGGGCGGGCAGGTGCTTGTCGGGAATCGAGTCGAACGAGAGCGACACCGCGTACTTGCCCTTGGGCAGCTGCGAGTGGAAGCCGGCCAGCCCGCCCTCGTGGTGGGTGACCGCGACCACCGCTTGACCGCTGGGGGTGAAGTCGAGCTCGAAGTCGTCGCCGGCCATGCGGTCGGGCAGCGGCTGCCCGTCGATGGTGATGTTGCCCTCGAGCTCGCTGCCGGGAATGTTGATGTCGAAGCCCTGGGGCTGGTCGAGCGTGAAGCTCCAGGTGAGCGGGTAGTCGATCAGCTCGGTGCCCTGCAGCGCGGTGGGCGGGCTGTTGAGCAGGAGCGCCATCTGCCCGTCCATCAGCGCCAGCTCGTAGGTGCCGCCCACGCTGGTCGAGCTTGAGTGCTGATCGGGGGGAATGCCGGCAGCGCGCAGGTACACGTCGGGCGGGTACTGCACGCTGTTGAACGGCAGGCCGCCGAAGAAGGCACCGCCGCGCACGCGGTGAGAGGTGACGGCAAGATCTTTGTGCTGGTCTTTCGCCATGTCGATGAAGCCGAGCTCGGCGAAGCCCTTGTGGTTGGGCCAGATGCCCTCGGGGTGGTACTTGAGCAGGTCGTACCGGGTGCGCATCACCTTGATGTCGTAGTGACCGCCGGTCTCGATGTTGCGAATGATCTGCGAGCCGTAGTTCGCCGCCTGCAGCTGAATCTCGCTGCTGCCCACCACCGGCTTGCCGTCGAGCAGCGCGCTGCCCTCGAGCGTGCGCAGCGCCACGCAGATGCCCCAGGTCACGGTGTATTCGCCGGGGCCGCCGTCGCGGTTGAAGTCGCCGTACGCTTCGGTCGGGCACGGCTCGCCCGCGTACTTGTCGAGGTAGAGGTAGCCGGCGTCGGTCTGCCGCATCCACGGAGGGACGATCTCTCCGGCGTCCTTCTCGCCGATGGGCGGCTTCATGTGCGGCCCACCGTCGGTGACTTTCGGCGGCATGCGGGCAAGCGCTGACCGCCAGGGCCACCAGCGCTGCAGCCGAGAGTCGCGCGAGCACGTTCGATTGGGACATCGCCAGCCGGGTGGCAGAGAAGCCAGTCCTCCCTACTCCGGGTATGGCGCAGTACGCAATACGGCTGCCAGCTCCCAAACTACGAGAATGACGCAGCGTTCCGTGACTCGAGAGGGGCGATCAGATCGCATGTTAGCGCGCTGGCAGCGCGGTGATGACCGCGGCCGCGTCGAGCCCTTCCGAGAGGCTGAGCTCGAGCTTCCCTTCGCCCAGGCCGTCGACCCGCACCGCGGCCCGCCCCGAGGTGAGCCCCAGCGCCAGGGTGGTGCGCACGCCGTCAGCGCCGAGGTGCGCGACCGCGGCGGTCGGGTACAGCACCGCGTCCCACTCCAGCTGCAGGGTGTTCTCGTTCAGCCGGGTGACCTGGTGCCTGGGAGCGGCCTCGGGCGCGAAGACGGGCCGGCCCGCGAACACCCGCCCCGAGGCGTCGAACACCTCGATCGACGCGATCGCGCCGTCGCCCTCGACCAGCGCGAAGAAGCTCTCTTGCGGCGAGTCGAGGTCGGCCAGCTCGTGTGACGAGATCGCCACCACCCGCTCGAGCCCGCTGGCGAAGCGCACCTTCAGCGTGCGCCCGGTGAACGGCACCATGGTGAGGCCCTGGGCTCGCACGCGATGAACCGGTCGCAGGGTGACGCCGCCGGGGCCGATGCGACCCGCCAACGCCACCGCGGTGACGAACGGCGCGCTCGAAGACGGCGGTATGTACGGCTGCGTCTCGAGGTACCGCTGCACCGCTTTGTAGTTGTAGTCGCTCACCCAGGCCGGGTCGCAGTAGCTCATCAGGTCGACCGCGGTGGCCGGGTTCACCAGGCGCTTGTTCACCGCGTCGTAGCCCCACGAGCCGATCTTCCCGCCGGCGTACGGGTAGCTCGGGTCGGGGCCCGCCGGCCCGCCGCACGGCGCGTGCTGCCGCCCCATGTTGTGCCCCAGCTCGTGCTGCGCGGTGTCGATCGAGTCGTCGCGGCCCACCGCCGCCTCCTGGCCGATGAAGCCGATGCCCGCCACGCCCGAGCCGTAGGCGACCTTCACGAAGCCGTAGTAGTTGCGGTTGCTGCCGTCCATCTGGCGCACCTGGGCGATGTCGTCGAGCAGGTCGCCCCACGCGTTGGCGTTGCCCCCGGTCAGCGTGCCCGCGTACGTGTACGGAGCGCGCGTCATCGAGTCGACGCCCTTGAGCGGCCAGATGCGGGTCAGCGGGCCCTCGAGCGAGGTGATGGTGGGCAGGTTGCCCTGGTGCACCACCGGCAGCGCGGTGAGGGCCATCACGTTCGCCTTGCCCACCAGCGGCTTGAGCACCTGCACGTTGTTGGTCTCGTCGGTCTCGGGAAGCGCGTCGGCCGCGTCGGCCTTCACCGTCACCTCGAGGCCCTGCGCTACCCAGTCGGCCGGCACCGTCACCGTCCACTGCTTGCCGAGGTCGGCCGGCGCCTCGGCGGTCGGCACCGTCGCCGGGCCAGTGAGGGTGAGCATGCCCAGGTCCTGGCTGCCGAGCTTGCCGGTGGCCACCACCGTCACGCCGCTGAAGGTCGCCTTGTCGCCCACCAGGTGCACGCGCAGCAGCGCCGGCTTCGAGGCCACCAGCTTCAGGTCGGTGAGCACCACGCTCTGCGCCCACTCGACCTTGGAGATGCGCACGTCGCCCACCGCCATCACCGCGGTCAGCGCGAGCGTCTTGGTGGCCGTACCACCGAAGGCGTCGGTGACGGTGAGCGTCACCATCACCGTGCCTGCGCTCTGCACCGTGAAGGGCGCGCGGCCGGCGGCGCAGTCGACGGTCGCGTCGTTGAGCTTGCAGGTCAGCGCGTCGCCCTCGGGGTCGGTGAGACTCCAGCTCAAGGTCGAGGTGAAGGGCGCACCGCCCATGACCGGAGCCGCCGTGAAGTCGTCGACGGTGGGCGGCTGGTTGGGGCGCTGGGTGGCGGTGATGACCACGCTCGCGTTGGCGTGGCCCTGCTCGGGGTCGCTCGCCACCACCTTCACGGTGAAGGCGCCGACGGTGGCGAAGGTGAGCTCGAAGTGCTGCGGGTTCAGGCAGTCGGCGATGGGAAGCGCGGCGTCGCCGTTGCCCGGGTCGACGCTGCACTGCACCGGCTTGTTCTGCGGGTGGGTGACCTCGAGGTCGCAGGCGACGTCGAGCGGCGCGTAGCCCTCGAGCGGGGTGCACTCGAGCCTGCCGATGCGCGGCCTCGCCGGGTCGGGCATCGCCGGCGGGCGCTCGGCCTCGCCGTACTCGCCGACCATGCCTTCGCAGGCGCAGAGAAGAAAGAGGGCTGAGCTCAGCGCGCGTCTCATCGACGAGACGCCCTGTGCATCGGGCACGCCGCGGCGGAAGTGGTGATGAATCGCGGGGTTGCGACGTAAAGGGAGCACCGCCGCTCCAGGTGCGCTGCTCACCGAAGTGGGCACCTGCCGCATCGAAGGCCGCCGGGGCTTTTTCGCGGCGGTGCGCGCACCACGGCGCAGAGGTGCCAGCGTTTCCGGCGCGGGCACGGCACTTGAGCTCGTGAACGTTCGACCCGGGACGTGAGGGTCAGAAGGGAGGCGTGCCATTGCCCGTGCCCGGCGGTCGGTGTTTTTTCCGCTCAGTCGAGGGTGGCGGCGAGGCGATCGCCGTGCCTGCGCGCGCGCTCGATGACCTCGCGCTCGTCGAGCGTGAGCACCTCGCGCTCGCGCATCAGCACGCGGCCGTCGACCACCACGTCGCGCACGTCGCTCGACTGGCCGGCGTACACCAGCGCGGCGACCGGGTCGTCGCCCATCGGAGTCGCGTGCGCGCCCGAGAGGTCGACGGTGATGAGGTCGGCCTTGCGCCCCTCTTCGAGCACGCCCAGCGAGTCACCCTGCCCGATCGCGCGCGCCCCGTTCACGGTGGCCATCTCGAGCACCTGCAGGGCGCTCATCGACGTCGGCCCGCCCTTCGGCTTGTGAATCAGCGCGGCGAGCCGCATCTCGACGAAGATGTCGAGGTTGTTGTTGCACGGCGCGCCGTCGGCGCCGAGCGCGACGTTCACCCCGTCTTTGAGCAGCTCGGGCACCTTGGCGTAGCCGCTGGCCAGCTTGAGGTTCGAGCCGGGGCAGTGGCACACGCTGGTGTGCGTCTGCTGCAAGAGCCGCTGCTCGGCGGCGGTGAGCCACACGCAGTGCGCCAGCGTGGTCTGCTCACCGAGCAGCCCGAGGTGGTGAAAGTAGCTGACGTTGTCCATACCGGTCTTGGTGCGGACCACGTCGCACTCGGTGGGGTTCTCGCTGGCGTGGGTGTGAATGCGCGCGCCGGTCTGTTGGCTCTGCGCCGCCACCTCTTTGAGCAGCCCCTCGGTGCACGAGAGCACGAAGCGCGGGGCGAACGCGTACTGCAGCCGGCCATTTTCCTGGCCGTGCCACTTCGAGAGCAGCCGCAGCGACTCTTTGAGCGAGTCTTCGGTCGACTCGCGCAGGCCCATCGGCACGCCCTGGCCGCTGTCCATCATGGCCTTGCCGCCGCTCAAGCGAACGCCGCAGTCGCGCGCCGACTCGAACACCGCGTCGTAGTGACGCACCGTGCCCATGTCGAGCGCGGCGGTGGCGCCGCTCTTGATCATCTCGAGGAAGGTGAGATCGGCCGAGGCGCGCATCGACTCGGGGTCGTGGGCCGCCTCGAACGGCCAGATGCGCTCGCGCAGCCAGTCGAGCAGCTCGTAGCCGTCGGCGCGGTTGCGGCACAGCGTCTGGCAGGCGTGCAGGTGGGCATGAATCAACCCCGGCAGCACCAGCCCGCCGCGCGCGTCGATGACCTTGCGCACGCCGGTCTTGTTGCCGCGGGTCATCGGGCCGACCTTGACGATGCGGTCGCCCTGAATCACCACCTCGGCATCGTGGAGCACCTCGCGCGACGCGTTCATCGTCACCGCGATCGCGTTCTGAATCACCAGCTCCATGAACAGCCCGCCGACTTAACACGGGCCCCCGATGCCGAAACGTTTTCGTTGACGTGGGGCACCCCGGCGAATACCTCCGCAGCGTCGTCTCTACCGAAGAGCGGTCCAACCCGAAGCCTGAGGGAGTTTCCTTAATGAAGAGCCTCGTCCTCGCTGCAACGCTGATCTCCTGTCTCGCGTTCGCGGCCGAGCCTGCCGCCGATGCCAAGCCCGCCGACAACGCCATGGCGGGCTGGAAGCCGAAGCACGTCACCAAGAAGGACCAGAAGGGTATCGACCAGCTCTACAAAGAGATGGACGAGATCTGGAAGAAGGGCGACCTCGAGGCCGCCGCCGCGCACCACGACTTCCCCATCTTCATGCTCACCGACAACGCGGCGGGCGTGACCTCGGGCGGCGAGTGGAACAAAGAGATGTACATGCAGGCCATGAAGCCGGCGATGGAGGGCATGCCCAAGGACATGAAGATCTCCCACAAGTTCAAGGTCAGCTGGGTGACCGACTCGATCGCCTTCGTCGAAGAGACCAACACCATGACTCCGCCCAAGGGCAAGAGCGACACCTGGACCTCGGCGTCGGTGCTGGTGCTGAAGGACGGCAAGTGGATGTTCAAGGGCGGCGCTGAGGGCGGCTGGGGCGACATGATGCCCGAGAAGAAGGCCGAAGCCGCTCCTGCGGCGCAGCCGGCCAAGACCGCCGAGACCAAGCAGCCGGCCGGCAGCACCCCGACCAACACCGCGACCAAGAAGTAATCGCGGTCGGGCAGTCTCTTTCGGGGCGTCCGCCGCGAGGTGGGCGCCCCGTTCGTTTTTCGTAGAGTGCCGCCAAGGTGCTGCTCCGCATCTACGTGGCGATGGCGCTGGCCGACCTGTCGGACATTCCCGGCATGCCCGGCTACAAGCCGCCGGTGGTGAAGCCGGTCGACTCGGCCTCGCCGAAGTACTTCGAGCTGCTCGAGAACAACACCCACATCGTCTACCCGGTGCTCGCCGTGCTGGTGCTGGTGATGGTGGTCGCCGGCATCTTGCAGGCGTGGAAGACGCAAGACCTCGACGGTCTGCAGAAGGCCGAGTTCAAGCGAGAGATCATCCTCGAGCTGCGCCGCGACACGTTCGGCTACAGCGCCGAGAGCCTCTCCAAGCGGGTGAAGCTCGAGCCGCTCAAGCTGATGCGCCTGCTCGAAGAGATGCAGAACGAAGGGCTGGTGCACTCGGTCACCAACACCCAGCGCCTCACCACCTGGCGATTGAAGGGCGTCGGCCCCAGCGGCCGCTGAAGCGCAGAGGGAGCGCGGCTGAGACCGCTGCGGGCGTGGGCATTCGAGGGGAACGGGCAGTGTCGGCACCTCGAGCGCTCACACAGCCGACCACGTCCACGTCCACGTCCACGTCCACGAAAAAGCGGATACGAGCGGCCCAGCGCGAGGCGGTGCTCGAGCGCGAGCGAAGCGAGCGCAGTTCGTGGACGTGGACGTGGACGTACGTGGACGTGGACGTGGACGGCTTTCAGCAGCGCCCGACGCCAGCACCCACGCCCTGAGCCATCGCCACCCGCCCCGCCTTCAGGGCAGGAAGCGCACGTACGCGATGATCGGCACCCCGACCCTCGCGGCATACGGGTCAGAGGTCACCACCACCGCCACCACCTTGTACCGCGTGGTGGCCGGCGGGCAGCTGCCTCCATCGCCGAGGCACCCCACGTACAGCTTGCCGAGGGTCGCCTGGGTGGGCCGGGCCGCGCTGGCCCCGCCGTCGAGCGTGAGCGGCAAGAGCGACGCCGGGTCCTGACCCGGCGCCCACTGGAACCGCGCGCAGTCGCTGTCCGAGTAGGTCGGCGAGGCCGGGTTGCAGCGGCTCAAGATGCCGCCCTCGGGCCCGCCGCCGTCGTAGGTGCCGCCGTCGGCCAGATACGCAGGCAGCTCTTCCCACAGCTCGACCGCGCTGATGGTGAGCGGCGCCTGCCCCTGGTTGGTGACGAGCTCCACGCCGAGCGGCGTGGTGAACGGCACGTCGGCGGGCTGCTGCGGCTGCCCGATGTTCACCGGCTTGGGCTTGGCGTTCGGCAGCAGCGACGTGCCGGTGAGCGTGGCGAACAGCGTCGCCGGCGTGCGGCCGGTGGGGCCCTGCCGGGTCCACAGCACCTGGGCCTGGTCGGCGCCCTCGTCGAGGCACTGCGACGCCGCGCGGTAGGTGACGGTGATGGGCGCGGTCTCCCACGGCTTGGGGTCGGTCTCGGCCATCGGCAGCCCGGTGGTGGCGGTGGTCAGCGGCATCGGAGCCCCGTCGGCCGGCACCGGCACGTTGCTGAACACGAAGTCCGACAGCACGCCCGCGTCGGGCGCCGCGCAGCGCTTGCCGCCGTACGTGTATGGCGAGTACCGCACCGTGTACGTGACCGGAATGTTGCCCTCGTTCTTGAAGTACAGCTTGCCGGTGCGCTGCCCCGAGGTGCCCGGGCACGAGTACAGCGTGTTGTCGCAGAAGCCGCCGAAGTTGACGTTCAGGCTGCTGGTCACCTGGTCGGTGCAGGTCTCGGTGGCGCTGTCGTCGAACTTGAAGCACATCTTGGGCAGCGCCTGCGTGGCGCGGCCGGTGATCGGCACGGTGACCTTGCCGCCGAACGACTGATCGATGTCGATCTCGACCGCGCCGCTGAGGGTGCCGAACGGCGAGCCCACCATCGGAGCGAACTTCACCTGCACGCTGGCGCTCCCCCCGGCGGGGATCATCACGTTGGTGAGCGCGGTGAAGTCGGCGGTGACGTCGGTCGAGCCCGTGATGGCCGCGCCCTTCACCGGCAGCGCGTTGCCGCCCGCGTTGGTGAGGGTCAGCATCAGCGACTTGTTCTCGCCGATGTAGACGTCGCCGAACGCCAGGGTGGTGGGCGTGGGCCGCGCCACCGCGGTGACCCCCTGCCCCTCGAGGTCGAGCGTCACGGTCTCGTGCTCGGGGTCGTTGGTGGTGAGCTGCACGGTGCCGGTGATGTGCTCGTCCGGCACGGTGGGCGTGAAGCTCAAGCTCAGCTCGCCCTGGTCTCCCGCGGCGATGGTGAACGGCAGCGACGTCTCGGCGCTGAACACCGGCTTCGAGAAGGTCGCCGCGCTGATGCTCAGCTCGCCGTTGCCCTTGTTGCGCACCCGCACCTTCTGGGTGCCCTTGAGGTTCACCTGCACGAAGCCGAAGTCGACCTTGGTGCGGTCAGACCCGTTGTCGTTGAGCACTTCGATCGCCGCGGCGTTCTTCGAGGGGCCCTTGCCGCAATCGCAGCCCGCGGCGAGCAGCGCTGCGAAACAGATCAAGATTCTCTTCACCGGTGTCTCCTTGAAACCTTGCTTCACAGCGCCTCGGCCTTGGGCGTGCGGGTCATCAGATCCATCACCGCCTGCTTGGGGTTCTTCCCCTCGTAGGCGATCAAGTACACCTGCTCGCAGATGGGCAGCTCGACCCCCATCTTCTTCGACAGGTCTCGGGCGGCGCGCGCGGTCTTCACGCCTTCTGCCACCTGCTTCATCTCGGCGAGCACGTCGTCGAGCTTCTTGCCCTGGCCCAGCGCCAGGCCCACCCGCCGGTTGCGCGACAGCTCTCCGGTGCAGGTCAGCACCAGGTCTCCCATGCCGGCCAGACCCGAGAGCGTGAGCGGGTTCGCGCCCATGCGCACCGCCACCCGGGTGATCTCGGCCAGGCCTCGGGTGATGATGCCGGCGCGGGCGTTGTGGCCGAAGCCCAGGCCGTCGGCCATGCCCGCGGCGATGGCGATCACGTTCTTCAGGCTGCCGCCCACCTGCACGCCCACCACGTCGGTCGAGGTGTAGGTGCGAAAGGTGTCGTTCGAGAAGATCTTCTGCGCCCGCTGCGCCAGCTTTTCCCAGCGCGCCGCGATGGTGACGATGGTGGGCAGCCGCAGCACCATCTCTTTCGCGAACGACGGGCCGCTCAAGACGCCCACGTACGGGTGCAGCTCTTCGGGGAGCGCCTGCTCGAGCACCTCGGTCATGGTGAGCAGGGTGTCGTTCTCGATGCCCTTGGCCACGGTGATGATCGGCACGCTGCGCGGCAGGTACGGCAGCGCGCGGCCGATCAGCTCGCGGGTGGCGTGCGACGGAGTCGCCACCACCACCAGGTCGGCGCCCCTGGCGGCCTCTTCGATCGAGGTGGTGCCCCGAACCCGCTCGGGCAGCTTCAACCCCGGCAGGTAGCCGGCGTTCTCATGGGTGGCGTTGAGCGCGTCGATGGCCGCGGCGTCTCGGCCGTACAGCGCCACCGTCTCGCAGTTGCTGGCGAGCACCGTCGCCACCGCGGTTCCGAACGAACCGGCTCCATAGACGCACGCCTTCATGCGGCGCCTGACCTAGCACAGGTGAATCTCGGGCTCACCCGACCCGAGCTTCGAGACCTCGCCGTGCGCCTCACCCCGGCGCGGCGGTCAGATCGAGGTGACCAGGCCCACGCTGCAGGCCGGCATCACCGGCGAGTCGTCGCGGCGGCCGTGAATGTCGAGCCCGAGCAGAAAGACGAACGAGGTCTTCGCCGACAGCGGCATCTCGGCCCCGGCGCGCAGCAGCACGTTGTGCCCGTACACCGGCGACCCCGGCACGCCGTCGAGCGGGTCCTTCGCGAACGGCTCGGTGTCGAGCGCCAGCATGTACTGCAGCGAGAGAAACAGCCGCGCCGCACGGGGGTGGTCACCCTGGTAGCTGACGGCGAACGCCGGCACGATGTTGAAGTTGCGCCGGCCGGTGAGCCAGCGCACGCCTTTGCCTTCCGAGCGGGCGTTCTGGTTGAAGAACGCCCAGCCGCCCTCGGCCATCAGCGCCATCGACCAGTTCGTGCCGCGGAAGAAATTGAGCCGCAGGGTCACCCGCGGCTCGTTCATCATGAAATAGAAGCTGTCGAAGCCCACCCCGATGTCGAAGCGCTCGGCCAGCCCCATCGCGAAGCGCAGGCCGAGCAGCGGGAAGCCCAGGTAGAACATCTCGCCGCGGGTGAGGAACCCCAGCGAGCGGGCACCGAACATCGACACGGTGTTGGGCTCGAGCACCGGGCGGGGCGCCGAGACGCTGGGCGCCGGAGGCCGGCCCGGCGAGCTCGACGCGGCGGGCACCGGCGCGGGCGCCAGGTCGGCCGCCGCCGGCTGGCTCGCGGCCGCGGGCGGCCTGGCGGGCGCGTTCGCGGGCAGCGTGTTCCACTCGTCGTCGGGGTTGGTGGGTGCCTGCGCCCACGAGAGCGTCGCCGAGAGCACCGCCGTCAGAATTGCCGCGCGGAACATGGTGGGCACCTTAGGTCAAAACACCAGGGGCGGGAGCCTTACGAGAAGGTCCCGCCCCGCGTGCACTGCGCCACTTCAAGTGGGGCTCTAGAGCGTCTTGAGGTACGCGACCAGGTCGAGCTTGGCCTGATCGTCGAGCTGCGAGAGGTCGCCGTGCATCGCGTCACTGCCCTGCAGGCGGTCGAGCAGCGTGTGCGCGCTGCCGTCGTGGAGGTACGGCGCCGACCGGGCCAGGCCCTTCAGCGACGGCGTGTCGAACGAGCCGCCCACGCCGACGTCGTGCAGGGTGACCACGCCGTTGGCGCTGTCGGTGAAGTTGCTGCCCGCGTGGCAGGTGCCGCACTGCGCCTTGGCGAAGGCCGCCTGACCGCGCTGCTGCTGGGTGGTGAGGCCGCCGGCCACCAGGTTGGCGTTCTCGGGCGCCGGCTCGCTGGCGAGCCACGCCAGCATCTGGTCGTTCTGCGCGTCGCTGGTGCCGCTGCCGCCCATGCGCTTGACCACCGTCTCGTGCATGAAGTCGTTGAAGTTCGTGAACTGCGCCTTCCAGAGGTACGGCGCGGTCTCTTTGACGCCGCGGCCGACCAGGCCCGGGGTCTGGCGCGCCCCGTCGGGGAAGCGCCACACGTGACCGTCTTCGCGGCCCTCGAGGTGGCAGGTGCTGCAGGCCACGTGGGTCTGCGAGGCGCTCATCACCGAGCTCTGCGCGTCGAAGAAGTTGCGGCGGCCGATGGCGAGCTCGGGCGGCAGGGTGTCGGCGAGGCCCAGGTCGACGGTCTTCACCGCCACCACTTCGGAGCGCGGGCCGCCCGACGTGCCGTCGGCGTTGCGGTTCTCGAAGCGCACCACCTGGTGGTTGAACTGGTTGTAGACGTACGCGCGGCTGCCGTCGCGGGTGATGGCGATGCCGTCAGAGCCGGTGTTGAGGGCCGGGTCGGCGTTGCCCGCGGTCGCGCTCACGCTGCGCAGCGACTGGCCGGTCTTGCCGAAGTCGATGTTCTCACCGTCGTAGCCTTCGCGGCGGTAGGCGGGAATCACCGCCAGGTTCGAGGTCTCGCGGTTGACCACGAACAGCCAGTTGCCGCTCGGGTCGACGGCGGCTGCCGTCGGGCCCTGCACGGCCTTCACCGCGCTCGCCGAGGCGCCGGTGCCGCCGCCCAGGGTGGAGATCGAGCCGCTGCCCACCGCGGTGGGGGGGAAATCGGCGCTGCTGTCGACCACGCCGCGCGACGCGCAGTCGGTGAGGTCGTCGGTGCGCGCCTGGCTCTCAGAGGTCTCGCTGGTGTCGAGGGTGACGATGCCCTCGGTGGCCACCGCGCCCACGTTGCAGGGGCCGCCCTGCTGGTAATAACCGCCGGTGCTCGACGGCATGCGGGTGATGTCGTCTTCGCGCGCCAGCACCGCGGGCACGAAGGCGCGCTTGCCGTCGGGGGTCACCACCACGTCGCTCATCGCGCGCGCCTTGAAGCTGGCGTAGGTGTTGCCCGAGGTGTCGCCCGAGACCTTGGTCTTGTTGAGCTGGTCGTAAATCTTGTTGTTCGAGGTGTCGGTCATCACCGCGCCGGTCTTCAGGTCGACCTCGACCACGTTGGCGCCCTTGTCCTGGCCGCGGTACTCGGTGAGCAGCGCCTTGTCGTTCGAGATCAGGGCGATCGAGCGCGGCTCGTAGCCGACGTTGCTCTCGTACTTGACCTGCAGGGTCTCGGTGTCGACCGCCTGCAGAATGCCGTAGTCCGAGGTGTCTTTCGCGGTGGCGCTCACCACGTACAGGGTCTTGCCGTCGAAGCTCACCGCCAGGCCGGTGGGGTCGGCGCCGGTGGCGACCTCGCTGGTCACCTGGCGCTCGCCCTTGCGAATCACCGAGACCGAGCGGCTGCCGCGGTTGGCGACGTACAGGGTGTCGTCAGTGCCCACCGCCACACGCATCGGGCGGGTGCCGACCTTCACGTCGTAGAGCTTCTCGTCGGTCTTGGTGTCGATCACCGAGACCACCCCGTTGTCGGTGTCAGCTGCATAGAGCAGCCCGTCATCGCTGGAGAGCGCCAGCGAGCCCGACGCTGAAGAGCTCTTCGCGCTCGGGCTGTTGGTGCACCCCACCATCGTCAACGCCGTCGCCACCGCCCCGACCATCAGACCCTTCTTCATCCAGCCCATTGATGCCTCCTCAAAGTGTGCTGCTGACTTCGAAAGTGCCCTGACACGCGCGTCACAGCTGGCCCGCGGCAACCGACCGAATCTCTTTTGGCCCGACCCCCGAGGGGCGCCTGCCGTGCAGCCCCTGTGCCTTCAAGTCGCGAGATTGTAATGCGAATCTCGAGACTTTGCTGCGCTCGCCCGACCCTCGACATCTACGTTTCGCCCTTAGACGATTGCCCCGCCAACAACCGGCCAGTACACCGGGCTTTCTTCGAGATGGCCCGCGGCGAGCCCATCGAGCTGTTGTCGTTCAGGCGCACTTTCGCGCTGTTGATTCTGCTCGTGGTCGTACCTTCGGCGGGCCTGTCGGGCTTCGGGGTGCTCGCCATCATCAACGAGCGCGCCGCGGTGGAAAAGCGCATCGAAGGGGTGTGGTCGGGCCGGCTCTCGGTGATCGCCGGCCGGGTGGTGGCCTCGCTGGATCAGGCGGTCGCCCAGGTGGGCCCGCGCGGGCTCGAGCTCACCGGCAAGAAGGGGCCCCTGTCGGACCTCGGCTTTCGCGTCGACGCGGCGGGCGCGGTGACCTGCGAAGATCGGCGGCTCGAGGCGGCGCTGGCGCCGATCTCGAGCGAGCTGCTGGGGCTCTCCGAGCGCACCGTCTACTTCTCGGTGACCACGCCGCAGCGCACCTACCTGCTGGCCGCGCAGCGCGAGGGTGACGGCGCGGTCGGAGCCAACCTCGCGCAGCGCGCGCTCGACGAGCTGGTCGAGGCGGCCTCGGTCGACGTGGCGCCGGTCGGAGAAGCGGCGTCGTTCGCGCTGCGGCCCATCAAGCGCGAGGTGCAAGAGGGCGGCGGCGTGGTGAGCCGCATCGCGGCGGGAGTGGCCGACGTGAAAGAAGGCGTGCTCGGGCCCCGCGAGCTCGCCAGCCTCGCGCTGCCGACTCCGCTGCACGACTTTCGGCTGGTGGCGCTGAGCGTGGGTGAAGACCCGGTGGCCCAGGCCAGCGCGCGCAACCGCACCGTCTACGGAATTCTGCTCGGCGTCTTCTACCTGACGCTCATCATCGGGGTGGTCTACACCGGCCGCACCCTGTACCGGGAAGCGCGGCTGTCGCGGCTCAAGACCGACTTCGTCTCGCTGGTCAGCCACGAGCTGCGCACCCCGCTCACCTCGATTCGGCTGTTCATCGCCACCCTGGCGATGGGCCGGGTCAAAGACCTCGCCCAGCACGACGAGGTGCTGGGCATGCTGTCGAAAGAGACCGCCCGGCTCTCGGCGATGATCGAAGGGGTGCTCGACTGGGCGCGCATCGAGAGCGGCCGCAAGTCGTACGAGCTGAAGGTGATGCCGGTCAGCGAGGTGGCGCAAGCCGCGCTCGAGGCGTTCAAGACCCAGCGCATGGGCGCCAAGATGACGCTCGAGGTCGACGTGGCCGACCACCTTCCCCAGGTCGAGGTCGATCGCGACGCGGTGGCCGGGGCGTTGCTCAACCTGCTGCAGAACGCGTGGAAGTACAGCGGCGACGACAAGCAGATCTCCTTCACCGTGGCCGCCGACCCGCGCGGGGTGCGCATCGACGTGCGCGACAACGGCCTCGGCATTCCCGCTCGGAGCGAAAGAAGATCTTCGACCGCTTCTACCGGGTCGACAACCTGCTCACCCGGGCCACCGAGGGCACCGGCCTGGGGCTGTCGATCGCCCAGCGCATCGTGCAGGCCCACGGCGGCAAGATCTCGGTCGAGAGCGAGCCGGGAAAAGGGTCGACCTTCTCGGTGTTCCTACCGGCAGCGAGGGCAAGCCATGCCTGACAAGCAGCGCATTCTGGTGGTCGAAGACGACCTCTCGATTCTCACCGGCGTGTCGATGAACCTGAAGTTCGAGGGCTACGACGTCGAGCAGGCGCAAGACGGCAAGACCGGCCTGCAGAAGGCGATCGACCTCTCGCCCGACCTGATCGTGCTCGACATCATGCTGCCGCAGATGAACGGCCTCGAGATGATGAAAGAGCTGCGCGCCCGCGGCCGCGAGACGCCGGTGATCGTGCTCTCGGCGCGCGGCCAGGAGACCGACAAGATTCTCGGCCTGAACCTCGGCGCCGACGACTACGTGGTCAAGCCGTTCGGCCTGCAAGAGCTGCTCGCCCGCATCAAGGCGGTCTTGCGCCGCCAGTCGCGCGAGCAAGAGCCGGTCAGCTTCGCCGACGTGAAGGTCGACCTCGCCGCCCGCACCGTGTCGAAGGGCGGGCAGCCGGTCGCGCTCACCGCGCAAGAGCTCAAGCTGCTCATTCACTTCGCCTCGAACCCCGGCCGCACCTTCAGCCGCGACGAGCTGCTCGCCGCCGCGTGGGGCTACGGCTACGAGGGCACCACCCGCACCGTCGACAACTTCGTCTCGCAGTTGCGAGGCCGGTTCGAGGCGGACCCCGACGAGCCGCGGCACTTCGTTACCGTGCGAGGTCAGGGGTACCGCTTCGACCCCTGAAAGAACCCCGCCCGGACGACACGAACCTGGCGTGGCAGGCGGCGCGTCGCCCCCTTCGACTTCGGCTTCGCCCTTCGCTCAGGGGTGAGCTACTTCAGCCCGTTGCGAATCAGCTCGAACAGCCCGTCGAGGCTCAAGAAGGTCAGCTCGACGTCGCCGAAGCGCACCTTGGTGCCGTCGGTCACCCGCGCCCGCTCGTTGGGCTGGAGCTTGAGCGGGCCGGCCCACGTGCCGTTCTTGCTCTCTGCGTCGACCAGGTTCCAGTCGGGGGTGCGGGGGTCTTTCTGGAAGTAGGCGTGAAAGCGGCTCACCGAGCCGTCGTCGATCACCACATCGTTCGAGTCGATGCGGCCGACCGTCACGCCCATCGCAAAGGCGTTGGGCTTGCCGGGCGACTTCTTCAGCTCGAAGATCACCGGCTCGCCGGCGAGCGGCGCCTTCAGCGGCGCGCCCGCCGCGGTGCCTGCCCAGGCCTCGTCTTGGTGCGACGTCGCCGGCACCGCCCAGTACAACACCGGGGCGTCGATCGACTTGCGCAGCTGCTCGGCTGGCTCGTTGAGGTACCGCCGGCAGTAATAAGAGAAGCCGATGGGCACGGTCGGCCGTCACTGTAAGATGGCGGCGTGCATCGGCGCTACACCATCCACCGTGACGGAGACCTGCTGGTCGAAGAGCTCGACGAGCATGGCAAGCCCATCGACCCCGAGCCCGTGCCGGCCGAAGACCGGCTGCCGGTCGAGGTGGTGGTGTTGGCTCCCGACGACGTCGACTCCAAGGCGGCGCTGCTCGACCTGCTCGAGCTGGCCCACGAGATGGAAGCGAACCCCGACGAGCAGCAGGCGCGCCGGCGCCAGGGTCACAAGCTCGACGTGATCTAGAAGCAGCGCTTTCGCTCAGCCGCGAATCGCGAGGCGCTGCAGATCGCTGACCTTGAAGGTCACCGGAGCGGCCTTCGCCTTCTCGAAGCTGTCGCGGAAGTAGGCGACGTAGGTCTCGGCGACCTTCTTCGCCTCGCTGGCGCGGTGCGACGTGCCATCGACGGTGGCATCGAACTTCGCCTTGAACTCGCCGCTGGTGAGCCAGTCGGCCAGCTGCGGGCGGCGACCGGTGCGGTTGCTGGTGTCGGCCTGAAAGCTGTCGGACGCGAAGGAGAAGGTGTCGCGGTACCGGAGGTTGCGGACGACGTCGGGAACCTGGTCGACCGGCACCTCGAGCCGCTCGAGCAGCCGCTGCGCGCGGCCGACCACATCAAGCAGGTTCTGGCCCACCTTCCGGGTCATCTCTTTCATTTTCGCAAGTCGCGGGAAACGGTTGCGTGCGGATCAGCAGCGATGAAGAAAGCTCAATCGTCCTGGGCGCCTGCTTCGACCCACCCTCTCACGAGCTGCAGCCGGTCGGCCTCGAGCGGGGTGCCGGTGTTGGGCATTCGAGCGCCGGCGGCCGGGCTCGTCTGGGTGAGCTTCTGCACCAGGTACGAGTCGTCGGGCTTGCCGGGCACCACCAGCTCACGCAGGTCGGCGGGCCCCACCGACTTCACGTTCACCAGCTTCGCCCAGGTCGGCTTCTCGAGGTTGAGGCCGTTGCTGCCGGACCCCGAGTGGCACGACGAGAAGTTGCAGCTCTTGTCGAACACCTCGGCCTGCACCCGGGTGAGCGTGGGCGGCTGGGGCGGGCTGCACGCCGCGGCCGCGAGCGCGACGACGAAGCCGAGCAGTAGACCTCGCTGCGTCGAAGCCCGAGAGCGCACCGGCCGCGCGCATAGCACCGGGCTCAACCCACCCGCAACGACCGGGAGCTCAGGCGGCCGGCAGCCGCACGCCCACCACCGCGCCGCCGCCTTCGCGGTTGTGCGCGAACGCCTCGCCGCGGTGCGCCTGCGCGATGCGCTGAACCAGCGCCAGGCCCAGGCCCAGGCCCTCGCCGCGGGTGTCAGACCCTTCGCGAAACGGCTCGAAGACCCTGCCGGCATCGCCGTTCAAGCCCGGCCCGCGGTCGAACACCTCGAAGACGATCTTCCCCGGCTCGTCGCGCACGCTGAGCCGCTCGGCGCCCCCGGCGTGCTTGCGCGCGTTCTCGAGCAGGTTGGCCAGCGCGCGCGCCAGCAGCGTGGGGTCGACCTTGATGGTCTGGGCCCGGGTCTCGAGCAAGAGCTTGTCGGTGGCCAGGCCGGCGCGCTCGATGGCGCGGCTGGCGGCGTCTCTCACGTCGACGTCGCGCAGGTTGAGCGCCTCGAACTGCACCCGCGAGCTGGCCAGCAGCTCGCCGACCAGCGCGTCCATCTCGACCACCTCGCGGTCGATGTCGTCCCACGTCTTGGGGCCGGGGCCGTTGTCGCGGCCCAGCTCGCTGATGATGCGCACGCGGGCCAGCGGGGTGCGCAGCTCGTGCGACACCGCGGCCAGCAGCTCTTTCTGATCCGACAGCTGCTTCTCGATCTTCGCGGCCATGTCGTTGACCGCCTCTGACACCACCCCGATCTCGTCGGGCTCGTGACAGCCCAGCTGGCTGCGCGCGCTGTAGTCGCCGCGCCCGATGCGCTTGACCACCTCGGTGAGCTCGTCGAGCGGGCGGGCCAGGCGGCGCGCGATGCGCCCCGAGGCCGCCGAGAGCACGCCCGCGGCGATGAACAGCACCATCGCGGTGCGCGCCGGCCCCCACGGCACGCTGCGCCGGTGGTTGAAGCAGGCCCGCGCTTCGCCCAACAGCAACCCGCCGCGGGTCACCGGGGCGCGAAACGCGGGGCGCTCGCACGGCTCGCCGGTCGCCGAGAGCAGGGCGCCGTCGGCCGCGCGCAGCTCGACGTCGACGTCGAACGCCTGCGCCGCCTCGAGCAGCTTGCGGTCGCGGCGGGCCGGGTCGTCCCAGCTCTCGGCCAGCTCTGAGCCCACGTAGCGCTGCACCCGCTCGTAGTCGCGCCACCAGCCGGTGCCGCCGAGGTGCCCCAGAAAGGCCATGGTGACGCCCACCGCGGTGACGGTGACGAAGATGGTGGCCACGAACCACCAGAAGATGCGCCGCTTGAGCGACTTGCGAATGTAGCGGCCCGCCGGGCCCATGCGCTCCCAGCGGTGGTGGCGGTGCCGGTGATGGTGGTGGGCGTGCACGGCCGACACTCACTCCTTCGCGAGCACGTAGCCGACGCCGCGAACCGTCTTGATGAGCTTGGGCGGGTCATCGCCCAGCTTCTGCCGCAGGTGAGAGATGTGCACGTCGACGGTGCGCTCGCCCACCACCACGTCGCTGCGGCCCGCTTCTTTGAGCAGCGCGTCGCGGGGTATCACCCTGCCCGGCCGCCGCAGCAGCGCGACCAGAATGTCGAACTCGAGGCCGGTCAGCTCGACCGGCTTGCTGGCCACCGTGGCCACCCGGGTGCTGACGTCGACCGCGACGTTGCCCACGGTCAGCTGCTGCGCCACCACGTCGGGGCGCGAGCGCCGCAACACCGCCTTCAAGCGCGCCAACAGCTCGCGCGGGCTGAAGGGCTTGGCCACGTAGTCGTCGGCGCCCAGCTCGAGCCCGACCACCCGGTCGGTCTCGTCGCCGCGGGCGGTGAGCATGATCACCGGCACGTTCGACTTCGCGCGCAGACGCTTCACCACTTCGAGCCCGTCCATGCCGGGCATCATCACGTCGAGCAGCACCGCGTCGAACGCGCCCTGCTCGAGCGCCGCCAGCCCGCGCGGCCCATCGGCGGCGTGGCTCAGCGACACTCCGTTCTGCTCCAGATAGCTGGAGAGCAGCTCGGGGAGCCGCGAGTCGTCGTCGATGAGCAGCACGCGGGAGGCCAAGTCGCCCACGACTCTACTCTGCGCTCGGGGCGTTGGCCTTGGGGTTGTTCACCGCGGGCGCGGGCGGCTGCACCACCACCGTCGTGGGAGCCGAAGGCGCGGCGGCCTGCGGCTGCACGATGATGATCTGCGGCACCACCGGCTGCTGGTACTGCTGCGGTGCCGGCGCGGGAGGCTGCGGAGCCTGCGCCGCAGGCGGCACGAAGCCGGGCGCCCTCACCCACGGCGGCGCCTCGTCGTAGCGCTGCGACCAGCGAGACGAGTCACCGTCGCCGCACCCGTGGTGCATGCGGTGCCGCATGTGAGCGAACGCCGAGCCGTAGCCGACCAGCACGCCCAGACCCAACAACACAATCAATGGCCTTCTCATGGTGTTTCTCCTTGGTGTTGCAGTTTGAGGTTCAGGTTCAGAGGTTCACGGCCTGGTGACGGCCGCCGTACCCGTGGTGGTGGTGGTGATGGCCGCCGAAGCGGTGGTGGCAACCGCCGCCGCCGAAGTGCCGCGGGCCGAACTCGATCAGCTCGCCCGCCACCGCGCGCTGCTCGGGGGTGAGCGCCTTCGTGAATCTTCTGCATGCTGGCGAGCGCGGCCTTCTTGAGCTCTTCGAGCGCGCCCTGCTGCTTCTCGAACTGCTCACGCACCGACTCGGTGTCGAACGCCTCGGCGCGGGTGGCCCGGGCGAAGGTGCCGCGGGCCCGCTGCAGCTCTTCGCGCACCGCGCGCAGCTTTTCCTGCAGCTCGTCGTACGCCTCGGAGATCACCTTCTCCTGACCGGGCGTGGTGTCGAGCCGCTGAAAGAGGCGGCGCAGCATCCACCTCTTGGGGCCGTCGCCTCGACCCCAGCCACCACCGTGACCCCAGTGGTGGCCGTGCTTGACCACCTTGACCAGCGCGACCAGACACACTGTTCCGAAAATGAAGCCGAACATGGTTCCTACTCCTTCGTGTTGCGGCCGCCCTCATGGCGTCGCGTCTACGAATGAAGGGTAGGAACCGGTTGTGAAGCGCCGACGTAGAGCCCGATAAAGAAGTGTTAATCGAGGCTTCCCCTGGCGCGGCCACTGAAGCGAACCGCTGGAGTTTCGCGGCTCGGGGCCCTTGAAAGCGCTGCGCGCCGAGCGGCCTTCAAAGGCTGCCCGGCGCGCGGCATTGCAAAGACTGCTGGCGCCAGAGCTGCCGGCGCCGAAGGCCGGAAGCTGCAGGCGCCTCGACTGCAAACTTCAGCGAAGCTCGTTTTCGTAGCTGACGGCGCCGACGAACTTCGCCTCACCGAGCAGCTCGAGGGTGCGGCGGCCCGAGTCGACGTCGGCTTCACGCAGCTCGACCGAGAGCAGCGCGGCGTCGGCGGCGAGCGCGACGGGGATACCGGCGGGGTTCGAGATGACCGAGTCGAGGGCGATGATCGCCAGCCCGCCCTGGGCGGTGTGGCTGGTCATCTCGATGATCAAACGCGAGGCGCCGGCGAGGTCGGTGTTCTCGGCGGTGATCAGCTTGATCGGCGCGTCTTTCTGCATCGCGGCGACCTTGGCGAGGGCCCTGGCCAGCGGCACCGCCGAGCCTCCCGGGTGAGACGGCAGCACCGCCAGCGAGGTCCACTCCTTCTTCAAGGTCGCGAACCACAACCGCTGAACGTCAGCGGACGGCATCTCGAGACTTCCCTGCTTCAGCGTTGCGTTCATGTTCCCTCCGTCATGGACTCGATCGCCCGGCTGAACTCGGCCCGGGTAAAAGGTTTCGTCAGATATAAACGTGCGCCCAGCTCTTCTGCATGGGCGCGGTCTCCCGGTAACGACCGGGCGCTGGTCATGAGCACCGGCGTCGAGCCGAGATCATTGTTCCCCATGAACTCGAGCACGTCGTAGCCCGACGATTCGGGCAACGTGAGATCGAGCACCACCACGTCGAACTTCTTGGCCCTCAGCGCAGCCATGGCCTTGCGGCCATCGCTCGCCTCATCCACGCCCCAGTCGAGCATCTCCAGGTACGCGCGAACCATGTCGCGCAGCGCCGCATCGTCTTCCACCACCAGAGCGTGGCCCTTCACAGCTGTCCCTCCGCGTGCACGGTGAGCGCCAGGCTCACCAACCAGTTGTTCACCGCGGCCCCCTGCCCCAGCACGAACAGCGAATGCGCCCCGCCCACGTCGACCTGCCACCAGCGCGGCGCCACGTAGCCGGCGCGCGCTTCGAGGAAGGTCGAGAACATCGAGGTCGGCTGCGGCTCGTAGCGCACCGTCACCGGAGTGAGTGAGCGCGCGACGCTGCCGCCGCCCATCAGCGTCCACCGCTCGCGGAAGACGTAGCCCACGTGGGTCGAGACTTCTCCGCGGTTGTAGGCGGTGGCGAGGTAGCGATCGACGAACGGCGAGACCCGCAGCCCCGCGTCGAAGGTGAGCGCGTGGGGGCCGGTGTTGATGCGGTGGGTGATGACCCCGTCTCCGCCCGGCGTCACCAGGTTGAGCCGGGTCTCGGCCAGGCCGTTGTCCGGGTTGGCCGGCACGTAGCCGGTGATCAGACCGACCAGCAGGCCGAGCTCGAGGGCGGTGCTCGAGAGCAGCTGCCGCTTCCACCGCGCGGCGGCGTCACCGGTGGTGAAGTTCGAGCCGATGCCGGGGAAGAGCGTGTGGTTGCCGTCGACGGCGCCGATCAGCCAGTCGACCCGCGACACCTGGGCCTCGAGCTTCGCTCCGCTGCGCCAGCTGCGCTGCGCGGGCAGAAAGCCGAGCGAGAAGGTGTCGAGGCCGGTGCCGTAGTTGAAGCCGGCCGAGGTATCGAGGCTCACCAGCTTGCCGATCGGCCAGACGATGCCGCCGCCCACGTCGATCGAGAGCTGGCTCACCACGCCCGATTGAAACGGGGTGCTGACCGTCTGGGTGGCGAGGTCGACGCGGCCCTGGTTGAACTGCTCGAGCAGGTAGAGGCGGGGCCGGCCTTCGCGAGACCAGTTCGCCTCGAGGGTCTGGTTGTTGTTGAACTCGTAGCGGCGCAGGCCGTTGTACGGCTCGCGCACGCGCAGGGTCGGGGCGTAGCGCAGGGCGATGTGGCCGCCGAGGTTGTCGACCGCGCCGAACAGCGACGGGGTCACCTCGGCGTCGCCAGCGGCGCCGTTCTGGCCTCCTACGTCGGCGAAGGTCGCGGTGCGCGCACGGGTCTCGAGGCGGGCGTCGGCCCGAACCTCGTAGTGTGCTTGGGCGGCGACCAGGGCCACGGCTGCAGCGAGGGCGATCATGGGCTCACTCCACGATCAGCACGTCGCCGGGGCGCAGCTTGAACGACGCTCCGCTGCCGCGCGCCTGCGCGACGGCGTCGTAGTCGAAGCGAATGCGCTGGGGCGGGCTGCCGTCACGCGAGGCGCGAAGCACGTACAGATCTCGGCCTGCGAAGTTGGTGAAGCCACCTGCCGCGGCGACCGCCTGGAGCACGCCCGCGTTGGGGTCGAGCGTGTACACCGCGGGCCGAGGCACCTCGCCGAGCACCGAGACCGGCACCGGGCGCAGCTCTTCGAGAGAGATGGTGACCATCGGGTTGTTGATGAAGTCCTTGAGGCGCGTCTGGAGCTGCGCCGACAGCACCACCGGGGTGAAGCCTGCGGCGGTGACGTCGTTCAAGAACGGCAAGGAGATCTTCCCGTCGGTGCGGACGCGCGAACGGGCAGACATGTTGTCCTGACCGTAGACGCGGACGCTGACCAGGTCTCCGGGGCGAATGACATACTCACCGTCCGGGCGGGCTTCCTGCTTGAAGTCATCGACCCAGACGAACGCTCCGGTGTCGTGACGACAGGCAGCCCCTCCCAGCACGGCGAGCGCTGCAATGATGGCGGCTCGCTTCATGGTCGAAGGAATTAACCAGCCCCTTTCGGGTCGGCCAGCGCACGCAACCGGCGTTACCGCCACGTGCTTTGATCGCGCGCTTTCGATGCCGCGATTACCGATTGCGCCGAGGGGAGAACCAAAACCAGATGAGAAGGCTGAAGGTCGGGTCGTTGGAGATCGACGTGATCGGCTTCGAGCACGCGGTCGAGGCGGTGATCGCGTTGGCGAAGGGCGGCAGCGGTGGGTACGTGGTGACGCCCAACGTGGATCACGTGGTGCTGGCAGAGAAGAACGCCGACTTCCGCGCGGCGTACGAGCACGCGGCGCTGTCGTTCGTCGACGGCATGCCGCTGGTGTGGGCGTCGCGGCTGTTGGGAGAGCCGCTGCCAGACAAGATCTCGGGGTCGGACCTCATCGCCCCGCTGATGAAGCGGGCCGCCGACGAGCAGCTGCGCGTCTACCTGCTGGGTGCGGGGCCGGGGGTAGCCGAGAAGGCCGGGGCCGAATTGCACCGGCGCTACGGGGTGAACATCGTGGGCTGCGACGCGCCGATGCTGTCGGCGTCGCCGGGTGATGCCGAGACCGCGCAGGCGCTGGCGCGCATTCGCGCCGCGCAGCCGCACCTGGTGCTGGTGGCGATGGGGGCTCCGAAGCAGGAGCTGTTCATGCATCGCTTCGAAGAGGCGTATGCGCCGGCGGTGGCGCTGGGCATCGGGGCGGGTCTCGACTTCATCGCGGGTACCGTGAAGCGCGCCCCGAGGTGGATGCAGAAGGCCGGGCTCGAGTGGCTGTACCGGCTGGTGAGCGAGCCCAGGCGCCTGTGGCGCAGGTACTTGTTGAATGACCCGCAGTTCCTGTTCATTCTGATGAAGACCATGAGCCGGTCGAGGGAAGAGCGCGTCGTCTGGAAATGAGGGCCCTGCTCCAGCGGGTGCGCTCGGCGTCGGTGACCGTCGACGGCGCGGTGGTCGGTGAGATCGGCCCCGGGCTGCTCGTGCTGCTCGGGGTCGGCAAGGGTGACGGCGACGCCGAGCTGAGCTGGATGGCCGACAAGATCTCGGGCCTGCGCATCTTCGAAGACGAGGCGGGCAAGATGAACAAGTCGCTGCTCGACACCTCGCGCGCGATGCTGTGCGTGTCGCAGTTCACGCTCTACGCAGACACGCGCAAGGGGCGCCGGCCGTCGTTCATAGATGCCGGGCCGCCCGAAGAAGCGAAGGCGATGTACGCCCGCTTCTGCGCGCACTCGCGCACGCTCGGGCTCACCGTCGCCGAGGGCATCTTCGCCGCCGACATGAAGGTCGCGCTCGTGAACGACGGGCCCGTCACCATCTGGCTCGACAGCGCCGCGCGCTGAGTCGAGATCGGTCAGGGTGAGCCTGTCGAACCCCTGCCGTCGCTCGCCGAAGGCTGATGGGCAGATACTCCATCGTATGGCTGCGCACGCTGTGCTGCTTGAAGCCTGGAGTCACCGACGTGGGTGCGTTCCAGTTGGAGTGCACCCGCTCGACTGCGCGCTTCGCGCTCCGCTCAGGGCGCGCGTCTAGAAGTTCTGTTTCAAGTCGAGCCCCGCGTAGAGCGAGGCCACCTGGTCGGCGTACCCGTTGAACGGCAGCGTGGGCCGCCGTCGCAGCTCGCCGATGCGGCGCTCGGTGGCCTGCGACCAGCGCGGGTGGTCGACCTGGGGGTTCACGTTGGCGAAGAAGCCGTACTCGGTCGGCGCGGCGAGGGTCCCAGGTGGTGGCCGGCTGCTCGCGGGTGAGCTCGAGCTTCACGATCGACTTGATGCTTTTGAAGCCGTATTTCCACGGCACCACCAGCCGCAGCGGCGCGCCGTTCTGGTTCGGCAGCACCTCGCCGTACAGCCCCACCGCCAGCAGCGTGAGCGGGTGCAGCGCCTCGTCGAGCCTCAGGCCCTCGACGTACGGCCAGTCGAGCGTGCGCTGGCGCTGGCCGGGCAGCTGCTCCGAGTCGAGCAGCGTGGTGAAGACCACGTACTTCGCGGCCGAGGTCGGCTCGACGCGCTTCAGCAGCGCGCTGAGCGGGAAGCCCAGCCAGGGGATGACCATCGACCAGCCCTCGACGCAGCGCATGCGGTAGACGCGCTCTTCCAGCGGGTAGAGGGAAATCAGCCGATCGATGTCGAGCACCTGCGGCTTGTTCACTTCGCCTCCGACCTGCACCGTCCACGGCCGGGGGCGCAGCGTCTCGGCGTGCAGCGCGGGGTCGCCCTTGTCGAGGCCCAGCTCGTAGAAGTTGTTGTAGGTGGTGACGTCGCGAAAGCGGGTGAGCTCTTCACCGTCGACGACGAACTCGCCGCGCTTCGCGACCTGCAGCTCGCCCGGCCTCGGGCCTTCGACGACCTCAGCCCTGGGCTCGCCGGGCGGGCCCACCTTGCGCCGGGTGAGCAGCTCGAGACCCGCCCCCACCACCGCAGTGGTGCCGACGAACAGCCCCGCGTTCTTCAGCCACGCGCGACGGTCGAGATACAGCTTCTCGTCGGTGGGCTTCTCGTCGGCCATCACCACGAAGACTAGCCGAAGGTCGGGTTACCCGGCGGTGACGGGCAATTCGCCACACGCCAACGCGCTCGAAGAGGCGTATCGATTGCCGCCACACCCAACCAACCGGAGAACACCGATGAAGGTCGAGCAGATGATGACCCGCGACGTGAAGACCTGCAGCGAGAGCGAGACGCTGGTGAAGGCGGTGCAGCTGATGTGGGAGCACGACATCGGCGCGGTGCCGGTGGTCGACGACGCGGGCAAGGTGGTGGGCATGATCACCGACCGCGACTGCGTGATGGCCGCGTACACCCAGGGCAAGTGCCTGCACGAGGTTCAGGTGCGTTCGGCGATGTCGAGCCAGGTGCAGACCTGCCAGAGCAGCGACAGCATCGAGAACGTCACCGCCTCGATGAAGCGCGCCCAGGTGCGCCGCCTGCCGGTGCTCGACAAGAAGAACAAGCTCGTCGGCATGGTCTCGCTCTGCGACCTGAGCCGCGCCGCCGCCAACGAGCCGAACCAGCGCCAGCGCGAGCAGTACATGCAGCAGGTCGAGCTGACCCTGGCCGCCGTCGCGAAGCCGCGCACCACCCTTCGGGCGTAGAGGCCCGGCTCGCCCCGAACGAAAAGCGCCGCCGCTACGGCTGAGAGATTTCGACGTCGGTGAAGTAGCCGTGCACGTTGCCGCCACCTCCGAGCATCAACGCTCCGAGGTGCGCGGCCAGCTCGGCGGGGTAGGCGCCGCTGCGAACCTGTGCGCCGTTGCGCTTCACTGAGTACGTGCCGGCGCCGGCGTTGAAGGTCAGCTCGAAGCGCGTCCACTGGCCGCGGGTCATCGGGGCGCCGAGCGTGTCGGTAGCGCTCTTGAACATTCGGGGCGCTGAAGTCCAGTTGTTGCCGGCCACGTCGATCAGCGCGGCGCCGGTGAAGGTCTCGAGGTCCGTGTGCATCGGCGCCGGCTGGGGCGTGCGCAGCAGCGACGGGTCGCTCACGGTCAGGTCGGTGGCGTGCGGCGCAAACTTGAAGCGCATCGTCCACGGCTTCGCGTAGTCGACCCCGATGGGAACATCGACGGTGGCGAAGTTGCTGCCGCCGTTGACCTCGAGGCACTGCGAGCCCGCGTCGGGCAGACAGTCTGAGCAGCCAGCCTCGGCGGCGTACGTGCTGGGGCAGGCCACCAGTGCGGCGCTGCCGACCAACCGCAGCGCGTGTTGCGCCATCGGGCCGCTGAAGCTCCAGGCGTCGGATGTCGGGCCTCCTTCGGGAATCTCTGCCGAGGTGCGCACCCGCAGGTTGCGCGCCTCCAGGTGACCCTGCGAGCCGAAGAGGCCGAACGCGGCGACCACCAACCCGACGTGCCCGGTGCCGAGACTCTCGGGCTTGGGGTTCTTCCAGCGAATCACTTCGGCGAGCGGGCCTCCGACCGGCCCCACTGCCATCGAGACCGCCTCGCCCCTCGACGACACGCGCATCGCCTGCCAGGTGTTCTGCGCCACCGGAGTGCGGTTGGTCGCGGCCGGCGTGTCGGTCTTGTTCGAGGGCCGCTGGGTGAAGATGACGCTCGAGTTGCCGCCCGGAGACGCCGTGACCAGCGCACCCAGGCGCGGGCTGGTGGCTCCCGAGGGGGCGCGCAGCACCACTCCACCCAGCGTGTCGCCCTGCACCTTCACCTCGAGGTCGATGGTGTGGTCGCCCCAGGCGTCGTCGCCCATCGTCGCGGTGGAGACGCACAAGAGGCCGCCCATCTCGTCGAACACCATGGTGCCGGTGCCGTCGGGTCGCAGGCCCGCATCGCAGCCCGAGCCCGCTTCGAGGGTGATGCCCTGCGTATCGAGGAAGGTGCCGTTGATCGGCGTTGCGCTGGCCGTAGCGGGGTTCGACTGCTTGCTGCACAGGTCTCTCGACACCACCCTGGCGTACACGCGCTTGTTGAACTCGAGCCCCGCGTCGGCGCCGTCGAGGGTGAACGCGCAACGGCCTCCGTCGCCGCCGCATTTGCCCGGCTCGAAGACCTCGCAGGTGTCGGTCGCGCCCACCGCGTTGCCCCAGCACAGCTGCCAGTCTTTGAAGGGCCCGGCGTCGGTGCCCGCCGACCACTCCCAGGTCACCGAGGTGCGGTCACCGACGATGGCCACCAGCGGCGCCGGGTCGGGCAGCGGGCTGCACGCGGCGATCATCACCCGGTTGGGGTCGAAGATGCAGGTGCAACCCGAGAGCGAGAGCGCGAGGGACAAGCCGAGCCAGCACCGCAGCCGGCTCATTCGAGCACCGGCACGACGGGCTTCTCCGTCGCTTCGAGAAACGAGAAGAGCAGCCACACCGCCCCGGAGACGAGGGTCAGGGAGAGCGCGGTGTCGGCCCAGGCGTTGTACCCGCGCTGCGCGGTGGCGAGCGAAGGCACCATGGCGCTGGTGGTGCCCGAAGACGCGGCCTTGGTGAGCGCGTTGTAGTTGCCCCACGCGATGAGGCTGAGCAGCGTGGTGAGGCCCGTGAACACCACCGTGGCGGTGCCGCCGGCGAAGGCCCACGGTCTCCACTTGTGCGTCTTCTGCGGTTTCACCACCTCGACCGGCACCTGCACGACGAGCGGCTCGACCGGCGGGCGCACCACCTCGTCGGCCAGCGAGCGGGCAGTCGAGATCCAATCGGCTCCGCCTTCGGGTACCCGCCGCGAGCCGCGCATCAGCTCTTTGCCTGCGGTGACGTCGACGAAGACCGCGGTGACCAGCAGCGCGCTGCCCACCTTGCCGATGCCGAACGCCAGCACCCAGCGCGCGTTGCTGCGCTGACCGATGGTGGCCAGACACGCGCCGTCTTCTCCGCACATCATCGCGCTGCGCGTCACCTTCTCGCTCTCGGCCGCCGGCAGCGCAGCGAAGCGGGTGGCGTCGGGCGCGAGGCGAAACGCTTCGGTCAGCGCGGTCACCGTGGCCGCGTCGACGCCCAACGCCTGGTACGGCGCGACCAGGAGCGACTCTGGGGTGGCCGCGAGGGTAGCGAGAAGCAGTACCGAGAGAGGGCTCATCGAGCGCGGCCGACTTCACCATTTCTGGGGGCCTTTGCCCAAGAAACGATGCAGCGCCGCGAAAGCGGTCAACGGTCGAGGCGCTGGTGCGCGGCCTGGAGCGCCTTCTCGGCGTCCTTCAGCGTGCCCTCGAGCGAGCCATAGTTGTGGCCGGCGAAGTCTTCGAGCGCCTGGCGCACCACCTCGCGCTCGAGGCTGGTGAGCTGCTGCACGCCGTACCGGGTGACCAGGCCGTCGTACTCTTTCTGCAGCCGGTTCATGCGGGGCACGTACGCGTCGGCGGTGGCCTCGGGGGTCGGGGCTGTCGCTGCGGCTTGTTTCTTGGTGGGCTTGACGTGTTGCGGTTTGGGCTGCGGCCTCGTCGGGGGTGTTGGTTGGGGCGCTTCTTTGGGTGCTTCTTTCGCCCCCTCACCCCGGCCTCCTCCCGCGAGGGGAGAGGGTGAAGGTGCAGGCTCTGGAGGCGGGGGGATGACGACCGGCGGTTCGCTCGCGCTCGGCCGCGAGAAGAAGACCGCCGAGCCTCCGCCCACCGCGAGCAGCAGCGCGAGCGCGGCGAAGACCGGCGCCTTCGAGCCTCGGCTGCCCGACCTCGCGAGCCCCGCTTCGGCGAGCGCGCGCCTCGTATCGAGCGGCGGCCTGGCCGGCACCGCGTCGGTGAGCCGCTGCGCCACCTCGAGGGCGCTCTGCGGGCGCTTCGACGGGTCCATCTCGAGGCACTGCTGCACCAGCTCGGCGAGGCGGCCGGGCACCGGCTCACCGCGCGCGGTGTCGATGAGCGGCGGCGGCGTGAACGCCTCTTCCGACAGCACGCGCCCCGAGAGCAGCTCGTAGAGCACCGCGCCCACCGAGTAGACGTCGGCGCGCGCGTCGACGACGCGGCCCTGCGCCTGCTCGGGGCTCATGTACGCGGGCGTGCCGAGCACCGTGCCGGCCTGGGTGCGCGAGCCCTCGAGCTTCGCCACCCGCGCCACTCCGAAGTCGAGCACCTTCACGAAGTCGCGCTTGCCGTGCAGCTCGGTGACGAAGATGTTCGCCGGCTTCACGTCGCGGTGCACGATGCCGCGCTGGTGGGCGGCGTGCAGCGCTTCGCACGCCTGCGCCATCACGCTGCAGACGCGCGCCACCTCGAGCCCGCCGTGCTGCATCACTCGGTCGAGCGCGTCGCCCTTGAGCAGCTCCATCACGCAGTAGGCGTGGTCGAGCTCTTCCACGAAGTCGATCACCTCGACGATGTGGGGGTGGTTGATCTCGTTCACCACCCTCGCCTCTTGAAAGAAGCGGCGCGAAATCTCGGGGTCTTTCGCGAACTCGGCGCGCAGCACCTTCACCGCCACCTCGCGGCCCAGCTTCACGTGGCGGCCCAGGTACACCTCGCCCATGCCGCCCTCACCGAGCCGGCGCACCAGCTGGTAGCTGCCCAGCACCTCGCCGGCGCGCTGGCCGAGCGCTTCGGGAGCGGCGGCTCCCGGCGTCACGCGGGTGTCGTGCGCCACCAGCTTGCCCAGGTCGACCGTCTCGCCGCGGCCCACCATGCGCAGCTGCTCGGCCACCAGCGCCGGCTGCGAGAGCCGGCCCTCGAGGCAGGCGCGAATGAAGTCCGACAGCTGCCGGCGCACGCCGATGAGGTCTTCCGGCGGCTCGCTGGGTGGCGACCCTTTGAGCGCCTCGAACATCAGCGCGCCCACCGCCGGCACCGGCGCCTGGGGCTGCTCGGGCGAGAAGCCGATGAGCAGGCCCTCGCCTTCGGGGCCGGTGAGCACCAGCTCGGGCGCCAGCGCCGCGCGGTGACCTTCGTCAGAGAGCCGCTGCAGCGCGTGGCACACCGGCGTCACCGCGCGCATCATCTCGGGCGCGTCGAGCGCTCCGCGCGCCATCAGCACCTCGGCCAGCGTCTTGCCCGGGTGCGGCAGGGTCACCGCCCACGCGCGCGCGCCGTCTTTGCCGCAGTCGAGCACCTTGAGCCACGGCCCGTCGGCGCGGCACGCCTCGGCCCCTTCGAGCATGCGCGCGGCGGCCTGCGGCGAGGCGTCGGAGTGGGTGAACAGCCACACCGGAGTTCCCAGTGAGTCGGCGGCAGCGGAGCACTGCAGGCCAGCCCGGCCGTACAGCGTCGACACCACCTTGAAGGGAGCAACCACCGTGGTCATTCGTGCAGCCGATGATAGTACACGCCTCACCATGGCTGACCGGCACGCGACGTGGATCACCGAGGTCAAGGGCCGAAGACCCGCGCGGGCCCTCGGCGCCTGCGCGCTCGAGGTGACCTCGGGGCCCGACAAGGGCACCAAGGCGGTGGTGAAGCAGGTGCGCTTCAAGGTGGGCGCCCTGCAGGGCAACGACCTTCAGCTCAAAGACCCCTCGGTGTCGGGCCACCACTTCGAGGTGCAGCTCGACCCGCTCGGCTACCGCTTGAGAGACCTGGGCAGCCGCAACGGCACCTTCGTGGGAGGTACGCGTGTGCTCGACGCCTACCTCTCGTCTCCCGGGCGCATTCAGGCCGGCGCCACCGAGCTGGCGTTCAGCGTGACCGACGAGGTGGTCGAGCTGCCGGCCTCGAGCACCAGCGCGTTCGGGCCGCTGCTCGGCCAGAGCGTGGCGATGCGCGAGCTGTTCGCGCAGCTCGAGCGGCTGGCGGCGGGCGACTCGACGGTGCTGGTGACCGGCGAGACCGGCACCGGCAAAGAGCTGGTGGCCGAGGCGCTGCACGAGGCCGGGCCGCGCGCCAAGGGCCCGCTGGTGGTGGTCGACTGCGGAGCGCTGGCGCCGACCCTGGTCGAGAGCGAGCTGTTCGGCCACGAGAAGGGCGCCTTCACCGGCGCCGACCAGGCGCGCGCCGGGGTGTTCGAGCGCGCCAGCGGCGGCACGGTCTTTCTCGATGAGATCGGCGAGCTGCCGCTCGAGCTGCAGCCGCGGCTGTTGCGCGTGCTCGAGCGCCGCGAGGTGAGCCGCCTGGGCGGCAAGGGCCCGGTGAAGGTCGATGTGCGGGTGGTGGCGGCGACCCACCGCGAGCTCGAGGCCGAGGTGAACAAGGGCCGCTTCCGCGCCGACCTCTTCTACCGGCTCTCGGTGCTGAGGGTGCACATGCCGGCGCTGCGCGAGCGCCCCGACGACATTCCCCTGCTGGCCGAGCACTTTCTGCAGACCCTGCGCCTGCCCGGCGCCACCGCGCTCGACAAGGCGGCCATCGACCGGCTGCAGTCGCACTCGTGGCCGGGCAACGTGCGCGAGCTGCGCAACGCCATCGAGCGGCTGGCACACGGCGCGGCCCCGTTCGCGGCTCCGGTGGTGTCTCCGGCTGCGGCGGCGGCCCTCGCCGGCGCCGGCCCCATCGACCTCGAGGTGCCGTTTCTCTTGCAGAAAGACGGGCTGGTGACGGCGTTCGAGCGCCGCTACGCCGAGGCGCTGCTCAAGGTGTCGGGCGACAACCTCGCCGCCGCCGCGCGCAAGGCGGGGCTGACGCGCATGGCGGTGGTGAAGATGCTCACCCGCCTCGGCCTCACGCCCTCTAGCTGATCAGCCCGGCGATGACGATCTGCCGATCGTCGGGCTCGTCCCACGGGCGCGAGTCGAAGTCGCCGAAGCGCTCGCGCGCCTCGAGCCCGGCGTGGGCGAGCGCAGCCTCGATGTCGACCGCGGTGAGGGTCTGACGGCGCACCCGTCGAATCGCCTGCGCTCCCTTGCGCTCGCGCAGGTGGGCGGTGAACAGCGCGCGGCCGCCCGGCCCTTCGAGGTGGGTGCCGTCTTGCAGCCCCGCCACCTCGAACACCAGCGCGCCCTCGGGGCCCAGGTGCTGCACCACCGTGGCCAGCACCGCGTCGAGGGCGTCGGGGTCGGGCTGCAGCGCGAGCGCGTTCTTGGGGGCGATCACGGTCTTGAACTTCTGCGACAGCCGCAGCGAGCGAAGGTCGGCGTGCACCAGCTGCAGCCGTGGCTGGGGCTCTTCTTTCTTGCGCGCCGCGGCCTCGGCCATCAGGAACTCGCTGGGCTCGACCCCGGTGACGTCGTGGCCCCGGCCGGCGAGCTCGAACCCCAGCGCGCCGTCGGCGCTGCCCAGCACCAGCACCGGGCTGCCGAACCGCCCCACCTGGGAGGCGTAGAACGCGCTTTCGGAATCTCGACCTACCAGCGAGAGAGGCATGACGGTGCGGGCAAAGCACCCTACAATCGGTTGCACCCCGATGGCTGCCCCTTCTTCGTCGATTCCGCAGCGCACCGTGCTCGGGTCGCGCGCCAAGTTCGAGCGCATCGCGTCGCAGCAGTTTCACCTGGTGTTGGTGAACACGCCCGAGGCCGGCGCGGCCTACCCGCTCGGCAGCAGCCTGAAGATCGGCAAGGCGCCCGACAACGACATCGTGCTCGACCACCCCACGGTGAGCCGCAACCACCTGGTGGTGCGCCGCCAAGGAGACCAGTTCCTGGTGCAAGACCTGGGGAGCACCAACGGCACGTTCATCGACGGCGCCCAGGTGCGCGAGGGCTACCTGCGCGCGGGGGCGCTGCTCGAGGTCGGCGACGTGCAGCTGCGCTTCCAGCCGCAGGTGACCGCGCTCGAGGTGTCGCCGGCCAACGAAGACCGGCTGGGCGATCTGGTGGGCCGCTCGCTGCCGATGCGGCAGATCTTCGCGCTCATTCAGCGCATCGCCCCGACCGACTCGACCCTCTTGCTGGTGGGTGAGACCGGCTGCGGCAAGGGCGCGGCGTCGAAGACCATTCACAAGCTCTCTCCGCGCGCCCAGGGCCCGATGGTGGTGTTCGACTGCGCCTCGGTGTCGGACTCGCTGATCGAGAGCGAGCTGTTCGGTCACGAGAAGGGCGCCTTCACCGGCGCGGTGAACCAGCGCGTGGGCTGCCTCGAGCGCGCCGACGGCGGCACCCTGTTCCTCGACGAAATCGACGACCTGCCGCTCGACCTGCAGCCCAAGCTCTTGCGAGCGCTGGAAGACCGCGAGTTCCGCCGGCTCGGCTCGTCGTCGCAGCCGATCAAGTTCGACACCCGGGTGATCGCCGCCTCGAAGAAAGACCTGTGGGGCGAGGCGCAGGCGGGCCGCTTCCGCGAAGACCTCTACTTTCGCCTCTCGGTGTTCACGGTGTCGCTGCCGAGCTTGCGAGATCGCAAAGAAGACATTCCCCTGTTGGTCGACGCGTGCGCCGGCTTCCCGCTCTGGGAAAAGCTGCCCGATGCGCGCCGCGAGCAGTTCAACGCCCACACCTGGCCGGGCAACGTGCGCGAGCTGCGCAACGCGATCGAGCGCCTCAAGCACATGACCGACATACCCGAGCTGTCGGCCGAGACCCTGCTGCGCGAGTACACCGGGCCCGCCAGCCCACAGGGCGAGTCGCTGCCGGTGAACTACGCCGGCCAGTTCAAAGAGTCGAAGGACGACCTGATTCGCGCCTTCGAGCGCGAGTACCTCACCCGGCTGCTCTCGAAGTCGAAGGGCAACATCGCCAAGGCCGCGCGCGATGCCGGGCTCGACCGCAAGCACCTCTACTCGCTGCTGCACAAGTACGAGCTGGTGAAGTCGAATGATGACTCGGGCCCCGACGCCTGAGGCGAGCTCGAACTTCGCGGCGAGGTCGGGCGCCGCCAACAGCCGTCCACGTCCACGTCCACGTCCACGACGGGAAGGGGTCAGTCTTCTCGATTGCCTCGAGCTCGCCTCTCGACCGCTCTGCCTAACCGCCGAGTCTTCGCCCGCGGAGGTTGAGGTAGCGCTCGCTGGCGGCGAAGCGCACCACTTCGAGCAGCTCGCTCTCGAGCGCCTTCTTGGCGCGCAGCGCGGCGAGCGCCGGGGCGATGCCGCCGCACACCACCAGCCCCGCGCGGTTGGCCGAGTGGCGGGCGCCCTCTTGCAGCTTCTGCACCTCGAGGCGGCGGCCGTTGCGGTCGTAGAGCTGCTTGAGCCGCTCGAGCAGCCGGGGCGAGATGGCGTCGCGCACCAGCTTGGCATCGACCCCGGTGGTGCGGCCGAGCAGCGCCTGGCCCAGCACCTCGAGCCCGTGGGCGAGCTGCTCTTTGCGCAGCGAGCGCAGCGCCAGCAGGTCGGGGTTCTGGGTGAACAGCGCGCGGCCGGCGAAGAAGCGCAGCTCGGCGTCGGGCAGCGCCTTCTTCACCGCGAAGCGACCCACCAGCAGCTTGGGCTCGGTGGTGTGGATGAGTGAGAACGGGGGCCCGTTGTCCTGGCTCAGGTACACGTCGGGCGCCCGCAGCCCCAAGATGCGCACCGCCGAGAGCAGCGCGTCGGCTGCCCCCTTGGCGCCCTTGCCCGAGTCGAGCCGCAGCTCTTCGCGCTGCACCGCGCGCGCCGGGTAGAGGCGGCACAGCGCAGCGCCGGCCATGCCGAGCAGCTCTCCGGCCTCGCCGCGCAGCGTGGGGTGCTTCAAGCCGGCACGGTCGGTGGCCGAGAGAATCAGGCGCGGCGCGCGGGGCGCGGCGTTGGGGTCACCCTCGAGCGCGAGGGCGATCTCGCGCATCAAGCCCGAGCGGGTCGGGTCGCCGGCGTTGTCGAAGTGCTCGGCGAGCAGGTTGTACCCGTCGGAGTTGAGCGGCTGGGCGCGCACCCGCTCGAAGATCGCCTTGCGCTCGGCGCTCAGCATCTTGTTGGGGGCGATGACGAACGAGGCCGGCACCGAGACCTCGGGGTCACCCAGCTCGAGCTTGAGCTCGGCGGTCTTGCGCGGCGGAGACGGCCGCGGCTCGCTGCGGGCCGGCAGCAGCAGCTCGCCGATGGGCGCCGGCCACTCGGCCGACGGCATCTCGATGTCGCTGGTGCCGACCTCGACCACGTCGTCGTGGCCGCTCATCGCCTCTTCCAGCGACACCTCGTCGTTGGTCTCGGCATCTTGCGGCCGAACCGGCGGCACCGGCCGAGGTGGAGGGGGCGGGGCCGCAGGCAGCAGAGGGGCACGCGCCGGCCGCGGCGGAAGCTCAGGCAGCGGCCGGGGCGCGCGCCGCACCTCGGGCTCAGGGCGGGCTCCCAGCGCGGCGGCCATCACCTCGAACGGGTTGGGCGGGCGCGATGGCTTGACCCGCGCCGGAGGAGGCGGCGGCACGTTGAGCCGCCCGCCCAGGGGCCCCTCGGGCATCTCGTCGCGCAGCTCGCGCCCCAGCTTGTCGGCGCGCGACTCGTACGCCTCGGCCTTCACGTGGTCGCCCACCTTGTCGCGCACCACCCGCGAGAGCCTGAGCCACAGCCGCATGCGCTCGAGGCCGCTCTCGGTCGAGGTGGCGGCGTGCTCCAGCGCCCACACCCCTTCCGAGCTCATGCCCAGCGCGAGGAAGCGGTCGCCCAGCGCCAGCCAGGCCTCACGGTTGCCCGGCTCGAAGCGCACCGCACCCTTGAGCGCTTCGAGGGCCTCGTCTTTTCGGCCGGCGCGCTCGAGCAGCATGACCAGCTCGAGGTGGGCGCGGCGGGCGCGGGTGCCGCGCGGCTCGCGCTTGAGCTGCGCCTTGAGCACGCTCTCGAGCTGCACCTCGTCGCCGGCGGTGCGGCACAGCTCGGCCAGGCGCACCAGCGCCTCTTCGTCGTCGGGCAGCTCGGCGAGCAGCTCGGCCCAGGCCTCGCGCGCCAGGCGGGTGTCCCTCAGCGGCTGGTCGGCGAGCCGCGCCAGCCGGCGGTACAGCTCGGCGCGCCCGGGCTTGCGACGCGGCAGGGCCTTCAAGGTGGCGGCGAAGACCAGCACCGGCTCGCGGCGGCCCTCGGGGGCGAGCAGCTCGGCGAGGCCGGCGGCGGCGGCGGCGTGCTGCGGCTGCAGCTGCAGCGCCTCGGTGAAGTCTCGGCGCGCCTCCTCGAGCTCGCGGCGGGCCAGCGCGTCGTCGGCGCGCATCACCAGCGCATCGGCGCGCAGCTTGGGGTCGGTGGTGCGCTGCACGCTCTCGTCGAGCGCGGCGCGCACCCCTTGAGAGTCCTTCTGCAGGTTGAGCAGGCGCACCTGCTCGGCGACCGCCCGCCCGTCGCCCAACCCCACCATCTCGGCGTAGACGCGGGCGGCGCCCACGGCGTCGTGCAGCTCCGACTCGAGCAGCTCGGCGAGCTTCTCGAGCTCTTCGACCTTGGCCTGGCGGCCGGTCGCGGCGGCGGCGTTCTGCCGGTAGAGCTGGGCCAGCTCGCGCCACGCTCCGCGCGCCACGTAGTGCGCCTCGAGCTTCTTGAGCGCCACCGGCTCGGGCGCCTCTTGCACCGCGGCCGCGAGAATCGCCGCCACCTCGGGACGGGCCTGGCTCTTCACCGCCGCGGCGACCTGCATCAGCTCGAGCTGCGTCGACCGTCTTCGCTCGGAGCGCGGGTGCTCGCGCGGCACCGGCTTGAGCCCCAGCTCGTGCACCAGCGCCTGCACCCGGTCGCCGCGCCCCACCGCGTCGCCGGCGTCGAGCGAGAGGTCGATCGCCTCGTCGATCACATTCTTGGGAGCCTGCGACTGGTGCAGCGCGCGCAGCCACAGCAGCCGCAGCAGAAAGGCGCTCTCGAGGTCCTCGGCCTGGGCCGCGTACTGCGCCGCCTGCCCGTAGCGCAGCGCCGCGCGAGAGGGGTCGTTCAGCCGCTCACCCCACAGCCGGGCCCGGCGCAGCGCGGTGCGCGACGCCGAGCGCAGCTTGCCGCGGCGGTGGTTCTCGCGGGTCTCGCGCTCGAGCGACGCGTCGAGCTCGTCCCACCGCTCTTCGCGCTCGAGCAGCGCGTTGAGCACGAAGCGCGCGCGGCGGTCGTACGGCGCCTCGGCGAGCAGCACGACCAGCCGCTCGCGCGCTGCCTCGAGGTCGTCGGTGCGCCGGTGCAGCCGCGCCAGCGCGCGCAAGATGCCAGAGCGCTCTTCTTCTTCGGCGTCGGTCACCGCGTCCGAGATGATGGTCACCGCGGCCGAGGTGGTGTTGGCGAGCAGCGCCACCCGCGCCAGCGAGGCGGCCAGGCGCGCGGTGAGGGGTGTCGCGCGTGCGGCGCGCACCAGCTCTGAGAAGGCGCGCGCGGCCGAGCCTTCGCGCAGCAGCCGCGCAGCGATCGCCAGGTGCATGCCGATGACGAGGTGCGCCTCGTCGGGCACCCCGCTCTCGGGCACCTGAATCACCGACTCGGTCTCGCCGCGTGGGTCGACCTGGGCCGGGAGCTCGGTCTCGGTTTCGTGGCGCTCGCCCGGCATGAAGGCGCCAGTTTACGCCCGGCCCTTTCTCTACGGAGGACGATCGCGCGCGGTGTCTCAGCGCTGGCGCTAGGGGGGGCGTGTCGAGCCCGCTCATCTCGGTGCTGCTGCCGGCGCGCGACGCCGAGGCCACGGTGGCGGCAGCGGCGCGCTGCATCTTGGGTCAGACGCTCGGCGACCTCGAGCTCGTCGCGGTCGACGACGGCTCGGTCGACGGCACCGGCGCGGTGCTGCGGTCGCTCGATGATCCGCGGGTGCGGGTGCTCGACGGAGGGGGCCGGGGGCTGGTGCACGCGCTCAACCTCGGCCTGACCGCGGCGCGGGGCTCGCTCATCGCCCGAATGGACGCCGACGACGAGTGCGACCCGAGGCGGCTCGAGCTGAGCCTGAAGGCGCTGACGCCAGAGCTCTCGGGGGTGGGCACCGCGGTCGAGATCTTCCGCGACGACCAGCCGGTCAGCCCCAACCTCTCGGCGTACGGGGCGTGGCTCAGCTCGCTCACCACGCCCGAGCGGCTGTTTCGCGATCGCTTCGTCGAGAGCCCGCTGTGCCACGGCAGCGTGCTGCTGCGCCGCGAGGCGCTCGAGCGCGTGAAAGGCTGGTCGGACGGCGACTTTCCCGAAGACTGGGACCTCTGGCTCAAGCTGCTCGAGTCGGGGCATCTGTTGAGCTGCGTGCCACAGGTGCTCTACCGCTGGAGAGACCACGCGCGGCGGCTCACCCGCACCGACGCGCGCTACGCCTTCTCGCGGCACGCGGCGCTCAAGGCCCGATACCTGGCCGCGAAGCACCGGCGGCTCACGCTCGCCGGCGCCGGCCGCACCGGGCTCGAGCTGTCGCGGCTGCTGCGCCAGCGGGGCGTAGAGGTCGACCGCTTCATCGACGTGAACCCCAGGAAGATCGGCCAGCGCCTCGAGGGCGTGCCGGTGGTGGCTCCCGACGAGGTCGGCGCGCCGAACGGGGTGCACCTGGTGGCGGCCGCCGGCTCGAAGGGGGCGCGCGAAGAGATTCGGCGGCACCTGGCGGCGCGCGGGTGGGTCGAGGGCGAGCACTTCACCTGCGCGGCGTAGGTGTAGAACCCAAGGCGATGAAGGCACCCTTCGAGCTTCAGACGCCGCGTTTGCTGCTGCGCCAGCTGCGCGAGAGCGACCTCGACGCGCACACCGAGATGATGGGCGACCCCGAGGTGGTGCGCTTTCTGGGCGACGGCAAGCCGCTCGACCGCGCCCAGTCGTGGCGCACGCTCGCCGGCATCTTGGGGCACTGGCAGCTGCGCGGGTACGGGTTCTGGGCGCTGGAAGAGAAGGGCACCGGCGCGTTCGTGGGTCGCGCGGGGCTGTGGAGGCCCGAGGGTTGGCCGATGCTCGAGGTCGGGTGGACGCTGGCGAGGGCGCACTGGGGCAAGGGCTACGCGACCGAGGCCGGCCGGGCCGCGCTCGAGGTGGCGTTCGAGGCGGGCGCGACCGAGGTGTGCAGCTTGATCATGCCCGACAACGTGCGCTCGATTCGGGTGGCCGTGGGCCTCGGCGAGACCCTGCTCGGCCCGGTGCGGGTGACCACCTTCGACTGCCTGATGTACTCGACGAAGCGGCTGCCAAACGCGACGCGTGCGGAGTGAGCCACGTCGAACCCTGCTGTCGCTCGCCGAAGGCTGAGCAGCACATGCTCCATCGTATTGCTGCGCGAGGCTCTGCTGCTTGAAGCTTGGAGTATGCGGCGCCTCGCGTTCGAGCTCGACGGCACCCATTCGACTTCGGCCTGAAGGCCTCCGCTCAGGGTGCGCGGTCACGCCTCGATCACGCCTCGAAGAACGCGCGCAGATCTTCCGGCACCGGCGCTTCGAGGGTGAGCTCGCCCAGCTGCAGCACCTGCGCGTGGAGCAGGCAGCGCGGCCCCTCGACGCCGCCGTAGAGGCGGTCGCCGGCGATGGGCGCGCCGAGCGCCGTGAGGTGGGCGCGCAGCTGGTGGGTTCGCCCGGTGGCCGGGAAGAGCGTGACCAGGCCCTTCTCTCCGCGCCGCTCCCTCACCTCGAAGCAGGTCGAGGCGCTCAGCCCGTTGGCCTGCTTGCTCGCCCGCCATCGGCCCGGCCGCGACGGGTCTTTCGAGAGCGGCAGGTCGATGGTGCCGCCGTCGGGCAGCGGGGCGGTCACCACCGCCAGGTACTGCTTCTTCGCCTGCCCCTCGCGGAACAGGCGGGCCAGCTCGCTGGTCGCGGCGCGGCTCTTTCCGAACACGGTGACTCCCGAGGTCTCGCGGTCGAGCCGGTGTACCAGCCCGGCCTCGCGGCCCAGGTGCGCCGACACCTGCTCGAGCAGGTTGTCTCCTCCCGAAGGGCCCGGCTGGGCCAGCACGCCGGGGGGCTTGTCGACGGCGATCAGCCGCGGGTCTTCGTACAGCACCCTCAAGCCGACCGGCGCCGCCGTCGGAGAGGCCACCCTCCCCGCCTCTTCGAGCACCGCAATCAGCTGGGCGCCCGCGGGAACCTGGCGCTTGGGGTCGCGGCACCGCTTGCCGTCGACGTACACCGCGCCGGCTTCGGTGAGCTCGTGCGCGCGCGCGTCGTCTATTTGTAACGCCCGAGTCAACTCGGCGCCGACAGAACCGCCTTCGGCTGTGAAGGTGCGACGCTTCATTGAAGTCCACTCCACTGTAGGCAGATTGGGTGTTGACGGGCGCGCGAGCTTGCGCGCTCATAGAGGTGGAGCATGGAAATTTCTCTCAACAGCCTGGTGGAGAGGGTCGACGCCTTCCTCTACGAGCGCGGCGCGCTCGAGTTCCGCTTCAAGGCGGGGCTCTCGCACGAGCTGCCGCTCTCGAAGCTGCACGAGCACTTTCCCGAGCTGTCGCGCGTCGAGACCTTTCACCGGGTGCGCGAGATGCTGGCCAGCCCGCGCACCGACGGGGCGCGCAAGGTAGGCCTCAAGCTGCTGCTGCACTTCCTGGGCGACAACCTGGAAGAGGTGCGCAGCGCCTCGGCGCACGAGATCATCGCGCAGCTGTTGGCCTCGGCGCCGGTGAGCGCGGGCCACGGCGGGCCGCTGGCGCTCGGCGAAGCGGTCGCGCGCCTGCCCGACGAGCCCCACCGCGAGCGCCGCGACCTGCTCGAGCGCGAGTCGAGCCAGCTGTTCTGGGAGCGCCGGTCTTCGTGGGCGCGAAGGTTCGACGCCGCGCTCGAGCTGGCGCACGAGCTGAAAGCACCCTCATACGTAGCGCTGCGAGAAGAGCTCACCGGGGTGCAGCTTCAGCCGCTGGTCGAGGCCGCCGAGCGCACCCTGAAGCTCACCGATGACGCGTGGAGAGACCTGCTCGGCTACGCCCTCAGGCGCCTCGACCCGAACCTCGACCGCCCGCAGCTGCACGACGCCAAGCGCGCCGCCCAGGCCCCGTGGATGATGGAGCTCTTCCGCAAGGACGACCTCTTCCCCGCGGTGACCCGCTGGCTGGCGGAGCTGGGCATGGACCCCAACGCCGAGGGGCGCCTCTCGTTCGACGCCGAAGAGCGCGAGGGCAAGCGCACCGGCGCGTTCACCGCCGAGCTGAGGGTGCCCGACGAGCTGCGGCTGGTCGCCCTGCCCCGCAACGGCTTCGAGGGCTACTCCGAGGTGCTGCGCGCGTTCGGCCGCGGCCTGCACCACGCGAACGCCTCGCGCGCCACCCCGCTGCTCGAGCGACGCCTCGGTGACGCCGCGGTGCCGCGCGCGATGGCGGCGCTGTTCGAGAACGTGATGCTCGACGAGCAGTGGCACCGCCGCTACCTGCACCTGCCGCAGGCGCAGGCGCGCGAAGCGGCGCGGCTGTTCGCGTTTCGCCAGGCGATGCGGTTTCGCCGCAAGCTGGCGCTGCTGCCGTACGCGCTCGAGCTCTACGCGCGTGGGCCGTCTGACGCGATGGCCGACGAGTACCAGGCGCGCATGCAGGCCACGCTCGGCGTGGCGGTGCCGAAAGAGCGCTTCCTCTACGACGTGCGCCCGATGCTGCTGATGGTGTCGGTGCTGCGCGCGTGGGCGCTCGAGGCGGTGCTGCTCACCCGGCTGCGCGAGCGCTTCAACGAAGACTTCTGGAGAAACCCCGCGGCCGGCCGCTGGCTCAAAGAGCTCTCGCAGCGCGGGCAGCGCGACGACGCTGCAGAGATCGCACGCCAGCTGGGCGCCGAGCTGCAGCTCGAGGCGGCGGGCACCCGCCTGGTGAAGGTGATGGGCGCCTGAGGGCCCATCGCTCGAGCCTCGCCCGAGCCCGTCGAGGCTCCTCACCGCGACGCCTTCGAAGGGGCGCCGGCAGATGAAGCTGCTCTCGACCGTCTCTGGCTCGGGAGACGACTACCCGAGCCGGCGGCATCGAACCTCGAAGCCGCCACCGCCCCTGCGCTGCTGAGGTACGGCCTACTTCTTCTTGCGCAGCGCGCGGACGATCTTGTCCTTGTGCGCGTTGCGGGCGGTGAGCACCGGAGCGGCGACCGCCACGGGGCCCTTCGCGCTGCGCGCCTTCATCGCGCGCATCAGCTGCATCTCGATGAGCAACAGCTCGTCGCCGAGCTCGGGGTTGGCGCCGGCGGCCCGGGCGAGCGGAGCATTCAGCTCGACCTTCGCCCCGTGCCGCATGCGCAGCGCCTTCTCTTCTTCGGACGTGACGGTCTTCACTTACCCAGCGCCACCGCCACCTCTGCTGCCGTCACCACCGCCGTCTTGCGCTCCATTTTTCTCTCTCCTCTACAGGCCTGTTTGGGACCTGAACAGCCGGCCATGTCGGACGCGGCTGAACCGCATCTGTTGGGCATTGTAGAGATCGACCACCCCCCCGCAAATTTTCGACCGCGCTATCGAAAAAGCCTCGGAGAACCGGGCATGTAGCAGCACGTAGTCGATGATCTGACCGGATCAGCGGTTCAGTACACCCAACCCTAGTTCCGATTGGGGTCTTCGTCTTCTTCTGCGGGGGCTTCTCCGCTGGCTCCGGCGGTGCCTCCGTCGGCGCCCGCGCGGGGAACTCCGAAGCGCTCGAGGGCCGTGGCGATGCCGAGCGGCTTGTCCTGGTCGGGGAGGAACTCGGCGGGGGCCTTCAGCCTGGGGTCGACGCCGATGTCGCTGAGCGAGCTCTTGAGCACCAGCCAGAGGTCGGCGGTGCCCGCGTCCGAGGCGACGCCGAGGCGGCCGTCGAGGTTGGTCTGGAGCACCACGCTGGTCTCGGAGTCGACCCAGACGGCGCCCTGCAGCACGCGGGGCTCGCGCAGCTCGTTGAAGGCGAGGCGCTTCTGGGTGGTCGCGTCGGGGCCGTTCTTCGCCACCGGCAGCGGTGGCAGCACGCGCGGCTCTTCCTTCATCGGCGGGCCGAGCGAGACGCTGTACTTCCACGCGGTGCGGCCGGCGACGGTCTCGGTGCCGGCGGCGGTGAGCTTCAAGCGGCCACGGAAGAGCTGGTCGAAGTCGCGAATCGCGCCGTAGGTCTCGTTGCGCACCCGCTCGGCCATGCCGCGGTCGCGCAGGCGCTGGCGGTACTTGCCGTAGCGGCTGCGGGCGTAGACGTCGCCGTGCACGCGCAGCACCTCGAAGCCCTGGTCCGACGAGTTGTTCTGGGTGGCGAAGAAGTCACCGCTGACGCCACCGGGGCCGGCGAGCAGGGTGCGGTCTTCGATGAGCCGGGTGTTCTTGCCGGGGCGGTTCCACTCGAAGGTGATCTTGGCGGTGAACTTGTGGGCGCCGATGCGCTCGGTGGCCTCGGCAGCGCTCATGCCGAGCACGCGGCGGGCGACCTCGGGCTTCTCGGCGACGTCTTCGGGGGGCAGCTTCTGGCTGGCGGCGGCCACGGCCTGCGGAGGGTCTTCGGGGCTGAAGATGCGCGCCTTCGCGGCCTTGTCGACCGGGTCGGAGCAGGCGGCGAGGCACAGCGCGGCGGAGAAAATGATCTTGCGCGACAAGAGGGCGGGCAACCTAGCATGGGGTTCGCTCATGCAGAGTCTCAAGGACAAGCTGCTCAAGGCGGGGTTGGTAACTCAAGAACAGGCGAAAGCCACGGTCTCGAACCCGCCGCGGGAGACCGCGATTCCGAAGCTGCCCCCGCTGCCGGGCAGCCCCGCGGCGCAACGGCAGCAGTCGCAGAAGCAGCTCGAGACCGACCGCAAGGTGCGCGAGAAGGTGCTGGCCGCCCAGGTGCCGCTCGACGCCGGCGCGACCACGTTCTACTTCGTGACCCGCAAGGGCAAGGCGCGGCGGCTCGACCTGAGCGAGGCGCAGGCCAAGCTGCTCGAGTCGGGGCAGCTGGCGGTGGTCGAGCGCCCCGACCCGGGCGCCATCGAGCACGCGCTGGTGCCGGTCGCGGTGGCGCTCGAGCTCAAAGGCCTGAGCGAGAAGGTGGTGCGGTTTCTCAACCACCCCGACGTGAAGGTCGGCTTCGACGACGACTCAGAGCCGCCGCAGCAGCCGTAGCAGGGCGTCTTCGAGCCCGAAGCCGCGGTAGCGCTCGAGCACGTGCGCGCGGTCTTCGAGCGCGACCGCCACCAGCGCGCCGCTGCGGCCTCGCGCGCCGGCGACGCGCCCGCGGCCCAGCGCGTGGGTGAGCGCTTCGGGAGCCGGGCTCTCCCACCGCGAGAGCGCGAGCGCGACCTCGTGCAGGGCGTCGGGCCCGAGCAGCTGCGCCTGCGGCACGCCGAGCAGCAGCCTGCGACCGGGGAGCGTGGCGGTGGAGGTGGCGACCTCAACGGCGGTTCTCCAGGCCGACTGCAGGGGTGAATGCGCCGCGAACGACCAGACGCGCTGCAGCAGGGAGATGGGCGCGCGCGGCAGCGGCGCGGTCACCCCGCTGCGCTTCACCGCGGTGGCGCGCCCGAGCGGGGTGAGCCCGTGGTCGGGGCGGCCGACGAAGCTGACGGTGGTGAGCGGCGCGGTGTGGTGCACCAGGTGGCTGACCAGCGCGCCGTCGTCGCGGCGCAGCACGGCGACGTCGCCGCGCTCGAGCAGGTCGGCGGCGCAGCGCTCGACCTTGAGCATGTCTCCGGGCCACAGCAGCGGCCACATGCTGCGCCCGCGAACCTCGACCCACACCGTCTTGCCGTGGGGGAGCGCCTCGAGCAGCGCGGCGAGGTCAGGGGCGCTCACGGGCCCACTCGCGCAGAAAGGTGCCGACCGCGGGGTCTTTGCGAAAGGTGAGCCGCTTCACGCCGACGCGGTCGACCAGGCCGAGCACGCGGCGCACCAGCTCGGCCTGCGACAGCTCGTCGGTGGTGGTGCGGTAGAGCTGGCCGAGCAGCTCGGGCACCGCGGCGGTGGGCTTGAGCTCTTCGAGCGCCTCGTGGGGGCCCTTGGCGAGCAGCATGAGCGCGCGCAGCGGCACGCCGCCGGGAGAGCCGACGCACTCGACGTTCGAGCGAAACGGCGAGCCCCACACCCGGCCGTCGGGCATGAGCTGGACGATCTCGTCGGTGAGCAGCGTGGCGTGCGCGGGGTGACCCGCGCTCAAGGTGGCGAGCGTCGACTTGCCGGCGCCGCTCTGGCCGATGGCGGCGAAGCCGGCTTCGCCGAAACGAAAGGCACAGCCGTGCATCAGCACCCCGCCCTGCCGCAGCGTGGCGACCTGCCAGGCGACGCGCAGCACCGACTCGGCGGCCCAGACGTCGTCGGGTATGTGGGCGGTGAGCGTGGCGCCGTCGAGCGCGTAGAAGCCCCACGGCGCGAGTGAGCCTTCGAGTGGCTTGCGGGTGGCGGGGCCCAGCTCGGCGCGCACCACGGTGAGCTCGGGCGGCGCAGCATCGTCGACGAGAAAGGAGTCGGTATGACAACGCCCCCGAGCCAGCTCGAGGAGCTGGACGGGGGCGCGAATGCGAGCGCGAGCGCAGCTTAGGTCAGCAGCTACCGGCGCACTCGGAGCAGGGGTCGCCATTGTAGCAGCCGCTGTCGTTCGGGCACTGCAGCTGCGGAGGCGTGCAGATCATCAGGTTCATCGGAACCTGCACCTCGACCGACCGCAGGGCCGGCCCTCCACGACTTCTTCTGAGGCGTCTGTTCGGGCGCCGTGCTCAATGCCATATGACGACCTTTCCTGGCGACGACAGTCGATCTCCGACCACGAAGTCCCTCTTCGAATCTCCGTCGAGGTCGCCTACCACAGCCGTGAGACCGCGGATGCCCGCAGTGGGCCCGACGTAGAACTTCGAGAACCAGAAGGCGGTGCCGGCCTGGGACTCGAAGGTGTTGCCATGGTTGAACAGCGCCCAGGCGCCAGGGGTGGCGCTCGACTCGGTGCAGAGCAGGTCGTTGGCCGAGTCGCCGTTGAAGTCAGCCGCCGCCAGGGCCACGCCGAAGCTGGTGCCGACCACGCCGTTGATGGTTAGCGTCGGCGAGGCCGGGAACGTGACCGGCGTGCCATCGGCGAAGACGAACGCACGGTCGTTGCGCGGCTGCGTGAGCACCAGGTCTCTGAGCGCCAGCGCGCCGGTGAAGTTCAGGTTGCCGACCGCTGCGGTGCCGAGGCCGCTGGCAGTGCCGCCGGGGCTGTTCGCCACCACGTTGAGCGTCTGGTAGGCGTTCGCCGGGGTGTTGTGCACGGTGCCACCGGCGGCGGCGAGCAGCTCGGTCGCCGAGAACGCGAAGACCTGATTCACGCGGTCAGCGGCCGCCGCGACGGTGAACGCCACGCCGCCATCTGCGGTCGCACCGAGCGGCACGATGCCGCGGGTCTGACCGAAGTTGTTGCCGTTGGCACCCGACGGCGAGGGGCCGTCGATGATCCAATCGGCCTTCGACGACTTCACGAAGGTGTCGGTGCCGTCGCGGAGCGCGTCCCAAGCGGTCTTGCTGCGACCCTTGAAGATGAACACCGCACCCGGCACGCCGGACGAAGCGGGAGCGCTGATGGCGAGCTCGTTGAAGCCGTCGGCGTTCACGTCAGGCACGGTGAAGGGCCGACCGAAGAACGTGTTCGACACCTCGCCGCGAATCTCCACGTAGCTGGCGGTGTTGATGGGCCGCGCACCACCGAAGAAGAGGAACGTGCGGCCGAAGTACGGCGAGGCGTTGAAGCCCAGCGCGCTGACCGCGATGTCGGCGGCGGCGGTGTCGCCGAAGTTGCCGACGGCGATCTCGGTGCCGAACCCTTCGACCACCGCGTTCGGGTGGGCGATGGTCTGGCAGGTCGAGGACGCGGTCGAGGTGCCCGCGGCATCGCACGCGGTCTGCGACGCGAAGGTCGCCGACCCGAAGTACACGTAGACCAGGTTGACCGACGAGTTGCCGGCCACCACGTCGTCGAACGCGTCGCCGTCGATGCTGCCGTTCACGTAGATGCTGTTGCCGAAGGTCTGCGAGGCGGTGCCGGTCGGGTTGCTCAGGGTGACCAGAGTGCCCGGGTTGGCGACTGCTGCCGGTGCGGTGTACGGCGAGTAGTTGCCGACCTCATCTTTCGCGCGAACGGCGATGTAGTAGGTGTTGAGCGGGGGCACGGTGACGCTCTTGGCGATCTGCGAGGCCGAGTGCGGCACCAGCGAGTCGACGAACGCCCGGGTCGAGTCGAAGTAGTCGGCAGAGGTGGCGAGGTTGTTGCCCGCGGTCACCGAGGCCGTGGTCCAGCGAATGTCGTAGCCGGCGTGCGCGCCAGACGACGAGTCGCTGCCGTCGTCGTAGGTCGGGTCCCACTGCAGGTTGACGGTCGCGGCACGGGGGTCACCCAGCGACTGCGCCACGGTCGGCGCGGCGGGGGCGATGACGTCGACCACCGCGGTGGTGTCGACGGGGCGAATGGCATTGCCCGCCTCGTCGCTGACCTCGATCTGGAACGTGCCGGTGGTGTTGTGGGTGAGCTGCGCGGCGAGACCCGCGACGCTCTGCGGGTCGGTGGTGATGTCGGCCGAGGCGACCGCGGTGCCCTGGTAGAGCACGCGGAGCGTACCGCCCACCGCGCCCGCGATGGTGGTGGCGGTGACGTTGAAGTCGGCCGGCGCGCCCGGGCTCACGTCGGCGACATAGCCGGCGCTGCCGATGTTCGGGTTGCCCGCGGCGACGAACTTGAGGCTGGTGCCGGTCGGAGTGACCGCGGCCACCGTCGGGGCGGTGAGGTCGACGACGACGTTGGCGAGATCGGAGCTGGTGAGCAGCCCGGTGCCGTTGTTGATGGTCAGCCGCAGCGTGTACGGGCCACCTTCGGCGAGCAGCGCGTTGATGGTCACGTCGCCCGACGCGTTCACGGTGCCGGTGCCGAGCGAGGTCGGAGAGCCGGTGGCGTTGAACAGCGTCACGGCCTGACCGGCCATGCAGTTGCTGCTGTGACCGGTGACCACGAAGTCGGCGCTGGTCGGAGTCGCAGGCGTGGTGTCGGCGGACTTGTTGATGAACGCCTTGCCCGACGCGCCGGCGACCGGCGAGACGAACGAGATGCTGCAGCCCATCGCGTTGACGGTGATCGCCACGGGAGCCGTGGTGCACGAGTTGCCGGCGGCATCGGTCACATCGGCGGTGATGTTCTGGGTTCCGCTCGGGTAGCTGAGCGTGCCGGCCGCCGAGGTGCCCGTGACGGTCAGGGTGCCGAGCGGCGTGGCCTGGCCCGACGACCTCACCGTGACGGGGCGACCCGCAGCGCCGTTCACCGTGATGTCGGTGGGAATGCTGAAGCTCGAGTAGCCACCGGCCGCCGGGGCGGTGATCGAGCAGGTCGGAGGCGTCAGGTCGACGACGATGCTGGGCTTCGTCGCCGGAGGAGCCGGGTTGCCCGACGAATCGACGCAGGTCGCCGTGACGGTGTAGGTGCCGTCGGTGACGGTGAAGTCGTTCTGGGCGATGCCTCCGCTGGTCGCGGGCGAAGCGGTGTTGGTCGCGGTGCCGGTGAGATCGAACTTCACGGTCGCGACGTCAGCCGAGGTGCTGGCGCGCGCGCGCAGCTGGAAGCCGGCGGTGGCAGTGTCGACGTCATCGGGGCCGCCGTAGAGCGTGCCCGACGGGTCGAGCAGCGCGCAGGTCGGAGCCTGCTTGTCGACGCGGTAGCCGGTGAGAATCGCCGCAGCGTTGAGCGGGTCATCGACGGTCGGGTTGCCGATGACGTTCGAGTTGCCGGCGCGGTCGGTGACCACGATGTCCCAGTCGTAGTCGGCCTCGGTGGTGGTGATGCCGGTGCTCAGCGTGACCGTCACGTTCTGACCGCTGAAGGCGACGTCGGCGGGGAAGGTGTTGAAGGCGGTGGTGCTCCCGTGAACGCGGACGAAGATGCCCGCGATGGTGGCCTGACTGTCGGCGCCTGCAAGGGTGAAGGTGACGCGCGGGGCCTGGGTCGCCAGCTCAGCGAGGTTGAGCTTCTTGTCCGGTGTGCCCTGCTCCTGCGGAAACGCGACGTTGGTGACGCTCGGCAGCACTCCGTCGACGAACAACGAGACGGGGTTCGAGGCCACCGTGGCGGAACCGGAGACCGCGACGACCTTGATGTCGTAGGTGCCCTCGGGGAAGGTGAAGCCGTTCTCGGGGCTGGTGGCGCCGGTCTTCATCACCCACCAACCGGCAGCGTTGTCGGGGCACGGGCTCGAGCCGGTCGGAGCGGGAGTCTGGTTGCTGCAGATGTCGAAGCGACCGCCGCTGGCGACGCTGCCGGTGAAGCTGAGGGTGCGCTGCACCCCGGCGACGGCGCGGTTCACGTCTTGCGCCGCGTTGAGCACCGCTGGAGGCATCGCGCCGGGAATCGGAGCGGTGATGTTCGGCGAGGTGGTGTTCACCGTCGCGACCACCTCGTCGTCATTGGTATTGCCGACGGGACCCACCTTGACGTGGAACGTGTAGGTACGATCGACGACGGGAACGTTCCAGCTCGCGACTCCAGACGCGTTGGTGTTGGCCACCACCGGATTGATACCGTCGATGGTCAGCGTCACCGGCTCGTTGACACAGTTCGAAGTCGCCTGGATGTTGTAGTTGCCACCGACGAGCTGGTTGGCGGTGATGAAGGCCGGCTTGGTGGCCGGACGAGTGAAGAGGATCGAGCAGGTGTTGGCCGGCAGCCCGACCGTGATCCCCTCGTCCTGCGAGTGGCCCACATTGCCGGCTTCGTCGATTGCTTCGGCGCGCACGATCTGACGGCCGAGCGGGAACGTACCCGCGTCACGTGCGAAGCCGCCGACGACAGGAACGAGGTCTTTGATCACGACGTCGCCACCATCGAGCTTCGAAACGAATTTGACGGAACCAGGCTCGCCGCCGACCACGGTGGCAGTGAGCGGCAACGTCTGCATGATGTAGGGGCTGCCGCCATCTGCAGTCGGAGAGGTCAGCACCACGATCGGCGGATCGAAGTCGACCGAGGCGTCGCGCTGCGCCGTGCAGCCATTTCCGGCATCATCGACCCCGTTGAAACTGACCTTGTAGGAAGTCGTTCCCGAATCGGGGATGTCGAAGTCTTGAGAGATGATCCCGTTGACCGGGACGCGCATACCCGACTTGAGGTCGACCATGCCGCCGTCGGCCAACGTGCCGGTGACGGAGAGCTCTCCGGTCGTCCCATTCTCGAGGGTCGCGATGGTGCGGAGCTGAAACCCAGGCCTGGTCGTATCTGCGTCGTCATTGGGTCCCAGCACCGCCTGATTTGGAGCATCGAGCCCGCACGTCGGTGGCACACGGTCCACGGTTAGAACCACATTCGCCTCGGGATCATTCGGGGCGTCGTGGGTCTTCGAGGGGCAATTGATCTTGGCTTGCAGCGTAAAACTGCCGGTGGTCGGGTTTGAAAGCCCGGTCAGCGAGACGGTTGCCACGCCATTGACCACCGTGACGGGCCCACTGAGGTAGGTCTGCTGTGTTGCCCGATCGACGACGTCGACCCTGCACGCCGGATCTGTGGCGCGCACCGTCGTGATGAGCGCCGTAATCGGCGCCGTGGAGGCCTTAGGCAGCTCGGCCGCGGTGATGAGCTTGTCGTCGTTCGTGTCCTGCTGGAACTTGAACGAGGTCACGTCGGGGTCACCGGTGGTGGTGTCTTCGACGAGCACGGAGATGGTCTGGGTGCCCGAGCACACGCCACCGTCGCTCAGGCCGACGTTCTCGACGGTCGCCTTGAGCAGGTTGGTGCCGACGTCGAGCTGAACGCTGCTGAAGGTCGCCTTGTCGCCGTTGAGGGTGCCGCCGACGGGGTCCGAGAAGGTCCCTCCGCTCGACAGCTTGTGCGAGATGCTCGCCTTGGTGAGCGTGAGCGTGCCGCCGTCGCCCTTCGCGGTGATGGCGACGTTCACCGTCTGCGGCACCACGGCGCCGTCAGCCGGCGAATCGAAAGTGACCGTCAGATCGCCGCACGCCTCGGGGGTCGGGTCTGTCCCACACCGGCACCCGCCGAGCGCTGCCGCCATCGCTGCAACCACAAGTGCCCACCGCATGTGCGTCGCTCCTCGCATCGTCATTTCCTCTCGAGGCTGGAGCCGATCGGACCTCCGGCCCCCTCGTGTACCCAGAGCTGCCGCCTACATTCACACCAAATGCTCAAGGACCTGCTTCTCGACCAACATCGTCACGAACGCCAGGGTCTCTTCCGTACAGATCGACCGTTCGACGTCGAATTCTGCGACCAGCACGTCGATGATGCCCCCCACCGTCCGCTGGCCGTCGACCAGGTCCATGATCCGCTCGCCGACCTCCGACACCCCTTCCCCATCTTCGAAGGTGTGCCACCTGCCGTCCGCACTCGCCGCCGCCCATCTCCCACCGACGCGCTGAGCCCCCGTCTCCGGGTGAATCGCGAGCACGCTCGACAGGTTCACCGCCGCCAATGAAGACCTCTGCTACGAACTGTGGGTGCTGCCCCCCTACCGGCCCTGCGGGGCGGTTGATGTTCGTACTTGATGATCGCCGGTGCAGACAAGCACCGCGTGTACGCGGTTACCGAACCACCGCGTCGACACCCAACAACACGAAGAGCGCCATGAGGTAGAGGAGCGACGCGCCGAACAGCTTGCGAGCGTGTCGCGCCGTCTGCCCGAAGTACCCGCGCACGCCCACCGCCAGGAAGACCGTCGACAGCCCCACCGCACCGATGAAGTAGCCCAGCCCCGCGGCGCCGACGAAGTACGGGCTCGCCGCCACCGGCACCATCAGCACCAGGTAGCCCACCGCGTGCCGCCAGGCCGTGCGGTCTCCGCGCTTGAGCGGCAGGCTGGTCAGCCCCGCGTTGCGGTACTCCTCTTTGCGGAACAGCGCGATGGCGATGAAGTGCGGCAGCTGCCACACGAACATGATCGCGAACAACGCCAGACCGCCCGCCGACACCTTGCCGGTCATCGCCGCCCAGCCCATCAGCGGAGGCAGCGCTCCGGGCAGCGCCCCGACCAGCATCGCCTGGTGCGTGCGCGCCTTGAGCGGAGTGTACGCCAGCACGTAGCTCACCAGCGCCAGCAGCCCGAGCGAGCCGCACACCGGCCCCGCGCCGATGAACAGCGCCGGCACCGAGGTGACGCTCAGCGCGAAGGCGAACAGCAGCGCGAACCCCGGCTCCATGCGCCCCGAAGGCAACGGCCGCAGCGCGGTGCGCGCCATGCGGAGATCCGACTCGCGCTCGAGGTAGCAGTTGAACGCGTTCGCCGCGCCCACCGTGCCCGCAGTGGCGAGCAGAGTCAGCAACCAGAGCGACAGCGGCATCTGCCGGCCCGACAGCCACATGCCGCCCGCACAGGTGAACAGCACCAGCGACGACAGCCGCGGCTTGGTGAGCGACAGCGCGTCGCGCATCACCTGCGAGGCTGACTTCGGCTCGACCTGATCGGCGACGACGCGCATCGTTTGCGCCCCGCGCCTTAGTCACAAGTACCGGTTTCGGCAAGCGGTGCGAGGCCCCTCAATCAGCCTTTCGAAAGCCTGCGATTGCTTCCGCTTGTTTGCCGCGCGGCGCCCCCTTGCGCTACGAGCCCGCCTCGATGTCACCCAGGCCCCTGCGCTGGTTCTCGGTCGGCACCTTGAGCGTGGTGCTGGCGGTCATCGTCTGGGGCGCCTACGTGCGCGCCTCGGGCGCCGGCGCGGGCTGCGGAGCCCACTGGCCGGTCTGCAACGGCAGCGTGGTGCCGCGCGACCCTTCGACCAAGACGCTCATCGAGTACACCCACCGGCTCACCAGCGGCCTCTCGCTGCTGATGGTGGTGGCGCTCTACCTGCTCGCCCGCCGTGCCCACCCGAAGGGCCACACCGTGCGCAGCGCCGCCTTCGCCTCGCTGGTGCTGATGCTCGCCGAGGCCGCGCTGGGCGCCGGGCTGGTGCTGCTCGAGCTGGTCGCGCTCGACGCCTCGGCCCGCCGCGCGATGGCGATGTCGCTGCACCTCACCAACACGTTTCTCCTGCTCGCCGCCCTCGGTACCTGTGCCTTTCACGCCTTCGCCGGCCCGGCCCGCGCGCGGCTGCGCGGGGGCGCGCTGGTGGTCTCGACCCTGGTCGGCTTCGTGGTGGTCGGCATCAGCGGCGCCGTGGCCGCTCTCGGCGACACGCTCTCGCAGCTCGGCGTTCACAATGCCTTCGTCGACCTGCTCATCGGCTTGCGCGTCTCGCACCCCCTGCTCGCCGGCACCGAAGGGGTGCTGGTGCTGCTCACCGCGCTGAGCGTCTGGCCGCGCGCGCGCTGGGCCGCCGCCGCGCTGGGCGGAGGGTTCGTGGTGCAGCTCGGGCTGGGAGCGCTCAACGTCGCCCTGCTCGCTCCAGTGCCGATGCAGCTGATTCACCTGCTGGTCGCCGACGCGGTCTGGCTCGCGCTGGTGGTCACCGCGCGGGTCGCGCTGTGCGACCCGGTCGCCAACGCCGCCGCGCCCGTCGAGCCCGATCTCCGGCTCGCGTGATGGTGCGGCTCGACGGCCCGCTGGGCTCGCGGCTGCAAGACTCGGGGCACCCGGTCTCCGCTCCCGCCTGGAGCGCCCGGGTGCTGCGCTCGGCCCCCCAGGCGATCTCGGCCCTGCACCGCGAGTACGCCGCGCTCGGCTGCGACGTGCACCGCGCGAACACGTTTCGCTGTACCCGCCGCGCGTGCGGCGATGACTGGGCCGAGCTGGCGCGGCTGGCGGTGCAGCTCGCGCGCGCCGAGGCGAAGCCGGGGCAGCGGGTGGCCGGCTCGTTGGGCCCGCTCGAAGACTGCTACCGCCCCGACCTGGCTCCCGTCGATGCGTTCGACGAGCACCTCGAGGCCGCGCGGGTGGTGGCCGAGGGCGTCGACCTGCTCATCTGCGAGACGTTTCCCCACGCGGGCGAGGCGGTCGAGACCGTGCGCGCGGCGGTGGCGACCGGGCGAGAGACCTGGGTCTCGTTCACCGCCGGGCCCGATGCGACGTTGCTCACTGCGGCTCAGGTCGGCGCGGCAGCGCAGGCGTGCGTGACGGCCGGGGCGCGCGCGGTGCTGGTGAACTGCATCGCCGCCGAGCTGACGTCGCCGTATGTGAGGGCGCTGGCGGGCTGCGGTGTTCCGTTCGGCGCGTACGCGAACACCGCGACGTGGAATGGGGCCGAGACCTCGGTGGCCCGCTACGGCGAGCTCGCGGCCGAGTGGCGGGCCCTGGGCGCGAAGCTCATCGGCGGGTGCTGTGGCGCGAGCCCCGAGCACCTGCGCGCCGCGTGGGGCGACGCACCCTGAGAGCTCAGCCCTGTGCCGGACGGGCGGCTCAGCCGCCGCCGCGGAGCTCGGCCGCGCACTCGCCCTTGGGCGCGACCTCGAGGTACTTCTTGGTGAGGTCCTTGATGCGGTCGCCGTCTTTCGCGTCGCCGCCCTTCTTCAGGAACTTCACGAAGTGGCAGAGGGCGGCGTCGTTGTCGCCGTCGGCGTTGAGCGCCTTCTCGTAGTTGCCGCGGGCGGCGCCCTTGTCGTTCTTGGCTTCGTACAGCGCGGCGAGCTCGTCGTAGACGCGCGAGGCGACGCCCGCGTTGCCGAAGCTCTGGGCGCCGGCGAAGCCGAGGTTCTCGATCGCCTTGTCGGGGGCCTTCTTCTCGTCCCGGTAGATTTTCCCCAGCATGTAGAACGCCTCGGGGTTGCGCTGCTTGGTCTCGGGGTTGCGGGCCGGGGCAGTGGCCTTCTCGAGCACCGTGACCGCCTCGTCGATCTTCTTCTCTTTGTAGAGCACCGACCCGAGCATGGTCTGCAGCTTGATGTTGTCGGGGAAGGTCGAGAGCGACTTGCGCAGCTCGGCCTCGGCGTCTTTCTCGGCGCCCTCTTTGGCCATCAGCACCTTGCCGAGCTCGATGCGGTAGTGCACGCGGGTGGCGCTCATCGCGATCGCCTTGCGAATCTCGTTCGCCGAGTCGTCGAGGCGGCCCTCGAAGAACAGCCGCTTGCCCTTCACCAGGAACAGCTCGGGGTTGTTCTTGTCGAGGTTGAAGCCGGCGGTCTCGGCGGTGCTCACGGCCGCGCGGTTCTTGTCTTTGTCGGTGCCGACCTCGGTGCCGTCTTTCAGCTTCTTCTGGAACTCGGGGTCTTGGTACAGCGGCAGGTCGATCGCCACGCGCGCGATGAGCAGCGACTTGATGACGTAGGCCAGCGCCTGCTGGCGCGGCGATGCGGGCGGCTGGGCGTCGATGACGTCTTTGAGCGCCTTGGCCTGCGAGATGTAGCCGCCTGCCGGCTCGGGCTGATCGAGCACCAGCATCGCGGTGCCGAGAATCGAGTCGACGTGGTTGCGCTCGAAGCGCTTGGCGGTCTCGAAGTTCTGCAGCGCCTCGCGGTCGAGGCCGCGGCGGCGGTTCAGGTTGCCGAACGCGGCATACACGCGGGCGTCGTCTTGGTTGATCTGCTGGGCCTTCTCGATCGCCTCGCGCGAGCCCTCGAGATCACCCTCGTTCATCATGATGATGCCCTGGGTGAGGTAGAGCTGGCCCGAGCGGCCGTTGGTCTCTTCGATGCGCTTCTTGATCTTCTCGAGCGCGTCTTTGCTGTTGCCCGAATAGAACGGAATCAGGCTCTCTGCGGCGTAGAGCCACACCGAGCGATCGCCGGTCTTGAGGCCCAGCGCGAGGTGCTCTTCGGCGGCCTTGCGGTCTTCGTCGCCGCCGCCGTGCTCGCCCCAGCGAATGGCGTGGGCGTAGGCGAGCATGCCGTGAGCGGCCACCGAGTCGGAGACCGCCTCGAGCGCGCTGTCGGCTTCTGCGATCGCCTTCTTGTACGAGTCGTAGCCGTCGTGCTTCAGCTCGCCTGCCGCGGCGCGCAGCGCCTTGCCCGCCTTGGCTTTCTTCTCGGCGTCCCACTTGCGCCAGAACGCGAAGCCACCGCCGCCGACCAACGCAATCAGCAGGAGCGCGATGGTGACGGTGGGCGAGCCGCCCTTCTTCCCCCCGCGGCGGCGGGGAACCTCGGAGAGCTCGCTGCTCGCCTCGTAGGTACCCGACTGGCTGTCTTCGGGCGGCACGTAGGCGGGGCGGCGCTGCGAAGGCCGCGGGCGCGGAACCTGACCCTGAGCGGTGCTCGCGGCGGGCGGCTGCCCCACCACGGAGGGACCCGCGGAGGTCTGCAGGGTGCCGGGCGGCACGGTGGGCGGGCGGCGCTGCGCCTGGCCCTGGGCCTGCGAAGCTCCGTTGGCACCGTTGCCGTTGGCGACGGGCTGCAGCACGGGCGGCGCGGCGACCGGCGCCGCCTTCACCGGCAGCGGCACGTTGTGCTGCTTGAACAGCTCGAGGGTGTCGGCGTCGGTGGGGTCGAGCTCGTACGCCTTGATGAGGTTCGACTTACCGTTCTCGCCTTCGCCGGTCTTGATCTGCAACGAGCCCATCAGCCGGAGCGCGCCCTTGTCCTTCGGGGCGACTGCCAGGGCGCTGTTGAGCTCTTCGACCGCTTTCTTCTCTTTGCCCTGGTCGGCGTAGACGCGGGCGAGCAACACCCGCGGGTCAGCGTTGTTGGGGTGCGCTTTGACGCCCTTCTTGCACACCACCATCGCTTCCATGAATCGGCCCATGCCGAGGTACGCCTCGGCGAGCGGGCGGTATGCCTCGGAAGAAGGGTCGGTCGCGAAGGCGTGTTCGAGCTTCGCGAGCTCCGCCGGGCTCAGCGTTTTTTGAGGTCCAGGCATCAGGAAAGACGAGATTCTATGGCACCCCGGGCTCCATGGGGTCAATTGACATTTGACACATGCGACGGCGCTCCGGTATTTGCCCCGCGCGTCTCGAAGTTGTGGCGGCGTCTCACGGGGGTGTAGCTCAGTTGGGAGAGCGTCGCGTTCGCAATGCGAAGGTCGTCGGTTCGATCCCGTCCGCCTCCACAGTGCCGCCGCAACTCGAGACGGTTTTCTCCTTCAGCCGAAGATGAGGAACGCGGCGAGCACCAGGCCGAGCACCAGGCCTGAGCCGATGGCGATCCACATCAGCAGGGCCTGCTTCTGGGCGGCGAGGTTCCTGAGGCGGCGCGGCCCGGGGTGCGCGTCGCGCTTGATGCTGCTCTCGTCGGTGGCGCGCGCCGAGTCGTCGCGGGGCGAGTCGTCACCCTCGATGACGGTGCGGCCCTCGTCGGGAATGGCGCGGTTCTCGGTGCTGGGCATCGCCATGTCGATGGGCGGCCGCTCGGGCATGTCGAGCGCCGGCTCGGTGCGGCGCTTCATCGCCGGCGCATCGTCGTCGGGAGTGGGCGGAGGCCCCAGCACGGTGGCCGGCTCGTCGTCGGGGTAGCCCGGCGGAGGGATGGGCATCTTTCGGCCCGGCGGCGGCCGTGCTTCGCGCGGGGCGCGCGTGCGCACCTCGACGGTGCGCTCTTCGGCCAGCGGCTTGGGGGTCGGCCGCTGCTGCACGGTGCGGAACTCGTCACGGGTCACCCGCTGCTTCGACGCCTCGGGCAACAGGTCGCCCAGGTCGGTCGAGGCGGGGTCGCCCAGCAGCGCGGTGATGTCGGCCTGGCGAACCTCGAAGTGCCGCTGCACGAAGTCGGCGCGGGTCTGCTGGCTCCACAAGGCGGCGCGGGCCGCCTTCTCGATGGCGTCGGCCATCTCTCTCGCCGAGCCATAGCGGGCGGCCTTGTCGCGGGAGAGCGCCTTCAAGGTCACCGCGTCGAGCTCCGGGGAATCTCGCGGTTCTTGGCGCTGGGCGGAGCGATGGTGGCCTCGAGCAGCGCCTGCACCTCTTCCGAGAGGCTGTTGCGACGAAACAGCCGCTGCCCGGTGAGGCACTCGTGCAGCACCACGCCGAGCGAGAAGACGTCGGTGCGGCCGTCGAGCTTCTCACCCCGCACCTGCTCGGGGCTCATGTAGCCGGCGGTGCCCTTCACCGTGCCGGCCTGGGTGAGGCCGGGGGTGTCGGTCTGCCGGGCGATGCCGAAGTCGAGCAGCTTCACGGCGCCGTCGAGCGCCACCATGATGTTCTTCTCGGCGACGTCGCGGTGAATCACCGGGCGGCTCTTGCCGGTGGCGTCGGTGAAGGTGTGGGCGTACTGCAGCGCCAGCGCGGTGTCGCGAATCACCGAGGTGGTGAAGCCGATGGGAATCGGCTCTTTCGACTGGTGGCAGGCGCGCGCGACCTCGACCAGGGTGGCGCCGGGCACGAACTCCATCACCATGAACAGCTCGTCGTCTTCGTGCACCAGCTCGTAGAGGTGCGCGATGCCCGAGTGGTTGAGGGCCGAGGTGATCTTCGCCTCTTTCACGAACATGCGGAGGAACTCTTCGTTGCGCTTCACGCTCTCGGAGATGCGCTTGAGCACCACCGGCCGCGCAAAACCGCCCACCGCCTTCTGCCAGGCGAGGAACACCTCGCTCATGCCGCCCACGCCGAGCTTGGCCATCACCTCGAAGCGGCCGAGCTTCTTGCCGGTGTACCCTTCGCGTTCGAGCGCTGGAAAGTCGGCCGTCCCCACGAGCGGGGTGGGACTGTACCGCGTTCACGCCGAACGAATCGCGCCGACCTGCTCGAGGCGGCCGAGCTCGTCGGCGCTGACGCCGAGTGAAGAGAGCACCTCGCGGCTGTGCTGGCCGAGCAGGGGCGGCGGCGCGCGCGAGGCGTCGGCGCCGGGCAGCGGGCTGCCCACGAGCGTCAAGGGCCCGGCCTTGGGGTGCTGAAACGAAGGCAACATGCCGCGGGCGGCGAGCGCGGGTGTGCGCGAGCGCGGTGGGCACGTCGAGCACGCCGCCCGAGGGTATGCCCCTGGCGTCGAGCACCGCGAGCCAGTGCGCCACGGTCTCTCTGGCGAAGCGGGGCCCAAGCTCGGCGGCGAGCGCGGGCCGGTTCTGCACGCGCAGGGGGTTGGTGACGAAGCGGGGATCTTGGGGCAGCTCGACGCAGCCGAGCAGCTTGCACAGCTCGGCGAACTGCCCGTCGTTGCCGACGGCGAGGTTGAACAGGCCGTCTTTCGCCTCGAACACCTCGTACGGGGCGATCGACGCGTGGCGGTTGCCCAGGCGCTTGGGGTTGGTGCCGGCGTTGAGCACGCCGGCCGACTGAAAGGTGAGCACCTGCACGGTGGCGTCGAGCATCGCCACGTCGAGCGTCGAGCCCTCTGAGGTGCGCTCGCGCGCGTAGAGCGCGGTGAGAATGGCCTGCAGCGCGGTCATGCCGGTGAGAATGTCGCTGATCGGAACTCCGACCCGGGTGGGTGGCCCGTCGGGGTGACCGGTCACCTGCATCAGCCCCGAGAGCCCCTGCACCACCGCGTCGTAGCCGGGGGTGGTCGACTGCTGGCCGAAGCCGCTGATGGAGCAGTAGATGAGCCGGGGGTTCTGGGCGCGCAGGCTCGCGGCGCCGAGCCCCAGCCGCGCCGCGACGCCGGGGCGAAAGTTCTCGACCACCACGTCGCAGCCCGAGGCGAGCTTCTGCACCAGCGCGAGCGCGTCTTTGTTCTTCAGATCGATGGCGACCGACTTCTTGTTGCGGTTGATGGAGAGGAAGTAGGTGGACTCTCCGTTGACGAACGGCGGCCCGAACGCGCGGGTGTCGTCGCCGCCCTTGGGCTCTTCGATCTTGATGACCTCGGCGCCCAGGTCGCCCAGGCCCATGGTGCAGAAGGGCCCGGCCAGCACGCGAGAGAGGTCGAGGACGCGGACGCCCGCGAGCGGGAGGCTCACGCCGGCGCGGGTTCGTTCTCGGCCGGAATCGGCGAGGTGTCGGTGGCCGTGGCCTCGATGCCCGGGGCCTCGGCGGCCTCGGTCTCGACGGCTTCGGCAGCGGCGGCGGTGGGCTGCTCTTTCTTGGCACCCTTGGGAGCGCCGGCGCCCGAGCGGCAGCCGCGGCACCAGGGCTGGTTGCGAATGGCGCCGTCGGCCATCTTGCGCAGGCCGAACTGGGTGAGTGGCTTCATCGACCGGCACTTGAGGCACATCATGGTGATGAGCACCTCGTTGCCTTCGCCGTCGTACACCGCCGACTTGCGACGCTTGCGCGGCTCTTTGGGAGCGTTGGGGTCGCGCGGCGCCTTGGCCTTCTTCTCGGGCGCAGGCGTGAGCATCGGCGTCACTTTGTAGAGCACGGTTCCTCCCTCGAACTGCAGATGACGTGAGACTAGATCAGTCGCGACACGAGTTTCACTGCCCCCGGTCGCCGGTCTCGACAGCGGGACACGGCGCCTTCTCAGCGAGCTGCGTGATGCGCCCGAGCTTGGGGGCCTCGAGCGGCTTCTTCGACTGCTGCCAGAAGGCGATCAGCGCGTCGCGGAAACCGAGCTCGCGGTTCTGGCCGAGATCGATGTGAGCGGGCTCGATGGTGGTGAGCACCCCCGCGAGGCCGTCGCCACCGCGCGCCAGGAAGTCGGGCATCACCACCCGATAACGCGCGGCGGGGTCGATCGGCTTGCCAGAATCGAGCGTCACCGACTTGAGACGATCGAGGGTGACGCAGCGGGAGATCTTCGTCTGCAGCCCGGCGATCTGGAAGACGCCCTTGCGGCCGGCGTAGGCGGCCTTGAGCAGGCGGGTGAGCTCTTCACCGCTCAGGTCGAGGGTGGCGATGGCGTTGTCGAAGGGAATCACCTCGAACACGGCTCCGTAGGTCAGGTCACCGGCTTTCAAGTCGGCGCGCAGCCCGCCCGGGTTGACCAACGCGACGTCGGCCTTTTCCATTCCTCGCAAGGAGTCGGCGAGAAAGCTGCCCAGGGCGCTCTCGGCCTCGTAGTTGCGGCCAAGCCCCTTGGGGACCTTGAGGCCGAGCGGCTTGTGCTGCAGCTCGGTGACCTTGTCGAGCGCGGGCGCGACGAGGTTCGCGACCTTCTGGTCGGGCACGATGGGCTTGCCGTGGAACTCGGCGACGGTGGCCTGCACCAGCTTGCCCTTGAGCGCCTTGGGGTCGCACGACTTCGACTCTTGATCGACCAGCTCGCAGATCGGCTGCACGGGCTTGATCTCGGTGTGATCGGCGAGCACCGCGTGGCTGATGGGGTCGAGGTACAGGTCGATGGTGCCGAACGACTTGTCCATGCTGTAGGTCTCGATCACCGGGGTGCCGGCGAAGACGTGACCGACGATGTTGTGCACGTGCCCGGCGACCACCGCGTCGAGCGTGCCGGGCGGCAGCGCCGACAGCATGGTGAAGACCTCGGCCTGGGAGGTGTCGCAGCTCGAGGTGTCTTTGGCGTCGTCCCACCGGGCGCACTTGCCACCGGCGTGCATGACCGCGATGACCACCTGGGCGCCCTTCTCGCGCAGCCGGTTGGCCGCAGTGAGGGCCTCGGGGGCCAGCGGGGCGAAGCGCAGGCTCGCCACGTTGATGGGCAGGGTGGTCTGCGGCGTCTGCGGGGTGGTGAGGCCGATGACGCCGATCTTCACCCCGTGGCGCTCGAAGATGGCGGTGCCGTCGCCCGGCAGCCACTCGGGCCGGGCCTTCGAGTCGTGCTCGTAGATGTTGGCCGACAGCATGGGGAACTTCGCCTGCGCCATGCGCGCCTTGAGCACGCCGAACACGTCTTCACCGTCTTGCGCGGTGACGTGGGGGCCCACCGGGCCGAAGTCGAACTCGTGGTTGCCGATGGCCGCGGCGTCGAAGCCGACGGCGTTCATCGCGGCGATGACCGCCTCACCCTCGGAGAGGTTCGAGGCGAGCGTGCCCTGGAAGAGGTCTCCGGCGTCGAGCAGCAGCACGCCGCCGGGGTTCTCTTCGCGCAGAATCTTCACGTACCCAGCGAGCGCGGCGAGGCCGCCGGCCTTCACCCCGCCCTCGGCGATCGCCATCAACCAGCCGTGCAGGTCGTTGGTGCCGACGATGGTGAGGTGAATGGGGCCCGCTTCTTTCACCTCGGCGGGCGTGGGGTCGAGGGGAGCTACCGGCTCGCGCTTCGGCTCGGCGGTCTTGCAGGCCGAGAGGGAACAGAAGACCACCACCAGAGAGACCGCGACTGCTCGAATCATCGACACATCCCCATCATGCAGGTGCCGCCATCGCCGCACGCCCTGCCGTTGCAGTCGGGGTCGGAGCAGTCGCCCTTCCCGTCGAGGTCGTCGTCGAGGCCGTTGTTGCAGATCGCTTCGCGCGGCACGCAGGCCTGCACGGTTGCGAAGCCGGCGTCGGCGGTGCCGGCGTCGCTCGTGCCGGCGTCGCTCGTGCCGGCGTCGTCGAGGCCGGCGTCGCCGGGGCCGGCATCGCCCGGCCCGCCGTCGGTGACACCGGCGTCGGGCAGCTCGAGCCGCGCGCCGCAGTTGAACCCGCCGTCGCCGCAGCTGACCGAGAGGCAGTCGAGGTCGAGGCAGTCGGGGTCTCCGCCGTCGTCGTTGTCGAGCCCGTCGGAGCAGTTGGTCTCGCGGCACTGGGCGCTGGTGCACTGCGAGCCCACGCCGCACCGCTTGCTGCACGCGCCGCAGTTCTGGTTGTCGGAGCCGAGGTTGAAGCCGTCGTCGACGCCGTTCTGGCAGTCGTCGTCGAGGCCGTTGCAGGTCTCGGCCACCGGCGTGTACGTGCGCTGACAGCTCAAGGTGCCGGCATCGGAGCAGACGTTGGTGCCCGCGCCGCAGGGCCCCGCCTGGCCGGTCGTGCAGGCCTCGCCGCTCTCGGGGAAGGACTCGTCGATGCGGCCGTCGCAGTTGTCGTCGAGGCCGTTGCACTTCTCTTCGACGCAGGTGCCCTTCAGGTGGCAGCGGCCTCCGCCGGCGGCCAGGGTGACGCACTCCCAGCCGTCGCCGCAGTCGGCGCCGGTGGTGCACGAGAACAGGCCGGCGTTGGGGTTGAGCTGCCACTTGCAGCCGGCGAGCAGGAAAGGAGCGAGGAGCAGCGCGCGCCACATCAGAAGCGACCTCCGATGAGCAGGGCGCCGCCGCCGCCGGGAGTCGGCGCGGGCGTCACTTCGACCTGGGTGTCACCGGCTTTCGCGGCCCTCACGTCGAGCACCACGCTCACCACGGTGGCGATCAGCGCGGCGCCGGCGACGCCCCACGAGATGTTGGCGCCGGTGGCATTGCGCTGGGCGGCCAGCGCCTGCTCGCGGGTGCCGGCGTAGCTGTCGCTCGCCGAGTCGTAGCCCTTCTTCAGGTCGTCGTACTGGTTCTTCGAGACGACTCCGAAGCCGAGCGCGATGCCGGCGCTGGCGAGCGCGGCGACGCCGAAGACGATGGTGGGCGCCGAGGGAGCGAAGGTGCTGCCGCCGCTCGAGCCGCCCGCCACTTCGGGCTTGGGGCCCGCAGCCATCGGGGCGAGGTCGTCTTCTTTCTGGCCGGGGATGAGCAGCATGCGCACCTCTTCGACCGTCTTCTGGTTGGCCTCGACGCTGACCAGCCGCTTCACCGGCAGGAACTTGGGCTTCTCGACGCGCAGCTCGTACTTGCCGGGCTTCAGCGTGGTGGTGAGCGGCGCCACGCCCATGAACTCGCCGTTGATGGTGACCTGGGCGTTGGCGGTAGTGGCGTTGACGGTGAGCGTGCCGTGGGCCTCGCGCTCTCCGCGCAGGAAGCCGGGCACGGCGGCCTCGACGTCTTTTTGGAAGCGGCGCGAGGCGATGAGAATCGAGCGGTCGATGGCGGTGATGAGCGCCAGCTCGTTCAGGTCGAGGAACCAGAGCTGCAGCACGTAGTTCTTGTCGTCGCGGTTGAGCCTGCCGATGATCGCCTTGGTGGCGCCGAGCACCGCGAGCTTGTCGGCGGCGCAGGGGGCCTGGTCGGCGCACTTGGTGAGCTCGGAGACGGCCTTGTTGCCGAGCTTCTCGCGCACCTCGTCGGGGGTGATGATGCCCCGCTTCGTCTTCATGGCCTCGTTGATGATGCTCTTGGTCACCTGCGAAGACAGACCGAGCATGCTCGACGGCGCGTCGAGATCGACGATGGCGATCTTCTCTTTGTCGGCGGCGAGCGCCGGAGCGGCGAGGAGGGCCGCGGCCACCACGACGACCTTCATGGTACGAACCACCTTACACACGTGTCGGGCCAGATAGTCGAGATCGAATTCGTGGTGGAGCCGAACTACGACGGCTGGCGCCTCGACAAGTACCTGTGCGTGAAGATTCGCCGGCTGTCGCGCACCCGGGTGCAGCGGATCATCGAACGCGACGTGCAGGGGGCGTTGAAGGCCTCGAGCCGGGTCGAGCGCGGGCAGGTGATTCGCATTCGCCGCTCGCTGATGGCCGAGCCCGACGACATTCCACCTGCGTCGGCGCTGGTCGAGCTGTACCGCGACGAGCAGCTCTTGGTGCTCGACAAGCCGGCGGGGCTGCCGATTCACCCCACCGCGCGGTACCACCACGGCACGCTGGTGTCGCAGCTGAAAGAGCGCGGGGTCGAGGCGTGGCCCGCGCACCGGCTCGACCGCGAGACCTCGGGCCTGGTGGTGTGCGGGCGAACCCTGCAGGCCAGCCAGCACCTGATGGAGGCGTTCAGCGGCGGCACGGTGAAGAAGCAGTACCTGGCGATCGTCGAGGGCTCCCCGCCCGACCGCTTCGAGGTCGCCGCGGCGATCGCCGAGGGCACCGAGCTGATTCGCATCGCGGTGCGCATCGACGAGCGAGAGGGCCGCCCGGCGCAGACCGCGTTCGAGGTCGAGCAGCGCTTCGCGGGGTTCGCGCTGGTGCGCGCGTTTCCGCACACCGGGCGGCAGCACCAGATTCGCATTCACCTGAAGACCGCCGGCTACCCCATCGTGGGCGACAAGATGTACGGGCCCGACCCGGGGTACTTCGACCGCTTCTCGAAGCACTGCCTCGAGGAAGAGGCGTGGGAGAAATTGCGGCTGCCCCGGCACGCGCTGCACGCCGCGCGCATCGAGTTTCAGCACCCGGTGACGCGCGCGCAGGTTGACTTCACGTCGCCGCTGCCGGCCGACCTCGCCGAGTTCCTCGCCGCGCAGCAGGCGTGAGGGGCCAAGACGCACGCGAGTCCCAGAAGTCGCAGCCTGTAACCGCCGATGCCGAATGGCCCCGGAAGCGTGCCTTACGCGCAGCGCCGCCTACTCGATGCGCTGAGCGGCAGAGCGGGCGCACCCAAACGATGGCGTATCTGCGGTTCAGCCTTCGGCGAGCGACGGCAGGGTTCGATGGTTCGACGGGCTCACCATCACCCTGACCGACCTCGGAGCTCAGCGAGCCTTCATGGGGTGGCGGCGGCGCCCTTGCCTTCGGAGGGCTTGAAGTACTCGCTCCAGGTGCCGTCGCCGATCTTCTTGGCGACGTAGATGAGCGCCTGGGAGTGATCGAGCCCGGCGGGGAGATCGATCTGCGGGGCGCCGGGCACCCCGACCTTGGGGTCGTTGGGCAGGTGGTCTCCGCTGGGTCGCATGAAGCCGTCTGACTGGGCGCTGGAGCGCAGGTGCACGGCGCGCACGCCCGGCACCGGGTCGGGGTACGAGTCGATCTTCACGCCGAGCTCGAGCATCAGGGGGCGATCGGGCGGGGGCGAACCGCCTGACGGCACGCGCGAGGTGCCCGCGAGCGGCGAGGCCACGGTGATGAGGGTGAGCCAGTCGCCGGTGACACCGTCGGGCGGCTTCACCTGCGCCACCGCGCGGCTGCTCAGCACTCCGCCGGCGCTGTGCGCGAGCACCAGCATGCGGCCGGCGCAATCGGGAATGCACGACGCGAGGCGGGTGAGCCCCGAGGCGAGCTGCTCGACGAGCCCGTCGCGCGCGTCGAACGCGCGGTAGCGGAACATGTAGACCGAGGCCGGCTTTGCGCCCATCACCAGCGGCAGCGAGGCGTGCATCTCTTCGCCGTCGCCGCCGATGCCCGGCACCAGCACGATGATCAGGCTCTTGTCGTCGGCCTGCCGTGCGGCGACGGGGTCGCAGCCCGCGTCAGAGCCGAGTGAGAGCGCCTCGAAGCGGCCGTCGTAGTCGTCTTCGATGGCGGGAGTCTTGTCGGCGCGGAACCAGCCGACCGGTCGCGCGCAGCCGATGAACGAGAAGAGCCCCGCGCCAGCAGCGACGAGGAGAACGAGCGGGAAGAGCCGGCGGGTGCGCATGAGGGATCTCGAGAATCCATAACCGAAGGACGCGAAGGAATCGACGCCGACTGCGCTGCTGGGTCGACCTGGTCGGCCGTCGCGAGTGGCACCTTCGAGGGGTCTATTCGGTCTGGGGCGCCGGCGCCGGCAACGTGTGGGTGGTCGGCACCGGCGGCACCATTCTGCGCCGCTGAGCGCGGGTCAGGGGTTCACGGGGGCGCGGTTCTGGTCGCAGAAGTTGCCCGAGACGATGGTGGTGGCGCGCACGAACATCGGCCCGTAGACCCAGCGGTTGCAGACGAGGCGATTGGAGATGAGCTTCACGTCGAGGGGGTCTCCGTAGGTCGCCTCGTTGTTGATGCCGCCGTACATCGTGTACGCGCCGCCGCTGAGCAGGTTGTCCTGCGCGGTGACGTGCTGGGCGCGGGCGAAGTCGCCGTAGATGGTGATGGCGCCCGAGAGCCCGCCGCCGCCCGAGGTCGGGGTGTTGGCGAGCAGCGCGGTGTTGTGGCGGAAGATGACTCCCGAAGCGCCGCCGTGGTTGCTGAAGCCCGAGTGGTGGTCTCCGGAGATGTGGCCGAGGTCGTGGCACCAGTTGTCTTCGGCGACGCCGCCTGCCTCCATGCTGACGCAGTTGCCGACGCCCGAGATGTCGTTGCCCTTGACCAGCATGCCGGTGCCGCCGCCGTAGGCGTCGATCACGCCCTTGGCGGTGCGCGTGCCGCCGACGCAGCGGATGGTGTTGTGGATGATCGAGGCGTTGGTGCCGAGGTAGCCGTCTTGCGGGCGGCCGGCGCGAATGGTGATCACGCCCGACTGGCCGCCGCAGGCCGAGATGATCGAGTTCTTGATGGTGACGCCGGGGGCATCGATGACCATCTCACCGTTGATCTCCAGACCGTCGAGCACCGCGTTGCTGCCGGTTACGCGCAGGCGGCTGAAGTTCGCCTCCCACGCCCAGCCGCTTCCCGCGGTCAGCTGCTGCGGCACCTTCACGAACGTGGTGCCGGGCGCCGGGCCGGTGTTGGTCGAGTCGGGGTAGCCGCACGCCGACGGCAGCGCCGCGCAGTTGGTCATGCCGCCGTCGGTGCCCGAGGCGATGCCGCCTCCCGAAGCGGTGCCTCCCGCCGTCCCACCGGCGCTTCCTCCGGCGCGGCCGCCGGCGCTCCCTCCCGCGGTGCCTCCTGCACTTCCTCCGGCGCGGCCTCCTGCACTTCCTCCCGCGGTGCCTCCTGCACTTCCTCCCGCGGTGCCTCCTGCACTTCCTCCGGCGCGGCCTCCTGCACTTCCTCCCGCGGTGCCTCCTGCACTTCCCCCCGCGGTGCCTCCTGCACTTCCTCCCGCGGTGCCGCCGGCGGTGCCACCGGCGCCGGCGTCGCCTGAGGGCGGGTCCATGGTGCCGTCGCAGGCGGGAGTGAGGAGCAGCGCGACGACGATGACCGAGCGGGTGAGTTGGGAGGCGTTCAAAGGTGGGCTCCTTGAAGAGGGTCGAAGGCCGACTGAGCAAGCGCCGCGCCCGGGTGCAGCGCCGCCCAAGCCGGCGGAAGCGAAGGGCGCGCGCGGCGTGCGCCTCGCCCCCTGTCAGTGCCGACTGACAGGGCCTGGAGCCTTTCGCGCCACTGGACCCCCCGGTGGGCCTCGCCGACAATCTGCCGGTGCGGCGCAGCGCGGCGTTCTTCTGCATCGGCTGGCTGGGCTGCCTTGCGCCGCCGCTCTCACTCGAGGGCAAGGAGTGCTCGGTCGAAGACCCCTGCCCCGCGCCGTACACCTGCGAGGGCGCGACCGGCGCTCACCGGGGCACGTGCCGGAGTGCCGCCACGCCGTTCGTCACGGTCGCGGCAGCGGGCTCCATCGCGTGCGACCCGAGCTGGCCCGAGTTCAACCACGGCGACGGGCAGGCCGGGGCGTGCCAGATGAAGGCGACCGCGGCGCTGCTCGAGGCGATCGCTCCCGATGCGGTGCTGGTGCTCGGCGACACGCAGCGGTCGGCCGGCTCGCTGTCCGAGTACCGCGCCTCGTATGACCTCGCGTGGGGGAAGTTCAAAGACGTCACCCGACCCACTCCGGGCACCGCTGACTACTTCTCGCAGGGGCTGGGCTACTTCGGCTACTTCGGCCAGAACGCCGGCCCCGGCGGCCGCGGCTACTACAGCTTCGACCTGGGGGCGTGGCACCTCGTCTCGCTGAACGGTGAGTGCGCGCAAGCCGGCGGGTGCGAAGCGGGCTCGCCGCAAGAGACCTGGCTGCGAGAAGACCTCGCGGCCAGCGCCGCGAAGTGCGTGCTCGCGTTCTGGAAGGGCCCCCGGTTCTCGTCGCGCCAGAGCGACGAGGCGTACGCCGCGCTCTGGTCGGCGCTCTACCAGGGCGGCGCCGAGCTGGTGCTCAACGGCGGCATGAAGCAGTACGAGCGCATCGGCCCGACCGCTCCCGACGGCGGCGCCGACCCGGCGCGCGGCCTGCGCACCTTCGTGGTGGGCACCGGTGGGCTGGGCGGCTTCGACGGCTTCAACACCCTGCTGCCCACCAGCGAGCTCGCGCACACCGACACGCACGGCGTGCTCGAGCTGACGCTGCTGCCCACCCGCTACCGCTTTCGGTTCCGCGCCGCGCTGGGCGATGCCTTCACCGACGAGGGCGACGGCGAGTGCCACGACTGAAGGTGAACGTCGGTGGGCCGGGTGGGCCCAGCTGCGAAACCGAGCAGGGTTCGACATGCTCACCCTGCGCGGTTTCACTCGCTGGTGCGCTTCGCCCCCTCAGGGTGAGCCCTGCGCGCCCAGGTCGACCTTGAGGGTCTTGGTCTTGCGCGGCTCGAGCTGCACGTCGAGGGTGCGGTGCGCGTTCAGCTCTTTGTTCACCAGCATCACCCGGTGGGTGCCGCTCGGCAGCGAGAACGCCGGCATCGGCGTCACGCCGAGGTACTGCCCGTCGACGTAGACCTCGGCCCACGGAGACACCCTCACCCACAGCTGGCCTGCTACCGCCACGCTCGCGACCGGGGGGCGACGCTTGTGCACGGGCGGCACCGCGACCGCCTCGGGGCCCGGCGCAACCGAAGGCTCGTCGGGCGCCGGCTTCGCCGCCACCTCGGCGGGCACATCGACCGGCGGCGCGCTCGGCGCCGGGGTGTCGCGCGGCACGAAGAAGAAGACCAGCACGCCCCCCACCGCTGCGACCGACGCGGCGCCCAGCGCCCACCTCGGCCAGGCCGCGCCGCGTGGCGCTGCTTCGGCGGCGAGCGTGGGAGACCGCTCGACGTGGGCGAAGGCCCCCTCGCCCTCGAGCGCCTCGATGAAGCGCTTCAGCGCAGGCGTCGACCCGACCAGCTCCGCGAGCACGTCTTCCAATGAGCGAACTCCGGCGGGCCGCCTGGTGGGGTCGCTGCTGAGCGCGGCGGCCACCCAGTCGTCGACCGCCGACGGCACTCCCGGACGAAGCGCCGACATGCGCACCGGCACCGAGAACAGCGTGGCGCGCAGGAGCTCGGCCTCGGTGCGCCCGTCGAAGGGGCGGGTGCCGGTGAACAGCTCGTAGAGGGTGGCGCCGAGCGAGAACACGTCGGAGCGCACATCGGCGGCGTGCCCCTCGTAGAGCTCTGGGGCGAGGTAGCCGAACTTGCCCTGCACCGAGCCGCTGCCGGTGGTGCTGCCGTTGCCTTCGAGCCGGGCCAGGCCGAAGTCGGCGAGCTTGGCGCAACCGTCGCGCCCCACCAGCACGTTCTCGGGAGACACGTCGCGGTGCACGATGCCCTGCCCCGCGCCCTCGGGCGAAGCCGGCCTGGCGTGCGCGTAGCCCAGGCCGCGGCACAGCTGCAGCGCGAGCTCGCACGCGGCGTCGATGGGAAACGGCCGCTGCGCGGCGAGCGCGGCGGTCGAGAGCTGGCGCAGGCTCCAGCCGTCGACGTACTCGAGGGCGAGGTACGGGCCGTCGCGATCGCTTCCGGTGGCCCTCACCGCGACGATGTTCTGGTGCTGCAAGAGCTCGCCGATGCGCGCCTCGCGCTCGAAGCGCTTCACCCACTCGCGCTGCCGCGAGAGGTGACGGTGGGGCCGCTTGAGCGCCACCAACTCGGAGCGCCCCGCATGGCGCCAGCGGGCGAGAAAGACCTCGCCCATGCCTCCCGCGCCGATCAACCGTACGGGCTCGAACGAGGTGCGGGGCCGCAGGGCGAACACCGCCGCGATGCTACTTTTGCCCTCGACGAGCGCCAAGGCGCCGGCCGAGGCGATGCCGCTCGAAGAGCTGGTAGAGGTGCACCCGGTTGAGGCCCGACCGCCGCGCCGCCTCAGAGACGTTGCCCTCGCAGGCCTCGAGCAGCTGCAGCAGGTAGCCCCGCTCGAGCTCGGCGAAGAGCCGCTCTTTCTGCGGTCGAAAGGTCTGGTCGAGGTTCCACGCGTGGGGGCCGCCGGCCGGCGCCGCGTCGGGCCTCACGGGCTCAGGCAGGTTCAGCGCCGCGCGCATCACCGCGTTGCGGAGCTCGCGCACGTTGCCGGGGTACTCACCCTGCTTGAGCGCCTCGAGCACACCGGGGGCGAGCGCCGGCCCGCCGGGGAGCTCGCCGAGAAAGTGGAGCACCAGGCGGGGAATGTCTTCGCGCCGGGCGCGCAGCGGCGGCAGCTGCAGCGTCAGCGCCGACAGCCGGTGGTAGAGATCGGCTCGAAACGTGCCGGCGTTGACCATCGCCTCGAGCGGGCGGTGGGTGGCGGCGATGACGCGCACGTCGAGGGCGCGCGCTTCGCCCGAGCCGAGCCGCTGCACCTGCTTGCGCTCGAGCACGCCGAGCAGCTTGGGCTGCAGCTCGAGGGGCAGCTCGCCGACCTCGTCGAGAAACAGGGTGCCGCCGTCGGCGCGCTCGAACGCTCCGGGCTGCGCCGCGCGCGCGTCGGTGTAGGCGCCCTCTTCCCTGCCGAACAGCTCGGCCTCGGCGAGGCCGTGGGCGAGCGCGCCGCAGTCGACCACCACCAGCGGCCGGTCGGCGCGCGGGCCGGCGCTCACCAGGGCCTCGGCGGCGAGCTCTTTGCCGGTGCCGGTCTCGCCGAGCAGCAGCACCGGCGCGTCGGCCTTCGCGGCCCGGTCGAGCAGCTGGTAGAGCTGGCGCATCGGCAGCGAGCTGCCCAAGAGGCCGAAGAAGGCCTCGGCCTCTGAGAGCGGGCGCTCTTCGAAGTCGTCGGTGGCCTGCACCTTGATGACCGAGTGGCCCAGGGTGATGGCGTCGCCATCTTCGAGCCAGGCCTCGGTGACGCGACGCTCGCGCAGGTAGACGCCGTTCTTCGAGCCCAGGTCGCGCACGCGAAGGCCTTCGAGGTCCGACCACAGCTCGCAGTGCAGCGCGCTGACGGTGCGGTCGGCGAGCTGAAAGGCAGCGGCGGGGGCGCTGCCCAGGAGCACGCGCGGCAGGGTGACCGTGGCGGTCTGGCGAGCGCACGGGCCGGCGGTGACCTTGAGCGAGAGCACCGGGTTCTGAACGGCGCGAGCGGAGCCGCCCTTCAAGGTGACCAGCCGCGTGGTGAGCTGCTTCATCGCGAGGCCGGCAAGGTAGCATCGAACGCATGTGGGCCCTGACGCTCATCGCCGCGCTGGGCACCGCCAACCCGCAGCTGACGCAGGCGATGCAGAAGGTGGCCGCGCTCGACGAGGCGGCCGCGTTGGGCCTGCTCGACCAGGCCCAGCTGCGGTCGGGCAACACGGTGCACGACCTGGCGCTGATCGAGCTGTGGCGTGGCCTCGCCCACGCGGGCTTGAGCCACACCGAGGCCGCCCAGCGCGCGTTCGACGCCGCGCTGCAGCTCGAGCCCGCACTCACCCTGCCCGACTCGACCTCGCCGCTGGTTCGCTCGTGGTGGGAAGCGGCGCAGCGCAGGCGGCCGGCGCCGATCGTGCTGGTGCCCGCCGAAACGTCGACGCCGCCGCCCGCGCCGGTGGCGGTGGTGAGCGAGCCCGCCCGCCCGAAGCTCAGAGGAAGGCTGACCGGGGCGGCGCTGTGGGTGAGCGCGGCAGCGTGCCTTGGCCTGTCGGTGTGGCTGGGCCTCTCGGCGGTGCAGCACCACGGGCTGGCGGTGGCCGAGCCGTCGGTCGGCAAAGCCCTCGCCCTGCAGAAGACCGCCGAGACAGAGGCCATCGGCACCAGCGCCCTCATCGCGGGCGGGGTGGCGCTCGGCGCCCTGGGCGGCGTGCTGTGGGGGTTCGACCTGCTCTAAAGGTCGCGCTTGCTGCAGTGGAACCGCCCGCAACCTGACCGCGGGCGCCCTACGCCACCGCCGCAGCTCGCGCGCGGCGGTGACGGGGACTTTCACTTCAGAGACTTACGCGACCGGTCGAACGTTCGCGGCCTGCAGACCCTTGGGGCCCTTGGTCACGTCGAACTCGACCTGCTGCCCCTCGGCGAGGGTGCGAAAGCCGTCGGCCTGAATCGCGGTGTGATGCGAGAAAACGCCTCCGCCTCCACCCGACTGAGTGATGAAGCCAAAGCCCTTCGCGTCGTTGAACCACTTCACAGTTCCAGTTGCCATGTTCAACTTTCTTAGAGCCGCTCGCAGATTGGAGCGACATCGCTCGGCTTGAGCGATGAGGCCCCTTAAGGGGAAGCCGGGCGGAAAGCCAGCCCCCCGGGCGGCGTTCGCGACCCGCCGGGCTCGCTTCAGGGGGTCAACGCGAACTGGAGCGCGGCACCGACCGCGGCCATCTGAGCGGCGGCGCACTGCTCGGCGGTCGCGCGGGGGCTGTCTGGGTAGACCTCGGTGGTGGTGGTGTAGCGAGCGGCGGTCATGCCGGCGCAGAGGCCGAGCTTCTTGAACGGGTAGTTGATGACGCCCGGAGCAACGACCGGCGAGCCGATGATCTGGCCGCGGTGATCGGCCGGGGCGATGTGGGTGACCCTGGCGACCTCGGCGATCACCGCGCTCTGGAAGCGGGGCTGCGGGTTCTCGCTGTCGCCGACCAGGTAGAACCCGTCGGGAATCTCTCCGGGCTCGTGCTCGACGCCGTCGCGGGCGGAGAGCGCGGGGCGAAACTCCGTCTCGTCGGTGTCGGTGGTCTCGTGCAGATCGACGTGCACCAGAAAACGATCGCGCAGAGGGGCGATCAGCCGCATGAGCGCGGCCGCCTCTTCCGCCTGGCTGTCGGGGCGAAACGAGCGGTTGGGGTCGATGGCGTTCACGTTCCACCGGTGAATGCGCTCGTAGGCCCAGGGGCTCACGCAGGGGGCGACGAGGAGATTGATGCGACCCTGGTAGTCGGAGCCGTGCTGGTCGACGAACTGGAGGGCGCCGCGCACGCCGCTGGTCTCGTAGCCATGTACGCCACCCGTCACCAGGGCACAGGGAAGCTCATCGCGCCAGGGGCGGCTCTGAATGGCGAACAGGGCGTATTCGTCGGGCGGGTACCGCAGCCGCCCGTACTCCACCACCTCGAAGCGGGCGCGCAGGCGATCGATCTCGCGCACCACCTCTGCGTGGTAGCTGCGCCGGGCGGGCTGCCGGGCGCGCCAGGCCGACCGCTCGGCATCACCCCAGGGGCGGCCGGGCGTGCCGATGGGGTACGTCGCTCGGGTCGTGGTCGGGTCGCTCACCCCCCGGGGTGTACTGTTTCGGCTGGAGTCACTTCAAGCTTGAGGGGCGAAGCCGCTTGCGCTGCGCTCAAGCGACGGCTGTCACCGCCACCGACGGGTGCCGCAGCAGCACGGCCGCCTGCTGCGGTGAGAACGCGGCGTCGGCCCCCACGTCGGTGCGGAACATGACGTTGTCCGGAGCGTCTTGGGTGTCGGGCAGCGGGTCGTCCATGTTCATGAAGTCGTCGCGGGTGTGAAAGAGCCCCAGGTAGTGCGCGAGCTCGTGCGACAAGGTGGTGCCGAGCGCGGCTCCGCCCGCTTGGGGCTCGTGGTTCACCCGTACGTCGCTCGTCGAGATCAGCACTCCGCTCCGAGGCACACCAGGCGCGACCGCAGGGCCGGGCAGACCTCCGGCGGCCCCGGCGATCAGGCGCGAGCCCAGCACCTGGTCGGTGAAGTACACCCCCACCCCGTCGGGGTACGGGTTCGCCGCGAACGACTGCTCCATCTCGGCGACGCTCTTCGGCGCGCTGGGCATCGACGGCAGGTCGTCGAACGTCACCTGCCCGATCTCGATGCCGGCTTTTTTGTACGTCTCGCTCAGCTTGGCGAGCATGTTGGCGATGACCTTCGAGTCTCGCGCGGTGGCCCTGGTGTAGCCCCCGCTGCCGTTGAAGAAGAGGTGCAGGTTCAAGCGGCCCGCGGTCGGCGCTTTCGGAGCCCGCTTGATGATGACGTCGAGCTTCACCGGCCCGTTCGCGGGCAGGTACTTGCCGCCCTCGTAGCGAAAGCCCTGAACCCGCACCTGCCAGCCCTTGCCGGGCCGCAGCTGCACCTTGGGGTTGTTGGGCAGCAGCACCGAGGCGCTGCCGGCACGCTCACCGAGCTCGGCGCGGTTGGGGCTCTGCCGCTCTTCGCGGTCGACCTCGAACGCGTCGGTGAAGCCGCCCTTCTTCGCAGCAGGGCCGTGCACCAGCTGCTGCGTGCCGTCGGTGACGTCGCTGATGACGTAGCTCACCTTCGGGTCACCGCGGGCCTGCACCACCACCCCGACCGCGTCGGGTGGCAGCACGAACGCCAGCGGCTCGCTCTTGCCATCGGCTCCCAGGGTGCCCGACCGCTGCACCAACTGCAGGCTCGACAGGGCGGGCCGTGCCTCGAGCCTGCCGGGCGCCACGGCGCGCCGCGCTCCATTCGCTGACGCTCGTCTCATGGGCTCACCGGCCTTCAGTGGGGGGGCGCGTAGCCGCCGCCGCAGTGGCTGGCGAGCACGCCGCGCAAGAAGGCCGCGTGAACGTCGAGCCGCAGCCCCAGACCGAAGTTCGGCTTGCCGGTGATGGGGTCGGCGGTGCCGGCGTTGGTGACGCCGATGAGCAGCGGCTCTTCGTCGTCGAACGATCGCTGCCGAATCACTCCCGAGCCCGAGTCGCCGGTCGCCACGCTGGCGCCGAAGCTGAAGTACGAGGTGTCGAGCGTGAAGGGCTCGCCGATGTCGGGGACCACGCAGGCGCCGAAGGTGTTCGACACGCACCCGAACGGAATGTGCTTCAGCACCCGGCGCTTCATGCCGCCTTCGGTGATGCCCGCCTCTTCGTAGGTGTCGGGGTCGAACCGCTCGGCGATGACGCCGCGGCCGACGACCGCGACCTGGGCCGGCTTGTTCGCGGTGAGCGGGCGCAGGTCGAGGCGCACCGGGCGCGCCACGCTGCGCGGAATCGAGCGCTTCAGCTTGAGCACCACCAGGTCGCCGGCGCACGAGAGGTTCGACACCGGCGAGACCAGCACCTTCTCGACCTCGACCCAGGTGGGGTGGCCCAGCGCGACCGAGAGGTCGGTGGTCACCCGCAGCGGGCTCGACGACAGCGGGGTGGTGGTGAAGTGCGCGTCGCAGAAGCCGGTCGAGTTGGTGAAGTCGAGCTCGTGAACGCAGTGGCGCGCGGTCAGCACCAGGTTCGGGCCGATCAGCGAGCCGGTGCAGCGGCTGTGCTCGGTGAGGCAGGCACCCACCGGCCCGGCGGCGGGGTTCGAGTTGAGCGCGCCCGAGCAGATGCCCACGCTCCACTTGTTGCGGTAGTCGACCGGAGCGTTCAGCAGGTCGGCTGCGTAGTTGTCGAGCGCGTCGGGTTCAGCGCTCGGCGCGCCGAGGCCGCAGGCCGACAGGCCAGCGGCGAAGGTGATGGCAAACATCGTTCGAGACAGCTTCATTGAAGGCTCCAGGGGGAACTGCGGGTGGGTGCTTCGGTGTGGCGTCGACTGGCGTCACACGGGGTGATGTTGGGCTGCGGGCTGCGCTCGGTTCGCGCGACGACGGTGATTGGCCGGCGCGGTCAAGACTCCAGCGCGGCGGCGGTGTCGATGATCTGCCGCGCATAGCGAACCGAGATGGTGGCGCCCGAGCCCCTCGGCGTGCTGCGCGCGGGGGGCGCGCTCAGCTCCACAGCCGGCTCGGGTGGGCCACGTCGCCGCGAAGCGCGCTCGCCGCGTTGTCGACGCTGGTCGCCAACGCGACCCCGGCTGCGATCGGCACGACGATGGGAATCAGCGCCGCCTGCTGGGCCCTCGCCGAGAAGCTGCTGTTGCTCGAGAAACCCTCTCTGATGGCGTCGACGGTGGTGTCGACCAGCTGCGCGACGTTGAACGGGGTGGCGGCGAGGTCGGTGGCGGCCTTGGTGAGGCGTTCGGCGAGGGGCACTGCAGACTTCGGGCGAGACGTCTTCATGGCGAGGCTCCGGTGGGTGCTGCGGGGTGGCACTGCGGGGTGAGGGCGTCAGGGGGCGAAGACGGCCCGAACGAAGGCCTGGGCGCTGGTGGCGGCGGTGCCGCCGTCGGGGCCGGTGCAGCTGCCTGTGCCGGTGCCGAACATCCACCGGAAGGCGTCGTGGTTGGCGCCGCGCGCAAACCAGGGCGCGCCGAGGTCGTTGCCCGGGTAGACGCAGGCGGTGACGCCCGACGGGTTCTGGGCCCGCTCGAGCGCGACCAGGGCGGCGGTGCGGTGGGGGTCGATGAACGGGTCGCCGGTCACCTGGCCGATGAACATCGGCACCCGGGTGGGCGCGTTGCCGGGGCTGTTCGCGCGCAGCGCCGCGGCCGCCGCCGGCACGCTGAGCGGGTCGACGCGCAGCGTGGGGTGGTTGGGGGCGAGCGCCAGGCTGAACGTGCTGACCCAGTCGTCGATCGCGTCGAACGACAGGCAGCCCCGCCCGGCGGTGCGGCCGAACGCGCCGAGCGCCTGCGAGCTCAGCAGGTCGATGGGGTGAAGGTCGCGGTTCTCGAGCGAGAGGCCGACCAGCACCATCGGGGTCAAGATGCGCGCGAGCTCGGGCACGGTGTAGCCGTTGCTGGCGAGGTCCGAGCCCGGCGCACCGGCCATCACCCCCACCAGCTCGGTGTCGGTGCCGTAGCCACGCGTCCACGTCTCGCCGGTGGCGAGCGCCGCGTGGCCGCCTTGCGAGACGCCGAGCGCGGCCCACCGCGGGCGCGGGCCGAGGTCGGCGTCGGGCAGCGCGCGGGCGGCGCGCACCAGGTCGATGGTCGCGCGGCCCTCGCCCTCGATCGAGAGGTACGGGTGGCTCACGTCGCGCATCGGCTGCAGCTGCTGCCAGACGGCGAGCGGGTCGGTGACGCGCGCGTTCACGTCGGGAGAGCGCAGCCCGTCGTCGCGCCCCAGCCCGAGAAAGTCGGGCACCACCACCACGGCTCCGGGCGCGGAGGCAGGCGAGACCTGGTCGAACATCACGTGCGCATCGAGCTGCACCGCGGTGCTGGGAGCGCACTGAGGCACCACGCCGGTGGTGCCATGGGTGTTCGCCAGCACCGGCCGGGGGCCTGCAGCCGCCGCGACCGGCACCACCGCGTTGCCGCTCAGCGCGACGGGCACCTCGAGCGTGCCGCCGTCTTGATGCAGCAGCACGCTCGACTTGTAGAGCACCCGCCAGGTGCGGCGCCCCGCGAAGCGCTGCCCGCCGTCGGCCAGCTCGGCGCTCTCGCACGCCAGCAGCCACCCGTTGGGCACCGCGAGGCTCACGGCGCGGTGAATGAACCCGGCCGAAGTCGGAGAGCAGGCGACCGTCGGCTGTTGGGCGCTGCCGGCGTCGACCGGCTGCGCGGTGCCGCCGGCCGAGCCGGCCGTGCCTCCGCCGCTGGTGCCGCCGGCCGAGCTGCCACCGGCGGTGCCGGGCCCCACGTCGCCGCCACCGCCCACGCCATCGGCCGCTGCGGTGCCTCCGGCGGCTCCCGCGTCGAGGGGCCCGAGGTCGAGCGCAGTCGGGGCGCCGCAGGCGAGCAAGAGCGCGCTCGAGAGGGCCAGGTGGGTTCGTTTCATGATGAAACCTTTGTCGCCGGGAACCCCCTCGATGGCGCATACCGGCGCCGCCAATTCGGCTGACCTTTCACGCCAACGGGCGACGCACGCGAGCGACGCAGTTTCACTTTGCGCAGAGGAACCGCGCGCCCCGCGCGTGTCACCCGATGCGCCAGACGGCTCGACCGTGGGCGTCACGGGTACGGTGCGTCGACATGTCTGCACCGGCTCCGCTCATCACGTCGCCCGCGTTTCGACTGATTCTCGACGCGCTCGCGCGGCACGGCGTCGACCCGACCGAGATCGCGGCCCGGCACGGGCTCGAGGGCACCTCGCTGCCGCTCCTCAGCCTGAGCGCGTTCGCCGAAGACTGCTGCGCTGCGGTGCCCGAGCGCTTGTTCGCGGTGCGGGCGGGGCTGTCGCTGCCCCGCGGCAGCTACGGAGCCCCCGAGTTTCTGTGGCGCACCGCGCCGACGCTGCGCGAGGCGTGGCACGCGGTCGACCGCAACCAGCGGCTGGTGAGCGAGCTGTTTCGCCCGGGGCTGCGGGTGCTGGCCGACGGCGCGGCGCAGCTGTTCTACCCGTCGCTGGGGCCGTCGCGGCGGCTGATTCACGAGTTCACGGTGGGCGTGGGGGTGATGATGCTGCGCGAGCTGAGCGGGGGCGCGGCGGCCATTCGCCGCATCGGGTTCGCGCACCCGGCGCCGGCCGAGCGGGCCGAGCTCGAGCGGCTGCTCGGGGCTCCGCTCGCGGCCGAGCAGGCCGACAACTACATCGAGCTCGCTCCGGGTGAGCTCGACCGGCCAGTGGTGAGCTCTGACCCGCCGCTGTTCGCGGTGCTCAGCCAGCTGGTCGATCAGGTGCGGGCCAGCGTCGAGCGGCCCAGCGACCTGCTGGGCCAGGTCGAGCAGGCGGTGGCGCAGCAGCTCTCGCGCGGCGAGGTGCGCATGGAAGCGGTGGCGCGCACCTTGCGGCTGAGCGAGCGAACCCTGCAGCGGCGGCTGAAGGAAGAGAACACCAGCCTGCGAGAGCGGGTCGAGGCGGTTCGCCTGCGCCGCGCCAGAGAGCTGGTGCTCGAGGGCGCGCTGCCGCTGTCAGAGGTGGCGTGGCGGCTGGGCTTCTCGCAGTTCACCGCGTTCGCGCGGGCCTACAAGCGGTGGACGGGAGAGTCGCCCGGAGCCGCGCGCGAGCGCCTGGCGGGGGCGTCGCTCAGCCCGCGAGGCGGGTGAGGTACTTGCCCGAGAAGCACGCGTTGCAGAAGGTGTCGAAGTTGGGGTCGCCGACCGCGGTGCCCAGGCCCTCGAGCGAGAGGTAGCCGAGCGAGTCGGCGGTGACGTAGCGGGCGATCTCTTCGACCGAGTGCGAGGCGGCGATCAGCTCGGTGCGGCTGGGCGTATCGATGCCGTAGTAGCAGGGCCAGGTGTTGGGCGGAGAGCTGATGCGCAGGTGCACCTCGCGCGCGCCGGCGGCCTTGAGCATCTTGACGATCTTCCGCGAGGTGGTGCCGCGCACGATGGAGTCGTCGATCACCGCCACCCGCTTGCCTTTGAGCGTGGCGCGCACCGCCGACAGCTTGAGCTTCACCCCGAAGTGCCGAATCGACTGCTGCGGCTCGATGAAGGTGCGGCCCACGTAGTGCGAGCGAATGAGGCCCACGTCGTAGGGAATCTTGGTGCCCTCGGAGTAGCCGATGGCCGCGGGCACGCCCGAGTCGGGCACCGCGATGACCACGTCGGCGTCGCAGGGCTGTTCTTTGGCGAGCTGCCGCCCGAGCTTCTTGCGGGTCTCGTAGACCGACAGGCCGAACAGGGTCGAGTCGCTGCGCGCGAAGTAGACGTGCTCGAACACGCAGCGGCCCGGCTTGGCCGAATCGAAGGGCCGCGACGACTTGAGCCCGCTGTCGTCGATCACCACCATCTCGCCCGGCTCGAGCTCGCGCAACAGCTCGGCCTCGATGAGATCCAACGCGGTGGTCTCGGAGGCCAGCACGTAGGCGTTGTGCACGCGCCCCAACACCAGAGGGCGGAAGCCGTGGGGGTCTCTGACCGCCACCATCTTCTTGTCGTTGAGGAAGAGCAGCGAGTAGGCGCCGCGCATCTGCCGCAGCGCGTCGACCACCTTGTCTTCGAACGCGCCGGCCTTCGACCGCGCGATGAGGTGAATCACCGCCTCGGTGTCGGAATCGGACTGGAAGATGGCGCCGCCCTCTTCGAGCTTCTTTCGGGTGGCGTCGTGGTCGACGAAGTTGCCGTTGTGGGCCACCGCCAGCTGGCCGCCCGAGTACGCCACCACCAGGGGTTGGGCGTTCTTCCACTGGCTGTGCCCGGCGGTCGAGTAGCGAACGTGGCCGATGGCCGCGGGGCCCTTCAAGTCCTGCAAAATCGGCTCGGTGAAGACGTCGGCGACCAGGCCCATCTGCCGGTACTGCTTCATCGCGCCGCCGTCGAACGAGACGATACCGGCCGATTCTTGCCCACGGTGCTGGAGCGCGTGCAGACCGAGATACGTCAGCCGACTCGCCTCTTCATGGCCGTAAACTCCGAATACTCCACACATGGTTACCGCGCAGATACCACGTAACGGCGACCGGCTGATCTCGCTTGACCGAAACCGGCCTCGTCTCGACAGAGGCCCTCCTCTTGAGTTACGGCGCACCGCATCACGCGGGGCACGCCCATTGAATCAGAAAGGTTTCACACCTTGTCCACGTCGGGGGTCGGAAAGACAGGTCGGGTTTCCAACCTGTACCGAAAGTTCGGCCCCGCCATCTATTCGAGATGCCGGCGCCTCCTAAAGGACGACGCGCTCGCGGAAGACGCGACGCAGGAGGTTTTCGTGAGGGTGATGCGCCACATCGAATCGGCTCCCGACGATGCCGCGGCCCTGGCGTGGATCTACCGAATCTCGACCAACTACTGCCTCAACCTGATCCGCGATCGCGGCCGTCAGGCCGAGCCGGTCGACGAGATTCCCGAGGCCGCGTCAGACCACCCCGAGCCCGAGATGCTCGATCGCGACCTCGCCATGCAGCTGGTCAGCCGCGCGCCCGAGAACCTGCGCGCGCCGGCAGTGCTCTATTACATCGACGGCCTCGAGCAGGAGCAGGTGGCCCGCACGCTGGGCATCTCCCGCCGCACCGTCATCAACCGATTGGCAGAGTTCACCAACCGCTCCCGGAAGTTCATCGGCCGGGGAGACGTCACATGAATGCACGCGGACACCTCTCTTCCGAGACCATCGACCTGCTGTTGATGTCGGCCCTCACCGGAGATCGCCAGGCCGAGGCCAAGACCCACCTCGACGGCTGCGCGCTGTGCCAGAAGCGCTGGTCGGAGCTGAACGAAGACAAGGCGCGCTTCGAGCAGTTCGTCTTCCCCCGCACCTTGCAGAAGCTCGAGCAGCGGCTGGCGGTGCCGTCGCTGGTCGAGCGGCTGCGCGCGGGGTGGCTGATGCTGGTCCCCGCGGCGGGCGCGGTGGTGGTGGCGTCGCTGGCGGCGGCGGTCTGGCTGGGCGGCAGGTCGCCGAGCGACGACGCGCCGTACATCGGCATCAAGGGCGGCCCGACGCTCGAGGTGGTGGCGCTGCGCCCCGAGATGGGCCAGTTCCCGGTGAAGCCGACCACGGTGCTGCACCCCAAAGACAAGATTCGCTTCGTGGTGAACGGCGCGGGCTCGAAGTACCTGATGATCGCTTCGCGCGACGGCGCAGGGGCGTTCACGGTGTACCACCCGTTCGGCGCCGAGCAGAGCGCGGCGGTCGACGAAGGGCGGGTCGAGATTCCACGCAGCGTCGAGCTCGACGACACGCTGGGCAGCGAGCGGCTGGTGGCGGTGTTCTCCGACTCGCCCATCTCGGCGAGCGCGGTGAAGACGGCCCTCGACTCGAGCCCCGGCGACCCGAAGATCGAGAAGGCCAGGGTGGTGTCGTGGGAGTTCGTGAAGGCGAAGTGAAGTGACCCCACGGCTGCTGTTGCTCACGGCGATGCTCGCGGCGCTCCCGGCCCTGGCCGAGACGCGCCGCGTGGCGATCGTGGTGGGCAACAACGCCGGCAGCAGCGGGCTGCAGCCCCTGCGCTACGCCGAGAGCGACGCGGGCAAGTTCGCGCGGGTGATGGTCGAGCTGGGCGACGTCTCGCCCGACGACGTGCTGCTGCTGCAGGGCCGGAGGGTGGCCGACCTCGAGCGCGCGGTGACCGACGCGCGCGAGCGGGTGGCGATGTTCAAGAAGGTGCCCGACACGCGCGCGGTGCTGCTCTTCTATTTCTCGGGCCACTCGGACGGCGAGGCGATCGAGCTGGGCGGCGAGAACCTGCCCTACGCGCGGCTCAAGGCGATGCTGCTGGGCACCGGCGCCGACCTGCGGGTGGCCATCGTCGACGCGTGCAAGAGCGGCGCGGGCTTTCGCGAGAAGGGGGGTCACCCCTCTGACCCGTTCGTCATCAAGCTGTCGGACACGCTGGTGGCGAGCGGAGAAGCGTTCATCACCTCTTCGGCGGCCGACGAGTCGGCGCTCGAGTCGACCGAGGTGATGGGCAGCTACTTCACCCACAACTTCATCTCGGGGCTGCGCGGCGGGGCCGACACCTCGGGCGACAGGCTGGTGACCCTCGCCGAGGCGTACCGCTTCGCCTACGACCGCACCGTGTCGGCGACCAGCGTGCTGCCCATCGGGGTGCAGCACCCCTCGTACGACTACCGCCTCTCGGGCCAGGGCGAGCTGGTGCTGGCCTCGCTGGTGAAGCCGTCGGCCACGCTGGTGGTGCCCGAGGGCAGCGAGCGCTCCCTAGTGACCGACGTGGTGCGCGATCAGGTGATCGTCGAGCTGCCGCCGGGGCCGATTCGCGAGGTGGCGCTGGCGCCGGGGCAGTACGGGCTGCGCTTGATGAAGGGCGGGCAGTCGTTCGGCGGGCGGGTGAGCCTGCTCGACGGCGCGCGCAGGGTGGTGCGGTGGGACGAGCTTTCGCTGCAGACGAGCAGCGTGACGGTGGCGCGCAAAGGCGGGGGCGAAGCGGCCGAGGCGGTGGTTGAGGCCGCCGAGGCGAAGGCGGCGAAGCCTGCGGTCTTCAGCCTGGGCCTCGGCCCGAGCCGCGACCTGTCGGACCTCTTGATTCCCGGCTCGTCGCTGGGCCTGTCGTGGGTGCTGCGCGCGGGCTTCGAGCCGAGCGCGGGCCACGGCCTCACCGTCTCGCTGCTGGGTCAGCTGCCGGGCATGATCGGCGGGCGCACCATCGAGGCCGGCGGGCTCAACGTCGGCGGAGTGCAGGCGCGGGTGGGCTACCGCTGGGCGTTCGACTTCGGCCGGCTGTGGCTGGGCGCCGGCCCCGAGGCAGGCGGCGGGGTGTGGTTCGAGACCGGCACGCTGCCCGACCCGCAGACCCAGGTGCTCGAGCAGCGCACCGAGGCGGCCCTCTCGCCGGTGTTGGCGGCGCGGGTGACGGCGCGCTTCAAGCTGGTGAGCATCGTCTCGCTGTGCCTCGACGGCGACTTCGCCGCGGGGCTGCTGGTGGTGAACGGCGCGGTGGCGTTTCTGCCCCTGCCCTCGGCCACCCTCGGCGTCGCCGTCGAGCTGTAAGCCGCGCGTCGACGGTTTTCTGTCGGTTTACGCCGCAAACCCAATTCTCATTTTCTTTTGCACACCGCTCGGGCGCCTCGGGTCCTATCGCCACAAGCGGGGAAACAAAAAAAATTCAAACGGTGGCCCCACTGGGGACACCAATACGCGGAGTGACCATGGGCATTCTCGTTCTCATCGTCGGCCTGGCGGTTCTGGGGTTCGGCTTCATTCAGCACCTGAAGGGCAAGCGCATTCTGGCGGCGCCGTTCAAGAAGACGGGCGACCTGGCGCGCGACCCGACCTCGTCGGACCCCAAGGGGGCGATCAGCACCGAGGGCAAGGTGAACGCTCCGCAGAAGCAGCTGCTGTCGCCGTGCTCGAAGACGCCGTGCCTCTACTACGAGGTGAAGATCGAGCGGCTGTACGAGAAGCAGGAAAAGACGCAGGACGGGTACAAGACGGTGAAGGGCTCGACCACGCTCGACACGCTCAAGGGCGGCGCGGTGGCGACCGTTGACGACGGCAGCGGCGCGATTCCCGTCGACTTCAGCAAGGGCGGCGAGTTCGACAACTTCAAGCCGGGCTTCAAGAAAGAGCTCAACGGCCGCGGCTGGGCGTCGAGCATTCAGTTCGGCGAGCTGTCGTACGACATTCCGGTGATCTCTTCGTCCGACGGCTACACCATCGGCTTCCGCGCCACCGAGAAGCTCGTACCGGTCGAGGGCAACCTGTTCGTGCTGGGGAAGATCGAGGGCGGGACGATCATCAAGCCGGGTTGGCGCTCGATGATGGTCTCGAGCAAGGGGCGCGACGGGCTGCTCGCCTCGACCGCGAAGAAGAAGAAGTTCTCGCTGATCGGCGGCGGGGTGGGCGCGGCGGCGGCGATTCCGCTGATGATCTTCGGGCCCAAGTCGGCGCCGTCTGCCGACACGTCCTGCCACCACCTCATCGCGAACGTGCAGAAGACCTGCAGCGACAACGTCACCAGCAAGTACGGCAACGACTACAGCTGGACGGTGGAGAAGGCGGGCCGGTTCACGGTGAGCGTGACGCCGCCGGCGGGCAAGAAGTACCCGCTCGATGCGCAGATCACCATCAAGGACGCCGCGGGTGAGGTGGTCGCCGACGTGTCGGCCGCGAGCGTGGGCGGCAAGGCCGTGGCGAGCGTCGACGCGAAGCCGGGCACCTACAAGGTGACGGTGAAGGACCTGGGCGGCGACTCGGTGAAGGGCGGCTACGACTACACGCTCGAGGTGGCCTCGCTGGGTGGCGCGGCGGTGGCGGGCGACGCGGTGGCGAAGGGCGGCGCGGCGCCGGCGGCGAACGAGTCGGCGGCCGACTCGGCTCCGGTGCAGATCGAAGCGCCCAAGCTCGCGGCGCAGCTGATGGCGAAGCAGGCGGCCGGCTACGACGGCAAGCTGCTCGAGGTGAAGGGTCTGGTGGCCGAGGTCTCGACCGAGGTCGATGCGACCCTCGCCGTCTTCGTGACGCCCGACGCTCCCAACGGCGAGCCTTCGGTGGTCGCCGCGGCGCTGCCGGCCAAGGCGAAGGTCAAGAAGGGCCAGTTCATCACCGTGCGCGGCCTGGCCTCGGCCGACGAGCAGGGCATCATGCTCACCGGCGCCGAGCTGGTGCAGGGCAGCGGCAAGTCGGTGGCCGCGGCGCCCAAGGGCAAGACGCCCGCGAAGGGGAAGAAGGTTCAGCCTCGAAACGCGAAGAAGTGATTTTCGCCGCGAACAAACAATTCGCTCCCGGCGTTTAGAGGGCGATTCAAAAAGGAGCGCGACGCTTGGACCGGGCGCGCGTTCCGCGAATGGGCTCGTTCCCGATGAGGGAGCGGGCCCTTCGTGTTTTGCGGGCAGTGTGGTTTGAACCGCGAGGTGCACAGGAGGAATCGGCTCAAGGCCGCAGCGATGGCGGCCTTGCTCGCGGCGGGTGGTGCCTACGCGCTGGCCAGCTGGAACTGGTGCCCTCGCGCGACGGGCTCCGTGCCGAGGGTGGTGTCGCGCCTGAGGTCGCCAGGGCCGGTGCAGGCGGGCGCGGCGGCGGTCGAGATTGCGGTGCCCACGCCCATCGTCGCGGCGGGCTACGGGCCGCGCCGGCCGGAGCTCTCGAAGAGCGCGCTGCCGCTCAAGGCCCGGGCGGTGGTGCTGAAGGCCGGCGAGGTGAGCTTCGGCCTGGTGGCGATCGATCTGCTGCTGGTGCCCGACGACGTGGCGTCAGCGGTGCGCTCGGCGAGCGGGCTATCTGATTGCTGGGTGGTGGCCACCCACTCGCACTCGTCGTTCGGCGGCTACGACCGGCGGCTGGTGGCGCAGCTGGCCGGCACCGGGCGGTTTCGAGAAGACGCGCGCGCGGCGGTGGTCGAGGCCGCGGTGCGGGCGCTCAGAGCCGCGGCGGCCAGTGTGCAGGCGGTCGAGATTTCCACCGGCGAAGGCTCGGCAGAGCTGGCGGTGGCCCGCTCGGGCGAGGCGAGCGACCCGAAGGTGCGGCGGGTGAAGTTCGGGTCGCTCGGCCAGTGGTTGCTGCTGGCGGCGCACCCCACCCTGGTGCCGCGCCCGGCCGCGGCGCTCGACCCCGACTACCCCGGCCGGGTCTCCGAGCGCGCCGATGCGGGCGTGACCCTGGTGCTGCAGAGCGCCGGGGCGAACGCGCGGGCCGTCGGCGAGGGGCCCGAAGACGAGGCGTCGCGGGTGCTGGCGGCGCTCGACGCGGTGGCGCTGGCCCCGCTCGAGGCGAGCGGCCTGTCGGTGACTCGGGTCGAGGTCGAGCTGCCTTCGACCGATGCCTCGAGGCTGGTGCCGCGGCTGTTCGCGATGCCGGGGCGAAACTTCCTGTGCGGGTCGGCGCCGCGGGTGGCCGAGGTCGGGGTGCTGAAGCTGGGCGCCTTCGAGCTGGCGGCGGTACCCGCCGAGGTCTCGGCGGGCGCGGCGCAGTCGCTCGGCGTGCCGCTGGTGTCGCTGGCCAACGGGTACGCGGGGTACGTCGAGCCGGCCGAGGTGGTCGACCGCGGCGAGGGCGAGTCGAAGCGGCAGTACTTCTCGCGCGAGCTGCTCGAGGCGTTTCGCGCCGGGCTCACTGCGGCGCGGTAGCTTCAGAGGCTCTCGAACTTCGACTTCTTCTCGCGCTTGCGAAAGAAGAGCACGGTCTTGCCCATCTCTTGGGCGATGACCGACGAGGTCGCCTGGGCGAGGGTCTTGGCGGCAGTGGCGCGCGCTTCTCGCTCGTCGGCGATCTGCGCCTTGACCAGCTCGTGGGTCTCGAGCGCGTCGTCGAGCGCGTCGATGACCGGGTCGGTGACGCCCTGCTGGCCGACCTGAATCACCACCTTGAGGTGGTGACCGAGGGCGCGCAGCTCGCGGCGCTGCTTGCCCGAGAGCTCGCCCTGCTTCTTGCGCTTGGGGCGCGGCTTGCGGTCGTCGATGACGGGGGGAAGGTTCAGGTTGGGGTCGTTGCTCACTTCATCATCCTCAGCTCACGCTGCGCGTCGATGTGGTTGGCGTCGAGCCGCACGGTCTGCTCGAAGTGCTTCTTCGCACCAAAGAGGTCGCCGAGCAGCTTCGACATCATGCCCTGGTGAAAGTGAACGCTCGCGCAGCGGGCGTTCTTCTTCAGGCACAAGTTGATGTCCTTCATCGCCTCTGGATAGGTGGCCTTCTTGTCCGGAGCGAGGAAGAACTTCGCGTAGCCACGATACGAGTAGAACTCGCCCTCTTCCGGGTTCGCTTTGATCGCCTCGTCGAGCATCTTCACCGCTTCGGGGAACTTGCGCGCCTTCACCAGAATCTGACCCTTCTGGAACAGCTCTTCGGCGGCGAGAATCTGGGCCACGTCGATCTGCTCGCCGGTGCCGCCCGCCTCGAGCTCGGCGATGTACTCGGCGCGCGTCTTCTCGTCGATCAGCGTGCGGTTGGCCTCACCGATGCGCGCGAAGACGTCGGCCTTGGCCTTGCCCAGCGCCTCGGGCGCGCCCGGCGGCACGGTGTCGGGGTGGTAGAGCTTGGCGAGCTTGAAGTAGGCGATCTTGATCGTCCCGGGGTCGGCCTTGGGCGTGAGGCCGAAGAGCTCGAAGTGGTTCTGGCCCTTCATGGTCTTGAAGAGCTCCTGCAGCTGGCGAATCTCTGAGTCGTACTCTCCCGAGTGGCCCGCCTGGGCCGGGGCGGCGGGCACCGGGCGCGGCGCGGCGACCGGCGGGGCCGCCACCACCGGCGGCGGTCGCGGCGCGGCGGGTGCGCCTGCCTGCTGCTGCAGGGTGGGCGGCGGCGGCCGCGGAGCGGGGGCGCCCGGCGAGCCTGCCGGCCGGGGGGGCCCCACCACCGGCGGCGGAGGTCGCGGCGCGGCGCCCGGGGCGCCCTGGGGCCGGGCGGGCCCAGGTGCGGCGACCGCACGCGGCGGCGCGACCGGAGGCGGCGCGACCGGAGGCGGAGCGACCGGAGGCGGAGCCGGAGCGACCGGAGGCGGAGCCGGAGCGACCGGAGGCGGAGCCGGAGCGACCGGAGCAGACTCGGGAGGCTCGGGCTCGACCGCGGCGTCGAGCAGCGGCTCGGCGTCGAGCACCGGAGCAGACGGAGCGGGCGCGGGCACCGGCGGCGCGGCAGGGGGCGGCGGCAGCTTCACCGCGGCGAAGGACACCATCTCGAGGTCCTTCAGCAACCACGCCACGCGGAACATGTGATCGCCCTCGGTCGGGTGCGCGGCGGCGTGCTGGGCGAGGCTGCGTACGCCGTCGAAGTGCGACAGCGCGCGGGCCTCGTGCGGAGTGAGGCGGAGCTGGTCGAAGCTCACCCGCCCGCCCGACTTCATCACCGGGTTGTCGGCGACGTCGGCCATGCGGCGGCGAATCTCGGCGATGGGAATGCGACGGGTCTGCTCGGCGAGCACCGACCAGCGGTTGCCCAGCGGCATCGCCTTGTGGGCGGGCAGCTCTTTCGGGTCGAAGTGAAAGGTGCCGGCCTCGGCGGCGAAGGCGCGCATCAAGATGTTGTTGGCGCGCGTGGCGAGGTGGGTGAACGCGGTCGAGGGGTGGAGAATGCCGAGGCCGAACAGCGCGCCCACCAGCTCACCGCCGAACTTCGCCTTCTCGGCTTCGGCGCGGCCGAGCTGGTCGAAGTTGGCGAGCTGCGCGCGCACCAGGAAGGTGGCGAGCGCGTCGTCGGCGTGGCTGGAGTCGACGAACTCGGGGTTGCCCTTGCGGAAGTGAATCTCGATGTTCCGATCGGGCAGCGTGAGGGTGAGCAGCCCGGTGCGGTCGCCCGAGGCGATGAGGTAGTAGAGGTGGAGCACCGGCAGCTTGGTGAGGTCGCCCTCGGTGGGCAGCGTGCCGTCGCTGATGGGCGTGGCGACCGCGGCGTGCGCGGGCGCGGCAGGCGCCGCGGGCGCCGCGGCAGGAGCGGCCGGCGCCGCCTTCTGCACCGGCTGGCCGAGGTTGTGGGGGGCGGGGCGGCGATCCATCGCGGCGCGCGCTCCGGGGCCGGCCATGGCGGCGGTCGAGCGGGCGGCGGCGTTGGCCACCGCGCCGGGGCCTGCCCGCAGGGCGCCCGGGCCGGCGATCGGCCCCCCGGCGGGCGCGACCGGCGGCGCACCGCCCGGCAGCTGACCGGGAACAGGCGGTGGCGGCGGCGGGTGCTCGAGGTCGTCTCCCGGCACCACCACGTCGCCCCACAGCGCGCGCGGCACGAACACCCGCAGGTTGGGGACCCGGCCGGGGAAGTAGTAGTTGCTGCCGTCGAGCGAGAGCTGCACGCGGCCCTCGATGACGCCGTTGTCGAACAGCAGCTCGACCGAGGCAGGAGAGAGCGGCCCCCACACCTTGCCCTTGTCGTTGCGGACGAAGACCTGGAGCGGCTGCGCGTCTTCCATCGACGGGTCGAAGGCTACACGGCCTCAGCGGACTTGAACACGTCGAGCGTCGGCGTCGCGCTCGAGCTCGAGAAACACGTCACGCATCGGGCCCTTCACCTCGAGGGCGCGCAGGTTGAGCCACAGCCCGCCGATCGAGCGGAAGTAGAGCGGCGACTGCTCGGGCGGCTTGAGCCGCATGAACTTGGTGGCCTTCGAGATGGCGAGCGACCGCATGCGCTCGCGGGTGTCGTCTTGGGTGTAGTCCCACGTCGGGGCGCGCATCGGCCGCGCCATGATGTTCGCGTAGTCGAAGATGAGCTCGGCCACCTCTGCGTCGGGCAGCTCGGCCTTGAAGCCCACCCGCTTGAGCAGCGCCACCACGTCGATGTGCCGGCCCTCGTGCAACAGCCAGTGCAGCATCTCGTGGTTGGTCTCGACGAACTCGGGGGTGAAGCGCTTGACGTTGCCGAAGTCGAGCACGCCCAGCCGCCCGTCGGGCAGCCGCAGGTAGTTGCCGGGGTGCGGGTCGACGTGCATCAGCCCGCCCGCGAAGAACGGCGCGAAGGTGGCGACGATGAGCAGCCGCCCGAGGCGAAAGCGCTCGGCCTCGTCGAGGGGCCCGACGAGCAGCTCCTTCAAGGTGGGGCCCTGCAGCAGCTCGAGGGTCAGCACCCGCTGCGCGGTGAGCTCGAGCAGCGGGCGGGGCACGCAGAGCTCGTCGGTTCGGCCCAGCGCGGCGGCGAAGGCCTCGGCGTTGCGCGCCTCGTTGCGGTAGTCGGTCTCGGCGAGGAAGTCGGCGCGCACCTCTTCGAAGTGCTTGCGCACGTCGAGGCGCTTGCCGGCCACGCCCAGCGCCTTCACCAGGGTGCCGAGGTTGTCGAGGTCGCTCTCGATGGCGGTCTCGATGCCCGGGTACTGCACCTTCACCACCACCTCGAGACCACCCAAGGTGGTGGCGCGGTGCACCTGCCCCAGCGAGGCCGAGGCGAGAGGCGTCTGCTCGAAGCGGGCGAACTTCTCTTCCGGCGGCGCGCCGAGCTGCTCGGTCACCACCCGGGCCACGGTCTCGTACGCCATCGGCTGGGCCTGGTTCTGCAGCCGCGCCAGCACCGCGCGCGCCTCGGGGGGAAAAGCGCCCGGGTCCATGCTGAGGGCCTGGCCCAGCTTCATCGCCATGCCCTTCATCTCTCCGAGCGCTTCGACGATGCGCTCGGCCGAGGGCAGGCCGAGGCCGTCGGTCTTGGCGCCGGTGAGGCGCTTGAGGCCGCTGCCCACCGCGTCGGCCGAGAGCTTCGCCGAGAGCGTGGCGAGCTTGCGGAAGCGGGTGAAGCGGCCAGAGGGAGGTATCGAGTCGTCTCGAGACATCGGGTCAGAGCACGACGCTCTCTTTGTGCTCGCCGAACACGGTGCGCAGGGCGTCGCTGATCTCACCCAGCGAGCCTTCGGCCTTCACCGCGTCGTAGATGAGCGGAATCAGGTTCTCGCTGCCGGTGGCCGCGCGCTTGAGCGCATCGAGCGCGCGCGTCACCGCGGCGTTGTCGCGGCTCTGGCGCAGCTTCTCGAGCGAGACGCGCTGCTCGCGCTCGACCGACTCGTCGACCCGCAAGAGCCCTTCGGGGGGCTTCTCGGCCTGGTGGAACTTGTTCACCCCCACCACCACCGCGTCGCCCGACTCCATGGCGCGCTGGGCGCGGTAGGCGGCGTCTTGAATCTCGCCCTGCGGGTAGCCCTTCTCGATGGCGCGCACCATGCCGCCGAGCTCGTCGATCTTCTTCAGGTAGCCCTCGGCCTGCGCCTCGAGCGAGCTGGTGAGCGACTCGAGGTGGTGGCTGCCGCCCAGCGCGTCGATGGTGTCGGCGACGCCGGTCTCGTGCGCGATGATCTGCTGGGTGCGCAGCGCCAGCGTGGCCGCGCTCTCGCTGGGCAGCGCGAGCGCCTCGTCCCACGAGTTGGTGTGCAGGCTCTGACAGCCGCCGAGCACCGCCGCCATCGCCTGCAGCGACACCCGCACCACGTTGTTGAGCGGCTGCTGGGCGGTGAGCGTCGAGCCGGCGGTCTGGGCGTGGAAGCGCAGCATCATCGAGCGCGGGTCTTTCGCCTTGAAGCGCTCTTTCATGATGCGCGCCCACAGCCGGCGGGCGGCGCGGAACTTGGCGATCTCCTCCATGAAGTCGTTGTGCACGTTGAAGAAGAACGAGAGCCGGCCGGCGAACGCGTCGACCTCGAGGCCGGCGGCGAGCGCCGACTCGACGTAGGCGATGCCGTCGCCGAGGGTGAAGGCGATCTCCTGGGCGGCCGTCGAGCCCGCCTCGCGAATGTGGTACCCGCTGATGGAGATGGGGTTCCACTTGGGCACCTTCTGGCTGCAGAAGGCGATCAGGTTGCTGATCAGCCGCAGCGAGGGTTTGGGCGGGTAGATGTACGTGCCGCGCGCGATGTACTCCTTGAGCACGTCGTTCTGCACCGTGCCCGAGAGGGCCTGCATCGGCACGCCCTGCTTCTCGCCGACCGCCGCGTAGAGGCACAGCAGCACCGGCGCGGTGGCGTTGATGGTCATCGAGGTCGAGACCTCGCCGAGCGGCAGGCCGTCGAGCAGCACCGCCATGTCGCGCACCGAGCTGATGCTGACGCCGACCTTGCCGACCTCGCCGCGGGCGCGGGCCGAGTCGGCGTCGTAGCCCATCTGGGTGGGCAGATCGAAGGCGACGCTCAGGCCCGTCTGCCCGCTCTTGAGCAGGTAGTGGTAGCGCTGGTTGGCGTCGCGCGCGCTGCCGAAGCCGGCGTACTGGCGCATGGTCCAGAAGCGGCCCCGGTACATGGTCGACTGGACGCCGCGGGTGAAGGGGAACTCGCCGGGGAAGCCGAGCGCGTCGGGGTAGTCGTCGGCCTCGGGCGCCGAGAGGGGCGGTCGCTCGGTGCCGCTGCTGGTCTCGAAGCGGGCCTTGCGCTCGGGGTTCTTGGCGCGCGCTTTCTCGAAGGCGGCGAACCAGCGCGCGTAGTTGGTCTTGAAGCTCGGCATGGGTGGGGGCGCGTAGCACCTTGGGGCCCGCCGCGTGAAGAAGCCACCCTGCGCCCTTGAAGGGCTCAGGGCGAGCGAATCAGGTTGCCCAGGCGGTCTTTGAGCAGGGTGCGCAGCGAGGGCTCGGGGCTCTTGGCCAGGGCCTCTTCGAGCCCGAGGAGCAGCCGCAGCGGGCGCGCACGCAAGACCGATAGCGCCGCGTCGATGGGCGGGGGCTTCACCGCGCGCTCGAACGACGGGCCGCCCGAGACCAGCGTGGCGGGGAACAGCGCGGTGAGGCGCGCGAAGAGCACCGCCTCGGCGGCGGGAGCCTCGCGCGGCAGCGTGAGGGTGAAGGGCCCCACGCGCTCGCGATCGACGAGGTAGGCGCAGCAGTCGACCGCTCCACGCGCGAGCGCCTCGGCGGGCGGCACGGCCGACTCGAGCGCCCAGGCCGAGACGCCGCGCTGCAGCGCCTGCACCAGCCGCTGCAGGTGATCTCGCGAGAGCGTGTCGCCCGGCATCGCGAAGGCGAGGTACTGCCCGCGCGCCCGCTCGACGCCTTCGACGATCTCGAGCGGCTTCTGCGACTGTCTCTCGAGCGAGGCCACGGTGCGCTCGCGCCCGGGCCCGTCGAACACCACCGCGCTGAGCAGGCCGGGCACCCTGCCCTCGTCGCGCTGCGCCGCCCCGCGCCGGGCCACCCACAGCCAGCGGTCGGCGGCGGCCTCGGGGTTGAGCTGCTCGAGCAGCGCGCGCAGGGCGGCCTCGGCGTCGAGCGCCAGCCCCGACGGCGCGAAGTCGGTGACCACCCGGTCGCGCGCGACGATCTGGTAGCCCGCGCCCTCGAGCCACCCGCGCACCGCCTGCTCGGTCTGACCGCGCGGCGCCTCTCTGCCCACCAACTGCGAGACCAGGCTCGAGGCGCTGCCGGCGTTGGCGCACGAGAAGACGAGCTCGGCGCGCGGCGCGGCCTGCGAGATCATCTCGAAGGCGTCGCGCTGGGCGATGCCGTCGAAGCCGACCACCACCTGCGGGTCGAACGCCGAGAGCTGCAGGGGCCCCTCGGGGTCGGCGAGCACGGTGCAGCCGTTCGCCTCGATGCCGGCGACCAGCGCGGGGTCAGAGCCGAGCAGGGCCACGCGCCGCCGCTCGCCGGCGCGCCGAATCACCACGGTGCGCAGGTCGCCGGCGTTCAAATCAGCTCGGCGAACTCTTCGCGCCGCCGCTCGAACACCACCGAACCGACCCACAGCAGCGCGAAAGACACCCCGGTCACCGCCAGCAGCGGCTTGTAGTGCGGCAGGTGCTGGTCGACGAAGATGTCGCGGTACCCGTTCACCAGCGCCGCCATGGGGTTCAGGTAGAGAATCGGCCGGTGCGCCCACTCGGGAGCGAGCCCGATGCGCCACAGCACCGGGGTGAGAAAGAAGGCGAGCTGCAGCAGGTTGACGACGATGTGCTGCAGGTCGCGAAACGCCACGTTGAGCGCCGAGAGAAGGTAGGTGAGCGCGAGGGTGAACAGCGTCTGCAGCAGCACCATGGGAATAAAGAAGGCGAAGTGCCAGGTGGGCGTGACGCCGAACACCAGGCCGAGCGCGATCAAGAGCGGCAGCGAGAGCAGGTAGTTGACCAGGTTGGTGGCGACCACTGTCGCGGGCAGCACCTGGGCGGGGAAGCGCACCTTGGTGAGCAGGTCGCGGCGATCGCTCACCGAGCTGGCGCCGCCGGCGATGGACGACGAGAAGTAGATCCACGGCAAGAGCGCCGCGAACACCGTGTACGGGTAGTGGCTGTCGGGGTTCGGCATCAGCTTGCCGAACACCAGCGCGTAGACCGCCATCGACAGGGTGGGGTTCAAGAAGGTCCACAAGAAGCCGAGCACCGAGGCGCGGTAGCGGGCGCGCAGCTCGCGCACGGTGAGGCTCCAGAGCAGGGCGCGGTACTGGTACAGCTCGCGGAGGTTCTTGATCACGTGAAGTGGTACGTGAAGTTGAGCCAGGGCAGCACGCCCGGCACCGGGCTGGAGACCTGGAACTGGGTGGGCATCACCAGAATGCCGAGGTCGATGGCGAAGCGGTCGCCGAAGAAGCGGGCGGCGAGCGCGTCGGCGACGAACCAGCGGTGGGCGAGGTCGAACTCGGGAATCACCCAGTTCTCGGTGATGAGCCCGACGTTGGTGTGCACCCGCGCGAACGCGCTCAGGGTGACGAGCGGCAGGTTGAGCAGCTGGGCGTTCTCACGGCTGAGCGCGGTGAAGTCGAGCTGCGGGCCACCCGAGAGCGTGACGTTCAGGTCTTCGGTGCCGAGGGTGACGGTGGCGGCGATGACCGAGCCCGCGGGCATGGCGATCGACACGCCGTCGATGCGCGACCACAGGCCGAGCGCGATGAACTTCAGCTCGACCGCCACGTGCACGTACTTGTTGAGCGAGGTGCCGGCCTTCACCGCCGCGAAGGCGTTGATGCCGTCGCGCCCGAGAAAAAATGCGGGCAGCGAGCCGCCGAGCTGAAACGAGAAGTTCTGCGAGACGCCCACCTCGAACAGGGTGGCCAGCACCTGCAGCTGGGTGATGCTCACCTGCCCCGGGTCGGGCATCAGCGCGCTGCCGGTGAAGAGGTAGCGCGAGCGGTTGCGGTTGGGCAGCGGCTCGTCGAAGCGCACCACCTCTTCCGAGTCGACCGTCACCGGCTGGCCGTCTTCGGTCTCGACGAGCAGCTGCAGCTCGTCGCGCAGCAGCAGCTTGCCGGCGATGACCCGCCCGTCGCGCAGGGTGAGCTTCACCTGGCGCGGGGTCTCTTCGGCGAAGGCCTTGTCGATCTCGGCCGAGGGGGCGGCGGCGGGCGCGGCAGCCGGGTCGTCCGACTGCGAGAGCAAGAGGCAGAGCGCGAGCGCGATCATCTGGCCTTCTTCTTCTCGAGGGCTTCGAGCCGCTCGCGGAGCCGGAGCACCTCGGCCGAGAGCTGTGCGTACGAGTCGCGCACGTGGCCATTGAAGCGCTTCTGGCGGCCGAACGCCTCATTGATGAAGACCTGGCCGCCGGCGCGGAAGGCGCCCTTGAGCAGCACCACCACCCGGCCCAGGCCGGTGCGGTGGGTCTCGAGCGGCAGCGGCCGGGTCGGGTCGGCGTGCTCGCTCAAGGCCTCGACGTTGAAGGCGACGGGGTCGACGCGGGCCTCGAGGCCGTCGAAGTGAATCGGGCCGCCTTCGCTGGCAGAGCCCTTCAGGCCGCGCGCGCCGAGGCGCGCTTCGAGCTCGGCCATCAGGCGGTCGGCAGAGATGTCTTTTCCGAGGAGCTTCACGGGCGAGAGGGCACATACCCCGCGGGCCACAAAAGGCGAAGCAAAGGGGTAGCGTCGCCGCCCGTGAGAGCCCTGACCCTGGTGGTGTCGCTGTTCGCGCTGCACACCTTCGCCGGCACGGTGAACCTCACCACCGCCGACAACGACTCGGCCATCGCGGCCAAGCTCAACGGTTTGATGCCCGGAGACGAGGCGATCTTCCACGCCGGCACGTACGAGCTCTCGGCGCGGCTGGGGCTCACCCTGGTGGGCACCCAGGCGCTGCCGATTCGCGTGCACACCGACGGCGGCAAGGTGGTGCTGCACCGCGCCGGCGTGAACCAGAACATCGTCGACATCACCAACGCCGAGTTCGTCACCCTCGACGGCATCGAGTTCTCTGGGGGCTCGCTGGGGGTGCGCTTTCTGGCCGGGCACGACGTGGTGTTCAGCCACTGCATCATTCACGGCACCCAGGGCACCGCGCTCACGGTGAACACGCCGGGGCAGACCTACGCCAACTTCCGCATCTCGCAGAACGAGATGTACGGCACGGCCGACACCGCCGAGGGCATGTACCTGGGCTGCAACAACGACGGGTGCCGGCTGCAGAATTCGATCATCGAAGGCAACTACGTGCACGACACCAACGGCCCCAACACGCAGGCCGGGTACGGCACCGGCATTCAGCTCAAAGACGGCAGCTCGGGAAACGTGCTTCGCGACAACGTGGTGCGCGACACCGGCGCGGTCTGCATTCTGGTCGACAGCGCGGTGGGCCACGGCCCGGCCAACGTGGTCGAGCGGAACTTTCTCTATGGCTGCGGCGACAACGGCATTCAGGCGTCGCAAGACGCGGTGATTCGCAACAACATCATTCTGCGCACCGCCCTCGACGGCATCTACGTGGGGCCGCACCAGTCGGGGGTGCCGCAGAACCTGAGCGTGGTGCACAACACCCTGCTCGGGCCGAGCAACGTGTCGATCAGCGTGCGCGGGCCGAGCGGCGCGGTGACGGTGGCGAACAACGCGCTGTACGGCGGCGGCAGCGCCTTCTTCGCCAACGGCACGGTGACCCACATCACCTTCGCGGGCAACGTCGGGGTCGGCGCGGTGTCGGGGCTCACCGGCACGCTGGGGGCGGGCTCGCTCTCGGCCGACTTCGTGGCGGCGAGCGGCGCCGGGGCGCCTCCGATGAACCCGTTTCCCAAGGCCTTGGGCGCGCTGGTCGGCAGCGGCTCGGCGGCGCAGGTCGCGGTCGACGACTTCAACGCCACGCCGCGGCTGGGGGTCGCCGATGTCGGGGCGTACAAGTTCTCGGCGGGCGGGAACCCGGGGTGGGCGCTGACCGCGGGGTTCAAGGTGCCGGCGATGGCGACGACCGACGGCGGAGTGCCGATGGATGCGGGGACGATGGATGCGGGGACGATGGATGCGGGGACGATGGGCTCCGATGCCGGGTCGGATGCGGGCTCCAGCGCTGACGCGGGCAGTGTCTCGGATGCGGGGAGCACGTCCGACGCAGGCAGCGACCCGGTCGAGACCGGCAAGCACGGCTGCAGCACCAGCGCAGCCCCGGCGGCGCTGCTCTTCGCGCTGTTCACCCTGAGCGCAGCCGCGAAGCGGCGGAGTCGAATGGGTGCCGTCGGTGCTGGAACGCGCTGAGCCGCATACTCCATGCGTCAAGCAGCAGGGCGTGCGCTCTTCTACGAGGGAGTATCTGCTCTTCAGCCTTCGGCGAGCGACGTCAGGGTTCGACGGGCTCACCCTGAGCGTCAACGGCTCTTGCGACTGCGGTCGAGCTCTTCGAGCCACGCGTCGATGACCTTCGCCCAGCGAAGGCTCGACGTGGCTCACCCAGCTCGTCAACTGCTCTTGCGAATGCGATCGATCTCTTCGAGCCAGGCGTCGATGACCTTCGCCCAGCGAAACTTCTTCGCGTAGGCGAGCGCCTTCTGGGTGAGCTCGGGCCGCTCGGCCTGCGCGCGCTTCACCGCGTCGACGTAGCCGGCGCTGTCGGAGTACGCGAAGCCGGCCTTGCTGCGCTTGAGGTGCCCCGCAACCACGTCGGACTCGGCGTTGCCCACCACCGGCACGCCGGCCGCGAACGCCTCGAGCGCCAGCAGCGACAGGCTCTCGTAGCGCGACGGCACCACCACCGCGGTCGCCTGCGACAGCGCGTCGTACTTCTGCTGTTCGGTGATGCGCCCGGCGACGTGCACGTGCTCGCCACCCACGTCGAGGTCTCCGGCTCCGGCCAGCACCAGCGTCGGCGCGCTTGCCGGAAGCTCCCGCGCCAGCGCGCGGTGGTGCTTCACCAGCTCTTTGAGCCCCTTGCCCGCCTCGAGGCGCCCCACGTACAGCAGGTACGGCCCGGGCACCGGCCGCCACGGCGCCGCCGACGGCTCGAGCGGCTCGACCCCCACCCCCACCCGCCGCGCGCGCGCCGCGTGCGGGAAGCGCTGCTGAATCAGCTCGGCCTCTTCGGCGGTGTTGCAGAGCAGCGCCCGCGGCATCTCGAAGACGTCGGCGTAACACTCGAACTGCAGCGGCGGCTCGTCGTGGGCCGTCGGCACCAGCAGCGCCTTGTCGGCCACCAGCGGCAGGCCGAGCACGGTCGGCGCGTAGAGGTAGGTGAAGAACACGAACGCGTCGTAGCCAGCGCGCTCTCTGGCCAGGTGCTCGAGCAGCTCGGGCGCGCGCGGGCCCTGCTCCATCACCCAGTGCTCTTCGAGCACGCGGCCGTGGTGGGCTTGAAAGCGCTCGTCGCTCAGCGCGTTGAACACCGGCATGCGGCGCTCACCGCCGCAGCGAAAGCGCCGCACCTTCACCGCGCCGTCTTCGCTCTCTCCCTCGGGCAGCGCGTCGGCCCAGGTCAGGTGGTCGGTTGCGGTGGTGGTCAGCACGGTGACCTCGGCGTCTTTCGCCAGGCGCTGGGCCACCGCACGCGCGTGGGCCTCGGCGCCGCCGGTGATGTCGGCTCCGTAGCGCTGCACCACGATGGCGACCCGCGGCTTGCCCACGCGGTGGCGGCGGCGCACCGGCGCCACCACCTGGGGTACGCCGATGCTCTCGAGCGCGCTCGACAGCGCGGCCTCGGTCGCGGCGGGAGACAGGGCCGCCACCCGCTCGTTCTGACCCTCGATGATCTGCTCGCGCAGCTTGCGGTCATCGCGCAGCCGCATCACCAGCTCGGCCAGCGCGGCGAAGCTCTTCTCGTCGAAGACGATGCCCCGGCCGTCGAGCGTCTCGGGCACCGCGGCGGCGCCGAAGGCCAGCACCGGCAGCTCGCAGGCCATCGCCTCGAGCAGCGGCACCCCGAAGCCCTCGTGCTCGCTCATGCTCACGAGCACGTCGGCCGACCGGTAGGCGGCCACCAGCTCGCCGTGAGAGAGCTCGGAGGCGAAGGTGACCTGCGGCGGCTTGGGCAGCTTGCGAAAGTAGTCGCTGCCCCTGGAGTACGGGCCGACCACCAACAGCCGCGCCTCGGGGTTGAGCCGCAGCACCTCGGCGTGCAGCGCGAGCAGGTCTTCGATGCGCTTGTGGGGCACCACCCGGCTCACCGCGAGCATCAGCAGAGAGCCGGGGCGCGACAGCTCGCGCGCATAGACCTCGTCGACCGAGTCGGAGTCGAAGCGCTCGGGCTCGACGAACAGCGGCACGGTGTGCACGTTGGCGTGGCCCGCCACCCGCAGCTCCGAGGCGTTGAAGTGCGAGACGCCGATCGAGAGCTCGACGCCTTCGGCCAGCGCGGCGAGCTGCGCGCGCCCCGCGTTCAGCGGCTCTTCGAGCGAGGTGCCGGCGTAGAAGCGCGCCGGGGTGATGTTGTGGAAGACGACTCCGCGGCGGCACGGCAGGTGGAGCAGCGCCGAGGTGAGCTCGCTGGCGATGCCGTGGTGGTAGAGCACCAGGTCTTCGGGCGCGACCTTCAGGCGCGAGGCGGGCGCGACCAGGCTCGAGTAGCCGGGCGCGACTTCGGCGGCGTGCACCTGGCCGGGGAAGCCCAGCCGGCGCAAGAGCCACTGAAAGTTGATCGCCGCCTGCGACATCGCGTCGTGCGGCGAGAAGACCGGGAGCAGCTGGTGAATGCGCAACGGGCGCTGGCCTCTAGCTGCCCGCGGCGGCGGCCACCACCCAAAACCGCGGGCCCCTGGAGATCTGTGCTAGCGGGCCGACGCGTGCGCATCGCCCTCGACGGCACGCTGCTGAACCGGCCCACCACCGGCATCTCGCTCTACGCGCGCGAGCTGCTGCACGGCCTGCGCGGCATCGGGCTCGACGTCGAGCCGTGGGCACCCACGGGCGGCCACGGCGCGTCGCGGTTCGTGCTCGACGAGGTGCCGCGCCGGCTCGCCCGCGAGCGGCCCGATGTCTTTCACGCGGTGTGCAACTTCAACCTGCCGCTCAGGCGCGCCCCCGGCACGCGGTTCGTGCTGACCGTGCACGACGTGATTCCCCTGCTGCTGCCCGAGACGGTGTCGGCGGCGTACCGCTGGCAGTTTCGGCTGTGGCTGTCGCGCTCGCTGCAGGTGGCCGACGCGGTCATCTGCGTGAGCGAGACCACCCGGCGCGCGCTGCTCGAGCGGTTCGAGGTGCGCGTGCCGGTGCACGTGGTGCACCACGGGGTCGACCACGTCGAGCGGGTGGCGCCGCCCGACGCCATCACGGTGAAGTGGCTCGACGCGCTGGGGCTGGGCGACTTCGTGCTCTACGCCGGAGCGCTCGACGCGCGGAAGAACGTCGGGCTGGCGGTGCGGGCGTGCCAGCGGCTCGGGGTCACGCTGGTGCTGGCCGGGCAGCGCTGGTTCGGCGGCTCAGCGATCGAGCAGCAGATCTCTGCGGCGCGCGCGGCGGGCGCCGACGTGCGGCACCTGGGCTACCTGGGCGACCCGGTGTTCTACGCGCTGATGAAGCGCGCGAGGGTGTTCGTTTTTCCCTCGCGCTACGAGGGGTTCGGGCTGCCGCCGCTCGAGGCGATGCGGCTGGGGGTGCCCACGGTGGTGTCGCGCGAGGGGGCGCTGCCCGAGATCTGCGGCGACGGGGCGCTGTACGTCGACCCCGATGACGCCGAGGGCCTGGCGGCGCAGCTCTCGCGGGCCGACGCGAAGCTCGGGCAAAGGGGGCTGGCGCGCGCGCGCGAGTTCGAGTGGGCGAAGACGGCGCTCGCCACGGCCGAGCTCTACCGCGCTGGCTCATCCTGAGCGTCAGTACGTCAGCCACGCCAGCAGCGACCACAGCAGCAGGCCGCCGAGCGCGAAGCTGCCGGTGATCAGCGCGGTGCGCTGCATGGCCCGGTCACTCAAGGCGGTCACCGCGGTCATGGTGAGATCGGAGAGGTCGACGCTCGCGTTGAGCAGCGCGGCGCGGAAGAGCCAAGTCTTGCTCTGCGAGGCGGCGATCACCAGCGCTCCCAGCGCCGCATCGCGGGCGCCGAACAGCCGCGCCTGCAGCGTCGCGTTCGTCGAGCGCTGGTCCATCGGCACGAACAGAACGTCGTCGTAGACCGTGGGGAGAAAGATCGGCACCAGCCCGATGGTGATGCGCCCGCTGCCCATCACCCACCCCGCCCAGCGCAGCCAGCCCGGCTCGTCTCTCTCGACCCCGGCCGGGCCCGGCATCAGCGGGCCCATCGCAGCCTCGGTGACTCCGGCGTCGGGCGCGACGGGGCCTGCGTCGGTGACCGGGCTGCCTGCGTCTGAAACGCCTCCGTCTGCGCTGAGAAAGCCCGCGTCGTCGGGTTGCGCATTCGCCCCCTCACCCCGGCCCTCTCCCACCAGGAGAGAGGGAGGGTCTTGGGCGAGCGTGAGGAGGAGGACGGTGAGGATCATTTCGCCAGCGTCACTGCGCGCACGGTGCGGTCGGCTCCCGCCAGCACCAGGTGCTCGTCGTCTACGAAGCGCACCAGCGTGACGTCGCCGGTCTCTACCGGCAGCACGTGGGTGAGCCGCCGCGACCCCACGCTCCACACGTAGGCCTGCCCGTCGTCGCTGCCGCCCGCCAGGCGATCACCGGCCGCAGCGAACGAGAGCGAGCGCACCGGCTCGTTGCCCGCGCTGAAGCTGCCGAGCTCGCGCAGCGACGGCAGCTCGAGCAGCACCCCACCCCGCTCGAGCCCCACCGCCAGGGTCTGGGTGCCGAACGCGAGCGCGCTGGGGCCCGCCTTGAGCTCGAGCCGCTGCACCTCTTTGCCGGTCTCGGCCTCGAGCAGCGCCACGAAGCGGTCGTCGCGCCCCACCGCCAGCCACTTGCCGTCGGGGCTGAAGGCCAGCACCCGCGCCGGCGAGCCGCGGCTCGAGACGATTTCGCGATTCAGCGCGAGCTGCCACAGGGTGAGCGTGCCGTCGTCCCACCCGAACGCGGCGCGGGCCCCGTCGGCCGCGATGGCGAGCGAGGTCACCGCGCGACCTTCGTGGCGCTGCAGCTCGCGGCCGCCTTCGCCCAGGCGCCGCACCACGCCGTCGTCACCGCCGGCGAGCACCACGCCCTTCGCGCCGGAGATCGCCCGAATGCGGGCCCCTGGGCCGTCGAGCAGCGTGGCGCCGGCGGCGTTGACCACCCGCCCGCGACGGTCTCCCAGCAGCAGCGCCGCGCGCGCCGAGGTGGCGCCCTCGTCCCACCCCCACGCCACCGCCGGCTGCTCGAGGAACAGCCGCGGGTCTTCGGGCAGGTCGAAGGCCGAGAGCGCCCGGCCGCGCGATGCGACCACCAGCACCCGCCCCTGCGAGTCGCCCGGGTCGACCGCCAGCCCGCGCACCCCGCGCTCGATGCCGGTGAGCTGCCACACCAGCGCCCGCCGCTCGTCGAACGCGCGCACCCGGCCGCGCCCGTCGCCCACCAACAGCGCCGCGACGGGAGACGACGCCACCGCGGTCACCTCGTCCAACCCCGGGGCGGCGAGGGGGTCGGCGTCGTCTCTCTCGAGCGCGAACACCTCGCGCTCGACGCCGAGCAGCAGGCCCTTCGGCCCGCGGGCGATCACCTGCGCGGGGACGTCGAGGGTGAGGCGCGGCTCGCCCTTCTTCGCCGCCGCGCCCTCGAGCGGCCAGAGCTTGAAGCCGTCGGGCCCCGAGGTGGCGAGCTCGTCGTGGCGGGTGAACGCCAGCGCGCGCACCGGGCCGCTGTGCTTCGCCACCAGCTTCGAGGTGCCGGTGCTCGACTCCCACAGCCGCACCTCACCGTCTTGGGCGCCGGTGGCCACCGTGCCGCCGCGCAGCGCGAGCGCGAGCACCGGCGCCTGGTGGCCCGACCACTTCGCCAGCTCGGTGCCGTGCTCGGCGTCCCACACGTGCACCAGCCGGTCGTCGCCCGCCGAGACCAGGGTGCCGTCGGGCATGAACGCCGCGGCGTGCTGCCAGCCGCCCGGGCCGGTCGAGAGCGTGTGCAAGAGCTCACCGGTCTCGAGCCCGCGCAGCTCGACGCCCCCGAAGGTGGGGCAGGCCACCAGCGCGCGCTCGGCGGCGACCTGCGCACAGCCGGGGGTCGAAACCTCCCACCTCACGGTGGGTCGCGCCGCGCCGTCGAGCAGCGCTACGACGCCGCGCGCCAGCGCATCGCCCTCGTCTGCCCGCGACGAGGCGAGCGCCTGGCGCGCCAGGGCCTCGGCCTTGGCGAAGTCGCGCTGCTCGAGCGCGTCGCGGCTCAGCCGGGCGAGCAGCGCGCTCTCGTTGCGCGCCGAGGCCGCGTGCGAGTCTTCGGCGAACGAGCGCGCCGCCTCTGCGTCGCGCTGCGCGGTGACCAGGCCGGCGAGCGCGAGCAGCAGCGCGACCACCACGCCCGCGAAGGCGATGAAGGCGCCCACCGGGCGCCCGCCCACGGTGGGCTTGCGCATCGCGAACTCGAGCGCCTCGGCCATCTCTACCGCCGAGGTGAATCGCCGCTCGGGGTCGCGCTGCAGCGCCTTGTCGGCGACCTCGGCGAGCGCGCGCGGCGCCTGCGGCTCGAGCTGCCGCACCTTGCGCACCGGAGCGACCTTGACCGCCTCGAGCATCGACTTCACGTCTTCGGCCTCGAACAGCGACTGCCCGGTGAGCGTCTCGAACAGCATCGCGCCCAGGCACCAGACGTCGCTGCGCTCGTCGACCGCGGCGTTCTCACCCGCCGCCTGCTCGGGCGACATGTACGCGGGCGTGCCGAGCAGCTGGCCGGCCTGAGTCGACGAGGTGCTCTTGCCGGCGGGCGCCAGGGCTTCGCCGGTGGGCGCGACGTCGTTCATGCCGCGCACGCGCGCCAGGCCCCAGTCGAGCACCTGGGTCTCACCGAACTCGCCGACCATGATGTTGGCGGGCTTCAGGTCGCGGTGAATGACGCCCTTGCTGTGGGCGAAGGCGAGGGTCTGCACCACGTCGAGCACGTGCTGCATCAGGGTGAGGCGGTCGGCGAGGCCCGAGCAGTCTTCGAGCGCCTGCTCGAGGGTGCGGCCCTTCACCCGCTTCATCGCATAATAGAGAGTGCCGTCGAGACGTCGGCCCAGCTCGTACACCGGCACTACGCCGGGGTGCTCGAGGCGGGCGGTGACCCGGGCCTCTGAGAGGAAGCGCTCGGCGACGTCGACCGCCTCGCTGCCGCGGGCGGGCTGGAACTCGGGGTGGAGCTCTTTGAAGGCGACCTCTCGGCCCAGCAGGGCGTCGGTGCGCACGATGACCCGGCCGATGCCACCCCGGCCAATTTCCAGGCCTTCTTCCGAGTAGCGGCCGGCCGCCTCGACCGGAAGCGCGTCTCCAGCCGCGGGGTTGTACGCACGACGCCCCGGGTTCGTCGGCAGCGTATCGTCCACGGGCGAGACGTATATCGACGTTTGGGAGAGCGGGGGCAGATCGTTCGCCACGGCCGTGCGTTGAAGGCGGCCATGAACCGTACGACGGCGTTTCTGGTGACGGCCTGCGCGCTCGGCCTGGTGGCGTTGGTGGTGAAGGCTCCTGCTCCGATTGCGCCGGCCCCGCCCCGACCTCCGCCCGCGCCGGTGGTGGTGACCCCGCCCGAGCCTGACCCGGCGCCTCCGCCCGCGCCCGACCTGCCGCCCGCGGCCCGGCCTGGCTCGCTCACCCTGAACGGCAAGCTCTCGCACCCGTACGTGGTGCCCGGCTCGAGCGACGTGTTCGCCACGCTCGAGGTCTCGGCGGTCGACGTGCCGGGGGCCCGCCGCGCGCCGGTGAACATGGCGCTGGTGATCGACCGCTCGGGCTCGATGTCGGGGCAGAAGCTGGCCGACGCCAAGCGCGCCGCGAAAGAGCTGCTGCGCCTGCTCGACGAGCGCGACTCGCTGGCCATCGTGCACTACGGCAGCGACGTGAAGGGGCTGCCTTCGCGCAAGGTGACCGACGAGAACCGCGAGGTGATGCGCCGCTACATCGACCGGCTGTACGACGACGGCGGCACCAACATCGGAGCGGGGCTCACCACCGGCCAGCAGTTCGTGGCGCAGGCGTCGTGCGAAGGCTGCGTCGAGCGGGTGGTGTTGATCAGCGATGGCCAGCCGACCGAAGGCATTCAGAGCACCCGCGGCCTGAGCAACATCGTGCAGCGGCTGCACGAGCGCGGGGTGTCGGTGACGGCGCTGGGCATCGGCTACGACTTCAACGAAGACCTGATGAGCCAGCTGGCGATGGTGGGCGGCGGCAGCTACGGCTACCTGCGCGATTCGGCGGCGCTGGCGGCGGTGATTCAGCGCGACCTGCAGCAGGCGGGCACGCTGGTGGCGCGCGACGTGAAGCTCTCGGTGCGCCTGCCGCAGGGCGTGCAGCTCGGCGAGGTGCTGGGGCGGCCGTTCACGCGTTCGGGCGACGCGGTGACGGTGTCGCTGCCCGACTTCTCGGCGCGGCAGGTCGAGAAGCTGGTGGTGCGGCTGTCGGCGTCGGCTCCGGCGAAAGAGGGCGCGACGCTCGACGTGGCCGACTTCTCGCTCGACTACCAGGACGTGCTGGCCACTCACGCGGCAGACTCGAAGCTCAAGCTCGCGGCGATGGTGACGATGGACAGGTCGCTCGCCGACGCCCGGAGGGACCAGCAAGCGGTGGTGGTGGCGACCCGGGCTCGGGCGTCGAAGAACTACCAGCGCGCGGCCGAGGCGATGTCGGAGGGGCGGTACGAGGAGGCGAAGAAGGCGGTCGAGGAGAACAAGGCGCTCTTCTTCGAGGCGGAGCGGGTGGCCGGTGCAGACGCGGTCGCGGCGGACAGGGATCAGAATGCCCAGGCGTTCGGGCTCATTCAGGCGGCGCCGACCAGCGCGCCGCGGCGGTTGGATGCGGTGAAGTCGATGAAGGTGCAGTCGCAGCGGGCGGCGGGAGCCGGCGACTCGCTGTACTGACGAACGGGTTCTGAGCCGGATCGTGGCGCCCCTAAAGGCCGTTCACGTTCACGTTCACGTTCACGACCGGCACGATGGGCTTTTTCGTGAACGTGAACGTGAACGTGAACGTGAACGGCCTTTAGGGGCGCTCGAAAAGCTCGTTCCCACCCGGTAACCGCGCCGCATCGCGTCACAGGTACAGCCCAAAACTCATGGCACCCATGAGCCCTTACAACTTGCGACTCGCGCCCTCCTCGCGCATGAATGTTCCCTTCATGAACAAGAACCTCGACGCGTGGGTGAAGGAGATGGCGGCGATGTGCCAGCCAGACTCCGTGGTGTGGTGCGACGGCAGCGAAGAAGAGAAGCGTCGCCTCACCGAGTACGCGGTCTCGAAGGGCATTCTGATTCCGCTGAACCCGAAGTCGCACCCGGGCAGCTACCTGCACCGCAGCAACCCCAACGACGTGGCGCGGGTCGAGCACCTCACCTTCATCTGCACGCCGAAGAAAGACGACGCCGGCCCCACCAACAACTGGATGCCGCCCGACGAGGCGTACACCAAGCTGAAGGGGCTGTTTCAGGGCTCGATGAAGGGCCGCACCATGTACGTGGTGCCGTACTGCATGGGGCCCTTGGGCTCCGAGCACTCGAAGATCGGCATCGAGCTGACCGACTCGGTCTACGTGGCGCTCAACATGGGCATCATGACCCGCATGGGCAAGGCCGCCCTCGACATGCTGGGCGAGTCGAACGACTTCAACCGCGGCCTGCACTGCACCGGCGATCTCAACCCCGAGCGCCGCTACATCTGCCACTTCCCCCAGGACAACGCGATCTGGAGCTTCGGCTCGGGCTACGGCGGCAACGCGCTGCTCGGCAAGAAGTGCCTCGCGCTGCGCATCGGCAGCTACCTCGGCAAGAAAGAGGGGTGGATGGCCGAGCACATGCTGATCTTGGGCGTGCAGAGCCCCGAGGGTCAGACCACCTACGTGGCGGCCGCCTTCCCCAGCGCGTGCGGCAAGACCAACTTCGCGATGATGATTCCGCCCAAGCGCTTCGACGGGTGGAAGGTGTTCACCGTGGGCGACGACATCGCCTGGCTGCGCGTCGGCGAAGACGGGCGCCTGTGGGCCGTCAACCCCGAGAACGGGTACTTCGGCGTCGCGCCGGGCACCAACTTCTCGTCGAACCCCAACGCGATGAAGTGCATCGAGAAGAACACCATCTTCACCAACGTCGCGGTGACGAAGGACATGAAGGTCTGGTGGGAGGGCCTCGACGGCGAGGTGCCCGACGAGCTCACCGACTGGCAGGGCAAGCCGTGGAAGAAGGGCTCGACCGAGAAGGCCGCGCACCCCAACTCGCGCTTCACCGCGCCGGCCTCGAACAACCCGATGCTGTCGTCGCACGTCAATGACCCGCAGGGCGTGCCGATCAGCGCCATCATCTTCGGCGGCCGCCGCTCGAACACGGTGCCGCTGGTGATGCAGTCGTTCAACTGGGCGCACGGCGTGTTCCTCGGCGCGACGCTGGCGTCCGAGACCACCGCCGCCGCGACCGGCAAGCAGGGCGTGGTGCGCCGCGACCCGATGGCGATGCTGCCGTTCTGCGGGTACCACATGGGCGATTACTTCGCGCACTGGCTCAACATGCAGAAGCGCATGCACTACCCGCCCAAGCTCTTCCTGGTGAACTGGTTCCGCAAGGGCGCCGACGGCAAGTTCCTCTGGCCCGGCTACGGCGAGAACATGCGCGTGCTGAAGTGGGTGGTCGATCGCGCCCACGGCAACGTCGGCGCGCTCGAGACCTTGTTCGGCTGGGTGCCCAAGGCCGGTCACATCGACCTGAGCGGCCTCGACATTCCCTCCGAGCGGGTCGACGAGGCCGCCAGCATCGTCGACGGCGAGTGGCAGACCGAGCTCGAGAGCCAGGTCGAGTTCTTCAAGACCCTCGGCGACCGCGTGCCCAAGACGCTCGAGCTGATGCGCCAGTACCTGCTGTCGCGTCTGTCGGCCTGAAGACAACGCGAGCCGTCCGGCAGTGCCGAAAGAGGCTGCCGCGGTGACGTCCGGCTCCCTTCGACTTCGGCCTAAAGGCCTTCGCTCAGGGTGAGCAGGATGACCTGCGAAGGAAGTGACCGCGCGTGGCCTTGGGCGTAGTCTGCCCGGCCATGCGATGGCTCGCCACGCTCCTCGTTCTCGTGCTCGCAGTGCCCGCGTTCGCAGCGGCCGCGAAGACCGGCCCGCTCGCCAAAGAGGGTGAGCGCCTCTACAAAGAGGGCAAGTACCGCGAGGCCGCCGAGTCGCTGAAGAAGGCCTACGAGGCCGACCCCAACCCGCTCTACCTGTTCAACATCGCGCGCGCGTACGACCAGGCGGGCGACCTGCAGCTCTCGCTCGACACCTACCGCCAGTACATCTCGCTCACCGACACCGACCCGCAGCTGGTGAAGCGCGCCAACCTCGCGATGGATCGGCTCCGCGCGCTGGTCGCCAAGGGCGAGGCCGACAAGCAGCTGCAAGACGCCGAGTCGAAGCGGCTGCGCGACGAAGCCGAGGCCTCGAAGCGCAGGGCCGAAGAAGAGGCCGAGAAGGCGCGCGAGCTCGAGCGGCAAGAGCAGGCCCGCCGCGCGGCGGCGAAGTCGGGCGCCAGCGTGCGCATGGTGGCCGGCATCGCCATCGGCGTGCTGGCGCTGGGCGGCCTGGGCACCGGCATCGGGTTCGGCCTCACCGCCAACGGCGCCAAGGCCGCCTTCCGCGACGAGGGCGCCTCGCTCGCCGACAAGAAGGCGGCCGAGGCCAAGACCCGCCAGGCCGCGCTGATCGCCGACATCTCGTACGCCGCGGCGCTCGCGCTGGGCATCACCTTCGCCATCGTCTTCCCCTGGTCGTCCTTAAGCGGCTCGGGCAAAGGCGACGTTCGCGTGGCGTTCGGGCCGACCGGGGCCTCGCTCGGGGGCACGTTCTAGATGCGTCTGACTCTCGCGCTGCTCGCCGTGCTGATCGCGTCGTGCACCTTCATCACCGCCACCGGCTTCGACGAGTGCAAGGTCGACACCGACTGCGCGGCGTCGTCGGTGTGCATGGAGAAGTACTGCATCAAGATGGAAGACGGCTGTACCCGCGGTGCGGGCGACTTCACCGTGACCGACCACGTGAAGCTCGCCGCCATTCTGCCGCTGAGCGCCGACAGCATGGGCACGCGCGACGAGAGCCAGTACGCGGGCCTCAACTCGTACGTGATGGCGCTCGAAGAGATGAACCGCAACGCCGGAACCGGCGCCCACCCCTTCGCCATGTACGTCTGCGACACGCAGCGCAGCTCGGACATCGCCAAGAAGCAGGCGAAGTGGATGGCAGAGGAGCTGAAGGTGCCCGCGCTGATCGCCGGCGGCTCGCAGCAGGCGCTCGACATCGCCGGCGCCTCGCGCGCAGCCCACGCGATGGTGATGTCGGCGCGCGCCACCAGCCCTGCGTTGGTCGACGCGTTTCAGACGGCGACCGACGGCCTGCTGTGGCGCACCGCCCCGCCCGACTCGCTGCAGGGCCGCGTGCTGGCCAACCTGATTCTGACCGACCCGACGTACACCGGCACCACCAAGGTGGGCATCATCTACGTCGACGACGCCTACGGCACCGGGCTGCTCAGCGAGCTGCGCCGCAAGCTGCAGGCGGGCGGCAAGACCGTGACCAGCGCGCCCATCACCGCCGGTATGGACGTGACCAGCGCGGTGGCCACCATCGCCACGGCCGCTCCGCAGGTGACGGTGGTGATCGCGGTGACCGACGACACCAAGCGGGTGCTCGACGCGGCGTTCAAGACCACGCAGCTCAAGAAGTCGGCGGGCCACAAGTGGGCGTTCGCCGACGCGTCGAAGAACCCCAGCATCTTCACCGTGACCGGCGCGCCCGCCGAGCTGCAGGGCTCGCTGGGCACCGCACCGGCGCAGGGCCAGGGCATCGCGTACCCGACCTTCAGCGGCGCGTACTCGACGAAGTTCCACATCGACCCGGGCACCTACGCGTTCACCGCGAACAGCTACGACGCGATGTACCTGCTGGGCCTGTGCGCCAGCTACGCCAGCAGCTCAGACCGCACGCTCGATGGCCCCACCATGGCCAGCGCGATGAACCGCATGTCTTCGGGGCCGCAGCACACCATCGAGCCCACCGAGTACGTGGCGATGCGCAACGCCATCAACGCGGGCCAGTCGATCGACGTCGAAGGCAACTCGGGCAGCCTCGCCTACATCCCCGACGCGGGCGCGCCCTACGCGAAGATCGAAGAGTGGCGCATCGCCGACGGTGGCTTCGAGACCGTGGCGAACATCGACCCGCCGACGAACTGATCGTCCCCTCACCCCGCCTTCTCGCGAAAGCCCTTCATGACCCGCCGTCTGCTCGCCCTCTCGCTGGCTGCTGCCGCCTGCTCGCCTTCGGCCGCGCCCGAAGGCCTGATGGAGACGCCGTTCGGGAGCGGCGCCGAGGTGAAGTTCGACGTCACCCACCGGCCGCTCCCCGACATTCCGCTGCCGAACGACTTCGCCAGCCGGTTCGACCCGGGCTCGCCGACGAAGCTGCGGGTGAACGCCAGCCAGCAGGCGGCCACCGCCTGGGAGACTGGAGCGCGCGAGGTCATCGATCAGCTCGACGGCTGGGGCACCTTCGCCGAGGTGTCGGTCGGCTTCACCCGGCCCCTCGACGTGCTCAACGTGGTGCGGCGCCACCAGGGCGACGACTACGACTTCAGCGACGACGCGGTGTTCCTCGTCGACGTGAGCCCTGAGTCACCCGGCTTCTGCAAGCCCGTGCCGCTGAACATGGGCGAGGGCAACTTCCCCCTGGTGCTCGAGAGCCCCGACTTCGGCATGCCGACCGACCCGCGCTTCCGCAACCAGCAGCTCATCTTCGACGAGACCGACGAAGACCTGAACCGCAACGGCAAGCTCGACCCCGGCGAAGACACCGACGTCGACGGGGTGCTCGACCGCGGCAACTACGCGCACGACCGCCAGACCGACGGTGAGCTGAACGTGATGACGTTCTACGAGCGCGAGACGAACACGCTGATCATGAAGCCGGTGGTGCCGATGCACGAGAGCACCGTGTACGCGGCGGTCATCACCCGCCGCCTCACCGACGAAGAGGGCAAGCCGGTGCGCTCTCCGTTCGCGTACGTGAACCACGCCCAGCAGACGCGCGCGCTGCAGCCGCTGCGCGAGTGCCTGCCGGGCCTGGGCCTGGCGATGGAGGACGTCGCCTTCACCTGGAGCTTCACCACCCAGAGCACCACCCGCGACTTCGTGGCGGTGCGTGACGGGCTGTACGGCGTGGGCCCGATGCAGCGGCTCTCGGCGAAGTACCCCGGCGCGGTGTCCGAGCTGTTCACCCTGCGCAAGTGCAAGGTGCCGGTGAGCGGCGAGGGCCAGTGCCCCTCGGGGCAAGAGCTCGACCCCGGTCAGAGCCCGTACATCTTGAAGGGCGACGACCTGCTGCGGCTCGGCGCCGACGTGATTCCGGTGTTCTTCGGTGGGCAGCTCGACGCCTCGTCGCAGGGCATCATCGACAGCTACCAGTGGGTCGACTTCACCGCGGTGGGGCAGATCGACTCGCCGCAGTTCTTTCGCCGCACCGCGGGCGCCACCGGCTCGTACGGGGACCTCGGCGACGACGGCCAGCCGCTGCCGCCGCTGCCGCTCTACCAGCAGGTGTTTCAGCTCGACCCGGTCACCGGCGCGGCGTTCGATCGCCCCGAGAAGGTGACGTTCTGGCTGACCGTGCCGAAGGGCCGCCACGGCAAGCCGGCGCCGGTGGTGCTGCTCGGCCACGGCTACACCAGCGCGAAGCTCGAGGCGCTGGCGTACGCGGGGTACTTCGCGCGGCTCGGCCTCGCCACGCTCGCCATCGACGCGGTGAGCCACGGCATCGACGCGAGCTCGACCGACGTGCAGCTGGCCGCCGAGGTGTTTCGCAGCAAGGGGCTCGACGGCTTCTTCCGCGCGCTCGCGAACGATCGCGCGGTCGATCTCGATGGTGACGGCCGCAAAGACTCGGGCGCCGACTTCTGGACCAGCTACGTGCTGCACACCCGCGACGTGGTGAAGCAGTCGACCATCGACCACCTGCAGCTGGTGCGCGTGCTCAAGGGCTTCGACGGAGTGTCGAAGTGGAAGTACGACGTGAACCGCAACGGAGAGCGCGACGACCTGGCCGGCGACTTCGACGGCGACGGCGTGGTCGACGTCGGCGGGCCGGCCTCGGTGCACATGACCGGCGGCTCGCTGGGCGGCATCGTGACCTCGATGATGGGCGGGCTCGAGCCGTACCTCGAGACCGCGCTGCCGGTCTCGGGAGGCGGCGGTCTGGCCGACGTGGGCATTCGCAGCATTCAGGGCGGCGTGAAAGAAGCGGTGAACTGGCGAATGTTCGGGCCGATGCTGTCGACGCGGCGCAACCCCACCACGCGCGCGCTCGAGCTGGTCGAGCAGCTGCCCAGCCTGAACGGCAGCGCCAACGTGCACGTGGCCGACCTCGACTTCGAGCCGCGCGATGGAGACACGGTCGTGGTGCGCAACGGGCGCTCGAACGAGTACCGCTGCTCGCGCGTGCACTCGGACCCCGGCGTGGGCACCGCGCTGATCGGCGTGGCGGTGTCGTCGGATCAGGGCGACCCGCTCACGCTCGAGCTCTACGACGGCGTGCTGCCGAGCAAGACGCCCGAGGGCTGCGACCCGGCCGGCATGACTCCGCGAAAGGTGATCGACACGCTCGGCCTCGACGTGCGCTACCAGTCGAAGACGTACGCGGCGGGCTCGAGGTTGATCGCGTTCGGCGACGGCTTCGGCTTGAGGCGCAACTCGCCCGAGCTGCGGCGCTTCATGGCCCTCTCGCAGGTCGCGCTCGAGAGCGGCGACCCGGTGAACATGGCGCCGCTCTACGAGAAATGGCTGCTCAAGTACGGCACCGGAGAAGAGGTGCGCACCCGCGCGATGGTGATCGCCTCGATCGGCGACATGAACGTGCCGGTCGCCACCGGGGTGCAGCTCGCCCGCGCCGCCGGGTTCGTCGAGCTCAACGCGCGCGACCCGCGGTACGGCAAGACGGCGAACCGGGTGCTGATCGACCACCACGTGCTCGAGGGCGTCGAGCGCGTCGGGCCCTACCGGAATTCGCAGGGCGCACCGGTGCTGATCGACGTCGACCACTACTCGGCGGTGGCGAGCCTCGACGACGGCTTCGACGTGCCGCGGCTCGACCCGCCGCTGCGGCTGCAGCAGCAGAGCGAGACGCTCGGCGGCTGGCGTGGCTTGATGCTGCCGATGGCGAACCCCACCGGGCAGCACGGCTTCGACCCGCCCAACCCCGCCGCGCGGTGGAACCTAGGGGGGTTCATGTTCGGCGCGATGGGCCGGTACATGCGCAGCGACGGCAGGGAGTTCAACCTCGACGCGTGCAACGTCGACTTCTCGTGTGCCGACTTCCCGTCTACGGTTCCGGGACCATGAAGACCACTGCGCTCGCTGTCGCTGCCCTGCTCTGCTCTCCCGCGTTCGCTGCCGAGAAGGCGAAGGGGGCCGGCCCGAAGAAGGACGACAAGAAGACGGCCGAGGTGAGGTGCGGGGGCATCAACGAGTGCAAGGGCAAGGGGGCGTGCGGGAGCGCGACCACGAGCTGTGCGGGGACGAATGAGTGCAAGGGTAAGGGGTGGAATCTGATGTCGGCGAAGGAGTGTGCCGAGAAGAAGGGCACCGTTGTTCAGTAGGTGTTTTCGGTGGCTGAGGTGGGGGAGTGGTGTGGGTGGCTTTGCGCGGGGTCGGGGGTGGGTCTCGGCTTTGTGGCAGGCGAGACCTGGTGCCGCGGGTGGCTGGCCCGGCAGGGTCAGGCCAAGGGTCAGGGGGGCGGTTCAGGGGTGGATGGGGGTTGGGTCAGGGGTCAGGTAGACTCTCGCGCTTGCTCCGGCCGATCTGCGTCTCTCTCGTGATGGCGATGTTGAGTGGAGGCTGCGACGCGCGCCTCGCCGGCGCTGGCGGCTCCGCCGGGGGTGGTAATGCCGGTGGTGCTTCGGCCGGTGGTGGCTCCGCCGGTGGTGGCTCCGCCGGTGGTGGCTCCGCCGGTGGTGGGACCGCTGGTGGTGGCACCGCGGGTGGCTCCGGCGGCGCTTCAGGCGGCTCTGCTGGTGGATCGGCGGGCGGCGCTTCTGGTGGCTCCGCGGGCGGTACGTCGGGCGGCCGCGCAGGCGGCTCGGCGGGCGGCTCGGCGGGCGGCTCGGCGGGCGGCTCGGCGGGCGGCTCGGCGGGCGGCTCGGCGGGCGGCTCGGCGGGCGGTCGCGCGGGCGGCTCCGCGGGCGGCTCCGCGGGCGGTCGCGCGGGTGGCTCCGCTGGTGGCTCCGCTGGTGGCTCCGCTGGTGGCTCCGCGGGCGGTCGCGCGGGTGGCTCAGCTGGTGGCTCCGCTGGTGGCTCCGGGTGGCGCAGCCTGTTGTATCCGACCAACTGGCTGCCGCCCGAGAACCCCGCCAGCGTCATCGACGCCCAAGGCCGCTTCCTCGGCGACTTCTCGTGGGCCGGCTACCACAACGGAGAAGTGCGGCCTCCGTATGGCACGCGCCCCGTCGTCGCGACCGTCAGCGCGAGCCTCGGCAACGGCACCACCGACGCCACCGCGGCCATTCAGGCCGCCATCAACACCGCGTGCAGCACCGCCGGTGGCGGCGCGGTTCAGCTTCCCGCCGGCACCTACCGCGTGCTGCTGCCTGCTGCGACCGCCGCGGCCGCGCTGCTCATCAACTGCTCCAACGTGGTGCTGCGCGGCGCCGGCCGCGCGCAGACGTTCATCTACTTCGACGACGCCGCACGCGTTCAGGGCAAGGCGGTGATTCGCCTCGCGGGCACCGGCTCGGCGGTCGACAGCGCGTCGACCACCACGCGAGCCCTCAGCGCCGACCTCACCCGTGCCACCCGCGCGCTGCCGATGGTGAGCACCGCCGGCCTCACGGTCGGCAACCTCATCGCGATTCACAGCGATGTCACTCCGGCGTACCGGCTCGAGCACCGCATGGACGCCGCGATGACCGGGGAGGTCGACTACTGGCCCTCGCCCGGCGACAACGGGCTGATCTACCTGCGCCGCATCGTCGCCCTCACCGCGACCTCGATCACCCTCGACGAGCCGACCCGCCTGCCGATGAAGGTGCGCGACGGCGCGCGGGTCTACACGCGCCCGACCTTCATCAGCGAGTCGGGCATCGAAGACCTCGCGATCGGCATGCGCGAGAGCACGGCACCCGGTGGGCGCGACGCCGACGACGATTACGGCATCGACGGAACCATGGGCTTCGAGGTGCACGCGTCGAACGCGGTTCTCGTCGACTCGGCGATGGACGTCTGGCTGTACCGCGTCGACACGTACAAGCCGCCCGCGAACGCGCTCGCGCACGTGCTGTCGAACGCCTTCACCGTTGCCCGCGGCGCGTCGCGCGTCACCGTCGAAGACTGTGACCTCGGCCCGCCCGGCTACCGCGGCGGTGGTGGCAACGGCTACCTGTTCCAGATCAGCGGGCAGGACGTGCTGCTGGTCGACATTCGCGGCGAAGGAGGGCGCCACAACTTCCTCGTCACCGACTCGACGGCGTCGGGCGACGTGTTCTTGCGCGCCACCACGGTGAGTCCCCGGCTGACGAACGACTCGCACCGATTCCTCTCGCATCAGAACCTGTTCGATCAGACCGTGCAGATCGCGTCGTGGTGGTCGGCGGTGAACCGGCGGAACACCAGCGGGGGCGCCGGCTTCACGGCCACGCAGAGCGTGTTCTGGCGCACGCACACCCAGAGCCTGCACCCCAGCTCGCAGCAGTGCGCCATCGAGACCGCCCAGTTCGACTGGGGCTACGTCATCGGCACCAGCGGCGCCGGCAAGGTCTGCCTGAGCTCGGTCACCAACGGCTACTGGAACGCGGGCGACCAGGGCGCTCCGGCCGACTACGTCGAGGGCGCCGACGCCGGCACCACCCTGGTGCCCACCTCGCTCTATCTCGACCAGCGCGCCAGGCGCTGCGCCCGCGACTCGCGCACCTGCACCGCCGGCTGGCCCTGAGGGATTCCGTCGCGGCTTCGCGTCGAAGCGCCCTGGTGGAGTCGGGCGCTGACACAGCCGTCCACGACCACGTCCACGTCCACGTCCACGTCCACGCTCGCTTCGCTCGCGTTCGAGCACGGCGGCGCGAGTCTGCGGGCTTTTTCGTGGACGTGGTCGTGGACGTGGACGGCTTCTTCGAGCTGCCTCAGCGCCGGGAACAGCTCTTCTTCCGGCCCGCCAACTCAGGGCGGGTACGTCTTGAGCAGAAAGACGTCTCTGCCGCCGCTCGAGCGCAGCAACTGCGTCGCGGTGCCCAGGCCGCCGCTGAACGTGCCCGCCAGCACGTACGCGCCGTCGGAGGTGACGGCCGAGATGCGCGCGTAGGCCGGCGCGTCTTCAGCCTCGAGCGCGCGGGCCCATGGCGCGCGCGTGTCGGGAGGGAAGACCGGAAAGAACACCGGGCTCAAGAACGCCCGCCGCGGCAGCTGCGGCCCGCCGAAGTCGATGCGCCCGGGGTCGTTCGCCCGGTAGTTGAGCGCGAGGTAGCCCACGTCGCCACGGCCGGTGACCGCGCCCACCTGGCTCTCGAACGCCGTCACGTCGGCGCTGGTGATGCCCAGCTTGAGCGCGTAGCGCGCCGCGCTCGAGCCCGGCTGCCCGACGGTCGACCCGACCAGGTAGTCGCCGTGCGCGATGCCCCCGTGAACGGGAAAAGACGTGACCACCGTCGAGGTGTAGCTCGTCAGCTCGTTCGAGCTCTGCGCGCCCAGCCCCGAGATGCTCACCGCGAACACGTGGGTCACCGGGTCGGCCCCACCGGTGGAGATGCCCGACGGGCCCACCGAGCAGCCGCCCGAGATGCTCTGAATGCGCCCGAACACCCGCGCCAGGTTGCTGCCGTCGATGGCCACGTCGTCGAGCGCGCTGGTGTCGCAGCCGGCGGTGAGCAGCGTCCACGCCCGCAGCGAGAGCGAGGCGTCGAACACCAGCACCATGCCCCGCTCTTCCGGCTGCTGCCCGAGGCTGGTGCCCCCCGAGCTCAGGTCGCCGCGGAAGCTGCCCACCACCGCGAGCCGGTTGCCCGCCAGGGCAATGCGGCCGAGCGAAGACGCGCCGCCGCCGTCGGCGCTGCCGAGCTGCGCGTAGGCGCTCAGCCCGCCGTCGAGGCCGCGGCGGGCGAGAAAGCCGGCGCGACCCTGGGTGCCGGCGTCGAGCTCGGCGCCCCACAAGCTGACCGCTCCGCGCAGCGTGCCCGAGATGATCAGCTCACCGCCGTCGTTCACCGCGAGCGCGGCGACGTCGAGCGGGCCGTCGAGCACTTCGGTCTCGAGCACCGCGCCCGTCGCGCTGAAGCGGGTGATGAAGGTCGAGTCGGCGCCCAGCGTGCCCGCGAGCACCAGGTCTGAGTTGGGCGCCACCGCCAGCGCCACCGGGTCTTCGTCGTGGCCGCCGTCGCCCCAGCGCAGGCCCCACGCGAGCGCGCCGGCGTCGCGCGCCTCGGGCAAGAGGTCGGTGCCGTTGCCCCCGTCGACACGCTTGGGGCCCGCGTCGACCGCAGCTCCGCCGCTGCCGCCCGCGCGACCTCCGCCGCTGCCGCCGCTGCCGCCACCCGCGCCGCCGCCGGTGACGCCGCAGATGCCGGGCTGCGCGGCGAGGGCGCAGTACGAGACCCGGGCGCCGTCGAAGTCGAGGCACACGGCGAACAGCGGCAGCGCGAGCACGCTCAGGCGCCTCACGGCAGCGCCCCGCTCAGCGCGAAGTAGCCGAAGCCCGAGCCGACGGTGCCGCTCACCGTGACCTTGCCGATGATGCCCATCGCGGTGCCGATGGCGACCAGCCCCAGGCCGCAGCCGGCGGCGACCCAGGCGAAGCGCTCGAGGTTGCGGCCGTCGTTGAGGCGCTGGTCGAGCTGCTGATCGTCGTCGAACCGGGTGCGGGCGTGCCGCACGTCGTCTTGCGTCTGAAAGGCGAAGACCCACAAGAAGGCGCCCGCCCCGATCGCCGCGGCGCCGAGCGCGGCGGGCAGCGGCCAGAACTCGGTCCACCTTCGAGAGGTGACCGGAGGCGCGACCACGTCGACCTCGCTGCGCGACAGCGCGGCGTGCAGCTGCCGCGACAGCTCGGCCGCCGCGCCGTCGAGAAAGTCGAGCAGCCCGTTCTCGTCGTCGGCGCGCCCCGACACCACCGCCAGCGTGCGCGCGCCGTCGCTCGAGGTGATCTTCAGGTTCACCAGGTAGCCGTCGCCCGCCTTGCCCAGCGAGCCGGTGAGCAGGCCGTCGACGCCCAGCGCTCCGGCGAGCTCGGCCAGGCAGCTGGCCTGGTCTTCGTCGCAGCCCATCAGCTGCTTCTGGCGCTCGAGCCCCAGCACCGCGGCGATCTCCTGCTTGCCGGTGACCTTCACGCCGTGCAGCTCGAGCTGCTTGGCGAGCCGGTCGAGGAACAGGCCGCCCTTGCTCTCGAGTACGTCGACGTAGCTCAGGCCGGGCGTGCCGAGCCGAACCGGGCCGGGCGCGGGCTTCGCTTCTTCCGCGGCCGAGAGCATCAGAATTAATGCAACGACGAGCATGCGAGGCCCTCATATCAGGCGGCGCGCACGCGAAAGCCCGGGGTGCGGTAGACACCGAAGAGTGTCGGTGTCCGAGCCGAAGTCACCGGCGCTCGAACTCGAACGCCTGCGCGTCAGTCGGCTCGCCAACGCGATTTACGTTCGAAGCGAGCTGAGAATCACAGCGCACCGGGCACCGACGCAGAGATGCGCCTGGCGGCTCGACTTTTCGGGCCGCAATTTTCCGTGCGAGACGTCTTCGTCGCGCGCGCGCGCCGACCGGTACGGCGCTTGAACAGCGGCGCGTCCATGCGAATCGCCCCCTTCGTCACCCTCCTGTTTCTCTCTGCTTGTGGAGTCGAGGACCCCTCACTCGACACCGACTCGCTCGACCCCGGCGAAGAAGAGCCGGTGGACGACGAGAGCAACGTCGCCGAGCAGGGCCTGGTGAGCTGCGCCGAGCGCAAAGACACCGGCTACCGCGATGGCCGCGCGTACTCGATCACCGTGGTCTCGGCCGACGGCAAGCCGGCCGAGCTCGCTGCGGCGAACGCGTACTCGGTGATGCAGCGCGCGGCGGCGGCGGCGGGCGTTCAGCTTCGGGTGGTGAGCGGCTTTCGCACCATGGAGCAGCAGCGCTACTTCTACCATTGCTACACCACCTGCAGCTGCAACTCGTGCAGCCTCGCCGCGGTGCCCGGGTACAGCAAGCACCAGAGCGGGCACGCGTTCGACCTGAACACCAGCGACTCACGCGTGTACAACTGGCTCGTCGCGCACGGCGCGGCGTACGGCTTTCGCCGCACCGTGCCGAGCGAGAAGTGGCACTGGGAGTGGTGGGGCGGCGGCCCGGGCGGTGGGCCGTGCGGTCACGCGGCGCCGCCTCCGGCGGCTCCGGCGCTGCCTGACGAAGTGCTGCAGCTCGGCGCGCTCGAGGCGGTCGGGTCGACCGACTTGAACGGCGACGGCAAGGCCGACGTCTGCGCGCGCAACTCGCTGGGCATCACCTGCTACCTCTCGAACGGCACCGGGTTCCCCACGGTCATCGACGGGCCCAATCTCTCCAACGCGAGCGGCTGGTCCGACGCGTCGAACTACTCGACGCTGCGCATGGCCGACTACAACGGCGACGGCAAGGCCGACCTGTGCGCGCGCGCCAACACCGGAATGATGTGCTGGCCTTCGACCGGCAGCGGCTTCGGAGCCGGCGTCTCGACAGGCGCGATGGCCGATGCGCACGGGTGGAACAAGCCCGAGTTCTACTCGACGATTCGCATGGCCGACGTGAACGGCGACGGCAAGGCCGACCTCTGCGCGCGCGGCGCGGCGGCGTTCTTCTGCTGGCTGTCCGAGGGCGCGAAGTTCGCCTCGACGTACATCACCGGCCCGCTGCTGGCGAACGCGTCGGGGTGGGACGACCCGACCAACTACGCGACGCTGCGCATGGGTGACGTGAACGGCGACGGCAAGGCCGATGTCTGCGCGCGATCCGACGCGCGGGTGTACTGCTGGCTGTCGAACGGCGCGGGCTTCCCCACCCGCATCGACGGCCCGGCGCTGGCGTCGGCGAGCGGCTGGGACGACGTGGCGAACTGGAGCACCCTGCGCCTGGCCGACATCAACGGCGACGGCAAGGCCGACCTGTGCGCGCGCGCCAACGCGTCGATGCTCTGCTACCTCTCGCAGGGCACCGGCTTCGGCGCGGCGATCGCCGGGCCGGCGCTGGCCGACATGTCGGGGTGGAACGACCCCAACAACTACTCGACGATTCGGCTGGCCGACGTCGACGGCGACGGCGACCGGGACATCTGCGCGCGGTCGAACGCGGGCATGCGCTGCTGGCTGTGGACGGGGGCGGGCTTCACCGGCTCGATCACCTCGACGCTGCTGGCCGATGCGCAGGGCTGGGCCAACCCGGTCTACTACCAGACCATTCGCATGGCCGACGTGACCGGCGACGGCAAGGCAGACCTGTGCGCGAGGGGCTCGGCGGGCGTGTTCTGCTGGCCGTCGACGGGCACCGGCTTCGGCGCGGCGATCGCGGGCCCGGCGTGGACGACGGCGAACGGCTGGAGCGCCGAGCAGTACTACACGACGTTGCGCATCGGGCCGTAGCGGACGATACTGAACATCCGTATGGGTGTTCGGTCGGGCAGCGCAGATCTGCCGCTCCACGGAGGTCGCGTACCGGTCTGGCTCGCCGAGCGCATGGCTCGGCTCGGGCGAGTCATCACCGAGGCGATCGTCCTCCACTACGGGCGCGACGAGATGCTGGCGCGGCTCTCGCACCCCTTCTGGTTCCAGTCGTTCGGAGCCGTGATGGGTATGGACTGGCACTCCTCGGGCATCACCACGTCGGTGCTGGGGGCGCTCAAGCGCGGGCTGCCGGCCGAGCTGGGGCTGCACGTGTGCGGCGGGCGCGGGCGGCACTCGCGCAAGACGCCGGGCGAGCTGACGGTGCTGGCCGAGAAGCTGGGCCTCGATGGGGTGGCGCTGGTGCGCGCGTCGCGGCTGACCGCCAAGGTCGACAGCGCCGCGGTGCAAGACGGGTTTCAGATCTACCTGCACGGCTTCATCGTCGCCGACGACGGCAAGTGGGCGGTGGTGCAGCAGGGCATGCGCCCCGAAGCCAAGACCGCGCGCAGGTACCACTGGCACTCGGCGGCGGTGCGCGACTTCGTCGACGCGCCGCACAGCGCGATCGACGGGGCGCCGGTGGGTGAGATCGTCAACCTGACCGATCGCTCGGCAGCTTCGTCGCGCGAGGCGCAGGTGGCGCTGCTGCGCGAGGGGCCCGACCGCATCATTCGCGAGCTCAAGCCGCAGCTCACCCTGCCCTTTCATCACGAGGTGCGGGCCGACGACGTGGTGCTGCGGCGGCTGCACGGAGCGCTGGCCGCCGCGGCCGAGGCGGGGCCGCGAGACTTCTCCGAGCTGCTGTTGGTGCCGGGCGTCGGGGCGCGCACGGTGTTCTCGCTCGCGCAGGTGGCCGAGGTGGTGCACGGCGCGCCGTTTCGGTTCTCTGACCCGGCCCGGTTCTCGATGGCGCACGGCGGCAAAGACGGCCACCCGTTTCCGGTGCCGCTCGCGGTCTACGACCGCACCATCTCAGTGATGCGGGCGGCCCTCGAGAAGGCGAAGCTCGGCAACGAAGAGCGCCTCGAGGCGCTGAAGCGGCTGGCGCTGCAGGCGCAGGCGCTCGAGCGCGTCGCACGGGGGCCGTCGTTCGATGCGTTCGTCGAGGCAGAGCGCGCCGCCTCGCACGGGTACGCCGGGCGCACCGTGATGGGCTGGGCCCAGCCAGAGCCCGACCGGCGCGAGCGCAAACGCCTCAGCGCGCTGCTGCGGTAGAGGGGCGAAAGCTCAGCATCGACAACCGGGCACGGGCACAGGCACGCCTCACGATGTCCGGTGGACGACCACGTTCCTCGTTGCGCGTTCACGAGCTGCGTGCCCGTGCCCGGGCCCGAAAGGCCGTCGCTCACCCTGAGGTAACCCACCGGCTTGAGGTTGTCTCGCGCGGTCGGGTATGGCGCCGGCGGTGCTCTCACTCGTCGCCGCGACGTTGATTCTGGCGCACGAAGTGTCGGCGCAGGCGCTGCCGCGGTGCCTCTCGTCCGAGCGGGTCGAGGCGAAGCTCCAGCCGGCGCTGGCCCAGCGCGGGGGCGCGGTGCTGCTCGACGGCTCGGCCGCCGGCACGATTCGGGTGGTGCTCACCCTCGCGGGCAAAGAGACCTCGCGCACGCTGGCCTTCGCAGAGAGCGACTGCGCCGAGGTCGAGCGCACCGTGGGCCTGTTGGTCAACGCGTGGCTCCAGCGCGAGCCGCTGCCCCAAGTGGTGCGGCCCGCGCCCACGCCCGCGCCCGCGCCCGCGCCCGCGCCCGCGCCCGCCCTGACTCCGTCGCCTCCCATCGAGCCCCCAGTCGCCGCGTCCATCGAGACGGCAGAGCCAGCCCCCGAGGTCGCGCCTGTCGTCGTGACTGCTGCCCCTCACCCCACCCCTCTCCCCCGCAGGGGGAGAGGGAGCTCTCGGTCAGCGCCGGTCTCCGCGGCCACGTGGCGTTCGATGGGGCGGCCATCGGAGCGGGCTCGCTCGTGCTCGACGGCGGGTTCCGCCGCGGCTTCGGGCTCAAGCTCGCTGCCGGCCTCGAGACCTCGCGCACCGCGACGGTCACCCAGGGCTCGGTGTCGACGTGGCTGTCGTACGCCGAGCTCCTGCTGCGCTACACGTTCTGGCGCGACGCCTGGTCGTTCACCCCGGCGCTGGGCGCCCGCGCCACCCGCACCGCCGCGCACGCCACCGGCTTCACCTCGACCGCGGCCGAGCAGGTTCGCTACGCGCCCGCCGCCGTCGCCGAGCTCGAGGTGCGCCGCGCGCTGTGGCGCGGCCTCTTCGTCTGCGCCACCCTCGCGGGGTACCTGCGCCAGGCCCAGGCGCTCACCATCGACGGGCTCGGGGAACCGGTCGCAAAGCTCGGGGCCTTCGGGGGCTCGCTCGCCCTCGGCGCCGGCTGGAGCTTTCTTTGAAGCATTTCGACGCCCCGGTCACGTGCGGTGACACTCCGTGAGCCCTGCCGACGCCCACCCCATGGTCATGCCCCGTGCCGACGACGCGACCGCCGAGGTGCACCGGCTCTACCGCGAGACGGTGGGCCCGCTGCGCTCGACGCTCAAGCGGTTGACCTGGTCGCAGGCCGACGTCGACGACATGCTGCAAGACGTCTTCGTCGCCGCGCTCGACCGGCCGCTCGGGCTGGTGAAGGCGCAGTCGCCGCGGGCTTGGCTGTACGGCATCGCCATCAACATCGCCTCCGAGCGCAACCGCCGGCACAAGCTGCGCCGCTTCTTCGGGCTCGACGCGGTGCCCGAGCCGGTGGCGCCCGACTCGCCCCACGCCGCGCTCGAGCAGCGCGAGGCGCAAGCGCTGGTGCAGGCCTCGCTCGAGGCGCTGTCGGCGAAGAAGCGCGCGGTGCTGGTGCTGTACGAGCTCGAGGGCTTCAGCGGAGAAGAGATCGCCCTTGCGGTCGGCGCACCGGTCAAGACGGTGTGGACGCGGCTCTACCACGCGCGCCGCGAGCTCAACTTCGAGCTGGAGAAGAGAGTGGGGAAACCGACATGACCGAGCCGCGCCCGCTGAACGAAGAGCTGCCGCTCGCCGCGTCGATGCTGAGCCGGCTGCAGCCCCCGGCCCCGCTGGCGGCCGACCACGAGCAGCGGCTGTGGCGCGCGGTGCTCGAGCGCCGCGCCGGGCGCCGCCCCTCTGCGCTGCGCCCCCTGCTCGCCTTCTCGGTGGCGGCCGCGGCGGCCTCGCTGCTGGTGATGCTCGGCGCGCGGGTGCTCGCGCCTGTGCCCAGCGGCGACCTCGGGCTCGTGCCGCTGCCCGGCGCCACGCTGGTGCAGCGCCCCTCGCAGCCGCCGCTGCTGGCGAGCGGTCAGGTGCGCGGCGCCCCGGGCGCGAAGGCCCAGCGCCTCGCCACCCCTCACGCCACCGCGGAGTGGACCGCTGCCCGTTTCCTGCTCGACGTCAGCGCCGAGCGCTCGGCGCTCGCGGTCGAGCAGGGCGAGGTCGTCTGGGTGCCGCGCGACGGGGCCCCGCAGCGGCTCGGCGCAGGCGCGCGGGTGCGCACCCCGCCCGCCGCTCCGGTCGAGCTGCCGCGCGGGTTCGGAGAGGTGACCATCGCTCCGTCGGAAGAGTGCGCCTCCAGACCGCGCGTGTCTCGAGCGGCTCGCGGCGGGCGCCGGGCTCGCCGCGCAGAACGCGCTGTTCGAGCTGGGCCGCTACCGCGAGTACCTGCAGCGCTTTCCCGACGGGGCGCTGGCGCCCGAGGCCAGCCTCGCCGAGCTGTCGGCGCTGGTGCGCGCGCACCGCTACGGAGAGGCGCTGGCCGCCGCGCGCACCCACGAGGCGAAGTTTCCCGGCGACGCGCAGGTGCACGCGCTCAGAGAGCAGCTCGAGGCCCATGAAGCTTTTACGCCGTGAATTCACCTACCGCTCGACACGACGGGCCTAAAGGGGTGAACACGATGAGATTCGCGATTGCGACGTCGATGCTGCTCGCCAGCGCCTGCCTCGAGCCGGCGGTCGAGATACCGCTCGGCACCTTCGACGGCGGCCACAGCGGTGGCTCGGCGGGCGGCGGCTCGGCCGGCGGCACCGCAGGCGGCGCGAGCGCGGGAGGTGCCGGTGGAGGCAGCGCGGGCGGCCTCGAGGCGTGGCCCATCGACGGGGGCTTCAACGTGCCGATGCTGCCGATGCCAGCCGCGTCGGTGTGCGTGTCTCCGTCGCTGCCGCCGGCGGGCTGCAACGGCGAGGTCTGCCTGGTGCAGTACCAGTACCAGCAGACGCCGCAGCTGCTCCTCAACCCGGTGTCTCAGCAGCTCGGCTACACGCTGCACTACCTGGTGAAGGTGACCGACACGGTGACGCTGTTCACCACCTACAACTCGGTGAGCATGGCCGCCGGGCCGAGGCGGCTGATGGCGATACCCGCTTCGGGGGTGGGGCCGGTGGTGCTCGACGAGTTCAGCGGCACGGCGTGGAGCACCAACGTGGTCGCCGCCGCAGTGGCCGGCAACGACGTGTTCTGGATCTACTTCGAGCAGTCGTCGCAGAGCAGCCCGGGGGTGTACGTGCTCAAGCGAAAGAGCCTGGTGACGGCAGGGCCCCCCATCGCCGACGTGGTGGCAGGCCCGTTGGTGCTGCCGAAGCTCGGAGCCCCGCTCGACCTCGACCTCGCGAACAACGTCGCCTACTACCAGACCGACGTTTCGGGCCTGTACCGCGTCGGGCTGGTGGGGCCGACGACGGCGACGGCGATCAGCGGCGTGGCGGCTCCGGCGAACCTCTCGGCGTGGACGCGGGTGGGAAACCAGCTCTACGTGGCCGAGTGCGACCAGGGGCACTGCCGCGTGTACCAGCTGCAGGTCTCGGGAGGCATGCCGGTGCCCGTGGCGTGGCCGCAGGCCGAGGCCTTCTCGAGAATCCACGACCTGGTGAGCGACGGCGCGCGCCTGTGGGCGACCGACGGGGTGAGCATCGCCGAGACGTGGTTCGACGGCTCGCACCAGGGCCTGCGCTACGTGACCCAGACGTTTCCGCAGTGGGGCGGGCACTTGAGGCCGCACACCCTCGCCTACGAGAACGACAAGCTCTACTTCGGGCAGATCTGCTACCCCGACGCCGACGCCCCGCGCTACGGCACCGTCGAGCTGAACCTGCAGGGGCCGAGCGCACGCTGGTTGATCGGCACGCCCGAGAACCCGTTCGTGCCGCACTACGTGCCCGCTGAGCCGTACGGGGTCAGCCTCGGGCAGAACACCCGTGGTCTGGTGGTGCTCGGCGCGCAGTGACGAAACCGCTTACGCGCGGGGCGGCACCTCGTTTCGAGAGCCGCGACGAGCAAAGGTTCGTGGTGCCGGGTCGGCCCGGCGAGGTTAGCTCCCAGCATGCCTACCGTACTGCTCACCGGCGCCACCGGCTTCGTGGGGAGCGCCGCCCGCGAGAAGCTGCAGCGCCGCGAGGGAGTGAAGCTGCGCTGTGCCACCCGCCACGTGGCGCAAGCGCGGCGCAAGAGCCCGTCGATCGACTGGGTGCACCTCGACGTCAGCCGCGCTTCGGGCCTGGTGCACGCGCTCGAGGGCGTCGACACCGCGGTGTACCTGATTCACTCGATGGGCCGGCACGGCGGCGGGGGCGACTTCGCGCAAGCCGAGGCCGAGAGCGCCACCCGGTTCGCGCTGGCCGCGGCCGAGGCGGGGGTGAAGCGCATCGTGTACCTGGGCGGAGTGGCTCCGGCGGGCCAGCCCTCGAAGCACCTCGCCAGCCGGCTGCGCACCGGCGAGTGCCTGCGCGCCGGCAAGGTGCCGGTGGTCGAGCTGCGGGCGGGCATGATCGTCGGCTCGGGCAGCGAGAGCTGGCAGATCGTGCGCGACCTGAGCATGCGGCTGCCGGTGATGGTGCTGCCGGCGTGGCTCGAGCACCGCTCCGAGCCGGTGGCGATTGCAGACGTGGTCGAGGCGCTGGTGTACGCGGCCACCGCCGAAGACGTCGCGCCGGGCGTCTACGGGCTGCCGGGCCCCGAGGCGCTGAGCGGCGGCACGATGCTCGAGCGCACCGCGGCGCTGCGCGGGCTGGTGGCGCTGAGCGTGAAGGTGCCGTTCATCACCCCGCGGCTCTCGAGCTACTGGATAGGGCTGGTCACCCGCGCCGACCTGGGCATCGCCCGCGAGCTGGTCGAGGGCCTCACCAGCGACCTGGTCTCGCGCGAGCCGAGCTTCTGGCCGGTGATGGGCGGCCATCGCCCGCTGCCGTTCGACGACGCCGCGCGCGCCGCGTTCAAAGAAGAGGCGAAGCACCTCTCTCTGCGCTCTGCTGCCCTGGAGTGGATGATTCAGCACATCGCGCCGTGGAAAAAGGCCGGCTGACCCGCATCGCAGTGTTGGTGGGCGCGACGTTGCTGTGGGCGGTGGTGCCGATCGCCTGCGGGCTCGAGCTGGCCACCTCGTGGGGCCTGCCGATCGTCGCCCTGCTCTTCTGTGCCGTCATCGTCACGCTCGACGGCGAGACGGTGAAGCCGCTGCTGAGGCCCGATGCGCGCGCGCTGGTGCTGGGCCTGGCCGCCGGAGTGGTGATGACCGCGCTCACCTACCCCGCGTACTCCATCGTCGCGCGCTTCTACCCGGCGCTGGCGACCGAGGTGGTGAGCGAGCACGCGATGGTGGCGCGCCTGTCGGTGTGGGCGTACCTGCCGCGGCTCGCGGTGGTGGTGGTGGCCGAAGAGCTGTTCTGGCGGGGCAGCTGGCTCAAGCTCCCGCGCGCCGGGTGGCTGGTCGCGTGGGCCGCCTACGTGCTCGCGCAGGTGGCGCTCGGCTCGTGGGTGGTGCCGCTCTTGGGCGCGATGTGCGGCGGCGCCTGGCTGGGCCTGCGGTGGGTCACCCGCGGGCTGTGGGCGCCCCTGGTGTGCCACCTCATCTGGACTTCGACGGTGCTGCTGTTCGTGCCCATCACCGCGGCGACGCCAGCGGTGGGGCCTTGAGCGACTTCAGCCCTTCGAGCGCGCGAAGCCGAAGCCGCCCATCGCCAGGCCCAGCAGCGCGAAGGCGCCCCCCAGCTGGGCGGGGCGCTTCGACTCTTCGTGGCCCTGCTCGACGAGGCGCGCCGCCTGCTCGGGCGGCACGTTCTCGACCGCGCGCTCGACCTGCAGGCGGTTGAGCATCATTCCCGCCACGCCCAGGAGCAGCACGAAGCACCCCATGCCGAGCGCGCTCAAGCACATGGTGCGGTAGCGGCTGATCACCGAGAGCACGCCGAGGACGACCAGGGTGCAGCCGAAGAAGCTCACCGGCCACATCATGAAACCGCCCTCGGCGAAGAACTGCGCGACGCTCACGGCTGCTGCTTATACCGCTCACCCAGGGTGTCGAAGCCCGATTTGGCCGCGTCGATGAGAATGCCCGACTCCTTGGTGTTGTCCTTGCTGCCCATCACCTCGTCGATGCCTTCCTTCGTCGGCTTGCCCTCGGCCCAGCGGTCGGACCACACCGGCACTTCGCTGCCGTCGAGCACCTTCAGCTCGACGATCGCCTTCGGGTAGATGACCTTGTTGCCGAAGCCGCCGATGCTGACGCCGCCCTTGTCGCCGATGACGTAGCGCACCTTGGCGATCGCCACCGCGTCGACGCCCAGCCGCTGGCAGAGGTCGGCGCGCTGCTTGGCGCTCAGGGTCTCGGCCACCTCGGGGCGCAGCACGTCGGGCAGCCGCTGCATGCCCACCAGGCGCACCGAGTCGGTGTTGGGGTTCTCTTTGAGCGCGTTGCCGTAGTCGGGGTCGGCCGCCACGGTGGCCCGCTGCGCGACCTTCCAGCCGGTGGTCTTCTGCAGCTCCTGCTCGAGCAGGGTGTACGCCTGCTCTGCCTGCTCCATGCGGCGGCGATCGAGGTCGCCGCTGAAGGTGTCGCTGGCGCCTTCGACCGCCTTCACCATGCCGGCGATGCCGCCGCCCTTGGTCTTGCCGCCCGAGTCTCGCTCGGTGAGGTCGGTGACACCCGAGAAGCCGATGATGGCGACCGTCTTCACCGCGGCGGCCTTGTCTCGCGAGACCGAGACCGTGGCACACCCGGTGAGCGAGAAGACCGCGAGCACTGCCGACAGCCTTGCGATGCGTGACATGTGAAGCTCCCTTGAAATGTGTGGGTTGCGCGCGATGGGTCGTGCCGCCAGGCCACGGGGGGACAAAAAAAGAAATTCCTGAAGGGATTCGCCGTCTGGGGGGCCCGGTAGCCTTCTTTCCGAGGTTTGTGCGATGCCGATGCGCGCTGTGCTGAGCCGCTGCCTCCCCCTGCTGTTGCTCGCCCTGCCGGCGGCGGCCGACGTGCGCTTCGCGGTGCTGATCGGCGCCAACGCGGGGTGGACCAACGACCGCCCGCTGCGCCACGCCGAGAGCGACGCCGAGCGGGTGCAGCAGGCGCTCATCGAGGTGGGTGGCTTCGAGGCCCAGCGGGTGGTGCTGCTGCGCGACCCCGACACCGCCGAGGTGCGGGCGCAGCTGCGCCGGCTGAACGACCGGGTGCGCGCCGCGGGCGACGACGCGCTGGTGGTGTTCTATTACTCGGGCCACGCCGACGCGCGGCAGCTGCACCTGCGCGGGCTGCCCATCACCTGGGACGAGGTGGTCGGCGCCCTGCGCGACTCACCCGCGCGGGTGCGGCTGGGCCTCTTCGACGCGTGCCGCTCGGGCAGCATCTTGGGTACCAAGGGCGGCGGCCCGGTGGCGAGCTTCGAGGTGCGCGCCGAAGAGCCGGTGCAGGGGCTGGCGCTGCTCACCTCGTCGGGCGCCGACGAGCTCAGCCAGGAGACGCGCACCCTGCAGGGCAGCGTGTTCACCCATCACTTCGTGAGCGGCCTCAAAGGGGCGGCCGACGGCAACCACGACGGGCTGGTGACGCTCAACGAGCTGTACCAGTACAGCTTCGAGCGCACCGAGGCCGACACCGCCGCGACCGCGGTGCCGCAGCGCCCCGCGTTTCGGCTCGAGCTCAAAGGCCAGGGCGACCTGGTGCTGGCGCGGCTGGTCTCTGCCTCGGCGGGGGTGGTGCTGCCGCGCGGAGAAGCGCGCCGCTACGTCATCACCGACGCGCTCGAGTGGCACCTCGTCGCCGAGGGTCGCAGCGCGCCGGGCGCCGACGTGAAGCTGATGCTCAAGCCCGGCGCCTACAAGGTGAAGCGGGTGCTCGACGACACGCTCGAGGTCGCCGAGGTGAGCGTGAAGGGCGGGCTGACCCAGGTCTCGCAGCTGCGCTTCTCGCCCCAGCCGCTCGCCTCGGGGTTCATCAAGGGGCGGCCCGAGACGCAAGACCCCGACGAGGTGCACGAGTACAAGCGAGGCGAGGCGCTGCGGCTGCTCGACAACGGCGAGGCCTACGCCGCGGGGGTGCTGTTCGACGAGCTCTTGCGCGAGACGCCGGGCGACGTGGGCGCGCAGCGGGGCAAGGCGCGCGCGCTGGTGCGGCAGGCCGAGGCCTTCGAGCGGGTCGGTGACCACGCCGCCGAGAGCGCCGCGCTCAAAGAGGCGCTGCACGTCGAGCCGCAGCTCAGCGAAGACCCCGACTTCGCGCGCTGGTACCGCCGCATGGTCGAGCTCGAGAGCGAGGCCGGGCGCGAGAAGGTCATCGACCAGACGGTGCAGCAGGAGATCAGCGAGAACCCCCGGCTCAAGAAGACCTTCGGGGTGGGCCTCGACGTCTTCAGCACCAAGGGCGTGCTGGTGCTCGAAGCCGACGTGGCGCTGCTCTACAAGAAGGTCTTCGTGTCATTGGGCTTCGCGCCCATCGCCCCGGGGTTGGATCTCTCGGTGAAGTACGTGCCGCTGGGGTGGAAGGTCTCACCCTGGGTTCAGGCGGGCGCCTTCTACAACCTGTCGAAGCTGTGGTCGAAGGCCCCGGGCGGCACGGTGACCGCCAACGGCCAGAAGCTCAACTACGGCGACATCTGGAGCACCCTGATTCACGCCGACGTGGGGGTGCAGTACTTCGGGTCGCTGGGGTTTCACATCGACGGCGGGCTGGGCATCATGTTCTTCCCCAAGCCCAACTCGTCGGAGTGGATGTGGTGGTTCTTCCCCAACCTTTCGCTGGGGTGGATGTTCTGATCGCCGGCCCCTGAGGCCCCGCTCCAGCAACGACTTACCGAGTCATATCGGCATCTTGAACATGAGAGCCAAGACCTTTCACTACATTCGACGACAACTTTACTCTCACCCTATCGAAGACTGAGCATGGCCAAGCTTCAGCTCAGCGCCCCTCTGCCCTTCGAGACGTTCAAGACGGTGACGCGCCCGGGGTTCGGGGTGCGGGAGACCGGCTTCACCATCTCGAACAAAGACCAGGTCATCGACGAGCTGCTGGCCACCATCGCCGCCGACAAGGGGTTCGAGGTCGATGACGTTCAGGGCGGGTATCTGACCACGCACGGCTCGCAGCCGATGTCGCACGCGGTGCCGTTCTTCAGAGACCCCGAAACGAAGAAGCTGATGGTGGCGAACATTCAAGGCAAGCCGGGCGCCGAGATGATCGTCTTCATGCCGCTCGAGGAGTACGTCTTCGGCAACGAGCGCTTCAAGAGCGGGTCCGGTCAGCGGGGCGCCTACAACAGCCCGATGACGATGGTGCCCATCTTCGACGCGAGCTTCGACGCCGCCGGGCTGAAGAAGCGGGCCGTCGAGATTCAGAAGCAGGCGGGGTTGAAGTCGAGCAGCAAGAAAGACGGCGTGGCCGCCCGCTTCGACCTGGTGACGGGTCGCCCCCGGAACCTGCTCCGGCTTCCGCTGCGGCGCCTCCACGTGGTGCCCGACGAGATGAAGTATGGCAACTGCTCGCTCTGGGCGGGCGAGATGCTCGACGCGGCAGGGGCGATGCCTGAGCGGAGCCCGATCAACAAGCGGAGCCCCTGGCCGAACCGGCTCACCCATCGGCTCCTCGAGAAGTATGGAGATAGAGCGGTGGTGGTCGACATTCCGCGCATCGAGCACGCGGAGCACACCTTGCGGAGCTTCAAAGACTCGCAGCCGCGCACCAGCCCGCTCACCGCGGTGGGCCTGCGCTTTCGCAAAGACTTCAAGTACGCGCCGGTGCCCGAGTACGCGATCGCCGTGCCGCCCGGCATCGACGAAGTGCCGCTCATCGCCACCCCGGGGTGGAAAGACAAGCTCAACATCGAGGCGAAGATCTACCGCGCCAACCCCGACGCGCCCAAAGCGCGCCGCACCAAAGACCTCGACACCTTCGTCGAGGTCGAGGCTGCGCCCGTGAAGGGCCCGGTTCTCGAGCACGCCGACCCACACGGCGAGGTGCCGGTTCAGCAGGGCGAGGTCTACGGTTGGGACCAGCCCACCGGGGTCGCCTCCACGTCGGAGAACGCGGGCGTGCCCCCCCCGTCGAGCCGCTCGACGTAGGCCGGGCGCCCGAAAGACGTCTTCGCGGCGGCGCACCGCTCGTCGCGCAAAAATGTCCCGTGGTTGGCGGCCCGCACGACCCACGTGCATGTTCGCTTCCGCAGCCCTGATTCGTGGGACAACATGGCCCCACGTGAAGGCCGATGCCGACCGGCTGACCGAGCTCTACCGTCGCTATGCGCCGGCGCTCTTCCGCCGCGCGCTCTCGCTGCTCGGGTCGGACGAAGCCGAGGCTCACGACGTGGTGCAAGACGTGTTCGCCGCCTACATCAAGAACGAGTCCAAGCTGCGCGGAGAGGCGGCCCCGTTCACCGTGCTCTACCAGATGACGACCTTTCAGACCGTCGACCGCCTGCGGCGTCGGTCGCGGTGGAGCGGCCGGGTGAGCTCGCTCTCGGTCGACGAAGAAGGCGACGGCCCGGCGCTGCAGGTCGCCGCCCCCGACGACGTGAGCGCCCGGCTCGAGGCGGCGCGCGACGTGGCGCTGCTCACCCACGGCGAAGACGAGCAGACGCTCACCTGCGCGGTGCTGTACTTCGTCGAGGGCTACACCACCCAGGAGATCGCCGACTCGCTCGACATCTCGCGCAAGACGGTGGGCCGCGCGCTGGCCGCGTTCGCCGAGCGCGCCCAGAAGCGCGCCGATCGCTTTGGCGTCGAAAAGGGGGTCGCATGAGCGGGGCTCGTCACATTCCCGAGGCGCTGCTCGAGCGATACCTCGCCGGCGACGTGGCCCCCTCGCAGCGCGCCGAGCTCGAGGCGCGCATCGCCGCCGACCCCCAGGCGCAGCAGCGGCTCGCCGCCCTGCGTGCCGACAGCGCCGCGTACCTCATCAAGCACCCACCGGGGCCGGTGGCCCACAAGCTCGCCGCCCGCCCGAAGAAGAGCTGGTGGGCGTTGCTCGCCGCGCCGATGGCCGTGGCCGCCGCCGCGCTCTTCTTCGTGCTGCAGCGGCCCGCCGTCACGCGGGAAGACGACTTCGGCATCAAGGGCGATCTGGCGGTGGCCGTCTACCGGCAGAACGACGTCGGCCAGGGCGAGCGCGTCGAGCCCGGCGCTACGCTGAAGGGCGGCGACCGGGTGCGCTTCGAGGTGCGCGCGGGCCGCGACGGCTGGGTGGCGATTCTGTCGCGCGACGGCACGGGCCACGTCACCGTCTACTACCCGTACCAGGGGGCGACCGCGGCGCGGTACTCGGCCAACGAGGCCCTGCTGCCCGGTGCCATCGGCCTCGACGACACCCGGGGCACCGAAGACGTCTGGGTGTTGTTCAGCCCCAAGCCGTTCGCGCTGCCCTCGTACGTCGAGCTGCTCGAGAAGGGCGGCACCCCGGCGTTCTCCGACGTCGCTGCCTCGCGGGTGAGCTGGACGAAGTGACGTCGGGGTCAGCTCGGTTCGCAGACGAGGGCACGGCAGCCCACCGTGCGCGACGCCGAAAATGGTTCTGGTCGGGGATTTCGTCGTGGGCGACGACAAGCCCTTCCAGTTCCGAAAATGGCCCGCGGTTCGACGCTCTTCAGCGCAAGGGCGGGCAGAAGCCTACGCCACGTCGAGAGCTCCAGCCGCTCGCCCCGGCTCTCGCCTCAGACCGATTCAGCGCTGCGCCGGGCGGGGCTTGGGCTAGAGGGGCCCCACGTGAACGAGAAGCTCATCGAGCGGTGGGTTCCCGTGGCGGTCTGCCTGGTGGGCCTGGTGATGGCCCACCACGGCATGGTGCTGTCGGGGTTCGCGGTCACGCCCAGCGACCTGGGTGACACCCGCTTCGTGCACTACCTGCTCGAGCACGCCCTGCGGTGGACGCTCGGCCAGCCGCTGCACTCGAGCTACTGGAGCCCGCCCTTCTTCGCCCCCACCACCGGCCACCTGGCGTGGAGCGAGAACATGGCCGGCGCGGCGTGGGTGTACTTCCCCTTCCGGCTCTTCCTCGAGCCGCACAGCGCGTTTCAGGCGTGGGGCCTGGCGTGCGGAGCGCTGAACTTCGCCTCGGCGTACCTGCTGCTGCGGCGCGGCTTCAAGTTCTCGGTCATCGGCTCGAGCGTGGGCGCGGCGCTGTTCGCGTTCAGCGCGGTGCGCATCAACCAGACCATGCACTGGCAGCTGTTCCCCCACTTCTACACGCCGGTGGCGGCGTACGCGGCGTACCGGCTGGTCGAGGCCTCGCAGCTGAGCCCCCGTCAGCGGGTCGGGTACCTCGCGCTGTTCGCGGCGATGGCGGTCGCGCAGCTGTGGGCCAGCATCTACCTGGGCTGGTTTCTCATCTTCATCTTCGCCGTCGGGCTGGCCCTGGGCCTGGGGTGGGAAAAGCCGCGCCGCGAGCTGCTCTTCCTGGTGAAGAGCCACCCGCTGGCGCTGGTGGTGACCGCGGCGGTGAGCCTGTTGGTGCTGTACCCGATGGGCTGGCGCTACCTCGAGGTGGCGAAGCAGTTCGGCGGCCGCCCGATGGAAGAGGCGCTCACCATGCTGCCGATGCCGACCACCTGGCTGCACATGGGCCACGACAGCTGGATGTGGGGCTGGCTGGCGAAGCTCGACGTGTTCCGCCGCATACCGATGGAGCACGAGCAGCGCTGCGGCTTCGGCATCGTCGCCACGCTGCTGGCCGCCGCGACGTTCGTGCACCTGCGCCGCGACGCGAAGCTCATCTTCGTGGGCGTGCTGCTGCTCATCTTGCTCGCCACCACCACGCTGTACTCGAGCGACGGCTTCACCCCGTGGCGCATCGTGCACGCGTACTTCCCCGGCGCGCAGGCGATTCGCGCGGTGGCGCGCATGGCCATCGTCTACATGCTGGGCATCTCCATCGGCGTGGCGGCGGCGCTCACCTGGCTGGCCGGTCAGCAGAAGCTGAAGGTCGCGGTGCTGCCGCTCGGCGCGCTGCTGGTCTTCGAGCAGGGCTACAACACGCCGGGCTTCTCGAAAGAGCTGAACCGCCACGACATCGCCGCGGTGCAGGCGGCCATCGAGCCGGGCTGCGAGGTCTTTCTGATGAGCCCGGTGCAGGGCTACGGCCCGTACTGGAAGTACCAGCTCGACGCGATGTGGGCGGCGATGATGGCGGGAGTGCCGACGCTCAACGGCTACTCGGGGCAGAACCCCAAAGACTGGGCGCTGGGCGAGGTGAACCTGCGTGGCGCGTTCGACGAGCCGCGGGTGGCGCAGGCCGCGCAGCAGTGGATCTCGTCGCAGCCCGCGCTGCTGGGCAAGAAGCCCTGCTGGGTGCGGGTCGGCTTCAGCGAGGGGCCGAACTACAGCTCGGACTTCGTGTCGCAGCAGGTGCCCGCGACGATGAAGGCGGGCGACAGCGTGCCGGTCGAGCTGACCTTCAAGAACACCGGGCCGCGCGAGTGGCCGGTGGGCGTCGGCATTCGGCTGGGCTCCGAGGCGCCGCAAGACAACGCGCAGTGGGGCACCGGGCGCGTCGAGCTGCCGCAGGCCACCGCCGTCGGTCAGACGGTGACCTTTCGCTTCAACGTGAAGGTGCCCGCCGAGGTCGGCAAGCACGCCTTTCAGTGGCGGCTGGTGCACGACGGCGTGCAGTGGATAGGGCAGACCTCGAAGCTCGCGCTGGTCGACGTGGTGCCGTCAGACGTGCCGCCGCTGCTGGCCGCGCCGCCCGACGCTGGCGCGCCGTGACGCGGGCTTTTCGGCCTGAATTCCACTAGAGCCGCGCCCATGCTCGGCATCATCGGTGGGAGTGGAATCTACGAGCTCGACGGGCTCAAGAACGCGCAGTGGCGCGAGGTCGACACGCCCTTCGGCAAGCCGTCAGACGCAATTCTGGTCGGCGAGCTCGACGGGGTGCAGGTGGCGTTTCTGCCGCGGCACGGGCGGGGTCACCGCATTCCTCCTTCGCTGCTCAACGTGCGCGCCAACATCTCGGCGCTCAAGCAGCTGGGCGTGACCGACATTCTCTCGCTGTCGGCGGTGGGCTCGCTGAAAGAAGACCTGCCGCCCGGCACCTTCGTGGTGGTCGACCAGTTCATCGACCTCACCAGGGGGCGCGAGTCGACGTTCTTCGACGAGGGCCTGGTGGCGCACGTGTCGATGGCGCACCCGGTGTGCGCGCGCGTGGGCGACGCCGCCGAGACCGCGGCGAAGGCGGTGGGCGGCTCGTTTCGACGCGGCGGCACCTACGTGTGCATGGAGGGCCCGCAGTTCAGCTCGCGCGCCGAGTCGAACATCTACCGCTCGTGGGGAGCGCACGTCATCGGCATGACCAACATGCCCGAGGCCAAGCTCGCGCGTGAGGCCGAGATCTGCTTCGCCACCGTGGCGATGGTGACCGACTTCGACTGCTGGCACCCCGACCACGACGCGGTGACCGCGGCGGCGGTGGCCGAGACGTTCAAGCAGAACGCGAACCGCGCGCGCGACCTGGTGCGCCGGGCGATACCCCTTTTGGCGAAGCACCCCGAGAAATGCCCCAAGGGCTGCGACCACGTGCTCGATGCGGCGGTGATGACGGCTCCGCACGCGCGCGATGCGCTGCGCGCGCGCATGCTGAAGACCGCCGGCCTGCGCGTCGAGGCCACCGACGCGAAGCACGACCCGCACGACCTGGCGCGGCTGATTCGCACGGTGCCCGACTTCCCCAAGAAGGGCATTCAGTTCCGCGACATCACCACGCTGCTGGAAGACGCCGCCGGCTTCAGGCGCTCGGTGCGCGCGCTGGTCGACCGGTACAAGGGTCAGCGCATCGACAAGATCATGGGCATCGACGCGCGCGGCTTCATCTTGGGCGGCGCGATGGCCTACGAATTGGGGTGCGGGTTCGCGCCGGTGCGCAAGAAGGGCAAGCTGCCCGGCGCCACCCTGCGCGTCGAGTACGCGCTCGAGTACGGCACCGACGCGGTCGAGCTTCGCGAAGACGGCCTCAAGCGGGGCGAGCGGGTGGTGATCGTCGACGACCTCATCGCCACCGGCGGCACCGCCGAGGCGGCGATCAAGCTGGCGAAGCTGAAAGAGGCGGTGGTGGTCGAGGCCTGCTTCGTCATCGAGCTGCCCGACCTGCACGGCCGCCAGCGGCTCGAAGCGGCCGGCGCCAGGGTGCACTCGCTGGTGTCCTTCGAAGGAGACTGAAGGTTGAAGGCGCTGCGCGAGGCCGCCAACGGGCGGGCGATCGAGGTGATCGACCAGACGAAGCTGCCGTTCGCGCTGGAGTGGCTGACGCTCTCGACCGCGAGCGAGGTGGCGCACGCGATCAAGTCGATGATCGTGCGCGGAGCGCCGCTGATCGGCGTGGCCGCGGGCTACGGCCTGGCGATGGAGGCGGGCGCCTACGAGCTGCTCAAAGAGACGCGGCCCACCGCGGTGAACCTGAAGTGGGCGCTCGATAAGGTGCGCGCGGCGACCGACAAGTGGGCGGCGGCGCGGGCGATCGCGGCGGGCGAGTCAGAGGCGTGCCGGCGCATCGGCGAGCTGGGCCGGCCGCTGCTCGAGAAGGCGAAGCGCGGCGAGACCTTGAGGGTGCTGACCCACTGCAATGCGGGGTGGCTGGCGACCGGCGACTGGGGCACCGCGCTGGCGCCCATCTACGCGGCGAAAGCGGCGGGCACGAAGGTGCACGTGTGGGTCGACGAGACGCGGCCGCGCAACCAGGGGGCGCTCACCGCGTGGGAGCTCGCCGACGGCGGCGTGCCGCACCGGCTGATCGTCGACAACGCGGGCGGGCTGCTCATGCTGCGCGGCGAGGTCGACGTGTGCATCGTCGGCGCCGACCGCATCGCGCGCAACGGAGACGTCTGCAACAAGGTGGGCACGTACCTGAAGGCGCTGGCGGCGCACGACAACGGCATCCCGTTCTACGTGGCGGCTCCGGAGTCGACCATCGACCGCTCGCTGGCGTCGGGGTCGCTGATACCCATCGAAGAGCGCAGCGGCGACGAGGTGCGGGGGTGGCACGGCGCCCGCCTGCTTCCGGAAACGACGCCGGTGGGCAACCCGGCGTTCGACGTGACGCCGGCGAAGCTGGTGACCGGCATCATCACCGAGCACGGCGTGCTCGCCCCTGCGGAGATAGCCCGATGATCAAAGACGGCCTCGGCCTGGTGAAGGCGGCGAAGCACTGCTGGGAGGGCGGGCTGATGCCCGGCACCTCGGGCAACGTCTCGATGCGAATTCCCCGCGGGTTGCTGATTACGCCCAGCGGCACGACGTGGAGCGAGCTCTCGCCGTCGGACCTGGTCGAGCTCGAGCCCGACGGAAAGCCGATGCGCGCGTTCTCGAACGTGCCGTCGAGCGAGTGGCAGCTGCACGTCGACCTCTACGACCGGCGCCCCGAGGTGAACGCCATCGTGCACACCCACTCGCGGTTCGCGACGGTCATCTCGTGCCTGCGACGGCCGATTCCCGCGGTGCACTACATGATCGCCGCGGCGGGCGTTTCTCAGGTGCGCTGCGCCGACTACGCGACCTACGGCACGAGGGAGCTGGGGCAGAACGCGCTGCGCGCGCTCGAGGGCGCCAAGGCGTGTCTGCTCGCGAACCACGGCCTGGTGGCGCTCGGCGCGACGCTGAAAGAGGCCACCAAGGTCGCGTTCGAGATCGAGAACGTGGCCGCGCTGTACTGGCACGCGCTGCAGGCCGGCCAGCCCGTGCTGCTCGACGACGTCGAGATCAAGCGCGTCGCCGAGAAGCTCAAGGGCTACGGCCAGCCGGCTTAGACCCTCGAGACCGGTCAGGGTGAGCGACGTCGAACCCTGCCGTCGCTCGCCGAAGGCTCAAGCGCAGATACTCCATCGTATGGGTGCGTGCGTGGGTGCTGCTTGAAGCATGGAATATGCGGCGTCGCGCGTTCCAGCGGCGAAGGCACCCGTTCGACTTCGGCACGGCGTTCGCCGTGCCTCCGCTCAGGGTGAGCGGCTCTGCAGAAAGTCGTGGGCTTCTTGCAGCTCGTCGGTGCCGATGAGGTCGATGCCCACGTCGAGCGCGATGGCGCGGTAGGCGTTGGTCTCGGGGTTGTTCCAGAACCGCAGGCGCGCGCCCTTGCCGTGAATGCTGGCCACCAGGCACTCGAGCTTCGCCCGCTCGGAGCCGGAGATGCTCATCGTGCCGTCCCACAGCATGTAGTTGGCCCAGTCGATGGCGTACCAGCCCCAGGTGCCGTCGACCGGAGCGTCGCCCGCATCCCACGAGCCCTGGTCGCGATTCGCGTGCCGCACGGAAAACTCGCGCACGAAGGCCTTCTTCGACGCGTCGCTGCCGGTGAGCACCGCCGTCACCGCGCCCGGGGTGACGCCCCCGTCGGCCTCGTACACGGTGAGCATCGGGTACCGCGCCAGCATCGTCTCGAGCGCGACGCGCAGACCGCGGCTGCCGTCTTTCAAGTCGAGCCACAGCACGAACGGCACGCCATCGCCGTAGACCGAGCCGGTCGCGGTCACCCTCGCCTGCAGCGGGTCGAGGTAGAGCGCGTCGAGCAGCCCCTTGGCGGTGGTCGCGTCGTGCGAGACCGCGATGCCGCCGTCGCGCAGCCAGAGGTCGGCCTCGACGCTGTAGAAGCGGGCGTCGAGCGCGTCGAGCAGCGGCCGCGGGTGCTCGTAGTCGTTGTGCGCGTGCGCGTAGGGGAAGTAGCCCGCGTCACCGACCCGCGGCAGCGCCACGGGCGGGCACGCGCCCGCATCGAACGGCACCCCTGCGTCGGGGGGCTCCATCGGAGAGGTCGAGTGACACGCTGCACAGAGCAGCAGGGCAGGCAGCAGGCGCATCGCCCTTCAGACCTTACTTCAGCGTGCTGGCGTCGACGGTGCCGAGGTCGAGGTACGCGCGATCGACCATCACCACGTAGGGGCGCTCGATGAACTTGAGCCCGCCCTTGCCGTCGTGGTCGATGATCTGCAGCTTGCCCATGCCGTAGCCCATCGGCCCGCGCGAGTAGTAGTGCGCCATGAGGTGATACGGGTACGCGCGGGCGTCCGGCGGGTTGCGAAGGGTGAAGCACTCGGGGCCGTAGCCGGTGGTGACGTCGGCGTAGAGCTCGCCGCCCGAGCCGAGCTGCTTCTGGCTGTACCAGGCGTGGCCCTTCTTGCCGTCGACGATGTGAAAGTCGACGTCGTTGGCGTCGGTCTCCCAGTTCAAGACGAAGCGCAGCGACGGTTTTTCTTCGAGCTGCGCGCCGAGCTTGTTGAGCCGCTCGAGCACCTCGGCCCGCTTGCCCGGGTCGGCCTTGAGCCACACCGCGCCGATGATGCCGGCGTCTTCGCGCAAGATGCGGTCGACGCCGAGGAACCGGCCGGCGGGGTACGCCTGCGAGGCGCCCTTCTCGATCGCCGCGAACGCGCGCGCCGGCTCACCCAGCTTCACCAGCACGTACGCGAGCAGCCGGTGGCTGGCGGGGTGATCGGCCCGCTGCTCTGCCGCCTTGGCGAACGCGTCGGCCGCCAGCGCCAGCGCCTCTCGGCCCTTCAGCCGCTCGAGCCGAACTCCGGCGAAGCGGCGCAGGTCGGCGCGCCCGGGGAACAGGTCGATCACCGAGCCGTAGGCCCGCGCGGCCTCGCGCTCGTCACCCTTCGCCTCGAGCGCCTCGCCCAGCGCGATCAGCGCCAGCACGTCGCCGGGGTGCTCTTCGCGCCACCCGCGCGCCCTGGCCACCGCGTCGTCGACCTTCTTCGCGCCGAGCAGCGCCATCACCTGCTTGAAGTCGCCGTCGTACGGGTTGGTGCCCTGCAGCAGCTCGGGGGGCAGCGAGCGCTCGGCGTCCACCGCCCGCTCGCGCGCCGGCGCTGCCGATGCCTGGGGCTCGGCAGGCGGGGGCCGCATCGCCGGGCGCGGCGCAGGAGGCGGCGGAGCAGCCGCCGGGCTCGGCTCGGGCCTGGGCATCGCGCGCTCTTCGGCCACCTCGGCCGGCTTCGAATCGGGCGCTTCGGCCGGCATCACCTGGTCGTCAGACGCGACGTCTTCATCGGCCTTCGCGCTGGCGCCCATGCTCTTCTTCGCCTCGTCCTTGAACTGCTTCGCCTTGGGAGCCGGCTGCCCAGGAGGGCTCACCGGCTTCGCCACCGCCACCGCCTCGGGCCCGCGCTCGAGCTTCGCCACCCTGCCCTCTCTCACCACCAGCACGTCGGCGAGCGCGCGGCGGTCGATGCCGAAGCGCGCGTAGTCGGCCTCGGTCTCGAGCACCAGCAGCGCGGTGTACGGGCACAGCACGCGGTAGCGGGTCGACAGCTTCACCGCCTGCGCCTTGAGCTCGGCCTTCTCTCGCGGGCCGTCGGCGGCGCGGTCGATGCGCTCTTGCAGCGCCGCGAGCTTCGCCTGCACCACCGCGCGCTCGAGCAGCGGCACCTGGGCCCCGAGCCCCGAGACCTCGAGGTTGAGCGGCTTGCCGTCGAGGCTGACCTGCAGCTTCTCGCCAGGGGGCAGCTCAGCGGCGATGAGCACCTCGTCTCCCGCCTGCACGCCGTCGAAGCTGACCGGCCACACGAAGCGCGCCTTCTCGACGCCGAGCTTCAGCTTGCTGAAGGTGCGCTCGTTGAGGCGGCGCAGCGCGTCGGCCACGCCGAGGTCTCCGTCGATGACGGCGCCGTCGCGAGGCAGGCCGGCAGTGACCAGCTGCCTGAGCGTGGCCACGTCGCGCAGCCCGCCGAGCGCCAGCGCATCGAAGCGCACCACCCCGAACGACTTGAGGCCCTTCACCGCCGCCATGAGCAGGTCGCCGCTCTCGGCGCCCGCGGTGGCCACGCCGTCGGAGATGAGCAGCACGCGCGGGGTCTTCGCCGTCGACGCCCACTTGAGCGCCGCCTCGAGGTCTGACGCGCCCAGCGCCTTGCGCGCCTTGAGCTTCTTGAGCACGTCGTCACCCAGGCCCGCGGCGGGGCCCTCGTAGAGCTTCTCGACGGTCTGGTCGAACGCCGCGAGCACCACCCGCGCCTTGCCGAGGCCCTGGGCGAGGCTCTTGAGCAGCGCGACCTGCTCGGGGTACCCCAGCGCGCGCGAGGCGCTGGTGTCGAACAGCACGGCGAGCGACTCGACCACGTCGGGCTGTGAGGCCGACACCGGCTTCACCTTCGCCACCAGGTAGTCGCCGGCGCGCAGCGCGTTGCTCGAGGCGGGGCCGAGCTCGAGCCGCAGGTCGGCGTCGGGCGCCCAGCCCTTCTTCGAGAGGCCCGCCGACGGCTTTCCGTCGACCCACGACTGCACGTCGACCGCGGCGATCGCCGGCAGCCCCTTGAGCGGCAGCACGTACGCTGAGGCGGGCGCGTGCGAGTAGCTCAAGACCAGCTCTTTCTTGCCGCGCGCGGGTATGGGGAACACCCGGGCGTCGAAGGCGTTGCCCGCGGCCTGCTCGAGCAGCGCGGGGTCTTGCCGGCGGTGCAGGAAGTCTTCGTACGCGCGGCGGGCGGCCTGCTTCTCGACCACCTCGCCCTCTTGCCAGCGCTGGTCGAGCTTCATCGCGAAGCGGCTGACGGTAGCGAGCGGAGGCAGCACCACGTGAAAGGTGCCCTCGACCACCCGGTCGGCGGGGTTCTCGAAGGTGAGGTGCAGCTCGGTGAACGCGAGCGGGCCCGACACCACCGCGCGCGCTTCGAGGCGGGTCAGCGCGAGGCCCGAGCCGTCGCTGGCGGTGAGGCTGAGCGGGGCCTCGGCGAGGGCGACGTGGGCGACCGACACCGCGCACAGCAGCAGGGCTCGTTTCATGGCGGGCGAAACTATGCCCGCAAAAGCCAGCCCCGCTTCCAGGTTTTGACGGCGGCGAAGAAGAGCAGCAGCGCGACGGCGATCGCGGCGTGGACCCATAGCGACTGAAACGTCGCTCCGCGGGCCAGCTGTTCCCACGCGCTCAGGGCGACCAGGCCCAGCGCCCAGGCGGTGAAGGGGTTGTGCTCTTTCTTGAGCGCGCGCCGCCAGTCGAGCGTGCCGTCGCGCAGGCGGCCGGGGTAGGCGGGGGTGAGCCGCGGCACCCAGCGGGGTACGTCACGCTGGTACTGGCGGTAGCGGTCGCCGAACTGGCCGGTGAGAAAGGCCTCTTCGGCGCGGATGATGAAGAAGTACTCGCCGAAGAAGAAGGCCAGGCCGAGGAGCGCGGCCCAGAGGTCGTGCGCGGCGATCATCAGGCCGGCGCAGATGAAGAGGTTGCCGACGTAGAGCGGGTTGCGGACGCGGGCGTAGGGGCCGCGGGTGTTGAGGTGTTTCGCTTCGAGCACGTCGTCCTGGCCCGAGGTGCCGTCTTCGACCCAGCTCAGCGTGTAGAAGCGTAGGGCCTGGCCGATGAGGGCGGTGAGCGCGCCGGCGAGCAGGAGGGCTGGGGAGATGCCGGTGCCCCGCGAGCGGTAGAGGAGAAAGGCGATCAGCGCCAGCACCGGCAGCGGAGTGAGGCTGCGGTACCGGAAGAGGGTCTGGCCGAGCTTGAGGGAGGCGGTCGACAGGGTGGTTTGGGTCTAGCAAATCGGGGCGCTTCAGGTGGCGCGTGCGTGGGCAACGGCCGTCCACGTCCACGTCCACGTCCACGTCCACGTCGGGCAGGGGGCCGGGGCCGTGGTATCGAACGCGGGTGCGGCTGGGTGGGTTCGTCATTCATGGCAACAGCGCGGCGACGCTGCCTGACTGCTTGAGCAGCCTCACGGCGGTGGCCGACGAGGTGGTGGCGGTCGACTCGGGCTCGAATGATGGCTCGGCGGCGGTGGTCGAGCGCGCGGGGGTGCGGGCGGTGCGGCACGCCTGGCAGGGTTACGGCGCGGCGCGGGCGGTGGCGGTGCGGGCGCTGCCGCAGTGCGACTGGGTGCTGTACCTCGACTCGGACGAGCGCCTCGAGCCCGAGGCCATCGCGGCGCTGCAGCGGTGGAAGCGCAGCGGCTCGATGGCTACTGCACACCTCTTACCCGTGCACGACTGGGCCGAGCTGCCGAGCGGGCGTTTTCTCTACCGCACCCACCACCGGGCGCGGCTGGTGCGGCGCGAGGCGGCCACCTGGGCGGCGCCGATGATCGTGCACGAGGGCCTCTCGCAGCCCCACGCGGTGCTGCTGGCCGAGGCGCCCATCGAGCACCGCTTCGCCACCGACGTGCCCGCCCGCGGTCAGAAGGAAGAGACCTACGCCCTGCTCTGGGCGGTGCGCGCCCACGCTGAAGCCCGCCGTCAGAAGTGGCCGTGGCTGCAGCGCCCCGCGATGTTCTTTCGCGACGCGTTCATCAAGGGCGCGGCGTTTCGCGGCGGGCTGGCAGGCATCAAGCTCGCGTGGGCAGTGGCGGCGTACCACTCGCGCAAGTACGAGCGGCTGAGCGAGCTGAAGGCGGGGAGCCACCCGGAGCTGACCCAAGCGTTCGAACGCGGCGATTACGCGCGCATCTTCGAACGCGCCCGACAGCTCACGTCGTGAAGCAGTTTCGTGGACGTGGACGTGGACGTGGACGTGGACGGCCGTTCGAAGAGCGCCCGCCCAAGCAACCACGACCACCCTCAAAAAAGAGACAGGCGCGCACACCGGCCCTCGACGGTGTGCGCGCCGGATCCAGGCAGAAGGGGGTCCCACCCGGATCAGTGTAGAGATGACCTCTCAGTAGAACTGGCTGGGCGGAACCGTGATGGCCGGCATCTGCGCCTTCACGTTCTGCAGCTGCTGCTGGAACTTGCGGAGATCTTCGAAGCTCATGATGCCATCGACCTTGCCGCCCTCCGACGCCACGTCGGCCATGTCGAACAGGTCCTGGTTCTGCATCAAGAACTGGCAGGCCTTGCGGAGCTCGGGAGGCCGGTTGTAGTCGTTCGCGATCTTCTCGAGATCTTCCCTGCTGATCTTGCCGTCCGGCCAGATGCCCGCGGCCGTATCGACCTCGAGCGCGTACCTCGAGATGATGTCCATCGAGCTCTTCAGCTCGGGCAGGCGGTTGTCGAGCTTGAGGCTGAGCTCCCGGGCCTTGTCGAGCGTCTGCAGCTGCGCAGCCATGTCGCCGCGGCTGATGTGGCCGTCGGCGCTGCCGCCCTCTTTCGCGGTGTCGAGCTGCTTGAGCTTGTCGGGGTGATCGAGCAGGAACTTGGCCGCCTTCTGCATCTCGGGAGTGATGCCGTCGCCGCCCTTCGCGATCTTCTCGAGGTTCTTGGTGTCGAGACCGATGTCGATCGACCCGCCGAACGGCCCGCGAATGTTCGGCAGCCCGTTCATCAGCGTCTCGACCGACGTCTGGAACTCGGCCGTCTCATCGACCTTCGGCTTCGGCTGCAGCGGAATTCGGTTCCCCGGAACCGGGAAGCAGCCGCCGGGAACCGGCAGGCCGGGGTCGAAGCCGGTGGGGAACGGGTTGGGGTCGTACCCCGCCCCGCCCGGAATCTCGTCCGGTGACAGCTCGGTATCCGAGACCTGTCCGTCGGTCGAGTTGAGGCTGGGCCAGCTGGAGTTCGGAGAGTAGGTAGGGATTGTGTTCGCCATGCCCAGGTATCGAGAATTTGAGAACCCGGGTTGTCGAAGGCCAGAGGTAACGGGGGTTACATCTGGGCCTGTTACCCGGCCTGAGGCTGTTCCCCTTTAACTTCCAATGGTTTTGCCACTTCTCGACGCCCGTGAGGTCGGGGGGTTGGCGCAGCGTGCGACACCCTGCGGCGGGCCCGTCGGTCGGTTCTGGCCCGAGAAGCAAATCGGGGCTCGCGCCGAATATCGTCGTTGAACCGCTCAGTGAAAGTCGTGGCTGGGCGCAAACCGGGCCTCGGCGAGTGGCTCGAGCGACTCGACCATCACGTGCACCGTGTCGCCCGCGCGCTGCAGGGTGCCGTGCACCACCAACATCTGCACCCCGGTGGCGAGCTTGAACAGGCGCTCGAACACCTCTTGGTAGAAGACCAGGTTGGTGAAGCCGAACTCGTCTTCCAGGGTCATGAAGACGATGCCCTTGGCGGTGCCCGGCCGCTGGCGAACGATGACCATGCCCGCGGCCGACACCTTCTCTGCGTTGCGCGCGGCGTTGACCTGCGCGCTCGACTTCACGTGCGGCGGCAGCCTCGAGCGCCACAGCTTCATCGGGTGATCGTTCACCGAGACCCCGGTGGTACCGAAGTCGAGCTTGAGCTGCTCGAGCCGGGTGAGCTTCTTGAACTTCGCCCGCTGGGTGGGCGCGTCGGCGCCCTGCAAGAGGCCGTCGAGCCGGGGCACCCGCGCCAGCCAGATCGCCTGGCGGCGGTCGGGCTCGAGCACGTCGAGCGCCCCCGACTGCGCGAGCAGGGTGAGGTCTCGGGTGCCGGCGTGGGTGCGCGCGGCGAGATCATCGATGCTGGCGAAGGGCTTGAGCTGCTCGATGCGCCGCACGGTGGCCTCGCGCAGCCCGCGCACCAGCCGCAGCCCGACGCGCAGCTGGTGGCGCTGGGGCACGCTGCAGTCCCACCCGCTGTGGTGCACGCACACCGGCAACAGCTCGATGCCGTGGCGCTTCGCGTCCTGCAAGATGGTGTTGGGCGAGTAGAAGCCCATCGGCTGCGAGTTGATCAGCGCCGCGGCGAACTCGGCGGGGTGGTGCACCTTCAGCCACAGCGACGCGTAGGCGAGCAGCCCGAACGACGCCGCGTGGCTCTCGGGGAAGCCGTACTCGCCGAAGCCCTGAATCTGGCGAAACAGCGCCTGCGCGAACTTCTCCGAGATGCCGTGCCGCCGGAAGCCGGCGATCAGCTTGTCTCGGTGGCCCTCGAGCTTGCCGTTGCGGCGCCACGCCGCCATGTCGCGCCGCAGCTGATCGGCCTCGCCGCCCGAGTAGCCCGCGCCCACGATGGCGATCTGCATCGCCTGCTCTTGAAAGATGGGCACCCCGAAGGTGCGCTCGAGAATCGGCGCCAGCGAGGGGTGCGGCAGCTCGATCTTCTCTTGGCCCATGCGGCGGCGCAGGTAGGGGTGCACCATGCCGCCCTGAATCGGGCCGGGCCGCACGATCGCGACCTGCACCACGATGTCGTAGAACCTTCGCGGCTTGAGGCGCGGCAGCATCGCCATCTGCGCGCGGCTCTCGATCTGAAACACCCCCACCGTGTCGGCCGCGCACGCCGCGTCGTACGCGCGCGGGTCTTCGGGCGGCACTTTCGCCAGCCGCGCGATGGCCCCGTCGGCCCTCAAGCGCTCGTCGTGCTGCGCCAGGTCGAGGCACTTGCGAATCGCGGTGAGCATGCCCAGCGCGAGCACGTCGACCTTGAAGAAGCCCAGCACGTCGAGGTCGTCTTTGTTCCACGGAATCACGGTGCGGCCGGGCATGGTGGCGGGCTCGACCGGCGCCACCTCGGTGAGCGGGCGCGCGCTCAACACGAAGCCGCCCACGTGAATCGAGAGGTGCCGGGGGAAGCCCTGAAGGCGCGCGGCGATTTTCACCACCTGCGTGAGGCGCGCGTCGGGCTGGAAGCCGGCCTCGGCGAAGCGCTGGTCGCGCACGTCGTCGACCTCGTTCCACCAGTGCAAGAGGCCCGAGAGCTTGTTCGCCTCTTCCAGGGTGTAGCCGAAGACCTTGGCCACCTCGCGCATCGCCGAGCGGCCGCGGTAGCAGATGACCTCGCTCACCATCGCGGCGCGGTCGCGGCCGTAGCGGCGGTAGATCTCTTGAATCACCTCTTCGCGGCGCGCGTGCTCGAAGTCGACGTCGATGTCGGGCGGCTCTTTGCGCTCGGGAGACATGAAGCGCTCGAACAGCGTCGCCGAGCGCGCCGGGTCGACCGCGGTGATGCCGAGCACGTAGCAGACCGCGCTGTTGGCGGCGCTGCCGCGCCCCTGGCAGAGGATGTCGCGCTCGCGGGCGATGCGAACGATGGCGTACACGCTCAAGAAGAACGGAGCGACGTCGAGCTGGTCGATGAGCTTGAGCTCTTTGTCGATGAGCTCGCGCACGTGCGGGGGCAGGCCCTCGGGGTACCGCTCGGGTATGCCCTGGCGCACCAGGCGGGTGAGCGTGTCGAAGGGCCGCTCTTCTTTCGGGCCCAGCGCTTCGATCTCCGAGGGGAAGCTGTACTTCAGCTGCGAGAGCTCGAAGCGGCAGGCCTCGGCCACCTCGACGCTGCGCTCGAGCCAGCGGGGGCGATCAGAGAACAGCGCCACCATCTGCGCCTCGGCCTTCAAGAAGCCTTCCGCGTTGCAGCTCAAGGCGCGGCCGGCCTGCTCGAGCGTCACGCCCTCGCGAATGCAGTGCGCCACGTCGAACAGCTGCTTGTCTTCGCGCACCGCGTAGCGCACCGCGTTGGTGGCGAGAATCGGCGCCTCGAGCTCACGCGCCGCCCCGACCGCCGCCCGCTCGCGCGCGGCGTCGAAGCCGTCGTGCTGGCGGAGCATGCGCAGCGAGAAGCGCGGCCCGAACGCGTCGCGCAGCTGCCTCAGGGTGCCCTCGCGGTGAAGGCCCAGCTCGTAGGCGTCGGCCAAGAGCCACAGCCCGCCCGCGCGCGCGCACACCTCTTCTACCGTCAGCTCGCAGTAGCAGTTGCGCGGCACGCCCTCTTCCGCCGCGCGCGCCTCGCCCTTCACCCGCCGGGTGTGCCCCAGGGTGAGCAGCGCGCAGAGGTGCTGGTAGCCCTCGAAGCTCTCGACGTACACACGCACCGTGGGGTGCGGCGGCCCTTCGAGCGTGAGCTCGCAGCCGGTGACGATGCGAACCCCCAGCTCGCGGCCGACCTCGTACGCGCGCGGCAGGCCGTAGATGCCGTCGCGATCGGTCAGGCCGATGACCCGGTAGCCCAGCGCGTGCGCGTGCTTCACCAGCGTCTCGGGCGACGAGCCCGACTGCAGGAAAGAGAAGTTCGAGCGCACGTCGAGCTCGACGTACTGGGCGCCGGTGGCCGGCTTCGAGCGAATGAGCACGCTCGGCTCTTCGGTGCGGTGCAGCTCCATGGGGTGGCGGCGGGCGGGGAGCCCTGCCGCCCATACTGCATGCATGTTCAGCTCTGCGCCACTCTCCGGAGCTGCTTCCGTCGTTGCATTCGCAGGGTCGTGACGCTTTCCTCGCCACGTGACCTCACGAGCAGTGCTGGCCCTCGCCGTACTCCTCTGTGGCTGTCAGTCGGGCGTCTCTCTCGACACCGACGGCGGCTTGCGCTTCCCCTGCACGCCGACCAGCGCCACCGCGCGCTCGAGCGGCAACTGCCCAGGCAACCTGTTCTGCGGAGCCGACAGCAGCTGCCACTCACCCGGCGAGCAGGGCAGCTACGCGTGCCGGGCCGACTTCGACTGCGGTGGTGGCTTTCGCTGCGGGCCGAAGCGCGCGTGCGTCGACCCCAGCCGCGACGCGCTGCGCGCCGATGCGCCGCAGGTGACGCTCGATGCCGGGCGCGTGGTGGTGCAGAGCCTGCCGTGGGAGACCATCACCGAGCTCGCCGTCGGCCGCACCTTCTACCGGCGCTCGCCCGACGGAGTGCTCACCGACATCTCTGGGTTCGCCGTGTCTGACGGCAAAGACGTGTACACCGTGGCCACCTCGCAGCAGGGCTTCACCAGCGGGGCCACCGCCTCGCACTTCTTCGTGGGCCGCGCGCCGATCGCGAACGTGACCGACCTGGCGGTGGCCGCCGACCTGATGGTCGCCATCGCGGGCGGCAAGGTCTACCAATACCGCTGGGCGCCGCAGCCCGACGGAGGGCAGCTCACCTCGCTCGACGCGGGCGCCGCGTTCGCCAACGCCATCGGCAAGCGGCTGCGCACCGGCAACTCGGGCACGCCGTTCGTGCTCGAGTTCGACGACACGCCCGACAGCGGCGTCTACCGCGTGTTCGACTCGACCGGAGAGTTCCCTCCGACCAGCCCCACCGTGCTGCAAGACCCGCCGTTCAGCGGCCGGCCCGTCACCATCGACGACATGGCCGACAGCGATGGGCAATACGTCTACGCGATCGTCAACGGCAGGCTGTGGGCGACCCTCCGAACCCAGGGCGCTCTCACCTCGAACACCGGCCCCCAAGATTGGCAGTTCGGCCATTTCGCCATTCACTCGCCGGGCCGCGATCAGCTCATCACCTGCCAGGGCCTGAACCAGACGCCCGATCACATCGTCTTCCGCCGGCTCTACGTCGGCGACAACCCCGACCTCAACCAGGTCGAGCACCCGCTGGTGGGCGTGCTCCTCGACGTCGAGAGGGACGCCGGCGTCGAGCAGCATTGGATGCGCCTCGACCCCGACCCCACCCTCTTCTCGTGCACCAGCAACAACGTGCAGCGCCACGTGGCGCGCGGCAACTGCCCGGTGTGCGGCCCCAACGAAGCGTTCATCGACATGCAGTGGGGCACCGACGTGACCGGCACTCCGGCGCTGCGCTCCGAGTGCCGCCCGGCGGGCGCGTCGCTCTCGGTGTTCTACGATCTCACCTCGGACCCGACCGGCTTCGCCTGCTTCCGCACCCCGCGCCCCACCACCGGGTTTCGCGGCGCGGGCGTCACGGTGCGCGCCACCAGCCACCCCAGCGTGAGCGGGGTGGCGCTGAACAAGCACGTGCTGGTGCGCCGCGACGGCCTCGACGACTGGGCGCCCATCACCCTCGACGGGGTGCCCGACGTCGCCCAGTCGTACGGCGGCCAGCTGGTGGCGCTCGGAGAGCGCACCCTGTTTCGCGAGACCCCGGGGGTCGGCCTCGCGCTGCACCAGCACCTCGACCGGCAGACGGCGTACCCGGCGTGGATCTCGGGCAGCTGGCTGCTCTACGACGACGGGCGCGTCGGGCCGCTGTCGAACCTCGACCTGCCTCCGCAAGACGCGCGCTTTCTCGCGGCGCCCTCGACGCAGGGGCTCTCGCCGCCGGTGCTCGGCACGCAGGCGAAGGGGCCAGACGGCAAGACGTATCTGGTGATGAGCGCCAACGACACGCTGCTCGGCGGAGAAGTCGCCGACCAGGCCGTCGGCAGCCCACGCAGCATCGACGTCAAGGCGGTGCCCGAGCCGCAGGTGAAGATTCTCTCGCTGGCGGTGCTCGACCCGCCGGCCGCCGACGCGGGCGTGCTCTTCCAGGGCTACGTGCTCACCGAGAACCGGGTGTTCGCGCTCGACGTGCTGAGCGAGCAGCGGTGGTCGCTGAGCCCCGTCGAGGTGGTCGACGGCCAGTGGCTCGAGGTTTGGGCCGACCACGACCGCGGTCGACTCGGCTACTCCGACGGGCGGGTCTACGCGCTGCCCAGCGGCGTGCAGCTCGCGCCGGCGCTCGACGGCGGCGCGACCGACTACCAGTCGTTCTGCGGCCGCGCCTGGGCGCTCAACGCCGGCGGGCTCTACCGGCTCGACGCCGCCGCCGCCGGCGGAACCGGGACGTGGGCGCAGCAAGACGGGGTGCTGCCGGCCGGGCCGCAGTGGCAGAAGATGTACGGTGCAGCGAACGGTGACCTGTGGGTGCTGGCCGCCAACGGCACCGCGGCGCTGGTGAGGGGGTCTCCATGCACGCCGTGATGCTGGTCGCCGCGCTGCTCGCGGCCGACGCTGCGCAGAAGCCGAAGCTGCTGGTGCTCGACGTGCAGGCGGTGGGTGGAGCCGATGCCGCGCTGGCGCAGGCGGTGACCCAGGCGGTGGTGAACGAGGCGGTGGCGCGCGGCTTCTACCAGGTGCTCTCGTCGAGAGACCTGGTGGCGCTGGTGGGCATCGACCGTCAGAAGCAGCTGCTCGGCTGCGGCGACGAGTCGAGCTCGTGCATGATCGAGGTCTCGGGGGCGCTCAACGCGCGCTACGTGCTCAACGGCAACGTGTCGAAGTTCGGCGACGCGCTGCAGCTGAACCTGCAGCTGTTCGACAACCAGAAGAGCCAGGTGGTGCACCGGGCCACGCGGCTGGCGAAGAGCGAGTCCGAGCTGCGCACGCAGGTGCTGTACGCGGTGGCCGAGGCGACCGGCTCACCCCTGCCGCCGCCGCCCTCGAAGGTGCCGTCGGTGAGCCTCATCTCCGCAGGGTCGGCGGCGGTGCTGTTCGGCGCGGTGCTGGGCATCGTGACGCTCACCTCGGAGGCGTCGATGGGCGCCGAGCTCGAGCAGGGCAAGATGTTTCCCCAGGTGCTCAAGAGCTACGCGTACTACCAGGGCGAGCGCAGCAAGCAGGGCGTGCAGCGCACCGTGTCGATCATCTCGCTGATCGCCGGCGCCGCGCTGGTCGCCGGCGGCGTGTTTCTCTTCCCGCCCGACGTGGTGCAGAGCACCAGCGTGAAGGTGGCGCTCAGCTTCACCGGCACCGGGTTCGCGGTGGCGGGGGCGTTCTAGAGCGACGCGGGCAGCGCGCTCGAGAGCCGCACCCTTCGAGGGCCACGCTCGCCGAAGGCTGAGCGCAGAACTGCCATGGTGAGCGCACGCTCGCCGCCGCACCTGGGTGCCGATCGTCCACCCGTGAATCGGCAACCCACGCTGCCTGGGTGGTGACCACCCGTGAATGCAACCAACGGATGAGCAGCAGCAGCAGCAGCAGCAGCATGACGCGTCCGCAGCTTGGCCCGGCACAACCCAGGTCGGAGGCGACTCGGAGGGTGAAACGCCACCCACCCCACCCTCAAGCACCACGTGGGTTTGGGGCTGGCGTGGAAAGTGGTGTTTCGATGTCTTTGGTCTTCATGGTCAAGTCACAGCGCAAGCTCTTGCTGGGAGTCGTCGCCATCACGGCGGCCTTTCTCCCGCTCGACCTCATCTTCAGCGTGCCGCAGACGCCGGGGCTGATCAGCTCGCGCCTGCTGCTCTTCGCGGGCTTCGGCGGCGTCGGCCTCTTCCTCCCGCGCATGTCAGACCGGGCGCGCACCCTCGCGCTCACCGCCCTGGGCATCGTCTCACCCGTCGCGGTCGCGCTGATGGTGTGGGGCACCGGCGGCACGCCCAGCCCGGCGTTCTCGTTCATGTGGGCGCTGCCGATGCTGGTGGGCATGGTCTGCCTCGAAGAGCCGACCGCCGATCTCGCCGCCACCCTGGTCACCGGCATCTGCGGCTCGGTGCTGCTGCTGCACGAGGGGCGCAGCGCCGCGCAGCTGCTCTACTTCCTCATGGTGACGGTGACTGGCGGCACGCTGGGCACCGTCTCGACGTACATCCGCCGGCGCAACCACCGCGCCGAGCTGGCGCGCATGGCCGAGAACCAGTCGCTGCTCTCGGGCTTCATCGAGGCGATGCCCGCCGCGGTGGTGGTGGCCGACGCCGACGGCACGCCGCGCTACTCGAACGCGCTCGCCACCGAGCTGCTCGGCCCGTCGGTTCAGGCGCCCGCCTTCATCGCCGGCACCGACCAGCCCTACCCCCACGACAAGCGCTGCATGCACCGCGCGCTCAAGGGAGAGGCGTCGCAGCTCGACGACCTCGAGCTGGCCGCGCCCGACGGCAGCCGCCGCAACGTCGAGGTGCGCGGAGCTCCACGCCGCGGCCCCGACGGCAAGGTCACCCACGGCATCGCGATGCTGCTCGACATCACCGAGCGGCGCCGCACCGAAGCCGCGCTGCGCGAGGCGCAAGAGCGGCTGGCCCAGGCCGACCGCATCTCGTCGCTCGGCACGCTGGCCGCGGGCGTGGCGCACGAGATCAACAACCCGCTCGCCTTCATCGCCACCAACGTCTCGTTCGCCGCCGAAGAGCTGGCCCAGCGCCGCAGCGGCGACGAGCTGCGCGACGCGCTCGCCGACGCGCACCAGGGTGTGCTGCGGGTGCGCGACATCGTGCGCGACCTGCAGCTGTTCTCGCACTCGCACGAGGCGAAGCTCGAGCCCACCGCCGTCGACCGGTGCCTCGACGCCGCGCTCGCGCTCGCCGGCAACGAGGTGCGTCACCGCGCGCGGCTGGTGCGAGAGCTGTCTGATGCGCCGCTGGCCATCGCCAACGGCCCGCGCTTGATTCAGGTGCTGGTCAACCTGCTCACCAACGCCGCCCAGGCGATCGACGAGGGCCGCGCCGATGCGAACACCATCACCGTGCGGCTGCGCGGCGACGGCTCTGGCCACGTGGTGATCGAGGTCGCCGACACCGGCCACGGCATTGCCGCGCACGTGCTGCCGCGCATCTTCGAGCCGTTCTTCACCACCCGCCCGCAGGGCATGGGCCCGGGGCTGGGGCTCTCGATCTGTCACGGCATCGTCGCGCAGTTCGGCGGTGCCCTCGAGGTGCAGACCGCCGAGGGCAAGGGCTCGACCTTCCGCGTGCGGCTGCTGGCAGCGCCACCGGTGACCGTGGCGCAGCCCGCGCCCGTGGTCGTCGCGCCGGCCGCTCACGCCGATCGCCAGGTGATCGTGGTGATCGACGACGAGCCGCTGGTGGGCAAGTCGCTCAAGCGCATGCTCGAGCGCTCGTTCGCGGTGCACGTCTTCGGCGATGCGCGCGAGGCGCTGACCTGGCTCGAGCGCGGCGAGCGCTGCGATGCGATTCTCTGCGACGTGATGATGCCGGTGATGGGCGGGGCCGAGTTCTTGACCGAGCTGACCCGCCGGCGCCCGGGCCTCGCCAGCCGGGTGGTGTTCGCCACCGGAGGAGCGTTCTCGGAACGCTCCCGCCAGCTGCTCGCCACCGCCCGCTACCGGGTGGAGAAGCCGTTCGTGCCCGACATGCTGATGGCCACCCTGCGCGAGGTGATGCAGCAGGGGAGCGCGAAGCCGGGGTAGAGGTGCCCGCCATGAGCGGCACCTGGTTCGTCTACACCGACGGTTCGGCGAAGGCCGGTGACGGCGCGCCCGGCGGCTGGGGCTTTCACGCCCGGGCGCCCGACGGAGGCGCGCCGCTCGAGGGCTGGGGGCAGGCGCGCGACACCCTGGCCAAGTGCATGGAGTACCGCGCGGTGGCCGAGGCGCTGGCGGCGCTGCCGGCGGGCGCGACCGCCACCGTGCTCAGCGACAACCAGTCGCTGATCGAGAACTTCAGCAAGCAGCTGGGCACCTGGCGGGCGCGCGGCTTCGCCCGGGTCGACGAGAGCATCGTCGAGCACGTGAAGCGCGCCGACGCGGCGATGACCGAGAAGCAGCTCAGCGTGGGCTGGCAGTGGCTCAAGGCCCACAACGGCAACCCGGGCAACGAGCGCGCCGATGCGCTGGCGGCTCAAGGCGCGCGCGAGGCGAAGAAGGCGCTCGAGGCCGAGCGCAAGCTCAAGGCGGCAACCACTTCGCGCCGGTGAGCGCGTCGACGTGCCGCATCGAGATGCCCTGGGCGCCGATCTCGATGACGCCGAAGAGAATCGGCAGCGGCGGCCGCTTCGGCCCCACCGAGCCGGGGTTGAAGAGGGTGAGCCCGCGGTCTTGGGTGATGAACGGCACGTGCGAGTGGCCGCAGACGATCAGCTGGGCGGAAGCGGCGCGGGCCGCCTTGGCGACCTCGCCGCGAATGCGAATGCCTCCGTAGACCGCGATGTGGGTGAGCAGCGCGGTGAGCACCCGGCGGCCGTCGCGCTCGAATTCGAGCACCTGGGTCTCGGGCAGCCCGCTCGAGGCGTCGTCGATGTTGCCGCGCACCGCCTGCAGCGGGGCGATGGCGCGCAGCTGCTCGAGCACGTGCAGGTCGCCGATGTCGCCGGCGTGCAACACGAGGTGGGGCTTCAGCGCCGCGAGGTGGCGCAGGCCGTCGGGGTGCGGCGACGAGTGGGTGTCGGCGACCACGCCGATGAGGGTGGGCACCGCGTTGGGGAGAGCGACTTGCACGGCGTGCATCTACCTCAACTGGCCCCCTCACCCCCGAGGGGCGAGAGGGAGCGCTTCATCGCCACCGGCGGCACTCCGATGATGCGCTTGAACGCGCGGCTGAAGGCGGCCTGCGACTGGTAGCCGAAGCGCTCGGCGAGCTCGCCGACGCTGGCGCGCTGTTCTTTCAGCGCGGTGCTCGCCGCCTGCATCTGCACCCGCGCCACGTGCTGCATCGGCGGCTCGCCCACCAGCCGGGTGAAGCGCGCCGCGAACACCGAGCGCGACATCGCCGGCCGGGCCTGCCTGGCGGTCTCGTCATGAGCTCGCGCCTCGAGAGGCCGGGCGCGCCCGCTCGGCGATCGGCAGGGTGAAGTAGAAGCTGGTGCCGCTGCCGGGCTGGCTCTCGACCCAGATCACCCCACGGTGCGCCTCGATGATGCCCTTCGAGATGTACAGCCCCAGGCCGCGGCCCTGGCTGGCGGTCTCTTGCGCCTGCCAGTACCGCTCGAAGAGGTGCAGCATCGCCGGCTTGGGCAGCCCGGGCCCGGTGTCTTTCACCCGCACCCGCACCGTGCGCTCGCCCTCGATGGCCTCGACCGAGATGGTCACCGCGCCGCCGCTGACGCTGAACTTGATCGCGTTGCTGAGCAGGTTGGCGAGCACCTGCAGCACCCGGCCGCGGTCGGCCATCACCTCGGGCGCCCCGCTCGAGCCGCGCTCGAGCTTGAGCTCCTTCTCGAGGGCGAACGGGGTGAACATCTCGATCGACTCGTCGACGATCGAGATGACGTCGGTGGGCCGGGGGTCGATCGAGAGGTGGCCCGACTCGAGGCTCGAGAAGTCGAGCAGGTCGTCGATCATCTTGCGCATCTGGCTCACGCCGGTGCGAATGCGCTCGATGTGACGGCGATCATCGCGCCGGTCGTGCCCCGGCGCCGCGTGCAGCATCACGTCGGTGCTCAGGCTCACCCCGGCGAGCGGCGTCTTCAGCTCGTGCGAGACGATCGAGAGAATGTCCTGCCGGTTTCGGCTCACCCGCTCGGAGTGCCGGTAGAGCCGCGCGCTGTCGACCGCCACCGCGATGCGGGTCGCGAGGTCCATCGCGAAGTCGACGTCGGCCGAGCCGTAGCGCCGCCGCGAGTCGCTCATCGCCAGGCCCAGCACCCCGGCGATCTCTCCCCGCACCGTCAGCGGCACCAGAATCTGCGAGGTCACCCCCGCGGCGGTGAGCACGGCCTCGCGATCGTCGCGCTCTCCGAGCAGCGGCGAGAGCGCCTGGGCGGTCGCCTCGGCGAGATAGACCGGCTCGGTCAGCTCACACCGCGGCGGCGGTACGCGCTTGAGCGCCTCGGCCACCGCCCGGCGCTCGGGCAGGGCGGCCACCGCCACCCGGGTCCACTCGGCGCGGTCTGAGGCGACGTCGACGATCGCCAGGTCGGCGATCGCCGGCACCAGGCTGTCGACCACCTCTCGCACCGTGGTCTGAACCTCGAACGAGCGCGACAGCGCCAGGCTCGAGCGGGCGAGCAGCTCGAGCCGCAGCTCCGAGCGCTTGAGCTGAGAGACGTCGGTGAGCGCGGTCTTGCACCCCACCACCGAGCCGTCGCGCTGCAGCACCGGGGTGCTCACCATTTGAAAGGTCACCACCCCCATGCGCGGCAGGTTGAGCCGCAGCTCGGTGGTCACCCGCTCTTTCTCCGAGCTGCAGCGCCGCAGGTGTAGGCGCAGCGCCACGCGGTCGTCCATCACCACGTACGCTCCCAGCGGCATGCCCACCAGCGTCTGGCGCTCGATGCTGAGCAGCGCGCACAAGGTGAGGTTGGCGTCGCGAATCTTGCCGCTGGGCTCGAGGGTGCAGTACCCGACCGGCGCGAAGTCGTAGAGCTCGGCGTAGCGGGTGCGCGATTCTTCGAGCGCCAGCTGGGCTTCGCGCAGCTCGCGGTTCTGCATCTCGAGCTCGATCTGGTGCACCTGCAGATCGTGCAGCACCCGCTCATGGGTGAGCGCTGAACGGGCGCTCTCGGCGTCTTGCTGCGCTTCTTGAACGGCGAGCAGCAGCTCGTCTCTGGTCATCTGTTCCAAGGTCATCTCTCCCTCGTGTTGAAAAGTCGGTGGTGGCGTGCCGCGCTCTCGCTCGAGCGGCACGCGCGGCAGCCGTGCTGTGGCTGGCTTCAGGCTTTCGCCGATTCGTGCGACGCGATCGCCGACACCGAGGCGTACGCGGACGCGGCCGAAGGTTCGCTGTCTGGGCCCAGCTGCAGCAGCTGCAGGTGGTCGCGGCTGCGGGCGAGGCTCACGCACTCGCTGGCCACGCGCTGGGCGCCGTTGAGATCGCCCGACAGGCGCGACGCCTTCATCGCGTCGGTCAGCACCCGGCCGGCCTCGCGCACCATCTTGCGGCCGGGGGTCTCGGTCTCGACGTCGACCCCCATCGCGCGGCAGAGCCGGGTCAGCTGCAGCAGCCGGGTGGCGCTGGCCGCGTAATAGTGCTCCCACAGCTCTTCGAGCTGCTCGTCGATCACCGAGTCGAGCGCGGCTTCGTAGACCTTCACGTCGGCCAGCTCGTGCTCGACCGACTGCAAGAGCTGCTCGGCAACCCGCTTCGTCATCGCGTCCCCCTTGGTGCCTCGGACCGAACCCATGGCGCGCGACCCTTGTGCACGACTGGGGCCGGTGGCCTCTCCTGCGCGGGGGTGCTCGCGGCGTCACCTCGAGGGAACAATGTAGGTCTGCAGTGATCCCACCCGGGGTGCTCGGGTGGTCGACGGGGTGTCACCACTGGGAAACGCGGCCGCAGCGCCCGGCCGGGCGAGGGTCAACGAAGTCGCGGGGCTGCGCCGCCGGTGCCGCGGGCGTGCGCTTTCGAGCGGCGCGGCCTCGACGGGCCGTTCGCGCTTCGGGTCCGCCTGATCCACACCTTCGACGCGACCGCCGGTGGATCAGGATTCACCGCCGAAGTGCACCCGCCGCCGACCGGCTCAGAGGGAGAAGCCCGCCGCTCGCGTCCGAAGTCGCCCGCGCATGTCACCGCTTCGAAACCACGTGACGGCCGCCCGGGGTAGCAGCCCGCGACCCCCAAGAGCGGGTTTGGCCTTTTGAAGCCGAGCGTTACCTCCGCTCGATGGGCCGCGGCGCGGGCCCCGAAAGGAAAGCCGCGCCCCCGAAGCTGCGGGTTGTCGTACTACGCTCGCGCCCCCACATGCTCCCGCTCGTCACGCTGTGCGTCGTCGCGGCGGCCCCGGTGAAGGTGGCAGCCCCGGGCCTCAATGCAGTGAACCTCGACCCCAAGGTGGTCGAGTTCTACGGAGAGCACCTCGCCCAACAGCTCGGCTTCGCCGGCGTCGGCGTGGTGACCCAGCGCGAGATGGCGCAGGTGCTGGGTCTCGAGCGGCAGAAGCAGCTGCTCGGCTGCGGCGAAGACACCTGCGTGGCCGAGCTCGCCGGAGCGCTGGGCGTCGACGGCATCTTGAGCGGCAACGTGGCGAAGATCGCCGGCACCTTTCAGGTGAACCTGAAGGTGCTCTCGGCGAGCGACGGCCGCAGCCTCGCCTCGTTCTCGGCCCGCACCGACGACGAAGAGACGATTCTCAACCTGCTCACCCAGGGAGCACGGGTGATGGCGAAAGACCTCTACGCCCAGCTGGGGCGCGGCCCCGCGCCCCAGCCGGTGGCCGGCACGGTGGTCGCCCGCGGCGGCACGGTGCGCCGCTTCGCCTGGGCGCCGGCGGCACTCGGAGTCGCCCTTCTCGCGGTCGGCATCGCCACGCGGGTGATCGCCGAAGGCGACTGGTCGACGCTGCACCCCGCCCCGGGCGCCACCGTCTCACTCGAGACCGCGCAGCGCGCCAGCAGCGACGGCAAGAGCATGCAGCTGGTGAGCGCGGTGAGCTTCAGCGCCGCCGCCGCGTGCCTGCTCGCCGCCGCGGCGATGTTCTTCTTCGGCGGCGAGAGCACCCCCGCCGCCACCGCGCTGGTCACCCCCGACGGCGCCGCCTTCGCCCTCGCCTGGAGGCTGCCGTGAAGCTCGAGCGACTCGTCGCCGGTCTGGGGCTGTGCGCCGCGGCGGCCTGCCACGACTACGACGGTGCGCTCGCCGAGTGCATCGACGCGGGCAGGTGCGGCGGCGGCGGCACGGTGGTCGACCCCAGGCTCGAGCTCGACGTCAGCGGCGCCACCGCCATCGACTTCATGAGCGTGCCGGTGGGCAGCACCAAAGAGCTCGACGTGCCGGTGCGCAACGGCGGCGACAGCGCCACCGGCGTGGTGAGCACGTCGCTCAGCGGCGCGGCGTTCACCGTGGTGAGCGACACCTGCAAAGACGCGGCGCTGGCAGCGAAGGCGCGCTGCACGGTGAGGGTGCGCTTTGCGCCCTCGACGGCCTCGGCGGCGTCGGGTCAGCTCACCCTGCAGGCGGGCCCCGGCGGCACCCTGCTGGTGGCGCTGCAGGGCGTGGGAGTCACCGCGGCCTCGCTCACCACCTCTCCCCAGACGGTCGAGCTGGGCCCGCAGACCATCGACACCAGCGGCCCGTCGCAGCGGGTGACGGTGTCGAACCTGGGCACCCAGACCGCCACCTCGCTGGCGGTGGCGCTCAGCGGCGGCATGGCGGCGCAGTTCGAGGTGGTCGGCAACACCTGCGGCTCGATGCTCTCGGGCGGCGGCAGCTGCACCGTCGACCTGCGCTTCAAGCCGACCGCGGTCGGCGCGGCCTCGGCCACGCTCGAGGTGCAGGCCGACGGCGCCAGCGCGTCGTCGCTCGTCACCGGCACCGGGCTCGCGGTGAGCGACCTCGAGCTGATGCCGCCCACCTTCGACTTCGCAGCCACCGGCACCGGCGCGACCCGGCCGACCCAGCTCACGGTGAAGAACACCGGCACGGTGGCGACCGGGGCCCTGACGGTCACCCTGGTGGGAGCGAACGCCGGCCACTACGGGAGCAGCGGCTGCAGCGGCACCGCGCTCAACCCCAACGAGTCGTGCACGGTGACGGTGACCTTTCACCCCACCGTGCTCGGGGCGCTGCCGGTCGCGCTGCAGGTCAGCGGCACCCCCGGGGGCACGGTGAGCGCTGGCCTCACCGGCACGGGCGTTCGCCCGGCCAACCTCACCCTTCAGCCCACCAGCGTCAGCTTCACGCTCGACGCCGGGCAGAGCGCTTCGCAGGTGTTCACCGTGGCGAACGTGGGCGACCTGCCGACCGACCCGCTCAGCGTGCAGCTCGTGAACCTGGGCAGCACGTTCGGGCTCGACGCCGGCAGCTGCACCAACGTCGCGCTCGCGCCCGATGCGGGCTGCAGCGTACAGCTGTTCTTCGCCCCGCCCCGCTACGAAGACACCTCGGGCCAGCTGAGCGTGGGCGCGGCCGCGGGGGGTACGCGCAGCGCGGCGGTACACGGCGTGGCGAACGCGGTCTACACGCTGACCGTCAGCGTGCCGTTCGGCGGCAAGGTGCAGGTCAACGGCTCGTCGTGCACCAGCGCGAGCTGCAACTTCACCGCGCAGGCGCCGGGGGTGCTGAACGCGTCAGCGAGCATCAACCTGCCGACCTGGGGCCTCTCGAGCTGGACGGGCGCCTGCACCGGCGACGGTGGCTGCGCGGTGGTGATGACGCGCGACCAGACGCTGGGCGCGGTGTTCGCCGGCAACAACTTCGCCTTCGTCACCTCGCAGCAGTTCAACGGCAACCTGGGGGGCAACGTCGGGGCCGACCGCAAGTGCAACGACCTGGCGCGCGACGCCGGGCTGCCCGGCAGCTACGTGGCGTGGATCTCGACGGCCAGCTCGAACGTCTCGTCGCGAATTCCCGCCACCGCCGGCGGGTGGGTGCGCCGAGACGGCAGCCCCTTCGCCGCGCTGCGCAGCGACCTCATCAACGCGGCCGGGCCGAACCTGGTCACGTCGCTGATTCTCGACGAGCGCGGTGCTCCCCAGCGGGGTACCAACGGGAGCGGGAGCGGCAGCGCCGGAGTGTGGACGGGCACCAACGTCGCCGGCGCGGTGATGACCGACACCTGCAACAACTTCACCGACGGCACCAACGCCTCACGCGCGGTCGATGGCGTCACCTACGCCGTCGACCCGTGGTGGACGAGCAGCGTCGTGCCGTTCTGTGACACCACGCTGCGCCTCTACTGCTTCGAGACCGATCAACCCGCTCGGGCGCTCCCCACCCTTTCGATTCCCGCCGGGGGCCGGCGCGCGTTCGTCACCAGCGGCATGGTCCCGGGGGTCGACGCCGGCTACACCCACGACGACTTCTGCAAGAGCGTCGCTGCCCAGGCCGGGCTCTCGAACCCCAACAACTTTCTCGCCTTCGAGTCACACAGCCCCAACGGCCCCGCGTCGCGCTTCACCACCGGCACCAACTGGTACCGACTCGATGGTCTGCCGCTGTTCTTCAGCCCCACCGACATCACCAAGACCAGCTACATCAACGCGTACTATGCCGAGCGGCCGAACCCGCTCACCGTGACCGAGACGCGCGGCCGGCTGCAGCCCGGAGCCAGCAATTCGGCCGGCCGTTTGGTGTGGACCGGAGCCTCGACGCCGGGCAGAAGCGACCTCGACTGCACCGACTGGTCGAGCTCCACCTCGACCGGGCTGATGGGCACCGTGTTTCGCGGCTCGTACCAGTGGCTCGCCGAGAGCGCGGGCAACGCCGACAGCTGCACCAACCTCGGCCACCTCTACTGCTTCGAGCAGTGACTGCGACCTACACGCCGCGCGGCAGCTTCGAGCCGCTGCCGGTCGCCTGGAGCTTGGTGACCAGGGTCTCGGTGAGCAGAAACCAGAACTGCACCTCGCCGAAGCTGATGATGTCGCCGTCGTGCAGTGAGACCTCGGCGATCAGCTTGTTGCCGGCGTTGATGAAGGTGCCGTTGCGCGAGCCGAGGTCTTGCAGCGAGGCGCGCTTGCTCGCCTCGTCCCACCGCAGCTCGGCGTGACGCTTCGACACCGAGCCGTCGCTCACCACCAGGTCATTGTCGGGCAGCCGGCCCACGGTGAGCGCGTCGACGCCCTGCAGCGGCGGCAGGGTGGCGACCGCGAGCGAATCGAACTGGAACAGCAGCGAGAGGGTGCCGTCTTCGACCGCGCCGACGCTGGCCACGTTGGTGATCTCGGGCTCGAAGGGGTTGGTGGGGTCGACCGGCGTCGCGGCGAGCGGCGCCGGCTGCCGCTTCTTCGGGCGCTCGGCCTCGGGGGGCCGCTGCACCAGCACGAAGGGGCCCAGCTGCTTGCGCACCGCTGCCGGCGAGAGCGAGTGACCCAGCGCCTTCAGCTCTTTCACGGTCAGCACGTGCTCGAAGACTGTAGCAGCCGGGGCGCGACTGGCGAGCGCGCGCCGTGCTTGCGCGGCCTTGCGGCGGCTCGCAGACTGACGGCCATGCGCCTCGGCCCTCTCTCGGTGTGCTTGCTCTTCGCCGCCTGTGCCGGCGCGATCGACGACGGCGACGGCGGCGAGCCGATCGACGCCGGGCTCGACGCGGGCGCCACGGGGAAAGAAGACGCGGGCGCCGACGCCGGCGAGCCCGCCGACGCCGGCCCAAGCGATGACGACGCAGGCACGCCCGATGCCGGAGCGCCCGACGCGGGCCCGGCCGACGCGGGCCGCGCCGATGCGGGGCCCTCTGACGCAGGCCGGGTGGACTCGGGCGTGCCCGACGCGGGGCACCCCGCCGCCTGCACCGGCAAGCGCTTCTGCGAAGACTTCGAGACCTACCCGGTCGGCGCGGCGCCGACTGCCCCGTGGAGCAAGGCGGTGAACGGCGGCACCATCGCCATCGACGGCACCCGCTCGTGGTCGGGCGGCCGCAGCGTGAAGTTCACCACTGACGGTGGCGCGGCGTTTCGTCAGGCCGAGATCACCATCACCGGCGCGCCGGTCTTCCCGGTGCCGGGCAACCACGTGTTCGGCCGCATGATGGTGTGGATCAAGGCGGTGCCCACCACCACCAACCACTGGACCAACATCGAGAGCGGCGGCACGGTGCCCGACGGCGGCTTCTACGCCGCCACCCGCTACGGCGGTCAGTTCCGCCACCTGATGGCGAACTACGTCACCTCGGGCGGCCCGCGCAGCGACTGCCCGCAGCCCTCGAGCGTGGTGCCCCCCGAGGGGCGCTGGGCCTGCTGGGAGTGGGAGTTCGACGCGCCCAACCGCACTACCCGCTTCTGGCTCGACGGCGTCGCGATACCCGCGCTCACCGTGGTCAACGCGACCGCGCAGTGCGTCTACAATGATCTCAACAAGCAGTGGCTGTTTCCCACCTACGACAACCTCACCATCGGCTGGGAGCACTACCAGGTCTCCGACGCGGTCGAGTTCTGGGTCGACGCGCTGGCGCTCGACACCGCGCGCATCGGCTGCCCGCCCTGAAGAGGGTCCGGTCTTCGGTCGCGCCGTCGCGCGCAGGCGAGAGCGCCTTCAGCGCGCGAGTGAGAGCGTGAGCTCGACGCTGTCGTAGACGATGCGCAGCGCTTGAGGGCCGGCCTTCACCACCGAGACGGTCTTCATCACGCGCTTGCCCTTCTCTTCGAAGGGAAACTCGAACACCGTCTGCTCGGGGCTCTGCTCGCGCACCGTCATCACGTGCTTCACGTGGGTGGGCTCTCCGGCGAAGGTCTTGCCGCTGGGCAGGCCGCCCCAGAAGTCGGCGTTGCCCTGCGCGTCGCGCACGAAGCGCAGCTTCACGTCGAAGCTGAACACCAGCTTTTGGGCGCGCACGTCGAGCTCGAGGTGGTTGGGCTCGAACTTCGCGACCGTGGCGTGGCCTCCGAAGCCGATGCCCTTGAAGCTGCCCTTGGCGGCGAGCTTCGCGCCAGGCGTGAAGTCGGAGAGCTCGAGGGTAAAGAGCGGTGCGGCGGTCATGCACGCCTCTCTACCGCGGGCCTTGCGAGCAAGTCACCGGATCGACTCGCCTGCACCTGTAAACAGGCGAATCGGATGCAGTGAAATACCTTCTCGCTGGGGCGGGGAGAATGCCTTCACCCTTACGCCCCCATGAAGCTCCTCAAATTTCGACGCCCCCCGACCGAGCCGAGCTCGCCGTCCCCCCACCGCCGACTGACCGCGCGCGAGCGCCTCGGGCTCGGCGCCGCGGGGCTGGCGGTCGCGGCAGGCTCGTTCTTGCCGATCGCTGCCTCGAGCGGCGGCGGCGACCACGTGGCGCCCGCCTCGAGCACCACCTCGACGGTGGTGCTGAGCCCGCCGAGCATCTCGCCCACCACCCCGTCGTCGACCACCGCGCCGGTCGAGACCACGCCGGCTCCCCCGCCCGCGCCGCCGCCCGCGCCAAGCCGCCGCCGCTCACCAACGCCATCGCCGAGCAGCTGGCGCCGCAGGTGACGCAGCTCGCTCCGGGCATCGTGCAGGGCACCATCGACGGCGGCACGCTGGTGGCCGCCGATTTCACCGTGCCGGGCGTGCGCTTTCAGCTCGCCGGGCCCGAGCACGCCGGCCAGCTGCCCCAGACGGTGCTCGGTGAGGTGCCGGGCGCGGTGGCGGTGATGAACGGCCAGATGTTCCACTTCGGAGCCGACCACCCCGAGGTGCTCGACGGCACCCAGAACATGCTCGGCGTGCTCGGCAACGCGCGCGCGAACGGCGTCGACTGGCCGGCCGGGCAGGCGGTGCCCGAAGGCGCGTACCTCGAGTTCGGCAAGTGGGGCGCGCGGCTGGTCACCGACGGGCGGCCGATGGCGGCCGATGCCGTCGACGTGATCGGCGTGCACGACATCGTCTGGCAAGACGGCGTCTCGCTCGAGCCGCAGCTCGGTGACAGCTCGTTCATTCAGGGCCACTTCGGCCGCACCATCTACGCCGTGTCGGAAGACGGCTCGCACTTCTACTCGTGGGTGAACGACGCCCACCACGGCCTCTCGGTGCCCCAGGCGGCGCAGAAGCTGGTCGACATGGTGAACGCGATGGGGCTGCCACCGGTGAAGTACGCCTTCAATCAAGACGGCGGAGGCTCGTCGAGCATCGCCACCACCGGCGGAGTGAACGACACGCTCGGCCGCCCGCTGGTCAGCACCGCGACGCTGGTGTTCGACGCCAACGCGAACGCCACCGGCACCTTCGTCGACTGGACTCCGCCGCCCAGGCCGCACGGGAAGCCGGCGATTTGAAGGGCCAGAAAGAAAGCGAGCGCTCGGTTTGTCGCCCGCGCGCCTCGCTGGAGCGCGGCGGTGACGTGAACTCGCGTTCCCATCTCGACGGGAGCGCCTCAATCGCTACGGTGCTCGGCGCATGCGACCTGCTCTCTCGATGAAGTACGCCCTGCTGCTCTCGCTGTCGCTCGGTCTGGCGTGCGCAGACCCCGCCGAGTCGCTCGCGCCGAACGACGAGCTCGATGACGCGAGCCTCGACCCCATCGACCCCGACGAGCCCGACGACGAGTCGAGCGCGACCGAAGAGGCGCTCGCGGGCCCCCTCGACGCGAGCAAAGACCATCGCCCGTTCGTGGTGATGAGCTACAACCTGCGCGGCCCGGTAGACAGTGGCGCCCACAGCTGGGACCACCGCCGCGCGAGCCTCATCACGCTGGTGAAGAAGCGCGACCCCGACGTGCTCGGCGTACAAGAGGCGATGGTGAGGGGCGGCGAGAACATGCCCGCCGACCTGATCAACGGCCTGAAGGGCAGCTACGACTACTACACGTACAACAGCACCACGCCGAAGCTGATCTTCTACCGGCGCGGGCGCTTCACCCGTTTGAGCGCGGGCACGGTCTCGCTGCCCAACCCGTACTCGTCGAAGCAGGCCTGCTTCGACCGCTCGAAGGGCAAGAAGCTGGTCTGGGTGAAGCTGCGCGACGCCAGCACCGGCAAGCAGTACTTCATCGGCAACACCCACCTGGCGTTCTCGTCGTCGTGCGGGCTGGGCCGGCTCAAGCAGGCCCAGGCGATCAAAGCGGCGATCGATCGGCTCTCGGGAGACCTGCCGGTGGTGGTGATGGGAGACTTCAACACCGACGACCAGTCGCCCGACGGCAAGGACGAGGGCGTGGCCGAGGCGATGGAGACCGACCGGCGCAACCTGTTTCGCACCGCGCGGCACGACGGCAAGACCGGCCCCGATGACGCGACCTTCAACACGCGGTGGAACGGTCGGGGCACCAACCAGCACCGGTTCGACTACATCTTCCACAGCGGTGGAGAGCTCACCTCGGGCACGCCCATCGTCGACCGGTCGGGGGCCGACACCCACACGCCGTCAGACCACTTCCCCATTCTGGCGACCATTCGGCCCGCGCCGTTCGCGCCGGCCTCGATTCTGGCGCAGGTGAAAGACGGCGAGCGTGCCGACACCCAGCTCTTCTTCGCCGACGTCGACGGCGACGGCTGCGTCGATCAGCTGAGCTGGGCTGCCTCGCTGGGCGAGACGTGGTGGTCGAAGTCGCGGTGCGACGGCACCTTCACCGCGCCGGTGCAGCTCAGCGGAGCGAGCAGCGGTGTCGACAGCACCCGCTTCTCGTTCGCCGACGTGACCGGAGACGGCTGCGCCGAGAAGATCTACTGGCGGCCGACCTTCGCCGATGGCGCGGTGCGGGTGTACCGCGGCCGCTGCAACGGCACCTTCGATGCGGTGGTCGAGCTGAGCGTGACGCGCAGCGAGAGCGAGAACACGCGCTTCTTCTTCGCCAGGGTCACGCAAGACAAGTGCGCCGACCTGATTCGCTGGAACCCGGGGCAGAACGCCGGTCGCCTGACGGTGTACCCGTCGGCGTGCGACAGCACGGTGAGCTTCGGCGCCGGGGTGGTGAGCAGCGAGGGAGCCACCGAGGCCGGGGCGACCGACCTGTGGTTCGCCGACGTCGACGGCGACGGGCGCGACGACGAGATCGCCTGGCTGCCCGACGTCGCGGGCGGGCGCACCCGGGTGTACCGCGCGCTGGCCGACGGGCGCTTCGACAAGCTCTTCGAGCACACCGCGGGCAGCAGCGGCGTCGAGGCGTCGCGGTTCTTCTTCGCCGACGTCGACGGTGACCGGCGGGCCGACAAGATCTTCTGGCGCCCCGGGTTCCGTCAGGGGCGCGCGCAGATCTACCTGAGCACCGGCAGCAACTTCGCCGGCAGCCCGATCATGGACAACGGCGCCTACAGCAGCTCGGCAGACACCCGCTTCTTCTACGCCGACGTCGACCAGAGCGGCGCCGCCGACAAGATCTACTGGAACCCCGGGGCCAACGGCGGCGCGAGCAAGGTCTACCGCTCGCGGCGCTGAGCTCGCGGGCATCGCCGCGCGGGGCAGCTCGACGTGGCGCTCAGCCGCGCAGCGCGAAGTCGCGCTCGAACAGCTCGCTGAGCACGTCGAAGGCGGCGCGCACGTTGGCGCTGGCGCGGCGGCCCGGCGCGCAGACCGCGTGAATGTCGGGGCCGGCGGCGGTCTCGTGGTCCAGCAGCTGCCGAAGGCGGCCCGAGGCGAGCAGCGGCTGCACCATGAAGTGAAAGAGCTGGGTGATGCCCAGGCCGCCGACCGCCGCGTCGATCAGCGTGGGCCCGTGGTCGACGTCGAGCCCGGTGCGCACCGGGCGGGGGCCGCTGGCGAACCACCAGGGGCGGCCGCGGCCGTCGGGGCCGAGCAGCCCGATGCAGTCGTGGGCGTCGAGGTGCTCGAGGCGCGTCGGGGTGCCGCGGCGGGCGAGGTACTCGGGCGAGGCGACCGTGAGCAGCCGCGTGCCGCTCAGCTTGCGGCTCACCAGGGTCGACACAGCCAGCGCGCCGACCCGAATCGCGACGTCGACCTTCTCTTCGGCGAGCCTCGCCAGCTGGTCGCTCACCTTCAGCGTGACGCTCAGTGACGGGTGCCGCTCGCGCAGCCGGCCGAGGCCGGTGATGAGCAGCGGCGCGACCACGAACGGCGCCGAGAGCACCAGCGGCCCGGTGGGCACCCGGCGGGTCTTCTCGAGCTCGTCGCGCCCGCCCTGCACCAGCGCCACCGCCGAGCGGCAGCGCTCGAAGTAGCCCTCGCCGGCCGGGGTGAGCGCCACCGAGCGGGTGGTGCGGGTGAGCAGCGCCACGCCCAGCTCTCTTTCCAGCGCCTGCACCGCCTTGCTCACCGCAGCGGGGGTGACCTCGAGCCGCGTCGCGGCGCGTCGAAACGAGCGCTCTTCTGCGACGGCGACGAACGGCACGGCGCCGCGGAGCAGGTCGATGTCCATGAGTCGACAATCAACCCCAGGTTGATGGTGAAGTGAACAGGTGAGCGATTGTCGCCTGCTGTTCGCGAGTGCATGGTTGAGCCAACTCGCAACAAGGAGAGACGAACCATGAAGACGGCGATCGTGACCGGAGCGACCTCGGGGCTGGGCGAAGCGGCGGCAGAGGCGCTGGGCAAGGCGGGCTGGGAGGTGGTGCTGGTGGGGCGCGACGAGGCGCGCGGCGCGGCGGCGGCGCAGCGGGTGAACGACGCCGGCGGCAAGGGCGTGTTCGTGCGGGCCGACCTGTTCTCGGTGGCGGGGGTGAAGCAGCTGGGCGCCGAGCTGTCGGCGAGGTACCCACGCATCGAGCTGCTGGTGAACAACGCGGGCGGCGCGTTCGGCGGCAGAGAGCTGACCTCGGACGGGGTCGAGCGCACGTTCGCGCTCAACGTGCTGACGCCCTACACGCTGACCGATGCGCTGATGGGCTCGCTGGCGGCGGCGAAGGGCCGGGTGGTGAACGTGGCGACCGCGATTCCCAACGGGCAGAAGACGACCGTCGACGCGGTGGCGGCCGACGCGTCGGGCTTCATGGGCTACTCGAAGGCGAAGCTGGCGCTGGTGGCGCTCACGCTCGAGCAGCAGAAGCGCCTGGGGCCGAAGGGCGTCACGGTGGTGTCGATGCACCCGGGCGTGATTCCCGGCACGCGCTTCGGAGTGGGCGTGATTCCCGCGCCGATTCGGTCGTTCTCGAACTTCATGATGAAGCTGACCGGGTTCGGAGTGACGCTCGACGAGGCCGCGGCGCGGTACGTGGCGGCCGGCACCGGCGCGGTCGAGCCGGGCGGCTACTACAAGGGCGGCAAGCTGACTCCGCCGCCGGTGCTCGCGGGCGAGCCAGCCTTTCGCGAGGGGCTGTGGGACAAGCTCACCTCGCTGCATGCGGCCCACTGAGCAGGCGCGGTAGAAGCGCGGCATGGGGCCATCGCTGATCGTCGCCGCGGCCATCTTCGCGCAGAGCAGCCCGCTGGTGTGGAGGGTTCCCTGCGCGGAGCCCCCACGCGGTTACCGAGGAGCCGAGGTGGTCGCAGAGCCGTCGGGCCGTCGCTGGCATCTCACGGTGCGCTTCTCCGAACCTGCGGGCGCGAGCCGCGAGCTCGACGTCGCCGACTGTGCCGCCGCTGCGCACGCCGCGCAGCTGGTGCTCGAGCTGGCCTCGGTCGAGCTCGAGCCGCCGGTGACGTCTCCGCCCGCGAAGGCTGAGCCTGCCGAGGTCGCCTCGTCCGCGCGCGCTCGCTCGGAGTCGGTGCCGGTCGGCGTCTCGCTCGAAGTCGGCGTGCTCGCCTCGATTGGCCCGCTGCCGGTGGTGACCCCGCGCCTGGCGGCCACCGCGATGCTGCGGCGCGACGCGTTCGCGGTGTTGGGCTCACTGCGTGCCGGCACCTCGACGACCCTGGGCGATGGCTCGCGCGTCCTGGCGTCGGTGCACCCTTCCCTCGGAGCGAGCGTGGCGGGCTGCTTTCTCCCCCAGCTGGGGCCGCTCCGGCTTGGGCCGTGCGCCAGTGCATTGGTCGAGTGGTGGCAGATTGGGCCTCCGTCGGGGCCCGCTGCCTCGGAAGCGTGGGTCGCGGTCGGCGCTTCGGCGAGGCTGCTGTGGGCGCCGCTGCCCCACGTCTTCGTGTTCGCGGCCGCGGCGGCGCATGCGTCGCTGAGACGGCCCGAGGTGCGAGTGCTGCAGGCGGGCTACGTCGCCACCACCCCGATTCTCACTGGCGAGACGCAGGGCGGGCTGGGCTGCAGCTGGTAAACGGAAATGGGCGCCCCCGGCCACTCAGGCGCGATGCCAGCCACGGCCTCGTTTCCGGGCGACGTGCCCCCACCCGACTTCGACACGCTCTACGAACAGCACGTTGATGGAGTGTGGCGATTGCTCGAGCGCCTCGGCGTGCCACCCAGTGGCCTGGAAGATGCCACCCAGGAGGTGTTCATCGTCGCGCATCGCCGGCTCCCGAGCTTCCGCGGCGAGTCGAGCCTCAAGACCTGGCTGGGCGGCATCGCGGTGCGGGTGGCGCGCGATGCGCGGCGCACCCACGCGCGAAAGGGCAGCCGCGAGCGCCCGCTGGTCGAGGCCAGCGCTGTGCCCGGGTCCGCCCCTCACATCGACGATTCCCTCGACCGCCAGAAGGCCCTCGCGCACGTGCTGCGGTTGCTCGCACAGCTCGACGAAGACCAACGCGCGGTGTTCGTTCTCGCCGAGCTGGAAGAGCTCACCGCCCCCGAGATTTCGGAGATGACCGGAGTGAACCTCAACACGGTGTACACGCGACTGCGTGCGGCGCGAAGACGCTTCGACGCGCTGCTGGCGGCGGCGAAGGAGCGGCCATGAGCAGGCTGAGCCCCTCTGCACGCAGGTTGCTCTCGGTGAGCCGAGCAGCCGGAGGGCCTAGCCCCGCCCAGCGCGCCGCGATGAAGCGCGCCGTGCTGACGGCGGCGGTAGTGGCGCCGGCGATGGGTGCGAGCACGGCCGCGGCGAAGACGGCCGGCCTCGCGGGCACGGCGGCAGGAAAGCTCGTTCTCGCAGTGACCGTGGCGACGGCGGTGGCGGGCGGAGGGTGGGTGGCGATGCGGCCGGCCGCAGCCGTGGCGCCGCCGGTGGTTCAGTCGGCGCGCGCACCCATTGCCCGATCTCTGGCGCCGATGACGCGCAGCGCCGAAGTGTCGGGCGATCTCGCCGCCCTGGAAGTCGAGGTGCCGCCCGCGCCGAAGCGGCCGCGCCCACCCGCTCGGCCTCTGGCGCCGATGGCGAGCAGCGCCGAGGTGCTCGAGGTGAAGCAGGCGCTCGCCGAAGTGTCGAGAGATCGATTCGAAGCCGCGCTCGCACGGGTGCGCGCCCTGTCGGCCCGCTTCCCCCAGAGCCTGCTGGCGACCGAAGCGCAGACGGTCGAGGTGCTGGCGCTGTGCGGCCTGCAGCGCCGCGACGAGGCTGAGGCGCTGGCACAGGCCCTTCGCCGGCGTGACCCGCTCAACCCCAGCCTACGCAGGCTCGACGCCTCGTGTGTGGGCCAACGGAAGTGAGCGGCCATGGCCACTAGAGTCGGCATGAACCGAGCCCTGCTGCTGCTGTTGCCGTGCATGGCGTGTATCGCACCGGTCGAAATCGAAGCCTCGCGAGCGTGGGAGGACCACTACCCCGTCTTCTGGGCCGACCCGCCCGACATGCTGAGCAGTCTGGGCCAGGCTCCGCGCATGCGGGTCCTGCTCATGCAGCCAACTCAGACCGAGCTCGCGGCGAGCCTGCAGCGGGTGCAGAGCGCGGTGCGCCTACGCACCCAGGCGGGTCTCGAGCTGCCGATCTCCATTTCGGTCAGGCAGCTGAACGACTTCGCCTTCTCGCAGTACGAGCTGACTGTGAGTACGACCGCCCCCCTCTCGCCCGGCTGGTACGAGCTGGGAGTTCCCGCGGAGGTCGCGGCGGAGCTCCAGGGGCCCCGGCTCGGCTTCACCTTCGCGGACGGCTTCTTCGGCGACCGCTTCAACCTCGCGAGCGACCCCCTGATGGTCGAAGACATCGCCATCTGCGAGTACTCGACGCCCAGCGGCATGCGGCACACCGTGAATTTGGTGTTCAGCGAGCCGGTGGCGCTGCGCGCCGGAGCTCAGCTCGACGCCGCGTTGCAGCTCACCGAGACCGCCACGGGAGCGCCGATGGCATGCAATGGCCTCGTCGACATCGACGGTCACGCGGTCGACGCGACCCAACCGCACCAGGGGTGGTCTCTCGACTGCCCCGCGCCGTCCGAGCCGTTTGCTCTCAACTTGAGCACCGACCTGCTGACCGCAAGTGGGCTCGCCCTCGGCCGCTATGGGTACACGGCGCGAGGCTTCTCGGCGCGGTACGCCCGCGTGTCCGGCCCTCAGAACACCAACTGCATCACCGTGCGGCCGCTGACGGACGAGTGATGGCCGCTCGGCGACGGGGCGCCGCCCGACGCGCAGCGTAGAATCGCGCGATGCGCTCGAGCATCACGGCCCGGGAGATGTTCATTCGCGATGTCGTGCTCGAGCGCGAGCAGGTCCCCGACTTCGCGCGCGGTGCCCGAGGCCGCGCTGTCTCCGCAGCGGCAGCTCGCGCTGCTCAAGCTGATGCACGAGCTGGTCGACGAGAAGGGCTCGCAGTTCATCGTCGCGACGCACTCGCCCATCGTGCTGGCGTACCCCGACGCGGTCATCTTCTCGCTGGACGGCGACGCGGGCCCGCAGGTCGTGCGGCACGAAGACACCGAGCACTACCGCCTCACGCGAGACTTCCTGCTCGATCGCGAGCGCTACCTGAGCCGGCTGTTCGGCTGGGGCGGCGCCGAGGAAGCTGCCGGGAGCTCGGGGTACCTCGAGGGGAGGCGCGCGCGGAATGTTGAAACTTGTAGTGCTCCAGATTCCGTTCTCAGGTGCCCGAAATCACGCGGGCGGAATGTGGATTCCGGAATCCGACGGTCTGAAAATTCCGCGCGCGTGCCCCCCACGCCCCCCCCCACGCCCCCCCCGGCTCGGCGCCGCGCACAGCGGGCGAGTCACCGGTACGCGCATGGCGGGTCCGAGGGGGCACATCGCGAGCGGGCGCCCCTTTGGAGCGCCTCGAGGCCGTCGCTGAGGTCGAGCGCATCGCGCGCGAAGACGGCGACCTCGGCCCTGCTCGACGGTCGCGCGTCACGTGCAGGGTTGGTTGGGGCCCAACCTGAGCAGCGAATTTCGCCGTCCCCAGACCCTGCCCAGTCCCGCCCCTGCCCGTATCCCTGAACTTTGGCCTGACCTTGCCGGGCCGTCAGCGTCGCAGGCGGCCTCGCCTGCAGCGACTCACTGTGGCAGCGCACGCTCCCGCAAAGCAGAGCGACCGTCAGCACCGACTTCCAATGGCAGCGCTTCGCCGGGCTGCGGGACGTGAGCGAGGCGGGGCAGTACCGCGGCGTGACGTTCTGCGACAGGTCGTGGCGGTTCTGGGCACCGCGCCCACGGCAAGTCGCGCAATTGCGCCGTGCCCCTTTCCTGCATTGCAGACGGGCATGCTGACACTCGCGTTCGTCGCGGCCTCGCTGGGCTGCTTGCCGGGTGGTGCCTCGTCGGAGGACGGGGTGCACCAGCGGCTCAGCACCCCTCAGGGCCCGGTTCACCTCTGGTGTGCGTCGAGCCGTGCGCCCACCGAGACGGTCATCTTCGTGCACGGGCACGAGCTGAACGCAGACGAGGTCTCGGCGAAGCACGGGCTGGGGCAGCAGTTCAAGAGCTCGGGGCGCAACGCGCTGTTCGTGGTGCCGGACGCGCCGGTGAACGGGGCCGAGGCCATCAAGTGGCGCTCGCTCGAAGAGCTGCTCTCGACCATCGACGCGAGCGCGGGCGTGCGCGCGCCGCGTGCGGTGCTGATCGTGGGGCACAGCGGCGCGTACCGGTCGATCGCTCCGTGGCTCAAGTCGCCGCTGGCGAATCGGGTGGTGCTGCTCGATGCGTTCTACGGCGACATGGTCGAGTACGACGACTGGCTCGCGCGGCAAGACGTGCGGCTGCGCGTGGTGTCGGCGCTGACGCTGCCGCGCGCCGAGGCGTTCTTGAACGCGCTCGACCCGGCGCGGCGCGCGCGGGCGGTGCACGAGCAGTCGAGCCTCGGCCACTGGGAGCTGGTGTCGGGTGAAGAGACGCTGGCGCGCGTCATCGCCGAAGAGCCGGTGGCGGCGCCCCAGAGGGTCGCCGGCGCGGCGCGCGGCATCGGCGGCTGAGCCCTCACCCCTCGAGCCACCCCCGCAGCCACGCCGAGGGGCCGAAGTCGTGCCCGACGCGCTGGTCGACCCAGGCGGTGGCCGAGAGCGACGGCACCCACACCGCCAGCGAGTCCCACGCGTCGGAGAAGCCGCGCGCCCACCACTCGACGCCCTGGCGCCGCACCAAGAGCCGCCCGCTGGTGACGCCCTCCCACGGCTCGGGGCGCTTCTCGCAGCGCAGCGGCTCGTTCGCCGCGTAGGTGAGCGCCACCCACGGTGACCGGGGCCTGGGCGACGGCTCAGCGACCGCGCCCAGCGACGAGCGCGCCGAGGCCGCGTGCCGGTCGCGCACCAGCAGGCACCCCACCCGCTCGTGCCCCAGCTCGGCGGTCAGCTCGGCGACCAGCGCCGGCAGGGCCCGCACCGCCGCCGCTTCTTTCGACCACAGGTGCAGCGCGCGCGGCAGCCGCTCGACCGTCTGTACGAACCGCACCTCGAGCTCGCGCACCGGCGCCTTGAGCGGCACCGACTCGAGCTTGAGCTTGAGCACGTTGCCGATCGCCCGGCTCTCGCGCAGCGGAGAGGGAAACACCGCTTCCCACGTCTGCTCGCGCACCGTCAGCCCCGGCAGCTTCTCGTACCGCACCCACAGCTCGGCGCGCGCCAACAGCAGGCTGCGCGCCTCGAGCCGCGCGCACAGCGGGTCGTAGAGCCCCTTGAGCAGAAACAGCAGCGGCTCGAGCGACTCGACCCCGTGCTCCAGCTCGAGCGACTCGCTCAGCACCACCGGCGGCTGCCACCAGTCGGTGGGCGGCGGGTCTTCACCGTGAATCAGCCGCAGCGCCGGCCGCGCGCGCACGCCCAGCCGCCGCTCGAGCTCGGCGGGCGGCAGCTTCTGCACCTCGCCCACCGTGTACGCTCCCAGCCCCGCGAACCAGGCGCAGGTCGCCTCGTCGTAGCCCAGCACCTCGACCGGCAGCGGAGCGAGGGCCTGGGTGCCGCGCCCGGGCGGAGCGATGCAGGTGCCCACCGTGCCGCGCGCGATCATCTCGGCCACCTGCGGGCCGTCGGCGACCGCCAGCCGCACCTCACGCTCGAGCAGCCTGAGCCGCTGCAGCAGCTGCTCGGCCAGCCCCGCGTCGCCGCCGTGCAGGTGCCCGCAGCCGGTCACGTCGAGCACCACGCAGGCGTTCTCTTCGTCGATGGCGCAGCGCGGCCCAAACCCCAGGCACAGCTCGGCCGCCGCGATCAGCTGCGGCCGGGTCGCGCCCGGCAACACCGCGGCGAGAAAGCGCCCCGCCCTCATGGCAGCTCGAGCTCCATGCTCTGGCCGACCCGCCCGGTGCGCTCTTTTCGCACCGTGACGCGCAGCCGCTGCGGGCTCAGGTGCTCGAGCTCGAGCTTGAGCGCCACCGGCAGGCTCGCGCTCTGCTGCGCGCGGGCGTCGGTGACCAGCAGCGCCGCGGTGCTGCCTTCTTCGCAGGCCAGCTGCAGCCTGCGCACCCAGCGCTCGTCGGCCTGCCGCGCCGGCGCCGGTGCCCGCTTCCCCCCCACGGGATGAAAGTCGATCGCCAGCATCGCCACCGCGCCCGAGCGCGCCACCCGCACCGCGATCGCCTGCAGCCGCTCGCGCGGCGGCTGAACCACCAACAGCCGCGTCAGCTCGACCCCCTGCTGCAGCAGCCCCGGCGCGTGCAGCGTGCCTTCGGGGTCCAACCACGCGCAGCATGACTCGGCCTCGCGCCGCTGCTGCAGCGCCATCGACTGAGAGATGATCAGCGTCGCTCCACCCAGCGCCCGGGTCGCCGACAGCTCGGTGATGCCGATGGGGAAGCCCTCATCGGGCAAAGCGCGCGCGAACCACGGCGGCGCCGGCAGCGTCACCCGCTCGCTTCGGGCGAGCGGAGCACGCAGCTTCTCTCTGAGCTGTTCGAGTCGAAGGGGGAGCATCGACGTGACTGAACATACATTCAGGGTCTGACACTGATCAACGCGACCCGGCCCCCAGGCCGATAAATCGGCTCTGGCGCCGTGTCGCCGCGCTACAAGGCGCGGCATGCGCGTGATTCTCACCGGGGTGACCGGCATGGTCGGCGAAGGGGTGCTGCTGGAGTGCCTGGAGAACCCCGCGGTCGAGAAGGTGCTCAGCCTCTCGCGCAAGCCCACCGACCACACCCACCCCAAGCTCGAGCAGCTGGTGGTGAAAGACTTTCGCACCCTCGACGCCGCGCAAGAGGCGAAGCTCGCGGGCTACGACGCCTGCTTCTACTGCGCCGGCATCAGCTCGGCGGGCATGAACGAGGCCGACTACACCGTCGTCACCTACGACACGCCGCTCGCCCTCTGCACCACGCTGGCCCGGCTCAACCCCGGCATGACGCTCTGCCACGTGTCGGGCGCGCACACCGACGGCACCGAGCAGGGCAAGACGATGTGGGCGCGGGTCAAAGGCAAGGCCGAGAACGCGCTGATGAAGCTGCCCTTCAAGGGCGTCTACAACTTCCGCCCCGGCCTGATGAAGCCCAAGCCCGGCCAGAAGCACATCAAGACGCTCTTCCGCGCGCTGCTGGTGCTGGCGCCCGTCTTCTCGCTGTTCTTCCCCCCGCTCACCCTCGCGCAGGTGGGCCAGGCGATGATCACGTGCGTCAAGAGCGGCGCGCCGAAGCAGGTGCTCGAGGTCGCCGACATCGCCGCGCTCGCCGCCTGAGAGCCCAGCCGTGCTGGTCCTGCTCCTCCATCACCTCGGGCCGCCGCCCCCCGGCGTGCGCCAGAAGAAGCTGTACCTCACCGTCGAGCACCTGCACGCGCACGTGCGCTGGCTGCAGGGCCGCGGCTACCGCTTCACCACCCTCACCGACGCGCTCGACGCCACAGACCCGGTCGCCTGCCTCACCTTCGATGACGGCTTCACCGACATCGACGTGCCGCTCGCCGTGCCGGCCACGGTGTTCGTGGTCACCTCGCGGGTGGGCGAGCGCAGCGTGGTCTTCGAGGGCGACCAGGGCGTGGCGCCGGCCGACCTGTTGGGCTGGGAGCAGCTGCGCGCCTTGAGCGCCCGCGGCTGGGAGATCGGCAGCCACGCCCACCGCCACACCCGCAAGCCGTCGTTCGAAGACCTCGCCGAGTCGGCCGCCACGCTCGAGCGCCAGCTCGGCAAGCGGCCCACCGCGCTCGCGTACCCCTACGGCGCCTACGATGCCGAGACCCTCGAGGCGGCCCGGCGGGCGGGCTTTCGCTGCGCCGCCACCACCAAGAGCGGCCTCGCCTCGCCCCAGACGCCCTACCAGCTGCGCCGGGTGATCCTCTCGAGCTTCGGGGTGCTGCCCGCCTTCGAGCGCCTCAAGCTCGCCGGTGTGCACCATGGCGTCTACCCGCTCAACCCGCGCCCGCTGTAGCTGAACCGTAACGCGGTGTTTCGATCTGGAAACGCCCCGCACCGCGGCTTGAGAGAGCGACGTGTCGTGCGCCACGGGGCCTCCCGCTTGCACGCGCGAGGCCCGCCATGAAGACGAACCACTCCGAGTCGCTGTGGGACAGCACGCCGCCGAGCCAGACCTGGGCGCCGCTGGATCAACCCCTCGAGACCGACGTGGTGATCATCGGCGGAGGCATCACCGGCGTGACGGCGGCGCTCAAGCTCGCCGAGGCCGGGCAGAACGTGGTGCTGCTCGAGGCGCGGCGCATCGGCTCGGGCACCACCGGCGGCTCGAGCGCGCACCTCACCGAGCACGTCGACTGCTACTACTCGAACATCATCACCAACTTCGGCCTCGACGAGGCCCGGCTGGTGGCGGCGGCCTCGCGCAGCGCCATCGACCACATTCAGCGGCGGGTCGAGGCGCACTCCATCTCGTGCCAGTTCGAGCGCGTGCCGGGCTGGCTGGTGGCCGAGAGCGAGAACGATCTCGAGCGGCTCAACCACGAGTACGCGGCGGCGCACGAAGCGGGCGTCGACGTGGTGCTCGAGCAGGCGGTGCCGCTGCCCTACCCGGTGGCCTCGGGCCTGCGGTTCCGCCACCAGGCGAAGTTCGACAGCCTCGCCTACGTGCGCGGGCTGGCCGACGAGGCGCACCGCCGCGGCGTGCGCATCTTCGAGAACACCCAGGTGGTGAAGGTCGACGACGGAGAGCCCTGCGTGGTGCACCTGCAGGGCGGCGCCACGGTGAAGGCCGGCAAGGTCTTCTGCGCCACCCACAACTCGATCAACTGGCTGTTTCTCAACACCAAGCTCGCCTCGTACCGCAGCTACGTGGCCGCCTTCCCCGACGTGCCGCTGGCGAACGCGCTGTTCTGGGACATGAGCGAGCCGTACCACTACCTGCGCTGCGCCACGGTGCAGGGCCAGCGCTACGTGCTGGTGGGCGGAGAGGACCACAAGACCGGCGCCGACGAAGAGGGCCACCACATCGACGCGCTGATCGAGTGGGCGCGCGGCCACCTGCGCGCGGGCAAGCCGACGTACACCTGGTCGGCGCAGCTGCTCGAGCCGGTCGACGGGCTGCCGTACATCGGCCGCAACTCGGCCTCGAAGAACGTCTACGTGTGCACCGGCCTGTCGGGCCACGGCCTCACCCTGGGCACCGCCGGGGCGCTGATCGTCTCGGACCTCATTCTCGGCATCGAGAACCCGTTCGAGAGCGTGTTCAACGCCACCCGCATCAAGCCCATCGCCTCGCTGGTGCCGTTCGTGAAAGAGAACGCCAGCTTCCCCGCGCACCTGATCGGCGACCGCTTCAGCAACGGCTCGGTCGAGTCGGTCGCCGACATCGCGCGCGGTGACGGGCAGGTGGTGAAGGTGCAGGGCCGGCGCGCCGCGGTCTACCGCGACCACGAGAACGGCCTGCACGCGGTGAGCGCTACCTGCCCCCACATGGGCTGCCTGGTGAAGTTCAACGGCGTCGAGCGCACGTGGGACTGCCCGTGCCACGGCTCGCGCTTCGACATCGCCGGCGCGGTGCTCGACGGCCCCGCCACCCGCCCGCTCGACAAGCTGCAGATCGCCGACGAGCTGCCGCCGATGCGCAAGACCGGCTCGAGCGAGTAGCGAAACCGCCGAGACCGCGCACGGTGAGCCCGTCGCTCACGAGCTCGTTCACTCCCCCCCCCAAATGCCTCGGGCGTCTCCCCTCATCGACGAGAGGAAGACGCCCGAGTGAAACGACACAACCTTCTCTTCAGAAGTACTTCGACCAGAGGCGGCGGGCCTGGCCGTAGAACTCGAGGTCCTTGGCGCGGTCGAGCATGGTCTTCTGGCGGGGCATGAACAGCAGCGTGCCCAGGGTGCCCAGCACGGCGCCGCAGCCGGCCGCGATGCCGATGGCCGCGAGCGGGTACTTGCGCACGTTCTTCTCGGTGGTCTCGGCGAGCCGGGTGGCCTGCTCGCCCGCCAGCGTCGCCGCCTTGGTCCCGAACTGTTTCGCCGCGGTGATCACCGCATCGGGGATCTGCTTCGCTTCGGTGTCGTAGTTCTGCTTCTTGATGCCGTTTTCCATGAACTCTCTCCCTGAGGTTGGACTGCGGGTAGATCTGGCTGCATGGCGCGTACCGCGGTGTAACGAACGGTGCTTCGGGGTGATGGTCGTCTTCATGAGGCGTTCTGCCCCGAAACCGGTGTGGCGATTCGACGGCGAAGCACCAGCACCGGCCGCCGCGCGGGGGAAGGGTGAGGCTCGGCGGCGCGGTTGCCCATCAGCTGCCCGAGCCACTGCAGCTCGCTGTTCTCGAGCGCGGCCTTCGCCACCACCATCAGCGGCACCGAGAGCAGCGCGCCGACCGGGCCCCACAGCCAGCCCCAGAAGAGCATGCCGAGCAGCACCATCAGCGGAGAGAGCCGCAGCGCCCGGCCGAGGAACTGGGGCTCGAGCACACTTCCCACCACCAGGCACACCAGCGCCATGCCGCTGCCCACCGCCAGCGCCGCGCCGGTGCCGCGCTCGACCAGCGCCACGCCCACCGCGGCCAGCGTCACCGCCACCGCCCCGATGTTGGGAATGAAGTGGAGCAGGAACATCGACAGCGCCAGCAGCGTGGCCAGCGGCAGGTCGAAGGCGTCGGCGATGAGCCAGGTGGCCGCCGCGGCGAGCAGGCTGGTGAACGACTTCACCAGCAGGTAGCTGCGCACGTCGACCATCACCTTCTCGAGCTTCTCGAGGCGCGGGCCGATGGCGGGCTTCAGGGTGCGCAGCTTCTGGCCGAGGTCTTCTCCCTCGCAGAGGGTGAAGAACACCACGAAGGCCACCACCGCTCCGAACGAGGTGATGCCGATCAGCCGCTCGGCGATCGAGCTCACCGCGGCGTTGAGCCGGTCGGCGTCGAGCTTGTCGTGCAGCGGCAGCGCCGCGGCCGAGCCGAGGTGGTGGGTCAGCTCGTTCGAGAGCCCCAAGATGCGCGAGATGTAGCCCGGCAGGCGCTCTTGCAGGTCGCCCGCGGCGCTCAAGAACAGCCAGCCCAGCGAGGCGAGGGCGAGAAAGTCGATCAGCAGCACCGCGGCGGCGCTCACCACGATCGGCACGCGGCGGCGGTTGAGCCACGAGACCAGCGGCGCCGAGGCGCCGGCGACCATCGCTCCGAACAGCACCGGCGCGAGAAAGCCGCCGAGGTGCTGCAGGCCGATGATGCACACCAGCCCGGCGGCGCAGGTGAGCAGAACCCGCTGGTGCCGTACGGCGCGGGGGGCTTCGGCGGGGCGCGGGGCCTCTGCCAGGGTTGGGCCTTGCGACCGAGCTACGGGCCTCATGGTGATTCTCCGTTACAGGTGTTCTTCTAGAAGACGGCGCCGATGGCGAGGCGCAGGCGCGGAGTCAGACCCGACGTGCCTGCCGGCCTCAGCGACCCCGCGGGTGTGAACACCGCGTAGTCGGTGTAGCCGGCGCCCGCTCCGAGCGAGAGGTTGAACTGGCCGAAGAGCAGGTTGACGCCGCCCATGCCGCCGGCGCCAAGCGCCAGGTTGTCGCGGTTGTAGTTGCCGCCGTCGTACGACTCGCGCACGTAGGCGGCGTTCACGTAGGGGCCGAGCCAGATCCCCCCGGGGGCCCGGCCGATCAGGTAGATGCGCACGCCGAGCTCTGGGCCGATGGCGAAGCGGCGGGCCGTCTGAGACGGCAGCAGCACTCCGCGCATCACCAGAAAGTTCATGCCCCCGTAGAAGCCGACCCGGCTGGCGATGGCGCGCTCGTACTCGAGGTTGATGGTGCCGGTGAACAGGTCGATGGGGTTGACGGTGAGCGAGTTGTTCCACGCGCTGCGCAACAGCGAGTGGTACGGGCGCTCGACCACCTCGGCTCGCGCAGCGAAGGGAACCGTGAGCACCGCCGCCGCCAGAATCCACTTCAGTGCCCGCGTCATCTCTCGCTCCTGTGTTGGGCGACCCTCTTCACCCGCCGTGCCAGTCGAGGCCGCGCGTGGGATCAACGGGCTGGGCCTTCGAGCGGGTGTCAGCGCGCCCCGACTGTGGCGCGGTGGAGCGCCCGCGGGGCCCACGGCGCACCAAAAGAAGAAGCCCGCCAACCGCTCTCAAGCGGTGACGGGCCCCTCGTGCGACTTCAGCTTTCAGTAACGCGTCTCGGACTCAGGCCGAGCGCCCTGGAACCGCACTCCACCATCGCTCGCGCCCATTCCCCCGTCGCGGGGGCTCTTCGCTACCCCGAGGTCGTAGGGGTTGGAGAGGCCGGTATCGTCGTTGGGAATCGGAGGGGTCTCGCCGTAGGTGCCGGTCGCGGCTGACGAGTCTTGATCCGGAGGGAGCGCCGAGGTCGGCGGAGTCGACTCGGGGCTCGTTCGCGCGCGCGGCGTCGCCGCGCTCGGCGCGGTGCGGCCCTGCATGCGACGGCTCGACGAGCGCGTCGGCGCGTCGGTGCCCGTCGACGAGGCGCTCGACCGGTCGGAGCCGGTCGCCGCTTCGTCCACCGAGGTGCTCGGCGGCGCGGCCATCGGCCCGATGCTCGAGTTGCGGTCGATGTCGGGCCCCGTCGACGACAGGCCCGAGGTCGCCGGCGTGGTGGGCTGGCCCGACTGCTCGGAGGGGAAGGTCTCGTCCCCGCGCATCGGGCCATTGCCGTTTGGGAGTGACTCCGACGGGGGCCGAACCTCAGCCGGCCGGGCGTGATCGGAGCGCGAGCCGTAACGCGCCTGACGATCGGGGGTCTGGCACCCGATCAGGCTCAGCGCGGCGGCGACTGCAGCTATTCCTAGAAAGCGACGCATCATGATTCTCCTTGTGCCCGTGACCGTGAGCAGGAAGCGCGCCCACCGTGAGGCGATGCGTTCACGGCCGCTTGCGTGATCTGCAGGTGGCAGCCCGCCCCACTACAGGCGCAGAAACGTCCCGACGCTCGCGCCGGTTCGTGTTTGATTGCCGGCCATGAGAGCTCTGTGGGCGGTGGTGCTGTCGTGCGTCGGTTGCGCGGGTCTTCAGCCGCGGCTGGTCGACGCGAGCGTGCAGAAGCCGTCGAACGTGGCGGTCTACTTCACCGTCGACACCCGCGGGGGCGAGCCGGTGCCCGGCCTCACCGCCGAGCAGTTTCACATCTACGAAGACGACAAGCTGGTCAGCCCGTACGAGTCGAAGCAGACCATTCTCAACCCCGAGGTGGCGGCCAAGCACTACACCCTCTTGCTGGTCGACATGTCCGGCTCGGTGACCAAGTCGGGCGGCCTGCCGGCGCTGCAAGAGGCGGTGAACGCCTTCACCTCGAGGGTGGCGCAGTACCAGGAGACCGCGGTCTACGCGTTCGACGGCCGCAACGACATCTTCCAGCTGCGCAACTTCGCGCCCGGCGCGGCGAACGTGAACCTCTCGAGCTTCTCGACCCAGGACCCGTCGACCAACCTGAACGGCGCGGCGATCAAGGCGATGGAGCTGCTCGACAAGCACCTCGAGAAGTCTCCGGTGCCGCTGCGCTTCGGCACGCTGGTGGTGTTCACCGACGGCACCGACCACGCGGCGCGGGCCACCCACGAGCAGCTGATGGGCTGGGTGCGCGCGGTGCCGTTCGACCTCTTCGTCATCGGCGTGGGCGCCGAGATCAGCGAGCCCGAGCTGCACGAGCTGGGTCGCTCGGGCACCGCGCTGTCGAGAGACCCCTCGACGGTGGGCCAGCAGTTCGACGCCATCGCCACGCGCATCGAGGGCTACTCGAAGCGCTTCTACCTGCTCTCGTATTGCTCACCCGCGCGCGCCGGTGACCACCTGCTGAAGGTGCAGCCGTTCTTGTCCGACGGCCGCACCGGCGAGGTGACCTACCCGTTCAACGCGAACGGCTTCGGGCCCAACTGCGACCCCAACCGCAAGCCGGCGTTCGACATCAAGAAGCCGCGCGCCGCGGTGCAGGCGCCCTGACGCGCGGCACCAGATTGCCGCGCCTCGCCCTTCGGTGAGCATCGCTGCCCCGGTGTCCGACGCTGCTCCGCAGGGGTACCCCGGGGGCACGCGTGATGCACCGGTGTGGGTTCAGCAACCCCAAGGAGAACAATCATGCCGAACCCGTTCGAACAACTGGGCGCCAAGGGCGCCGGAGCAGTGCACCAGGTGAGCGGAGCCATCAAGGGGCTCCACGGAGTGTTCAACACGCTGGTGGGCCAGCACGCCGAAGCGTCGTCGCTGTTGGAGCGCGCCAAGGCGACGCGAGACCCGGCCAAGCGGGCCGATCTCTGGGCGAAGATTCGCGCCGAGCTGCTCTCGCACGAGAAGGCCGAGGTCGCGGTGCTGTACCCCGCGTACCGCACGTACGGGCGGCTGGTGGCGTTCGCGAACGAGCACGATCAGGAATCTGAAGCGCTCGAGCGGGCCATCGCCGCGGTCGACGAAGCGCCGCTCATCTCCAACGTGTGGCTGACCGAGCTCGAGTCGCTCATCTCGCTGGTGCTGAAGCACGTCGACGAAGAAGAGACCCAGTGGTTCCCCGAGGCGGCCGAGCTGATGAGCAAAGAAGAGACGGCCGACCTCGATCAGCGCTTCAAGGCGAAGAAAGAAGCGCTGCTCGAAGAGATCGAGTGGCCCGCCGGGGCGCACTGAGCCCTTCGAGCGCCGCGTCGCTTCACCGCACGGCGAGCAGGCCGGCCGAGAAGGCCTCGCGCACGGTCAGCTCGCCGGTGCAGGTGTAGCGAAACGAGCCGTACCGGCCGCCGCACTCGTCGTGGTGCGGTGAGAACCACTTCAGCTGGCCGCGCCCGCGAATCGCGCAGAGCCACTCGGCGTGGTCGTGCAGCTGCGAGTACGTGCCGCAGCCGTACCAGTTGACGAGCGGCTGTTCGGCGCTCGAGGTGGGGTCGGCCTCGGGCGCCTCGGCGCCGTCGGGAATTCCGCAAGAAGCAAGCACCAGGGCCGCCAGCAGGGCGGCGCGAACGTTGAGCATGAGGTTCTTTCGACAGGGTTGAGGTTCACCCTCAAGAGCCCACCCCGCGAAAAACGCTGCACGCCGCGGAGCACCTCGCCAGGGTGAGGTGAACCTTCAGTCGCTGAGGCTGGTTACGCGGCTGTCGATCCGCCAGATTCCGTTCGTCGTGCCTTCGACCGACGCGATGACGCCTCGGCACCCGAAAGGAACCTCGAATGAAGTACCTCATTCTCATCTACGGCAGCGAGACCTCCGAAGCGCAGCTCAGCTCGAACGAGCAAGAGCACATGATGGGCGACTACCTCGCCTACACCCAGCAGCTGGCCCGAGAGCAGGTGCTCCGCGCCGGAGAGCAGCTCAAGGCCATCTCCACCGCCACCACCGTGCGGGTGCGCAACGGCAAGGTCGCCCACACCGACGGCCCGTTCGCCGAGACCAAAGAGCAGCTGGGCGGCTTCTACCTGGTCGACATGCCCTCGAAAGACGCCGCGCTCGCCTGGGCCGAGAAGTGCCCCGGTGCGCGCTTCGGCAGCATCGAGCTGCGCCCCATCGCCGAGATGCAGGCGGGAGGTGCGCGATGAAGTACCTGCTGCTGGTCTACCGCAGCGAGGCCGAGCACGCGAAGCTCAGCCCCACCGAGCAGCAGGCGGTGACCGCCGACTACATGTCGTACGCCCGCGGGCTCGCCGAGGCGAAGGTGCTGGTGGGCGCCGAGCAGCTGCAGCGTGCGAGCAGCGCCACCACCGTGCGCACCCGCTCGGGCAAGACCACCCGCACCGACGGGCCGTTCGCCGAGACCAAAGAGCAGCTGGGCGGCTACTTCTTCATCGACGTGCCGAACCTCGAGGCCGCGCTCGACTGGGCCGCGAAGTGCCCGGGCGCGAAGCAGGGCTGCATCGAGGTGCGGCCCATCGTCGACCGCGCCGACATGCCCGGCGGCATGGCCTGACCGATGTGGGCCCGCGTCTTCCGCCGTGAATCGGGTCGCGTGCTCGCGGGGCTCATTCGCGAGCTGGGCGACTTCGACGCGGCGGAAGACGTGCTGCAAGACACCCTGGCCCGCGCGGTCGAGGTGTGGACCCCGAACGGCGCGCCCGAGAACCCCGGCGCGTGGCTCACCACCGTGGCGAAGAACCGCGCCCGCGACCTGCTGCGGCGCGGCGCCAGGGTCATCGAGACCCGCGACGAGCCGGCGCCCGACGTCGCCGCTCCCGAGCCGGCGCCGGGCATCGACCCCGACCACCACACCTCGGGCGTGGTCGATGACCGCCTTCGCCTCATCTTCACCTGCTGCCACCCGGCCCTCGCCCGGCCGGCGCAGGTCGCGCTCACCCTGCGCACGCTGGGCGGCCTCACCACCTTCGAGATCGCGCGCGCCTTTCTCGAGAGCGAGCCCACCACCGCGCAGCGGCTGGTGCGCGCCAAGAAGAAGATTCGCGAGGCCGGCATCGGCTACCAGGTGCCCTCGCGCGACCGCCTGCCCGCGCGGCTCGAGAGCGTGCTGGCGGTGCTGTACCTCATCTTCAACGAGGGCTACTCGGCGGCCGCGGGCGACCTGCTGATTCGCCGCGAGCTCTGCGAAGAGGCCATTCGCCTCACCCGCGAGCTCAGCGAGCTGCTCCCCGACCCCGAGGTGCTGGGGCTGCTCGCGCTGATGATGCTGCACCACGCCCGCCGTGACGCGCGCACCTCGGCCGACGGAGAGTTCGTGCCGCTCGAGCTGCAAGACCGCTCGACCTGGAACCGCGCCGAGATCGACCAGGGCGCCGCGGTGCTCGACCGCGCGCTCACCGCCAACCGCCGCGGCCCCTACCAGGTGCAGGCCGCCATCGCCGCGCTGCACGGCACCGCCGCCCGCGCCGAGGCCACCGACTGGGCGCAGATCGAGCTGCTCTACCGCACCCTGCGAGAGCTCACTCCCGGCCCGATGGTCGACCTGAACCACGCCGTCGCGGTCGCGATGAGCCAGGGCCTCGACGCGGGGCTCGAGCGCATGGCGACGCTCGACGCCGAGCTGGGCGACTACTACCTGCTGCCAGCCGCCCGGGCCGACCTCTACCGCCGCCTCGGCCGGCGCGCCGAGGCCGCCGCGCAGTACCGCCGCGCCCTCGAGCTGGTGAGCAACGCGCGCGAGCGGCGCTACCTCGAGCGGCGCCTCGCCTCGCTTCAGTGATGCACGAAAGGCACGGTGCGCTCGCCGCCCGGCGCCCGCCCTGGCGGCGTTACCGCCGGGTAACGGCCCGGTGCGCCTCGGCGGCGCTGCCCGACGCGAGGCGTTACCCCATCTGTTGATGCAACTGTTCGACACCATGATCGCGTGGGACGAGTCTGCGCTGCAGCGGCTGCACGCCCTGCCCCGGCGCCGAACGGTCGATCGGGTGATGCTGCTCTTCACCCGCCTGGGCGATGCGAGCAGCTGGCTGGTGCTGGGGGCGCTGATGCTGGTGCTGGGCCCGCAGAGCCGCCGCTACCTGAGGCGCGTCACGGTGGGCGTCGCCGCCGCGACCGCGGTCTCGAGCGTGCTGAAGCGGGTGCTCAACCGCCCGCGCCCACGCGAGCTGGGCCACGGCGTTCAGCCGCTGCACAGCGACCCCGACGCGTTCTCGTTTCCCTCGGGGCACACCGCCGCGGCGATCGCCGCCGCCACCGCGCTCACCGGCACCCCGCTCTCGCGGGGCGTGTGGCCGCTCGCCATCTCGGTCGCGGCCTCCCGGGTGTACCTGGGGGCGCACTACCCGCTCGACGTGCTGGTCGGCGCCACCATCGGCGCGGCGGCCGGCTTCGCCGCCCGCGTGGTGCCCATCGACTGAAGCGACGCTTCAGCCCTCGGTCTTCAGCCCGTCGGCGAACGCGAGGGCGGCCTTCGCCACCTTCTCGTCGTCGGTGTAGATCATCGGCACGCCCATCTGCAGCAGCTCCTTGGCGAGCTCTTCGTCGTTCACCGTCCACGCGGTGAGCTTGAGGCCCGAGCGCTCGGCGGCGCGCACCGTCGAGGGGCGAATCAGGGTGTGGTCGAGAATCGCGTTGCCGATTCTCCCGTGGCGCGCGAGGAACTTCACGAAGCGCGACGAGTCGAACTGCCGCAGGTTCGCCGGCATCGCCACCACGTAGCTCTTGGTGGGGTATTTGGCGATGCGCGACAGCCCGGGAATCTTGCTGAACGCGTAGAACGCCAGCTGGCTGAGCACCGCCATGCCGGTCACCGCCTCGGGCCCCAGCTCTTTGCGCATCTTGCGGGTGAACTTGCCGTCGAACGCGAACAGCTCGACCCGGTTCAGCAGCTCGGGGTTGGCCTTGATCATCTCGACCAGCCCCCTGGCCGCCTCTTCGGTCTTGGCCTCGATGCTCACCGGGTCGTCGGGGAACTCGGCGACGAAGCCGGCCAGGTTCTGCATCTGCGCGAACTGCTCGGGGTGGTTCGGCACCCGCACCTGCACCTCTTGCTTCAGCTGCGCGTACGGGGTCTCGGCGACCACCGCGGTCGAGCCGGTGGCGCGCGGCTCGCCCACCGTGGGGTTGTGCCAGAGCACCAGGTTCTCGCCCGGCACCTCTTCGCCCATCGTGCCCGCGGGCGCGGCGTCGCGCACGTCGATGTCGAGCACCGCGCCCATGGCGACGGTGGCGTGACCGCCCTCGACCGTCTCGTGACCGTACTGGTCGGGGAGCAGCTGGTGGCCGTACACCGGCCCGGCGCTGCCATTGAGCAGCGGGTGCTCGGCGCGCACCTGCGCGCGAATCTCCTTGCGGCTGCGGTGATCGACTTCGGAAGGGGCGGGGGCACCGGGGCGAATGGCAGTCATTTGAGAGAGATGACGCACCGGGCCCCAGACGTCGCATTCCCGCCGGCGATTTCACCCCGGCGCGAGGCGCCGAGGTGACGGCCGGCTGCGGCCCTCGCGCCCTACTCTTCGGGCGCCTGGGGCGGCTCGGTGGGCACCGGCAGCGGCGGGCCGGGCTGGGCGCGCCGGGTGATCTCGATCACCTCGCGGGTGTTCTGCAGCCGCTCGGGAATGAAGAGGTGGTTCTCGCGCCCCAGCTGCAGCTCGCGCAGCTGGTGGTCGAGCGTGAGCAGGCGCCCCGCGGGCTTCTTGCCGGCGAGCATGCGGTCGATGGAGCGCTGCACGTCGAGGTCCGAGTACCGCCGCATCGGGCCGGTGAAGGTGGCGTAGGCATCGGTGCCGATGCCGGCGTGGCCTTTCGGCGTCGCGCCGTAGGTCGATTTCGCGTTGCGCTCTTCTTGATTGCGGAAGCTCGCCTCGAGCCCCACGTCGCGCAGCGCCCGACCGACCTCGATCGCCGCCAGCTGGGTGAAGACCGGGGTCAGCTTGTCGACCGAGATCGAGCCGCCCTTCGCGGTGCCGCCGTTGACCCGGGCCCCCAGCGCGGTGAGCGCGGCCAGCGTCTCGGCGAGGGGCTTGTTTCCGCCCAGCCGCCCCTTGCCCTGCAGCGCCTTGGCGCCGTCTTCGGGGCTCACCTGGGTGTTGGTGATGACCGTGTTGAAGATGCGGGTGCCGAGCAGCTGGCCGTCGTCCGAGAAGTGCAGCTCGGTGGCCTTGGCGAGGCGCTCTTCGCCGGTGAAGAAGCTCAGCTGCCCCTCGGAGAGAAAGAGCGGAAGCATCGGCAGCACCAGGCCCGCCTCGTCGAGGTAGCGCGTCTCGGCGCGGCGGCGCGCGGCGTAATCGAGGGCGGTGCCCGGCCGAATGTACGCGGCCACGTCGGTGGCGAGCACGCTCACGTAGTGCGAGCCGTCTTCGCCGCGGCGGTAGCCGAGCGCGTTGTCGAGGTCGGGAACGTCGTAGGGGTCGATCGAGAACACCACGCCCTCGAGCCGCGGGCGGCGCGCGAGCTCGTCGCTCAGGTCGGGCAGCTCGCGCGCCTGCTGCAGCGCCAGCTGGGTGAACACCACCTCTTTGCCCTGCCGGCGCAGCGCGCGAACCTCGTCGCAGGTGGGCAGCTCGGCGGTGTTCGAGCGAACGCCGATCGACGCGGCGATCGCAGCGGTGAGCTCTTCGTCGCTCATGTGCAGCCCGTCGTCGTAGAGCGGCCGCTGCGGCACCGGGCCGTTCGGCTCGACCGCCACCGCCGGCGACGGCACCGGCGCCCTGCCCGGCTCGAAGTCGAGCGCGGGCGTCGCGTCGATCAACGCCTTGAGCGAGGCGAGGCGGTGCGTCGCCTTCGCCACTTCACTGCCACTGTGCACGCGTGGACCCGAGACGCGTTTGACGGTCATCGAGCCGCTACCGTACCGGCCTCCTGCCGTCCGAGGCCAGCGCGGCGCCGAAGCACGACACGCGGCCGACTCGCTACGGCGCCGCGGGGGCGCGCTCGAGCGAGAACGAGAAGGTCGCGCCCTGGTCGGGCTGGCCCTCGGCGCGAATCTCTCCGCCGTGCCGGTGCACCACGTTGGCGACGGTCGCCAGCCCGATGCCGGTGCCGGGAAACTCGTTCGGGCCGTGCAGCCGGTGAAACGCCTGAAACAGCTCGGCCGCGTAGGCCATGTCGAAGCCGATGCCGTTGTCGCGCACGAAGAACACGCTCTGGCCGTCGCGCTGAGAGGCCCCCACCTCGATGCGGGCCGCGGCGCTTCGGGCGGTGAACTTCCACGCGTTGTCGATGAGGTTGGCAGCCACCACCCGCACCAGCTCGGGGTCACAGCGCGCCGTGAGGCCGTCTTGAATCTCGACGGTCACGCCGTCGCGAGGGTTGAGCAGCGCCGCCTGCGCCACCGCCTCGCGAAACACCTGCGAGAGGTCGACCGTCTCGAGCCGCAGCTGGGTGCGGTTGATGCGGGCGAGCGAGAGCAGCGCGTCGATCAGCTGCCCCATGCGCTGCGCGTTGACCGCGATGCGCGAGAGCCAGCCGCGGCTCTCTTCGTCGAGCGTCTCTTTCCACCGCTCGGCGAGCAGGGTCGAGTAGCCGTTCATCGCCCGCAGCGGCGCGCGCAGGTCGTGCGCCACCGAGTAGCTGAACGACTCGAGCTGCTCGTTGGCGCGCTTCAAGTCGAGCTCGATCTTCTTGCGCGCCGAGATGTCGCGAATCGCAGCCGTCACCAGTCTCCCCTCGGGAAGGTTCATCGGCTGCAGGCTGACCGCGGCGGGAAAGCTCGACCCGTTCTTTCGCGTACCGACGACCTCGAGCTCGGTGCCGTCGAAGCCGGGCGGTATCGAGATGAGCAGCTCGACCGGCTTGCCCGACAGCTCGGTGCGCGGGTAGCCGAACAGGTTCTCGGCCCGCGCGTTCACCTGCCTGATCTCCGAGTTGGGAGCGACGATCACCATCGCGTCGGGAGCCGACTCGAGCAGGCCGCGGAAGCGCGCCTCGCGGGCCTCGCGGCCGCGGCTGGCGAGGTCATCGAGCAGAATGTTGAGCGCCAGCGCGAAGCGGGTGGCGGTGTCATCGGTGTCGACGTCGTCGGGCAGCACCACCCGCGCCTTCTCGTCACCGAGCGAGGCCACGGCCATCACCGCGAAGATGTCGTCGAAGCTGACCGGGTCGCTCACGCGGCGATGCCGACGCTGCGAAACCACTCGCGAGCGCCCGCCTCCGTTGCGAAGGCCTTGAGCGAGACGCCGGTGCCGACCCGGAAGAGCTCGACCACCACGCGAATGACCGGGCCCATGTCGGTGAGCGCGATGTACGCCTCCCGGTGCTGCTTGAAGTAGTCGCCCACCCGCGCGCGGTAGTCGCCGTCGGTGGCCTTCAGCCCCTTGGCGTTGGCGAGCACCCCGAATGGCCGGCCCTCGGTGCCCACCCACCCCCGCAGCGCCTCGACCAGCAGCGTGCCGTCTTCCTCGTGCAGCGTCGCGCCGGCGGTGTAGCTCACCAGCGCGAGGCGCGCCTCGGGCTGCCAGACGATGTCGCTCGAGGCGTTGCTGACGTGGTGGCTGCTCATGGGCCGCGAGGGGCACCATAGACCGCGGCCTCGGGTCGGCGCGCGTTCGCCAGCGACATCAGCGCGGCGAGCGCGTGCGCGCCGAGCACCCAGCCGACGCAGCCGGGCCACTCGAGCCGCTGCCAGGTGAGCGCGGGCACCACGCCGGCGGCGCTGCCTCCGAGGTAGTAGGCGGTCACGTAGAAGCCCGAGGCCAGGGTGCGGTAGGGCGCCACCGCGAGCTGCCGCAGCTGGTTCATCGCCGCGGCCTGGCAGACGAACAGGCTCGAGCACAGCACCGCCAGGCCGAAGATGATGGCCGCGAGGTGCGGCACCAGGGTGAGGCCGCCGCCGGCGGCCCCGCAGAGCAGCGCGAGCCGCAGCACCGCGCGCGAGCCGAAGCGATCGATCGCCGGGCCCGCGAACGGCGTCACCAGCGCGCCCACCAGGTACACCGAGAACAACAGCGAGAGGCTCGCGGTGCCCAGCTCGAAGGGCGCGGCGCTCAGGTGAAAGCCCACGTAGCTGAACGCGGCCACCAGCGAGAACAGCACGGTGAAGCCGGTGGCGAAGGTGGCCAGCACCGGGGGGCGGGTGACGAAGCGCAGGCCCTCGACCAGCGGCGCCGGCTGGTGCGCGCGCACGTGCCTCGACGGCGGCAGAAACAGCGCGGTGACCGTGGCGCCGAGCACGTTGAGCAGCCCCAGCACCACGAAGGCGTGCTCCCAGCGGGTGGCCGCGGTGACCAGCCCGGCGAGAAACCGGCCCGCGAAGCCACCCACCACGTTGCCGGCCACGAACAGCGAGAGCGCCCGGCCCATCGCGCGCGGCTCGACCTCTTCGGCGAGATAGGTGATGGCCACCACGTAGACCGCGGCGATGGCCACGCCCTGCAAGAAGCGCCACACCAGCAGCGCGTCGAGGCCGTCGGCGGTGGCGGCGAGCAGCGTCGAGGCGGCCAGCGCCCACAGCGCCGAGACGATGACCCGCTTGCGGCTGAAGCGGTCGGCGAGCGCCCCCACCAGGGGAGCGCTCAGCGCGATGGCCCCGGTCGAGGCGCTGACGGTGAGGCCGACCTGGGCCTTGCTGAGGTGGAGCAGCTTCTCGAGGTGCGGCAGCAGCGGCTGGGTGGCGTAGAGGTCGATGAAGCTGCAGCACCCGGCGCAAGCGACCGCCAGCACGCCGCCCCGCGAGAGACCTACGGCAGGCACAGGCTCGTGCAAGGTGACGAGCGATATAGCTCAACGTCTCGACCAGGCCCGCGGCGACGGGCGTCTTCGTGGACGTGGACGGCTTTTCAGCCAGCGCCACGCTCAAGCGCTCCCGCCGCGCCCCCCTCACCCCGCGTCGGCAGCCACGCAGACATTGCCCGAGCAGGTGCTGGGCGCCGGGCAGGTGTTGCTGTTGCAGCGGCAGGTGCCGTTGCCGTCGCAGTACTGGGTCGGCGCGCAGGCCGGGTGGTTACCGCAGGTCGCGGGGCCGGCGTCGGGAGGTGCGACGCAGACGTCGCCCGAGCAGGTGCTGGGAAAGGGGCAGGTGTTGCTGCTGCAGCGGCAGGTGCCGTTGGAGCAGTACTGGGTCGGCGCGCAGGCCGGGTGGTTACCGCAGGTCGCGGGGCCGGCGTCGGGAGGTGCGACGCAGACGTCGCCCGAGCAGGTGCTGGGAAAGGGGCAGGTGTTCGGGCTGCAGCGGCAGGTGCCGTTGGAGCAGTACTGGGTCGGCGCGCAGGCCGGGTGGTTTCCGCAGGTCGCGGGGCCGGCGTCGGGAGGCGCGACGCAGACGTCGCCCGAGCAGGTGCTGGGAAAGGGGCAGGTGTTGCTGCTGCAGCGGCAGGTGCCGTTCGAGCAGTACTGGGTCGGCGCGCAGGCCGGGTGGTTTCCGCAGGTCGCGGGGCCGGCGTCGGGAGGCGCGACGCAGACGTCGCCCGAGCAGGTGCTGGGCCACAGACAGGTGTTGTTGCTGCAGCGGCAGGTGCCGTTGCCGTCGCAGTACTGGGTCGACGCGCAGGGGCTGTTGACCCCGCAGCTCAAGGGCTGCTGCTCCTGGCCGATGTTGTGGGTCACGCCGCAGGCGGCGGCCGAGAGCAGCGCGAGCACGAAGGCAGAGCGGGAGTGCATGGGCATGCTCTTCAAAGACACGGACACGAAGAACCTTACGGAGCAGCGAGTTGATTGCGGGCGTCGGTGGCGAAGCGCCCGTTGGGAAAGAGCCTGACGCACTCGGCGAGGTCGTTTCGCGCAGCCTCGCGCTCGTTGAGCTCGAGCCGCGACGCCGCGCGGCCGAACAGCGAGCGCTCGTTGGCCCCCAGGTGCTCGAGCGCGCGGGTGAAGGCGGCGACCGCCTCACGGTGGCGCCCGGCCCGGGCGAGCAGCTCGCCGTGCACCACGCGCAGCTCGTCGGCGCGCGGCACCTGGGCGAAGTCGCGCTCGGCGAGGCGCGCGAGCAGCTCGAGCGCCGGCCCGCTCTGCCCCTGCTTGAGCAGCGCCTCGAGCTGCACCGCGTCGGCCTCACCCTTGAGCGCCCCGTCGGGGAAGCGCAGTCGGTAGCGGCCCAGCACCTCGAGCGCGGCCTCGGGTCGACCTTCGAGCCGCAGCTGCTGAACGGCTTCACCCAGCAGGCGCGACTCTTCGAGCAGCGGGTTGGGCGCGGGCAGCACCGGGGCGGCGGCCGCCGGGGCGGGCGCCGAGCGGCGGGGCCGGCCAGGCGCGGCCGGGGCCGGTGCCAAAGGCTCGGCCAGCGGCACCGAGACGGGGCGAGGCGGGCGAACCTCGACCACCGCGATGGGAAGTGTTGCGGCCGGCGGCGGAGCCTCGAGCGGCGCGGTGAACAGGGCGCGCGCGAGCGCCACCGCCGCAGCCGAGGCGGTGACCACGCCCAGCGCAGCCCACGCCGGCTTGAGCCACCCGGCGCGCAGCGGGGGCGCGCTCAGCCTGGCGCGAACCCGGGCCAGGGCCTGGGGAGAGCGTGGCCGCGGGCCCGACGCCCTTCACCCAACGCGCGGCTTCGGCTTCGCTGCTTCCGGCAGCCGGCTGGCTGTCGACCCAGCGCTTGAGCCCGGTCATTTGCTCTCCTCGGCGATGAGCTGATTCATCTGGGTGAGAAAGTCGGCGCGCGCCCGGTGGAGCGCGACCCACACCGCGCCCACCTTGAGGCCGAGCAGCTCGGCGATCTCTTCGCCCGAGAGCTCTTCGAGCTCGAAGAGCACCAGCACGGTTCGGGGGCGCTCGCGCATGCGGTCGAGCACCCGGTAGAAGCGCACCGTGCGCTGGTGCCGCTCGAGCGCGTCGTCGGCGCTCTCTTCTTCTGCCGGCAGCTCGCCGGCCGCGTCTTCGGCCGAGCCGCGCAGCCAGCGGCGAAACGCGTCGCGCCGCCTGCGGTGCCGCACCTCGTTCTCGGTGATGCGGTACAGCCAGGTCGACAGCTTGGCGCGCCGGCCGTCGAACGCCGGCAGGCTGCGCTGCACGGTCATGAAGACGTTCTGCACCGTGTCCTCGAGGTCGACGCTGGGCCCCCCCAGGCGGGCCGCCCAGCGGGTGACGTCACCGGCATGCGCGCGAAATACCTGCTCGAGCTCGAGCGGAGCCGCGGCGACCGATGTGGGCAGGGCGTTTTCCACCTCATTTCCCCCAGCCGCCCAGCCCGAAAAACCTTTCATCGGCTCTCCCAGCTCAGGCCCAGCGCCGCCAGCGCCTCGACCCGGGGCAGGCTGCCCCGGGCGACCGGGAGCGACGCGCCGACCCGCGACACCTCGAGCTGCACCTCTTTCAGCCAGCCGATGAGGGTGACGCTCAAGCTGACCTTCACCGGGCCCAGCGGCAGGTGGGCGCGCAGCCCGGCGGCGGCGCCCGGCACGAGCTCTGAGAAGCCGGGGCTGGCGATGGCGTAGCCGAAGCCCTGCGCCGACAGCACGGCCAGCTCGAGGCCGGCGTGAAGGTCGAGCTGAAGGCGCGCATCGACCAGCCGCGCCCGCGCGGCCAGCTCGGCGCCCACCCACCACCACCGCACCTGCCCGGGGCCGATGGGCAGCGAGCGGGCGCTGACCCCGACCAGGCCCACCTCGGCCGCGAGCGGCCAGCGGGTGGGGCCGAGCGCGAAGTGACCCTCTCCCCCGAAGGCCCAGTCGCGAGACAGCGAGGCCAGGGCCGAGGCGCCGACCTCGACGCGCAGCGTGGGCGGAGCAGGAGGCGAAGGCGGCGGCGGCGGCGAAGCGGGCGAAGGGGCGCGCACGGTCGCCGGGCGCTCGCCCCACTCGGCCTCCCACGACGCGATGATGGCGGCGGCGACCTCGGCGCGGTCTTCGCACCCCGCCACCCCGCTCACCGCGCGCTCCGAGAGCGTGCGACCGTCGCCGTCTTCGAGCGAGAGCCAGAGGGCCTCGGGCTCTCGGAGCTCGACCCGCGCGCGGTGGCCGGGCACGCCGCGCTCGATGAGCGCCGAGAGCCGCCGCTCGACCGCCGCCGCAGAGGGGCACTCACCGGTGCCGTGCACCGGCAGCACCACCGTGAGCGCTACCGTGACCAGGGCCTCGAGCACGGCGCGACCCATGGCACGCACTGCGCGCGCGTGTCGACCCGGCGCGCGCGCGGGGAACCGCGCGGTGACTTCTGGCCCCGCCCCACCACGGCTATTCGATGCGCAGGCGGAAGGCGCCCTCGTCGGCCGGGGGCGACGCCGAGTAGCCGTCGACCACCAGCCAGTAGGTGGTGTTGGGCGTCGCAGTCCAGGTGAGGGTCTCGGGGCGGCCACCGAGCGCGGTGTCGCGCAGGGCGACGCACGACGACGGCGAGCAGCTGCCCTCGAGGCGCGCGAGCCCGACGTCGAAATCGCCCTCGGGAGTGACGGTGGCCGTCACCGAACGGGCCGCCGCGCCGGTGTAGGTGAAGGCGAACACCAGGTCTTTGCCGTCTTCGCTGAAGGCGTGGCAGGCCCCCCCGTAGGGCGGCATCGAGGTCTTCGCGTAGTCGTCGCTCGACAGCCGGGTGGTGTCGACGATGGAGTTGTCGACGCTGGCGGTGCTCAAGAGAATCGGCCGCGGGGTGGCGCAGGTGTCGTTCGCCGGAGCCCCGAGGCGGGCATCGAGACGAAAGTCGCCGCCCCCATCGGCCGAGTCGACCCCCACGTAGAAGGTGCCCGGCCCGGTCTGGTTGAAGGTGACGGCAGACAGCTGCTGCGCCGCGGCCGGCGCGACGCACGCCAGCTGCACCGGGGCGCCACCGCAGGCGTTCTCTGCGTACAGCACCGGCTGGTAGCCCGCGCTCAGCGAGGTGACCGCGAGGGTGACGGTCTGCGCTCCCGGGGGCAGCGTGTAGCTGTAGAAGACGTCTCTGCCGGTGGCGCGGGCTCCCGCCGAGCAGCTCGGGGTGAGCGCCGCCGCGTTGTCGTTGGTGGCGAGGGTAGTCGAGCCCAGCACGGTCACCGTCGAGCTCGCCCCCGCGGTGAGCGCCGGCAGGGCGAGGGCGGTGGCGCAGGTCTCGTTGGTCGGCGCCGGAGTCGGCGGCGCGAGCTGCACCGAGAGGTCGAAGCTGCCGCGGGCCCCCCGCGTGCGGCTGTCGACCCACACCGACCAGGCGCCGGCCGGCAGCCGGCGCACCACCGTCTGCGCCGGGCCAGCGCCGCTCGCGGCGCCGCAGGCCAGCTCGTTGGCGAAGGTGCCGCCGGTGCAGCTCGCCTGGGGCCGCACCGACACCACGGGGAGCAAGGTGCTGCTGCCGGTGGGGGTCACCACCACGGTGACGTCGTGCAGCGCGGTGGTGGTGAACTGGTACGCCACGTCGAAGCCCTCGGCCACGGCCGAAGCCGAGCAGCTGGGCGCCTGGTCGGTCGCCGCGTTGCTGTTGGTCGCTCCGCGGGTGGTGCCGCTGGCGGTGGCGAGGCCCGAGCCGTCGAAGGTGAGCACCGCGGCGGTGGCGCACTCGTCGTTGCCGACCGGCGCCGCCGCGGGCGCCTGATGCACCTCGAGCTCGAACGCGCCGACCGACGACTGCGCCGAGTCGACCCACACGAAGTAGGTACCCGGCTGCTGGCTGATGAACGACAGGGCCAGCGGCTGCCCGGCCGGCGCGCTGCGCGCACACCCCAGCTCGTTGGCGACCGACGGGCTGCCGCACTGCCCCGGCGCCCGCACGTACAGCGTCGGCTCGTAGCCGGGGGTAGAGGCGCTTCGGCTCAGGGTGAGCTCGACGTCTTGCGCCGAGGCGAGCGTGTACGAGTAGACCACGTCGCGCCCGTCGAGCGCCGCCGAGCCGGCGCAGCTGGGGCTGGCGTCGCCCGAGGCGTTGCTGTTGGTCGCCAGCGTGGTGTTCCCCGAAGCGGTGGCGACGCCGTTGGCGAAGCTCAAGGGCACGGCGCTGCTGCACTCGTCGTTGGTCGGGGGTGCGGTGGGCGCCGCGAGCGTGATGGTGACGTCGATGGGGCCCGAGCTGGCGCCGTAGTTCTCGACGAACAGGTAGAGGTCAGCAGTGCGGTTGAGCAGCTTCAGGGTCTCGGTGGCCGCGGCCTGACCCGCCGTGTCCTGGCAGCCCAGCTCGGGGCCGGTGCACGAGGCTCCACGAACGTAGATGACCGGGTTGGCCGAGCTGCCGGCAGCACGCGCAGCGGTGATGGTCACGTCTTGCGCCTGAGCCAGCGGCAGCCGGTACACCCGCTCGGGGCCCCGCGCGGCGAGGTTGCAGGCGCCATCGGCGTGGTCGTCGAAGGCGGCGGGCGACGACTGAAAGTTGAGCACCGAACCGGTGACGGTGAGCGTCTGCGCCGCGCTGCACGCGCCGCCTGCCGCGCCGCCTGCAGCCCCCCCGGCGTCGCCTCCCGCCGCGCCGCCTGCGTCCCCACCCGCCGCGCCGCCTGCGGCTCCCCCCCGCGCCGCCTGCGGCTCCTCCGGCGTCACCGCCTGCCGAGGCACCGCCCCCGGCGCCCCCGCTACCGCCCGCGGTGCCGGGCCCCGCATCGCACAGCACGTCGGCGCACCGATATGCGCTGCCGCACCCGGCAGAGGTTGAAGCCAGGGCAGCGACGAAGAAGAGCGAGCGAATTTTCATGGCGGTCGGCCCTCTGAGCCGCCTCGCCCTCGCGACCTTACGGCCCGCGCTCAGTTCTTCGGCTCGGACCTCGACAGGCTCGCCGTCACCACGGTGTTCACGGTGTACTTCATGCCGTTCGCTGCACCCGGCCGCACCAGCCGGAAGCTCGAGCCGCCCTCGGGCAGCTTCACCCGCTCGAGCCGGTAGGTATGCGCCCGCTGCGGGTAGTTGGGGTCGTTCACGGTGACGACGGAGTCGGTCTTGTCGTTCAGCACCACGAAGTGGCGGCCCAGCACGGTGCCGTTCGCGTTCTCGACCGTGTAGCTCACCATCTTCAGCTCGCCCTTCTTCACCTCGAACAGACCCGAGTCGAGGTCCGTCCACCCTTCGGCGCCGGGCGGCTGCTCACGGGTCTCGAGCGCCGACTGGTAGTCGAACGCCACCTCGAGCTTCAGCGGCGGGTTCACCTTGCGCGCGAAGAAGTCGAGCAGGCCCGCCACCTGCGCGTTGGTGAGCCGGCCCGCCTCGAGCGTCGAATCGACCCGGTAGGCGTCACGAATCGCCCGGTCGAGGTCGACGAGCTGCGAGCCTCCGCGCATCAGGCCGAGCGCCTGAATGAAGTTCGCCGCGCAGACGGTGGGGCAGGCGCCGCCACCGGTGCGGGCCACCAGCCTGGTGAAATCGCCCTCGCGCGCCAGCACCTCGGGAAAGTGCGCCGAGGCGCGCTGCAGGGCTTCGATGGCCCCCGACGGGGTGTCTTCGGGGCGGCGATCTTCCGGCACCGGCGGCCGGTGCGTGCCGATGGCGAGGTCCCAGAGGTCGCGGCCGTAGACCTGGCGCACCACCTCTTCGCGCATGATGTCGGTGGTGCCGTCGGCGATGCGCAGGCCCTGCAGGTCGCGCACGCGCTGGCCGAGATCGGTGAGGTCGGCGGCGTAGCCTTCTGCGCCGTGCACCTTCATCGCGAAGTCGGCGGCGGCCAGCGCCCACTCGACGCCCTCGGCCTTGGCCATCGGCACCAGCTCGGCGGCCTCGTCGTACTTCCCTTCGTCGAGCTTCTGCGCGGCTTCTTCGACCAGCAGCGAAGCCATGTGCAGCTTCGCGGTGTGCTCGGCGAGCGGCTGCTGCAGGTGGGTGAAGCGCCCGATGGGGCCGCCGAACGCCTCGCGCTCGCGCATTCGGGTGACCGCCTGCTCGAGCGCGCCCTTGCCGGTGCCGATCGCCGCCGCGCTCTGCATCAGCCGCCAGTAGAGAAAGTGCCTGCCGAAGAGCGTGCCGCCCTCGCCTTCACCGCCGAGGCGGAATTCGTCGGGCACGAAGAGGTGCTCGAACGAGACGCCGCCGAACGAGTTGCCCTTGAGCCCGTGCGCGTCGTGGGTGCTGAACGAGAGGCCTGGGTAGTCGCTGGGGAGCACGAACGCGTTGAGGTGACCGCTCGGCTCGTCGTCGGCCGAGCGGGTGAAGAGCACCACGTGGGTGGCGGTGGTGAGGCGCGCCTGAAAGCTCTTCTCGCCGGTGAGCACGTAGCCACCGGGCACCTTCTCGCTGCGGCTCTGCATCGCGCGCACGTCAGAGCCGTGGGCCTTCTCGGTGATGGCGATGGCGACGTACGCCTTGCCGGCGGCGACGTCTCTGGCGATGGCGCGCACCGCGGGGCTGTCGGAGGCGAGCAGCGCGCGGCCGTGGGCGCCGCCCACCACGTCGCGCAGGTCGAGCGAGCGCTTGCCGAGGTGCTCGAAGACCTTCGCGCTCTGCGAGGCGCCCAGGCCCAGGCCCCCGACCTCTTCGGGCAGATCCAACCCCGGCAGGCCGAACTTCGCGCCCTGCGCGCGCCACGCGGGCGGTGAGAGAAAGTCGGGAGTGCCGGCGAGCTTCGCGGCGAGCGCGTCGGCCTGCTCGAGCACGGCCTCGACCTGCGACGGCGGGGCCCCGAAGAGGGCCGCCTGCGCGGCGATGGGCACGTGCCGCGCGGCGGGGGTCTCGAGGGCGACCGCCTCGGGCGAGCGGGCGCGCGGGTAGCGCTCGGCGTCGTGCAGCTCGGCGGGCGCGGGCGCCGGCGTCTCGAGCGCTCCGCGGGCGCGGGTGGCCCCCGCGGGCGTGCGCTGGGGTGCTCGATGCGGCTTTCTCCCGATTTCTGCGACCACGACGGCTCCAGTTCGGCCTTTCAGCCCTGGAGACACACCCGCGCCGTTTCCTTAGCGCTTGAATCGTGACGTGGGCTGCAACCCCTCGAAACGCCAGCGGTTCGCTCAGCGCACCAGGGGCAGCACCAGGCCGCCGTAGACCTGCTTCACCGTGCCGAGGAAGAGGCGGAGAAACTTCGCGCGCGCCATCACGTCTGAGCGCAGGCCGCGGTCGGTCAGCCCTTTGAGGGTGGTGACCTGCCGCAAGAGGTCGAGCGGGCCGGTCTGCACCAGGCCGCGCGCGATCGGCTCGTCGTGCTCGAACACGGTGATGAACAGCGAGCGCGTATCGAACCAGAGGTCGGGGCCGGGGTCATCGCGAATGATCTTCACGCCCTCGATGCGCAGGCCGTGCTCGAGCTCCATGCGGTGCAGCATGCGGCGCTCGGCGCCCTCTCCGACGAAGAGCTGAAAGCTGCCGCCGATGACGCGCAGGGGCTCGGGCGAGAGCGACGGCGCCCGCACCGTGCCGAAGGTGCGCGCGGCCGTCGACGGATCTCGGAGCAGCGCCTCGAGGCTGGGCCACTCGATGGTGAGGAGAAACGAGAACGGCGCCTTCGCTTCAGGGGCGGCGTCATGAGCGAGCTGCCCCACCATGCGCTCGGTGAACCGGAACCCGACCGCGTCTGCCCGGCTGGGTGACGGCCGGGGTGAAGCCGCGCGCGCCCCGTGCTCGCGCACGAAGAGCTCGGCGCAGCGCTCGGCGAGGGCGCAGAGGGTGAAGAGCGGGTTCGACCCGAACGAGCCGGGCAGCGTCGAGCCGTCGCAGACGTAGAGATCTTCGTACCCGAACACCTGGCCGCGGTGGTTCACCACGCCGTGCTCGGCATCGTCGGCCATCGCGCAGCCGCCCAGCGGGTGGGTGGCGAGCAGCGGGGCTTTCGGCAGCGCGGCCCACATCGGGTTGGGCCTGAAGGTGCCGCCCAGCGCCGTGCTGATGCGCTCGAGCTCGGCGTGGGCGGCGGCGACGCGCTCGCTCTTGCCGGCGCCGGGCCAGGCGATTCGAATTCCCTCTTCGCCCTCGCCGAGCGAGAGCTCGCCGCGCGAGTCGTCGCCCGCGGTCACCGACCAGGCGTGCACGTCGCGGCCGAACATCAGCGACACCGCGCCGCGCAGCGGTGACGGCACCGCGGTGTCCTGCACCATCAGCTGCTTGCTCGAGCGCAGGTCCAACATCGTCTCGATGGTGGGGCCCGGCTCGCCCTTCGCGCGCGGCACGCCCGAGGTGAAGCCGAGCAGGGTGCCGTTGCCCGAGAAGCGGCGGCCGAGCTGGTCCGACACCTTCAGCCCGTGGGCCCTCGAGCGCAGCAACAGCTCGGTCGAGCCGAGCGCGCCGGCCGCGACCACCACGTACCGCGCGTCGATCGACAGCGCGGTCGACTCGAAGCGCTCGCGGCCGACTCCGCCGACGCGCAGGTGAACCCGCCAGCCTCCCGCCTCGCGGCGCTCGAGGTGGGTCACCTCGATCGAGCAGAACAGGCGCGCTCCGGCCTCGACGGCGAGCGGCAGGTAGTTCGTGAGCAGGGTGTTCTTGGCGCCGCGGTTGCAGCCGGTGATGCAGTCTCCGCAGGCGTTGCACTTCGTCGCGTCGACCGCGAGCGGCAGGGCGCGGTGCTCTTCGCCGTGCGCCGCGTGCGCGAGGGCGCGCGCCTTGGCGCTCCCGGCCGAAGCGACGGTGGGCTTGAGCTGCAGCTCGGCGCGGCCGAAGCCCTCGCGCAGCCGCGGCAGATCTTCGCGCAGGCCGGCGGGCCAGACCGGGTCGTCCCAGACCGACTCGGGCGGCCGCAGCACCACGCCGGCGTTGATCAGCGAGGTGCCGCCGAGGCCGCAGCCGACCAGCGCGCCGTGCTCTTCGTCGACGACGTAGCGAATCATCGCGTCGCGCGCGCCGTGCTGCCGGCCCTTGAGCTCGAGCTGGGTGTTCGCGACGAACTGCGCGGCGGTCGAGGGGTAGTCGCCGGGCTGGTACTCGGCGCCGCGCTCGAGCACGCAGACCTGGAAGCCCGCCTGCGCGAGGCGGGCGGCCATCACCGCGCCGCCGTAGCCCGAGCCGATCACCACCACCTCGTGGTGCGGCTCGAGCTGTGCGGGTTGAAGACGCCAGGCGCTTGGGTTTGGGCACGCCGGTTCGTAGAGCAACGCGCGTTCCGCCCCGCTGCTGGCCGAACCTCGCGGCCTTCGCGCGCGCGCTGTGAACGGCCCGGTCACACGAGTGAACGGGGCGTTTTCTTGCCGCCGCGACGTGAGGCCTCATGCTTGTAGGCAGCTGTAGGCACCCTGAGGAGGCCACGCATGGAACGCCGCACCCGCCGATCGACCCGCATCAACGAAGCGCTGAACCACTTCTTGAAAGCGCTGTGCCTGAAGCGCGGCCTCGAGGCCGCCGCCCTGACCACCGAAGACGGCCTGCTCATCTCTGGCGAAGGCCACGGCGACCTCGAGGAGATCGGCGCGCTCGGCGCGATGACCCACGTTCCTCCGCGCATCGGCTCGCGCACCCTGCACGTCGCGCGGTTCGACGTGAACGACGTGCCGCTGTGCCTCACCACGCTCGGAGCGCCGGTGCGCGACGACGCCGCCATCGGCTCGCTGATGCGCATTCTCGCGGTGTGAACCTTCACCGACCAAGGTCGAGCCGCCCCCACCCCCATGCGACGAAGCCCGGCGAACGAAACGTCAACGTCCTGGCGCCCGGCTGGTCTGCGCATTGCTCTGGGTGGGGCCCCGATGCCCCAGGCCGCAGAGACCCGACAAGCCTCTGACGGCGCAGCCCGTCGTCCGGTCGCGCCGCTGCGCCGCATCGCGCTGGTGCTGCCGCCGACCGGCCCCTACTGCCGCGAAGACCGCTGCCAGTCGTACTTCAGCGCCGACCTGGTGCCCTCGATGCGCCCGCCGCTGGAAGAGGTCGAGGCCGCGGCCGGCATTCGCGGCGCGGGCGGCACGCCGTGGGTGCTCGACGCGCCGGCGATGGGCCTGTCTGCCGCCGCGGCCATCGAGCAGGTGCTCGCCTTCACCCCCGACGCGGTGGTGCTCACCGGTACCTTCGGCTCGCTGCACGACGACGTGAGGTTCGCCGAGGCGCTGCGCGCGCGGCTGCCGCAGTCGGTCTGTATCGGCCTGCGCGGCGCGCCGGTCTACGCCTTCGGGGCCGAGCTGCTCAGCGCGCACCCCGCGCTCGACTTCCTCGTGCACGGAGAGCCCGAGCTCTCGTTCGCCGCGCTCTGCGCCCAGGGCCTCGCCGGCGCCGGAGTCGTTCGCAGCCACCTGCCCAACCCACCCGCGCCCTGGGCCACCTCGCTCGACGCGCTGCCGCGGGCCGACCGCACCGTCATCGACCCGACCCGCTACCGCGTGCGCGGCACCTTCGAGCCGCAGGCCACGATTCACGTGCAGCGCGGCTGCCCGTTTCGCTGCACCTACTGCCTGGTCGGCACGGTCAGCGGCAGAAAGGCCCGGCACCGCGACCCGCTCGACGTCGCCGACGAGCTCGCCGAGCTCACCGCGCAGGGCACCCGCTTCTTCTACCTGCGCGCCGAGACGCTGACCCTCGATCGCCAGTGGGCGCGCGAGCTGGGAGACGCCATCGCCGCCAGGGCCCCCAAGGCGCGCTGGGTCTCGGCCACCCGCGTCGAGACCGCCGACCACAAGACCCTGCAGGCGCTCGCGCGCGGCGGCTGCTACGGGCTGTCGTTCGGCGTCGAGACCGGCAGCGTCGAGCTCGGCAAGCGCATCGAGAAGGTGCCGCACCTCGGGCGCGCGACCGAGGCGTTTCGCGCGTGCGACCGCGCGGGCATCGCCTCGCTGATGTACCTGGTGGTCGGCTTCTGGTGGGAGACCGCGCAGACGCTCGACGAGACCCGCCGCTTCATCGCCGCCGCGCGCCCCGACCTGCTCACCACCTTCTGGGCTCACCCCTACCCCGGCACCGCCTACCACCGGCAGCTGACCGAGCTCGGAGTCGTCGCCCACTCCGCCCAGGCGCAGGCCGAGCCGGCGCTCGAGCCGCCGGGCATCTGTATCGACGAGATTCGCCGCCGGGTGAAGCGCCTCACCGCGGCGCACTACGCCCGGCCCGCCGTCTGGGCCTCGGTCGCGCGCAAGCTCGGGCCGGTGCTGCTGCCGCGGCCGGGCGCCTGGCTGCGTCACCTCGCCGACACCTTCGCGCCCCAGGTCGGCGGGTGAGCGCCCCCCGCGCCGCAGACCCGCCGCGCTGGCTCGACGGCGCCCTGCTCGCGCTCGTCGCGGCGGCGGTCTTCTGGCCGGTGCGCCACTTCGAGTTCCTGCTGCTCGACGACGACCACTTCGTGACCCAGAACCCGATGGTGCGGCAGGGGCTGTCGTTCGACCTCGTCGCCTGGGCGTTCTCCACCACCGAGCAGGGGCACTTTCAGCCGCTGACCTGGCTGTCGCACGCCACCGACGTGAGCCTGTTCGGCCTCGACGCCGGCGCGCACCACGGCACCAACCTCGCGCTGCACGCGCTCGCCACCGCGCTCTGCTACCTCGCGTTCACGCGGCTCACCGGGCGGCGCGACGTCGGCGTGGTGACCGCGCTGCTCTACGCGGTGCACCCCTCGCGCGTCGAGGTGGTGGCCTGGGTCTCCGAGCGCAAAGACCTGGTGTGCGCCTGCTTCTTCTTCGCGGCGCTGGCCAGCTGGGCGGCGGGCCGGCGCGTCTCGACCGTCGTCTTCTACGCGCTCGCGCTGCTCGCCAAGCCCATCGCGCTGCCGCTGCCGCTGCTGCTTTTGCTCGACCGCGTGGCACCGCTCTCGGGCGAGCGCCGCGGGCCGCTGACCCGCCGCGACCTCGTGAGCCTGGCGCCGCCGTCCGCGCTGATGCTCACCTTCGCCGGCGTCGCCTTCGCGGCGCAGCGCGGCGCAGGCGCGATGCTGTCGGGGCCCCACGCCTACGAGCCGGGGCGCGCCGCGACCCACCTGTGGACATACTTCGCCCGCTACGCCTGGCCGGCCGACGTCGCGATTCTCCACCCGCTCAAAGACGTCGCGCCGCTGACCTCGGCCGTCGCGCTGGTCGCGCTCGCCGCTGCGCTCGCGGGGTGCGCGGTGCTCCTGTGGCGGCGCCGAGACGCGCCGCTCGCCTTCGCGTTCTGCGCCGCGGTCGCGCTGCTCGCCCCGGTGTGCGGGCTGGTGCAGATCGGCGCGCAGTCGACCGCCGACCGCTGGCTGCTGTTGCCGGTCGCCTTTCTGACCGCGGCGCTCGCGCGCGTGCTGCCTCAGCGGGCGCGGCTGGCGGTGGGGCTCGTCGCGGCCGCGGCGTTCGCGGTGTCGACGCGCGCGCGCAGCTGCCGACGTTCTCGACGTCCGAGGCGGTGCTGACCCGCGCGGTCGAGCTCGACGACGCCAACCCGCTCGCCTGGGTGAACCTGGGCTACCTGCACGAGAGCCGGGCCGAGCTGCCGCTCGCCGAGCGCTGCTACGCGAAAGCGTACGCGCTGAACCCGAGGTCGGCGCTGGCGGCGACGAACCTGGGCAGCCTGCGCGCGCAGGCGGGCGACCTCGAGGGCGCGAAGCCGTGGTTCGAGCAGGCGCTGGCGAACGAGCCCGGCTTCGGCCCGGCGCACTACAACCTCGCGCGGGCGCTCTGGGTGCAGGGCCGGCTCGACCTCGCGCTGCCGCACTACGCCGACGCCGCGCGCCTGCTGCCGCTCGACGCGGACGCTGCGATGGGCCACGGCGCTGCGCTCACCGCGGTGGGTCGGGCCGCCGAGGCCCGGCTCGAGCTCGAGCGCGCCACCCGGCTCGCGCCCCAGAACGCCGAGGCGTCGGCATGGCTCGCGCGCGCCCAACGCCTCACTGACCTCCAACCCACCGCTCCCGGTCACCCGACCGTGAAGGAGATTCGATGAACCCCGCCGCCTGCCGCTCTCTCGCCGCCGCGTTCTCGCTGTTGGTCTCAGGCGTCGCGCTGGCGCCCTCCCCTGCCCAGGCGCAGGGCTGTGGAACGTGCACCAACGGCTTCTGCGACGCGGGCCAGTGCGTCTGCTCGGCCGGCTTCGGCGGGTCGGGCTGCGGCGTGTGCGCGCCCGGCTTCGGCGGCTCGACGTGCCTGGCCTGTGCGGCCGGCAGCTTCTCGACCGACGGCGGCGCGTGCGAGGCGTGCGCGCCGGGGCGGTTCGCGCCCGACTCGGGGTACGCCGACTGCCTGCCCTGCGCGCCGGGAAACGAAGCGCGCGACGCCGGAGCGACCGCGTGCAGCGCCTGCCGCCCCGGCACGTTCGGCCCGTTGGGCGGGCTGGCGCAGTGCCTTTTGTGCCCCGCCGGCTTCATCGCTCCCGATGCGGGCGCGCTCAGCTGTCTCGCGTGCCAGCCCGGCACCGCGGCGCCCGACGCCGGCGCGGTCACCTGCGAGGCGTGCTCCCCGGGCACCTCGAGCTCGTTCTTCGGAGCCGCCGCGTGCGACGTGTGTCCTCCCGGCCGGTTCATGCCGTTCACCGGCTCGAGCGCCTGCTTCGGCTGCGCGCCGGGCAGCGCGGTCGCCGATGCGGGTGCCGTCGCCTGCGACACCTGCGGGCCCGGCTCGTTCGCCGACACCTTCGCGTCGGTGCGCTGCAGCTCGTGCGCTCCGGGCACCTTCGCCGACGACGCGGGGAGCGTGGCGTGTGCCGCGTGCCGCCCGGGCACCAGCTCGGACGCCGGCGCGACCGCGTGCGCCCAGTGTGCGGCCGGCACCTTCAACCCGCTGTCGCAGGGCCAGTGCGAGGCGTGCCCGCCGGGCCGCTTCACCAGCTTCTCGGGGTCGACCACGTGCTTGCTGTGCGCTCCGGGCACCGCGGCGCCGGTGAGCGGCGCGCAGGCGTGCCTCTCGTGCCCGAGCGGAACTGCGGCGCCGACCTTCGGTGCAGCCGCCTGCTCGAGCTGCTCGGCCGGCACGTTCACGCCCGACGCAGGGTACGTGGCGTGCCTCGACTGCTCGCCCGGCTCGTACTCGAGCGCGGGAGCTTCGGCGTGCACGCTGTGCGACGCGGGCACCGCAGCCTCTCAGGTGGCCGCGACGTACTGCGCGCCGTGCAGCCCGGGCCAATACGCGAACGACGCAGGCTTCGCGACGTGCATGGCGTGCGACCTCGGCACCTACTCGACGTCGCCCGGCGCGGCGGTCTGCTCTTCCTGCGGGCCCGGCACCTACGCGTCGATGACCGGCAGCACCGCGTGTCTGCCGTGCGCCGCGGGCTCGTACTCGCTCGGCGGCACCCCGCTGTGCACCACGTGCCCGAGCTGTGACGACGGCGATGCCTGCACCGCCGACTCGTGCTCGGCGACCGCCGGGTGCGTGCACACCGCGATTGCCGGCTGCGCCGACGCGGGCACCGACGACGGCGGCGCGGGAGGTGGCGCAGGCGGCGGCGCGGCGGGAGGTGGCGCTGTCGCCGGCGGTGGCGAAGCCGGAGGAGTCGCAGGTGGCACTGCAGGCGGAGCGGCCGGTGGCAGCGCTGGAGGTACGGCAGGCGGCAGCGCCGGCGGAGGCGAAGGCATGGGCGACCTGACCGGCGGCTGCGGTTGCTCGCACGGCGAGGGGCTGTTGGCCCTCGCGCTGCTGGCGCTCGTTCAGCGCCGGCGCCGCAGCTGACCGTTTTCGAGAGGCGGGCACCCTGAGCGAAGTCGAAGGGTGCATCGCTCGCCGAAGGCTCAAAGGCAGATACTCCATCGTACTGAAGCGCAGGCGGTGCTGCTGCGCCTTCCAGCGGCGACAGCACCCGTTGACTGCGGTGGGTCAACCTCTCGAACCACGGCGACCAGGGTGGACGGACATCGGCATGCGCCTTCCGTCGGGCACCGGCTTCTGTACCGCCACGCTGGTCCTCGACGCCCACACCTTTCTGGTGCGTGAGGTGTCGACTTCGGGTGGGCACCGTCGGCGCGCCTCGATGGCGCGAATGCGCCGGCAGCGAATCGTGGGCGGGTCTGACCACCCGAGGCAGCGGCGCCTGCTCGCGTCGGGCAGCACCTTGCTGTCAGCGCGCTGCCAGACGGCCATCAGGCACGGTGGCTGTCGCCCGTGCGCTCGGGTGGCGACCGAGGCCGTGGCGCTCAATCGACGTGGGAGTGTTTGAGACCAACGGGTGAACCTTTCTTCACCCACGTCAGGGCGAGAACGTGCCGAGTGGGTGGCGCAAGGGTACCGACATCGCCTGCCGTGCGTTCCGCGCCCCGGTGCGGCTCTCAGGGCGTGAGCTTGAACCACTGCGGCAGGGGTTCGCCGCCGACCACAGCGAGAAAGTACGAGTCGGTGTGAATGGGCGCACCCCCCTCGCGCACCAAGCCGCCCATGCGACTGTTGGGGGTTCTGCTGGCGTTGACCGTGGTGTCCTGCTCCTCGGGCTCCACCTGCTCTCCCGATTCGTGCGACGGCTGCTGTGACGTCGACGGGCGCTGTGGCGCCTGCCCGACTGACGCCGGCGCAGGGGGAGGCTCGGCGACGGCTGGCGGTAGCGCAACCGGCGGAGGCACCGGCACTGCAGGCGGCACCGGCACTGCGGGCGGCACCGGCACCGCGGGCGGCACCGGCACCGCGGGCGGCACCGGCACCGCGGGCGGCACCGGCACAGCGGGCGGCACCGGCACCGGCGGAGGCACGGCCACCTGCGCGGTCAACGGCAGCAGCTGCATGGTCGGGGGCGACGCCGGCTATGGCCAGTGCTGCGGGAACATCTGCCGCAGCGTCCGGAGCGACGCGCAGAACTGTGGAGGCTGTGGCACGCAGTGCCCGGTGGGCTCTACCTGCTCGCAGGGCCACTGCTCGGTGAACTGCGACGGAGGCGCCGCGTGCCCCAGCGGCACCTCGTGCGCCGACGACAACTACTACCCTCGCGTCGCCTGCTTTCCCACCTCGTGCGGAGGGCAGCCCAACAACACCAGCTGCACGCGAAGCGGCGAGTGGTTCGCCGGCCGCTGCTGCGGCAATGCGTGCCTCGACACCAACAACGATCGCAACAACTGCGGCTCGTGCGGAAGGGTCTGCCCCGGCAATCAAGACTGCAACTACGGGTACTGCTACCCGCACGTCGACTGCCAGACCGACCCGGCGGACACCACCTGCAAGCTCGCCGGCAACACCGGCTACGGCCACTGCTGTGGCGGAGTGTGCAGCACGCTCAACTACACGAACGACCGCGAGAACTGCGGCGGCTGCGGCATTCATTGCCCGGTGGGCAACGTGTGCCAGGCGGGCAACTGCCGCACGGCCATCGATGGCGGCTACGGCACCTGCTACGCCAGCGGGGTCGGCGTGTGCCCGGCGGGCACGTCGTGCAACTCGAGCGGCGTGAAGTGCGTGACCGACAGCTGCACGCCGCAAGACTACGGCGCGCCGTGCAGCACGCCGGCGTTCGGCACCACCAGCAACACCGCCTGCTGCGGCAACGGGTGTACCGACCTCAACTCCGACCCGAACAACTGCTACGCGTGCGGCCGCAAGTGCGCCGCCGGGCAGTTCTGCGACAACGGCACCTGCCGGGCTCCGCCGACCTGCACGCTCGCGAACTCGGGCGTCAACTGCCCGCTCACGGGCGGAGGCCTCGGCTCGTGCTGCGGCGGCGCCTGCGTCGACCGCCGCAAGAGCAACACCAACTGCGGAGCGTGCGGGGCGTCATGCCCGAGCGCAGAGACGTGCCAGCAGGGCTCCTGCAGGCTCGCTGACGGCGGGTTCGTCGGCAGCTGCCCGGGCGGCTGCCCCCAGGGCACGGTGTGCGACGGCAACAAGTGCCTTCCCACCAGCTGCCCGCCCGGCGCGACCGGAGACGTGTGCGGCTTCGGCGGCGGCGTCGGCAGCCGCGCGGGCCAGACGGTGACCGGCGCGTGCTGCAACGGCGCCTGCGTCGACTTCATTCAGGACCCGAAGAACTGCTCGGCGTGCGGCACCACCTGCGCCTCGGGCCTGTGCGTGGCGGGCAGCCCGTTCGGGGGTTTCTACGGCTCGATGTGCATCGAACCGCTGGCCACCATGTGCAGCTGCCCCGCGGGCAGCTTCTGTACCGCGACCGGCTGCCGCCCCTCCGCTTGCACGGGGGGAACCGGAGGCTCGTGCCTCACCAGCGGCAACGCCCCGGGCACCTGCTGCTCGCAGGGGTTCAGCGCGGCGTGCGTCAACCCGGCCAACGACCCCGCCAACTGCGGGGGCTGCGGCATCTCGTGCGGCCCGACCGGGACGTGCACCAACGGCGTCTGCAGCACCGCGCAGGCGCCGTGCACCTCGGGGCACCTGGGCCAGTACTGCGACCTCGACGCGGGCACCCAGATGCTGTGCTGCCCGGGGGGCGGCTGCACCGATACGCGCGCTGATGCGCGCAACTGCGGCCGGTGCGGCAATGCGTGCGCGTCGGGGCTGACCTGCGTGGCGGGCACCTGCCTCGCGCTCAGCTGCAGCGGGGTGCCGAACAGCACCGCCTGCGCGCAAGACGGTGGCCCCGCGGGCAACTGCTGCTCGGGTGCGTGCGTGAGCCGCAGCACCGACCCGCTCAACTGCGGCCAGTGCGGCCGAATCTGCGTGGGCGGCGAAACGTGCGCCGGGGGCACCTGCGGCCTCGACACCTGCGACCCGAGCACCCAGGGCAGCGTGTGCCACCGCGGCAACGCCGCCGGCCTGTGCTGCTCGAGCGCCTGCCTCGACACGCGGACAGACCGGAACAACTGCGGCGGCTGCGGCCGCATCTGCCCGGGCGATGCCGGCTGCCTCTCGGGCAACTGCCAGTAGGGAGCCTATCGGGGCTCTCCGCGTCAGCGCGGCGGCTGCCAGCCGATGGTGTCGTCTCCCGTCGAGGTCCAGGCTCCGATGGGGTGGTCGAGCGTGAAGGCCTTCCCCGCGGCTACTGAATCCGGTCGCTCGCTTGCCGCATTCGAACTCTGACGCAACCGAGCGCAAGGTCCGTTCGGGGGCATGGCCTGAGCCACTCACCGCCAGTCGACGGTGTCGACGCGATCGAAGCGCGCGCACGTGGCCTTCTCGTTGAGCCACGCTTCGGCGCCCTGCTTGAAGACCAGCCACGTGCCCGCATGGCCGTTGGTGAGCAGCAGGTCCACTCCTTCGGGCATGGTGGGGTTGCCGAGCGAGTCGGGCACGAACAGCTGCTGGCCGCGAAAGGCCTCGAGCGGCAGCTCGATGCTGAGCACCCAATCGCCGAACCCCTCTTCGACTCCGGTCGAGGTGTAGAGGCCTTGACCCCACATCGCCCCGTTCTTACCGTTGTTCCTCGCGATCTCGAGCTGCGTCTTGTCGCTCCCGTCGCCCCAGTTCTCGCTGGTGCGATGGTACAGACGCACCACCTCGTCGACGCCTCGGAGCCAACGGAGCAGGTAGGCCTCCGCATCGTAGATGCGCCCCACGGTGCCCCCCGCGGAGTACGGGGTGGCGACCGGCGTCACCGGGGTGCGAGGCGGCGTCTCGAGCTCGAGCTCAGCCTGGGCTCGCGGCTCGAGGCCGGCGGGCAGCACCGGAGTCGCCGCAGCGCTGCTCGGGCGCGCCGCGCTGGTGCTGGGAAGCGCCGCGCCGATGTTCGGAGGCGCTGACCCGCTGGCCGGCACGCGCGCCGCACGAGCCACGCCGCCTGCCCGAGCCTGCCCATGGGTGGAGACGCTCTTCGTCATTCGACCCTCACGACGTTACGCCCTGGCCGCTGGGCGCGCGAGCAGCCGCACGAGCTGACGTCGCCTGGATGAGACCCCGCCTGGCTGGCGGTCAGTACTCTTCCGTCGGTCGCGAACTTCACGCCGCCTTGCGCGCACTCCGGGTTCTCGAAACGAAAAAAGCCCGGAAGCTTGATGGGCTTCCGAGCTTCTTTCTTCAGTCGGGGAGACAGGATTTGAACCTGCGACCCCTTGGTCCCGAACCAAGTGCTCTACCAGGCTGAGCCACTCCCCGAACTGCGGCCCGACTACTACGCGTGACGGACCTACCGGTCAAGGCTGACGCGCACCCACCCATGCCCCCCTCCGTGACCCCCCCCCGAAATGTAGGGGTCCGCGGCGCCTCACCCTCACCGCGGCAGCCGCACGGTGAACGTGGTCGCTTCGGCGTCAGAGCGCAGGCTCACCGAGCCGCCGTGGGCCTCGATCAGGTGCTTCACGATGAACAGGCCCAGCCCCACGCTGCGGGTGGCCACGTCCGGTCGCACTGCGCCGCGCTGCATCGGCTCGAACAGGCGCTCCTGCATCTCGGCCGAGATCGGCGGCCCATGGTTGCTCACCTCGAGCAGCACGTCGGCGCCCTTGCCGTTCACCCGAACCTGCACCGGTGAGAGCGTGTCGCCGTACTTCAGCGCGTTCGAGACCAGGTTGCTCACCACCTGTGCGATGCGGTCTTCGTCCCAACTGCCCGTGGCGTCTCCTTCGACCTCCACCCGCACCTCGCGCTCGGGGTGCGCCGCGCACGCCTCGTCGACCCACCCCGGCAGCGCCCTGGCGAGGTCCATCGGGCGCCGTTCGATCTGAATGCCGCCGCCCAGCCGCGCCTGGGTGAAGTCGAGCAGATCTTCCACCAACCGCAGCGCCCGCTCGTACGCGCCCCGCACCCGCACCACCTGCTTCAACGAGCGATCGTCGAGCGCCTCGTTGCGCAACATCGTCTGCGCCGCCAGGCCGATCGTCCCCAAGGGGTTGCGCAGGTCGTGGCTCACGATGCCGATCAGCTGCTGCTCGAACGCGGCCCGCTCGGCGGCCACCCGCTCGAGCTGCTCGGCCCGCTCTCGCGCTCGCACCAGGTCGGTCACGTCGACCGCCAGCACGAAGATCGACTCCACCTCACCTCGCGCGTCGAGAATCGGCTGGTACACGAAGTTCAGCCTCACCTCGTACGGCGCGCCGTGCTCGGGCTGCAGCATCACCGCCGTCTCGCGCCCGATGAACGGCGCCCCGCTCTTGCGCACCGTGTCGAGCAAGCCGACGAACCCCTGGTCCGCGATCTCGGGCACGCACTCGGCCACCGTCTTGCCTACCACTGCGCGCCCGCTCACCAGCGTCTGGTACAGCGGGTTGGCGATTCTAAAGCGGTGCTCTGGCCCCACCAGCAGACACGCCGCCGCCGGAGCCTGGGCAATCATCCGCTGCAGCTGCGCCTCGCTCTCTTTCGCCTCGGCGGTCGCCTTCGCCCGCTGCTCTTCGGCGCGCACGTTCGCGGTGATGTCCCTGAAGATCACCGCCACCAGCCGCTGGTGCGGCTCGCCCACCCGCGTGGCGAACACGTCGAACCACCGCGCCATCGCGGGGACGTAGCTCTCGAAGCGCACCGCCGTGCCGGTGAGCGCCACCTCGCCGTACCGCTCGAACCACGAGGGGTCGAGGTCGGGCACCAGCTCACGCGCGGTCTTTCCCAACGGGTGCTGCAAGCCGCTTTGATGCTCGAACGCGCTGTTGGTCTCGACGAAGCGGTAGTCGATCGGCCGATCGTTCGCGTCGAAGCTCAGCTGCAGCAGGCAGTAGCCATCGTCGACCCCGTCGAGCAGCGCGCGGTACCGCTGCTCCGACTCTTGCAACGCGGCCTTCGCTGCCACCTCGCACTCCAGCTGGCGCCTCGCGTGCTCGGTGACGCTCTCCGCCACCGCGGTCGAGAAAAAGTCTCCCAGCACCCGCGCCTCGTGCAGGCTCGGAGTCGCACGCCCCCGCTCCAGCACCTCGAAGATCACCCCTCGCAAGAGCCCGTACTCGGCCACCACGCTCGAGAGGTCGAACCCCAGACGGTAGCGCTGCTCTCCATGGGTGCGCGCCGCACTGCTCTGCTCCGCCGATTCTTCGCGCCGCAGGTGAACCATCAGCTCGCGCAACAGCGACGGCACGTGGTCTTCCAGCTCCGAGCGCTCGAGGTGCTCGGCCGCCAGCCGCCGCTGCACCCGCTCGACCCACCGGGTCACCAGGTCGGCAAACTGAGTCTCGATCAGATTGGCGAGCACGGTGACGTGGCGCTCCCCATGGCCCCGAGGGCCCACCCCCGGGTGGGGGACCGCCTGGGTGTCGTTTAACCGCCGCCGAACGCCACCGCCCCGAAATGCCGCGCCGAAACGTTACGACTCAGCGCAGTAACGCCTGGGCCTTCTGCTTGTCCGCCGAGAAGGTGAACCGCTCGAGCAGGCGAAACGCGTTCTGCCGGTCGACCAGGCGCGCCCGGCAGCGGTCGAGGGTCTTCAGCTTGTCGGCCGAGAAGCTCATCGCGTCGATCAGCTGCCCCACCTGGTCCACCGTGAACCAGTGGTTCGCCGCCGCGGTCTCGACCACACCGATCTTCTCGTCCGAGAACGACGCCGCGTTCACCGCGGCGAGCAGCGCGGCGAACTCGTCGGGCGCCATGCCCATCGGCGCCCGCGCCTGGCGCTGCGGCCGCACCTCGACCCCACCCGCCGCCAGCCGCGCCGCGCACCCCACGTACTGTTTCACCTCGAGCTTCTTGTCGAGCAGCACCCGGCCATCGCCCGACGAGACCACGAAACGGTAATACGTGTCGCCGCGCCCCTCGAAGTTGAACGGCAGCGTGTACTCACCCTCGAGCGAGCCGTCTTCGGCGTAGATCTGCGCCTTCGCGCCGTCGAGCCCGCTGAACTTGATCATCTGCGGCCGAATGCCGTTGTTCGAAGCACAGTCGACCGAGACGCCGCTGCTCGCCGTGCTCGTGCTCACCTTCGCCCGCATCCCCACCTGCATGCCGGGCACCGAGATCGAGGTGTCGAGCTCTTCCTGCGCCAGGGCTGGGGTGGAACAGACGACCAACACGGCAAGGTGACCAAGCATTCGGGACATGCAGGGTTGGTGACCCCAGCGCCCCGAACGATCAGCCGATTCGAAAAAAAAGCGCTACGGCTGGGTCTGCAGCTGCGCCGGCCCCGGCCGCGCCAGCCCACAGCGAATCTTGCCCTCGCGGGTGTCGATCAGCCGGCAGTCGCAGCCGTAGCCGCCGTCAGCCGGCTTGAGCAGCCCGGCGCAGTACGTCTCGTCGGTCGGGCTGGGCGGGTTCGCGCCCTCGGCCGCCGCGGCGGTGCGCACGCAGGTGTCTTTCTCGACCGAGTTCACCGCGCACTCGCACAACCTCTCGGAGAGCTGGCGGCAGTTGCTCTTGCACGCGGCGAGCGCGAGCACGGCGGAGACGAGGACCAATAGGCGCATGCGAAGGGGGCGGACCATGCCAGAGTCAGCCCAGCGCCGCCATCACCGTCGCCTCGAAGTAGCGCGCGGCGAGCGTCACCGTCCGCTCGGCGCTGTCGGCCTTCGGGGTGATGACCGGAGCGACCTCCATCACGTCGCCCCCCGCGATCTGCGGGCCCAGCCGGCCGATGAGCTCGAGCACCCACTCGGGCGTGAGCCCGTTCGGCTCGGGCGTACCTGTCGCGTCGGCGAACGCTTCGTCGGTGCCATCGACATCATTCGAGAAGTAGACGCCGGTCACTCCCAACGATTTCACGTGCTCGACCACCTGGTCGATCGCCGCGCCGGGGTCGCGCAAGATGTCGGCGGCCCAGAACTGCCGCACGTCGCAGGTCGACTCCCAGTGCTCGCGGCTCTTCCCCGACGCGCGAATGCCCACCTGCACCAGCCGCTGCTTGCGGCCGATCGCCTCGTTGGCGTGCCAGCTCCAGGTGGCGAAGCAGTACTTGATGCCCAGCCGGCGCTCGAGCAGGTCGGTGTGCGCGTCGGGCTGCACCACGCCGATCACCCGCCGCTTCGCCAGCGCCATCACCCCCGGCAGCGCCGTCGAGTGGTCCCCACCCAGCGCGAACGGCTTCACGTTCGGGTTCAAGCCGAAGATCAGCTCCCACGCCCGCTCGGCGATCGACAGCGGTGACACCGGCAGCGCCTCGCTCACCCCCGGGTAGATGGCCGCCCGCGCCGCGTCGATCTGGCTCTTCGACAGCATGTCGTCGTGCAAGAGCTGCGGCACCGCGAACACGTCACCCAGGTCGAGCAGCCCGGCGTGCAGCGTGCCGCGCTCGAGCAGTGCCAGCCGCACCGCCTGCGGCCCCAGGTTCGAGCCGCGCCGAAAGCCCGCCCCCACGTCGCTGGGTATGCCCAGCAGCACCCCTCGCGCCTTGGGAATCAGCTCGAGCCGCTCGCGAAACTTCTGCTGCACCTCGGCCTCGCTCGAGACCCCGTAGAGCCGCTGCTGCAGGGCCAGCTGCTGCGCCTTGCCGGTGGAGAAGAGAAAGATGCCGCCGCCGGCCGGGCGGAGAATCGTGGCGAGCTCGTCGAGAGGGTTCATGGGCGCCTGGCGCTCAGTGTAAGAGCGCCGAAGGTGCCGCCGCTCTCGAAAAGGCTCAAGCGCTACCTGCGCTACGTGCTGTTGAGACTGGCGCTCGGCGCGATCTCGCTGCTGCCGCTCGAGGTGGCCTCGTCGCTCGGCGCGCGCTTTGGCCGCCTCGCCTTCGCGGTGGCGGGCAGAGAGCGCCGCAAAGCGCTCGCCTCGCTCGAGCGCGCCGCCCTGCCCGCCTCGGTCGCGGCCGGCACCTTCGAGCACCTGGGCCGGGCCGCCTTCGAGCTGGCCTGCGTCGCGCAGATCGACGCCCGCTTCGCCGAGGTGGTCGAGTGGCCGGCCGAAGATCGCGCCGTGCTCGACGCCGCCCTGCAGCGCGGCCGCGGCGTCGTGTTCGTCAGCGCCCACCTCGGCAACTGGGAGCTGCTCGCCCGCCGCGTCGCCCACGCCGGGTACCCCTGCCACACCATCGCCAAAGAGACGACCGACGCGCGCACCACCGCGCTCGTCGAGCGCTTCCGCGACTCGGTGAAGCTGCAGAGCATCTGGCGCGGCAAGAGCGGAGCCGCCCGCGCGATGCTGCGCGTGCTCAAGGGCAACGGCATCTTGGGGCTGCTCATCGATCAAGACACCGACGTGCAGAGCGTCTGGGTGCCGTTCTTCGGGCACCCCGCCAAGACCCCGCGCGCCGCGGCCGACCTCGCGCTGCGCCTGGGCTCAGCGGTGGTGCTCGGCTTCTGCACCCGCGTCTGGGGCGGCCCGCGCTACCGGCTCTCGATGCGCGAGGTGCCCACCGGCGGCCTCGACGCGGTGGGGCTGACCGCCGAGCTGACCCGCCTCATCGAAGCGAAGATTCGCGAGGTCCCCGCCCAGTGGGTGTGGATGCACCAGCGCTGGAAGTCGGCCCCTCAGGGAATCAGCTCGAACACACCCGGGTCGGGAGCGAGCCCGCAGAACGTGGTGAGGCCGCCGTCGCAGCCGTAGGTGAGCGGGCCGGTGGCGGGGTTGGGCACGCCGCGGTCGCGAACCATGGTGCCGTTCTTGAGGTGAAAGTCGGGCGCGCTGCGGTTCGCGCTGATCAGCTCGGGGTCGCTGAACCAGGTGCCCGCGCCCTGCCCCGAGATCATCAGGTACTCGGCCGAGGTCACCGGGCGATCCCACGAGAGCTGCGCCTGGGTGAGGTCGAGCGCGTTGCCGCGCTCGATGAAGCCGGGCACGAAGCGGCCTCCGTCGGGCAGCGTGCCGCCGTCGACCCCCAAGACGCTGAGCGCCGCCACGAACCCGCCGGTGGCCACGTTGTTCTCGAGGGCCAGGGTGCCTCCCCTTCTCGCGTTGAACGCCCACTGGGTGTTGCCCCCGTCGAGCCGCCCGCCCAGCACCGCGTTGTTCGAGATGCGCAGGTCGACGACCGCGCCGGTGGTCATCGTCACTCCGAAGTTCACGTCCCAGATGCGGTTGCGCCTCACGTCGATGCGGCCGGTGGCGCTGACGTCGGTGCGCACCCCGTTGGTGCAGCCGCTCAGCTGGCTGGCCTCGATCACGATGCCGCCGTCGGTCTGCAGCTCGATGCAGCTGGCGAAGGTATTGGCGATGCGCGCGTCGCGAATGGCCGACCCCGCGTTGCGCAGCTGAATGCCGTTCGAGCCGCAGTCGTGAACGTCGACGTGCTGGTACAGCGCACCGGGCGAGTTGTCGGTGACGCAGTTCTTCTCGGTGAACGACATGCCGCTGTCGGCGACCGTCACCTGCGTACAGTTTGAGGGAATGTTGATGGCGAACGGGTTGGTGAAGCCCGGCACCGACGTCATGTGGTGAATCGAAGAGTCGACCACCGTGATGCGGTCACAGGCCGCCGTGGGCGACGGGTGCAGGCCCTCGACGCAGTCGTGCAGCTCGACCCGCTCGAAGCGAACGTTGCTCACGCCGCTCAGGTACACCGCGAAGCCCTGGGCGAACCCCACCACCTCGAGGTCGCGAAAGGTGACGTCCGACCGGCCGATCAGGCCGATGCCGTAGCCCGCGGCTGCCGAAGCGTTGCGCCCGCTGATCACCGCCCTGCCTCCGCCGTACGACTCGATGGTGCTGGGCGCGTTGAGGTTGCCGTTGGTGAGGGGCACCAGCGGCTCCTCCCACGTCTCGCCGCCTTTGAGGCGCACCGTGGCGCCCGGCGGCAGTGGGGTCGCGTTCAGCTTCGCCAGCGTCTTCCACGGCTGCGCCTGCGTACCCGGGTTGCTGTCGTCGCCCGCGCTCGCGTCGACGTAGACGATCGCGAACGCACCCAGACCACCGCCGCTCCCCGCCGTGCCGCCACCCGCGGTCGCACCTCCGCCGGCAGTCGCGCCGCCACCGCCGCCCGCGGTCGCGCCTCCGCCCGCGCCTGCATTCACACACTCGCCGGCCACGCACACCTCACCGCTCTTGCAGGGGTGGGTGTCGTCACAGCGGTTGCCCATCGGCTCGAATCGACCACACACGCCGCGAGCAACAGCGGAAGGCTCGACCTCGTCAGTCGCACGAGCCGTCAGTCTTGCACACCCGGGCGAGGTACACTCCAGCGCCAATGATCGGCCTGGTGCTGTTCGCGCTCGCCGCGACTCCCAACCCGTACCTCGCCCAGGCCAAGGTGCTTCACCAGGGCCTCGAGTTCGAGAAGTGCTTGAAGCGCCTCGACCAGGCGGGGCGCTGGCAGAGCACCACCGCCGAGCTGGCGCAGGTCGAGCTCTACTTCGGGCTGTGCGCCTTCGGCCTGGGCAAGGCGAAAGACGCGGCCGAGCACTTCGAGATGGGGTTGAAGCTCGACCCCGCGCTCGAGCTGCCGCCGCTGGTGGGGCCGAAGGTGACGGCGATGTTCGAGCGCGCGAAAGAGAAGCTCGCCGGCGCGCCGGCCGTCGAAGCGAAGCCCGAGCCCACGCCCACGCCGCCCCCCGCGGCGGTCGAAGAGCCCAAGGCCCCGCCGGTCGTGGCGGTCGAGCCCGCGCCGGTGGTCGCGCCGCAGCGCCCGGTGCGGCTCGCCGCCCCGCTGGTGCTGGTGGGCGTCGGCGCGGTCTCGGCCGCCGTCGCCGCGTACTTCGGCGTCACCGCCCAGTCGCTGGCCCGCCAGGCGAAAGAGCCCACCGCCTTTCAGTCTGACGCGCTGGCCTGGTCGAGCCAGGCGAAGACCGATGCCCTGCTCTGCAACGTGCTGTGGGCCGTGGCCGGCGCAGCGGTGATCGCGGCGGTCATCACCCTCATCGCCCAGAACTGAAGGGTCGCGCTACTCGAGCAGGTCGACCCGCTGGGTCACCGTGCCGTTGCGAGGCACCTTCACCGTGATCGACCGCGAGGTCTTCAGCTCCGGGTTCACCAGGGTCAGCGTGTGCGTGCCCGCCGCCAGCTCGAGCGGCGGCAACGGCGTCGTGCCCAGCCGCTTCTTCCCCTCGAACACGTCGGCCCACGGGTTCACCCGCAGGTCCACCTTGCCCACCCCCACCGGCTGAGGCTTCGCGACGGGTGCAGGAGCAGGTACAGGCGCCGGCATCGGCGTCGGCGCCGGTGTCGGCTCGGCCACTGGAGCGGGAGCCGGAGCCGGCGCAGGCGCTGGAACCGGCGGCGCGGGCGCCACCCCCACCAGAGCGGGCGCGGGCGTCGGCGCCACGCTCGAGGCCCTCGCCGCGAGCAGGCCCACCGCCGCTCCCGCCACCAGCACCGCGGCTGCGCCGAGCACCCGCGGCCCCCGGCTCGCCTTTCGGGCCGACGCGGCCGTCGTCACCGTCCTCGCTTTGGGGCCGGCGGTCTGGGTCGCGACCAGCGGCACCTCGACGCTCGGCGGCAGCACGCGCTCGGCGCTGGGGTGAGCACCGCGGGGTTCTCGAGCGCCTCGTCCGCGAACAGCTCGCGCATGAAGGTGCTGGTCGCCCCGTTGGTGAGCGGCTCGTGGCGGGCCAGCGCCACGCGCTCGAGCGCCGCCGCCATCTCTTCGGCGCTCGAGTACCGCCGGGCGCGGTCTTTCTGCAGCGCCTTCTCGGCCACCGCCGCGAGCTCTGCCGGCGTGCCCGGCGCCACCTGCGTGAGCGAGTCGGGCTCGACGTTGAGAATCAGGTTCACCAGCGCCGCCTCGACTGGCGCGACGAACGGCCGCGCTCCGGCGAGCAGCTCGTACAGCACCACTCCCATCGCCCACACGTCAGACCGGCCGTCGACCGGCTGCGCCAGCAGCTGCTCGGGCGACATGTACGCGAACTTCCCCTTCACCGTGCCGGTGCGGGTGGTGGTGACGGCGTTCGAGGCCTTCGCGATGCCGAAGTCGAGCACCTTCACCGCGCCGTTGAAGCCGATCATCACGTTGTCGGGGCTCATGTCGCGGTGCACGATGCTCAGCGGCTCACCCTTCTCGCCGGTCAGGCCGTGCGCGTACTGCAGCCCCATCAGCGCCTGCGCCACGATGCGGGCGATCTGAGCGGCAGGCACCGCGCGGCCCAGCTCTTTGAGCCGCTGCTTCACCGCGCGCAGGGTGCGCCCGTGAATGAACTCCATCGCGATGAACCACGTGCCCGCGTCTTCACCCAGCTCGAAGATCTGCACGCAGTTCGGGTGGGTGAGCAGCGCCGCCAGCCGCGCCTCGTTCAAGAACATGTCGATGAACGACTGCTCGCGCGCGAGGTGCGGGAGAATCGTCTTCACCACCGCCGGCTTGGCGAAGCCCGCCGGGCCCTCCTGCCGGGCGAGGTAGACCTCTCCCATTCCCCCCGAGGCGAGCAAGCGAATGAGGCGGTACTTTCCGACGCGATCCGGCAAGGGGTAGGCGCGAGCGTACCCCGCTTCACCGCGCTTTCTGCATTGCCCTCGAGCCCCTGGGGCGGCTGTACTCGGCTCTCCATGCAGCGCTGCGGCAATTGCAACGCCCCGATACCCGACGACGCCGAGAGCTGTCAGTTCTGCAGCACCGAGACCGAGCGCGGGCGCAGGCTGCGGCTCGAGCGGGCCCAGCGGCTCGAGGTCGAGCAGCGCGAGGCGCAGCGCAAGGCCGACCAGGCCGCCGCGGCGTCGAGGTCGCGCGCCCTCACCGAGGCCAGCGGGGCCGCCAACCGCTCGCTGATGTGGAGCCTGTTGGGGCTGCTCGCCTGCTGCCTGCCCCTGGGGCCGATCATCGGCATCGTCACCGCGCGCCGCGCGAAAGAGCTGGCCGTGCAGGGCGGCACCTCGACCGGCCACGCGCACGTGGCGTTGGGCGTCGGCATCGCCTGCGCGCTGCTGAGCGTCGCGGGGTGGAGCACCATCGCGCTGATCGCCAGGGCCGAGGCCAACCGCAAAACCGAGCTCGAGGTGCTCATCGCCAAGGGTGTGGGCGACGCCGCGCTGACCAGCGCCACCGCCTGCGCGCTCACCGAGCTCGAGCTGATGAACAGCAAGTACCGCGACTACGACTGGCTCAACACCGGGCTCACCTGCGGCACCCAGCTCACCGTGACCGGCAGCGAGGCGGTGCTCGAGGGCAGCCACTTCACCAAAGACCAGCAGCGCGTGCCGGTGGTGGCCTGCTTCCACCGCGGCGACCGCTGGGGCCTCGCCCAGGTGCGCCCCGACGCCCGCTGCGATCAGCCGCCGCCCGTGCCCGAGCCCGAAGACTCGGGCCCCAAGCGCAACCGCGCACCCTGAGCGGAGCGGCGAAGCCGCGAAGTCGAAGGGTGCCGTCGCAGCTGGAACGCGAAGCGCCGCATACTCCAGGCACCAAGCAGCAGAGCGCGCGCTCTCTTACGATGGAGTATCTGCGTTTCAGCCTTCGGCGAGCGACGGCAGGGTTCGACGCGCTCACCCTGACCGCTCTCGTCTGAGTCCCGCTCACGCCTCGCCGAGCAGGGCGTTGGCCTCTTCGAGCTGCTTCGCCACGGCGGCGTGGGCGCGCTGGGTGAGCGCGTCGCGGTCGGCGTGGGTCATGCCGGTGGTGTCGATGGGGTCGCCGATCACCAGCGCCGCCGGCCGGGCGCGCACCGCCAGGGTGCCCTTGGGGAGAATCTCGTACGTGCCGGCGAGCGCCGCGGGCACCAGCGGCACCTGCGAGTCGATGGCCAGCACCGAGGCGCCCTTCTTGAACGGCCTGAGCACGCCGTCGTCCGACCGGGTGCCCTCGGCGTAGAAGACGATCGACACGCGGTTGCGTACCGCGTCGACCGCCTCGGCCAGCAGCTTCTTGTCTCCCTCGCCACCGCTGCGATCGACGATCACGTTGCCGGCGATGCGCATCGCCTGCCCGAACACGGGTATCTGCGTCAGCTCGCGCTTGGCCACGAAGCGCATGTGCCGGCGAATGTGTCGAAACAGCACCAGCGAGTCGAAGTGCGACTGGTGGTTCACGCACAGCACGAAGTTGCTCGCCGGCAGCTTCTCGACCCCGCGCGCGACGGTGCGCACGCCCGAGACCTTCAGCGTCCAGTCGGCCCAGGCGTACAGCACCGGGTCGGCCGCCCGCTCGTCGTAGATCGACAGCCCGGTGACGATGGGAGACAGCACGCCCGTGATGCCGAGTACGGCCGGGCCAGAGAGAAAGGAGCGGAGCTCAGCCACGCGCGCACCTTCGCCGCTTTTGCGCCTCGACTTCAAATAAAAGCCCGCTCAAGCTACCCGCCGAAGTCTCTCGCCGGGAACAGCAGCACGTCGGCGATGGTCTTCGCTCCGGTCAGCAGCATCAGCACCCGGTCGACCCCCACCGCGATGCCGGTGCACTGCGGCAGCCGCCCCACCGCCTCGAGGAACTTCTCGTCGAGCGCGAACACCGGCCGCCCCGCCCGGCGGCGCTGCTCCTGCTCGTCGACGAGCCGCGCGCGCTGCTCGTTCGCGTCGGTCAGCTCCGAGAAGCCGTTGCCCAGCTCGACCCCGCGCGCGTACAGCTCGCACCGCTCGGCCACGCTCGCGTCTGAGGGCTTGAGCCGCGCCAGCGACGCCATCGAGGCGGGGTACTCGGTGATGAAGGTCGGCTCGTGCAGCTTCGGCTCGACGTGGTCGAGAAAGATGCGGAAGAAGACGTCGTCCCACGTGTCGTCGCTCGCCGCCCGCACCCCGGCCGCCCGGGCGAACGAGGCCGCGTCGGCGTGCTGCTTCCAGTCGACGCCGGCGTGCTGCAGCATCGCCTGCTGCACGGTGAGACGCTGGTACGGCGCCTTCGCGAACAGGCCGCCCGCCGCCGAGAGCGCCCCCTCGGTGTCGCGCATCAGCTGGTGGTAGTCGGCGCCCGGGCGGTACAGCTCGAGCATGGTGAACTCGGGGTTGTGCGTCGACGACGGCGGCTCGTCGCGAAACACCTTGCACAGCTGAAAGATGGGCGGGCAGCCGGGGTCGGCGAGCAGCCGCTTCATCGCGTACTCGGGGCTGGTGTGCAGCCAGCGCCGCCCCACCGCGAACGGGTCGATGTGCGGCTCGAGCCCGGGCAGCGCCACCATCGCCGGCGTCTCGACCTCGGTGAAGCCCGCCGACCCGAACCACCCGCGCAGCGCGGCGTACAGGCGCCCGCGCGCTCTCGCCGCCGACCATTGCTCTTCACTTGGCATCGCGGGGCATGAAGCTACATTCCCGCGCCCCACATGCGCGCCGCTTTCGCACTGCTGCTCTGCTGCACCGGCTGTGCGCTCTTCGCGCCCGCGCGCACCGAGCCCCCCGCGCCGGCGCCCGCCGCGCCCGCCGAGGCGTCAACGCCTCCCGAAGCCGAGCAGCTGGCCGCGAAGGTCGCCTCGCTCACCCAGCACGCCCGCGCGGTCGAGGCCGCACGCGACGACGGGGTCTGGGCGTTCTGGCTGGGCAACGCCGGCGCCGCGAACCCCGCCGACCCCTGGGCCGGGCACGAGGTGCTGCTCGACGACGCCTCGCTCGCCGCGGTGCGCCGGGCGCGTGCGCTGAAGGTCGCCGGCGACCTCGACGCCCTCGAGCAGCTCATCGTCGGCGAGCGGGTCGGCCGCGCGATGCGCGACGCCGAGTCGGCGGTCGCCAACCTCGAGGCCTCGGTGCGGTTCCAGTTCGAGGGCCGCGAGGTGCTCTACCGCGAGCTGGGCGCGATGCTCTCGAACGAGAAGACCCCGGCGCGGCGCCAGGCGCTGTGGGCCGCCTCGCTCGCGGCGGTGAAGCAGGTCGACGCCGCGCTCGCGCACCGCGACGAGGTGCAAGCCCAGGCGCTCACCGCGCTGGGCACCACCCGCGAGGCCTTCGGCGCCCTGCTCCGCCGCACCGCCCTCGCCCCCGCCCAGCAGTGGGCCGACCGGTTCCTCGAGGCCACCGAGCAGGTGTGGAAGGCGCGCCTGGCCGCCGGCCGCATCACCATGCGCGGTGACCTGCCGGGGTGGCTCAAGCCCACCGCCAACCTCGACGCGGCGTTCGCCAAGGGCCGCATCGCCGAGCGCGGCACCACCCTGCTCGCCTCGCTGGGCCTCTACGGCACGCCGCAGCTCACCCTCGACCTCACCGACACCCCGCGCAAGCAGCCGCTGCCGCTCACCGTCTCTGGCGTGCGGCTCTCGTTCAAGCCCCGCGGCGGGTGGAAAGACCAGCAGTCGCTGCTCGCCGAGCTCGGCCGCGCGCTGGCCCTGCGCTTCTCGCCCCGCTCCGACCGCACCGTGCTCGAGACCACCGCCGAGCTGTTCGCCTCGCTGGCGTGGAACCGCGCCTGGCTCGACGAGCAGCAGGTGCCCTCGCCGGCGGCCAGCGCCGCGGTCGAGCTGGGCGCCGACGCGCTGCTGCTCAAGCTGCGCCGCGCCGCGGCTTCAGCCCTCGCCACGCCCGACGCGGTCGACCGCGCCTACGCCATCGCCGACGACCCGGCGCGCGTTCGCCTCGACCTCGAGCCGCTCTTCGCCGGGTCCGACACCCTGAAGGCCACCTCGCAGGCCTTCGCGCTGGCGCGCCACCTCGAGGTGCAGGCGGGCGCGAAGTGGTGGGCGAGGCCTGAGGCCACCGCGGTGCTGCGCGCGTACTGGCAGAGCGGTGCGCTGCCCGAAGGCGTCGCCCAGTTCGGCGAGAACGGCGAGTCGCTGCTCGCGGCGCTCGGGGCACCCGCCCACGGCGGCGTCAGCCCTTCAAGATGAAGCGGAACAGGTCGGCGATCGCCGTCAGCGCGCTCATCTGACGAATCGCCGCCAGCTCTCCGCCGTCGAGCCACACCCCGTGGCACGCCGGGCAGACGTCCATGTCGATCTTGCGATCGCGCGGGCTCTTCACCTTCTGCATCACCGTGGGTATGCCGCACGAAGGGCAGCGCATGGGCGCGCGCTGCTCCTCTTCGCTGGGCAGGTGGCGCCGCTCGCGCCACTTCACGTCGACGTCGCGCGAGAGGTCGTCGAGCACGCCCTTCGACAGCCAGTGCCCCTCGCACCGGGTGCACTGCTGCGCCCGCGAGCCCTGCCCCTGACCGACCGTGGTCTCGTACAGCGGCAGGTAACAGCGGGGGCAGTCCATCACCGGTTGCCGGTTCAGACCTGCTTCATCAGCTCGGCCTTCTTGGCCTGGAACTCTTCTTCGGTGATGAGCCCCGCGACCTTGAGCTCGTTGAGCTCTTTCAAGCGGTCGAGCACCGAGCGCCCGGCGCCGGTCTGCGCGGCCTGCTGCGCCGCGGCCTGGGTCTGCGCGTTGTTCTGCTGCTGCTGGTTGGCGAACATGTTGGCCATGCCGAAGCCCATGCCCATGCCCATGCCCTGCAGCGCGCCGCTGCCGCCTTCGCCGCCGCCCTTCGACATGCCCTCGGCCGCGCCCAGCATCGCCTGACCCTGCGCGTAGTTCTGAAAGCCACCCGCCAGGCGCGAGTACGCCACGTCTTTGGTGAGCTTCTTCAGCGTCGCTTCGTCTTCCGGCTTGATGGTGATGGTGAAGTTGCCGAAGCGAATGATGGTGAGGCCGTACGGGTCGACGTGCGGCTTGCAGCCCGCCACCACCTCGGTCTCGATCTCTTCGGTGTACGCGCCCGAGGTCACGTCGAGCAGCGGCCACTTCTTCTTCACGATCAGCTCGGCGATGCGGTCGCGCGTCACCTTGAGCACCTGGTTCTTGAACCAGCCGAGAAACTCTTCGTTGCTGGCCTTGCGCATGCCGACCAGGCCCACCACCAGCTTCTGCGCGTCGGTCACCTTCAGCGAGAAGTCGCCGTAGACCATCGCGCCGATGCCCAGGCCCGAGTCGGGGTCACGCATCTCGCCCACCGGCCCGCCGAACTTGATCGAGGGGAACTCGCGAATGGTGACGAAGTAGATCTCGGCGATGAACAGGTTGCCGCCGGTGACCTTCTCGAGCAGCGCCGAGAGAAACGGCACGTTGCTGGTGTCGAGCTGGTGCCGCCCCGGCCCCAGCTGACCGACGATCTGACCGTCCTTCACGAAGAGCGCGACCTCGTCGGCCGCGACCGTGAGCTGGGTCATCATGCGGACGTTCTTCTCGGGGTACTTGTAGATGATCCAATCTTTGGCGGCGTCGTCGCGCGCGATGAAGTTGCGCTGCGCTTCGGCTTTCAGCCCGTCGAAAAGTCCCATGGTCTGTCGCTCCTGTGGAAGGTGCCCCTACTCGAAGGTATGAACACCGCGCGTGGGTAGCAAGCCCGCCGTTTGCAGATGAGGCCCCCCCTGCCCCCGTCAGCCCGGCCGAAGCGTTCGTAGAAGCGACCGCCTGACTGGGGCGCGCAATGGGGGTGAGGCTCGAGCGTACCGGGGGGCATGATCGCTCTCCCTCTCTCGCTGGTCCTCGCGGCCGCTGTCACCCAGAACCGCCCGGTCGAGTCGTTTCATTCCGTCTCGTTGAGCGGGGGGCTGCACGTCACCGTGCACAAAGGCAAAGCCCCCGCGCTCACGCTGAGCGGCGAGTCGAGAGAGGTCGAGAAGATCGAGACCTTCGTGAAGGGCGGCCAGCTCACCGTGCGCCCCAAGAACGAGGTCGAGCGCAGCGACGAGTCGGTGAAGGTCGACCTCACCGTCACCACGCTCGACGGCCTCGAGGCCTCGGGCGGCGTCACCGTCGTCGGCGAAGGCCTGGCCTCGCAGAAGTGCGCGCTCGAGCTCTCGGGCGGGGTCGAGGTCGACCTGCAGGGCCTGAGCTGCGACGCGCTGAACGTCGAGGCGAGCGGCGGCGCGCGGCTCAAGCTGGCCGGCGCCGCGAAGACGCTCGGCCTCGACCTGAGCGGCGGCGTGCAGCTCGAGACCCGCGCGATGAGCGTCAGCGACGCGAAGATCAAGGCCTCGGGCGGAGTCAGCGGCCGCGTCGCCGTCGCCGACACGCTCGAGACCGACTTGAGCGGCGGAGTGTCGCTCAAGGTGAAGGGCCACCCCCGCTTCTCGCGCAACGACAGCGACATCTCGGCGAGCCTGCGCTTCGAGTGAGCGCCTACTGCTTCACGGTGTCCTTCACCGTGAGCCCCTCGATCGCCACCGACAGCTGAGCGCGCGTCAGCGACAGCTGCACCTCGAGCTCGGCGCGCTCGGCCTGCACCTCGGTGACCTTCGCGGTGAGCGCCGCGGCGCCCTCTTCCCGCTCGCGGGTCAGCGCGCGCTGCGCCTCGAGCGCCTTCTCGGCCGCCGACACCTTCAGCTCGAGGCTGGCCCGCTCGCGACGGTGCGTCTCGGCCTCGGCGAGCAGCGTCTCGAGCTGCGCCCGCTCTTTCTCGAGCGACGCGGCGGCCTCGGCGAGCTGCTGCTCGAGCGCGGCGCGCGCCGAGGCGTCGGCGGCAGACGCCTCGCGGGCCAGCGCCTGGGTTCGCAAGAGCCGCGCCTCGTGCTCGACCTGCCGGGCCTCGAGCTCTTCGGCCAGCCGGGCGGCTTCGGCGCGGGCCTCGTCGGCGATGCCCCCGCGCACAATCTTCGCCTTCAGGCCGTCGCGCTCCGCCAGCGCCTGGGCCGCCAGCAGCTCGGCGCGCTCGGCCTCTTCGATCGCCTGTTGGGTGCGGCGCTCGAGCTCTTCGACCCGCACCTGGTCGACCTCGCTGTTCAGCTCGCTGGCCAGCCCGAGCGGGTCGGCCAGCGCGCTCTGCAGCCGCCCGTTGAGCTCATCGAGCACTTGCGGGGCGAGCGGCGTGAGCGACGCGGCGCTCACCGGCAGCGGCTCGATGCCGCACACGTACAGGCGGTACGCCGGCGCCGCCTGACCGGCCAGCGACTCGTCGAGCGCGGTCTCGACGTCGTCGCGCCCCTCGGGGGTCACCGCGTAGCCGAAGAAGAGCGTCTGGCTGGCCACGTCGACGCAGCGAAACGAGCCCTTCAGCCGCAGCGCCAGCTCGTCGACCCTGCCGTGCCGCGGCGCAGAGACGCGCCGGCCCAGGTCCGAGATCGCCATGCCCTCTTCCTGCCGCACCGCCAGCACCAGCCGCCCGCGGCGCGACAAGAGGCGCTTGAGCTGCGCCAGGCGCGACGCATCGAGCGTGCGCGGCTCGACGCCGTGCACGCACACCAGGTCGAAGGTGCGCCCCGACAGCGAGTCGAGGCCGGCGTCGCTGAAGGTCACCCCGCCCACCTGCACCTCGGGGTCGGTGAGCGCGCGGGCCACCGCGTCCGAGTCGCCGTCGAGCGCGGTGACCGACGCAGCGCCGCGCTCGATGAGAAACCGGGCGCTGTGCCCGGCGGTGAGCGCGACCGCTCCCACCTCGAGCACGGTGCTCTGGGGAATCAGCGTCTCGAGAAAGACGTAGCGGGGAAGTACTTCTCCCTCGCCCGGGAGTGTCGGAACCCTCGCCATCGCGAGCTCGGGGTTATAGCCCGACTGCCGTCAGCCCCAGCGGGTCATCAGCCGCTCGCGATCGAACAGGCGTGTAGCCGCGAGTAAGAGCCCCACGTCGAGCACCAGCACGAACGCGGTGATGAGCAGGTAATAGGTGAAGCCGGCCTTCAAGAAGCCGCCGAACTGCCCCGCGGCCAGGCCCACCAGCGGCAGCACGGTCATGCCGGCGAGCTGCTGCGCCAGGCGCGAGTCTCCCACCCTCCCTGAGATGACCACCGCCACGCCGTTGCCGAAGAACGCGAACAGCGGCGCGATGACGAAGACCCCGAAGGTCCACATCGGGGTCGGCAGCACCGCGGCACCCGCGGCGAAGTCGACGGTGAGGCACAGCAGGCCGAAGGCGAGAATGCAGATGGCGATCGCCGGCACCAGCGAGGCGAGCGACTTGCCGATCAGCAGCTCGAGCCCGGTGACCGGCGAGGCGAGCAGCGGCTCGAGCGTGCGGCGCTCTTTCTCTCCGGCGATGGCGAACGACGAGACCAGAATCGGCACGAACACCGGCATGATCAGGTACACCGAGAACCAGTCGACCAGCACCTTGTCGATGAGAAAGCGCACCGCGTCGGGCCCGCGCACGGTGGCCTCGTAGTACCGGGCGATCACCTCGAGGTTCGGGTCATCGGGCCGCCGCGCATACGCCCACACCACCCCGGCCGGCACCACCACCAGCATCAGCGGCAGCGCCGACATCGAGGCCAGCAGCGCGCGGTTCTTGCGCAGGTCGAGAAAGTCTTTCCAGAAGATGGCCCGCGCCCGCGCCCACGAGAAATTCATGACGGGCTCCCCACGTCGAGAATCACGGTGATCAACTTGCCTCTTCTCTCACCAGCTCGAGGTACGCCTCTTCCAACGGCCGCGCCGCGCGGGTCACCGCGTAGATGCGCGCACCGGTGGCGGCCAGCTGCGCCACCACGTCGGGCGCCTGCCCTTCGTTCGCCAGCATCACCGTGAGCCGCGAGCCTTCGGCCAGCGCCTCGGGGTGAAACGGCAGCCGCCCCAGCGCCGGCACCCACGCCGCCGCGTCTCCCTCGACGCGTATCTCGAGCGCCAGCCCCTCGCGCTTGAGCTCGGTGAGCGAGGCCACCCGCCGCAGCCGGTTCTTGATCACCGCCACCCGGGTGCACAGCCGCTCGACCTCGGCGAGGTTGTGGCTGCACAGAATCAGCGTGCGCCCTTCGGCGGCGAGCTCGGCCACCGCGTCGCGCACCGTGCGCGCGCTCTCGGGGTCGAGCCCGCTGGTGGGCTCGTCGAGAAACACCACCGACGGCTCGTGCACCAGCGTGCGCACGATGGCCAGCTTCTGCCGCATGCCCTTGCTGAAGCCGCCCACCGGCTCGTCCGACCGGCCGCCCAGCCCGAAGCGCTCGAGGTTCTTCTCTGCCTTGCGCCAGGCGGCCTGCTCGTCGACCTCGTTGAGCCGCATGTAGAAGACCAGGTTCTCGCGCGCGGTGAGCCGGTCGTAGAGGCCCGGCTGCTCGGTGAGCAGCCCGACCTTGCGCCGCAGCCGCGGGTCTGAGAGCGCGTGGCCGCACACCGTCGCCGACCCCGAGGTGGGCGCAATCAGCCCGGTGAGCATGCGCACGGTGGTGGTCTTGCCCGCCCCATTGGGCCCGAGCAGACCGAACACCTCACCGGGGCTGACCTCGAACGACAGCCCCTCGACGGCCATGCGCTCGCCGAACTTGCGGGCGAGCTCTTCGACGATGACCGACGGGGGCAAGCTCGTGACGAGCCTACTCGATGGTCACCAGCACGAACTTGTTGTTCAGGTCTTTGTCGACGAGCGTGACCTGCTTGTCGGGCCCCACCGCGCCCTTCAAGATTCCCAGGCGGGCGTGCTCGACCAGCGCCCACTCGCGGCCCGGCTGCTGCGTACTGGTAGAGCAGGTTGTTGTCCTTGATCTGCTTCACCGTGTTGCGCGAGTAGAAGGTCTCTCCGCGCCAGTTCATCAAGAAGGCGGTGATCGGCTCGCCCGGCCGGCGCTGCGCGTAGTAGCGCCAGAACTGGTCGCGCTGCGTCCAGTGGTGGGTGAGCTGCACCCAGTGCGACCAGTTGAACCACAGCACCCACGCGGTCACCAGTGCCAGCGCGGTCGAGAAGAACGCCACCCGCGCGCGCGCCAGCGCCATGCACGCCAGCACCACGCCGCCGGCCACGAACGAGAAGCCCATCACCTCTTTGATGTTCGCGGCGTCGGTGACCAGCGGCTGCAGCCAGTCTTCGACCCGCGCGGCCTGCGGGTTGCTGCGCGCGGTCTCGACCTGAACGCCGCGCACCAACATGCCCAGCGCCGGCAGGCCGGCGATCGCGGCGCAGGCGTAGAGCACGAAGTTGTTGCCCTCTTTGGTGCGGGTCGCCTCGTAGAAGAACCAGGCGGCGCCGGCGGCGAAGGCGAGCCCGAAGTACACCAGCGGAGAGTTGCGCGCGTCGGTGGCCGAGACGATCACCGCCGCGAAGCCCAGCGCCGCGAGCGTGACCGCCAGGCCCTTGAGCGGAGCCGGCCGCCTCGCCGACGTGGCCTCGAAGAACAGGTAGCCGCCCACCCCGAGCAGCGCGATGGCCAGCAGGTCAGAGAGCCACAGCGGCCGCGAGGCGAAGAGGTTGAGCTGGGTCTGCACCATCTCGAACGGGTACGGGCGGTCGTAGTTGTAGACGAACAGGTCGGTGAAGTTCTTCGGGTTGCCGGCGAGGTCTTTGCCGACCAGCACGAAGAACGGCACGCCCAGCAGCAGCGACAGGCCGTGCCTGGCGATGCCCTCGGACCACAACCGGTCGAGGAACAGGCCGATCAGAATCGCCAGCGCCGGCAGCATCGGCAGCACGTAGTGGTGGAACTTGGTCGCCGACGAGCCGATCAGCGCGAAGGTGCCGGCCAGCCACACCGCGGCGATCACGCCCACCTTGTCTTGGGGGTCTTGCCCGCGAATGGTGAGCCGCGCGACCACCGCGAACGCGCCCGGCACGCACACCGACCAGGGGAAGGTGGCGAAGCCGCCCTGCTCGATGAAGTAGGTGAACGTGCCGCCCGGAGTGGTGGTGTGCACGCCGCTGGCGAGCCGGCCGAAGTTGTCGTGCACCAGCACGCGGAACCAGAACAGCTTCCCTTCGTCGTCGACCTGCGGAAACGAGAACATCACCCAGTACCAGGGTATGGCGACGGCCAGGAAGATGAGCGCGCCGGTGCCCACCCGCATGCGGAAGAACTCGGCGAAGAACGAGGGAATGCTGCGGTCGTTCTTCACCACCCGGTCGAGCATCAGGGTGAACGCCAGCACGAACGCGAACAGGCCCGGCACCGCGCCCACCAGGTGGCGAATCGGGTTCGGGTCGGCGCCCCACAGCGCCGCAGCCGCCCCGTACGCCACCGCGCCCGCCACCACGCCGGCGATCACCGGGTTGAGCGCTTTTTCCACCAGCCAGCGAAGGTGCTCCTGCCACTCGCGCTGGCGGGTGGGCAGGTGGTTGAGCACCATGTAGACGACGACCACCGCGATCGGCACCACGCCCAGCGACTCTTTCGACAGCGTGCCCGAACGAGACGAACACCCCAGAACGCGACCCACCACCCGTCGCGCTTCGGCTGGGTGAGCGAGCCGTCGATCAGCGCCACGATGGCGCACGCCATCGCGCAGATGTTCGCGGCGATCATCGGGGTGTCGGTCACCGCCTGCCGCGAGATGAGGAAGTAGAGCGGCATGGTGACCAGCACGAACGCCGTGGCCAGCCCGACCCGCGACTTCGTCACCCGCGCCAACGCGTAGGCGAGCAGCGCCACCGCGAGAATCGAGAACAGCACGAAGGGCAGGCGAAAGCCCCACTCCGTCCACAGGCCCAGCGCGTCAGACGGGGCCAGCGCGTCGTTGCTGCTGTTGGGCGCCGCCGCGATGCCGCTGCCCAGCACCTTCATGCCGGCCGCCATCATCCACATCGCGAAGGCGGGCTTCGAGAAGAACCAGGCGTTCTCCCAGTAGGGGTGCACGTAGTCGTTGCGCTGAATCATCTCGCGCGCGACCTCGCCGTAGTGGGTCTCCCATGGGTCCCACAGCCCGACGGCTCCCAGGTAGGGCAGCAGCACCAGGCCGGCGAACGCCGCGGCGACCAGCCCCGCGCGCAGCGCCGGCGGGTACTTCATGAAGGGCTTCACGTTGCTCGAGTCGAGGAACTTCTTGCCCAGCACCGCCTCGGTGAGCGTCTCGTGCGCCTGAGGTTCTTCCATCGCCATGGGCGCGCGCCATAGCACCTTTACATTCGGTTGACCTGATCTGCCTCACCCCGCTGCAGCCCCCCCGCCTTGGGGAACCTCGGGGTGTCGCGCCTCGACCAGAGCTCAACGCCAGGGTCGACGCTCTGGTAAGCCTGAGCACCCGATGAAGCTCGATCGCAAGGTTGCGCGCCTCGTTCACGGCTCGATGCACCGCGTCCGCGCGGGCACCTCGGCCGTCGCGTCGAAGGCCTCCGACGCGCTCGCGAGGGTGGCCGACAAGACCGCGCCGCACGGTGCGCCGGCCGAGGCCTTTCGGCCCTCCTCTTCGGTTGCTCCCGTACGCATGGCGGCGCCCTACTCAGCCGCCCAGGTCGAGGCGCTGGTCGCACAACACGGCTCTCCGCTCTTGCTGCTCGACTGTGACACCGTGCGACAGTCGTATCGGGCGCTGCAGGCCGCGCTGCCCGGTGTCACCCTTCACTACGCGGTCAAGGCCCAGCCCGACCCTGCGGTGCTCGCCACCCTGCGCGACGCAGGCAGCTCGTTCGACGTCGCGTCGACCGGCGAGCTGCAGCAGCTGCAGGCGCTGGGCATCTCGGCCGAGCGCTGCATTCACACCCACCCCATCAAGACCGACGAAGACATTCGCGCCGCGCTCGCCGGCGGCGTGAAGACCTTCGTGGTCGACAACCCCGACGAGCTCGCCAAGTTCCGCCCCTACCGCGACCAGGCCCAGGTCATCGTTCGCCTCGCTTTTCGCAACCCCGAGGCCTCGGCTGACCTCTCGGCCAAGTTCGGCTGCGCTCCCGAGAATGCGCTCGCCCTGCTCGAGCGCGCCAGCCAGCTCGAGGTCGAGGTGAAGGGCTTCTCGTTTCATGCCGGCTCGCAGAGCGGCACGCCCGACAAGCATGTCGAAGCCGTCGAGACCTGCGCCGCGCTGATGCGTGAGGCCGAGACCCGCGGGCTGGGCAAGCTCTCGACGCTCGACATCGGCGGCGGCTTCCCCGCGCGGTACGACCCCGGCGTGCCGGACATCGAGACCTTCTGCGCTCCGATTCGCGCCGCGCTCTCGCAGCTGCCCGGCGACGTCGACGTCATCGCCGAGCCCGGCCGCTACCTCGTCGCCGAGGCCGGCACTTCGCTCGTGTCGGTCACCGGCCGGGCCGAGCGCGACGGCATCGAGTGGGTCTACGTCGACGACGGGGTGTACGGCTCGTACAACGGCGTGCTCAACGACCACCAGAAGCCGGTGCTCGAGCCGCTGCGCCCCCGGGGCGAGAGCGAGCTTCGCACCATCGGCGGCCCCACCTGCGACAGCCTCGACGTCATCGCCGAGCGCGCGATGTTGCCCGCACTGCGAGACGGAGACCTGCTCGTCGCACGCAACATGGGCGCGTACTCGTCGCAGATCGCCACCGACTTCAATGGGCTGCGCCGCGCCAAGGTGCTGCCCATCAACGTCGCCGCGACCCCCGTCGCAGGCGCCCGGTGCGGTCGCGTCGGCGAGCGGTCGCGCCAACATCGGGTACTGAAGCTTCACTCGGCCGCGCGATACGCCTTCCACCAGCCGCCGCTCACCACGAAGCGGGGGAAGTTGAAGAACTGCTCCACGAAGATGCGGCTCACCGCGTCGAGCGGGCCGTCGAAGGGTATCGCGGGGCTCTTCTCTTGCGCGTGCCCCACCGCCTGGGCCGCGAAAGCGATCAGCATGCCGCCCAGCGCGAAGATCGCGAAGAACGGCTGCAGGTGCACCAGCGACCACCCCAGGTTCACCGTCGACAAGATGAACATCGGCACCGCGACGATGTGAATCAGCAGGTTCAGCTTGCTGCCGTGGAACTCGGGGTAGCCCGCCCACTGCCACTCCACCAGGTCGCGACGCATGCCAGCGTTCTTAACATCGCTGGCGTTACCGATTCACCGCAGGGGCAAGAACGGCTGACGCTCCGCCTCGACCCGTTTACCTGCTCTCTCTCGCAGTCGTCTCTCACTCAAAGGAGCAGCTCATGAAACGCCTGTTTGCAGTCGCCGTCGCGATGTTTGCCCTCGTGGCCTTCGCCGACGAGACCACCACCAAGACCGCGAAGAAGACCACCACCACCACCGCCGACGGAAAGAAGAAGACGGTGACCGGCGAGCAGAAGACCACCAATGACCCGGCCGGCATGAACAACAGCGTCACCGACACCAACACCCAGAAGACCGAGATGAAGGCCAACGACACCGGCGGCCACGAGACCGACGTCGAGAAGACCGACCAGCACGACGCGCCGGGCATGAAGAACGACAAGAAGACCACCACCAAGAGCCACGTCGTTCGCGACGCGAACGGCAAGGTGATCGAAGAGAACACCACCACCAAGTGAGCGCAGGACGAGCGCCGCGGCGGGACCCTCGACGTGAGGGTCCCGCCGCATTCTTTTGGGGCGCTCGCCGCCTTCAGTCGAACGCGCAGCAGCAGCTCACCGCGCGAACCTGCGCGGGCCGCACCTCGACGGGCAGCGACGCGAGGTACGCAGCCGGCGACTGGTCGCAGCCGAACACCAGCCCCCGGTTGGGGTTGGGGGTGTTGGTGTACTTGCCGGCGATGATGCCCTCGACGCTGCCGTAGGTCTCGCCGCTGGCGTCACCGAAGTACACCGGCAGACCCGCGCTGCCCGCCGCGCAGTGGCCGAAGCACGTGCCGGGCTTGCCCCGCCCCGAGTACTTCGCGCAGACCTGGGTGCAGCTCTGGCTGAGGTCGACCGCTCCCGTCGGGGTGGGGGGCAGCTCGATCGCGACGCCACAGGTCTCGACCCACGAGCCGAGGTGGCTGTACGAGCTGCACGTGCCGGAAGTGGTGGCGCCACCGGGCGGGGCGTAGGTGCACGCCAGCCCGCAGCCGCCGCAGCTGACCGCGCTGTCGAGGTCGGGCGTAGGAAACGCATGAAGGCCTCCGCAGGAGCCGCGGCAGAAGTACGCGTGCTCGGTCACCGGCCCGGTCGCGCACTCGACCCCGAGCTGTACGTCGAACTTGCGGGTGTCGCTGCGGTCATCGACGAACTCGAGGCTCAAGGTGACCTTCGGGTCTTCGTCGCCCCGCGTCGCGAGGGTCGGGTCGAACAGGTCGCCGCGGTCGACCTGGGCGCGAAAGATGTTCGGAGCGTCTGCGCTGGTGACCAGCTCGGCGAGCTGCTTGCCGCCGAGCGAGACCTTGGCGAGCGAGATGTGCTGCGTCGAGCCGTCGTCGCGCTTCGCGAGCTTCATCACCACCGTGAGGCCGACCGGCATCGACGCCGCGGTCTTCACCACCGGCACCGGAGACTCCGATGCGGTGAAGGTGACCAACTGAAGCGCAGCGGGGTCAGGCAGGCCCCCACCATCGGGCCCGGTGCCGCCCGGCGCCCCGCACGACAGCGCCGTGACCACGAGCACCCACGTGAACCAGGCACAGGCGCGGGGACGCAGAGAGAGGTGATGCCGTCGAGGGTCCGGTCGCATGAGGTACACCGTATTGGAGACGGCGGTCGGAACCCGTCACGGCGCACTTTCTTTGGCGCTCCAGTGGTCTTCCGGGCACCTCGCTGACCGGCAGCTGGGGTGCCTCTCGCGCTCTGGCGCGAGAGGGGGGCCGCCCCTGCCGCGCAACTGCGCAGCGCCCTGCACACCGCGCCCCGCCGTCAGGTGTCCTCAAGGCGCTTGAGCGGGGCACGCGCGTTGAAACGCATCGCGTCAATGCTCCCCACCTTGCTGCTGCTCACCCTCGGTCAATCGACCGAGCCGGTCGACGACCGCCTCGAGAAGGCCAGAGACCTGGTGCACGAGCTGGCGAATCGCGCCGCGCGCACACCGTCGGAGCTCGAGGTCACCAGGGCCGAAGGCGACCGGCCGCACCTCGACTACGCCCGCGAGGTGTGGTGCGTCGAGCTGAAGAAGTCGACCGCGGTGCCCTCGGGCCGCTACCGGGTGCAGTGCGACGACGGCAGGCAGCTCTGCTTCGCCGCGCCCGACCGCGTGCTGCGCGACGGCGTCGAGACCGAAGAAGAGCTGCAGCGCACCGCGCCGTGCGGCACCTTGCCCCCGTCACAGCTCGAGAAGCTGTCGGCCACCCACCGCTTCGTCGAGGCGGTGGCCGAGGCACCCGATGGTTGGTACCGCGACGACCAGGGCCGCATCATTCAGGTGAACTTCGACCTGCACCGGCGGGTCTACTTCGGCGGCGCCTGGGCCCCCTCGTTTCGCCCCGGCGCCGCGCGCGACCTCTCGCTGGGCAGCATGGACTTAGGCAGGGGCCGCGCCGACTTCGGCATCGAGTTGGAGCTCGCCAACGACGCCGGCCGCGAGCTGCACCGGCTGCACATTCTCGAGGGCTCGGCGTTCATCGGCTCACGCGACACGCGGCTGATGGCCACCGCCATTCGCTACGACTGGAGCTCGCGCCGCCTCGCCGCCCCGGTGTGGATCACGACGTTCGTCGGGCGCCCGCGCCGGCTCGACCTCGACGTGAACCTCGCCGGCTGGTTCGAGGCGGTGCGCTTCGAGCTGATCTCCGACCAGGGCTTTCTCACCCTGGCCAGCGCCAACGCCTCGATCGACCTCTGGCACTCGAGAGATCTGCAGTCGTACCTGCGGGTGCGGGCCGGGCCAGCGGGCGAATTCGACCTGCAGACGCGCAGCGTCTCGCTCCGCCCCGAGGCCGCCCTCGAAGCCGACTTCACCCTCGACCGCGACGGCTTCCACCACCTCACCGGCGCGGTGACTGGAGAGAAGCTGTTCTTCGACCAGGCGCTCGCGGGCCGCCGAAAGAGCCCCGAGCGCTTCAAGGCGCGCCTCGGCTACGAGCTCATCTTGCTCGCCATCAACGACTACCCGCTCACCCTCGTCGTCGATGGGCGCGCCCAGTGGCGCGACGACCTGCCCGGGGTGACGCCGGGGTGGGACTTCGGCGTCGACGCCGGCCTGCGCTTCAGCTTCTGGGCGCCCGCCCGCCGCAGCGCCACCCAGGTGTTCAACCGCACCCGGGGCTGATGCTCGCCGCGCTCACCACCGCCGTGCTCGCCGCGGCTTCCGCCGTCGGCGCCGAGCTGCCCGAGCCGTGCTGGCAGCACGCCGCGAACGGCGCGCGCTTTCGCACCTGCTTCGACCCCGGCCGCGGCCTCGAGCTCTCCGCCGGAGGCTCGGCGCGCTCGCTGAACCCAGCGCTCGACCTCGGCCTCGGGCTGCGCCTGCGCGGCGCCCGCGACAGCCGAAGCAAGGCCGGCACCACCTGGCTGCTGCAGCACCGCCTGCTCGGCGCCGACGCGCGCTGGTCGAAGGCCGAGCGGCACCTCACCCTCACCGCCTACGAGGGCCTGGCCCGCCGCCACGTCGACGAGGGCTTTCTGCTGCTGCCCACCACCCCGCCGATTCGGCTGCCCTTCCCCCTCGACCTCGGGCTGTACGGCCGCGCCGCCCGCTACGAGCGCCGCGTCGAAGACGGGCTCGGGTGGAGCTTCGAGACCGCACGGCTGGCGATGCTGTTCGACCCGCTGCGCTCGGCGACCGGCCGCTTTCACCTCGGCTTCGGCCCCACCCTCGCGCACCAGCTGCGGCACGACGGGCTCACCCTGCACCACGAGCTCACCCCGCTCACCGCGCTGCAGCTGGTCATCAACGCCGAGAGCGAAGACGGCCGGTGGGTCTTTCGCTGCGCCGGCCAGGCGGGGTGGACCTTCGACCCCGCGGCCTTCACCCGGGGCGGCACCCTTCGCGCGCGCGGTGAGCTGCAGCTCGAGCGCGTGCTGCTCGCCGTCAATGATCACCCCCTCTCGGTGCAGCTCCACGCCTCTGGCGCCTGGCGCGACGCCGGCGCGCTCGCCCAGAGCGAGTGGAGCGCCGGCGGGGCGCTGAAGGTGCAGCTCTTCGCCCACCGCTGAGCGCCGCTCGCGCCCTGACGCGAATGCCGGGCTCTGCGCAGCGCCCGGTGGTGCATGCGCACTCCGCCGCTCGCGAAATGTCGGGGTTGCGCGCCCGAACGAAGCAGCACGCTTCGTGCTCGAGCGGCGGCCCGGAGGAGACCCGAACGTGACCCATCGACGCGACGCTCGGAGCCGCGCAAGAAGGTGCGGGCTGCTGCTGCTCGGGGCAGCCGCGGCCGCGTGCTCGACGCAGGCGCCCACCACCACCCCGCTGACGGGCATCTGCGTCTCGCTCGCCCACGGCGCGAACCCCTCAGACGCGGGCACCTGCTTCGTCGCCGCCGACGGAGGCTGGGCCCGCCTGGGCCTGACCGCCGGCTCGGGCTTCGCCGATGGAGGCCTCTCCTTCACCTTCGGCTCGGCGTACCAGGCCTTCATCGAGTCGGGCTGCGGCGACGCCGGCACCGTGCGTGCGCTCTCCCTCTCGTTCGGCGCGCAGGCGACGGCCTGCAGCCTGGTGGGGCCGCTCTACGGCACCGGCGGCCCCGCGCTCGAGCTGCTGCTGGTCGGCGACCCCGCGCCCGGCACGTTTTCGGTCGGCTCGCTGCTGCCCGACGAGCCGAGCGCGGTGCTCCGCCTGCCCGGTGGGGCCGCGGTGCAGACCGCGTACGCCGGCTCGGTCACCCTCGACACCCTGCCCGCCTGCGGCGCCTCGGGCAGCTTCGCGCTGACCTTCGATGCGCCCGACGGCGGAGCGCCCCTCGAGCTCTCGGGCAGCTTCTCGGCCGGCTACTGCATCGGCACGGGCGTGTACGGGCTGCCCACTCATCGGTGAGGCGCGGCGGCCGCTGTCCGGGATAAAAACGTCCCCCGTCAGCGCCCCGCCATGAGCGACCCTTCTCCAGAGCTTCGCGCCGCCGCACGGCGCGCCATCGCGCTCGACGACGAGCACCTGCTCGCCGAGTGCTTCGAGCAGTTCTTCAACGCCGGCGGCCCGGGCGGCCAGCACCAGAACAAGGCCGAGACCGCGGTGCGCCTCACCCACCGGCCCACCGGCGTCAACGTCACCGCCACCGAGCGCCGCAGCCAGCTGATGAACCGGCACGAGGCGCTCGAGCGCCTCCGCGCCAGGCTCACCGCGCTCACCATCGTCCAGCCGCCGCGCGTCAAGACCCGGGTCAGCCGCGGCCAGAAGCGCCGCCGGCTCGACAACAAGAAGCTGCACTCGCAGAAGAAGCGCGACCGCCGCGGCGACTGGTAGCCCTCCACCAGCGGCCAGTGGCCAAGTGAAGCGACCCGGGTTAGTGCCCTCTCGAGTTTGTCCGCACCGACTCCATTCGAAGCGCTCCAGCAGTCTCTCGCCACCACCCGTCAGGCCCGGGTGGTCGGCGTCAAGCACGCCGCGCGTGGCTGGCTGCTCTCGCGCCTGGGCGCGCCGCTGGTCTGCATCACCCAAGAAGAAGACGAAGCCGACCGCCTCGCCAACGACCTGCGCCTGTTCCTCGGCGAAGCCGCGGTGCTGCAGCTCCCGTCCGACGAAGCGCTGCCGTGGGACGAGCTGATCAAAGACACCGGCCTGGTCACCGAGCGCCTCTCGACCCTGTTCCACCTGCGGCACCAGAGCGCGGCCAAAGCCCTCGTCCTCTCGGTGCGCGGCGCGTGCCGCAAGGTGCTCCCTCCGCAGGTGATGGGCGAGCTCAGCGAGACGCTGACCCCTGCGTCCGAGCTCGGCCGCGACGCGCTGGCGCGCAAGCTCACCGACATGGGCTACCGCAACAGCCCGCTGGTCGAAGACGTGGGCGCGTTCTCGCTGCGCGGCGACATCATCGACGTCTGGGCGCCGCTCGAGCCTTTGCCCGTGCGCATCGAGCTGTTCGGCGACGACGTCGAGTCGATGCGCAGCTTCGACCCGCAGACCCAGCGCACCCTCGAAGACGTCAAGGTGCTGAGGCTGCTGCCCGCCCGTGAGCTGTTCTTCAACACCCAGACCCGCGCCGCCGCCGAGGCCTCGGTGCGCGACGCCGCCGAGCAGAGCGACGTGCCCACCTCGCGGGTGCGCGAGCGCATCGAGCAGATTCGCGAGGGCATCTCGTCGGCCGGCCTCGAGAGCCTGTGGCCGGGTTTCTTCTCTCCGGGGCTCTCCACCGTCTTCGACTACCTGCCGTTCTGGTCGAAGAAGACGCCCATCGTCTGGGTCGACGAGCCGGTGGCGCAAGAGCGCACCCTCATCGAGCTCGGCTCCGAGCTCAAGCGCAGCCACGCCGGGGCCGTCGAACGCGGCGACTTGACGCTCCCCGTCGCCGCTCACTTCCTGGGCGCGTCCGAGCTGCGTGAGCAGCTGGCGAAGTTGCCCCGCATCGAGGGCGGCGGGCTCTCGCTCGACTCGGGCGGCGCCGCCCCCATCACCTTCCCCTTTCAGGAAACCAGAGACCTGCGCGAGGCGATTCGCTCGCACCACGGCGAAGAGGGCGCGCTCACCCCGCTCATCGAGCGGCTGAGCCGCTGGCGCGACGAGCGCATCACCGCGGCGGTCGCCTGCGGCAGCCGCGGGCAGATCGACCGCTTGAAGCGCCTGCTCTCGGACCGCGGCGTGGCCGCCCGGGTGCACGAAGGCCCCTTGGGCGCCGACCCCGCAGCGCTCTACGACGTGAAGCTGCCGGCCCACCTCTTCCTCGGCGACGCCAGCGCCGGCTTCGTCGACTCAGGCACGGGGCTGGCCGTGCTCGCCGACGAAGAGATCTTCGGCGTTCGCGCGCACCGCAAGACCCGGCGCAAGAGCGGCGACGGTGGCTTCGCCGCCAACTTCTCGGACCTCAAAGAGGGCGACCTGGTGGTGCACGCCGAGTTCGGGGTCGCCCGCTACGCCGGCCTCACCTCGATGCAGGTGCAGGGCGTGAAGGCCGAGCTGCTCATCTTGCAGTTCGCGGGGAAGGACAAGGTCTACCTGCCCGTCAGCCGCATGCGGCTGGTGTCGCGCTTCACCGGCGGCGACCCCGAGAAGGTGCAGCTCGACAAGCTGGGCTCTGACTCGTGGGCGCGCACCAAGGCCCGCGTCAAAGAGAACCTGCTCAAGATGGCGGCCGAGCTGCTCACCCTCTACGCGCAGCGCAAGGCCCACGGTGGCCACGCCTTCAGCGCACCCGACCGCTACTTCCGCCAGTTCGAGGCCGACTTCGAGTTCGACGAGACGCCCGACCAGCAGAAGGCCATCGACGACGTGGTGGCCGACATGCAGAAGCCCGAGCCGATGGACAGGCTGGTCTGCGGCGACGTGGGCTACGGCAAGACCGAGGTCGCGATGCGCGCCGCGTTCAAGGCGGTGCTCGATCGCAAGCAGGTCGCGGTGCTGGTGCCCACCACCCTGCTCGCCCACCAGCACCACACCACCTTCAAGAAGCGCTTCGACGGCTACCCGGTCACCATCGAGGTGGTCTCGGGCCTGCAGAAACCGCCCGAGGCGCGCGAGGTGCTGCGCCGCGCACGCGAGGGCCGCCTCGACATTCTCATCGGCACCCACAAGCTGCTGGGCGGTGAGGTCGGCTTCAGGGACCTCGGCCTGCTCATCATCGACGAAGAGCAGCGCTTCGGCGTGAAGCAGAAAGAGTCGCTCAAGAAGCTGAAGGCCCAGGTCGACACCCTCACGCTCAGCGCCACCCCGATTCCGCGCACCCTCAACATGGCCATGTCGGGCCTGCGCGACATGTCGATCATCGCCACCCCGCCCGCCGACCGGCGCGCCATTCGCACCTTCGTGAACCGCTTCGACCCCGAGCAGATCAAAGAGGCGGTCACCCGCGAGCTGCACCGGGGCGGGCAGGTGTTCTTCGTGCACGACCGCATCGCTTCGCTGCCCAACATCGAGCAGCAGCTGCACCAGCTGCTCCCCAACGTCACCATCGGAGTCGCGCACGGGCAGATGCACGACGGCCAGCTCGAGAAGGTGATGCTCGACTTCGTGCAGAAGCGGCTGCAGGTGCTGCTCTGCACCAGCATCATCGAGAGCGGCCTCGACATCTCGTCGGCCAACACGCTCATCGTCGACCGCGCCGACCACTTCGGCCTCGCCCAGCTCTACCAGCTGCGCGGCCGGGTGGGCCGCTCGAAAGAGCGCGCCTACGCCTACCTCTTGGTGCCCGCCGAGCGCGGCATCACCAAAGACGCCGAGCGACGCCTCGAGGTGCTGCAGGCGTTCACCGAGCTGGGCGCGGGGTTCTCCATCGCCTCGCACGACCTCGAGATTCGCGGCGCCGGCAACCTCTTGGGCGGCGAGCAGTCGGGCTCGATCGAGTCGGTCGGCTTCGACCTCTACGCACAGATGCTCGAAGAGGCGGTGGCCGAGATGCGCGGCGAGCCTCCGCGCACCCAGGTCGAGCCCGACGTCAACCTGCCCATCGAGGCCCTGCTGCCCGAAGAGTACGTGCCCGACGTTCAGCAGCGCCTGGTGCTCTACAAGCGCTTCTCGTCGGCCCAGACCCCCGAAGAGCTCGATGACCTGCGCGCCGAGCTGATCGACCGCTTCGGAGACGCCCCCGACGAGGTCGACAACCTCGGCCAGCTGATGCTCCTCAAGATGGACCTGCGCCGCCTGCGCCTGCGCTCGCTCGACGCCGGCCCGGGTCGGTTGGTCGTGACCCTGGGTGCAGACGCGGCGCTCGACCCCTCGCGGCTCGCCGGTCTGGTGCAGAAGTCGAAGGGCGCACTTCGGCTCACACCCGAGATGAAGCTGGTGGCCAAGACTGCGAATCCCCTCGAGGGAGACGCGCTGATGGCTGCCGCCAAAGAGCTGCTCGTTTCATTGTTGAAATGCAGCTTGCAGCGCTGAAAGAAATGCGCGCCGCAAGGCCCGCGAACCGTCTCGAAAAGGCAGTGGGCGCGAGGGTTGCAGCGCAAACCCCCGCCTCTTCCGGTTCACCTGAGCCCGGTCTTCATCGATGCCGGGAGAGGCGTTTCACCTACCTTTCTATGCTCGAGCGATTCCTCGACTCCGCCGATGCCGCCCAGGTGATGGAGCTGATGCGCCAGGCGGAGCTGTCTTCACTGCAGATCACCGACGAGGTGACCTGGAGCGAAGATGCGTCTACCTGGTCCGTGGTGCTGCTGGTGCCGCCCGCGCGGTTGGTGTTCCGCCGCATGACCGGCGACGACCGCTCCGACCTCACCCCCTCGTCGGTGCCCCAACGGCTGGCCCAACAGCTGCTCGCCCGCCTGCAGCGCGAGACCCTCTGGCGCAGCGTGCGCCGCCGGTTGGAAGATCGCTTCAGCTGAAAGCGCAGCGAAGCGCCGGTCACCCCGAGCGAAGCAACACCGCGAACAGCCGGGCACGGGCACAGGCACGCCTCACCGTCTGACGACCACGTCCCTCGTCGGACGTTCACGAGCTCAAGTGCCCGTGCCACCGTGCCCGAAAAGCTGTTCACCCTGAGCGAAGCGAAGCGAAGTCGAAGGGGGCCCGACGCCTCCTCGGCAGAGTCCCTGGGCAAGGCCCCCGAGCGACGGCAGGGTTCGCCGGTCTACAGCTCGAGCAGCTTCATCTTGTTCTTCGCCGCCTTGGCGATCTTGCCGCGGCCGCTCTCGGCGAGGGCCTCGAGAATCTCGGCGCCCACGCTCTTGAGCTCGAACAGCGACTTCTCGGCGAAGTGCACGCCGACGTAGTACTTGGCCTCGTCGCTGAGCTTCTTGTCGTGGCTGACCGTCTCGGCCACCTTGAAGCCTTCGGCGTGCAGCTTCTCGAGCGCGCCGAGCACCGGGTCGCGCTGCCGCGCACGTGGGTGTGGATCCAACGAGTGGTGCGCGAGCTGCCCCACCGCGAACCCGTACTTGTCTTCCTCGGTGGCCACCGTCGAAGCGCCGAGCAGCTGGGCGATCAGCTCTGCCCGCGCCGGGTCTTTCTTCGCCAGCGCCTTGGCCTTGTCGCGCAAGAGCTGCCCCCACGCCTCGGGGTCGGCGTTGCGCACCGGCTCGAGCTGCCGCCGCGCCACCGCGAAGGTCTTGCCCAGCTGCTTCTCGGCCGCGCCGAGCAGCTGCTTCACCTGCTTCTTCGACAGCTGCGCGGCCATCGGGTTCACCACCTCGGCCAGCACCTGCGCGCCCACGTCTTCTTCGGCGTCGGCGAGCGCGTCGACCAGCAGCTCGAGGCCGTCGGGCAGACCGATCAGCACCTTCGCCGCGGCCTCGGCCCGGCTGCGGTCGCTGCCGCGCGCCACCGGAGCCAGCGTCTTGGCCACCAGCTTCGCCTTGCCCTGCGCCATGCCGCCCAGCACGCCGATCGCCCACAGCGACACGTCGACCGACTTCGCCACGCACAGCTCGGCGAGCTCGTCGGCGAACTCGGGGCCCATCTTCATCACCGTGAGCGAGTCTCGCGCGGCGCGGGCCACGAACGAGTCGGGCTCTTCGAGCAGCTCCATCAGCGCGCGAATCGCCTTCTTCGACGGGCCATGGCCCAGCGCGAAGCGCAGCGCGGTGGCCGCCTCGACGCGCACCGCGGGCAGCTGCTTGCGCGACAGAAACTCGAGCAGCGTCTTCTCGGCCTCGGGCAGCTCGAGAAAGCCGAGCACCTTCAGCGCGCCGCGCAGCACGTCGACGTCTTCCTGCGTCTTCTTCTTGCCCAAAAACTTCTCGACCTGGGTGCGCATCACCCGGCGCTCGGCCTCGCTGCCGGTCTTGGCCTCGGCGCGCACCGAGAGCGCCACCTTGTTGATGGTCTCCCACGGCTGCCCGCGCATGCCCTCGAGCGCCATCTCGAAGCTCTTGCTGGTGCCCACCGATGGCAAGAGCTGCGAGAGCTGCGCGCGCATCTCGGGCGTCGCGTCGCTCAGGCGCTCTTTGATCTCGCCCAGCGCGCCCTCGCCCAGCGCGGCGATGGCCTTCGACGCCAGCTGCTGCAGCCCCTTGCGGCCGAGCGCCTCGAGCAGCACCGGCAGCGCCTTCATCGCGCCCATCGCGCCGAGCGCCTCGATGGCCGCCTCGGCGTACGCGTCGACCGGGTCCTTCGCCATGTCGGTGAGGCGCGCGACCACCGACGCGTCTTTGACCTTGAGCTCGCCGAGCACCACCGCCGCGGCGATTCGTTTTCGCGGCGACTCGTCTTCGAGCAGCTCGACGATGCGTTTGAGCGGGTCCATGCCCCGGGCACCGTAGTATGAGGCCCCCATGCGGACGACCACTTTGAGCCTGCTGGCGCTGCTGGGAACCGGGTGCGTGACGCAGGGCACCTACGACCTGCTCAAGGCCGAGCGCGACCACCTCGAAGAAGAGCTCGCCGCCCGCAACCAGACGCTCGAACAGCGCGAGCGGAAGATCACCGCGCAGGAAGACGCGCTGAAGAAGCTCGAGGCCAACCTCTTGGACCTCACCCAGCAGAAGGCCGACCTCGACGCGCGGCTCAACCGCTCGCTCGCCGAGCTCGCCAACCGCACCAAAGACGCCTCGAAGCTGAAGGCCGACGTCGATCAGATGACGCTGGCGCTCGCCGATCTCGAGAAGCGGCGCGCGCAGGCCGAGGCGCGGGTGAACGAGTTCAAGAACCTGCTGGCCCGCTTCAAGGCGCTGATCGACGCCGGCAAGCTGAAGGTGCGCATCGTCGAGGGCCGCATGGTGGTGGTGCTGGCCACCGACATTCTCTTCGCGCCCGGCTCCGCGTCGCTGAGCAAAGACGGCAAGACCGCCATCTCCGAGGTGGCGCAGGTGCTGGCCTCGATTCCCAACCGCAACTTCCAGGTCGAGGGGCACACCGACGCGCAGCCCATCTCGACCGCGCAGTTCCCCAGCAACTGGGAGCTCGCCGCCTTTCGCGGCACCAACGTGGTCAAGGCGATGATTGAAGCCGGCATGCCCAAAGAGCGCATCAGCGCCGCCAGCTTCGCCGACACCAAGCCGGTCGGCGTCAACGACATGCCCGAGGGCCGCGCCCTCAACCGCCGCATCGAGATCACCATCGTGCCCGACCTCTCGACCCTGCCCGGCTTCGAAGAGCTGCAGAAGGTCGAGAAGAGCGGGTAGTCGAAACCGCTCACCCCGAGCGCAGTCGAGGGGTGACGTCGCAACTGGAACGCTGACCACCGCGAACTCCAGGCTTCAAGCAGCACGAACGCTCGCACGTGTACGATGGAGTATCTGTGGCAGAGCCTTCGGCGAGCGACGGCAGGGTTCGACGTGGCTCACCCTGCTCGGTCTCGACTCCACGTCACGCGCTGGGCAGCAGGGTCTTCAGCTCGTCGGCGCTGATCTCGTAGGCCCGGCCGCAGAACTGGCACTTCGCCGAGGCCTTCCCGTCTTTCTCGATCATGTCGGTGAGCTCCTCGGGGCCCATGGTGGTGAGCGCCCGAATCACCCGCTCCTTCGAGCAGCTGCACTTCCACGCCAGCGGGTAGCTGGCCAACACCTCGAACGGCTCTTCACCGAACACCTTCTGCGCCACCAGCGGGCCCGAGCCCTGGGGCAGCGCCGCGGCCAGCCGCTCGCCCAGCTTCTGCCCCACCCGCTCGAGCTCGGCGGGGTCGGCGCCCGGCAGGCACTGCAGCAGCACCCCGCCGGTCGGGGCCAGCGCCACCCGGGTCGGCACCTGGTCCGACGCGGCGAAGTACCGCTCGAGGTCGGTCGAGAGGTCCATGGCCTGCAGATCGACCGACGAGCGGTAGTGCTCGCCCTGGCCGAGGTCTCGCAGCACCGAGAGAAACCCGCCGCGGCCCAGCGCTCCCGCCGCATCTTCCAGGTTCGGGACCTTCACGTAGCCGCGCAGCGCGCCGTCGGCCGACGCGTCGACGAACAGCCCGCGCAGCGGCCCGTCGCACTCGATCTGCAGGTTCACCCGGGTGCTGCCCTTCTGCAGCGCGGCCAGCAGCACCGCGGCGTTGAGGCCCTCGCCCAGCATCGCCGCCGACCCCGGCTGAAGGCCGTGCAGCCGCGCCGCCTCGATCACCAGCGCGGGCGTCACGCACGCCACCCACTTCAAGTTCGGCCCGCTCAACACGCCACGAATCAGGCTGTCTCCACTCATGCCCAATAGATAAACGAAACGGGCGGCCCCTCGAAGAGAGAAGCCGCCCGCCGTTCACTTCATTGCTTGTACGTCAGATGCAGTAGCCGAGGCCGCTGCACGTGGTGCCGGTCGGGCACGCGTTGCCCGGAGCCGCGCACGAGGTGTCGCAGTACGAGTCGGGACCCGGGCCACCGTCGCGGAAGAACGTGCCCGAGCAGACGTAGCCGGGGCGGCAGCTGCCCTGGCCAGCGCCCGGGGTGCTGCAGCGGCCGAAGCACCAGGCTTCGGTGGTGCTGATGCCCAGGCACACCCCGTTGGCGCCGCAGAGCGGGCTGCCCAGCTCGCTGCAGTCGGCGAAGCAGTAGCCGCCGGTGAAGCCGGTGGCGCCACCGTCGGCGCCGGTGGGCGGGAAGCAGAAGCCCAGGTCTTCGAACGGCGCAGTGGGCGGGTTCTGGCAGTTCACGTCGGTGGTGCACGCCGCGCCGACCTTAATGGCCACGCCCGCGTCGATGGCGTTCGCCGAAGGCAGGTGCGCGTTGTCGAGGAAGCACACGCCCGAGGTGCCGCTCGAGAGCCCACGGCAGGTGTAGCCCTCTGCGGTGCGGCAGTCGTTGGCCGTGGTGCTGCAGTTCTTCAAGCACATCGCCTTGGGCTCACCCCAGGTCACCGGAATGGCGACGCAGGTCGAGCCGCTGGGGCAGCTGGTGGTGGTGCAGGGCTGAACCGAGCAGTAGCCGCCCGGGTACGCCGCGCCGCCCGCCAGCGTCTGGGTCTTGCAGGTGTTGCCGCCGCAGTTCGCCGGTGAGGTGCAGGCGTTGCCGATCGAGCCGCTCGCCGCGCCACCCGCCGTGCCGGTGCCGCCCGCCGTGCCGGTGCCGCCCGCCGTGCCGGTGCCGCCCGCCTGGCCGGTGCCGCCCGCCTGGCCGGTGCCGCCCGCCTGGCCGGTGCCACCCGCCTGGCCGGTGCCGCCTGCCTGGCCGGTGCCGCCTGCCTGGCCGGTGCCGCCTGCCTGACCGGTACCGCCCGCCGTGCCGCTGCCGCCGCCAGTGCTGCCGCCGGTCACGCAGCTGCCCGCGGTCGAACAGACCAGCGGAGACGAGCACGACTCGCAGGTCGCGCCGCCGTGGCCGCACGCCACGTTCTGGGTGCCCGACTCGCAGACGCCGGCCTTGGTGCAGCAGCCCTTACAGCTCGTCGTCGAGCACGTACCCGAACCACCACTGCACGATGCGATGGCGAACGCCAACCCTAGGAGCTAAGAAATGTTCAAACCCGAAGCGCATGGAAATATCCTCTTGTTCACTGTTGATTCTCGGCCGGCCTCTAAAGTGAGCGAGGCACGTAGCACACGTCGTAGGAGAAGTGTCCGCGTGGTAGTTGCCGACGCGCGATTGCTGGTCTCCGTGCGCCGGCGAAGTCCAACCCTACGAGATCAAGGTTGGGGCTGATGCACCGGCTGGTATCGACCCGAGCTGAGCCCGGCCCCACGTAGGGTCCGATTCCAACGTCATCTCGGTGGGGCGAAGCGCGACGCACGTTTCGCTCACTTGCACGCGTTACGCGGCAAGGAGGGTAAGCCGTAGCCATTCTCTCGAGACTCAGGCTCCGGTGAGTCATTCTTTGCAGACCCCGCTGCGTCGTTCTTCGCTGGAGACCGCATAGCACTGCCGGTATACCCGTCTCGTTTTGGTCGGCCAATCTGCGTTTGCCTGGACCTCAGCGACGAATGCTGCCCAGTTCTGAAACAGCATTCGCCGGGTACTTGAAGCAATTTTCGGCACGCATTCAGTTACATGCACGACCGTAAAGCTGGTTGTCCGATCCACGCGCAAACACCCACGTATCGGTGTTGTCGGTCGTGACCGACGGGGCCGACGTGGCCCCCGTACCCGGGTGACCACAACTTCTCCAGGCACCCCACGTCCCACTCGCTTTCGTTATGCAATACACATTGCCATCGGAACCAGTCACGCACGCATCAACACGAGTCGACGACCGCGATCCAATTGCGGGATCTGACGCTACGGAAACGCCAACCGCGGGAACCCCGAGTCCACCCCATGCACTCCAAGTGTCTGTTTCCGTTGATCCAGAGTAAGTGACTGTAATCGTTCGATGATAGAGGTTATCATCAGTGCCACGAACAACAATATCGACCGAGTTCACGTTTGCAGAAACCGCCGCGGGCGACGAATCGGAATGGAGAGCGCCGTCGGTCTTGACACCCCAACTTGAGTGCCAAGTGGGAACACTTGCTGTGCCCTCGTAGTGATCCCACCGAAGCGCTCCATCAGAGTTTCTTCCCGCAAAGATCCAATGATTTTGATAAGTAGTCGAACAATGAAAACCAGTACAACGGCCATAAGACGCGAGGGCAGGCGCGGAATCGATTGCCAGTGTACTAGCCGTGAGTGAGGTCAACTCACAGGCACTTAGAGGATTAATAGTTTGTACACCAAAAACGAGCGATGAATCGGGACGTCGCCAAGCGACGAGTTCGCATCCGTTACTATCAATGGTGCTCGCGACCGCAGCCCTACCAGAAGAACTTCTTTCACTAGACCCAAGGGGGACAGTGGTAGTTCCATTTGATGGCTTGAGAGTGGAGTCGACGCCCCCATCAGGCATCGCAAAGTAGAAGAACGAGCCTCCCCCGAGCGGGCTCGCAAAGCGACCGTTGGCTGCGGGCGCGCTACTGTGCCGCGCCACAGTTGTTGAGCGATTTGAGTGTCTGACTTCACCTAGCACCATCCGCCTCGTTCCACGCTCAGCAGACCTCTTCGCTTGAGCACCGCCTCGATGGCGAGCCTTTCGGCCGTTCCCCAGCACCACGCTCGGGCCTCGTGCTTCTCCTTCAGCTTCGCAGTCACCTCATCCACTTCGTCTCGGAAGACTCGCCGATCGATGTCGAGCGGCTTTCGCATTCTCCACGTCTCGCCCGCCGTCCGCCAGCCGAGCCCTTGGCGGCGCAGCACTTCGTTGTAGGCGTGCTGCGCCTGCTCCAGGTCCGCCGCGCTGATCCGCCCGCGCCCCAGGAAGGCCCGATGCTCTTCGTTCATCCGCTCGAGTTGCCCGTAGAAGCGGGGGTACCGAGGCGGCCCGTGCATCAGCAGCACGCGGTGATGCGCGAGCACGGCTTGCACCTCGGGCACGAGGTGCTGCTTGGCGCGGTCGAGCCGGGCGACCAGCGGCGCGCCGTGCTTCGTGAAGTCCTCATCCATCACCTTCGCCACGAGCGGACCCACGTACTCCTCGAGCAGCTCAAGCGACGTGCGGAAGGGAATCCCGGCGTCACCTCCGACAAACGCGAAGGCGTTCTCGAAGTGCATGGCATCGAAGGCTCGGACTGCGCCAGGCACGATGCGCACGCGCCAGACTTCCGCCTGCCGCTCGTTCTCCATCGATGTCAGCACCCGTGACTTCAGCCGAGCGGCACCGCGGCGGCTCAAGCCCTCGCAGCACTTTGCGAGTGCAGCTGCGCCGATCTGCCCGTTCATCGACCTCACCACGGCCTCGGCCGCCGTCGCGTCGAGCTGTTTAGCCCTCGGCTTTGGCCCTCGCTTGCAGACCAAGGGCTCGTTCGCCGCCTCGCGCGCGCACCAGCGCCGCACGGTCGAGGGCGCCAGGCCGGCCGCCCTCGACACCAGCGAAAGCTCGAGGCCCGCGGCCTTCACGCACCTCGCCTCGTGTACGAGCGCGAGCCTCGGGCCGTCAGGCTCCGACGGCTCATCGCTGCTCTCCGTCTTGGTTGGCTTTGCGCCCATCTGCCGCGCCGGCTTCAGGCGTCCGCTCGCGAAGTCCGCCGCCACTCCCAGCAGACGGTCCACCGTCGCCACCCGAGCTCGCAGCATCTCGTTCTCTCGCTCCAGCTTCGCCGCCCGCTGCTCGAGCTCCACCTGCTCCTTCGGCTTCGGTGGCCGCCCCGGCGGCTGCGGCTGAATCGCTTCCAGCAGGCCGTGCAGACCACGGTGCATCAGCGTCTGGAAGTGGTTGCGCGACATGTTCAGCTGCCGCGCTGCCTCCGACACCGGCGTCTGGCCGGAGATCGCCGCGAGCACCAGCTGAAACCGTGGCACCATCTCCGCCGGCACCTCCGGCGCTGCGACGTACGTCTTCTCTTTCTTCGACACGAGTCCCCTCCGTGGACGCGTTCTGACCAGCCAGCTTCCTGTCCCACTTCAGAGCGTCGTCTCGCCAGGGCCTGTCGTCGAGGTTTCTGTCGCGGGGCTCTCCGTCGTCGACGCCGGCGAGGTTGGCGAAGGCTTGGGCCCAGCTCGCGTCGAGCTGCGCCTGGGACGTCCACGGCCCTCGAGCTTCACCGGGCCCGGCGGCAGCACCTTGCGCGTCAGCAAGAGCAGTCGCTCGGCTCGGCGTTTCTGCGTCTCCAGCTGACGCACTCGCTGGTGCAGCTCCTCCACCTCCCGCTGGCTGCGCCACCTCCGCCTGCGCGGTCGCCTCCGCCGGCGCTGCCGGTGACAGCGCTCGCAGCATCCCCGCCAGCGCCTTCTCCTCGAGCTGGTAGTAGAGCTGCCTCGAGATTCCGGCCTCCGAGATGGCGTCCGTCACCGGCTTCTCGCCGCTCAGCACCGAAAGCATCAGCATGCAGCGCCGCTGGGCCACCGCCTCCTCCGCGCTCGCCTGCGCTTTCAGCCAGCGGGGCACCGGGCGTGGCCGGTGCCGGCGTGAGCGCTTCGTCGGGACGAATCTCTCCAACTCGGGCTTCGTTGACGGCTTCATGCAGTTCCTCTCTCGGCATCGGGATGGTCCGCGGCGCTTCGTTCCCCATCTGCACTCGCAGCTCGCCGCCCGACGCCGCAATGGAGAGATTCTGGTCCCCCAGCTGTCCCACCAGGTAGAAGGGCTTTCTCACCGGCTGCTGCAGCGACATTCGCAGCGCGTTGCTGTCGATGTTCTCTTGAATCGCCGCACGCACCTGCTGCGCAGCGCGGAAGAAACGGTCAGCTGGGACGAGACCGCCTATCCCCTGGTGGGGCCGCTGAAAGTTGTAGCCGTGGACGAAGAGCTCGAAGCGCCTGAGCAGGTCCGCGTAGTCGGCGAACACGGTGCGCGAGAGGAATTCATCCCAGAGCGTCTTCCAGAAGCGCTCCACCTTGCCGAGCGTCTGCGGGTGATGCGGCCGGCTCTTGATGTGTTTGATGCCCTGCCGCTTGAGCTCGGCCTCGAACTCGGTCTCGCCGCGCCACGCGGTGTACTGCCGCCCGTTGTCGGTGAGCGCCTCTTGCGGGACGCCGAACGCGCCGATGCCCTTCTCGAAGGCCTCCATCACCAGCGCCGACTTCATGTGGTGCGCGACGGCGTAGCCGACGATGAAGCGGCTGTAGTCGTCCATGAAGATGGTGACGTAGAGCCGCTCGTGCTTGCGCAGCAGGAACGTGAAGATGTCCGACTGCCACAGCTGGTTCGGTGCCGCCCGCTCGAAGCGCGTCTCGGGCCGCGGCGCGTTCTCGACCTTCTCCGGCGTCTCGTCGAGCAGCCCCTCCTCGTGGAGAATCCGCCGCACCGTCGTCGCCGACACGCCGATGCCCTCGAAGCGGGCGAGGATGTCAGCGATGCGCCGGGTGCCAAGTGCGGGGTCCTGCCGCTTCACCTCCACCACCCCACCCGCCTCGCGTCAGGACCCCGGGCGACCGCTCGCTTCCGCTTCGTCGTCGTCAACGCGTCGAGACCGCCGCGTCGGAACTTCGCGACCCACTTCGTCACCGCTGGCTCACTCACGCCGAACAGCTTCGCGACGTCTTTCACGCGCGCACCGAGCTCGACGACTTCACGCACCGCTCGCTGTCGCACCTCCGGCGAGCACCACTTGTTGCCCTGCCTCGTCTCCGTCTGTCTTTTCCGACTCACCTGTCGCTTCCTCGTCGTCGTCTGCGTCGCGACGGACGG
>JADJNS010000021.1 GCA_016714225.1 Archangiaceae bacterium
CGTCACCTCGCCGAGGCTTTCTCGAGGGCCACGACGTGGTGGTGGGCGGTGACCAGCGGCGCTGACGCCGTCGCCCGCCTCGGCGAAGAGCGCTTTCGACGTGGTGTTCTGCGACCTGATGATGCCGAAGTCTCGGGCGTGCAGGTGTTCGCGCAGGTCTCGAGGCGCAACCCTGCGATGGCCTCACGCTTCATCTTCATGACCGCCGGGGCCTTCACCCCCGAGGCTGCGTTTCTGACTGACGCCCAACCGCGGCCCGACAAGCCCTTCCAGGCCCTCAGGTGCCTCGCTTTTCGACCTGCTGATCCTCCAGGCTTTCTCTAGGTTGCGTCGCACCGGCGACTTCGCTCGCAGCGCGGGTGAAAGTCACCACCCCCGCCGTCGCCGGAGGAAGATGTCGGTCATGGTCCCGACCCGCGCTGTGGTCGTCGCGCCCGTCATGGTGTTTTGCCTGCCAGTCCCCGAGTCGCGGCCCCCGTCCAGGGGCGCAAAGCTCCGAGGCGCCGCTCACCGTCACCACGACCGCCTGACTTCGGCGGCTCGAGACAGGGCGACTCGGGACTTCGTGGCTCGGCAACGAGCTCTTCGAACGCGCCCCAGCTTCGGCGGCGTGCAGTCGTGGCAGGGCACCACCGCGCTGCCCTGGCGCGCTCATCGGGCACTCGACCGTCGTGCACGGCAACACCATGTACGTCGTGGGCGGCGGGGCCCGGGCACCTGTTTGGCGATCTCGCCGAAGAGCGTGCTCTCTTCCGCGCTCAACCGACGGCTCGCCGGCCGGGTTCACGAGCACGACGTTTCCTCCGACGTGCCTGTTAACGCTCACCCCGACAACGGGCGCTTCAGCCCGGCCGCCGTCGCGTACAACGGCTACCTCATCGTCGGCGGAGACAACGGCTTCCTCGCGCCTCGACACCGTTCACTACGCGAAAGCCCGGCAGCAACGGCAGCGTCTCAGCGTGGACGAAGACGAGCTGTTCACGACCGGTCGCCTCTGGGCTCAGGCGGTCGCGTACGACAACTCCCTCTACGTGATCGGCGGCCGGTCGAACGCGCGCTCCGACGTTAGCTCGCGTGGCCTCCATTCGCGCCGACGGCAGCCTCGGCGCCCGCTCAAGACCTCGCCGTCACCCCTCGGCGCGGTACCCGTTCGCGGCGACCGCGTTCAACAACCGCCTCTATGTCGCCGGCAGGGAGACCGGCCCCGGCAGCAACCTCGCCGACGTCTGGTCGTGTGTCTATCAACGCGAACGGCACGCTCGGCCCCTTCAAGCAGCAAGCGGCTTCTCGGCCCAGCGCTTCGGCCACACCGCGCTGGTCGCCGACGGGTCTCTACGTCATCGGCGGGCAGGGGGCGTCGATCACCAACGCGGTCGAGGTCGCGCGCGTGTACGCCGACGGCTCGCTCGGGCCCTTCGCGTCGACGGCGGCCTTCACCACCGCGCGCTTCCGGCACGGCAGCGCGGTGTGGGGCGGCAACCTCTACGTGGTCGGCGGTCAGACCACGACGACCGCGACGAGCGCGACGGCCAACGTGCAGCTTGCGCCGTTGCTCCAGGCCAACCCAGGCGAGACCGGGTGTGGGCGAGCGCCATCCGCTCACCACGCGCCGCGCCAGGGAGCGGCCTCCGGTGGGGGTCAACGGGCGCATCTACGTGCTGGGCGGCCGCGACAACCTCGGCAACCTGCGCAACGACGTCGAGGTCTCCGGACTTCGACGCCACGCTCTTCACGACGCTGGCCTCGACCTTCACGACGCGCGAGCTCCGCCGTTGCCTTCACCTACGCCGACCGGTTACGTCGCGGGCGGCAACGGCGCTTCGGGTCGCCTCGACGACATTCAGTTCGCGCCCATCAACGCCAACGGCACGCTGGGCGCGTTCCAGACCGTGACGCGGGTGCTGCCGTCGCAGCGCCAGGGCGCCGCCGCCGCCATCTTCGACGATCACCTCTACGTCGTCGGCGGCTTCGACACCGCGAACCGCAACGACGTGCAGGTCGCGACCATCGACCCGACCGACGGCTCGATCGGCACCTTTCAGGCGACGAGTAGCTTCACCACCCGCGCCAGGGCCACGCGGTGGTCATCATCGGCCACACCCTCTACGTCATCGGCGGCAACGGTGCCTCGGTGCTGACCAACGTGCAGTACGCCAAGATTCTCCCCACCGGGCTGCTCGGGCCCTTCATCGGCAGCCTCGGCCTCAACACCCCGCGCACGCAGCTCACGGCCCTCGTCTGGAATGAGGGGCTCTATGTCGCGGGCGGCACCCTCACCCAGGCGAGCACCGAGTACGCCGCCGTCAACGAAGACGGCTCGCCGGGGGCCGTTTCACCGGGTCGGCGCTCCCGAGGCGCGCATCCGCACGGTGGGCGCAGTGCAGAACGGCCAGCTGATGGTGATCGGCGGCGCGAACGCGACGGAGCCGTGAAGACGGCCACCAGCTCGACGCTCGAAGGGCCCTGGGAGTCGACGCGACGTTCGCCGCCGGGCCGGTGCTGCCTCAGGCGCTCGAAGGCGGCTGCGCGACCGTGTGGAGAGACCGTCTCTACGTGGCGGGGGCCGTCGACACGCTCGGCCGGCCGTTCGTGATGCAGGGCCCGTTGACCTCTGACGGCCTGGAAGCCGTCATCTACAGGTACACCAACCCGGGGTTCACCTACCCCTCGCCAGCCTGCGAAGCGTGGAATGGGTATGTTCACGTCGTCGGCGAGTACGCCGGGCCGAATGCCGGCGTCGCCCGCTTCGCGGTGCCCGAGCCTCCGCCCATCAACTACATCTACGAACCGATCGCACCGCTCTCACCTGCTCTGCAGCGGTCGGGCACGCGCCTGGCCGTGTGGAAGGGCCGGCTCTACATCGTGGGCGGACTTCCCGATGGCGCGCCCGAGCCGGACGATCGCATCTCGATGATGACGCTCGAGGGGCCCGGCTTCGACGGCGGCGTCGGCTCGACCACCTCGCTGCCAGAGCCGCTGTACCACGCCGGCGTCGCGGCGCATGCGGACACGCTGTACGTGGTGGGCGGCATCACCGTGGGGAGCAGGGCTTCGGTGCACACGTGGGCTGCGCCCATCAACGCCGACGGCAGCCTCGGCGCGTTCGGCGCGACGCGGCAGCTCCCGAGAAGCTCGCGCACCGCCGCGGCCATCGCGCGTGACGGCTTCTTGTACGTGGTCGAGGGAAAAGGGAGCACGCCCTTCGGTGTCTGGGCCGCGCCGATTCTCGCGCCGGGGCAGCTGGGAGAGTGGCGGTTGATGGCGTCGTACAGCCCTGGGCGCACTGGAGTATGGTGGCTGAAGGCGAAGGCCGCCTCTTCGTCTTGGGTGGGCACGAGGGCCTGACGACCGTCGACACGACGCTGCAGCTGCAGCTCAACGCGCCGTCGATGACGGGCCGCTGGAGCTCGCTGCTCGACTTCGGCGCGTCGCAGCCCATCGACAACCTCGTCATCAACGGTGCCGCGTCGCGGAGCGGGACCTTTGCGGCACGATGGCTGTGCCCCCCGGGGAACCTCGACCGTGACCTGCAGCGGCGGCACCGGCACGGGCTACACGTGGAGAATACCGACCCCGCAAGCGGGAGGAGGTTCCGTCGGCTTCTTCGACGGACGGTACCAGGCCGGATTCGGCACGAACCGGGTCGACGTCGTGCGGTGCACCGACTCGGCTGGCTACACCGGCGACGTGAGCATCAGCGTGGGCGCGGGCGTGAGCCTGTCTCCTTCGAGCCCGACCGTCAGCTCCGGCGGCACCGTGCAGTTCACCGCGACCGGCGGCAGCGGCACGGGCTTCCAGTTCTTCTTCTCCGGGTCCAACAACTCGGGGGGAACCCTCGACGTGACCGGCGGGCTGTACACGGCCGGGCCGACCGCCCCCGTCACCGATCGCATCATCGTCACCGACAGCTTCGGGAACTCTGCTTTCGCTGACGTCACGGTCACCCCGGCGCCCGACGCCGGTGAGGTGGATGCGGGCTCCGACGTCGACGCCGGCTCGGACGTGGACGCAGGCTCGGACGTGGACGCAGGCTCGACCATCGACGCAGGCTCGACCATCGACGCAGGCTCGACCACCGACGCGGGCTCGACCATCGACGCAGGCTCGACCACCGACGCAGGCTCGAGCACCGACGCGGGCCCGACCATGGACGCCGGCTCGGACATGGACGCAGGTTCGACCACCGACGCGGGCTCGACCCTGGACGCAGGCTCGACCCTGGACGCTGGCTCCACCACAGACGCGGGACAACCTCCCGCTGACGGGGGAATGCCTCCGGTCACCCAGGCGGGTGGCTGCGGTTGTTCGAGCGCGGCGGGGACGCAGTGGCTCGCCGGTCTGGTGCTTTTGCTGCTCTGGCGACGCGCGAGGTCGCGGACCTCGCAGTCCACCCAGGTCAATTCCTCAGGAGCGCCTCCACAGCGCCCGAGGCCGACTTTGTCAGGTCGACGCGGATTGCCGATGAGTGCTTGTTCGTCGACGCTTGGGCGATGACGAAACGAACCCGACCGTCATCTTGGCTGCATGCGCGAGTGCCGTGAGCGTTCGATAGGTCGGATTCGCCTGGCCTCGCTCGATGCGACTGATTTCGCTCTGCTGAACACCGGACGCCTTCGCCATCTGCTGCTGCGTCCAGCCCTGGTCCTTCCTGAGTTGGATGACCTCAAGGGCGAGTCGGAAGTGGTCTCCGTAGGCCGCGAATGCCTCCGCCTGGCCGGCCTCGGTGCTCTCCTTCTCGACCTCCTTCATGAACTCATCGAAGTCGTTCTTCCGCTTGCTCATGGTGATCCTCACCCCAAAGGATTATGGGCAGAACCCATAATGTCAAGGCCGACTGTAACCGCTCCTACTTGCGTGCCTTCCATTTGGTGAGACGCGCCCTGGCCTCGGCGATCTCTTTGTCCTGCCGCTTCCCACTCGCGTCCTCGCCCTTGTCGTATCCACCAAGGAGCAGAATCAGTTTGTTCCCATGGGCGTGGCAGAACACCCTGAGCAGAATCTCCTCGGGCGGTAGCTTCTTCCCGGCCTTGTCGGCGCCGACGTCGCCAACCTTCTGACGAAGCCGGAACTCGAACAGTCCTTTGCCGAGCTGCTTGCCAAACTCGGTGGCACACACGCCGATCCCGAGCTCCTGAAGGACGTTGTTCATCGCTTGGCCGAGCACCTGCTGCTTGGTCAGGCTCAAACCGCGCAGCCATGCGAGAACAAGCTTCTTGCCGTCATCGTCGACGTAGAACTCGAGCTCGAACCTCTGGGTTCTCCGGCCTGGCCGCTGGCGCTTCTTCCACGGCTGGTTTCTTCACGTCGCGGTTCTTGGCCACCAGCTGCAGACTATTCACGAGCGCAGACGCTGTCTGGTGCGACGAAGCCGCAGTTCTCGACCGTCGACGCATTTCTCGCGGGCTCCCAGGGCTTGCCCCTGCCCTGAGTCGCCCCGCAGGTGACGGCAGCCGGCACGAGCAGCTCGCCTCGCTGCCCGAATGACTTGAATTCAAGGCATGGCGCGCGCGATCGCCGCGCGGCGTCAGTGGAGCAGCTCTTCGAGCTCGTGCTGGTGGTTGGCGCAGAACGCCCCGCCCTTCGCATCGAACTCGCTCATGTCGCGCGGGAACTGGAGCACGCACGGGCCGGTCTCACACGGGAAGCTCATGCCCAGCAGCTTCGCGATCGTGCTGGTCACCTGGTTCTGCAAACGCTCGCGCGACCGCCGCACGCTCACGTCGGTCGCCTCGCCCGGCTCGGTCGGGGCGCCGTACTCCGAGCGGAAGCGCGAGATCGACACCACCCCGCGCACCGTCTCGAGCTCGAGGTTGCCGTACAGGAAGCCCATGCCCAGCGACCCCATGTCGCGGTCGACAATCAAGATGAGCCCCTTGGTTCGCGCGACCTTGGGGAAGAGGTAGTCGCTGACCACCTGCTGGCGCTCCTCGTCGATGGCCCCATCGGGCACCGACCTGGCCGAGCTCACGGTGAACTTCGCCCCCGGGAAACGCTTCTCCAGCACCGCGGCGAGCCCGTCGAGCTCGGGCGCGGGCCCCTCGAGCAGTGGCTGCAGCTCGAACCGCGTCAGCCGGGGAGCCACGTAACCGATGAACCGGGAGCTGACCTGTTGTGCGACCTTGCCGTGATTCACCTCACGCTGCTCCGAAGGAGACAGCAGCCGCGCGAGATGATCTTCACGACAGATGCCCTTGCGACTGCCCTCGCACGCGTGGACGAGCGCGAGGTTCACCTCGTGCGCCCCCGGGTCGATGCCATGAGCCCGCGTGAGCAGCTGCAAGGCGACTTCGCGAGCCTTCTCGAGTCTGAGCTCGGCCATGGCGGCGAGCAGCACCGGGTCACCGTCGCGCGCAGGAGGCTTCACCGCGAGCGCCTCTTCAGGGCGCGTCGCGGCGAGCTGCACGAACCGATACGCGTCGCCGGCGCCCGAATCGGCGGCGTTCGCCGCGGCGAAGCAGCGCTCCGCGCGCTCAGCGAGGCCGAGCGTGGCGTGAATGCGGGCGCACCGGCCGAGCCTTCTGGCGGCGACCCGCCGCCCATAGGTGTCGACGTCGGCGTTGGCCTGGGCCAGATCCGTCTTGGGGCGCTCCAGCGCTCGCAGCGCTGGCGTGAAGTCGGGCCAGGCGACGGTCGCCTCTTTCCAGCAGCTGCGCGCCTTCTCGGGATCTCCGGCAAGGGCAGCGGTGACGCCGAGCCAGTACCAGTTCTCGCCCGAGCGCATGTTCTTGGTGAGCGCGGTCTGAAAGTCGTCTCGAGCAGCGTCGAGCTTGCCCTTGGCGAGCGACAGGCGACCGCGAAACCTGTACCCGGTGCTGATCGGGCTCTTGAAGCTCGCTCCGCTGCAGGCCTTGTCGGCGTTGCTGCGCCCTGCCTCGAAGCGCGCCTCACAGAGCATCGGCATGATGATGTTGATGAACCTCGCGCGACCGTCCTGGTCGGTGACTCGGCCCCGCGCGTCGAAGAGCCGATCGAGAAGCGCCGCAGCATCGTCGAACCGGCGCATCGCCATCAGCGCGCGCGCAGCGGCCTCGACCGCGAAGGTGTTCGTCGGGTCCGAGGTCATTGGCTCGAACTGCTCGAGGAGAAACGGGGCGTCATTCGCGGCCTGCCAGATGCCCACCCGCTCGATGGGAGGCGCTTTTCCCGGGTTGGTCAGCAACGCGCTGAGGTCGTCAGGCGATGACACCCCCATCTTGGAAAAGGCCGCGACGAGGTCGTCGACCGGAGTCGGAAAGGCCGGCATTCTCGCGGCGACCTTGCGCGCCGCGGCTTCTTCAGCGGGTGGGCGGGCAGAACCTGCCGCCAACACCGCGCACGTCACAGCAAGAGCCCACCCCATGGGCGAGACCTTAACCGCCCCGAGGCTCAGCACCGGCTCCTTGTCGCCGGGGCTCCCGATTGTCTGAAGTGAAGCGATGCATTAGCCATTGCACGCGCCGCGCGAAGAGGTTGCTCGCACAGTCGCCCCGGCCTGCTAAGGCGCGGCCGCATGGCAGAGTCTGTCAAAGCGGCCCCGTCCTTCCTCAGCACCCGGCGCCCCGACACCTGGTGGGTTCAGCCGCTGCTCACCGCAGCCGGGCTCATCACGTTCTTCGGCTACCTCACGTACCGCGCGATGAACGCGACCTACGTCTGGGCCGAGCCCTACATCAGCCCGACCGTCGCGCCTCCGCTGTTCACGCCCATCGCCGGCTACCCCGGCTCGGTGCCGGTCGACCACGCGTGGCTCGGCGCCTTCCCCACGTGGTGGCCGTCGTTTCTTCCGCAGTCGCCGGCCTTCTTCATCCCCGGCCTCGCGATCGCGTTTCGCTTCACCTGCTACTACTACCGCGGCGCCTACTACAAAGCGTTCTTCGTCACGCCGCCCAACTGCGCCGTGAAGGGCGGCGTCGGCTCGTACAAGGGCGAGACGATGCTCCTCGTCTTCCAGAACCTGCATCGCTACACGCTGTACGGCGCGCTGTTTCTGCTGGTGTGCCTCTGGTGGGAAGGCTTCTCGGCCTTCTTCAAGCACGGCCAGCTCGGCATCGGCGTCGGCACCGTCGTGATGCTCATCAACGCCTCGCTGCTCAGCCTCTACACCTTCGGCTGCCACTCGTGGCGCCACCTCATCGGCGGCAAGGTCGACTGCTTCTCGTGCGACGGCCGGGTCTCGCCCCGTCACAAGCTGTGGAAGGGCTCTTCGTGGCTCAACGGGCGCCACATGCTCTTCGCGTGGTGCAGCCTCGTCTGGGTCGCGTTCACCGACCTCTACGTCTACCTCGTCTCGAGCGGCACCATCCACGACCTCAACACCTGGGGCTGAAAATGGGGACTGTCCCCATTGCCGGGCACAGTCCCCACTCGAAGTGAGGAACTTTGAACGGCCGAATCGGGCCGCATCGAGGGTGTCAGGAGCGCCGAAGGTCGAGGAGCGGGGAGCGCGCGGGGTGAGACGGGCGCATCGATGGCCGGCGCGCTGTGTGGTTTCGCGCGATACTCGGGCGCATGACGGCCCCCGAGTGGAAAACGACGGCGTGCATTCTCTGCGAGTGCAACTGTGGCCTCGAGGTGCAGCTCGGGGGCGAGCAGAACCGCCACCTCGTGAAGCTGCGCGGCGACGACGCGCACCCGGCGTCGCAGGGCTACGCGTGCGAGAAGGCGCACCGGCTCGACCACTACCAGCACGGGCCCGACCGCATCACCACCCCGCTCAGGCGAAAGAGCGACGGCACGTTCGAGGCGATCGACTGGCCGACGGCGATTCGCGAGGTCTCGGCCCGGCTCGCGCGCGTGCGCGACACCCACGGCGGAGACACGATCTTCTATTACGGCGGCGGCGGACAGGGGAACCACCTGCCGGGCGCGTACGCGACCGCGACGCGGCGCGCGCTTGGCTCGCGCTACCGCTCGAGCGCGCTGGCGCAAGAGAAGACCGGTGAGTTCTGGGTCGGCGACCGCATGATGGGCACCGTCACCCGCGCCGACTTCGAGCATTGCGAGGTCGCGCTCTTCCTCGGCAAGAACCCGTGGCACTCCCACTCGATCCCCCGCGCGCGGGTGACCTTGAAGGCGATCGCGCGCGACCCAAACCGCACGCTGATCGTCGTCGACCCGCGCCGCACCGAGACCGCCGAGCTCGCCGACCTGCACCTGCAGGTGAAGCCCGGCACCGACGCCTGGCTGCTCGCCGCCCTCGTGCGCGTATTGCTCGAAGAGGGGCTCGTCGCCACAGGCTTCGTCGCCGCCCACACCGAGGGCCTCGACGAGGTGAGGGCCGCGTTCGAGCAGGTGAAGGTGGCCGAGTGCTGCGCCGCGTGCGGCGTCGGCGAGGCGCTGGTGCGCGAGGCCGCGCGCGTGATGGCGAAGGCGAAGTCGATGGCGAGCTTCGAAGACCTCGGCGTGCAGATGAACCTGCACTCGACGCTGGTGAGCTACCTCCACCACCTGCTGGTCGCGCTGACCGGCAACGTGGGCCGGCCCGGCTCGCACTACGTGCCCACTCCGCTCGTCTCGCTCTTCGGCGGAGCGTCGAGCCGCAAGAGCCCGGTCGCGGGCGCGCGCATCATCGCGGGCATGACTCCATGCAACGCGATCGCCGACGAGATTCTCACCGAGCACCCGAAGCGCTACCGCGCGATGATCATCGAGGCCGCGAACCCGGCACATTCGCTCGCCGAGTCGCCGCGCTTTCGCGAGGCACTGCGCGCGCTCGACACGGTGGTGGTGATCGACGTCGCGATGACCGAGTCGGCGCGTGAGGCGCACTACGTGCTTCCCGCCTCGACGCAGTTCGAGAAGGCCGAGGCGACGTTCTTCAACTTCGACTTCCCCGAGAACGTCTTCCAGCTGCGGCCGCGACTGCTCGAGCCGCTGCCCGGCCCGCTGCCCGAGGCCGAGATCCACGCGCGGCTGTGCGAAGCGCTCGGCGAGGTGACCGAGGCCGACTACGCGCCGCTGCGCGCAGCGGCCACCGAGGGGCTCGTCGCGTACGCCTCGAAGTTGCTCGAGCTCACCATGACCGAACCGCGGCTCTCGGCACAGGCGCCGGTGCTGCTCTACCGCACGCTGCCGCTGCCCGAGGCACAGAAAGAAGGCGCGGTGCTGCTCGGCCTCGCCGCGAAGGCCGCGATGGAGCACCCCGAGGCGCTGAAGCGCGCAGGCTTCGGTGGAGAGCCGATCGAGGCGGCGACCGCGCTGTTCACCGCGATGCTCGAGAAGCCGTCGGGGCTGGTGTTCGCGATCGACACCTGGGAGGACCTTCGCGCGCGGTTGCCGACCATTCAGCTCGCGCTGCCCGACCTGCTCGAAGAGCTCGGGCAAGCGCTGCGTGCGGGGCCGCAGCGCCCGGACGCGGCGTTTCCGTTCGTGCTCTCGGCGGGCGAGCGGCGGTCGTTCACCGCGAACACCATCATGCGCGACGCCGCATGGCGTAAGACCGACGGCGCAGGCGCGCTGCGCATCAGCCCCGACGACGCGCAGCGGCTCGGCGTCGCGACAGGAGACCGAGTGCGCGTCACCACGCGCGCCGGCTCGCGCGAGGTGCTGGCCGAGGTCTCTGAGACGATGCAGCGCGGCCACGTCTCGTTGCCGAACGGGCTCGGCACCCGGCTCGCCGACGGCTCGGCCCCTGGGGTCGCTCCGAATGAGCTGACGCGCGCTGCCGACTGCGACCCGTGGGTCGGCACGCCGTGGCACAAGCACGTGGCGGCGAACGTCGAGCGAGTGGGCTAGCGCGCCACGGCGATGGCGCTCGACATCGCGCGGCGCGATGGGCACAAGGCGCTGGTGAAAATCGGCCCGCCCGGGGTTGCGCCTGTTCCACGCGAGCTCAGTCGCGTGTTTCTCAGCTACGAGAGCCAGCCCCAGCTGCGCGCGGTCGACCCGAGAATCTTTACCGACCGCTACTTCTCGGCGTGCACGTCCTGTCGCTTCTGCGACGACAGCTGCTGTCAGCACGGCTGCGAGGTCGATTCATCGGCGCACGCGCGCATCGTCGAGGTCGCCCCGCTGCTCGAGCGCGAGATGCAGGTGCCGCAGGCAGAGTGGTTCACGGGGAAGTGGAGCCACGATGCCGATGAGCCGCACGGCGGCCAGGTGACGCGCACCCGGGTCGTCAACGAGTTCTGCGTGTTTCTCGACCGCACCGACCGCGGCTGCCGGTTGCATCGGCTCAGCCTGAAGCTCGGCCGCGACTACCACTCACTCAAACCGCGCGCCTGCTCGCTGTTCCCCCTGGTGTGCCTCGACGGTGTCTTGCAGCCTGGCTACGAGCTGCGCGAAGAGCGCACGCTGGTGTGCAGAGACCAGGGGCCCTCGCTCTACAGCGGCGTGCGAAGCGAGCTCGAGCACTACTTCGGGCCCGCGCTGGTCGAAGAGCTCGACGCCATGGCCCGGCTGGCGGCTGCGTCGTGAAGAAGACCGAGCAGCCTCTCGAGCCACCAAGATCTCGAGCCGTCGTTCTATGAGCCTGGCCAGCTCGCTGCCGTCTGGGCGGCGGGGGCGGCGGTGCACGCGTTTTCAGCGGCGCGCCCCGCACGAATCCGTCTTCCTCGGCACGCGAACAGTTCACGTCGTGATGGTGGAGACGACGGCGATCACCTGCCCGTCAGGTACGAGCTCGCTGCCGCACCTCCGCTGCGGTCGGCGTCAGGGTGGTAGGTTTGCCCGGAATCCACGGAGGCGGAAACCATGAAGACGAAGGCTCTGGTACTCGCGCTCCTCGCCGCCGGCTGTGGCAGCAACGCCATCGTCGACGGCGGCACAGCGGGCGGGTCGGCGGGCGGCACTGCGGGCGGCACTGCGGGCGGCACTGCGGGCGGCACTGCGGGCGGCACTGCGGGCGGCGCTGCGGGCGGCACTGCGGGCGGCGCTGCGGGCGGCGCGGCGGGCGGTGCGGCGGGCGGTGCGGCGGGCGGTGCGGCGGAGGTCTGCGACGGCCTCGACAATGATCAGAACGGCGTCATCGACGACCCGTTCGTGAAGCCCGGCACGGGAACCGCTGGCGTGGAGCCGGTCTATTCCGTGAGCACCAGCAACTGCGGAGCGTGTGGCGCCGCCTGCGCTCTTCCTCACGCAGTGAACGGTTGCCGCGAGACGGCGGCCGTCTCGGGCGGCGCCGAGTGCTTCGTCCAGACCTGCGCCGCTGGCTTCGTCTTTCCCACGCGAACACCGACGGCTTGCGGCACGTCGGGGGGCGCCCCGTCTTCCCTGCTGCAACCTGGCCCCCGAGACGGTGACGGCGGGGTGGGCTGCTACTACCCGTGTGCCGGCAGCACCCGCGAGCTCTGCAACGGGCTCGACGACGACTGCGATGGCTGCCTCGACAACGCGAACGCTACCGGTCCGGCGCTGGATGGAATGCCAGGAGCGCTCACCTGCCGGCAGAGCGGTGAGTGTGGCCTCAACGGTGGCGTGAACGTCATCTGCGCCGGGCGCGGCACCGCAGACGCGGGCTGGCAATGCGACTACGTCTCTGCGAAGGCGGTCGGCGCAGCGCTCTGCCTCGACACCGCGGGGCTCCCCGCCAGCACGGAGGCGGGCTGCTCCGGTGCGATCGCAAGCTACTGCGACGGCAAAGACAACAACTGCGACGGTCGCATCGACGAGGGGCTCGGCCTGTACGAGCTGTGCGACGCGGGCACGACCCGCACCGGTGGAACCTGCAGTCTGGGCCGGTGGACATGCTCGGGTGCGACCTGCTCGACGGGGTTCACTTGCAGCGGCGGCTTCTGCCGCACGACCTGTAGTGCCGGCGAGGGCCTCTGTGCGGTCACGGGCGCTCGCACCTGCGGTGCGCTCCCCCAGTCGCCGCTCGCCTGCCCCGTCACGAGCAACCCAGCCGCCGCCACGAACGAAGTCTGCAACGGCCTCGATGACGACTGCGACGGGCTGACGGACGAGCGCACCGACAACACGGCCGCTGCGCCGATCAAGTGCAGCGGTGCGACCTGCCTCGGCCATCGCGACCCCATGGTGCAGGTGCAGCCGAAGGCATGCGCATGCACCGGGCCCACGCAGTGCCCGGCCGGCTACACCTGTGCGAGCTTCGGCGCCTTCAGCGGCCGTTGCGTCGCCACCGCTTCCGGTTCGCCGCAGGCGTGCACTGCCGACACGCAGTGCACCGCTGGAGGCACCAACCGCTGCCTCAATCTCGGCGCCACAATCTACGTCTACGCCTACGAGGCCAGCCGCCCGGGCGCCACCGCTGGCAGTGCGGGCTTCGACGACCCTGACCCGGCGAAGCGCCGAGCGTGCGCGCGCAGCAACACGCGCCCGTGGGCGAGCTTGTCGCAGGCTGAGGCAGCCGCTGCGTGCGCGCGGGTTCTCGACTCGGCGGGCGCTTCAATGCGGCTGTGCACCGAGGCAGAGTGGCAGGCGGCGTGCGTCGGGGCGGTGAAGATCGCCGACCCCCAGTGGTCCCTGACGACCCAGCCCAACGTGTTCAACAACGCCGCGACCGCGTGCAACGCCGAGAACGCCGCGGGCACGGTTCGCGCGACCGGCGCGCCGGGCAACACCTGCGCGTCCACCGCCTCGACTGGAGCGCTCGCATACGACCTCAGCGGAAACGTTCACGAGTGGACGTCGACGGCTTCGGTGTCGAACGGCACCACCTCGTACCGGCTCCGCGGCGGCGCCTTCTCATCGCCCCGCGCGAGCGCTGCTTGCGAGTACAGCCTCAACCTCGCCGAAGAGACCTACGTGAGCTCCGACGTCGGCTTCAGGTGTTGCTCGAACGCCGCGCCTTGAGCACGCGTCCCGCAGACGTGACCGCGTTCGTGTGCGGCCCTTCTTGCCGCGCGGGCTGGCGCCGATGCCGCGATGAGCCCGGCGCTCGTGCCCCAGCAACTCAGCCAGCGGCACGCCGTCGAACCGCTCGCTCACCACCGCGGGACGCGTGTCGAACAGCGCCACCTCGAGCACCTCCGCCACCCACGGCCCCTTCAGCGTCACCACCGCGGTCACGCTCGCGGGCGGCTCACCCGCGAACGTCCGCGTGCTGCCCCAGCGCGCCACGTAGAGCCCCTTCGCGAGCTGAGCCTCGACCTCGTACCCCTCCAACCTGTGCGTGGCTGAAAACACCAAGGAGCGGTACGCCCGGGCGCATCGCGCCCGTCGGTAACGTCACTCGTAGGCCACGCCGACCTTGTCCGCGCTCGCCTTCACGCTCTTCATCACGTTCTCGTCGAACGAGTCCTTCTTCGCCGACGCGTTCTTGGTGAGCCACGCGTCGCGGTTCTTGGCCAGCTCGAGCACCTTCGCCTCGAGCGCCTTGCGCTCGGCCGCCTGCTTCTCGAGCCACGGCTTGCGCTCGCTCGCCTTCATGCCCTTCAGGTTCGCGGGCAGCTCCTCTTCCTTCAGGCCGTCGACCTTCGAGGGGTCGGCGATGAGGTCGATACCGCCGATGGCGATCGCCGAAGCCGGAGCCGCCGCGAGCCCACCCCCTTCGGTCGACTTCGCGCGGTACGAGAGGCGGTCGGCGGCGGCCGCGCCACCCATGGCCTCCACGTCGCGGGCGCTCTCTTCGGCCACCGCACGGCCGCGCGTCGAGCCACCCCACGCCGACTTGCGCGCGAGCTCGCCGTTCAGCTTCGACAGCTCGGCGTCGAACGGGGTCGCGACCGCGACCATGCCGCCGCTCTGGCCGATGGAGATGAAGCTGCCGTCAGCGAGCTTCGCGACCTGCTGAAACTGCGTGGCCGTCGTCGCGTCGTCGCCACAGCGAATGGTGTTCACCACGATGCCCTTCTCGATGGCGAGCTTCGCCATGGTCGCGAGGGTGAACCCGTCTTGGTAGTCGTCGTGCGCGGGCGCGTCGCCGACGACAAAGATGAGCTTCGCGGTGCGCTTGCTGTCGTTCCACGACATGAGCTTCACCGCTTCACCGAGGCCCTTGCCGACGTGCTCGGGGCCGTCGCCGCCACCCTCGGCGCGGAAGGCGCGCATGTTCTTGTAGACGGTGTCGAGGTCTTCGGTGAGGTCGAACCGCTTCGTCTCGTACGCGTCGCCGCGGTCTCGGTAGGCGACGAGGCCCACGCGAATTCGCGGGGTCGGCTTGCCTGCGGCCATGCGCGAAGCGATGGACCAGATTTTCTCTTTGGCCCCTTCGATGAGGCCGCCCATCGAGCTCGTCGTATCGAGAACGAACACGACGTCCAGTTGTGGGCGCGCTTCGGCGGCGAAGGCCGGGAAAGCACAGAGGGCGAGGAGCAGGCACAGTTTCTTCATAGGTGCTGGGCTTCAACGCACGGGCTCGGAGGAAGATCTGTGGGCAAGGGGCCCTGCTGCCAGAGCGCGCGGCCGCCCCGGCGCCTGCGCGCGAGCCGTCAAGCCCACCTTGACGGTCCAGGTGCCCCAGGGGCCTCATGGGCGCGACCGGGCGTGACATCGACCCGGTTGTGGTCGAGCGCCAGCACCACGATGGGAGCGTGCGCTGGCGTTCGAGCTCAGGTACGCGTCAGAGAGTGCGTTCAGCACGGCCTTTCGCCGCGAGGTCGGCTGCTCGCCGCGGGCATACCGCCAAGCCGCGTTGCCGTCGTTGCCGTCCCACCGGCATGCCGACCACCCAGCTCGACGCCACGACCCAGCCTGACCTGGCACACAGGGACACCCCTTTCAGGTTTTCAGGTTGCTCCCGTCGCAAAGAGGTTGGTAGAGGGGTTCCCGTCGCACTGGAGAGCTGGCCGAGTGGTCGAAGGCACCTGACTCGAAATCAGGCATACCGGTAACGGTATCTAAGGTTCGAATCCTTAGCTCTCCGCAGTGGGGGCCGTAACAGTAGGAGAGGTGGCCGAGTGGCTGAAGGCGCACGCCTGGAAAGCGTGTGAACTCGAAAGGGTTTCGTGGGTTCGAATCCCACCCTCTCCGCTCGGAAAGAAGTAGAAGGTGAAGGAACATCTGGTCGGGGCAACGCGGGGCCGTGAACCCCGCCAGGTCCGGAAGGAAGCAACGGTAGCGTTACTTCGCGTGTGCCCCGGCCGTCATTTTCTCTCTGAAAAGCAGCATCATCTCCCCCACAGCTTCGCGCGACCGTCGGCTTGCAGCAGCTTGAAGCCGGCCGCCTCGAGCTCGGCTTCTCCCCGCCCCTCGTAGCTGACCGCCCGGTTGAACCGCCCGTCGGGCACCACCTGCTGAAACTGCTGCGGGAAGTCGCACGTGAACCAGGGAATGTTCCTGCCCAACCAGAAGTACCCGCCCGCTCCCCACACCCCTTCGGGGATGAGGAAGTACCCCGTCGCCTCGGGCCACGCCCGCGCGGTGAGCCGAAACTGCTCGGGCCGCTCGGGCTTGAGCTGCGAGTCGAAGAAGAAGAAGCCCAGCGACGCCACGCACGCCAGCGCGGTGAGCGCCAGCCCGCGCCGCGTGATGAGCTCGAGCGCCGCACCCACCGAGCCCGCGCTCAACACCACCAGCGCCGGGTAGATGAAGCGCGGCTCTTTGTGCCCGGTCACGCAGATCGCTGCCAGGTAGGTCAGCCCCGCCGCGATGAACACCCCGCTCGGCCGCTTGAAGAAGCCTGCCCAAGCCCACGGCGCCAGCATCGCCACGTACGGCAGGTAGACCGTGAACGGGTCCGACCCGAACTGCTGCGCCGCCTTGCCGCTGAACACGTTGAAGTCGAGGTACGCCCGCAGCGAGTGAAACGGAGCACCCCACGTCGCCCAGTCGAGCGCCCCCAGCCCCGCCGCCACGATGACGCCCCCCGCCGCCGCCAGCGCGAAGTCGCGAAAGCGCCGCCGCGCCAGCAGCCAGACCATCGCCCCCACCACCGCCGCCGCCGACCCGTAGCGCGCCACCACCGACAGCCCCAGCACCGCGCCACCCAGCAGCGCCGCGCGGCGCCTCACCCCCACCACCTCGCGGTCGGGCGCGTCTCCCGAGCCCGCGCGGTCGAGCAGCTCGAGGCCTACCACCAGAAACGCCGCGCTGAACGACTCGCCCAGCGTGCGCCCGGCGAACGTCAGCACCGGCATGTAGAGGCCCAGCAGCGGCACCGCCCAGCGCGCCAGCTCAGGCGGCACCCGCCGCAGCGCCAGCTGCCACCCGGCCCACAGCATCCACAGGTTCAGCCCCAGCTGCGGCAGCTCGAGCACCGCCCGCCGCTTCCACGGGTCGTCGATGCCCACCGCCGCGCAGCCTTTCAGCAGCAGCGCCAGCACGCCCGGTATCGCCCAGTTGCGCAGGCCGCCGTTCGGCAGCTGCCACTCCCACGCCAGAATGCCGTAGCCGAACGCGCGCCAGTTGGCGGGCTCGAGGTACTGGTACACCTCGTCGGGGTGCAGGCGCCCGAGCTGAAAGACCGCCAGCACGCTCGGAAGCGCGGCGACGACGGCCAGCCATCGCCAGGGTGGATTTGCAGGTTTGATCTCCCTACATTCGCGCGCCCCATGCCGAAGCCAACCCCGTTTCACCAAGCCCCCGGGTGGAGCTGATGGTCTGCGGACACTGCGGCTCGGAGCACGCTCCCGGTACGGTGCAGTGCCCTCGCACGGGTGACCGCCTCGACGCGCCCGGCCCCATCGGCAGCCGCATCGACCGCTACCAGGTGCTGCGGCTGCTCGGTCAGGGCGGGTTCGGCTCGGTGTACCGCGCCCGGCACGTGCACACCGACGTCGAGGTGGCGCTGAAGGTGCTGAAGAAGCAGCTCAACGCCGACCAGACGATGATCGAGCGGTTTCTGCGCGAGGCCAAGGCCGCCGCCGCCGTGGGCAGTGAGAACATCGTGCGGGTGCTCGACGCCGGCGTCGCGTCAGACGGCACCGCGTTTCTCGCCATGGAGCTGCTCGACGGGTGGGATCTCAAAGAGCTGCTCGCGCGCGAAGGCCCGCAAGAGCCGCGCCGGCTGGTGGGCATCATTCTCCAGGTGCTCGACGCCCTGGCCGCCGCCCACGCCAAGGGCATCGTGCACCGCGACATGAAGCCGGCGAACGTCTTCGTCACCCGGCGGGTCGACGCCTCGGGCGCCGAGACCGACTTCGTCAAGCTGCTCGACTTCGGCATCAGCAAGATGCAGTCGGCCTCCGACGTCGCCGGCCTCACCATGACCGGCGTGGCGATGGGCACCCCCGCGTACATGGCGCCCGAGCAGTTCTTCGACGCGCGCGCGGTCGACGGCCGCGCCGACCTCTACTCGGTCGCGGTGATGCTCTACGAGCTGCTCGGCGGCCGCCTGCCCATCGAGGCCCAGAGCTACGCCGAGCTCATCGTGAAGGTGAAGAACGAGCTGCCCGCCCCGCTCGCCAGCGTGCAGCCGATGCTGCCCCCGCAGCTCACTGCGACGGTCGACCGCGGGCTGCTCAAAGAGAAAGACGCCCGCTGGCCCACCGCGCGCGACTTCTCGCACGCCCTGCGCGCGGGGCTGGGTGTGACGCCCGCCGCGGCGCCGGTGACGCAGCCCCCGTTGCAGCAGACCGCCACGCCCGCCACCGCGAACGACGCGTCGCTCATGTTCGGGAAGACCTCGACGCCGACTCCCGCGACGCCCGCGCCCGTCGTCAACACCGGCTGGGTGGTGCAGGCTCCGGCTCCGGTGGTGCAGGCGCCTGCCGCTGCCGTGGCGAAGAAGTCGAGCACCGGGAAGATCGTGCTCATCGTGATGGCGGCCCTGGGCGCCTCCCTGTTCCTGTGCTGCGTGCTCGGCAACCTGGCCAACGGCCAAGGCGGGTAGAAAAGCCTCCCTCTCCCCTCGCGGGAGAGGGAACGAGGGTGAGGGGGCGCAAGCGGCTGTGCGCTGCGGTCCTCGACGAACGCCAGAAGCTTCGACGACCGACAACGCTGGCCGCACCGCTCGCTCCCTCTCGCCCCCTCACCCCGGCCCTCTCCCGCGAGGGGAGAGGGGGGCTCTTCAGAGCTTCACCCCGTACAGCGCCGAGTACTTGGTGCGCAGGTAGGTGATGAAGTCTTCGTCGGTGAGGCCCTTGCCGGTGACCTTCTTCACCAGGTCTTCGGCGTAGTACCGAAAGCCCTCGCCGTGCACGCGCTCGCGCAGCCAGTCGCGCAGCGGCGCGAGCTCGCCGCGCGAGATGGCCGCCTCGAGCCCCGGCACCTCGCGGCACGCGGCGCCGAACAGCGAGGCCGCGTACAGGTTGCCCAGCGCGTAGGTCGGGAAGTAGCCGAACTCGCCCCAGGCCCAGTGAATGTCCTGCAGCACGCCGAGCGTGGCGTTCGGCGGGCTCACCCCGAGCATCGACTGCATCTTCGCGTTCCACGCGCCGGGCAGCTCGGCCACCGGCAGGTTGCCGCGCAACAGCTCGAGCTCGAGCTCGTACCGCAGCACCACGTGCAGGTTGTAGGTGACCTCGTCGGCCTCGACCCGAATGAAGCTGCGCTCGACCCGGTTCACCGCGCGGTGCCAGTCGTGCAGCGAGACCTTGCCCAGCGCGTCGGGGAACAGCTGCTGCAGGCGGGGAAACAGCTGCTGCCAGAAGGCGAGCGAGCGGCCGACCACGTTCTCCCAGAGCCGCGACTGCGACTCGTGCAGGCCCATCGACGGCGCCGCGGCGATGGGAGTGCGGAAGTGCCCCTCGGCGAAGCCCTGCTCGTACAGGCCGTGGCCGCCCTCGTGAATCGCCCCGTAGATGGCGGGCAGCGGCGTCGACTCTTGAATGCGGGTGGTCAGGCGCACGTCGCGCGGGTGCGTGCCGCCGGTGAACGGGTGCACGCTCTTGTCCTGCCGCCCGGCGTCGAGGTCGAACCCCATCTTGCCCAGCAGCTCGAGCGTGAACGTCCACTGCGCGTCGGGGGCGAAGCGCTGCCCTTGGAACACGTCGGGGGGCGGCGGCGCCGCGCAGATCGCCTCGACGATGGGGGTGAGCTTCTGCCGCAGCTGCTGTAGCACCGGAGTCAGCCGCTCGACCTTCATGCCCGGCTCGTAGTTGTCGAGCAGCGCGTCGTACCGCTCGCCGCCGTGGCCGATGGCGTCGGCCTGCTCGCGGCGGAGCGCCAAGAGCCGCTCGAGGTGCGGGCGGAAGCGCTCGAACGCGTTCTTCTCGCGCGCCTCCTTCCACGCCGCGATGGCCAGAGACTGCGCCTCGGCCAGCTCCTTCACCAGGCGCGCCGGCACCTTCACCGCGCGATCGCGCTCTTCGGTCAGCACCCGCACCATCGCCTGCTCGTCGAGCGGCAGCCCGCGGGCGCTCTGCAGCCAGTCGCCCAGCGCCGGCTCGACCAGGCGCTCGTGGTAGAGCCCCTGCAGGGTGGCCAGCTGCGAAGCGCGCGCGCCCTCGGCCTTGCGCGGCAGGTAGGTCTCCTGGTCCCACGTGGCGAGGCCGATGACGCCGGCCAGGTCTTTGAGCTCCTGCATCCGCTGGAGAAGTCGTTGATCCATTCGCGGCGGGTTCTAATCAAAAAGCCGGGCCGACGCCCCACTACCCCGGGCATGAGAACCTTCTTGCTCGCAGTGCTGGCAGTGACCGCGTTCGGCTGTGCACATGGCAACAACAGCGGCGGCAGCGCCGAGCCGTCGGGCAAGCCCAGGCCCGAGGTGCTGGCGAAGCTGAAGGGCATCGCCCCCCACTCGCCCGAGAGCGGCGTGGTGGTGCTCTACCGCAACACCGTGTTCGGCGGCATGTTCGGGCCGATGGCCTTCAACGGCACGCTGTGGGTCGACGACCAGGCCGCGGGCGACGTGAGCGACGACAAGTACAACGTGCTCGAGCTGCCCGCGGGCCGTCACTCGCTGCGGGTGCTGGGCACCGCGCCCGGCATCGTGGTGCCGCTCCAGGCCACCACCGTGGTCAACGTGGCCGGCGGCCAGACCGCCTGGCTCGAGGTGCACACCGTGCAGGAGTTCAGCAACGTGACCCTCAAGTTCGTGCCCGGCGGCTCACCCGAGTCGGTGGCGGTCGACTGCACCGAGGGCTTCGTGCTCGATCTTTCCAAGCCCCTCTCCGCAGCACCTGCACCCGCCGCCACGCGCATGTAGAGTGCGCGGCCCAACGTGGCCAACCAGATCAAGCTGTTCATGAATCGCGACGACGAGCGGGCGCTCTTGCAGTACCTCGAGCGCTTCGTGTTCGAGGTCTACCCCCGGCGCGTACCGCCCGACTGGGAGACGTTTCGCGCCCGCCCCTCGGTGCACGACCAGCTGCCCGAAGAAGACCTCTACCTGGTGGCCACCGACCTCGGCGCCGCCGTCGTCGACAAGGTGAAGCGCGGCCCCGACAAGGGCCACTGGCGCATCGACGAGGTGCGCTCACCCGTCATCTTCTGGCAGCGCAGCCGGCTGAACGAAGAGGGCGAGCTGATGTCGGGCCAGCTGTGGGCCGAGCTCGACATCACCGCGCAGACCGGCCGCAAGAATGCCGCGCCCGACCGCTTTCGCGCGCTGTTCGTCGAGCTCGAGCAGTGGCTGTCGAAGACCTTTCGCCGCGGGCGCCCCAAGCCGTGGCTGGTCGGCCCCGCCACCGCGCGCGCGGTCAAAGAAGGCCTCGTGCTCCGCGTCGACGAGCACCGCGGCGGCACCGTCGAAGTGCACAAGTAGAACGGCTACGTCAGCACCTGCGCGGGGCTCGAGGGGAACACCATCGCCCCCGCCACGTACGTCGCCAGCGCCATGATGGTGAGCGTGGGGTTGAAGCCCGACGAGGTGGGAAACAGCGACCCGTCGACGCACCACAGGTTGCCCACGTCGTGAAAGCGCCCGTCGGGCCGGCACACGCTGGTGCGCGCGTCGGGGCCGAACCTGAGCGTGCCGTGCAGGTGCGCCGACTCGGGCAGCTCGGGGGCGGGCTGCGGTATGGCCCACTTCGCCCCGGCCTGAATGAGCACGTCGAGCAGCTTGGGCCGGTAGAAGTCGCTGGCCGAGAGCTCGAAGGCGTGCGGCTGGTAGGTGACCCGCGCGGCGGGAATGCCGTCGAGGTCTTTCACCGAAGGGTCGAGGTCGACGCGGTTGGTGGCCTGCGGCGCGTCTTCGGCCCAGATCGCCAGCGCCACCATGTGGCGGCGCCCCGGGCTCTGCTGCAGCAGGCGCAGGTAGCGCTCGCCGCTGAAGCCGCGGAACAGCTCGATCACCTCGCGGTAGAAGGCGGCCTCTTGAATCGGCTGCGGGCCGCCGCTGATCTCCACGATGCCGCCGAGCGGGCGCGCCGGGTCGTTGGGCACGCCGCGAAAGTCCGTCCACCCGTGCGAGATGGTGCGACCGCGATCGGCGTGCGTCACCTCTTCGAAGATGCCCAGCGCGTTGGTCTGCCGGTGGAAGGTGAGGTTTCGCCCCACCTGGTCGCTCGAGTTGCCGAGGTTGTCCGAGACCAGGCACAGCCGCGCACTCTCGATCGCGCTCGCCGCCAGCACGTAGCGGTCGGCGGTGTAGCGCTCTTGCTCTCCGCCGGGGCCGATGACCGACACCGAGGTGATGCTGCCGTTGCTGGCGTTGAGCCTCGTCACCTTGCGCTCGGGCAGCAGCAGGCAGTTGCCGGTGAGCAGCGCGTGCCGCAGCTGCGTCACCGGCGGAGTGCCCTTCGCGTTCGACGCACAGCCGAAGCCGGTGCAGAAGCCGCACTCGGCGCACGCCGGTCGGCCGTCGTACGGCCGCGAGTTCACCGCGCCGGGGTACGGGTGCGGGTGCAGCCCCAGCGCGCGGGCCGCGTCGGCGACCTTCAGCGCCACGTACATCGGGGTGCCCGGCGGCATGGGGTACGGCGTCGAGCGGTGGCCCTCGGTGGGGCTCGAGCCCGCCTCGCCCTGCACGCCGATCTGCTTCTCGACCCACGCGTAGAACGGCTCGAGCATGTCGTAGTCGACCGGCCAGTCGGCCCACGAGGCGCCCGTCATGGTGCCGCCGATCAGCGTGCCGAGGTGAAAGTCGTCGGGCTGAAAGCGCGGGGTCTTCAGGTCCGCGTACACCGCTCCGCCGCCGACGACCTTGGGCAGCGCGTTCACCTGGGTGACGTACTTGCGCTCGCCGTCGCTCGGCGAGGTGCGCCAGGTGCGCGGGTCGACCGAGGCGTCGGTGAAGGCGAACGGCCGGCTGCCCTGCAGCTCGTCGTTGGCGAACAGCGAGAGGGGCTGCCGGTCTCTCGCGTCGAGCCCGAGAAAGCGGTTCGGCCCGCACTCCAGCACCAGCACCTTCTGCCCCTGGGCGCAGAGCACCGCGGCCGCCGCCGAGCCGCCCGCGCCGCTGCCGATGATGAGCACGTCGAACTTCGTCAGCGAGGTGTTGCCGACCGGCTGAGCGCTCTGCCTCACGACGCGATTCTCCCGCCGGTGGCGAGCGTCACCTCGTCGAGCAGGTCGCGGGTCGACGGTCGAAGGGATGCGGGTCGGCGCCGGGCTCGGCGGTCGACACCGGCGCGTCGGCCTGCTCGACGTTCTTCGACCCGTCCCAGTGCACGAAGCCCTCGGGCATCACCGGGCCCGCCGAGCCCACCCGCTTCGAGCCTGCGAGCCCGGGGTTGCCGCCGTACTCGGGCCGCGCGAACGCCGCCTCGGTGACCAGGCTGCAGACCAGCTCGCGGTCGTCGAGCGAGAGCTGCGCGAGGGTCTTGCCGCTCGAGAGAATCGGCTCGAGCTGCTCTCTGAGCGCCTTCACCCGAAGCTCCCACGCCGCCTTCGAGACCCGGTCGAGCTCGATGGGAGTGCCGTTAGAGCCGATGAACGGCGCGGTGTCAGAGAGCAGCTTGTCGACGTAGCGCGCGGCGCCGAGCGTCGAGCCGTCGGGGGGCAGCACCGCGTCGGCGTACGCCTCGAGCGCCTTCACCTGCGCTTCGCTGAGCGCCAGGTACCGGGCGTCGGCGCTCTGCGGCTTCGCACACCGGGCGACCGCCAGCGCCGTGGGCAGCCACACCATCACCTCGCGACGAGAGAGCATCGGCATCGGCACATCTTCGCGTGCCCGCCAACCCGGCGCCTGCTCCGCGGCCCCCACAGTCGCGTTACCGCCACGACATTTCGCGCCTTCGACTCGGGGTGGGTGTCGCCACCCAGGCGTACGCCGTGCCCCCCCCTCGACGAGGCGCGGGCGTCGTCGCCCCTCAACCGCTGCTCCGGCCTGACCACGGATGTTGCGATGCGTGGTCACCCTTCGGTCGTCGGTTTCTCGCCCGTCGCCTCAGGCGGCCACCTGAGCGAAGCCGAAGGGAGCGAGCAACCTCTCCGGCTTCAGGCTCTGACGCTGCGGCGGGCGAACGCAGCCCGTCGTGCGGGAACAAACGCGGAAGAGAATCGCCGCCGCTGGCGTCGGCCGGGGCGAGGTCAGACCGCTCGGCCATTCTTTTTTTCTGCCGTTCCCCACGAGGCCCCCGTGAGATTCGGCGCCGCTCACGCTCCGCTCAGATGAGGCTGACCGTTCTTTCGCGGACTGAGCCGGAGCGCAGCCACGAGGGAACCCTGCCGTGCCCTCATGTGCCCCCGGTGCGGTAACGCGCCCTGGTCTCTGGGGTGCTCGCCCCCGCCGCGCATGCTCGCTTGCCGCGCGGGGCGCGCTCGACGTCCCCGCTGGGGCTGCCCTGCGCGGCGCGAGGCGGCTGGGTGGGGCCGCATCGCTTGCGACGGCTCGACGCGCGGCCTCGGCTCGCAGACGAGGGCACGGCGGGCCCGGGCGACGAAAAGCCCTTCCAGTTCCGAAAACGGCAGGCGGTTCGACGTTCTTCGGCGGCGACTCGCTGCTCGCCCCGGCCCTCGTGAGGCGGCGAAGAAGGTGGCGCCGGTCACCCACTACACCTTCAAGGGCAGCACGTTCACCGACACCTTCATTCTCGGCTTCGACGGCACCCCAACGCGCTTCGTGGCGGCTGCGCAGAAAGCTGCGCCGCAGACGCAAGTGCGCGTCCTGGAACCGGGGGTGCGCCTGCGCCTGGGGCGGTGAAGAACTTTCTCACCCGCTCGGGCGTTGAAACGCGACACACTCCGCTCCTCAAAGGAGACCTCATGTCCTGGCTCGACACGCTCGATGCGATTCGCACCAAAGATTTCTCGAAGGCGCCGAAGAAGGCGCGCGATGAGGCAGCCCGTGACGTGGTGAACCTGTGCAGCTACGGCTGCGCGGTGGTGGCGGTGTCTCCGATTCCGTTCAGCGACGCGATCGTGATGCTGCCGATACAGTCGGCGATGGTCATCACCGTCGGCCACATCTACGGGCGCAAGCTCACCGAGGCCGACGCGAAAGACCTGGTGCTCGAGCTGGGCGCCACCGCCGGGCTGGGCATGCTCGCGCGCCAGCTGGTGAAGGGCATCTTGCCGGTGTTCGGCGCGCTGCTCACCATACCCGCGGCGTTCGCCGCCAACTGGGGCATGGGCCACGTGGCCATCGAGTACTTCCGCCAACCCGGCGCCTCGAAAGACCGCCTGCGCCAGGTCTACGCCGAGGCGAAGCGCGAGGCCGGCGCGATGTTCTCGAGAGAGGCGTTCGAGAAGTTTCGCAAGCGCGCCTCGGCCCCGGCGAAGAAGAAGCCCGCGGCGAAGCGCAAGAAGCGCAAGGCCGCGCCGCGCAAGAGCGCCGCGGCGACCGAGCCCGAGCCGCCTGCGTTCAGCTGACCGGCGGGTCCCAGGCGCGGGCGATGGCCTCGACGTGCGGCCACAGCTCGTCGGCCCAGCGCTCGTAGCCCCTGGGCGAGGGGTGAAAGCCGTCGGCAGAGAACAGCTGCGCGAAGGTGGGCCCTTCGCGCGCGCTGATGGCGAACAGGTCGGCGACGTGAAAGTTTTGCCGCGCCTTGAGCGCCGCGAGCTCGGCGTTGAAGTCGGCGATGCGCTGCCCCAGCACCGAGCGCGGTATCTGCAACACGTCGATCATCGCGGCCAGCGGCGCCTTGGAGAGGTCGATGATGTTGCTCACCACCACCTGCGCGCCAGAGGTAGCCAGGGCGTCGGCGATGCGCTTGAGGTTGGCCGAGAACGTCTCGCGCGGCACCAGGCGCCACAGGTCGTTGGTGCCGATGCCGAGCGTCACCAGCGCGGGGCGCAGCTCGAGCGCCTTCTGCAGGGGGCCGCGCAGCAGATCGGCGGTGGTCGAGCCGCTCTGGGCGAGGTTCTTGATGCCGGCCTTGATGCCGGCGCGCTTCAGCCGTTGGTAGAGCCGTTCGGGGTAGCCGCCGTCGTTGCCCGAGCCGACTCCGACTCCAGAGGAGTCGCCCAGCGCGACGTAGCGGAAGATCGAGGCAGCCAAGGCCTCGAGAGATTAACGCTCAGCGACAGACTTCGAGCGAATCGATGGGGTGCACCGTGCTGCCGACCACGCCGTGGGGGTTGACCCAGCGGTTGCCCTGCCCTTCGAAGGTCTCGCGGCCCGACCGCACCACGAAGTGCACCGGCGCAGGGGCGCTGACGCGGAAGCCGATCAGCTCGGAAGCGTCGACGTCCTTCGCCATCCACTCGGTGAACTGCACCTTGAGGCCGTCGACCTCGACGGTGAGGGGCAGCGCGCCGATCTGCGTGACCCTCACGCAGACGGGAATCGCCGACTCGGGCGCAGTGATGCTCGGGGTTGCCGACCCCGAGATGGTGAGAGACGAGAACAAGGACACGAGGAGCGCTCGCATGAACGCGATGAACTGCATGGCTGAAGCCAGCATTTCGCCGCCGATGGAGCCGCTGTGTGCCCCGCGGATTCGCCCACTTGGGGGCATGTAGCAACGTGTGCCCTGGAGCGGTGGGGCTCCAAGCCCACACCACACCTGATCACCGGTGTGGGCATGGAGCCGCGAGGCGGCCGCCTCGCGCTGCGTGAGCGAACCCGGATGCAGGGGGGCCCGCCGGTGGGGTAGACCGTCCCGCGCATGCTCGACGGCCGCACGGGTCAACAGCGCAGAGAACGCCCCTCCACGAATCTCCGGCGGTCAGAGCGTGCAGTCGCCTAGGCCACCGGCGAATGAGGCCGAACGCATCTCCGAGCTGCGGCGGTTGGGGCTCCTCGACACCGAAGCAGACCCGACCCTCGACGCGCTGACGGCGCTCGCGGCAGAGATCATGGACGTGCCGATCGCGCTGGTCTCACTCGTCGACGTCGACCGCCAGTGGTTCAAGTCGCGGGTCGGGCTCGCGGTAGCGCAGACTGCTCGCGACGTCTCGTTCTGTGGCCATGTCGTTTCCGATGGCGCGCCGATGGTGGTGAGCGATGCGCTCGTCGACCCCCGCTTCGCCGACAACCCGCTCGTGACTGGCGACCCGCGCGTTCGCTTCTACGCCGGGTTTCCGCTGCGAACGAGCACGGGCTTCGACCTCGGCACGCTCTGTACGATCGACCATCGACCGCGGCAACCGACCGACAAGCAGCTTCGCATGCTGCGCCAGGTCGCCACGCTCGTGATGCAGTGGGTCGAGGCCCACCGCCAACAAGCGGCCGCACGCCAGGTGGTCGATGGTGTGCCGGGCATGCTCGCCTATTGGGACCACGAGCAGCGCTGTCGATTTGCCAACCTCGCCTATCAAGATTGGTTCGGCATCTCTCCCGAGGCGTTGCTCGGAAAGACGCTCGAGGAGCTGCTCGGGCCGATCTACCCGCGCAATCGTCCCTACATCGAGGCAGCGTTGCGCGGCGAGGCGCAGATGTTCGAGCGCGAAATTCCCGACCGTCACGGCGGCCCCCCCAGAACGAGCCAGGCGCACTACCTGCCCCACGTCGTCGAGGGTCAGGTGCTCGGCTTCGTGGTGATGGTCGTCGACATCTCGAATCGAAAACGGCTCGAGGCCGAGCTCACCACCACGGCACAAGAGCGCGAGGTGCTGCTGAAAGAGGTGCACCATCGCGTCAAGAACAACCTCCAGATCATCTCGAGCCTCATCAACATGCAGATCGACAAGCTCAACGACCGGCCGAGCATCGCCGCGCTCCGCGATTGCCAGAATCGTGTCCTCTCGATCTCGATGATTCATCAACAGCTGTATCAAGTCGGAGACTTCGCACGGGTGCCGTTCTCCGACTACGCGCGCAGCGTCGCGAGCGCGATCTTCCACGCACAGGGCACCTCACCCAACGTCGATCTGGAGCTCGACGTAGAGAACGTGAGCTTGACCGTCGACACCGCGGTTCCCTGTGGCCTCATCTTGAGTGAGCTCATCACCAACGCGCTCAAGCACGCGTTCGCCGGTAGAGCTCGGGGCGAGCTGCGCGTCACCATGACCGAGGAACCGCCGGGCGAGGTCACGCTGTGCGTGGCCGACGATGGCGTAGGCCTGCCGCCCTCGTTCGATCTCGAGCGCTCCCGCTCTCTGGGCCTGCAGCTGATCTACCAGCTCACCCAACAAATCTCGGGCACCGTCGACATCACCGGCGGCCACGGCACCACGTTTCGAGTTCGCTTCCCGCGCAGACCGTCGTGACGCCGAGCAGTGCAGCGCCCTTCAGGTGAACGCCCAGGCCCAGGCGATGAGCAGGGCCTGCAGCGGCAGGCGCGCCCAGGTGAGCCAGAGCGGAGCCTTGCCGTAGGGAATCTTGCGCAGCGCCTGGCTGACGTTGGCGGGGAACACCGCGATGAAGAGCGCGATGAGGCCCCACGCGGCGAGCGCCTGTGTCTGGGGGAAGAGCAGCCCCGCCCCCAGCGCGGCCTCGGCGACGCCGCTCAGGTAGACGAGCGCGCGGCGAAAGGGCAGCACCCGCGGCACGATCAGCTCGAAGGTCTTGGGCACCAGAAAGTGGCTCAGCCCCGCGAACATCATGAGCACCGCGAGGGCGACCTTCACGACGGAGCCGCGACGGTCGCGCCCGCGCGCAGCTGCGGCGCCTGGGCGAGGAACTTGATCTCGGGGTGCTTCTCTTCGGCGTGCTGCAGCGCCCACTCGTCGCGGAACAGCACCAGCGGCTGGCCGTCGCGGTCTTGCACCGTCTGGCGGTTGCCCTCCCAGTCGAAGGTCTTCGGGTCGAAGCCCTTGCCCACCACCCAGCGCGCATGGGTGAACGGGAGCTTGTCGATGAGAATGTTGGCGCCGTACTCGTGCTCGATGCGGTACTGCAGCACCTCGAACTGCAGGGCGCCGACGACACCGACGACCGGGTCTTTCATGCCCATGTGCAGCTGCTGGAAGATCTGAATGGTGCCTTCTTCGGCGAGCTGCTCGAGGCCCTTCTCCATCTGCTTGCGGCGCAGCGGGTCTTTGGCGCGCACCATGGCGAAGTGCTCGGGCGAGAAGCGCGGCACGCCCTCGAACTCGATCAGCTTGCCCTCGGCGAGCGTGTCTCCGATGCGGTACTGGCCGGGGTCGAACAGGCCGATCACGTCGCCGGGGTACGCGTCGTCGATGGCGGTGCGCTCTTGCGCCATGAACTGGGTGGGCTTGGCGAGCCGCACCTCTTTGCCCAGGCGCGAGTGCATCGCGCTCATGCCCTTGGTGTACTTGCCGCTCACCACCCGCAGAAACGCGACGCGGTCGCGGTGCGACGGGTCCATGTTCGCCTGAATCTTGAAGACGAAGCCGGTGAACTTCTCCTGGTTGGGGGCGATGAAGCCGACGTCTGCCTGGCGGCCGGCGGGCAGCGGCGCGAGCTCGAGAAAGGCGTCGAGAAACGGGCGCACGCCGAAGTTGGTCATCGCGCTGCCGAAGAACATCGGCGAGAGCTGGCCCTCTTTGACCTTCTCGAGCGAGAAGGCGTCGCCGCCGATGTCGAGCAGCTCGATGTCCGAGAGCAGCTTCTCTTTCTCCGAGTCGGTGAGCCCCGACTCGGCCAGCGGCACGACCTTCTCTTCGACCTCGGTCTCGCCGTGCGACTCGTTCGAGAGAAAGAGGTGCACGTTCTTGGTGCGCCGGTCGTAGACGCCGCGAAAGTCGGGGCCGCTGCCGATGGGCCAGTTCATCGGCCAGGCGCGAATGCCGAGCACCTTCTCGAGGTCGTCCATCAGCTCGAGGGGCTCGCGGCTGTAGCGGTCGAGCTTGTTGCAGAACGTGAAGATGGGGATGTTGCGCATGCGGCAGACCTTGAACAGCTTGATGGTCTGGGGCTCGACGCCCTTGGCGGCGTCGATGAGCATCACCGCGGCGTCGGCGGCGGCAAGGGTGCGGTAGGTGTCTTCGCTGAAGTCCTGGTGGCCGGGAGTGTCGAGCAGGTTGACCGCGTGGCCCTTGTACGGAAACTGGAGCACCGAGCTGGTGACCGAGATGCCGCGCTCTTTCTCGAGCTCCATCCAGTCTGAGGTGGCGTGGCGGCGGGCCCGGCGCGCCTTGACGCTGCCGGCGAGGTGAATCGCGCCGCCGTAGAGGAGCAGCTTCTCGGTGAGCGTGGTCTTGCCCGCGTCGGGGTGGGAAATGATGGCGAAGGTGCGCCGGCGGGAGACTTCGCGTTCGAGCTCGAGGACATCTTGGGGCCGCGCTTAGCACGTCAGGGGTGCGCCTGACCTGAACCGTGAGACGCGTGCCGGTGCCCGAACGAAACCACTAAGCTACTCAACCGGTGCGACTCATCCTCAAGCCGCTGGCCGCGAAGCATCACGCCGAGCTCCAACGCCTCACCGATGCCGCCACCGAGCGTTGGCCCGACGCGCTCTCGGCGAGCGACGCCTTCACCGTCATGCGCCGCGAAGACCTCGACTACCTTCCCTTCGCCTTCGCCCGTCAGGTGATGGCGCTCGGCGGCTGGGGCTGGTGGTCGCTGTCACCCGACGGCCGGCTCAACCCCACCCTGGTTTCATGGAACAAGGCGTGGTTCATCGTGCCCATCGACTGCGTGCTCACCGGCCAGGCCGCACGGGTGCTCGAGAAGCTGCGCACGCTCCCACCAGGAGATGCCGGTTCGCTCACAGAGGTGGTAGTCGACGCCCAATGAAAGAGTTCCTCCAGGTGATGACCGAGCGCGGCTACCTGCATCAGTGCACCGATGCCGAGCGCCTCGGCGCCCTCAAGTCGGTCACCGCCTACGTCGGCTACGACTGTACCGCGCCTTCACTGCACGTCGGCTCGCTGGTCAGCATCATGATGCTGCGCTGGCTGCAGAAGCTGGGCGGCAAGCCCATCGTGCTGATGGGCGGCGGCACCACCAAGGTCGGCGACCCCTCGGGCAAAGACAAGTCGCGGCAGATGCTCACCGCCGACGACATCGCGCGGAACATGGCGTCGATTCGCACCGTGTTCGCGAAGTTTCTCTCCGAGCCGTTCACCATGGTGAACAACGCCGACTGGCTCGACAAGCTCAACTACATCGACTTCCTGCGCGACTTCGGCCCGCACTTCACCATCAACCGCATGATGACGTTCGACTCGGTGAAGCTGCGGCTCGACCGCGAGCAGCCGCTCACCTTCCTCGAGTTCAACTACATGATCCTGCAGGCGTACGACTTTCTCGAGCTCGCGCGCCGCGAGGGCTGCGCCCTGCAGATGGGCGGCTCGGACCAGTGGGGCAACATCGTCAACGGCATCGAGCTGGGCCGAAAGGTCGATCAGAGAGAGCTCTTCGGGCTCACCACCGCGCTCATCACCACCGCCTCGGGCGGCAAGATGGGCAAGACCGCCGAGGGCGCGGTGTGGCTCAACGCCGACCAGTACCCGCCGTACGACTACTGGCAGTACTGGCGGAACACCGAAGACGCCGACGTCGAGCGGTTCCTCAAGCTCTTCACCGAGCTGCCGCTCACCGAAGTGGCGCGGCTCGCCGGGCTCAAGGGCGCCGAGATCAACGAGGCGAAGAAGGTGCTCGCCACCGAGGCCACCGCGCTGCTGCACGGGCGCGCCGAGGCCGAGAAGGCCGCCGCCACCGCGCAGCAGACCTTCGAGCAGGGCGCGACCGCCGAAGGGCTGCCGACCGTGGTGGTGCCCGAGCTCAAAGACGGCATCGCGCTGTTCGCGCTGCTCACCAAGGCGGGCCTCGCCGAGAGCAACAGCAAGGGCCGCGAGCTGGTGCGCGGCAAGGGCGTGAAGGTCGACGACGTGGTGAAGACCGACGAGAAAGAGGCCATCACCCTCGCCGCCGGCCAGCTCAAGCTCAGCGCCGGCAAGAAGCGTCACGTCATCGTGAAGCCGGCCTGAGACGGGCTCTTTTGTTCGCGAGGCCGGTCGACGCCACCTCGTCACGCGGCCGAGCTGCGTTTGCGGCGTCGCCCGGCGGGGGGGGGGCCGGGGCGCCGGGGGGCCCCACCCCCTGGTAAACACCACACCGCGGGGGGGGCGCGGCGCGCCCGCCCCCCTGGGCGGGGCGGGGGGCGGGGGGGGGGGCGGGGGGTAGGCGCAGAGCCAGCCGCGACCCAGGCGGACCCAGGCGACGCCCGTGGCCGTCTGGGGTCATCGCGCGCTCTGGCAGCCGCGGAGTCTGGCGGGAACAAAAGCGTAAAAGAACCGCTGAGGTCCGCTCCAGCGCCTTTCTTCGCCGATTCTTTTTCGCGTTTGTTCCCACCTCGCGACCGCTTCACCTTCGGCACGAGCGCTGGCCCGCGGCTCACGCCCCGACGTTGCGCGAGCTATCTTGCGGCCGTGCTCGCCCCGCTCCTGCTCGCTGCGCTGCTCGCGCCCGACGACTACTCGGGCAGCGCCGAAGGAGGCGCGCCCCCCGCGCCGGTCGCGGAAGTCACCGCGCCTGACCTGGCGGCGCCCGAGCGCGAGCCGCGGCTGGCGGTCGGCTTCTATCCACAGGCGATGACCGTACCGCTGGCGATGGTGGTCGGAATTCAGACCCTGGCGTTTCACCTTCCGGTCAGCGTCACGTATGCGATGAGCCCCTCCACTGCGTTGTACGCAGAGGCTGCGGGCACCCTCCTCTACGGGCCGTTCGGGGTCGCCGGCACCTTCGGCATCTCGTTCGGAGCGCAGTTCTCCATCGGGCCCGCCAGCTCTCCCCTTCACGGGTTCTTCGTGTGCCCGCGCGCAGGCTTTCAGCTCTCGAACGCGAGGGCGCATTTTCTCCTCGGCAAGGGAGCCAGCAACGGCCCGATTGATCTCGGCCCCGCCTGGAGCCGCGCCTTTCTCGCCGGCGCTGACGTCGGCTACCAGTGGACCTGGGGCAGCCGCCACATCGCGGTGATGCTCGGCGGCTCGTTCGGCTACGCGTTCGACAACTTCGGCCCGTGGGTCGAGCCGCTCGGTCTGTCGCGCGGAGCGGCGATGGGAGGAGCCCCCACGCCTCGCCCCCGCAACCAGGGCTTCGCCTTCGCCATCAACGGCAACCTCTTCCGCATCGGCTTCGCGCTCTGAACGTCCCCACCCTCGAGACCGAGCGCCTGGTGCTCCGCGGGCTCACGCTCGCCGACTTTCACGAGGGCGCCACGATGTGGGCCGACCCCGAGGTCACGCGCTTCATCGGCGGGCGGCCGTTCACCTTCGAAGAGTCGTGGGCGCGCCTGCACCGCAACGTGGGGCACTGGGCGCTGCAGGGCTACGGCTACTGGGCGGTGCGCGACCGCTCGGGCCAGTGGGTGGGTGAGGTCGGGCTTCGCCGACTGGCACCGCGAGCTCTCTCCGCCGCTCGACGCGCCCGAAGCCGGCTGGGTGCTGGCGCGCTCGGCCCATGGCCAGGGCTACGCCACCGAGGCGCTGCGCCGCGCCCTCGAGTGGGCCGGCCAGCACTTCGGTCACCGCCGCAGCACCTGCATCATCGACCCGGGCAACGACGCCTCGGTGAAGGTGGCGCGCAAGTGCGGCTTCGTGCCGCGCGCAGACGCCGTCTACAAAGGCTCGCGCGTGCTGGTGTTCGCGCGAGGCGATTGACGCGTCCGACGCCGCATCAGCGCGCTGACCGCCAGCCCCAACAGCGGAGCAGCCAGCTCACCCGCGTCGCAGCCGCAGCCCACCCCCAGCTCGGCGACGGGCAGCTCGCGAACCACCGGGCCACCACCCGAAAGTCCACCCGCACCTCCGCTGCCAGACGAGCCTCCGCCCACTCCACCCGCGCTGCCTCCGCCTGCTCCTCCCGAGGCGCCCCCCGCCCCGCCCGCGGAGCCGCCGGTCGTCCAATCGAACGTCGCCGGGGTGGCATCGATCGCGCCGGTGACGTCGATGGCCCGGGCCTCGAAGCGATGCGGGCCTGCGACTGGCGACAGTATGTGCGGCGGCATGCAGGCCGCGAACGCAGCACCGTCGAGCCGGCACTCGAAACTCGAGCCCGGCACATTGGAGACGAAATCGAACCAGACGTTCGAGCCGTTGCCGGCGTCGGGCGCGACGAGCAGCGTGTCGGGCCCCGCGGAGATGGCGAACCAGGTGAACGAGACGCCACCCACGGCGTACTGGCTCGAGCTGTCGAGGGTGAAGCCGTTCGCGGTCAGCTTGAGGGTCCCACCGCCCACCGAGCCCGCGCCCCAGGGCGCTCCGTAGCCGCTGGAAGTGTCGTCGATGCGGAACAAGCCGGTGATGGTCGGCGCCTTGATGCTGACGAACACCGGCGCGAAGCCGGCATCGAAGGTCTGCGTGCCGCCGTCGCCCACCAGCGAACCGAACGCCCATCTCCCTGGCAGCGCGGCGAGCGCGAGCCAGTAGTACGTGGCGCCCGAGCCGTTGGTCCGGCTCATCGACTCGACCACGAAGCCGGTCGGGGTCAGGGCGCTGATCAACCCGGGGCCTCCGGTGTCGGTGCCCAGCCCCAGCGCGGTGCCCGAAGGCATCGCCACCGTCGCGTGCACCGCCGGAGCATTCGCCGCCACCACCATCACCAGCGCCGGGGCGAGCGGCGCAGTGCTGATCTGCCGGCCGTTGGTGCCGTCGCCCAGGTAGCTGCCCACCGCCACCACCGACGGCGGCCCCTCGAGCGCCAACCAGCGCACGTTGGCGTTGCGCGAGACCCAGCCCGCATCGCCGACCGAGAAGCCGTCGGGGTCGAGCGAGTCGATCTCCTGCGTGGTGGTCGGGTCAGGGTTGGTGAAGTGCCGCGACGTGCCCAAAGGCATCGCCGCGGTGGAGATGACCATGCTGCCGCTGCCGTCGTTCTTCAGCAGCACCACGTCGGGCCGAAACCCCAGGCCGGTGATGCGCTGGGTGCCGCCGTCGGCGGTGTACGCGCCGGTGCGCGCGTGGCCCAAAACACTGACGACGACCAGGCTGAGCAGCACGGGGGCGCACGATATTCGACCCGCACCGACCTGTGGCCCGCCGCCCGCGGCCGGCCTCGCAACCGGCCGTACCGAGGCCCGGCACGCCGGTCGCAATGACCGAAGCGCCACGGGGAAACCACTCGCCCCGCCTCAAGGAGCTGCCCATGAAGAAGAAGATTCTCACTGCCCTCTGCACCGCGCTGGCGTTCGCCGCCTGCGACGACGCCCAGCCGGTCGCGCGCCACAAGCCCCTCTCGCCCCCCACCCCGCTCGCCCAGGTGGCGAGCAAGCCCAAGCCTGGCCCCGACGCCGGCCAGCTGACCCGCGCCGAGCCGCAGCCCGAGCTGCCCAGAGACACGCTCGCGGTCGAGCACGACCAACCGAAGGTCGATCACCTCTCGCGCGCCGAAGACCTGAAGGGCCTGGGCGACTTCGCCGGAGCGCTGACCGAGGCCCGGCGGGCGCTGTTCACCGACGGCACCGACGAAGACGCGCTGAAGCTCATCGCCCGCATCGCTCCGCGCACCGGCAACCCGGTGATGGCGGCCGACGCGCTGGGGCGCATCGCCGAGCAGCACCCCGACGACGCGGTGCCGCACGTGGCCCATGCCCGCGCGCTCATCACCACCCACGACTACGCGGGCGCGGTCACCGCCGCGCGCGAAGCGGTGAAGATCGACGACCAGAACGTCGAAGCGTGGCACGCGCTGGGCCGCGCGCACCTGAGCGCGAAAGACCTGCAGAGCGCCATCGTCGCCTTCGAGAAGGCGGTCGAGCTCGACCCCAAGCACGGCTACGCCCTCAACAACCTGGGCCTGGCCTACCTGCGCGCCAACGAGAACGCAGCCGCCGCCCAGGTGCTCGAGCGCGCCGCCGAAGCGCTCCCCAACGTCGCCTACGTGCAGAACAACCTCGGCGTCGCCTACGAGCGCCTGGGCCACGTCGACGCCGCCAAAGAGGTCTACAGCCGCGCCACGCTGCTCAGCCCCAAGTACGTGAAGGCCAAGGTCAACTCGGCGCGCGTGGCGAAGGTCCAGCTGACGCCCGAAGACGTCGAAGGCCTCGAGACGCCCGAAGACGTGAACCCGCTGCCAGAACCGACCGAGCCGTAACCGAGGCCAACGCGCTCGTCGCCCGGGTCGACCCCGGTCGGCGAGAGCCGGGCAAGCACCCACCCTCGCATGAACCCTCAACGGCCCGCGCCCGCGCCCGCGCCCGGGCCCGGGATTCCGGAACCGGTCCCGCTGACCGAAGCCCGAAGCCCGCTGACCGAACCCCGAACCCCGAACCCCGAACCCCGCCCCCGCCCACTCAACTGACCGACTGCAACGCCCGCACATCCAACGGCAGCATCATGATGAAAGTGCTCCCATCGCCCTTCTTCGACCGCACCGTGACCTGCCCGCTGTGCGCCTCCACGAACCTCCGCACCACGGCGAGCCCCAGCCCCGTCCCCGTCGCCTTGGTCGTGAAGAACGGCTGAAACAGCCGCGCCTCGACCTCAGACGTCATGCCCGGCCCATCATCACTCACCTCGACCTGCGCAAAGGCCCGCCCCTCGACCCGCGCCGGGTTCGCCCGCACCGTGACCGAGCCCCCGGTCGGCATCGCCTGCAGCGCGTTGATGAGCAGGTTGATCAACGCCTGCCGAATCATGCGCTCGTCGATCTGCAACGGAGGCAGCCCGGGGTCGACCTCGGTCGCGATGCGAAACCGCGCCGGCGGCACCGTGCACGAGGCGACCTCGACCGCCGAGGCGATCACCTGCTCGATCGCCGTCGCCTCGCGCCGCGGAGGGTTCGGTCGCGCGAAGTCGAGCAGATCTTCCACGATGCGGTTCAGCCGGTCGGCCTCTTCCCCGACCATGTCGAGCAGCGAGCGCACCTCGGGCGCCTCGGGCGCCGATCTCCGCCGCAGCGCCTCGAGCGAGTTGAACACCACGCCCAGCGCGTTGCGCACCTCGTGCGCCATCACCGCCGACAGCTCGCCCACCGCCGCGAGGCGCTCTTTGCGCACCAGCTCGTTCTGCGTGCGGGCGATCTCCGCCACCATGGTGTTGAAGTCGTCCGACAGCTGGCCGATCTCGTCGTCGCTCAGCTTCTGCACCCTCACCGAGTAGTCGTTGTTCCGGGTCACCTGGCGGGTCGCGTCAGACAGCCGGGTGATGGGCAGCGACACCACCCGGCGCAGCGCAAAGGCGAACGCAAACGCGAACACCGCCATGCCCAGGCCCAGGCCGGCCACGTTCCACAGGTAGCGGCGGGTGCGCGCCGAGAGCGACGCCGTCGACGCCCGCAGGTACAGCGTGCCGTAGCGGGTGTCGGCGCGCACCACCGGGTGCACCGTGTCGAGGTACGGGTCGCTCAGATCGATCGCCGGCGCATTCGCGTCGAGCCTCACCGGCGGCTCGGCGCTCGCGCCCGAGTGCCACTCGGCGAAGCGGGCCCCGCTCGCGTCGTACAGCGCGCCGAACAGCAGGTCCTGGTGCTTCGACAGCGACCGCAGCGACTCTTCGGCGCTGTGCTGGTCTTCGAAGTTCAGCGCCGAAGCCGAGTAGTCCGACACGATGCGGCCGATCAGCAGGCTCTCGCTCACCAGGTCGCGGCGAAGGGTGTGAACCTCTTGCCACGTGCTGTACGCAAGCGCCGCGCCGAGCGGCACCAGCACGCCCGCGAAGATCAGCGCGATCAGCTTGGTGCGAATCGACAGCGCTGTCTCGACCGGAGGCTTCAGAGTTTTCCCCGCAATCTGCAAATACAATGGCTCGCCCCCAAACGCGAAGCCAGCCGCAGGGTATTCGTCGCCCTTGAGGTGCGCGGGTTGCATCGCCTGGCCTCGAGGCCCACGCCACGTGGAATCCCGACCACGCCGGCAGACGTTTGACCCTCAAGACAATTATGGTCCGCTCCGTGAAGAAGTGGCTCAAACGCCTCGCCCTCGCGCTGACGGTCGGGGTGCTGCTCGCCGTGGCCGGCTTCGTGGCCGCCTACACCTGGTTCTCCCGCGACCTGCCCGACGTCGACGAGCTGCACACCTGGCGGCCGCCCCAGGGCACCAAAGTGACCTGCAAGGGCGGCGCGGTGTGCGCCGAGTTCTACCGGGAGCGCCGCACCTGGGTCGACGTCACCAGGCTGCCCGAGCACGTGAAGTACGCGTTCCTCGCCGCTGAAGACGCCGACTTCTACCAGCACGCCGGGCTCGACTACCTCGGCATGGCGCGCGCGCTGCTCAAGGCGCTGCGGCCCGGCTCGCGCGCCGGGGGCGCCTCGACCATCTCGCAGCAGGCCTGCCGCAACATCCTCCTCAGCCAAGAACGCACCTTCGGCCGCAAGATGCGCGAGTGGATTCTCACCCCCCGCATGGAGAAAGCGCTCAGCAAAGACGAGATCCTCAACCTCTACGTCAACACCATCAACTTCGGTCACGCACGCTACGGCGTCGAAGAGGCCGCCGAGTTCTACTTCGGCAAGCACGCCCGAGACCTGACCCTCGGCGAGGCCGCGGTGCTCGCCGGCACGGTGCAGCTGCCCGAGCGCATCAACCCGGTCACCAACGTGGTGAAGGCCAAGAAGCGCCAGCGCTACGTGCTCGGCCAGCTCGCCAAGCACGGCTTCGTGAAGCAGCCGCTCGTCGACGCCGAGCTCGAGAAGCCGATTCTGCTCGGCCCGCGGCAGCCGCCCGAGGTCGGCCAGTACTACGCCGAAGAGATTCGCAAGCAGCTGGTGCGGCGCTACGGCGAAGAGCGGCTCCAGAAGCTCGCCGACCCGCCGCGCGACTCCAAAGAGCGCGCCGAGAAGGTCACCGAGCTGGGCGAGCGCGCGCTCAACGAGGGCGGCTACCGCATCGAGATCGCGATGGACGTGAAGCTCCAGGCCGCCGCCGAGGCCGCGGTGCGCGCCGGCCTCGAGGCGGTCGATCGCCGCCAGGGCTACCGCGGCGCCCTCGGCCACATCGACGCGGCCCGCTTCAAGCAGCTCGAGCCGCTGCTCCAGGCGCGGGTCTCCGAGGCCGGCCGCCGCAAGCCCGACGAGGTGCTCATCGCCGACCTCCTCACGCTCAAGGACATGAAGCCCCCCGAAGAGCCGGGCGAGGCCGAAGAGGCCATCGACCCCGAAGAGCCGGCGCCGAGCACCGACCAGAAGCTGGTGAACGCGGTGTCGGTCAAGCCGCTCGCCGAGGGCGTCGAGACGGTGGGCTGGGTCAGCGACGTCGACGACGTGAAGGGCACCGCCCTGGTCGACCTGGTGAAGCAGAAGGCGCAGCTCTCGTTCAAAGAGCTCTCGTGGGCCCGCCCCCGCGACTTGAAGGGCCACCTCGGCGCCGCGCCCGCCCGCATCTCGCAGGTGGTGGTGCCCGGCGACCTGGTGCGCGTGCGCCTGGGCAAGGCGCTGCCCGCCAGCACCACCCTCGAGGCGAAGCTCGCCCAGGTGCCCGCGGTGCAGGGCGCCCTGCTCGCCATCGACCCGACCGACCGCACCGTGGTGGCGATGGTGGGCGGCTACGACTTCGGCACCTCGGCGTTCAACCGCGCCACCCAGGCCCACCGCCAGCCGGGCAGCTCGTTCAATCCGTTTCTCTACGCGTGCGCGATGAGCGAGGGCAAGTACACCACCCTCTCGGTGGTGAACGACGCTCCGTTCTCGGTGCGAGACCCCTACACCGGCAAGCAGTGGAAGCCGCAGAACTACGAGAAGGGCGGCTACGACGGCCCGCTCACCTTGAGGCAGGCGCTCACCGAGTCGAAGAACACCGTCTCGGTGCGGCTGATGGAGGCGCTCACCCCGCCCACCGTCATCGAGTTCGCGCGGCGCGCCGGCATTCGCAGCGAGCTCCCCGAGAACCTCACCCTCGCCCTCGGCACCGGAGAGGTGACCATGCAGGAGATCGCCAACGCCTACACCACGCTGCAGACCGGCGGCCTCTACGCCGACGCGGTGACGCTGGTGAAGGTCACCGACGCCAGGGGCACCGTGCTCGAAGAGCACCACGCCGCGCCCGAGCCCGCCATCAGCCCGGCGGTCAGCTTCCTCATCACCTCGCTCATGCGCAGCGTCGTCGAGCAGGGCACCGCCACCGCGGTGAAAGAGCTCAAGCGCCCCGCCGCCGGCAAGACCGGCACCGCCAGCGAGTACCGCGACGCCTGGTTCAGCGGCTACACCACCGACTACGTCGCCTCGGCCTGGGTCGGCTTCGACGACCACGAGCCGCTCGGGCCCGCCGAGACCGGCGGCCGCGCCGCCCTGCCGTTGTGGCTCGAGTTCATGCAGGCCGCCCACGAGGGCAAGCCGGTGCGCGACTTCGAGGCCCCCGCCGGGGTCACCCTGGCGCGCGTCGACCCCTCGACCGGTCTGCTCGCCGGCCGCTCGATGCCCGGCCGCGTCGAGCCCTTTCTCGACGGCACCGCGCCCACCGCCGAAGCGCCCGCCCCCGGCACCGTGCGCGCCGAAGATTTCATGCTGCAAGACGGGAAGCGCGGCCGCCCGTGATTGGCGCGTGGCTGTGCGTCACGCTCATCGCGTCTGCCCCGGGGCGCCCCAACCCCTTCAGCCGGGCCGCGCTCGACGAGCTCGCCTTTCGCATCGTCGAGCAGGCCGAGGGCGCCAGGCCCGAGGCGCCGGTCGGGGTGTACGTCGAGGGCGGGCCGCCGGTGCTGGCGCGCGCCTTCGCGTCGGCGGTCTCGGCGCAGCTGGCCGCGCGCCGGCGCGGGCCGTCGGTGCTCGAGGCGTCGAGCGCCGCCGAGGCCGAGGCGCTGGCGCGCACCCGCGACGTGCGCACGCTCTTGCGCCTCACCGTACAGCTCGACGGGCAGAAGCTGCTCGCGCGCGGTGACGCGGTGCACACCTGGGTGAACTTCTGGTCGGGCGCCTCGAGCGGCCGCGGCGAAGCCTGGGCCGCGCTCGCCGGCTCGGTCGACGCCGACGCCCAGGCGCTCGCGCTGGGCGCCGCGCCCTCTCCCCCGGCGCCTTCGGGCCCGCTCAAGCTGGCGCTGACCTCGTTCGCGCGGCTGGCTTCGCTGCCCGCCGCGCTGGCGTTCGGAGACCTCGACGGCGACGGCAAGGGCGAGCTGGCGGTGCTGCTCGACGAGGGCGTGAGCGTCTTCGACGCCGACGGGCACCTCAAGTGGAAGAGTGAGCTGCGCGACCTGCCCGCGGCGGCCAGCCCCTCGCGCGAGCCGTACGGAGCGCTGGCGGTGCTGCCCGGCCCGCCGCGGCTGCTGCTGGCCTCGAGCCGCAAGGCGCGCCAGGCGGTGCTGGTGGCCAGGGGCCAACGCCTCGAGCTGAGCGCGACCGATGCCCCGCTGCCCGTCGATGGCGCGCTGGTGAGGCCGCTCGCCGGCATGAACGTGCTCGAGCGGCAGGTGGTGCTGGGCGGCAAGGCGCTCGAGCTGCCCGCGCCGCCCACCGCCCTCTCGGTGCGCGGCGCCACCGCCCTGTTGGTGTACCCCGACGGCACCGCGATGCTGCTCGACGGCGCGGTGCCGGCGACGCACTTCAGCGGCGCCGGCGCGGCGAGCACCCTCGCCGACCTCGACGCCGACGGCTCGCCCGAGCTGCTGCTCAGCTCGACCCGCTACGCGGTCGATGGAGACCCGCTGGTCGTCCTCTCGCTCGCCCAGGCGCAGCAGCTTCAGGCGCGCGCGGGCAGCACCGCCGACGCGCAGCCGCTCTGGCAGGGCGCCACGCCGCGGGGCCGGGCCATCGTCGCGCTGGGCGCCGACCTCGACGGCGACAAGGCCGAAGAGGTGGTGCTCGGCATCTGGCTCCCCGACGGCACCGGCGAGCTGCTGGTCGCGAAGGTGACGCGATGAACGCTCACCCTGAGCGGAGGCACGGCGAACGCCGTGCCGAAGTCGAACGGGGGCCGTCCAGGTGGAACGCACCCACGCCTCGAACTCCAGGCTTCAAGCAGCAGGGCGAGCGCTCTTCTACGATGGAGTATCTGCGCCTGAGCCTTCGGCGAGCGACGGCAGGGTTCGACGAGCTCACCCCGAGCGCTCTCGAAAGGCTGTCAGCCTCGCGGCTCCTCGCGCTCACCTCGGCGCTCCTCTTCCTCGCGCTCCCCTCGCACGCCGCCTCGCGCGCCCGCTACGGCGGCACGCTGCAGGTCGCCTACGCCGGCAAGCCCGCCGAGGCCGACCCCGCCTTCGCCGACGCGCCCGCCGAGGCCGCGCTGCTCGGCCTGGTCAGCCGCCCGCTCTGCGCCAGCCCCTTCGTGCTCACCCGGGTGGGGCCGCTCTGGGTGCGCCTCGAGGTGCCGCCCCCGCTCAAGGCCACCGAGGTCACCGCCGCCCTCAAGCGCGCGCGCGAAGAGGCCTCGCCCTATCGCGCGCTGCTCGCCCCCATCGCGCAGCTCTCTACCAGCGGCGCCGCGGTCGAGCTCAAGCTCCAATACCCCTGGCCCGACCTCGAGACCGCGCTGTGCCACCCGGCCCTGGCGCTCGCCGCCTTCGGCCCGTTCAAGCTCAAGGCCCCCGCCGGCCACTACGCCGCCGACCCTGCCTTCCCCGCCGGGCGCCCGTATGTCGACGAGGTGGTGGTGACCTCGACCGACGACCGCGGCGTCGAGCGCCTGTTCGCGCAGAAGAAGGCGCAGCTCGCGCTCGGCCTCACCACCCCAGGCGCCGACAAGGCCCCCATGCCCTACGCCACCAGCCTGCTCTTCGCCCCGAGCCTGCCGCCCACCTTCCGCGCCGCCTTCGAGTCGGCCGTCGACCGCGCCGACCTGGTGCGCTTCTTCGTCAAGGCCCCGGCCGCCCCCGCCCTCGCTCCGGCGGCCCAGCCGCGGCCCGCTGCGCTTGCGCCCCCGCGCGAGGTGACGCTGCTCTACGACGCCTCGCTCGACGACCAGCGCGCGGTCGCCGCGCGGCTGCAGGTGCGCCTGTCTCCGCTCGGCTACCGGGTGGCGCTCAAGGCGCTGCCGCGCCGCGAGCTGCGCGCCCGCTGGTCGAAGGGCGACTACCAGCTGATGCTGTTCTCGGTGCTCCTGCCGCCCCGGCCCGCCAACGCGCTCGCGGTGGTGCTCGAGTCGGCGCGCGCCGCCGAGCTCTCGGCGAAGCAGCTGCCCGCGCTCGGCGCGCTCGGCGACGAAGCCGCCCGCGACGACAGGGCGAGAGAGCTGCTCGGCACCCTCTTACCCCAGCTCAACGCGCTGCCGCTCTACGTGCAGGGCCTGGCCTGGTCGCAAGGCGGCACCGTGCAGGCGCTCAAGCTCGACGCGTACGGCCTGCCCCGGCTCGACGACGTGTTCCTGGGGGCCGAGTGAGGCTGCGCACCACCCTGGCCCTGGCCTTTCTCGCGCTCTCGCTGGTGCAGGTCTCGACGGTGGTGCCGTTCGCGCTGCGAAACCTGACCGCGCTGCTCACCGGGCAAGAGCACCAGCGCCTCGACCGGGTGATGCTGGCGGTCGAGGCGACCGCCCAGCGCCGCCGCGACGACGCGAAGTCCAAGATGGACGAGCTGGCCCAGAGCCGCGAGCTCGAAGACGTGGCGCGCGACGCCGACCCCAAGCACCTGCCGCCGCCCGCCTCGCTCACCACCGCCGCGGGCGGGCTGATGGTGCCGCGCGGGCTGCAGGTCTTGAGCCTTCTCGACGGCGCCGGCGGTACGCTCTCGAGCGGTCACCTGCCCGCCAAGCTCGGCGACGTCGACGACGCGCTGTTTCAGGTCACCCGCTCGAAGGCCAACGCGCTGACCGTGGTGATGGTCGAGCTCGCCGACGCCAGCGGGCTGCGCAAGGCGCCCGCGCTGGTGACCGCGCGCGCGGTCGACTACGGCGACTCGCGCATCTGGGCAGTGGGCGGGCTTTTGCTCGACGACGCCTTCGCCTCCGAGCTCGCGCGGCTCACCGGCGCCCAGGTCGAGATCAGCGCCGAAGGGCAGACCGTCGCCCGTACCGGCCCCAAGCCCGCCAACGCCGCCCTGCGCCACCTCGACTTCGATGGCCTGGTGCCCGCGCAGGTGCAGCTGAGCTTCTCGCGCGCCGAGATGCTCGCCACGCAAGACGAGGTGCTGCGCGCGTTTCTCGCCTTCGCCAGCCTGGGGGTGGCGCTGGCGCTCTTCTCGGGCGTGCTGGTGGCGCGCCGCATCACCCGCCCGCTCGAGGCGCTCACCGACGCCTCGCGGCGCATCGCCGCCGGCGAGCTCGAGGTGAAGGTCGACGTCGCCGCCCAGGGAGGCGAGGTGCGCACGCTGATCGACACCTTCAACCGCATGACCGAAGACCTCAAGGCCACCACCGAGAAGCTGGTGCAGAGCGAGCGCATCGCCGCGTGGCAAGAGGTGGCGCGCCGCCTGGCGCACGAAATCAAGAACCCGCTCACCCCCATCAAGATGTCGCTCGAGACCCTGGTCGCCCTCGCGCAGCGCGATGACCCGCGCTTCACCGCGATGTTCAACCAGAGCGCCGGCGCGGTGCTCGAAGAGGTCGAGCGCCTCAAGCGCACCGTCGACGAGTTCAGCCAGTTCGCGCGGCTGCCCCGCCCCAGCCTGCAGCGCCTCGACCTCTCCGAGCTGTGCACCCAGGTGCTCGCGCTGTACGCGCCGGGCAAGGTCACCTACCGCGCCGAGCTCTCACCCAGGGTCCTCGCCGACGCCGATCGCGATCAGCTCACCCAGGTGCTGGTCAACCTGGTGAAGAACGGCGAAGAGGCGATGGCCTCGAGCGGCGGAGCAGTCACCGTGCGCACCGGCCACGACGACGCGCAGGTCTTCCTCGAGGTCGAAGACCAGGGGCCCGGCGTGCCCCAAGGCCAGCGCGCGCGCATCTTCGAGCCCTACGTCACCACCAAGTCGGGCGGCACCGGCCTCGGCCTCGCCATCGCCGCGCGCATCGCGCAGGAGCACGGCGGCCGGCTCGAGCTGCTCGACTCGACGGCTGGCGCGCGCTTTCGGCTCACCCTGCCCCGCCCGAGCTGACCGCTCTGGCTACTAAGGGCAGCTCACCGGTCGGGCATCGAGCGTGACGTCGTCGACCCACACGTCGAGCGGCCCGGTCATCGGGCTGAAGCTCAGCGCCCCGACGTAGAGCTCCGAGAAGTCGGGGCCCCACCACTTCTGGTTGCTCATGTCGGCGCACCCGTCGCCGAATTGATCGACGCTCAGGTTCGTCACCAGCTGCCCTTGCTGAAACAGCCGGTACTGCATCGAGGGCCCGTCGAAGCTGAACGAGACGCAGATCCACCCGCCGGCCTGCATGCGCTGAGGGCTGTTCCGATGACACTCTTGCCCGGTCGCACTGTTCGAATACGCGGCCCTCCAGGCGTTCTTCCCCGAGCCGTCATCGTACCCCCCAGCCCGGTAGCTCGCGGTCGCGCCCGCCGACGTGGTGCCAGACGGCACGACTCCCGATGCCCCCAACAGCGTCCAGTGCGCCGAGGTGCCGTCGGGCGACATGTACATCCTCAAACGACCGTAGAGCTGCGGTCGCGCAGCAGCGAAGAGCGGAACCCCGGCGCGGGTCTTGAGCTGAGCGCCAGCCGAGGAGCCCTGGTCGAGGTGCACCCGAAGGGTCTTGCTGCCGTCTGAGAGCGTCGCGATCGCCGCGGTCGAGCCCCCGTCAGAGACCTCGACCCGCCACGGGCCCAGCTGCTGGCCGTCGCCCAGCGGCCCCGCCGCATACGCCTCGAAGCTCTCGCACAGCAGCGCATCGCATGGGCCCGCATCGAAGGGCCCCGCGTCGGTCGCGCCCGCATCGGTTCGCCCCGCATCGAAGATGCCTGCATCGACGCTTCCCGCGTCGACACGCCCCGCATCGGCCGCGCCCGCATCGCGAGGTCCAGTCGACGCATCGGCCGCGCCGCCACCGTCGAGGCCGCCCCTCAGGTCGTCGCCACACACGCAGCCCGAGAACAGCGTCATCGCCAAGAGCGCCCGAAGCACCGCGCGACCGTACCTCGCCACCGCGAGCGATGCGGGAACCGGCCGCCCCACGCATCACCGGCGTTTCGTGCCGCTCCTGGCCTTCAGGGCGCAATCACGTTGGCCGCGTACCAGTGGTACGGCTCGGCGGCCAGCGCGGTGAGGTCGGCGGGGCCCGGCAGCACCGAGACCAGCCGCGCCATGGCCAGCGCGGTCAGCAGCACCAGCGCCAGCGCAAACCCTGCGCGCAGCACCGGCACGTGCTGCAAATGATTCGGGGACATCGAGTGCCAAACCGCTGCCATCGCGTGACTTCTCATGGCGACCTCCAGATGCTCACCCAAGGCAGCATTGGCCGTGCCTGCCGCGGGGGGGTGGCCCGGCTCACCGCCTGGCCCGGCGACCCTCCGGCTGGGCGCTTGCATCGCGTGGTCCGATGCTGCGCGCCCCGGTTCATGACTGTCGCGACTGTGAGCTCGGCGCGGGCGGCAGCTGCGTCTTCACCCGCAAGACGCTGCGCGCGGGAGCAGTGATGGTGGCCCAGGGCGGGCCGCCGGCCGAGGTGGCGTTCGTGCGCAGCGGGGTGGTGGGTCTGTCGGTCGTCGCCGGCTCGGGCGAGCAGACCTGGAGCGCGGTGCGCGGGCCCCGCTCGGTCATCGGCATCGAGGCGATGGCCGGCGCTCCGGCGGCCTTCGAGGCCCGCGCCCTCACCGAGGTCGAGGTCTGCGCCGCCTCGGTCTCGGTGGTGAGGGCCGCGCTGGGCTCGGCGCGGGGCGCGCGCGCGCTGTTCGAGCTCGCCCTCGCCGAGCTGACCGCGCAGCGCCGCGACGTCGACTTCCGCACCGGGCCGCCGCTGCAGCGGGTGGCGCGCTTCGTGCGCGAGTTCGAGCGGCTCATCGGCAGCCACGGCGCGCGGCGGCCGCTCTCGAAGGCCCGGGTGGCCAGCCTGGTCGGCATTCGCCCCGAGACGCTGTCGCGCGTGCTCCAGCGCCTGCGCGCCCGCGGCTACCTCGACGCCCGCGCCGAGCTCAAGGTGCTCGATGGGCCCGGCCTCGACGCCCTGGCCGAAGGCTGACCCTCACTTGATCGCGATCAAGACCTCGCCTCGCGCGCCTGCCTAAACCTCGCCGCCCATGCACGCTCGAGAGTCGATTCGATGAGGGCCTACCTGCGTCACACCCGCGCGCGGATGTTCGAGAGCGAGCTGCTCGAGCTCTTCTCCAAGACCCACCCCGCCATTCCCTTCGTGTTCTGGGTGCCGGTGGCGGTCGCGCTCCCGGCTCATGCCCTGGTCACCGGGCTCACCCCCTGGCGCGGGTTTCTCGGCTTCGGGCTGCTCGGCCTGCTCGGCTGGCAGGTGACCGAGTACGTCGTGCACCGCCACTTCTTTCACTGGCAGGGCATCGGCCCGCGCACCCGCCGGCTGCACGACATCGTGCACGGCTACCACCACAAGTACCCCGACGACCCGGGCCGGCTGGTGATGCCGCTGGCGGTGAGCCTCGGCATCGCCGCGCTGCTCGCCGGCGGCCTCGCGCTGCTGGGCCGCCCCGCCTTCTCGGTGCCGTTCTTCACCGGCTTTCTGTGGGGCTACCTGTTCTACGACTTCATGCACTGGTCGACCCACCACCGCTCGCCGCTCACCCGGTGGGGTCGGGCGATGCGCGCGCACCACATGGCGCACCACTTCGCCGACATCGACTCGAACTTCGGCATCAGCCACCGCTGGCTCGATCGCCTGCTGGGAACCCGGCGCCGATGACCCTCACCGACCCCACCGAGGCGCCCCGCTACGGCGACGGCTGGCTGTCGCGGGCCCTGCGCGCGCGGCTCTACGACCCCCGAGACGAGGTCTTCTCCCGCCTCACCCTCAAGATGATGGTCACCATGGGCGCGGCGATGGTGGCCCTCGCCTTCGCGCTCCACCGCACCGCGCTTCCCAGCGCCGTGGCGATGGGGCTCTACCTGGTGCTGTGGGGCGCTCTGGTGCCGCCGGTCATCTTGATGCTCCACAACACCATGCACCGGCGCTTCATTCGCTCTCCACGCGCCGCCGAGCTCGCGCACCCGTTCGTGATGTCGTTCTTCTTCGGCATCCCCACCGGGTACCGCGAGCACCACCTCGGCATGCACCACGCCGAAGACAACCTGCCCGCCGATCTCTCGTCGACCTGCCGCTACCGCCGCGACAGCTTTCTGCACTTCCTCGTCTACTTCTTCCGCTTCTTCCTGCTCATCATCGTCGAGCTGCCCGCGTACCTGGTGCGCAGGCGGCGCTTCGCCATGGCCCGCCGCGCCCTGCTCGGAGAGCTCGCGCACCTCGCCGTCATCGCCGCCGCGCTCGCGTTCGACGTGCGCTTCGGGCTGGCGGCCTTCGCGGTGCCGTTCGTGGTGGTGCGGTTCATGATGATGGCCGGCAACTGGGGGCAGCACGCGTTTCTCAACGTCGAGCGCCAGAACGACGGGCTCTCGAATGCCATCACCTGCATCAACAGCCCCTACAACCGGCGCTGCTTCAACGACGGCTACCACATCGGCCATCACCTCAAGGCCAGCCGCCACTGGTCGGAGCTGCCCGGCGACTTCCTCGCCCACCGCGACCTCTACGCCCGCTCGGGCGCGCTGGTCTTCGAGGGGCTCGACTTCTTCACCGTCTCGCTCTTGTTGTGGCTCAAGCGTTGGCGGGTGCTCGCCCGCCACTGCGTTCGCCTCGACGGGCAGCCGCGATCAGACGACGAGGTCATCGCCGTGCTCAAGGCGCGGGTGCGGCCGACTCCCGCCAACCCCGAGGTCGCCGCGCTCAGCGCCGGCCGACCCTGACCGCTGCGGTCTACTGCTCGAGCACCTGCCGCACCATCGGCAGCACGGTGCCCGGAGGCGGCTCCATCGGGGGCAGGCCCTCTGAGGCGCTGAGATCCTGGCCGTCGCTGACCGGGGTCGGGTTGTGCAGCGGCACCGGGTCGGTCGGCAGCGCCGAGATGGAGGGGTCGACCGGGTTGCCGGCCGCGGTGGTCGGCTCCTTCACGGGATCAGCCTCGACCGGCTTGCCCTCGAGGGCCTGGCCGTTCTTCCCCGAGGTGGCCACGGCCTGCTCCACGGCGGGGTCATCGACCCCGACGCCGCACGCCGAGAAGCCCAACAGTGCCAACAAACCGACAGTGATCCACGTGAAGCGCATGACGTCTCCTGCCTTCTGCAACCGCGATGCCTCACTCGTCGTCGCCATGGGCCACCTCCTTCAGCTCACCCTCGGCGTTGACGATCTGCGACAGACGCGACCGCTTCATCTTGAGCAAGCGAGCGGCCTCACTGATGTTTCCGCTCGCTTCGGTCAGCGCGCGGCGAATGCACTGCATCTCGACCTCGTGCCGCAGCTCCTTGAGCGAGATGCCCCGGGTGCGCGCGAGCTCGAAGTAATCGATGTTTCCATCCGGCGCGGCAGTCGCGGTGGCGGCGGCGACCGGCAGTGAAACGGCAGCCGCGACCGGCGCGACGGCCACCGGCGCAAGGGCGGCGGGTCGAGGCGGCCCCGGCGGCGCAGCAGGCGCCTCACCCGCGCCGCCTTCGGGGGTGATCAGCGCGCGCAGCTCGGCCACGTGCCCGAACGCCTCGGGCTCGATCTGCTCACCCTCGGCGAAGAGGGCCGCCGCCGAGAGCACGTTCTCGAGCTCGCGCACGTTGCCCGGCCAGCTGTGCCGCTTGAGCAGCTGCAGCGACGCGTCCGACAATCGCCTCACCGGCTCCTGGCGCTCTCTCGCCACCCGCTCGAGGAAGTGGCTCGCCAGCAGGGCGAGGTCATCGGGGCGCTCGCGCAGCGACGGCAGCTCGAGCATCACGCCCTTCAGCCGGTAGTACAGGTCGGCGCGGAACCGGCCCTGCGTGATGAGCGACTCGAGGTCGCGGTTGGTGGCGCACACCAGCCGCACGTCGACCTTGAGGGTCTTGGTGCCGCCCACCCGCTCGAGCTCGCGCTCTTGCAGCACGCGCAGCAGCGCCACCTGGCACTTGGGCGAGATGTCGCCGATCTCGTCGAGAAACAGCGTGCCCCCGTCGGCCAGCTCGAAGCGCTCCTTGCGCTCGCGAATCGCGCCGGTGAACGCGCCCTTCTCGTGACCGAACAGCTCCGACAGCAAGAGCTCTTCGACCATCGCCGCGCAGTTCACCTTCACCAGCGGCATGCCGCGGCGCGGCGACAGCTCGTGCAGCGCATCGGCCAAGAGCTCTTTGCCGGTGCCGCTCTCGCCGCGAATCAGCACGGTGGTGTTGCTCTTCCCGATCGGCTCGAGCTGCTTGATGATTCGCTGCAGCGCCGCCGACCGCCCCACCAGCCCGAGCTTCTTCTCGGGCGTAGGCTGCGCCGCCGCCACGCTGCGCGGCAGCTTCAGCTCGGGCTCGACCGCCGCCAACAGCTCGGCCCGGCGCGGCACCGACAAGAACGCCGTGCGGCGCACCGGCGGCACCCGCTGCAGCAGCTCTTCGAGCATGCGCCAGGCGCGAGAGAGCTCGCCCTGCGCGCCCGCGTCTCCCGCGGCCGCGCGAAGCCGCGCCATCAACAGGTACACGCGGAAGGGGCCTTCGAGATCGGGGCTCTGCAGCAGCGCGTCTCTGGCGCGCGCCGCGGCGCGACCGGCGCCGTGCAGATCAGACAGCTGCAGCTTGAGCTCGCCGCGGGTCAGCTCGACCTCGATCGCCGCCGCGCTCAGGGTGGTGACGCCGCGCTCGACGCAGCGCCGGTTGAGCTCGGCCTCGGCCTGCGCCCGCTCGCCCGCCGCCAGGTGCGCCCGCGCCTTCAGCGCCGCCGACAGCGCTGCGAAGCCGTCGTTGCCGACCGCCTCGAGCTTCGCCCGCGCCCCGTCGAGGTACCGCAGCGCCTCGCCGTGATCTCGCTTGTCGAGCGCCACCGAGCCCAGGTTGAGCAGCGCCGCGCCCTCGAGGTACGCGTCACCCAGCTGCTAGGCCAGCGCCAGCGCATGCTCCGACAGCTCGGCGGCACGCTCGAAGTCGCCCAGAAAGTGGTGCAGGCGGGCGAGGTTCACCGCCACGTGCGCCGTCTCTTTGGGGCCGATGTGCCGCGCCACCAGCTGCAGCGCGCGCGACTGGCAGTCGAGCGCCAGCTCGAAGTCGCCGGCGTCGTAATAGAGCGCCCCCAGGTTCGCGAGCGCCGCGTGCCGCGCCACCGCGTGGCTCTCGGCCGACCGGTAGTGGGCGATCGCCGCGTCGCGCTCTCCCAGCTTCTGCGCCGCCACGCCGCGGTTGAGCCGCGCCAGCGCGCCCAGGTCTTTCAGGCCCGCTTCGTCGGCCACCGAAGCGTTGAGCGCGAACAGCTCTGCGGCCTCGCGGGTCTCGTTGCGCGCCAGCAGCGCGCGGCCCATGATGTTGCGCAGGCCGATCGCCGCCGCCGGCGCGAGGTTTTCGCCCGCCTGCAGCGCACCCTGGCACAGCTCGAGCGCGCGACCGGTGTTGCCGCGCACCAGCTGCAGCTCGGCGCGCACCGCCTCGGCTTCGAAGCGGGTCTCGACGGTCTGCAGCAGCCGGGGCAGCAGCGCCTCGACCCGGCGGGTGCGGCCGGCGCGCACCAGGTGACGCGCCGCCAGCAGCACTTTCGGCGCCGAGCCCGAGAGGCGGTTCGACTCGAGCAGCGCGCGCGCCGCCCGGGCCCACGCGCCCTGCCCTGCCAGCACCTGCGCCATGCGGTCGAGCACCCGCGCCCGCTCGCCGCCGGTGAGCACGGTGAGCGCGCGGGCGTAGAGCGCCGCCGCGTCTTCGTGCGCGCCGCGGGCCGACAGCTCGTCGCCGGCGCGCACCGACAGCGCCACCGCTTCGGGGCTCGGGCCCAGCTCGAACAGCAGCCCGGCGGCCGAGATGACGTCGCCCGACGCCGCGAGCGCCTGCGCCACCTCACGCTGCACCTCGGCGCGGCGGGCGCCCGGCATCGCCTCGGCCCACGCGCGGCGGTCGGCCTCGCGCGAGAAGCGGTACACCGGCTGGCCGTCGACCACCCGCGCCGCCAGGTAGCGGCCCTGCACCAGCGCGTCGAGCTCGGGGGCCACCTCGGCCGACCTGACCGCCTGCTGCAGCGTGCCCAGCCCCTGCGCATCGGCGCAGATCGAGAGCGCGTCGAGCACTGCGCGGGCCGCGGGCTCGAGCCGCTCGGCGCGCTTCACGAACAGGTCGAGCGAGGGCCCGGGTCGATCGAGCAGGCGCTCGAGCGCCTCGGGGTTGCCCCCGGTGGCCTCGAGCAGCCGCTGCGCCACGTCGCCGCGCGACAGGTAGGCGCGAATGCCCTCGACGTCGAGGCCGGCCAGCGGCAGCGACCGCGAAGGAACCTTGGCCAGCACCTCGGGCAGCGGCGAAGGCAGCGTGCCCTCGTCGCGCAGCGCGCCCACGAACAGGCCGCCCGCCTTCGCGCCAGGGGTGGTGGCCACCGCCGCCACGTAGCGCAAGAGCTCGAGCGAGGCGCGATCGGCCACCTCGAGGTCGGGGAGCAGGAACACCGGGCTCGACCGCGCCGCGAGGGCGAACAGCTCGCACACCGCGTCGTAGAGCTCGACCCGGCGGTTCTCCATCACCTGTGCGCTGGTGGCCTTGGTGAGCGGCCCCACCAGGCGGGCCAGCTCGGCCAGCCGCGCCGCCGGCACGCCGTCTTGCCCCAGGTGGCTCAGCAGCTCTTGAACGATGGGCGCGAACAGCCCGAAGGTGCGGCGCGCGTCGCGGCCCGAGCCGCCCTCGAACACCGGCGCGCTCTTGCGCGCGGCGGCGGTGCGCAGCAGCCCGAACAGGTGGCTCTTGCCCACCCCCTGCGGCCCCTTCACGAACACGAACCGCGCCTTCTGCGACGCCTTGGCGTCGTCGAGCTCGCGCAGCAGCATCGACAGCTCGGCCTCGCGGCCCGAAGCACTCGCGTCCTCTGCCTTGCCCCGCCACAATGACAGCACTTCGCTCGACATCTTCGCTCCTGAAGCGCGCCCCTTTGCGCGTCGACCGCGACGCGCACCGAGCAACCCATGTGCCACTTTTCTTGCGAGGGCGCGCGCGGCGAGTGTCGCAGATCCGCGCGCTTCGAAGCGACCCTACATCTCCCTCTGAAAAGGGGCGCGACAGCGCGATCTCCGCGCCTCGCCCCGAGCGAAATTCGTCTGAAACCCGGTCAGCACCGCAGGTCGAACCCCGCGAGATTTCGCGACACGAAGGTCATGCTGAAACGCGAGCGAGACAGCCGCGCTGGTTCGGGGAGCATCGACACCGGGCACGGGCACCGGCACGCCTCACCGTCTGACGGTCACGCCCCTCGCCGGACGTGCCCGAGAAGCCCTCAGTCTTTGACGGGCGTGGCCTTGAGCGCGGCCTTGCCGTCTTTGACGTAGACCTGAAACCGAACGGTCTTGCAGTTGTACTTCGTCACCAGCTGCTCCTTGTTCTTGCGGAGCTTGGCGGCGAACTTGTCGTAGGTCATGCCGTCGTTCGGCTCGCCGCAGCGCTGGCGGGTCGAGAGAAAGTCGCGGAACGTCTCTTGGAAGTGCGTCTCTTCGTCCGAGGCGCCTCCCACCGGTGCGATCGACTGAATCTTCGGGGCCGGCGACGCCTTGTGCGCCGGGCTCTGGTGCGTCGCGGTCTGCCCGGCGTCGCGGCGCGCCGACTTGAGCAGCTCGGGCGGAATCGCGGCCACCCGCGTGGCGTCGGGGTTGAAGCCGCCCGGGTCGGCCGCCGCTTCGGGCCCTCCGGTCATCGCGAAGGGGTCGAGCGCCGGCTGCGCGTCGGTGGTGCCGAGGCTCCCGTCCATCTTCGGCATCTTGTGCGCGGGGTACGCGGTGGTGCGCTGGTTCTCGAAGTCGTCGTCGGCCAGGCTCATGCCCGCCCCGGCGCGGGTCGGCACCGGCGGCGGAGCAGTGACCTGGGGCGCCCCCATCGAGAACGGGTCGGCGGCGGGGCCGTCGAGCGGCATCTGCTCGGTCGAGTCGACGCGCGCCGACGGCGGCGGCGGCGCGGGCGGCGGCGGAGGCGCCGGGGGGAAGTCGAAGTCGTCGGGGCTGGCCTCGGGCGCCGACGGGGCCGGAGCCGGGAGCGAGCCGCCCAGCGTGCCGGGCAGGGGCTCGATCTTCTCGGCGCGGGTCTTCGGCTCGAGCGCAGGCGCGGGCGCGGTCACCGTGCCTTTCTTGGGCAGCGGCGGCGCGTCGTCGTCTTCCTCGACCGAGCCCGAAGAAATCAGCGCGGTGAACGCCAGCCCGGCGAGCAAGAGCCCCAGCAGCATGAACAGCGCGGTCTTCTGCGCCGAGGCCAGGGTCTCCATGAAGGGCAGCGCGCTGCCGATCGCCACCACCTCGAACGGCGTACCGGGAATGTCGCGGCGCGCGGCGATCTCGAGCGCGTTGGCCGAGCCGACGAACATCGGCAGCTGCAGCGGGCCCAGCGTGCTCGCCGCGCCTTGAGTCACCACCGTGGTGGCGCCCGGCCGAGCGGCCTTGAACGCCTTCTCGAGCACGTCTCTCTTGCCGCTGCCGCCCGCCAGCTTGCCCTTCATCCACAAGCCGAGGCCGGCGAGGTTCAGGTCTTTCGCCACCGCCTCGGCGAGCGCGTCGACGCTGGGGTAGCTGCCCCACAAGGGGCCGCCCAGCATCACCGTGCCCACCTGCTTCACCTCGTTGTTGCCCACGGTGAGCACCGGCACCGAGAAGAACAGGCACGGAGTGCCGCCCAGGTCGAGCAGCACGCCGTCGCCGCCACCCGCCGCGGCCCCCTTCACGTCGAAGCCCTCGGGCGCTGGGCCGGGGTCGGCCGAGCCCTGGGCCATGGTGGCGCCCGAGTCGTTCGAGACCACCAGATACGAGGTGCTCTTGGCCGCGTCCGAGAGGCCTTCGAAGGCCGCGGTGCGCACCGCGTTGAAACGGTCGGCGGTGGGCGGCTCGGCCTTGCCGTAGGGCTTCACGTGCAGCACCGCGTTGCTGGCCAGGCGCACCGCCGCGCCCTGGTACTCGGAGCGCACCTGCTCGAGGCGCTGGGCCACTGCGCCGGGGGCGGCGAGCAGCGGCGCCGAGGCGGCGTCGACGGCCTTCGAGGCGAGCGCGGGAGACATCATCGTGAGGTGCGCCGCCCAGAGACCGACCGCGACCAGGGCGAACACGAGCACCTTCAACCGGTTCATTCCCCGCCGTTTTAACAACCCTCGTACGACTCGGGTAGTTTCTACCTTCAATCACTTCTTGGCGCGGCTAAAGCGCCTGGGAGAACCGCACCGAGGTGACGCGTGACTGACAAGGCCGCTCCCAAGACGTTCACCCTGGTCGCGACGGTCGAAGACCCGCTCACCGCCGATCGCCTGGTCGACGGCCTCACCGCCCTGCAGATCGACGCCTTTCACCGCGGGCGCGCCGGCGCCTCGTCCGACACCTTCGGCGCCATCTCCCGCGGCTACTATGAGGTGCTGGTCCCCACCGAAGACCTGGGCAGGGCCGAGCAGGTGGTGCGTGAAGAGCTCGAGCAGGTCGCCAGAGACGAAGAAGAGAACGCCAAGGCAGCCGAAGACGAGTCGATGTCGAAAGAATGAAGCAGAGGCTCTACTTCTTCGCCGGCGCCGTGACCTCGAACAGGCTGAAGCCCTCGACCGTCCACTTCGCGTAGCCCAGGTTCCGCGCCAGGTAGCTGGCCAGCTCTTCGTCGACCACCTTGCCGAAGGTGCGCGAGGCGTGGCGCAGGTACACGCCCTTCTTCTTGTGCACCAGAAAGCCCACGTGGCTGATGCGGGTCACCAGCCGCGGCCGATCGGCGCGCACCACCACGAACACCGTGCCGTCGGGCGCGGCCTTCAGCTTCTCTGCCGCCACCCGGGCGGGAATCAGGTCGATGCCGAACTCGCCGCGCGCCTGATGCGCCTTGTCGAGCTTCAGCGACTGGCCCTCTTTCGCCTCCCACTGCTCGTCGCCCAGCACCTTGGTCACGTGCACCGTGGCGTCGCCGCCGTACTGCTTCGTCACCTCGCGCAAGAAGCCCTTCTCGAGGTTGCGCGGCAGCCACTGCGCCTCCATCACGTGGTTGCGCTCGGCGTAGCCCACCGCGTCGCCCTGGTAGCGAATCTGATCGAGCGTCGCCTGCGGCGCGTCGGGCGAGACGGTCAGCGCCATCGACGTCTCGACGAAGGTCAGGCAGTCGAACGCGTCGGTGCGGTAGCGCGGGTCGGGGTCGTACCCCTCGCCTTCGCCCAGCGGCGACACCACGTACTTCACGCCCAGAAACTTCTCGGCCGTGACGGCCGGGTTCGCCGCCAGCAGCACCAGCGCCAGCGCCGTCACTTGATGCCCGCCTTCGCCAGAATCTCGCGGCGGTGGTCATCGGCGAGCCGCAGCGTCTCGAGCTCGCGCTCGTAGGGCAGCTTGTCGTCGCCGGTGGCCTGAAAGCTCTTCACCACCAACCAGTCGAGCATCTTGAGGTCGCCGCCTTGATAGAGAATGCGCGCCGCAGTGGCGGACACACCCCGGTCTCTATCGTCGAGCATCGGCGCCAGCACGGCGTTCACCTCGCGCGCCCGGGTGCCCTCGAACAGCCTGAGCCCCTCGAGCCGCTCGAAGCGGTCGGGCGAGCCGAGCTTCTTCTTCGCGAACTCGTAGCCGCGCTTGTGGCCCAACAGGCACAACCCCTGCGCCGCGGCGAACCGCGCGCTCTCGGAAGAGTCGTCGAGAAAGCCCTCGAGCAGCGGCGCCTGCTTCTTGTCGCCGCTCGCTCCGGCCGCCACCAGCAGCTCGGCGCGCACCTCGAGCTCGGGCTCGGTCTTGGCCGCCTTCATCAGCGCCGGGCCCGCCTTCGCGTAGTGGAGCAGGCCCAGCGCGCGCGCCGCCTCGCGCCGAACTCCCATCGACTTGTCCTGTAGCAGCGGCACCAGCCGGGGGCCCGCGGGCACGCTGCGCAGCCGCCCCAGGCCCTGCACCGCCGACATGCGAATCGCGCCGTCGTCGGCGTTGAGCAGGTAGAGCAGCGCGCCTTCACCGTTGGGGTGGGCCAGCGCGCCCAGCGCCTGGGCGATGCGGCGCAGCTGCTCGAGGTCTCCCGCGCGGCGCACCGTCTCGGCCAGCTCGAGCGAGACCACCCCTTCCTGCCCCAGGTAGTGCACCCGACTCAGCGTGCCGTTCAGGTTGCCGTCGCCGCGCAAGATGGCGTCGACCAGGTCTTGCGCCTCGGCGCGCACCGCCTGCGCTTTGGCGGTCTTCGACCCGGCCACGGCGGTGACTGCCCACACGAAGACCAGCAACAGGGTGAAGCGGCGCCACATGCCCTTGAGAAAACCTACCACCGGCTGGGTAACATCGCCTTCGTGCTCGCGCTCTGCGCCGCGTGGCTCACCCTCACCTCGGCCATGCGGGGCGAGACCTGCAAAGAGGTGTGCGCGCGCTACGTCACCGACCCGCGGCTGAGGGCCAACGTCTGCGGGCGCTGCTTCACCGACGGCGACCGCGGCGCCTGGGCCGCGGCGTTGGGAGACCTGCCGCAGGTCACCGACGCCGCGCTCAGCCACGTGCTCGACGACCCCGACTGGGCGGTGCGCTGGGGCGCCCTGCGCGCCATCGCCCGGCGGCGCGCGGTGACCGACGCGCGGGCGCTCTCCGACTGGGTGGCCAGCTCGCCTGACCGCGCCTGCTCGACCGCCCTGCACGTGGCCGGCGCACGCCACCAGACCCCCGCCGCGCTGCTGCAGCCGCAGCCCGCCGCGCTGTGCTGGGAGCGCCGGGTGGCCCTCACCCGCCAGGTCGAGGTCGAGCTGTACTCCGAGCAGCAGGGCACCCGGCTCGAGGCGCTCGCCCACCTGGCCGCGTTTCTCGAGCGGGCCCCCACCCGGGTGGTGCTCGACGCGATGAAGAGCCGCGCCGCCCAGACCGACGCGCTCTCGGCGGGGCTGTTGGTCGAGGCCTCGCGCCACGGGGGCGCGCCGGCGGGAAAGGCGCTGCTCGAGGTGAAGAAGAGCGAGGGCGACGAGCCGGTGGTGAACCGCCTGCTGGCGGTGTGGGCGCAGAACATCGACGCCCAGCACGAGCCGCTGCGGTCGGAAGACCCCGCCACCCGCCGCGCCGCCATCGCGGTGCTGGCCGACCTGGCCCCGCTCTCGGCGCCCGAGCTCGAGTCGGCGCTGGCCGACCCCGACCCCTCGATTCGCCGTGCGGTGGTGCAGGCCCTCGCCCGGGGAGCTGGCGTGTCGGTGGCGGGGTTCGCGCAGAAGAAGCTCGACCCCAGGGCGCAGGTGCCGGCCGAGGCGCGCACGCTGTGGCTCGCCGCGGTGGGCAGCTCGCAAGACCCGACCTGCGGCGCGACGCTGCGCGCGGCGCTGGGCGAGGCGGCGCTCGAGCTCGGGGTGCGCGCAGCGGCGCTGCCCGCGCTGGTCGACTGCGAGGGGGTCAAGGCGCTGCCCGCGGTGGCCGAGCAGCAGCGCTCGCCGCTGCCCGCCTTGCGCGCCGGCGCCGCGGTGGCGCTGGGGGGGCTGCCGCTCAACAAAGACGCGCCCCGCCTTTTGGAGACCTCGTTCGCCGACGCCGACCCGCTCGTGCTCGCCGCCGCCGCGCGCGCCGCGGGGCTGATGCGCCACCGTCCGTTCGCGGTGCGCCTGGCGGCGCTGGTCGGGCACGCCGACCCGCTCGTGCGGCGCGACGCCGTCGACGCGCTGGGGCTGCTCGAGTCGGCCGCCGCCGTGCCGCCGCTGATTCACGCGGTGACCGACGACCGCGACGCCGCGGTGCGGCTCGCCGCGGCGCGGGTGCTGGGCACGCTGGGCAGCGCCGCTGCGGTGCCGGCGCTCATCGCCGCGTCCGAACGCGACCGAGACGAGGAGGTTAAATTCGTGGCCGCTGAAAGTCTGCGTAAGCTCGGGTTCAAGCGTTCACCCTAGGAGCTTGAGCCCATGAAATACCGCCTGGCCGCGGTGCTGGAGCCGAAGGACCCCAAGTGGAAGCAGATCTCGGCCGGCCTGAAGAGGGCCGGGCTCAAGGTCTCGTCCGCGCGGGAGCCCGAACAGCTCGAGCGCGAGCAGTTGGTGGTGATAGGGCCCGGCGCGAAGTCGGCTTCGAGGGTGTGCAGCGCGGCGCGCAAGGTGGCGCCCACCGCGCTGGTGCTGGCCGCCCAGGCCACGGGCTTCAAGGCCGCGTGGGCCGACGCGGTGCTGCCCCTGCCGGTGTCGCCCAATGATCTCAAGGTGCGCCTCGCCGACTTCGAGCGCCGAGACCCGGTGCAGAGCCCGCCGATGATGCCGCACGCCGGCGAAGGCATTCTCGACCCGCTCACCAACTTCTACACCTTCGGCCACTTCAAAGAGGTGCTGTTCGTCGAGGTGAAGCGGGCCCGGCGCTACGGGTTTCCCCTCGCCATCGCGCTGATCGGCTTCGACCCGGTCAAGGTGAAGCCCTCGCCCGGCCTGCAGGAGCAGCTGATGGGCGGGCTGGCGCTGGCCATTCGCCGCTCGCTGCGCGACACCGACTACCCCGTGCAGCAGGGCCCCGACCGGGTGCTGCTGCTGATGCCCCACACCGACCTCGCCGGCTCGCTCATCGTCGCGCGCCGCATCTGCGAGCGCGTGTCGCGCGCCACCCTGCAGCACGGCGACGAGGTGCTCTCGCCGACCATCTCGGTCGGCGTCGCCGCCGGCGAGCCGGGCCGCGAGTACGGCTTCTCCGACCTCGTGCGCCAGGCCCAAGACGGGCTGCAGGCCGCCCAGTCGAAGGGCGGCAACCGCGTCGAGTTCTTCGACTCGGCCGCGTACAAGGCCGAGGTCGAAGAGCGCGGCACCGCCACTCCCCCCAGCGGCACCCGCGCCGTCGTGCGCAGCTGAGGGTTCGCTCGCCTCAGACGCCGAGCTCCGGTTCACCCTGAGAGGCTGACAGTATTTGCCCTCCCGTCGCCTTAAAGCGCCGATCCACTTCGCCGGCCTGCGTCGCAACCCCTCGACGAACCACGAAGTGCGCCTTCGGGTTCGCTCCTTGGGCGGCTCGCGTATCTGCGCTCCGGCTCGGTCCGGCCAAAAACTGTCAGCCTCTGAGCGAAGCGCGCAGTCGAAGGGGGCCTCGCGCCACCTGCCACGCAGGGTCGTGCTCAGGGTGCCGGTCTCGAGGCGGGTGACCACCGGGCCGCCACACCCGGCGCCGCACCGGCTCCACACGTTCGCTCCGTCAATCCCGCTGCGCCCGCCCTCCGCACCTCGCGGCAGCTCCTCTCGAACCCCCGCCGTGAAGGACAGCTCACGGGAACAGGGGTGTGGGCTCGCCGCAGCAGGCGCTTCGGGGCCCGCCGACCTGCACGTCGGCCGACGTGGGAGCGTTTACGCCCAACCCGTGGGCTTTTTTACTCCCACGTCGGCCGCGCTCCTTCGGATCGAAGCTCCGCGTGCCGAACGCGCGATACCGAACGCGGCGGTCGGCGCCTGACTGCAGCCCCTTCGGCCACCCGGGCTGCAGAGCGCGCAGAGCCGAGCCTCGCGCTCGACTTCTGCTACACGTGCGCCGCCTTGCCCGCCCTGCTCTGGCCCCTCGTCATCTACGCCGGCATCTTCACGCTCCACGCGCTGCTCCCCGCCCGCCGCGTCGAAGGCTACGTGCTCGGCCCCGACGGCGCGCGCCTGCGCTACCGCCTCAACGGCCTGTGGGTGATGGTGCTCTCGGTCGCCCTCTGGGCCGGCGCCTGCCACGCCGGCCTGCTGGAGTGGAACGCGCTCTACCTGCACCGCTGGGAGCTCGCCGCCGGCGCCTGCGCGCTCGGCCTCGTCTTCACCCTCGCGGTGGTGCTGCCCGCGCCGCGCGTCGCAGGCTGGAGCCTCGGCAAAGAGCTCTTTCTCGGCCGCGCGCCCAACCCCCAGTGGCTCGGCGCGAGGGTCGACGCGAAGATGTTTCTCTACCTGCTCGGCGCGGTGATGCTCGAGCTCAACGTGCTGTCGTTCGCCGCGCACCACCGGCTCACCTGGCCCGACGACCCCAGCCCCGGCGTCACCCTCTACGCCGCGCTCTTCTCCTTCTTCCTCGTCGAGTACCTCTTCTTCGAAGAGGTGCACCTCTACACCTACGACTTCGTGGCCGAGAACGTGGGCTTCAAGCTCGGCTGGGGCTGCTTCGTCTTCTACCCGTTCTTCTACCCGGTCGGCCTGTGGGCCCTCGCCGACGCACCCAACCCGCACGTGCCGCTGCCCTACCTGGTCGGCTGCGCGCTGCTGTTCCTCTTCGGCTGGGTGCTGGCGCGCGGCGCGAACCTGCAGAAGTTCGGCTTCAAGCGCGACCCCAGCCGCAAGGCCTTCGGGCTCCTCGCTCCGCGCGCCATCGACGGCCGCGTGCTGGCCAGCGGCTTCTGGGGCCTCTCGCGCCACATCAACTACCTCGGCGAGCTGTGCATGGCGTCGGGCCTGGCGCTGAGCCTGGGTCGGCCGGGCAGCTTCGGGCCCTGGCTCTACCCGCTCTACTACCTGGTGCTGCTGGTACCCCGGCAGCGCGACGACGACCGGCGGTGCCAGAAGAAGTACGGAGCGACCTGGGCCGAGTACTGCCGTCAGGTGCCCTGGCGCATCGTGCCGTTCATCTACTGACGGCACCGATCTGGTGCACCGGTGAAGCGTGCCCGCGCGCTTCACATGCGCGATCGCGCGCTTCACCGGCGCATTTCCGTCAGGCGACGCGGCTCTGCAGCACGCGCGCCGACCAGCGCGGCGGGCGGCGCAGCCGGGGGCCTTCTTCACGGCTGCGGCTGCGACGAACCGGCGCGGCGGCGAGGCTCGAGCGCGCGGCCTCACGGCGCGGCCAGAGCGACCCTTCGACTTCTACTTCGACTTCTGCCGTGCGGCTCATGGCGACCTCGGTGTCTTCGTTCACTGCGTGGTTGGAGAAAGCGGGGAGATTCTTCGCAAGCAGTAGCGTGGTCATGATCAGTTCCTCGAGCTCACCGGGGTGTTGGCATTCGACTCGCCCACGAAGATGCGGCGGGCCTGTTCCTGCAGCTGACGCACCACCTCGGGGCTGTCGCCCTTCAAGGTGATGACGTTCGCACGGCTCAGCTTGATGCTCATGCCCTTCACGAACAGCGGGCAGGTGGGGCGGTCGAAGCCGACCGCGTTGGCCCACGCCAGGTGGCACTGCAGCCGCTTCTCGATGCCCGACGCGTCGGCGCCGTCTTTGAGGGTCAGCAGCACGCCCGAGCGGTCGTTGGTCACCTGCGAGACCTGCGAGGCGAGCAGCGGGCACGAGGCGCGCTGCTCCTTCGGCAGCGCCTGGCATGCCGCGTCTTCGAACGCCTCGAGCTTCGCCGCTTCCTTGCTGTGCTGGGCGGCCCGGCGCAGCTCCCGGTCGGCCGCGGTGAGGTGCTCGGCCGTCGGGTTGTAGGTGTTCATGGTGCTGTCGGGCAGGTCGGTGAACGGCGAGCGCACCACCGCGTCACGGGTCTGCGAGGGGTCGAACTGCTGCCGCTCGGCGTCGGCCTTCGCCTCGTGCAGGGTGGCCAGCTCGCGATGTTCCGCGGCGGTGAGGTGCTTCTCGTTGGCCGCATGGGAGCACGCGGTTACAACCAGAACCAGTGCGCTGAGCAGTCGAACCATGGCAGGCCCGATGTGCAGCGCCCATGCCGCCCCCTTCTCTCGTCCTTTCGCGGTTTCCCGGTGGGGCGGCACTGCGCGCGCGCCTCAGCTGGGGCGCAATGTCGCGCACGCCCCAACCCCGCTCGCGATCGCCGAACCGGCCCCCGTTGGCCCCACCCGTCACCGAACCCGAACGCGTCACCGAACGCGAACGCGAACGCGAGCGAGGGTCAGGGCCCGGAGATCTGCATCGCGTCGACCCGGTTCCTGCCCCCCCGCTTCGCCCGGTACAGGTACTTGTCGGCGGCAGCGATGAGGTCTTCGGGCTGGGCGAAGTCGGAGTCGAACAACGTGGCCACACCCAACGAGATGGTGACCTTGATGGGGGTGCCGTTGAAGGTGAAGTCGGCCGAGTCGACGGCCTTGCGGCACCGCTCGGCGCAGCGCAGCGCCTTGTCGACCGCCGACTCGCGCAGCATCAGCGCGAACTCTTCGCCGCCGTAGCGCGCGAAGAGGTCTTCCTGCCGCACGGTCTCGTTCACCTTCGACGCGATGCGCCCCAGCACGTAGTCGCCGGCCGGGTGCCCGTAGGTGTCGTTGATCTTCTTGAAATGGTCGACGTCGAACATCACCATCGACAAGGGCACGCGGTGCCGCAGGCAGTACGCGAACTCCTTGCGAATGGTGTCCATGAAGTACTTCTTGTTGAAGATGCGGGTCAGCCCGTCGCGCGTCGCCGACTCGTAGATGCTCTTCTGGTACTGCTCTTCGAGCGCGTCCTGAATGCTGAACTTCAGCACCGTGTTCGAGCCGATCTGAATCTTGTCGCCGTCGGCCAGCGTCGCCACGCTCACCTTGATGCCGTTGAGGTACGTGCCGTTCGTCGAGCCCAGGTCCATCAGCTGAAAGTGGCCCTGCGGGCTCAGCAACACCTTGGCGTGCTTGCGAGAGACGCCGTCGTCTTCGATCTGCAGCTGCGTCTCTGCCGACCGGCCCATCACCAGCTCGGCTTTGTCGAGCTTGAGCATGCGGCCGATCGCCGCCGGCGTCTTCGCGGAAATGACGATGAGGTAGGCAGACTGCCCCTTCGCCTTGCCCAGAAGGTCTGCAATCGTGTGGACTGAAGTCTTGTCTTCAGACATCTGAAATCGCCTGCCCCGCGGGCAGCATAGCGTGATTGCTCGACTTCAACCCGTTCGTTCACCTGCGATGTTGGTGGCCATGTAGGCGCCCAGCTTTCGGCCGGGTCGAAATTGCCCCAGCGCGTGCATCAGCTTCACCACCGCCGCCGACGAGGTCATGTCGCCTCCCGAGAGCGCGCCCTGCTCGAGGGCCGCCTGCCCCGACTCGTAAATCGACAGGTCGACCCCATTGCGCTGCGCCTGGCTCACCACCACCACCGGCAGCTGGCGGCGCTTCGCCTCGACGAACACCGGCAGCAGCGAGCGCTCTGACTGCACCGGGAAGTTGCCCGAGCCGTGCGCCTCGACCACCAGCCCGTGCAGGTGCGGCAGCATCGGGAGCACCACCTGCGGGTCGAGCCCGGGAAACACCTTGAGCAGAAACACCGCCGCGTCGACCGTCGGTTCCACCCGGCGCCGGCCCTTCGACCTCCACCCCGCCTCGAAGCGCGCGTCGACCCCCAGCACGCCCAGCGGCGGGCAGTTGGGGCTGTCGAACGCGTCGTACTCGCCGGCCGACACCTTGCGCACCCGGTTGCCCCGGTAGAGGTGCGAGTCGAAGCACACCGTCACCTCGGCCGGCCCCTGCAGCGCAGAGGTCACCGCGTCGATGAGGTTGAGCCTCGCGTCGGTGCGCACCTCGGCCAGCGGCCGCTGCGCGCCGGTGAGCACCACCGGCTTGTCGAGCCCCGGCAGCATGAAGCTCAGGGCGCTCGCCGTCCACGCCAGGGTGTCGGTGCCGTGGGTGATCACCGCTCCGTCGAAGTCTCCCAGCCGCTGGTGCAGCCGGGTGGCGAGCGCCGCCCAGCTCTCGGGCTGCAGCTCGCTCGAGTCGACGTTCGAGAACAGGTCGAGCTCGAGCTCGGCCAGCTCGAACAGCTCGGGCACCCGCGAGCGCAGGGTCGATAGAAAAGCCCCCGGCTTGAGCGCGTGCGGCCGGCGGCCCCGCATGCCGAGCGTGCCACCGGTGTGAATGAGCAGTACCCGCTTCATGTCGATGGCACGTGGGTTCCTTTACAAGCCAAAAGGGGGTCGCTACAACGCGCCGCATCGTGAAGCGCGCCTCTTTTTTCGTTGCGTGTCTAGTGGCTTTCGCAGCGTTTGCCGGAGGTGAGCGCGCGCTCGCCGACCTGCCCGGGCTCGACTTTTCCAAGCTGCCCGCGCCCGCCCAGCGAGAGCTGGCCAGCGTCTTCTCCGACGAGTTCGACTACTGCGGCCGCCCGCTCACCCTCGCCGCCAGCCTGAAGAAGGGCGACGCCTGCAAGCACACCCGGCGCATGGCCAGCCTCGCCGCCGGCTATGCCAGCGAGGGCCAGGCCTCGACCGAGATCATCAACGCGCTCTCGAGGTACAACACCTCGTTCTCGGCCAAGCGCAGCACCTTCAAGATCGACGAGCGCGCCTGCAAGGGCGCCAAGGGCGACGCCGCCAAGGTCACCGTGGTCGAGTTCGCCGACTTCGAGTGCCCCTACTGCGCCGCCGCCAAGCCGATGATGGCCGAGCTGGTGAAGAGCAAGCCCGGGGTGCGGGTCTGCTACGCGCCCTTCCCGCTCTCGGCCCACCCCAACGCGATTCCCGCCGGGCAGGCCGCCCTCTTCGCCCGCGACGCCGGCAAGTTCTGGGCGATGCACGACGCGCTGTTCGACAACCAGCTGTCGCTGAACGAGGCGACCATCAAAGAGCTCGCCAAGAAGGTCGGCCTCGACGCCGATGCGCTCGGCAAGGCGATGGCCGCCGGCAAGTACAAAGAAGAGCTCGAGGCCTCGAAAGAGGCCGGCAAGGCCGCCGGCGTCGACTCGACTCCGTCGGTGTACGTGAACGGCCGAAAGCTGACCCTCGGCATTTCGATGGACTCGCTCGCGGCGACCGTGGACGATGAGCTGGATTGGGTGTCGGGCAGCGGCGCCTGGGCATCGAACTAGCGGCTCTCCAGACACTTGACCGACACCCGCTTCATCGTCGACGGCAGAGGCAACCTGACCCCGCAGGAGGGCCACGCCGCTGCCGCGATGCAGCAGCGTCAGGGCCTGTGGGCGCTGGCCGAGACCTCGCCCGACCTGATGGTGCTGGTGCGCACTCCCCCGCGGGGCGGCGTGCTCGACAAGAAGCCCAAGGTGGTGATGGCGGGCGACTGCGGCAGCTTTCCGCTCTCTGACCTGATCGCCTTTCTCGGGCAGTCGCGGTGGAGCGGGCTGCTCAAGGTGAACACCCCCGCCGGTGAGCGCACCCTCACGCTGAAAGACGGTGAGGTTCGCGCCGCGCACTCCGACTCGCCTGCCGATCGCATCGGCGAGGTGATGGTGCGCATGGGCTACGTCTCGAAGCTCCAGCTCGAGCAGGTGCTGCAAGACACCCCGCCCTCGCGCATCGGCAAGGCGATGGTCGAGAAGGGCCTCTTGCAGGCTCACGACCTGTTCAAGTGCCTCACCGAGCAGGTGTCTGAAATCTTCCACACCATGATGCTGGCGCGCGAAGGCACGTTCGTGCTCGTCGACCAGGAGCTCGACGACAAGCCGGCCCACACCGTCAACGTCTCGATGCAGTCGCTGTTGATGGACTCGATTCGCAAGATCGACGAGATGGCGCACTTCCGAAAGCGCATTCCGCACGGGCGCCTCTACGTGCAGAAGAAGAAGCCGTCTGACGGCACGCTCGAGCCCGAAGAAGACCTGGTGCTGGGGCTCATCGATGGCCGCCACACCGTGCTCGACCTCGGGCAGGCGGCGAAGCTCTCCGAGTTCGACGCCACCCGGGTGGTGTACCGGCTGCTCGAGGGCGGGTTCGCCACCGTGCTCAAAGAGTCGATCGCGCCGGTGCCCGAGGTGCCCGTGCCGCGGCCGTCGCCCAGCGCCCCGGCCTCGGCCGCCACCGGCTTCCAGAAGCCCGACGAAGTGCGCCGGGTGATCGGCGTCTTCAACACCATCTTCCGCGAGGTGCGCAACGAAGTGGCACGCCGCGGCCGGCTCGAGACGTTTCTCTCGCAGGCCAACGCCGCGATGCAGGCCAACACCCTCACCCAGGTTCCGGTGCTGTTCGGCCTCACCTTCGTCGAAGATGGCACGCTCAGCGGCGACAAGCTGGCCACCCAGTACGAGTCGATGAAGGCGCAGCTGGGCACCGAGCCGCTCGCCTCGCTGCGCATGGCGCTCTCCGACGTGATGTTCTTCCTCTTGTTCCAGGCCGGAGAGCTGCTCGAGCAGCGCGCCGACGAAGATCTCGCCCGCCGGGTCAAAGAGCTGCTCGCGACGCTCGACAACCGGTGAACGGCCGCTTCAAGCAGCCGCCGGAAGACTTCGAGGTCGAGGAGCTGCCGGCCTACGCGCCCTGCGGTGAAGGCGAGCACCTCTTTCTCTGGGTCGAGAAGCGCGGCGTGTCGACGCCCGACGCGGGCAAGCGGCTCACCCGCCAGCTGGGGCTCACTGAGCGCGACATCTCGTGGGCGGGCCTCAAAGACAAGCTGGCGGTGACGCGGCAGTTCTTCTCGGTGCCCGCCAAGAACGCCGAAGCGCGCGTGCCCACGTTCGAAGACCCCGACGTGAAGGTGCTCTTCGCGAAGCGGCACAAGAACAAGCTCAAGAATGGGCACCTGCACGGCAACCGGTTCACCCTGAGGGTGGTCGAGGTGGGTGACCCCCAACGCCTGCAGGCTGCGTTCGATGCGGTGGTGAAGAACGGGCTGCCCAACTTCTTCGGCGAGCAGCGCTTCGGCGCCGCGGGTGGGAACGCCGCGGCCGGCAAGAAGCTGCTCGAGTCGGGGCGGAGGGGTGGGAACAGGTTCGAGCGGAAGCTGATGCTGTCGGCGTATCAGTCGCTGCTCTTCAACCGCGCGCTCGAGCGGCGCATCGCCGCCGGGGCGTTCGCCAGGGCGGTGGTCGGCGACGTGCTCAAGAAGCACGAGACCGGCGGAGAGTTCGTCTGCGCCGACGCGGCGGTCGATCAGGTGCGGGTCGATGCGTTCGAGGTCTCGCCGACGGGCCCCTTGTTCGGGCCGAAGATGCGGGCGGCTGAAGGTGAGGTCGGGGCCGGCGAGGCGAAGCTGCTCGAGGAAGAGAAGATTGGTTTGGAGCTCTTCGATGCTGGCGGGGGAGAGACGCTGGGCGCGCGGCGCTTGTTTCGCGTTCGGCTGGGGGAGCCGGTTTTGGAGATCGCCGGCGACGTGGCGCGGCTCTCGTTTTCGCTGCCCGCCGGCAGCTACGCCACCGTGGTGCTCGAGCAGGTGCTCGCTTGAGCTTCCCCGCTGGGGAGTAGCGAGAAGCCGTCCACGTCTACGACCACGTCCACGTCCACGAAGAAGCAACAGCTTGCTGTTTTCGTGGTCGTGGACGTGGTCGTGGACGTGGACGGCTTTTTCAGAGCACTCGGCCAGCCTGTGAAGTCATCCGCGGTTGTTGAGGTACAGCGCAGCCTGATGCGCCAGATACGAGATGATGCCGATCTCGTGGTCCGCGAACGAATGCGTGCCCTTCTTGTTGATCAGCTGCACGCAGCCGAACGAGCGGCCGTGGGTCATCATCGGCGCACAGGCCAATGAGGTGATCTCGTAGTCGACCTTGTCGGCGACCGCGGTGTAGTGGCGCGGGTCTTTGTCGACGTCGCTGATCGCCAGCGAGACCCCTTCTTGCGAGCAGAAGCCCGCGATGCCCGACCCCGCCGGCACCACGATCTTCGCCTGCAGCAGCTCTTTGGCCTTGGGGCCCCGCGCCACCGCGAAGCTCAAGTCACCGGTCGCATAGTCGGCGCGGAACACCGAGCCCGAGTCTGCCGGTACCTTCTCGAGCGCGAGGTCGAGAATGAACGCCAGCGCATCGTCGGCCGTGGCCTTGCTGTGAATCTCTTGCACCCGCTCGAACACCTCGGCCAGCACGTCTTCGACGTTGACCCGCGGCACCGCCGCGGTGCCCGCAGTCGACTTGGGCCGCCCGATGGGGCCCTTGGCCGGCGTGCTCGGCTTCTGCAGCTCGTCGATGCGCAGCTGGTTGACGTCGATGCGCGGCGAGCTCTTGAACCCTGGCTTCGAAGCCGGGCGCGGCTTCTTCGCCGGCTCGGTGACCGCTGCCGAGCCGCGCTTCGTGTCGGGCACGCTGAGCTCGTCGGGCCGAGCCAGCTGGGTCTTCTCGTCAGCGCCGGGGGCACGCACCATCGGCATGTTGGGCTCGGTCTTCGCGCTCGGCGGCGGCGCCGCACGAATCTGCGATGGCCGCTTGATCGGCGCGCGCGCCGACTCTTCTTCGGTCATCTCTTTGATGCGGAAGACGCGACCGTCTTTGGGCTCGGTGACGTGAATCGAGTTGTCGTCCTGAATGTCGACCAGCACGTTCTGAATCGTCGACCCCTGCTCGCCGAGCTTCTGCAGACCGGCCTTCAGTGCGGCCATCCAGTTCGCGGCATCGACCCGGAGCGTCATGTCGAAGCCGCCCGCTTCGGCAGCTGGGATGAACACCTCGAATTTCGCCATGGAGACGTTTGGCTACCAGATTTCCCCGTAGGGTGAAACGAACGATTGGAGCTATACGAACGGCCCATGTCCGAGAACGAGAAGGGGCTGGGCTCGAAGCTGAAAGGGCTCTTCTTCGAGAGCGAAGGCTCGGCCGAAGGTGCCGCCGACGGCGAGAAGTCGGCCGCCGACCTGGTGGCAGAGCTGGCCGCGAAGTCGGGCGCCAGGCCCAGCGCGGCGGGCGCCGCCGCAGCGGGCGCGCCGCCGCCTGCTCCGCCGTCGAACCTCAACACCCAGAAGATGACCTCGGGCGTGGGCGCTCCGCTCGAGTTCGACGCCATCTTCAAAGACGCCGGCATGGACGTGGCCGAGCTCGATCGGGTGAAGAAGGCCGAGGAGCTGCTCAAGGGGCTCCCCGAGGCGACTCCGCAAGACGTGAAGCGGCAGATCGTCGAGGCCTCGCTCAAGGCCTTCGGCTTCGAGCTCGAGAAGATCGTCAGCGCCGCCAACAACCAGAAGCGCGCCCTCGACACCTACGTGCGGGTGAACGAGCAGGTCACCGCCAAGGCCATCACCGAGGCCGAAGGTCAGATCAAGGGCCTGCACGAGAAGATCGCCGCGCTCAAGGCCGACATCGAGAAGCGCACCGCACACCTGAAGTCGCTCTCCGAGGCGGCGAGCAACCGCAAGGCCCAGGTTCAGAAGGTCATCGAGTTCTTCGAAGGGCCCAAGGGCGCAGTAGCGCCCAAGCCCTGACGTGCATACCCACACCCCTTGAAGGAGAAGAAATGAAGCTCACCCCATTCGGGAAGTTCTTCCTGTTCCTCATCATCGTGGGCGTGGTCGGGTTCATCGCCTACAGGCGGTACGGAGATCAGCTCAAGGGCTGGGCCGGCGCCGGCGACACCAGCAAGCCGCAAGAGGTCACCAAAGACGACTTCGGCGACATCAAGAACATCAACAGCGAGGTGAAAGACCCCGCGCCCAAGGGCGAGGTGCCGCTCAACTCGACCGCCAAGAGCACCGCCACGGTCTCGGGCGGCAAGCTCGACCGCCCGCTGGTCGTGGCGATCAACACCTGGGCCGGGCACGCGCCGGGCATCGTCGCCAACGGCGGCCTCGACGTGGGCAGCGCCGCCAGCATCTACAAGAAGAAGTACGGCCTCGACGTGAAGTTCGTACTGTTCGAAGACCCCACCCTGAAGCTCGCCGCGTTCCAGAAGGGCGAGATCGACATCATGTGGGACACCGTCGACAGCTACGCGCGCGAGGCGAGCGTGCTGGCCGACCAGAAGGTTCAGGCCAAGAGCATCATTCAAGAAGACTGGAGCCGCGGCGGCGACGGCATCGTCAGCTTGAAGACCATCAAGTCGGTAGAGGACTTGAAGGGCAAGCGCATCGCCACCACCAAGTTCACCCCGTCGCACTGGCTGCTCTTGTTCCTGCTCTCGCAGTCCGGCCTCACTCCCGAAGACCGCGCCAACATCGAGAAGAACCTGGTGTTCACCAACGAGGCCCCGCAGGCGGCGGCCGCGTTCAAGGCCAAGCAGGTCGACGCCGCCGTGACCTGGGAGCCCGACCTCTCGGGCGCCGTGTCGGCCCGCGAAGGCGAGGCGCACGTGCTGGTCAGCACCACCGCGGCGACCAACGTCATCGCCGACACCCTGGTGGCCCGGCAAGACCTCATCGACCGCTCGCCCCAGACCGTGAAGGACTTCGTCAACGGCTGGTTCGACGGCATCAGCGTGATGAAAGAAGACCCCCAGGGCACCAACCACCTGGTCGGCACCGCGCTCAAGCTGAGCGACGACGACGTCTCGGGCATGCTCTCGGGCCTCAAGCTCACCGGCTTCGCCGACAACGCCGCTTTCTTCGGGCTGAGCGGCCCCAAGGCCTATTACGAGTCGCTGTTCAACGGCGCGTTCGTCATCTGGCGCAAGAAGGGCGTCATCTCGAAGGTGGTCGACGCCAAAGACTGGGGCGACAGCCGCTTCGTCGCCGCGCTCGCCGATCAGTACAAGAGCCAGAAGGTCGAAGAGACCTTCGCGTTCAAAGACAAGCCCAAGGTCACCGACCGCGCCATCGTGAACAAGAGCCTCTCGATTCACTTCACCACCGGCTCCGACGAGATCATGCCCGGCAGCTACTTCACGTTGGATTCGCTCGGCGAGACGATGCTCTCGTTCGGCAACACGTACCTCGACGTCGAGGGAAACACCGACTCGCGCGGGCAGGCGGCGGTGAACAAGAACCTCTCGCAGAAGCGCGCCGACGCGGTGAAGGCGTACCTGGTGAAGAACTTCCAGATTCCTCCCGAGCGGTTCATCACCGTCGGCAAGGGCAGCGCCAACCCCGTGGCAGACAACTCGACCGAAGACGGACGCGCGCTCAACCGCCGCACCGACATCAAGGTCGTCTTGAATGCCCAGTAAGAAGGCGGCCCCGCCGCTCTTCGGAGTACGCACCCGCATCGCCCCCGGCACCGCGCGCGCGCTGTCGGCGGGCTCGGTGGTGGTGTTCCTCGCCACGTGGTTCCTCACCACGCTGGGCGACAGCCCGCTCATCGACCGCCTCAAGCTGCCTCCGCCGCACGAGGTGCTGCGCGCGCTGATTCACCTGCTGTTCACCGACCTGGGCCCCGAGCTCGGGGTGAGCGCGCTGCGGGTGTCGATCGCCTTCATTCTCTGCATCGCGGTCTCGCTGCCGCTGGGCGTGGCGATGGGGGCGTTCGAGAGCATCAACCGCTGGGTCGACCCCATCATCTCGCCGCTTCGCTTCACGCCGATGAACGCCTTCGTGCCGATCTTCATCATGTGGTTCGGCATCGACGAGACCGAGAAGATCGCCTTCTTGTTCTTCGCCACGGTCGTCTTTCTCCTGCCGGTGGTGGTCGATGCGATTCGCGCCGTGCCCGAAGAGCTGGTGCAGACCGCGCAGACCCTGGGCGCCAGCCGCTGGCAGCTGGTGCGCACCGTGCTGCTGCCCGCCGCACTGCCGCAGATCTTCGACAACTTCCGGGTGATGAACGGCATCGCCTGGGGCTACATCTTGCTCGCCGAGATGGTGAACAGCCGCCGCGGCCTCGGTCATCTCTTCGACGCCGCCTGGCGCGCCAGCAAGGCCGACCAGATTCTCGCGCTGATTCTGGTGGTCGGCATCGTGGGCCTGGTCTCGGACCTCGCCATTCGCACCGTGAACGGCATCTTGTTTCGCTGGAGAGAGAGCGATGCCTGAGACGACTCCCGAAGCCGCGGGGCCGCTGCCCGCGAAGCTCGACGTGAAGAACCTGTTCATCAGCTACACCGACCGCACCGGCAACACCGTGCAGGCGGTGCAGGACGTCAGCTTCGAGCTGGCCAACAAGCCGGGCGTCGGTGAGCTGGCCGTCTTTCTGGGCCCCTCGGGCTGCGGCAAGAGCACCATCTTGAAGGCCATCGCCGGGCTGCTGAAGCCCGACGCGGGCAAGATTCTCATCGACGGCCAGCCGCTGCCCGAAGGCACCGGCGCCGACCGCGGCATGGTGTTTCAGAGCTACACCTCGTTCGGCTGGCGCACCGTGCGGCAGAACGTCGAGTACGGGCTCGAGCTCAAGGGCGTGCCGGCGGCCGAGCGCGAGAAGGCGGCCCTCGAGATCATCGCCCAGGTCGGCCTGAAAGACTTCGCCGACGCGCTGCCGAAGCAGCTCTCGGGCGGCATGAAGCAGCGGGTGGCGATCGCCCGCACGCTGATCAACAAGCCGAAGCTGGTGCTGATGGACGAGCCGTTCGGCGCGCTCGACCCGCAGACCCGCTGGGGCATGCAGACGCTGATTCTCGACATCTTGAAGCAGCAGGACAACACCGTGCTGTTCGTCACCCACGACATCAGCGAGGCGGTGTTCCTCGCCGACGTCATCTTCGTGCTCTCGCACCGCCCGGCCCGGGTCATCACCCGGGTCGAGGTGCCCTACTTCGACTCGCGCGAGGCGGCGGTGAAGCAATCGGCCGACTTCAAGCGCATCGAGAACCAGCTGCTCGACGTGCTGCACGCATCGAAGGTGCAGGGCAACGTGCGCGTCGGGCTATAAGATCGGCTCGAGATGGCCAGCGACGAAGGACGCGCGAAGAGCTACCTGAGGGCCGCGTTCGTCAACATCTACAACCTGAGCATGTTCGGCGGCGCGATGGTGGCCGCCGCCGCGACCGGCGAGTACGTGCTGGCCGCTGCCGCGGTGGGCATGGAGGCCGTGTGGCTCTTGTTCGGCCCCGACTTCAGGCCGTTTCGGCGCGCGGTCGATCGCGCCGACCGCGCCGAGCGCGACAAGGCCGACCGGGCGCGCGTCGACAAGCTGATGGAGTCGCTGCCCGAGCGCGACTGGCAGCGCGCCAAGGCGCTCGACGAGCTGCGGCGCGAGGTCGAGCGCGACATGCAGAACAACCCCTCTTTTCAGGCGATTCTGCTGCAGAGCGAGCTCGACAAGCTCTCGCAGCTGCACCAGAGCTTCGTGCACCTCGCCAACGCCTGCGCCCGGGCCGAGACGTACCTCTCGGCGTTGGACCCGCGCGAGCTCGAGCGGCAGCTCAAGGCGCAGGAGGCCATCACCCAGAAGATGACCGACCCTCAGGTGAAGGAGCTCGCGCAGAAGAACATCGAGGTCATTCGCAAGCGCCAGAGCACCATCGGAGAGATCGAGAACTTTCTCGCCCGCGCGCGCGGCCAGATGAACCTGATCGAGAACTCGGTGCGGCTGCTACGCGATCAGGCGCTCACCATGACCTCGCCTTCGCAGCTCGGCGACCAGCTCGATGATCTGCTCACCGGCGTCGAGGCCCTTCAGGCGTCCACCAAAGAGACCGAGGCGATCTTCGCTTCTTCGCGAATGGATCCGATCTCTCCCATCTCTTCGGAGCAGGTCGCTCAATCGGGCAGCTCCCGCGTCCGAGGCTGAGCCCTCCTCTCCCCTTGCGGGAGAGGGGACGGGGGTGAGGGGGAGAGAGCGGCGCCGAGGTTGCGGCCCGCTATCGGGCTTCGGGCTTCGACCTACCGGGGCCGGGCTCCGGGCGCGGGCGCGGGCGCGGGCGCGGAAACGTTCTTCAGGGCGTGACCGGGGTGCCGTTGCGATGGGTGGCGACGCCCACCGCCAGGCCCACCGCCACCGCCGTCAGCACCGTGCCCGCCACGCCTCCGGCGATGATCCACTTCGCCTTGCCGCGCGGGCCTCCGCAGCCTCCGTGCGCGCCGCACCACCGCGCGTTCTCCACCGCCGGCTGCGGCGCGGCGGGCGCTTCGCTCGGGGTCAGCGCCGGCGGCGGGGTCGGCTCTTCGGCGAACGAGGCGGCGGGGAGCAGCAGGCACAGACTCACGGCGACGGCGCGCAGCATGGGTGAAGCCTTTCGGTTGAGAGGTGCGCGCAAGAGTGCGGCTCGGGCGCGCTGCGCTCAAGGGCCCGCAACACTTCTTCACCCTTCTTCAAACGAAGGCGAAGGCTCGCGGCGCCGCGGAGAATACGCCCCTCACCCCGACCCTCTCCCGCGAGGGGAGAGGGAGAGCTACTGCTCCACGATGTTGAACTCGGTGCGGCGGTTCTCGGCCTTGCCGGCCGAGGTCGCGTTCGAGGCGATCGGCCGGGTCTCGCCGTAGCCCACCGCTTCCATGCGGCCGGGGTCGACGCCGAGCTTGATCAGCGCCGACATCACCGTGTTGGCGCGGTTCTGCGAGAGCTTCAGGTTGAACGCGTCGTCGCCCACCGAGTCGGTGTGGCCTTCGATGCGCACCTTCTTGATCTGCACGTTGTCGCGCAGCGCCTGGCTGACCTCGCTCAGCACCTGCGCGCTGATGGTGTCTTTCGGGTCGATGGTGGCCTTGCCCGAGAGGAACTTGATCTGCTTCTTGATCTCGATCTTGTCCTTGGTGACCACCACCAGGTTGTACTTCTTGGGGCAGCCCTTCTCTTCCGGCGGGCCGGGCTGGTCGGGGCAGGCGTCGACCTTGTCGGGCAGGCCGTCTTTGTCGCGATCGGGGCAGCCCTTCAGCTCGGCCGGGCCCGCTTCGTTGGGGCACTCGTCTTGAACGTCGGGCAGCCCGTCTTTGTCGTTGTCGAGGTCGGGGCAGCCGTCTTCGTCTTCGAAGCCGTCTTTGTCTTCCGCCTCGTTGGGGCACTTGTCGACGTTGTCGGTGATGCCGTCGCCATCGCGATCGCGAATGGGGCAGCCGATGTTCTCGATCGGCCCCGGCTCGTTGGGGCACTTGTCGGCGCCGTCGAGCACCCCGTCGTTGTCGTTGTCGGGCTCGGGGCAGCCGTCTTCGTCTTGCCAGCCGTCTTTGTCTTCCGGCGTGTCGGGGCACTTGTCGACGTTGTCGAGAATGCCGTCGCCGTCTTTGTCTTTGGGCGCCTCGATCGGGCAGCCCTGGTTGTCGGGCGGGCCCGGCAGGTTCGGGCACTTGTCGTCTTTGTCGAGCACGCCGTCGCCGTCTTTGTCGGTGGTCTCGATCTTCACCACCACCGGCGTGTCTTTGATCATCACCTGCTTCGGGCCGCACTCGCGCGACAGCGCGATCGCCTTCTTCACCGCGGCCTCGGCGTCCTTGATGTGATCGGCGCCGCGGGCTGCGGTGCCCTCGGCCAGCTCTCCGTAGGCGAAGTCGAGGTTGGCCTCGGCGGTCGCCAGCTCGCGTGGCGCGCAGCGCATCGCGCCCGAGCGCCGCGCGCGCTCGATGTCGCTCTTGATCACCTCGGCGCTCGCGCGAACCTGCGCCCCGCTGACACAGGCGACCGACGCGAGCAGGCTCAGGCCGACGAGCGCGCGGGTCATGGAGTCCTGGCCGGAGCCGCAGGCTCGTCTTTGCGCGTGGTCTTCATCGCGTTGTCGCGCGCCTGGGTCGCGAACTTCTGCGCCTTCTGGGCGAAGTCGACCGCCTGCTCGTAGTCCGAGTAGCCGACCTCTTCTTTCGCCTTGCGGTAGTAGAGGTTGGCCGCCGTCCACTCGTAGGGGGCGAAGCGCTCGGCCTGCGCGGTGCGCGCGGCTTCGATCTGCACCTCGGCGTCCATCAGGTAGGCCGTCGACTGCACCGGCCCGCAAGCGCCAATTGCCGCGAGAACCATCAGGGCGCGCGCGATCTTCACGTGGGCGAAAGTTCCCACGCCCCTCCCATAGCGTCAATCTTTCAAAGGGCTTGGGGGGCCGGCTTGGCGCGCGCCCGGGCCAGCGGCTAGATTCCCCACCATGGCATACAAACCGACTGGCAGTACCAAAGGGGCGGACGGTCGACCGCGTGCGCAGGTCTCGTACGAAGGCGACGACGAGTTCTCGATGATGTCCACCGAGCCCGTGCGGCGAAAGAAAGACGCCCTCGACCTCGCGCCCACCGCTCCGGGCGCCCGCAAAGAAGTGCACATCGACGAGATGAAGCCCAAGAAGAAGGGCAACGTGGTCGGCTTCTTCCGCAAGATCTTCGCAAAGTGAGCTGAAGTCAAAACGGCTGCAGAGCCTCGAGAGGGCTCTCGCCGTTCTGGGTGGGCCCGGCCGAAGCGAGCGCCGAGCTCGCGCGCGCCTGAATCAGAAGCGACCGGTCAGCCCCGCATAGGCCCCGTTCGGGCCGACGAACGCAGTGGGCTGCGGCGCGTCGCTCGGCGCCAGCACGAAGAACAGCACCGCCCCCACCACCGCCACTCCCGCACCCGCCAGGCCCAGGCCCAGCGACGCGTTGCGGTTGTTGCTGATGCGCCGGTCGATCACCGCCACCTGCTGCGCCTCGGCCGGGTTGATGACCCGGCCCTGCGCGTCGACGTGCCCCACCAGCGCCGCGCGGTCGGCGCCGCCGCTCAGGTAGAGCGCGATGCCGCTCACCCCCAGCACCACCCCCACCCCGGCGATCACGCCTCCCACCACCCTGCCCGCGTTGCTGCCCGAACGGCTGGCCGATGCGGTCGGTGGCGGCTCGGGCGCCTGAGCGGGAACCGCCTCGGCCGCGGCCGGCGGGGGCGCTTCGGTCGACGGCCCGACCGACGATGCCCCCGCCAGCGCCAGCTTGGCCGGCTGCCCGGTGAGCACGAACGAGGCGAGGTCGGCCCAGCCGTGGTTCTGCCGCGCCGCCGAGGCCTTCATGCCGCCCTCGCGCACCCGCGCGCCCCGCGGCACGTCGAAGAGCACCGCCGAGACCCACGGGTCGGCGCTGCGCGCGTCGACCTTGAGCAGCAGCGCCTGCTCGGCGTTCGACCGGCTGGCCAGCTTGAGCGCGTCGGCTTCGCTGCCGGCCACGCACAGCGGCAGCTGCCCGCGCACCCCGCCCTCGAAGGCGAAGTCGATGGCCAGCTCGACCGGCTTGCTGTCGAGCTTCACCTCGTAGACGAACGACTGCATCGCGCCTTCGACCAGCGTCACCTTGTAGTCGCCGGGTACGAACGCGACCTCTTTGAGCGGCGTGCGCCCCACCCGCGCCCCGTCGACGAACACCGTCGCGCCGGCCGGGGTCGAGCTCACGTTGAGCGGCACCTTGCGCTGCCTGGCCAGGTCTTTCTTCAGCGCGTCGAACTGGGCGATGGCCGCGGGCGTGTGGAAGTCGGGGTCGAGCTGGTGGTCGGGCGCGATGCGCAGCACCCGCTTCCACACCTCGAGCTGCTCGGCGCGCTTGCCCATCGCCTTGTAGATGAGCCCCGCCAGCACCCGCGCCGAGATGAGCTGCCGGGTCACCTCGTCAGCGGGGGGCAGCCGCTCGAGGGTCTTGATGGCGGTGCGGGTCATGTCGACCGCCTGCTCGAGCTGACCCGAGTAGAACTGCGACTGCGCCCCGTCGAGCTGGCGCTGCACGTCGTCGAGGCCCGCCGAGGGTCGCGGGCGCAGCCGCTCGAGCAGCGCGCTGGCGTCGATGGCGTCGCCCTTGAGCAGCCCGTTCACCGCGTCGGTGAAGGCGGTGGCGCTGGTCTGGAGCTCGGCGGCGCGGCAGTCGCCCGAGGCGATGGCGATCGCCCTGGGGCCCGCGTGGGCGGGAAGCGCGAGCAGCCCGGCAGCGATGGAGAACGTCACCCCTCTTGGCGTAGCCATCGCGGGCATTTGCTCACGTGAGGCCCCCGCGTTGAAGCGCGGGCTGCTTTTTTCGCGGGGTGCGGGGTGGCGAACCTTCGAGACTCCAAAGGAAGACGAGTCGTCTGGGTACAGCTAGAGTTTCGCGTTCGACTTGCTGATCTCCGGTTCCAAGATCGGGCGCTACGTGGTGAAGCGAAAGCTCGCCGAAGGCGGCATGGCCGAGATCTACCTGGCCGCCGCGGTGGGCCCCGAGGGCTTCGAGAAGGAAGTCGCGATCAAGGTGGTGCGCAGCTTTCTGGCCAGCGACGACGGCTTCATGAAGATGTTCGTCGACGAGGCGCGGCTGGCCTCGCGGCTGAACCACGCCAACGTGGTGCAGATCTTCGACTTCGCCAAGCACGACGACTCGTACTTCATCGCCATGGAGTACGTGCGCGGTGTCTCGCTGTGGGACCTGCGCCGCCGCTGCCGCGAGCTCGGGGTGCGGCTGCCGTCGACGCTGGTGGCCGAGCTCGGGCTGCACATCGCGCGCGGCCTGCACTACGCGCACTCGCTCACCGAGCGCGGCCGCCTGGTGGGCCTGGTGCACCGCGACGTCACGCCGCACAACGTGCTCATCTCGTTCGAAGGCGCGGTGAAGATCACCGACTTCGGCATCGCCAAGGCCTCGGGCAACCAGAGCTCGACCGCCGCCGGCATGCTCAAGGGCAAGTTCGCGTACATGAGCCCCGAGCAGGCGCGCGGCGAGAAGATCGACTCGCGCACCGACGTCTTCGCGCTCGGCATCGTGCTGTGGGAGATGCTCACCGGCGGCCGGCTGTTCGAAGGCGACAGCGACGTGGCGGTGCTGCGCGCGGTGCAGCAGAGCTACATCAGCCCGCCGGCGCGGCTGAACCCCGACGTGCCGGCCGACCTCGACGCGGTGATCATGAAGGCGCTCGAGCGCGACGAGACGAAGCGCTACCAGAGCGCGCAGGAATTCGAGCGCGCGTTGGCGAACTTCGTGCTGCGCAACGCGAAGTCGGTCGAAGACACCAACGTCGGCATGTTCGTCTCGCAGATGTTCAAAGACGAGCTCGACGAGCTGAAGGCCGCCGAGTTCATGGAGCGCGAGGGCACCCACTCGACGGCGAAAGAGCCGCCGGCCGAGCCGAGCGTACCGAGCGTGGCGCTCGCCGAGACGGCGATCGTGCGCCGGGAGCACGGCAAGCCCCGCGCGTCGGCGCCCACCGCGCTGATCGAGAAGCCGCAGACCGCGCTGCTGCCGGGCACCGTGCCGCCGGCGCAGCTCGGCCCGCTGATGGACGCGGACGAGCCCTCGCAGAAGCGCACCGACCAGATGAAGGAGTGGGGCCAGCAGACGGTCACGCCCAACCCCGGGCCGCCGCCGGCGGTGGTGCTCAAAGACTCGTTCGCCAGAGAGGTCGCCGAGGCCTCGAAGCAGATCAACGAAGAAGAGGCCGAGCGCGCCCGCACCACCGACAGCGTGCCGCGCACCACCGCGCCGGCGCCCGATCGGGAGCTGCCCGCGCTGCGCAAGAAGAACCCTCTGCCGTGGGTGCTGGTGTCGATGATCGCCGCGGGCTTCATCGCCTCGCTCGGCTACCTGTGGGTGTTCAGGCAGCGCGAAGAGGTGCCCATCGTGGTGGCGCCTCCGCCGGTGGCGGTGGCCGCAGACCTCGGCGCGAAGCTCGCGCCGCAGCAACCGGCGGTCGAGCCTGCACCCGAGACGCGCGACGCGCTCCCCCCCGAGAAGGCGCCCGAGCCAGAGCCGGTGGCTGCGGCCGAGGCCCCGCCGCCGTCGGTGCCCGAGAAGGCGCCCGAGAAAGAGAAGCCGGTGGCGCCGGTCGAGAAGCCGCGCGCGGTGGCGATGGGCGTGCTCGAGGTGAACGCCACGCCGTTCGCCGCGCTGTCGATCGACGGCAAGGTGCGCGACACCGAGGTAATCGGCTTGCGCAAGTACAAGCTGCCCCCCGGCGCGCACACCCTCAAGCTCGAGCACCCCAAGCGGGTGATGACGATGCAGGTGAGCATCACCGCGAATCGCACCACGCCGGTGGTCTTCCGCGCGCTCGAGCCGCAGTGAGCGCGCGCCCGCCCCGCTTCAGAGCCTCTGCCACTTCGGGGCGAAGGTGGCGTTGGTGACGGTGGGCGGGTCGATCGAGATGAAGTAGTCGGCGCGGCGGTTGGCTTGCTCGTCGGTGTCGTCGGCGGTCAGCACCTTGAGCGCCTCTTCACCGAAGCCCTCGGCGTAGATGGAGATCGTCAGCCCCTTCTTCTTGAAGTACTGGCCGATGGCGCGCGCGCGGTTGAGCGAGAGGGTGCGGTTGAAGTCTTTCGCCGCCACGGTGTCGGTGTGCCCCGCGATGTAGAGCTTCAGCTCGGCGAGGCTGCCGTACTTCAGCACCGCGTCGCGTATCAGCCCGTAGCTCTTGTCGAGCTTCGCCGTCTCGCTGTCGCGCACATCGGCCTTGCCGCTGTCGAACTGCACCTCTTCGTGGGGAATGTCGATCTGCCAGGGCGAGAGCTCGACGCCGTCGAACAGCTCGGTCTTGTCGAAGACCTTGAGCCAGATCTTCATGATTCGCCCGGTGCGCTCGGGCCAGGTCACCTCGAGCAGAGACCCCGGCGCCTCACCGTTGAACGGCACCTCGCCGTCGAAGGCGGTCTTGCCGGTGTCCATCAGCACCTTCAGCTCGGCCTTGGCCGCCGGGCGGTTCATCGAGAACCGCAGCTTGCGGTTGGCCAGGTCGACGTCTTCTTTCTTCAGGGTCAGGCGCAGCTGCCCGTACAGCTCGGTGTCGAAGGTGAGCGGCATCGCCTGGGTCGTGCCGTTGGGGAAGTTGACCGAGAGCTCTCCGTTCCACGTGAACTTGCCCTCGGGCTGGGCGAGCTCGATGTCGCGGGTGACGCCGGGCCTGCCGCCGCCCTTCACGTCGACCTCTTTGCCGTCGCTGCGCTTGAGCTTGAGCCGGAAGCCGGCGATCGGCTCCAAGATGTGCACGTGCACGGTGGGCAGGCCCTTCTTCAGCTCGGGCCGGGTGGTGACCGACACGTCGATGGCGTCGGTGAGCAGGGTGGCGATGGCGAGGGTGAGCAGCACGAAGGGCTCCTTGGCTAGAAACGGCTGACCGGCAGCGCAATTCGGGTGATGCGCCGGTTCTGCTTGCTGGCGAAGGGCAGCTCGGCGCGCGCGAAGAGGTCGCCCTCGTTGATCCACGCCAGCTCCTGGCTCAGCACGTCGAAGAGCTGGTACGCGCGGCTCTTGCCGCTCACCTGCAGCTGTAGAAACAGCGCCAACCGCCGGTCTTGGCCCGGCGCGGGGCCGAGCGCCACCGGCACCGGCAGCCCCTTCTGCAGCGCCTGCGCCGCCTGAGCCATCACCTCTTCCAGCCTGGGCTGGTTGGGGCCATCGACCTGCTGCTCCTTGAAGCTGACTCCCAGCGACTGCAGCGCTTCGTTGAGCTGCTCGGGCGCGAGCGCCGAGCCGGGGCTCGCGGCGACCGCCCCCAGCGACGGGCGCGGGCGGGGAGCCCCCATCGAGGCCCGGGGCGCGCTGGGGCCGTCGACCTTCGCCACCGCGCTCTCGCCCAGCTCGCGCCGGGCCAGCGCCGGGTTCTTCTTCAGCACCGTCTCTTCGTTGGCCTCGGGGCTCTGGCCGAGCTCGTGCGCGGCGCGGGGGTTCTTGCGCAGCGCCGGGCCGGCACCCGAGTCGAAGCGGTGCTGCGCAAGCCGCGGGTCGGTGAGCTCGAACCCGGGCCGCGGGCGGTTGGGTGAGCCGGGCGGCGAGTAGCCCGCCGGCAGCCGGGGCGCGTCGTCGCGCGGAGAGAGCTCTCCGCCCTTGAGCTTGAACGCGAACAGCGGGTCGGCCTCGGCCTTGAGCAGCTGCACCACCGAGTAGCCCGCGGCCACCTGGTGGTCGACGGTGCAGCGGTCGAACACCTCGACGTCGCCCAGGCCGCGCAGCGCGTCGGCGAAGGCGTGCACCTCGGCGGCCGAGTGCCCCGCGGCGACCGCTCGGTTGAGCAGCTCGCGCTGCAGGTCGGTCGGCGCGTCCTCCAACAGCTCGGAGAACAGCCCGCGCGAGGTCTCGGGCCAGCCGTCGACCGTCTTGCGCGCCTCGGCGCTCACCAGGTCGAACGCGCTCGAGGTGCGCTTCTTCACCCGCGGCCGCCTTTGGGCAGGCGCTCGGCCGAGCGGCGCAGCACGGTGAGCGTGGCGCCCACCATCGCCAGCCGCTCGAAGTGCCCCACCAGCAGCGGCACGTCGACGTCGGCCTTGAGCCGGCCCGCCCAGCGGGTGAGCAGCAGCGCGAGCGGGGGAACCGCAGCGAAGCGGCCGGTCGCGAGCGCCTTCAGCTGCGCGGCCGCTTCGACGGCGCGCGCCCCGCCCAGCTCGCGAAGCTCTTTGACGCACTCGACCAGGTGCCGGTGCAGCACCTGGCCCGAGCGCAGGTCTGAGAGCTCTTCGAGCAGCACGTCTCCGTTCAGCTCACGGTTGGCGAACGGTGCTGAGGGCGCGGCGCGCTGCGGCTGCGGCATGCGCAGCCCTTATAGCGTGGGCTCAGGCTGCAGACGCCAGCCGGCCCTGCGCGCTGGCCTTCGCGTCGCCGGCGCGGGTCGCGCGAGGGCGAAACAACGGGGCGTAGACCTCGCGGTGGTGCCAGGCCAAGTAGAGCTGCAGCGCGACGAGCACCACCGGCAAGCCGAGGGTGGCCGGCCCTTCGACCGTGGCGTGGAAGAGCAAGATGTTCACCGTCACCGGCGCCAGCAGCGCCAGCGCCAGCGGCACGAACCGGTTCGAGAGCAGCAGCACCGCCACCAGCACCTCGGTGCCCTTCACCAGGGTGAACAGGTAGCTGCCGGTGAGGAAGGTGAAGTACCCGACCGCCTCGGGGGGCGGGGGCGGCATGGGCAGGAAGTGGAGGAAGCCGTTCAGCCCGAAGACCAGGAAGACGAGGCCGAGCAGCACGCGAGCGACGTGGGGAGCGATGGTTTTCATGATGACTGTTGTTACGCTTGTGCCCCATGGCGAACTACGGCTCGAAAACACAACGCGCTGTTGCCGATGACGCAACAATCGACCTGAACCGGGTGCACGCCTTCATTCGGGTGGTCGAAGACGGCTCGTTCACCGCGGCGGCGAAGCGGCTGGGGCTGCCCAAGTCGTCGGTGAGCCGCAGCATCACCGCGCTCGAGCGCTCGCTGGGCGTGCGGCTGCTGCAGCGCACCACCCGCGCGCTGCACCTCACCGATGCCGGGCGCACCTGGTTTCAGCAGGTGCGGCCGGCGGTGGCCAGCCTCACCGACTCGACCGCCTCGGTGCGCGCGCTGGGCACCGAGCCGCGGGGGCGGGTGCGGGTGAGCGCGGCGCCCGACGCCACCGAGTGGCTGTCGAGCTACGTGGCGCGCTTCCGCAAGAAGTACCCCAAGGTGCAGCTCGAGCTCTCGTTCAGCTCGCGCCACGTCGACCTGGCCGCCGAAGGGTTCGACCTGGCGGTGCGCGCCGGCACGCTGACCGACGCGTCGCTGGTGGTGCGCCGCATCGAGGCCTCGAACCTCACCCTGTTCGCCTCGGCGGCGTACCTGCGGCGGGCGGGCGCCCCGAAACGGCTCGCCGAGCTCGCCGAGCACGAGTGCATCGGCATGAACGCGCAGGGCGGGCGCGTCACCTGGTCTCTCACCGGGCCCTCGCAAGCGCTCGAGTCGGTCGAGCTCGACTGCGCGGTGAGCACCGACCTGCTCGGCTTCGCCGCCCGCGCCTGCGCGCTGGGCATGGGCATCGCGCTGCTGCCCGAGGTGTTCGCCGGCAGCGAGCTGGTGCGGGTGTTGCCTCAGTACCGCAAGGTGGGCGGCTCGCTGAACGTGGTGAGCCCCAGCCGCGGGTTCGAGCCCCGCGCGGTGGCGCTGTTCAAAGAAGGGCTGGTCGACGAGCTGCTCAAGATGACGGCGAAGTGCACCAAGCACGTCGCGAAGCAGCTGACGCGGTGAGGCGCTGGGGTGCTCGCCCCCGCCGCGCACGCACGCAGGCGGCGGGGGGTGCCCCTCGATGTCCCCGCAGTGGCTACCCTGCGCGGCGCGAGGCGTTTGGGTGGGAGCGAGATGCAGCAGACGGCTCGAAACAACGCCTCGGTTCGCAGATGAGGGCACGACAGACCACCGTGCGCGGCACCGAAAGTGGTTTCTGGGCGGGGATTTCGTCGTGGGCGACGACAAGCCCTTCCAGTTCCGAAGATGGCTGGCGGGTCGACGCTCTCCAGCGCCGGATGCAGCCTGCCGCCCCTGTCGGCCCTGGTGCGGCGACGGGCCCACGTCGCACCAAGCTCATCTGGGGTGCGCACCCGCCGCCGCCCGGTCTCGACCCTTCACGCGCCGACGACGCTGATGCCCAGCTGGCGCGCGAGGCGCAGCAGCTCGGGGCCGTCGAGCAGCACGGTGCGGCCGGCCTCGATGGCCAGCACGCGCGCCTTCGCCTCGCGCATCACCTCGAGCGTGACCGGCCCCACCGCGGGCAGGTCGAACCTCAGGTCCTGATTCGGCTTGCAGCGCTTCACCACCACCGCGCCGGCGCCGCCCAGCCGCCCTGCCCTGCGAATCGCCTCGTCGGTGCCCTCGACCGCCTCGACCGCCAGCACCACGCCGTCTTTCACGATGACGGTCTGCCCCACGTCAGCGCGGCCCAGCGCGGTGGCCACCTCGTGGCCCAGCTGCACGTCGCGCGCTTCGCGGTCGGTGAGCGCCGCGCCGGCCAAGAGCCCGCTGCCCGCCAGCACCTGCGGCACGAAGTCGGTGGGCGCCACGATGCGCACCCCACCCTCTTCGAAGTACCGGGCGATGGCGCGCAGGAGCTCGTCGTCGCGCAGGCTGCGCATGCCCAGCGCGATCTTCCACCCGCCCGCGTCGGGCCAGGCCTGGGTGAGGCTCTTCACCCGGCCGATGCCGCCGGCCATCACCGCCTGTTCGACGCCGGCGCCGCGCAGCGCGCGCAAGATCGCCTGGGCCTGCCCGAGCCGCACCCAGGTGATGCTGGCCACCTCGCCGGCCAGCGCCGGGTCGGCCTCGCCGCGGTGCGCGACGGCGTGAACGGTGAGGCCCTGGGCCTTCGCGGCGCGCGCGAAGAGAAAGGGGAAGGTGCCGCCCCCCGCGATGAGGCCGATGGGGGCGCCCATCGCCAAGGCCTAGCGGGTGACGCCGCGCGTGCTGCGCTGGAGAAAGTCGACCAGGTGATCGATCTCGCTGTGGCCGCCGTGCTCGGCCTTCAGCTTCGAGAGCGCCTCGTTGAGCCCCATCTTCGAGCGGAAGAGAATCTTGTAGGCGTCTTTCACCCGGGAGATCTGATCGTCGTTGAAGCCGTGCCGGGTGAGGCCGACGGTGTTGAGGCCCACCAGCTCGGCGCGGTCGCCCTGCGCGGTGCAGTAGGGCGGCACGTCCATCGCCACCATCGCTCCGCCGGCGATGAAGGCGTGCTTGCCGATGCGAGTGAACTGGTGCACCGCGGTCAGCCCGCCCATGATCACGAAGTCGCCCAGCTCGACGTGCCCGGCGAGCGCGGCCGAGTTCGCCAGCACGCAGCCGTTGCCGATCACGCAGTCGTGGGCCACGTGGCTGTAGGCCATGAACAGGTTCTTGTTGCCGATGCGGGTGACGCCGCCGCCGCCGGCGGTGCCCTTGTGCAGGGTGGCGAACTCGCGCACCAGGTTCTCGTCGCCGATCACCAGCTGGGTGTCTTCGCCGGCGTACTTGAGATCTTGCGGCTCGGCGCCGACGCTGGCGAACTGGAAGATGCGGTTCCGCGCGCCGATGGTGGTGTCGCCTTCGATGACCGCGTGCGGGCTGACCCGCGAGCCGGGGCCGATGCGAACCTTGGGGCCGATGACTGCGTAGGGGCCGACCTCGACCGTCGGGTCGAGCTTCGCCTCGGGGTGAACGATGGCGGTGGGGTGAACCTTGCTGGTCACGCCTTGGCCCTCTCGACCACGGTGGCGAGAAACTCGGCCTCGGCGACCTTGACGCCGTCGACCGTCGCCTCGCCGCGCTGCTTCCAGATCTGCCCCTTCTGCTTCATCACCGTGGCGGTGAGGGTGAGGCGGTCGCCCGGCACCACCGGCTTGCGGAACTTCGCGCCGTCGATGGCCATCAGGTAGACGACCATCTTCGAGGCGTCGAGCTTCTCGGTCTTGTACGCGAGCAGCGCGCAGGCCTGCGCCAGCGCCTCGAGAATCAGCACCCCCGGCATCACCGGGTGGCCGGGAAAGTGGCCGCCGAAGAACGGCTCGTTCAAGGTGACGTTCTTGTAGCCGACGAGCTTCTCGCCCGGAGTGAACTCGAGCACCCGATCGACCAGCAAGAACGGGTATCGGTGCGGAAGGATGTTCGAGATTTCGGTGACGTCCATCATGGCGTGCGGCTCCCCTTGTCTGACTGCTTCTCCAGCTCTTCTACCCGGCGGCGCAGCGCGCGCAGCTCTTTGAGCATGTCGGGCAACTGTTGGGTGACGACCGAGGCGCGCTTCCACACCGCGGCGTCGTAGGCGGGCGAGCCGCCCACCACCCCGCCCGGCTCGATGTCGTGGCCGACGCCGGCCTGCGCCGCGACCTTGGCCAGGTCGCCCAGCTCGAGGTGCCCCGCAATGCCCACCTGCCCGCCCAAGACCACGCCGGCCCCCAGCGTCGACGAGCCCGAGATGCCGGCCTGGGCGCAGAGCAGCGACAGCGGCCCCACCTTCACGTTGTGGGCGATCTGCACCAGGTTGTCGATCTTGGTGCCGCGCCCGACGACCGTCTCGCCGAGGGTGGCGCGGTCGACGCACGAGCACGCGCCCAGCTCGACGTCGTCTTCCAGCCGCGCGATGCCCGCCTGGGGAATCTTCACGTGCTGCGGCGTGCCGGGGTCGAACGCGAAGCCGAAGCCGTCGGCGCCCACCACGCTGCCCGCGTGCAGAATGCAGCGCGCGCCAACCACGCACTGCGCGTACACCACCGCGTTGGGGTGCAGCACCGTGCCCTCGCCGATGCGGGCCTGCTCGCCCACGTGCGCGCCGCCGAAGATGACCGCGCGCGGGCCGACCACGGCGCCCCGCTCGACCACCGCTCCGGCCATCACCGTGGCGCTCGGGTCGACCGCCGCCTCGGCGTGCACCAGCGCGCGCGCGTCGATGCCGGCGGGAAACTTCTGGGGCGGGAAGAACAGCTGCGAGAGGCGGGCGAAGGCGAGCTGCGGGTTGTCGACCTTCACCACCGTGGTGCCGGCGGGTCGCGCGGTCTTCGCGTCGACCAGCACCGCCGAGGCCCGGGTGCTCTCGAACTCGCGGCGGTAGCGGCGGTTGGAGAAGAACGAGAGCTGACCTCGCGCGGCTTCGCTCAAGCCTGCGAGCCCCTCGATCTGCAGCGAGGGGTCTCCGTCGATCTGCCCTCCGACGTGCGCGGCGAGCTCTGAGAGCAGCTTCGCCACGGTCACCTGCCGCTTACTTCGCCGCGGCGGCGGGCGCGTCTTTCTTCGGCGCCGCGTCTGACTTCGGCGCCGGCGCGCCCGGCTTGCCCGCGGGAGCGGCGCCAGCCTTGGGGTACTTGTCGTTGTAGGTGCGGACCAGCTCGTTGGTGTAGTCGAGGCTGGCCGGCGCGTAGACGAGGCCCGAGTCGGTCTTCTCGAACATCATGGTGAGCCCGTCGCGCTGCGCGAAGCTGGCGATGATCGGGTCCATCTTCTCGAAGATCTTCTTGAGCTCGCGCTGCTCGTTCTGCGCCATCTCCATCTGGAGCTTCTCGGCGCGCTGGGTGAGGTCGAAGAGGCGCTTCTGCAGCTCGGCGAACTTCTGGTTGCGGACCTCTTCGCTCATCATCGGGCCCTGCTTGTCGAGGACCTCTTTGTCCTGACGGAGCTTGTTCTGCTCGGCCTCGAAGTCGGCCTTCTTCTTGTCGAGATCGGCCTTGAGCTTGGTCTTCGCGGCGATGCCCTCGTGCACCTCGGTGAGCGCGCGCTGCAGGTCGACGTAACCGACCTTGAGATCGGCGAAAGCAGGCGCGGCGAGGAGCAGCGCGGAGGACACGACGAGAGAAGAGAAGCGACGCATAGGGCGGCCCCTTTAGACACCGGCACTCTGGCAGGTCAAGTGACGTGGGCGTATACCGCCCGTATGTCCAAGTACGTCTCGGCGGTGGCGATATTTCTCGCAGCAGCACCGGCGCTCGCTGATTCCGCCGGAGGTCTGTCGTGGGCGCCGCCCGCCAGCTGGAAGGCCGATGCGCCGCGCCCGATGCGCGCCGCGACCTACAAGCTGCCGGCCGCCAAGGGCGACACCGAAGACGGCGAGTGCGGCGTCTTCTATTTCGGCCAGGGCCAGGGCGGCAGCGTCGACATGAACGTGCAGCGCTGGGTGGGGCAGTTCGAAGGCGCCAAGGCGCCGACGCCCAAGAAGGAAAAGGTGTCGGGCTTCGAGCTCACCACGCTCGAGCTCGACGGCACGTACACCGGCGGCGGCGGGCCGATGGGGCCGAAGACCTCGAAGGCCGGCTACAAGCTGCTGGGCGCCATCGTCGAGGGGCCCGAAGGCGCGATCTTCTTCAAGCTCACCGGGCCGGCGAAGACGGTCGAGGCGGCGCGGGCCGACTTCGCCAAGATGGTGAAGGCGATCAAGAAGTAGTCTGGTAAGACGGTCGGGCCTTGAGCGAGCGCAGGCGCATTCTTCTCATCGATGACAGCGAGATCACCCTCGCGATGGAGAAGAGCGTGCTCGAAGGCCGCGGCTACGAAGTCGAGGCCACCTCGTCGCTGGTCGAGTTCGAGAAGACGTTGGAGAGCTTCAAGCCCCACCTGATTCTCACCGACCTGCACATGCCCGACGCCAAGGGCACCGACATCTGCCGCACGCTGAAGAACGAGTTCAAGACGCAAGACATACCCATCGTCATCTTCTCGTCGCTGGGCGACGAAGAGCTGGGCAAGCTGGCGCAGCAGGTGGGCGCAGACGGGTTCCTCTCGAAGGCCAACGGCCTCGAGGCGCTGGGCGAGAAGATCGACGAGCTGGTGGAGTCGATTCTCTGGTGAAGCGCGCGGCGGCACTCGCGCTGCTGTCGCTGGCAGCGTGTCCTCCCGCCACGACGGTGAAGCCCGATCCGGTGCCTGCGGGCCGGCCCGACGCCACCGTGGTCATCACCTCAGAGCTGCGCGGCTACCTGGGCCCCTGCGGCTGCAGCGAGAACATGCGCGGCGGCATCGCGCGCGCCGCGGCGCAGCTCGAGAAGGTGCGCGCCGAGGGGCAGCCGGTGTTCTTCGTCGACGACGGTGACGGGCTGTTCGGCGCCGAGCAGCTGCCCGAAGAGGCGGTGCCGCAGCAAGAGCGCAAGGCGCAGGCGCTGGCCGAGGCGCTGACCGCGATGAAGCTCGACGCGCGGCAGCCGGGCCCGCTCGACGACGCGCGGGGCGCGGCGTTTCGCACCGCGCGCGGGCTGCCCGAGCTCACCGGGCCGAAGGTGCTCGAGCGCGAGGGGTTCAAGCTGGGCCTGGTGCCGGGGGCGAGCGCCGCCGAGCTGAAGGCCGGAGCCGACCAGGCGCGGGCGAAAGGCGCGCAGTTCGTGCTCGGGCTGTTCAAGGGCACGCTCGACGCGGCGAACGAGCAGGCCGCGGCGTCGGGGGTCGACCTGCTCATCGCCTCGCGCGCGAAAGACGAGGTGGCGGGCGAGCAGAGCCGGCTGTTGCGCGGCGAGGTGCCGGTGGCGCAGGTGCAGAGCAAGGGGCGCTCGCTGGTGCGCGTCGACCTGTGGAAGGGCAGCGGCGAGAAGCCCGAGCTCTTGCGCGGCGCCTCTGACAAAGAGCGCGAGCTCGTCGCGCTCGACGAGCGCATCGAGCAGCTGCGCGCGCAGACCAACGAGCCGGGGCTGGCGCCAGAGCTCAGGGCGCTCAAGCAGGCCAAGCTCACCGAGCTGGAGCAGCGCCGCGCGAATGCGGCCGCCGAGCCGCCGCCTGCGCCGAAGGGCCAGCGCGCCTTCGCGGTGCGCTTCGTGCCGCTCGAGTCGAGCTTCCCCGAAGACCCGAAGGTGAAAGCGCTGGTCGACGCGTACGACCACGACGTCGGTGAGCTGAACCTCGCCTGGGCGAAGAAGAACGGCCACGACTGCCCCGCGCCGAAGAAGGGCGAGCCGGGCTTCGTGGGCAACGCCGCGTGCCTCGACTGCCACAAAGAGGCGCTCCCGGTGTGGCAGGCGAGCAAGCACGCCCACGGCCTCGCCACGCTGCAAGAGAAGGGCAAGCAGTACCACCTCGACTGCGTGGCCTGTCACGTCACCGGCTGGCAGCGGGCCGGCGGGGTGTGCCGCATCGACAAGACGCAAGGCCGCGAGGGCATCGGCTGCGAGAGCTGCCACGGCCCCGGGTCGGTGCACGCCGACGAGCCCAGCGAGAAGAACATCGGCGCGGGCAATGACCCCAAGGCCTGCGTGGGCTGCCACGACCGCGAGAACTCGCCGCACTTCGACTTCGACAAGTACGTGAAGCAGATTCTCGGGCCCGGCCACGGCCAGCTCTGAAGCGGCTCGCCCCGGCTCACTTGGTGATGGAGACAAGCCTCCAGCTCGGCTTGAGCTTCACCTCGTAGGTGTAGGTGTTGTTGCCCGAGAACAGGCCCACTTTCAGGCGCAGCGTCGCGCCGCCGTCGATGGCGGCGACGATGGCGTCGAGGTCGGCCTTGCTGGTGGCGGTCAGCTGCACGTAGCCCGGGCTGGTGGTCGAGGTCGGCAGAAAGAACTCGGCCGACGCGTTGGCCGGCAGGGTGTAGCCGACGAATTCGGGTACCGAGCGAATGCTGCTGCCGGTCGGCGCGCTGCGGAGGGTCTCGGAGTAGCTGAGCTTCGCGACGGGTATGCCGGTGAGGCTCGCGAGGGTCGAGAACTGACTCGAGGTGAGGTTGCTCTGCTGCAGGTTGTATTGGGCCTGGTAGTAGTTGGCGATGATCGGCGGGAGGTACTCGAAGTACTTCGCGGCCGGCCCCAGGGTGTTGAGCACGGTCGCGGTGGTGTAGCCCTGGTAGTTGCCCCCGGTGCCGGTGCGAATGCAGAGCGGGGTCGGGAAGCCGGGAACCTCGACCAGCGTGCCGATGCTGGTGTTCAGGTAGGGGAACGAGACCTTGAGGTTCTCGGCGGGAATCGCGCACGGGTTGCCCGAGCCGCCTGCTGTGCCTGAGCCACCCGCAGTGCCTGCGCCACCCGCGGTGCCTGCGCCACCCGCGGTGCCCGAGCCACCCGCAGTGCCCGAGCCGCCTCCGGCTCCCGAGCCTGCGATGCCGCAGCTGCTGCGCACCGCCGCGACGCTCGCCGTGCACGGCGCCTGCTCGAGGCAGCGCAGCTGCGCCTGCGTGGTGACGTCGCCGCAGAGCGAGCCGCAGAACGACTGGGCCATCGCGGTCGGCGCACCGCAGCCCTCGACCTTGGCGACGCACGGGGTGGTGCAGTCGAGCTGCTGGGCGCCACCGCCGGCGGTGCCGGTCGAGCCGCCGCTGCCTCCGCCGGTGCCCTCCGTCTCCATCGGTTGTCCGCAGGCGAGCACGGCGAGAACGAGCAGCAGGGGCTTCAGGGCAGTGTGGGGGGGCATGGCTTCTCCTCTTCGCTTAGTGGCCCCGAGTCAGAGCCCGTCGGGTCGATTTTCGAGATCGCGCCCCAAGCCGATGAAATGGCTGGCGAACCTCGCCGGCGCCGCCAGGCCCCCCCGGGGCCGAGCGCTCACGGCACGGGCGCGCGCGGCAGCTTCACGGTGAGCTCACGGCCGCGCCGTTCGACGGTGGCGGCGCACGGCTCACCGAGCGGGCCCACGCTGGCCATTGCCCGGTCGTCGGGCTCGAGCCCTTTGAGCGGCACCCCCGAGAACGCGGTGATGACATCGCCGGGCTCGAGGCCGAGGGCGGCCCCGCCCTTCTCGACGCGCAAGCCGGCCGGGGAGTCGCGGGTGGTCACCTCGAGGGCAGTGAGGTCGACCACCCCGCTCTCTCCCGGCGTGAGCTGCACCGCGCCCAGCTCGACGCTGCCGTTCAGCGTCAGCGGCCGCAGCAGCCGAGCGAAGCCGTCGAGCTGCACGGCGACCACCGCGCGCCCCGCCAGCACTTCGCGAAAGACGAACTGCCCATCGACGTCGAGGTCGGCGGTGAAGTACGGGCCCCCGGTCTCCGACGGGTAGAAAATCGACACGTACGCGCTGTCGAGGTTCTCGGGTGCTGCGCCGGTGCGCGGGTCGACCAGGCGCCCGCTCACCTGAAAGCCGCGAGGCACCAGCTGCAGCACCACCTCGCTCACCGCGCCCTCGGTGACGTCGACGTCGACCTCGGCGCTGCCGGCCACCGTCAGCGCGCGCACGTGCCAGCGGCCCGGCTCGAGCTCGGTTCGCCAGGGCAACGCCCCGCTCTGGCGGGTGCCCCCGGGGCCGGTCAAGAGCACCACCGGCCGCGCACGGTGCAGGGTGGCGGGAGTGGCCACCAGCGGTCGTGAGCTGAGCACCAGGGTGCCGGTGCGCGTCGAGGCGTCGGGCACCTCGGTGTCGCCCCAAGGCCGCTCGGTGCGCCGCAGCACGAAGTGGCCGTGCGCGCCTTCGCTCGCCGTGAACGGGGCGGTGAGCTCGCAGCGGTAGCCGTGCGCGGGTCCGGTGAGCTGGTAGCGGTAGCTGCCGGGCACGGCGAAGGTGCGCTGGCCGCCGTCCACTTCAGAGCGGTTGAAGGCCGGCGCGCGGCCACCGTCGAGGTACAACAGGGTGCTGAAGAGCGGCTCGACCTCGGCGCCGTCACACTCGCCGTCGAGGGTGAAGCCCACGGCGCGCTGCAGAACGAAGTCGACCCGCAGGTGCTGACCCGGGCGCGGCGCGATCGACCGGGTCGCGATCATGTAGTCCTCGACGTGGGTGCGCACAGAGCCTACCTCCGCGCGCACCACCAGCTGGTAGGTGCCGTCGGCGGCGGTAAGGGTGAACCGACCCTCACCCGTCACCTGGGCGTCAGCGATCGCCTTGCCATCTTGGTCGGTGACCCGTCCTTCGACGGTTGCCTCGTCCGCGAGCTCCACCACCACCTCGTTGGGTCGGTCGGCGGCGACCTCCACGAGCGCGCGGCCGCCCAGGTCTCCCTTGCGCGCGAAGACCTCGGTGAAGCCGGCGTACACCTCGAGCTCGGCCTCGCCGTCTTCGCCGGTGAACGTCTCGTCCCACTCCGGCCCGTGGCCGGGCCTCATGGCGACGACCTCGGCGTGCATGACTGCCCGCCGGTTCTGCTCGACCCGAATGCGCAGCACGCCCCACGCCGCGTCGTCTGTCTCCTCGTCGGCGGCCTCGACTTCGCCTTCCCCGGCGTCGACCGGTGCCGCGGCCAGGTGCGGCGGCACGCGGCGCTTCGACCCTGCGCTCTCCGGGCTCCCCGCGGTCAGCACCCGCGCGCTGGGCGTGACGACCCGCTCTGCGGCTGAAGGCCAGAACCACAGCAGCGCGGTGGCGCCGAGCACCACGGCGGCGACGGCCAGAGGTCGGAGCCGGGTCACGGCTGGCGAGCCTACTTCTCCAGCAACCTCCGCAGCGCGCCGTCGTCTCGCAGCCACTGGGTGAGCGGCGTGGTGACCTTGAAGTAGGTGAGCTCGAGCGTGCCGGCGAAGAACGGCGGCTCGCCGCGGGGCAGAAACCACAGCGCGTAGAAGTGAGAGGGGTCGACCCCCACCGAGTAGCCGCCGTCGGGGCGCACCTCGGCGAACGACCAGGCGCCGGTCTGCATGTCTTTCAGCTTCACCTCGGCGACGCCCTTGGTGGCCCCGGCGTCGCCTTCGACGCGCACGCCTTCTTCGTCGCGCCGCACCAGGTGCTTGTCGAGCGCGGTGAGGTAGGGCGCGGCGCGCTTCGCGTCGAAGCCGTGCTGCGCGTCCGAGAGCTCGAGCAGCACCAGCGCCGCGGGGCTGGCGGTCTTCTCGAGGCGGGCGCGCTCTTCGGCGTCGAGCTCGACGTCGCTGGCGCCCGGCTTCACGCCCAGCAGCCGCTCGAGCAGCGGCACCTCGGGCACCGCGCCGGCCTTGTCGTGCCGGGAGCGGAACTCGGCGATGCGCGCCTCGTCGGAGCCGTGCGAGCCGTCGGCCGCGGCCGGCACCGCGCGCCCCTGGCGGGCGCCACGGTCGAACCCGTCGATCTCGGCCAGCGCCCTCGTCGAGGGTGCGCTCGAACCCCTCGAGGGTGAAGGTCTCTGCGCCCCCCAGGCGGGTGAGAAAGGGCCGCAGCTCGGGGGCCGACCGCGCCACGTGCACGGTGCCCGAGTCGCTGGCCAGCTCGGCGGCCTGGGCGGCGAGGTCTCTGGCCTTGAAGACGTCGATGATCGGGCGGGAGCTGCGGTCGAGTGCTGTGGTCATGGTCGTTTCGAAAGAGACGGGCAAAACTGCCACAGTCTGCGGCCGGTGTGCCGCGAAGTGAGTCGCGGAAGACTGAGGTCTCGAGCGCGGTTTGGTAGAGTGCGTGCGCCCGACCATGATTCACGTCTTCCTCGCGGCAGTGGCGCTCGGCGCTGAGCCCGCCCTCTCCGCCGAAGTGCCGCTCCCTCCGCCGCCGCCCGGCATGCAGCTGCTCGCGCCGACGCCGGCGCCGGTGAGCCCCGCGGCCGACGAAGAAGAGGCTCCCGAGGGCCCCAGCGAGGTCGACGAGGTGCGCGCGCTCGAAGAGGCGACCCTCGAGCCCGCGGCGAAGAGCGACGCGGCGCTGCGCGAGCAGGTGCAGCGGCTCGGCCTGGGCAACGCGCTGCGCGAGCGGCTCGAGCACGCGCTCGACGAGGCCGAGGCGAGCGGAGAGCCGCTGCCGTTCGCGCTCGACCCGGTCACCGACGTCGCCTCGTTCGACATCTCGCTGGTGAAAGACCGCTACGACATACCGGTCGAGATGCAGCCGCTGGTGGCGAAGTACCTGCACTTCTTTCAGCACCAGGGCCGCAAGTGGTTCGTGAAGTGGATGAACCGCTCGACCCGCTACATACCGATGATGCAGCCGCTGCTGGTCGAGGCGGGGGTGCCCAGAGACACCGTCTACCTGGCGATGATCGAGAGCGGCTTCTCGACCCAGGCGCGGTCGTGGGCGGCGGCGGTGGGGCCGTGGCAGTTCATCGCCGGCACCGCCGACATGTTCAAGCTGAAGCACGACTTCTGGCTCGACGAGCGCAACGACTTCGTGAAGGCGACGAAGGCGGCGGCGACGTATCTCTCGAAGCTCTACGCGAACCACGGGCACTGGTACCTGGCCTGGGCCGGCTACAACACCGGCGGAGGCCGCGTGCGGTGGATGACCGACCGCTACGGCACCAGCGACTTCTGGGCGCTCTCCGAGAAGAAGCCGGGCTTCATGAAAGAGACGAAGCACTACGTGCCCAAGCTGATCGCCTGCGCGCTGGTGGCCAAGCACCCCGAGGCGTTCGGCTTCAGCCCGACCGAGTTCGAGTTCCAGAAGCCGCTCGAGTACGACGAGGTGGCGCTCGACACCCAGGTCGACCTCGACGTGCTCGCCCACCTGTCGGGCACCACGCTCGAAGAGATTCGAGAGCTGAACCCCGAGATCAAGCGCTGGTGCACCCCGCCCGCCTCGGCCAAGGAGCCGTACGTGGTGCGGGTGCCCAGGGGCGCGGCGGCGGCGACGCGCGAGGGCGTGGCGAAGCTCGGCCCTTCAGAGCGGCTCAACTTCAAGGTGCACCGCATCGCCAAGGGCGACACGCTCTCACGCATCGCGGCGATGTACTCGAGCGCGTCAGAGGCGATCATGCGGGTGAACGGCATCAAGTCGGTGCGCTCGCTGCGGCTGGGTAATGATCTGCTGATTCCGGTGCCGAGCGCCGCGGCGCTCAAGTCGGGCCGGCCCGACGCGGCGATCGAGAAGCAGGTGGCGCGCGCGCGGCGCAGCGGGCTGCAGGCGCGGCCCGAAGACGAGGTGCCGGTGGCGCCCAAGCAGCTGGGCTCGGCGCCGTCGGGAGCGATCTCGACCAGCCAGGTCGACGGCAAGACCCGGGTCACCTACGGCATCGCGACCGGCGACTCGCTCTGGAGCATCGCGCAGAAGTTCGACGTCTCGGTCAACGACCTGAAGAACTGGAACGAGGCGCTGCCGCGAAAGGCGGGGAGCCTGCGCATCGGCACCGCGCTCACCGTCTGGCCGGGGCCCAAGGCCGACCTGAGCGGCGCGAAGTAGGAGCGCCCGAGAGGCGCTCAGGGTGAGCCTGTCGAACCCTGATGTCGCTGGCCGAAGGCTGAGGCGCAGATACTCCATCGTATCGGTGCGCGACGCGCTGCTGCTTGGTGCCTGGAGTATGCGTTGCTTCGCGTTCCAGCAGTGACGTCACCCGTTCGACTTCGGCGCGGCGTTCGCCGCGCCTCCGCTCAGGGTGCACGCCTTCTCACGGCTTCGGCTGCGAGCGGGTCGACGGGGCGGCGTTCATCTCGGGCCAGCCGTTGGCGAAGGTGACGGGCTCGACCAGCACCACGCGGCCGGGGCCGCCGCCGATGCTGCTGGCGAGCCACGAGTGAAAGACGTGCACCCAGCCGCCGCGAGGGCCCTCACCACCGAGCCGTGGCCCGGCCCGGCCCAGTCGCCCTTGCTGAACAACACCGGGTTGTCGGGCGACTTGGTGAACGGGCCGGTCGGTGAGGTCGACCGCGCCACGCCGATGGCGTACGTGGCGTTGCCGTAATTGTTGGCGCTGTAGAAGAGGTAATAGAAGCCGCCCTCGAAGATCATCCACGGGGCCTCGACCAGCTTCCCCTCCCACGTCTGGTCGTGGTCGATGAGATCGGTCACCGCGCCCATCTTGGTGACGCCGTCGGCGGCGAGCTGCTGAATGCGAATCGGCGTGGGGCCGTTCACCGCGTTGCCGTCGCGCTTCCACAACAGCCACAGCCGCCCGTCGGGCCCGGTGAACTGGTGCACGTCGATGACGCCCGGGTACGCCTCTTTCACCAGCGGGGTGGCCTTCGCCGTCCACGGGCCGAGGGGCGTGGTGGCGGTGGCCGCGCCGATGGCGAGCGAGTTGTCGGTGTGGCGGGCGCTGAAATACAGCACGTATCGGTTGTTGCCGACGCGGTGCATCTCGGGCGCCCAGAAGTCTCCGGTGGCCCACGCGGGCTTGGTGGCGGCGGTGAAGACCGTGCCCCGCGACGTCCACCGCACCAGGTCGGGCGAGGTGCGAATCGGGTAGCCGGGGCCGCCCGAGGTGCAGACCATCACGTAGCCGCCGTCGACGTCGCGCATCACTCCCGGGTCGGGGCACGACACGTCGAGCACCGAGTTGGCAAAGAGCGCGCCGCACTGCTGATAGCGAAGCGAGTACTCGCAGGCGTTGGTGCCGGTGAAGTGCGGCTGCCAGCCCGGCGTGAGGGTGACGTACGACTGCGCGCCGGTGTTGCGGCAGAAGCCGTCAGAGGCCAGCACCCCATCGACGTCGTCGAAGCGCGCGGGGTGATTGGCAGGCGCCAACCAGTTGGTGCCGTAGCCGATGCGCGAGCGGCACACCCCCGGGTCGCAGCTGCTGTCGAGCGAGATGACGGCGCCCGCGCGGCCGGTGAACGTCGGCTTCCACCCGTTGCTCAGGGTGGCGACGCTGTTGCCGTTGCCGTCGACGGTGAAGGTGCCGTCCCACGTCACCAGCCCCGGAGCGTCGTCGAAGTCGGTGGTGTGGCCGGCAGGCTTGAGCCACGAGGTGCCGTAGGTGATGCGGGTGGTGCAGACGACTCCGGCGTCGGGGCGGGCTTCCGCATCGGGAGTCCCCGAGTCGGGTGGGCCCGGCACGACTTCTCCCGCGTCGCTGACGCCGGCGTCGCCGAGGCCGGCGTCGTGCTCACCCGGCGTGCCACTGTCGGGCTCGCCGGCGTCGGGCTCGGGCTGACCCGAGTCGGGCTCACCGGCGTCGCCCGGCTGCATTCCGGCGTCGTGGGGCAGCCCTGAGTCGTGCGGCTCGTCGATGGGCGGCGCCCCACAGGCGACCAGCAGCGCGACCGCGCATGCTAGGGTCCGCGCGCCAATGCGGCCCCTGCTTCTTCTGCTGCTGACGACTTCCTGCGGAGCGAGCTCAATCACCATCGCGATGATTGAACAGAACAACTCCGGACAAAATGGGTCGGCCACCCTGGGTGACACCCCAGAGGGACTGCAGATCGAGGTGCACATCAAGCGCTCGTCGGTGACCGGGTCGCAGACCTCGCACATTCACGAGGGGCGGTGCGACAACGTGGGCGCCATCACTGCGGGACTACGGCCGATCTCGATGAAGGAGCAGGACCCCAACTTCGACGGCGACGACATCGTCTTCAAGACGACCCTCAACACCACGCTGCAGAAGGTGAGAGACCACAACCACGTGATCAACGTGCACGACGCGCGTGAGAACTCGCTCTACGTCTCGTGCGGAGAGATCGACTGATGGACTACCGGAACGCGCTGGTCACCGGAGCGTCGAGCGGCATCGGGCGCGGCCTGGCGGCCTGGCTGGCGAAGCGCGGGGTGAAGGTGTGGGCGGCGGCGCGCCGGCTCGAGAACCTCGAGCAGCTGAAAGCCGAGGCCTCAGACCTCATCGTTCCGATGAAGCTCGACTGTGCGAAGGGCGAGGCCACCGAAGCGGCGGTGCGGGCGCTCGACGCCGAGTGCGGCGGGCTCGACCTGGTGGTGGCGAATGCAGGCGTGGCGGTCGAGAACAAGCCCAAGCGCCTCGACTGGAAGGCCATCGAGAACATGCTGCAGGTGAACGTCATCGGCGCGACCGCGACCCTGTGCGGCGCGCTGCCGGGCATGCTGCAGCGCAACCGCGGCCACCTGGTGGGCATCAGCTCGATCGCCGCGTTCGGCGGGCTGCCCCGGCTGGGCGGCTACGCGGGAACCAAGGCCTACCTGATGACGTTTCTGCAGGGGCTGCGGCTCGACCTGAAGGGCACCGGGGTCATCGTCTCGAGCATTCACCCCGGGTACGTGAAGTCGGAGATGACCTCGACCCACAAGAAGGCTCCGCCGTTCTTGATGGAGACCGATGACGCGGTCGAGACCATCGGCGCGGCCATCTACCGGGGCGCCGAGAGCGTGGTGTTCCCCTGGCAGATGAGTCTGGGCATGCGCACGCTGGCCTCGCTGCCGCGGCCGCTGTACGAGGCCGCGGCGCGCAAGTTGCGCTAGGCTGAGCGGTCACATGCCCGACGGAGTCGAAAGAGGCGGGGGCAACGACAATGACGGCGATCAGCAGCGTCACGTCGAGACGGTGATCAGGTCTGGGGACGAAGAGGTGCGCAACGCCGACTCGCTGCTGCTCACCGGCGGTGAGCGCGCCGCTCCCCAGCTCAACGCGCTGTCACCTTCGGCGGCCGCCACCCCGGGCTCGCTCTCGGTGTCGGTGAGCGGCAACGCGATGAAGGACCCGGTGATCGGCACCACCGTCAACGGCTACGTGGTGCGCGGCAAGCTGGGCGCCGGCGGCATGGGCATCGTGTACTCGGGCGATCACCCGGTGATCGGCAAGCGCGCCGCCATCAAGGTGCTGCGGCCCGAGATCGCCGAGAACGAAGAGCAGGTGAAGCGCCTGGTGTCTGAAGCGCGCGCGGTCAACGCGGTCGGCCACCGCGGCATCATCGACGTGTTCGGCTACGACACCCTGCCCGACGGGCGGCAGTGCATCGTCATGGAGTACCTCGACGGCGAGCCGCTCTCGGACATGGTCACGCGCAACCGTCGAGAGCAGCGCGTGATGCCGATTCCGCAGGTGATGGTGGTGCTCGAGGAGATTCTCTCGGCCCTCGGCGCCGCGCACACGGCGGGGGTGATTCACCGCGACCTGAAGCCGTCGAACATCTTCCTCTGCAAGCAGCGCGACGGCATGAGCTACGTGAAGCTGCTCGACTTCGGCATCGCGAAGCTCGGCGTGCTGGGCTCGACGCCGCAGACCCGGGCCTCGATGCTGGTGGGCACGCCGTCGTACATGGCGCCCGAGCAGGCGCGCGGCGGCCACGTCACCCCGGCGATGGACCTGTACGCCGTGGGCATCATCGCCTTCGAGATGCTGACCGGCGAGCTGCCCTTCACCGGCGAGTCGGTGGTCGAGGTGCTGATGAAGCACGCCGAAGTGCCGGCGCCCAAGCCGTCGTCGATTCTGATGAGCATTCCCGACGACCTCGACGAGCTGGTCGGCAAGCTGCTCGCCAAAGATCCGAAAGACCGCTACCAGAGCGCCGACGAGGTTCGCGACTTCGTCACCCGTGTTCGCAAGAGCCTGTCGGAATCGACGGCGAGATCGATCGGCCTCTCCATCGGCCGCAGCATTCCGCAGTCGGGCACCCACCCCGGCACCGCGGCCTCGCCCTCGGGGGTGCCCGCCGAGCGCAGCGCGCCCTCCCCTCAAGAGACCCGAATTCAGGCGCCGAACCCCGGCCCGGTGCCGGCGCCGTCGCGCGCCGCCGAGGTGGCCCAGACCCTGGCGGTGCCCGAGAGCCTGCGCCCGCGACACGAGCCGCAGAAGGGCGCGCCCAAGGGGCTCGCGCTCGGGCTGGTCGGCCTGGTGCTCGGCCTCGCCGCGCTGGGGCTCGCGCTGATGAACCGGCCCACGGTGGTGCAGCAGGCGCCCACTGCTCTGCCTGCGCCGGTGGCGAAGGCCGAGCCGCCACCTGAGCCTGCTCCTGCTCCTGCTCCTGAGCCGGTGAAGGTCGCCGAGCCCGCGCCGGAGCCGGTGAAGGCTGAGCCCGCTGCTGCGCCGGTGAAGCCCGAGCCGGTGAAGGTGGCTGCTCCTGCGCCGGCGCCGAAGCCGGTGGCGGCACCCAAAGCGAAGGGCGACAAGCTGCTGGCCCGCCTTCTCTCGCTCGAGAAGCAGAGTGAAGCGAAGCCCGACGCGCTCTCGACCGTCGACAAGAAGATTCTCGGCAAGTACGTCGAGGCGCTGAAGGCGGGCACGGTGAAGCCCGAGCAGCGCGACCAGGCCGAGGGGTTCGCCAACAAGATCGAGGCGGACCTCAAAGGTCAGTAGCGCTACGCTCGCTGCATGCTCGCACTGACGTTGGCCATCTCACTGCAGCTCGGCGCAGCAGAGGCGCGCCCTGAAGCGTGGGTGGTGGTCTCGCGGCGCTCGGGCGTCGCGAAGCCGCAGGCGCTCGAGCTGGCGCGCAACTTCGCGGCGGCGCTCAACGAGCGCGGCGTGCCCACCCCGACTCCGGTGGACGACGCGTCGAGCTGCAACGCCAAGGTGCCCTGCCTGGTCGACCTCGCGCAGAAGAAGGGCGTGGCGGTGCTGGTGACGCTCGAAGCCGGCAGCGCGCTCGACGACCTGGTGCTGCACGTCGAAGCGCTCAGCGTCGAAGAGTTCGGCAAGAAGATGTCGACCTTCGACTTCACCGGCTCGCCGAAAGAGCTGCAGACCGGCCTCAAGGACAAGGTCGAAGAGTTCTTCGCCCCCGCGGTGCGCAACGTGCTCGGGCTGGCGACGCCGGCCGTGGCCAGGGCGAACCCGCCGCCCGAAGAGCCCAAGCCCGCGAAGGCGGTAGAGCCCCCGCCGGCGCCCGTCGAGTCGAAGCCGGTGGTGGCGGCCGCGACGGTGACCGAGTCGTCGTCGGCCTCGGGCATGTCGACCACCCGCGTGGTGGGCCTGGTGGCGATGGGCGTGGGCGCGGCGCTGCTCATCACCGCGGCCGGCTTCGGCATCAAGACGCTCGGCACCGACGGCGAGCGCAAGGGCCTGTGCCCCCCAGGCATGCCCTGCACCGACCCGAAGGCGTACTCGCTCTACAGCTCGGCGGGCAGCACCCAGAGCGCCGGCGTGGGGCTGCTGGTCGCGGGTCTGGTGGTGGCCGCCGCGGGCGTGGCGGCCTTCGTGATGGACTTCGGCGGTGGCAGCTCGGCGACCGTCGCGCCCTCGGCGTCGAGCGACGTCATGGGCTTCGCGCTGGTCGGGAAGTTCTAGAGCGCCTTCACGTCGCGCGAGGTCAGCACGATGAAGCGCGCGCCGAGCGCGACTGCCACGGCGATGAGCCCCGCGCACAGGCCCCACCACAGCCCGACGACGCCCAGGTGCAGGCGAATGCCCAGGAGCACCGAGATGGGCAGGCCAAAGGCGTAGTACCCCAGCACGTTGGCCCAGAACGAGAAGCGGGTGTCGCCGGCTCCGCGCAGCGCTCCGGCGGCCACGGCCTGAATGCCGTCGAACACCTGAAACACCGCGGTCACCGCGAACAGCCCCACCACCACCTCGAGCACGTCGGGGCGGTCGCTCATCACCTGCGCCGGCAGCGTGGGGAAGGCGAAGAAGAACACCGCCGAGGTCGACATGATCGCCATGCCCATCAACATCGCAGTGAGGCCGGCGCGGCGGGCTCCCGGGGTGTCGCCTGCGCCGACTGCCCACCCCACCCGCACGGCCGAGGCCGCGCCGACTCCCACGGCGAGGCAGAACGAGAAGCTCGCCCAGGTGATGGCGATCTGATGGGCGGCGATGCTGGTCTCGCCCATGGTGCCGGCGATGACTCCCGCCGCCGAGAACGCGGCCACCTCGGCGAACATCTGCAGGCCGATCGGCACGCCCACCGCCAGGGTCTTCTTCGCCGCCTGGCGGTCGAAGGCGCGCTGCGTGCCTTCGGGAGCGGGGCCCAGCGCGCTCAGCACGATGCCGAGCTGCAACACGCCGCTCGCCACGGTCGCCAGCGCCGCGCCCTGAACGCCCAGGTGCAGCTCGAGCACCAGGAACCAGCACAGCGCGAAGTTGAGCAGGTTCGCCGCGCCGACCGCGAGGTACAGCACGTGGGTGCGGCCGATGCTCTGCAGCCAGCAGCGCGCCACGATGAACAGCAGCACCGTGACCAGCTGCGGCAGCCGCCACACCGCGTACAGCCAGGTCTGGTGGGCGAGGCCCGGCTCGACTCCGAAGCGCGGGAGCAGGAGCGGAGTGAGCGCGATGGGCAGGGCCAGCACCGCGCTGGTGATGAGCGCCAGCCAGACGCCCTGCCAGAAGAGGGTGCGGGCTTTGTCTCGGCGGTGGGCTCCGAGGGATTGGGAGATGAGCGGGTCGAGCGCCATCATCACGCCCATGCCGAGCACGCTGATGGACATGAAGACGCCGTTGCCCAGGCCGACGGCGCCCTGGGCTTGCGCGCCCACCCGGCCCACCACTGCGGTGTCGACGACGCCGAAGAGCGCTTGACCGGCTTGGGCGAGGGCGAGCGGCCAGCCGAGGCGGAAGAGCTGGCGGGCTTCTTCGGTGAAGCTCGAGGTGCGGGGTTGGGTGGGGAGTGCGGCGGCGGCTTCCATGCGGGGGCGTGACGCTTAGCGGGAGTGCAACCGGACGGATAGGGGTGGTTGGCGCGGGGGTTGGCGCGTGGGTTGGCGCGTGGGGTGGCGCGTGGGGTGGCGCGTGGGTTGGCGCGTGGGTTGGCGCGTGGGTTGGCGCGTGGGTTGGCGCGGAGGTGCCTTTCGAGCTTGGCGCGCGAGAGCCGGGCGGATGCTGGCCCGGCAGGGTCAGGGCAAGGGTTGCCACGGCACGGGCAGGTGAGGATCGGGGTTGGGGTTGGGTTGGGTTGGGGTTGGGGTTGGGTTGGGTTGGGGTTGGGGTTGGGGTTGGGGTTGGGGTTGGGGTTGGGGTGGGGGTTGGGGTGGGGGTTGGGGTTGCGGTTCGCGTTGGACTTGGGTGGCGTGAGTGGGTACGTGGCGCCGCATGGTCTGCTTGCTCGCCTTGCTCGCGGTGGTGCGCGCTGCGCCTGATGCTTCGACCGAGGTCGCGCCTGGCAAGGAGCACACGTCTTTCTCCAGCCCGCTCGGGTTTGCGATTCTGCTGCCGCCCGGCTTCGTCGAGCGGCCCGAGGGTGAGAAGGCGCCCATCAAGCACCTCTGGGTGCGCAACCCCGGTGGTGCCGACTTCGCGCAGATCGCCGTGCAGGCCTACTCGGGCACCATCGGGCAGGCGTGCATGGCCGCCGACGAGCTCCCCGCCGGCACCAGGCCTTTTACGTCCCGGTGGGACGGGATCGTCGTCTGTGGCATGCGCACCGAGCAGACCGTGAAAGAGCAGACGCTGCTCGACTTGAGCGTCGAGCTGCCCACCTCTCCTGCGGCGGTGGTGCTGCACGTCGCCGGCTGGCCGAAGAACGAGCCCGCCCTCAAGGCGCTGCTCATGTCGCTGCTCACCACGCTGGTGGGCCCCAACACCTGGCGCGTCGAGTTCGGGTGCTTCGACGTCGAGCTCCCCGAGGGCTGGGGGCTGATCAGGGGCTCCACCACCTCGAAGCTCGAGCTCGCTCCGCGCAAGCCGCTCGCCACCGACGCCCGCGAGCTGCGGCCCCAGTTCAACATCGGCACCTTGAAGGCCGCTGAGCCCGTGCCGTTGAGAGTCGCCGAAGAGAACGCCGTGAGAGAGGCCAGGGCCTCGGCCCGCGGCGAGGTGAAGACCCGGAAGGCGACCCTCGCCGGCAAGCCCGCCGTCGAGCTCCGCTACTCCTCGGTCGACGAGAAGGGCGTCACGCTGAAGAACCGCATTCTCGTGGTGCCGGCCGAGCAGGTGGTGCACCTGCTCAGCCTGGGCACCGAAGAGGCGTTCGTGAAGCAGGTCGACCCCATCGCCGACGCGATGCTCGCCACCGCCCGCTACACCTGCAAGTGACCGCCGTCAGCGCGTCAGCATGAACTGATCGGTGCCTACCGAGCCCTTGTCGAGCGCCTTGTCTTTCGGCTCGGTGTCTCTCTTGAACCACATGTCTTTGACGCCCTTGCCGACGGTCGCGACCTTGCCGGTCTTCTCGTCGATGCGCAGCCGCACCAGGTCGAGGCTGGCAGGGGGCGAGAACTCGGGCTGCGCTCGGCCGTCGAGCGCGCCCTTCATGTACGCCAGCCAGATGGGCAGCGCCGCCTTGCCGCCGGTCTCGGCCCGGTTCAGCGGGTGCTGGTTCAGGTCGTAGCCGACCCACGCCGACGTCACCAGGTCGCGGGTGAAGCCGGTGAACCACGCGTCGAACGAGTCGTTGGTCGTGCCGGTCTTGCCCGCCGCCGGCTTGCCCAGCCGGTTCGCCGCCGCGCCGGTGCCCTCACGCACCACGCCGCGCATCAGGTCGGTCACGATGTACGCGGTCTCTTTCTCCATCACCTGCTCGCCCGGCTCCCAGATGCGCGCGTAGCCGCCGGCCACCCGGTCGGTGAGCGAGGCCCACGGGTCGTCGAACGCGGTGTGGTCTTCGATGGTGCGCCCATAGCGGTCGGCCACCTTGCGCACGAAGTACGTCGGCTTCTTCTCGCCCAGCCGGTTGATGGTCGCGTACACCTGCACCAGCTCGTACGGGTACACGCACGAGCTGCCCAGCGCGGTCGAGAAGTCGGGGTTGAGCGGCGTGCTGATGCCGAGGTTCTTCACGTACTCGCCCATCAGCTTGATGCCGAGCGGCTCGTTCTTCTTGCCCAGAAAGCGGGTGAGCTCGATGTACGTCTTCACCGCGGGAATGTTCATCGAGTTCACCAGCGCGGTGCGCAAGAGCACCTCGCCGACGTACCCCTCGGAGTAGTTCTCGGGCTTCCACCGGTTCTGGTTCTCGGGGTCGTCGTAGACCAGCGGCGAGTCGACCAGCACGGTCGCCTCGGTCCAGTTCATCTTTTCGATCGCCGCCGAGTACACGATGGGCTTGAAGCCCGAGCCCGGCTGCCGGCACGCCTGAAACGCGCGGTTGAACTCGTTCGCGTCGAAGTCGTAGCCGCCCACCATCGCCACCAGGTACTGGCGGTGCGGGTCGATCGAGACCAGCGCGCTCTGCAGCTCGGGGTCTTGCTCGAGCCGCACCAGCGTCACCCCCTCGGGCACCTCTTTCTCGAGCGCGCTCGAGTACTGCTCGCGGTCGTCGTAGAGGCCGTTCTTGTCGGCCACCACCCGCACCGGGATGACGTCGCCGACGCTCACCACCTTGGTGAGCTTGTTCAGCATCACGCCCGAGTTGTAATAGTGCTCGCTGTTCACCGGGCGGGCCCAGCGCGCGCCGAGCGCCGGCAGCTTCGCCACCTGGCCGCCCACGTTCACGTCGGCGGTGAGCCCCTCGCGATCGACCTGGGTCACCACCCCCACGTAGAAGCGGCCCGGGGTGAGCTTCTCTTCGCCCATCGCCGTCTTGCCCCTGGCGATGAACGCCTCGCGCTCTTTGGGCGACTCGAGGTGCAGCAGGGCGCCGCGGTAGCCCTGGCGCTTGTCGACCGCGAGCAGGCCCGCCAGCACGCTGTCTTGCGCGGCGCGCTGCTTCTCGCTGTCCATGGTGGTGAAGATCTGCAGGCCCTCTTCGAGCGCCGCCACGTTGCCGTAGCGGTCGACGATCGCCTTGCGCACCTCTTCGGTGAAGTACGGCGACAGCTCGTGGAAGACGTCTTCCACCGGGTAGACCCGAATCTCTTCCTGGTCGGCCTGGTCGTGCTCGGTCTTCGAGATCATGCCCTTCTCGAGCATCTGGCCCAGCACGTAGTGGCGGCGCTTCTTCGCTTTCTCCGACGCGGTGAACGGCGAGAAGCTCGACGGCGCCTGCGGCAGACCGGCGATCAACGCCATCTCGCCGAGCGTCAGGTCTTTCACGTCTTTGCGGTAGTAGTTCTCGGCCGCCGACTCGACGCCGTAGGCGTGGTGACCGAGGTACACGTTGTTCAGGTAGAGGTAGAGAATCTCTTCTTTGGTGAGCGCGGCCTCGAGCCTGCGCGCCAGAATCGCCTCGCGAATCTTTCGCTTGGGGCTCTTCTCGGTGGCGGTCTTGAACGACTCTTTGGCGGCCGCTTCGCTCTCGCGCGTCAGCTTGCCCGCCAGGCCGCGCGTCTCGAGCACCTTGCGCCGCGCGTCGCTGACCAGAATCGCCTTGGCCGTCTGCTGGGTGAGCGTCGAGCCGCCCTGCACGCTGCCCCGCCCGGTCACCTTCTTGAGCACCGTCTTGCTGACCGCGCGCACCGTGCCGAGAAGGTCGACGCCGCCGTGGTCGAAGAAGCTCGCGTCTTCGGCGGCGATGAACGCCTGCACCAGCCGCTTCGGTATGCGCTCGTACGGCACCACCTTGCGCCGCTCGTTGTACAGCTCACCCGAGAGCACCGCGTCCTGGCTCCACAGCTCGGTGACCACCGGCGGGTGGTACAGGTCGACCTGGGGAATCGCCGGCAGGTCGGAGCCGAACTTCAGGTACGCGCCCACCCCCGCCATCACGCCGATGGCGACGAACGTCAGCAGCGCGAACGCGAACAGCTTGAGCAGCCGCCTGCCCCAGCTCTTCTTGGGCACGTCGACCAGCACGAGCTTCTTCTCGGGAGCGGCGGGAGGAGGAGCGGTCAAGGGGTGACTCCGGCGGCTTTCAGAACGTCACTGAGCTCTGCGGGGAGCTTCGACTCCATCACCATGCGGCGGCCATCTTCGGGGTGGGGAAACTCGAGGTGCGCGGCATGAAGAAACAGTCGGTCGAGCTTCCACTGCGCTTTCGCTTCCCGGTTGAACGCAAAGTCACCGTGCTTCTTGTCTCCGGCGATCGGGTGCCCGACGGCCGCGAAGTGTCTCCGAATCTGGTGCGTTCGGCCAGTCTCGATCACGCATTCGACATAAGCGGCGCCGGTACCCTGCGCCAGCAGCCGCCACCGCGTTACCGCCGGCTGAAGGTTGACCCCGCGGCGGGCCTTCGACTCGGCCGTCTGCTGGTGCTCGGCGAGGGCCAGGTCGATGACCCCCGACGGGGTGTTCATCTTGCCCATGCCCAAGGTGAGGTACTTCTTCTTCGCCCGATGGTGGGTGAAGACGTCGGTGAAGTGCACCATGGCGGGGCGGCGCTTGGCGACGATCAGCAACCCCGAGGTGTCGCGGTCGAGTCGGTGCGCGGGGCTGGCACCGAAGTCGTTGCGCCACGCCTTGGGCCCCAGGTACGCGCGCACCAGGTCGACCACCGTGCCGGTCTGAATGCCGCTGCCGGGGTGAACCGCCAGCCCCGAGGGCTTGTCGATGACCATCATCCAGTCGTCTTCGTAGAGGGTGTGGAGCTGGGTGAGGTCGAGCGGAGGCGGCTTGCGGGCTTCTTCGGGTATGTGGGCGGTGAGCTGCTTCTCGTCGCCCCGCACGGTGATGACGTCTTCGGGTTGCAGGAGTTGTTCCGGCTGCGCCCTGCGGCCGTTCACCCGCACCTTCTTGGTGCGGATCATCTTGAAGAGGTGCGAAGCGGGCACCGAGGCGAGCTTCTTGCGCAGGAACTTGTCCAGACGCACGTTGGCGAAGTCAGGCCCGGGCTTGAATTCCAGCATCGAAGATTCTGGAACCAACACGAGGCGTGACGTAAAGCAAGCGCCCCATGCCGAAGCCAGTCATCGAAACTCTCCTCAAGCACGGCTCCAAAGAGTGGAACACCCTCCGCAAAGACGGAAAGGTGCCGCTCGACCACACCGGGGCCACGTTCGGCCAGCTGTTCTCTGCGAACGCCGACTTCTCTGGGCTGATTCTGATCGGCAGCGAGTGGGAGAAGTGCGACCTCTCGAAGATCAACTTCCGCGAGACCGACCTGTCGAACGCCTACTTCCACGGCGGCCGCCTGCAGGACTGTGACTTTCGCGGCGCCAACCTCGAGGGAGCGACCTTCGAGAAGCTGAAGCTCTTGCGCTGCGACTTCACCGGCTGCTCGGGCCTCGAGGCGCTCGAGCTCGAAGACGTCGACATGGACCGGGTCGTCGGCCTCAACGGCGAAGAAGCGCCGCCGCCTCCGCCGCCGCCCGCGGTGGGCATCACCTCGTTCACCCGCGAGCAGCGCACCGCCGCGCTCGCCGCGCAGTCGGGCCCCGAGAGCGACCTGCCGCCCTTCCGCCCGCATGACCCGCCCGGCACCCTGCTGTTCCGCGGCCTCAAGAACGTGGGCAACCCGCCGCTGTGGGTGCTCGACGTACCGGGCCTGCGTCCTCCCCTGCCCACGCGCATGATGCCGGGCACCAGCTTCGAGTCGCTCTACCGCGAGGCGGTGAAGACCCGCATGGAGAACCGCCGCCCGGTGGGAGAGAACCAGGCCATCGACAAGGCCAAGGCGGTGGTCGCGGCCGGCGGCAACGACGTCGCGGTGGCGATCATGTACATGCGCGAAGTCGGCGTCGAGCCGCTGCCCAGCGAGGCCGCGGTCGAGGCGCTCAACGCGGCGCTCCGCAACGAGGTCGAGGTCGAAGACCTCACCGCCACCGTCGACCCGCGCGTCACCGGCGCGCTGCTCGAGCTCAAGGCCTACGCCGAGCCGCTCGAGCACATCGGCGAGCTGCGCCAGCGCCTGGCGGCCTGCCAGCTGTTCATGTCGCTGCTCGAGGCGGGCTTCACTCCCGAGAACAACTGGGAAGAGGCGCTCGACTCGCAAGACTCGGCGCTCGACCTCGCCCACCAGGCCACCGCGGGCAATCGCGACCTGCTGCGTGATGCGTTCAACGCCTACTGCGGCCTGCCCGAGGAAGTGCGGCTCAAGCGCCTCGCGTACCTGGCCGAGGCCACCGCGCACGTCGAGGCGATGGTCGGCGGCGGCGCAGCGGTCGCCTGAAGACGGCGGCCTGAAAAAACGAGCCCGCCGCGCGTGAACGTCGTGACGTCCGCGTGCGGCGTGCCCGTGCCCGGCGGCGTTTCTTTCCTACCGCTCGAGCTCTGACAGCTCGGTGCGCTCGCACGCCTCGGGGTCACCGCCCTCGAGCCCGCGCTTGAACGCCTCGGTGCGCTGCGCCGATGACCCGTGCGTCCACTTCTCGGGGCGCACCGTGCCGGTCGACCTCTTCTGCAGCCGGTCGTCGCCGATCGCCGCGGTGGCGGTGAAGGCCTCTTGCAGGTCGCCGTTCTCGAGCAGCTTGCGCTGCGCGGTGCTCGCCGCCCAGACGCCGGCGTAGCAGTCGGCCTGCAGCTCGGTCTTGATGCCCGGGTTCACCCCGCCCTTGAGGTTCTGCACGTGGTGGCCAATCTCGTGGGCGATGACGTACGCCTGCGCGAAGTCACCGCTCGCTCCCAGCTTGCCCTCGAGCGTCGAGAAGAACTCGGTGTCGAGGTACACCTTGCCGTCTTCCGGGCAGTAGAACGGCCCCACCGCGCTGTCGCCGAAGCCGCAGCCGGTGTTGGTCTGGCCGCTGAACAGCACCATCTTGGCCTTCCGGTAGCCGGGCAGCTTCGCGGCCCAGGTGGTCTGCACGTCGTCGAGCACGAACGACGCGAACTGCCCCTGCTGGTCCGAGACCTGTCTGTCGGCCACCGCCGGCTCTTGCCGTGCGCTGCCGAGGTATTGAAAGGCGCCGAACGCCAGCGCCGCGAGCAGCGCCGCGCCGATGCCCCAACGCGAGCCGATCATCGCCAGCAGGCCGAGCGGCACGCCACGACCGCCGCCGAAGCCGGGCCCCTGCCCCCGCCTGTCCTCCACGTCGTTACTCTGGTGTCCCTGTTCCCATTTCATATGGAGCAGCACCGGCTGCAAGCCATGCACCCTCACGCCAGATCGCGAGGTTGAGGCCGCGGCGGTGGGGCACGTTGCTACAGCGGCAGCTCTGACTGCGACCGAATGTCACCACTCAGTGGCAGCTCCATCTGCACCGTCTGGGTGATGGCGCGCGCGAACACGCCTTCTTTCTGCAGCGCCTGGGCGAGCTCCTTGGCGAAGCCGTGCACGGTGATGACCTCGCGCGCGCCGCTCTCTTTCGCGCAGCGCATCAGCGCGGGGAAGTCGGCGTGGTCGCTCATCGGAAACGCGATGTCGGCGCCGTAGCGGCGCGCGGCCCACGGCTCGAGCGCCCAGCCGGTCAGCACCGCGGTGGTCTTGGGGTGCACGTTCTTCAGCGCGGGCGAGCGGCCGAACGGAGGGAACACGCCGATCTCTCCCTCGTCGAACTCGCCCTCGAAGCGGCGCACGTGCATCGGCACGCCCAGCTCGCTGTACAGCATCGACACGTCGTGAATGCTGGGGTGCGCGCAGATCTTCAGGCCGCGCGCGTGGAGCTGGTGAATGATCTCCTGCCCCTTGCCCAGCGAGTACGCGTAGAGAATCGGGCGCACCCCGCGGCTCAGCGCGCGCCGCGCCCACTGCTCGACCTCGTCGACGACTTTCTCTTTGGGCGGGAAGCGGAAGCGCGGCATGCCGAACGTCGACTCGAGCACCAGCGTGTCGCACTCGGGCATCGAGGCCGGCTCGGCGGTGGCCGACGGCTCGAAGCCGATGTCGCCGGTGTAGACGATGCGGTGGCCGTCAGCGCGGGTGACGCGAATCTGGGCGCTGCCCAGCACGTGGCCGGCCGGCATCAGCTCGACGTCGAGGTCGCCGAGCTTGAAGGGCCGGTGGTACGGCACCGGCAGCTTGGCGGGCAGCTCGCCCAGCCGGTGCTCCATGATGCGCAGCGTGGCGGCGGTGGCGATCACCCGCTCGTGGCGCGCGATGTGGTCGGTGTGCGCGTGGGAGACGAACGACAGCTCGCTCTTTCTGCGGGCGTCGAGCCACAGCGGCGTGCCGGAGACGTGCAGGCCACCCTTGCGAAGCTCGACAGGCATCGCGGCCTTCTACCACGGCCCGCGAGCTGCAAACGCCAGCCGCCCATGCTCGCACTCGTGCTCGCAGCCGCGTCGTCGTGGGTGGTGGTGTCTGACGGGGTCGAGCGGCGCACGCTCGACGGCCTGCAGCTGGTGCGGGTGTCGGCGCCCGCCACCCTCGACCTGGGCAGTGGCGAGCGGCGCACCGCGGCCGCCTGGGCGAGAGAGCAAGGGGCCCGGGTGGCGTTCAACGCGAGCATGTTCCAGACCGACCTGCGCACCAGCACCGGGCACCTGCACTGCGGCAAGCGCGTCAACCAGGCCGCGTGGAGCAGGGACTACCAGTCGGTGCTCGTCTTTCGCCCGCTGGCGGCGGGGCTGCCGGCGTTCACCCTGGTCGACCTCGACCAGAGCGGCGCGAAAGAGACGATCGCGAAGTACGACTGCGCGGTGCAGAACCTGCGGCTCATCAAGGCGCCGGGCGAGAGCGTGTGGCAGTCGGCGCCGCGCCGCTGGTCCGAGGCCGCGCTGGCGCTCGACCGCCAGGGGCGGCTGGTGTTCGTCTTTTCCCAGCGACCGGTGACCATGCCCGACCTCATCGAGCGGCTCTTGAAGAGCGACCTCGAGCTCGTCCGCGCCATGCACCTCGACGGCGGCCCCGAGGCCAGTCTCTCGCTGCGCAGCGGCGGCGCCTGGCTCGACTTCACCGCCACCGACGAGCCGGTCGCGCTGCCCAACGTACTGTTGGTGAAGTGAGCCGAAGACGAGGGCCGAAATCACGGCCCTCGCCTTCGACAACCGATCAGTTGAAGTACCGCACCGGCACGCAGGCGACATCGGCCTGGGCGGAGTTCTTCTGGCAGAACTGAAAGCCGATTCTCGAGTTCGGCACCGCGCACGTCTTCGAGCTGCCACTGCCCCCGTCGTTGTTGCACGTATGAATGGTCGAGCTGCCGACCACCCACCAGTACGCGCGCTGCCCCATGCTGTCTGACTTGTTGTCGCCCAGCTTGATGGTGTTGTTCGCCGAGTCGACGACGCAGGTCCCTCGCTTGTCGCCGTTGTAATAGAGGCGGTAGCTGGCCGAGAACGTTCCGGTAATCGAATCCCACGTCCAGCCTGCTCTCTTCGCGCTTCCCTCAGCCGCCTCGGTCGCGGGCTGCGACGGGTTCGGCAGCGCATCAGCCACGAGCGACGCCTCGTCCTGCGCCGTCAGTGCGCCTTGCGCTGACGGCTCGGACGACGGCGACGCCCCGGTGTCGCCCAGCTCGGAGACGCGGGGCACGCACTGCGCCGGCTGGGTGCTCGGCGGCGCCGTCAGCAGCGCCACCTCGTCTTGCCAGCGGCACAGCGTATCGTCGCCACACAGCGCAGGGGTGGCGTAGCCCGTGCAGCGCTGCGCGACCAACTCGCCGCCGGTCGCCCCCGCCCCCTCTTGCTCATCGTCCTGAACTCCGCACGACACCACCACCATCACTGCCAACATGCACGCGTACTTCATCGGTATTCTCCTTGGTTGGGCGGGCCTCGGCTTCGACCCGCTTCAAGCTCGACGACCGAAGTCGCCGCGGGCGCTGGCCACTCAAAATTCTGAGAGCGCATTTTCACCTTCCACCGCGGGGTGGGCCGGCGGTCTTCGAGTCGAGGCCTGAAGACGATGACCCGCGGAGAACTGAGAGCGTCGTACGAGCAGTTCGGCTGCGCGGTGTTCAAGCGCTGCCGGGCCCTCTTGCGCGACGAGGCGATGGCCAAAGACGCGCTGCAAGAGACCTTCTTGCGGCTGTGGGCCCGGCCCGAAGGCTTCGAGGCGGCGACCTCGCGAATGGGGTGGCTGCAGCGGGTAGCCGAGCGCGTCTGCTTCGACCTGATGGCGAGCACCACCCGCGCGCGCGAAGAGCCGCTCACCGACGCGCACCACGGCCTGCGCCTGCAGCCCTCGGCCGAGCGCCGGGTCGAAGACCGCGACGTGCTGCTGCGGTTCATCGAGCGCTTCGACGAGCGCACTCGACACGTGGCGCTGCTGCACTACCTCGACGGCCTGACCCAGGAGCAGATCGCCGAGCTCACCGGGTGGTCTCGCCACACCGTGGGCAAGAAGCTGCAGTTTCTCGCCGAGCGTGCGCGGGTGCTTCGGCCGCTGCTCACCCAGGAGCCCAACCCATGCTGAGCGACCACCTCGACGCCGTGACGCTCGAGCGCAGCCTGTTGCGCGACCTCTCTGACGAGCTGGCGCACCAGACCGACGCGCACCTCTCGAGCTGCCTGCCCTGCCGCCGCCAGCTCGACGCGCTGGCGCGCGAGCGGGCCGCCTTTCTCACCGAGCTGCCCTTCGACACCCTGCTGCCCCAGCTGCCGCCGCGGCCCGCGCCGAGCCGGTGGCGCACCGCCGCGCGGGCGGGGCTCGCCCTCGCTGCTGCCGTGGTGGCGCTGGTGGTGTCGGCGCGGCTCGCGTGGGCTCCCGCCGAGCCGGTGCGCCTCAAGGGCGTCGGCCTCTCGCTGTTCCGCAGCCGCGCAGGCGCGGTGAAGCTGCTCACCGCCGAAGACCGCCTCGCGGCCGGCGACGCGCTGCGGCTCTCGGTGACCGTCGACGCCTCAGGGAGGTGGATGGCGTGGGCCGTCGACGGCTCGGGTCGGGTCGACCGCATGCTCGAGCAGCCGCTGCAGCTCGAGCAGGGGGCGGTGACGCTGCCCGGCGCGGTGGTGGTCGAGGCCCCCTGCCTGCGCACCTGGTTCATCGCCGCGAAGCTCGACGGCCCGCTCGAGCGCTACGAGGCCGAGCTGGGCGAAGCCGCGCGCTCCGGTGCCCTCGAGCGGCCACCGGCCCGCCCGCATCAGGGGGTCATCGACGCATGGTGCGAGTGAGCGCGGCGGGGCTGGCGCTGGTGCTGGCCACCTCGGCGCAGGCCAGCGAAGAGCGGCTGGCGGTGCTGGTGGGCGCCAACCTCGGTGCGCCCGACGAGCCCGCCCTGCACTTCGCCGAGAGCGACGCGGCGCGCGTGCATCAGACCCTGCTCGAGCTGGGCGGGGTCGCGCCCGGGCGCGCCAGCCTGCTCGCGCAGCCCTCTCCCTCCGAGGTGCTCGAGGCGCTCAGCGTCGCCCGTGGCCGCGCCGCCGAGCTGTCGGCCCAGGGCAAGAAGGTGACGCTGTTCTTCTACTTCTCGGGGCACGGCGACGAGGCTTCGCTGCACCTGGGGGCCGAGCGGCTGGCGCTGACCGCGCTGCGCGCACGCCTCTCGGCCATACCGGCGCAGGCCCGGCTGATCGTGCTCGACTCGTGCCGCACCACCGGGCGCAGCAAGGGGGTGCACCGCGCGCCCGGCTTCGAGCTGTCGCTCGACCCGTCGGCGCAAGAGGGCACCGTCGAGCTGCGGGCCGGCGCCCCCGGAGAAGCGGCGCAAGAGAGCGATGAGCTGGGCGGCGCGCTGTTCACCCACGCCCTGCTCTCGGCGATGCGCGGCGCGGGCGATGTCGACGGCGACGGCCGGGTGACGCTGTTCGAGCTCTACACCCAGACCTACCGCGACACGCTGCTGCGCTCGGGCGCCGCGCTCACCGCGCAGCGGCCCAGCCTTCAGGTCGACCTCGAAGGGAGCGGCGAGTGGGTGATTACCCAGCCCGGCCGCGCCGCCGCCACCCTGCGGCTGGGCGCCGATCAGCCGGGCCGCGCGCTGGTGTTCGCCGTGCCCAGCGGCGCGGTGATGGGCGAGCTCGAGCCCGGGGTGGGCCGCCTCGCGCTGCCGCCCGGCCGCTTTCTGGTGCAGCGCAGGTACGGCGCCGAGCTGGCGGTGGCGCAGGTCGACCTGCCGCTGGGAGGCGCGCGCACGCTCGAGGCCCGAGACTTTCGCCCGGTGAGCCGCGCCGAGTGGGTGGCCAAGGGCGGGCACGTCGAGCTGCACCCGTGGCGGGTCGAGGCGCGCATCGGCGTGGGCACCACGCCCACCGGCGCAGAGCGGGTGATGGGCCGGGTCGAGGGCGGCCTGTGGTGGGCGCTCGGCTCACTCGAGCTGGGGCTCACCGTCGGCTACGGCCGGGGGCGGGCCGAGACCCGGGGCCTGAGCGGCGACCTCGACGCCCTCGAGGTCTCGCCCCGCGTCGGAGTGCGCTGGCTCAAGGCCAGCCTGGCGGTAGGCGCGAGCCTGGGCCTGTTGGTTCGGCAGAGCTGGGCGAGCCTGCGCGGCCCCGACGAGCAGGCGCTCGACGACGCCGGGCTCACCAGCGGGCGCCGCTTTCGCTACCCCACCGTCGGGCCGCGGGTCGACCTGCAGCTCACCTTCTTTCTGCGCGGCGGCTTCTCGCTGGGCGTGGGGGCGGGCGCGGCGCTCGGCCTGCGCCCCGAGCTGGCGGGCGACGGCGCGGCGGCGGTGGTGGCGGCGCGCCCCGAGCTCAACCTCGGCGTGGGGGTGGGCCATGCGTTCTGAGCTGGCGCTGCTGGTGCTGGCCCTGACCGGGTGCGGCGAGGGCGCGCCCGGCCCCGGCTTCGAGCCCACGCTGGTCACCTTGCACGCCCAGCTGAGCAACCCCCCGGGGCTCGAGGTGCCCGCCGGCGCGCGCGTGGCGCTGGTGTGGCGGCGGGCCGACGCCCAGGTGGGCGGCAGCTGGCTGCCCAGCTTCGGAGTGGCCGAAGAGCTCGAGCTCGAGCCCAGGTTCCCCAACCGCCTCGAGGTGGCGGTGCACCATCGCCCGCCGCTCGACGCCCTCACCGCGGGGCTGGGCGGTCAGGCCACCGCGGTCGGCACGCTGCTGGTGTACGCCGACGGCAACGGCAACCAGCGGCTCGACCTCGAAGGGCCCCAGGCGAGCTCTGAAGACCGGGTGCTCGGGCTGCCCCTCGAGCTGACGCTGCTCTACGCCGAGAGCACCGCGTACGCACCCATCGCCCGCGAGCGCCGCGGCTTTCACTGGGCGAAGAACGCCGCGCTCGACCCGCTCAGCGGGCAGGGCCCCGACCGGCCACTCGAGCTCATCGACGCTGGCGCGGTCGTCGAGCTGCCGCTGAGCGGCTCGCCTCAGCTGCAGGTGCACCTGTGCCTGGGGTTGCAGGCGCGCCCGCCCGAGTGCCAGCAAGGCTGCGCCGAGGTGTGGGTCGCCGAAGACGCGGCGCTGAGCTGCGCGGCCGACGGCCGCTCGTTCACCGCCCGGCGCTGCATGCCCCAGGGCAGTCTGTGCGCCAGCGCGTGCGAGACCCGAGAGGTGCTGTGGCCCGACGGCACTGCACGCCCGCGTGGCTGGCCCTGCCGTTGAGCGTCGAGGCTACTGGCAGTTGCCGTTCACGCAGTTGGTGGTGCCGGGGCACACCCGGCCGCAGTTGCCGCAGTTGCCGCGGTCGGTGCGCAGGTCGAGGCACGCGCTGCCGCAGCAGCTGCCCACCTGCAGGTAGTACTCGATGCCGGCGTCGCGGTGGCAGCTGCTGCCCTGGGTGCTCGGGGTGCAGGTGTCGAGGCCGCACCCACCACCCGCGCAGGTCTCGGCGCCTACGCACTGCCGGCCGCACTGGCCGCAGTTGCTCGGGTCGGTGAGGCGGTCGCTGCACGCCGAGCTGCAGCAGTTGCCCAGCACGCCGGCGTCACCGCGGCACGGCTGGCTCTGCAGCGCCGCGGTGCAGGTGAGGGCCACGCAGCCGCCGTTCACGCAGCTCAGCCCGGCCGCGCAGCGGTTGCCGCAGCGGCCGCAGTTGTTCGCGTCGTCGAGCACGTCGATGCAGCCTCCGGGGCAGCACAGGTGGTTGAGCCCCGCGTCGAGATCGCAGAACTGCCCCAGGTGACCTGGCTTGCACGGGGGCAGCAGGTTGCTGCACACCCCCGCGGTGCAGGTGGCGCCCGGGCCGCAGCTGATGCCGCACCCGCCGCAGTTGTCGACGTCGTTGAGCGGGTTCACGCAGGTGTTCGAGAACCCCTGCGAGCAGCAGGTGCCGGTCTGGCCGCTGCTGCTCAGGCATGACCCGCCCGAGAACGAGCAGCTGCGGCTCTTGCACCCGCCGGTGGTGCAGAACATGTCGGGCGGGCACGAGAGGGGGCAGGTCGAGGCCGGCTGCTCGAGGCAGCTCGAGCCGCCGGGCCCGCCCGAGACGCTGCCCGTGACACACAGCCCCGAGGTGCAGCTGGCGCCGCAGGCCGCGCAGTTCTGCGGGTCTTGCTTGAAGTCGACGCACGCGCCGTTGCAGCAGGTGCCGGTGGTGGTGAAGTACTGGCTCGCGCCGACTCCGCGGCCGAAGCCGCACGCCGCGCCGCTGCTGCCCGGAGCGCAGGTGAGCGGCAGGCACTTGTTGTTCTCGCACACCGTGCCGCTCGGGCACCCCACTCCAGTGAGGCAGCTGCCGAAGCCGCCGTCGGGCCAGGTGCAGTTGCCGTTGCGGCAGACGTGGCCGGCCGCGCACGAGGCGCCGCACGCGCCGCAGTTCTGGGTGTCGGTGCCCCGGTTCACGCAAGCGGTGCCGCAGCACTGGCCCACGCCGCCGCCGGGCGCGGGGCAGTCGGCGCCCGAGTTGCTCACGGTGCAGGTCGGAGAAGCCCGGCACACGCCGTTGTTGCAGAAGGTGCCCGCGCTGCAGTGGTGACCGCAGGCCGAGCAGTTGTTCGAGTCGGCGTTCAAGTCGGTGCAGGTGCTGCCACAGCACGCGCGCGAGGCGCCGTTGCTGGTCGGCGGGCCGCTGCACGGAGAGGCCTGGTCGGCAGGGCCGCAGGTGTCGGTCACGCACTTCTGCAGCACGCTGCTGCACGAGGTGCCGGTCGGGCAGACGGTGGTGCTGGTGCAGAACCCGGTGCCGCCGTCGCCCGCGCGGCACTGGCCCGCCGAGCAGAGGTTGCCCACCGGGCAGCGCTGGCCGCAGCCGCCGCAGTTCTCGGGGTCGGTCTGGTAGTTGGGGCTTCCGCACGCTCCGCCGCAGCAGCGGCCGACCACGCCCGCGTCGAGCAGGCAGCTGGTGTCGGCGAGGCTGGTGGCGCAGTTGACGGGCGCGGTGCAGGTGCCCGAGAGGCAAATCTGCCCCGCGCCACACCCGTGCCCGCAGTAGCCGCAGTGGGCGCGGTCGTTCAGGGTGTCGACGCAGCCACCGCCACAGCACCGGCCCGTGGTGGACGCGCCGCGCGCGCACTGGTTGGCGTTGCCGATGCCAGCGCAGCTGGTGGGGAAGCAGGCCATGCGTGGCCCGACGGGGTCGGTGGTGCACTGCGTGCCCGACGGGCAGCTGGCGCCGGTACAGGCCTGGCTGCAGCGCGCCTGGCTGCAGGTCGCCCCGGAAGGGCACTGGGCGCCGCAGCTGCCGCAGTTGAGCGGGTCGCGGTCGTACGGCCGGCACACGCCGCCACAGCACATGCCGGTGAAGCCGGCGTCGCCGCCCGGGTTGCAGAAGGCGCCGGGGGTCGTGCAGGCGACCGCGCCGCCGCCGCCCGTACCGCCTCCGGCTGCGCCGCCTGCCGTACCGCCCGATTGACCTCCGGCGGTGCCTCCGCCCTGGCCTCCCGCGGTTGCGCCGCCGGTGCCTCCGCCTTCGCCTCCGGCGGTCGAGCCGCCGGCGGCGGCTCCCCCGCTGGTGCCGCCGTCACACGGGCCGCACACCCCGTCGGCGTCGCAGCAGCCGAGACAGGTCGAAAGAGAGCAGACGTTCGGCGCCGAGCACGACGCGAAGCCGAGAACCACGAGGAGGGACAGCGCTGGGGGCAGGCGCATGGCGGCGCTTCGTACATTTCGAGCTCGAAGCCATTCATTCGACTGCACCAGAGCGCACGAAAAGTGTCGCTCAGGCGTGACGGGGCGCCGGGCCGCGGCCCTTGAAGACCTCGGCCACCAGCACGCCCACCAGCATCAGCGCTCCACCCTGCAGCACCCGGGGATCGTACGGCTCGCGCCCCGAGCCCATGCTCCAGGCGGCGGCGAACACCGGCTCGAGCGCGAGAATCAACGCGGCGCGCACCGCGGTGGTGCGCGACTGGGCCCAGGTCTGCACCGAGAGGCCCAGCGCGGTGCCGATGGTGCCGGTGGCGAGCACGCGGGCGGCGAACGCGAGCGAGAGCGTGAGCCGCATCGGCCCGAACGGCACCGCGAGCCAGGCCAGCGCCGCCACCAGCAGCATCTGCGCCGCGACCAGCCCGCCGGGGTCGCGGTCTTTGGCCCAGTGCCCGGTGAGCACGATGTGCACCGAGAACAGCGCGGCGCAGCCGACGGTCACCCAGTCGCCGAGGCTCAGGCCGCCGCCGAAGCTGGCGCCCGAGAGCACGTAGGTGCCGGCGATGGCCAGCGCCGAGCCGACGAAGGCCGAGGCCGCGGGCCGCTTCTTGAACAGCAGCCACTCGCACAGCGGCACGAACATCACGAACAGGCTGGTGATGAACGCCGAGCGCGACGGGGTGGTGGTGGCCAGCCCCCAGGTCTGGGTGATGAAGCCGCCGAAGAGGAAGATCGCCAGCCACCCCGCGGGTCGCCACAGGGTGCGGTCTTTGAGGCCCCCCCGCACCAGCGCCGCCGAGGCCACCGCCGCGACCGAGAAGCGCAGCGCGAGAAACGTGAAGGGGTCGGCGTCGTCGAGCGCGTCTTTCACCAGCGCGAACGAGACGCCCCAGAAGACGGTGATGCCGAGCAGGGCCGAGTCGGCGACGAGCGCGCTCGCGCTGGCGAGGCGCTTCACGGGATGTAGAAGAACGCCACGCTCAAGATGGCGTAGACGCCCAGCAGCATCACGCCCTCGAGCCAGTTCGACTCTCCGTCGATGCCGATCAGCGTGGCGGCGCCCACCCCCACCGCCATGCCCACCACTTCCATGTGGCTGAACTCGAGGGTGAGGTTGGCGCCGAGCGGCACCGAGAGCAGCACCAGCATCGGCGCCACGAACAGGGCGATCTGCTTGCTCGACTCGAAGGCGATGTTGAACGCGAGGTCCATCTTGTTCTTCAGCGCCATCATCACCGCGGTGCTGTGCTCGGCGGCGTTGCCCACGATGGCGATCACCACCACGCCGATGAAGGTGTGGGTGAAGCCGAAGCTCTCGATCGCCGGCTCGATGGCGTGCACCAGGAACTCGGCCACCACCACCACGCCCGCGGTCGCCCCCAGCAGCACACCGACCGCCTTCTTCTGGCTCCAGGGCGGCACCTCTTCTTCGGTGCCGGCGTCTTCACCGGCGTAGAGGTGCTTGTGGGTGCGCAGCGCGAAGAGCAGCGAGAGCGCGTAGATGACGAGCAGCACCACCGAGATGCCCACCGACATCGGGCGCAGCACCGCCACCGCCTCGTCGCCGCGCGCGAGGTGAAACAGGTCGGGCACCGCCATCGCGGTGACCGCGAGGAACATCAGGGCCGAGCCCGAGAGCGCCGCGGTGGAGTTGAAGGTCTGCTTCTCTCGGCCCAGGCCGCCTGCGAGCACCGCCGCGCCCAGCACCAGCAAGATGTTGCCCAGAATCGCGCCGGTGATGCTGGCCTTCACCACCTCGACCTGGCCTTCGCGCAGCGCGGCGATGGCGATGATCAGCTCGGCGGCGTTGCCGAAGCTGGCGTTCATCAGCCCGCCCAGGCCGCTGCCCAGCTTGTGGGCGATGACCTCGGTGGCGGTACCCATCAGCCGCGCCAGGGGAATGATGGCGAGGCAGCAGAAGATGAAGGTGAGCGTGCCGCTGAAGAAGAAGTGCGCCGCCACCGCGAGGGGAAAGAAGATCGCGAGCGCGATGAGAAAGCCCCGGTCGGCGTTCAGCCACATCTTGTCTTCGGGCGGCTCGGGCTTCGAGGCAGGCGCAGGCGAGGCAGACACGGGCGCGGGAGAGCTCACGGGAGCCAGCCGTGTATCACCGGAACCGCTGGAAGGCGGCTCGAACGTCATCGGGCACGCGCACGCCGGTGAAGCGCTCGAGGTCGACCGAGGCGCACACCACCTTCACCGAAGCGCACTGCTTCTGCCCTCGAGAGAGCAGGTAGCGGCAGGTGAGCGACGACTCGCCCAGCGCCTCACACGAGAGCTCGATGCGAGCGGTGTCGCCGAAGCGCAGGGGGCTCTGGAAGTCGGCCTCGGCGTGCACGCTGGGGAAGCCGACCTTGCGCTCGGTGAGCATGCGCGCGTACGGCACGCCCACCTCGGCGGCGAAGAAGTCTTCGAACACCTGGTGGCAGTAGTCGAAGAAGCGCGGGTAGTAGACGACGCGGGCGAAGTCGACGTCGGGAAAGCGCACCTGCAGCTCGCGCACGAACGGCATCTTCAGCCGCCGAACGCGTCGAGGCCGGTGATCGCCTTGCCGACGATCAGGGTGTGCACCTCGTGGGTGCCCTCGTAGGTGTAGACGCTCTCGAGGTTGAGCGCGTGGCGAATGGGCGGGTACTCGTCGGTGACGCCGTTGGCGCCGTAGATGCTGCGCGCCACCCGGGCGATGTCCAGCGCGACCTTGACGTTGTTGCGCTTGCACAGCGACACCTGGGCGGGGTCGACCTTGCCGTGCAGATCTTTGAGCCGCGCCAGGCGCAGCGCCAGCAGCTGGCCCTTGACGATCTCCTGCAGCATGTCGGCGAGCTTCTCTTGCGTGAGCTGGAAGCCGGCGATGGGCCGCCCGAACGCCTTGCGGGTGAGCGCGTAGTCGCGCGCGCCCTCGAAGCAGGCCACCGCCGCGCCCATCACGGCGAACGAGATGCCCATGCGCGCGTTGTTGAGGCACGACAGCGGGCCCTTGAGGCCCTGCACGCCGGGCAGCATGTTCTTCGCCGGCACCCGCACGTCGGCGAACGAGAGCTCGCTGGTGAACGAGGCGCGCAGCGAGAACTTGCCGTGAATCTCGCTGGCCACGAACCCGGGCATGCCCTTCTCGACCAGGAAGCCGCGAATCGACTGAGGCCCCTCGTCGTCGACCTTGGCCCAGACCACCGCCACGTCGGCGATCGAGCCGTTCGTGATCCACATCTTCGAGCCGTTGAGCACGTACGAGTCGCCGTCGCGGCGCGCGCGGGTGAGCATGCCGCCGGGGTCCGAGCCGTAGTCGGGCTCGGTGAGGCCGAAGCAGCCGATCAACTTGCCGCGCGCCATGCCGGGCAGCCAGCGCTCTTTCTGCTCGTCAGAGCCGAAGGTGTAGATGGGCCACATGCACAGCGACGACTGCACCGAGGCGAAGCTGCGCAGGCCGCTGTCGCCGCGCTCGAGCTCTTGCAGCGCCAGCGCGTACATGGTGTTGCTCATGCCGGCACAGCCGTAGCCCTTGAGCGGAGCGCCGAAGATGCCGAGCTCGGCGACCCGGGGCACGACCTCCATGGGGAAGGTGCCGTTGCGGAAGTGCTTGCCGACGATGGGCAGGTACTCGCGGTCGACGAACTGGGCGACCGCGTCGCGGGCGGCCCGCTCTTCGGGCTCGAGGAGATCGTCGATGCGGTAGAGGTCGGTGATGGCGGCGCGGGACATGGCCGGGCCGTAGCTGCTGGGTCGAGGCCGAGTCAACCTCAGACCCTTTGGCGGATCAGAAATCGACCGCGCGGCGCAGCGCGTCGAGCGGGCTCTCTTCGTGCACCAGCAGCACGGTGCTGCCCACCGGCGGCAGCTCGAAGCGGGCGAGCCGGCCCCCCTTCCACTGCAGCAGCGTCAGCTGCGAGACCGGGAGCGTGAACCGCACCCGCACCCGGGTGGGCTGCCCCTCGCTCGCCTCGAGCACAGTGAAGACCAGGCCGCGCACGGTGACCTCGAAGCCTTCGTTCAGGGGGAAGCGCGTGGCGCGAAACAGCTGCTCCATCACCGTGTCGAGCATGCGGCCATTCACCACCGCGACCTCGATGGCGTCTTCCGACACCCGCGTCAGCCGGTGGTCGTAGGGCGCGAACGAGGTGGTGTGCCACGACCGCGGCGCGGGGTGCCCCTCCAGCTGCCGTTCGAGGCTCGCGTACATGCCCACCGTCGGGTCGGGCGCGGTGACGAGAAACACGTCGCCCGCCAGCGCCTCGTCGGACACGGTGGTGTGGTTCACGCCCTGCTCGACGTAGCGCGCCCCGAAGGCGAGAAAGTACGGGCCCAGCACCCAGACCGGCAGCGGCGCGAGGCCTTGCGTCCAGACCAGCAGGCCCCTCGCGAAGCGGGCGAGGCCCCCCTTCTCTCTCCACAGCGCGATCAGCACCGACGCCCACACCCCCGCGAAGCCGAGCGATGGCATCAAGAGCAGGCGGTCGGCGGGGAAGGTCGAGAGCACCGGCAGCACGGCCAGCAGCGCCGAGCAGAGCAGCCAGCGCAGGCGGCGCCACTGGGGCTCGCTGAACAGCGGTCGCGCGCGGCGCAAGACCAGCGCGTAGAGCACCGTGCCGAGCACCCCCGCGCCGACCAGTAACGCGCGCCCGCGCGACATCACGATCCACAAGTCCGAGCCCACGTTCAGGGTGGCGCTGCCGAGCAGCGCCGCCAGGCGACCGGGCGCGGCCGCGAGATAGACGAGCGGCTCGGTGAGCGGGTCGATGTAGATGGCCGACGCCCGCGCGCCGTAGCCGAGCAGCCGGTAGAGCACCGCCCAGCCCACGAAGACGAGCCCCAGCGGCACCAGCGCGCGCAGCCGCCGGGTGAGCGGGCCGTCGGGCACCCCGCTCAGCTCGTAGACGACCACGAAGCCGAGCAGGCCGAGCGCCGACTCGCCGCCGCTCAGGCCCACCGCATAGGCCAGCGGAGCGAGCCAGGCGCCGGGCTTGAAGCCGTCTTCACGCCAGCGCAGGTGCAAGAGCAGGCCGCCCAGGGCGGGCACCGCGCTGACCAGGCTGTTGCGGTTCGCGAGCCAGCCCACCGGCATCCAGTGCGCGTCGTCGACGGCGAAGAAGAGCAGGCCCACCGCCGCGGCGAGCGGGGTGGGCAGCACCCGCCGGTAGAACGCCGCCACCAGCGCGAGCAGCGCCAGGTACCAGGCGATCGAGTGCAGGTGCCACAGCGGCACGTGGTCGCCCAGCACGTTCACGTCGAAGTGAATCAGCGCCGAAGAGAGCGGGCGAAAAAAACTGGCGCGAATGTCGGGCTGCGTCCACCACGGGTAGGGCCCGGTGAAGATGAGGCGCTGCATCTGGGCCGCGTCGACGCCGGTGAAGCGGTACAGGTCCCACGCGCCGCCGAGCTCGGGCAGCGCGCCGCGCACGCGGAGCACCTGCGCCCAGTCGTCGATCGCGAGGCCCAGCTGCAGGCTGCAGAGCGAGAGCGCCAGGCCGAGCGCGATGGCGAACCGCGTGAAGAACCGCGGGGCGTCGGCTGGGGTCAGCGGCTCACCCGAAGAGGGTCGATGAGAACGAGACCTGCGCAGCCGCGCAGGGTGAGCCGGAGGAGAGCGTCGACCCGGAACGTGATCGTCTGACGGTCATCGTGAGGCGTGCCGGTGCCCGTGCCCGGCTGTCGATGCTTTGCTGGGCGCAGGGTGTGCGTCACCGCCTTCACCCGCACGAGACTGGCCCGCTCAAAACACCGCGCGCGGAAAGACGGGCGTGTCGACCCTCACCCGCTCGGGCCCGTTGAAGGCGTGGTCGAGCAGCACCGCCGGCACGCCCTCGATGCTGGCCTGAATCGCGGCGATGTCTTTGCGCGACTCGGTGAGAAAGTAGGCCAGGTAGTAGCCGTCGGCGGCGCTCTGCTGCAGCCACTCGGTCTTGAAGGTCGGGGTGTCGAAGCCGCGGGGCTTGCCGACGACCGTGTCGGGCGTGGCGTCGAGACCGAAGCGCTCGAGCTGGTCGATGATCAGCGCGCTGTAGGTGTCGTGCCGGCCGGTCAGGTAGACGACCTCGGCGCCCGCCGCCTGGGCCTGCAGCGCCAGGTCGATGATCGGCTGAATCGGCAGGTCGTGCGCGTAGCTCTTGCCGTCGAGAAACTCGGCGTCCCAGAGGCGGCAGAACGAGAGCTCGGCGTCCCACGGCAGGCCCATCGCACGGGCGGTAATCTGCCCGTCGTGGCCCACCTGCTCGAGGGTGAGCCGCTCGAAGTAGCGCGTGCCGTTCTCGGCGTCCCACTGCCGGGCCAGGGTCAGCGTGCGGTTGCGCGTGTCGGCGAGGGTGTCGTCGATGTCGAACACCACCCGCACCTTCTCGCCCCGGGCCACGCGCTCGCCGATGTCGCGCACCGCCGCAGACACGAACGCCTGGCCGTCGACGCGTGAAGCCGCGCGCAGCTCGTTGAAGTCGACCGCCCGCGCCGCCACAGGGCGCCGCGCAGCGACGGTCGCCTTGGCGCGAGAGGCGACGCGCCGGGCGACCGCCGTCGCCACCCCGCCCACTTCCCTGACCGATCGAAGCTTCGCCACGAGCGCCGGGCACCCTACCAGAGCGCCTCGTGCCGCTCATCGCGACCCGAGGCGCCACTGACATCGGCGCGTGACGAGAAGCTCACGACTTCTCTTTCACCACCTCACGAAGGGGAATGGGGGTCGGCACCTTGCCGTTCAGCAGCATGCGCCCCACCAGCGCCGAGGCGAGCGCCCCCTGCCCCGCCTCGCCGGTGACCGCCACGTCGGGCACCAGCTTCACCCCGTGCTGGCCCAGGGTCTGGGCGAGCTGCAGGGCGGTGAACTCTGCCTCTCCCATCGCCTCGACGCCCACCCGGTAGGCCTCGGCCTTGGCCGCGCCGATGGCCCGGGTGGCGTGCGCCTCGGCGTCACCGCGCAGCCGCATCGCCTCGGCGTTGGCCTGGGCGTGGGCCCGCGTCGCCGACGCCTCTGCCTCGGCCTCGAGCTTGACCCGCGCCGCCTGGCCCTTCGCGGTCTCGGCCGCCGCCAGCGCGTTCTTCTCGGCGATGCGCACCATCTGCTCCGAGCGCACCACCTCGGCCTGCATGTTGGCCACCGCCGTCTCGCGCTCGAGCATCTGCCGCTTCATCTGCGCCTCGCGCTGCACCTCGAAGGTGCGCTGCAGCTCGTCGGCGATCTTCCGGTCGGTCTGGGTCTTCATCAGCTCTCCCGGAGGCACGATGTCGCCGATGAGCGTATCGATGCACTCGACGTCGTAGGCCTCGATGGCCGAGCGAATGTTCTCGTACGCCTCGCTCTGGCGCACGCTGCGCGCCGAGAGAAACTCGAGCACCGACACCTGCTGTGCCGAGTTGCGAAAGTAGTTGGCCACGGTGGGCTGCAGCACGTGGTCGACCAGGTTCTGCATCGACCCGACCCGCGAGATGACCCGCGGCGCCGACTTCATCCCGATGTGAATGATCTGCGACACGTCGAGCATGAACGAAAACCCGTCTTTGCTGCGCACGGTGATCTGCTGCAGCTTGGCGTCGTAGTTGTGGGCCTCGGTGCGCGACGCCCAGTTGAGGACGATGTTGGTGGTGGGCACCAGCTCGACCTTCATCACCCGCACGTTGACCGGGTGCTTGCCGGGCAGCAGGGGCTCGACCCACACTCCCTTGCGGCCCTTCTCGACCAGGTCGCCGTGGGTGAAGTCGTCGCCCGAGAGGTCGAGGTGCTCGCGCCCCACGTAGCTGACCACCACCCCCACGTAGCCGATGGGTATCTCGGTCATCGGCACCATCTCGACCCGCACGAACCAGGGGTTCAGGTTCCACGCGCCGGCGAGCAGCACCTGCTCTTGCAGGCCGCGGCAGCCGCCCGCGTCGATGAACGCCTGCCCGCGCTGGAAGTTGTCGTGCCCCGGCACCTCGGGCCCGGCGAGGTCTCCGGGAGGCGTCGGCCGCCCATCGAGCACGGTGACGATGCCGACCCGGTCGGCGGGCACGTCGTAGATCTCGAGCTGGGTGGGGTGCAGCCCCACCGAGGCCGCGGTCTCGGCGGTGATCACCTCGAACAGCGCGGGGTTCACCCGGTAGGTGCCGGCGGTGAGAAACGCCAGCTGCCGCCCCTTCTCGCCGCCGTTCTCGAGAAACGCCCGCGCGTTCTGGTAGTCGTCGCACTCGATCTCGCGCCCCAAGATGCGCTCGCTGGGTATCGCGTCACCGTCTGCCGCCACCACCAGCGCCAGCTCGCCGGGTCGCACGTGCAGCAACGGCACCTTCACCACCTTGTACTTCCAGGCCCACTTGCCGAAGTACCAGCCGGGGCTGAGCAGGTCGGCCTGGTAGCCGGCCTCACCGTTGAGCGCCACCAGCCGCCCCGGCGGCAGCGACGCCCCGAACTTCTTGATCACCAGGCCCGACTCGTCTTCGCGAATCACCCAGATGCCCGAGACGAACAGCAGCAACGCGAGCAGCCCGACCAGCGCGATGACCACCATGAACGGCACCCTCCTTCGTGAGGTGGGCAGCTCATGTGCACCGGCCGCGCCGCGCGCAACCGCCCGTACCCGTGCAGGCGCCCCTCGGTCTTCATCATTAGAATCGCCATGCCAGCGATTCAACTCACCCGGCCACTGTGCGACCCTGGGGGGCATGATCTCCATTCGATGGGTCGGGGCCGCTCCCCGGCCCGAGCAGAAGGCGGCGCTGGGCAAGGCCGGGTTCGCCGCCGCGGCGACCGGCACCATCACCGTGAGCCGCGTGCTGACCCCGCAGCCCCGGCCGTGGCTGTGGCTGAGTGACGACGCCAGCGACGAGCAGGCGCGCGCGGCGGTCGCGCTCGGTGCGTACGATGTGGTGACCACGGGCCAGCTGGTCAAGCGGCTGCACGAGCTGTTGGTCCCCTTCGCTCCGGTCACCCCACCCCGAGGCTTCATCGCCAAGAGCGCCGCGGCACGGCGGCTGCTCGAGCACGTGGCGCAGGCGGCGCGCACCTCGATGCCGGTGCTGCTGACCGGAGAGACCGGCACCGGCAAGGAGCTCGCCGCCCGCCTCATTCACCAGTCGAGCGCCCGGGCGAAGCGCACCTTCGTGCCGATCAACTGCGCCGCGATTCCCGACGAGCTGATGGAGGGCGAGCTCTTCGGCTACGTGAAGGGCGCCTTCTCGGGCGCAGTGCGCGACTACGACGGCCAGCTGCAGGCGGCGGCGGGCGGCACGGTCTTTCTCGACGAGATCGACGACACCCCGCACGCGCTGCAGGTGAAGCTGCTCAGGGTCACCGAAGACCGGGTCATCTCGCGCCTCGGTGAGAACGAGTGGCACCAGGTCGACTTCCGCATTCTCGCGGCCAGCAACCGCGACCTGCGCCGGCTGATCGACGAGGGCACCTTCGGGGCCGACCTCTACGAGCGCCTGGCCACCGTCGCGATCGAGCTGCCACCCCTGCGCGAGCGGCTCGAAGACCTGCCCGAGCTGGTCGACGAGCTGCTGGCACGGTTCTACCGGGAAGAGCCGTCGCGCGAGGTGGCGCGGGTGAAGGGCTGCTCGCCGCGGGCCCTGGCGGCGATGGCCGCGTACGCGTGGCCGGGCAACATTCGCGAGCTGCGCAACGTCATCTTCGGAGCGCTGGTGGCCAAGCGCGCCGGCGACGAGCTCTTGCTGTCAGACCTGCCGCGCCGCCTGCTCTCGCGCGAGGCACCCGCGGCGGCGCACGAGGTGGTCGACGCCGACGCGGTGCGCTCGCGCATCGCCTCTGGCCGCTTCAACCTGCGCACCGCCCGCGAGACGCTCGAGCGGGTGGCGCTGAAGGCCGCGCTGCAGACCGCCCGGGGCAACGCCGCCGAGGCCGCGCGCCTGCTGGGCGAGGTCGGCCGCGGCAGCGCCCGCCAGCCGGGCGGCACGGTGCGGGTGATGGCGAAGCGGCTGGGTCTGTGACCTCGGCCCCGGCCCGCCTCGTCGCGGGGCGAGACGCGCTGCTGCGGTGACGCAGACCCGGTCTGATATGCGTGGCGCTTCGAATGAGACGCGCGCTCGCGGCGGTGGTGGTGCTGGGCGGCTGCGCCACCGTCTTCGGCCCGGGAGTCGCCGTCTCACGCTGGGTCGAAGCGCCCCCGGTGAAGGGCCGGCGCGTCGAGCCCGCCCTGCCGCGCCGCGACGCGTGCCTGAAGCCGCCGTACACCCTGCCGCCCGGTGAGTCGCTCACCCTGCACGGCTTTCGCATCGAGCCGCGCACCGACGGCCCGCGCGAGCTCACCTTCACCTCGGGCCCCGGGGCTCGGTTCGAGGCCGACGCGCTGCTCGAGCTGATGGAAAGGCACCGCGGCGAGCTCGCCGCGCTCGATGGGGTCGAGCAGCTCGGCCTGTCGGGCTGCCTGAGCGGGGGCAAGCCCACGCCCTGCCTCTCGCTCGAGCTCTCGCTGTGTGCGCAGCCGCTCGACGCGCTGGCCGGCCAGCTCGAGGCGCTGCTGAAGGCCGAGCCCGCCGCGCGCGGCCACCAGGTGCTGTTTCACGTGGCGCTCGAGGGCGCGGTGGGCCCGCGGTGCGAGGCCGACGATGCCCGCTGCCGGCCCGAGCCCTACGGGTCGGCGCAGTACCGGCCCGGAGAGCGGCGCGGGCAGCTCGCCGCGACAAATGACTCGGAGCCCGACTGCAACGCCGACGGCGAGTGCGCGCGCTCGGCCTGCGGCGCAGGTTGCACCGCGTGGACGGTGGCGCACCAGAGCGGCGCCTGCGCGAGCGAGAAGACGGCGTCACTGAGCGACGCGCTGTGCGGCTGCGTCGAGCACCGCTGCAGCTGGTTCGTGCAGTGACAACGCCGGCCTCAGAATCTCGATGCACGCGACACCTCACCGGGCCCGACTTCATTGAGGAACCTCGGGGCACGAACGTTGCTCAGGTGCCGCGCCCAATGCGCCCCCTGGTACTCGCCGCGCTCGCTCTCTCGGCCTGCCCCGGCCCTCGGTCGATCGTCGACATCGAACCGCCTCCGATGAAGCAGCCCCAACCGCCCCGCCGCGAGCCGGTGGTGCCGCCCACCGAGTGCGCCACGAGCACCCCGGCGGCGTGGGGGCGCGTGGCCGACGGGGTGAGAGACGTGACCGCCAGCGTCTGCGGAGACCTCTTCTACCGCGGCGCCGACGGTCTGCACCTGCGCCGCGCCGACGGCACCGACGCGGTGGTCGAGACCTCGCGCTACGCCCGGGGGCGGTTCGACCTCACCGGCCGCTACGCGCTGCACTCGGGCGAGGCCTCGGTGACGCTCGAAGACCTGGTCGACGGCACGCGGCGCACCGAGCCGGCGACGGCGCTGGGCGTCGAGGGCTTCGGCTACGACGAAGCCGCGAAGAAGAGCCTCGCGTACCTCATCGATGCGCGCGGCGTGGTGGTGCTCTCCACTGCGTCTGCCCAGACCATCGCCGGCAGCACCCGCGCCGGCAGCCTGTACACCGCCCCCTTCGGCACCACCCTCGCCCTGTTGAGCGAGAACGCCGCGCACCTCGCCGACCTGAAGACCCTCACCACCCGCACCCTCGCGCTGCCCGCGACCGAGCTCGCCGACTTCGCGCGGCTGACCCCCGACGGCAACTCGCTCGTCTACCAGCACGGTGAGAACCGCCGCTGCGGCGACGACTCTTTCTGCAACGTCGCGGTCGAGCACGCGCGCGTCTTTCGCACCGACACCGGCGAGGTCGAGTGGGAGCTGCCCGAGACCATCGACCTGCAGAAGACCGGCTACGACCGCAGCGGCCTCTACTGGTCCGAGACCGGCCACGTGCTCGCGGTGGCCGGCATCTTCGTGACCTCGAACCGCCCCGGCACCTGGGTGCTCGACACCGCGGCGCACCACCTCTCGTGGCTCGACCAGACCCTCTATTCCTTCCTCGACAACGGCGAGGCGCTGGTCTTCGAGCTCGCCGGCAGCGACTACTCGGTGTTCAGCGTCGACCCGGCCGACCCCGACACCCGCACCCGCACGCTGATCGATCACGCCGCGCGCGAGCCGGGAGGCGTGCCCCACTTCATCGTGTCTCCCGACGGCAGCGCGCTCGCGTATCAGCGGTGGGTGCGCGCGGTGCGCAACGACTCGGGCTCGACGGTGGCGAACGTGAACGAAATCGTGGTGCGCAGCGCCGGCGGCGAGCGGGTGGTGGCGCAGTCCGAGAGCTTCTTCCCCCAGGGCATCGGCCCGTGTGGCGACCTGCTCTTCTCGGGCTGGCGCTTCGCCGACGGCGGCCCGCCCCAGACGGCGCCCCAGAGCGAGACGGCGTGGTTTCAGCCCGACGGCTACGCCTGGGCGGCCTGCAGCGGCGCGAGCGTGGCGGTGCCCGACGTGAAGCAGGTGAACAAGGCCGTCGAGCTCTCTTCTGAGCTGCTCGCCCTCTCGGTGAGCCGCACCGGCGGCGCGGCGCTGCTGCTGCTCACCCGCTCGAACGGCGAGCTGCGCGAGCTGTTCGGCAGCACCCGCCACACCCTGATTGCCCCCGCGCGGCCCAGCGGGTTCGTCACGGCGCTGCAAGACGACACCGGCACACTCTTCCACGGGCGGCCTTGATCAAAGCGTCGATGTTCACTGCGGTGTGACGACGCGCTGGCTAGACTCGCGCGCCATGATCCGCACGCTCGTCGCCTTCGCCGTGACGTTTGCCGTTGCCGCGCTCGCCCAGGGCAAGACGCCCCCCAGCCCGCCGTCGGTGAAGCAGCCGAACGAAGGCTCGGTGCGCATCTACCTGGTCACTCCCGACGAGGCCTTCACCAGCGCGGGCAAGACCGCCGAAGACTTCGGCCTCGAGGTAGCCAAGGCCCCCGACGGGCAGCTGTTCATCGCCAGCCCCGGCCCGTGGACCCGGCCGTACAAGAGCATCGCCTTCACCCACACCTTCATCGTTCGGGTGCGCGCGCTGACCCCCAGAGAGACCGAGGTCGGCATCGAAGAAGAAGGCAAAGACGTCACCAGCCCCGAGCGCATCAACGCGTTTCACGAGCGGCTCGGAGCGTTGTTGTCGGAGGCGCGCGCGAAGAAGCCGGTCACCCCGCGCCACCCGCAAGAAGCGAGCACCGAGCCGACGGTCATCAAGCCCATCGACCTCGCCGCGCTGCGCCCGTTCGAAGATCGCGAAGAGCTGCGCGTGTGGAACCTCGGCTTCGATCGCCAGAAGTCGGTGAACACCGCGCTGTGGCGCCTCTCGGGCCACGTGCCGCTGCACTTCACCCCGCAGAGCGAGCGCCGCTTTCTGGTCACCGAGGGCAGCTTGAAGCTCACCATCGGCAACCGCACGGTGTGGCTGTCGTCGGGCGACTTCGCGGTGGTGCCCAAGGCGGTGCGCATGCAGATCGACATGGAGCCCACCGCCCGCGCCACCCTCTACGTGGTCGAGATGCCCGCCGTCGACGACTCGAAGACGGTGTGGCTCGAGCCGAAGACCGCCAGCAACTGAAGGGGCGTGAACGGGCGCTGTCACGGCGAGCCGGTGCAGGCCAGTGCGACGAGCGCCGACAGCCCGGCACAGGCGGCCTCGCCTGCATCGACTCACTGTGGCAGCGCACGCTCCCGCAAGAGCAGAGCGGCCGTCAACGCTCAGGCGTTGGCGGCCAGCGCCTGACGAATCAGCGCGTGCGCCGCCGGGTCGACCCGCTCGCCGTACATCGCCAGCGCGAGGCGAAACGCCGCCTTCTGCGACGGGCTCACCCCGCCCAGCCGGCGCAGGTAGGCCAGCATCGAGAGGCCACCCAACCGGCCGCTGTGCTTGAGCTCACCCTCGACGAAGACCAGCACGGTCTCGTCGGGAGTTGCGGGTCCTACCTTGTGAGAAAACGGCACGGTGCTCGAAGCCCTTCTTCGCAGCGCGAAATGCCGCGCCTTGCGTTGCCCGATTGTCGAACAGCGGTGCACAGAGTTTCCGGGTACGGTGCGCGCGCTCATGAAGACCATCGCCGTCACCGGAGCAAGTCGGGGTATCGGCAGGGCCATCGCCCTCGAGTTCCTCTCGGCGGGCTGGAAAGTGCACGCCGTGGCGCGCGACGTCGAGAGCCTCAAGTCACTCTCGGGTGACGTGGTGCCCCACGCCGCCGACCTCGCCGACCCCGGCTCGACCGCGCGGGTCGCCGACGACCTGGCCAAGGCGCAGCTCGACGTGCTGGTGAACAACGCCGGCATCGCCATGTCGGCGCCCATTCACAAGACCTCTGACGCCGACTACGCGCGGGTGATGGCCATCAACCTCACCGCCCCGTTCGTGCTCTGCCGCGCGGTGCTGCCGGCGCTGGCCTCTAAAGGCTCAGGGCGCATCATCAACGTGGCCTCGACCGCGGCGCTCAAGGGCTTCAAGTACACCTCGGCCTACTGCGCCTCGAAGCACGGGCTGCTGGGCCTCACCCGCGCGCTGGCGCTCGAGTGGGCGAGCAAGAACATCACCGTGAACGCGGTCTGCCCGGGGTGGACGGACACCGACATGTTCGCGGCGTCGGCGAGCACGGTCTCGAAGACCACCGGCCGCAGCACCGAAGACTCGCGCGCCGCGCTGGCCAAGATGATTCCCTCGGGGCGCCCAACCCGGCCCGAAGAGGTCGCGGCGCTGGTCTACTTTCTCGCCGCGAGCCCGGCGGCCTCGGCGATCACCGGCTCGGCCTACGGTATGGACGGAGGAGAAACCGCATGAGCGACGTGATTCAACCCAAAGGCTGGGCGAAGCCGCGCGGGTACTCGAACGGCGTGGTGGCCACCGGGCGCTTTCTCTCCATCGCCGGCCAGGTGGGGTGGGACCCGACCAGCGCCACTCCAAAGTTCCCCGAGACCTTCGGCGCGCAGTTCGATCGCGCGCTCGAGAACGTGGTCACCGTGCTGCGCGAGGCGGGCGGCTCGCCCGACCACCTCACCCGCATGACCGTCTACGTCACCGACAAGCACGAGTACCTCGACGCGCTGGTCGAGATCGGCGCGGCGTGGCGCAAGCACGTCGGCAAGCAGTTCCCCGCCATGGCGCTGGTGCAGGTGGTGGCGCTGCTCGAAGACAAGGCCAAGGTAGAGATCGAAGCCGACGCCGTGCTCCCTGAAGAGCGAGCCAACGGGCTCTGCTCGCGGCGGGGGTTTCGCATATACGACGCGGCATGAAGACCCCCACCGCGTTTCGCTTCGAGCTCAAAGGGCCCGTCGGCGTCGTCACCTTCAACCGGCCCGACACCCTCAACTCGCTCACCTTCGAGGTGTACCGCGAGCTGACCGACCTGTTCTTCGAGCTGCGCGGCGAAGCGCAGGTGAAGTCGGTGGTGGTGACCGGAGAAGGCCGCGGCTTCTGCTCGGGCGGCGACGTCAACTCGATCATCGGCGAGCTGTTCAGCCGCGACCTGCCCGGCCTGGTCGAGTTCACCCGCATGACCTGCGAGCTGATCGGCAACATGCGCGCGCTGAAGAAGCCGATCATCGCGGCGCTCAACGGCACCGCGGCGGGCGCGGGCGCGGTCATCGCCCTGGCGTCGGACCTGCGCATCGCCTCGGAGAAGGCGAAGATCGCCTTCTTGTTCGTCAAGGTGGGGCTGGCCGGCGCCGACATGGGCGCCGCGCACCTCTTGCCGCGGCTGGTGGGCCTGTCGCGCGCCACCGAGCTGCTCTACTTCGGCGACGCCATCGACGCCGCCACCGCCGAGCGCTACGGGCTGTTCAACAAGGTGGTGCCGCCCGAGAAGGTGCTCGACGAGGCGATGGCGTGGGCGAAGCGGCTCGCCGAGGGCCCCACCTTCGCCATCGGCATGACCAAGGAGCTGCTCGACGAAGAGGCCACCCAGGACCTGCGCGCCGCGCTGGCCAACGAGGCCCGCGCCCAGGCCGCCTGCATGCTCACCAAGGACTTCAGAGAGGCGTACGAGGCCTTCACCCAGAAGCGCCCCGCGCAGTTCACCGGCCGCTAGACCATGAGCGCGCTCAACGAGCAGCACCTGGCGCTGAGCACCCGCGCCCGCGCCGCCTACCAGGTGATGGAGGTCGGCCCCGAGCCGGTCAGCGATTCCGAGCTCGCCGCCCGCGTCGCCGCGCTGGGCGACTACCGCTACCTGGTGCCCGCCACGTACGGCGGGGCGAACGAGAAGGTCGACGTGCGCAGCATCTGCGTGCTTCGAGAAGAGCTGGCCTACCGCAACCCGGCGGCCGACTCGCTGTTCGCGGTGCAGGGCCTGGGCTCGCACCCGCTGGTGCTGGCCGGCAGCGAGACCCAGCGGCGCGAGCTGCTCTCGAGAGTCGCCGAGGGCAGCGCGCTGTTCGCTTTCGCGCTCACCGAGCCCGACGCCGGCAGCGACGTCGCCGCGCTGGCCACCACCGCCACCCGCCACGGCGACGGCTACACCCTGAACGGCCACAAGCGCTTCATCTCGAACGCCGGCGTGGCCACCCACTACACCGTGTTCGCGCGCACCGGCGCCGGCACCCGCGGCATCTCGGCGTTCGTGGTGCCCTCGAGCACCCCGGGGCTGGCGGTGACCCCGATGCAGCTGATGGGCGAGCACCCCATCGGCGAGCTCACCTTGAGCAACTGCCACGTGCGCCTCGACGCGCGGGTGGGCGACGAAGGTGCGGGCATGAAGCTGGCGCTCGGCACGCTCGACGTGTTTCGCAGCACGGTAGGCGCGGCGGCGGTCGGCATGGGCCGGCGCGCGCTCGACGAGGCGGTGGCGTACGCGAAGGCGCGCAGGCAGTTCAACGCGCCGCTCGCCGACCTGCCGGCCGTGCAGGCGCTGCTCGCCGACTGCGCGGTCGAGCTCGAGGCGTCGCGGCTGCTCGTGCACGAAGCGGCGGCGAAGAAAGACGGCGGGGCCGAGCGCATCACCTACGAAGCGGCGGTGGCGAAGCTGTTCGCCACCGAGGCCGCCCAGCGCATCGTCGACCGCTGCCTGCAGATTCACGGCGGCAACGGGGTGGTGCGCGGCGCGGTGGTCGAGCGGCTCTACCGCGACGTGCGCGCGCTGCGCATCTACGAGGGCGCGAGCGAAGTGCAGCGGCTGGTCATCGCCCGGCACCTGCTGGCGTGACGCTCAGCCCTGGCTCATCTCTTTCCAGTTGCCCTTGCGCTCGAACGCCTGCTCGAGCTGCTCGTCGAGCGCGGCGATGAGCCGCTTGTTGCCGTCTTGGCGGTAGCCCTCGAGCGCCTCGGCGCACCTCGGCACCCGTGAGAGAAACTCGTTCAGCACCGCGCCGTCGAGCGCCTTGGCGTACATGCCGTAGCCCAGCTTCTCGAGGTACAGCGCGTTCAAGACCTGCTCGAACTGCCCCTCGACCGGCAGCGAGAGCATCGGCTTGTGCAGGTACACCGCCTCGCTCATCAGGGGTGTACCCGCCGCCGGCGACCACCGCGCGCGCGGTGCGCAGATCGTCGATGAACCCCTTCTCGCTGAAGGGCTTGAAGGTGAGGTTGCCCTCGACCTGGTCTTCCTTGATCTCCCGCCGCATGCCGTAGACGCGCGCCGGCAGCCCGCTCGCCTTCAAGGCGTCGAGCAGCGCCTGGTTGGTGGTCGAGGTCTGGTACACCAACAGGTGCTCACCCGGCTCGCTCTTCGCCTCGAGAATCTGCGGGCGCAGAATCGACGGCGCCAGCGTGGTCCGCTCTTTGCGCAGCTCGGGGTAGAAGAACGTCGTGATCAGGTAGTGAAACGCGCCGGGCAGCTTCGACTTCACCAGCGACCTCGTCATCTCGAACGCGTCTTCGTGGCCGGCCAGCAGCGCCGGGTCGTGCTTGCAGCGGTTGATGATCTGCATGTTGTCGACGCTGATCACCGGCAGAAAGTGGTTCTTGGCGAACAGGTAGCTGAAGGTCTCGAAGTCGCTGATCACCACGTCGGGGTGAAAGTCGTCGACCAGCTCGAAGTACTTCTTGATGTTCTGGGGCCAGCCGGTGACCGCGCCCTTCAGGTTCTGCAGCACGGTCTGCCACTTCTTCACCGAGTTGCCCTCGTAGCTGATGGTGAAGCCCCAGATGTTGTGCACGTTCTCGAACTGCTTGGCGAGGTAGTCGCGCGCGCGGCCCGACACCACGATGTGCACGTCGTGGTGCTGGGTGAGGTGCTCGAGAATCACCCGCGAGCGGGTCGCGTGCCCCATGCCCTCGCCCACCACTCCGTAGAGAATCTTCATCTTGGGCCCGGCAGTCTAACCGGGCACGCCCCTCATCAGCGTTGAGGACTTTCGAGCCGCTTTGAGCCTACAAGCGGCCGCATGAAGCGCGTGGTGATCGGCAGCTTCGCGGCGGGCCTGCTCGTGGGTGGCGTGTACCTGGGCACCCAGTCGATCTCGAACATGAGGGTCACCTGCGAAGACGGAGGCCACCCCGAGTGCGCCTTCACCGAAGAGACCGCGCACGAGGTCGGCCGGCAGCAGGCGCTCGGTGCCCTGGGCTGCGCGCTGGTCGGTGGAGGCGCGCTGCTCTTCGTACGCTCGCAGCGAAAGGAAAAACCGTCGTGACCCTGGACCCGTTCGCGTTGCCCGAGCAGCTCAACCTCGCCGAGGTGTTCCTCTACCGCCAGGCGCGGGCGGCAGCCGAACGCGCCGGCCATCTACTTCGAAGACCAGGTCATCACCTACGGCCAGCTCGCCGACGCCACCGACCGCGCCACCGCGGTCTACAAGTCGCACGGCCTGCACCTCGAGCAGCGCGTGCTGCTGATGGTGCCCGACGTGCCGCAGTTCGCCAGCGCCTGGCTGGGGGCGGTGAAGGCCGGGGGCGTGGTGAGCGCGGTGAACCCCGACCTGAAGGCCGAAGAGGCGCGCTACTACCTGAACTACACCCGCGCCCGAATTCTGGTGGTCGACCTCGAGGCGATGCCGGTCATCGAATCGGTGTGGAGAGACTGCCCCCACCTCAAGCACGTGCTCACCGTGGGCGGCACGTGGGACGCGGCGCTGAGCGTCGCCGACCCCGACCCGTCGTTCGCGCCCACCCACCGCGATGACCCGGCGGTGTGGCTCTACACCTCGGGCTCGACCGGCTTCCCCAAGGCCGCGGTGCACAAGCACCACGACTTCGTCTTCAGCGCGCTCACCTACGCGCTGCCGGTGGTGGGCTACCGCTCGACCGACAAGACCTTCAGCGTGCCGCGCCTGGCCTTCGGCTACGCGCTGGGCTCGAACCTGCTCTTCCCGCTCATCGCCGGCGGCAGCTGCGTGCTGTTCAGAGAGAAGGGCTCGCCCGAGAAGCTCTTTCAGCTGATCGCGAAGCACCGCCCCACCATGCTGATCACCGTGCCCACCTCGCTCAACCAGGTGGCGGGCGCCCCGGGCGCGCAAGACGTCGACTTCTCGAGCCTTCGCCTCGCGGTGAGCGCGGGCGAGGCGCTGCCCGCCGAGCTCTACCAGCGGTGGAAGAAGCTCACCGGGGTCGAGGTGCTCGACGGCATCGGCTCGGCCGAGATGTTTCACATCTTCATCACCAACCGGCTCGGCGACGTGAAGCTCGGCTCGCTGGGGCGGGTGGTCGAGGGCTACCGCGCCCGGGTCTGCGACGACGAGGGCCGCGAGGTGCCGCGCGGTGAGGTGGGCACGCTGTGGGTGCAGGGCGACTCGATGGCGCTCGAGTACTGGCAGCAGCACGAGAAGTCGAAGCAGACCTTTCGCGGTGACTGGTGCGTCAGCGCCGACAAGTTCCAGCAAGACGACGACGGCTACTTCTATTTCTGCGGCCGCGGCGACGACATGCTGAAGGTCGGCGGCAAGTGGCTCTCTCCGGTCGAGGTCGAGAACGCGCTGCTGCAACACGCCGCGGTGCGCGAGGTGGCGGTGGTCGGCTTCAAAGACAAAGACGGCCTCGACAAGCCGCGCGCGTTCGTGGCGCTGCACGCGGGCAAGACCGCCTCTGACGCGCTGGCCGAAGAGCTGAAGGCCCACGTGCGTGACGCGCTGGCGCCGTTCAAGGCCCCGCGCGAGGTGGTGTTCCTCGACGCGCTGCCGCGCAGCGACCGGGGCAAGGTGCTCAAGACGGAGCTGCGCAAGTGATGCACCTCGCCGCCACCCTCTCGTGGCCGAAGGTGAAGGCGCTGGCCGGAGGGGGCGCCTTCGCGCTGTTGCCGGTGGGCTCGACTGAAGCGCATGGGCCGCACCTGCCGCTCAACGTCGACGTGGTGATCGCGCAAGAGGTCTGCCGGCGGGTGGCCGCCCGCCTCGGCGAGCGCGAGTGCGTCGTCTTCCCCGCCGTGCCCTACGGGCTCACCGACTTCGCCGCCGCGTTCGCCGGCACCGTCAGCCTCACCGCCGACGCGACCCGCGCGGTGCTGAGCCAGGTGCTCGAGGGCATCGCGCGCCACGGCTTTCGCACCATCGCGGTCATCAACCACCACCTCGAGCCGGCGCACTTCGCGGTGGTGCACGAGGCGGCGAAGCTGGCGCGCGAGAAGACCGGCGCGAAGATCGTGGTGCCCGACCACCGCAAGAAGCCGCATGGCCCGCGGCTGGGCGCCGAGTTCACCCACGGCGGCAGCCACGCCGGCCGCTACGAGACCGCGCTGATGCTGGCCGCGGCGCCCGAGCTGGTCGACGACGCGGCGCGCCGGGCGCTGCCCGAGCTGGCGGTCGACCTGCCCGCGAAGATCAAGGCCGGCGCGAAGAGCTTCGAAGAGGCGGGCGGGCCCGACGCGTACTTCGGCGCGCCCGCGGCCGCCACCGCCGAAGAGGGCCACGCGCTGCTCGACATTCTGGCCGAGATCTCGTGCGCGGCGCTGCTCGAGGTGCCGAAGTGATTCACGCCCTGCTGGTGGCTTCGCTGCTGCTGGGCGCCGCGCAGCCTGCGCTTGCGCCGCGGCCGAAGACCACCCGCCCGGCGCCGCGGCCCGCGCCGGCGCCCAAGCCGCCGCCTGCGCCCGAGCCGCTCGACGAGGGCGACGACGAGCCCGCCGACCTGCCCGACGAGGCCGCCCCCAACCCCGACGACGACGAGAAAGAGCCCGGCCCGTACCGCTCGGGCGGCACCGCGGGTGAGCCGCAGTTCAGCGACAAAGAGCTGCAGGGCCTGGGGCTCTTGTCGCTCTGCTGCTGCTTCTTGATCGCCGCGGGCATCATCGGCTTCATCGTCTTCCTGGTGCGCCGCGCGAACCGCCCGGCGGCCAGGGCCGCGCCGCCTCCTCCTCCTCCCGCGCCCGTCGGCGCGCCGGTTGCGGCCGCCAGGTTGCACCTCTCGGTGCTCGCGCTGGGCATGCACGCGGGCGCGCGCCAGCTGGTGGCCCAGCAGCTGCTCATCGCCGGAGCGCAGGCCGACCCGGTGAGCGCGGCCGAGCGCACCCGGCTGGTGCGCGAGCTGGCGAAGGCGGTGCGCGGGCTGGAGAGCGAGTGGGTGTACTTCGGCTACGGCGAGCGGTTGGACCTCGCCGACGAGCCCGCGGCGCAGCGCAGCTACCAGCTGGCGGTCGAAGACTTCGGCAAGCGCAGCGCCGAGCCCTCGGCGACCGGCGAGAGCGGCTACGCGGTGCTCACCCTGGTGCTCTGCATGCGGCGGCAGCTGCGCGGAGTGTCGGCGCTCGACGATCGCGCGCAGATTCGCGCGCTGCTCGACGACCGCGCGCTGCTCTACGAGAACGAGCTGATGGGGGCGTATCTGACCTGGGCCGGGCCGCTGGGCGGGCCAGAGGTCTTGACGCGTTTTCCCGAGATGCACGCGGTGCGCTGAAGCCCGAGCTTTCGCCGCGACTTTTCGCCTGCGAGTGGCATAGTTGCGGCCCAATGAGCCCCCGCTGGTGCTTGCTGGTGCTGCTGGCGCTGACCGCCTGCCCCGGCCGACTCGACGACCCCGACCGCTTCAAGCGCTGCCCGATCGACGTAGAGGTCGACATTCTCCAGGCCCGCTGCGGCATGGCCGGCTGCCACGGCATGCAGAGCCCGCAGAACGGCCTCGACCTGGTCAGCATGGGGGTGGCCGGCCGCATCAAGAACGACACCAGCATGTGCGAGGGCAAGCCGCTCTCGTCGTTCATGATCGAGAAGGTGACGCAGTCGGTGCCCACCTGCGGTTCGCAGATGCCGACCATCGGTGATCTGCTCACCACCGCCGAGCTGAAGTGCCTCAACGAATACATCGCGAACCTCACCGACGGAGGCACCTGATGCGGCGCGTGCTCCTGTGTGCAGTGCTGCTGGTGCCCGCGCTCGCGCTCGCCAAGGCGAAGGTGGTGCTCGACGCTCCCAAGCCGATTGCGGCGCTGCTCGAGAAGGCGCTCAAGGCCAAGTACTCGGTGAGCAAGACCTCGCTCTCGCCCGAGCCGACCGGCGGCGACGTGAAGGCGGCCTGCCGTGAGGCCGGCGGAGCCATCGCGGTGGTGACGGCGCGCCAGGGCGGCGACCTCTACACGGTGATGGTGCTCAACGGCGCCGACGGCAGCCCGCTCTCGTCGTTTCGGGTGAAGTTCGGCAAGAAGCCGCCCAAGGTGCTGGCGAAGCCCGACTTGAGAAAGCTGCTCGACGGGCTCGACGACGCCAAGGCGCCCAAGAGAGAAGAAGCGGTCAAGCCGCCGCCGCCGGTCGAAGAGAAGCCGGTCGAGGTCGCCGAGAAGCCCAGGCCCGCCGAAGAGAAGAAGCCCGAGCCGGTCGAAGAGAAGCCCCGCCGCGAAGAGAAGCGGGTGCGCAGCGAGCCCCCGCCGCCGCGCGAAGAGCTGCGTGAGAAAGAAGAGCCCTCAGACCGCGACGGCGCCAAGAAGCCCACCGCGCTGCGCTTCGGCGCGGGCATCAAGGTGTTCAACCGGCGCTTCGGCTACACCGACGACATCTTCGATGCGCTGTCGACGTACTACCTGCCCGGCGGCCCGGCGATCGCGCTCGAGCTCGACGTGTTCCCCGCCGCATTCGTGACCAACGGCTTCGCCGCCAACGTCGGGGTGCTCGGCCAGTTCGACTACGCGGTGGGCATCGCCTCGCGCGCCGCCGACGGCACCCGCTACGGCACCACCGCGTTCAACGTTCGCGCGGCGCTGGCGGTGCGGCTGCCGGTGAGCATTCTCACCGTGACGCCGTTCTTCGGCTTCTCGCGGCAGGCCTACTCGATCGCCGCGTCGAACGGCGCCAAGCCCAACATCCCCAGCGTGGGGTACACCGCGCTGCGCCCCGGCATTCTGCTCAAGCTGGCGCTGTTCGGGCCGGTCGGCTTCCAGGCGCACTTCGCCGGAGACCTGCTGCTCGCCAAGGGAGAGATCGCCAGCTACTTTCCCCGGGCCAGCGCCAACGGCCTCGACACCGGTGGCGCGTTCACCGTCACCCTGCTCGATCGCCTCGAGCTGAAGCTCGGTGGCGAGTACCAGCGCTACTGGTACTCGATGAACCCGATGGTCGGTGACATGAACGTCGCCGGCGGTGCGCTCGACGTGTACGTGTCGGGCAACTTCACCGTCTCGTTCATGCTCTGAAGCCTAGACCGGTCACCCCGAGCGCAGTCGAGGGGTGCCATCGCAGCTGGAACGTACGGCGCCCCTGACTTCAGGTTTCAAGCAGCAGCACGCAGGTTCCCCTACGACAGAGTATCTGCCGCTTCAGCCGTCGTGCTGCGACGGCAGGGCTCGACTGCGCTCACCCTGCCCGCTCACGAGCTGCAGCGCCTGAGAGCGCGCGGCGCCCACCACCTTCTCGGCCTGTTCGCGTTCGAGGCGCAGCTTGCCGAGCTCGTCTTCGAGCAGCAGCAGGCGGCGGCCGAGGTCTTCGGCGACCTTCGCGGCGCCGCCCTTGCCCGCGGCGGCGAGGTCGTCACGCAGCCGAGCGCTGTCACCCTCGAGCTGGTGCAGGCGGGCGTCGATCTTCCTCACCCGCTCGGCGGCGGCCTCGGCCCGCCCGGCCTCCGAGCGCAGCGCCACCAGGGTGGCCCTCACCAGAGCGTCGAGCTGCCGCGCCAGGAGCGCGTCGAGCCGCGACGAGGTGAGCTGCTCGACGGGCACACGCTCGACGATGGCGCCCTCTTCGACGACCTCGGCGGTGCGCTTCTCTTTCGGCGCCAGCGCGAGCCGCGCGTAGCGGGGTTGGCCCGGCGAGCGCACGTCTTCTTCGGCTCCCGCGGTCACCCGGTAGCCCGCTCCCGAGCCGAGCTCGAACAGCACGGTGCGCTTCTTCTCCGACCGGGAGGTGAGCTCGAGCCGCCAGCTCTTTCGGTCGACGCGGTGCAGCTCGACCACGCTGCCGTTCTTGCGCACCGCCTTCACCGGCCCCTCGGTGGTGGTGAGCGTGCGGTGCTGCTCGAGGTCGAGGTCTTCACCGTGCGGCACCACGCGCACCTCGTTGGGCTTGATGCGGTCGATCTGCGACTCACCGGCGTAGGCGCCGTCGGTGAACACCGAGACCGTGCCGCCCTCGAGGGTGAGCGGGGTCGAGTTCGACAGCCGCACCGCCAGCCGGGCCTCGCTGCCCGCGATGACCGTCACCCGCTCTGCCGTCACGCCGCGATCGATGATCGGCAGCAGCGCGCTCTTGCGCGCGCCGAGAAACACCGGCTCGGTGACGGTGTAGAGAAACAGCTCTCCGGCCTCGCTCACGGCCGCCGGGTCGAGCGGGGTGGGCCCCTCGCCCGAGAGCAGGTCAGAGGCGCCCGAGGTCACCCCGCCCCCGCCGGCGCTCGAGCCGTGAAGGGCGATCGAGCCGCTGCCGCTGCCCATGCCGTAGCCGTGGCCCACCGTGCCGATGGCGCCCAACCCCACCGTGCCGCCCAGCGCGCCGCGCAGGTGCTCGCGCGCCTCGGCGGTCGCCAGCTGGGGCGCCGGGTCGAGGCCATCTTCCGGCGAGACCAGCTCGCGCCGGCCGTAGCGGGGCCCGGCGAGCGGAAAGAGAAACGAGGTGGGGCGCCCCGAGGCGAGGGTGACCTTCACGCCCTCCCACGCCTCGTCGCTGTCGTTGTGTACCAGCGCGAAGCCCTGTAGCCGCCCCGGCTGCTGCGCCGCCGACTGCAGCACCAGCCGGTAGGTGGTGCGCCACACCGGCGCCTCGGTGGTGTAGCCGACCGCGACGCTGCCGCCGCCGCTGGCGCTGCGCACCTTGAGGCTCTGTCGCTCGGGCTGGGCCGAGGCCGAGCCGGTGGCGCGATACCACGCGAGCTGCACCGCAGGGTCGACCGGCCGCACCGAGGCCAGCTCTTCGAGGCGCACCCGCTGCAGGCCGGCCTCGCCGAAGAGCAGCAGGGTCGGCTTCTGCAGCGGGTTGCCCTTGAGGTCGCGCTCTTCTTCGTCGGCGACCTCGACCACCCGGCCTCGCGCGCTTTGGCCCTCGAGGCGCGCCACCTTCACCTCGACGCCCTGCAGTGCGCGCAGCAGCGAAGAGAGGTCGCGCTGCCCTTCGGGCTCGGGCATGCCGGCCATCGCGCGCGCGGCTTCGGCCGAGAGCGGCGGAGCGAACTCGACCGACGCGACGCCGCGCTCGGACACCACCACCATCGACTTGAGCGCGTCGTCGAGCTGCCCGGGCTCGAGGGGAATCTCGGCCACCGCGCCGGCCACCATCGGGCCCTTGCGCTCGAAGTAGCCGACGCCGTTCTCGTACAGCACCAGCGACTTGAGCGGCAGCCGCGGTACGGCGAGGGGCGCAGCGGCGAGCAGCAGCGACAGGGCGAGCATGGGCGCACCGACAACGCGGCGCGCCCGGCGGTTCCGCCTGAGAGCACCGAACAGGTTACCGAGCCTGCTGCGGCGAACGATCCTCTCGCTGCGCCGGGCAGGCTCGTCACTGCGCTCCTCACTGGGCCGACAAGCACAGCTCCGGTGCTCGCTCCTCGCGTGCCGGGCTCGCTTCGGTCTCGTTCGCCTCGCTTTCGGCCCGATAACCTGTTCGGTGCTCTAGAAGGTCTGCACCGAGCGGATCTCCACGTGCACCGGGTCGGCGACCGTCGACTTCTTGAGGCGATCGCACAGGGCGCCCAGAAACTCGATGGTCGGAGCGGTGGTGCTCTGGCGGAACTCCCAGGTGTCGGGGCCGGGCTGGAGCGCATCGCCGTCGACCAACACGCTGATGAGGGCCGGGTCGGATGGAGGAGCGATCACCTGCAGGCAGGTGGGGCAGGTCACCGACGCCTTGATGGCATCGAGCACCTTGCCGAGCTCGGCGGCGTTGCCGGCGGTGAAGTAGTTCTGCCCGCAGGTGCTCGCCGGGCGGCCGCAGGGGTCGACACCGCCGCTGTTGCAGGTGTCGCCCGAGTTGCAGTCGGCGCTGGTGGTGCACGGGCGGGTGAACGCTCCGGCGGTGGCCATCTGGCCGAGCGTCCGCTTGCCCTCGACGTTGTCGACGTCGGTACCGAAGACGATCACGATGGTGCGAATGTGCTTCTCGGCCAGCAGCGCGATCTCAGCCGAGACGCCTTGATCGTCGAGACACTGGTTCTGAACTCTGCCTCCCTCAGCGACCTGACAGGGTGAGCCCGCCGGGAGCGAGGCGGTGCAGGTGCAGGTCGATGCCTGCGGAGCGAGGTCGGGGTTGCAGTTCGGCAAGCCGTCGGTCAGCAAGACCGCGAAGTTGTCGCGCTGCTTGGCGAGCAAGGGGGGGTAGGTGCCGAGCGTGCGCATGGTGGCTCCGGTCGGAGTTCCGCCATTCGGCACCAACACGTCGATCGCCGTCTTCACTTGAGCGGCGACGCGGGTCAGCCGCGCGTCGTCTTCGTCCCCCTGGTCGAGGGCGACACCGATGGTCGCGAAGTTCGCCACGTCACCGTTGAGGCACGAGTTGGCCGGCATCACGTCGGTGGGGAACGGGAGCATGCCCAGGTGAGCAGCGGCCCCCGAGTTGGTGAGGAACGTGTCCATCGCCGCCTGCATCGCGGTCATTCGGCTGCCACCTCCCACCAGGGGCGTGGTCATCGAACGTGACTTGTCGACCACCAGCATCAGCGCGGGCTTGGGCGGTGAGGCGGTGATGTTCACGTCCTTGATGATCTGCGCCAGCCCCAGCGGCACCACCGGCTGAAAGTCGTAGACCTGACACGCGCACAACAGCCCCATCAGCCCCAGCCCGGTCACCTTCATGCCGGCCACGATTCATGGGCCCGATATTACGGCTCACAACTTGCGCTAATGAAAAGCGGTCTATACAGTAGCCACATCTATGCAACTCGAGTCTCTGCGAATGTTCTGCGACGTGGTCGAAACCGGGAGCTTCTCCCGGGCCGCGCAGCTGAACCACGTCACCCAGTCGGCGGTGAGCCAGCAGATTCGGGCGCTCGAGACGCGCTACGAGCAGCGGCTGTTGTCGCGCAGCGCGCGGCAGGTGACGCCGACGCCGGCCGGCGAGCGGCTGTTCCGCGGCTGTAAAGAGATTCTCTCGCGCTTCGCCGAGGTCGAGTCCGAGATTCGCGAGCAGGCGAGCGAGGTCTCGGGGGCGTGCAACGTGTCGACCATCTACTCGGTCGGGCTGCACGAGCTGCAGAACCTGCAGCGGCAGCTGCTCAAGACGCACCCGAAGGTGAACCTGCGGCTCAACTACCGCCGGTCGGATCAGGTGTACGACGACGTGATTCTGGGCGCGGCCGACCTGGGTCTGGTGGCGTACCCCCAGCCGCGCGCGGGGGTCGACGTCATTCCCTTCCGCGAAGACAAGCTGGCGGTCATCTTCCCGCCCAACCACCCGCTGGCCGCGAAGCAGAAGGTGTCGATGCAGGCGGTGGCATCGAGCCCGTTCATCGCGTTCGACCGCGAGGCGCCGAGCCGCAAGGGCATCGACAAGCTGTTCCGCGACAAGGGCCTCGAGCTGAACCCCTCGATGGAGATGGACAACGTCGAGACCATCAAGCGCGCGGTCGAGCTGGGGTTGGGGGTGTCGGTGCTGCCGATGCCCACGGTGAAGCCCGAAGTGGCGATGGGCTCGCTCATCACCCGCCCCTTCTCGGAAGGCAGCTTCACCCGCCCGATCGGCATTCTGGTGCGCAAGGGCAAGTATCTCGCGCGCGCGGCGCAAGCGGTGCTCGACACCTTCAAGGTGGCAGGCAACGAAGACTGAAGCGCCAACCCAACCCCAACTCCCCCTGCCCAACCCCCATCCACCCCTGGCCGGGAACGCTGAACCCTTGGCCTGACCCTGCCGGGCCGACCTTCCGGCGGGCTCACGAGGGCCAAGCGCAACGGCGGCAGAGCGCCCACCTCCACCAGCACCCGCCCACCACCCACCGTCAAGGCGGGTCGTCGGGCTCCTCATCAGGCGGCAGCAGGTTCCCCTTCTGCTCGAGCAGCTGCTTGTACACCCTCAAGAAGTGCCGCTCTGCCTCACTGGCGATGCCGCTGACCTGCGGCTGGCACTCGCAGCTCACGCGCCCGGTGCGCAGGTCCTGCGCGAAGGCGCAGGTGCCGGGGCACTCGGGCAGCGCGCCGTCTTCGTACATCGACAGCTGCACCCCGCTCGCCTCTTTGAGGGCACTGGCGCACGCGGGCAGCGCCTGCTCGAGCTGCTCCCAGGGCAGCTCATGCTGCGTGTTCTCACCGCGGTCGGTGGGGCTGAAGGTGAGCCCCATGCGGCAGGGCGAAGAGATCTTCCCTTGAGGGCTGACGAAGTCGAGGTGCAGCCGGCCGCCCTCGGGCAGGGTGCGCCACACCGTGCCGGTGGCGATCAGCGCGGCCTTGGTCTTCTCGAACTGCAGCTCGAAGCACGACTCTTCGTCGACCCGCCCGTTGCGGTCGCACCGCTCGTGCGCGCCGCTCGCCAGCACCCGCGGGCGCTGGAGCAACAGCACGTTCGCCGCCACGTCGATCACCGCGTCGTAGCGGCCCCAAAGGTCGCACCCCAACAGCCCCGCCGCGCGCCGCTCTCCGTTCTGATCCGACACTCCGCGCAGCGCGCCCTCGTGCACGCCCACGCCCGGCGCCAGCTCGAGCGCGTCGAAGTTGATGCCCTTGAAGCTCTGCAGCTCGGGTGGAATCTGCATGCCGTCGGGCAGCTCGATGCCCTCGAGCAGCTCGAAGCCGCTGCGCAGCCCCGCTGAGCGCGCCGCGTCATCGGAGATCTCGCTCTGCTGCTCGCCGGTCGACAGCACGAAGGCGCCCACCAGCTCGGCCCCCGCCTGGTTCACCCTCACCGGCAACAGCGGCCAGTCGGTGCGCGGGTCGCGGGTCAGGTCGAGCAGGTGCGACTCGAAGCCCTGGCGGCCCGCCGCCGGAGCCAGCGCCAGCGCCCGCCAGTGCTCGGCGCTCTGGCTCTTGCCGAAGCTCAAGGTGCGGCGGGCCACGTCGACGGTCATCGCCCACGGCATCAGCTGGTCGTTGCCCAGCGTCACGATGCAGTGGTCGTCGTGGCTCATGCCGGCGGGAAAAGAGCGGTAGCGGTGCTTGCCGAACGTGAGCCCGCGCACCTCGACCTCGCTCACCGTGTCGGCCGCTCCGGTGAAACGCGGCACGTGCACCGTGTCACCGGTGGGCGGAGCCTCTTCGAAGCAGCCGCTGGTGATGCGGCTCATCGGGCTCGCCACCTCGAACACCACCTCGGCGCGCACGTTCTCGAGGTGCCCGTCGACCGAGAGCTTGAGCCCCGGGTTCGACTTGAGCGGCAGCGAGAGCCCCTCGAGGTCGCCGCTGCCGCGGTGCGAGCCCAGGCCGCGGCCGGCGCACGCGACGAGGAGCAACAGCGGCGCGGCCCTCAGCATCGAGGCTTCGTACTACAGCCCGCCGTCCTTCGGCGCGGGGGCTTTCATCGCCGCGGACATGTCGACGATCTGCACCGACTTGGGCAGCGCGATGCGAAAGGCGTCATCCGGCACGCCCACGTTGGTCTTCAGGTCGATGAAGGTGATGGCGTTCTCGCTGCCGTCGGGGTCGACCACCGTGCTCTTGAGCACCGTGGCCGACTTGGGGTCGACCTCGAGCCGCACCTGCTTGAACCGCGGGTCGGGCCGCAGCGGGTTGAGCTCGAGCAGCACCCCGCTGCACTTCTCGCAGGCCCGCTGGCTGATGGAGAACTCGTTGGCCAGCTTGCCCTGCCCCCACAGGAAGGTGACCGAGGCCGAGAGTTTGTCGGTCGACATCGCGCTGATGGTGAGGCTGAGCGCCGCCGGGTCGTAGAGCCGCACCTTGTTGTCGGCGAGCACGAAGCTCTTGGGCTCGGGCTTCTCGTAGTCCCACCGCATCTGCGGGCCGCGCTCGCCGCGCTTGTAGATGAGCTTGCCGGTGCTGGTGGTGGTGCGCTTGAACGCCTTGTACGTGTAGTCCTGCTTGAAGCCGGCGGTGAAGTCGGTCGACTTCTCGTAGAACGCCTGCATGCGATCGACCAGCGCCTGGGTCTCGGGGCTGGGCTTGGGAGCCTCGGCCTTCACCCCGGCATCGGCCTTAACCCCGGCATCGGCCACCCCGGCATCGGCCTTCACCCCGGCATCGGCCAGCGCCGCGGAACCGCCGTCGAACGCCAGGGCCAAGATGATGAAATGCATCATTTGTAGAGCCTCTTGTGCTGTTTGACGGACAGGCGCTGAAAACGTTCTCTCAAGGTCGCGATTTCGGCCTCGCTCAAGTCGCCGGGGCGCCCCAGGCGCGCCCGGGTGATGCAGGCCGAGGCGGTCGCCGAGATGTTGAGGCTCTGCGAGAAGCCGCGCATCGGAATCCAGAAGACGCCGTCGCTCTGGTCGATGACCTCGCGGCGCACTCCGAAGCGCTCGTTGCCGAGCACCAGCGCCACTTTGTGGTCGAAGTCGATGGCCTCGAGCGGGGTGGCCCCCTCACGCACCTGAGAGGCCAGCACCTTGAAGCCGGCCTGGTGCAGCGCGGCGCGGCAGTCGGCGAAGTCGCGGTAGCGGTGCAGGTCGAGCCACTTGTCGCAGCCCTGGGTGACGGTGGCGTTGGGCTTGAACGCGGCGTTCGGGTTGTCGATGACGTGAACGTCTTGAACGCCGTAGGCCTCGCAGGTGCGGAGCACCGCGGCCATGTTGAAGGCGTCTTCGAGCTGGTCGAGCACCAGGGTGAAGCGCCGGGTGCGGCCCTTCAGCACCTGCTCGATGCGCTCGAGGCGCGGAGCGAGCAGCAGCTCTTCGGGCGGCGGTACTCCTTCGCGCGGCTCGTACCCCGGGCCGCCGCCGCTCACTTGCGGCTCCGCGCCGCTGCCTTCTTCTTCTTCGTCGTCGGCTTCTTCGCGGCCGTCTTCCTCTTCGCCGGCGCCTTCTTCTTCTTCTTCGGCTTCGGGGCGGCCTTCTGCTTGGAAGCAGGCTTCGCGGCGGGCTTCACCGCTTTCGGAGCCGCGACCGCCGGCACCGGCGCAGGCTTGGCGTAGAGGACCTTGGCGACCGCATCGAGCAGCTCGTTCAGGCCCTCGCCGGTGGCGCCCGAGAGGGTGAGCACCTTGACGCCCTTCTTGGCGAGCTTCGCCTGCAGCTTGGGGAGCGCCTCGCGCGCGTAGGGCAGGTCGAGCTTGTTGGCCACCACCACCTGCGGGCGGCGGGCGAGCTCGGGGCTGTACTTGGCGAGCTCCTTGTTGAGCACGTCGTAGTCGTGCGCCGGGTCGCGGCCCTCGACGACGGCGCCCAGGTCGAGCAGGTGCACCAGCACCCGGCAGCGCTCGACGTGCCGGAGGAACTGCAGCCCCAGGCCCACGCCCTCGGCGGCGCCTTCGATCAGGCCGGGAATGTCGGCCATCACGAACGAGCGGCGGTCTTTGTACTGAACCACGCCCAGGTTCGGGACCAGGGTGGTGAAGGGGTAGTCGGCGACCTTGGGCCGCGCGCGGCTCACCCGGGAGATGAGCGTGCTCTTGCCGGCGTTGGGGTAGCCGAGCAGCCCCACGTCGGCGAGCAGCTTCAGCTCGAGGGTGATCATCAGCAGCTCGCCCTTGGTGCCGTCTTGCGCGAAGCGCGGCGTCTGCCGGGTCGAGGTGGCGAAGTTCATGTTGCCCAGGCCGCCGCGCCCGCCCTTGGCCACGATGAACCGCTGCCCGGGCTCGGCGAGATCGGCGAGCAGCTCACCCGTCTCGTGCCTGCGCACCAGGGTACCGACCGGCACGCGCAGGGTGAGGTCGACCCCCGCCTTGCCGTTGCAGTCGCTGCCCATGCCGTGCTCGCCGGCTTCGCCGCGATGGTGTTGTTGGTAGCGGTAGTCGAGCAGCGTGGTGAGCTGGGGGTCGGCCTCGAAGATCACCGAGCCGCCGTCGCCTCCGTCACCGCCGCTGGGGCCACCTTTGTCGACGTACTTCTCACGCCGGAAGGCGATGGAGCCGTTGCCGCCGTCTCCCGCCTTCACCTCGATGCGGACTTCGTCGACGAACTTCACGTCCGCCCCGCTTGCCGCTCAGCCAGTGCCGCGAACCCCAAGAAAAGTCCGCGGCGGCCGGCGAGCCGGTTCAGGCCTGCGCCGCAGGGGCGTTGCCGTCGGGATAGACGGAGACCTTCTTCTTGTCCTTGCCCTTGCGCTCGTACTTCACCACGCCGTCGGCGGTGGCGAAGAGCGTGAAGTCGCGACCGAGCTTCACGTTGACGCCGGGGTGAATCACGGTGCCGAGCTGGCGAACCAGAATGCTGCCCGCCGAGACCTTCTCACCGCCGTACACCTTGACGCCGCGCCGCTGCGAGTTGCTGTCGCGGCCGTTGCGAGAAGAGCCCTGACCTTTTTTGTGTGCCATGTGACGAGACCTCGAATCTTTCGGTTAGCCCGAGATGCTGACGACCTTGACCTCGGTGAACGGCTGGCGGTGACCCTTGCGGCGGGTCCACCCTTCCTTCTCTTTACGGAAGTGGAGGACGCGACGCTCTTTGTCCTGACGGAGGATCTTGCCGGCCACCACCGCGCCCGCGACCGTGGGACGACCGATCTTGTGCGCGTCGCCGCCGACCATCAGCACCTCGTCGAACTTAACGTCGGCGCCAGCGTCGCCTTTGATCTTTTCGATGCGCAGGACGTCGCCCTCGGCGACGCGGTACTGTTTTCCACCGGTTCGAATGACGGCGTACATCGATCGTTACCTCAGCTTAGAAAGGGCACATGGCCCAAAAGGGCGAGTCGGATACGGAAGATCGCGAGGGAAGTCAAGCTGGGCTGATCAGGTTGGCGGCGATCTTGGGGCTCACCGCGGTCGGTTGCGGGGCGATGGGAGCCCACGCGATCAAGGCGCTGGGGCCTGAGAGCCTCGATTGGTGGAACACGGGGGCGAGATATCACCTGGCGCATGGTCTGGCGGTGGGGCTGGTCGCGGTGATGCCGGTGACGAGGAAGGGGTTGATTGCGGGGTTGTTTACGGCGGGCGTGGTGCTGTTCTCGGGCTCGCTGTACCTCTTGGCCGTCACCGGGACGCGCGCGTTGGGAATGGTGACCCCGTTCGGGGGCCTGGCGTTCATGGGGGGGTGGGTGGTGCTCGCCCTCAACGTTCGGAAGTGAACGTGGTGGGGGGTCGAGCGCTGCGAGAAGCCGTTCACGTTCACGTTCACGTTCACGTTCACGAAAAAGCAAGCTGTGGCTTCTTCGTGAACGTGAACGTGAACGTGAACGTGAACGGCTTTTGTCGAGCGAGCTCAGCCCAACTTCTTCGCAACCAGCTCGTTGACCACCTTCGGGTTGGCCTTGCCCTTCATCGCCTTCATCACCTTGCCGACGAAGAACCCCAGCAGCGCAGTCTTCCCCGCCTTGAAGCTGGCAGCCTCTGACGGCGACTGGGCGATCACCGCATCGACCGCCGCCTCGATCGCCGCGACGTCCGAGACCTGCTCGAGCCCCTTCGCCGCGATCACCTCGTCGACCCCGCGCCCCGAGCGGTACACCTCGCCGAGCACGTCTTTGCCCGCATTCGCCGAGATGCGGCCCGCATCGACCGCCTTGAGCAGCGCCGCAAGGAGCTCGGGCGTCAGCTTCGAGGGCTCGCTCACCTCGTTCTGCAGCCGGCTCACCTCGCCGATGATCCAGTTGGCGACCTTCTTCGCCTCGCCGCCGTACGCCTTCAGCGTGGCCTCGAACAGCTGCGACCACGCGCCGCTGAGCAGCCCCGCGTCGTAGGGCGAGAGCTTGAGCTCGGCGGCATAGCGCTCGCGCTTGGCGGCGGGCAGCTCGGGGAGCGCGCTGCGCACCCGCTCGAGCAAGCTTGGGCTCACCACCACCGGCGGCAGATCGGGGTCGGGAAAGTACCGGTAGTCGTGCGCGTCTTCTTTGCTGCGCATCGCGCGGGTCTCGCCGCGGTCGGGGTCGAACAGCCGGGTCTCCTGCACCACCGCCTTGCCGCCTTCGAGCAGCTCGACCTGGCGCGCCGCTTCGACCTCGATGGCCTGCTTGATGAACCGAAACGAGTTCAGGTTCTTCAGCTCGCAGCGCGTGCCCAGCTCGCTGGCGCCCTTCTTCATCACCGACACGTTGGCGTCGCAGCGAAACGAGCCCTCTTCGAGGTTGCCGTCGTTGACCCCCACCGCCATGAGGATCTCGCGGAGCGCCTTCAGGTACTCCACCGCGTCGTCGGCGCTGCGCAGGTCGGGCTCCGAGACGATCTCGAGCAGCGGCGTGCCGGCGCGGTTCAGGTCGACCAGCGAGCGCGTGCCGTCGGCGTCGTGCACGCTCTTGCCGGCGTCTTCCTCCATGTGGATTCGGCGAATGCGCACCTCACCGACCCGGCCGTGCTCGCAGATCGGCTGGTCGTACTGGGTGATCTGATAGCCCTTGGGAGAGTCGGGGTAGAAGTAGTGCTTGCGGCTCCACACGCTGCGCGCGCGAATCTCGCAGCCCAGCGCCAGCCCTGCCCGCACCGCCAGCTCGACCACCGCTTCGTTGAGCACCGGCAGCGTGCCGGGCATGCCCAGGCACACCGGGTGGGTCGAGGCGTTGGGCTCGGCGCCGAACGTGGTCGAGACCGGAGAGAAGATCTTGGTCTGGGTCAGCAGCTGCGCGTGAACCTCGAGGCCGACCACCACCTGGAAGTCGGCCAGGCTCACCGCGGCGCCTTGGGCAGCATCAAGGTGAACGTCGAGCCGCCGCTCCCGCTCTGCACCTCGATGGTGCCGTGGTGCGCGGCGACGATCTCCTTGGCGATCCACAGGCCGAAGGCGGTGCGCGGGCCGCGCTGGAACACCGCGGGCAGCTCTTCGGGCTCGATGCCCGGGCCGTGGTCGGCGATGGTGAGCTTCACCTGGTCGTCGGCGTCGGCGAGCGCGAGGTCGACCGGCTTTCCCGCGCCGTGCTTGAACGCGTTGGCGAGCAGCGTGGCCAGCACCTCTTCGAGGCGGACCCGGTCCCACAGGCCGCTCACCTTGCCGGGGGCCGACAGCTTCACCTCGCAGCCGTTGTCAGACGCGGTGTGCTTGAGGCGGCCGATGGTGTGCTGCGCCAGCTCGGCCAGGTCGAACTCCGAGTAGTCGAGCTTCCAGCGGCCGCTGTCCATACGGGAGACGTCGACCAGCATGTTGATGGTGTCGGCCATGCGCATCGACTGCTCGATGGCCGACTGGGTGCTGCGCTCGAGCCACGCCTTGTCTTGATTGCCGCGCATGACTCCGCGCAGCTGCGCGCCGAGGTGAATCTGCAGCGCGGTGAGCGGCGTCTTGAGCTTGTGCGAGGCCACCGACAGCATCTCGGTGATCGCGGCCTCGGTCTTGCGCGCCACCCCGATGGTGCCGCCGTCGCTCGCCGGCTGAAACGTCACCGAGAAGGTGCGGGTCGGGTCTTCGGGCAAGAGCTCGTCGCGGGTCTTCCCGCGCGCGTCGCCGGGCGCGATGCCGGTGATGCGCTCCATCGCCGCGTTCCAATGGGTGCAGCGGTGGACGCGATCGAACACGCACAGGCCGTCGATGCTGGCGGCGAGCAGATCGTCGAGAAGCGATTCGTTGCCGGAGGAGGCCATCGTCGGAGTGCGGCTCTTATCTCCCACCGGGGGCAGGTTCAAAGGTTCGGTCGGCGCTCGTGCCAGGGGTGGGCCTGCTCGTACGCCCGCGCCACCGAGAACAGCTCGCCCTCGGCGAACGGCCGGCCGAGCAGCTGCAGGCCGATCGGCAGCCCCCCGGCGGTGAAGCCGCCCGGCACCGACAGGCCCGGCAACCCCGCCAGCGCGCTGGGAATGGTGAACACGTCCATCAGGTACAGCGCCATCGGGGTGGTGACCTCGCCCAGCTTGAACGCCGGCACCGGGCTCACCGGGGTGAGCAGCACATCGGCGGCCTTGAGCGCCTCGTCGAAGTCGCGCCGCACCAGGGTGCGCACCCGCTGCGCCTTGGCGTAGTACGCGTCGTAGTAGCCGGCGCTGAGCGCGAAGGTGCCGAGCATGATGCGCCGCTTCACCTCGGGGCCGAAGCCTCGAGCGCGGCTCTGGTCGTACATCTCGCGCAGGCCCTTCACGCCCGGCGCGCGATAACCGAATCGCACTCCGTCGTAGCGCGCGAGGTTGCTCGACGCCTCGCTGGGAGCGAGCAGATAATAAATGGCCAGCGCGTGCTGGGTGGTGGGCAGCGAGACCTCGACCAGCTTCGCGCCCTGCGCTTGGTAGAACTTCGCCGCCGCGCGCACCGCCGCCTCGACCTCGGGGTCGAGCCCCTTGCCGAAGTACTCGCGCGGCAGGCCGATGCGCAGGCCCTGAAGCCCCACGTCGACCCGCCGGGGAGCAGGCACGCGCGCCGAGGTGGCGTCGCGCTCGTCGGGGCCAGCGATGACCTGAAACACCTGCTCGCAGACGTCGACGGTGCGGGCCATGGGGCCGACCTGGTCGAGCGAGCTGGCGAAGGCGGTCACGCCCCAGCGCGGCACCCGCCCATAGGTGGGGCGCAGGCCGACCTGGTTGCAGAAGGCCGCGGGCAGCCGAATCGAGCCGCCGGTGTCGGTGCCCAGCGCGGCGTCGCACAGGCCCGCCGCCACGGCCGCGGCGCTGCCGCCCGAGCTGCCGCCGGGGGTGCGCGTGAGGTCATACGGGTTCTTGCTGGCACCGTACGCGCTGTTCTCGGTGCTGCTGCCCATGCCGAACTCGTCGAGGTTGGTCTTGCCGACGATGACCGCGCCGGCGGCCTGCAGCCGCTCGACCACGGTGGCGCTGAAGGGCGGCATGAACCCCTCGAGAATCTTCGAGCCCGCGGTGGTGGGCATGCCCTCGACGTGAATGAGGTCTTTGACCGCGACCGGCATGCCCGCCAGGGGGCCCTGCGCCACGCGAGCCCGGGCCGCCCGGTCGACGTGCAGAAACGCGTGCAGCCTGCCGTCGAGCGCGTCGATGCGCGCAAAGCATTCGGCGGCGGTGCTCACTCGATCACCTTGGGCACGCCGAAGCTCGAGCCGACCGGGTCGGGCGCGTTGGCCAGCGCGCGCTTCACCCCGAGCGGCTCGACGGGCACGTCCTTGCGCAGCGGCGACTCGGTCATGTTGACCTGCGACGTCGGCTCGACGCCGGCCAGGTCGAGCGCATCGATGGAGGCGAAGGCATCGAGCACCGCTTGCAGCGCGACGCGGTGCTGCTCGACCTCGTCAGGTTGCAGCGAGAGGCGCGCGAGGGCCGCGACGTGACGAACCTGCTCGAGGGTGAGCTTCACAGCCACTCATCAAGCTGACGCGAGCCCCCTAATCAAGCCCAAACCCCAACAAGCCTCTCAGCGCGACATGCCCGCGCCCGCGCCCTTCACGCCCGGTCACGGTCGGTCGAAGCCCGAAGCCCGGCAGTTCCGAGCCCGCACCTCAGCGGTTCGGTCGCCGCCACACCCGCAGGTCTCTCACTTCAACCGCTCGATGTTCGACCGGGCGACGTTGGCCTCGGGCCCATTGGGAAAGCTGTCGAGGTACCGCTGGTACGTGGCGATGGCCGCGTCCTTCTTGCCCTGAAACCGGTAGCTCTCGGCCAGGCCCATGATCGCCGGCGCGTACCTGGGGTTGAGCTTGACCGCCTGCTCGAGCACCGGCTCGGCCTGCAGCGGCTTGGCCATGTCGAGCAGACACAGCCCGCGGCCGGTGAGCGCCTCGACGTTGTCGGGGGTGATGTCGAGCGCCTTGCCGTAGGCATCGAGCGCGGCCTCAGCCCGCTCTTTGTCGCGCAGCCGGTCGCCCTGGCTGATCCAATAATCGGCGTTGCGCTTGGGCGTACCGCCGTCGCGACCCGCGACCGGGCTCTCGCCTTCCTTCTTACCCACCACCGCGACCGCAGCCCCCGCATCAGGCACCACCGCAGCGGCGGCCCGGGCCTTCTCTTCGTCTTCCTTCTTCTTCGCTTCCTCGGCGGCCTTGGCCTCGGCCTGGGCCTTCTCGATGACCTTGGCGTCTTCTTCGGCCTTCAGCTTCGCCGCCGCCTCGGCCTTGGCACGGGCCTCGATGTCGGCGGCCTCTTGAGCGCGGCGCTGCTCGGGCGCCATCACCAGGAAGTAGTAGCCCGCGGCGCCGCCCAGCCCGGCGAACACCAGCATCAGCCCGAGCACCATGCCCGCGCCGCCGCTCTTCCTGTTGGGCCGCTGCGTCTCTTCTTCAGGCTGCACGTCGCGGCGCTGGTTCACCGGCAGCGGAGGCGGCTTGTAGACCGGCCGCTCGTCGGGCGGCGGCTTGGGCGGCAGCGAGGTGAAGCCCGGCTCGCGCAGCGTCTCGAGCAGCTTGCTGTTGCCGGGCGCCTCTGACGGAGGCGGCGGCGGGCGCGGCTCGGGCTTTCGCGGAGGCGGCTCTTCGCGCGGAGGAGGAGGAGGAGGCGGCGGCGGCTCGGGCGGTGCGTCTTTCAGCTGCTGCAGCGCCTCGAGCTCGTGCACCTTCTTCGCGTCGTCGACGATCTGGAAGAAGCTGGCCAGCTCGGCGATGTTGCCCAGCCGCTTCCACGCCTCGCCGGTGAGCGAGATCTCGTCGTCGCGGCTCACCTTGCGCTCGACGATCCACTTCTGCAGGGTGGTGAGCTCTTTGAACGAGAAGATGTTGCCGCTGGGCTGACGCACCTTCCACTCGCGGGTGGGCGCCTGCGCCATCAGCGGAGACCGCGCGGGAATCGTCTCGTCTCCCACCCGCGCGGGCGGAGGAGCGGGGGCCTGTACCGGCGCCGGTGCAGGCGCGGGCGCAGGCGGTGCGGCGTGGCTCGCCGACGGAGCCGACTTCTTGCGCACCCGAAAGACGTGGTTGCACGACGTGCACTTCACCGTCACGCCACTGTCGGGAACACGCGCGTCGTCGAATTCGTACTCGGTCTTGCAGCGCGGGCAGCTGACGTCCATGAGCGCTCGCCAAGCTACTCCGAGATCCCTTCGAGGGCAGCAATTCGGGCGCCGCGCGTGATCAGGCCAAGAAATTGACCGGTCGACCGCGAGCCCTACGCTGCCCGGTGGATCAGCTCACTACAGGGGTGTTGCGCATGGCCGCGAAGCGGAAGGGTGAGAAGACGGTTCTCACCCGGCAGGACATTCAGACTCGGCGAAAGATGCTCAGCCAACAACGCATGGCGGTGGCCGGCGTGGGGGCGCGGGCGATCGTCGCGGTGCTGATGGTGGCGGCGGCGGTGCTGGCCTTTCTCGCGGTCGCGACCTTCGACGCGCACGACCGGCTGGGCCCGGGCTTCAAGAACGCCATCGGGCCGGTGGGCCACGCGCTGGCCGAGACCCTGCGCGGCTTCTTCGGCATCAACGCCTTCGTGGTGCCCATCGGCTTCACCTACCTCGCGGTGATGATGGTCTCGGGCGAGAAGGACAAGCGCCGCTGGCCGCAGGCGCTGTGCCTGCTGCTGCTGATGATCTGCGGCTCGGTGCTGGCGCAGCTGATGTTCGGCGACGAGCGCGGCTGGGCCCACCCGCCCGGCGGCCTGCTCGGCCAGACGGTGGGCGGAGTGCTCACCGCGCTGTTCTCGACGGTGGGCACGGTGGTGCTGGTCTCGGCGCTGGCCTCGGTCGCGCTGATCGTCGGCACCCAGTTCTATTTCCTGAAGGCCTGCAACCTCGCCTACGAGGGCCTGGTCTGGCTGGCCCAGAAGGGCCAGGCGTACGCGCTGGCGTTCTACGCAGAGCAGAAGAAGCGCATCGCCGAGCGCAAGAAGCTCGCCGAAGAAGAAGCAGAGCGCGAGGCCGCCTTCCTCGCCCAGCTCGACGCGCAAGACGACGAGCTGCAGGAGCTCGAGGTGGCGGCCGACGAGGCCGAGGCGATGGCCGAAGAGAACGCCCGCCTGCAGAAAGAGACCGAAGAGTCGCGCCTGCAGCGGCTGGCGCAGAAGGAAGCCGAGCGGCAGATTCGCGAGGCCGAGAAGCAGCAGCGCGAGGTCGAGCGCCTGGCCCGCCAGCTGGTGAAGGAGACCCGCGCCGAGGCCAAGGCCCGCGCGCAGGCGGCGGTGCCGCAGCTCACCGCCGCGCAGCCCGACCCGCTCGAGATGGTGCCCATCGACCTCGACTCGAAGGTGTCGATGCCCGACGGCGCAGACCCGGCGTGGGCGACGACGCTGCCCTCTCCGCGCGGCAACGCGGTGCAGCAGTTCGAGGTGCTGGCGCAGTCGATTCCCTCAGACCCGCCCCCCACCAAGCGCACCCGCATTCCCAACATCGTCGACCTGAAGGCCGCCGCCGGTCAGCCGCCGGTGCCGCCTGCCGAGGCGCTGGCCTCGCTGCCGCCGCTGCCCGCGGCCTCGCTGGCCCAGGTCGAGGTCGCCGCTGCCGCCGCCGCGGCCGCCCCCAACGCGGTGGTCGCAGGTGCCGGCGCGGGAGCGATCGCGCTCGCCGGTCAGGCGGTGGCCAACGCCAACCTGGCGCGCACGCCGTTGATCGTCGAGCCCAAGGCGCCGCCCAAGCCGACCGTGAAGAAGCAGGAGCAGTTCGAGTTCGTGGGTGACCGCAAGTCGTTCGTGCAGCCGGGCATCGACGTCCTCGAGATGAACAAGACCGAGCGAAACGCGCTCGACAAAGACGCGTTTCTGCAGACCGCCGAGCGCCTGCGCGCCAAGCTGGCCGACTTCGGCATCGTGGGCGAGGTGGTCGAGATTCGCCCCGGCCCGGTGGTCACCATGTACGAGTTCTTGCCCGGGCCCGGCATCAAGGTGTCGAAGATCGCCTCGCTCGCCGACGACCTGGCCATGGCGATGGAGGCGATGCGGGTGCGCATCGTGGCCCCGATTCCCGGCAAGGGCGTGGTCGGCATCGAGGTTCCGAACAAGGACCGCGAGACGGTGTTCTTGAAAGAGGTCGCCGAGCAGGACGCGTTTCAGAAGTCGGCGTCGCGGCTGAGCATGTGCCTGGGCAAAGACATCGAGGGCATGCCGTACGTGCTCGACCTGGCCAAGGCGCCGCACCTGCTGATCGCCGGCACCACCGGCTCGGGCAAGTCGGTCGCGGTCAACGCGATGATCATGAGCATTCTGTTGAAGAGCACGCCCGAAGAGGTGCGCTTCATCATGGTCGACCCCAAGATGCTCGAGCTCTCGGTGTACGAGGGCATTCCCCACCTGCTGCTGCCGGTGGTGACCGACCCGCGCAAGGCGGCCATCGCGCTGCAGTGGGCGGTCGACGAGATGACCCGCCGCTACAAGCTGCTCTCGGAAGCCGGAGTGCGCAACATCGCCGGCTACAACGCGCTGGTCGCGGCCGACCCGAAGAAGAAGCCGGTCGACGCGAAGTCGGCGGTCGTCGACGCGCCCAAGCCGGTGGTGGTGTCGGCCCCAGCGGCGGCTTCACCCGCGGCGGCTCCGGTGGCGACTGCTCCTGCTGTTGCGCCGGTGGCCGAGGTCGCGCCGCCTGCCGAGGCTGCGGGCACGCCCAAGAAGAAGCGCAAGCTGCTGATCGTCGACGTGGCGGCCGAGGGCGAAGCGACCCCGGCGCCGTCCGAGGCGCCTTCGGTGGCCGCGGTGGAAGCGCAGCTGGGCGTGCCTGCTCCGGCCGAGTCGGCGCCCGAGAACCCGGTCGAGCCGGTCGCGGCCGCCGAGGCGCTCGCCGCAGTGCCGCCCGAGGTGATCGCCGCCGAGGCCGTGCTGGCCGAGAAGGCCGACGAGATTCGCGTCGAAGAGACCGCCGAAGAGAGCGCCGCACTGGCCATCGCCAGCGGCTCGGTCGAGGGCAACGTGCCCGAGGTCGAAGAGCGAAAGAAGCTGCCGTACATCGTGGTCATCATCGACGAGCTCGCCGACCTGATGATGGTGGCCAGCAAGGAAGTCGAGACCAGCGTGGCGCGCCTGGCGCAGATGGCGCGCGCCGCCGGCATTCACCTGATGGTCGCCACCCAGCGCCCGTCGACCGACGTGGTCACCGGCGTGATCAAGGCCAACTTCCCCACCCGCATCAGCTTCATGCTGCGGTCGAAGCCCGACTCGATGACGGTGCTCGGCACGGTGGGCGCCGAGGCGCTGCTGGGCATGGGCGACATGCTGATTCTGCCGCCGACCAGCGCGCACCTGCAGCGCGTGCACGGCTGCTTCGTCAGCGAGCCCGAGATCAAGCGCGCGGTGGACCACCTGAAGGCGCAGGGCAAACCGGTGTTCGACGAGAACATCTTGAAGCCCCGCGAAGACGAGGGCGGCGACGAAGCCGAGGAAGACGACTTGAGCGACGAGCTGTACGACCAGGCGGTCGCCATCGTCAGCGAGATGCGGCAGGTGAGCATCTCGATGCTCCAGCGCAAGATGCGCATCGGGTACAACCGCGCGGCGCGCATGATCGAGCGCATGGAGCGTGACGGCGTCGTCGGCCCGCCGACGGCGCCAAGCCCCGCGACGTGCTCGCTCGCCCGGTCGGCCAGATGGGCGCTCCGGCGTATGGACGTTCACCCTGAGCGAAGGCACGGCGAAAGCCGTGCCGAAGTCGAATGGGTGCCCTCCAAGTGGAAGGCGCCACGCCTCGAACTCCAGGCTTCAAGCAGCAGAGCGTGGGCACCAATACGATGGAGTATCTGCGCTTGAGCCTTCGACGAACGACGGCAGGGTTCGACGTGGCTCACCCTGCTCGGCTTCGTCTGGGCCCTCCAAGTTTTCCACTTCGGAAATAGTCGGGTCGGGCTCGAGGTTGGACGCCAGCTCGGAGCGGGGCGTACAAGCCGGGGATCGCCGGTTCCATAGTGGCAAAGGGGCCGTGACCGGCAGCGAGGTGCTTCACATGCGACAGCTGCTTTCGCTGGGCACGCTTTCCCTGCTCACGTTCGCGTCGTGCTCGGCTGACCCGACGGCGACGGCCGACGGCAACCACCCGCCCGAGGTGCTCGACTGGTCGTGCGACCCGCAGGTGGGCGAAGCGCCGCTCACCACCACCTGCCGCTGGCAGATTCGCGACCCCGACGTCGAGGCGGTGAAGTGCGAGCTCGACGTCGGCGCCGACGGCAGCCTCGAGGCCGCGTTCGCCGAGTGCCCCAGCGCTTCGAGCTCCCGCTTCGAGCTCGCCACCCCGGGCAACGTCACGGTGCGGCTCACGCTCACCGACGCGCGCGGCCTGACCAAGGTCGCCGAGACGGTCATCGGCGTGTCCGCCCGGCCGAACGAGGCGCCCACCATCGCCACGTTCAGCGCCACCCCGCTCACCGGCGGCACCCCGCTGCCGGTCACCTTCACCTTCGCGGTCGCCGACCCCGACGGCGACGCGCTCACCTGCCGGCTGCTCGACGCCGACGCCGAGCTGGTGGCCGCCTCTGCGTGCGCCAGCAGCGAGACCCGCGCCGCCACGCTCACCGCGGTGGGCGTGCACCGGGTCACCCTCGAGGTGGTCGACGGCAGGGGTGGCCGCGCCACGTACGAGCTCACCGTCACCGTCGACGACCTGCCGCAGGTGGGTGACCTGCGCATCTCGAGGGTCGAGTTCGGGCAGACGGTGGTGAGCCAGGCGCCGCGCCTGGTGGCGGGCAAAGACGCGCTGCTGCGGGTGTACGTGCTGAGCGAGCGCCCGGGCATCGGCGGAGTGACGGTGAAGGTCACCGCCCTGAGCAACGGAGCCACGGTGGGTGAGGCGATGCTGACCGGGCCGGCCACGGCGCCGACCGCCGAGAGCGCGAACGACCTCACCCAGCAGTGGCGCACCACCCTGCCGGGCGCGTGGCTCGCAGCCGGCGTGCAGCTGAGCGTGCAGGTCGACCCTGCGAACCGGCTGGGCGAGAGCAACGAGACCAACAACACGCTGAGCCTCACCCCCACCGTCGGCCTGGGCAGCGTGCTGCCGGTGACCCACGTGCCCATCGTGCAGTCGGGCCGCACCGGAACTCCGCGGCAGATCGAGCCGGCGATGAAGCAGATCTGGCCGCTCAAGGGCGTCGACCAGAAGACGCGCGCCGCCTACACCTTCAGCGGCACCATCGCCGCGAACGGCGCCGGGTGGGACGACCTGCTCGAGCAGCTCGCCACCATTCGCCAGAGCGACGGCAGCCGCCGCAACTACCTGGGGTGGCTGAGCGTGGGCTTCGGCAGCGGCGTGGCCGGCCTGGGCTACGTGGGCATCGGCGCCGCGCTCACCCGCGACGACGAGGTCAGCACCTCGGTGCACGAGCTGGGGCACAACCTGGGCCGCGAGCACGCCCCCTGTGGCGGAGCGGCTGGCGCCGACCGCAACTACCCGGTCGCCAACGCGCGCCTCGACGTGCAGGGCTTCGACCCGGTCTCGGGCCGCCTGGTCGCGGCGGCGCAGGCGTTCGACGTGATGAGCTACTGCGACCCCGCCTGGGTCTCTCAATACAACTACAAGGCGGTGCAGGCGTGGCTCGAGAGCCACCCGGTGACCGCCACCACCGCGGTGACGGCCGCGCGGGTCGTCGTCGCGGGTAGGCTCTCGCGCGGTCAGGTGACGCTGCAGCCGCTGACCGTCATCGAGGCGCCCGCCGACGGCGAGCTCGAGGCGGGCGAGTACACGCTCACCCTGCACGGCGAGCAGCCGGTCAGCGTGCCGTTCGCGATGAGCCGCGTCGCCGACGGGCTCGACGACGCGCACTTCAGCCTGCTGCTGCCGGTGGTGCCGGGCCTCTACGCCGCCACCGTGTCGCAGCACGGCAAGGTGCTCGCGACGCGCGTGGCCGGCCCGCAGCAGCCCGCGCAGCAGGCGTCGGTGCGCGCGGTGCCGGGTGGGGTCGAGCTGCGCTGGAATGCGGCGGCCTTTGCCTACGCGTCGGTCGCGCACCTGGGCGACGGCGGCCGCACCACGCTCACCCTGTGGGCCGAGGGCGGCAGGGCGTTCGTGTCGACCGAGGGGCTAGAAGGCGGGGGCGCGTTCGAGGTCTCGCTTTCAGACGGCGTGCAGAGCCAGCGGCTCTTGCTGGCGCGCTGATTCGTCTACTGGCGGGCGGCGGCGCGGCGGTATCGTGCGCCGCCAGTGCACCCCGCCCGCTCTGCCCGCTTCGTTCTGCTGTGCCTGGTCTCTTGCGGCCCGCACCTCACCGAGGCCCAGCGCCACGACGCGCTCGAGGCTTCGCTGAAGGCCATCGACCCGAACGCCGAGCCGGCGCCGCCCAGGCCGCCGCCGGAAGACGGCGTCCCCGCGTTCAACACCGAGTACTGGCTGGGCGACAGCGAAGAGGTCGAGCAGGCGCGGGTGCGCGAGTTCGGAAAGCAGATTCGAGCGCTGCAAGAGCAGGTGGCAGGCGACCGCCACCAGCCGCCGCTGCGCGGCTTTCACGCCAAGTCGCACGGCTGTCTGCACGGCGAGCTTCAGCCGCGCGCCGACCGCGACCCGCGCACGAAGTACGGCCTCTTCGCCGAGGGTGCGGGGCCGCTGCCGATCTGGGTGCGGTTCTCGAACGGCGTGGGCTGGAAGCAGGCCGACGCCGAGCTCGACGCGCGCGGCATGGCGGTGAAGGTGATGAACGTGCCCGGCACCAAGTACCTCGACGACGAGCAGTCGACGCAGGACTTCTTGATGACCAACAGCCCGGTGCCGGTGGGCAAAGACGCCGAAGAGTTCATGCAGTTCGCCCACGCCAACGTGAAGGGCCGCGCGGCGGGCATCTTCTTTCTGCTCGGGCACTTGAAGACCGGCTCGGCGCTCACCAAGACCGGCGCCATCGACAGCGCGGTGACCACCACCTACTTCAGCGGCGGCCCGGCACACCTCGGCGCGCACCAGGCGGTGAAGTTTCTCGCCCGGCCGTGCGACGGCACCGCGAAGCGCGAGCCGCCGCAAGACGACCCGAACTACCTCAAGTACGACCTCGTCAACGCGGCGAAAGAGCCGGTGTGCTTCACCTTCTACGTGCAGCTGCAGGTCGACCCGATCGAGACGCCCATCGAGAACGCGTCGGTGGCGTGGGACGAGAAGCTGTCGGTGCCGCTGCCGGTCGCGGACCTTCGGCTGCCCGCGCAAGAGCTGGCGCCCAACGACTTCTGCGACGGCCTGGCGTTCACGCCGTGGCACTCCATCGCCGCGCACAAGCCGATGGGCAACCACAACCGCGCGCGCCGCACCGTCTACGCCGCCAGCCAGAAAGAGCGCGGGCACGACCCCGAGCCCACCCCGTGGCAGGCGCCTGAAGGGAAATAGACCGGTCACCCTGAGCGAAGGCACGGCGAACGCCGTGCCGAAGTCGAGCGGGTGCACTCCAAGTCGAAGGCACCCACCCGCGAACTCCATGCTTCAAGCAGCACAACGTGCGCACCCGTACGAGGGAGTCTCTGCGCTAGAGCCTTCGGCGAGCGACAGCAGGGTTCGACTTCGCTTCACCCTGACCGCTCTCGAAAAGCTGTCACGCCCTGCTCGGTCTCGACTCTTTCCTACTGCTCGCTCTGCACCACGGCGGCGGCGGTCTCGCGCAGGGTCTGGTGCACCTTCTGGGTCACCCGGTCGACGTCGACCGCGAGAATCAGGTCGTACGAGACGTCCCAGTCTTGCACCGGCACCTCGACCAGCCGCTTCTGCTCGATGAACGGCTGGGCGGCGAGCGCGGGCCCGAAGATGAGCTGCCCGGTCTCGGCGGCGAGCTCGAGCGCCAGCGCGATGGTCTGGGCCTCGTGGCCCGCGCGCCGCTCCGACGGCGGCAGCGGGCAGCCGTCCTGCACCGGAGTCCACTGGCCTGCGCTGAAGCTCATCGGAGTGACGAACGGCACCGACTGCAGCTGCGAGACCGGCGCGGGGCGCTTGAGGCCGCGCGCCACCTGCGGCGTGGTGTAGAGGCGGCTGTGCAGGCGGCCGACGTGGTCGGCGCTCCAGTTGCCGGTCATCGGCACCGGGGCGGTCAACAGCGCGACCTCGAACTGGTCCAGCGACATCGAGGCGGCCAGCGCACCCTGCGCCAGCTGCAGTGCGCGGCAGCGAACCGGCGCGAGCGCCTTGGCCATGCGCGGCAGCATCGCCGAGAGCAGGTACGAGGGCGCGGCGACGGTGATCTCGAGCGGCTGGTCGGCCCCGCGGCGGGCGCGGCGCAGCGACTCGAGCGCGGCCTCGAACAGGGGCGTGGCGCGCAGCGCGCTGGGCGTCAGCGTCACCCCCCGGCTGCCGCGGGCGAGCAGCCGCCAGCGCAGCGCTTTCTCGAGCCGGGAGATGGCCTTGCTCACCTGCGACGGGGTCACCGACAGCTCGCGCGCCGCGGCGGTGACGGTGCCCTGCCGGCGCACCGCCAGGAAGGTCATCAGGTCGGCAAGCCGAACGTCGTAGAACGCCTCGAGGACCGGCATTTGAGGCGCGCAACCTGACTTCTTTGCGGCTGGTCGGCAAGCGTTAGGGTAGCCTCGCCAGCGCCTTGGCGAGGGACCTGAAGCAGACGCTGGAGCTCGGAGACGGGCCCGGCACCCGCATCAACAAACCGGTGAAGGGCGTTCGGGTTCGCCCGCGCCGCTCGCACGCGGTCGAGATCACCGCCGGCCCGATGCCGGCCAAACGCGTGTCGCTCGATCGCGACCGCATCACCATCGGGCGCGCCCAGGGCACCGGGCTGCAGCTCGACAGCGAAGAGGTCTCGCGCAACCACGCCAGCCTCACCCGCCTCGACGACGAGTACACCATCGAAGATCTCGAAAGCCGCAACGGCGTCTACCTGAACGGGCTCAAGGTGCACGCCGCGGTGCTGCGCGACGGCGACGAGCTGCAGCTGGGCGACGTCTTTCTGCTCTACCACGAGGGCGGCTGATGGCCTTCTACGTGCGCTTCTGGGGCGTGCGCGGGAGCATTCCCACGCCCGGCCCCAAGACCCGCCGCTACGGCGGCAACACCTCGTGCGTCGAGCTGCGCAACGAAGACACGCTCATCGTGTGCGACGCCGGCACCGGCCTGCGTGAGCTGGGCGTGCACCTCGGCCGCCAGCCGCACAAGAACGGGCTCACCGTTCACCTGTTCTTGAGCCACCCGCATTGGGACCACATTCAGGGGTTCCCGTTCTTCGGTCCCGCGTACCACCCCAGCACCACGCTCTACATCTACTGCCCGGCGGGAGATCAGCAGAACTACCGCCTGCTCTCGGGCCAGATGAGCAACGCGTACTTCCCGGTCGGCTTCTCGGACCTGGGCGCGAAGATCGTGCCCCGCAGCTTCGAGAGCGACACGGTGAAGGCCGGCAGCTTCACGGTGCGCTGCTTCCAGCAGAAGCACCCCGGCGGCTCGCTGGGCTTCCGCTTCGAGCACGGCAACACCAGCGTGGTCTACGCCACCGACAGCGAGCTCGACCAGGTCATCGAGAAGCCGCAGAACGTGGTCGAAGACCTCAACGCCCCGCGCAAGATGCCCGCCGACCTGGTGCGCTCGGTGAAGGGCGCAGACCTGCTCATCTGCGACGCGCAGTACCTCGACGAAGAGTACGTGCAGAAGACCGGCTGGGGTCACCCCCGCGCCACCACCTGCGTCGACCTCGCGGTGCAGGCCAAGGTGAAGCAGCTCGCGCTCACCCACCACGACCCGATGCACTCGGACATGCAGGTCGACCTCAAGGTCGCCGCCTGCTCCGAGCGCGCCGAGACGCTGGGCGGCTCGACTCAGGTGTTCGGCGCCCGCGAGGGCATCGAGCTCGAGGTCGGTGAGAAGTAGCCGGCCGTTTCGTCAAAGATCACGACATCGAGCGGAGCACCCATGTCGCGGCACGCGAGTCATATTGCGCGCGCGCGCGGGTGCGCCTATTGGAGCACCCGCCGTTTTTTTCGTCGGCCGGTCCCCACTCTCAAACACGACAAAATGAAAAATCTCTCTTCCGTCTCGCTGTTCCTCGTCGTCGGCGCGCTCGCCACGGCACTCGTCTCTTTCCCTTCGTGCGGCGGTAAAGGCGGCGGCGGCACCGGCGGCGGCACCGGCGGCAGCGGCGGCTCGGGTGGCAGCAATGCCGGCGGCACCGGCCACGCGGGTGGCACCGGCACCGCGGGCGGCACCGGCGGCACCGCGGGCGGCAGCGGCGCGCACGCGGGCGGCACCGGCACCGCCGGCGGCACCGGCGGCACCGCGGGCGGCTCGAGCGGCACCGGCGGCGGAAACGGCGGCCTCGATGGCGGCTGCCGCACCATTCCGTCGATGACCATGACCGACTTCGGCTTCTACGGTGAGACGCAGGACCCGGGCTTCTGGGAAGAAGACGCGTACCTCACCGGCCCGCTCTCGACCCAGACCTCGCTCGAGTACATGCAGATTCAGCTCTACTACCAGCAGGGCATGTTCCCTGCGGTGCCGCGCACCAACACGGCGCTCGGGCCGACCACCTTCCAGTCGTGCAACGACTGCGTGTACTTCAACGAGGCCTGCGACGATCAGGGCGGCAACTGCGCGCACCTGTACCTCGCGCAGGGCGGCTCGCTCACCGTCAACACCCAGACGCTGGTGGAAGACGCGGGCACCTTCGCCGGCACGGCCAGCAACGTTCACTTCGTCGAGTGGGACTTCGACAACGACGTGGCGGCGACCACCCGCTGCATCGACGTCGGCTCGGTGACCTTCAACGGCACCTGGCCGTAAGTCTAAAGCTCGAACCGTCTCAACGCGCTCACCGCGTGCTCAGCAGCGCGCGCGGTGAGCGCCATCTCGGTGTGGGTGGGGTTCTGCCACCCCGACGAGACCCAGCAGGCCCCGTCGGTGACGTAGACGTTCTTCGCGTCCCACAGCCGGCAGTACGGGCTGGTCACCGACGTCTTGGGGTCGAGCCCCATGCGCGCTCCGCCCACCTCGTGAACGAACAGGCCCGGAGTGGTCATCTTCCACTCCTGCTCCATGGTCTTCATGAAGCCTTCGATCATCGGCGTGCGCACCAGCTCGGTGAGCGGCGTCACCACGCCACCCGCGGCCTCGACCATCTCTGCGCCGTCGTGGGTCATCTGCTGCGCCAGGCGCACGTCGTTGTCCGTCCACCTGCACGAGATGAACGGCGCCGGCAGGCCCCAGGTGTCTTTCAAGCTCGCGTCGAGGCGCACGAAGTTGCCGTCGTCGGGCAGGGTCTCGCCCATGCCCGCGTAGAAGCCGAACGCGACGTCTTTCTGCCGGCGCAACAGCGAGGGGAAGCGCAGCCGGTTGATGCCGCCCCAGAAGCCGAAGCCGCGCAGGTGAGCTGCGCGCTGCTGCCCGTCGAGGTTCTGGTACCGGGGCACCATCGAGCCGTCGCTGCCGAGCAGCTCGTAGCCCTCGACGTCGCGAATGCCCGGCATGCGGAAGTAGGTGTTCACCACGATGTGGTCCATCAGCCCGCGGCCCAACAGGCCCGAGCTGTCGCCCACCCCGCTCATCATCAAGATGCGCAGGCTCTCGATGGTCGACGCGCACAAGAAGACGAGTCGCGCGTTCGCGCCGCTGTAGGTGCGCGTGGCGGCGTCGACCCACTCCACGCCTTCGGCGCGGCCGTCTCGCATCAGCAGCCGCGCGACGATCGCCCCGCTCTGCAGCGTGAGGTTGCCGGTGCGCTGCGCGGCGATGAGCGTCGAGCCGCTCGACGAGAGCCGCGAGTACTGCTCGCCCTTCGCCGCGTAGCGCCCGGCCCGAATGCCGCGCGAGCCGACCAGCCGGCGCCCGAAGCGCTGCTCGACCGTCTTGGCGAACAGCTCTTCGCCCGGTGAGAACGGCCGCGCGCCCACGAAGTCTCCGTCGGGCAGCTGCGGCAGCCCGTCGCGGCCGCCGTACGCCTGAAAGAAGCGCTCGAGCATCGCGTAGTGCGGCGCCAGCTCGGCGCTGGTCAGCGGCCAGTCGACGCCCCAGCCGTCGCGGCTCGCCGCCTTGAACTCATAGTCCGAGAAGCGCAGCAGCACCCCGCCCCAGGTGTGCGAGCGGCCGCCCACCTGGCGCCCGCGCACCCAGCGGTAGGGGCGGTCGGTAGGGGTCGCGTAGGGGTTCTGTTTGTCGTCGGTGTAGAGGTCGGGGTTGGTCTCCCAGTAGCCGCCGTGGCGCTCTTGCACGTGCTGCGCGTGGGTGAACCAGCGCTGCTTGAGCTGCTTGGCGAGGTTGGTGACCGGGTCGCCGTAGCTCCTGGGGCCTTTGAGGCTGGGGCCCGCTTCGACCACCAGCACCTTCAGCCCCGCCTCGCAGAGCTGCTTCGCGGCGACGCCGCCGGTCGCTCCCGAGCCCACCACGATGGCGTCGAACTGCGTCTCCACGCGGCGGTGCCTCTACCACCCTCTCCCCTCGTGGGAGAGGGCCGGGGGGGGGTCGAAATTTCGCCACCCCCGCGAACAGTTCTGGGGCGCTCGCCCGTCGTAATTCCGATGCTACAAATTCACGCGATGCCCGAGCTGTCTCAAGCCGCGTTCGTGGCCCTGGTGGAGGGCCAACGCAACGCCCTGCGGCTGCACTGCTACCGCATGCTCGGCTCATCGCACGACAGCGACGACGTCGTGCAAGAGACGGTCGCCCGCGCGTGGAAGAACCGCGGCACGCTGCACGATGACGCCGCAGCCCGCTCGTGGCTGTACCGCATCGCCACCAACGTGTGTCTCGACGAGCTGCACCGGCGCAAAGTGCGGCGGTGGCCGGTGGGCACCGTGCCACCGGTGGGAGCGGACGCGGTGGACCTGACCCACCCCGGCGACCTCGACGCGTGGCTCGAGCCCTGCCCCGACACCTGGCTCGACGGCATCGTCGCCTCGGCCGAGGCCGCGTACTCTCAGAAGCAGAGCGTGGCGCTGGCGTTCGTGGTCGCGCTGCAGAAGCTCAATCCGCAGCAGCGCGCCATCTTGCTCTTGCGCGACGTGGTCGGCTTCAGCGCCGAAGAGACCGCGCAGGCGCTCGAGCTCAGCGTCTCGGCAGCGAACAGCGCGCTGTTTCGCGCCCGCACCGAGATGAAGCAGAGCCCGCGCGAGAGCGACCCGGTCGACCCCGGCCTGCTCGAGCGCTACCTGCGCGCGTGGGAACAGGGCGACGTCGCCGCCTTCGTCTCGATGCTGCACGACGAGGTGAAGACCACCATGCCTCCGCTGCCCTTCTGGCTCGAGGGGCTCGACTCGCACCGCGCGTTCTACCGGCCGATGTTCCGACCCGAGCGGCGCGTGGGCCTCAAGCTGCTCCCGCTGCGCGCGAACGGGGGCCCCGCGTTCGGCTTCTACCGAGCCGCCGCCCCGGGCGAGCCCTCGACGCCGCGCGCGGTGCACCTGCTCGAGCTCGAGGGCTCACGCATCACCGGCATTCACCACTTCGTGGTGCCGTCGCTGTTTCCCCTCTTCGGGCTGCGCGAACAGTTCTGAGCCGCTGGGTCGTCTTACCTGCAACCAAGGAGATGCACCCATGACTGCAGCAAAAACCGAAGAGTTGGTTCGCGCGTACTACCAGAGCTGGACGAAGGGGCCCGGCACGCAGGTCGATGTCGCGAAGCTGAAGGAGCTGTTCGCGCAAGACCTGGTGTTCGAAGGGCCGATCGCTGGCCGCCGCGTCGGAGCGCCGCCGCTCATCGAGGCCGTCGCCGGCATCGGCAGCAGGCTCAAGTCGATGAAGCGGCTGACCGAGGTGTACGGCGAGAGCACCGCCGCGGTGATGTACGAGCTCGACCTGACCGCTCCGGCGGGGGTTACCCGCTTCGCCGAGTTCTTCACCGTGACGGAGGGGAAGATCTCGACGCTGCGCCTCTCGTACGACCCGACCGAGTTCAAGAAGCTCGGTGCCACGCCTGCCGGCGCCAAGACCTGAAACACGCCCCCTCACCCCAACCCTCTCCCCCTTGCGGGGGAGAGGGAGCTAAACGACGGGCGTGGAGCAAGCCGCGCCGCGCAAGAAAGTTCCTTCGTGGGTCTTCGGTATGGCGATCATTCTCGCGCCTTCTCTCGCCTTCCTCGGCCTGGTCGCCGCGGGCGTGAGGGTGCAGAACGAGCACCGCGACCAGGCGCCGACCGCGCTCGACCACGCCCTGGTCATCACCGCGAAGGACCTCGGGGTCACCGCCGACCCGAAGCGAGAGGTCTTCACCAAGGTCCGTCAAGACGACGGCTCGCTGCGCCTGACCTACCGGTTCCCCGTCGAGCTGATGCCCGATGAAGCGGTGGCGCTCGAGTGCATCGTCGAACGCGCGCTCGACGAGGGCGCCGCGAAGCGCCGCTTCGAGATGGTCGACTGGGAGGTTCGCAAGTCGTTCAGCGCCGACCCCGCGCTGCTCGCCTGGGGCGACGAGTCGCGCGCCGGCACCGTCCTCAAAGAAGGCCGCCCGGTCGGCACGTTCTTCTCCGCGCGCAAAGACCGCTTCGTCTTCGTGTTCCGCGTCACCGGCGCCCAGCTCGACGCCGAGAAGCTGAAGGCGCTGCTCCTGCCCCGGCTCGAGCAGCTGACCCGTTTCGATACCTCGAGCGCGGTCGGCTCTGGCGCACCCTGAGCGAAGCGCGAAGCGCGCAGTCGAAAGGGGCCGCGAGCCGCCTGCTCGCAACATCGTGAAGTTCGGGAGACACGAGGCCTCCCCGACTCCGGCCTGCGGCTTCCGCTCGGGACGAGCTGGCGCCTGGCGCGCCGGCTGCATTCCCGTTCGTCATGACTCGACTGCCTCTCCTCAAGCTCGCCCTGGGCACCACCGCTCTCGCCGTCGCCGCCGTGCTGCTGCGTCAGCTGCTCAGGCGCCCGCTGCGCCCGCGCCGCGCCGCGGTCACGGTGCGCCCCGCCGCCGCCAACGACGACGTCGAGGTCCCCTGGGGCACCGCAGTCTGATACAGCCCGAAGCGTGCCCGAGCGCCTACCTCTGTTCGCGACCACCGCTCGCGGCACCGAAGAGCTTCTCGCCGCCGAGCTGACCGCGCTCGGCGCGAAGAAGGTGCGGCAAGACCGCGGCGGAGTCCGCTTTCACGCCAACCTCGACGAGGCCCTGCGCATCGTGATGTGGACACGCCTGGCGATGCGGGTGCTCTACCCGCTGGGCGAGTTCGACGCGCCCGGCGCCGAGGGCCTGTACGAGGCTGCCCGCAAGGTGCCGTGGGCCGAGCACCTCTCGCGCGACACCACCTTCGCCGTCGAAGCCACCCTGCGCGACACCGAGCACAACCACTCGGGCTTCGTGGCGCTGAAGGTCAAGGACGCCATCGTCGACACCATGCGCGATGCCATCGGCTCGCGCCCCGACGTCGACACCAAAGACCCCGCGGTGCGGGTGGTGGCCCACCTGCGCAAGACCCAGCTCTCGCTCTCGCTCGACCTCGCCGGAGAGCCGCTGCACCGCCGCGGCTACCGTGAAGAGACCACCGACGCGCCGCTCAAAGAGACGCTCGCCGCGGCGATGCTGGCCGCCGCCGACTACCGCGGAGAAGAGCCGTTCGCCGACCCGATGTGCGGCTCGGGCACGCTGGTCATCGAGGCCGGCCTCATCGCCATCAACCGCGCCCCCGGCCTCTCGCGGCGCTTCGCCGTCGAGCGCTGGCCCAAGCTCGGCCAGCACGCGCGAAGCCTGCTCGGCGACCTGAAGCGTGAGGCCAAGGCCGCCGAGCGCCCACCGCCGTCGACGCTGTTGGCGCGCGACTTCGACGAAGACGCGCTGGCGGCGACCACCGCCAACCTGCGCGCCGCCGGGCTGTGGGAGCACGTCACCATCGAGCAGCTCGACGCCACCATGGCGCTGCCGCCCGACGGTCCGCCCGGGCTCCTCGGCACCAACCCGCCCTACGGCGAGCGCATCGGCGGCGGCCGCGGCGGGCAGAAGGGCATCAAGAGCTTCTACTTCAAGCTCGGCGACGCCCTTACCGAGTGGGTCGGCTGGCGCTCGGCCGTGCTGGCCGGCAACCCCGGCTTCGAGAGCGCCTTTCACATGAAGCCGCAGAAGCGCATGAACCTGTGGAACGGCCCCATCGAGTGCCAGCTGCTGCTCTACCCCGCGCGGTTCAAGCGCGGACGCTGAGCGGTCAAGGCGCGCACTCGAGGCCCTTGAGCTCGTCGACGTAGCCGCGGGCGCGGTGCACCAGCAGGCTGGTGTCGTCGCCGTAGAGGAGCGCGCCCTGCAGCGGCACGCCCGCATCGTCGGACTCGAGCGCCACCTTCTGCCACGCTCCCAGCGGCGAGTCGGGCCCCACCACCAGCCGGTACAGGCCCTGGGCGCTGAGCGCGAAGGTGTGGCCGCAGACGCTCTCGAACTGCAGCGGCCGCTCGCCGCCCGGCAGCGCGCCGGCGAGCAGCGCCCGCGACGGCAGCCCGTAGACCCGCCCCGACGCGAAGCCGACCCGCGCGCGCGGCCCATCGGCCCACACGAAAAGCGCCTCGTTCGGCTCGACCAGCACCTCGTCGGTGCGAAACACCACCGGGTTGTCGGCCTTGAAGCGAAACACGCGGCCGTTGGCCACCAGGTAGCCGAGCGCGTACGCCGACTGCGGCTGCCCCCCGGCGGGCAGCGCCACCAGCGACGTGATGGTGCCGCTGGGCAGCGGCGTGGCGCCGAACTTGAGCTGCGGCCGCTCGGAGAGGCTCATCAGCGGCGGCAGCCGGTCGCCCACGTCGAACTCCGTCACGTCGGCGTGCAGCAGCACGTCGCGGCCCGACACCACCACGGTCGTCTTGCCGGCCGAGCGCGCCACCGCGGCGTGGTACGGCGGCGAGAGCGGCGCCGGCACCCAGGCGATGACCTGCTGCGCGTCGGGCACGTCGAAGGTCACCGCGAAGGCGTCGCTCGAGAAGCCGGTGAAGTGGCCCATCATCCACATCGGGTCTCCTCGCACCGGCGCGAGAATGCCCACCGAGGTCCCCAGGCCGAACGGCACGTAGCCCTGGGGCTGCTGCCTTCGGAACAGCCGCTCGCCCACCGACACCACCGTGGCGGCGCGCGCGTCGAGCACCTGCGGCGCGACGTACGCCTTGGCCGAGTCGACGCGCCCTCCGACCGCGGCGGGCACCGCGCTCAGGGTGACCGGCATGAAGGCGAGACGGTCGGCTTTATCGCCGAGCACCCACAGTGCGCCCGAGCGGTCGGCCGAGGCCAGCACGTCGGAGTGGCTGCTCGACAACGTCACTCCGAAGCTCATCGGCCCGTCGGGCACCCCCTGCCCCTCGAAGCCGAAGCCACCGCAGGTGCGCAGGCGCACGCCCGCGTCGCCCACCGGCTCGCTCACCACCGCGTCCCACCCGCCGTCGCTGAGCGCCACGGCGAACTGCGCCGAGGCGATGGCGCCCCCGACCGGGCACTCGCCCGGAGAGCCCGCCACCAGGGTGCTGCTCGAGCTGCCCGACAGCGGGCCGTAGCAGAGGTTGCTGGGCGGGGTGCCCTGGGCGGTGAGCCGCATCGGCCGCGAGGCGCGCGCTTCGGGGTCCTCCAACAGCACGACCAGCTGCCGCGACGGGTCGCCCGACAAGAGCTGCACCGCGCGAATCGGCTTCACCTTGCACTCGGTGAACACCAGGCGCCACGGCGAGAACGGCCCACCGGGCACCAGCTGGTCGCTCAGGAACAGGCCCTGGTCGGTGGCCGCGAACAGGTTGCCACCCCTGCCGGGCAGCACTTCGAGCTCGACGTCGGAAATCTGCGCGGGCCCGCCGTCGGGCGTGGTGAGCACAGGCGCGGTGTAGAAAGACGTGCCGTCGTACCAGCCGGCGCTCTGCGCGTTGAAGATCGCCGCCTCGGGCGTGCGCGCGCCCAGCGTCGGCCGCGCCTTGAGGCCGCGCACCGGGAAAGGCGGAGCCAGCGGGCGCCTGCTGGGCGGGGTGAGCGGCATCGAGTCGATGGCCCACAGGCCGCCGTCGTCGAGCGCGGCCAGGGTGGTCTGCCCGAGGTCGAGCAGCGAGACCGGAGCCGAGGGCAGCTGCGCCTCGCGCTGTTCGCTCATCGCCAGCGAGGGCTTGCCTCCATCGGTGGCGCAGTTGAAGGGGTAGCCGCTCGGGTAGAGCACGTACTTGGTGAGCCGGGCGCCGTAGGCCAGCGTGGCGGTGAAGCGGTCGGCCTTGCCGGCGCACGAGTCGGCGCTGCTGTTCAGGTTCACCGAGACCTGGGTGGGGCTCTGGCCCGGCAGCGTGGGGTTGACGCGCACGCCCAGCAGCGAGCCCGAGTCGGGGGTGGTGCGCAGCGCGTCGGCGGTGGCGTCGACGCAGGCCAGGTCTGGGCCGCAGCGCCAGCGCGCCTCGCAATCGTCGTCGGCCGCGCACGCGTACGCGGCGCCGGCGTCGAGCGGGTGGCAGGTGCGCTCGAGCCCGCAACGCCACTGGTCGGCGCAGTCGGCCTCGGGCGAGGGCCGGCACACGATGGCGCCCGCGTCGGCGCGGTCGTAGCAGAAGCCCAGCGCGCCGCAGTGAAAGCCGCCCGTGCACTGGCCCTCGTTGCTGCAGGGGTGCGCGACGCGCGAGGCGGGGTCGAGGCAGGTGCCGGCCAGGCCGCAGATCCACCCTCCGGTGCAGTCGGTGCTGCTGCCGCACTGCAGCGGCGCCCCCTGGTCGGGGTCGACGCAGAAGCCCTCGAGCGCGCAGCGCCAGCCGCCGGGGCACTGCTCGGCACGCCCCGCGTCGGGCACGCAGAGGTAGCGCGCGGGCTGGCTGGGGTCGATGCAGGTGCAGCCGGCGAGGGCCGACAGCGAGAGAACGAAGACGAGCCTCAAGGCAGCACCCCCGCCAGCGCGGCGCCGTTGCCTGACGGCACCAGCGCCACCGTCGAGCCCGAGTCGGTCGAGCGGTAGAGCACGAAGCCCAAGGCGCCGAAGCCCACGCCCAGCGCCAGCAGCGCAGCGCCGACGATGCGCAGCTGCATCACCGACGAGGCCTCGCCCTGGTAGTAGTCGACGGTCTTGAGCTGCAGCTGGGGCTGCTGCCTGGCGAGCGAGAGCTCCGAGACCGAGGCCTGCTCGCGCGAGTACGCCTGGAAGAACAGCGCGCCCGAGGAGAGCGCGGCGGCGGCTCCGGCGCCGATGAGCAGGTACGAGCGCAGGTTCGACGGCTGCTGCGGCATCGGCGTGGCGGCGCTCTCGGCGAACGCGTAGGGCAGGCCGGCGCGCAGACGGTCGAGCGAAGGCGCGATGCGCGTGCTGCGGCCGATGGTCTGCGCGCGCACGGTGTCGAGGGTCTGCACGTTGAGCTGAAAGGTGTCGCCCAGCCGGGTGACGCTGCCGCTCAAGACGAAGCGCGCGCCGATGGCGCCGGCGAGCTCCGACAGGCAGCTCGACGACTCGTCGGAGCAGCCCAAGAGCTGCTTCTGGCGCTCGAGCCCGAGCAGCGTCGAGATGTCTTTCTGGGTGGTGACGTCGAACAGGCCGGTGCGGTTGGCCTCGGCGGCGAGCGACTCGCTGAGCGACTGGGCGACCGCGGGGTCGACTCCGCCGGCGGCGAGGTCGAGCACCACCAGGCGCGGCTTGCCGGTGGCGGTCGCCGCGTCCGAAGCGGCGGCACCGAGCAGCGCGAGTGCGAGGCAGAGCGTCGTCATGGGGCCTCCCTGGGTTTCGAGCTTAGTTGTCTCGGCGGGGCAAAGGTCGCTAGAGCGACCCTCGAGCGCTGAACGATGGCCGACCCCGACGAGCACGACCATGAGGCAGTCACCGGCATGGTCACCACGCCGGGCGCCGACGCGCTCATCGGCGAGACGCTCGACGGGCGGTTCAAGATCATCGAGCCCATCGGCTCGGGCGGCATGGGGCGCGTGTACAAGGCGGTGCAGGCGCCGCTGAACCGCGCGGTGGCGCTCAAGGTGCTCGACTACAACTACGGGCCCGGCCGCGACCCGACCTTTCGGCAGCGGTTCCTGGTCGAGGCGGCGATGACCGCCAAGCTGAACCACCCCAACACCATCACCGTCATCGACTACGGGTGCACCGAGAGCGGCATCTTCTACATCGCGATGGAGTACCTCGAGGGCCGCACCCTCGATCAGCACATCGCCAAGAGCGGGCCGCTGCCCTGGAGGCGGGCGCTGACCATCGCGCAGCAGGTGGCGCGCTCGCTTCGAGAGGCCCACAACCTGGGCGTGGTGCACCGCGACCTGAAGCCGCCCAACATCATGCTGCTCGACTCGGGCGACGACGGCGACGTGGTGAAGGTGCTCGACTTCGGGCTGGTGAAGAGCTTCGTCGCGGGCCACGAGCTCGAGGGGCGCGCGCTCACCCAGCAGGGCATGTTGATGGGCTCGCCGCCGTACATGGCGCCCGAGCAGGGCGAGAACAACGTCGCCGACCCGCGCAGCGACATCTACTCGCTGGGCATCATCATGTACGAGATGCTCACCGGCGCGCCGCCCTTCAAGGGCAACAACGCGATGCAGGTGATTCTCGAGCACGTGAACAAGCCCGTGCCGCCGCTCAAGACTCCGGCGCGCGTCGAGCTGCCGCCGCAGCAGCTGCTGGCGCTGGTGATGAAGTGCCTGGCGAAGTCGCCGATGGACAGGTTTCAGTCGATGGAAGAGGTGCTCGCGGCGATGCAAGAGGTGGCGTCGCCCGGGCGCCACGTCACGCCGGTGCTCGGCACGCGGGCGCCTTCGCGGCCGGTGATGGCGCCGGTCAAGGTGGCGGCGCCGGCTGAGCGGGCGAAGTGGCTGACGCCGCTGTTGTTCGTGGTGGCGACCGCGCTGGGGAGCGTGGCTACGGTGGCGCTGCTCAAGCGTTCGGGGCCTGCGGTGGTGCAGCAGGTGCCGGTGAAGGCCGACCCGGTTGTGGTCGCGGCGCCGGTGGCTCCGGTGATGCCGGTGGTTCCGGCGAAGGTCACGTTTCACGTCGACAGCGAGCCGCAGGGGGCGGCCGTGAAGATGGGGGCTGACGTGCTCGGGGTCACGCCTTTGGATTTCACGGTGCCGGCGGGAGATGAGGGGAGCGCGAGCGTCGAGCTGACGCTCAGCTTGAAGGGGTATCTGCCGATGACCGTCACGACGGGCGGGAGCGGGCCGCGCATCGAGGTGCTGCAGAAGCTGCAGGTCGATAGGGCTTTGGTGCCGCTGGTCTCGAAGCCTACGGGGAAGAAGAAGGGCGAGCCGCGTAGGGCTGAGTCGGGGAAGAAGGCGAAGTAGAGCGCGGGGCGCTGACACGGCCGTTCACGTTCACGTTCACGTTCACGTTCACGACGGTTGCGCTCGCTTCGCTCGCGAATGGTGCGGGCGACATTGTTCACGCCACGTGCTCGAGCACATCGCCTCGCAGCGAGGTCGTGAACGTGAACGTGAACGTGAACGTGAACGGCTGTTGCAGCGCCCCGCCCCAGCTCAGACCTTGTTCTCTCTCCGCGTCAGCAGCCGCCCGATGTTCCCCCGATGCGTGAACACCATCAGCCCCAACAGCACCGCCCCCAGCACCGGGTACTCCACCGGCTTCCCCAGAAAGAACGACACCCCCAACGCCGTCACCGCCCCTGCCAATGACCCCACGCTCGCCACCCTGAAGATCAACACCAGCACCACGAACACCACCAGCCCCGCGAGCGCCGCCATCGGCACCAACACTCCCAACACTCCCGCTGCGGTCGCCACGCCCTTCCCTCCGTGCAGCCTCAGCCAGATGGGAAACACGTGCCCCAGAAACGCCGCCAGCCCCACGAACGCGTGCAGCCGGTACTCCCCAGGCAACAGCCGCATCGCCAGCAGCACCGGCAAGGCCCCCTTCGCCGCGTCGAGCACCAGCACCACTGCGCCCAGCTTCTTGCCCGCCACCCGCGCCACGTTGGTCGCGCCGATGTTGCCGCTGCCGCTCGCCCGCACGTCTTTACCGGCGAGGTACCGGGTGAGAATCACCCCGAACGGTATGCTGCCCGCGAAGTAGCCGAGCGCGATGAGCAAGAGGCTCAGCCCCACAGCAGCCCCGGGAACCGGTGCTGCACCACCACGAACGCGTAGTTCACCACGAAGGCCACCACCGCCACGTAGCGCAGCACGCGCCACTCGCGGTCGCTCAGGTCGATGTCGGGGAAGGGCAGCTTGAACGCCAGGTGAACCAGCGCCCACACCGCGCACACCGCGAAGAACAGCGCCGCCACCGTGCCCAGCGGGTTCGACTTGAGCGCCGTCAGCCAGTGCAGGTGCGCAAAGTGGTCGGCCGCGCGCGTCAGCCCACAGCCGGGGCACGGTATGCCCGTCACCCGGCGAAACATGCACCCCCAGAAGGGAATCAGCTTCGCCACCGGTATGAACCGCGCCACCAACAGCCCGCCCAGCCCCACGAACCCCAAGATGTCGAAGGGGCCCAACTTGCGACTGCGCGGTGGCCAGGAAACCTGCATCCGGTTGCTCGTCATACCCCATCTGCGATACCAGCTTGAGCCGCCATGCTCCTCACCACCGCCATCGTCCTGCTGCTCTCCCACGACCAATGCGACAAGGCGAAGGCCGACGACGCCGAGTGCCACCACCCCGCCTCCGACCCGGCGGCCGCCAAGACCAGCGGTGAGGCGGTGCTGCTGCGCGGCGACAAGCTCAAGGGCCTGCCCAAGACCGAGCTCGCCTCGCTGCTCAAGACCCCCACCGACTTCGATGGCAAGGCCGTCTACGTCGAGGCCAGGGTGCGCAAGGCCTGCGAGCGCAAAGGCTGCTGGATGGAGCTCGCCCCCACCAGCGGCAAGGGCCCCGGCGTGCGCGTCACCTTCAAAGACTACGGCTTCTTCGTGCCCCTCGACTCGGCCGGCCGCACCGCCAAGGTCGAGGGCCAGGTGAAGGTCGCCGAGCTCTCCGAAGAGACCGCCAGGCACTACGAGTCGGAAGGCGCGGTGGTGCCCCGCGGCAAAGACGGCAAGCCGCGCGAAGTGCAGCTGGTCGCCACCGGCGTCGAGCTGCGCAAGTAGCCTCGGCCGTCTCCAGAACGAATGCGCGCCTACTCGATGCGCGGAGTGCAGGGCGCCGCCGACCTCGCGGTGATGCTCGCGCGCGACTGGCTGCAAGAGCAGTCGCCCGGCTCGCGCGTGCACGACGTGCAAGCAGACCCGCGCTTTCAGCACCGCGGCGTCGACCTCTTGTGGGATCGCCCCGACCAGCCGGTGCTCGGCGTCGAGGTGAAGGGCGACCGCCAGGCGCGCCGCGGCAACTACTTTCTCGAGCTGGTCAGCAACGTCGAGAAAGACACTCCCGGCTGCTTCCTCTACTCGACTGCTGATCTGCTGCTCTACGTGTTCCTCTCGCCGCGCGAGGTGCACTGCCTGCCGCTCAAGGCCACCCGCGACTGGTTCATACCCCGCGCGAAAGAGTACCCGCTCAAGTCGACCCGCACCCGCACCGGCGCGGTGCTGTACACCACCGTCGGCGCCATCGTGCCGGTGAAGCAGCTGCTCGCCGAGGTCCCCGGAGCGACCCGCACCCGCCTGTAGCGTTCGTGCCGCGCCCACATAGCGGCCTGTGGCGAGAAAGCACGTCGAACTGTCCGATCGGGCAGGCCCTCAGTACTGGCGTGCGCCTTTCTGCGAGTTAGATACACTCATGACGCAGGCGCGCACATGGCGACTCGGAAAAAACCCGGCACCGATTCAGGCGACACCGGCGTCGCTACCGAGACCCAACCGAAGCAGAAGGAAAAGCTCGCCAAGCCGCCGCTCTACAAGGTGCTCTTCCACAACGACAACTACACCACCATGGAGTTCGTCGTAGCCGTGCTCCGCGAGGTCTTTCACAAGTCCGAGTCCGACGCGGTCGCGATCATGCTCAACATCCACCGCAACGGGCTGGGGGTCGCGGGCGTCTACACGTACGAAGTCGCCGAGACCAAGATCAACAAGACGCACGCGCTCGCCAAGGAGCACGAATTTCCCCTCAAACTGACGATGGAACCCGAGGAGCCTTGAACCGTGGCATCACCGATCATCGCTAAAGAGTTGCAGGCATCGATCCGGTTCGCGCTCAGCGAGGCCCGTCGCATGCGGCACGAGTACCTCACCCTCGAGCACCTGCTGCTCGGGCTCTTGAGAGACCCGCGCTGCCTCGAGGTGATCAAGGCCTGCGCCGGCAAGCCCGACCGCATTCGCGAGAAGGTCCTTCGCTTTCTCGAAGAGACCGTCGAGCGCCTGCCCGAAGGCGTCGAGGCCGAGCCGCAGCAGACCATCGGCGTCGAGCGCGTGCTGCAGCGCGCCGCCTTTCACGCGCTCTCGAGCGAGCAGAAGGTGATGGACTCGGCCGACGTGCTCGTCGCGCTGTTCCGCGAAGACTCGAGCCAGGCGCTGTTCTTTCTCAAGGAAGAGAAGATCGGCCGCCTCGACGTGCTCAACTTCATCTCCCACGGCATTCGCAAAGAGGCCGCCGAAGACGACGGCAGCGAGCGCGAGGGCGCCGCTCCTCCGGGCATCGAGGGCGACGAAGAGGGCGAGGGCCCCGCCAAGAACCCGCTCGAGGCCTACACCTCGAACCTCAACCAGCAGGCCGCCGACGGCAACATCGACCCGCTCATCGGGCGCACCAGCGAGCTCGAGCGCACCATTCAGGTGCTCTGCCGCCGCCGCAAGAACAACCCGCTGTACGTGGGCGAGACCGGCGTCGGCAAGACCGCCATCGCCGAGGGTCTGGCGCTGGCCATTCACGAGGGCAAGGTGCCTGGCGCGCTCAAGGGCGCCACCATCTTCTCGCTCGACCTGGGCGCGCTGCTGGCCGGCACCAAGTTTCGCGGTCAGTTCGAAGAGCGCCTCAAGGCGGTCTTGAAGGCGCTGCAGCAGCACGAAGACGCCATCATGTTCATCGACGAGATTCACACCATCGTCGGCGCCGGCGCCACCAGCGGCGGCTCGATGGACGCGTCGAACCTGCTCAAGCCTGCGCTCGCCAGCGGCAAGCTGCGCTGCATCGGCTCGACCACCTATCAAGAGTACAAGGCGAGCTTCGAGCGCGACCGCGCGCTGTCGCGCCGCTTCCAGAAGATCGACGTGCCCGAGCCCAGCGTGGCCGAGACCTTCGCGATTCTCAAAGGCCTGGCGCCCAAGTACGAAGAGCACCACCAGGTGAAGTACGAAGAAGAGGCGCTCAAGGCCGCGGCCGAGCTCTCGGCCAAGCACATCAACGAGAAGTTCCTCCCCGACAAGGCCATCGACGTCGTCGACGAGACCGGCGCCATCGACCGGCTGCGCGACAAGCCCACCGGCAAGGTCACCGTCGCCGACATCGAGGCGATGGTCTCGAAGATCGCCCGGGTGCCCGCGCGCAGCGTGGCCCAGAGCGAGAAGAAGGCGCTGCTCAACCTCGAGACCGAGCTCAAGGCCGTCATCTACGGGCAAGACACCGCGATCGCCGAGCTCGCCTCGACCATCAAGCTGTCGCGCTCGGGCCTGCGTTCACCCGAGAAGCCGATCGGCTCGTTCCTCTTCTCTGGCCCCACCGGCGTCGGCAAGACCGAGCTGGCCAAGCAGCTGGCCAAGGTGATGGGCATCGAGTTCCTGCGCTTCGACATGTCCGAGTACTCCGAGAAGCACACCGTCTCGCGGCTGATCGGCGCGCCTCCGGGCTACGTCGGCTTCGACCAGGGCGGCCTGCTCACCGACGCGATTCGCAAGAACCCGCACTGCGTGATGGTGCTCGACGAGATTGAGAAGGCCCACCCCGACCTCTTCAACATTCTGCTCCAGGTGATGGACCACGCGACCCTCACCGACAACAACGGGCGCAAGGCCGATTTCCGCAACGTGGTCATCATTCTCACCACCAACGCCGGTGCGCGCGAGATGAAGACCAAGACCCTGGGCTTCGGCCAGATGGAGGGCGTCGACGTCTCCAAGGCCAAGGGCGCCATCGAGCGCACCTTCAGCCCCGAGTTCCGCAACCGCCTCGACGGCTGGGTGGTGTTCGGCGGCCTCGACCGCGCCACCATTCTCAAGGTGGTCGACAAAGAAGTGGCCCTGCTGCAGAAGCTGCTCGACGACAAGAAGGTGAAGCTCGAGCTCACCGCCGCCGCGCGCGATTGGCTGTCGAAGAAGGGCTACGACCCCGAGTTCGGCGCCCGCCCGATGGCACGCCTGGTCGACCAGTCGGTGAAGAAGCCGCTCGCCGAGGCGCTGCTGTTCGGCTCGCTCAAAGACGGCGGCGTGGCCAAGGCCGACGTGAAGCCCGACGGCGAGGGCCTGACCTTCACGTTCGAAGCTCCGACGCCCGAGGCGCCCCCCGCGCCCAAGCGCCAGGTGCCCGAGCCGGTGGCCTAGTAGAGACCTCTTCACGGCGTCGCCGCACCCGCCACCGGGGCCGAAGCGGGGCTCACCGCGAACACGCAGCCGGTGGTGGCCCTGCCAGCACGATGTGCGCGGCGGTGTCAGGGTCACCCGCGAGGTCGGCGCTGACAGCCTCGGAGAGGCCCCGACGGCGAGCCCCGGGCGGCGATGCTGCAGCCCGGGCTGTGCTAGTTCCCCCGGCGCATGCTGAGCCTCTCGCTGCTGCTCGCGGTCACCGCGTCCGCCGAAGCGAAGCCGGTCGTCTCGGTGCTGTACTTCGAGAATCAGAGCGGCAACGCCGAGCTCGATGTGCTCCGCAAGGGCTTCGCCGACATGGTCATCACCGACCTGGTGGCGTGGGACGGGGTGACGGTGGTCGAGCGCGCGCGGCTACAGAGCGTGCTCACCGAGCTCGAGCTCCAGCAGTCGAAGGGCTTCGACGCGCGCACCGCAGCCCGGGTCGGCAAGCTGGTGGGCGCGCAGTACGCCATCACCGGCACGCTGCTGGTGGCCCAGGGGCGCTTGCGCGTCGACGCCACCGTCACCAGCGTCGAGCAGGGCACCGTGGTGGCGTCGGCGAGCGCCACCGACGCGCAGGACAAGGTGTTCGACGTCGAGCAGCAGCTGGTCGACGCCTTGAGCCGGGCCATCGACTGGAAGCTGAAGAACCGCGACGCGCGCAAGAAGGCCAGGGTGCCCGACTTCGCCGCGCTGGTGGCGTACTCGAAGGCCATCGACCTCTCCGACCAGGGCAGGGTCGACGAGGCGCAGAAGGCGATGGCCGCGCTGGTCTCGAAGTCGCCCACCTTCTCGATGGCGCGCGAGAAGAAGCTCGAGCTGCTCGAGCAGCTCAAAGAGTACGAGGCGAAGAAGAGAGACCTGGTGAGCGGCTCGACCCTCGAGCTGGGCAAGCGCGCCGACGACGAGCTGAAGCAGGGCCCGGTGCGACGCGACACCATGCTGTGGCGCGCGGTGAAGGGGCGCTTCCTGGCGCGGGTGCTGAAGCAGTCGCTGTCTTCGCGCGACGAGTCGCTTCGGGTGGTGAAGCGCGGGCAAGAGCAGCGCGCCCTCGAGGTGATGAAGGGCTGGGTCGAGAACCAGCGCCGCTTCATCGACGAGGCGCTTCAGCTCGCGCAGAGCGACCCCAACACGCGCTACGACCTCGACCGCGCGCCCGTCTGGGAGCAGCTGCGCGACTCGATGCTGTTCGACTCGGACACCTTCGACTTCGCCCCCGAGGTGCTCACCGTGGCGCTCGACCGCTTCGTCGTCGAGGGGCGCATCGACGATGGAAAGACGTACGTGATGGCGCCACCGGTGTCCGAGCTGGTGCCGGCCCAGCTCGACGCGGTGCTGGCGGCCCAGGCCGACGCGGTGGCGCGGGCGCAGGCTGCGTACCCGCGGGCCGCCGACAAGTCGCGCGCCGCGTGGGCGCTGGGCCGGGCGATGATGAAGCGGGCCGAGACGCTCGAGTACCTGCGCCGCGACGATGACGCCGCCGCCGCGTACCAGCAGGTGCTCGACACCCTGCCCACCTCGGACGAGGCCAGGCGCGCCGAGCAGCAGCTTCAGGAGATCATCGGCACCCGTCGCGAGTACAGCCGCGGCGAGCGCGAGAAGTTCGCCAGGGCGGTGCGCGACTGCGACGACTGGTACGTGAACACCGAGGCCGGCTGGCGGCTGCGGCGCAAGGGGCTGGCCGGGCTCGACGAGCTCTCTGCCGAGATGGAAAAGGCGTGCTTCGGCTTCCCCGGCGCGGCGAACGACTGGGGCCGTTTCTACCTCGGCCTCGCCCACGCCGCCGCGCGCCACGACGACTGCGCGCTGGCGAAGAAGCTCTATCTGAAGGCGTTCACCTTCGGCGGCGAAGGGCCCCGCAGCTTCGTGCCGTACTTCAAGAACGAGCCGTGGTGCGAGTACGGGCTGACCGAGTCGACCTTTCCCTCGAAGGTGCGGGTGAGCCGGGCGAGCCAGGGCACCCGCGGCAACCCGCTGGTCGAAGCGGTGAACCCGGGGCTGGAAGACGTCATCGCCGAAGAACTCGGCGCGCGCGGCGTCGCCGTCGAATGGGGCGGCAACTCCAACGGCGGGGTGCGCGGCATGTCGGTGGCGCTCGACACCCGAGACGAGAAAGGCGAGGTGACGCTCACCGGCAAGCTGGCGCGCGAAGACGACGAGGGTCACGACGTGCCGGTGTCGGCGGTGCTCGAGGGCAGCATCGACTTCGATGCGTTTTTCGCTCCGGTGCTGAGAGCGCTGCGCGGCAGGTCAGAGAGCGGCCCGCGCAAGCCGACCTCGAAGATGCCGGTCGAGCAGGTGGTCGCCTACGGCAAGGCGATGGGGCTGTTCGAGCAGCGCAAGTGGCAAGAGGCGCGCGACGCGTTCGAGGCGCTGGCGAAGAAGTACCCCGGCTTCAGGCTCGCGGCGGTGCGGGCGCGCCTGGCCGCGGCGAAGCTGAAGCGCGACTGAGACCGAGACCTCGCCCTACTGCATCTTCTCGAAGTGCGACGTCTCGGTGCCTTCACGCACCGTCAGCTTGATGCTGCGCCTGATGTTCACCGCCGGGTTCTCGAGCTCGAGCGGGTACTCGCCCGCAGGCAGCGAAATCTTCAGCGGCGTCACGCCCAGCTCCTTGCCGCGCAGGCTCACCTTCGCCCAGGGGTAGGCGTTGATCATCAAGGTGCCGGTCGGGCGCACGGCGACCGCGGCGACCGCCCCGTCTTTCTTCTTCTTCACCACGGCCTTTGGGGCGCCACCCTTGGGCGCAGAGGTCTCTTCGCCCTCTCCGTCCACCTCGGGCGCCGCCGCTTCGCCCGGCGCGTCGTCGACCACCGCCGCCGCCTGAGGCTCGGGCTGCACCTCGAGCACCCGCGGCAGCGCCTCGATGCTGCTCTCGACCCGGGGCCGGGTGAACTTGAACGCCAGCGCGATGCCGAGCGAGAGCAGTGCCAGGCCAGCCACCGAGACCGCCAGCAGCGGCATCGGCAGGCGGCGCACCACCGGGTTCGGCGAGGTGAGCGGCTCGTCGGGCGCGGCCTCGACCGGCGCGACCACCCTGGCCGCCGCGCGCCCGCCGCTGGGGGTCGCCACCGGCAAGCGCCCGCTGGGCCGCTTGCGCCCACCGGAAGAGCGCTCGGCCACCCGCTCGCCTTCGGCCGCCGAGAAGTCCGACGTGGCCAGCTTCTCGTCTCGCACCGGCGCCGGCGTGGCGCGCGACGAGCTCTGCTCGCGCGTCTGCTCGATGGCGTCTTCCAGCTTGGGCGGGAACAGCTTCTTCACCAGGTCGCCCAGCTCGCGCGGCGAGGGGAAGATGCCGGTCTTCGCCGCGAAGCGCTCGAGGTCTTCGAGCATGTCGCCGGCGGTCTGGTACCGCTCGTCGGGCTTGAGCGCCATCGCCTTCAAGATGATGCGCTCGAGCTCGGGGTCGAGCTCTTTCTTCACCTGCCGCGGCGGGAGGAAGTTGCCCTCCATCGTCGCGTTCATCTGCACCAGCAGATCGCCGCCGTGCGAGAGGTGCTCGAAGGGCTTCAGCCCCGTCGCCATCAGGTAGAGCACCGCGCCGGCGCCGTAGATGTCGGCGCGATGGTCGACGTTGCTGGTGCGGCACTGCTCGGGCGCCATGTAGCCGCCCTTGCCCTTCACCCGGCCGACCTCGGTGCGGTGCAGCTGGGTGGCCGCCCGCGCGATGCCGAAGTCGAGCAGCTTCACCGCGCCCTGCTGGGTCACCATCACGTTCGATGGGGTGATGTCGCGGTGCACCAGGTGCATCGGCTGACCGGTCTCGTCGATCAACGAGTGCGCGTACTCGAGCGCCTCGAGCAGCTGCATCGCCACCCGCAGCACGCAGCCCATCGGCAACAGCAGGTGCTGCTCGCGGCACCGCTTGAGCACCGCGTACAGCGACTCGCCCGGCACGAACTCCATCGCCAGGTAGTGCCGCCCGTTCTCTTCACCCAGCTCGAAGGTCTGCGCGATGTTGGGGTGCGAGAGCTTCGCCGCCAGCCGCCCCTCGTCGAGAAACATCTCTACGAACTGCTCGCTCTCGGCGAAGGCCGGCAGCACCTGCTTGATGACCACCAGCTTGTTGAAGCCCGCCGTGCCCTGCAGCCGCGCCAGGCACACCTCGGCCATGCCGCCCATGGCGATGCGCTTCACCAACACATACTTGCCGAAGGGCTCTCCGGCGAGAGCGTCGAAGGACATGGGGCTGAGGGAGAGTAATGCTTTACAGCAGCGCGAAGTATGCTGCCACCCGCTACATGTCCCTGATCTTCCTCGCCCAACTGGTGCTCGGCTTCGGCGTCGACACCTCGTGTCCCTCGGCCGCTGCGCGGGCTGCGCGCGAGCTCTATTCGCGGGGCGACACCACCGGCGCCATCGCCGCAGTGGCCGATGTCGAGGTGTGTGCCGACGGGTCCGATGAAGAGCTGGCCGAGGCGTTTCGCTGGCGCGCGCAGGCCAAGGCGGTGGCCGGCGACGTGAAGGGCGCCATCGACGCGTTCGCCATGGCGTGGACGGTGCTGCCCACCTGGGTGCTCGACCCGCTCGAGAGCCCCAAGTTCCACGACCAGTACGCCGAGGGCCGCAAGCGCGCGCTGCAGACCCGGCTGGTGTTCGCGCGCTTCACCCGAACCCTGGTGGGCCACGTGGTGGTGCAGGTCTATGACCCCCACGGCCGGGTGAAGCGGCTGCACGTGGTGTTCGACCAGATGGAGATGTCGGCCACCCGCCACGACGACGGCACCTGGCATGCGCTGGTGCCGGCGGGCGCGCTTAGCGCCACCGCGGTGCTCGAGTCGGTCGAGGCCATCGTCTTCAAGAGCCGCACCGTGTCGATCGCCGGCCTGCCGGTGCCGGTCGAAGAGCGCCTCACCTCCGCGCCCCCGGCCCGTTCGCGCCAGAAGGCCTGGGTCATCGGCGGCGTCATCGCCGGCGTGGTCGTCGTCGCCGCCGCGGTGGTGACCGGCGTGGTGCTCGCCAACCGCCACGTCGACGGCACGCTGGGTCGGGTCGAGCTGCCGTGAGCGCCCGACTCACCGCCCTGCTCGGCGCGCTCGCGGGCTGCAGCGCCTGCGGCGAGGTGGGCCTCACCCTCGAGCTCTCGGCGAAGAACGACGTGCCGGCCCTCGACGCAGTGCGGGTGCAGGTGAGCCAGGGCGACCAGCTCACCGAGCAGACCTTCGGCCTGGCCGGCGCGCCACTGCCCCAGTCGGTAGCGGTCGTCTCGAAGGGCCTCACCCGCGGCAGCGTCGACGTGGTGGTGCAGGGGCTGAAAGGCGAGCGCGTCGAGGCGCTCGGCCGCGCCACGGGCGCGCTTCAACCGGCCAGCTCGGGCGGGCACCTGGCGCTGGTGCTCGAGCGGCTGTGCGACGGCGGCAGCTGCGGCTGCGAGGCGAAGGGCTGCAGCGCGGCGGCGAAGTCGTGCGGGCACCAGGCCGACGGGTGCGGTGGGCAGCGCGACTGCGGCGGCTGCGCGAGCGGTGAGACCTGCGCCGGCAACGTCTGCACCAACGCGCCGTGCCACCCCAAGACCTGCGCTGAGCTGGGCCTGACCTGCGGCGCCGCGCCCGACGGCTGTGGCGGCACGTCGAGCTGCGGAGCCTGCGACGCGGGGCCCTGCGTGCCGCTCGTTCAGTGCCCGCAGAATGCGTGCGGCCCGACGCCCGACGGCTGCGGCGGCGCGTTGAGCTGCCCCGTCAGCTGCCCGTTGCTGCGCATCTGCAGCTCGCTCGACGGCGGAGCGACGCGCTGCAACTGCCTGCCTCCGCTCAGCGAGTGCAACGGGCAGTGCGTCGACCTCTCTTCGTCTTCCAGCCACTGCGGCGCGTGCAGCCATGCGTGCCCCGGTGGGCAGAGCTGCAGCGGCGGCCTGTGCCCGTGCGTCGATGCCGGCTCGAACGCCGACGGCCACTGCTGCCCGAGCGGCTGGGTGTTCGCGCCGCCGGTGGGCAACAGCCTCGGCACCGCGAGCAGCGGCTGGCGGTGCTATCGCGGCCCCTTCGACGCGGGCACGCCGGCGCAAGGCGAGGCGCAGTGCGCGCAAGAGACGGCCACCGCCTTCGGCCGCGCCGCGCCGGCGCTCGGCGCCGGGCTGGCGCTGAGCGACAACGTCGCGGTGCCGGCGACGGCCTGCGGCAGCTACCTGCGCGGCGGCACCGGCAACCTGGTCATCGACGTCGAGTCTGGCTCCGACATGAAGACCAGCACCCTGACGTGCAGCCCCGTCTGCCTGGGCAACTGCAGCTGCATCAACTGCAGCTGCCTCGGCAACCAGCGCAGCTGCGCCCAGCGGTACTTCTGCGTGATGGACCCACTCGGCCCGCGGGTCGAGGGCGACTGCAAGGAAGACGGCGAGTGCCCGCCGGGCCGGGAGTGTCAGGTGGCCGGCGCCTGCGTCGACGCCGGCAAGGGCTGGTGCATCACCGACGCCGAGTGCGGCACGGCGGGGCGCTGCGTCTACCGCGGCTCGGGTCAGACCGGCCTGTGCCAGCCCTGAGCGCCGCTGAAGGTCAGCTCGCCGCGGGCGGCGGCGCGGCCTCGTCGGGCACCGGCTCGGCGCCGATGGCGTGGTAGCCGCCGTCGACGCGAATCAGCTCGCCGGTGGTGAGCGGCATCCAATCGCTGAGCATCGCGCAGGCGGTCTTGGCCACCGCGTCGATCGACGATTCGTCTTTCGCGTTCCACCCCATGGGGGCCTGGCGGCCCCACTTGTTCTCGAGGTGCTTGAAGCCGGGTATGCCCTTCGCGGCGATGGTGGCGAGGGGGCCCGCGGCGAGCGCGTTGACGCGAATCTTCTTCGGGCCGAGATCGCGCGCCAGGTACCGCACCACGCTCTCGAGCGCCGACTTGCACACCCCCATCCAGTCGTAGAGGGGCCAGGCGTTGCGCGAGTTGTCGAAGTCGATGGTGATGACGCTGCCGCCATCGGTCATCAGCGGCGCGAGCGCGACCGCCAGCTCTTTCAGGCTGAACGCCGAGATGCGAAAGGCCTGGCTCACGCTGTCCCACGGGGTGGACATGAACTTGCCGCCCAGCGCGTCTTCGGGCGCAAAGGCGATGGCGTGCACCACGCCGTCGAGCTTGCCCCAGCGCTTCTTCACCTCGTCGTGCAGCGCGGCGAAGTGGGCCGGGTTGGTCACGTCGAGCTCGAGCACATCGGGCACCGGCGAGAGCTTCTTCGCCGAGCGCTGGGTGAGCGACATCGGCCTACCGAAGCTGGTGAGCAGAATCTCGGCGCCGGCCTTCTGGGCCTGCTCGGCGATACCGAACGCGATCGACCCCGGAGTGAGCACGCCAGTGATGAGCAGCTTCTTCTTGTCGAGCAGCATGGGCGGGCGGTTAACCCACCTTCGCAGGCGATTCCATGGGAGAATGCCGGCTTCCGCCCCGCCCTTTCGATGCCGATCGACTCACCCGCCGGCTACCTCTACACGCTCGAAGAGATGGTCGCTTCTGCGCGTGCAGAGCGCGACCGCCTCGAGCGCAAGTTCACCCAGCCGGTGCTGCTGGTGGTCGCCCCCGCCGAAGACTGGGCCGAGACCACCGCGGTGCGCCTGCCTTCTGCGTCGTCGTCCGACGCCGAGCCCATCTCGGTCACCATGATGCCCACGCTGGTGCTGCCGGTCTCCAAGCGTCACCCCGGCTCGACCGACGTCACCTTCGGCCGCTCGACGGTGTGCGACGTGGTGCTGCCCTTCGCTGCCATCTCGAAGGCGCACGGCTTCTTTCGCATGGAGGTCGAGGGCCGCTGGCTGGTGGGCGACCTCGGCTCGAAGAACGGCACCTTCGTCGACGGCCACAAGGTCACCGCCTCGACCTCGCACCCGATGCGCGACGGCGCCACCCTGCGCTTCGGCGACGTGACCGCCAAGTTCCTCTCGCCGGTCAGCTTCGTGGCCGACCTGAAGCGCCGGCTGACCTGAGGCCTCCCTCTCCCCCTGAACCGGCGAGGTGAAGGTCTCGGCGATGGGCGCCTTCACCGAATTCTTCGAGCGGGTGAGGGCTGCGACGCCGCCCTCTGCCACGATGAGCCCGTCGCGGGCGGGCACGACCTACCCACGCTGACCGACGGGAACGGCTGGGCGCGTCACTTCGTCGTGAAGGTCCGCTGGCCGGACGACGTCGCCCGAAGGTCCTGCCCGTGGGCGATGAGCGCGTCGTACGGCTGCGCGGCGCCGGTCAGCGCGTCGACCGTCGCTTCGTTGCTGTCGTAGCCGGCGACGAGCCAGCGGCCCGCCGTATCGGACGCGATGGTCCCCAGGCCGAGGTCGGAGGTCGAAGGCACCTTCGCCTCGTTGGCGTCGGTGATGATGTACAGGCGAAACCGCTGGCCGAGCTCGAGCTGCAGGACGTACAGCCCGGCCGGGCTCGCCGCCGACCAGCTGAACGACTGCGTCGCGAGATCGATGCCCGAGGCCGCTTGAACGGGGAGCCCGGAGCTCGCCGGAGTGGGGAGATCGAGCGCGACGCCCATCGCTCCCGCTGCGAGCCCGAGCTTCGCGCGCATGGCGCTGCGACCGTCGGCGGCGGTGGCCAGGGTCTTTACGCGGAGGGTCGATTCGGCGATCGCCGGCGCGTGGTACGAAAAGGCGCTCGTGGGGCCGAGGTCTCCGCCAAGCTCCATTGCCGCCTTGCCGAAGATCAAGTCGATCGTCGTGTCGTTGACGGTGAAGCCGGCCGGCACATCGATGGTTCCGGTGACGAGCAGATCGGGCACCGTGTTGAGCTGCACGTCCTTCATCGCGGCAGTGCTGCCGTTGGCGACGAGCACGTTGGCGAGCCGTCCGTAGCCGACGTAGGTCGTCGGCTTGCCGCCCATCATGTTCCACTGCAGAACGTGCACGGTGCCGGTGGTGGTGTTGGTCCCACTCCAGCTGACCGTCGTGGAGTACGGGCTGTCGATCACCTGTGCCGAGCCCGACTCTCCCGTATCGGGGCTGCTGAACAGCACGCCGGCGCGCTGCGAGAGCAGGTTCGTCGGCAGCATGATGTTGCCCGAGAGGTTGCCGGTGACCGTCGCCTGGTAGAGCGCAGGCGTGGGGCCGAGAGAGAACAGTTTCGGGTCGGCGCGGGCGATGCGCGAGAACACCGTGACGTCGCTGACCTGCCCGATGCTCGCGACGACGGCGATGTCGTAGGGGGCGGTGACGTCGGCGATCGAGAACCTACCCATCGCATCGGTGGTCGCGGCCGACTTGCCGATGACCACGACCGTAGCGCTCGAGACCGCGCGGCCGTAGCGATCGGTGACGGTGCCCGAGACGGTGATGGGGCCGCCCGAGCCGCCGCCCGTGCCCCCGCCGTCGGGGGTGCTCGTCCCCGGGGAGCAGCTGAAGACGAGAAAGACGGCGAGGGTCGCGGCGATTCCGTAGGCGTGGGGCATCTCAGCGTGGGTTTGGGGGCGGCCGCGCGTTTCCGTCATGCGGCCCGCATTCGCACGAGGGGGCTGACCTCGGCCGAGGCCACTCGTCACCGACGTCGCTCGCGACCTGCGCGGGCTACGGGTGCGCCGAGCGGTCGCGGCCTCGGCGCCGGCAGGCCAGCGCCGAAGCCGAGACCATCAGCCACCAAGTGGAGGGTACGCTCGAGCAGCCGCAGCCGACCGCGTAGCGCTCCGACGTGGTGTCACCCGGGTGACCCAGGTCAGGAGCACCGGAGTCAGGGAGCACCGAGTCAGGAGCACCGGAGTCAGGAGCACCGGAGTCAGGAGCACCGGAGTCAGGAGCACCGGAGTCAGGAGCACCGGAGTCAGGAGCACCGGAGTCAGGAGCACCGGCGTCGAGAGCACCGGCGTCGAGAGCACCGGCGTCGAGAGCACCGGCGTCGAGAGCACCGGCGTCGAGAGCACCGGCGTCGAGAGCACCGGCGTCGAGAGCACCGGCGTCGAGGGCACCGGCGTCGGGGCCCCCATCGACGATGATGCTGTAGACGACGACCTCGAGCCCTCCGCCGGACACCGCCTGCGCGGGCCTGAGCGTCGGAAAGTCGGACGAGCTCGCCTGGCCGGTCACGTACACCGAGCCCTGCGAATCGACGGCGATTGCGTTGCCGACGTCGGTGCCCGTTCCACCCAGCAGCGTCGAGAACAGCAGCGCAGTTCCGGTGGGAGACAACTTGGACACGAACGAGTCGGCGAGGCCGCCGCCGCTCGTCTGCACGGGGGCGACCGTGGGAAAGCCCGCGGTTGCCGACCCGGTCACGTAGGCACAGCCCGCGGCGTCGACGGCGATGCCTTGCCCACGCTCGTCGCCGTTGATGCCGAGGTACGTCGCGTACGACACCGCGGCGCCGAGGGGAGCGAGCTTGCTGACGAACACGTCGAGATTTCCGCCGCCGAACATCGGTTGCACGGCGCTGACCGTGGCCAGGTCCGATGAGCCGGTGTAGCCGGTGACATACGCAGCCCCTGAGGCATCGACGGCGATGCCATTGCCCACCTCGCCACCGCTGCCGCCCAGGTACGTCGAATACGTCAGCGCGCCCGTCGGTGAAAGTCCGGTCACGAAGGCGTCCTGCGGCCCGGCGAGCGCCGGCTGCACCGGCGAAGCGGTGGGAAAGTTCGTAGAGGCGGTCTGGCCCGTGACGTAGGCGTTGCCAGACGCGTCGGTCGCGATGCCCCAGACCCAGTCGTCTGCGCTGCCCCCCAGGTAGGTGGAGTACACGAAGCTGTTCCCGGGGGCCGAAATCGTCGCCACGAAGCCATCGAAGCTGCCGCCTCCGTAGGCGGCCTGCAGCGGGCTGCTGGTGGGAAAATCCATCGAGGCGGTGAAGGCGGTCTGCCCGGCGACGTGGGCCCGACCTGACGGGTCGACGGCGATGGCCAGCGCGTAGTCTGCGCCCGACCCACCGATGTAGGTCGAGTACGCGAGGGCGTTGCCTGCCGGCGTGAGCTTCGCCACGAACCCCTCGGCGTTGCCACGGGCGCTGGGCTGCGCGGCGTTCAGAATGGGAAAGTTGACGCTGGAGGTGTGGCCCGCCACGTACGCGCTGCCCGATGCGTCGACCGCGATGCCGTAGCCTTTGTCGCTGCTGGTTCCACCCAGGTACGTGGAGTAGAGCAGCCCGCCCACCGGAGAGAGCTTGGTGATGAACGCATCGGTGAGGCCACCGCCGAAGGTCGGCTGGAGCGCTGAGCGAATCGGAAACGGCGACGGGGTCGTGCCGGTCGTGTACGTGTTACCCGACGCATCGACGGCGATGGCTGCCCCGGTGTCATTGCCGTTTCCGCCCCCCAGGTACGTCGAGTACGAGAGCACCGGGTCGATGATCAGCTGGAGCGCCGGGTCGTACGGGCCCGTCTCGAACCCCCAGGTGCCGTCGTGCCCCGCCACGAGGCGGCCAGCCACCGCCAGCGGGGTGCCGTCGTCTCGCGACTGGTAGAGCCGGGGAACCTCGAGCTTCGCCGCGCAGACCAGCCGAATGGCGCTCACGTCGGCGCCTGGCTCGACCACGAAGTCGAACTCGAGCTGCCCGCCCTCGCCATGCCAGAGCAGGTGAATTCCGGGGTAGATGTCGGAGAAACGCACGCGCGCATAGCTCGGGAGGCCGGTGCGCCAGTGCGCTGGGTCACTGCCGATGAGGTAGTTCGAGCGTCCGGGCAGCAGCAGCTCGGCGCGCCCCGCCACCTCGCGGGCGCCGGGCACCGCGAGCTCGAGGGTCCGCTCACCGCGGCGGATCAGCACCCGATTCGAAGAGAACAAGAAGACGGTGGAGCCGCGGTGGGCCATGAACGCCACGTCCGGCGGGGCCTGGCCCACGTTGGGCTCGAACGAGAACGGCAGGTCGCGGCCCACCCGTCGAACCACTGGCCGCGCCACAGGCGCCTCGGGCCGGGGCGAGGGCAACGCCATCAGCGTCACGAGCAGTGGACTCCAGGGAAGTCGCGCTCGCGTCATCGGGCGTGCAGCGTCGCACAACCGCGTGGACCATGCTCCGCCGCGGCGCGCTCTTTCGGGCCGACGATGGACACCTTCACCGCACTGCGAACCCCCCGAACGGCCTGAGCTCCTCCCACCGCTACTTCGGCAACGGTGATGACGCTCTCGATGCCGGCCGCGTTGCGCCTCCACGCGCCGGAGCCGGTGGCGCCCCGGAAAAGCCGGGAGTTCGCGATGCGCTTTGTTTTCTGACCGGCATATGTTGCACGAGACCGTCCTCGAGCGTCATGGGTATGAAGCTCATTTGAACGCAGTACGCCTCACCGAGCTCTACCGCGCCTATGCGCCGCTCGTGCATGCGCGCGCGCGCAGGCTGGTTCCCTCCGAGGCGGATGACGTGGTGCAGGAGGTGTTCTTGAAGTTGGTGAAGGCCGACCCGCCGGAGGGTGCCTCGCTGAAGTGGCTCTACGCCACCACCACGAACACGTGCCTCGATCGACTGCGGGCCGCGTCGCGCAAAGACCCGCGCTGGCAGTCAGACGTGCGCGCCGCCGAGACCGAGCGCCGCAAGGTGACGCTGGAAGAGGCTTTCGCGTCGGTCGACCTGTGCCGCAAGCTGCTCGCCCGCGTGGACGAGCAGACCCAGGCGATCGCCGTGCTGGTGTACGTCGATCAGATGACGCAGCAGGAGGCGGCCGACCTGCTCGACCTCTCGCGCAAGACCGTCGGCGAGCGCCTGCAGAAGCTCGCGGCCGCCGCAGAGGGCCTCTAGATGAACCGTCACGTCTCCACCCACCTGGTCGACCTGCACACCGCGGGAGCGCTGAGCCCCGAGCAGCTCGCGCAAGTGAAGGCGCACGCTGCGACATGTGAGACGTGCGCCGCAAAGCTGAGCGCCGCGGCGAAGGCGAGAGACGAGTTCCTCGCGCGCAACCCTCCGGCGCTGCGGGCCGAGGCGCTGCTCGGGCAGGCGAGGCCGCACCGCAGCCCGATGCGCTGGCTGGTGCCTGCGTTCGCGCTGGTGGCCGCGCTGCTGTTCGCGTTCGTGGTGCTGCAGAGAGACGACGGGCTCGTGCTCAAGGGGGGCCCCGCGGTGAGCGCGTGGGTGAAGCGGCCGGCGACGGGGCGCACCTGGGCCCCGGCGCCTGACGAGGTGCTGCAGGCCAAAGACCAGCTGCAGCTGCAGGTGAGCCCGGCCGGGCGCTCGCACGTGACGGTCTACGCGCTCGACGCGGGCGGCACGTTCATCAAGCTGTTCGAACAAGACGTGAAGGGCACCGCGACGCTCGAGCACAGCCTCACCCTCGACGACAGTCCGGGTCCCGACACGCTGTTCGTTCTCTTCTCCGAGGCCGCGCTGCCCGAGCTCGCGCGTGCGCAGGTCGAGAGCGCAGGCGAGTCGCTGCAGGCCGGTACGGCGACGGTGGCGGTGCGAAGGTGGGTGGTGAAGAAGCGATGAGGCCAGCCTGCTTGCTCCTTCTCGCGACGACGTCGTGCCTCGACCCGGTCGCAGATCGCAGGCTGTCGATCGATCTCGTCATCGAGACGATCAAGCCGGCGACGGTCGCCTCGCTCCGCGGTGACGAGGTCACCGTCGTCGGCCGCAACTTCACCGGCTCCACCAAGGTGCTGATCGACGGGGTGGAGGCAGACGTCGTGGTCGTGCGCGACAGCACCGAGCTGAGCTTCATCGCTCCACCGCACGCTCCCGGCTGGGCCGACCTCACGGTCTTCACGCGCGACGACACGGTCACCAGCGCTCGCGGCCTGCGCTACTTTGCACAGGAGCCCCGCTTCAGCGCCGGGCGTCTGCTCGCCAGCACCGAGCTGGGCGGGAAGTCGATCGCGGGTACCGGCGATCTCGACGGTGACGGGCTCGACGACGTGGTCGTCTTCGACGCGTTCGCCGGCGAGAGCCTCGCCTTCATGAACCGCGGCCCGGGCAGCGGCTTTCGGTTCGACCTCGACGTCGGCCGCGTGGCGCGGCGCGACGCTCGGCACCTCGAAGACCTCGACGGCGACGGCCGCAGCGATCTCGTCGGCGCCAGGTACTTCACCCTGAATCGCCCGGGCGGCTGGAGCGAAACACGCGTCCCCAGGCTCCCGGGTGATCCAGACAACCTGGGGCCCGTGGCGCCGCGCTTCACCGACGTCGATGGTGACGGCCACCCCGAGGCGGTCGAGCTGAAGTCCGCCGCCACCGGCTGCCCTCAGCTGTACGTGTGGACGTTCGTGCCCGCCGCCTCCGTCGCGCGCCATTCGCTCTGCGACGCGCAGCTGCCGGTCTTCGACGCCGCAGACTTCGACGGCGATTCGTTCGGTGACGCGGTCTACGTCGACTCCGGTGGCAGGGTTCACATCGCGTATGGGCCTGCCTTCAGCGACGAGACCACGTCGGCCGAGAGTGTCGTTCGCGCCGGGCGGACGGTGAAGAGCCTCGTCGTGGCCGAGGCGTCTGGCCACCCGCCGGTGGACCTGGCGGTCATCAGCGACGACTCGACCCGCCCGGTGGTGGTGATTCCGCACGGCGTGACCGCTCGCTCGCTCGGCTCCGCAGAAGATGTCAGCACCGCTTGTGACGAGCTCTCTGCGTTCGTGACGCCTTCGTTCACCCAGCGCAAGCTCACCTCGCCATTCATGGCGCTCTGCCGCTCGAGCGCGCTGTGGATTTCGGTCTCGCCGGCGACCTCGGGAATCGCCCCCATCGCGGTTGGCCGAGCGCCGGTGGTCGGGAACTTCGACGGCGACGCCTGGGCTGACCTGGTCTGGGGCAGCGCGCTCGGCCTCGAAGCCGCGTTCGGCATCGAGCCGTCGGGCACCCCGTGGTACGCGTTCAACGCAGGGCTCCTGCTGCCGCTCGAAACCGATCAAACGCCGTTCGACGCGCTGGTCTACGTGGCACCCGGCCTGATCGTCTTGCCCTACAGCGTGGTGCGCCTCGAGCCCGGCGAACGCAGCGCGCGAGTCGTCAGCGAGCTGCGCCTCGAGCCGCTCACCCTGAGCGACACCCGCCGCATCGTCGCCGCGGCGGCGTGTGACGGCGCTGACCACGTCCTCGCGCTGCTGATCGACGTCGTCCCGTCGGCCATCGAGGGAACCGTGCTGGAGCTCGGCCCCACACGGCTGTCGCGCGCCGACAGCCCTCCGCTGCGCGACCTCGACTTCGACCCCGAGAGCTCTCAGGTCGTCGCGGGCGCCGTCACCGAGCGGGGGCGCTGTCAGCTCGTCGTGGTGAAGGGCCCCACCGCGCAGTGGTACGACCCGGCCGACGGTTGGCGCCGCAACGTCGTCGATCTCTCCATGCTCGGCGACGCGACGACCGCGATTGATCTCGACCACGACGGTCTGCTCGACTTTCTCGGAGCCACCCTGCGGCCCGGCGCGCTGCGCCTGGCGGTCTCGCACTTCGAAGGAGCGAGCCTGGCGATCGCGCGACGCGAAGTGCCGCTGCCCGAAAACACCGCCCACTGGGGCGCCGTGCAGGTTGCGGGTGCTCGGCGCGAAGCGGGCGGGTACGACGTCTGGGTGCTGAGTGAAGACAGCCAGCTCATGCACATCGAGCTCGACGCCGCGCTGACCTTCGTGGCCCGATCGAGCGCACAGGTGACGAACTACGGCCTCGACGTGAGGGCGCCACGGGCCGACGTGTCGCTGGTCATCGGCGACTACGACGGCAACGGCACGATGGACGTGTACCCCGTGCTCAAGAAGCCGCCGGAGGCAGGCGTGATGCTGCCGTCGCTGATGTTGACCGGGTCCGCGGGCGCGATGCTCCCCGTGTCCATGCCGACCCGGGTGTCGCAGCTTCACGCGCTCGACTTCGACGACGATGGCCTCGACGACTTCGTGCACCTGGGCCCCATCGGCGGCCTCAGCCTCTTTCGCAACGAGTCGAGGTGATGCTGCTCGCGCGCCTCGCACTGCTCGCCCTCGTGGCGGCCGGCGCTGCTGCCAGCGCCGCTCCTCGTCGCGTCGCGGTGGTGGTCGGCAACGATCTCGGCGCGCCTCGAGACCCCCAGCTGCGCTACGCGCGCAAAGATGCCACCCGCATCGCGCAGGTGCTCCGCGAGCTCGGCGGGGTGCGCGGTGAAGACCTGCAGCTCTTGCTCGACGCCGACGCCGACACCGTGCGCCTCGCGCTCGAGAGGGCCGGCGACGCCCGCGACGGCCTCGAGCCCACCGTGCTTCTCTTCTATTACTCGGGCCACGCCGACGAGACCGCGCTGCACCTCGGCCCCACGAGGCTCGAGTGGGCCGACGTGCGCGCCTTCGTCGACCGCGACTCGGCGCCGCTGCGCCTCGCCATCATCGACGCTTGCCGCGCCGGAGCCCTCACCACCCCGAAGGGCTTCACCCTCGCGGCGCCGCTCACGCCGCCCGAGACCGGCGCGCGGGGAAGCGCCGTCATGGTCGCGGCCGACTCGGACGCCGCGCAGGAGGACGCCGCGCTCGGCGGAGGGGTCTTCACCCACTTCCTCATCGCCGCGCTGCGCGGCGCCGCAGACGCCGATCGCGACCGCCGCGTCACGCTCGCCGAGGCCCATGCCTACGCGACCGCGCACACCCGCGAAGCCACCGCCGCGCGCGCCGCCGCCATTCAGCGGCCCGCGTACCACTTCGACGTCTCGGGGCAGGACGACGTCGTGCTCACCGATCTGCGCGACGCCTCGGCCAGCGTCACGGTGCACGAGCAGCTGCAGGGCCACCTCGTCATCAGCGATCGCGAATCGGGGCTGATCGTCGTCGAGACCGAGAAGCTCCGCGGCGAGCCGCTCGTGCTCGGCCTGCCGAGCGGCCGCTACCGCGCTCACCTTCGCCTCCAGACCGCGCTCTGGGTCGGAGAGCTCGAGCTCCCCTGGGGCGGCAGCCAGCTGATCGGCGAGGGCGACCTCGTGCCGCGCAGCTACCAGGAGGTCGCCCAGCTCTGGAGACAGACCATCGCCGCGGCGCCGCACCGCGATGCGCTGCTCTTCGGGGTGGGGTTCGGCGCCGGTGTCCGCGTGCCGATGTTCTGGCGGCTCTTCGGCGAAGCCTCGGTCGAAGGCATCGGCTACGTCGCGAACGTGCAGGGGGCGGGCCTCTCGCTGCGGCCCACCGGGGCCTTCACGCTCGCCGTCGGGGCGCACTTCTAGGGTTGCAGCGGGCCACTTCAGTCACACCGCTCGAGCCGCACCTGCGCCACGCCCTGGTCGGTGATTCCCAGCGCGCGAGCGGCCGCCTCGCTGAGGTCGATGACCCGCCCCGCCACGTACGGCCCGCGGTCGTTGACCCGAACCTTCACCGAGCGCCCCGACTCGACCGCCGTCACCTCGAGGCAGGTGCCGAACGGCAGCGTCTTGTGCGCGGCGGTGAACGCCTTGCGGTCGAACTTCTCTCCGTTCGCGGTCAGCTTCCCGTCGAAGCCCTGGCCGTAGAACGAAGCCAGGCCGCCCTGCAGCCCATGGGTGGGCTTGGGCACCGCCTTCGGAGCACACGCCGCCGCCACGGTGGCGAGCGCTACGAGAATCAGTCGCCGATGCGCAGCACGATGGCGATGCCGGTGTGCCACCACGTGCCGCCCGGAGACGTCTGGTTCACCGTGGCCGCCGAGCCGCTGGTGGGCGGGCTCTGATGGGCGCCGTCCCAGTCGAAGTAGAACTTGTCCTGGCGGAGGAAGTTGCACTTGGCGAAGAACTCGAAGCCGAAATACCGATTCAAGAAGTAATCGACTGCGAACCCCCACTGCACGATCAACCCGTCCATACCGAGGGCGGGCGGGCCCGAGACGCCGATGATGCCGTAACCGAGCCCCACGTGGGTGTTGAAGTCGAGCCCGATGGGCCGTTCTTCTTTCTTCAAGAAGAACAGGTTCATGGGGTGAAAGGCGACCAGGCCGACCAGAAAGCCGGCGCCGCCGCGCTGATCGTTGAACACGTTCCACCCGGTGGCGGTGAAATCGGCGCCTAGAGAGACGTAGCCCAAGATGTTGTACGACAGGCGCAGCCCCACCCCTGCAGCAGTCTGTATCGGCCCGTAGAAGCGGCTGGCGAGGGGTTTGCTGAACTGGGCGTCGAGGTTGGCTTCGTCGACGTGGGGTACCGCCGCGCCCGCCTGCAGCTCGATGAGGAACCCGCCCTTCTTGAACCGGGGCACCTCGAGCTCGGCGTGCGCCACGGCGGGGACCACCGCGATGATCAAAGTCAGGAAAAGCGTACGCATCGTTCCTCGTTGCGCGGCTGCGTATTAGAAAGTGCGGGCCATGTCGAATGCATCAGACACGTACCTCACCGGCTCGAACATCGACTTCCTCGAAGCGCAGTACGCGCGCTACCTCGAAAACCCCTCCAGCGTCGACGGGACCTGGCAGGAGCTCTTCCGCACCTTCGGCGGCAAGGGCCGCCCCATCGTCACCGAGGGGCTGACGCTCCCCAAGCGCAACGGCAACGGAAATGGCAACGGGTACGCCACCGGGCCGCTCGCCGCCGCCGGAGTGCTCGCCGAGGGCCTCGCGCTGCAGGGCAAGGTCGACCAGACCATCTTCTCGTTCCGCCTGCGCGGGCACCTGATTTCCCAGCTCGACCCGCTGGGCGAGCCCAGGCCGCCGCTCGACCACGTCGCCGACATCGGGCTGGTGAGCCGGGCGCACTTCTCCGAGGGCGAGCTGGCCGCGCCGGTCGAGACCCAGTCGGCGTTCGACGAGACCCGCGTGCCGCTCAAGCGGCTGCTCGAGCGCATGCGCCGCACCTACTGCGAGCACATCGGGGTCGAGTACATCCACCTCTACGACTCCGAGCGCCGCCGCTGGCTGATGCGCCGCATGGAGCAGACCGAGAACCGCACCGAGTTCACCGTCGACGAGCAGAAGCGCATCTTCCTCGCGCTCGCCAAGGCCGAGGCCTTCGAGCAGACGATTCACACCAAGTTCCAGGGGCAGAAGCGGTTCTCCATCGAGGGCGGCAAGTCGCTGCTGCCGATGGTCGAAGAGCTGCTCGAGACCGGCGGCGCGTTGGGCGTGCGCGAGGTGGTCATCGGCATGCCGCACCGCGGCCGGCTGGCGATGCTGGCCAACATCTGCGGCAAGCCCGCCGAAGAGATCTTCTCGGAGATCTCCGGCCCCACCGACCCCAAGCAGTACTTGAACCGCGGCGACGTGAAGTACCACATGGGGTACTCGAGCGACTGGACGACGCGGGCCGGCCAGAAGGTGCACCTGTCGATGGCGTTCAACCCCTCGCACCTGGGCGTGGTGCACCCGGTGGTCGAAGGCCGGGCGCGCGCCAAGCAAGACCGGGTGGGGCCCGAGGGGCGCCACGCGATTCTGCCGCTGGCGATTCACGGCGACGCCGCGTTCGCGGGCCAGGGCCTGGTGGCCGAGACGCTCAACCTCTCGGCGCTGAAGGGCTACGACACCGGCGGCACGGTGCACATCGTGGTGAACAACCAGATCGGCTACACCACCGAGGCCGACCAGGGCCGCAGCTCGCTGTACTGCACCGGCATCGCGCAGATGCTCGACATCCCCGTCTTTCACGTCAACGGCGATGACCCCGAGGCCTGCGTGCACGTGATGCGCGTGGCGGCCGAGTACCGCCAGCGCTTCCACACCGACGTGGTCATCGACCTGGTCTGCTTCCGCCGCTACGGCCACAACGAGGGCGACGTGCCCGAGTTCACCCAGCCGAAGATGTACGAGATCATCAAGGCGAAGAAGAGCGTGCGCATCACCTACGGCGACGACCTGGCCAAGAAGGGCCGCGTCAGCGCCGAAGAGAGCACCGCGCTGTTCGAAGGGGTGCAGAAGGGCTTCATCGAGGCGTTCAACCGCAGCAAGGCCACTCCCACGGTGAAAGACCCCAGCCACCTGCTGGGGGTGTGGGCCAAGTACAAGGGCGGCGCCGACACCGAGACGCCCCAGGTCGAGACCGGGGTGCCGCGCGCGCGCCTCGACCCGCTGCTCGAGAAGCTCTCGACGGTTCCCGACGGCTTCACCCTGCACAAGAACGTCGCCGCAGCGGTGATCGACCGGCGCCGCGACGCCCTCGCCGGCAAGGCCGCGCTCGACTGGGGCACCGGCGAGATGCTGGCCTACGCCACGCTGGTGACCGAAGGCTACCGGGTGCGCGTCACCGGGCAGGACACCGAGCGCGGCACCTTCGCGCACCGCCACGCGGTGCTCCACGACATGGCCACCGGCAAGACCGCCTTCCCGCTCGGCACGCTTCACCCCGGCCAGGCGATCGCCGAGGTCATCAACAGCCCCCTCTCCGAGATGGCCTGCATGGGCTTCGAGTTCGGCTACTCGCTCGACTACCCCGACGCGCTGGTGGCGTGGGAGGCGCAGTTCGGTGACTTCGCCAACAACGGCCAGGTGATGATCGACCAGTTCATCGCAGCCGCCGAAGACAAGTGGAAGCGGCTCTCGGGCCTCACCCTGCTGCTGCCGCACGGCTACGAAGGCGCTGGCCCCGAGCACAGCTCGGCGCGCCTCGAGCGGTTCCTCGAGCTGGCGGCCGAAGACAACATGCAGGTCTGCTACCCCACGAGCTCGGCGCAGGTCTTCCACCTGCTCCGGCGCCAGGCGGTGCGGCTGATTCGCAAGCCGCTGGTGGTGATGACGCCCAAGTCGCTGCTGCGGGCCCCCGAGGCGGCCTCGAAGTGGGAGGCGTTCACCTCGGGTACCTACCGGCGCGTCATCGCCGAGGCGCCCAGCAACAAGGTCACCCGCCTGCTCTTGTGCTCGGGCAAGGTGTTCTACGACCTCGAGAAGGCACGCAAGACCGACAACGTGGCGATCGCGCGCCTCGAGCAGCTCTACCCGCTACCGCTGCCCGAGCTGACGGAGACGCTCAAGGCGTACCCCAAGCTCGACGAGGTCTACTGGGTTCAGGAAGAGCCGAAGAACTCGGGTGCGTGGCGGTACCTGCTCGAGCACCTGATGACGTTGATCGCGCAGCATGCACCGAAGGCCAAGCTGAGCTACGTGGGTCGACCAGAGAGCGCGAGCCCCGCCACGGGGTTCTTGAAGACGCATCAACTCGAGCAGGCAACGCTCGTCGAAGAAGCACTTGGGAAGGGAAACTAAGCGATGGACGTGACGGTGCCGCAGCTGGGTGAGTCGATCGTCGAAGCGGTGGTCGGCAAGTGGAACAAACAAGAAGGCGACTCGGTGGCGGCCGACGAGCCGGTGGTGGTGCTCGAGACCGACAAGGTCACCATCGACGTGCAGGCGCCCTCGGCCGGAGCGATCTCCAAGATCCTCTACCACACTGGCGCCAAGGTGAAGATCGGCGACGTGCTCGCCACCATCGCCGAAGGCGCAGCGGGCAAGGCCGCTCCGGCAGCGGCGAAGCCTGCAGCTGCAGCGGCGCCCGCTGCCGCAGCTCCGGCGGCCACGCAGGCCGCGGCCTCTGACCGGCCCAGCCCCACCCCGGTGGCGCGCGCCGTGGCGGCCGATCGCGGCATCGACCCCAAGAGCGTGGCCGGCAGCGGCAGCAACGGCCGGGTGATGAAAGACGACGTGCTCAAAGCCGGAGGCAACGGCGCAGGCCAGGCGCAGTCGAGCGCCCCGTCGAACCCGCTCAAAGCCCCCTCGGGGTCGCGCGGTGAAGAGCGGGTGCCGATGACCACGCTGCGCAAGCGGGTCGCCGAGCGGCTGCTGCAGGCGCAGAACAACGCCGCGATTCTCACCACCTTCAACGAAGTCGACATGGGCGCGGTGATGTCGCTGCGCAAGCAGTACAACGAGCGCTTCGAGAAGAAGCACGGCATCAAGCTCGGCTTCATGAGCTTCTTCGTGAAGGCGGCGATCGAAGCGCTGAAGGCTTTTCCCGCGGTCAACGCGTTCATCGACGGCGAAGACGTCGTCTTCCACCACTACTACGACATCGGCGTGGCGGTTTCGGGCAGCCGCGGGCTGGTGGTGCCCATCGTGCGCGACGCCGACCGGCTCTCGATGGCCGAGCTCGAGAAGGTCATCGGCGAGCTGGGCGTGAAGGCCCGCAACGACAAGCTGCAGCTTTCCGATCTGCAGGGCGGCACGTTCAGCATCACCAACGGCGGCATCTTCGGCTCGATGCTGTCGACGCCGATCCTGAACCCGCCGCAGACCGGCATCCTGGGCATGCACAACATCGTCGAGCGCCCGGTGGCCAAAGACGGCCAGGTGGTGATTCGGCCGATCATGTACCTGGCGCTCTCGTACGACCACCGGCTGATCGACGGCCGTGAGGCCGTGCAGTTCCTGGTGCGCATCAAAGACTGCATCGAGTCGCCCGAGCGCATGCTGCTCGAGGTGTGAGTGCGGCCTCACCCCCGAACCCCCGACGCCTGGCGGCCCATCGCCAGCGTGTCGGCGGTGGTGGTGGTCGGCGCGGTGCTCTTCTTCTTCATCTTCCCCACCGTCATCGCGCCGCGGTTCGCTCTGCTGTTCAGAGACTTCGGCGGCGCGTTGCCCTTCTTCACCGAGCTCGCGCTCGACCCGAAGACCTCGCTGGTGGCGCTGCTCTTTCTCGCCGGCGGGGTGGCCTTCGCCGCCTTTCGCCCGCGCGAGCGGGTGATCATTCTCTCGCTCACCGCCGGCGGCGGAGTGTGCGGAGTGCTCGCTTTCATGGGCGCGCTCTACCTGCCGATTGTGCTGCTCGCAGGGCAGATCAAATGACGCGCGCGATTGGACTTCCGGAATCTGCTTCGGCTAGGAAATCCCCCGTCCACGGCTGCGATGCACGGGGGACCCGGGGGGCTTTTCCCACGGCGGAAAAGAAGGACTGTCGAGACAATGGCAACTGGTACCGTGAAGTGGTTCAACGATGCGAAGGGCTTCGGGTTCATCGTGCAGGACGGCGGCGGCGAAGACGTTTTTTGCCACCACACTGCGATCCAGATGGACGGCTTCCGCACCCTCGCTGAAGGTCAGAAGGTGACCTTCGACGTGGCCCGTGGTCCCAAGGGCCTGCAGGCGCAGAACGTTCGTAACGGCTGACCGCGGTAGGCAGTCTTCGACTCCGGGCTCGGTCGCCAAAACGACCGGGCCCGCTTCTTTTTCAAGGGCGCATTTTCGCCCCACCCGGCGACGTCACTGCTTCGCCACCTCGGCAAATCGGCCTGCGCCTCCCTGCCGGCGCCGGTATCCCACTGCCCTCAATCACCAACCTGGAGGCAGGAAACCATGTTCAAGCTCAAAGCAGTGCTGTTGACCGCAGTCTTCAGCGCGATGCCGGCGCTCGCAGCGAACAACGACGCTCCACCCGATGCCTGGCTCACCGCGAAGTCGAAGCTCACCCTCATCACCAAGGGCGAGCTGAAGAGCAATCAGGTTCACGTCGACGCCACCGAGGGCGTGGTCACGCTCTACGGCAAGGTGAAGAACCAGAACCAGAAGCAGATGGCCGAGACCGCGGTGAAAGAGATCAAGGGCGTGCGCAGCGTGAACAACCTGCTGCAGATCGTGCCCGAGGCGACCGAGAAGACCATCGCCCGCAAGGACGACGACATCGCCGATCAGGCCAAGAAGATGATCAAAGAAGACCCGGCCCTCAACGACAGCAAGGTCGAGGTGAAGTCGGTCGACAAGGGCGTGGTGCTCCTCACCGGCAAGGCCGCCACCTTCAGCGACCAGCTGCGCGCGGTCAGCGACGTCGATCAGATCGGCGGCGTGAAGAAGGTCGTCTCGCAGATCGAGGCGCCTGACGCGTACGGCTACACCGAGCGCAACCTCACCTTCGACAAAGAGCCCAAGCTCGAGAAGCGCACCTCGATGAGCGACACCGGCATCACCGCCAACGTGAAGATGAAGCTCTTGACCACCTCGGGCGTGCCCTCGACCGACGTCAACGTCGACACCAACGACGGCGTGGTCACCCTGTTCGGCATGGTGCCCACCATCGCCGCGAAAGACCGCGCCGAGGCCGAGGCCGCCAAGGTCGGCGGCGTGATTCGCGTGCACAACCAGCTCGAGGTGGTGAGCAAGGCCGAGCAGAAAGAGGTCGCCGCGAAAGACGACGACATCAAGGCGGCCCTCAAAGACCGCTTCGGCAAGAACCCCGACTACAAGGACGTGAAGTTCGAGGTCGCCAACGCCACCGTGCAGCTCACCGGCACCGTGCCGAACGCGTGGGTCAAGCTCGAGACCATGCGCATCGCGCGCACCCAGAAGGGCGTGAAGAACGTCAACGAGCAGCTCGAGCTCAAGCCCACCGAGAAGCGGGCCGACGGCAAGCAGTTCTGACCCTCGCCTCACCGCTTCAGGTTCAACGGGCCGGCTCACCGCCATCACGGGGTGCAGCCGGCTCGGTGTTTTTGTCGCCCCCTGCCCCGCCCATCATCTGCTCGAGCAGCGCCGCGTCGTCGTCTTCTTCGTTGCCCGCGTCGCGCCCGTATTTGAGCTTGTCGGCGTCGCTGCAGGGCTGGGGCGAGAGCGAGTCGGCCTGCACGCACTCCATGATCCACGCCTCGCGCGGTGGCTCTCCGAGCTTCTCGGCCCGCGCGCGCGCGGCGTCGATGTCGGGCTGCACCAGCACCGACGACAGCGCCGGCATCGCCATCACCAGGCCCAGCGACAGCGCGAGCAGCCCCACGAAGGGCAGCGCCGACCGGTAGAGCGACGAGAGCGGCCGCTGAAAGCGAAACGCGGCGATGAACAGGTTCAGCCCCAGCGGCGGCATGCAGAAGGCCAGCTCGAGGTTCAAGATGAACATCATCGCCAGGTGAAACGGGTGCAGCCCGAAGCGCGCCGCGAACGGCAGCACCAGCGGCACCGCCACCAAGATCGCCGAGAACCCGTCCATCACCATGCCGACCACGAGCAGGAACACGTTGAGCGCCACCAGAAACTGCCAGCGCTCGGTGAGCCCCAGCGAGGTGAGCGCCTCGAGCACGTGCAGCGGCACCTGGCGATCGATCACCCAGTTCATCAGCGCGTTCGCCATCAGCAGAATCAGAATCACCGCGCCCGCCAGCGCCATCGACTTGTGCAACAGCCGCGGCAGGTCGCGCTTGAGCTGCAGGTCTCGGTGCACCAACAGCTCGTAGAGGGCGGCGTACGCCACCGCGAGGCCCGCGCTCTCGTCGAGCCCCGCCAGCCCGCTGCCCATGGTGGCGAGAATCAACAGCGGCACCCCCAGCTCCCACTTCAGCGACCACAGCGCCGCGCCCAGCGCCGAGAGCCTGAGCGGCTCGCGCTCGACCTTCTCGCGCACCCCCACCACCACCGAATAGATGATGAGAATCACCAGCACGAGCAGGCCGGGTATCAGCCCCGCCTTGAACGCCAGGGTGAAGTCGAGCCCCGACACCAGCGCGTAGACCAGAATCGCCAGCGACGGCGGGAACAAGAGGCCCAGCGAGCCGCCGGTGGTCACCAGCCCCATCGCGAACCTCTCGGGGTACCGCTGGCCGACCAGGGTGGGAAGCAAGAGCCCGCCGATCGCCACGATGGTCACCCCGCTGCCGCCGGTGAGGGTGGTGAAGAACGCGCTCGCCACCAGGCACACCACCGCGAGGCCGCCGGGCATCCACCCCAAGAACGCGCGCGCGGCGCCCACGATGCGCTCGGGCGCCTTCGACTCGGCGAGCAGGTAGCCGAGCAGCGTGAAGAGGGGAATGGTGACCAGCACCGGAGAGCCCGCGAACTGCTCGTCGAGCACCTTGGGCGCCAGGTGCCGCAGCGGCGACCCGCCGGTCAGCCAGGCCAGCTCGGCCGCGCCCCCCATCACCGCGAACAGCGGCGCGCCGATGAACGCGCCCAGCGCCACGATGGCCACCACCGGGCCGAACAGCGCCAGCGCGATGGCGAAGATGGCGCCCAGGCCCGCCACCGGCACCCAGGGGCGCTTGGGCTCGACCGGCGCCCCGTGCTCGGATTCGGTGGGGCCGCCGCGCAGCGCCCACAGCGCGAAGCGCAGCGCGATCCACAACAGGCCCAGAGACACCAGCAGGTTGAGGCTGCGCGCGAGCAGCCCGCGCACCGGCTCTCTCGGCGTGACGATCAGCGGCGCGCGCTTCGCCGCGGGCTCTTCGCGCAGGGCCTCGACCACGTCCTTCTCGAACCAGCCGCCCCAGTCTCCCGCGTCGAGCCACGCGTTCCACTCTTCGCCGGTGACCGCCTCGTCCCACTTCGTGCCGCTGAGCACCTTCGGGCCCACCGAAAGGTCGAGCGCTGCCTGCCGGCGAAAGAAGAAGAAGTGCCGGCGCACGCCCACGGCCACGTCGGCCAGCCGCGCGCCCACGCTCGCCTCAGCCGAGCCGCCGAAGGTGTCGACGCCGATGAAGTCGACGAAGCCCCACGCGCTGGTGAAGCAGACCAGCGCCGCGGCCAGGCCGCCGACGAGGGTGGCCGGCTTGCGCAGCTTCGCCGGCAGGCTGCGCGAGAGCAGGTCGATGGTGACGTGGCGGCCCGCGGCGGTGGCCATCGCCCCGCCCAGCAGCGCCAACGCCAGGGTGAGACGGGTGCCCAGCCCGCGCAGGCCGCCGAGCAGCGTGAGGGTGCTGCCGTCTTGCAGCCAGTTGAGCAGGTTGGCGCCCCAGCTGGTGCCGGCGTCTTTCCACAGCGGCGCGGTGAGCACGCCGGCGAGCGTGAGCGCCACGGTGAGGCCGCGCCGCGCGCTGCCGGGCAGCTTGCGGGTGGAGACCCAGCCCACCGTGCCGAGCACGCTCGCGGCGAAGATGCCGCGAAACACCACGCCCGCGGCGTTCTCGGCGGTGGTGAGGCTGGCCAGCCCCTTCAGCGCCACCCACAGGGTGAGCGACGCCACCAGCGCGCCGGCGCACAGCAGGCACAGCGTGATCTCGAGGCGGGTGAGCCGCTGGTCGAGGCGATCGAGCGCCGTCAGCGGGGCCGCCTGCTGCTCGGGCGCGGGCGCGCTCACTTCGCGATCAGCTCTTCGACCTTCTTCACCAGCTCGGGCTTGAAGGTGCCCTTCACCAGCTTCTCGCGGGTGGCCTTGAAGACCTTCGCCCACTCGGCCTTCTCGGCCTCCGTGGGCTCGACCACCGCCATGCGCTTCTTGATGCGCTCGAGCGCCTGCGCGTCTTCGCCGCGAATGCGGTCAGAGAGCGCCTTGCAGGCGAACCTGCCGGTGTCGAGCACGATGGCCTTGTGCTCGGGCTTGAGCTTCGCGAGCGCCGCCTGGGAAATCACGATGCCGCCCACGTTGGGAGAGGTGACGATGAGGTTGACGTTGTCGAGGCGGCTCGACCACTGCAGCTGCTCGGCCGCCAGCGCCGAGGTCACCATCACGTTGGCGTTGCCGGTGGTGAGCTCGGGCAGCGCCTCGGGCACGCCGGTGGGCACCAGCACCACCCCGCTCGCCGCGCTCTGGAAGAACGGGGGAATCACCGGGTCCTCGCGCCACACCCACGGCTTTTTGCCCTTGAGGTCTGCCGGCAGGTGAATCGCGAAGCCCTTGCTGAACAGGTAGTCGATGCCCACGTCGCCCCAACCCACCAGCTCGATGCCCGCCTTGTGAAAGCTGTCGTCGAAGTGGGTCTTCAGGCCTTCGCGCACCTTGTCGAGGGTGGCCCAGTCTTGAATGAGGCCGGGAATCTGCAGCACGTTCACGTCGTGGTCGATCGAGCCCAGCCCCACCGCGGTGACCACCGCGCCGTCGAGCTGGCCCGACTTCACCTTGCCCATCTGCGCGGCTTCGTCGCCCTGGGTGGCGTTCCAGTAGAAGTCGAGGGCCACCTGGCCCTGGGTCTTCTCTTTGACCGCCTTGGCCCAGACGCGCAGCACCTGACCCCACGGCGACTCGCGCGGAGCGAGCGAGCCCAGCTTGATGGTCTGCGGTTCGGCCGACAGCGTGGTGAGGACGACGAGTGCGGTGAGCATGTGGTCGGGCCCTTTCTTAGAAGCTGCAGCGCTTGAGCCGCGGCGCGCCGAGGTAGCGCTGCGCCTTGCGCTTGGCGATGGTGTTCTCGAGCCGCTGCGCGGGGAAATCGGGCGCGGCGAGCACCTCGGCGAGCAGCGCGCGGTACTCTTTCTCGTCGTGCGACACGCACGAGAGGTTCTGCGCGTGCAGCACCAGGGGGGTGAGCGCCTTGCGCTGGGTCTTGGCCTCGGCCTTGGCGAAGAGCTCCTTCGAGACGGCCAGCTCGGCGTCGGGAGACCGCGCGTGGTACGCCGCCAGCGCCGCGAGCCCTAGCGAGTAGGCGAGCGAGTCGTCGAGCTCGTTCGCGCGCTCCAGCAGGGCCTCGCCGATGAACAGCTCGGCGACGATCTCCGGCCGCTCGGCCGCCACCCCACCCCGGCTCATCCAGGCCACGCCCATCCACAGCACGGTCTCGGCGTCTTCTTTCGTCCACTGCTGCAGGTAGGCCTTGATGGTGTCGCGGTTCTTCTGCGCCGCCTGGAAGCCGGGGTGCACGCGCTCCATCAGCTCGGTGCCGTACGAGAGTGCGCGGTCGTAGTTCTGCTTCGCGCGCTCGGCGGCGGCGGCCTCGGCGTCGTCGTCGCCGCGGTCGTAGGCCTGCTCCCACTCGTCTTCGACGAAAGCCGACGCATACCCGGTGTAGCCGTTGAGCAAGAGGAAGAGCGCGTCTTGCTGGTCGGGGGCGAGCACGTGCATGCCTTCGAGCTGTACCAACGAAGAGCCGGCGCCGATCTTCGCCACCTCGAGGTCGGCGAGCGTGTCGAACGAGCTCGAGGCCTTGCGGGTGGCCGCCAGCTGACCGTCGAGCAGCACGCGATCGAGTGAACAGCCGGTACCAAGCAGCGCCAGGGCCAGCAGGGAGTGCCGAAGCATGGCCGGCGCTTCTAGACACAGCCCCTCTCGGCAGCAACAACGGTCGCTTTTCACTCGCGCGAGGCGATGGCCAGCTGCACCGCCTCGTCGAAGGCCACCGCGTCGGTGTACAGCCGCATCAGCTCGCCCATCTCGGCGAAGCGCTTCACGAAGTCGGCGCTGATTTGAATGAAGCGCGACCCGGTGAGCATCGAGACGTGGGCGAAGCTCGCCTTGCGGCGCTGCAGCCACTTCGCCCACTCGGCGCTCACCTCGATCGACGCGGCGGTGGCCTTGCGCGCGTCGATGAACAGCTCGGTGCCCGGGGTGAGCTTCGCGTCGAGGGCGCGAAACGGCGCGTCGCCGAACTCATTCGAGTCTTTGCCGGTGAACACCACCACCAGCACCTGCGGCGCCGGCCAGTCGAGGCTCAGGGTGCAATGGGCGCCCTCGAAGCGAGTCACATGGCGCTCTTAGCAGCCCGTAAGGGGTGGGTGACTGATCGTTTCGAGCCGGGCTGGCAACAAGACTGGTCGATGAGAACGACACTGCTGGCTGCGCTGCTTTTCGCGGTTCCCGCCTTCGCCCAGAACAAGACCATCAACGTGGTCGACGACGTCGGGGTGGGAGACCACTTCCCCTCACAGGTCCCCGGCGCCGGCTCGTACCGCCTCCCCGAGCGCGAGCTGCCGGTGCGTGAGGCGCCGCCACCGCGCGAGGCGGCACCGGCAGCCCGTGAGGCCACGCCGGTCGAGAAGACCGCCTCCGACCCCGGCGAGTGGGCAACCCCGCCTGCCGCGCCGGCTGCTCAAGCACCGGCCGCGACGCCCCCGCCCGCTTCGCCGGTGGTCGCCGCGGTGACGCCCGCTGCGCCGGTCATGGCCGCGGTGCCGCCCACTGCGCCGATCGTTGCCGCGGTCGCGCCGAGCGCTCCCACGGCTGCCCCTGCGAAGCTCTCGAGCGAGCTCGAAATCACCCTCATCGAGCGCGCCAGCACCTCGCTGCTTCAGGGCACCTGCGCTGCCGAGCTGCCGCAGCTCGCCGAGCTGCTCGACCGCAGCGACCGCGCCGACACCAAGGCCCGCGCCCGCATCTTGCGCGCCCGCTGCTTCACCCAGAACCACAAGGTAAACCTCGCCCGGGCCGAGTACCTCGCCTACCTGCGCGAGTTCCCCAACGGGCGCTGGGTCGACGAAGCCCGCGATGGCCTCGGCGAGCAGTGAGCGCTTTCGGGCGGGCAACCTTCCCCGACGTGAACTTCCGGCGCTGATGCAGGCGCCTCCTCGCTTCGAGCAGCTCCTCGCTGCGAGCGGTGGTGGCTGACAGCGAATGTGGAACGAGGGGGTTCGATTCGCGCCTCAACCGCAGCCTGCCCCGCCGGAATCGGCCTGGGAGTGTTCAGGTGCAGCCCATGGACCTGAACACTCCCACGTCACGTCGGACGAGTCGTTCACCGCGAGCGACAACAACGAAGAACAGCGCGCTGCACAGCTCGGCTCAGGCCCCCAATCGGCGGCGAGGGCGGTCGGCCTGTCCTGCCCCCGGCTGCGAACCAAGGCGCTGGGGCGAAACAGCGTTCGTTGCGATCACAGCCGAACGCGGCGACCGCGCTGGGCATGTCCACCGCGAGGTCGCCCAGCATCGTCGCAGGCCAGCGACGCCCCGCCTCCACGCCCCGCCTCCACGCCCCGCCTCCACGCCCCGCCTCCACGCCCCGCCTCCACGCCCCGCCTCACGCCCCGCCTCCACGCCCCGCCTCCACGCCCCGCCTCCACGCCCCGCCTCCACGCCCCGCCTCCACGCCCCGCCTCCACGCCCCGCCTCCACGCCCCGCCTCCACGCCCCGCCTCCACGCCCCGCCTCCCCCCCCCCCCCCACGCCCCGCCTCCACGCCCCGCCTCACGCCCCGCCTCCACGCCCCGCCTCCACGCCCCGCCTCCACGCCCCGCCTCCACGCCCCGCCTCCACGCCCCGCCTCCACGCCCCGCCTCCACGCCCCGCCTCCACGCCCCGCCTCCACGCCCCGCCTCCACGCCCCGCCTCCACGCCCCGCCTCCACGCCCCGCCTCCACGCCCCGCCTCCACGCCCCGCCTCCACGCCCCGCCTCCACGCCCCGCCTCCACGCCCCGCCTCCACGCCCCGCCCTCCACGCCCCGCCTCCACGCCCCGCCTCCACGCCCCGCCTCCACGCCCCGCCTCCACGCCCCGCCTTCGACGTCGTCGAAGTCCGTCCGTCCCACGGGACGGCACGGGACGCTCCACTTCTCAAGCCCTGCGAGCGCCAGGCCGGGAGCTGCCTCGGGGGTCCCACGCGCTCGAAGTTCAAAGTTTTCGGATTCCGGAATCCGAATTCCGCGATCGTAATTTCGCGCACCTCCAACCGGAATCCGGAGCACTACAAGTTTCAACATTCCGACCCCGCCCCCCCCACGACCCCGCCCGGCTCTTCGAGAGCGGCCCACCGCCTGCACATGCCGGAGGGCCATGTTTCGAATCAAGAACGTGTTCAAGGTGCCGGTCGTTCGGCTGGCCGAAGAGGTGCTGCGTCAAATCTCGGAAGGCGGTGTCGACAGCGTCAAGGTCAGCGTCATCGCCGATCGAATGGAGTGCGGCATCGGCACGCTGTACCGGCAGTGGGGACCACGAGAGTCGATGCTCGAGCACACCTGGCGCGTGGTCGTCGCTTCACTCGACGAGCGGGTGCGCATGATTCTGAAGCGCCCCTCGACGTCTGGAGACGCCATCGAGAGCCTGTGGACCACGCTGGAAGGCGGGCTCCCCGACGACGTCGGGGCCTTTCTCGAGCTGCATGCTTCTCGCAGACGGTGGGGGCGTGGAGAGGTCGACCCGATTCACGTCGTTCCGTCGCTGGTGCTCTACATCGAGCGGTGCCAGCGCGAAGGCATCTTCCGGTGCGACCCACCCGAGCTGCTGGCTTCGATGGTCTGGTGGTGCCTGGTCGGCGCCCTCTCGGGGAGTCATCGCCGAAATCACGACCTCTTCCCCTACGCGTTCTCGACGCTCAAGCGCATGCTCGTGCTGCCAAACGTGCTCGCCGACGAGGCGATCGACGACATCGTCATCACCGTCGACGCTCCGCCTCCGACTCCACCGCCGTACGTGATCCGGCGCGGGCCGAAGCCCGAGAAACCCTCTCGGAATCCACTGCTGCCCGACACCCCGTAGGGCACCTGAAAGGCACCTCGATTTCCTTCCTACACAGGTGCGCAATCGGGCGAACCGGTCACCCTTCGTGTTCGCGCTCGCTGCCGCGCTCAGCGGTTTCGCGCCAGAAACTCGCGCTGCTCATCGCTGAGCGACTCGGCCGCCTCTGGGAAATACCGGCACACCACGTCGGCGGTGGCCAGAAACTCGTGCAGCGCGAACCCGTAGAAGGTCACCGCGCTCACCTGCTTCGAGCCCGAGGCGATCAGCGAGCTGCACGCCGCCTCGACCGAATCGACCAGCCCCAGCCCGCCGGTGCCCGCGCCGAGCGCCGGCATCGCCACCGACACCTCTTCCGGCAGTGCCGCGATCGCCGCCCACAGGCCGGCACACCCCTGCTTCACCCTCTCGAGCGTGGGAAACGACCCGGCCGTCACGCCCTGGCGGTAGTCCATCACCGCCACGTGAGCGATGTACTTCGCGCGCGGGTGCGACCCGGCGCCGGTGACCACCACCTCGCCCGGCTCGAGCGCGCCGCCCCGGGCAACCAGCAGCGCCTCGAGCTCGGCCTGAAAGCCCGGCCCGCACGAGCGCCGAATCGCACCGCTCACTCCGCTGCCCAGCTGCAGGTTGGTGTTCGAGGCGTTGACCAGCAGCGTCTCGGTGCCGTCGGTGAGGCTGCCTTCAGCGACGCGCACCTTCATCGCCGTCACCCCTCGACCCGCAACCACATCGCGGTCTGCTCACCCTCGTAGACCAGCTTCTCTCCCTGCCGGAACTCGAACTGGTACCGCGCCAGAATGTTCTTCAGCCCGCGCCGCATCTGGGTGGTCCAGCCCTTCATCACCACCGGCTCGCCCATCACCGCGAGGTTGTGGAACTTGGCGTGGTGAATGCGCACGCCGTACCCTATCCACCCGGCGTGGTGGCGCAGGTCGAGCACGTAGTAGGCGTGCACGAACCCCACCATGCCGGTCATGTGCACCATCAGCCCGCCCGACACGTGCTGCGGGTGCCGCACCGGGTGAACCTTCTGCGCGCGAGTGAGTGGCAGGTCGGCGTGCGCCGGCATCTTCACCCTCACCATCGACGCCTCGCGATCGACCTCGAGAATCTGGTCGATCAGCAGCGCCTCGGGCGCGTACGGGCAGTCTTCCAGAAACGCCGGCTCGAGCCCCATCGTCACAGCGTCTCTTTGAAGAACTGCGCGATGCGCTCGTAGAGCCGCTCGGTCACCAGCGGGTCGGGCACCATGTGGGTGAAGTTCGACAGCGGAAGCACCTGGTGCGGCTTGCCGGCCCGGAACATCGCGTCCGACAGCTTCAGCGTGTGCAGGAAGTAGACGTTGTCGTCGGCGGTGCCGTGAATCACCAAGAGCGGCCGCTTCGACTTCGGCACGTACGTGAGCAGGCTCGACACCTCGTACGCCTTGTCGTCGGCCGGCGGCACGCCCAGGTACCGCTCGGTGTAGTGCGTGTCGTAGTCGTGCCAGTCGACCACCGGCGCGCCCGCGACGCCGCTCTTCACCTGGTCGCCGTAGCCGAGGGTGAGCAGACCGGTGAGGTAGCCCCCGAAGCTCCAGCCGTAGACGCCGACGCGGCTCAGGTCCATCTCCGGCACGGTCTTGGCCACCGCCTTCAGCCCCGCCAGCTGGTCTTCTGCGATGTGGGTCGCGAAGTCGCCCTTGATCGCCCGCTCGAAGTCGCGCCCGCGCCGCGGAGTGCCGCGCCCGTCGACCTTCACCACGATGAAGCCCTGGTTCGCCAGCCACTGGTCGATCAGGTGCTCGCGGTGCCCCAGGGTCACCTGCTGGTGGCCGGGGCCGCCGTACACCGAGAGAATCACCGGCAGCTTCACGTTCGGCTTGAAGCCCTCGGGCTTGAACACCATCGTCCAGAAGCCCGGCCCGTCGCCGACCTTCTTGGTCTCGACCCCGAGCTTGAGCGTCGGCTCGACCGCCACCGACGGCAGGTCGGCCACCTTGGTGCCGTCGGCGCGAAACACCGCCGTGCGCGGCATCGCTCCCAGCGCGGTGCCCCACTGCAGAAAGTACTGCCCGTCGCCCGACACCTTCACCCAGCTGGTCACCTGGTCTGAGAAGTCGGTCTTCACCAGCTGCGGCGCTTCGCCCTCGCGCACCTTCCACAGCGGCGCCGCGGTGGGGTTGGGCCCGCCCGCGAAGTACAGGGTGCGGTTGGCCTCGTCGTACGCCAGCGAGTCGTTGGTCTTCGCCCAGCCGGCCTCAGGCTTGAGCCACACGCTCTTCAGCGAGCCGTCGGCCTGGTGCAGCTCGAGCTGCGGGCCGCCCTCGCGCTCGCTCAACCAGAAGAAGCCGCTGCCGTCGGGCAGCCAGTGCGGAAATGCCTGGGCCAGGTTGAGCCACGCCGCGTCGGCCTCTTTCAACAACACGGTGGTGCGCCCGGTCTTGTCGTCGACCGACAGCAGCTGCTCGGCGGTCTGCGCGCGGTTCTGCACCAGAACGGTGAGCGGCCCCTTGGCCGGCCAGCGCACCGTCGCCAGGTAGGGGTACTCTTTCGCGTCCCACTGCACCCAGGTCACCGCGCCGCCGCCCACCGCGGTCAGCCCCAGCCGGGTCGCCACGTTCGCCTTGCCCGCGCGCGGGTAGTAGAAGTGGTCGGCCTCGGCCTCGGGGTGCATCGGGTCGCTCACCTGCAGCTGCTCGACCCCGGTGTGGTCGCTGGCCTGAAAGGCGATGCGCTTGCTGTCCGGGCTGAACCAGAAGCCCGAGAAGCGGTCCATCTCTTCTTGCGCCACGAACTCGGCCAGGCCGTTGGGCTTGAGCGCGGTGCCCCCCTTCGTCGCCGCGTGCTCGACGTTCTTCTTCAGGTCGATGACCTGCACGTCGTTGGCCCGCACATACGCGACCGACGCGCCGTCGGGAGAAAACTTGGGGTCGATCGCCGCGCCCTCGCCCGTCTTGAGCTGGGTCACCTTGCCGCCCGCGCGCTCGTACACGTAGAGCTTGCCCGAGAGCACCACCAGCACCTTCGAGCCGTCGCGGCTGAGCTGGTAGCTGGTGAAGCCGCGCGCGGTGACGCGCATGCGCTCGAGCCGCGCCTTCTCTTCGACGCTCAGGGTCTCGCTCGCGCCCTGCAGCAGCGACTCGGGAGTGAGCAGCTCTCTGCTCTGGCAGCTCGCCACGTCGAGCTCGTAGAGCAGCTGGCGCGGGTCTTTGGGAGACGAGCGCAGGAACAGCACCGACTTGCTGTCGGCGGTGAACTGCGCGTTGGTGGGTCGGCCGGCGAGGTAGCGCCGCGTCTCGGCGAACTCACGCAGGAAGTTGTCGTTGGCGGTCGCGGCGAGCAGGGTCATGGCGAGCACTTTCACGGCTGCGCCTCATATGCCCAGAGCGTGCCCGAGTCGACCGGCGTCACTTCACCACGCAGCGCGCCGCCTCTTCACTCTTCGGCACCGCCAGCTCGGGCCGCCAGCGAAACCGGGTGAGCTCGGGGTTGGGCACGCCCAACGCGGCGTCGGCGACCCACCCGCCCAGCAGCGGCGCGAACTTGAACGCGTGCCCTGAGCCGCCGGTGGCCACGGTGAGGCCGTCGCGCTCGGGGTGACGTGCGATCCAGAAGTGGCCGTCGCGGGTGTCGCAGTACACGCACGCGCGCGAGGCGAGCAGCGTGGCGTCGGCGAGCTGGGGAAAGGCCTGGCCCAAGAACGTGCGCAGCGCGCGCTCGGCATCGGGCGGCGCCTCGCGCGGCGCGTCGGGCGAGACCACCCGGCCAGGCCCGTGGTTGGCGATCTTCAACACCCCGTTCGCGTGTAGCGGAAAGCCGTACCAGCCGGTGGTGGCGATGTCCGCACCGTAGGTGGGAAAGCGGTCGGCCTCGAACAGCGCGGGCTCGCGCGGCGCGAGGTGAAACACCGGCTGCGCGGTGGCGGTGAAGCAGCCGGCGAGCTCGGGGAGCAGCCGCGTGGTCCACGCGCCCGAGCACACCACCACGTGCTCGGCCTCGACGCCTCCCACCCCCACCACCCGGTCGCCGCGCAGCTCGAGCCGGTCGGGCCGCAGGTCTTCGATCACCTTCACGCCCTGCACCCGCGCCTGCGCCACCAGCGTCGCCACCACCCTGCCGCTCTCGGCCCAGCCCCCCTGGGGGTGAAAGTACCCGTCGACGAACAGCTCGGCGTTCCACCCCGGGTAGCGCTCGCGCAGCAGCGCCCCGGTGATGCGCTCGACGTGGTGGCCGCGCCGGGTGAGCACCTCGAAGCTGTCGTGCTCGAAGCCGCCCGGCCGCATCGGCGCGCGCGAGAGGTACATCACCCCGGTCTCGTGAAAGAGCGGGTTGGCGCGCCACTTCACCAGCGCCCGCTCCATCAGCGCGCAGTAGGTCTCGTCGGCGCCGTAGTCCATGCGCACCGCCTTCGAGAGGTCGGTCGACTCGGCCAGGGGGTTGGGAATCGGGCCCTGGTCGACCAGCGTCACGTCGAGGCCGCGGCGGCGCAGCTCGAGCGCAGCGCTCACTCCGAAGATGCCGGCACCCACCACGACGTGCACGGCCGCAACCGTACCCGAGACGAGGTCACCCGGGCCTCAAAACGCCCGCTGCCAGAACCAGTGGGCGCCGATGATGGCGATCAGCACCGAGCCGGCGCGCGCCAACCACGGGTAGAGGTCACGCCTTCGGCTGAGGCCGAAGCAGACCGGCACCACCGCGGCCACGAACAACAGCTGCCCGCACTCCACGCCCAGGTTGAAGCCGAGCAGCTCGGCCACCAGCGAGGTGCCGCGCAGGCCCGAGTCTTTGAGCACCGACGAGAATCCGAACCCGTGCACCAGGCCCAGCGTGAAGGCCGGCCCCCACCGCGCGTCGTCGGTGAGCGACCACAGGTTCGACACCGCGACCAGCACCACCGTCGCCGCGATCGCGCTCTCGGTAAGGCGGCTCGGCAGCTCGACGACATCGAGCGCAGCCAGCGCCAGGGTGAGCGAGTGCGCCAGGGTGAACGCCGTCACGAGCTTCACCACCTCGACCAGCGCCGGCTTCAACGTCTCGCACGGCTCGAAGTCACTGAAGGCGAGCAGCCTCAGCCGGCCGCGCCGCTTCAGCACCGAGGGCAACAGCAGCGCGGTGAGGAACAACAGGTGGTCGGCGCCGATCAAGATGTGGTGCACGCCCTCGACGAAGAACTGCCCCAGCGAAGCGGCCTGCTGCGGCGCGGCGTCGAACACCAGCTCGCGCTTCTCGGGCGTGGCGATCAGCGTCTGCTCGGTCGGCCCGGTGAGCAACCGCACCAGCGCGCGGTGCGACGGGTCGCGCGCGAAGAACAACGAGTACCCCACCGACACCGCGCCCTGCCCTTCGCAGTCGAGCGCGCCCTCGAGCACCAGGTACGCGCCGTCGCTGTGCCCGGTCAGCCCGCGCCGGCCGATGCGCCAGGCGCAGCCCTTCACCGTGAGGTGCCGCGACAGCTCGGCCTCGACGTCGCCCAGACGTGCCTGCACCTCGCCCCAGGTGACGTTGCCGTCGCCGTCGGCGTCGAGCTGCAGCTGGTCGTCGAGGTCTCTGAGCGCCAGGTCGACCCGCAGCGCAGGCGCGCCGCGAAAGTCGAGCGTCAGGTACGCATCGCTCGCCTGGTGTGCTGCCGCCTCAGCGGCGACCAACAAGCCGAAGACCAGCGCGCGTCTCGACACGAGGGGCGCACTCTACCCCTCACCGCGCGCTCAACCCCACGTCGCTCGCCACCACCAGCACGAACTTGTCGTTGAGCGAGGGCTCGACCAGCGCGAGCTGCTGCGACGCCCCCAGCGTCTGCCGCAGCGCCTGCAGGCGAAACGGCTCGACCAGGAACCAGGCGCGGCCCGGCCGGCGCGCCAGCTCGAGCGCGAGCGACTCCTTGCCCGGCTTCACCTGCACCACCTGGTTGCGCGAGTAGAAGGTCTCTCCCTTCCAGTCCATCCAGAAGGCGGCGATCGGCTCACCCGGCGCGGCCTGGCGCCAGTAGCGCCAGAAGAGGTCGCGCTGCGTCCAGTGGTGCGACAGCTGCACCCAGTGCACCGACGAGAAGAACACCGCCAGCACCAGGGCGAACGCCCCCACGGTGAGCGGCGCGGGCAGGCGCCGCCACGCGAGCGCCGCGACGCACGCCCCCGCGCCGACCGCCAGGCCGATGCCCATCGCGCGCGTCCACAGGAAGTCGGGGTACGCGCGGTCGTGGTTGTAGGTGAAGAGGTCGACCAGGTACTTGGGGTGACCGGCGAGGTCTCTGGTGACCAGCCCGAGCAGCACCGCCCCCGCCAGCAACCCGAGCGGGCGAGGCCGCGCCAGACCGATCAGCGCCGCCACCGCCGGCAGCATGGGCAAGATGTAGTGGTGGTAGCGCGTGGCGGAGGCCGAGAAGAGGCCGAACGACAGCACCGCCCAGAGCAGCAGCAGGGTCTGCAGCGGAGCGCCCCGCCGCACCATCGCCGAGGCGAACGCCGCCGGCACCAGCGCCACCCAGGGGAAGAGGCCGAAGCCCAGCTGCTCGACGAAGTAGGTGAAGTTGCCGCCAGCGGTCGGCGAGTGCACGCCGCGGCCGAGCCGCTCGAGGTGGTCGTGCACGATGAAGCGCTGGAAGAAGTCGTAGCCCTCGGCGTCGCGCCCGCTGAAGCCGAACATCGCCAGGTACCAGGGCAGCGCGATGACCGCCCACAGCAGCAGCCCATCGACCCAGGGAATCTCGCGCCAGGTCTGCTTCGAGCGCGGCCACTGCGACGCCAGGAAGGCGGCCAACACCAGCCCCGGCAGCCCGAAGCCGAGCATGCCCTTGCCGAGGGTCGCCACTCCGGACCAGGCGAACGCGCGGTACCACTGCCGGTCGCGCGCGCGGGGGTCGGTCTCGACCAGCAGGGCGCGAATCGCCCCGGCCATGCACAGCGTGAAGGGCGCGACGTAGGCCATGTCGGTCATCGCCTGGCGCGCGACGAAGAAGAACATCGGCATGGTCGACAGCGCCACCGCGGTGAGGCGCCCGGCGCGCGGGCTCGACGCGCGGGCCACCGCGTCCGAGAACATCGCGACCGCGGCGATCGCCAGCAGCGCGAACGGCAGCCGCACCAGCCACTCGGTGTACAGCGAGAGCTCGCCGCCCGGGCCCGCGGCTCCGGTGAGCCAGAGCCCGGGCACCATCAACCACAGCGCGAGAATCGGCTTCGAGAAGAACCAGCCCGACTCCCAGTACGGGTGAATCAGGTCGCCGCGCGCGATCATCTCGCGCGCCGCCTCGGCGTAGTTCGTCTCCCACGGGTCCCACAGGCCGACCGACCCGAGAAACGGCAAGAAGACGAGCGCAGCGATGCCGGCCGCCTCGAGGGCAGCCCGGTGACGACGAACGAAGTTCAAGACGCACCTCAGTCAGCAGAGAAAGAGAAGAACGCCCCCCCCTCTCCCCTCGTGGGAGAGGGGACGGGGGTGAGGAGGCGCGAGCACTACCGCTTCAAGGCGTACCGCCCGACGTCTCGCCGCCGGCCCACGCCGGCACTGCCGGCTGAGCCCGCACGAAGTCGCCGGCATCGGCGAACATCACCGCGGGCTCGGCCACCACCGCCCGTGGAAACCGGGCGACGAAGAACGCCAGCGCCATCGCGGCTGCGACCGCCACCGCCACGAAGCGAGGCGAAGGCAGCACCAACGAAGCGCGAGCCGCCACGGGCGCCACCAGCGCGTCGGCCCGCATGCCGCAGCGCCGCTCGGCCGCCATCGAGCGCAGCGAGACCTCGAGCCGCGCCTCGCGCGTCACCGCGGCCGCGCAGGGCTCGCAGCCCTCACAGTGCGCCTCGAGCCACTCGGCGCGCGGCCCGGCCAGCCGGCCCGACACCAACAGCTCCAGCTCCATCGCGGTGGCGTGCATCACGGGGTCTCCTTCACCGCGAGGCGCAGGCGCGCTCGCACTTCACACAGCGCCTGCCGCAGGCGCTGCAGCGAGATGCCCGACTGCTCGGCCAGCGCGGCGTGCGGGGTGTCAGGGTTGGCGAGCGCCAGCTCGAACAGCGCCCGGGCCCGAGGCGGGCAGCGCTCGAGGGCCTGCTCGACCTGGTCGACCAGCTGGCGGGCCACCGCCCGGTCTTCGGGAGACGCCCGCGGGTCGGCCCGCTGCAGCGTCTCTTCGCCGATCGGCGCGACCCTGGCCCTGCGGCGGTGCTCTTCGAGCGCGAGGAACTTCGCCTGGGTGATGGCCAGCCCGGGCAGCTGCAGCACGTCGAGCCGGCCGGCCCGCCACTGCTCGTACAGCCGGGCCCAGGTGTCGTGGCAGAGCTCGCGCGCCGCGCGCGGCGTGAGGCCCGCCGACAGCAGCGAGAGGAAGACAGCGTGGTCGTACCGCCGAATGAGCCCGGCCCACGCGGTGGGCGTGAGCTCGTCGGCGCTGGCCACGATTGAGTTCATTGGCCCCCAGAACGCGCCGGCCGCGCGGGCATATCGGGTACTACCTGAAGCGCTAGAAGGCGGTCGAGCCCCAGGGCATGCGGCCGATGGCGAAAAGGCCGGCGGAGATCAGCACCAGCGCACCGCCCACGCCGATCAGCGGCCGCACCCAGTTGGGCGAGGCCGAGCGGCGGTTCTTCGACAGCATCACCTGCGCCAGCACCACGGCGGGCACCATCATCGCGACGTGGCCGATGTCGCGCTTCTGCCACAGCCCCATCGCCGCGACCGCCACGCCGATCAGCACCTGCAGGTGCAGGCAGCCGGCGAAGATCGAGCCGACGACGCGACCGGGTCTGGTGAAGGGCTGCTTCTGCATCAGCCCCGCGAAGCACATCGCGATCAAGGTCAACCCGACCAGCAGCACCACGTACCGCAGCCCCGAATGCGCCTGATAGAGGAAGCTCACGCGCCGTCGCCAATAGCACGGCTCGAGCGCCCGCGTTCGACCGCTTTCACCGCGCGCCACCACGGGTCGAGGCCCTGGTAGTGGTGGGGTTCGGTCGGCGAGCCGAGCAGCGGCATCACCAGCTGGGCGCCCTTCCTGGGGGCCAGCTCGAACAGCGTCTCGGCCGGCTCGTCCCACGCGTGCAGGGCGAGGTTGAAGGTGCCCCAGTGCACCGGCAGCAAGAGCCCACCGCCGAGCAGCTCGAGCGCCTCGAGCGCGTTGGCGGGCCCGAGGTGAATGGCCCCCCAGCTGGGGTGCCACGCACCGATCTCGAGCATCACCGCGTCGAACGGCCCCAGCCGCTGGCGAATCTCGGCGTACTCACCGGTGAGCCCGGTGTCGCCGCTGAAGAACACCGAGTGCTTCGGTCCCCTCATGGCGAACGACGACCAGAGCGTGCGGTTGCGGTCGCTCACCCCGCGCCCCGAGAAGTGCTGTGACGGCGCGGCGGTGAGGGTCACCCCGGTGCCGGGAACCGCGGCGCGCTCCCACCAGTCGAGCTCGGTGATGCGCTCGTGCGGCACCCCCATGCGCTCGAGGTGGCTGCCCACGCCGAGCGAGGTGAAGAACGGCACTTCGAGCTTCGCCAGGCGCTCGATCGACCAGCGGTCGAGGTGGTCGTAGTGGTCGTGCGAGACGATGATCGCGTCGAGCGCGGGCAGCTGCTCGAGGGTCACCGGCACCGGCTGAAAGCGCTTCGGCCCCACCAGGCGCACCGGCGAGATGCGCTCGCCCCACACCGGGTCGGTGAGAATGCGGGCGCCGTCGAGCTCGACCAGCACCGTCGAGTGACCCAGCCAGGTGAGCCGCAGCCCCGAGTCGGGCTTGCGCTGCCACAGCTCCAGCGGGCTGGTCGACGGCAGCCGAGCGGGCGGCTGGCGCTGCTGCCCGCCGGCGAAGTACTCGCCCATGGTGGCGAAGGTGCTGCCCTTGAGGTCGGGCCCCACCCCCGAGGTGTTGCGAAAGGAGCCGCCCTCGAACTGCTTCGAGGCCTTGACCCGCTCGAGCCGCAGGCCATGCGCCCTGGTGATCGCCTTCATGCCGACTGTCTAGTCGAGGCGAGCTCGGCTTCGCTCGCGCGTGCCGCGTTCGTCACGTTTCTTCACGAACGTGAGCCGCCGCCGGCGGCGATTTCTCGGCTCGGGCGCGCCACGCCCTGCTACATAACGACACATGAGCTACACGGTTCTCGCCCGGAAGTACCGGCCCCAGGCCTTCGAAGAAATGACCGGCCAGGAGCACGTGGTGAAGACCGTCGAGAACGCGCTGAAGCTCGATCGCGTCGCCCACGCGTACCTGTTCTGTGGCCCGCGCGGCGTGGGCAAGACCACCGCGGCGCGGCTGCTGGCGCGCGCGCTCAACTGTGAGAAGGGCCCCACGCCGCACCCCTGTGGAGTGTGCAAGGCGTGCACCGAGATTCGCGACGGGGTCTCGCCCGACGTGGCCGAGATCGACGGCGCCTCGAACAACGGCGTCGAGAACGTGCGCGAGATTCGCGAGAACGCGAAGTACCTGCCGTCGGGCTCGCGTCACAAGATCTACATCATCGACGAGGTGCACATGCTCTCGGGCGCCGCGTTCAACGCGCTGCTCAAGACGCTCGAAGAGCCGCCGGGTCACGTGAAGTTCATCTTCGCCACCACCGAGCCGCACAAGCTGCCCGACACCATCATCTCGCGCTGCCAGCGCCACAACTTCCGCCGCATCTCGTCGGCCGCGATGCTCAAGCGCCTGAAAGACATCTGCGGCCTCGAGAAGGTCAACGTCACCGACCGCTCGCTCGCGCTGATCGTGCGCCAGAGCGAAGGTGGCATGCGCGACGCTCTCTCGCTGCTCGACCAGGTGCTCTCGGCGTGCGGCACCTCGCCCACCGACGCCGAGGTGGCCGAGGCGCTCGGCGCCATCGACCGCACCGTGGTGCACGCGTTCGCCGAAGGGCTGGTGCGCCGCGACAGCAAGGTGCTGCTCGAGAAGACCGAAGAGGTGTGGAACCTCGGCATCGACATGCGCCGGCTGGCCGACGAGCTCGCGCTGCATTTGCGGCACATCTTCGTGGCCAAGGCGACTGGGGTGGCGCCCGACGAGCTCGCCGACAGCGAGCGCGAAGCGGTGCTCGCCCTCTCGCGCGAGGCCGACGCCGCCACCCTCGCCCGCCTGTTCGACGTGGTGCACTCCGCCAGCTGGGAGATCTCCCGGGCCCCGCAGCCGCGGCTCGCGCTCGAGGTCACCCTGCTCAAGGCGGTGCAGCTCGCGCCGGCGTCGTCGCTGCCCGATCTCATCGCCCGCGTCGAGAAGCTCGCCGGTGGCGGAACCGCTGCCGCAGCGAGCGGCGTGAAGCTGCAACAGCCCGGGGCGCCAGGAGGTCGCCCCGGCTCCTCGAACTTTCGCGCCTGAAGCAAGAGCGCCCGCAGCACCCACTCCGGTCACGGCCCCACGCCTGACGCCCGCGCCCGCGCCCGTGCCGGCAAGAATCCCCATCGCGACCTCAGCCGAAGGCTGCGCGAGCGGCGACTGCCTCCCCGAAGCAACCGACACCCCCGAAGCGGCGGCGGAAGAAGCCGAGGTCGCCTCGACCCAAGCGCTCCCCGCCGCCGAGCGGTGGAAGGCGGCCGTCGAGGCGGTTCGCCTGGCGAACCCCCGCATCGGCAAGTCGCTCTCGTACGGGCGAATGATCTCCATCGCCGGCGGCGACGTGCGCCTGGCCTTCCCCACCGACGCGGGCTTCCACCGCGCCACCGTCTTCGGCCACGCCCGCGCCGAGCTCGAGAAGCACATCTCCAAGCGGCTGGGCGAGACCCTCAAAATCGTCGAAGAGAAGTCCGACGCGGCGTGGCAGCAGGCCGGGCGCAGCGTCGCCGAGCAAGAGGCGGCCGAGAAGGCGACCCGCGAGAAGGCCATCGAAGCGAAGGTGCGCCAGAACCCCGCGGTGCTCTCGGTGCTCAAGGTGCTGGGAGGCACGCTCGAGCACGTGCAGGTGCTCGAGCCGGCGTCGCGCACCGAAGAAGCGGTTCCTGCCACGCCCGACGAAGACGCCTGATATAGAGCCTTGCCACCATGCCCGGCGTCGACCTGAACTTCCTCATGCGGCAGGCCAAGGAGATCACCTCCAAGGTCGAGAAACGTAAAACCGAGCTCGCCAACGAGACCGTCGAAGGCAAGGCCGGCGACGGCCTGGTGGTGGCCACCGCCAACGGCGTGCAAGAGCTCAAGGGGCTCAAGATCGACAAGAAGGCGATCGACCCCAACGACACCGCGATGCTCGAAGATCTGATCATCGCCGCGGTGAACGCCGCGCTCACCCAGAGCCGCGATCACATGCAGAAAGAGCTCGGCAAGATCTCGGGCGGCATCAAGCTCCCCGGTCTGATGTGACGTGACGCCGGACGCGCTCAATCGCCTGGTCGCGCAGCTGTCGAAGCTCCCCGGCATCGGCGAGAAGACCGCCCAGCGGCTCGCCTTTCACGTGCTGCGCTCGCCGCCCGAGTACGCGCGCAACCTGAGCCAGGCGCTGCTCGAGGTGGTCGACAAGGTGCGCTTGTGCCCGCGCTGCTTCAGCCTCACCGACGGCCCCACCGATCAGCCGTGCGGCTTCTGCACCGACACGCGGCGCGACGACAAGGTGCTGTGCGTGGTCGAGGGCATCGCCGACGAGCTGGCCATCGAGCGCACCCGCGAGTTCCGCGGCCGCTACCACGTGCTCCACGGCGTGCTCTCTCCGCTCGAGGGCGTGGGCCCCGATCAGCTGCGCATTCGCGAGCTGCTGGTGCGCCTCGAGAGCGGGGCCATCGACGAGGTCATCGTCGCCACCAACCCCGACGTCGAGGGTGAAGCGACCGCGCTCTACCTGGTGCGCCTGCTCAGGCCGATGGGCATCAAGGTGACCCGCCTGGCCCAGGGCATCCCCATGGGGGGAGACCTCGAGTACGCCGATCAGGCGACGCTGGCGCGGGCCCTGGCCGCGCGCCGCGATCTCGAGCCTCGCGTTCGGGTGCGATGAGCACCAGAATGCCGAGACACATCGGCTTCACCGCTTCACGCTCCACTGCAGCGGCAGGTTCGCGGTGGCGTCGCCCCCGGTGTAGCAGGGCACCCGAATCGACTTGATGCGCTCTTCCACGCAGCCCGACACCTTGGTGCCCGGCATGTCGGTCTGCGCCTCCGAGATGCGGCCGGCGGTCGAGATGCGAAACTTCACCAGCAGCTTGCCCTGATCTTCGGGCAGCTCGGCCTTGTAGCGATCGAAGCAGGTGGTGATGTCGGAGTAGCGGTCTTTGATGGCGCGCATCACCATCTGGGTGGGCTTCACGTTCGGCGGGCACCGGGGGGGCGGGTTCGCCACCACCACCGCGCCCGCATCGACCACCGCCGGCACCGGCACCGGCAGCGCCCCCGCGTCGACGGGCTCGTCTTTCACTCCCGCGTCGACCTGCACCATGGGCAGCTGCACCTCGGGCCCGCCCGCGTCGGGCAAAGCACCCTGCTGCTTGAGCCCGTAGAGCGCCGCCAGCACCCCACCGCCCGCCACCAGCACGCCCACGCCCACCAGCGCCCCGATGGCCGCGGCGCCCAGCCGCTGGCGCTTGCGATCGGCCACCACGCTGGGAGAGGTGCCGATGGCCTTGGTGGGCACGTCGGGGCTGGCGAAGCGCTGTGGCCCTGAAGCGCCCGCGCTGGTGTTGCTGGGGTCGGTCTTGGGCGACGACGGGTTCACGTAGCCCGGCACGTCCCAGCCCTTGCCGGCGAGATCAGGCAGCGAGTCGATGCGGGTCTTCGAAGCCACCCGCTCGGGCCCGAAGAACGAGTGCATGAACATCGAGAGCTGGCTGTGCCCGCTCGCCGAGGTGGTCGACGCGAGAAACTTCTCGAGCTCGACCGCAAGGTCGGCGGCGCTCTGGTAGCGCAGCGCCGGGTCGAGCTGCAGCGCCTTCTGCACGATCATCTCCAGCTCGACCGGCAGGTCGGGCCGGGCCTGGCGCGGCGGGGTGTAGTCGACCTGCAGCACCGCGTTGAGAATCGCCAGGTCGTTGTCGCGCGCGAAGGGGCGAATGTTGGTGAGCGCTTCGTACAGCGACACGCCCAGCGAGAACACGTCGGCGCGGCGATCGACCTGCCCCGAGCGGGCCTGCTCGGGCGCCATGTACATGTACTTGCCCTTCACCACCCCGGCCGTGGTGTTGGTGACGCGCGACTCGGCCTTGGCGATGCCGAAGTCGAGCACCTTCACCGTGCCGGTGTAGGTCACGAAGATGTTCGAGGGCGAGATGTCGCGGTGAACGATGTTGAGCGGCTTGCCCTGCGCGTCGGTGAACGAGTGCGCGAAGTCGAGCCCGCGCGCCGCCTCGGCCAGCACCCGCAGCGAGACGTTGAGCGGCACGTACTCGCGGCGCCGCGCGCTGGTGCGCAGCATGGTCGAGAAGTCCTCGCCGGCGAGGTACTCCATGCAGATGTAGTAGCAGCCGTCGGCGTGACCCAGATCAGAGATGGTCACGATGTTGGGGTGCGACAGCCGCGCCGTGAGCCGCGCCTCGTCGAGGAACATCGAGACGAAGTCCGGCACGCTCGAGAGGTGCTGGAGCATGCGCTTGATGACGACGTTCTTCTCGAACCCTTCGACGCCCACCTGCTTGGCGAGAAAGATCTCGGCCATGCCGCCCTCGGCCAGCTTCCTCACCAGGAAGTACTTGCCGAACGGGCGAACGGCCATCGGCCCGATGGGATCGCGCGAGGGCGCATCAGCGCCGCCCTTGCCCCCGCCCGTCGCCGTCGTCATTTGCCTCTTCGCACCTTGCGCACGGTGTAGACCTCGCTGGCCCCGTTCACCATGCGGAAGACCAGGAGCCCGGCCCCCATTGGAGCCACTTCCGTGTCGAAACGCGACTTTTCGTCGAGCTGAACCGGCTTGCCGTTGATCTGCACCTTCGCGCCGATCGGCGCCACCCCCTGGCAGCGCACCTTCGGCCCACCCGGGTCACCGTTCTTCGGGCTTCGAATGGTGAGCCCCTGCACCGCGTTGTCGTAGGTGATGAGCAGCCGCTTCATCGCGCCCGCGCTGCCCACCTCGGTGCCCTTGGCGTCGAGGTAGCTCAGGCTCCACAGGTACTCGCCCTCGCCCAGCGCACCCTCGGGCAGCAGCAGCCGGTCTTCGCTCACCGACTTGTCGGCCACCGGGGTCTTCAGGTCTCCCTTGCGAAAGACCTGCACCTTGTACTTCGCCGCTTCGGCGTTGGCGGCCCACGTGAACGTCACCGCAGGCGGCTTGTCTTGAAAGAAGATGACGGTCTGCGGGTTGGCCTCGGGCACCTCGTTGCGCACCCGCGCCAGGTCGGTCTGCCCCGCTTCGGGCGCGAACGACGCGCTGCCCTTGGCGACCTCTTTGTCGCCCTCGTCGAAGACGTGCCAGTACAGCGAGCCGCGCGGCGGAGCCTGCACGTTGAGAAAGCGCTGGTGCACCACCCCCGACACCAGCTTCTGCTTGTACGCCGGGTCGGTGGCCAGCTCGACGCGGTAGGGCTTCTCGGGCTCGCCCTCCCAGGTGATCGCCAGGCGCCCCGCCTGCCCCAGCACCTTCAGCGCCGAGCGCGACGGCAAGAGCACCTGCTCGCGTGACGGCTCTTCGCTCTTCACCGCCCCCTTGAGCGGAATGGTGGCCGTGCGGCCGCCGAACACCGTCGACGGCTCCTGGCCGTCGCGCTCGATCTTCACGTCGCCCGCCGACGAGACCAGCTCGTAGCCCTCTTTGGTGCGGCGCAGGGTGAACTGCGAGCCCTTGTCCGACGTCAGGCTCACCCCGCCGCTCAGGTTCAGCTTCTGCTTCACCGGCGACACCGCCGACAGCTCGCCCTTCTTGAAGTCGAACCCGGTCTCTTCGGCGGTCGCGCTCTTGCGCGCCTTTTCCATGGTGACCTCGGAGCCGCGCGCGAACGTGAGCTGCCCTTGCCCGTCGGGCGCCTGCATCACGATGCGGCCGTCTTTCACCCGAAACGAATCGCCCTCGGAGAGCGCGATGGTCTTCTTGGCGAGCGGCGCCCACGCCTTGTCGTCTTTGCGCTTGAGCTCGGCCCGGCCCGCGCCGGCGTTGATGATCACGTCGATCGGGTCGAGGTTCAGCTCTTTGAGCTCGCCCAGCCGCGCGGTCTTGCCCGCGCCGATCTGCGTCACCTTGCCGTCCGACGAGACCAGCTCGACGCCGCCCAGCTTCACGTCGACCTTGGCGCCCTTGGCGTCGACGGTGAGCGTCAGCTCGCTCTCGTCGGTGGTGCCCAACCGGGTGAAGCCGAACAGGGTGAGCAGGGTCACCTGCACCGGGTTGCCCAGCGGCTTCGACGGCGGCGCGGTCTCATTGCGGGTGAGCACCAGACCCTGCGCCACCGAGAGCACCAGGCCGCCCTCGCCCTCTTTGAGCTCGAAGCGGCCCTCGGGCCCCAGCTCGATGACCCGGCCGCCGGCGAAGCGCACCACCGCCTCGCTCTCGTCGCCGGTCTCGAGCGCGTCGCCCACGTAGAGGTAGCCGAGCTGCGCGGGGCCCTTCTTGCCGCCGCGCTCGATGGTCACCTTGCCCCTGGCGTTCTCGAGCAGCGCGCTGGCGGTCTTGGAGGGCGCAGCCGTGCCGGCGTCGCGCCCCGGGTCGCCGGGGTCGCCGCCGGTGCCGTCGGGGCAGCCGACCAGCGTCACCGCGAGCAACGCGGCCAGCGCCCACCGCCCCGCCTGGGCTCCCGCGACCCTCACTTCGGATAGAGATCCACGTTGAAGATGGCCTGGTCACCGTCTTTCACGGTGACGTCTTTGGTCTGCGTGATGTAGCCGGGCGCCGAGATCTTCACCGTGTAGGTGCCGGCGTCGACGCGGAAGCTGAAGGCGCCCTTCTCGTCGGCGCGGGTCTTGATCTTCGCCTGCGGCACCTCGAGCTCGGCGGCGATCGCCGTGCCACCCTTGGTGCTGCGCACCGCGCCGGTGATGGTGGCGGGGATCTTCTTCTTCACCGGCACCAGGGTCACCGCCACGTCGGTGGTCTTGCTCGCCACCACCGAGGCCGCCTCTTCGCCCTTCTGGTAGCCCGGCAGCTCGAGGGTCATCGACACCGGCCCGGGCTTCAAGCCCTCGAACCGCGCCACGCCCTTGTCGTTGGTCTTCACCGTGCTGTCGCCCACCGTCACGCTGACCCCGGCGAGCACCTTCTGGCTCTCGATCTCTTTCACCGCCACCGCGATGGCGCCGACCCTGGGCGGCTCTCGCTTCAGCTTCACCTCGATCGGCACGTCGCTGCCCGCGCTCACCGCGCCGGCCGACTCGAACGGCAGGTAGCCGTCGGCGCTGGCCCTCACGCTGAACGGGCCCGGCGAGAGCCCTCGCAGCGCCAGCGCGCCGTTGGCGTCGGGGGTGAGCGGCCGCTCTTCGCCGCCCGCGGTCACCGTCACGTCAGCGCCCGGCAACGGCTGGTTGGTGTCGACGTCGAGCACCCTGACGATGATGCCGCCCAGCGCGCCCGCCACCGGCGGCAGCTCGCGCCACTGCAGGTCGAGGCTCAAGCCGCCGCGCACGACCGACTGCTGCGAGGCCACCACGTCGGCGCCGCTCATGTCTTTGCCCACCACGTTGTCGACCACGTACTGCCCGTCGAGCAGCGCGCCGACGTGCAGCTTGCCCAGATTGGCCACCTGGACCCGAACCCCGCCGCCCACCGCGTAGCCGTTCGACGCCGCGCGCGCCGCACCCGGCACCTGGGTGGCGAGGGCGATCGGCACCTCGCCGCGCGCCTCGATCGCGACCGGCCCCAGCTCGAGCAGCAGCCGAGCCGCGACCAGCAAACCGTGCCGGGTCGCCGCGCCGAACGCCGGGGTCAGGGTCGAGCCGGTGCCGTCGCCGCCACGAAAGGTCGGCAGCTGGTGAAACGCGTAGCCCACGTACGGCTCGAGACGCAGCGGCCCCAGCGGCAGCCGCCCCGCCGCTTGAATGGCGAAGCGCAAGAGGCCCCCGTTGGTCACCGAAGCCGAGCCGCCGCCCTGATTGTCGAACAGCGCGAAGCCCTCGCGCTGCACCTGCACGTGGGCGCCGGCGTACCCGAGCCACGCCCAGCCGAGCAGCGCGAGATCGTTCGGGGTCACCCCCGAGTAGGTGAGCCCCGGCCCCGAGTCTTGCTGGCCACCGCTGCGGTAGGCGATGCCGTAGCGCAGCCGCGCCGCCCAGTATTCGCCGATCGGCTTCGACTCGCTCGCGACCGGCGGTGGGGGGTTGCCGGCCACTTCTGCCTGAGCAAACGCGCTGATCGCAGCCAACGTCACGCAGCCGATCAGCGCGCGCCGCATCGAAGAGAGCATTGGGCGCACGGTGCGGCCGATTATAGGGAGTGCGTCGTGCACCGACGCAAAAACTTTCACGTAAAGCCGCCTACATCGACGGCCTCGAAGCCCCTTCAAAATGGTGCGACCCAGGGGCCGGTCTGCTAGACCGCGGGTTCATGGCCAGTCAGCTGGTGATGTACGAAGAGGAGTTCCACAAGATCAACGCAGTGTGCGATCGGCTGACCAAAGACGCCAATGCGAAGGTCGTGTTCCTCGTCGACAAGAACGGGCAGTTGATCTCCGCCGCCGGCCAGACCCAGCACATCGACACCACCTCGCTCGCCTCGCTCACCGCCGGCAACGTCGCCGCGATGGGGGGCCTGGCCAAGCTGATCGGTGAGAACGAATTTCCCAACCAGTTCCACGAAGGGGCGAAAGACTCGCTCTACATGACCATCGTGGGCTCACGCGTGGTGCTGGTGGTCATCTTCGACAACCGCACCTCGCTGGGCCTGGTTCGACTGCGCATCAAGAAGGCATCTGACGAGCTCTCCAAAATCTTCGAAGCCCTCTCGCGTCGCGCCGAAGCTCCTGGTGCCGGCTCTCCGTTCGCAGAGATCAGCGACGCCGACATCGACAACCTCTTTTCAGAGTGACTGACCCGCCATGTCCTTCATCAACTACTCAAGCCGCGAGATCAACTGCAAGATCGTCTACTACGGCCCGGGCTTGTGCGGGAAGACGACGAACCTGCAGTACATCTACAACAAGACCAACCCCGAGACGAAGGGCAAGCTGATCTCGCTCTCTACCGAGACCGATCGCACGCTCTTCTTCGACTTCCTGCCGCTGTCGCTGGGTGAGATTCGCGGCTTCAAGACGCGCTTCCACCTCTACACGGTGCCCGGCCAGGTGTTCTACGACGCCAGCCGCAAGCTGATCCTGAAGGGCGTCGACGGCGTGGTCTTCGTCGCCGACAGCCAGGTCGAGCGCATGGAGGCGAACATCGAGTCGATGGAGAACCTCCGCGTCAACCTCGCCGAGCAGGGGTACGACCTCAACAAGGTGCCCTTCTGCATTCAGTACAACAAGCGCGATCTCCCCAACGCGGTGAGCGTGGAAGAGCTGCGCAAGGTGCTGAACCCCAGAAACGTGCCCGACTTCCAGGCCGTCGCTCCCACCGGGGTGGGCGTGTTCGACACCCTGAAGGCGGTCGCCAAGCTGGTGCTGACCGAGCTGCGGAAGGGCGGCCAGGGATGATCAGCGCCGTCGTGGTTCTGTTGCTCGCCGCAGACGCCGCGGCTCCGGCAGCAGCAGCAGCACCTGCAGCCCCCGCCGCGAAGCCGCAGACCGCTGACGAAGCCTTTCAGACCCGGGTCAAGACGCTCGAAGAGCAGGTCGTCGACCTCAAAGAGAAGATCTACCGCACCAAGGCGCGCCTGCTGCTGCTGCAAGAGACGGTGCTGGGCGGCGACATCACCAACGGCGCCCGCGCGGTCATCTTCCACCGCAACGAGATGGGCTCGCAGTTCGTGCTCGAGAGCGTGGCGTACGCGCTCGACGGAGCGCCCATCTTCACCAAGGTCGACGCCAACGGTGACCTCGACAAGCGCGAAGAGTTCGAGATCTTCAACGGCCGCATCGTGCCCGGCAACCACCAGATCGCGGTGCGCATGGTCTACCGCGGCCACGGCTACGGCATCTTCAGCTACCTCGAGGGCTACAAGTTCAAGCTGCAGTCGAACCAGACCTTCAACGCCGAAGCAGGCGAAGGTGACCAGCGTGAAGGTGGTCGGCTTCGAGAAGGGCGGCATCACCGCCGACATCAAAGACAAGCCCGGCATCCGCTACGACATCAGCACCGCCAAAGACAGCGCGATGAAGGCCGGAAGCCAGGGAAACCCGCGCCGGCTCCCTCCGAAGGCGCCGCGAGCAGCGCCAGCGAAGCCGTGTGGTGCGCTCGCCCTGCTGCTGATCTTCAGCGCCGCGCGCGCGTTCGCCGACGCCAGCGTTCAAGAGCTCGCCGTCAAGGTCGAGGCGGTCAACGACCAGGTGAAGATCGCCCGCGACAACCTGGCCATCGTCGAGAAGCAGTACTCGGGTCGCGAAGAGCAGAGCGACGAGGCGGCGCGCGAGGCGCGCTTCTCGGACGGCGAGATCAAGTACCTGCTGGGTGACTACGAGAACGCCGCGGTGCTGTTCTACGACCTGGTGGCGAACAAAGACTTCCAGTCGAGCAAGCGGTACGCCGACGCGCTGTTCTACCTGGCCGACTCGCTCTACCAGCAGAAGAACTACCTGGGCTCGCGGCTGTACCTGAAGATTCTGCTCGGCCTGCGCGCCGGTCACTACCGCGAGGCGCTGGCCCGCTACCTCGAGATCGCCGGCCGGCTGAACGAGTTTCGCGGCATCGACGAGCACATCAACCAGGCGCGCGGGCTCTCGGGCGGAGAGCTGCCCCCCGAGCTCAACTACGTCTACGCCAAGTGGCTCTTTCGGCGCGACGACATGGCGCCCGAAGAGCGGGTGAACCGCGCCATCAACATCTTCCAGGGCCTCGCCACGGTGCCCAACGGGCCTTCTACCTGCAGGCGGCCTACTTCATCGGCGTGGGCCAGGTGAAGCTCAAGAAGTACGACGAGGCGATCGCCACCTTCAAGAAGATCAGCGTGGCCAACCCCCGCGACGAGCGCGAGCGCAGCGTGAAAGAGCTGGCCACCATCTCGCTGGGGCGGGTGCTGTTCGAGGTGGGCAAGTTCGACGAGGCCATCGAGCAGTACCAAGAGATACCGCGCGAGGCCGACTCATTTCCCGACTCGCTCTACGAGACGGCGTGGGCCTACGTCCGCAAGGGCGACTTCACCCGCGCGAAGAACGCCACCGAGGTGCTTGCTGCTGGTGGCCGAGAACTCGGTGCTGGCTCCCGAGGCCCAGATTCTCCAGGGCACCCTCTTGCTCAAGCTGAAGAAGTACGACGAGGCCACCGAGACGTACAACGTGGTGATCAACACCTACGCGCCGGTGCGCGACGAGATCGACGCGCTGCTCACGGTGAACAAAGACCCGGCCAAGTACTTCGACGACCTCATCGCGCGAAACGAGAAGACGCTCGACGTGGCGCAGCTGCTGCCGCCCGCCGCGCTCAAGTGGGCCACCACCCAGCGCGAGGTCAGCGAGGCGGTCGGCATCATCAACAACCTCGAGGCGGGCAAGAACGGGGTGCTCGAGTCACAGGCCATCGCCGCGCGCATCTTGAAGGGGCTCGACGAGCGCGGGCTCGAGGTGTTCCCGGTGATTCAAGAGGGCTACACCCGCGCCGACGCGGTCGACACCGCGCTGACCCGCGCCGAAGAGCAGCTCACCCAGGTCGAGACCGAGCTGCTCGGCAAGTACCTCTCGCCGGCCCAGGCGCAAGAGCTCGACCGGCTGCGCAAAGAAGGCAGTGAGCTGCAGGCCCGCATCTCGACCCTGCCCACCACCGAAGAGCAGGTGAAAGAGCGCAAGGCCCGCCTGCAGGCGAAGATCGACGAGCTCGACCGCAAGGCCTACCAGGCGCTGCTCGACATTCAGAGCCAGTACGCCCAGCTCACCGCGATTCAGAAGTACGTCGACGACACCCGCAAGCAGCGCCACAACACGCCCGAAGAAGAGAAAGAGTTTCTCGAGAAGGTGAACCTCGAGCGCAAGGGCCTCGAGGCCACCGAGGCCGAGCTCACCAAGGTGCGCGCCGACCTGCAGGACGAGAAGAACAACGCCGACGCGGCGATCGGCGGCGAAGAGACGCTGCGCCGCGAGTACGAGGCGTCACTCGGCAAGCAGCGCGACATCTTGATGAAGTCGCGCGGCTCGGTGCCCAACGACGCCACCCAGGTGATGCTGCGCGCCGACGTGATTCGCGCCGACGCTTCGAGCCTGCGCGACCGGGTGGCCACCGCCAAGAGCACTCTGCGCGAGCGGGTGCAGAAGCGCGCCGCCAAGCTGCGCGAGATGGTGCAGGCCGAGCAGGCGCTGCTCACCGGTTACGGCAACGAGGTCGCCTCGACCTCGAGCCAGGCCAAGGGCCTGGTGGGCCGCATCGCGTTCGACTCGTTTCGACGGGTGCGCGCCTCGTTCTACGACCTGGTGCTCAAGGCCGACGTGGGCGTGGTCGACGTCGCCTTCACCCGCAAGCAAGACAAGACGCTCGAGATTCAGAAGCTCGCCAACCAGAAAGACCGCGAGCTGAAGGCCCTCGACGACGAGTTCAAAGAAGTGCTCAAAGACGTCGACTAAAAGAGCGCTGGCCGTCACCGGCGAGCCCGCCGCGAGGCGTTCGCCTCGGTCAGGCCGCCGAGGCGTCGACCAGGTCGCCGCACAGGGTGTTGACCCGCTGCTGTTGCTCGAGCAGGTCGGCGGCGAGCCGGCAATCGTCGCAGCGCTCGAGGTGCAAGAGCAGCGTGGCCGCCTCGCGCTTCGAGAGCCTCCCCTCGGCCCACGAGGCGAGCGCCTGCTCGTCGATGCAGAGCACTTCACCCAGAGAAATCGGACCGGAAATCGATGCGTCTTCCACAGCGAAAAGACGAGGCGTGGGGGAGTTGTCGCACGCCGTTTTACAGCACCGCCCCGTAACGACGCGCCAGGGGGCCCCGTGATCACCCGGGCGGCCCGGGGCATCTCACCTCCACACTATCCTCGCGAATTCCATTTATTCGTGGCACGTTAGCCGGAAGCCAATGCGGCTCCTCCTCGTCATCCTTGCGCTGTCGGCGCCGGTGATCGCGCTCGGCGCCACGGCTCCGGCCGCGGCCAAGAAGAAGGACTCCAAGAAGGCCGAGCCCAAGCCTGCTGAAAAGGCCGACACCGCGCCCGACCTGCCGAAAATCTCGCCCAGCGGCGCGAAGGAAGCTGCCGCTCCTGCCGCCACCGACGGAGGCACCTCGCTCGACGCCGCGTCGACGAAGACCGACGCGGCGCCCGAGAAGAAGGTGGCCCAGAAGTACTTCGAGGGCATGGGCCGCACGCCTGCAGAGCAGAAGCAGCTCGAAGAGATCACCGAGGCGCTCAAGCTCTACGAAGACGAATCGCGCGAGTTCAAGCGCGAGGTGCAGCTGCTGGTCGAGAAGAAGTACGAAGAGAAGCGCAACACGCTCGCCAACTCGTACGAGAAGGCGATTCGCGATCTCGAGGTGCTCGAGCGCAAAGAGCGCCTCGACGCGATCGCCCAGTTCGAAGAGTTTCTGCTCCGCTACCCGAACGACCCCAAGTACACGCCCGACGTGATGTTCCGTCTGGCCGAGCTCTATTACGAGCGCTCGAGCGACGATCACATCATCGCGATGCGCGACTACGAAGAGCGGCTGAAGAAGCTCGACCCCGAGAAGAACCCCACTCCGCCCCCCGAGCCCAAGGTCGACTTCGCCAAGTCGATCGCCCTGTACAAGCGCCTGATCGCCGACTTCCCCACCTACCGGCTCAACGACGCGTCGTACTACCTGCTCGGCTACTGCGAAGAGAAGCAGGAGCAGTTCGCCGAGAGCCGGGTGGCGTACCAGGCGCTGATCGCCAGCTACCCCAAGTCGAAGTTCGCCACCGAGGCGTGGGTGCGCATCGGTGAGTACTTCTTCGACGCGTACAACGAAGAGAACGCGCTCGAGAAGGCCGCCGACGCCTACGAGCACGCGGTGGAAGACAAGACCCACGCGCTCTACGACAAGGCCCTCTACAAGCTGGGGTGGACCTACTACCGCATGGATCGTTTCGACGACGCGGTGGGCCGCTTCCTCGCGCTGATCGACTTCTACGGCGACGAGGCGAAGAAGAAGGGCGACGACGCGGTCGGCGGTGACCTGCGCGCCGAGGCCATTCAGTACACCGCGGTCAGCTTCGTAGACGAGAAGTGGGGCTCACTGGCCAAGGCCCAAGAGGTGTTCAAGAAGGTCGGCGGCAAAGCCTACGAGGCCGAAATCTACCGGCGCATGGGCGACATCTACTTCGACCAGACCAAGCACAACGAGGCGATCGAAGCCTACCGCCTGGTGCTGGCCAAAGACCCGCTCAACAAAGAGGCGCCGCAGATTCAGCAGAAGATCGTTCAGGCCTACGAGCGCGACCGCAAGCTCGAAGAGGCGTTCGCCGAGTCGTCGAAGCTGGGCAACATGTTCGGCCCCGGCACTCCATGGAACGAGAAGTGGAAGCGCGACCCCGACGTGGTCGCCAGCGCCACCGAGATGGCCGAGAAGTCGCTCTACTCGACCGCCGTCTACCACCACCAGCAGGCGCTCGTGTTCAAGCAAGAGGGCAAGTACGAGCAGGCGCGCGCCACCTTCCAGACCGCGGCGATGGCCTACGACACGTACTTGAAGCGCTTTCCGCGCAGCAAGAACGCCTACGAGATGGAGTTCTATCTCGCCGAGTGCCTCTACAACTCGTTCCAGTTCCAGGAAGCGGCGAAGCACTACGCCGCGGTGCGCGACTCGAGCCAGGACGTGAAGTACCAGGCCGACGCCTCGTTCTCGGCGGTGCTGGCGTGGCAGAAGCAGGTCGAGCTCGACAACAAAGAGAAGAAGTGCGTCGAGCTCAAAGTGCTGAAGAGCACCGAGCGCGGCGAAGAGAAGCCGCAGCTGCTCACCATGTGCGACTCGGTGAAGTCGCTGATCGCCGCCTCTGACCAGTACGTGGCCAAGGCCAAGGCCGGCGACGACAAAGCTCCGGCCATCGCCTACAAGAACGCCGAGCTGTTCTACGTGCACAACGACTTCGACGAGGCGCGCCGCCGCTTCGCGGAGATCGTGAAGAAGTACCCCAAGAACGAGGTGGCCAAGTACGCGGTCAACCTCACCGTCGAGACGTACCTGATCGACAAGAACTGGGCGATGGTCGAGAAGACCTCGGAAGAGCTCTCCAAGCTCACCGACGTCATCGACGCCAAGAGCGACCTCGCCAAGGACCTGCAGAAGTTCAAGCTGGCCGGCCGCTTCAAGCTCGCCGACGAGCTGATGGCCAAGGGCGACTACGAGAACGCGGCGAAGAAGTACATCGCCCTGGTCGACGAAGCGCCCAAGCACGAGTTCGCCGATAAAGCGCTGAACAATGCAGCCGTGTGCTTCGAGAACTCGCGGCGCTTCGACTCGGCGCTGCGGCTCTACGAGCGCATCTTCCGCGACTACCCCAGCAGCAAGCTGGCCGACGCGGCCCTGTTCCGGGTGGCGGTGAACGCCGAGAACTCGTACGACTTCGACAAGGCGGTCGACAACTACCAGAAGCTGGTGAAGGACTACCCGGCCAGCAAAGACCGCGAGAACGCGCTGTTCAACACCGCGCGCCTGCTCGAGGGCCTGCAGAAGTACGACCAGGCCGCCAGCGCCTACCTGCGCTACGTCGACCTGTACCCGAAGAGCGAAGACGCGCCCAAGACCCAGTTCAAGGCCGCGCTCATCTACGAGAAGCAGGGCGACTACGCCAAAGAGATCACCGCGCTGAACGAGTTCGTCACCCGCTACCAGAAAGACCCCAAGCAGGCCGACTTCACCATCGACGCCAAGAAGCGCATCGGAGACTGCCTGCACAAGCAGAACAAAGACGTCGACGCGCGCAAGGCGTACGCCGCGGCGGCCGACGAGTTCGACAAGCGCAAGCTCCAGCCCGACACGGCGCCGATCGCTGCCAACGCCGCCGCCGAGGCGCGCTTCCTGCTCGCCGAGGCGCAGTTCGCCGACTTCGACAAGCTGAAGATCGGCGGCAGCGGCAAGGCGCTGACCAACGCCTTCAAGGTGAAGAAAGACGCCACCAAGAAGGTGCAAGACGCCTACGCCGAGGTGTTCAAGTACAAGCGCCTCGAGTGGACGCTGGCGGCGCTCTACCGCCGCGGCTTCATTCTCGAGCGGTTCGCGCAGACCATCGTCGAGACTCCGGTGCCGCCCGAGATCAAGCGCTACGGCGACGAAGCCGTGGTGGCCTACCAGGACCTGCTCGCCCAGCAGACCGTGGCGCTCGAAGACAAGGCGGTCGAGAACTACATCGCCACCCTGGCCGAGGCGAAGAAGGCGTTCATCTCGAACGAGTGGACCAAGAAGACCCTCGAGTCGCTCAACCGGTTCCGCCCCAAAGAGTACCCCGTGCTCAAAGACCCGAAGGGAATCATCTCGGGCGAGGGCCAGTTCACCGCGGGCGTGATTCTCACCCCCGAGGGCAACCCCAAGCCGGGTGAGCAGGCGCAGAAGCTCAAAGGGGACGAAAAGTGAGGCTGCTGGTCGTCTTCTGCACGCTGGTGTTCGGCCTGTGCGACTGCGAGACCACCAAGTCGTCGCAGAAGAGTGACCCGTCGGCGACCTCGGCCAACGCGGGCGAGACGCCCGACGTGCCGTACCAGGCCAAGCCGCGCCCGGCAGATTCCGCGTCGAAGGCGAACGGCGCGCAGCCGGCGGCGAACAGCGGCGCGCAGCCCGCCGGCGACGCTGCGGCGGCGACCCCGGCCAGCGGCGGCTCGGCGCAGAAGATTCAAGAGGCCGAAGAGCCGCCTCCGCCGCCCAAGCACGTCTTCGACGACACCACGAACAACGCGTTTCGCAGCGGCGTCGACGCGGCGGGCAGAGGCGACCTCACCACCGCCGAGAACCAGTTCAAGGCGGCGTACGACCACGACGACAAGGCGGCGTACGCGGTGACCAACCTCGGCATGATCGCCGAGCGCAAGGGCGACCTGGGCGCCGCCGAGAAGTACTACCGCAAGGCGGGAGAAATCGACCCGGGTCAAGACGCCGCGTGGGACGCGCTGGCCCGCCTGCAGTGCCGGCAGAAGAAGTGCAGCCAGATCGAGAGCGAGCTGCGCCTGCAGATCTCGCAGAACCCGGCGGCGCTGGGGCTGCGCACCGCGCTGGTCTACGCGCTGATGCAGCAGGGCAAGCTCGACACCGCGGCGAACGAAGCGAAGAAGGTGCTCAAGGCCGACGAGCGCGACGTCCGCGCGATGCAGCTGCTCGCGCAGGTCTACTTCAAAGAGGGCAAGAACGAGCTGGCCAAGATGGTGCTCGAGAACGCCCGCGAGGTGGACAAGAACGACGCCGCCACCCACAACGCGCTGGGCCTGGTGTACCTGGCGCTGAAGCAGAAGCCGCAGGCCATCGAGGCGTTCAAGACCGCCGCCAGCCTGAAGCCCGACTTCGCCGAGGCGAGAAACAACTTCGGCAACATGCTCAACGACACGCAGGACTACGACGGCGCGGTGCGCGAGCTCGAGGCCGCGGTCACCGCCGCGCCCGACCTGGTCTCGGCGCACATGAACCTGGGCAACGCCTACCGCGGCAAGCAGGACACCGCGAAGGCACTGGCCGAGTACAACAAGGTGCTGGCGCTCAAGCCCGACCTCACCGAGACCTATTACAACCTGGCGGTGCTGCACCTCGATGCCGACGTGCCGGGCGTCGAGCCCACCGACCGGTTCAAGAAGTCGATCGACTACTTCAACCAGTACCGCTCCAAGGGCGGCAAAGACGAGCGCGTCGACCAGTACATCAAGGACGCAAGCAAGGGCATCGAGAAGGAAGAGCGGCGCAAAGAGCGCGAGAAGAAAGACGCGCTGCGCAAGTCGCAGAAAGAAGTCGAAGACAAGAAGCGCGCCGAAGAAGAGGCCAAGGCGAAGGCCGCCGCCGAAGCGAAGGCCAAGGCCGACGCCGAGGCCGCCGCCGCCGCCCAGGCCAAGAAAGACCAGGAAGAGGAAGACAAGCGCGCGGCGCTGAAGCAGGCCGACCTGAAGAAGCAGGCCGCGGCAGACGAGAAGAAGCGCGCGGCCGACGAGGCGGCGGCGAAGAAGCAGGCCGAGGCCGACGCGGTGAAGGCCAAGAAGCAGGCCGAAGCCGACGCCAAGAAGGCGGCCGCCGACGAGAAGACCCGCGCCGCGCAGGAAGCGAAAGACAAGAAGGCCGCCGAGGCCGCCGAGAAGAAGCGGCTGGCCGAAGAGGCCAAGGCCCAGAAGACGGCCGAGGCCGAGGCGAAGAAGCGCGCCGAGGCCGAGGCGAAGCAGCGGGCGAAAGACGAGGCCGAGGCGGCCAAGCACAAGCCGGCGGTCGGCACCAAGCTCTCGGACAAGGAAGAAGAAGAGAGCAAGCCCAAGGCGACCAAGCTGGGAGACGACGAGAAATGAAGACCTTGAGCGTACTGGTCGCGGTGCTGCTCGCGTCGACCGCCTTCGCCCAGGCGAAGAAGAAGAAGGTGATTCGGCTCGACGCGCTCACCGTCGAAGGGCGCATTCAGAAGCCGCAGGCCTTCTACATCTTGCAGCGCAGCCAGCTGAACTTCGACGAGCTGAACCGCGCCGAGTCGTTCATTCCCAAGGTCGAGAAGAGCGTCGAAAAAGAAGCTTTTTGAAACCGCCGGGGACGGGCACGGGCACGCCTGCACGTGAACGACCCACGCCCCTCGCGGCGAAATTCGTCGACCGATCTAATTCTGGCGTTGGGAAAGCAAAGCCCCTAAGTTTCCGCACGCTTTTGCTTTCGGAACCTGAAGGCACAACCTGAGGTCTAAGCCAAAGACCATGTCGTCGCCCCTCGCTTCCCAGAAGATCCTCCGCGTCGCGCTGATCCAGGGCGCGAAGATCACCGAAGACCGGTCGCTGAAGCGCCGCGCCAACGTCACGGTCGGCCAGGACCCCAAGAACACCTTCGTGGTGCCGGTCTCGAACCTGCCGGCCTCGTTCACCCTGTTCGAGTTCGTGAACGGCATCTACTCGCTGGTCTTCACCGAGCAGATGGACGGCAAGGTGAAGGTGGGCGACTCGGACCTCTCGTTCGCCGCCCTGCGCGAGCAGAACCTGGCGAAGAAGCGCGGCAACGTCTGGGTGCTGCCGCTCGGCGACCAGATGAAGGGCCGGGTGGCGGTCGGCGAGGTGTCGCTGCTGTTCCAGTTCGTCACCCCTCCTCCCGAGCCGCCCCGCCCCGAGCTGCCTCCCACCATCAAGGGCGGCGTGCTGGCGGGCGTCGATCAGTTCTTCTTCCTCATTCTCGGGGTGTCGCTGTTCGTGCACTTCTCGGGGGCGTCGTTCATCGCCTGCCAGCCGATACCCGAAGAGCGCGAGCTCTCGCTCGACGAGCTGCCCGACCGCTTCGCCAAGGTGATGATGCCGGTGAAGGTCGAGAAGCCGCCTCCGGCGCCCGAAGAGACCGCCAAGGCCGACGACAAGAAGGAAGAAGAAGACCGAAGAGAAGAAGGCCGACAAGAAGCCGGTCGACGAGGCCTCGAAGAAGGCCGCCATGCAGAAGGCGGTGGCTAGCAAGGGCCTGCTGAAGATTCTCGGCTCGAGCGGCGCGAAGGGCTCGGCGTTCGACGACGTGCTGGGCAATTCGACTGGCGGCAGCGACATCGCGAACGCGCTCAACGGCGCGGGCGGCGTCGGAGTCGCCACCGCCGACAGCGTGGGCGGTGGCCCCAAGGGCGGCGGCGCAGGCCAGGCCGCCGGCATCGGCGAGCTGGGCACCTCGGGCGGCGGCAACGTGAACCTGGGCGCCAAGGGCGACGCCGCGATTCGCGGCCGGGTGGCCGACGCGGCGCCCGAGGTCGACTCGGCCGACGTCGATCGCGAGGCGCTCAACCGCTACGTCAAGGCGCGCAAAGCCGCGATCGTGGCGTGCTACGAGAAAGAGCTGAAGCGCAACCCGTCGATGAAGGGCAAGGTGGTGGTGCGCTTCTCCATCTCGACCTCGGGTCGCGCCACCGAGATCGAGATCGAAGAGAACTCGCTCGGCAACGACGCGGTGGGCGCCTGCATCAAGAGCATCATTCGCACCTGGGTGTTCCCCTTCAAGCCCGAGTCCGACGTGCCGGTGGCGTTCCCCTTCGTGTTCTCGCCGGCGACCTGAGGCGGCACGCTCGAAGGTCCGTGGTTCCTTGCGTGGGGTCTGGCCCGTGGCATAACGACAGGCCGTGAAACAACGCCGCTTGAGCGAGGTACGGGCGCTGCTGTCGACCCCCGAATTCACCGAGTGGTGGGGTCAGCTCAACGCGTCGCGCGTGACGCTGCGCGACGCCGCGGGCCGCTACGAAGAGCTGTTGGCCCAGACCACGCTCTACGAGTTTCGCGCCGAGCTCACCCAGAAGAACGCCATCGACACGCTGTACCGCGCGGGCGAGCACGAAGACACGGCGGCCAACATGCTGTTCGAGGCCACCGACCTCGAAAACAAGAGCTTCAAGGCGGTGGGCGAGTTCGAGGAGCAGCGCTTTCACGCCTCGGAGGCGTGGTACCGCCAGGGCGCGGCCGAGAAGAAGCTCGACGAGGCGAGAGAGAAGAAGCTGGCCGAGGCCGAGCTCAAGACCATCGAGCGTACGGTGGCCGCGGCGCACGACGAGTACGAGCGCGAGAACAACCGCAAGCTGCGCCAGTGGGACGAGGTCGAGCGGCTGTGGGCGCGCTCGGCCGAGGTCTCGCTGCTCGTGGCCGAAGAGCGGGCGCTCGGCAAGAAGGTACGCAAGGAGGCCGAAGGGCTGTTCGCGCTGGCGGAAGAGCGCAAGAAGCGGTCGAAAGAGCTCAAGGCCGAGACCGACGGCTGCGCGGCGCAGGTCGAGGCGGCGCGGGCCAGGGTGTCGGCGCTGCTCGCGATGGCGCGCGACAAGTTCGGCTGCGCCACCGGCACCGACTTTCTCTACTTCCGCCAGAGAGACGATCAGCGCCTCGCCTACTGCATCGCGCTGGTGGAAGACCGCGACGGCTACAACGTCGAGGTGAAGGCGCTGGCGGTCTACCAGGTCGATCGTACGCGGGGCGTGGCGTTTCTCGAGCCGGCGCGCGCGCAGCCGCCGTCGGTGGAAGAAGGCGACCGCCGCTTCGAGGACTATTTCTTGAAGGGCCGCAAAGGCGAAGCGAGGGCCACCTGATGGAAAAGGTCGCCGTGCTGTCGGGTTCACCGCTGTTCGAGATGCTGTCGAACCAGGAGCTGGAGTACGTGGCCGAGCTCTCGCGGCCGCGCCGCTTCGGGCCGGCCCAGATGATCATCGAAGAGGGCGAGCTGGGCGACAGCGTCTACGTGATCGTCTCGGGCGAGGTCGAGGTGGTGCGCAAAGACGCCACCGGCGCCGAGAAGGTGATCGCGGTGCTGGGGCCGCGCGAGTTCTTCGGCGAGATGAGCCTGATCGACAAAGAGTACCGCTCGGCCACGGTGCGCACCCGCGGCGAGGTCGAGCTGCTGCACCTGACCGCAGAGAACCTGACCACTTTTCGCAAGCAGCACCGCGACGGGTTCACCTTCGTGGTCATCAACATCGCGCGCATCTTGTCGGCCCGGCTGCGCGATGCGAATACCCGTCTGGCGGCGCGGCTTTGAATCAGGGGGGTGTCACGAGGTACTCAAAGGCTGTTGCAGGTAGGTAACCTCGTGGTAACGGTAGCTTGCGTTGACTAAGGGCAGGGTCATCTCTAGAGTGGTTCATCTTTTCGAGGCGGGGTCTCTCAACGTGTTGAAGCGCGCGTTCATCGTGTTCGCAGTCGCGGCGTCGCTCGCGTGGGCCCAGGCTCCGGCGAACGGGGCTGCTCCGGTCAGCAATGCCGCCCCGGCGGCCGACGAGCGGGACAACCCGCCCAACCCCGAGAAGATTCGGCGGAGCGCCGAAGCGCTGCAGCAGATGCGGCAGGCGCTCAAAGACGTGCTCACCAAGCTGGAAGAGGCGCGCAACAGCCGCGACGTGGTGAAGCTCAACTGCGTGAACGAGAAGCTCACCCAGGTGAAGGGCCTGCTGCGCATCTCCGAGCTGGCCGACGTGGCGATGCAGGAAGCGATCGCCAAGAAGGAAGACTCGGGCGCGCTGCACGAGTACACCAAGGTGTCGATCGCCTCGACCAAGGTCACCCAGCTGCGCGCCGAAGCCGAGCAGTGCCTGGGTCAGCTGGCCTTTCGCACCGATGAAAACCTCGCCATCGACGTCGAAGTCCCCGAAGATCTGCCCAAGGGTGACCCGACGGCGCCTGACACTCCGATTCGAGTCGACGCGCGGCCGGCGCCCGCCAGCTCGAGCCTCTGACCCCAAGCCCATGATTAATTCCTGGCGCACTCGGGGGTTGTGCTAAGCGCTTTTGCGCTCCCGGCCATGATCAAACGATTGATCATTCTCGTCGCGACCGTGGCGGCCTCGACGGCCGTCGCTGACGCCCCGGCAAAACCGAACGGCATCAAGATCGGTGAAGGTCGGCTGCACCCGTTTCTCTCGGTGCGCGCGGGCTACGACAGCGCGGCGGGCTACTTTCCCACCACCGGCAGCACCGCGCTCTCGCTGAGCGGCGACGTGGTCATCACTCCGACCGCGGGCCTGCTCTTCAACTGGGACACGCCGTCGACGATGGTGAACTTCAACGGGTCGGGCGGGTTCGTCTGGTACACCGGCCTGGTCACCCCGAACGCGAGAGACCTGAGCTACCCCACCGCCACGGTCGGGCTCGACACCGCGTTCAACAAGACGGGCGCGGTCGAAGTCGACGTGGGCGACAACTTCACCTACTCGAACCACACCGGCAACGTGGCCGCGGGCATCGGCATTCTGGCGCTCTACAACTCGGCGTACCTGCGCGTGCCGATTCACCCCGGTGGCGGCGCGCTGAGCGTCACCCCGGCGGTGCGCTGGGACAACGAGTTCTTCTCGCCGCAGTTCCGCAGCGCGCTGCCGGGCTGCAGCACCATGGGCACCATCGACATCACCTGCGACCCCGCCCAGGTGAACAAGATGGACTACAGCAACGTGAACGTCGGCCTGGGCGCGAAGTGGAAGTTCCTGCCCAAGACCGCCGCGGTGCTCGACGCCCAGTTCGATTACCGCTGGTACTGGCGCACCACTCCGCCGGCGACCCCGCCGCCGGGCACGCCTCCCAACACCGGCACCAACCTGAACAGCCAGCTGCTGCGCATCACCGGCGGTCTGTCGGGCCTCATCACCTCGCACATCTCGACGCTGCTGGTGGTCGGTGGCGGCGGCGACTGGGGCGGCAGTCACGCTGCCACGTTCATCGCGCAGGCCGAGGTCGCGTACCTGGGCCAGGAGATCACCGCGCGCGGCGGCTACATTCGCACCCTGAACCCGGTGCCGGTGTTCGGCATCTACGGGCAAGACCGCGGCTACGCAGAGATCAAATCGACGCTGTTCGGCCGGGTCGGTCTGCGCGGCTTCGGGTCGTTCGACTACCTCTCGTTCTACAACTCGTCGGCGCGCAACGACTACATCATCACCGCCGCCGCTGAGGTCTCGGTGCAGATCATCAGCATTCTCTCGGTGGCGGCGACCTACAACCTGTCGTACCGCGAGACCAACAGCGGTATGCAGGGCGCGAAGTACATTCGCCACGAGCCGTTCTTGACCCTCACCCTGTCGTACTGATGGTCCGCTCATCGCTGCTGCTGCTGCTGGTGCTCGGCGCGGCGTGCCGCACCCCCAAGCCGCGCGATACCGGCACGGTGGTCGACACCGCCGAGGTGAACCCGGCCGAGGTGCGAGGCACCGCCAGCACGCTGGGCAGCGGTGACCTGCTGGAAGTGCGCGTGTACCAGGAGGCCGACCTGTCGGGCGTCTTCCGCGTCTCGCCCGAGGGCACCATCGACTACCCGCTGTGCGGCAAGGTCTCGGTGCTCAACATGAGCTCGAGCAAGGCCGCCGATGCGGTGACGGGGTGTCTGAAGAACGGGTTCTTGAAGAGCCCGCAGGTGACGGTGCTGGTGCGCGAGTACACCTCGAAGAAGGTGTTCGTGCTGGGAGAGATCACCAAGCCGGGCACCTTCCCCTACGAAGAGAACATGTCGATCATCCAGGCCGTGACGCTGGCCGGCGGCTTCACCAAGCTGGCCTCGAAGAACGGTACCTCGGTGACCCGGCTGGTCGAAGGCCAGGAGACGCGCGTGCGCGTGCCGGTGGCGGACATCGAGCTGGGGCGGCAGAAGAACTTTCAGCTGCAGCCGGGCGACATCGTGTTCGTCCCCGAGTCGTTCTTTTAGACAGTCGATCGTGGGTCGCGGGCCGTCGCGCTGACACGGCCGTCCACGTCCACGTACGTCCACGTCCACGAAGACTGCCGGGCCTAAGGTCAGGGGCTCGGGAAAGATGGCGAGCTCGGTATCCTCGCGGCCGAGACGCGAGCAACCGGCGGAGCCGAGGAGCGCGCGGAGCGGACGCAGTATGTCCGTGAGCACGCACCGCAAGGCTCCAACGAAGTAGTGCGAAGGGTATCGGCCGCGACGACTACTTCGCAGGCTCGTTCAAGAGGTCGCCGACTTCGGTCATGTACCGGCTGAAGAACTCTTCGGCGAAGCCTTCGTGAACGCTGCGCACCCTGCCCTTGCGGTCGATGAGCAGCGCGGTGGGCATCACCCTCACCTTGAAGAAGTTCTCGGCGTACTCGGCGTTCGGGTCGAGGAGCACGTCGAGCTGCAGCTTGGTCTCGGCGAGGAACTTGGGAATCTGGGCCGGGTCGGCGTCGACGTTGAGCGCCAGCACCTTGAGGCCCTGGGGCCCGAACTTCTGTTGCATGTCCATGTACAGCGGGAGCGAGTCGCGGCACGGCTCGCACCAGGTCGCCCACACGTCGAGCAGCACCACGTGCCCGCGCTCGCTCGAGAGCTTGAAGGGCTGCTGGTCGGGGTAGTGTTTCAGGGTGAAGTCGAGCTCGCCCAGCGCCATCGCCGGGTGCTCGGAGCCAGGCCCGGTGACCGGGGGCGGCGGGTTGGGCTGCACGCAGGCGAGGCCCAGCACCACGGCAGACAGCAGCGCGAGTCTCATGGGGTCTCTTTCAGGCGGGTGAGCAGCTTGTCGATGAAGCCGCCGAAGCCGCCGTTGCTCATCACCAGCGTCACGTCGCCGCTCTTCGCCTGGGCCGCGACCGTGGTCACCAGCTCGTCGACGGTGGCAGCGGCGTCGGTGGCGATGCCGCGTGCGGTGAGCTCTCGGGCCAGGCGGGGCACGTCGAGCCCCTCGCCTTCGGGAATCTTGTCGTGCTTCTCGGGCACCTTCACGAAGGCGCGGTCGGCGCCATCGAACGAGGCGGCGTAGTCGGCCTGGTGAATGTTGCGGCGGCTGGTGTTGGAGCGCGGCTCGAACACCGCTACCAACCGGCGCCCGGCGTAGCGGCCCTTCACCGCGGCGAGGGTCTCGCGCACCGCGGTGGGGTGATGGGCGAAGTCGTCGACCACCAGCACCCCGCGCACGGTGCCGCGCTCTTCTTGCCGGCGCTTCACGCCTTCGAAGGTGGCGAAGCCCTGCCGAAGCTCTTCGGGGCTCAGGCCCAGCGAGCGGGCCGCGGCGTACACGCCCATGGCGTTCTCGACGTTGTGGCGGCCGCCCAGCGGGAGCAGCAGCTCGAGGCCGTCGACGGTGAAGCGCGCGCCGTCGGCCGAGAACTTCGCCGGGGCGGCGGCGTACTCGACCACCTTGCAGCGGGCCTGCTTCGCGATGCGCACCGCGTTCGGGTACGAGCTGCAGACCACCAGCGTGCCGTCGGGGGGTATGAGCGCCACCAGCTTCTCGAACGACGACTCGTAGTGCTGCAGGTCGCGGTAGATGTCGGCGTGGTCGAGCTCGACGCTGGTGAGAATCACGGTGCGCGGCTGGTAGTGGAGAAACTTGGGGCCCTTGTCGAAATAGGCGGTGTCGTACTCGTCGCCTTCGACGACGAAGTGCGGGCCCCTGCCGAGCCGGTAGTTGCCGCCGTAGTTCTTGGTGACGCCTCCGACCAGGAAGGTGGGGTCTCTGCCGGCCGAGGCCAGCACGTGGCCCATCAGCGCCGAGGTGGTGGTCTTGCCGTGGGTGCCGGCGATCACCACCGCGTGCCGCTCTTTGAGGAACAGGCTGCCCAGCGCGGCGGGGAAGCTCATCGACGGCAGCTGGCGCTCGCGCACCGCGGTGGCCTCGGGGTTCACCCGGCGAATGACGTTGCCGATGATGACGAGGTCGGGCTTCGCCTCGTCGAGGTTCGAGGGCGCGTACGGGGTGAGCGCGCGAATGCCCCACGCCTTGAGCATGTCGCTCATGGGCGGGTAGACGTTCTCGTCGCTGCCGGTGACCTCGTAGCCTGCGGCCTTGAGCATGCCGGCGAAGCTGCCCATGCCGGTGCCGGCCACCCCCACCAGGTGGATGCGGCGGGGAACCTTGGGGTCGATGGTGGAGAGGACGTTGCCGTCGTCGTTGAGGGTCATAGATGAAGCTCGTCGAGCACCGCTTGGTGGAAGCGCGGGCGGAAGTCTCGAATCTTCACGTTGGCGCGCCCGAGCGCCACCCGATTCGTGCAGAGCGCGACCACCAGCTCGCGGTCGAGGTCGACCCACAGCGAGGTGCCGGTGAAGCCGGTGTGGCCGATGGCTCCCAAGGGGCCGGCCTTGCCGAAGCGCGGGCCCGCCGACGACGCCTCGTCAGAGGGCGTGTCGAAGCCGAGCGCGCGGGTGCTGCCCGGCGTCGAGCGGTCGCGGCCCCAGCCCTGCGGCGCGCGGAAGCGGCCCTCGAGCACCGCCTGGCCGTAGAGCGCGACGTCGCGCGCGGTGCCGAACAGGCCGGCGTGGCCGCTCACCCCGTCCATCGCCCAGGCGTTGTCGTCGTCGACCTCACCTTGGCGGGTGGGTTTGGGAGGCACGCTCCACAACCCCTCTTGACCGGGCGCCGGCTCGCGCGGGCGCGTGGCGCCGGTGGCGGCGAGGAAGTTCGGCAAAGGCAGCGAAGCGCTCAGGCGGCGGTAGGTGGCCGAGAGCCCGAGGGGGTTCTTCATGCGCTCGACGAACAGCGCGTCGAGCGGCGCGCCCCCCACCCTGGCCACCAGCTCGCCGAGCACGATGAAGCCGAGGTCCGAGTACACCGCGCCGCGGCGGGCCGAGCGCGGAGTCGAGCTGGCGGCGGCCACCACGTGCGCGCGCGCGGCGGCCCGGGTCTCGGGAGGGCACTTCGCGTCTTGAAGCTGGGGCCAGGTGGCCAGCGCCTCGGCGAAGAACGGCAAGAAGGCCGGCAGCCCCGAGCGGTGGAAGAGCAGGTCTTCGGCGGTGACCCCGGCGACCCGCGTCTCGAGGCCGAGCTTGCGCTCTTCGAGCAGGTCGAGGAACAGCGCGGTGGTCGACATCACCTTGGTGAGCGAGGCGAGGTCGAAGTGCATCTCTTCGGGCGCGTTGCCGGCGCTGATGACCTGCTTGCCGCGGTGAATGACCTCGGCGCGGGCGAGGGGGAAGACGCCTTCGGTGACTCCGGCTTCGAGGACCTTCACTCGGTGAGCCCCTCGAGCGACTCGAGCGTGCGGGTGGCGGTGTCGAGGCGCACGCGGGCACCGAGCACCACCGGCTCGTTCACCTCGCCGTGGCCGATGGGCAGCCCGAACACGCAGGGCTTGCCGAGCGGGGCGATCAGCTCGGAGAGCACGTCGAGGGGGCCGTAGTTGGCGCCCTTCTCTTCGCAGCCGGTGAGCTCGCCGAGGGCAAAGCCCTTGACCCGCTCGAGCACGCCGCTGAGCTTGAGGTGCATGAACATGCGATCCAACCGGTAGGGGCGCTCTCCCACGTCTTCGAGCAGGAGCACGCAGCCGTCGAGCCGCGGCATGAACGGCGTGCCGATGAGCCGGGTGAGCACCGAGAGGTTGCCGCCCAGGAGTGGGCCTTCGGCGGTGCCGTGGCCGATGGCGCCCTGCCCTTTGAGCGGCTCGGCGGGCGCGTTCGATTCGAGCAGGCGAAACAGGCGCTCGACGATTTCGGGGGCCTGCTTGCCGAGCTGGGTGAGCACCGGGGCGTGCAGGCTGCGGAACCCGGCGAGGCCGTAGACCGCGTGCAGCGCGGTGATGTCGGAGAAGCCGATCAGCGCCTGCGGTTTGAGCTCGGAGAGCTCGAGCGACGGGAGCAGGCGGTGCACGCCGTAGCCTCCGCGCGCGCAGAACACCGCGGGCTGGGCGAAGGCGGCGCGCAGCTCGGCGAGCCTGCGGGCGTCGTCTCCGGCGAGGTAGCGGTGCGACGAGAAGATGCCTGGGGTGAACTGGGGCTGGTACCGCTCGGCGAGTCGTTCGAGGCCCTTGTCGAACGACGCCTTGTCGAAGGGGCCGGCGGGAGCGATGACCGCGACCTCGGCGCCGCGCTTCAGCTTCGGAACGGGACGAAACAGCACCGGTGAACACTATGCTGGCGGCGGCATGAAGCAACCCTTCCCGGTGCCGTACGGCCTGTTCATCGCGCTCGGCGTCTACGCGCTGCTGGTGCTGGGCTACGTGTACGCCACGTACTGGAACAGCGCCGAGTACCAGGCGGCCGAGCACTTCGTGGCGGCGGGCGAGCTGCTCGGGTTGGACGACGGGCGCAAGGCGTCGAAGGAGACCCTCACCGAGGCGTACGGGCACTACCTCGAGGCTGCGCGGCTGTTGCCTCGGGTGAAGCTGCTGCACGACCGCACCGAGGCGATGCGTTGGCGTTTCGAGGAGCGGAAGTTCAAGCTGGACCACGACCTGGCGATGCGGGCCGAGGCGGTCGCCACGCTGTGGACGCGGATTCAGAAAGAGGAAGAGCCGTTGTTGGTGGTGGGCTTGAGAGACCGCGGCTGGCAACCGGCGGCGATGCTCGATGGGCCTCGGCGGACGTTCTTGTTTTCGCTGCCCGGGGCTTTGGTGATTCTGGTGGTGTGGGGCTGGTTGCGGTTTTCGGGGAGGAAGGCGCGGGCGGGTGAGCATGAGGCCCGGCTCAAGTCGATGGAGGCCGAGGTGGCTGAGCTCGGAGGAAGCGGACGAAGGGCTCTGCTCCTCCCGGGCGGCGGAAGTAGATCGGCTTCGGTTTCCGGTTTCCGGTTTCCGGTTTCCGGGCTTCGGGGCCGGTTCCCGTGTCGGCGGGCGCGGGCGCGGGCTCGGGCGCGGGCATGATGCGCTAGAAGTAGGCGTTCACGCCGGCGGTGGCCCCGAGCTGAATCTGCTGGGCGTGGGTGAAGACCGCGCCGCCCACGCGCACCTGCAGCACGTCGGCGACGGGGATGACCAGGTTCAGGTCGGCCCCTACGTCGAGGCCGCTGCGGTTCCAGAAGAAGCGCGGCATCAGCTCGAGGCCGAGCTTGCGGTAGCCGTCGCGGTCGAAGACGTAGGTGTGAGGGAGCGCTACTTCGACGCCGTCGAGCGTGCCACCCGGCCCGATGGCACGACGACCGCCCAGCGCCAGCGCTCCTTCGATGTGTTTCTTGGGTTTGGCGCGCAGCAGGAAGTGGGCGGAGAACGAGCCGGTCAGGCCCGCGCCGGGGAGCCCCGCCAGGCCGAGCTCGGCCATGCCTCCGACGTAGCCGACCTCGGCGCGAAGCTTCGCCACGCCCAGGCCGAAGGGCTGCGCGCCTGCGCCGGTAGAGACCTGCACGCCGCCCGAGGCTCCGAAGCTGAACTCGGGGCAGTAGAAGCGCTCGGTGGTCAGCGGGTCGGCGTCGGAGTCGACCGCGTAGACGATGATCGGCGCTATCGCGAGCGCCACCACCGCGAGCACCAGCAGAATCTCGGGGCGGCCGCCGCCGCCCAGAGAGCCGCCGCTGCCGCCGCCGGTCGGCGCCGCTGGAGCCGGCGGCGAAGGGAACGAGCTGGGCGGAATGTAGAAGCCCTGGTTCCACCCTGCGACCACGTAGGGGCTGCGCTGCCAGACCTTCTTGCAGGTGTCCCAGTACGGGTGGGCGCGCTCGCGCTCGACCTGCTGCTGCGCGGCCCACTCGTCGGTGGTGGCGAGCACCTGCTCATCGGCGTGAGCCAGCGTGGGGAGCAGCACCATCACGGCCAGGAGCTTGCGCATGCGGCGTCGGCCTGAGCACGGGGCGGGCCAGTGGGCGAGGCGGCGCGTTTCGCGGCTCTCGGAGCGCGGCTGTCGCAGCCTTCAGGGCGGCGCTGTCACGCTTCGTTTTCTCGATGAACTTCGAAGAGAATCTCAGGCCAGAGATTCTCGATGTCGCTCATAGACGGCGCCGAAGAATGCATCGGTGCCTTCGGTGTGTGGCCAGCAGTGAAAGAAACGTTCACCGGCGCGGCGAAATTCGGGGTGGGAACGTTCGAAGGCCTCGCAGACGTCTTCGTTCTCTTCCCGGCGAAACGTGCAGGTGGCGTAGACGAGACGCCGGCGGGCGTGGCTTGCGGCGCGCTCGAGCAGCTCGAGCTGCAGCGCGGGCAACGCGCTGAACGACGCGGGGTCGAGGCGCCACCGCAGGTCGGGGCCGCGGCGCAGCGCTCCGAGCTCGGAGCAAGGGGCGTCGACCAGCGCCGCGTCGACGCGCAGCGTCGGGGGCGGCGCGCGGCCGTGAATGGCGATGCCGGTCGCGCCCGCCCGCTCGGCGCGGCGGCGCAGGCGCTCGAGCCGCTCGAGGTCCAGGTCGCAGGCGTGCACCGCGCCCTGCCCTCGCAGCGCCGCGGCGAGCTGCAGGGTCTTGCCTCCGGCGCCGGCGCAGAGGTCGAGCACGGTGTCGCCGGGCCGGGCCTGCACCAGCTCTCCGAGCAGCTGGCTGCCTTCGTCTTGCACCTCGAAGTCGGTGCGGCCCAGGCCGAGCAGGTTCGGCCGGTCGCTGGTGACCACCAGGCACTGGGGGGCGTAGCGGCCGGGGCGGGTGTGAATGCCCCGGGCCTCGAGGTCGGCGGCGAGGGCTTCGCGGTCATCGCGCGCGCGCAGGCAGATGGGGCCGGGTTGGTTGAGCGCGTCGGCGAGCGCCTCGGGGTCGGGCGTGCGCTGGAGCTCGGCGGCGAGCCAGTCGGGCAGCGAGTGGCGGTCGGCGAAGCCTTCTGGGTCGGGGCCCAGGTGGGTGAGCGCGTGGAGCACGCTCTTGCCGCCCTGCTTGATGAGCCGGCGCCGCCACAGGCCGATGCCGAAGAGCGCCTCGGCGGTGGCCTTGCGCTGCGCGGCGGTGAAGTCGCGGTGGTCGCGCAAGAAGCGGTCGAGCACCCGCTCGGCGGGCTGGTTCTCGAGGATGCGGCGAATGGGCGCCTCGAGGTCGAGGCCCTCGAGCGGCGACCAGTCGATGGCGCGCACGCGCTCGGCGGCGCGGGTCATGAGGCGAGCACGCGGCGAAGGTTGGCGCGCGCGAGGGCGTCGAGCCGGAGGTGGAAGGCGTCGGAGAGGAAGATGCGGTCGCGGGCGAGCAGGCCGTGGAGGAAGCGCCGGCGCCCCTCGGCGTAGGCGGCGGGCCCGACGACGGGGCGGTACTCGGCGGCGATCTGCCGCTCGTATTCGTCGAAGCGCTGAGGCGCCGCGCCGAGAATGGCCAGGTCGCAGTCGAGGAACTTTGCGGCGTCGTCGTCGACGTCGCGGGGCGAGAGGTGCCCGTGGCGTGCGGTGAGGAGAATGAGCTCGCGCACGCGGGCGTCGTCTCCGCTGAGCTCGGCGCTGCGCGCTTCGTTGTCTGGGCGGCCCACCACGTAGACGGCGTCGTGAAAGAGCACCGCGCGGAAGGTCTGCTCGGGCTGCCGCCAGGTCTGCTGCGCCCACTGCTCGGCCACCTCGAGCACGTGCTCGAGGGTGTGGTACGCGCGCGGCGGCGTGGCGTAGGCGCGCTCGAGCGAGGCCCAGGTGGCGTCGGGCAGCGGGCCGGGAGCCAGCCCACGGAGCTTCTCGAGCGTGGGGCTCACGCGCGCGGCTCGGCGGTGACGAGGCTGTGGGCGAGGCGCCGCACCATGGGCGCAGCGTAGCCGGCGGGCAGCGAGCCGGGAGCCGCGGCGGCGATGCGGAACGCGCCCTCGATGGCCGAGACGATTGCGGCCGAGACGCTGCCGGCGTTGCGGGTGAGACGCCCCTGCTCGCGCAAGCGCGCGGCGACCAGGCGCTTGAGCTCTCTCAAGGTCGAGGCGAGGGCCGCCCGGTAGAGCCGGCGCACGTCGGGCTGCCTCAGCGCCTCGGCGCCGATGATGCTCCAGGCGGCGACGGCGCGCGGGTCGGCGTCGGAGCCGAGCGCGAGGTGGGCGTCGATGAAGGCGTCGAGGCGGTCTCCGGCGCGAGCGGCGTAGCGGGCGCGCACCTGCTGCACCAGCCGCTCGACCAGGGCCAGCAGCACCTCGGCCTTGGTGTCGAAGTGGTAGTGCACCAGCCCCGGCGCGAGCTTCGCGGCCTTGCCGATGGCGACGATCGACGCACCGTCGTAGCCGTGCGCGACCATGGCGGCGAGCAGGCCATCGACGATCTGCTCACGCCGCCGCAGGGTATTGGAGGGGCGGGCCATTTGCCGGCTGAGTAACTTGGTCATATAACCAAATTATGACCTGCCTTCAACTGCAGGGGTTGATGACGGCGGCCGAGTGCGAGGCGCTGATCGCGGCGGCAGAGCGCCAGGGGTTCGAGGCCACGGGGGCGCGCTACCCCGATGGTTACCGGAACAACGACCGGCTGGTGCGCGACGACGGCGAGCTGGCACAGTGGCTGTGGAGACGCATTCGGGCGCAGCTGCCCGCGCTCGACGGCGCAGCGCCGCTGGGGCTGAACCCGCGCTTCCGCTTCTGCCGGTACCGTGATGGGCAGCAGTTCACCGTGCACCGCGACGGGGCGTGGGCGCCCTCTGCTGCCGCGCGCACCCGGCTGACGGTGCAGGTGTACCTGAACGAGGGCTTCGAGGGCGGCGCGACGCGGTTCAGCGGGTCGGGGCTCGAGGTCGTGCCGCAGACGGGGGCGGCGGTGGTGTTCGACCACCGGCTCTGGCACGAAGGCTGTGCGGTGACGGCCGGCACCAAGTACGTGCTGCGCACCGACGTGCTGTACCCGTACGTGGCGCGCGCGGCGGAAGGCGGCGGCTTAGGGGTGGTGCGCGAGGTAGAGCGCTTCGAGGGGCACACGGGCTACGTGTGGAGCGTGGTGCCGGGGGCGTTCTCGGGCTCGCGCGACGGCACGGTGCGGCGGTGGCCGGGCGGCGAGGTGGTGATGAAGGTGGCCGGCTCGGTGACCTGCCTGGCGCGCGGCGGAGACGGTGCGGTCTGGGCCGGCACGCGGGCGGGTGAGGTGTTCGAGGGCGGCGAGCGGGTGGCGGCGCACGACGGAGCGGTGCTGGCGATGACGGCTCTGGGCGATGGGCGGGTGGCGAGCGCGGGCGCCGACGGCGAGGTGCAGGTCGGCGGGCAGAAGCTGCGACTGGGGGGCGGCTGGGTGTGGGGGCTGTGCGAGCTCGAGCCGGGCCTGCTGGCGGCGGGCTGTGCAGACGGTGGGGTGCGGGTGGTGGACGTGGGTCGTTGGGAGGTGGTGCGCACCGAGCGGTTCGGCGCATCGGTGCACGCGGTGGCGCGGGCGGGCGTGGGGCTGGGCGATGGGCGGGTGGTGTCGTGGCAGAGGCGGGAGCTCGGCCGGCACGGCGGCATCGTGACGGGGCTGGTCGACCTGGGCGCAGGGAGACTGGCCTCGTCGTCGGAGGACTGCACCGTGGCGGTCTGGGACACGCTCACCGGCCAGAAGCTGGGGGAAGGCCGCTGCGACGACTTCGTGCGCAGCGTGGCGTGGGAGCCCGGTCAGGGTCTCCTCTCGGCCTCGTATGACGGCACGGTACGAAGATGGGCCGTTGACTTCTGACCGTTCTCACCCTATCTCCGCCGCCGTCGTTTTCCCTGATAGCTCAGCTGGTAGAGCGGGTGACTGTTAATCACCATGTCCGTGGTTCGAGTCCACGTCAGGGAGCCATTCACGCGGGGTCGCGGAAACGCGACCCCGCACTTTTTAACAGCGGCCTCGGAGAGCGATCTCCGGGGCCGTTGCGTTTCTCCCCCACGTTTCCGCGACCTTCGACGCTCCGCGAGCACGACGCGCGCGTGGACAGCGTTCGCGCAGAGAGCGCCGCGGGCGTGAAGGAGCGCGCGCCGAGGGCGTTCTGGACGGCGTTCGCGCTCTCTCTTCTGGCCCGCGGGGGAGAGAGGAACCGAGAGCGTTTAACAGCGGAGCCCGTTTTCGCGGGACGGAGCCGCTGACGTTTAACTGGCCAGCCACTCGCGGGGCACGAGCGCCTTCCCGTCACGCCACTCCTCGACGAGGTGCACGTCGACGCCGCGCCACACCTCCTTGCTTGCGTGGTCAAGCACCAGGATCTGGAGACCCATCATCGCCTTCGTGGCCGTCGCGAGCGTGTCGAAGACCTTGCGAACTGCCGCCACGTCCTCGTCGCCGAGGGTCGGGTCGTCGCCCTCCTTCGCTTCCTTGGCGAGCGTGCGTGGGAAGTAGACTTGGCTCGGCTGGTCGAGGACCAACAAGCTCGGCACCGGGTTCCCCTTCTGGCTGAGGAACAGCTCGTGAAGCCCGATCATCGCGGCGACGTGATATGAGAGCCAGTTCGCGCCGCTGCCGATCTCCCAGAGAAAGTCGGGGCGACCCGAGCTTCCCGTCACGCGAATCGTCAGGTCGTCGATGTTCAGCTCCGCGGGGTCGCTCGGACGCTCCGAGTCGAGGCCGGGAAGAAGGCGCGCCATCGTCGCCGACACGCGCGCCAGTGCGGCTCTCTGCCGGTCGCGCGCGGCGCCATCCGACAACCCAGCACGGAGCTGCTCGAGCCGCGCCTTCAGCTCGGCGACGTCGGCCGCGAAGGCGGGATCACCCTCAGGCGCCTTCAGGACCAGCAGCGCCTGCTCCATGCGACCGAGGAAGCGATCGACCGCAGCACGACTCCAGCGCTCATCCTGGATACGCTTCGATCTTGCTTCGGTGGCCTGCCTGCGTGCGCGAACGCCCTTCAAGCTGTCGGTGAAGCGTCGCATCTGCTCACGAACCTGAACCAGCTCCTTGTCGAACGCCGCCGGGACCGGCTCGAGCTGCCGGGCATTCGCTTCCACGTTCGCGAGCGCATCGCACAGGGCGTCGAGTTCGCCGTTGGCATGGTCGAACGCACCGCCACAGACCGGGCATGTAGCCTGATTGGTCTCGGCGAGGTCACGCAACCACCGCGAGAGTGAAGTCGGTCCCGCTGCTTCTTCAGCGCGCCGCGTAGTCGGTGACCGCTGATTGCAGCTGGTCATGTTGTCGAGACGAGCCTTCCTCGGCAAGCTGCAGCGAGACCACCCCCTCTTCCTTGTCGAGTGTGGCGGTCTCGGTTGCAGCCGCGTCGAGGGCGCTGTCGGAGACCTGTGCGTCGGCGGACGTCTTCGTGACGATCCCTTCGAGCGCCGCAACGAACTCGTGGTCTCCGCGACCTGGCGCTGCCAGCTCGGGGGCGAGGAGCCCAAGATCGCGAGCCTCGGAGACCCAGTTCTGAAGTTCCGCTCGCCACTTGGTCGAGGCCGTGCGCTGCGCCTCCAGTTCGCGCTCCTTGCGCCGCAGCTCGCGCACGAGCTGCTCGATCTCCCAGCGCTTGGCCAACACGTCAGGTGTCACCGCGCCGAGCACGTACGGGAAGATCGTCCGGAGCTTCTCTTTGTGCTCCATCGTGTCGGCCTTGAAGAAGAGGACGTCCGGGTTGGCGACGATGTTCTGCGGCTGGAACGCGAACGCGAGGAGGTCACGAAAGCTGGGCCTCCCTTTGAACCCCCCCGCGATGCTGGAGGGATCGAAGCCGAGGTTCGACAGCCCAGCGAGCTTGTCGAGCATCCGCTTCACGGGCATCGACGTTCGTGTTCTTCTCGGGCACCGAGTGGGGATCTCGACCGTCTTGCCTCGAGCAGGAACATGTCCCCCGTGGTCTGCTGCCCACCTGGCTCACGTCGGGCGAGGAGCTCGCCCTCGCCCGTGGTGACGACGACACCAAACCACGAGCAGGCGTCGCGGATCGTCGTCACGGGCACCGCGCACCGCTCTGAGCCGAGGCAGTAGTCGACAATCGGGATGACGGCAGACTTCCCCGTTTTCGACGCGCCGGTAATCACGTTCAGCTTGCCTGCGGCGAACGGCACAACGCGAGGTTCGAGCTTCTCGTTGCGGGGCCAAAGGACGAGGCTTTTGAGCTGGAAATGCATGTCAGAACTCCACCTTGAGCATTCCGGCCACCTCAAAGAGCGAAACGTCCCGGCACCACGCGCCGAGCTTCTCGGCGGACTTCAGCATGTCGCTTACAGCCCTCGCTTGGAGGGGCGGCCGAACGCGATCGAGGCCAGAGCACCGCCTCATTCGGGACCAGCGTGATCAACCCCTGCGCGGATCGCGATGCGAAGGGACCGAAGCGAGAGATCCCGCATCGCCAGGCGTGCGCGGCTGAATCGAGAGTAGGACGTCTCCTCGATCGCTGAACTTCTCCTCGAACTTCCGCAGCCCCGAAGCAGCCTGCGTTCCCGTTACCTCTTCGAGTGACTTCGCGTGGAACGCGAGCGGCAGGACCACGAACGCCAGGGGCAAGGGCGTTCCGTTTGGGCTCGACTCGGGCGTGAACCCGCAGGCGAAGCGCCAGAGCAAAGCGCCGCGCCCAGCGCGGGGTTCTGCATGGCCTGGACCTCGTTGAGGATGGTGGTCACGCGCCGTCGCCCTCGTCGATGACGTCACCCCCCGCACCCGCAGCACCCGGCGACGAGGTCGAGGGGCGGTGCGTCCCAGCCGGCGTATCCGAGCCCATCTCGTCCTGGTCGTTCGCTGCAGCTCCGGAGAACCCGGTCGGGGCGAAGACCTCCCTGTAGCGTGGATGCCACCCGACTCGCAGCGTGTCAGCGAGCGTGTGGTAGCTGCCTGGCACGAAGTACGCGGGAACGTCCATGCCCTGGAGTCGCATCTGAAGCCCGGAGCAGTTCGCGTAGAGCAGGCGCCCTCGGTCCTCCTCGACGGCGGCCTTCTGCTCGATCTCGAGGCGCGTCTTCTGGCTCTGCCAGGCGCGCTCAAGGCCATCCTCGAACTCGCCAAAGCTGCCCTCGATGACATCGCCCCGCTCGCTCCACGTTGTGCGATCCACAGCCGAGCGAAGGAAGTCGTTCACTGCTCGAACCAGATCGCCCTCTTCGCACGTCACGGCCTCGAGCTGCCGCACGTAGGTCCGCCCTCGCAGCTCCTTGTCGATTTCTGCCTGAGAGACGTCCGCAGGTGTCGAGGCTAGGACGTTCTCGGACCGGTCGAACTTCTTGGCCGACCCGACCAGCTGCTTGTGGAAGTCCTCCCAAGTGAGGATCGGCGGCTGCTTCTTCTCCACGTGCTTGTCGATGGCGCGCTTCGCCCAGCCGAGCAGGTGCTTCAGCACATCCTCTCGCGCCTCCTCGCTGATCGCCTTCTCGGCGATCAATGGAAGGAGATCGTCGTTCGGCGAGCCGGTGCCGTTCTCGAGCGTCAGGCTCGCGAACATGTGCGCCAGCACGTCGTCAGATGCCGACAGCACGCCGTTCACGTGCTCCGCGAGGTCGCTGGGTAGCTTCGCGCGCGCGGCATACCTCGGCGCCTTTCCCCAGAACTCCTTGCGCAGTGCCTGGACGAGCGCGTCTGCGTCGGCCTTGGTTGCCGCTGCGTGGATTCGGTCGATTACGTCCCCGTGGTGGTTCTGGGCGACGTAGAGGACGAACTTCGTGTCCGACTTCCAGCGCGCCCTCGCGGATGGCGCGGACCCAGTTGTGGAGGGTCTTCCACAGGTCGATGCTGCGGTCGGCGACGGGGTTGTGAGCGAGGCCGCTCTTGTCCTGCTCGGCGACGACGCCGTCTGCGGTCTGCGTTGCGACGTCGTCGAGGTGCTCGACGGACACCGACTGCCCTTGGCGGGCGCGAAGGAGATGGGCGACGGCTCGCGTGACTTGGAGGAGGTAGCCGTAGAGCTGCCCCGGGACCTGGGTGCTGCGTTTCTTCTTGGCCGCCTTCGGAGCTGCTTCCTTCATCGCGGTCATGCATTGCCCCCACTCACTTCGACCCAGCCGATCAGCTTCGCGGCGTAGCTGCCGCCCTCGGGAACGATCTCCCGGTGCTGCAGCTCGCGCTCGAGCATCGGCTCGACCTTCTCGTGGAGAAGTGCCTTCCGCGCTGACGCCGTCGTGCCGTTGACGTGGCCCGTGCGCGTGAAGAGGCCCGCGCCGAGCCGTTCGAGGCGGGAGTTGCGCTTGCCGTCGTCGCTCACGCCGAGGGGCAGCACCGTAGCGCGGTGTTCGCCCGAGGGGCCGCGCGTCTCGACGAGCCACCACGTGAGCACGCCCGGGCCTTCCTCGCCCGAGACCGCGAGGCCGATGCCCTCTGGCGACATGGTCTGCCACCGCTTGATGGCCTCTTGCACGAGCGGATGATCGAGGCCGAGCAGGTCGAGGTCGGCCCGCGCGCGGGCAGCATCGCGGTCGAGCGTGAAGCGGCAGACCACCTTCTGCTCGGCGTCCCTTCACGAGGTAGGTGCCGTCGTCCTGCGCATCGACGCGGCGGCCATCGGCGGTGATGGATGCGCGCAGGAACTCCAGCACGCGCTCGAGCCCCGGCCTCACGTTGGCGAAGGGTTTGTAGTCGTCGAGCGAGAAGCCATCGAGGTCCTGGAACAGCTCGAAGACCACCTTGCGCGCCTCGGAGGCGTTGGAGAGCGCGGCTTCGAGCTCCTCCTTCGTGCGGCGCAGCTCCGGGTCACCGAGCGCTTCGCGATAGAGCTTGTCGTACGTGAGGCGCTCGGAGAGCTGGCCGAGCACCTGGCTGCGGAGGTCCTCGGCGACGTTACCGTGCTCGTCGACCTTGCCGAGGGTCTTCGCGATCTCCTTCAACTTCTCGTCGAGAAGCAGGAAGATCTTCCCCTCGATCGTGTCCGAGAGAACGAGGTTGTAGACCTGCGCCGTGTGCTTCTGGCCGTAGCGATGGATGCGCCCGATGCGCTGCTCCATGTCCATCGGGTTCCACGGCAGGTCGAAGTTGAAGAGGATGCGCGCGAACTGGAGGTTGATGCCCTCGCGACCCGCCGCCGTGCAGACCATCACGCGCGGGCCGTCGGCCAGCCGGAACTTCCGCTCGGCGGCGAGCTTCGCTCCATGGTCGCCACCCCGCAGGACGACGACGCCCTGACCCGGGGTACGCCTTCTCGATCTCGCGACCGAGCAGGTCGACGGTGCCGAGGTACGTCGCGAAGATGACGACCTTCTCGGTCGGGTCCTGCTCCCACAGGGCGCCGAGGCCCCGCAGAAGCTTCTCGACCTTCGTCTCGCGGCGCTCGGGGAACACGCGGAGCAGCTCGCGGATGCGCAGGCGCTCCTCGGGTAGCGCAAGGCTGACCGCCATCGCGGCCATGTCCTCGCCGCCCGGCGGCGCACTCACCCGCCGCCGAGTCCGAGGCCAGCTCGAGCTCCTCTTCGTTGAGCTTCTTGAGGAGCCTTCGCAAGGTCGGCGAGGATTGCGTCGACCTGCCGCGCCCCACCGAGTCGCGCCGAGCCCGAACTCGTCGTGGATCAGCTCGCGCGCTTCGTCGAGGAGGCGCTCGCGCCCGTCGATGTCGAGCTCCTGGTCCTGAGGATGGCCTCGTGGAGCGTCAGCGAGGATGCGGCGCCGAAGCGTGCGGCGCACCGCGGCGAAGCTCGACGCGGCGATTTTCTGGAAGATCGTCATCACGAAGCCGAGCGCGCGGCCCTGGTTGCCCTGTCGCTGCGCGAGTGCGAAGCCGTCCTCGAGGTACTCCGAGAGCGCCGCGTAGAACGTGCGCTCCTCGGCCCGGCATGGCGAACGACTCGGTGTGGACCCAGCGCCGCGCGAAGAGCGGCGAACCGTCGGGGCGACAAGCGTCGGCCTTGGTGCGCCGGAACACCACCGAGTTCAGGCGGTGCCGGTTGTCGACCATGTCCTCGGGGCTCTTGAACAGCGTCGGGTTCAGGAGCTGCACGAGCATCCAGAAGCGGAAGTGATCGCCCTGGTGCGGCGTGGCCGAGAGGAGCACGAGATCGCGCGCGTGGCCCTTCAGCGCCTCGGCGAGCTTGTAGTTCTCGGTCTTCGTGACCTTCTTGCCGTTGCGGAAGGCCGTCAAATGGTGCGCCTCATCGAACACGACGAGGTCCCATTGCGGCGCGTCCAGCAGACGCTTGATGCGCGCCGGGCGCTTGAGCGTGTCGATGCTGGCGATGAGGCTATCGTGCTTCGCGAAGGCGTTGGACTTGCGGTCGGTGACGTCGCCCTCGCTGCCGAATACCTCGAAGTCGAGGCGGAAGACCTCGTTCATCTCGCGGTGCCAGTTGTTCACGAGGCCGGCTGGGACGACCATCAGCGCGCGGTTCAGCTCGCCACGGCTCGCCAGCTCGCGAAGGAGCAGCGCGGCCTCGATGGTCTTGCCGAGGCCGACCTCATCGGCGACGAGGTAGCGGCGGGGCGAGGCTGTCGCGATGCGATGGGTCAGCACCACCTGGTGCGGCAGGAGGTCGATCGGCGCCGCCGTCAGCGCGGCCGCGCTCTCCATGAGGGGCAGCGCGTGCGCCTCGTACTCGAGCCACGCCTCGCGCCGCCGATCGTCGCTACCCGCGACCGAGCTGACGACGCGGTCGGTGCGCGAGAGGAAGGGCTGGAGCGCTGTGACGGCGACGAGCCGCTCGCCGCCCGCGAAGAACGCTCGCACGTAGCCGTTGCGCTCGGAGTCGACGACGACGCCCTCGCCATGCTCGGCGTGGCTGACGCGCTGTCCCGGTGTGAACGCAGCGACTTCGCTCATGCCAGTCCGTTCATAGTGCTGCCGAGGCCATCCGTACCTCGAGCGCCCTCTTCATGTGCGAAGTCAGTGTTCGGTCTCTGCCGAAGAACGTGGGCTTGCGGATCTGGGAGCCGTCATAGCGGAGCAGCACATCGTCGAGACCGTTCGAGCGATTGCACTCCCTGAAGAACTCGACGGCATCGTTGTCGATCGCGATCTTCAGCGTGGGACGAATCACGTACACCTTGGCGTCGAACAGCCGGTGGTGATTCGGACAGAGGGACACGCCGTTCCAGACCTCGTCAACCCCTTGCGGCTCGCAAGCGGGAATGATGTGTGCTCCCTCCACGATGTTGAGCTGCGTCGAGCAGACTGCGCACGCGAAGTTGTATTGCGCGCCCACGAGCGGGGCGAACCGATGGTCGCGCGCGATACGCTCAAGCACGATGCGTCGTCGAATCGTCTCGGCAGGAGTCGTCGGCATGGCGGTCGCCGGAACGACGGAGATGTTGGGTGTGCTTTCGAGAAGAAATGCCTCACGTTCGTCGCCTTGCAGCCCGCTGGCGTCGGCCTGGTGAAACTGCCGCATCAGGTGCAGTAGGTTCCCCGACGTGCAGGCGACGCGGACCTCTTCATTTCCACCGCTCCCTCGCATCGTTCGCGGCGATGCAACGGCCCATCCAGTCCTTCTCGCCTCGCTCAGCAAGTTCTCCTGAACCTGCACGGCCTTGCTATACGAGAAGTCAGCGTGAAACCTCGCCTCCCAAGCCACGAAGACTCCGAAGTCCGGCGAGTACCCAAGCAGGAATGTCGGCACCGCATCAACTCGAGATCGCCACGATCACCACGCGTCTGGCCGGGCAAGATGAGCTGAATCTTGAACTCGTCGGCGGGGCGATCGGACGACTCGACGTGCGTGACAGTCCACAAGTAGAAGCGCCCCCTGCCGAAGTCAGGGATCGTGGCGAGTGCGGGGCGCGTTTCGTCGCCAGTGGTGAACGTCGTTCCCACGGGCAACGCTGCCGCAAGCTTCGCCTTCAAGACATGCTGCGGCAGCGCGGGCATTAGGAAATCCTCGGATGATGGAGGCCGACGTAGGCTTCGCCGTCGAAGTCGGGGTTCTTCTCCTCGGAGACAAGAATGCGGCCTACGTCGGCTTCAGCGCCGCCCCACAGGCACCGGCCCAGCGGCAAGCGTGCGCCATCTTCGTCGCGCTGACCCGCCAGAAATACTCTTCGTCGGCGAGGTCCATGCCGATACGCGTGCGGCCCGATGCGAGCCAGAGGATGAGCGCGGCCTGCCCCTCGTAGTGCTCTTGGAAGCTTAACACCGCCGACTTCACGTCGTTCTCGAGCCATGAGACGGCGTCCTGCTCCGACAGTGAGTCGAGGCAGCCGTCGAGCCCGGCGACGACGAGGGCGTCGCCCTCGGAGCCAGGGAGGTCGTCGGGCCACGCCTTCCTCAACGCGAAGAAGTCGCGGATCGACACCACGGCAGCCGGTGCGATGACGGTGGTCAGAATACGCGGCTCCCACAGCAGCGAGAAACCGCGCCGCTTCCATCGGTCGCCTCGGACGGTAATCATGCCCCCCCCTGGTCTTCAAAGAAGGAGAGCGCCATCTGCTGCTGCTTGGGCTCCTGCTTCGCGACGTAGAGCGAAGAATGGTCTGCGCGCGCGACGCGGCATTGCGGATCTCCGACGTCGAGCCGCGCGTGGAGAACCATTCCAAGAGCGAACTGAGAGCGGGGTGCGGCTTGAAGTTGTCGTTGGTGAGCGTGTCGTTGGCGTTGATGCCGCTGTTCTCGAAGCACGCGCCGATGAGGAACGCGGCCTGGTCGTAGTCGCTCGTCATGCCGCGACGGTGCTTGCCCTGCCACGCACGCGCGACGTCGAGCGGCGACGTGGGGAAGTAGGTCTTCTTCTCCTCGGGCACCAGCCGCGCGCCTCAAAGTCAGACGGCGCGATGCCGGTGCCGCGCAGAAATTTCTGGATCTGGTCGCGCGGGATCTCCTTCACGCCGTCAAAGAGCCGAAGGAACTGGCGCGTGAACGGTTCTGCGTTGACCGGCGGCGGGTCCTTGATGCCTCCGTCTCTTCATCGAGGAGCTGGTTGATGCCGACGAGCGCTTCGAGCACCGTGATCGAGCGCCCGTCATTGACGAGCACCTTGCCATAGTGTCGCGAGTAGTACTCGAGGGCCTTGCCGCGACGGATGACCTGAAGGTCTGCCTCAGGCAGACCGGCCTTCTGGTGGTGCTCAAGCATGCTCTTCAGGGCGCGCACGTCCTGCAGTACCTGGCGGCGCATCTTCGCCCAGCTCACCGGGACTGGCTCCTCGGAACGCTTGCGGCAGACGTGAATAATGTCGTACTCGATCTGCTTCGAGCCAAACTCGCCTTCGCCCTTCGACTCGTCACTGCGAATCGGGTATGTCGCTTCGAGGTAGAAGCCGGCGTCGAAGAGGCTCTCAAGAACGGCAACCCAGGGCGCGTCTTCGCTGTGGTGGAAGGTGAACGCGAGGATGCCGGACGGGCGAAGAAGCCGGGACGCTTCCCGCCAGCTCTCGGTCAGTACTCGCTTGTAGTGCTCGTCCGCGTCGTCAGGGTGCTGTGCCGGGTTCGAGATGGCTTCGAGCGTCTTCGGTGTGTACTCGCTGGAGAAAAACTCGGAGTACTTCGAGCGGAGAACCTTCCGAAGCCAGACGTAGAAGAAGTCAGCGAGCTCGGCGTAGAAGAGCAAGCCGCCGAAGGGAGGATCGGTGATGACAAGGTCAAAGCTACCGGTCGTCCATGAGTCGATATCGCTGGCAGAGCCACACTTCAGAGTCGAAGGCGTCGAGGGCGGATCTCCAATGTATCCCTTCTCGCTCTTGCCCGTGAGATCGGCAGCGATGGCGGGCGACTGCTGGGCGAGCCACTCGTTGCTGAGCACGTCCCAGGGGCGCTCGCGCCAATCGAGCGTCTCAGTGAGCACCTCAGTACACGACAGCCAGTTGCCGCGTCCCATCGCTCGAACACGCTGTTCTCAACCACCACGTGTTTCGGGTGGTAGTTGTTGTTGCTCATGTGCGGTTCGAGCTTGTCCGCCTGGATGTTCCAAAAGGCGAACATGTTCTGGTTTCGCAGGTACTGCTGGAACGAACCGAGAACGAGTTCACGGGTTTCCCAGCAGTGCTTCTCGCCCCCAACGCTCGTGATTGCTTTCAGAAGCAGCGCGTGAACGAGAAGCTGCCGCGCGTTGAAAGACATCATCGGCCCAGCGGAGGTAGCCGTTGGTATGGCTGCCGCTGGTGGTCATGACCGAAGGGGATTTCACTCTCGGGCCAGAAGCCCTTGAGGTCTGCTTCACGGCGAGCCTCCCATTCGCGACAGGCTGCCTCGGAACGGCGCAGGATCATTGGACGCATTGAAGAAAACGACCGCTGTGTACGCAGCCCCAGTCTTCTTGAGGCCAGCACTGGAAGCACTGCATGACGAGCGGCGCGACCGGGCCGATTTCCAGAAGGTTGGTCGCGACAACAATGCGCTTTGAACCGCGCCGCAAGCGCCGC
>JADJNS010000022.1 GCA_016714225.1 Archangiaceae bacterium
CGCGATCGCTTTCAGATTCAAGAACGGCTCGAGTACTACGAGCCGAAGGACCTCGAGCTGATCGTCACCCGCTCGGCGCGCATCTTGGGCGTGCCGCTCGAGAGCGAGGGCGCTCAAGAGATCGCCAAGCGCGCGCGCGGCACCCCGCGCATCGCCAACCGGCTCTTGCGCCGCATTCGCGACTTCGCCGAGGTCGAGGGCAAGGGGCGCATCACCCGCGCGCTGGCCGATGACTCGCTCAAGCGCCTCGGGGTCGACCCCAGAGGCCTCGACCAGATGGACAGGCGCCTTCTGCTCACGGTGATCGAGAAGTTCGCCGGCGGCCCGGTGGGGGTCGAGACCATCGCTGCGGCGGTGGGCGAAGAGCGGGATACCCTGGAAGACGTGTACGAGCCCTTCCTCATCCAGGAGGGGTTGCTCCAGCGCACTCCCCGGGGCCGCGTCGCAACGGCGCGGGCTTACGAGTACTTCGGCAAGGCCGTGCCCCGCGGCTCCGACCCTCAACAATCTCTGCTTTAACTGTCGTGAATCTCAGCGGTTTGAGTGGTGTGCGCACGCTCCAGGCGCGCATCACCCCTGAAATCGCGAGGTTTTTCGCGCCGGTGTGCCAGTTTCATGGCATATCGGTTGCTGACGCAGTGCATTCATGGCGGAGCGGGGCATGACGCAGTCGCTGAACCAACGCACCTTGAAGGCGCCCGTGTCGTGCGCCGGAGTAGGTCTGCACACCGGTGCCCCGGTGACGCTTCGGCTGATGCCCGCGCGCCCCGACACCGGGGTGGTGCTGGTTCGCACCGACCCGCCCAGGAAGCCCGAGCTGCAGGCCCTGGCGCGGCACGTGAGCGCCACCGAGCTGGCCACCACCCTGGGCCAGGGCGAGGCGAAGATCCACACCGTCGAGCACGTGCTGGCGGCGCTGGCCGGCCTGGGCATCGACAATGCGCGGGTCGAGCTCGACGGCCCCGAAGTGCCGATCATGGACGGCAGCGCCGCGCCGTTCATCGCGCTGATCAGAGAAGCGGGCGTGCGCGAGCAAGACGTGCCCAAGAGCTTCATGGTGATCAAGAAGGCGGTCACGGTGAGCGACGGCGACAAGCGTGCCACGCTGGGCCCTGGCCGCGGCTTCCGCGTCGACTGCACCATCGACTTCAAGCACCCGCTGATCTCCGATCAGACGCTGTCGCTGTCGTTCTGCGACTCGACGTTCGTGCGCGAGGTGTCGAGCGCGCGCACCTTCGGCTTCTTGCGCGACGTCGAGAAGCTGAAAGAGCTGGGGCTGGCCCGGGGCGGCTCGCTGCAGAACGCGATCGTGGTCGACGACTTCTCGATTCTGAACCCCGAGGGCCTGCGGTTCCCCGACGAGTTCGTGCGCCACAAGATGCTCGATGCGCTGGGCGATCTGTCGCTGCTCGGGCGGCCGGTGATCGGCCACCTCACCGCGTTCAAGAGCGGCCACAAGCTGAACCACCGGCTGGTCACGCAGGTGCTCTCCGACGAGTCGAACTACGCGGTGGTGCGGGCGCGTGCGCGCGACGTGGCGCACTATGATCTGCGCCTCGACGAGCTCGAAGACGCGCTCACTCCGTCGGCGGCCTGAGGCTCCCGAGACGGTTGTTGCGGCTTTGTGCCCCCAGGGCTATGGGGCGCGAATGCACAATCCCTTCTCTCGTTCTTTCGTCGCGCTCGCGGTCACCCTGTGCGTCGCCTGCGCCTGCGACAAGGGCGCCAAGACCGGTGGAGCTGCATCGGGCAACACCGTCACCGTCGCCGACGACCCCAAGCTGGTGGTCGCGAAGCTGAACGGGCGAACCATCACCCTGGGCGATCTCGAGAGCGCGCCCGGTGGCGAGAAGCTGTTCGAGATGGAGGAGCAGCGCTACCAGACCCGGCGCCAGGTGATCGACCAGCTGATCTTCAAAGAGCTGGTGGGCGCCGAGGCGAAGAAGAAGAACCAGACCGAAGAGCAGTGGATGTCGGATCAGATCGACTCGAAGGTGAAGCCGCCCACCGACAAGGAGATCGACGAGTTCTACGAGAAGAACAAAGAGGGCATGCCGCCCGGCACCACCATGGAGATGGTGAAGCCCCGCATCGTCGACTTCATGACCCGCGACCAGAAGGGCACCCTGGTGCGCGCGCTGTTCGATGACCTGAAGAAGCAGGCGGGCGTCGAGATCACCCTGGCTGCGCCGAAGAAGCCGAAGAAAGAGGTCGAGGCCAAGGGCCCGTCACGCGGCCCCGAGGGCGCCAAGGTCACCATCGTCGAGTTCTCGGACTTTCAGTGCCCGTTCTGCTCGCGCGCCCACGACACCGTGGAAGAGGTGATGAGCGCCTACGCCGGCAAGGTGCGGCTGGTGTTCCGCCACTTCCCGCTCGAGTTCCACGCCCAGGCGCCCAAGGCCGCCGAGGCCGCGCTCTGCGCCGACGAGCAGAAGAAGTTCTGGGAGTACCACGACGTGCTCTTCAAGAATCAGCAGAAGCTGCAGGTCGAAGACTTGAAGGCCCACGCCACCGCGCTCGGCCTCGACGGGGCGAAGTTCAACGAGTGCCTCGACTCGGGTCGCATGGCGGCGGTGGTGAAGACCGACACCGAGGCCGGCCACAAGGCGGGCGTGAGCGGCACTCCGGCGTTCTTCATCAACGGCAACGTGCTCTCGGGCGCGCAGCCTCTCGAAGAGTTCAAGCGCGTCATCGACGCCGAGCTCGCCACCAACTGAAAGTGGCCGAGCTCGCGCTCGCCCTCGACGTGCCGCTCGAGCAGGGTGAGCGGCTCTACCGCCAGGTCTCCGCCTCGGTGCGCGTGGCCAAGGTGGGGCTGTCGCTCTTCGTCGAGCACGGCCCCAGGGCGGTCGAGGTGCTCAAGCGGGCCGGGGCCGAGGTGTTTCTCGACCTCAAGCTCCACGACATACCCAACACCGTCGAGCTGGCGGCCGCGCGGGCCGCGGCGCTGGGCGTGCGCTACCTGACCGTGCATGCGGGTGGCGGCGCCAAGATGCTCGAGGCTGCGGTGAAGGGGGCTTCGTCGGCCGGGGCCGGGGCGCCCATCGTGCTCGCGGTGACCGTGCTGACCTCGATGGACGCGGCGGGGCTCTCGTCGGTCGGGGTCGGTGATGGTGCCGCTGCGCAGGTCGAGCGGCTGGCGCGGCTGGCGGTCGAGGCGGGAGCGGGCGGGCTGGTGTGCAGCGCGCACGAGGCGGCGGCGCTGCGGGCGTTGGTGGGGCCGAAGCTGGTGCTGTGCACGCCGGGCATTCGACCGGCCGGGGCGGCGAAGGGCGACCAGGCCCGGGTCGAGACGCCTTCGGCCGCGGTGAAGGCGGGGGCCGATCTGCTGGTGGTCGGTCGGCCGATTCACGAGGCGGCTGACCCGGCGGCGGCCGCCCGCGCGATCGCAGACGAGATGCGCGCGGGCTGAGCGGAGCGTGACAGCTTTTCGAGAGCGGGCAGGGTGAGCAACGTCGAACCCTGCCGTCGCTCGCCGAAGGCTGAGCAGCACATACTCCATCGTAGAAGAGCGCTTGCTCTGCTGCTTGGAGCCTGGAGTCATCGGCGTGGCCGCCGTCGACCTGGGGTGCACCCATTCGACTTCGCGCTGCGCGCTCCGCTCAGGGTGCGCGAATCAGGCGCGAATCGCTTCGAGCCCGGCGGCGAACGACTTGCGGCCCAGGCCGACGCGAAAGTGATCGGGGTCGCCGCCGAACAGGCGCCCCGGCGCGAAGCAGACCCCGCGCATGTGGAGCAGCTCTTCGCACCACCGCTCGCCCTGGGCTCGGCCGGCGAACAGCGTCGAGCCGCCGGTGGGCTTCACGTAGCTGATGCCGTGCGGCCGGGCGAAGGCGTCGAACCGGGCCAGGTTCTCGAGCACCAGTGCTCGCGAGCGGGCGGCCAGCTCTGCATGGTGCTTGAGCGCCACGGTGGCGAGCAGCTCGCCGGGCGCCGAGTTGCAGATGGTGAGGTAGTCTTTGAACGCGGCGAGGCGATTGAGCACCGCGGCGTCGCGGGTGCCTATCCACCCGATGCGCAGGCCGGCGAGGCCGTAGGTCTTGGCGGTGGTGCCCAGCGAGATCGCGCGCTCGTAGACGTCACACGCCGCGGGGTGCCGCGCGGCGGGGTCATGCTCGAGGCCCCGGTACACTTCGTCGGAGAACAGCCACAGCCCGCGCGCGCGGGCCAGCGCGACGATGGCGTCGAAGCGATCTTTCGAGATCACCGCGCCGGTGGGGTTGTGCGGCGAGTTGATCACGATGCAGCGGGTGTTGTCGCGGCACAGGCGCTTCAGCTCGTCGGGGTCGGGCTGCCACTGCTCGCTCTCGCGGGCCGGCCAGGGCGTCACGGTGGCCCCCACCGCGCGCGCCACCTCGTGCAGCGACTGGTAGCAGGGCACCTGCACGATCACCCCGTCGCCGGGCTCGAGCGCCACGTTCATGAACGCGAAGATGGGCTCCTGGGCGCCGCTGAACACCAGCGTCTGATCGGGCTTCACCCGCTCGTACAGCCCGGCGATGGCGGTGCGCAGGGCGGGGTGGCCGAGCGTCTCGGTGTAGCCCAGCCGCTGATCGACCAGCAGCTCGGCGGCGCCGGGCTCGTAGGCGAGCAGCTCTCCGGTGGTCATCGACTCGCAGTCGGAGGCGCACAGCAGGTGCTTCACCGCGAACTCGTGCCGGGCGAAGAATCGCTCGAGCGCGAAGTCTTCGAGCTTCACAGCCCGGGGCCCTTGAGGTCGCGGTGCGGCCGCGAAATGAGCTCGGTGGCCACCAGCAGGCGGGGCTCGACCGCCGCGGCGGCGGCCTCGAGCGCGGCCTCGACGTCGGCTTGGGCGCCGGCCAGGGTGAACCAGCCCTTGCCTCCGATGCCCTTGGCGAGCTGCAGGAAGGTGAGGTTCACCTGCGCGGCCTTGAGCGCGGTGTCGGCCGCGAGCAGCGTCGCGGCGAGGGTGTGGGTCTCGACGATGCCCAGCGCGTCGTGCGCCCCCAGGGCCTCGAACGCCCCGTCGAGGGCGGCTACCACGCGCGAGTGCACGCCGGTGAGCAGGAGCTTGTCGATCACCAGCGCGGCGCCGACCCTCAGCGCCTCTTCGAACGACTCCTGCGCCTCGGCCACCGGGCCCTTGAACAGGACCACGTACTTCCCCGGCGTCATCGGCTCGGAGACGTACAGCTTCACCGCGGCCTTCTTGATCAGCGCGTCGGCGACCACCAACCCCTTGGCGATCGACTCGAGCTCGAGCAGGCCCAGCGCGTCTTCCCGCAGGGGCGGCGGGGGAGCCGAGGGCGGGGGAGACGGAGCAGCGCGCTTGCCGGGCGGCCGCGGCGCTGGGCTCACTGACCGCCCTCTTGCGGCTGGGTGCTGAACGCCGACATGAACCAGCCCTGGGCTCCGCTGCGCAGCTCGGCCCACCAGCTGCCGGCGAGCCACGCCGGGCACTCGGGAGTGGGCCTCAGGTAGACCCAGCGGTGCACCGCGTCGCGCGCGAAGGTGACCGCGCCGGTCATCATGCACGAGGGGGTGCCGTCGTTGAAGCTCACCGCGACCTGCACCGGGGTGCCGGTGATCGGCTTGACGCCCAGCGGGGCGCCGATCACGTTGCCGCCAGCCACGCGCTTCTCGGGAGAGACGTCGCTCGAGCCGCTGGCGCCGCTCGCGGTCGCGCACCCCACTGCGAGCAGCAGGGCCGCAGCTGCGCAGCCGAGCCGCTCAGGCATCGCCCGGCCCCAACAGCTTCCAGCCGAGCTCGGACTCGAACCAGTCGATCAATTTCAGGCAGCGCTCGCGCTGCTTCTCCGACTGGCTGGTGTGGAGGTGAAAGCGAATGCGGTTGAAGGTGACCGGCGTGCCCTTCTGCTCGGGGGCACTGGCGAGGTCGAGATCCATGCCGTGAAAGCTGTAGCCGCTGGGCCCGTTCGAGCTCAGCCCGGCCTTGCCCTTGAGAATGGGCCGAACGTCCGCGAGGCGGATCGCTTCACCGGCAGGGGCTTCGAGGGTGAAGTCGATGGACACGGCTACACGATTCGGAACGAGTCTTTCAGGGTGCAGCGGCGCTCGCGGGTGAAGCTGAGCGCGGTGGTCAGGCCCTCGCCGGTCGGCGAGGCGATGGTGAACGAGGTGTAGCCTTCTCCGCGCAGGCCCAGGCCGGCGAACGAGGGGCCGTTCTTCACGAAGATCGACGTGTTGATGCGCCGGGCCATCTCGTGAAGGTTGTCGATGTTGGTCGAGTGCATCGTGGCGGTGTGCCCGAAGCCGTGCTCTGCCTGCACCGCGGCCTCGATGCAGTCGTCGACGCTCTTCAGGCGGCTGAAGCCGATCACCGGCATGAGCAGCTCGGCCTGCACGAACGGGTGGGTGGGGTCGACCTCGGCGAACAGCAGCCGGGTGCCTGCCGGCACGCGCAGCCCCGCGGCCTCGGCGATCTTGGTGGCGTCGCGGCCGACCCAGTCTTTGTGGGGGTGGCCGTCGTCGACGACCAGCTTCTCGAGGCGGTTGATGGCCGCGCCGGTGACCTCGTAGGCGCCAGCCTTCACCATCGCGGCCTTCAGCTGATCGGCGATCGCCGCCTCGGCGAAGACCTCTTTCTCGACGATGCAGACGATGTTGTTGTCGAGCGAGGCCCCATCGACGATGTCTCTGCCGGCCTGGTCGATGTGAGCGGTCGCGTCGACCACCGCGGGCGGGTTGCCCGGGCCGGCGGCGATCGCGCGCTTGCCCGAGGTCATCGCGGTCTTCACCACCGCGGGGCCGCCGGTGACGACCACCAGCCGCACCGCCTTGTGCTTCATCAGCGCCTGGGCCGACTCGATGGTCGGCTCTGCGATGCAGGCCACCAGGTTGGCGGGGCCGCCCGCTGCGGTGATGGCCTCGTTGACCAGGGCCACGAAGTGCGCCGAGACGCGCTTCGCCGAGGGGTGCACGTTGAACACCACCCCATTGCCGCCGGCGACCATGCCGATGCTGTTGTTGATGATGGTCTCGGTGGGGTTGGTGGTCGGGGTGATCGCGCCGATCACGCCGAACGGCGCCCGCTCGAGGAGCATCAGGCCGTGGTCGCCGCTGTTCGCCAGCGGCCTCAAGATCTCGAGACCGGGCGTCTTGTTGGCGCACAGCAGGTTCTTCTGAATCTTGTCCTTCACGTTGCCGAGCTTGGTCTCTTCGACGGCCAGCTGCGCCAGCTGCTCGGCGTGGCGGCGGGTCTGCTCGCGCATCGCCTCGATCACCTTGGCGCGGGTCTCGAGCGGGGTCTCGGCCCAGGTGCGCTGCGCGGCCTGCACCGCCGCGGTGGCCGAGTCGAGATCGTCGAACACGCCGGGGCGGCGCGAGGTGTGAATCGCCGGCGCCCGCGCGGGAGCGCCCGAGCCCGAGGCAGAGGGCAGCGCGCCCAGCTCGGAAGAGAGGCGACGCACCACCTGCTCGACGATCGAGTTGATCTGTGAGTCGTTCACGAGACGGGCTCCTCGCCGATCTTGCGGCGCTCTTCGTAGACCCGCGCGTGCTCGGCGTCGTCGTAGACGACCAGCACGCGACCGGCACCCTCGGCCTTGAGCGACTCGGCCTTCTCCGAGACCCGCTCACGCAGCTGGGCCTTGGGCGCCTTGAGCTTCAACTTCTTCATGACTTCTCGTACTTGCTCTGGCCGCCGACCTCGAGCTGGTCGACGATGGCCATCACCGTCGCATCGACGGGGCGATCTTTGGTCATCTCGGTCTGGCGAGCGCTCGAGCCCGAGGCGTAGAGCACCCACTCGCCCACGCCGGCGCCCACGGCGTCGACCGCGACGACGAGCGTCGAGGTCGGCTTGCCGTCGAGATCAAGCCCGCGCACCACGAGCAGCTTGCTGCCCTCGAGCGTGGGTTCTTTGCGGGTGGCCACCACGGTGCCCACCACCTTGCCGAGCAGCATGACTTAGCTGTTGCCCGACTCGGCCTTCGCCTGGTCGACGCGCCCGAGCGGGAGCGCCAGGTCGATGTTGCTGTGCGGCCGGGGAATGACGTGGGTCGAGACGAGCTCGCCGACGCGCTCTGCGCCGCGCGACCCGGCCTCGATGGCCGCCTTCACCGCCGCGACGTCGCCGCGGATGATCGCGGTGACGTAGCCGCCACCGATCTTCTCGTAGCCCACCAGCTCGACGCGGGCAGCCTTCACCGCGGCGTCAGCGGCTTCGAACATTCCCACGAAGCCCTTGGTTTCGATCATTCCCAGTGCGTCAGCCATTGTCGTGCTCCTCACTTGTCCTTGAATGCGCCTTGTTCTTTGCCGGAGATGGACTTGATGGCCGCGATGGCGGCCTCGGCGGCAGAGTCGATCTCGCTCTCGGTACCGGCCATGTAGAGGCGGCCGAACGCGCCGAACACCAGCACGTCGATCAACCTCACGTTGGCGGCCTTCTCGGCCTCGTTGGCGGCGAGGGCGGCGTACGCAGCCGGCTCGGTCTCGAGAATGAACAGCGACTGGCCGGGCTCGATCATCGACCCGAAGCGGATCTTGTCGAGGATCATCGCGTGCATCGGCTCGATGGCGCGAATGATGGTGTTCGAGACGATGCGCGGCTTGATGCGGTCGTCTTCTTTGGCGCCCAGGTGACCCAGAATCGCGTCGCCCGCGCTGCGGACTTCGCCCTTGTCCTGGCTGTGCACCTCGAGCATGCCGTAGGCGCGCTCGACCACCAGGGTGGCGGGGTCGACCTTGGTCTTCTTCAAGGCGACGTCGATGATTCCGTGAATCGCCATGCCGGGAGCCACCTCGACGAACAGCGAGGCGACGTAGGGCACCGGGAAGAAGCCGCGGCAGGTGGTGCAGATGTGGGCTGCAAACTGCGGCTGGAGCGAGTCGAGAAAGACGTACGTCCGTAGCGAAGTGGCCATTGGTTCGCGTCGAGTGCTTAGGCGGCAAAGGCTGAGATGACAAGGGTCGTGTTATTGGGCCGCTCGAATGTCACTCGCGCTGGTCATCGGGTTGCTGCTCGGCGAGGCGAAGGTGCACCAGACCCCGCCGTATCTGCCGCGCTACGCGACCTTTCAGCTCTTCATTCGCCCGCCGGCGATCTCTCCCGGCCTGCGGCTGGGCTGGGAGATCGACCTGATCGAAGGCCAGCGCGACGTGCTGGTGGCGGTGCTCGAGGGCGGGCTTGCCTACACCCGCGTGAACGACGCCATACCCTTCTTCTGGCAGTACTCGGGTGGGGCGGGCATCGGCTACCGCAACCAGCGCGAGGGCGGGCTGTACTGGGGCTTCACCCTGGTGCTGGGGGCCATCTATTACGGCTACAAGCTCGAAGCGCGCGCCGACGTGCTCGCCGAGGGCCGGGCGTTCTTGGGCTGGAAGCTGGGGCCCACGACGCTGGCCTTCACCGCGGGCTACGCGCAGTGGGTGGCCTACAACCCGTACTCGGTGGCGCAGCGCTACGCGACCGGCCCGTACCTGGGCGTGCAGCTGGGGTGGAAATAGGTGGGCTTCGTCGACCTGCACCTGCACCTGCTGCCGCAGATCGACGACGGCGCCCGCTCGATGGAAGACGCCCTGCAGATGGCGCGGGTGCTGGTGGCCAACGGCTTCACCGCCGCGGCGCCGTCACCGCACAACCGCAGCGAGTATGCGCCCCGAGAGGTGTGCCTGCAGCGGCTCGACGAGGTGCGGGCGGCGCTTCGCGCGGCCTCGATCTCGCTCGAGCTGCACGTCAACTCGGAGAACCAGTTCGTCGACGAGAAGCTGTTCGAGTCGGCGCGGCCGCTGGCCGGCGGGCCCTACGCGCTGATCGAGGCGCCGTACACCACGCCGCTGCCGGTGCTGCCCGACGTGATCTTCCGCTTGAAGCTCAAGGGGGTGACTCCGCTCATCGCCCACCCCGAGCGGTGCCTCGAGTTCGAGCGTAAGGGCCGAGCGGCAGAGGCGGTGCGGGGTGGGGCGCTGCTCCAGCTCGATATCGCCGCGCTGGTGGGCCGTTATGGGCCCCAGGCGAAGAAACTGGCGCGCACTTTTCTCGATCAGGGGCTGTACGCGGTGGCCGCGAGCGACATGCACTCTCCGGTGGGCGCCGACAAGTGGCTGGCCGAGTCGATCGCCGCGCTGGAGAAGGCGGTGGGCGCCCCGGCGGTACAAGCGCTGCTCGCGACGACACCTGCTGCATTGCTCCGCGGTGAAATGAAGTAAGAGGCCCCCCTCGTGAGACGGTGGATACAGCTCGCGGTGAGCCTCGGCATCACCGTCGTCTGCTTCTATTGGACGTTCCGCAACACCCATTGGGACGAGATGTGGTCGTCGCTGCGCACCGCCCATTGGTGGATGTTGCTGCCCTACATGCTGCTGCTGTTCGGCATTCACATCTGCCGCACCTTCCGCTGGGGCAACCTGCTCTCGGGCATGGAGAAGATACCCTTCTCGAAGCTGAACGAGGCCTCGGCCATCGGCTTCATGATGCTGCTGGTGCTGCCGTTTCGGCTGGGTGAGTTCGCCCGGCCGTTCTTGATCGCCGAGCGCTCGACCATTCGGCGCAGTGCGGCGATGACCACGGTGGTGTTCGAGCGCATCGTCGACGGCATCGTGATCGCAGTGCTCTTGCGCGTGCTGCTGTTCTTCGTGCCCGAGCAGGCCAGCAGCCTGGCCTACGTGCGCGCGGGCGCGAACCTGATGTTCCTGGTGTTCTCGTCGGGGCTCGCGTTTCTGCTCATCGCCCGCTGGCAGCACGATCGCACCTTGAAGCTGTTGCGTTCGGTCTTCGGGCTGGTGTCACCCAAGGTCGCCGAGAAGGTGGTGTACGTCGTCGACGGGTTCGTCAGCGCGCTCAAGCAGCTGCCCGACGCGAAGAACCTGGCGATGTTCTTCGCGTGGACGGTGGTCTACTGGCTGCTCAACGGCTACGGCATGTCGCTGCTGGCGGGCGCGTTCGACGCCATGCCGCTGTCGCTGTACCAGGGCTTTCTCATTCTCTCGGTGCTGATCGTGGGCCTGATGATCCCCGCGGGGCCGGGCAGCGCCGGCACCTTTCAGGCGTTCGTGCTGCTGGGCCTGGGGCTGTTCCTGCCCAAGGAGCTGGTGAACGGGGTGGGCGTGGCCTACGCCAACGTGCTGTGGGTGGTGCAGATCACCCAGCAGGTGCTGTTCGGCCTGCTGCTCATGGTGCTGGCGCAGCGCAGCTTCCGCGACATCGCCGGCAAGCTCGGCGACGAGAAGTCGGCTGACGCCGAGGGCGGCGACAAGCTCAAGGCGGGCGCATGAAGCTCGGCATCGACTGGGTGGCGATGGCGATTCTCGCCGTGGCCTACGGGTTCTCGCGCATTCCCGCGGTGCCCCCGCGGGTGGGCAACCTGGGGCTCGCTGCCGCGTGCGGGGTGATCGCCTTTCGGTACTACCAGCGCGGGCTGCAGGTGCAGTTCAACCTGGTGATGCTGGGCCTCGCCTGCGCGCTGGCGCTCTACTACGTGTCGAAGGCGATCAGCGGCGCGGGCGGCCGGCGGCGCGCGCCGAAGTCGGACGACGACGTCGACGGCTAGCGCAGCTGAACTACGGTGACGCCGTCGCCGCCCTCGTGCGAGTCGCCGGGGCGAAACGACGCGGCGTAGGGCGACTGGCCCAGGTACTCGCGCACCGAGGTCTTCAGCGCGCCGGTGCCGTGGCCGTGCACCACCAGCGCCGCGGCCTCGCCCTCGCGGGCCGCCCGGTCGAGAAACCGCTCGAGCTGGCGCAGCGCGTCTTCGGCGCGCTCTCCGCGCACGTCGAGCTTGGGCGCCGCAAGGGTCAGCGGCGCGGCCTTCACGTCTTCGACCCGCGGCGGCGCCTTGGGCGCGGCCTTGGGCGTGCTGCTCGAGGCGCGCGCTCCGGCCAGCTCGGTCGCCTTCACCCGCATCTTCAGCGCCCCGGCCTGCACCACGACCTCGTCGCCGAGCACCTCGAGCACCTCGACCTCGGCGTCGAGGCCCTTGTGGCGGGCGCGCGCACCCGCCTTCAGCTCGAGCGGCAGCTGCGGGGCCGACGGCTTGAGCGACTTCTCGGCGGTGGTCTGCTCGTCGATGCGGGCGGCCAGCTCGCGCGCGGCCGCCCTGGTGTCTTTGAGTGACTGGGCGGCCTCGAGCTTCTCGAGCAGCTCGCGCACCTGGGTGCGGGCGAACTCGAGCTCGGCCCTGAGCGCGGTGCGAAAGCTCAGCTCTTCGTCACGGCGCTTGTTGGCGATGGCCTGGGCGGCCGCCTCGGCCTGCTCGCGCAGCGCCTTGGCCTCTCGGGCCTCACGCTCGGCGAGGTCGCGCGCCTCGGCCAGCTTGCGCTGCTCGTCTTGCGCGGCGGCGAGCGCCTTCGACAGCGCGCCCCCGGCGTTCTGCGCCAGGTCGGTGGCGCGGGCGCACAGCTGTTCGGGCAGGCCCACCCGTCGGGCGATCTCGATGGCCGACGAGGCGCCCGCCTGGCCCAGCTGCAGCCGAAAGGTGGGCGCCATCTTGCGGCTGTCGAAGCCGACGCGGGCGTTGACGAAGCGCGGGTCGAGGTGGGCGAGGGCCTTGAGCTCTTCCAGGTGGGTGGTGACCAGCACCAGCGCGCCCTTGTCGATCAGCTCTTCCAGCACCGCGATGGCGATCGCCGCGCCCTCGCGGGGGTCGGTGTCGGCGGCGATCTCGTCGACCAGCACCAGCGAGCCCTTCTTGGCGGTGGCCACGATGTCGCGCAGCGAGGCCACGTGGGCGCTGAAGGTCGACAGGCCCTCTTTGAGGCTCTGCGCGTCGCCGATCGACGAGCTCACCGCATCGAAGAGGGGTATCTGCGAGCCCTCGTCGACGGGTATCGGCAGGCCGGCGCGGGTCATCAGCGCCGACAGCCCCACCCCGGTGAGGGTGACGGTCTTGCCGCCGGCGTTGGGGCCCGAGACCACCAGCGCCCGGGCGTCGTCGAGCAGCCGCACTTCGTTGGCACCACGCTGGTGCCCTGCAGCACCAAGAGCGGGTGGCGCAGCCCCTTCAAGTCCAGGGTGCCCTTGGCGGTCTGCAGCTCGGGGAAGGTGCACTGCAGATCGTCGGCGACCCGGGCGATGCCCTCGGCTTCGTCGAGAATCGCGCAGGCCTCGACCCCGGCGATGATGCGGGTGGCGTTTCTACCGACCTCACCCGAGAGCTCGAGCAGCACGCGGCGCTCTTCTTCGAGCACCAGCGACTGGGCGATGGCGAGATCATTGCCCAGGCCGATCAGCTCTTGCGGCTCGACGAACAGGGTCTGCCCCGACTGCGAGGCATTGTGCACGATGCCCGGCACCTCGCTGCGCGAGCTCGACAGCACCGGCACCACGTAGCGCTCGTTGCGCACCGAGTAGTAGCCCTCGCGCAGGTTGGTCGCGAACTTCTCGTCGTGCAGCATGCGGTCGAGGCGGCCCTTGATGGTGCGGTGCAGGCCGCGGGCGTGATCTCGGGCGTCGCGCAGCGCGGGGCTGGCGCGGTCGGAGATCTCACCGCTGGCATCGAAGCTGCGCTCGAGGCGGGTGGCGACCTTCTCGAGCTCGGGCATCGCCTGGCCGACCGCCAGCATGGTGGGCAGCCGGTCGCGCCGGGCCTTGAGCGTCTCGAGCGCCTTCTCGAAGGCGAACAGCACGTGGGTGACGGCGATCAGCTCTTTGGGCTCGAGCAGGGCGCCGCGGAAGGCGCGCTCGACGTTGGCGCGCACGTCGGTGAGCCCGCCGATGGGCAGCGAGAGCGGCTCGGCCTTGAGCGCCCGCGCTTCGCCGATCAGCCGAAACGAGGCCAGCACCTCGTCGGACCCGGGCAGAAACGGGCGGGCCAGCGCGCGCGCCTTGCCCATCTCGGTGCGGCAGCGCCCCGCGATGGCCGAGCGGACCTGGTCGAAGCCCAAGGCGATGAGCGTGCGTTCGGAGATCTCCACGAGGTGCCCTTGTGAAAAAGGGTGTAGCAGACGTGCAAGCTGCTCGCCGCTGACTTGTGATCAGGGCCGGCCGAGGGTCTGCAGCAGCTGGGCGCGGGCGGTGCTCAGGTTGTAGTCGGCCTGCACCCGCTGGGCTGCGGCGTTGGTGAGCGAGAGCTGGGCGTCGGCGAGCTCGAGAATGTTGCCCACCCCGGTCTCGTAGCGGCCCTCGGCCAGGCGCAGCCGCTCGCGGGCGGCGCCTTCTGCTTCTTCGGTGGCGGTGAGGCTCTCGCTGGCGCTGTGCACCTGCAGCCAGGCCTGCTCGATCTGCAGGCGCACCTGCTGGCGCAGCGCGTCGACCTGGGCGAGCAGGGCGGTGACGTTGGCGTCGGCCTCTTGCACGCGGCCCCAGTCGGCGAAGCCGCCGAAGAGGTTCCACGACACGCTGACGCCGATGACGGTGACGTTGCCCGACAGATCGGTGTCGCGCCCGCCGCCGGTGATGCCGCTCACCGCCGAGATCGAGGGCCCAAAGGCGCCGCGGGCGGCCGAGACGAGCTGTTGGGCGGCGCGGACCCGGTCGTCGAGCGCCCTGAGCTCGGGCCGGCCCTGGAGCGCGGCGGCGAAGAGGTCTTCGAGCGGCAGCGCCTCTTCTTCGACCGGGGGCAGCCGGTCGTTGCTCACGTCGAAGTCGGAGGGGCCCTCGACGCCCATCGCCTGATTGAGGGCGGCGCGCGCCGAGGCGTAGCCGTTCTGCGACGAGATGAGCTGCACCCGGGCGTTGGCGCGGTCGGTCTTGGCCTGGGCGAGATCGATCGGCGGGCGGGTGCCGACCTCGACGAACCCCTGCACCTGCTCGAAGTGCCGATCTTGATTCGCGCGGGTCTCTCTGGCGACCAGGAGCAGCTCTTTCTGGGCGCGGGCGGCGAAGAACGCGGCGCGCACCTGGTACGCCACCGAGACCCGGGTGGCGCGCTCGTCTTCGGCGGTCGCCTCGGCCGACGCCCGCACTGACTGGTAGCGGTTCAGGGTCTGCCCGAAGTCCCACACCAGCTGGCTCAAGGTGAGGCTCGCGCTGGTCGAGTTGACCAGGGCGTTGCTGCCGCCGCCGGTGCCGCTGCCCGCGCCGACGTTGGTGCCGACCTGCGGCACGATGTTGGCGGTGGTGAGGTTGTAGCGGGCGCTGGCGTTGAGCTGCGGCAACAGCGGGGCGCGGGCCTGTGTCACCCGGGCGTCGGCGGCGCGGGTGTTGGCGGTGGCCTGACGCAGCGCCGGCTGGTGGGTGCGCGAGGTCTGCAGCGCCTCGTCGAGGGTGAGCAGGTGCGGCTCGGCGGCGAGCGCGAGAGAGACGAGCAGCGAGATCATTCGAACCTCAGGGCGTCGATGGGGTCGAGCTGCGAGGCCTTGCGCGCCGGGTAGAGCCCGAACACCACCCCGATGAAGGCCGAGAAGCCCATCGCGATCGCGGCCACCTCGGGGCGGATCACCGTGGGCCAGCCCAGCCGGGTGCCGACCCACGCGCCGCCGATGCCGACCAACAGGCCCAACAGGCCCCCCAGCATCGAGAGCGACAGCGCCTCGACCAGGAACTGCAGCAAGATGTCGCGGGGCCGGGCGCCGATCGCCATGCGAATGCCGATCTCGCGGGTGCGCTCGGTGACGCTCACCAGCATGATGTTCATGATGCCGATGCCGCCCACCAGCAGCGACACCGCGGCGATCGAGGCGAGCAAGATGGCGAGGGTCTGGGCGCTCTCTTGCTGCTCGCTGGCCATCTCGGCCATGTTGCGTATCGAGAAGTCGTTGTCGGCGTTCTCGGCGGTGCGGTGCCGGTCGCGCAGCAGGGTCGAGATCTGCTCTTGGGCGCGGCTCACCTGCCCGGGCGCGGCGCTGATGAAGATGCCGCCGGCGATGAACTTCTGCGGCCCGCCCTGAATCTTGGTCTGGAAGGTGGTGTACGGCACGAACGCGCCGTCGTCGTAGTCCTGCCCGGTGGGCGACTGGCCCTTGCGCGCGAGAAGCCCCACCACGGTGAAGGGTATGTTCTTGATGCGCACTGTTTCTCCCACCGGGTCGACGCCCTGGCCGAAGAGGTTCTCGGCGACGGTAGCGCCCAGCACCACCACCTTGTTCGAGCCCTCGATGTCGCTCTTGGTGAACACCGCGCCCTCGCTGCAGGGCCAGCTGCGAATGAGGAAATAGTCGGGGCTGGTGCCGGTCACCGAGGTGGCCCAGTTGGTGTCTTCGCTGACGATCTGCGCCGAGCCGCGCAGCTGGGGCGCGGCGTACAGCACGCTCGACTGCAGCTCGCCCTGAATCGCCTTGAGATCGTCCCAGGTGAGGGTCGAGCCCGAGCCGAAGCCGCCGCGCGCGCCGCCCGCGGTCATGCTGCCGGGGAGAATGATGAGCAGGTTGGCGCCCATCGAGGCGAAGCTGGCCTCGACCTTGGCGCGCGCGCCTTCGCCGAGCGCCACCATCGCGATCACCGCGCCCACTCCGATCACCACGCCCAGGGTGGTGAGCAGCGAGCGCAGCTTGTTGCGCATCAGCGCCCGGCCGGCGACGCGCAGGGTCTGCAGCGGGTTCATGCCGCCTCCGGGGCGGGGAGCTCAGCCGGGTCGGCGACCCGCGGCTCTTGCCGCACGTCGCTCTTCACCTTGCCGTCGCGCATGGTGATGACCCGCGACGCGTAGGCCGCGATGTCGGGCTCGTGGGTCACCAGCAGCACGGTCATGCCTTCGCGCCACAGCCGCTGGAAGAGCGCCATCACCTCGACGCTGGTGCGCGAGTCGAGGTTGCCGGTGGGCTCGTCGGCGAGAATCACCTTGGGCCTGCCCACGATGGCGCGGGCGATGGCCACCCGCTGCTGCTGGCCACCCGAGAGCTGGTTGGGCATGTGCAACATGCGCTCGCGCAGGCCGACCTGGGTCAGCGCCTCGGCCGAGCGGCGCTGCCGCTCGGCGGTGGGCACGCCTGCATAGAGCAGCGGCAGCTCGACGTTCTCGAGCGCCGAGGTGCGCGAGAGCAGGTTGAACGACTGAAAGACGAAGCCGATGGTGCGGTTCCTGACCCGCGCCAGCTGGTCGCGCGACATCGACGAGACCTCTTGGCCGTCGAGCAGGTAGCGGCCGCTGGTGGGCCGGTCGAGGCACCCGAGCACGTTCAGCAGGGTGCTCTTGCCCGATCCCGAGGTGCCCATCACCGCGAGCAGGTCGCCCGGCCAGGCCTCGAAGTCGACCTCGTCGAGCGCACGCAGGGTCTGGTCACCCATGGTGTAGCGCCGGGTGACCTTCTCGAGCTTCATGACGGCGACGCCGGGCATCGTAAGAGACCCGCTCTAGAACATGCGGCGCATGCCGCCGCCGCCCATCGGGTTGGGGGGCCCGCCGGCGCCGCTGCGCTTGGGCGCGCTGGGATCATTGGCTTCGGTGACCACGAGGTCTGAGTCGCTGAGCCCCGAGAGCACCTCGGTGAGCGTGCCGTCGGTGAGGCCGACCTTGATGCGCCTGGGCTCGAGCTGCTCGTTCTGGAGCACCCACACCACCTTCTCGTCGGGCGGGCTGCGCGGGCCACGCTCTGCGCCGCCGGTCGAGCTGCCCGGGACGCGGCGGCGACCGCCCTGGCCCGAAGGGGCCGCGCCGTCGGCAGGTGGCGCCGTGGCGCCCGCGGCACCGCCCTCGGCCGGCTTCTGCAGCTTCTTCCACGCCTCGGCGGGGGGCTTGAAGCGCAGCGCCGCGTTGGGCACGCGCAGCACGTCGTCGCGCTCGGCCCAGGTGAAGGTGACGTTGGCGGTCATGCCCGGCCGCAGCTTGAGCTCGGGGTTGTCGACGTCGATCACCCCGTCGTAGGTGACCACGTTCTGCACCGTGGTGGCGGCGTTGCGAATCTGCCGCACCTTGCCGCGAAACCGCTCGCCCACGAACGCATCGACGGTGAAGACCGCGTCCATACCGGGCTGCAGCTTGCCGACGTCGGCCTCGGCCACCGCGGTGTCGACCTGCATCTTGCGCAGGTCTTCGGCGATCACGAACAGGGTCGGGGCCGAGAGCGACGCCGCCACGGTCTGCCCCACGTCGACGTTGCGGGAGATCACCGTGCCGCTGATCGGCGAGTAGATGGTGGTGTACGCGAGGTTCACCTCGGCCTGCTTGAGGGCCGCCTTGGCCTGCGCGAGGTTGCCGCGCGACACGTCGACCTGCGCCTTGGCGGCCTCGGCGGCGGCCAGCGAAGTGTCGAGATCGGCCTGTGCCACCAGCTTGCGGTCGGCGAGGCTCTTGGTGCGCTGGTACTGCCGATCGGCGTCGGTGGCCTGCACGACCGACCGCGCCAGGTTTCCCTGCGCGGCCATGTGGTTGGCGCGGGCCTGATCGAGCGCGGCGTCGAACAGCTGCGGGTCGATCTTGGCGATCACCTGGCCGGCGTCGACGCTGCTGTTGAAGTCGGCGTTGAGCGACGCGACCCGGCCCGAGACCTGGCTGCCGACCTGAACCGTGACGGTGGCCGAGAGGGTGCCGGTGGCGGTGACCTTGGGCGCGATGCGGCCGCGGTCGACCCGGGCGGTCTCGTAGGTGACCTGTGAGCCCCTGCCGCACGCCGAGGCCAGCGCCGCCGCGACCAGCGAGACCTGCACCACCAGCGGCCAGCGAGAGGCAGTCATGCTCAAGGGGGCAAACACCTACGCCGGCCGAAGGTCAAAGCAAGGTAATCTCATCGGCTTGCCGATGATGCTCGAGCTCGTGGTGGCACTGGCGCTCTGTGCCGATGACTCGCTGCAGGCGCTCGATCGCGCGGTGGCGGCAAGGCCGTCAGACCCCCTGCCGCGCCTCGAGGCCGCGCAGCGGCGCCTTCAGCTGGGCGAAGAGCTCGACCGCGCGCTGTTCGACGCCGACGCCGCGCGCGCGCTGCTGCCCGAGAACCCGCGGGCCCACTTCGTCTTCGGCCAGCTGCTGGAAGAGCGGGGAGAACGCGCCGAGGCGCGCACCGCCTACCAGACCGCGCTGTTGCTGCGCGACGACTATGACGACGCGCGGTTTCGCCTCGCCGGGTTGCTGTTTCAGGAGCAGCAGTGGGCCGACGCCGCCTCGGCGTACGGGCGCTACGTGAAGGCGCACCCCGAGGCCAGCGGCGCGCGCCTGCAGCTGGCCGCGGCGCTCGAGAAGCAGGGCGACTCGAAGGCCGCAGAGCGCGAGCTCAAGGCGATGCTCTCGGACCCCAAGACCCACGAGGTGGCGGGGCGCCGGCTGGCCGAGCTGTACGAGCGCACCGGCCGCGAGCGCGACGCCAAGCGGCTCAGGTCTCAGGTCGAGCCGCCCAAGCGCAAGCTGCGCGACCTCAACCGCTCGGCGCGGTGATAAGGGGGCAGCACGATGATCTCGCTGGTGCTGATGCTGTCGATTGCAGCGGCTGCGCCCACCGGCAACGCCACGGTGCCCGAGGTGGTGCGCGAGCTTCAGGCGATCGTGGCCGCGCAGGCGCGCGGCACCGTCGGCGAGCGCCGCATCGCCTACGCCGAGCTGGCCCGGAAGCTGCCTCAAGATCCCCTGCCGCGGGTGTACCTGGCGTGGTGCGACATGCCCTCGGACGACTCGTGGAACCAGCTCAAGGGCATCGCCACCATCAACCCCGAGAACCCCTGGGTGCACTACGGCATGGCCTCGGTCTACACGCTGTGGAAGATGAAAGAACAGGCGCGCACCGAGCTCGAGGCGGTGCTCAAGCGCGACCCCAACTTCTACCCGGCGATGGTGACTCAAGGTGAGCTGGCTCAACAGGGTGGAGACACCGCGAAGGCCGAAGAGCGTTATCGCGCGGCGCTGAAGGTTCAGGCCGACGATGCCCGGGCCAACGCGGGCCTGGGGCTGGTGCTGCTCGAGACCGGCAAGACCGCCGAGGCGCGCCCCGCCCTCGACCGCTCGTACAAAGCCTGGCCCGATCAGCCCAAGGTGCTGCGCGCGCTGTACCAGCTGTCGCGCGACGCGAAAGAACTGCCCGCCGCGGCGAAGTATGCCGCCGCCCTGGCCGAGCTGGCCCCGAAAGATCGCGCCGCGCGGCAGGCCATCGCCGACCTGCGGTTCGAGCTGGGAGACAAGGTCGAGGCGGCGAAAGAGTACGAGCGGCTCTTGCGCCTGGGCGACCCCGAGGTGGCCGTGCTCGAGCGGCTGGCCGGGCTGTACCGCGAGACCTCAGATGGAGAAGCCGAAGAGCGGGTGCAGCAGCAGCGCGCGGCGGTCGAGAAGACCAACCCCGACCCGTGCCTTCGCCTCGCCGAGTTGCTGCAGGCGCGGGGGGCGGGCGAGCAGGCCGAAGGTCAACTGCTCGAGGCGATCGCGCGCGACGCCACCCGGGCCGATGCGCAGCTGATGCTGGCGCGCTCGCGGGTGAAGCGCGACGATCTCTACGAGGCCAACGACGCGTACCGCGCGTGCGTGACGGGCCAGGGCCCGGCGGTCGAAGAGTGCAAGACCGAGGGCGCCGAGCTCGAGAAGCGCTTCAAGCTGCCGGCGCGCAAGCTGAAGGGCGACGTCAACAACATCAACTGGGCGCTCTCGGGCTCGCTGAACGAGCTGTACACCGAGCGCAAGAAGGTGAGCGCGAAGCTGGCGGCGGGCGGGCTGCTCAAGCTGCGGGTGCGGGTCGACAAAGAGGGCGTGGTGCAGGGCGTCGACGTGCTGTCGGACACGGTCGGAGACCCGGTGCTCGCCGGCCACGCGTACTTCGGGTTGAAGGACGCGCAGTACGAGAAGAAGAAGCGCGAGCCGGTGTTCGAGTTCGAGCTGAAAGGAAAGAAGTGATGGTGCGGTCGGGACTCGACGTATGGGCGAGCCAGGGGTTCGCTGCGCTCAAGGGCTTGAAGGTGGGGGCGATCGTCAACCCCACCAGCGTCGATCAGCGCTTCACCCACCTCGCCGATCTGCTGGCCGCGACCCCGGGCGTGACGCTCGCGGCGCTGTTCGGCCCCGAGCACGGCATTCGCGGCGAGGCGCAGTACATGGTCGCGGTCGACGACGTGGCGCGCGACAAGAAGACGCAGGTGCCGACCTACAGCCTGTATGGGCACAGCTTCGAGTCGCTGTCTCCGCAGCCCGAGTGGCTGAACGGCCTCGACGCGCTGGTGTTCGACATTCAAGACGTGGGCAGCCGCTACTACACGTACGTGTACACCATGGCGCTGGCGATGAAGGCCGCGGCCAGGGCGAAGATCACCTTCTACGTGCTCGACCGGCCCAACCCCATCGGCCTGAGCCACGTCGAGGGCAACGCGATCGGCGAGAAGTACAAGAGCTTCGTGGGGCTGTACTCGATGCCCAACCGCCACGGCATGACCGCCGGCGAGCTGGCGCGCTACTTCAACCACGAAGAGGCCATCGGCTGCGAGCTGCACGTGGCGTCGTGCGAGGGGCTGACCCGCGCGATGGGGTGGGCCGACACCGGCCGGCTGTTCGTGCCACCGTCTCCCAACATGCCCACCGTCGACACCGCGCTGGTGTACCCGGGCATGTGCTTCGCCGAGGGCACCAACATCTCCGAGGGCCGCGGCACCTGCCGGCCGTTCGAACAGTTCGGCGCGCCGTGGCTCGACGGCGGCGAGGTGGCGGTGCGGCTCAACGCGCTGAAGCTGCCGGGGGTGATCTTCCGCCCGGTGGCGTTCACGCCCACCTTCGACAAGCACCGCGGCGTCTCGTGCGAGGGCGCCTTCATTCACGTCACCGATCGCGACGCGTTTCGGCCCTGGCGCACGGGCATCGCGATCTTCCGCACCCTGAAAGAGTTGAGCGGCGACCGGTTCGAGTGGCGGCGCGACGCCTACGAATTCGTCAAAGAGGTGCCGGCGTTCGACCTGCTGGCGGGCACCGACCGCATTCGGCTGGGCATCGACGCGCTGCTGCCGCTCGACCAGCTCGCCGACGAGTCGGGGCAGAGCGGTTTCCTGGAGAAAAGGTCCCGCTACCTTCTGTATTCTTGAGAGGGCGATGGCTGCGGCGATCGGCATCTTCTCGGACACCTCGGGCGACCTCGATGCGTTCGACGCTGCGCTGAAGCTGCTGGCGAAGAAGGGGGCGCGCCGGTTTCTCTTCGCCGGCGGCAAGTACGGCGACCTCGACGAGTGGGTGAAGTGGAAGCGCGACGAGGCGAAGGCGCAGACCGACTACTCCGATCTCGACTTCCTCACCGACCTCACCAACTACCTGTCAGAGGGCGAGCAGCTCGACCGCCCGCCCGCGTTCGGCACCGCGTACGAGCTGTCGCGCACCGCGCAAGAGCTCACCCGCATGAGCGACAAGGTGCTGCGCACGCCCGAGAAGGGCTCGCTGCAGTACCAGGACCCGTCGATACCCAAGAAGGCGGTCGACATGCTGGGCGACGTGCTGTGCTGCCTGGTGCACGACAAGAACGATCTCGACAAGGAAGACATGCTCAACGCCGTGCTGCTGGTGCACGGCAAAGAGGGCGAGCCCAAGGTGGTGCAGATCGGGCCCCGCTACTTCATCACGCCGGGCAAGGTGGCCGGCGCAGGCAAGGGCACCGTGGGGCTGCTCGAGGTCGACAAGCAGGTGAAGTTCTCGGCGTTCACCCTCGACGACCAGACGCTCATCGACGGTCAGGTGCTCGCGCTGGGCCAGTCGAAGTCGAAGATCTCGGTGAAGTGATGCGCGTGGCGTTGCTCGGCGGCTCGTTCAACCCGCCTCACGTCGGGCACCTGATGGCGGCGATCTACGTGCGCGCCTGCCTGGGCGACGACCAGGTCTGGCTGGTGCCGACGTTTCATCACCCGTTCGGCAAAGAGACGGTGGCGTACGAGCACCGGGTGGCGATGTGCGAGGCGGCGGCGGCAGATCATGCGAGCTGGCTCAAGGTCAGCCGCGCCGAGAGCGAGCTGCACTCGTCTGAAGGGCGCACCATCGATCTGCTCGAGCAGCTGTTGCCGCGCCACCCGGGGGTGCGGTTCCGCCTGGTGATCGGCAGCGACATCGTGGCCGATCTGCCGAAGTGGAAGGCGTGGGAGCGCATTGCGCAGCTGGTCGACGTCACCGTGCTGTACCGCGCGGGCTACCCCGCGGCCGGCACGGTGGGCCCGCCGCTGGCGCAGGTGTCGTCGACGCAGCTGCGAGAGAAGCTGAACCCCGAGCTGGTGCCTCGCGCGGTGCTCGAGTACGTGCGCGCGCACCACCTGTTCGGCGGCTGAGCGCAGCTTCAGAAGTGCAGCGCCAGGCCGGCCGAGGCGTAGAGCCCGAAGCCGGTGGCCTTGGCGCCGATGGTGCCGGCGAACGCGGTCTCGGAGTGAACCAGGCGCGCGCCCAGACCGGCGGTGATGCCGAAGCTGCGCCCGACCAGGTACTCGCCGCCGAAGCTGCCGCCGAGCCCGAAGGGCACGGTCGAGGCGCCGGCGCCGCCGGTGCTGGCGTAGGCGTAGCCGACGAACAGCTCGGCCTGCACGTAGGGCGAGAGGGTGTTGGCGGCGAGGGGCCTGAAGAAGAAGCGGTAGGTCGGCATGAAGGTGAGGGTGGTGCCGCCGCCGGGGCCGTCGAACTGGGTGGCGAAGCTGACGCCGACCAGCAGCGCGTGGCGGCCGCCGAGCACCGCGCCCACCCGGCCCAGCACGCCGAGGGGCGCGCCGCTGATCACGCCCGCGCCCGGAGCGACCACCAGCGGCTCGAGCAGCGTCACGTACATCGCGAAGTGGGTGGGGAGCTCGGAGCTCGAGGGCGGCGGGGGCGAATCGTCGGCGGTCAGCACCACGGCGAGGAGCAGCGCGGAGAGCATGCGGCTTGAGTTACTTGAAGGCGCACAGGTGTGCTAGTGGCTGGCGCCGCGAAATGCCCGTCCGCAAACAGCTGAGAGTCGTCGGAGCGATGTTGGAGCGCGAGCCGGGGCGCTACCTGATCACCCAGCGCCGCGCCTCGGCGGTGCTGCCGCTCTTGTGGGAGTTTCCCGGTGGCAGGGTGCGCGACGGCGAGGAGCCCGAGGTCGCGCTGGTGCGCTCGATCAAAGAGCGCCTGGGCATCGACGTGGTGGTCGACGCCAAGGCCAGCACCATGAAGCACGACTACCCCGACTACGAGGTCGACTTCAGCGTGTTTCACTGCCGGCTGACCGACCCGCTGCAAGAGGTCTCGCACGCCAAGGTGAACTCGCACACCTGGGCCACGCTGGGCGAGATGAGCGAGCTCGAGTTCCCCGACGCCGACGCGCGCACGCTGGGCTTCCTGCTCGAGTCCGAGGGCTGACCTTCACTCCGGCGCCATGCACCCCTTCCCCAAAGACATCGGCTGGGTCGAGGTGGTGTGCGGCTCGATGTTCTCGGGCAAGACCGAAGAGCTGATTCGCCGCATCAAGCGCGCGGTGTACGGCAAGCAGAAGGTGCAGGTCTTCAAGCCGAAGATCGACAACCGCTACGACGACTCGGCGGTGGTGAGCCACTCGCAGCTGAAGCTGCTCTCGACCCCCATCGAGCACCCCGACGAGATCTTCCAGCACCTGAAGCCCGACACCGAGGTGGTGGGCATCGACGAGGTGCAGTTTCTGGGGCCCGACGTGGTGCGGGTGGTCGAAGAGCTCGCCGCGCGTGGCGTTCGGGTGATCTGCGCCGGGCTGGATCAAGACTTTCAGGGCAAGCCGTTCGAGCCGATGCCGCAGCTGCTCGCCATCGCCGAGTACATCACCAAAGAGCTCGCGATCTGCGTGGTGTGCGGCAACCCCGCGAACCGCAGCCAGCGGCTGATCGCCCGCGAAGAGCGGGTGCTGGTGGGCGCGGCCGGCGCGTACGAGGCCCGCTGCCGCAAGTGCCACGTCGTCTCTCCTGCTGAAGCCACTCCGGCGCAGAACCTCGACCTGTTCCGCTGACCATTTCAATGCGCGACTCGCTCTACGAGAAGATCCCCTTCAAGCTTTCCGAGCTGAAGCACCACTACGGGCCGAAGGTGCACCTGGTCGGCACTCCGTACACGCTCTCGCTGCTCACCACCCTGTGCGCGAAAGAGACGATTCAGCCGGCGGTGAACCGGCTGGTGGCGACGCTGTACACCGACCTGGTCACCCAGGTGCTCAACGCCGAGTTCCCGCGCCAGCAGGTGAACGTGCCCACGCGGATGATCGAGTACACCCCGCAGGGCATCTACCAGGGCGAGATGATCGACCACGAGGTGCGGGCGATCTCGGTGAACATCGCGCGCGCCGGCACGCTGCCTTCGCAGGTGACGTTCGATCTCCTCAACACGGTGCTCACCCCGCGGCTGGTGCGGCAAGATCACATCGTGATGAGCCGCATGCTGGGCGAGGCCGAGAAGGTGGTCGGCTCGGCGATCAGCGGCTCGAAGATCGGCGGCGACGTCGATGACGCGATCGTGCTGTTCCCCGACCCGATGGGCGCCACCGGCGGCTCGCTGTCGACGGCGATCGAGATGTACAAGAAGAAGGTGCCGGGGAAGATGCGCAAGGTGGTGTGCATGCACCTGATCGTCACGCCCGAGTACCTGAGGCGCATCACCACCGATCACCCCGACGCGGCGATCTACGCGCTGCGGCTCGACCGCGGCATGTCGCCGGCCGAGGTGTTCGGCACCGAGCCGGGGCAGCTGTGGGAAAAAGAGCGCGGGCTCGACGATCGGCAGTACATCGTGCCGGGCGGCGGTGGCATGGGCGAAGTGATGAACAACGCGTACGTCTGAGGGCTCATGGCGTTCTACGAAAAAGATGTCGACGTGATGATCGACTCCGCGACGGTGGCGGCGAAGGTCAAAGAGCTGGGCACGCAGATCACCCGCGACTACCAGGGCAAAGAGCTGACCTTGATCGCGGTGATGAAGGGCTCGCTCTTCTTCGGAATGGATCTGGCCCGCGCCATTGATCTGCCGCTCACCCTCGAGGTGTTGGGCGTGTCGTCGTACTCGGGCGGCACCGAGACCACCGGCGAGGTGCGCATCACCAGCGACGTCACCAAGCCGATGGCCGGCAAACACATCTTGGTGGTCGAAGACATCATCGACACCGGGCTGACCATGAAGTTTCTGCTCGAGAACCTGGGCGCGCGGCACCCGGCGTCGGTAAAGGTCTGTGCGCTGCTCGAGAAGCCGGTGCGGGCGCGCACCAAGATTCCCATCGACTACAAAGGCTTCGTGATCGAGGACAAGTTCGTGGTCGGTTACGGCCTCGACTTCGACGAGAAGTACCGCAACCTGCCGTTCATCGGAGTGATGAAGGGGCGCTGACCATGATGAGCCGGGGGGAAGATCGCGAGCGGGTCACCGGCAGCATTCGCAGCCGCGTTCACTTCGTGGTGCACGCCGCGATGCCCGAGCTGCAGGCGCTGGCGCGCGAGCGCGGCTGGTTGTCGAAGGGCTACAGCCACCTCTCGTTTCCCTGGCAAGAGCTGGTGTTCACCACCGATGGGTGGCGCACCGAGCGGCGGGTGAAGTCGACCGAGGTGCCGTCTCCGCTGGTCGATGGGTACTTTCAGCTGAACGGCGTGGCGCGGGGCACTTCCATCGAGTTCGCGGTGCACGTGGGCGTCGACTGCCACGCCGCGGCCGACACGGCGAGCTACCGCGAGCGCGCCGACGTCTGGCTCAACAACGGCGGTCGCAACTACACGCAGACGACGACGTAGCGCGCTTGAGGCGCTCGGCGCTTTGAGACGCTCGGCGCTGGTGAAGCGGCTGCCGCAGGATCTCATCGATGCTCGCACCAGGCCCGGCAGGGTCAGGCCAAGGTTCATGGATGCCGGCCAGGGGTGCGATGGGGCAGGTTTTGGGGGCGGGGGCGGGGGGCTCGGGTTCGGTGGGGCAGGGTCTGCCCCGAACCCCTGCGCGACCAGATCCCCTCACCTTGAACTTGCGCCGACCCCTGACCCACCGACCCATGCCCGGGATCCATGAACTTTGGCCTGACCCTGCCGGGCCTGGTGCAAGCCATCGCTCACCCCTGCGACAGCCGCTTCTCCAACCTCCAGCGGGCAAGCACCGCACCCGCGACTTCACCGCACCACGCTCAGGGCGCGGTCGGAGCTGCAGGCGCTGCTGGCGTCGGCTGGGCGGGTGGCGGCGCCACGCCGTTGTTCTCGAGCGGAGCCTGACCCGCCGGCGCCGACAGCCCATTGACCGCCTTGCGCAGCGTCTCGACCAGCAGCTTCGACTGCGGCTCGACCGCGGTGAGCATCTGGTACGCCGACCGCTGGTGTCGGTTGTTCGACTCGGTCGAGATGCGCAGCTGCCCCAGCGCCTCTTCGATCTGCTTCTGCGCGTCTTCGAGCTTCATGCGCGCCGAGTAGAACGCCACGTCGCTCTTCATCGTTTTGAGCGAGAGCTTCTGCTCTTCGGTGAGGCCGCTCAGCCGGTCGGCGCGGCGCAGCAGGTACAGACCGTCGGTGAGCTCTTCGACGTTGTCTGAAGCCACCCGCGGCTTGGCGAGCCCCTCGAGCACCGAGTACAGCGAACGGTCGAGCTCGTCACGATCGGTGAACTTCACGTTCAGCACCCCGTAGGGCTGGGTGCCCTTCAGATCCAACGGGGCGTAGGTGTCGACCAGCTCGGGAGGCGGCCGCCAGGGGTCCGCCCCCATCGGCATCATGCGGCCCTTCAAGACCACCAGCTTCCCGTCGCGAACCTCGAGCGTGTAGGTGCGCGCGTTCTCCTGGCTCAGGAGGAAGACGGTGACCCCCGCCAGGCCCAGCAAAGCCACGGTGATGAGCAGGCGCTTGAAGAACGACCCGATGCGGCTGCCGAAGGTAGGAGCTCCCATGGTGATCGACGGTAATACGCCGGGCCGCCAGTTGCATTGGGCCTCACGATTTCCGCCCTATAGTTCCGCCGTCTTGTCGGCCACCTTCAAGAAGCTCGGCGAGTCGGAGCTGCTGCCGCGCTACATCTTTGCCGAGAGTCTCTACGCGCGGCGACGCGTGCTGGAGATCGGCGCCGTCGCGTCGACGTTGGGCCAGTCGGCGCGCTTCCTCTCGACCCGCGGCGCGCGCATCGTGGTGGCGGCCGACTCCGACCTCGTCGCGGTGCAAGAGGCGCAGTCGAAGCTGTCGGGCCCGAACCTGCGCTTCCGCGCCCCGGTGTTCGACGATCTCGACACCGGCTCGTTCGACCTGGTGATCGTCGCCGACCTGGCCACCTACGTTCGGGCGCCCGAGCTGCTCAAAGATCTGGCCCGCCTGGTGGCGAAGAACGGCTACCTGATGGGCGGCCTGCGCAACCCGGCCGGCCTGTCGCTGGCCAACGTGATGGACCCCGAAGGCATCGAGCCCCCGCCCACCTACGGGCAGCTGCTCGACGCGCTCACCGTGTACTTTCGCAGCATCGAGGTGGCCACCCAGAGCCCGGTGCTTGGGTACCAGCTCGCGTTCGAGAAGGGCGAGGGCCTGCAGGTCGACGGCTCGCTCGCCGGCACCGCCGAGGCCGCCTACTACGTGGTGCTCGCCGGCCACGAGCCGGTGCGCTTCTTCGACCCCACCTGGGTGCAGCTGCCGCCCGAGCCGCTGGCATTCACCGGCGGCAAGCTCGAAGACGCCTCGGCCCGCGCCCGCAACTGGCAAGAGCGCAGCGATCGCCTCAAAGACGCGCTCAACAAGTCGCGCGACGAGGTCAGCCACCGCGAGGTCGAGCTCAAGGAGATTCGCGACCAGCTCGAGGGCAGCCGAGAGGTGGTGGCGCGCCTCACCGCGCAGATCGAGTCGGTCACCCAGCGCCCCAAAGAGAGCCGCCAGGCCGACGAGCTGACGCAGAAGATTCGGCGCATGGAGGCAGAGTTGGTGGTGGCGCGCGAGCGGGCCATCGACGCCGAGGGCCGCGTCGCGGCGATGCGCGAAGAGGTGGCGCTGCACCAGCGCGAGCAGAAGAACGCCACCGTCGAGACCCTGGCGGCGCAAGAGAGCGTGCGGCTCGAGCGCAGCCGGCGCGAGCAGCTGGCCAGCGAGCTCGACGACACCCGCTCACGCCTCACCCAGGCGTACGAAGACGTTCGCAAGCACCAGGACGACGCGGCCACCCAGCGGGTCGAAGCCGAGCGCGCGCGGCTGGCGGCCGATCGGGTGGGCGAGGCGCTGGCCGCGAAGAACCGCGAGCTCGAGACCTCGCGTGAGAAAGAGCTGCGGCTGGCCGATGCGCGCAGCGAGTCGATGCAGGCGGTCGAGGCGCTGCAGGGTGAGCTCAAGCGGGCCAAGGCTGCGGTCGAGGCGGCCGAAGAGTCGGCCCGGGCGCGCGAGGCCGAGAAGATCGCCGCGATTCGCTCGCTCGATCTCGAGACCCAGAAGCACGGCGCCCTCGACCGCGAGCTGCAGAACGCGCAGGCCCGGCTCGCCGAGGTCTCGGAAGACCTGCGCGAGCAAGAGGGCAACCTCTCGGCGGCCGAGACCGAGCTGGCCGCCACCAAGGCCGGCAACACCCGGCTGCAGCGCGACATCGAGACCCTGGCCAACTCGGAGCGCACCTGGCGCGAGATGGCCCAGTCGTACGAGCAGCGGCTCAACGACACCCTGGCCAACGTCGAAAGCCTCTCTGAGCAGGTGGCTCAGCTCGACGCCGAGAAAGAGCAGGGCCTGGCGCGGCTCCACCGGCTCGAGGGTGATCTCACCACCGCGGTGGGCGCCGAGCGCTCGGCCCGCGAGCAGGCCCAGGCCCAGGTGGCCGACCTGCAGTCGAAGCTGCGCGAGGCCGAGGAAGATCGCGAGAAGCTGCTCGAGCGCCGCGACGAGCTCGAGGGCGCGCTGTCGGATCTCAAGAAGGCGCGGGCCGACGACGCCGAGACGCTGCAGTCGCAGCTCAGCTACCGCGGGGCGCTGGAGAGCCGCATCGACGCGCTCACCCGCGAGCGCGAGGCCGCCGAGGCGCGCGTCGCCGAGCTCGAGCAGAAGACCCGGGATGACGCCGCCGCCCTCGAGTCGGGGCTGGCCCACCGCGCCGCGCTCGAGAGCCGCATCGACGGCCTCGTAGGTCAGCGCGCCGAGGCCGAGCAGAGGCTCACCGAGGCCGGGCAGAAGCTCACCGAGACCGGGCAGCAGCTCGTCGAGACCGAGCAGAAGCTCGTCGAGGCCGAGCAGAAGCTCACCGAGGCCGAGCAGAAGCTCACCGAGACCGAGCAGAAGAGCGCCGAGACCGGGCAGAGACTCGCCCAGGCCGAGCAGCAGCTCGCCGAGGGGGGGCAGAAGCTCGCCGAGACCCAGCAGTCGCTCTCCGAAACCGCCCAGCAGCTGGCCAAAGCCGAGCGGGCGATGTCCGAGCGCGGGCAGACGGTCGCGCAGCGCGACGCCGAGCTCACCGGCTTGCGCGAGCAGATCGCCGGGCTGGAAGCGAAGCTTCAGGGCCTGCAGCAGCAGCTCGCCGAGCGCGACGCGAAGATTCTCGAGCTCGAGCAGCAGCTCGCGGCGCGCGACGAGAAGATCTCCGAGCGCGACACGAAGATCGCCGCGGTCGAGCAGCAGCTCTCGGAGCGAGCCGCGGCCATCTCGGGGCTCGAGCAGAAGCTCGCCGAGCTCGAGCAGCAGGGCTCGGCCCTGCGCGAGAAGACCGCCGCCGACGCCACCGCGCTCGAGTCGGCGCAGACCTACCGCCAGGCGCTCGACGCGCGGCTGGGGCAGCTCGAAGCCGACGTCAGCGACCTCACCGATCGGCTGGCCGAGCGCTCGGCGGCGGCCGACCGGCTGACCGAAGAGCTGTCGGTGGCGCTCGAGAAGGTCGAGCGCACCGAGGGCGACGTGTCAGAGCGGCTCAAGACCGCCGAGGCGCAGAAGGCGCAGCTCACCGACGAGCGCGATCAGGCCAAGCGCGAAGCGGCGCGCCTCTCGGGGCAGCTCGATCAGGGCCGTCAGCGCGTCGCCGATCTCGCCCAGCGCTCGGCCCGGCTCGAGACCGAGGTCTCGGGCTTCAAGGCGCGCATCACCGAGCTCGAGGCGCAGGCGAAAGACCGTCAAGAGCGCCTTCAAGAGACGCAGGTCAAGCTCACCCACGCGGTCAAGGCGGCCGCCGACGTCGAGAAGCAGCAGCAAGACCAGCTGGTCGCGCTGAAGGTCGAGCTCGAGGGCGCCCAGCAGCAGGCGAAGGCCGAGCAGCAGCTGCTGAGCGGCCGGCTGGCGACCTCGGAAGCGGCGCTGGAAGACGCCAAGCGGCAGCACATCGAGGCGCGCCGCGAGCTCGAGACGGTGCGCGACAGCCTGCAGGCCACCGAAGGCGCCCGCGCGCGGCTCGAGGCGATGCTCGAGGCCGACCGCAAAGAGGCGGCCACCGGCAAGACCGACCTCGAGGCGCGGCTGGACGAGGCGCGCGGGCAGATTCAGCGGCTCGAGCAGCGGCAAGAGGTGCTGGCCAACGAGAGCAAGGTGCTGCAGCACGAGCTCGAGGTTCAGCTCAAGCGCTACCAGGAGCTCGAGGCGAGCGCGGCAAAGGCGGCCGCCGAGGCCGAGGCCGAGCGGGTGGCCGAGCGCGAGAAGGCCGCCCTGCGCCTCGGCGAGGCGCGCGAGGCCGCCGATCACGCGCTGCAGGCGGCCGAAGGGGCCGCGCAGCAGCGGCTCTCGGTGCTGACGCAGGAGATCGAGCAGTACAAGGCCGACCGCCTCGAGCTCGAGGGTCGGCTGACCGCCGCTCAAGAGCACGCCGAGCACATGGACGCGGAGCTCGCCGAGGCCGCCGAGGTGCGCGCGCAAGAGGCCCAGCTGCGCGAGGCGGTCGAGAGCGAGCGCGACGCGCTGAAGGCCGAGCTGTCGAGCGCCCGCGCCGCGGCGGCCACTGCCAACGAGTGGGTGGTGGGCGGCAAGAGCGAGAACGAGAAGCTGGCCGCCGAGATGAAGGCCGCCGGCGTCGATCTCGAGCGCACCCGCGAGGAGCTGCTCAACGCGCGCAAGGGGCTCGAGGCCGCGCAGACCGAGCTGGGCCAGACGCGCGAGCAGGCCACCGCGCTGCAGAAGACGGTCGAGGAGCGAGAGAGAGAGAAGGTCGAGCTCGCGGATCAGCTGGCCCGCGAGAAGGCCGAAGCCCAGGTGGCCCGGCAGCAGGTCGACGCCGCCAGGGCCGAGGGCAGCCGCCACGGCGAAGAGGCGGCCAAGCTGCGCGCCGACGCCGGCGAGCTGCAGCAGCGCCTCGACGCGCAGGAAAAGGCGCAGCGCGACGAGGCGCAGGCGCGGGCCGCCGCCCAGCAGCACGAGGTGCAGGCGCTGCACGAGCAGCTCGACTCGGTTCGTAAAGAGGTCGAGCTGGCCAAGGGCGCCACCGAGCGGGCGCAGTCGGAGGCGCGCGGGCACCAGGCCGGCAAGCTCTCGCTGCAGAAAGAGCTCGACCAGCTGCGCAGCGAGCTGACCCAGGCCAAGGCGGCGATGGCCGAGACCGGCAACGAGGCCCAGGCGATCGCCAACACCGAGCTCGAGTCGGTGCAGGCGCGCGCGCAGGCGGCAGAAGAACGCGCCGCGCAGGCCGAGGGTGCCCGCGACCGGGTGCAGGCCGAGCTGGCGGCGGCGCAGGAGCGACAGGTGGGGCTCGAGGCCGAGATCTCGGCGGCGCGCGGCGCGGCGAGCGGCAAGGGCGGCGAGCTCGAGGCGGCGCTGGCCGGCCGGCGGCAGGCAGAAGATCTGCTGATCAAGATGCGCGCCCGGTACGGCGAGCTCGACCAGCAGCTGCAGACCGAGCTGCCCCAGCTGCGCGATCAGCTGACCGAGCTGCAGGCCGACAACCAGATGCTCGAGGCCGAGCGCGAGCGGCTCGCCGCCCAGGTCGAGCGGCTCGAGACCACCCGCACCCAGGGCGCCGACTCGGAGAAAGAGCTCAAGCACCGCATCGACATGCTGCAGCGGCGCGTCACCGCTCAGGACGCCGAGCTGAACGCGCTGCGCCGTCGCGCGGGTGGGGTGCCGGCTGCGCCAGGCGCTCAGGCGGCCGGCCCGGCGGCGATCGGCCGGGTGGCGCTGACCAAGATGCCGGCTGCGGGGGCCTCGCCGCCGGTGAAGGGCATGCCGGTCGACGCGTCGGAAGAGTCGCCGACCCAGTCGGCCACCCGCCCCATGCCGCGGCCCGACCTCAAGGGCATGACGGCGCTGGCCAAAGAGCCGGTGACCCGCCCCGGGTGCGGGCCAGCGACCTGGAGGCCTCGAAGCCGCAAGAAGACGTCGAGCTCGAGGTGCTCGAGCTGGAGCTCGACGAGAACGGCGAAGAAGAAGAGCTCTTGCTGCTCGACGAAGAGGCCTCGGACCCCGGGCCGGGTCCGAAGAAGCCCTGACCCGTCAGAGACCGACGGAATTTCGGGCCCTCGGGTAGTGTTGGCCGCCGTCCCCGTGAAGCGTCCCGCCGTCTTTGCAGTCACCGCGCTCGCGCTGGCGCCACTCGCCTGGTGGGCCTGGCCCTCGGCGAGCGAGCCCGAGCCCGAGGCCCAGCCGGTCGCGCAGGTTGTCGCGGTCGTGCCGCGGGTGACCGAAGCGCCCCAGCTCGAGGCGCCGGTGTCGGCGAAGCGGGGCACCGCGACGCTGCGGGGTCGGGTACATCGCCACGGTGAGCCCGCCCCGGGAGCCCGGGTGCAGGTGAAGGGCGCACAGCAGGCCGACGTGCACGCCTCGGACGCGGGGGTGTTCGAGCTGACCGGCCTCGAGCCCGGCGACTACCTGGTCTGGGCCACCGACGCCCGCGAGTCGTCGGCGGTGGTGGGCCCGATTCTGGTGAGCGCCGAGAGCCAGGTCGACCTCGAGCTGCTGCCCAGCGCCTCGCTCGAGGGTACGGTGGTCGATGCGCACACCCGCGAGCCCCTCGAGGGCGCGAGCGTGGTCTCGACCGCCGGCAGCACCGCGACCGATCATGCCGGCCGCTTTCGCTTCGACGTGCTGCCCGCAGGAGAGACGTGGATCGAGGCCACCGCGCCCGGTCACCTCAAGCGCACCGAGTGGCTGGGGCTGCCGGGCGCGCACGCCCACACCGGCCTGCAGCTGGCGTTGCTGCCCAGCGCCCGGCTCGAGGGCGTGGTCGAGCGCCCCGGCGGCAAGCCGGTGGCACAGGCGCAGGTGTGGGGCGAGGCCGAGATCTCCGAGCGCGCGGGGCAGATCTGCGGGCCCACCACCACCGCGGCCGACGGCACCTTCGCGCTCGACTGCTCCGACGGCCCGCTGCAGCTCGCGGCGTCGGCTCCGCAGGGCTCGCGCATCGAAGGGCCGCGGGTGAAGGCCGAGGCGGGTAAGACGCGCACCGGGCTGCACCTGCAGCTGGGCGAAGAGCTGTCGATCGAAGGCACGGTGACCCAGGCGGGGGTGCCGCTGGGCGGCGCGGGGCTGACGCTCTACGACGCCCGCTCGCAGCGCCCGGCGAGCTCGGGCGCCACCGGCCCCGACGGCCGGTTCCGCATCGGCGGGGTGGCGGTGGGCAGCTACCTGGTGCAGATCTCGGCCGGCGCGCGGCACGTACAGGTCGGCCCCTACGAGCAGACCGGCGAGGGCAACGAGTGGAACATCGCGGTGCCCGAGGGCGGGGTGCTGGCCGGCCGCGTGGTGCCGGCGGCGCCGGGGGTTCGGGTGTCGTGGAGGTCGGGCGACTGGGCGGGCGCTCCGGCGACCACCTCGACCGACGCCGGCGGCAGGTTTCGCTTCGAAGGGGTGCCGGGCGGCGAGCTGCTCGTCGAAGCCGAGTCGCCCAAGGGGGTGGCCTCGGCACGCGCCCGCGCCGGGCAAGAGGTGGTGCTCGAGCTGACCCAAGCGCACCTCACCGTCACCGCGGTCGACGAGAAGAGCCTGCCGGTCACCGACTACCTCTTGATGCTCGAGCCGCTGTCGGCCGGCTCGACCCGCCGCATTCCCGTCTTGAGCTCCGAGGGCAAGTTCGAGGGGGTGGTGGGCTCGGGCAGGTGGCGCGTCTCGGCCACCGCCCAGGGCTTCGGCACCTCGGAGCCCCAGGACGTCGAGCTCAAGGGCCCGGTGTCGATTCGCGTCACGCTGAAGACCGCCGCGACCCTGCGCGCGATCGTCCTCGACGCGGTGACCCGCACGCCGATCGCCGGCGCCGAGGTCACCTTCAAGGCGTTCGTGCCGGGGCGCTGGTACGCGCCGGCGCGGCAGATCGGCCCCTTCGTCTCTGACGGGCGCGGCGAGGTTCGCGCCGCGGTGCCCGACGCGGCGGTGGTCGACGTGCGCAAGGGGGCGCGGGTGCTGTCGGTGCCGCTGGGGCGAGCCCCGCGCGACAACGTGGGCCGGGTCGAGCTGCCGTTGCCGCCCGAGCCCGACGCCAAGGCGCCCGCCAACAAGGCTCCCGAGGTGACCGAGTACGAAGGGGTGGGCATGCAGCTCGCGACCGAAGGGCCCCGCGTCTACGTGTGGCAGACGTTCGAAGGCAGCCCCGCCGAGGCCGCCGGCATTCAGCACGGCGACACCGTGGTGGCGGTCGACGGGCAGCCGGCCCGGGCGCCGGTCGATCAGGTGATCCCGAGAATCATGGGGCCCTCGGGCACCGCGGTGAAGCTGACCCTGCAGCGCGGCGCCGAGACGCTCGACTTCGTGGTGCGCCGCCGGGCGATTCGATACTGACGCCTCACCCCACCTTGCGCTTCTTCTTGTCGCGCCGGCCCTGCTCGGGGGCCGCCGCGGGCAGGGCGGGGCGGGTGACGGCGCCGGGCAGCGGGGTGCCGTCGGGCTGCGGCGTCTCGGCGATCACCTCGGTGGGCAGGGCGGGCAGGCGCACGATGAAGGTCGAGCCGTCTCCCGAGCGGCTCTGCACCGTGACGATGCCGCCGTGGTTCTTCACGATGCGCTGGCAGATGGCGAGGCCCAGGCCGGTGCCCTTCTGCTTGGTGGTGAAGAACGGCACGAAGATGTTGAGCTGCTGATCGGCGGGAATGCCGGGGCCGTTGTCGACCACGTGCAGCTCGACGTGCTCGGCCGAGAAGCGCGGCTCGCCGAAGCGCTCGGGCCGCACCGTCTTGATGGTGATCTCTCCCGGCTGCTCGCCCAGCGCCTGCCGCGCGTTCTGCACCAGGTTGATGAGCACCTGCTTGAGCTGCTCGGCGTCGCCGTCGACCTTGGGCAGCCCGTCTTCGAGCTCGGTCTTGAGGGTGATGTTGGGCGGTACGTCGTTCTGAATCAGCTTCACGGTGCGGGTGACCACCTCGTTGAGATCGGTGGGCCCGAAGCTCTGCTTCAGCGGGCGGGCGTAGTCGAGAAACGCGGTCACCACGCCGTTGAGCCGGTTCACTTCCTCGACGATCACCTCGAGGAACTCGGCCTCTTCACCGCTGACCCGCTTGGGGTCGAGGCACTGCGCGGCGCCCTTGATCGCGCCCAGCGGGTTGCGAATCTCGTGGGCCAGACCGGCCGACATCTCGCCGAGCGCGGCGAGGCGATCGCGCTCGCGCATGCGCTCGTAGAGCTTGGAGTTCTCGACCACCGCGGCCAGCTGCTCGGCCAGCTCGAGAATCAGGGCGATCTCGTCTGACGCGAAGGCCTCGGGCACGCGCTCGTCCCACAGGTTCAAGAAGCCGATCACCCGATCGTTGCCGACCAGCGGCACCGAGATCGACGCCTTCATCTGCTGCATGGCGATCTTCACGTCGAGCAGCCGCTTCACCTCGTCGCGTGAGCGGCGGGCCTCGATCGCCGGCTGGGCCTTGAGCTCGGCCACCCGGCGCTCGACCGCCTCGAGCAGCTGGGCCTTTTCCGAGCGGCCCACCAGCACCCGCGCGGTGCCCGCGTCGAGAAAGAGCTGGGGCTGGGGCCCGCGGCTGTCGACCAGGCGAAACCCCGGGCGGTCTTCGGCCAGCAGGTAGATCGAGGTGTGGGTGACGCGGCGGGTCTCGTTGAGCCCGTCGAGCACCATGGCGCACAGCTGGCCCACGTCGATCACGTTCTGGGTGCGCTGCTGCAGCGCGCGCACCGCCTGCAGAAAGTTGAACCGCTCGCGGAAGAAGATGGCCACCACCCGCTCGTCGACCTTGGCGCGCAGCGGCTCGAGCAGAATGAGCATCACGAACGCGGCCACGATGGTGTTGAAGATGAACAGGCCGCGGTTGGCGCCCACCCACGCGGTGAGCACCACGAACACCAGCGCCAGGCTCACCGCCAGCACTGCCTGCGCGGCGATCTTCCCGAACAGCTCGTGCAGATCCATCAGGCGCAGGCGGAGCAGCGTCTGGGAGAGGAAGAAGAGGTACAGCGTGGCGATGATCGGCCCGACGGTGGGGAAGGGCAGCTCGAAGCGGGGCAGATAGTCGAGCCCGGCAAAGATGATCGAGAGACCGGCGCCGATGGCCAGGTAGGCCAGCCGCGCCCGATCGATGCGCGACTCGCTCACCCTCCGGCGCGCCAGCAGCAGCGAGACCGAGAACGACAGCGCCAGCAGCACCCACCCGGCCACCGCCACCCGGGCCCACAGCCGCTCGGCCAGGGGGGTGGCGCCCACCGCCAGGCCGAACAACATCGACAGCAGCGAGACCCGCCGGCCGTAGCGCGAGGCGCGCGGGCTGAAGTTCAGGAACTCGAGGAAGAAGCTGAGGGCGGTCGAGGGGAGCACCGCGCCCAGCACCAGGGTGGCCCCCAAGATGATGCGCGAGATGACCGGAGACTCGGCGCTCCAGGGAAACAGCCCCTCGAGGCACTGAGAGAGGTAGAAGCTGCCCACCGAAATCGCGAAGATGCCGAACAGTGTGAGCACCCGCGGCCGCTGCGGCCTGAGCAGCATCGACACGCCGAGCGCGAGCCCGACGATGGCCGCCAAGAGTGCGCTCTGCGTCCGAATGTCCATGCGGGGAAAAGGCTGGGCCAACTGTACCCCGCTCGTGCTCTGCGCGCTGCTGTCGGCGACCGCCTTCGCCGAGGAGCAAGAGCCCCCCGAGTCGGATCTCGACCCCGGCCTGATGCGGGTGGCGAACCCCGCCTTCCCCAGCCCCGAAGTTCACGAGGTTCCCATCGCGCGCGGCCGCAAGCTCGAGCGCAGCGACTTCGAGCCGTACTTCTCCCAGGGGGCGCGGGCGCAGGCCAAGGCCGCGTTCGATGCCCACAAGTGGGGTGAGGTGCTGACCCTGCTCAAGCCCGAGGGCGACGAGCTCCCGGTGCGGTGGCTGCGGGCGCTGGCCTCGTTTCAGCTGAAAGACCACCGGTTCGCCGCCGCCGAGCTCGAGGCGCTGAGCGCGAAGTGGCCGGGCATGAGAGACCGCTGCCTGGTGCTGTCGGGCCAGGCCTTCGAAGAGCTCAAAGACTGGGCTTCGGCGCTTCGGGTCTACGAGAAGGTCGCGCCCACCTCGCGGCAGGCGTTCGACGCCGCGCTGGGGCTCTCGCGCGGCTACCGCAACACCCTCAAGGCCGCCCGGGCGCGCGAGGTGCTGCTGCCGTTCTCTTCGAAGCCTCCGCCGCCGTGGGGGCGTGACGTGGGCGCCGAGGCGCTGCTGGCGCTCGCCGATCTCGCGCTCACCCGCAAAGACGCCAAGGCCCAGACCGACGCCGCGGCCCGGCTCTGGTCAGAGCACCCCAACTCGCTCGCGGCGAAGAAGCTCGACGAGGGGCGGGTAGGGCCCAAGACCAACGCGCTGATCGTGGCGCGCGCCGATGCGCTGATCGAAGCGCACCGCAATCAAGAGGGCATCGACCTGCTCACCCCGATCATCGCGGGCCTGAGCCTGCCCGACCCGCTGGCGTGCCGCGCGCACTTCGCGCTCGGCAAGGGCCAGCGCAAGCTGCGGCAGCACGCCAAGGCGGTGGCGATTCTCGCGCCGGTGGTGAAGCGCTGCCCCGACCCCGACTTGAAGGCGCGCGCCGGGTACGTGCTTGGCTTCTCGCGCTCGGTGCTCGACCCCAGGGGCGGGGCGCTGGTCTACGAGCAGCTCGCTTCAGACGCGCCCAGCCACCCCTTCGCCGACGACGCGCTGTTCTACGCCGCCGACAACCGCTTTCGCGCCGGAGACGTGGCCGGCGCCAAGGCGCAGCTCAAGGTGCTGGCCGAGCGCTACCCCACCGGAGACTGGGCCGCCGAGGGCCTCTTCAAGCAGGCGTGGATCGCGAAGTCCGAGAAGGCGTGGCCCGAGGCCCGGGCGGCGCTGCAGGCCATCGAGCAGCGCTTCGTCGCCAACGAAGACGCGTACGAGGTCGAGCGGGCGAAGTACTGGCGGGCGCGCATCACCGAGATCGAAGGTGACCCGACCGCCGCCGGCGACCTGCTGGCCGCGCTGGCGGTCGAGCACCCGGCCACCTACTACGGCCTGATCGCGCGCGAGCGGCTGGCGAAGCTCGACCCCGAGCGGGCGGCGAAGCTGCTGCCGCAGGTGGCGGCGGCGGCGAAGGCCGACGACATCTTCCCGCTGTACGCGGGGCCGCTGAGCGACGAGCCGAACTTCCTCTCGGCCATCGAGTGGTCGCGCCTGGGCATCTCGGAGCAGGTGCCCCTCGAGCTGCTGGCGATCGATCGCAGCCGCCTGCCGCGCGAGGCGCTGCGGCTGATCGTCTTCGTCATCTCGCTGAGCGGAGAAGAGCGCTCGGCGCACGGCATGGCCCGGCTGTGGCTGCGGCGCGACCTGAGCGGGCCGATCACCGCGCAGACCCGCGCGCTCTGGGAGATCGCCTACCCCAACGCGTTTCGCGAGCTGGTGGTGAAGCACTCCGAGGCGGCCAACAAGCTCGACCCCGACCTGCTGCAGGCGCTGATGCGCGAAGAGAGCGCCCTCGACCCGCGCGCGTTCTCGTGGGCGGGCGCGCTCGGGCTCATCCAGCTGATGCCCGGCACTGCGTTCGAGGTCGCCGCGAAGCTCAAGCTTCCCCGGCCCAGCAAAGAGGCGCTGCTCGAGCCCGACCTCAACATTCGCATCGGCGCGGCCTACCTCGCGGGGCTGGTGCAGCAGTTCAAGGGCACCAAGCAGTTCGCGGTCGGCAGCTACAACGCCGGCCCCACTGCGGTGAATCGGTGGCGCGCCGAGCACCCGGGCGACGAGGTCGACGAGTGGGTCGAAGACATTCCCCTCAGCGAGACGCGCGGCTACGTGAAGCGGGTGCTGCGCAGCTACAACACCTACAAGCTGTTCTACGGGTCGCCCGAGGCGCTGAGCGGCCCGCTCACCAGCGGCTCGGCGCGCTGAAGCGCTGTCACCCGCTGGGCTCACCGCCGGCGCCGATTTCAACCGCGCGGGGCGAACGGGTAAGGTGGCCTCAAGCCATGCCTTCCCAGCTCGCCACCGTGTCGCCCCGCCTCAACGTGGGCAACGTCACGCGGTGGATGAAGGCGAACAACATCATCAATAGGCTGCCCATCGATCTCAAGCCCAGCGAGATCGCCGAGCTGGCCAAAGAGCTCAACGTCGACCCGCGCCAGGTGACGCTGTTCGTGCAGACCACCAGCTTCGATCAAGCGCCCAAGGCCCGCGCTGCAGAGCGGAACCAGCTGAACGGCGAGCTGACCGACGGCGCGGTGGCGGCCCAGTCGCCGGCCGATGACGGTCTGTTCATGTTCGGCCGCGAAAAGAAGTAGCGCCGACCGCCTTTTTAGAACCCGCTCAGCACCAGCTTGCCGCGCGTGCGCCCGCTCTCGATCTGCGCGTGGGCCTTCTTCAGGTTCGCGGCGCAGATGGGGCCCAGATCTTCGGTCACGGTCGAGCGGAGCACGCCCTCGTCGACCAGGCGCGCCACCTCGCTCAAGATGTGGTGCTGCCGGGTGAGGGTGGGGGTGCCGTAGACCGCGCGGGTGAACATGAACTCCCAGTGCAGCGACAGGCTCTTGCGCTTGAGCAGCCGCACGTCGAGCACCGTCTTGGGGTCGTCGATGATGCCCAGGTGCCCCTCGGGGGCGAGCAGCTCGACCACGTCGGCGTAGTGCTGCTCGGTGGCGGTGAGCGAGAGCACGTAGCTCACGTCGCTCACCTGCTGCGCGAGCGCCTTTCGGTGATCGACGACCTCGTGGGCGCCCATCTGCTTGCACCACTCGACGGTCTCGGGCCGCGAGGCGGTGGCGATCACGTGCAGCGCGGTGAGCCGCCGGGCCAGCTGAATGGCGATCGAGCCCACCCCGCCGGCGCCGCCGATCACCAGCAGCCGGCCCTGGGGCGCGGTCTTGTCGAGCGCCACGCCCATGCGCTCGAACAGCAGCTCCCAGGCGGTGAGCGAGGTCAACGGCAGTGCGGCGGCCTGCGCGAAGTTGAGCGTCTCGGGCTTGGGGCCGACGATGCGCTCGTCGACCAGCTGGTACTCGGCGTTGGTGCCGGGCCGGGCGATCGAGCCGGCGTAGAACACCTCGTCGCCGGGCTTGAACAGCGTGCAGGCCTCGCCCACGGCCTCGACCACGCCCGCGGCGTCCCACCCCAGCACCCCGGGCTCGCGCTCGACATCGCTCTTGGGGGCGCGCCGCTTCACGTCGACCGGGTTCACCGAGATGGCCTTCACCGCCACCAGCAGATCGTGCCCCTGCGGGGGGCTTGGCCGGGGCAGGTCGACGTCGAGCAGCGATTCGGGGTCTACGATGGGCAGGTAGCGTTTGAGCGCGACGGCTTTCATGGGGCGAGGAAACTAATGCCGGCTGAACTAATCTTCACCGGCATTGGGCCACCTACCGCTCATCGACGAGCTCGCGATCATCGCGGTGGTGGCGGTGGCGGTCACGGTGGTGCTCTCGCGCTTCCGGCTGCCGACCGTGGCGGGGCTGCTGCTGGCCGGCGCGCTGCTGGGGCCCTACGGCTTCAGGCTCACGCACTCGATCGACGCGATCGAGGTGCTGGCCGAGATCGGGGTGGTGCTGCTGCTCTTCACCATCGGCCTCGAGTTCTCGCTCACGCGGCTGAAGAACATCTTGCGGCAGGTGGCGCTCGGAGGCGTGCTGCAGATCGGCCTCACCATCGGCGCAGCGGTGGCGGTGGGGCTGCTGCTGAACCAGAGCCTGAGCCGCGGGCTCTTCTACGGGTTCGTGTTCGCGCTCTCGAGCACGGCGATCGTGCTGCGCGCGCTGGCCGAGCGCGGCGAGCTCGACGCGCCCCACGGCCGCTTCATCGTCGGCACCCTGATCTTCCAGGATCTGTGCGTGGTGCCGATGGTGCTGATCGTGCCCTTTCTCTCTCCGCAGCAGGCGGCGCAGGGCGGGGCGGCGATGGCGGTCTCGCTGGCCATCGGCAAGGCGGCGGCGGTGGTGGTGGTGAGCATCGTGGTGGCGCGCCTGGTGGTGCCGCGGGCGCTGGCGCGCGTCGATCAGAGCCGCAGCCGCGAGGTCTTTCTGCTCGCCATTCTGGCGCTGTGCATCGGCGGCGCCTGGCTCACCTCGCTGGCCGGCCTGTCGCCGGCGCTGGGGGCCTTTCTGGGCGGCATGCTGGTCGCCGACACCGAGTACGGGCACCGCGCGATGGGCGACGTGATGCCGCTGCGCGACGCGTTCGTCAGCGTGTTCTTCGTCTCGCTGGGCATGCTGTTCGACCCCTACACGGTGATGGGCCAGCCGCTGCTGGTGGGCGGCCTGCTGCTGGGCTTCATCGGCGCCAAGGGCCTGCTGGCCACGCTCGCCGCCTCGGCGATGCGGTTCCCCCGGCGGGCGGCGTGGCTGGCGGGGGCGGGCCTGGCGCAGTTCGGAGAGTTCGGCTTCGTGCTGGCGCGCCTGGGCGAGCAGCACCACGTGGTGTCGGCAGACGAGACCCGGCCGCTGCTGGCCGCGGGCATCGCCAGCATGTTCCTCACTCCGATGCTGGTGCGGGTCGCCCCGCACATTCGCGCCGGAGAAGTGCTGCTCGCTCCGCTCGAGCGCCTGATCGGCGTGCGCAGCATCGCCGAGGTGCCCGACGCCAAAGAGGCGCTCGAGCGCCACGTGGTGATCGTCGGCTTCGGGCTGGCGGGGCGCTTCGCCGCGCGCTCGCTGAAGGCCTGCAACATTCCCTACGTGGTGCTCGAGCTGAACGCCGAGACGGTGCGCAACGCGCGCGCCCAGGGGCTGCCGCTCTACTACGGCGACGCGACCTCGCCCGAGGCGCTGGCGCACGCGCACTTGAAGCACGCCACGGCGCTGGTGCTGCTGATGAATGACCCCACCGCGGCGCAGCGGGTGGTCGACACCGCGCGGAGGGTGGCGCCCGACGTGCCGATTTTGATGCGCACCCGCTACCTGCTCGAGCGCGAGCCCCTGGTGCGGCTGGGCGCGCGCGACGTGGTGGCCGAAGAGGTCGAGGGCGCGGTCGAGATCATCAGCCGCATGCTGAGGTGGATCGAGGTGCCCCGCAACGTCATCGACGAGCGCCTCAAGGACGTGCGCAACGAGACCCAGTCGTCTGATCGCAAGCTGACCCTGCCGCGCCCGGCGTTGTCCGAGACCCGCGCGCTCGACGAGATGAAGATCGAGAGCTTTCTGGTGCGCGAGGGCATGCGCTCTGCGGGCAAGAGCGCGGTGCAGCTCGAGCTGCGGCGCACCACCGGCGCGCTGGTCGTGGGCGTCAAGCGCGGCGACAAGCTGCTCGAGAACCCCGACCCCACCGTGGCGTTCGAGCCCGGAGACACGGTGTTCCTGGTGGGCACCGGCGACGCGGTGCGCGCCGCGATCGACGCGCTGGGCGCCGAGGGCTCCGAGACCGCGCAGGGTGAGCCCGTCGAACCCTGACGTCGCCCGACGAAGCTCGAGCGCCGCGTACTCCCGGCTTCAAGCTGCACCGACGCCCGCATCGCTACGATGCGGTATGTGCCGCTCGTGCCTTCGACGAGCGACGGCAGGGCTCGACGAGCTCACCCTGCGCGGCCTCGACGGCCCTCAGCTCATTTCACTTCTTTGAGCCAGCCGTGGGTGTCGGGCTTGGCGCCGCGCTGAATGTTGGTGAGCTCTTCGTAGAGGCCTTTCGCGACCGGACCCTGGGCGCCGTCGTTGATCACGACCTTCTTGCCCTCGAAGTTCAGCTCTCCGACCGGCGACACCACCGCGGCGGTGCCCGAGCCGAACACCTCTTTGGCTTTGCCCGACTCGAGCTCTTCGCGGGTGATGGGTCGCTCGATGACCTTCATGCCGCGGTCGCGGGCGAGGGTCATCAGGCTGTCGCGGGTGACGCCGGCGAGAATCGAGTCCGACAGCGGGGGGGTCACCAGCTCGTCGTTGATCACCGCGAACAGGTTCATGGTGCCGACCTCTTCGACGAACGCGTGATCCTTGGCGTCCATCCACAGCACCTGGCTGTAGCCCTGCTTCTTCGCTTCGGCCGCCGAGTACAGGCTGGCCGCGTAGTTCGCCGCCGCCTTCGCCGCGCCGATGCCGCCCTTCGCGGCGCGCGTCATCTTCAGCTCGACCTTGATCTTCACCGGCTCGAGACCGCCGGTCGCGTTGCTGTAGTAGGCGCCCACCGGCGAGCTGAAGACGAAGAAGAGGTAGCGCTGCGACGGGCGCACGCCCAAGAAGCCCTCGGTGGCGACCAGGGTGGGGCGCAGGTACAGCGCGGTGCCCGCCGGAGCCGGCACCCAGTCGCGGTCGACCGCGACCAGCGCGTGGCAGAGCTCTTCGGCCAGCTTCGGCTCGGGAGGCGGCATGCACAGGCGCAGCGCACCCGAGGCCATGCGGCGCGCGTTGGCATCGGCGCGGAACAGCCGCACCACGCCGTCGACTCCACGAAAGGCCTTCAGCCCCTCGAACATCGCCTGGCCGTAGTGCAGCACCCCAGCGGCCGGTTCCATGGGTATCGGGCCATACGGCTTGATCTCGGGCTCGAGCCAGCCGCGATCGTGCACCCACTCCATGGTGGCCATGTGATCTGCGAAGTACTTGCCGAACCCGAGGCCCGTGGGATCTGGGTGATTCTTGGGGGTCGTGGTGCGCTGAACTCGGGGAGCTGGCATGGGCCCCCCCTTAATCAGATCGACGCGCCGGTCGCCAGCCCGAGAACCCAGCCTGCTGGCGGGCCGTCGGACTTGAACATCAACCGGGTGAACTGCTCGGTGGCGCCGACCTGCTGCGACGAAGACGCGGTGCTCATCGACGACGGCGCGCCGAAGCTGAACGACTGCCCCACCCGGAGCACCAGCCAGAGCCGCTCGGCGAACGACCAGCGGTAGCCGCCCGCCACGGTGAAGTTGCCCACCGGCGGCACCGAGGTGGCCTCGGGGGCCAGCGAGCGCTGCCCGCCGAAGTTCACCGTGAGCGAGGGCTCGAGAAAGAGGCCCTGCGCGATCGAGCTCTCGAGGTGCACCCGGCCGATCAGCGACATGCGCGGGCCCCAGCTGCCGTACCCGGCAGCGGCCCCCAGCGCCACGATGCGATCGATGCGCCAGATGCCCTCGACGCCCACACCCGAGGGGGTGTTGAGCCCGGCCCCCACGCCCAGATCGACGCTGCGCCCCTCGGCGAAGGCGGCAGAAGCGAGCAGGCAGAGCAGGGCGGTCAGACGCATGCGCAGTGTGTTGCCCATCTACACCAAAGACGATCGGCGAGTGAAAGAGAGGCCCGTCAGGCGGCGCGGCAGACGACGTCGAGACGGCCCTGGGTGGTGGTGAGCGGCTTTGAACTCGCGACCCGCCCACTGCATTTCACTGCGCGTCGTCCAAGGGCAGGACCTCCGGCCGATGACCGGAAGATGGGCGTTCGAATCGCTCCGCGCGGACAAAGGCCGGCCTGGCGTAGGTGGTCCGCGCGTCCGCCTGAAGAGCGGAAGGACTCTGTTCGATTCAGAGGGCCGGCACTCGGTAGCAAGCAGGGCCTGTAGTTCAGTCGGGAGAACGCCGGCTTCGCACGTCGGAGATGAGGGTTCGATTCCCTCCGGGTCCACATGGCAAAGCGCCCCCGAAGCTCAAGTGGCAAGAGCGCTCGTTTCGTAAACGAGAGGAAGTCGGTTCGAGCCCGACCGGTGGCACTCTTGAAGGTTCAGCGCGCGAGCGGCCGCACCACCTGCGCCTCGACCACCGGGGTACCTTCGCCGTCGGGCGGGCCGATCACTGAGGTCAGGGCCCGGTGGGCGGCGCGCAGCTCGTGAACGAACTTCGTGACCCGCTGCTGCACCTGCAGGGGCATGTCTTCGGTGTACTGCAGGTACCAGCGCAGCTCGCCGAGCAGCTCGTAGAAGGTGGTCACCGCCCGCTGCTCGTGTGGGTCCAACGCCGAGAGCTCGGTGAACGTGATGCTCTGGAACCACGAGTCGACCACCTCGAGCAGCGGCGAGCGATCGCGCAGCCGCGAGAACAGGCGCACCATCTCGGTCTGCCGGCTCTGCAGCCGCTTCATGACCTTGGCGCCGTCGAGCGCGATGAGCTGCCGCACCCGCTGCGCCGCGTTGGGCTTTCGTCTGCGCGCCACTCGCCGAGAGGTTAGCGTTCAGGAACCCGCGCCGTCACCCGTCGGTAGGCCGCAAGAAAGGAGTGGGTTGCGACTGCCATGGAGACCCTGGTGCTGAACTCGACCTATGAGCCGCTCTGCCGGATTCCCTGGCAGCGCGCCATCACCCTGCTGTTCAACGGCAAGGTCGAGGTGGTCGACGAGTACGAGGACAAGAAGGTTCGCTCGGTGACGTTCGAGCTGAAGATGCCGTCGGTAGTTCGCTTTCTGCGGCTGCTCAAGCGCCGCAAGCCGATCGTCCGCTTCAGCCGCGAGAACGTGTTCGCGCGCGACGGCGGCAAGTGCCAGTACTGCGTGAGGCCGGTCACGCGCGCCGAGGCGACCTACGACCACGTCACGCCCCGGGCGCTGGGCGGCAAGACCTCGTGGGACAACATCGTGATCGCCTGCGTGGCGTGCAACCAGAAGAAGGGTGGCCGCACGCCCGAGCAGGCCCGCATGAAGCTGAAGACCGTGCCGGTGAAGCCCCACAAGCTGCCCGACACGCTGCGACTCACCTTCAGCTGGGACCAGGGCATGCCCGCGTCGTGGAAGAGCTGGCTGCGCGACATGACCTATTGGCACGGAGCTCTCGATGAGGGCTGAACGAGGAGCACAGAGAGCGGCCTTCTTCGAATGAGGGGGCCAAAGCTGGGAGCTGGCCCGCAGATTCACAGGGCCTCGGCTCCCCTCGCTCGAGCCCCCATCGAACGTAAAGGGCGGGCGCACCCCAAAAAGGTGCGCCCGCTCTTTTTTCACCTAGAGTCGCAGGCTGCTACATGCCTGATGCACAACGCCAGCAGCGCCTGCGAGAGCTCCCGTCGGTCGACGAGCTGCTCCGCTCGCCTGCGCTGTGCGCCCAGCCGCACCGCCTGGCGCTGATCGCCGCGCGCCGCGCGGTCGAGTCGGCGCGCGAGCGGGTGCTGGCCGGCGGCGACGGCTTTCGCGAAGAAGATCTCTCGCGTGCGCTGGGTCAGCTGCAGACGCCCAACCTGCGCCGCGTGCTCAACGCCACCGGCGTGGTGCTGCACACCAACCTGGGCCGTGCCCCGCTGGCGGCGCGCGCGGTCGAGCGCCTCAGAGAGGCGGCCGGCTACTGCAACCTCGAGCTCGAGCTGGAAGAGGGAGAGCGGGGCAGCCGCTACCAGCCGGTGGTCGAGCTGCTGTGCTCGCTGACCGGCGCCGAAGACGCGATGGTGGTGAACAACTGCGCCGCGGCGGTGCTGCTGGCGCTGGGCGCGCTGGGCCGAGGGCGCGAGGGCGTGGTGTCGCGCGGCGAGCTGGTCGAGATCGGCGGCGGCTTTCGGGTGCCCGAGGTGATGGCGCAGTCGGGCATGAAGCTCATCGAGGTGGGCACCACCAACCGCACCCGGCTCGCCGACTACCAGGCCGCGGTGACACCCCAGACCGCGCTGCTGCTCAAGGTGCACCGCTCGAACTTCGCGGTGGTCGGCTTCACCGAAGAGGTGCACGTGCGCGAGCTGGTGACGCTCGGGCTTCCGGTGGTGGTCGACCTGGGGTCGGGCGCCCTCGAGCCGCTGCACGCCGAGGGGCTGACGCAAGAGCCGACGGTGGCCAGCGTGGTCGCCGCCGGCCCCGACCTGGTGCTGTTCTCGGGCGACAAGCTGCTCGGCGGCCCGCAGGCGGGTCTGATGGTCGGCAAGCGCACGGCGATCGCCGCGTGCCGGGCCCACCCACTCAACCGGGCGCTGCGCATCGACAAGCTCACCGTCGCCGCGCTCGAGGCGACCCTCGAGCTCTACCGCGACGGCATGTCGGAGAATGTGCCCGCACGGGGCATGTTGTTGCAGACCGGCGAACAGCTGCGCGCGCGGGCCGAGGGGCTTAAACTGCGTTTGATGTCGCACGCCGTTCAATCGTCGGTCGTCGAGACGGTGGGGCAGGTCGGGGGCGGGTCGATGCCGCTGGCCGAGCCAAAGTCGTGGGCGTGCGCGATATCGAGGGCCGATGCCGAGGCGCTGCACCGGCGTTTGCGCGCCGGTTCTCCGCCGGTGGTGGGACGCGTCAGCGAGGGTCAGCTGTTGTTGGATGTGCGCTGCCTGACCGATGACGATCTCGAGCCGGTGGCGCTCTCCGTGAGGAACGCATGCTGAACACTGCCGTCCTGGTTCTCAACCGCAACTACCAACCGGTTCACGTCACCAACGTGAAGCGGGCGTTCTCGCTGCTCTACATGGGCATCGCCCGGGCGATCGACGATCAGTACCGGCTGTACGACTTTCAGTCGTGGGCCGCGCTCTCGTCGGCCGAGCACGAGCACGTCTCGACGATTCACCAGGTGATTCGGGTGCCGCGGGTGCTGGTGCTGATGGCCTACGAGTACCTGCCCAAAGGGCGGGTGCGCTTCTCGCGGCTCAACATCTACGCGCGCGACAACGACACCTGCCAGTACTGCGCGCGGCAGCTCTCGCGGGCAGAGCTGAACCTCGACCACGTGGTGCCGCGCGCGCAGGGCGGCCGCACCAGCTGGGAGAACGTGGTGTGCTCGTGCATCGAGTGCAACCTGCACAAGGGTGGTCGCACCCCCGAGCAGGCAGGTATGAAGCTGCTCAAGAAAGCGACCCGCCCGCGGTGGACCCCGTTCTTCCGCACGGCACAGAAGCGCATCACCTACCGCGAGTGGTTGCCGTTCATCTCGCTCGCTGACGCCAGTTACTGGAACGTGGAGCTGACACAAGACTGATGAGCCAGGGCGGGGAAGCAGAGAACAAGATCATCGAGTTTCCCCGGCCCAAGCCGCCTCGGGCGCCGCGAAAGCCGCGGGTGGTGAAGACCACGCGCGCGCGCCGCATCGTGGCGGTGGGCGGCGGCAAGGGCGGCATCGGCAAGTCGCTGGTGTCTGCGAACCTGGGCATCGCGCTGGCGCAGCGCGGCTCGTCGGTGGTGCTGGTCGACGCCGACCTGGGCGGCGCCAACCTGCACTCGTGCCTGGGCGTGCCGCAGCCACAGGTCTCGCTGTCGGACTTCATCGACCGCCGCGCCGAGACGCTCGAAGAGGTGGCGGTGCCCACCGGCATCGAGCGGCTGAAGCTGATCTCGGGCGCGCGCGACGTGCTCGACGCGGCGAACCCGCGTCACGCCGAGAAGCAGAAGCTGCTTCGCCACATTCGCTCGCTCGACGTCGACTACGTGATCGTCGATCTGGGCGCCGGCACCGGGTTCAACACCCTCGACTTCTTCCTGCTCGCCGACACCGGCATCGTGGTGCTGCTCCCCGAGCCCACCTCGATCGAGAACGCCTACCGCTTCATCAAGGCGGCGTTCTTTCGCCGGCTGCAGCTGATGGAGCGCACCCTGGGCTGCGGCGAGCTGATCGCCGATGCGCTGGCGGGGGCCCCGGGCGCAGCGAAGACTCCGTTCGAGCTGCTCACCCAGGCGCGCGAGAAGCTGCCCGAGGCCTATGCCCGGCTCGAGGTGGCGGTGAACGGCTTTCGCCCGCAGCTGGTGCTGAACCAGGCGCGCACCCGGGCCGATCACGAGCTCGGCAGCCAGGTGAGCGGGGCGTGGAAGAAGTTCTTCGGGCTCGACCTCGGCTATCTCGGCGCAGTTGCGCACGACGACGCGGCGTGGAAAGCAGTGCGCGCGATCAAGCCGCTGCTGATCGCCGAGCCCGGCTCGACCGCCGCAGCGGGGCTGTTGCACGTGGCAGAAAATCTGCTGTCCTTGCCCGCCTGACGGGAGGGCCATTTCGTGAAGCCGTTTCAGCTGCAGAGCTACTACGAGCTGCTCGAGGTGCCGGTGTCGGCCACCACCGAGCAGATTCGTCGTGCCTTCGAGCGGCTGAACGCGATGTACGCCGACGATCAGGTGGCGCTCTACGGGCTGGTCGAGGCGGGCAGCGCCTCGCAGCTCCGCGCGCGGCTGCAAGAGGCGATGGAGATTCTCTGCGACGATGACTTGCGCCTCATCTACGACAACGACCTGGGGCTGCCGCCGCGGGTGCCCGTGCCGCCCAGGCGCGACGAAGAAGACGACGAGCAGTCGTCGGCGCAGCTGGCGATGAACGAGCTGCTCACCGGGGCCGACCGCGCGCTCCAGTCGACCCACCCCTACGTGCCGTTCTCGTACGTCTCGTCGGTCGAGGCGCCCCCGCCGCCGACGCCGCCTCCTGCGGTGGTGGTGGCTCCGCCGGCGAGCGTGCCGCCCCCGTTGGCGGTGCTGCCCGACGCCACGCCCACGCCGCCGCCTCCCCCAGCGGTCACCACCTCGGCCCAGCCTCCGCCCCTGCCGCCGGTGCTGTCGGGTGAAGACCACCCTGAGCGCAGCCGCGAAGCGGCAGAGTCGAAGGGGGCTCCGAGCCCACCGATCGAGCCGGTGATCGCCGCCCCCGAGCGGCCCGCGGCCCCCTTCGACTTCGCTCAGGGTGAGCCTCTGCCGGTACCCAGCGCTCCGCCGCCCGCGGCGTCTGCGCCCCTTGCTCCGCCCAGCGCGCCGGCGCCACGCCCGTCGCCGGCGCAGGCGCCGCAGCTCGCCGAGGCTGCGGCGATCGCGGTGGCCGAGTCGCAGCTGGCCCGGGTGTCGGCAGCGGTCGACGCCCGCGATGCCCGCGCGTCGGCTCCGCGCCCCAAGCCGCCCGATCTCCCGCCCGACACCGAGTTCAACGGCGAGGTGCTGCGCAAGGTGCGCACCGCGATGGGCATCAGCCTGCAGCAGATCTCCGAGAAGACCCGCATCTCGGCGCGGCACCTCGAGGGCATCGAGGCCGATCGCTACGCCGCGCTGCCGGCGCCGGTGTACCTGCGCGGCATCTTGATGAACCTGGCGCGCGAGCTGGGGCTCGATGGGCTCAAGGTCTCGAAGAGCTACTTGCAGCTGGTCGAAAAGGCGAAAGGTTGACGCTTCGGGCAGTGCCCCCTAGCGTCACGGGAAGCTCATGACCGACGAAGAACGCATGAAAGCGATGCGGTTGGCGCGCGCGATCGCGTCCGACATCTCGCTCTACAACGAACAGAAGATCATCAAGGGCATCGAGCAGGACAACCTGTTCGAGGTGCTCAAAGACGAGATCGAAGAGGGTCGCGAGCTCTACAAGACCCGGGTCAGCGCGGAGATCTTCACCCGCACCAACTTCTTCGATCGCGCCATCGCCGACATCGTGGTTCGGCCGAAGGGCCACGTGAAGTCGAAGATCTGGTGACTGTTCCACCCGACGCGCGGGGAGAGCGGCTCGATCGCTACCTCGCCACGGTCTCGGGGCTGTCGCGGGCGCGCGTGCAGAGCCTCCAGGTGCTGCTCGACGGCAAGCCCGCCAAGCCCGCTACCCGGCTGCGTGGAGGCGAGACCCTGGAGTGGACGGTGCCCGAGCTCAAGCCCGCCACGCCCCAGGCGCAAGAGCTGCCGCTCGAGGTGCTCTACGAAGATCGCGATCTGATCGCGGTGAACAAGGCGGCGGGTGTGGTGGTGCACCCCGGCGCCGGCAACCACGACGGCACGCTGGTCAACGCGCTGCTGCATCACGTGAAAGATCTGGGCGGCGTCGGCGGAGAGCTGAGGCCCGGCATCGTGCACCGGCTCGACAAAGACACCACCGGGGTGCTGGTGGTGGCGAAGAACGACCGCGCGCTCGAGGGGCTGCAGGCGCAGTTCGCCTCGCGGGCGGTCGAGAAGCTCTACCTCGCGCTGGTGCAGGGCGCGCCCGCGCCGGAAGGCACGTTCAGCACCCTCTACGGGCGGCACCCCAAGAACCGGCTCAAGTTCTCGAGCCGGGTGAAGCGGGGCAAGAGCGCGGTGACGCACTGGCGGGTGACGGCGCAGTATGCCGAGGCCGCGCGCGTCGAGGTGGTGCTCGAGACCGGCCGCACCCACCAGATTCGGGTGCACTTCGCCGACGGCGGCCACCCGCTGCTGGGCGACCCGCTCTACGGCAAGAAGTCGAAGGTGATCTCCCGCCAGGCGCTGCATGCATGGCGCATCTCTTTCAAGCACCCGCACACCAAGAAGACCCTGAAGCTCGAGGCGCCGGTGCCCGAAGACTTCGTCTCGGCCGAGGCACAGCTCGACAGTTGAGCGCTGCCAAAGCGCCCGCGCTGTGCTCAAACCCGTTGAAGTGAAGTGGCTCGAGTGGATGCGTACGCTGACCACCGTCTCGCAGGCGGGGCTCACCTATTCGAAAGATCCGTTCGACCGCGAACGGTACGAGCAGCTCTCGGCGCTGTGCATCGACATCGCGGCGGCGCACGCCGGGCTCCCGCGTGAGCAGGTCGAAGGCACCCTCGAGCTGGGCACCGGGTACCCCACGCCGAAGGTCGACGTGCGCGCGGCGGTGTTCGATGGTCAGGGCCGCATCTTGATGGTGCGCGAGAGCCAGGACGGGCGGTGGTCGCTGTCCGGCGGCTGGGCCGACCTGGGCCTGTCGCCGTCGGAGGTGGCGGTCAAAGAGGTGCGCGAAGAGACCGGCTACGCGGTGCGCACGGTGAAGCTGCTCGAGGTCGCCGGCGCGCACCCACTGCCCACCGTGTTCTCGGTCTACAAGCTGTTCTTGCGCTGCGAGCTCGAGGGCGGGGCGGCGGCGACCAGCCACGAGACCACCGAGGTGGGCTGGTTCGCGCGCGACGCGATTCCACCGCTGTCCGAGCGGCGCACCCGACCCGAGCTGCTGCAGCGCATGTTCGTGCACTACGACGAGCCGCAGCGCCCTACCGGCTTCGACTGACGCGTCTAGACGATGCCCAGCACCAGCTGCTGCTGGCGCTTCGACAGCACCTTGATCGGCTGAATCGCCATCACCCGCATGAAGATCTTCAGCAGGTCGGGGTCGAACTTGTTGCGCATCTCCGTCCACATCAGCATCAGCGCGACCTCGGGGCCGTAGGCGTCGCGAAAGGGGCGCTTGCTGGTCAGCGCGTCGTAGGTGGCGCAGATGGCGATCACCTTGGCGTAGAGCCCCAGGTTCGCCTTGGGAATGATCATCTGGATGTTGCCCTGGTTGTCGCGAACCGCGGTGCCGAAGTCGACCTTGTGCTCGAAGGTGGTGACCACCCGCATCAGGGTGGCGCGGGTGATCGCCTTCTCGCGCAAGATGTTGCGCACGGTGATCAGCGGCGCCTTCTGTACCTGGGCGCGTTCGTCGGCGGTGAGGGCGCCGCGCTTGGTCGACAGCTCGGGGGGCAGGGTGCCCATGCCCGCGTCGTGGAACAGCGCGATGTAGCCCAGGTCGCGCAGTTGCGGCTTGGTGAGGCCCAGCTCGCTGCCCACCACGATCGCCATCAGGCAGGTGTTCACCTGGTGGTACGCCAGGTACTCGCCCTCGGCGGGGTGGTGGTGAGCCCCAGGAAGTGGGTGCGCACCTCGTACGAGATGTCGACCAGGTCTTGAATGATGCGCAGCGAGCGCGAGGTGTTGAGCGGCTTGCCGGCCTTGAGCGACTCCATGTACTTGCGAATGAAGAAGATGCCGCGGCCGTACACGGTCATCGCGTACTTCTTGCGATCGAGCCGGGCCTCGGTCTCGTCTTTCTCTTTCTCGAGCTTCTCTTTGAGCTTCGACCACTTCGCCAGCTTCATCGAGAGCAGGCGCTTGTTCTTGAGGCCCCCTTCTTCGGCCTGCTCGTTCTGCTCCTTGGCGAAGATCGAGATGAAGTTCTTCAGCTCGGGAACGGTGATCGACTTCATCAGGCTGAAGCCGCCCACGTCTTTGCCGCGCATCTCGTCGAGCAGGAACTTCACGTTGTCGAGCGCGGCCATGTCGACCTTCACCAGCATGCCGTTCAGGTAGAACGACTGCTTGATGCCCATCAGGTCGAGCTTGCCCTCGCGGCGGATGATGGCGTTCATCGCGTCTTGAAGCTGAATCAGCGGCTTGTCGAAGATGTTGTTGTCGGCGTCGTACATCTTCACCGAGCGCAGCAGCATGTAGAGGCCCGAGACCAGGCCGCGCGCCAGCGCCTGCAGCTTGTCGCTGTGATCGCGCCCCAGCTGGTCGAGCGCCTCTTCGGTGCCCGCCGAGCCCACGCCCTGAATCTTGAGGTTCTCGGTGACCATGCCGGCGCTACGCCTGCCCTTCGGGCTTGTCGCCGAACAGCACCTTGCGGGTCTTGATCACGCCGATCTTCGCCGCCTGGTTCACCTCGGGCGGCTGGCTCTTGTCGTCCGACAGCTCGGTGAGCAGCTTGTAGGTTTGAATGCTGCAGGCGCCGACCAGCCCGTGCACCGCGTGCAGCTTCTCTTCCAGCACCTTGCCCTTGTTGAACATGCTGGCTTTGCGCCCCAGCAGCTCTTGAAAGAAGGTCAGCGCGCCGGGCAGGTTGGTCGAGCCCAACGCCATGAACATGGCCTCCTGCTCTTCGACGCTCTTCTTGCCGAACTTGTCGTCCTTCACCAGCTTGAGCAGGTCGAGGTACGCCTTCTCGCGGTCGAACTCGGGCAGCACCCGCGCGGCGGTCATTCTGATGTTGGGGTTGGGGTCTTCGAGGCACTGGGAGATCATGCGCCGGGCGTCGGCCGAGCGGCCGCGCGCGATGATGCCCATCACCTCGAGCTTCATGGCCAGGTTTTTGGTGCCCATCACCGTGGCGAAGAACTTCAGCTTGTCGGGGTGATTGCTGCGATAGCACCGGCGTCACCTCGACCGGCAGCTCGCCGAGGTAGCGGGAGATCTCTTGCGGCTGCTTGGGGCGGGTGCTGCGCAAGATCTCTCCGATGCGCATCAGCCGCTGCTCTTCGCCCATGCGTTGCACGAAGGTCACCAGCAGCTTGCCCATCGCCGAACCTTCGCCCTGGCGCTGGTGCATCGCGCGCAGCTTCAAGACCAGCTGGCTGATGGTGGCGAAGTCTTCTTGCAGCAACATCGCGTCGAGCAGCTGCACGAACATCTCTTCGAGCAGCTCGGGGTCGTCGACGCCCGACTCGACCACCTGGAACACCGCGCTGATCAGCTTGGGGAACAGGCGCGAGTGCTCTTCTTCGTGCACGTCTTTCTGCAGCTTGGCCTTGTAGTCGGGGGTCGCGGTGACGCCGGTGATCACCACGCCCCGCATCTGCTCGATGTTGTCGAGCTTCATCTCGAGGTCCTGCTCGGTGACCCGGGCGAAGCGCAGGTAGTCGTTCGAGTTCGAGCGCAGGCGCTGTTGGAGAAACTCGACCACCTTGTCGACCTCGACCTGGACCTCCTCTTCGGAGAACTCGTCCATTCGGAAGCCTTCGACCATGATGTATTCGAAGTGTTTGATCTGCGCCTTCCACAGCTGGGCGTTCAGATCTTCCGCGCCGCGATCGGGGTCAGACAGCGCGATGAGCACGAACTGCACCAGCTCTTCCACCGTGGTGCCGGGGTGGAACACCAGGGTGCGAATGCCGTCTTTGAAGAACTTGTACGAGAGCGGGTTGTCTTCGCTGAACAGGTCTTGCTTGTGCAGGGTGAGGTTGGTCATGTCGACCTTGAGGTGCAGCGGGCCATGGCGCTCGTGAAACGCCGCCAGCACCTCGTGGGTCTTGACCAGAAACTCGGGGAACTTCGCCTCGGCGTGGCGGTACATCGCGACCTGCTTGAGGCTCTTGAGCAGGTGAAAGGCCACCCCCCTGGCGGCCTCGACCTCGGCCTTCAGCTCGGGGTCCTCCATCGGGTCGCCCGAGGCGGGCGCCTCCGCGTTGATGTCGACCCGCGCCTTGGCGCTCTCACCCGCCTGAGCCATTCGCGCCCGGCAGCTTAGTACGGGCGCAACCCCCGGGCTGATCCTGATATCGAGGCGCCCCGTGAACGCTCCTGCCTCCGCACCCCCGAACGCCGACTCGCTCTCGCTCGAACAGATTCAGTCGTTCGAGGGTCGCTACCCCCGTCAGCTGTGGTGGCTGTTCTTCTCCGAGATGTGGGAGCGCTTCAGCTTCTACGGCATGCGCGGCGTGCTCACCTACTTCATGGTGACCCAGCTGATGATGAAGGAGGACGTCGCGAACCTGCAGTACGGCGCGACCCAGGCCTTCGTCTACGCCTTCACCTTCGTGGGCGGGCTCTTCGCCGACAAGATTCTCGGGTTTCGCCGGTCGCTGTTCTGGGGCGGCGCGCTGATGGTGGTGGGCAGCCTGGTGCTCGCGGTCGACCCCAAGCAGTTCTTCTTTCTCGGCATCGCCTTCAACATCGTGGGCACCGGGTTCTTCAAGCCCAACATCTCGACCATGGTCGGCGCCCTCTACAAAGAAGGTGACAGCCGGCGCGACGCCGGGTTCTCGCTCTTCTATTCGGGCATCAACGTCGGCGCGCTGCTGGGCGGCTACGCCTGCGTGGCGCTGGGCAAGTCGTACTCGTGGAACCTGGCCTTCGGGCTCACCGCGGTGGTGATGACCATCAGCGTGCTGACCTTCGCGAGATCGCAGCGCCTGCTCGGCCCCATCGGCTTGCCGCCCCGTCAGGGCCAGAGCGACGAGGCGAAGAAGAAGTGGCAAGACTGGGCGACCTACGTGGGCTCGGTCGCGGTGGTGCCGTTGCTCATGATCATGGTGTCGAAGCCCCAGTTCACCGACTGGTTCATGTACGCCATCGGCCCGCTCACCCTGGTCTACCTGGGGTGGGAGATGACCAAGTACGGGCCGGCCGAGCGCAAGAAGCTGCTCGCCGCCCTGGTCTTCATCGTCTTCTCGATCGTCTTCTGGGCCTTCTTCGAGCAGTCGGGCGGCAGCCTGAGCTTGTTCGCCGCGAACAACCTCCGCGGCACGGTGCTGGGCATACCCCTCGACCCCAACGGCGTGAACAACGCGGCCAACTCGCTGTTCGTCATCGCCTTCAGCCCGCTGCTCGGGCTGGCATGGGTGGCCCTGGCCAAGAAGAAGCTCGAGCCGAATACGGTGGTGAAGTTCGGCCTGGGCTTTCTCTTTCTCGCCGGCGCGTTCTGGGTCTTCTACGCCACCCGCTTCTTCGCCGACGCCGACGGCCAGACCTCGCTCGACGTCTTCACCCTGGCGTACCTGGTCATCACCTTCGGCGAGCTGTGCCTCTCGCCCATCGGCCTGTCGATCATGACCAAGCTCTCTCCCAAGCCGCTGCAGGGCGTGATGATGGGCATGTGGTTTCTGGCCAGCGCCTACGGCCAGTACGTCGCCGGCATCTTGGGGGCCGGCATGACCAGCCCCGCCGAGAACGCCACCGCCACCGACAAGCTCATCTCGTACACCGCCGGCTACCGGCAGCTCGCCCTCTATGCCCTCGTCGCCGGGGTCGCGCTGATCGCCATCTCGGGTGGGGTGCGCAAGCTGATGGGCGAGGTCAAGTAGCCCTCGAGTCGAGCTCAGGTGACCTTCTTGCGCGCCACCCGGTAGAGCACGAAGGCCATCACCGCGAAGAAGAACGCGCCGAGGCCTTCGTAGCCGTTCTCACCGATCGCCCCCACCAGGGTCTTCTCGATCGAGAGGGTGGCCAGAGCGTCGGCCCACGAGTCGCGCGCCGAGGCGATCGCCACCACCACGCCGGCGATCGCTCCGCCGGCCACCAGGCCGGTGGCGAACAGGTTGCCGGGGCCCAGCTCGCTCTCTTCGACCTTCTCTTTGTTGCGGTGGGCCACCCAGTCGGCCAGGCCCTTCACCGCGCCGCCCACGAAGATGGGAGCGGTGGTCGAGAGGGGCAGGTAGGCGCCGACCGCGAACGAGAGCGCCTTGACGCCGCACAGCTCCATGGTGATGGCGATGAACGCGCCCACCAGCACGAACTGCCAGTCGAGGTTGAAGGCGAGCAGGCCCTTGATGAGCGTGGCCATCAGGGTGCCCTGCGGCGCGGGGAAGCGCTCGGAGCCGATGGCGTGGGTGATGCCGGCGGCCAGCTGCTCGGCGTTGGGCTTGTCGAGCACCTGAATGGTGAGGCCGATCACCGCCGCGGCGGCGACGGCGCCGATCAGGAGGCCGATCTGCTGTGCGCGCGGCGTGGCGCCGACGAGGTAGCCGGTCTTCAGGTCCTGTGACGTGGCGCCCGCGTTCGCGGCGGCGATGCAGACCATGCCGCCCACGCACAGCGCCATCGGCTGGTAGACGTCGCCCGTCCACCCGACGCCCACGAAGACCAGGCTGGTGGCCATCAGGGTCGCGATGGTCATGCCGGAGATGGGGTTCGACGACGAGCCGATGATGCCCACGATGCGCGAGCTCACCGTGACGAAGAAGAAGCCGAACACCACGATGAACAGCCCGAGCACCAGCTTGCTGAAGATCGAGGTGCCGGGCACGAACGGCAGCACCGCCATGATCACGATCAGCCCGATCGAGCCGAACAGCACGGTGGTGATGGGGAGATCGTTCTCGGTGCGCCGGGTGGCGCCCTTGCCCGCGCCTTCACGCAGCGACTTGAGGCTGTCTTTGAACGACGAGACGATGGTGGGCAGCGACTTGATCAGGGTGATGAAGCCGCCGGTGGCCACCGCGCCCGCGCCGATCTGGCGCACGTAGGCGAAGTACACGGCCGCCGCGGTGTTGTGAAAGGTGTGGGTCACCGGGTCCCACCCGCCCTTGCCTCCGGCCAGGGCGAGATCTTTGAGGTACCCCAGCTTGATGAGCTGCAGCGCGATCGCGTCGGCCGGCACCAGCGAAGCGAGCAGGGGGATCAGGGCGAGCCACGAGAACACGCCGCCCGCCACCAGCACGCCCGCGATGCGGGGGCCGATGATGTAGCCGACGCCCAGGTACTCGGGGGTGATCTCTCCGTTGAGCGTGGCCGAGGGGAAGGCCTTGTTCATCTGGCTGGTGACCAGGGCCGGCGCCTCGGCGATCAGCTTGATGACCTTCTGGAACAGCGCGTAGATGAACGCGAAGCCCACGCCCTGGTAGGCGATCTTGGCGAGGTCACCGCCTTTTTCGCCGGCGATCAGCACCGACGCGCAGGCCGCGCCTTCGGGGTACGGCAGGTTGCCGTGCTCTTTGACGATCAGCGAGCGCCGCAGGGGGATCATCATCATCACGCCCAGCGCGCCGCCCAGCAGCGCGAGGGTGAAGATCGTCCAGTACGAGAAGTAGGGGGCGCCCACGCTCTGGCCGGTCTGCGCGTCGCGGCTCAGGAAGAGGAAGCCGGTGAGGGTGAAGACCACGCCCGCGGCGATCGACTCGCCCGCCGAGCCGATGGTCTGCACGATGTTGTTCTCGAGAATCGTCGAGCCGCCCAGCCTTCTCAGCAGGGAGATGCTCAGCACCGCGATGGGAATCGAGGCCGAGACGGTCAGGCCGGCTTTCAGCGCCAGGTAGACGGTCGCGGCTCCGAAGATGATGCCGAAGACCACGCCGATCACGATCGCTTTGATCGTGAACTCTTTCATTTTGCTTTCGTCGGGGACGAAGGGTTGGAAGGGCGCTGCCGGTTTCGCGGTCTCTGCGGGCTCGGGAGACATGGTTGGGGGGCCCTTACCTGCCGTGCACGGGGGTTGGAAGCGGAAGCGTGGAATGCTGGGGAAGGGGCTTCGGGCTCGACCTACCGTGCCCGGGCTTGGGGCGCGGGCTTGGGGCTCGGGCGCGGGCATGTCGCGCTTCAGGTGCCTGCGTCCGCTGGCCAGGTCTCGTCTGCCAGCGCGCACGGCGTCACACCCGCCTGCGCCGCGGCCCTGGTGAGCGCTTCGCGCTTTTCGCCCACCGGCAGCGTCGGCAGGGTCTGCAGCACCGCTTTCGCTTCCTGGGTGGTGAGGTTCTCGCTCAGCCAGCTCGAGATCTTCATCGCCTTCTCTCCGGCGCTGTCGGTGGCCAGCACCCTGGCGCGCTCGTGCGCGTGACAGAGGCGCTCGAAGTCGGCTTTCGGGCTGGGCTTGCAGGCCTGCAGCAGGACGAGGAGCAGCGCGGGTTCAGCGAATCGCATCGCGCAGGCGGCGCAGCAGCACCTTGATGATGCCCTGGGCGATCTCGGGCTTCTCGCTCATGATCTCTTGAAAGTCTTCACGGGTGATCTTGAGCAGGTTGCTGTCGCTGATGCTGGTGACCGTCGCCGAGCGTGGGCCGGCGTCGAGAATCGCCATCTCGCCGAAGCACTCGCGCTCACCCAGCTCGGCGATCACCCGGTCGGCCTTGTGCACCCGCACCTTGCCGTCGATCACCATGTAGAGCGCGTCGCCCGACTCGCCTTCGCTGAAGATCTCTTCGCCTTGATCTCGATCTTCTTCGGTCGAGATCAGGGCGATCTGGGCGAGGTCCTCACCGGGGATCTGGGAGAACAGGTCGATCGACTTGAGGAAGAGAACTTTTTCGACCGTAGTCAGCAAGTGCGGCCTTATTGCTTAGCACATGGACTGGAAACTCATGGGCACCACCTTCGCCGCCGTCTTCATCGCCGAGCTCGGCGACAAGACCCAACTGGCGACGCTCTCGTTCGCGACCTCGGGCTCTTCGCGCTGGGCGGTCTTTCTCGGCTCGGCCACCGCGCTCGTGCTCACCTCGGCCATCGCGGTGGTGTTCGGCGAGGCCCTCACCCGGGTCGTGTCTCCCAAGGTGCTGCAGCGGGCTGCCGGGGCGCTGTTTCTGGTCATCGGCGCGTGGGTCTCGTGGCAGGCCTGGTCGAAGTGAGTCAGCCGACGGTGCGCAGCTGCGCCAGCCGGGTGGCGATCAGCGCCGCCTGCTGTCGAACCACCGGCGCTTCGTCTCGCAGCCGGCTCTCGGCGATGCGCACCACCCGATCGGGCGCCGCCTTCTCGAGCGAGACCAGCGAGATCTCCCGCACGATCGGGTTGTGATCGGTCGCGCCCGCGACGAACGTCTCGGCGCTCCCTTCGGTCGAGCCCTGGGCCAGCACCCACGTGGCGCAGGCCCGCACCCACCCGGTCTCGTCTTTCACCAGCTCGAGCAGCACCTCTCGCGCGCTCTTGGTGACCTGGGGGTAGACCTCGACCACCGCCTTGATGCGCTCGGGGCGCGGCAGCTCTTCCAGCAGCGGGAGAAAGCGCTTGCGCAGGTTGCGCTCGAGCAGGTTGTCGAGCAGCTCGACCGCGTTGGCGCGGCGGCGCGCCGCGTCGGCCGCCTGGGTGTCGAGCATGCCGGCGTGAATCAGCTCCATGTCGGCGTCGGGGTAGATCACCGCCAGCAAGAGGAAGATGCGGCGCTCGATCTGGGCGATCTTCTCGGCCATCGCCGACGCCAGCAGCGCCTTGGCGGCGCGCTCGCCGGTGCGCGGCGTGTCGGGCGACGGGCCGCCGCCCAGGCCCAGCACCTCGGCCTGGTTGAGCGCCGAGTAGGCCTGGCGCAGCTCGCGCTCGAGCGCCGCGGTGACCTTGGTCGTGTCTTTGAGCACCAGGCGGCGGCCGCGCACCGCGCGCGCCAGTGAGCGGTAGAGGCGCTGGCGCAGCTCTTCGTCGGGCTCGTCGAGGTGCTGCGAGATGAGCTCGACCGACTCGGCGCTCGCCAGCTTGCCCAGCACCCGCGCGATCGCCTGGCGAATCGAGGGCAGCTCGTGCTGGTTGCCCAGCACCTTGCCCAGGGTGGTCACGATCGCCGGGCCGTACGCGGTGAGCGCGTTGACCGCCTCGCGCAGGGTCTCGATGTCCTGCGAGCGGTAGATGAGGGGAATCACGAACTCTTGCGCCTTCAAGATCGACGCGGCGTTGATCGCCTCGCGACGCACGCGAAGGTCGGGGTCGCTCATCAGCTGCAGCACCGGCTGGTAGAAGTTCTTCACCCCGATCGCGCCCAGCACCCGCGCCGCGTGGGCCCGCATCGCCGGGTCTTGATGCTGGATCAGCGCCTTGAGCGCCTCGGCCGCCACCAGCACGCCGTCGAGGCCGCCGTAGCGAATCATGCCGGTGATCGCCGCGCTGCGAATGCGCGGGTCCGAGTCGCCCAAGAACGCGCGCACGCTGCGCACCGCCTTGTCTTGCCCGATGGCGCAGAACGCGTCGATCGCCGCCGCGCGCACCCCCGGGTCGGGGTCTTCGAAGCGCTTGAACACCGGGTTGGCGAAGCGCATCGCCTGGCGCCGGCCGTAGTACTCGAGCGCGGCGGTGCGCACCTCGGGGCTCGAATGATCGAGCAGCGGCTCGACCTTGTGATCGAGCTCGACGTTCTCGAGGTGCGGCAGCAGTGCCAGGGCGTTGAGCACCTCGCGGGTGTCGCTGCTGCCCAGCGCACGCTCGAGCACCCGGTTGGTCGACGCGTCGAGCACCTTGTAGCGGGCCGACTCGAGGTCGAGCTTCTTGTTCTTCACGTTCTCTTGCAGCGACTTGATGTACTTGCTGCGCAGGCCGACCACCACGCTGACCCAGACGCCCGACAGCACCAGCGAGAGCCAGGCCAGCCGGTAGGGGTCGCCGCCGCCGAAGCTGCGGTACGCCGCCAGCGCCAGGCCGCCCACGCCGATCGCGATCGGCTTGATCACGCTGTCGATGAACGCCTTGGCCGACGCGCGCGCCTGCGCCGGCACCGGCAGGTAGAGGATTTGGGTGGTCGCGTCGTTGATCGAGTAGCGGAACAGCGTGTCAGCGCCCTTGGCGACCGATGCCGCCCACAGCGCGGGGATGATCACCAGCGCCAGGTTGCCGAAGGCCAGCGAGATGGGCAGCACCGCCAGCGAGCCGATCACGCCCGCGCGGTTCAAGATCTTCGAGGTGCCGAACAGCTGCAGCACCAGCGCCAGCCCACCCACCACCGCGCTGAAGTAGCCGAAGTACGCGGCCAGCTCGGGGCCCTTGTACAGGTTGCTGGCGATCACCTTGAACTGGAAGTCGACCAGGGTGGTGGTGAGAAAGGTCACCGCCGAGAGCATCGCCACCGCACGCAGGTGGCTCGACTGCATCACCCGCGCCGCGCCGCCGGTGCGCTTGGCGGCCTGCTTGCCGGTGGCCGCCTTGGCGAAGAGCCGCTGGCGGCCGGCGTAGCCCGCCGTGAACGAGGCGATCGCGGTGAGCCCCAGCAGCGCCGCGCACATCAACAGCAGCGCCGGAGTGCCGAAGCGGGTGGCGATGCGCGCCGAGGCCAGGCCGATGAGAATGTTGGCCATGGTGCCGCCCGAGCCGATCAGCCCGTAGAGCCGCTTCGCCTCGCGGGCGTTGAACAGCTCGTTCGCCAGGGTCCAGAACTGCACCAGCACCAGCGCGCCCATCACCTCTACGTAGACGTAGAGGGTCGGGTAGACCCAGCTGCCGTGGGTGCGCTCGGCGAACCACAAGAGCACGAACAGCGCCCCGAACAGCGACGCGCTGCCCAGCGCCATGGTGTGGCGGCGAATGCGCGAGGCGAGCGGGCCGTAGATGAGGCCGGTGACGGTGACCGCGATCGCCGAGGCCACGTACATCCACGAGAGCTGCGACTTGTCCATGTTCGCGAGGAACAGGGCGTCGCGCACCGTGCGGCCGGTGAGAAACGCGCCCACCGCGCACAGGCTGTGCAGAAAGAGGGCACCGGTGAGCTGCCGCTCGCCTCTACGAACCGGCAACACCGCATCGAGGATGCGCCCCAGCACGCGGGCGAAACTCTACCGCACCGACCTCGACCGAAGCTCTGACGAAGTGAGCGATCTACGGGTGCGATGGGGTGAGGCTTGACGGCGCGTCGCGACGCACCAGCGCCTGCAGCAGCGCCGCCCGCTCGGTCGCCGGCAGGCTCTGGTTGCCGAACCGCGCCAGCAGGTAGGCGCGCGTCGCTCTCGACAGCGCCGGCGCGATGGGGTGCGCGATCTGCGACAGCCGCGCGGTGAGCTCTTCCAGCGGCTCGCCGGGCAGCCGGGCGATGCCGGCGCGATCGAGTCGCGCTTCGATCTGCTCGAGAAAGCCGGTCGCGGCGTGCCGCTTGCCCCGCCGGGCGCCCCAGCCCCGCTGCACCGCCCCGTACACCGCGATCGCGGCGGCCAGGGCTGCGAGCGTCGGCCACAGCCCGGGCAGGGCAGGCAGCGACCAGCGCGACGACGACGCCTCGCGCGGCGGCGAGACCAGCGAGCGGGCGATGTCGACCTGATCTTGAAACGAGTAGTCGACCACCCGCGCGCGCCACCAGTCTTCGAGCCGCTCGTAGGTCGACGCCAGCCAGGCGAGCAGCCGGGGCGGTTGGTTGCCGCGCCCCGACGCGGGCGTCGCGTCGACCGTCACCCAGCCGCGGCCGTCGACGAACACCTGCGTCCACGCGTGGGCGTCGCCGGCGCGGAGCACGTACGCGCTGCCCACCCGCTCTCCGCCGAAGAAGCCGGCGGTGACCCGCGCGGGAATCTTTCGGGTGCGCAGCAGCACGGTGAGCGCGGTGGCGAAGTGCTCGCAGTGGCCGGCCTTGCGCACGAAGAGGAAGTCGGCGAGCGGGTCGGCCACGTCGCCGCCGAGCTCGAGGGTGTAGGCGTACTCGCGCTGCAGGTAGCGCTGCAGCGCGGTGGCCGAGGCCAGCGGCCGGGTCTCGGCGCCCAGCACCTGGTCGGCGAGCGCCTTCACCCGGGGGTCGAGCGCGTCGGGCAGCCGCTGGTAGCGCTCTGCATCTTCCAGCGTCTCGCGCTGCAGCTCGGGCGCGCTCGACACGCTGTAGCTGTAGCCGTTCGACGCCTGGTCGATGCGCACCTCTTCGTCGGGCACCTCGGTGAACGCGGTGCGGGTGACGCCGGTCGCGGTGAGCGCGCTGCCGGCGGTGAACGTCACCGGGTGCTCGAGGCCGAGCAGGGTGCGCGAGCCGTAGCCGGGCAACAGCTCGATGCTCTGTGACACGGTCTTGCGGGGCAGCTCTTTCACCAGCCGCACCATCTGCCGGCTGGGCTTCGCCTTGCCGGTGCCCCTCCACTCGCGGCCGTCGAACACGTCGAACGACCGGCCGGGGAAGTAGGCGTCGAGGCGTGCCGACCCCGGGTCGGGGCGCACTTTCACCCGGGCCACCGCGCGCGGGCTGCTCTTGATGTCGCCTGCGCCGCCCAGCCGCACGCTGTCGGACATGCCGGTGGTGCCGCCCAGCAGGCCCGGAGGGGTGCGGCGCGAGGCGATGTTCCACGACAGGCGGGGGAAGAGCACGAAGAAGCCCATCGCGCCCAGCAGCGCGATCAGGGTGCCGGCGCTGATGCTGCGCACCAGGGGGCGCACTTCGAGCTGCTCGCTCGAGCCACCCTCGGGCTCGATCACCGAGAGCCCCAGCGAGATGCTCGAGGTGACCGCGAACGCCGACAGACACAGGCCGTACCAGAGCTCGCCGGTCAGCGCCGCGCCGCCCGCCAGCATCAGCAGCGAGGTGAGGTGCACCTGCTGGTCGGTGCCCGAGGTGGGCTCGGAGAGCAGCCGGTGCGAGGTGACCAGGCCGGCGAAGGTGCAGGCGGCCACCACGAGATCGATCATTCCGCGGAACGAGGCGCCGAACAGCACCACCGCGGTGAGCAGCAGCAGGATCACCGAGACGGTCGGGCGACCGGTGAGCGGCCGCCGGCCGAGCAGCGAGGTGAGCAGGGCCAGGCCGTAGGCGACCAGCGCCCAGGCCGGCACGCTGCCCGAGAGCACGATCGACGCGAACGCGGCGGTGGCGCTCAGGTCGCGCAGCACCAGGCGCGTGCGGGTGCGGCCGGCGGGCGTCATCGGCGCGCCTCTGAGCCGCCCTCGCGCAGCGGCGCGTCGAAGCCGACCCACGCCAGCGCGCTCAGCACGCGGCGCTCGTGGCCCGGGCCGCCGCCCGGCCGAATGCGCTGCCCGCCGGTGTCGAGCCCCACCTCGTGCCCCTGCGAGAGCAGCCGGCGGGTGAGCGCGGCGACCTCTTCACAGCGCAGCTCGAGCGAGGCGGGGTCGAGCGAGCCGGCCACCTTCAGCACGAACTGGCGGCGCTCTTCGCGCTCGCGCTCGACCTTGAGCAGCTTGCCCAGGGTGGCGCTCTTGATCCAATGCACCCGGCGGGCGTCTTCACCTTCCGAGAGCTCGCGCAGGCCGAGCAGATCTCCGGTGCCGTCGCGCCGGCGCGGGTTGCCGCCGTCACCGGCCGGGGCGCCCTGCGCGGCGTCGGGCTCGATGCAGGCGAAGCCGCGCCGCGGGAACACCAGCAGCAGCTCGTCGAGCTCGACCCGGCGGGTCTTCGAGAACAGCCCGAAGGGGAAGATGGTCGAGACCTCGACCTCGGTGAGCGCGAGCGGGCCGCGCCGCTCGGCCACCATCTGCGCGCGCACCGTCACCGGCTCGGCCGCGCTGACCATCGGCACGAACGCGTGGCCCTTGAGGCCGACGCCCAGCTCGCGCAGGGTGAGCGCGAAGCCCCAACCTTCGCGCCGGGTCACCAGGTAGCGCAGCGCGAACGGCTCGCCGGCGTGGGCGGCGTCGGGCAAGAGCCGCTTCACCTGCACGTCGCGCAGGCTGCGCTCCGAGAGCAGACCGCTGGCCACGATCAGCGACAGCAGCAGACCGAGGATCAGGTAGAGCAGGTTGTTGCCGGTGTTGAGCGCGCCGAGGCCGACGCCCACGGTGACCACCAGAAAAGTGCGGCCGCTGCGCGTGACCTTGAGCGTGCGGGGCGCGCGCCACTTGAAGAAGGCTCTGAGCCGCTGCCACATCGCTACCTCGGCGCTGGAGTCTTCTTGGCGATCTCTTCGAGCAGCAGCCCGGCCTCGTCGCGCGAGAAGGTGCCCTGCAGGGCGCTCTTGAGCATCATGCGGTGCGCCAGCGCGGGAGTGAGCAGCGCGCGCACGTCGCCCGGAGTGACGAAGTCGCGCGCGTCCCACAGGGCGTGGGCGCGGGCCGCGGCGACCAGGGCCAGCACCGCGCGCGTCGAAGCGCCGCGCTCGATCTCGGCGTGGTTGCGGGTGGCGCCGGCGAGGCGCACGGCGTACTGGGCGATCTCGGGGTCGACCCGCACCTGATCGGCGGCGGCCTGCAGCGCCTCGAGCTCGTGGCCGGTGGCGGCCGCCTTCATGGTGGCGATGGGGTCGGTGCGCCGGCTCTGCACCAGCTCGGCCTCGAGCTCGGGCGACAGGTGGCCGAGCGAGAGCCGCACCAGAAAGCGGTCGAGCTGCGAGTCGGGCAGCGGGTAGGTGCCAGAGAGATCGACCGGGTTCTGGGTGGCCACCACCACGAACGGGCGGGGCAGCGGGTGGGTGACGCCGTCCAGCGACACCTGCCCCTGGCCCATCGCCTCGAGCAGGGCCGACTGGGTGCGCGGCGGAGCGCGGTTGAGCTCGTCGGCGAGCACCACGTGGTGGAAGAGCGGGCCCGGGCGGAACTCGAAGCTGCCGCGGGCCTGGTGGAAGATCTGGGCGCCCAGAATGTCGCTGGGGAGCAGGTCGGCGGTGAACTGAATGCGGGCGTACGAGAGGCTGAAGGCGCGCGCGAGGCCTTCGGCGAGCGTGGTCTTGCCGACGCCGGGCACGTCTTCGAGCAGCAGGTGGCCGCGGGCGGCGATGCAGGTGACTGCCAGCTTCACCTGCTGCGTCTTGCCGAGCACCACGGCCGAGAGTTGGGTGGCGACGCGCTCGAGCAGCTCGCGGGGTGAGACCGAGAGGCCGGTCGGGGGGAGGGCGGTCATTGAGGGGCGGGCGGAGCGTACTTCGCGCGGGGGGCTTTTGTACGGCCTTGCCACGGTGCGGCCTCCACGCCCCCTCCACGCGCCTCGAGAACCGCCCCCGCGTGTATAAGCCCCCACCGCCCGTGGGCCGCATTCACACCCTCCCAGATTCCCTCATCAACAAGATCGCCGCCGGTGAGGTGGTCGAGCGCCCCGCCTCGGTCGTCAAAGAGCTCTGCGAGAACTCGATCGACGCCGGCGCCACCAGCATTCGCGTGAAGCTCGCGGCGGGCGGGCTCTCGAGCATCACCGTGATCGACGACGGAATCGGCATGTCGCGCGAAGACGCGCAGGCGTGCCTCGGCCGCCACGCCACCAGCAAGCTGCGCGACCTCGACGGCCTGTTCAACATCGAGACGATGGGCTTTCGCGGCGAGGCGGTGCCCGCCATCGCCTCGGTCTCGCGCTTCACCCTCACCACCACCGAGGCGGGCGCCCCGGTCGGCACGAAGCTGTTCACCCCAGGCGGAGTCGACGTGCGCTTCGACGACGCCAGCCCCTCGCCCGGCACGCGCATCGACGTCGAAGATCTGTTCTTCAACACCCCCGCGCGCCGCAAGTTCATGCGCCGCGAGGCCACCGAGCTGGTGCACTGCCAGGAGGCGGTGATTCGGCTCGCCCTGGCGCACCCCGACATCGGCTTCTTCGTCGAGCACGAGGGCAGGGCGCTGCTCACCGCGCCGGCCTCGGCCGACCCGAGAGAGCGCATCGCCGCGGCGCTGGGCCCCGAGGTGCACCCGCACCTGCTCGAGATTCGCGAGAAGCGCCTGGGCCTCGAGGTGCACGGCTTCGTGGCGAGCCCCGAGTTCACCCTGCCCAACGCCCGCGGGCTCTACACCCTGGTGAACCGCCGCTACATTCGCGACCGGGGGGTGAACTACGCGGTGCAGCGCGCGTATCAAGAGGCGCTGCCCAGCGGGCGCCAGCCGGTGGCGGTGATTCACATCGACCTCGACCCGCACGACGTCGACGTCAACGTGCACCCCCAGAAGCTCGAGGTGCGCTTCGTCGACTCGCGCTCGGTGCAAGACGCGCTCAACACCGCCATCTCGACCGCGCTCAAGGCAGCGCCCTGGCGCCAGCGGCAGGGCAACGAGGCCGACCTGCCGCTGCAGGGCGCCTACTACGCGCAGGCGGTCGAGCGGTTCCTCACCCGCGCGCAAGAGCCGTCGGGGCTGTTCGAGCCCGCCGCCGAGTCTCCTGGCTTCGGGCAGGCGCGGCCCGGCATCAACCAGGCGCCGCCGCCGCGCTACTTCTCGCAGGTGCGCTTCATCGGCGAGCTCGCCGGGCGCCTGTGGGTCTGCGAAGGGGCGGGCGGCACGCTGCTGGTGATCGACCCGCACGCGGTGCGCGAGCGGCTGGCGCTGCACCAGCTGCAGCAGCCCGGCTCGACCGCGCAGCGCACCCTGTTCACCGCCACCGTCGAGCTCAAGCCCGCCGAGGTCGAGCGCATCACCGCGCTGCAGCCCCAGCTCGAGGCGCTGGGGGTCGAGGCCGAGGCGTTCGGCCCCACCACCGTGGCGATCAAGGCGCTGCCGGTGAGCTGTGAACAGCCCGAGGCGCTGCTCGTCGATCTGCTCGGTGATCTCCCTCGTGCCCACCAGGTGCTCGCGCACCACGCCGCGCTCGCTCACCGCTCGGTGTCGGCGTCAGAGGCCCGGGCGCTGCTCACCGCGCTCGACGGCGTCGACTTCTCGGCCGACTGTCTGCACCCCGACGTCATCGTGCACGAGGTTCCGCTGCTCTCGCTGGCGCGCGACTGAAGCGCCGGCGGCCAGAAAATTGACCGATCGATCTCGGCTGCTACCGTTCGCAACATCCCTGTCGCGTGCGAGGTGGGCCTGATGAACGGAGTCATCACCAGCAGAGACGTGTTTGCCAACGCCCGGCTGATCTGGCGCGAGTTCGGGTTCCGCTGCCTGATGCGCTGCCTGTGGTGCAGCGTCGACCCGCACCGCAACACCACCTTCCTCGACGTGGCCTTCCGCAAATGAACGACGCGATCTCTCAGCTGCCCCTGTCGTCGATGGTGCCGGTCGACTTCGCCGAGAAGGCGATGGCGTCGGTGATGCAGCTTCACTCCGAGCTGATGGACGAGAAAGAACGTCGCGTCGAGCTCTACCGCAAGCTGATGGAGCGCGAGCAGACCGTCGCCGAGCTGCGCATGTACGTGAAGCTGCTCGAAGAGAAGCTCCACCCCAAGAGCGAGCCGCTGGCGGCCGACCCAAGGCCTGAAGCGCTGCGCGCGGCGGCGGTGGCGATCGGGGTCGAGCTCCCCAGCGCTCCCAGCCCGCACGTGCGCGCGCCCCACGCGTCGCCGCCCGAGCCGGTGCGCGTCGGCCGCCCGAAGGTCGACAACTGGAAGTCGTGGTGATTCGCGCGGCGGTGCTGAGCGCGGTGATGGCCGTCTCGAGCGCGAGCGCCGCCGAGCGCTGGGAGAACGGCATCGACGGCGTGGGTCGCATCAGCGTGATGGGTGGGTGGAAGCTCGCCTCGAACGATTGGTTCTTCGCCCGTGCCGGTGAGGGCGGTCACCCGGTGGTCAACCGCGGCATCGGCGGCCCGCAGGGGCAGGCCTCGTTCGGCTACGGGGCGATCTCGTGGCTCGAGGTCGCCATCGATCTCTTCGTCGGCTACGACCGCTTCACCCTCGACGGGGTGCCGCCGATCAGCACGCTCTCGTACGGCGCGCTGCTGGGGGTGCGCTTCGTAGCGATGGATCTGTTCTTCCCCGGCTTCGCCCCGTTCTTCGGGGTGGGCGTAGGCCCGACCCTCGGCTACGTCTACAGCGGCCGCGAGAACGAGACCTTCGAGAAGCTGGTGACGGGAGTGTCTGGTAACGCCGGCGTCACCTACCGCATCAACGATCGGGTGGGCGTCACGCTCGAGTACCGCTTCGTCTACGCGCGCGGGGCCTTCTACGTGGCGCAGGACGACGCGGGTGCGGGGCTCAACACCGGGGGCAGCTGGTTCTCGCTCGGGGTGGTCATCTACTTTCCGAAGACCTTCGGCGCAGACAGGATGCCGGGCGGCCCCTGAGCTGTTATTCGTGTTAGAGCACGAGCGCTCAATGGCCACCGATACCGACAAAGGCCTCGACGACATTCGTCGCGAGGTCATCGAATCGCGCAACCTGGTCATCAAGACCGACAACCTGCTGAAGAACCTGCATGCCGAGCTGAAGATCGTCGGCAAGCGGCAGGAAGATTTCGCCAAACGGCAGTGGATCTCGTCGGCGGTGACCTACGTCGGCTTTCTGCGCGCTGTGCATCGCCGGGGGAGTCTTCATCTCCAACGCCCGCGTCGGCGCCGTGGCGCAAGATCGCGACCGGCTCGAGAAGCAGGTCGCCGAGCTCAACGCCCAGGTCGATCGGCTCAAGGGCGAGAGCCAGGTCGCCGCCGCAGCCGAGCAGCGCGCCGCCGAGGTCTACAAGCAGATGACCACGCTCGCCGGCGACGACCGGCTGCGCGCCATCGACGCGCTCGCCAAGCTCGACACCAGCAAGGTCTCGGTGTTCGCGCAGCGCGCGCTGCAAGATCGCTCCGCGCTGCTCCGCAAAGAGGTCGGCAGCGGCATGTTCGAGCGCGGCATGAAGTCGTACCACCGCAACGAGTTCGGGCCGGCCGCCGAAGAGCTGACCCGCTTTCTCGCCCTGGGCCCGCCCGAAGACGACGCCAACGACGCGACCTACGCGCTCGGCTACGCGCTCTTTCAGCTGAAGAAGTACGACCAGGCGCTGCCGGTGCTGCAGAAGTACGTCGGGGGCCCGAAGAACCTCAAGAACCGCGACTACGCGATGGTGATGACGGTTCAGCTCTACGACGTGCTCAAGCAGCCCGACAAGGCGCTCGAGCTGAGCAAAGACGCGCTGCAGGCGTACCCCGACAGCCAGTTCGCGGGGCTGTTCCGCCGGCGCATCAGGGCAGCCGCCGAGGCCGAAAAGACCGCCGCACCGGGCACCGGGGCGCCGGCGCCTGCCGAAGCGAAGCCCGAGCCGAAGCCGATCACTCCCACCTCGGTCTCCCCCGCCAAGCCCTGATGGCTGCGGTGAAGCAGCCGCTCGACGCGCGTTATCGCCCTTTCCGCATCGCGGTGTGGGCGGTGTACTTCGTGGTGCTGCTGTTCTTCACCCTCAGCATCACGGTGAGCGTGATCAAGTCGGTGCTCGAGATGACGCCCGATCACCGCACCTCGGTCGTGGGCTCGAGCACGACCGACGAGTGCCTGGCCAAGGCCAAGGTGCTGTGGGTGCAGCTCGATACCCGGCGCAAGGCGATGAGCGACCAGGCCCAGGTGAGCGGCGTCGACGCCGACTATTGGACGCAGTTTCGGGTGCAGTGGCTCAAAGATCACCGCGACGCCGAGGCCTCGTGCGCGGTCGATGCGCCGGGCCGCGAGAACCTGAACGCGATCTTCAAGCGGCTCGATCAGACGATGGATCTGTACACCACCCACGCCGTGCAGTTCGCCGGCGAGGTGGGGCCCACCGTCGACGCGCTCAAGTCGTCGCTCGGCGCGGCGCCCTGAGCGGCTGACGGTTCTCGGGCGCGGCAGAAAGCGTCGAGCGCAGGCGCCGGGCAAACAGCGCTGCCCATGCCCGGCCGAAATCGCTGCCCCATGCCCTGGCCCTGACCCTGCGCGTGTCCACCCCTGGCCGGCCCCCCTTGAGCCTTGGCCTGACCTTGCCGGGCCAGCGCCCTTTGGAGCAGCGCTCGCCCGTTTCGATCGCTCTAAACGCCTGCGCTGTGGCATTCGGGCGCTGCAGAGGGGCGAAGGTGGTGCTGCCTCCCGGGGAGCAGATTTCGAGCGGGAGGTTCGAGGTGGCGGGGGCTGCCACGGTGAGTCGGTGCAGGGCCGTCAGTTCAGACGCGCCGACGGCCCGGCAGGGTCAGGCCAAAGTTCAGGGTTCTCGGCCAGGGGTCGGTGGGGGCGAGGGCAGGGCTTGGACCCCAGGTCAGGGGTGGACCCCAGGGCCTGCGAGGGAGTCAGGGCGCCGGCGTGCTCTTGGCGCGGTCGGGCACGGCCACCGAGTAGTAGCCCTTCTCGTCGCAGACCGCCTCGCCCACCAGCAGCGCCGAGGCGAGGCCCTCGACCGAGCTGACCCGGTAGAAGCGCACCACCGCGTTCGCCACCGGAGCGCCGGTGCTGTACGGCTGGCCCGCGTCGAGGTCGACCCCGCCGTCGGGCAGGTTGACGACGTCGAGGGTGTTGGGGCGCACCGAGACCGTGCCGCTCACGGTGCGCGCCGCCGACAGCACGACCTCGCCGAGCTCGAGCGCACTGCCGGCGTCGAAGAAATCGCCGCTCACCCGCACGATGCGCGACTTGCGCGGCAGCAGGCCGTCGGCCGGCGCGTAGTCGAGCTGGTAGCGCGCGGGGTCGAGCGAGAGGTGGTACTGCCCATCGAAGTCGGTGGTCGCGCTGATGGGCTCGATCGGCAGCGGGCCGCTGGTCGGGTCTTCGAGCGACGCGAGCGCGGTGGCGGTGACCCGCACCCCGAACGCCGCCTGGCCGTTGGGCTGCGTCACCCGCCCGGTGATCTGCAGCCGCGGCGGGCAGGTGAACTCGGTCTTCGGCGCGAGCGGGCTGCCCGAGAGCAGGCTGGGCAGCTGCTCATACAGCCCGGCGCTCACCTTGATCTCCATGATGCCCGAGGCGTTTCCCGCGGGAGGAACCGCGGTCATCAGGTACTGCTCGTCGCGCTCGCTGGGCAGCAGGTCGACCGAGAACACCCCGTGCTCGTCGGTCACCACGGTGCGGCTCTTGAAGACGCCGTCGCCGTTCACCTTGCCTTCGAACTTCACCGTCGCCGAGGCGATCGGCCGGCCATCGCTGCCCAGCAGCGTGCCGGTCAGCGCGGGCAGCTTGTCGCCGAACTCGCCCAGCTCGAGCACGCCCAGGGTCGACTGCGAGACGGGCACCGGGCTCACCACGAAGGTCTTGCTGGGCACCAGCAGCGTGCTGTCGCGCGGCGATGCCACCAGGGCGATCGACGACGAGAACGCGGCCGCCGGGTCGAGGTGCAGGGTGAAGTCGCCGCTGCTCGAGACCAGTGAGATCTGCGAGAGCGGGGTGCCGTTGACCGTCTCGAACGCCTGAATCGACATGCCCGGCTGCGTGACCAGCACTGGCTTGCTGGTCTTCACCAGCCGCCCGTTGACGGTGATCACGTCGTTGACGCTCTTGAAGGTGAACGAGGCGCCCGAGAGCCTGCCTGGCCCCGAGTTGATCTGGGTGGTCTGGTACGGCACCGACACGTCGTTGGCGCGCGCGGTCACCGAGTACGAGCCCGCCCCGATGAACATCTGGTAGGCGCTGGTGTCGGGCAGCACCACGGTAGAGAAGTGGCGGAACAGGCCCTGAATCAGATCGCTCTGGCCGTTGGCGGTGATGGTGACGCCGCCGTTGTAGTCGACCGGCCCGCCCAGCTCGGGGGCGTTGCGCTGCAGCCGGCCCGACAGGGTGAGCGGCCCGCGCAGGCTCAGGTTCATCACCGCCGACGCGCCGCCCATCGCCGAGACGTCGAAGTCTTGCGGGTGCAGCGAGGTGTTGTCGCCGGTGACCTCGATGTAGAGGTTCGAGCCCGGGTCGCCGCAGCCGTCCTGGAAGCAGACCTGCGCCCCGGGGCAGTCGCTGTCGAGCACGCAGTCGGGCGGGCGGAACCCCACGTGACCGTCTGCCGCGCACCCGCCGAGCGCCACCGCCACCAGGCTGAGAATCGCGGCTCTCATGGAAAGCACGGGTTACGGGTGGTGTTGACGATCCACGTGTACGAGTCGATGTAGCTCTGATCCAAGGTGGTGCCGCTGTCGGCAAACGGGACGATCCGTGGCTGGGCGGTGACCTTGTCGCCCTCTATCTTGAGCTCTCCATCGGCCACCAGCAGCTCGAGCTGCCGCGCGGTGCCGGTCTGCGCGAGGTCGGTGACCTGGAACAGCAGCGAAGACGCGGTGATCGACCGGCGCACCACGCCCGCGGGCTCGACGATCGACTGGTCGATCTGCATCGAGCCACGCGTGCCGTCGTCTTTGTAGACCGACCAGCGCACGCGAATGGAGTCTTCGACATCGCTGTCTTCGACCACCGCCTCGACCGTGGGCGCCTTGCAGCTGGGGTCGAGGCTGAACTCGAACAGCCGGGCGGGGTGGGTGGTCGTCGGCACGATGCGCGGAGGCCGGTTCTTCACCGGAGGCACAACGGGCAACGGGTCGTCATTCTGGGGCAGCACGCAGGCGCTCAAGGCAAAGGCTGCCCAAAGCAACCCCCCGGCCACCGCGCTGCTCCCGAATTTCGACCCCTTGGCCATGTCAGATCTCTTTCCTTCACGCCTTACACGTCACGCTTCATCGAACTCGGGGTCTGGAGCGAGCACCTTGCCGGTCTTCTCGGCCTCGAGCTTCTCGAGGTGGCGGAAGATGGTGCGTGGGTCGACGCCGAGGTCCTTCGCGGTCTTGGTGCGGTTGCCGTTGTTCCGCTCGAGCACCTCGTTGATGTACCGCTTCTGGAACTCTTCCTTCGCCATCGCGAGCGGCATGATGGGGTCGAGGTTCTCGGGGCGCAGGTCGAGATCTTCGGGCGTGAGCAGCGGCTTGTCGGCGAGCACCACCGCCTTCTTGAGCCGGTTCTCGAGCTCGCGAATGTTGCCCGGCCAGCCGTACTTCTTCATCGCCACCGTGCACGAGGGGGTGAAGCCCTTGGCCCTGCCGTTGAACTCGCGCGCGTACTTGCTGATGAAGAACTTGGCGAGCACCAGAATGTCGTCGCCGCGCTCGCGCAGCGGCGGCAGCTTCAAGGTCACCACGTTGATGCGGAAGTAGAGGTCTTCGCGAAAGGCGTTCTTCTTCACCTCTTCTTCGAGGTTCTTGTTGGTGGCGCAGACCACCCGAATGTCGACCGCCTCGCCGCGGTTGTCGCCGACCTTGTAGACGACCTTCTCTTGCAGGGCGCGCAGCAGCTTCACCTGCAGCTGCAGCGGCATCTCGCCGATCTCGTCGAGAAACAGGGTGCCACCGATCGCCGCCTGGAACTTGCCCGGCTTGGTGGCCACCGCGCCGGTGAAGGCGCCCTTCACGTGCCCGAACAGCTCGCTCTCGAGCAGGTTCTCGGGAATCGCGCCGCAGTTGATGGTGACGAACGGGCCCTTCACGCGCGGGCTGCGCCGGTGAATCTCGCGGGCGATCAGCTCTTTGCCGGTACCGGTCTCGCCGGTGATCAGCACCGAGATGTCGGTGGGCGAGATCTTGTCGACCCGCTTGTAGACCTCGCGCATCGCCTGCGCCGAGCCCACGATGTCGCCGTACTGCTGATCTTCGAGCTTCTTCTTCAGCTCGACGTTGTCGAGCTTGAGCTCGCTGACCAGAATCGCGTTCTGCAGCAGCAGCGAGGCCTGCGACGCGAAGATGGTGAGGGTGTCGAGGCTCTTCTGCTCGAAGCGGTTCACCAGCCGGTCGTTGCCCAGGTAGATGAGCCCGAACACCTCGCCCTTGTGGCTCAAGGGCGCGCACATCACCGAGAGCAGCTTCAGGTTCACCACGCTCTCCGAGGCGTTGAACTCGGGGTCGTCGAGCGCGTCAGAGATGATCAGCGCCTTCTGGGTGCGCACCACCTTGGCGACGATCGAGTCCGACACCCGCTCGACCGCGTCTTCGATGTTCTCGCGCGAGAGGTTGCGGGCCACCTTCACCCGCAGCTGGTTCGACTCCATCAAGATGAGAAAGCCCTTGTCGGCGCGGGTGATGTCGATCACCTCGTCCATCAGGCCCTCGAGCAGCTTGTCGAGCTCGTAGGTGCCGAGCAGGCGCTCGCTGAACACGGTGAGGCGCTTGAGCGCGGCCATCTCGCGGTTCACCGTGCCGGGCTGCTCGACCGTCGCCGCGTCGGGGTTCTGCGAGATGCTGTCGCGGTTGCCCCCGCGGGCCAGCGCGGGCGCGGCCAGCGGCGCCGAGCCGGTGCCGAAGGTGAGCTCTGACGAGCCGACCTGAATCACGTCGTTGGTGGTCAGCACCGCCTCAGCCCGCTTCTTGCCGTTCACCAGGAAGTCGGTGCCGCCGCCGACCTGGTAGTCCTTCCCGTCGAACATGATGTGCAGCGCGCTCTCGGGCACCCGCTCGTCTTCGAGCTGCACGTCGTTGTCGCTGCCGCGGCCGATGCTGGTGATGCGCTTGAGCAGCGCCACCGTGCGCGTCTTCCCGTCGGGGGTCTTCACCATCAAGTTCGCCATGCGTGCTCCTCAAGAGCTGCTGAAGATCAAAACTGAAATCCGAAGCCCACTCCGGCGCCGCCGGGCAGGGGGTAGAGGTTGAAGGTCGGCTTGAGCCCCTCGTCCTTCGAGGGGGTGAGCACGTCAGAGGCGCGCTGGCTCTGGAAGGTGACCACCTCGCTCTTGTGGTGCCAGAGCGCGTCGATGATGCCGAGCACCGCCACCGCGTAGAACGCCCGCCCTGGCCGCACTTCGCGATGTTCCGCCAGGCATCGCGCCGGCGCGAGTTCGCGGGGATCTTTCGCATCGTGAACGGGAAATTGCCGTTCTGATCGCCGGCGTACGGCACGTCGGGATGATGGTGACCTTGTCGTAGGCGTCTCGATCGCGAAGTAGGCTGATCAGCCGGGTGGCGCCAGCACCGCCTCGGTCACCGCGAACACCACGCCCCACTCGGTGCGGTTCTGCGGGAACTGGCCGACCCCGAACGGCGCGAAGTTGGGCAGCAGCGAGCGCTTCTCGATCACCTTCACCTGCACGTTGCGCGACAGCTCGTCGAGGCGCTTGCGCTCGTCGTCTTCGCGCTTCTTGCGCCGCTCGGCCTCGGCGGCGTCGCGGCGCGCCTGCTCTTCGCGTATCGCGATCTGCTGGCGAATCATGTTGAGCGCGTCGGCGTTCTTCTTCTTCACCTCTTCGAACAGCTTGATCGCCGGCGGCGGCACCGCGAACGGGTCGAGCACGTAGTCGGGGTTCAAGCGCAAGAGCTGCAGGAAGTGCTGCTCGGCGGCGGGCGCGTCGCCCAGGTTGAACGCCGAGAGGCCGGCGTACTTGTGCAGCTCAACCCGCTGGGCCTCGGTGAAGTTCGACAGCCCCATCGCGTCGCGGGCGCGGGCCAGGGCCGGCTGGTAGTTGCCGGCGTTGAAGATGGCCGCACCGTCTCGAGCTCGCGGTCCGGCACGATCTGCGCGAGGCGGCCGTGGAGCACCAGAGGCCAGCACGACGGCTCGCATCACGGCTTGTCTTGCTGATCGCCCACGGGCTCACCGGCGTTGACGTCCGCCTGGTGCCGGCCTGAATCCGCTCGGGCCGCAGCGTCACCTCGCAGCGCACGTGGTGGCCGAAGTCAGGCGACGGCCCTCGGGGGCGTGGTGATGTGGAACGGGGGGGCCTTGCTGTCGGCGATGCTGCGCAGCTCGTTGCCGATGCGCGCCATCGCGTCGTCGGGGAAGCCGTCGAACGACACCAGCGAGGGCTTGAGCGGAGCGGGCAGGTTGAAGGTGTTGTCTTTGCCCGCCTCGACGTTCACCTCGAGCGCCTTGCCCTGCAGCTCACAGGCGTCGCAGGTGACTTTCAGCCGGTGCTTGCCGGCGGTCAGCTTCGCGGCGTGCACCGCCAGCGGCATCGCCGAGCGCTCGCCCTGATCGATGGTGAGGTAGCCGAAGGGCCGAATCTTCACCGTCACGTCGATGGGGCCCGAGGCCAGGGCGACCTGCGGGGGCAGCTTCACCATCTCGAGCGGGCGGTCACCTTCACCGGGGCCTTCACCTCGGGTGGGGGCTGCACCGGCAGCACCGGGTCGGGCGGCGGCGCCTCGACCTTCTTCTCGGGCGGCGCGGGAAACAGCCCGGCGGTGAGCACCGGAACGTCGGAGCCGCGGCGCACCAGGGGCTCTTGATACTCGTCGACGCGCTGGGCGACCTCGACGCCCTTCCACACGCTCGAGCCCACGATGAAGAGCGCGCCGGCGGCCACCGCGAAGCGCAGCGACGAGGCCATGCGCTTCTGCCGCGCGCTGTGGGCCTTGAGGCGGGCGAGCAGCTCGAGCGTCTTCTGGTTGGTGGGGTCGTGCGCGAGCACCAGGTTGAGCGAGGCCAGCGCGCGCGCGGGGCGCTTCTCGGCGATCAAGCGCTCGCTGCGCGCGAGCAGGGCCGGGTCAGCCGGGGGTCGAGCTCTCGGCGGTAGCCCCCGGGGTCTCGAGAAGAAGCGGGGCAGCTCTTCGTTCACCCGCTCGAGCCCGACGTCGCGCAGGTAGTCGGCCAGCACCTCGCGCAGCTTGCCGGCGTTGGAGTAGCGATCGCGGGGCTGCCGCATCAGGCAGGTGGCGATGATCTCGGCGAGCTCGTCGCTCACCGTGGCCACCACCTGGCGCGGGTCGTCGTAGACGCCCTCGAGAATCTTGCGGAGCGTGGCGGTGGTGTTCGAGGCGACGAACGGCAGTCGCCCGGTGGCGAACAGGTACAGCATGGTGCCGAGCGAGAACACGTCGGCCTCGGCGCCCGGCCTCTTCGCCCTCGATGATCTCGGGCGCCATGTGCGCGGGCGAGCCGACCAGCGCGCCGGTCATCGTCATCTTCTCGTCGCGGTCGAGGATCTTGGCGATGCCGAAGTCCATCAGCTTGAGGACCCCGTCTTCGCGCAGCATCACGTTCTCGGGCTTGAGGTCGCGGTGGATGACCCCCAGGTCGTGGGCGTGCGCCAGCGCCGAGGCGATCTCGTGCACCACCATCGCGGCGATCTCGGGCGGCGCGAGCGACTCGTCGGCGAGAAACTGCCGCAGCGTCTTGCCGCGGATGTACTCGGTGACGATGTACGCGTCGGACGCCTCGGCCGAGGCGAAGTCGAACACCTCGAGAATGTTGGGGTGGTGCAGCCGCGCCACCGCCTTCGCCTCGCGCGCCAGGCGGCGGCGCGACTCTTCTTTGCCAGCGAGGTGCGGGTGGAGCACCTTGACCGCGACCTCGCGGTCGAGCGCGGTGTCGAGCCCTTTGTACACCACGCTCATGCCGCCCTGGCCCAGCTGCTCCAGGATCCGGTAGCGCCCGATGTGCCGGCCCACGTGCGACACGTTGCTCCTTCTAGTCCCCGAAACAGATGCCCATGCTCTTGGCGAAGCGAACGTCGTCACCGCGGGGGTCGACGCGCCGCTCCTTCTTCGACTCGGACAGGGGCACGGCGCGATCCGCGCTGCGCAGCGCGACCATGTGGTCCCACTGCCCGTCGCGGATCAGGTCGAGCACCTTGCAGCCGTAGCGGGTGGCGAGCAGGCGGTCGGCCGCGGTCGGTGCGCCGCCGCGCTGCAGGTGGCCCAGCACGGTGACGCGAATCTCGGCGTCGCAGTGCGCCGCGATCGCGTCGGCGGCCACCTTGCCGGCGCCGCCGAGCCGCACCACTCCGCGGCCGGGCACCTGGTGAGCCTGCTCGAGCACCGAGAGCGAGCCCCCGACCGGAAAAGCGCCCTCGGAGCAGGCGATGATCGAGAAGCTGCGCTTGCGGGTGCCGCGGCTCTTGATCTTCTCGATGATCGGCTCGACCCGGTAGGGAAGCTCGGGGAGCAGAATCACGTCGGCGCCGCCGGCCAGCCCCGACTCGAGGGTCAGGAAGCCGGCGTTGCGACCCATGATCTCGACCACCATCACCCGGTCGTGAGACTCGGCGGTGGTGTGCAGCCGGTCGATGGCCTCGGTGACGATCATCCGCGCGGTGTCGAAGCCGAAGGTCTGGTCGGTGCCCGACAGGTCGTTGTCGATCGTCTTCGGGCAGCCGACCACCCGCATCCCCAGCGCGCCCAGCTTGTGGGCGATCGACAGCGTGCCGTCGCCGCCGATGGCGATCAGGCCGTCGAGCTTCAGGTCTTTGTAGATCTTGAGCGCGTCGGCCGAGTGGTCGCGCTCCACCCACTTCCCGGTTTCCTTCTTCGCGTACTGAAACGGGTTCGCCTTGTTCGAGGTGCCGAAAATGGTGCCGCCTTCGGGCAGGATCCCGCGCGCGTGTCGGCCATGGTCAGCGGGCGCGCACCTTCGTTCGACCAGGCCCTGTACCCGTTCTCGATCCCCACGAACTCATGGCCGAATTCATGAATGCCACGCTTCACTACCCCTCGAATGAGCGGGTTGAGCCCCGGGCAGTCGCCCCCGCCTGTCAGAACTCCCAAACGCACGAACTGCCTCCAAGAGCGGCAAATACGTCAGACCGCGGCCGGCAGACTATGACGTCCGCGCCCTGGAAAACAGGCCATTGCGACGGAGAAGTCAGCCCTTTTGGGGTGCAGTGCGACGCCGGCGACTGATCTGGTCCAAGAGGTCGGACAATAGGCGCAACGTCGAAACAGGGGCTTGGCCATCGGGCGTCACGCCGGCGGGCGCGACAGAGGTAGAGGTGTCGGCCGCGGCAGAAACCTTCGGCGCCACCGCCTGAACGATCTGAAACAGCTCGGCGAGCCGCTCGCGAATCAGGTCGCTGTCGGGGCGCTTCTCGAGCGCCTTGCGGTAGAGCGCGATGGCCGCGGCGTAGTCGCCGCGCGCGGCGAGCGCCTCGGCGCTCTGAATCGAGTTGGTGGGCTGAGCGGCCTGCTCGGGCGGCACGCGAGTCTTCGCGCTGGTCAGCTCCATCGGCTGCAGGTTCTCGCGGATGCGCTGCAGCTTCCGCCAGCGCCCTCGTCGCTCGGGAAGGCGGCGCGATCGGCTGGTAGAGCGCGAGCGCCGCGGACAGCTCTCCGCGGCGCACCGCGCGGTCGGCCCGCTGCTCTGCCTCGGTTCGTTCGTCGGGGCTCACGAAGGCTTTCGTTCGAAGGCTATATCGTCTGCCGCGATGATGGGTGCTTCATTGGGCGTGCTGGTGCTGCTCGCGGCGGTCGACCTGCTGGGGCCGCAGGTGCGCCAGGAGAACTTCACCCTGCGCCCGCCCAAGGGCTTTCGCATGGCGCGGCTCGACCTGTTCCGCTCGAGCCGGGTGGGGGCGATCGCCGGCTGCCAAGGCGCGCCGCCCGGCGGCTCGCGCCGACCTGGTCGACACCGACGGCGAAGACGCGGCGGCGCTGCTGATCTCGGTGGTCGACGAGCCGTTCAAGTCGAGCGCCGGGGCGCGCGACGAGCTGGCGACGGCGGTGGCGCGTCACTTCACCAACGAGCTGGGGCTCAAGTTCGCGCTCGACCGGGTCGAGCTGGTGCCGGGGGCCTTCGCCCGCGTCGAGGTGGTGGGCTCGGTGCGCGAAGGCAGCCAGCTGCGGCAGATCGTGGTCGCCGCCTGCCCCGGCGAAGTGAAGCACCCGGTGGTGATCTTCTCTCGTGCCGGCGGGCGGCTCCGAGGCGCTCGCAGAAGGTCGTTCGCGCCTCGCTCGACAGCGTTCGCAGCGACGCCCCGTCGGGCGCGCCACCTCGCGGACGCTGGCCTGGGCGGTGCTCGCGCTGGTCGCCTCGCCGCTGATCGCGTCGATGGGGTTCTGGGGAGGCGCAAGGGCAGGGGGCGGCAGTGACGTTCGTGGCGCTCTCGAGAACCGTCCCACCACGACCACGTCCACGTCCACGAGGCGACCCGTCGGGACGTGGACGTGGTCGTGCCGGTCGCTTCGACGCCGGACTGCTCTCGACCGTGATGGGTCAGGCCCGCTCCTGATCGCCCCGCTTCACCTTGATGGTCCACTTGCCCTTCTTCGACGCGGTGGTGCTGCGCCAGGTGCGGGTGCGGCCGGGGGTGCTCAGCTTCACGTCGATGGTCGAGCGCACGTCGTTGCCGAAGATGAACTGCAGCGACACGTCGTCGTAGTTCGCGCCTTCGGGCAGGTACCACATGGTCCACCCGTGCACGGTGGTGTCTTTCTTCACCGGGCCGGTGACCGGCTCGACGCACTCGTTCTTGGTGTTGGCGTCTTTGCCGGTCGAGTCGACCTTGAGGCAGGCCTTGATCTCGACCAGGGCGGGGCCGCGATCCTTGCCGTTGTAGAAGTAGTCGAGCACGTGCTTGATCTCGTCGGCGGGCGGGGGCGGCTTGGCGTCAGCGGGCGGCGGCGCCGCGGCGTCTTCGGCGTGGGCCAGCGAAGCGAACAGCACGGCGAGCAAGAAGGTCGTGCGCATGTTGGCGCGGGACCTTACCCATAGGCGCTTGCGAAGGCATCGATTAGTGCTACGAGCAGCCGCGCCGCCGAATGCCTTCTGAGAACGCACATCCGGAACTTCTCGATCATCGCCCACATCGACCACGGGAAATCGACCCTGGCCGATCGGCTGCTCGAGAAGACGGGCACCCTTCACGCGCGCGACAAGCAGGCCCAGTTCCTCGACAACATGGACATCGAGCGCGAGCGGGGCATCACCATCAAGGCCCAGACCGTGCGCATGAACTACACCGCGCGCGACGGCAAGAAGTACGTGCTCAACCTCATCGACACCCCCGGCCACGTCGACTTCGCCTACGAGGTCAGCCGCTCGCTGGCCGCCTGCGAAGGGGCGCTCTTGGTGGTCGACTCGACCCAGGGCGTCGAGGCGCAGACCCTCGCCAACGTCTACATGGCGCTCGAGCACGATCTCGAGTGCATCCCCGTCATCAACAAGATCGACCTGCCCTCAGCCGACGTCGAGCGCACCCGCGCCGAGATCGAAGACGTGATCGGCCTCGACGGCAAGCTGGCGGTGCCGGCGTCGGCCAAAGAGGGCATCGGCATCGAAGAGATTCTCGAGTCGGTGGTGAAGCACGTGCCGCCGCCCCAAGGGCTCGCAGACCGCGCCGCTCAAGGCGCTGGTGTTCGACAGCTGGTACGACAACTACCGCGGCGTGGTGATGCTGGTGCGGGTGCTCGAGGGCACCCTGGCGCTGAAGCAGATCATCCGCCTGTGGAGCAACCAGAAGAAGTTCGAGGTTCAAGAGCTGGGCGTGTTCAGCCCGTTCTCGATGCCGGTCAAGCAGCTGATCGCCGGCGAGGTGGGGGTGCTGGTCGCGAACGTGAAAGAGCTCGCCGACGCCAAGGTGGGCGACACCGTCACCGACGACCTGCGGCCGACCGACTCGCCTTTCCCCGGCTTCAAAGAAGTGAAGCCGATGGTGTTCTCGGGCGTGTTCCCGGTCGACTCGGCGGACTACGAGAACCTGCGCGACGCGCTCGTGAAGCTGCGGCTCAACGACTCGGCCTTCACCTACGAGCCCGAGAGCTCGACCGCGCTCGGGTTCGGCTACCGCTGCGGCTACCTCGGGCTGCTCCACATGGAGATCGTCCAGGAAAGGCTCGAGCGCGAGTACAACCTGAACCTCATCACCACCGCGCCGAGCGTGGTCTACAAGGTGTTCCCCACCGCGGGTGAGCCGTTCTTCATCGACAGCCCCGCCAAGCTCCCGCCGGTGCAGAACATCGAGCACCTCGAGGAGCCGTACCTCGTCTGCCACATCCACGTCCCCAACGAGCACCTGGGCGCGATCTTGAAGCTGTGCCAAGAACGGCGCGGCACCCAGAAGGGCATCGAGTATCTGGGCAGCAGCGGCACGCGGGTGAAGGTGACCTACGAGATGCCGCTGGCCGAGGTGGTGTTCGACTTCTTCGACAAGATGAAGAGCGTCAGCCGCGGCTACGCGTCGCTCGACTACGAGCTGGCGGGCTTCCAGACGTCCGACCTGGTCAAGCTCGACATCCTGCTCAACGGCGAAGCGGTCGATGCGCTCGCAATCATCGTGCACCGCGAGCGCTCGTATCAGCGCGGCCGCGACGTGTGCGCCAAGCTCAAAGAAGTGATCCCCAAGCAGATGTACGAGGTCGCCATTCAGGCGGCGATCGGGGCGAAGATCATCGCCGCGAGACGATCCGCGCGATCCGCAAGGACGTCCTGGCCAAATGCTACGGCGGCGACATCAGCCGCAAGCGCAAGCTCCTCGAGAAGCAGAAGGAGGGCAAGAAGCGCATGAAGCAGGTCGGCTCCGTCGAGATTCCCCAGGAAGCTTTTCTCGCGGTGCTCAAGACGGAGGAGTGAGTGTCGACCGTCGCCGACGCGGTGAAGGCGAAGCTTCAGCCCGCCGACCTTCAAGCGCTGCGCAAGACCCGCTGGCTCGATCGCCTCACCAGCCTGTGGGCGCCGATCTCGATCTTCGGCATCGCCTTTTCGATCTACCTGGTGATCGTCGAGTTCTCGGTGTGCAGCTACCCGGGCCTCCAGCCGTGGCTGCAGGGCTTCGGGCTGATCATGCTGGCCTACTACCTGGGGCTGGTGGGCTTACGCGCGGTGGCCAAGGGCTTCATGGTCGACCGCAAGCGGCGCGCGGCGGCCGAAGAGCTGATCGCCGAGGTCGAGGCCCTGGCCGCGAAGAACGCCCAGGCGCTGGCCGGCAAGCCCACCGAAGAGCTGGCCGAGCGGCTGGTGGCGCTGGCCCGGGCGCTGGGCCTGCGGACAGGGCCCGAAGCGCCCGATCAAGGGCAGCGCGCGCTGTCGGAGAGCGCCGACAAGCACCTGAAGAAGTTCAAGCGCGGTTCGGCAGGCGACTTCGCCGGCGGGTTCGTCAAGGCGCTGCTGGTGGCGCTCTTGATTCGCAGCGTGCTGGTCGAGCCGTTCAAGATTCCCTCGGGCTCGATGATCCCCACCCTCGAGATCGGCGATCAGATCTTCGTCAACAAGTTCATCTACGGGGTGCGGATGCCGTTTCTCAACTTCGTGCCGTTTCAGATCGTGCGCGCGCCCAGGCGCGGCGACGTGATCGTCTTCAACAACCGCCTGGGACTTCGTGGTAAAGACTTCATCAAGCGCATCATCTCAGTGCCGGGAGACCACCTCGAGGTGCACGGCGCCACCGTGAAGGTGAACGGCGAGGCGCTGCCCACCACGGTCGAGAACCCCGACTACCCGACCTGGGAGATGCCCAACTGCGACCAGGCCAGGACTTCAGTTGGCCGGCAGGCCCTACGTGGTTCCAGGCGACTGGCGCCCGCGTGCGGGTGACGCTCTCGCGCAGACCCTGGCAGAGCCGCCGCTCATCTTGAACCGCGCCTTTCCCAACGACTCGGACGTCGACGTGGTGGTGCCCCCGCGCAGCGTGTTCGTGATGGGCGACAACCGCGACAACAGCGAAGACAGCCGGTTCGGGCTGGGCGCTGGCCGCGATCAGGGCGTGCAGTACGTGCCGTACGACGACATCAAGGGCAAGGCGACGGTGATCTGGCTCTCGCTCAGCCACGGCGGCCTCTTCGACTCGTTCTTCGGTGGCACCGGCATTCGTGGCGATCGCTTCTTTCGCTCGGTCACGATGTGCGGCGACGAGCCGACGCGCTGAAGAGCGGGCCCCTGAACTCTTGACCAGCGTCGCGAGCCGCTGATAGCTCGAGCGCGTGCGGCCTCGCGGACAGATGACCATCTCGACGTGGCTGTTCATCATCGCGGCGCTCGGGGTGCTCTACGCGGCGGTGGTCTACGTGCCGCCCTTCGTCGACAACATGAGCGTCAAAGAGGCGGTCGAGGTCGCGTTCTTGCGCGGCTTCACCTCGCCCGACGACATCGTGGTGCAAGACGTCACCTTGAAGCTCAACGGTGGGCCCACCGCGGTGGGGTACCACTACGAGACCGACGAGAGCGGCGTGGTGACCGAGGTGCCGGGGCTGGGCATACCCCCCGAGGGCGTGGTGGTGACCCGCGACGAGGGCACCCGCACCATGACCATCAGCGTCGACTACGACCGGGTGGTGAAGCTCAAGCCCACCAACAAGTACAAGACGATTCACTTCCACATCGAGAAGTCGCGAGACTTCCGGTGACGAAGCACCTGCTCGCGCTCGAAGGCATGCCCCGCGCCGGCATCGAGGCGTTCTTCGCCCGGGCTGCCGAGCACGAGGCGGGCGCCAGACACGGGCGGCCGCTCGACGGGCGGCTGATCGCCAACCTGTTCTTCGAGCCGTCGACGCGCACCCGCTCGTCGTTCGAGACCGCCGCCAAGTCGCTGGGGGCCGAGGTGCTCAACTGGACGGTGGCCGGCTCGTCGGCGAGCAAGGGCGAGACGCTGCTCGATACGGTGCGCAACATCGCCGCGCTGGGGCCGTTCGCGATCGTGATTCGGCACCAGGCGAGCGGGGCGGCGGCCTTCGCCGCGGCCCACGTGCCGTGCAGCGTGATCAACGCCGGCGACGGGCGCCACGAGCACCCCCAGCCAGGGCCTGCTCGACACCTTCACCCTGTGGCGCCGGTGGAAGAACTTTCAGGGCAAGCGGGTGCTGGTGGTGGGAGACGTGCTGCACAGCCGGGTGGCACGCTCGAACCTGCACGCGCTGAAGGCCCTGGGCGCCAACGTCACCCTGTGCGGCCCGCGCTCGCTGGTCAGCGACGGCTGGGCCGCGCTGGGCGCCGAGGTCGACATCGATCTCGATCGCGCGCTCGAGGGCGCCGACGCGGTGATGGTCTTGAGGGTGCAGAAAGAGCGCATGGCCGACGCGTACTTCGCCAGCGAGCGCGAGTACCACCAGCGCTGGGGGCTCACCAACGAGCGGGCGGCGCGGCTCAAGGCCGACGCGGTGGTGATGCACCCCGGGCCGGTGAACCGGGGCGTCGAGATCGCCCCCGAGGTCGCCGACGGGCCCCGCTCGCTGATTCTCGAGCAGGTGAAGAACGGGGTGTTCATTCGCATGGCGATTCTGGAGAGCGTCAAGTGAGCGCGCTGCTGCTCCAGAACGCGCGGGTGTTGGACCCCGCCACCGGCGACGACGGTCAGCGCGACCTCTTGATCGTGGGCGGCCGCATCGCCGAGCCGCACAGCGCGAAGGTCACCGAGACCCGCGACCTCGAGGGGCTGTGGCTCTTTCCCTCGCTCACCGATCTGCGCTGCGTGCTCCGGGGGGCCGACGACGTGGCCGATGCCATCGCCGGCGGCTTCACCCGGCTGGTGGCTGACCCTTCGTCGGTACCGGTGAAGGCCGATGGGCTCTCGATCTCGACCGCAGCCGAGCTGACGCGGGGCAGCGAGCTGGGCGAGCGGCCGGTGTCTGCCCCGTGCCTGTCGAGCGGCTTCGCGCCGGTGGCGACGCTGGGGCTGTTGCGGCGCGCGCTGCAGCACGCCGAGCGCAAGGTGGTGATGCTGCACGCCGAAGATCTCACCTTGAGCTCGGGGGCGGTGATCGGCGAGGGGTCGACCGCGCTGCGGCTGGGCCTGGCGGGCGCGCCGGCCGAGGCCGAGGTGGCAGCGGTGGCCGCGGCGCTGGCCGTGCTCGAGGGCACCGGCGGGCGGCTGCACTTCGCGCACCTCACCTGCAAGGGCAGCGTCGAGCGGGTGGCGTGGGCGAGGCGGGCGGGGTTGCCGGTGACCGCCGACGCCGCGCCGCACCACCTGCGCGACGACGAGTCGAAGGCAGCAGGGTACTCGCTCGAGGCGCGGGTGTGGCCTCCGCTGCGCTCGCGCGCCGACGTCGAGGCGGTCAAGCGCGCGGTGATCGACGGCACGCTCGACGCGGTGGCCACCGACCACCGCCGGCCTGGCATTCTCGAGCGCGAGCACCCCTTCGAGATGGCCGCCTGGGGCCGCTGCGCGCTGCGCACCGCGTTCGCCGAGGTGGTGGCGGCGGGGGTGAGCGCCTCGCGCGCGGTGGCGCTGTTCACCACCGGCCCCGCCGAGGTGCTGGGGCAGGCCGCGCCTTCACTTCAGGTGGGGGCCGCCGCTGATCTGGCGGTGTTCGACCCGCAAGCCAACCGCATGCGCTACACGTTCGTTCAAGGAGCTGCCCGATGAAACCCGCCGTACTCGCACTCGCCGATGGCACCGTGTTCGAGGGCCGCACCTTCGGCGCGAGCGCCGACGCGGTCGGTGAAGTGGTCTTCAACACCTCGATGTTCGGGTACCAGGAAATACTCACCGACCCGTCGTACGTCGGGCAGATCGTGACGATGGCGTACCCGCACATCGGCAACGTGGGCACCAACCCCGACGACGACGAGAGCGAGCGGCCGCACGCGGTGGGCATGGTGGCGCGCGAGTTCAGCGAGCCTTCGAACTGGCGGAGCACCGCGTCGCTGAACGACTACCTGGCGAAGTGGGGCGTGGGCGGCCTCGACGGCATCGACACCCGGCAGCTGGTGCGCCACCTGCGCAACAACGGCTCGCAGCTGGGGGTCATCTCGACCGAGAAGGTCTCGCACCAGGCGCTGGTGGCGAAGGCGAAGGCCGCGCCCCCGATGGAGGGGCTCGATCTGGCGAGCGGCATCTCGACGAAGAAGACCTACCGGTGGACGAAAGGCACCCCCGACACGCTCGAGGGCAAGCCGGCGCCGGCGCCGGCCGGCCGCTTCGAGGTGGTGGCGATCGACTACGGGCTCAAGAAGTCGATGCTGCAGTTCCTGGTCGACGTGGGCTGCAACGTGACGGTGATGCCGTCGAGCGCCAGCGCCGACGAGGTGCTGGGGCAGAAGCCGCACGGGGTGTTTCTCACCAACGGCCCCGGCGACCCGGCGGCGGTGAAGGGCGCCGACAAGACGGTGGCCGCGCTGCTCGGCAAGGTGCCGGTGTTCGGCATTTGCCTGGGCCACCAGATTCTCGCGCTGGCGCTGGGCGGCAAGACCTACAAGCTCAAGTTCGGGCACCGCGGCGCGAACCAGCCGGTGCAAGATCTCGCCACCAAGAAGGTCGAGATCACCGCGCAGAACCACGGCTTCGCGGTCGACGAGAAGAGCCTCAACGGCAGGGCGGTGGTCACCCACCTGAACCTCAATGACCGCACGGTCGAGGGGCTGGCAGTTCCCGACGCCAGGGCGTTCAGCGTGCAGTACCATCCCGAGGCGTCTCCCGGCCCTCACGACGCGCGCTACCTCTTTCAACGCTTCGCCGATCTGATGGCTGGAGTACCCCTGCCCCGATGAGTGAGACCAGCTACCAGCCGGCGTTCGACGAGCTGGTGAAGTGGGCCACCCCCGAGGTGCGCCAGGCCGAGCTGCTCGAGGCCAAGGCCGAGTTCTTCGCCCTCACCGGTGAGATCTTCGACGACGACCGCCAGCTCGAGATGCGCATGGCGTCGTTTCTCGAGCACTACGTGTTCGACCGCGTCTCGCCGCACCGCGGGCGCACCCCGGCGATGGAGTACTTCGAGAAGGTGAAGGTCGAAGACCCCGCGCGCGCCAACGTGTTCGAGGGCTTCACCCAGACGCTCCACGGGCTCTACGAGGTGCGCAAGCTGGGCAAGGGCTTCGTGCGGGTGCGCGAGCTGTTCGACGGCGAAGATCACGAGGTGATCGAGCGCCGCACCCTGGTGGGGCTGAACAAGGGCGACCTGGTGACCGCGCGGCTGATTCCCTTCTCAGACGGCCTGTGGTTCTCGGCGGCGTTCTGTTACCACCCGCCGGGCGCGTTCAAGTCGATCTTGAAAGAGGTGAAGCGCCGGCGCAAGCAGGAGCCGACCCGGCCGCGCACCGAGCTGATCTACGACTGTGCGCGGCGCTCGCTGAAGGCCGATCGCTACCGGCAGATCGCGATCGAGAAGATCTACGACTTCGTGAACCCCACCGTCTAAAAGCCGTTCTTCAGCGCTCGTCGAGCAGCTCGAGGTAGTCGCGCAGCTGCTCGAGCGCGTCGTCGGCCATCTGCGAAAACTCGACGCCGAAGCCCACCGCCGACACGGTGACGTGCGCCACGGTGGGGTGCTTCACCTCGCGGCGGCTGGTGCCGAGGCGGGTCACCAGCCCGCGGGCCGACCAGGCGCTGCCGCCGGGCAGGGCGATGGTGAGGGTGAGCGGGTCGCCGACCTGGAGCTCTTGCAGGGCCGCGGTCTCTTCGATGAAGGCGCCGTGCTCGCTCAGGTCGAGCACCTTGACCTCGAGGGCGTCGGCCCCCTCGCGCTCGAGCCTGGCGAGCAGCTCGCAGCGGTGTCTCACGGGGCGATCGGTGGTCATCGAAGGCTTGGGGCTTCAAGAGCTGGGCGCCAAGCGTACACCGTACACCAATGTGGCAGGGCAGCGGCCTTGACGCCTCGAGACGCCACTCCTTACGCTAGAGGGTCGAACAGCCACCCGGGGGGAAGCCGTTTCGTTACCGGAGGGCGTCGTTGACGACTGAGAACCGCAAGTTCACCCGAGTACCGACTCGGCTGCGTTGTTGGTGTGAAGGGGAGAACGTCACGGTGTATGCGCGCATCGGAAACCTCTCGGAGGGCGGCCTCTTCTTGCGCACCAGCACGCCCTTGAGTGAAGGCTCGAAGGCGACGGTGCGCTTCGGCGCCGAGTCGGCCTTCGAGGCGGTGGCGACGGTGGTGTGGGCGCGCGCCGACGGCGACAGCGGCCCGCCGGGCATGGGGTTGCGCTTCGAGGCCATCGATACAAAGCATCTCGACGAGCTTCGGAAGCTGATACAGAGCGAGGGGCAGGCGCCGAAGTCGAAGAGCTGAAGGGGCCGGTCAGATCCCATGCGCATCGCGATCATTTCCGACATCCACTCCAACCTCGAGGCGTTGACCGAGGTGCTCAAGGTGATCGACCAGCAGAAGGTCGATCGGCTGGTGTCGCTCGGAGACGTGGTGGGCTACGGCGCGTCGCCCAACCCGTGCTGCGATCTGGTGCGGCAGAACGCCGAGGTCACGCTGCTGGGCAACCACGACGCCGCGGTGGCCGGCCGCATGGACTATTCGTTCTATTACGACGCCGCGCGGCACGCGCTCGACTGGTCGGCGAACGTGATCACCGACGAGAACCTGGGGTGGCTGCGCAGCCTGCCGTACACCTACCGCATCGGCGACGTCGGCTTCAGCCACGGCTCGCCCATCGAGCCGCGCGCGTACGAGTACATCTTCGCGCTCGAGCAGGCCCGCGAGCTCACGCCGTACGCCGTCGACCTGCCCGACGTCACGTTCATCGGCCACTCGCACCTGTGCAAGGCGTTCGCGCTGGGCAACGGCGAGGTGAACGACGTGGTCGCGCAGAAGTTCGGCGTGCGCAAGGGCTACAAGTACATCATCTCGGTGGGCTCGGTCGGCCAGCCGCGTGACTACGACAACCGGGCCTGCTTCGTGATCTGCGACACCGACGCGCGCACCGTCGAGTACCTGCGCGTCGAGTACGACATCGAAGGCTCGGCGCAGAAGATCTTCGACGCCGACCTGGCGTTGAACTTCGGGAAGCGCCTTTTCCTCGGCGTGTGAGTCGAACCGCCGTAAGGTCTTCGGCGATGAGAACGCTTCATTCTCTCGCCCTGGTGGTGGTGCTCGGCTTCGGTCTCGCCGGCTGCAAGAAGCCCAAGCACGCGCTCGAGTACACCGAGGCCTCGGGCCAATACACCACGCTGCTCGCACAGCTGGGCGACGCGGCCTACGCCGACGAAGAGATGGATCGCATCGTCGACCTGCTCAAGAAGGTGCCGCCCGAATCGCTCGACGCTCAGGCCTCGAACGAGCTGCTGAGCACCATCGCGGGCGAGCGCAGGCGCATCGCCGACGAAGAGCGGGCGCGCGCGCGAGCGGCCGCGGTCACCCCCGAGGTGCAGTTCGACCCGCCGTCGCAGCCCGAGCCGGTGGTGGTGCCCGACGCCGGCCGCAGCGGCGAGCTGTTCGCGGGCATGACGCTCGACGAGCTACGCCGCGCCACCGACGGGTGCTTCAGCTCGACCGGCCCGCTGAAGCTGCGCAACCCCGATCGCACCGAGACCGACGCCGAGATGTACGAGCCGGTCGCCGAGCAGCGCTGCAGGGCGCGCTACGCGAAGTACGACGGCCACTTCCTGGTGTTCAAAGAAGGCAAGCTGGTGGGCGACTTCGACAAGGCCGCGCTGCTGCAGCTGGCGCCCCAGAAGCCGGCGGTGCCTGCCGCCCCACCGGCTGCTCCGCCCCCGGCACCCCAGCCGGTGGTCGAGCCGGGCGGAGACAAGCCGCCCACGCCGCAGCCCGCGCCCGACAACTCGGGCGAGCAGACCGGGCCGGCGCCGGCCCCCTGACCCCTCTCGCCACGAGTTAGAGAACGCGATGAACGACTCGACGTACATGACGCTGATGCGGCTCTTGCCGCGCTCGGCGCTCTCTTCGGTGGTGGGCATGCTGACCCGCGCCAGGGCGCCGGCCTCGATGCACCAGGTGGCGATGCGCTGGTTCGCGAGGCGCTACCAGGTGGCGCTGGAAGACGCCGAGGGCCCGGTGACCGACTACCCGACCTTCGCGCAGTTCTTCACCCGCCGGCTCAAGCCGGGCTCGAGGCCGGTCGACCAGACGCCGAACGTGGTGGTGAGCCCGGTCGACGGCGCGGTGAGCGAGGCGGGCCGGGTCGAGCAGGGCGCCTGCCTGCAGGCCAAGGGAATCTCGTTTCCGGTCGGGCAGCTGCTGGGCGACGAGGCGCAGGCGGCGCGGTTCGAGGGCGGCGCGTACGCCACGCTCTACCTCTCGCCGCGCGACTACCACCGCATTCATTCGCCGCTGGCGGGCACCATCGACGGCTACACCTACCTGCCCGGTGAGTTCTGGCCGGTGAACCCGGCCTCGGTGCGCAACGTCGACGCGCTGTTCGCGGTGAACGAGCGGCTGGTGACCTGGCTGTCGACCGACTCCGGCACGGTGGCGGTGGTGGCGGTGGGGGCGACCTGCGTGTCGCGCATTCACGCCTCGTACGATGCGATTCTCACCCACACCGGGCAGCCGGCGAAGACCCACCGCTACCAGCGGCCGATACCGATCGAGCGGGGCGGTGAGCTGGGCATGTTCGAGATGGGGTCGACGGTGATTCTGCTGTTCGAGAAGGGGCGGGTGAAGTGGGACCCCTCGCTTCAGCCCACCAGCGCGGTGCGCATGGGCACCCGCATCGGCCAGCGGGCGTGAATCGCGCCCTCAAGGCGGCGTCGGTTCGGTAGGATGACTGCGCCCATGACGCGAACCCTGATGGTCCTCTGTCTCTGTGCGGCGCTCCCGGCTCTGGCCGAAGACGAGCTCGCCGCGGTGGACAAGGCGGCTCCGATGTTTCGACTGCCGGTCTACAACTCGAAGGCGGTCGGCCAGACGGCGGTGGGGCTCGACCGGTTCGTGGGCCCCGACGCGGCCGACAAGCAGGCCAAGGTGGTGCTGCTCTCGTTCATGGCGTCGTTCTGCGGCCCCTGCAAGAAGGAGATGCCCTACCTGCAGTCGCTGCACGAGAAGTACGGGCCCCGGGGCCTGCGCGTGGTGATGGTGTCGATCGACACCGAGGACAAGGGCTTTCAGATCATCAACGAGCTGGTCGAGAAGAACAAGATCACCTTCCCGGTGCTGAAAGACCGCTTCAACCTGGTGGCGCGCCGCTGGCTCGGCACGCAGAGCCCGCTGCCCTCGGTGTTCCTGGTCAACACCGACGGCGTGGTGAAGATGGTGCACCGCGGCTACAACCAGGAGGCCTCGGAGCTGTTCGACAAAGAGGTCTCGGCGGCGGTGGGAGCCGGCGCCGGGAAGTAGCGCTTGCTGCACGTCGTCTGCGGGCCCACGGCCTCGGGGAAGACGGCGCTGGCGGTCGAGCTGGCGAAGAAGCTGGGCGCCGAGATCGTCAGCGCCGACTCGCAGGCGGTCTACCGCTACTTCGACATCGGCACCGCGAAGCCCTCGGCCGAGCAGCGCAGCGCGGTGCCGCACCACCTCGTCTCGGTGGTCGAGCCGTTGGAGGAGTTCTCGGCGGCGCGCTTTCAGGCGCTGGCCGACGCGGCGATCGCCGAGATCCGCGGGCGGGGGCGCGAGGTGGTGGTGGTCGGCGGCACCGGACTGTACGTGCGGGTGCTGTTGCATGGCGTGATCGAGGCTCCGCCGCGCGACGAGGGGCTGCGCGCCGAGCTCGAGGCGCTGTCGGACGAGGCGCTGCACGAGCGGCTGCTCGGGGTGGACCCTGAGAGCGCGGCGCGGCTGCCGCTGCGCGACCGGGTGCGCGCGGTGCGGGCGATCGAGATTCACGCGCTGACCGGCAGGCCGGCGAGCGCGTCGAGATCAGCGCACGCGTTCGCGGCGAACCGGCACGAATACCGGCTGTGGGTGCTCGAGCCCGAGCGCGAAGAGCTGTACCGGGCGATCAACGCGCGCGCTGAAGGCGATGTACGCGGGGGGGCTGATCGACGAGACGGCGGCGCTGGTCGGGCGCGGCTACCGCGAGGCGGCGCCGATGCAGAGCGTGGGCTACGCCCAGGCCCTGCAGGTGCTCGACGGGCAGATCTCCAAAGAGCGTGCGGTAGAGCTGACCGCGCAGGCCACCCGGCACTACGCGAAGCGGCAGCTGACCTGGTTCAAGAAAGAGCAGGGCGCGGTGTTCGTGAAGCCGCCCTTCAGCGCCGATCGGCTTCAGCGGTAGCGCGCGCGGCGGCCGCCCTGGAACATCACCTGCTGTTGCACCGGAGGCGGCTCGAGGTGGAACTGCCACCAGGCGGGCTCCCAGGGCGACATCTTGAGGCGCTTGTCGTTCTGCAGCGCGGTCAGCGCGGTCTTCAGCTTCTCGTCGCTGGGGTTCTGCTCGACGCCGCGGCCGAGCACCTTGAGCGCCTTGTCCTTCTCTTTGTTCTGCAGCAGGCACCAGGCGTAGATCGCCCACATCAGGCTCTCTTTCTTGCCGTGGGTGACCGCCGCCTCGAAGGCCTTCTCCATGCTCGAGAAGTCTTTCTTCTTGTAGGCGAGGGCGCCCTCCATCGCCTTGACGTAGTGGTCTCGCGGGTTCGACTTCACGAAGGCGGCCTTGGCGCCGTCGTAGTCTTCGAACAGGTACTTGAGCATGCCGATCTGGCCGTAGATCTGGCCCTCGACCAGGAACTGCCACTTGCCCAGGGGCAGGGCGTTCTCGAGCATCTTGATGACCTTGTCGACGCGCACCTTGCGCTCTTTGGCGTTGGGCGGCATCGACTGCAGCTCGGCCTGCACCGCGGCCATCAGGGTCTGCAGCTGGGTGAAGGTGCGGCGGCCCAGCACCACGAACACGCCGATGAAGGCGAGGGTGGCGGGAATCGCTCCGGCGTAGACGGGGAAGCCGAAGAGGCGCACCGCGACGAAGACGACGGCCGCGACGGCGAGCGAGATACCGAGGTTGATCATGACCGCCGCGCCTATAGCAGCGGGCTTTGTCCGGTGCGAGCCGGAGGGCCGTCGAGAATTTGAAGCGTGCGCTTTGACGGACCCCGATGCTAGACGGCGACGAAACGGCCCTTTGGCGAAACTGGTAGACGCAGGGGACTCAAAATCCCCCGACCTCTAAAGTCATCCCGGTTCGAGTCCGGGGAGGGCCACTAAAACTGCGGCACGGCGAGGAGCCCCGCTCCGCGCCGAGCCGCCTGAGCGCCGTTCATCTCGTTCACCAGCGCTGATCACCGGGCGGCCCTCCATGGGAAACGAAGGGCCGCCGAAGTCGATGCCGGAGTGCTCGCCGGAGCCCTGGGTCACCGTGCCGTCGACCGGGCTGCGGGGCAGTGCACCGCCGACGACACGTGGCGCGAAGCCGAGGGGCACGCGCGAACGGGCGGACGGTCGCACCAAGGTGGCGCGTGCTCGGGCGATCGGCGGCGTCACTGAACATGCCGACCTGCCCACGTCCGCTTCGCAAACGAGGCGCGGCCAGTCACAGGGCCCACCTGAGCCACCCCACCTTGTCAGCCAGAGGCACGCCGGCATCGCGGAGACGAGCGACCACGGGTGCACACGCTCTGCTCCCTGGCGCATGGAGCATGCGTTGCCTCGCGTTCCAGCGGCGATGGCACCCGTCGACTTGAGAGGGGGACCTGCGGTCTTCTTCTCAAAGCTCCCGATGAAATGTTCGGCCGGCGGGCGAGACTCTGGACGCCCTCAGCGCCGCCGACGCGGGCCGCCGCTGAAGACGCTCTTGCCGCTGCCGCTGCCGCCGCCGCTCGAGGCGCTGTGCTGCTTCGGGCCGCCCCCGCCGCCGCCGCCGTGGCGCTTGCCGCCGCCGCCGTGCCGACCGCCGCCTGAACCGTGCGGCTTCTTGGCGTGGTGCTGCTGGCGTCCGCGGGCGTGGTGCCCACCGCCACCGCCACCGCCACCGCCGTGCTCTTTGCGCGCCGCTTCGGCGGCAGACTCGCGCTGAAACACCTCGGAGTCGCGGGGCACCTTCTCGCGCGGCACCGGGGTCTTGGTGAGCTTCTCGATGGCGCGGAGCAGATCCATCTCTTCGGGGGCTACGAAGCTCGACGCGCGACCGGTGGCCGCGGCGCGCGCGGTGCGACCGATGCGGTGCACGTAGTCGGCGGGCACGTGGGGCAGGTCGTAGATGACGACGTGGCCGATGTCGGCGACGTCGATGCCGCGCGCCGCGATGTCGGTCGCCACCAGCACCCGGTACGTGCCGTTCTTGAACCCGTCGAGCGCACGCTCGCGTTGGCCCTGTGAACGATCGGCGTGAATGCGCTCGACGCTCAGCCCGGCGCGCTCGAGCGAGCGGGCCACCTTGTCGGCGCGGCGCTTGGTGCGGGTGAAGACCAGGGTGCTGTCGTCGCTCGAGTCGAGCAGGGTGATGAGCAGCGCGGTCTTCTCGGTCTGTTGCAGCTCGTAGACCTTCTGGGTGGCGCGGGCGGCCAGCGTGCCGCTGGTGTTCACCTCGACGCGCACCGGCTGGTGAAGGCTCTGGCGGGCGAACTCGGCGACCTCTCCGGCCATGGTCGCCGAGAACAGCAGGGTCTGCCGGTTGCGCGGCAGCCGCTGGAGAATGCGGGTCAGCTGGGGCTTGAACCCCATGTCGAGCATGCGGTCGGCCTCGTCGAGCACCAACGCGTCGACCGAGTCGACCTTCACGGTGCGCTGCTCGAGGTGATCGATGAGGCGCCCGGGCGTGGCGATGATCAGCTGGGGGTCGGCGCGGAGCTCGGCCAGCTGGCCTCCCATGCCCACGCCGCCGATCAGCGTGGCGCAACGCATGCCGCGCGCGGCGCCGAAGCGCTCGACGTGCTCGGAGATCTGGTTGGCCAGCTCGCGGGTCGGCACCAGCACCAGCGCGCGGTGCAGCTGCTTGCTGGCCAGCCGCTCGAGCAGCGGCAGCACGAACGCCGCGGTCTTGCCGGTTCCGGTGGCGGCGCAGCCGATCACGTCGCGGCCGGCGAGCACGTGCGGAATCGCCTTGGCCTGAATCGGGGTGGGCTTCTGGTAGCTCGCCTGGGCGAGGGCGTGCAGCGCAGCGGCGCTCAGGCCCAGCGCATCGAAGGTCTCAGCAGGTGCAGCAGCGGCGGCAGCGGTCACGGTCGGCGGTCCTTTTTTTCCTGGCCGATGACACGTCGACGAGGCTCGGTTCGCTGTAGCAGGCCGCGCCCGCCACGTCGATGCCCCCGAGCGCCACGGCGGCCCCGGCGGTGAGAAATCGGCGGGGGCTTCGTGCGAGAGTGCGGCGCCATATGCGCGCGCTCTGCTTTCTTCTGCTGAGTTCTGCGGTCGCCTGTCGCTGCAACCCGGTGATCGAGAAGAACGTCGGAGAGCTGGGCGTCGAGTGGACAGACGCAGCCCAGACCCACGTCGATCGCGACGCGCGCATCGACTTCGGCCGGGTCGCGACCGGGAAGACCGCGCAGCTCAAGGTGGTGGTGAAGAACCTCGGCCTCGGGGCGATCTCGCTCGAGTCGCTGGAGAAACTCGAAGGTGACGCGGCCTTCACCCTGGCGCTGCCCGAGGCGCGCTCGATCGGCAAGAGCGGCTCGCTCGAGCTCGAGGCGGCCTTCGCCCCGACCGCCGCGGGCGCCACCAGCGCGAAGTTCCGCCTCACCGCCAGCAACACCGACGATGGCGCGAGCACCGCCCTCATCACCCTGGTGGCCGAAGGGGTCGACGCGCCTTGCATGGTGCCGATGGGCCTCGACTTCGGCGGGGTGCAGGTGAACGACTCGGCGGCCCTGCAGCTCGAGGTCGAGAACCCCACCGACACCGCGCGTGAGGCGGCGATTCGTAGCCCCATGGGCAGCGGAGCGTCGGGCTACGGCGTCGACCTGCACGTGCTGCAGGTGCCGGCCCACGGCAAGGCGAGCGCGCTGGTGAGCTTCAAGCCCACCGAGGTGCGCCGCTACACCGGCACGGTGGCGGTGCGCGCGGGGCCCGACTGCCCCGACTACCCGGTGAGCCTGCTGGGCGACGGGGTGGACCAGGTGCTGTCGTGGGCCCCCTCGCCGCTCGATCTCGGCTACGTGCCGCTGAGCGCCAGCGCCAGCAAGGTGCTCACCTTCACCAGCCTGGCCGCGGTGCCGGTGACGATCTCGAACCTGCGCTCGGCGAACGTGGCGTTCAGCGTGAGCGCGTCGTCGCTCACCATACCCGCGCGGGGCACCGCCGACGTCACGGTGACCTTCGCGCCGCGCACGCTGGGGCCCTCGCACGGCCAGCTCGCGTTCGACAGCACGCTCGCGAAGCAGCCCAGCGGCACCATCGCCGTCGACGGCTACGGCGGCGGCCCCGACATCGACGCGCGGCCCACCACGGTGAGCTTCGGGCGGGTGGCGTACTTCGCGGGCACCCCCACCACCCAGACCCGGCGCATCACCGTGGCGAACCTCGGCACGGTGGCACCGACGGCGGCGGGGAACCTGCACTTCACCGGCCCCAGGGTCGAGATCGCACCCGCTGCCGACGGCGGCACCCTGGCGGCCGAGCTGGGCGTGGGCCTCGACCCGGCGACGCCGTACGACGACGCCACCGGGCTGCCAGCCGTCGCCGGGCAGAACCGGGTCGACGTGCTGGTGTCGCTGACGCCTTCGAGCACCGGGCACAAAGAGGCGACGGTGACGATTCACTCGAACGACTTCGACGAACCGGCGGTGACGGTGAAGGTGCTCGCCGACGTGATCGAGGTGCCGCCGTGCAACTACCGGGTGATGCCGACCACCGTCGACTTCGGGGTGGTGTCTCCGCCGGCGTCGCGCGACCAGTCGTTCACGGTGGTCAACCTCGGCACCAGCTCTGGCGACGTGTGCCTGGTCTCGCTGCTCGAGCTGCGCGCGGGCAGCGCCGCCGAGTTCTCGCTGCCGGGCGGAGCGATCGATCAGAGCGAGCTGCAGCCCGGCCAGTCGATGACGGTGAGGGTGCGGGCGTGGCCGCAGGGCGCGCGCAGCTCGCTCACCCCGGTCACCGGCGACGTCGACTTCTTCGTCTCGAGCCCTACCGCGCCACGCGGGCACGTGGCGCTCTCGGCCAGCGTGGGGCCGTCGTGCCTGGTGCTGTCGCCCGACGAGGCGCAGTTCGGCACGGTGAAGGTGGGGTGCGGCTCGCCCCAGCGAACCTTCAACCTCTACAACACCTGCGGCTCGGCGGTGACGCTGCAGTCGCTGGCGGTCGTCGCGGGGGCGCCCGAGCTGGCGCTCTCGGCGACTCCGGCGATTCCCACCGGGGGGCTCACCGTTCCCCCCGGGGGAGCGCCGGTGAGCTTCGCGGTGCGCTACAGCCCGACCGACCTGGGGCCCGATGAGGGGCAGCTGGCGGTGGTGGTGACGGTGGCGGGCAACAACGAGACGCACCTGGTGCGCCTGTCGGGCGCGGGCGACTCGGTGGGCCACAACCTCGATGCGTTTCGGCAGGGCGCCGAGGCCAAGGCCGACATTCTGCTGGCCATCGACGGCTCGTGCTCGATGGGCAACAAGCAGATGGCGCTGGCCACCAACACCGCCGCCTTCTTCCAGTACGCGCAGATGCAGGGCATCGACTACCACGTGGGGGTGATCAAGGCGCAGGGCTCGGGCTCGAACACCACCGTCGGCTACCTCACCTCGGGGCCGGCTCACCCCGACAAGGTGCTCACTCCACGCAGCGTGAACGTGGCGGCGCAGTTCGCGGCGAAGGTGCAGGCGATCGGAGCCGCGGGCGGCAACGAGCAGTGCTTCGGGCCGGTGCTCGAGGCGCTGTCGGCGCCGCTGGTGACGGCAGAGAACGCGGGCTTTCTGCGGCCCGACGCTTCGCTGGCGATCATCTGCATCACCGACGACAAGGACTACTCGACCGGTACCGTACCGTTCTATTACTCGGCGCTCGCCAACGTGAAAGGCGCAGCCCGCTTGAGCCTCTTGAGTGTGAACGCCATCGCCGGCTTCAACGACACCAGCTGCCTGGGCGGCAACCCCGATGACGGCCGCTACTCGCAGATGGTGACGCTCACCGGCGGGGTGAAAGAAGAGATCTGCACCCCGAACTGGGCGATGACGCTGCAGAGCATCGCGCGGGCGGCGTTCGGCACCCGCGGCACCTTCTTTCTCACCGCGGTGCCCGACACCTCGACGGTGCCCCTGGTGGTGAAGATCGACGGTACGGTGCAGCCTTCGATGCAGGGCACCGCCACGGTCTGGGTCTACGACTCGACCACCAACGCTGTGGTGTTCGATCAGCTGCACCAGCCCGCGGCGGGCTCGCTGATCGAAGTGGGCTACGACGTCGAATGCCAGTAGCCGGGCAGGGCATGGCGTCGCGCAAGGCCGCGGCGGCGGCGGTGGCGGCGCACGTCGCGGTGCTGAAGGGGCGGCCCCTGCGCGCGGCGCTCAGCGAGGCGCTGGCGAAGGCCGAGGGGCTGGGCGGCAACGAGCGGCGCTTCGTGGCGTTCTGCACCCGCGAGCTGTCGCGGCACCTGCGCTGGCTCGATCGCGCGGCGAAAGAGGCCGGGCACGCTCCGTCGTCGTTTCACCTCGAAGAAGATCGCGCGGTGATGCGCTACGCGCTGTGGCGGCGGTTTCGGCTCGGCGCCGAGGCGGCCCAGGTGATGCGCGAGGTGTCGCTGCCGGGGCCGGTGCGGCCGCGCTCGGTGCCCGACGCGGTGGTGGCCGATGCGCTGGGCAAGGCGGTGAAGGTGCCCGAAGACGAGCCGGCGCTGGCGCACTCGTTTCCCACCTGGCTGGCCGAGGCGATCGGGTCGCCGCAGGTGATGGAGGCGCTCAACCGCGAGCCGCGGATCATGATGAAGGTGCGGCCCAACGGCACCCGCGACGAGGTGCAGGCGCTGCTGGCGGCGAAGGGCATCACCACCGCGAAGGTCGAGGGGGTGGCAGACGCGCTGGTGCTGGAAGACGACGGGCGGGCGATCTTCGAGTCGGGGCCGATGAAGAACGGCCGGCTGGTGGTGATGGACGTGGGCTCGCAGCGCATCGTCGAGCTGTGCGGCTTGAAGGGCGGCGAGACGGTGATCGACTTCTGCGCGGGGGCGGGTGGCAAGACCATCGCCCTGGCCGACGCGGTGGGCGAGCACGGGCGGGTGCTGGCGTGGGACAAGTCGCAGAAGCGGCTCGCCGAGGCCAAAGAGCGCACCCACAAACTCAAGCTGCGGCACGTCAGCTTCCCGCTCGAGCTGCGCATGGACGACGCCCAGCTGGTGCTGATCGACGCGCCGTGCAGCGGCACCGGCTCGCTGGCGCGCGAGCCCGACCAGAAGTGGAAGCTGACGCCCGAGGCGGTGAAGGACTTCGCGAAGACTCAAGGAGCGATTCTCGACGAGGTGTCGAAGAAGGCGCCGCAGGCGGTGCTGGTCTACGCGACCTGCAGCGTGCTGAAGGCCGAAGACGAAGAGGTGGTCGAGGCGTTCGTGAAGCGCTCGAAGCGGTACACCCTCGAGGCGTCGATGCGGGTGTGGCCGCAAGAGAGCGAAGGCGCCGGCTTCTACGCTGCGCGGTTGACGCCCCTGGGTCGAGCGCGCTAACCCCCGCGCCGCGATGGCCGACCCGCGTCAGGAGACGCTCAAGCAGATTCAAGCCGCGTGGGAGGCCGCGCAGGCCCAGCTCGACGAGCTGCGCGGGCAGGTCGAGAAGACCACCCAGCTGGCGCAGGCCAAGGTGTCGTCGAACTTCCTCGAGAGAGATCTCGACCGGGCCTACCGCGATCTGGGTGAGGCGGTATGGGCCCAGGTGTCGAAGGGCAGGCTGCAGCTGCCGAAAGACCTGTCGAGCGTGCTCAAGGCCCTCGAAGTCGTGACCAAGAAGATTCAAGAGCAGAACGCCAGCATCAATGATCTGCTGTCAGAAGGCGCCGAGGTCGCGAGTCGGCTAAAAGGGAAGCTGGCCACCGGAACGAAGAAGCGGTAAAGACAATGCCCGCAGTTCGCAGCACCCAGAGCCGTACCGAAGCAATGGGGTCATAGCTCAGCTGGGAGAGCGCCTGAATGGCATTCAGGAGGTCGACGGTTCGATCCCGTCTGGCTCCACTGAAGTGAGACGAAGCCTCCGGTCAGTCGCCGGGGGCTTTCGTGTTTTTGGGGAAGTCGAGTTGACGCGTGCGTACCCCAAGCACCATAAACACGGCTGATGCTGCGCACCGCGCTCGCCGTCGTGCTCTCCGCCTACGTCGCCCTCGCGACGGGTGACGTGCCTGGCGCGTGCTCGCAGAGCTGCCCCGACGACGACTCGCAGGGGCAGTGCGCGCCCGACTGCACCGACTGCGCGTGTTGCCTTCACCTGCGGCTGTCGATGGCGGTGGCCGAGCTGAAGGTGTCGGTGCCGGCGACGGGCGAGGTGGTGCCCGAGCGACCGATGCTCACGCCCCAGTCGCCCGAGCCGGGCGACATTCTCCACGTTCCGAAGACGCACCTCGCTTAAGTCGAAGCCTGTTCGGGCGCCTGCGGCCTCTTTCACGGCCGCGCAGGCTGCCCGTTCACTTTCACTTTCAAGAGGTGTGTCTTGAAGAGCCTTCTCTGGGCTGCGGGCCTGTGCCTCGCCGCTGCACCGCCGTCCCGCGCGCGCGCGGCCGAAGCCGTGGGTTCACCCTGCGCGGGAGCCATCTCCCGCCACAACGTGGCCGCGTGCGCGGTCTCGGCGAGCGCGGCGGTGCAGGCCGAGCTTGCCGCCGAAGACGCGGCGCGAGGTCGCCGCGAGGCGGCGAGGCCCTTTCTGCCCTCGAACCCGACGCTGTCGGGCTCGGTGAGCACCCGCTCGAGCGGCGCCCAGCGGGCCACCAACTGGAGCGTCTCTCTCGGCCAGGAGCTGGAGCTCGGCGGGCAGAGCTTCTTGCGCACCGACGCGGCCGACGGCGAGCTGCGCGCCCAGGCCCACCGCGTCATCGCCGCGCGCCGGGCCACCGCCGCGCAGGCCTGGGCCGCCTGGTTCGAGCTGCTCGCCACCCGCGAGCGGCTGCAGCTCGGCCTGCGCCTCGAGCAGGCCACCACCGCGGTGGCCGCCACGGTGCGCGCGATGACCGCCAACGGGCTCACCTCGGAGATCGACGCCGACATCGCCGACACCGCTGCCCTGCGCGCGTCGCGCGATCGCTTCGCGCTCGAGAGCGGCCTCGCCGCTGCCTCGGCGCGCCTGACCCTGCTGACGGGCGTCTCTACCGACCCAGGGGTGGAAGGCGCCCTCGACCCGCTGCGGCTGCCGGCGGCGGGTGTCGCCGCCCAGCTCCCCGAGCTGATGGCGCTGGCCGAGCAGCAGGCGGCTGCCGACCGCCGGGTCGAGCTCTCACGCCGCGAGCGGCTGCCCAACCCCACCGTGTCGCTGTTCGTGCAGAACGACGGCTTCGACGAGCAGGTCTACGGCGTGGGCTTGAGCCTGCCGGTGCCGCTGCCGCAGCCCGTGGGCCGCACCCGCGCGGGAGAGCTCTGGGAGGCCCGGGGCCTGGCCGACCGGGCGCGCGCCGAGGCGAATCGCCTGCAGCGCGAGCTCAACGCCGAGCGGGCCGCGGCGACCGCCGAGCTGGACGCGGCCAACAAGACGCGAGCGCTGTATGGCGCAGATCGCGTGCAGCGCACCCTGACGCGCCTCGAGAGCATCGCCACCCAGGTGAGGGCCGCCCGCCTGCCGGTGCGCGACGCGCTCATCGGGCAGCAGGCGCTGGTGGAGCAGCTCAAGGCAGAGATCGACGCGCGCGAGGCCCTCTGTCTGGCCTCGCTGCGGGTCGCCGCGGTGACCGGGGTGGCGCTGGAAGGAGCCGACCTGTGAAGCCCTCGAGCCGGTGGTTGATTGCGGTGCTGGCGCTGAGCGGGTGCAAGAAGGCCGAGCCGGCCGAGAGCGCGGGCGTGCCGGCGGGTGAGCACCGCGACGAGCAAGAGCATGGCGAGCTGCCCAGCCAGCTCGCCGTCACGCCCGAGATCGCGCGCGAGGCCGGCATCGAGACGCAGGTGGTGAAGCGCGCCGCGCTCGCCAACGCGGTCGCGCTGCCGGGTGAGATCGCCGCCGAGCCCGACCGCACCGCGCGGGTGTCGACGGTGACCAGCGGCACCCTCGAGCAGGTCGACTTCAACGAGGGCTCTACGGTGAAGAAGGGCGACGTGCTGGCGGTGCTGCGGGTGCCCGACGTGGGGCGGCTGCGTGGCGCCCTGGCGGCCACCACCGCCAAGGCCAAAGCGGCCCGCGCCAACACCGAGCGACTTCGGGCGCTGCGCGAGAGCGGGCTGGGGGCCGAGCAGGCGGTGGTCGATGCCGAGGCCGAGACCCACGCGCAAGAGTCCGAAGCGCGGGCGCTGGGCGAGCAGCTGCAGGCGATCGGGGCCACCGCCGAGGTGGGTGGCTTTCGCGTGCCGCTGCGCGCGCCGATCTCGGGCAGCGTGGTGTCGCGCGACGCGGTGGTGGGGCAGCCGATCAGCGCCGACCGGGTGCTGGCCACTGTCGTGGATCTCACCGAGGTCTGGTTCCTGGGGCGCGTCTTCGAGAAAGACCTGGGCCGCCTGCGGGTGGGCGCCCGGTGCGAGGTGCAGCTCAACGCCTTTCCCAGCGAGCGCTTCGAGGGCACCGTCGATCACGTCGGCCAGCAGACCGACCCGGTGGCGCGCACGCTGACCGCGCGCATTCGCCTGGCCAACCCGGCCGGCAAGCTGCGGCTGGGCCTGTTCGGCACCGCGCACGTCGAGGTGGCCGAGGCGAACGGCTCGAGCCCGCAGATGGTGGTGCCGCGCGGCGCGGTGGCCGAGGTGGGCAAGCGCAGCGTGGTCTTCGTGAAGGCGAAAGACGGCGACTTCGTGGTGCACGCCGTCACCCTGGGAGACGCGGCGCTGGGGCAGGTGCAAGTGCTCTCGGGGCTCGACGAAGGCGAAGAGGTGGCCGTGCGCGGCGTGTTCACCCTGAAGAGCATGCTGCTCAAGGCGACGCTGAGCGAGGACGAGCACTGATGCTCGCCTTCTTCTCGGCGGTGGTGCGCTGGTCGCTGCAGAACCGGGTGGTGGTGCTGCTCGCCACCGCGCTGTTCGTGGCGGTGGGGGTGCGCGCCGCGCTGCGCCTGCGGGTCGACGCGGTGCCCGACGTGACCAACATCCAGGTTCAGGTGATCACTGCAGCGCCGGCGCTGTCACCCATCGAGATCGAGCAGTACGTCACCGTGCCGGTCGAGCGGTCGATGGCCGGCATACCGCGCTCGACCGAGGTGAGGTCGATCTCCAAGTACGGGGTCTCGGTGGTGACGGTGGTGTTCGAAGACGGCACCGACATCTACTGGGCGCGGCAGCTGGTCAGCGAGCGCATGGGCGAGGCGCAAGACCGCGTGCCCCAGCAGTACGGCAGACCCCAGCTGGGGCCGATCTCGTCGGGGCTGGGCGAGGTGTACCAGTTCGTGCTGCGCAACGAGCACTTGAGCCTGATGCAGCTCGAGGAGCAGCTCGACTGGTATCTCGCTCCGCAGCTGCGCATGGTGCCGGGCATCGTCGAGGTGAACAGCTTCGGCGGCGAAGACCGGCAGTACCAGGTGGTGCTCGACCCCGCGCGGCTGCAGGCCACCGGGGTGTCGATCGCGCAGGTGATCGAGGCGCTGCAGAAGTCGAACGCGAACGCCGGTGGCGGCTACATCGAGCACGAGCGCGAGCACTTCGTGATCGGCACCGACGGCCTGGTGAAGAGCCGCGAAGACCTGAGCCGGGTGGTGATCGGCGCCACCCCGCAGGGCGTGCCGATCACCGTGGCCACGGTGGGCGAGGTTCGCTTCGGTGCCCGGCTGCGGCGCGGCGCGGCCACCAAAGACGGCGAAGGCGAGGTGGTGGTGGGCGTGGTGCTGATGCTGATGGGAGAGAACTCGCGCACCGTCACCGAGGCGGTGAAGGCGAAGCTGAAGGCGCTCGAGCCCACGCTGCCCCCTGGCACCCGCATCGAGCCGTTCTACGACCGCGCCGAGCTGGTGAACCGCACCATCGGCACGGTGGGCAAGAACCTGCTCGAGGGCGCGCTGCTGGTGATGCTGGTGCTGGTGCTGCTGCTGGGAGATCTGCGGGCCGGCCTGGTGGTGGCGGTGACGATTCCACTCTCGCTGCTGTTCGCGGTGGTGGTGATGAACGCCGCCGGCCTGTCGGGAAACCTGATGAGCCTGGGCGCCATCGACTTCGGGCTGTTGGTCGACGGCGCGGTGATCATCGTCGAGAACGCCGCGCGACGGCTGAGCGAGCGCCAGCGGGGAAGGGCGGCCCTGCTCACCGCCGACGAGCGCTCGGCGGTGGTCGAAGAGGCGACCCTCGAGGTGCGCGCGGCCAGCATCTTCGGCGAGGCGATCATCGCCATCGTCTACCTGCCGGTGCTGGCGCTGTCGGGCACCGAGGGCAAGCTCTTCACCCCGATGGCGACCACGGTGCTGCTGGCGCTGCTGGGGGCGTTCATTCTCTCGCTCACCCTGGTGCCGGTGCTGGCGAGCTACCTGGTGCGCCCCGCGGCCGAGCACCGCGAGACGTGGCTGTTGCGCCAGGCGCGCAGGCTGTACGCCCCGCTGTTTCGCCGCGCGATGGCCCGCCCGGCCGTCACCATCGGGCTGGGGGTGCTCTGTCTGGCGGTGGGCGTGGCGCTGTTCTTTCGCCTGGGGGCCGAGTTCGTGCCCACCCTCGACGAGGGCGACATTCTCATCGAGGCGCGCCGGCTGCCGGGAGCCGCGCTCAGCGAGTCGGTGCGCACCGACCTGGTGCTGCAGCGCGCGCTCAAGAAGATCCCCGAGGTCGAGCAGGTGGTGGCGCGCACCGGGTCTCCCGAGGTGGCCACCGACCCGATGAGCATCGAGGCCTCGGACATCTACATCGAGCTCAAGCCCCGGTCGCAGTGGCGAAAGGGGGTCACCAAGGCCGACCTGGCCGCCGAGGTGCGCCGCACGCTCGACGCGTCGCCCGAGGTCGGGGGCGCCATCTCGCAGCCCATCGAGATGCGCACCAACGAGCTGGTGGCCGGCATTCGCTCTGACGTGGGGGTGCTGATCTACGGCACCGAGCTCGAGACCCTGGCGCGGCTCGGGGAGCAGGTGGCCGACGCGGTTCGGCAGGTGAAGGGCGCCACCGACGTGAGGGTCGAGCAGGTCGAAGGTCTGCAGTACCTGCGCATCACCCCGGATCGCAGCCGGCTCGCCCGCTACGGGCTGACGGTCGAAGACGTGAACCAGGTGACCGAGACGCTGGCGGTCGGCCATCACGTCGGCGACGTGCTCGAGGGAGAGCGGCGCTTCGCGGTGGTGGTGAAGTCGGACCACCACTTCGCCGGTGACCTCGAGCCGTTCAGGGCGTTGCCGCTGCGCGCCTTGAGCGGGCAGGTGGTGCCGCTGGGCGACGTGGCCGACCTCGAGCGGGTGGTCGGCCCGGCGCAGGTGTCGCGCGAGGGTCAGTCGCGGCGGCTCACCGTCGAGTTCAACGTGCGGGGGCGAGATCTGCTCTCGGTGGTGAACGACGCGCGCGCCCGGGTGGCTGACGCGGTGAAGCTGCCGGTCGGCTACCGCACCGAGTGGGGCGGCCAGTTTCAGCACTACCTCGAGGCGCGCGCCCGGCTGGCCTGGGTGGTGCCGCTGGCGCTGGGGCTGATCATGTTCCTGCTGTGGCTGAGCTTCGGCTCGCTGCGCACCGGGGGCCTCATCTTTCTCACCGTGCCGTTCGCGGTGGTGGGCGGGGTGGTGGCGCTGTGGCTGCGCGGCATCCCGTTCTCGATCTCGGCCGGCGTGGGCTTCATCGCGCTGTTCGGCGTGGCGGTGCTCAACGGGCTGGTGCTGGTGTCGTTCGCCCGCCAGCTCGAGGCGGGCGGGGTGAGCCACCTCGAGGCCATCGCCGCCGCCGCCGACCAGCGCCTGCGGCCGGTGCTGATGACCGCGCTGGTGGCCTCGCTCGGCTTTCTGCCCATGGCGTTCTCGACCGAGCCGGGCGCCGAGGTGCAGCGCCCGCTGGCCACCGTGGTCATCGGGGGCCTGGTCTCGGCGACGCTGCTCACGCTCTTCGTGCTGCCGGCGCTGTATTCCCGGTTCGGAAAAGAGAAGCCCGCGCCAGCGCTGACGGCGGCCGGCCAATCACCGCAGTGAAGTCGCGGGTGAAGTGGGCCTGATCGTAGTACCCGAGCTCGCGCGAGATCTGCCCCGGGCTGCTCGAGCTGGGCGACCGACTCGCACAGGCCGTAGCGCCGAATCACCGAGGGGGTGGTGTTCTCCGTCAACCAGCGCAAGCTCGACTCGCAGCCCCTGCCGCTGCCTGACCCGGTGGCACCGCCGCTGCCGCATTGACGGCGCGTTTCGCGTGGCAACCGGGGCGGTTCGATGACATTCACAAAGCCGCCTGGAGGCCTGCCATCAGCAAGCGCAACGAGACGAAGAGTGAGTTGGTGCACGCCGCGTCGGAGCTCGATGACGAGCTGGCCCGGTTCGAAGAGGGTGTGGCTGCGTTCAAGAAGCTCTCTTTGAGCTCGAAGAAGGCGCTCGACCGGGCCGGCGCGATGCTCGAGGAGCTCGCCCAGAGCGAGCAGAGCATGGGCACCCAGGTGCAGGCGCTGGTGGCAGCCATTCAGGCCACCCGCGACCGGCAGCTCGAGCGGGTCACGGTGGTGCGCGAGAAGGCGGAAGAGCTGAAGAGCCGCTCGGTCGAGTTCCGCGATCTGATCGTCCAGTTCGAGGCGCTGGGCACCGGGGCAGCGGCGCTGAACGCGCGGCTGCAGTCAGACAAGCCCGAGATCGTCGATGTGCTCGACGAGGTCAGCGCGCTGGGCGGCAAGGCCGAGGCGCTGCTGGCGCAGGCGCGCGAGAAGGGGTTCGACGACGTCGCGCACCTCGCCGACGGCCTCAAGCAGCAGCTCACCGCGCTGCGCGGCAAGCTTGGCAACAAGGTGACGCCGAGCTGAGAGGTGTCGGCCGGCGAGAGCTCCTGGCGGCGCGGGGCCGGGCCGGCCGGCCGCGGGCCGGCCCGGGACTCATTTTCAGCCCTTGCGGCAGTAGCCGGGCACCTTGCCGGCGAAGACGCACTGGGCGCCGCTGGGGCAGCAGACGACGGCGGGTATCTCGCAGTGAAAGCCGGCGGGGCACTGGGAATCTTCGGTGCACTGCAGGCGCTCGCAGTGGCCGCCCTGGCAGGTGCCCGCCGAGGTGCCCACGCGACAGTCGTCGTCGCTGGCGCACACCTTGAGGCAGGTGACGATCGACGAGGGCAGGGTGACGCAGGTGGCGGTGCCCGGGCAGCCGCCGTCGCACGAGGTGGTGCAGGCGTTCGCAGTGAACGACGGGCTGTCGTAGCCGGCCACGTCGTAGATCTCGCGGCAGAACAGCCCCGCGGCGCAGTTGGCGGTGGCGCCGCACGGCTCACCCACGCCGCCGTTCTCGAGCGGCTTGGGGGTCGGCTGCGGGCACGCCTCGCGGTCGCACCCCAAAGCCCAGAAAAGCGACAGCGCCGCGATGCGAAAGAGCACGCGCGGCGCCGCCCACTTCAAGACTTCACTTGCCCTTGATCGACAGCAGCTCGACCTCGAACACCAGGGTCGCGCCGCCGGGAATCTGCGGGGGCCGGCCCTGCTCGCCGTAGGCGATCTTGTACGGGCAGGTCAGCTTGGCCTTGCCGCCGACCTTCATCTTGCCGACACCTTCCGTCCAGCAGGGGATCACGCCGTTGAGCGGGAACTCGGCCGGAGCGTTGCGCTTGTACGACGAGTCGAACTCGGTGCCGTCGGTGAGGGTGCCCTTGTAGTGCACGCTGACCGTGTCGGTGGGAGCGGCGGCGGCGCCGCCGCCGACCTTGAGGTGCTTGATGATCAGGCCCGAGGGCGTCTTCTCGGCGCCGGCTTCCTTGGCCGCGGTCGCCAGGTAGGCCTCGCCCTTCTTGATCTCACCCGACGCCTTCTCTTCGTTCTTCTTCTTCTCGATCGCCTGGTAGGCCTCGCGGCGGGCCATGAACAGCGCCTGCAGCTTGGGGCGCTGGTCGTCGAACTTCACCCGCTTGGTGGGGGCTTCGGTGACCTCGTCGGTCAGGCCCTTCACCACCTCGGCCAGCTCGGCCTTGGTGAGCTGAAACGGAGCGATGTTGCGGCCCAGGTCGAGCCCCAGCGCGTACAGCGCGTCGTTGAGATCTTTGCCGGTGGGAGCCGCGGCCGGAGGAGGCGCGCCGGGAGGCATGCCACCCGCGGGCGGCGGAGTGCCCGGCTTGGGCTGACCCGCCGGAGGAGGAGTGCCGGGCTCGGCCGCGAGCACCACTGCGGCACAGAGAACGGCGACGGCCACTGCGAAGTTGCGAAGCATCGGTTGAGAGTTCCTTTCAGTTCTTGAACACGGCCATCACGTCTTTGAGCAGCTTGATCGACTCTTCGCGCGGCCGTTGGAACGCGTTGCGCCCCATGATCGACCCGAACGCGCCACCGTCTTTGAGGCCCTTGATCTCTTCCATCAGCGCGGGCGTGTCTTTCGCCTCGCCGCCCGAGAAGATCACGATGCGCTTGCCGTTGAACGCGCTCTGCACCACGTGGCGCACGCGCTCGGCCATCGTCTTGTCGGGAATGTTGTACTTCTCGAACACCTTCTTCGCCTCGGCCTGCTCGATGTGCTCCTTGGGCGGCTTGACCTTGATCACGTGCGCGCCGAGCTGCGCCGAGATCTGCGCCGCGTACGCGACCACGTCGATCGCCTGCTCGCCGTCTTTCGACAGGCCCGAGCCGCGCGGGTAGGCCCACAGCACGGTGGGCAGGCCGTAGTCTTTCGCCTCGGCGATGAGGTCGCGCAGGTCTTGGTACATGGTGTTGCGCTGCGACGAGCCCGGGTAGATGGTGTAGCCGATCGCCGAGCAGCCCAGCCGCACCGCGTCTTTCACCGTGCCGGTGAGCGCCGAGCAGGGCTCGGGGATCTTGGCGAGGGTGTCAGAGTTGTTGAGCTTGAGAATGAGCGGAATCTCGCCGTGCAGCTTGCCCGCGACCGCCTCGAGGAAGCCGAGCGGCGCCGCGTAGGCGTTGCAGCCCGAGTCGATCGCCAGCTGCGCGTGGTAGTCGGGGTCGTAGCCGGCCGGGTTGGGCTGAAAGCTGCGCGCCGGGCCGTGCTCGAAGCCCTGGTCGACCGGCAGAATCACCATGCGGCCGGTGCCCGCGAGGGTGCCGTGGTTCATCATGCGCGCCAGGTTGGCGAGCACGCCGGGGTTGTCAGAGGGGTACCACGAGAGGATCTGTCGAACGCGATCTGAGTGAGCCATGGGGCCCGCCCTATAGCAGCCTCAATGGCCGGCGTCCGCCTTCGGTGCGTTCTTGTCGACGATCTTGAACGGGTACGTACCGATCACGTTTCCCGCCACCTTCACCATCAGCGAGTACTCGGCGGGGCCGCGCACCGGAGTCGGATCCCAGTCGAGCGTGTAGTCGGCTTCATCGGTCTTCTCGCCGCGGAAATAGAGGGTGCCGCTGCCTTCCATCATCGAGTTTCCCTTCGAGTCGAGGACGGCGAGCTCGATCGAAGCATTCACCTTGGCCGGGCACTTCACCCGAACCACGGTGGTGAACTTCTCGGTGGTGAACGGGCTGCCGCTGCCGGTGACCTCGTAGGGCGCGCTGGCCTGAGCGCCGTTCGGGCCGCGCATGAACGACTTGCCGTGCTGCACCTTCACCACTGTCCATTGGGTGTCGGTGGCGGTCTGGCTCGACTCGCTGCTGACCTTCTTTTCTTTCGGTTTCTGCAGGCCCTCACCTTTGGGAATACCGGCGCCGGTGTCGACGGTGCCCTTGAGCCCCAAATCGAGCTTGGGTTTCTTGTCGGCGGCGAAGGCCAGCGAAGCGATCAACACCAGGGGCAGTGCGCGCATGATATTGCCCCGACATACCGTGGTTTCCACGTGCTTGCTCCTGTTGGTTGCGTCGCAGATCGACGCCGGTGTCGTGACGTTCAGTCTCGACGGTTTGTTGCAAACCGCCCGCGAGAATGACGGCCGGGTGCGCGAAGCGCAGGCCGAGCTGCGGGTGCTGCGCGGCAAGTACGACGAGGCCCGCTGGGCGTGGTTCCCCAAGATGGATCTGACCTTGCTGCTCGCCGGCCCCACCCCCGAGGCCCGAAACGACGGCCTGGGCGGGCCCCCCACCACCGAGGCGTCGAGGCTCTATGACGCCAACATCGGCAACGCCGGGGTGATGATGGGCGCCGAGCTGCAGGGCGTGTTGCCGGTCTACACGTTCGGCAAGCTCAAGGCGCTCGAAGATCTGGCGCGCCACGGCGTCGAGGTGGGGCAGGGCCTCAAAGAGCGGGCCCAGGCCGAGGCCGAGCAGCAGGCGGCGCAGGCGTACTGGTCGTACCAGCTGGCGCGGCAGGGCAAGGCCTCGCTGCAAGAGAGCATCGGGAGAATCGATCAGGCCAGGCAGACGCTGCTGCGCCTGCGCGAGCAGAAGTCGGAGCAGGTCACCCAGATGGACGTGTACAAGCTCGAGTTCTACCGCTCGCAGGTCGACGCCCGGCTGGCGTTCGCCGACAGCGGAGCCGGCCTGGCGCTCGCCGCGGTGCGGCTGCTGGCGGCTGCCCAACGGCGCGAAGGTGGCGCTCGACCCCGACGATCTCCCCGAGCCGGTCTCGAGCCTGCGCACCGTCGACGACTACGCCGCGCTCGCCGCCGAGCACCGGCCCGAGCTGCGCGCGATGACCGCCGGCCTGGCCGCCCGCGAGCGCGAGGTGTTCATTCGCGAGCGCATGTTCCTGCCCGACTTCGGGGTGGGCGCCTTCGCGCGCTGGCGCTACACCACCAGCACCACCCGGCAGCTGTCTCCGTTCGCGTACGACCCCTACAACGAGCTCTCGTTCGGGCTCGCGCTGCTCGGCCGCTACAGCTTCGACGTGCCGCAGAAGCTGGCGCAGCTCGAGCAGTCTCGCGCCGAGCTCGAGAAGCTCGAGCGGCAGCGCGATCTGCTGACCTCGGCGATTCGGCTCGAGATCGAAAAAGCGTACGCCGACCTGCGCGACGCCATGGGCCGGGCCGAAGGGCAGGGCGCCAGCGAGAAGCAGGCGCGGCGCTGGGCCACCGCGGCGTACGCCGCGTTCGATCTGGGCACGTCGGACACCCGCGAGCTCACCGACAGCCTCACCGCGCTGGGCATGTCGCAGGGCGAGAAGCTGAAGGCCTGGTACGACGTGGCCGTGGGGTGGCGCGCGCTGGCCAGGGCCACTGGCGCCGCGAGCGTGCTGCCGCCTTCGAGCACCCCGAAGGCCCCCCCCTTCCGCGGTACCCGCGCCGTGATAGAGGCTTTCAGCCCATGTTGCTCGCGCTCGTCTCGTCCGTCGCCCTGGCTGCTTCGTCTCCGCTTCAAGTCGTGAAGGCGGGCAATGAGCAGCTGCAGAAGCTGATCGCCGAGGGCAAGGGCGTCGAGCCGCTCGCCGCGCAGGCCGAGCAGTTCATCGACTTCGCCGAGCTGGCCCGCAGGGCGCTGGGCGAGCAGTGGGCCAAGCTCAAGCCGAAGCAGCAAGACGAGTTCACCGCCACCATGAAGGGGCTCTTGCGCGCCTCGTACGCCAAGAAGGCGATCGACCAGGGCAAGCAGGGCGAGCCGGCGTGGGGCGCCGAGAAGGTGACCGGCGACGAAGCGTCGGTGAGCTCTTCGATTCTGGTGAGCGGAGACAAGTTCCCCATCGAGTACAAGCTGGCCCGCGGCAAGAGCGGCTGGAAGATCTACGACGTGATCACCGACGGCGTGTCGCTGGTCGACACCTACGCCGATCAGTTTCGCAGCCTGATCTCGAAGAAGGGCTACGACGGGCTGCTCGAGACCCTCAAGAAGCGAAGAGAGCAGCTCGAGGCGCCCGCGGCGCAGAGCGGCGCGAAGTAAGAGCGCGAGCGCCTACTCGGGCACCAGCCACACCACGCCGAGCGGCGGCAGGGTGAGGGTGAGCGAGCAGGGCTGACCGTCCCACGGGGTGGTGTCGGCGACTCCGACCGCGAGATCGACCCCGGCGCCACCGAACATGCGGCCGTCCGAGTCGAACAGCACGCGCCACTTGCCCGCCTGCGGGCAGCCGACGCGGTAACCCTCGCGCACCACGGGCGCGAGGTTCGCGACGACCAGCACCGGGCGCGCGTCTTGCGCGCGGCGCAAGAACGCGAAGCAGTTCACGTCGCGTGCGTCGGCCTGCACCCACTGAAACCCTTCGGGCTTGAAGTCCCACTGGTGCAGCGCGGGCTCGGCCTTCATCACCCGGTTGAGCTCGGTGACCAGCGAGAGAATGCCCTGGTGGTTGGGGTACTGCAGCAGGTGCCACTCGATGCTGGAGTCGTTGTTCCACTCGTTGCCCTGGGCGATCTCCTGCCCCATGAAGAGCAGCTTCTTGCCGGGGTGCGCCCACATCCACGTATAGAGGGCGCGCAGGTTGGCGAAGCGCTGCCACTCGTCGCCCGACATCTTGTTGAGCAGCGAGCCTTTGCCGTGCACCACCTCGTCGTGCGAGAGCGGCAGCACGAAGTCTTCGCTCCAGGCGTAGAGCGTGCCGAAGGTGAGCTGGTTGTGGTGGTGCTTTCGAAACAGCGGGTCTTTCGAGAAGTAGCTGAGGGTGTCGTGCATCCACCCCATGTTCCACTTCTCGGTGAAGCCCAGGCCGCCTTCGCTCACCGGGCGGCTGACCTTGGGCCACGCGGTCGACTCTTCGGCGATCATCAGCGCGTCGGGGTGAATCTTTCGCACCACTGCGTTGAGGTGCCGCATGAACTCGATCGCTTCTTCGTTCTCGCGGCCACCCCAGCGGTTGGGCACCCACTCGCCGGCCTTGCGGCTGTAGTCGCGGTAGAGCATCGAGGCCACCGCGTCTACCCGCAGACCATCGACGTGGTACTGGTCGAACCAGAACAGCGCGTTGGCGATGAGGAAGTTGCGAACCTCGTTGCGACCGAAGTTGAAGATCAGCGTGCCCCAGTCGGGGTGCGCGCCCTCGCGCGGGTCTTCGTGCTCGTACAGCGCGGTGCCGTCGAAGCGGCCGAGCGCGAACGCGTCGCGGGGGAAGTGGCCGGGCACCCAGTCGACGATCACGCCCAGGCCCTGCTGGTGCATGGTGTCGACGAACCAGCGAAAGTCGTCGGGGTGGCCGAAGCGCGCGGTGGGCGCGAAGTAGCTCGACACCTGGTAGCCCCACGAGCCGCCGAAGGGGTGCTCGGCGATGGGCAGGAGCTCGACGTGGGTGAAGCCGGCGCTCTTGGCGTGGGCCGAGAGGTGGGTGGCGAGCTCGCGCCAGGTGAGCGAGCGGTGATCTTCTTCGGGCACGCGGCGAAACGAGGCGGCGTGCACCTCGTAGATCGACAGCGGGCGGTCGGGTCGGTGCACCTCGGCGCGGCCCTGCAGCCAGGCGGAGTCGCCCCAGCGGTAGCGGTTGAGATCGTGAACGATCGACGCCGACTGCGGCGGCACCTCGGTGCGAAACGCGAACGGGTCGGCCTTCAAGAAGGGCGTGCCGCTCTTGGGGCGAATCTCGAGCTTGTAGCGGGTGCCCTCGGCGAGCTCGGGAATGAAGAGCTCCCAGATGCCCGAGCTGCCCATCGCGCGCATGGCGTGAAGGCGGCCGTCCCAGTTGTTGAAGTCGCCGACCACCGAGACGCCCTCGGCGGCCGGCGCCCAGACCGCGAACGCCACGCCCGCCACGCCCTGGTGGTGCATGGGGTGGGCGCCGAGCCTTTCCCACAGGCGGTAGTGGTTGCCCTCGCCGAGGTAGTGCAGGTCTTGCTCGCCGAGCGTGGGCAAGAACGCGTACGGGTCGCGGAAGGTGAAGGCGCTCTTGCCGTACTTCACCTCGAGCGAGTAGGGGCGCACCTTGCCCGGCACCTTGCCCTCGAACACGCCGGGGTAGCCCATCAGCGGAGCGAGGGGGAAGCGGCCCCCATCGTCGGGCAGCACGTCGACCGCGGTGGCCTCGGGGCGAAACACGCGCGCCAGCGCGCCGTTGCTGGCCGGGTGAATGCCCAGCACACGGTGCGGGTCGGGGTGGCGCAGACCCATCAGCTTCGACAGCTCTTCGCCAGCGCTCACTGCCACCTCTCTACTGTTTGATCAGGTTGCCGCGAATGAGGCCACCGCCGGTACCGCCGCCGTCAGCCGTATGGACGTTGAAGTAATAACCGCCGTCTGCCGGCCAGCCCGAGATCATTCCGCCACCCCAGACGCGGGTGCCTCCGTCGACGGCGAACCCGAGCACCACCGGGCCATCGACGCCGGGCCCACCCTGGTGAAGGTGCGCGGCGGTGGCGACCACGTTGGCCGACCACGAGGCCTCGTACTTCGCCGCGCCGGTGGTGCGGTCGATGATCACCCCGATGACGCCCGAGCCGGGGTGAATCGCGAGCGGCACCTGCTGCGCCCCGTTCACCCTGGCGAGATAGAGATCTTCGGCAGGCAGCACGAGCTGCCCGCGGATCTCTCCGTTCGGGTTGTCGGCGGTGTGCACGTTCAGGTACGCGCGGCCCGCCGCGATGTCGGCGGCGCGCCCGGCCGAGATGGCGATCGTCTGATCGATGGGGCTGGTCACCACCGGCACGGTGTCGGTGTCGGCCGAGTTGAAGCCTGCCCAGCCGTAGTGAAGGTGGCCGTTGACCACGTCGCCGCTGGGTATGTCGTGGGTGACCGCGATCTTCGCGGTGTAGCCACCGTCGGCCAGCGCGGTGACCACCACCGTGCCGCTGCCGCTGCGCGACGGAGGCGCGGTGACCGCAGGCACCTGCTGCGACTGGGTCAGCTTCACGCTGTAGGTGACGGCACCGCTCGAGCCGCCTGTGCCGCCGGCGGCCGAGCCACCGGTGCCGCCGCCGCTGCCGCCGGCGGTCGAGCCGCCGCTGCCGCCCGAGCCACCGCCGGTGTTGCCGCCACCGCCCGAACCGCACGCGGCGACGAGCAACGCCGCCGCGAGGGCCCGCAGAGTCTGGGTGCGCATGGAGTGCGGCGCTTACTGCTTGCGGGTGAGCGGGCCGCGAATGTGCGAGGTGTTCGACGGGTTCACGTGCACGTTCACGTAGAAGCCGCCGTCGCCGGTGGTCAGCACGGTGGGGCTGAAGACGCCCGCCGCGCCTTCGGTGTTACCCGAGCCGGTGAGGGTGAGCGCCTGAACCACCGGGCCGCTCGGCTCGAGCTCGCCACCCTGGTGAATGTGCGCCGCGGTCGAGTTCACGTTCGGCCAGGTCGCCTCGTAGGTGGCGACGCCGGCGTCGAAGTCGACGATCGCGGCAAAGGTGCCGACGTCGGTGGTCACCACCGGGGGAATCTCGTTGGTGCCGACCATCTTCGCCGTCCACAGCTGCTGGCCCGGCTTCAAGATCTGGCCGCGAATTTCGCCGCCACCGCTCGTCGAGCTGTGCACGTTGATGTACGCGTGGCCGTTGCCGATGTTGGTGGCCTGCTGCGCGGTGAGGAACACCGTCTGCGCGATCGGGCTGGTGCCGGTGCCGGTGAACGGAACCAGGTTGCCGCTGCTCTGCGCCGCCCACGCGAAGTGAATGTGCGAAGCGGTCGGCGAGGTCACGGTGTGCGTCACGTTGACGTCGGCGCTGAAGCCGCCGTCGACCCACGTGTTGAGCGCGACGGTCGCGGTGCCGGTCGCGGTGGTGACCACCGGAGCCGTGGTGAGATCTTCCTGCTGCGCGCCGTTGAGGGTCGCGACGAAGTTCGTGGTGGTGAAGCCGCCTGCCGCGCCGCCTGCGGTGCCACCGGCCGTACCGCCCGCGGTGCCACCGGCCGTACCGCCCGCGGTGCCACCGGCCGTACCGCCCGCGGCGCCACCGGCCGTACCGCCCGCGGTGCCGCCGGCCGTACCGCCCGCGGTGCCACCGGCCGTACCGCCCGCGGTGCCGCCGGCCGTACCGCCCGCGGTGCCGCCGCCCGCGCCACCCGTGCCGCCCGCCGTCGCGCCACCGGCGCTGCCGCCAGAACCGCCGGCGGTCATGCCACCCGGGTCGCCTGCGACGCACTTCGAGTCGACGCAGGTGTACGGCATACCCGGCGATTCGAACTTCTTGCAGTCGAACTTGTCGACGCACTCACCGCCGCAGCTGCTGAGCGACAGCAAGGCGGGCACCGCGACCGCGCTCAGCGCGGCGAACTTGAGGACGTTCAGACCAGGCATCCGGGACATTTACCCCTCCAGCTTGAGTTGAGTCGGTTCGGGCTACTGCGACTTGGGCTTGTAGAAGATCACCAGCGAATAGCAGTGGAACTCGTTGTCGCTCGACTGCGCGACGACCTTGTCTACGATTTCCAGGTCGGCATTGCTGCGGATCCAGCGGGTCACGTTCTCACTGAGCTCTTCGCGTTCTTTGGCTTTCGTCGCGGAGAACACCTTCACGCCCGTGAACATGCGCGGGCCTCATAGCACTGTGGTATTGCGGTCGCCATGCTCATCGATCTGCACGTGCACAGCCATCTGTCGCGCGGGTGCAACCTCGACCCCAAGGCAGTGCTGGCGCGCGCCGAGAGCCACGGCCTCGACGGAGTCGCGTTCACCGAGTCGAACACGCAGGACGGCTGCGACGAGCTGCTCGACCTCGCCGCGAAGTCGAAGGTGAAGGTGTTCGTGGGGCTCGAGCTGGCCACCGATCGCGGGCAGTACCTGTGCTTCTTCAACGACCCGCTCAAGGCGCCCGAGCCGGTACAGATGTGGGGCAGCAACCGCGAGAAGCCGTGGAACGCCGAAGAGTGCCTGCAGAAGCTCAAGGGCCTGGGCGCGGCGATCGTCGCGGCGCGGCCGTTCGATCGCGAGGCCGGCAACCCCGCGATGGACTACGTGCGCACGCTCAAGGTGCTCTCGGGCGTCGAGGTCTACAACCCCAAGGTGCGCGCCGGCGCCAACGAGCTCGCGCTCGAGGCCGCGGCGGCGCTGAAGGTGCCCGGCATCGGCGGCAGCGATGCCCGCGACTCGCTCGACGAGCTGGGCTACGCCGCGACCCTCTTCAAGCGGCCCATCGCGACGCAGGCCGAGCTGGTGAAGGCCATCGTCTCCGGTGAGATGTGGCCGGTGCAGATGGGCGAGCTGCCGCGCCTGCAGCGGCCCGGCGAAGCCAAGACCGCCGAAGCGAAGGCGAAGAAGAAGAACCGCCGGGCGCGCTGGCGCCACTGAAGAGAGTCCCGTGAGGCGGCGCGTCTCCCGGCGCAGCTTGTCGGGCACGTGCGCGGGCACTTGAGCTCGTGAACGTCCGACGAGGGACGTGGTCGTCAGGCGGTGAGGCATGCCGGTGCCCGTGCCCGGCTTTCGACGTGCGCGCGTCTTGCTCCGCGCGACGGTGCGCGGCGACGTCTATTGCCCGGGCACTTCGGCGACGCGCCCGTCGAGCAGCACCACCTGCTTCTGCCCCGGCCAGATCCACGTCTCTTTCTTCTTCTCACCCTCGACCGCATAGACCCGGCGATCGGGGTAGCCCCAGGCCATCTCGAGCGCGTCGGCCGGCATGTCGAGCACCACCTTCTTGCCGGCGATCGCCGTCTGAATCGCCTCGCTGAACGACTGCAGCTTGCGGCGGGGGTCTTCGCGCGAGAGCCAGCGATCGACCTCGGCGTCGAGCTCGCGGTCGTCTTTGATCGCCTGCCGCAGCACCAGCACGTAGGGCGGCGCGTCTTTCGCGGTGCCCGCCACGTCGAGGTACAGCCACGGCTGCGAGCGCGGCGTGAGCATCACCCGCTCGGTCTGCGCCAGCGCGGTGGGAAACTCGAGCACCTTGATGCGCACCATGGTGCCGGCGGCGAACACGCTCTCGACCTCGCCGGGCGAGATCGGCGTGCCGTCGGGCTGCTCGAGCAGCCGCACCTGCTCGGGCGGCACCGGGGTGAGCAGCCGCTTGGTGGCGTCTCCGAAGAACGGCGTGGCGTAGAACGAGAGCTTGAGAAACCGGTCTTGCCCCTCGAGCTCACGCTTGAGCGCGGCGCGCTGCTCGGGCGGCACCAGCACCTGGGTGCTGGTGCAGGCAGAGGCGAAGGCGCACAGCGCGACGGCGGCGAGACGAGTCTTCATGCGGCGCCTTCTAACTTAAGGGCACGACGCCAGGCAGGGCCATCTGCCGCTGCCGATCGTCACAGCCGCGACCGGGCGGGCAGACCGGCCCGCGCCCCTTGGGGTCGGGTACCAGCAGGAACTTGCCCTCGGGCTGCTCGGCGAGCTCGGTCGCTCCGCACAGCACGCAGCGGCGGCGACGGCGAGAACGGGGCGGAAAGGGCACGGAGCCGATCTTCAGGCTGATCCGTACCTGTAGCTATTTTTTGTCTTTCGACCCGCTCGAGGTGCTCGGCGCCGGCGTCGAGGTGGTGGTCGAGCTGGTCGTCGACGGCGCGCTCGAGGTGCTCGAGCTCGACGGGCTCGACGTCGAGGGGCTGGTCGACGAGCCCGACTTCTTGTTGCCGTAGAGATCAGCGCCCCAGCCGCCGCCCTTGAGCACGAACGAGCTCTTGCTCACCCGCCGCTTCATCTTCCCCTTGGCGCCGCACTTCTCGCACTTGGCCGGGGCAGGGTCTCCGATCTTCTGGAGCACATCGATCGGGTTGCCGCACTTCTCGCACTCGTACTCGTAGATGGGCATGTCGTCAGGTGGAAGCCAGCGTCGGGGACTGAAGTCGGTGTCGGTATGCAGCAGAAAGCCCGGCGCGGTCTACCGCGACCTTCAACTTCTCGTACGGCAGCGCCTGCTGCTTCGCCACCTCGTTCAAGAGCCCGTCGAGGTCGGTGGCCTTGGCGAGCGCCAGGTCCATCACCTCGGTGAGCTCGAGGGCCAGCGCGTCGCGGAACCGCTTCTCGACCCCCAGATCGGCGAGGTACTTCTGCCGGTCGAGCAGCTCGAGCTTGTGGCGCAGGTTGCCGTGCGCCAGCGCCTCGCGCGCGTGGTGCTCGCGAATCTTCGCCACGTCGGCCTGCGCGCCGCAGTTGAGCATCACGTGCTCGAGCTCGTCGCCGCGCATGCCCAGGGTCAGCGCGGCGCGGCCCAGGTCTCCGCGGGCCTCGCTCACCGCCGAGAGCAGCAGCGCCTTCTCGCGCTCTTCGATCACGCTGCGCAGCTCGTGGTGGCGCAGCGCCTCTTCGATGTCGGCGACCGTCAGCGCCTCGCCCTTCTTGCCCAGGTAGATGGGGTCGAGCGCGCGCCGCACCGCCACCCGGTGGCCGTGCTGGGTGATGAGCTGCTCGAGCTCTTCGCGCATGTGCGGGTCGAGCAGCTTGTGCACCTTGGCCTTGGTCAGGTCGACCCGGGTGTATCGGCCGCGCGGCAGGGGCAGATCTTTCTTGTGAAACGGCGCCCAGCGGGTGGGCTTGTGCGAGGCCGGGGCGGGGGCCGCAGGCGGGTCAGACGCCTTGCGGTGCCGGGGCGCGATGCGCGCGGCGACCTCGGCCTTCGCCGAGCGCCGGCGACGGCGGCCCGGCTCGGTCTCTTCGGGCTCGCCCTCGGCAGGCGCCGGCGAGAGCTCGGACCTGGGTGGCACCGCGGCGGGGGCGGCAGGCTCGACCACCTCGGTGAGCTCGACCGCGTCGTAGGCGCCCGAGCGCTGGCGCTCGGCCGCGGCCTCGGCGCTCAAGGTGCGCTCGAGCACATCGATCACCGCGAACGGCCCCAGCGGGCGGGCCTGGGGCTCGGCCTGGGTGAGCTCGACCACCTCGGCGTCGCGCGAGGCGTCGAGCAGGCTCAGCGCATCGCGCACGGTGCGCGGGTCGACCGCCCCCTGGGCGCGGCGGCAGAAATCGGCCAGGGCGACCGCCACCGGGGTGGGAACATCGAGAGGATGCCGCTTTCGCTGCCGCATTGGACCCAGGCGCGTATAAACCGTGTCCCACTCGTGTCAACGGAAGCCAACCGCAGCGCTCCCGAAGAGGAACCCCACGTCGGGGGTGTGCGGGTGCGCCCGCAGCTCGCCCTGGTGCTCTACGCCCTGCTGGTCATCTCGGGTGCCGCCGCCCTGTGGGCGCAGCGCAACCCCACCGGAGTGCCGGTGGCGGTGGCCCGCGCCGCCCCCTGGGTCTTCCTCGGGTTCGCGGTGGGCTTCGCGGTGTACCGCTTCGCGTTGGTGACCTCGCGCCACTACTCGGCGTTCAAGGCCTTCTTCCAGATCGCGGTGGCCTTCGCGGTCTTCTTTCTGCTGCTCAACCCCGGCGCCGGCCCGGTCTCGACCGACCCGCCGCGGCCCGCCAACGCCGAGGTGAGCGATCTCCCCGGGCTGATGGCCGACGGCGACCCGCGCGTGCGCATGCTGGCCGCAGAGGTGGCGCGCTACCGCACCGCCGGCCCCGAGGTGTCGCATGCGGTGGTGAAGCTGCTCTCGGACCCCGACGAGCGGGTGAGGGGTGTTGCACACCAGACGCTGGTGCAGTTCAACTCGGGGGAAGATCTCGGCACCGACCCCAAGGGGTGGGCCGAGCGATTTCCATGACCCACGATCACGAGCACGAGGGCGAAGAGCACCGGCAGGCGTTGCTCGACAAGTACATGACCGAGCGCGGCCTGAAGACCACCCGGCAGCGCACGCTGATCATGGAGACGTTCTTTCAGTCGGGTGGGCACCAGTCGGTCGAAGAGGTGTGGGCCCGCGTTCGCAAGACCGACACCCGCGTCTCGGTGGCCACCGTCTACCGCACCATGAAGCTGCTGGCCGAGAGCGGCCTGGCGCACGCGCGCGACTTCGGCGACGGCCAGACCCGCTATGAGGCGGCGCTCGGCCGGCACCATCACGACCACCTGATCTGCACCAACTGCAAGAAGATCATCGAGTTCGAGAACGACCGCATCGAGGCGCTGCAAGACGTGGTCGCCCGCCGTCACGGCTTCAAGGTCAACTCGCACAAGATGGAGCTGTACGGTCTGTGCCGCGACTGCCAGCGGCTCTCTTGAGACCCGGCGCGCTCTGCGCAGCCGCGCTCGTCGCGCTCGGCGCCTGCGCGCACGTGCCCGACCCCGAAGAGCGGGTGGTTCCCACGCTCGCCACCGCGCTCTCGGCGCTGCCCGATCGCCCGATCAACGCCGACCGGCTGCCCAAGCACGAGCTGTTCGGCAAGGTGGTGATGGTCAGCTTCATCGCCACCTGGTGCTTTCCCTGCGTGGCCGACCTGCCGGTGATGGCCAAGCTGCAGCAAGAGCTCGGGCCGAAGGGCTACGTCACCATCGCGGTGGGAATGGATCTCGAGGGCCCCAAGGTGCTGCGGCCCTTCGCCGAGCAGTACGCGCTGCCGTACCCGCTGGTGTGGGCGAGCGACGAGCTGCGCGCCGGGCAGACCGTGTTCGGCCGGGTGAACGAGCTGCCCACCCGCTTTCTCTTCGCGCGCGACGGCTCGCTCGCGCTCGCGTTCTCGGGAGTGGCCGACCCCCAGGCGCTGATCACCGCGGTGCAGAAGGTGGTCGAGGCCCGGCCCTGAGCGTCAGCGCCCGGCGGCCGCGGGCGCCACGTTGCCCGCGGTGAGGCCTTCTCCGCAGCGGCCGCTCGATTCGCTGGGCGCCACCACCCGCGCCCGTCCCGCCGCGAACGACGAGAGAAAGCAGCGGTACTGGTACTTGGTGTCGGGGGTCTGAAAGACGATCTCGTGGCCGTCTTGAAAGCCGTCGCCGTCGCGCTGCACCACCGCCGCGGTGCTCTGGCTGCCGTCGTCGTGGGTGACGTTCGCCTCGACCGGGTACGCGCGAACACCGCGCTTGCGCAAGCCGGCCACGTCTGAGTACGGGGTGTAGCCCAAGAGCTCGGGCGAGCGCCGGTCGAGCTCGTCGCCGGCCAGATCCAACCCCAGGGCCAGCGACGCCGCGTTGGCCATGGGCGGGAGAATGTAGTGGTCGACCACGCCCTGGAACATCAGCACGCTGGCCTTCGACAGGTGCCCGTAGAGCGGCGGGTCGGCGGGCTCGAGCGCCCACTGCAGCATCGAGAGGGCGGGGTCACCCTGGGTCATGCGGTAACCGCGAAAGGTGTAGCCGAACGAGAGCTCGATCAGCATGCGCACCGGCAGCGGCTTCTGCTTGTGCAAGAGGTTGGCGATGAAGCTGCCGCCCGAGCCGCTCAAGATCGCCGCCTTGAAGCGCGGCTCGTAGGCCATCGCCAGCGGCGCGATGGTGGCGCCCATCGAGTGGCCGAACAGGGCGAGCTTCTCTGCGTCGAGGTGCGCCTTCGAGGTGCCGCTGCAGCCGCGGGCGTCGACGGTCAGCTGCTCGACCAGGCGCGCGGTGAGCACCAGCTCGGCCGCCGACTGGCGAATGTTGTCGCGAATCGCCTTGGGGTTGTCGAGGTTGAAGACCAGGAACTGCTCGTCTTTGCCCCAGGGGTTGCGCAGCCCGCCCAGCGGCCCGTCGACCATCACCGCGGCGAAGCCGGCGCGCGCGAACTCGAGCGCCGGCCCGCTGCCCGGCTGCGCCCCCGCACGGGCGCTCGCGGCGCCATGGTCGATGAGCGGCCGGTCTCCCCCGCCGCCGGTGCGCACGAAGACCACGGTGGGGTAGCCGCCGGGCGGCATCGGGGTGCGCGGCAGGGTGACGAAGATGCGGGCCCGCTCGTACCGCTGGCGAATCGGCACCCCGCGGGCGTCGAACGCCCAGGTGCCGCCCTCGACGTACGGCGGGGTGCCCGACTGGTAGTTGGGCATGTCGACGGTCGACCGGTAGACGCAGAACTCGTCGTAGTTCTCGACCGGCTCGAGCGGGGCGTTGAGCACCGGGTGCTCTTTGAGCAGCGCCTGCTGCACCGCCTCCATCGCGCGCCGTGGAGCGTCGGTGCGGAACACCGCGATGGCCGCCGCGCCGCGCACCAGCGGCAGCGCCCGGCGCAGCTCGGCCAGCGCGCGCGGGTGCAGGCCCTTCGGCACGCCGCCCCGCTCGAGCGTGCGCAGGGTCTCACTGACGCCGATCGGCTTGCCCCAGGCGTCGCGCACCCGGGTGGTGACCACCGCGACGTACAGCGCCGACTCGCGCAGCGGCACGCCCTGGTACGGCACCAGGCTCAAGAGGTTCGGAGCGCCGAAGCGGCCGCCGTTGAAGGCCAGGGCGACGTCGATGGGGGCGCGCTCCTGCCGCTCGACGTCGATCAGGTACACGCTCGAGTCGGCCTTCAGGCTCGCCGCGGCGGTGGGCGGCAGCGAGCTGCGATCGAGCTCGTCGGTGGCCGAGAAGAACACCCCGGCGGTGGTCGAGAAGCCGCGCGCGTCGGTGGCGATCTGCATCAGCGCGGCGTCGATGAACCCCACGCTGCCCATGCCGGGGAAGCCCGAGAGATCGATGCGGTCACCCGCGACGCGCAGGTCTTCGTTGGGGAAGGGCGCCGCGAAGAAGTCGGGGCGGGTGTAGTCCATTCGCAGGGTGGTGACCGCTTCGGGGGGGCGCAGCAAGTGCGCGCAGCCCGACACCAGCGAGCCCCCGACGACCGCCGCCGCCGCCACCACCTGCTGCCACCGCATGACGCCCGCCCTGCTGACCCGAATTCTCGCTCGAGCCGTTCGACCCTCGCCCGCAAGAATTCACCTGCGGGGAGCAGGGCGCAACGGAGCCGATGTGGGGTTACCGGCCCGTGCGTGTGGGCGCGGGCTCGACGCCGTGCGGCGTGACTTCAGTGCTACTTCTTCTTGGGGGCCGCCTCGGCCACCTTGAAGTTCGCGTCGAGCAGCTGCTTCGCCATGCCCTTGGTGCGCTCGAAGGGCGACTTGTCGGCGATGACGTTGAGCGCCTCTTTGGCCTCTTTGGTCTTCACGTCGTCGAGCAGCCCGAGCAGGCGCATCTTCACGTCGAGCGAGGCGCCCTTGTCGTCGAGCACCAGGTCGCGAATGCGGCCGGGGAACTCGGGGGCGGTCTTGAGCACGAAGTTGTCGTTCAGCTCCCAGATCATGAAGCGCATGATCTCGGCGTTGCCGAGGTTGGCCTTGATCTCGTCCATCACCGGGCCCATCGCGGTGGGGCTCTGGGTCGACATCAGCGCCTCGGCCACCGGCTTGTAGAAGGCGTAGCCGCGGTCTTTCTGCCGGGTCACCGCGGCGCGCAGCACGCCGATCGAGTCGTCGGTGGCGATCAGCGCGGCGGCGCGGGCGAAGCCGGGCAGGTAGTTGATGTCGACGTCTTTCTTCACCAGCTCGGCCAGCACGTACTGGCGCCCCTCGGGGTAGTCGATCTTGCCGAGCAGCGACATCGCCGCCTTGCGCACCAGGACCATGCCGATGGGGTCTTCGGGCATGCCGTCGGGCCGCTTGGCCAGCTTGAGCACCGGCGGGCCCAGCTCGGCGGGCAGCTTCTTCCACCGGGTGAAGCGCAGCTTGTTGAGCACCGCCTCGCGCACGTAGGGCGAGCCGTCTCGTGAGAGCACGTCGAGCACCGCACCGAACGCGGCGTCGGTGGGGCGGGTCTCTTCGGTCATCGCCGGGTTGCCCAGCTCGCCCAGCAGCGTCCACGCGGCGAGGGTACGCCACACCGGGTCGGGGTCATGCCGGGCCGCGTTGACCCACTGCTCTTCGCTCACTGCCGAGGGGTTCACCTTGGTGAGGGCGCCGAGATCTCTGTTCCAGTTGATCCACTCGGGGGCGGCGGGCACGTCGATGGTGGTGGTCACGGTGTTCGCGTCGACCGTGATCATCGCCTCCTGGGTGTACCTGGGCTCGTTCTCGCGGTGAATGACGATGGGCAGCTTGAAGACGAAGGGGCCCTTCTCTTCGAGGTGGTTGGGCGTCTGACGAATCGTGACCGTCAGCTTGCCGTCGGCAAACGAGGTCTCGGGGGTGATGACCGGGTAGCCGCGCTTCTTGAGCCAGCTGTCCTTGAACGGCTGCAGCTCTTTGCCCTTCTTCGAGCTGTCGAACACCACCTTGAAGAAGTCGTCAGAGGTGGCGTTCTGGTGGGCGTACTTCTCGAGGTAGGCCTTGATGGCCTTCTTCATCTCGGGCTTGCCCAGCCACAGCTCGAGCATGCGCAGCACCTGGGCGCCCTTCTCGTAGCTGACCCCGTCGAACACCTCTTCGGGCGAGGGAGCGTTCTTGCCCACCAGGGGGTGCGAGCGCGGGCCGTCTTCGTCGTGGAAGTAGTCGACCATCAGCGACCAGGCGCGCTGCACCTCGACGTAGTCACTGTCGAGGTACTGGTCTTCGGCGATCGGCCCCAGCCAGGTGGCGAAGCCCTCGTTGAGCCAGGTGTCGTCCCACCACTTGCAGGTGACGTAGTCGCCGAACCACTGGTGGGCCATCTCGTGGGCGATCAGCCCCACCACGTGCGGCCGGGTGGCGATGTCGTTCTTGTGCGGCAGCACCAGGTTGCTCTCGCGGTTGAAGATCAGGCTGGTGTTCTCCATGCCGCCCCAGAAGAACCGCGGCACCGCCACCTGGTCGGCCTTCGCCCAGGGGAACTTCACGCCGGTGTAGGCCACCTCGGCCGCGATGATGGCCCGGGTCGAGTCTTGGGCCACGAAGGCGCGATCTTGGCTGCCGGGGCGCACCCACACCGTGGCGGGGGTGTCGCCGCCCACGTCGAGCCCCTCGAAGCCGCCGATCGCCAGCGCCACCAGGTAGGTCGACATCGGCTGATCTTGCCGCCAGCTCACCCGGCGCAGGTTCTTGCCGCCCTCGGTGAAGACCTCGTCTTTCTCTTTGCGGCCGTTCGACAGCACGGTGTAGCGGCTGTCGACGATGGCGTGCACCTCGGTGAGCGCCTTGTCGGCCGGGTCGTCGTTGTTGGGGAAGAACTGCTGCGCGTAGTACGGCTCGAACATGGTGAAGTAGGCGGGCAGCTGCTCGGGGCCCGCGCCTTCGACCTTGAACAGCCCCTGGTGCTCGAGCTGCGCCTTGCCGGCGTAGGTGATCTCGAGCTTCGCCTCTTTGTTCGCCGCCAGCGCCTTGGCCGGCTTGAGGGTCAGGGTGCCGGTGCGCAGCGCCACGTCGGCCTTGGTCTTGAAGGTGGCCGGGGCGCCGTCGACGGTGACCGACTGAATCTCGAGGTTGTAGGCGTCGAGCTCGACCTCGGTCAGCGCCCGTTTCGGCTTGAGCGTGAGGGTGAGCTTGTTATTGAACGCGTCGTCTTCACCCACAATTTTTACGTCGAGGCGATACGCGATGGCGTCGTACGGGCGGTTCTTCGGCTGGAACGAGGCGTTCGGTTTCGCGCCGAGCACACTGAGCACGATCAGGCTAGCGATCATGGCGGCGCGTATACCACTGCTCCCCTCGAGCGTCGGCGGTTTGGTCTAAGGTCGGCACGGCATGTCGACCGCAGATCACTTGAGGGCGGTGGTCGAGAGCTTTTCGGCGCTGCTCGAAGGCCACATCAAGCTGTTCAAGCTCGAGCTCGCCGAAGACGCCAAGGTGATCGGCGTGCAGGTGGGCAAGATCGTCGCCTTTCTCCCGCTGCTGTTCGTGGGCTACGGCTTCTTGTGCGCGGCGCTCGCGATGGCGCTGCAGCTGGTGATGCCGGCCTGGGCGGCCTACCTGATCGTGGGCCTGCTCAACGTGGTCGGCGGCGCGGCGGGCATCGCGCTCGCGGCCCGCGCGCTGTCGAAGCGGCAGGTGCTCGCGGGCACCCTGCGCGAGGCCCAGGCCACCCAGTCGGCGTTGACCCGCGCGGTGCGCGACCCCGCCATCACCGTCGAGGTGACGCATGGCTGAGAAGAACGGCACCTCGCTGGTGCGCGCCCACGACGCCGCCGAGCTCGCGCAGGTCGACAAGAGCCCCGACATCGATGCAGCGCGGCTGGCGCTCACCCAGGCCCGGCTGCGCCTGGCGAGCGCGACCCGTGCGCTGAAGAGCGACCTGTCGTGGCTGCAGGTTCCGCAAAAGGTAACGGCGAGCGTGAACCGCGCTCCGCTGCTATGGCTGGGCGGCGCCTTCGCAGTGGGCGCGTTGCTCGGCATGATCACAGGTGGCATTCCCGGGAGGGACGATGGAGATGAATGAACCCGAGGTGACGGGCGAAGACGACCCGATGCGCGCGTTTCAAGAGCGCCTCGCGCCCAAGCTCAAAGACGCCGAAGCCCAGCTGATGGACATCAACGAGAAGGTGAAGGGCTTCATTCGCGAGAACCCCGGCACCTGCCTGTTGGGCGCGCTGGCGGTGGGCTTCGTGGTGGGTCGCATCGCCTCGAGGAGATGACCATGCCCATGCCCGAGAGCTCTCCTCCCAACGGCAACGGTCACGCCGCCCCCTCGCAGGCCGAGCGGGTGAAGGTGAAGGTGAACCAGGCGCGCGAGCAGGCCGGCTCGGTGGCCGAGGCGGTGCGCGACGGCCTCGCCGAGCGCGTGGCGGCGAACCCCTACGGCGCCCTCGCGGCGGCCTTTGCGGTCGGCTACGTCACCGGCGGCGGCCTGTTCACCAAGACCACCGCGCGCGTGATTCAGCTGGGCGCGCGGCTGGCGATGATTCCCCAGGTGCGCGAGCCCCTGCTCGATCTGGCCGAGCAGGCCATCGACGGCATGCTCGACAAGACGCGCCCCAAGGGCACCTGAAGCGGTCTCCTCGTTTTTCTCGACGTCCGGCCGCACGGCTTGAGAGACTCGAGAAGACGGGAGTCTCTTGAAGAAGGGGAAGCAGGGGCCCAAGCGCCCCTCAGCGCGCAAGGGTGAGCAGGCGGCGGTGCCGAAGCCGGCGCTCGCGCGCCAGACGGCCGAGCGTCCCGCGCCCCGGGTGACCGCTCCGCGGCCCCTGGGGCCCCCGCAGGCGGCGAGCGTCGGCGAGAGCCTGCTGCGCCGCGAGGGCATCGAAGCCGCCTACGAGCGCTGGCAGGAGCTGCGCGAGCACCACCGCGCGGCCCTGGCGCGACTCGACGACGAGCGGCGCAAGCTCGATCAGCAGGGTGAGTTCGTGCTGGGCGCGGTGCGCGCGGCGCGCGATGGAGCCTCGGCGCCCGCGCCCCACGACGCAGCGCTGCAGCCGCGGGGCGGGCTCGACGATTTCCTCGGCGAGGCCTCGAAGAAGCTCGAGCAGGCCCGCCGCGAGCTGGAAGCGGCGGCCCAGGCCTCGGCCGCGAAGTGGGAAGAGTCGTTCGCCGCGGTGCGCGCCGAGGTGCGGCAGCGGGTGCAGCGCCAGCTCGAGCTGGTCAGGCCCGGCGTGCGGCTGCGGCTGCGCGCCCTGGCCGGAGACCAGCGCATCTTGCACGTCGACCGGCCGGGCGCCGACGAGGCGGTGCTGCTGTGCTTCCTCTTCACCGGCAAGCTGCCCTCGCGATACGGCTTTCTCTTCGACGACTCGACCGATGATCTGCGCGAGGCGCCGCCCACCCTCTACGCCGAAGAGGGCGTGCTGCCCGCCCACGTGCGGCCCGACGCCCACGCGCTCGAGGCCCTGCTCGAGCAGAAGGGCGAGGTGATACCGCTCAAGGGCATGCTGCCGTTGCGGCTGCCCACGCTCTTGCGGCTGCTCGAGCGCGGGCCGGTGATGGAGGTCGAGGTGCAAGACGGCGCCGGCTTTCGCAACGTGCTGCAGCGCGAAGAGGCCGAGCGCATCGCCGGCCACCTGCTCAAGATGAAGCTCGAGGGCTGGCTGCAGCTCGAGCTGCTCGCCGAGTAGTTTCGTTCTTCGCACTCCGCGGTGTCTGTGGCGCACCCATGATCTCTGCCCTGCTCACCCTCACGCTGCTCGCTGCCGACGTCACGACGCTCGAACCCGACCCGAATGAATGGCCGGGAGAGGGCGAGAGACGAACGCACTTCGGCATCGGGGCGCGGGTGCACGCCGGAGCGCTCGACAGCGTGGGCGGAGCCGCGCTGCTGCTGCTCAGCGAGGTGACCGGCTTCGTCTCGGTGCGCGTGGTGGGGCACCACGAGGTGCGCGTCGGGTGGGGGCTGCTCGCCGGCTGGCCCGACACGGTCGCGGGTGAGTCGAACCTGAGCTTCAGGTTCAACCTCACGCCGCGGTTCTCGGTCGGCGCGGGCCTGTTCAGCTTCATCGGCTTCTACTCGCTTCGCGGAGGTGTCGAGTTGCCGGTGGGGCTGCGCTTCGGGCCGACCCGCCGCCACGAGATCACCTTCTCGGTGCGCGCCGAGGCGGGCGGGTTCAACCGCGGCATCACCTTCGCCTGGTACGACTTCGAGCACCTGAGCTTCGCGTACGCCCTCAGCGCGATGGTGGGCTACTCGGCGATCTTCTGAAGGGTCACGACACCGACGAGCTGGGCCGGCGCGCCGAGGGGTGGGGCAGCGGCATGCGCAGCGACGCCGCATCGGTGAGCTCGCACCACACTTCGTTGTGCCGCAGCATCGGCAGGGTCGACGGCGCGTCGAACGCCGCGAACACCGGCCGGCCATGCACCTTCAGCTGCTGCTTGTCGGTGAGCGCCTTGAAGTGCTCCATCGCGCTCTTCACGTGCTCGGCGTCGTAGCGGCCGTGAAACGGCAGCACCGCCACGGTGCGCTCGGGCAGGCGCACCAGGCGCAGGTTGGTGTCGAGCGGCCGCGGCAGGCTGCGCAGCGGGCGGTGCGGCGGCATGAAGAACGACACGGTGTAGTGGTTGGCGTTGCGCTGCGAGGTGACCGGTGAGGTCATCTCCATCTTTTCGCCGGTGGCGTTCTCGCCGTTGAGGTACTTCACCAGCCGCTCGAAGCCGTCGTCGAGCGCGGTGTCGAAGTTCTCGGTGAGGTCGGTGCTTAGCACCACGCAGGCCGGGTAGGTGCGGATCTCGAGATCGCCCTGGCGCTCGACCAGGGTGAACTGCGGCGCCGGCTGCGCCAGCCGGTTGAGCTGCCAGCGTGCCAGACCGACGCCCACCGCCGCCGCCGAGCCGGCCAGCGCCCAGCGCGCCGGCCGCGACCAGGCGCTGCGGTGGGTGAGAAAGTGAACCAGCGCCGCGCCCACGGGCACCAGCGCCGCGAACGGAGAGAACATCAAGACGTCTGACAGCTTCAGGTCTCGTTTGGCTCGACTCATGTCACCGAACGGAGCAATGCCTGTGCCCGACGGCGTCACCGAAGGTTCGACCCCTTGCGGGCGCGAGCTCGCCACACCGCGTGCGATCTCGACACGCCGGTTCGAGGCAGAAATGAACGCGATCAGCGGGTGCGCACGACGCCCAGATCGGCGACTCCGGCGATCACCGCCGAGCCGATGAACAGGTTGTCAGAGCTGGCGCCGCCGACCTTCGCCGACTGCATGATGATGAGGTAGTTGCGATCGACCTCGGGAAACGCCGACCCGGGAATGGTGACCACCGTCTTCTTGAAGTCGCTCGGCGCCGCCACCAGCTTCAAGAACCCCAGCGGGGTGGTGGGCACGTTGGTGTAGGTGGCCTCGCCCTGCCTGCCGCTGGCAGAGATGGGGAACACCGTCACGAAGCCGAGCAGCCGTCCCACGCCCGGCTCGGGGTCGGGCCGGGTGAGCTGGTAGTCGGTGCCGGCCGCGAGCGAGATGAAGCCGGCGTCGGGGTGCAGCTGCAAGATGTGCTCGGCGGCGGGCGCGTCGACCACGCCGCCCTCGTAGTCGATGGAGTCGGCGCTGGCGGTGAAGGTCCAGGTCACTCCGGCGTCGTAGACCAGCGTGCTGTCTTCGGCGGTCGAGAGCTCATGCACGCCGCTGCCCAGCGACTTGAGCGCCCAGGTGCCCGCGCCGCCTTCGACCTTCAGCATCGCGCCGTCGACCGGGGTGGGGGCGGTGGTCAGCCCGTCGCCCTCGCGGGTGCCGAAGAAGGCGAACAGCGCGGTCTGCGGCTTGACCTCGAGGCCGTGCTCGCCGAGCGAGATGGGCAGCTCTCCGGCGTCGAACACGCAGCCGCCGTCGAACGGGCAGCCTCCGTCGAAGGTGAAGCCGCCGCCGTCGAACGAGGGTATGCCGCCGTCGAAGAACGGCAGCCCGGCGATGCCCTGGTACGGCACGCTGAAGGCCGGGGTGGCCAGCACGGTGGCCACCATGGCGTGGCGGGCCTGGATCTGGGCGGAGGTCTTGTTGCAATCGCAGCCCGCGACGGTGACGAACGCGGCGAGCAGGGCTGCTCGAGACTTGCCAAAACTCATGGGCCAAGCACCATAGGGCAATCGTGGCCGGCACGCCGATTCAATCTGCGGGGCGAAGGTTCATGGCCAAGTTCGGCGTGGCCTTCGCGTGGGCGCTGGCGTTCTCGGCGGTGTTCGGCGGCGCGGTGTTCTTTCGGGTGCAGCGCAGCTCGGCCGAAGACACGCTCACCTGGCACGCCGAGGTGCGCCAGGGGCTCGAGCGGCTCGAGCTGTACACGTACGACTGGCGCGCGCGCGCGCTGGGCGACGCCAGCGAGCGCAAAGACGACGTGGTGCTGCTGGCGCTCGACGACGAGACCCTGGCCAACGCGCGCGAGGGCGTCGACGCGGCACTGTCGGTGCGCCCCTGGCCGCGCGAGCTGTACGGCGGGCTGATGCAGCAGGCGCTCGCCGAAGGGGCGCGCGAGGTGATTCTCGATCTGCCGCTCTACGACTCGAGCCCCCGGCAGTGCGGCAACGTGTCGTCGGACGACGAGGCCCTGCGCAAGAAGCTCGACGCGCAGCCCGGCAGGCTGATGCTCACCTTCCGCGCGCTCGAGAAGCCGTCGCGCCCCGCCGACCGCGAGCTCAAGCCGTTCATGCTCAAGGTGGCCGACGTGGCGGGCGAGGCCGAGGCGCGCGAGCCGGTGCGGCGGGTGCTCGCGGCGCGCTCGACTCCCCACGTGATTCCCAAGGGGCAGGGGGTCGCGGTGTGGGCGGCGGCGTTCAGCGAGGCCAAGGCGCGCGAGCTGGCCCTGGCGCTCAAGGTCGACGGGCCGCTGGTGATTCGCCCCGAGAACGCCGACGACGCGCGCTACGAGGTCGGCCAGCAGTGGCTGGTCGAGCGCCTGGCCGAGATCGAGATCGACGCGGCTGAGCCGTGGAAGCTGCCCGGGCTCGAGGGCGTCGAGGCCCCGGTGCCGGCCGCGCTCACCACCTCGGCGATGCTGGGCGCATCGAACCTCGCCACCGATCTCGACGGGAGGGTGCGCGCGGTGCCGCTCTTGTGGGTGACCGGCGGCGAGGGCACCAAGCGGGTGGTGCCGTCGGCCGTGCTGCGCGCCGCGATGCGGTTTCTGGGGGTGAGCAAGGTCAAGCTCGAGGGCCGCACCCTCACCGTGGGCAGCGTGAAGGTGCCGGTCGACGAGCACGGCTTCATGAACCTGCGGTGGGACACCGCAGAGGTCGGGCGCGGCGCGCGCGGCACGCTCAAGCGCTCGATACCCCTCTGGCGGCTGGCGGTGAACCTGCAAGACGCGGGCGGGGTGCGGCACCACGACAACGAGCTCACCGATCGGGTGGCGATCATCACCGACGCCTCGGGCGCGGCGGTCGACACCCCGGTGGGCGGAGTGCAGAGCGGCGCGGTGCTGGCGCAGGCGGTGAACAACCTGATCTCGGGGCGCGCGGTCGAGCGGGCGGTGCCGCTGCTCGACTTCTACGCCACGGTGGCGATGGCCTTCGCCGGCGCCTTCGTGGCGGTCTCGCTGTCGAGCCTGTTTCGCCGGGCGGGGTGGCTGTCGATGGCGCTGGTGCTGGCGGTGGTGCTGGGCGTGTACGCGCTGCTGGCGCGGCAGCTCTTCGTCACCCAGCTGCGGTGGGTGGCGATGGTCGCGCCGATGGCGGCCTTCACGCTCACCTACCTGGCCGCGCTGGGCTACGCGACCACGCTGGAAAAGAGCCTGCGCGAGTTCATGGGCCGGGCGCTGGGCCGCGCGCTGCCCGCCGAGATCGCGCGGCGGCTCGAGAGCAACGTCTCGCTGATGAGGCCCGAGCGGCGCAGCATCGCCACCTTCATCTCTGACGTCGACGGCTTCACCGCGCTGGCGCACGAGCTCGAGCCCGAGACGTACGTGCAGGTGCTCACCGACTACCTGGGGCGCATGACCCGCGCGGTGCTCGAGACCCAGGGCAACGTCGACAAGTACCTGGGCGACGGGGTGATGGCCTTCTGGGGAGCGCCGGTGCACCTCGACCAGCCGGCGGTGAACGCCTGCGAGGCCGCGCTGCAGATGAGCGCGCAGTTCGAGAAGCGCAAGCCGAGCTGGGAAAAGCGCTGCCACCGCGCGATGGCGTTTCGCGCCGGCATCGACTTCGGCGAGGCGCTCGTCGGAGAAATGGGCACCGAGCACCGCGCCACCTACAGCGTGATGGGCGAGCCGGTGGCGAGCGCGGCGCGGCTCGAGTCGCTGGCCCGCAAGTGGGACGTGCGGGTGCTGGTGACCGACGCGGTGGTCGAGCACGTGGGTGAGAAGTTCGTCTTCCGCGAGATCGACACGGTGCGGCTGCCGCGCCGCGACAAGCCGGTGAAGCTGTACGAGCTGGTGGGGCGCCCCGGGGAGCTCGACTCGCCGCGGCTCGAGCGGCTGCAGAAGTACGCGGTGGCGCTGGGCGCGTACCAGGCGCGGCGCTTCAAAGAGGCGCGGCACCTGTTTCTGGGCATGAACGAAGACCAGACCATTCGCCGCTATCTGGCCCGCGCGGCCCGGTACGAAGAGAAGCCGCCACCCGAGTCGTGGGACGGGCTCTACGACGGCCCGGCCGAGGCGTGACGGATCTTGTAGTTCGTTTTGAGCCATGGGAAGCAACCGGCCCATGAACCTCAAAGACCTGAAGATCATCGTCACCGGTGGAGCCCAGGGCATGGGCGCGTACTTCGCCAAACAGCTGCACGCCGCCGGCGCGCAGGTCGCCGCGGGCGACGTCAACGAGGAGGCGCTCAAGGCGCTGCCCAAGGGCATTCACGCGCGCAAGCTCGACGTCTCGAAAGAAGAAGAGTGCAGCGCCTTCGTGAGCTGGGCGTTCGATCAGATGGGCGGCTTGAATGGCCTGATCAACAACGCGGGCATCTTGCGCGACGGCCTGTTGGTGAAGAAAGACAAGACCACCGGCGCGGTGAGCAAGCTCACCCTCGATCAGTGGAACGCGGTGATCGGCGTGAACCTCACCGGAGCCACCCTGATGGTGCGCGAGACCGTCGCCAAGATGGTCGAGAAAGAGCAGCGCCCCGGCGTGGTGGTGAACATGTCGTCGGTGGCCCGCCACGGCAACCGCGGCCAGTCGAACTACGTCTCGGCCAAGGCGGCGCTCGCGGCCAACACCGTCACGTGGGCGCGCGAGTTCGCCTCGTTCGGAGTGCGGGTCGGCGCGATCGCCCCCGGCATGATCGAGACGCCCATGACCCAGGGCATGAACCAGAAGGCCCGCGACGCGCTGGTCGCCGCGATTCCCGTCGGCCGCATCGGCCTGCCCGAAGACATCTGGCTGGCCGCCAAGTTCATTCTCGAGTGCGACTACTTCAACGGGCGCACCATCGACGTCGATGGCGGCCTGGTGATGTAGCCTCGCGGCGTGCACGACCGGCTGCTGGCGCCTCGATCAAGAGCCCGTTCGAGTCGGTGAGGCGCTCTGCCGTGCACGCCTCGGCGATGATCAGGGCCGTTCGGAGGCGGGGGCCGGCGTGGCTCTTGAGCCCTCGCGTCCGTGCCGCGCGGCGGGCATAGTCGGCGGTCGGTGGAGCCCTTTTTCAAGTACCACGGCCTGGGCAACGACTTCGTGCTGCTCGACCGCCGCAAGTCGGGGCGCGACATCGACGCCTCGGTGGCGACGGTGCTGTGCGATCGCCGGCGCGGCATCGGCGCCGACGGGGTGCTGGTGCTGCTGCCCTCGACGGTCGACGCGGCGGTGGCGCGCATGGTGGTGCACAACGCCGACGGGTCGATCGCCGAGATGTGCGGCAATGGCCTGCGCTGCGTGGTGAAGCACCTCGCCGAGCACACCGACGGCCGCCCGCCCAGCGTGACGGTCGAGACCGGAGCGGGGGTGCTGACCTCGTCGGCCGAGTGGTCGCCGCGGGGCGTCGACGTGATCACCGTGAACATGGGGCGCGCCCGCCCGGGCCCGCTGGGCGAAAAGATCGCCGGCCACGTCGGCACCCGCGTCGACATGGGCAACCCGCACTTCGTGCTGCTCGATACGCCCCCCGAAGCGGCCGCCGCGGTCGGCCCGGACCTCGAGCTGAACCCCGCGTTCCCCCAGCGCACCAACGTCGAGTGCTGCCGCATCGCCGCCGACGGCTCGCTGGTGGTCACGGTCTGGGAGCGGGGGGTGGGCATCACCCAGGCCTGCGGCACCGGCGCGTGCGCCGCGGTGGTGGCGGCCGCCCTGGCGCAGAAGAGCCCCTACGACGCCTGGGTGAAGGTGACCCTGCCCGGCGGGGTGCTCGACGTGAAGGTGCAGAAGAACCTCGAGCAGGTGCTGATGCGCGGCGCCGCCACCTACGTGTTCGAAGGCGCGCTGCCATAAACGAATGCCGGCGCCGCAACGGAAGGTAGCCCTCGAGCGCCGGTGCCTCTCGCTGGTCGAGACGCCCGAGCTCGAGCAGCTGCAAGAGCGGGTGCTGCACGAGCTGGCCGATCTGTGCGGCGCTCAGAGCGGGGCGCTGTGGGCGGCGTCTGAAGCCGCCGGCCTGCGCCTGCGCGCCTGGCACGGGCTGGTCGACCGCAAGTCGATGCCCGAGCGCGTCGACCCCACGCTGGTGCAGAACCGCCCCTGGCACGCGGGCGCCACCTTCCTGGTGCCGCTGATCGCGCAGGGCGACGTGGTGGGGCTGGTGCAGCTGTCGGACGCGCTGAGCGGCCGCTTCCCGGCCGAGCTGGTGACGCCCGCCGCGCTGCTCGGTGAGTTCGCCGGCAGCGCGATTCGCCAGGCGCTCAAAGTCGCCTCGCTGCAGCGCCAGGGTCTGCGCGACCGCGACACCGGCGCCTACACCCTCTCGTACTTCACCGACTACGCGGCCAAAGAGATCTACAAGGCGCGCCGCTACGCCCGCACCTTCTCGGTGCTGACCTTCTCGATCGACAACCTGCCGCAGGTGCGGCTGCGGCTCGGCAACGAGGCCGCGCGGGCCGCGCAACGCTCGACCCTGCGCGCGATGGCGTCGATCATTCGCGACTCTGACGTGGTGGCCCGCGCCACCGACACCGAGTTTCACGCGCTGCTGCCCGAGACCGACTTCTTCGGGGCGCTGATGTTCTTGCGCCGCGCGCTGCAGGCGATGCGCGACGAGCCCGAGGCCCGGCAGCTCGAGCAGAAGGTGCCCTTCGGGGTCACCGGCGGGGCCTCGACCTTTCCCCGCGACGGCGACGACTTCGATGAGCTGCTCACCCGCTGCAAGGGCCGCATGAACGAGCGGCGGCAGTCGCTGCACCAGAAGCTCAAGCTCGAGGGGCTCTCGTTCTGGGACGACGTCGAGCTGTTGCTGGGCAACTCGAAGAGCCCGCGGCTGCCCGAGACGCAGGGTGAGCCCAGCCGCCGGGGCCGGGTGGCCGACGTGCTGTTCGACGAGCTGCAGACCGAGGTGGCGCGCAACCTGCTGCGCGAGCCCAACGCGCGGGGCCTCATCTACGTGGGCGTGCCGCAGCTCGACGTCGACGTGCCCATCGCGATGGGGCTGGAAGGGGTCGACCCCTCGATGGGCTCGCGGGTGTACCTCTTGGGCCGCCGCGGAGATCTCACCACCCACCCGGTGATCACCCCGGTGTTCGTCGAGGGCGACGACCGGCTGCAGCGCCACGAATTCCTGCTCTGGCTCGGCGACGGCTCGGCCTACGCGCTCTTGCAGCGGCGCGGGCGCGGCGCCACCTGGGGCTTTCACTCGTCCGACCCCACCTTGGTCGAGGGCCTCGTCTCGGCGCTCCAGACCGAATACTCGCTGCAGCCCTACTGATGGCCACCTCGCGCAAGATTCTCATCGCCGACCCCGAGCTCGACGTGGTGCGCAGCCTGTCGAAGGCGCTGCGCCAGCGCGGCTACCAGGTCAGCTACGCGCCCGACGGCAGCAAGGCGCTCGAGATGGCGGTGCTGCGCCACCCCGACGTGGTGCTGTTCGACGACGACTGCACGCTGATCGACGCGAAGAGCTTCGTGAACATCCTCACCAGCAACCCGCGCACCGCCGACATACCCGTGGTGCTCACCACCCACGAGGCCGATCTCGATCGCATTCGCGCCTTTCGCGAGGGGTTCTTGAAGAAGCCCTTCAACCTCGACGAGGTGCTCTCGCGCATCGATCACCTCTGCCGGCGGGTCGAGGCCGCGCGCGAGCTGAAGGGCGACGCGCGGGAGATCGAAGGCGGCCTGGCCCAGCTGCCGCTCGCCGACCTGATGCAGATTCTCTCGATGAACCGGCGCACCGGCCGGCTCACCCTGGCGCACGGGCCCGAGCGCGGCGAGGTGGTGCTCTCGAACGGGCGCCCGGCCAACGCGCGCTCGGGCGAGGTCGAGGGTGAGAAGGCGCTGTTCCGTCTGCTGGCGTGGAAAGAGGGCACCTTCGCCTTCAGCCCGGGGCCGGCTCCGGCGCGCGCGCGCATCGACCGCTCGATGGAGGACGCGCTGCTCGAGGGGGCGCGCCTGTCGGACGAGCGGGTGCGCCTGCTGGCTTCGCTGCCGCCCTTGCGCACCCGGGTGGCGCTGGCGCCGGGGCGGCCTTGCCGGTCGAGCCGCTGGCGGTCACCGGCGAGGTGCTCAAGCTCTTGCGCACGCCGCGCCGCATCAGCGAGCTGATGGACCTCGCCGAGGCGCCCGACCTCGAGGTGATGGCGGCGATCGCCGCGCTGCTCGAGAAAGGCGTGGTGGCCCAGGCCGTGGGCGCGGCCGGCGGCGCCGACGGCCCCTTGCTCGGCCCGGCCGAGGTGCACGCGCTGCGCGGGCTGCTCTTGCGCGGCCGCACCGGGCGCGGCGCGGTGGTGGCGAAGATTCTGGTGGTGGGCTCGGGGCCCAAGGCGGGGCGCCTGCTGCTGCGCGCGCTCACCGGGCTGGTGGCGGTGGCGACCGAGCCGGGCTCGGTGCGCAGCGGGTTCGGCACCCTGGGCCGGCTCGACGTGTCGGACGTGCTCAAGGTCGACTTTCTGCTCTTGCCCAGCGCCGAGGCGGCGCGCCCGCTGTGGCGGCCCGCTCGCCCACGACGCGGTCGGTGTGCTGGTGCTCGAAGATCACGAGCTCACCCTCAAGCAGGCGCGCTACTTCGGGCAGGAGCTGAGGCTGCCGGTGGTGGTAGCGACCGGCACGGCGTCGGGCGGCCTCATCACCTCGCACCAGCTGCCCCCGGCGCTGCGCGGCATCGCCGGCGGCGCGTCGATGGTGAACACCGATCTGCTGGGCGCAGTGCGCACCGTGCTGCTCGCCGCGCTGCACCCCGCCGAGGTGCCGGCCGCCGAGGTCGCGCTGGCCAAGGTGAAGGGCCGCAGATCTTCCGACCGCATGTGAGAGGGCAGACCGGCAAGGCCTGCGGCTCACAGCCCTTCGAGCAGCTCGAGCTCGACCGGCTCCAACGTCACGGTGCGCCGCGATCGAATGCGCTCGAGGGTGATCTCGACCCGCACCTTGCCGTCGGCCTCGTGCTTCTGCACCGAGCACGAGCCACCGAACTTCTGGCAGTCGTGCATGTCGCGCTTGAGCGCGGTGAGGCGCTTGAAGATCTTCAGCGCCGCGCGGCCTTCTGGGCTCTCGAAGGTATGAAAGTGCTTGTTGCGCGAGAGCGGGCGCGCAGGGTCGGACATGCGCTGAACGAGGCGGCGAACGAAGGGATCCATCGTGAATGCGAACCGGCTCCAGATGATACGGTCGCGGGCCCACGATGCGAAGGCTCGCGCTCGCCCTGCTGGTCTGTGTCGGGTGCAAGAACCCCGAGCAGCAGGCCGCTGAGTCACGCCGCTCGCAGGTCAACGAGGCGCTGGCCGACGGCCACGCGGCGATGGCGGCGCGCGAGTACAGAGGGGCGGTGGCGGCGTTCGGCAAGGCCACCGCGCTCGCCCCCGACGACGGCGCGGCGTTCTTCCTGCTCGCCCAGGCGCAGCGCGAGGCGGGCAACGAGACCGCGGCGGCGCTGGCGCTCAAGCGCGCCGAAGAGCTGTCGAAGGGGGGCGACCCGGCGATGAAGCGCGAGCGCGCCGACCTGTACCGGCGCATGGGGCAGACCTCGCTCGCGGTCGCCACCCTGACCGAGCTGCGCGACCTGGGACAGCTCACCGACCCCGAGCTGCTCGACCTGGCACGGCTGCAGGCGCGGCTGGGCCACACCGACGCGGCGTGGACGACGCTCGAGAAGGTGCAGGCGAAGAAGCCCGACGACGTCGACGGGAAGATCGCCGAGGCCGAGATTCTGCTCGTGAAGGGCGACGAGGTGCTGGGCACCCGGCTGGTAGACACGCTGCTCGACGACCACCCCCAGCTCGCCGGCGCGCTGCTCTTGCGAGCGAAGTACTTTCTCACCAACGGCTACCCCGAGAAGGCCCTGTCTGATCTCGACCGCATCGGCCCCGAAGGTCAGAAGTCGGCCGAGGTGCTCACCCTGAAGGCGCGGGTGCTCAAAGAGCAGCAGCGCTTCGCCGAGGCCGCCGAGCTGCTGGGGCCGGTGGTCGAGCAGAACCCCCGCGACGCCGACCTCGCCTGCCAGCTCGCCGAGTACCAGCTGCTCGCTGGCAAGCCCGACGTGGCGCAGGAACTGGTCGAGCAGGCGCTGGCCCAGCGCGACAGCTTCCCCCGCGCGCTCTACGTGCGGGGGCTCACCCTCGAAGCGCAGGGTGAGCAACCCAACGCGCTGCGGCAGCACCTCGACGCGCTCAAGGTCGAGCCGGGGTTCGCGCCCGCGCTCTCGCGGGTGTGGCAGCTGTACCTGAAGAAGGGCGAGAAGAACGAGGCGATGGGTGCGCTCGAGAGGCTGCTGTTCATGAAAGAGGCGTCGCCGAAAGAGCGCATCGCGCTCGCCGCGCTGTACGCCGACACCGGGGTGAACCTCGAGCGCGGCCGCAAGCTGATCGACGAGCAGCTCAAGAAGTCGCCCCGAGACCCCGAGCTCAAAGAGCTGAAGAAGCGGCTCGGCAAGGGCAAACCCAAGAGCGGTGGCGGGGTACAGATCATTCGCAAGCGGCGGTGAGCTTCAGCCGCCCAGGCCTTCGGCGCGCTCGATGGCCTTGCGCAGCGACTTCAGGCCCGCGCCGGGCCCCACCGCAATGGCCCGCATCGCATCGCGGCGCAGGTAGGCGCGCGACACCCGGGTGAGATCGCCCAGCGTCACCCGATCGACCGCGCGGCAGCGCTCGTCGAAGCTCTCGGGCGGGCGAAACAGCTCGGTGCCTCCGAACCAGCCGACCAGGTCTGCCGGCGAGTCCTGCAGGAAGTCGAGGTGCATGCGGTGCCGCCGTTTGGCGCGGTCGAGCTCTTCCTTCGAGATCTTCCCCTCGCGCAGCGACGACAGGGTGCGGCAGATCTCGGCGGTCAGCGCCCCCGCGGCGTCGGGCGCGCACGCCCCCTCGACGTCGAACACCCCGGTGTCGTGAAACGCCTCGAGCGAGGCGCTCACCGAGTACGCCAGCCCCCGGCGCTCGACCACGTTGTACGGCAGCCGCGACGACAGGCCGTCGTCGAGCACCCGGCGCAGCACCGAGAGCGCGGCGAAGTCGGGGTGCGCATCGCTCACCGTGGGAAACGAGAGCCGCAGCTCGGTCTGCGCCTCGTCGAAGCGCACGTGCTTGAGGTGGGGCCCACGCGGCGGAGCGGGCGGCGGAGTCTCACCTGCGCGCGGCCCCTCGGGCAGGGCGGCGAACACCCGCCGCACCACCTTCTCGATCTCTACCCGGTCGACCGGGCCCGAGACCGCCACCACCATGTTGCCCGCCACGTAATGGTGCGCGAAGTGGCGCTTCACCTTGGCCAGCGTCATCGCCTTCACCGTCTCGGGTGTGCCCGCGATCTTGAAGGCCAGGGGGTGCTCTCCGTACAGCTCGCGCTTGGCGAGGTTGTCGACGTCGATGTCGCGGCCGCGCTCGTCGACCTCGTCGAGCATCTCTTCGAGAATGATCTTCTTCTCCAACCCCAGGTGCACCAGCCGGGGCGAGGTGAGCATGTCGCCCAGCACCTCGAGGCACAGCCGCACCGAGTCGGGGTGGCAGGGGGTGTAGTAGTACGAGCAGTCGCGGGTGGTGATGCCGTTCAGGTTGCCGCCCACCGCCTCGACCTGGGCGTTCATCTTCACCGTGTCGCGGTGGCGGTGGCTGCCTCGAAAGAACAGGTGCTCGAGGAAGTGCGAGACCCCGTTGTTGTCGCGGGTCTCGTGACGCGAGCCGACCCGCACGTAGACCGAGACCATCGCCGAGTGAAGGTGCGGGGTCTCGATGGTCACTGCGGTCAGGCCGCCGGGCAGAATCGAGCGGTGGTGCTTGAAGCTCACGTGAGGGAGCGCTCTTTACGACTCTTTCGGGGCGCTGGGCAGGGTGATGAGAAAGCGCGCACCGGCGTGGGGGGCCGCCTCGACCTCGAGCCGGCCGCCGTGGGCCTGCACGATCTGCCGCGACAGCGACAGCCCCAGGCCGGTGCCGCCCGGCTTGGTCGAGAAGAACGGCTCGAACAGCCGCCGGGTGGCCTCGGCGGTCAGCCCCGGCCCGGTGTCGGCGACCTCGATCTCGACGTGGCCGTTCTGCGCGCGGGTGGCGAGGGTGAGCTGGCCGCCGCCCATCTCGGCCATCGCCTCGCGGCCGTTGCGCACCAGGTTGAGCAGCACCTGCTTGAGCTGGCCCTCGTCGGCCTGGGCGAACACCGGGTCGACCGAGAGCGCCTCGGCCACCTTCACGTTCGAGCGCTCGAGCTCTTCGCGCGAGAAGTCGACCACCCCGCGCAGCACCTGGTTCAGATCTTCGCGCTTGAGCGCCGGGGCGGGCAGCCGCGCCAGGCGCAGGTACTCTTCGGTGATCTCGGTGAGGCGGTCGACCTCGCGCGACACCTTGGCGAGCAGCTCGCGCGCCTCTTTCGCCTCGGCCTCGGTGCGAAACTTCGCCGTCTGCAGCAGCTCGTCGATCATCTCGGCGTTGAGGCCGATCGACGAGAGCGGGTTGCGCACCTCGTGGGAGATCTGCGCCGCCACCCGGCCCATCGCCGCGAGGCGCTCGGCCTGCAGCAGCTGCGCTTCGCGCTCTTTGAGGCTCTTGGCCATCTGGTCGAACTCGCGCGAGAGCTGGGCGATCTCGTCTTGGCCCTCGAAGCCGAGCTGGGCCGAGTAGTCGCCGCGGCCGACGCGCGAGACCCCCTGAATCAGCGTCTGCACGGGCCTCAGGGCGCGGGCGGCGACCGCGGTGGCGAGCAGGCCGACCAGAATCGCCAGCACCGAGAGCGCGATGATCAGCGCGCCGGTGAGCCGCTCGCGGGCCTGGGCCTGCGCGACCCGGTCGAGAATGCGGGTCTCGAGCGAGGCGTGCAGCAGCCGCACCGCGCTGGTGAGCTGGTTCTGCAAGATGATCACCCGGTCGACCTTGTCCTTCGCCAGCTCGGGGTCGGGGGTGGTGATCTCGAGCACCTTGAACGCCTCTTCGCGGGCCTCGATGTAGCGATCCATGCTGCCTTCGAGCCCGCGCAGCCGCGCGCTGACCTCGCGCACGAACGCGGCCTCGCTCTCTGACGAGACCAGCTGCGCGGCCTCTCTGGCGCGCTGCTGCGCATCGGAGAGCTTCGACGACATGGTCTTCTCGAAGTACTGGCGCGCCAGGCTGATCGACAGCCGCCGCGCCTCGGGGTTCTTCTCTTCGGGCAGGCGGGTGATCTCGCGCTGCTGGCTGGTGAAGTAACCCTCGATGTCCGATGCGATCTGCGAGAGGTGCAGGTAGCCCTGGGCCACCAGGCGCATCTCCTCTTGCGTCTTGCGCATCTCGGTGACCGCGAACAGCGAGACCGCGCCGAAGGCGATCAGCACGGCCGCGTAGCCGAGGAAGATGCGAGTGGCGAGAGAGAGCCGCATGGGGAAGAGCGAAAATTGACCTATAGGCGGTTGGGTCGGTACTGTCCCTCGCGCTCAGCCTCGTCGACAACTATGGGTTTTATCAGCCGATTCCTTTTCACTCTCGTTCTCGGCATTTCGGCGGGCGCAGCTGCTGGCGATGCGCCCAAGATCGTGGTTGTGCCGTTCACCGCCGCAGAGGGCGCGCCCGAGGTGTCGGCGGGCCGCTTCACCGGGCAGGTGACCGAAGAGCTGCGCTCGCGCGACGACGCGGTCGAGCTGGTGGGCGCCCCGGCGTTCACCAAGACCGATCGCCCCGCCAAGGCCACCAAGCCGTCGCCCGAGGCCACCCTGGCGCTCGAGACCGGCAAGAAGCTGCTCGCCGATCTCAAGTTCGACGAGGCGGCGCCGGCACTGAAGAAGGGCGTCGAGCTGTCGCTGGCCGACCCGGCCACCGCCGACTTCCCCGCCGTGACCGAGGCGCTGGTGTCGCTGGCGGTCTCGTACTTCCGCATGGGCAGCGACGACGACGGGCAGAAGACCCTGGCCCAGCTGGCCCGAATCGACCCCGGCTACACGATTCCCTCGGGGTACCCGCCGGCGTTCGTGCGCGAGTTCGAGAAGGCGAAGAAGCGCCTCGACAAGCAGGGCAGGGGGTCGATCTCGGTCGAAGGCCCTGCGGGCTCGACGGTGTTCATCGACGGCCACGACCTGGGCATGGTGCCGGTGCTGGAAGAGAACCTGCCCTTCGGCACGCACTACGTGAAGGTCGAGGGCAGCCGCGGCGAGCGCTTCGGCCAGGTGGCCGAGCTCAAGGGCGGCATGCTGAAGGTGAAGGGCAGCTTCGGCGGCCCGCCCGACAAGGCGGGCGGGGTGGCCGACCCGCGCATCGGCGCAACGCTCGACGAGGCGACCGCCACCCGGGTGCAGGCCTACGCCAAGGCCGCCAATGCCGAGTACGCCATCGTGGGGGTGCTGTACCGAACCGGTGAGCAGCAACTGACCGCCGGCACCGCGCTGTTCTCGGCGCGCCGGGGCGGGTTCGCGCCGCTGCCGCCGGTCTCGTTCGACGCCGACGCGATGACCTCGAACGTCGAGGCGTACAAGCTGGTCGAAGAGATCGTGAAGCGGGTGCAGAGCTACGGCTCGACGGTGGCGCTGCCGCTCAACCTGATCACCAAGAAGGTGGTGACGGTGGGCTCGGTGGCGACCACCAAAGAGGCCGAGGCCGGCGGGGGCAACCGCGTGGCGGCGCGCCCGAAGCTGACGCCCGACCCCGACGTGCGCCCGCTGGAGAACAAGAGCGTGTACGTCGACTCGAACGGCCCGGGCGAGCGACCGCCCGAGGCGACGGCCTCGAGCGGCCCCCCGAAGTGGATCTGGTTCGTGGTCGGCGCGGCGGTGGTGGCCGGCGCGGGAGTGGGCGGGTACTTCATGATCAAAGAGGCGACGCGGCCGGTCACCGGGACGGTCACCGCGCAGTGGTGAGCTCACGCTTCAGTGCGGTGCTGCTGCTCGCGCTCGGCGCCTGCAGCCCGAAGGTGGTCGACCTGGCGGTAAACGTGGTCAGCGTCAGCTGCGAAGACGACGGCGACCCGTTCAAAGACGTCAACGTGATCGAGGTGCGGGTCACCGGCAAGGGCCTCGAGCCGAAGATCGTTCGCACCCCGCGCGGCGAGGGCACGGTGCAGATTCCCGAGATCCCCGCCGGGCTGCAGCGGGTGATCGAGGTGCGCGGGCTGGCCGAGTCGAGCTCGCCGCGCCCGCTGTCGATCGGGCGCTCGCTGCCGTTCGACATTCCCGACGTGCTGACCGACTCGAACGTGCGCAAAGAGCTCAACATCTTCTTGCGGCGCATCGACACCTTCACCCGGCCGAACTCGGTGTCGAACTCGCAAGACTGCTCGCGCATGCGCACCGCACGCGCGGGTCACACCGCCACGCTGCTTCCCGACGGGCGGGTGTTCATCGCGGGTGGTTTCAGGCTCAGCGGCACCTCGCGCACCGAGCTGACCGACACCGAGTTCTTCAACCCGGCCACGGGCAGTTTCGACGATGGCCCGCAGCTCTCGCTGTTGTCGGGGGCGCCGCTGGGGCGGGCGTTTCACACCGCGACGCTGCTGCCCATCGGGCAGGTGCTGCTGTACGGCGGCGAGACGTACAAGAACAACGCGCCGTCGGCGGTGGCCAGCGTGCTGGTGTTCGATCTCGACACCCAGCGCTACGGGCTGGTGCCGCAGCGCACCACGCCGACGCCCATCGCGCGCACGCGCCACCTGGCGCTGCTCAGCAACAGCGGCAAGGTGCTGATCGCCGGCGGGCTCCACGCGAACCCGATGCCGGTGCAGCCGGCGCTGGTCCCGGTAAACGAGGTCGAGTGGTACGACCCGGCGACCGCGACCATCTCGGTGATGCCCGGCGAGACGCTGCCGCGCGCGGGTGCGTTCGGCGCGGTGGTGCAAGACGGCGGCATCTTGATCGTGGCGGGCGGGGTCGATCAGACCAACCAGCTCAGCGACGCGGTGAACTTCTACAAGTGGGACGACACCAGCTTCGTGCGCGCCGGCGCCACCCAGCAGTTGCGCCACGCGCGGCGCGGCGCGGCGGCGATGACCCTGGCCGACGACAAGACGGTGCTGGTGATGGGCGGCTACCGCGACTCGTCGGCGTCGGTGACCGAGGCGTCGTCCGAGGCGATCAAGACCGGCGCCAACACCATCGAAGAGGCCACCGCCACCATCGGCGATCGCGGTGACGCGTGCGCGGCGCTGCTCGCCGAGGGCAACGTGCTGGCGATCGGCGGCAAGAACGCCAGCGCGATGGCCGACAACTCGGCGACGCTGATTCGCTTCGACCAGACCAAGGGCACGCTGACCTCGGCGGCGGCGGCTCCGCTCAAGGTGCCGCGGTACCTGCACACCTGCACCACGCTGGCCGACGGCTCGGTGCTGGTGACCGGCGGCATGAGCGACGACGCCACCGTGCTCCAAGACGCGTGGATCTACACGCCGATTCCGGGCGAGTGACGGCTGGGGCTCGTGTGCGGCCCCTCAGGCGGCAGGCGCCTCACGCGACTTCCGCCGGCCCTGGCCGCGACGCTCCGCTGCGAAGGCGAACCCGCGGCTCGCCGGCGGTGGAGGTGACGGCTGGGGCGGGCTGAGCCGGTTCGCGGGGCAGGGGTCGCCCCCCTCTTGCCGCTTCGCTGCTCCTGGGCTTGCGCCTGCCTCTGAGCCTGCCCTCGCCCTTGCTTGCTTTCGGTAACTCCGCCCCGAGCACCCCATCGAAGGGCGCCCCGCCGTACCGCTCACTTCACTTCGTCACGCCGTCGGAGCAGGCGCGCTGGGCGTCGGCGCCGGCACTTCTCCGGCGGTCTCGCGCGCGGCGGCCTCGACCTCGAGCTTGGCCCGGGCCTCGGCCTCGACCTTCTCTTGCTGGGCCTGCTGCGCGGCGACCTTCCGGTCGCTCTCGGCGGCCTCATCGGCGCTCAGCTCGATGCGCTCGCTGGCGCTCTGGCCGGTGGCCTTCTCGAGGGCGCGCAGGGCGCGCACCGTCATGTCGCGCTCGAGCAGGGTGCGGTTGAGGCGCGCCTCGACCGCGCGGAACTTGTCTTTCGAGAGCTGCGACTCTTTGCGGCTCTCGCGCAGCTGGCGGGCCTGGCTCTCGGCGCGACCCTTGGCGGTCTTGAGCTCTCGCTCGAGCTCGATCTCGTGGTAGCGCGCCTTGGCGGCCTTCTGCTCCAGCTCGGCCATCTTCGCCTTGTCGGCGTCGTTGAGCTCGCGAATCACCTTCTGCACCACCACCTGCTCGACCGGCTTCGCCGCCACCGGGGCTGCCTGTGCGGGCGCCGCTGCCGCCGCGGCAGGAGCCGCCTCGCGGCGCCGCTTGCCACCTTCGGCGTCTGACTTGAGCTTCTGCACCTCGGCCAGCGCGTTCGCCAGCTCGGCGCGGGTGGTCTCGAGCTGCACCGACGCCTGGCGCTCGACCTCGGCGCGGGCCTTGATCAGGTCGGACTCGGCCTTGCCGCCTTCTTTCGCCTCGTACAGCTTCTTCTTCACGTCCTTCAGCTCGGCCTTGAGCTCGCTCTGCGCGGTCTTCACCTCGTCGAGCTCTCGGCGCTTCTTGTCGAGGTCCGACTCGAGCTTCGCCACGCGGCCGCCGTCAGATACTTCACGAGACTCGTTGCGGGTCTCGGCAGGGCGGTTCTCGCTGGCCATCGACTTGCGCGGGCGCGAGTCACGGGCGTTGGCGAAGTGAATGAAGAAGCTGATGGCGAGTGCCACCGCGAGGACGATCACGATTGCGGTCATGTCGGTGCCATTACCACCAACTTGAGGCAGGCTTCAAAGCCGCACATGGCCCACCTCGAGCTGGTGAAGAAAGAAGACGTCGCGAGCTTCCGCAAGCTGGCGATCGGCACCTGGACCACCACCTACGACCCGACGGTGTACGGCACCCTCAAGGTCCGCATGGAGAAGGCGCTCGAGTACATCGAGCGCTTTCGCCAGGTGCACGGCAGGCGGGTCACCGTCACCCACCTGGTCACCAAGGCCTGCGCCGAGGCGCTGCGCCGCTGCCCCGATGCCAACGCGATCTTGCGGTACAACAAGGTCTACCTGCGCAAGCACGTGAACATCTCGGTGCTGGTGGTGCAGACCGATCAGGGCCACGGCAAGGTCGACCTCACCGCCGCCAAGATCGACGACGCCGACCAGAAGTCGCTCTTGCAGATCGCCGACGAGATGCAGGCCACCATCGACCGGGTGCGCCAGCGCAAAGACCTCGCGCTCGAGAAGGGCAAGAGCACCGTGCACCTCATTCCGTTCATGCTGATGAACCTGTTCCTCAAGCTGATCGCCTTCTTGATGTACACGCTCAACCTCGACCTGAGCGGGCTGGGCATGCCGAAAGACGCCTTCGGCTCGCTCACCGTCACCAACGTCGGCTCGCTCGGCCTCGACACCGCCTATGTGCCGCTGGTGCCGTACACCCGGGTGCCGATCTTCGTGGCGCCTGGCCTGGTGAAAGACGAGCCGGTGATCGAAGACGGCAAGGTGGTGCCGGGCAAGACGATGAACATCAACGCCTCGTTCGACCACCGCTTCATCGACGGCTACCACGCCAGCGTGCTGTCGAAGACCATGCGCGAGGCGATGGAGAACCCGTTCGAGTTCTTCGACCGGCTGCCTTGAGACGTGAAGGTCAGAGGGTGAAGCGGTCGGTCTTGCCGGCGGTACGCTTCAAGATCGCCGACCAGCCGAGCAGCGCGTCGACCCGGCCCTCGACCGCCGAAGGGTTGAGCCCCAGCGCGTGCAGCGAGCCGCTGCAGGCGTAGAGGCGGGCGAGCCCCGATTCGCGCACGTGCCCGAGCAGCGCGCGCAGGGTGGGCACCTGCCGCCGCTCCATGCTCTCGGCGACGTCTTCGCGAAGATCGGCCTCGTCGAGGCGGTCAGCGGCCAGGCGCTCGAGCGCCCACCACGAGAAGTACAGCTCGGCGGGGCGGCCCGCGGCGGTGGCGGCGGCGGCGATCGACAGGCCCTGGTGAACCCGGTCGTACTCGCCCGCATGAAGAAAAATGACCACCGGTTCCATAAGCCCGGCGTCTAACACTTTCCCACGTTGGCTCACCCCGTCGAACTTGCTGTGGAAAGCCGGTCATCGATGCCATCAGCCGTTCACCCCGCGCTGACGACCGTCAGTGAAATCCCCCGACCGTTCATGGGTTTAGCTGGCAATTCTTCGCTCGCTGTTGGTACAAGTCGCAGGCCTCAAGATGCCGGACGACACCACGACCAGCCGCCGTAAGGACGCGCATCTCGATCTGTGCGCGACCGAAGAAGTGGCTCCGCGGGAGAACTCCACGCTGCTCGAATGCGTGAAGCTGGTGCACTCGGCGATGCCCGAGCTGCAGGTGTCGGACATCGACCTCTCGACCCGCCTGTTCGGGAAGACGCTGAAGGCCCCGCTGCTGATCACCGGCATGACCGGGGGTAGCGAGCGCGCGGCCCAGGTGAACCGCGATCTGGCCGAAGCGGCCGAAGCCTGTGGGGTTGCGTTCGGGGTCGGCAGCCAGCGGGCGATGGGCGAAACACCTGCGCTGGCCAAGACGTACTCAGTCAGAGAGGTCGCCCCGCGCACTGTGCTCATCGGCAACATTGGCCTGCGCCAGGCGGCGCAGCTCGGAGTCGACAAGGTTCGCGCGATCGTCGACGCGATTCATGCCGACGGCCTGGCGCTGCACTTGAACCCGGGCCAGGAGCTCACCCAGCCCGAGGGCGACCGCGACTTCCGCGGCGGCTACCAGGTCGTGGCGCAGCTGGTGAAGGCGTTCGGCGAGCGGCTGCTGGTCAAAGAGACGGGCTGCGGCATCGCCCCCGACGTGGCGCGACGGCTGGTCGACGCCGGGGTCAGGACCCTCGACGTCAGCGGCCTGGGCGGCACCAGCTGGGTTCGGGTCGAGCAGCTTCGGGCGAGCGGCGAGCTGGCCGAGGTCGGCGCGCAGTTCTCGAGCTGGGGCATACCCACCGCGGCCGCCGTCGCGACGGTGCGCCGCGCGGTCGGGCCGGGCGTCACGCTCATCGCCTCGGGCGGGGTGCGCACCGGGCTCGACGTGGCCAAGGCGATCGCGCTGGGCGCCGATCTGGGCGGCATGGCGCTGCCGATGTTCAAGGCCCAGCAGACCGGCGGCGTCGAAGCGGTGAAGAAAGCCATCGACGTGGTCGTTCGCGCGACCACCCAGGCGCTGATGCTGTGCGGCGCCTCGAGCGCGGCCGAGCTGAAGAAGAAACCCAGAGTCGTGGTGGGTGAATTGAAGGAGTGGCTCAGTGCGGTATAGAGCTGCCGCTTCTGTAGGCTTACCGTCGGGTAACGGAGGGAGCAGTCGATGCAGGAATTGATCACGTCGCGCCTCGCTGGTTTTCACAAGCTGCCGGTCGTCGAGCGGCTCGCGAAGATCGCGCGCATGCTGCGACTTTCTCCCGAAGAGACGGCGCAGCTCGACGGCACCGAAGGGCTGCCGATCGAGACCGCCAATCAGATGATCGAGAACGCGGTCGGCGTGTTCCACCTGCCGTTGGGCCTGGGGCTCAACATGACGGTGAACGGCCGCGACTACATCGTGCCGATGGCGGTCGAAGAGCCGTCGGTGGTCGCCGCGGTGTCGTTCGCCGCGAAGATCGTGCGCGAGGCGGGCGGCTTCATCGCCGACGCCGACGACTCGCTGATGATCGGCCAGGTGCAGGTCACCCGCTTCGGTGACCCCGAGGTCGCCAAGACCAGGCTGATCGAGCACAAAGAGCAGCTGCTCGCGCTGGCCAACAGCTTCCACCCCGCGATGATGAAGCGCGGCGGCGGAGCGCGAGACATCGAGGTGCGCGTGCTGCCGGCCCCCGAAGGGCCGCAGGGCGAGCCGCTGCTGATTCTGCACCTGATCATCGACACGCAAGAGGCGATGGGCGCCAACCTGATCAACACCATGGCCGAGGGCGTGGCCCCCATGGTCGAGCAGATCACCGGCGGCAAGGTGTACCTGCGCATCTTGTCGAACCTGGCCGACCGCCGGCTGGCGAGGTCGCTCTGCCGCATTCCCGTCGAGCTGATGGCCGACTTCGATCTCCCCGGCGAGCAGATCTCCGAGGGCATCGCGCAGGCGTCGCGCTTCGCCACCGCCGACCCGTACCGCGCCGCGACCCACAACAAGGGCGTGATGAACGGCATCGACTCGATGGCCATCGCCACCGGTCAAGACTGGCGCGCCATCGAGGCCGGCGCCCATGCCTTCGCCTGCCGCCAGGGCCGCTACACCCCGCTGTCGACGTGGAAGATCGAAGAGGGCTGCCTGGTGGGCCGCATCGAGCTGCCGCTGGCGCTCGGCACGGTCGGTGGGCCGGTGAAGATTCACCCCGGCGTGCAGGCGGCGATGAAGATTCTCCGCTCGACGTCGGCGCGCGAGCTGGCGATGGTCATGGCTTCGGTGGGCCTGGCCCAGAACCTCGCGGCGCTGCGCGCCCTGGGCTCGGTGGGCATTCAGAAGGGCCACATGGCCCTGCACGCGCGCTGCGTGGCGGTCACCGCTGGCGCGCGCGGCGACTGGGTCGAGAAGGTCGCCAACCTGCTGGTGCTCCACGGGCACGTGAAGGTCGAGAAGGCGCGCGAGATTCTCGAGTCGCTGCGCCCCGAAGAGTTCGCCCAGGCGACCGGCACCACCGGCTAAAAGTGCTTTCGATGTCGGAGGGGAGCGCCAGGAGGTCAGCACGCGGTGGCAGCCAGGCGGGCGAGAGCGCCGCCGAGCACACCGCGTTCGGCCCGGGGAAGATCATCGTGATCGGCGAGCACGCCGCCGTCTACGGCGAGCCGGTGCTGGCAGGCGCGATCAACCGCGGCATCACCGCGCGCGCGGTGGCCGGCGAGAGCGCCATCGAGTTTTCGTCGTCGCTCTCGGCTCAGCAGGGTCAGGCGCTGCAGCGCGCCTTTGCCGCGGCGGTGAAGGCCGCCCAGGCCCCCGCGGTGCGGGTGAGCGTGAGCAGCGATCTGCCGGTGGGCATGGGCCTGGGCTCGTCGGCCGCGCTCTCGGTCGCGGTGGCGCGCGCGCTGCTGCAGGCGAAGGGCAAGGGCTTCGGGGTGCCGCAGGTGCTCGAGCTGGCGGCGGCGATGGAGGGCGAGTTTCACGGCACGCCCTCGGGGGTCGATCACACCACCAGCGCGCGCGGAGAGCTGGTGCTCTACCGCAAGCAAGGCCCCACCCGCGCGGTGAAGGCGAAGAAGAAGGTGCGCATGGTGGTGGCGATCTCGGGGGCGCGCACGCCCACCAAGACCACCGTGGCGGGGCTGCGCGAGCGGCGCACCCGCTGGCCCAAGCGCTACGCCCGGCTGTTTCACGAGATCGGCACCCTGGCGTCAGAGGGGGCCCGCGCGGTCGCGACGGGCGATTTGCCTGCGCTGGGCGACCTGATGAACATCAACCACGGCCTGCTCTGGGCGATGCAGCTCTCGAGCGAGCGCATCGACGCCATGGTGCGCCGGCTGATGGCGCTGGGGGCCCTGGGCGCCAAGCTGACCGGCGCGGGCGGCGACGGCGGCGCGTGCATCGGGCTGTTCAAGAGCCCCACCCAGGCGGTGAAGCAGTTGACCGCCGAGGGGGTGCAGTGCTTCGAGACCGAGCTGTGAAGAAAGCCACCGCTACCGCGCACCCCAACATCGCCCTGGTCAAGTACTGGGGAAAGCGCGACGAAGCGCTGATTCTCCCGCACCAGTCGAGCCTGTCGGTCACCCTGGCGCCGCTGTCGGTGACCACCTCGGTCGAGTGGGGCACAGCCGCCGACGAGGTGAGCATCAACGACGAGCCGGCCAAGGGCAGCGAGCTGAAGCGGGTGATCGCGATGCTCGACCTGGTGCGCGGCGGCCACGGCTTCGCGCGGGTGGTCTCCCACGGCAACTTCCCCAAGGCGGCGGGGCTGGCCTCGTCGGCGGCGGGCTTCGCGGCGCTGGCAGTGGCGGCGCGCGCGGCCGCCGGGCTGCCCCGCGACGTGAAGGCCGAGTCGGTGCTGGCGCGGCAGGGCAGCGGCTCGGCGTGCCGCTCGATTCAGGGCGGGGTGTGCGTGTGGCACAAGGGCTCGCGCGCCGACGGCGCCGACTCGTTCGCCACTCAAGAGCTGACCGAGCGCCACTGGCCCGAGCTGCGGCTGCTGGTGGCGATGGTCAGCCGCGAAGAGAAAGAAGTGAAGTCGCGCGACGGCATGCGGTCGGCGGTCGAGACCTCGCCGTACTACGCCGAGTGGACGAGAGACGCCGAAGCCGAGGTGCCCCGGGCGCTGGCGGCGCTGCGGGCGAAAGACCTGAGGGCGATCGGAGAGATCGCCGAGAAGAACGCCTGGCGCATGCACGCCACGTCGCTCGCTGCAGACCCGCCGCTCTGCTACCTCAAGCCGCAGACGCTCGAGGTGATCTCCACCCTGGCGGGGCTGCGCCGCGACGGGGTACCGGCGTACTTCACCCTCGATGCGGGGCCGAACCCGGTGGTGCTCACCGACGCCGCGCACGAGGCGACGGTCGAAGCGGCGCTGAAGAAGCTGGGCGCCTCGAGCATCGTGCGCTGCCACCCCGGCGGCGACGCGACGGTGAGCTGAGCGGAGCACCCCCTCGACAGCCGGGCACGGGCACAGGCACGCCTCACCGTCGGACGATCACGTTTCTCGTCGGACGTTCGCGAGCTCAAGTGCCCGTGCGGTGCCCGAAAACTGTCAGCCCTCTGATTCTGAGCGGAGCGCCAAGCGCGCAGTCGAGCGGGTGCATTCCAAGTCGAAGGCGCCCACGCCTCGAGCTCCAGGCTTCAAGCAGAAGCGCGCACGCTCCCCTACGACGGAGCAGCTGCGCCGAAGCCTTCGGCGAACGACGGCAGGGTTCGACACGGCCCACCCTGCGCGGTCTCTTTGGGGGGATGATAATTTCCCTCGAGTCGTTCAACCCATCGACCCATGGCACTGTTCGAGCGCGGCGGCATCAACCTGGGGAAGATCGCCGACGTCTCGGTGCGCGTGCACTGGTCGGCGCTCATCGGCGCATACGTGTTCACCGGCTTTCGCTACGACGCGGTCGAGTGGGCGTGCTTCTTCGGCCTGGTGCTCGCGCACGAGGTGGGTCACGCGCTGGTGGTGAAGGCGGCGGGTGCCCAGGCGACGCTCATCGAGCTGACCGGCTACGGCGGCGCCTGCCACTGGGGCGGCGCGCCCAGCGCCATCGGCCGCGCGTGCATCGCGTGGGGCGGGGTGTGGGCGCAGCTTCTCTTGCTGGCCGGCGCCGAGGCCTGGGTCTTCGCGGTCAGCATGCCCCGCACGTACCTGGCGATGCGCATCTACGCGGCGCTCACGGTGACGAACTGCTGGCTGATCGCGGTGAACCTCTTGCCGGTGCCGCCGCTCGACGGGGCCGAGGCGTGGCGGCTGCCGATTCTGCTGGGGCGCGCGCTGCGAAGAGCCCGAAGCCCCGACGTGGTGCTGCCGCCGCCCCCTCAGGTCGAGCACCACGATGAGGCGTTCGAAGCCGGCGCCCGACGGGAAGAGGTGGCCGGCATCGTCAATGGGCTGCTCGACGAGGCGCGCAAGCCGTGAACCCGAGACACCTCGCGCTGGCCATCGCGGTGGTGTTCGCGCTGCTGATCTTCTACGGGCTCGTGGCGCAAGAGGCCGACCGTTCGGCAGCGCTCAGGCGGAAGTACCTCAAGCTGGTGCGGCTCTCGAAAGCCGAGGGCGAGGCGCAGCTGGCCGAGCGGCTCGAGAGCCTGAGCCGCCGCTTCCCCGGCAAGACGTACCGCTGGTACCTGAGCTGGCTGGTGAATGATCTCGAGCGCGCCAAGCGCTGAGAGATCACTTCTTCTTCCGCTCGTCGGGGCACATCACCAGCGCGCGCTGCTTCTGCACGCCGGTGAGGTGCGCGCTCCAGCTGACGATGGCGAGCGCGCAGGGCCCTTCGGGCAGCTGAAAGACCTCCATCAGCTGCATTTCGGGGCTGCGGTACGAGATGAAGTCCGACACGGTGCGCGCGCCCTTCCACTCGAGCACGATGCGCAGATCGTACCGCTTCACCAGCGTGTTGCCGACCCGCTCGAGCTGCTCTTTGCGAATGCTGCCCGACAGGCCGATGTCTTCGAGCTGCACCGACTTCACCACCTGCAGCCCCTGGGGCACGTCGGTCTTCTTCTCGAGGGGCCTGACGCCGATGTTCGGCTTCGCCGCGTCTTTGAAGTCGATGCTCCAGAGATCGTACGGGCCTTTGTCGGTCTGGCAGTCGCGCAGGTAGAGCAGCTTGTTGGCCGGGTCCCACCCCAGCATGTCGAAGGTGTTGGCGGTCTCGCTCTCGGCGAGGGCGGGCGCGGCGGTGAAGCAGAGCAGGGCGACGAGGGCGGCTCTCACGAACGCCGAGGGTAGAGCGCCGCCGCCCACGGTCAAAAGTTCACCCCCGCGGTCTTCGGCTCGGGGACCTTGAGCGACAGCCGCCAGGCCTCTTCTCGGGGCGCGTAGAGGGTGCGGTAGACGAAGTAGTTGGCGGTGACGTTCTTGGCGTAGCCGCGCGTCTCCTTCCACGGTATCGCCTCGACCCACTCGTCGAGCGGCAGGGTGTTGCGGTGCCTGGCCCACTCGGCGACCGGCGCGGCGCCCGCATTGTACGCGGCCGCCATCAGCGAGGGGTGACCGAAGCGCTCGAGCAGGGCCGAGAGCAGCCAGGTGCCCATCGAGATGCTCTGCTCGGGGGCGTACAGCTCGGCGGGGTCGACGGCGTCGACTCGGCGGGTCTTGGCGATGCTCGCCGCGGTGGGGGGTATGAGCTGCATCAACCCGCGCGCGTCGGCCGACGAGGTGACCTCGGGGCGAAACGCCGACTCTTGCCGCATGATCGCCCAGGCCAGGTACGGGTCGAGCCCGTTGTCTTGCGAGAACTTCTCGACGCTCTCGGCGAAGGCGCGCGGGTAGAGCAGGGCGATGGCCTCGGGCTGCTTCTGGGTGAAGGCCGAGCCCCACAGCCAGCGCGCCGCCAGGGTGTACGCCGGCCCGTACTCGCCGATGCCCTGCAGCGCGTGCCCCAGCTTGAGGGCCTGATCGGCCGAGCGCACCGACGAGAGCGCCCGGTCGACCTCGGTGCCGGCGTCTTTGAACAGGCCCGCAGCGCTGAGCAGGCGCGCCAGCTTCAGCTCGTTCGGCACCGGCACGGCGAGCGAGCGGGGCGCGGTGGTGAACGGCGGTGACGGCTCGACGCCCAGCTCGCGCAGCCGCTCGCTCGAGAGCAGCGCGTAGAACGACTGCGGGTACGCCGAGATGATGCCCTGGTAGGCCTGCGCCAGCCGGGCCGGCGGCACCGCCGCCTTCACCCCGCCGTCGACCGGGCCGGTCGGGCCCTGCTGCTGGCACCTCGCCATCCAGTAGCGGGCCTGGGGCACCAGCGACGAGCGGGGGAAGTCGTCGATCAACGACTGCAGCGTCGCCACGCTGCAGTGCCCGGCACGGTACTCGGAGTACGCCTTGAACCAGCGGGCCTCGTCGCGCTTCTTCGAGGTGGGGTGGCGCGCGTCGAAGCGGCCGAAGTCGTCGGCGGCCTGATCGAACTCGCCGGCCTGCATCGCGATCCACGCGGCGAGGTAGGCGGCGTCGTCGGCGGTGGGCTGCTCGGGGTAGAGCGCGTCGAGCTTCAGCATCGTCTCGCGGGCCTTGGGGTTGTCGTTCTTCTTCATGAAGCGGCGGGCGCGCGCCATGAGCGCCTCCGACGCCACGCCGGGGCCGCGCGCGGCCGCATGATCGAGCTGCTCCTGACCCTTCGCGTCGTCGCCCTTCTGGAAGTACGCCGCCGCCAGCGCGAGCTCGAGGCGGCCCTCTTTGCCGGGGGGCGGGGTGAGCGGCTCGAGCTCGTCGACGGCGCGCTGCCCGCCCAGCACCGTGGCGCGGAAGAGGTGCTCGTCGAAGCTGTAGGCCGGCTTCACCAGCTCTTCGGCGCGCGCCGCGTACGGGTGCAGCGGGAAGCGCACCGCGACCGCCTTCAGGTCGGCCTGCCCGCGGGTGGCGTCGCCGGTCATCCACCGGCTCAGGCCGCGCTGGTAGAGCAGCTCGGCGCTCGGGTCGCTCGCCGAGGCGGCCTCGAGCAGGGGCAGGCCCTTCTTGGCGTCGCCTTTGCCCAGCCAGAGCTCGCCGAGCCGCGCGTCGATGCGCGTCTGCAGCCACGGCGGCGCGGCCTTGCGCGCCCTGGCCAGCACCTTCAGCGCCTGATCGCGCTCGCCCGACCACGAGAGCGCCTCGCCGAGGTACCAGCCGTGAAACGCCTCGAGCCCCCTGGGCGGCGGCCGCGCGTCGAGCTGCGCCGCGGCCTCTCTCGCCTGCGAGTCGGAGAGCAGCAGGTAGCCGAGCAACAGCGACAGCCGATCAGCATCACCGCACTTCACCTCGACACAGGCCTGCAGCTCTCTTTGAGCGAGCGCTGAGGCGCCGGTGCGGTGCACGCGCACCGCTTCGAGCAGTTGTGGCGTTTGGCCCCAGGCCCGGGAAAAACACACGAGAACGAGCAAAAGCGCGGGTCGGCGGTTTGACATTTCGCAGCGCGACATCGTAAAGCTTCCGCCGCTTCAAGAGGTGAGGGGAGCTGACATTTTCGAACCGACTCGGGCCTGAGTTGAAGCCGAAGTTCCGTGGCAGGCCGTCGTGTAAGCAATGCGAGCCGGAGTGTCGTTGTGGGACTCAACGTCTGGGAGGCCGAACAACATGCAACTCAAGCCGTGTCCGACCGAGCTGCCGCAGAGCATCAACCCTGAGGCTGGTCCGAAGCGCGCGGGAGTCGAGACGCACCGCAATCTGAACTGCCATCACTACGACAACTGCCTCGATGAGGCGGTGCGTCGCGGCTGGCAGAGCTTCACGTGTCTGAAGTGCCCGCTGTACCAGAACGCCTTCGCGCCCCAGATGGGCATCGAGGCATACGCGACCCAGCGTCGCGCCATCTGAAGAGCAGTCTGCCGTAGCGAATGGGGCCTGAGGGCCCAGGTCGAAGAGTTTTTCGAAAGCCCTCAGGCCTTCCGCAGCGTCACCACTCCCCGCCGAATCAGATCTTTCATCGTCTCCTCGACCTCGATCGGAGACGTGTCGAGCATCGCGATCACGTCGCGCGGGGGCACCCGTTCTTCGCAGATCAGCCGGGCCACCTCGAGCCACTGCTTGGGGCCGACCTGGCGGTACACCGCGTAGAGATCGGGGTTCACCTGCATCTCGTTGGCGGTGACCAAGAGGGTCTCGCGCACCCGGCGCTCGTTCTCGTTCAAGGTGCCGCAGCCCTGCTCGATCATCACCTCGGTGGGCAGGGTGAGCGACGCGGGCGAGTCGTAGGCGCCGGGGTGGAAGGTGGCCTCGGCGGCGCGCGAGGCGAGAAAGGCGTTGAACGCGCGCTCGGCGTCGGCGGTGTAGCGGCCGGCCACGGCGCTGGCGTGGGTGCAGCGGCCCTCGATGAAGAACAGCTCGTAGACCGCCCAGCCGTCTTTGGCGTCGAGCTTGCCGGTGACCTGGGCCAGGGCGAGCTCGCGCAAGAGCCACTGCGGGCCGACCGTGGCCACCGAGACCGAGAACGGCTGCCCCGACTTCACCTGCGTGAGGGTGGCCTCGCGCGGGGCGATCAGCTTCTTCACCTGCGAGACGAGCGGATCCAACCGGGTGCCTTTGGAGAAGTAGGCCTGGGCGCCGGCGTTCTGCGCGCGCAGCTGCTCGCGGTAGTCGTCGTGGCACGAGAGAAAGGCGATCGGCAGCTCGCGGGTGCGGTAGTCGTCGCGGAGCAGGCGGAGCATGCCCCAGCCGTCCATTCGGGGCATGTTGAGGTCGGCGATGATGGTGTCGAACTCGCCGCGCAGGGCGGTCTCGAAGCCCTCCATGCCGTCTTGCGCGGTGGTCACCAGGAAGCCGTGCTTGGTGAACAGCGTCGAGAACATGCGGCAGAGCGACTCGTCGTCGTCGACCAGCAGGAGCCTGACCGGCTGGGCGCGCTTGGGAGCGGCCACCGCCGCCGGCTGGGCCTTGGCGATGGTCGGGGTGGGCTCGAGCGAGAACTCGAAGGCCAGCGGCTCGTCTTCGACCGGCGCGGGGGGCGGCGTCTCGGGCAGGTCGGCCACCGCCACGCCCGCCACCACCGCCACCTCTTCGTCGGCGCCGTCTTCTTGGCCGACCTCGATCACGACTCCGGTGCCGTCGCCGCCGCCGCCGACCTCGGAGAAGCGCCACTGCGCCGAGGGCTGCGCCACCATCGACACCAGCGCCTCGACGCCCTTGGTGGTCTTGAAGCGCGCGCTCTCGAGCTTGCCCAGCACGAAGGTGGCGGTGCCCTCTCTGGGGGTGCGGCCGTCGAAGGTGATCTGCCCCGAGCGGCGGGTGCGGCGCACGTGCTCGACCAGGCGGGCGAGCACGGTCGAGTCGCCGCTGCCGGCCACCACGCCGGTGCGCAGCCGCATCTCGTTCATCAGGGTGCGCAGCTCGGCGATGTGCTGGGTGGCCTTGAAGGGCATCTTCAGCATGCCGACCACGCCGGTGCGCAGGCCGGCGGTGAAGATGGCGTCTTGCACGTCGTCGCAGAGCAGCACGATGGGCAGGGAGGCCAGCGAGACGTCGGTGGCGAGGGCCTCGAAGACGAACTGGGGCAGCTCGGCGGTGACGTCGCCGCGCACCATCAAGAGGTCAGGCTTCAGCTGGCGAATGCCGCCCAGGGTCTTCTGGCGATCGGTGACGAACCGGTAGAAGAGGCCGAACTGGTTGAAGCTCTGCGCCGCCGACGCCTGAAAGGCGCGGTCTTCGTCGATGGCGAGAATCTTCGGCCCCTGGCTGCTCATGAGAGCGTGATGACCCCCCGGCGGAGCATCTCGACCAGCGAAGCGCGGACCTCGTCGTCGGGAAACTCGAGGTGCGCCGAGAGCTGCGAGGGCGCTACCTGATCTTCGCACAGCGCGCGCGCGAGCTGCACGTCGCGGCTGCTCGCGACCCGCAAGAACAGCTGGTACAGCTCGGGGTCTGGGGCGGCGAACCTCGCCGAGGTGAGCTTCTCTTCCATCACCTTGCGCTCGAGGCGGGTGACGGCGCCCAGCGCCTCGGTGAGCGCGTCGAGCAACAGCGGGCGATCGCCGGCGTCTTGCCCATCGATGGGCGCCAGCACCGCGCGGGCGCCGCGAGAGACGATCAGCGAGACCATCGCCAGCACGCCGCTGGCCGAGCGGGGGCCCGAGCTGGCCGAGGCCTTCACCAGCCGGCCGCGCTGCACCGCCAGCGAGTAGCGGCCCCACTCGTCGCGCGCGTGCACGGTGTACGAGCCCTCGAGCTCGCCCAGCACGCGCAAGAGCCACACCGGGCCCACCACGCTGAGCTCGAGGTCGCCGATCGCCTCGCGCTGGCGAATCAGCCCGTGTGCGGCGACGCGCGGCTGAGCCAGCTTGCGCACGTGCTGCACCAGCTCGTCAGAGTGGCCGGTCTTGGCCAGGTAGTCGTGGGCGCCCGAGCGCGCCGCGCGCAGCGTCTCGCGGTAGTCGTCGTGGGCCGAGAGAAACAGCACCGGCGCCTCGCGCATGCGCGCGTCGGCCTTGAGCAGGCGGAGCATGCCCCAGCCGTCGAGCACCGGCATGTTGAGGTCGGCCACCACCACGTCGAAGTCCTGGTTCTGGGCTTTGCGGTGACCCTCGTCGCCGTCGACGGCCTCGACCACCTCGAAGAACGAGCGCTTGAGCTGCAGCGCGGCGAGCTTGCGCACGTCGGCGTCGTCGTCGACGACCAGCACGCGCGCCTTGTAGTGCGAGGGGTCGGGAGGAGCCGCGGGCTGGCCGATGGGGGTGAGCCACGACTGGCCGGGCATCTCGAAGCGCCACACCCCGTCTTCGAGCGCCAGCATCTCGTCGAGCGCCGGAGTGCCCTCGAGGGGGCCCAGGCGCGCGCCGGTCATTTCTCCGTCAGCGAGCGTGGCGCGGCCCTCGAACGGGGTGCCGGGGTTCACCGCCATCACCCCGGTGACCTTCTCGCGCCGAAGGAACTGCAGCACCCGGTGGCGAAGCCGCTCGGCGTCGCTGGGCAGGTAGTCTTCGTCGGCCGGCAGACCGGGCTCGTCGAGCAGCCGCTCGAGCCTGCGCACGTGGCGCTCGGGGTCGAAGGGCTTGCGCCAGATGTCAGAGGCGCCGGCGAGCAGCGCGCGCAGATCTTCGCGCGGGTGCATGTTGCCGGTGAGAAAGACCACCTTGGTGCGGTGCAGCTCTTTGAAGCGGCGCATCGAGCGGGCCACCTCGTAGCCGTTGAGCACCGGCATCGAGAGATCGAGCACCAGCACGTCGGGCTTGAAGCTCTGCGCGGTGGGAATGGCGAGGGTGGGAAACTGGCACAGCTGCACGGTGTGGCCCGCGGCGTAGAGCGCATCGCCGACCTGCCGGAGCACCAGCTCGTCGTCGTCGACCAGCATCACCCGGGGAGAAGGCCTCATCGCAAGGTCCCGTAGACTACGACCACCCAGTACTTGTCTCGACCGAAAGTGGGCGAGTCGCCGTGGGCCAGGCCCACGCTGACCAGGTTGGCGCCGGGGTCGGCGAGGTTCTTCGACTCGGTGATGAGGGTGGGGCTGTCGGCCACGAAGAAGTCGACGGTGGCCGAGCTCAGGTCGTCGCGCAGCGCGAACACCCGATCGTGCAGCCGCTGCCCGTCGAGGGTGGCCTTGGGCAGGTTGAGCTGCAGCGCCTTGCGGGCGTGCTCTTTGAGCAGCTCTTCGAGACCCTGCGCGCGCGAGAGCGCCTTGAGGCCCTTCGCCTTGCGCGCGGCGAACAGCGCGGCGTACGCCTGATCGACGGGGTCGGCGGTGCTCTGGGCCTCGACCGGCGCGGCGAGCACCTCGACGAGCACCAGCTGCCCGTCGGCGCGCGCGGCCGCGCCGATGCCGGCGACGGTGTAGCCGGGCTCCATCAGGTTCTTGCGGTGGCCGGGGCTGTGCTCGATGCCGAAGTGCGCTGCCAGCGGCCCGCTGGCGAGGCCGAGGTTCTCGCCCGCCGAGGTGTAGCCGTAGCCAGCGGCCTTGAGGCGGGCGCGCACGTCGCTGCCGTCGGGCGCGACGTGGGCGAAGAACTGCTCGTCGGCCATGCGCCTCGCGTAGGCGGCGGCCACGGCGTCGAGGGCGGGGTCGGGCGCGAGCGCGGCGAGGGCGTGGCCGGCGCGCAGCTTGTTGATGCGCTCGAGCACCTGGCGGCGAACCTGCGCGGGCTCTTTCGGCTCGATCTCGGCCACGCGGCGGCCGGTCTGCGCCTTGTCGCCGACGTCGACGAAGAAGAGCGCGGCGACCTCGGGCCCGCGATCTCCGCGCGCGAGCAGCTCGACGGTGTGGCGGCCGTCGGTGGGAAAGTCGAGGGTGGCGCACCAGGCGTCTTGCGCGCGGGCCATGCCGAGGTGGTCGACGTCGCCCTTGGGGCGGGTCACGTAGACGTCGGCGGTGACCAGATGAGAGGCGAGGGTGGCGCACAGCTTCTGCTTCGCGCCGCGCTTGGGGAGCCGGTGGGGAAAGGGCTGCAGCTCGGCCTTGCGGTCGGCGAGCAGCACCACGATGGCCGAGCGATCTGCGGCGACGTCTTCGACCGCGCCGATGCCGAGGTGGGTGGCGGCTTCTTGAGCGAAGTCTTTTCGCTCGAGCAGGGCCTTGAGGGGCTCCGAGCGGGGGCTGCCGCGCAGCACCAGCGCGCGCGGGGTGGGGTCGGTGGCGCCGGCCTCGCTGACCACCGCGGTGAGGTTGCTGACCTCGGCGGCGTCGGCGGCCGAGCTGTCGAGCGCCTGCTGGGCGAGCGCGCGGGCCGCCTTGCTGAGGGCCAGGTCGGTGGTGGGGTTCGAGCGGCCGACGCGCTCGTACTGCTGCACGACGAACCGCTGGGCCTCGGTCTCCATCGGCTGCGCCGGGCCCGCGAGCGCGAGCACGAGCAGGGCGATCATCGCGGGGTCTCCCCGCCCGCCGGGGCGCCGCGCAGCTGCAGCCGCAGCGAGCGAATGCCGAGCTTGGGGCTGAGGCGGGCGATCAGCGTCTTCTCTTGCGAGGCCAGCGCCTGCACCCACTGGGCGCTGGCGCAGGAGATCACCAGCGCGTCGCCGTACCAGGCGACCGGCTCGCAGTTGCGCGCGATCTGGGGGCCGACCGCTTCAGCCCACACCGGCACGAGCGCCGCCGTCGAGCCGCTGGTCTTGACCACTTCGATCGCGGCGGTCTGCATCAGCTCTCTCAATGACGCAAAGCGGTGCGACGCCACGGTCAGGGAATATGGCGCAAGCGAGCACCACTGTCGCGGAGCACCGCTGGAACTCTGCGTTTCGCCTCGATTGACATCACCCCCCCGCATCCGTCAAATGCGCCGCCTTTCTTGCATCGGTCTATTCATTTTCCGCGCCCCAAGGAGTTCCGCATGCATCTCGTTCGCGTAGGATTTTTCGCCGGCCTGCTCGGCCTGGCCCTGATCGGCTGTGGAGGGTCGAAGCCCACGACTGACGGTGGCACGGGTGGTGGCGGCGGCGGCGGCTGCTTCGACAGCGTCGACTGCCCGGACCCGAACCTCTTCTACTGCAACACCACCATCTCGGAGTGCGTGCCGGCGTGCCGCACCTCTGAAGACTGCAAAGACTCGGTGCGCGGCCAGTACAAGCTCGACTACTGCAGCGGCGGCCTGGGCTGCCAGTGCGACGACGGCGCCTGCGTGGGCAGCGTCTGCGGCAGCGACAGCGACTGCGGCACGCAGGTCTGCCGCAACGGCCAGTGCGTCGACGCTCCGGCGGCGACCACGGTCACCCGCTGCAGCGTGCTGCCCGACTACGCGGTGCTGAAGGCAGGCACCACCCAGAAGTTCAGCGTCGAGGCGTTCGACACCGCGGGCAACCCGGTGGTGCTGAACGCGGGCGTGACCTGGGCGGCAGGCGCGGTCGGCGGCAGCGTCGCCGGCACCGGCAACTCGGTGGTCTACACCGCGCCCAGCGCGGCGGCGGCTGAAGGCGTGGGCCCCACCGCGACCATCGGCACGGTCAGCTGCTCGGCGAAGATCGTCAGCCTCGACGGCACCGTGGCGGCGAGCGAGATCGCCGTGGTGGTCACCGACGAGCTCACCGGCCGCGGCATCAGCGGCGCGACCGTGCTGGCCAGCGACACCGCGGGTGCGGCGATCGGCGCCACCGCGATGACCAACGCGAGCGGCTACGCCAAGCTCACCGGCGTCACCGGCACCGAGGTGAACGTCAGCGTGTTCTCGACCAGCTACAACTACCTCACCATCGCCAACTACGACGTGGCGGGAGGGTCGCGCTTCCTCTCGGCGGTGCTGCGCCGTCACCAGACCGACAAGTACGGCGGCCAGAAGGGCACCTTCAACAACGTGCCCTCGAGCAGCAACGTGCACGCCGGCCTGGCGGGCATGTCGATCGCCGGCTCGGTGGTCGACCTCTCGTTCCAGCAGCTGCTGGGCAACACGATTCCGACCCGGGTGAAGATCGGCAACGCCATCGATCAGATGAACGTGCCGCTGCCCGCGGGCGTGTACCTGGGCTTCTCGAGCGAGAACATCAAGACCGACATCTCGGCGCAGGGCCTCGCGGGCGTGTGCGCGGACGACGCGAAGACCCGCGCCGGCACCTGCGGCACCCGCACCGGCTGGGCGCTCTCGGGCGACGTGCCGATCGGCGACCTGCCCATCGACGCCTTCGCGGGCGGGGTGAGCATGATCGACTACGCCTCGGTGCTGAGCCGCATCATTCCCATCTTCAAGAAGTTCAACTCGTCGGTGATTCGCGACGTCGAGTTCTCGCTGAAAGACACCCCGCGCACCAACGGCGTGCCCGACTTCAGCAGCACGGCCGAGTTCACCGCGAAGAACCACGAGTTCTCGGTGAAGGCCGACGGCACCGGCGCGGTGCCGCTGGCGTTCAACTTCGTCAACCGCATTCCCGACCTGCCGAAGTTCCGTAACAACTACGTCGACGGCCTGGTGATGCTCGGTGGGGCGAACGTGCCCGGCCGCGGCGTGGTTCCGCTCGGCCTCGGCGTGGCGGTCAACGACAACGGCGACGCGAAGATCGACAAGTCGATGGACCTGTCGGCCCCGGGCCTGGTGCAGCTGCGCATGGCGCCGACCCACCACGGCATCGAAGGCACCGAGTACGGCGTGCTGGCGCTCGGCCTGCCGTTCAAGGCGTTCACCGACGTCTCGGCGGGCATCTCGATCTCGGGCCTGTTCGCACACCCGGCGGGCAACAAGCTGGCGTTCGACCCGACCGGCGCGAGCGCCGACAAGATCCTCGACTTCGGCGCTGGCGGCACCACCTTCCCCATGCTGCCCGAGGGCGCGAAGTACAACTACTCGGCGGCGGCGAGCGGCGGCCTGAGCCCGCGCACCTTCCGCATTCCCACGTTCACCACCACCGCCAACGCGACCACCGCGGTGCGCGTGTCGTTCGCCGACAACTTCGACCACCGCTGGGTGGTGCTGGCCGACCCGGCCAAGGTGGCGGCGGGCGTGACGTTGCCGGTGCCTCCGAGCGGCACCGTCGATCGCACCTTCGCCAACGGCAACGCGGCGAGCGGCCGGTCGACCCTGCTGGTGCAGACGGTGCGCCTGTCGGAGACCCCGGCGGCCGCGTCGCCTCCGCTGCTCACCTACCGCGCGCTGGTCGAGGCCAACGGCACCAACGCCGACCGCATGACCGACTTCACCACCGGCTTCGCGTTCATCGACTACGGCGCGCCGAGCATCGGGTGGAAGACGCCGATGAACAACGGCACCATCACCCACGGCATGAGCGCGACCGTCACCGTGAACCACTTCAAGGTGGGCGCGACCGACGACGGCTACGTGAAGGTCACGTTCACCGGCGGCACCGGCTGCACCGACGCCACCGGCATGGCCGACACCTCGATGGGGAAGGGTGAGATTCCCGTCGTCATTCCCGCCGGCTGCACCGGCACGGGCATCACCGCCAAGGCCTCGCTGGTCGACATCAACGGCGCCGACCTGAGCCCGGCGGTCAGCTCGACCATCACCATCACCGTCAACTGAAACCCGTCGCCCACCGCCTTCTCTCCCCCATGCGCTGGGGAGAGAAGGCCGGGTGGGAACTGGTAGCGGCTCGAGGCTCTGCTACATTCCGCTGCACCGCATGGCCAAGACGAAGACCGTCGTCACGGTCATCTCGAAGATCTCCGACCGGCCGGTGAACCGCGACGCGGCGCTGGTGGTGATTCACGGCCTCGACCTGGGCCGCAAGTACGACTTGATGAAAGAGCAGACCGTGGTCGGTCGCTCGTCGAAGGCCGACATTCAGGTCGACCAAGAGGCGATCAGCCGCAACCACGCGCGCTTCAGCATCAGCGGCAGCCGGGTCTCGCTGAAAGATCTCGGCTCGACCAACGGCACCTACGTCAACGACGAGATGATCGCCGGCGAGATGGTGCTGCGCAACGGCGACCTGGTGAAGCTCGGTCGCACCATCTTCAAGTTCATCGCCGGCGGGAACATCGAGTCGGCGTACCACGACGAGATCTACCGGCTCACCACCGTCGACGGGCTCACCCAGGTCTTCAACCGCCGCTACTTCGAAGACACGGTCGAGCGGGAGATCTCACGCTGCCACCGGTACGCCCGCCAGCTCGCGCTGGTGATGGTCGACATCGATCGCTTCAAGCTGATCAACGACAACTTCGGTCACCTCGCCGGAGATCACGTGCTCAAGCACGTGGCCTCGGCGATCAAGACGCGCATTCGCCGCGAAGACATTCTCGCCCGCTACGGCGGTGAAGAGTTCGCGCTGCTGCTGCCCGAGGTCGACGTGAAGGGCGCCGCGGCGCTGGCCGAGAAGGTGCGCAAGCTGATCGAGAAGCAGAAGTTCGAGTTCGACAAGCAGGAGATCCCCGTGACGATCTCTGCCGGGGTGGCCGGGCTGGCCACGCCCACCTACGAGGCGGCCGACCTGGTGCGCGCCGCCGACACCCAGCTGTACGCCGCGAAGAGCGAAGGCCGCAACCGGGTCTGTTCGACCTGAAGGAGCTGGAGCGCGCCGTGAGACGCCGCATCGCCATCGCGTTGCTGTGCGCCGGCGCATGCGGGCGCGCGCCGGGAACCGGCGGGCTCGAGGCCACGGTGAGCTACGCCCTCGCCGATGCCAGCGGCGGTTGCGTGAACCTGCGGGTGGTGCCCGAGGGCCAGGCGGCGATCGACACCGAGGTGTCGCTGACCGGCCGGGCGCGCTCGGGGTCGGTGGTGGTGGCGATCGTGCGCAAGCCCGAGTGGGTCGCCGAGCTGACGCTGATCGCCACGCTGCACCGGGGCACCTGTGCGTCGGCACCCATCGCCACCCACACCGTGGGCTCCCAGTTTCCCGCCGCGGGAGTGGTGGCCCAGGTGTCGCTCAAAGTGACCGACCCGATGCTGATGATGGGCACCGGCGGCGGCGCGGGTGGTGGTTCGGCCGGTGGCGCGACCGCGGGCGGAGCGGGCGGCGGCAGCGCGGGCGGGGTCGCCGGAGGCGCCGCAGGAGGAGCAGCTGGCGGGGTCGCGGGAGGCAACGCTGGCGGAGCAGCGGGTGGAGCGGCCGGAGGAACCGCGGGCGGCCGCGGGCGGCACAGCGGGCGGCAGCGCCGGAGGTGCCGCGGGCGGCAGCGCGGGGGGGCTGGCGACGATCTGCGACGCGGGCTTTCACCCCGTGAGCACTCCGCTCACCGGAGAGATCGCCGAGCTCGCGGTGTACGGCGAGGGACAGTTGTGGGTGGTGGCGCTGAACGGCGCGGTGCAGGTGGCGCAGCGGCAACCGAACGGAACCTTCCTGCCGCCTTCGGGCGGCTGCACCAGCGGCTACAGCGCGGCGTTCGCGCGCTCGGACGGGCGGGTGTACCTGGGCGGAGCCTTCTCGGGCATCGAGCGGCTGAACGACGCGGTGGGAACCTGCACCGCCGTCGACTCGGTCAGCACCAGCGCGGCGATGACGGGGTTGATCGGGTTCCCGGCGGGGAGCGGGACGACCGAGCTCACCGCGGTGCATCAAGATGGCACCATCGCGGTGCGCAGCGACCCGGCGGGCACCGTCACCGGCGTGGGGCCGATCGATCACGCGTTCGCAGTCGACGGCCTGTCATCGACGGCGCTGCACGTGGTCGGCGCCGACAACGGGAGCAACAAGGGCCGGGTGTTTCAGGGCAGCGGCACCTCGTGGAGCAGCGGCTTCACCGCGCCCTCGAACGAGCGCCTCTTCGCGGTGTCGCTGGCGACTCCGTCGCTGGGCTACGCGGCCGGCCAGGGCTCGCTGATCCGCTACGACGGAAACTGGAACACATTCACCGCCCTGCCGGTCGACCTGACCCAGGTGCGCGGGCTGCTCGCGTTTCCCAACGGCGACGTGTTCGCGGTGGGCACTTCGAGCAAGGTCTTCAAGTACACCGCGTCGACCAGCCGGTGGGCGCCGGTGGCCGACTTCGGCGCAGGCGTGACCGTGCTCAACAAGGTGCGCGGCACGAACGAGTGCAACCTGTGGGTGGGCGGCGCGAACGGGTTCGTCGCCACCACCTTCACGCCGTGACCGGCTTCAGCTGCCCAGCATGGCGGTGAGCATGCCGGCGATGGTGTCGCGCACCAGATCGTTCTGATCTTGCACGTAGGCGAGATCATCGGGGCTGCCCTCGACGGTCACCGCTTCAGAGAACCGAATGCGCCAGCGGGCGGGCAGGGGCGGCGGGGTCAGCGGCAGGTAGGGCAGGCCGAACATGCCGCCGGGGAGCTTGGCGAGCAGCGGCATCGACTCTTCTGCGCCGACGATCGCCACCGGCACGATCGGCACCTTGAGCTTGAGCGCCAGCTTCACGTAGCCACCGCGGCCGAAGCGCTTGAGCTGGTAGCGCTGGGTGAACGGCTTGCTGATGCCGAGGAACCCTTCGGGGAACACGATCACCGGCCGGCCCTCTTCGAGCAGCCGCACCGCGTTCTCGGGGTGCGCCCGCACCGCACCGAGCCGGTTCATCAGCACGCCCAGCACCGGCGCGTGAAAGACCTGGTCCTCGACCAGCCAGCGGGCCGCGGCGAGATCGGGGCGCTCGCGCTGCACCGCGTACTGCAGCATCGGCCCGTCGAGGGGCAGCGCGCCCGAGTGGTTCGCCACCAGAATCGAGGGGCCCGTCGGCAGCCGATCGGCGCGCTCGACGGTGACGCGGAAGTACCTGTCGTAGAGGAAGGCGCCCACCGGGTGCAGCTTCTGGGTGAGCGCTTCGTCTTTGCCCCAGCTGTCGACCGCGCCGCCGCCCAGCCCCAGCGCCGCCTTGGCGGCCGCGGCCAGGCCCGCCGCGGCCTTGAGCAGCGGGCGGGTGAGATCGTGCGGCGTGTCGCGCGCGGCGCCGAGCGCCACCGCGGCCTCGGTGACCCGCTGGCGCACCACGGTGGGCGAGCCGGCGTGCGGGGTGGTGACCTTGGCGCCGAGCTCGGCCACCACCTCGGGCGACCGGTCGTGCGCGGTGAACGCGGCCTTCAGCTCGGGCGAGCCGGGGTGGAACTCGGGGCTGTGCCGCGCCTCGGGCGAAGCGGAGTGCGGAATAGGGTCGGCGCCGACGGTGGGAGAGCCCGGGTGCGCCTCGGGAATGTGGCGCGCCGCGGGCACCGCCGCGACCTGCGGCGGCGAGAGCTTCTGGCTGGGCCGCTCGGGAGCGGTGACCTTGGGAATCGGCGGGGTGGTGGCCGGGGTCGAAGCGAACGAGGCGACCGCGCGGCGCGCCGGGGTGCCGTCACCGGCCTTGGGCCTGGGCACCACGATCTTCGGCGGCGGCGGCGGCTTGGGTGGCACCCGCTTCGCCTCGGCCTTCGGCTCGGGCTTCGGCGGAGGCTTGGGCGCCACGGGCTTGAGCACCGGGCGCGGTCGCGGCGCAGAGGGCGGCGGCGCCTCGGCCGCGATCTTCTCGGCGATCTGTTCGATCATCGGCTTCTCGCCCTTGAGCTGCTTCGCCTTCGGGGCGGGCTGCGCGGCCTCGGCCTTCTTCGGCTCTGCCGCGCCCCGCTTGAAGGGATCATTGCCCAGCACGCCCTTGCCGCTCACGCGCGCACCTCGTGCAGCGACGAGACCGCCTCGGCCATGGTGTAGCGGGGCAGGAAGCCGAGCGCCTGCGGGGTGCGCGAGACGTCGGCGACCAGGCTGTACTGCAGGTAGTCGATCAAGGCGTCGGGCACGCTGGTGCGGCCCACGCTCTCGAGCGCCGAGGCCACCGCGCGCAAGAGCGGCGCGGGCAGCGGCAGCACCCGGCCACCGGCGTGGCGCACCAGGCCCGAGAGCGGCATCACCCCGTCGGCGGCGAGGTTGTAGACGCCGGCCGGGCACACCAGCGCGCGGTGCAATGCCTCGGCCGCGTCGTTCTCGTGCAGCGCCTGCCAGAGCGGATCATAGCCGAGCAGGGTGGGAATCACGGCGGTGCGCAGCCAGCGGGTGACCGGGTTGTCAGACGTCGGGCCGACCAGCGGCGCGAAGCGCAAGACCACCGTGGCGATGCCGGGGTTGGCGCTGCGAAACGCGGCGAACTGCCGCTCGACCTCGACCTTGTCGTTGATGAAGCGGCTGCCCGCGCAGCCGGCGAGGTGCGACTCTTCGCCCAGCAGCGCCGGCGACTGGGCGCGAGCGCCGTAGAGCGCGGTGGTCGAGGCGAGCACCAGCCGCTCGAGGCGCGCTTTGCTGGCGGCGGCCAGCACGTGCATCGAGCCCATGACCTCGAGCTCGTGGGCGATGTCGGCGCGGTGCACCCGGGTGCCGGCGAAGGCCAGGTGGTAGACCACCTGCGGCTGTTCCTGCTCGAAGACGTGGCCCACGTCGGTGTCGACGCGCGCCAGGTCGACGCGGCGGAAGGTGGCCTTCACGCCCTCGGGCTTGGCGACGTCGAAGACCACCAGCTCTCCGACGCGCGGGTCGGTGGCGAGCAGCGGCAGCAGCAGGCGGCCGAGATCGCTGTTGGCACCGGTCACTCCAACTTTGAGCTTTCGCGCGGCGCGGGCCATGTGCGGGAATGCCAATAGCCCAGTGCGCGCATCGCTGCCAGCCGTAGCAATCGTGCTCGCGTCGGCCTCGGCCGCGGCGCACGTGGCCGACGAGATCGTGGTGACGCTCGACGAAGCGACGCTCACCGAGACCCTCACCCTGACCGCCGACACCCTGGCGATGCTGGCGCCGATCGACGCCGACGCCGACGGCGAGCTCACCCAGGCAGACCTCGACGCGCGCCGGGCGGCGCTCGTCGCCGGTGTCTGGGAGCAGGCGAAGCTCGAGCCGTGCACCCGCAGCGCCGAGAGCGCTTCGCTCGAGCCGGGCTACGTAGAGCTGAAGGCGAGGTTTCAGTGCCCGCCCGGTGAGCTGAGCCAGGAGTTCCGCTGGCTGATGGTGCTGCCGCCGCAGTACCGGGTGATCGCGGGCGACCAGGTGGCGCACGGCGACCAGCGCACGGTGCACCTGCGGCGGGGCGTGGCCGAGCCGCCGCCGCGCGGGCGCTTCGGCCCCCTCGACGTGGCGGCCGCGGCGCTGATCGTCGCCGGCGCAGTGGGCGCGGCGTACAAGCGCACCCGCTGGCCGGGGGCCGCGCTGGCGCTGTTCGCGCTCGGATTCTGGTTGGTGCACCGGCTGCTCGTGTAGAGAATGGGGCCTCAAGTGGCCGCCAAAGAGTCGTACGACGATCTGATCTTCGAGCTGGGCGATCTCGCCCGCGAGCGCCTGGCCGAGAAGCCGACTGCCCCCCGCTCGATGGACCGGGTGTTCAAGGCCGAAGACGGCGTGCTCCAGGCGCGCGACGAGCTGAAGGGGCTCGAAGAAGAGCTCAACGGCGAAGACTCGGGGTACCACGACTTCCTCGAGGCGCAGAAGGCCGAGCGCGAAGAGCAGAAGGAGATCGTGAAGAAGTGGCGGGTGGCGGTGGCGGGCCTCGAGGTGCGCTCGCGCGAGCTGCGCAAGAAGATCTCTACCGACAAGGCGACGCTGCGCTACGAGAAGATCAACCTGAAGCGCGCCGAAGACATTCACAAGAACCTCGAGCTGCGCGAGTCACACGAAGAGAAGAAGATCGCGATGAGCCGCGACCTGCTCAAGAAGGGCCGCCTTCAGCTGATGCGCAAGCAGCGCAACATCGAAGAGATGGAGCAGCAGTTCGAGACGCTGCTCACGCTGCGGCCCGGTCAGCCCGGCGCCCAGGGCATTCTGGCCCACAAGCGGCTGCTCGAGATGGAAGACGAGGCCGAGGTGCGCAAGGCCGACCACGACCAGCGCATGGAAGACCTCGACAAGGCCATCGCCGCCAAAGAAGAAGAGGTTCAGGCCGCAGAGGACTACCTCGACCAGGCGGTGTTTCTGCTGGGAGAAGAGGTCTACGGGGCGCGCATCAACGACCCGATGCTGGCCCCCCTGTACCTGCGGCTGGACAAGGCGCAGTAACCGCTTCCCCCTGTCTTGACTTGAACGCTTCGGGCGCCTAAGGGCGCATGACCCCGCGTCATTCCCCGCGCAGGGGGTAGCACCTCTCCAAACCCCGGGGCGCAGCACGCAACGAACGAAAAGGACAACCCATTACATGCAGCCAAATTTGAACCAGCAGGGCCTCGAGGGTGAAGAAGATTTTGCGACGATGTTCGAGGCCTCGCTCAAGGAGCGCGGTGGAGAAGGGCTCCTTAAAGAGGGGGAAATCGTCAAGGGGACCGTGGTTCAGATCACCAACGAGTATGCGGTGGTCGACATCGGCTACAAGTCCGAGGGCCAGGTCAACATCGAGGAGTTCAAGAACGCCAAGGGCGAAGTCACGCTGAAGCCCGGCGACACCGTCGAGGTGCTGCTCGAGAGCCGTGAGAATGACACCGGCATGGTCATCCTCTCGAAAGAGAAGGCCGACAAGATGCGCATCTGGGACGAGATCAGCGCGGCCTGTGAGCGCGACGAGATCGTGAAGGGCATCATCGTGGGCCGGGTGAAGGGCGGCCTGCAGGTCGACATCGGCGTGAAGGCGTTTCTGCCCGGCAGCCAGGTCGACATTCGCCCGGTGCGAAACCTCGACCAGTACCTGTCGAAGGAATTCGAGTTCAAGGTCATCAAGTTCAACAAGAAGCGCGGCAACATCGTGCTGTCGCGCCGCGTGCTGCTCGAGAAGCAGCGCGAAGAGCAGAAGAAAGAGACGCTCAAGAACCTGAAGGAAGGTGCCGTGATGAAGGGCCAGGTGAAGAACCTGACCGACTACGGCGCGTTCATCGACCTGGGCGGCATCGACGGCCTGCTGCACATCACCGACATGTCGTGGGGCCGCATCGGCCACCCGTCCGAGATGTTCAACGTGGGCGACGAAGTGCGCGTGGTGGTCTTGAAGTTCGACCCCACCGCCGAGCGCGTCTCGCTGGGCCTCAAGCAGATTCAGGAAGACCCGTGGCACCGCGCCGACGAGAAGTACCCGGTCGGCACGCGCGTCAAGGGCAAGGTGGTCTCGCTCACCGACTACGGCGCGTTCATCGAGATCGAGCAGGGCGTCGAAGGTCTGGTGCACGTCTCCGAGATGTCGTGGACCAAGCGGGTCAAGCACCCGTCGAAGGTGCTCGAGGTGGGTAAAGAGGTCGAGGCCGTGGTGCTCGACATCGACCCCAAGGCCAAGCGCATCGCGCTCGGCATGAAGCAGATCGAGCAGAACCCGTGGACGCTGCTGGAAGACAAGTACCCCATCGGCTCGGTCATCAAGGGCCAGGTTCGCAACGTCACCGACTTCGGCATCTTCGTGGGCGTGGAAGAGGGCGTCGACGGTCTGGTGCACGTCAGCGACATCTCGTGGACTCAGCGGGTCAAGCACCCGGGCGAGCTCTACAAGAAGGGCGATGAAGTCGAAGCGGTGGTGCTCAACATCGACGTCGAGAACGAGCGCTTCAGCCTCGGCATCAAGCAGCTCCAGCAGGACCCGTGGGAGACGCTCTCCGAGCGCACTCCGGTGGGCTCGCGCGTGAAGGGCAAGGTCACCAAGGTCACCGACTTCGGCGCCTTCGTCGAGATCGAGCAGGGCATCGAAGGCCTGGTGCACGTGTCCGAGATGAAGGAAGAGCGCGTCGAGTCGCCTCGCGACGTGGTCACCGAGGGCCAGGAGGTCGATGTGAAGATCATCGACATCAACAGCCAGGACCGGAAGATCGCGCTGTCGATGAAGGCCCTGCTGCAGGGCGGTGAAGACGACTACCGCGAGTACCTGAAGAAGCAGGCGGAAGGCGCCAAGGCGCGCCTCGGCGATCTGATGGGCAAGAAGAAGTAACCAACCCTTCGCTGCTCGCTTCGAAAAAACTACGGCCGGGCGCTCACTCGAGTCGCCCGGCCGTTTTGTTTTCAGCGTGGCGGGGTGCTTCAGGTGCCGTTGCTGTCGACCTTGTCCTTCGTCTCCTTGGCCTGGTCGACGACCGCGTCTTTGCCCTCTTCGACGCGGTGCTTGACCTTCTTCGAGGCGCACTCGGCCTTGGTGCCCATGCAGAGCTCTTCACCGACGCGGTGCGCGCCCTTCTTCACTTCGCGCTTGGCGTCGTTGCCGGTGGACTTGGCCTTCTCGACGGTCGACTGCGCGAGCACGGGGGTACCCATCATCGCGAGCAGTGCACACAGCTTCAGGGTGGTGTCGTTCATGGTGCCGCGTCAGTGAGCAGCGCGCGTGCCAGCGGGTAAGTGCCCGAGCGGTGACGCGGAGCGGCCACAGGCCCTTCGAGCACGTGGCCCAGCCGTTACGTCGCTTCGGGCCGCTGTGGCGTCTTGGTGCCGGGGCGACCGAAAGCGCGACAGTGAATCGCGGGCTCACGCGCTGGCACCGCGAATGCTTACTCGATCGGTCGACACGCCACTGCGGAGGGAGCACATGAACGCCACGACGATGTTGCAATGGCAGCACGGGCAGGTGGAGCAGCTGTTCCGGCAGTACGAGCGGGCCGACGGGGTCTCCCAGAAGCGCAAGCTGTTCGCGGCGATCTCTGCGCGCGTCGCCAGGCAGCTGCACATCGAAGAGCGCATTCTCTTTCCCGAGGTGCACAGCGACGGCATCGAAGCTCCGCCGCAGGCGGCGGTCGACGAGCACCTGGCGACCTCGCGGCTGCTCGCCGAGCTGCTCACCCTGCCGGTGGGCGACCCCCAGTTCGAGCGCACCTTGAAGGTGCTGCACGACGAGCTGCTGCACCGCCGCGAGCTCGAGGTTCAGCTGGTGGCGATGCGCCGGGCCGCCTGAGCGCTGCTTCAGGGCCCGCACCAAGACTCGGCCCCGATTCGGTTGACCGTGCCTGAAGCCAGAGCCATAAGGGTTTCGCTCTCTTCACGAGGTGAAACCCATGGCACGTGACGTCGTCATCGTCGGCGCAGCTCGCACTCCCATCGGCGCGTTTCAGGGCGCGCTGTCTTCGCTCTCGGCCCCGCAGCTCGGCGCCATCGCCATCAAGGCGGCGCTCGAGCGCGCGGGCGTGAAGCCCGAGGCGGTCGAAGAGGTGCTGATGGGCTGTGTGCTGCAGGGCGGCGTGGGGCAGGCTCCCGCTCGCCAGGCGCTGCGCTTCGCCGGGCTGCCCGACGCGGTGCCGGCCACCACCGTGAACAAGGTCTGCGGCTCGGGCCTCAAGGCGGTGGTGCAGGCCTACCAGTCGATCGCGCTCGGAGAGATCGACGTGGCGGTGGCGGGCGGCATGGAGTCGATGTCGAACGCGCCGTACTTCACCCACGCGCTTCGCGGCGGCGCCCGCATGGGCAACGTCGAGATGAAAGATCTGATGATCCACGACGGGCTGTGGGACCCGTACGACAACGTGCACATGGGCACCTGCGGCGAGCTGTGCGCGAAAGAGCGCAACATCTCGCGCGCGCAGCAAGACGAGTACTCGGTCGAGTCGACGAACCGGGCGATTCGCGCGCAGAAAGAGGGCGCGTTCAAGGCCGAGATCGTGCCGGTGAGCGTGCCGCAGAAGAAGGGCGACCCGGTCATCGTGAGCGACGACGAGGGGCCCAAGGGCGCCAAGCCCGAGAAGATTCCCACCCTGAAGGCGGCCTTCCAGAAAGACGGCACGGTCACCGCCGGCAACGCCTCGTCGATCAACGACGGCGCGGCGGCGCTGGTGCTGATGAGCGCCGACCGGGCGAAGGCCGAGGGCAAGACGGTGCTGGCGAAGATCTCGGGCTGGGCCCAGGCGGCGCGCAAGCCGGTCGAGTTCACCATCGCTCCGGCCGACGCGATCTCGAAGCTGCTCGCCAAACAGAAGCTGCAGACCGGTGACGTCGACCTCTGGGAGATCAACGAGGCGTTCGCGGTGGTGGCGATCGCCAACAACCAGATCTTGAAGCTCGACCCGGCGAAGGTGAACCCGCGCGGCGGGGCCGTGGTGCTGGGCCACCCCATCGGCGCGAGCGGCGCGCGGCTGATGGTCACGCTGTTGCACGAGCTCAAAGACCTGAACAAGAAGCGCGGCGTCGCCTCGCTGTGCATTGGCGGCGGCGAGGGCATCGCCATGCTGGTCGAGCGGCCGTAGCCGGCGACCGCTTCAGTCGCCCTGACCGATGAGCCTGATCGCCCTGCTGCTTCTGGCGGCCGACCCTTCACCGTGCGAGCTGGTGCCGAAGGCGCCGCCGATTCCCCGTGCCAGTGAGTTCGAGTGCCCGGGCGGCGCGACCGCCTCGGCCAGCGGCAACGGGGTCGAGTGCATCGCGCGCGACGGCAAGCCGACCGGCGACACCTTCGCCATCGAGGGCAAGACGGGCCTGATGGTGCACCCGCTGGGGCTCTCGGTGTCGTGGAGCGAGGGCGGCGTGACGTGGTGGCACCAGCGGCCGTCGGGGCACCGGGTGGTCTACGAGGGCGGCAAGCTGGCCCGCATCGAGCACCTCACCGGGGGCGAGCTGAACTGCGCGCGCCACTACGACGGGGCGAAGGTGTTCAAGCGCTACGACGACGGCAAGTGGACCTGGCTGGACTCCAAGGGCAAGGCCATCGGCCTCAAGGCGCCGCTCGAGCGCGGCGAGATGGCGCAGGCGCTCAAGGAGCATCAGGCCGAGGTGCAGCTCTGCTACGAGGCGCGGCTGCGAGAAGTGAAGGGCGACTTTCGCGGCAAGATCGGGGTCTCGGTGTCGATCGAGAACGGCGAGGCGAAGAACGTGTCGGTGGTCGAAGACACGCTGCGTGACCCGCCGGTGTCGGAGTGCCTGGTGGCGCGGCTTCAAGCCTGGCGCTTCAGGCCGTCGGAAGAGGCGGTCGAGGTGGTGTTCCCGTTCGTGTTCAAGGAGAGCCGATGAACAAGGTGGTGGCATCAGCCGCAGACGCGGTGAAAGACGTGCCCGACGGCGCGGTGATCATGAGCGGAGGCTTCGGGCTGTGCGGCAACCCCGAGAACCTGATCGCGGCGCTGCACCAGCGGGGCGTGAAGGGCCTCACCGTCATCTCGAACAACTGCGGCACCACCGACCTGGGGCTGGGCGTGCTGCTCAAGGCGCGCCAGGTGAAGAAGATGATCGCCAGCTACGTGGGCGAGAACAAAGAGTTCGAGCGCCAGTACCTGGCGAAAGAGCTCGAGGTCGAGCTCAACCCGCAGGGCACGCTGGCCGAGCGCATTCGGGCGGGCGGGGTGGGGCTGGGCGGGTTCTTCACCCCGACCGGGGTGGGCACGCAGATCGCAGAGGGCAAAGAGGTGAGGGTGATCGACGGCCGCGAGTACGTGCTCGAGCTGCCGCTCAAGGCCGACTTCGCGATCGTGCGCGCCTGGGTGGGCGACACCTGGGGCAACCTCAAGTTCCGCAAGACGGCGAAGAACTTCTCACCGCTGATGTGCATGGCCGCGAAGGTGACCATCGCCGAGGTCGAGAACCTGGTGCCGGTGGGAGACCTCGCCCCCGACGAGATCGACGTGCCGTCGATCTTCGTGCGCCGGGTGGTGAAGGGCATCGGCTACCAGAAGTGGATCGAGAAGCGCACCGTGCGGGCCAGGGGAGCGGCCTGATGATGATCGACCAGGAAGGACGAACCCCATGGCCCTGACCCGAGAGCAGATTGCCCAGCGCGTGGCGCAAGAGCTGCGCGACGGCTTCTACGTGAACCTCGGCATCGGCCTGCCGACGCTGGTGGCCAACTACATACCCCCCGGGGTCGACGTGCTGTTGCAGTCGGAGAACGGCCTGCTCGGCATCGGCCCCTGGCCGGTCGAGGGGCAGGAAGACGCCGATCTGATCAACGCCGGCAAAGAGACGGTCACCACCGTGCCGGGCGCGGCGTTCTTCGACTCGGCCATGTCGTTCGGCATGATTCGGGGCGGGCACGTCGACATGGCGGTGCTGGGGGCGATGGAGGTCAGCCAGCACGGAGACCTCGCCAACTGGATGATCCCCGGCAAGATGGTGAAGGGCATGGGCGGCGCAATGGACCTCGCGGTCGGCGCCAAGCGGGTGTTCGTGGCCATGGAGCACGCCACCAAGGACGGGCAGCCCAAGATCCTTCCGGCCTGCACCCTGCCGCTCACCGGCAAGCGGTGCGTGCACTTCATCGTCACCGACCTGGCGTTCATCGAGGTGGGGCCCTCGGGGCTGGTGCTGCGCGAGCTGGCGCCGGGCGAGACGGTCGAGTCGGTGCAGAAGCTGACCGGCGCGCCGCTCAAGGCGGCGGCTGACCTCAAGACGATGAAGGTCTAAGCGAAGGCTAGCGTCGCGCCGTCGGACGTGTAGACTCGCTCGAAAGATGGCCGACAAAGCACCTCGACCTTCACGCCCGCGGCAGGCCGATCGCCTTCAGCACGAGCTGCTCGTGGCGTACCGTACGGTCGACGGGTTCATCACCGACTGGGCCGTGAACATCAGCCACGGCGGCATCTTCATCAACACCCGCAACCCGCTCGCAGTCGGCAGCGTGGTGCGGCTGATCGTCTCGCTGCCCGACGCGGCCTTCCCGTTCGATCTCACCGGCCGGGTGATTCGCGTGCACGAGTTCGACAACCCGTCGAACCAGGTGCCCGGCATGGGCATCGAGTTCATGGACGTCGACGAAGAGAAGCGTTCGCGCATCGAGCGGTTCGTCGAGCGCCTGCGCAGCGAGCTGCCGGATCCGACTCCCGGCGCCCAGACCAACCGGAAGTAGGTTGCAGAGCCTCACGCTCACCGTCGAGCGCCTGGCGAAGTCGGGCGACGGCGTCGCCCACCACCAGGGCCGCACCGTGTTCATCGAGGGCGCGCTGCCCGGCGAGACGGTGCGGGTGCGCGTGCACGAGGGCAAGGTGCTGCACGGCGAGCTGCTCGAGGTGCTGAAGGCCTCGCCGGCGCGGCGCACCCCGCCATGCCCGCTGGCCGACCGCTGCGGGGGGTGCTCGTGGCAGCACCTCGACGAGGCGGCCCAGCGCGCGGCGAAAGAAGAGATCGTCTGCTCCACGCTGGAGCACCTGGGGGGCCTGCCGCGCGACGCGTACGCGCTCTCGCCCACGGTGTTCGGGGCGAGCCCGCTGGGCTACCGGCGGCGCGCCTCGCTGCACCCGGTGGACGGGGGCCTGGGGTTTCACGGGCGCCGCAGCGCGGTGAAGGTGCGGGTCGATCTCTGCCCGGCGCTGGTGCCCGCGCTGGCCGACCTGGGCCCCCGCCTGGTCGCCGAGCTGGGCGGCTCGATGAAAGAGGTCGAAGAGGTTCGGCTGCTCGAGAGCGGCGGCAGGGTGGGCGTGGCGCTGCACCTGCGCGGCGAGGTGCGGCCGGGGCTGCGCACCCGGGCCGAGGCGCTGGCGAAGAAGTACGCGAGCGTGGCGCTGGTGCCGGCCGAGGGGGCGGCCGAGCGGTTCGGAGACCCGCGCCTCAAGGCCGATGGCTTCACCCAGGCGAACGAAGAGGTGAACGCGCGGCTGGTGGCGGCGGCGGCCGAGGCGCTGGGCGGGCAGGGCCCCGCCCTCGAGCTCTACGCGGGCAGCGGCAACTTCACCCGGGCGCTGGCGCCGCCGGTGCTGGCGGTCGAGGTGGTGGGCGACCAGCCCGCGCTTCCCGGCGTGCGCTGGGTGAAGGGCGACGTGCCGAAGGTGGCCCAGGGGCTGCTCAAAGAGGGCGCGAAGTTCGAGCGGCTGCTGGTCGACCCGCCGCGCGCCGGAGCGCCGGGCATCGAGCGCTGGGCCGAGGGCTTCGGGGTCTCACGAATCGTCTACGTGGCGTGCGACCCGGCCTCGCTGGCGCGCGACGCGGGCGAGCTGGTCAACCGCGGGTGGAGGCCCGAGCGCCTGCAGCTGTTCGACATGTTCCCGCAGACACACCACGTCGAGGCGCTGATGGTGCTGCAGCGGTAGGGCGCACGCCCTTCAGCGATCGCTTTTGAAGGCGTACGAGAGGCGCAGGTAGAAGGTGCGCGAGAGGCCGTAGATGGGGGCGTGGCCACCGGTGTACGGCTGGAGAAAGGCGACCGGCGCGTTGAACAGGTTGTCGACGCCGGCCTGGAGGTTGAGGCCGGTGAGCCCCAGGTTCTCGTAGCCGAGCCAGAGGTTCATCTGCAGGGTCGAGGGCTGCTGTGAGATGCGCGGCACCGGGTTGCCGTCGGCGTCGAGCTCGCCGGTGCCGGTCAGGTAGCCCCAGCGCTCGGAGAAGAAGACCGCGCTGCCGCCCAGGCCGAGCCCGCGCCACACCCGCAGCTTGCCCATCGCGGTGAGCTTGTGCGGCGCGAAGGCCAGCACCTGATCTTCGTGGCCGGGCACCTGGTAGGTCGAGGCGCCGTTCTCAATCGGCATGGCGAGCGAGTAGGTGGCGCGCAAGAAGCCGTGCCGGCCGCGCGCCTGGATCTCGAGCTCCCAGCCCGAGGTCGCGATGCTGTTGTCGTTGATGTACGTCTGCGCGAGCGACGAGGGGTCGACGCCGTAGACGATGGGCTTGTCGAGGCGCAGGTAGAAGGCGTTGGCGCTGGCGAAGAAGATGTCCGACAGCTGCAGGCCGATCTCACCCTCGGCGACCTGCATACGCTCGGCCTGAATGGTGGGGTTCAGGTTGATGTTCTCGATGCCCGGAGAGCGGAAGGCGCCGCTGTAGAGCAGCTTCACGTGGAAGCGGTCGATGCGCTTGGTGAGCGCGATGCGCGGGGCGAAGTTCGCGCCGACCTTGCTGTTCCACTCGTAGCGGCCGCCGACCGCGATGTTCACGAAGCGGGTGTCCCAGAGAATCTGCCCGTACAGGGCGAGGTTGAAGTACGAGACGCTGCGGTTGCCGGCGAAGTCGGTCTGCGCGCCGATCAGCTGGTCGGAGTTCAGCCACGCCTGGTCGTCGTAGCCCTCGGCGCCGAGCAAGAGGTGCAGGTCGTCGAGGGGGTTGAGCTCGGCCACCAGGCCGCCGCGCAGCCGCTGCGCCGACTTGGAGTAGTAGATCGAGTTGGTGGGGTCGGCGACCTCCCACGGGGTCTGGAAGCTCCAGGTCGCGTAGGGGGTGAGCTGAAAGCGGGCGGTCGGCTCGAAGCGGTAGCGCAGGTCGGCGCCCAGGCTGCGGTAGCGCTGCGAGGTCGCGTCGTCGGGCACCACCAGGCCGTAGCCGTCGCGCGCGCCCATACGGTAGTCGTCGTAGAGAATGCGCGCGGTGAGGCCCTTGTACTTGACGCTGGCGTTGACGAGCAGCGGGTCCAACCAGCCGGTGTCGCGCATCGCCGTCGAGCCGCCGGCGAAGTCGACGTAGTCGCTCTGGGTGCGATGGCCCTGGCCGGTGGTGAGGTTGACCGCGACCTCGAGCCCCGACTGAAACGCCCAGCCGGCCGAGATGCCGAACGAGCGGTCGGCGTAGGTCTTCGACATCTGCGCGTAGCGGCCGCCGACCTCGAGGCCCTTCAAGTCTCTCGCCTGGCGGGTGATGACGTTGATCACCGCCAGCTCGGCGTTGCCGCCGTAGACGGCCGAGCCCGGGCCGCGAATCACCTCGACCCGCTCGATCACGTGCACGGGAATCTCGTGGCCGAACTGGGTGGTCGAGTAGAGCAGCTCGTTCATCTCCATGCCGTCGACCAGCAGCAGCACCTTGCCTTCGTGGCCCCACATGCCGCGGAAGCCGGCGCCCACCACCCCGATGACGTCGGTATGAAACGAGAACCCGGGGATCAGCTGGAGCACCTCGAGCAGATCTCTCGCGCCCGAGGCGAGAATCTCTTCGCGGTTCATCGCGGTCACCACGCCGGGGGTCTCGCGCGCGTCGCGATCGCCCTTGGTGGCCACCGAGATCGGCACGTCGAGCAGCGCCTCGAGCGACAGATCTTTGATGTCGTGGGCAGTGCCGATCAGATCGTCGGGGTTGAAGTCTCTGGGCTGCGCCTCGGCAGGCTGCTGCGCGGCTGCCCAGGAAGCCGTCAGGAACACCCCCACCACCCACAGACGCACCATTCGGGGTGACGACTATACGCAGCCCCCCCAGGTTAGGCTCTCTAAATGGACGGCCGCCTCACCGAGTTCAGCGAGATCTTGCGCCAGAACGGCTTGAGGGTCGGCGTGTCGGAGACGGTAGACGCTGCCCGCGCCGCCGCCGAGGTGGGGCTGGCCGACCGGGAGCTGTTTCGCGCCACGCTGCAGGCCACCCTGTGCAAGCGCGCCGGCGACCTCGAGACCTTCGATCGCGCGTTCGACTTCTACTTCTCGGGGGCGGCCAAGACCTTCGAGGGGCTCGACGCCTCGCTCGCCCGGCGCATCGCCGAAGAGGGGCTGCTCGAGGGCGACGAGCTCACCATGATCGTCGCGTGGCTCGATCAGCTGCGGCTACAGCCGCTGACCGAAGCCGCGCTGCGAGGCAACACCGGCCAGCTCGCGAACCTCTTGCGCAACGCGGCGCTGCAGCTCGACTTCTCGCGCATGCAGAGCCCGCTGCAGACCGGGTTCTTCAGCCGCCGCATGATGGTGGGCGCCGGGGTCGAGTCGATGCGGTCTGACTTGAAGGCCATCAACGCCGAGCTGCAGGCGCGGGGCGTCTCGCCGCAGGGGCTCGAGGTGGTGGCGCGGCAGCTGGGCGATGCGCTGCGGCGGGTCGAAGAGGCGGCGCGGCGCGAGGTCGACCGGCAGGCGAAGGCGCGGCTGCGCAAGCCCACGGGCGGCCTCAACGACCGGCCGTTTCACACCCTGTCGCGCGCCGAGGTCGAGCGCATGCAGCGCGCGGTGCGGGCGCTGGCCGAGAAGCTCAAGGCGCGGCTGGTGCGGCGCCAGAAGAGCAGAAAGCGCGGCACGCTCAACCCCATTCGCACCCTGCGCAAGAACCTCTCGGCGGGCGGGGTGCCGATGCAGCCGGTGTTTCGCCACCGCCGCCCCGAGCGGCCCGACGTGATGGTGCTGTGCGACGTGTCGGACTCGGTGCGCAACGCCTCGCGCATGATGCTGCTGTTCACGTGGACGCTGCAGAGCCTGTTCTCGCGGGTGCGCAGCTTCGTGTTCGTCTCGGAGATCGGCGAGGCCACCGCGCTGTTCAAGAACGCCGAGCCCGAGGTGGCGATCGACCGCGCGGTGTCGGGAGAGACCATCTCGGTGGCGTCGAACTCGAACTATGGCCACGCGCTGGCGACCTTCGCGCGCGAGTACCTGGGCAGCGTCACCCGCCGCACCACGGTGCTGGTGATCGGCGACGGCCGCAACAACTACAACCCCGCCAACGTCTGGGCGCTGGAAGACTTGAAGCGCAAGGCCCGCCGCGTGGTGTGGATCTGCACCGAGCCCCGCGCCTCGTGGGGCTTCGGAGACTCCGAGATGCTGCAGTACTCGAAGGCCTGCCACCAGGTGGTCACCGTGCAGACCCTGGGCGACCTGGAGCAGGTCGCGGCGCAGTTGGTGGCCCGCTGAAGCGTGTATAAGGCGCGACGCCATGTCTGACGCCCGCACCTTGCGCCTCGCACACCCCGACGTGAGCGCGGAAGCGCTCGAGGCGTTCATCGCGTACCAGCGCACCCTGCTCAGAACGCTGATGGACTCGAGCGGCGAAGACTGGGCCGGCCGCTACGCGTTCGGCCACGCCAAGGCCCTCAAGGCCTCGGGGCTCGAGCCCCTGGCCCAGCGTCAGATCGCCGCGGCTGCCGCCTCGTTCTGCGGGCGCTGCTCGGCGATCGTCGAGGTGAAGGCGCGGCTCAGGGAGCTGAAGATTCGAGCGCCGAACCTGAGCGCCCGCGAGGCCCAGGTGATGGAGCGAGCGCCCAAAGAGCTCGCCAGGCTGGAAGACTTCGGCGAGCTCGAGGCCACCCTGGGCGCGGTGACGATGGCCAACTTCCGCGCCCGCGAGGTCGAGATGCTCGAGCTGCACCGGGCGGTGGCGTCGGCAGAGGGCCGGGGCCACGTGCACAGCAAGGTGTAGCAGGGGGCTTGCCCCGAGGCCCAAAGGCAGGCGAAACAGGCCTTCGCCTTGAGCACCGCCATGTCGAAGCGCTACTTCATTCACACGTTCGGCTGTCAGATGAACGTCAACGACACCCTGCGCATGAGCGAAGCGCTCAAGAGCGTGGGGTACGCCGCCACCGCCGACTTCGAGCGCGCCGATCTGATCGTGCTCAACACCTGCGCGATTCGCGAGAAGGCCGAAGACAAGATGCACTCGGCGCTGGGCCGCTACCGCCAGGTGAAGCTCTCGCGCGGCGCGCTGATCGGCGTGGGCGGGTGCGTGGCCCAGCAAGAGAAGTCGAAGCTGCTCGAGCGCTCTCCGTGGGTCGACTTCGTGTTCGGCCCCGACGCGATCGGCAACCTGCCGCAGATTCTCGAGCGGGTGGGGCAAGACCGGGTGAGGGTGGTCGACACCGCCTGGGTCGACTCCGAGGAATACGTCTTTCCCCGCGCCGACGCCGAGACCTCGCGCGGCAAGGTGACCGAGTTCGTCACCATCATGAAGGGCTGCGACAACGTCTGCGCCTTCTGCGTGGTGCCGCACACCCGCGGTCGCGAGGTGAGCCGCCCGTTCGTCGACGTGCTCGACGAGGTGGCGAGGCTCACCCGGGTCGGGGTGCGTGAGGTGACGCTGATCGGCCAGAACGTGAACTCGTACCTGGGCGGCATCTCGTTCGCGCAGATGCTGCTGCGCACCTGCGAGGTGCCGGGCGTCGAGCGGGTGCGCTTCACCACCAGCCACCCCCACGACCTGAGCGACGAGCTGATCGAGGCGTTCAAGGTGCAGCCGAAGATCGCGCCGCACTTTCACCTGCCGGTGCAGAGCGGGTCGGACGACGTCTTGAAGCGCATGCGCCGCGACTACACCGTGGCCGAGTACCTCGAGCGGCTGGCCCGACTGCGCGCGGCGCGGCCCGACATCGCGGTCACCACCGACATCATCGTCGGCTTCCCGGGCGAGACCGAGGCTGACTTCGAGAAGACGCTGCAGCTGACCGAGGCCGCGAAGTACGACGGGCAGTTCTCGTTCGTGTACTCGGCGCGCCCCAAGACCGCGGCGCTGCTGAAAGAAGCCGAGTGGGGCGTGGTGCCTCACGAACAGAAGGTCGAGCGGCTCGACCGGCTGCAGGCGCTGCAGAAGCGCATCAGCCTCGAGCTCAACTCGCAGAACGTGGGCAAGACCCTCGAGGTGCTGGTCGAGGGGCGCTCGAAGACCGATGCGGCGAGGCGCTTCGGGCGCACGCCGCAGAACCGCACCGTGAACTTCGACGGCGACGCGCCGGCCGGCGCGCTGGTCGAGGTGAAGATCGAGCGCGCCAGCGCCTCGTCGCTGGGCGGGGTGCAGGGCCGCATGCTGAGCCCGGCGCCGGTGAAGATCGACGAGGCTCCGGCCGACGCCGAGCTCTGCGTCGCGTGAAGGCGAGCGTGCTGAGCGAAGCCGAGCTTCGCCAGCCGGGCACGCCTCACCCGCTCACGTTTCTCGTCGCACGTTCACGAGCAGCGTGCCCGTGCCGGTGCCCGAGGCGGCGTCGACCGAAGCCCGGAGCGCTGCGATGAGCCGAGGCGGGCGTCTGTCGCGCTACGGGCCGGTGGTCGCCTACTGCGGCCTCATCTTCTTTCTCTCGGCGCAGTCGGAGTTCGACGTCGGCCCGAAGGTGCTGTGGCAGCTGGTGTTCGACTTCGACAAGGTGACGCACGCCATCGAGTACGGGGTGTTGGCGGCGCTGCTGTTGAGGGCGACGCAGCGCCCGGCGCTTTCGTTGCTCAGCACCTTCGCCTACGGGGTCTCAGACGAGGTGCACCAATACTTCGTGCCGGGGCGTACCGCGAGCCCGTTCGATGCGCTCGCCGACCTCACCGGCGCGGGGCTGGTGTGTGCGCTGTGGTACTTCACGTTCACGCGAAAGAAGAGGGTGGCGGCATGAAGACGAAGGCTCTGACGGCGATGGCGTTGGCAGCGGTGCTGGGCGTGGCGCTCACTGCGAGCGCGGGCGGCTCGTTCAACAAGAGCGGCTGCACGTTCAACGGCAAGAAGCTGTGGGGGAAGATTCAGGTGGTGACCTCTTTCCCCGACGTGAAGGTGCAGGTCGTCACCGCGTTTCCCGACGTGAAGGTGCAGAAGGTCAACGCGTTTCCCGACAAGTGCGGCAAGTGGCAGCTGGTCGACGCGTTCCCCGACACCAAGGTGCAGTTCGTCGACGCCTTCCCCGACGTGAAGATCCAGTACGTCGACGCCTTTCCCGGCACTCCGTGAGGGCTCTCGCGCTGGGGGTGCTGTGGGTGGGCTGCGCCGCGAGCGGGCCGGCGCTGGCTCCGGCGCCCACGCGCGAGGAAGCCCGGCCCCACCCGCCCACGCTGCGCGAGCGCATCGCCCCGGTGCCCACCGCCAAGGGTGACCTTCGCGAGCTGTACCGCCAGGTGGCTCCGGCGACGGTGCTGGTGCGAACGAAGCACGGCTTCGGCACCGGGGTGATCATCGACCCGCGCGGCTTCGTGCTCACCAACCACCACGTGATCGCGGGCGCCGAGAGCGTCGACTTCAAGCGCAAGGTCACCGTCGAGCTCGGCGCGCTCAACGCGCAGGGCTACATGGAGAAGCGCCCCGAGACCTACTCGGCCTGGGTGCTGAAGGGCGACCCGGCGATCGATCTCGCGGTGCTGCAGCTCGAGGCGCCGCTGCCCCCGCTCACCGCGGTGGCGATCGCGCAGGCCGACCCGACCCCGGGCGAGCCGGTGGCGGCCCTGGGCCACGGCGCCATCGGCATGCTGTGGGCGATTCGCGATGGAGAGGTGGCGAGCATCGGCAAGCTGGCGACGAACATGGCCAAGATGCTGGGCACCGAGCGCGAGGTGGCGGCGCGCCGCGCCCGCCTCGCCGCCGACGTGCCGGCGCTGGTGATTCAGTCGAGCTGTCAGATCTCTCCCGGCGACTCGGGCGGGCCCCTGGTGAACCGCGCCGGCGAGCTGGTGGGCGTGAACGCCTTTCTGCAGTCAGACCCGTCGGCGGCGGTGTCGACAAACTTCCACGTGCACGTGGCCGAGGTGCGCAGCTTCTTGAGAGAGGTGCCGGCGAAGGCGGCCGCGCGCCCTCCCGACCCGCACCGGCTGTCGCGGGGCGCGCCCGAAGAACAGCTCGACGCCGACCGCGACGGGGTGCGAGAGACCCACGTCTTCGACCTGGGCTCGAGCGCGGTGGTCTTCAGCGAGCTGGGCGACGGCGCGTCGGTGGCGGTGGGCACAGACTCGGGGCACACCCTGGTGTGGAGCGGCGAGCAGCTGGTGGTCGAGGGCCGCCCCGGCTCGGGCCGGGGCACCGCGTGGAGGCTGCTGCCCGGCGGCGAGGCCGAGAAGCAGGGCGAGAACGTGCTGCTGCTCGACCGCTCGCGGCTGAGCGCAGCGGCGGCGCGGCGCTTCGAGGCGGTCGAGAAGGGCGTGCTCGAGCCCTGGGGCATGCCGGTGAACGACACCCTCGAGCACGTGCCCGACCCCTACGCCGCCACCGGGTGGAAGCTGATCGACGCCGACGGAGATCTGAAGAACGACGCCGCGTACTCGGGCACCACGGTGGTGCTCGACCCGGCGCAGGCGCTGACCGAGCCGATTCGGCAGGCGCCCATCGCGGTGGTGCAGAGAGAGCGCCGCGCCTGGTGCATCGCCGGCGCGCGCAGCTGGGCCACCGAAGACGCCTCCTCGGGTGCGATCACCACCGGCGACTCGCGCGGGCACCTGCTGCTCGAAGAAGCGCTGGCCCCCTTGAGCCCCGACCAGCGAGCCCGCGCCCGGAAGGCGCTGCGCCGGGTGCTGCCGGCGCTGGTGCTCGAGGGCAGCCCGTGGCCCGACCCGGTGCGTGACGTGGGCACCTCGGTCTACGCCGACCCCAGCGGGGTGAAGGGCCTCGAGTATGCCGCCGTCTCGGTCTCGGGCCGCGGGCACGACGCCGCCCTGCTGTTCGATCTCGACCCCACGACCAGCGGGCCAGGCGAGATGGAAAGGCGGGCGCGCAAGCAAGCCGGCTTCGAGATGGCCTGGGTGCGGCGCAGCGAGACCGAGTGGTTTCTCTACGACACCGATCACGACGGCAGCTTCGACGTGATGCTGTTTCTGGCTCCGGTCGGCACGGCGATCGCCTTTCGCCGACAGGTCGACGGGGCAGGGCACCGGGCTCCCGAGCTCGACGGCCCAGACCCGGTGCGCCCCCGCCTGTTCGACGACGCGAAGCACCGCGAGGCCTTCGCCGCGCTGGCCCGGGTGTTCTTCAACGGCGACGTGGTCGAGCCGTGAGCCTCGACCCCGCGCGCCTGGTGTTCACCGGGCCCGACGCGCCCCCGGTGCCCGGGGCCACGAGGGTGCGCGAGCTGACCTCGCTGCAGTGGTGGCAGGCGCGCCCGCGCGCCGAGCGCTACCAGCTCGACGCCTTTCCCACCTTCGACGAAGGGTGGGTGACGTGGCTCGCGTGCTCGAGCGAGCCGCTGCCGCCCGAGCTCGAAGCGCTGTGCCACTACGCCGAAGACGTGCGCCAGGGCCGGCTGGTCGACCGGGTCGAGCCCGAGCAGGCGCTGCAGGCGATCTGGCTGGCGATGGTGCAGGAGCAGCGCGAGCCGGCGCAGCTCACCTCGTCGATCGACGCGTTCTTCGCCCACGTCTGCGCGCAGCTGCAGGCCGGTGCGCCGCTGGCCACCACCCGCTTCTTCGCCGACGCCCCGCGCTTTCAGCGCTACATCGCCGCGCTCGCCGACGACCTCAGGCTGTACCGCGAAGACGTGGCGCGCGGGCAGCAGTGGCGCCTCACCGTGGGGCCGCGCAGCGTGAAGCTGCTCGCGCTCGACCGGCCCGCCTCGACGCAGTTCAAGCTCTGGGCGCGGCGGAGCGACGGCTGCGCGCTGCTGCTGGTGCGGCAGAGCGACGGGCTGTTGGTGCTCTCGGCCGACCCCAGCGCGAAGCTGAAGGTCGACTGGGCCGCGCCGGTGCTCTCGAGGCTCGATGTTCACCCCTGGTACGCCGGCGAGCGGCACAACGGCACGCTGATCGCCTCGTCGCGCGAGGGCACCCGGCTGGGCTTCGACGACGTGCGGCGCGCGCTCAAGGCCCGGGTGCCCACCGCGCGGGCGTGGCTGGCGGTGCCGGTGGTGGTGGCGGTGGCGGCGCTGACCGCGGCGATCTTCCGGCCGCCGGCGCAGCACCCGCCCGAAGCCGCGGTGTCGGGCGCCAAGGGTGAGCCGCTGCAGCGCGCCGAGGTGCTCGAGCTGCTCGGCAGGCCCGACGGCCCGCGCTCGTTCGAGAGCTACGCGCTGATCGCCGGGGTGTGCGGGTACCCCGAAGGGCACGCGCTCACCGCCCCCTGCCGCGACGCGCGCGCGGTGAGGGCGCTGCTGGTCAGCCGCTTCGGCTACCGGCCCGAGAACGTGACGCTGCTGGTCGACGACGACCCGAGCGGCCCGCAGCCCGACGCGCCGGGCCTCAAGCTCGCGGTCGAGCGCTTTCGCGAGCGGCACCCCCAGGCCGACGCGAACAGCAGCTTCCTCTTCTACTACTCGGGCCACGGCGGCTACGAGAAGGGCGCGCGCAGGGACTACGGCGTGCTGCAGCCGGCCGGGTACTTCGAGCACCCTGAGGCGCCGGTGATGTCGCGCGGCTGGGACATGGAGAGGCTGTTCGATGATCTGCGCAAGGGCGTGCCCAGCAAGCACGTGATGGTGGTGCTCGACGCCTGCTACAGCGGCTGGGCGGTGGGCGCGAAGGGCGACGCGAGCCTGAGCCCCGCGCTGCGCACGCGGTGGGCCGAGCGGGCCGAGGTGGTGCTCACCGCCGGCACCCGGGGCCAGCGGGCGTGGGAAGACGACGCCGAGGCGCCGCGGTGGGAGGGCCACTCGGCGTTCACCGCCTTTCTGCTGCAGGGGCTCGCAGAGGGCGACCAGAACGGCGACGGGGTGGTGACCGACGAAGAGCTGGCGGCCTGGGTGAAGCAGCGGGTGCCCCCGGCGGTGCGAGACGAGAAGCGCGCCGACCAGACGCCCCAGTTCTTCCGCCTCGACGAGACGCTTCCCAAGAGCGGGCAATTTCTGTTTGTTCGCTCTCCTTGAGCACCAGCGGCCCGTTCTTCGGCGAGCTGTACCTGCGCAGCACGCGCCCCTTTCTGGCGGAAGAGGTGAGCGACGCCGAAGCGACGTACCTGCGCCGCGCGTTCGAGCAATGCCGGGTGAAGGGCCCGCTGCTCGACCTGGGCTGCGGCCACGGCCGGCACCTGGGCCGCCTGGCGCGGGCGCTGGGTGAGCGCCCGGTGCTCGGCGTCGACTTCGACGCGCTGTCGTTGCGCGAAGCGGCCGAGGTGGCGCCGGTGGTGCGGGCCGACTTCTTTCAGCTGCCGTTCGGGGGCGCGACCCTGGCGGGCGCGTACAGCTGGTACAACACCCTGTTCATCTTCGAAGACGCCGACCAGCTCCGGCTGCTCAAAGAGGTGGCGCGGGTGCTGAAGCCGGGCGGCCTGTTCGTCTGCCAGGGGCTGGCGCGGCAGTACATCGAGCAGCGGCCGCACGCCGCGTACGATGACTACCTGCCCGACGGGTGCCGGCTGATCGAAGAGTCGCACTTCAACCCGGCCAACGGGCGCGACGAGGCCTGGCGCAAGCTCATCACCCCCGACGGGCGCACCCTGCTTGCCGAGTACTTCATTCGCTACTATTTCCGCGACGAGATGGTTGCGCTCCTCGAGCAGGCAGGGTTGAAGGTGCGCTGGGTGCACGGCGGGGTCGACGAGAGCCCGCACCACCCGGAGTCGATGGACCTGATCGTGGGAGCCGAACGTGTCTGAAAAGAAGCTGCGAATTCTGGTAGCGAAACCCGGCCTCGACGGCCACGACCGCGGCGCGAAGATCATCGCGCGGGCGCTGCGCGACGCCGGCATGGAGGTCATCTACACGGGGCTGCACCAGACCCCCGAGATGATCGTCAGCGCGGCGATTCAGGAAGACGTCGACGCGATCGGCCTGTCGATCATGTCGGGCGCGCACATGACCTTGTTCCCCGCGGTGATCGACCTGCTCGAGGCGCAGAAGGCGGCCGACATTCGGGTGTTCGGGGGCGGCATCATTCCCGACGGCGACATACCCAAGCTCAAGTCGAAGGGCGTGGCAGAGATCTTCACTCCCGGCAGCTCGACCCAGGACATCGTCGCGTGGATTCGGCAGCACATACCCGCCAGCGCGTGAGCGTTTACGAGGTCGGCCCGCGCGATGGCCTGCAGAACGAGGCCAAGACGCTGCCGGCGGCCGACAAGGTGCGGCTCATTCACGCGCTGATGGATGCGGGCATCACCCGCATCGAGGCCACCTCGTTCGTACACCCCAAGTGGATACCCCAGGTCGCCGACGCGGCCGAGGTGATGGCCCAGGTCGACCGCCGCCCGGGGGTGGTGTTCTCGGCGCTGGTGCCGAACCTGAAGGGGCTCGAGCGCGCGGTGGCGGCGGGCGTCGACGAGGCGTGCGTGTTTCTCTCGGTCACCGAGGGGCACTCGAAGAAGAACATCAACAAGAGCGTGGCCGAGGCGGTGAGCACCGCGATCGAGACCGCGGCGGCGGCGCGCAAGGCCGGCATGCGGGTGCGCGCCTACCTCTCGTGCGTGTGGGGCTGCCCGTACCAGGGCGTGGTGACCACGAACGAGGTGGTGGCGGTGGCGAAGCAGCTGCTGGAGATCGACATGTACCAACTGGCCCTGGGCGACACGATCGGGGTCGGGGTGCCGTCGCAGACGGTCGAGATTCTCCAGGCGCTCTACCCGTACTACCCGAGAGAGAAGCTCGGCCTGCACTTTCACGACACGCGGGGCACCGCGCTGGCCAACGCGCTGACCGGCATTCAGCAGGGCGTCACCAGCATCGACTCGAGCATCGGCGGGCTGGGCGGCTGCCCCTACGCGCCGGGCGCCGCCGGCAACCTGGCGACGGAAGACCTGGTCTACATGCTCCAGGGCATGGGGCTCGAGACCGGGGTCGATCTCGAGAAGCTGGTCGAGGCCGGCGAGCTGGCCCAGTCGCTGATCGGCAAGAAGCTGACGGGCAAGTACCTGCAGGCCGCGCTGGGCACCCGCGAGAAGCGCGCCGCGAAGATCCGCGCGCAGAGCTGAGCGCGCCTCACGCCCGCTCGAGCGAGTCGAGCCACGCCTGGCCATCGTCGTCGCTGGTCAAGGGCCACGTCGGTCGTCTAAACCGCTCGCACCCATGACCGCGGCCCGCTTCGTCGATCGCCGACTGTGGCTGCTCACCCCGGGGCTGTTCTCGGTGCTCACCCAGACCGCCGTCTCGATCGCTTACGTGCACTACAGCCGCGGCGGCGCGGCGTCGGGCCTGCTGGTGGTGGGCGGCGTCGGCGCCTCGCTGATGTGCGCGGCCTGGTGCTGGAGCCGGCTCGACACCCTCGGGAAGATCAGCGCCGGAGCCCTGCCCGCCGACCGCAAGAGCCTGCAGCAGGTGGCGCAGCAGATCGACGCCCTCGCCGATCGGGTGGCCGGCTCGATCGCGGTGGGGTGGACGGCGGTGGTGGTGCTGGTGGCGCTGGTGCAGCTGGCGCGCGGGCTGACCACGGTGACCGCCGCGGGGCAGCTGACGCTCTCGACGCTGCCCTTCGGCGCGCTGGCGGTGGTGCTCGGCCACGTGGCCACCACCCTGCGGGCCCGCCAGCTGATCGGCGAGCTGCCAGCGCAGGGGCTGCCGGTGGTGGCGCTGATCGAGGCGCTCCCGCCGGGTCGGCGGCCGCTGCGGGGGCGGGTGCTGGTGTTCGCCCTGACGCTGGCCCTGGCGCCGGCCTGCATCGCGCTCGACGCGGCCTTCAGCTCCGCGCGCGAGCAGCCGCTGGTGCTGGTGGGCATGGGCCTGGCGGTGCTGCTCACCATCATCGCCGGGGCGTCGTTCGCCGCGCGCACCATCGCCGAGCCGCTCGAGCTGCTGGCCGAGTCGGCGACCCGGCTGGCAGCCGGCGACCTGCGGGCCGCGACGCTGGTGCCGGCCGACGGCGAGGTGTGGTCGATGTCGCGCGCATTCTCGACGGTGCAGCGGCAGATGACCGAGGTGCTGGCCGAGCTCAAGCGCGCGGCGATTCAGATCTCGGCCGCGGCCGAGCAGATGCTGGCGATGACCTCGAAGAGCAAGGCAGGGTCGACCGAGCAGGCGGCGGCGGTGCGGCAGACCACCTCGACCACCGAAGAGCTGGCGCGCACCGCGGCCGAGATCGCAGAGAGCGCGACGACCGTCGCGGCCACCGCCTCTGAGACCCTGGCGGCGGCGCGCAGCGGCGAAGAGACCTCGAAGCGCTTCGTCGACTCGATGAGCGAGATGCGGTCGGGCAGCCGGTCGATCTCGAAGAGCGTGGGCGAGCTGTCGGGCCGGGTGCAGCAGATCGGCCGCATCGCCGAGTTCATCAACTCGGTGGCCGACCGGTCTGATCTGCTGGCCCTCAACGCCGAGCTCGAGGGGTCGAAGGCCGGAGAAGTGGGCAGCAGCTTCTCGCTGGTGGCCACCGAGATGCGGCGGCTGGCCGAGAACGTGATCCGCTCGACGCGAGAGATCGAGCAGCTGATCGGCGAGGTGCGCGACGCGACCGAGGTGGCCGTAGCCGAGTCGGAGAAGGGCGTGAAGGCCACCGACGGCGGGGCGCAGCTGGCCGAGCAGGTGACCGCGAGCCTGCAGAAGGTCTTCGCCCTGGCGCAGCGCGGGTCAGAGACCGCGAGCCTGATCAGCGCCGCCACGCAGCTGCAGCAGAGCAACGCGGGCGAGCTGGTCGAGGCGATGGGCAACGTGCGCCGGGTGAGCGAGCAGGGCGTCGACTCGATCAAGCAGCTGGCCAGCTCGAGCGATGCGCTGGCCGGGCTGGCGCGCGAGATGCGCGCGGTGGTCGAGAGCTTTCAGGTCGAGGGGTAGGCCGGGGGGGGGGCGTGTCGATCTGACATCTCGAGTCGAGACCGACAGCTTTTCGGGCACGGGCACGCTCGCGCAGCTCGTGAACGTCCGACGAGGGACGTGGTCGTCAGACGGTGAGGCGTGCCTGTGCCCGTGCCCGGATTCGTGCCGGGTCTGCCCCATGACGAGAGGCCGCGGTCAGCCGAACAGGCCGCGCAGCCAGCCGAAGAGCCCCCGCCGGGGCGGCGGCATCGAGGCCTCGGCGAGGGCGGCCTCGTGCTCGAGGCGGGCGCGCACCTCGGCGGGCGTGCCTCGGGTGCCGAACGTCGCCGCCACCTCGTTGCCGGTGGTCTCTTCGCGGGCCTTGAGCTTGAGCAGCCCCTCGTTCGACACCTCGAAGCCCAGGGTGATCTTCACTGCCCCCTTGGGGCCGCGGGGCAGGTCGGTGAGGGTGAGGGTGCCGAGGTACTCGTCGCCCGCGGCCAGCGCGTCTTCGCCCTGAAAGACGACCACCTCGAGCTCGCGCTGATCGTCGCGGGTGGTGGCCAGGGTGTACGTCTTGGTCGCGGGCAGCGCGGTGTTGCGCTCGATCACCGGCTTGAAGCGGCCGCCGGGCAGGCCCACCCCGATCGACATGGGGAGCACGTCGATCAGCACCAGGCCCTCTTTCTGGGCCAGCGCGTAGGCGAGCAGGGCGGCGCCGGTGGCCACCGCCTCGTCGGGGTGCACCGACTTGGCGGGGGGACGGCCGAAGAACGCCTCGACGTAGTCGCGCACCACCGCCGCGCGGCTCTGCCCGCCGACCAGGATCACCTCGGCGAGATCGGTGCGCTTCATCTTGCGCGCGTTGAGCACGTCGGCGCAGACCGCGATGGTGCGCTCGACCAGGGGCCGCACCAGCTCGGTGAGCTGCTCGCGGCTCAGGGTCGCGTCGATGTCGTAGGGCTTGTTCTCGATCATCGTCACGAAGGGCACGTGAATGCGGGCCGAGAGCTGGTCCGAGAGCGAGATCTTCGCCCGCTCGGCGGCCTCGAAGATGCGCTGCAGCCCGACCCGATCGGTCTGGAACTTCTTGCCGTGCTCCTTCTCGAAGCCGGCGATCAGCCACTTCACGATGGCGTCGTCGAAGTCGATGCCGCCGAGGAAGGTGTCTCCGCCGGTGGAGACCACCTCGTAGACCGAGTCGTTGACCTCGAGAATCGAGGCGTCGAACGTGCCGCCGCCCAGGTCGTAGACCAGCACGCGGCGGGTGAGGTGCTTGCCGTAGCCGTAGGCGAGCGCGGCCGCGGTGGGCTCGTTGACGATGCGCTCGACGTGCAGCCCGGCGAGCTGGCCGGCCTGGCGCACCGCCTGGCGCTGGTTGTCGTTGTAGTAGGCGGGCACGGTGATCACCGCGCGGCTCACCGGCTCGCCCAGCTTCGCCTCGGCCGACTCTTTGAGCTCGCGCAAGATCAGCGCCGACACCTGCTGCAGCGAGAACACCTTGTCGGCCAGGCGCACCGCGGCTTCTCCGCCCGGCCCGGCGCAGATCTCGTAGCTGAACCGCTCGCGAATCTTCTGCACCGTCTCGGAGTCGAAGGCCCGGCCGATCAACCGCTTCGCGCCGTACACGGTGAGCTTGGGGTTGGTGAGCAGCTGGCTCTTGGCCGGGTGGCCGACCAGCAGCTTGCCGCGCGAAGACAGGGCGATGATCGACGGCACGGTGCGGTGCCCCTCGCGGCTGGGCAGCACCTGCGGCTTGCCGTCGCGCGCGTAGGCGGCGCACGAGTAGGTGGTGCCGAGGTCGATGCCGATGATCGGGCCCACCTGCGCGGGCGGCTCGCGCGGGGCCTCGAACTCGGGGGCGACCAGCTGGGCGGGGTCGCCGCCCACGTGCAGGGTGCCCTTGGCCATCGAGGGCAGGGTGGGCAGCGCCTGCGAGGGCGGCGGGGCAGAGGGCCGGGGCGCGGGAGGCGGGAGCTTGGGCACCGCGTCGGGAGACGCATCGGCCTCGCCCACCCCCTTGGGGAGCGGAATCTCCATCGCCCGGGCGTGCGGCATCGCGGCGGCCATGGTGTCGAGCAGCCGCTGGGTGACCGCGTCGACGACGAGGAACTTGAGCCCCATGCCGGGGGCGCCGACGCCCGGCTTCGCGCCGGTCACCCACTTCACCTCGCAGGTGGCGTGAATCAGCACCTGGCCCGACTCGATCTTCACGTCGAGCGCGACGTGTGTGCCGGGCGGGTGCAGCGCCTTGGTGCGCAGGTACAGCCCGCCGCGCGAGACGTTGCCGCCGTACCGCCCGAGAAATTCGGATTCGGACTGGAACGGCAGCTTCACCGCGAGCTTGATGGGGTCGGCCGCCAAGACTGCTGGTCTTCTACCTTAAAGCAGCGGGCCCTTAGGCGTCCCCGATCTATTTACGGGCGAGGGGCCATTGGCTAAGAGCCGTACATGCTGACCTCGAACATCCGGCTGGCGCTGACCTTCGACGACGTTCTGCTGCAGCCCGCCGAAAGTCAGGTGCTCCCCAACCAGGTCGACGTCTCGTCGAAGCTGACCCGCAACCTGCGGGTGCCGACCCCGCTGCTCTCGTCGGCGATGGACACGGTGACCGAGGCGCGCATGGCCATCGCCATGGCGCAAGAGGGCGGCATCGGCATCATTCACAAGAACTTCAGCGTCGAAGAGCAGGCCCGCGAGGTGGCGCGGGTGAAGAAGCACGAGAGCGGCATGGTGAGCGAGCCGGTCACCATCGAGCCCTCGGCGCCGCTGTCGCGCGCGCTCGAGTTGATGAAGCAGCACGGCATCAACGGCATACCGGTGGTCGAGGGCAAGAAGCTGGTGGGCATCGTCACCTCGCGTGACGTGCGCTTCGAGAAGAACGTGTCGCAGCGGGTCGACCAGATGATGACCAAGAAGCTGGTCACCGCGCGCGAGGGCGTTCAGCAGCATGAGGCGGTCGACCTGCTGCACAAGAACCGCATCGAGAAGCTGCTCATCGTCAACGAGGCCTTCGAGCTCAAGGGCCTGATGACGGTGAAGGACGTCGAGAAGCGCAAGACGCACCCCCACGCGGCGAAAGACGCCCGCGAGCGGCTGCTGGTGGGCGCGGCGGTGGGCGGGCCCCGACCGCGAGGCGCGGGTCGACGCGCTGCTGAAGGCAGGCTGCGACGTGATCGTGGTCGACACCGCGCACGGCCACTCGCGCGGGGTGCTCGAGGCGGTGCGCGACACCCGCAAGAACTTCAAGAGCACCTTCGAGCTGGTGGCGGGCAACATCGCCACCGCCGAGGCGACCCGGGCGCTGATCGAGTGCGGGGTCGACGCGGTGAAGGTGGGCATCGGCCCCGGGTCGATCTGCACCACCCGCATCGTGGCGGGGGTCGGCGTGCCGCAGGTGACCGCGATCGACGACTGCGCGCGCGCGGCCGAGGGCTCGGGCGTGCCGATCATCGCCGACGGCGGCATCAAGTACTCGGGCGACATCGTGAAGGCGATCGCCGCGGGGGCCTCGACGGTGATGATCGGCTCGCTGTTCGCCGGCACCGAAGAGGCGCCGGGCGACACCATTCTGTACCAGGGCCGCAGCTACAAGCTGTACCGCGGCATGGGCTCACTGGGGGCGATGCGCCAGGGCTCGAAAGATCGCTACTTTCAGGGCGGAGTGCAGGACCCCGGCAAGCTGGTGCCCGAGGGCATCGAGGGCCGGGTGCCCTACAAGGGGCCGGTGGGCATGAACGTGTTTCAGCTGCTGGGCGGGCTGCGCTCGGGCATGGGCTACACCGGCGCGAAGAACATCGAGGAGCTGCAGAAGAAGGCCGCCTTCGTGCAGATCACCTCGGCGGGGCTGCGCGAGAGCCACGTGCACGACGTGATCATCACCGAAGAGGCGCCGAACTACGCGCCGGCGAGTGAGGTCGAGGCGAGTCATGTAGGCGGCGGCGTTCGGGTGCCCTTCGGGCCAGGCGCGCGTGAGCCGGGCGCTGCTGGCCCGGCAGGGTCAGGCCAAGGCTCAGGGTTGGCGGGCAGGTTCTAGACTGGGCAGGGGCAGGCTCGACCTGCAGCGCCCTACTTGGTCGCGGGAGCCGGGGCGGCCGCGGCGCCGGTCTTCTTGCGGGGCTCGGCCTTCACGTCGACCTTCTTTTCGGCGTTGCTGACCTTGTTGAGCAGCGAGTCGCGGTCGTCGGGGTTGAGCGACTCGATCGCCTCGCGCAGCACGCCGAAGTCGAGGCGGGCCACCACCACGGTGCTGCCGCCTTTGATCTCTTGCACGGTCGGCACGCTGACCAGCTCGCGCACGTAGGTCTCGAACTCGACCTTCACGTCGGCCATGTTCTGCACGCAGGTGTCTTTGGCCGAGACGATCTCTTGCGAGCCTTCTTGAAACTGCAGGTCGGGGTTGCGCGACATCGCCTCGTCGAAGCGGGCGACGCGGGTCTTCAGGGAGTCGAAGAGCTCTTTGTACGAGATCAGCCGGTCGGTCTCGGGGCGCGAGTCGTTGCGCGCCTTGTTCAGCTCGTTGTTGGTGTCGTCGCACCTGATCTTGACGACGTCGGCCGTGCTGCCGTTGCCCTTCATGTCGTTCTTCTGGGTGGCCCGCTCGAGGCGCTCGTCGCTCGAGATCTCGTGAGCACACGAAAACAGAGAAGCGAGAATCGCGGCCGAAACCAGAAGGGTACGCATGGCTGGGCAGCTTCGTAGTGGGGCGCGCTTTAGTCAACGCGCAACTCCGCCGGCCGTGGGGTAGATGAGCCGCATGTCGATGACCGAAGAGCGGGTGCTGATTCTCGATTTCGGCAGCCAGTACACCCAGCTGATCGCGCGGCGGGTACGCGAGCTGAACGTGTACTGCGAGATCCACCGGCCCGACCTGAGCGCGAAAGAGATCGAAGCCTGGAAGCCGAAGGGCATCATCTTGAGCGGCGGGCCGGCGAGCGTCGAGGCGAAGGGCGCGCCGATGTGTGACCCCAGGCTGTTCGACCTGGGCTTGCCGGTGCTGGGCATCTGCTACGGCCTGCAGCTGATGGCGAAGCTGCTGGGCGGCAAGGTGGCCCCGAGCAGCCACCGCGAGTTCGGCCCGGCGCGGGTCGACGTGCTCGAGGCGGTGGGGCCGCTCTCGACCCTGGCCAAGGGCGCCACCACCGACGTGTGGATGAGCCATGGCGACCGGGTCGAGGCGCTGCCGGCCGGCTTTCACATCATCGGCTCGACGCCGTCGTCGGCGCTGGCGGCGATCGCGCACGACAGCAAGCCGCTGTTCGGCCTGCAGTTCCACCCCGAGGTGGTGCACAGCAAAGACGGCAAGCTGATGCTGCGCGCGTTTCTGTTCGACGTCTGCAAGCTGCACGGCACGTGGAGCATGCGCGGCTTCATCGACGAGGCGGTGGCGGCGATTCGCGAGAAGGTCGGCCCAGAGGGCCGGGTGATCTGCGGTTTGTCGGGCGGCGTCGACTCGAGCGTGGCGGCGATGCTGCTGCACAAGGCGCTGGGTGATCGGCTGCAGTGCATCTTCGTCGACAACGGGCTCTTGCGCGCCAACGAGCGCGAGCAGGTCGAGGCGCTGTTCGTGGGCCGCTTCCACATACCGCTCAAGGTGGTCGACGCACGAGCGCGGTTTCTCGAGAAGCTGCGCGGCGTCACCGACCCCGAGAAGAAGCGCAAGGCGATCGGCTACGAGTTCATCGCGGTGTTCGAAGAGGCGGCCAAGGAGATCAAGAACGCCGACTTTCTCGCTCAGGGCACGCTGTACCCCGACGTGATCGAGTCGGTGTCGACCAAGGGCCCCTCGGCCACCATCAAGAGCCACCACAACGTGGGCGGCCTGCCCGAGAAGATGAAGCTCAAGCTGGTCGAGCCGCTGCGCGAGCTGTTCAAAGACGAGGTGCGCGTGCTGGGGGGCGAGCTGGGCCTGCCCGCCGAGATGGTGAACCGGCAGCCCTTCCCCGGGCCGGGCCTGGCGGTGCGCATTCTGGGCGAGGTGACGCAAGAGCGCTGCGACCTGGTGCGCAAGGCCGACGTCATCGTGCAAGAGGAGATCACCCGGGCCGGCCTGTACGAGAAGATCTGGCAGGCCTTCGCGGTGCTGTTGCCGGTGCAGAGCGTCGGCGTGATGGGCGACGAGCGCACCTACGAGAACGCCTGCGCCATTCGCGCGGTGAACAGCGTCGACGGCATGACCGCCGATTGGACGCGGCTCCCCTACGAGCTGCTGGCGGTGATCTCGAGCCGCATCATCAACGAGGTGCGCGGGTTCAACCGGGTGGTCTACGACATCTCGTCGAAGCCGCCGGCCACCATCGAGTGGGAGTAGCGCCGGCGGCGGCGCAGCAGCAGGGCCAGCCCCAGCGCCGCGAGCACCCCCTCGGCCTGCGAACAGCCACACGACGACTGCGGGGTCAGCTGGGGGCACTGCACCTCGACGCTGAACCGCTGGCGCACCTCGGTGGTGCCCCGGCGCGCCGCGACATCGAAGAGCTGGGGCCCGGTCTGTTGTGAGGTGGGGTGCCAGTCGATGGACGCGCTGGTGGCGGAGCTCGCCGTGAGCCGCGCTCCGACCGGGCCCTCGACCAGCTCGAAGTCGGTGACCTCGGCGCCGCTCACCGTCGCGGTGTAGAGCAGCAGATCATCGCAGCTCGCGCTGTCGGGAGGCGTCGACGTGAAGGCGAACGTGGCCGCGCTGCCGCCGCCGGTGCCTGCGCTGCCGCCGCCGGTGCCCGCGCTGCCGCCCCGGTGCCCGCGCCGCCGCCCCGGTGCCCGCGCTGCCGCCGCCGGTGCCTGCGCTGCCGCCGCCGGTGCCCGCGCTGCCGCCCCCGGTGCCTGCGCTGCCGCCGCCGGTGCCCGCGCTGCCGCCCCCGGTGCCCGCGCTGCCGCCGCCGCTACCACCGCCAGCGCCGCCGCCGGCGCCGGTCTGGCAGGTGCCTGAGGTGCAGACGCCGTTGCACGTGGTGGCGCAGCAGATGCCGGTGGCACAGACCCCGCTGCCGCACTGCGCCGGCGCAGTGCAGGTGGTGCCGTCGGCAGCGCCGGCCCCCACCAGCCCGCCGAACACGCGCATGTTCTCGACTCCCGCGCCTTCGAGGTACTGCGACGAGACGAGCACCCAGGCGGTACCCAGGTGGGTGAGGCCGAAGTCTGACGAGGGCGGCACTTTGCCGGCGAAGGCACCGCCGAGCTCCGCAGGGGTGGCGTCGATCGCCGCCAGGGTCGTCGGCGTGAGACGCTGAAACCGGGTGCGGCGCACGTAGGCGGCGGCCGCGGAGTCCCACTCGTCTTCCTGCCAGAGGGTGGCGACAGTGCTGCCCGCGACGTCGGCAGAGAAGAACGAGCTGCCGGTGCTCGCCGGCGCTGCGAAGGGGGCGCTGGCCACCGAGGTCGCGGCCTCGTAGGTGGCGGCCATCATGCCCTGGCTCTGGGACCAGACCACGACGGCCGGGCTCGAGCTGATCACCCGCGTCTTGGTGCCCTGCACCATCACCGTGTTGGCCGAGAGCCGTCGCTCGGCGCCGAGCGAGAAGGTGGCGGGCTCGATGGTGCGGGCGTAGGCGATCTGGGTGCGCACCCACGAGACGACGAAGCGCGAGCCGTCGTGGCCCAGCCCGCCTTCAGTCAGGTTGGTGGGCAGCACCTTGACCGGGTTGAGATCGAGCACCGCGCCGCTGGGGTCGACCCGCGCGCACGCCATCGCGCTCTTGGTGCACACCAGGGTGGTGCCGTTGACCGCGGTGGAGATCGCGGTATCGAACACCGATTGCAGGCCCAGCACCGCGAAGCCGCCCGGTGGGTCGAGCAGCGCGCCTCCCGGCGACACCCGGGCCGCCGACACGGTCATGCCGTTCGAGCCGTTGGCGTGCGACCAGGCCACCAGAAACGAGGTGCCGTCCCAGGTGACGCTGGGGGAGTAACCCCCCGCGCCGCCGATCGAGTCGAAGCGCGGTGCGACCTCGATGCCCACGCCATCGAGCCGCCGGCCGCTGCCGTCGAAGCGGGCCGCCACCAGGCGGGCATCGGAGCTGCGGTCGAGCTGCTCGACCCAGGCCGCGAGCGCCAGCGTGCCGTTCGAGGCGACGGCCACCCGGTCTTGGTTCGGTGCGGCGAAGACCTGGTGCACCGGGGCCGTGTCGAGCGCGGTGAGCGTGCCGTCGAAGCGCACCGACATGACCGTCGAGCGTTCGGTGGGCGTGTTCTGGGCGAGCGCCAGGCCGGTGGCCGTCGACCACGCGAACGCATCGACGTCGATGCTCGGAGCCATCGTCGGCCCGCCGCGGTTGCCGCCCATGGTGTCGAGCCGCACACCGCCGGTGGTCGACACCCCCGTCGCGCGCCCCGTGAACAGGGTGTGCCACTCGCTGCCCGACCAGGCGGCGCCGAGCTTCGACGCGTAGCCGTGCGTCGAGCCCAACACCAGGGCTGGAGCGTCGACCGGAGCGCCGCTCACGCCGAGCCGCGTGGCGTACGCGGTGGTGTCGACCGCCCACACCGCCAGGAACTCGCTGTTGCGCGCGGCGAGCGCGACCACCTCCTGGGCCGGAGGGCTCAGGCTCAAGGTGAGCGGCGAGACGTCGACGGCGCTGCCGCTGGCCGCGAACCTGCGGAGCTTGACGGTGCGGGTCGTCGCAGGCCCTGCGCCGATGGCCGACCACATCACCGCGGTGACCCCGCCGGTCGACGCCAGCGCGACGCCGCCGGTCTGCAGGTTGTCGAGGCTGGTGGTGGCGAGCACCACGCCGTTGGTCGAGACCCGAGCCAGGGAGCGCCCCCAGACACCGGCGAACACGGTGCCGTAGGAGATCTGGTACTGGGTGCCGTCCCAGGTGGCGGCGATCGGCGCGCCGGGCGCCGCGTTCGCGCTGAGGCGCACCGGCCCGCCCACCGCGTTGAGGGAGGCATCGAACCGCTGGGCCGCCACCTGAACCTCGAGCTGCGAGGCACCCAGCCAGACCCGCCGCGGGTAGACCACCAGCAGCTGGCTGCCGTCGGTGGCGGCGGCGATCTCTCCCGAGTCGGCGTCGGCGATCAGCAGCCGACCGGTGGGCTCGACGCGGCTGCCGTCGGCCCTCAGGTGGGCGGCGAAGATCAGGTTCTTGCCCGGCTCGAGAGGGCCGCGGTCATCGCTCCACACCGCGATGAAGTCGGCGCCGCTGGGCACCAGCAGCGGATGATAAGCGACGCCCCGCCAGGGCTCTGCGGCCGGGGCCTGGGTCAGCGGTTGACGCGGGCCGGTGTACAGCTGGGCGAGAGCGAGCAGGGTGAGCGCAGGGAGCATGGCGGTGGTTGCGGCGAGCCCCGTCGCTTTGTCACAGCGGGCCTCACTTTTTCCAACCGGCCATCGCCTCGCGCAGACCGGGCAGCAGCACGCTGTCGGGGTGGGCGCGCGCAAAGGCCTCGAGGGCCTGCTCGGCGCCCGGGCGATCTGCCGAGAGCAGCAGCGCGCGAACGTTCAGCGCGTCTCGCTCTTCGGCGAGCAAGCCATGAGGAAATTCCGCCACATGGCGCGCGATCGCGGCGCGGGCGTCGGCGGGCCGACGGTCGAGCAGGGCGCTGCGGGCGGTGTCGAGCACCGCACGCTCGCGGCGCAGCAGCGCGTCGCGGCCGTCGGCGGGCGCGTCACCCGAGGGGCTCACGCGCGGCGCCGGGCGCGGCGAAGGCGCCGCCCGCTCGACGCGCTCGGCGGGAGGTGCGGGAACCGGCACCGGCACCGGCACCTCGACCCGCACCGGCACCTCGACGCGAACCTCGCGGGGCAAAGGCGGGGGAAAGAACCGGTCGTGCAGCGCGAGCGCCGAGCCGACGCCGGCGATGGCTCCGGCGACGAAGAGGGCCACGCCCTTCACCGCCGCAGCCGAGGCGCCGGCGGTGGCCGCCGCCGACGCGGGGGCCGCGAGCGCCCTCAAGCTGGCCGCGACGCGGGCCTGGGCTTCAGCCGAGGGAAGGTGGGGGCTGGCGCGCTCGGCGCCGAGCGCCAGCTTCACCGCGTCAGACAAGGGCTCGAGCTCGTCGGTCATCGCAGCTCCTGCGAGAGGTGGGTGGCGAAAGCGGCGTTGACCTTCTGACGGGCCAGGCGCAGCCGGCTGTAGATGGTGTTGGAGGGAACCTCGAGGGCCGCAGCCAGCTCGGCGACCGGGCGTTCTTCGAGATCGTGCCAGACGAACGCGGTGCGCTGATCTTCGTCGAGCCCTTCGAGGGCGCGCGCGAGCAGGCGTCGGCGCTGCGCCTGCTTCATCGCCTCGTCGGGCCCGTCGCTGGGGTCGGCGACGTCGGGAGGAGGCTCGAGCACCTCGCGCGAGGCGGCGGCGCGGCCCGAACGCCCGCGCGACAGCATCACCGCGATGCCCATCAGCCAGGGCCGAAGCTCGCGCCCGGCCTGGAAGTCGGCGCGGCGCTGCCACGCCACCACCAGGGTGTCGTGGGCCACGTCTTCGACGTCGCGCACGCCGAGCCGGCGCAGCAGCGAGCACACCGGCCCCAGCTCGGCGGCGTAGGCCTGCCACAGCGCGCTGGCGTCGCCCGCATCCATCACGGGTGTTGCGCCCAGGGGGCCGCTCTCGTCACGGAAAAATCACCACCGAGAGCAGCAGCGCGCCGGTGACCGGCGCGGCGCTCCAGATCACCGCCTCGGGGGTGGCGACGCTGAGGCGGTTGAACGGCACGAGCAGCTCGAGCTCGAGCGAGAGGCCGAGCCTGGAAAACGCCAGCAGATACCCGGCCCTGAGGCCCGCCACCGCGAGAGGCAGGGCGCCCGAGCCGGTCGCGACGCGGTCGCCAGACAGGCTCGTCGCGCCGCCGCCGCCTTCGAGACAGCCGCCCAGGCCGCGCCACCGGGCGCACACCAACGCCAGCCCCAGCCCACCTGCCGCCGCGAGGCTGCCGAACGCGGTGGCCGCGGCGGGGCTGCCCTGCAGCCGCCCCTCGAGGCCGAAGGCCAGCTGGCCGTCGAGCTCGAGCGCACCACCGAGCCGGCCACCGACCGCGAGGTTCGGTGAGGCGCCCACCGCGAGCACCGGCCCGGCCCACAGCAGGGCAGACCAGCGGCGCGGCACGGGCGGCGGCGCCGGGCGGCTCTCGACCGGGGCGACGACGACCGGCTGTGGCGCGGGAGACTCGGGAGGCGCAGAGAGCGGGTCGAGCACCAGCGCGATCAGCAGCGCAATCGAGTCACCCAGCTCTTCGCACGAGGGCGAGGTGAGGTCGCGCGAGGTGGTCGGCTGGCCGCGAGCCTCGACCTCGACGTGCGCGGCGAAGCCGGTGGCCACGCGCTCGACCGCGACCCGAATCTGCCGCGGGGCGCCGGCCTCGAAGGGCACGTGGCCGAGCCGCGCCGAGACGCGCTCAGCCACCTGCTCCGAGCTCGGGCAGCGCGACTCGAGCCCCGGCGCGCGATACTCCAGCCGAGCGGTGGGGAGGGCAGCGAGCAGCAGCGCCACCCCTGCCACCACCTGCGCTTACTTTCCGCCGGCCTTGGGGCCGCTCGCCGCGCTGCCGCTCTTCAGCTCTTCCACGATGCGCTTGGCGCCGTAGACCTTGTCGAGGGCCTCGACCAGCGCGCTGCTGTGCACCGCGACGCAGCGGTTGCTGGTTTCGTCGAAGCCGTAGTCGCCGCCCAGCGAGGGCAGGTTGCCGTCGAACACCAGGCCGATCACTTCGCCTTCTTTGTTCACCACCGGCGAGCCCGAGTTGCCGCCGATGATGTCGTTGGTGGTGACCATGTCGAAGGGGGTCTCGGCGGCGACCTTGGTCTTGGCGTCGAGCCAGGTCTTGGGCAGCGCGAACGGCTCGGCGCCGGTGTGGCGATCGTAGGCGCCCGCGAAGTTGGTCAGCGCGGGGATCTCACGATCGCCTTCCTTCCACCCGGCGAGCTTGCCGTACGACAGCCGCAGGGTGAACGTGGCGTCGGGGTAGGTGCCCTGGCCGAACACCGCGAAGTACGCCTTGGCGAGCAGCTCGCCGTTCTTCTTCACCGCGCCGTCGACCTCGTCTTCGATGCGCTTGCGAGCGGCGCGCGCCTCGGGGTCGAACGAGCGCGCGAAGACCAGCAGCGGGTCTTTCGACGCGTCGATCTTCGCCTTGCCGCCCTCGAACAGCTCTCTGCGGAACTTGTCGTCTTTCAGCTTGGTGCCCTTCACCAGCTCGGTGGCGAGCTGCAGCGGGCTCTTGTTGCCGTAGACCTTCTTCACCACCGGGTGGTCGGCGCCCAGCTCTTCGCGCAGCTTGTCGAGGCTGAAGGCCAGCTTGGCGGTCTCGTACTCGTCGTAGATGGGCGCCTTGGCGAACAGGCCCTGCTTGAGCTGCGGCAGGCGGCTCTCGCCGTACTCCTTGAGGCGCTCACCATTGGGCTTGCCCGACTCGTCGGCCCAGCGCACCAGCTGGCGCGCCCAGGTGAAGGTCTCGGCCTGCGGGCCGCGCTCGAGCTCGTACTCTTTGCGGTAGGTGCGCAGCTTGTCCATCGCTCCGGCGATGCCGTCCCACGCGCCGCCGAAGTCTTTCTTCAGCTTGGCGTCTTTCTCGACCTTGGCGCGAAAGTCTTTCTCGGCGGCGATGCGCGAGGCGAAGAACTTCTGATCGGCGAGCGCGGCGTGCCGGCCCTTGTAGGCCTTGAGCGAGTTCTCGATGTAGAAGAGGTCTTTCTTCGAGGTGCGCTCGGCCTCGGGGCTGCGCCTGGCGAACTGGTTCAAGAAGCCGCGCCACTCTGACAGGCGGTAGAGCGCGGTGGGCAGCTTCACGTCGCGGTCGTACTCGAGCTGGGCCTGGGTGAGCAGGCGCGAGGTGCCGCCGGGGTTGCCCGAGACGAACGACAGGTCGCCGTCTTTCGCGCCGGTGGCCGACCACTTCAGGTAGTGATCGAACTTCGCCGGGTTGCCGTCTTTGCCGTAGATGCGAACGAACGAGACGTCGAGATCGTAGCGGGGGAAGTTGAAGTTGTCGGGGTCGCCGCCGAAGAACGCGATGGCGAGCTCGGGGGCGAAGACCAGGCGCACGTCTTGGTAGCGCTTGTACTTGTACAGATCGAACCGGCCGCCGCGGTACAGAGTCACCACGTCGCAGCGCAGGGTGTCGTCGCCGTTGGCGCACTCTTTCTCGATGGCCGCGAGCTCGGCCTTCTGCACGTCGTTGAACTTCTCGACGGGGGTGCTCTTGGTGGCGTCCTGCACCCGCTTGGTGACGTCGGAGATCTCGACGAGCTGGTTGATCTCCATGTCGGGGCACTTCACCTCGTCTTTGGTGGCCTTGGCGAAGAAGCCGTCTTTGATGAAGTCTTTCTTCTTGGTCGACAGCTGCTCGATGCACTCGTGCGAGCAGTGGTGGTTGGTCATCACCAGGCCGTCGGGAGACACCACGCTGGCGCTGCACCCGCCGGCGATGCGCACCGAAGAGAGGCGAACGTGATCGAGCCACTCGGGGGTGGGCGAGAAGCCGTACTTCGCCTTCACCTTGTCGCTGGGGAAGTTGTTGAACGTCCACATGCCTTCGTCGGCGAAGGCGGCGGCGGAGATCAGCAGGGGCAGTGCGACTGCGAGGCGCTTCATGTGGGCGCTTCCTTCCGTGAGAGGAACGAACCTTTTTTTGAAGGTCGCGCCGTAGATGCCCCTCGCCCGGCAAATGGTCAAGCGCTACAGGCATTGCCGGTGGCGACCTCGCCCCCCCGCGAGGCCGCGCCGGTCGAAAGAACAGCCGCTTTGGGCTCAGGGGCAGTCGTTGGCGCTGCGGTAGGTCTGCGAGCCGAAGTAGTGCACGTGAGTGCCGCCGCCGAGAATGACGCGCACCGGAGTCTGCCCGGCGAGCTGCTCGTAGTGCAGGTGGGAGCCGCTCGAGCCGCCGCTGTTGCCGACCTCGCCGATCTTGTCGCCCATCTTCACCCGGTCGCCCACGCGCGCGCCGCGCACGCTGAGGTGCGCGTAGCGGGTGCGGTAGCCGCCCGAGTGCTCGATCTCGATCCAGTTGCCGTAGCTCACGTTGCCTTCGCTCTCCGACCGCGTGACGCGGCCAGCGGCCGACGCCACCACGGCGTCGCCGAAGTCGCCGGCGCGGTTCCAGTCGATCGCCTGCTCGGGCGAGTGGCCGGCCCAGGTGGTCGCCGTCCACTCCTGGCCGCAGCGAAAGGGCATGCGCATGATCGGCCGCGAGCCCAGCGCCTCGGCGGTCGAGGCGAGATCGTCTTCGCCCACCACCTCACCGGTCGGGTTGGGGTCGGGCGCGTAGGCGTGATCATCGGCGGGGCCGCACGCGGCAACTGCGAACAGGGCAACGAACAGGGCACTGAGGGTGTGCTGGGTCATGCAGTGGCACTGAGCAACCCGCGTACCGCCCCGGGAGTGGGCCAGAACATTGAACTCGAAACGTTTGCGTTTCACGCCACTGGCCGCTCGATGTCGAGACAGCTGTCCACCTCGGGAGGACGTCACGGCCCCGTGTCAGGTGGCGCGCTGCGAGAGCCGCACCAACCGCTCGCGCAGGCCGAAGGCGAAGTCGGGCCGCCGCGGAGGAATGATGCCGCGCACCTGGGCGCCGACGAAGTAGGTGGGGCAGGCCGAAGAGCGGTTGCCGCGCATCAGCGTGAGCGCCTGGCGGCAGACGGCCTCACGCACCGGGCGATCTGGGGCCGTGAGCAGCCTCGCGGCCGAGAGGCCCGCTGCGCGCGCCGCGTCTGAGGCACAGGCGGGTGCGGCCGCGCGGAACCTTCCGAACCAGCGTTCGGCGGCCGCGGCGTCTCCGAGTGCGTCGTGGGAAAGGCAGAGCAGGGCGTACGACGACACCCGGGTGGGGGCGAGCTCGAGCCCCGCCTCGAAGAGCTTCACCGCTTCGACGGGCCGGCCCTGCCCGAGGCGAAGCTCGCCCCGGTAGGCGTAGACCGAGTTGCGGCCCTCGAGGCCGGTCAGCTGCGCGCCCTTCTCGATGATGGCGTCGGCCTGCGCCAGGCGGCCCTCGAAGGTCTCGACCGCGAGCAGGCCCACGTAGGCCCAGCGGGTGCGCTGATAGATCGAGATCGCCTGCTCGAAGTCGGCGCGCGCCGCGGCGGTGTCGCCCACCCAGAGGTGCAATTCGCCGCGGTAGCACCACGGCTGCGACGAGCCCGGGTGGCGCGAGATCACCGCGTCGACCGCCTCGAGCGCCTCGGCGAAGCCCAGCACCGGAAAGCGCCAGTGCCCGACCCGGGCCGCGCCGCGGGGGCTCTCGATGCGGCCCAGCGGCGTGGTGCGGCCGTGCTCGTAGCAGGCGACCGCCGGGCAGCGGTTGCCGCCCAGCCGCTCGAGCGCGCGCAGCAACATGGCGCGGGCGCGTGCCGCGTCGGGCCCGAGCTCTGAGGTCGCGCCGGGCAGCAGGCGCTCGAGGCCCTGGCCGAGCTCTTCGCGGGTGGCCGGGTGCTCAGCGTCGCTGTCGCGGCCGGCCGACAGCCGCGCCACCATCCGCACCAGGTTGGCGCTGAAGTCTTCGTGCGACAGCAGCCGGGCGCGCTCGGCGAGGGTGACCGCGGCGTCGAAGCGGCCCACGCGCATCAGCGCCTCGGAGAGCCGCAGCAGGGTGTCGAGCTCTTCCGGGCGCTGCTGCAGCACCGGCTCGAGCAGGCGCACCGCGGCGCCCCAGTCGCCCCGCAGCAGCGCGGCGGCGCCGAGCGCCTGCCGGGCCTCGAGCCCGGTCAGCTGCGCGGCCAGGGCCTCGGCGCCGGCCGGGTCGCCACGGGCGATGGCGATGCGGGCCCCCGTGGCGGCTGAGCCTGTGGGGGCCACCAGCTGCGCGGCGCGATCGGGGTCGCCCTCGGCGAGCAGCACCTCGGCGCCGCGGTCGCGCAGCTCGGCATCGTCAGGGGCCAGCGCGACCGCGCGCTCGAGGGCGCGAAAGGCGTCGTCGAGGCGGCCCAGCCGGGCCAGCGCCCGGGCCTGCATCAGGGGCCAGTCGGCGGCCTGGGGCGAGAGCTCGCCGGCACGGGTGGCGTACGGCAGCGCGAGCTCGGGCTCGTTGAGGCGCAGGTAGAGATCGGCGGCGTGCGCGAACACGGCCACCGCGGTGGGCTGGGCGTGACAGGCCTGTTCCAGCAGCGCGAGCGCCTCGCGCCAGTGGCCCACCGAGGCGTGGCAGGCGGCGCGCAGATCTCGCGACAGGGCAGCGGCGCGCGGCCCGAGCCCGGCGGCGGCCTCGAGGCCCTCGAACGCGCCCGCGGTGTCGCCGGCGAGAAAGCGTAGCTGCGCGGCCGCGAGCCCCACCAGCGGATCTGCAGGGGCCGCCGCGACGGCGCGCTCGAGCGCCTCGAGCGCTGCTCCCAGTCGGTTCGCGTCGAGGCTGTCGCAGGCGAGCAGCAGGCTGTCGTACGCGACGGACACGGCGGGGCTTTATAAGGTGCCGCGCATGGAGGAGAGCACGCAGATCGCCGAGCGACCGAGCCACGAGACCCGCCCCAGAACGCCCAGGTCGCGAGTTTACATAACGCTTATTATCCGACCTTGGCTGTTGGCGCTGCTGGCGGGCTGTCCCACTGAGAATGGCCCGCCTGATGGCTCGGCAGACGCGGCCGACGCAGGCCTCGAAGCCGCCGATTCAGGGGCCGCGCAGCCGCCGCCGGTCGACGCGGGCCCGCCGGCGCCGGCCGAGCTGCCGCTGTCGGTGACCGCGCTCTCGGCCGATGGCGGCGCCGAGCAGATCAGCCACGACATCGACCCGGTGAAGGCGCTGAGCGTGCGCATCCCCGTGCCGCTGAGCGACTACCGCTTGCGGGTGTTCGACGAGACCGATCGGGTGGTGCCTTCGGACGATCTGGCGCGCGACGCCGACGGCGGCATCGACTACCAGATCTCGTTCGAAGAGCCGCTCAAGACCGGCCGCACCTACCGGCTGACCGTCGAGCCCCAGCTCGGCGCCCAGCTCGAGGGCTTCAAAGACGCCGAGCTGGTCATGAAGGTTCGCGGCGAAGTTCAGGCCGATGCCAGGAAGCAGCCCGGCAAGGCCAAGAAGAAGAAGCGCTGAAAGCGCTACAGCTCGAGCAGCAGCTTCGAGACGTCGTAGAGAATCTCGCCGCGCTCGAACGGCGCCCGGTATGGCTCGTCCCACGCCAGCTGCTCGGCCGCCCGCGTGATGCACAGGTCGACCAGCGACCTCAGGTTGATGGCGTCGTAGAGGTTGTACTCGACCAGAATGCGCAGCGCGTCGGGGTTGCGGGTGGTCTGCCACTCGCGCCAGAGCCGAATCGCGTCGTAGCCCTTGATGCCCTTGAGGTGCGGAGGCCGGTGCAGCCCCAGGGTCTCTTCGACCTCTTTGAGGCCCCCTTTCAGGCGCACCCGCCGCACCAGGAACCGCAGATCGATGTGCACGGTGGGCGGCTTCATCTCGGGGAAATGGCGCCGCAGCACCGGAATGTCGAAGGTGCCTCCGTTGAACGTCACCCAGATCGGGCTCTGCATCAGCCGCCCAGGCAGATGTTGCAGCGCGCGCTCTCCCTCGAAGCCGCGGATGAAGGTGGCGACGCCCCGGGCATCGAACACGCCGCCCACGGTGATCTGCTCGTCGCCGTCGGCCTCGAGGTCCATGAACGCGGCCTGCTCGACGAACTTCGGGTACAGCCGCCAGTGCTCGCGCTCGGGAAACAGCTTCGCGAGCTCGGCCAGCGACGCGGTGCGCGCCTTGCTGATGGCCACCTTCAGCTCGGCGTCGATGCCCTCGCTGGCCACCACGCCCGAGGCCTTCTCGAACGCCGCCCAGTCGGCGATGCCGCGGGCCCAGATGTCCTTCTCGCGCCAGGGCCCGACGCCCTTCACGATCTGAAACGTCCGCTCGATCATCAGCGGGCGGAAATCTGGCCCTTCGCCAGACCGTCGATCAAGGGCAGATCGGCCTCGCAGAACGGCAGCCCGCGCATCTCTTCGAAGCTGCAGAACCTCAAGGCCTGGGCGCCCAGCGGCCGCGGCTGACCCCTGGCGATTCGCGCCGCGAACAGCTCGAGCACCACCACCAGATCTTCGTAGGCGTGGGTGGTGCCCCACAGCCGCTTGCCCACCGTCAGCTCGACGTCGAGCTCTTCCCTGCACTCGCGGGCCAGCGCGTGCTCGTCGGCCTCGCCCGCCTCGACCTTGCCGCCGGGAAACTCCCACTTGTTCGCGCGCGCCTTGCCGGGCAGGCGCTGCTGCACCAGAAACCGCGTCGGGTCGGTGGGGCTCTCGATCAGCGCTGCCACCACCCGAATCTGCGGCTTGCCGCTCACGACCCGCCGGCGCGCAGCTGCAGCGCGAACACCGTGCCCAGGTTCGAGAGCACGTACAGCCGGCCGCCGTAGACGGTGGGAGTGGCGGTGACGCCCTGCCCCGGGTTCCACGACACCTTGGCGCGCCCCTTGAGCGGGTCGATGAACACCAGCGAGTGAGAGGTGGGCACCACCAACAGGCCGCGCAGGAGCAGCGGCGGGCGCCCCGCGGTGCCCTCGATCTTCCGGCCCGGCTGCAGCTCGAGCGACCACAGCTCGCGACCCGAGCTCGAGTGAAAGGCGGCCACCTTGCCGTCGCCGCCGGTCAACAGCACCTCGCCGCTCTGAATGATGCTGCTGGTGCCGGCGCGCGCAGTCGCCCACTCCAGCTCGCCGCTGTCGGCCTTCAGCGCGTAGACGCCGTCTTTGTAGCTGGCGGCGAAGAGGTTGCCCGCATCGTCGAGCACTGGCGACGCGTCGGCGTCGAGAAACTGCAGCCCGCCCGAGGTCGACAGGTTGCGCTCCCACTTCTGCTGCCCGTCGGCCAGGGTCAGCGCCACCACGAAGCCGTCGGCGAAGCCCATGTACACCACGCCGTCACGCACCCGCGGAGTGGCGGTGCCACGCACCGTGAACCCGGGAGGAGCGTCGCGCCGGTACTGCCACTTCCACTTGCCGGTCTTCTTCTCGACCGCGAAGAGGGTCTCGCTCTGCGAGGCGACCAGCACCAGGTCTCCGGCGACCACCGGAGCAGTCACCAGCTCTTCGTTGGCCTCGTACTTCCACAGCTCTTCGCCGGTGCGCGAGCGCAGCGCGTAGAGCACGCTGTCACCCCCGGGTACGTAGGCCACGCCCTCGCTCACCGTCGAGCCGGCGAAGCAGCGGCCCTTCACCACCTTTTCCCATTCGATGCGGCCGTCGATGGGTGAGAGGCTGCGCACCATGCCGTCGCGGGTGCAGACGATGACCCGCTCGGTGTCGGGGTCGATCGCCGGGCTGGCGGTCTCGGTCTGCTGGTAGTCGAGCAGCCCCGGCTTGACCAGCGGGGTCCACCACTCGACGTCGAAGTACTGCGGCACGTGCAGGTGCTGATCGCGCTCGGGCATCATCGCGTCGCTGTCGAGCGAGATGGTGCGGCAGCCGGCGAGCGCGAGGCCGAAGACCATCACCGCCAGCGAGACGAGACGCTTCACGTCGCTCACGTACCCGAGCCGGCGTCGCCACCGAACATCGCGGTCGGCTTGGGAGCCTCGGGAATCTTCACGCCCTGCGACGCCAGCACGCCGATGCGCTCGACCGCCAGCCGCGCCGCCGAGCTGCCCGGCGCCGACTGCTCGAGCTGCTGCAGCTGCTTGACGCCCTCGTCGGTCTTGCCCTGCAGCAGGAGCATGCGGGCGCGGTGGTACAGACCCATGCCCTTCATGAACTCGGCGGTGTTCTCTTTGGCCAGCTGGTCGAACGCCGACAGCGCGCCGTCGTAGTCTTTCTTGGCCTCGAGCGCGTAGCCGCGGCCCTCGAGCGCCGTGGGGCGCAGCGGGTCGCTGGCGGGTGAGCCCTTCAGGTAGTCGTCGAACGCCGTCAGCGCCTCTTGCGACTTGCCCTCGCGGAGCAGCGCGTGGCCGAGCGGCAGCGCGGCGGTCGCGGCGGCCTTGCCGCTGTTCTTCGCGCGAAACTCGGTCAGCGACTTGATCACCGCCGCGTTCTTCTCAGCCTCGGTCTTGAACACCACCGGTTGGTTCGGCTCGGGGACGGCGCTGGCGCTCACCTCGCGCGAGAGATCTCTCAGCGCCGCGCCCAGGTCGGCGTTGGCCTTCTCGTCGCCGCGCTGGCCCAGGTATTGAATCGAGAAGACGCCCAGGCCCACCACCACGAAGATGATGATCGAACCGACGATCGTCTTCTGGTGCTGCACGAAGAACGGCAGCGCCTGTGCGCCCAGCTTCTGGAATTCGTCAGGAGCTTTGAGCTCCTTGCGGCTCAGTTTGTCGGACATCGGGGGGCGCACATTGCGCATGGGGGGGTGCGGTGTCAACGCACGATTGTGGCGGCGATTGCTACTCGTCTGACGGCAGCTTGCGACGGTTGCCGCGGCGCTTGGCCTTCTGCGCTTCGATCGCCCGGTAGCGCAGCACCGTCTGCTGCCGCTTCTTCTCGCCCGGGCGCTCTTTGAACTTGAGCCGCACCGGCACCTTGAGGTCGAACGTCGCGCGCAGCTGGTTCAGCAGGTAGCGCTTGTAGCGATCGGGCACCAGCGTGGGGCGGTTGCAGATGAACTGGAAGGTGGGCGGCGCCTCGCCGATCTGCGCCACGTAGTAGATCTTCAGCGACTTGCCGCCCTCGGTGGGCAGCGGGTGCTCGGTGGTGACGTGCTGCAGCAGCTTGTTGAGCAGCGGCGTCGAGGCGCGGTGGTGCGACTGGTGGTTCAGCTCGAGCGCCAGGTCGAGCACCTTCGAGACCTTGTCGCCCTCTTTCGCCGAGATGAACAGAATCGGCGCCCAGGTGGCCCAGCGCAGCTGCAGCTTCACCTCTTCGCGAAACGCGTCTTCTTTCACCTTGCCGCGCTTGAGGTCCCACTTGTTCACCACGATCAGCAGCGGGCGGCCCTTCTCTTCGGCCAGGCCGGCGATGCGCGCGTCTTGCTCGACCGCGGCCTCGGTGGCGTCGAGCACCAGCACCGCCACGTCGCACACGTCGAGCACGCGCAGGGCCTGCATCACCGAGAACTGCTCGACCCTCTGGGTGATCGCCGCCTTGCGCCTGATGCCCGCGGTGTCGGTGATGACGAACTCGTCTTCGCCGCGGGTGAAGCGGGTGTCGATGGGGTCGCGCGTGGTGCCCGCCACGTCGCTGACGATCACCCGCTCTTCGCCCAGCAGCGCGTTCACCAGCGAGCTCTTGCCCACGTTGGGGCGGCCCACGATGGCGAGCCGAATCGCCGGGTCGTCTTTCTTCTTCTCACCCTTGCCCTGCTCGGGCACCTCGGGCAGCGCCCCTTCGACCTCGTCGATCAGATCATTGAGGCCGTGGTTGTGCTCGGCAGAGACGCCCAGCGGCGTGCCCAGGCCCAAGGAGTGAAAGTCGGCCAAGAGCTCGGCGCCCAGCTTCGGCTCGTCGATCTTGTTCACCACCAGCCGCACCTTGCCGCCCGCCTTGCGCAGGTAGCGCGCCACCTCTTCGTCGGCCGCGGTCACGCCGGTCTTGGCGTCGACCACCAGCAAGGTGACGTCGGCGGCCTCGATGGCGGCCTCGGCCTGCGCCCGCACCTGGTGCAGCAGGGGCTCACCCTTGGTCTCGGGCACGAACCCGCCGGTGTCGATGTAGATCGCCCGCTCGGTCTCGGCGAAGTGCCGATCGCGGGTGACGCCCGGAGCGTCTTCGACGATCGCCTTGCGCCGGCCGATCAGCTTGTTGAACAGGGTCGACTTGCCCACGTTGGGCCGGCCGACGATCGCCACCACGGGCTTCACTGGCTGTAGCCCATCTTGCGCAGCCCGCGCAGGTTGTCGCTCCAGCGCTCTTCGAGCTTCACCCGCAGCGCGAGAAACACCTTGCAGCCGAGCAGCCGCTCGATCGACTTGCGCGCGTCGGTGCCGATGGTCTTGAGCATCGCGCCGCGCTTGCCGATCACGATCGCCTTCTGGCCCTCGCGCTCGACGAAGATCGCCGCGTCGATGCGCACCAGCCCCTGCTTGCCGGTCTCGCGATCGCTCTCGTCGAACACCTCGACCACCACCGCCGTCGAGTAGGGAATCTCTTCGCGGCAGTGCCGCAAGACCTGCTCGCGAATCAGCTCGGCCACCAGGGTGCGCTCGGCCTGGTCGGTGAACACGTCGGCGGGGAACAACGGCTCGGGGGTCTCGGGCATCAGCTTCGCCACCAGCGCGAACAGCTGCTCTACCCCGTCGCCCTCGCGCGCCGAGATCGGCACCACCTCGGCGAACGGCAGCACGTCTTTCCACTGGGCGATCAGCGGCAGCAGCATCGCCTTCTTGATCTCGTCGATCTTGTTGATGACCAGAATCACCGGCTTCTTCAGCCGCTGCAGCTGCTTCACCACCAGCTGGTTGCCCTGGCTCACCCCCGAGGCGTCGGCCTCGATCATGAACAGCACCACGTCGCACTCGTTGGCGGCGGTGAGCGCCGTCTCGACCATCAGCTTGTTGAGCGCGCCCTTGGCCTGGTGAATGCCCGGGGTGTCGAGAAACGCCACCTGACCTTCAGGGCGGGTCACCACCCCCAAGATGCGGTTGCGGGTCGTCTGCGGCTTCGGCGAGACGATGGCGATCTTCTCGCCGATCAGCCGGTTGAGCAGCGTCGACTTGCCGACGTTGGGCCGACCGATCAGCGCGGCGAAGCCAGCTTTGATGGGGGCGGCCTTCGCCGTGCTGCCGTCACTCACAGCTTGCTGGCGATCTTGAGCTTCTTGATCTTCACGTCGGTCTTGGGACGATCGCCGCTGTCTTTGGGAATGATGTTGGCGATCTTCTCGACCACGTCCATGCCGCTCACCACTTCTCCGAAGATGGTGTGCTTGTTGTCGAGCCACTTGGTCGGCACCACGGTGATGAAGAACTGCGAGCCGTTGGTGTTCGGGCCGGCGTTGGCCATCGCCAGCAGGCCCGGGCGATCGAAGCGGCGCCCGCTCTGGAACTCGTCTTCGAACTTGTAGCCGGGGCCACCGGTGCCGCGGCCGAGCGGGTCACCGCCCTGAATCATGAAGTCCTTGATGCAGCGGTGGAGAATGCTGCCGTCGTAGAGCGGCGTCTTCTTCTTCTCGCCGGTGCCGGGGTGCGTCCACTCTTTCTCGCCGGTCGCCAGCCCGACGAAGTTCTCGACCGTCTTCGGAGCGTCTTTGGGGAACAGCTTCACCGCGATGTTGCCCTCGGTGGTCTCGAACGTCGCGTACAGATCCCCGCCGCTGCGCACTTCGTCCATCAATCCCATGTGCCCCTCAGGTTCGCTTTCGCTGACTCACGCTACGGTAACAATCACTTCTTCGCCGGCGCTGCCGCGGCAGGCGCCTTCTCGGAGATGTCGATCGACTTGATCACCACGTCTTTGACCGGCTTGTCGCCTGCCGCGACCTGCACCTTCGAGATCTTCTCGACCTGGTCGTAGCCGCTCACCACCTCACCGAAGATGGTGTGGTGGTTGTTGAGGTGCGCCGGCGTCGAAGTGGTGACGAAGAACTGCGAGCCGTTGGTGCCGGGGCCCGCGTTGGCCATCGCCAGAATGCCCACCTTGTCGAACTTGCGGCCGCTCTGGAACTCGTCTTCGAAGCGGTAGCCCGGGTCGCCCCGGCCGGTGCCGGTCGGGTCGCCGCACTGAATCATGAAGTCCTTGATGATGCGGTGGCAGATGGTGCCGCTGTAGAGCGCGGTGGCCTTCTTCTTCCCGTCGCGAGGGTCCGTCCACTCTTTCTCGCCGGTGGCCAGGCCCACGAAGTTGGCGACCGTCTTGGGCGCGTCCTTCGAGAAGAGCTTCACCACGAACGAGCCCTCCGAGGTGTTGAAGGTGGCGTAGAGGTCTTTGCCCTCGGCCGCGGCCTTCATCAGCTTGCCGTCGGCAAGCGCGAGCGAAGAGACCAACAGCGACAGCGCGATCGAAAGTGCTTTCATGGCGCGCGCAAACTACGCGCCGCCGTTCTGATTCCCAACAAGTTTCTTCGGGTCTCGGGCCAGCATTTCGAGCGTCTCGCGCGCCGCCGACTGCTCGGCCTCTTTCTTCGAGCGGCCCGACGAGCGGGCGAACACGTCGGTGCCGATCAGCACCTCGACCTCGAAGATCTTCTCGTGGTCGGGCCCCTTCTCGCTCACCACCCGGTACCGGGGGGACTGCTTGAGGCGAATCTGGGCGTCTTCCTGCAGCAGGGTCTTGTAGTCGAAGCCGCTGCGGCCCAGCGCCACGCCCTCGAGCGCCTCGGCGAAGAAGCGATCGACCAGCTCCATCACCTTGTCCATGCCGCCGCCCAGGTACACCGCGCCGATCACCGCCTCGAGCGCGTCGGCCAGCACGCTGCTCTTCTCGCGGCCACCGGTGAGATCTTCGCCGCGGCCCAGCTGCAACAGCTCGCCCAGGCCGATCTTTCGCGCGATGCGCGCCAGGCCCTCTTCGTTGACGATCAGCGCCCGCAGCTTCGACAGCTCACCCTCGTCGGCGTTGGGGAAGCGCTCCATCAGCCGGTGCGAGATGGCCAGGTCGACCACCGCGTCGCCCAGAAACTCGAGCCGCTCGTTGTCGGGCAGCGTCTTCTCGCGGTGCTCGTTGCAGTAGCTCTTGTGGGTGAGGGCCGAGACCGCCACCTCGTGGTTGGGCAGCGCGATGAAGAGCTTCGTCTCGAGCGCCTGCACCCGCTCGGGCGGGGTGAGCTTGGCGGCGGCGTTCACTTCGCGGCTCCGGCGAGCTCGTCGGCCAGGGCGTAGGGGTCGAGCTTGAGCTGGGCGATCTGGGCGGCCACCTCGGCCAGATTACCCTTCTCGCGCTCGAGGCGCGCAAGGCCCGCCGCCAGCAGCCGGTCGCGCAAGAGCGAGACCAGCTGGGTCTCGGCGCGCCGAACCTCGCGCTCCTGCTTCTGGCCGCTGGTCTCCAAGAAGGCGCGGTGCAGATCGATCGCCTCGGCCAGCTCGGCCAGGCCCTGGTCGCGCGCGGCCACCGTCTTGACGATGGGCGGCTCCCACTCGCCGTCGCCCTGCGGCTGCAGCCGGGTGCCCACCGCGCCCTTCAGGCGGTGCTGCTCGTCGTGATCGATCGGCGGGTGCGCCTTCACCGCGTGGCGCAGCTCGAGCATCGCCCGCAGCTCGCGCACCACCCGGTCGCTGCCGTCGAGGTCGGCCTTGTTCACCACGAAGGCGTCGGCGATCTCGAGAATGCCGGCCTTGATCGCCTGAATGTCGTCGCCCATGCCCGGCACCAGCACCACGCAGGTGGTGTGGGCCAGCTGGGCGATGTCGATCTCGTCCTGCCCGACTCCCACCGTCTCGACGATGATCACCTCGCGGCCCATCGCGTCCATCACCTTGAGGCAGTCGCCGGTGGCGCGGCTCAAGCCCCCCAGGTTGCCGCGGGTGGCGAGCGAGCGAATGAACACCCCGGGGTCGGTGGCGTGGCCCTGCATGCGAATGCGGTCGCCCAAGATCGCGCCCCCGGTGAAGGGGCTGGTGGGGTCGACCGCGATCACCCCCACGCTCTTTCCCTGCTTGCGGTACCAGGCGATCAGCCGGTCGGTGAGGGTCGACTTGCCGGCGCCGGGAGAGCCGGTGATGCCGATCACGTACGCCTTGCCGGTGTGGGCGAACAGCTCGCGCAGCACCAAAGTGGCGGCGGGGTCGCGGTCGTCGATCTGCCGCATCAGCCGCGAGGCGGCGCGCACCTCGCCCGAGAGAATCGACTGTGCCAGCGCGCTCATCGTCACAACACCTCGACCCGGCTCTCGGGCACCTTGAGCAGCGACGCGAGCAGCGGCTTGATGCCGGGAAAATCGGAGAGCTCGAAGCGGTCGGCCCACAGCTTGCCCTGCGCTCCGGCGAGCAGCCCGCGAAAGGTGCGGCCCGACACCCGCGCGGCGGCGAAGCGGTAGTGCTCTTCACCGACCTTGAGCTCGATCAGCACCTCGAGCTGGCTGCGGCCGGGCACCGTGGCTCTGGCTCCGAACGCGCCGACGATGTCGCCGAAGTAGAGCAGCTGCTCGACCGGCGCGGCGGCCTGACCCGCCGGCTCGGTGTCGACCTCGCCCGACCGCTTCGAGGGCGCGGGGGTCTTGGTGCGCGGCGGCCGAGACTCGCCGAACATCGCCACCAGGTACTGCTCGAGCGCCCCCTTCTCGCGGAACTCACTGAGCTCGAAGCCGTGCGCCGAGCTGGTGGTCATCTCGGAGCCGTCGTTGACCGCGCGGGTGACGCGAAAGTTGCCCAGCCGATCGGTGCCGATCGAGAAGTGCCAGCGATCGACCTTCAGCTCGGCCGACAGCTGCAGGCTGCTCGCCTCGACCTTGGGCGAGATGCCCAGCGCGGTGAGCTGCTCCGAGCGCCGCTGCACGTGCATGATCGCGTCGTTGAGCGACTGCACCAGAATGTCTTCGAGCGCCGCGGCGCGCGACACCTGGCTCAGGTTGATGGGCGGCATGCCCACCAGCTCGGCGGGGAAGATGGTGATCAGCCGGTCGCCCACCACGGTGAACTGCGCCTTCGAGATGAACTGCCGGGTGAGCGGGTTCACCGCCTGCCCCGAGGCCAGCTCGAGCTCCGCCTCGATCACCCCATCGGCCTCTTGCACCGAGAGGCCGAGCTCCTCGAGGAAGTCGCGGTTCATGAAGCCTTCATGACTTCACGCGCGATGATCGATCGCTGAACCTCGCTGGTGCCCTCGCCGATCTCGCAGAGCTTCGCGTCGCGCAGGTAGCGCTCGACGGGGAACTCGCGCGTGTACCCGTAGCCGCCGTGAATCTGCACCGCCTTGTTGCAGGCGCGGGTCGCGGCTTCAGAGGCGAACAGCTTCGCCATCGACGCCTCGCGGGTGTACGGCTTGCCCGCGTCGGCGAGCGCGGCGGCGCGGTGCACCAACAGCCGCGCGGCGTCGAGCTCGGTCTTCATGTCGGCGAACATCCACTTCAGGGCCTGGAACTCGGCGATGGGGTGGCCGAACGCGGTGCGCTCGAGCGCGTAGCGGCGCGACTCTTCGATCGCCCCGCGGGCCAGGCCGACGCTCAGCGCGCCGATGGTGATGCGGCCGCCGTCGAGAATCTGCAGGGTGTTGAGGAAGCCCTGGTTCACCTCGCCCAGGCGGCGGCTGTCGGGCACCTCGACGTTCTCGAGAATCAGCTCGGCGGTGTCGCTGCTGCGCATGCCCAGCTTGCCGTGAATGGGCCGCTGGCTGAACCCCTGCTCGCCCCGCTCGAGAATGAAGGCGGTGATGCCCTTCTGCTTCTTGGCGGCCTCGGTCACCGCCAGAATCACGAACACGTCGCCCACCGTGCCCTGGGTGATGAACATCTTGGCGCCGTTGAGCACCCAGCGATCGCCCTTCTTCACCGCGGTGGTCTTCATGCCCGCCGCGTCGCTGCCGCTGCCGGGCTCGGTCAGGCCCCACGCCCCGAGAAACTCGGCGGTGGCGAGCCTGGGCAGGTACTGCTTCTTCTGCGCGTCGTTGCCGAACACCCGAATGTGGCTGGTGCCCAGACCGTTGTGCGAGGCGACCGTCAGGGCCAGCGAGCCGTCGTAGCGGGCGACCTCTTCGACCGCCACCGCGACCGCGAGCGCGCCCAGGCCGGCGCCGCCGTATTCTTCGCCGACGCGAATGCCCATCACGCCCATGGCGCCGAGCTCTTTGACGACCTCGAGGGGAAACTTCTCGGTGTGGTCCCACTCGCGTGCGGCGGGCTTGACGCGCTTCTCGCAGAAGTCGCGAATCGACGACTGCAGGGCGCGAAGGTCGTCGGGCAGCTCGAAGTCCATGAGGGGGTGGGGCTTACAACGGCTCGCCTACCACCACCAGACCCAGGGAGCCTCGAGGCCCACCGAGAGGTCGGCCATGAACAGGCTCTTCGACAGGTAGGGGGTGAAGCCGAGCGCCAGCACCAGCCCGCCCCAGGCGATGTGGCCTACCCGCGCGCGCAGCTCGACCCGTGGGGCGAAGCCGATGCTGCCGCCCGCCGCGCCCAGGCCCATGGTGAGGTGCGCCCACGAGAGCGCCGGGCTGTTGGGCCAGGCCAGCGAGATGATGCGCGCGCGCCCCACCAGGCGACCCTCGAGCGCATAGCCCGGGTACCACACGAAGCTGGCGGCCAGGCCGAGGTGAAACGGGAAGCCGCGGGGCAGCGCGTCTCTGGGCACCCCCAGCGAGAAGTACTCGCTCCACTCGTCACGCGGCACGTCGATGGCGAGGGTCCACGACATGCCGTGGTGCACCGTCGCGCCGTCCATCGCGAGCACGTAGCTGGGTATGGCCACCGCCGCGATGCGGCTGCGCCAGTAGACCTTCTCGCAGAGATCGACCTCGCCCTCGCCCGCCAGCGAGCACTCGTGCTCGGCGGCCGAGGCGCTGACTGCGATCACGATGACGAGAAGGCCGGCCCCACGCACGACGCGCAGTTTAACGCGTTCACCCGCGTGAAGCGCGACCGGCACGCGAGGTCACCGCCCGCGAGTCGGCAAGAGCTCGTGACCGAGCAGCGTGAGCCCTCCTTTGCGTCGCCTCACACGTCGCACGCTCGCTGGGGCGCTCGCCTCCGCCTGCTTGCCGCGCTGGGCGGCTCTCGACGTCCCCGCGGTGGCTACCCTGCGCGGCGCGCGGCGACTGGGTGGGGCCGCCTCGCTTGCGACGGCTCGAAGCGCCTTTGGTTCGCAGACGAGGGCACGGCAGACCCCCCGTGCGCGGCGCCGAGATCGGTTCTGGGCGGGGGTTTCGTCGCGGGCGACGAAAAGCCCTTCCAGTTCCGAAAGCGGCTGGCGGTTCGACGCTCGTGTGCGCCAGCTGGAGCCTGCCGCCCCTGTCGGCCCCTCGTGCGGTTGCGGGCTCACCCTGCTCGGTCTCGCTCGACGCGAACGCGGCCTCTTCAGACCGGAGTCACCATGCGCTTCTTGCGCTCGGGCAGGCGGTACTGCTCGCGGTAGATGGCGAAGCGCGCCTTGAGCTCGTCGCGCAGGCGGTCTGACGGCACCACGTCGTCGACGATCAGCTCGGAGGCCAGCTTGTAGATGTCGACGTCGGCCTTGTACTCGTCGCGCAGCTTCTGCACGTAGGCCTGGCGCTCGGCCTCGGGCTTCTCTTGAATCTTGTTGAAGTAGACCGCGTTCACCGCCGCCTCGGGGCCCATCACCGCGATCATCGCGTTGGGCAGCGCCAGGGTGATGTCGGGGGCGTAGCCGGGGCCGCTCATCGCGTAGAGGCCGGCGCCGTACGCCTTGCGCACCACCACCGAGATCTTCGGCACCGACGCCTCGCTCACCGCCGAGATCATCTTGGCCCCGGCGCGAATGATGCCCGCCTTCTCGACCTTGGTGCCGATCATGAAGCCCGGCACGTCGGCGAGGTAGAGCAGCGGCACGTTGAACGCGTCGCACAGCCAGATGAAGCGCGCGGCCTTGTCGGCGCTGTCGACGAACAGCACCCCGCCCTTGTACTTGGGCTGGTTGGCGACGATGCCGATCACCTGACCGTCGATGCGGCCGAAGCCGGTGACCAGCTCTTGCGCGAACAGCTTCTTCACCTCGAACCACGAGCCCTCGTCGATCAGCTCGTTGATCAGCGCGTACATGTCGAACGGCTTGTTCTGATCGGCGGGGATGATCTCGTCGATGCGCTTGCCGCTGGCCTTGGGGGCCTTCTTCTCGATCGTCGGCGGGTTTTGCGAGAAGTTCGACGGCAGCAGGCGCAGGTAGCTCTTGGCCGCCTCGATCGCCTCTTTCTCGCTCTTCACCAGTACGTCGCCACAGCCCGAGATCGAGCAGTGCATCTTGGCGCCGCCCATCTCTTCGAGCGTCACCTTCTCGCCGATCACCATCTCGGCCATGCGCGGCGAGCCGAGGTACATCGACGCGTTGCCGTCGACCATGATGACGATGTCGCAGAACGCGGGAATGTACGCGCCGCCGGCCGCGCTGGGCCCGAACAGCAGGCACACCTGGGGCACCATGCCCGACAGGTGCACCTCGTTGTAGAAGATGCGGCCCGCGTGGCGCCGGCCGGGGAACATGTCGACCTGGTCGGTGATGCGCGCTCCGGCACTGTCGACCAGGTAGCAGAGCGGCACCCGCAGGCGGTGCGCGGTCTCTTGAATGCGCAGAATCTTCTCGACGGTGCGGGCACCCCAACTGCCCGCCTTGATGGTCGAGTCGTTGGCCATGATCGCGATGGTGCGGCCGTCGAGGCGGCCCAGCCCAATGACCACGCCGTCGCTGGGCAGGTCGGGGTCGGCGTTGTTCGCCAGCTTGCCGTCTTCGACGAAGGTGCCGGCGTCGACCAGCTGCGCGATGCGCTCGCGCGCGAAGAGCTTGCCGACCTCTTTGTTCTTCGCGTGGTACTTCTCGGCGCCGCCCTTCTCGACCTGCGCGATCTTCGCCTTCAACGTCTCGTCGAATGACATGGGCGTCGGCTAGCAGGCGCTGATATCGCTGCCAACCACGATCGATCTGGGCGGTGAGACGATCTCTCCTGACAGCACGCTGTCAGGACGCCGGGCGCACAGTGCAGACACTCCGCAATCGAGCGGACCTCAAAGAGAGAGCGCCCATGCACAACGTTTCGTACGTCGAGCTGCACACCAAGAACCTCGATCAGGCCAAGGGCTTCTACGGCGAGCTGTTCGGCTGGAAGTTCAACCCCACCCCGATGACCCCGCGCTACGAGACGCTCGACGGCCCGCAGGCCGGCGGCATCATGGAAGAGCAGGCCGGCTCGGGCTTCTGGCTGCAGTACGTGAACGTCGAAGACGTCACCGCCTCGGCGAAGAAGGCCGAGCAGCTGGGCGGCAAGGTGCTCAAGGCCAAGACCGAGGTGCCCGGCCAGGGCTGGTTCGCGATCGTCGCTGATCCCTCGGGCGCCAGCTTCGCCTTGTGGCAGAAGGCCTAGAGCCCATGCGCCGCGCCGATCGCCTCTTTCGTCTGGTGCAGCTGCTGCGGAGAAGCCGCCTGGTCACCGCCCAGCGCATCGCGACCGAGCTCGAGGTGAGCGAGCGCACCGTGTACCGCGACATTCGAGACCTCAGCCTCTCGGGTGTCCCGGTGCGGGGCGAAGCCGGGGTCGGCTACGCGCTGGCCCACGGCTTCGATCTCCCGCCGATGACCTTCAACGAAGAAGAGATCGAGGCGCTGGTGCTGGGCGCCCGGGTCGTGCAGGGCTACGCCGACCCTGCCCTCGCGCGCGCCGCCGACGCCGCGCTGGCCAAGATCGAGATGGTGCTGCCCGAGGGCGCGCGCCTGAGGGTCGCCTCGACCCGCTTGCTCGCGCCGCGCATGAAGCCGGGCGCGACCGCCGGGCCGCTGGGGGCGGTGCGCGAGGCCCTGCGCTCGAGCCGCAAGCTCGAGCTGCGCTACCGAGACGAGAAGGGCGCGACCAGCAAGCGCACCGTGCGGCCGCTGGCGATCGCCTTCTGGGGGAAGATCTGGACGCTCGCGTCGTGGTGCGAGCTGCGACGAGACTTTCGCTCGTTTCGACTCGACCGCATGGCCGAGGCCGAGCTCGCCGCGGTGTTTCAAGACGAGCCGGGCAAGAGCCTCGACGACTTCATCAAGTGGGTGACCCAGCGCGAGACGCAAGAGCGCGAGGCTGCCGCGCCTCGCCGCTGACCTCGTCGACGTGCCGAGCCCTTTCGACCCGGCCGCGAAACGCCGGCGGCGCAGCGCCGAAAAGGCCTGCACGGCAGGGTGAAGCCCTTCGACGTTCAGCTGGGCGTGGCCGGCCTCGGCATCCGCCCGTTTCGCTTCGACCTCGAGGGAAGCCTCAGCGCCGCGGCCGCGGCCGGAGCTGCTTCAGCAGCGTCTCACGATCGGTGGCCGAGAAACTCAGCTGGTGAAAGGCCTGCTCCAACCGACGCGAATCGCCGAGCGTCGAGAGCACCGTCTCGAGCACATCGATGCGCACCGCGAGCGGCCCCACCCACTCGTAGCCGTACGCCTCTGCGTCGCGACCGCTCATCACCTCGCGGCTGATGATCGTCGCAGCAGGCGCGCCTTCGGGCCGAGCCTGGTCCTCCCACAGCGCGCTCAAGACGCAGCGCCGCTCGAGCGCGCCGGAGGTGGCGGCGCCGGCGATGATGAGGAACCGCGCGCCCTCGCGAACGCCGAGCGCGTCGAGCCGCTGGTGCGACTCGGGGTCGAGGCGCTTGACCTGCTCGAGCAGCTCGGCGTCTCGCCGCGCGATGCCCAGCCCGCGCACGAAGCGCCAGGCGATCGCCCGCAGCGGGGCCGCCCTGCCCTCGGCCGTCAGCGCCTCGGCGGGGAAAGCGCCCATCGCCTCAAAGACCAGGTCGTGCGCGAAGGCGGTGAGCCGGCGCTCGAGCAGGGCGCGCTGACCTCCGTTCCACGCGTCGGCGTCGACCAGCGCGGCGGTGGGGGTGTGGCGCTCGGCGCCGCGCACCAGCCGGCCCAGCGGCTCGCCGTCGAACCCGATGCGGCCCAGCGCGTCGACCTCGAAGGCCTCACTGCGCGCGTCGATCACCTGCTGCACGAAGTCGGCGGCGGTGGGCCCGGTCTCGTACAGCTTGCCGAGCGCGGCGAACGGCCCGCTCGCCTCGAGAGCGCCCTCGCTGCGCAGGCGCCGGCGACCGCTCTGCGCGGCCTTCTGCACGAAGCGCTCGACCAGGCGCTGGTGCAGCGTGTCTCCCAGCGCGTCTTCGATGGCGCGCGTCTTCTGCTGCCAGTGCGCGGCGTCGGAGACCCATGAAGCGCGGTGCGAGATGTACGTCCACGTTCGAATCGCTTCGAGGCGCGCGGTGAGGGTGTGAATGTCGCCGGTCAGATCGTCGAGCGGCGCCACCTGCCTGCTCAGCCAGTCGTCGCGCAAGCGCCCGCTGCCCTCGCGCAGCTGCAGGTACACGTCTTTCACCAGGCGCACGTGCTCACCCAGCACGCCCTTGCGGAAGTCGGGAATGCGGCAGACCTCCCACAAGAGCTCGACGCTCTCGCGCCCCTGGACGAGGGCCAGCACCTGGGCATCGTGCGCCACCTCGCGCAGCGCGTCGAAGTCGTCGGCGCGCTCGACCCGCGAGAACACCTCGTGCTCGGGCGCGACCGCGAGGCTGTCGAGCAGCGCGCGGGGGCTCTCGAAGTCGAGCTCGACGCTTCGCCACACCAGCCGCTGCACCGCGGGAAACCGGTGGGCCTCGATGGCCGAGACGAGGCGCGCGTCGAGCTCGGGGGCGCTGGTGAGCGTGCCGAACGCGCCGTCTCGTACGTGGCGGCCGGCGCGCCCCGCGATCTGCCCCAGCTCGTCGACGGTGAGGTCGCGGTGCTCGAAGCCGTCGAACTTCGAGAGGGCCGCGAAGGCCACCCGCTCGAGGTCGAGGTTCAGCCCCATGCCGATGGCGTCGGTGGCGACCAGGTATTGCACCTCGCCCGACTGGTACATCGCCACCTGCGCGTTGCGGGTGCGCGGAGACAACCCGCCCAGCACCACCGCGACGCCTCCGCGCAGCTGGCGCAGCGACTGGGCCAGCTCGTAGACCTTGTCGGTCGAGAACGCGACCACCGCCGACCGGGCCGGCAGGCTCTTGAGCGACCGCGCCCCGAAGCTGCGCAGCTGCGACAGGCGCTCGGAGCGGTGAAACGAGAGGTCGGGCAGCAGCCGGCCCATCACCGACCGCATCGTCTCGGCGCCGAGGAACCAGGTCTCTCTGCGCCCGCGGGCGTGCAGCAGCCGGTCGGTGAAGACGTGGCCGCGCTCGCGGTGCGCACAGAGCTGAATCTCGTCGACGCAGAGAAAGTCGACGGGCTGCCCGATGGGCATCGCCTCGACGGTGCAGACCCAGTACGCGGGGTGGGCGGGCACCCGCTTCTCTTCGCCGGTGACCAGCGCGACGCGGTCTTCGCCCACCCGCGCGGTGACCCGGTCGTACACCTCGCGGGCGAGCAGCCTCAGCGGCAGGCCGATCATGCCGCTCTCGTGCTCGAGCATGCGCTCGATCGCGCGGTGCGTCTTGCCGGTGTTCGTCGGGCCCAGCTCGGCGACGAGGAGTGAGGTCGGCTTCATTGCTGCGGGTCGAGGGTCAGACGGAGCGTGGGAGATAACACCGACGCGCATTCAGGGCTCAGCAGGGGTGGGTGATCATCGTGAGCCCTACCCGTTCGAGCGCCAGCCGTGCTTCTTCATCAGCTTCTGCATGTAGACGCGGGTGATGCCGGCCGCGGCGGCGGCGCGCGTCACGTTGAAGTCGTGGTGCTTGAGCAGCCGCTCGAAGTAGTCGCGCTCGAAGGCGTCGACCAGCGCGTCCTTCGCGTCTTTGTACTTGCCGTCGGGCGCCGGGGTCGCCTCGGGCACGGCGACCTTCGGCAGCGTCGCCGCTTCTCCCAGGCTCACCACCTGGGTCACCACGTTGCGCAGCTCGCGCACGTTGCCCGGCCAGGGGTAGTCGGCGAGCAGCTCGCGCGTCTCGGGGCGCATCTCGCCGGCGGGCCGCTTTTCCTGCGCCAGGAAGTGGTCGATCAGCATCGAGAGATCTTCCGGCCGCTCGCGCAGCGGAGGCAGCTCGACGGTCACCGCGGCGAGGCGAAAGTAGAGATCTTCGCGAAAGCGGCCGGCCTTCACCGCCTCGAGCAGGTCGCGGTGGGTGGCGGCGATCACCCGCACGTCGACCTTCACCACCCCGCTGCCCCCGACGCGCTTGATCTCGCGCTGCTCGAGCGCACGCAGCAAGCGTGACTGCAGCTCGAGCGGCATCTCGCCGACCTCGTCGAGAAACAGCGTGCCGCCCGAGGCGCGCTCGAACACTCCGGGGTGCGCGCCGGCTGCGCCGGTGAACGCGCCCGCGACGTGCCCGAACAGCTCGCTCTCGCACAGCGTCGGAGCGAGCGCCGCCAGATCGCACACCTCGAAGGGCCGCTCGCGCCGCTTGCCGTGCTGGTGCAGCGCGCGGGCGCAGAGCTCTTTGCCGGTGCCGGTCTCGGCCTGAATCAACACCGTGGCGTCGGTCTCGGCGATGCGCTCGAGCCGCGCGAAGAGCTGCCGCATCGGCAGGCTCTGGCCCAGCAGACCGCCGAACGCGCTCGCGTCAGAGGGGGGCAGCGCCTCGACCGGCTGGTCGCGCAGCTGCAGCTTGAGCTCGGTGCGCCCGAGCTTGAGCACCGCCGGCGCGGTGAGCACCGCCGAGGTGACGCGCGCGCCGCGGTACACCGTGCCGTTGGTCGAGCCCATGTCGGTGACCCGCACGCCCGACGGGGTCGGCTCGACCAGCAGGTGGGTGTTCGAGACCGAGCGGTCGGTGAGCACCAGGTCGCAGTCGGCCGCCTTGCCCACCCGGTACGAGCTCTTCTCGAGCAGCAGCTCGCGGCCGAAGTCGGGGCCCGCCGCCACGCACAGCTTGAGCGCGCGGGCCGGCTGGGCGCGAGCGGGAGTCAGCGCGTCGGTGGGCGGAGCGGTGACGGACACCGCCAGTGACGGTACCATCGTTCTCGCGTTGCGCTCGGGCATCCCCTTCGGTCAGTACCTGCTGCTCGACAAGCTCGCCGTGGGTGGCATGGCCGAGATCTTTCTCGCCAAGCGCACCGGTGAGGCGGGCTTCGAGAAGACCTGCGTGGTGAAGCGGGTACTGCCCTACCTGGTCGAGAACCCCGAGTTCGTGCGCATGTTTCTCGACGAGGCGCGGCTCGCGGCGCGGCTCAACCACCCCGGGGTGGTGCAGGTGTTCGAGCTGGGCAGGCACGAGGGCTCGTACTTCATCGCCATGGAGTACCTGCCCGGCTCGGACCTGGTGGGGCTGCTCAAGAGAGCGGGCGGCCCGCTGCCCATCGACATCGCGCTGCGCCTGGTGGCGCAGGCCGCCGAGCCGCTGCACTACGCGCACACCTTCGCCGACGAGACGGGGCGCGCGCTCGGCATCGTGCACCGCGACATCTCGCCGTCGAACCTCTTCGTCACCTGCCAGGGCGCGCTGAAGATTCTGGACTTCGGGGTCGCCTTCGCCCACGTGAGAGATCACCGCACCGAGACCGGGCAGGTGAAGGGCAAGACCCGGTACATGTCGCCCGAGCAGGCGCTCGGCCAGCCGGTCGATGGGCGCTCAGACGTCTGGGCGCTCGGCGTCGTGGCGTACGAGCTGCTCACCGGCAAGCACCTCTTCGACGGCGCGACCGCCGCGCAGATCGCGCTGCAGGTCTGCCAGCTGCCCATCGCCGACGTGCGCACCCTGCGGCCCGAGCTGAGCGACCGGGCGGCGGCGACCGTGATGAGGGCGCTCGAGCGCGATCGCGAGCGCCGCTGGCCGAACGCGCTCGAGCTGCAACGGGCGCTCGAGGCCGAGCTGCCGGCGTCGTCGACGGGCAACCCCCTCGCGGCCTGGCTGCGCTCGCTGTTCGGCGACGCCTGGGTGAGCGAGCAGATGGCGCGCTCGCACGTGGCCGCGGGCAGCGTGCGCGCCGGCGGCACCGAGGCACTGCAGCCCGCGCCGGCTGCCGTCGAAGAGAAGCCCACCACCGCGGTGGTGACGCCTCGGCGGCGCCGGTGGCCCGCCGCGCTGGTGCTGCTGCCGGTGCTGGCCCTCGCGGCGTGGGCGCTGAGGCCGGCTCCCGTGACTGCCCCGGTCGCGGTCGCGCCGCCCCCTGCTCCACCGCCCGTCGCGGTCGCGGTCGCCGAGCCGCCGGTCAAGCCTGAGCCGGCTCCGGCTCCGGCCGCTCGGGCTCCGGCTCCGCCGCCGGTCAGGCCGGTCGCCAAGAGCCGCCGCGCCGCGGCGGCACCCGCGGCTGCGAAGCCCACCGAGGCGGGGAAGCTGACGCTGATCACCAAGCCCTACGCGAAGGTGTTCTTCAAAGACCGCGAGCTGGGCGTGACGCCGCTCTTCGACGTCGAGCTGCCCGCAGGCAAGCTCACCCTGCGGCTGGTCGGCGAAGACCGCATCGAGCGCACCCTGAGCGTCAGCGTGCAGGCAGATGCCTCGACCCAGGTGCGCATACCGCTCGAGAAGCTGAGCCGGGCGCCCTGAGAGCTGCCCGACTGCGGGCTCAGGGCCTCTGCTCAGCGGGCACGGTGCCGCACTGGCACTGCCCCGATTCGCGAGGGCACCGCGAGCCGCGATCTCGCGCTCGAACGGAGGCCGTGCGGCCATTCTGAGCCGTGAATGCAGTACCTGTTACTGCAACCGCGGCGCAGAATACGCTCCGTCACGTGCGCACCCTCGGACTCTGGCTCGCCCTCGCGCAGTCGCACCCATCGACGCTCGACCAGGCGACCCGCGCCTACGAGGACCTCGAGTTCGAGCGCTGCGTCTCGTTGCTCTCGTCGCCGCCTGCCGACACGGCACCGCAGCAGCTCGCCGCCGTCGAGCTCTACCGCGGCCTGTGCCACTTCAACCTCGCTCAGCCCGAGCAGGCCCGCGCCGACTTTCTCGCGGCTCGCACCCACGACCCCACCCTCAAGCTCCCCGCCGGCACCAGCCCAAAGGCCGTCGAGCTCTTCGCCTCGGCCGCCCCTCTGGCACAGCCTGCCGCGCCCGCCCCGGCGCCAGCCGTCGTCGTCCCCACGCCCGAGCCGGCGCCCGTCGTCTCGAGCTCACGCGCGCGCTCGTGGTGGCCCGGCCCCGCGGCGGTGCTCGCGCTGGGCCTCGCCGGCACCGGTACCGCCATCGGCTTCGGCTTCGCCGCGCGTCAGAACGAGACCCAGGCGAACGGCGCCCGCTTCACCTCCGACGCCGAGCGGTATGGCGCCGCCGCACGCCGCGACGCGCTCGGCTCGAACATCGCCTGGGCCTGCGCGGGCGCCGCGCTCGCCGCGGCCATCATCTGGGGCGTGGTCGCGCTGGTCAGCGACTGAGAGAACGGCTGCACGCGCTGAGGCCGAAGCGTCGACGATCTGCGCCCGAAGTGAACCCCCACTCGCGCACCGTGCCCCCGGCTCGAAGTGACGGTACTCGCCGTCGACGCGCCGCACCTTCGGTGGGCGCAAGAGCACGTGCCGGAGCCCGCTACGACGAGCTCGGCCCGTGCCGCCCCGTCAGGGCGTCAGCACCGCGCCGGTGTCGTCCCAGACGTTGCCCTCCCAGACATTTCCCGGCCTGGAGCCGTCGAAGGACGTCACCGGGCCGTACGAGCCGCACTGGGCGTGAAACTTTCGCCCGAAGCGGTTGCGCAGCACGCGAATGTTCGAGGTCGGCAGCGCCGGCACGTCGCCGCCCAGCGTCACCGACCACCCTGCCCCGTTGATCTGGTTCGCCTCGAGCAGCACGTCGGTGATCGCCGCGTCCTGCGAGTAGAGCGTCACCACCGCGTCGCCGTTGCCCGGCACCTCGAGCACGTCGTGCCGCAGCGTCAGGTGCGAGTCTCCCGAGGTCACGAACGTCGACTGGTTCGACCCGTTGAACTCGTGCAGCAGCGAGTGCTCGAGCGTGACGTGATCGCCGCGCACCCGAATGCCGGTGGCGGTGCCGTGCAGGTGCAGCCGCCGCAGCACCGCGCCCGAGCCGGTGATGCCGTACGCGCTGCCTGCGTGCCCGGTGCCGTCGATCTCCACGTCTTCGACCAGCGTGTCCGACCCGTCGAGCTGCAGCGGGCTGTCGGTGCAGCTGCCCGGCTTGATGCGCAGGTTTCGCAGCACCACGTGCGCGGCTTCGACCGAAACGCACCCGGTGATCTCGAGCGCCTCGAGCACCTTGCCGTCTTGCGTGATGGTCAGCGGCCCCGACGCGGTGAGCGTGGTGCCGGCGATGACGCCGGTCGTCTCGGGGCTCGGCCAGGGCAGCGCGCCCCCGTCCCACGCCGGCACACACTTGCCGTGCACGCACTCGCGGCCCGAGCCGGCGCTGCACGCGTGGGTCTCGTCGCAGTCGCGGTCTTCGTACGGCTGAATGTTCACCTGACACGCGGCGAGCAGCGCGAAGGCCACGAACCTCACCGCGCCACCATAGCGGGTCGGCTTCGAAGTGACGCCAACTCCAGTTGGCCCTGGAGCGCCGCTGTCCACGACGCTTCGCAAAAAACAGCCTGATTTCGAAATGTTCAGCATCACACCTGCGCCCGGCAGCACTGGCACCTCTGCTGCAAAACGCCGCGCACGATGAGAGCGACCGTGTGGGTGCTGTGCGCGGCGACGTTCGGCTGCGAAGGGATGATCGGCACGAACCCGCTGCACCCGGGCGACGACCCGAGCGGCACCGGAGGCAGAGGGAGCGGCGTCGCCACGGGCGGCGGCGGCGAGCCCGGCCCCGGCACGGGCGGAGGTGTCACAGGCACCGGCGGAGGCACCGCCCAGCCCAACCCCGACGTGCCGCCCTTCGCCTGCACGCAAGACGCGCCCGGGTCCGACACCGCGCACCGGCTCAGCCGCCGGCAGCTGCAGCGCACCCTGCAGGCTTTTGTCGATCGCCTGGTGCCCGCGGCGCAGGCCACCCCCCTGCTGCAGGCCGCCTGGAGCGCCGCCGCGGTGCCCGCCGAGGCCGAGCGCTACAAGCGGTGGGGCAACGACTTCTCGAGCCAGCACGCGCAGAGCCTCTTCACCGTCGCCGACGCGCTCGCCACCGCGCTCTCGTCGGGCACCACCTACGCCGCGGCCGCCAACGCCGCGCTCAAGCTCTCGCCCGGCACCTGCGCCACGCTCAACACCGCCTCGCCGAGCGTCGACTGCCAGAAGCAGCTGATTCGCAACCTGGGCCGGCGCCTGCTGCGCCGACCGCTCGTCGAGACCGCGACGCTCGACGAGGTCGAGCTCTACCGGCAGGAATACGCCTCGGCCACCGGGGCCACGGCCTTCAGCGCGGTGGTGTTCCGCCTGCTGCTCGCGCCCGAGTCGCTCTTCCGCATCGAGGCGCACGAGGTGGCGGTGCCGGGCCGCCTCGACGTGCTGGCGCTCTCGTCGGCCGCCATCGCCAACCGCCTCAGCTACACCTACTGGAACAGCGCTCCCGACGAGACGCTGCTGGGCATGGCGGCGAGCACAGATCTCTCGACCGAGCCCGCGTTCTCGGCCGCGCTCGACTACGTGCTCGCGCAGGCCCCGCTGGCCGACAGCACCGACGAGTTCATGGGCGACTGGCTCAGCCTCGACAAGGTGCCCCACTTTCAGTCGAGCAACCCCGCGGCGTTCGCCGCCTACGCCGGCGCGGTGAAGTACGACGACGCCCTGCGCGACCAGATGATCGCCGAGGTGCGCGAGCTGGGCGCCTGGGTGACGCGCAGCGGCGGCACCTTCGCCGATCTCTTCACCACCGACGTCTCGTTCGCGCGCAGCCCCGAGCTGATGAAGCTCTATCGGGTCACCGCCGCGGCTCCCGCCGCCATCACCTCGGCCAACGCGGTGCGGCTGCCCGCCGGCCGCCACCAGGGTGTGCTCACCCGCGCCGCGCTGCTGGTCACCGCCGCCGGCAACAAGAACCCGGTGCTGCGCGGAGCGCACATTCGCCGCGACATCTTGTGCCTCTCGACCCCGCCGCCGCCGGCCGACCTGCCCGCTGGCTCATTCGACCCGCCGCCCTACGACGCCAGCAAGACGGTGCGCGAGCGCTACACCGAGAAGACCTCGGTGCAGCCCTGCTTCAGCTGCCACGTCACCCTCAACACCGCCGGCAACGCGCTCAGCAACTACAACGGCCTGGGCCAGTACGAAGACACCGAGCCCGCCTTCAAGGCCGACGGCACGCCCAACGGCTTGCGACTGCCGGTCGACGCGGTGGTCGACTTCAGCAAGGTGTTCGGCGGCAACGTCACCACCCGCGACTCGAGAGAGCTGACCGACCTGGTCGCCAGCCGGCCCGAGACCCAGAAGTGCTTCACGCAAGATCTGTCGGCGTTTCTGCTCGGGCGCGCGGTGAGCCCCGTGGCCGATGGCTGCCGCATGAACCACGTCTACGCGCAGCTGCGCGCGGGCAAGCCGCTGCGCGAGGCCATGCGCACCCTGGCCACCGAGCCCGACTTCCGCCTCAAGAAGCTCTGACCCTCGAGAGGAACCATGAACCGCACTTCGATGAACCGTCGCATGTTCCTTCGTGGCGCCGGCGGAGCCTTGCTGGCGATTCCCCTGCTGCCGTCGCTCTTGCCGCGCGAGGCGCAGGCCCAGGCGGCCGCGATTCCCAAGCGCTACGTGGCCATCTGGAGCAACTACGACTACGGCCACTCCCGCCACTGGTACCCCCAAGGCGGCCTCCCGCTGACGCTCAACCCCGCCGGCGAGGCGGCGGTGAAGTACCAGGCGTTGAGGGCGCTGATCGGCTCGAACCCCGCCCTCTCGCGCGTGCTGGGCGCCGGGCTCACCCCGCACCTGGGCTCGCTGAACCTCTTTCGCGGCCTCGACTTCCCCGACTGGTTCGGCCACGGCTTCGCGCACGCCCTGGGCAACCTGAGCAGCAGCCAGAGCAACGACGAGATCAACAAGCTGCCGATGGTGAGCACGCTCGACCAGGTGCTGGGCCGCAACGCGCGCATCAACCCCCACGCCACCGAGCCGTTCGTGTTGGGCAACCAGACCTCGATGTCGTACGGGCCCGACGCGAGCGGCAAGGTGTCGCGCAAGTCGCCGATGGCGACCACCGCACAGGGCATCTACAGCACGCTGTTTCGCGGCGGGCAGGTGCCCGAGAGCGGGCAGATGGCCAGCGTGCACCCGCGCCGCGACGTGCTCTCGCGGGTGCTCGACGACTACAAGCGGGTGCGCAGCGGCGCGCAGATCAGCAGCTCCGACAAGGTGGTGCTCGACAACGCCCTCGACAAGCTCTCGGAGGTGCAGCGCAACCTCGCCGCGCAGACCACCGTGGCCAACGGCTGCTCGTACAAGGGCATCTCGACCGCGTACACCCGCTGGAGCTACGACCAGCCGCAGGCGCTCAAGAACATGGCCGACCTGCTGGTCGCCGCGATGATGTGCGACGTGAACCGGGTGTTCCACTTCACCGGCATCATCGACGACGACTACTACAACAAGTCGAGCGGCAACTTTCACGACGGGCACTCGCACAGCCCGCGCACGGTGATCGGTGGAAAGCTGAACCACGAGTACATGGCCGACATTCAGGGCCAGCTGGTGTCGAACTTCATCGTGCCGTTGCTCAACGGCATGGCCGCTGCGACCGACGCGGTGAACGGCAAGTCGATGCTCTACAACTCGCTGGTGCACTTCGCGATCGAGAGCGGCACGGCGCACTCGTTCTCCGACAGCCCCACCCTGCTGGCCGGCAACGCGGGCGGCGCGCTCACCAGCGGGCACCTCATCGACTACACCAACCCCGCGCTCGACGACGGCACCTTCAACCTGCCCGCCGAAGCCTGGGAGGCCGACCCCCAGAGCCCGAACTTCGTCGGCTACGGCCACGGCGTGCAGCTGCAGCGCATCTTCGTCAACGTGCTGCAGGCGATGGGGCTGGCCCGCGCAGAGTACGAGCGCGCCGATCTCAACACGTACTACCGGGGCCGCTCGGACAGCTCGCTCGGCGCGCAGAACAACGGCATCACCGACGTCGGTGGCTACGGCCACATCGGCGTGGCGAACCCGATACAGCAGTCACAGTGGATGATGTACGGCCACCACCGCATGAAGGACTACAACTACAACTTCTTCAAGACGCCGCTGCTGATGCCGCCCACCAGCGCAGCCTAGAAGCAACGAGGGTGAGCGGCGCCAGAGATCGCGCCGCGTCACGCGAAGGAAACGGCGGCCATGAGCTCTTGCGCGGGCGCCCAAACCGCCCTAAGCGCCGGCCCATGAAACGCGCGCTCGTCTCGATGGTCTTCCTCGCCGCCTGCGGCCCCCAAGAGGCCCAGGTGGGCAGCAGCCAGGACCCGGTGGGAGCCAGCCTCGCTGCCCCGCTGGCCGCGAGCGAGTTCGGCATCGCCTTCCGCTCGGACTGGAACATCGTGCGCAACGGCATCTTCACCGAGGGCGGCACGATTCGCGTGCAGTACGACGCCGCCCGCCTGCCCGGCTGTCGCGGCGAGCAGAACGGCAAGCCCGCCTGGTCGATCACCGGCTACGCGCAGGTGAACGACGGCCCGGTGCAGAGCTTCGAGGCCGGCGGCTTCTCGCCCTCGAGCGGCACCAGCGCGCCGGTGGTTCAACTGCCGGCCGCGGGCAAGGTCGCCTTCTGGTTCAACGTCACCAACGTGTGGGGCTGCAGCGAGTGGGACTCGAACTTCGGCCACAACTTCGTCTACGAGGTCGCGCCCCAGCCGCGCATCGTGTTCGACGCCGCGTGGAGCGAGACCGTGGTCGGCACCCCGGGCAGCAACCCGACGCTGGTCGTCGATTATGATCTCTCGCGCCTGCCCGACTGCAGGGCGACCTACTCGGGCCTGCCCACCTGGGAGATTCTGGTGTGGTGGCGCTTCGACGGTGGCGCGACGCAGTACACGCCCGTCACGGTGGCGCATGGCAGCGAGCGGGTCGCTGCTCCCGCGCGCATCGCGATTCCCACCGGCGCGAAAGAGATCGAGCTGTGGTTCAAGAGCTCCGACCGCGGCGGCTGCGTTCAGTACGACTCGGACTTCGGGTCGAACTACCGCTGGCACGTGAACTGAGCGCCCCGCGCGGGCCTACTTGCCCGACCACACCGGCTTGCGCTTCTCGGCGAACGCCTTGAGGCCCTCGAGCCGGTCTTGGGTCTTCAGCACCAGCTCATAGGCGCGCTGCTCGAGCATCAGCGCCTCGCCCAGCTCGAGGTGGGTGCCCTCGTCGATGGCGTGCTTCGCCGCGTACACCGCGACCGGCGCGTTCTCGACCACGTCGGCGGCCAGCTGCATCGCCACCTCGATGCCGCCCACCCGCTCGGCCAGGCCCAGCCGCACCGCTTCGTCGGCCCCCACCCGCCGCCCGGTGAGGATCAGGTCTTTCGCCGGGCCCCTGCCGATCAGCCGCGGCAGCCGCTGGGTGCCACCGCCGCCGGGAATGATGCCCAGCTTCACCTCGGTGAGGCCCATCTCGGCGCCCGGGGCGATCACCCGCAGATCACACGACAGCGCCAACTCGGTGCCGCCGCCGAACGCCGCGCCGTTCACCGCCGCGATGAACACGGTGTGCGACTTCTCGATGGTCTGAAAGGTCTCGCGCAGCGACTCGAGAAAGCCGCGCACGTCGTGCTCGTTCATGGTGGCGCGCTCTTTCAGGTCGGCGCCGGCGCAGAACGCCTTGTCACCCGCACCGGTCAGCACCACCGCGCGCACCGCGGGGAAGGTGTCTCCCACCCGGTCGAGGTGGTGCTCGAGCTCGGCGACCATGGCCCGGCTCAAGGCGTTGCGCCGGGCCTCTGAATTGATGGTCCAACGCTCGACTGCGCCCTGCTGCTCGATGATGAACTCAGCCATCTTTTCCCCTAGGTTTGACGCAAATGATCAACCGCGCGCGCTGGCCCCTATACCTTGCCGTGCTGTCGATCGCGCTGCCCGCGTTCGCCCGCATCGGCGGCGGCGAGCACTACGCCGGCAGCAACAACAACTCGAACGACGGCGGCGGCAGCGGCGGCGACGGCGAGCTGGTCGGCTGGCTCATCTACATCGCCATTCGCCACCCGGTGATCGGCATACCCCTGCTGGTGGGGTTCGTGCTGGTGGCCTGGTACATGAAATCGCAAGAGGGCTCGGCCTCGACCAAGAAGGCGTTTCAGCAGGCCGAAGCGCAGGTGCGCACCACCGTCTCGGCGCAGGCGGTCACCCAGTGGGTGGGCGCGCTGAAGCAGAAAGACCCGTCGTTCGACCTGCTCCACCTGTTCGACAACGTGAAGAAGCTGTTCCTCGAGGTGCAGGGGGCGTGGTTCCGCCGCAGCCTCGAGCCGGTGCGGCGCTACCTCTCGGACGCCACCTTCCAGCGCCTCTCGCTGCAGCTGCGGCTGCTCGACCTGCAGGGCATTCGCGACGCGATCAGCGACTACGCGGTGGTGGATCTGCAGATCATCGGCCTCGAGCAGAACGAGCACTTCGACACCGTGCACGTGCGGGTGAAGGCCCAGATGCGCGACGCCGACGCCCCCTCGCGCGCCACCGACGAGCAGGCGCTCGCGCTCGCGGCGAAGCAGCAGCTCGAGCCGTTCATCGAGGTCTGGTCGTTCGTGCGCAAGCCCGGCGCGGTCACCAACGCCGCGAAAGAGCTCTCCAATGGCAAGTGCCCCAACTGCGGCGCCCCCTTCGAGGGCGGCGCGGCCAACCGCTGCCAGTTCTGCAGCGCGGTGGTGAACAGCGGCAACTACGACTGGGTGCTGGCCGAGATCACCCAGGGCAGCGAGTTCACCCGCGGCGGCGACGCCGTCGAGGGCTTCGCCCGCGCCAGGCAGACCGACCCTGCGCTCAGCAGCGAGACGCTCGAAGACCGCGGCTCGCTGATCTTCTGGAAGTGGGTCGAGGCGCAGGCCACCGGCAACCCCACCCCGTTCGCCAAGCTGTGCGGCACCGAGTACCTCACCTGGCTGTCGAACGACCTGAAAGATCTGAAGGGCCGCGGCAAGCGGAAGGTGTTTCTCGAGTGCGCCGTCGGCGCGGTGAACACCCGCCGGCTCGACCGCGACGGCGACGTCGATCTGGCGCACCTCGAGGTTCGCTGGAGCGCCCGCATGGGCATCGGCCCGGCCGACGAGAAGCCGCCCTCGCTGCCGGTGGTGCCGCAGCGCTGGGTGTTCACCCTGCAGCGCAAGGCGGGCGCCACCACCAACGCCGCCAACGGCATGTCGACCAACCGCTGCCCCAACTGCAGCGCCCCGCTGTCGGACAATGGCCAGCCGTCGTGCGAGTTCTGCGGCACCATGTTGCAGAGCGGAGAGCGCGACTGGGTGCTCAAAGACGCGCGCGTCTGGGAGTCGTGGGCGGCGATGAAGCGGCCTGCCGCCGCCAGCGCCGCCGCCGCCTCGGCGCCGCGCGACCGGGTGGTGTCGAAAGAAGAGCGCGAGCGGCTGCTCTACATGATGGCCGCGATGGCCGCCGCCGACGGGGTGGTCGACGGCAAAGAGCGAGAGCTGCTCAAAGACTGCTCGGCGCGCTGGAGCGTGCCGTGGGCCAACGTCGAGCTGGCGCTGAGCGCGGGCTCCAACCTCTTCGATCGCCTGGTGCAGAAGGGCACGCCCGAGGCCGAGCACTTCATGAATGAGCTGGTCTCGATGGCGCTGATCGACGGGAAGATCGACCGCAGCGAGCGCAAGATGCTCGAAGCCGCCGCGCAGCACCTCGGCGTGGGCGGCGCCACCTTGAGCGCGATGCTGCAGCGATCGTCGTGAGGCGGCTTCAGGGAGCGCTGCGGCCCGACTCAGGCGTGGTCGGCTGAGTCGGCGGTGCCACGGTCGAGGCGGCCGCCGCGTCTTTCTTCTCTTGCGAGCCCCTGCGCCAGCGGCTCCACAACCGGGAGACCACCACGTAGGCGGTGACCACCACCGCGAGGCCGATCAGCACCCGAATCTGGCCGTTGCGCACCGCGTGAATGAGCTGCTCGAGCTCACCACCGAACTTGTAGCCGAGGTAGATGAACACCGGCGCCGAGACCAACGCGGCCACCGAGTCGAAGAAGATGAAGTGCGAGTACCGCATGTGCACCGAGCCGGCGGTGAAGTACGTCACCGCGCGCACGCCGGGCAGAAACCGCGCGATCATCACGATCTTCTCGCCGTGCCGAGCGAACAACGCCGCGACCCGCTGCCTCTTCTCTTGCGTGAAGATGCGCGCCAGAAAGCCGCCGCTGGTGCCGATGCGTGAGCCGAAGCGCCGCCCGATGGTGAACACCAGCGAGTCGCCGACGATGATGCCCAGGTAGCCGGTGAGCATCATCGGCACCAGCAGCGCCTTGCTCTCGAAGACGAGAAACCCGCCGAGAATCAGCGACACGTCTTCGGGAATGGGCAACCCCAGCCCGCACAAGAGCAAGATGCCGAACACCAGCGCGTAGGCGAACCCGCCGCTGGTGTTCTCGAAGAGGTTGAGAAGCGCTTGTTCCACGACTCCCTTACTTCTTGCCGGTCACCGACGGGCGCTTCGCCTCAGCCCTGGCCAGCGCATCGTTCACCCAGCCGTCGAGCGGCTTGCCGCCCTCGAACATCGCCGCGATGTCTTTGGCGCCGAAGTAGCCGCGGTTCGCCGCCGCCTCGTACGCCGCGTCGTTCGCGTCCATCGCCTTGAGCGCCACCGCGGTGGCCACCAGCCCCGAGGCGTAGTCGGCGACGCTCTGCTCGGTGGCTCCGGCGAGCTGCGCCTCGCGCAGAACCTGCGCGCCGTTCGACCAGGCCGCCGCCTTCTTCGACACCACCGGGTCGACGTTCACGCGGGCGTACTCTTTGAGCAGGCCTTCGACGTTCGGCTTGTCGGCGGGGCCCACCACCAGCACCGTCTCGGCGTCGGTCTGCACCCCGCGCACCTCGTTCTGCGCGTCGAGCAGGTTCACCACCAGCACCGACTCGTGGCCGCTCTCAGGCACCTTCAAGATCTCGCGTGCCTTCTGCATCGGGCCATCGATTGACGAGAGGTAACCCTTCAGCACCTTCCGGTATTCGCCCTGGACGGTGCCCATCAGCTCATCGAGCTTCCACCCCGCCCAGGCCTTGGCCAGCACCGTATCGAGGCCCTTGAGATCTTGCAGATCTTTCGCCTTCGGCGCCCCCGTGAACGGCGGCGGCGAGCCGCTCACCGCGTACTGCAGGTAGCGCTTGAGCGCGACCGGGTGCGCGTCGAGAAAGCTGTCGGCCGCCCGGCGCACCTCGGCGTCGCCGCCGATCACCCGCGAGCGCACCTGGCTGCGCACCGGGTGGTAGTTCACCTTCGGCACCGGCTCTTTGCGCGACACCGGGCCCTGGTCGAAGCCGACGGCGTTCAGCACTGCGAAGAGCGCGAACACGCGTTCGTCGGCCCGCAGCTCGATGCCCTCGCCGGTGTAGAGGCTTGCGAACCAATCGCCCTGCGCTGCCGCCGGAGCTGGAGCCGCCGCGGGGGCGCTCGCCGCCAGAATCATCGAAACCAGGAGCATTCACCTACCCTACACGGCTCTCACGTCTTAAGCAGCGATCTCAGCGCATCCTTGTTGTCGGCCACCTTCTGGCCGAACCGGGTCACGATGCTCATCAAGAGCTTGATGCAGGCCTGCGGCTTGAGCGCGAGCGTCTTCTGAAAGTCGGCCTGCCGAATCTCGAGCGCCTTCACGGTGCTGGTGGCGGTAGCGGTGCACATGCGCTGCCCGGTCGAGATCAGCGCCAGCTCGCCCAGCCAGTCGCCGGGGCCCAGCTCTCCCAGCTGCAGATCGCCGCCGCCGTGGGGGTCTTTGGTGGTCAGCGCCACCTTGCCCTCGACGATGATCAGCATGCAGTCGCTCACCATGTTCTCGACGAACAGCGGCGTACCGGCCGGGTAGTTGTGCGGGGCGGTGATGCCCGCGAGAATCGTCAGCCCGGTGTCGGTGAAGCCCGCGAACAGCGGGCTCGCCTTCAGCGCGACGACGGGGTCGATGGGGGCGGCCATGCCTTTGAGGCGAAGATCTAACATCTAAGGCCAGCGCCTTCGCGTTTTCTACTGCAGCGCCTCGAGCAGCGCCTTCTCGTCGGCCGCCTCGACCGTGCGCCCTTCGAGCTCGAGCTTGAGCTGGCCCTGGTCGCCGCGACCGAGCACCGCGCGCTCGGGGCGGTCGCACTGCCCCTGCAGCCGGGCCTTGAGCGCGTTCAGCCGCGGGTCGGGCCGCGGCACGCTCACCTCGAGGCAGCGCGACGAGAGCCGCACCGTGAGCGCGGTGGTGGCGCCGATGCGCGCCAGCTGCGACTCGTCGATCGACACCCGGTCGCCTCTCGAGAGCTCGACCTGGGTGGCCCAGGCCTGGGTGCCCTTGAGCAGCCGCACGTCGAGGCGCCCCGCCCCGAACCCCAGGGTGCGGCTCAAGGGGTGGCGCGCCTCGATCAGGCTCTCGCCGCTGCCCTGCTCGGTGACCGTCACCGCGTCCATGCCCGGTGGCAGGGTGAGCTGGGCCGGAGCGCGGCCCAGGTCGCTGACCTCGAGCTCACCGTAGCCAGAGAGGCGAAACGCGTAGCCGGGGTGCTGGCCCGCCTCGCCGCTGGTGGTGCGCTCGAAGGCGTAGCGGTACAGCTCTTCGAGCGAGACCCTGCGATCGGCGCTGCGATCGGCCGCGCCGCGCAGGCCTGCCACCAGGTGGTGGGTGAACACGCTGCCGCGCCAGGCGCCCGCCTCGACCGAGGGCTCGTTCTCTGCGCTCGAGGTGATCCACGCCTCGCCCTCGACGGTGAGCCGGTCTTGCGCCTCGAGCTCGAACGCGTCGGTCGACTGCCCGCCCGCCTTGAAGACCCCGCTGGCGTTGCAGGCGTCGATGATCGCCAGCTTCACGTCGGCGCCGCTGCCCCGCACCCGCGCCTTGAGCCGCTCCCAGCTCAAGACCTCGCCGCCCAGCTCGACCCCCCGACCGTCGTGGCCATGGCCCGAGAGGTACACGTACAGCACCACCTTCTGGCCGGGCGCGCCGTGCACCTCGGCGGTGCGCTGCTTCGCCCACCCGAACGCCTCGTCGAGCGCCGCGAGGCCAGGCGCCTGGAGCAGCTTCACGTCAGACTCGGCCACCCCGGCCACCTCGACCAGGGCCCGCCGTACCCGCGCCGCGTCGGTCTCGGCGTAGCGCAGCGCGGTGCGCCCTTCGGCGCCGCGGTTGTGGCCCACCACCACCGCCAGCCGGGTGTGGGCCGCGGCGGCGTTGGAGAGCAGCGCCACGCCGAGCAGCACCGCCCTCACCTTCAACGCGCCTCTGCTTCGCAGCGCGCCTGCGCCAGCTTGATGCCCTGCTTGAACGCGGCGCAGTACGCGTCTCGGGCGCGCGCGGCGAGCTTGAGGTCCTTCCCCCGGGCCTGGGCCTCGAGCGCGATGCCCAGGTAGAAGTGCGCCTCGCCCATCTCGGGCTCGGCCCGGGTGAGCGCTTCGAGATCTTTCACCCCCTCGTCGAGCTTGTTCAGCTTGAGCGCCACCAGCGCGCGGTTGAAGCGGGCCGCCGGGTAGGTGCCCGCCGCCGCCAGCGCCGCGTCGAACGCCTCGGCGGCCCTGGCGTAGTGGGCGTTCGCCGCCTCGGCGTCGGCGCGCTTCGCTGCCCCCTCGCCTTCGCGCACCTCGACCTTGCCCAGCAGCGCATGGGCCGCCGCGAAGCCGCGGCACGCCGTGGCCCTCTGCAGCAGCTGGGGCGGGGGTACGCCGCCCCCCTCGTAGATCATTCGCGCCAGCAAATAGCCCGCCTCGGGGCCGTGCAGCGCGCCGAGCGAGGCCTGATCGCTCGCCTGGCTCAGCGCCGCAGCCTCGTCGGCCTGGCGGCAGCCCGCGGGAGGCACCGGCTCTTTGCGCGAGCGGTAGGCGGCATCGAGCGACGAGAACGCGTCGGGTGCGACGGCCCCCCTCGGCGCGGCCGCGGGCGCTTCGCGGCGCGCAGCGAGCCACCACCCCGCCCCCGCCACGCCCACCAGCGCCAGCGCCACCCCCAACCCCAGCGGCGCCTTCGAGCCCCTGGGCACAGCTGCCCGCTGGCCCGGGCGCGAGCCGAGGGCTGCGGCCGGCGCCTCGACCGGCACGCCCAGCTTGCCGGCGTACCAGCTCAAGATCGCCACCATCGAGTTGAGGCTGGCCACCACCTCTTCGCGGCCGACCTTCACCCCCTCGTCGGCGAGGCTGCCGGCGTGGTCATGCGCGCCCAGGTTGCCCCAGGCCTGCACCGTGCCCATGTGGGCGAGCACGTTGGGGGGAATGATGCCGGCGTTCGCCTGCTGGCGGAACTTCGAGATCAGCTCGTCGACCATCGCCTTGCCCACCGTCTGCTTCAGCTCGCGGGTGACCAGGTCGCGCAAGATCGCCTCGAGCACCAGCCGGGTGTTCTGCATCACCCCGCGAAAATCTTCCGCCCGGCCGCGCGCGGCGATGGCGTGCAGATCGGGGGTGACCCGGCCGAAGTGCGAGGCCAGCGCGTCGATCTGCGCAAGCAGCGGCTCGATCTGCATGCTCACTTCATCAGCCGATCGAGCTCGAGGGTGGCCAGCATGAAGTCGGGCTGCGCCTTCACCACCAGCTGCAGCTTCTCTTTCGCGGTCTTCTTGTCCTTCTTGTCGAGGGCGTCGAGCGCCTGCGAGTACTTCACCGCGTTCTCGAGGCTGAGGCGGCCCTGCGGCTTTCTGGGCGGCGGCGCATCGCGCGCGTCGAGCCTGGCCAGCACCTGGCCCAGCTTCTCGGCCAGGCGCGCCTCGGCCTCGAACACGTCGCCGTCTTTGAGCGGCTGCATGGCGCCGGTCACCACGCTGGTCGTGACGTTGACCACCTTGCCGTCGAGCCGGCCCGAGCCCTTCAGCACGTTCACGCTGCCCATCACCAGGTACTGCGCGCCGAGCAGCTTGCCGATCTTCTGGGCGGTCTGGGGGTCGACCTTGCTCGACTGCTGCAGGTCGAGCTCGGCGAGCACCTCTTCCAGCCGATTGCGCTCGACCACGGTGAGCGAAGGGTCGCTCGAGAGATCGGTGATCAACATCTCGCACAGCCCCTTCTTGAGCACCTGGTGCTCGGGGTCGTTCGAGTTGACGTCGAAGTACAGCACGGCGAGGCGCGGCTTCGCGGCGCGGCCGCCGTCGGCCTGCGCCAGCGCCTGCGCAGCGGCGAAGAGCGCGACCAGCGCCACTTTGCACCTGCCTGCGAGCGCGCGTGTCATGAAGTTCTTCTACCCCTATGCTGCGCCGCCATCCAATGACCCCGGACGCCGCCATCGCCCAGGTCGTCGAGGTGCTGTTCGACCCCGCCAAGATCTCCTGGAACCTCACCCGGCCTGACCCCGCAGCCGAGCCGGCTGCGCAGGAAATCTGGCTCGGGGTCGGCACGCGCGACGCGAAGCTCCCACCCCACCCCCGCATGCTGGGGTGGAAGCTGCCCCAGTGGCGCGCGCAGAACCTGCGCTCGACCACCGAGGTGGTGATGCACTCGGCCGAGGCGCTCGACGCCCTGCACCTGCCGCTGGTGCTGCGCGCCCACGAGCCCACCCTCGACACCATCACCGCCGCGCTCCTGGCGGTGCACCGGGTGGTGCACCGGCGCTGGCCCAAAGCCGCCCCGCAGCTGCTCGAGTACGTCAGCGAGTGGGAGCAGGGCCGCACCGACCGCGCCGGCCCGTACGAGCGCGCCCTGGCGTCGGTCTTCTACGCCTCGCTCTCGATCGAGCGCAGCAACCTCGAGCCCCTGGTGCGCATCGTCGCCCACGCGCTGGGCGAGCGGGTCGACTTCGCCGAGCTGCCGCCCGAGGCGATACCCGCGCGGGTGTCGCGGCGCCTCAAGGCCGACTCCGATCTCTACCGCGCCGAGCTCTCGCGCGGGTGGAAGCTGCAGCTCGATCTGCCGCTCGACGACAAGCCGCAGGCCGGCTACCGCCGCATCGACGCGCTGTTCCTCTCTTCGCCGCAAGACGTGACGGTGCTCAAGCTGCTGGCGCGACACGACACCGAGGCCTCGAGCTACCGTCGCGGCTTCGAGTTGATGGCGGTGCACGCGCCCAACGAGCCGCACGCCTACAGCCGCCACACCATCACCCTGGCGCCCGAGTCGGCCGGCACCCTGGGCGAGCTGGGCGTGCTGCTCGATCGGGTCGAGGGCCCCCTCGCGCCCGACGGCACGGCCCGGGTCAAAGACCAGCCGCGCTTCAGCTTCCAGCCGCCCGCGCTCGAGGGGCTGGCCGACCCCTGGTACTCCGACGGCTACGCCTGGGCGAAGGGCCGCGCGACGCTGGTGGCGCCCCCGTTCGCCGGCACCCGGCTGTCGCGCGAAGAGATCTGGGAGACCGTGTGGCAGCGCTTCAACGTCGCGCGCAACGTGCACGTCACCCGCGCGCGCACCGTCTATGCCAAGCCGTTTCGGGTGCACGCGGCCCCGAAGGCCGCAGAGCTCTCGGCGCTGGGCTTCACCCGCACCCGGCTCGAGACGGCACGCCACGGCTTTCTGCCTTCGGTGGTCGGCTCGTTTCACGGCGACCACGCCGGCGCCGACATCGAGCACTGGCAGAAGGGTGAGCTCAGGCTGTCGCTCTACCCGTCCGACCTGGCGCTGGTCTGGCTCGAGCGCTGCTCGACCGACGCCACCCTGTTCGAGCTGTGCCGCCAGCAGGCGCATCTCGCCCACGGCCGCACCCTCGACGAGCTGCCCGACGTGGCGCCGCTGGCCCGCTTCTTCGAGCCGCTGGGCGCCGATCGCTGGCTGGTCTACGGCGCGTACCGCATCAACCGGGCGCGCTCTTCGATGCTCGACGAGTCGCGCTGCGTGCTGGGGTTGTTTCACTGTCTGGCCTCGGGCCTGCTGCCCACCCTCGCGAACCTGCCCAGCGACGCCGCGGCCGCCGCGCGCAGCGTGCACAAGCACAAAGACGTCGAGCACTGGTTCACGGCCACCGGCGGCGCGCGGCTGCACCTCGAGCTGGAAGACGCCGCCGAGCCGCCGCCGCTCGATCGCGACTTCGCGCTGTTCCTCATCACCCTGGGCCAGCGCTACGCCGCGTTCGAGATCACCCGCCGCATGGGCGCGCTCGAGCGGCGCTCGCGCACCTCGGCGCTCGCGGCGCTGCGCCCCGCCTCGGACGTGCGCGGCGACGTGATGCTGTTCACCAACTCGCTGTGGCACGCCCGGGTGAGCGACGACCCCGACCTCGAGGCGCGCTACGACGCGTGGCGGGCGCTGCACGGCATGAACGAGACCGTCGAGTCGCTGCGCAGTCAGACCCAGGAGCTCGACGAGTACCGCAAAGAGCGCTTCGAGAGCATGGTGGGGGTGCTGGTCTTCGTCTTCCTGCCCATCACCATCGTGTGCGGGTTCTTCTCAGGGGCCCAGTTCAACGAGATGGATCTGCGCCTCGGGTTGCCCTGGGTCACCGGGGGCTGGAAGATCTTCCTCATCTACACCGCGCTGTTTACCGTGGTGACGTTCGGTACCCTGGTGCTGGGGCGCCTGCTGACCTGGCGAAGGAGATGACATGGGGCGCGGTCTGTTGAGCATCGTGATCGGCGGCGTGATGGTGGTGGGCGGCCTCACCGGCAACCTGGTGCTGCGGGGCACCTCGAGCAGCGGCGGGCTGGCGCTGGTCGGCTTTCTGGTGCTCGGAATGGGCATCTTCCGGGTGGCCCGGGCCAACCAGAGCGGCGGCGACCCGCCGCCCGGCAACCCCTGACGCGCTCGCCGGCAGCCAGCGCTCAGAGGTCGTCGGTGTCGGGCTCGTCGTCGCGCCGCGCGCGGTGGGCATCGACCTCGACGCCCGCCACGGTGAACGTGAGGCTCACCCCCGGCGGCAGCGCCAGGTACTTCATCACCTCGGGCACCTTCACCGAGACCTCTTCGAGCGAGCGGCTGTGCAGCTCGGCGGGCACGTGCTCTTTCATGCACGAGAACGTCCACCCGCTCTCTTTCTGCGACTGGGGCTCTCTGCGCTCACCGCGCAGCCCGTCTGAGCCGCCGGCGCAGGCGCAGATTCGCGCGGTGGTGCTCTGGTGGGGCGACTCGCCGGTGAGATCGTACTCTTCGAGCACCATGCGCTGCTCGAGCGCGCGGTGCAGCACCGGCGTCAGATCGGCCTGCGCCGCCGCGGTGGGCCGGGGGAAGCCCAGCACCTTGAGCGCGCCCACCCCGTAGAACAGCCGCTCGGGCAGCAGCCGCGACATGAACGGAGGGTGCCAGCCGCGAAACGGGCCGGTGTGGTTCTCGCCCTCGGCCGCGAGGAACAGCAGCTTGTCGAAGCCGAACGACATGGTCTGCCGGTTCTCGACCCTGCGGCCCTGGCTCATCGCGTAGTCGGCGAGGTGGCTGCAGAGAATCGCCGCGTCTTCGAGCAGCTCGCCGCCCTTGAAGGTGAACGAGATCTCCCGCTGCCCCAGCTTCGAGAGCCCGAAGGTCTCGGCGCGAAAGCCGTGCTCGCCCTGCTCGTGAAAGCCCACCGAGATCAGGTCTTCGGGGAACGGGTCTTCGGGCAGCTCGCGAGCGGCGCCGAGTGGAAAAGGGTACATGCGCAGCACGTCGAGGCCCCACCCTTCGAGGCCCGCCACCGCGTCGGCGAGCACGCGCTGCGCGTCGGCGAAGAAGGTACCCGCGCTGCCCTTGGTGTCGCGCAGCAGCGAGAGCAGGTAGCCGGCCTTCGGCTTGTAGCGCTGCGACTCGGCCGCGTGCGGCCCGAACAGCGACACGTCTTGCGGCGTGACCAGCTGCTCCTGCTGGGTGAGCGAGAGCTCGATGCCCCGCGGCACGCTCACATCGGCCCGAGGCGCTGCACCATCGGTGTAGATCGCGAAGAAACTGCTCAAGAGAGGCAAGGCGCGGCGATTTTAGGCACCGCCGCGTGAAGCGCCAGTCTGGAGATCTAGAAGGCGCCGCCTTCGCGGTACTGGCCCCACACCTTGCGGAACACGTCGCTCAGCTCACCCAGCGTGGCGTACGCCTTGACCGCCTCGAGCACCGGGGGCATCAGGTTGTCGGAGCCGCGGCAGGCCGCCTCGACCTTGGCCAGCGCCGTCTGCACCGCCGCGGCGTCGCGGCTGCCCTTCACCTCTTGCAGCCGGGCCACCTGCTCGTCGTGCACCCGCTCGTCGATCTTGAGCAGCTCGATCGGCTCGTTCGACTCTGACTTGAAGCCGTTCACACCCACGATGATGCGCTCGCCCTGCTCGACCTCGCGCTGGTACTGGTAGGCCGACTCGCCGATCTCTTTCTGCGGGTAGCCCTCTTCGACGGCGCGAATGATGCCGCCCATCTCGTCGATGCGGCGAATGTAATCGTTGGCGCGCTGCTCCATCTCGTCGGTGAGGTACTCGACGAAGTACGAGCCGGCGAGCGGGTCGACCACCCGGTCGACGCCCGTCTCGTGGGCGATGAGCTGCTGGGTGCGCAGCGCCAGGGTCACCGCTTCTTCGGTGGGCAGCGCGTAGGTCTCGTCGAGCGAGTTGGTGTGCAGCGACTGGGTGCCACCCAGCACCGCGGCCAGGGCCTGCATCGCGGTGCGCACCAGGTTGTTGTACGGCTGCTGGGCGGTGAGCGACACGCCGGCGGTCTGGGCGTGGGTGCGCAGCAGCCACGAGCGCGGGTCCTTGGCGCCGAAGCGCTCTTTCATGGTCTTGGCCCAGATGCGCCGCGCGGCGCGGAACTTGGCGATCTCTTCGAAGAAGTCGTTGTGCACGTCCCAGAAGAACGAGAGGCGGCCGGCGAACGAGTCGACGTCCATGCCGCGCTTCACGCACTCTTCGACGTAGCCGATGCCGTCGGCGAGGGTGAAGGCCAGCTCCTGCACCGCCGTCGCTCCGGCTTCCCTGATGTGGTACCCGCTGATCGACACCGGGTTCCACTTCGGCATGTGCTTCGAGCAGAACTCGATCATGTCCACCACGATGCGCACCGCGGGGCGCGGGGGCACGATCCACTCCTTCTGCGCGATGTACTCCTTGAGCATGTCGTTCTGAATGGTGCCGCCCAGCTTCGCCATCGGCACGCCCTGCTTCTCGGCGACCGCGATGTACATGCACAGCGCGACGATCGCCGGAGCGTTGATCGTCATGCTGGTCGTCACCTGGTCGAGCTTGATGCCGTCGAAGAGAATCTCGAAGTCTTTCAGGGTGGAGATGGCGACGCCCTCTTTGCCGACCTCGCCGCGCGACATCGAGTGGTCGGCGTCGTAGCCCATGAGCGCGGGCATATCGAAGGCGGTGCTGAGGCCCGTCACCCCGTGCTCGATGAGGTACTTGAAGCGGGTGTTGGTGTCTTTCGGGGTGCCGAAGCCGGCGAACTGCCGCATCGTCCACAGCCGGCCGCGGTACATGGTCGGCTGGGTGCCGCGGGTGAACGGGTACTCGCCGGGCAGGCCGATCTCGGCGAGATCTTCACCCTTGCGGTCGGCCAGCGTCAGCAGGTCGGGAATCGGTATGCCCGAGTCGGTGGTGAACTCGGCCTTGCGCAGCGGCATCTTCGCGGTGACCGGCTCGAGCGTCTCTCGGCGCCAGCGCGCCACGTCTTTGGCCATCGCCTGGGCCAGGGCCGCGTCGTAGGTGCGCGCCACGCCCTTCCGCGCCGGGGCCTTCGCCTTCGCCTTCGCGGCCTTCACCTTCGCGGCAGGCTTCGGCGCGGGCTTCTTCGCGGCGGCCTTCTTGGGCGAGGTGCGGCGGGCGCTCTTCAGGCTCGCGGTGCGGGGGCTCTTGCGGTTGCGGGAGCTGGGCATGGTGCGCGCTTCGATAGCACGACCCCGCCTGCCCGGCACCCTCTCAAGGGCGCCCTAACGCACGTGGGCCCGCACCACGCCGACCAGATCGTCGTACGCGATCGGCTTGCGCAGCACCGCCTTCACCGCGGGCGCGTCGACCGCCGACTGCCGGGCGGCGGTCATCACCACCACCGGTATCGACGCGACCTCGTGGTCGGTGCCGTGCGCCTCGAGAAACTGCCAGCCGTTCATCACCGGCATCATCAGGTCGAGCAAGATGAGCTGCGGCGGCTGGGGCAGCCCGCGCACCAGGCTCAGCGCCTCGCGCCCGTTGCGCGCCTTCACCACCGCGTAGCCCAGGTCGGCCAGCACCTCGCCCAGCGCCTCGCGAATGTCTTCGTCGTCGTCGACGATCAGCACCGGGCCGGTCGCGCTCATCGGGGCGCTCCGGGGGCCGACACCGGCAGGGTCACCTCGAAGGTCGAGCCCTGCCCCACCGCGCTCTCCAACCGAATCGCGCCGCCCATCGCCTCGACCACGCGGTGCACGATCCACAGCCCGACTCCGAAGCCGCCGTAGTGGCGCGACGACACCGCGCGCTCGAAGCGCGCGAAGATGCGGGCGTGCTGGCTGGGGGCGATGCCGATGCCCTGGTCGCGCACCTGCAGCCTCACCTGCTCGCCGTCGACCTCGACCCGCACCCGCACCGGCTTGCCCTCACCGTACTTCAGCGCGTTGGTGAGCAGGTTGCCGATCACCTGGTCGAGCCGCCGACGATCCCACCGGCCCATGGCGCGCTCGGGCGCTTCGACCGTCACCGCCGAGCCCGCCTGCCGGATCTCGGTCTGCAGCCGGTCGACCAACTCTCGCACCAGCTCGCTGAGGTTCACCTCTTCGACCTCGAGCTCGAGGCGGCCGGCCTCGACCCGGGTGACGTCGAGCAGCTCGTTCACCAGCTGAACCATGCGGCTCACGCTGCGCTCGGCGCCCAGCAGGCGCTTCTTCACCCGCTCGTCGACGCCGCCCGCCAGCGGGCCCCGCGTCATGCCCTGAATCTGCAGCTGCAGCGCGGTGAGCGGCGTGCGCAGCTCGTGCGAGGCGATCGAGATGAACTCGTCGCGCGCCTGCACCGCCTCGCGCAGCTGCAGCTCGGCGCGCTTGAGCTCGGTGACATCGCGAAACTCGAGCACCGAGCCGCCCAGGTCGTATTCGGCCAGCGGCATCGCCGAGCACGAGGCCACGAACTGGGTGCCGTCACGCCGGGTGAAGGTGCACTCCTGATCGCGCACCACCGCCGCCGGCCGGTGCAGCGCGGCGTGCGAGTGCACCCGGCCGTGCAGCGGCTGCCCCTGCAGGTGCTCGAGCGCGTACCCGGTGATCGCCGAGGCCGCGGGGTTCAAATAGGTGGCGTGACCGCGCCCATCGAGAAGAAACAGGCCCGAGGTGGCGTTCTCGGCGACGGTTCGGGTCAGCTGCACCTGCTCGGCCAGCTTGCGCTCGAGCGAGCGCTGCTCGGTGACGTCGACCAGCCCGCCCACCACCCGCACCGCGTTGCCGGCGTGGTCGTGCATGATCCACGCGCGGCCGATCACTCCGGCCCAGCTGCCGTCGCGCTTCAGGAACTGAAAGGCATCGGTCCACCCGGTGCGGCCTTCTTCGACCGCGCTGCGCAGCCCTTCGCCCACCCGCTCGCGGTCGAGGGGGTGCACGTGCTCGAGCCACATGCCGATGCTCGAGAGCGCGTCGACCGGGTGCCCCAGCATCGCCTCGACGCTGTAGCTCCAATGAATGCGGCGCTCGGTGAGATCCCAATCCCAGATGGTGAAGCCGGCGGCCCGCACCGCCACCACGTACCGCTCTTCGCTCTTGGCTACCGCCTCGGTGAGCGCGTGCTCGCGGCGCTGCGCCGCCTCGGCGAGCGCCAGGCGAAAGGCGTGAAACGACTGCAGCACCAGGGCGCGCTCGTCAGAGGCCAGCGCCCCCTCTTCTTCGAGCACCTCGAGCACGATGCCCTGAAACACGTCGACGCTCTTGAGCCCGTCGAGCGCGCCCTGCGCGCGACCCAGCGGGTGCCCGGCGTCGGTGACCTGCACGCTGCGGCGGGCGCCCAGCGCCCGGGTCAGCGCCTCGAGCATCGGCAGCACCGGCCGCGCATCGGGGCGCGGCGGCGCCATGCGCTCTTGCCACAGCTTGAGCACCCGCCCCTGCTGCTCGACGAGGCGCTGCGAAGCACTCTGCTGAGCCAACCCACCCATGGCCTAGCTCTTGGGCTCGCTCGCCTGCGGGTCGAAGAGGCGGCTGATGCGGTCGACCTCGTTCTGGGCCAGCTGGGTGGTGACCCCTCCCAGAATGCCGCTCACGTTGCGAAACGCCTTGCCGATGTGCATGCCGTGCTCGTCGATGTTGAACTCGCGAATCTCTTTCACGTGCTTCGAGCCGCGCATCTTCAGCACGGTGAGCCCGCGCCGCATCTCTCCGTAGATCTCGACGTAGCGCAGCAAGATGATCGAGTCGGTGATGGTCGAGATGTGCGCTTCGGTGATCGAGGTGCCGCCCATCAGGGTGGGCGTGGTCGAGGTGAACAGCCCGGTCATTTCCTGGTGCTTGATGAACGAGGTGAGCCCGATCACGAACTCGCGAAAGCTCTTCAGCGACGAGACGCGCTCGAGCGCCGACATGCTGTCGACCGCGATGCGGTTGGGCTTGAACTCGGCGATGGTCTGCTTGATGGCGATGAGGTGATCTTCCAGCCCCTTCACCTCGGGGTAGTCGCAGACCACCTTGAGCAGCCCCGCCTTTTCCATCGACTCGTAGTCGAGCCCCCAGCCGGTCGCGTTGCGAATCAGCTGCTCGCGGCTCTCTTCGAAGGCGAACAGCAGGCACTTCTCTTTCGCCTCGGCCGCGCCCTTGACGAAGTGGGCCACCGAGAGCGTCTTGCCGGTGCCGGTGGCGCCCGAGATGAGAATGATCGAATCGCGAAAGAAGCCGCCCCCGCACATCTCGTCGAGCGAGGGGTTGCCCGACGACACCCGTATGTTCGACGAGCGCTGCTTGAGCTCGATCGCCGAGAGCGGAATCACCACGATGCCGTCGCGGGTCACCGTGAACGGGTACTCGCCCTTGCTGTGCTCGGTGCCCCGAAACTTGAGGATCTCGATGGTGCGGCGCCGTTTCTCTTCTTCGAGAATGTTGCGCAAGATGATCACGTTGTCGGCGACGAACTCTTCGATGCCGTAGCGGGCGATGGCGCCGTAGTCTTGCAGGCGCTCGGCGGTGATCACCGCGGTGACGTCGAGCTTGCGCAGCGCCGAGGCGGTGCGAAACAGCTCGTGGCGAATCTGGGCGGTCTCGCCCAGCTGACTGAAGATCGCGCCCAGCGAGTCGAGCACCACCCGCTTCGCGCCCACCTCGCGCACCGCGTTCTCGATGCGCGCGATCAGCGCCCCGAGATCGTAGTGCCCGGTCGACACCGGGCTGTGGCTGGGCTCGGGCGACGCGTCGACGAACTTCCACTTTCGCGCGTCCTCCCAGGCCTGAATGTCCCACCCCAGGCTCTTCACGTTCTTGCGAATGTCCGACGGCGACTCTTCGAAGGTCACGAACACCCCCGGCTCGTCGAACTTGGCGATGCCGGCGGCGAGAAACTGCACCCCGAAGATGGTCTTGGCGCTGCCCGCGGTGCCCGCGACCAGCGTCGCCCTGCCGATCGGTATGCCGCCCTTGGTGATGTGATCGAGCCCCTCGATGCCGCTCTTGAGCTTTCGCACTGCTTCGAGATCTTGGGTTGGCACGGGTCTATTCCGTTCGGGGAAGGGGTTCTGCGCCGGGGGTGATGCCGAGCCCCGCCAGCACCCGCGGGGTGTGCGAGAGATCGCCGATCAGCCGCCGCGCCGGCAGCGGAGCCACCTTGATCAGCGTCGGGGTCACGGTGATCTTCTCTTGATCGGCCAGCTCGGGGCGCTCGAGCACGTCGACGATCTGCAGCTCGAAGTCGCCCCCAGCAGCTGCTTGCCCAGCGCGCGAAGGTTGGCGATCGCGGCGGTCGAGTTGCCCAGCTGCCCGGTGATGAAGAGTCGGAATTGGTAGCGCGCCATCGAAGTCCTCAGGTTCGTTTGCCGTCGGGGTGATCGTGAGAGACGTAGGGCCGGTAGGCGGCGAGCACGAAGCCCAGCAGCGCGATCAGCATCAGCCGTGCCTCTTCACGCTTGGCCGAGCCCAGCTCCGAGCTCTCGGCGCTCCACGCCCTCGAGAGCGCCTCTTGGTAGATGTCGACGATGTCGCCGGGGCCCACCCGCACCGCCGCCAGCGCATCGGCCAGCCGCTGCAGCGCCCCGCGCTGCTTGCTCGACTCGAGCTCGTGCTCGCGATCGCGAATCGACTGCTCACAGATGGCGATGAACTCGCCGACGTGCCGCTGAAAGCTCTGGCCGAAGGCCTCGCGCAGGGGCGCGTGCCCCAGCATCTCGGCGGCCACCGAGGTGCGGGGCTGCGCGATCTGCGCCAGGCGGCGACGCTCGCGCTCGTGCAGCGCGAGCTCGCGGGCCCGCTCGAGCTCGGCCTGCAGGCGGGCCCGGTCGACGGCATGCACCAGCGAGCGGCCCAGCAGCTCGGGGTTCTGGCCGTCGCGCTCGAGCACGTCGAGCGCGCCCTTGCGCAGCGCCTCGTCGCGGGTGAGCGCGCCGGCCACCGGCAGCAGCACCACCACCGGCACCCCCGATGACCGCCGCAGCGTGCGCCCCAGCACGGTGAGGGCCGGCTGACCCGAGAGGTCGAGGTCGAGCAGAATCACGTCGGCCGAGGCCGCCATCGGCTCGGAGGCGTCGTCGACCGGGCGCGTCATCCGGTGCACCTCGAAGTGCAGGTCACGCGAGTGGCCCAGCAGGGTCTGGGTGAGGCGCGCCGCCTCGTCGCTCTCTTGAATCAGCAGCACCCGCAGCGGGCCGGCGCGATCGGCGTGCCGGCCGGTGGTGGTGGCCAGCGGGTCGGGCTGCGCCGAGACAGGCTGCTTCGGCGCGCTCTTGCCCGACTGCAGGCGCTCGATGATCTCGAGCACCGCCTCGAGGCTCACCGGCTTCTTCACGTACCCCGCCACGTTGGGCAGCTCGGCCGACGCGTCGAGCGCCGCCGACACCACGATCACCGGTATCGCCGCGAGCGCGGCCTCGTGCCTCCGCGCCTCGAGAAACTCCCACCCGTTCATCACCGGCATGAGCAGGTCGAGCATGATCACGTAGGGCGCCGGCCGCTGCGCGCGCAGCAGCTCGAGCCCCTGCTGCCCGTTCTCGGCGCTGACCACCGTGAAGCCGATGTCCTCGAGCAGATCTCCCAGCACGCCCGTGTGCTCGGGTCGTCGTCGACGACCGCAGCGACGAGCCCCGGTGACACCGCGAAAGAGGAGCTCATGGTTGTGGGCGACCCCGATTGGTACGGAGCTTCGCCACCGCTCGCAATCGAGAGCACGGGCGGTTACCGGCTGGTAACCCGAAACCGGGCGCCGGCAGCTACCGGCCGAGGCTCGCCAGGCGCTTCGCCGCGGTGGCCAGCGTCGCGTCGGTCTTGCAAAACGCGAAGCGAATGAAGCGCTTCGCGTCGGCCTTGTGCTCGGCGCTGTAGAACGCCGAGGGGGGAATCGCGGCCACCCCCACCTCGCGGGTGAGCCACCGGCACGTCTCGAAGTCGTCGGCGCGCGCGTGCCGGCCGGCGTCAGCGATCACGAAGTAGGTGCCCTGCGGAGTGAAGGGCTCGAAGCCGGCGGCCTTGAGCGCGGCGCTCAAGAAGTCGCGCTTGTGCCGGTAGTCGCGCTCGAACCCCTCGAAGTACGTGTCGGGCAGCTGCAGCGCCCGGGCGATCGCCTCTTGAAACGGAGACGCGGTGGCGAAGGTGACGAACTGGTGAGCCTTCTGGGTGGCGCGCACCAGCGCGCGGGGGCCCAGCGCCCAGCCGATCTTCCACCCGGTGAACGAGAAGCTCTTGCCCCCGCTGCTCACCGTGAGCGTGCGCTCGGCGAGCCCGGGTACCGTGGCGGGCCGCAGGTGCCGGTTCGGCGCGTAGACCAGGTGCTCGTACACCTCGTCGCTCAAGATCACCGCGCCCCGCGCCGCGGCCAGCTTGCCGATCAGCTGCAGCTCGTCGCGGGTGAAGCACTTGCCGGTGGGGTTGTGCGGGGTGTTGACGATCACCAGCCGGGTCTTCTCGGTGAACGCCGCCGCCAGCTCGCCCTCGTCGAACGACCAGTCGGGGGCGTTGAGCCGCACGTAGCGGCAGCGCGCGCCCGCCATCTCGGCGCTGGCCACGTACGAGTCGTAGAACGGCTCGAAGATCACGATCTCGTCGCCGGGGTTCGTCAGCCCCATGATCGCGTCGAAGATCACCTCGGTGGCGCCGCTGGCCACCGAGACCTCGGTCTCGGGGTCGACCTTCTGCCCGTAGAAGCGCTCGGCGTGCTGCGCCACCGCCTGACGCAGCGAGGCCGCCCCGTGGGTGATGGCGTACTGGTTCACCCCGCCGTTGATCGCGTCGATGGCGGCCTGCTTGATCTCCAAAGGGCCGTCGAAGTCGGGGAAGCCCTGACCCAGGTTCACCGCCGACACCTGCCGCGCCAGCGCCGAGAACTCGCTGAACACCGTGGTGCCGAAGCCCGCCACCCGCGCCGATTCGCTCATCGCACCGCCCACCAGACCGCGAGGGTACCCGCCGCCAACAGCAGCGCGCCCACCACCAGCAGCACGTTGCGCTTGCGAAGCGCCAGCCGCGCCTCGAGCTCGCGGCGCTGCAGCTCCTGGCTCGCCGCCAGCACCTCTCCGAGCTTCACGCCCGCTCCCGCGCGCGCCGCAGCAGCGTCGCCGCCCAGCGGCTTGCCCTGCGCCGCCGCGGCCATCACCTGGCGCGCGTGGCCGATCAGCGCGTCGGGGCCCTGGTAGCCCGCCAGGGCCCGCGCCGCCTGCTCGATGCGCTTGCGCTTGAGCACCGCGTCTTGATCGAACGCGATGTCGCCGCTCGCGCGCGCCCCGGCCGCGCCCACCTTGTCGAGCGCCACCCCGGTGCGCAGGCCCGCCGCCCGTTCGTAGAGAAAGTAGTCTTCGAAGAGGAAAAGCTCCTGGCGCGTCACCTTGCCGTCGGCGCCCACCGTGCTCACCAGGTCGGCGCCCCGGGCTCCGCGGTGCCAGATGATGCGAGCCCCCTGCTCGTCGGGCGGCGACTCGACCGCGCGCACCCGGTACATCGTCTCCATCGCCGCTTTGAGCTCGGTGGTAGTGCGCTGCAGGCCCGTCGCCACGCCCCGCATATACCCCGGGTTCGGCGCAACGGCTGCGATACGCTCACCGTTGTGCGCCCTCATCTCGTGTTCGTCGCGCTCACTGCTCTCTGCAGCGCCTCGGCGTCTGCCCAGAACTGCACCACTCCACCGCCGAACCCGGCGAACGGCACCTACGCGTCGTGCACCAGCGTTCCGTCGGGCAGCACGTGCACCCTCACCTGCAACGCCGGCTACGCGAAGAGCGGCACCGAGCAGACCTGCCAGGCGGGCAGCTACACCGGGCCCACGCCGACGTGTGTGGCGAGCTTCTGCACCGCCTCTCCCCCGAACCCGTCGAACGGCACCTACGCATCGTGCGCCAACGTCACGGTCGGCGGCGCGTGCGCGCTCACTTGCGGCGCCGGGTACACCCGCTCGGGGCCCAACCCGACGTGCGTCGGGGGCACCACGTGGAGCGGCGCCCCGACGTGCACACCGAACGCGTGCACCGCTCCCGCGCCGGTGGCGAACGGCACGTACGCGGCGTGCACCACCGTGCCTTCGGGCAGCACGTGCACCCTCACCTGCAACGCCGGCTACGTGAAGAGCGGCACCGAGCAGACCTGCCAGCTCGGCGCGTACACCGGCCAAGCGCCGACGTGTGTGGCGAGCTTCTGCACCGCGCCACCGGCGAACCCCTCGAGCGGCACCTACGCATCGTGCGCCAACGTCCCTGTCGGCGGCG
>JADJNS010000023.1 GCA_016714225.1 Archangiaceae bacterium
AGCCCGCGCAGCCGCTCGACGTCGACCGCGGTGACGGCGTCAGAGAAGTCGCCCAGCGCCGCGATGCGCTCGGCGCGCGGCCAGGTGGTCGCGTCTTCGAAGGTGTCGGCGATGCGGAACAGCAGGTAGGCCACCGACACCTCGCGGCGGGTCGGCTCGGGCAGCATGGGTATCGCCAGCGCGAAGGTGCGGCTCGTCTTCACCAGCAGATCATCGAGATCCATCGAGACGCGACACGTACCCACTGACACTCGTCAAATCAACCTGCGCGGTCGTCTTTTCAAAACCGACTCGGCTGCGCTATGGCCACGGGCGAAATGACGAGCGACGTGGTCGTCGTGGGAGGCGGTTTCGCGGGCATGGCGTGTGCCGCTGCGCTGTCGGCGCGGGGGCTCTCGGTCACCGTGCTCGAATCACATCTCGGGCATGACCCGCGCTTTCGCGGCGAGCTCATTCACCCGCGCGGCGTGCGCTCGCTGCAGGCGCTGGGGCTCAAAGACGCCCTGGTGGCCGCGGGCGGAGTGCCGGTGAAGGGCTTCGCGGTGAGCCCCGCCGCCGGAGTCGACCCGGTGCTGCTGCCCTACGTGAACCACTGGGGCGAGGGCCTGGGCATCGACCACCACGCGATGGTGAAGGCGCTGCGCCGCGAGGTCGGCTCGCGCCCGCGCGTCACCCTGCGCCAGGGTCAGCCGGTCACCGAGCTGCTCGAAGAAGGCGGCCGGGTGGTCGGCGTGAAGCTGCGCGACGGCGAGGCGGTGCGCGCCCGGCTGGTGGTGGGCGCCGACGGCCGGCAGTCGCGGGTGCGCAAGCTGCTGGGGCTCGAGCCCGACATCACCCTGCTCTCTTACACGGTGGTGGCGACGGTGCGCGGGCCCAAGCTCCCGTGGCGCGGCTTCGGTCACGTCTTCCTCGGCGCGCCCGGCCCGATTCTCGCCTACCCGTACGGAGACGACCTGATTCGCATGTGCATCGACGTGCCGCTCTCGGCACCGCGCGGGCGAGAGCCGATGCGCGCGTACGTGCGCGAGCACTTCGCCACCTGCGTGCCCAGCCCGCTGCGCGAGGCGATGCTCGAGTCGGTCGAGGGCGACCCGTTCGAGGGCTGCGCGACCCACTCGGTCTACACCAAGGCCTGCGCGGTGCCCGGCGCGGTGCTGGTCGGCGACGCCGGCGGCTGCAGCCACCCGCTCACCGCCACCGGCATGACCGCGGCCATGAACGACGTCGAGGTGCTCGCCGAAGAGCTGTTCCAGGGCGTCAACGACGCGGCCCTGAAGCGCTACCAGCAGCGCCGCTACCGCTTCGTGCGCGCGCGCGAGCTGTTCACCGAGGCGCTCTACGAGGTCTTCCGCGCCCACGACCCCGGCAGTGAGTCGCTCAAAGAAGGCACCTTCGAGTACTGGCGCAAGAGCCGCCGGGCGCGCGAGGTGTCGATGGGCATTCTCTCGGGTGAAGACTCGCGGCCCCGCACCTTCGTGGCCGAGTACGCGCGCGTCACCGGGCTCTCGGCGCTCGCCACCCTGCCCGACCGCCGCCGCACCCGCTCGCTGCTCTCGACCTCGCTGATGCGCCTCAACCGCACCGTCGAGCGCAGCGTGTCGACCTGGGTGCAAGAGCGTCGCACCCGCCTGGCCAGCCGCAGCAGCGCGTAACGCCCGAAACCGGTCAGGGGTGAGCGGAGTCGAACCCTGCTGTCGCTCGCCGAAGGCTGAGCAGCACCTTCTCCATCGCATGGCTGCGCACGCCGTGCTGCTTGGAGCCTGGAGTAATCGGCGTGGGCGCGTTCCACCTGGAAGGCACCCATTCGACCTCGCTCAGGGTGAGCCTTTTCGAAACTCCTGCAGCACGGTCTGCGCCATTTCCTGCGTCTGCTTCTTCAGCGCCGCATCATTCGCGTCGGCCGCCTGCGCCGCCATGCCCCCGAGCAGCGACCCGGCCACCACGCACCGCTCGTAGAGCGCCTGCTTCTGCTTCGGCGTGAGCCTCTTGAACCCCGCCGACGCCGCCAGCTCGTCGTTGAGGCCCTGGGTCAGCGCCGCCGACTCGGCATCGCTGACCTCTTTCTCGTTCGCCACCTGCAGCGCCACGGCGAGCAGAAAGGCGACCGCGGCCGCCACGTTGTTCTTGCGCGCCTCGCGCTCGAACGCGTCGAGCCCGGCGTTCAGGCCCTCGACCAGCGCCTGGCGCTGCCCGCGCCCCAGCGTCTTCGAGGCCGCCAGCAGCGCCTGCGCACCGGTGCGCGGCCCCTCGGGCTTGAAGTCGGTCGCGACCAGCTCGGCGTGGGGCGCCACCTTGCCCGGGCTCGGCTTCGTGACCCGCGCCCACACCCGGGCGGTGACCACCGGGTCGAGCTGTCCCGCCAGCGGGTTGTTCCACACCACCCCGGTGTAGGGGTTCACCGTCTGAGAGAGCAGCGCCGAGAGGGCGAGCGCGAGCATGCAGACGCGATATTACGCTGCACCGTCAGATGCGCTCGCGAACCACCCAGGACCTCCCCGGCCGCCTGCCCCCGCTGCTGGATTCGGGTCGCCTTCTGCATCTGCCCCGAGGTGCCCCAGGTCGCGACCCGCACCGAAATCATTCTGGTGCGCCACGAGCGCGAAGCGTGGAAGTCGACCGGCACCGCGCGTGTGGCGCTGCAGGCGCTCACCCACGCCCGCCTGCTCGAGTACGGCGAAGACGGCAGCGCCACCGACGACGCGCTGCGCGCCATGGGCGAGGGCTCGCACGTGCTGTTCCCCGACGTCGGCGCCGAGGTCACCGCCCACGCACCCGTCGAGCCGCCCAAGCGCCTGGTGGTGCTCGACGGCACCTGGCGGCAGACCCGCCGCATGCTCAAGCGGCTGCCATCGCTCGACGCCGCGCCGCGCCTCAAGCTGCCGCCCAAGTTCCTCGCCCCCTTGAGGCTGCGCGAGAGCCAAGACCCGATGGGCCGCTCGACCCTCGAGGCGATCGCCGACGCCGTCGAGCTGCTCGAGGGCCCCGCTGCGTCGCAGCCGTTGCACGCGCTACATGCGCTGTTCGTCGAGCGGGTCTTCAGGGCGCGCGGCGTCTGGACCATGAAGAGCCGGGTGCTAGCCTCACCGCCTTAAGCGAGTGAGAGAAGAGAGCACGCAGACCAACATCAGCTCCCTCGAGTCGGAGCTGCCCACCCGTCAGCACCCGCTCCCCTGGGTGCTGTTCGGCGTCTCGCTCATCGTGCTGGCGCTCGTCGGAGGTCTCCTCGCGCGCCGCGTCAGCCTCGAGACCCGCCGCGCCAACGAAGAAATCGAGAAGGCGGCGGGCTTGAAGGCGCAGGTCGAGGTGCTGCAGCGCCAGGCCGCCGACGTCGACAAGCGCATCGCCGACGCCGAGGCCCGCCTGAAGGCCGCGCAAGACCTCAGCACCGAGGCGGCGTCGAGCTTGAGGCGCGTCGAAGCCGAGCGCGACAAGCTGCTCGCCGCCGCGGGCAAAGAAGACCCCGCCGCGAAGAAGAAGACCGCGGCGAAGACCAAGAAGTCGAAGAAGCGGCGCAGGTAGCCCGGCCGCTCAGGCAGAGGGTTCTCGAAGCCGGTCAGGGTGAGCGGTCTCGACTTCAGTCTTTGCCGTGCTTCTTCTCGCGGCGCTCTTCCTTGCGCTCGCGCTTGTCTTCCTTCTCTTCTCGCCGGGTCTCGCGGCGCTCTTCGCGGCGCAGCTCTCGCGCTTCGTGCTTGTAGTGGCGGTAGGCCCCGGGCTTGAGCCGCACCAGCGGCGCCGGCACGCCCCGGTCTTCCACCACCACCCAGTGCCCCTGGTGGTCGCGCGAGCGGAACCAGCGGCCGTCGCGGCGGTGCCAGTACCAGCCGTCGTGCACGAAGACCTCGTCCTCCTGGTCCTCGACCACCTGCACGCCGGGCTCGACCACGATGAGCGGCGGCGGCACCGGGAACTTGATGATGGGAACGGGAATCTGGGTGAGCAGCAGCAGGGTCAGCAGCGTCATGCGCGGCAGCATAACCGCGCGGCATGCTATGAGCGCCGCCCGATGGCTTCGCCGAAGCGCCCCCCGGTGTGGCTGCTGGTCATCGCCGCGGTGCTGGTGGCCGGCATCGGCGCGGCGCTCTGGCGCCACACCCGCTTCAACACCGTGCACGCGGTGAACGGCCTGGCGGTGGCGGTCGAGGTGACGCTCGACGGCAAGACCCTGCAGGTGCCGGCGCAGGGCCGGGTCGAGTTCGAGCAGGTGCCCACCGGCACGCACGTGGTGACCGCGAAGCACGGCGCCACCGAGCTCGAGACCACGCTCATCTTCGTGCGCGGCGGCCGCCACACCCTGGTCTACAACGTCGGCGGCACCGCGCCGCTGGTGTGGGAGCGCATCGCGTACACCACGCGCGCGGTGCAGCAGACTCCCCAGTGGACGATGCACTGCGGCAAGCGCTTTCTCGAGCTCGAGGGCCTCGACTACGTCTTCGAGAACCCGCCCAGCTCCATCTCCACCAAGGGCGGCGGCACGGTCTACCGCACCTGGCTCTCGATGGAGTCGGGTGGCCTCGAGGCCTGCCAGAGCTGGGCGCTCGACCGGGGCACCCAGGAGATGTGGGCCGAGTGGCAGCGGCTCACCGCGCAGCTCGACCCCAAGAAGGCGCTCTACGCGGTGGACGAGTACGCGAGCCAGGGCGACTTTCGCGAAGCGCAGGTGCTGCTCGAGCCGCTGCTGGCGAAGAAGGCGTTCGAGGTGCGCTCGCTCTACCTCTCGGTGCTGCTCGCCAGCGGCCAGGTCGAGAAGGCGCGCGCGGCCTTCGGGCGGGCCGACGACGACGAGGGCGCCGACGACGTCGACCTCTACTTCGCGGCGCGGCTGCTCTCCTCGCCCGAGCGGCTGAAGTTTCTCGACCGCGCGCTCGAGCGCTTTCCCCAGTCGTCGTACCTGCGGTTCGAGAAGGCGCGCGCGCTCGACCGCAGGGGAGACACCGAGGCCGCCCTGCCGCTCTTCACGCTCGCCGAAGACGGGGCGCCCGAGGCGCTGCAGTGGAGCCTGGCGCAGCTGCACCTCTCGGCGCTGCTGCGCGGCCGCCACCCCGCCGAGGCGTGGAGCGCGGCGCAGACGCTGTACCGCGACGCCACCAGCATCGATGCGGCGGTGAGCTACGCCAACGTGGCGAAGGCCACCGGCCACACCGCAGCGTGGGAGGCGAAGCTCGCGCCGCACCAGCTGAGGTGGGCGCACGCGCTGCTGGGGCTGCCCGACGTCGAGGCGCGGGCGAAAGACGGCAAGCCGGCCAACGACCCCGAGTCGTTCAAGCAGGCGCGAGAGCTCATTCGCGCGACCTTCGAGTCGCCGCGCACCGCGAAGGGCGGCCCGCTGCCGGTGCCCTCGGCGGCCTTGAGCGCCGCGGCGCGCGCGCCCGACACCGCGCTGCGGCTGTTGCCCGACTCCATCGTGTGGCTGCTGCTCTCAGAGGCCTGGCGCAGCTCCGACACGGCCGCCGCCGCCCGGCTCTCGCGGCACGCCCAGGGCGCCGACGCGCCCGCGCTGGCCGATGCGCAGCAGTTCATCGCGACCGGCCGGCTGACGGTGCAGCTCGAGGGGGTGAGCGACGTACACCTCGCCGTGCTGTGGGTGGCGCGCGGCCGCCGCCTGGCGACGCTCGGTGAAGACCCGACTGCGGCCTTCGCCGAGGCCCGCCGCCTCGACGCGACGCGCTCGGTGGTGACGCGGGCGCTCGACAGCTGGGCCCAGGCCAGGGTGGGAGCACGTCTCCCCTGGCTGCCGGTCGACTGAAGGCTTTTTTCTGATCGTCTTTCAGGGCGCGGCCACCAACCTCAGGTGCACACTTGCGCATCAAACTGCTCAAGGCCTGGGGCCAGGGTGTGAGGGCCCCGGCTCGGGGGGCAGGCACGGTTACTGCTACCGTGGCGGGCGCTGACGAGGAAGGTCGGGGGATTGGCGCCGCAGCTCCAGGGCGCAGAAGTCGCAAAACGTCGAGAACCGGGGTGCTCCATATGAAGCGAGTGATGGCAGCAGTGGGCGGTCTTGCGGTGCTGGTGGCGATGTCGGGGTGCAGCTCGGGCAACAGCTCGCCGCGCTCCTCGGGCTCGCTGGGCGTCTCGAACGACAGCCAGTACCTCTACGCGGCAGACACCGACAACGGCGCGCTGTTCGTGGTCGACGCCAAGACGCTCGGCGTGGTGCAGCAGGTTCAAGTGGGGGTGCGGCCCTTCCGCGTGTCGGTCGGTAAAGACGACACCATCTTCGTCGCCAACCGTGGCAGCCGCAGCGTGAGCGTCATCAGCCACGGCGACTGGCAGGTGGTGGGCGAGATTGCGACCGGGGTCGACCCGGTCGGCATGCAGGTGAGCCCCGACGGCAAGTACCTCTACGTGGTGTCGGCCACCGCCAGCGACGACACCGAGTACGGCATTCTGCAGCAGATCGACACCGCCACCCTGACCGAGAAGTGGCGCCTGCCGGTCGGCGACGAGCCGCGCGGCCTGGCGCTCATCAACGACGACCGCGCGCTGGTCTCGCTCTACCGCGCCGGCGACGTGGTGCGGGTCGACCTGAAGAACGGCAAGGTCGTCGACGCGGCCGGCAGCATCGACCTGCACTCGAAAATCAACCAGCAGGCGCTGACCACCACCACCCAGTACGGCACCCCGGGCACCACCAGCACCTACCAGCCGCGCGCGATGACCGACCTCGCGGTGACCCCCGACGGCAAGCGGGTGTTCGCCACCTCGCTGCTCTCGCGTGAGGCGCCGATTCTCACCCAGCCCACTCCGGCCACTCCGTACTACGCGTCGCAGGGCCCCCGGCTGGCGGGCTCGGTGGCCACCCCGGCGCTGTTCACCTTCGACACCTCGTCGAACGCCGTCACGCCGCTGGTCGAAGACGTCTCGTCGACCAGCTACTACCCGGGCTACGGCTACGACCCGTACAACCAGGGCAACCAGGCCGACGTCGGCTACCCGCAGACCACCTTCGCGGTGAGCGGCCTCGCGGGCTACGGCGCCGGCGGCGGCAGCACCACCGCGTCGCCCGTTCTGCAGGGCCCGTCGGTGGCGGTGGTCGACATCACCGGCTCGTGGCTGTTCATGGTGAACCGCGACTCGTCGAACGTGGCGGTCATCTCCACCATGCGGCACGAGGCGAAGCCCGACCGTCAGCAGAACAACAACAACTACTCGTACTACGCGGCGCCGAACGAGCTGCCCTCGGTGCACTCGACCGCCAGCATCGGCAAGGGCGCCGACGGCATCGCCATCTTGGGCGACAACAGCAGCGCGTACGTCTACAACCAGTTCGACCACAGCGTGCAGCGGCTGACGCTCGACGAATCGAGCTCGAGCATCGTGGCCGGAGAGACGTCGAAGGTCACCACCGTCGAGACGCTGACCGCGCAGCAGATTTCTGGCCGCAACCTGTTCCACGACTCGAACGACCGCCGCGTCTCGGCGGTGCAGGCGTCGGTGGCGTGCTCGAGCTGCCACCTCGAGGGCCGCGACGACGCGCACGTCTGGCAGTTTCCCGATGGTCCGCGCCAGACCCCGACCCTCGCGGGCCGCGGCATGTCGCACACCGCCCCGTACCACTGGAGCGGCGAGTTCGCCGACCTGCCGGCCTTCCTCACCCACACCATCACCTCGCGCATGGGCGGCACCGGGCTGAACGCGCAGGCCGAGCAGAACCTCAACGCTTACGTCGAGTCGATTCCCGCTCCCGAGAACCCGTACCGGGTCGGCACCGAGCTCACCGACCAGCAGGCGCGCGGCGCGGTGGTGTTCGCGGCGGCCGAGTGCGGCACCTGCCACGCGGGCCAGTGGCTGACCAACAACCAGTTCGCCGACGTCGGCACGCTCTCGCGCCCCACCACCGGCTACGGCGACAACGGCATGGTGCTGTCGCGCGGCCTCAACGTGCCCTCGCTGCTCGGCATCGCCCGCAGCGCGCCGTACCTCCACACCGGCAAGGCGGTCAGCCTGAAGGAGCGCCTGATGTCGAACCCCGGCGACCTCCACGGCAAGACCAGCAAGCTGAGCTCCGAGCAGATGGACGACCTGGTCGCCTACCTGCGCACGCTCTGAGTCTTCGGTTCAGCTTCTCGAAGTGCGCACGGCCCTCCTCGCGAGGGCCGTGCCATTTTGCGGGGGCAGCTGGGTGAAGAGCTCACCCCGAGCGGTCACGCTCCGTCTCGAAACCGCTCAGCCGACCAGCACGCCCGAGAGGGGGCCGGTGCCGTTGTCGAGGGCGCCGTACTTCATGGTCGAGGTGAAGCCCATGGCGTGCGTCGCGGTCACCAGCACGCGGTGGTTGGTGCCGGTGACCTTCTTGTACCGGCCGCCCTGCACCACCGTCGGCCCGCCCGCGATGACGAAGGGCACGTTGCCGATGTCGTGCGTCCACCCGGTGCCGAGCTCGCTGCCCCAGACCACCAGGGTGTTGTCGAGCACGCTGCCGCCGGCGGGGTCGGGAGTCGCCGCCAGCCGGTCGAGCAGGTAGGCGAAGCGCGCCGAGTACCAGGTGTAGATGGCCGCCTGCAGGTCTTGCGACGCCTGCGACGAGTCGTGGCTCAGCGCGTGGTGGCCCATCGCGTTCACGCCCAGCCACGGGTAGAGCGAGTTGTCGTTGTCGGCGATGAACATCTGCATCGACAGCACGCGGGTCAGCCCGCAGCCCAGCGCGGCCGCGGCGATGTCGGCCTGACGGTCCATCGCGGTCTGCGAGTTCACTCCGGTCGGAGCGCCCGGGTACGTGCACATCGGCGCCTCGGCCGCGAGCCGCACCTCGAGCTCGCGCACCGCGGTGGCGTGCGCGTCGAGCCGCGACTTGTCGGCCGCGCTCATCTTGCCTTTGCGCGAGCCCAGGTCGGCCACCACCGTGTCGAGCACGCTGCGCCGCCGGTTGAGCTTCGCCGCCGCGGCGGCGGCGTTGGGGTCGACGGTGGTGAACAGCGTCGAGAAGGCGCGCGCCGGGTCGTCGATGGGGCCCTTGGTGACGCGCGGGCCGCTGTAAATCATTCGCGTCGCGGGGTGCTGGCCGCCGCAGTTGTAGCCGAGCTCGATGCTGCTCCAGGTGGTCTCGTTGGCGGGCAGCTGCGCGGCGATGGTCTGGTCGACCGAGGTGCCGGTGCCCCAGCCGAAGCACTGCATGTGGTCGGTGCGGCAGAACTGGTTCGCCGCGGTGTCGATGGGAGACCCCGTCCACAGGGTCGGCATCGTGTACGTGTGGGGGATGTAATAGCTGGTGCCGTACGGCAGCGAGAGCCCGTCGAGCAGGCTGAGCTTCGACTTGTGGTTCGCGAGCGGAGTGAGAATCGGCGAGAGCGTGAAGCTGGTCTCGGTGCCGGTGGGGCGCCACTTGGGCCAGATGGTGCCGTGCGGCGTGAAGTAGAGCAGCAGCTTGCGCTTCGGCGTGGCGGCGAGCGCGCGGGTCCACGGGAAGAGGGCGCCCAGCGCACCGAACTTGAGCGCCGCGCGGCGGGTGAACGAGGTCATTGGGCAGCTCCCCTGCGCACGTACTCGGACGAAGCGAGCGAGAGAATCAGCCGCTCGAGGCCGTTCGACTGCAGCACCCCGTCGGCCAGCTCGCGCATGTAGCAGGCGACCGGCGCCTGCTCGGGAATGCCGGTGGCATAGCGTGTCCACTGGCGGGCGAAGCACTCGGCGACCTCACGGCGGCCGGCGAGCATCTTCGACAGCTCGATGGAGCCGTGAATCGTAATCTGCTCGCCGCCCATCTTGAACGACGAGCTGTCGTCGATGGCCATGCCGCCTTCGGTGTCGCGCCACTTGCCCAGCGCGTCGAAGTGCTCGAACGCGAAGCCCATGCCGTCCATCGCGCGGTGGCAGCTGCCGCAGCTCTCGTCGGAGAAGTGGCGCTCGAGCCGCTGGCGCGTGGTGAGCCCCGGCACCGGCGGAGGCAGGTTCACGTTGACGCCCGCGGGAGGCGGAGGCGGCGGCTTGCACATCAGGTTCGCCAGCACCGCGTAGCCGCGCAGCGTGGGCGAGGTCGACTCGGCGTGCGCCAGCGACGCCATGACCCCGGGCGAGGTGAGCAGGCCGGCGCGGCGCAGCGGGTTGAGCTGGGTGACGCCGTCGACCGTCGAGAGCGCGTCGGGGCCGTAGTAGGCCACCAGCGCCGGAGCAGCGGCGGTGCGCGGAGTGGTGAGCAGCGCGGCCAGGCCGTCGCCTTGGAGCGTGGAGAGACGGAAGGTGTCGACCGGCTCGCGCGCCATCGCGGTGAGCAGCGGCGTGCCGAGCGCCACCAGGTCGGGGCGGGCGTTCACCTGCTCCAACCGCTCGAGCTCGAGCCACTGCGAGACGAACGCCTCGAGGCCCCGCTCGCTGCGCGGGTCGCGCAGCATCTTGCGCGCGGTCTGGCGCACGCCTTCGGCGGTGCTCAGCCGGCCGGTGGCGGCGAGCCCGAGCAGCCAGTCGTCGGGGTTGTGGCCCCACAGCATGAGCGCGAGGCGCGCGGCCACCGCGTAGCCGTCGAGCAGGCCTTCGTCAGAGGTGGGCTCGTCGAGGTAGAGAAACGACGGGCTCTGGAGCATCGCCTCGAGCACCCACTGGGCGCCCTCGAGCCGCGAGCGGCCCTGCGCGGTGCCGGCCTCGAACAGGCCGCGGTAGCGGGCGCGCTGCTCGGGGTCGAGCGGCCGGCGAAAGAAGCGCGGCGCGAGCTCGTCGAACAGCCAGGTCTCGCAGCCCGACGCGGTGCAGGGCGCCAGCGACACCTTCTTCACCACCGCCTCGGCCCAGTCGAAGTAACCCTGTACCTGCTGCGAGTCGACCGGCGAAGAGACGTTGCTGCGGTAGGTGAACAGCCGCTCGTCGGTGACCGGCAGCGCGACGTCGATGCCCAGCACCTGGTGCACGGTCTGCTCGACGTGGGTGCGGTTCAACCGGCGCATCGGCACCGGAGCGCCGGGCAGGCCCAGCTCGCTGCAGGTCTCGCCACCAGCGGGCACCGTCACCGTGACGACGGGCGGCACCACGACGTGCGGCTCGGGAGTTTCGATGGTGCCCGTGCAGGCGCACACCAGGAGGAGCAGGGCTCGAGTGCGGGGGCGCATCGCGGTCGGGATTACACCACTTCCCCTCCCCCCGGGACAGCCGGGGAACCGCGTGTCCCACACGAGTCACTGCCCGGGAACATCGCGCGCCGAAGGTTCTCGAGCCCGATGATGGCCGGCCATGAATCGCCTCGTCGGGTGCCTGCTGATCATCTCCTGTGTGACTCCCCCGCTCGAGCCGGTCGACGCAGGGTCTGCAGGGGGAAGCGGCGCCGCGGGTGGATCAGCTGCGACGTCAGGAGGCAGTGCGACGGCGGGAGGCAGTGCGACGGCGGGAGGCAGTGCGACCGCGGGAGGCAGTGCGACGGCGGGAGGCAGTGCGACGGCGGGAGGCAGTGCGACCGCGGGAGGCAGTGCGACGGCGGGAGGCAGTGCGACGGCGGGAGGCAGTGCGACCGCGGGAGGCAGTGCGACGGCGGGAGGCAGTGCGACCGCGGGAGGTAGTGCGACGGCAGGCGGATCAGCGACCGCCGGAGGCGCCGGAACGGCCGGCGGTGGAGCCTCGGCGTTCGTGTGCACTCCAGCGATGGGCTCGACGCGGGGCGCAGGCGACGGCTGCCGCACGCTGAACCAGGCGTACAGCGCGCGCACCATCAACGTGGGCTACTACCCCTACCGGGTGAAGGCCCCGCTGCCGCAGTACTCGGGCGACGTCGGCGGCTCGAACAAGGGAGTGCTGCTGCAGACGGTGCCGGTGGGCGCGTACGTGGGGCTCGCGTCCGACGGGCCCTGGTACGACCCGCCCAGCGGCAGCTGCTTCCCCACCGGGTTCGCGTGCGGCAGCCCGACGCGCTCGGCGTGTCCCGACAACAGCCCTCCGCTGCGGCCGACCCGAGCGGGCTTCGCGTGGGGCTACGCGTACGACGGCGCGAGTCACATGCAGGGCTGGTTTCCCTTCGACCCCAACCTGCTCGAGTTCGTGGGCTTCACCTCGCACCCCTGTGCGCTGGGCCCGGCGGGCGCCGACTACGAGGTCGAGAGCGCGTGCGGTCAGCCGCTCGCGGCGTGCTCGGGCGGCAACACCACCTGTCACGCCACCAACCGCTGCGACGAAGGCGGCGACGACTGCGGCAGCGTGAGCTGCGGCGCGAGCAGCGGAGGCCCGTGGACTCCGACCGCGCACCGACTGACGCTCGCCTCGCCGGGTGGCCACACCTGCACCCAGCGCACTCCGCCGCTGGCGGGAGTGAAGTGCCTCGCGAACGGCAGCGACCCCGACTTCTTCTTCGTCTACCCGTTCGGCGCGTACCTGTACTGGGCGCAGAACAGCACCACCAAGCACTGGCTCCACTACGGCGACCGGGTGCAGGTGTACTTCACGAACGTCGATGCCCAGGGCGTGCGCTGGTACTTCGTCGAGGTGCTGCAGTCGGGCGCGCCGGTGCTCACTCCGCCGAGCGACGGGTCGGGCGCGGGCGGCGCCTGCGACCTCGACCACCCCGAGTCGTGCACCCCGTGCAAGAACGGCGGAGCGTGTGGCTGGGTGCAGTCGGTGTTCTTCAACTGAGCGCGCGGCGGAAAAAGCCGCGCTCGGGTTCGGTCACGCGTGGGCCCGCGTGCGCCCCCCGACCGCTCCCTGAACGAGGGCTCGAGTCGACGCCGGCGTGGTGGTGCACCGGGGCCATCTACGACTTCCCCTCGGGCGCATTCGGTGCTCTCGCCAAGTGCCGGAGCCAGACGTGTTCGCTGCAGACTTCGCGATGCTCGCGCGGGTCTGGGCGGGGGCCAGCGCCCAAGAGAACCTGGGGCGACGTGGGTGCGTCATGAGGCGAAGGGCCGATGAGGGCTCGGCAGGCGCGGCCCGGCGCTGCTGCACGATGCTCAGTCCGCGAAGGCCCCGAGGCGCCGGCGACAGCCGCGAAATCGTCGCCACGCGTCCCTCACCCCACGTGGGAGTGTTTACGACCAACCCGTGGGCCTAAACACTCCCACGTCGATGTCTCTGCTGCCCACCCGGGTGCATCGATCCGGCAGACGGCCGCTGCGGGGCACTCCGCAGCGCTCCACCGCCGGCGACACGTGGCGCGAAGTCGAGGGGCACGCGCGAATGAGCGGGCGGTCGCACAAAGAGGCGCGAGTGCTCGGACGATCGGCGGCGTGACTGAACACGCCGAGCGCCGACGCCCGCTTCGCAACGAGGCGCGGCGAGTCGCAAGGCCCACCTGAGCCACCCCACCCTGTCAGCCAGACGCGTGCCGGCACGAAGACGAGCGCCACCACCGAGCGCCACCACCGCGCCCAAGTCTCGGCGCAGCCCAACGGCCTCAATTCACCGACAGGCCGCTGGCGCGGGCGAGGGCGGCGCCGACCTTCGAGAGCAGCCTGTCCATCTGCGCGTCGAGCACGGCGGTGGCGTTGTCGTCGGTGGAGACCACCACGGCGTCGCCGTCGTCCAAGTCGACCTGCACGTCGGCGAGCGGCTGGCCCTCGAGGGTGGCGCGGGCGGTGAGGCCGAGCAGCGGCCAGCGGGTCTTCGCCACCTGCACGCTCTTGCCCAACAGCCGCGGAGTCAGCGCCACCTCGATGGTCACTCCGCGCTCGGCCGAGCCCGCCGAGACCGCCAGCACTTCGCGCGCGCGGGTGGTCATCGCCTGCGAGAAGCCGTCGTAGAGCCGCAGCGGGAAGCGCCCCATCGACTCCTTCAGCTCGCGGTCGGAGAACGAGGTGGCCTGCACCCCGGTCGCCCCTTCGGGCGGCATCGCCTTCGACCGGAAGTGCAGCAGCGGGTGCTTCGCCTTCATCACCTCGCTCATCAGCGCCCCCAGCGCGACCCGCCGCGGGTCACCTTTGTCGAGCGTGGCCTCGAGGTCTCTGCGCGCCGCGCTCAGCGTCGCCTGGCGAAACGCTTCGAACCGCTCGCTGCCCTCGCCGTTGGGCCGCTGCGCCAGCGCCTTGGCCATGTCGACGGCCGAGCCGCCGTTCACCGCGGCCGCCCAGCTGCGCTCGCGCTCGCGCACCGAGCCCACCAGCGCCGCTGCGATGGCCAGCCCCACTGCCACCGCCACGCTGTACCCCCACCGCTTCGCGCGCGCCGCGCGCTTCGCTCCCTTCACCTTCGACCGAAACGTGGGCGCGAGAAACTCGCCGGGGATGAAGTCGAAGCCCTGCTCGGCCTCGAGCAGCCCGCCGTGCATCAACTGCAACGCGCGGTAGCGGTACTCGTGCAGCGCCTGCGCGAAGGCCAGCGCGTCTTGCTGCCCGCGAATCTGCACCTTCATCTTCTTCTTCCCGAACGGCAGGGTGATGGTGGTCGCCGAGTACACCCCGTTCATGTACTGGTGCAGCAGCTTCGGCTCGGCCAGGTTCACCAGTGGCCAGGCCACCAGCTTCTCGACGCCGACCTCGAGCATGTAGAGCGGGTGCACCGAAATCATGCGGCGGTGTGGCACCGCGAAGCTCCAGCTCAGCTCGCGCCACGCCCACACCATCGGCGCGGTCACGGCGAGCGCGAGCACCCCGTAGACCACCGCCAGCCCGCCCGGCCAGCCCGACTCGTTCACCACGCTCACCAGCGCCACCAGGCCCCACAGGGCGGTGAAGAGCAGCGCCAGCAGCACGTCGGCGAGCTTCCCCCGCCGGTTCACCCGGCGAATGTGCGCGGTCTGGCTCTCTTCGACCAGCCACTGCTGCGAGGGCTCGGGCAGCTCTTCGATGAACACCTCGAGCCGGGGAGGAAACTGCACCCCGCCCTCGCGGCCCGAGAGCTCGCGAACCTTCTGCAGCAGCAGGTTCGCCTCGTCGCTCAGCGCACGGCTGAAGAACAGCGCGGCGAGGCTCTGCAGCCGCTCGGCCGAGACCTGCTTCATCTCGTCGTCGCCCGGCGCGATGGTGCCGAGCAGCTCGGCCAGGTCGCGCTCGAGCGCCGCCCGGTCGGGCCGGTCGAGCCGCAGGTGCATGCGGGTGAGAATCAACGGCGCGCGATGCGGCACGGCCGCGAGGCCCTGGTCGAGCCGCGCCAGCGCCTCGTCGTGGCGGCCCTGCGCGGCCAGCGACTCGGCGACGAAGTCCCACGCTTGGGGGTCTCTACCGCCGGTAATCTTCACCCACGCCTCGCTCGCCGCCTGGGCGTCGGCGTGACGCTTGAGCCGGGTGAGCACCAGCGCGTGACGGTAGCGGTACCAGGCCGCATCGGGGTGCTGCTGCACCAGTGCCTGCAGCTGCGCCTCGGCATCGGCGAAGTTCTCTTCGTTGAAGAAGACGTGATGCAAGAGGTTGCGCGCGTCTTCGAGGTCGGGCTTCTCGGCCACCATCGCCTTGAGCGCCACGCGGGCCAGCTCGATGTCTCCGCGCTGGAGCTGCGCCAGCGCCTCGCGCAGCCGGGTGCGGTACGGCTCTTCGACGCCCTGGTACGGCTCGGTCTCTTCGGCGAAGCGCGCGCGCGCCGCTGAGTCTTTGAGCTGCTCGTAGGCGTGCTGCACCCGGCTGAACTCTTCGGGGTGCGACTCGGGCGGAAACTGCCGCAGCAGCGCAAAGTAGCGCTTCTTCAGCTCGCCGTCAGAGACGTCACGCGCGACGCCGAGCACCTCGAACGGGTTGTCGGAGACCGGCAGCGTCGAGCCCATGCGCGCGCGCATAGAACCCGCTCGCGGCGGTGAACACTACGTTTTTCAAGCAGCGCCTTCTCAGGCCTTCAGCGCCGCGACCGGCGTGGTCGACAGCCCGCTGTCTTTGCCCACCGAGGTGACGCCGGTGCCGACCGCCTGCAGGCAGGTGAGCAGCACGTTCGACACGCTCTTGCCGCCGCTGCCGCGCTCGTGAATGCCGGGGTACCTGAGCGCTCCGCCGCCGCGGCCGGCGACCAGAATCGGGTAGTCGTTGATGGAGTGGTCGAGACCCTCGGCCACGTCGGTGCTGCACAGCAGGCAGCTGCGGTCGAGCACGTTGCCGGTGCCCTCGACCGACTTCTTCAGCCGGTCGAGCAGGTAGGCGAAGTTGCGAATGGTGAACTTCACCCCTTCGTTCACCGCGCCCTGCTGGGCGGCGTCGTGGGTGAGCGCGTGCTCGTTGTCGCGCGGCTGGCCGGGGCTCAGGTCTTTGAAGCACTGGCCCCCCACCGAGCCGGTGAACTGGTAGCTCACCACCCGGGTGAGGTCGCAGGCGAAGGCCAGCGCCATCAGGTCCGAGAAGATCTTGTTCACCGTCTCGTACTGCTCGACCTGGTTCACGTCTTGGTTGGTGTTCGTCACCGTGGCGGGCTGCGCGCACGACGAGGTGATGACCGAGGGCAGCGCGAGAATCTGCGAGCGCACCTCGGAGATGGCGGTGAGGTGCTGGTCGAGCCGCGCCTTGTCGGCGGCGCTGACCTGGGTCTGCAGCCGCTTGGCGTCGTCTTTCACCGCGTCGAGCACGTTGACGCGCAGCCGGTCGCGCGGGTCGGTGGGGTCTTTCGGGGTGAAGCCCATGAACAGGCGCGAGAACAGCGCCGCGGGGTTGGTCTCTTGCGGCATGGGCGCGTCGGGCCCGCGGTGCGAGAGGTACTGCAGAGTCGGGCCCTCGCCGCGGGTGAAGCGCTTCGAGACCGCCAGCTGCAGCGACTTGAAGGTGGTGTTGCCGGCAATCTTGTCGGCCGCCACCTGGTCGATGCTCATCATGCCGAACTTCGACGAGTAGCCCGCGCCGCCGGTGGGCGTGAGGGGAATGAACGGGGCGCCCGAGTACAGCGCCGCCACGCCGTTGTGGTGGCCGCGCAGGTTCGGCGTCTTCACGTCGTAGCCGCTGACCACGCTGACGTACGACTTCACGTCGATGCCCTTCGACGCGTCGACCAGGCCGCTCAGCTGCTCGGTGAGCTGCCAGCCGGCGCCGGTGACGCTCGGCGTCCACTTCGAGCGGAGCACCCCGTTGCCGAAGAACCAGGTGACGAAGCGCAGCGGCAGCGGCATGCCCTGCGCGTAGGCGGTGCCGTTCACGTTGAGCATCACCTCGAGCGTGGGCAGCGCGACTGCGGCGGCGGTGCCGCGCAGCAGCGTCCTTCGAGACAGCTTCATGGCGCCCTCCCGTAGCGGAACGCATCGCTGGCGGCGAGCTCGACCAGCAGCGAACGAAGTTGGTACCCCGAGTTGATGAACGCGGTCTCGGCGACGCGCAGCGGCAGGAGCTCGGTGGTGAGCTCTACGTGACCGGCCGCCTGGCGGTAGAAGGTCTTGGTCATGCAGCGCATCACCCGCGGGTCGTTCTTGAGCAGCGCGGCGAGGCCCTTGGCGTCGGCGAAGCTCTTGCCGTCGATGACGCCCGAGGCGTCGACCGGCTTGCCGTGCTCGGTGGTGCGGTAGGCGCCCACCGCGTCGAAGTTCTCGAAGCCGAAGCCGATGGGGTCCATCAGCTTGTGGCAGGCCGAGCAGCTCACCGAGCTCATGTGCTGGGCCACCTTCTCGCGGGTGGTGAGCACCTGGCCCACCGGCGGCTCGGGCAGGGTGGTGTTCACGTCGGGCGGCGGAGCGGCCACCGGCTGGCACAGCAGCTTCTCGCGCACCAGCTTGCCGCGCAGCGTGGGCGACGAGCTCACCGGGTGGGCCTTGAGCGCGAGGAAGGCGGCCTCGCCGAGAATGCCGGCCCGCGGCTGGTCGGCCTTGAGCTGCACCCGCTGCCAGCCCGATGCGGGCGCGGTGACGCCGTAGAGCTTCGCCAGCTTCGCGTCGACGTAGGTGTGGTCGGCGTCGAGCAGGTTGCGGAAGTCGCCGGTCAGCGCCTCGGCCTCGACCATGCGGTGCAGCTCTTCGCGCATCGAGGTGGCGAGCGTCTGGTCGAAGTCGGGGAAGGTGGTGGTGTCTTTGCCCAGGTGCTCGAGCTCGGACTCGTCGAACACCTCGTCGAAGAAGGCCGAGAGCGCCGGCTTCGCCGAGGCCTCATCGAGCAGCAGCCCCGCCTGCTCGCGCACTGAGTCGGCGGTGTCGAGCTTGCCGTTCTCGGCGGCGGTGAGCAGCGCGTCAGACGGGGTGGTGCCGGCGAGGAAGAACGAGAGCCGGCTCGCCAGCTCGTACGGCGTGAGCTTCACGTTGCCGCCTTCGGGCGTGCCCTTCTCGAAGCGGTAGAGAAACGCGGGCGACTGCAACAGGCCCGCGAGCGCGAACTCGACGCCGCGCGCGAACGAGCCGTACGCCATCGCCGCCGCGTGCTGCACGTTCGTCCACGTGGTGCGCTCGGCGGCGCTCAAGGGGCGGCGAAAGAGGCGGCGGCCGTAGCTGTCGAGGAACCTGCCGAAGCAGGCGTCGTCGATGGCGGTGGTGGGCGAGCAGCCGTAGTTGAGCGTGGCCACCTTGGCCGCGGCGTAGGCGTTGGTCTCGTACTGCTGGGCGGCCGAGGTCGACAGCTCGAGGGTCGACGCGCCGATCGCCGAGAGGCCGTTGATGGCCACGTCGCGCGGCGCGGTGACCGCGCCCGCCGCCGCAGTGCCCAACACGTCGCGAATCGCGTTCACGTAGTGCCACGAGAGCAGCAGCCGGCCCTGCAGCGGGGCCGGCACGAACGCGGGCAGCATCTCGGGCGGAATGACCGAGCCGCCGCCGGTGCCCATGCTGTCGCCGCCGCCGGTGCCGCCGGTGACGTCTCCTCCGCCGCTGCCGCCGGTCGAGGGGTTGACGGTGTCGCCGGGGTCGAGCGGAGACGGAATCGCAATCTCCCCGACGCACGAGATGCACCACACGAAGGTGAACAGAAGGACCGGGCGCATCGGCGATCGATACCGCGCGCCAGTTTTCCGAACAATTGAGCACGGTTGTTACCGCCCCCCCTGCCCACTGCGGTTACCAGGGCGGCGCGAGCAATCTCGAGCGATTCGCCGCGGGTCTCACCTCACCGCACGTGGTGAACGCGTTGCCCGCGGCCCGGCCCCTATGGTCGATTGCGCGCCATGCGCCAGCTCCTCGTGTTTCTGTTGCTCGCCGCGTGCACCACCGAGGTCGGCCCCGGCGGCGGAACCGGCGGCGGCGGAGGCGAGCCGCTGACCGGCTTCGACCAGAAGTTCGAGGGCGGCCTGTTTCACCTCGGGCCCGTCGACTGGAGCGAGTCGCAGTGGCACAACGCCTGCGCGCCCGAGGGCGGCTACCTGCCCGCCGTGCGCCAGGCCGAGGGCACCCTGCTGGTCGGTTTGTGGAGCGGCGTGCCCAACGTGGCGAGCTACTGCGACGCGTGCATCTCGGTCACCACCGGCAAGGGCAAGACCGCGGTGCTGCGCGTGGTCACCTACGGCAGCACCACCGACAACAGCATCGACGTGAGCCAGGAGGCGTTCGACCTGCTGAACAGCGGAGAGAACCCGCGCGCGATGACCTGGCAGTTCGCCCGGTGCCCCGACACCGGCAAGCTGATGTACGAGTTTCAGAGCGGCTCGAACGAGTGGTGGACGAGCCTCTGGGTGCGCAACGCGCGGGTGCCGCTCGCCAAGGTCGAGGTGAAGAGCAAGAACCACTCGAGCTTCGTGGCGCTCACCCGCGCCAGCGACGGCACGCTCACCGACGCGAAGGGCTTCGGCAAGGGCGACTTCACGCTGCAGCTCACTGGCGTCGACGGCAGCGTGGTCACCGACACCTTCACCTGGCCGTCGAACGGCATCGGCGGCGCGTTTCTCACCGGGCAGGGCAACTTTTGAGTGGCGGCCTCGGGTTTGTGGCGAATGTGCCGCTCGGTAACGAACCCCTGAGGCGGGCGTGCGGCCGCAGTGACATCGGCGCACGTCACCGTTCGGTGCGTCCGTCGAAACTCCGCGCCCCTGGCCTTTGAAAGCACCGCGGCACGCTGGTTGCTCAAGGCGCCGGACATGAAAATCACGCTCGAGAAGAACGGCGCGGTCACGATTCGCTTCGATGGGACGCTGGGCTTCCGCCAGGCGTTCGGGCTGCCCAAGCTCATCAACCTCTTCCCCAACCGCGCCAAGGTGAAGCTCGACTTCACCCACGCCAGCTGGGAGAGCGACGCGGCGGCGGCGGCGGTCATACCCGCGGTGGCTTCGACCCACCGCGCCACCGTCGAAGTGATGGGCCTCGAAGAGGCTCGCGCTCCGCGTCACCTGCGCGTCGTTCGCGCGGCCTGATTCACCGCCTTCACTCACGCAGTCCGAAAGGAGCAACGCCATGACCGCACCGTACGAAGTGACCTACCGCAACATGTGGCCCTCGGACTCGCTCAACGCCTGCATTCGAATGGGCGCGAACAACCTGGCCGAGCTCCCGGTGCCGATGGACGCGTGCCGCGCCTGGTTCGAGCGGGGCACGCTCGACAGCGGCCTCAAGGTGCGCATCGAGGTCGTGTTCGGTGACACCCGCCTCGAGGCGAAGTGCTCGCTGCCTGCCCAGGCCGACCACTCCGAGGTGTGTGAGGTGGTCGACTCGACCCTGCGCGGTCTGCGCCGCGACGTGCTGCGCCGCGCGGCGTGACGTTTTTGCAGTGAGCCGCCCGGGCGCGTTCGCTGTATGAGCGACGGCCATGGTGCTTGCGTTCGCGGCTGTCGCGCTCACTGCTGCCCGCTTCAGCCTCGCGCTCCCCGAGTTGAACTCGGTCAAGCTCGAAGCCGGAGAGCTCGCGCTCTACTCGAGCCTGCTCTCGCAGAAGCTGCAGGCGCGCGGCGTGAAGGTCATCACCGCGCGCGACTTCTCGGCGGTGATGGGGCTCGAGCGGCAGAAGCAGCTGCTCGCCGCCGAAGGCTGCAGCGACTCGTGCATCACCGAGCTGGCCGCGGCGATGGGCGTCGACGCGATGGTGGTCGGCGACATCGGCAAGCCCGGCACCACCTACGCGCTCAGCTTCAAGGTGCTCGCCGCGCGCGACGCCACCGTGCTGGCCCTCGACAGCGCGCAGGTCGCCAACGCCGACCTGATGGACGCGGCGCTCGACCACGCGGCGTGGTCGCTGCTGCAGCAGCTGAAGGCCACGCACCCCGAGCTCGAGCCCGGCCCCGAGCCGGGGGTGGCGAGCGCTGCGGGCCCCAGGCGCAGCTGGGCCATCGCTCCCGCGGCGGTCGCGGTGGCGACCCTGGCCGCCGGCGCGGTGGGGTTGCTGCTCGCGAACGGCCGCTACGAGCAGCTGCTCAAGGCGAGCACCGTCGGCGAGGCACAGCAGCTGCGCGACTCGGGCAAGACGCTGCAGCTGCTCGGCTGGGTGGGCGTGGGGGTGGGCGCCGCGGCGGCCGTCACCGCAGCGGTGCTGTTCGCGCTGGGCTCGCGCGCCCCGGTCACCGCGTCGGTGTCGGTGGTGCCGGGCGGCGGCGGCCTGGCAGTGAGCGGAGCGTGGCCGTGAGGGCGCTGGGGCTGGCGCTCACGCTGGGGTGCTCGGCGTGCCTCGACTTCGACCGCGCCTACGACACCCGCGTGACGATGCTCGCGACCGGCGGTGCGGGCGGCGCGGCGGGCGGCAGCGCCGGCGGCACGGCAGGGGGCGGCGCGACCGCGGGAGGCAGCAGTGGCGGAGATGGCGGCGCCCTCACCCCGCTCGAGGTGCAGCAGGGCGACTCGGGCATTCTCTACGCCGTGTTCGGCTCGGCCAGCGCGCCCGCGGCCGTCGGCATCGACCGCGACGGCGCGGGGGTTCGCTTCGGCTTCTTCGCCGACGCGCCCTCGGGCAGCTGGCGCTACACCGACCTCACCCCGCTGCTCACCGGCACCATCACTCCGTACGCGGCGCTCGGTGAATCTCCCACCAACTACTGGGTGCTCGACTCGGCCGGCTACGCCACCAACTTCACCGGGCCCACCACCTACAACCACTACGAGCGCGCGTGCGGCTACGACGCGGGCACCCACAACTACGCGCTCACCTTTGGCCGGAACCCGAGCGAGGTGTTGTTCGGCGGCGTGCACCGGCACGTGTGCCGCTACACCGCCAGCGGAGTTGCCACCCGGCTGAACGAGAACGTCGAGCTCGACGGTGGGGTCATTCACGCGCTGTGGCTCGCGCCGGGAGACAAGGTCATCACGCTCGAGTCGGCGCCCGGAGTGAACGGGAGCGGCGCCGCGGTGGTCACCCTGCTCGACGGCGGCGAGCTGATTGGCGCCAGCCGCGGGCTGAAGGTGCGCGACGACCTCATCTGGGAGGCCACCCGCATCGCCGGCGCCTCGGCCGACGACTTCTGGGTGCTCGACGGCTACGACCGCGTGCTGCGCTACCTCGACGGTGGCGTGCTCGAGATGACCCCGTCGTACGCCGAAGACCGCTGGGCGATGCTGGTGCGGCCGCCCGCCGACGTGTGGCTGGTGGGCTCGACGGTGCGCCGCTTCGACGGCGCCGAGTGGAGGCTGATCGAGCTCGCGCTCCCCGGCGCGCCGCGGGAGTACAGCTGGCGCAGCATTCTCGAGGTGAGCCCCGGGCAGCTCGCCCTGGGCGGCCTGCGGCTCTCCCCCGACGGCGGAGTGCTCCCCGTCTATGTGCGCTTCGCCGCGCCAACGCCCTGAATCACTGGCCGTTTTCCCGCGCGCCGGGGGGGCCTACCTACATGGTAGCCGTTTCTGCTACACGGCCCGCGCCTCGTAGCACCAACAGGAAACGGTCTCATGCCCACCCGGTCCGCTGCACTGAAGCTGCTGTCCGTCTGCTTTCTCTCTCTCGCCGCTGCCTGTGACTGCAAGGGCACGCCGACCAAAGAGACAGAGGTCGTCATCGCCATCTACCCGCAGACCGCCACGGTCGGCATGGGAGAGGTGCAGCAGTTCGACGCCACGGTGCTCGGCACCGACGACCTGACGGTGAGCTGGAGCGTCGAAGAAGGCGAAGGCGGCGTGGTGAACGCCCAGGGCCGCTACCTCGCCCCGAACGTGACCGGCACCTTTCACGTGCGCGTGACCAGCAACGCCGACGCGATGAAGTCGGCGAGCGCGACGGTGACGGTGGTGAAGGCGGCGCCCAAGGTGGTGGTCAGCGTGAGCCCCGGCGCGGTGTCGCTGGTCGCCGGCCAGACCCAGCAGTTCATCGCCGCGGTCGCCGGCGGCGAGAGCACCGACGTGACCTGGAGCCTTCAAGAGAGCGGCGCGGCCGGCACCGTGACCGCCACGGGCCTGTACACCGCCCCGGCGACGCCAGGCACGTACCACGTGGTGGCGACCTCGGTGGCCGACACCACCGCGCACGCCGCCGCGACCATCACCGTCACCGCCGCGCCGGTCATCACCCTCTCGGTCAACCCCTCGCAGCTGTCGCTCGGGGCCGGTCAGACCCAGCAGTTCAACGCCACGGTGATGGGCTCGACCGACACCGCGGTGACCTGGTCGGTGCAAGAGGCGATGGGCGGCACCCTGAGCAGCGGCGGCTTCTACACCGCGCCGGTGACGCCGGGCGTGTACCACGTCGAGGCCAAGGCCCACGCCGACCCGTCGAAGACGGCGGTCGCCACCGTCACCGTGCTGCCGGTCACCGTGGTGGTGACTCCGGCCACCGCGCTGGTCGAAATCGGCGCGACCCAGCAGTTCACCGCGATGGTCGGCAACGCTTCGAACACCACCGTCACCTGGTCGCTGATGGAGGGCACCGTCTGCGGCACCGTGTCGAGCACCGGCCTGTACAACCCTCCGTCGACGCCGCGCACCTGCCACGTGGTGGCCACCGCCGCTGCGAACGGCACCACCACGGCGAGCGCGACCGTCGAGGTCATCAACCCGGTCATCGTTCGCATCACCCCGATGACCGTCACGCTGTCGATGAACCAGACCCAGCAGTTCACCGCGACCGTGATGGGCAGCACCAACCAGGCGGTGACCTGGTCGGTGCGTGAAGGCGCGACCGGCGGCACCATCACCGCGGCCGGCCTCTACACCGCGCCCACCGTGGCGGCGCAGGGCGTGTTCCACGTGGTGGCGACGCCCCAGGCGAACCCGGCCAAGTCGGCCGAGGCCACCGTGACGGTGAACCCCGGCATCGGCGTGCAGGTGACGCCGCAGCTGGTCTCGCTCACCCCGAGCTCGACCCAGACCTTCGCCGCCACCGTGACCGGCACCGCCAACACCGCGGTGACCTGGGCGGTGCAGGAAGGTGCGGGCGGCGGCACCATCACCGCGGCCGGCAAGTACACCGCGCCCGCGAGCAGCGGCACCTACCACGTGGTCGCCACCTCGGCGGCCGACACCACCAAGAAGGGCTTCGCCACTGTCATCGTGCTGGGCGCGCCGGTGAACGTCACCGGCATCGTCACCTACTCGGGCACCAAGACCGGCACCGTCTACGTGCTGCTCGCCTACGACGACGGCTCGCCCGGCATCGTCGGCACCAGCACCACGCTCAGCGGCGGCCAGGCCCCCTTCACCCTGCGCGGCATTCGCCAGCGCGGCAGCTTCACGGTGCGCGCGTTCATCGACACCCTGAGCTCGGGCATGTACCACCAGGCGGTCGACCCGTTCGGCACGGTCGACGTGACGGTGGGCAACTCGGGGCTCACCGGCGTGGTGGTGCCCGCGACCGACTCGACGTGGAACAAGTGGACCTCGCTGGCCACGCCCAGCATCGGGTTCGTGGCGCCCGGCGACGAGTCGGTGGCCGTCGGCTACTTCCCCGCGTGGGACAGCAACGGCAACGACGAGTGCAAGGACTACCGCATCTACTGGTCCGACCAGCCCATGGTGAGCGGCACCAACAACATCGGCTCGATGCTCATCACCGCCAACTCGCCTCGCGTGGCGGTGGTGCGCGGCCTCACCAACGGCCAGCGGCTGTACTTCACCATGACCTGCCCCGACGCGCTCTTGCTGGGCGGCTACGCCGCCGAGGTGGGCCCCATCACCGTCGGAGTGCCTGCGGGCGGCAACACCCTGAGCGGCGTGGTGAACGCGCCCGCGCTGCCCGGGAGCATCGTGCCCCCGCTGTACGTGCTGGCGCTCTCGGAGACCGGCACCCGCGGCTACCTGGCGCGCGTCGCCAGCCCCACCACCTCGCAGGCGTGGTCGATGCCCGGCGTGCAGAACGACCGGTACCAGGTCTTCGCCTTTCGCGACGTCGGCGGAGACGGCAAGCTCACGCCCACCGACCCGGCCACCTTCTTCGACCCGGTGCGCGTGACGGTGAGCGGCGGCGCGCAGTCGGCGCCGACCATCGACCTCTCGGCCGCCAATGGCGTGGCCACGGTCAGCACCGGCCACCTCAACGACACCGGCACCCACAGCTACAGCCTGTTCTTCCGAATGCGCGCGAACCTGAAGCGCCCGGTGAAGGCGGCGCTGATCGCCGGCCCGAAAATCGCGGTGCCCTACGACCTGCCGCTCAACGAGACCGGCGGCGCGCGCCACGAGGTGAACATCTCACTCGCGAGCATCGCGCCCGCGGCCGGCGACACCTACTCGATTCAGGTGACCTACAGCGACGGCACCAGCGAGACGCTGATGGCGGCGGTGAACGCGCTGCTGCCCACGCCCGAGGTGGTGAGCCCCACCTCTCCGGCGCCCACCACTCCGTCGTTCGACTGGAACCCGCTCAGCCCCAACCCGCCCTTCGCGTACACCACCAGCCTCGAGGTCTACGACTGGTCGTACCTCGCGCTCGGCAACCTGGCGCCGCTGCTCGGCTACGCCGACGACCTCGACAGCTCGGTCACCTTCCTCCTCTACTCCGACGTGCACCCCACCAAGGCCTCGCTGCAGTCGAGCCTGCTGCCCTACTGGCTGCAGCTGACCTCGGAAGACCAGAAGCACAACTGGTCGCGCACGGTCACCACCTTCACCGTGCAGTGAGGCTCAGCCCGCCGTCTGGCGGGTGAACGTCAGTCGCGGGGTTGCAGCAGCAGCTCGGCCGCGGCCCGCAGCGCCGGGGGCGTGCCGGGGTCGTCGACCAGCTTCTGCAGGGCCTCGTCGCTGACGGTGGGGCCCCCTCGGCCGGGCCGGGTCTGCTCGGCGAGGAACAGGTACTGGCGCAGCACCGCGCGCGCCTGCTCGGGCGTGGTGGGCACCTCGGGCGGCTGCTCGCCGAGGCGCGCGAGCGCTGCGGTCATCGCGTCGAGGTCGTCGCGCGAAATCTTGCCGTCGGGGCCGCCGCCGTCGCGCCCCACGTCGAGGGCGTCGAGCCACACCGGGCTCGAGAGCAGCAGCGCGGCAGCGGCCTGCACCTCGGGCGGGGCGTCGGGGTCGTGCAGCGCGTTCTCGAGGTCGGCGCGGTCGATGAAGCCGTCGCTGCCCGCCAGGTCGTCGTAGTGCTCGGTCAGCGCCTGGGTCGCCTGCGCGGGGTCGGCCTGGCCGTTGAGCTGCACCGGCGGAGTCTCGGTCTGGCGCAGCGGGTCGAGCCCGGTGTACCGGCACATCAGCCGGTACAGCTCGGGGCTCTGCAGCTGCAGCTGCTCGGGGAACTGGTGAAAGAGGTTCTGCAGGGTGGGCCACGACTCGGAGCCGCCGAGGGCGAGCGCGCCGTCGTCGGGCGGCTTGCCCCCGAGGAAGTGGTCGATGAGGAACTCCTGGAAGTCGGGGTCCGAGAAGGCGGCGTCGAAGTCTTCCGGCCAGGGGAAGTCGGCGGGCACCCGGCCGTCGCCGAGCGAGCCGTCGGCCTGCACGCGCTGCTGCAGGTGCGAGAACTCGTGGAGCAGCGCGTTGTCGCCGCTCGAGAGAAACGCGTAGAACGAGCTCGCGTCGATCGCGACGTCGTTGCCCGGCGTGGCGAGGCCGGCGGCGGTGTCGGGGTTGCCGGGGTAGAAGTCTCCCAGCGGCAGCGCGCCCGGGTAGACGATGATTTCGAACGCGCCGTCGTCGGCCGCCGCGCCGCTGAGCACGTGCTCGAGCAGGGTGGGGTCGTTGAAGCACGCCGCGGCGATGCCGCGCAGCGCGAGGTCTTGCAGCGCCGGGTCGGTCTCGGCGCCGTCGCGGTAGTCGAACTGAATGCGCCCGTCGGCGCGGAGCTGCGCGAGCATCGCGTCGTACTGCTGCTGCTGCTCGGGGGTGAGCCGGCTGCGGAAGTTGTCGAGCCGGTCGAGCTGGCTCAGGTCTCCGCTGGCGTTCACCGCCTCGACGATGACCGAGATGGCGGTCGAGCCCGGCGCGGCGGGGTCGGCCCGCGTCTGCCGGTCGAAGCCCGCCACCTGCAGCTCGGCGGCGCGCGCCTGCACCGCGGCCCACTTCGCCGCCTCTTCGGGCGTGGCGGTGCCAAGCTCGACCTTGAGCCGCAGCGCCTGCAGCTCGCGCACCCGATACGGAGAGACCACCCGGCCGCCGTGCACTCCGTCGCTCTTCACCGGGAAGTACACGTCGAGCGGGTCGGTGCGCTGGGTGTCTGAGGTGCTCGAGGTGCTGTTCTTCGGCGCGGGCCCGACCGGCAGGCCGAAGCCGTCGAGGCGGCGCTCGAGGGCGGCCTTGGTGAAGGTGGCGGTGGTCTTCGTTTTGGGCGTCACCTCGCTCGCCGCGGCGCGCAGCCGCTGCAGCGCGGCGGCGGACGAGTCGGCGCCAGGGGGAATGCGGGAGCGACTCATTCCAGACCTCGAAGTCTCTGGGGAGAGCCGCGCGCGGGTCAAACCACGCCAGAGGGCGATGTAGGCGAGAGGAGCTCTTTCACCTCAGGCGCGGCTGCGCGGGCGAGTGACCGTGAGTGCTCGCCGCGTCCCGGTCGATCAGAACGCCATGGCCGGCATCGATTCATCTTCCGCAGGCCGGCGAGGGTACACGTTGCGCGGTGGGCGACCGCGCGGCGGTGTCTTCGTGCGCGGCGGCGGCGCCTCCTGGCTTCGAGTTAGCTCCTCGCTCGAGTAACGCCGTGCCTCGAAAAGCGGGTGGGAACAGGAGCGGTCTGTTCGCGTCGAGGGTCACATTCGGCTGGGGCACCGTCCCGCGCCGCGGTGCGTTTACCCCTGAGACGAGACGTCTCGTCTCGGCCCCCCACGGTGCTTTCACCCCTGAGACGAGACGTCTCGTCTCAGCCCCCCACGGTGCTTTCACCCCTCCTGTTCCCACCTGCCTTTCGAGGCAGAGAGCTCCTCACGCGAGGAGCTGCCCCGAACTTCAGGAGGCGCCGCCTCAGCGCGCGAAACGCCACCGCGCGGTCGCCCACCCCAAGACGGCACCTCGCCGAGCACCGGCGCCCGAATCCACGCCGGCCCGGTGTCGCGTGGCAGAGCGACCGAGGCGGCGCTCGCCTTCCGCCGAGCATCGATTCCCAGGACCGTTCGAAGACAGCGCTCGGAGGGTGGGCCAGAACAAGCGGACCGAGCGGAGCGGCCGAGGTGCGAGCCGCCCAAGGAGCCATGGCTCGTGTCCTGGAGAGAGCTTGCGACGCCGGCCGGCGAAGCAGTTCGGCCGAGTCGCGACGGGAGCTTGTTATGGCCGACCCTCTCAGAACGCGCCGCTGGCCTCGAGCGGCCCCGAACGCTAGAGGCCGGTGAAGTGAGCGGCCCTCTTCCAGAGCGCAGCGCGCGGCTGCTCGCCTTCGCATTGCTCGTGGTGCACGGCGCGGCGCTCGCCGCGTGGGCGGTGATGATGCCCTGGGGCTTCACGCCGGCTCACCCGCGGTTCTGGGTGAACGAGGCGCTGCCGGTGCTGGCGCTACTCGCCGCGGTCGTCGGAGGGGTCGCGGTGCTGCGGGAGTGGAGAGGCGCCGAGCGGGTGGTGCTTTCGTGCGTGGCCGGCGCGTGGTTCGGCGCCGCGGTCACCTCCCGCCTGGTCTTCCCGGTCAGCGCGGGGTGGGGCGCGGTGGCGTGCGCGGTGCTGAGCCTCGTCGCGCTGGTGCTGATGCGCAGGCCGCTGGCGCTGGTGGCCATGGTCGCCGGCGCCTTCGTGGTGCACGCCGAGCGCGGCGCCGACCCCGACACCCGGCCGTTGAACGTGGCGGTGCCGGCGAGCGCCGGGCCCGCGTCGGCGGTGTACGTGACGTGCGGGACCCTGCAGCTGCGCGTCGACCCGAACCTCGAGCTGGTGAGCACCTCACCCGACCGGTGCTGGACGATTTTCTCTGCGTGGTCGGGCGAGCCCGAGCAGCCGCAGCGCGTGCTGGAGATTTCGCGCGATGCAGGAGCGACCGCGCTCACCGCGTACGCGACGCTGGCGCACGAGCAGTACTCGCACCTCAACCACTTCACCGAGATTCAGATTTCCGGTCACCGCGACCTGCGGGTGCGCTTTCCCTCGGGGTTCACCATGCCCGTCGAGCCATCGGACTACCCGGTCGGGCGCCCTACCCGCTTCGCGTATCTCGGCGCCGACGAGCTGCTCCACGTGGTGCAGGCGAGCTCGGCCGAGAAGGGCCCGTTCACCGAGCTCGACCGCGCACCGCTGCCGGGCGGAGCGCTCGAGCTGGTGCTGCTCGATGGAGCGCAGCCGCAGTGCCGGGTGGTGCTCGAGACGTTCGCGGCGCAGGCCAGCCGGCAGCGCTCTCCCACTGCGGGCTGGGGCGTGCCCGAGAACGCCATCGAGCTCTTGCGCGCCTCAGACGACCCGCGGTCGGCGGCGGTCATCTTCTTGAGCCTCGCCGCGACGTCCATCGGCCGCGGCTGGGACAGCGTCGGCCACCGCGCCGGCACCTACGTGAACCGGTTGCGGGTCGAGCCGTTCTGAGGGTACGAGGCGCATCAGCGTGCGGCCCGAGACGTCTCATGCACCCGATCTGCTCGCCATGCAGCGAGCGCTGTCAGCCGAGTTCGACGTGTTCGCGCGCAAAGACCGGCTGCGCGCGCACCGCCGCCGCTCGGTGCCCACCCGCGGCGTGCTGCGCCTCTTGATTCCGCGCGTGGTGGTGACGGTGTCGAAGCTCGGCACGGTGAGGGTGCGCCCCGACGCGCTCGCCTGGTTCATGGGCTTGATGGTGCTCGGCGCAGTGGTGGTCGAGCTCTCGATGGACCGGGTGAAGTACCCGCGCGAGTACCCGGTCGCGTTTCCCTTCGCGCTCGCCCTGGGGTGGGCGCTGGGCCTCGCGTGGGAGTGGAAGAAGTCGAACGACCGCGCCCGCGCGCTGCTTGGGAAGTAGGGCGCAGAGAGCCTCGTTCCCCCTCACCCCGGCCCTCTCCCACGAGGGGAGAGGGCGCTAGAAGGCGTGCTCGAGCGCTTCGTCGAGGCTGCTCACGGGGAACAGCTCGAGGCCGTCGGTCACCAGCGCGGGCAGCTGCTTCACGTCGGCCGAGTTGCCGCGCGGGTACAAGAGCCGCCGAACGCCGAGCAGCTTCGCGGCCACGAACTTCTCGTAGATGCCGTCGATGCGCTGCACCTCGCCGTGCAGGGTGATGGCGCCGGTGGTGGCGAGCCGCGGGAAGAGCGGCCGGTTTCGCAGCGCCGACAAGCCCGCGAGGGTGAGCGCCAGGCCGGCGCTGAAGCCCTCTTTGGTGGTCTCGATGTCGGTGAAGTGCAGGTGCAGGTCCATGCCGAGAATCAGCCCGTCGATGCCCAGCCGCGGCGCCGCGTGCCGCAGGCAGGTGTACGCGACCTGACACGACTCTTCGATTTTCTCGCCCACGTTGCCGGTGAAGCGCAGCGTGCCGTCGCCCGGCACCGCCAGCGCCTCGAGCGTCGACACCGCGCCGCCCACCGGCGTCCACCCCAGCACGCCGATGCGACCGGCCACCCGCACGTCGATGAGCTTCGCGAGCCGGCCCGCACGGTAGGGCCGCGCATCGAATTCGAGCGCCTTCGCCAGCGCCCTCTTGGCGCGCTCGGCCTCGCCCTCTGACGTCCACACCTCGGCGCGCAGGCGGTGAAAGAACCCGGTCTGCTGCAGCGCATCGCTCGCCATCGCCAGCGCCCGCTTGGCCGCGATGAGGTCGCCCGCGAGCAGCAGCCGCAGCGCGTCGTGCAGCGGGCCCACCGGCGCTTCGGACCACAGGTCGAGCGAGTCGTCTTCACCCAGGTCGTGCAGCAGCTCGTCGCGCTCTTCGAGCAGCCGCGGCTCTCGCTGGGTCAGCTGCAGCGCCCGCCCCCACGCCAGCCGCGCGCGCTCGAACATGCGCTTGCGCGCCGACCACCGCGCGAGCTCGGCCCAGCGCCGCGCGTCGTCGCCCTCGCGGTCGCAGGCCGCCTGCCCGTACAGAATCGCGTCGTCGAGCCGGTTCTGCCGCTCGAAGGCGTTCGCCGCCTCCCACCAGTGCTCGGGCGCCTGGGTGTCGGGCCGCTGCTCGAGCTGGTGGGTGAGCCGCGCAAACAGCCGCCGGCCATTGGGGTGCTCGGCCTGCAGCTCGAACAGCTTCTCGAGCTGCTTCTTCGCCTCGGGGAGCTTGCCTTCGGTGAAGAACGCCTCGGCCAGCGCGAAGCGCGCCTCGACGTCGGTGGGAGCCAGCAGCACCGCCTTCTTCAGCTCCGAGAGGCTCACTCGAGGTCGAACAGCGTGTCGGTGAGCTCTGCTTCGGCCGCGCTGGCTTTCGCCTTGTCGCCCGAGGCCCGCGCCGCCTCGAGCGCCTTCAGCTTCGCCTCGACCTTCGCCCTCGCGTCGCCGCTCAAGGCGCCGAGCTTCTGCTTCGCCTTGTCGACGAGCGGGTCGGCCACCGTGCCGGTCGCCGCAGGCTTGGGCGCCGCGCCGCCCGGCGCGTTGCCGCTGCCCTTCCACTCGCGGTCGAGCCGCTTCTGCGCCTCGTCGCGCTCGAGCGGAGACATGCGCTGGCCGCTCTTGTCGACCTTGAGCGCCGCTTCCTTGCCGGTCGAGTTGATGCGGGTCTTCACGTTCAAGATGCCGTTGATGTCGTAGGTGAAGGTGATGTCGATGCTCTCTTCGCCCTTCGGCTTCGGCATCAGCCCGTCGACCGTGTACATGTCGAGGAAGGTGTTGTTGCGCACGAAGCGGTCTTCGCCCTGGTAGATTTCGACGTCGACGGCGCGCTGGTTGTCGTAGGTCGTGTAGTAGCTCTCGGTGCGCGACACCGGCACCTTGCAGTTGCGCGGGATGATGGGGCTGAACAAGCCCGACACCATCTGGTCTTTCGCGTTGCCCGCCACCTTCACGCCCAGCGTGAACGGCGCGACGTCGGCGATCATGATGCTGTTGCCGCTCTTGATGGCGCCGCTCTTCAGGCCGGCCTGAATCGCCGCGCCGAGCGCCACCGCCTCGTCGGGGTGCACTCCGCCCTTCGGGGCCTTGCCGAAGAACGTCGTCAGCAGCTGGTGCACCAGGGGAATGCGCGAGCTGCCGCCGACCAGAATCACCTCGGCCACCGTCGCCTTGTCGAGCTTCGCGTCTTTGAGCGCGGTCTCGATGGGCTTGAGGGTGCTCTCGAGCTGCTTGCCGAGCAGCTTCTCGAGCGTCTCGCGGCCCAGGTCGATCTCCAGCGACTTGGGCTCACCGTCCTTCAAGCCGAGAAAGGGAATCGCGATGTGCGTCTCCATCACGCTCGAGAGCTCGATCTTCGCCGCCTCGGCCGCGACCTTGAGCCGCGCCCTGGCCTTCGCGTCGTTGCGCACGTCGAGGCCGAGCCCGTCGGCGGCCTGAAACAGCCACTCGGAGATGGCCGCGTCGAAGTCGGAGCCGCCGAGGTGGTTGTTGCCGGCGCTCGCCTTCACGTCGAGCACGCCCTCGAACATCTCGAGCACCGAGACGTCGAAGGTGCCGCCGCCCAGGTCGTAGACCAGCACGAACTGCTCTTTGTCGAGGTGCTCGATGCCGTAGGCGAGCGCGGCCGCGGTGGGCTCGTTCAAGATGCGCTCGACCTTGAGGCCCGCGAGCGCGCCCGCGTCTTTGGTCGCCTGGCGCTGCGCGTCGGTGAAGTAGGCGGGCACGGTGACCACCGCCTCGACGATGGGCTCACCGAGCGCGCGCTCGGCGTCTTCCTTGAGCGCCTTCAAGATGAAGCCGCTGATTTCCTGCGGGGTGTAGCTGCGGTCGCCCAGCTGCACCTTCTGGCCCGAGCCCATCAGCCGCTTCACCTCGAGCACGGTGCGGTCGGGGGCCGACACCAGCTGGTTCTTCGCCGACTCGCCGACGTGCACCTGGCCGTTCTTGTCGAGCCCCACCACGCTGGGGGTGAGCCGCTTCCCGTAGCGGTTGGGAATCAGCTCGGGGCGGTCTCCCTTCATCACCGCGACCAGGCTGTGGGTGGTGCCGAGATCGATTCCGACGACGGGTGCGGGCATGAAGCGGCGAATGTAGATGCCGCTCTGCGGGCGCCACAAGCATCGGCGAGACGCGAAGCAGCTGGCCTCGACAGGCTTAAGCCGACGGCCGAACGACCCGGGGCGAGCGCTGCATCGCAAATGAACCGCCAGCGGCCCGCGCCCGCGCCCGCGCCCGCGCCCGGGAGTCCGAAGAAACCGGTACCCGGTGGGGCGAAGCCCGAAGCGCGAGCGCGTTCCCCAATGCGCCAAGCGACACAAGTTGCACCAGACGCAACACAAAAATCACCCGTCGAAACGAGCACCGCCGCAAATCATCGACTTCACGACACCCACCTCGGGCCACAAACCTGCATAGAAGAGCCCCCATGAACCTGCGCTCGACGTCGTTCGCCCTGCTGGCCCTGACCGCCTGCGGAGGCCCGCTCGAGCCCGGCACCGACTCGGACGAAGCCCTGGCGGACACCTCGATGGCGGCGCTGAACCTGAGCCCCGACGAATCGAGCGCGGTGCTGGCGCTGGTGAACTACCCGGGCAGCGACGCCAAGGTGCTCGATGACCGCGCGGGCCTCGATGCGCGCGCCGCGAAGAACATCATCGCGCGCCGCAACGGAGCCGACGGCGTCACGCCGAGCGCCGACGACCGCCCGTTCGCCAGCATCGCCGAGCTCGACGCGGTGCCGTACGTCGGCGACGCGGCGTTCGTGCACCTCGCGGCCTACGCGCGACTGTTCCCCGCGCCGGCGGGTGAGACCGTCGAGGGCGTGAGCTTCTCGGGCTGGCAGGCGGCGGCGGTGGTCTACGGAGTGAACACCATCGAGCCGTACCGCCTCGACGCGATGCTCGACGCGCGCGCCGCTTCGGGCCTGCTCGCCGCCCGCCCGTTCACCACCGTCTCGCAGCTGGGCCCGGTGGCGTTCGTGGGCGTGAAGGCGCTGCAGCGGCTGTGGGAAGAGGCGCCGCGCTTCTGGGCGGTGATGCAGAACCCGTCGTCGCCTCCGCCCGCGCAGAACCAGGCCGGCACCTACGACGGCGTCACGTTCGACGAGGCCACCGCGTTGAAGGCGCTCGAGCTGTCGAACCACGCCACCCGCGACGAGCTGGTCGCCGGCGGTCTGCCCGCCGCGCCCGCCGCCGCCATCATCGGCAACCGGCCCTTCGCGCACCTGAGCGCGGTGGCCGCGGTCGGCGGTGTCGGCACCGCCACCCTGCAGGCGCTGCAGCGCCTGGCGGCCGCCGGGCAGGTCGACCCGCTCGCCGCGCTGAAGGCCGAGCTCGAGTCGCTCACCCAGGGCCTGCTGCTGATGAGCGAGACCGACGCCAGGTTCTTCTTCGTCTCGGCGCCGAACATCGGCAGCCAGCCCATCACCGAGGCGCTGCTTCGCCAGGTGCTCGCCGCGCAGCACGACGCCCTCATCGGCCAGGTGATGTACGTGCCCGCCGGCACCGAGCCGCTGTCGACCCGCCTCGAGTTCGAGCAGTACGACGGCGTGCAGTGGTTCGACCACATCATCGACAACGCCGACCCCAACGACCCCGACTCGCTCGCCCGCGCGGAGCAGTTCAAGAAGCTGCGCGACGCGCTGACCTCGCAGCTCACCGAGCTCAAGGTCTACCGCTTCGGCCGCATCAACATCTCCACCTTCATTCTGGGTCGCACGTCGAACGGCGCCCTCGCCGGGCTGCTCAGCGGCCAGGTCGAGACCTGAAGCGCGTCAGTGGCGTTGGTCGGGCGCCTCGAGCAGCCCGGCCGGGCCCAGCAGCTCTTCGAGGGTCTTGCGCAGCTCTTCACCGGTGAACGGCTTGGCGAGAAACCGCTCGTGCGCGTGCAGCGCGGCGATGTTGAGCTGGTCGAAGGTGTGCCCCGAGACGTAGAGCACCCGCAGGTCGGGGTCGCGCTGCCGCAAGTGCCCCACCATCTCGGGCCCGCCCATGTCGGGCATCACCACGTCGGTGAGCACCAGCTCGAGCTTCTCGGGGCGGCGCTCCATCAGCTCGACTCCTTCTTTGCCGTTCTTCGCTTCGAGCACCTCGAAGCCGAGGTTGCGCAGCACCCGGCCCATCACGCGCCGAATGGCGTCTTCGTCGTCAGCCAGCAGCACCCGGCCGCGGCTCACCTTGCGCTTGGGCGGCGGCGCCACCACCGGCTTGGTCGTATCGGGCATCGAGGTCTGCACTCCTGCAACCCCGGCGCCGCGGGCCACGGCGGCCGAAGCGGTGGATCAGACGCCCCCCCGAGCAGAATTGACCCGGGGTCACCCCGGCCCTGGAGTAGGTGTTGACCCCCCAGGCGCGGCGGGCACTTCAGTCGGGCGAAGGTCGCGGCGCGGGCTCGACCCCGGTCTGCGGCGCGCAGGCGTACTCGACGTCCACCAGGTTCACGATGCCGAAGGTGACCACCGAGAGCCACGCGTAGCCGAGGTTCGACGAGTAGCGCACCGTTTGCAGCCCGGTGCCCAGGTCGGCGCAAGCTCCGTCGAGCTGGGTGTCGGTGAACGGGGTCGAGAAGGTGGTCTTCTGCACCCGCGTGTCCCCGGTCTTCTCGTTGATGCGAACGTGAAAGCAGGCGCTCGACAGCAAGAGCGCGAGCGCGAGCGGGCGGCTCATGAGGTCAACCCCAGTGAACGGGTGAGCGGGTTCGAGAACACGGTGCCGCGCGGGCAGCTCGAGCGCCGCGCCGCCAGCCACGAGGCGATGACCGCCGGGCCTCCGAACATGCGCGCGAAGCGCTCGGGAGTGAGAAAAGCCTGACCCGCGCTGCTCCGCCCGTGCAGCATGCCGAGGTGCACGGTGAACTCGAACGCCTGCCGGTCGAATTGCTCGAGCAGCCCGGTGAGCAGCTCCTCGGTGCCGGGCACCTTCAGCAGACAGAACTCGAGCGTGGCGGTCGGCGCCCAACGGGCGAGCGAGAAGGTGGCCTTCGATTGGGGGGTCTGGCGCAGCGCCAGCACGCCCGGCAGCGGAGTGGGCGCGCGGTGGAGGTAGTCGAGCGCCACGCCGAGCGCCTCGCGAGCGCGCGCGGCCGGGAAGCCGAGCTCCATGCCGAGCGTGGGCGCGTGGGTGAGCGCCAGCGGGTAGCCGACCGACATCGGGCCCACCGCCGAGCGCGGGCCATAGAGCGACGCCATCAGCACGTCGACCAGCGGGCTCACCGCGCCGGGCAGCACGGTGGCGAACGCGGCGAGCAGTCGCGACAGGTCGGCGTCGTTGATGGGCGACGAGACGTTGCCGCCCGGCGGTGGCGGCGCGCCCAGCGGCGCCGGCTGCAGCACGGTGCGCACCGCGGTGCCGACGCCGTTGCCGCGCCAGCGGCCGCCCTGCAGCGACATGCGGTACGGGTTCACCACCGCGGCGAAGTCGAGCACCGGGTCGGGGCCGTAGGCCGAGAAGTCGCGGTCGAACGCCTGCGCGTCGAGCGCGTCGTCGAAGTCGACCGCGCGCCGGTCGAGCCGCACTCCGTACGCAGGCACCGTCTCGAGCACCACCGCGTAGATGAGGCCGAAGGTGCCGAGCGAGACCACCGCGTGCTCGAAGTACGCGTCGTCGGTATGCACCTGCACGCCGGCGCTGCGGTACGCCGCCACCGCCGAGGCCGAGAGCACCGGCTTCGCGCCGCGCTCGAGCCAGTGCCGGGTGCCGTCTTCGCCCACCAGGTACAGCGCGCGCACCATCTCGGGGAAGCCCGGGCGGTCGACGAAGCCGCCGTGCGTGCCGGTCGAGATGGCGCCCGCCACCGTCTGCCCGCAGTTGCCGCCCATGGCCGGCAGGTCGCGGCCGAGGCCCTCGGCGTACGCGATGAGCTGCTCGACGGTGCAGCCGGCCTGCACCTGCACCAGCGACGCGGCCTCGGCGGGGTCGGCGAGGTCGCCGGCGGCGAACGCGAGCCGCTTGGCCATCGCGCGCACGTCGAACATCGCGCGGTCGCTCAGCGCCACCCCAGAGAACGACCAGCGCGAGCCCGAGACCGAGCCGCTGCCGTTGCTCGAGGCGAGGTGCCGCACCGCCCAGCGAATCGCGTCGAGGCCCACCGCGGCCTGGTTCTGCGGCCCGTTCGAGAGCCGGTACAGCGTGCCCACGTTGGCGCTGAGGTTCGTGCCGTAGTTGCTCCACGCGAAGGCGTTGAGCACCTCGACGCCCGGGGGCATCGGCCCGGGCGGCGGCACCGGCGCGAAGTGCGGAGCGAACGCCAGCGCCGAGAACAGGGGCACCGCGGTGAGTGTGGCGTCGACCACCGGCGCGCTGAAGCGCATCGCCGCCGCCGGTTCACCCTGAGCGGAGCGCGCAGCGCGGAGTCGAAGGGGGCCCGAAGCCACCGGGGCAGCCCTCTTCCTCTTCTTCGTCGTCTTCGGCTTCTTCTTCGCGGGCTTCTTCGTTTTTGCAGTCATCGCTCGACGATCAACGAGTGAGTGAGCAACCCCGACAGGAACACCACGTTCTGCGCCCTCGCCTGCTTCAAGTGCACCAGAATGCGGGGCCTCGCCTCGACCAGCTCGAAGCCGAGAATCACCCCTGCTTCACGTGCGCCGCGTTCCCCGACACGGTGAGAATGCTCATCGGGCCGCAGGCCTCGAGCACCTGCGCCACGCCCTTCTCGTCGGTCTCGCTCGCCACCCACAGCACCTGCGGCTTCTCGGTGACCAGCGACTCTCTCAGGCTGCCCAGCGCCACCAGCTTCGCCTCGAGGGGAAACTTGCCGACCTGACCTACGCCATTGAGCGCGGTGGTCAGCGTCTCGCTGCCGCGCGCGGCGGTCGCGCCCGGGTACAACACCAGCACCTTCACCTTGCCGCTCTCTGAGGGCGCGAGGGTGGTGATGTACGAGGCCGTCTTCTGCAGCAGCTGCACCTGCAGCGGCACCGGCAGCTCGTCGGCCTGCGCGCCGAGCGCGAGCAGCAGCACGACGCTGGCGCCGAGCGCTCTCACAGCCGAACGTTCACCTCGGCCATCAAGCTCACCGGCGCCTGCGGGTTCGAGGCCAGGCCCACTCCGCCGGTGGGCAGCGGGCCCTGGCCGTTGCCCGAGCGCGGCGACTCGGAGCTCCCGCCCAGGGTGCGGAAGGTGCCGTACAGCGCCAGCCCGACCCGGTCGGCGACGGTGCCGCTCAACGCCACCCGCACGTCGGCCGTCCACGGGAACCAGGGGTCCTGGCGCAGGCGCGGGTCGAGGAGAATGGCGTCGTTCAGGTAGTACGAGCGAATGCGGGGCGAGTTGACGTTCGCCGCCACCGACAGCCGCGGCAGCGACGGGTCAGGCGCGAACGAGAGGTGCGCGGTGGCGTAGAAGTCGGGCATCGAGTCGGCGGGGAGGAACAGCGAGCCCAGCGCGGCGGTGCCGTAGCGCTCGATGGCCTCGCGACGAATCTGCGCGGCGTCGAGCTGGGCTTCGGTCCAGCTGTTCGCCTCGGGCGGCAGCCTCACCCGCCCGGGCGCGTAGTTGAGCGACACCGCCCAGTCGAACGGGCCGGCGTCGCCCCGCCAGCCGAGGTTCGCGCCGGCGCTCCACAGCGTGCGCAGGTTCTGGAACTGCGCCAGGTGCTCGGGAGGCGCGGCGATGTTGGCGCTGCTGATGAGGCCGTCCCACACCGCGGCGTAGAGCGACAGCTGCACGCTCTGCGGCCCGAAGCGGTGCGCGAACACCACCTCGCCCGAGTACACGTGCTCGGGCTCGATGTGGGGGTTGGGCGCCACCACGTTGGGAATCTCGAGAAAGCGCTCGGTGATGGTGGGCTGGCGAAACCCGGTCGAGAAGATGAGCTTCACCGTGCCGTGGCGCCACGGGCTGGCGCTGTACGCCAGGCGGGGCGAGAGCGCCTTGCCGATGAAGCCGAGGTCTCCGCGCAGCCCGAGGTTGAGCGTGCCGAAGCCCGCCCGCCAGATGTGCTGCACGTAGAGCGCGGCGTTGGGCAGCGGCGCGACCAGGGCGGCGTCGGTGACGCGCTTGTCGTCGTCGAGGCTCTGCACCCCCTGGGTGATGATGCTGCCGTCGATGAACAGCTGCGCGCCCACGGTGGTGACGTGATGGGTGTCGCGGTTCCAGTCCCACGAGAAGACCGGCTCGATGAAGGGGCGAAACGCGAGGTAGCCGAGCGTGTCGTCGCAGTTGTTCGAGCCGACGTTCTTCTGGCAGTGCGCCGGCTCGGGCCGCCACTGCGCGATGTTGGCGCGCGAGTCGAACACCACCGCGTAGGCGCGCAGTGAGAGGTCTCCGCGCGAGCCGACCGGGGTCTGGTACGCCACGTCGAGGCCGTACTCGGGCTCGAAGTAGTGGCTCGCGCCGCCGCCGTCGATGGGCCCGGTGCCGCTGGAGGTGGTGACGGCGACCCAGCCCTGCGCGCGCCACTTGCCCCAGCTGGCGCGCGAGTAGAGGCGCACCCCGAAGTCGCGGTTGAACACGTCTTCGGCGGGAAACGAGCCAACCGGGTCGACGAACGGGTCGTTGTTGCCGAGGTGGAACATGCGGCGGCCCTGCTGGCGGTCGGCGCGCGCCTGCAGGTGCCAGGCGACGTCGAGCGTCTCGCCGCGCAAGCTGCGGGTGAAGCCGCCGTAGACCGCCGCCTTGCCCCAGACCTCGCCCCACGAGAGGTCTTTGGCGTGCACGTCGCCGGGCGTGCCCGCGCTCGCCTGCACCAGCACGTGCGTGCCGTCGAGCGACGCGCCGGTGCGCATGATGATGTTGATGATGCCGAGCATCGCGCTCTGGCCGTACATGACCGAGCCGGGGCCGATGACGATGTCGATGTGGTCGACCAGCTCGATGGGCACCAGCCAGGGCTGGGTGCCACGGCCGGTCTTGGCGCTGCCGCCGGCCTGGTTGCCGTCGATGAGCACCGCGAGGTGCAGGCCCAGCTGCTCGCTCGAGAACCCGCGCGCCCCGAACGCCGCGTTCTGCCGCCCGTCGTACTCGAGGCTGGTCATGCCGTGGCCGAGGTAGCGAATCGCCTCTTCGACCGACTGAATGCCGTAGCGCTTCAGGTCGGTGCCGGTGATGGTCCACGTGGTCGCCGGAGCGTCTTGCGCCGACTCGGCCGTGCGTGAGGCGACCGCGACCACCGGCTCACTCAGCAGCGAGGTGAGGTCAGACTCGTCCAACGCCGTGTCGGCTTCCTGCGCCCCCAGCAGCGCCAGCACCACCACGAAGACCGGCACGGCCGCGAACGGTACCCCGAATCTCCGGAAGCGAAAGAAGAAGAACGCGGGTGCGAGGAGCGAGAGTGCGAGGAGAGAGACCGCGCAGGGTGAGCGACGTCGAACCCTGCCGTCGCTCGCCGAAGGCTGTGCAGCAGATACTCCCTCGTATGGGGCGCGGGCCCTGCTGCTTGGTGCCCGGAGTATGCGGCGCTGCGCGTTCCACCTGCGACGGCACCCATTCGACTTCGGCCTTCGGCCTTCGCTCAGGGTGAAGATGGCGTAGGTTGCGCGGCCCCATGCCGGCCGCCCTGCCGTGGCACCTGGAGTGGCTCGGCGCGACCGAGCTGTGGAGGTCGTCGCGCGGCGCGCACGTGAGGGTCGCGGTGCTCGACACCGCAGTGGCCCCGCTGCCCGCGTTCGGCGCGCGGCTCGAGGTCTACCGGCCCGACGGCACCGCCGACGTCGCCCCGCCCTTCCCCGAAGACCACGGCACGCACTGCGCGGGGCTCATCGCCAGCGACGACAAGCGCGCGCCCGGCATCGCCCCCGAGGCGACGGTGCTCAGCTTCCCGGTGACCGCCGGCGGCGGAGTGATGGCGCCCGCCGAGGTCGAAGAGGCGCTCTCGGTGGGCGTGCTGGCCGCCAGCGCGCACGTGGTCTCGTGCAGCTTCGTGCTGAGCCAGTGCCCGGCCGGCATTCGCAGCGCGGTGCAGCTGCTCAGGCAGAAGGGCGTGGTGGTCATCGGCGCGGGCGGCAACGAGGCCGACACCGCCTCGGCGTTTCCCGAGCAGGTGCAGGGCATCACCTCGGTCACCGCGCACCGCAAGAAGGGGGGCGTGCGCGACGACGTGCGGCTGGGCGACTGGCTCGATGCGGCGGCTCCGGGTGAAGACCTGAAGGTGCTGCGCACCGACGGTGGCGTCACCACCTGGCCCGCACACACCTCGGGCGCCGCGGCGCTCACCGCCGGAGTCTGCGCGCTGCTGCTCGCCGCCGCCGACTCGTCGCACCAGCTCGAGCAGCTCGGCCAGACGCTCGAGGGCCTGATTCGCGCGACGGGAGACGAATTCGACCCGCCGCAGCCGTTCAAACGACTCGACGCGCGCGCGCTGCTCAAGGCCGTGCTCGCCCTGAAAGAAGGTCTTTGACCCGTGATTGCCCTAATCGCCGCGACCCTGCTCGCCGCCGACGCCGCGGCTCCCGCCTGCCGTGAGGTGGTGCCCGACGAGCTCGAGCCGATTCCCCTCACCCACCTCGAGCAGCTCGACTTCGCCGGGCCGCTCTCGCAGCTGTGCACGAAGCTGAAGAAGCTGTCGAGGCTGCAGGCGGCGAGCTCTGGCTGGAGCTACACCGCGCTCGACAAAGCGCTGTCCGGCGACGCCGCGGCGAGAGACGAGGGAGTCAGGTCGCTCGCGACGCTCAAGCTCGTCTGCCTCGGCATCGAAGACGCGTTTCCCACCCGCTTCGACGTGCTGCGCGAGGTGCTGGCGAACCGCGACCGCCTGGCGAAGGGCATCGCGCAGCTCCGCGACGACGCCGCGCCGCCCGACCTGTTCTCGAGCCCGTCGGTGGGCAAGCTGCAAGACAGCACCGCAGGCATGGTGCTCGACCCGCTCGGCAACCTCGAGTCGCAGGTCATTCAGGGCCTGGCCACCTTCATCGCCGACCGCGCCCGCGCCGAGGCGATGCTGTACCTCTCGGAGCAGCTGAAGGCCTCGCTCTGCACCTTCGAGGGCCGGCGCTTTCTGCCCGCGTTCTGCGCCGCCTTCGACAGCCTCGACGCGCACCTGCAGCTCGCGGCGATGGGCGCCTACCTGTCGACCGCGGCGCGCGAAGACCTGGCCCGCGCACCGCAGGTGCTGCTCAAAGAAGCGACGTGCGCCGCCCCGGCGAAGGCCGAGCCGCTGGCGATGGCGCGCGTCGGCTACGCGGTGTTCCAGCGGGTGCACGAGGGCAACGCCCCGCTCGAGGTGCTGCGCAACGTGCAGCGGGTGAAGCTCGAGTGCGAGCGCAAGCCGGCGACCGCCGAAGGGGTGCTCGACTGCTCGGGGTCGATGGGCGTGCTGCGCACCGCCTCGCGCCTCTTCGAGTCGGTGCAGCGCGAGCGGAGCTCTGCCACCATCGCCAGCCGGCCGCTCACCGACGTGGCGTGGAGGTACTGGGCCGCCTCGGTGGTCACGCTCTACAGCGAAGACCCGAGCGCCGACCTGTCGAACGCCGACCAGTGGCTCGCGCCGCTGCAGCGGGTCGCGGTCGAGCTGCAGCTGCTGCGCACCGTGTTCGAGAAGCTCGCCGCCGACACCGAAAAGCAGTTCACCCCGAAAGACCTCGCCCAGGCCACCGCGCAGGCGCTGCGCAGCCTGGGGGCGCTGGCCGCGTCGGTCGCCGCCGCGCAGAAGCGAGACGTCGCGCCGCTCGAAGAGCTCACCGCGCTCAGCTCGCTGGGGGCCTCGCTGGTCACCGGCGGCGCGTTCGCCGAGCTCGCCACCGGCCTCACCCGCCACGTCGCCCTGCTGCAGCGCAGGTACGGCTCGCGCATCGCGCTGCCCGAGCCGATGAAGAAGGCGCTGCCGCTGCTGGCCGAGCTGGCCAACGCGAGGTCGAGCGACGAAGTGGCGAAGACGCTCGAGGCCGCCGCCGCGCCGGTGGGCAGCTACCGCAACAAGTACGAGAAGCCGGGCGTGGCCATCAACGCGTTCGTGGGCCTCGCCGGTGGCTACGAGGCCCTCGACGACCCGGGCACCGCCACCGACGGCGCGGTGCTCTCCATCTTCGCGCCCATCGGGCTGCACGCCACCACGCCCATCGCCGGCAACTGGCTGGCGCTGGGCGCGATGCTCTCGGTGCTCGACCTGGGCGGCGTGCTCGCACCGCGCATCGGCAACCCGTCGCAGCCCGACCCGAACGTGAAGGTCGAGACCGAGGCCCACGTGGGCTTCGCACAGGTACTCTCGCCCGGGCTCTACGCCACGCTGGGCCTCGCGCGGTCACCGTTCACACTCGGCTTCGGCGCGTCGATGGTGCCCGCGCTGCGCAACGTCACCACGAAGACCACGCTGGTCGACGGCAGCGTCGAGACCCGCGTCGACGCGCGCACCGCGTTTCGCCTCGGTGCCTTTCTGGCCATCGACGTGACGATTTTCCCGCTGTGACCGCGCAGGGTGAGCGGAGTCGAACCCTGCTGTCGCTCGCCGAAGGCAGTGCGGCAGATGCTCCATCGTATGGGTGCGCGCGCTCTGCTCCTTGACGCATGGAGTATGCGGCGCTGCGCGTTCCAGCGGCGACGGCACCCATTCGACTTCGAGTCGGACCTGCGGCCCTCCTCTCCGCTCAGGGTGCGCGGTCAGCTCGACGGCACGCTCTTGGGCAGAGGCGGCACGGGCCGGGGCATGCAGCTCGAGGTCGCGTCTTTCGCCGCGGTCAGGCACACGCCCACGTGAGCGCCGTCTTCCAGCGTCACGGTGCACTCCGAGCCTTCTGCATGGCCGCTGCAGGCGGTCAGCGCCGCGGCAGAGGGCCCGGCGGTCTGGGCCAGGGCGGCGCCAGCCATCAAAAATCCGAGAGTCAGCATCAGCGTTCGCATCGTGCGGCTCTGGTGTGCAAGAGCCGCGCAAATCGATCATCCCCGAGCACTCCCGGGCCCCAACCCCGCGACCCAGGCACGCGCTGCCCTACCCCTGCCAGAAAACCGTCACCGCAGCTCTGCCAGCGGGCCCAGGGCGATGCGGGTGGGCCCCTCGCTGCCGAAGGAGCTCATGGTCGAGTCGCCCAGCGCCTGGCCGAGGGTGTTGAACAGATTCGAGAACTGCCGGTTGGTCGCCTTGCCCTCACCGGGGAACACCACCGTGCGGCCGTCGGTCTTCAGCCCCAGCGCGTTGCCGCCCACCAGCAGGGCCGGCCACTCGCGTGACTCCGAGTGGTGCTGCTCGCCGTTGTCGCTCATGAACAGAATCGCGGTGTGGTCGAGCATCGAGCCGCTGGCGTTCACCTCGGGCGTCGCCATCAGCGTGCGCGCCAGCTTCGCAATCAGCCCCACGTGCGCGGTGGTCACGGCTTGAATCGCCGACCAGTTCGCGGCGGTCTCGATGCCGTGCTGCAGGTCGTGCCGCCCGATGCCGCCGAGCAGCTCGTAGTGCACGTCGAAGCCCGAGCTGCCCGAGGCCAGCACCACCACGTTGGTGAGCCCGCCCAGCAGCGCCGAGGTCGCAATCTGGAACTGTGCCTCGAGCCACTTCATCGAGTCGGGCACGTTGCCGCTCGTCATCAACAGCGGGTTGGTGGCCGGCGCCACCGGCAGCAGCGGCCGCACGGCCGCGGCCATGCTCTTCAGCTGCGTCTCGCGGGTGCGCAGCGCCTCGAGCGAGGTGAGGTACCGCTCGAGCTTCAGCCGCTCGTTCGAGTTGCCCTTGAACTGCAGCAGCGCGGCCTTCACGTCGTCGCGCGCGAAGTCGAAGAGCATGCCGCGCTCTTGCCCCGCGGCCGAGCTGCTCGAGAGCGACCCGAAGATGGTGTCGTAGGCGAGCGCGGGGTTGACCAGCACTCCGGCCGGCTTGCGCGGCCCGAAGTTGCACGTCTCGTAGACGATGGGAGTGAGCGACGAGCTGGTGCCCAGCCGAATCGCGTCGAACGGCGCGGCGCCCTTGAGCTTCGGAGCCATCACCGCATCGAAGGTGGGCGCCGAGGCGTGCACCGCGCAGCTCAAGCCGCCGGTGCCGCTCGAGTGCCCGCCGCCGGCGATGGTCGACGAGAGCCCGAGCACCACCGCCGAGCGGTTCACCAGCGAGGTGCCGCCGGTGGCCAGCGGGCCCAGGCACGGCGCCGTCGACACGTCGTCTCCCGGGCGCACCAGCGGGGTCGAGGGGTACGCGTCGATGAAGATGCGCCGGCCGCCGATGGCGCTCGCCCCGAGGGCGGTCTTGGTGCCGGTCGACAAGAACGTGGCCGGGTAGATGCCGTTGCACTCCAGCACGATGACCAGGCGCGCGGGCGTGCCGGTCTGGGCGAGCGCCTGGCGCGAGAAGCCGGCGAGCAGGCCGGCGGCGGCGCCCCCTTCGAGCAGCGCGCGGCGTGAGAAGCGGTTCATTCGCCACCTCCGGGCACGCGGCGCTGGGTCCACGTGCTGCTGGTCATCAGCGACGAGAGGGCGGCCTTGAACGAGCCGCCGTTGCTGTCGTACGCCTGCTCCATCGCGGCCAGGGTGCACGCGTCGGTGCGGTTCTCGTTGCGCCCCACGTAGAAGCGGAACACCTGCCGCAAGAAGCAGCGCTTCACGTACGGCGAGTCGGCCAGCTTCTCGGAAAGCTCGACCGCATCGCGCACCGGCCCGTCGAGCGCGGAGTCGGGCATGCCGGCCAGCGTCGAGCGACCGTCGGGCGCCATGAAGCCGCCGTCGGGCGCGTGGTCTTTCGCGCGCAGGTAGCCGGCCTGGTTGTAAATCTCGAAGGGAAAGCCGAGCGGGTTCATCAGGGCGTGGCAGGTCTGGCACTCGGACTTCGAGGTGGCCTCGCTCAGCCGGGCCCGCGCGTTCTTGTTCGCCGCGTGCGGCCCCACCACCGCCATCACCCGCACCTGCGAGAGCGGCGGCACGTAGCCGCAGAGCAGCTGCTCGCGCACCCACTTGCCGCGGTGCACCGCCGACGGGTCGTCTTCGAAGTTGCCGCCGTGCGAGCCGAGCCACGCGGGGTGGGTGAGCACTCCGGCGCGCTCGGTGGCGGGCAGCGGCTTCCACCGCTGCGAATTCACCGCGTCGATGACCGCGGTGGTGCCGTAGGGCTGGCCGGTGTACCGCGTCGAGTTGCCGTCGAAGCCCGAGTTCTGCGTCGCCGCGAGAAAGAAGGTGCGCGAGGTGAGCAGCGTCTTGAGCACCTGGGTGTCGGGCACCACCGCGCGGGCCACGAAGTCGTCCATCTGCTGAATCAGCGTCGACTCGTAGCCGTAGTAGCCGTTCATCAGCTGGTCCCACGCCGAGAGCTGGGCACGGTACACGCTGGTGTCGCCGTCGTCGTACTGGCTGGTGGCCTCGGGGCGCTCTTTGAAGATGGTGTCGACCTTCGTGTAGCCGAGCCACTCGCGAAAGAAGCTCAAGCTGCCGTCGCCGAGCCAGTACTCGCCGCGCCGCAGCCGCTGGCGGTCGCCGAAGTCCTGCACCAGGTCCATGCGCATCGCGTCGGTGCCGCCCAGGTGCTTGCGCACCAGCGCGTCGACCACCGCTGCCTGCCGAATGCCGCCGTCGCGCGCCGCGGCGGCGAGGTCGCCGTAGTGGCCCGCGATGCCGGCCGAGGTGTCGGGGTAGCGCCAGTACGGCACGGCTCCGGGGCCGCGCGCGCCGAGGGCGTACGAGAGCTGCCCGGCGAGCTCCCAGTCGGTGAGGCTGACGCGCCCCGCGTCGGCGCCGGGCGGGCCCAGCTCTTCGCGGAACAGCGCGCCGGTCATCATGGTGGCGCCGGTGACGATGCGGGTGAGCGTGTGGGTGCGGCTTTCTTGCCCGCCGTCGCGCACCTCTTGCGCGAGCACCGCGTTGGCGAAGGTGGTGAGCCGGTCGAGCTCGTCGGCGCGCGGCGCGCGGTACATCACCCCGCGCTCGAGCAGCACGCCCAGGTAGTGGCGAATGCAGCTCTGCGTGGGCGCGCTGTCTTCCCACATGCAGCGCAGGCTCGTGTCGGTGCGCAGCAGGTCGAGGCGGTTGTCGCCGGTGTACGGGCCGGCCCAGGTCTCGCCGTACGAGCCGACGATCGGCAGGGTGATTTCGACCATCGAGTCGTCGACGGTCTCGTCGGTGGCGTAGGTGCTGTACGGCTCGAACGAGCTGGGGTCGAGCGGGTTGTCGTAGAAGCTGAACCCGGTCCAGCTGCGGGTGACCGGGCCGCCGACGTTGCGTGTCCAGTTCCAGCGGTTGAGGCGGCGCAGGCGCGTCGGCGCGTCCGAGAGCGCTCCGGTGCAGGTGAACAGCTCACCCTGGGGAATCAGGTTCGGCTCTTCCATCGCCACCGTGCCGCCGCCCGCCGGCGCCGCCCGAGCCGCCGCCGGTGCCGGGGTTGCACGCGGGCATGCCGGCGCTCACCCAGGCCTGCAGCAGGGCCGCCTCGCTCGCGGTGCCCGGGGCATTGGGCGGCGGAGGCATCGGCGAGGCCGCGTCGCGCAGCCTCACGATGCTGCGCTGCGCGTTGCTCTGGGCCGGGTCGCGAATCGACGGCGCCTTGAGGGCGTCGAGCGAGTCGAGCACCATCGGAGCCGCGTTCTGCGGCGGGTTCGAGTGGCAGCTCGCGCACCGCGACTGCAGCAGCACCACCACCTGGCAGGCGTCGGAGCCGGTGCTGCCGCCCCCGCTGCCGCTCGAGCCGCCGCCGGTCGCGGTGCTGCCGCCGGTGCCACTCGAGCCGCCGGTGCCGCTGCCACCGCCGTCGCCACCACCGATGACCGTGCCGGTGCACGCGGCCAACAGCCCGGCCACGCCGAGCGAGGTGAAGTGAAGAGCTCTCAGGGGGCGCCTTTCGGGAGGGACGAGGAGTCTACGTCGCGCCGAAAGGCAATCACGAGACGTGCCGCGCGCACTCACCCACAACCACCCGGCTTTGAGTCGGCCCCCGCAGGCGAAAAGCGTGGAGCCGCGCCACCAGCTGTCCCCGCCGCGGGGGACGTTCGGTCAGGCCGGGTTCACCCTGAACGGAGCGCGCAGCGAACAGGGCGGGCACGGACACAGGCACGCCTCACCGTCTCACGACCACGTCCCTCGTCGGACGTTCACGAGCTCAAGTGCCCGTGCCGGTGCCCGAAAAGCCGTCAGTCTCTGAGACGTCAGACCGGGTCGTACAGGGTGAGAGAGCCTGGGCGTGAGGGCCGCGCGCGCCAGAACGGCGCGTGCACCTCGAAGTCGACCGCGCAGAGGGTGATGCGTTGGGCACGCGCGACGCGCTCGAGTGAAGCGAGCACCCGCTCGAGCGCGGCGCCGTTGAACGACGAGTAGATGAAGAAGACGGTGCCGGCCGAGAGCTCGGCGGTCGCCGCGTCGCCGGGCTGAAAGCGCACCGCGTCGGAGAGCCCGTGCCGCGCGGCCACGCGCCGCGCCTGGGCGACGAGGTGCGGCTGCAGCTCGACGCCGAGCGCGCGGCAGCCGGTGAGCAGGTGGGCGAGCAACGCGGGGCGGCCCAGGCCCGAACCGAGGTCGACGAAGACGTCGTGCTCGCGCACCGGCACCTCGCGCACCGCCTCGAGAATCGCGTCGACCGGGCACGGCAGGTACGGCACCGCGCCGCCGGGCAGCGCCACGTCGTCGGGCAGCTCAGGCGACAGACCGAGCTGCGCGTCGAGCCACGCGTCGCGCTCGGTGAGCGACACTGACTGCAGCGCCTCGAACAGCGCACTCCCTCTCCCCAACGTGGGAGAGGGCCGGGGTGAGGGGGGACGAATCGACCGCTGCACCCGGCCAGTGAAAGAGAACCCAGCACAGTGTGCAAGCGCCCACTCACCCTGTCCCTCTCCCACGTTGGGGAGAGGGGACTCTTTTTCTGACTACTTCGCCAGGTGGTGGCGGCCACCGCGCATGCCGCCGCCTTTGCGCTCGTGGGCGAACTTCGCCAGGAACAGCGCCAGCTGCGCGCGCTTCTGCGGGGTGAGGTCTTTCGACACAGTGAGGAACATCTCTTTGTCGACCGCGGCCATCTGTTGGCGCAGGTCGAGCAGCGCCACGGTGGCCTGGTCGACACGGCCCAGCGCGGCCTGGTCGCCGTCGGCGGCGGCCTTGAGCAGCTTCATCGAGTCGAACATCTGCTCACGCAGCGGCTTGCGCTTGTCGTCGAACGCCCTGATTTTGTCGCCCAGTCGAATCGCCTCGGCCTCGGAGAGGTTCAGCGCCTCGGCCATGCCGACCACCATCATCATGCGCATGCGCTTCTCGTGCTCTTCGCGGCGGCCCTCGCCACGCTCGTCGTCCCACGGGCCGCCGGGCTGGGCCTGGGCGGCGGGGGCAGCGGCGCCCCTCTGGGCGGCGACGCCCTGCGCGGGAGGTGCAGCAAACGAGACGGCGGAAACAGCCAGCACTGCAGCAGCAATCAGCTTCTTCATGACGACTCCTCTTAGGGGGAAGGCCAGGACACTTCGTAGGCATCGAGCTCGTCTTCGGTGTCCGACGACGAGGCGAGCCCGGATTCCAGAGGCCACTCGCTGGCGGTGACGGTGTCACCGGCCGGAGCGAATGGGACGCGAGGCTGCAGGTGCGGCAGCAGCGCCGCCGAGGCCACTGCGGCGCCGACGCACGCGGCGACGGCGAGGCCCAGCGCGCGGCGCGCGAACGAGCGGCGGCGGTCGACCACCCGCCAGCCCTGCAGCAGCCGCGGAGCCAGCCCGGCGAGCGCCGCCTTCTCTTCGGCGGTGGGCTCGGGCAGCGCCGCGTCGGCGAGCAGCTGCGCGCTGCCCGACTGAAACGCCTGGCACCGGGCGCACGAGGCGAGGTGCGCGCGCGCCTCGTCGTTCAGGGCTTCTTCGGTCAGCACCGACAGCTCGAGGTCTTCGCAGGTCATGACGCTTCTCCCATCAAGCGCTGCTGCACGAGCTGGTGCAGGCGCTTCACCGCATAGTGAAAGTGACTCTTGGCGTTGCCCTCGGTGATGCCGAGGGTGGCGGCGACGTCGGCGAACGACAGCCCACCGTCGATGCGCAGCGAGAACACCTCGCGCTGCCGCTTGGGCAGCTGCAGCACCGCCTCGCGGGTGAGCGCCTCGCGCTGGGCGCGCTCCATCGCCTGGAGGGCGCCGGCCTCGACCCGCTTCTCGATATCTATCTGCTCGACCGAAACCTTCTGCCAGCGGCGCGCGTCGCGCAGCTGGTTTTTCCCTAAGTTGATGGCGATGCGCAGCAGCCACGAGCGGAAGGGAACTTCGCCGCCCGCAGTGGCCGCCGCCGAGATGCGCGGCAGGGCGCGGCGCGCGGCCTCGAACGCCTGCAGGTACGCCCGCTGGGCCAGCTCGAGCGCGCCGTCGTTGTCTTTGGAATAGCGACGCACCAGCCGGTGCACCAGGTCTTGGTGCCGGCGCACCAGCTCGCCGAACGCCTGGGTGTTGCCGTCGAGAAAGTCGCGGCACAGCTCGGCGTCGCTCGCCGCTCTGGCGCTGATCAGCTGCAACTTCGCGCGTTCGCTGGCCACGGCGTTCACATCCATTTCAGACCCCTCGGGCAACAGAAGGTCAAAAAACTTCCGAAAGGTTGCACCTGGGCTAACTCGCCCGGGTCTGAAGGGTCACAAGATGCGTCTGGGAATCCTCTGTTTGCTGATGGTTGGCTGTGCCCACCTCCCCACGGGGCAGGTGGAGGAACCGGCCCTGGTCTCGGTGCAGAACGAGGCCGGTCGCGATGTGTGCGCAGTGCACCTGTGGAGCCCCGACGAGAGCTACCGCAGCGTCGAGAACCGGCTGTTGCCCGGCGCGCAGCTGCTCGAGCCCGACTCGGCCTTCCGCCTGCACGCGGGCTCGCGCCGCGACTTCAGCGTGCCGGCCGCGTCGCTGCGCCTCGAGGCCGTCGACTGCGACGGGCACCTGGTCGACTCGCGTGAGATTCGCGCACGGGCAGGTACGGTGGTGTCGTTGGCCATCGCGCCCTCGCACGGCTGATCGTTTCTGGCCCCACCGGCCACTCACCGGCGGCGCTATTCTTCAAAGCGCCCTGACGATGACCAGACGCGTGGTTCCCCTGCTTCTGCTCGCCGCGTGCTTCACGCCGGTGGCCGAGCCCTGCCGCAGCAAGACCCGCTGCCCTCCCGACTCAGGTGCCGCCACCTGCAGCCCTGGCTCGACCCGCGAGTGCGGCAGCCACCTCGGCATCTGCAAGGTGGGCAAGCAGACCTGCCAGTCGGACGGCCTGTGGGGCCGCTGCCTGGGCGGCGTCGACCCCGGCATCGAGGTCTGCGACGGCAAAGACAACAACTGCGACGGCAACATCGACGAAGGGGTGGGCGCGGTGTGCCCGCTGCAGAAGGGCGTGTGCGCCGGTGCCGCGGCGGCCTGCATGGGCGACGGCGGCTGCGTGCAGGCGTACGGGCCGCAGTACGAGGGGGTCGAGCGCTCGTGCGACGGCCTCGACAACGACTGCGACGGCGTGGTCGACCGCAGCGCGCTCATCGACGTCAGCAGCTCGCCGGGCGTCGTCTCGCGCAAGCCGGTCGCGGTGCGCGTGCCCGGCGGCGACGCGGTGCTGGTGCTCTACGAAGAAGGGGTGAAGATTGCCGCGCGGGTGCTGCGGGCCGACGGCTCGCTGAGCGCGGCGGTGGCTCCGTCGGCCTCGGTCGAGGCCGCGACCAAGGCGTACGCGCCGGCGGTGGCGGTGAACGGCTCGCGGGTGAGCGCGGCGTGGGTGGAAGAGAGCGCGGCGGGCAAGAAGGTGGTGGTGACCTCGCTCGACCCCTCGACCGGGCGCTCGACGCTCACCGGCGCAGGCTCGCTCGAAGTGCTGGGCGTGACCGCTCCGACCGAGGTGGCGCTCACCTTCGACGAGGCCGCGGGCTGGCTGCTGGTGGGCATGGTCGACTCGGGCAACATTCGCCTGGTCGGCTACCCGAACCTGCTGCCGATGAACGCGCCGGCGTTCGCCAGAGACCCGTACTTCGCCAACGCCCGGCGCCTGACGATGACGACGGTGAACGGCGGCGCGATGCTCGGCTACGACCTGGGCGACGGGCGGCTCGAGCGGGCATTCGTGGGGCCGATGGGCCCCGGCGAGTACGAGCACAGCCAGCCGCAAGGGCAGAACGGGTGGACGTTCGCGGGCGACGGCGGGCCGAACAGCTGGTTCCTCGCGGGCGGCGCGACGTCGAAGCAGGTGATGGTCAGCCGCTGCACGCTGTCGTCGATGGTGAGCTGCACGGTGGCGGGCGCGGCGACCGCAGCGGGAGATTTCGACGCGCTGTGCATCAGCGAGGCGCGCGACGCCGTCTGGCAAGAGGGCACCTCGGCGCCGCAGGTGGTGAGCGCGCGCACCGACCGGCTCGACGCCGGGTTCCACGTCGCGCCAGGCCGCCGGCCCTGGGTGGTGTCGACCGCGGCGCACACGGTGGTGTTCTTCGACACCGAGTCGGTCGTCTCGACGCTGGTGCAGAGCGACGAGGTCTACGTACAGAAGGGCTGCCGGTAGGGCGCCGCTCGCCCTCTTCAGTGGCGGCCGAGAAAATGCCGCGCCGAGAGGGCCTCGAGCGCGCGGCGGGCCTCGCGCACCCGCACCGCCACGTCAGAGTCGGGGCCGCGGTCTTCGTACTGCCGCGCGCGCGAAATCGCCGAGCCCGGCCCCGGCACCAGGGTGTCGATGACCTGCCGCAGCGCGCGCAGCTCGTTCACCAGCTCGGTCGCTTCGTCGAGGCCGACCTCGCCGCTCTCCAGCGCGCGCCCCAGCATGCACACGAAGTGCGCGCAGCCCTTGGGCCGCTGCGCGTAGACCGAGCACCTGCAGTCGGCCTGGAGCTTGGGGCACGGCTGCCGAATCACTCCGCCCAGCTGCAGCCGCTTCTCTTCGTCGGGCGTCAGCGCCACGTGGGTGAACAGCGTGCCGTCGCAGCACAGCCCACAGCGAAGGCACAGCGTCTCGAGCGACACGAACGGCCATGTTACATGAGCGCCAGAGGTGCGAATCGCGTCGTGGAACATCAACGGGCTGAGGGCCGCGATGCGCAAGGGCTTCGCGCAGTGGCTCGACGACACCCGCCCCGACGTGGTCTCGGTGCAGGAGATTCGCGCCCACCCGCACCAGCTCGAGGCCGAGCTCGAGCGGCTCAAGCCGCGGCACGTGCACCTCACGCCGGCGCAGCGCAAGGGCTACAGCGGCCTCGCGCTGCTCGCGCACCGCCCGCCCGACGAGCTGCACGTCAGCCTCGAGCGGCGCCGCTTCGACGTCGAGGGTCGCTTTCAGCTCGCGCGCTACGGCCGGCTCTGGGTCTGCAACGTCTACGTGCCCTCGGGAAACGGCGTCGAGCGCGACCTCTCGCGCACCCCGTACAAGCTCGCCTTTCTGCGCCGCCTGCGCGAGCGGCTCGAGCCCCTGCGCGCTGCGAATGCGCAGGTGCTGGTGATGGGCGACTTCAACATCGCGCACCAGGACATCGACCTCGCCCGCCCGCGCGACAACCGCCACAACAGCGGCTTTCTGCCGAAGGAGCGGCGCGCGCTGCAGGGCTGGCTCGACGCGGGGTGGCGCGACACCTTTCGCGAGGTGCACGGCCCGGTGGGCGGCCACTACTCGTGGTGGAGCCAGCGCATCGGCGTGCGCGACAAGAACGTCGGCTGGCGCATCGACCTGGTGCTGGCCACCCCTGCGGCGATGAAGCGGGTGCGCGAGGCGTTCATCGAGCGCGAGGTGCGCGGCTCGGACCACTGCCCGGTGGGCGTGGTGCTGAAGGGCGATTAGCGCATCGCCGCGAGCGGCACCGACCAGAGCTTCTCGGCGTCGAGCACCAGCAGCTTGTCACCATCGAGCGCGAGGCCGGTGATGTCCGACCCGACGTCGAGCGAGAAGGTCTTGCTCACCCGCTGCGCGTTCGCGTCGTAGAGGTAGAGCGTCGACTTCCACGCGAGCCAGATGCGCTCGCGAGACTCGACCGCGATGCCGCCTGCCTGCATCTCGGGGTCGGGCAGCACCTGCCACTCGAGCGGGTCTGCCCGGTCGACGGCGAAGACGCCGAGCAGGGCCCGGCCGGTGCGCACGCCGGCCTTGAACGTCTGGGGCTGCACGTAGAGCTGCTGCGCGGCGCGGTCGAAGCCGACCACGTAGCTGCGCTGCGAGAGGTCGGGCTGCAACGCAGGCCCGCCGGGCAGGTAGCAGAAGCGGTTGAGCAGCTGGTGGTCGGCGATGCGAAACACGAACCCGTCGTTCTCTCGAATGAACGCGATGCGCTCGGCATCGAGCGACACCAGGTCGTCGTAGAAGCCCACGTCGTGGAGAACGCCCTGGCCCTGCGCGTCGACGACGCCATAGTCCTGCTTGAGCCACAGCCGCTGCTGGGTCTCCGGCACCACCGTGACCCCGAGCAGTTGCTCGAGCGCGGGCCGCCCCTCTTCGGGCTGCATCGGCACGTGTACCGGGGCGGGCACGCCGCACGCGGTGAGCAGCAAGCCGAGAATCAGTTGATGGTGATGGGCGCGCACGTCGAGACCCCCGCTCCAACGATGGTGCGCCCGGTGCTGCCCAGCGCGGTGGTGATGACTCCGGTGCCGGCCTTCATCTCGTAGACCTTGGTCGACTGGTCGGAGTCGCGCTTCAAGAAAATCCAGAAGCTGCCGCCCCAGAACGCGAACGCCCAACCCTCGGCCATGCCCTGCAGTTCGCCCGCAGGGAAGGTGGTGGGGTACGCGCCGGTGGTCTTGTCGATGCGCGCGACGAACGGAGCGGTGCCTACGCCGGTGTCGGGGAAGAAGCCCCACAGCTGCGCGTCACCGGTGCCGGTGAGCTCGGGCCACCCCACGATGTTGCCGACGGTCGACGGCATGAAGGTGTTGACGTCGAGGCGGGCCAGCTTCGGAGTCGACGTGGTGCCCAACCCACCCGAGATGAACAACGTGTCGGTGGTGCCGCCCACCGCGTCGGCAGAGAAGCCCATGCCGAACAGCTTGTACGAGGTCGACGCCGCAAACGCGGTCTTGGTGCAGGCCAGGTTGTTGGTCGAGACGCGGAACAGCTCACCGTCGTCGTAGAGCACGTAGGCGAACGCGTCGCGCGCCACCGCCATCGAGAACGGCTGCGCGCCGAAGTTGGCCTCGCAGTTCAGCACCCCGATGTCGCGAAACGTCTTGGTGCGCGGGTCGAACGCCGAGAACAGCCGGTTGCTCGACACCACGTACACGGTCTTCGCGTCGTCCGAGCAGCCATCGCCCGCGCCGCCGCTGCCGCCGCTGCTGCCGCTGCCGCCGGTGCCGGCCGCCGAGCCTCCGCTGCCGCCCGAGCCACCGGTCGCGCCGCTGCCGCCGGCGCGCCCGCCGCCGGTGCCGGTGCCGCCGATGGTGCTCTCGTTCGGCCCGCACCCGACGACCACCGCCAGCATCACCACCCAGAGAAGTTTCTGCATCACACGCCCATCTGTTTGAGGCCCCACTGCACGGCATCGCGCAGCTGACGGCCTTCGCGCAAGCCCTGCAGGTGCGCTTTCTCGAGCAGCTGCGGCAGTTGGGGGTTGGGCTTGCTCAGCGCCAGCGAGAACTGAATCTGCGAGTAGCTCTTCTTCACCTGAGCGACCAGGTCGCGAATCGCCTCTCGGGTGGTCGACGAGACGGTGAGAAAGCGGCAGCCCACCCCGGTGATGTCGCGCTTGCCTCGAAAGTCGCCCAGGTCGGCGGTGTAGCGCACCTCGGCCTCGGCGGTGTGCGGGCCCTTGCCGGGAATGTCGAACGAGAGCTTGAGCCGGGTCTCTTTGGGGGGCGGAGCCTGCAGCTGCACGAAGGCGCCGCCCTCGCTGATCAGCAGCACCTGGGTCTCGACCTCGGCCCCCGGCCACATCGCGCGGGCGGTGAGCTTCACCGGAGCCCGCGGCTGCCTCTGGCGGTTGTTGTGAAACGAAATCACCGGTGACCTCCGCGCAGCAGGCCACCAGCATACAGCGCCGACTTCGGCCGTGCGTCAGCGCCGCGCGCCGGTGACGCGCGCGCGCGAGAAGGTGATGCCCTTCTGCACGCTCTTCACCACCGCGCCCTGCTGGGGGCCGTGCACCAGCATCGCGGGCAGGTGCCCCCCCGGGTCCGAGAACAGCTCGTAGGTGAGGTGGGTGCCGGTGGCGGTGGGCTCGAAGAGCCAGTAGCCCTTCACCGCAGACAGCCTCACCCAGCCCTTCTGCAGCGGCGGCGCCTTCTCGTTCGAAGTGAAGAACTCGACCTTGCAGCTGCCGTCGCTCTTCTTGATGCGCTTCACCGTGAAGGCGAAGTCGCGCGGCGGCACGGTCGGCGGCGTCTTCACCTGGTCGTAGACGACGCGGGTGTCGCCGTGGTCCTCGAGCACCTGGCGCGATTTGAGCTCCTCGTGGTCCTTGCTGACCGAGCCCCAGTCGTAGGTGCCCTCGCAGAGCGCATCGACGGTCACGTCGGTGTCGGTGGTGGCGCGGTAGTTGAAGTAGGGGTTGTTCGGGACGACCTGGCGAGCGAGCGAGACACCGTCAGCCGAAGAGACCGGCTCCCAGTTCGCATCCGCTGTCAGTAACAAGAGAGGCAAGGAGAGGAGAATCATTCTCCTCAATCAATAAGACCGAAGAAGCCGCGGATCTTTTCCAGCAGCGCTGTTTCCGAACCGCGCATCTGCTTGAGCTTGGCGGCCGCGGTAACACCTTCACGAACGGCGAGGAGCTCGGCGCGGCGGCGGGTCAGCACTTCGGCGATCTGCTCGGCAAGCGCCGGCCGTTCTTTCAGAACCTCGCGGAACGTCGATTTCTCGAGTCGAAAACATTCGGTATCGGTGACGGCCACCACCGTGGCGGCGCGTGGCTCTCCGGTCATCAGCGACATCTCGCCGAAGAACGTCGGGCCGGTGAGCCGGGCCACCTCTTTCTCGACCCCACCCTCACCCACCCGCACCGCGGCTTCGCCCTCTTCCAGCACGTAGAGCCAGTGGGCCTCGGCGCCCTGCCGGGTCATCACCTCGCCATGGGCGAAAGGGGTGTGGCGCAGCCCGCGCGCCAGCTGCAGCTTCTCTTCGGGCTTCAGGTCTTTGAACAGGTCGAGCCGGTCGAGCAGCCGCACCCGCCGCTCGAGCTGCAGGCGGGTCTTCCCCTCGGCGCGGTCGGCCGACTCTTCGGTGACGAACACCGCATGGGCGGGTATCGACAGCCGCATGCCGGCGCGCTGCAGCGCGAAGTAGATGACGGTGCGCACCTCTGAGTCGGTGGCATCGGTCGACTGCATGTCGGTGAGCCAGTAGCGCACCGCGTAACGCCCAAAGCTCTCCGACAGCTCGGTGAGCACCACGTTGGGCGCCGGGTCGCCGGCCACGCGCTCGAGGCGGGCGTTCTTCAGCGCCGCCACCACGCAGTCGATGACGTCGGTGGGCGGGTAGCGCCAGTCGACGTTGAAGGTGACCCAGCGGCGCCACGGCTTGGGCACCCCGCCGTGCCGCCCCAGCACCTGCACCTGCGACTTCATCAGCACCGAGTTGGGCACCAGCACCGTCTCCCAGTTGCGGGTCTCGACCGCGGTGTGGCGCCAGCGAATCTCGGTGACCTTGCCCTGAACGTCGCCGACCTTGATCCAGTCGCCGACCCCGATGGAGTTGTCGACCTGCAGCGCGAGGCCCCCCGCCACGTTGCCGATGACGTCTTGCAGCGAGAAGCCGAGCACCGCGGTGAAGACCGCCGAGGTGGCGATGAGGCCCGAGAGGTTCACCCCCGCGCGCGAGGCGACGGTGACCGCGGTGACCAGCGCCGCCCCCGCCACGATGACGTCTTGCAGAATGCGCGGGGTCTCGAGGCGCACCCGCGGCAGCGCCACCGAGAACAGCACCGCGGCAATCGAGCCCACCACCGCGATGCCGCCCGCCACCGAGCCGGTGACGTGAAAGTCGTGGTGAATCTCTCCGCCGAGCGCGCGCGAGGCGGCGGCGATGAGCCAGCACACCAGGTGCACGATGACGAGAAAGGTGAGCGACTTGAGCCGCGACCGCTGGGTCGAGAACGCGCGCACCAGCGTCACCGAGACGAGGAACACCGCCAGCACCCACAAGGTGCGGCCCTCTGCACCTTCCTGACCCAGCGCGTCCCAGAACGCCATCGGCCGGCCGAGAATAGGGCCAAGCAGGTGGCCTGTCGCGAAACGGGCGCGTACGACCGCGGCGAAGACGGTGTGCTGATCCGCCGCTCGAGGCGCGCCCGTCACCCGGTTGTCGACTAAGCTACAGCCCGAAATGGTGAACCTGCAGGCAGGCGATTTGACCATCGAGGTCGACGAGCGCACCCCCGGCGTGCTGGTCGCCACCTGGCTGGGTCGCAGCAACAACCGCAACCCGGCCGCGGTGCTGCACCCGTGGTTCGACCAGCTGTTCAGCTACGCGCGCGAGAAGGCCGCGGCCATCGAGATGCGCTTCGAGCGGGTCGAGCACTTCAACTCGTCGACCATCGCGGTGCTGATTCAGCTGATCACCTCGGCCCAAGACCGCAACCTGAAGCTGACCGTGCGCTACGACGCCAGCGCCCGCTGGCAGACCCTGTCGTTCGACGCCCTCAAGCGCGCGATGCGGCCGTTCGAAGGTGGCGGCAACGCCACCGTCAACTTCGTCGGGGCTTGATCAGCTCATCCGCTCGGGGGCGTCACCCGAGTCGACCCGGTGCACCTCGACCAGGCCGCTCGAGCGGTTGAGCAGCGAGATGGCCTCGAAGTTGTGGCCCTGCCAGCGCTGCGAGCCGTTGTAATAGAGCACCAGCTTCACGGCCTTCTGGCCGCACTTCTCGATGAAGCGCAGCAGGGTCGCGACGGTCGACGAGTTGAAGTGACCGAGGTCTTCGAAGTGCAGCTCGAGCACCAGCTTGCGGGTCGAGGCCTCGGCCACCGCCAGCTCGAGAAAGGGCCGCAGGCCCACGCTGGGGTCGCGGCTGTTGGAAGAGCCCTTCCACCGCTGCACGAGCTTGCCGTCAGCCTCTTGCACCTCGATGTTCAAGTCGCCCAGCGCCAGACCGTGCATGGCGCGAGAACCTACTCGACCCGCCGCAGCAGCACGAGGGTCTGATCGTCGTCGGTGCGCGCGGCAAACTGCCTCACCTCGTCGAGCAGCTCGGCCACCGCGCGAGGCAGCGACACCTTGCCCGCCACCCGCGCGAACGCCTTGCGCAGCCGGTCTTCGCCGAAGAACTCGCCCCGCGCGTTACAGGCCTCGGTGACGCCGTCGGTGTAGAGCAGAATCCAGTCGCCCATCTTCACCCCGATGGTCTGGTCTTCCACCGCGTTGCGCACGTCGTCGACCACGCCGATCCACGTGCCCTGGTTCGAGAGGGTCTCGACCCGGTCTGCCGCCGCCCGCCACACCAGAATGTCCTGGTGCTTGCCCGCCACCGTCACCGACTCTCTGTCGAGGCGGAACACGTTCAGGGTCATGTAGCGGGTGCCGCCCAGGCGCGAGACGTTCTCGCGAATCACCGAGTTGGTGTGCACGAACACCTCGCTCGGCTTGCGACCGGGCAGGTCGTTCACCAGGGTCGCGATGGTGGTCTGGGTCATCATCATCACCAGGCCCGACTCGACGCCGTGGCCCGACACGTCGCCGATGGTCACCCAGTGCTCGCCCTGCCGGGTCTCGAGAAAGTCGTAGTAGTCGCCGCCCACCTCTTCGGCGGGCCGCATCACCGCCTCGGCCTCGTACCCGCCCAGCCGCCGGTTCTTGGGCAACAGCGCGGTCTGAATGCGCTGGGCGACCTCCATCTCGCTCCACAGCTTGTCGCGCGCCAGCTTCAGGTCCTGCCGCGAGGTCTCGAGCGAGGTGTTGGTGTCTTCGAGCGCGGCGCGCAGGCGAAACTCGCCCTGCAGCAGGCGGTAGCGGGTCTCGCTCAAGGCCACCACCAGCACCACCGACGAGAGCAGAAAGTAGAGGTTGTTCACCACCGCGCTGGCAGTGAAGTCGCCACCCAGCGCGAGGTTCGCGACCACGTACAGCCCGACCGCGAGCAAGCCGTTCATCGCCGCGTGAAACGAGCGCCACGGCAAGAGCACGTTGATGGGGAAAATCACCAGCATCAGCCCGGCGTAGTAGGCCGAGTTGAAGCCCCCCAGGTCGACCGTCATCCACACGATCATGCCGGCGACCAGAAAGCTCAGCACGTACCCGTGCACGAACGAGAAGCGCGAGGGCCGGGTCGAGCGCAGAATCAGGTACTGCACCAGCGAGGTGGCGGTCGCCGCCGCGCGGTACGCCGCGAACTTGCGCAAGAGCTCGGTCGGCATGGTGACGTAGTCGAGCAGCAGGAACAGCGGCACCAGCACCACGCCCGCGATGGCGAGAATCTTCATCCAGTCGTGGATGAGCACGTCGCGGTACTCGTCGAAGCGCGCGGTCTTCTGTACGGGCTGACCGGCGTTCATGGGCGCTCGAGCTTGAGGAACATCTGGCAGCCGCTGTCGTCGAAGGTCAGCGTGTGCCGCGCATTCGACAGCGGCGCGGCCAGGTCGAGCATCTCAGCCTCGGTGCGGTAGTACAAAACCCAGTCGTGCCAGTAGGCCATGTAGTACCGGCTGGGGTTGGTCGCGTGGTAGTTGCCGATCACCATCGCGCCGCCGGGCGTGAGCAGCTCGAACAGCTTGCCCAGCAGCGCCTTGCCCACCGGCGGAGTCAGGTAGTCGAACATGCCCATGGTGTAGATGAACTCGAAGCGGCCCAGCCGGCTGGCCAGGTCGCGGGTGCGCAGCAGGGTACGAACCGAGTCGTTCACCCAGGCCACGTCGATGGGGCGCTGCGCGCGGCGGCTGATCTGCTCGACCGAGCCCCGGGCCGCGGCCAGGGCCTCTTCGTCCTGGTCGAGCAGGGTGAGCTTGAGCCGGTCGTAGTCTTCGTCGTCGACGAAGAACGCGTCGAGCTCGCGCGCCGGCCCGCACGCCACCGAGAGAATGCGAAACGGGTGCGCGCTCGAGCCGGCCAGCGTCTCGCGCATCATCTTCGGCACCAGCACCCGGCGGTTGCGCACCGCCTGCGCGGCCGTCTGCTCGACCGGGTGCTTGTGCAGCAGCTTGTTGAACGCGTACCGGCCCACGTACTTGTTGTCGTAGATGAGCTCCATCATCACCGCGTCGCCGGCGTAGCCGCGGGGCTTCAGGTTGGTGCGCTGCATGATGGCCGCCGCCATCAGGTACGGCCACATCGCGCGGCGAAAGTAGTAGCCGTGGCGCTCGTGCTCTTCGGGGGTGAAGTCGTCGACCAGCTCGGTGAGCTCTTCCAGCCGGCGGTCCATGAACTTGAAGAACTCACCGCCGGCGCGAGAGAGCAGCACCTTCTGCGCCGCCGCCGCCACCGCGGGCGCCTCTTTGCTCAAGACCCGGTCTTGCTCGTCGAAGAACTTCTTGTAGACCGACAGGTCGTAGGTGAGCTCGGCCACGTAGTCGCGAAACTGCGGCTTGATGCGCTCGCGCTGCGCCAGCACCAGCGGCAGCTCGTTCATGAAGCCGAGCAGGTTCGAGACCCGCCCCACCTTGAACAGCGCGTCGCAGTCGAACACGTCGTCGAGAAACACCAGCTGCCCGGCCTCGATGCGGCAGCGGCTCAAGATGGCCTCGCGGTCGGGCAGCTGCAGAATCAGCCGCTCGAACACCGCGCCCTCGCGCACGCCCGAGCCCGGCTCGTAGAGCACGTTGAGCGAGAGCTTCGAGGCGCGGGTCACCTTGACCGGCACCTTCAGTCCGCCCTGCTCGAGCACTCCCGGCAGGGTGGGTACGCTCAGGGGTGCGGCGGTCATCCGTACATTCCCTGCGGGCGGTAGACCGCCGACATCGCCAGCCGGTTCTCCGAGGTGACGTAGAAGTCGACCACGCAGCGGCCTTCGTAGGCGATGCGAATCAGCCCCAGGCCCGACTCGCCCAGGTCGTGGCCGCGCGCCGAGACCAGCTTGAGCCGCTCGACGTAGGCCTCGAACGGGCTCTGGAAACCGCGAATCCACTGCACCTGCTCGTCGAGCTTGCGCAGCGCGCGCACGTCGTCGGCGGTGGGGCACTGCACCTCGACGATGACGTTGCGGGGCGCCACCTCGATGGAGAGCGCGATGAGGTCCTTCGGGGCGCGCTCCCAGTCGCCGTACTTCACCGCGTTCTCGAGCAGCTCCGAGGCGGCCATGGTGAGCGCGTACACCTCGTCTTTGCCCAGCCCGTGGCCCGCGAGAAACGAGGCACACTCGTTCCACAGCTTGGCGGCGAGGTCCCAGTCGCAGGGAATCTCGCGCGTGAAGAGCCCCGGCGTCGGCGTCGACTGCATCGTGGCCTCAAGCCTTTTCCAGCCCGTGCCGCCGGTCAATTGATCGCCGCGCGCGCCACCGGCCTGTAGCTCATGGTGCCACCGCAGGGGTGGGCCCCGCCCAGGAGCTCCGGCCCGCGCCCGACTCGGCTTCGACGTAGTACGTGTAGGTGGTGCCCGACGTGAGCCCGGTGTCGAGCACCGAGGTCATGCTGGTCATGCTCACCAGCGCGGTCGGCACCGTGTCCGACCGCCGGTACACCCGGTAGAGGGTGGCCCCGCTCACCGCGCCCCAGGTCACCTGCAGCTGCCCCGCGCTGCCCGCCGTCACGTTCGGCCCGCTGGGCAGCCCCGGCAGCGAGGCCGAGGCGGTGGCCGACGCCTCGAGCGAGGCCACGCCGGTGCCCACCGCGTTGTTCGCCGACACCACCGCCCACAGCAGCTGACCGTTGGTGGCGGCCACCCGCATGCGGTTCTCGTAGAGGCCGTAGACCGTCGAGTAGTACGCGTACGGGCCCAGCTGATTGGCCGCGGTGTACACCTGGTACGAGGTGGCGCCGGCCACCACGCCCCACTCGACCTGCACCGTCGCGTTGCCCGCGCTCACCTTCACGTCTTCGGGAGCCCTGGGCAGCGCGGCGCTCGCCGGGGTCATGTTCGTGAAGCCCCAGCCTCCGGCTCCGGCCCCGCTGACCGGCTGCACCGCGTAGCGAACGCTCTCGCCGTTCTGCACGTCGTAGTCGGTGAAGCTGGTGCTGGTGAGGGTGGTGAACAGCCGCCAGTCGAAGCCGGGCATGCGCCGCCACACCCGGTACGCCGTCGCGCCGCTCACCGCGGGCCAGAAGATGCTCATCGCCTCGTTGCCCGGCACCAGGGTCACCGACGGGGTGGCGGGCAGCGCGCCCGAGGCGGTGGCGGTGGGCTGGCCCGAGGTAGAGAAGTCTCCTGCCTGGTTGACGTTGAAGGCCACCACCGTCGCCGCCTGCGAGGTGCCGTTCGAGGTGCTGATCAACGTGCGGGTGTCGAACGGGTCGGTCTGCTGGCCGCGGGTGGCGAGCGGCCCGCCCGGCACGTCGCAGGTGTTGATGTAGTAGCCGTTGCTGCCGGGCACCGGGTCGTAGCTCACCAGCACCCCGCCGTTCGCCGGCGTCGCGGTCACCCCGGTCACGTTGGGCGGGCGGTCGAACTGCGGCGCCATCAGGCTGCCCATCGACCACTCACCCACCACGCCGTTCGAGCCGACCGCGCGCATCGCCAGCTGCACCTCGACGCCGTTGGGCTGCGCCAGGGTGAAGAGCGGTATGGGCAAGGTGGCGGCCAGCTGCCAATCGGCGTAGCGGGCGCGGGTGTAGAAGCGGTAGCTGGTCGCCCCGCTCACCGCGGCGGCGAACGCCGAGACCGTGCCGTTGCCGTAGTTGTACCCGGGGGTGGGTGCGACCGGCGCCAGCGGGTCGGCGGTCGACATCAGCTCGTCGGTCACCGCGCTCTGCCCCTCGGGGCTGTACGAGCTGACCGAGAGGAAATAGGCGGTGCCGTTGGTGCCGCCCACCAGGCACCGGGTCTCGTACGCGCCGCTGGTGTTGCAGCTGATCTGCGGCGCCGAGATGGAGGCGCCGCCGTAGTAGCCGCCCCGCACCGTGTAGCCGGTGGCGCCCGGCACCGGTGCCCAGCTCGCCATGAAGCCCGACTTCACCGCCTCGATGGTGAAGCCGCTCGGCCGAACCGGCAGCCGCACCGTGGGCGTGACGTACGCGGTGACGCCCCACGGCGAGATGCGCGGGCCCGAGGAGTTCAGGGCCTGCACCGCGTACTTGTAGGCGGTGCCGTTGCTCGCGGTGCTGTCGTTCCACAGGGTGGAAGTGGTCGGCGCACCCAGCGAGACCCAGTCGCTCGAGTAGGTGCGGCGCCACACCTTGTACGAGGTCGCGCCCACCACCGCCGACCAGTAGAGCGTCACCACGCCGTTGCCGCCCAGCAGCGAGGGGCTCGGCGCGGGAAGACCTGCGGTGGCCCCGAGCGCGGTCGGCGTCACCGTCACCTCGCTGCTGTACGGGCCATAGCCCGCCCCGTTCCACGAGCGCACCGCCAGGTAGTACGTCGTCTCGTTGGTCAGCCCCACCGTGCAGCGGGTCTCGAACGGCTGGTTGGCGCTGCAGCCCAGGGTGTAGGCGCCCGAGTTGGGAGTGAGCGCGTAGCCGACCTCGTACTGCGCCACGTCGTTCACCGGCGACCAGCTCACCTGCGCCGCGCCGTTGGCGGCCTCGACGCTCAGGTTCTGGGGCACGCCCGGGGTGCCGGCCGCCAGCGGAACCATCGACACCTCGTTCGAGAACCCGCCCAGCGCGCTGCCGTTGTCGGCGCGCACCACGTAGTAGTAGCGGGTCGGCGCGGTGACGCTGGTGTCCGAGGCCGAGACGCCCACCGCGCTGTACGGCCCGCCCGGCGTGGTGCTGCGCAGCAGGGTGACGAGGGTGGCGCCGGCGGGCGTGTTCCAGCTCAGGTCGATGCGGTTCACGTACGCCAGCGGCTGCGCCAGCACCGGCGGGGCGGGGGCAAACTGTGGGCCCGGGGCCGAGGCCACGTCGGCGAAGTCTCCGATGCGCCCGTTCACCACCGCGGCCACGAAGTGACGGTAGGTGGTGCCGTTGCTCAGCGAGAGCGAGTCGTAGCTGGTGCCTTGGGTCACCCACGCCACCTGGGCGGTGTCCGAGAGGGGCGCGTCGAGCCGCAGCACCACGTAGCCCTGGGCCGAGGCCACCGCATTCCACGTCAGGCGCAGCCAGCCGTAGCCGCGGCTGACCGAGAGGTTGGCGGGCGCGGCGGCGAGCGCGCCGTCGACCACCGCGGCGGCTTCGCGCGAGTACACGCTCGGCCCCATCAACGACTCGGCCTGCACCACGTAGTACCAGGTGCCGGGGGCGAGGCCGGTGTCGAGGTACACCGTGGTGCTCAGCCCCGTGGCCACCACGGTCAGCGGGCCCATCGAGCGGCTGCCGCGGTAGAGCGTGTAGCCGGTCGCGCTGGCCACCGGGTCCCACTCGACCAGCGCCGCCGACTTGCCGGCGCGGGCCTTCACCCCGTTCGGGCCGGTCGGCTTCGAGGGCGACGCGTTCACCGTGACCTCGCTCGAGGCGGGCGTGGTGCCGAACGGGGTGTACGCCGAGACGCGGTAGAAATACGGAGTGCCGTTGCCCGCCGCCGCGTCGAGGTAGCTCGAGCCGATGGCGGTGTAGAAGACGGTCGGGGCCCCTCCCGGGCTGGTGGCGCGCGCCACCACGTACTGCGTCGCGCCGGGCACCGGGTCCCACAGCAAGGTGGCAGCGCTGTTGCCGGGCACCACCCGCAGGTTGGTGGGGCGCGGAGAGGCGGTGGTGAACTGCGCGCTGTAGGCGGCCGAGAGCGCCTGGCCGCCGGTGTCTTTGACGCCGGTGGTGAGCGCGAGCGTGTACTGCGTCTCGGGCGCCAGCGGGGCCGAGGGCGTCAGGGTGATGGTGTTGTTCGCGACGCTGCGGGTGGCCGCGACGGCGGCGCCCGCGGGGCCGGTCAGCGTCACCGTCGACGCGGTGGCGCTCGCGCCGTCGATGGCCTTGTTCAGCCGAATCACCAGGGGCGCGTCGTGCGCCACGCCGCGGTCTTGCTCTTCGGGTCGGCTCAACACCACCCGCAGCGCGGCGGCGCTGGGCACCGCGGGTATGCCGTTGGCCACCGGCGAGTCGGCGCTCTCGCCGGCCGAGTTCGAGGCGGTGACCACGTAGTAGTACGGAGTGCCGTTGGTGAGGCCCTGGTGGGCGAACGGGCTCGTCGCGTTGGCCAGCCGGGTGCCGTTGGCCTTGGTCACCGCCGGCTGCTGCGAGTAGTAGAGCGTGTAGCTGGTCGCTCCCGACGAGGGGCTCCAGGTCAAGGTGAGCTTGGCGTTGCCCGGAGCCGCCTGCAGGTTCTGCGGGGTGGCGGGAACCGTCACCGCGCCGCCCGCCGCGCCGCCGGTGCCACCTCCCACTCCCGCGCCGCCGCCCACGCCGGTGCCACCCGCGGTGCCGCCGCCCACTCCGGTGCCGCCGGCGGTGCCGCCGCCGGTCGCGCTCCCGGCGGTGCCACCGGCGTCTCCGCCGGTACCGCCCGCGGGGGCGAAGCCACCGGCGTTGGTGAAGCCGCCGCCGGCGCTGCCGCCCGAGCCCCCCGAGCCGCCGCCGGTGCCCATGGTGGGAATCAGGCCCAGCACCACGTCGGGCAGGTTCACCGTGCCGCCGCTGATGAGAATGTTGAGCAGCTGCCCGTCGTAGGCGCCGCTGCGGCTGGCGCTGATGCTGTAGACGCCGCTGCTCACGTTGGTGAACGTGAAGCTGCCGTCGCCCAGCGCGGTGGTCTCGGCCGGCGCGCCGGCGAGCCCGGTCAGCAGCACCCGGGCGCCGTCGCCGGGCTTGCCGTCGCTCAGGCGAACCCGGCCCACCACCATCGCCGGGTCGGGCATGGTGGTGGCGACGGTGAGCCGCACCGTGCGCAAGGTCACCTCTTCGCCGCCCGAGAGCGAGACGCTGTCGAACGAGAACGGCGCGTAGCCGGGGCGAAAGAACGCGATGCTGAGCGTGCCTTCGGGCAGGTCGCTGAGCAGAAACGAGCCGTCGTCGCCGGTGCTGGTCTGGTACGGCCCGACCGGCACGAAGATGAGCGTGCCGGCGTGGCCGCTCGCGCCGCTCACGTCGTCGCGCAGCACCTTGCCCTTCAAGGTGGCGTTCGAGGCCAGCAGCACGTCGCCGATGGCGACGTCTCGACCGACGCCCGCCTTGAGCGCCTGCAGCGAGAGCAGCTTCTGGCGGTCGGGGTGACCGTCGTGGTCGAGGTCGAAGCGGAAGAGCACCTGCGCCGCGTCAGAGGTGATGCCCTCGATGCGGAAGTAGCCGAGCGGGTCGGTGGTGGTGATGAGGCCGGTGCCGAGCACCTCGACCTGCACGCCTTCGATGGGGTGGGTGCCGGGGCGGCCCGGCTCGGCCACCACTACGCGGCCCGAGATGCTGCCGGGCTTGGGGTTGGCGGGAGGGCTGATGAGGTTCAGGTCGCGGCACGCCAGCATCGCGAGCGCTGCGAAGAGCGCTGTGGTGAGCCACCGGGAGGTCCGCATCCCTCCGATGCTAGTACGAGCAGGCCGGGCGGCTCACCGAATGGGCGGCGCGGCGCACGAGCTCACCCCGGCGTCACCGACGTGCAGGGTCTGCGCGGCCTGCGACGGCGAGGTGATGGTGTAATCGCCCTCGGGCAGCGGCCCCAACTCGCAGGTGTGGTTCTCGATGCCGCACGCCAGGGTGCACTGCGCGCCCGGCACCTGGCACACCATGCCCTCGATGGTCAGGTCGATGTGGCCGCCGTCGCGCGAGACCACGCAGCCCCGCACTCCAGAGCTGCAGGCGCTGGTGCAGCCGTCGACGATTTGAAACGTCAGCGCCTGGCCCGCCGGAGCCACCCCCGCGTCGGGAATGCAGAACGCGCCGCCGATGCTGCGCTCGGTGCACTGCTTGAGCCCGCCGCACCCGACCAGCGAGAGCGACGCCACCACGACCGCGAAGAGCTTTTTCATGAGCGCGCTTCATTGCATGCGGCGTGCTCCGCCCAAGCGCTCGACCTGCCGAAGCGTGGAGCCCCTTTGCTCCCATGAATTTCTGAGTACGCTGCAGCGCCTTGCTCGCGCTGGCCGCCACGCTGTCGCTGCTCGCTACCGCTGACGCGGCCGTCGCGCCTGCTGCGGCAGCGCCGCTCCAGCCTGACGAGGTCAGTGAGCCGGCGGGCGGGCCGCCCCAACCGGCCCCGCTGAGCCGCGGGTCGAAGGTGACGCTCATCAGCGCGCTGGTCGGCGCGGCGGTCACCGGCACCGGCGTGGGCCTGCGCCTCGCGGCCGGCAGCAACTACGACCGCATCGACCGGGGCTACCCGGCCCTGGGCAGCTACGACCAGCTGGTCTCGGTGCGGCGCCAGGGCGAGCTGATGCAGGCGCTCTCGTTCGGCTTCCTCGCCGCGGGCGTCGCCACCCTCGTCGTCGGCGTGGTCATCTCGCTGTTCCTATGAAGTGGCTCCTGCTCATCGGCGCGCTGCTCGGCGCGGCCTCGTGCATCGACTTTCAGGAGGCCGAGAACCACTACTGCGCCACCCACCCGGGCTGCCCCGACGGCGGCCCTTCAGACGCCGACGCGGGGCAGTAGCTACTCTTCGAGCCCCGCGGCGCGGGCCAGGCGGCCCTCCGCGGCGAGCATCTCGACCTTGCGCACCTCGAGCTGCGCGCGCACCTGCGCCACCTGGCTGGCGGCGAAGAAGCGCTTGTTGTCGATGTCCGACAGCTCGAGCGCGGTGGCGAGCCCCAGCTGAAACGCGCCGTCGAGCTGCTTCTGCGCCTTGGCGGCGAGCGTGGCCTGCGCCTCGGCCTGCTCGAGCGCCACCTCGGCGGCCTGCAGGTTGGCGCGCGCGGTGGCCCACCCCGACTTGGCCTTGGCGCGCTCGCTCTCGAGCTTCTCGCGCGCGGCGCGCAGCTTGGCCTCGTCTTCGTGCTTGAGCGAGTAGCGGTTGCCGCGGTCGTAGAGGGGGAAGTTGAGGCCCACCGAGAAGTCGTACGTCCAGTTGGTGCCGACGAAGCCGGTGTTCGAGTTGTAGTTGCCCTTGGCGGTGGCGACCACGGTGGGCAGGAACATCAGCGAGTCGTAGGTGACGAACTTCTCTTGCGCCTCGGCGCCCTTCGCGGTCGCCTGCACGATGAAGAGCTGCTCCCACGGCTTGCTGCTCTCGTCGCTGGGGTGCCAGTTGGGCAGCCCGGCCACCGTCTCGTCGGGCCGCACCGCTTCTCCCACCAGCGACTCGAGGGTCGACAAGAGGCCCTCGCGGGTGCCGGCCAGCTGCGCGAGCGTGCCGCGCGCCTGGGCGGTCTCGGTCTGGGCGCGCAGCAGCGAAATCTCACCCTGCGTGCCGGCCGCCACCTGCCCCATCGCGTCGTGCTCGCGCTTGAGCGCCACCGACTCGGCGTCGCGCGCCGCGGCCTCGATCTGCTGCAGCCCCTGCAGCCCCAGGTACAGCCGCGCCACGCCCAGCAACACCTGCTCGCGCGCCTCGGCCGCGCCCAGCTTCGCCGCCGCCGCGCCGGGCTTCGCCGCGGGCAACAGGAACATCATCGGGGTGAAGAGAAACTGCTGCACCTGCAGGGTGGCGTAGGCCGAGTTCTGCGCCGCGATGACGTAGGGCGGCGGCACGCTGCCCGGCGCCGGCTGCCCCAGGTTGTAGGCGAAGCCGATGGCGCCGATGAACCCGCTCATGTCGAGCACGGTGGCGTTGCTGGTGTGCACCAGCGAGCCGTTGAAGACGATTTCGGGGAGAATCGCGCCCCACACCCGCTGCGTCTGCACCTGCACCATCTGCGCGTTGGCCAGCGCCGCCTGGTAGTCGTGGTTGTTCGAGTTGGCGAGCTTGAGCGCTTCGCTCAGGGTCACCACCCGTCGGGTGCTCACCACCGCGTCGGGCGCGGCGGCAGGCGCCGGCGGCACCGGCGGGCCGGCCCAGGCCACCGACGACACCAGCACCGCTTTAACTGCGCTGCTCAGCCGGCATCGCATCGACCGGTTTCTCCTGTTTCGGGGCGGGAGCGGGAGGCGCGACCGGCGCGGGTCTGCGCCGGAAGGTGAGCCGCTCGAAGAAGGCAAACACCACCGGCACCACCAGCAAGGTGAGGAAGGTGGAGGTGATGACGCCGCCGATGACCGCGATGGCCATCGGAGCGCGGAACTCGAAGCCCTGGCCGCGACCGACCGCGGTGGGCACCATGCCGATGGCCATCGCCACCGAGGTCATCAGAATGGGCCGCAGCCGGCGCGGGCCGGCCTTGAGCAGCGCGGTGTCGAGGTCGTCTCCGGCGCGCAGGTTCTGCAGCGTGCCGTCGACCAGCAGGATGCCGTTCTTGGTCACCAGGCCCATCAGCAGAATCACGCCGATCATCGCGCCCAGGGTCAGGGTGTAGCCGGTGACGATGAGCGAGAGCAGCGCGCCGATGAGCGCCAGCGGCACCGAGGCGATGATGGTGAACGGGTGCTTGAACGACTCGAACTGCGAGGCGAGCACCATGTAGACGAACACCAGCGCCAGAATGCCGGCCAGCGCGAAGGCCTCGTTCTGCTCGCCGAGGGTCTTCATCATGCCGTCGTAGTGAATCGTGTAGCCCTCGGGCGGAGGCTCGGCGGTGAGCCGCTCGCGCAGCGTCGAGGCCACCTTCGAGAGGCCGCCGCCGCCGCCGCCCATGTTGGCGATGATCATCACCCGGCGCTGGCGGTTGAAGTGCTCGATGACGCTGGGCACGTCTTTCATCTTGAAGTCGGCCACGTCGTTGACCGTGCGCACGCCCTTGGGGGTGAAGATGTCGAGGAACTTGAGCGCCTCGGGCGTCGAGCGGTCGGCCTCGGTGAGGCGCACCACGATGGGCGTCTCGCGCGAGCCCTCGCGCAGCTTGCCGGTCTCGGCGCCGTTCATCGCCAGGCGCAGCTGCATCGCCAGCATCGCCGAGGTGAGGTCGACGTCGTTCGAGCGCGCCCGGTCGATCGAGATGCCCAGCTCGGTCTTGGGCGGGTTGGCCTCGATGCGAATGTCGGCGGTGCCGGGAATGCTGCGCATCACCCCCGCGATGCGGTTCGCCTCTTTGGTGAGCACCTCGAAGTCGGGGCCCATGATGCTGAGCATCACCGGGTAGAAGTCGCCCAGGCCCTCGATGACGGGCGGCTCGATGAAGTTGGCGATGATGGTCTTGGGCAGGTGCTTCTCGATCAGCGCGCGCGCGTCGTCGCGAATCGGGGCCACCCCGCGATTGCGCTTGTCGCGGCCCACCGTCAGCACACGCAGGCGCGCGGTGTTGGTGTCGCTCGAGAACGCGCCCGCGGTGGCGCCGACGATGGTGTAGATGTCTTGCACCTCGGGCACCTGGCGAATCAGCGCCTCGGCCTCGGCGGCGCGGTCAGAGCTCTCTTGCAGGCTCGAGCCTTCGGGAAGCTTGAGCTGCACCAGGAACTGCGAGCGGTCTTCGGGGGTGACGAAGTCGCCGGCCAGCTTGAGCGACGTGAGGCCCGAGGCCACCAGCACCACCAGCGTGGCCAGCGCGGTCTTGCCCTTGTTGCGAATCACCCAGCCCAACACCACCGCGTAGAAGCGCTCGGTCTTCTCGAACCCGCGGCGAAAGAAGCCCGCCACCGCGTTCTCTTTGCGCTGCTCGCCGTGCACCCGCTGCCGCGCGAAGCGCGCCGAGAGCATCGGGTCGAGCGTGAACGAGACGAACAGCGAGATGAGCACCGCGCACGACATGGTGAGGCCGAACTGCTTGAAGAACTGGCCCACGATGCCGGGCATGAACGCCACCGGCACGAACACCGCCACCAGCGAGAGGGTGGTGGCGAGCACCGCCAGCGCCACGTCTTTGGTGCCGTTCGACGCCGCGGCCATCGGCGTCTCGCCCTGCTCGAGCCGGTGGGTGATGGCTTCGCGCACCACCACCGCGTCGTCGATGAGCAGACCGATGGCCAGTGACAGCGCCAAGAGCGTCATCTGGTTGAGCGAGTAGCCCAGCACGTACATCGCGAAGAAGGTGCCGACGACCGAGGTGGGCAGCGCCAGCGCCGAGATCATGGTGCCGCGCAGGTCGAGCAGGAACATCAAGATGATGAGAATCGCCATCAGGCCGCCGAAGATGAGCGCCACCCAGACCTCGTGGGTGTTGGCTTCGATCAGCGTGCTCTGGTCGATGATCAGCGTGGAGTGAAAGTCGTGGCCCAGCTGCGGCTCGAGGGTGACCATCGCCTTCTTCACCAGGGTGGCGACCTCGACGGTGTTCATGCCGGGCCGCTTCACCACCTCGACGATCACCGACTCTTTGCCGTTGAGCCGCGCCACCACCCGGCGGTCGGCGACCCCGTCGACCACGTTGGCGATCTCGTCGAGGCGCACCTGCGCGCCGGCCTGGCTCTTGGCGATGGGCAGCGCGCGAATGTCGTCGACGCCGGTGAACTGCCCGAGCGTGCGCACGTTGAGCTCGGTGGGGCCGAGGTCCAACCGGCCGACGGGCAGGTTCAGGTTCTCCATGCCCAGCCGCTCGGCGATCTGCCCCGGGGCGATGCCCGACGCCTTCGCCTTGTTCAGGTCGATGTCGACGCGAATCTCGCGCTCGTCGCCGCCGGTGACCCGCACCTCGGCGACCCCGTTCACCTGCGCCAGCTGGGGCTCGAGGCGGTCTTTGATCAGCTGCCGCAGCTCTTGGCTGGGCATGTTCGCCGACACCGCGTACGTCACCACCGGAGACGCCTGAATGTCGATCGCCAGCACCCGCGGCGCCTGCGCGTCTTTGGGCAGCAGGTTGGTGATGGCCCCCACCTTGTCGCGCACGTCTTGCGTCGAGCGGTCGAGCGAGGCCGAGAGCGAGAACTGCGCGAACACCAGGCCGAAGTTGTCGCGCGAGAACGACTGCACCGTCTCGATGCCGTTGATGCCCGAGATGGAGTCTTCGATCGGCTTGATGACCTGGGTCTCGATCTCCGATGGCCCCGCGCCCGGGTACACGCAGGTGATGGTGACGAAGGGGAAGCTGACGTCGGGGAACAGGTCGGTGCCGAGGCGGCGCACGCCCACGATGCCCAGCACCACCAGGAACACCGACATCATGGTGGTGAAGACCGGGCGCCGAATGCTGACGTCGGAGAGGTTCATGGCTTCGTCGAGGTCTGGGTCTGGTTGGAGGCGGCCTGCGGGTAGTCGACGATCTGGTCGAGGGCCTCGTCGGGCACCACCACCACTTCCTTCGGGTTGCGCTCGAGCACGGTGACGCCGACGCGCTTCAAGGCCCCGCCCGCCTGCACCAGCACGTGCTCGCCGCCGGTGGTGCCCAGCGCGGTGGCGGGAATCGCGAACGCCTTCTTCGCCTCACCCAGCGGCAGGGTCGCCTTGGCCAGCGTCATCGAGACGAAGCGGCCGTCTTGGTTCGGCACCGAGACCTCGATGGGTATGCGGCGGGTGCTGGGGTCGGCGGTGGGGATGATGACCTTCACCGTGGCGTCGTCGGTCGACGCGCCCGAGCCCACCGACTCGACGTGAACCTTCAGGCCCGCCTTCACCATCGCGCGGGTGCTCTCGGCGATGGTGGTCTTGAGCGTCAGCGTGTCGATCTGCTGAATGATGAACACCGGCATGCCGGGGCCGATGAGCCCGCCGGTGTTGTCGGGCGCGTCGATGACCGTGCCGCTGATGGTGGTCTTCAGGTCGTGGCGCTTGCGGCCCGCGCGCGCCTGGGCCAGCTGGGCCTTGGCGGCGGCCAGCCCGGCCTCGGCCTGCTTGCCCTGGGTGAGCACCGTCTTGGCCTGCGCGTCGCTCACGCTGCCTTCGGCGCGCAGCTTCTCGTTCTTCTGCGCCATGTCGGTGGCGAGGGTGGCGGCGGCCTCGGAGGCGGCGACGCCGGCCTCGGCCTGCGCCACCTGCGCGTCGATGATCTCGGTGTCGAGCTGCGCCACGGTCATGCCCGCCTTCACCGTGTCGCCCTTGTTGGCGTAGGTCTTCACCAGCCGCCCACCCACCTCGAAGCCCAGCGGCAGCAGCTTCGAGGGGAAGAGCTGGCCGGTGAGCTGCTCGCGCGCGCTCGAGGTGACCGGCCGCGCCTTGACCAGCTTCACCGGGCTCTGCGGCGTCTTGAGGTCGTCGGCGCCCGCGGCGAGCGCGGCGAGCGCGACGAGCGCGACGGCCAGTGCGACCGAGAACGTGAGGGTGTGCTTCTTCATCTTGCGGTTCCCCTTCTGCTGCGGCTTCGACTCTGGGTGCTGCGGGTGTTGAGGCGCGCCGCGAGCCGGCGGCGCACCGTGCGTTTGCCATGTTTCGGCTTCGGTGGCGCGCTTCCTTCGCGGATCAGCCGGTGCAGCGCGCGCACCCACTGATCAAGATCAGGCGGCTCGGTCAGCTTGCTCATCTGCTGCGCGACCAACAGCCAGGTGCCCACCACCATCGAGCCGAACAGCTCGGAGGGCACGTCGGTGCGGCACGCGCCGTAGGCCTTCACCGCTTCGAAGTCGTCTTGCACCCGCTGCACCTCGCGGTGCGCCATCTCCCAGACCACGCCCGAGTACTCGGTGCCCTGGCTGCCCGACACCAGCACCCCGAACACGTCGCGGTAGCGCCACAAGAGGCCCAGCACCTCGCGGTCGAGCGCGACCTCGAGCGCGAGCAGCTGCTCGTAGCGGCTGGTGCGCTGGTGCACGTCGCGCGCGGTGAGCGGGCCGTGCTCGCCGAAGAAGCCGGTCATGGTGGCCTTGCGGTGCTCGAGCAGCGCGTCCATGCCCGCGCGCAGCTCGGCGACCAGCTCTCCGAACAGCTGCTCCTTGCTCTTGAAGTGCAGGTAGAAGGCGCCCTTCGAGAGCTTGCACGCGGCGGTGATGTCTTCGATGCGTGCGCCGCTCACCCCGTGGCTCACGAACGCGGCGCGCGCGGCCGTCACCAGCGAAATTCGCGCGTGCGGATCAGCGGGCCTGGCCATGGGGCGCCGCGTTTCTAACCCGTGGGTCAGAAATTGCCAGAGAAGGTGATGCGCTACCGGGTGCTACATCAGTATCTCTGATGCGATGGAGTATGCGGGTCTGCGCGATCTACGGTGCACAGGCTCAGCATCGACCTGGAGTCTCGAGGCCCATTGTCGCGTGACAGACGCCCCGTGGCCCTGCAACCCGCTGACCTCACGCCGTTGACGCCTGGATCCGGGCCTGCAAAAGGGGTTCTCATGCGCCGTCTCATTCTGCTGGCCGCGTTGTCGGCTTCGACGCTCGCGAGCGCCGACCCCATCAAGCTGGTGGTCCCCGACTTCAACGCCATCGGGCCCTCCAAAGAGAAGGCCCAGTTCTTCACCGAGCACATCTCGGGGCGGCTCTCCGAGGTCGGGGCGCAGGTCACCACCTCGCGCGCCCTGGCGCAGCTGCTGGGCATCGAGCGCCAGCGGCAGCTGATGGGCTGCGCCGGCGAGAACAGCAGCTGCATCGCCGAGCTGGCCAGCGCCCTGGGCAGCGACGCGCTGCTCCTGGGCGACATCGCGCAGATCGGCACCCTGTTCCAGGTGAACTTGAAGGTGGTGAGCGGCGCCGACGGCGCGGTGCTGAGCAGCTACCAGGCGCGCGTCGGAGACGAAGCCGCGCTGCTCGACGAGCTCGACAAGGCGGCCTTCGCGCTGATGCTCGACGCCTGTTCGGCGCTGCACCGCGACCCGCCGCGCGCGCTGAGGAGCAGGGGGCCCAACCTGCGGCTGCTCGCCATCGTGCCCGCGGCCCTGGGCGTGGCCGCTGGAGCCGCGAGCGGCATTCTCTTTCTCCAGGCGTCGCAGCGGTGGTCTTCGATACCCATGGCTTCGGGCGACATGGCGCGCCCGGTCGCCGAGGTCGAGCGGCTGGGCCGTGAGGGCAACACCTTCAAGCTCGCCGGCTGGGTGTGCGCGGGGGTGGCGGTCGCGGCGCTGGCGACCTCGGCGATACTCTTCATCTTGGGCCGACCGGCGCCGGTGAAGGCGACGGTGACCGGCACCACCCAAGCAGGCGCATTCATTCTGTTCGGAGACCTGTGATGAGCCGCCTGCGAATCGCGACGCTGTTGCTGCTGGCGGCGTGCTGGGACTTCGACGGCGCGGTGGCGCGGTGCAAAGAGAACCCCGCGCTGTGCACCCCGGGCGGTGGCCCGCTGGTCGGTGAGGCGGCCAGCGGCGCGGCGGCCTGCAGCGACGGGCAGGACAACGACGGCGACGGCAAGACCGACTGCGCCGACAGCGACTGCGACCAGGTGGTCTGCCGCGGCGCCAGCGCCGAGTGCGACGCCGAAGAGCGGTGCAGCAACGCGGCGTGCCCCGACGATGCGCTGCAGCCCTTGAACCACGAGTGCCGCGCCAAGGGGGGCGACTGCGACGTGGCCGAGGTCTGCGACGGGGTGAGCCCGGCCTGCCCCTCGAACGCGCTGGTCGACGCGGGGGTGGTGTGCAGCATGCCGAGCTCGCTGTGCCTGCTGCCCGCGAAGTGCACCGGCACCATGCCGGCGTGCCCGCAGAACAACCTCGCTCCGCCGGGCAAGCCGTGCCGCGACGCGGTGGCCGAGTGCGACGTCGACGAGCGCTGCACCGGCTCTGACCCCGAGTGTCCTCCCGACCGCTTCGCCGACGCGGGCGTGGTGTGCCGGCCGGTCGCCGGCGGCGCCAACACGTGCGACGTCGAAGAGCTGTGCACCGGCTTCGAGGCCACCTGCCCCGACAACGGCTTTCGCTCGGCGACCTTCGTGTGCCGCCCGGCCACCGGCGCGTGCGACCGGCCCGAGCGCTGCGACGGCGGCAGCGCGGCGTGCCCCGCCGACCTCTCGTTCTGCCCCGGCGACCAGTTCTGCAACGGCACCGGCTGCGTGCCCAAGCTGGGCGTCGGCGTCACCTGCACCGACGACAGCCAGTGCACCAGCGGCACCTGCGCCGACGGGGTGTGCTGCAGCACCGGCTGCGCCGGCGCGTGCGACGTGTGCAACCTGCCCGGCTCGCTGGGCACCTGCCTGCCGGCTCCGGCGACGGTGACCTGCCGCCCCAGCGCAGGGCCGTGCGACATCGCCGAGAAGTGCAACGGCACGTTGACCACCTGCCCGAGCGACGTGCTGCTCGACACCACGGTGGTGTGCCGCGGCGACGCCGGGGTGTGCGACGTGGCCGAGGTGTGCTCGGGCACCTCGGTGAGCTGCCCCACCGACAACGTACTGGCGCCGACGGTGACCTGCCGCCCGGTGGCGGGGGTGTGCGACCTGCCCGAGAGCTGCAACGGCGTCGACCCGACGTGCCCGGCCGACTCGTACGCCGCGGGCATGCGGTGCCGTGACGCGGGCTCGGCCTGCGACCAGGAAGAGAGCTGCAACGGCGCCCAGGCCGCCTGCCCCAACGACCGGCTGCTCGACGCCGGCAGCGCGTGCGGGCCGGTGGTGTGCATCAACGGCAACATCACTCCTGCGCCGAGCTGCACCTCGGGCGGAGCCTGCACTCCGGCGACGGCGCGCTCGTGCAACGGGTTTCAGTGCGCCAGCGCGACCCAGTGCCGCACCACCTGCTCGGGCCCTGGCGACTGCATCACCGGCTTCATCTGCAACGGCAGCGGCGCGTGCGTGGCCGCGGCCGACGCGGGCACGCCGTGCAGCGTGCCCTCGCAGTGCGCGACGGGGTTCTGCAGCAACGGCATCTGCTGCAACGAGAGCTGCGACGGCACCTGCCAGGAGTGCGGCACCGACGGCATCTGCGTGAAGCACGCGGCCGGCACCGACCCCGAGGGCGGCTGCGGCGCCTACGCGTGTGACGGCATGGGCTTGTGCAAGACCAACTGCAACGGCCAGCCGGTCTGCAGCGGCGCGTGCAAGAGCAGCTTCTTCTGCAGCACGAACGCGTGCGTGCCGACCAAGGGCAACGGCGCGACCTGCAGCAACAACTGCGAGTGCACGAGCGGCGCCTGCAACGACGGCATCTGCTGCAACCGGGCGTGCGGCGGTTCGTGCGAGTTCTGCGCGGCGGGCGGCACCTGCACCAGCCGCGGCGCGGGCACCGACCCCGAGGGCGGCTGCGGGCAGTTCACCTGCAACGGCACGGGCGCCTGCTACACCAACTGCGTGGGCGGGGCGCTGTGCACCGCGACGCAGTGCAAGAGCACCGCGTACTGCAACGGCACGATGTGCATCGGCGACCTGGCGAACGGCGGCTCGTGCAGCAACCCGTGCATGTGCACCTCGAATACGTGCACCACGTTCTTCACCGACACCGACAACGACGGGTACGGCGTCGGCGGCGGGGGCAACCTGTGCGGCTCGTCGCTGGCGGGGCTCGCCACCAACAACCTCGACTGCTGCGACTCTGACAGCCGCGCCCACCCGGGCGGCGGCGCGTACACGTCTCCGCGCACCGGGTGCGGTGGCTACGACTTCGACTGCAACGGGGCGGACACCCGCTCGGACACCAGCACCAACGGGTGCTCGCTCGCCGGCAGCTGCTCGGGCGGCGACACCGTCTGCACCGGCGACGGCTGGGCCGGCGCCGGCTTCCCCGCGTGTGGAGCCTCGGCGACGTACAACACCTGCAGCACCCAGTTGAACTGCAACCAGGCCACCTGCCCGGGGTGCGAGCGCTGCTCGAGCGTCTCGGGGAGCACTCAGACCCAGTCCTGCCGCTGAAAAGGGGCTGTCAAAAGCTCGGGCTGCGGGCTGCTGCGGGCTGCGGGCTGCGGGCTTCGACCGACCGGGAACGCGATTCGGGCGCGGGCGCGGGCGCGGGCGCGGGCACGTGCCGCTAGAGGTGCGGCGTGCGTTGATGCGGCGCACGAGATCTGGCAGCCGACCCGGAATGCCTCTCGTGAAACGCGCCCGCGCCCGCGCCCGCGCCCGCGCCCGAATCGCGTTCCCGGTCGGTCGAAGCCCGAGCCCCAGCGCGTTCCCCAGCTTTGTGAGCGCAACTCAAGTAGGTAGCGCCACGCAATGCCGCCGAGCGCCACGCGCCTGAGACTGCTCACCGTCGCGCTCGCGACCTGGGCGGTCGGCGTACAGCTCTCCGAGCTGGTGGCCGCCGTCGGCTGCTACGGCACTGCCGCGGTGGTGCTGACGCTCGAGCGCCCTACTCTCGCCGACGTGAAGCGCTGGTGGCCGCTCGCGCTCTTCATCGGCTGGGGCCTCATTGTCCCCCTGCTCGGCGGCCACGCTCCCACCGGCTCTGGGGTGGCGCGCCTGTGCGACTGGCTGTTGCTGCCCGTCGCCGCCTGGGCCGCCGCGCAGCTCGGCGAGCGCTGCCGCCCGGTGCTCATCGCCGCCGCGGTCACCTGCGCGCTGTCGTGCCTCGCCGCCGCGCTGCAGTACTTCGGCCTCTGGCCGCCGCTCGAGTTCTTCGAGGGCCTGCCGGCCCTGAAGGTGCCCTTCGAGCGCGTCTACGAGCCCACCGCCGACGGGCACTTCATGGCCGGCGGTCTGCTCTTCCACCGCCTCAAGTTCGCGCACGTCACCGCGCTGGTGGTGCTGGCCGCGGCGTCACGCTGGCGCGAGCCGCGCGCCGCGGCGCTCGCCCTCTTCGGGTTCGTCTCGGTCGCCGTCTTCCCCGCCGCGCGCGCCGCCGCCGGTGCGCTGGCGCTCGCCATGTCGACCCTGGTGAAGCCCCGGTGGGTCGCGGTGGCGCTCATCGCGGTGGTGGCCGCGGCCGGCCTGTGGTCGCGCAGCCCCGGCGAGCGCGTCGAGCTGCTGCGCGGCGGCCTCGCCGCGGTCGAGCAGCACCCACTCACCGGGGTGGGCCTCGGCCGCTTCAAGCCCGTCGACTTCTCCTCCAGCGACAACCAGGGCAAGGCGCACAACCAGGCGCTCTCCATCGCCGCCGAGGGCGGCATCGTGCACGGCCTGCTGTTCGTCGCGCTGCTGGTGTGGCTCGGCCGCCTGCTCTTCAAGGCCAACGCCACCGCGGGGCTCGCGGCGCTGGCCTTCTTCGCGCTCATCGCCCAGCTGCACGACCCGCTCTTTCACCCCGTCTTCGCGCAGGCGCTGATGCTGGTGCTCGGCGGAGCGCTGGGGCTCAGCTCTCGTTCAGCGGGGGAGGCTACTTCGCGCCGCTCTCGCGCTTCTTGATGGCCTCGATGTCTTGCCGCACCTGGTTCATGTCGAGCTCGCGAACCTTGGTGATGAGCGCCTCCAACGCCTTGGCGGGAATCGCGCCGGCCTCGGCGAACAGCAGCACCCCTTCGCGAAACACCGCGAGCGTCGGTATCGCCTGAACCTCGAACGCCTGGCCCAGCCCCGGCTGCTCCTCGGTGTTCACCTTGCCGAACACGATGTCGGGGTTCTGCGCCGCGGCCGCCTCGAACACCGGCGCGAACGCCCGGCACGGGGGACACCACGACGCCCAGAAGTCGATGAAGAGAATTCCATTCTTCTTCACCTCTCCTTCGAAGTTCGCCTCGGTCAACTCGATGGTCGATGCGCCCATGGCTTGCGCATAACACGCGCCCGGGCCTCGCGCGCGCAGCTCACTTGCAGACGCCCGAGTGGCACTTCGCGCCGTGCATGCACTCCATGCACGCATAGCCCGGCCACCCGCACGCCTTGTCGTCGTCGCCGCTGCGACACTTACCCATCTTGTCGAAGCAGCCCTGACACGGCGGCCGGCCTCCATCGTCGTCCTCGCCCGCGTCAGGCATCGGCATCGGCATCGGGCCGCCATCTCTCGTGTCCGGCGGCATCATTCTCATCGGCTGCAGCACCGTCACGCACTCGACCTCTCGGCCGAGCTCGACCTGCGCGCTGCCGGTGCCCGTCGCCATCACCTTGCCGTCGACCAACCCCTCGACCCGGCAGCTCACCTGCTTCGAGGCCATGCCCGGCGGCAACAGCACCAGCAGCGAGCCGCCGCTGTGCAGCGCCGCGCCGCTCGACAGCTCGGGCCGCAGCGCCGGGCCGAACAGCTGCTCACCCCCCGACTCGCCGGTGAAGCGCAGCTGCTGCGGCTCGACGCCCGGCTCGAAGTCGACCCGCACGCTCAGGCTGGTGTCACTGGCGGTACCGCACGCGAGCAGCACCAACCCCAACAGGCTGTGCTTCACCGTGCGTCCAACTTTCCGTAGCGGGGCATGCGACCGTCTTCTCCGGGCCTCGACGCGGCCACGCCGATCGCCACCCCGGCGGCCACCGCGGCCGCAGTGGCGGCGCCGGCGCCCGCCCACACCCACCACCGTTGATAGAGCGGCGCCTCGTGCTCGACCACCACGATGGGCGCCGCAGAGAAGCCGCTCGTCAGCCGCCCGCCGGTCGGCGCGATGGCCGCCGCGGTGCTGGCCACCGGCGCCACCGCCGCGGCGGCGCCTGCCGAGGCAGTGGCCCGCGGAGCGTCGTCGGGGCGCGCCGCGCGGGGCACCGCCACCGCCGCCGGAGCCACGCCGGCGTGCGTGGCCACCGAAGGCGCCACATTGGGCGTCGCAGCCTTCGCCGCCGCGCCCGCCGCGGGCTTGGGCGACTCTGCGGTGCGCTCGTCCATCTCGGCGATGAGCTGCTGCAGCCGGCTCACGTCCGTGCCCGGGGGCACCCGCGCCAGGTAGCGGCGAAAAAAGAAGCCCGCCTTGCTCCACTCGCCCAGCTTCTTGTGGCACTGCCCGATGTTGAACAAGAACCCGGGCAGCGGCTTGAGCTCGTACGCATCGGCGTACAGCCGGCGCGCGCGCTCGAAGTCTCCCAGGTCGTACGCCGACTGCGCCGCTTCGAACTTCGCGCGCGCGTCGTCGCTCTCTCCCGCACGGGAGACGGCGGGCACGCCCAGGCCCGCCACCAGCGCCACCAGCCTCAAGCTACGGAGCGAACGGGTCGATCGTCGCGTCAGCATCGAAAGGCACCGCCTTCTTGTCGACCTTGGCCACCTGGGGTTTGACGACCTTCATCAACCGCTCGTGGGTGAAGCTCCACGCCGCCGCCGCCCCCAGCACCACCGCCGCCGCCACGGCGAAGCCGACCGAGCGCTGCCGCGGCGCCAAGACGCGGGCGCGGTGCGGCCGCTCGAGGGCCTCGAGCACCGCCTCCATCGAGTGCGGGCGCTCTTCGGCGCGCTTGGCCAGGCAGCGCATCGCCAGGTCGGCGAGGCCGGCCGGCACGCGCTCACCGCTCTGCATGCGCGCGGGCAGCGGCGGAGGCGCCTCTTTGATGACCTGCAGGGTGAGCTGGCCGAAGTGCGGCGACTCGAACGGCAGCCGGCCGGCGAGCAGCCAGTAGAGCAGGCAGCCCACCGCGTACACGTCGACCCGCGCGTCGACCTCGAGCCCGACGATCTGCTCGGGCGCCATGAAGAGCGGCGTGCCGAGCAGCGTGCCCTGGGCGGTGCGCGTCACCGCGGCCCGGCGCAGGTCGGCGCCCAGCTTCGCCACTCCGAAGTCGAGCACCTTCACGAACAGCGGCTGGCCGGCCTTGCGGGTGATGAGCACGTTGTCGGGCTTCACGTCGCGGTGCACCACCCCGACCCTGTGCGCGGCGCCCAGCGCACGGCAGAGCTGCTTCATCACCGTCAGCACCGAACTCACCGGCAGCGGGTGGTCTTGCGCGGTCTCGGCCAGGCTCCTGCCCTCGAGAAATTCCATCACGCAGTACACGCGGGCGGGGTCGCGCTCTTCGACGAAGTCGATGATCTCGACGATGTTCTCGTGGCTCACCCGGTTCACCGCGCGCGCCTCGTCGAAGAAGCGGTTGATGACCGCGGTGTTCTGCGCGTGCTCGGGGCGCAGCACCTTCATCGCCACCTCGCGGCCCAGCGTCACGTGCTTCGCCAGCCACACCCGACCCATCGAGCCTTCGCCCAGCAGGCGCTGCAGCTGGTAGTGGCCGAGGGTGTCGCCGGGGCGCTCTTCGACGATCATCACGCGCACGAAATAATGGGTCTGACGGTCACCCCGCTCGTCACCGAAAGGTGAGTTACGGGCCAGGAACAGCGCCAATGTCGGAGCGCCGCATTTCACTTCTGTACTGGCGCGAAATCAGGGGGGAGCTCAGTGCAGCGCGGCGAGCACGTCGTCGAGGTGCCGGTACACCTGCACCTCGTGGTGCAGCACGTCTTCGACCTGGCCCTGCTCGTCGATCAAGAAGGTCGCGCGGCGGTCGATTTTCAGCACCGGCCACACCACCCCGTACTTCTCGCTGATGCTGCGAGACTCGTCGCCGATGAGGTGAAAGTCGATGTGCTCGGACTTCGCGAACTCGCACTGCCGCACGTGGTTGTCGACGCTGACCCCGACCAGCACCGCGCCCTTCGATTCGATCAGCTTCTGGTTGTCGCGAAAGGCGCGAATCTCGATGGTGCAGGCGGGCGTGAACGCGCGGGGGAAGAAGAACAGCACCACCTTGTGCTTGCCGCGGTAGTCCGACAGCTTGAACTCGCGGCCCATGCAATCGGTCGCGCTGAAGTCCGGAGCGGGGTCACCTGCCTGGAGCACGGCCGAAATCTAAGCCCATCGCAGGGCGGAAGACAGCCCTCTTAAAACTACCCACCACTAATCAACACCCACACCACACCGTAGCTCTGCGGGTTGATGGCGCCCACCCGCACGCAGCGCACGTCGCCCGCCGGGTCGACCAACACGTGCACCGGTATCGCGGTGCCCTTGTCGAGCCCCAGCCCCTCGAGCAGCCGCTGTGTCTCGTCGGTCGACGCGACCCAGCTCACCTGGCCGGGCAGCGTCTTCTTCTTCATCCACCCGTCGAGGTCGGCGTCACCCTCGTCGACGCTGAGCAGCTCGATGGCCACCGGCAGCTGCTCGCGCTCGAACGCCTCGCTCCACTTGAGCAAGAGGCCCATCTCTTCGACGCACGGCTTGCACCACGTCGCCCAGAGGTTCACCCAGACCCACCCCTTGGGGCGCTCCACCTTCGTGCCGAACGCGCGCAGCTGCGGCGCGGGGTACTTCTTCTCGCCCGCCGCCCAGCTCTTCTCGCAGAACGCCGAGGCCCTGGGGTCGGCCTTCTTCTTCACCGAGGCGAAGCGCTCGGGAGAGGGGCCCTCGGGCTTCTCGTCGCACCCGCTCGAGGCGAGCACCACCACCAGCAGCGCGCGCTCAAATCGCACAGTCTATCCACGCCACGAACGCGCTGCGGTTGATGTCGGTCGGGGTGCACGCGCCGCTGCGCGAGCGGCTCCAGGTGCAGAACTCTTCGCTGAGCTGGGCGTACTCTTCACCCAGCCACAGCAGGCCCACCTGGTTCTTCAGGTCATCGTCTTTGAACTTCGCCTGCAGGTGCTCGAGCACCGACTTCGCCCGGTCGCGGCTCAGGCCCTCGTTGTAGTCGGCCGCCCCGTCGGGGCTGGCGCGCGACACCACGAAGAAGAAGCTCGCCCCGCGCTGGTCGCTCCACGCCTTCTCGACCATCTTCCTGGCGTCGTCGTCGAGGTCGGTCTTCATCGGGTCGAACTGCAGAATGTGCGCGCGCTTCGAGAGCGGGCGGAACATCGCGTTGAAGTCGGGGCCCGAGAGCGCCGCCACCTTCTGCGCCTGCATCGGCTGGCAGCCGCGGCCCCCGCCGCCCTCGAGCAGGCCGCAGGCGCCCGCCACCCGGCGAATGATGGCCTTGAGCGCAGGCGTGCAGTACGCGTCGTCGCTCACCGCCGCGATGGCCGCCTGCTTCGAGGGGTCGCTCTCGGCCGCGCTCGCCGCCGCGTAGCGCCGGCCCGCGGCGCTCGCCCACACCGCCACCAGAATCAGCGGCAGCAGCAGCGCCACCCCCAGCACGGTGAAGCCCTTCGCATCGTCGTTCATTGCGCGGCCTCGTCGCTCGGCGCCGCGGGCTCTTCGGCCGGCGGCTCGGTGGGAAACGGCAGCGCCGCGGGCTTCGGCTTCGCCACCGGCGGCGGCGCCACCGGCACGATGGCCGGCCTGGGCGGCGCGGGCGCCTTCACCGCGGCCCGCGCCGCCTTGCCCTTCGGCGAGAGCATCTTCGCCAGCGTGTACTCGAGGCCCAGGTCGGTGTCTTCGTCGCACAGGCGCGCGTTGCCCACGAACAGCTGCGGCGTCAGCACCGGTATCGCGTTCGAGACCGCCCAGCGCAGGCTCTTGGTCAGCTTGCTCTTCACCTGCGCCGAGCCGAGGCAGCCCTTCACCTTGGGAAACTGGGCCTCGATTTTCGCCCGCATCGCCGGCTCGTCTTTCGCCGCCAGCTCGCGCAGCTTGTCTTGCTGCTTGAAGGCCCACCTCAAGACGTCGAGCGCCGCGTCGTCGTCGTGCGTCGCGCCGAGCCCCGCCGCGCAGAGCAGGGCCTCGCTCATCGCGCAGGCGCCGGGGTGCAGCGCCTCGGTCACCATCCAATTGCAGGTCGGGTCCAACGGGAACAGCACGGCCTTGAGCGCCAGCCGGCGCTTGAACGCGCTCGCGGCCAGCCGCGCGTCGAACGCCTTGCACGAGGGGCACAGCGGGTCGAGCACCTCGATGGCCGGCTCTTCACCGCTGCCCAGGGTCAGCATCACGTTCGCCGGGTCTTCGGCCGAGACCAGCGCGCCGCAGCCGCTGAGCGCCTTCTTCGGGTCGGCCTTCGGGGCGGCGATGAGGTACGTGAGGCTGAGCACCACCACGAACGCCACGCCCTGCGCGAACCATGGCAGGTAGCGCGACAGCGGCGTGGGCTCGTCGACGCTCTCGTTGCTGCGGTGGGCGAGCAGCGCCGCCACGCACACCGCCGCGCTCGAGACGTAGATGCCCACGCACACCTTGCAGGTCTGCCCGACCTGGGTCACCGACAAGAACCCGTAGATGACGCTCATCACCACCGGCAGCAGCGTGGCCACGAACAAGAAGCGGGTCTCGGCGCGCGAAGGCGGGCTCTCGGCGCTCCGCCACAGCAGCGTCGCGGCGCGCGCGAACAGAAACGCGAAGGTGGCCAGCGCCCACAGCGAGACCGGCACCCCGCCCCACACCGACTCGCGCAGGTACGAGCTGTAGGGGCTCATCATCACGGCCTTGCAGCCGCTCTCGCCCAGCTCTTTTCCCGCGCCGGGTATGAACGAGCAGTGAATCGCGTGCACCTGGCGGTCGAGGTGCTGCATGAAGTCGCTGGTGCTGACGGCGGCGAAGATGCAGCCGAGCAGCGCAGCGGCGGCGGTGACGGCGAGCAGGGACCGGTTGGACACGCGCGCGCGACACTACCTACCCGGGCCCTTTTTTGCGCTTCAAAGGGTGGGTCAGGGTCATGGCCACATGACCCTCCAGCCGACCCGCGACGCGTTCGCCCAGCTCGCCATCGAGGTGCTGCAGCAGCACGGTGAGTCTCGCAGCATCGACTACGACTCCGAGAAGTTCTGCCTCAAGGTCGGCGACGGTGAGCGCTGCAACTTCGTCAACCTCGGCAACGCCTACGACGAGTACTGCGGCGTGCCGCCCGAGCACCGCACGCCGCTCTTGAAGCACTGGTTCGGCCGCCAGCTCGGCGAGAAGCCGAAGCTCGAGCTGTCGAACGTGCTGCCCCGAATTCGCGACCGCGCCTACTACGGCCTGCTCGACCTGCGGGTGGGCGGCATGCTCGCCCAGGCCGCGCCAGGGAAGGCCGTCGAGCCACCCTCGATGCCCCACCGGCCCTTCGGCGAGTACTTCGCGCTCAGCCTGGTCATCGACCTGCCCACCGCGGTGGTCGACATCACCCAGAAGGACCTCGAAGAGCTGGGGCTCGACTTCGACGCGGTCTACGCGCGGGCGCTCGAGAACCTGGCCATGCTGTCGGCCGAGCCCTTTCGCAACCCCAAGCCGGGCGTCTACGTCTCGGCGTATCGCGACAACCACGACCCCGCGCGGCTCTTGCTCACCGAGCGCATTCGCAAGCTCAAGGTGCGCGGCAACCCGGTGGCGATGTTCCCCAACCGCAACACGCTCATCATCACCGGCGCCGAAGACCCCGCTGGCATCATCGAGCTGCTCGAGCTCACCAAGCTGGGGCTGCTCGACAGCCGCCCCGGCAACGCCATCGCGCTCGAGCTCAAGCCCGACGGGCAGTGGGTGCCCTTTCTGCCCCAAGCGCCTCGGGTGCAGCGCCACTTCGCCGAGGCGATGGTGCGCGACTACGGCGAGCAGCAGAAGCTGATGCGCGAAGACTTCGACCGCCGCGACCTCGACATCTTCGTCGCCACCTACAACGCGATGCAGAAGCCGAACGGGCAGGTGAGCTCGTACACCACCTGGTCTCAGGGCGTCGATTCGCTGTTGCCCCGAGCCCACGAGGTCGCCTTCGTCGAGATGCAAGGCGACGTGCCGGGCAACATCACCCGCGTGTCGTGGGCGGCCGCCGAGACCGTGGTCGGTCACCTGATGAAGAAGGAAATCGAGTACCCGCCGCGCTGGCGGGTGAACGTGTTTCCCACCCCCGAGCAGCTGGCCAAGATGAAGGCGCTCACGCCCGCCGAGGCGCCGGTGGCCCAAAGTGAGCCCACCGCGCCGATGCCGGCGCCGACCGGCAACCTGGGCAGCACCGCGGCGGTCTGCGCGCTGATGACGGGAGCCGCCTGGTACTTCAGTCACTCGCCGCTGCTCACCCTCGTCGTCGCGGCGCTGGCGGCGGGCGCGATGTTCGGCCTGCCGAAGCTGCTCAAGCCCTGAGTGAAGCAACACAGCGAACGCCGGGCACGGGCACGAGTATGCCTCACCATCTGACGATCACGTCCCTCGTCTCACGTCCACGTGCTGCGTGCCCGTGCCCGCGCCCGAAAGGCAGTTCTGACCGAAGCGTGAACCGGGCCGCGGCCGAAGCCGTCTCTCAGCTCGCGGGCGGAGTCTTGGTCTCCATCGAGTCGGCCACCAGCTCGGCGATGTCGCGCACCTTCATCGTCTCTTCGCGCTGGGTGTCGGCGATGCCGTCTTTCATCATGGTGTGGCAGAACGGGCAGGCCACCGCGATGGTGCCGGCGCCCTTGCCGTCGTAGTGGCCGACCTCGCCGGGCTTCTTGAGCGCGGTCGGGTCGGGGTACGGCACCGACGGGTCGCTCGAGTGCTGCAGCGTCAGCGCCGCCTCGTTCACCCGGTTGTGGTTGATGCGCTGGCCGATGTGCTCTTCCATCCACATGCGGCCGCCGCCGGCGCCGCAGCAGAAGCTCTCGCGGCCGCTGCGCTGCATCTCGATGACCTGCAGGCCGGGAATCGCCTTCAGCACCTCGCGCGGCGGGTCGTACACGCCGTTGTGACGGCCCAGGTAGCAGGGGTCGTGGTACGTCAGCTTCTCGTTCATCACCTTCGAGAGCTTCACCCGCTTGTCGCGAATCAGGTCGGCGAGCAGCTCGGTGTGAGAGATGACGCGGTAGTCGCCGCCGAACTCGGGGTACTCGTTCTTGATGGTGTTGTAGCAGTGCGGGCACTGGGTGATGACCGCCTTCACCTTGAGCCCGTTCCACTTCTCGACGTTCTCTTTCGCCTTGGTCTGAAAGAGAAACTCGTTGCCGATGCGGCGGGCCTGCTCGGCGTTGCACGCCTCTTCTTTGCCCAGGGTGGCGAACTTCACCCCCGCCTCGATGAGCACCCTGGCCAGCGAGCGGGTCACCTTCTTCAGCCGGTCGTCGTACGAGCCCGCGCAGCCCACGAAGAAGAGGTACTCGTACTCTCCGCCGTCGCTCCACTTGGGAATCTTGAGCTCGCCTTCCCAGTCTTCGCGCTTGTCGTGGCCGATGCCCCAGGGGTTGTTCTGGCGCTCGATGCCCTCGAACACCCGCTGCGCTTCAGCCGGGAAGTCGCTGTCGACCTGCACCTTGTAGCGGCGCATGTCGATGAGGCGCGGCACGTTCTCGATGAACACCGGGCACGCCTGTTCACACCAACCGCAGGTGGTGCAGGCCCACACCGTCTCGGGCTTGAGCACGCCGCCCACCAGCAGCGCGGGCTCGGCCGGCTTGCCCTCTTTGTCGACGCCCTGGCTGAGCAGCTTCTCGTTGTCCCAGAGGTAGTGCTTGAGCGACTGGTTCACCTCTTTGTGGGTGAGCGGCTTGCCGGTCAGGTAGGTGGGGCAGTGGGTCTGGCAGCGGCCGCACTCGGTGCAGGTGTTGACGTCGAGCGCCTGCTTCCAGGTGAGGTCTTTGAACGTCTTGCTGCCGAACTCTTCTTTCTCGAGGTTCGGCGTCGAGAGCTTCGCGCTGGTCGACACGCCCGCCTTGGCCGGCAGCTTCTTCAGGTACACGTTCGGCAGGCCGACGATGACGTGGAAGTGCTTCCCCCACGGCAGGAAGTTCAAGAACGTGAGAATGATGAGCAGGTGCGTCCAGAAGCAGATGACGCCCAGGGTGTGCAGGGTGTCGGTCGGCACGCCCGACAGCGCCAGGCCCACCGCGCTGGTCACCGGCTCGAAGCTCGAGAAGGTGATGCCCTCTTCGCGGAAGTGCGAGGCGCCGAAGGTGAACTCGGTCACCATCAGGCCGCCGATGAAGCCCAAGATGAGAATCGCCTCCCACGACCTGGTGAGCCGATCGGGCTTCACGATGAAGCGCAAGATGAGGAAGTAGATGACGCCCACCACCGCGGCGCCGGCCGCGAGGTCCTTCGCGAACAGGTACACCTGATAGACGGTGAGCAGGCCCGGGTGCGCCGCCCAGAACGGGTTCTTCAGGTTCGGCAGCACCTCGAGGGCGTCTTTCGAGAACGCCATCACGAACAGCATCAGCGAGCGCAGCTGCACCGCCATGAACGCCGCGAAGATGAACACGTGCATCAGCCCCGGCACGAACTCTTCGGGGTCCACCATGCGGCGCTGGCCGAAGCCGAACATCAGCAGCGCCTTCACCCGCTCGGCCGGTCGGTCGAAGCGGTTCGGGGCAGGCTTGAGCGCGCGCATCGCCGCGACGCGCCAGTACATGGTGATGCCGAACGCCATCAGGCCGATGAAGACGATGGCGCCTGCGAACAAGGGGCTCATGGTTGGCTCTGCTAACAGAACCCCCACGTTTTGAAAGTCGAAGTGGTGACAGGAGAAATAGCTGCGCGCGCCGCCCGGGGCCCCCAAGCCTCGAGCGACGCGCTTATTTTATCCTCGAGCGCCCCCGCCCGAGGATGCAGCCGTTGCAACAGTTCTACCGGTGCGTTCGTTTCGGCCTTTGGGCTTCGCGAAGCGCCGTACAAAGAGTTTTTCGAAACAGACGCCCTGAGAGGTTTGTGCGCTGGCTGTAAGCGCAGCGGGCACGATTCCCGGCATTATTTGGATCAGCAAAGAGCGCTTACGAGCGCCCCGAAATTGTGCGCAATCAGGGCGAGCGGCCGGCGATTCTCCGCTCGAGGAACTGCAGCAGCTCTTGCCCGGTGACCTCTCTTCGGCAGGCGCGCGTCAGCGCGGTGGCGGTGTCGGCGCCCTGCGCGAAGGCGCCGAGCGCGGTGGCGATGGCGTCGTCACCGCCCAGCTCGCGCATCAGCTCGACCATCGCGTAGCTCTGGGCGTAGGCCAGCTCGGCGTCGTTGCCGTCGAACACCTGGAAGCTGCCGTCGAGCGAGGTGAAGGGCAGCCAGGTGTGGTTCTTCACCATCAGCGACCAGGTGCGGGTGCGCTCGCTCTGCTTCGCGAACGACTGCGCCACGCCCTCGTGAAACCACTTCGGCGCGGTCGGCGCGCTGGGCGTGAGCTGCGCGTGCAGGGTCTCGTGCCGCACCGTGCGCAGGTCGACGCCGTCGTTGCCCGCCACCACCCGCAAGGGTGCCGTCGTACACCGCGGCCGACCAGGCGGCGGCGCAGGTGACCGCCAGCAGCTCGGAGCGGCTGGGGTACACCACCACGGTGAGGCGGGGGCGGCGCGGCTTGCCGATGAGCCTCGCCGCGTCGTCGAGCGCCCGGTCGACCTCGAGCGCGAGGTCGTGCACCTGCCCGTTGTCGAGCGCCGCGGCCGGCCACAGCAACGTCACGCCGCCGCGCTGCTCGCGCCGGTAGTCCTGCTGAATGTCGCGGGCCACCTCGAGCCGGGCGCGCAGCCGCGACAGGCTGGGCACCGACTGCACCGCGAGGAACACCGTCAGCCCCTCGATGGCCTCGTCGAGCGAGGCCGACTCGCGGGTGAGGCGCGCGATGGCCCAGCCCAGCGCCGGGTCGCGCGGCAACAGCCGGCGGGCGCGGCGCACCGCGGCCAGCTCGCCCTCGAAGTCGTTCTGGGTGCGCGCCTCGAGCGCGGCCTGCACCTCGGTGTGCGCGGGGTCGCTGGGCTCGAGGGTCTGCAGCAGGTTCGAGAGCGTGGCCCTGGTGGTGAACGACTCGGCCTCGCCATCGGAGCAGAAGCCGGCCTGAAACGTCACCCCAGGGAGCGGCGCCGGCTCGGCGGCGGGCTCGGTCTTGGGCATCGGCTCGACGACCGGCGTCACCGCCACCTGCACCGGCGCGGGAGCCCCCGTTGCCGCCACCTTCGCCGGCGACGCGTCGCGCGCGAAGAGGTACGCGGCGAGCGCCACGCCGAGCGCGAGCGACCAGAAGGTGAGCTGCTTCCGCATGGCGGTGGAATAGCAAACACCGGCCGGCCGGCGTTGCTTCCCCCGGTCAGACCCGGCGGCCTGTTCCGTCTTCCGGTTTCGAGTGACGCCTTCGGCTCCCCAACGGTACGGCGCTGCCGCCGGGGTGATGGCCGACTGCCGGGCTGTTCGGCCTCGCGCAGAGAAAGTCACTGCCCTCGCGGGGCCCCGGCCTCGCGGGGGCTGTTTTTTTCTAGGGCCCTTTGAGCTCGAGACGGAACACCGCGCCGCCGCCCTCGCGGTCGCGCACCTCGACCGAGCCGCCGTGCGCCTTCGCCACCAGGGCCACCAGGTACAAGCCGAGCCCGTGGCCGCGCCGCGCCTTGTGCTTCATCATCTCGACCGAGCCGTACTTCTGGAACAGGCCGGGCTTGAGCGCGTCGGGCACGCCGGCGCCGCGGTCGGCGATCTCCATCACCGCGCCGTGGTCGCGAGCGGTGACGGTGATGTCGATGGAGCCGCGGGTGTGCGCCACGGCGTTGCTGAGCAGGTTCTCGACCGCGCGCTGCACCAGCTTGCGGTCGACCGCGAGCTTCACCTCGCCCTCGGCGCGCACCGAGATGGCCACCTTGGCGCGCTCGGCCTCGGGCGCCAGGGTCGACACCGCGAGGCGGGCCAGCTCGTCGAGCGGCACCGCCTCGCGCTGCAGGGCCAGGGCGCCGTCTTCGAGCATGCGCATGCGCAGCAGGTCGCCGGTGAGCTCCATCACCCGCTCGGTCGACATCAGGCCCAGCTCCACCAGCCGCGCGTCGGCCTCGTCGAGCGAGGTGGTCTGCTGAATCAGCTGCAGCGCGCCGAGCACGCCCACCAGCGGGTTGCGCAGGTCGTGCACCATCAGCGAGACCAGCTCGTCGCGCAGACCGGCGAGGCGCTCGAGCTCGCCCACCTGCTGGTGAATCAGCTGGTCCTTGGCACGCAGGTCGAGCAGGTGGCGCACCCGCAGCTGCAGCTCGACCGCGTCGATGGGCTTCGAGAGGTAGTCGTCGGCGCCGGCGTCGAGGCCGCGGTTGCGGCTGTCCTGGTCGTCGAGCGCGGTGAGCAGCACCACCGGCAAGAAGGTGTCTCGCGGCTGGGCCTTGATGCGGCGGCAGGTCTCGAGGCCGGTCATGCCCGGCATCATCACGTCCATCAGCACCAGGTCGACCTGCTGGGTGGCGATGGCCTCGAGGGCGGCGGGGCCCGAGTCGGCCTCGAGCACCTCGTAGTGCTCGCGCAGGCGCAGCTTCGAGAGTCGCCTCACGTCGTCGTCGTCGTCGACCACCAACACCCGCGCGCGCTGGCTCAAGACACCGACGGTTCTAGCAGATCACGGGCAGCACCACGCGGCGGCGCTGCTGCCGTACACGTACTGCGTCGAGCCGACGAAGTGGCACAGCGGCTCCCGGGCAGTGTCCCAGCTGGCAGAGGTGCCCAGGCGCAGGTGGCGCTGAACCAGCTCGGTGCAGGCCGAGCACGCCGCGGCGCGCGCCTCGCTGTCGAGCGTGGGGTCGGCGGCGTGGGTCTTCAGTGACCCGAGCGCCGCCACGTCGGTGACGGCGCACCACTCGGCGGCGTGCGCCTGGTGAAACGCGCGCGCCAGGGTCGCCGCGCGCGCCGGGCCGTCGGGTCGCCACGGCAGCGCCGGGTCTTCGTACGACGCCGCGACGAGCGGGTACTGGCCGTTGGGGGAAATGCCCATGAAGTCGCCCATCGCTCCGTCGGCGAGCGTGGTGGCGGTGGGGTGGTCTTTCGCCTCGATGCGGGCGAGCGTGGTGACCCGCATCAGCGACATGCGGAACTCGTTCTTGGTCTTCTTCGCCACCGGCACCTTGCCGGTGGCGCGCGCGACCTGGGGAATCATCCACGAGGCGAAGCGGGCGTCGACCGGCAGGTCGGCCTGCACCCCGAGCACCTTGAGGTGAATGGCCATGCCGCGCACCATCGCCTGGTTGGTGGCGCGCTGGCCGAAGCAGACCTCGCCGGTGGGGTCGACCGAGGCGAGCCCCGGCTGCGGGCTCGCCGGGCCGTGCGCCATGCCGGTCGATTGGTACACCGCCAGCACACCCGAGGTGGCGCAGTCGTAGAAGCGCTGCGACTGCAGCGGCGTCATCTGACCGAGGTAGTCGTCACCGACTGCGGGAGAGAGGGTGCCGTCGTGGTCGACGAAGCGCACGTCGGGCCATGGCGCGCACATCGCGTCGTTCACGTCGTAGCTGGTCCAGTTGGGCAGCTGCTGCAGCACCCCTCGCGCGCCGTGAATGAAGCCCGAGACGAGCGCGACCAGCACCGCGCGGTCGCGCTTCTCGTCGGTGCTCGCGCCGGGGAACTCAGAGAGGTTCGCCGAGCCCCAGCGCTGCCACATGTGGCCCATGCTCCAGGCGTCTTGCAGGAAGTGGTGGCCCACCGCCTCGAGGGTGAGCGCCTCGAGCTCGCACGCCTTCTCGTACGCGGCGAAGCGGCCGCCGCTGCCGGCCAGCGCGTCGCTGAACGCCTTGCACTCGGCGGCGCGCACCAGCGCCCTGGCGTGGTAGCGCGCGTAGAAGCCCTGCGCCTGCGGAGCGAAGTGGTTCGAGTTCACCGGCCCCATGTGGCTGGCGAAGTCGTGGCACAGGGTGGGGTCGGTGCCGTCGAGCAGCGGGCACTGCTCGTTGCCGCTCGCCCAGTCCCACAGGGCGTAGGAGAAGTCGGGCAGCTGCGCGAGCTCGGCGATGGTGAAGGTGCGCTGCCGCTTGCGGGTCGCGCTCTCGAACGGGGCCGGAGCGAGGGTCGGCGCCAGCGCCGCGCCGACCTGCACCGACGCCGACGCGGTGTAGACGTCGAGGGTGATGGCGTTGGCCACCGCCGCGGGCAGCCCGGCCTTGAGGCGGGTGAGGTCCCACAGCTGGCGGTGCTCGTCGAGCGGGCCGAGCCAGCGGTTGCGGGCGGTGTTGGGGCCGGCGGCCGGAGCGCACGGGCGGCCCTGGGCGTCGATGCACACCGACTCCCACGCGAGCGCGGGGCTCGCGGTGAGGAGCAGCAGCGCGGCGGCCCTCATGGGGTCTCCAGCGCGGCGCGCACGCCGGGAAAGCAGTCGGGCTCGCGAAACAGCACCTTCTCGAGCGCGGCGGCAGGAGGTTTCCCGGCGCTCAGCTCGGCCTCGTAGGCGGTCTGACACGCGGCGGGGCAGCAGGGCGCCTCGCTCCACGGGGTGTCGGTGGTGCATTTGCGCAGGCGCTCGAAGCACTGGCTCAGCGTGGCGCTGCCGGGCGCGTAGCAATACGAGAGCAGGTCGGCGCACTCGGCGAGCGCGCTGAGCGGGTCTTTGACCGTGGGGTCGAGCTCGAGCTTGGCGTTGCCCACGTCGGCGAGCAGCTTCACCGCGCCGGTGCCGAGCAGCGTGGTGTTGATGGGCGGAGGCGCGCCCGAGCCGCCGCCGGTGCCGCCGTCGCCGCCGGCGCCCGGGCCCAACGTGAGCTGACACCCACCCAGCAGCATCACCACCATCAGTCGGTTCATGGGTCGCGGCACCGTTTGCAGCGCGAGTGCCGCCGCAAGCGTCTCACGCGGCGCGGGGTTGGCCAAGCCGCGGTGCGCGCGCGCCTGCGCAGGCCCGACAGCGAGGTCGCGGAAGGTAGGCCGACGCGCACCTGCCGAAAACTTGCCGCGCTTCAGGCCCGTGACAGCCTGTAGCGATGACGACCCGACGCGAGACCCTTCGTCGCAGCTACCGTCTCCCGCTGTCACTCGGCCGCAAGGTGCCCGCACTGACCGCCGATGTCTCTCGCGGAGGCTTCAGCGCCGAGCTGACCCAGGTCTTCCTGCCGGGCAGCACCATCGACGGCTACTTCCTGGTCGACAACGAAGAAGTCTCATTCAAGGGCCAGGTGGTCTGGGCGCAGGCGGGCAACCCCATGCTCTCGCTCTCGAGCCGCATCGGGGTGCAGTTCGAGGCCACGCCCGAAGGCTTGAAGAAGCTCTTCACCCGGCTCGACGCGCGCCCGCGCAAGCTCAAGGCGCGCTGACGCGATGGGGCCGGCTAAGGTCTGAAGCGCCTTGCGCTTCAGATTCGGCAGGTCGGTTGCGCCACCGCGGTTGACGCTGCTCATCACCCTCGCGGTGGCGGGCTCGCTGGGCGCCGTGCTCTACGGCGTCAGCTCGAGCCTGCCCTTCCTCGCGTCTTCCGCCACCAGCGACTACAGCTTCGCGGCGCTCAACAGCTGCGCGCAGCGCGCGGTGCCGCAGCGCACCGGCTTCGCGATTTCTCCCGACGGCCGGCAGCTGGCGGTGTTCTCGGGCGCCCAGCTCACCCGGTGCACGTTGGGTGACGACGGCGGCGCCGAGCCCGAGGCGCTCGACGTGGGCGCGGTCACCACCGCGGCGTTCGACCTCGACGGCGGCCTGTGGCACGCGCAGGCGCAAGGCGGCGTGTGGCGGGGCGACGCCGGCTTCCCCGACCTGCAGCCGGTGGCGCTCGCCGGCACCGCGCACGGAGTGGTGGCGCTCGAGCCGAACGGGCGGGTGCTGGCGCTGGCTCCGCCGCGAGACATCGTGGCGGTCGCCGAGCTGCCCAAGCCGGTCGACGGCGTGCCGCAGCTCATCGTCTCGTCGGACGGCGAGCGGGTGGCGCTGCCGGTGAGCGGCGGCGTGTTCGTCTGGGACACCGCGACGCTCAAGGCCGTGCGCGCCGAAGCGCCGTGCACCGTGGAGGCGGCGTGGTGGCGCAAGAGCGGGCACCGGCTGCTGCTCCAGTGCGCTCCCGACTTCGCGCTCGAGTGGGACACCGAGACCGGGGCGCAGACCGCCGCGCCGCAGCGCAAGAGCCGCAGCCGCTCGGTGCTGGTGCCCGGCCTCGACGTGTACGTGAGCAGCTGCGAGCAGCTGCCCTGCACCGCCGCGCCGCCGTGAGAGGCGCCCACCGACTGGCACCAACTCGCGCTCACACCTGGTGGAGCATCGATGCTCTCTTTCACCCGGTTTGGCGCCCCCGCGCGGCGTAAGGGCGCGAGAGCTGGCGTTGGCATTCGCGGTGCTTCGTCGCTCACCCGACGCAGCACTTCGAACATGCCCACTTTGCTTCACAGCTTGATTCACAGCTCTCGAGTTTTCCGTGCCGGCGCGGGCGAGCGGTTCACCGCAGCGAGGCGTTACCCCCCATGGCGGGCTGGGCCAGTGGAGGGGGCGACCTCGGTGGGAGCGAAAGTTCGTACCGCGTTCGGCGCGGTTTCATTTGCTCGGTAGGTGCGCCCTCCCCTGGCGCATCTGCATGAGCCCGTCCGCTGCGCGCCCGAAACGAGGCGGGCGCGCGGTGGACGCGTATTTTCCGCAGTCGAACGAGGCCCTCAGTACGGCCCGGTCACGTTGAGCCGCACCTTGAACAGCTGGTCCTGCGCGGTGATGTAGAGGGTGCGGCGGTCGGGGTCGCCGAACGCGCAGTTCGCCGGCGTGCGCCCGACCGCGATGCGGCCCACGTAGCCTGCGTCGGGCCGCCACACCTTCACGCCCACCGAGGTCGACACGTAGAGAAAGCCGTTGTCGTCGGTGGTGATGCCGTCGCCGCCACTGCCGCCGGGCGCACCTTGCGTGGTGCTCACGAACTGCACCCCGTTCACCGGAGCGCCGTCGCTCATCACCTCGTAGCGCCGCACCACGCTGGCCTGCGAGTCGGCCACGTAGAGCAGCCGCTCGTCGGGAGACAGCGCGACGCCGTTGGGCTGACCGCTGGCGGTGGCGTAGAAGCGGCTCAGCTCGCCGCTCGGCGCGACGCGGTACACGCCGCGGGTGCCGACGGTGCCGGTGCCGCCGTAGGTGGGGTCGGAGAAGTAGATGGTGCCGTCGCTGCGCACCACCACGTCGTTGGGCGAGTTGAGCGTACCGCCGTCGAAGGCGGCCGCCACGATGCTGCTGCCGCCGTCGGGGCGGGTGCGCGTCACGCGCCCGGCGTGCTCGCAGATGATGAGGTCACCGTTGGGCGCGAGCGCGATGCCGTTCGACGTGTTGCTCATCGCGCGAAACACGCTGAACCCCGCGGGGGGCGTGTGCTCGTAGATGCGCGAGGCGGTGACGTCAGAGAACAAGAGCGCGCCCCGCGCCGGCACCCACTGCGGGCCTTCGAGGAACACGAAGCCGCCGTCGATGGGCACTGCGGGCCCCGCGTCGACCAGGTCGACCTCGACGCTCGAGCCTCCGGCAGCTCCACCCGCCGCGCCTCCGGCAGCTCCACCGGCCGCGCCGCCTGCGGTGCCCCCGGCAGATCCGCCGCCCGCCGTCGCGCCGCCAGCGGCGCCCCCGGCAGCGCCGCCCCCCGCAGTGCCGCCGCCGGCGGTGCCTGCGTCCTCCACCAGCGGCGGCGCGCTGCACGCCACCAGCAGCAACAGCCCCAGACTCTTCGAGCGCATGCGCGGACACTAACCCGTGACGCCGCTCCCAACCGGTAACACCGCAACGCGCCGCGGTCGCACCGAAGCGTGCGTGCTAATCACAATGCTCTAGCAACCTGGAGAAACATCAAATGACTGCCCGCTGCGCCCCGTTGAAGGTCGTCGTCGTCGAAGACAACACCGACATTCGCGAGATGCTCGAGGAGCTGCTGATTGAAGAGGGCCACTCCGTTTCCTCCGCGCCTGAAGGAACCGGCGGAGCGAAGCTGATCATCCACTCGGTGCCCGACCTCGCGCTGGTCGACATCGGCCTGCCGGGCCTCGACGGGTACCAGGTGGCCGAAGCGGTGCGCAAAGAGATCGGCTCGAAGGTGAAGATGGTCGCGCTCTCGGGCTATGGCCAGCCGGAAGACAAGGCCCGCGCGCTGCGCGCCGGCTTCGACGCGCACCTCACCAAGCCGGTCGACCTCGACAGCCTGCACGAAGTGATGGCGCGCTCCGTCGCCGCCTGAACAACGCTCTTAGGAGTGCCTGATCATGACGTGCTTGGTGATTTGGTAGTCGCCGACGGCTTCGGCCGAAAGGTCTTTTCCGAAGCCCGACTGCTTGAAGCCTCCGTGCGGTGTCTCGGAGGTGAGCGGCAGGTGATCGTTCACCCACACCGTGCCGAACTCGAGCTGCTTGCTGAGCCGCATCGCGCGGCCGACGTCGTTCGTCCACAGGCTCGCGGCGAGCCCGTACGGCACGTCGTTGCCGAGCTTCAGCGCCTCGGCGTCGCCGTCGAACCCGCTCACCGTCACCACCGGGCCGAAGACTTCGCTCTGCACGATCTCGGATGATTGGGCGGCCTCGGAAATGACGGTGGGCTCGAACCATGCGCCCTTGCTGGCGAGCGACTTCGGCACCGCGCCGCCGGTGAGCACCTTCGCGCCCGCCGCCTTCGCGCGCTCGATGAAGCCCGCCACGCGCTGCTGCTGCGCCTTGCTGATCAGCGGGCCCATCTCGACGCCGTCGTCGAACGGCTGGCCGACCTTCACCGCGCGCATCGCCTCGACCAGCGCCTCGGTGACGCGGGGCGCCTGCTTCTTCGAGACGTAGACGCGGGTGGCGGCCGTGCAGTCTTGCCCCGAGTTCATGGTCGCGGCCACCGCGGCCTTGGTGGCGACGAGTGCGGGGTCGGCGTCGTCGAAGATGATGAATGGCGCCTTGCCGCCGAGCTCGAGGTGCAGGCGCTTGAGGCCGTCTGCCGCGGTCTTCATCACCTTCTTGCCGGTGCCCGTCGAGCCGGTGAGGCTCACCATGCGGACCTTGCCGTGCTCGACCAGCGCCTGGCCCGTGTCGTTGCCGCCGGTGATGACGTTGAAGACGCCCGGCGGGATGCCGGCTTCGGCGCACAGCTCGGCGAGCATCAAGCTGGTGCGCGGAGTGGTCGGCGCGGGCTTCAGCACCACGGTGCAGCCGGCCGCGAGCGCCGGGCCGATCTTCCACACCGCCATCATCAGCGGGTAGTTCCACGGAGCGATCTGGCCGACGACGCCGACCGGCTCCCTCTGGAAGATGCTGGTATAGCCGCTCGCATATTCGCCCGCGCCGCTACCGTGGGTGTCGCGCGCCGCCGAGGCGAAGAAGCGCAGGTTGTCGACGGCGAACGGCAGGTCTCCTCCGAGGGAGACGTACTTGTACGGCTTGCCGGTGTCCTCCGATTCAATGCGGGCGAAGGCTTCGGCTTTCGCTTCGAGGAGATCGGCGAGCCTCCACAGCGCCTTGCTGCGCGCCGCGGGAGGTAGGCGCGACCAGCGGCCGTCATAGAACGCGGCGTGCGCGGCTTCGACCGCGCGATCGACGTCGGCCCTCGAGGCTTCGGTGATCTCGGCGAGCGCCTCGCCCGTCGCCGGGTTCTCGAGCGCCGTCACTGCACCGCCCTGCCCCGTTGACCACTTTCCGTCGATCCACAGGAGGTGTCTCATGGTGGGCCCGGACGCTACTGCTTCTGCAAGAGCGCGTCGTCGGTTCTGGCACGCCGCCTCGGTCGCTCCTCGAACCGGATCAGGCTCCGGGCGCGGTCTACCCGACGGTCGTTCGTTGAGCTAAGCGAGGCCGACATGCCCGCGATCACGTTGAACACCCCCGTCCCTGGCCCCAAGAGCCAGGCGCTGCTGCAGCGCCGCGCGAAGGTCGTCGCCCGCGGCCTCTCGACCGCCCATCTGCTCTTCATCGAGCGGGGCGAGGGTGCGACGCTCACCGACGTCGACGGCAACACGTTCATCGACTTCTGCGGCGGCATCGGCACCATGAACATCGGCCACGGGCGCGTCGAAGTGGTGAAGGCGGCCTTCGAGCAAGCCTCGCGCGTCACGCACACCGCGATTCAGGTCGCAGGGTACGAGAGCTACATCGCGTGCGCCGAGGCGCTGTGCCGGCTCGCTCCGATGTCGGGCGACAAGGCCGCGATGATGGTGACCACCGGCACCGAGGCCGTCGAGAACGCGGTGAAGCTCGCCCGCTCGTACACCAAGCGGCCCGCGGTGCTCTGCTTCGAGCACGCGTTTCACGGCCGCTCGCTCGGCGCGCTGTCTTTCACCAGCCGCTACCGGCCGTACAAGGTCGGGTTCGGCCCCTTCCTGCCGGAGGTCTACCGGCTGCCGTATCCGTATCCGTACCGCGAGGGGCTGAGCGCGGCCGAGAGCGTCGAGCGGTTCAAGACGAGCCTGGCGCAGGCGTTTCACACGGTCATCGCTCCGTCGCAGGTCGCAGCAATCATGGTCGAGACGGTGCCGGGCGAGGGCGGCTTTCTCGCTCCGCCGGCGGGCTTCCTCGAGCACCTGCGCGAAGTCTGCACGCGCGAGGGCATCGTCTTCATCATCGACGAGGTGCAGGCGGGCTTCGGCCGCACCGGCAAGCTGTTCGCGATTCAGCACTTCGGGGTCGAGCCTGACCTGATGACGTGCGGCAAGTCGCTCGCCGCCGGCTTCCCGCTCGGAGCGGTCGTCGGCCGCGCCGAGATCGTGAACTCGTCCGACCCGGGCGGCCTGGGCGGCACCTACGGCGGCAACCCGATGGCGTGCGCGGCGGCAGTCGAGTCGATGGCGCTGTTCGAGCGCGAGAAGCTGGTCGAGCGCGGCGCGGCGATGGGCAAGAAGCTCGAGGCGGCGCTGCGCGGGCTCGCCGAGAAGCACCCGCTGATCGGCGACGTGCGCGGGTTGGGCGCGATGCAAGCCATCGAGCTGGTCACGAACCGCAAGACTCGCGAGCCGGCGACGGCGCAGGCTTCGAAGGTGCAGGCCGAAGCGCGCGCGCGCGGCCTGCTGCTGCTCACCGCCGGCACCTTCGGCAACGTCATCCGCTTCCTGATGCCGCTGAACATCGACGAGGCGGTACTCAACGAAGGGCTCACGGTGCTCGACCAGGCGCTCGAGGCGGCGCGGGCGTAGAGCGGGCGGCGCTGCTTCTCCTCACCGCCTGCGTGAGCTGCAGCGCGAGCCCCGAGCCGATGATCACCACCGCCGACGCGACGGGGAACCAGCCGGCCGGCTCTCCGGCCGGGCGCGGCCAGCAGATGTTGAGCGTCATCGGCACTCCGTAGAGCAGCGCGAGCACCGCGACCGGCTTGCCGAAGCGCCCCAGCGAGAACGGGCCCTCGCCTTTCCACCCGCGCAGCCGCTGCACCAGGAACGCGGTGACGATCAGCTGAAACGAGACGTAGATTCCGGTGCTGGCGTACGCCACGATCACCGCGCTTGCGTTCACCTTGCCGACGTCGAGCAGGGTGAGGCACAGCGTGATGAGCGCGATGACGCCGGTGAACCACAGCGCCGCGGTGGGCGAGCGCGTCTTGGGGTTCACGCGCTTGAGCACCTCGGCGCCGGGGATCACGCCGTCGCGCGCGTACGCGAACACCAGCCGTGAGCAGGCCGCCTGAATCGCCGTCGCGCACGAGAAGTAGGCGAAGACGATCAGCAGCAGCATCACGATCGACAGACCGCGGCCGAGCCGCGCTTCGAAGATGAGCCCAATGGTCTTCGCCGGGTCCTTCATCGCGTCGGGAATCGACGGCGCCGCGAGCACCAGCGTCACCATCAAGAACGCGGTCACCACCACCGCGCCGAGCATCGAGCCGAGCACCGCGCGCGGTACTTTGCGCGGCGCGTCGACCACCTCTTCGGCCACGTCGCCCGCCGACTCGAAGCCGTAGAACACCCAGACCGGAGACAGCAGCGCGGCGAGAAACGCCGGCGCGTAGCCGAGTCCGGTGCCGGTGCCCGCGGTCTCGAGCAGCACGCTGGCCGGCTGCGGCAACCCTCCCGCGATGAGCACGCCGGCGATGACGATGGTGGCGCTGACCTCACCGAGCACTCCGAGCTTGGTGATGAACGCCGACGCCTTCACGCCGACCACGTTGAAGATCGTGTGCACCAGCAGCAGCGCGGCGGCGATGCCGACGATCAGCACCGGCGGCCCGTCGAGCCTCAGCAGCTGCGCGAGAAACGGAGCGCCCGCGAAGTCGACCGCCGCGATGGTGACCAACAGCGCCCAGCCGTAGATCCACCCCACCATCCACCCGTAGCGCGGGCCGATCAGGAGCTTGCCCCACTGGTAGAGCGCACCCGCCACCGGATACGCCGACGCGACCTCGGCGAAGACCAGCGCCACGAAAAGCTGCCCGACCGCGACGAGGGGAATGCCCCACACGAATGCGGGACCCGCGGCGTTCAGCCCATACCCGAACAGCGAGTACACGCCGACGACGGGAGAGATGTAGCAGAACGCGATGCCGAAGTTCGCGAACAGGCTGAGCGTGCGCTTGAGGTCGGCCCGATAGCCGAGCTTCTCGAGCAGCGCGTCTTCTGCGGCCGGCTGGTGGCTCGCGGGCATCTCCACCGCGGGCCCCTTAGCATGAGCCCGCCGGGAACTCCGCGCTCGCCAGCATCGGCGGGCGGCCGCTGGCAGGTCTCGTCGACGTCGCCGCGCTGCGCCAGCTCTCACCCACGACGGGAGAAGCGAAGGCGACGCTCAGCGAGGCCGAGCGGGTCTTCGACGAGTGCCGCCCGCTTCAGCCGTGAATGGCCATGCCCACGATGAAGGCGAGCCCCAGCACGAAGCTGCCGATGATGATGCCGAGCGCGGTGTTCTGGTCGTGCTCGATTTCCTTCTTGATGTCCATCGGCAGAATGAACCGGAGCACGAAGAAGCCGGCGACGAACACCGCCATGCCGACCAACGAGAAGACCACCGAGCTCACCAGCGCCTTACCGAGAAATTCGAGCTGCATCACTTCCCTCCCATGAAGCCGGTGTGCCACATCAAGAGCCCGCCGGGGGCGGTGCGCACGTTGGGCGGCAGCTTGCCGCGGTCGTCGTCGGGGAACCGCGCCACGCCCAGCACGTTCATCGCGGTGTAGGCCAGCACCAGCAGGCCTCCTGCGTACTTCATCATTCGCCACCTCCATCGAACCTGCGCACCTGGAAGACGCTGTCTTCCCACTTCCGGGTCTCGAACTGGCTGGCAGCGACGCTCGCCACCACCGGGTACAGGAACAACGCCAACAGGAAGAAGAGGAAGCAGCCCGCGCCGGGGCCACCCTGCCCGCCCACCGACACGTCGAACGAATCGATCGGCTTGTCCCACGAGGCGGTGGTGCGCATCACGTAGGTGCCCGGCTCGACCTCGTCGGTGTCCTTGCTGTCGCTGCGGCTGCCTTCGCTCCAGCTGCCGTCGCTGTCCGAGCCGAAGTAGTAGCTCGGCTCGGTGTACACGCTGACCACCTCGTCGGTCTTCTCGTTGATGAGGTCGACCTGAATGCCGCACCACGCGTTCGACAGGTTGGGGCACGCCACGCTGACCTCGAGCGGCGTGCGGTGCGGAATCTCGAACGGCGCGCTGAACGCCATCGCCTCGGGCGAGCCGCTCTTCGCCTCTGCCGGCAGCCTCACCGTCTTGCTCAGGTACTGCCCGCGGGTGGCCATCGAGCTCAGCGCGATGAACACCGCCAGCAGGGCCACCGACCACAGGCCCGCCCACTTCCACCCCTCGTTGGCGCGCGCCGACCAGGGGTTCTGCTGCGCCGGCGCCACGCCCTGCGGCCACGGCAGCGCGCCCTTCAGCCCGAAGGCCGCGATGACCTGCTCGCGGGTGAGCATCTTGCCGAGCGTCACCGTCGCCTCGCGCTCGGTCTGGTCGACGTTCACCGACAGCGGCGGCGCGACGAACTCCTGCGCGAACGCCTGCTCGCCGGCGCTCAGCTCCCAGTAGCACTCGCCCTGCACCCAGTCGGTGGTCGCCATCACCGACTGGTACTGCCTGAACGACACGCCGCCATACTTCGCCACCCGCATGCCGAACAGGCACTCGCCCGCGGCGATGGGAGTGAGAAACGACCAGTGCCCGTTCGCCAGCATCAGCCAGCGAAAGCCCTGCTCCCGGTTCCACAGCAGGTACTCTTCCCACGGGTAGCGCACGCCCTCGACGCGGCAGCTGCGAATCAAGAAGGCCAGCACCGTCCACTCGGTGCCCTCGAGCTTGCCCTTCGCCCCCAACGGCAGGCGCGCCTCGTACGGAGGCTTCTCGAGCAGCTGCAGCAGCTTGAGCTCGCCGTGGCTCACGTCGAGCAGCGCGCCGCAGTACGGGCAGGCCACCCGCTTCGCGCGGTCGGGCGCCTTCAGGTCGAGCGGGCCGCTGCAGTTGGTGCAGCGCGCCTGGGCCAGCGCCTCGCGCCGCGGGGTCGGCGCCAGCTCGCTGCGGTCGAACCCCAGCGCGTCGAGCGTCACCGCCCGCCCCAGGTACATCACCGGGTGCTCGCCGCCGTAGTCGATGGAGCCGAACGCGCCGCCGGGCCCGGTGGCGTCGGCGTAGCGGTGCTCGGTGTGGAAGTCGGGCAGCTCGCCCTGCGCCGAGACGGTCTGGGCCGCGCCGACCTCTTCCACCACGTAGCGCACGTCGCGCGCGCTGAAGGCGGTGAGCGGCTCGAGCTTCTCGTAGGGCGGCACCGTCACGTCGCGCGCCGGGGTCAGCAGGTTCCACTGGCCCTCCGACTCGGCGAGCCAGCCCTCGCGGCCGTCGTCGAAGTTGAGACACCACTCGTCCCACGCTCCGGCGCCGTGGCTCTTCTGCAGGCGACCCACCACCCGGAAGCCGACGTTTTCCCACTGGCCCTGTAGCCCCACCTTCACCGGCGACTCGGTGTCGGCGAGCTCGGCGACCTTGCCGACCGACTCGAGCCCGGCGCCGCCGCGCGCCACCACCGTGCTGCAGTGCTCGCACACCTTCACCCGCGCGCTGCCCGCCGCGAAGTCGATGGGCGCACCACAGCTGGGGCACTGGCCGACCTTCACGCGCGGGCCTCGCGCTTCAGCTCGCGCACTTCGACGTGCGCGGGCTCGAGGTGCTGCTGCAGCAGGCGGCGAAAGTCGGGCGCGGCGCGCTCACGGCACGAGTACACCGAGAGCGCCGCGAAGCCGTGCTCGGGGAAGGTGTGAATCGCCAGGTGAGATTCAGACAGCAGGCAGAGCCCGGTGACGCCGCCCTCGCCGGGAAACGCGTGCCACCGGGCTTCACCGACCACGGTGAGGCCGAGCTCGGTCACCAGCGCGTCGAACAGGCGCTGCAGCGCGCCCACCTCGCGCAGCACCGCGGGGCGGCAGCCGCTGCAGTCGACCAGCCACTCCTGCCCGACAGACGTTCCCCGCTCCACGTGGGAGCCGTTCTTATCAGGGCTTCCCGTAGAACGTCGGGGTGAGCTGCTCTTCGACCAGCCGCCGGCAGCTCTCACCCAGAAACCGCACCCGCGAGGGCGTCTCGACGTGCACGTCGCCGGCCGGCACCTGCTGCGAGCCGAAGTAGATGGAGTCGGGCCCGGTGGGCAGCGGTACCGCCAGCGACCAGCGGCAGCGGCTGCTCACCTGAAGCTTCTTCGTGAGCTTCGACGTGGCCTGGTCGAGCCCGTCGCCGTCGCTCGCCAGCACCGCGCCGCCCCGGCAGGTGCCGCTCTGGCAGGTGTAGCCGAAGCAGTCGTGGTCGGTGTTGCACCACTGCCCGTCGAGCGAGGCCTGCGCCATCGCGTCGAGCACCAGCGGGTTGGCTGCCGGAGTGACGAAGTCGGTGCCGAAGCCCACCACCAGCGTGAACGCGTCGTGCGTCGCCAGGGTGCGAACCGCCTGCTCGGCAGCGGCGGCGTCGGTGCAGCCGCGAATGCAGAAGTTGGTGTCGTTGGTCGAGAGCGTGCTCGCGCACTGGGCCGGCACCAGGGTGCACTCGCACTTCATGGGGTCGAGGCAGGTGTTCTCGTTGTCGGGGTTGCAGTTGGGCACCCCGTCGGTGACCAGCAGCACGATGCGCTCGGCGGTGTCAGAGGGCAGCGCCTGGCCCACGAAGCCCAGCGAGGCCGCGGTCGGAGTGCCCCCGACGGGAGCGACGCCGTTGAGCTGAGCCACCAGCTGCCCGGCGCCCACCGCCGTCGAGGGGGTGAGCAGCACCTCCCCGCTGCCCGCGGGGGTGCACGCCGGGTCGGCGGGAAAGACCGTCAGGCCCCAGCGGGCGCGGTCACCCAGCGCGTTCAGCAGCCGGCCGACCCACGCCCGCTCGGTGCCCAGGCGGGTGGGGCACTGGGTCTCGTTGCAGCCGGGGAACTGGCAGCCCGCGCACGCGCCGGTCGGGTTCAGCGGCGACGCCGTGCTGCCCGACTTGTCGAACAGCACCATCACCACCGGCGGCTCGGCCTTGGCGTCGATGCTCACCGGGTTGACGTAGGCCTTGCCGCAGGCGAGCAGCAGCAGCGACGCGACCAGCGTTCGCGCGCTCATTCGAACTCCAATCGCAACAGGGTGTCGACGAGGGGCCTTCCTATCCACGCCGCGATGGTGCCTGCGAGGGTGACGCCGATCTCCGGCAGCGTCACGCCCGCGGCGGCGAGCAGCTGCAGCTTGACGCCGTCGCTGACCTGCACCGAGACCATCGCGCCGGCCGACACCAGCCAGGCGATGCGCGCGTCGGTGTGCGTCTCGATGCCCATCAGGTTCGAGTCTCCCGAGGCCCACAGCAGCACGGCTCCGGTGCCGCCCACCAGCCCCGCCGAGACGCGCTTGCTGCGAAGCGGAGTCCAGTCGGCCTGGGCGCGCACCACCGCCAACCCCACGTCGGCCCCGAAGCGGCGGCCCGGCTCGTCGACCCGGGTGGGGAACACCGAGCTGATGACCTGGGTCTCGACCGCGACCGACTCGCTGAACGCGTAGCCCAGCTGCAGCTCGAGCAGCGGCTGCGGCCGCAAGGGCCCGGTGAACGCCACGCCCACGCCGGTGCCGAACACCCAGTGCGGGCGCGCCGGCGAGCTCTCGGCGAAGCGCCTCACCTGGGGAAACTCGTCTTGGGCGTCGGGCGGCAACAGCCGCACCTCGAGCATGCTGGCGTGCAGCAGCTCGACCGCGCGCAGCGCCAGCCGGGCGCGCTCGGCGCCGCTGGTCGGCTGCTCGTACGTGCGCAAGACCACCTTCGAGGTGACGCGGTCGGCGACCCAGGCGTCGACCCGGGCGTCGCTGCGGGGGCGAAACCACATCACCGCCACCGCCGCGTCGACGCGGCAGCGCTCGAACAGCTGGGCGGGTATGTCGCGCGCGGCGTCGATGGTGGCGGGCGCCGCGCGCACCGAGAGCCCCGAGGCGGTGAGCTCGGCGGCGAGGCGCTCTTCGAAAGGCCTCCACTCGGGGTCGTTCGACTGCAGCAGCAAGACGGTGTCCGCCGCTTGCGTCAGCACCACCATCGCCAGCGCCGCGAACGGGCTCACAAGCCGCCGAGCACCTTCTGCGCGAGCGCGGCTTAGGGCCCCCTGGGGTAGCGCTCGAGGTACGCGTCGGCCGCGGCGCCGACGCGCGGGTCGTGCGCGCGGTGCCACGCGTCGAGCCGTCGGCCGAGCGCCTCGCCCTCGAACGCGCCCTGCGGCGCTTCGGTGACGTAGAGGTCGAACCAGCTGCCGGCATCGGTGAAGTGCTGCGCGTCGAACTCGAGGCGGCCGAGGCGGAAGGCGGCCTCGGCGGCGTCAGAGGTGCCCTTGAAGCGCTCGCGCAGCGAGGTGAGCACGGTGCGGCCGAGGTCGGCGCGGCGGGCCAGTCGCGCGGCGTCGGCGAACAGCAGCAGGTCGTCGGCGCCCACCGCGCGCATCGCCTCGCCCAGCCCCTGCTCTTCGACCAGCGCCACGGCCCTGGCGTAGTGCCCGCCCTCGGCCTGCCGCTTCCACTCGGGAGCAAGAGGTCTGAGGCCCTCCCTCTCCCCCTTGGGGGAGAGGGCCGGGGTGAGGGGGTCGACAACCGCGACTGTCGGCGAAGCCGGCACGCTCTTCGGCGCGACCTTCTTCACCGGCGCCGCATCGACCCGCGGCTCGGCGACCTCGACCTCGGGCTCCTCTTCGACCACTGGCCCCCTCACCCCGACCCTCTCCCCCGAGGGAGGAGAGGGCGCAAACGCGAGCGGCTCGCCCGGAGTCACGTAGCGAAGCTGGCCGTCGGCGGTGTGCACCTCGACCTTGCCCTCGCGGACCCGCACGTCGAGCGCCTGGGCCTTCGGCTTCCACAGCATCGAGAACTTCGTGCCGCGCACGATGACGACGTTCTCGCCGGCGCGAAACCGCCACAGGTTCTTGCGCCCGCTGGTGATGGAGACGGTGAGCTCACCGCTCTCGAGCACGACCTCGGCCTCGTGTCCCGTCGCGCGCACCACGTGCGCGCTGGCGCCGGGCTCGAGGTACACCTGGCTGGCCTCGTTGAACACGAACGCGTTGTTCTCGAGGCGCGGCGGCGCGAGCGCGTCGGGAGCGCGCTGCTGCCACGCGAACACCATCAGCGCCGAGCCCGCGGCTGCCGCCAGCGTGCCGATGGCCAGCTCGCGAAAGCCAACCCGGCGCCGCCCTCGCGCCTCGGCGAGGAAGCGCGCCCGCTGCTTCTGGCGCGCCTGCGGCGAGGGCCCCGAGCCCAGGCCTGAGCGCACCTCTTCACCCGACGGAATCATCACTGCCCCTTTGTTCGACCCGCGACTTCACCTTCTGCTCGGCCCGCTGCAGCCACCGCTTGATGGTGGCCAGCGACACCCCGCACGCCTCGGCCACCTCGGTGAGCTCGAAGCCCTCGACGTGGCGCAGCACCAGCGCGTTGCGCTCGTCGGCGCTCAGCGCGTCGAGGGCGCGGTACAGCCGCCGCGCCGACTCGCGCTGCGCCTCGTCGGGCACCAGCGCCTCGAAGCGCTCGCCCTGGGGGTCGTCTTCGAGCGCGCCGAAGAGCCTGAGCCACTTGCGCTTGCGCAGGGTCAACCGCACCGCGTTCACCGTGACGGTGCGCACCCAGCCCTTGAGGCGGTTCAAGTCGTGCACCGTGTGCGCGCCCTTGAGCACCATGCACAGCGCCTCGTGCACGATGTCGTCGTGGTCGCGGTCGGCGCCGAGCAGGCTCCAGACGATGCGGTTCACCTCGTCTTCGAAGGTGTCGTAGAGCCACGCCGCCGCGCGCTCGTCTCGCCGCGCCAGCAGCGCGCGCAGCTCTGCGTCGGCCTGGTGCGCCAGCGCCGGCAGGGCGTTCGACATGATCGGGAGCACACCCACAAAGGGCCTCGATTCACAAGCGCCCCGCCACGGCTCACCGGTTCTTTGCCACTGGGCCTGGTGCGGCCGGCAGCGCCATCGACGTCGCCGGTCGGCCCCCCGGTCGACGGGCTGGGCCCAGAAAAGCCGCGCACCTGGGCGCTGGGCCCGGTCCCCCACGGGCGCCAGCGGTGCTGTTGCGGGTGCGCAATGCAGTGGTGCTGGCGCGCTCACTCGGGGCGGCGCATCTTGTCGGGGTCATGAACCGCCGCGAAGTCATGGTGGGAGCCGCTGCGGCGCTGGGAGCCAACGCCGTGAGCGCCACCGACACCCCGAAGAAGCGCATGCCCACGCTGTTTCTCGCGCACGGCGCGCCGCCGGTGCTCGACATGCCCGAGTGGCTGGCCGAGCTTCACGCGCTGGCCACGGCGCTGCCCCGGCCGAGGTCGGTGCTGATGCTCAGCGCGCACTGGGAGACGAAGCCCATCGCGGTCGGCGCCACCCGCACCGTGCCGCTGGTCTACGACTTCTACGGGTTTCCCGAGCGCTACTACCAGGTGAAGTACCCCGCGCCCGGAGCGCCGCAGCTGGCCGAGCGGGTGCTCTCGCTGCTCGAGCCGCACCAGGGCGTCGCCCAGGAGCCCGACCGCGGCCTCGACCACGGGGCGTTCGTGCCGCTGCTCGCGATGTACCCGCAGGCCGACGTGCCGGTGCTGCAGCTCTCGCTGCCCTCGCTGCAGGCGCCCGAGATGTTCGCGCTGGGCAAGCAGCTCGCGCCGCTGCGCGACGAGGGCGTGCTCATCATCGGCAGCGGGTTCATCACCCACAACCTGCGCTCGGGCATCAGCGCGACCACCCCGCAGTGGGCGCGAGACTTCGACGGCTGGGTGGCCGAGGCGCTGCACAAGAAAAACGTCGACGCGCTGCTCGACTACCGGCAGAAAGCGCCGGGCGTGCGCGAGTCGCTGCCCACCCACGAGCACTTCGTGCCGCTGCTCACCGCGGTGGGCGCGGCGCCCGACGAGAAGGTGGCCTTCCCCATCGACGGCTTCTGGTTGGGCGGGTTCACCCGTAGGTCGGCGGTGTTCGGGTGACACGTACTACCCACACGCTCTGCGCGGGGGCGGCCCGGTGAGGTACGCCCGGCGCCCGCACCACCGCGAGCACCACCACCAGGGCCGGGTCGGCTGGCTGCGCGCCGCGGTGCTGGGCAGCAACGACGCCATCGTCTCGACCTCGGCGCTGATGATCGGCGTGGCCGCCTCTGACGCCACCACCCGCAGCATCGTGCTGGCCGGAGTCGCCGGCCTGGTCGGCGGCGCGATGTCGATGGCAGTGGGTGAGTACGTCTCGGTCAGCTCCCAGTCAGACAGCGAAGAGGCCGACATCGCCACCGAGAAGGCCGAGCTCACCGAAGAGCCCGCCGCCGAGCTCGCCGAGCTGACCGGCATCTACATCAAGCGCGGCCTCGACCGGGAGCTCGCCGAGAAGGTGGCGCGCGCGCTCACCGCGAAAGACCCGCTGGCCGCCCACCTGCGCGACGAGCTGGGCATCGAGCCGCACTCGCGCGCCCGCCCGCTGCAGGCGTCGGTCGCCAGCGCGGTGAGCTTCGCCGCCTTCGCACTGCTGCCGCTGGCCGGGCTGCTCGTCGCGCCGACGGCCTGGCGGGTGCCCTTCATCGCCGGGGTCTCGCTGGTCAGCCTCACCGTGCTGGGGGCGCTCGGCGCTCACCTCGGCGGGGCTCCCAAGCTGCGCGCCACCCTTCGGGTGGTGGTGGGCGGGGCCCTGGCCATGGGGCTCACCGCGGCGATTGGCCACCTGTTCGGCGTCGCGGTCTAAAGTCAGAGGTGACTGATGTGGCCGGGCCCGTAGGGGCGGGGTTATTCATGGGGCGGCGATTCACCTCGTTGCCTCCCCGCGTCACCAATCGCTGATGTCTTGAAATAAGGCCGGGTCTGGGTTTGAACCCGGATATCCCCGGAAATAAGGTATTCGTCCGGCCCCGGAGGCGACCTGAAGCTGCGAGCGTTGTTGATTGAAGACTCGCCCGACGATGAGACGCTGCTGATCCGCGCGCTCTCGCAGGCCGGCTTCGTCATCGAGCACCTTCGGGTCGAGACCGCCGAAGACATGCGGGCGGCGCTGCAGAGCCAGACCTGGGACGTGGTCATCTCGGACTACCGGCTCCCCCGCTTCGACGCCATCGGCGCGCTCAACCAGCTCAAGCTCTCGAAGCTCGACCTGCCCTTCATCATCGTCTCGGGCAACATCGGCGAAGACGCCGCGGTGGCGGCGATGCGCGGCGGCGCCCACGACTACGTGATGAAGTCGAACCTGCGCCGCCTGCCCGAGACGCTGCGCCGCGAGGTCAAAGAGGCCCAGCTGCGCCGCGAGCGCCGCTCGCTCGAAGAGCAGGTGCGCCAGGCCCAGAAGATGGAAGCGGTGGGTCAGCTGGCCAGCGGCATCGCCCACGACTTCAACAACCTGCTCACCGTCATCTTGAGCTTCAGCCAGTTCGTGTACGACGACCTGCCGGTCGACCACAAGGGGCGCGAAGACCTGCGCGAGGTGGTCGACTGTGCCGCGCGCGCCGCCGGCCTGACCCGCCAGCTGCTCACCTTCAGCCGCCGCTCGGTGTTCGACCCGCAGCTCATCGACCTGAACACCGTGCTCGCCACCACCGAGAAGATGCTCAAGCGCCTGCTCGGCAAGGGCATCGACTACACCACCCTGCCCTGCGCCGACACCGCCTGGGCGTTCGTCGACCGCGGCCTGGTCGAGCAGGTGGTGGTGAACCTGGTGGTCAACGCGCGCGACGCGATGCCCGACGGGGGCAAGCTCACCGTCGAGACGCAGGTGGTGTCGCGCGACGGCAAGCCGTTCGTGATGATCGCCGTCACCGACACCGGGGTGGGCATGACGCCCGAGGTGCAGCAGCGCATCTTCGAGCCGTTCTTCACCACCAAGGGCGAGGGCTACGGCACCGGCCTGGGCCTCGCCACGGTGATGGGCATCGTCAAAGAGTGCGGTGGCGACATCGAGGTCACCAGCGCGCCCGGGCGGGGCACCACCTTCAAGGTCTACCTGCCGCGCGCCCCCGAGGCGACCGAGGCCCGACCCGCCCCGCAGCCCTCGACGCTCGAGCGCGGGCACGAGACGGTGCTGGTGGTCGAAGACCAGGCGCCGGTGCGCGCCGCGGTGCACCGGGTGCTCGCGTCGACCGGCTACCGGGTGCTCGAGGCCTCGCGCGGCCGCGACGCGCTCACCCTGGTCGAGGCGGTGCGAACGCCGGTGCACCTGGTGCTCACCGACCTGCAGCTGCCCGAGATGTCGGGGCCCGACATGGTGAAGAAGCTGCGGGCCCTCTCGCCCGAAATGAAGGTCCTCTACATGTCTGGCTTCGCCGGAGGAGCGCTCAGCCGCCAGGGCATCGTCGAGCCGGGCATGTCATTTCTACAGAAGCCGTTCACGCCCGACGTGCTCATGCATAAGGTACGGGCGGCTCTCGATGGGGGGGGTCGCTCATGAGCGAAAAGACCGAGAAGCCGGAACCGAAGAAGAAGGCCAAGATTCTGGTGGTCGACGACGACCGTCTGGTGTTGCGCGCCGTGAGTGAGGCGCTGAGCCGCGATGGCCAAGAGGTGGTCAGCATTCAAGACCCCATCGAGGCGCTGGCGGTGGCCAAAGACACCTCGTTCGACGTGGTGGTCTCGGACATCAAGATGCCCAACCTCTCGGGCATCGAGCTGCTCAAGGCCTTCAAGGTCGCCCAGCCCGACATCGAAGTGGTGATGATGAGCGGTCACGGCACCATCGAGACCGCGGTCGAGTGCATGAAGCTGGGCGCCTACGACTACCTGAGCAAGCCCTTCGAGCGGCTCGACGACTTCTGCCTGCGCGTGGCGCGCGCGGTCGAGCGGCGGAGCTTGAAGAAGCGCACCGCGGTGCTCGAAGACGCGCTCACCGCGGTCAAAGAGTACGAGGGAATGATCGGCCAGTCGTCGCAGATGGGCGCGGTCTTCAAGCTGGTCGAGCAGGTGGGCCCCACCACCGCCACGGTGCTGATTCGCGGTGAGAGCGGCACCGGCAAAGAGCTGGTGGCCAAGGCGATTCACTACCGCTCACCGCGCAAGCAGAAGCCGTTCGTCGCGGTGAACTGCAGCGCGCTCACCGAGACCCTGCTCGAGAGCGAGCTGTTCGGCCACGTGAAGGGCGCCTTCACCGGCGCGGTGGGCCACAAGCGCGGCCTGTTCGAAGCGGCCGACGGCGGCACCATCTTTCTCGACGAAATCGGCGACGTCTCGCCCGCCACCCAGGTGCGCCTGCTGCGCGTGCTGCAGGAAGGTGAAATCAAGCGGGTGGGCAGCACCGACGCGGTGAGCGTCGACACCCGCGTCATCGCCGCCACCAACGTCGACCTCGAGAAGGCGCGCGCCGAGGGCCGCTTTCGCGAAGACCTCTACTACCGGCTGAACGTCATCACCCTCTCGCTGCCGCCGCTGCGCGACCGACCTGGTGACGTGCCGCTGCTGGCCCAGCACTTCCTCGCCAGCTTCGCGCAGAAGATGGGCAAGAAGGTCTCGACCATCTCGCCCGACGCGATGAGCCTGCTGGTGCAGAACCGCTGGGTCGGCAACGTGCGCGAGCTCGAGAACGCGGTCGAGCGCGCGGTGGTGCTGGCGCAGAGCGACCTCATCGGGCCCGACGACCTGCCGCCGCACTTCAAAGAGGCGCCCAAGAGCGCTCCTTCGAGCGCCGATGCCGAGGTGTTCTCGCTCACCCACCTGCCCTTCGCGCAGGCCAAGGCGCTGGCGGTGGGCGCGTTCGAGCGCCGCTACCTCACCACCCTGCTCGACAAGAACGCCGGCAACATCACCGCCGCCGCCCTCGCCGCGGGTATGGACCGTTCGAATTTCCGGCGCCTGCTCAAAGACGCCGGCCTGCGCGGCTCGTCGACGCAGGGCGACGAGCCGACCAACCCGTAGCGGCTCGACCTCGGGTGAGCCGTCACCCGCCGAGCGGGGGCGGAGCAGACCGGAAGGTCTCGATGAGCCCGTCGAGGCGCTGGGGTGCCAGCTCGACCGGCATCGACGGCGGAATGCGGGCGCGACCGATGCGGCGCTCGAGCAGCGCGCCCAGCGTGGGCAGGCGCTGGCTGATGAGCGGGCCGAAGCCCTGCAGGTACAGCTCTCCGAAATAGCCGAACATCTCGGCCGAGTTGTTGGTGCCCCAGTCTTCGGGGCGATTTCCGAAGAACCGTTCGGCCGCGAAGGCGCGGTCGAGCTCGGCGCTGAAGGGCTCGATGCGGTCGAGCGCGAACTGGAGCAGGTGGAGAATCTCGTGGCCCGCCGTGGCCGCTTCCTGATTCGCGTACCGGGGCGCCAGCACCAGCACCGGGCCGTCGATGCCGAGCTGGGGCAGCCCTTCGGTCGCGAACCCCCCGATGGGGTCGATCTCGGTCGCGCCCGGCTGCGCGGTGCCGGTGGCCCACTCGAAGAGGTTGACGCCGGCGGGAGCGACCACCACGGTCATCTGTGAGATGACCTTCGCGAGCGCGGGCTCGCGCGCGATGCCGGTCAGCCCCTGGGCGAGCAGCCCGCTCAAGGGCTGGGGAGCGTGCGCGTCTCCGAACCAGATGACCCTGGTGCCCCCGGCGAGCTGCTGCTCCCGCCGTGGCCCGTAGTCTTCTTGCATCGCCGCGGCGGCCCAGCCGAGCGCCAGCTTGGTGCGAACGGGCACCGCGGGGTCGGCGAGCGTCTGCTCGAGCTGCGACCACCCCAGCAGGTTCGGGGCGGGTTCGGCGGCGTTTCGTGCCATCAGCTCGGGCGCGGCCGCACGAAGCACCGGCTGGTTCAGGTACACCGAGGTCGGGAACCAGAGGTCGACGTAGCTGCGGCGCGGGCTCTCGTCCGCGCTCTGGTACGACGAGAACGCCGCCAGCAGCGTCGCCGTGCCCTCTGGAGCCGCGCCGGCGAGCAGCTGGTGCACGGCCGAGAAGTGAACCACGCCGTCGCCGCTCGCCTGAGCCAGACCGCGCGCGAGGCTGAAGGCCTGCGGGTCGTTCTTCACGAACGCGGGGAGCGACGCCAACGGGAGAATCGGCTCGCCGGTGCCGGCCGCCCGCTGCGCGATGCGCTGCGCGGGGTCCAACGGAGTGAACCGGGGCCGCTTGAATACGGGAGTCGTGGTCATTCTTGAGCCTCGCGCATCGGGTGAATGAGCCCAGCATCGAGCGCACGGCGGTTCGGTTTCGTCAGCCTGCGCGCTTCGCGAAGCGGTCTGCCCGGCAGCGCGCAATCATCGTGAGGTTCCGCGCCATTGCCGCAGCTCTTTCGCGCGCGCGCGGTAGGCACTCTACGGCTCGTGGCGCACTCACATTGTGAGCGGCAGCGCCAGCGCGACGCGCGACCTTTCACGAACAAGTTCGACGCGTTGAGCCGCCCCGAGCGCGCGAGGCAATCGCAAGCGCGCGGCGGAAGAGAACTTCAGCCATGACCCTTTCGCTTCGCACCGACCTCACCACGCCCAGCGGCACCGATCGGTGGACCTTTCGCAGGGGCCCCGAGGCCATTCGACACGCGCTGGCGTCGAGGCACGTCTCGCCCGAGCTGTTGCGCGCGTTCGAGAACGTCGAGCTGCAAGGGGCCTACGTGATGCCGAACGGGGCCGAGAGCCCCTTCCCCTTTCTGGGGAAGGCGAAGCTGACGAGCGTCTACGGCCGAATCGACCTCGACTACGCGAGAGAGCTCACCCGCGGCACCGGGTACACGCCGGTGGTCATCAAAGAGAAGTCGCCGAACGGCGAAGAGCACGCCGTGCTCCAGCTGTTCGTGCTCCGCTTCCAGGACACCACCTTGGGCTACGGCTACGACGAGCTCGCCGGCGCCATCGCGGTCTCGCCCGAAGGCCAACCAATCGTCCGCACCGACGAGAATGACCTCTCACCGGTGGCGGCCATGACGACCCCCGGGGCGCGCGCGCTGAACGTCGGCCTGCTCCTCGACGTCGACGCGCGAGAGGCCGGCCGCGTCGGCGCAGACCAGAGCGAGCCCGTAGAGCTGGGAATCGAGACCGTCGGCCTGAACAAGGCGCGCGGCCACCTCACCAGCTCCGAGGGTCGCTACCACACCGTTCGCGCCGCAGACGCCGACGGGCGCGCCATCTTCGAGCTGCGATGCAAGAAGCAGTCGAAGTTCAAGATGCTGCTGCAGCTGCCCCAGCTCGCCAAGGCCTTCGGCGTGCGGCTGCGCGACCTGGGCCAGCTTCCCAAGACTGCGGTCACCCACGTGCTGAACCGCGACGTGAAGAACGACGCATCGCTGGTGGCGTCGGCCTCGACCACCACGTTGAGCAAAGGTGCGCTTCTCACCACGGCGGGAAAGCACGACTCGTTCGTGGTGAGCGAAGACTCGCCCGCCGTTCTCGCCGAAATCTCGCGCCGGGGTCACTTCGAGCTCGCGGCGATTCAAACCGACACGTCTCTTCTGTTCCAATACCAGGAGGACGCGCCCCGAGCCGCCGCCGAGCCCCCCGATGCCGAGACACCGCGAAAAGCATGAACGTCATGAAGAGCGCGACCGGCTGCGCCGCCTGCGCGACACGCTCGGGTTCTCGCAGCGCGAGCTCGCTTCGGAGTTCAACGTGAGCGCGGGCGCGCTGGCGCAGTGGGAGACGGGCGAGCGCACCATTCCCGGCCCCATCTTGCGGCTGCTCGAGCTGTACGAAGGCGAGGTCACCGAGGGCCGCAGCCAGCCGCGCGCGTGGGCGGTGCGCACCGGCTGGCTCGAGCGGCAGAGCGAGACGGCCATCGCGACGGCGCTGTGGCTGGGCATGAAGCCGCTGCTGCGAGCGAGTGAGCACTCGGTGGCGGGGCGAACCCGCTCGGCGCTGATGCGCCGCTACGTGCAGTCGGTGGGGAAGCTCAAGGGCCTCTCGATGAAGCTCGGCCAGATGCTCAGCTACATGGACTTCGCGGTGCCCGCCGCCGACGCCGAGGTCTTGCGCGCGCTGCAGACCCAGAGCGAGCCGATGCCGCCGTTCGCGGTGACCCGGGTGTTCGTCGAAGAGCTGGGCGCGCCCCCCGCCAGCTTCTTCCAGAGCTGGTCGGCCAGGCCCATCTCGGCGGCGAGCCTGGGTCAGGTGCACCGGGCCACGCTGCCCTCGGGAGAAGACGTCGCGGTGAAGGTGCAGTACCCGCGAATGGCCGAAGCGCTGGCGGCTGACCTGCGCAGCGTGCGCAGCCTCGACTCGCTCTGGTCGATGCTGGTGCGCGGGCAACAACCCGGGGTGTTCTTTGCCGAGCTCGCCGCCCGCTTCCAAGAAGAGTGCAACTACGTGCACGAAGCGCGCTGGCAGAAGCGCTTTCGAGAGCTCTACGAGCGCCACCCGGTCATTCAGGTTCCGCGCGAGGTGCCGCGGCTCTCGACGCCGCGCATCTTGACGTCGGCGTTCGTCGAGGGCGCCACGCTTCACGACTTCGTTCGCGACGCGAGCGAAGCCGACCGCCGGCGCGCGAGCCTGGCCATCACCGAGCTGTACTGGGGCACGGTGCTGCGAACCGGCTGGCTCAACACCGACCCGCACCCCGGGAACCTCATCTTCCCTCCCGGGAAGGTGGCGTTCGTCGACTTCGGCCGGGTGCAAGAGCTCTCGCTGCCGTTCGTGCGGAAGTGGAAGCAGATCATGCGCGCGACGCTCGAGCGCAAGGCCGACACGCTGCTCGAGCTGTGTCTGCAGCTGGGCACGATTCCCCACCCCGAGCGCTTCGTCGGCCCCTACCTCTACACGTACATGGTCGGCTTCTATCGGCCGTGGCTGACCCCGACCTTCCGCTTCACGCCGGACTACCTGCGGCGGCTGTGGCGGGTCTGGGTGACCGAGAACCCCAACCTGCTCAACGCGCACTACACCGCCGAGATGGCGTTCTTCAGCCAGCTCACGTTCGGCGTGGGCTCGGTGCTGGCGCGGCTCAACGTCGAGGTCGACTACCGCACCCAGTTTCTCGACTGGCTGTACGAGCCGGGTGAGCCACGGCCTGCGCCGTTCACCGTCGACGAGCTCCACGCCATGGGGTTCGCGTGAGCTCTCTTGCGCGCGCGACGCTCTCTACCCGGCGCTTTCAGAAGTTCGCTCCGGCCGATACCTCGTCGCTCGAGCTTCCGGCCCAGCTGACGCGCGCCGACCTCGACGCGCTGCTGGCGCGAATCGAGCGCGACCAAAGCCGGTTCGACGACCCCGACGCCCTCACCGCCTACGTTCGCGCGCAGCGCGCGCTCCTGACCGACGCCCCCGTGGCGTCGCCCGGCGCCGACGACCGCGTCATCGTCGACGACATCGTGCCGAAGCGCGCGCCGGTCGCGGCACCGCCACCAGAGCCGGAGCCGGCCGTGCCGCTGCCCGAGGGCTACCGCGCCGTGTATGTGCGGGCCGGGTTCGACGAAGGGCAGATGGCCCGCGCAGTGAAGCTGAACCTCGACCCGCGCACCCTGATGGAGCTGCTCCACCAGCCACGGCCAGAAGGGGCACCGCAGTTCAAGGCTCGGCCTGCGCCGCAGAACACCGCCGAGCATGTGCTCGCGGCGCTCGAGGCCGGGGTGCCGCTCGAGCGCATGCGCGCGTACCACCAGGTTGGCGTGCCGGTGGCGCAGCACCTCGAGGCCCTGCAGGCGGGCTTCGAGCCCGACACCCTGGGCGAGCTGGTGAGCCACGGGGTGAGCGTGAGCGAGGCGATCGCCCTGCGAGATGCCGGGCTGGGCGGCAGCGGCTACGCGGCCCGCCAGCTGAAGCGCTCGACCGCGCCGATCGACGTCTTTCTCTCCGCGCATCGTGCCGGCATGTCATTGAGCGACTTCGCCCGCGCCGCGCAGCGCCCCGGCAACAGGCCCGAGCAGGTGATTGCGCTGTGGAACACCTGCGATCGCCGGCTCTTCGATGAAGCCCCGTGGTTGACGAGCCAGTACTCGACCGACGAGCTCGCGCAGCTCTTCGACGCCGGGCTGCTCGACTTCGACCAGCCGGTCAACGTCATCGAAGACGAGCTGAAGCAGTACCGGGAGGACGGGGTATCGATGACGGACCAGTGCCGGGTGGCGCGCGCCGGCGGCTCGGCCTCGGGTCTGTCTTCGGCGCTGCATCGCGGGCTGACCATCGACCACTACCTCCAGCTGGCGGCGATGCGCGCTCCCCCCGACGCGGCAGACCTGATGCTCTACTGCGACGGCTTCGACACGCTGCTGCGGCTGTTGTCGACCGGGCTCGGGGTCAAAGACCTGCAGCGCTCGCTGAGGCACTTCGGCTTCGACGTGGAGCAGACCGTCACGCTCGCCCGGTGCCAGGTCGACCCCTACCAGGCCAAGGTCCTCTACCTCGATCGCGGGCTCAGCCACGCCGAGGCCGTCGAAGTCATCGAGGGGGGCGGCTGAACGTGGCGAGCTCCATCTCCCTCAAGCGGCTCAGCGCCTTCGCTCCCCCCAGCCTCGAGACCACGCTGCGCGCCGAGGGCCAGACGTCGTTCACGGTACCCGAGGTCGAGGCGCTGGCGGCTCGCTATCGCGACAGCGAAGATTTCGAGGCGGCCCGCTATCTGGACAAGGTGCTGACCAGTCTGGCCGCTCCACCGACCTCGCTGCTGTCGAAGGGTGACCCGCTCCGCCGCGACGCTGCGCGCGCCGCCCAGGTGTCGAAGCACGCGCAGGCCCTCATCGGCGCCACCGGCATGCCGCAGAACCACGCCGTGCTGTTCGCGAAGGCCAGCTACTCGGTCGAGCAGGCCCGTCAGGCCTGGCAGGTCGAGCTGCCCGGCGGCCAGGCCTTCATGTACGCCCGGCTCGGGCTGAACCCCGACCAGGCGATCGCGCTCGGTCGAGAGAAGGTCGACCGGGTCGCTTCGTACCAGCTCGTCGAAGCGGGCGCGCCGCCCGAGCTGGTGGGGGCGCTGCTCGCCGCCGGCCTCGACGCTGCGGCCCTCGAGAAGCACCGCGCGCGGGGCTTCGGCGCCGCCGAGGCGCTGGCCCTGAAAGAGCTGGGAGTCGGTCTCAGCGAGGTGCCTGACGGGCTCAGCGTCGAACAGCTGAAGCAGGTCGCGGCGCGAGGGCATCGCTTCAGCCGCGTTCGAACGCTGATGGCCGACGGTGGCTTCACCTTCGAAGAGGCGATGAAGCTGCTCGCGCTGCCGTCGACCGACGTTCGCGTCGCCGCCAACCTGAAGAAGCTCGGGCTCACCTTCGCCGAGATTTCCGACCTGATGCAGAGCCCGACCCTGGAGCGCCACGCCGACAAGCTGGTGGACCTGATCAAGGCCGGCTTCAGCCGCGCGCAGCTCGACCGCCTCGACTGCCCGGACAAGGTGCGGCCGGGCGTCTTTCAGTCGGGCTATTCGCCGGAGCAGCTGCTCGCCCTGTTCGAGGCCGGAGCCGAACGCAGCACCCGCTCCAGCGCGCCGACGCTGGGAACGCTGTACCAGGCCGGCTTCACCGTCGCGCAGGCGATCGAGGCGCAGATCACCGGGCTGGAGGAGCGCAGCATTCCCCGGTTTCAGGCGCTCGGCTTCACGGCCGCCGAGATGCTGGCCCTGGCCCGCGCCGGCTACGGGTCGGAGACGAAGCTCCAGAGCGATTACCTCTGCATCGGCATCACCGCCCGCGAGGCGTACCCGCTCATCACCGCCACCTGACTCGGACCCCAGGCCAGGGTGATGGCCTTCCACGCGAGGAGGTTGCGGTGCTCTGCTTCACGGTGCTGCACACCACGTCGGTCAGGGCGAGGCTCGACTCCCGCCGGGCGGCGGCTCCTCCTGCGGCCACCGCTCGAACCGCCGCACCACCAGCGGTCGAGCCCGACCCACCCGCGGTGCCACCATCAGTTCCCATGGTCATCGAGCCACAGTGCAGACGCGAGAGGGCTCCGAGGCTCTGGAGCATTTGCCGACGTGTCGTGGTCGTGAGTCGGTTGTGTCTTCGGGCCGGGGAAATCGATCAGCCAGTCGTGCTAGTCGGCACCGAATGAGCACCATCGACCGTAGAGACTTTCTGGAAGTCGTCGTCATCGCGCTGGGCGCCCAGGTCGTCGGAGTGGGCTGCGACCCCGATGATGGGTTGGGCGGCACCGGAGGCGGCTCGGGCGGCACCGCGGGCGGCCACGCCGGTGGCGCAGCGGCGGGCGGAGCAGGCGGCGCGTCGGGTGGCTCGACGGCCGGTGGCAGCGGCGGCGCGAGCGGCGGCTCGACGGCAGGCGGCTCGGGCGGCGCGAGCGGCGGCACGGCCGGCGGCAGCGCGGGTGGCTCTGCGGGAGGCCAGGGCGGTGGCTCGGCCGGAGGTCGCGCGGGCGGTGCGGGCGGCGGAGCCGCCGGAGGTCGCGCAGGCGGTGCAGGCGGTGGAGCCGCCGGCGGTCGCGCGGGTGGGGCGGGTGGCGGCTCGACGAGCGCCTGCGCCGCCGACATCACCGCGGTGAACATGGTGACCCTCGGCGCCGGCAGCGGCATCGAGTCGATGCACGTGCACCGCATCGTCATTCAGCTCAGCGACATCAACAACGCGGTGATGAAGGACTACAAGAACGGCATGACGGGCGCGGCGACCGCCGGGCACACCCACTCGCTGATTCTCACCGCGGCCGACTTCATGAACCTGAAGAACGGCGGCACCGTGATGAAGATGAGCAACGCCGAAGCCGGCGATGCCACCACGCACAACCACCTGGTGAAGCTGGTCTGCGGCTGATCAGGTTCACGGTCTTTCGAGAGCGGTCAGGGTGAGCTCGTCGAACCCTGCCATCGCCCGCCGAAGGCTGAGCAACACATACTCCATCGTATCGCTGCGCGACGCGGTGCTGCTTGAAGCATGGAGTATGCGTTCCTTCGCGTTCCAGCGGCGACGGCACCCATTCGACTTCGCGGCTTCGCCGCTTCGCTCAGGGTGAACGCTTCGCGCTTTGCTCTGAATCAGTGGGGCGGCCAGACGTGCTGACCCGCCCGGCCTACTTCGGCACCGCGCGGCGGGTCGCCGCGCGCTCGAGCGCGTTCTCGGCGGCGACCAGCTTCGCTTTCAGCTTCGAGACTTCGGCCTTCAGCTGCTCGACCTCGGCGGTGGCGGTCGCCAGCGCCTTGTCGGTCACCGCCTTGGCGTCGCGCTCGCGCTTGAGCGCAGCCTGGGTCTCCATCGCCTTGCGGTTGGCGACCAGCAGCTCTTCGCGCGCGCGGCGCACCGACGACGCGTCTTGCGCCAGGGCCTGGGCCTCACGCCGAGCGGCCTCGGCCTCTTCCAGCGCGCGCTTCGACTCCATCTCGTGGCGGCGCAGCTTCGCCTCGACCCCCGAGACCGCGCCGATCGCCTCGAGCGTGCGCCGCTGCTCCTGCTCGAGCTGTTCGTTCGCGGTCTCGCGCTCGACGAGCTGCGCCTCGCGCTGCTTCTCGAGCTCGGCGCGCGCGTTGGTCAGCGCCACCTCGGTGAGCGAGAGCTGGTTGTTGGCGGTGTCGAAGCGCTGCTTGAACCGCGCCGCCGCGGCCCGCAGCGTGTCGGCCTCGACCGCGATGGCGCCCATCGAGACGCGCGCCTTGCGAATCACCTCGTCGCGGTTCTTCACCAGCACGCGCAGGTACTCTTCGCGCTCGTCGGGCAGCCCCGAGCGCGGCGGCCGCGGGTCGTGGGTCGCGAACAGGTTCTCGTCGGGCCGGGGCGCTGCAGGCGGCAGGTCGTCCGAGGCGCGCACCCGCACCGCCGGCAGTGGCGGCGGCGTAAAGCCCAGCGCCTCGACCGCCGAGATGAGCTTCTCCATCGCCTGCAGGTCTTCGCTGGCCAGCGAGTCGAACGCGATGCCCATGCCGTCGGCGCGCGAGTGCACCACCGAGGCCCGCACCGCGATGGCCTTCACGCCCTTCAGCTTGAGCTCGAGCTCGAGCGTCTCGCCCTTGGCGAGCTGGGGCGGGCCGGTCACCAGCGCTCCGCCGATGGAGAGGTTCACCACCGTGTACGAGACCGACGCTCCGTCGACTTCGGTGAGCGCCACCACTTCTCGGGCAGCGACCCGGCGGTGCCGGCGCTGTGACTTCTTGAGTTCTTCGTCGCTCAATTGAAGGACCCGCACACTACTACTGCGCTGAGCGCTATGACGTGTCCCGTGGAAATGGTTCTGTTTCTCGCCGCCGCGCTCTCTGCCGCACCCGTCGCCAGGCCTCCTACACCGGCGGGCCCTCCCGACGAGAACCCGGTCGCCACCCGCGCCCGAATGCTGGGCAAAGAGGCGCTCACCAAGAGCACCACCCTCGAGGGCGCGCCGGCGCTGATCCGCCTGCACGCCATGCTGGGCGAGGTCGACGACCTCAACCTGCTCGCCGAGCCCTACGCGATGCTGCTCGGCCGCGCGGTCGTCAACCGCGAGGTGCGCACCCTCGCCCGCCTCTTCTTCGCCGACGTCGAGGCGGCGCGCGGCCGCACCACCCGCAGCGGAGAGGTGCTCGAGCCGCTCGGCTTCGTCACCGACTTCTACGCCACCGGCGGCTTCGACAACGAAGGCAAGGGCGGCTGCGACACCGACTATGGGCCCGAAGCCGCGCCCGACCTCAAGTCGACCTACCCCGGCAAGGGCCGCGAGGTGCGCTGGCGCAAGGTGCCCGCGCGCACCGCCACCGGCTTCGTCGAGCTCTCCACCCTGCTGCGCCCCAGCTCGGGCGTGGTGGCCTACGCGCTCACCTTCCTGCAGGCCGACCTGGAGACCCGGGTGAACCTGGGCCTGGGCACCAGCGGCGCGTACCGGCTCTACGTCAACGGCGTGAAGGTGAGCGCCTCAGACGCGTACCACCTGCCGCAAATCGACCAGGCGCGGGTGCAGGTGCGGCTGCGCAAGGGCCTGAACCGGGTGCTGGTAAAGCTGTGCCACGAGAGCGGCCCGCTCGGCTTCTACCTGCGGCACGAGCGCGCCGAAGGAGCGCCGGTCTCGGCGAAGGTCGCCCTGCCCGAGAGCGTGCCGCCGCTCGAGAAGGGCACCCCGCCGATGGGCGCGCCGGTGCCGACGCTCACCGATGGGTGGGCGGCGCTGGTGAAGGCGCGCCCCAACGACGCAGGCTTGCGCTCCGACTACGCCACCGTGCTCTCGTACTCGCGCGCCTACGACGAGCGCGAGCTCACCGCCTACCGCGAGGCCGACAAGGCCAGCGCGGCGAAGAGCGACGACGTCGACCTGCACCTGCGCGCCGCCGCCCTCGACAGCCAGGACTTCAACGAGCGCCGCCGCCACCTCACCGCCGCATACCAGCTCGACCCCAAGTCGCCGTGGACGCGGCTGGCCCTCGCACAGCACGAGCTCGGCCAGGAGCACCCCGAGCTCGCGCTCCCGATGTTCGAAGCGCTGATGAAAGACCACCCCCGGCTCTCGCAGGCGTGGCTGGGCAAGGCGCGCTGCCTCGAGGCGCTGGCGCAGAAGCCGGCCGCGCTCAACCTGGTGGAAGAGGCGTTCGCGCTGATGCCGCACGCACCAGCGGTGGCGCGCGAGGCGGCGGCGCAGGCGCGCAAGCTCGACCGGCTCGACGAGGCCGAGGGCCGCATGCGCACCGCGCTGGCGCTGCGCTTCGACGACACCGGCCTGCGCAGCTCGCTCGCCAGCCTGCTCGCCGACATGGGCAAGGTCGACGCCGCTACCCAGCAGCTCGAGCGGCTGTTGGTGCTCGACCCGTACGACAACGCCGTGCGGCTGCGGCTGGCCGAGCTGTACGCCGCCAACGGCAATGGCCCCAGGGCCGACGCCACCTTCGCCGCCGCGCGCCTGTTCGCGCCCGAAGAGCCCGACGTGTACGAGCGCGAGGGCCGCGCGCTGCTGCAGGCCGGCCGCCGCGACGATGCGCTGGCCTCGTTTCAAGAGAGCCTGAAGCTGCGGCCGCAGAACCCGGCGCTCAAAGAGGCGCTGCGCGCGCTGCACGGGCAAGAAGCGGCGCCCGGCATCGCCGAGACGTTCACCGTGCCGCCGCTGCTGAAAGAGCTGCCCAAGGGCTCGACCGAAGACGCCATCTTCCTCGCCGACGTCACCGCGATTCGGGTGCAGACCAACGGGCTGTCGTCGCGCTTTCACCAGATGGTGGTGAAGGTGCTCAACGACCGCGGGGTCGAGTCGTTTCGCCAGTGGCCCATCACCTACTCGCCCGACCGGCAAGAGGTGCGGGTGTTGAAGGCGCGCCTCACCAAGAGCGACGGCAGCGTGGTCGACAGCTACGGCGACCAGGACCAGCACATGAACGAGCCGTGGACGGGCATGTACTACGACGCCCGCGCGCGGGTGCTCTCGTTTCCCGCGCTGATGCCGGGCGACACGCTCGAGCTGCAGTGGCGGGTCGAAGACACCGCCCTCGAGAACCTGCTCTCGGACTACTTCGGCGACCTCGACTCGGTGCAGTCGAGCTACCCCAAGCTCCGCTACCGGTACGTGGTCGACATGCCGAAAGACCGGCCGCTGTACTGGAACAAGGCCACCCTGCCCGCTTGGGTGAAGACCGCGCAGGCCCCCAGAGACGACCGCATCGCGTGGCGCTTCGAGGCCTCGAACGTGCCCAAGCTCGTGCCCGAGCCGAACATGCCGGGCATGAGCGAGGTGGCGGCGACGCTGCACGTGTCGACCTACCAGAGCTGGGAGCAGGTCGGCCGCTACTGGTGGGGCCTGGTGAAAGACCAGCTCACCCCCAACGACGAGCTCAACAAGACGGTCGACACGGTGCTCAAGGGCATCGACCGCAAAGACACCGCCAAGGTGGTGCAGGCCATCTACGGCTTCGTGGTGACCAACACCCGCTACGTGGCGCTCGAGTTCGGCATTCACGGGTACAAGCCGTACCGGGTCGACCGTGTGCTCGCGCGCCGCTTCGGCGACTGCAAAGACAAGGCGTCGCTCATCGTGGCGATGCTGAAGGCGGGCGGCGTCGACGCGCGGCTGGTGCTCTTGCGCATGCGCAACCTCGGCGCGCTGACCGCCGAGCCCGCCTCGCTCGCCGCGTTCAACCACGCCATCGCCTACGTGCCGGCGCTCGACCTGTTCCTCGACGGCACCGCCGAGTTCCACGGCACCCGCGACCTGCCTTCAGCCGACCGGGTGGCCGACGTGCTGCTGGTCGAGCCCAACGGGCCCAGCCGCTTTCTGGTCACGCCCGAGTCGAAGCCCGAAGACAACACCAGCTCGCTCGACCTCACCGTGACGCTCGCCCCCGACGGCAGCGCCGAGGTGAAGGGCGTCACGCAGGTGACCGGCCAGGGGGCTCCCGAGTACCGCCGCTCGTACCAGTCGGCGGGCTCGCGCAAGGCCACCTTCGAACAGCAGTGGGCGCAGTCGTTTCCCGGCATCACGGTGAACCAGCTCACGGTGAGCGACACCACGAAGCTGGAAGAGCCGATGAAGCTGCAGTTCCAGATGCGGGCGCCGCGCTTCGCCGAGGTGCTGCCCTCGGGGCTGCGCTTCTTCCCCTTGGGCTCGGGGCGGGCGTTCACCCAGGTGCTGGCGCCGCTGGGCGAGCGCAAGACCGACGCGGTGTTCCAGGGCGTCTGGCTGAACCGCTTCTCGGTGCGGTACGAGCCGCCCGCCGGCTACGTGGCTCAGGGCATGCCCGAAGACTTCGACGAGACCACCGACTTCGGCCGGGCGGTGCTGAAGGTGCGGGTCGAGAACGGCAAGCCCATCGTCACCGGAGAGGTCGCCATGACGCGGGCCCGCATTCCCGCCAGCGAGTACCCGAAGTTTCGCGCGTGGCTGTTGCGCGTCGACCAGGCGTTCAGCCGCAAGCTGACCGTGGTGACGACCGGCAACCAGAGCGCGCGCCGCTAAAGAGCGCGACGACCGCCGGGCACGAAAGAACACCGCCGTCTGCTATAGGCGCGCTCCGTCGGTGACCTCGTCTCTCTCACTCATCTTCCTGCTGACGCTCGCGGCCAAACCGGTCGCGCGCCCGTACCAGGGCCCCCTCGACGCCATCGACGTCAAAGACCAGTCGGCCGGCGTGCTCACCCGCTTCCTCACCGCCGACCGCGGCACCGCCGAAGCGACGCTCACCGACGTCTCGCGCGCGCTGGGCCTCACCCACACGCTGCGGGTCAGCTTCATTCGCACCGGGGCCGGCCCCCTCGCCGCCGCGGTCATCGAGGGCGAGCCCCAGCGGCTGCCCTTCTCGCGCTACACCGAGCTCGCCCGCCGCCTCTCGGCGCAGCCAGGGGTGCTCGAGAGCTGGGCCTTCGTCTCTCCCGGGCCGCGCGACGACTCGCTCGAGGGTGAAGCGTGGTTCCGCTTCGAGCACGGCGAGCCCGCCGGCGCCCAGCGCGCGCAGTACCGCGACGACGCCAGGTACGTCGAGCACCTGCGCAAGAAGACGCCGCTCTCGAACTTCCACGCCGCGCGCTGGCCCGACTACCCGCTCTCGAAGCTCGCCCAGACGCTGCAGCTGCCCGGCCGCTCGTGCCTCGACCTGCCCTGGCAGCTGCAGACGCTCGCCTCGCTGCGCTGGCCCATCGACGCGGGTGACAACCTCGGCCTGGCCTGGGTCGACCTTCCCGGCGGAGTCGCCACCGAGATTCAACAGCTCGCCCTGAAGGAGCAGCGCTCGCCCTCGAGCGTGGTGGCCGAGGCGCTCACCGCCTCGCGCGCCCAGAAGAAGCTCGCCGCCGCGCCCGACCACACCATCCAGGCGCCCTACGACGAAGGCCAGCCCGACGCCGAGAAGCTGGCGCGCCGCTCGATGACGCTGTTCCTGCCCTCCGAGCTCATCGAGGCCGCCGAAGACTCGGGCGGCGCCGAGGCGGTGAGCCTCTCGCGGGTGGTGCAGTACGCCTGGCGGCGCGCCCACCCCCAGCAGCAGTAGTTGGACATCGGCGCCCTCTTCCATTCGAATGTGGTCGCCCTCGATGACGGCGCGCACCCTCACGCAGCTCGCGGTGGTCGCGCTCGCGGTCATCGCCCTGGCGCTGGCCGCGGTGCTCGTGCTGCGCGAGTCGAGCGCCGGCACGCAGCCTGAGCCGGCGGCGGCCACCGGCCGGTGCGACCTCGACACCGCCCCTCCCGCCTTCTCACCTTCGCGAGAAGACACGGTGCTGCTGCTCTCGGCCGAGAAGGGCGTCGCCCTCACCCTCGACGGCAAGCCCGAGGTGAGCCAGCCCGACGACCCGCAGGCCTTCGCGGCGACCGAGCACACCGCCCAGCTCGAGTGCGGCGGCCAGAAGCGCGAGCTCACCTTCACCCTGGCGCCGTTCACTCCCGCCGCGCTGCACGCCGGCTGCGGCGGCTTCACCACCTTCGCGCTCGAGTGCGACGACTGCGCCACGCTCGGCGAGGCGCGCAAGGCGGCCGCCCGGGCCGGCAAGAGCTCGGCGCTGTTCGCGGCCTCGGCGGCGCAAGAGCGGCTGGCGCACAAAGAGAAGGCCCGCGCCTCGAAGCTGCTGCTCGAGCGGTGGAACCGGCTCACCGAGCGCTACAGCCGGGTGCTGGGGGTGGTGGGGCGCGAGGCGCCCGGCGCGGTGGCCAGCGCCAACTCGCGCTTCGAGCAGCTCTCCGACGGTTTCGGCCGGGCGACCCAGGAGGGCGACCTGCCCGCGGCAGACCAGTCGATTCGCACCGCCGAAGAGACGCTCAAGGTGTTCGTGCGCGCGGCGCGGCAGGCGCGCCCCGGCGACTGCGACTACCAGCAGCGGCTCACCCGGGCGTTCTGATCCACCCGGCAAAAAACGGGCGCACCTCGGCGCCTTGGCGCTAGTCTCGCGCCGCCCTTCGAATGAACACCCTGACGCTGATCCGCCTGCGCATGGCGCGCCTGTGGTGGGTGATGCTGGTCATCTCGGTCGTCGGCACCGCCCTCGGCTACGCGTGGTGGCACTTCGACTTCCTGCAGATGTCCGACGACGAGCGCAACGCGTACGACGACGGCCTCAAGCGCTTCAACAACAAGTGGTGGTTTCCCTGGGGTCAACGCCCCATGACCGACGACATGGTGCTGGTCGCCATCGACGACGCCACCTTCGACGACGTGGCGCAGTACGAGCCCTGGCACAACCGCTACGGCAACTGGCCGTACGACCGCGCCATCTGGGCCGACGTGATTTCGTTCCTCTCCGAGGCCGACGCCAGCCTGGTGCTGATGGACATCACCTTGAGCGAGAACAAGCCCGACATCACCGGCGACAAGGCGATGGGCGACGCGATCGCCGCCGCCAAGATGCCGGTGGTGATGGGCTTCAACGCGCTGCAGCTGGTGCCGCCGCTGGCCAGGGTCGACCACCCGGTCAATCGGCTGCACGTGCCCAGGCCGCCCCCGCCGCCCCTGCAGAAAAAAGACGAAGAGGAGATGACCGAGTTTCCCGAAGAGCCGTCTCCCCAAGAGGTCGCGCGGCTCAAGGCCGAAGAGGCGAAGAAGCTGCTCGACGCCGCGGCGCCGGCGCTCGCCTTCCCCATCGAGTTCACCGGTGGGCTCGAGGCGCCGGTGTTCGAGCCGGTTCCCGCGCTGGGCGGCGCCGACGGCGGTGTCGCCACCCTCGACGACCTGAAGCGCGACGCCGGGCTGACCAGCATCGAGCTGCCCCGCTACCCGCAGCCGCCCATCGCGCAGGTGATCGACGCGGCCAGCGGCTTCGGCGCGGTCGACACCGAGGCCGACGACGACGGCAAGATGCGCGAGACGAAGTTCGCGTACTCCGACGGCAACAACACCTACGTCACCATCGCCGTCGCGGCCATCGCCGACTACTGGAAGGCCGACAAAATCACCCTCTCGCCCGGCAAGCTGCAGGTCGGCACGCACACCGTGCGGGTGAACGCCGACGGCAGCGCGCGCATCAACTTCGGCGGCAAGCTGCAAGACCGCTTCCGCACCGTCTCGCTCGGCGACGTGCTGCGCTACAGCAGCGCGAAAGACGACCCCAAGCTGCGGCAAGAGGGCCTCGACCGCTTCAAGGGCAAGATGGTGTTCATCGGCGCGCTCGCGCAGGGCGCCGGCGACCAGAAGGCCACCCCGTTCGCCGCAGCCGAGGGCGGCGTGGTGAAGCAGCTCGCCATCGCCGACAACATGCTCCACGACCGCTTCATTCTCGAAGCGCCCGAGTGGGCGTCGCTGCTGCTCGCCTTCGTGGTGGCGCTCATCTCGGTGGCGCTGGTGATGGTCGCGCAGTCGTTCATCACCGACGTGGGCGCGCCGGTGTTCCTCACCTTCGCGTTCTTCGTGGTGACCGGCGGCTTCATCACCTTCACCAACATTCACATCTTGAGCGCGATGCCCGGCATGGCTGGCACGCTGGCGGCGCTGGCGGCGACGGCGTTCAACCGCTTCCTCGCCAGCAAAGACCGCGAGTTCCTGCGCGACGCCTTCTCGAGCTACGTCGACCCCGACGTGCTCGACCGGCTGGTCGAGTCGCACAAGCTGCCGGCCCTCGACGGAGAGAACACCGAAATCACCGCGTTCTTCTCTGACATTCGCGGGTTCTCGACGTTCACCGAGCAGCTCAAAGACGACCCCAAGAAGCTGATGAGGCTCTTGCACGACTACCTGAGCGCGGTGACTCCGATTCTGAAGGCGCACGGCGCGTGCATCGACAAGTACATCGGCGACGCGGTGGTGGCGTTGTTCGGCGCTCCGGTCTTTCACGCCGACCACGCCCTGCGGGCGTGCCGCGCGGCGCTGGCGGTGCAGGCGCGCATCGCCGAGCTGCGCAAAGACTTCGCCCAGCGCGGGCTGCCCGACGTCTACACCCGGGTGGGGCTCAACACCGACGAGATGCTGGTGGGCAACATGGGCAGCCGAGACCGCCCCATCAACTACACCGCCATCGGCGACGGCATGAACCTGGCGGCGCGGCTCGAGGGCACCAACAAGGCGTACGAGACGCTCATCTTGATCGGCCCCAAGACCTACGAAGCGGTGAAGTCGCAGATGGTGACCCGCGAGGTCGACTCGGTGCGCGTGGCGGGCAAGCACGACGCCTCGGTCATCTACGAGCTGGTGGGCGAAGAGGGCCAGGTCTCGGCGCAGAAGAAGCAGGTGCTCGAGCTGTACGGCAAGGCCCTCGAGCTCTACCGCCACAAGCGCTTCGCCGACTCGCTCAAGACTTTGAAAGAGGCCTACGACCTCGACAAGACCGACGGCCCGACCAAAGTTCTGGCTGGCAAATGCAACCAGTTCATGCAGCATCCACCCCCAGCCGACTGGGATGGCGTCACACAGCTCGAAAAGTAGTTCCGCGGTTCTTTCAAGGAGGGACACACGTGAAGAGAGAAGCGAGATGGGCGCTCATCGCCCTCGCCGTCGTCTGCGCTGCGAGCGCGATGGCCGGCGTGGCGAAGGGCGGCAAGCTCTACATCAAGGGCACCGGCGTCAGCATGTGGGACAAGCCGGAGGCCTCGGGCAAGAAGACCGCGCTGAAGAACGGCGACGAGGTGACGTGGAACGGCCCGTCCGAGAAAGACAAGTCGATGCACGAGGTGATGTTCAAGAACAAGAAGGGCTTCGTACAGATGGCGAACCTCACGCCCAACAAGCCGGCCGACGAGGTGACCAGCAGCGACGGCAAGACCACCAGCGCGCAGGCGTTCGCCAGCTCGGGCGCGGCCACCAAGGCGATGAGCGAGTCGGGCATCAAGTACGCCAAGGGTGAAGGCCCCAGCGCCGAAGAGACGGCCGCCGGTCTGATTCACCTCGAGGGCAGCAGCGAAGAGCAGAAGAAGAACATCGCGGACCACGTGAAGAAGGCCGGCCTCGGAGGTGAGAAATGAAGCGCGTCATCGTGATACTCAGCGTCTCGCTGGTGCTGGTGAACTGCGCGTCGCTGCGCGCGGCGTCGTCGGGCAACCTGGCGGGTGCGGCGCAGGCCGCGGCCGCAGAGGCTGAAGCGGCTGCCCGCAAGCTGAAAGAGGCGAAGGACAAAGCCGACGCCGACTGCAAGCCGCTCAACACGCGCATCGGGTCGATCGACGGTGACGACGCGGCCAAGGCCAAGGCGCTCGAAGAAGCCAAGGCCAAGGGCTACGGCGTCTCGTGGACGGAAGAGCGCGCCATCGGCGGCGCCATCGCGGTCGGCTACGCGAAGACCGGCAAGGGCCTCTTCGTCGACATCAGCGAGAAGAAGCTCGAAGAGCTGCAGAAGAAGGCGGCCAAAGACCGCAAGGCCGTGAAGCTCTCTGCGTCAGAGAAGAACGACCTGAACATGTTCATTCAGGTGGTCGGCGACCACGTCGCGCTGGGCTCGACCCGCCCCGGCATCTCGTGGACGTTCAGCGTCATCGACAACGACGACACGGTGAACGCCTACTCGACTCCGGGTGGCTACATTCTCATCACCACCGGCCTGCTCAGGCTGATGGAGAACGAGGCGCAGCTCGCCGCGGTGCTCGCCCACGAGATCGCCCACGTGCAGCAGCGGCACTCCATCAAGTCGTACGCCGGCGCCAAGGCGACCTCGTGCAACATCGCGGTCACTGGCTACTACCTGGTCGAGGCGGGCGCCTCGAACATTCCCGGCGGCGAAGAGTTCGTGAAGAACGCCAAGTTCGGCAAGACCATGAAGGCCTTCGCCAAGGACAACGACGGCGACCTCGACAAGAACCCCGACGTCGACGTCGACTTCATGCGCTGGTTCACCAACCGCATCATCGACTTCCAGAACCTGACCGGTAACGCGAAGGAAGACGAGTACGACGCCGACCGCATCGGCTTCGAGCTGATGGCGGCGGGCGGCTACGACACCAAAGAGTTCGACAAAATCATCGACAAGCTGCCCAGCAGCTGGGCGCTGTTCTCGCACCACCCCAGCAACGGCGACCGCATCGAGGCCCTCGGCAAGCTGCGCACCGAAGGCGCGTTCGGAGCCGATGGCGGCAAGGCGCCGGCGTTTCCGGCCAACGTGAAGTGGCCGCCCAAGCCGGCGAGCTGAATTCACTCGAAGTGAAGTGAGCGAGGGGCCGAGCGAGCAGTCAGCGCCGGCCCCTCTGCTTTTGCGGGAGCGGGCGCTGCCACAGTGAGTCGATGCAGGCGAGGTCGCCTGTGACGCTGACGGCCCGGCAGGGTCAGGCCAAAGTTCAGGGATACGGGCAGGGGGTGGGACTGGGCAGGGTCTGGGGACGGCGAAAAACGCCGCTCAGGTTGGCCCCCCTTCCCCGACCCCAACCAACCCCTTCCCGAGATCGCTGAACCTTGGCCTGACCCTGCCGGGCCGTCGGCGCTCGTCGCACTGGCCTGCATCGGCTCGCCGTGACAGCGCGCGCTGACGCCCCTTCAGCGCGCGGAAGTGAGCGAGGGCCCAAGCGAGCAGTCAGCGCCGGCCCCTCTGCTTTTGCGGGAGCGGGCGCTGCCACAGTGAGTCGGTGCAGGCGAGGCCCCCTGTGACGCTGACGGCCCGGCAGGGTCAGGCCAAAGTTCAGGGATACGGGCAAGGGGCGGGACTGGGCAGGGTCTGGGGACGGCGAAAAACGCCGCTCGAGTTGGCCCCCCCTTCCCCGACCCCAACCCAACCCCTTCCCGAGACCCCTGGACCTTGGCCTGACCTTGCCGGGCCGTCGGCGCTCGTCGCACTGGCCTGCATCGGCTCGCCGTGACAGCGCGCGCTGACGCCCTCCAGCGCGCGGAAGTGAGCGAGGGCCCAAGCGAGCAGTCAGCGCCGGGCCCCTCTGCTTCTGCGCGAGCGGGCGCTGCCACAGTGAGTCGGTGCAGGCGAGGTCCCCTGTGACGCTGACGGCCCGGCAGGGTCAGGCCAAAGTTCAGGGATACGGGCAAGGGGCGGGACTGGGCAGGGTCTGGGGACGGCGAAAATCGCCGCTCAGGTTGGCCCCCCTTCCCCGACCCCAACCCCACCCCTACCCGAGACCCCTGAACCTTGGCCTGACCTTGCCGGGCCGTCGGCGCTCGTCGCACTGGCCTGCATCGGCTCGCCGTGGCAGCGCCCGCTCACGCCCCTTCAGCGCGCGGGAGTGCGCGAGGGACCGAGCAGCAGTCAGCGCCGGGCCCCTCTGCTTCTACGGGAGCGCGCGTCCGCCAGGCACGCCGCGCTCACCACGCCACTTCAGCGCGCGGCGGCCTGCGACAAGGCGCGGTGCACGGCCTGCAGTGCCTTGCGCGCCTCGAGCAGCTCGGCCCGCTCGCGGGTCAGCTCATTGACCTGCCGCGCCAGCGTCTCGCGCTCGGTGCGCAGCGCCTCGCAAGTCTTGCGCAGCGACTCGGTGGCCTCGGCCGCCTCTTCCAGCTCACCGGCCAGGCGCTCTTCCTCGCTCAGCGACTCGGCCAGGGCCAGGTCGCGCTTCGAAATCTCGGACTTGAGCTCGTCCTTCTCGCGCTCTTTCAGGTCGAGCGAGGCGCGGGTCTCTTGCAGCGCCAGCAGGCTCTCGTCGCGCTCGCCCTCGAGCGACTGCAGCTCGCGCTCGAGCTCGCCGAGCAGGCGGTTGCGCCCCTCCATCTCGGTGGCCAGCCGCTTGGCCTCGTCGACCCGCAGCCGCGCCTCTTCGGTGGCCCGCTCCGACTGGCGCCGCGCGCCCTCGAGGTCCTGCGTCAGGGCCAGGTTCACCGCGCGCACCTTGGTGAGCTCGGTCTGCAGCGCCGAGATGCGCTCGACCGCCAGCACGCCGGCCTCGGCCACCGTCTCGGGCAGCGGCTCGGGCTTGGGGTTCTCGCGCACCGCCTTGAGGCGCTCTTTGAGCCGCTCGCGGCGCGTCTCGGGCTGCTCGACCTCGACCGGCATCGGGGTGGTCTGCACCTCGACCACCGACGGGGGGGCCTCGGCGTGGGCGCGCACCTGCGCCACCTGCGCCACCGCCTGAACGTGAGCGTGAGCCTGCGGCGGCAGAGCCACCGCCACCACCGGGGTCGACACCACCGCCGCCGCCGCCGCCGGAGCCGCGGCCGCGATGGCCGCCTGCACCGCTTCGGCCGCAGTGGGCCGGGGCTCGACCAGCGCCTGGGCGCGCTCTCGCACCGCGCCCGCCAGCGAAGGCACCACCGGAGCCACCGGCTCGGCCGCCACCGCCGCGGCGATCGCCTCGACCGCGTCGGCCATCTCGGGCATCGACGACACCGCCGCCGTCAACCGAACCCGGGGCCGCGCCCGAGACACATTGGCATCGAAAGCGTTCTTCATCGGTTCACCCAACCTTCGCGGCCTGAGGTGCCGCAGCGAGTCGTTTCTGCACTTCGTCGATGAGCCCCTGAATATCGAGCGCGCCCTTGCTGTAGCGGTCGGCGAGGAAGATGGGCTGCCCTTCGCTCGAGGCCTGCGCGAACTTGGTGCACTGACGAATCACCTGCGGGAGCAGGTACTCGGGGTAGTGCTCTTTCAGCGCGGCCAGCGCTTCTTTCGCCAGCTTGTAGGTCTGGTTGAACGAGTTCACCACGATGAACACGTTGTCGAGCACGTGGCCCAGGTCTTCCTCGAGCGACTGCACCGTCTCGAACAGCAGCTTGAGCCCGTGAAACGAGAGGAAGTCGGCGAGCACCGGCACAATCAGGTCGTCCGACGCCATCAGGGCGTTGAGGTTGAGCAGCCCGAACGACGGCGGAGCGTCGAAGATGATGAAGTCGTAGTTCGCCTCGACGTCTTTGAGCGCGTTCTTCAGCTTGAACTCACGACCCGACATCGGCATCAGCGCCAGGTCGACCGTGCTCATGGTCAGGTTCGACGGCACGAAGTCGAGCTTCGCCATCTCGGCGTGCTGAATCACGTCTTTCAGCGGCACGCGCTTCACCAGCACCTCGAGCAGGGTCTTCTGAAAGTCTTCGCCCTCGTAGCCCAGGCACTTGGTGGCGTGGCCCTGCGAGTCGAGGTCGACCACCAGCACCCGGTTGCCCATCTCGGCGAGGCGGTAGGCGTAGTTCGAAGAGAGCGACGTCTTGCCCGTGCCACCCTTGAAGTTGAGGAACAGTTGCTTGCGGGTCATACGCTTCTCCTCAGGCCACGAAGAACTTCTGGCCGCGCTGCACGGCCTGGCCGCGCGCCTGCAGGGCCGCGCAGGCAGCGGTCACGACCGCTTGGGGTTGGTTGAAGGTGGTGCACAGCTCGCTCACGGTGCGGCCGCGAATCGCGGTGCGCAGCTCGACCAATACCGGAGCGCACAGCGCCTCGGCCACACTCTCGACGGTCACCACGGCGATTCTCGAGGCGGGGGCCGCCACCGCCATGGCCGGCGCGGGCGCCCTGGCCGGTGCCGCGGGCGCCGCCGGCTTCGCGACGTAGAGCACCGGCCTCGAGGGCGCGTGCTGCAGCTTGCGAACCTCGCGCCGCCGGTTCGCCTCGTCGAGCTCGACCATCGGCACCACGTCGCGGCCGAGCAGCCGCGACAGGCTCTGCGCGGCGGCCTTGCGCACCTTCAGCTCGCGGTCGCGCATCGCGGCGAGCAGCAGCGGGCGGGCCGGCTCTGCCGCCGAGGCGCCGAGCACCAGCGCGGCCAGGGCCCGAACCTCGGGCTCGCTGTCGGCGATGGCCTGTCGCCCGAGCTCGAGGGCGGCGGCTCCGGTGAGGGTCAGCGCGAGCAGCGAGGCGCGGCGGCGCACCGCGCGGTCGGGGTCTTTCACCGCGGCGGCCAGGTGGGGCCCGCCGCGCGAGGGGTCGAGGTGGAGCAGCGCCTTGAGCGCCGCGATGCGCACCTCGGGCGAGGCCGCGGTGAGCAGGGGCGACACCACCGCCACGCCTTCGTGCCTGGCGAAGCAGGCGAACGCCTGCAGCAGCGCCACCAGCACCTGCGGGTCGGTCTCGGAGTGCAGCGCGGTGGCCAGCGCCGGAGCGGCCGCCGGCTGCCCCAGCGCCTTCAGCCGCTCGGCCGCGCGCACCCGGGCCGCCGCGTCGGGCGCCGACAGCTCGCGCACCGAGAAGCCGAACAGGGTCTCTTCGGTGTGGCCCGCTCCCGAGAGGGAGAGCGACGGCACCAGGAAGCGGCCCTCGGCCCTGAGCGCATTGGCCAGCGTGGTGAGCTCTGACGGGCGCGGCGCCGCGGGCGCTTCGGCCGGCGCAGCGGCGGGCGCGAAGACCGCGGCCGGCACCGGCACCGGAGCGGCCACCAGCCCCGCCTTCGCGGCGGCGCGGCGCTCGATGACCTCGCCGCGCAGCTCGCTGATGAACGACGCCAGGTCGTAGGCGTCGGCGTCGACCTCTTGCCCCACCCCGTGAATGCGCGAGGCCTCGAGCATCTTGCCGATCAGCTCGGCGCGCTCGCGACGCAGCGCCTCGGTGGCGCGCGCCGCCTCGTCGGCGAGGGCGTGGCTGCGGGTCGAGCGCACCTCGAGCTCGGCCACCACCCGGCGCAGCTCGATTTCGCGCTGCGCGGCCGAGGCCAGGTCGTTGCGCAGCCGGTCACCTTCGGCGCGGGCCGCGTTCAAGTCGTTCTGCAGCTGCTCACTGCGCGCTTCGAAGTAGACGATTTTCTCGAGTGCGCTCTTGAGCAGGGCTTCAGGACGTTCGTCCACGGGCCCTTCATACAAGCCGCTACAGGCTTGTCTCTTTTTTGACCGTCGATTTTTCCCCGGCTACCTTGCCGCGTGCGGCCCGTGGGTCGCACCTCGACGAAGGTGGGGCGAACTGCCACACCTGTCGCGCTTCAGTCGGGCTCGAGCAGGTGGGGCAGGCCCAGCGCGGCGAGCTGAGCGGGCACCTGGGCTGCGTCTTTGAACACGTGGGCGTGCAGCCCGGCGCGGCGGGCCCCCTCGACGTAGGCCTCGACGTCGTCGAAGAAGACCGCGCGGTGCGCCGGCACCCGCGCCAGCTCGAGCGCGCGGGCGTAGATGGCGGGCTCGGGCTTGATGAGGCCCACGTCGCAGCTCAACACCAGGCCGTCGAAGCGCTCGAGCACCGGCAAGAGCGGGCGCGGGTAGGCCACGTGCAGGTCGTGGGTGTTGGAGAGCAGCACCAGCCGGGCCTTGCCCACCAGGCGCTCGAGGTGGCGCACCATGGGTGGGTTGAGCGCGAAGTGACAGCTCCACGCGCGCACGAAGGCGTCGGGCTCGGGCGCGTGGCCCAGGACCTCAGCGAGCGCGAGCCTCAGGGCATCGCCCTGAAGCTGGCCGCGGTTGGCGCGCTCCCAGGTGCCGGTGCCCTCGAGCCGCTCGCGCAGGCGCTCGGGCGTGGTGCGGTAGAGCGCGGCGAGCTCGCTGAACAGCTTCACGTTGTCGTGAAACGCGAGCACGTTGCCGAGGTCGACGATGACCGCCTCAATCATCGCCCGAGTCTCCGCGAGCGGCCCAGCACCACGTCGCTGCCGCGGCGCGCGGGGCCGGTGCCGATGGGGTCGGGGCACTTCGCGTACAGCTTGCAGCTCTTACAGGGCTTGCCCTCCCACACCCGGTCGTAGAGCGCCGCCACCTGGTCGATGGTCTCGAAGTCTTCGGTCACCATGCCCAGCTCGAAGTTGCGGTTGTCGGCGCCCTTGGCGCCCAGCCCTGCCCCGGTGAGGTTGGCGCTGCCGATGTAGAGCCACGCGCCGTCGACCAGCACGCACTTGAAGTGCACCCGGGGGCAGATTTTCAGCGTCATGCGCCTGGCCAGCAGCGCCTTCTTGTCGAACGCCTCACGAAAGGGCCGGCTGGGCAGCTCGGCGTGCAGCAGCCGCACTTCGACGCCGCGCGCGGTGAGCTGGGAGAACAGCTCGACCACCGGCCGAAAGCGCTTGGGGCCGGTCTCGATCATCATCGCCTTCACGTTGGCGGTCGATATCCACACCGACTCGCGCGCGTTGGCCATGCGCTCTTGAACCACCACGCGATAGAGGTCGAGACCTTCGAGCAGCACCGCGGCGATTGTGGCACAAGGCGCTCAACGTGCTCGCTTTCGACCCGCACCCGCTGCTCGACGCCGCCGCCTTCACCACCACGTTTTCCAGGCCGCTCTCCGAGCTGCAGCCGATGGCGAAGGTCGAGTCGGCGCCGCTGGCGAGCGACGACGCGGTGCGCGGAGCGGTGCGCGACCTGCTGCGCCACGGCGGCTACAAGCCGACCGGCCGCGGCAAGCCGGCCAGCGAGTACCTGATTCGCGCGGTGGCCGAAGGGGCCCTCGCCAGCATCAACCCCGCGGTCGACGCCTGCAACGTGGTGTCGCTGCACAGCGGCCTGCCGATCAGCGTGGTCGACCTCGAGCTGGCGAAGCCTCCCTTTCGCGTGGCGCTCGCGCCGGCCGGCACCCAGTACGTGTTCAACGCCGCGGGTCAGACCATCGACGTCGAGGGGCTGCTGTGCCTGTTCGACGCCGACGGTGCCTGCGCCAACGCGGTGAAAGACTCGCAGCGCACCAAGACCCGCCCGCAGACCACGCGCACCTTCAGCATCATCTGGGGCACCCAGGCCCTGCCAGGCCGCACCGCCCGGGCGCTCGCCTGGTACCGCGAGCTCTTGGCCGCGATGGGCGCCACCACCGAAGCGGTACCGTGAATCGGCGGGGCGTCTCTACGGGCCCTTGCGCTCGCGACGTGCCCCCGGTGTTGTGAGAGATTGAGGAGAACATGGGGAAAGACATTCACATCGGCAAGGTGCATCACCACGGTGGTCACGGGCACAAGGCCGACGGCAAGCCGGCGCGCTTTCACACCTCGTCGTCGCCCATCAACACGTCGGTGAGCGAAGCCAGCGACGTGGTGGCGCTCCCCGGTGGGCTGCTGGGCATCGTCAGCGACACCAAGAAGAAGCTGTACGTGGTCGACGAGCGCGGTCGCGAGCAGGTGCTCGACCTCGAGAAGCTCAAGGGCAAAGACAGCCAGCTCGAGGGCGTGGCCTACGACCCCGAGAAAGAGCACCTCTTCGTCTCGCGCGAAGAAGACCGCGCCATCGTTCGCTACGACTGGGACCCCGACAAAGGCGAGCCCAAGTACGACACGAAGCTCGAGATCGACCTGGGCAGCACCAAGGGTGAGCAGAACAAGGGCATCGAGGGCCTCGCCTACCTCTCCGACCGCGCGTCTCCGACCGGCAGGCCCCAGCTGCTCGCCGCGAAAGAGGGCAAGCCGCGCGAGCTGCTGATGTTCGACGCCAGCGGCAGAGGCGAGCCGCTCGAGGTCGACCTCGACAAAGCAGTGAAAGACGTCTTGAAAGACTTCTCCGGCATGGCGGTGGACCCCAAGTCGGGCCACCTGTTCTTGTCGAGCGACGCCTCGTCGGTGGTGGCGCAGGTGCGGCTGGTGCGCGACGGCAAGAAGGTGCGCGGCAAGCTGGTGCAGGCGATTCCCATCGAGAACGAGAAGAAAAAGCCGCTCGGCCGCATCGAGGGCCTCGCCTTCAACAAGAAGGGCGACCTCTACGTGCTCACCGAGAACGACGGCAAGCTCCACGAGCTCGAGCGCAAGGGCTGAGGTCGCGCGAGACCGGTCAGGGTGAGCCACGTCGAACCCTGCTGTCGCTCGCCGAAGGCTGTGCGGCAGCGACTCCATCGTATCGGGCACGTGCCGCGGTGCTGCTTGAGGCCGGGAGTATGCAGCGCTGCGCGTTCCACCTGCGACTGCAGGGTTCGACATGGCTCACCCTGCTCGGTCTCGCTCTTCTCCGGGCTCAGCCGGGCCGCACGTAGCGCAGCAGCAGCTCTGACATCTCATCGAGAAAGCGCGGGTCTTTGAGCAGCTCGGGGCGGCTCAACGTCGCCTCGTGGCACAGGCCCTCGACGGTCTTCACCACCATGAACGCGGTGAGGTCGGGGTCGAGCGGGCGCAGCTTGGGCCCGTGAATCTCGAGAATTGCCTTCACCAGCGCCACGCCGGTGTCGCGCAGCACGGTGGGCGGCTTGCCCAGGCGCGGAGCCACCTCGTACAGCACGCTGTCGAGCGCCGGGTTCACCGCGTGCGCGCGCAGCATCGCCTCGCACAGCCGGGGCACCAGCTCGTCGAGCGGCAGCCCCAGCATCGCCGGGTCGGGCTTGAGCGCCTCGAGCATCTCGGCCTGGTGCCGCTCGACCAGCGCGGCCACCAGCGCCTCTTTGCCGGGAAAATATTGGTACAGCGAGCCCACGCTCACCCCGGCCACCTCGGCCACCCGGTTGGTGGTGGTGCCTTCGTAGCCGTGCTTGACCAGAATGCGAGCAGTCGCTCGCAATATGGCGTCGACCGTGTCGCGGCTGCGCGCCTGATGCGGCGATTTTCGAGGAGAAATTCGCTGCGTCGCGCGGCGAGAGCCGGTCTTCTTCAATGCGAGTACCAAATGCGAGCCTCTACTCACATTATAGCGCCCATGAACCCAATCTCCAAAGCCATCGTGTCGTGGAAGTTGCTCTGGGCAGCCATCAAGGTGGTCCGCGACCCCACCAAGCTGAACGAGGTCTTCGACATCGTCGACGCGCTGTTCGAGAGCCAGCGGCCGATGATTGAAGCGATGGTGGTCGACGTGCGGAAGCACGAGCAGGGCCGGCGGGCGTTCGCGCTGCGCCCGCGGGTGGGCGACGTGCGGCTCGAGCGGCTGGGCGCGATGCCCGAGGGCTCGCTGGGGCGCGCGTTCTTCACCTTCTTGAGCGAGCGCCACCTCGACCCGGCGTCGCTGCCGGTGCGCACCGCGACCGACGACGCGTCGTACCTGAACGCCCACCTCTACGAGACCCACGACCTGTGGCACGTGGTGACCGGCTTCGAGACCGACGTGGCCGGAGAGCTGGGCCTGCAGGCGTTCTACGCCGCGCAGGTGACGGGCAAGCTGCCGGTGGTGCTGCTCACCATCGGGCTCTTGAACACGTTCTTGTACGCCCACGACGACCGCGACCGCCGCCTCGAGGCCATCGCCCGCGGCTGGAGGCTGGGCAAGGCCGTGAACCCGCTCACCGGCTACGACTGGGGCGCGAGCTTCGAGCGCCCGCTCGCACAGGTGAAAGAAGAGCTGGGCCTCAACCCGGCGGCGTCAGCGCGCGCGCTCGCGGCGTGACGAGCCACCACCGATCCTCGTGAACGTGAACGTGAACGTGAACGGCCGTTGACGAACCGACCTCACGAGCGGACGCTCACCACCCGGCCCACTTCCTCAACGCGAGCTCCGAGCCGGTGAAGACGTCGTGGTCGACTCCGTCGCCCGAGGTCTGCACGAAGGGGTTCTGGTAATCGCTGCGGTCGGGCGGGTAGTGCGCGTCCCACATCGGGGCGTGAGGCACGGCCGCCTTGGCCCGGCCGAGCTGGCTGGCCGAGGTGTAGATGAGCGGCCAGGTGCCGGTGACCTGGTGAATGCGCTTCGCCGCGTCGCGCAGGCTCTTCGTCGAGCCCAGGGCCGCTCCCTCCCAATCGAGCGCGAGGCGGGTGCCGGGCTTGAGCCTGCCGTGCACGCCCACCGTCTTGAGCAACCGGTCGGCCTGCGCGCGCCCGTTGCCCGGCTGCAGGTAGTGGTACGCGATGCGCAGGTCGAGCTTGCCGGGCCCCAGCTTCTTGCCCGCCATGCTCCACCACTTCTTGAAGTTGGGGTTGGTGTACCCGGTGCCGTCGGTGGCCTTCATGCCGAGAAACTTCGTGCTCTTCTTGCCGAGCAGCGAGCGCACCTGCGCGGTGGTCTGCCAGGCCGACACGTCGTAGCCGTGCTGAAAGTGCCGCGGGCTGACGTGCGGGTACCGGCCGGCCTTCGCCGCGGCCTTCGACAGCGCCGAGCGGGTCTTGGCGTTCGCCTCGCCGGTCACCTCGAGGTGGTGCTTCATCTGAAAGGCGCGCACGGCCTTGGCCGAGGCCTTGCCGAAGCTGCCGTTGGGGGTGCCAACCTTCTGGTAGCCGACCGCCCTCAGGTTCCGCTCGGTGTCGGCGACGCGCTTGCCCGCCGCCCGGTAGAGCGTGCTGCTGGCGTAGTCGCCCTGGTCGGGCACGTCCTTCGCGTCTTTGCGAAACCGCCGCACCGCCGCGAGGGTCGCCTGGTCCATCACTCCGTCGACCTTGCCGGTGCCGTAGCCGAGCGCGTCGAGCCGCCGCTCCAACGACAGCACGTCTTTACCCGACTGGCCGACCCGCGCTGGCGAGTGGTTGAAGCCGTCTTTGACGAGCTTCTCGTGCGCGCGCGCCGAGCGGGCCTCGACCGCGTCGAAGACGCCGGTCTGCGCGGTGCCGCGAGCGGCCTGCAGCTTCTTCACCGCCGCCTCGGTGGCCGCGTCGAACGCGCCGTTCACCTTGCCGTGGTACAGGCCGAGGCGCGCCAGCTCGCGCTGGAGCGCCGAGACCTTTGCGCCCTTCGCGCCGCGCGCCAGCGTCGCGTCGGCCTTCACCGCCACGTCGAGGGCGTGCAGGTCGCGCTTCACCGCCTTCGCGTCGTGGGGCAGCACGCGGTGGGTCAACAGGCGCGGAGCGCTCACTCTCGGGTTCTCACTCATGCGGAGATTTTCGAACGGTGAGAGCGCGCGGAGCACTGCATACGCGCGTGTCCTGGTAGGCAAATCGGCGCACCGGCTCTGAAAGACGCGCCGACTGTCGTCTCGAGTAGACAGCTGTTCCCTGCCGCGGGCCTTCAGCGTCACGCGAGAATTTCAGGGGTGATTAACGCGCAGATTTCACGCGGCTTCAGGGCACGAACACCAGCCGGCCCAGGTGGCCGCCGTCGCGCAGCGCGTACAGCGAGGCGGGCGCGTCGGCGAGCGGCTTCACCGTGACCTTCGGCTGCAGGGTGCCGTCGCTCCAGCGCGCGAGCACCCGCTCGACCGACGCTCCGGCCAGGTGGGCACCCACCATCTCGATGCCGCGAGAGACCAGCGCCTGCAGCGAGAGGTCGAAGCGACCGTGCGGGCTCTGCGCGGCGACGACCAGCCTGCCGCGCGGCTCGAGGAGCGCGAAGGCCTGCTGAATCGCCTGCACCGAGGGCACGCACACCACCGCGCAGTCGAGGGGCCGCTTCTGAGGGGCGCCGACCTGCCGCGCCGGGTCGAGCTCGAAGCCGATGCCGCGCGCGCCGAGCAGCTGCAGCACCAGGTGCCCCAGGCCACCCAACCCGAACACGCCCACCCGCGCACCCCTCACCGCCTGCACCGCCGCATCGGCGACCAGCCCCGAGCCCATCAGCACCGCGAGCGGCGCGGCGTCAGCGGCGTCGGGCAACGGCACGAGGTGCTGCGTCGAGAAGTTGCCGACCGTGCAGAGCGCTCCGTCGCGGTTGAAGCCGTGCCAGGTGGCGGCGGCGCAGTGGGCGTCGAGCCCCGCGGCGCAAGAGGCGCAGCGCCCGCACGAGGTCGCGAGCGGAGTGATGCCCACCCGGCGCCCGCTCACCACCTCGCGACCGACCGCCTCGCAGCCGAGGGTGAGCGGAGTGACCGGCAGCGCGTCGAGCATCGCCACGTTCCAATCGGCGAGGCCGAGGCCGCACGCTTCGATGCGCACCGTGACCTCTTCAGGCGCGGGCGGGGGCAGCTCCCGCTCGTGGAGCTCGAGGGGTTCTTTGGCGCGGCGGAGAACGGCGGCGAGCGATTTCATGTGGGAAACCGGGCGGTCGGCAGACTGGCCCCTGTCACCCGAGTGGGTTATCAGACCCGGCCATGCGAACCACCCTCTTCGCCGTGTTGCTGGCGCTTTCCGGCTGCGGCACCTTCTGCGACGGCGTCGTCGCCGCCGAGCAGGGCGCCAACACCAAGGCGCAGAACTGCAACCTGCAGAAGCTCGACGTGCACGACTCGAACAAGTGCAACGCGGGCCTGTCGAAGTGCAGCGCCGACGACATGAGCGCGCTGAAGAACTACGCCAACTGCCTCAACGGCCTGGAGGTCTGCACCTCGGAGAACGAGGTGCAGTTCAACTTCGCGCGTGCCGGCTGCACCACTCAAGCGGTGAGCAAGGTCTCTTTCACCTGCCTCGGCAGCATTCTCTAAAGGCGTTCGATGTCCACCGACAAAGCCGCGTTCATCACCCGCTGGGCCGAAGCGTGGGCCCGGCTCATCGTCAAACGCCCCGCCGCCGTGCTCGTCTCGCTGCTGGTGCTGGGCGCCGGAGCGACCTGGGCCACCAGCAAGCTCGAGCTCGAGTCAGACCAGCTCAAGCTGATCAGCCAAGACCTCACCGAGGTCAAAGACGTTCAGCGCGTCATCGACATGGTGGGCGGCGCCGGCTACCTGATGATGGGCCTGCGGGCCGACGACGAGGCGACGCTCAAGAAGCTCGCCGACGTGATGAACGAGCGGCTGCTCGCCGAGAAAGAGCAGGTGCGCTTCGTCACCTACAAGGTGCCGGTCGAGTTCATCCAAGAGAACATGGTGCTGTTCGTCGACCCCAAAGATCTCGCCGAGGGCAAGAAGCGCATCAACGCGTACCTCAAAGATCAGATGAAGCGGGCCAGCCCGTTCTACGTCGAGATTCGCAAGACCGAGCCGCTGAAGCTCGACCTTCAGGACCTCATCGACAAGTACAGCGCGGTCGGCAAGAAGAGCATTCGCGACGACTACTACATCAGCGATGACAAGAAGATGATCATCATGCTGATCAAGCCGATGTGGAACTCGACCGAGCTGCAGAAGACGGTCGAGTTCATCGAGCGGCTGACCGGCTGGGGCGTCAACGACGGAGTCGGCAAAGAGCCCAAGGCCGGCAGCGTGTTCGCCGACGTCGCGCAGAAGGCCGGCGTGAAGCTCGCCGAAGACTACGCAAAGATGGGCGACAAGCAGACCGTCTATTTCGGCTTCACCGGCAGCTACAAGACCGGCGTCGACGACAGCTACGCGATTCGCGAGTCGCTCGACGACGTGCTGCTGTGGGCGCTGGGCCTCATCGTCGGCATCACCGTGCTGTTCTTCCGCAAGTGGGCCCCCACGCTCATCGCCGTCACGGGCATGGCGCTGGGCACGGTGCTGGTGATGGGCTTCGCGTACCTCACGCTCGGCAAGCTCAACATGGTGACCAGCATCATCGCCGCCATCTTGATGGGCTTCGGCATCGACTACGGCATTCACTTCATCTACCGAACCCGCATCGAGCTCGGCACCGGCAAGACCTATGACGAGGCGATTCGCGCCGCGCTGGTGAACGCAGGCCGGCCGGCCCTCATCGCCGCGGTGGTGACCTCGGGCAGCTTCTTGATGCTGTACTTCAGCGAGTTCCGCGGCTTCTCGCAGTTCGGCGTGCTGGCGGGCGCGGGCACGATGATTACCGGCTTCACCATGTTCGCCTGGAGCCCCGCCATTCTCTCGCTCTGCGGCCGGGTGAACCCCGCGTGGCCGGCGAAGCTGATCGGCACCATGACCCCGGTCGGCGTCTCGCAGAAGACCGGGCAAGAGGCGCGCATTCCCCGCCCCGGGCTGCTGCTCGCGGTGTTCAGCGCGCTGGTGCTGGTGGTGTGCCTCGCCGCGGTGCCCAAGACCTCGGCCCCGACTCCCAAGGGCCTGCCCTCGCTGTGGCAGCGCTTCATGGGCGGCGTGCACTTCAACTACAACACCCGCGCGCTGGTGGCCGAAGACCGCCCCAGCTTCCTGCTGCAAGACGAAATCAGCCGCCGCTTCAACATCTCCTCCGACCCCATCGCCATCGCGGTGAACACCCAGGAAGAGGTGAAGGAGCTGTGGGACGAGCTCACCACCGACCCCAAGAAGTACGACACCGTCGACCAGGTGGTGAGCGTGTACAGCTTCATTCCTCCCAAGGCGCGCGCCGAAGAGAACGCCAAGATTCTCGCCGAGTGGCAAGAAGAGCTGAAAGACATCGAGGTCGAGTCGATGCCGCCCGAGATGCAAGACAAGGCGGCGCTGTTCAAGCGCATCTTGGCCAAGCGCCCCTACGACCTCGAGGGCGTGCCCGAGTTCTACCAGCAGCAGTTCATGCACCTGCCTTCGACGCAGCCGCAGAACCGCGGCTACCTGGTGTTCCTCTACCCGGGCGTCGACCTGTGGGACGGCTCGAAGATGCTGCAGTTCGCCGACCAGGTGCGTGAGATTCACACCAAGTCGGGCAAGGTCTACCGCTCGGCGGGCCTGGCGATTCTCTACGCCACGCTCGCGCGCATCGTGCTGTTCGACGGCAAGCTGACGGTGTTTCTCGCCGCCATCTGGATTCTGCTCATGCACTACCTCGACTTCCGCTCGGTGCCGCTCGCCGCGGCCAGCGTGATTCCGCTCGGAGTCGGCCTGTGGATGATGCTCGGCCTGCTCGCGCTCACCCCCGACGTCTTCTTCGGCAGGCTCAACTTCATGAACCTGGTGATTCTGCCGATTCTGCTCGGGTTCGGCGTGAGCCACGGCCTGTACCTCTTGCACCGGTTCCTCGAGGGCACCTCACCCGTCGTCGCGCTGCGCTCGGTCGGCGCCGCCGTCGCCTCGTCGACGCTCACCGCCATCGCGGGGTTCGCGTCGCTGTTCTTCGCCAGCCACAAGGGCCTGCAGAGCATCGGCTTCGTCGCGGTCGTCGGCCTCGCCACCACCCTCATCGTCTCGTTCACCGTGCTCGCCGCCGTGCTGCAGCTCATGCACGACCGGCGCAAGGGGCGGGCTGCCGCAGCGGCGCAGCAGAGCCCGGTCGAGGGCGGCGCCGCGGGCGCGTCGAAGTAGGCGCCTGCGCTCAGGTGCGCGTCCGGCGCTCGCCGCGGGCCCCATGACACTGTCACGTCGCCCCAGGTTCTCTGGTGCCCCCGCCCCTCAGCCGCGCAGGCTCGATGAGGTCGACGAAGATGATTTCGCTGGTGCGCGAGGTGATGCGCTTCATCACCTCGTCGGTCGGCCTCGAGTCGAGCTGAATCTTGCAGCACGCCGCGGCGTGCCCCTCGAAGATGGTGTTCTCGAGCTCCTGCGCGTTGATGCCTGCCTCGCGCAGCTCGCCCAGCACGTTGGCCAGCACGCCCACCTGGTCGAGGTGCCGCACGATGAGCTGAAACTTCGCCGGCGTCTTCTGCGCCACGTTCACGCAGTTGGGCACCTCGCCGCGGGTGAGAAAGCTCTCGACGATGCGCACCGCCTCGGTGGCGATGGCGTCTTGCGCCTGCTCGGTCGAGGCCCCGATGTGGTGCGTGCCGATGACGTTGGGCAGCGAGGCCAGCGGCGACACGAACGCGCCTTCTGAGCCCTTCGGCTCACCGTCGTAGACGTCGAGCGCGATGCGCAGGCGCCCCGACTTCGCCTCTTCCAGCAGCGCCGCCTGCTCGACCACGTCGGCCCGCGAGGTGTTGATGAACAGCGCGCCGTCGGGCAGCGCCGCCAGCACCGCCGCGTTGACGAGGTTCTTGGTCGAGCCGCCGCCGGGCACGTGCACCGTCAACACGTCGCAGCGGCGCGCCAGCTCGAGCAGCGACGCCGCCCGCTCGATGCCCAGCTCTTTCGCCCGGGCCTCGGTGAACCGCTGCGAGAACCCCACCACGTTCATGCCGAACGCCCTGGCCCGCTCGGCCACCGAGCTGCCGATGGCCCCCAGCCCCACCACGCCCAGCGTGCGCCCGAACACCCCGCGCGCCTGGCTGAACGTCTTCTTGTTCCACTTGCCCTCGCGCAGCGCCTGCACGTTGTCGGCGATGCGCCGGTCGGAGGTGAGCATCAGGCCCAGCGTCAGCTCGGCCACCGCGATGGCGTTCTGGCCCGGGCAGTTCGCCACGTACACGCCGCGTCCCGAGGCCGCCGCCACGTCGATGGTGTTCACCCCGGCGCCGGCCCGAATCACCAGCGACAGCGCGTGCGCCTGCTCGAACACCGCCTTCTTCACCTCGGTGCTGCGCACCACCAGCATCGCCGCCTCGCGCGCCAGCGCCGGCAGGTCATCGGCCTTGGCCTCGGGCTTGTACTCGACCGTCAGGCCCAGCCCGCGCAGCGAGTCGAGGTGGCCCTTCGAGAATTCGTCGGCAATCAAGATGCGCATGGGGCGCACCTCTAACCCCGTCAGACCCCGTCGACCACCCGGTTCCGCCCCGAGCGCTTGCCGGCATACATCGCCGCGTCGGCCGACTTGAGGCAGGCCTCGAGGGTGTGGCTGCCGGCGAACGCGGTCACCCCGAACGTCATGGTGACCGGCTTCGACAGCCCGGCGAGCTCGGTGAGCTGGCGCTCGATGGCCTCGCGCAGCCGGTCGGCCACGTCGCGCGCCCCCTGCTGGTGGGTGTCGGGCAGCAGCAGCAGAAACTCTTCGCCGCCCCAGCGGGCCGCCTCGTCCTGCCCGCGCAGGCCCTGCTTGAGCACCGAGGCGACGGCGCGCAGCACCCGGTCTCCGACCTCGTGACCGTACGAGTCGTTGATGCTCTTGAAGTGGTCGACGTCGGCGAGAATCACCCCGAACGCCCGGCCGCTTCGCTCGAAGCGCGAGCGCTCTTCTTCGAGCCGCTCGTCCATGCGGCGGCGGTTGAGCAGCCCGGTGAGCGGGTCGGTCAACGCCATGCGCGCCAGGTACTGCTCGGCGGTGGTCGACGCCACGCGGAAGTAGACGCTCACCAGCGCCAGCGCCAGAAACGGAATCACGATGTTCGCGTAGGTCTGCGCCACCGCCACCGGCCCGGCCACGTCGCCTGCCGGAGCGAGCGCGTGCAGCCCGAGGAAGGCGAAGCACACCGTCACCGAGACCCCCGCCACCACCTTCATGCCCAGCCGGTCGTTGAACATCACGAAGGGGATGAGGGGAATCAGGTAGTACTGAAAGCCGCTCGCCCACCCGAGCGTCATCACCGCCAGCAGCGCGTGCGCGCTCACCTCACCGACCAGCAGCCACATCGCCACCGTGCTGTGCCCGCGCCGGTTGAACTGCCGCGCGGCCACCCACGACGCGACGCTGAGCACGTTGAAGGCCGCGAGCAGCGGGTGGCCGAGCAGCCAGAACATCGGCACGAAGCCCGCGTGGGCCACGATGCCCACCCAGACCACGTTGCGAATGACCACCGAGATGCGGGCGAGGGGCGCGCTCATCTGCGGGCGGGGAAAATAGCCCAAACAAAAGACGCGTTGAATCGAGCTCAGAGGAGCGTTGAGTCGAGCTCGAGCCAAGGGCGAGGCGCGGGCGAGGACCGACCGCAGCCCGCAACGAAGAGATTGGCCGAGCTCGGCTCAACGCCGCAGGCGCCGGCGGAACACCAGCGGCAGCAGCATCATCGCCAGCCACTCGAGCCCGCCACCGACACCGCACCCGCAGCCCTTGACCACGATTTCGCGCTTCACCTGCAGGCTGAACGCCCCGATGCCCGAGGCACCGGTGGTGTCGCTCGCCTCGACCACGAAGTTGTAGGTGCCTTCGCTGTCGGTGGCCGCCACCATGCCCGTGACGTGGCCGTCGGTGCCCAGGGTCGCGCCCGGAGGCAGGCCGCCCGAGTAGAGCTTGAACGTCACGCCGGTCGGAGTGCCGTTGGCGGTGAAGGAGAAGTCGACGGTGTCGCCGGGGTGCAGGGTGGGCAGCTCGCTCGCCCTCACGGTGAGGTTCGAGGGGTAGACCCGCATCAGGAAGTCGGCCGAGTCGGTGCGGCCCTTGCTGTCTTCGACTTCGATGGTGAAGCCGTAGGTGCTGGCCACGGTCGGCGTGCCCTGCAGCAGCAGCACGTCTTGCTCGACCACCATCTGCACGCCCTCGGGCAGCGCGCCGTCGATGAGGCGGTAGATGAGCGGCTTCGACAGCGGAGACTGGTCGAAGTTCTTCACCGCGATGTCGGTGAGGTACGCCGAGCCCACCAGCCCATCGGGAATGGCGAGGTTGGTGAAGATGATGGCGCCCGGCGCCACCACCCGCAGGTTGAACTTGCGCTGCGCCGTGGTGCCCAGCGCGTCGCGCACCTCGACGGTTATGGGGTAGGCCTTCTCCATGATGCCGGTGGCCGGCACGCCCGAGAGGCGACCGTCCATCGCCAGGGTGAGGTTGCGCGGCAACGCCTCGCCCGCGACCGGCACCAGCCGCCACGCGTAGGGCTTCGCTCCGCCCGCGGCGCCCAGCCAGGTCTCGTAGGTGATGGAGGTGCTGTTCACCACCGACGGCAGCGACGGGGTCGTAATCTCGACCTGGGTGGTGGTGGGCAGCACCCGAAGCGCGAAGCGCGCCTGCGCGGTGCGCATGTTGTTGGTGGCGACCACGGTGATGCCGACCACCGTCTCGACGGTCGGCGTGCCGCTGAGCAGGCCGGTGGTCGAGAGCGTGATGCCCATCGGCGGGCTGCCCTGCGCGGCGTCGATGGCCCAGGTGGTGGGCATGCCCGGCGCCTCGCCCTGCACCGAGAGCTGGAAGCTGTAGGGCCGGCCGATGACCGCGTCGGGCAGCGAGGGGGTGGTCACCCGCAGCGAAGAGGCCGCCACCGTGACCGCGGTCGAGCCGAGCGAGTTGTTCGTCTCGTCGAGCTCGACCACCTTCGAGTCGCTGTCGAGCACCGCGCCCAGGTAGTACGTGCCCGGCGTGATGTTCGCGGGCAGCTGAATGAACTCGGTCGCGGTCGCCACCGCGCCGGCCGGCATCGGCACGCTGCCGAAGTCGGTCACCGAGGCGCCGTCGACGATTTTCACCAGCGTGTCGTCGACCGTCACCTGCGCGTTGGCCGAGATGAAGTACTGGTAGCGCACGTCAGAGGCGCCGCGCGGCCCGATGTTCTTGAACACCCGGTACACCGGCGCAATCTCACCGACGCCCACCGCCGACGGAGAGTCGAAGCGCACCACGGTGAGGTCGGGCGCCGGAGAGCTCATCAGCACCGGCTGCATCACCATCAGGTTGTTGTTGCCCTCGGCCAGCTCGGTGATTTGCAGGCTCGAGTCGAGCATGCCGAAGAAGAAGTAGTTGCCGGTGGTGAACGGCCGGTTGTTGCGGTCGTTCTCGGGCATGGTGAACGGCACGTCGAGCGTCACCGTGGTGCCCTGCAGAATCTGGGTGACCGACGCCTCGACCACGATGGTGTCGTTGAGCAGCGAGAGGTTCGCGTCGGTCGAGATGGCCACCCCGACCTTGAAGTTGCGCGCGTCGGCCCCGCCCTCGTTGGCCGCGGTGATGATGACCCGCGACGGCGTGCCGAACACGCCGTGCCGCACCGAGACCCCGGTGGCCGCGTCGACGAAGTCGACCGACTTGATGACCAGGTCGGCCTGGCGCACCGTCACCTTGGCGGTCGACGTCACTGCGTTGTTGGTCTCTGACGACTCGGTGATGAGCGAGTTGGGGTCGACCTTCAAGATGTAGAAGAAGTCGCCGCCCGGCACGTTCGCCGGCACCGGGAAGGTCACGTCTTCGACCACCGTCTGGCCGCCGGTGACGGTGCGGGTGCTGGTGTAGAGGGCAAAGTCGCTGGTCGACCACACGTTGTCGGTCGAGAGGTAGACGCCGAACTCGACCGGTTGGGTGGGCGAGTCGGTGCCCTGGTTGAACCAGTCGACGTGCACCGTCATCATGTTGCCCGGCCCGCTCATCGCCGGCCCGCTCACCGCGTTGGTGACCAGGTCGAGGCCCGAGACGAAGTAGTTTGCGCTCGCGCCGACGTTGTTGTCTTCGCCGAACTGCCCCTCGTTGACCGCGTTCGCCGTGTCGGCCTCGACCAGTACGTAGTAGTTGCCGGTGGCCGGGGCGGGAATGGTGGCGCTCGCCGAGTCGCTCACCGTGGCACCGGCGGCGCAGTTGAGCGGCGTGGTCGAGGTGAGCACCAGGGTGTCGCCCACGTCTTTGAGGCGGTCGGCCGAGAGGTACGCCTTCCACACGAAGCCGCTGGCGTTCATCAGCCCGAAGTTGCGGAAGGTGGGGTTGATGGTGAGCGAGAGGTTGCCGCCGGTCTTGGTGACCGAGCCCAGGCTGACCGTCTGCACGATGAGGTCGGGGCCGGCCGGCTGGCCGACGGTGACCAGGGTGTTGGCGGGAAACGCGGCGTTGTTGCACGCGCCGCCGCAGGGGGCGATGGCCGCGCCCATCGAGCCGGTGGAGTTCTCGAAGCCCGACGAGGCGTTGATGTTGGTGGCGCCGGTGAGGGTGCCGAAGTGCACCTGGAACACGCCGCCCGCGGTGAGCTTGAGCTTGAAGGTGACGTTCGCGCCGCCCGAGAGGCGAGGCACGTTCAGGAACTCGATCTCCATGTCGCTCGAGCTGCCCTTGTACTGAACCGTCGCGCCCGCCACGTTCAGGTCGCCGAACCACGGAGCGATGACGTTGTGAAACGACCCGGTGGTGTTGGGAATCGCGCGAATGGTGAAGCAGCTCGAGGTGCACCGGGCGCCGAAGGTGAAGTACCCGTTCGTGTCGACGAACACGTCGGTGTAGTTGTTGCCGTAGTAGGGGAAGGTGAAGCCGAGCGGCAGCTGAAAGAAGCCCTCGTCGGTGGCGCTGAAGGTGCCGGTCTGGGTCCACGTGGTGATGGGGGTGCCGCCGGTCATCGGCACGTAGGCCGCGGCCTGGCTCTGCACCACGTAGTTCTGGGCGAAGGCCGAGCCCCCTGACAGCACGGCGAGCGCCACCACCACGCGGGCCAAGGAAACCAGGGCAGCACTCTTTCCCACCACAGGACTGTTCACGTTCACTCTCGGTCCGGTATTTGATCCGACGCCACGGCGAATCTGCCCGCTCTCCTACTCAACCCCAACCCGCTTCGCAAACGACCGACTCAAGGGCCGTTACACGTTGGGACGCAGTCGATGTGGTACCGTCGCACAGCTTTTGAGGCCGGGAACCGTGGTGCCCATGCGTCGCACGTACGCCTTCACATTGGCCCTGGCGGTCAGCTCCTGCTTCTCGGCGGTCATCGAGCGGCAGTGCGAGCGCGACGTCGACTGCGGCAGCGGCTGGCAGTGCATCGCCAGCATCTGCGTGCCGGGCGACAGCGACGGCGGCTCGGCGGGCGGCCACGCCGGCGGCTCGGCGGGCGGCTCGGCGGGCGGCAACGGCGCCGGCGGCGCGAGCGGCGGCACCGCCGGCTCGAGCGGAGGCCAGGGCGGCGGCAACGCGCTGTGCAACTCCGTCAACTGCAGCACCGGCTGCTGCAGCGGCAACGTCTGTATCCCCGGCAGCGCGCAGAGCTCGACCAACTGCGGTCGCGCCGGCAACCAGTGCCTGAGCTGCGCCACCGGCGCCACCTGCAAAGACGGCCAGTGCTTCGGCGCCACCTGCGACTCGACCAACTGCGCCGGCGGCTGCTGTGTCAGCGGAGTGTGCCTGCTGCCTGCGTTTCAGAGTCCGCTCGCCTGTGGCGTGGGCGGCGGCATCTGCCAGAGCTGCGGCACCGGCAACAGCTGCACCAACGGCTCGTGCATCAGCCAGACCTGCAACGCGCAGAGCTGCCCGTTCGGCTGCTGCGCCGGCAACCAGTGCGTCGGCTTCACCTCGCAGTCGAGCGTGGTGTGCGGCGCCGGCGGCCAGCAGTGCGCGCCGTGCCCTCCCGGCCTGTCGTGCAACGCCGGCATGTGCTCGATGAGCGCGTGCAACGCGTCGAACTGCGCGGGCTGCTGCCAGGGCAACCTCTGCATACCGCTCGCCGGGCAGAACGCCTCGGCGTGCGGCCGCGCCGGTCAGGTCTGCTCGAGCTGCGGCGCAGGGGGCACCTGCAGCATGGGCACCTGCTCGATGACCTCGTGCGGCCCGCAGACCTGCAGCGGCTGCTGCCAGAACGGCATGTGCAACCGGGGCAGCGACAGCTTCGCGTGCGGCGCCGCCGGCCAGAGCTGCACGGTGTGCCCGCCCGGGGCCGCGTGCCTCAACGGCGCGTGCCAGGGCTGCGGGCCCAGCACCTGCCCCTCGGGCTGCTGCCAGTTCGGCTTCTGCCAGACCGGCAACCTGAGCAACGCGTGCGGCGCCGGTGGCTCGCAGTGCCTGGGCTGCGCTCCCGGAGAGAGCTGCGTGGGCCAGAAGTGCACCCCGGTGGCGACCGCGCGGGTCGGCTCGGCCTGCCAGGTCGACAGCGACTGCGCGAACATCGCGATGGGCGCCTTCTGCAAGCACTTCACCTCGAGCGGCAACGCTACCTACCAGGGCGGCTACTGCACGGTGCGCTGCGGCACCGGCGCTGGGTGCCCCAACGGCTCGAGCTGCGGCAGCGCTCCGACGGCGGGAGAAAACGACTCCATCTGCCTCGCGAACTGCGGCGGGCCGATGGCGTGCCGCATGCCCGGGTACGCCTGCTACTCGTTCTCGACCGGCGGCTTCAACGCCTGCTGGATCTTCCCCACCCCGGTGGTGATCGACGGCGGCACCCCGGTCACCGACGCCGGCGTGAACGGGCGCTCGGTCGGCCAGGCGTGCACCGTCAGCACCCAGTGCCAGCCGCCGAACGGCGCGTTCTGCCTGCCGCAGAACGTGGGCGGCGTGGCCACCGGCTACCTCGACGGCTACTGCAGCCGCAGCTGCGACTCGACCCAGCCCTGCCCGGCCGGCACCCTCTGCACCACCGAGAACCTGGGCGGCACGAGCACCACCTCGTGCAAGGCGCTCTGCTTCAACCCCGGCGGCGGCCAGGGCATCTGCCGCACCGGCTATCTCTGCCAGCCCTCGCCGACCGGCCTCACCGGCTGGTGCGGGCCGCGCTGCACCAACCAGACGATTCCCTGCTTCGGGGCAGGCACTTGCAACACCATCACCGGGTACTGCCAGTAGCGCTTTGCTTCTTTGGGAAGGTGCGGTGTCCATGTGTCGAGCCATGCATCGCCTCCTGCTCGTCGGGTTCGCCTTCACAGTGACGGCGACGGCCTGGGCCAAGCCGCCCGCGCCGTCGGTGTTCTGCATGAAGTACCCCACCGCGCCGACCTGCGTGGGAGGGCAGCCGCCCTGCGCGTTCTGCCACTCGGCGCCACCGACGCGTAACGCCTACGGCATGACCATCGAGGCGGCGCTCGCGCCCGGCGCGCCCCGGCCTCTCTCCGATGGAGACTTCGCCACCGCGCTGCCTCTGGCGCTGGCCGCGGCCGAGGCCGCCGACTCGGACGGCGATGGCGTGAGCAACCTGGTCGAGCTGCAGAAGGGCACCCTGCCCGCCGACCCCAAGAGCCTGCCGGCCGCGGCGGGGGCGTGCGCGGGCACCCAGAACCCCGCGTACGACGTGTGCCGCTACGACGCGCGGTACACGTTCAAGAAGGTGAAGCTCGACTTCTGCGGCGCCTCACCGACGTGGGACGAGATGCTCGAGATCGACGCGGCGGCCGACCCCGCGGCGTACCTCGACGGCGCGCTCGACGTCTGCCTGAAGAGCGAGTTCTGGCGGGCCAAGAACGGCCAGCTGTGGGAGCTCGCCCACAAGAAGATTCGCCCCATCGGCTCGCTCAAGGCCGGCGAAGACCCGGGCATCGTGGGCCTCGCCGACTACTACGACGACTACGCGCTCTACGCCTGGTCGCAGATCGACAACCACGACGCGCGCGAGGTGCTCACCGCGACCTACTTCGTCACCCGCGCGGTGAACCCCACCCGCTACGCCGTGGTGCAGACCCGCGCCGGGCAGAACGTCGACGCCGCCCACCGCGCCGGCAACCTCACCACCGGGTGGAACCTCGGCTACAACGTGATGTTCACCGCGCTGCCGCGCAACGCCGCCAGCCAGGCGTACCGCGCGTACCTGGGCCTCGACATCGCCAAGCAAGAGGGGCTGTACGCCATCGCGAACGAGCCGCGCGACTTCGACGCCAAGGGCGTGGGTCAAGACCTGTGCAAGCAGTGCCACGCCACGCTCGACCCGCTCTCGTACCCGTGGCGCAACTACAACGGGCTCACCGGCACCATGGCGTCGCAGATCGAGTCGTATCTCCCCAACCGCATCGAGACGCTGTTCGCGAACCAGGCGCCCAACATCGGCCAGATTCCCGAGGCCGGCTACATTCTCGGGCAGCCGGTGAGCGACCTGAAGCAGTGGGCGCGCGTGGCGGCCGACAGCGACCCGTTCGCGGTCAACAGCGTGATGGACTACTGGAAGCTGGCGATGGGCGCTCCGCCCACCGCCGAGCAGAACGCCGAGTTCGTGACGCTCTGGCAGGGCTTCAAGGGCCCCATGAACTACGGGGTCGAGCGCATGCTCCACGCCCTGGTGAAGACGGAGGCGTACGGTGCTCCGTAGGCTCTCACTGCTCGGCGCTCTTTCGGTGCTCGGCGGCTGCACGCAGGGGGTCATCGGCGGCGCCGGCGGCGGCTCGGGTGGCAACGGTGGAGCCGGCGGCTCGGGCGGCAGCGGCGGTGCGGGCGGCGCTCCGGCCTTCGCGGTCTCGGACAAGGCGAACGTCCGCTACAAGCGGGTGGCGCGGCTCACCGCCGACTACGCGCAGGCGCTCTCGATTCCCATCGACCAGCTCTGCAAAGAGCTGGGCCAGTACCCTTGCTCGCTGGTGCACCAGGTGGCGCTGGGCGGCACCGACCCCTACGGCGTGGGCCTCTACGAGCCGCTGCCGTTCACCGGCATGGCCACCCCCATCGTGACCGAGCGGCTGGCGCTCAACGCGTGCCAGCAGCGCGCCACCGCCGACGTGGCGGCCGGCTCGAGCGCAGTGCTGTGGAAAGGGGTTCAGCCCGACGGCGCGGGCAAGCTCGACGTGAACGCGCCGGCGGTCACCGCGGCGCTCGACCTGCTCTACCGCCGCGCGCTGCTCCGCCACCCCACCGAGGCCGAGCTCGGCCACCTGAAGGCGCTGTACGCCGACATCGAAGCCAGCGGGAAGCCGTCACCCGGCGCCAGCTGGATGGTGCTGTCGTGCTTCGCCGTGCTCACCACCACGGAGGCCTTATTCTACTGAACGCCAGAGGCGGCCGGCTCTCACGCCGGCAGATGCTGCGCGCGCTCTCGCTGTGCGGTGCAGGCGGCGCGGCGTCGTTGAGCGGGCTGCTCTCGAGCTGCCGCGCCCCCGAAGACCGCGCCTTCGGGGTCGACCGCAAGGCGCTCGACTCGCAGCCGCGCTTTCTCATCGTCATCGGCGCCAGCGGCGGCGCGAGCATCGTCGACAGCTTCCTCGCGGTGCGCCAGAGCGAGTGCGCCAACGCGGCGACGCTCAACACCTTCCCCAACGCCGACGTGGTCGACGTGGCGGGGTCTCCGTTTCGCGCCGCCAAGGTGACCAACGCCGACCTGGTGGCCGGCATCAAGACCACCTCTGACCAGTCGCCGTTCGTCACCAAGCACCACAACGACATGCTGGTGGCGACCTGCACCGGCACCAGCGTGAACCACGTCATCGCGCAGAAGCGCAGCCTCACCGGCAACGGAGCGTGGAAGGGCCGCACCCTGCAAGAGTGCATGGCGCTGCAGTACGGCGCCGCGTTTCCCATTCCCAACGTGAACATGGGCATCGCGGGGTACCTCGAGCGCGGCTCCGACGACGAGCTGCCCTCGTACTGCTACTCCGAGAACGTCTCGCAGCCGGCGCTGTGGCCGCTGGGGCTCTCGGGTACCAAGGGCATCAAGAACGCGCCCGACCCGGCCCTGGTCGAGCTGGCGCGCAAGGTGCGCGACGAGAAGCTCGACCCGCAGTCGGTGTTCGCGCAGACGTTCGCCAAGAGCCCGCGGCTCAAGCGCTGGTACGAGCAGCGCGGCCCCTCGATGCACCAGCTCGAGGCCGCCGACCTCATCACCCGCCTCAACATTCTCCCCGACAACCAGGCGATACCGCTCACCGAGTACGGCCTGGGCAACTCGCCCGAGACGGCGCGCATGCAGGCGCTGTTTCCCAACTTCTTCACCGACCCGTTCGAGGGTCAGGCGGCGCTGGCGTTTCTGCTGCTCAAGTACCGGGTGAGCGTGTCGGTCACCATCGGGCCGTCGTTCAACGTCGTCATCGCCGGCACCTCGCTGGGCAACCCGCCGCTGGCGTTCGACTTCTCGCACAACCAGCACCGCGCCACCCAGGGCTTCATGTGGAGCAAGGTGCTGTCGGTCGCCGACCGCCTCATCGACCTGCTCAAGGGCGAGCCGCTCGACGCCACCAGCGGGCTGTCGCTGTGGGACCGCACGATGATTTACGTCGCCACCGACTTCGGCCGCACCCGCACGCGCGTGGGCGGCGCCGCCGCGTTCGGCACCGGGCACGACCTGAACAACGGCTTCTTGATGCTCTCGCCGATGCTCAAGGGCAACACCCTGCTGGGCGGCGTCGACAAGAACACCACGTACACCTATGGGTTCGACCCCGAGACCGGCGCCGCCGACCCGGGCAAGACGCAGAGCAACGAGCGCGACCTCTACGCCGGCATGCTCCACACGCTGGGCGTCGACACCACCGGCAGCGGCCTGCCCGACGCAAAGGCGTTTCGGCGGGCGTAGGGGCCGAGAACGGTCACCCTGAGCGAAGGCCTTCAGGCCGAAGTCGAACGGGTGGTCCCCAAGTCGAAGGCGCCCACGCCTCGAGCTCCAGGCTTCAAGCAGCAGTGCGCGCGCCCTCTACGATGGAGTATCTGCGCTGCTGCCTTCGGCGAGCGACAGCAGGGTTCGACGTCGCTCACCCTGACCGGTTAAGACTGCAGCATGGCCGGCCCCTACAGCGAGCACCGCAGGCCCACCGCGGTGCCGCGGCTGCAGCGCGTCGAGCGCAACGACGTGACCGGCGAAGAAGACCTCAAGAACCAGCGCAACATCAGCAAGGGGCAGGAGCAGCTGGGCGCGAAGCCACCGCCGCGCCGACCCTTCGCCGACCTCATCAAGCCGCTGAAGAAGAAGTGACCTTCGGCCCCTTGCCGCGCAGGGGCAGCGAAGGCAGCGCCAGGGTCAGCGCGAACGCCAGCAGCGCCAGCATGAAGGCGAGCCGGTACACCTGCCGCACGCCGTCGGTGTAGCCCGGCCGCTCGAGCTCGCGCTGCTGAGCCTGCGCCAGCCGCGCTTCGAGCTTCTCGCGCGCTTGAGCGTCGGCGGTGGCTTCGGCGCGCTCGAGGTCGGGCGAGCCGGCCAGGCTCTTGCGCACCAGCGCGCGCGGGCCACCGTTGGCGAGCATGACCCGGGTCTCGGGGTCGACCCAGGCCTGCTGGCTCACCTGCGCGGCGGCCGCCGGGTCACCCGCGAGCGCCTTGGCCAGCAGCGCGCGGGTGCCGGTGAAGCGCGCGGTGACGTCGTCTCGGTGCGCGGCGATGCCCGAGACGAAGCCGGCCGCGAACACCGCGCCCGCGAGGGTGACGCCGATGGTGCCGCCCATCTGGCGGAAGAAGGTGGCGACTCCGGTGGCGCTGCCGATCTGCTGCGGCGGAATCGCGTTCTGAATCGCCACCGTATAGAGCGGAATCGAGGGGCCCAGCCCCAACCCCACCAGCACCATCTTCAGCGTCACCTCGGTGCGGGTGGCGTCGTCGTGCAGGGTGAACGCCATCACCGCGAGCGAGGCGGTGAGCAGGGTGAGCCCCACCAGCATGGTGCCCTTGTAGCGGCCCAGCCGCGACGCGACCTGCCCCGAGACCACGTTGCCCACCATGATGCCGACCACCATCGGCACCATCGCCAGGCCGGCCGCGGTCTCTGACGCGCCCTGCACCCGCATCATGTACAGCGGCAAGAAGACCAGCGGCGACATGAACACCCCGCCGAACACGAACACGGTGGCGTTGCCGATGGCGAACACCCGGCCCTTGAACAGCGAGAGGTCGATGAGCGGCTGCGCGCGCTTCAGCTCCCAGGCGATGAAGAGCATCAGGCACAGCGCGCCGGCGCCGACCATCGCCACCAGCGCCGCGACGGGGAGCGCCGGCCCGCCGGCCGCCGCCTTGGCGCCCTCGGAGGGGGCGTGGCGCGAGAGCGACATCGCCACCAGCACCGGGCTCACCGCGAAGGCGAGCAGCAGCGCGCCCACCCAGTCGACGCTGGGCTTCACCGCCTGCGGGCGCTTGAGCGGCGGCATGCGGGTGATGATGAAGAACAGCGCCACCGCCCCGACCGGCAGGTTGATGAAGAACACCCAGTGCCAGCCGAACTGGTGGGTGACGAAGCCGCCCACCAGGGGGCCGATGAGCGAGGAGAGCCCGAACACGCTGCCCACCACGCCGCTGTACTTGCCGCGCTCGGCGGGAGGGAACATGTCGGCCACCACCGCGAAGGTGGTGGTGAAGAGCGAGGCCGAGCCGGCACCCTGCAGCGCGCGCGCGGCGATGAGCTGGTACGTGTCCTGGCTGAGGCCGCACAGCACCGAGCCGAAGAGGAAGACGCCGATGCCGGTGATGACGATGAGGCGGCGGCCGTAGAGGTCAGACAGCTTGCCCCAGACCGGCACCAGCACCGTCGAGGCCAGCATGTACGAGGTGGTCACCCACACGTAGAGCGAGGGGGGTATCGCGAGCTTCTCGACGATGGTGGGCGCGGCGGTGGCGACCACCGTCTGGTCGAGCGCCCCCAGCAACAGGCCCAAGAGCGTGCCGACGAAGGTGAAGATTTTCTGCTCCCGGGTGAGCTCGATGACCGGGGCGGGGGGAGCAGCAGGGGCCTCGGGTGTTGGCTGACGCACGGGCGTTCTGTAGTAGAGACGCTGCGCCATGGCCAACGCTCCGAAGAAGTCGGGTGCCAGACCGCCGCCGCCGCTCGACAAGAGCTTCGGGGGCGACGAGCACCGGCAGTTTCCTCGCGCGAAGATGGAAGTGATGTTCCGGCTGTGGATGGGTGAGGGCACCGAGCGGCGGTTCTCGGCCTCCTTGAGCTCGGTCAACATCTCGGTGAGCGGCGCGTTCTTGCAGTCGACCTTCTTCCTGCCGGTGGGCAAGAAGCTCAGCTTGAGCTTCGAGCTCGACCCCGAAGAAGACCCGGTGCTGGCCGAGGGTGAAATCGTTCGCCAGGAGCAGCCCAACGCCCGGGGCGAGGGCCGCTCGGGGTTCGCGGTGCGCTTCACCGAGTTCTTCCAGCAGAGCGAAGTGACGCTGGCGAAGCTGTTCCTCGGAGAGAAGCTGCGCGACTTCGCCGAGGGCTACCTGTCGAGCAAGCGCGCCCGCTCGCTCAACAACGAGCTCGACCGCTGCGTCGACGCGCTGGCTGCCTGGGAGCTCAAGAAGGTCACCAGCCCCGGCGACGCGTGGGACCTGCACACCCGCCCGCCGAAGTGAGCGGCTCCACCAACGCAACGAGCTGACCGGGACACCTCTCTTCAGAGGGCCAGGTCAGCTCGGGCGAGACTTCGAACGGCTGCTGCTTACTTCTTCGCGGCAGCGGCCTTGGCGGCCTTGGGCGCCTTGCCCTTCTGCACGGTGGTGCCTTCGAAGAGCAGCTTGAAGTCGGTGACCTCGCCCTGCTTCTTCGCCTTGAGCACCTCGTTGACCGCCTTGAACAGCTTGCTGCGCACCTTGCGGGGCTGCGGCTTGCCTTCGATGGCGGCCTCGACCTGGTGCAGCGACACGCCGCGGCCGGCGGTGGGCTTGGCCAGGTTCAGCTCGGCGTACTTCTTGTCCTTGTCCTCGCCGCGGCGCTTGGCGACGCGCTTCGCGAGCAGCTTGCGGCCCGCGTTGCCCCACGCCTCACGGCTGTTGCTCACGTGGACGAGGTCTTCGTTCTTGATGCCTTTGCTGTCGATGAAGGTCTTGAAAGTTCCCATGAGGGGCGACCCTCTACGCTGATCCGCCCGGCGTCGTCCAGAGCCCAGGCGCCAGAGCTAAATTTCATCGGGTGCGGGTGCCGGCTTGATCCGCATGAGGAGCCCGTGTAAGAGCCCACCCCCCTATGGCGAAGATTTCGAAGGTGAACAAGAACGAGCAGCGCAAGCTACTGGTGGCGAAGTACGCCACCCGCCGGCGCGAGCTGAAAGCCATCATCAAGAATCCTGCGACCCCGGTCGAGGAGCGCGTCGCTGCGCAGGTGAAGCTTCAGAAGCTCCCGAAAGACAGCAACCCCATTCGCGTGGTGCTCCGCTGCATGGTGACCGGTCGTCCCCGTGGCAACCTGCGCTACTTCCAGCTCTGCCGCATCACCTTCCGTGAGAAGGCGCTCAAGGGCGAGCTCACCGGCGTCGTCAAGTCGAGCTGGTAAGGAGAACGACAATGTCCCGCGTCTGTCAGGTCACTGGTAAGCGCCCGCTGGTCGGCAACAACGTCAGCCACGCCAACAACAAGACGAAGACCCGCAGCAAGCCGAACCTGCAGTACCACCGCTTCTTCGTGCCCAGCATGAAACGGTGGATCCGCATTCGCGTCTCGGCGCACGGCCTTCGCATCATCAACCGCCGCGGCATCGACGCGGTGGCCGCCGAGCTGAAGTCGAACGGCGAGCTGTAAGAAGCGGTAGTACCGCGCGACTTTGGGTGAGGGCCGGCTTTCGCTGGCCCGGCCCGAAGTCGCGCTTTGCTTTTCTGGCGCCCTGAGGCTGCCTACTGCGTGTCGGCCACGCAGCGGTCGTTGACGCAGCGGGGGTTCAGCTGCAGCGCGCACTCGACCTGGGCGTTGCCGCAGCCCACCGACTGCGCGACGCGGTCAATCGCCGCCGCCTTGCTCGAGAGCACCGGAGTGGGGCACAGGCACTGGGCCGCGCCCGCGTTGACGCAGGTGTCTCCCGCGGCCTGGTTGCACTCCTTCGCCGCCGCGACCTGCTGCTGAAACTCCTGCACCGACAGCCCACCGCAAGAGAGAGCGAACACCACCAGCACCACAAGACGCTTCATCGGTCAGGTTCCTCGAGCGAGCCGCGGGAAGATTTCGCGCCGTACCATGAACGCCGCATCGGGCAAACGAAACCCTTTCCACGACAGGCAGCGCTTCATCACGAAGTCGAAGAGCAGCGGGTCGTGCTGGTCGATTTCGTTGAGCACGGTGCGCTGCGCGGCGGTGATGAAGCCCTCGCTCTCGACCGCGCGGGTCTGCATCAAGAGGTTCACCGCGGGCAGCGGGTAGTCGCTGCCGTTGACCAGCCGCTCGCGCAGGTCTTCGCTCTCGAGCACCTCGCGCAGGGGCCGGCCGACGCGGTTCACGATGGTGAGCGCCGAGGCCTCGCCCCAGAGCTTCCCCCTCCACTGCGGCTCGGCCATCAGCCGCTTGAAGAGGTCGAAGTTGTCGGTGAGGGGGCCGGCCTCGCCCTGGTCGAGGTCGGGGTTCGAGCCCAGCGAGGCGCAGTGGGCGATGACGGTGGTGACGCCGTGCTCGAGCGCGCGGCGCAGCTTGAGCGGGTTGCCCAGCCGCTGGCGCGCCTCGGCGTGCACCGCCTTCTCTTCGCCGGCGTGGGTGATGAGCGGCACCTGCAGCCGCGCCATCGCGTCGTAGAAGGCGTCGCAGCGCGCCGAGGCCGGGTCGATGTTCATCGCGTTGGGCAGCCACTTCACCGCCACGCAGCCGCCGGCGACGGCCTTCTCGAGCGCCTCGACCGCGTCGGGCCGGTACGGGTGCACCGAGGCGCACGGCACGAAGTAGTCGGGGTGCTTGCTCGCCAGGCCGATGACGTACGCGTTGGGCGTGTAGAACTCGCTCTCTTCGGGCAGCGCCCTGCCGTCGTCGTCATGCAGCTGGTCGAAGGCGAAGATGAGGGCGCGGCCGTGCGGCCGCTCGCGCGCCAGGTAGCCGGCGAGCTGGTCGACGTACTGCACGTCGCACCTGGCCGGGTCGGTGACGCCCGCGGCGGTCTCGTAGACGGTGAACTTGAGGTACTCGATGGGGCTCGAGGCCGAGGTGAAGCGCTTGCCCACGTAGCAGCCGGTGCCACCCATGCCGGTGCCGAGCACGTGCACGTGGCAGTCGAGCACCTGGGCGGGGTCGAGCCCCGTCCACGCTTGCGCGATGAGCTCGAGGGCGGCGGGTGAGAGCGGCCCCGACGGAGAGCCCGAGCGGGCCAGGCGGGAGCGCCCGAAGCGCGCCGAGCCGAACAGCACCGCGCCGCCGACCAGCAGCATCATGCGCCGGCGGGTGAAGAGCTTGCGCTTCAGGGCGGCGTCAGCCATTCGGCGTTCACACCATGCCACGAGCCGTCGACATCGTCCTGGTCACCGAGGCGAAGCCTCCTGCGGAGCGCGTGCCGTACCTGAAGGCCGAGCTCGAGCCGCTGCGGGCCGAATTCGCCCGCCGGGGCGTGAGCGTCGAAGTGGCCGGGTGGGACGACCCGTCGTACGACTGGTCGCGCGTCGGGCTCGCGCTGGTTCGCACGCCGTGGAACTACTACCTGCACCTCGAGGCGTTTCTGGCGTGGACGCGGCGGGTGCCACGGCTGCTGAACGGGCCCGAGGTGGTGGCGTGGAACGCGCACAAGGAGTACCTGCGCGAGCTCGAGCGCGGGGGCTTGCCCGTGGTGCCCACGGTCTGGGTAGAGAACGAGGTGTCGCTCGACGGGGCGCTGGCCGAGCGCGGGTGGCACGACGCGGTGCTCAAGCCGGCGGTCTCGGGCGGAGCGTTTCGTACCCGGCGCTTTGCGCGCGGCGCCGCGCCGCAGGGGCTGCTGACCGAGATTCTGTCGGGCGGCGGTATGGCGATGCTGCAGCCGTACTTGCCGTCGGTGGAGACCACCGGTGAGCGGAGCCTGGTGTTCTTCGGCGGCAAGCTCTCGCACGTGGTGCGGCGCAAGCCGCCGCTGTCGACCGGAGAGCACGGCGCGTACGCCGCCGAGGCGGCGGCCGATGAGCTGGCGCTCGCAGAGCGGTTTCTCTCTCGGCACGCCGGGCTGCTCTACGCGCGGGTCGACCTGACGCGCGATGCGGCTGGGGAGCCGTGCCTGATGGAGCTCGAGCTCATCGAGCCGTCGTTCTTTCTCGAGGTGTTTCCCGAGGCGGCGGGGCGGTTCGTCGATGCTGCGCTCGCGGCGCGGTGAAGCGAAAGTTGCTGGCTTCGTCGGCCGGTCGGTGCCGGTTCGGGCGGGGAACCGCGATGCGACGGCCTGACCGCTGAGCCGTGGCGCACCCTGCGGCGAAGCTGGGCGAGAGCGGTGTGCCCTCCTCGCTCGGGCAGCTCCTCGGCACGGGCGCGCTGCCTCGACTGCGAATGGGGGCAAGTGCGTTGGGTCGACGCAGAGCGGGTACCGCTCGGGCAACAGGACACAGCGTGCCGCCGGAGGGTCCGTGGGGTGGGCGGGTGCGGAAAACGTAAACTTGTTGAGTTCCGTTCTTCGATTGCAAGGGCGCGAATGTGCTGAGGCGGAATCTGGATTCCGGAATCCGACAATTTGTTTCTTCCGCAGTCGCCTCCCCCTCCGGACCCCTCGGGGTGAGTGCCGCGAAGGGGTGGGCCGGCACCCCGCTGAGAGTGCCCGTTCAGGGCGTCGCAGACCCGACGGGCTGAAACGGGACATCCCGTTCACGGCGTCGCAGACCCCACGGGTTGAAACGGGACATCCCGTTCCAGCGCGTCGCAGACCCCGACGGGTTGAAACGGGACATCCGGGTGCGGATCTCATCGTGACACTGGAGGTCACGGAATGTGGGCGGTCTCGGCGTTTTCTGGCGCATGACCGCATCTGCATTTGCAGCACGAAGAGTCCGGGGAGACGCGTAGCCGTCACAACGACGCCGGTCGCCCCTGCAGAAGCTGGAGCAGTTTCTCGATGCTCTGAAAAGATGACCCGCGCGCCGATTACCTCTGGTCGCGCTCCTCAGACGCGCACCGGAGGTCGGCGCAGAGGGCAATCGCCGCACCTTTCCCCATTCGCTGTCTGGGCCTGAGCCGGCCGAGAGGAGCTACCCGAGCGAGGAGGGACCGCCTCATTCGCATGCGACCGAGCCAGCGCTCGAGCCAGTCTCGAACGCGCGGGTGTGGCTCACGGCGGTTCCCCGCCGCGAGCACAATCGCCGGTGTAGGGTGTTGCGCCCCATGCGACGCAAGCTCGGTGTAGCGCTCTTCGCGCTCGCGGCGCTCTCGACCCTCGTCTTCCTCAGCGCCGCGCTCACCGGCGGCTGGGCGCTGGGGCCACTCTCGCTGCTCACCGGGCGACCGGTGCGCTTCCCGCTGCTCATCGCGTTCGCGGGCTGGTTCGTGCTGCCGCCCGCCGACCGCGAGGCGCTCGGCCGCTGGTGCGCGGCCCGCGAGCGCGCGGTGCTGCTCGGTGGGCTCGGGGCCTTTGCGCTCTGGGGCCTGCTGTTCCGCGTCACCCGCTGGCTGGCGCTCGACACCGGCGCGTACGACCTCTCGCTGTTCGAGTCGACGCTGCTCAACACGCTCGACGGGCAGTTCATGCACGCGTGGGGGCTGGGCCGCAGCCTGTTCAGCGAGCACTTCGAGCCCATCGTGCTGGCGGTGCTGCCGTTCTACGCGCTGGTGCACCACCCGATGGTGCTCTTGCTCGCGCAGTGGGTGGGCGTCACCGCGGCGCTGCTTCCCCTCTACTTCGTAGCGCTGCGGCTGGGGCTCGGCCGCCGGCTCGCGGTGCTGGCCTGCGCCGCGTACGTCTTCAACGCCATCGTGGTGCAGTCGAACCGCTTCGACTTTCACCCCGAGCTGTTCGGGCCGGTGGCGGTGTTCTGGGCGCTGCACGCCTCGGTGACGCGCCGCTGGGCCTCGCTCTACGCCGCGCTCGCCTTCGCGTTCACGCTCAAAGAAGAGATGGCGCTGGTGATGGCGTGCTTCGCGCTCCTCGTGCTGCGCGGAGAGGGTCGCCGCTGGCCGCACGCGCTGGCGGTGGCGGCGCTGAGCGTGGCCTGGGGCGCGGTCACGTTTCTCTGGGTGATGCCGCACTTTCACCCGGTGCACGCCGGCTTTCACCCGCTGGCGAGCCGCTGGGCGCAGTTCGGCACGACGTACCCCGAGATTGCGGTGGGGCTCCTCACCCACCCCGGCTACCTGCTGGGCGTCATCTTCTCGGAGCCGACGCTGAAGGTCTTCGCCTCGCTCGGCTTCGTGCCGCTGCTCGACCCGCTGAGCGTGGCCGCCGCGCTGCCTCCGCTGCTGGCGCACCTCACCGCCGACTACGGCTACGCGGCGAAGCTGGGCGCGTACTACGGGCTGCTCGGCACCACCCTGCTCTTCGCGGGCCTGCTGTTCGCGCTGCGCACGGTGCGCGCGCGCTTCGGAGCGCACGCCGCGTTCGCGGCCGGCGCGCTGGCCATCGGGGTGACTCCGAACTGGCCGGTGCTCGACCGCGTCTCGGGCGCCGACCTGGCGGCGGCGCGCTTCATCGGCACGATTCCCGAAGCCGACGTGGTGTGCGCGCAGTCGCCCATCGCTCCGCACCGGCGGCCGACGGCGCGGCTGTTGATGGTGCCGCAGTGCGAAGGTGCGCAGTGGATTCTGATGGGCAACCGGCATGACCCGTGGCCCATCGACGAGGCCGAGCACGCGCAGCGCGTCGCCGCGCTGCGCGCCGACCCGCTGTGGAAGGTCGTCTTCGAGGAAGGCGACTACGTGTTCCTGCAGCGCGTGCCCTAGAATTCGGGGCGTGCAGACCCTCTCCGCGCTCACTGCCGCCCTGCTCCTGGCCGTGCCCGACTCGGTCTACGACAACCCCGCCGCGTGGCAGCCGGAAGAGACCGACGGCGAGCTGCAGCTCGAGGCCCGCGCCATCGAGAACAGCAGCTGGCTCGAGTACCGGGTGAAGACCTCGACCGAGCTCACCCCGCAGGCGCTCTGCGACACCACCTTCGAGCAGGTGACCAAGGGCAAGCCGGGCGAGAACGTGAAGTCGCGCAAGCTGCTCAAAGACGAGCCCGAGGTGCGCGTGCTCTACGACCTGGTCGACGCGCCGATGGTGAGCACCCGCGACTACGCGATGACGGTCACCAAGCTGCCCGGCGAAGGCGGCTGCCGCATTCGCTTCAAAATCACCAACGAGCTGGCCCCCGCGCTGCCCTCGGGAGTGGTGCGCATGGAGAAGATGTGGGGCGGGTGGAACTTCGAGGCGCGCGGCGGGAAGACGCAGATAACGCACTTTCTCTACGCCGACCCGGCGGGCGCGGTGCCCGCGTTCATCGCGCGCGGCACGCAGAAGAAGAGCATCAAAGAAGCGGTGCGGCGGATGATCATCAAGACCCGCGAGGGCGGGGCCGCCGGTCCCAAATGAAGAGGGCCGCCCTTCCCGAAGGAAGAGCGGCCCTTTCAAGCTTCAGCGCTCAAGAGGTTCAGCCGCAGATGCCGGCGCCCTGCGGCAGCGCAGGGGTGGTGCCCTGGCAGGTGCCGCTGGCGCACGTCGGCATGCCGCCGTCGGTGTTGCACAGCTGCAGGCAGTTGTTGGTGGTGGTCGAGGTGGGAATGCAGTTCGCACCCTTCACGCACTCTTCGGGGTTCGTGCAGGGGGCGTTGATGGCCGTGGTGCCCACCGCGCCGCACGCGGTGCTGCTCGCGCTCGCCAGAATGCAGTTCTGGGTCGACATCGGGCAGTTCTGGGTGAGCAGGTTGCAGTCGATGGTGTCGACGCGGCAGACGGTCTGCCACTCGGTCGCGCCAGTCGCGATGGGGTTGAAGCCGGCGTTGCAGCTGTGACCGGCGTTGCAGCTCGCCAGGTCTGCCAGGGCGCAGTACTTCACGCACTTGGTGGGGCCGCCGCCCTGGAAGCCGAGGCACACCAGCCCGAGGCCGCACTGGTCATTGGCCTGCACGCAGGTGGCGTCTTCGGCCAGGGTGCCCGCATCGACGCAGGTTCGCGCCAGGGCGGTGCCCACCTGACCGTAGGTGCACTTCTGGCTGTTCGGGCAGTTCTGCAGCACGGTGTCGCAACCCGCGCGGCACTTGCCGGTCGACGCCTGCAGTGCGGCCTGGGTATCCGCGACGCAGGTGCTGCCCACCGGGCACGCCATCGAGACGCTGCAGGCCTGGCCGGTCGCGCCGCCGCTGCCGCCGCCGGTGCCGCTGCCGGCGGTGCCGCCGCCGTTGCCGCCAGTTCCGCCCGCGCGCGCTCCGCCGGTGCCGCCCGCGGTGCCGGTGCCGCCACCCGTGCTACCGCCGGTGCCGCCACCCGCGCTGTTGTTCACGCAGGTGTTCGCCGAGCACTGCTGCCCGGTCGAGCACTTGCCGCACTGGGTGCCGGCCTTGCCGCACGCGTCGACGGTGGTGCCGGCGACGCACGCGCCGGTCGAGTCGGTACAGCCGTTGGGGCACTTGTCTCCGCCGTTGTTGCCACACTGGGTCGCCAGCAGGGCGGCGGTCGCGACCGAAGCCGCGAGCAGAATCTTTCGAAGCATGTTGTGAATCCTCACTGAGGGATTTCGAATCCGGCCGGGGCCGCCAATAGCACCGTTGCATTGCGCGCGTCGAGCCAACGTTCGTGCAGCGCGGCCGCGAAGACGTCACGCGGGGCGCACCACAGCTGCAGCATGTCTTCCCACTCGCCCAGCACCGCGCAGGGGTTGGCCTCGGGCTGCAGCTGGCACAGCGTGTTGGCGTTGTGCACCAGCCCCTCGACGCCCTCGACCTGCCACTTCTCGACCGAGCCGTCGTGCAGCTTCACCTCGAGCTGCGCGCCGCCCTCGCGCACGTCGAGCAGGCGAAGGCCCTCGAGCTCCATGGCGTGGATCAGCGGCGCGAACGCCTCGTCGGGCGTCACGCCCAGCGCGATGGAGAGCCCGCCCCGCAGCCGCCCCGCGTGGCACAGCTGCAGCAGCGTGCGCGACTTCTTGGTCGCCCGCCCTTTCAGCTGGCCCAACGCTTTGAGGCGCGCTTGCAGCACCGCGGCCGTGCTTAACATCGGAAACGTGGAAGAGAAGGTCGTCTACCGAACCGGCATCGAGTCGACCATCGACAGCGCCAGCGGCCGGCTGACGCCGCGCATTCTCGAGCGGCTCAAGGCCGAGGCCGGCTACGACCCAGCGGCGAAGCGCGACCGGTACCCGATGCGCACGCTCGACCAGATGGTGCACGTGCTCGCGGCCGAGCTCTTTCCGGCGAAGAGCCCTGAAGAGGCCGTGTTCGAGCTCGGCTTTCTCGCCATCGGCCGGTACCACGACTCGCTGCTCGGCAAAGCGCTGTTCCCCGCCATTCGCCTGCTCGGCCCGATGCGCTTCTTGAAGCGCCTGCCGCTGCTGTTTCGCGCGGTGAACAACTACGCCGAGGTGAAGGTCGACGTCGAAGGCAAGACCGTCTTCGTGATGGAGCACAACGAGGTCGGCACCGCGCCCCACTACTTCCGCGGGTTGATGCAGGCCGCCGTCTCGGTGGTGGGCCTGAACGAGCCGCGCTGCGAGCTGCTCTCCTACGATGGGCACATGGGGCGGTATCGGGTGAGCTGGCGCGCATGAAGAGCTCCCACCTGCGCGCGGCGCTGATTCTCACCGCGCTGGGCGCCACGCTGGGGCCGCTGCTCGACGGGCTGCACACCTACAGTGGCGCTACCTGGTACGCCGACCCGCAGTGGTTGAAGAGCGTGTGGTGGTGCCCGCCGCTGTTCGCGTTCGCGGGGCTCTCCATCGGGCTGCCGCGGGTGCTCATCGACCAGCGCCTCGACGGCAAGGTGCTGCCCATAACCGGCCGCGCGCTGGCGTGGAAGATGGGGTTGTTCTTCTTCGGCTACGCGCTGAGCGGGTTTCTGCCCGCGCCGTGGTGGGTGAAGCTGATCATCCTCACCGTGCTCTTCGTCGCGGCGCTGTTCCCGCTCGACACCCGCGGCGCGCTGCTCGGCGCGGCAGGCGCTGCGTTCGGCGGGTGGCTCGTGGAGTGGCAGCTGACGAGCCGCGGGCTCTTCTTTCACCGCGACACCCAGCTGTGGGGCGTCGCGGGGTGGCTGCCCGCGCTCTACGCGCTCGCGGCCGTCGCCGTCGGGGCGCTGGGGCGGTTTCTGGTGGTCGGAACGCGGTAGGGGGTGGTTCGCTGCCTTGTAGCTTCGGGCGCCCCCTCACCTAAGGCCCTCTCCCGCTGGGGGAGAGGGAGGTCTTCTTTTCGGGCCTACTTCATCGCCATGACGTTCAGCTTCTTCAGCCGGTCGTAGGTGCCGAGCACCTTGGGCGCGTAGCCGTTGAGCGGGCTCTTGCCGCGCACCAGGGCGTTGTCGACGGGGCCCGGGCCGCGGTTGTACGCGGTGAGCGCCATCTCGAGGTCACCGTACATCTCGAGGTAGAAGCCGAGCACCTGCAGGCCGTACTTGATGTTGGTGTCGGGGTCGTAGAGGTCGCCGTTGATGGCGAGCACGCGCTTCCAGTGCGGCATCACCTGCATCAGGCCGGCAGCGCCGACCGGAGACACCGCGCGGGGGTTGAACGCGCTCTCTTCGTTCATGATGGCGAGCACCAGGTTCGGGTCGCGGCTGTACTGCTGCGCGTTCTTGTGAACCAGGGTCGCGATGCTGCGCGCGAGGTTGACGTCGATGTTGGGCCGCAGCAGCAGCACCTTGAGAAACAGCACGTCCTCACTGGTGTTGCTGGCCACGGTCTGGCGCAGGTTCATCATCTCGCTGCGCAAGAGCGCGGTCTGCTCGGCCAGCCCGTCGACCTTCTGCCGGGTGACCTCGCTCTGCTGCCGCTGCACCTCGAGGCCGGCCTGGTTCGATTCGAGCCGGCGGCCGATCATCAGGCCCGCGGCCAGACCCATCGCCAGCAGCGCCAGCTGTGCGATGAAAGACGCCATCGCCCATCGGCCGGCGCCCGGAGGGGCTGCCGGAACCGGTACCAGGCTCACCGGGGTGGTCTCTGCCAGGGCTGCAGCAGTCTGTTGCGCTCTCTCGACGATCATGTGCTTCCCTCCAAACGGCTCGCGGGCCGCGATTCGATTCTGCTGGCTCTATCGGGGTCAAGTCAGACATTCATGCCATTCGAACTCGAAACGATTTCAAAAGGTTGGAGTTACAACTCGGTAACCCGAACGGCGTTTCCTCGGCGGATCAGGGATCAGACCTACATCGACGCATCCGTTCAGGTGGGCGCACCACCTACGAAATGGTAAGCGGCCGCAATGCGCCACCTGTTGGTTTCGCTGCTCCTGGTTCCGACCGTAGCGACTGCATCGGGCTTCTACCTGACCGAAAACGGCGGTCGGGCGCTGCTGATGGGCGGGGCGTTCACCGGGCAGGCCGACGACCTGTCGGCGATTCAGCACAACCCGGCCGGCCTGGCGCAGCTGCGCGGCTTCAACTTCCTGGTCGACGGCCAGCTGGTGCTGCACGACATCGCCTTCAGCCGCATCGACCCCGGCTTCGACGTCAACAACCCGCCCAAGCCGCCGGGCGACGTGGTGCACAACCAGGGCGGCCCGTTCGCGGTGCCGATGCTGGGCCTGGGCTACACGTTCAGCGTCTTCGGTCGGCCGCTGTTCGTGGGCGGCGGCATCTACGGCCCGCCGGCCGACGGCCACTACAGCTTCCCCAGCCCGAACTACGAGCAGCAGGGCGGCAAGTTCATCGAGAACCCGCGCAAGTTCGCGCCGCAGCGCTACTCGCTCATCGACAACAACGTGGTGGTCATCTACCCGTCGCTGTCGCTGGCCTTCGCCCCGGTGTCGGCGTTCTCGCTGGGCGTGTCGCTGCAGCCGGTCATCACCTCGTTTCACCTCTCGCAGAGCATCACCAGCATCGACCGCATCGGCATTCACCCCAAGACCCAGGCGCAAGAAGACCCCTTCTACGACTCGAAGGTGACGGTCGACATGCCGCTGCAGTACTCGCAGTTCACCGCGGTGTTCGGAGTGCTGGTGCGGCCGACGAGCTGGCTGCAGATTGGCGCCTCGTTCCGCCCGCAGGTGATGATCAACGCGCCCGGCAAGCTCAAGGTCGAGCCCGGCCCTGCGGCCAAGGCGCTGATGACCACCACCCAGGGTGACGAGGCCACGCTCTCGATGCAGCTGCCGGCGGAAGCCAAAATCGGCATTCACCTGCAGCCGAACTGGCGCCTCGGCATCAACTTCGACTTCGTCTACCAGGGCTGGCAGTCGATCTCTGAAATCGTGCTCGATCCGACCAACGTGTACCTGGTCGACCCGATGCACGCCGAGCCGCAGAAGGTCGCCGGCTTCCGCATTCAGAAGCACTGGCAGAACGCCTACATGGCGCGGCTGGGCGGCTCGTTCTCGCTGTTCCCCTGGCTCACCGCCTACCTGGGCGGCTGGTACGAGACCGGCGCCATTCCCGACCAGTACATCGGCGTCGACTTTCTGCACTTCTCGCGGGTGTTCTTCACCGGCGGCGTGGGCGTGAAGGCGTTCGGGCTCGAGCTGGTGGTCGGCGCGGCCGGCACCCCCGAGTCGAGCCACGCCATCGCGGCGAGCGAGGTGCGCGCCGGCTCGACCGAGCCCGACCCCGCGCCCATCATCGGCACCGGCGTCTACACCTCGAGCGCGTTCATGTTCTCGGTCGGCCTGCGCGGCAGCTTCGGCGGCGCGGCGCTGGGCGGCATGCGCAAGATGGGCGAGCCGCCGGTCGAGCCCGCTGTTGCACCTGCTCCTGTCGAAGCCCCCGCTGCTGCACCGGCTCCTGCAACCGAGCCGGCCCCCGCCCCCACCGAGACCCCCAAGTCATGAAAAGACTCGCACTGCTCCTCTCGCTCCTCCTGCTCGCCTGCTCGTCGGGCGGCGGCAACCAGAACGACGCCGGCACCGATGGCGGCAACACCGACGAGGTCTTCTTCGACGTCTCGGGCACCGCGCAGGTGTTTCCCGAGGGGCTGGCGATGCTGACCGACGCCGGGCTGTCGACCTCGGTGGCGGGCCTGCGGGTGCGGGTGGAAGAGCCGTTCAAGGTGGCCTTGAACGAGAACGACCCGCTGGGCATCTTCTCGTCGGCGCTGCTCGACTCGAACGCCAGCTTCTCGGCGTCGCAGATTTCCACCGAGCTGGTGAACCTGGGCGTGGCGGCCGGCGTGCGCGACGACGACGACGCGGGCACCCGCATCGTGCGCTCGGCCACCGGCATCTGGGACGTGGCGTTCGAGGGCAAGAAGCCCGACCACAACCTCACCGGCGCGAAGGCGTGGGTGCTGCCCAAGGTGCTGCACGACGCGCTCACCGCCGCGGTGACTCCGGCGGCCATCTCGAACATCGCGCCGGGCAAGACCACGCTCATCAGCGCCGGCTTCATGCTCGGCCGCATCGTCGACGCGCAGGGCAAGCCGGTCGGCGACGCCACGGTGACGCCGACCATGAGCAACCTGAGCGCGCAGTTCTTCTACCCGACCGCCGACTTCACCGGCACCGGCCTCAAGACCTCGGCGACCGGCCTGTTCGTCTACGTGCAGAAAGAAGACATGGTCAGCACCTTCCGCTTCGACGTCACCGGGCAGAGCACCTACAAGCAGCGCCAGGCCGGCGCGGCCCGCGGCGCGGCGCTGGTGATGACGGTGTTCCCCGGCTCGACGCCTCCGTGAGCGCTTCGGCTCGCGTGCGCTGCTCGTGGGCGCTCAAGGAAGAGATGTGGCAGTACCACGACCTCGAGTGGGGCAAGCCCACGCACGACGAGCAGAAGCACTACGAGTTTCTGGTGCTCGAGGGCGCGCAGGCGGGGCTGTCGTGGTCGACGATTCTGAACAAGCGCGACGGCTACCGGAAGGTGTTCAAGGGCTTCGACCCGGCCAAGGTCGCGCGCTTCACGTCGCGCGACGTCGAGAAGGCGCTGCTCGACGCCGGCATCGTGCGCAACCGCCAGAAGGTCGAGTCGGCGGTGAACAACGCGCGCATGTTCTTGAAGCTGCAAGACGAGCTCGGCAGCTTCGACGACTTCATCTGGGGCTTCGTCGACGGCGAGCCGGTGGTGAACAAGTGGAGGTCGGGCTCGCAGATACCCGCCACCTCGAAGCACTCGGACGCGCTCTCGGCCGAGCTCAAGCGGCGCGGGTTCAAGTTCGTGGGCTCGACCATCATGTACGCGCACCTGCAGGCGTGCGGGTTGGTGAACGACCACCTGACGTCGTGCTGGCGCTGGCGCGAAGTGCAGAGGTAGCCGCGCACCCTGAGCGGAGCGCGAAGCGCGAAGTCGAACGGGTGCACTCCAGCTGGGACGCACCCAAGTCGGTGACTCCATGCATCAAGCAGCAGAGCGTGCGCACCCATACGATGGAGCATCTGCCCCTCAGCCTTCGACGGGCGACAGCAGGGTTCGACAAAGCTCACCCTGACCGGTCAACCCCCGTGCAGCTTCGAGAGCTCGTCGCGCAGGTGGTCGGCGCGGGAGCCGAAGAAGCGGTGGTCGACCTCGCGCACCAGGGTCACCGCCTCGAGAAACATCTTTCGCCCCTTCGGGGTAACGGTGATGAGCCAGGCGCGGCTGTCGTCGGGGTCGTCGGCGCGCGTGAGCAGGCCGTCGCCCTCGAGCGCGCGGGTGACCTGCGAGGTCATCACCTTGTCGAGCCGGGCGAACTCGGCCACCTCGCGCTGCTTGGGCGCTTCTCCGCGGCTCTTGGTGAGCCAGCTCACCGCCCCGAGCAGAAAGAACTGGGTGTGGGTGAGCCCGAGAGGTGAAAGCGCGCGCGCCACCTCTTGCGTCCACCGCAGCGAGGCGTTCCACAGGTGGTAGCCGGGCGAGGCCATCGGGCCCTTGCGCTCGTCAGCCATTGAGCACCGGCAGCTGCCCGCGGAAGTCGCGAACCAGCATCACGCTCACCCAGGTTCGAAACGGCGCCCAGGTAGCAGAGACCTCGTCGAGGCGCGCCTTCGCTCCGTAGCGGTGCGCCACCGCGCGATGCAGCGTCGGCTCGGTGTCGGGCAGCACGTCAGAGGGCCCCACCCCGCGAATCAGCACCATGTCTGCCGTCCACGGGCCGACTCCGCGCAGCTTCAGCAGCCGCTCGCGGGCGCCCTCGCGGTCGAGCGCGGCGAACGAGAGCTCGCCCTCGAGAGCGGCGCGGGCCACGGTCTGCAGCCGCGCCCACTTCTCGTCGGTGATGCCCGCGAAGCCGCTGCGGGCGAGAAACGTCTGGGGCCGGGGAAACGCGGCGAGCGGCTCGCCGTCGACCTCGACCACGTCGCCCGCCTCGCGCGCCAGCCGCTCGGCGAGGCGCGCCGCCTGCGTCATGCGCAGCCGCTGGGTGAGCACGCCCCACCCCACCGCCGCCCAGGGAGAGAAGAACACCACCGGCCGGAACCCCGGCGTGCGCGCCAGCACCTCGGCCAGCACCGGGTCTCTCTTCGCCAGGGCGTAGAACGGCCGCGCGTCGCGATCGACGCCGATGATGCGCGCCACCTGCCGCTCGATGCCCTTCGTCGAGCCGAACGCCTCGCCCTTCACCTTCTGGCCGTCGAAGCCCAGCTTCACGCCGGCGAGCGAGAAGTCGTCGTCGCGCGAGAACGCAAAGCGCACCGCGCCGTCGGTGCTGCAGCTGCGCGAGGCGGTGAACAGCCCGCACGCGAAGGTGCGCGCCACGTCGAGAGTGAAGGGGCCCTGGGGGTCGAGCTCGAAGTGCATGCTTATAATATGCACGCGTACTAACTCCGTTTGCAAGTCGGGCTGGTCAGTGGGGAGCGTGGGGCCTAAGGTCCGCGCCGCATGCGCTCGATTTCTCTCGTCATCGTGGTCGCGCTCATCGGCTGCCAGGGTCAGGACGCCGCCGCGAAGCGCGCGAAGGAAAAGCTCAAGCAGTCAGAGGTCGACAAGGCCGAGAAGCAGAAGAAAGACGCCGAGGCCGACGCGAAGCGCTTTCAACCCAAAGAGAGCGAGAAGGTGACGCTCGGCTCACCGTGGGACGACGGCAAGCCGCTCTCGGCCGAGGGGCCGTGCCCCGAGGGCATCTGGGCGCTGTTCAAGGGCGACGCGCCGGGCGCCGACAAGGCCGAGAAGAAGGCCAACGAGAGCAAGCGCGCCGACCTGGCGAAAGACCTCAAGGCGCAGACCTTCATGGTGAAGATTCGGGCGCCCGACGGGGTGAAGCTGAAAGACTTCGACGCGCCCAAGGGCGTCTTCCCGCTCGAGGTGCAGGGCAGCATCGACTGCACCGACAGCTTCGGGCACGTGGCCATCGCGTGGACTCAAGCGAAGGCCGGCAACCCGGGCAACTCGGCCGCCAAGCAAGACGCCGAGATAACCCAGAACTACTGGCTGGCGCCTCCGGTGACCTTCACCATTCCCATGAAGTCGATGGCCGAGGCGAAAGAGTGGGCGAACGCGAACCGCATCGGCCTGTCGGCGCGGGCGGTGTTCAAGCTCGGCAAGGTCGAGGTCGACAAGAAGCTGCACAAGGTGGCGAAGGTGACCGAGAAGGCCCAGGGCGAGACCATCAGCATCGGCGGCGGCACCGAAGACTGGGGCGCCGGCCGGCTGGTGCGCGCCGAGCTGATCGGCCTGCGCGTCGCGTCGGACCACGAGAAGAACCAGCTCTTCGAGAAGAAGGGAGACTGACCATGATGAAGGACCTCGACACCAAGCGCACCTGCGAGCTGCTCTCGCGCATCATGGAGTTCGAGCTCGCCGGGGTGGTTCGCTACACGCACTACTCGCTGATGATTTCAGGGCCGAACCGCATACCCATCGTGGCGTTCATGAAGGCGCAGGCCGGCGAGTCGCTGCTCCACGCGCAGCAGGCCGGCGAGATTCTCACCGGCCTGGGCGGGCACCCCTCGGTGCGCATCGCGCCCATCAAAGAGAGCTTCAAGCACGCGGTGCGCGACTTTCTCGAAGAGAGCCTGAACCACGAGTCCGAGGCGCTCGACCTGTACAAGGCGCTGCTCGACCTGGTCGAAGACCGCAGCGTCTACCTCGAGGAGTTCGCGCGCACGCAGATCGGCCAGGAGGAGCTGCACGGCCTCGAGCTGCGAAAGATGCTGCGCGACATCGGCGTCGAGCACCTGCACCCGCGCCACGCCGGCAAGCTGACCTCGATTGCTTCGGCGCGCAGCAAGCGCCGAAGCTGAGCACCCCGAGCGGTTCCGCCCTTCAGCTGAACGCCGACTTCACTTCCGGCTTGGTCAGCGTGAGCAGCGCCCAGATGCCGATGGGGATGCCGAGGCAGCAGCAGCAGTTGGTGGAGCAGGGAATCATCACCAGAATGGCGCCGGCCAGCGCGACGCCCCAGTTCTTCAGCGAGCGCATCTGCAGGCCCGCGAAGATGGTGAAGCCTGCAAAGGCGAGGCAGATGATGGACGAGAAGATGCCGCTGCCGGCGCTCTTCTGCATCGCGATGATTTGCCGAATGCGCTCTTGCTGATCAGGCGGCAGGCTCTCGGCCAGGGCCTGCGCCATGCGCATCGAGCCCCCGCTGGCCTCGTTGACCATCGAGAACAAGAACAGCACCGCGCCCAGCGCCCCCAGAATGATGATGAACAGCGACGGCAGGTTCAGCGCATCGCGTGCGCCGGCGTTGCTCGGCGCAGACGGCATCGGAGCTCCCAGCGAGGGTTGACCGGTCGGGTTCATGGCGCGCGAGCGTACACCTACGTTCGACCACCCTCGCAGCGAATTTCTCGCCGCGGCCGAGGGGAGAAAGGGCAGTACACTCGCGCACGCTCCCGTCTTCAGCACGAGGTACTTCGTGAGCAAGCCCGCCGATTCCCCACTCGAAGTCCTGCCGGCGAACCCGGTTGAGGCCACCTCCATCTCTTCGGTCGCGTCCCCCACTCCGCTGCCGCCTCCGGCCGACGTCGAGAGCACCGTGGTGCACCCCACCGCGCCGCAGTTCACCCCGATGCTGCCGCCCGCCGACGTGACGCTGGGCCCCGCGCCGCTGCCGCCCAGGCCGCAGAGCGTGCCGGTGATGCGGCTGCCCCCGGTCGCGCCGCCGCAGGTGGCGGTGCCGCCGTTCGTCACGCCCGCTTCCATCGCCGCACTGCCGATGCCCGGCGCGGCACCGATGCCGAGTCACACCGTCATCGCCCCGCCCGCGCCGGCGCAGAGCCCCAAGCCGCCCACCCCGCCTCCCCAGTCGCCGAGCGCCATCACCGGCGCCGACTCGGCCACCGAGGTGCAGACCCGCGCGCCGCAGGTCGGCACCCGCATTCACCACTACGAAATCATTCGCCGCATCGGGCGCGGCGGCATGGGCGCGGTCTACCTGGCGCGCGACACCCGGCTGGGCCGCAAGGTGGCCATCAAGTTCCTGCACACCAGCTCTGCCGAGCTGACCAAGCGCTTCATCTTGGAGGCCCGCACCACCGCCGCGGTGAGCCACGAGAACATCGTGGTCATCTACGAGGTCGACGCCTGGCAGGGAAACCCGTTCATGGTGTTCGAGTACCTGCAGGGCAAGACGCTCTCGCAGCTGCTCCCCGACGACGGCCAGCCGGTGCCGTTCGCGCGCGCCATCGAGCTGATGGTGCCGGTGGTGCGCGCGCTGGCCCACGCGCACAGCCAGGGCATCGTTCACCGCGACCTGAAGCCCGACAACATCATCGTCACCGAGTCGGGCCACACCAAGGTGCTCGACTTCGGCATCGCCAAGGTGCTGGGCGGCGACGAGAAGGCGCACGCCGAGGTCTCGCGCCCGCGCGCGCCGAAGACCTCGCTCGAAGACGAAGACGACACCGGCGAGCTCACCCGCTTCGGCGCGATGATGGGCACGCTCGCGTACATGGCACCCGAGCAGTGGGGCATCGGGGTGCCCATCGACCACCGCGCCGACATCTGGGCGGCGGGCATCATGCTGTTCAAGATGCTGAGCGGGAAGCACCCGCTCGACCCGCTGCGAGGGCAAGAGCTGATGGTCACCGGCATGCTCGACCAGCCGATGCCCAAGCTTTCGAGCAAGGTGAGCAACCTGCCGACCGCGCTCACCGAAGCGGTCGACCGCTGCCTGGCGAAGTCGAAAGACAAGCGCTGGCCCGACGCGGTGTCGCTGTTGCGCGCGCTCGAGCCGTACCTGCCCGGCCGCTTCACCCGCGAGCTCAAAATCGACGAGACCCCGTACGCGGGCCTCAGCTCGTTTCAAGAAGACGACGCCGACCGCTTCTTCGGCCGCACCGTCGAGGTCGCGGCGATGGTGAACCGCATTCGCGAGCGGCCGCTCATCGGCATCGTGGGGCCGTCAGGCGCCGGCAAGAGCTCGTTCGTGCGGGCCGGCCTGGTGCCCGCGCTCAAGCGCAGCGGCGAGAAGTGGGAGACCCACGTGCTGCGCCCCGGCCGCAACCCGCTGGTGGCGCTCGCCTCGCTGGTGTCTCCGATGGTCAGCACCAGCGCGTCGGTGGCCGACGACTTGAGAGAGCAGAACCGCCTCGCCGACCGGCTCATCGTCGAGCCCGGCTTCGTGGGGGCGGTGCTGCGCGCCAAGGCCCGCCGCGACAAGACCAACATTCTGCTCTTCGTCGACCAGTTCGAAGAGCTCTACACCCAGGTGGGCGACGCCAACGAGCGCAAGGCCTTCACCGCGGCGCTGTCGGCGGTGGCCGACGACGTGACGAGCCCGATTCGCCTGGTCATCTCGATTCGGTCTGACTTCCTCGACCGGGTGCCCGAAGACCCGCGCTTCATGGCCGAGCTGAGTCAGGGGCTGCAGTTCGTCACCGCGCCGGGCCCCGACGGGCTGCGCGACGCCATCATTCAGCCGGCCGAGCTGGCCGGGTACAAGTTCGAGAACCCCGCCATCGTCGAGGACATGCTCAAGCACCTCTCGTCGACGCCAGGCGCGCTGCCGCTGCTGCAGTTCTGCGCGCAGATGCTGTGGGAGAACCGCGACCCGGCGCGCAAGCAGCTCACCCAGTTCGCCTACGAGGCCATCGGCGGGGTGGCCGGCGCGCTGGCGGTACACGCCGACACCTTCTTGAAGCGCCTGCCGCCCCAGGCGGTGCCGTTGGTGCGCGCGATTCTCTTGCGGCTGGTCACCCCCGAGCGCACCCGGGCCATCGTCTCGCTCGACGAGCTGCGCGAGCTGCAGAAGGACTCGGGCGAGGTGCAGCGGCTGGTCGACGACCTGGTGCAGGCGCGGCTGTTGGTGGTCTCGACCGGCAGCGGCGCGGCGACGGTCGAAATCGTTCACGAGTCGCTCATCAACACCTGGCCGACCCTGAAGCGCTGGCTGGAAGAGAGCGGCGAAGACGCGGCGTTTCTCGAGCAGCTGCGCGCCGCGGCCAGGCAGTGGCAGCAGAAGGGCCAGGCCAAAGACCTGCTGTGGCGCGGCGAGCTGGCCGAAGAGGCGCAGCGCTTCTCGAGGCGCTACCGGGGCGCGCTGAGCGAGACCCAGCGGCGCTTTCTCGACTCGGTGGTGACGCAGCTTGGCGCCGAGGCGCGGCGGCGGCGCGGCGCGGCGCTCGCGGCGCTGGTGCTGCTCTCGCTGTTGCTGGTGGCGGCCGGCATCGCGCTGGTGACGGTGCAGCAGGCTCGGCGGCAGGCCGACCAGAACGCCGAGGCGGCGCTGAGCGCCAAGCAGGAGGCCGAGACCAACCAGAAGAAGGCCGAGGCCAAGGAGCACGAGCGCGCGCTGGCCCAGGCCGAGGCCGAGAAGAGCGCCCGCGAGCTCGCCGCCAAACAGGCCGAGTTGGTGAAGGCGCTCGACGACGCGCAGGCCGCCGCGGAAGAGGCGCAGGCCGCGCAGCAGAAGGCGGTGCGCAACGCGTGGACGGCGATTGTGGCCCGGCAGTCGGCCGAAGAGGCCAAGCAGCGCGTCGAGAGCGCGCGCAAAAAAGTGACCGAGCTGCTGGACGCTGAGAAAGATCGCGCCAAGCGCCTCGAAGAGCAGCTCGGCGGCAGCGGAGTCATCGACACACTCAAGTAGGGGAGGCAGTCGAACCACATGCGCATCGCGCTCACCCTGTTGCTGCTCGGCGTGCCGCAGCTCGCCTTTGCTGCCGCGGCCCCGAAGAAGAAGCCGCCTGCCAAGACTCCGCCCGCCCAGACCGCTCCGGCTCCCGCCGAGACTCCGGCGCCGGTCGAGCCCGCTGCGGCAGCGCCGGTCACCGCGGCTCCGGCCGTGAAGCCGCCGGGGCCTGCTCCCAGGCCCGCGGCGCCGGCTGGCCCGAAGGCCCAGGTGGGCGGCGCCGGGCAGAACAGCCTCGAGGGCGGCAAGCGCCCGTGGGCAGAAGGGGTGAGCCCGGCCGAGCAGACGCTGGCGCTCGACCTGTTCCGCGAGGGCAACAACGCGCTGAAAGAGCCGAACTTCTCGCGCGCGGTCATCAAGTACCGCGAGGCGCTCGCGCACTGGGACCACCCGGCCATTCACTACAACCTGGCGCTGGCGCTCTTGAACCTCGACCAGCCGCTCGAGACGCACGAGCAATTCGTGGCCTCGCTGAAGTACGGCGCGGCGCCGCTCGACTCGGACAAGTTCGAGCAGGCCACCCGCTACAAGGCGCTGCTCGAGAAGCAGCTGGCGGGCGTCGACATTCGCTGCAACATGGAGGGCGCCACGGTGAAGCTCGACGGCAAGACGCTCTACGTCGCGCCGGGCCGCTACACCGGGCTCACCACCGCGGGGCCGCACTCCATCGTGGCGACGAAAGAGGGCTACATCACCAACGAGCTCTCGCTGCCGCTGCCTGCCGGCGAGACCAAGGTGTTCGAGCTCAACCTGCTCACCACCGACGACCTCACCGAGTACAAACGGCTGTGGCCGCAGTACGTGCCGTACGTGGTGCTGGTGGTGGGCGCGGTGGTGGCGGGCTCGGGCCTGGGCATGCACCTCGGCGCGCGGCGCGTGTACAGCATCTACGACAACCAGGTGAGCGGCTGCGCGGCCGAGTCGCCGTTTCAGGGCGGCTGCCGGCTGACACCCCAGCTCGCCTCGCAGAAGCAGAGCGGCGACATTCTGCAGACCGCGGCGTTCGCCGCCTACGCCGTGGGCGGCGCGGTGGTGGTCATCGGCGCGGCGCTGCTCTACGCCAACCGGCTGCAGCCCTACCGCATCACGGTGGGCATCACCTCGGGCCAGAAGGCGCAGGTCTCGCTGCTGCCGTGGCTCTCACCTTGGGGCGGCGGCGCGGCGCTGGGGGTCGAGCTTCCATGAGCGCACGAATCGCGTTGGGCGCGGCGTGGCTCACGCTGCTGGCGGGGTGCTTCAAGTCGCAGAGCGAGACCTGCAGCGGCGGCGTGGTGTGCGCGCCGGGCTTCACCTGCAGCCGCGACGGGCAGTCGTGCGTGCGCTCGTCGGACCAGTGCGGCAACGGGGTGAAAGACGTGGGCGAGGCCTGCGACGACGGCAACACGCTCGATGGCGACGAGTGCTCGCGCGACTGCCTGTCTGACGAGACCTGCGGCAACGGCGTCACCGACCCGCAGAAGGGCGAGGTCTGCGACGACGGCAACCAGGACGACCTCGACACCTGCAGCCCCGACTGCAAGTCAGACCTGCGCTGCGGCAACGGCATCGTCGACACCACCATGGGTGAGGTGTGCGACGACGGCAACACCCGCGACAAAGACGGCTGCTCGGCCACCTGCCGCTCGAACGAGACCTGCGGCAACGGCGTGGCTGACCCGCTGGTCGGAGAAATCTGCGACGACGGCAACAACGACGACCGCGACGGATGCAGCTCTGACTGCCGCTCGAGCGAGGTGTGCGGCAACGGCCGCGTCGACAACACCGTCGGTGAGGCGTGCGACGACATGAACCGCGACGGCGGCGACGGGTGCTCGGGCGACTGCCTCTCGACCGAAATCTGCGGCAACCGCTACGTCGACTCGATTCGCGGCGAGAAGTGCGACGACGGCAACGTCGACGGGGGCGACGGCTGCTCTTCCGACTGCCTGGCGACCGAGGTGTGCGGCAACCGCTACGTCGACTCGATTCGCGGCGAGAAGTGCGACGACGGCAACGTCGACGGCGGCGACGGCTGCTCGGCCGACTGCCTGTCGACCGAGGTGTGCGGCAACAAGTACGTCGACTCGATTCGCGGCGAGAAGTGCGACGACGGCAACCGCGACGGCGGCGACGGCTGCAGCGCCGACTGCTTCTCGACCGAGGTGTGCGGCAACGGAGTGCGGGACGTGAACGTCGCGGTGCCCGAGGTGTGCGACGACGGCAACACCGCGAACGGCGACGGCTGCAGCGCGAACTGCAAGTCCGACGAGACCTGCGGCAACCACATCACCGACATGGCGGTGGGCGAGGTGTGTGACGACGGCAACACCATGAACGGCGACGGCTGCTCGGCCGACTGCAAGTCGGGTGAGAGCTGCGGCGACGGCATCGTGAACGCGGCGCGCAACGAGCAGTGCGACCCGGGCGGCAACGTCGACACCACCACCTGCGACTCCGACTGCACCGCGGCGTTCTGCGGCGACGGCCACGTGAACACCGTGCGGCTCGAGACCTGTGACGCGAGCGGCGCGAACACCGCCACCTGCGACTCCGACTGCACCGCCCCGCGCTGCGGCGACGGCATCTTCAACGTGGCTTCGGGCGAGCAGTGCGACGACGGCAACACGGTCGACACCGACAACTGCACCGCGACGTGCCGGCCGGCGCGCTGCGGCGACGGCATCGTCGACGCGGTGACGCCCTTCGTCGAGGCCTGCGACTCGAGCGGGGTGAACACCGCGGCCTGCGACTTCGACTGCACGGCTCCGGCGTGCGGCGACGGGGTCATCAACGCCGCCGCCGGTGAACTCTGCGACGACGGCAATACCGCGAACGGCGACAACTGCACCGCCGCGTGCCAGCCCTCGCGCTGCGGCGACGGCATCGTCGACAACGTGGCGCCGGGCGTCGAGGCCTGCGACTCGAGCGGGGTGAACGTCGCGGGCTGCGACCTCGATTGCACCGCTCCCGCCTGCGGCGACGGCATTCGCAACGCGGCGGCAGGTGAAGGCTGCGACGACGGCAACACCGTCGACACCGACAACTGCACCGCCGCGTGCCTGCCCTCGCGCTGCGGCGACGGCATCGTCGACAACGTGGCGCCCGGCGTCGAGGCCTGCGACTCGAGCGGGGTGAACGTCGCGGGCTGCGACCTCGACTGCACCGCTCCCGCCTGCGGCGACGGCATTCGCAACGCAGCGGCGGGTGAAGGCTGCGACGACGGCAACACCGTGAACACCGACAACTGCACCGCCGCGTGCCAGCCCTCGCGCTGCGGCGACGGCATCGTCGACAGCGTGGCGCCCGGCGTCGAAGCCTGCGACTCGAGCGGGGTGAACGTCGCGGGCTGCGACCTCGATTGCACCGCTCCCGCCTGCGGCGACGGCATTCGCAACGCGGCGGCAGGTGAAGGCTGCGACGACGGCAACACCGTCGACACCGACAACTGCACCGCCGCGTGCCTGCCCTCGCGCTGCGGCGACGGCATCGTCGACAACGTGGCGCCCGGCGTCGAGGCCTGCGACTCGAGCGGGGTGAACGTCGCGGGCTGCGACCTCGACTGCACCGCTCCCGCCTGCGGCGACGGCATTCGCAACGCAGCGGCGGGTGAAGGCTGCGACGACGGCAACACCGTGAACACCGACAACTGCACCGCCGCGTGCCAGCCCTCGCGCTGCGGCGACGGCATCGTCGACAGCGTGGCGCCCGGCGTCGAAGCCTGCGACTCGAGCGGCGTGAACGTGGTGGGGTGCGACTTCGACTGCACCGCGCCGGTGTGTGGCGACGGCGTGCTCAACACCGTCGCCGGTGAGCAGTGCGACGATGGAAACCTGGTGACGACCGACGCCTGCACCGGCACCTGCCAGAACGCGCGCTGCGGCGACGGCATCGTGCGCGCGGGGCTCGAGCAGTGCGATGACGGCAACACCGTCGACGACGACGCCTGCTCGAACGCGTGCAAGAGCGCGGCGTGCGGCGACGGGGTGCGTAACGGCACCGAGGCCTGCGACGACGGCAACCAGGCCACCGAGACCGACGCCGACTGCGGCTACAACCAGAGCTGCTCGGCGTGCAACGCGAGCTGCACCGCGGTGCTGTCGCTCACCGGCCCGTCGTGCGGTGACGGCCTGGTGCAGGCAGCGTTCGGTGAAATCTGCGACGACAACAACAACCTGATGTGCGGCCTGTGCGCGGCCGGCTGCCGGCAGACGCAGCTGCTCTCGTTCGCGAGCGGCAGCATCACCGCGGTCGACGAGACCTCGCTCACGCCCGAGAGCACCTTCACGCTGAGAGACGGCACCAACACGGTGGTGTTCGAGCTCGACGACGACGGCATGCCGGCCACCATGGGCAACGTGCTGGTCGACCTGACCGGGTCGAGCAAGACGGCCGACGAGGTGGCGCAGGCGCTCGCCGACGCGGTGAACGGGGTGGGCGCGGGCCTGGGCCTCACCGCCTTCAAGAGCACGGGCACGCCGGTGGTGATTCTGGTGAACGACGCGCCGGGCGGGTTCGGCAACCAGGCCATCACCACCACCGAGACCGCGCCGGGCTTCGTCGTCACCGGGCTGAGCGGCGGCGCGGGCGCCGACTGCGCGAGCGGCACGCGCTGCGGCACCGACGGCGACTGCCGCAGCGGCGTGTGCACCCTGATGTCGCCCCGCACCTGCCAGTGAGCGCTCAGGGGCAGCGGAACTCGGCGAGGTCGGTCGCGGCGTTGTTGGTGTGCCGCGGGTCGTGCAGCGCCATCGGCCAGGGCGCGGTGGTGTCGATGCCGGCCGAGTCGACGACGATGGCGTAGAGCTGCACGTCGCGCACCTCGCCCGGCACGGTGGTGCTGCTGCTGACGAAGTACAGCACTCCGGGGCGACCGGGAACCGGCCGCCCCAAGTCGTCACGCGTACAGTCGAGGTTGGGGCTGTTTGCGAGTCCGCCGTTCGCGCCGGGTATCAAAAGGGGGAAGTCGGCGCCGCCATCGAGCCGCCGCGCGCTCACCTCACTTCGGCCCAGCAGGTACAAGAGCCCGCCGCGACCCAGCAGCGGTGGCGCACGATAGACAGGCGACAGCGGACGCGACGACGACGCAGTCGCGCTCAGCTCGGCCAACCGCCCGGCATTGCCGTCGCTGAAGAGCGCCCACGCGCGATCCGGCAGGGCGACCGCGCCGACCGCGCCGCCCAGCCTGCCCATCGACGGAGTGAAGGCGTCGACCGTGCCCGAGGCGAAGTGGAAGAGGCGGCCCGCATCGACCTCGCCGTTGAAGCCGGTCACTCCCCATGCGCCGCCGTCGGCAATTGGAATCAGCTGCGAAGTAACCGAAGTGACGTCTGCCTGCCGCTCGACGAGCGTGAACGTCGCGTTGGCCCGCGCGCGGAACCGGCCCACGCCGAGGTCCCCCCCATCGAAGGCGGGCCCGTGAACGTCCGTCCAGAAGTCCTGCCCGTCGAACGCTCCTGCAACCGGTGAGGTGAAGTCGAGAACGGCGCTCGAGCTCGCAGCTCCCAGCCAGGTCACCTGGCAGGCGGCTCCGTGTCGATTCGCGGCCAGATAGAGGAGCTCTCCTGCTCCGGCGAGCACGTACTGCTGCAGCACGTGCTCTTGAGCCGGCGTGCCGACCGTACCGAGCGCAGCCGACGAGAGGGCACGAAAGTAGCCATAGGGAGGGCTGCAGCTCGCGGGGGGTGCCGTTCCACCATCGAAGAGGTTGAACCCAGCGAGCGGCAGCTGCGGAAGGTAGGCGGTTGCGCGCCCCACTATCGGTGGCAGTGGCAGGTCGCTGACCAGCTGCGAGGTCGACCTCCACTTGAGGTCGCCGTTGGGGCGCACTGCGAAGACGTCTCCGAAGCTCCACGGCGAGCAGGGCGGCGCACACGACACCCCCCGAGCCCAGGCGATGACGTTGCCTTCGCTGTCGAGGCCGGGCGCGAGCGCGACTGCGTAGCCGGCGTCGACCGCGGGCACGAGGGTACGCCTCCATTTCCATCGGGTCACCGCGAACGGCTCGAGGGGAGCCGTCGCCGGTGCCGACGCCGCGGTGCTTGCGCTGACTCGGCCGCGGTAGATGCCGAAAGTTCCGAGCTGCGGTGTGCGGGACACGTCGAGGTCGAAGCACTGACAAAAACCGGCACCTCGGCACGCACCAGGTGGGCACGAGACGCCTTCGCTGCCATTGGTGGTGTGCGGCAGGGACGAGCCACCGTCGTCTTCGGTGACGGCCCAGTAGTCGAGCTGAACCGAGCCGGCATCGAGGAGCTTGTCGCTGGTCAGAACGACGCGAGCCAGCTCATCGCGTCGGTAGACCGGAAGCGATGGCTGCCCTGAGTCGTAGAGGTCTGCGAGCGCGGGGTCTACCTCGGTCAGGTCGAGCGTTACGCGCCGCGATGGGGCAGCAAGAAGCCGCGCGACGAGCACCGGCGGTGAGAAATCGGCACTGAAATACAGCGCGCTCGACTGCAGACCGGCGTCGGCGAACGTCGCCACTGCGGTGTACGTGCCCTCGGTGACGGACACCGTCGCGGTGAGCTGGTCGCCGCTGACGGTGAATGGTGAGGTCGTCCCTGGCATCAGCGACAACGCGACCTGTGGGTTCGAGGCCGCGTGCCCGCCGTCGACTCGAATCAGCTCGGCACGAAGCACGGGCATGCGCGAGTAGATGGAGCCTCCTTGGGCCGGCGCTCGCCACTCGATGGCGGCGTAGCGCGCTCGGCAGCTCCCGGCGATGCACTCGGTCGAGTCGCTGCACGGCGTGCTGCAGCCGGCCGTGCCGCCTCCGCCACCACCGTCGGCGTTCTTCAGCGCGCAAACTCCGACGACGCACTGACCGTCGGCGCCGCAGTCTTCATCGATGGCGCAGTGCTTGACGTCGCTCGGGCAGGCGCACAGCAGCACGGCTGAGAGACAGGCGACGACTCGACGCATTCTTTGGGTCCCCTCCGCCAGCACCGCTACCACAGGTGGCCTCGCCCCTCACCCAAGGTTCCCCCTCGCTCAAGTCAGAGGAAGGCTCTTGACGAGCGCCGGCAGCGCTTCCTCCGAGGGCTCGGCGAGCAGCTGCACGTAGGGCTGCGGGCGACCGGCCGGGTCGATGGACCAGACCGGTACGCGCCGCTCTCGCGCCGACGACAGCACCAGCTCGGTCACGCCCACCGCGAACGAGGTGCCCACGAACACCACCAGCTCGGCGCGCGACGCGGCATCGACCACGCGCTCCCACTGATAGCTCTCGTGGCCGGTGTAATACTCGTCGAACCACAGCACGTGCTGGCGCAGGAGCGCGCCGCACGCCGGGCAGGTGGGCACGTTCGAGTCGACGGGCTGCGCGCGAAACTTCGCGATGTCGACCGCGTCGCGCGGCAGCGTGCCCCGCGGCGAGCCGTTCACGCAGCCCACCCTCGAGCACCGCACCTTCAGCGCCGAGCCATGCACCTGCACCAGCTGCTGCGAGCCGGCCAGCTCGTGCAGCCCGTCGATGTTCTGGGTCACCAGCAGAAACTCGCGGCCCTGCTTCGCGCACCACTGCTCGAGGTCGACCAGCGCGGTGTGCCCCGCGTTGGGCCGCGCGCCCAGCACCTTGTCGAAGCGCGAGAGGTACCAGGCCCAGCTGCCGGCCGGCGTCTCTTCGAAGTACGCGAAGGTGCCCAGCTCGGTGACGTCGCGCTTCCACACCGCGTCTTTGTCGGTGCCGCGAAAGGTCGGTATGCCCGACGCGAGCGAGATGCCCGCGCCGGTGACCACCAGCAGCAACCCCTCGGTCTGCAGCACCGCGTCGGCGAGCTTCATCGCACGCCGCAATATACCGCTGCGCTGGCGCAGCTCTTCGGCCACTGCGGCGGTCTGTCCCCCTTGCTTACTGCACGATGCCTTCGCGCTTCGCGGGCGGCTCGTGATGGTAGAGCTCGTCGGGCGAGATGTGCAGCCGGCGCAGCGTCTCGTAGTCGGGCAGCCCGGTCTCGGGCAGCTGCTCGCTCCGCTGGAACGCGCGCAGACCTTCCTGCGTGCGCGCGTCGAGGTCGCCGGTCATGTCGACTCCGTCGAGGTCGGCGAGAGGCACCTTCTGCTCCTCTTTCTCCTTCTCGACGGCGTCCTTCTTCTCGTTCGCGACCTGGTCGTTCTTCTTCCCGATGGCGACGAGCTGCTTCGCGAGTGTCTCCTGCAGCTTCTTGAGGCCCTCGGTCTTGAACATCTTCCGCGTCGTCTTCGACGTGGTCATCGGCTCGGCCGGGCCTTCGAGCTTGGGCGCCCGCGGGTCGCTCTTCTTCGCGTTGCGATCGGGCGTCGTGGTGCGGCGACCTGCGGCCTTGGGCGACTCCTTCGCGCCCTCCTTCGGCGCCGGCTTCCCCTTCGCCTTGCCGCCGCCGTCTTCCTTCGCGTCATCCCGCTTCGCGTCCCGCGCGTGGCTGCACGCCGCGAGGCTCAGTGCCAACGCCGTCAACAGGGCTCGTCTCATTGTTCGCCTCGAGGCTGCGCCTTGGGCCCGCTCTCGTTCTTTTTCAGCGCATCCTTCGCCTGGTCGAACAGGCCCTGCTTCTTGTCGGCCGTCGGAGTGGGCAGATCGGTGAAGCCCCAGTCGATCGATTCGACGAACGCGTTGCGTACGACGCCGAGGATGGTCGGCCAGATCTGCGGGTCGGGCTTGTACAGCGTGCCCTTCAACGGAAGCGTGGTGCCGATCTTCTTGTCGCCGCCGTCCTTGCTCGACAGCACGCTGATGGCGAGGTTCGCGACCTTCGCCTTGAGCGAGTCGGCGAGCTTGCCGGTCGCGGGCCCCACCTTCGGGTTCTCGATGATCACCTTCGCGTCACCCGACAGCTTCCCCTTCGCCGAGTTGAAGTTCACGAACGCGTTCACCGTGCCCTCGGCCCCGACGCCCGCCTTCGCCTCGGTCCACGCCCACAGCGACTTCAGCTGCAGGCCGGTGAGCTGCGCCTGGCCCGAGAACACCGGCTTCTCTTCGAACAGGTCCGCCGTCGCGAGGATCTTCAGCGTACCGGTCTTCGCGACCACCGCACGCATGGTGACGTTGAGCGGCACGTTCTGGTCGAGCTTCTGCCGCGTCACCAGGTTCTCGATCACGAGCTGCACGTCGCTCACCCACAGCGACGGCCGCTTCGGGTCGGTCACGTCGTAGAGGAGCAGGTCGCTGTCGCGCACCTCGATGCGATCGGCGCGCAGCGGGATGAGGTCTTGGAGCACCTTGCCGATGTTGAGGTCGTTCTCCTTCACTTCCTTCTCGACCTTGCGCCCCGCTTCCTTCACCTCTTCGGGAGCCGTCGTCACGCCGCCGCGAATGGTGGCCTTCAGGTTGTGCGCGGCCACCGTGCCGACGAGCTTGAACTTCATCAGCTCGCGCAGCGTGAGCCGGCCGGTCAGCGTCTTCACGTAGAGCACGGGCTCGGTCGCGGACTCCTGCCCGTCCTGCTGCAGCTTCAGCCCCTCAATGGTGTACGCCGGCGGGAAGAACGACACCTGCACCCGCGCCATGCTGCCGTGGTACCCGGTGAGGCCGTCGATGCCCTTCTGCGTGTAGCGGCGCGCGAGCGGGTCGACGCCGATGCGCACCGCGGCGATCAGCGCGGCGATGCCGAGCAGCACCCAGAACAGCTTGAAGCGGTAGATGGGCTTCGGGTGCGCCGCGGCGTGAGCGGCCGCGCGAATGCCGTAGCGGTCGGTCAGCGCGGGCGACGCGGCCGACATCACCGAGCTCCGAGCTTCACGCCGGCCTTCACCGTCTCCGCGAGGCCGTACGACAGCATCGAGATGCCGGCCGACTGCAGCACCTTCGCCGCCGGAGCGAGCACCGGCCGCGGGTGGAACACGCTGCGCCGCTTGCGGAGGAAGAGCGAGGCGGCGATGGCGGCGACTCCGCCGAGGGCCGCGCCGAGGGGCAGGGCGAGGCGCTTCAGCACGCCCGTCACGCGCGTGGCCGGAGCCGCGAGCGCGGTCTGCGGAGACTTCAGCGCGTGGCGCCGCGAGTCGATGGCGTCGAGCACTTCGTTCAGGCGGGCACGGGCAGCGTCGGTCTTCTGTTCGAGCGTCGTGGTCTTCATGCGAGGTGCTCCTTCAGCTGTGCGAGATCGGTCTTCACGTGCTTGCGGGTGCGCGACAGCAGGGCCTTGGGCAGCAGCGAGTAGCCGACGGCCGCGACGATGAGGGCGAGCACCAGGGCTCCGCCGGCGACGACGAGCGCCGTCTTCGCGCTGGCGCCGAGCACGAACACGAGCGCGACGCCGCCGAGCGCGAGCGTCACCACCGCGAACGCCGCGGCGAGCGCGAACCCGACCAGGCCCTTCGCGGCTTCCTTCGCCTGCTCTTCGGCCTCGGCCTTGGCGTGAGCGACCTCGAGCCGCGCGAGGTTGGCCGCGTCGTGCAGCCCGCGCTCGACGAGCTCGAGCATCGACGCGTCGTTCAGCGGAGCGACGGCCTTCGCGGCCGCGACTTCAGCCCTCAGGCCCTCGGGTTCGGTGCCGGGCAGCTTCGCGTCTTCGTCGACGCTCGCCTGGTCGACGAGCGAGGGCTGCCCGCTCATGCGCTGCTCGATGCGCCGCGCGATGCGGTCGAGCACCATCCACTCGTCGAAGCTGAGCTGGGCCTCGCTGCTCTCGTACACCACGTCCTTCAGCGCGCTCTTCGCCGAGGCGCCGAGCTGCGTGGGGTCTGCGTGGCGGTCGACGGTCTCCCAGAGGCGGCCGAGGTCGTCCTGCAGCTCCTGCGCGTGCGGCTGCTCCACGAGGTAGGCGTGCTTCTCGAGCCGCGTCTGGCCGAGGGTGGCGCGCAGCCGCGCGACCTCGATCTTCTTGCCGCGCAGCAACAGGTCGCCGGGGAAGAGGAGCATCTCCATGTTGCGCGCGCGCACCACGAGCGGGTGCTCGGCCACCAGCTGGTCGATGGAGCCGCGCGCGAAGAACTTGAGGAGGCGCGTGGCGAGGCCCATCGCGCGGGGCGCGGGGTGCACGCTCGGCTCGAGGCCCGCGAGCGTCGCGGCGTCGCACAGCTGCTCGATGGCGTCGAGGTAGTGACCCTTGCGCGTCTGGACGAACACGTGCTCGTCGTCCCAGCGGCGCGCGAGCGTCTGCAGCTTCACCACCGGCACCACGCACAGCGTGACGAGAAACGAGAGCGCGTAGCCGAGCGTGAGCGGGTAGCCGAGCAACATCGCCATCACCAAGCCGCGGCGCTTCAGCGGAGGAGACGCGATGCGGGTGAGCAGCCCCACCACGACCGGCGCGAGCACGGCCAGCGAGACCCACACCATGCGCAGCACGTCGGGGTTCAGCTTCACCTCGCCGGGCACGAACGCGACGATGAAGGCGACGACCTTGGGCGCGAACACGCCCACGACGAAGACCGGCCAGAAGAGCGACAGCACCAGCGCGACGTTGATCAGCGACTGCTTGCGGGAGCTGAGCTTCCCGAACATCGCCATCACCGACCAACCGAACACCGCTTGAAGCAGTGTGCCGAGCTTGCGCGACGCGGCACTGAACAACGCGGCGAGGAGTCCCATCGGGATCACCTCGGTGCACACCGCAGACCTGCTCTGCGCGCGCACCCAACAGGGCGGAACTCATCGCGATGTTACCGGCTCGCCGCGCGCGTGCTGAGGCAGATGAACCCAGGTCTCTGCCGGCGAGTGGGGCGATCTGCCCGGGCGCGTCACCTGTCATCTCGAGTCGAGGTCCGACACCGGCGCCCTGTGACGCGGTGCGCCGTCTGATGCAGGTTGCACTCACCTTCAGTCGCTGCGCGCCCTCTCGGTTGGCGAGGTCCCCGCACGCTCTCCGCATGACCACCACGACCGCGACCGCTTCGACCGCTGCGCTAGCGCAGCTCTTCGGCCACTGCGTCGCGCACGTCGTGAGGCAGCCACGGTTTGGCGATGAAGCGGTGCGCCACGCCCGAGATGAGCATCGGCGCCAGCTCTTCGGGCACCAGGCCCGAGACGATGAAGCGGCGCGCGTCGGCGTTCACCTTCGCGGCGACCTCGAGCACCCGCGCGCCGGTCTCTTCGCGGCCCAGGTCCCAGTCGCAGATGACCGCGTCCCACTTCTCGCGGCACAGCGCCAACAGCGCGTCGGCGAGGTTGTTGACCACCGTGACCTCGAAGCCCTTGAGCTCCCACCGCATCGCGCGGCCCATCGCCTGCTCGTCGTCGACCACCAGCACTCGCGCACCCATGCCTCGACACGCTGCACCCCCCGTGCCTTGCCGTGCTGCGTCGAACCGCGAGGATCCGCGCTCGCCTCATGGGGTCGGCCTGCGCCATGGGTCGCACCCCACCCGGCCTACCCCCTGCGCGTCAGTACGACATCGCGTTGTTCTGCCCGAAGTTCTTCATCGTCTTCCGGGTGAGGTTCTGGTCCATGCGCGCCGCCGCCGAGCCGCCCGCCTTCCAGCTCGACTCGACGTTCGCCAGGTCTTCACCCGCCAGCGCGTCGGCCGAGGAGCCGAACAGCCCGCGAATGTCGTCGAGCATGCCCAGCGCCCGGGTGGTGTCTCCGCTCTGGTACGCGCTCTGCGCTTCCACCAACCGGTCGCTGACGTCGACCCGCCGCACCATCTCGTCGACCACCGGGTCGACGCTGGCCGCCGCGGTCTCGGCGTCGTCGACCACGCTGATGCCCACCGCCTTCGCCTCGAGGCCGTGGGTGTTGCGCTGCACGTTGGTGAAGTCGACGTGCACCTGAAGCGGCTGGGCCGTGCCGCCCTCGGTGTAGTGCGTCGACAGCCGCACCAGCAGCTGCGCGGTCTGCCCCGCCGACAGGTCGTACAGCCGCACCGCCACCGTGCCGTCGGGCTGCCGGCGGAAGTCGTGGCCGGGCACGTCTTCGATGGCGCTGCCCGGCTGCGGAGTCAGCAGCACCATCACCTCGCGCGCCACCAGCTGCGAGGCCCCCTCGAGCTCGGCCGAGAACGCCTCGCCCAGGTTGGCGGCGTTCTCGATGAACGAGGTGGCTCCGGCGCCGGCGTTGGCGAGGTCACGCATCAGCGGCGCGTTGAAGTCGAGGCCCACGCCGAACGTGCTGGTGGTGAGGTGCTGCTGGCGCGCGCGCTCGACGCTCTGGGTCAGCGCCTCGGGAGAGGTGAGCCCCACCGTCGGCTGGCCGTCAGAGAGCAGCACCGCCCGCGACACCCGGTAATCGCGCGCGGCCACGGCGAGCTGCGCGTACGCCGCGGCCAGCGCGCCGCTCATGTTGGTCGAGCCACGGTCGGTGATGCCGTCGATGAACGCGTGCGCGCGCTTCGCGGTGTCCGCGTCGATGGGCGCCGAGGGAAGCGTGGCCATGCTGTCGTCGAACGCCACCAGGGCCAGGCGGTCTCCCGGTCTGAGCGCATCGACCAGCGCGTGGGCGGCGCGGTGGGCCTGCAGCATCTTGTCTCCCTTCATCGAGCCCGAGCGGTCGATGGCCACCGCCAGGTTCACCGGCAGCCGCTCGGCCCGGCGCTCGAGGTGCGGCGCGCCGAGGTCGACCTTCACGTACAGCTTGCGGTCTCCCACCTGCACCTTGGTTTGCGACGGCCGCACCGTCAGGTCGAGACCGCTGGCGCCGTTGGTGGCGACGATGGGGCGGGTCGGCAGCTTCGCCGCCACGCGTTCGGGCGGCGAGGACACCAGGGCCGGCGCGGCGACCAGACGTGGAGCGAAGAGCGCGGCGAAGACGAGCGCGAATGCCGAAGCGAGAATCAGGTGGGTTCGGTTCATGCGGCGCAAAGTACGTTCGCGCCGCGCGGGTCTGCGTCGGGCGCCCGACCGTCGGCGCTTCGACCGTCGGTCGACCGACCGATGCGAGGGAACCTTTCGCCGCGCAGGGAAACCGGCACCCGGCGGCGCCAGGGGCGCACATCGACGAACGGGCGACCTGCGCGCTTCGCGATTAAGCTCCGAGCCATCTTGGACGCTGCCCTTCCGCAGGCTCCCGCTTCCGTCGCAGATGAGTTGGGCGAACCGCGCTTCGGCACGTATCAGGGCGGGCTCGATCAGGTCGACCTCACCCGCCTGGGCGCCGCGCACCGCCCCTCGCGCGCCATGCGCCCGCTGCGGCACAAGCGCTGGCTCTACTCGTTCATCTCGACTGCCGAGGTCATCGCGATTCAGTCGGTGGCCGACCTCACCTACACCGCGAACGCCTTCACCGTGGTGGTCGACCTGAAAGACCGCCGGGTGCTGGTCGACGAGAGCTGGCTGGGTCTGCCCGGCCCGTTCGCGCGCGTGTCGGGCCGCCCCGGTGCGGGCCTCGACGTGAAGTTCGTCGGCCCCACCGCGATGCTCGAGGCCTCGCGCCCCAGCTCAGACGACCGCTACCACCTCTCGGCGCGGGTCGGCCCGCGCGTGCCGCTGCTCAAGCCCAAGCTCGAGGTCGAGGCCTCGCTGCTGGCCGCGGGCGCGCCGCCGCCGCTCACCGTCATCGCCCCGGTGAACGGCGACGGCACCATCAACGTCACCCAGAAATGGGCGGGCATGCTCGCGTTCGGAAACCTCTACGCGCGCGGCCGGCGCTTCGTGCTCGACGGAGGAGTCGGCGGCCTCGACTACACCCACGGCTACCTGGCGCGGCGCACCGCGTGGCGCTGGGCGTTCATGTGCGGGCGTCTCGCCGACGGCTCACCGGTGGGCCTCAACCTGGTCGAGGGCTTCAACGAGACCCGCGACGACGTGAACGAGAACGCGCTGTGGCTGGGCGGCAAGGTGCTGCCCCTGTCGCGGGCGCGTTTCAGCTGGAACAAATCTGATCCACTGCAACCGTGGAGCGTCGAAACCCACGGTGGAGAGGTGAAGTTGGGTTTCACCCCCATTGGCGCACACAGCGAAGAGCGCGATTTGAAAGTGGTGAAGAGCCACTTCGTTCAGCCGGTTGGCCTGTTCTCGGGCAGTCTCGAAATCGACGGTGTGCGTCACGAGGTGAGAGACATGCCGGGCGTCACCGAAGACCAGGACATTCTCTGGTAGCCGGCCCTCTTCGGGGCCCATGATCTTTCTCTCGTTGTGTATAAGGCTCGGGCCCATGTCCTCGACCCCCGAGACCTTCACGGAAGTTCTGCACCCCGACCTCGCCCGCTTTCCGCGCGCTCGACTCTCGGTGGTGAAAGGTCCCGACAAGGGCGTCGAGGTGGTGCTCGAAGGTCAGACCGTGGTCATCGGCAGCGACGAGAGCTGCCAGCTCAAGCTCACCGACGGCAGCGTCTCGCGCCGCCACTTCGAGCTCTCGGGCGGCCCGGGCGGCTACCGCCTGCGCGACCTGCGCTCGACCAACGGCGTGTTCATCGAAGGCGTACAGGTGCTCGACGCCAAGCTCACCGACAAGACCCGCCTCGCGGTGGGCCGCAGCGAGCTGCGCTTCGAGCCCGAGCGCCACGAGATTCAGTGGCCGCTGTCTCCGCACGAGCGCTTCGGAGAGATTCTCGGCAAGAGCACCACCATGCGCCGCGCCTTCGCGCTGCTCGAGCGCGCCGCGCCCACCGACTCGAGCATCGTGCTCGAGGGCGAGACCGGCACCGGCAAAGAAGCGCTGGCGCGCGCCATTCACGAGAAGAGCAAGCGCCACGAGAACGACTTCGTGGTGGTCGACCTGACCGCCAGCAACGAGCAGCTCATCGAGTCGGACCTGTTCGGCCACGAGGCGAGCGTCAACCGCCCGGTGGCGCGGCCCGGCGCGCTGGAAGAGGCCGAGGGCGGCACGCTGTACATCAACGAGGTGAGCGAGCTGCCGCTGTCGCTGCAGCCGAAGCTGCTGCGCGTGCTCGAGAGCAAAGAGCTGAAGCGCAACGCCCAGTCGCCTTCGGTGAAGGTCGACGTGCGGCTCATCTGCTCGACGCAGAAAGACCTCGAGACCGAGGTGAAGGCGGGCCGCTTCCGCGAAGACCTCTACTTCAAGCTCTCGGTGTTCCGCGTGCGCGTGCCGCCCCTGCGCGAGCGGCCCGAAGACATCTCGATGCTGGTGCGCCACTTCGAGGCCAAGGCGGCGATCGAGTCGAAGACCCGCGTCACCCCGCTGGGCGAAGAGATGATCGAGATGCTCGCGCGCCACGACTGGCCGGGCAACGTGCGCGAGCTGCGCGCGGTGCTCGAGCGGCTCGCCGCCTTTCCCGACCTGGGCGCGGGCGCCATCGCCAAGGCGCTGGGCAAGAACATGGACGGCGAAGAGGCCTCTGGCAAAGGCATGAGCCAGGAAATGACCAAGCAGCTGCTCGCGCTGCCGTACCACGACGCCAAAGACCGGGTGCTCGAGAGCTTCGAGAAGACCTACCTGGTCGAGCACCTGAAGGCGGCGAACGGCGTGGTCACCCGCGCCGCGCAGCGCGCCGGCCTGCCCCGCCAGTCGGTGCACCGCATGCTTCGCCGCCTGGGCATCTCGGGCGTCGACGAGGCGTGAGCCGTCGAGCCGATGTCGGACCCTGCCGTCGCTCGCCGAAGGCTGAAGCACAGATGCTCCATCGTTGAACTGCGAACGCTCTGCTGCCTGGCGCATGGAGTCATCGGCGTGGGTGCGTTTCACTCGGAGTGCACCCATTCGACTTCGCGCAGGGTGACCGCCGATGCCCGCTGAGGCGGTGCACCTGTCGGCCTTCGCCGACTCGCGGGTGACGGTGCCGCACGTCGAAGCGGCGCGGCTCGGCGCGCTGTTCGTCGACCTGCCGTACTTCGAGTCGTTTCCGCTCTCGGTGGCGCGCTACCTGTTCAAGCGGCCGCCGGCCACCTCGCGCTGGGGAGACGTCACCCACCAGAAGGCGCCCATCGCGGTGGGGCGAGGCCTGATGGAAGAGGGCGTGCGGCTGGGCGGGGCCGACGGGGCCTGGCTGCGCTCGCTGGCGCTGGGCTACGTGAGCCACGCCGCGGTCGACCGCTCGATGCACCCGTTCGTGAACCGTCTGGCGGCGGCGCGCGCGGCGAGGCTCGGCGACGCGCACGCGCGGCAGCACCAAGAGGTCGAGAAGTACCAGAGCATCTTGTTTCACGACGCGCGGCTGGGCTTCGAGGTGATGGGCACGCGCGAGCTGCACGCGTACTGCACCGTCGACGCCTCGCCGCTGCATCGACCGGGCGCCATCGCCCAGGCGGTCGACCGGGTGCTGCTGTCGGCGTGGGGCGTCGCGCCGGGGCTCGAGCGCTTCAGCGGGTGGGCCAGGGGCTATGCCCAGTACATCGCGCTGATTTCGTCGCCGCTGGGCAAGCGCGTCGCGCCGCCGGCCCAGAAAGAGCGCGAGCGGCCCGAGCTGTTCCCCCAGTTCGAAGAGCGCTTCGCGCGCGCCGTGCAGCAGTCGCGCACCTGGGTCGAGACTCTCGCTGCCTACGGAGCCGACGCGCGCTTCGATGCCTCGGCGCGCGCCGAGCTCGAGCGGGTGATGCCCGAAGGCACCATCGACCCGCCGGCCGAAGCGCTCTAGTTCGCCACGTCGAGCGCGCCGCTGGTGCCGACAAGCCGCGGCGCAGCGCCCCGGTCGCAGCCCCCGGCATCGGTCATCGGGAGGAGCGACTTTTCACCGCTTCACTCGAAGGAGCCGCTCACCCCGGGCCCCCAGGCGCGCACCGAGAGGTTCCACCCGGCGTTGACGAAGGTGGTGCGCGACTCGGGGGAGATGCTCACCGAGTTGGTGAAGCCGTCGGCGGTGGCGCCGAACAGCTTCATCACCTCGAGCGGCACCTCGCCCGGGCTCTGGGTGAAGTGACACTCGGCGGTGGTGACGGTGGTGCTGCTCGCCGAAGAGAACAGCACCGCCACGCCGGCGTCGCCTGCCCAGCTCACGGTGAGCGCCGCGGTGCGGCTGAAGGTGCCGCAGCCTCCGTCGCAGCCGGGCGCGGTGAGGGCGATGGGCCCGGGCGCAATCACCGAGCGCGGAGCGAACGCCGGCACGTCGGCTCCGGCCGCGCCCATGCTCAGCGTCTCGCCGCCGTCGAACAGGTCTCTGGTCGAGCTGAAGCCCGGGTAGCCCGCGTCGGGGTTGAGGTAGTTGAGGCGAATGGTGCCCAGCGTGGTGCCGGTGATGCTCACCGCGCCCGCGTTCTCGAGGTGCGCTCTCACGGGGCCGTTGGCGAGCGAGCAGACCACCATCTGGCAGGGGCCCGCGTCGAGCGGCGTGCAGCCCGCCGGCGGCGACTGGGTGAAGCTCGCCGAGGCGTAGCCGGTGCACTTCACGCCGCCAGCGACCAGCCCCGCATCGAAGGGGCCAGCGTCGACCAGGCCCGCATCGAAAGGGCCGGCGTCGCTGGCACCGGCGTCACTGGCACCGGCGTCGGTGGGGGTGCCGCTGTCGGGCCGGCCCGCATCAGGGGTGACGAAGGTCGGTGCACAGACCCGGGCGACGGTGACCACGCCGGTGCGGTTGTTGCCACCCGCCGACCCGGCGCCGCCGCCCCCCTCGCCTCCCCCGGCCCCCCCCATGCCGCCGTCGGCGCTGCTGGCGCCGCTGTTGCAGCTCAGGACCCACAGGCACGCCACCGCCACCGCCAGAGCGAGAAAGGTGCGCATGGGCAGCGCGATGTAGCACGCGCCCTGCGCTCTGACGGCTGCAAAGCCTGGGCTAGACTCTCCAGCGCTTTGAGGTCGACCTCTTTCGCGCCAGATCAACAAATCGGGCGCTACACCATTCGCAAGCTGCTGGCGCAGGGCGGAATGGCCGAGGTCTACAAAGCCGACCAGGAGCTCACCGCGGGCATCTTCCGGCCGGTGGCGCTCAAGGTGATTCGCCCCGAGTACTCGAGCTCGCCCGACTTCCGCGAGATGTTCCTCGACGAGGCGCGCTGCGCGTGCGGCCTCTCGCACCCCAACATCGTGCAGATTTTCGACGTCGGCGAGGCCGACGGGCTGCTCTACATGGCGATGGAGCTCGTCTCGGGCGAGACGCTGGCCACGGTGAACCGCACCCTGCGCGAGCACAAAGACAAGTTCACCGACGAGGCGCTGTACGCCATCGGCATCTACTGCGCGAGCGCGCTCGAGGCGGTGCACGCGCTCAAGCTGCACGACAGCCACGTCAACCTGGTGCACCGCGACGTCTCTCCTCACAACCTGCTGCTCAGCTCGCGCGGCACGCTGAAGCTGATCGACTTCGGCATCGCCAAGGCCGCCACCAACCGCAACCTCACCTCGCCCGGCGTGACCAAGGGCAAGGCCGGCTACTTCAGCCCCGAGCAGGCGATGGGCAAGGCGCTCGACGGGCGCAGCGACCTCTTCTCGCTCGGAGTCACGCTCTACAAGCTCGCCTACGGGCAGACCCCCTTCGACCACCACACCAACCACGCCGACCGCAACGGCGCGCTGGTGCGCGGCCTGTGGAAGCCGCTCGAAGAGGTGCAGCCGGGCCTCTCGCGCGGGCTCTACGACGTCATCGGCAAGTCGATGCAGCTCAAGGCCGACAACCGCTACCGCTCGGCCTCGGAGATGCGCGAGGCGCTCGAGCAGGCGGCGTTCGCCAGCGGGGTGCGCATCGGCGCGAAGAGCCTGCTCAACTACGTCACCGACGACGGTGAAATCACCGCGGTGCCCACCGGCTCGCGCAGCTCGATGCCGGCGGTGGGCGCGCAAGAGACGCGCGTCGCCGAGCCCCCGCGCGCGCCCGAGCGCGGCGGCGCCGCCGCCGAAGCCCGCATCACCCACGCCGACCGGCCGGCCGTCATCGAGCCGCGGGTCAGCAGCAAGCCGAAGTTCCCGGTGGCGCCGATGAACGCCGGCCCCGAGCGCGAGCGCCGCACCGACCGCATGGTGCCGCGGCCCCGCCCGAAGCGGAACCCGATGGTGCTGGCGGTGGCGTTCGTGGTCGCGGTGGTGGTGGGGGTGGGCATCACCCTGGCGCTGATGAGCGGCAACGACGACCGGGTGCCCGACCCCGAGCCGTGGGCTCCGCCGAGAGAGCAGGCCGCGGTGGCGAAGCCGCCGCCGCCGACCGAAGCGCAGCCGCCCGAGCCCGAGGTGGCGAAGGCCGAGCCGACGAAGCCCGAGCCGGTCGAGCCGCCCGCGGTGAAGCCCGAGCCGGTGCAGCCGGCCCCCGAGCCTGCGCCGGTGAAGCCCACCGCGCGGCCCAAGCACCCCATCGTGGTGCGGCCCGCGCGCGGCGAGCGCCCGGAAAAGAACGAGAAGCCCGAGCGCACCGAGGCGCCCGCCAACGAGCCGATTCCCGCCGGGCAGGGCCAGCTGCGCATCAGCACCTCGCCCGCCAACGTGGCCTCGCGCGTCACCGTCGACCGCAGCGACTGGGGCCCGGCCCCGGTAAATCAGCGCATCGCTTCGGGACGTTACGTGGTCTCGGTGCTGCTGGCGGGCGGCAAGAAGAGCCCCGATTGGGTGGGCACGGTGATGCCCGATGCGACCACGGTGCTCATCTACGACATCGACTCGGGCAAGTGGCAGCGCCGCTGACGTAGACTGCAAGGGGCTTTTCTCACGGTCCCCCCTTCTCGATGCGAACGCTCGCCCTCTTCGCGACGCTGTTGGTGTGCTCGTGCTCGAAGGGTCCGCGGCTGGGCGGGCTCATCGCCGACGTGAAGCTGCTCGCCGGCGCGCGCGCCACCTGCGCCCAAGTGACGGTGAGCGACGCCGCGGGCAAGACGCTCAGCTCGCAGCTCGCGTTCGGCGCCAAGAGCCAGCTGCGCATCGGCATCGGCAGCGAAGGCTACGCGCAAGAGGTGACGGTGTCGGTCACGCCGCGCTGGGGCCCGAGCGGGTGCACCGGGGCGAGGGCGAACGGCGCCGCCGTGGTGCAGCAGGCCTCGTTTCCCTCGAGCGGCACCACCGAGCTCATCTTCGAGCTGGGGGCTCCGGCGGCGAGCGTCGACGCCGACCGCGACGGCTTCGTCGGCGCCGACGCGTCGGGGCCCGACTGCAACGACGGCGATGCGAACGCCCACCCGGGCGCGGTCGAAGACTGCCTCTCGCTGGCCGACCTCGACTGCAACCAGCTCAGCGGCTGCGCCGACCCGGTCTGCACCGCGGTGAGCGGCTGCGCGATGCCGGCCGACCGCCTCGAGTTCACCACCGCCGCGCAGACCGTCGACGTCGACGCGTGCTCGGGCGCGCTGACGGTCGAGAGCCGGGGCCCGATGGGGGCGTCGGCGCTGCCCCCGAGCGTGCCGGTGGCGCTGGCGGCGCTGCCGGGCTCGGCGGGCGCGCGCTTCTTCTCCGACTCGGCCTGCACCGCCCAGGTGACCGCGCTCGCCCACGCGGGGCCGCAGAGCAGCTTCACCTTCTATTTCCGCGCCCCCCAGCCCGGCACGCTCGACGTCATCGCCGCGGCGCCGATGCTGACCCCGGCCACCCAGCAGCAGACCGTGCGGGCGGCGAACGCCTCGCAGCTGGGCTTCTCGAGCCCCCCGCGCGCGGTGGTGGCGGGCAGCTGCACCGCGGCCATCGACGTCGAGGCGCGCGACAGCGCGGGGGCCCCCCGCCAGGTCGCCGCCGACGTGACCGTGGCGCTCGACGTCGCGCCCGCCGCGGCGGTGACGTTTCATGCCGACCCGGCCTGCGCGATGGCGGCGCTGAGCGAGGTGACCATCGCCACCAGCCTCTCGTCGGCGCGCTTCTACGTGAAGGGCCTGAGCGCAGGCGCGCCGGTGATGAGCGCCTCGGCGGCGGGCTACTCGACCGCGATGCAGCCGGTGACGGTGAGCGCCGGCCCGGCCCACCACCTCGCCTTCGTCACCCCGGCGCAGGGCATCGCGCGCAACGCGTGCTCGAGCGTGACGGGGGTGCGCGCAGAAGATGCGCTGGGCAACGCCGCGGCGCTGGCCGGGCCGGTGACGGTCGACCTCGCCGAGACGGGTGTGGCGGGCTTCAGCTTCCACGCTGACCCCGCGTGCGGAGCCGCGACGATGAGCGCGGCGCTCGCGGGCGACGCGGGCAGCGTGGCGTCGTTCTACTTTCTCGGCACCACCGCGGGGCCGGCGACGGTCAGCGCGGCGGTGTCGGGAGGAGACGGCGGCATCGCCTCGGCGGTGCAGGTCGAGAACATCGGCGTGGGGCCTCCGGCGCGGCTCGAGCTCACCCCTCCGGCGCTCTCGGTCACGGCGGGCGCGTGCTCTGCAGCGGTCACCGTCGAGGTGCGCGACGACGCCGGCATCGCCGTGAACCCGCCGCTGCCGGTGGCGGTGACGCTGGTGGGCGCTCCCGACGCGGGCTTCTCGGTCTATGCCGACCCGTCGTGCCTCACCCCGCTGAGCGGGCCGCTGGTCATCTCGGGTGCGCCGTCGAGCAGCTTTCGCTTCAAGGCGCAGCGGTCGCCGACCCAGCGCATCGACGCGACCGCGGTGGGGCTCGCCCCGGCCTTCCAGGTGCACACCGTGGTGCCCGCGAGCGCGCACCACCTCGGCATCTCGACGCCCCCGCGCTCGGCGGTGGCCACCACCTGCTCGCCCAACGTGCACGTCGAGGTGCTCGACGCGTACGGGAACCTGAAGCCGGTGACCAACCTGCCGGTGAGCCTCGCCACGGCTTCGGCCGGCGCCACCTTCCACTCGGGGGCGGCGGGCTGCGCCGCGCCGCTGCCCGCGATGGTGAGCACCGGCGATGGCGGCTTCGACTTCCGCTTCATCGGCCTGGTCGCCGGGCCGATGCCGGTCACCGTGTCGTCGTCGGGCGGGGTGGGCGCGACCTCGCAGGTGGAGCAAATCGACGCCGGCCCCGCCTCGGTGCTCGCCTTCACCACCCTGCCGCGCACCCAGTTCGCGGGGCAGTGCAGCCCCGCCGGCATGCCGGTGGTGGTGGTGACGCGCGACAACGCGGGCAACGCGGTGCCGGTGGCCTCGCCGCTCACCGTGAGCCTCTCGGCGAACGACGGCGGGGTGCAGTTCTTCGCCGCGCCGGCGTGCACCTCGCCGGTGAGCAGCATCGCGGTGGCGGCCTCGACCTCGAGCGCGCAGCTCTGGTTCAGCGGCCGCAAGGCAGGGGTGGCGACGGTGAGCGCCGCCGCCACCGGGCTCAGCCCGGCGACGCAGGACGAGACGATTGCCGCCGCTGACCCCGCGCAGGTGGTGCTGCTGCCGGGCGGGCGCACCGCACAGGTGGGCACCTGCAGCGCCGCGCCGGTGGGCTTCGAGGCGAGGGACCCCTACGGCAACCCCACCCCGCTCGGGGTGGCAGTGGCGTTCTCGCTCGACGCCGGGCCGAACCTGCAGTTCTTCACCGGCCCCGCCTGCGCCACGCCGGTGCCGAGCGTGACGGTGCCGATGGGCATGAGCGGCGGCTCGTTTCACTTCAAGGGTGCGGTGGCGGGCATCGAGACCTTCTCGGTGGGCGCGCCGGGCTTCACTCCGGCGAGCGACACGCTGACGGTCGCTCCGGGCGCGACCCGACTCGGGTTCACCACCGGCGCGCAGACCCGCTACGCCGGGCAGTGCTCGAACAGCGTCACGGTGCAGACCCAGAACGCCGGCGGCGCGGCCATCACCACCCCCATCGACCTGGTGGTCACTCCGGGGCCGGCCTCGAGCGCCGGCTTCACCTTCTATTCCGACATGGGGTGCACCACGCCGGTGACGCAGCTGACGGTGCCTGCCGGCTCGAGCGCGGTGACGTACTGGTTTCGCGGCATCACCGGCGGAGCGACGACACTCTCGGCGGCGGCCAGCGGGCTGAGCCCGGCGACGCAGAACGTGACCGTCATCTCGGCGGCGCGCAGCGGGCAGTGCACCATCGGCAACGGCCAGTTCTCGTCGACCAACTGCCCCATCGACCCGCCGCTGCTCGCCACCGACCGCACCGTCATCGTGTTTCAGACCACCCCGGCGATGAACAGCAGCGAGTCGCGCGACAACCTGGCGCGGTGCCACCTGCTGAGCGTGAGCCAGGTGCAGTGCACCCGCGGCGACAACCGCAACGTCAGCGTCACCTCGTACTGGCAGACCTTCACCTGGCCCACCGACGCGACCGTGCAGCACCTGCCCAACGTCAACTGTCAGGGCAACACCACCAACGTGACGGTGAACGACCTGGGGCCCGTCGACGGCGGCGGCAACGCGTTCGTGCTGCACGCGGTTTCGGGCACCTCGGCCAGCCCCGACGACGACGAGAACGACACCCTCACGCTCACCTCGCCCACCACGGTGTCGCTCGAGCACACCGTGAACGGGTGCGGCTCGGGCATGGTGCACGACCTGCAGCTGGTGCGGCTCACCGGCGCGGTGGTGACTCCTGGCACCGCGCAGCTCAACGGCACCACCCAGGCGAGCTCGGGGGTGCTGCCGGCGGGCAACGTGGGGCGCCAGCTGCTGCTCTACTCGTGGAAGGTGAACAGCTCGGGCAACGACGTGTGCGAGCGCTCGGTGCGCGGGTCGATTGCCAGCGCCACCCAGGTGCAGTTCAACCGCGCGCTGGGCGTGACCGGCAGCTGCGTCGACAACGGCCCCGAGGACCTGGCGTTTCAGCGGGTCGAGCTGCCGGCCACCGCGCGGGTGCAGGCGGTGCAGCTCGACCTGGCCAACACGATGCTGACGGTCACCCAGAGCCTGCCGCTGGCGGTCGACCCGACGCGCACGCTGGTGATGACCGGGTCGATGACGCACAACATGAGCGCGCTCGGCGAGACCAACGTGCAGACCGAGCAGAACCTCGACAACTACGTGGCGCGGTTCAACCTCGACTCGACCGGCACGGCGGTGACCGCCACCCGCGGCGGCGCGACCGGCGCCGTGCGGTACACCGTGTTCGTGGTCGAGCTCGAGCCACATTGAGCACTCGAAGAGGAGTTCACCCTGAGCGGAGGCCGAAGGCCGAAGTCGAATGGGTGACGTCGCTGGTGGAACGCGAGGCGCCGCATGCTCCTGCCTTCAAGCAGCACCGCGTCGCGCAGCGATACGAAGGAGTATGTGCCGCACAGCCTTCGGCGGGCGACAGCAGGGTTCGACTTCGCTCACCCTGAGCGAAGCGACTTGATGAGCCCGTCGACGTCGGGTGCGGCGCTGCCGTCGGCGACGATGCCGACCACGCCGGCCGCTTCGAGCGCGGTCGCCAGGTCGCGCGAGCCGACCACGGCCGCGACGATGCCGGCGTCGAACAGCTGCCGCTCGAGCCGCGTGGCGGCCTCGGCGGTGCCGACCCGCACCACCGCGCCGCGGTGCCCGAGCCGGGTGAAGCGCTCGTCGGCGGTCACCGCCCCGACATCGCCGGTCGACTTCACCGCCGACTTCACCATGCCCGCCGCCACGGTCGCGTTCGACAGCGGGTCGATGACGATGAACGCTCCGGTGGCGCGCACCTTGACGTACGGGTCGACCACCAGCGCCCGGCTGCACTCGATGCTCACCCGCCCGATGTCGTTCGCCGACAGGCCCTGCGCCGGCACCTCGTCGAGGGTCTCGAGGTCGACGCGCCCGTGCAGCGCCTTCACCTTCGCGGGGGTGATGCGGGTGCCCTGCTTCACCAGGTACGGCTTGCCCACCTGCAGGGGAGCATCGGCCATCCACACCAGGTGGGCCTCGAGCTCGCGGGCCACGGTGGCCGGCTCGTTCACCGAGACCAGCACGTCGCCGCGGCTGCAGTCGACCTCTTCGGTCAGCCGCACCGTCACCGACTGCGGAGCCACCGCCTCTTTCAGCTCACCTTCGTAGCTGTCGACGGCCTTGACGCGCGCCTTGCGCCCGGCGGGCAGCACCAGCACGTCGTCTCCCGGCTTCACCGTGCCGGCCACCAGCTGACCTGCGAAGCCGCGGTAGTCGAGGTGGGGCCGCAGCACCAACTGCACGGGGAAGCGCAGCGGCTGGTCGGCCGAGCCCGAGCCGGCCGGCACCTTCTCGAGGTACTCGAGAATGGTGCCCGCCTCGTTCCACGGGGTCTTCTCGCTCGCCGCGCAGACGTTGTCTCCGCCCGCGGCCGCGATGGGAAAGAAGTCGACGCGCAAGAAGCGCAGCGGCTCGGCGAACACGGTGAAGTCGCGCTTGATGGCCTCGAAGCGCGCGCGGTCGAACTGCACCAGGTCCATCTTGTTGATGGCCACCGCGAGGCGGTCGATGCCCAAGAGCCGCAAGAGGTAGGCGTGCCGCCGGGTCTGCTGCTGCAGCCCGTAGCGCGCGTCGACCAGCACCACCGCGGCGTCGGCGCGCGAGGCGCCGGTGGCCATGTTGCGGGTGTACTGAACGTGCCCGGGCGTATCGACGATGATGAACTTGCGCTTGCTGGTCGAGAAGTAGCGGTACGCCACGTCGATGGTGATGGCCTGCTCGCGCTCGGCCTTGAGGCCGTCGGTGAACAGCGAGAAGTCGAGGTCGACGCCGTTCTGCTTCGAGGCGCGCTTCACCGCGGCGATCTGGTCGTCGAACAGCGACCCGGTCTCGTAGAGCAGCCGGCCGATCAGCGTCGACTTGCCGTCGTCGACCGAGCCCACCACCGCGAGGCGCAGCAGCTCTTTGTCTTCCCAGCCCATCTTAAAAGTACCCCTCGCGCTTCTTCAGCTCCATCGAGGCGTCTTCGTCGTGGTCGATCATGCGCCCCTGGCGCTCACTGGCGCGCGAGGCGTTCATCTCGTCGATGATTTCCTGCACCGTGGTGGCCGAAGACTCGATGGCCCCGCTCAACGGGTAGCAGCCCAGCGTGCGAAAGCGCACCCGCTTCATCATCGGCTTCTCGCCGGGCTTGAGCCGCATGCGCTCGTCGTCGACCATGATGAGGTTGCCGTCGCGCTCGACCACCGGTCGCTCGGCGGCGAAGTACAGCGGCACCACCGGCAGCTTCTCTCTCTGCACGTAGTACCAGACGTCGAGCTCCGTCCAATTCGAGAGGGGGAAGACGCGCATGTTCTCGCCGCGGTCGACGCGCGCGTTGTAGAGGCTCCACAGCTCGGGGCGCTGGTTCTTGGGGTCCCACACCCCGTTCTTGTCGCGAAAGCTGAACACCCGCTCTTTCGCGCGCGAGCGCTCTTCGTCGCGCCGCGCCCCGCCCATCGCCGCGTCGAAGCCCCGCTCGGCGAGCACCTCGAGCAGCGCCTGGGTCTTCATCGCCCAGGTGTACTTCTGGCTGGTGGTGTCGAACGGGTTGATGCCCTCGGCCGCGGCCTTGCGGTTGGTGTGCACGATGAGCGGGTGGCCCATTTGTTTCAGGTAGGCGTCGCGAAACGAAATCATCTCGCGGAACTTCCACGTGGTGTCGACGTGCAGCAGGGGAAACGGCAGCGGCCCCGGAGCGAACGCCTTGCGCGCCAGGTGCAGCATCACCTGCGAGTCTTTACCGATGCTGTAGAGCATCACCGGCTTCTGGAACTCGGCCGCCACCTCACGAATGATGTGAATGCTCTCGGCTTCGAGCTCGGCGATGTGACTCAGGCGGCGCACTCGCCCTCGCTGGTCTCGGGGTTGAAGGCGTGGGTCTCGCCCAGGTCGATGAAGTCGTCGGGCTGCGCGGTCTCGACGGTGAGCTGCTCGAGGTCGGCGAGCAGGGGCTTGACCACCTTCAAGTCGACGCGCTGGAAGTACGCGGTGGCGCTCTCACCGCTCTGGCGTTCTTTCACGTAGAGGCCGATGAGGCGCTCGAGCGCCTGGGTGACGCGCCGCGCGGGAATCTTGGCGGCGATGCGGCCGAAGTGCGCGCCTTGGGGGCTGCTGCCACCGCCCACCAGCACGAAGTACTGCGGCACCGGTTTGGTGCCGACCTTGCGCACGCTGCCCTGGAAGCCGATGCCCGCGACGTGGTGCTGGCCGCAGCCGTTGGGGCAGCCGCTCATCTTGACGATGAGGTCCTTTGCCTGGTCGATGAGGTCGGTGCGCGCGCGCAGGAACTCGCCCAGGGTGCGGCCCAGGCCGCGCGACTGGGTGACCGCCAGCTTGCACGACTCGGCGCCGGGGCAAGAGGTGACGTCGGCGACGGTGCCGGCATCGGGCAGGTGCAGCCCGCTCGCCGCGAGGCCACGGTAGAGCGCGTCGACCTGCGCATCGGGCACCCAGCGAAACAGCACGTCCTGGTCGACGGTGACGCGCACCGTGCCGTCGCCGAACGCGGCGGCCAGGTCGGCGAGCGCCTCCATCTGCTCGGCCGAGAGGTCACCGAGCGGCGTGGTGACGGTGACCGCGCTGAACCCCGCCTGCTTCTGCGGGCGCACGTTCGAGGCCCGCCAGCGCTGCAGGGTGGCGGGGTCGGGGTCGAGCTTCACGTCGAGGTCGGGCGCGATGCCGGGCCCTTTGAGCTTGCCGGCGCGCACCTTGGCGGCGAGCACCTCGTTGCTGGGGGCGCTCAGGCGCTGCCAGGTGGGAGCACCCTCGACCGGCGGGTCGAGGTCGAGCGGCGCCTTCGACTCTGCCAGCAGGCGGTCGAACTCGGCCTTGAAGCCGGCCCAGGTCATCTCGCGCACCAGGAACTTGAGCCGATTGCGCTGGCGGTGCTTGCGGTCGCCGCGCTCGTGGAAGATGCGGACCACGGTCTCGGCGACCTCGCAGATGCGCTCGGCCGGGAGGAAGTCGTAGAGCACGCTGCCGTCGGTGCAGAGAATGGCGGTGCCTCCGCCCACGGTGAGCTTGAAGCCGCGCTGGCCGTCTTTCACCCGCGCGGTGAAGCCGAGGTCGTGAATCGAGGTGTACGCGTGGTCGGCGTTGGCGCAGCCCTCGAAGGCAATCTTGAACTTGCGCGGCAGCGTGGTCGAGAGCGGGTGCCGCAGCAGAAAGCGGGTCAGCGCCTCGGAGTACGGCGTGACGTCGAACGGCTCGTCTTTCGAGACGCCCGCCCACGGGCAGCAGGTGATGTTGCGCACCGAGTTGCCGCACGCCTCGCGGGTGGTGAGGCCCGCCGCGGCACACTCGCGCATCGCGCCCTCGACGCGGTGAATGTCGAGGAAGTGCAGCTGAATGTTCTGCCGGGTGGTGATGTGACCGAAGCCGCGCGAGTAGGTGCGCGAGACGCTGGCGATGGTGCGCAGCTGCTGCCCGGTCAGAATGCCCTGCGGCATCTTGATGCGCAGCATCGACGAGTCGCCCTCTTGCCGCTGGCCGTAGGCGCCGTGCACCAGGCGAAACGCGCGCCACTCGTCGGCGCCGATCTCGCCCTTCTCGAACTGGCTCAGCATCGAGACGAACTTGTCGACCTCGGCCTCTTTGGCGAACGAGAGGCGCGAGCGGCCGAAGGTCTTGGGGTCATCCATGGACATGTGCGACTTCCTTTTTCACGTGCGCCAGCGCGTTCACCACGTCGCCGACGATGAGAACGCCCGCGGCGCCCTGGGGAACTTCGGCCTTCTCGAGCGCGTGCAGCTCACCGGCCCAGCTCCACTGCCGCGGAGTCGAGGCGTCGGCCACGATGGCGGCCGGGGTCTGGGGTGACCAACCGCGCGCGGTGAGCCGGGCGGTGATGGCGGCGCGCTGCCCGACGCCCATCAGCACCACCACGGTGAGCGCGTTGGGCGCGAGCGAGTCGAGGGTGGGGCCGTACGCCGCCTCGGCGTGGCCCGAGAGCACCGCGAAGCCGGTCGAGAGCCCGCGGTGGGTGACGGGTATGCCCGCCAGGGCCGGGGCGGCGATGGCCGAGCTCAGGCCGGGCACCACCTCGAAGGCGATACCGGCGTCGCGCAGCGCCAGCGCCTCTTCGCCGCCGCGGCCGAGCACGAAAGGGTCTCCGGCCTTGAGGCGCACCACCCGGCGGCCGCGGCGCGCGGCGCGCACCATCAGCTTCTCGATGGTGCGCTGGTCGATGCTCTTGCGGCCGGCGCGCTTGCCGACGGGAAAGCGCTGGGCCTCGCCCGCCAGCTCGAGCAGCTCGGGGGCGACCAGCGCGTCGTAGAGCACCAGGTCGGCTTCGCGCAGCCGCTGCACCGCGCGCTGGGTGACCAGGCCCGGGTCGCCGGGGCCGGCGCCGACGAGAGAAACGAAGCCTCCCGCTCCCCTCGCGGGAGAGGGCCGGGGTGAGGGGGCTGAAACTTCCGCGGTCGCCGAGTACTTCGCCACCAGCGCGGCGAGCAGCAGCCCGCGGCGCAGCTCGATGGGCACGCCGGCGGCGCGCCACTTCTCGCGGTGCTCGCGCGCGAGCTCGACCCACTGCTCGAGGTTCTCGGGGAGCACCGCCTCGAGGCCCTCGCGCAACAGGCCGGCGAGCGCGGGCGCGGCGCCGTCGGTCGAGATGGCGACGGTGACTCCGGCGCGGCGCACCACGCCGCCCAGGTAGGCCGAGGCGCTCTTCACGTCATCGACGGCGTTGACGAACACGCGGCGCGCTTCGGCGGCGGCGGCGACCTGGCGGTTCACCTCGGCGTGCGAGGCCGCCACCACGAACCACGCGCCGTCGAGGTCGGCGGGCTCGAACGCGCGGCGCACCAGCGTGACCCCGTCGCGCTCGAGCTTCGCGTCGATGTCGGGCGCGACCACGGTGACCACCGCGTTCGCGGCGAGCAGCGCGTCGAGCTTCGAGGAGGCGACCTTGCCGCCGCCCACCAGCACCACCTTGCGGCCGCCCAGCTTCAAGAACGACGGAAACAACGGCTCGCTCACGGCTTGCTCTCTGCCGGCTGGTCGACGTGCAGGCCGCACTCGGTCTTCTCGGTGCCGCGCCAGCGCCCCGAGCGCGGGTCTTCACCCGCCTTCACCGCCGAGGTGCAGTGAAGACAGCCGATGCTGGGGTAGCCGCGGTCGTGCAGCGGGTTGTAGGGCACGTCGAAGTCGTTCACGTAGCGCCACACGTCTTTGTCCGACCACGCCACCAGCGGGTTCACCTTCACCAGCCCGAAGCGGGCGTCGTGCTCGACTTCCTTCGCGTGGGCGCGGTCTTTCGACTGCTCGCGGCGAATCGCGGTCACCCACGCGCGGTAGCCCTTCAGGTGCCGGGTCAGCGGCTCGACCTTGCGCAGGTTGCAGCAGCGGCTCGGCTCACGCGCCCAGAGCGCGTCGCCGTGGGTCGCCGCCTGCTCGGCGAGGGTCTGCTGGGGCAGCACCTGCCTCACCTTCACGCCGTAGCGCTGCTCGATGCGCTTCCACAGGTCGTAGGTCTCGGGGAAGAGCACCTGGGTGTCGAGGGTGAAGTACTCGAGCTGCAGCTTGCGCTCGGCGGCCATGCTGATCAGCACGCAGTCTTCGACCCCGAACGAGGTGGCCAGGGTGATGCGGCCGGCGTACTGCTGCGCCGCCCAGGCGAGCACGTCACCAGGGTGGGCACCTTCGAGATGGGCGGCTGCGGGGAGCACGACGGGGCATCCGTTATAACGGATGCTCTGCTCGAATCAAACGCTGCCTCGGTCTCACCCGCGAGCCCGCCGCGGCGACGCCTCAGGCATTCGTCGACCCTCAGGTTTCTGATGCACCGAACGGTGTGCGCTGCGCCTGCAGCGACGGTGGCGCGAGGCTTGCTCGGGGGCGCGCCATGAACCGACTGCTGCAGGGCTTCTGGGGGGTGCTGTTCGCGGTGGGGTGCGGCAGGCCGCTGGTGGTCGAAGACCTGCCGTTTCCGACGCCCAGGGTGAGCCTGCCGTCGGAGGTGCCGCAGGGCTGCGAGTGGGCCGCCGAGCCGCAGCTGGCGGTGACGTTCTCGGGGCAGCCTTCGACGCTGGTGCGGTCGGGTGAGGCGCTCTTCTCGTCGTGGCTCTCGGTCGACACGCAAGAGGCGCCGGTGCACGTGCTGCGCACCGACCTCGGCACCCTGACCACCACCCCCATCTGGGCCGGCGACGCCACGCACGCGCTGATTGGCGCGACCGCCGACGCGGTGTACCTGCTGGTCTCGGACGACGCTCCGAGCTGGAGCGAGGTGCAGGTGCTCGACCACGCCGGCGCCACCCGGCGCACCGCGTCGCTTCGGGGGCTGAGCGTCAACGGCTTCACCGGCGTGCGCGTGGGCAAGAGCCTCTTCGCCATCTCCAATCAGGGGCTGATGCGCGAGAGCGAGGCCGGGTGGCAGCGGGTCGGCACCGAGTCGGTCGCGCGCTTCGTCTCGCCGCCGAACGCCACCGAGCTGTTGGTGCTCGACGCGCGCGGCGAGCAGGTGTGCGCCGTCGACGAGGCCGCGATGGCGCTGGCCCCCTGCGTGGCGGTGCCGACGGACCTGGCCGGCACCCGCGTGTGGGACGTGTGGCTCGCGCGTCACCGCGGCGCCCAGTGGGGCCTGAGCGCCTTCATCGAGCCCGGAGGCACCGGCGTGCTCACCTACGACGGCGCCCAATGGCAGCTGACCGAGTCGACCGGCAACCGGTGGATGCTGAACGACCTCATCGACGTCGAAGGCGGCTGGCTGTGGCTGCGGCAGGAGAACGTCGAGCAGAACACCTTTCGCACCCTGGCCTTCGACTGGAGCAAGAGCTCGAGCGCCACCGAGCTGTGGCGCGTCGATGGGCAGGCCTACTCGCTCACCCCCACCCGCTGCGGGCTCGCCTTCGCCGTCACTCCCGACGGCATTCACACCGTGAGACTGCCGTCGCCCTAGAGAGCCGAAGGCGGGCAGCTTCACGGCACCCGCGGTTTCGCTCGGCGCGCTCGCGAATGTTGAGGCGGCAGCACCCCGGTTTCTCGCCCGTCGAGAAAGCGCCGCCCGTTGGCGTGTGCATCGCGTCAGCGGCGTCAGCTTTCTCGGCATCTCCAGCAGCGCGACTTACAAACCGCGCGCTGGAGGATGCAGGTCGTCGGGAGATAACTCACACGCAAATCACCCTTCGAAGAAAGCCCCCGTATGTCTCGAACTTCGGATGTCAGCGTCACCCGCCGCGGTGCCCCGCAACCGCTCCTCGGCACCACACCACCGGTCGCATCACGCACCGCAGCGAACCCGACCGCGCTTGAAGCTCCCGACACCTTCACGAACTCGGCCCAGGCGACCACGCCGTGGACGGCCCGCTTCATCGGCAAGACGCTCGCCGACTTCGGTGGCGAGTTCCCCAACTGGGGCTCCAGCTATGCGCACGCGACGCGGGTCATCGGCGAGAGCGAGGGCTACGGCTCGCTCGCTGAAGCCCGCGCAGCAGTCGCCGCGCTGCGGCCCACCACGGCGCCGAGCGACCTCCGCGACCGGAAGACCTACCCCAACGCGGTGGCGTACCTCGAGAACGACCTGGGACGGGTCGCCGCCTTCGAGCTCGACCAGCCGGTGCTGTCGGTGAAGGGCTTCTTGCGACTGAAGCTCATCTCCGCGCCGTACTACCACCCGCGCGACGACCGCATGCGCGCCATCGACAACTTCCAGGGCTCGGTGCCACAAGCCAGCCTGCGCTGATTCTTCAGCGCAACGCTCAGCGCGGCGGCGGTGGCGCGAGCAGGTAGACCACGATGCCCACCGCGACCAGCGCGCCGCCGGCGATGCCCCAGGTGAGCGGGCTCTGGTACCAGGGCCGGCCGCCCACCACCGCGAGCTGGCGCGGCTCGAGCGCGTCGCCCACCGCGGCCACGGTGCTGTTGCGGCCATCGAGCGCCTCGACGAAGTACCAGGCGGTGAAGTCACCCCCTTGGCTCGGCGACGGCAGCTCGGCGGCGCACAGCGCGGCCACGCAGCGCATCTCGAGCGAATAGAAGGGCCCGTTCGACGACAGCGCGTGGCGCAGCAGCACCCGCTTCACCTTCTTCTCGGGGTCGATGAGGCGCGCCTTCACCGCCTGCGGGCCGTCACCGGGCTCGAGCGTCACGCGGGTGCGGGTGATGAACTTGCGCTTCACCTCAGAGAGAAAGTCGACCTGCCGCGCCGGCGCCGAGGGCGGCAGCGAGAGCGACGCGTCGAGCTCGAGCGCCTCGAGCGCGCGCTGCTGCGCGGTCACCTCGTCACCGAGCACCAGGTGCACGAAGCCCAGCTCGAACAGCGCCTCCGAGCGCTCGCGCACCGGCCGGTCGCCCGCGCCGCCCAGGTAGCGCTGGTACTCGACCACCGCTTCCTCGTAGCGCAGCGCGTCGGCGAGCTTGCGCGCCGAGGCGAGCGAGGCCGCCGAATCGGCACCCAACAGCGCGCTGATCAGCAAGACGAGCACGGGGCCGCGACGCTAACCCAGCCGCCAGGCGAGAGGGAGGCTCATTCGAGCTGCAGCGCCACGCCCGCGGCGGTGACGATGAACAGCGTGCCGCTCGCGGCGTAGAAGCGCGCGCCGTGCAGGTCGACCGCGCCGCCGTCGCGGCCCAGCGCCGGCCCGCTCACCCAGTTTCCCGCGGTGCCGCCATCGCGGGGCGCCTCGAGCCGGTAGAGCCCGGTGGCGCCGAGCGCCCACGGCTGCCCGCGCCACATGAAGAAGTCCTCCATCACCGCGCCGCTGACGCTGCCGGCCAGCTTCTTCACCGCCGGCAGCGACACCACTGTGCCGTCGGCGAAGGCGAGCCGACCCCACGGGCCGTCGGCGAGCACCTTCACCGCCCCGGCGGGCACCTCGACGCGCGCCGACTCCCAGTGCTCGGGGGTCGCCCCCACCAGCTCGAACATCGCCTGACCCACCAGGGCGTAGGCGTGCGCGTAGGCGACCGGCCCCTCGCCGAGCGGCTGCACGTCGACCGCGGCCAGCGAGCGCACCGGCACGCGAATCGCCGGCACGGTGCGAAACTCCATCGTGCCCGGCGCCGCGTGGCCGTCGAGGTAGATGCCGGTGACGTCGGCCGAGAAGATGCCGTCGTTCGACGAGGCGACGCAGACGTAGCCACGCGATGGCGGCGAGGTACGGCTCGCGCACCGTGCTCAGGTCGATGGAGCTGCCCTGCACCGCCACCGCCGAGCCGCCGATGTCACCGAAGCCGCCGGTGGCGCGCCGGCCCAGCAGCATGCCTCCGGTGAGCGTCCAGTCTTCGCGGCCCAACACCGAGCTGACCGGCACCAGCGACGGCTCGGGCGGCAGGCCGTTGGCGCCGATGAAGCCGAGCTGGTCGTCGCTGAAGAAGAAGGTGCGGTGGTCGATGGCGGCGACGTCGGTGCCTTCGCTGATGAGGGCCTGCGGAGGCCGGTCGAGGAAGAGCGGCCGGGTGTCGGCCAGCGACTCGCCCACCCACAGCTGCCCGTGGCCGCCGGCCCAGCCGCCGTGACCGACCAGCGAGGTCGCCGGCAGCACGTGCTCACCGAGCGCGCCCTGCCCGCCCGCCACCACCGCCGACGCGCAGCGAAAGTCGCCCACCGCCGGCTGCAGCCCGACGGTGAGCTCGGGGCCGGCGGTGAGCGTCTCGCAGCGCGCCTCCATCACGCTCTCGCCCACCGGGCGAAAGTCAGACAGCCGGTAGCCCAGCGGGCAGGCCGAGCACGGCGGCATCTGCAGCACCAACAGGGGCACCAGGTCGCCGCCTTGCGGTGCGGGCAGGTAGCTGAGCTGCGCGAGCAGCAGCTGCGGCTCGGCAGAGTCGCTGCCGAACGCCTCGATGGCCACCCGGTCACCCACGCTGCGCAGCCGCCCGGGCCGGTAGACGCCCGCATCGCCGTAGCGATAGCCGACCGCCGCGGTGTCGTACTTCATCTCTTCGAACGCGCCCTGGGTCTGCCCGAGGGCGGCGAAGCTCCACAGCTGAAAGGGCGCCGGCTGGTGGGTGACCTGACCGGCGTCGGTGAGCGCCAGCACCTGCCACTCGGCGAGGTAGCCGCCATCGGCCCCCGTGCGCAGCCAGCGCTCGGAGACGTAGAGCCGGTCGTCGATGGTCGCCAGCACCGTGTCTTTGGGGCCGGCGCTCGAGCCCGGGGCGCTCGACACGATGGTGAGGTCGCTCACGGTGCCCCCGAGCCGCAAGTCGAGGCCGCCGTCGCTCTTGCCGAAGGGCACCAGCGCCGGCACCGGCAGCGCGCCGAACCCCGCGCCGGCCCCGGGCGCAGGGGGGAAGTCAGAGGGCCAGCCGAGCTGGGTGATGACTCCGGCGTCGCCCAGCACCAGCGCGAGGGGGAAGAGCGGCGAGCCGAACCCGGCCGCCACGCGCAGCCGGTCGCCACGCACGCCGCGCCACTCGGGCGGCACCACCAGGCTCACCGCGCCGCCGTCGGCGCTCGCGTCTCCGCGCAGGTAACCGACACCCTGGTCGGTGAGCAGCAGCGGCGCCGGAGCGAGCGTCGCCGACACCATCACGTCGCGCACGTCGGAGGTGGGCAGCGCCGCGGTGAAGATGACGTTCTGGTACGCGCCGGTGATGGGGTCGCCCGGCGGGCCGAAGCGCGAGCGCACCACCTCGGTGAACCGGTTCTTCTCGGTGAAGGCGATGGCGCTGACGTTGTAGCTCGAGAACACCGGCTCTTCGGGCGCGACCGAGACGTGGTCGGGCACGTGGTCGAGCAGCAGGGGCGACAGCCAGCGCACCGTCACCGGCCCCTCGCCGGCGTCGAGCCGTAAGCCGTCGGGAATCAGCGGGCCGCAGCGGCCGCTCGAGCCGCAGGTCCACTCTCCTTCGCACCAGCTGTCGTCGGTGCAGGCGTAGTCGGCCACCTCGCCGCGCGGGTGGCAGCGGCGCTCGAGGCCGCAGCGCCAGCCGGTGTTGCACTGGGCCGGCCCGCCATCGGGGCGCGGGCCGCCGTCGGCCGGGTCTTCACCCGCATCGGGGTCGCAGGGAAAGGGGTGGCCGTCGTCGAGCTTGAGCTGAAAGCACGCCGGGCAGGCCGAGAGCCCCACGGCGCAGGCGAGCACCCACAGCCGCTTCACGGGAAGACCCCCACCACCGCGGCGCCGCTGCCGAGAGGCACCAGCGCGACCTGGGCGGTGCCGCTGCTGCTCGACGACGAGGGCCAGAAGAGCACGCCGCCGGCGACGAGGGCGCCGCCGACGATGAGGCCCACCAGCGCGGCGGTCTTCTCGAGGGTGACGAAGCGCGCGTCGTCGCGATAGCTCGACAGGGGTCGCAGCAGCGACGGGTTGGTCTGGCTGGCCTCGAGCTCGGCCTGCACCGCGCGGTCGCGCGAGGTGCCGTCGAGCGCCACGACACCGCTGCTGAGCAGAATCACTCCGCCGGTGATGAGCATCGTCAGCTGCAGCGCGCGCGAAGGCGGAGGCGGCAGCGTGGTGGCGGTCGCCTCGGCCACCGCGAAGGGCAGCTGCTCGGTGAGCACCTGGGGGTCTCGGGCGATGCGCACGCTGCGGCCGATGGGCTGGGCGCGGGTGGTGTCGATGGTCTGCAGCGAGAGCTGAAAGGCGTCGCCCAGCCGGGTGAGCGAGCCCGAGAGCACGAAGCGCGCGCCGATGGCGTCGGCGAGCTCGGCCATGCAGCTCTGCGCCGCGGCGTCGGAGCAGCCGAGCAGCTGCCGCTGCCGCTCGATGCCGAGCAGGGTCTGCAGCTCTTTGATGGAGGTGGCCTGGAAGTAGCCGCGCAGGTTCACCTCGCGGGTGATGCTGGCGCCGAGCGCCTCGGCGACGGTGGGGTCGATGCCTCCGCCCGCGGTCACCTCGAGAATCACCAGCTTGGGCTTCGAGGTCTCGACCGCGCTGGCCGGCTTGAGCTCAGGGGCCGAAGCGGCGAGCGCCACCAACAGGACTTGGAGCACGGGCGCGCGAGGCTACCCCCGCTCGGCTCAGGCCGCCTGGAAACGGTCGAGGTAATACATGGCCACCACGATGTCGTGACGGCGGGGGTCGTTCGCCTCGGGCACGCGCAGGCCGAAGTTGTTGAGCGGCACGGTCTCGGCCTTCCACTTCCCGTCGAGGGTGTTCTTGCGCTCGATTTGAACCTGGTAGGCGCTGCCCTTGCCCTTGGCGACGCTGACCACCCGGTGGTGCCGCTCGGGCTCGTCTTGCATCACGCCGTCGCCGAACACGGTGCGGAACAGGCTCAGCGCGAACGAGGGAATCTCGGCCAGCGCGCGCGCGAGGTGCTTCTCGTTCTTCACCTCGAGGCCGCGCACCGCGCCCTTGTCGTCGGTGAGCACCGCGCGCTTGATGGGGGCCTCGCCGGCCGCCTTGGGGGTGGCGGTGATTTGAAACAGGTTGCCCTCTTTGTGCTTCACCGCCTGGGGGGGCACGTGCAGCTCGAACGTCTCGATGGGCTTCTTGGTGTCGAGCACCGCCAGCTGCTGCGGCGGCCCGAAGGGAATCACCTTCCACGGGTTGCCGCGCACCTGAAGCTCGGCGCCGCTGCGGTTGCCGAACAGCGACGCGTCGTCGACCTGGCTGGCGCCGTAGGCCACGGCGTCGGCGCCGGTGGGGCGCGCGGCGGTGAGGGCGCTGGGCGCGCTGCGCGTCACGTCGAAGTTGCCCGAGCTGTGGGGCAACGCCCGAGCCGACGCTCGGCTGCGCCTCGCTGCCCCGGGCGACCGGAGCGCTGGCCTGAACCCCGGCCGCCTCGGCTGCGCGCTGCAGCTCTTGCACCGCGCGCGCGCGGTCGAGCGGCGTCTTCGCCTCGGGGCCGCCGACGGGCGCGACGTGGTTGGGGTTCTGATCCTTGCTCATGGCGGGCATCGTGCCCGCGCCCCGGCCCTCAAGCAACCGCGAGCCACCGCAGCCCGCTCACCGGTGCGTCGCGCGAATCGCGACGATGGAGTCGAAGACGCCCTCGCGCGCCGCGTGGCCGTAGAGCCGCACCGTCGACACCTGGCGCTCGGGCAGCGTGCAGGTGAAGCGCAGCCGGGCGTCGTTCGAGAGGCCGCACTCGACGTCTGCCCCGCCCTTCTCGGGCGTGACGTGCACGGCGACCCACAGCCCGTGCGGGTTCTCGAGCTCGAGCACGAGCGGGCCGTCGACCTCGACCGTCGAGCGCTCGGGGCTCACCAGCGTGAGGCCGGCGCGCGCCAGGCTGGGGCGTGCCAGCGGCTGGCGCAGAAAGTCTCCGCGGGTGAGCGGCTGGGCGAGCAGCTGCCACCTCGGCTGCTCGGGCAGGTGGTCGAACACCGCCAGCGAAGGAGGGATGAAGAGGTAGTCGGTGCGGTACGCCGCGGCGCCGTCGGTGGTGACCGGGTCGTCCCACGTGGCGTCGAGCAGGTACCAGCTGTCGCCGAGGTGCACCGCGTTCCACGCGTGGCCGATGGGCGCGACCGCTCCGCTCTCTTCGCGCACGTCGCCCACCAGGTAGACGATTTCGTCGCCGCTCGCCTTGCCCAGCGCCACCAGCGTGCGCGCGTAGCCCTCGCACACCGCCACCCGCTTCTGGAACACCGTCGCCGCGTCCTGCGGGGGAATCTTCAGCGTGCGCAGCGCCTCGACGTCGTAGGTGTAGCGCGTCACCACCCAGTCGTGCAGCAGCTTCACCCTCAGAAACGGGTCGCGCTCGTGCGCGGCGATGCTGCGCCCCACCGCGTCGAGGCTGCTCTCGTCGACGAACGAGAGGTCCGCCGGCTTGGGCTCCCACGGCCAGAAGGTCTCGCCCACCGCCCAGGTCGCCCCTTGAGGCAGCTGCGCCCTGGGCGGCTCGGGCGGCGGCGCGTCGTGCTTCCACGGCGAAGTGCCGGGCAGCCAGCGGCGCGCGGTGGGCTGCGGCACCGAGGTCTCTTCGGTGGTGGGCTTCACGCTCGAGGGCGGCGGCGCGTCGTCGCCCTGCCTCTTGTACGGGTTGTGGTGGGCCAGCGCGTAGAGCCACTCGAGGCCCGAGGCGGCAGCGGCGAGGTCGGCGCGCAGCCGGTCGGCCGCGGGCGTGCGCTCGCCGTCGAGGAACCAGTCGCCGCGGGTGGCGACCGCGGGGAACGCGACCTTGGGGAACCAGACCGCCAGCACCGCGAGGAAGACGAGGTTGAGGAACAGCGTGCGCGCCACGACGCGGGTGAGGAAGGTGGCGCGGCGCCGGGGCTTGCCCACCAGCTGCCGGCGGCGCTGCAGCGCCAGGTTGAACGCGCGGGTGGCGCGCCACTCCCAGAAGAGCGGCAGCACCGGGAAGAGCAGCGCGCCCCCGATGAGCGCGAGGGTGGTGGGGCCGCCGTAGAACGCGATGAGCGAGCTGGCGACCCAGACGCCCAGCACCGGCGTGGCGACGACCAGCGCCACCCAGCACAGGTAGAAGAGGCCGCCGAAGAGCTTACCCACCGGCCGTACTCTTGGAGACGCGCGGGCCGGCGGTCAATGCGAAGCACCGGGTGACCACGCTGCCGACGTGGTGGAGCGCGTGGCGGCGCGTCGAGCGCCCGTGCGCGACTGTGCGGCTGGGGCGGCCCTCCTCGCTTCGAGGCAGCTCCTCTTGCTCGCGGCGCGGCGCAACGACAGCGAATGGGTGGAGAGTGGTCATCGTCGCGCTCGAGCTCGTGGCGCGCCGATGCGCCGAGCGCGTGACATGGGAGTGTCTGGGTTCACCCCATGGACCTGAACGCTCCCACGTGGCCGGCGCGGCGACGGGGCGTGCGGTCATCGACGCGCTCGAGCTCTCGGCGCCCCGATGCGCCGAGCGCGCGACGTGGGAGTGTCTGGGTTCACCCCATGGACCTGAACGCTCCCACGTGGCCGGCATGGCGACGGGGGTGCGCTGCGCCGGTGGTCGACTGCCGTGCCCCCATTCGCTTCGAGGCCGAGCGCTCACCGAAGAGGAGCTGCCCGAGCGAGGAGGGACCGCGACGGCAGGCGATGAGGCAACTCCAACCCGCCCCGCCACCAACGAAACGGGGGCCCCACTCACGTGGGCCCCCGCGTCGAAAGGAACACTGTGCGCCAGAATCAGCGGCGCGAGCGCCGGCGCAGCAGGCCCGCGACGGCGGCGAGCGCGAACAGCTCGAGGCCACCGGTGGCCGAGCAGGTGCCCTTGGTCTTCATGTCGTCGGGCAGCATGCCGGTCATCAGCTTGCGGGTGACGTGCAGCACGGCGCTGACCTTCTCGCCGTTCACGCCGATGACCTCGGCGCTCAGGGTGTTGGCGCCCTCGGTGAGCGGCACGGTGGCCGAGAAGCCGCCGCCGCCGAGCACCTCGCCGTCGACGCCGTTCACCTTCACGCTGAGCGCGTCGAAGCCGTTGACCACGCCGTAGACCGTGACGGTCGAGGTGTTGACGGTCGCGCCTTCCTGCGGCTCGGTGAACGAGATGCTGTTGCCGACCATCTCGTCGGTGCCGGGCATCATCGAGACGTCGAGCGACTCCTGGCGGTCGTCGCCGACGGTCAGGGTCTCGGAGTGGGTGTGGTACCCCTCGGCCTTCACCACCAGCTTGTAGTCGGCCGGCACCGTCATCACGCCGAGCGCGTACTTGCCCTCGGCGGTGGTGGTGCCCTTCGAGATGCTCATGCCCGACGCGGGGTCGAACAGCTCGACGCTGGCGTTGGCCAGCGGCATCGCCTCGTCGCCGTCGATGAACACCAGCCCGCCCACGCCGGCGTTGAAGGTGGCGTTCGAGGTGGCGCTCGCCGCGTTGCCCGCCGCATCGGTGGCGGTGACCTTGAGGGTGTTCTTGCCCGGCTTGAGCTTCACGCTCACCGAGTACGCGCCGGCGGTGACCGGCACGTCGGTGGCCGCGCCGCCGTTGATGCTGAGCTTCACCGAGGCGATGGCGCCGCGGTCGTCGCTGGCGGTGCCCTTCAGGTCGAGCTGCGCGAGGTCGAGCTGCGCGTCGTTGGCCGGGAAGACGATCGCCACCACCGGCGGCTGCGCGTCGGCCGAGCTGGTCGAGGTCAGGCCCACGCTGCCCCAGACGGTGACGCCGCTGGTGACCATGCGGGTCTGCGCGTTGTTCGCGTAGCCGGCCTTGGTCGCGGTCACGGTGTACGTGCCGGGCGCGAGGTCGAAGCTCCAGTTGCCGTCGGCGGCGGTGGTCGCGGTCTTGTTGCCGGGGTTCACCGTCACCACCGCGCCCGCGATGGAGACGCTGGTGTCGGTCGGCGTGGCGGCGTTGTACGCGTAGACCTTGCCGCGCAGGATGCCGGTGGGCGCCGCGGTGACGTTGATTTCCATCGAGCCCCAGATGGTGGCGCTGGCGGTCACGGTGCGGGTGACGGTGTTGGTGCCGTAGCCCGACTTGGTCACCGTGGCGGTGTAGCTGCCCGGAGCGAGGGTGAAGGTGTAGAGGCCGTCGGCGCCGGTGGTCATCGTCTTGTTGCCCGGGTTCACCGTCACCAGCGCGCCGGCGAGGCGGTTGTTCGAATTGCCGCCGGTGTAGACGGCGCCGGTCAGCACGCCGCTGGTGGGCGTGGGCGTGGTGCCGTTGACCAGGTTCATGTAGCGGGTCCAGTTCCACCCGCTGCCGGGGTCGGTGTGACGGCCGGTGTTGCACGACGGCGCGACCTCGACGTGACCGATGATGTGGGTGCGGTTGCGCGCGATGCCGTGACGGTCGGCGAGCCACCGGGTCAGCTTGGCCGACTCGGTGTACATCGCGTCGGTGTACCAGCGGCCCGGGTCGGCGACGAAGCCCTCGTGCTCGATGCCGATGGAGCGGCCGTTGTAACACTGCGCGTGCCACGCGGTGTCGGCGTCGTGCACCATCTGGGTAATCTGCCCGTCGCTCGAGCGCACCACGTAGTTGGCGCTGACCCGCGACGCGGTGTTCTTGAACCAGCTGATGGTGCCCGCGTAGCTGCCCTGCGTGGTGTGAATCACCACGAACTCGTAGGTGCTGCGGCCGGCGGTGCGGTTGGGCGAGAGGTTGAAGGTCGCGGCGGCGGGGTAGTCGCTGCCGCCGAGCGCGTCGCGGCGCGCGGCGAAGGCAGGCGCGTTGTTGCGCCAGTCGCTGGCGGTCGGCTTCAGGGTGAGGCCGGGCACCTCGAAGCCGGTCTCCATGCGCACGAAGACCTCGGCGGCATAGTCGGCGGCGTCGCTGGCCGAGTCGTAGCCGGGGTACAGCGACACGGCGTGGAACCAGTCGCCCAGGCGGTTGGCGTCGAGCGAGGTCGACTCGCGAAAAGACTTGTCGGCCAGCTCACGCAGCACCGCGGCGCCGCCCTTGATGTTGGCGTCGACGTCGACGCCGAGGCGGCCGGTGGGCGCGCCGGTCAGCGCGCTGGCGCGCGAGAGCATCTTCCAGTCGTCGCGCTCGACGATGGCCATGATGCCGTGGGCACCGGCCTGCGAAGAGAGCCCCGCAGTCGGCGAGACGCGGGTCTCGACGAACGCGATGGCTTCGAGGAGCTGCACCGGCACCTGCATCTCGCGGGCAGCCTTTTCGAACGAGGCCTGCAGCGCAGACTGCTGGGCAACCGGCTCGAGGGGGGCGAGGTCTTCGCGGCCGCAGCCGAAGAGGACCAGAAACCCGAGCGTGACAGTGCGGTTGAGATTCATGGGTAGAGACAGATGATCCACGCCCGGTGCCAAAGACGGCGCTCTACCCTCCCGCAGGGGGCGCGTTCTGATCACCCGCGAACCGCGCGAGGCTGTTCAGATTTCTTCCGTCACTGGCAGGTTTCTGCACCATTCGCAGCAAATGCGTAAGCCGCCTTTCCGCGCCGCTCAGCCCGGAAGGGTACAGGTGGAGTGCCCGGGCGTGCTCTGGCTTGAGACGGTGCTCACTTCTCGGAAGGGTCGGCGACGCCCTCTCGGGCCTTCTTCTTCGACCCGCCATGCGCCTTCTGCTCTCGCTCGACCGGCGCCGGCGCGGCGGGAGACAGGTCGACCGTGAGCGAGTTGTGGTGCGCCAGCGACACCGCCCGCTCGAGCGGCTGGCGGCCGGGGTGCTCGAACTTCAGCGTCACGGTGCCGGCTGCCTTGTCGAGCTTCACCTCGAGCGGCGTCACGCCCACCTGCTCGCCGGTGTCGGTGCGCGAGACGCGCGCGCCGCTGGGGCTCGACTGAATCTCGAGCACCACCTGCTCGGGCAGCGGCGCGACCGCGGGTGGAGGAGGCGGCGGCGTGGGGGCGGTGGGCTCTTGATACGGGCGCAGCGCCCAGTAGCCTTCGCCGCCCACCAGCGCGAGCAGCAGGCCCGCGACCAGCAGCATGCGCCCCGGGCGGGGCTGCATCGCGGCGATGGCGGCCGAGTCGCTCTCGGCGGGCGCGACGTCGACGGCGGTAGGCCGGCCCGAGAAGGGCTCGAGCGCGTGCGCCAGCTCTTCGGCGCTGGCGTAGCGGTCGTCGGCCTTCTTCTGCAGGCACTTCATCACCACGTCGGCGAGCCCGCGGGGTATCAGCTCTCCCGAGCGCGACTTCTGCGGCAGCGGCGGCGGGGCGCGCGAGGTGATTTCGACCACCAGCTTGCCGAACGAGTCGGCCTGAAACGGCTGCACCCCGGTGAGCATCTCGTAGAGCGTCAGGCCCACCGCGTAGACGTCGACGCGCAGGTCGGTGCCGAGGCCGAGCGCCTGCTCGGGCGCCATGTACTCGGGCGTGCCGATGACGATGCCGGCGCTGGTGGCGCTCTTGGGCAGGTCGCCGATCTGCTTGAGCAGCTTCGCCACGCCGAAGTCGAGCACCTTCACGTAGTCGTCGAGGCTGAGCCGCGGCGAGCTGTCGGTCTTCATCGAGAGGAAGATGTTGTCGGGCTTGATGTCGCGGTGCACCACGCCGACCTTGTGCGCGGCGCCCAGCGCGCGCGCGAGCTGCTGGGTGATGCGCACCGCGCGCTGCACCTTGAGGGGCGCCTTCCACATCTCGTCGGCGAGCGCGATGCCCTCGAGCAGCTCCATCACGCAGAAGACCCGCGAGCTGCCGTCGGGCAGCAGGTCTTCGCCGAAGTCGTAGACCTCGACGATGTGGTCGTTCTTGATGGCGTTGACCGCGGTGGCTTCTTGAATGAACCGCTGCACCAGCTCGCGGCTGCGCGCGTGCTCGGCCTTGAGCACCTTGATGGCGGCCTGGCGGCCGATGCGGGTGTGGCGGGCGAGGTAGACGCGGCCCATCGCGCCCTCGCCGATGATTTTCTCGATGGCGTACTTGCCCAGCGACTGGCCGGTGAGGTCGGGGTCGACAATCTCGACCGACTCGACGTGCGCCTCGTCTTCGGCGTGCACGCCGGGCTGAGAGAGTGCGGTGCGGTGCTGCCCGTCGTCGCGGCGGCGCAGCGACACCAGCCGGTCGCGCAGGCCTCGCGCGTCGGGCGAGCCGGCCAGCGCGTGGCGCAGGGTGGTCGCGAACGGCTCGAGGTCGTCGCCCGGCTCGACGTGCGCCTGGAGCATCGCGGCGAGGGTGCGAATGTCTCCGGCCGCGTCGGCGGTCTCTTCGCGCAGCAGCGGCGCCAGGGCGAAGTCGAGGCGCGGGCCCTCGTCGGTGAGCAGCACGCGCGCGGGAGACAGGGCGCCGTGCACCAGGCCCAGCGCGTGCGCGGCGCCCAGCGCGTCAGAGAGCGGCACGCCCACGTCGATGAGCTGCTCGAGCGGCAGCGGAGCGCGCATCGCCAGCGTCTCGCCCTGCACCAGGTCGGTCACCACGTAGACCTTGCCGTCTTTCGTCGTGCCGGCGCCGTGCACCGAGACCACCGCGCCGTGGCGCAGGTTCGAGAGCGCCTTGGCTCCGGCGAGGAACCGCGCCACCCGCTGCGGGTCGGCCGAGACTTCGGCCTTGAGCGTGCGCAGCACCAGCTGGCCGAGGCCGGGCGCCTGCGCGAGGTACGCGTCGCTCCACGCGTCGCCGGGGAGCGCGCTCACCACCTTCAACCCCGCTGCGCTGAATTGCGTCGTCACTGCGCACCCTTCTGGTGCAACGAACGTGCTGCGAATCTAAGAGACACCGCACGGGCCGTCACGTGAAAGCCCGGCTGTAAACACGGGACTCAAGGCGAGGGTTTCCACGGCATGCGCACAGGGGGGCTTGGGGGCGTACATGACGCGGGCGCCGGTGAGTGCGCAGACGGTGGTGGATCAGCGCGCGCCGGCGGCTCGGGTTTGGGGCCTCGGGCTCCGGGCTTCGGGCTCGACCTACCGTTTCCGGATTCGACGGGCGCGGGCGCGGGCGCGGGCACGTTGGCTTCGTAGAGCTTCTTCACTCGTCGTCGAGCGCGCGGCTCAAGACCTGGGCGGTGAAGTCGACCAGCGGAATCACGCGCTGGTAGTCGAGGCGGGTGGGGCCGATGACGCCGACCGCGCCGAGCACCGCGTCTTTGCTGCCGTAGGGGCTCGCGATGACGGTGACGTCGCCCTGAGAGCTGAACTCGCTCTCGGCGCCGATGAAGATGCGCATCTCGCGGCCGCGCTGCACGCGGTCGAGCAGCGAGAGCAGCTTGTGCTTGTCGTCGAGCGCCTTGAACAGCGCGCGCATGCGGCGCACGTCTTCGGCGAACTCTTTCGTCTCGAGGAAGCTGCCCTGCCCTTCGATGAGCACCCGCTCGTTGGCCAGCTCGGTGGCCTGCTTGCCGAGCATCAGCGCCTTCTGCACCAGCGCGTCGTACTGGGCGCGCTCGCCGTCGAGCTCGACCAGAATGCGGCCGCGCACGTCGTCGAGCGAGGCGCCCTGGGCGAACAGCTCGTTCAAGAAGTTCGCGGCGCCCACCAGCTCGTCGGCGCTGAGCGCGAAGTCGACCGAGAGCAGCTTGTTCTGCACCTGGCCCGAGCCGCCCACCAGAATCGCCAGCACCCGGTCTTCGCGCAGCCGCACCAGCTCGATGCGCGTCACCACCAGCGTGCTGGGGCGCGGAGTGATGACCACGCTGGCGTGCTGCGTGAGCTGGTGCAGCACCTTGCTCGCCTCGGTGAGGCGCTCTTCGACCCCCGCGTTCGCCGAGAGGCCCTGCTGAATCAGCTGCTGCTCGCGCGCGCCGGGCTCGCGCAGCTGCAGCAGCGAGTCGACGAAGAAGCGGTAGCCGCGGTCGGTGGGCACGCGGCCGGCCGACGTGTGGGGCTTCTCGAGGTAGCCCAGCTCTTCGAGCTCGGAGAGCACGTTGCGCATGGTGGCGGGCGACACCTCGAACTCACCGCGCCGCGTCAGCTGGCTCGAGCCCACGGGGTCACCCTTGGTGATGAACTCCTTCACCACGGCCTTGAGTACGTCCTTGGCCCTCTCGTCGAGCTCCTCTGCCATCTGCGTGCTCTATGTTAACCAGTTTCAGATGGCCGAGCGCTGGTTCGCCTACTTCGTGCGATGCGCCGACGGCTCGCTGTACTGCGGCGCGACCAACGACGTGCGGGCGCGGGTGCTGAAACACAACGCCGGGCGCGGCGCGCGGTACACCCGCTCGCGGCTGCCGGTCGAGCTGGTGTGGTCGAAGCGGGTGCCGAGCCGGGGGCACGCGCTCTCACTCGAGGCCACGCTCAAGCGCCTCACCCGGGCGCAAAAGCTTCAGCTCGTGGGGCGCTCGCGTCAGAAGGCGCGTGTGGGTGTGAATTCCAAGCGGGCCTGGGTGTTCAAGACGTGAACGGCATGCAGCTTGATGACATCAGACGTATGGAAGAAGAGATGGCCGACCGCACCCTACAGATGCTCACGTCACCGTGGGCCCTGCTGGCGATGGCCGCAGCCGCATCGGCGGCGGTGACCGCGCTGATGATGCACTTCATGTCGTGAGAGAACGGCTTTAGCCGCGCGAGTGGCCGTTGCGCGGCTTGGAAGCCAGCTTCAACCCCGACTTCTTCTTCGCCTTGGCAGCGGCGAGGGTCTTCTTGCTGGGCGCCTTGGCGGCGGCCACCTTGCTGCTCGGCTCGGCGCCTTCGATGCCCGCGATGAGGCCGCTGGTGGCGGCGACCAGGTCCATCGACGACATGCGGCCCGAGTCGTCGAGCGGAGCGGTGACGGTGGTCTTCAACGCGCCGCTGGGTGAGAAGACCTTGAGCTCGACCTTGTCGACCTTGCCCTTGAGCACGCGGGCGGTGACCGAGGCGTCGGTGCCGGTGCCGCACTCCATCGAGATGCAGAGCGTCTCGCGCAGCTGGTCGGCGTAGGGCGCCCCCTTCGGAATCGAGACCCGCTCTCCGACCGCCCAGGCCGGCGCGGCGGCGAATGTCATCAGAACGAGAGCTGACCGAAGCATGGCGCGGGCTTCTGCACGGCCCAGGCCTCCGAGAAAGCAGCCTCAACCGCATGGAATCTTTGAGGCCACCCGTGCCTACATCAGCTCACCGAGTGCGGGGAGGTCCACCCAGGTGGAGCGCTGATGCGCCGATCGGGCTTCAGGCGGCGCCGTAGTGCACGGTGCCGAGAATGCGGAGCACGACGCCGATCATCAAGCCGCCCCAGGTGCCGGCGACGATGAGGCCTTTGCGGCGGTGCTCGAACTGCACGAACCCGTAATAGAGCGGGAAGAGCGGAATGAAGAGCACCATGAAGCCGGTGCCCAGCGAGCGGCTGAAGGCGTGGCGCAGCTGCAGCACGAAGCAGATGACCGAGAGCAGCACGAAGCACTGGCCGACGACCGCGAGGAGCACGCCGTTTCTCTTAGCACCGGCCGGTGAAAGTCGCGTTATCTAGCCGGCATGGCGACGGTAAGAACGCTGCTGGCGTGGATCTTCGGGGGAGCCCTGCTGGGCCTGCTGGTGGCGAGCCTCATCGCGCCCAAGTATCTCGGTTGGTACAACGCTCCGGGTCTCGGTCAGGCGCTGTGCGACTGCGTGAAGATGACCGACGAAATCACCGCCAAGCTGCTCGCCCTGCAGGTCGAGGGCGCCGCCGGCGGAGCCGTGCTGTTCCTCATCGCCGGCATCGTGCTCGAGGTTCGCCGCCGCAAGAAGCAGCCGCCGGCCTCCACGGCGATGGCGTGATTCCGTCGGCCGCGCGCTGCGGCGAGCACCCCGAGGTCGCCGCGGTCGACGTGTGCAAGCGGTGCGGCCGCTTTCTCTGCGGCGACTGCGTCGAGCTGGTCGGCGAAGACGCCTACTGCGCCGCGTGCGCGGCGAAGGTGGCGCTGCCGCTGTCGAAGGTGGCCCGCCTCGCGGTGGCCCTGGCGCTGTTCGGCTGGGGCGTGGTGGGGGTGGCAGTGCTCACCTCGCGCGAGCACCCGCTGGGCGTGCTCGCAGTGCTGCTGCCCGGGCCGGCCGGGCTCGTGGCGATGGTGGTGGCGGTGCTCGAGTGGCGCCGGGCGCGCCGGGCGCATGGCGAGCAGCGCAGCCAGAGGGTGGCGTTCGTCGCGCTGGTGCTCGCCGCGCCGCTGTTTCTGTTGATGAGCGTGCTGGTGGCGTATGGCGTCTTCATGGTGACCCGATGAGCCCCGCCGAAGTCGTCGCCTTCATGCGCCGCCAGAAGCACGGCGCCGTCTCGACCCTCAACGCGCGCGGCGAGCCGCAGTCGGCGGTCGTCGGCTACGCGGTGAGCGACGCGCTCGAGCTGGTGTTCGACACGCTCGGCGATACCCGCAAGGCGCAGGCCCTGCGGGTGCGGCCGGCCTGCGCGCTGACGATGTGGGACGAGCAGGCCAAGGCCACCGTGCAGTACGAGGGCGTGGCCGACGAGCCGAAGGGCGCAGAGTTCGAGCGGGTGAAGGCGCTCTACCTCTCGGTGTTCCCCGACGGGCGCGAGCGCGAGAAGTGGCCGGGCATCACCTGGTTCCGCGTTCGGCCCCGGTGGGTGCGCCACTCGGACTTCAGCGGCGATGCGCCGGTGTTGTCGGTGGTCGAGCTCCAGCATTCAACCTGAGCGGCTTCGCGACGTGCTTCAGCGCCCGCGGGCGTCGGGGTCCCACAGGTACTTGTGCTGCTGCAGCTGAAAGCGCACCGGCAGGCGGTCTTCGACGATCCACTCGGCGAGCTTCGCGGGCTCGAGCTTGCCGAACACGGTCGAGAAGAGCACCGAGAAGGGCTTGCCCCTGGTGCGCTCGAGCAGGGCGCGGCTCCACTCGTAGTCTTGGCGCGAGCCGATGACCAGCTTGAGCTCGTCGTTGGCGTTCATCGAGTCGAGGTTCTTGAAGTCGTTGCGGTCGCACTCGCCCGAGCTGGGGGTCTTCAGGTCGACGATTTTCTGTACCGCCTTGGGCACCAGCCGCACGTCGATGGCGCCGCTGGTCTCGAGCATCACGGTGAGCCCCGCGTCGAGCATCGCCTGCATCAGCGGGTAGACGCCCGGCTGGAGCAGCGGCTCACCGCCGGTCACCTCGACCCGCGGCGTCTTCAGCGCCAGCACCTGCTGCACCACCTCGGCGTTCTTCATGCGCCGCCCGCCTTTGAAGGCGAACTCGCTGTCGCAGTAGCTGCAGCGCAGGTGGCAGCCGGTCAGCCGCACGAACGCGCACAACAGCCCCTGGTGCGACGACTCGCCCTGCAGCGAGAGGTAGATTTCCTTCACCACCACCGAGTCGGCCTCGGGGCGAAGGTGCGGCTCGATGTGCGGTCGACTGCTCAGCATGGGTGCTTCATTCCTCGGTCTTCAGCGGCGGCAGCGTAGCCGGGTCCAGCTCTTTGAGGCGGCGGGCCTCTCGCGCCTCTTCTTGTGCAGAGACCGGCTCGGCTGGCAACGGCTCGAGCTCGATCGGCGCGTGGCGGTCGAGGCCCGCCTGCGCCGCCTCGGCGGCGGGCTCGGGCAGCTCGCCCTCGGGCGCCGCGCCGGCGAGCAGCGGCACGCGATAGTCCGAGTCGAGGCCGTACTCGATGCGGTCGCCGTGGGTGTAGAGCAGCAGCCCCAGCACCCGCGCGCCGACGAACGGCACGTAGCAGGCGAGCATGTAGTCGAGCAGCCGCGGCACGAAGACGATGGGCAGCTTGTTGAGCAGGGCACCGACGCCCAGGGTGACCACCCACGGCACGAAGAGCGCCGCCAGCCACCCCACCGCGAGCAGGTACGGCGCCCCCAGGCGCAGCGCGGTGCGCACCACGTGCAGCGGGTTGAGCATGCCGAGCAGGCTGCCCCCCGAGGCGCCGACGATGATGGCCATCGGCGCGTACGCGCCCCCCAGCAGCAGCAAGAGCCACATCACCGGGTCGGTGGCGGCGCGCTGCAGGTCGAAGCCACCGTCGCCGAGCACGCCGATGCGAATGACCGCCGGCACCCAGACGATGGCCGCGCCCAGCGCGACCTTGAGGCCCGGCATCACCACGTCAGCGACGAAGTCAGAGAAGTCGAGCGACTCGAAGTCGTCGCTGCCGCGCGCGCTGCTGCGCACCAGGCCGAGGCAGAACGCAGCAAAGGCCGCCGTGCCGACGAGCCAGCCCAGGCCGGGCGCATAGCTCAAGCCCGCCCGCACCAGCGCCACTCCGGCCATCGCGATGAAGCCCGCCTGGCTGAGCGGCCAGACGAGCGCGCGGGGCAGGCGCGCGGCGAACGAGCGCGCTTCGGCGCGGTGCTGGGTGAGCCGGTCGGCGAGCGCACCGCAGTTGAGGCAGACCTCGAGCTCGGTCGCCATGTGCACCCGCCGGGTGGCCACGCACCTGGGGCAGAGCACCTTCTTGCAGCCCTGGCATTTCCACCCGGCGTGGGCGCGGTGCCGCTCGCACTTGGGAGCAATCATCGGCCGGTCTTGATTTCCAGCGGGTGGGCGGCGGCGGCCGAGCGCTTCTTCTTGAGCAGCAGCGTGACGGTGGGGCCCGAGCTCGAGGTGAGCGTGGTCTGCTGCGGCTCGTAGCCGTCGAGCGTCAGCTTGAGCAGCACCGGCAGCGCGGTGGGGTCGAGCTTCACGTCGAGCGGCGTGGTGCCGCGGGGCACCCCGGCGATTTCTACGTTGGCGCTGGCGGGGTCGCTCTCGACCTTCAGCTCGAGCGCCTGGGGAGCGGCCGAAGCCGAGGGGACCACCACCGGCGCGGGCTGCGGTGCGGGCACCGGCGGGGCCCTGAACATCAGAGCGCTCACGCTCGCCGCGGCGCCCAGCGCGGCGAAGAGCGCGAAGCCGATGAACACCCCGGCGCGCGAGCGCCTCTGGCGCGGCACGTGCTCGGTCGCGCTGTGTCGGGTCGAGATGTCGACCTCGGCGTCGGGTGCGCCGCGGGTCGCGCGGCCCGACACCACCACCGCGCTGGGCCCGGTGCCGCGCGAGGTCGAGGTGATGCCCTCGAGCGACGCGTCGGGCGACAGCTGGTCGAGCTTCGACGGGTCGGTCAGCTCGTCGAGCCGGTCGGCGTAGAGCGAACGCATGAACGCGGCCAGGTGCGCGGTCGAGGCCGGCACGTGCGCTTCGTGGCAGAAGCCCTCGAGCGCCTCGCGGAAGGCGAGCGCCGACGGGTAGCGCTGCTCGCGGTCTTTCGAGAGCGCCTTGAGCACGATGGCGTCGAGCGCGGGAGTGAGCTCGGGCCTGAGCTGCGACGGAGCCGGCACCTGGCAGGCGCGCACCAGCCGCTGGCTCATCACGTCGCTCTCGCCCTTGAACAGGCGCTCGCCGCACAGCAGCTCCCACAGCACGATGCCCAGCGCGAACACGTCGCTGCGCGCGTCGAGCGGCTCGCCGTTCGCCTGCTCGGGGCTCATGTACGGGAACTTGCCTTTGAGCACTCCGGTGTCGGTGTGCTGCGCGCGACCGGCCGCCTTGGCGACGCCGAAGTCGATCAGCTTCACCCCGCCGTCGAAGCCGACCAGCAGGTTCTGCGGCGAGACGTCGCGGTGCACCAGGCCCAGCGGCTGGCCCTGGTCGTCTCGGGCCTGGTGGGCGTGGTCGAGGCCGGCGGCCGCGTCGGCGACGATGCGCAAGACCGCGCCGAGGGGAAGGGGGCGCTTCTCGGCGGCCGCCTTCTTCCACAGGCGGCGCACGTCGTCGCCCTGCACGTACTCCATCACCACCAGGTGCTGCCCCGCCTCGACGTCGACGTCGAAGATTTGCGCGATGTTCGGGTGATTCAAGCGGGCGGTGAGGCGGGCCTCGTCGAGGAACATGGTGAGGAAGTCTTCGTCTTCCACCAGGTGGGGGAGAATTCGCTTCAGCACCACCAGCTTCTCGAAGCCGACGCCTCTGCGGCGCGCGAGGAAGACCTGGCCCATGCCCCCTGAGGCGAGCTTCTTGAGGAGCTCGTATCGGCCGAATGCGAGGGACATTGCGGGGGCGTCGGGGAACTTAGCCCAGCGCTCAGCTCTTGAGCTTGTAGCCCGATTTCAGCAGCGAGTAGGCCAGGGCCGTGCCGCCAACGGCGACCGTGAGCAGCAGCGCGGCGCCCGGCAGCGCGGCGCTCTGGTCGAGGCCCAGCATGCCGGCGCGCAGGCCTTCGACCATGTGCACCACGGGGTTCACCATGCTGATGGTGCGGAAGGGCTCGGGCAGCGTCTTCACGTCGTAGAAGACTCCGCCCAGGAAGGTGAGCGGCAGCATGAGGAAGGTGGGGAAGAAGTTGATCTGCTCGAACTTCTCGGCCCACAGCCCGGCGAGCAGGCCCAAGACTGCGAACACGTACGCCGAGAGAAGCAGAAAGAAGAGCGTGCTGAGCACGTGCAGCGCGATGTGGCGGGGTGAAGATGAGCGCCGTCAGCCAGGTGAGCACGCCGACCATCAGGCCGCGCACCATCGCGCCGGTCACGAAGCCGATCAGCAGCTCGCCCGGGCCCATCGGCGCGGCCAGCAGGTCGACCACCGTGCCTTGAATCTTGGTGATGAACAGCGAGCTCGACGAGTTGAGAAACGAGTTGCTGGCCAGCCCCATGAAGATGAGGCCCGGCACGATGAACGAGATGTAGGGGATGCCCTGAACCGTGCCGCGGCCGCCCACCGTGTAGCCGAACACCAGGAAGTAGAGCGTGGTGCTCACCAGCGGCGAGGCCACCGTCTGCCCCGGCACGCGCAAGAAGCGGCGCACCTCTTTCTTCAGCAGCGTCTTCATGCCGACCACGTTCATCGCGCGCTCCCTTCGGGGCCGCGCAGCACCCGCAGCAAGACGTCTTCGAGCGACGAGGTGTGCACCGCCACGTCGGCCACCGGCAGGTTCGCCGCGTAGAGCTGGCGCAGCACCTCGGTCGAGGGCAGCGCCTCTTTGGTCTCGACGTGCGTGAGGCTCAGGCCGTCGGCGGCGAGCGTGCCGGTGCCCGGCGGCAGCGCGGCGACAGGGGTGCCGAAGCGCACCTCGAGGCGGCGCTCGCCCAGGCGCTTCATCAGCGCCTCTTTGCGCTCGACCAGGCTCAGGCGCCCCCTGTCGATGACCCCCACCCGGTCGGCGAGCTGCTCGGCCTCTTCCAGGTAGTGGGTGGTGAGCACCACCGTGGTGCCCTCGCCGCGCAGCTTGCGCACGTAGTTCCACAGGTCGCGGCGCAGCTCGATGTCGACGCCCGCGGTGGGCTCGTCCAAGAACACCAGCTTGGGGCGGTGCACCAGCGCCTTGGCGATGAGCAGGCGCCGCTTCATGCCGCCCGACAGCGCGCGGGTCTGCGCCTCGGCTTTGTCGGTGAGCTTGAGCGCGGCGAGCAGCTCGTCGATGCGCGCGCGGTCGGCCGGGCGGCCGTAGTAGCCGAGCTGAATCTCGAGCGATTCGCGCACCGAGAAGAACGGGTCGAAGTTGATTTCCTGCGGCACCAGGCCGACGTCGAAACGCGGCTTCACCGGGTCGACGTCCTGGTCGATGCCGAACAGCTTCACCTTGCCTTCGGTCTTCTTCACCAGGCCGCAGACGCAGCCGATGAGCGTGGTCTTGCCGGCACCGTTGGGGCCCAGCAGCGCGAAGATTTCACCCGCGTCGATGGTCAGGGTGGCGTGGTCGAGGGCGGTGAGCTGCTTGTAGCGCTTGGTGAGGCCTTCGACTTCGAGAACGGCGGGCACCTCGAGCGCTTTAGCGCAGCTCGAAGCGAAGCAAACCCCGCTTCTTGCCCGACGCGCTGTCGACCGTGTCCATCGCGGCGAACAGCTGGTCGCTCTTCACCAGCCACGGGCCGTAGCGCGCGTTCACGTCGAGCACGAACACCAGGTCTTCGGCCTCGAGGTACGCGCCGACGGGGCTGTGGTGGCCACCGCCACCCGAGAAGATGGGCCCGCGGTGGAAGTTGACGGTGTAGCGGCGGTGCGGGTCGGACACGTGGCGCAGCTCTTCTCGAAACTGTTCGAGGCTGAGGTCGCGCAGCACGGCGATGTGCCAGCGCGGGTCTTCGGCGGCGGTGGCGAGCTGGTCGAGGGTGAGGCCTCCGAAGCAGATGCCGAACATGCAGCCCCGGCCCTTGGCGGCGACGTCGGCGCTGGTGGTGAGGGCGTTGCCCGCCGAGCGCGAGACGTTGGCCACGCTGGCGGGGCCGCACGCCGAGGGGTTGGGCTGCGAGAGCAGGGCCGTCGGGTAGCCCGCATCGGCAGAGGCCGCCCAGGCGCGGGCCAGCAGCACCGCGTCTTTGGTGGCGACGTCCCACTTCGGCTCGGGAGTGGGCCCGCGCAGGGTGAAGAAAGCGGCGCCCGCCAGCGCGGCGACGACCACGATGCCGAGCCGAATCTTCATGGACGCATGATGCCCCAAAGGGCTACTCAGCGCGGCATGGCAGAAAACTTCATCTTCACCATGCAGGACCTGCGCAAGGTGAAGGGCGGCAAAGAGATTCTCAAGGGCATCTGGCTGAGCTTCTACCCGGGCGCGAAGATCGGCGTCATCGGCCCCAACGGCGCCGGTAAGTCGACGCTGCTGCGCATCATGGCCGGCATGGACAAAGAGTTCATGGGCGAGGCGCGCCCCGACCCCAAGGCCAGGGTCGGCTACCTCGCGCAAGAGCCGCAGCTCGACCCCAAGCTCGACGTGAAGGGCAACGTCGAGCTGGGCGTGAAGCCGATGAAAGACCTGCTCAACCGCTTCAACCAGGTCAGCGACGCGATGGGCCAGCCCGACGCCGACTTCGACAAGCTGCTCGCCGAGCAGGGCAAGCTGCAAGACGCCATCGACGCCGGCGGCGGCTGGGAGCTCGACCGCAAGCTCGAGATCGCGATGGACGCGCTGCGCTGCCCGCCGCCCGACGCCGACGTCACCAAGCTGAGCGGCGGTGAGAAGCGGCGCGTGGCGCTGTGCGCGATTCTGCTCGCCAAGCCCGACCTGCTGCTGCTCGACGAGCCCACCAACCACCTCGACGCCGAGTCGGTGCTGTGGCTCGAGCAGCACCTCAAAGACTACCCGGGCACCATCGTCAGCGTGACCCACGACCGCTACTTCCTCGACAACGTGGCCCAGTGGATTCTCGAGCTCGACCGCGGCGAAGGCGTGCCCTGGAAGGGCAACTACACCTCGTGGATGGAGCAGAAGAAGAAGCGCCTCGAGCAGGAAGAGAAGACCGAGAAGCACCGCAGCAAGTTCCTCGAGAAAGAGCTCGAGTGGGTGCACTCGAGCCAGAAGGCGCGCCAGGCCAAGGGCAAGGCGCGACTGTCTCGCTACGAAGAGATGCGCGACGACTTCGAGAAGTCGAACAAGCGCGACGTCACCGGCGAAATCTTCATTCCGCCCGGGCCCAAGCTGGGCGGCCTGGTCATCGAGGCGAAGAACCTGCGCAAGGGCTTCGGTGACCGGCTGCTGATCGACGACCTGTCGTTCAAGCTGCCGCCCAACGGCATCGTGGGGGTCATCGGGCCCA
>JADJNS010000024.1 GCA_016714225.1 Archangiaceae bacterium
GGTCACATGCACTCCGCGGACGCTCGAGTTGCCGCTATATCCGCGCGGCCCGGTCTGTCACTTCTTCTCTCAATGCCCGCCGATCAATCACCGGGCACCGTGCGTTAACTGAGACTTGTTCCGCAGTCTGCCACTTTGGCGTACGACGCGGCGGGAGGTGCAGTTCCGCATGCCTCATCCGCTGAGCTTCGGTCTCGAGCTGTTTGAGGCGTCAGCTCGCCGCACTCAATTCAGCCATGCGCGGTGCTCGCGGTTCTGCCGTTCGAGCTGGCCCCCGTAACGCGGATGCCGAGGCGGACCCTGCAGCACCAGCACCTCGTGTCTGTTCAGCACTTCGCGCACTTCGGCGGTGCGATGGCACTTAGCGCGGTCGAATCGGTACACCAGCGGTGCGCCGTTGAGCAGGATCCCGAGGTTCAGCGTCGCCGCTGAGCTCGAGTCGTAGCTCCCCACCATCGCGAGCATCGTTCGGTAGGGGATGCTCGCATCCGCCACCGCCAGCAGGTGCCGCCAGCCTTCGATGGTGCTGACGTGCATCGCGTCGACGCGCACCACGCCAAGCGTCGGGATGACCACCTGCTGACACAGAAGAAGCGAGTCGTTCAGCGCTCCATTTGATCAAACGCCTCGCTCTTGATGGCTGCCGCCTTTCGGCGGCTCGTTAACCCACGCTGTGGCTGAGTGCGTCTGCGTTAATCAGCCCAGCCATCTGCCGCTGGGCCCGCTGCAACTCGCCCTCTGCTCGACCGTGGCCGGCCCCTGGTGACAGGGCCCCGCGGCGTCCACCAGGAGCTCGCCGTCTCGCTCCCGTTGCGGCGTGCCTCCGCAGGTCGGCGGACTGCTGTCACACCAAGCGCCGCCGCGAAGCGCGACCGTGACGCCCAACTGCCTCATCGACTCGACTCCCTCAGAGTCGCCGGCGCCGCTTCTTACGTCTGGCTCCTCAACTGTCTCTTTCAACTCCGTTCTTTCGCGCCCGTCTGCCGGCCGCGGCGCTAATTTTCAGCTTCCCGCGCACCAGCTCGCTCGCCACCCCAGCAGCCGGTCCACCGTCTCCACCCGCTCCGTCAGGTACGCGTTCTCCTTCGTGAGCCGTGCCACCAGTTGCTCCAACTTCACCTCGGACTCCAGCTCGGGCGACGCCCCGCAGGCTTCTGAGCCAGCTCCTTGAACGCAAGCCACTCAGGCCACGGTGCATCGGGCTCTGGAAGCGGTTGCGGAGGCCCCACCAGCTTCGCTGCCTCGGTCACCGACATCTGCTTGGTTTGGACCGCCAGAAACGCTGCCAGCGGTGGCTCCACCTCCGGTGGCACCGTCAGTGCGGCCCGGTAATCGCTCTTCGCCTTCTTCTGCAGCTCGGCTTCGTCGCTCATACGCACCCCAGACGCGTCGGCGCCGAAACTTCTAGTCCACGTCAGGGGTTGCTCGCGCCATCCCTGCTCGGGGTCGAAGGCGACTCGGCTGCCGTCATCGTGCTCTCCGGCATGGGGGCTATCGAAGCGCCTGCCCCAGGCCTCGTCGATGAGGACTTCGCCTTGCGCAGCCATTACCCCGTCTCAGACAGCACTGTACATTCTTCCGCCATCTTTCGGGTGAGGAGGAGCAGCCGCTCGCTCCGGCGCCGGTCCTGCTGCAGCTTCATTCGCCTGCTCCTCCAGCTCGGTGATGCGTTTGGTGTACCGTCCGCCCCCGAGGTGCCCGTCGGCTCGGCTCCCGGCGCCAGGGCCCTGCAGGAGGTCGCGTGCAGCGCCTTCGTCTCGAGCTGGTAGTACCTGGCTGCCGCGAAATCTGCGCCTCCGTCCCCCCGTCGGTCCCTGCCTTCTCGCCCGACAACACCGACAGCACCATCGGAGCGTGGCCGCGCACCATCATCCAGGTCCTGCTCCGAGCAACTAGCTCGGCGTCAGGCGTATGCTCTCGTCGGCCGCTTGCGCGGAAGCTTCGTGGAAGCGGGCTTGTTGCAGCCGGGTTTCATCGCGGTCCTCTTTGGTGGTTTGATGAGCTGTGGGCGTCGTCTCCGAGCTGCAGTTGCAGTCCGTCTTCCGCGATGGCGATGGACACGTCTTTGTCGCCGAGGCAGCCCGTCAAATAAGGCTTGCGCGTGGGCTGCTCGAGCGTGAGCCGCAACGCCCCTGTTGCCGAGACGCCCTTCTCGACTGCGTCTCGCACCTGCGGCGCCGAGCAGGATACCGGTCTGCGGGCACAAGGCCGCTCAAGGCCTGATGCGGCCGCCGCCTGAAGTTGCTAGGCGTGAATGAAGAGAGCGCCATGCGTCGCTCGCAGTCGGCGAAGTCGGCTGATACCGTGCGCGACAGGAATTCGTCCACAAGCGTCTTCCAGAAGCGCTCCACCTTGCCGAGCGTCTGGGGGTGCTGCGGCCGACTCCATCACGTGGCGAAATGCCGACTGCTTGAGCAGCACCTCGAAGGCCGTCTCGCCACGCCATGCCGTACTGACGGCCCTGGTCGGTCAGCACTTCTTGCGGCGTGCCATAACTCGCGATGCCCGCTCCAGCGGCCTCGCAGGTGAGGCTGCCCTTCTGGTGGTGCGACAGCACATGCGCGACGACGAAGCGCGGAGTGGACATCGACGAAGGCTGTCACGTAGACGCGCTGATGGCGTCGCAGCAGGAAGGTGAAGATGTCCGACTGCCACAGCTGGTCCGGCTCGGCTCGCTCGAAGCGGCGTTCCGGCGGCGGCATCTTCGGCAGCTCCGGTGGCTTGTCGGGCAGCAAGCCCTCTTCGTGCAGAATGCGGCGTACCTGCGTCGCCGACACGCCCAGCGCCTCGAAGCGCCTCAAGCTGTCGGAGATTTTTCGCGCGCCGAAGTTCGGGAAGGCCTGCTTCACCGCCACTACCGCGTCGTCTCTCGTGTCGGGCGTCCGCTGCCCTTCGGCTGTGCCTTCCGTCCCGGTGTCTTGGTGTCGAGCGCGCTCTCGCCGTGCGCCTTGAACGCCTTCACCCAGTTGTAGACGGCCTCGCGCGACACCCCGAAGACGTCGGCCACCTCGCTCGCCGACGTGCCGTCTTCGACTACCTCGGACGACGCGCTTGCGGAACTCCGGCGTATAGCCATGACCATACGTGCGTCGGGTCTTTCTTCGTTTGCTGTCTCTCTTCAGCTGCCACTGCGACCATCCCTTTCGCTCTGCCTGTTGGGCTAGGCGAGGGGGAAGTCGCTAAGGGAATTGGAGCTAACTCAAACGCTCATCAATTGGCGCGCACGACACAGGAATCTCTTGAGCCCTCTGCATCAGCAGCGCATGCGCGCATCCCACATCTGAGCACCCATCGGGCGTCTGACCGTCGGTCGGAATGCGGATCTACCTTTGCAAGTAGATCGTTCATTCTTCTCGTTCGTGAACGAGGAGACGCGCGCTGGTGTGTCTGGCCGCCTGGGTCACTTCCTGTAGGTCGAAAGAGCCAAGTCCATGAATCGAACCGCCATCTTCCTCGCCTCTGCCGCAGTGCTCGCCCTGGTCGCCCTCGTGGTGGGCATGCCGCGCGATGAACCTCGTGGCTCCGCCGACACCGGTTGCCAATTCGTCACCCCCCGCAGGCGTTCGCGAATGACGGTTCGATCAAGATGACGGCGCGGCTCTCGCACCCTACGTGGGCAGCGGCCGCTCCGAGGCGTTCGTCACCGTCGACCTGAACGGGGTCGAGGTGCCGGGCCAGAGCCGCACCCCGGTGAACCTGGCGCTGGTGATCGATCGCTCCGGCTCGATGTCAGGGGTTCAAGCTGCAGCAGGCGAAGATGGCCGCGCTGCCGCTGGTCTCGCAGCTCAAGGCCACCGACCGCCTCGCCATCGTGCACTACGGCGGCGACGTGAAGAGCATGAACGGGGTGTTCTGCACCGAAGAGAACAAGCGCAGCCTGATTCGCTACATCGATAACATCTGGGACGAAGGCGGTACCAACATCGGCGCGGGCCTCACCACCGGCCGCGACCTGCTGCTGGCCTCGATGAGCGACTTCAAGGTGAACCGCCTGGTGCTGATCAGCGATGGCCAGCCCACCGAGGGCCTTCAAGACTCGGGCAGCCTGCTCGAGCTCACCCGGGCGATTCGCGGCGCCGGCATCTCGGTCACCTCCATCGGCGTGGGCACCGGAGCTTCAACGAAGACCTGATGCAGGGCATCGCCGCCTCGGGCGGTGGCGCGTACGCCTTTCTGCAAGACGCCGCGCAGCTCAGCACCATCTTCCAGAAAGACCTGAACCAGGCCGGCACCCAGGTCGCCCACGACGTGCTGCTCAAGCTTCAAGCTGCCCGAGGGGCGTCGAGCTCGACGAGGTGCTCGGCTACCGCAGCGGCGTCACCGATCGCCGCCAGGTCACGGTGAGCCTGCCCGACTTCAGCGCGGGTCAGTTCGAGCGGCTGGTTGCGCGCGTCACCATCACCGCCCCCGCCGCCGGCCTGGCCTTCGACGTGGCCGGGCTGAGCCTCGACTACGTCGACCTGCTGCAAGGGCAAGCCAGTTCACTCCCGCGCCTCGCTGGCTGCGATGAGCACCGACCGGGCCGACGTGGTCTTCGCCAAGCGCGACAAAGACGCCACCGTCTACGCGGCGCGCGCCCAGAGCGCGGTGAACACCCAGGCCGCAGCCGACGCGCAAGGCCGGCGATCGCGCCCGGGCGCAAGCCCTGCTACAGCAGAACGCCTTCTTCTTCGAAGAGGCAGGCAAGGTCGCAGGCCGAAGGTGCGGTGGCGCAAGACCGCGCCGAGCAGAAACAGTGGAACGAGCAGTTCCAGAAGGCGACCAGCGACGACGAGGTGCAGGCCGCCAGCAAGGGCGCCAAGCGCAAGGCGCGCCTCGACTTCGGCCTTCAGGGGCTCCACCTACTGACGCATCGAAAGGGCTCAAGACCATGGCTTCCAACTCGGCCGTTCTGCAGATGCACCAGCGCGAGACTTCGAGCGCAACGTGATGCGTGGCCTGGCGGCCGGCGCCGGGGCGGGAGCTGCTCGCCTACGTCACCCAGATGATGGGCGCACGGCTGGGAGTCACCGGTACCGCTCGCCTTCCTCGCCATCGCCGGCACCGCGCTGGCCAGCGTGCGGGCGACAAGATGGACAAGCTGATGCTCCCTGCGCTAGGCCTGGCGCTGCCCGCGCGCCGTGGCTGTTCGGCTTCTCGCGGTCGTGGACGGTGGCGCTCTCGGGCGCGGTCGCCGGAGCGCTGATGGTCAAGGCGCGCCAGTGCGAGAAGGGCGAAGAAGGCAGCGTGGGCGCAGCGCGGCCCGGCGTGGTGCACTACGGGGTCGCCGCAGCCGTTATCGCCGGTCTCTCGGTGGCAGGCCTCGAGGTGGCCAAGGTGCTGGCGCTGCGCATGGCCGACTGGCAGACCCCGGGGCTGTTGGCCGCGCTCATCAGCGGCGTCATCGTGGCGCTGTTCGCCGGCATCGGCGGCATCTCGGCGCACCTGATGCTGAAGGCCGACCCGGTCGAGGCGCGCTGCGAAGAGCTGATTCCGCAGCTGCACGGCGAGTTCCAGACGCTCTCGACCCGCGCGCTCAACCTCTACCGCCAGTGCGGCGAGTCGATGCAGAAGCTGCCCCGCGAGCCGGCACGCGAAGAGCTCGCCCGCACCCTGCAGCGCCTCACCAAAGACGCGGTCGAGCTCTCGCGGCCGACTGGGCCGGAGTCGAGACCCAGCTCGAAGACGACACCGTGAAGGAGCTCGAGAAAGAGGTGCTCGATCTCCAGAAGAGCGCGCAGGCCTCGAAAGACGCAGTGGCCCGCCGCCAGCTCGAGCTCGCCGCCGCCTCGCTCCGCGAAGAGATGGACCGGCTGGGCGAGCTCAGAACAAGCGCGAGCGCATCTTGGCCAAGCTCAAGAGCCGGGTGGCGCTGCTCGAGCGCGCCCGCGTGGCGCTGATCGGCATGCGCTCGGGCCACCCAGATCAAGGCCGCCGAGATGTCGGCGCTCTCGCGCAAGTTCAACGCCCTGGCCAGCGCGCAGGCCGACGAAGCGCGCCTGGCCCAACGAGGTGGCGACCGGCACCGGCTCGCCGCGCAGAGGCCGAGCTGCACGCGGCGGTGAAGATCGCCGAGGCGGTGGCCAGCGCCCCGTCGCCTTCGACGATGCAGCCGGTCTCCCCGGTCTCCCGGTCGCCGCGCCCGACGAGGCTGACGGCGCCCGACCGGCGGGTGAGTCGCTCAAGAACTAGATAGGCGACCGCGTGACTGTGGCGGCGCGGGCAAGGGCCACCAGACGCGTCAGTCGTGGTCTTCGCCCCACCCCAGCTTCGCCGGCGGGCGATAGCTCTCACGGGTGGGGTGCTCTTCGGGAGTGAGGAACCGCTCCATGCCGGGGTGGGCCCGGTAGTACAGCGCAGGGCGGGTGTCGCCCTTCTCCGAGAAGCGCAGCCCTTCGACCGAGACGCGACGCGGCGCCTTTGAAAAATCTTGGAGCGCGACCGTGCGGGTGGCCGGGTCGTAGTCCGAGAACGTGGGGAAGTGGCAGAAGGTACGCTTGCCGCTGCGGTCGGTGAACTCGACGTCGGCCATCGACAGCCCCTCGCCGCCCTGCGTCTCGAGCGCCGCCACCAGGTCGTCGCCGGTCTTCAGGTTGAAGGCGTAGGCGTAGCGCACGTCTTGGCCGGTCAGCTTGGAGACCCCGATCGCCACCGGCTGGCAGCGCCCCACGGTCAAGCGGTCTGCGGGCAGAACGTGCGGCTTGAGCTGGTCGACCACGCTGGTCACCAGGCCCTCTTCGAAGGCCATCACCCCACGCGAGGTCTCGAACCCGGCCGCCATCTGGCGGGTGGGCCGCAGCGCCCGCGCCGTCTCCGTCGTAGAGGCGCCGCAGCGGGTAGTCGCGACCGGTGCGCGCCGCGTCGATGAGCTCGAGCACCAGGCCGGGGTGGTTACGGGCCAGCGCCAGCAACAGGCCGCCCGCGTGGCTGTAGCCCGAGCGCCGAAAATTGAACGCCTGGTCGTCGAGCCGCGAGAGGAAGTCGGTCAACCCCGCCACCTCGGCGGGGCGAACCTGGCCGGTGGCGACGTGCGCGCGCAGCTGCACTGCGAAGCTCTTGCGGTCACCGCGTCGGGCCCGCGAACAGCCCGGGCCGCTTCTTCACCAGGTCCACCAGCGGTGCGCCGAGCGCAGGCAGGCGACGAACCACGTCGTCGAGCGCGGCCGCCGCCTCGGAGGGCAGGCCGAGCCCGTCGAACGAGACCGGCGCGGCGGGCGCGACCTCGCGACGGGCCGGGGTGGTGACCGCAGGCGGGGCCTCTTCACGGCTCCACTGCACCGGGCCGGCGCGGTCAGGCGGCGCAGCGCGCCCGGGAGCTGCCTCGGGCGCGCTCGCCGGGGTGGCGACCGCAGGCGGGGCTTCTTCACGGCTCCACAGCACCGGGCCGGCGCGGTCGGGCTGCGCAGCGCGGGCGCGAAGCTGCCTCGGGTGCCGCGGAGCGGTCGCCGACCCGGCGTCGGGCCACGACCACGAGGCGATCGCCGCCTCGTCGGCGTTGAAGTGCGCCTCGAGAAAGGGTGAAGGTCGACGTCGAGCACCTGCTGGCAGGTGGCGGCGTCGCTCTGTGGCCACGGCCCCGCGTTGGCAGGGACGCGCTCGGGCACGATACCACCGCCTCGAGGCCTCTTCGGCGGCCAGACGCCGCTCGATGAAGGGGCGCAGCTCGGCCACCGCGCTGGCCAGCGTCGCGCGGGGTCGTTCGGCACCACCTGCACCACGTCGTACTTCTCGGCCCGCTGGGGGTCGAAGCCGGGCGGCAAGAACACCGCGAAGCGCACGTTGCGCCCCACCTTCTCGGAATAGACCTCGGGGATGAGCAGCGGGCGCTGCGGCGCGCCCTGGGCGACCTCGGCCAGCAGCTCGGGCGCGGAGCCCACTCGGGAACCCGGGCCGCCTCGATGGCGAACCCCGCCGCGTGATACAGGTCACCTGGGCGGCGCAGCCCTGCGGCTGCCCCGGCGCAGGCACCAGCATCGCCGCGGGCCCTGGCCGCGAAAGGCCTGGGCCACCAGCTTCGAGGCGTACTCGCGCTGGGCGACCGAAGCTGCGGGCGCCTGGGCCTGCGCGGCACGGTACTCGTCGGCCAGGCGCGCCTGGTCGGCGGCGGCGCGCTTGTTGCTGCAGCTGCTGCTCGTGCCGCTCGGTGACCCAGATCGGCTCGGTGCCCTTGCTCTCTCGGTCGCCCAGCCCTCGCTGGTCTCGCGGGCGTAACCCGACGACAGACACTTTCCGTCGGCGTCGAAGACCGCGAAGCGCACTCCGCGATCGGCGGCGCCCGGGCTCAGCGCGATCACCGTGCCGGGCTGGCCGTCGAGGTCGACCTGCCAGGCCATCTTCTTGCCCATCGCGGCGTAGGCCCCGGCCCAGGCCTCTTCGACAGGCGCCGGGAGCTTGAAGTCAGGTTGCGGTGCGTGTCGCTCGCTCCGCTGAACGCCTCGGCCCAAGAGGCTGCGGCAGCGCCGGTATCAACGTGCCGAACTGCGCATCGAGGCCCTGCGCGAGCTGGCCCTTCTTCAGCGCGATGGTCGAGGTGACCGCCGTCGCCACCGCTGCAACGGGCGGGGTCGAGCTGATCGAACCGCTCGACCTCTCGGGACGGAGGCTGGGTCTGACGCTCACCGCGACGAAGAAACCTGAAGAGCCCCATGATGGTTCACCCCTGCCCGTGTGATTGCCACAGTCTGCAAGGCGACGCACCCCTCGCCTGCAGGCTGAACCCTCGGCGCGACGGCCTAGTGAAATCTTTCGAGCTTCTAGGGCTCGACCTTCACGTCACCGGCGCCCTCGATGCTGACCGCGCCGCCGGTTTTCAGCCCCTGCTTGCTGAACCACCCGCTGGGCACCTCGAGCACGAACATCGACGTGCCCGGTACCCCGCGAGAGCTCAAGGTCTTGGGCTCGGCGCCCTCGACCGCTCCGACGATCTTCAGGTCCTTGTCGATGAAGATCATGTCGAGGGGAATGAGGGTGTTCTTCATCCAGAAGTTGAGGGGCTGCTGTTCTTTGAAGATGAACAGCATGCCCTTGCCGTCGGCGAGCGCTCGGCGCCACATCAGCCCGCGGGTGCGCGAGTCACGGGTGGCGGCGATCTCGACCGCGACCACGTGCTTGCCGCCGAACGCATCGACCAGGGTCACCCGCCCGGCCGGCAGCGCAGGCATCACGTAGTCTTCGGCGGTGATGTCGGTCTGAACCGGCTTCGCGTCGCGGGGCAGCGGCGCAGGCGCCGCTTGCGGCCGGGCCCCTTCGGCGTTCTGGCACGCCACGAACAACAGCAGCGCGGCGAACACCCTCACGACTTGAGGCTCTTGTTGAGCAGCTTGCCGGTGAGCTCGGGGCCCAGCGACGTCGACATCAGCTGCTCGACCACGCCCTCGAAGTCCGAGCGCTGCGAGTCGTTGCTGTAGATGAAGCGAATGCCCATGCCCGGCTCGTCGCCGTCGTTCTGGCTCCACACCACTTCGCCGAGCAGCTCGAAGGGGTCGGTGCGCTGCGGCACGGTGAGCTTGAACAAGAAACGCGTGCCAATGGGCAACGGCTTCTTGGTCTTGATGAAGGTGCCGCCCTTGCTGATGTTCTTGGTGTAGTCGGCGAAAAACGAGTTGAGCTTTTTGTAGTCAACCTTGAGCTCAATCGGAGCGCGGGGCTCTTTGCGCGAGTCCGGGCCTTTTTTGTTCCGCCATGTGTACGGCGCAGTATAGACGTGTTCCCGTGCGGCAAGCCGTATTCCGTAGCTTCGGGTGCCTGCGCCGCCCGGTGGTGGCGCTGACCTTTCTGGGGCTCGCGCTCGGTGGCGCGGCGCTGGTGCGGCTGCCGCTGCTCGGCCAGCCCGGCTACGAGCTGTCGGGGGTGCTGGCGGTGCTGCACGGCCTCTTCGGCTGGGTGTTCGGCCTCGCCGCCGCCCGGCAAGAACGCCGGCTGATCACCTCGAAAGACCCCCGCCCCAGGCACGCGGTGCGCTTCGACTCTCCGCTCAAGAGCGTGCTGGCCGCCGTCTGCGCAGCGTGGCTGCTCTCGCTCGCCGCGCTGGTGCTGCCGCTGGTGGCCGCGGTGGTCTACGCCCTCACCTCGACCGCGTGCGACCCGGGCTTCGCGGTGGGCTTCTTTCCGTTCCTCACCCTGCCCTCGGGCCTGCTCGCCTGCGCGCTGGGCGCCTTCTGCGGCTTCACCACCGAGCGCCTCTGGCTGAGCGCGCTGCTCTACCTCGCGCTGCTCGCGGCGACCCTGGCACAAACGCTGTACCCCATCGTGCTCGGCCCGCAGGTGTTCGCGTTCAACCACCTGGGCGGGTGGCTGCCCGGGCCCCTCTACGACGAAGCGCTCACCCTGCCCTCGGCGCTGCTGTGGTTCCGCCTCGAGACGCTGCTGCTCACCTTCGCGGTGGCGCTGCTCACCGCCAACCTGCTCGACATGGTGAGCGGCCGCTTGAAGCGCCCCCACTTTCGCCTCGGCTCGGGCGTGCTGCTGGGGGTCGCGCTGTTCGCGGTGTTTCTCATCGAAGAGCGCGGCACCGAGCTCGGCCTGCGCATGACCGACGCGGCGCTGGCCGAGAAGCTGGGCGGCCGTCGCGAGAGCGAGCACTTCGTGCTCGTTCACCCCGGGGCATGGCGAAAGAGGCGGTCGAGCGCGCCTTGCGCGATCTCGAGTTCCGCCACCAGCAGGTGAGCACCTTCTTCGGCGCGGCGCCGCCCGGCAAGGTGCCGGTGTGGTGGTCCCCCAGCGCCGCCGAGAAGCAGCGGCTGGTCGGCGCCGAGCACACCCAGTTCGCCAAGCCGTGGCGACACGAGGTGCACGTCAACGACATGCAGTTCCCCCACCCGGTGTTGAAGCACGAGCTGGTGCACGCCATGGCCGCCCCGTTCGGCGCGCCGCCCTTCTCGGTCACCGCGCACTACGGCGGGCTGCTCCCGGTGGCGGGCATCATCGAAGGGCTGGCGGTGGCCGCCGACGACCCGCTCGAAGACCTGACCCTGCACGAGTGGGCGGCGGGCATGAAGCAGCAGTCGCTGCTCCCCGACGTGCGCAGCCTGATGCGGCTCGACGGCTTCTACAACGCGCCGCCGGCGCGGGCGTACGCGGCGGTGGGCTCGTTCATGCGCTGGCTGGGCGAGACCCGGGGTGGCGAGAAGCTGCGCGCGGTCTACGCCCGGGGCGACTGGCAAGCCGTCTACGGGGTACCGCTCGATGCGCTCGCCGCCGACTGGGAGAAGTTTCTCGCCACCGTGCCGCTCGACGCCGCAGCGGTGAACCAGGCGATGGCGCGCTTTCGCCAGAAGAGCCTCTTTCAGCGCGCGTGCGCGCGCGAGGTCGAGGCGCTGGGGCGCGAGGCGGCCGCGGTGCTGCCCTCGGACCCCGAGCGGGCGCTGGCCACCCTGCGGCGGGTCGCGGAGCTGCAGCCCGACGACTACCGGCACCAGGTGGCGCAGGCCAACGCGCTCGAGCGCGCCGGTCAGAAGCAGGCCGCCGCCGACCTGCTCGAGAAGCTCGCGCCCAACGTCGAGAAAGATCACGCTGCGGCCATCGAGGTCAGCATGGAGCGCGCCGACCTGAGCTGGGCGCTGCAGCAGCCGGCCGAGACCCGCAAGCTGCTCGAGCACGTGCTCGAGCTTACGCCCAGCCCCCCGATGGATCGCACCGCCCACGTGAAGCTGGCCGCGCTGGGCCCCGACGAGGTGAGCCGCGCCATCTGGCAGTACTTCGGGCCGGGCGGCGACGACGTGAAGCTGCTGGTGCTGCGCGAGGCGCTGGCCAAGGTGCCCGGCCAGGCCGAGGCCGCGTACCTCATCGGCCGCAAGCTGAGCACCCGGTCAGACCAGCCGATGCTGGCGGTGAAGTACCTCTCGCAGGCGCTCGCCGGCGCGAGCCTCTCTCCTTCGATTCGCCGCGAGGCGCTGCGCCTCAAGCTCGAGTCGCGCTTTCTCTCGGGCGACTGCGCCGGCCTGCGCGAAGAGTCGAAGACCCTGCCCGACTACGGCACGGTCTTTCGAAGGCGCAGCGACGAATGGCTGGCCCGCTGCGCGTTCGAAGAGAAGGTCTTTGGCGGCGCGCTGGTACCCGCCGACGCGATGCGCTGATTTTGCCAATTTGTCAGCCTCGCAATTGTCGCGCGCGAGGCCCGCTCGAAGTAGGAATGAAGCGGAACCAAGTCATGTTCGGAGGCGCAATGTTCGCTCGAGGGTTGCTGGTGGTCGCTGTCGCCGTGGTCGCGGTGGGCTGCACTCCGAAGAAGATTCCGGGCACCGAGCTCGATGACACCGACGACACGCGCGACATTCTCGACGTGATGGAGAAGTACCGCACCGCGCTCGAGAAGCGCGACGCGCAGCAGATCATCGGCCTCGCGCACGAGTCGTTCAAGGACGACGGCGGCAGCGCCAACCCCGACGACGACTACGACTACCACGACCTCTACACCAAGCTGCCCGCCACGCTGCAGCGGCTGGGCGACGTGCGCCTCGAGTTCAACGTGCGGAAGATCGAGCTCAGCGAAGACTCGGGCAGCGCGCGCGCCACGTACACGTACACCGCCAGCTACCTGCTGCCCGGGTTGCAGGCCAAAGCAGAGCGACACCGAGATCAAGCAGATGATCTTCAAGAAGGTCGACAAGCACGTCTGGAAGATCGTCTCGGGCGTGTAGCGGCGGGTCACCATGACCCACGCGCTCACCCTGTACGTCGACGACAAGTACGAGAGCCCCTACGCGCTCTCGGCGTTCGTGGCGCTCGAAGAGAAGGGCCTGCCGTACACCCTCGAGACGGTGTCGCTGCGCGACAAGCCGGCGAGCTACGCGGCGAGCAGTCACACCGGCCGGGTGCCCTCGCTGAAAGCACGGCGACTACTGGCTCGCCGAGTCGAGCGCCATCGGCGAGTACCTCGCCGAGACCTTCCCGTACCCCAAGCACCGCGCATCTTCCCCGAAGACCTGAAGCAGCGCGGCATCTGCCGCATGGTGCAGGCCTGGGTGCGCAACGACTTTCTGGCGATTCGCGAAGAGCGGTCGACCCACACCGTGTTCGCCGCACGCACCGAGCAGCGCTCTCGAAGGTGGCGCTGCAGCAGGTCGACCGGCTGCTGGCGGGCATCGCGCCGCTCATCGCTGAGCGCCCCACCCTGTTCGAGCAGTGGTGCATCGCCGACTGCGATCTCGCCCTGATGCTCCAGCGCCTCAACCTGAACGGGGGCTGCACCCTGCCGCCCCGGGTGAAGGCGTACGCGCAAGGTGCCTGGCAGCGCCCCTCGATACAGGAGTGGGTGCGGCTGGGCGGGCGACAGCCGCGCTGAAGTGCCGGTCGGCGTTCGTTGACCGACCTGTACCTCCCCGATATATCCGCGCGCGTTTTCAAACGTCGTCTTCGGTTCAGGAAGAGGTCTCCACATGGCCGCGGCAGATGCGAACAACAGCGATTGGAAGAAGCGGGAGAGCCTGCCCAGCGCGCTCATTCAGATCATTCTGGTCGGTGCACTGCTCGCCGCGGCGGTGTGGTTCGTGGTCGGGCGCGGCAACCGCAAGAAGGAAGTCGGCGACCGGCTGAAGGAAGCCAAGATGGTCGCGCTGAAGGACAACCGGCCGACCTGAGGAAGGCCATCGGAATGGCCGAAGACGTGCTCAAGCTCGACGCCACGTCGCCCGAGGTGCTGGCCACCCCTGGCCGCGCTCAACACCGACTGTGGCTGGTGCACCGAGAGCCGGGCACTGAAGCCAAGGCGAAGGAGTACCTCGAGCGCGCCGAGAAGGCCGACTCGAAGAGCGAAGACCGCTACGGCACCAAGGCGCTGCACATTCTCGCCACCGGCAAGCCCAAAGAGGCCGACGACTTCGTCGAAGAGCTGCGCAAGAAGGGCGCCTCGACCGCCAAGCTGGCCTACGCCCAGGCGCTGGCGCTGAAGGCCGAGGGCAACCTGCAGCTCGAGCGCGCCTCGTTCGGCCTCGCCGCCGACAAGGGTGGAAGGACCCGCAGTTCTCGTCGGCCTACGCCGAGGCCCTGTTGGATGAGGGCCAGCCGCTGTCGGCGCTCGACTACTTCAACAAGGCGATGTCGAACAACCCCGACCACCTTCGGTCGAAGGTGGGCATCGCGCTGGCGCGGCTCGAGCGCAAAGACCGCGTCGCCGACGCCGCCGACACCATCAAAGACCTGCTGGGCCGCGAGGCCGAGCTGTCGCCCTGGCTCAAGGGCCGGGTGTACGCGACCGCCGCCGAGCTGGCGAACTTCGAGGCGCAGTGGGACGCGGCGATCAACGCCTCGGACAAGGCGCTCTCGGTGAACCCCGACGAGCAGTGGGCGCTGTACGCCAAGGCGAAGGCGCTGGCGGGCAAGAAAGACGCGGGCGCGGCGGCGGCGTTCGACGCCGCAGTCGCCAAGGCGCGCACCTCTCCGGTGTTCTACTTCGACGGCGCCACGCTGCTGCAGCAGGCCGGCCAGACCGACGCGGCGATCGCGCTGCTCGACAAGTACGAGGCGGTGTTCAAGCCGATCGTGAACACCACCGCCGACGGCAAGACCGTGGGCGCGCTCGATCGCGACGATCGCTACTGGCTGACCCGCGGCGACGTGCGGCGCGACGCGCGGGCAAGCTCGACGACGCGCTCGCGTCGTACGACAAGCCATCGCGGCGAAGAACGTGAACCTGGTCAAGGCGACCTGCGCCAAGGGCTCCGGTGTTCATCGCCAAGAAGGAGTTCGACAAGGCGGCCGAGCAGCTCACCGACATCACCCCGCCGGACGGCACGGGAGCGCTGCCCGAGGCGTACATGGCGATGGGCGAGATTCAGTTCTCGAAGAAAGACTGGGCCGCCGGCTGTTGCGAGCACGCCTACGCCATCACCAAGCTGAAGGCGCAGTCGGTGCCGCGCGAGCAGCTCAACGCGATGGTCACCGACGTCGAGAAGAAGCTGATCACCGCCGGCCAGCGCCCCGTCGCCAAGCTGGCGGGTCGACGAGGCCAAGCCGCTGCTGCAGTAGCCTTCGTCGGGCGCGAAACAGCCGTGGTGGCGTGGCCGCAGCCGGCGGGTCGTCGGCGGCGTGAGAAGGTGCGAGGCTTCAGCCACCATGCGTTCGAAGGCCCTCGGCGCCACGGGTTCACCTCTAAAGCCCGTCGCGAAACAACCCACCGAAGCGCCGGCGAAGGCGCTGCACCCCGAGTCGCCGAGTGCGCGTCGCGCCGCGGCCACCGATGACCTCGCCGCGCCGGTGTCGAGCGCGCTCACCGACGCGCTGAAGCGGCTCGATCAGGTGATCGCCGCGATGCCCAACGTGCGCGAAGAGGCCCAGCTTGACGCGGTGACCGCGGTGATTCGGGCGCGGGGCGGCCAGGTTCGCCGCACTTCGGCATTCGATGGCCAACGGCTCCACGCCGCGCTCGAGATCGTACCCGACGACCGCACCGTGCTCGGCCGAATGGCCGGAGTGGCGGCGAACCGCGAGGCGAACGGGGTGACCATGGGCGTCACCGTCACCTTTTCTCCAGCGATGCTGCGCAACTACGGCGCGAAGGGCATGTACCTGCCGCAGACCCGCTCGCTGTACCTGGGGCTCGAGGCAATTCGCGACGAGTACGACAGCACCACCCAGCACGAGCTGGGGCACGCGCGTCAGCACTTCCGCGAGCGGCAGGGGCTGGTGGGGGCAGCCGATGGCACCATGCGCTCAAGCGGCTTCGGCGGGCTCCCGCACTCGAAGGGCGTCGCCTACGGCAAGTTCCAGCAGCTCGACGAGCCCTTTCAGTTCATCTCGGGAAACATCGGCCACGCGATCTCGCAGCTCGTTCAAACGCGCAGCACGCCCGAAGCGCACGCTCCGATTCAGGAAGATCTGGCGAGAAGACAGCCTGGGCCGGCGACCTGCTGGGCAGCAGACGCTGATCGTCGGCGACCTGTTGACGGGGTTCGGGAGAAGCAAGCAGAACGATACGGTCGTCAACTGGAACGACTCCTCGAAGCCGTCGGCGAGCCTGACTCCCGAGCGCAACGGCCGGCGCGCAGACTACAGCTACCAGCTGCCGCTGCGGCGGGTGCGCGACCGCGCCGACGCGCTGGCAGGTTCGGCGCCCTACGGTGACGGCCGGGCGAAGTTCTTCGCCGCCCGCAACCAGGCGGTGAGCGGCGCGTTGCGCGAGCGGCACCAGATCGGCAACGAGCTGCTCGGCCTGGCCCGTGAGCTCGAGCAGGCGCTGACCGCCGGAGCGCCCACCGACGAAGTCATCGCGCTCGGCTCGACGCTGGTGCGGCGCGCGGCAGCGCTCGAGCGCGCGTATCGTGACGACCCCAGCGCGCCGGCCGCCTCAGCAGGCGATACCTCGTCGCACCACGACTAGCTAGGCTAGCTGGCCCGGCACCCGACGCGCTGCTCGCCGAGGGCGGCGGGGCTACCCGGTCTTCCCGGTGGTATCGACGGCCTCGAAGCCGAGGTCTGCGGCGGTGCCGTTCATGCGCAAGAACAGATCTCTCTTCGGTGGGGAGGTGCGCCTTCACCAGCGCGCCTCGGCATCGGTCGCATGCTGCCCATGTTCGAGAGCGCGACCTTCATCACCGTGTGCTGATCGATGCGGTGGTTCGGAGCGCTCTCCAGCGCCTCTTCGAACACGTCGTGCGGAATCTCGATGGAGACGCTCTGGCCGTCGGTGGCGCCCTCCATCTCGGTCTTGAGCACCGTCGGTGCAGCCACCAGCTGGTTCAGCGGGAGCTCGGCGCTGGGCAGAAAGGTAGTGCGAGGTCAGCTGCGTTGACTTTCATGCCCGCGGTTATCCCCGCGCTGCGCAGGTCGGTGCGAGCGCTGTCAGCGCGTTTGGTCGCGCTGACTCGGTCGATCGGCCGTTTGTCAGGCCAGTTGGCGATGCGCGGCCTTTCTGCGCAGCCCGGCATCGGACGTTCGGCCCGGCGTGCGTCAACTGGCCGTGGGTCTGAGCCGCCACGCCCAGGGTTCGCTCGCTGACGCCCTCCACTCCGGGGTCGACCGGCGGGGTGTAGCGGGCGAGCTCTTCGAGGCCGCAGGTGGGCGGGTACTTGCGCCGCGGGTCGCCGACCAGCACGAAGCGCGCCGCGCGCCGAAGAGGGCGGTGGCCCACGCCACCACCCGCTCGGGTCTTGGGCTCGTAGAAGACGTCGCCGACCAGCCACGCCTCCAGCCTACGTCGGTGCCGATCCAGATCGCGCTGCTGCGTCAGCGCACGCCGCCCTCCAGCGCGCCGTTCACCCGGGTGGCGACCACCGCGAAGGGGTCGATGTCGACCGCGGTGAGCGCGGTGGCGCCGGCGCGGGCGCAGGCCGCGGTGCTCACCCCGCTGCCGCAAGCGAAGTCGAGCACACGCGCACTCCGCACCTGCTCGGGGTGATCAAGACCCAGCGCGCCAGCGCCTGCCCACCAGCCCCACGGCGGCCCAGAACGGGGCCGGCTGCTGGGCCCTCGCTCTTCCGCGGCGCGCCACGAGGCGACCGTCGGCGCTCTGCCTCAGCTGCAGCTCGGGCACCAGGGCCGGGGCCACCACCTGGTCACCCGCTCGAACACCTCGAAGCGCCGG
>JADJNS010000025.1 GCA_016714225.1 Archangiaceae bacterium
CCCAGGTGACGTTCGGGTGACACCACGCGCCGAGAAGTCACCTGAAGAAGCTGTTGGCCGACGACGAGGCGGCCATCGCTCCGGCGCGGGCTGATGCGCTGGCGCTTCTCGGCGACCACGTGTTCGCCGAGGGCGAGCAGTCGCTGGCCGAGGTGGTGGGCGAGCGGCTCAAGGCGCGCGGGCAGCGGCTCGCGCTGGCCGAGAGCTGCACCGGCGGCATGGTGGCGGCCGAGCTGACGGGGGTGCCGGGCGCCAGCGGGTGGCTCGAGTCGAGCGCGGTGACCTACGCCGAGAGCGCCAAGGTGCGCTGGGTGGGGGTGACGGCCGAGGCGCTCGAGAGGCACGGCGCGGTGAGTGAAGCCGTGGCGCGGCAGATGGCGAGGGGCGTGCGCGAGGCGGCGAAGGTGGAGTGGGGCGGGGCGGTCACTGGCTTCGCAGGGCCAAGCGGGGGCTACCGGGCCGACCAGTGGGCACCGTCTACCTGTGCGTAGTCGGCCCCGGCGTCGAGGTGGTCGGCCCAAGCGGTGGCCGAGCATGGGCCGAGGCTGATTCGCCGCGCCGCCGCGTGGAGCCTGATGGACCTGCTGCGAAAGCAGCTCGCGGCGCGAGGCTGACGGCGAGCCGGCAGGCTTCGCTCATGCTGCGCGTGCTGTCTCGCCGGGCTATGACGCGCGGCCATGAGCAACGCGACCGAAGCCGCGCCGGTTCCTGAAGGCACCACTCCGACGCAGGCGGCGCTGAAGCTCTGGGTCGACGCGTACCGGGTCGAGCTGATTCTCTTCGCGGTCTCGTTCTGCGTGCTGGCCGGCTTCAGCTCGATGCGCTTTCTGCGGCAGAGCGCCGCGCCGCACTTCGTCTACCAGTCGAAGGCGTGGCTCGAAGGTCACCTCGACCTCGACCCGCAGGTGTTGCCCAACCTCGAAGACTGGGCGTGCGTGCGCGAGGTGGGCGGGGTGAAGCGCCGGTGCGAGGGTCAGATCGCCAACACCGACAAGTGGTACGTGAGCTTCCCCTCGTTTCCCGCGGCGGTGATGATGCCGTTCGTCGCGCTGCACGGGTACCAGCTCAACGACACCTCGTTCGGCGTCATCTTCGGTGCGCTGGCGATCGCGCTCTTCTATTCGCTGCTGCGCGAGATGCAGAAGCGCGAGGGCAGCGGCAGAACCGACACCGAGAACATCGTGCTCGCGGTGGTGCTCGGCTTCGGCACCGTCTTCTTCTACTGCGCGATTCGCGGCGAGGTCTGGTTCTCGGCCGAGGTGATGGGCGTGGCGTTCACCTGCCTCTACGCGCGAAACGCCATCGGCGCGCGACGCCCGGTGCTGGCCGGCCTGTTCTTCTCGATGGCGGTGCTCACCCGCACCCCGCTGCTCTTCTCGGGAGTGTTCTTCGTGATGGAGGCGCTGTGCCCGACTCCGGGCAAGCGCTTCGAAGAGCTCAAGAACGCCAGCAAGAGCCCGGGCCTCAAGAAGCTGGGCCTGTTCGCCGCCGGCGCCGCGCCGCTGGGGCTGCTGCACGCCTGGTACAACGTGGTGCGCTTCGGCAGCGTCGCCGAGTTCGGCCACGCGTTTCTGTACAACAACCGCGTCAACGCCGACATCGACCGGTGGGGCCTGTTCAACCCGCAGTACCTGACCCGCAACCTCGACGCCGCGTTCGCCACGCTGCCCGAGGTGCGCGGCGGGCAGCTCATCTACAGCCCGTGGGGCATGTCGCTGCTGCTCACCCTGCCGCTGCTGGTCTTCGTGTTCGTGCCGCCGGCGAAGAAGCAGCTGCTCACGTTGTCGGCCGCGGCCACCGGCGCCGTGCTGGTGCTGTCGAAGCTGATGCCGGAAGAGCAGCCGCCGCCGGGCGACTTTCCCATCGGGCACCGGCCGATGAGAAAAGGCCTACGCGTTCGGCCAGGAAGAGAAGCCGGCGCGGCTGAAGGTGCCGCTGGTCGTCACCGCGCTGTGCTGCGCGCTGCCGGGGCTGTTCTACCAGAACACCGGCTACGCCCAGTTCGGCTTCCGCTTCAGCGTCGACTACTCGCCGTACCTGCTGGGCGCGTTCGCGGTGAGCGGTTGGCCGCTGCGTCACCGGGCGGTGCAGGTCGCCCTGGTGGTGGGCTTCGTGTTCGCCTTCTGGGGTGCCGTCGGCTTCCGCGGTTATACGGAGGGCATGAGGGGTTGGTAGTGAAGAAGTGGCACACGCGCGAAGACAGCGGCATCGAGCTCGATGCGCAGCTGCGGTGGTGGCACGACGGCGAGCCGGTCGAGCACCCCAAGGTCATCGAGACCTTCAACCGCGGCCTGCGCGTCACCGACGACGGCAGGTACAAGCTCGAGATCGGCAACGACTGGTGCTTCGTGAAGGTCGCCGGCCCGGCGTTCGGGGTCACCGCGGTCGACGCGTGCGACGAGGGCTGGCAGCTGCGCCTGTCTGACCGCACCGCCGAGCTGCTCGACCCCGCCACGCTCACGGTCGACGCCGAGGGGGTGCTCACCGTGCGGGTGAAGGGCGGCAAGGCCACCGCGCGGTTCTCTCGCGACGCACAGTTTCAGCTGGGCGAGTACGCCGAAGAGTCCGAGGGCGGCGCGGTGCTGAAGGCGCACGGCAGACAGTGGCGCTTGCCGTGATACGCGCGTGGGCCATGAACAAGTCCACGCTCGTTTCGGTGTTGTGCCTCGGTGTCGCCATCGGCGCTTGTGCTCGCGAGGCGGTGCGCGCCGCGGTGCCCGCTGCCGCGCATGCGCAGGGTGGCAAGAAGTACATGGTGGTCGGCGCGTCGATGTCGGCCGGCGGCTACGAGGAAGACTTGAACAAGTACACCGCCGAGGGCTGGCGCTACGTCGGGCCGCTGCCGGCGGGCAACGCGAACCCGGCGCTGGTCTTCGAGCGCTGAGGCGCCGAGGGCGTCAGCGCCGGGGCACGTGGTGCGGAACCGGCTTGGGGCGCGCCGTGGGCACTCGCAGGCCGCAGCGCCTGGCCGCAACCGGAGTGCGAGGCGTGCGCGCCGCCTGCCACGCGTCGGCGCCCACCCCGAGCACCGCCAGCAGCAGGGCCAGTCTCACGCCGCGTCCTTGGTGGCGGCGGGGGGCGGCGCGCTGGCCTTGGGGGTGGTGAGAATCTTCTGCGCGAGCTCTTCGCAGATCTGCGGCCGCTCGCGCAGCCACTCGCAGGCGCGCTCGCGGCCCTGGCCGATGCGCTCGGAGCCGAGCAGGTAGTGGCTGCCCGACTTCTCCAACAGGCCCAGCTCGCAGCCGAGGTCGACCACCTCGCCCTCGCGGTTGATGCCCTTGTTGTAGACGATGTCGAACTCGGCCTCCTGGAAGGGCGGGGCGCACTTGTTCTTCACCACCTTGACCCGGGTGCGGGTGCCGATGACGGTGTCTCCGTCTTTCAGGTTGCCGGCGCGCCGAATCTCGCAGCGCACCGACGAATAGAACTTGAGCGCGTTGCCGCCGGTGGTGGTCTCGGGGTTGCCGAACACCACGCCGATCTTCATGCGAATCTGGTTGATGAAGATGATGCAGGTGCCCGAGCGTGAGACCGCGGCGGTGAGCTTGCGCAGGGCCTGGCTCATCAGCCGCGCCTGCACGCCCATGTGGGCGTCGCCCATCTCGCCTTCGATTTCGGCGCGCGGCACCAGCGCCGCGACCGAGTCGACCACGACCAGGTCGACGGCCCCCGAGCGCACCAGGTGCTCGGTGATCTCGAGCGCCTGCTCTCCGGTGTCGGGCTGCGAGATGAGCATGTCCTCGACGCGCACCCCGAGCTTGCGGGCGTAGGTCACGTCGAGCGCGTGCTCGGCGTCGATGAACGCGGCGACTCCGCCCGCGGCCTGCACCTGGGCGATGGCGTGCAGGGTGAGGGTGGTCTTGCCCGACGACTCGTTGCCGAAGATCTCGACCACCCGCCCGCGCGGCCAGCCGCCGCAGCCGAAGGCGCGGTCGAGCGCCACCGACCCCGAGGGGATGATGGCGATCTTCTGCTCCTCGTCGGTCTGGCCGAGCTGCATGATCGCGCCCTTGCCGAACTGCTTCTCGATCGACTGCACCGCGGCCATCACTGCCTTCAGCTTCTCCGAGATTTTGCTCATGGTTTCTCCGGTCGGGCGGCGGGCGAATTCCCGCGCGCGCTGTTCCGACCGCGGTGCTTGAGCAAGGGCGCGACCCGGGGGCACGCTTCGATCGACTGCTGAAGGCGTCGCGCGGGAGTACGAAACGCCGGACGGTCGTGGACGCTCCAGTTCCTGATTTCTGAGCGGATCAGCCGAAGAGGGCGTGGAGGCCCGAGGTCATCTCGCCGGAGTAGCTGACCAGCCCGATCGGCAGCTTCGGGCGCAGAGCGCGCAGCTCGGCGACGTGGGGGTGGCCGAAGGCTCCGCACAGCTCGACCAGCTGGGTGCCGTTGAACGCTGCCGCCGCCGCGCCCGAGCGGCACGAGGCGATGGCGTCGGCGGCGGTGGGGAAGCCCGCCAGCACGGTGGTCGAACGGGGGCTCTTCACTTCGCGAATGTCGCCGGCGGCCGGAAGACCGTCTGCGGCGTACAGGAACAGCCAGTGGGTCAGTGCCATCGGCGCAACTTAGCTGCACGGCTCGGTCGAGCGAGCGGGTCGGCCAGTACAACGGCCCGGAAGCGCGTGCCGGTGCGGTGCGACCGTGCGGCTCGATCGCGCGCTTGGCTGGCAACGCGGACCTCGGCACGGGTCGACACCCAGGCGTTCGTGGGGCTCGGGGCCACGTGGGAGCGTTTCACCCCAACCCTTGCACCTGAATACTCCCAGGTCGAAGAGCGACTTCGCAGTGGGAGTATTTACGTCCGCGCCACGGACCCCGAATACTCCCACTTCGTCGCGGGGGACCGTCGCGGGGGCACGTCGCGGGGGCACGTCGCGGGGCACGTCGCGGGGGCACGTCGCGGGGCACGTCGCGGGGCACGTCGCGGGGCACGTCGCGGGGCCATCGCGGGGCACGTCGCGGGGCCATCGCGGGGCCATCGCGGGGCCATCGCGGGGCCATCGCGGGGGCGGGCGACCCAGAGAACCTGTGGCGACGTGAGCCCGTCAGTGGCGCGAGAACGACAGCGAGTGGGAACAGGTGTGTTCTTCGTTGCGGCTCGAGCTGCGCGAGGTTGCGGGGGCCCATTGGGCGCAGTCATGGCCAGTGCATGGAAGGACGAACTGGCAGGGGCTGTCGTCGCGGTCAGAACGAAGAGTGCGCGGCGCTCGTCCGCCCCAATATCGAGGGTTCTGTGGCCACGAGCTGCCCGTCACGCTTCGGGCCGCGCAGGGCCAGCTCGACTGCCGCTCTACCCAAATGCCTGTCCGGCACCACCGTCACTAGACGAGGGGCTACCCGAAGAACGAAGGCGCCGCCGACCGCGCTCGCTCCGAGCACCGCACGCCGATCGAAACACGCGGTCGATCGAGCGCCGGCGAGAGTGCCCCCGACGAGAAGTCCCAAGGAAGCCCCCAGCAGCTTTCAAAGCGACCCAAAGGCCGCCGGGCATCGTAAGTAGCGAGCGTGCTCACCCTGCTCGTGCTCCTCGCTGCCCCATCGACCACCAGCAATGCCCCGGCGACGGCGCCGACCACGCAGAACGCGGCGCCGACGACCGTCGATAAGGTGCGCGGCGCCACGCTCACCGTGCGCGCGGTGGGAGACGTGATGCTGGGCACCACCGATCCCGAAGGCTACCTGCCGCCGAACGACGGCGCCGACAGCCTGGCCGACGTGCGAGAGCTGCTGCGCGACGCGGACCTCACCTTCGTGAACCTCGAGGGCCCGCTCTGCGACGAGGGCGCGTCGAGCAAGTGCAAGAGCAAGCGCACCTGCTACGCGTTTCGGGTGCCGACCCGGTACGCGCAGTACCTGATCGACGCGGGGGTCGACCTGGCGTCGACGGCGAACAACCACAACGGCGACTTCGGTGACTCCTGCCGCCGCTCGACCGAGAAGACGCTCGACGCGGCAGGCATCGCCTGGTCGGGAGCGCCCGGCACCATCGCCACCGTCGAGCGCAAGGGCCTGAAGATCGCGCTGGTCGCCTTTCACACCTCGGCGGCGACCAACGACGTGAACAACCTGCCGGCGGCGCGCGCGCTGGTGAAGTCGGCGGCCGCGAAGCACGACCTGGTGATCGTCTCGTTCCACGGCGGCGCCGAGGGGCCGAAGTTCGACCACGTGGTCGAGGGGCCCGAGCAGTACCTGGGCGAGAACCGCGGCGACCTGCGCGCCTTCACCCACGCGGTCATCGACTCGGGAGCCGACCTGGTCATCGGCCACGGCCCGCACGTCTTGCGCGGCATGGAGCTCTACCAGGGGCGGTTGATCGCCTACTCCCTGGGCAACTTCGCCACCTACGGGCGCTTCAACCTGGCGGGCACCCAGGCGGTCGGGGCGATTCTGCACGCCGAGCTGGCCGCCGACGGCGCGTTCGTGAGCGCAAAGATTCTGCCCACCCAGCAGGTGGACAAGGGGCTGCCGCGGCGCGACGCGGCGGGGCGGGCCATCGCGGTGATCAAGAAGCTCTCGGCCGAAGACTTCGCCAAGAGCGCGCCGCGCATCGCCGATGACGGCGAAATCTCTGCGCCTTGACGACCTCTGATCGCCGCTTAATTTCCTCCTGCAACCAAGGAGGAAGTGAACATGGCGAATCTGGCGAATAGAGGCACGTGGGACCCCTTTGCAGGGCTTCTGGCGGAGTACGGCTTTCCGGTGGCGCGGTACGTCGAGCGCGAGCTCGAGGCGTTCACCCCGCGCTTCGAAGTGAAGGAGACCAAAGAGGCGCTGATTCTCAAGGCCGACCTTCCTGGCGTGAAGACCGATGACCTCGACGTCTCGGTTCACTCGAACGTGCTGTCGGTGAGTGGCCGCCGCGAGCAGGAAGCGAAGAAAGACGACGAGCACTTCCACATGGTCGAGCGCAGCTTCGGCGCGTTCACCCGCTCGTTCACGCTGCCCGAGACGGTCGACACCAAGGCGCTCGATGCCGAGCTCAAAGACGGGGTGCTGACCATCACCCTGCCCAAGGCCCCCGAGGCGAAGCCGCAGCGGGTGCAGATCAAGGTGTCGAAGTAGGCAGCACCGGTTTGTCCACCAGCCCCTTCCGGCAGGTCAGCGCCGGAAGGGGCTATTTGTTTCTCCAGCAGGCGGCGGGTTGATGCCGTTACCGCTGGGTAACGCGCGACCGGCCGTCGACGTCACCCGCGTCGCCAGTTAAACGCCTCAGTCCGCGTGTCTTCGCAGAACGAAAATCGTTCGTCCCCCGAGCCGTCTGCAGTGCTGAGCGGCGGCGGCGAAATGGGTGCGTTGATGCGCACCATCGACTGGGGCCGCACGGCGGTGGGGCCCCTCGAGAGCTGGCCGCAGTCGCTGCGCACCGCGGTGAGCATTCTGCTCGAGTCGCGCTTCCCCATGTACATCGCGTGGGGCCCGAGCTTCGTGCAGTTCTACAACGACGGGTACCGGCCGGTGCTCGGCTCGACCAAGCACCCCGCGGCGATGGGCCGCAGCGCCTCGGAGACGTTCGCCGAGAGCTGGCACATCATCGGGCCGATGTTCGAGGGCGTGCGGCGGCAGACCGCCGTGGGCGCCGAAGACTGGATGCTGCCGCTCGATCGGCACGGCTATCTCGAGGAGTGCTACTTCACCTTCTCGTACAGCCCGATTCGCGACGAGACAGGCGGGGTGGGCGGGGTGCTGGTCACCGTCACCGAGACCACCGGCCGGGTGCTGGGCGAGCGCCGGCTGCGCACGCTGCGCGACCTCGCGGCCCGGGCCGGAGCCGTCAAGCGCCAGGAAGATGCGTGGCAAGAGGCCGCCCGCGCGCTCGACGGCAACGCGTTCGACGTGCCGTTCGCGCTGCTCTACCGGGTGCGCGACGCGGTCGAGCGGCCCGAGCTGATCGCCACCACCGGCTGGGGTGCCGACGCCATCGCCGCCACCACCCGCTTCGCGGCGACTGCCTCCGAGCCGCTGTGGCCGTTCGCCGAGGCCGCCCAGCGCGGCCCGCAGCTCGTCACCGACCTGCGCGGCCGCTTCGGCGACCTGCCCGGCGGCAAGTGGCCCGAGGCGCCGCGCGAGGCGCTGGTGCTGCCCATCTCTCGCGGCGGCCACGCGCTGCCCCACGGCTTCCTGGTGGTCGGAGTGAGCGCGCGCCGGGCGCTCAACGACGACTACCGCGGCTTTCTGCAGCTGTGCGCCGACCACCTCGCCACCGCCATCATCAACGCCCGGGCGTACGAAGAAGAGAAGCGCCGGGCCGAGGCGCTCGCCGAAATCGACCGGGCCAAGACGGCGTTCTTCAGCAACGTCAGCCACGAGTTTCGCACCCCGCTCACCCTGATGTTGGGCCCGGTGGAAGATGGGCTCAACGACACCGCGCACCCGCTCGAGCCGGTGCAGCGTGAGCGGCAAGAGCTGGTGCAGCGCAACGGCCGGCGGCTGCAGAAGCTGGTGAACACCCTGCTCGACTTCGCGCGCATCGAGGCGGGCCGCGCCAGTGCGGCGCTCGCGCCGACCGACCTGTCGTCGCTGACCGCCGAGCTGGCGAGCAGCTTCAAGTCGGCGATGGCCGCGGCCGGCCTCTCGCTCGAGGTCGACTGCCCGCCGCTGCCGTCGAAGGTCTACGTCGACCCTTCGATGTGGGAGAAGATCGTCTTGAACCTTCTCTCCAACGCGCTCAAGTACACGTTCGCGGGCGGGGTGCGGGTGGCGCTCGAGTGGCTGGGCGCGACGGTACAGCTGACCGTCGCCGACACCGGCGCGGGCATCGAGGCGCGGCACCTGCCCCACCTCTTCGAGCGCTTCTACCGGGTCGAGGGCGCGAAGGGCCGCAGCCACGAAGGCACCGGCATCGGGCTGGCGCTGGTGCAAGAGCTGGCGAGGCTCCACGGCGGGGCAGTGGCGGTGAAGAGCACGGTGGGGCGAGGCACGGTGTTCACCGTGACGCTGCCGACCGGCTCGGCCCACCTGACCACCGAGCAGCTGAAGGCGAGCACCACGCTGGCCGCGAACCCCATCGGCGCCGAGGCCTTTCTCGCCGACGCCGGGCTCGTCAGCTCGCCTTCTGCCTCGACCCCGCCCAGGGCCACGACTGCGACCTCGGGGGCGCGGCTGCTGCTCGCCGACGACAACGCCGACATGCGCCAGTACCTCACCCGGCTGCTCTCGCAGCACTGGGTGGTCGACGCGGTGACCGACGGGGCGCAGGCGCTCGCCGCTGCGCGGGCGAGCCCGCCCGACCTGGTGCTGTCTGACGTGATGATGCCGGGCCTCTCGGGGCTCGAGCTGGTGCGCGCCCTGCGGGCCGATGAGCGCACCCGCCTGGTGCCCATCTTGCTGCTGTCGGCGCGGGCCGGTGAAGAGGCGACCGTCGAGGGGCTCGAGAGCGGCGCCGACGGGTACCTGGTGAAGCCGTTCTCGGCGCGCGAGCTGCTCGCCCGGGTCGAAGCGCAGCTGGCCGTCTCGCGGTACCGGTTGGCGGCGCTCGAGGCCGAGCGCACCCACGGCGACGAGTCGAAGCGCCTGCTCGGCGAGGCGCGCCGGGCCACTCGCGCGCGCGAAGAGACGCTCGCGGTGGTCAGCCACGACCTGCGGTCTCCGCTGAGCGTGATTCTGAGCGCCGCTGAGCTGCTGAAGCGGGCGGCGCCCGGGGTCGAGGGGGTGCAGAAGCAGACCGAGACCATTCAGCGCTCAGCCGAGCGCATGCGCGTGCTGATCGAAGACCTGCTCGACCTGGCGAGCATCGACGCCGGCAGCCTGTCGATCTCGCCGCAGACGCACTCGGCCGAGGCGTTGGCGACCGAGGCGCGCGAGAGCTTCGAGCGGCTCGCGATGGTGAAGGGCGTGACGCTCACCAGCGAGGTCGAGCCGGGCCTCACCGTGGTCTGCGACCGCGACCGGGTGTTGCAGGCGCTGGGCAACCTGCTGTCGAACGCGGTGAAGTTCACGCCTGCGGGCGGCAGTGTGCGGCTGCTGGTGCGCCGCGACGAGCGCACCCGCCACATCGACTTCAGCGTGGCCGACACCGGCCCCGGCATCGCCGCCGAGCAGCAGGGGCGGGTGTTCGACCGGTACTGGCACCTCTCGCGCGAGAACCAAGACGGCCACGGGTTGGGTCTGGCCATCGCCCGGGGCATCGTCGACGTGCACGGCGGTGAGCTGCGGCTCGCGAGCACCTTGGGGCAGGGCAGCACGTTCACGCTGTCGCTGCCGCCCGAGCCGGGCGCGCGGCTGCCTCGCCCGGCGCCGGTCGAGCCGACGCAGCCGATCGCCGACGAGGGCTTCATTCAGCACGGCGGCGAGATGGGCGCGATGATGCGCGCCTTCGACTGGTCGACCACGCCGCTGGGGCCCCTCGCGCAGTGGCCCCAGTCGCTGCGCACCTCGCTGAGCACCATGCTGCGCTCGCCGTACCCCATCATCCTGTTCTGGGGGCCCCAGCGGGTGATGCTCTACAACGACCCGTTTCGCCCCATTCTCGGCACCAAGCACCCCCAGACGCTCGGGGCGCGCGGCTCCGAGGCGCTCGCCGAAGAGTGGAAGCTCCTGGGCCCGTTGATGGACGGGGTGCTCGAGACCGGCGAGCCGGTGTTCATCGAGAACGGCAACGTGAACTTCCAGCGCCGGCCCGGCGGCCTGCGCGAAGAGGCCTACTTCACCTGGTCGTACAACCCGACCATCGGCGAGCGGGGAGAGATCGCCGGCCTGTTCGCCATCGCCAGCGAGACCACGCGGCAGGTGGTCGGTGAGCGGCGGCTGGGCCTGCTGCGCGAGCTGTCGCTGCGCACCGCCACCAGCAAGCGGGTGGAAGACGTCTTTCGCGCGCTCGAGCAGGTGCTGGCGCAGGGAAGCTACGACCTGCCCTTCGCGCTGCTGTACGCGCCCGACGGCGGCCGCGCGCGCCTGGTGAGCTGCGTCGGCGTAGAGCGGGGCAGCGCGGCGGCGCCGCTCGAGCCAGGGGCCGACGGGGCGACGCCCTGGCCGCTGGCGGCGGTGGCCGCCTCGGGGCAGGAGCAGCTGCTCGAGGCACTCGAGAAGAGCGTGGGGGCGCTGCCGGGCGGGCCGTGGCCCGAGCCGTCGACCCGCGCGCTGCTCTTGCCGGTGCCGATGGGCGCCGAGGGCGAGACCGGGGTGCTGGTGGCCGGCCTGAGCCCGCTGCGCGCGGCCGACGGCGAGTACCGCAGCTTTCTGCAGCTGCTGGCCCGGCAGGTCTCGGCGAGCGTGGCCAGCGCGCGCGCCTACCAGCAAGAGAAGCAGCGCGCCGAAGAGCTGGCCCGGCTCGACCAGGCGAAGACGGCCTTCTTCAGCAACGTCAGCCACGAGTTCCGCACGCCGCTCACCCTGATTCTCGGGCCGGTGGAAGACGCGCTCAGCGGGGCGCGCCACGCCCTCGAGGGCAACCAGCTCGAGCTGGTGCGGCGCAACGCGCTGCGGCTCTACAAGATGGTCAACACGCTGCTCGACTTCTCGCGCATGGAGTCGGGCCGGGCCGAGGCCACCTACGTCGAGGTCGACCTCGCCGAGCACACGCGCAACCTGGCCAGCAACTTTCAGTCGGCGGCCGAGAGCGGGGGCCTCAAGCTCACCATCGACTGCCCGCCATTGCCGGCCCGGGTCTACGTCGACGTCGAGATGTGGGAGAAGATCGTCTTGAACCTGCTCTCGAACGCGGTGAAGTACACGCACCGGGGTGAGATCGCCCGGCGCCTGCGCTGGGAGAGCGGCGGGCCTGAGCTGACGTTGACCGACACCGGGGTCGGCATTCCTCCCGCCGATCTGCCGCGGGTGTTCGAGCGCTTCTACCGGGTGCGCTCGACCGAGGGCCGCAGCCACGAGGGCACCGGCATCGGGCTGGCGATGGTTCAAGAGCTGGTCAAGCTGCACGGCGGCACGGTGACGGTGGCCAGCGAGCTCGGCCGGGGCACCACGTTCACGGTGCGCTTGCCGGGGGGCAGCGCGCACCTGCCCGCCGAGAAGGTCGCGCGGCCCTCGCTGGCGCGCGCGTCGGGCATGCCGGGAGCCGCGCTGTTCGTCGAAGAGGCGCGGCGCTGGTCCGAGCCCGAGCTGCCGCCGGCAGGGGTCGAGCCGCTCGAAGACCTCGGCCCGCTCGCGCCCGAGCTCAAGCAGTCGCGCATTCTGCTGGTCGACGACAACGCCGACCTGCGCTCGTACGTGGCGGGGGCGCTGGGGCAGGTCTTCCCGAACGTCGAGACCGCCAAGAACGGCCTCGAGGCGCTCGAGCGGGCGCGGGCGCACCCGCCGAACCTGGTGCTGTCTGACGTGATGATGCCGGGGCTCGACGGCTTCGGGCTGGTGCGCGAGCTGAGGGCCGACCCGGCCACCCGCGCCATACCGGTGGTGCTGCTCTCGGCGCGCGCGGGAGACGAGTCGGCGGTCGAAGGCCTGGGCAGCGGCGCCGACGATTACCTGGTCAAGCCGTTCTCGATGCGCGAGCTGCTCGCCCGGGTGCGCACCCAGCTCGAGATGGTGCGGGTGCGCCGCGAGGTGGTGAGCGCCGAGGTCGAGAAGGCGCAGCTGCGCCAGTCGGTGCAGACCCGCGACGAGTTCTTGAACCTGGTCAACCACGAGCTGCGCACGCCGGTCAGCGCGCTGCTGCTCAACGTGCAGGCGGTGTCGCGCAGCACGCCCGAGCTCTTGCCGGGGCGGGTGAAGGCGATGCAGCAGACGCTCGACCGCATGACCCGGCTGGTGCAGCACCTCACCGTGGCGTCCGAGCTGGTCACCGGGGCGCTCGAGCTCTCTCGCGAGTCGTCAGACCTGGGCGAGCTGGTGAACGGAGTGGTCGAGCGCGCCAGGGCGAAGGCCCCGGCAGACAGCGGGGCCATCACCCTCGCGCCGCATGCCCAGGTGCGGGGGGTGTTCGACCGCCAGCGGCTCGAGCAGGCGGTCGAGGCGCTGGTCGACAACGCCATCAAGTTCTCCGACGGCCACCCGGTCGAGGTGAGTGTCTCTCGCCACGACGGCCACGCGACGGTGTCGGTCACCGACCAGGGCATCGGGGTGGCCCCCGAGCACCAGCCGCGCCTGTTCGAGCGCTTCGAGCGCGGGGTGCCCTCGAGCAACTATGGCGGCTTCGGCCTGGGCCTGTGGCTGGCCCGGCAGGTGGCCCAGGCCCACGGCGGGGGCATTCGCTTCTCGCCCACGCCCGGAGGCGGGGCCACGTTCAGCCTCGAGCTGCCGGTCTAGCAGGGTGCTGAAAAACGAGCGAACGGGCCGAGGTCGAGGCGTCGGCGAGGAACGCGCGGAGTGAACTTCGGTGTGTTCATGAGCACGTACCGGAGCCGACAACGACGAGATCGGTCCCGTGCAGCCGTATTTCAGCACCCTGCTACTAGGCGGCCCAGGGCATCGGCTGCGGAGTCTCGCAGTGGGTCGACATCGTCACGGTGCGCCCGCCGGTCTTGCGGGCGTCGAGGGCGAGCACCACCTCGTTCAGGTGCAGCGAGAAGCGCGCCGACAGCCGCGGGGTGCGGCGCTGGCCGATGGCCTCGGCCAGCTCGGCCGGGCCGCGGGCGAAGTCCATGCGGTTGGCGCCGCGGGTCTTCCACGCGAAGGTGGGCTTGCGAACCAGCGGCACCGGCAAGAGGCCCACGCCGACCTTGTGCAGCCCCGAGAGGTACTTCTCGCCGCGCAGCCCCACGTCGCCGCGCGGGTAGACGCCGACGCTGCTGCCGTAGTCCCAACACTCGCCGACCACCAGCACGCCCTCGTCTCCGAAGATGCGCAGGCTGTGGTCGTGCGACGCGTAGATGGTGCAGGTGATGCGCGAGGTGACGCCGTTCACGTGCTCGAGAATGCCGATGCTCATGTCGGGCTGGGCCGGGGTCGGCACGCCCTTGTCGGGCGCCACCAGGGTGCTGAACGCGGTCACCCGCTTCACCGAGCCGAACATCGCAATCAGCCAGCTGGCGTAGTACCCGGCGTGCTCGAGCGTGCAGCCGACCTCGAGCTCGTCGCGCCAGGGCCAGGCGGCGCCCGAGGCGCTCTTCCAGTCGCGCATGCCCATCAGGTGAATGGGGCCGTCGTCGAGCTCGGCGTACGCCAGCCGCGGGGTGCCGATCTTGCCCTCGCGCACCGCCTTCCACGCGGTCTGCGCGGCCTCGCCGAGCAGGGTGCACGGCGCGCCGCCCAGCTGCAGGCCCGAGTGCTCGGCGAGCTCGACCAGCTCGTGGGCGTGCTCGACCTGCATCGCGAGCGGCTTCTCCGAGTAGACGTGCTTGCCGGCGAGCAGCGCGGCCTTGCTGACCTCGTAGTGGCTCGAGGGGTTGGTGAGGTTCACCACCATGGCGATCGACTTGTCGTTCAGCACCGCGTCGAGCGACTGGGCAGGCTTCACGTGCCAGTGCTTGCAGAAGGCCTCGAGGCGCTTGGGGTCGCGATCCCACACCGTGGTGAGCTCGATGCCGGGGTGGTTGGGCAGGGTGGTGGCGTAGAAATCTGCGACGTAGCCGCAGCCGACAAAAGCGATCTTCATTGCAGCGCCCTCCGCACCGCGTCGACGGTGTCCATCACCGCGATCGATTCTTCGAGTGGCAGCACCGCGCTCTCGAGCGCGCCGCTGCGCAGGCAGTCGTTCACCTCGATGGCCTCGTGCGCATAGCCGTTGCCGATGGCGGGCAGGGTGACCCTCGGCTCGGCGAGCGCCTTGGCGCGCTGCACCCAGCGGCGCAGCTCGGGGCGCTGCGTGACCGCGCGCAGCCCGCCGCGCGCGGGCGTCAGCTCGGCCACCGGGGCGCTCACCGTCATGGTGGCATACGACTCGGGGCGGTAGAGCGGCGCCTCGAGGTGCAGCCGCGCCCGCTCGGCCCACACCACCGCGTCGTTGCGCAGCTGGGCGCGCGAGCTGCAGCGAATCGACGCCTGCGCGGTGCCGTAGTCGAGCACCGCCGACACCTCTTCGTGGCCGCCGATGGCCTTCACCGTCTTGGGGGCGCCGAGCAGCGCGTGCGCGAAGGTGAGCGGGTAGACGCCGAGGTCGAGCAGCGCGCCGTCGCGGGCGCGGGCCTGCGCGAAGCCGAGGCTCGCCTCGAGGCTCTGCACCGCGCCGTGGCGGCCCTGGCGCACGCTGGTGACCAGCTCGCGAAAAGCGGGCACGAAGCGCATCCACATCGCCTCCATGCAGAAGCGGTTTGCCTTGCGCGCGGCGGCGGCGATCTCCCGCGCCTCGGCCGCGCTGCAGGCGAAGGGCTTCTCGAGCAGCACCGCCTTGCCGGCGTTCAGGCAGGCGAGGGCGTGCTCTTTGTGCTGGCCCGGCGGAGTGGCCACGTAGATGACGTCGACCTGCGACGCGAGCAGCGCGTCGAGCGAGCTGCAGCTGACCGCGCGGTGCCGCTCGGCGAAGGCCGCCGCCCGCTCGGGGCTGCGCGACCAGCACGCCATCAGCTCGGTGCCCGGCGCGAGCTTCAGCCCCGCGACGAAGTCGTCCGAGATTACGCCTACGCCCAAGATGCCCCAGCGAATCGCCCTCACGGCCGATGCTCATAACGGTGCGGGTGGTGACGGGCCGTGGTCGCGCGCGGTTGCGCGGGGCGGTAACGCGGCCGAGTAGGGCTGGTGCGCTTCGGTAACACGGGGGCTCGGGAGGGCGGTCGTGCTCGCCGCGCTGGCGGTGGTGATGCGGCGACGCCGCCCCGATGCGCGCAGAGCGTAGGCGTCTAAACCGGCCGAGCAGGCGAGCGCTGCTCCCAAGGGTGCTGGCCCGGCAGGGTCAGGCCAAAGTTCAGGGTTCCCGGCCAGGGGTGGACTCGCGCAGGGCCAGGGCCTGGGGTGGTGGGCAGGGGTTTCTGCCCGGCATGGGTAGGGCCATGGCCGCGCCCCTCCAGACCCCTGCGGCGCTCCCATCACCCTGCCCTGACCCCCACCGACCCCTGGCCGTACCCCTGAACTTTGGCCTGACCTTGCCGGGCCGTCGGCGCGCGTCAGTGCCTGCCCTGCACCGACTCACTGTGGCAGCGCCCGCCCCGCATCCAGACGTGGGAGCTGCTGCTGCCCCCCGTCACGGGCAGGAAAAGCGAACGGGAGCTCCTCGACCTTGGGCTCTTCGGCGAGCGCCCGCGTGCGCCACGCGAGCTTGGCGGCGAAGGCCGCGGCGAGCGCCGCCATCCACGTCACGGTCCAGCTCAGGGTGCCCATGTCGCCCCAGACCTGGCAGAAGAAGCTGATGACGATGCCGACGCCGGTCAGCATCGCGACGCGCACCGTCTTGTCGCCGCTGGCCCGGTAGACCCGGGCGCACAAGAAGGCGGTCACCACCTGCGGCATCATCATCAGGGTGAACCCCACCGGCCCGGCGATGGTGAGCAGCCACAGGTACTGGTTGTGGGGGTGGTACTCCCACGCGGGAAACCACGGCGAGATGTCGGGCAGCGGGAAGATCTGCTGCATCTTGTGGCCGAAGCCGTACGGCAAGAGCTTGTTGTTCGACCAGGTGAACAGCACGTCGAGGTTCTCGAGGTCGCGGTAGTCGGCCTGGTTGCCCTGGTTGGGGTCGCCCTGCACCACCGAGCGCACCAGCCGCGCCAGCCAGAAGAGCTTGCCACCCTGCGAGGTCCACCCCGCGAGCAGGTAGAACGGCATGATCGGCGCGACGCACGCCGCCACCTGCACCATCGCCCGCTTGAACCGGGTGTTCGGCGTCAGCGCCAGCGTGGCGAGCCCCGAGAACGCCAGGCACACGTACGCCAGGCGGCGGTCGTTGCAGACCATGCCGAAGGCCACGATCGCCACCCAGGGCAGGCTGCGCCACAGGTGGCGCCAGCTGAAGCGCTCGACCAGCTGGGCGAAGAACATCGCCAACAGCGGCACGAAGAGCAGGGTGTCGGTGTGCGAGGTGGTGAACTCGACGTCGCGGCCCTGCGCGTACACCACCCGGTACAAGAACCAGATGCCGATCAGCGCCTTCACCACCCCCACCGCCACCAGCAGCGCGCCCACCACCTTCAGCTCTCTCACCGTGCCGTCGAGCGCCCGCAAGAGCAGCGCGCAGCGCACCGGGAACAGCAGCAGGTGCCGCAGCTGCCACAGGCCCTCGCTCATGTTCCCGCCGCGCACCGCGCCGATGCCGTCGAGCAACAGCACCGTGCCCGCGCTCACCAGCAGCATCACCTCGAGCACCCGCACCCCCGGCGTCTGCGACTGCCAGCCGGCCTCACCCGTCGCGCGCCGCGACCGCACCAGCGCCACCACCCACAGCCCGACGGTGAGCAGGTCGATCACCGGCGCGCGCAAGAAGGCCAGGCCGGTGAGGGCGCTGGCGTTCACCAGCAGCGCCTTCGCCAGCGGGTGAAACGGGGCCTCCCAGCCCAGGGCCAGCGGCCACTCGAGCCCCTCGCACAGGGCGGCGAGCAGCAGGAGGCCGATGACGCTCACCTTCAGCGGCAGCCGGTAGAGCACCAGCCACGCCAGCGCCGCCGCCCAGGGCACCGCCATCGCCGCCAGCGGCTGGTCGATGGCCAGCATCAGGCCCATCGCGCCGAGCACGGCGCCGAGCAGCAGGCCGAAGCCCACCGCCGAGCGCCGCTTCACCGTGCCGGTTGCGACGTTCGCAGCCGAGCTCACAGCTTGACCGAGGCGATGACCGGCAGGTTGATCTGCCGCTCGATCTGCCAGGTGTTGCAGACGGTGCGGCGCCACAGGTCGAGGCCCGCGGCGGCGAGAAACGCGAGGAACACGCCGCCCAAGAGCCCCGCCAACAGAATGAAGGGCACGTTCGGCGCGGTGGGCTTGCGCGGCGTCTGCGGCGGGTTGACCACGCTGAAGCGGTACTTGAAGGCGGCGCGCGCGGTGTCGAGCTCGAGGCGAGCGGCCTCGACGCGCATCAACAGCTCCTGGTAGCGCGCCAGCGCCACGCGCAGCTGGTCTTGCGCCACGGTGATGGTGGGGTCGCGGTCGAGCTCGGGTGCGAGCTGCGCCAGCGAGGTCTCCATCGCGGTGCCGGCGGGGGAGGGCTGCGACGGGGCCTGCCGGCGCACCTGAGCGGGCGTGCCCTCGGCGCGCTCTTCGCGGTTGCCGCCCTTGGCCTCGATCTCGGCGGTCAGCTGCGCCTCTTCACGCTTCAGGGTGTCGAGCTGCGGCGAGTCTTTCTTCAGCGAGTCGACGCGCTGCTCGAGCTCGAGAATCACCGGGTGCTGGTTGTTGTAGATGACCTTCTGCTGCTCGAGCTGGGTGCGCAGTTCGGTGAGCTGGCGGGTGCGAAACTCCTCCAGGTCCGAGATCGCGCGCTGCTTGCTGCGCAGCAGGAACTTGAGCTGGGCCATCTCTTGCGACGGCACGTCCGACTGGCGGGGCGAGGGCCTGATCACCGGCGCGGGCGCGGCCGCCGGCGAGGGCGCCGCCACCGGGGTGGCCGCCACGTAGTTGCGCTGCGCGCTCTTGGTGCGCTCGCTGATGACGTGCTGCAGGTTCGCCAGCGCCTCGTCGATCTGCGACTGGGTCTGCCCGGCGTGAATCTCGAGAATGCCGATGGTCTCGGAGATCGCCGCCACCTCGTTCAGGTGCCGGGTCTCGAGAAAGTTCTGCTGCGCGCTCTCGACGATGCGCCGCGCCATCGACGGCTCGGGCCACACCACCTTGATCTCCACCGTGCCCTCGTCGACCGCCACCGCCAGCCGCTTGCCCAGCGTGCCGACCATGATCTCGGTGAGGTCTTCTTTCGTCCACTGGCCGCCGATCATCTGCTGCAACCGGTCTTTGAGCTTGAACACCGGGTTTCGGCTCTTGGCCCACTCGTTCACCAGGTCGGTCTGGGCGACGATCTTCTCGAGGTTGTCGCGGCCCAGCACCCGCTCGCGCGCCGCCCGGGTCGGCCCTTCGTCCTGCGCGCCGCGGTAGGGGTTCGAGAGCGAGCTCATGAACCCGGTCTGGTGGGTGAGAATCTTGGTCGAGGCCTCGTAGCTGCGCGGCATGAACTGGGCGACCAGCCCCGCGATGCCCATCACCAGCACCAGGCACACTGTGCCCAACAGCTTGTGGCGGCCGAACGAGCCGAGCAGGAACTTCGCCCAGTCGCGCACCACAGAGAGGTCGAACAGCTCGGCGGAGGAATCGTCGGCACTCGCGGCCCTCGCAGGCCGCGGGTCGTAGAGGTGAGCGCTCATGGGTTCACGCTTTCGGGCATCAGCTGCGCGGGGTTGCGCAGCAGCACGAGAAAGATGACGAGGACCACTGCGGCCCACGCCACGTTGAACAACAACGTCGTCGTGATGGCGCGCTTGAGCGCCACCTTGGGGTTCTTGATGCGCGCCGCCCGCAACGGCAGCACCACCATCATGGCCAGTGAGGCCATCAACAGTGCCTTGCTCATCGCAGCCGCTCGAGCCAGTGGTCGAACACCGCGCGCGCGGTCGAGGCGAGCGAGCCGAGCTGGCTGCGCACGCCCCGCATGTACTCCATGGTGTAGACCACGCTGGTCATCGGCTGCGCCACCCGGCCCAGGCCCCGCTGCCACAGCGAGCGGGTGAGCTGCAGGCCGGCGTCGCTCAAGGGCCGGGTCGCCTCGGGCGCGAGCAGCGAGCCCACCACCAGTGGGCGCGCCAGCAGGTTCATGTCGAACAGGTAGCGCAGCGCGTTGGCGTGCGGCACGTCGAAGTGCTTGCGGCCGATCTTGAAGAAGTTCACGCCGTAGGCGCGGGCCTTGGCCAGCCACTTCTCTTCGCTGGTGTGGTCAGACCCGTGAAAGGCGACCGCCTCGCGGCTGTAGCGCAGCTCGACGCCGGCCTTCTCGAGGCGCAGGCCGAGGTCGGTGTCTTCACCGATGCGCAGCGCGAAGTCGAAGCCGCCCACGCTCAGGTAGTCGTCGCGCAAGAGCGAGACGTTGCCGGTGTAGAACGAGTAGCCGTCGAGGTGCAGCGAGCCCTCTTTGGCGCGCTCGGCGGTGCGCTGGTGGCCCTTGGCGTACCACTGCTCGAAGTACGGCATCTCTTCGATGTGCGAGTCGGGCGCGAGCCGGCCCAGCACCGCGCGGCGCGCGCCGGGCGGGTGGTTCTTCAGGTGCTCGTCGAGGAAGTTGGGCTGCACCTGCATGTCGTCGTCGATGATCACCAGCACCCGGCCCTGGGCGTTGGCGATGGCGCGGTGGCGCGCGGCGGCCGGGCCGGCGTTCTTCTGCCGCAGCGGCACCAGGCGAAAGCCGTACTTCGACTCGGTGCCCTGCAGCGCGGCCTGGGCGTCGTCTTTGCCGCCGTCGTCGACCACCACCACCTCGAAGCGCTTGGGGTCGAGCGTCTGCACCTCGAGCTGGTCGAGCAGCCGCCTGAGCAGGGCAATGCGGTTGTACGTCGCGACGATGACTGAAAGGTCGATCACGGCTGAGCTTCCTCTTCGGCTTGCCTACGGGTACGCACCCACTCCCCTGGCGCTGCTGCCTGCTTGCGCATCAGCGCGACTTTCCAGAGCACGTATAACGGTGCGGTCGCGAGGGTCGCCGCGCCGCGCGCGCCTGTTTCCGACAGCGCCCATCCGCGCGCGAGGTGCAGGCCGAGGGCGGTTACCGCCATGCCCCCGGCAGTGAGCAGAAGCCCGAAGGGAAACCCGGTCAGCGCCGAGAGCACCGTGGCCACGGCCAGCACCCCCACCGCGCCCAGGCCCAGGTACGAGAGGGGAGGAATCACCAGGTCCATCGCCAGGTCGAGCAGCACCGGGCTCTGGCGCTTCACCGCCTCTCTGAGCAGGGGCAACAGGTGCGCGCGCACCATCGCCTTGCGGCCCGACTCCCACCGCACCCGCTGCGAGCGGCTGGCGGCCTCACCCGAGACCATCTCGCCGCGCACCTGCGCCTCGTCGACGTACCAGACGCGCTCTCCCGCCAGACCCAGGCGAATGCCGAACTCGAGGTCCTCGACCACGCTGAAGGCGTGGTGCGGCACCTTCTCGAGCAGCGCCCGGGTGAAGCACATGCCGTTGCCTTTGAGGCCGCACGAGAGGTGCAGGTTCTCGCGCGCGCGGCCGCGCACCCGGTGGAACATCGCGAAGGCGATGGCCATCAAGGTGGTGCGCCACGACGCGCTCGCGTTGTCGACCCCGTAGTAGGCCTGAATCGCCTGGGCGCCTTTGGCCATGCGCGCGGCGAAGGCCCGCAGCAGGTTGGGGCTGACTTGGGTGTCGGCGTCGACCACCACCACCGCGTCGCCCTCGAGCCGCTCGAAGGCGTGCTGCAGCGCGTAGCCCTTGCCCTTGTGGGTGGCGCTGTGGCGCTCGAGCACGGTGGCGCCGGCGGCGCGGGCGCGCTGCGCGGTGTCGTCGGTGCAGTTGTCGGCCACCACCACCACCCGGCGGCGGTCGTGCGGCCAGTCGAGCGCGAGCAGGCTCTTCACCGTCGAGGCGATGCCGGCGGCCTCGTCGTGCGCCGGCACCACGATGTCGAACATCGGCGGAGCCTGCGCCTCGGGTGGCAGGCGCGGCCGCCACGACAGCACGGTGAGCACCAGCAGCCAGCAGCACGAAGCCACCAGCGGAAGCGCGAGCAGGGTCAAAAGCAGGTCGAGAGTGAGCATGGTCAGACGGGGGCAGTGCGGGCGGCGCGTTGGGCCTTGGCGAGTTGAACCAGCGCGCGCGCCTCATCGAGGCGCACGCTCTGGGTGAGCAGGGCGAAGACCACCCAGGCCACGGCGTCGATGCCGACGCGGGCCCAGGGGTTCACCGGGGTGAAGTGCTGCAGCGCGAGGTCGAGCGCGATCACCAGGCCGGCGCAGAGCAGGGTGCGCAGCGTGACCGAGCCCAGCCGGCGGTCGATCGCCAGCCGGCCCATGCTCTTGAGCATCACCGAGGTGGTGATGACCTCGGCGATCACGATGGCCAGCGCGCACGCCGCCGCGCCGCCGCCGGGGCCGTAGTGCCTGAGCGCCAGCGGCACCAGCACCAGGTCGAGGGCGGGCGTCAGCAGCAGGGTGGCGATCGAGGTGAGCGTCACCGTCCACCCGCGGCCCAGCGCGGCCAGGCAGTTGGCGGCGACCACGTTCAGGTAGGTGAGCGCGAAGGTGAAGGCCATGATCTTCAAGACCAGGCCGGCCGGCGCGTACTCGGGCTTGTAGATGGCGATCAGCTGGTCGGCCGACACGTACGCGCCCACGCTGAGCGGCGCGCCGACCACCACGCAGACCTCGATGGCGCGCCGAATGATTTTGGCGGCCTCTTCTTCCGACCGCACCAGCGCGCGCGAGAGCAGCGGCACCAGCACCCAGCCGATCACCGGGGTCACCACCATCAGCATGGTGCCGATGCCCAGCACCACCGTGTACCAGCCCACCTCGCGGTCGGCCGCGGCGTGGGTGCCCAAGATGCCCACGGTCATGGTGCCGATCACCGCCACGTCGGCGCGGCCGGTGCCGGCCAGGGCGATGTTGTTGATCCAGAACGGCATCGAGTCGCGCATCGCCCGCCACGAGACCTTGAGGTCGACCCGCAGGGTGATGCCGGTGTGCCGGGCGGCCAGCCACGACGAGCCGATGGCCTTGAAGGTCTCGGAGATGCAGAACGCCGCCGCCAGCCACACGATGCTCAGGTCGAGCACCAGCACCGGAATCACGATGGCGGCCCACAGCACCTTGCCCACGATGTTCACCACCGACAGCCCGCCCACCCTGCCCGCGGCGTGCAGCAGCGCCGAGGCGGTGTTCTGCGTCATCAGCATCAGCTGGGCGATGCCGAAGATGATCGCCATCGCGACGATGGTGTCCGACCGGCCCAGCAGCTTGAGCGTCACCGCCATCGCCGCGGTGAGCACCACCGACATCACCGTGCGCACCAGCGCCACGCCGCCGAACAGCCCGTCGGCGGTCTTCAGCGTCACCCCGAGCTCTTTGCGCAGCCAGGTGTCGACGCCCAGCCAGCTCGCGACCAGAAACAGCCCCGCGAAGCCGTCGGCGAAGTTCACCTCGCCATAGCGCTCGGTGCCGAGCAGGCGGGGAATGAGAAACTGCTTCACCGCCAGGGTGATGCCGAACGACACCACCAACGAGCCGGCCAGCTTCACCGCGTTGGCGACTGCCGAGTAGGCCTCGATGCCTACAGTGGTTTCCTTCGGAGGAAGTGCGGTCATCTTTGAGCACGAGAGCTAACCGAGCCCCTCAGGCTGCGCTGTTTCGCCTCAGTGCGTCCGGTGACGGTGACCTGTTCGCGCGCGTCCCCGAACGGTGACATCGACCGCTTCGCCGCGCCGCGTCGTCTCGTTTGTGTTGCGGCACCGAAGGCGCGGCCGGCAGATAGACGCTTCGATGATGGTGTTGGCCACGAGCGCGTGGGGCGGTGGGCGGGCGCTGGAGCAGCTCTTGCGCTGCGCCGGTCTCGACTGTGTGAACGAGCACCAGCTCACCGACAACCCCGAAGAGGCCGACCTCATTCTCTTCGCCGAGACGGTGCACTTCGATGACCCCGAGTGGCGCACCTTGAGGCAGCACCCCTACCTCGAGCGCTTTCGCGAGAAGTGCTTCATCTACAACGAGGCCGACACGCCCTGGTGCGTGCTGCCCGGGCTGTACTGCTCGATGCCGCGCCGGGCCTTTCAGCCGCGCCGGCAGAAGGCGTTCAGCTACCTCTACACCATGAACGAGATGGTGGCGGGCCCCTGCGACGGGCCGCGGCCGTGGCTGTACTCGTTCATGGGCGCCTCGAACCACGCCGCGCGCCGCCGCATCTTGAAGCTGCGCGACAAGCGCGCGGTGCTCGAAGACACCAGCCAGTACAACCAGTGGCGGCCCACCGACCTCGCCGAGAAAGAACGGCGGCAGCGCCGCTACGTCGAGGTGCTGTCGGGCTCGAAGTTCGTGCTCTGCCCGCGCGGCGCGGGCACCTCGTCGTACCGGCTGTTCGAGACCATGAAGATGGGCGTGGCTCCAGTGGTCATCTCGGACGAGTGGGTGGCGCCCGACGGGCCCGACTGGAGCGCGTTTCTGCTGCGGGTCTGTGAAGACGAGGTGGCGAACCTGCCGGGGCTCTTGCGCGGCCACGAGCACGAGGCCGAGACCCGCGGGCTGCTGGCGCGGGCGGCGTACGAGCGCTACTTCGCGCCCGAGGTGCTGTTCCACCACGCGGTCGAGGCCTGCCGCGAGCTGCTCGAGCTGGCGGCTGCTGCCGGAAGCGGTGATTCGGTTCCGGCCCTCGATCGAGCACGCCCGGTCTACACTTCACCGCTGGGCGCACGAGGGTAAGAGCTACGTGCAACAGCGGCTGAAGACCTGAATGATCGACGAGCGAACGGTGCTCCACAGCCTCGGTGAGCAGCTCAACGCCGAGCACGACCGGCAGGCCCTCTTGCAGCTGGTGGTCGACCAGACCGCGATGCTGCTCGAGGTGCCGCGGGTGTCGGCGTGGCTGCTCGACGCCGAGGGCACCGGGCTGGTGGCGGGTGCGCGCGCCGGCATGCCGCTGCACGCCAGGCCCGACTTCGCGTACCGCCGCGGCCAGGGGCTCATTGGGTGGATCGCCGAGAACGCGCAGGCCATTCGCGCGGTGAACGCCGAAGACGACCCGCGCTTTCTGCCGCGGCCGGGCCGGGTCGAGCCGCTCAAGGCGTTTCTCGGGGTGCCGCTGCTCAGCGAGGGCCGCTGCATCGGGGTGCTCTCGTCGGTCGCGCCCGAGCCGGGCTACTTCTCGCAGCACCACGAGCGGCTGATGAAGACGGTGGCGAGCCTGTGCGCCGACCGGCTCGCCCGCGCGCGGTGATTCAGGGCCAGCAGTCGGGGTCGAGCAGCTCGGGGCGATACTCGAAGTGCATGGTGTCGTAGTGAATCCACCTGCCGCCCCAGATGAAGCCCTCGGCCTCGAAGGCGTCGACGATGGTCTGGGGGTATCGGTTGGTCCACTTGAGCGGCTTCTTCGGCCGCTGCCACCGCCAGTAGTTGCTGCGCTGCACGTTCAGGTCGATGGCGATGCCGAACGCGTGGGTCGAGAGCGCGCGCGAGCGCGCGATGCGCCGCCAGTGCCAGGTGCCGCCCAGGCCCTTCAAGAACGGAGCGAGCGACGGGTCGCTCTTCGCGGCGGTCTCGAGGCGCGCGGCCACCCGCTCGAGGGGCCCCGAGGCCCGCTCGTGAAACGGGTAGCGGGTGCCGAAGAACTTCACCTTGGTGAGGTGGCTCATCACCTCGCGCCAGCTGCTGCCGTAGGCGGCCTTGAAGAGCGGGTCGATGCGGGCGCGGCCCGGGTCCTCGAGCGTGTCGTCTCCGGCCACCGGCGTGATGGGGCCCCTCTGGTACGGGGTGGCGAAGATGTCGCGCAGCGCGGGCACGAAGGGCTCGCCCTCTTCTTCCTCTTCGCCGCCGTCTTCGCCCTCGGCGCCGCCGTCGTAGGGCTCTTCGTCGCGGCCGTCGTCCCACGAGAGATAGCTGGCGTCGGGCAGCATCAGGCCCCAGCCGCCGTCTCGATGCGCCGCTTCGCCCAGGTAGTACCTCGAGAGGCAGCGCAGGCCCTTGGGCGCGCTTGGGCCCGCGTCGGCGGTGCCCCCGTCGCGGCTCACGTTGCGGGCGGCTTCAGCGGCTCGGGAGAGCGGCGTGGGCTCGGTGGCCACGAGCAGCAGGAGCGCCAGCGCTTGCACGCAAGCCACGCTACTGCCCGCGGCCGATGACGTCGCGATTTTGCCGCCCGCGCCGTAGACGCGCGCTGGAGACGGCGCGCAGTGGGCCTGCGGAGGGGCCTTTGATTGTTCGAGCACGCGTGCTTTGTGCCCCCTCGCCACCGGCGGTGGCGGTCGCACTTCACGTCGTGCACGAGGAACCGGAAATGACCTTTCGCAGAGCGACTCTCTGGGGGCTGATGCTGGCGGCGATGGCGTGCGGGGGCAACGGCACCGGTGGCGTAGGCGGCGGCAGCGGCGGCAGCGGCGGGGCGGGAGGCTCAGGCGGAGGAGCAGGGAGCGGCGCGAGCTGCGACGCCGGCTCGGGTCGCTACACGGTGATGGGCAGCGTCACCCGCGACGGCACGTTCACCGGGTGCCGGAGCGCGCTGCCCACGCACAGCGGCAGCATCATTCGGGTCGCATTCGGTGACTTCGAGCAGACCTCGACGACCTTCGAGCTTCGCGGGGTGGAGCTGCTGTTCCCCTCAGCGCTCGGGACGTACCACTGCGACGGCGGCACCGAGGTGATGATGAGCTTTCTCGAAACTCACACGGCGCTCGATGGGGGCAGCTACCGGCAAGCCCAGTTCACTTCGAACTCCCCGGGAGTGATGAGCTGCACCCTCACCCTCACCACCCTCGAGACCACGAGCGGCGGAGCGGTGCGAGGCACCTTCTCTGCGGTGCTGCCGCCGAGCACGGGAACACCGAGCAAGCCCGACGCCAGCGTGACCCTCACTGACGGCACCTTCGACTCGACCTATTGACGAAGGCGCCGAGCGTGCGCTTGCTCGCCTTCAGCGCTGCGAGGTCTTCGCCGCGCGCGGAATCTCGAGCGTCTCGGCCAGCGCCATGTCGAGGTGCTGGTCGCCCAGGTCGATGCCGTTGGCCTTGAGGTCGAACGCGAGAATGCGCCAGTAGTCGGCCTCGGGCAGTGAGCCCGGGTTCTTGGCGGGCATGTACTGCACCGCGAACTTCGCCACGTCGGCGACGGTGCGGAACCGGGTGGTGCGCTTCTTTCGCTCGGGAGGCGGGTCGAGCGGCAGCGCGCCTTCGCTCAAGCCCACCACCCGCGGCGCCTTCTCGGTGCCCTGGCCCGAGTCGCCGTGGCAGCCGGCGCAGCTCTCGCCGTACAGCTTGCCGCCCGCCTCGGCCTGCTGGGTGAACGTCTCGCTCTTCGCGCCCGGGTCGTCGCGCGTCTCGCGCTGCATGCAGCCCGCGAGCAGACCGACCGCACACCACTTCAGCATCGTCTTCATTTCTGACTCCTGTGGAGAGAGGACATCACTGCGTCGACGACGCGGTTGCAGCGCGTCGCCGGAAAAGCGAACACCTCTTCGGTCGACTCTTCGACGAGGTGGTCGAGCCGGGCCCGCAGCTGTTCGTTCGCCCGGAAGGTGCGCATCTTCACCGTCTCTTCGGTCACTGAGAGCAGCTCTGCCGTCTCGGCCACCGAGAAGCCGTCGATGCGGCGGAGCATGAAGACCTCGCGGTAGCCGTCGGGCAGCGCGTCGACCGCGCGCTCGAGCAGCTGCACCAGCTCGCGGTTCGCGGCCTGCTCGTCGGGGCGCGTCTTCGGGTCGCTCGCGCGCAGCACCGCGGTCTCAGAGGCGACCGGCCCCATCGCCGCGCGGCGGCTGCGCGACAGCGCCTCGTGCACCCCGATGCGCGCCAGCCAGGTGGCGAAGCTCGCGCGCGCGTCGAACTGCGCGAGGTGCGAGTAGGCGCGCAGATACGCCTCTTGCATCACCTCTTCGACCTGCGCCTCGTCTCTCAGCACCCCGCGAATCGCGCGGTACAGCCGCCCGTTGTAGCGGCGCATCAAGAGCTCGAAGAGCTCGGCCTGACCCTGCAGCACCCGCTCGATGACCTGCGCGTCGTCGAGCGTGGGGGGCACATCGAGGCGTGGCGCGTTCTGCATGCGCCCCACAGAGCATCGAAGCGGAGAATGGTTTTGAAAAAAATGTCAGTTCTTCGAGCGCTCGAGCTCGGCCACTACGTCGAGCAGGTCATCTTCCTCGGCGGCAATTTCCAGCCGGCCGTCTTCGGCCACCGCCGGGGCGGCCTGCGGCCGGGGCTTTGCCGCGGCCGGCGCGGGTGCGCTGCGCACCCTGGGCAGCGCCGGCGCGGTGACCGGCAGCTCGGCCGCCGGCTCGCCCGCCTGCGAGGGGTGCACCCAGTCTTTACGCCGCGCCAGCCACTCGCCGTAGCGCGCGAACGTCCACGAGCCGTCGGCGGCGCCGGTCTCGAGCGCCGAGCCCAGCTTGAAGAACTGGCCCGAGCGCACCAGCGCGCGCACCGGGGTGCTGCCCATCAGCACCTCGCACTCGGGAATGCGCAAGTCGAGCTCGGGCCGGTAGATGAGCCGCTGCGCCACCGCGCCCACCAGCGCGTCGGCCAGCTGCATGCAGATGCCCGCCTGCGCCTCTGGAGCGAATGCGCCCACCACCCGCTGCAGCGCCTCGGCCACTGTCGACGAGTGCATGGTGGCGAGCACCAGGTGCCCGGTCTCGGCGGCGCTCAGGGTCAGCCGCATCACCTCGGGCGTTCGCAGCTCGCCGACCATCAGCACGTCGGGGTCTTCGCGCAGCGAGTCTTCGAGCGCCTGCGCGAACGACGGGGTGTCGCGGCCCACCTCGCGCTGGCGAATGAACGAGCGGCGCGGAGCGAGCGCGTACTCGATGGGGCTCTCGACGGTGATGATGTGGCGGGCCTCGCGCAGGTTCAGCTCCTGCAGCAGCGCGGCGAGGGTCGACGTCTTCCCCGAGCCGGTGGGCCCAGTGATGAGCACCAGCCCGTGGTGCGGCTTCACCAGCTGCGCCAGGTCGGGGTGCAGGTTGAGCGAGCGCAGGGTCGCCTGAAACGACGAAAGCAGCCGAATGGCGAAGCCGGCGCCGCGCGCGGTGCGCAGCACGTTGATGCGGCAGCGCTGCCCGTCGACCACCCGCGAGAGGTCGGCGCTCCCCCGCTCGGCGTACCCTGCCCACTCGTCTCCGAGCACCTCGCGCGCCAGGTCGGTGAGCACGCGTGGGCCGAATGGCTCTCCGCTGGTGCGCAGCTCTCCGCGCACCCGCAGCGCCATCGGCATGCCGCCCTCGAGGTGCACGTCGCTCGCGCCGGCTTCACGCGCGATGCGAATGAGGGTGTCGAGCGTCATGCGGCCCACTGCATGCGCCCCCGGCAGAGTTCGTGCCGCTTGGGTCACATTCGGGCGGCGTCGGTCTTTGGCACCGCCGCGCTGACAAAGTGTCAGCCACAGCCGGCAAGTCCGCGCCTCTTTCACCCCGCGTTCCGAGCCTGCCTTTACATGCGCCGCGCGCAGCGCAGCACGCCCGGCTTCGACAACCGCGCATGCGTTCGCGGCTCCAAAGTCTTCGAAGTTACATACCTTTCCCTCTGAATGTTCGGCGCGCGCCGTGACAGCCATGCCGCCCGACCGCGTCCCCGCGCACGCCTGCGACTTCGAGCGCATCTACCGCAGCGAGGTCGAGGCGGTGTGGCGCTTCATCGCGCGGCTGGGCATCTCGGCGGCCGACGTCGAAGACCTGGTGCACAACGTCTTCTTCACCGCCTTCGGGCGGCTCGATCGCTACGACCCGACGCGGCCGGCGCGCCCGTGGCTGTTCGGCATCGCCTACCGCCTCGCCGCCGACTTTCGCGCGCTCAAGCGCCACGCGGTCGAGGTCGCCGAGGGCCTGCTGCCCGACGCGGCGGGCGAGCCGGTGCGCATGCTCGAGCAGCGCGACGCGAACCGGGTGCTCGAGGCCGCGCTCACCCGAATGGACCCACCGGTGCGGGCGGTCTTCGTGATGCACGTGGTCGAGGGGCGCGCGGTTCCCCAGATCGCCGCGGCGATGGAGACCCCGGTCGGAACCGCCTACACCCGGCTCCGCACCGGCCGACAAATCTTCGCCGAGGTGGTCGCGCTCATGAACGGAGAGGCGTGAGCGCTGCCGCTCAGTGCACGGGGTCGTTCGGCCACGGCTCTTCGTTCACCTGCTCGCCGAGCGAAATCAGTCGATCGGGGCGGCCGTCGTACGCCGGCACGTCGGGGTGACGCGCCCAGGCGGCGGTCGAGCCGAACAGCGCCGCTCCGCCCACCAGCATCTCGATGCCCGCGGCGACCGACACCACGACCGGGGTCGCGGTGCGCCAGGTGAGCAGCAAGGTCACCCCGATCACCAGGGTCGCCGCCGCGTCGATGCTCTCGGCCAGCATGCCCTCGGGCCGGTCGACCACGATGTCCATCAGGCGGAACAGCGCGTTCACGAAGCAGAAGATGCCCAGCATCGATGCGATGGGCGGCGCGCCCAGCACGTTCATGTCGAACAGGGTGGTCGCGGCGACGAAGCCGCACAGCCCGAGCGCGGTGACGCCGGCGAAGATGTGCGCCATGCCCGGCCCACCGTGCCGCGTGAGCAGCGCGCCCGCGCCCAGCTCGACCAGCGCGGCGAGACCCACCAACAACCCGGGCACCCAGACCTGCATGTGACCGGACATCGCGATGACGACTGCTCCTGCGGCCGCAGTCGCGAGACCCGCGACCAGCGGCAGGGGCCGATAACTCAGGGCCATGACTGCGCGCTCCTCTGCTCGATCAAGTAGCGCTCGGTGCGCGCGTCGCGCACCCCTTTCGCGCGAATTTCGCTATAGCGCTGAAACCAGACGCTGGCCCACATCACTGTCGCCGCGCCAAGCCAGCCTCACCAACGAGAGGGTTCATGACCATCGCAACGATTCGCCTCGCCGCAGTCGCGTTGTTCTGCTGTTCCACCGCCTTTGCGCAGTAGCTGCAGCTGCCCGCCAAGAGCCCCGGCGCGAAGCTGACCCAGACGGTCGGCCTCACCGACATCACCATCGAGTACTCCAGCCCCGCCGTGCACGGCCGCAAGGTCTGGGGCGCGCTGGTGCCCTACAACGAGGTCTGGCGCACCGGAGCGAACGCCGCCACCAAGCTCACCTTCAGCAAAGACGTCGAGGTCGACGGCAAGCCGGTGCCCGCCGGCAGCTACGCGTTCTTCGCCATTCCCACCGCCAAAGACTGGACGTTGATTCTCAACAAGGTCGCCGATCAGGGCGGCTCGTTCGGCTACAAGCAAGACAGCGATCTGCTGCGCGTCACCGTGAAGCCGGCGGCGTCGCCGATGCGCGAGCGCCTCTCGTACCAGGTGACCAACTTCACCGACGACACCGCGTCGATCGACCTCGAGTGGGAGAAGGTCAAGGTCTCGCTGCCGGTGAAGCTCAAGACCAAAGAGCTGTCGCTCGCCAACATCCAGGCCGCGCAAGACAACCTGTGGAGCCCGATGACCAACGCCGCCCGCTACCTGCTCGACCAGAAGATGTACCCCGAGGCGATGGCGAAGGTCGACGTGTCGATCGCGCAGAAAGAGACCTGGCTCAACACCTGGGTGAAGGCCCAGGTGCTCGCTGCGCAGGGCAAGTACAAAGACGCCTACCCGTTCGCCCAGAAGGCGAAAGACCTCGGCGACAAAGAGGGCAAAGAGAAGTTCTTCTTCGCCGACGACGTCAACAAGGCCCTCGCGGAGTGGAAGAACAAGGGCTGAGGCAGCAGCGTGGCCGGCTCGTTCTCCGAGGCCTTTCTTTCGGGTGACCCTCGAGCCGAGCCGTTCTTGCCGCGGCACTTCGTGAGTCGAGAGCGGCGCCGTGAATGCGTGATGGCTGCGCGGGCACGGCGCTGTTCGCTGCTCGAGCCCGGCGAGGTCGCGGTGGTCACCGGGCAGCAGATCGGCCTGTTCCTCGGGCCGCTGTACTCCGTCTACAAGGCGGCCACCGCGGTGGCCTGCGCGCGGGCGCTCGAGCTCGAGACCGGGGTGCGCTGTCGCCCGGTGTTCTGGTTGCAGACCGAAGACCACGACGCCGAAGAAATCGACCACGTCTGGGTCGGCGCGCGGCGGCTGCAGGTGCCGGTGCGCCTCGAGCCCCGTTGCAGCGTCGAGCACGCGGTGCTGGGCGACGAGATCACCGCGGCGCTCGAGCAGCTGCCCGACCCGGCGCTGTGGGCGCAGCACTACCGGCCCGGCGCGCGCTGGGTCGACGCGTTCGCCGGAGTGATGCGCACCTTGTTTCCCTCGCTGCTCCTGGTGAACCCCTGCGAGCACCCCGCGCCCGGGGTTCACGCGCGGGCGCTCGCCGAGGCCGAGCCGCTGTCGGCCCTGCTGCTCGAGCGCAGCCGCGCGCTCGAGGCCCAGGGCTTCGCCGTGCAGGTGCCGGTGAAGCCCGGCGCTCCGCTGAGCTTTCACCACCCCGAAGGCGCGCGCGGGCCCAGGCACCGGTTGGACTCGGGCGCGCGGCCCACGTCGGGCCACTTCAGCACCAGCGCGCTCTTGCGCCCCATCGTGCAAGACACGCTGCTCCCCACCGCGGCCATTGTCGGCGGCCCGGGTGAGCTCAACTACTTCGCCCAGCTCTCGGGGTTGTACCAGGCGTTCGACCTTCCCATGCCGATGCTGGTGCCGCGCGCGCGCTTTCGCGTCATCGACGTCGCCACCCGCCGGCTGCTCGACAAGCTGGGGCTGAAGCCTGCCGACGCCGAGGCCCCCGACCTGCTCTCGCGGCTGCGCCCGCAGGTCGAGCCGTCTCCCGAGGCCATCGAGAAGCAGCTGCTCGACGCCGCCGACGCCGCGCTGGTGCACGTGCCGCTGCCCGACGCGGTGAAGCGCACCCGCGGCACCATCGCGCGCGCCGCGTCGCGGGTGGCGGGCCGCTACCGCCGCCACCTCGACACCGCCGACACCGTGCTCGCCGAGCGGGTGACCAAGCTGCAGGCCTCGCTGTTCCCCCATGGCGAGCCGCAAGAGCGGGTGATGGGGCTGCCCACCTTTCCCGGCCTCGACGTGCTGCCCCACGTCGAGCCGTGGAGCACCCAGGTGAAGGACGTGTTCCTGTGAGCGCGCAGCCTGCGTCGGGTGCCTTGCCCCAACTGCCGCACCTCTGCCTGCGCCTCGCCGGCGTCGGCGCTCTGATGGAGCGCGCGCTGGCCCGCCCCTCCGGCGCCTGGCGGCGAGACCGCGCGCCGCAGCCCGTGGGGGCCGGTGGCGATGATGCGCGGGGCGCTTGGCGGCGAGGCCGCGCGCCGCAGGCCGTGGGGGCCGGTGGGGTTTTCACGTGCGGAGTCTTGAAACATGTCGGACTCCGGAATCCAGATTCCGCGCTCGCGATTTCGGGCACCTGCGAGCGGAATCTGGAACCCCACAAGTTTCAGCATTCCGCTCGCGCTTTCCCCCCGGCCCGCTCCGGCGCTGGCCGCAGTCGTGGGGTGGGGGTGAGCCGGCCGGCTGCGAGCGGCGGGCGAGCGGCGAGCTGCAGGTCGAGCCTCGCGAAGCTCGGCGGCCTCGAGCGCTCGGGCGGGCGCCTGCGCTGCGCGTCGCGGAAGGGCGAGCCGCGGTGAGAATCGGGCTGGTCTGTCACGCCACCTTGGGCGGGAGCGGCGTCATCGCGACCGAGCTGGGCGAAGTGCTGGCGCGCCGCGGGCACGAGGTGCACTTCTTCTGTGCCTCGCGGCCGCCACGGTTGCGCGCGGGCACGCTGCACGAGGTGCGCGCGCCCAGGCACGAGCTGTTTCCCGGCGGCGAATACGCGCTGGCGCTGGCGAGCGCGTTGGCCGAGCACGCCGCGCAGCTCGACGTGGTGCACGTGCACTACGCGATACCCCACGCCACCAGCGCGTGGCTGATGCGCCAGCTGATCGGCGCCAAGGCTCCCCAGGTCGTCACCACGGTGCACGGCACCGACGTGTTGACGCTGGGGGCAGACCCCGCGCTGCAGCCGGTGGTGAAGGGCTCGCTCAGCGCGAGCGCCGCGGTGACGGCGCCTACGCGCTACCTCGCCGCCGAGGCGAAGCGGGTGTTCGGCGTCGACGCGCAGGTGATCGGCAACTTCGTCGACACCGCGCACTTCACCCCGGGCAAGCCCACGCGCACCCTGCTTCACGGCTCGAACTTTCGCCCGCTCAAGCGGGTCGGCGACGTGGTGCGCATCTTCGAGCGCGTGCTGAAGCAGGTCGACGCACGGCTGGTGATGGTAGGCGACGGGCCCGAGCGGGCGGCCGTCGAGGCCCAGGCGAAGGGCTTGCCGGTGACGTTCGTGGGCGAGCAGGCCGACGTCGCGCCGCTCTTGCGCGAGGGCGCGGTGTTCCTCTTTCCCTCCGAGACCGAGAGCTTCGGGCTGGCGGCGCTCGAGGCGCTGGCGTGTGGCGTGCCGGTGATCGCCTCGCGCACCGGCGGGCTGCCCGAGCTCATCGACGACGGCGTGAACGGTTGGCTGAGGCCCGTTGGCGACGTCGACGGCATGGCGGGCCGCGCCGTCGCGCTGCTGACCGACCCCGACCTGCACACGCGCATGTCGGCGGCCGCCCGCGAGAGCGCGCTGCAGCGCTGGCAGCCCGGCCCGCAAGTCGACCGCTACGAGGCGCTCTACCGAGCGCTGCTGACCTGACCCGAACCCAACCCAACGGACACCATGCTCGGACTCACCATGACCGTCTTGCTCGCCGCGCACAGCAGCGCCGAGATCTACCGCGACCTCAAGAAGCTGCAGGTGGTGGGCAGCGCGCTGTACGTCGCCGCGCACCCCGACGACGAGAACACCCGCCTGCTCGCCACCCTCGCGAACGAGACGAAGGTGCGCACCGCGTACCTCGCGTTCACCCGCGGCGAGGGCGGGCAGAACCTCATCGGCACCGAGCTGGGGCCGCTGCTGGGCGTCATTCGCACCCAAGAGCTGCTGGCCGCGCGGCGCATCGACGGGGCGGAGCAGTACTTCACCCGCGCCGCCGACTTCGGCTACTCGAAGAGCGTCGACGAGACGCTGCAGCGGTGGGACCACGACGGCGTGCTGAGCGACGCGGTGAAGGTGATTCGCGAGCTCGAGCCCGACGTCATCATCACCCGCTTCCCCCTCGAGGCGGGAGACACCCACGGCCACCACACCGCGTCGGCGCGGCTGGCGCTCGAGGCGTTCAAGGCGGCAGCCGACCCGGCCTTTCACCCCGAGGTGGGCAAGCCCTGGCAGGCCCGACGCATCTACTGGAACGCGTGGTCCCCCGACCCCAACGCGAAGCTCGACCTGAGCAAGGCGATTCAGATGGACTCGAGCCCCTACAGCCCGCTGCTCGGCCTCACCTACGGAGAGCTGGCCGCGTTGAGCCGCAGCCAGCACAAGAGCCAGGGCTTCGGAGCCGCGCCCAGCCACGGCGCGAACGTCGAGCAGTTCATTCTGCTCGGCGGAGACCCGGGCAAGACCCTGTTCGACGGCGTCGACTTGAGCTGGAAGCGGGTGCCCGGCAGCGCGGCGGTCTCGGCGCTGCTCGACCAGGCGGTGCGCGAGTTCAAGGTCGACCGGCCCTCGGCGTCGGTGCCGGTGCTGCTCAAGGCGCTCGCGGCGATGAAGAAGCTCGACCAGCCGTACAAGCAGCAGCAGCTGGTCGATGTCATCGCCGACTGCGCCGGGCTGTTCGCCGAGGCGGCCGCGTCGGCGCACACCGTGGTCGAGGGCGCGCCGCTCGACGTGACGCTCACGTACCTGAACCGCAGCGACGCGAAGCTGAAGCTCGAGCACGTCGCGCTGCCCGACGGTCAGACGGTGCAGCCGGGCAAGGCGAGCCTCAAGGCCGGCGGGCCGCTGTGGGCCGACTTCGTGCTCGGCGAGTTCACCGTGCGGCGCGAGGTGCAGTTCAAGTGGGTCGACCCGACGGTGGGCGAGCGGTTCCGGCCGGTGGCGGTGGTGCCCGAGAAGACGCTCAAGCCCGACACCACGCTGCTGGTGTTCGTCGACGACAAGCCCAAGGCGCTGAAGGTGGTGACCACCGACCAGGCCACCGGCAAGAGTACCGAGGTGGTGCAGCAGGTGAAGCCGTCGAGCTCGACGCTGAGCCTGGGCGGGCAGACGCTGACCCGCATCGAGTACCCGCACATACCCATTCAGACGCTGCTCAAGCCGGCCGAGGTGAGGCTGGTGCGGTTCGACCTGCAGCGCGGCAAGGTGCAGAAGGTCGGCTACGTGATGGGCGCGGGCGACGACGTGCCCCAGGCGCTGCGCCAGGTCGGCTACGAGGTGACGCTGCTCGACGACGAGACGCTGCGGGCGAAGCCGCTCGAGGGCTACGACGCGATCGTGTTCGGCATTCGCGCGTTCAACACCAACCCGCGCCTGCCGCAGTTTCGCGAGCGGGTGCTGAAGTACGTCGAGGGCGGGGGCACGGTGCTGGTGCAGTACAACACCAAGAACCGGGTCTCTGACGTGCCGGCCGAGCTCGGGCCGTACCCGTTCGAGTTGAGCCACGACCGCGTCACCGACGAGACGGCCGAGGTGAAGCTCGACGCGAACCCGGTCTTCGCCCGGCCCAACGCCATCACCGCGAGAGACTTCGAGGGCTGGGTGCAGGAGCGCGGGCTGTACTTCGCCAGCAAGTGGGACGAGAAGTACGTCACCCCGATGTCGATGGCCGACCCCAACGAGCAGCCGAGCCGGGGTGGTCTGCTGATCGGCAAGCACGGCAAGGGCACGTTCATCTACACCGGGCTGGCGTTCTTCCGTCAGCTGCCGGCCGGGGTGCCCGGCGCGTACCGCCTCTTCGCGAACCTGCTGGCACATGGGCGCTGAAGACGAAGGGCAGTGGGGGCTCTGGTACGCGGGCGCGCTGGCGTGGCTGGTGGTGTGCGTGATCGGTCTGACCGCGCTCTCGGTGGCGAGCTGGTGAGGCTCGAGTGAGCGGCCTCGACTGGCTGGTGCTCGGCGGCACGCTGGCGGCGATCGTCGGCTACGGCACCTACCAGACGCGAGGCATCAAGCACGTCGGCACCTACCTGCGCGGCGGGCAAGAGAGCCGCTGGTACACCGTGGGCCTGTCGATCATGGCCACCCAGGCCAGCGCCATCACCTTCCTCTCGACGCCGGGGCAGGGCTTCGAAGAGGGCCTGGGCTTCGTGCAGTTCTACTTCGGGGTGCCTCTGGCGATGGTGATTCTGTGCGCCACCATCGTGCCGCTCTACTACCGCACCAAGGTACTGACCGCGTACGAGTACCTCGAGCAGCGCTTCGACCTGAAGACGCGGCAGCTCACCGCCGCCATCTTCCTGCTGCAGCGCGGGCTCGGCACCGGGGTGTCGATCTACGCGCCGGCGATCATCTTGAGCGCGGTGCTGGGCTGGCCGCTGTTGCTCACCACCGTGGCCATCGGCGTGGTGGTAATCGTCTACACGGTGAGCGGCGGCGCGAAGGCGGTGAACCAGACCCAGCAGCTGCAGATGGCGGTGATGCTCGCCGGCATGGCGCTGGCGGTGGTGGTCATCGTGCGGCAGCTGCCGGTGTCGCTGCCCGACGCGCTGCGCGTGGCGGGCGTGCTGGGCAAGCTGAAGGCGGTCGACTACTCGGCGCGGCTCGACACCCGCTACACGTTCTGGAGCGGCATCACCGGCGGCACCTTCGTGGCGCTGGCGTACTTCGGCACCGATCAGTCACAGGTGCAGCGGTACCTCTCGGGCGAGTCGCTCAAGCAGGCGCGGTTGGGCATGCTGATGAACGCGCTGCTCAAGGTTCCGATGCAGCTGATGATCTTGAGCGTCGGCGTGTTCGTGTTCGTGTTCTTCCAGTTCACCCCTTCGCCGGTGTTCTTCAACCAGCCGGCGCTCGAGAAGGCGCGACCGGCCATCGCTCCGCTCGAAGAGCAGCACCTGCAGCTGTTCACCGAGAAGCGGGCGCTGATCGAGCGGTTTCAGCACGGCGAGGCGGTGGGGCAAGAGCTGCAGGCGGTCGAGGCCAGAGACCGCCTCGTGCGGCCGAGGCGCGCAAGGCGGTGCAGCAGGCCGACCCGCTCGCGAACACCAAAGACGCCGACTACGTCTTTCTGTCGTTCGTGATGCAGCGGTTTCCGTCGGGGTTGATCGGGCTGCTGCTGGCGGTGATTCTGTGCGCGGCGATGTCGGCGACCGCGAGCGCGATGAGCGCGCTGGCGGCCACCACCATGGTCGACTTCTACAAGCGCAGCGTGAACCCGGCGGTCGACAACGACCGCGCGCTGCGGCTGTCGAGGCTGTTCACCGCGGGGTGGGGTGTCATCGCGATCGCGTTCGCAATCTTCGCCAGCCGGTTGGACAACCTGATTCAGGCCGTCAACATTCTCGGGTCGATCTTCTACGGGCCGATGCTGGGCGTGTTCCTGGTGGGGTTCTTCATCAAGCGCATCGGCGGCACCGCGGTGTTCTGGTCGGCGCTCGCCGCGCAGGCGCTGGTCATCGCGGTGTTCGCGGCCAGCGACATCGGGTTCCTCTGGTACAACGTCATCGGCTGCAGCGCGGTGGTGTTCGGCGCGCTCGCCCTGCAGCCGCTGGTGGGCACCCCCCGCTCTTCGGGGTGAGCGACGTGCGCTTTTGAGTGGGGCGTGAACGCCCGGGCTCAGCTCGCCTGCAGCACGCTGATCGCGCACATCGCTTCGTCGAAGCCGATGATGCCGCCGGCGTTGTGGGCCAGCGCGGTCTTCGCCTCGCCGGCGCGCAGCCGCGCGGTCAGCTCGGTCACCTGCGCGAGGCCGGTGGCGGCGAGTGGGTGGCCGCGCGCGATGAGGCCGCCGCTGGGGTTCACCGCCTTCACGTGCCCGAGCTCGAGCGCTTCGACCGCCGCGATCTCGGCGAACGCCGTCGCGTCGTGCACCTCGGCGAGCTCGACCTTCGATGGCTCTACCTTCGCGCGCTTCGCGGCGTGCACCGCCACCGGCGTCTCTTCGGGCCGCCACCGCGCCCCGTTGGCCAGGCCCATCGACGCGAGGCGCACCGCGCCCTTCTTCGACGTGAGCAGCACCGCCGCCGCGCCGTCGGCCATCGGAGCGCACATGGCCCGGGTGAACGGCGCGAGCACCGGCTTGTCGGCCAGCACCTGCTCGGCGGTGAGCGCCTTCTGCTGCAGCGCCTTGGGGTTCTTCGCCCCCGCGGTGTGGTTCTTCGCCGCCACCTCGGCGAGCTGCGCCTGCGTGGTGCCGTGCTTCTTCATGTGCCACAGCGCCTCGAGCGCGGCGATGTCGAGAATGGTGATGCGCTGGGGTATCGGCTCGAACGCGGCGCCGATCTCCCGGGCCAGACCGGCGTAGAGCTCACGCCACAGCTGGGGCTGCAGCTGGTCGATGCCCTGCTCGAACAGCTCGAGCACCTTCTGCGGAGCGGCGGGCATCATCAGCTTCTCGACCCCGATGGCCAGCGCCACGTCGGCGAGGCCGCTCGCCACCGCCGCGTACGCGCCGTGCAGCGCCACGCCGCCGGTCGCGCAGCCCGCCTCGACGTTCACGATCGCCGCGGTGGGGTTGAGCCGCTGCTCGCGCACCAGCGGCAGCAGCACCGCCTGCCCGCGGATGTTCGCCTGCCCGAACGCGTGTAGCGCACAGCTGCCGAACCAGACGCCGTCGATGGCTCCACCGTCGACCCTCGCGTCGGCGAGCACGCCGTCGAGCGCCTCGCGCGCCAGCTGCTGGTGGGTGACCTCGGGGTATCGCCCGAAGCGGGTGGTGAAGGCTCCGGCTACGTAGACGTCGCGCATGCCTCACGCTCTAGCAGAGCTCACTCCAGCGAGGAGCAGGCCGGCCGCCATTGAACCTGTGTTCGGGAGCCCAGGGCTTGGGGGGCCCACGCCCCGGAAGTTCATGATTGCTGGACTCCGGATTCCAGATTCCGGCCTCGTCATTTCGCGCCCTTGAAAGCGGAACTCGGAACCCTACAAGTTTCCATCTTCCGCGCCCGGGCCCCCCACGCCTGGCGGGCCCGCTCGGCCGTCGCAGACGTACCGCTACTCGATGACCACCAGCTTCGCGCCGTTCTCGACGGCGGTGCCCTCGACGGCGGTCACTTCGGTGACCTTGCCGGCCTTGGGCGCCTTGAGCTCGTTCTCCATCTTCATCGCCTCGACGACCACGATGCCCTGGCCTTCTTTCACCTCGTCGCCGACCTTCACCAGCACCTTCACCACCTTGCCGGGCATCGGCGCGGTGACGGTCTGCTTGCCCTCGACGCTGAAGCCGGCGGTGGCGGCGCGCATGCGCAGCTTGCGCTCGTCGGCGATGTCGACGCGGGTGACCTGGCCCTTCACCAGCACCTTCACCTCGTCCTGGTTCTCTTCGAACTCCACCGCGTACGAGTGGCCGTCGAGAATCAACGACACGGCACCGTGCGGCAGCACCAGCGACTCGAGCTCGTGCTTCACGCCGTCGAGGGTCACCGCGTAGCGCGATTCGCCCAGCGGCGTGACGTCGATGGCCTTGGGCTCTTCGCCCTTCCTGGTGCTGGCGAACCAGCGCGTGGTCTTCATCGCCGTCTCCCGTGCCGCCACATCGAGCCGCTCGCGCCGCTCGCCGCCGACGCAATCTTCGTCGCCGCCTTCTCTTGCTGCTGCTGCGCCCATACCGCGGCGGCCAGCATCGCCACTTCGGTGAGCTTCGCGTCGTCTTTGCCGAGCAGCTGCTCGTGTGCCCGCGCCAGGAAGCCGGTGTCGTAGTCGCCCTTCACGAAGTCGGGGTGACGCAGAATCGCGGTCAGGTAGCGCAGGTTGGTGGTGATGCCCTTGACCACGTACTCCGAGAGCGCGCGCTCGAGCCGCGCGATGGCCTGCTCGCGGGTGGGCGCCCACACCGACAGCTTCGAGATCATCGGGTCGTAGAAGCGCGGCACCTCGTAGCCCGCGAACACGCCCGAGTCGTCGCGCACGTTCGGCCCACCCGGCACCCGCAGGTATTGAATGCGCCCCGGCGAGGGCATGAAGTTCTGCGCCGGGTCTTCGGCGTACACCCGCGCCTCGATGCTGTGCCCGCGCGGAGCCAGCGGCTCGAGAAACGGCAGCTTCCCGCCCTGGGCGACGTCGAGCTGCCAGCGCACCAGGTCGAGGCCGGTCACCCACTCGGTCACCGGGTGCTCGACCTGCAGCCGGGTGTTCATCTCGAGGAAGTAGAATGACCGCGTCGAGTCGACCAGGAACTCGACCGTGCCCGCGCCCACGTACCCCACCGACTTCGCCGCGCGCACCGCGACCTCGCCCATCTTGGCGCGCAGCTCGGGGTTGAGAATCGGAGACGGCGTCTCTTCGATGACCTTCTGGTGGCGCCGCTGCGCGCTGCACTCGCGCTCGTTCAAGTGAATGCAGTTGCCCGAGGAGTCGGCGAAGACCTGAATCTCGACGTGGTGCGGCTGGTCGAGGTACTTCTCGAGGTACACGGCGTCGTTGCCGAAGCTCGACATCGCCTCGCTCTTCGCCGCGCGCCACGCCGACTCGAAGTCGGCCATCTTCTCGACCCGGCGCATGCCCTTGCCGCCGCCGCCGCCCGCCGCCTTGAGCATGACGGGGAACCCGACCTTCTCGGCGAACGCGCGCGCCTCGTCGATGGTCTTGAAGGGCTCGGTCGCGCCGGGCACCACCGGCACCCCGGCCTTCACCATGTGCGAGCGGGCGCGGGTCTTCTCGCCCATCGAGTCCATCGCCGACGCCGGCGGCCCCACGAACGCGATGCCGGCCGCGTCGCACGCGCGCACGAACGAGGCGTTCTCCGAGAGAAACCCGTAGCCGGGGTGAATCGCGTCGGCCCCCGACTTCTTCGCCGCGTCGAGAATCGCCTGCTGGTTGAGGTAGCTCTCGCGCGAGGGCGCGGGGCCCACGCAGAACGCCTGGTCGGCCTGGCGCACGTGCAGCGCCGAGCGATCGGCTTCGGAGTACACCGCCACCGTCGAGAGGCCGAGCTCCCGGCAGGTGCGCATCACGCGGATCGCGATTTCACCGCGGTTGGCCACCAGAATCTTCTTGAAGCGTGCGGGCATCTTGCGTCGCGCTTAGTTCAAGCGCGCTCTTGCGACCACCGTTATGAGGAATTGAGGATGTTCGTGGCCAACATCATGAGCACGGCAATCATCACGGCCGGGCCCTGGCTCTCAGCCACGCGTCTGGTCGAGCTGCTGGTCGACGAGAACGTGGGCGCGATACCCATCGTCGATGATCAGCACCGCCCGATGGGCATCGTCACCCGCGCCGACGTGCTCGAAGAAGACGACTTTCGCAGCGATGCGCTCGAGCTCACCGCCGCCGAGCTGATGCGGCAGTCGCCCATCACCATCGAGCCGAACACCCTCATCGCCGACGCAGCCCGCATCATGGCCCGGCAGCGGGTGCACCACCTGCTGGTCATCGACGAGAGCGGCGTGCTGGTGGGCGTGGTGTCTTCGTTCGACGTGGTGCGCTGGGTCGCCGACGCCCAGCTGCTGCACCTTCACGGTTGAGCGGCAGCCCGCTCGAGCCGGCGCTTCATCTCTGCGGGCCAGGTGTCGGGGGCGAGCCGCGTCGCCTCGTCGAGCCAGCGCTGCGCGGCAGGGTCGCGGTCGTGCTGCAACTGCAGCCCCGCAGTGCCCAGGCACTGCGCCTCGTGCCAGGTGCGCTGCGCCGAGATGGCGGTCGGCGTGAACGCCACGAGCAGTCCGACTCCGACCAGCGCCAGCTCACGGCTCCGGGGAACAAATGCGAAAGAGAACTGCCGGCGGGGCTCATCGGGCAGCTCGCGGCGGTTCTCTTCCGCGTTTGTTCCGCGCGCGAGGCTCGATGCTGACGGTCGAAGCATCGCCATGCCGTGGGCAGCGAAGAGGCAGAGCAGGGGGGCGAGCGGCAGCCGGTAGCGATCGAACACGAAGAACGCGACGACGCTGGCGCCGTAGAGCACCGCGAGCACGACGAGCGGCCGCGCGCGCTCGAGGCTCCACCCGCGCACCAGCCCCAGCAGCGCGAGCGGGAAGAGCAGGCCCCAGCTCAGCGGCGCGAGCCAGAGCGCGGGCGCGAGCCAGCCGCGAAAGCAGGTGAACGCGTAGTTGTCGGGCACCTCGTAGTCGCTCAGCAGCAGGCGCACCTTCGAGAAGGTGAGGGCCAGGGCCTCGCCGGGGTGCCCGGCCCAGAAGCGCAGGCCCTCGGTGAGCCAGTAGCGCGAGCTCTCGGCGTGGGTGAGCGGGCGACTCAGGCGCCGCTCGGCCTCGGCCTTGAAGCCGGTCAGCTCTTCCGAGGGGCGGGCGACGAGAAAGTCGGGAGCGTCGTAGGTGCCGCTCGCGCCGGCGTGGTTGCCGAGCCAGAAGTTCGCGCCGCCGTGGGCGGTGGTGATGACGGGTTGACCGCCGGCGGCGAGGTTGTGGGCGAGTGAGAGAGCGAGCGGGAGCGCGAGGCCGAGGGCGGCCCAGCCGGCGTGGCGGCGCGCGGCGACGAGCGGCAGCGGGGCGAGCAAGAGGAAGTTGCCGCGCAGCAGGGCGAGCAGGCCGAAGGCGAGCCCGCTGAGCGCCCAGCGGCGCTGCTCGGCGCGCACGGTGAGGTACATCGCCCACGCCACGAGGTGAACGGTGAGCGGCTCTTTGAGCAAGAAGCCGGTGGCGAACGCGAGCGGGCCGAAGAGCGCGGTGAAGGCCGCGGCGAGCAGGGCGGTGCGCTCGCCGAACAGCTCGCGCGCGGTGCGATAGACGAGCTCGACGGTGCCGGCGAACAGCGCCACGCAGAACAGGCGGCAGGCGAGCAGCGAGCCGTGGGTGAGGAAGAGCAGGGCGGCGAGCACGTAGGCCCAGAGCGGGTCGAAGAAGAAGACGTCTGGGCCGAGCAATTCGCCGTGAGCGATGCGGCGGGCCCACTCGACGTACATGCGCTCGTCGACGATGGGGCGCGTGCCGAAGGGGCCCGCTTGAATTTCGAGCGCGACGGCGGTGCCGGTGAGAGTTGCCCAGAGGTGGGGGAGCACTCGGAGCGCGCGTTGCGGCACGGAGCGCTCAGTATTCACGATCGGACGCTGCCACGGTGAGTCGATGCAGGCCAGGCGCGAAGCACGCCGACGGCCCGGCAGGGTCAGGCCAAGGTTCAGCGGGGTCGGGCAGGGATCGGTGGGGCAGCGGACAGGGCAGGGGCTGGTACCCGGGGTTTTGGTTGGCCAGGGCCGCGGCCCGTGACGCGAGGCCCCACCCAACCCTTTGACCTTCGCCTTCGCGTGAGTGCCTTCCCGAAACCACCCCTGCCCGAGCCCCCTGAACCTTGGCCTGACCCTGCCGGGCCGTCGGCGCCGGTAGAACCTCGCCTGCTCCGACTCACCGTGGCTGCGCGCGAAATCACCCCGCGGCACCCGCACCACGCACGCAACCCGCTCCTACTCGCAAGTCACCGGGTTGCAGGCCCCCCACAACCCCACCCGGTTCGTCTTCGCCACCACCTCGTAGTCCTCGAACTCCTGCTTCCGCGCCATGCCCCCGGGCGAGATGTACAGCACGCACGCGAGGCCGTTCTCCATCAGCCCCCGGTTCACCTCGTGCCCATCGACGCTCACGTACGCCAGCCATCGCCCGTACCGGTCTTTGCAAGACTCGGCGTCGTACGTCAGCGACACCTGCTTCCCCTCGACCTGCATGCGGTTGTACTCGACCGCCTGCGCCCCGTAGCAGTCGTTGTGCCCCTGCGTGGTCTCGGGCGCGTCGACCAGCAGGTACCGAACCCGGTCTCCGGTATCGAGCTCGATGGTGTCGCCGTCGACCACCCGGCTCACCGTCGCCGTCGACGGCCCACACGGTGACGGCGCGCTGCAGCCCGCGAGCAAGAGCCCTACACCCGCGAGCCGCAGCGCCGCGCTCACGGGCAGTTCTCGTTCACCGTGCCCGGCGTGCCGCGGTCGCCCTGGCCGCCGTCGACCAGGCCACCGTCGGCGAAGTGCCCGTAGCGCGCCGAGGGCGTGATGCACACGCTGCCCGCGTCTTCGTTGTCGCTCGGTGAGCTCAGCCCCGCGCGCAGCTGCCACGACGCGCCCGAGGTGGTCGTGCCGTAGCCGAAGCTGTCGAGCGTGTCGGTGCCCGACCGCACCACCACGCTGCGCACACCGCTGTTGGTCAAGGTGAACCCGAAGGTCGCCACCGGAGTCGGCAGGCCACCGTTGAGAATCGGGTCCATCGTGCGCGCGAACAACGCGAACTGCCCCGCATTCACCGGCAGGCAGGTCTGGCTGCTCACCGGGCTCATGCCGGTGCTCTCGTTGGCCAGCACCAGCCCGTTCAGGTCGAACGACGCGTTGGCGAGCAGCTCGATGTACTCGCCGGTGGTGTCGTCGGTGCCCCTGGGGTCGGCCATGAACTCCGTGATGACCAGCTGGCCCGACGTCGGCTTGACGATCGCCCGGGTCATGCCGCTGCCCGGGTCGACGCAGTCGTTGGGGTTCGGCGGCGCCGGGCAGGCGGTGTTCGCCCCGCCCGGAGTGCCGAGGTCGCCACCGTCCATCGGGTAGCCCACCGTGGCGCGGCAGAAGCTCATCGGGTCGTCGTTGCCCACGGCGCTCGACGAGGCCGGGCTCAGTTGCCACGCCACCCCGGCCACCGCCGCCGGGTACGCAGTCGCGTCGATCAGCCCCGCGTCAGGGAGCGCGATCGAGAGCATGGTGCTCGAGTTCGACAGGCCCGCGGTGAACGTGCCGGTCAGCGTGGGCAGCCCGCCGTTGCCGCTCGCGGTGTGCGCCAGCAGCGCATAGCCCCCCGCCGGCACCGCCAGGCAGTCGGGAGACGAGAGCGTGTTGCGGGTGCTGCCCGCGGTGAGCACCAGCCCGTTCAGGTCGGCCGCGCCGTCGCTCTTGAGCTCGAGCCACTCGCCCAGGTTGTCGGCCACCGCCTTGGGGTCGGCCATCACCTCGGTGAAGTAGAGCGAGCCGGGCGAAGGCGGCACGATGGCGCGCATCTGCGAGGTGCCCATGTCGCGGCACATGCCCGCGGTCGACGCCATGCAGGCGGTGTTGGCCGCACCCGGCGTGCCGAAGTCTCCGGTGGTCGCGTCGCCGTAGCGCACCGTCGAGGCACAGTACGCGCTGGGGTCGTCGTTGTTCGTGGCGTCAGACCGCGTCGGGTCGAGCTGCCACGCCACCCCGCTCACCGACGCCGGGTAGTTCGCGGTGTCGATGCCCGCGTCTTCGACCGACAGCGTCACCGAGCCCGCGCCCTGGGTCAGCGCCGCGGTGAAGGTCGCCACCACGTTGGGTATGCCGCCGTTCACGCCCGCATCGGTTTCGTGCGCCAGCACCGCGTACGAGCCGGCCGGCACCCTCAGGCACTGCGTCGAGGTGATGGCGCGCGCCGTGGTGCCCACGGTGAGCACCATGTCGTTCAGGTCGACGTCGGCGGTGCTCTTCACCTCGAGGTACTCGCCCAGCGAGTCCGACGCCGCGCTGGGGTCGGCCATCACCTCGGTGAAGAACACCTGCCCCGGCAGGGGCGGCACCACCGGCCGCGACGCCGAGCTGCCGGGGTCGGTGCAGTTGCCGCTCGGCACCACCACGTCACACTCGTCGTTGGCCTGGCCGGGCGTGCCGAAGTTCGCCGTGCCCGCGAGCATGGTCTTGGCGTCGCACCACCTCGTCTCGTCGTCGTTGGCCGTGCCGTCGGGGGTCACCTTGCCGTCGAGCTGCCGCGCGTGCGCCGCCTTCGCCGCCACCGAGTACTGCAGCTCGTCGAAGGTGATGGTGGTGCCGCACTTGAGGCCGATCACCGCGTCGCTGTTCGACAGCGCGCCCAGCCCGGCCTCGTACGAGTAGTTGATGTACGAGGGCAGGGCGCCCGAGCGCACGTCGCCGAGCACGAAGTACGAGCGCGGCTCGATCTTGCCCGCCTTGATGACGTGGGTCTTGAGCGAGCTGCCGTCGGTCTTCTTGACGTAGATGCTGACGCCCTTCAGGTCGATGGCGGTGCCGAGGGTGTTGAACACCTCGATCCACTCCGAGCCGGTGTCGGTGCCGTCGGGGTCGGCGAGAAACTCGGTGATCACCAGGTCTCCGGCCATGCGGCCCTTACAGGCGTCGGTCGACGTACCGCCCGGGCCGCATGCCGCCCCCACCGCCACCAGCGAACCCATCAGAAGTACACGACGCATTCAGTCTCCCTCAGTCTCTTTCTCGGCCCGCTTCAACGGCTGTTGCTCCAACAGTGTCTCGAGCTCGCGCGATGGGGCGAGCACCTGCCCCGGCAGGCTCACCACCAGCTGCAGGCGGTCGACGTTGCGATTCTCGTCGCGGTACTTGTTCACCACGCCGCGCACCTGAATGTACTCGCCCTGCTTGTACTGCGCGCCCGAGGCGAGCAGCACGTCCTTGTCCCAGAACACCACGTCGAAGTCGTTGCCGCGGTTGCGCGACAGGCGCACCAGCGAAGGGCCGTGCTCGCCGAACTTCACCTCGCTCACCGAGCCCAGCAGCGTCACCTCTTTGCCCAGCTTCTGCTCGAGCTTGAGCATCGCGTCCCACCGGGTCAGCGCGATGTACGACTCGGGCCGATCTTCCATCTGCTTCTCGAAGCGGGTGATGCTCGCCTCGCGCGCGGCCCACCACTTCAGCCGCTCGGGGTAGTCGTCGTAGTGCTGCCGGTCGGGCGCCCAGATGCCCAGCTTGTCCTGCTGGGCCAGCTTCTGGGCCTCGACGAACTCGCGGTGAAAGCGGCGGCTGCGGCCGTACTTCACGAAGTACGGCGAGAAGCCGTGGCGCACGCACTCGACGTTGTAGTTCACCCAGCGCCCGTCTTTCTTCACCATCACGTAGGCGAGGTAGCGCCCGTAGTAGTCGCGAATCTCGCCGGGGTGGTCACGCTCGAGCCGCACGCTGGTCACGCCGTCGAAGAAAGCGCTGGCCCACGTCTTGGCGTCTTCGCCCAGTGGGGTGGCGTACTTCACCGGCCGGCTCGACTCGCCGCGCATCTCGGCCTTGTAGTGGTTCCACCCGGCGGCGAACGCGCGCCGCTCGGACTCGTGCTTGAACGTCTCTTCGGTGTCGAGCGCCAACAGGCGCAGCGAGCTGTCGAGGCCCCGCACCTTGATGGTGTCTCCGTCGACCACCGAGGCCGAGCCGTCGATGGGAAACTCGCCCAGCTCGAGCGCCACCACCTCGAGTCGGGTGAGCAGCTGCGTGGCCTGCGTGCGGCTGTAGCGCTGCCCCGACCGGGTGGTCGAGCACGCCGAGCAAACCACCAGCGCTGCGAGAAAGAAGACCGAACGCATCGACATCACTTCTAGAACCGGCCTTCGAGCTCGAGACGGAACCGGTGTTCCGGGTTGGGGATCCGGTCCAACGTTCCTTGGCGTTTATCCAACCACACGTAGACGTCGTAGCGCACGGTGGGTCGCAGCCACTTGAGGCCGGTGTAGGTGACCTCGAGAAAGCTCCACAGCGACTCTTCGAGGCGGTCGTTGCTGAAGATGTCGCCCTTCAGGTAGCGCGAGCGCAGGCGGAAGAGCAGCGCGTCGATCGGCTGGCTGCGAATCTCGGCGGTGAAGCGCACGTCTTGCGAGAGCTTGTCGGTGTAGTCGATGTCCGAGACGAGGTCGTGCACGTAGGTGAGCGCGATCTCGAGCTTCTTGCGAAGGGGGCGAAAGCGCAGCTGCGCGCCCAGCCGGTAACGCTCGCCGATGCACAGCTGCGGCTGGCCTTCGATCTGGGGTGGAGCGCGGCCGTCGACCGAGGTGAAGCACCTGCCGACCTGCGGGTCATCGGGGTCGCCGTTGAGGTTGAGCAGGTCTTTGTTGCGGTACTCGAACCACAGCGACGGCTCGAAGAACGACCAGCCCTTGTAGTCGCCGCGGATCAGCGCATCGATGTTCTGGGTGCCGGCCTTGAACCCGCCCGGGTTCGACGTGCCGAGGAGCGTGCCTTCGATGCCCTTCTGGTCCCACGGCAGCACCGCGTAGTCGACCACGCCGCGCACCTGAAAGTCGCCCAGCGAGCGGTCGGTGTACTTGATGCGCACTCCGGCCTCGTCGCGCGCCCGCTGGCCGTCGACCTCGTCGGCCGACGACACCGGCCGCGCGTACGGGTTGATGAAGCGCACGTCGTAGAGCCGGGTGGTGATCTCGAGCTCGCGCTTGCCGCGGCCCCACACCGAGCGCTGCACCGCGCCCCAGCCGCCGCCGCCACCCGGCTCGCTGTCGAAGCTGCGCGCCACCTCGAGGTACAGGTTCCACGAGCCCAGGGTCACGCGCACGTCGGCGCCCAGCGCCCCCCACGGCCCGCCGAAGGGGTACTTGCTGTACTCCTGGAAATCGAGCTGCATCGGCTGCACGTGCCAGCGCGGCGCGGCGCCGTAGCCGGTGATCGCGATCTCGAACATCGGCACCGGCTGCAGCTCGGCGCGCCCGCCCGCGGCGAGCTCGTCCCACAGGTTGGCGAGGGTGGCGAACTTCAGCCGCGCGCGCTGCGGGTCACCGGTGCCGGGGTCGACGTAGACGTTGGGTGCCTTGCACAGATCATTGGTGTCGTTGCGCGGGTCGTCACAGTCGCGGTGGTCGAACAGCTCGTACTGGTACACCGAGCGGGTCTGGTAGCTGGCGAACGCGTAGAGCGAGGTCTTGGCGGTGGTGCCAAGCTCGAGGTCTTCGGCCGAGAACGCCACGCCGCGAAACGGGTCGCGCCAGATGATGTCGGGGGTGGTGTAGCGGTCTTCGACGCACAGCGGAGTGCCGGTGGGGAACTCGCCCGCCGACAATCGGCAGATGCCGGTGAGGTCGCGGGGAATGTAGACGACCTCGTCGGGGGTGATGCCCTTGGGGTTGTAGCGGGTGGTGTTGTCGAGGGTGAGGCGCTGGCCGAAGCCGATGCGAAAGGTGCCCGCCAGCACCCTGAGGCGCGACGACTTCCACTGCACGTAGAACTTGGGGACGTTGACCTGGTAGCCCTCGGGGTACACGCCGATGGTGCCGAGCGCGCCGGTGGGGTTGCACGGTGAGCTCGAGCCGCTGCAGTGCGTCTGGCGGGTCTCGTCGAAGAAGGGCGAGGTGACGCGGCGGCGGGTGAACGCGGCCAGCAGGCCGCCGCTGAGCGCGAAGGGCCCCTTGAGCTTGAGCTGGGCGGCCGCGGGCGGAGCGATGGGGTCGCCCGCGGTGTACATGCCGAGCAGGCGGTAGTAGCCGCCGAGCGGAATCTTGGTGGGCTCGGCGCCGATCAGCAGAAACGCGGCGATCTGGTTGAGCTGCTCGGGGGTGATGATGCCGGCGGCGACCAGCACCGCGGGGTCTTCGAGGTGGCCCTCGTTCTTGCGGTACGCGACGATCTCGTCGACGTCGGCGTAGGTGAGGCTGGGCAGCTCGTAGAGCTCTTCGCGGCCGGCGCGGTTGAGATCGACGCCGTCTTCGAGCAGCTCGATCAGCGTCTGGCCGGTGGCGTCGGAGATCTCGCCGCGCTCCATCGCGCTGCGGAGGTCGTCTTCGTCGTCGATGGTGAGCGGGCTCTCGTAGATCGCGCCGAGTGCGGGAAGAGAGAACAGCGTGGCGCACACCGCAGACCGGAGCATCGAAGGCGGCGACTATGCGACAGCCGTGGCTCCCGTTTCCACTCTTGTGGGGCGGTCAGCCACACGCTGGTGACTCGCGGCCGCCGCGCAATTCTCACATCGTGAGAGATCGACCTCCGCTGTCGCATGGGGCGTGCGTTTCTCGACTGCTGCGAAACAGATCAGCTGTCGCACTTTCACTTCAAGCGCCGGAAATCGACCGTCTGGCGGCGACTGTCTCCGAGCTTTGCTTTTCCGCGCTCCAGCGCACACGCGAGGGGGCGGGGCGCTCCCTCTGAAGGGCGACTGGCCGAGCGATTGCTGAGTGCACCCGGCACAAAGGGCGGCACCGAGGGGTTCTTCTGATGCGTCGTACTTTCGTCTGGGCTGCGTGCGTGGCAGTGGCGGTCTCGGGTTGTGGGCCGCAAGAAGCAGAGGTCGCTTCGGGTAACCCGGGCGATTCGGATCTCGGAGAGTCGGGCGCGAAGATCGTCGGAGGCGTCGACACGACGATTCAGCAGTTCCCGCACCAGATCGCGCTGATGGACACCTCGGGCTTTCAGTTCTGCGGCGGCTCGATTCTGAACGAGAGCTGGGTGCTCACCGCGCAGCACTGCGTCGAGGGCACGTCGGCGTCGCAGCTGCGGGTGGGCGCGGGCAGCTCGAAGATCTCGACGCTGCGCACCAGCGGGCAGCTTCGCTCGGTGGCGCAGATCATTCGCCACCCGGGCTACAGCGGGCCCGAGCACGGCCACGACGTGGCGCTGCTGCTCCTCGCGACGCCGCTCGACCTGAGCGGCCCGAACGCGAAGGCCATCGGCCTCTTGACCGCCGACGAAGCGAGCGCAGGTGCGACTGCGGCCGGCACGCCGGTGATCGTGACCGGCTGGGGGACCACGTCGAGCGGCGCGCAGAGCACGCCCGACACGCTGCGCCAGGTGACGGTGAACGTCATCAGCCAGTCGACGCTGATCAGCGAGTACGGCAGCACCATCACGGCAGATCAGCTGGGCGCGGCGGCGAGCGGCAAAGACTCGTGCCAGGGCGACAGCGGAGGCCCGCTGATCACCACCGCCAACGGGGTGCGCAAGCTGGCGGGCGTGGTGAGCTGGGGCAACGGCTGCGCCGACTCGCGCTTCGCGGGCATCTACGCGCGCGTCTCGTCGTTCGAGAGCTGGTTGAGCCCCCAGATCGGCGGCACGACCCAGCAGCCGCCCCCAAACACCACCGGCGTGCTGCTCGACGAGAAGAACGTCTCGGGCGCGAAGTCGTCGTGGGCGTATTACGCGGTCACGGTGCCGACCGGCGCCACGAGCTTCACCGTGGTGACCCAGGGCGGCACCCCCGACGCAGACCTCTACGTGCGCGCCGGCAGCAAGCCGACCACCGCCTCGTACCAGTGCCGCCCGTACGTGAACGGCAACAACGAGACCTGCACGTTCAGCAGCCCGCCGCCGGGCACCTGGTACATCGGCGTGCGCGGCTACACGGCGTACTCGGGCTTGAGCGTGCGCGCCACGCTGCCCTGAAGCTCGCTTGGCTCAGCATCAGAGCCAGCGCTGCGGCGGGCCCGCGAAGAAGTCTTCGAGGGGCACGCCGCCGGTGCCGATGCTCAGTACGCGGACCTTGGGGTGGGCCCGCCTGAAGGCCTCGACACCTGCCGAGCCCGAGCGGCGGCCAGACTTCACCTCGAGCGCGGTCGCCGTACCGCCGTGCTCGACCACGTAGTCGACCTCGGCCTCGCCCTCGCTCCAGTACCAGGTCGAGCGGTCGAGGCCATGGTTGAGCAGGTGAGCGCCGACCGCGTTCTCGACCCAGCGCCCCGCGAGGTCACTTCGGCCGTGCAGCTCGGCAGGCGCGAAGCCGCTCAGCGCCGAGATGATGGCGTTGTTCCAGATGACCAGCTTGGGGCTCGAAGCGCGCGCACGCAGGGCGCCGGCCGACCAGCGCCCGAGCCCCGACACCATGAACGCGGCCTGCAGCAGGTCGAGGTAGCTCGCCAACGTGGTGGTGTTCCCCGCGTCTTGCAGCTGCCCCAGCATCTTGTTGAACGACAACGCCTGGGCCGGTGTCCGCACCGCCAGCATGAACAGCTGCCGCAGCAGCGCCGGCTTCGCGACCGCGCCCATCATGAGCACGTCGCGAGAGAGCACCGCCTCGACGAGCGAGTCGGCGATGAACCTGCGCCAGCGCGAAGGCTCTTGGGTCAGGGTCGCGGCCCCGGGGTACCCACCCCAGAAGAGCCACTCGTCGAGCGACCAGCCGAAGGCGGCGCGGCAGTCGGGCCAGGTCCAATGAGGGCAGAACTGAACTTCGAAGCGGCCGGCGAGGCTCTCGGTCGCGCCCTTGCCGACGTGCAGAGACGACGACCCCAGCAAGACCACGCGCAGCCGCGCCTTCAGCCGGCGGTCTTCGTCGTGCATCGCCTTGACCACCTCGGCCCAGCGCGGCACCTTCTGCACTTCGTCGAGCGCGAGCAGGGCACGCTGGCGCCCGTTCGCCCGCTGCCGCGCCACGAGCCACTGCGTCTGCAGCCAGTTTGCGTCGGGCGGGGCCGGCAGATCTGCCGAGGCGTAGTGCGTGGGGCCTTTCCACCGCTCGAGCACCTGCTCGACCCCCGAGGTCTTGCCCACCTGGCGGGGCCCGAGCACCACCTGCAGGTGCGGGCTGGCACCCTCGAGCCTGCGGCGCAGCTCGGCGACGAACGGGCGCTCGAAGCGCCGGGGTAGGGTCGAATTACTCAACAGACTGAGTAAATATACTCAGTCGACTGAGTACGTCTACTCAGCGGGTTGAGCAGCTGCGCGCGCCCGGTGCTGCCGCGCCCGGGTTCTCACGTGCCCGAAGCCTGATCTTCGAATGCCAGCGCGTGCTAATGACGCGACCGCCTTATGACCATCGCGCGCACCGCCGCCACCGCCGCCGGCTCCGGAGGGCTCCACCCCGACGTGCTGGCGTTCTCGACCTCTTTCCACCTCGACCGGGCGCTCTTCAAAGAAGACCTGCTCGGCTCGCTGGCGCACCTGTCGATGCTGACGAAGGTCGGCCTGATGCCTGCGGCCGACGCGAAGGCGCTGCACCAGGGGCTGGTCGGCCTGTGGAGCGAAGACGTCGACACGCTCCCGCAAGACGAAGAAGACATTCACATGGCGGTCGAGGCCGAGCTGGCGAAGCGGGTCGGCGAGCCGGCGGGGCGGCTGCACACCGCGCGCTCGCGCAACGACCAGGTGGCGCTCGACGTTCACCTGCACGTGCGCGAGCAGTGCGCGAACATTCTCGATGCGCTGGCCTCGTTCATCGACGAGCTGGCGACGCGCGCCGAGGCAGAGCGCGAGACCTTCTTCCCCTCGTACACGCACCGGCAGCGCGCGATACCCATCTCGGCCGCGTACTGGCTGGCGGCCTACGGCATGATGTTCGCGCGCGATGCCGAGCTGTTCACCTTCGCGCTGAACCAGGTCGATCAGCTCCCGCTCGGCGTCGGAGCCATCGCCGGCTCTTCGCTGCCCATCGACCGCGAGCACGTGCGCGCGCGCCTCGGCTTCAGCCGCATCACCCAGAACGGCCTCGACACGGTGGGCAACCGCGACTTCGCGATGGACTACACGTACGCCGTCACCCGCCTGATGCTGCACGGCTCGCGGCTGGCCGCCGACGTCATCGACTTCGCCACCGCCGAGTTCGGCTTCCTCACCCTCGACGGCAGCATCGCCTGCGGCTCGTCGATGATGCCGCAGAAGAAGAACCCCGACGTGTTCGAGCTGATTCGCGGCAAGAGCACCCGCGCGCTCGGCAACCACGTCTCGATGCTGACCATGGTGAAGGGGCTGCCCGGCGGCTACCTGAGAGACCTGCAAGAAGACCGGGCCCCGCTGCTCGAGACCGGCCCGCTGGCGCGCTCGGTGCTGGCGATGCTGCGGCTCTCGCTGCCGAAGGTCACCTTCGACGTCGAGGCGTGCCGCGAGGCGCTGCTGGGCGACTACACCCAGGCCACCGACCTCGCCGAGGCGCTGGTGAAGAAGGGCCTCGCCTTTCGCAAGGCGTACCAGGCGGTCGGAGCCCTGGTGACCTTCGCCAAGAACCAGGGCCTGCCGCTCGCCCAGGTCACCCTCGAGCAGGCGCAGCAGGTGAACGCGGCGTTCGATGCGAAGGTGCTCGAGTGCCTCGACCCGCTCACCTCGGTCGCGCGCAAGGTCTCGGCCGGCTCGACCGGGCCGCAAGCGGTCGCGGTCCAGATCGCCGCGCTGCGTGAGGCCGCCCGCACCGCCCGCGCCACCGCGGCATCAGTTCCCCGCCTCGCAACCCTCTTCCAAGCACTGAAGGAGACTCCATGAGCCGCATCTACCGTTCACTTCCTCCCAAGGGCACGCGCCTGGGCATCGCCTTCTCGGGCGGGCTCGACACCCGCTGTGCCGGCGCCTGGCTCAACGAGCAGGGCATGCACGTCTACGCGTACACCGCCGACCTCGCGCAGCCCGACGAGGCGAACGTGAACGACATTCCCAAGATCGCGCTCGACCACGGCGCCAAGGCGGCGAAGCTGGTCGACTGCCGCGAGGCGCTGGTGCGCGAGGGCCTGCTGGCGATTCAGTGCGGCGCGTTTCACCTCTCGGTGGGCGGCCGCAAGTACTTCAACACCACGCCGCTGGGCCGCGCAGTGACCTCGCTGGCGATCGTGCGCGCGATGGCCAAAGACGACGTGCACGTGTTCGGCGACGGCTCGACGCACAAGGGCAACGACATTCAACGCTTCTACCGCTACGGCATTCTCGCCAACCCCAAGCTGCACATCTACAAGCCGTGGCTCGACAATGCGTTCGTGAACGCGTTCGGCGGCCGCGCCGAGATGAGCGCCTACCTGAACAAGATCGGCAAGCCGTACAAGATGGGCGCCGAGAAGGCGTACAGCACCGACGCGAACGTGCTGGGCGCGACGCACGAGGCGAAAGACCTCGAGCACCTCGAGCAGAACATGCGCATCGTGCAGCCGATCATGGGCGTCGCGTTCTGGAAGAGCGACGTCAAGGTCGAGGCCGAAGAGGTCACCGTCACCTTCGAGAAGGGCCTGCCCACCAGGCTGAACGGCAAGAGCTTCAAGAGCCGCTTCGAGCTGTTCGTCGAGGCGAACAAGATCGGCGGCCGCCACGGCCTGGGCATGAGCGACCAGATCGAGAACCGGGTCATCGACGCCAAGAGCCGCGGCATCTACGAGGCGCCGGGCATGGCGCTCTTGCACGTCGTCTACGAGCGGCTGCTCTCGGCGGTGCACAACGAGAACACCACCGAGCTGTACGCGAACCTGGGCCGCCGGCTCGGGCGCCTCTTGTACGAGGGCAAGTGGCTCGACCCCGAGGCGATGATGCTCAAAGACGGGCTGACCCGCTGGGTGGCGCCGTCGGTGAGCGGCGAGGTGACGCTCGAGCTGCGCCGCGGCGACGACTACACGCTGGTGGCGACGCGGGCCGAGCACTCGGCGTACGCGCCCGAGAAGCTCTCGATGGAGAAGGTGGCCGAGCCGGCCTTCACCCAGGAAGACCGCATCGGCGCCCTCGAGGTGCAGAACCTGTCGGTCGACGACAACCGCGAGCTGGTGTTCCGCCAGCTCGAGTGGCTCAAGCGCCTCGGCAGCGGGGGCGCGCGGCCGGTCGAGCTGCTCGAGAGTGGCGAGGGCTGATGCCCTGCTCGAGCTGATTCTCGCGCTGAAGGTGCTGAGCTCGCCGGTCGACCCGGCGAAGCTGAGCTGCGTGTCGACGGCCGACGGCGGCACTGCGCTGCTCGGCACCGACGGCGACTGGGCCTCGGGAGACCCGCACGCCGCCGCGCCGTGCGGCCGGGTGCAGGTGGGCAAGAGCTGGGTGGCGCTGGTGCGCGAGAAGGGCGACGGGCAAATCTACACCCGCGACTTCGTCTGGGCGGTGCTGCCCTCGGCAGACCGGCTGGCGGTGTCGGGCCGGCAAGAGACCGAAGGGCGGGGCGGCCGAGAAGAGCGCCGCGCCACGGTGAGCGCGAAGGGCGTCGAGCTCACCATCACCCGCGAGAACCCGGCGCTCGAAGACGCGTTCGACGACCTGAGCGCGATGAGCTTCACCGCGCGAGAGTCGTGGACGGTCGAGGGCGAGAAGTGGAGCCTGGGCGACACGAAGTTTCTCACCGTCGACGGGAGCTACAAGGACCCCAAGACGGGGGAGTGGTTGTTCTTCATGGGGAAGCGGGTGTTCTATTCGCGCCGGCACGATGACCGGGCGGTGCTGCTCAAGGTGCTGCCGGGGCTCACGGTGCAGTTTCCCAAGGGGCCGAAGGTCGTGCTCACTCCGTCGGGCGACCATCAGAGCGTGCGCTGCAAGGGGAGCGATGGGGAGCAGACCTTCGTGCGCGACTGGTTCTGAGGTGGTTCGGCGCTGCCACAGTGAGTCAGTGCAGGACAGGCATTGAGACACGCCGACGGCCCGGCAGGGTCAGGCCAAAGTTCAGGCGTACGGCCAGGGGTCGGTGGGGGGCAGGGCAGGGCAGTGGGAGCGCTGCAGGGGTCTGGAGGGGCGCGGCCATGGCCCTACCCATGCCGGGCAGAAACCCCTGCCCCACCCCCAGGCCCTGGCCCTGCGCGAGCCCACCCTGGCCGGGAACCCTGAACCTTGGCCTGACCCTGCCGGGCCAGCACCCTCTGGAGCAGCGCTCGCCCGTTCGACAGCTTTAGACGCCTCCGCTCGGCGCGCGTAGGGGCGGAGGCGCCGAAGCAGCGCAAGCGCCGCGAGCACGACCGCCGCGCCGCCGCTCGAGCAGCCACACGCCTTGCCCATCGGCTGCGGCTCGATACCGCCGTCGACGCCGCCGTCGGCCACCATGCCCGCGTCGACGACCTCGCCGCACGCCGGGCCGTCATTGCGCGTGCCGCAGTCGTTGGGGCAGCTCTGCTGCTCCGTCCAGTGGCAGATGCTGTCTCCGCACATCGGAGCGTGGCAGTCGGCCGCGCACGAGACCTCGGTCTCGCTACCCGTACACTGCCCGTCACCACACATGTCGCTCACGCCGCAGCGCGGGTGAATCACGCCGGCGTCGCAGATTTCACCCAGCGCCTCGAGCACCGAGGCGCCGCTGGTGAGCTGCGGCAGCACGGCCGGGTTGCTGACCAGCCGCCCGCCGTCGTCGTACTGGGTCGGCACGCGGCAGTCGCGGCCGTTCACCGGCACGAAGTCGCCCGGGCCGCGCGCGAACACCGCGAAGATGCCCGCGTCGGCGTCGTACATGCTCGAGCCGCTGTTGCCGCCGAACACGTCGCAGTTGGTGTCGTAGAAGCCGACCTGGGTGCGAATCACGTTGCAGCTGGGCGACACCTTCATCGGCCCGCGGGTGGGGAACCCGATGATGGTCACCCCGTCACCCGCAACGGGCGTCACGTTGGCGAGCTGGGCCGGCGCGAACGGAGCCTCGACCGGGCGGTCGAGCTCGGCGATCAGCACGTCGCGCGTCGCCGAGCGGTAGACGATGCGCTTGCAGCCGTAGAAGTTCTTCGGCTCGATGGGCCCCAGCACGGTGGCCGACGAGTAATACGCACCGAACACGAACTGCGCATACGCGCATTCTTGCGGCTCGATGCAGTGCGCCGCGGTCAGCATCAGCCGCGGGCCAATCAACGTCGACGAGCAGCTCGACAAGAGGTGCTGCTCTTGAAACCTCACCTCGGGGCAGAGCTGGTTGTCCTGCCCCTCGGTGAGCGAAACCAACGTGAGCCCGCCGTCGCAGAACGCGTAGCGGGTGGTGAAGTGCTCGCGCAGCACCAACGCTGCGACCGAACGCTGAGCGATCGTCCTCCACGGCTCGGGCGCCTCGTAGACCTCGACGCGATCGTCGGGGCCGTAGATGGCGGAATCTTGCCGCGACTCCACCGCCCCGGGGTGTGCAGGCTCATCGAGCCGGCCGCAGCCCAGCGCGGCGAAGAGAACGAGAACCGAGCTCAGCGTTCGGCGCATGGCTCAGCGGCCGATCGCGCGAATGGTGTTGTACTGGGTGAAGCCGAAGTCACCGACCAGGTCGGCCCAGGGGTAGGGCTCAGTGGCCGAGTTGCTCCAGAAGTCGATGTTCGACTTCACGCCCGCGTCGCCCGCCGGCCTGCAGGTCGCCAGGCAGGTCGTGATGCCCGCGTCGTCGGGGCCGCCCGCGCGACCGGCCATCTGCACCGCCACGAACAGGCTCTGGCCCGAGGTCAGCGTCACCGGCGAGGCGAGGGTGTGGGTGAAGATGCGGCCGCGCACGCCGCCGTCGACCTTGGCGAAGTCTGCCTGGCCGTTCGAGTTCGCGACGGTGAGGGTCAGCGCGCCAGCGTCGGCAGGCGAGGGGTCGAGGCCGCCGTCGCGCGACACGAACACCTGCACCTTGTGGGCGAGCTCGGCATCGCACGCGCCAGCCTGAATGCCGACCAGCGAGTAGGCGACCTTGCTCACCGTGAACGGGTAGGTGGCCGGGGTGAGGCGGGTCGCCGTCCAGTGGCCGACCTCGTCGGGGTACAGCGGAGAGACCGCGTTCTCGACGTTGCACGCCGAGTCGAACGGAGCGTTGGCCAGCGTCACGTCGCCGGCGGTGCCGCCACCGGTCGAGCCGCCCGTACCGCCGCTGCTGCCACCGGTGCCGCCGGCGTTGCCGTTGCCACCACCCGTGCCACCGTTGCCGCCGCTGCTGCAGGCGACGAGAGACGCCATCGCCACCAGCGCGGCGATTGCTGCGAACTTGAACTGGGTCATCTGAAACTCCTCGAGAAGAAAAAAAAGAAAGGACTCCGGCTTTTTCAAAGCGACAGAGTCCCTTACCGGCCCTTTGCTGCAGCGGGCCCTCTTTTTTCTGAGGCGGAACGCGGGGGTTACCGGCCCCGCGCGTTTAACGCAGCGGATTTGCGTTCAAGCGAGTCTGCAAGGCGTCGAGCTCGGCGGCAGGCCCCGAGACCTTCGCCTGGGCGATCAACGCCGGAGCAGCAGCCGAGTCGACCACCAACAGCGCGTTCGACGCCGCCTGGCGAACCTCACCGCCGTAGGTCACGAACGCCTGCACCAGCGCCTTGGCGGCGGCGTTGCGCACCGCCTGCTCTTCGCCGCGCGCGCGCAGCGTCTTCCACGCCCAGGCGTTGCCGGTCTCACCCAGCGCGTGCACCAGGTGCTTCGCGCGGGCCTCGCCCGGCTTCTTGGCCAGCTCGGCGGCGAGCAGCTCGACGGTCGCCAGCTTGCGCAGCGAGCCGATGCCCTCGACCACTGCGTCGCGGTCGATGACCGGCGCCAGCGCCTCGAGGTCGCCCAGCTTCGCCAGGCCCTCGGCCGCGGCGCGCTGCACGATGAACGGCTGGCCGGCGTCCGACAGCACGCGCATGAACAGCGGCTTCGCGCGCGCATCGGAGTAGCTGCCGATGGCCTCGAGGAGCGACGCGTCCCACGCCTCGGCGGCCGACGCCGACCACGAGGCGTCGTGGCCGAGGTCGAGCTGCGCCATCATCTCGGGCACCGCTTCGGCACCCAGCGCCAGCAGCGCCGGCTTGATCGCCGTCGTCCACCGGCCGCGCTTGTGCGCGTCGAGCTCGGACACGTGTGAGCGCAGCGACGCGACCTGACCCTCGGCCAGCGCCACCGACGACATCAACGACACCATCAGCACGAGCGTTTTCATCGACCGCCCTCCCACCACTTCGCCGAAGGAATGACGCGCGCGGCGTTGGTGCCGCAGTGAACCTCGCCCTCGGCGGTGTGGTACAGGTCCCAGTCGTCGATCCACCGCGCGTGGTAGCCGATGGCGGTGAGCTTGTCCTCGAAGTCCTTCTTGAAGATGTCGACCCCGCCGATCTTCGGCCCGAACGGGTCGGGCGCCACGAAGTCGGTGAGCCCCGCCGCGAAGCCGTTCACGAAGCCCGGCTGGTAGGCGATGGAGTAGCCGTACGCCGTGAAGTGCAGAAACGGCACGCGAATGATCTCGGCCTCGGTCAGCCCGGTCGCCGCCTTGATGATCTGCAGCTGCGCGTCGATTTCGGCGACCGCCGCGGCGCTGCGCGCCATCACATCGGTGTCGGCCAGCACCTGCGAGATGGTCTTGGTGGCCGAGTACGGCGCGCCGGTGCGGTCGTTGTACCAATTCTTGCCGATGAACATCTGCACGTTGCCGTTGCCCGCCGCGACCTGGTCTTCGAGCATCTTCCTGGCCATCGCAGCGTCGTTGATCAGCAGCACCCACCCACGCGCGTTGGGCGCCTTCAAGAACGAGATGGTCTCGTCGACGTGGCCCACCAACAGCCACGAGGTGTCGATGTACACGTGCGGCTGAACCTTCTGCGACTCGAACACCTTCGCCAGCACCGGGTCCGGCGCGAACGAGGGAATGTCGCCGCGCAGCAGCCGGCCCAGCGGGTAGTCGACGTCACCCAGCTTGAAGGGGGGAATCGTCTCGGTGTTGCCGTAGGAGTTGAGCGAGACGCTGTCGGGGTTCTGCTGGGTCGTGTACGCCTGCAGGCCGGCGCTGTCTTTGCCGCGGAACTTGGTGAAGACGATCTGACCTGCGGCCCGCAGCGGGCTCGACCCGTTGGTCTCGATGCCTGCCGAGCGGTACGCGGTGCGAATCACGTGCTGCTGCCCGTTGGGCGCCGGCATCGCCATGTAGCCGGTCTCGAAGAAGTCTTGCGCCCAGATGTCGTTGCCGGGAATCTCGGTGAGCGGCGAGGCCTCGGGCGTCGCGTTGAGCAGCGTACGCAGCGAGCTCACGAAGCTGCTGCTCCACGAGTCGCGCGTCACGCGCGTCACGTACGAGGTCTCGGCCGGGGTGAGGTGGTGGAAGGTCATCACCGGCGACACGCGCATGCGCACGGTGTCGGTGAGGGTGGCGCCTGCGCCGTAGATCGACAGCGTGACGTTCACGTAGCCGTCCCACGATTCGCTGTCGCGCACGATGTCTTTGCCCTCGAGGTACAGCTCGACGCCGGCGCGCACCTCGTCGGTGGTCAGCCGCATCGCCTCGTCGAACATCGCCACGTCGGCGCCGGTCTTCTTGAAGATGCGCACGTGGCCGGCCGGCGTGACGCTGATGCCGCCGGTGACGCCGTCGCCCGCGTTCGCCCAGCCCGCGGTCTTCAGCGGCGCCAGGTCGAGCAGGTCGTCGGGCCCGTTCAGCTGATCGTCCGACGCGTCGTTGCACAGCGGCAGCGTCTGGTCGGTGCCGGTGCCCGGGCAGCGCTGCAGATCGTCGTCGATGTTCGCGAGAAAGACGGCGCCATGCTGCGCGTCCCACGTCTCCTCGTCGGCGTCGTCGGTCGCGTTGTCGAGCTCGACGATGCCGTCGCGGTTCACGTCGGCGCGAAGGTCGACCAGCGGCAGCGCCACCACCTCTCCGATGGGTGCGGTGGTGACGAAATCTTCGGCCACTGAGGGGCCACATGCCGCCGCGCACAGCACGACGAACAAGCCAAGACGAACGTTCACGGTTGCAGCCTCCTGCCGGCCCTTTGCCTCTCGCGCCAATAGCCCCGTTTGGGGTGGCGAGGGAAGGGGGCTGCTAACGGCTCATGCCGCGGTGCGCCACGATTGGTCGGCCAGCGCGCGCTGGGGCAGCCGCAGCACCATCGAGGTGGCCCAGCTCTCGGCGTCTTCGACCGCGATGGTGCCGCCGTGCCGCTCGGCCACCAGCCGGCAGAAGTAGAGGCCCAGGCCGAAGCCGGCGGTGCGGCGCTCGGCGGCGTTGCCCAGCTGCGAGAATTTCTCGAACAGCACCGTGCGTGCACCGTTTGGAATGGGGTCGCCGTCGTTGCGCACCGCCAGCGCGAGGCCGTCTTCGGTGTCGAAGCTCTCGACCCGCAGCCGGCCTCCGCTCGGGGTGTAGCGCAGGGCGTTGGAGACCAGGTTCTCGACCACCCGGGTGAGCAGCCCGCGGTCGGCGTCGAGCGCGCGCCGAGCCGAGGCGTGCACCTCGAGCTTCACCCGGCGCTGCTCGGCGAGGTGGGTGTACTGCTGCTGCAGCGTCTCGAGCATCGCGCGCGCGTCGACGTTCTCGCGGTTCAGCGGCAGCTCGCCTTCTTCGAGCTTGTTGATGGTGAGCAGGTCGGTGACCATCGCGTTGAGGCGGTCGGTGGTGGTGCTGGCCCCATGCAGCGCGCTGCGCACCTCGGCCAGGTCTTCGGCGCTCAATGGGCGCTGCAGCTCTTGTTCGGCCCAGGTCACGTTGCTGGCGATCACCGAGATGGGCGAGCGCAGGTCGTGCACCAGCACGTGGGTCAGCGCGTCGCGCTCGGCCTGCAGCGTCTCGAGCTGGCGGTTGCGCTCTTCGATGGTCGCGCGCGCCGCCTCGACCTCGGCGAAGCGCCGCGACTGCACGTCGCGGTCGACCTCGGCCTTGGCCACGGCGGCGGCGAGCCCGAAGAGGCGCTTCGAGAAGCCCTCGATCGCGATGGCCGTCACGCCCAGCACCACCGCGGCCACCGCCTGCGCGCCGAACCCCACCTGCGCCTGCTGCATCAGGAAGCTGACGCCGACCGCCGAGAACAGCGCGGTCGACCAGGTGATGAACGGCTTGAGCGCGAGGCCGTTCACCGCCACCAGCAGTACGAACAGGCCCAGGGTGAACCCGGCCACCCCGGCGGGGTGCGGGCTCTGGGGCATGGTGCGCCACTGCATCAGGGAGATCATGGCGACGTCGAGCGCGGCGGCGAGCGCGGCGTAGCGGGTGGTGTCGAAGCGGCGTGAAGCCCACGCGAAGCCGGCGCTCATCACCGAGTACACCGCGAGGGGCTCGAGGTACTCGCCCCAGTCGTGGAGACCTCCCTGGTCGAGCACGTACGACAGGCTCAGCACCGCGGTGGCCACGCCGGCGCGAATCGCCCAGGCGGTGGCGATCATCTTGGAGATCTGTTCGTCGACCCACTCGCGGGCCGGCGCCGAGAGCGCTGAGACGGGCACGAAGGTGGGGGTTGCAAGGTGCGTGCGCCGAGCGATCTGTGCGCGACTCTGGCTGGCGGTGGTGCGTGCTTTCAGACCGGGGGGTGGTGCACGACCCGGAGCAGATGTCGGGGCGCCTGCGACGTGACACCATGCGCCGCAAATGCGACGTCTGGGGTTGGTGCTGTTCCTCGCCTGCTGCGGTGCCCCCGAGTCGGGGCTCGATGCGGGCGCGGGCGGTGACGCAGGCCTCGCGGGCGGCGGCGCCGCGGCAGGAGGAAGCAGCGTCGGCGGCGGCACCGCCGCGGGAGGCGGCGCGAGCGCCGGAGGAAGCGGAGCGGGTGGCGGCACCGCAGGAGGAGGCGCGATGGCCGGCGGCAGCGGTGGAGCAGGCGGTGGAGCAGGCGGTGGAGCCAGCGGCGGCAGCGCGGGAGGCGTGGCGGGCAGGCAGTTCGCGTACGTGGGCAGCGGCAACGGCAACATCTACGTGTTCAAGGTCGAGCCGGCCGACGCCGGGGTGAGCGCGCGCGGGCTGGTGAGCGCGGGCGTGAACCCCAGCTTCCTCGCGGTGCACCCGTCGAAGCGCTACCTGTACGCGGTGAACGAGAGCAGCGCTGGAGCGGTGAGCGCGTTCGCGATCGACCAGGCGAGCGGGGCGCTGACGTTCATCAACCGCACCACCGGAGTGGGCAACGGGCCGGCGCACCTCTCGGTCGACCCGACCGGGCGGTACGTGATGGTGGCGAACTACGGCGGCGGCACGGTGTCGGTGGTGCCGATTCTCGACGGCGGGGCGGTGGGGCCGGTGACGAGCCCGCGCAGCCCGGGCATGAACGCGCATCAGATCATCTCCGACCGCTCGGGCCGCAACGTGTTCGTGCCCTGCCTGGGGTCGGACCTGGTGGCCCAGTACGACTTCGACGGCGGGCTGACCCCGAAGAGCCCGGCCTCCTACTCGACCGCCAGCGGCGCGGGCCCGCGGCACCTCGACCTTCACCCCAACGGGCAGTGGGCCTACCTCATCAACGAGACCGACCGCACCCTGAGCGCCTTGCAGGTCACCGATGGGAAGTTGACCCACCGGCAGACGCTGTCGACCGTGCCGGCCGGCTTCAGCTCGGGCTCTACCGCCGAGGTGTTCGTGCACCCGGCGGGGCACTCGGTCTACGGGTCGAACCGCGGGCACGACTCGATCGTGCACTTTCACCTCGACGGCGGGCTGATGACCTGGGGCGGCACCACCTCGACCGGGGGCAGCATGCCCCGCAGCTTCGGGCTGTCTCCCGACGGCCGGCTGCTGCTGGTCGCGAACCAGAGCTCCAACACCCTCGTGGCGATGCGCATCGACCCGGTGACCGGCGCGCTCACCTCGCTCGGCCCGGTCGCCAGCGTGCCCGGCGGCCCCGCCTACGTGGGCATCGTCGAGCTGCCCTGAAGCGAGCCTCTCTCCCCTCGCGGGGCGAGCGGGAGCGCGTCACCGCACGTGCTCGAGCGCCGCGACGCGCTCGATGGCGGAGCTGGCCTGCCGCACGTTGAGCAGGGCCGAGGCCAGCCCGCGCGCGGCGAGCCGGGCGACGTGGGCGATGCGCGCCCGCTGTGCGCGCCCGCGCTCGGGCGAGAGCAGCACCACGAAGGTCGAGATGGCCTCGCCGTCGGCGGCGTCGGCCTTCAGCGGCTGCGCGAGGGTCACCAGCGCGGCCTGCGGCTCGACGCCCGCCACCGAGAGGTGCGGCACCGCCACCCCCGCGCCCACCGACGGCGACAGCTGCTCGCACCGCTCGCGCAGCGCGCTCGACAGCTCGCGCACCGAGGGCCCCCGCGCCGGCCGGGTGAAGCGCGCGCACGCCACCTCGAGCACGTCGTGCAGCTCGGCGCCGCCCAGCTGCAGCACCACCCGCCTGGGGCTGAGCCGCTCTGCGAGCGGCTCGACGGGCTCTGCCTTCGCCCGCGCCTGCGGAAACTGCGCCTGCACGTAGCGCTTGAGCTGCGCCAGCTCGGCCGGGCCCAGCTCGCGCTGCGCCAGCTCGAGCAGCAGCGCCGCGGCCTGGGGCTGGTGCTCGAGGTAGCGCTGCGCCACGGGGCTCAAGCGATGGGCCGCGTCCATCAAGAGCTGGGGAGGCAGGTCGAGCTCGCGGGCGATGGCCTCGAGGCGATCGGAGGTGGGCACCGGGTCGAGGCCGTTCTCGACCCGGCTCAGGTAGGCGCTCGAGACGCCCAGCCGCCGGGCGAGGTCGCGCAGCCCGAAGCCGTGCTCCACCCGCAAGAGCCGCAGCGTCGCGCCCAGGTGCATCGCGTCAGCCTGCGCTCGAAGGCGCCGCGGCCTCGAGCTTCACCAGCTCGGTGGCCGAGCTGCGGGCCGGGTGAATCCACAATACCGAGGCCCGGCCGCCCTCGAGCAGCCCAGCGAGCCGCGCCGCCTGGGCGCCCGCCCCCACCAGCACCAGGTCGGCGTCGCGCAGGTCGGCCGCCGCGTCGTCGAGGCGCACCGGCTTGGCGCGGGTGCCCGAGAGGTGCCGCGCCAGCACGAACGCCGCCGCGTCGCGCGCGTCGCCGCTCGACACCACCACCACCTTCTCGGTCTTGGTCAGCCCGCGGTCGATCAGCACCGCCACCGGGCAGGCGCAGCGGCGGGCCACCGCCATCACCGTCTTGGCACCGCCCTCCCACGGCGGGCGCACCGACGACATCAGCACCAGGGTGGCCTGCTTCGCCTCGGCGGTGCGGCAGATGTCTTCGGCGGTGTCGCTCGAGACGAAGGTCAGCGGGCGCACGCGCTGGCCGAGCTCGACCGCGCGCGCCAGCAGCGGGCCCAGGGGGCCGCTCTGGGGAGACTCTTCCTGGTGGCGCAGGTCGACCGAGGGCCGGTCGGAGCTGGGGTAGAGGTGCAGCGCGGTGGCCTCTGACTTGCCCGCCGCGTCGCGCAGCGCCGCCAGCACCAGCGCCAGGGCGTTGCCGCTCGACGGCTCACCGACGCAGATGAGCAGGCCCTTGCGCTCGTGCGGCCCGCCGGCGCCGGCGGGAGCGTCGAGCCGCTCTTGCGCCAGCTGCGCGTCGGTATAGACGCGGCGAATCAGCGGCGAGGTGGCGAAGGTGGTCACCAGCGCCATCAGCACCAGCATGGTGAAGACGGTCGAGTTGATGACGCCCAGGTCGTAGCCGATGTTGAGCACGATCAGCTCGACCAGGCCGCGGGTGTTCATCAAGATACCGATCGCGGTGGCCTCGCGCCACTTCACCCCGGTGAGCCGCGCCGCGACGCTGCTGCCGCCGAACTTGCCCAGGGTCGCCAGGCCGATGATGGCCAGCGTCACGCCCCAGTCGGCGGGGTGGTTGAGCAGCCCCAGCTGGGTGCGCAGGCCGCTGAAGGCGAAGAACAGCGGGAGCAGCAGCATCACCGCCACGGTCTCGAGCCGCTCGGCGAGCGCGTGGGCGAAGCCGCCCTCTTTGGGCAGCGCCACGCCGAACAAGAAGGCGCCGAACAGCGCGTGAATGCCGATCAGCTCGGTGATGCCGCTCGAGACCAGCAGCAGCACCAGGGTCACCGCCACCGCGCCGGTGCTCAAGGGCCCCGAGCGCCGCTTCGCCAGCCGCTGCAGGACGGGGCGCAGCACGAACAACACCGTGGCGATGAAGGCGGCGCTCAAGGCCACCGTCCACACCGCGCTGGCCACGCCGGTGGCGCGCGCCACCGCCACCACCAGCGCGAGCAGGCACCACGCGGTGACGTCGTCGACCGCGGCGCAGGCGATGACCACCGCACCCAGCCGGGTGCCCATCAGGTTGCGCTCGGAAAGAATGCGGGCGAGCACCGGAAAGGCGGTGATGCTCATCGCGATGCCCATGAACAGCACGAACGACGCGTAGGGGACGGTGGGGCTCGAGTACTTCTCGTGCATCGCGAAGGCGAGCAGGGTGCCCAGCGCGAACGGCACCACGATGCTCGCGTGGCTGATCAGCACCGAGGCCTTGGTGCGGCCTTTCAGCTGGGCGGGGTCGAGCTCGATGCCGATGAGGAACATGAACAGCACCAGGCCCACCTGGCTGAGCATCTTCAGCACCGCCATCGACGAGGCGGGGAAGAGGAACTCCATCGCGGGGGGCCAGAGGGCACCGAGAAACGAGGGGCCCAGCAGAATGCCCGCGACCACCTCGGCGATCACCAGCGGCTGACCCAGCCGCTTCGCCCCGATGGCGAGCAGCCGCGACAGCGCCACGATGACGATGATCTGCAAGAGCAGCAGCGTCAGCGCGTTGTGCTCGAGGTGGGGGAGCGGAAAGCCCATGCGGTGATAAGTGCGCACTTATCAATCGGGCCGCCGGGGTGTCCAGGCGCGCGCGAGACCGCTCAGGGTGAGCGACGTCGAACCCTGCCGTCGCTCGCCGAAGCCTGAGGGCAGATACTCCATCGTATTGGGCGCTCGCAGTGCTGCTTGAAGCCAGGAGTATGCGCCGCGGCGCGTTCCAGTTCCGGCACCACCGATTCGACTTCGCCGCTGACGCGGCTTCGCTCAGGGTGCCCGGGTTATCGCTGGGCTCTTCTCCACCTCGTCATTACACTGGCAGGCGGTGCTCTCGCGCTCTGCCACCGCGCTGCTGCTGGCCGCGAGCCTCTTCGGCTTGGGCCACCCGCTCGCGCTCGAGCCGGCGGCCGAGCAGGGCGAGTCGGTGTCGCTGGCGCACCCCGCGCTGGCCGCCTCGAGCACCGTCGCGGCGCCGACCGTGGTGCGCGGCCTCGACCTGCACCGGCCGCTGCTGGCGCTCCCGGTCGCGGTGCCCGCCGCTGCCGCGACCCTCGACGCAACGGCCGCTCGGGTCTCGCCTCGCGCCTTCGCCGCGCGTCCTGACCTGGTGACGTGCCCGTCTCAGGGCCCACCGCGCGCGTAAGTCGAAGCGCCCACCCGTTATGCAAACCCTTCACCGGGGGCCTCGCTGCCCTCGAAGGACCCATGCGTCTTGGAAGAACCACCTGCTTCGCAAGGAAACAACGTGCCCTGGGGGCGCCTGTACCTGGCGCTCGTCTGCTGCGCGCTGCTGATTGGTCTGGCGGTCGCCTATGAGCACTGCGGTTGACCCGCATGAATTCCTGAAAGCGCTGACGGTGGTGCTCTGCGTGGCTGCGGTCACCACCGTCGTCTTTCAGCGCCTCAAGCAGCCGGTGATTCTGGGCTACCTGCTGGCTGGCCTCATCGTCGGGCCGCACCTGCCGGTGCCGCTGGTCGCCGACACCGCCGTCATTCACATGCTGTCGGAGCTCGGCGTCATCTTGCTGATGTTCTCGCTGGGGCTCGAGTTCTCGCTGCGCAAGCTGCTGCAGGTGGGGCCGGTGGCCGGCATCACCGCAGTCATTCAGTGCACCTTGATGATCTGGCTCGGCTACGCGGCCGGCCGCCTCTTCGGGTGGTCGGGGGCCGAGAGCATCTTCGCCGGCGGCGCGATCGCCATCTCCAGCACCACCATCATCGCCAAGGCGTTCAGCGAGCAGGGCATCAAGGGCCGCCTGCGCGAGCTGGTGGTGGGCGTGCTGGTGGTCGAAGACCTGATCGCCATTCTGCTGATGGCCACCCTCACCGCGGCGTACTCGGGCCACAGCCTCTCGGCCGGCCAGCTGGCCCTCACCGCCGGCAAGCTGCTGGCGTTTCTGGTCGGCCTGGTGGGCGGTGGGCTGTACCTGGTGCCGCGCGCGATGCGCGCCATCGTGAAGCTCGATCGCCCCGAGACCACGGTGGTGGCCAGCGTGGGCATCTGCTTCGCCATCGCGCTGCTGGCGCAGTGGTTCGGCTACTCGGTCGCGCTGGGTGCGTTCATCGCCGGCTCGCTGGTCGCCGAGTCGGGCCACGAGAAAGAGATCGAGCACCGCGTCGAGCCGGTGCGCGACATCTTCGCCGCGGTGTTCTTCGTCTCGGTGGGCATGATGATCGAGCCGAAGCTCGTCGCCGAGCACTGGGTGGCGGTGGTGGTGCTCACGCTGGTGGTGGTGGTGGGAAAAATCTTGAGCGTCACCCTGGGCGCGTTTCTCACCGGCAACGGGGTGCGCACCTCGGTTCAGGCGGGCATGAGCCTGGCGCAGATCGGCGAGTTCTCGTTCATCATCGCCGCGCTCGGGCTCTCGCTCGGAGTGGTGCGCCCGTTTCTCTACCCCATCGCGGTGGCGGTCTCGGCCATCACCACCCTGGTGACGCCCTGGCTGATCAAGGCCTCGGGCCCCACCGCGCACTTCATCGACCGCAAGCTGCCGCACCCGCTGCAGACCTTCACCTCGCTCTACGGCAGCTGGCTCGAAGAGCTGCGCACCGCTCCCCGCCGGCGCACCCCCGGCGCCGACATGCGGCGGCTGTTCTTCTGGCTGTTCGTCGATGCGGCGCTGCTGGCAGGGGTCATCATCGGCACCGCGCTCGGCGCGGCCCGGGTGCTCGAGTACATCTCGTTCACGCCCGCGCTCTCGATGCTGGTGGTCTATGGCGGCGCTTCGCTGCTCGCGCTGCCGTTCTGCGTGGGCATGATTCGGCTGGCGCGCAAGCTGGGCGTCACCCTCGCCGAGCAGGCGCTGCCGCGCACCGCCGGCGGCAGGGTCGACCTGGCCGCCGCGCCGCGCCGCATGCTGCTGGTCGCGCTGCAGCTCGCCTGCCTGCTCGCGGTGGGCATACCGTTGGTGGCGGTGACCCAGCCGTTCTTGCCCGGCTTTCAGGGCGCGCTGCTTTTGCTGGTGCTCACCGTGATCGTGGGCTTCGGGTTCTGGCGCAGCGCCACCAACCTCGAGGGCCACGTGCGCGCCGGAGCCCAGGCCATCGTCGAGGCCCTGGCGCGGCAGACCCACCAGAAAGACGAGCTCGCCGAGCTGCACGCGCTGCTGCCGGGCCTCGGCGAGCCGGTGCCGGTGCGCCTCGCCGCGCAGAGCAGCGGCGTGGGCAAGAGCCTCGCCGAGCTCAACCTGCGCGGCGAGACCGGCGCCACGGTGCTGGCCATTCGGCGCGGAGACACCGACGTGGTGGTGCCCACCGCGAAAGAGGTGCTGCGCGAAGGAGACGTGCTGGCCCTGGGCGGCACCCACGAGGCCATCGACGCGGCGCGCGCGCTGCTCGGCCCATCAGCCGTTCGACCGACGGTCGGCTGACGTAGGTCCTCCCGCTGACCGATTCGCGCGTGGCCGCTGGGGGCGCACCCTGCCGGCACCATGAAACGAATCGCCCTCGGCCTCTTCCTCGCTGCGCTGTTCACCGCCCCGGTGCTCACCCTGTTCGGCGACCCCCTTCGCCGGCGGCTCGGCCAAAGCGCCGACGCCCTCGCCGGCGACGGTCACGTCCAGCCCGCAGACCCCACCCGCAAGACGATGCACACGTTCGGGGTCGACGCCGTCGAGCCCCCCATCGACCCGAACCCGCTGGCCAACACCCACGCGCACCTCGACCCCAACGGGCTCGTCGACGCGCGCCAAGACCGCCTCTCGACCTTCGCCGTCGACGTCGACACCGCCAGCTACACGTTGGGGCGGCGGGTGCTGAAGGGCGGGGCACTGCCGGTGCCCGACAGCGTGCGGGTCGAAGAGTGGGTCAACGCGTTCGAGTACGCGCTGCCGCAGCCCGGCGACCTGCCGTTCTCGGTGACGGCCGAGGGCGCGCCGTCACCGTTCAATGCGGGCCGCACGGTGCTCAAGGTGTCGCTGCAGGGCCGCCGCCTCGCGAACGCCGACCGGCTGCCCGCGCACCTCGTCTTCCTGGTCGACACCAGCGGCTCGATGCAGGGGCGCGATCGCCTGCCTCTGGCGCAAGAGGCGCTGCGCATCTTGGTGAAGAACCTCAACCCGCGCGACACCGTCGCGCTCATCACCTACGCGGGGAGTGTGCGCGAGGTGCTGCCGCCCACCTCGGCCTCGAGGCGGGTCGAGATTCTCGAGGCCATCGACGCGCTCACCGCCGGTGGAGGCACCGCGATGGGTGACGGCATGGAGCTCGCCTACCGCCACGCGGTGCGCTTCGCCTCGCCCGACAGCGTCTCGCGCGTCATCGTGCTCACCGACGGCGACGCCAACATCGGTAGAAACCTCTCGGCCCAGGCCATGCTCGAGGCGGTGCACGGCTTCGTGAGAGACGGCGTCACCCTCACCACCGTCGGCTTCGGCATGGGCAACTACCGCGATTCCACCCTCGAGCAGCTCGCCGACCGCGGCAACGGCCAGAGCCTGTACATCGACTCGCGCGAGCAGGCGGTGAAGGTCTTTCAGACCCAGATCGCCGGCACGCTCGAGGTGATCGCCCGCGACGTGAAGGTGCAGGTCGAGTTCGATGCGCAGGTGGTGCGGCGCTACCGGCTGCTCGGTTACGAGAACCGCGACGTCGCCGATCGCGACTTCACCGACGACGAGGTCGACGGCGGAGAGATCGGCGCCGGCCACAGCGTCACCGCGGTCTACGAGCTCGAGCTCAGCTCGGCGCACCCGCTGGCGAACCTGGGCACGGTGCGGGTGCGCGGCCAGCGCCCGCGGTCGCAGGGCGCCTTCGAGAGCGCGCTCGAGCTCGAGCCGCGAGCGCTCTGGGGCACCCTCGAGTCGGCCTCGAGCGAGCTGCGCTTCGCCGTCGCGGTGGCCGGGGCCGCCGACCTCTTGCGCGGCAACGGCAAGGCCTCACCCGACTTCTCGCTGCAGCAGGCGCGCGCGCTGGCCGCCTCTGCCACCCGAGATGACCCCGAGCGCCTCGAGCTGGTGTCGCTGCTCGACCGGCTCGGCGGCGCGCCCGGGCGCGTGGCGCCCACCGCGAAGCTACTGACGGAGCGGTCTCGAGCAGCTTCTCTCGAGCTGCTCGCCGGTGCCGAGCGCGAGCACGTGGTCGCCCACCCCCAGCGCCAGGTCGTCTTTGGGGTGCAGCACCACGTTGCCCTCTTTGAGCACCGCGAGCAGCCAGGCGCCGGTCTGGGCGTGCACCTGCAGCGCGCCCAGCGTCTGGCCGGCGGCCTGGCGGCCCGCCACCACCTGTATGTCGCCGATCGAGAGCTTCTCGCGGCCACGGGTGAGCGCGGTCTCGAAGAAGTCGATCACCCCGGGGCTCTGCAGCAGGTGGGCGAGGCGCTTGCCGCCGATGGAGTACGGGCTGATGGCGCGGTTGGCGCCGGCGCGCAGCAGCTTGGGTATGGTGGCCTCGTCGACCGCGCGCGAGACGATGTACACCTTCGGGTTCAGCAGCCGGGCCGAGAGAATCACGTAGAGGTTGGTGGCGTCGCTGTCGGCGGTGACCACCAGCCCGCGGGCGCGATCGATGCCGGCGTGGCGCAGCACCTCGTCGTCGGCGGCGTCTCAGCACACGAAGGCGAAGCCGCGCTCGAGCGCGTCGGCCTCGTGGCGGGCGTCGGGGTCGATGACCACCACCTGGGCCTCCGAGGTCGACAGGCCGCCTGCCGCCTCGCGGCCCACCCGGCCGAAGCCGGCGATGACCACGTGTTGCTCCATCGCTTCGATGCGTCGGGTCATGCGCCTTCTCCTTCGGGCCCCCTGCACCTCGGGGTTGCCGAGAAAATCGAGCACCAGGCTGAACGAGTAGAACAGCGAGCCGATGCCGCCGGCGGCCACCGCCATGGCCACGAAGCGGCCGAAGGTGCCCAGCGGGTGCACCTCTCCGAAGCCCACCGTCGACACGGTGATGAACGTCATGAACAGCGCGTCGAGCCAGGTGGCGTCACTGCGGCCCGACCAGGCGAGCATGAAGCCGACGGTGCCGACCAGGTGGGTCAGCACCAGCATCATGAAGGGCAGCCCCAGGCGGCGGCGCAGGTGCCGCCACTCGCTCGCCAGGGCGGGCGAGCTCGATCGATCGATGCGCGGAGCAACCATGCGTTCTCGTGGTGCTGCGGGTCGGCACGTCGACGACCGGCTGTTCGAGGGGCTTCGAGGGCAATGCCTTTCAGGCCCCGTGCCAGCGCTGCCTGCCCCCGGGAGCGCCATTCGGCCCCCGCGCAAATTTTTCGTGGGGGCCGCAGCCTCTGCGCGCCTTCAGTCGTTGAAGCGGCCCCACACCACCCGGGCGCGGCCGGCCATCGGCAGCTCGTGCTCGCCCACCTCGGCGAAGCCGAGCTGCCGGGCGTGCGCGAGCAGGTGCTTCCACCACGGGTTGTAGCTCATGCCGTTCTCGCTGCAGCACGGCACCACCGCGAAGCCGATGCCGTGCTTCGCCGCGTAGTCGATGCACAGCCGGGTGGCTCCGTCGCTGTGCAGGCCCACCACCAGGTCGGCGTCGCACGGCTCGCCCAGGGTGAAGAGGCGCTCGGCGTAGCGCACCGGCAGCCGCTTCACCCGCACGTCGAAGGTGGTGGTGGTGCGGCCCAGCTTCGTCAGCTCTTCGTTGAGCCGGCCCATGCCGCCCGCCACGTCGTAGACCCTGAGCGCGCGCGGAAAGCGCTCGGCGCAGAACGCCGCGAACAGCCCGAAGCGCCGTATATCGGCCATGGCGGCACGACAACCTACCACCCCGAAGCGGCTGCACGGGGCGAGGTCGAGGCGCCGGCGAGGAGCGCGCGGAGTGGACGTCGTTTGTCCATGAGCACGTACCGCAGACGGCAACGAAGAGATCGACCCGTGCAGCCGCTTCGGCCGCTACTCGACCGAGACCAGCTTGACCTTCTTATAGATGCGCCGGTCGAGCGGCATGCGCGCGTCGATGAAGCCGATGACCTCGTCGAACTCGAAGGTGAAGGTCGGCACCGGCGGGGTGATCGACACCACCAGCTCGAAGCTCCACAGGCTCGAGAGCTCGTGCTTGCCCTCCATCGCCTCGGCCGGAGGAGGCGGCAGCTTCGCCGCGGCGGCGCGCACGTCGGCCAGCGCCTCGCGGTCGACGTGCTCGTCGTTCGAGGGCTCGACCAGCTCGACCTTGGTGAGGCGACCCTCCAGGTCCTGCACCACGCGAATGGTGGCGCGGCGGGTGGCGCGGAACTGGGCGTTCATCTGCTGCTGCAGGTCGCGCCGGGCCTGCTGGTCGATGGGGTTGCCGCCGTAGGGCATCATGCGGTCGTTGATCGGCCGCGATGGGCCTTTGGGCATGTCTTCGTCGGCGATGGGGTTGCCCGACTTCGCGTAGAGGCGCGCCTTTTCCTGCCAGATGTTGTTCCACAGCCGGTTGTTCTCGAGCGCCGAGTCGACGAAGCCCTTGAGGCCGGTGGCGCTCACCGCGCGGTCGGCGTCCCACTGCTTGATGAGCGCCTTGCCCAGCTGCACGTAGTACGGGTGCACCATGCCGCGTGCCACCCGTCCGCGGCCGAGCGCCTCTTTCGCGGTCACCCCGACCAGGTCTTTGGGAATCTCGGGGGCGTGCAGCCCGCGCCGCTCTTCCTGCACCACGTAGCCCGCGTCGACGCTGAGCATCACCGACGGCAATGACAGCCCGTTGCCGCCCTCGGTGATGCCGGGCAGGCGCAGCGGAGAGTCGGCGCGGGGCAGGTCGCTGGGCGGCAGCTTCGGCTCGGGAGGCACCTCGCGGGGCGGCTCTTCGACCTCTCGGGGCACAGGCGGCGGCTTCATCGCCAGCTGCGGCCGCGGCGGCGGCTTCGCCCTGGGCGGCTCGGGTGCCGGGGGTGGAGGGGGTGCAGGCGGCGGAGTCACGACCTCGACCACGGTGAGCTCGATGGGAGCGTTCTTGGGCAGCGCGGCCGGCGGCGGTCGGGTCGCGGCCCAGAGCACGAACAGGGCATGGACCAACAGACTGGCGGCCAGCGCGCGCTTCATGCGGTCCCGTCATCTAACCCGGTTGGCGAGGGCGGCGCACGGCGGCCCCGGGTGAAGAAAGATGAAGTCCACACCCTCGCTTACGTCCAGGTGCCCGAATGGGTTTCTGTGGATCAGAGGGGCGGTTGCTGGCAACACAAGCCCCCGCCGAATGGTGACTGCCCTCGCGATCGCAGCCCTGCTCGGTGGCCTGCCGCCGATCGGCGTGTCGCTCCAACCCGCCGATTGCCCTACCGAGGCGCAGCTGTCGCGGGTGCTCTCGGCGCTCGGCGCGAAGCTGGTGCCGTTCGGCAGCCCGGCGCGCGCCACCGTGCTCGCGCAGCGCGAGGCGAGCAGCCCCGAGTGGTCGCTGACCCTGGGTCGCCCCGGCCACAGCGAGCAGCGCAAGGTGACCCTCGCCGGAGGCTGCGACGAGCAGGCCGCCGCGCTCGGCGCCATCATCGAGCGCTTCGCGCGGCCGGTGCTGGTGGTGAGCGCGCCGCCAGTGCCGACCCCAGATGCGGGAACCCCGGTAACCGACGCCGGCCCCTCCGGCCCCTCCGGCCCCTCCGGCCCCGCGGCGCCGCAGGTCGACGGCTGGTCGGCGCCGTTTCCCGTCGACGCCGGCACCGCGGCCCCTGAAGCAGCGATGTTGCCGCCGCCTCCTCCTCCCAGCACCGCGGCTGCGGCTCCCGAGCCGGTGGCGAGCGAGCCTGCCCCCGAGGCCGCGCCCGAGCCACCGCCCGTGCGCAACGCCTGGTTCGTGCTCGAGGCGCGCGGCGGCGCGGGCTACTCGTCGTTCGGGTTCAGCGGCACCTTCGGCGCCTGGGCGGCGGTGAAGTGGCGCATCTTCTCGCTCGGCGTGGGCTTCGACTACTACGGGCCGGCGCGCCGCGACCCGCAGGTCTACGACCTCTACCGGCCGCAGCTCTACGTGCGTTGGAGGCTCATTCCCTATCTCGCCCTCGAGGGCACGGTCGCGATGGCGTTCTCGAGGACGCTGCGCGAGGTCGCCGGCTTCGAGTTCCCCGACGTCAGCCTGCACCCGGCGGCCGCCATCGGAGTGCTCGGCTCCTGGCCCCTGGGGCGCTTCGACCTCTGGCTGGGCCTGCGCGGGTGGGGCATGCTGGACATCGGCGCCGATGCCTTTCCCAGCCTCACCGCCGAGCTCACCGGCGGCGTCTCGGTAAATCTCTGATCGTTCTCGCGCCCTGGGCCACCAAGTGACGTGGAGCACGTCTTGACCGATGTGACGATGATGGGGGCACGGGCAGAAGCCCCTGATTGGGAAGCGTTTTTCGACGCTCACGGGGCCTTCATCTTCTCTGCGGTGCGCCGCTTCGGCGGGGCCGCCATCGACCCCGAAGACGCCACCCAGGAAGTGATGATGGTGGTGCTGCGCCAGTTTCACACCTTCGAAGGCCGCAGCGCGGTGCGCACCTGGCTGTACCGCATCTGCATGAACGTGGCGTCCGAGCACCGGCGCCGCCACCGGCGGCGCGCCGCGTTCGAGTCGGTGCTCGAAGCGGTGACGTTCTGGAAGACGCGCGACGAAGAGCCGCGCCTCGAGGCCCGCAACGCGCTCGGCCAGGTGCGCCGCCTGATGGGCAGGGTGCCCGAGAAGTTCCGCCAGGTGCTGGTGCTCACCGAGCTCGAGGGGCTGTCGGTGCGCGAGGCCGCCGAGGTGCTCGACGTGCCCGAGCCCACCATTCGCGCGCGGCTGCACTACGCGCGCAAAGAGATGCTGGCCCTCATCGAGAAAGAAGGCCGCGCATGAGCGACGAAGAGCGGTGGGAAAAAGAGGGCGCTCCGCTGTTTCGGCAGGCGCGGGCGGAAGAGGTCGAGCCGCACCCGGCGGTGCTCGCGCGCGTCAAAGGGGGTGTGCGCGAGCGGTTGGAAAAGCCGAGCGGCTCGCCGCTGCCGCGCCTGATGCTCGCCGCAGCCGTGGCGCTCGCGCTGGTCGGCGCGGCGGTGATGGTGCGCGGCAGCGCGGCGCCGGGCAGCGTGCTGGTCGAAGGTCAGCTCTCGAGCGCGGCCGGTGTGGTGCCGCCCGGTGCGCGCCTCGACGCGGCCACCGAGCTGTTCACCACCGACGCTCAGGCGGTGCTGGCGCTGGCACAGAACGCGCGGGTCGAGCTGGCGGCGGCGACGAGGGTGCGCGTGCCGTCGGTGACCGAGCTGGCGCTGACCTCGGGCAAGGTGAAGCTGCAGGTGACCCACGGGCCCTTCCGCGTCTCGGCGCGTGACGTCTCGCTCGAGGTGGTGGGCACCGCGTTCGAGGTGGCGAGCGACGGCACCCAGGTGCTGCTGCACGTCAGCGAAGGCACGGTGCGGGTCAGCCGCGGCGCCGACCGGTGGGACGTGAAGGCCGGCGAGTCGTGGCCCGCGCCGCGCGCCGAGGCGCCGCCGGCCCACGCCGCGCCGAAGGCCGAAGAGCTCTCGCAGCTCGAGAAGGCGGCGGTGTTCACCCAGCAGGGCAAGCTCGACGCCGCGCGCGCCATCTACGCCGAGCTGGCGAAGCAAGACGCGCCGGTCGCCGAGCTGGCGCTGTACCACCTCGCCCACCTCGAGGCGCAGCGCGCGCACCGCCCCAAGGTCGCGCTCGAGGTGCTCGACGAGCTCTTGCGCCGGTTCCCCGACGGGGCGCTCTCGCACGAAGCGAAGCTCTCGCGCGTCGAAGCGCAGCAGGCCCTCGAGAAGCGCTCACCCTGAGCTTCAGGCACGGCGAACGCCAGGCCGTCGCAGCCGGAACGCGGCGCCCCATGAGGTGGCTCCGAGCAGCAGCAGCACCCCCGAGTCTCTGCGCCTTCGGCGACGGCCGCCTTCGAAAGCGGCGCTCAGCAGCGAGCTCGAAGGTGATTCGTGGCCCTGACTTCCGATGCTCAGCGCCTCGAACGGGAACAAACGCGGAAGAGACTCGCCACCGTACAGGTCGGCCTGGGCGGCGTGAGGCCTCTCGGCCATTCTCTTTCGTTTTCGTTCCCAAGCAGGCCGCCCGTGAAGGCCTTGGCCCAGCGTGAGCTGTACGGAGCGAGAACTGTCGCGCTCTGAGCGAAGTCGACGGGGGGCGACGGCGCGAGCGGGGCGCGGGTGGGCGACACCGTGCCCTCATTCGCCTCGAGGGCAGAGCGTTCACCGGCGAGGAGCTTCCCCGAGCGAGGAGGGACCGCGACCGCGCCCGCCAGGGGCAACTCGACCGCGGCACCTCTCGACGAAGGAGGGCGGCGCTTCGCGGGGCCCCGCCTGGAAGCCGGAAGCGTTCCCTTCGACTCCACGCAGATTCAGAGTGTGGCAGTTTTTCAAAGAGCGGTCTGGGTGACGGTGCGCCTGCCGAGACCCCTGGAGTCACTCGCCGAAGGCTTGAGACGCAGAGACTGCATCGTGCTGCGTGAAGCCTGGAGTAGCCTTCGTCGCGGCGACGTGAGGGTTCCAGCACGACCCTGCGCGCTCTCTCGCGTCTATCGGCCGCGCCGGCGCCGCAGCACCAGCGCGGCGAGCAGGGGCAGCAGCCCGCCCACCGCCGAGCAGCTCGAGGCGGCCTCGGCCTCGGCGATGCCGAGCTTCTGGAGCACCACCGGCGGCTTGGGCGGCGCCTGGCAGTACTTCGTGCCGTCGAAGCTGGTGGTGCAGGTGCTGCCGTCGGCGCAGTCGGCCTGGGTCGAGCAGCGGAAGGAGCAGGACGCGAAGTCGACGGTGGGGCCGGCGCAGCGGGTGGCCAGCGCGCAGAACGACACGCCCGGGGTGCACGCGTCGCCGACCTGGGTCTCGGGCACGTAGGTGTAGCGGCAGCGGCCCAGGGCGGTGTCGCACTCTCCGCCGGCGAAGCAGTCGCCGTTCGAGCTGCAGGCGCGGGTGCAGTACGGGTCGACGTGCTGTTCATCGCGCTCGCACAGCCGGTCGGGGCACAGCACCGCGGCGGCGCAGGCCTGGCCGTTGGCGACGCAGTCGGTGTCGGGCGTGGGGCACGCCTGCTGGCTGCACACCCCGTTCTGCGCGCAGTCGGCCGGGCAGTCGGGGTCTTTCGCCACGTTCGGGCACGCGGCGGTGCACTGGCCGTCGCGCGCGCACACGCAGTCGAGGTCGGGCGTGGCGCAGCTCGAGGCGCAGCGCCCGTCTTCGATGCAGCTGGCCGCTTCTTTCTCCATCAGCCACTGCTTGATGAACGACTGGAAGTAGTCGACCCGGGTGTCGGCGCCGGTGGTGCACGCCTCGGTGGTGGTGAAGCTGTGCACGCCCACCACCCGCTCGACGCCGTCGGAGAAGGTGTGAAACGACGGGCCGCCCGAGTCGCCGTGACAGACGCCGTGGCCGGTGCCGTCGCCCAGAAAGAAGATGTCGGTGAACATCTGGCGGAAGGTGAGGTTCACCTGGCGCTTCACGCCGCCGCCGGTGGGGTTGGCGCCGCCCATGCTCGCGCCGTAGCCCACGGCTCGAATCGACTGGCCGGTGAGCGAGTTGAGCGACGCCATGTTCCACGCCTTGGGCGTCACCGCGGGCGCGGTCTGCAGCAGCGCCATGGCGATGTCGTTGTCGCCCATGCCCTGCCAGCCGGGGTGGTAGCGCGTCTCGGTGATGCGAATCACGTCGGAGAAGCCGACCAGGTTGTCGTTGGCCTTGTTGTGGGCGGCGAGCTGAACGCTGGTGGCCGAGAGGGTGCGCGGGTCGACGCAGTGCGCGGCGGTGAGCAGGGTGCGGCGGTCGATGAGCGTGGCGGTGCAGCTCGCGCCGCTGCCGTTGTTGCCCTGAATGATGAGCTCGAAGACCTCGGGGTCTGAGGTGTCGATGGTGCCGCCGATGATCGCGTCTTCGCGCGAGGCGGCCTCTTCACCTTGGGGCGTGAACGGCGTGCCGCAAGCCAAGAGCGCGAAGAAAATCGAAAGGCGACGCATCATGTCGAATGCTCCGTGACCGAAAGCTGCTGAAGGAGGCGGACCGCGCCTCGCAACATGTATGCCAGGGTGGGTGCGCGTCGCAACGCACGGGGGAGCGCGCGTCGCATTGTCCAGTCGCTTGACGGGGCGCTGCGACAGTTGCGCCTGAGATCCGGAGCACGGCTGTCTCGTGTTCAGTCAAAAGGCTTTGAAAGGTAGGCTCGCGGCTCCTCGTGGGGACCCTGCTCAAAGGCGGAACTCTCATCGAGCTCGAGCCCGCTTCGGTCGAGGTCGCCGCGCTCCGCGTCGAAGACGGGAAGATCGTGTCGCGCGGCGCAGACGCGGTGCATCAGCCAGGCGACGAGATCATCGATCTTCACGGAAAGCTGGTTTTGCCGGGGCTGATCAGCGCCCACCACCACCTCTATTCCACCCTGATGCGCGGCGCCCCGCGCGAGGGCGGAGGCTTCGGCGCCGAGCAGCAGGTGCAGCACCACCTCGAAGACGCGCTCGACCTCGAGGCGGTGCAGGCGGCGGCAGCGGCCGGCGGCCTCGAAGGGCTGATGTACGGCACCACCGCGGTGTTCGACCTGCACGCCTCGCCCAACGCGCCGCACGAGTCGCTCTCGCGCGTGGCGCACGGCCTGTCGGACATCGGCCTGCGCGCGGTGCTCTCGTACGCGGTGAGCGAGCGCCGCGGCCCCAAGGGCCGCGACGAGGGGCTCGAAGAGACGGTCGCGTTCTTGAAGCGCGCGCGCGGCCGCATTCGCGGCGCGTTTGGCGTCTACGGCATCGATGACCTCTCGGACGAGGGCGTCGCCGCGCTGCGCGAAGCGTGGCAGCCCAGCGGCGCGCTCTTGCAGCTGCACGTCGGTGAAGACCCGCTCGAAGAGAGCCGCTCGAAGGCACGCTTCAAGCTTTCGCCCTTCGAGCGGCTGCGCGACGCCGGTCTCATCGGCGAGCGCACCGTGCTCGCGCAGGGGGTGCACCTGTCGTGGCCCGACCTCAGCGAGGTGCTCGACCTCGGCGCGTGGATGGCGCACTGCCCGCGCAGCAACATGGCCAGCCAGACCGGCACCGCCGCGGCCGCCAAGTTCGGCGTGCGCGGCTGCATCGGCACCGACACCCAGAGCCTCGACGTGCTGGCCGAGGCGCAGGCGGCGTGGCTGCGGGCGCGCGACGCAGGGCAGCCCATCGACGTGCTGCGCTACCTCGCCAACGGTCACCGCCTCGCCACCGCCGCGTTCGGCGCGCCGCTGGGCCCGCTGCGCGCCGGCGCGCTCGCCGACCTGGTCATCTTCGACTACCGCCCGCCGGCCCCGCTCAACGCCCAGACGCTCTCGGCGCACGTGCTCAACGGCCTGAGCTCGCGCCACGTCGAGTCGGTGATGGTCGACGGCCTGTGGCGGCTGTGGGGCCGCAAGCCGCTCGCGGTGAAGCCCGAAGACGTGGCCGGCACCGCGCGCCACGCGGCCCAGGCGACCTGGGCCCGCATGGCCGAGCTCGGCAAGGTGGTCGAAGGAGAGCTGGTCGAAGCCGAGCCGGTCGCGCCCCCGGTCGAGGTGCAGGCGACGTGAGCTTTTTAGGCCGGTCGCTCGCGGTGAAGTAGAAGTCGGCAGCACTCGAAGGGGAGGGTTCACACCATGCGCATCGCCACCATCTCGCTGCTCGCGCTCGCGTTCGCGTCAGGCTGTGGAAACAAAGGAGACGGCGGCACCGGCGGCGGTGGCGGAGGCGGCGGCACCGCCGGCGGAGCAGGCGGCGGCATGACGCCTCCGGTCGGGCAGGGCGAGTTCTGCCAGAAGCTCGCCGAGGCCCAGTGCAACCGCGAGGTGCGCTGCGGCACGGTCGACTCGGCCAACCTGGGCCTGTGCAAGGCGCAGGTGAACGCCAGCTGCAGCAGCGCGCTCGGCATGGTCGACGCCGGGGTGCTCTCGTACGCCGCCTCCAACGCCGGCAAGTGCCTGAGCGACTACGAGGCGTACCCGTGCACGCGCACCGGCATTCCGGCCGTCGCATCGTGCGCCTCGGTGCTCGAAGGCGCCGGCACGTCGGGCAAGCCGTGCGCCAGCGGCTCGGTGGCGGTGGGCGGCCTCATCATCAACAACGGGCTCGCGGGCACCTGCGCGCAGGGCTACTGCACGGCCACCGGCCTGGCCTGCGGCGCGTGCGTCGCGTACCAGACCGTCGGCCAGACCTGTGACGGGCAGCGCATTCTCTCGGCCACCCAGCGCTGCGACCCCGACACCACCTTCTGCCCGGTCGACGCCGGCTCGAGCCCGCGGCTGTGCCAGACCTTCAAGCCCAAAGACGCGCCGTGCACCTCGGCCGGCATTCTCAACATCAACGACGCCGAGTGCGCCGACCTCTGCGTCGAGCGCGGCGATGGCGGCTTCCGCTGCGGCTACAACGCGCCGGGCGAGGCGTGCCGCAACGCCGCGGCCTGTGGCCCCGACGCGTACTGCAAAGACCTGTTCGTGAACTGCGCGCGCATTCTCTGCACCACGGTGCGTGCCGGCGTGTGCACGCCGCGCATCGCGCTGGGCAGCACCTGCATCAACGAAGAGCGCGACGACGGCTGCCGAGACGGCGGCACCTGCCTCGAGGGCAAGTGCGTGCCCGCGCCGTTCTACTCGCAGCCGGTGGGCAAGGAGTGCGACTCGATCACCCAGTGCGTCGAGGGCGCGTTCTGCAAGGACCTCGAGGGCACCCCCCCCGACGCGGGTGGTAGCCAGGGCGTGTGCGCCACCCGCCTCGCGGCCGGCTCGTCGTGCGGCACGGTGGTGTCGAACGATGACCCGTGCGTGTCGAGCGCGGCGTGCAACGGGCCCAACTGCGTGCCGTACAACTCGGCGGGCGGCAGCTGCAGCACCAGCGGCTCAGCGACCCAGCAGTGCAAGCACTTCCTCGACTGCTACCGGCCCGATGCCGGGCTCGACGGCACCTGCCGGCTGCCGGCCGACGCGGGGCAGGCGTGCGGCTCGGCCGGCGTCACCTGCAAGGGCGAGAGCTACCCCAACGCGTTCTGCCAGGTGTTCGCAGGGGCCGCCCCCACCTGCGCCACCACGCCGCTCGCCGACGGCATGCCGTGCGCGCAGGCCGACAACTGCGCCTCGCGCCGGTGCCTCAACCCCGACGCCGGCAGCCTGAACCGCACCTGCCAGCCTTCCTGCTTCTAGTGAACGGAGAACATTCGATGCGCATCGTCACGGCACTCTCGATGGCCGCGCTGCTCGCGGCCTGCGGCGGCAACGGCAACGGCAACACCGGCGGAGGCAGCGGCGGCAACGCAGGGAGCGGCACTGGCGGCAACGCAGGCAGCGGCACGGGCGGCAGCACCGGCGGCGGCACCGGTGGAAACGCGGGCAGCGGCCAAGGCGGCGGTTCGGCGACCGGCGGCGGCACCGGCGGCACGGGGGGCGGCACGCAGCCGAGCTTCTGCACGCAGCTGGCGAACGCGCAGTGCGCGCGCGACGTTCGCTGCAGCTCGGTCGACACCACCAACGGTGGGCTGTGCGTGGCGCAGGCGAAGCTCGCGTGCGAGCGCACCTTCAGCATCGCCGACTCAGGCGCCGTGCGCGTCGACGCGGCCGCGACCGCGCGCTGTCTCACCGACATCACCGGCTACCCGTGCACGCACGGCTCGGGAGCGGTGCCGCCCTCTTGCCTCGAGGCCTTCAGCCCCGGGGGCGTGCCCGGCTCGCCCTGCGCAGTGTTCGCGCAGGTGGGCCCGGTGCTGGTGCAAGACACCTGTCGCCAGGGCCGCTGCGTGGGCGGCGCGAGCACCTGCAACGTGTGCGCGGCGTACCAGAACCTCGGCCAGACCTGTAACCACAACCTCTTCGGCGGCCCGCAGACCTGCGACCCGTCGATGGGCTACTGCCCGGTGGCCGACGGCGGCTCGCGCAATTGCCAGCCGTTCGCCGCGGCCGGCACCGCGTGCGTCGGCTTCAGCTTCGACGACAGCATCTGCGCGGGCGGCAACTGCATTCAGCGCGCCGACGGTGGCTACCGGTGCGGATTTCTCGCGGCGGGCGAGCGGTGCAGCGACCCCGACGCGTGCGGCCCCACCGGCTACTGCAAGAACCTCTTCCGCAGCGGCTGCCCGTTCAACTGCCAGCTGCAGCGCGCGGGGGTGTGCACTGCGCGCATCGCGATGGGCGCGTCGTGCATCAACGAGCAGAGCGACGACGGCTGCTCCGACGCGGGCACCTGCCTCGAGAGCACCTGCAAGCCGCGCCCGTTCTACTCGCGCGCCATCGGGCAAGAATGCGACTCGCAGACCGACTGCGTCGACAGCGCGTACTGCAAAGACAACTACGCCACGCCGCCCGACGCCGGCGGCCGCGCGGGCGTGTGCGCGATGCGCTCGACGGCGGGCTCGTCGTGCATGGCCGACCCGGGCAGCGGCGAAGACCCCTGCGCGCAGGGCGCGTTCTGCCCGCCGCTCGCGGGCGGCAACTGCAAGCCGTACAACTCGGCGGGCGGCATCTGCGGCCTAGCCGACCGGTGCAAGGCGTACCTCGACTGCTACATCAGCGACGGCGGGCTGTTCGCCAGCGGCGTGTGCCGCCTGCCTGCCGATGGTGGCCAGCACTGCGGCGTTCACGGCGTGAGCTGCAAGAGCGAGAGCTTCCCCGACTGGTACTGCGCCAGCGACGGCGGCGGGCTGCCCACCGCGGGCTCGTGCGCGCCGCCGCTCGACGACGGCCAGCCCTGCGGCAGCGCCGACACCTGCAAGTCGTACCGGTGCCTGAGCTTCGACGGCGGGCAGCAGTTCTGCCAGCCGAAGTGTCTCTGAGCCGGTAGCCGACCGATGCGCGACCGCGTCCGCGAGTTCTTCAGCGAGAAGACCGCGCGGCGCGGCCTGCTGCTGGCGCTGTTCGTGGGCGGGCTGGCGGTGTTCTGGAAGCTGCTCCCGCTGCTGGCGTTCTTCGTCAGCTTCGAGCGCGGGCTGCACTTCAGCGCCGGGGTGCTGAACCGGCGGTTCAAGTGGTCGCGCGGCGCGGCCCTGGGCGTGGTGCTCACCCTGTGCGCGGTGGTGGTGGTGCTGCTGGCCTGGCTGTCGGCCGGCAAGCTGGCCAGGGTGGTGGTCGAGGCGCGCGACACGCTGCCCGAGCGCATGGCGGCGCTGCGCGAGCACCCCTGGTACCTCGAGCTCAAAGAGAAGCTCCCCGACAGCGAGAAGCTGGCCCAGTCGGCCGAGCACTACGCCGGGCGGGTGGCGAAGTCGGCGGCCACGCTCGGCCACCTGGTGCTGCTGGGAATCATCGGCTTCATTCTCGCGATCATCTTCTTTCTCGACGAGAAAGCCGTGCAGGCGTTTCGCGAGCGGCTGCCCGAAGCGACCCTGAGCGGCACCCTGGCGCGCTGGTTCGAGCACCTCGCCGAGGCCATCAGCCTCACCGTGCAGCTGCAGCTGGTGGTGGCGCTCAGCAACACCGTGCTCACCCTGCCGGTGCTGCTGCTGCTCGGCGTGCCGCACGTGCCCGCGCTGATGGTGCTCATCTTCGTGAGCGGCCTCATACCCGTGGTGGGCAACCTGCTCGCCGGCAGCGTGCTGGTGGTGCTCTCGTACCAGGCCAAGGGCTGGCTCGGAGTGGGCCTGTTCGTCGGCCTCACCTTCGTGCTGCACAAGATCGAGGCCTACTACCTGAACCCGCGGCTCACCGCGCGGCACGTGCCGCTGCCCGGCTTCGTGCTGGTGGTGAGCCTCATCTGCTTCGAGCACCTGTTCGGCTTCGTGGGGCTCTTCCTCTCGTTCCCCTTCCTCTACGTGGCGGGGAAGATTCGGGCCGAGTTCGCCGAAGAAGACGCCAGGGACAAGCTGCCCACCCCCGACCGGCTCTGAAGCGCGGCCGGCTGGTAAACGCCGGGTGGGCCTGTTAGCGATACGGCATGTTCGCCTCGCTGATGACCGCGCTGCTGGCCACCACCCCTGCTGTCGGCGACGTGGCTCCCGACTTCACCGCGAAAGACATCGACGGCACCGCGCTCACCCTGTCGAAGCTGGTCGAAGAGGGCCCGGTGATTCTGGCCTTCTTCCCCAAGGCCTTCACCGGCGGTTGAACGCGCGAAATGCAAGCGTACCGGGACCGGTATGCCGAGATTCAGAAGCTGCACGGCCGCGTCATCGCGGTCTCGACCGATGACGTCGAGACGCTGAAGAAGTGGCGCGCCGAGCTCAAAGCCCCGCAGACCTTCGTCTCTGACGCCGACCAGAAGCTGGTGAAGCTGTTCGACACCAAGCTGCCCATCGTCGGCATCGCCGCGCGGCGCACCTTCACCATCGGCAAGGGCCGCAAGGTGACCGAGGTCATCGCGGGCAATGACGCCATCGACCCGTCGAGCTCGGTGCGCGCGTGCGGGCTGCACGCCCACGACGAGCCGCCCAAGACTGAAGCGGCTCGCGACGGCGGGAAGTGAAGCGACCGCTCAGCTGCGCTTGATGAGCGCGGCAGGAGCGGGCGCGGCGAGCGGCAGCGGCAGCAGCGGCTCAGCCTCGGGGCGGGCGGGAATGATGCCCTTGCCGAACACGCTCTGCAGCTCGAGCTGGCGGCGCTGCGCGTCGCTGTACTTGAGGTGCACGTAGCGGGTCTGGTCTTCGGGAACTTTCAGCTTCCACACCAGGCCGACCAGCGAGAACAGCCGGAGCACGTAGTAGCTCAGGTCGATCTCCCACCAGAACCAACCCTGGTTGGCGGTGTTCTGATGGTAGTGGTGGTTGTTGTGCCAGCCCTCACCGCAGGTGATGAGCGCGAGCACGAAGTTGTTACGGCTGGTGTCGGTGGTCAGGTAGCGGCGCTTGCCGAACACGTGGCTGAGCGAGTTGATGGTGAAGGTGCCGTGCCACAGCACCACGGTGCTGATGAAGCCGCCCCACAGCACGAAGCCCCAGCCGCCGAGCAGGTACAGCGCGACCAGGCCGACCACCGGCGGCAGCCAGTAGTGCTTGTTGATCCACTTGATCTCGGGGAACCGGGAGAAGTCTTTGATCTGCTCCCAGCGCGGCTCGTCGTACTTGCTGCAGAGAATCCACCCGACCTGGCTCCACCAGAAGCCGCGCAGGGTGGGCGAGTGAATGTCGCCCGGCTGGTCGCTCTCTTTGTGGTGGTGGCGGTGATGCGACGCCCACCACAGCACGCCCTTCTGCGCCGACATCTCGGCCATGAAGGCGATCACGAACTGAAACCAGCGCGAGGTCTGGTACGCGCGGTGCGAGAAGTACCGGTGGTAGCCCGCGGTGATGAAGAACATTCGCAGGTAGTAGGTGAAGACCAGCAGCGCCACGTACTCCCACTTGAACGGCATCAAGAACGCCAGCAGCGGCGTCAGGTGCGCCAGAAAGAAGGGAATACTCTTCACCCAGTTCACGCGGTCGTGGCTGGGGTCGTTCGAGTCGTAGGTCGCTTGGGCGGTCGTGGGCGCGTTCATTTGGGGTCCGTTCGACGGGTGAGCTACCCCATGAAACAGGCCCCTGAGTCATCGCTTTGTCAGGGGAAACCCCAACGTTACGAGGGCGCAGCTCAGCGCTCGAAGCAGTACACCCGCGCCGGGTTTCCGCACCCCAGGTTGCCGAGCTGAAAAGAGGCCCCCGACACGAAGTGGGTGACGCCGACGACGCCTAAGCCCGCGGTGGTGCCCCAGTTGGTGCAGTTGGTCGCGGTGCTCGACGGCACGCTCGGGTCCCCGCCCGTCCACACCTGCGTACCTGGGGGCACGATGCCGCCGTCGAGCTGCCGGCTGATGCCCGCCAGCTGGGTGCGGGTCGAGTAGGTCAGCTCGTTGGCCTGCGGAAAGAGCTTCACGTTGTCCGCGCGGTACCAGGTGCCGGCGGTGGTGCTCACCAGGCTCCTGGCGCCCACCGTGTCGGTGCCGCGCATCGCCACGAAGGTGTTGGTGGTGCCCGCCTCGCCGTTGCAGAGCATGTTCGCCATCGCCGCCGAGGTGTTGCCGTTGACCGAGCCCGCGCTCACGAACGCCAGGCGGGTGCCGCCAGGCCGCGGCGGCACCACCAGCGGCGCGCGGCCACCGACCTCGAGGCACAGCACCCAGGCGGTGCTGTCGCAGCGGGGGCCGCTGTTCATGAACCAGGTGCCCTCGTTGAGGCTGTAGCCCTGGGCGCCGTAGTTCGAGGTGTCGGAGGCTGTCCAGTTGAGGCAGTTCGAGGTGGCGACGCCGCCGTCGTACATGTCGAACCCCGACCACAGGCCCTCGTTCTTGACCGCGCCGATGCCATCGAGCATCGGCGGAGTCATCACCCGGCCGTTGACGATGTCGGCAGGCAGGTCGGCGAACGGCTGCCCGTCGGTGCGCACCCAGCCGCGCGAGCTGCCCAGCGCCGAGACCAGCGTGCCGCTGCTGTCGTTCACGCCGTACACCCAGCTGGTGCCCGCGCGGGTGAGCCCGGCCGACATGGCGGCAGCGGCGCAGAGGTTGGCGCCGGCCTTGAACGCGCCGTTCGTCGGGCCGGCCAGGAACACCCGGTTGTACGGGTCGAAGCGCGCGCTGGCGGTCGACGCGTCGGCGCTCATGCTCAGCGTGCAGTCGGGGCCGCCGGCCGGGCAGGCCGCCGCCCACTCGACGAAGTGGGCGAGGCCGTTCAGCGCTCCGGCATGCAACGTCACGGCGGTGCCGCGCGGCGCGACGTGCGTGCAGCGGCCCGGGCAGTCGATGCCGCCGTCGTCGGTGAAGATTCGCCCCCCGTCGGAGATGAGCCCCGTTCGGCCCACGGTGAGCGAGGTGAGCGCGACTCCGGCGCCGTCGAGGGTCACCACCGCGTCGGGCAGCGAGTTGGGCGTGAAGTGAAGCCTGGCGTCGAGCGGACCCTCGGACCTGGGCGTGAAGCGCAGCGTGACGGTGCACCCCGCGTCGTTGGCGAAGGTGGCGCCGGCAGAGCACCCGTTGGCCACGATGCTGAAGTCGTCGGCGGCCCCGACGGTGTCTTCCAGCGTCACGCTGCTCAGCGTCACCTGCGGGGTGCCGGTGTTGCGAAAGGTCACCTGCTGCACCGCCGAGGGGGTCGCCACCACCACCGGCCCGAAGTCGAGGCCCCCGGGCATCGCCGCGTAGCGCACGCCCGGCGGCGTGCTGGTGCCGAGGGTGTGAATGAGCACGTCGGGCGCCGGCGCCGCGCTCACGGTCAGCTTCTTGTCGTCTTGCGCCACCAGAATGGGCGCGTAGCGAATGGTCAACACGCACCCGGCGTCGGGCGCCAGCGGGCCGCTGCAGGCGTTCTGCACCGAGAAGAGCAGCTGGTTCTCGGGGTCGGCGGTGGGCGTGGCGAGCATCACCTCGCCGGTGTTGGTGATGGTGAGCGGCAGGTCTCTGGTGGTGTTCTGCTCGACGCTCGAGAAGTTGAGCGGCGAGGGCGTCACGGTGAAGCGCGCCACCGGAGCCGCGCCGCCTCCGCTGCCGCCCGCAGTCGCGCCGCCGCCGGTGCCTGCGGTGCCGCCGCCCGTGCCTCCACTGCCGCCCGCGGTCGCGCCGCCGCCGGCGCCTCCGCTGCCGCCTGCGGCTGCGCCGCCTGCCGCGCCGTCGCACAGGCCGGCGTCGTGGCAGGCCGCCAGCCGCTCGTCCCACGGCAAGCAGCGGGTGAGCAGGGGTAGCGTGAGCAGGAGCAACGCACGGTGCATCAAAAGGCACCTCCCAGACCGACCATCGCACCGCCCGAGGGCAGCGGCGTCAGTGCGGCCGTGACGGTGCTCGGCTTGCCGCCCACCGCGAACATCACCACCGCCGCGGCCACCGCCGCGCAGCCCACGCCCACCGCCACCCAGCCGCCGGTCTCCAGGCCGCGGCCGTTCGACACGTGCGTCTGGGCCTCGGTGGCCGAAATCGCCGACCCGCTGGTGGGAATCGCCTCGAGCTGCCCGCGCGCGCCGACCAGCAGGGCCGCGCCGGCGATCGCCGCCGCCACCCCGACGGCCGCGGGCACGAACGAGAGCCGCCGCACGCTGAGGCCACCGCCGCTGCTGCCGGGCGAGCCGGCGCTCAGCTGCTTGTTCAGCCGGGTGGCGCCGATCAGCGCCAGGCGCTGGGCCGCGTTCTCGAGCTCGTCGAGCAGCGCCTCGTCGCTCGAGGCGCGCACCGCGATGGCCTCGATCACCTCGCCGCTGCGCGAAGAGAGCAGCTTCACGTTGCACTGCAGCGAGCTGGTGAGCGCCGCCACCTCACCCGAGATGATGCCGTCGGCGCCCAGCGCGTTGGCCAGCTCGATGGTGCAGCCCGAGTCGGAGCAGCCCAGCAGCTGCTTCTGGCGCTCGAGGCCCAGCACCTCGGAGACCGTCTTGGCGGTGGTGACCCGCGCACCGGCGCGTGCCAGCGCGGCGCCGAGGTGCTCGCTGAAGAAGTTGGCGCGCGAGTCGGGCATGCCGACCGCGCTGAAGCCGGGTATGGCGAGGTGAAGCTGCTCGCCGGCGAGAGAGGAAGCGCTGAACAGGCAGACCGCGACTCCGACGAAAGGGGCGCGCACGGCCCGCGACTGTACTGCGCGTGCTTCAGTTGGGGAGCTGACTTCCGCGCAGGCCTTCGAGAAACGCCCCGAAGCCGGCGTGTGCGCGCAACGACGACAGCGCGTCGTCATCGAGCGCCCGCTGCAGGTCTGCGAAGCCGTGCTGGGCCGCGAGGGCCAACAGCCGCAGCGCGTCGTCGGCCCGGTCGGCCCGCGCCCAGAAGCAGGCCGCGTGGTAGGCGTTGGCCGCCGACGGCTCGAAGGCGAAGCGGGCCTCGGCCACCTTCGCGGCCGAGGCGAAGTCGCCGCGCGCGACCGGCACGCGCTGCGCCGCCTCGAATGCGGCCGGCAGGTGCAGGCCGGGCAGCCGGCGCGCCTCGCTCTCGCGCCCGAGGCGAATCAGGGCGCCGGCCCACTCGTGCAGCAGGGTGGCGTCGCCGGTGGCGTGGGCGGCCTCTTCCCACAGCGGCACCGCGCGCGCGTCGTCGCCGATCAGCGAGAACGCCGCGGCCACCGCCTGCGGCGGCACCTGGCCGCCGGGCGTGGCCGAGAAGTGGTCGAGCGCGCGCCGGCCGAGCCCCAGCTTCAGCGCCAGCCAGCCGGCGAGCAGGTGCACCCGGGCGCGCAGCTCGGGCTGCAGGTCGGCCTCGAGCAGCGGCTCGGCCAGCGCCTGCGCCTCTTCGAACTTCTCTTCGGCGTAGAGCTCGCGGGCGCGCGCGAAGGCCAGCTCGAGCGGGTGCACCGCCTGGCGCGGCAGCTCGCCGCGGCGAAAGGCGGCGATCAGCACCGCGGTGTGCAGCACGTAGATGAGCGGGAAGATGCCCAGCGGCGCGCGAAAGGCGAAAGCAGCGGCGGCGAGCGCCACCCCCACGCCCATGCCGAACACCTGGGCGTAGAGAAAGCCGTCGCGCCCGAACAGCCGCATCGCCACGGCGGTCACCACCCGGCCGCCGTCGAGCGGGTGCAGCGGCAAGAGGTTCACCACCGCCCAGATGAGGTGCGCCGAGGCCCAGACCAGCAGCGCGTACTCGAGCGCGCCGCCCAGCCGGGCCCGGGCGGCGTAGTACCCGGCCAGGGCGATGAACCCCAGGGTGATGCCCACGCCGGGGCCGGCCAGGTGCAGGGCCACGTCGCGCTGCCAGGGAATGGTCTCGTTGGGGTTGGGCAGGGTGCGGCCGGTCAGGCCGATGAGCTGCACCACCGGGCGGTAGCCGAAGGCGCGGCCGGCGAGCGCGTGCCCCAGCTCGTGCAAGAGCAGCGCGCTGCTCACCAGCACCGCCGAGAGCGCGACCGCCAGGGGGCGCGGCGCGTGCGCGGCCCACCCGGTCGGCTCGATGAGAAAGAACGCTACCAGCGGCATGAAGACGAGGTGGCTCAGGTGCACCTCGATGGGAACTCCCAACAGCCGCAGCCGCACCATTCGCACGCGACGGTAGCGCGGATCAGCTGGGGTCGAACAGCCGACGTGCGCGGGGGCCGAGCGAGCCGGCGAAGGGGCGCACCTCGGACATCAGCGCTTCACCGCGGGCCTTCTGGCCGTGGGTCTCGAGGCTCCTGGCCACCTGCACCCAGGCGTCGGCGCGCTCGAGCGGGTCGAGGCCGGCGGTGAGGTCCAACGGCAAGGCGGTGAGCAGCGCCTCGGCCTCGGTGACGCGCTCGAGCGCCACCAGGGTCTCGACGCGCGCCTTCACCCACAGCTGCCGGCCCTCGGGCGCGGCGCTCTTGGCGGAGAGCTCGACCTGGGCGAGCAGCTCTTCGGCCTGGGCGGCGAGCTCGCGTGCCTGGGCGGGCTCGTCGCGACCGACCGCGACCAGCGCCATCGCCTCGAGCGCGCGCCGCTCGACCTGGTGCTGTTCGCGCGAGTCCGAGAGGGCCTCGAGCTCGCGCAGCGCCTTCAGGCGCTTGAGCACCTCGCGCTTGTCGCCCGCCGCGAGCTCGGCGGTGGCCCACGCCTGCAGCTGCTGACCCATCGAGGTGATGGTGCGCAGGTCGTTGAGCGCCACGCCCTCGAGCGACTTGCGGCCCCACACCAGCGCCTCTTGATTGCGACCCAGCGCCAGCAGCACGGGCACCAGGTCGGACGCGAGCGGCGTGGTGATGGGCGTGTCTTTGTCGGGAGCGAGCAGGGTGAGCGCCTCGGCGTAGCGAAACGCGGCGGCATACGAGCTGGCGAGGTTGTGGCGCGCGGCGCGGCTCTCCCAGTTGTTGGGGCCGAAGGTCTGGTCGAGCAGCGGCACCGCCTTCTCGTAGGCGGCGATGGCGTCGCCGGCGTTCTGTTTCGCCAACGCCAGCAGCGCGATGCGCGACAGGCGCATGCCCTCGAGCCAGCCGCTGCCGGGCAGCACGCTGCCCAGCGCCCGCTGCGAGTCGTCGAGGCGAGAGAGGTGAATCAGCAGCGAGCCGCGGCGCAGCGCGGTGAGCTTTTTGGCCAGCGCCTCGTTGGGGAGCGCGTGCACGACCTCGTCGGCGACCACCAGCGAGAAGCCGGCTTCGCGCACCGCCCCGCGCTGGCGCTGGCAGCGGGCGAGGTCTGTCCACGCGCGGGTCTCGAGCGCGGTGAGCGCGGCGCGGCGGGAGGCGCTGATCAGGCTCTGCAGGCCCTCGAGCGTCTTGGGCCCGCACACCGTGGGGTCTGACCACTCGCGCGAGACGCGCGCCGACAGGGTGAAGGCCCACGCGGTGCGATCGAGCTCGGGCTTCACGTCGTCTTGCAGGGCGTCGAGGGCCTCGAGCGACTGCGCGCTGGCCAGGCGCTCGAGCAGCGGGCCGCGCCGGCGCAGCTCTTCTTCCCACGCGTCGCCGTCAGCGGGCGTGGCGAAGTCGCAGCCGCGGGTCGAGGGCAGCACCTCGAGCGCCGAGATGCGCTCGGGCACTCCCATCGTCAGGTCGAGCGCGTCGAAGCGGCGCAGCTCTTCGTCGAGACAGCGGGTGCGCACCTGCGCGCCCGAGTTGCAGGCGAGCGCGCTCTGCGCGCTCCACAGGTCGAGCTGCCGCTTCACCTCGGCGCCGAAGGTGGCGTCGAGGCGCGGTGCGAGCCGCGCCCAGGTGAGCTCGGCCGCGTCGCCGGCGTGGGCGCAGCGCCGCTCACGCGCAAACCAGGCCAGCGCCGCCACGCTCACCGCGGCGGCGATCGAGGCACGCACCGTGCGGCGGCGGCGCGCCGAGGGCCGGGCCTTGAGCAGCGCGGTCTCGATGTCGTGCATCGAGTCGAAGCGCAGCGCGGGGTCTTTCGCCGCCATGCGCGCGACGAGCGCGCGCACCGAGCGCGGGGCGGGGCGGCCCAGCCGCTCGAGCGCGTTGCCCAAGGTCACGCCGAATGCGTACTGGTCGCTCTTGGCGGTGGGGGCGGCGCCGGTGAGCGCCTCGGGCGAGAGGTAGGCGGGCGTGCCGGCGACCTCTTCCATTCGGCGCGAGGCCAGGGCCGGGTCGGGCGCGAGGGTGGCGAGGCCGAAGTCGGCGACGCGCGGCGTGCCGTCGCCCATGAACAGCACGTTGTCGGGCTTGAAGTCGCGGTGCACCAGGCCGTTCGCGTGCGCGTGGCCCAGGCCGCGCGCGACGGCCGCGAACACGTCGAGCAGTTCTTCGAGGGTGCGCGGCCGCTCGCCCAGCCACTCGCGCAGGGTGCCGCCGGGCAAGAGCTCCATGGCGAGAAAGCTGACGCCCGCGAGCTCGCCCACGTCGTAGATGGTGGCGACGTTGGGGTGGTTGAGCCGCGCCAGCGCGCGGGCCTCGTGCATCACGGTGGTGCGCTGGGGGCCCTCGAGCACCTTGAGCGCGACCCGGCGATCGAGCCGGGTGTCGTGGGCCGCCCAGACCGCGCCCATGCCGCCGGCGCCCAGCCACTCGAGCACCAGGTAGGGGCCGATGCGCTGGCCGGGCTTGAGCGAGGCCTCGGCGCTGGTGCTGCTCGCCGTCGACTGGGGGTCGGCCTGCAGCAGATCGGCGATCAGCCGGCACGCATCACAGGCCTGCAGGTGCTCCTGCACCGCCTTGGCCTCCGCCAACGGCAGCACCCCTTCGACAAAGGCCGAGAGGCGCTGCTCGCTGGGGCACGAGATCACGGCGTGCTCGCCGCCAGCTGCCTGCGAATGCTCACGTCGAGGCCGCTGACCAGGTGCTTCACCAGGCTCTGGGCCTCGGTGGTGGCGCCGTTGAGCGCGTTGGTGAGCGCCATCATGGTGCGCTCGCGCAGGGCCTGGTTGATTCGCTGAATCCACCTCGCGGCGGTGGCGCGGTGAATGCCGTAGAGCGCGGCGATCTGATCGATGCTGGCGCGCTCGCACAGGTGCAGCTTGAGCACCGCGCGCTCGCGCGACGAGATGCTGTTGAAGGCCTGGTCGAACGCGCTGCGAAAGGCCGGCCCGTGCTGCGCCTTCAGGGTCTGCAGCTCGGGGCTCTGGGGCGCGATGCGCTCGTCGAGCGCGTGGTTCTTCTCGGCGGTGGCGCGGCGCTGCAGGTCGAGCGCGAGGCGCACCGCGGCGGCGCGCACCCAGCCTTCGAGCGAGCCCAGGCCGACGTAGTCGAGAATGCGCGCCGGCGGGCCGACGAAGAAGCGCACCCGCAGCTGCTGGCGAATTTCGTCGGTGAGGTTGCCGCTCGAGTCGAGGTGGCGCAGCGCGGGCCGCACCACCGCGAGGTACTTCTTCTCGAAGTGCTCGAGCGCCGCGGCGTCGCCCTGGCCGCAGGCGAAGGCGAGGAACAGCTCTGGCCAGGCCTGGGTGCGCTCGGCGCGACCCTGCAGCGCCAGAAAGCGCGCGAACGCGTCGACGTCGACGCGAACCATGGGGAACTGGGCTTCTCCGGCTTTCACGGCGTCGAGGGCGAGGTTTCTCATCGTATGGGAGTCTTCGACCGGGTGTCGCCCGCAGGATACAGGGCGGGCTGTCGGAGACCGTTACAGTTTCAATGCAATTCTCGGGGCGCTTTGCGGCGGCTGAGGCCGTGGTTTCGGTCGGTTGTGGCCGAGGCCTCTCGCGCAGCGGGTTTGGCAAATTCGACAGAAATGGCCGCGACCGCGTTTTGCCAAGTGTGATGACATGCGCTGCGAACGCGACCGCGGCCATTTTTTTTGCGCGCGGCCTTCAGTGCCCGGCGGTGCCCGACGCCCAGAGCGCGGTGTTGCCCTGGTAGAGCACGAGGTTGCCGTCGTCTTGCACCGCGAGCACCGCGCCGTCGTGACCGAAGGTCCAGGTGTGCCAGACCGGCGCGCCGCCTGCGTAGAGCACGAAGTTGCCGTCGGTCTGCATCACCGCGGTGTCGGCGCCGCTGCCCACGGTGCCGCTGGCCCACAGCGGGGTGGCGCCGTCTTGGTACAGCACCAGGTTGCCGTCTGACTGCAGGAGCAGGTTGAAGCGGCCGTCGCACGAGCTGCGCGCGCCGTCGACGCCGAGCGCTTCGCCAGCGGCGAGCACTCCGCAGCCGGCGGGAGGAGGCGGGGGCGGAGGAGCCGGGGGCTGGCACGCGGTGGGCGAGGTCGCCACCAAAAGCCCGAGCGGGTTGATGTCGTTGTAGTAGCCGCCGTTGGGCGAGACGTTGAAGTGCAGGTGGGTCGCCGAGGTGCCGGTGTGGCCCATGTAGCCGAGCAGCTGGCCGGCCGACACGGCTTCACCGGCGTGCACCACCGCCTGGTCGAGGTGGCCGTAGTAGTACTCCCAGCCGCAGGCGTCGCGCACGCGCACCCGAATGCCCGAGGTCGAGCTGACCACGCCGACCGCGACCACCACGCCGTCGCTCACCGCCTGAAGCGGCGCGCGGAAGAAGGCGAACACGTCGATGCCGTGGTGCGCTCCGCCCCAGTCCGAGTTGGCGTGCTGATCAGGGCAGCTGATGGCGCAGCCTCCGGTGCAGCTCTGCGGGTCGTAGCCGATGTTGTGCTCTGCCGCGACCGGGAACACCACCATCGACGGGTCGCAGGTCACGCTCTGGCTGGCGCTGGCCTGCTCGCTAGTCTCAGGCGATTCGATGGGGGCCGACGACGGGGGCGCTTCGACACCGCACGCGCACAGCGCGAGCGACAGGGCAAGGCATCTCCACATGAGGGACTCCGGGCTTCCCCTTTGAACCAGCTGCAGCGGCAAGACGCGGCCCCCGAAAACCGTCGCACCGCCGCGCGAGAAGGTGCGATGACCGGGCGCATGCGGTGGCTGATTCTCGCGCTGTGCTGTGGCTGCGTGTCGTACGCGCCCCCACCCGCCTGTGATGCGGGGGCCACCTGCCCGGCGTGGGAGTGCGCGTGCGGGGCCGGCACCGCGGGAGCGCGGGCCTGCGTGCGCGGGCGCTGCGCGGTGGCCGAAGACGTGTGTCACGACGCGTGCGCCGACGCCGGCTCGTGCTGGCAGGGGCGCGCCACCGGAGGGTGGAAGAACGGGAACTCGGTGGGGCAGACCGAGTGCCTGGCGAAGGCGAAGTGCGGCGACGACGACTTCGCCGACCTGGGCGCGCCGTGCGCCTCGGTGAACGACTGCCAGTCGGGGCTGTGCCTGGGCTCGAGCGCGTCGTTCATCTGCGTGAAGGCCTGCACCGACACCGCGCAGTGCCCCGCGGGCTGGGTGTGCGGCAGCACCAGCAGCGGCGCGCGGACCTGCTTCCTCGGCGCGCCCGAGCACCAGGGGGTGCCCATCTCGACCAACAACTCGTGCGCGCAGGTCGGCTTCGACGACATCGGCATGAGCTGCCAGGCGGGCAGCCAGTGCCAATCGCGGGTGTGCTTCGGCAACGCCACCGCCGGCTTCTTCTGCAGCCGCCGCTGCAACGACGACTCGCTGTGCTCGGCCGGCTTTCACTGCGTCACCTCGGCCGCCGACTCGGCCCGCTTCTGCGAGAAGGCCGAGTAGGCGCCCGAGTGACGTGTCAGTTGGCGGGGGGCAAGACCGCGCCGTTGTCCCACCGGTTGCCCACCCAGCGATTGCCCGGTCGCGTGATGTCGAAGTCGGTGATGGGGAAGTAGTAGCCGCACTTGCCGCTCGACTGGTAGCTGCTGCTGCGCTGGAAGACGTTGTCGATGAACGCGATGTTCGCCGCCTGGTTGCCGTAGGGCTTCGCGCCGTCGTCGCCGCTCGAGCCGCCGTACGCACAGGCGCCGCCGGTCGTCGCGAGGAACAGGTTTCGCTCGATGGTGTTGTTGCGAATCGGGGCGAAGTCGCCGTAGCCGGTGAGGTCGGCCGAGCAACCCGCGTCGGGAGGAACCTCGGGAGCGTCACAGCGAATGGAGTTGTGCCGGAGAATGGAGCCGTCACCCATTCGGATGCCCGACTCGTGTGCCCGGCCGGTCGGGTCGCGCGCCTGGCCGTGGACCCACGAGTCCTGAACGGTGCAGTCGTACTCGCACCAGATGCCGCGAATGCCGCCGTAGGTGTGCACCCGGGTCGCGACGAAGTGGCTCTTGCCGATGGCGCTCGCGCAGTCGTTGATGTTGCCCTGGGTGCTGCCGGCGTCGATCTCGCTGTCGGTGATGGTGAACGAGTACGCGGGGCCGGGGTCATCGATCCACACCGAGCCGTTGATCTTCGAGTTGGTGATGACCACGTTCTTCGCTCGGATTTCGAGACGGCAGTTCACCGTCTTGCGATCGATGACGGTGTCGTTCTGCGTGATGGTGCACGGCCCGGTGTACGGAGTCAGCACCGTGCCGCTCGGCACGCCGGTGTTCGCCTCGGACGGCCAGCAGCCGCCCCACGGGTCGGGGCCGCCCGGCGTGTTCGGCACAGCCGACGGGCAGGCCCCCGGGGTGCCGGCATCAGGCCGGGTGCCCGCGTCGGGAGTCGGGGGCGGGGCTCCGGCGTCGGGCGTCGAGGGCGGGGTGCCCGCATCGGCAGGCGAGGGCTGCGCCCCCGCATCGGGCTCGTCCCTCAAGAACAACACGTCGACGTAGTAGTTCGACGACTCCCAGGTCGAGGTGGGGAACCCCGGCGACGGGCCGTAGCGGTAGACGCCGTTGCCGCCGGCCTCGCCGTTCTTCAACCCATACAGCGACCCGCGCGCGTGGCCCCTCGAAGCGAAGAAGCCGTTGTCACCGGCGTAGCGCCCCAGCGGCGCGAAGTAGCTCGCGACGTAGACGGTGTTCGGCGAGATTCGAATGGGGGCGCCGAAGCGGGCCGTCTGCCAGCCGCTGGTACCCTCGTTCGAGAACGTCACCGTGCCGAGCAGCTGCCCGCTCGCGGTCCACAGGTGGCCGGTGTGCGTTCCTCCATTCGCGGGGCCGCCCTTGTAGAAGCGCAGGCCGGTCACCTGCCCCGGCGCCGACGCCCTGAACTTGAGGCCGACCTCGACGGCCGCGCCGTCGGGGTCGAGCGGGTGAGCGGGGGTTCTCTGCCCGAAGAGCGAGTGCTCCACCCGCAGCTCGCCGGAGACGAGGTCGGGCTCCACTTCCGGTTCCGGCGAGCAGCCGCCGATGAGCATCAGCATGGTGAGGCAGGACAACTGTTTGGTGAGTCGCAAGCGCTCCTCCTCGAGCAGGTGCAGAGAGCCTTCGCGCAGTGCAACGGGAGCACCAGCGCGCGGCCGTGGAGTGGCGGCGGCTTGCGCCGGGGCTGTCAACGCGCGGTTGACGCGTGGGGGGCGCGACACCCCACTCGTACGGCCAGACTCGGCGCGCGGCTTCTGTTAGAGGCGGGCCGTGCTTCCGATCGGCCCGTACACCTTGCGCAACCGGTGGATTCTCGCGCCGATGGCGGGCGTGAGCGAGATGCCGTTTCGGGTGCTGGCCTTCCAGATGGGCGCGGCGCTGTGCCCCACCGAGCTGGTCTCGGCGCAAGGGCTGATGCGGCTGTCGGCGCGCACCATGCGCTACCTGCGCCACGACTCGGCGGTCGAGCAGCCCTACTCGCTGCAGATCTTCGGCGGTGAGCCCGAGGTGATGGCCAAGGCGGCGGTGGTCGCCAAAGAGCAGGGCGCGCAGATCATCGACATCAACATGGGCTGCCCGGTGAAGAAGGTCACCAAGACCGGCGCGGGCTCGGGCCTGATGTGCGACCCGCCGCGCGCGGGCGAGCTGGTGCGCCTGATTCGCGAAGCGACCGGGCTGCCGGTCACCGCCAAGATTCGCGCCGGGTGGGACCACGCGAACAAGAACTTCCTGCAGATGGCCGACGTGCTCGGCGCCGCGGGCGTGAAGGCGCTGGCGATTCACCCGCGCACCCGCGCGCAGGGCTACAGCGGCCAGGCCGACTGGTCGTGCATCACCGCGCTGAAAGCGCACGTGGGCTCGGCCTTCCCCGTCATCGGCAACGGCGACGTGAAGACGGTGGCCGACGCGCACCGCATGCTCGAGACCACCGGCTGCGACTACGTGATGATCGGCCGCGGCGCGCTGGGCAACCCCTGGCTGTTCCGCCAGCTGGGCGGCGGCGAGGGGCCGAGCCCCGAAGAGCGCTGCCGGGTGGTGATGGACCACTTCCAGAAGCACGTCGAGTTCGTGCTGCGCGACTTCCGCCCGCGGCGGCCCGAAGAGGCCACCCCCGAGGGCCTGAAGCGCCACGCCGAGAGCACTGCGGTGCACACCTTTCACAAGCACCTGGGCTGGTACGCCCACGGCCTGGTGCACGCCTCGGTGTTTCGCGCCGAGGTGAACAAGCTCGAGACGGTGAGCGACGTGCTCGACGCCTGCGAGCGGTTCTTTCATCAGGCGCAGCTCGACGCACGCGCCGCCGAAGAGGAATACGACGTCGACTACCGGCAGGCCCTGGGGTGAACGGCATGGCGTACGACATTCACGAAGACATCAAGTACAAGAGCCTCGAGGTGCTCGACGCGGGCAAGCTCGCCGACGAGTGCCAGGTGCCGTGGTGGAACCAGTCGCTCGCGGTGGTGAACGACTCGGTGGCGCGGCTCGGTGTGTTCCACGGCGAGTTTCACTGGCACAAGCACGACAAGGAAGACGAGCTGTTCTTCGTGCTCGAGGGCAAGCTCTTGCTCGACCTCGAGGGCAAGCCCACCGCCGAGCTCTTGCCCCGCCAGGGCATGGTGGTGCCCAAGGGCGTGGTGCACCGCACCCGCGCTCCGACGCGCACCGTGGTGCTGATGGTGGAAGCGGCGGGCGTGAAGCCCACGGGCGACTGATGTTCCTGCTCGTCTACTTGCGAATGTACGGCCACTGCGTGGCGCAGGCCTTCAAGGGCCTGGCCAAGAACTGGTGGACGCTGCTGTTGCCGGTGGTGCTGTTCGTCGGCTTTCAGCTGCTCGCCGGCGTGCTGGCGCGGGGCGGCTTCATGGGCGGCTTCATCGCCGGCCTGGTGCTCGACGCGGTCTTGAGCTGCTACCTCTACTTCGTCGCCGGCACGGTGGCGCTGCAGAAGATGACCTTGAGCGAGCTGAAGAAGAGCTTCCTGGTCTACTTCTGGAGCGTCATCGGCCTGTTCTTCGTCATCTGGGTGGCGAACCTGGCGCTCGGCTTCGTGATGGCGGCGAACCCGCGTGGCCGCACCATCATCACCGCGCTCAACCTGCTGGCGCTGGTGGTGCTCAACCCCGCGCCCGAGGTCATCTACACCAAGGGCACCCGCGGCGGCATGGACACCATCGGCACCTGCCTCAAGTTCCTGCAGGAGAGCTGGATCGAGTGGTTCCTCCCCAACCTGGCCATCGGCGCGGGGCTGTGGTTCCTCTACTCCGAGGTGATGTGGCGCCTGCCCGGCGGCCTGCAGCTGCTGCTCGCGCTGGGCGCCGGCTCGCTCTTCCACATCGTGATGCTGTTCCGCGGGCACCTCTTTCAAGCGCTCGACGGCAGCACCCACCGGCAGCGCATGTTCCGCTACCGCAACGCCGAGTGACGCGCAGTGCTCGCGCTCGTCACTGCGCTCTTGTGCGCGGCGCCGCCGCCGCCGTCGTGGCTGCAGTGGAAGCCGCCGCTCTCGGAAGCCGACCTCGAGCGCAAGAAAGACGGCTGGTACCTGACCGGGCTGCCCATCTTCAACTACGACCCCAACACCGGGGTGGGGTTCGGCGCGCGCGGCTACCTCTATTACGACGGGCCGCGCGACGACGCGCTGTTCGCCTACGAGCCGTACAAGCAGCGCATCTTCGTGCAGGCCTTCGCCTCGACGGCGGGGCTGCAGTACCACGTCATCGACTACGACGCGCCGTACTTCCTGGGCACGCCGTTTCGGCTGCGCGCCGAGGCCGGCTACATTCGCGCGTCGAACACGCCGTACTTCGGGCGCGGCGAGCGCACCCTCGAGCCGCTCACGTTTCTCGGCCAGAGCTATTCGACCTGGTCGGGCTACGAGGCGGCGGTGAATCGGGTGCAGCCCGACGGCACCACCTACGCGCTGTACGACGTGGTCGACGCCGAGAAGCCGTACCTCGACACCCGGGTCGAGCGGCAGTTCTTCGAAGGCCGGGTGCGGCTGATGGCCGGCTTGAGCTTCTCGCACGGCACGATGCGGCCGGCGGCGCCGGGCACGCTGGTGAAGGCGAGCGGCGACCAGGGGCCGGTGAAGGCGCCGCTCCACGGCACGCGGCTGGCTGACGACTGCGCGGCGGGCCTGGTCATCGGCTGCAACGGTGGGTGGGACAACCTGGTGACGCTCGGGGCGACGTTCGACACGCGCGACTACGAGCCCGACCCCAACAGCGGGGTGTTCGCCGAGGCGGTGCTGCAGTGGGCGACCCACGCGCTCGGCTCGCAGTACGACTACCTGCGCTTCATGGCCGCGGTGCGCGGCTACTACTCGCCGTTTCCCGAGTGGGCCGACGTGGTGCTGGCGGGGCGCTTCACGCTGCAGATGACGAGCGACGGGGTGCCGGTGTTCGCGATGCCACAGATTCCCTACATCGAGACGTTCACCCTCGGCATCGGGGGCAACCGAACGATGCGCGGCTACCGCTCGATGCGCTTCGTCGGGCCGCAGATGGCGTGGTTGAACCTCGAGGTGCGGTGGACGGTGGCCCACTTCGCCGCGCTGGGGCAGCAGTTCGGGCTCATTCTCGCGCCGTTCTTCGACACCGGCAGCGTCTTCGACCGCGTCGAGCGCATCGGCCTCGACAAGAACTGGAAGTACAGCGCCGGCAACGGGTTCCGCATCTCGTGGAACCAGGCCACCATTCTGATGTGCGACGTCGGCTTCAGCCCCGAAGACTGGGGCATCTATTTCAACTTCGGCCACATCTTCTGAGCGCGGCCCCCGGCGCCTGCGGCGGCCTGCACGCCTGACGTGAAGGCCCGCCGAAGGAGCGTGATTCAAGCGGGCATCGTGAGGCGTGCCGGTGCGCGCGCCCGGCCGTCGATGCTTCGCTCAGCTCAGGGAAGCACGGCGTCGCTGGCGACGATGTTCTCGACGTTGCGGTTGACGTCTTTCACGACGAAGTAGACCCACCCGTCGCTGCGGAAGTGCGGAAACACCGCGTGCTGGCCGGCGCTCATGCGCGTGATCGGGCGGCGGTAGCCGGTGAGAAGGTCGATCACGTAGATGTTCGACGACGTTCCGACGAGCGCGACGAACGCGGCATCGGCGGCGCTCGCGAAGCCGAGCTCGGCGAAGTCGCTCGACTCGACCCAGTGGTGGTACGTGATGAAGCGCTCGTCGAAGCTGAAGCTCGGCAGCGCGCCCTTGCTGCAGTAGTGCGCGATGACCGGAATACCGCCGTCGGCGGTGAACTGGCGCAGCGCGTAGCCGCCGTCTTCCTTGCGCAGCGCCGCGATGCGGGCCGAGGGAGAGAACGCCACGTCGCCCTGGTCAGGCGTGACGCGGATGAGCGTGGGGCCGGCGACGAAGGTCGAGCCGTTGAAGACGAGCGGGGTGAAGTTCAACGCCGAGGTGGGGCTGAAGTTTCGCGAGGGCTCGTTCATGCCGTTGTCGCCGTTGAAGGCACCGTGAGCCGCCCAGTAGCCGCCGCCCGACGTCTCGGCGGCGAGCTGGCTGTGCAGCCCGACCGTGCTGACGGTGCTGCACTCGGGCTCGGAGAACGTGATCGCAGTCGGGTTGCTGGTGAGCAGGCTCTGCCGGCAGATGCGGTGGCCGCCCGCCGTCTGGAAGCTGAAGCCCGAGTTGTCGGGGAAGAAGTTGGGCTGGTAGTTGGCTGCGGCGGCGACGGTGCGCGGGCCGACGAGGTCGTGCACCGTGGCTCCACTGGTGACGCCGCCACCGTGGGCGATGAAGCGGCCGTCGGGCGAGCTGCGCGTCCAGTAAGACGACACGTACGCGTACTCACCCAGAATGCGGAGCGTGGTGCCAGGCGCGATCGCCGCCCAGCCGCTGCTGTACGCGTTCGCGGTCGACGACGGGTACGCGCTCAGGCACGCGCGGGTGTTCGCCGCTCCGGCACAGCCGAGCATGCTCATGCCGTTCTGCCGATTGAGCACGCCCCAGCCCGCATCGCTCGCGAACGCGTAGTTCTCTGCCACCTGCGGGCCGATGACGTTGCAGCCCGCGTCGAAGGTCGGCGCTCCACCGGCGGCGCCGCCCGCACTGCCGCCCGCGGTGCCGCCCGCACTGCCGCCCGCGGTGCCGCCCGCACTGCCGCCCGCGGTGCCGCCCGCACTGCCGCCTGCGGTGCCTCCCGCACTGCCGCCTGCGGTGCCTCCCGCACTGCCGCCTGCGGAGCCTCCCGCCGCCCCTCCGCCGGTGCCGCGCTCGACGCACTCGCCCGCCACGCAGACGCGCGTGTCCTTGCAGTCGGTGTCTTTCGTGCAACCGGCCGCCGGTGCGCTGCACGACCAAAGACCCAGCAGCACCCCGCCCAGGAACAGCGTCACCGCGGCTCGAAGGTTCATCAGCGCCACGCTACCGGCACGACCCGCCGAGGTCATTGCACTTCGTCTTCTTTCGACGCGGTCAGCCCACCTCCCGGCTCGCGCCAGCGGGGGCTCGCCACCATCGACCGCTCGCCGTCCGGGTCGAGCGCGTCGAGCAGCGACCTGCGCGGCCGTGAAGCGGTCAGCTTGCGAACGTCACCGGTAGGCGAACGCGTTGAAGCCGAGCTGCATCGCGACCAGCATCTCGACGAGGCGCAGGTTGGCCGAGCCTGCCGAGAGGTGGCAGATCGCGTCGCGGTGCAGCCGCTCGATGGCGTAGCCGGTGTGCATGCCCCACGCGCCGTGGAGCTCGAGCGCATCGCGCGCCACCTGCGCGCAGGTCTGCGAGGTGTAGACCTTGGCCATGCCGAGCACTCCGCGCGCCGCGGGGTGGCCTGAGGCCTTCATCGCGCCGGCCTGGGTCGCGAGCAGGCGCGCGCCGTCGACGGCGGTGCGCATCATCGCCAGCCGCCCGTTGACCGCCTCGAGCTGCAGCAGCGGCCGGCCGAACGCGACGCGCTCGCGGGTGAACTTCACCGCCTCGTCGAGCGCCGCCTGCGCGATGCCCACGCTGATGCCGCTGATGTACAGCCAGCCCCACTCGATGGTGGTGAGAATGCGCTCGGGCTCGATGTAGATGACGTCTTCGGCGGCGACCTTCACCCCGTCGAAGCTCAAGGTGCCCCACGGCGCCCCGCGCAGGCCGGTGCTCTCGAGCCGGGTGGTGGTGACGCCCTTGGCCCTGGTGTCGAGCACCACCACCCCCAGGCGCCGGCCCGTGCCCGCCGCGTCGGGCGCCAGCGCGAACACCAGCGCCACGTCGGCGGCGGTGGCGTTGGTGATGCGCGACTTCTCGCCGAACAGCTTGAAGCCCGCGCCGTCGGGGTCGAGCCGCGAGCGCCCCGAGGTCGGGTCGCTGCCCGAGCTCGCCTCGTTCACCGCCACGCACCCGGTGAGCTCGCCCGAGACCAGGCCCGCGAGCCACTTCGCCCGGTGCGCGTCGGTGCCCAGGGCGCGAATCGCGTTGCCGGCCAGCATGGTCGACGCGAGGGTGGCCCACGCGGTGTTGGGGCAGGCGCGCGCCACCCGCTCGATGGCCCGCACCAACTGCGGCCCGTCGGCGCCCAGGCCGCCGTCTGCCACCGCGTGAAAGAGGCGCTGAAAGCCCGCGGCGCGCAGCGCGGCGAGCGCCCCGGGGGCCACCCCGCCGGTGCGATCGACCTGCGCCGCCTGGGGCTCGAGCGTCTCGACGCAGATGCGCTCGAGCTCAGCCAGCGCGCTGTTCACGTCTGGGGTTTGAGCCATGGCGAGGCGACCGCGGCGCGCAGCACGCGGCGCCCAGGAGCGAGAAGGGTGAAGGCCTGCAGCAACGGGTAGACCCCTCGATGGGCCCCGCCGGTCGACTGCTCGGCCTCGAGCGCCACCAGCTGGTCGGCCAGGCCGCCGGTCTGCAGCGCCGCCTCGGCCGCGAACACCGGCGCCTCGGCCAGGCCGGCATCGACCGCGGCGGCGGCACGGTCGAGCAGCAGCCGGGCCACCTCGAACGAAATCTGCAGCGTGCCGAGCAGCTGGCGACCGGCCGCTCCGGCGTCGGGGGTGGGCGCCTGCGGAGTGGTCGAGCGGGCGGCGTCGAAGGCCGCGCGGTGCAGCGCCAGCAGCGTGCCCAGCTGCGCAGCGGCGAAGCAGCACCACCCGGCCGCCGAGAGGCGCGCGGCGGTGGGCGCGTCGAGCGGGCCCCACAGCCGGTGCGCGTCGAGCGCCACGCCTTCGAGCGAGAGCACGCCGGCCGGGCGCAGCTTCGCCTCGCCGCGCCGCACCGCGGCCAGCGCCGGGCCCGCCTCGAGGCTCACCGGCAACAGCCACGCGTCGCCCTGGTCGAGGTTCCACACTCCGTGCGCTTCGCCCGACAGCTGCCACCGCCCGTCGGCGCCGCGCATGCAGGTCACCGCCGCGCCGGGTGCGCCCACCAGCGCTCCGCCGCCCAGCGCCTTGGGGCGCAAGAGCTCGCGCAAGACCTCGGGCCGGCCCGGGCCGGCGAGCAGCGCCGGCGCCGCGGCGGTGCCGAAGTGGCCTGCCAGCGCCAACACCACGTTGAAGTCGGCGCCCGAGCCGCCCAGGGAAGCGAGCGCGAGGCACCAGCTCTGGCAGGCGAGCGTGTCGAGCTTGAGGCCGCCCGCGACCAGCCGCTGCAGCGCCGCGCGCGCCGAGTGCGCGCCGTCGCCCTTGAGGTCCCTGCCCACCTGCGCTCCGAGCTCTCGCGGGTCGGGCGGTCGTGCCGTCTCGGTGGCTCGGGTCTCGCTCACGGGTCTGAAGGCCGATTGTGACTCGAAACGCCTACCCGGTGGTGAGAATCGCGGTGCCGACGGTGGCCGGCACTCCGGGCTGCTGCGCCTCGAGGTGGTCGAGCACCTTGAAGCCTTCGCTCTCGTAGAGCTGCAGCCACTCGTCGCGGTGCAGCAGCCGCTGATTCGAGAGGTCGTGGTACAGCACGACTTCGGGAATTCCGCGGTCCATGTACGAGGGCCAGGCGTCGTCGGCCGGCCGGTAGTACTCGGTGACGGCCAGCTTCACGTGGCCGAGCCGCTGCCGGTACTGGCGCAAGAAGGTGCGCACCGTGTCGAGGCCGTGGTGGGCGATCTCGTGGAGAATGTAGAAGACCGTGGCCACGTCGGCCTCGCGCACCTTCGGGTCGTCGAGAAACGCGGTGGCCTCTGCCAGGTCGCCCTGAAACACGGCGGCCCGACCGCCGAGCCCCGCGTCGGCGAACCGCTTGCGCGCGTTGGCGACCGCGGTGGCCGACTGGTCGACGCCCACCACGCTCAAGTCGGGAAACTGACTCGCCGCGTACTCGAGAAACGTGCCGTCGCCGCAGCCGAAGTCGAGCAGGTGGGTGTGGCGGTGCTGCACCAGGTAGCCGACCACCCGCTGAAACAAGCCCCACGCGATGCCCATGCGGCCGCTGGCCTTGGTGTCGAGCGCGATGTCGCGGGTCACCTCTTTGCCGTAGCCGTACTGCTTCTCTTTGCGCACCACCGGTATGAGGTCGGCGAGCAGCGGGCCGTAGGCGTGAAAGATCATGCCCGCCGGCCACACCGCGAGCAGCTCGCGCCCCAGCGGCGTGGCGGCGTACGCCGCGCCCTTGCGCTCGAGGTAGCCGTAGCGCACGAAGTAGTCGGTGAGCGCTGCGAGCCGGTGGCCGTCGAGGCCGCGCTCGGTCGCGATCGCCTGCACGTCGAGCGTCTCGCCGCGCACCCAGCGGTCGGCGAAGCCCAGCTCGCCGAACAGGCTCAAAGCGGGCACGGCGAAGGCGCCGTGCAGCACCAGTCGAAGGTCGGGTTTGGAGTCGGGCATGGCTCTAGAGGGCCTCGAGAATCACGAAGGTCATGTCGTCTTCCTGCTCGGTGTCTCGGCGGGCTTCGTCGAGCTGCTTCATCAGGCTCGCCGCGGCCTCGTCGAGCGGCAGGGCGCGGGTCTTCGCGAACAGCTGCCCCAGCAGGCGCAGCCCCAGCGGCCGGCCGTTGGGCTGCTTCATTTCGTTGAGGCCGTCGGTGAACATCAAGAGCCGCTCGCCAGGCTGCAGCGTGAGCTCGACCTGGCCGAACTGCGCCTGGTCGCCGCCCAGCGGTCGCCCCGGAGCCTGCTTGCTGGCGACCGCGCCGTTCGCCTGCAGCACCAGCAGCGGAGGCACGCCGGCCAGAAACGCCTCGGCCTTGCGCGTGGCGGGGTCGTACTCGAGCGCCGACATCGCCACCCAGTGCTCGCCCGAGGTCAGCTCGGCCACCACCCGGTTCCACATCTGCAGGCACTCGGGCACCGGGGCGTCGGCCTTGAACTGCATCATGCTCTTGAGCGCCCCGGCCACCGCGGCGGTGAGCATCGCGGGCGCGGGGCCGTGGCCGGTGACGTCGCCGAGGAAGATGCGGGGGTGCGCCCGCTGCGACTCGCACCACCACCAGTCGCCGCCGCTCGACGAGGCGGGGCGGTAACGCGAGGTGAGCGCCCAGCCCGGCCCCTGCAGGGTCGGGGTGCGCGGCAAGAGCAGCTGCTGCATCGCCGAGGTCAGCGCGAGGTCGCGCTGCAGCGCGCGGCGCTCGGCTTCGAGGTGCGCCTGCTTTCGCGTCTCGATGGCGATCGCGATGTGGTTGGCGACCGCCTGCAGCAGGCTGAGGTCTTTCTCCGAGAACAGCCCCTTCGCCAGCTGGCTGTCGAGGTAGACCACGCCCATCAGCTGGTCGCGCAACAGCAGCGGCGCGGCGATGATGCTGCGCAGGTTGTGCAGCACCGCGCTGGCCGAGCCCAGCGCCTCGCCTTCGTCGGTGCCGGTGACCACCACGCCCTTGCGGTCGCTCACCACCCGCTTCACCACCGTGGTGCTGAAGCCGGTCAGTGCGGGCAGGTCGGCCCCGGTGCTGTCGCGGCCCAATTGGTGGCTGAGCTCGGTCTTGCCCGGCTCGAGCGCGAGCAGAAACGCCCGCTGGGCGCCCAAGATGCGAATCAGGGTGTCGAGCGCGGCGCGCGCCTGCGCGGTCGAGTCGAGGCTCGAGGCCGAGGCGAGGCTCACCTGCAACAGCGCCTCGGTGACCCGCTGGCTCGACACGTCGGCGAGGCTGGTGGTGCGGCTGTCGGGCATCGACGCGTCGAGACTGCCGCCCGTCACGTCGAGCCCGAACTCGGCGCGCAGCTGGGCGACGCGCCCCTTCCACCGCTCGTGCTGGGCCAGCTGCAGCGCCTCGGTGGCCGAGCGCTGCGAGAGGTGCGGGTCTCTGGTGCGCCACAGCCGGGCCCGCTCGCGCAGCAGCGCGAAGCGCCCCCACGACGAGCGCCCCTCGGCCGCCTGCTGCTCGGCGCGGGCGAGCAGCTTCGCCGCCTTCTGCGTACGACCCTCGAGCCGGGCCAGCCCCGCCTGCAGCACCAGGTAGTGGCAGCCGTGCACCGGCGAGGTGGCGCGGCTCTTGAAGAGCTTGAGCGCCTTGCGCAGCAGCCCGCGGGCCGTGGCGCGCTCGTCGGGGCTGCCGCGCTCGGCCTGCGCCAGGCGGATGTAGCCGAGCAGCTGGTAGCCGTACCGGTTGTAGAACTCTTCGGCGCCGGTCTCGATCACCACCTTGGTGAACCCGTCGATGGCGGCGTCGAGCTCGGGGCCGAAGTCCTCCTGCTCGAGCAGCACCTGCATCGGGTGAATGTGGTCGTAGGCGTGAACGAACGGGGTGACCTTGAGCTTCGACGACACCGCGAGCTGTTTGGCGCGGTACTCGAGGGCCTCGCGCGTGCGGCCCAGCAGCATCAGCTGCGAGTACAGCATGCCGTAGGCGCGCGCGAAGTCGCCGGGCCGGCAGCGCTCGAGGTCGGGCAGGTAGCGGGTGATGTGTTGCACCGCGCCCTTGGCGTCACCCTTGAACATCTGGTGCGCGGCGGGCACCAGGAAGTGCATCGCGGTGTCGCCGGGCATGCACCACTTGATGGCGCCCTCGATGCCCTCGCGGTGGCTGCGCTCGCTGTAGTCCTGGTCGTTGACCCAGAACGCGGTGAGCACGCCGTAGCAGCGGCCCAGGTACTCGAGGTAGGGGTTGCCCAGCTGCCGGGCGGTCGCGATGCCGCGCTCGAGGCTGGCCAGCGTCGGCGCGCGCAGGTTCATGGTCGCCGGTAAGAAGCTGAACTGGAACTCGGCCTCGGCGAACTCGGGGCTCAGGCCGAGGAAGTGGGCGTTGAGCCGCTCGCGCAACGGTACGTAGAGTATCAGCGGCAGGTTGCCGGTGAAGAAGGCCAGCTTGCCCAGCTCGGCGAGCGCCTGGTGGTGCAGCTGCCGGCGCTTGCGCTCGTCGCCGCGCGCCTTGCCGAAGCCCAGCCCGGTCTTGCGCAGCACCAGCAGCAGCAAGAACAGCCACAGCGCCGCGAGCATGATGCGGCCCTGGCCCTGCGGTACCGGTGCGCCCAGGCTGCGGTTTGCCAGGGCGTTCACCTCGAGCGCGTCGCTGATGCGCTCTTGCTGGCGCCTCACCGAGGCCAGCTGGTTCTGCAGCCGCGCTCGCGCCAGCGGGCTCGAGGTGCCGGCCAGCGCTTCGTCGAGCATCTGGGCGGCCTCGTCCTGCTGGTTGCGCGCCGCGTAGGTGAGGCTGAGGTTTTCGAGCAGCTCGAGCCGCTCGCTCTCGGGCACGGTGAGGGTCGCGGCGGCGGCGCGGGCACGCTCGAGCGACTCGCGGGCCAGCTCGTAGGCGTACTCACGCACCGCCAGCAGCCCCGCCGCGAGGCTGGTGCGGTACACCTGCTCGGGGGCCTTCGCGGCGTGGCCGTGGGCCACGTGGTGCGCCAGCGCATAGACCGCGACCGAGTCGGTGGCCGCGGTGCGCGACAGGCCGTCGGCCACGCGCTGGTGCAGGTCGGCGACCGCCTCGCCGTCGAGCGGCTGAAGCAGCGCGCGCCGCATCGCCTGGTGCGCGAACGACACCCCGCCGCCCGGGTTGGGCTGCAGCACGTTGGCGCTCGAGGCGTGCTCGAGCAGCTCGGCGGCGCGGCGCGGGGAAATGCCGGCCAGCTCGCCGAGCAGGCCGGGCTCGAACGCCGGGGTGGTGAGCACCGCCGCGAGCCTCAACAGCGCCACGCAGTCGGGCGGCAGCCGGCTCACCCGGCCGGCGACCAGGCCGACCACGTCTTCCGAGAGCGCGAGGCTCTCCCACTGGGTGCCGGCGTCGAGCTCCCACCGGCCGTCGACCGGGCGCAGCGCCCCGCGCTCGAGGAGCGCGTAGACGTATTCTTGCACCGCGAAGGCATTGCCCTGGGCGGCGCGCGAAATCTTCTCGGCCACCGCGGCGTCGAGCGGCACGCCCCCCAGCAGCACGGTGAGCAGCTGGCCGACCTCGTGGTCGTCGAGCGGCTCGAGCGTCACCCGCTCGACGTCTCCCACCTTCGCCGCTGCGAGCAGCGCATCGAGCCGGCCCGAGAGGCCCTCGTCGTTGCGAGCGGTGAGCAGCAGCAAGAGCGGCACGCCCGCGGCCAGGGGCGCCATCTTGCCCAGCACCTCGATGCTGGCCGCGTCGAGCCACTGCACGTCTTCGAGCTGCAGCACCGTGGGGCCCAGGCCGCGCGCCAGCTCGACCAGAAAGTGCGCCAGCCGCTCGCGAAAGCGCTGCTCTTCGACGCCCGCGTCGAGCTGGCCCTGCGCCACCGGCGCGCCCAGCACCCGCGCGAGCCGCGGCGACAGCGCGGCGAGAATCGGCCCTTCGTCGCCGGCCGCCTTGCGCACCAGCGCGTCGCGACCTTGCGCGAGCAGGCCCTCGACCAGCTCGCGCAGCGGCGCCAGCGGCCGCGCGTCGGCCTCCTGGCAGCGGGCGGTGAGCACCTGGGCCTCGCCCTCGAGCGACTCGAGCAGCGCCAGCGCGAGGCGAGACTTGCCGCACCCGGTGGGGCCTTCGATGGCCGCGGTGGTGAGGCCGGCGCGGCGGGCGCGCTCCCAGCGGCTGCGCAGGGTGGCGAGCGCGGCGGCGCGGCCCACCATCGGGGTGGTGCCGCCCAGCTGGGGCAGGTGGTCGCGCGCGCCCAGGGTGGCCTTGCCGGCGGTGTCGCTCTCGGCCCGCAGCTGGTCGAAGCGCTCGAGATCGGCGAGCAGGCCCCGCGCGGTCTGGTAGCGGTCTTCGGGGTCTTTGGCGAGCAGCTTGAAGAGCAGCTGCTCGAGCGCGGGGTGCACTGCGGGGTTGAGCCCGCGCGGCGAAGGCGGCGCGGCGCTGGCCTGCTGGGTGAGCAGCTCGCTCACCGTCGGCGCGAGAAACGGCGGGCGGCCGGTGGCGCAGTGAAACAGCACGCAGCCCAGCGAGTAGAGGTCAGAGCGCCCGTCGACCAGCCGCTGCAGCACGCCGCTCTGCTCGGGCGCGGCATAGAGCAGGGTGCCCACCGCCGGCTGCTGCTCGAGCTCGCGGGTCGCGGCGGCGAAGCCGAAGTCGAGCAGCTTGGTGCTCCCGTCGGCGAGCACGATGATGTTGCTCGGCTTGATGTCGCGGTGCACCAGCGCGTGCCGCTGCACCTCGACCAGCGACGAGGCCAGCGAGCGCGCCACCTTGAGCAGCTCGGCCTCGGCCAGCGGCCCGCGCTCGAGCACCACCTCGAGCGTCTCGCCGGCCACCTCTTCCATCGCCAGGTAGGGTTGGCCGGCCCAGTCGCCGAGCTCGAGCACCTTCACCAGCCCGGGGTGGTTCAGCCGGGCCAGCGCGGCGGCCTCGCGGCGAAAGCGCCCCGACAGCTCGCCCGCGTCGACCCCGCCGCCGGCCTTGGTGAGCTTGAGCGCGTAACGCCGCCCGGCGCGCGAGGCGCTGAACACCACGCTGCTGGCGCCTTCGCCCAGGGCCCGCCCCAGCTCGAACCCCGAAATGGTCTCGCCCGAGCGCAAGGCCACGGGGCGGCGTTCGGTCACTTACGCCCGCCCTTCAGCGTCGCGCCAGAGGGCTCTCGGGCCGGGGGCGACGCGTCGAGCAGGCGCGCCAGCACCGGCTCGGGCCAGCGCGCGGCCCGCCCCTCGAGGCCGGTCACCCAGCGCACCTCTTGGCGGCCGACCGCGACCTTCACCGGTGCGGCGCCGTCGGCGAGCCGGAAGTACTCGAAGCGCAGCTGGGCGCCGTGCTCGAAGGCCCGCTCGAGCACCAGCTCGACGCTCACCGTCTCGAAGGGGAACACCTCTTTGAAGTAGTCCATCGAGAAGCTCACCCCGCGCAGCCCGCCGGTGGTGGGAGCGCGCCACGAGCGCGGGCTTTGGCTCAGCTGCGGCAGGTGCTGGCGCAGGAACAGGTCGAGCGCGGTGGTCTGCCAGTGCACCCAGGTCATCGAGTGCACGTTGCCCACGTAGTCGGTGTCGACCGAGGTGGTGACCAGCTGGTGGCTGCCGAGCGCTCGCCCGGCGCCGGGGCCGGCGGGCGCTTCGAAGAGCACCGCGCCGGGCTCGAGCCACGCCGGCGACGGCCGAACCGGAGCCGCCGCGCTCGCTCGCGCCACGTAGCGCCCGAAGGTCTGCTCGAGCAGGCGGGCGAGCTCGTCGCGCGCGCCATCGGGCAGCTGGGCCCAGCCGGCCAGCATGCAGTCGAGGGTGGCCTCGGCCACCAGCTGGTCGGTGCGGCGGTTGAAGAAGCGGCCGAGCAGCTGCATGCCGCCGTCGCCCAGGCGCGAGGCCCAGGCGCAGGCGAGCAGCGATTCGTTGGCGGTGGCGTCGCCCAGCACCTGCACCGCGGCGCGCTGAATCACCGTGGTGAGCTGGTGCTCGGCCGCCCCTCGCGCCGCCGGCTGGGCCTCGCGGTCGGTGCCCACCAGCGCGTCGGCCAGCTTGAGCAGCGTCGAGCCGTAGTGCGCGAGGTGCGCGGTCTGGTCGGGGTTGGTGCAGTCGCGGCGGCTCAAGGGGTAGACGTGCTCGAGCAGCTCGCAGCCCAGGCTCGGGTCGTGGCGCCGGGCGAGCTGGTAGGCCGGCTCGGCGCTCAGCGGCTGGGGAGCCGGCGCCTTCTTCAGCGCCGCGGCCGCCGTGGTGGCCAGGGCGGTCACTGCGGCCGCCAGCACCCGCTCACCGCCGCGCAGCAGCTGCACCGGCACGGTGAGCAGCCGGGCGGTGCCGGCCGCGCTGCGCCCGACGAGCAGCACCGCGTCGCGGTCGGCCTTCTCGAGCTCGAGCGTGAAGGTGTGCTCGGTGCCCAGCTTGCGCATCGCCTCGGCGGCGCACCACAGCCGGGTGCCGGCACGGTCGAGCCCCTCGCCCGCGCCCACCAGCGCGTCGAGCGTGCCCGCGCGCGCGGGCCCGAGCAGCTCGAGCCACGCTTCGCGGCTGCGAGCGGTCACCGCTTGCAGGTCGACCGCCGGCGACTCGCTCTGGCACACCGCGACGCAGTACGGGCCGTCGTGGGTGAAGCTCACCTGCAGCCCCGAGCCGCCGCGCAGCTGCAACGCGGGCCGGCCGGCGGCGTCGTGGGTGAGGGTCGCCGAGGCCGGGTCGGCTCCGGCCGCGGTCAACACCCGCGCGAGCAGCGGCTGCTTCTGCGCGCGCCGCTCGGCGGTAGAGAGCTTCTTCCACTCGGGGCCGCGGGCCAGCGCCAGGGCCGGCGCGACCACGGCGAGGCGGCGGGCCGCGTCGGTGAGCGCCAGCCGCGCGCGGGTCTGGTCGGACTCTTCTGGGGCCTTCAGCTCCTGGGTGGTGGGCAGCTCGAGGTGCCGCTTGAAGATGTGCGCGCAGAAGCCGTGCACCCGCACGAACGGGCGCCCCTGTTCATCGAGCGCGGTGAGCTCGGTGACGCTCTCGGTGGCCGACGAGACCCGCGACTGCGCGCGGCACACCACCTCGCCGTCGAGCCCGGCGGGGCGGCGGTAGAGCTCGAGGCGGCTGAGCCGCTGCACGAACGCCGAGAGCTGCAGGTCGCGCAGGCCGGCGGTGTGCAAAAGCGTGTCGTGGAAGTAGGGGTCGCCCAGCACCAGCGGCCGCGCGGGCGCGTCGCTGAACACGTCGGCCCCGCGCGCCGAGGCGTCGGAGTACCGGCCCCGGCACACCGCCTCGCTCTCGGAGATCGCGTGCACCGTCTGCATGCGCTGGTAGCGGGGCCCCACGAAGAATGCCCGGCCGTAGAGGTCGGTCTTGGGCTCGAGGGGCAGGGCGTCGCCCACCGCCACCTGCTCGAGCGGCGCCTCGGCGCGGCGGCCGAGCAGCACGCGCCCCAGCGCGAAGTCTTTCTGGAAGCCGTCTTTCTCGGCGCGCAGGGTGACCCGCACCGAGCGCTCGCCGGGCGCTCTCGCCGTCTCGTCGAGCACCGCGCGCAGCTCGATCTCCTCGCCCTCGTCGGGGCTGACCACGATGGGCCACGGCAGCTCGACGTCTTCCAGCGCGGTGACCTCGAGCGCGCCGCCTCCGGCCAGCGCGGTGGCCGCCTGCGCGAGCGCCTCGAGCACCAGCACCGTGGGCACCACGTACATGCCGCGGAACACGTGGTCGTTGAGGTACGTGTCGCGCGCCACCGTCAGCCGGGCGCGCGCCGTCAGCTCGACGCCGGGCTGGTGGTGCACCACCTGCTCGATGAAGCGCAGGCCGGTGGGGGCGGGCGGCGCCTCGGCGCTCAGCCTTTCCCACGCCTGCAGCCCGCGCACCGTGCCGACCACCAGCGCGCTCTGGGTGCCGCAGTCGCGCTGGGCGAGGGTGAGCATGCGCTCGACCGCGTCGCGCGCGTGCACCGTGCCCAGGGTGATGCCCATCTGGCCCAGGCGCTGGTCGAGGCTCTCTTCCAACACCGCGCGCGACTCGGCCCACAGGCCCCAGCCGACCGCCAGCACGTCGGTCTCGGGGTGACGCGCGCCGAACGCCCGCAGCTGGAAGTCGAGCATCTGGTTCGACAGCGCGTACGACGCGGTGCCCGAGGCGCCCAGCTGGCCGATCGACGACCAGGCGAGGAACAGCTTGGGCGGGGTGCGCTCGAGCGCGCGGCAGAGCTGCCAGGCGCCGAGCACCTTGCTCGACAGCTCGATCGCCGACGACTCGGGGGTCAGCTGCGCCACCGAGCGCGGGTGCAGCAGGCCCGCGCCGTGAATCACCCCGGTGATGGGGCCCAGCTCGGCGCGCACCCGTGCGACGGTGCGGTCGACCTCGTCGGTCTCGGTGATGTCGCAGGCGTAGTACCGGTGCCGCACCCCGGCGCGCTTGAACTCGGCGAGGGTGGCCGAGATTTCGTCGAGCTCTCCGACCGCCTGGAGCAGGGGCGAGCGGCCGAGCAGCGCCAGGGTCGCGCCGCTGTGCTGGGCCAGCGCCAAGGCGCACTGCGCGGTGATGCCGCGCGCGCCGCCCGTCACCACCACCACGTCGTCGGCGCCGAAGGTGCGCCGGCGCGGCGGGTAGCGGCCGGCGTCGAGCAGCTCGAGCCGCGCCTGGTGGCGCTCGCCGGCCGGGTCGTAGCCCGCGGCGGCGTACGGCCCGGGGCTGCACAGCTCGGCGGCCACCGCCTCGGCCGCGCGCTCGAGGCCCAGCGCGGGCGACAGGTCGACCACCCGAACCTTCAGGTCGCTGCGCTCTTCGTGCAGCGAGGTGGCGAAGCCCGAGAGCGCGTACGAGAGGCTGGCCGCGGCTCCGTCGCCCACGCCCAGCGTGCCGCCGGCGAGCTGCACGAACGCGGCGGTGCCGCGCTTGTCGCCCAGCGCCACCGGCACCGCGGCCAGCAGCCGCGCCACGGCGGCGCTGAGCGCGTCGGTGCTCGAGAGGTCGGCGCGCGCCGGCAACAGCGCCACCCGGTGCCGCTCGGCGGGGCCCTGCTCGCCGTACCGCGCCACCCGGGTCTTCACCGAGCGGCGGGCGAGCGCCGCGGCGAGCGCCTGCGCGGCGGCGTCGTCGCCGGCTTCACACAGCACCAGCACCGCGTCGGGCGCGTCGCGGCCCGGGGCCAGCGGCGCGCGCTCGAGGGTGAGCCGGTAGTCGCGCACCGGCGGCCAGTAGCGCTGCGCCTCTTTGCGCTGGGCCTCGACGCTGGGGCGGGCCAGCTTGTTGGTCGGCGTGGGCGGCGGGCGCAGCGCGCGGGGGGCCGGCGCGGCGGCGCCGTGAATTCGATACGTCATGCCGCTGACCCGCTCGACCACCGCGCCCGAGCGGTCGACCGCCCAGGCGTCGGCGACCAGGGTCTGCGCGGTCTTCTCTTTCAGCTCGGCGACCGCGCCGCGGCGGCCCAGCGCCTGTTGCGGCGCGGCGAACAGCTCGAGCCGATCGATGCGCAGCGGCGTCACCACCAGCGCGTCGCTGCCGCAGAAGGCCACCGTGACCAGCATCGCCTCGCGGGCGAACGGGTCACCCAGGGTGAGCGGCGCCACCTTCGCCCCCGCGAAGCCCTCTTCACCGCTCACCGCGGCCGCCCGGGCCTCGGTCTCCCAGACCGCGCGGGTGGCGCCTGCGGCGTAGAGCGGCCCCAGGGTGCGCTCGCCCTTCATGCAGAACACCGTCTCGAGCCGGGCCGCCATCGCGCCGCCCAGCGGCGCGGTCGACAGCTCGGGCACCTGCTGCTGGGGCGCGCTCGCCCGCGCGCCGAACACCACCGTGGCGGTGCAGCACGCGCGCTTGAAGCCGTCGTGCTCGGCGCGAATCACCACGTCGACGCTGCGCTCGCCGCGCAGCGCCTGCTCGCGCGCGAGAGCGTGAACCTCGATCTGACACCCCTGCTCGGGCCCGACCGCGATGGGCTGCAGAAACGCCACGTCTTCGATGCGGCAGATGGGCAGCCCGGCCGACTGCATCACCACCGTCGCGGCCTGGGCCACCGCCTCGAGCTGGTGCACCCCGGGCATCAGGCAGGTGCCGTTGAAGCTGCAGTCTTTCAGGTACACGTCGCGCGCGTGGGTGAGGTGGGCGCGGCTGACCAGCTCGACGCCCGGCTCCTGGTACAGCACCTCGTCGAGAAAGCGGCCCTGCTGCTCGGCCGCGGGGGCGGGGCGGAACAGGCTCCACAGGTCGCGGCCCATCACCCGCCCGGCCACCACCACCTGCGCGGCGCCGGGGTCTTTCGTCAGCAGGTCGACGAAGCGCGCGGCGCCCACCTCGGGCGGCAGCGCGTCGAAGTGCAGCCCGAGCTGGTGAAAGTTCGAGGTGGTGTCGAAGCGGGCGCCCACGCCCAGCTCGGCCCACAGCGAGAACGCCACGCTGAGCGCCTGGGTCTCGGGGTGGCGCGCGTGAAACGCGTTCATCAGGTGCGAGAGCACCTCGTTCGACCACGAGTAGGTGGTGTTGCCCGGCCCGCCGGTGACGCCCGAGATCGAGCTGATGCCGACCACCAGCTTGAGCGGCTCGCGCTCGAGCGCCTCGAGCAGCAGCCCCGCCCCGACCACCTTGGCCGAGACCTCTTCCATCGCGCCGGCCACCGTCACCTTCTCGGCGCGGCGCGGCACCATCGCTCCCGAGCCGTGCACCAGCGCGCGCACCGGGCCGAGCTCGGCCCGCACCTGCGAGACCAGGGTGCGCACCGCCTCGGGCTGGGTCACGTCGCACGCGTAGTAGCGGTGGCGAACGCCCAGCGCGCGCAGCCGGGCCAGGGTGTGCGCCACCTCGGGGTCCGAGCTGGCGCTGCTGCGCCCCACCAGCGCCAGGGTGACCTTCGTCTTCTCGGCGAGCGCGAGCGCGCAGGCGCTGACGATGCCCTTGCCGCCGGCGGTGACCAGCACCACCTCGCCCGCGGCGAGCGGCTGGGAGCGGGCGGGGTAGCGCGAGGGGTCGTGCACCTCGAGGCGCGGCACCCGGCGTACCGCCTGGGTGTCGTAGCCGGCCAGCGCGCAGCGCACCGGGCTCACCAGCTCGGCGGTCACGCTCGAGACCGCGGTCGGCAGCGGCATGGCGCGGGGCAGGTCGATGACCCGCACCCGCAGGTCGTCGCGCTCGAGCGAGAGGCTGCGCGCGAACGCCGAGGCGCACCGCTCGACCCAGGGCCGCGCCGTGGCGCGGTCGGTGCCGAAGGTGCCCTGGCCGAACTGCACGTAGGCCACGGTGGTGCGCCGCCGCGGCGCCGACGAGGCGGGCGGCACCCGGGCGATGCTGAGCAGCCGCTCGAGCGCGGTGCGCGCCTCGGTCGCGAGGTCGTCGCCGGCGCGCGCCTCGGGGAGAATCGCCACCAGGTGGGTGAGGCGAACGTCTTTCGCGAGCTCGCCGCGGTTGGCCTCGGCGAACCCCACCACCTTCACCTCGGCGCCCTGCGCGCTCAGGCTCTGCTGCAGCGCCTCGGCCAGGTCGACCCCCGCGCGCTCGGCCACCAGCAGCACCCGCGCCTCGCGCCAGTTGTTCTCGGTGCGCTGGTCGTTGGCCTTCTCGAGCGGGGTGAGCGGCTGCTCGACGTACTTCACCGCATAGTTGCGCGCCCAGTCGGCCTGCTGCTCGAGGAAGGTGAGGCCGAGCGGAGCGGCGTCGACCCCGCGCTGCTCGCGCATGCGCTCGAGCAGACCGGCGATGTGGCGCAGCCGCGCGTTGTGCAGCGGCTGCAGGTCGAAGTGCAGCGGCAGCTCGAGGGTCTGGCACGCCTGCGCCAGCAGCTGGTGCAGCTTCTGCTCGCTCAGGTTGAGGTCGTCGAACACCCGCGAGTCGAGCGAGATGATGCGGTAGCCGGTGAGCTTGTGCGCGGCGGCGAGCACCACCGCGGCGGCGGCCTGGCCGGGCACGCCCTGCGGCGCGGGCTCCGAGGCGCTCGGCGCGGCGGCGGCCGGCGCGGCGGCGGGCGCCGAGGCCGAGGCCTGGGCGAGCGCCGCGGCGATGTCTTCGAGCGCGGCGTTGGCGAAGCGCGCCGGGTCGACCTTGCCTACCGCGCCCACCGCCTTGGCGGCCGAGGCGATGATCTCGCCCGCCTTGATGGAGTCGATGTTCAGGTCGTCGAGCACCTTGGCCGAGCGGCCGATCGACGCCTTGGGAAAGCCGGTGCGCCTGGCGATCAGGTCGACGAGCAGCTCGAGGCAGCCGCCCGCATCGGTGGCGACCGCGACTGCGGGCGCCGCCAGGGCGGGCTTCTCGACCGGGCGCGCTGCGACCGCCGAGGGCGCCGGGCTGGCCACCGCCACCGCCGAGAGGGCCGCCGCGATGTCGCTGACGGTGGCGTTGGCGAAGCGCGCGGCGTCGACCTTGCCTGCGGCGCCGACGGTCTTCGCCGCGGTCGCCACCAGCTCGCCGGCCTTGATGGAGTCGATGTTGAGGTCGTCGAGCAGCTTCGCCCCGGGGGCGATGGAGCCCTTGGGAAAGCCGGTGCGCTTGACGATCAGCTCGATGAGCAGCTCTTGCACCGAGCCGCCTGCCCAGCCGCCGGCTGTCACCGCGGCCGCCGTGGGCTTCGCGGCGGAGCGGGCAGCGGGCGCCGCGACCGCCGCGGGCCGCGCGAGCGCGCCTGCGCTGCGCATCGACTCGAGGTCGACCCGCGCCACGCCGGCCAGAAACGCGCCGCGCTGGGCGAGGTACTCGCCCGCCGCCGCGTCGGTGAACCCGTTCGCGCGCAGCGCCGCCGCCAGCGGCAGCCCCGCACCGGCCTGTGAGCCGCCGCCCGCCGCGGCCGACAGCTGCAGCGGCGCTTCGGTGGGGCTCTTGAAGAACAGGCGCTCGGCAGGCGGCACGTGAGGGCGCACCAGGCGCTGCTCGAAGAGCGGCTCGAAGTCGAGCTCGGCGCCGCGTGCGAACAGCATCGCGAGCGTCGCGTTCAGCTCGCGAAACACGTTGGCCTTGGCGGCCACCGGCCACGCGCTGCCGGGCCGCTCGAGCACCGACTCGGCGAGGCCGCTCAAGATGCGGCCCGGCGCCAGCTCGACCATCACGTCGCAGCGCGCGGCGAGCGCTTTCAAGGTGGGCGCGAACCTCACCGGCGAGAGCACCTGTCGGCCCAGGTGGGTGCGCAGGGCGAGGCCTTCGCCCAGCGGCTGCGCGTCGACGCTCGACACCACCGGCACCGCGAGCGCGCCCAGGGTCTGCGGCACCGGCGCCTCGCGCTCGAGGGTCTCGGCCGCGGTCGCCATCAGCGGAGAGTGAAACGCGTTCGACACGGGCAGGCGGCTGGCCACCACGCCGGCCGCGGCCGCCCCGGCCATCGCCGCCTCGACCGCGGCGACCTCGCCCGAGATGACGGTCTGCCGCGGGCCGTTGATGTTGGCCACCACCACCAGGCCGCTCACCGAGGTGAGCAGGGCGGCGGCGTCGGTCTCGGAGCAGGCGAGGCTGGCCATCGCGCCTCCCTGGCCCGCCTTCTGGCCCATCAGCTGCCCGCGCAGCGCGGCGAGGCGGAACAGCGCGCCCGCGTCGTACGCGCCGCCCAGGTGCAGCGCGGTGAGCTCGCCCAGGCTGTGACCGGCCAGCGCGACGGGCTTGACGCCCAGGCGCGACAGCCAGCCGGCGTAGAGCACCGAGGTGAGGCAGATCGCCGGCTGCGCCACCTCGGTCTGCGCCAGCGCCTTGGTGAAGTCGGGCAGGCGGGCGCGCCCGCTGTCGGTGGCGGGGAAGACGGCCTGTGAGATGCGCGGGGTGCCCAGCGCGTCGGCGGCTGCGTCGGCCTGCTCGAGCAGCTCACGCGCCCACGCGAAGCGCTCGACCAGCACCCGGCCCATCGCCAGCTGCTGTGAGCCCTGCCCGGGCAGCAAGAAGCCGACGGTGGGGGCGGCGGCCTTGCGGGCCAGGCGAGCGGTCGAGGTCGGGTCGCTGAACGGGGCGCTGACCTGCGGGTCTTCGCTCAGGCGGGCGGCCAGCAGCCGCAGCTGCTCGGCCGCGTGCCTGGGGCTGGTCGCCACCACGGCGGCGCGAAGGGCGGCCGCGCGGTCGACGGTGCGGGCGCAGTGGGCGGCGAAGTCGACCAGCTCACCCGAGCTGAGCTGCTCGGCCTCGGCCGCCAGCGCCTCGAGCCGGGTCTGCAGCGCGGCGCCGCTCGCGGCCGAGCAGACCACCAGCTCGCTGTCTTGGGTCGAGACCAGCAGCGCGCGCTCATCGACCCGGGGTTGAAGCTTCGGCGAGGGCGCGTCACCCGACTCGAGCGTGATGTGGGTGTTGAGCCCGCCGAACCCGAATGACGAGACGCCGGCGCGCATCTTCGCGTCGGGGGGCACCACCTCGCCCAGCAGCACCGGGTAGAGGTCTTTCGCCTCCTGGTCGAAGGTGCCGTGCGGCTCTTCGCAGCCGGCGGTGGGCGGCACCACCCGGCGGTTCACCGCGGCCACGGCCTTGATCAGCCCGCCGACTCCGGCGGCGGCCTTGGTGTGGCCGATGGTCGACTTGAGCGAGGTGACGCCGATCTTCCGCGTCACGCCCTCGCCGATCGCCATCGCGATGCCCTCGAGCTCGACCTTGTCGCCGGCGCGGGTGCCGGTGCCGTGGGCCTCGACGAAGTGCACGTCGCCGGGGCCGTAGCCGAGGCCCTCGTAGGCGCGGCGAATGGCGCGCAGCTGCCCCTGCTTGGTGGGCTGCATGATGCCGCTCTTGCCGTCGGTCGACATGCCCCAGCCCTTGAGCACCGCGTAGACCGGGTCGCCGTCGCGGCGGGCGTCGGCCAGGCGCTTGAGGCCCACGAAGCCGCAGCCCTCTCCAGGCACGAAGCCGTCGCCGCGCCGGTCGAAGGGGCGAATCTCTTCCGAGGCCAGGGCGCCGGCCCGCGAGAATGCCACCAGCTCGTTGGGGTCGAGGCTCACGTCGACGCCGCCGGCCAGCGCGAAGTCGAGCTTCTTGCCCACCAGCAGCTCGCACGCGTTGTAGACCGCGAGCAGCGACGAGGCGCAGGCGCCGTCGAGCGAGTACGCGCCGCCGTGAAAGTCGAAGTAGTTGCAGACCCGGCCCGCGATGGTGGCCGAGATGCCGCCCGCGCCCGAGTCTTCGCAGTACGCCGGGAGCACCGACTTGTACCCCTCTTCCATCGAGGCCAGCAGGTCGGCGCCGGCAGGGCCGGCGATGCCGTGCACGCCCAGCGCCGCCTCGGCCACCTTGCGCACGAACGGCCAGCGCAGCCGCAGCGACATGGAGCGCGCCTGCTCACCTACGCAGGTGTTGCCCACGAACACGCCGGTGCGGTCTTTGAGGGCCGCCTCGTTCTTGCGGTAGCCGGCGTCTTCGAGCGCGCGGGCGGCGATCTCGAGCGCCAGCCACTGCACGATGTCGGCCGCGGCGAAGGTGCTCTGGGGAATGCGGTACTTCGCCCAGTCGAAGACGAAGCCGTCGATGAACCCCGCGCGGGGCATGTAGAACTTGTCGACCGCCGAGCGGTCGGTGTCGAAGTAATCGGCCAGCGGCGTGCGCTCTTTGGGGAAGAGCCGGAACTCGCGGCGTCGCCCGAGCACGCCCTCCCACAGCTCGCGTACGTCGCGGGCTCCGGGGTACCAGCACGCCACTCCCACCACTGCGACCTCGGTGCCCGCCGCCGCGTCGTTGTGCATGTCGTAGGGCGTAGAGACTAGGGAATTGGAACCGAAGAGATCCAGGTGTCAGGAGGCCCACAGAGGCGCCAGGGCCCCCCGCTGAGCCCACCTGCGCGAGCTTCGTTGTGGTGTCGGCGCTTTCGGCTACGCTCGCCGGTGCAATGCCCGAGGGCTCAGCGACTTCGCCGAAGGTCGAGTGCCTCTCGGGCACCGACACCGCGCTGATTCGGGTCACCGGGCGAATCGACGAGCGCTTCGAGCCCCAGTCGCTGGCGCAAGGGGCGCACGGCGCAGTCATCATCGATCTCGACGGCGTGACCGAGATGACCTCGTACGGGGTGCAGCGCTGGCTGCTCGGCCTCTCGTTCATCACCCGCAGCTACCTCGGCTTCATCAAGGTGCGGCCGGCGCTGGTGGTGCAGTTCAACTCGGTGCGCGACTTCGCCGCGTCGGGCCAGCTGATCAGCTTCTACGCGCCGTACGTGGGCACCTCGTGCACGCACTACTTCGAGACCCTGGTCGACCTGCGGCGTCAGCACGCGCAGATTCGGGCCCTCGAGGCGCCGCCTGCCACCTGCCCGCAGTGCTCGGGCGAGGCCATTCTCGACGACCTGCCCGACTCGTATTTCTTGTACGCGTCGCAGCAGCCTCCCCCCACCGTGCCGCGCGCCGCGCTGCGCTGGGTCGACGGCGTCGCGGCGGCCCTGCGGGTCGACAAAGAGATCAAGGGTCGGGTCACCGCGCTGTGGCTGAGCGGGGGGCTCGATCAGGCGCCGTCGCTGCGCCGCCTGGCGACCGGGCTCGAGGGCGACGTGGTGGTGGTGGCCCAGGGCGTGACCGGGGGCTCGCCCGAAGGGGTGCGCCGGCTCGCGCCGCTGTTCGAGGCGCCGGGAGCCCGGTTCTCGCTCGCCCGGGTGCCGGTGGCGATGGCCAGCGCGATGGTGAGCGAGGCGAAGCTGCTCGCGGCGGTTCCGGTGCACTCGTTCGAGCTCGACTTCCAGTGCGCGCGCTGCGGCACGGTGGCGCGGCGCGAGGTGCAGGCCGCCGCGCTGCGCAGCGATGGCGACCCGGCGAGCGCCGAGCGCTGCGCCGCCTGTGGCGGAGCGGGCGCGCTCCTCACGCTGCCCGAGGCCCGCGTCGCGGCGAAGGCCGCGGCGGTGCCGCCCGAGTCGAGCGAGGTGAGCGAGTACCTCCGCTCGAGGCGCGACGCGCCCCGCCTGAACGTGGGCGGCGACAGCGCCACGCCCAACGGCAGCCGCTTCGGCAAGTACACCGTGCAGCGCCGCATCGGCTCGGGCGGCATGGCCGAGGTGTTTCTGGCCACCCTCGGCGGCGACGGCGGCTTCGAGAAGAAGGTGGTGTTGAAGCGCATCATCCCCGCGCTCGCCACCGACTCGCGCTTCCTCGCCATGTTCTACGACGAGGCGCGCCTGGCGGCCCGCATCTCGCACCCCAACGTGGTGCAGCTGTTCGAGGTCGGCCAGGAAAGCGGCATTCACTACATCGCGATGGAGTACGTCGCCGGGTGGGACCTCAACGCCATCTTGAAGATGTGCGAGCGCGCCGGGCGGCCGTTGCCCGTCGAGCTGGCGGTCGGCGTCGTCATTCAGCTGGCTGCCGGGCTGCAGTCGGCGCACGCGTGGGTGGGCGACGATGGGGTGCGGCGGCCGATCATTCACCGCGACGTGTCGCCCCACAACGTGCTGGTCTCGACCGACGGCATCGTCAAGGTCACCGACTTCGGCATCGCCAAGGCCAGCGACAACCTCGAGCAGACCCCGGCCTCGGCGCTGAAGGGGAAGATCGGCTTCATGGCGCCCGAGCGGTTTCGCGAGCCCCCGGTCGAGGTCGATGCCCGCATCGACGTCTTCGCGGCCGGGGTGGTGCTCTACCAGTGCCTCACCCTCAAGCACCCGTTTCGGGGCGGTACCGACGCCCAGACCATCGGGGCGATCATCAACTCCTCCGGCTCGCCGGCGCGGCTGCTGCGCCCCGAGGTGCCGGCGGCGCTCGACGCCATCGTGCTCAAGGCGATGGCCAACGACCCCGCGCAGCGCTACCAGACCGCGCGAGACCTGCAGCAGGCCCTCGAAGACTTCATGCTCGCGAGCGGCAAGTTGATGCGCACCGAGCAGCTGGCCCAATTCGCCCAGCAGCTGTCGGTCGACGTCAAGGCGCTGGGCGAGCCCAGCACGCACAACCTCACCCCGTCGGGCGTCGCCAGCGAGGGCAGCGCCTCGGCGGTCAACACCATCTCGGTGAGCCTCAAGCACCCCAAGGAGTGAGCGACGGTGGTGGCAACGGTCTCACGCGCCCGGGGGGGCGGAGCAGCGCCGCCCCCCGCGGCGTGCCTGCTGTGCGCCCCCGCGCCGTCGGCCGAGCTGCTCGAGGCGCTGCGCGGTGAGGTGCACTCGGTCGAGCTCTCGGCCCGGCTGCCCGAGACGCTCGAGGGCAAGCCGCTGGTGATCGACCACGACGCGCTCGGGCCCGGCGACGCGGCGCGGCTCGCCCGCCTGCTCGATGCTCCGCACGCCCCGCCGGCGGTGCTGCTGAGCTCGCGCGCGCTCGACTCGGCGCTCGAGCCCGCGCTGATCGACTGCCCGCGGCTGAGCCTGGTGGGTGGCCGCGGCGCGCGGACGGGGCGGGCGGTGGCCACCGCGGTGGGCCGGCTCTTGCGAGAAGAGGTGTTCGGTGTCGACCGCCGCCTGGCCGGCGCGCCCGAGCGGTGCACGCTGTGCGCCTCGCACGACCGCGCCCCGGTGCTCGAGAGCGTCGACCGCTTCGCCCGCGCCCACTGCAGCAACCCCCGCCTGGCGGCCTCGTTTCGGCTGGTGGCCGAAGAGCTCATCACCAACGCGTTGTACAACGCGCCGGTGGGCGACGACGGCACGCGGCGCTTTCAGCAGCTGGGCCGCGAGCACCCCATCGAGCTGGCACCCCACGAGGCCATCGAGGTGCAGCTCGCCTTCGAGCCCGAGCGGCTCGGCATCGCGGTCATCGACCCATTCGGCTCGGTCGACCGGGGCCGGCTGCTGACCTCGCTGGCGGCCTGCGCGCTGCCCGGCAACCGTCGGCCGCGCCCTCCCGGCCGCGGCGGCGCGGGCCTGGGCATGAGCTTCGTGTTCGACGCGCTGAGTGAGCTGGTGGTGAACCTGGCCCCCGGGCGGTGCACCGAGGTAATCGGCGTCATCGACCTGCGCGGCACGTTTCGCGACTTCGCCGCCCGCGCGAAGTCGTTCGACCTGCTGGTCACCCGGTGAAGCCGCCTGGACGCCCCCCTGCTTTGAGGGGACACTGCGCCACCCATGGCCTCTACGGTCGCGCACAAGTTCGGCGGCACCAGCATGGGAGACGCAGCCCGAATTCGCGGCGTCGCCGACATCTTGCTGGCCCGCACCGAGACCACCCAGGTGGTGGTGGTGTCGGCGATGTCGAAGGTCACCGACGCGCTGATCGGCCTGTGCAAGCAGGCGGCGGCGAAAGACGGCGGGTGGAAAGACGGCCTGCAGAAGCTGGGTGAGCAGCACCGCGCCGCCGCCACCGAGCTGGCCGCCGCGAATGACCCGGTGCACGCCCGGCTCCAGACCGAGCTCGCGTCGCTGCATGACCTGCTCCACGCGCAGGGGCAGGTGGGCGCGCTGAGCGACGACCTGCTCGACCTGGTGCAGGGCCTGGGCGAGGTGTGGTCGTCGCTGCTGCTCGACGCGCACTTCCGCTCGCGGGGGGCGCCCAGCGTGTGGCTCGACGCGCGCGAGGTGCTGGTCATCGACAAAGACGAGCTGGGGGCGGCGGTCGACTACCCGGTCTCGACCGGGAAGCTCGAGGCCGCCTGCGGCCTCACCCCCCGCCGCGTGGTCATCACCGGCTTCATCGCGCGAAATCGCTCGGGCCGCATCACCACGCTGGGCCGCAACGGCAGCGATTACTCGGGCGCCATCTTCGCGAACCTCTTCTCTGCCGAAGAGCTGCACATCTGGACGGACGTCGACGGCGTGCTCAGCGCCGACCCGCGGCTGGTGAGCGAGGCGGTGCTGCTCGACCGCATGTCGTACTCCGAGGCGTGCGAGCTCGCGTACTTCGGCGCCAAGGTGGTGCACCCCCAGACCATGGCCCCGGCGTTCGCGAAGCAGATTCCCATCTACATTCGCAACACCTTCGCCCCGCAGAAGCCCGGTACCCGCATCGACGCCCAGACCGACACCGCGGTGCCGGTGAAGGGCATCACCACTTTCACCGGCCTGGCGCTGCTCAACCTCGAGGGCGCCGGCATGCTCGGCGTGCCCGGCACCGCCGAGCGCACCTTCGCCGCGCTCAAACGCACCGGCGTCAACGTGGTGATGATCAGCCAGGGCAGCTCTGAGCACTCGATCTGCTGCGTGGTGCAGGAGCGCGACGTCGAGAAGGCGCGCGCCGCCCTCGGCGAGGCGTTCGCCCGCGAGCTCGCCGCGGGGCAGATCGCCGACGTGCTGGTGACACCGGGCATCGCCGCGCTGGCCATCGTGGGCGACGGCATGGCCGGGGTGCCCGGGGTGGCGGCGCGGCTGTTCACCGCGCTGGCGCGGGCTCACGTCAACGTGCGCGCCATCGCCCAGGGCTCGAGCGAGCGAAACATCTCGGTGGCCATCTCGGCGGCCGACGCCACCAAGGCGCTGCGCGCGGTGCACGCCGGCTTCTACCTCTCGGCGCAGACGCTCTCGGTGGGCCTGGTGGGGCCCGGCAACGTGGGCAAGGCGGTGCTGCGGCAGATCGAGGCGGCGCGCGAGCGCCTGAAGGCCCAGGCCAACCTCGACCTGCGGGTGCGCGCGGTGGCGCGCGCCAAGACCATGACCCTCGACGGCCAGGAGCAGCCGATCGACCTGCAGCGCTTCGGCGAGCACGTCAACGCCGAGCACCTGCCGCACGCGGTGATCATCGACTGCAGCGCCAGCGACGCGGTGCCCTCGCACTACGCGTCGTGGCTCGAGCGCGGGGTGCACGTCATCACCCCCAACAAGAACGCCGGCGCCGGGCCGCTCGAGCGCTTCGAGGCGATTCGCGCCGCCAGCGCGCGCGGCGGCCGCTTTCGCTACGAGGCCACGGTGGGCGCCGGCCTGCCGGTCATCAGCACGCTGAGAGACCTGCTCGACACCGGAGACGAGGTGCTCTCGATCGAGGGCATCTTCTCGGGCACCCTCGCGTACCTCTTCAACCGCTTCGACGGCAGCGAGCCGTTCTCGTCGCTGGTGCGCAAGGCCAAAGAGCTCGGCTACACCGAGCCCGACCCGCGCGACGACCTCTCGGGCCTCGACGTGGCGCGCAAGCTGGTCATTCTCGCGCGCGAGACCGGCGCCAAGACCACCCTGCCCTCGGTGAAGCTCGAGAGCCTGGTGCCGGCGCCGCTGGCGGGTGTGCCGTTGACTGAGTTTCTGCAGCGGCTGCCCGAGCTCGACGCGCCGATGAAGGCGCGGCTCGAGGGCGCGCGGCCCGGAGTGCTGCGGTACGTGGCGCGCCTCGACGCGGGCGGCGCGGCCCAGGTCGGGCTCGCGGTGCTGCCGCCTGCGCACCCCTTCGCCAACATTCGCCTCACCGACAACGTGGTGCAGTTCACCACCCGGCGGTACCGCGACAACCCGCTCATCGTGCAGGGGCCGGGCGCCGGGCCCGAGGTCACCGCGGCGGGTGTGTTCGCCGACCTGCTGCGCATCGCGGCCTCACTGGGAGCACGCATTTGAAGACCTGGGCAACCGGCTACGCCCCGCCGTCGATCGGAAACGTCGCGGTGGGCTTCGACATTCTCGGGCAGAGCTTCGACGCCCCGGGAGACCGCGTCACGGTGCGCAGGGCCGAGCAGCCCGGCGTGCGCATCACCGCGATTCGCGGCGTGGTCCAGAACCTGCCGCTCGACGCCGAGAACAACACCGCCGGCCGCGCGCTGCGCGGGCTCGTCGCCACCGCCGAGCCCGGCTTCGGCCTCGAGGTCGAGCTGGAGAAAGGCATCGCGCTCGGCTCGGGCATGGGCGGGTCGGCAGCCTCGGCGGTCGCCGCGCTGGTGGCGGCCAACGCGCTGCTCGACCCGCCGCTCTCGCTCGGCACGCTGTACGAGCTGGCGAAAGAGGGCGAGGCCGCGGCGAGCGGCTCGCGGCACGGCGACAACGTAGCGCCGATGCTGCTCGGGGGCCTGGCGCTCGCTCCCGAGCGGGGCGCGCCCATCTCGATTCCCGTGCCCGAGCAGCTCTTCTGCGCGGTGGTGCACCCGCATTTCGTTCTCGAGACCCGGCGCGCGCGCGAGGCGCTGCGCGGCGCTTACGCGCTGCACGACTTCGTGCGGCAGAGCGAGCACCTGGCGCTGGTGCTGGCCGGCTGCTTCAAGAACGACCTCGAGCTCATTCGCCGCGGCCTGTCGGACACGCTCATCGAGCCGCGCCGCGCTGCGCTGGTGCCCGGCTTCCCCGCGGTGAAGGCGGCCGCGCTCGCCGGCGGAGCGCTGGGCGCCAGCATCTCGGGCGCCGGCCCGTCGGTCTTCGCGTGGGCCGAGGGCCGGGGCACGGCCGAGCGGGTGGGCAAGGCGATGGCCGATGCGTTCGAGGCCCATGGCCAGGTCGCCGACGTGTTCGTGTCGAAGGTCTCGGCCCCGCGGCGCGGGTGGAAGCCTCGGGTTCGTGAACTGCGTCAGCACCCGAGCGCCGGGCGGCCCGTTCGTGTCGCTGAGCGAGGCGATCTCGCGCGGGCTCGCCCCCGACGGGGGGCTGTACGTGCCCGAGAAGGTGCCGCGCTCGAATGACGTGCTGGCTCCCTACTTCGAGGGTGAGCCGCTCGACCCCGCCGAGGTGGCCCGCGCCGCGTTCACCTTTCCCGCCCCGCTGCGCTGGCTCGGCCCGCACACCGCGCTGCTCGAGCTCTTTCACGGGCCCACCGCGGCCTTCAAGGACTTCGGCGCCCGCTTCCTCGCCGAGTGCCTCGAGCGGCTGGGCCGCAAGGCCACCATCGTGGTGGCGACCTCGGGTGACACCGGCGCGGCGGTGGGCGCGGCGTTCGCCGGCAGGCAAGGCTTCGAGGTGGTGATTCTCTACCCCGACGGGCGGGTGAGCGGCCGGCAGGCGCACCAGCTGGGGGCGTTCGGCGGCAACGTGCGCGCGTTCAAGGTGGCGGGCACCTTCGATGACTGCCAGCGCATGGCGAAAGAGACGCTGGCCCGGCGGCCCGACTGCACCTCGGCCAACAGCATCAGCCTGGGGCGGCTGCTGCCGCAGCTGACGTACTACGCGAAGACCGCGCTCGAGGTGCAGCGGCAGGGCAAGGGGCCGGTGAGCTTCGTGGTGCCGACGGGCAACCTCGGCAACGCGCTGGCGTGCGTGCTGGTGCGCGACATGGGCCTGCCCATCGACCGCATCGTGCTGGCGACCAACGCGAACCGCACCCTGCCGCAGTTTCTGTCGAGCGGCGCCTATCGCGCGTTGCCCACGGTGGCGACCCTGGCCAACGCGATGGACGTGGGCGACCCCTCGAACCTCGAGCGGCTGCTCTACTGGCACCCCGACCCGTCGCGGGTGGTGAGCGCCGACAGCGTCGACGATGCGGCGATTCGAGAGACGATTCGGCGTACCTTCGACGAGCAGGGGGTCGTCGTCTGCCCCCACACCGCGTGTGGCCTCGAGGTGCTGCGGCGGCAGGCCGCCAAGGGCACCTGGGTGGTGGCGGCGACCGCGCACCCCGCCAAGTTCGAGACGGTGGTCGAGCCGCTGATCGGCCGGACGGTGGCGCCGCCGGCGGCGCTGATCGAGCTGCTGGCGAAGCCCTCGCATGCCGAGCCGCTCGAGGCGAGCACCGAAGCGCTGCTGAAGCGGCTCCCTCAGCACTAGGTTGGGTCTCAGCGGCGCAGCTCGCGCATGCGCTTCGCCAGCGAGCGCAGCGGCTCGCGGCCCTGGTCGTCGTCGAGGTCGAACCCGCACCCCACCGCCCACGGCAGCCAGCCCACCGCGCCCTCGCGCTCGGCGGTGTCGACCAGCTCGAGCGCGTAGTCGGCGTGCTCTGCTTCGGCGGTGAATTCACCCAGCAGCACGGGCAGCGCGCGTGCCGCGGCGACGAAGTTGCCGCCGAAGGCGCTGGGTGGGTCGTAGGGCAGGTACTGGTGGGCCGAGTAGACGAGGTTCGCGCCGTGCAGCGGCCGGGCCCGGTACGGGTCGACGGTGTGCGCCCAGTTCATGCCGCCCACCACGATGACGGTCTGGGGGTCGCGGGCTCGCAGCGCATCGACCAGCACCTGCATCGCCGAGGCGGTGGCGCCCTCACTCGGGCCGTGCGGCTCGTTGATCAGGTCGAACAGCAGGTTCGACCGGTTCGCCCAGCGCGAGCTCGCCTTCCACCAGAACGCCTCGGTGGTGTTGCCCTCGCCGAAGGTGGGCAGGGCGAGAATGTTGTCGGAGTACGGCTCGAGCTGGCGGCCGAGCTCCCACTGCACGTCGAGAATGACGTAGAGGCCGCGATCGTTGGCCGAGTCGATGAGGCGCTCGACGCGCTGCACGTACGCCTCGTCTTCCACGAACCACTGCTGGTTCACCGGCATGCGCACCACGTTGGCGCCCCAGCGGGTCGGGTCGGCGAGGGTGCCCAGAATGTCTCCGCCCCGCCAGTTCGCGCCCAGCGCGTCGAACTCGAGCCCGCACACGTTCACCCCGCGCAGCCGCACCGCGCGACCGGTCGAGTCGACCAGCTCACGCCCCTGCACCTCGAGGCGGGGCAGGGGCGCGGTGGGAGCGGGGGTGGGCTCTACCGGCGTCGACCAGTCGAGGGTGGCTTCGGGCATCGGGTCGGCTCCGCAGGCGGTGACGAGAGAGACGAGTAACAGCCAGGGTGCGCGCATGCGAAAGCGGCAGCGTAGCGAGCCGTGCACCCTCGCCGCGCGGTTCGAGGCCAGCCACGGGGCGCTCGCGTTACACTTCGGTTCGTCTATGACCGTGCGCAGCGACGGCAATGTTCCGCGCGTCCCCTCGTCGAGCTTCGCGGGCGCAGGCCAGCGCACCGTGCCTGCCGCCACCAACCCCCGCGCGACCCTCGAGCAGCTGCTGCTCAAGGCGCAGCAGGGCACGCTCACCCCCGCCGAGGCGCGGCTGCTCTCGGCGCTGCTCGACAGCGACGTGCTGCGCGACGCGTACACCCCCGAGCAGCGGGCCAACCTGAAGCAGTTCGCCGAGGGCCGCGCGCTCTTGCGCACGCCGGCCGAGCTGGCGGGCGACCTCTCGAAGCTGCTGGCAACAGAGCTGCCCGGCCGCTTCGCCACCGACCTGGCGCTGAACAAGGCCGACCTGCTCGAGCGCGCTGCGCTGATGCGCGCCGAGAAGGCGCAGCGCCTGTTCGAGTTCATCGTGCCCTACGCGAAGCAGCTGGTGGCGTCGGCCGCCGACCCGGGCGAGCAGCGCGACCTCGCCGCGAAGCTGCTCGCCGAGGCCGAGGCCGCGGGCTTCAAGCAGCTGGCCCTGCAGCCCACCCTCGAGAACGGCATTCGGGTGCTGCGCGAGCTGCTCAAGGCGAAGAGCGCAGAAGAGCTCGACGCCAGGGTGAAAGCGATGCGGTTCGACGCGCCGGGCTGGCCACCCGACCCGCCGCACCTCGCTCCCAGGCTGCCGATGCTGCCGGCCGGCGCCGGGGTCTCGCACACCGAAGGGGCGCCCGAGCACGCGCCGTCGACGTCGAAGCGGCTGGGGCCGATGCTGCTGTGGAACGTGCTCCACCGCCTGCGCGACGCGGGTGAAGACGGGCGAGAGAGCGCCGCCCAGCGCGAGGCGCTCACCCGGCTGGCGGTGGCGGGCGGGCTCTTGCTGGTGCTCATCGCGGTGATCGTGCTCGTCGCGACGTCGCTCTAGGGCGGTCGGCCTGCGACGCGCGAGCGCGAACCGGCTGAGGTCTGTCGGCGCTGGGCGCGACGCGCTAGGAGTCGGCGATGCACACACTCGTACTCTGCCTGACCCTGCTGGCCTCGCCTGAGCCGAAGATGAAGATCTCGATCGCCCGGGTCGAGGCCTCGGCCGCGAAGGCCGCGGTGACCCGGGTGCTCAAGGCCCAGCTCGAGCCCCTGAAGGGCTGCTACGACCTCGCGCTGAAGGAGGAGCCCGAGCTCGCGGGTACCGTCGGCGTGAAGTTCGACCTCGAGAAGGGCGCCACCGCTGCCAACCGCCCCACCGCCGTCGACGGCGGGTTGACGCAGGCGACCCTCGTGCCGTGTGTGCTGGCCCGCCTGGGCTCGGTCGAGTGGCCCAAGGCGTCACAGCAGAACCACGTCGAGCTGACGCTCAAGTTCGCGCTCGAGCGCTGAGCCGGCGCGCTTGTGGGGGCCACGCCAGCCTGTGCTCTGACTTCAGGTCAGGCGACCGGCATCCACACGGTGAGATCGTACCGGTAGCTGCCGGTGGCGAGCGTGTCGTTCTCGAAGTAGTCGCTGGTCGAGCTGTGGCCGTCGCCGGTGGTGATGGCGGTGTGACCGTAGGTCATGCCGGCCTCCGACGCGCCGCTCTTCTGCCAGACCAGCACCAGGCCGGGGTGTTTGAGCGCCTCTTCGAGCGACATGTTCACCTGCTGAAAGCGGCCGGTGCCGGGCAGGTTCTGCGCGAGGTCCTTCGCGTCGCCCCACACCTGAATGCCCATGGTGCGCTCGATGGCCTCTTCGACGGCGCCGGCGCACTTGCCCGAGCCGCCGCGCTCGGCCTCGACCTGCTGGCCGTTGGCGGTGAGCTGCGGCATCACGCCGAAGCGCTCGTTCCACTCCAGGGTGCCTTTCAGGCTCGCGGCGAGCGCGGCGTTCACCTCGTCGGGGCTCCGGCCCTGGTCGATCAAGCCGCCGACCGACGCCACGCCGGCTTCGATCTCTTGCGGGTTGGGCGCGCGCTGCAGCACCGCCTGGTACTGCGCGGTCACCGTCTCTTCGGCGTGCAGCTTGCGGTACTCGGGCCCGTTGCGAATCGACTGGTCGAGGAAGGTGGTGATCTCGGCCGGCGTCTTGCCCTGGTTGAACAGGTCGCGCACCGTGCCGCGAATGGCGGCGACCTCTTGCGGCTGCGCGCCGCGCTCGAGCAGGCCGTTGGTGAGGTTCTGGTAGGTCTGCACGCCCATGCGCAGCGACACCGCCTCGGGCGCGTTCTGAAACTGGTCGGTCACGTATTTGGTGATCTCGGCCATCGGCGCGCCGTCGACCGCCATCTGCTCGGCCTTGCGCTTCACCGTGGCGATCTCCTGCGGCGTCGCCTCGCGGTACATCGCCGAGGTGAACGCGCGGTCGGCGATGGCACCGGCCTGGCTCGCGCGAACCGTCGCCTCGGCGATGGCCTTCTTCTTCGCCGCCTCGTAGGCGTCGTTCAGAAACCAGAGGGGGAGAATCGGCTTGGGAACCTTCTTGGTGACGATCTTCGCGACATCGATGATCGGCTTCTGCGGAGTGCTGTCGCGAGGATCGACTCCGCGGGGGGCGACGCGGTGTGCAGTCATGCCGGGTTGTCGCCTCGGTGCGACGACGCTTTTCGCGGCGATAGTCGCCTCCCGTTTACAGTGCACACCGACGTACAGCGGCGCCACCCCAGCGAAATCGGTGGGTTGCCGGCCCCGTCACCTTTCGAATTTCACCTTCGTGGTGGGGGCATGAACGGGAAACAAATCACGGTGATTGGAGGCGGCCTCTCGGGGCTCTGCTGCGCCACCTTGCTGGCCCGCGGCGGCCGCGAGGTCACGCTCTACGAGAAGGCGAAGGTCGGCGGTCGCGCCACCACCGCCGAGCTGCACGGCGCGCTGCTCAACCAGGGCCCCCACGCCCTCTACCGCGGCGGCCGCGCGATGGCGGTGCTGCGCTCGCTCGGCGTCGAGCCTCAGGGCCGCACGCCGCCCACCTCGGGCCTCTTCGCCTGGCGCGACGGCCGGCTCTATGGCCTGCCCGCCGGGGCCGTCTCGCTGCTCAGCACCGGGCTGCTCGACCTGCCCGCCAAGCTCGAGCTCGGCCGGCTGCTCGCGCGGCTGGGCTCGCTGAAGCCGATCGGCTCGGTTCGCGAGTGGCTGCAGCGCGAGGTGAAGAGCACGCAGGCGCGCGAGGTGCTCGCCGCGCTCTTTCGGGTCAGCACCTACGTGAACGACGACCGGCTGCCGGCCCGCCTCGCGCTCGACCAGCTTCGCCTCGCTGCCGAGTACGAGGTGCTCTACCTCGACGGCGGCTGGCAGACGCTGGTCGACGCGGTGAAGGCCAAGGCGCTCGAGGCGGGGGTGCGCATCGTCGAGCACGAGAAGCGGGGGCCGCGCGCGGGCGGCGAGACGGTGCTCGCGGTGCCGCCTGGCGCCGAGCTGTTCGAGGGCCGCTTCGCGCACCTGCAGCCGGTGCGGGCCGCCTGCCTCGACGTGGTGCTGTCACGGCTGCCGCGGCCGCGGCACTACTTCGCGCTCGGCATCGACCAGCCGCTCTACTTCTCGCTGCACAGCCGCACTGCGAAGCTGGGGCCGCACCACGTCATCTCGGCCGCGAAGTACCTGGCGCCCGATGACGACGGGGCGACCGCGCTGGCCGAGCTCGAAGCGCTCACCGACGCCATGCAGCCCGGCTGGCGTGACCACGGGGTGGCGAAGCGGTACCTCCCCCAGATGGTGGTGATGTACGCGCGGCCCGACACCCGGCCGGCGGTCGACGCGATGCCCGGGGCCTGGCTGTGCGGCGACTGGGTGGGAGAAGAGGGCATGCTGCTCGACTGCGCGCTGGCCAGCGCCGCCGAGGTTAGCCGGCGCATACTGGCGCGCGTGACTCCGTCTGCCGCCGCGGCCTGAAGATGAACCTGCACGAGCACGAGCGTTTCTTGTGGGGCCTCTGCTATCGCATGACCGGCAGCGCCGCCGACGCCGACGACCTGGTGCAAGACACCTTCACCCGCGCGCTCGAGCGACCGCCCCGAGACCTGAGCGCTCCGCTGCGGCCGTGGCTGACCCGGGTGGCGGTGAACCTGGCGCGCGACGCGCTGCGCCGGCGCCGGCGCTCGCCCTACGTGGGCCCCTGGCTGCCCGAGCCGCTCGAGACCGCCGACGAGGTGTCGCCGCTCGAGCCGGTCGACACCGCGGGCCGCTATGACCTGCTCGAGAGCGTCTCGTACGCCTTTCTCCTCGCGCTCGAAAAGCTCTCTCCCAAGCAGCGCGCGGTGCTCTTGCTGCGCGACGTCTTCGACTACTCGGTGCGCGAGGCGGCCGAGGCGGTGGGCGCCAGCGAGGCCAACGTGAAGCAGCTGCACCTGCGCGCCCGCCGCGCCATGGCGCCGTACCACCAGCAGCGCGCGGTGCCGACCCGCGCCATGCAGCAGCGCAACCTCGACGCGCTCAACACCTTCGTCGGCGCGATGGTGGCCGGCGACGTGGCCCAGGTCGAGGCGCTGCTCGCGCCGCAGGTGACCGGGGTGACCGACGGCGGCGGCCGCTACCACGCCGCGCTCAACGTGCTGCACGGGCCGCAGCGGGTGACGAAGTTCCTGCTCGGAGTGAATGCGAAGCGCGGCGCCCCCCTCGACGTCGAGGTGCGGCAGCTCAACGGGTTTCCCGCGCTGGTGGCGCGCTACGACAACGCGTCAGACCCCAAGCTCGCGCCGCTGGTGATGGTGCGCATCGACCTGGGCCCCGACGGGAAGATTTCGGCCGTGCACTCGGTGCTGGCGCCCACCAAGCTCGCCGCGTTTCCCCGCCGCGCGGCGTGAGCCTGAAAGACCGGCTCCGCGCCGCTCACCTGACTCAGCGCAGCTCGTGAACGTCCGACGAGTGGCGTGGTCGTCAGACGGTGAGGCGTGCCTGTGCCCGTGCCCGGTTGGCGACGCGTTGCCCTGCTCTCTGCTCAGCGGCCGAACACCTTCTTCAGCTTTCCCCAGAACCCGCCGGCGCGCTTCTGCAGCTCTTCGCCGCGCTTCTCTTCGGCCTTCTTCTTCCCCGCCGCGTCGATGCCGAGCCGCTTGGCGATCTCGTCGCTGGTGAAGCGGGTGGCCAGCTTCGACTTGAACGCCTTGCGGGTGCGCAGCTCGCGGGCCTCGACCGTCAGCACGCACTCGGAGTCGAGCTGCAGCGTCACCGCCACCTGCACCGAGCCCTTGGGCCCCTTGGGCAGCCCCTCGACCTCGACCGCGCCGAGAAACTCGTTCGCCGAGACGTGACCGTCTTCGCCCTGGAAGATCATCAGCTCGAGCTTGTCTTGGTTGTCGGCCTGCGTGCTGACCCCGAACGACTTCGACACCGGCAGCGGGGTGTTGCGCTCGATGATGCGCTTGAACGCACCGCCGGGCATGCCCACGCCGATGGTCATCGGCACCACGTCGATCAGCACCACGCTCGACACCTTGTCGACGGTGCCCGAGTACAGCGCCGCGCCCAGCGCCACCGCCTCGTCGGCGTTCACCGAGGCGTGCGGAGTCTTCTTGAACAGCGACTCGAGCTTCTTGCGCACCAGGGGCATGCGGCTCATGCCGCCCGCCAGCACGATGTCGTCGACGTCGCTCGGCTTCACCTTCGCGTCGAGCAGCACGTCTTGCACGGTCGAGATGGTGCGCTCGACCAGGTCGAGGCAGGCGTCGTCGATCTCTGCGCGGGTCACCGTGCAGCGCAGGTCTTTCGGCGCGCCGCCCGAAGGGTCCATCTCGAGCATCGGCAGGTGCACGTCGAACGCGTTGCGCTCGGAGAGCGCGATCTTCGCCCGCTCGGCCACGTCGTTGATGCGCGACAGCGCGATGGCGTCGCCGCCGAACGCGCTGCCGTGCGTCTCGGCGTACTTCTTCAGCAGCACGTCGGTGACCTGGCCGTCGAAGTCGACCCCGCCCAGGAAGATGTCGCCGCCGGTGGCCATCACCTCGAACACGTTGCCTTCGATGCTCATCACCGAGACGTCGAAGGTGCCGCCGCCCAGGTCGTAGACCAGCACCGTCTTGGCCAGCTGGCGGTTCATGCCGTACGCCAGCGCCGCCGCGGTCGGCTCGTTCAAGATGCGCTCGACCTTGAGGCCCGCCATCGCGCCCGCGCGGCGCACCGCCTCACGCTGCGGCTCGGAATAGTAGGCGGGGCACGTCACCACCGCCCGCGACACCTTCTGGTTCAGGTGCTGCTCGGCCATCTCGCGGCATTCTTGCAGCACGATGCCCTGCACCTCTTCGAGCGACAGCACGTCGTTGCCCAGGGTCACCGCGGCGCGGCCGTCGATGCCGGGCACGATCTGGTAGTGAAAGCGCTCTTTCACCTGGCGCACCGTGGCGCTGTCGAAGTCGCGGCCCACCAGCCGCTTCGCGCCGTAGATGCTGCGCGAGGGGTGCAGCAGCATCTGCGACTTCGCCCGGTGCCCCACCAGCAGCTTGTTGTTGGTCGACAGCGCGACCACCGAGGGAATGGTGTTGTACCCGTCTTTCGAGCGGAGAATGAGCGGCTTGCCGTTCGACAGCACCGCGCAGCACGAGTTGGTGGTCCCCAGGTCGATGCCGATCACCGGGCCGGTGGGCTCGATCTTGTCGGGCGGCTTCAGATAGATGAGCCCGCGCTTCGCGGCGGCTGGCTTGGTGGTCACCGGCGCCGCGTCGAGCCTCACCGGCCCGCCCGGCGGCGGCAGCACGGCACCGCCACGGCGAATCTCGGGCAGCTCGGCGGGTCTGGCCTCGACCGGCTCGGGCGGCGGAGGTGGAGGCGGCGGCGCCTGCGGTGCCGGGCGCTGAGCCGGCGGCGGCGGGGCGCTGGGCGGGCGAATCGACGGCGGCGGCGGCACCGACGGCGGCGGGGCCGGCGGCGCCTGGCTGGTGGGCGCAGACTCGGGCAGCTGCAGCTCGGGCGGCAGCCCGCTGTCGTCGTCGAACGAGATCGGCGTCATCGGCGGCGGCGCCACCATCTCGATGTCCAGCTCGAACGGGTCGAAGATCTTCTGCGGCGACTCCGGCTCGACCTCGATGTCGAGCTCGGGCATCGGCGGTGGAGGAGGCGGAGGCTCGGGCGTCGACTCGACCAGCGCCTCGAGTGGAATGTCGATCTCGTTCTCCGGGTCGGGCGGCGGCAGCACCGGCAACAGCGGCTCGTCGTCGAGCGGAAGGTCGTCGAGAGCGATGTCGAGCTCGTGCGGGTCGGGAGCAGGCGGCGGCGGAGGTGGCGCGGGCGCCGCAGGCCTGGCCTTCGCCGCGGGCGCAGCCGGCGGTGCCTTCGCGGCAGGCTTGGGAGGCGGCTTCGCGGCCGGCAGAGCCGCCGGCACCTTCGCCGGGGCGATGCGGGGCGGGGCGGGCGCAGCTGCGGCGGCGACGTTCACCGCTTCGGTCGAGGCGCGCAGCTCCATCATGCGCGCGACCAGCGCCTGGCTCGAGTCGTCGAGCTTGAGGAACTCGACCCCCATGCCCGAGGGCTCGGTGCTCGCAGCAGCCTCGCGCACCCACTTCACCTTGGCGGTGCCCTGCAGCACCCGCACCCCGCCGGCGATCTCGATCTTGAATTGAAGCACGGTGCCCTCGGGCAGCGGCTTCTTGCTGCGAAGGAACATGCCTCCTTCGCTCATGTTGGTGGCGTACTTCGCCACGAAGTCATCGACGCCTTGATGTGCGAGCTTGACGAGCAGGCCAACGGCTTTTCGCTTGGCCTGACGGTTCTCCGGTCCGTCGGTCACGCCTCATCATGCACACGGTCTTCGACTCCCTCCACGAAAACTGCGAGCCGTGAAGGGGCATGTGGGGCACCCCTGACCCCCACCCGCAGACCGAAACTTTGCGCCGCGGGGGGCCACCTGCGCGGGCGGCCGGGGCGGCCGGGGAGCTTTGGTCCAGTTGGAACAGCGGCGCCGAGGGGCTTGTCCCTTTCGGCGGGCGGCTGCGCGGGCACACCATCGACCATGATGAGGGCGGCGCTTCACCTGGTGTTGGCGGCGCTGCTCCCCGCCGAGCCGGGCCTCGACTCCGAGCTCTCGCTCGACCCCGGCGAATGTCTCGAGAGTGTTCACTCCGACGACAACCCGGCCCCGAACCCTGCCGGGCTGCAGGTCAGAGAATGGGACAGCTTCACTCGCCCCCCCGAGCCCCCTCATGCGTACGCATCGACTGCTCCGCCCGTTCGCCCCCGCCGCCACCGACGAGAACGACAAGCCGAAATACAGCCGCGCCCAGCAACTCGCCGCTGGTGCCACCGGCCTGGCCGCTGCTGCAACTTCTGTCACCGTGGCGATCGCCGGTGTCGGTTCGGGCGCCAGCTCGGCGAGCCCCGCCGACGTGCAGACGGTGCTCGACTCGAAGCCCGCCGCGGTCTGCGTGGGCACCGCCCCTTCGAACGTGCTGAGCGGCACCACCGCCGACGGGCGAACCTGGCGCGCGGTGATCGACGACGCCAACCGCACCGCCTCGGCCAACGGCGCGCTCTCGCCCGCGCAGACCACCGCGCTGTGCCAGGTCGACGCGGCCGCGCGCAGCGATGCCTTCACCCAGAATGAAGCGCTCAGCGGCAAACCGAGCGACGCGCAGCAAGAGACCGCCGCGGCGAAGCGCCGCGCCGACGCGGTCACCATCGCCGCGGTGCAGGCACTGTTCGCGCACAACCTCGACACCGCGGGGGGAACCGTCGACGCGCTCAGCCGCGACGCGACCGCGCGCGCCACTGAAGGCGCTTTTCAGACCGGCCCCAAGCGGGTCGCCGACTGGCAGGCCGTCGAGCGAGGCGCCGCGCAGCTCGCCGCGCAGCGCGCGCTGCTCGACCCCCGGCTGCTCGCGGCCGAGCAGGGCGTGCTCGACCACGCGCTGTCGAAGCGCGAGCTCGCCGCCACGCTCGGCGCGTTCGCGGGCGGCAAGGGCACGGTCGTCGTCATCTCGCAAGACGAGGCCGGCAAGGTGTCGGTGAGAATCGACCGCGCGGCGAGCGCCGCGAAGCAGCAGGCCAGGGGCCTCGAGCAGCAGCTGCTCACCGACCTCACCGCCGACTTCGCGCGCGCGGAGGTCGCCGTGCCGCAAGAGGTGCTGCAGCAGGCCCGGGCCGCGCTCGAGAAGGGCACCGCCTACCAGACCGTCGCCGCGCAGGTGCTGCTCGCCTTTCGCGGCACGCCGGGCGCGTTCGAGGCCGACTGGCCCGGCCTGGCGAAGCAGCTCGCCGGGCCGGTCGCCGACCTGACCTTCGGCGCGGGCCTCACCCCCGAACAGCAGGCGGTGGCGAAGGCCGCCTACCAGAAGGGCGCCAGCGACGCCGACGTCGTGGCGGCGGTGTTGAGCCACGTGAAGGGGCAGCCCTGGGCCCCCAGCAAGGTCGAGGTGAAGCTCGCCCCGGCCGGCATGAGCGAGCGCGACCAGTACAACTACTACCTGCGCCTGGTGAACTCGGTGGGCGACGTTCGGGTGATGGGCGACAAGCCCATCTTCGTCGGCCTGCGCGGCCTCGGCCTCGACGGCTCACACCACGAGACCCGCAACGTCAACGCCTACGACGACGCCCTGGTCATTCTCCACCACGGGCAGGTCACCCTGGTGCACGCGTCGACCCACCCCACCCAGACCTCGACGTCGCCCGAGTACGGGCCGCAGGGTCGGGTCGGCATCATCAAGCCGGGCATCTATGCGCTGACGCCGCACGGGCGGCACCAGGGCGCCGGCAGCCTGCTCATCAGCCAGATGAGCCCCGATGGCACTCCCGGCTCGATGAACGACCCCGCCCTCTACGACCTCGGTATGGACGGCAGCTACGGCAACGACCACCCGGTCGCCAGCGGCGAGTTCTCGTTCGGCAACTGGGTGCTCATTCACATCGGCGGCGGCTCGACGATGTGCACCGTGGTGCTGCCGGGCGACTACTCGAAGGTGAACCCGTTCACCGACCAGAACGGCTACTACGCGGTGCTCGACGCCAACGCGTAGCGCTCGCCCGAAGGGGGGGCCGCCAGAACCTCGCGAGGGCACCTTCCCCATCGTAGCTCGTCGAACGGTACGACCTCACCCTGCTCGGTCTCGCTGTTGGCCTTCACCCAAGATGAGCTTTGCGTTCAGACGTTGTCCCAGCTGTAGCGCTCGGCGTCGAGCGCATGGTCGGCGAGCGACTTGATGAGCTCGTCGTCGTTGTCGTCGATCTTCGAGAAGTTGCCGGTCACGCGGCGGCGCACCTGGCCCGAGAGCACCTCGAGAATCTCCATCTCCTTGGTGACCTTGGTCGCTCCCTGCGCCTCCATCGCGGTCGCCACCCGCGACAGCGTGCACGCGAACACGAACAGGTCGATCATCGCGTCGGCCAGCCGCTTCGAGGCGAACTGCTTGCCGATGATGTCTTTGCCGTGCTTGCGCAAGATGCGGTCGACCGCGCTCGCCAGCTTGCGGGTCAGGTCTTCGAACAGCTCGGCCTTGGGCTTGAGCACCGAGGGCAATTTGGTGAACGCGGTCTTCTCGGCCACCGCGGGTATGCCGGTGGCCAGCGCCGCGCGGCGGCGCGCGTAGTCGCTCAGCACTCCGAACCCCTTGATCGGCGAGTCGAAGATGCCCTTCAGCGACGAGGCGAGCTCTTTCAGGCTCGCACCCACCTCGTTCATCGCGGTGAGCGCGATGAACAGCCGCAAGATGTCGTTGGTGCCCTCGAAGATGCGGTTGATGCGCGCGTCGCGCAGCACCCGCTCGTACGGAAACTCGCACATGAAGCCGTTGCCGCCGGCGATCTGCAGCGCCTCGTCGCAGGTGCGCCACAGCGCCTCGCTGCCGAACACCTTGGTGATGGCGCCCTCGACCGCGTAGTCCTTGATGCCGGTGTCGATGAAGTGGTTCACCATGTTCACCGCCGACTCGGTCGCGTAGCAGTCGACCACCATGTGACCGATCTTCTGCTTGATCAGGCCGAACTCGGCGATCGGCTTGCCGAACTGCACCCGGTCTTTCGCCTGGCGCGTCGACCGCTCGATGGCCGCCTTCATGCCGCCCACCGCGCCGCCGCCGATGCCGCCCCGGCCCGAGTTCAAGATGTTCATCGCCACCTTGAAGCCCTTGCCGACCTCGCCCAGCACGTTGCCGGCCGGCACCTTCACGTTGTCGAAGTGCACCGTGGTGGTCGACGACGCGCGCAGGCCCATCTTGTCTTCGTGCGGGCCCACGCTCACGCCCGGCATGTCGCGGGTCACGATGAACGCCGTCATGTTGCCGCGCTCGGTGGCCGAGCCGGTCTTGGCGAACACGGTGAAGAACTGCGCGATGCCGCCATTGGTGATCCACAGCTTGTTGCCGTTGAGCACCCAGTGGTCGCCCTCGCGCACCGCGGTGGTCTTGATCGACGCGGCGTCAGAGCCGCTGCCGGGCTCGGTGAGGCAGAACGCCGCGATCATCTCGCCGGTGGCGAGCTTCTCGAAGTACTGCTTCTTCTGCTCGTCGGTGCCGAACAACAGCAGGCCGCGCAGGCCGATCGACGAGTGCGCGCCGACGGTCACCGCCACGCTGCCGTCGTGCCGGCTGATCTGCTGCAGGGTGCGGCTGTACGCGGTGGCGTTCATGCCCATGCCGCCGAACTGCTCGGGAATGATGAGCGAGAAAAGGCCGAACTGGCGCAGCTCTTCGATGAACGATGACGGCAGCTCACCCGCGCGATCCCACGCGCGAAAGTCTTTCTCGTGCGGCTTGAGCAGCTGGTCGACCGACGCCAGCACGTTCTTGAGCAGCTCGACGTCTTTCGGCTCGGTCTTGGGGTACGGGAGAATCAGGTCCTCCTCGATGCGCCCGAAGCACAGGGCGGTCATGAAGGGCGTGAACTTCTCGTCGGTCGGTGGCATGCGGCCCATATAGCGAGTCGCCAGCCGAAGTGTTGGTGTAGACGCACCCTTCAAAGTGACGTTGCTCCGCGCCGCCGATGTCTCGCTGTCTTTCGGCAGCCGCACCCTGTTCGGTCACCTCGACTTCGTCATCGAGGCCGGCGAGCGGGTGGGGCTGGTGGGCATCAACGGCTCGGGCAAGTCGACGCTGATGAAGGTGCTCGCTTCAGAGGTGAAGCCCGACGGCGGGCTGCTGCAGCTGCAGCGCGGCGCCCGCATGACCTACCTGCCGCAAGAGCCGGTGTTCGCGCCCGGCGCGACGGTGGCCTCCGAGCTCGAGGTCGCCCAGCGGCCGCTGCGCGAGGCGCTCGACGAGCACGCGCGGCTCTCGCACGACCTCAAAGACGAGCGCGCGCTCACGCGGCTGGCCCAGCTCAACGAGCGCATCGAGGCGCTGGGTGGGTGGGACACCGGCCACGAGGCCCGCACGCTGCTCGACCGCCTCGGCGTGAAGGAGTGGGATCGCCCGGTCGCCGAGCTCTCGGGAGGCCTCAAGAAGCGCGTGGCGGTGGCGCGGGCGCTGCTGTCGCGGCCCGAGCTGCTCATGCTCGACGAGCCCACCAACCACCTCGACGCCGAGACCATCGAGTGGCTGGAAGACGAGCTCGACCGCTTCGAGGGCGCGCTCTTGCTGGTCACCCACGACCGCTACTTTCTCGACGGCCTGGTCGACCGCATCGTCGAGCTGTCGGGGCAGGGCGACACCACCAGCTACCCCGGCAACTACAACACCTACCTGCAGCAGAAGCTGAAGGCGCAAGAAGACGCCTCGGTCGCCGAGCACAAGCGCGAGCGGTGGATCGCGCAGGAAGTGGCCTAGCTGCGCAAGGGGGTCGAGGCGCGCCGCACCAAGAGCCGCGCCCGCATCGAGCGGGCCCAGAAGCTGATGGCCGAGAAGGGCTTCGTGCCTCCCAAGGCGCCGCAGCTGCAGCTGGCGTCGGCGCCGCGGTTGTCGCAGACGGTGATCGAGGCCAAGAGCATCTCCAAGTCGTACGGAGCGCGGCGGGTGTTCGACGCGGTCAACCTCATCGTTCAGCCCGGCGAGCGCATCGGCATCGTGGGGCCGAACGGCGCCGGCAAGACCACCCTGGTGCGCACGTTGATCGGCGAGCTGCCGCCCGACCGCGGCACGGTGACCCTCGGGCCGCGCACCAAGGTGGCCTATTACGACCAGCAGCGGCTGCAGCTCGACTTCGATGCCACCGTGCTCGAGGCCGCCCACCACGACGAGTGGGTGCTGCTCGGCGACCGTAAGGTGCGCACCAGCGACTATCTCGATGACCTCGGGTTCCCGGTGCCCGCGCAGCGCATGAAGGTGGCCGCGCTCAGCGGCGGCGAGCGGAACCGGCTGCTGCTCGCGAAGCTGTTTCTGCAGGGCGCCAACGTGCTGGTGCTCGATGAGCCGACCAACGACCTCGACCTCATCACGCTGACCGTGCTCGAGCAGCTGTTGGTCGAGTTCACCGGCGCCGTGCTGCTGGTCACCCACGACCGGTGGTTTCTCGACAAGGTGGCCACCTCGATTCTCGCCGTCGAGGGCGATGGCAAGGTCACCCGCTACGAGGGCAACTGGGAAATGTACCGGCGCCTGCGCGTCGACGCTCCGAAGGTGGCGGCGGTGCCGGTGGTGAAGGCCGAGGCTGCGGCGGTCGCCGCGCCGGCGGGGGCCCAGAAGCGCGGCAAGCTCACCTACAAAGATCAGCGCGAGCTCGACGGCATCGAGGCCGCCATCGAGGCCGCCGAGACGAAGAAGTCAGGGCTCGAGGGTCAGCTCGCCGCCGCGGCGACCAACGCCGCCGAGCTGGTGCGCCTCAGCACCGAGCTCGAGAAGGCGACCGCCGAGGTCGACCGTCTCTACGCCCGCTGGCAGGAGCTGACGGCCCAGTAGAGGTTCTTCGAGAGCGGTCAGGGTGAGCTCGTCGAACCCTGCTGTCGCTCGCCGAATGCTGAAGCGCAGATACTCCATCGTAGAAGTGCGCAGGCTCTGCCGCTTGACGCATGGAGTATGCGGCGCCGCGCTTTTCAGCTGCGACGGTACCCGTTCGACTTCGGCACGGCGTTCGCCGCGCCTCCGCTCAGGGTGAGCGTCTACAGCGCGCGAATCGCTTCGTCGGCCCAGCCGTCTCCGGCGACGAACGCGCGGCACAGCTTCTCGAGCGGCTCGAGCGTGATCTCCCGGCCGGCCGCCGCCAGCGCCTCGGCGTAGAGCTTCTTCTCTTTGGTGACCAGCTCACCATCGACGATGCACGCGATCGCCAGCACCTGAATCGCCAGGCGCCGGTTCTCGGCCGACAGCGAGGGCAGCGCGCGCAGGAACTCGCCGGGGTCGTCGAGCTCGGCCTTGCCCTCGTACTTTGCTCGCGCGGCCACTTCGTCGAACAGCGAGAGCAGGTTGGGGTGCAGGTCCTGGGTGCGCACGATCGCGGCGCCCACCGCTCGCAGCGCGGCGACCCGGCCCGCCTCGTCGAGCTCGGGGAGGTCAGAGAAGATGACCTGCACCAGCTCGTGAATCGCCGAGGGCCCCATCGCGCGCAGCCGCGCTTCTCGCATCACCCGCCACGCGACATAACCGTTCCACGCGGCGGTCACCGGCACCGCGACGAACGGCACCGCCGCCTGCAGCGCGCGGCGCAACAGCACCCGGCCGAGCATGCGCCGCACCAGCGCCTTGAAGATGAAGTTGGTGAGGCCGATCTTCGCCTTGTAGAGCAGCGACGCCAGCAGCAGCCGCCACTTGCTCGCCTCGCGCCTGGGGTTGATGCCCCAGTGGTTCTCGATCGGGTTCGGCAGCTCCAACGCCGCTCGCGCCAGCACCGTCGCCACCATCACGTCGCTGTCGCCGCGCGCCTCGAACAGCTTCAGCCCCGCCTGCCGCGCCAGCTCGTGCACGCTGCGCAGCGTGTCCCAATACAGAAAGGCGATCTCGGCGATCGACGCCACGATGGTCACGCCCATCACGATGAGCCACCACGCGGCGATGTGCGTGAGCGCGGTGGCGTCTTCTCCCACCACGTCGTTCGCCACCAGCTCGGCGATCGCCGAGGCGATCGAGCTCAGCGCGCCCGCCAGCGCCGCCCGCGCCACGGTGCCCTGCGTCACCCGCTTGAGCGCCTTGCGCTCGTCGGGGTTCAAGATGTGAATCGCGTCGCCCGACTCGACCTTCTCGGTGCGCGCGCTGCGGCGCTCGAAGTAGGTGATGCCGACGCGCTCGAGCAGCGGCTTCTTGGCGGCGACCGCCTGCGCCTGCGTCACGCCGTCGCTCGCGCGGTGCTTGGGGTCGCGCCTGCTGCGCCCACCTTGCGGCCCGCGAGGAAGCGAACCACCAGCGCCGGCACCCCGCCCAGCGCCGCCAGAATGCCCGCCACCGTCATGCCGAGCTGCGCGCGCGGCTCGTTCGACATCTCTTTGGCGGTGTTCGCCGCGTACTCGGCGAACGTGCCCACGTGCGTGTACGCGTGGCCCTGCAGCGCCATGATCAGGAAGTTCACCACGATGAACGCCACCAGCACCGCGATCGCCACCCCCAGCCGCCGCGCCAGCACCAGCGCGCCCACTCCGAGCGCGGCCAGAAAGCCGTGCAGCACCAGCACCGCCACGAACACCACGTAGGTGAGCGGCACCGACAGCTTCTGCGCGTCGACCAGGTACGCCAGCATCCAGTCGGTGTAGTTGAAGTACATCCACCCTACGGTGAGGCCGTACCAGAGGCCCCACAGCGCGCCGAGAATCGCGGTGCGCTTGAGCTCGAGCTCGGGGCTCTTCTGAATCAGCCGGGTGGAAAAGACCGCGATCGCCGCGCCGCCGATCAGCGCCGTGGTGGGGTCGAGAATGACAGTCGCGAGCAGGGGGAAGAGCATGGGCGCGCTCGTCTTATCAGGGAGCCGTCAGCTCACGCGACGTCGCCACCTGGCGGAAATAGTCCACCGCCGGCGTCTTCTGCCGCTCCATCGTCTCGAGGTTCACCCGGTACAGCCCGAAGCGGGGCCCCCAGGCCTCCAACCACTCGAAGTTGTCGAGCAGGCTCCAGTGCAGGTACGCCCGCACGTCGACTCCTTCGGCCCGCGCCGCGAGCAGCGCCTGCAGGTGGCGGTGAATGAACCCCGGCCGGCGCTGGCCGGTTCGGTCATCGATGCCGTTCTCGGTCACCCACACCGGCAGCCGGTAGCGCTTGGTGTCTTTGAGCACCTGCAGAAACCCCTCGGGGTAGTCCTCCCAGCCGATGTCGGTGAGGCCGCGCCCGTGCACGTCGCGAAAGCCGAACTCGGCGAACGGCGGCCGCGGCACGAACTTGAGGTGAGAGCGCGTGTAGTAGTTGATGCCCAGGAACTCCATCGAGTCGCGCGCGCCGTCGATGCGCGCCTTGAGCGAGATGACCGCCGGCATGCGCATCGACAGCTCGCCGGTGGTCAGCGCCCGCAGCAGGCCGTGGTTGAAGTTCTCTTCCGCGATGCGCGTGAGCGCCTGGTCGAACGGGTTCCACCTTCGCGCCGGCGCGAACACCATCAGGTGCTGCGAGATGCCGCAGGTCAGCGCCTTCGAGCGCAAGAGCAGCTCTTCGCGCGCGATGACGTGCGCCCGCGCCACGTTCTCGATCGCCGCCGCCGCCTGCTTCGCGTCCTTCACTCCCGGAGGCATCACCCCCTGCAGGTAGCCGCCCAGCACGAACACCATCGGCTCGTTGAAGGTGATGACCGCCGCGCCCAGGCCGTCGAGCAGCTCGGCGCACAGCTTCGCGTAGCGCCGCCACGCCGGCAGCACCTGGGGGGTGTGCCAGCCGCAGCGGTCTTGCAGCCACAGCGGGTTGGTGAAGTGGTGCAGGGTGACGATGGGCCGAATGCCCCGCGCCCGCATCGCCTCGAGGCGCTGCCGGTAACCCGCCACCGCCGCGGCGTCGAACTCCCCGGGCCTCGGCTCCAGCCGCGCCCACTCGAGTGAGAGGCGGTACGCGCTCGCGCCGAGCTCCTGCACCAGGCCCAGGTCCGACTCGAAGCGCTCCCAGTGCTCCACCGCGCGGCCGCAGCGCGCGTCGGGCTCCTTCAACTTCCCCATCCGCTCCCACTGGCTCCAGTCGTTCTCGATGCCGCCCTCGACCTGGTAGGCCGAGGTGGCCACGCCGAAGGTGAAGTCGTCGGGGAAGCGGTTCTGCATCGGCTCAGGCTTACCTCAAGGCGCGCAGTTTCCTGCTAGCTTCGGCGCGCGTCGCGCTGGGCCCGGGCGTGACGACTCCTGACATCGAGGTACTTCATGCGTCGACTGCTCGTCCTCTCGCTCGTCATCGTCGGCTGTGGCGATGGTGTCTCTCCCAACGGTGACGGAGGCGCAGGGGGCGTCGCAGGCGGCAGCGCGGGCGGCGCGACCGCCGGCGGCGGAGCGACTGCCGGCGGCGGCGCGACCGCAGGCGGCGGCGCGACCGGCGGAGGCGGCGGCACCGCGGGCGGCGGCACCGCGGGCGGCGGCACCGCGGGCGGCGGCACCGCAGGCGGCGGCACCGCAGGCGGCGGCACCGCAGGCGGCGGCACCGCAGGCGGCGGCACCGCAGGCGGCGGCACCGCAGGCGGCGGCACCGCAGGCGGCGGCACCGCAGGCGGCGGCGCCTCACTCGATGCCGGCGTGGTCGTCTGCGAGACGCTCACCGCCACCACCAACACTTGTGAGGTGACGGCGGGCAGTGCGCTGCGCGTGCTCAAAGGCACGGTGCTCGCGCCCGACACCATCTACGTGGGCGGCCAGGTGGCGATCGACGCCACCGGTCACATCTCGTGCGTGGGCTGCGGCTGTGCCGACGGCGGTGAGACGGTGGTGACCTGCGCCGACGCGGTCATCTCTCCTGGTCTCATCAACACCCACGACCACATCACCTTCACCCAGAACAACCCGTACACCGACACCGGCGAGCGGTACGAAGACCGGCAGCAGTGGCGCACCGGGGCCGACTCGCGCACCCGAATTCCGTCGGCGGGCAGCGCCACCACCGCGCAGGTTCGCTGGGGCGAGCTGCGCTTCCTGATGGGCGGCGCCACGTCGATCGTCGGCTCGGGAGGAGCGGCAGGTCTGCTGCGCAACCTCGATCAGGCCTCGAATCAAGAGGGCCTCGGCAAGAAAGCGGTGAACTTCGACACCTTCCCGCTCGACGACACCGGCGGCACCCGCCGCACCGCCGACTGCAACTACGGAGGCGTGCCCACCACCGCCGCGTCGATCGCCGCCGACGACGCCTACGAGCCGCACACCTCCGAGGGCATCGACTCGACCGCGCGCAACGAGTTCTTCTGCGAGTCCTCGGCGACCTACGACGTGACCACCCCCGGCGTGTCGAACAACCTGCTGCTCTCGAAGACCGCGATGATTCACGCGGTCGGGCTCAAGGCGGTCGACTACGCGGCGATGGCCACCGCCGGCACCAGTCTGGTCTGGTCGCCGCGCTCGAACATCACGCTCTACGGAGACACCGCGCGCATCACCGAAGCCGCTCGGCTGGGCGTGAACATCGCGCTTGGCACCGACTGGATGCCGACGGGCTCGATGAGCCTGTTGCGCGAGCTCGCCTGCGCCGACACCTTCAACGCGAGCTACCTCGACCACGCCTTCAGCGATCGCCAGCTCTGGCAGATGGTGACCGGCAACGCCGCCTGGGTGGTGAAGATGGACGACGTCATCGGCGCGCTCGCCCAGGGCAAGGTCGCCGACGTGGCCATCTTCGCCTCGCACGGCCGCGCGCCCTACCGCTCGGTGATCGCCGCCGAGAACGCCGACGTGGCGCTGGTGCTGCGCGGCGGCAAGGTGCTCTACGGAGACGACGCCACCGTCGCGGCGCTGAGCACCGCCTGCGACGTGGTCGACGTCTGCACCGTCAGCAAGCGCGTGTGCCTGAGCAACGACATCGCGCTCACCTACTCGGCGCTGCAGACCGCCGCGGGCGCCAGCATCTACCCGCCCTTCGCTTGCGGCACGCCCACGAACGAGCCCAGCTGCACTCCCCAGCGGCCCATCGCGCGCTCGGGCTCGACCGTCTACACCGGCGTCTCGTCGATGACCGACCCCGACGGCGACGGCATCGCCAGCGCGAGCGACAACTGCCCGAGCGTGTTCAACCCGGTGCGCCCGCTCGATCAGGGCGTCCAGGCCGATCAAGACGGTGACGGCCTCGGTGACGCCTGCGACGTCTGCCCGCTCGACGCCAACGTCACCACCTGCACCACCTTCGACCCCAACGACCGCGACGGCGACGGCCACCCCAACGCGAGCGACAACTGCCCCAACGCCCCCAACCCGCTGCAGACCGACACCGACAATGATCTCAAGGGCGACGCCTGCGACGCGTGCCCGATGGCGTCGAACCCCGGCACCGCCGGCTGCCCCGCGACCATCTACGACATCAAGCACGGCGTGGTGCCGCTCGGCAGCGCGGTGCGCGTCTCCAACGCGCTGGTGACCGGCAAGGGCGCGAATGGCTTCTTCGTGCAGGTGAAGGTCGGTGACCTGGGCTACGTGACCGCCGACTACTCGGGCCTGTTCGTGTTCACCGCGGCGGGCTCGCCGCTCCTCGCCACCGCGGTGGTCGGCACCCGCGTCGACATCGACGGCTGGGTGGCCAGCTTCAACGGCCAGCTCGAGCTCGACACCGTGACCCAGGTCACCGCGGTCACCGCCACCAGCGAGCTGCCGCCCACGCCGGTTCCGGTCGCGTACTCCGACGTCGCCACTGGCGGCATGCGCGCCCTGGCGCTCGAGAGCGTCATCGTCACGCTGGGCGCCTCGCACGTCACCGCGATCGACACCGCCAACACCGAGGTCACCCTGACCGACGACAGCTCGGCGGCGACGCTCATCTCCGACGACTTTCTCTACTCTCCCGTCCCCGCACTTCAGCTCGGCGACGCGCTGACCTCGATGACCGGTGTGCTCGCCTTCCGCAACTCGGCTTCGAAGCTCGAGCCGCGCAGCGCCGCCGACCTGGTCTACGGCGCGCCCCGGCTCACCGGCATCGGGCCGGCGCTCAGCTTCGCGCGGGTGGGAGTCACCTCGGCCGCGCCCACCTTCCCCGCGGCGCTCACCGTCACGCTCTCGCGGCCCGCGCAGGGCCCCACGGTGGTGACGCTGACCTCGGGTGACTCGATGGCGCTGGCGGTGGCCAACGTCACCGTGCCCGACCAGACCACCTCGGCGGTGGTGCCGGTCACCGCGCTGATGCTGCCTTCGGGCGCCAACCCCATCACCGTCACCGCCCAGCTGGCGCCGACACCTTCACCACCCAGGTGCGGGTGCTCGACACCACCGAAGGGCCCACCGGCGTGACGGTCTCGCCGGCCCTGGCGACGTTCGCTCCGGGGGCGACCGCGGTCTTCACGGTGACGCTCGACCGGCCCGCGCTCGCAGGCGGAGCGAACGTGACGCTCGACGTGAATCCGGCGAACGGCGCCGCCGTACCGGTCTCGGTGACCGTGCCGGCAGATCAGCTCTCGGCGACCTTCAGCTACGTCGACGCGTCGGTGGTGAGCAGCGCCACGCTCACCGCGACGTTCGGCTCGAGCAGCAGCAGCGCGCAGATCACCATCTCTACCGCCGCGCAGCACCTGGTCATCAACGAGGTCGACTACGACCAGATCGGCACCGACACCGCCGAGTACGTCGAGATTCAACCCCAGCGGCTCGCCCATCGACCTCACCGACTACGCCCTGATTCTGGTGAACGGCTCGAACAACACCATCTACAACACCGTCTCGCTCGCGCCGGCGGGGGTGCTGCCCTCGAACGGCTACCTGGTGATCGCCCCGAGCGGCGTCACCGTCGCGGCAGGGGCGCTCAAGCTCTCTCCGGCCGGCTGGGCCACCGACGCGGTGCAGAACGGCTCGCCCGACGGCGTGGCGCTGATCAACACCACCAACCACACCCTGGTCGACGCCCTCTCGTACGAAGGGCAGACGGGCCTGGTCACCGTGCCGGGCTTCGCCGCGCAGGTGAACCTGGTCGAAGGCACGTTCCTGCCCATCACCGTGGCCGACTCGAACGCCGCCCCGGGCACGCTGTGCCGCATTCCCAACGGCGTCGACGCCGACAACGCCACCAACGACTGGCGCTTCTGCGCCACCGTCACCCCGGGCGCTGCGAACGTGCCGTGACGTGAGTCTCCCTCCCCCCTGGAAGGTTGGGGTAGGCGAGACGACTCAGGGCGTGAGCGTGGTCGAGGTGATGGCGTTCTCGTGCACCAGCACGCGCTTGCTGCGCAGCGTCTGCCCGGCGGCCATCGCGTTGAGCTCGACCATGCCCGGGGGCACGTTGAAGACGATGAGCTGCCCCTTGCCGGTGGTGGCCGTCTCGGTGGCCGAGGGAAACCCCAGCGCCGACACGTAACGAACCGTGCCCGCGGGCGAGGTGGTGACCGTCGCGCCCGACATCGGCCGCCCCGCGCAGTCGTCGACGCCCAGCGCCAGCGCGCCGGTGCCGGGCTGCACGGTCACCCCGGCGATGCCCGCCACCAGGGTCTGTGCCGCGCCGTCGAAAATGACCAGCTCGAGGCTCGAGCGGCTCATGCGCCACGGCGCGCTGGGGTAGTACCAGTTGTCCGAGAAGCCGGCGTCGGGCTTGCTCGCGCGCATCGAGCCCGCGTACGGCGCGCAGCCGATGGCGGTCGAGACGGCGTAGCGCCCGCCGTCGGTGCCGCTCACCGCCGAGGCGACCACGCTGCCGCTCGGGTCCATCAGCTCGATCAGCGCGCCCTCGACCGGAGTGCGGCTCAGCCCCGCCGCGGTCACGAACCCGCCGAGGTCGAGCTGCGCCACCGCCACCGTGGGCAGCGGCTGACCCAGGCACGAGAAGTCGCCGCCGTCGCCGGGGCCCGCATCGGCCACGCCGCTGTCGGAGTCGAGACACACCGGGCCGGCATCGAAGCCGGCGTCGTCACCGACCGGCGGGGCCTTACCGCACGCCAACAGACCGAACCCCGCGAGCACGATTCCCCTGAGCACGGCCGACGCTTAGCCCGTCGGCGCACCCAAGAGAACGGCTCACAGCCGGCGCGCGACCGGGTTGCCGTTGTCGTTCAGCCCGACGCGGAACAGGTACAGCCGGCGGCCACCCGGGTTCTCGAAGCGGCAGTCGTTGGCCGCGCTGCCGTTGGGGCAGGGGTCGTTCGACGAGGCGCAGGTGTCAGCCGGGTCGTTGCAGGCGTTCTCCCAGCCGTGGGAGATCATGTAGTCCTGGTTGCCGATGGTGAAGAAGGCCTCGCCGCCGGGCCCGCGCGGCGCGTTCGCGACGCCGGTCGACAGCCACGGCTTCTGCAGCGACTCTTTGTTGCACGGGCCGGGGTTGGCGTCTTTGCCGCAGTCGGCGTAGCCCACCGCGTACTCCCGGGTGCGCCAGCCGTTGGCCGAATAGAAGAACAGCCAGCGCTTCACCCCGTTCGGCTTGGAGAGCTGCACCATGGCCGGGTTCTCGACCAGCGGGCGCGACATGCCCACCGCCTGCTCCCAGCTCTGGCTGGGGCCCACCACCAGCTGCCAGCTCGAGCCGCTGGCGAACGACACGCCGTCGTCTTGCAGGGCGCGGCGCTGCAGCTGCCCACCGACCTTCGCGTAGAGCACGAAGCCCGCCGGCGTGTGGGTCAGGTAGGGGTCGATGTTCCAGTTGGGGTCGGGGCAGATCGCCGCGCCGTCGCCCACCTGTGAGAACGGCCCCTCGGGCTGGTCGGCATGCGCGCGCCACAGGCACTTCTTGGTGGAGTCGCCGGCGAGCTCGCCCGAGTACCACATCGCGTACTGGTTGCCGGCGCGGCGCACGGTGGGCGCCCAGATGCCGCCGGTCAGCCCTGCGCCGCGCTCGCGATCAGGCAGCGCTTCGTTCGGGTCGCGGGCGTTCGCGGCGGTGAAGTGCGGCACGTTCAGGCCGGCGCGCGAGGTGGTGTACACGTGCACGGCCCCGTCGGTGAGAAAGGCGCTCGGGTCGGCGCCGACCACGCCGCGATCGAACGCCTTGGCGAGGTCGGTCACCTGCGACGGGTCGCTCAACCCCAGCGCCGACTCGGCGTCGGTGTCGGCGTCGGCCTCGAGCTGCAGGCAGCCGGCGGCGAGCAGCGCGGCGGCGGCGGCGCAGAGGTTTCTCATCGCCCCCTCACGTGGAACTTGCCGACCACCGGGTTGTGGTCGCTGGTGTTCTTCGCCAGGCGGTGCAGGTGATCGACCCGCACCTCTTTCGAGACCAGAAAGCCGTCGATCGAGCCGGGCACCGAGCGCCACGTGAGGCCGGTGAGCTTCTCCATCACGTGAGGCTGGTGGGTGTTCGAGTCCATGCCGATGATCAGCGGCAGACCCTCTTGGCGGGTCTCCTTCGCGAACTGGGCGAGGTGGCGATCGAACTCGGGCCACAGCGCCTTGAAGCGCAGGGGTGGCCGGTGCACCGAAGCCATGCGCACCTTCACGCCGTCGACCTCGACGTCGGTGTAGTTGATCCACCGGGTCTCCATCTTGCGGCCGTGGGCGGTGACGCCCAGCTCGTAGCCGCTGCCCTTGCCCTTGAAGCGGTCTTCGTCTTTGAACGCGACCGTGGTGCCCGACTTGTCGACGCGGGTGGTGTTCTGGTGGGTGTTGTATTTCTTGCCGAGGCGGGCGGCCGCGTTCTCCCACTTCGTTTCCTGCGCCAGCACGATGTCGGCGTCGATACCGGGCAGGTTGCTGGTCTTGGGGTGCACGAAGTCGTCGTTCACCGTGGCCACGGTGAACGCCTTGGTTTCGTGCTTGCGATGGCGGGTGCCGCTGACGCTGTCGGGGACGATGATCATGGCTGAGGGCTGCCTCCGGTGGAGTTTTCACCCCTCGAGAACTGGGCGTTTTTCGGCCCCCTGCAAACCGCGACTACGCGTTCACGGTTATTCCTCGCCATCTGTAAATGCGCGCTGCGCCCAGAGCGCCGGTGCACCACCCCAGAGCCGAATTTGTCCCACCTTTCATGCTACTGACGCACGGGTGCCGACCGTGCTCGAGAGGCTCCTGGGCCCCATTTCCGCCGCCGATTTCTTCGCTCGCCACTTCGCCCGACAGCCGCTGTTGGTGCGCGGCGCGGGCGGGTGGGCGGCCGAGCTGGCGACGGTCGAGACCTGCGAGCGGCTCATCTCCGAGCCGCGCATCGACGTGATGTATGCGCGCGAAGGGTCACCGTACCGCGGCGAGCGGGGCGACCTCGAGCTGGCGCGCCGGCTGTTCGCCGAGGGCTACACCTGGGTGATGCGCGACGTCGATCGCGCCGACCCGGGGCTGGCCGAGCTGGGCCGCGGGCTCGCGTCCGACGTGCACGGCACGCTGCACCTGCAGCTGTACCGCACCCCCGAGGCGCGCTTCGGCTTCGGGTGGCACTTCGACCCCGAAGAGGTGTTCTACGTGCAGGCGGTGGGGCGCAAGCGCATGAAGCTGCGCGCGAACACCCAGCACCCGGCGCCGCTGCAGCAGGCGATGCCGACGCGGCTGAAGGCCGAGGCCGAGCCGGCGCCCATCGTGGAGCACCTGCTCGAGCCCGGCGACGTGCTCTACATTCCGAACGGCTGGTGGCACGCCGCCGACGCGCTCGAAGCCACCGTCTCGATCTCGGCCGGAGTGCTGGCCCCCTCGGTGCTCGACGCCGCCTCGCTGGTGTTCTCCGAGCTGGCCGCCGACCCCCGCTGGCGCCGCCGCCTGGCACCGATGGGGCGCGCAAACCCGCTCAGCGAAGACGAGCGCCGCGCCGAGTGGAAGCGCGAGGTCGACGCGCTCTCGACCGAGCTGCAGCAGCGCCTCACGGCAGAAGAGCTCACCACGCAGCTGTTCGCGGCGACGGGCTGGTGGAAGCAACGCTGACCCAAACCCAACCCGCTCCTGCTGGACGCCACCGCAAGCCGCCCCGCACCCACGCCATGACCGAGCTCGACGCCTTCTTGCTCTCCACCGAATGGCGCGACCTCGACACCACCCTCGAGCTGACCCTCTGGGCGTCCTCGCCCACCCACGGCCCCATTCGCGCGACGATTCCCCGGCAAGAAGCGGTGATGTTCGTCCCCCGCCACGAGCCGACCCAGGCCGGCCGTCGCGAGCGCCGCCCCCTGCGCACGCTGCAGGGCATGGACGTCGACGCCCTCTACTTCTCCACCCGCCGCGCGCTGCTGCGCGAAGCCGATCGCCTGCGCAAGAGCGGCACCTTCCCGCTCGAGTCGGACCTGAAGCCGACCCACCGCTACACCATGGAGCGCTTCATCAACGGCGGCCTCCACCTGCGTGGCGAAGCGCGAAAGGAGCACGGAGTGCTCCGCTTTCACGACCCGCACGTGCGCGCCGCAGAGGTGACCCCGCGCCTGCGCACGCTCTCTCTCGACGTCGAGACCGACGGGTGGGACGGGCGCCTGCTCTCGCTCGCCTTCGCCGGCTGCGGCCTCGAGCGCACCATCGCGGTGCCGAGCCCCGAAGACGAGCGCCCGGCGCTCGAGGCGGCGTTCGCGCTGATCCGCGAGCTCGACCCCGACGTGCTCCTGGGGTGGAACGTGACCGACTTCGATCTGCGCGCGATCGAAGCGCGCGCCACCGCGGTGGGCGTGCCGTTCGCGATCGGCAGGGCAGGGGAGACCGCGCGCGTGCTCATCGGCACCCAGCAGCCGTCGATCGCCCGCGTCCCGGGCCGGGTGGTGCTCGACGGGGTGGCCACACTGCGCAACGCGTCGATCAGCCTCGAGCGCTACACCCTCGACTTCGTGGCGAAGTCGATGCTCGGCCGCGGCAAGCTGCGCGCCGAAGGGGTCGACCCGCTGGCCGAGATCCGCCGCATGCACCGCGAAGACCCCGCCGCGCTCGCTGCGTACAACCTCGAAGACGCGCGGCTGGCGCTCGAAATCTTCGACAAGGCCGACCTGGTCGAGTTCACCGTGGCGCGGTGCAAGCTCACCGGGCTGCCGCTCGACCGCCAGGGCGGCTCGGTGGCGGCGTTCGATCACCTCTACCTGCCCCGGCTGCACCGCAAGGGCTACGTGGCGCCCGACGTGGGCATCGACACCGCGCCGGTCGCATCGCCGGGCGGGCACGTGCTCGACAGCGCGCCGGGCCTCTACCGCAACGTGGTCTCCTTCGACTTCCGCTCGCTGTACCCGAGCATCATTCGCACCTTTCAGATCGACCCGCTGGGGCTGTGGGTGCGCGGGCCGGACCCCATCGAGGGCTTCGAAGGCGCGCGCTTCGCGCGCGAGGGCGCGATTCTGCCGGCGCTGATCACCTCGCTGCACGGCGAGCGCAACAAGGCGCGTGAGGCGAAGAACGCCACCATGTCGCAGGCGATCAAGATTCTGATGAACTCGTTCTACGGCGTGCTCGGCACCCCGGGCTGCCGCTTCTTCGACCCGCGCCTCGCCTCGTCGATCACCCTGCGCGGCCACGAGGTCATCGAGCGCTCCCGTGCGTTCTTCGAGCAGCGGGGGCACCGGGTCATCTACGGCGACACCGACTCGCTGTTCGTGCAGCTGCCCGAGGCGCTCGACGAGGCCGCCGTTTCGGTCGAGGCCGAGTCGCTCGCCGCCGCCATCAACGCCTGGTGGGCCGAGACGATTCGCGTCGAGCACCGCCTCGAGAGCCACCTCGAGCTGCGGGTCGACTCGCGCTTCCTGCAGTTCCTGATGCCCACCACCCGGGGCTCCGAGCGGGGCTCGAAGAAGCGCTACGCGGGGCTGGTGCGCCGCGCCGGCGGCACCACCGAGGTGCTGATTCGCGGCCTCGAGGCCGTGCGCACCGACTGGACTCCGCTGGCCCGCGAGGCACAACGCGAGCTGCTCAGAAGGGTGTTCGTCGGCGAGCCGTGGCACGACTGGCTGCTCGAGCTGCGCCGGCAGCTGCTCGCCGGGGCGCGCGACCACGAGCTGGTGTACCGCAAGCGCCTGCGGCGCGACGTGGGCGACTACGCCTCGGCGGCTCCGCACGTGAAGGCCGCGCGGCTCGCCGCCGAGAGCGCGTCGGACACCGAGAGCCACGCCACCGACGTCGAGTATCTGATCACCGCTCGCGGGCCCGAGCCGCGCGGGCTGCTCACCGCGCCGCTCGACTACCGGCACTACCTCGAGCGGCAGCTCGCCCCCGCGCTCGACGTGGTGCTCACCCTGCTGGGCACCTCGTTCGACCGCGAGGCAGGTGAGCAGCTGCGCCTGTTGTGAGCCCCTCTCGCACCGGGCGTGACTGACCCACCGGCACGAAGGGACCCGCAAGCGCTCGCGCAGATCCACGAACTCCCTGACCTCAGCGTGGCACGAGCGATGCGTGGCAGTGGGTCGTGGGCGGGCTCAAGCGCATTTTGTTCGTCGATGATCACCGAGCCCTGCTCACCGCCCTGCGCCACGCCTTGCGGCCGCAGCGCGCTCGCTGGGAGATGGAGTTCGTCGCCGACGGCAACGCCGCGCTCGCGGCGATGGCCCAGCGCCCCTTCGACGTGGTGGTGTCGGATCTCAAGCTCCCCGACATCGACGGAGTTCGGCTGCTCGACCAGGTGCGGGCGCAGTACCCCACGACCGCGCGGGTGATGCTCTGCGCGGTGGCGGGGCCCGAAGACGTGGTGCGCGCCGCTCCGGTGGTGCACCGCATGCTGCCCAAGCCGTTTCCGGTGCCGCGGCTCGAGAGCGAGCTCGAGCAGTCGTTGGAGACCCAGGCGCACCTCCAAGACCAGGCGATGCGCGCGCTGATCGGCCGCATCGGCGACATACCGGTGGTGCCGGCCATCTACGTCGAGCTGTGCGAGGCGTCGCGCCGCGCCGACACCGACGTCGAGCGCCTCGCGACCATCGTCGCGCGCGACCCTGCGGTGGCGGCCAAGGTGATGCAGCTGGCCGGCTCGGCGTACTTCGGCCAGGTGCCGACGTCGCTGCGGCAGGCGGTGTTCTTTCTCGGCGACGAGCTGATCAAGGCGATCGCGCTGTCGACCCACGTGTTCGCGCGCGGCGACGACGACCCCTCGCTGCCGAACGAGCTGCGCGCCAGCACCATCGCCGCCTCGGCGATGAGCGCGGTGGCGCTGGTGCGGCGGCTGTCGCCCCAGCGGGCCGAGCTGGCGGCGGTCTCGGCGCTGCTGCGCGACTTCGGCACGCTGCTGTTGGTCGACGCGATGCCCGAGCGCATGCGCACGGTGGCCGACCTGGCCCGGCGCAGCCGCAAGCCCCGCACCGCCATCGAGCGAGAGCTGCTGGGCGTCACCCACGCCGACGTGGGCGCGTACCTGCTCGGGCTGTGGGGCCTGCCTCCCCCCGTGGTCGAGGCGGTGGCGCACCATCACGACAGCGCGTACGAGCCCAAGGACTTGAACTCGTCGGTGGCGCTCGCCAGCCAGCTCGTCGATCACGTGAGCAAGATTCCCAACGAGCTCGATGTCGAGAAGGTCGATCGCGCGTGGCTCGAGTTGGCTGCAGGCGCGAAGCCCTGAACGACCCTGAGGGGCGGCTCGAGCGCTCAATACAGCCGTCCACGTCCACGTACGTCCACGTCCACGTCCACGTCCACGAAAAAGCCGATACGGGCGCCGCTCGGGTCTCTCTCCACGCCCGCAAGCGCGAGCGAAGCGAGCGCACTTCGTGGACGTGGACGTGGACGTGGACGTGGACGGCTTTGAGCCGCGCCCCGAAGCCAGCACCCACGCCCGAATCACCCCTTCAGCGCCGCATACCTCCGCATCACCTTCGCGACATACTGCACGGTCTGCCCGTTGTCGGGCACATGCCCATTCACCGCGCCGGGCCCCGCATTGTACGCCGCGACCGCGAGCTCGATCTTCCCGGTGCGCACCAGCATGCGCTTCAAGTACCTCGCCCCCGCATCGATCGACTGCCGCGGGTCGAACGGGTCGGTCACACCCAGCTCGGCCGCGGTGGTCGGCATCAGCTGCGCAGGCCCCATCGCGCCGGCGTACGAGATGCGGTGCACGCAGCTGTCGCTCTCGACCGAGACGATGGCGCGCATCAGCCCCCTGGGCAGGTGCTCGCGGCGCTCGGCCTCGCGCGCGATGTCGTCGAGCTCGGGGTGACCGCGCAGCAGGCAGGTCGGCCGGTGCAGAAAGTAGGCGCCCAGCGCGTGCACCTTCTCTTCCAGAAAGAAGGGCGACAGCGGGCTCACCACGCTCTGCCCGAAGAACGCCACCGCCAGGTTGAGCGACACCAGCGGGCCGAGCACCAACACCAACGCCACCTGCCACCAGCGCATTCGGCTGACCACCCAGCGACTCCCCCTGGCCAGCAGGCGCACGAATCGCACGGTACGTTGGTGAACACCCGAGCGCGAAAAACATGCCCTTCGAGGTCAGATCGCCAGCTCGACCCCCAGCCGGTAGACGAACCCGTGCACGTACGCGCCCGGCGAAGCCGAGACCACCGGTACGCTCGCGCCCAGCGACGCCGAGAACCACCGCGCCGGCCGAAACCGCGCCTCGGGTGCCAGGAACGCGGCGAAGAACTGCGACTCGGGCAGCACCACGCCCCGCTCGCGCGCGGCGAACTGCTGCTTCACGTCGACCGACAGCCGCGCCGTCAACCAACGAAACGCCTCGTACTCGGCCCCCAGCGACGAGCCGAACCAGGGCCCGAACACCACCGCCGCTGCGGGCAGCGCCACGGGGAGCCCCGCGTAGAGTGAGCCGGTGAGCGCCCACGACTGGTCGCTGTGCCTCCAGGCCACCGCCACCCCCGGCGTCACCGACGAGGTGCCCAGCGCGTACAGCCAGCGCGACGCGCCGCGCGAGGTCGGCAGCCCGAGCTGCAGCCCGACCCTGAGCGCGTCCGACGCCTCGGGCTCTTCGTGCCGCAGCACCTCGAGCGCGCCGCGGGCCCACAGGTCTCCCAGCCCGACCTCCGAGGTCTCGGCCACCCGCCGCGCCAAGAAGGGCAGGGCGACCTCGACCGAGGCGCGGCTCCACGACGCGCCAGCGGTGAGCTCGTTGCTCCACTCCAGCCGCTGGGGGGCCGCGCCGGCGCGGTCCGAGCCCACCGCGCTCCTCACGCCAGCGTGGGCCCGCAGCTCGCCGGTGTCGCTGTCGCCCAGCCGTGGACCGACGCACGTCGGGCACGCCAGGACCTCAGACGAGAGCAACGCCGACAGCGACAGCACAGCGAGCCACGGGCGCACGAAAGGCTCAGTGCACCCGCGCGGGCCGCGCATTCACGCGGCCTGGGGGCCGCTCGCCCTACAGCGCCGCGGTGGCCAGCTTCGGGTCGAGCCCGTCGGTGAGCAGGAAGCCGTTCTTCCAGTACCGGTAGATGTCTTCGATCTGCTTCGACACCGTGTGGTCTCCGCGCGAGGCGGCAAGCGAGGCCTTCTCGGGCACCCGCTTCATCTCGTCGATGGCGCGCAACAGGTCGTCCTTCGACAAGAAGGTCTCGGGCGCGTTCTGCGGAGGGGGCGCCAGCAGCGACGCCTGCAGCTCGGCCATCGGCTCGGTGAACGCCACCGCCGCCTGCTCGTTGAACACCGCCAGCAGCCCGAACGCCGCCAGCGTGGCGTGGGCCGCCGCATCGACCACCTGCGCGTCGAGGCTCGACGGCGCGTCGCCCGCGGCAGCTCGCACCGCCCGAAACGCGCTCAGCTTTTCCTTCACCAGCGCCTCGCACTCGCGCTTCGAGTCGACCTGCGCGGTGCCCAGCCCATCGCGCAGCGCCTTCACCGACGAGACCAGGCCGGCGGCCTTGGCGACCACCTCGGGGCTCGCATCGGCCGGCGCTGCCGCCACCGCCCTCGCGGCGCCGTCGAACATCTCTTTCGCCGCCCGGGTCTGCAGCTGCAGCTGGCGGTACGACGCCTCGAGCTTGGGGGTGAGCGGGTACTCGCCCGAGCTCACCCGCGGGCGCGCGAGCTGCCACGGCTGCACGTAGCCGCGCGCCGCCAGCTCGCGCCACACCTTGAACGCGTCGTGAATGATCGCCTTGCCGACCTCTGACGTCTTCATCGCCTTGTCGGTGTCTTGTGCGTAGAGCAGGGCCTTCTCGAGCAGCCCGAACATCTTCTCTTCGCTGAGGTTCTGGGGGTCGAGCTCGCTCTTCTGAATCACGCCCTCGGCCACCAGGCGCGTGAACATGCCCGCCTCTTCGTGCCGCACGCCGAAGTCTTCGAGCGGCACGTGGTGGATCATGAAGTTCATCGCCTTCTCGACCCAGTAGATCTCTTCGTGGGTGTTGCCCGAGTGATGGCACGAGAGCCGGTGCAGGTTCATGATGTCGTTCGCACCCAGCGCGGCGAAGCCCCACATGTAGCCGGCCGCCGCGTAGTTCGGGTTCAAGAACGAGCAGTTCAGCATGATCTCGTCGTCGCTCAGCCCCGCCGCGTGGCCCTTCTCTTTCTCGTGCGCCACGTACCGCTCGAACCACGGCTCGGTGTAGCGGCCCTTCATCTGCCACTCGACGTCCTTGAGCGGCACCATCTCGGTGAGGTCGTGCGTCGACGTGCCCTCGCTCGCGAAGCCCAGACCCTTCATCCAGATGCGCAGGTCGTGCGCGTGCATGTACGAGTCGAGCAGAAAGTCGAACCACGCGGTCTTGTCCGACGGGGGCTCGGCGGCGCGGCCGGCCCGGTACTCGACCTCGGCCTCGGCCATCACCGCTTCAATCTGCTTCACCACGTCGTGACCGCCCGGCATGGTCTCGGCGATCTCCCGCAGCTTCTTCTTGAAGTCGTCGGGAGACACCAGCCCGTCTTTGCCCGCCACTTCCTTCAGCGCGCCGTACGACGCCACCTCGGGGCTCTTCGCCTCGGGGCCGATGAAGTTGGTGAACCAACCGCCGGGGCCGTCGACCTTCTCGGGGTCGACGCGGCGCGCGATCCACACCGGCTGCTTCGCCTTCTCTTTCGACAGCTCGTCGCGCGGCCCCAGGCCCAGCTCGCGGCCGTCGACCGGCCGCGTGCCGTCGGGGTTCAAGAAGAAGCCGTGCACCGGCGGCGCGGCCTCGCCGTTGATGATGTCGTCTTTCGCGAAGTGAATCACCGAGGTGAGCTCGAACCCCGACTGGGGCGAGGGCTTCATCACCGCGCCGTAGAGCGCGTCGCCCTTGCGGTCGAGAAACCACGTCTGACCCTGGGCGATGCCGATGGCCTCGGTGTCGAGCCACTGCTTGCCGTGCCGCACCCGGGGAGTCGACGCCGCGGTGAAGTCGCCCGCCGCGCCCACGCCCTGGTCCTGGAACTTGAGCCGCGCCTTCTCGTCGGCGGTCGGCGCGCGCGGCACGTGGAAGCCCGAGAAGCCGTGAAAGTCGCCCAGGAAGTTGTTGCCGCCGCCCGACTTGCCGACCCACACCACCACGCGATCGGGCTGGGTCTTGGTGGGCTCCTTCGCGAACACCAGCTGCGCGTCGGGGTGGCGGTACCCCGGCGGCGTGCTCACCGTCGGGTTCGCGATCACCGGGTTCTGAATCTTCAGCGTCTCGAGCCGCGCGTCGGTCTCGGGGTCGTGAAACGCCTGGTCCTCTCGATACAGCGGCTCTTTCTTGTCTTTGCCCTGCACCGAGATGCCGCCGATGCCCACCACGAAGCCCGGCGCCTTTCCCTGGCCTTCGCCGCCGAACGCGAACGTGCCCAGCTGGCCGAACACGGTGAGCTTGCGGTCGTCGGGCAGCTTCTTGCCGACCTGGCACGAGTCGCTCACCGCGCACGAGCCGCAGTTGTTGCCGCGCGTGCCGCACGAGCTCTGGGTCACCTGGTCGAGCGAGATGAACAGCTCGCGCACCTCGTACTTCTTGCCGTCTTCGGCGGCGAGCAGCACCGGCCGGTCGAGCTTGAGGTACGCGCCGCCCGGAGGCCCATCGTTGTTGATCTTCAGCGGGTCCTTGTTCACCACCGTGCCCGAGAGCGACGTGAAGTCGCCCGGCTTGACCTGCTGCAGGTCGACCAGGCCCGTCGCGCCCACGTTCACCCGAATCGGCTCGTGCACCCGCTGCGCTTCGATGGCCTTCGCCGTCAGCCCGAAGCGATCGCCGCCCCGCGCCGCAGCCTTCGAAGCCGCTCCGGCAGTCGCCGCGCCCACCGCGTCCTTCACCTTCGCTGCCACCGCGCCCGCCGCCGCCCGTACCACCTGCCCAGTGCCCTGCACGACTCGTCGGGTCATGACCTGCCTCGTCTGAAGTCCCACGCGGTCAAGGTGCCGTCGTGGTCACTCGAGCGGAACCGCTCGTCGAAGTCCGAATTCATGTGTACCAGCTCGATGGCCACCGGCACCTTGCTCTTCGCGGTGGCGTGGTCGAGCTCGCCCGAGCTGCCGCCGAACTGTGCGCTGTAGCGCTGCTCTTCGGGCAGCTGCAGCGACAGCAGGTCGAGCACGCCGCCCTCGACCTCGGCCTGCATCGCCGGCTCGTCGGTGTACGCGTTGCGGTCGCCGAAGATGCCCAGGTGCTCGAAGTCGCCCTGAGGCGCGTTCTGGGTCGCCCACCGGTTGAGCACCCGTGCCTGCGCCACCTGCCGCTCGTTCGCCTCTTCCGGGGTGCGGCCGCGCTTGCTGGTGTTGTGCACCGACTGCAGCTTGAGCACCTCGGTCTGCCCGCCGTGGGTGAACTCGAAGGTCGCCACCAGCGGCAGCCGCGCGCCGGCGAAGGCGGGGTCTTCGAGCCGGTACACCGACTCTTCGCGCAGCTTCACCCGCTCGGGGTTGTAGAGGAACCCGGTGCGAATGTTGCCGCCCGGCGCGCCCCCCTCGGCGTTGTTCACCGGCGGCCGGTCGACCCACGCGTAGCGCGGCCCGCCCAGCTCGACGATCTTCTCGATGATCGCCTGCCAGGTCTCCGAGGCGTCGACCGTCTCCGACAGCTCGTTGCCGTCGTTGTCTTGAATCTCCTGCATCGCGACGATGTCGGGCGACGTGAGGTTCTTGACGATCTGCTCGGCCATGCGCTGCAGCTTGCCCTCGCCCACGTCGTCGTCGACGTTGCGCTCGTCTTGCCCCTGCACCTTGGCCAGGTCTTCCACCTTGACGTCTTTGTTCTCGCCGTTGAGCGAGGCGATGAACAGCACGTGCTCGGGGTCTGCGAACCGGGTGCGCAGCGTCGCCACCGCGGGCACGATGGGGCTGGGAATCAGGTTCTTCACTCCGCCCGGGTCCCACACCGTGACCTGGTGCCGGCCGTGCCGCTCGGTGACGTTGCCAGTGAGCGCGCTGCGAAAGCGGGCGCCGATGTTCACCGGCACCTTCAGGTCGTCGACCGGCATGCGCACGCCGATGACGTGCGGGTTGCCGTACGCGTCACGCACCAGGCCGCCGCTCACCGTGCGCTTGCCCGCGCCCTCGCCGCCGTCGGGCACCACCGCGCCGTCGGAGAAGCGGGGAATGTCGTTGAGCGCCCCCACCACCACCGGGTCATTGATGCGCACCCGCGCTCCCTCGAGGCTCTCCCACAGGTCGAAGTTCGACGCGGTGTGCGAGAGCTCGATGCCACCCTTGCCGATGACGAACTCGGGCAGCGGGTTGCCGCTCGACTTGACCAGAATGCTGCCCGGGTGGGCGTTCAGGTTCGTCACGCTCGAGTCGGGGTTCGACTCGCGCTGCTTGGGCGGCACGTACTCTTCGACCACGCCTGCCACCGACACCTCGTCGCCCGCCTTCACCTGGTGGCCGCGCGCGCGCACGTAGATGGCGGGCGAGCCGTTCTCGGTGCCGACGTTCGGCTCCTGCAGGTAGAAGCCATCGGCCTCGACCGCGGTGACGATGCCCGCGGTGGTCACCGCCTGCCCGTCGTACGGCGACTTCGCGCCTGGGCCTTGCACCTCGTGAATCGCCAGCGACCGCCCGGCATAGAAGGCGCCGCCGTCTCCGCCCTGCAGCGCCGCCTGATCGCGCGGCCGCAGCTGCCGCGCAGTGCCGTCGGCGAAGTACTCGCGCTGCAGCTTCTTGACGGCGGTCTTCTGGTCCGGCGTGAACGCCGCCCACTCGGCGTCGGGAAATGGGGCGGTGGGGTTCGCCTCGATTCTCTTCCACTGCTCGGCCGTGAACAGCGCCTTCGAAGGCGAGCTGGAGATGGAGGCTGCCATTCGGTCAGGCCCGCGCCGCGGCTTTGGAGACCCGGTAGGCCGAGGCCTCGACCGGGTGCGCCTCGAGAAACCCGGGCTCGAGGGTGTCGGCGCGCTCGAACAGCTTCACCGCCTCGGCGTGCTGCCGCGCCCGCGACAGGTACACCGCCAGGTCGGCCACCGTCTCGGGGCTCCCCGGCTGCAGACGCACCAGCTCGCGCCGCGCCGACAGCGCAATCTCGGTCACCCCGGTGAGGTCGGCCAGCTTCACCACCTTCTCTTGCGCGTGCCGGGCCGTGGGCTCGGCCTTCACCACCACCTGCCAGGCGGCGAGCGCGCGGAAGAAGTCGCCGCCCGCCTCCAGCGCGGTGGCGTAGAGCACCTTCGCCGCCAGGTTCGACGGGTCGCCCTTCACCGCCGCCGCGAACGCCTCGGAGGCCGGGGCGAACCGGCCCTGCTTGAGCCGCGCCGCGCCCAACAGCAGCCACGCCTGCACGTCGTGGGGGTCGCGCTTCACCAGCCCTTGAGCCTTCTGCTCGGCCGCCGCCGGGTTCGAGGCGAACAGCGCATCGACTTCTGCATAGGTGGTGCTCATGACTTCACCTCGAGCTTGGCGCCCTGCTGCAAGAGCTTCTGGGCCTCGGCTTCGTGCTGCGGGTCGCCCAGCGAGCCCTTGATCAGCGCCTTGAAGCCCTCTTCGAACGACTTCTTGGCGTCGCCTTCGGCGGCCTTCTTCGCGTCCGCGTCGCTCAGCGCCGCCGCCTTGGCCACCGCCGCATCGCGGGTCGCCTTGAGCTGGTCGAGCTCGCCGTCGATGTGGTGGGCGAGCGACGTCATCCACCCGAAGGTGCTCTCGCGCAGCTTGCCCTGAGCCGAGGTGAGCGTGCCAGCCGAGGCCCGCTCGTCGAGCATGCGCAGCAGCACCGCGGCGCGCCCCACCGGGCTCTTCTCGGCCTCGTTGCGCATCGCCACCGCGCTCAACACCTTCTCGGGCATCAGCGGCCCGGCCTTGCCCGGGGTCAGCGGGTTGGGGGGCTCGTGAATCGAGAAGCCCACGCCGACGCCATCGAGCCCCACGAACTGCAAGAGGGGGAAGTGGTAGTCGCGCATGCCGCCCGAGCCGTAGGTCTCGAGGCCCTGCTCGTGGGCGTGGTGCACCCACCGCAGCAGGTTCTCGGCGCTGAAGAACTCGATCAGCGGGTAGCTGGGAGGCTTCATGCTGGCGCTGTCGACGGTGACCTTCTTGAACCCGCCGTCTTTCGCGGCGTCGATCGACTTCAGCGCCCCGTCGAGCATCAGCTGCCGCTCGGCCACGGTCGGCGCGCCGGCGATCTGCGCCGCGTCGGCCGGCACCAGCTCGAAGTCCTTCAGCAGCGCGTTCAGGTTGAACGCCGCCGAGATGTACTCGCCCTCGCGCAGGTTGGCCTGCGCGTGCACCGCCTGGCCCAGCGTCACCACCTCGTCGGGCGACAGCCCGTCCATGCCGAACTTCGCCTCGCTGTAGCCGATGTTCAGCGCGCTGCGCGCGTCGTTCGCCATCTGCCCGGCGGCGGTGGCGAGGTTGAACTTCACCCCCGCGCTCGCGGTGTCCATGCCCGGCACCGCGTCGCCCAGCGCCGAGGCGATGTAGTTCGGCCGCCCGAAGAACGCGGTGGTCGGTGCGTCGGTGCCCATCACCATGCGCACCAGCGCCAGGGTTCGCGGCCCCGGGTTCGAGTACGGCGCCATGTGCTCGGTGTCGCGGTCGATGATCTCGACGTGCACGATGTTGCCGTCGATCATCTTCGGCTCGGCCGCGGTCGCGTAGATGTGCGCCACGCCGGGGTCGGTCACCGCCATCTGGGTGCGGAAGGTCTCGGCATACACCTCGGAGCGCCCGCCGATCGGCTCGCGCAGCATCGGCGGCTGCCCGCCGTCGGCCAGCGCCTGGGCGCCGCGCTCGACCACCTTCTTCTCTGCCGCGGTGAGACCCAGCCGCGTCATCAGCAGGGTCAGCGCCTCGTCTTCGGTGTCGGGCAGGTTCGCGCGGTCGATGGGCGGCAGCGGGTTCTCGCCCTTCGCCTCGGCGTCGGCGATGCGCTTGCGCGCGCCCATCATCACCACCGTGGCGTCGACGATCGCCGCCTGCTTCTTCACCACCTCGTCGAACCACTGCTGCACCACCGGCGCGTTGACGAACGTGGTGCCCAGCGCGTCGGCGACCGCGTCGGACATCGGCGTCTCGGGTGCCTCGATGACCTTGGCCGCCGCTTTCGCGAAGACGTCTCGAAGCCGGCTGTTCTTCTGCAGAATGCGGGTGCCGCGCTCGGAGGCCACCACCACCTCGTCGGCCATGCCCAGGAACAGGCCGTGCGCCTTCACCCCGCGCAGGCCGTCGAGCGTCTTGGCCAGCGCCTTGGGGTCGTCGATGCCGTCTGCCCACTTCACGTCGACGATGTGGTTGCCGTTGTCGGTGACGTAGGGCTCGCCGGTCTCTTTGTCGGTGCGCAGGGTGGGCACGCCGCCGAGCGCGGTCAGCTTCTTCGACACCGCGGGCGCCGCGCTTGGGGAGACCTCGACCGGCAGCGGGCTCTTGGTGCCGAGCTTGTGCACCAGCTTGCTGTCGTCGACCACGATGACGAGCTTGCGCGCCAGGTTCGCCACGGCCTTCTCGCGCAGGAGCGCCCCGCCCATGCCCTTGATCAAGAAGAACTGGTCGCCGACCTTCGCCACCTCGTCGGCGCCGTCGATCGCCAGGTCGAGCTCGAGGCCCTTCTTCGGCTCGATGAGCTCGATGCCCAGGCCCTTGGCCTGCGCGGTGGTGCGCTCCGAGGTCGACACCGCCACCACGTCTTCGAGCTCGCCCGACTTCAGCTCGGCCCCCAGCAGCTCGATGGCGAACTTCATCGTCGAGCCGGTGCCCAGGCCCAGCTTCTGGCCGCTCTTCACGAAGTCCCTCACCGCGGTCTCGGCCGCTTCCTTCTTGAACGGCGCCATCGGGTCGGCCGGCGCGGCGGGGGCCGCCGCGGCGCGGGTCGAGCGCGCGGTGGGGCGGGCAGCAGGAGTCGAAGGGGTGGCCATGGGGTCCTTGTCTACTGCTGGGGTGCAGCGGGCGGCGCGGTCAGCGCCTGCATCGCCACCGCGGGGTCGTTGGTGACGGTGAACAGGTCGAGGTCTTCGGGGTTGATGTACTGCCGCTCGGGCGAGATCATCAGCTCGCGCAGCTGCTCTTTGAGCGCCGCGAACTTGCCGTCGGGGTCGAGCACCACGATCGGCAGCTTCGGCAGCTTGCCGGTCTGCACGTCGCACGCGGCGGTGAAGAGCAGGGCGATCTGCCGCGCCCCTTCGGGGGTGGTCACGATGCCGCTGATGTTGGTGTTCATCAGCTCGCGCAGCACCAGCACGTCATGCACCCGGTCGTAGTGCAGCGGCCCGTGGTCTTCGGCCGTCGAGTCGTCGAGCGCGAACGCTTCGATCTGCGCGTCGGGGTTCGCCTTCTGCACCCCGCGCAGCACCGCCTCGTCGCCCATCGGCGAGCCCGACACCCGCACCGCCTGGCCAGCCCGGGTCAGCCCCTCGGCGATCTTCTCGATGCTGCCGAGGGTCGCCTGGGTGCGCTCTCCACCACCCGCGAAGAACGCCACCGCCTTGGGCTTGCCGTCGAGCCGGGTGAGGCCGCGCTCGAGGTCCTCCATCATGCGCGGCACCACCGTGCGCGGGTCGACCGGCGGGTCGAGGCGGCGCATCTTCGCCATCTCGCGCACCAGGGTCTGCGGGTCGTGGAAGCGGCGGCCCAGCTCCGACCGCTCGGCCGGGGCCATCAGCGGCACGAACGCGTCGGCGAAGCGGTCGAAGAAGTCGTCGTGCGAGCCCAGCACCACCGGCTCGGTCGCCTGGCCGTGCATCTTCATCGCCAGGTAGGTGAACAGCTCGGCCACCGTGCCGTAGCCCCCCGGCGTGCTGAGCTTCGGCGACATGTGCCACTCGAGCTTGTCGTTGCGCGACTGCGGGGGCTGCACGTTGTCGCGAAACAAGAACTGCATGCGAAAGATGAAGCGCTTGAACGTCGAGAGGTGCTCGGGGCTGATGTACGGCGTCGCTGCCTGCTCCTTGGGCAGCTTGATGTTGGCGCCCTCGCGGCCCGGCTCGCCGGCCTCCCAGCCGATGGCGCGGTGGGCCTTCATGTCCATCAGCGCGTCCATTGCGGCGTGGCCCTTGAGCGGCGCCTCCATCGCGCCCGGGCCGGCCCCTGTGCTGATCGAGTAGCTCGCTTTGCGCAGCTCGCGGCCCAGCTCTTCGCTCCACACGAAGTCGGCGAACCCGTTCTCGCCCGGCACCGGCTTCGAGCGGGCGGTGCCGAAGATGGTGACCAGCCGGTCGACCGCCTGCGGCACCTGGGTGAGCGTCGCCGCGTCACCCTTGAGCTCGGCGAGCAGCTGGGCCAGCCCCGGGTCTTGCAGGCCGAAGTCGTCTGCGGCCGTCGCGACCGGCGCCTCACCCTCGACCGTCACGGTGGCGTGGGTCACCGGCGCCGTGGCCGCGCGCTCGACCGGCGCGGTGCGCGCCGAGGTCAGCGAGGGCGTCGAAGAGAGTGGGGTTGCCTTGGGCATCGATATTCTCGGTGCAAATGGGGACGACGAACGAGGGGGAGCCAGGTGATTATCGGAGCAGGGGGGCCGCGCCTCCACCCGCTTTTTCGAAACCTGTCGCACCCTTGCGCGCTGGTTTTCTTAGAAAACGGGAGCCCCTTGGGGCATAGGCCACAGGCGCATGTTGCCCTTTGCTCCGCCGCTCGAGCCGATGCTCGCCAAGGCCGAAGACGCCATCCCCCAAGGAGACGGCTGGTGCTACGAGCCCAAGTGGGACGGCTTTCGCGCCGTGGTTTTCAAGAGTGGCAGCGAGGTGGTGCTCAGCAGCCGCAACGCGCTGCCGATGCAGCGGTACTTTCCCGAGGTGGTCGAGCGGCTGGGGCGCGAGCTGAAGGGCGACCTGGTGCTCGACGGCGAGCTGATCATCCCCGGGCCGAAGGGCCTCGACTTCGACGCGCTGCAGATGCGCATTCACCCCGCCGCCTCGCGGGTGCAGAAGCTCTCGCTCGAGATACCCGCCGGGTTCGTGGCCTTCGACCTGCTGGCGGTGGGCGAAGAAGACTGGCGCGCGCGGCCCTTTCGCGAGCGGCGCCAGCGGCTGCTCGAGCTGTGCCCGGTTCGCGACGACCTCTTTCCCACGCCGCAGACGCACGACCTCGCGGTGGCGCGGTCGTGGTTCGACGACTTCGAGGGCGCCGGGCTCGACGGGGTGATCGCCCGCCGCGACGAGCTGCCCTACCTGCCCGGCGAGCGGGTGATGGTGAAGGTGAAGCACGGCCGCACCGCCGACTGCGTGGTGGGCGGGTACCGCGACGGTAAGACGCCCGGCACCGTGGGTGCGCTGCTGCTCGGCATGTACGACGAGCACGGGGTGCTGCACCACGTCGGCCACACCTCGTCGTTCACCGCCAAGCAGAAGCGCGAGCTCAAAGAGCTGGTGAAGCCCTACGAGGGCGGAGAGAGCTTCGGCCAGGGCCGCACCCCCGGTGCGCCCAGCCGCTGGAGCGCCGGCAAAGACACCGCGTGGACCCCGCTTCGCCCCGAGCTGGTGGTCGAGGTGAAGTTCGACTACCTGCAGGGCGGGCGCTTTCGGCACGGCGCGACCTTCGTGCGCTGGCGCACCGACAAGCCGCCCCGAGACTGCGGGTACGATCAGCTCGCGCCGCCGCACCCGTTCTCGCTGGGCAAGATCATCGACCAGGTGAAGAGGGCGGAGTGATGGCGGGACTCACCCCGTACCGAGCGACACGTCGACGGCCGGGCACGGGCACAGGCACGCCTCACCGACTGACGACCACGTCCCCCGTCGGGCGTTCACGAGCTGCGTGCCCGCGCCCGTGCCCGAAGCGCTGTCGGTCTCAGCGCAGAGCGCGCAGCGCACCGGCCCTCTCGGGATCTTCAGCGCATGCGCCACCAGGCCGCGCGCCCCATCGCGCCGAGCCATGCTGCTGAAGCCGGGCGAGCTGGTGGCGGTGGCGCGTGAGCTCGACGAGGGCCTGCACGGCGCCATCGTGCAGAAGGTCTACCACCCGTTTCCCGAGGAGCTGTGGTTCGAGCTGCGCCAGCCCGGCGTCTCGACGCTGCTGTGCGCGAGCGCGCGGCCCGGCTTCGAGCGGCTGGCGGTCGCCGACGCGCGGCCAGAGTCGCCACCCCAGGCGTCGGGGCTGCAGCAGCGGCTGCGCAAGCTGCTGGGGGGCAAGCGCCTCGAGGCCTTCACCGTGCAGGGGCAGACGGTGACGCTCGCCTTCGCGACCGCGCAGCTGAGCCTCGACCTCGCCGCCCACGCCGTGAAGCTGCTGCCGGCGCAGCCGGTCGCCGAGCGCCCGCCCGCGTTGGGCGGCGCGCCGCTCACCCTCGCCCGCGAGCTGGGCGCCCGCGTCGGCACCGACGACGTCGCGAAGAAGCGCCTCGACCAGCACCTCAAGAAGTTGAAGCGCACCCGCGAGAAGATCGCCGTTGAGGCCTCGCGCGGCCCGCTGGCCGACCAGCAGCAGCGCGACGGAGAGCTGCTCGCGCAGAACCTGCACTCGGTCACCCGCGGCGCGAAGTCGGTGACCCTCACCGAGTACGGCGCCGAAGGCGCGGCCGAGCGCACCGTCGAGCTCGACCCCAAGCGCTCACCCAAGCAGCAGGTCGAGTGGCTGTTTCACCAGGCCAAGCGCCTGCGCCGCGGGGTCGAGATCGCCCGCGAGCGCCTGGCCAAGATCGACGCAGAGATCGCCGCCGCCGCGCTGCCCGACGGCGCGACCGCTCCGCTGCGGCCGCGCAGCGCCCAGTCAGAGCAGGGCCCTTCGCTGCCGTACCGCGAGTACCTCACCGCGAAGAACCAGCGCATCTGGGTGGGGCGGGGCGCGAAGCACAACGACGCGCTCACCTTCAAGGTCGCCCGCCCGCATCACCTCTGGTTGCACGCGCGCGGGGTGCCGGGCGCGCACGTGGTGGTGCCGCTCGAGAAGGCGCAGACCATCGATCAAGAGACGCTGCTCGACGCGGCGCACCTCGCGTTTCACCACAGCGATGCGCGGGGCGAGCGCCAGGGCGAGGTCAGCTACACGCACGTGCGCTACCTCAAGAAGGGCGGGGCGCCGGGCGCGGTCACGTACACCCGCGAGTCGACCTTCTGGCTGCGCGTCGAGGCCGAGCGGCTCGAGCGCCTTCTCGCCTCAGCCCGCGTAAGACCAGAAACGCCACGATCTAGATGAGTGGGGCAGCCCTGCATGTCGCGGCGCGGCGTTGATCCCCCGCACAGCTCTGTGTTACAGCCCGCGCCCCTTTCGCAGTTCAACGGGTGGGTGACGGTTTGCTGGCAACTTCGGTCTTCTCAAGTGCCTCGGCGCTAACGGCTTCGCCTGATGGCGCCGCGCTACCGCTTCACGAGAAAGACCAAGCGTCGATGCTGACTCACGAAACCGATGTCGCACATCTGGCCTGGCGATTGCTGGTCGGCCCCGACGCACTCACCTGCGCCGTGGGCAATCGGAGGTAACAAGTGAAACACCTGCTCGCTACTGCTTGTGTCCTTCTCGCCCCGGTTGTGGCGCGGGCGGAGCACGGCACTCAACTCGCCCACTGGGCGGGTTCTTCCCCCGGGCAGCAGGCCGACCCGGTGGCGCCTCCGCCCACCCAGGCCGCGCCGGCCCCGACCGCGCCGCAAGACGTGGCCGGCAACCTCGAGAAGAAGGCCGCCACCAAGGGTCCCGCGACGGTGACGGTGGTGACCACGCCCGACATGCTCGTCGGCCTCTCGGGTCTGTCGGTGAACGCCAGCCTCGACCACTACCTGGGCGCGGGCACCTTCATCAACTCGAACCTCTACGCCAGCTTCGCCGGCGCGATCGACCTCTCGGGCCGCTACCTGTTCAAGCTCGGCCGGGTAAAGCTGGGCGCCTCGGCGCGCGGCTACGTCAGCTACGAGTACACGCTGCCTGACGCCTCGACCGGCCGCCGCTGGAGCTGGAGAGATCTCTCCTTCGGCCTGTCGGCTCCCGCCGTCTACAAAGACGCGCTGACCGGCATCAGCTTCACCCCCAGCCTCTCGTTCACCGTGCCCATCACCCCCGAGAGCTGGCAGGCCACCACCATCACCGTGCTGTCGGCGGGCTTCAACTTCACCCGCAGCCTGGGTCGGTTCAACCTCGCCCTCTCGGTGGGCGGCTCGCGCGGCTTCCACGTGCACCCCGAGAGCGCGATTCGCAACCCGTCGAGCAACACCGCGGTCACCAACGGCGCGAGCCCCTCGGTCGACAACTTCTCCGACGGCTACATGCGTGCCGCCTGCCGCGGCGGTGAGTCGACGTGCGCCATCGCCGGCAACAACACCGCGTGGGGCCTCTCTGGCGCGGTCTCGGTCGACTTCCGCGCCACCGACGCGCTGTCGTTCTCGGGCAGCTACGCGCTGCGCACCGCGTGGCGCTACGCCAACGCCGGCAACGGCCCCGACCAGTACACGCCGCAGGGCACCACCAGCAACGGCGACAGCGTGGCCACCTGGGGCTTCATGCAGGCCGGCGACCTGGTCATCACCTCGCTCTCGGCGAACTACCAGATCACCGACCACTGGGGCGCTTCGCTCTTCGTCTACACCGCGATGCCCCCGCGCAACTCGCAGGGCACCAGCTTCCGCTTCCCGTTCTGGGCCTTCGACGGCGCCGCCAACAACTACTCGTCGCTCGGGCTCTCGCTGTCCGCCAGCTTCTAGAAAGCACGCACATGAACTTCGCTTCGATTCGCAAAGGAGATGTCGACATGAAGGTCGCCAAGTTTTCCCCGTGGCTCTCGGCCGCGGCGGCCCTGCTCATCACCGCAGGCTGCTCGCAGACCAAGGGCGACGTGGTTCGCGTGCAGCCCAACGTCACGCGCAAGTCCGACCTGATCGGCACTCCCGAGAACCCCAAGATCTGGTACTTCCGCAACACCGTCACCTGGACCCCGGCGAACACCGGCTTCACGTTCGAAGGCGAGACCGGCGCGATGGAAAAGCTGGTCTTCGAGATTCAAGAGGGCAGCCTGGTCGGCTACCGCGCCTACCCGCTGGTGCTCGGCGCCGACCCGAACATCGACCCCACGAGCAAGGTCTCGGGCACCACCGCCAAATACTGCGACAAGAACGGCAAGTGCGTCGGCGGCCAGACCTTCTACGGCGCGCCGATCGTCTCGTTCCCCATTCAGAGCCACTTCGACATTCAGCGCGGCTACAACCCGGCCACCGGCGAGCCGACCAACGTCATCTCCGAGAACGCCTCCGACCGCGTGTGGAACGAGCGGGAGTGCATGCGGGTCAACTGGTCGGTGAACAACCTGAACAAGTTCGCCGGGCTCCAGTACGGCATGGTGTCGAACCCGCTCGGCAACTCGTCGCAGGCCTCGTGGATTCAGCCTAACGAGAAGGTCGACGACCCGCAAGACCTGCCGGTCTTCGAGGCCGACGAGAGCGGCGCGCTCAAGTACTTCGACTTCACCGGCCGCTACATGGCCAACCCCTCGCTCTTCTACTTCGAGGGCTACGGCTACTTCCCCGCTTGCTGGCTGTCGCGCGTCTACGACTGCACCTCGAGCGAGATTCACATGCGCATCTCGTTCTCGCGCGTCGACAAGCAGAACAGCCGCCAGTACGAGGCGCTGGTCTACCCGACCGACTTGATGACCAAGTTCGCCTACTACGGCGTCGACCGTCTCAACTGGGACAAGAAGTACGGCCTCACCGAGTCGGCCATCGTCCACCTCGCCGGCCGCTTCCGCATCTGGGAAGAGTCGTACCAGAAAGACGCCAACGGTGAGCCGCTGCTCGACAAGCCGCTGGCGATGAAAGACCGCAAGGCCAAGCCGATCGTCTACTACCTCACCCCGGCGTACCGCATGGGCGGCCAGGAGAACTACGACCTGTACCGCACCCCGGCGCAGAAGCTCGAGACCAGCTGGGACAAGGCGTTTCGCCGCGCCGCCGCCGCCGCGCAGGAGACCGCGGCCGACACCTACCAGCAGATGCTGTTCATCTGCGACAACCCGGTGCCCGACTACTCGGACTCGAAGTTCAACTTGAGCGCCGACGTGGCCGCTGCCCGCCAGAAGGCCTGCGGCAAGCCCGGCTTCAACCCCAAGTTCGGCGACCTGCGCTACGCGTTCATGAACACCGTCGCCGAGCCGGTGCCCAACGGGCTGCTCGGCTACGGCCCGAACTCGACCGACCCCGAGACCGGCGAGATCGTCTCGGCCAACGCGAACACCTACACCTGGGGCATCGAGTACGACGCCCAGTACATGCTCGACCTGCTCGACCTGATCAACGGCGACACCGACGTGACCTCGTACATCAAGGGCGACACGGTTCGTAAGTACATCCTCGACAACCCCATCTACTCGGTCAACCGCCTGCCGAACGGCAACTCGTCGCAGAGCCCGCTGCTCGCGGCCGACCCCAACGTCACCCGCACCAACGCCGAGACCAAGGGCGCGTTCGAGCGCCCCAGCGAGCGCAGCCTCGCGCTCATCTCGCAGCTGTCGGCCAGCGGCGGTCTGCCCAAGCTGTCGGGTGACCCGCTGCGCGCCGCGGCCGATCGCCTCGCCGAGCACCCCGAGCTCGAGTCGGCGGTGCTCGACAACCCCGACTTCGCCGCCGACATCGAGAGCCTGCTGCCCGAGGCGCTCGCCAACCAGGCCGCCAACGACCCTGCCTTCAAGCGCAAGATGGCGCGCAACATTCTCACCAACGCCCGCTCGCTCTCGCAGATGGAGCGCGCGCGCCTCGAGGCGCTGACCAGCAAAGACTGCCACTACATGGCCGAGTTCAACGACCGCACCATGGTCTCGCTCGCCTTCCAGGAGCGGCAGAAGCGCGAGACCCGCAAGGCCGAGCTGATCGCCGCGGGCGCCTCGCCCGAGGCGGCGCTCGCGCAGGCCAACGAAGAGGTCAAGGCGCGCATCAAGCAGAACATCTGGGAGGCCACCTCGGAGCACGAGATCGGCCACACCTTCAACCTGGTGCACAACTTCCAGGGCAGCTTCGACTCCATCAACTACATGGACGGCTACTGGGACATTCGCAAGCCGACCCTGACCGTGGTGGGGGCCGACAACACCAACCAGGTTCCCCGTACCCCGAAAGACCTGCGCGCCGCCGCTGACGGCACCCAGCTGCAGCAGGTTCAGGGCATCTACGACTACGAGTACAGCTCGATCATGGACTACGCCGGCACCCGCACCGGCGACTGGAAGGGCGTGGGCAAGTACGACGAGGCGGCGATCATGTTCGCCTACTCGGGCGACTCGCACCCCGGCTACGTCGAGGCCTTCGACAAGGCCCGCGCCGGCCCCCAGAGCTTCAAGGGCTCGGACGGCGCGATGGTGACGGTCACCGGCGCCAACTACGACCTGCCGCTGGTCAACGCGCAGCACACCAACGTCAACCAGCGCAACTACACCGAGCAGTTCCACTACTCGATGGTGCCGCTGCACTTCGGTGAGGGCTCGACCATCGACGAGGTCATCACCGACGGCATTCAGAAGCTGGGCAAGCGCCACCTGGTGAAGTGGACCGAGGCCGAGGCGGCCCGTCAGCGCCTGCGCGACCTGATCGCGAGCAAGAACGGCACGCCGCTGACCGAGGCCGAGGTCGCCGGCACCAACCCGATTCTCGAAGTGCCGTACATGAACTGCTCGGACTCGCACAAGAACAAGGTGCTCTCGTGCAACTGGTTCGACCGCGGCCCCGACTACTTCGAGATCACCCGCACCAAGCTCGAGAACTACTGGAACTACTACATCGTCACGCACTTCCGCCGCGGCCGTGCCTCGTTCTCGAACGGCGCCGCGTTCAACAACGCGTACAGCCTGTTCGTCGACGTCGCCGACTTCTACAAGCAGTGGGTGCTGTTCTTCTACGGCAAGCAGGCGTCGAACCAGCAGGTGCTGGCGAACTACAAGTTCGACCCCCAGTTCCAGGACTACTGGACCATGGCGGTGCTCGACGGCATCAACCAGCACATGAACGTGATGAACGTGCCGCCCGCCGGCTTCTTCATGTTCCGCAACTTCACCACCTCGATTCCCGACGGCAACGGCAACCCCATCGCCTGCACCGGCGACGACAAGTGCCCGTTCGGCGTGTGCACCAACAACCAGTGCCGCGTCGGCCCCCGGTGGGACCTGGTCTCTGAAGGCGACGACTTCGACGCGCTCAACGCCGACGGCAAGCAGGTGCTGAAAGACTACTACTCGAGCACCCGCTTCTCGCCCGCTGCTGCTGGCTTCGGCGAGCTGCCGCGCGGGCTGGGCCGCCGCATGTACAGCCGCTACGACTTCAAGAGCGGCTACGGCTTCTTCGGCCGCATGCTCGAGGCCGGTCACTACTCTGACCAGGCCGGCGCGATGTTCGCCGCCGTCGACTCGTGGACCTCGCTCTACGACGTCGACTACCAGAGCGACTCGAACCGCTTCGCGATTCCCTACTACCTGGTGTTCCGCCAGGAGCTGACCAAGACCTTCGGCGCGCTGTGGTCGGCGAACGAAGACCTGGTGCGGCCGTTCGCGTTCCTCAAGCTCGACGACGCGGGCAACGTCATTCCCGAGTCGGTGGGCATGGTGCAGCGCCGCTTCGTCGCCGGTGAGAACTACGTCAACGGGTTCAACTACCCGTACGACGCCAAAGACCGGGTGGTGCAGTGCAACACCACCGTCACCAAAGACTGCTTCAAGACTGGCGCGATCAACGACCAGAAGGCCGCGCCCATCAACATCTCGGTCACGTGGACGTCGCGCATCTACTCGCTGTGGCTCGGCGAGGCGGCGTTCAAGGTGAACTACGACCTCGACTACGCGAAGGCCAACCAGATCTACAAGCTGGGCGGCAAAGAGCAGATCTCGCTCGCTCCGGGCAACCACCAGGTCGAGGTGCAAGACATTCTCACCGGCTCGCGCTACGCGGCCACCGAGAAAGATGGCGAGACCTACCCGTACTCGACGCCCGCGCTGCGCGTGATTCGCGAGACCGCCGACTACCTGTCGATGGTCAATGACCCCGCCCAGTGCCCGCTGCCCGGCACCCTGCGCATCTTCGCCTGCATGTCGGCGGCCGACCGCAACAACCCGGTGCAGATCGAGATTCAGCGCAAGAACTGGATCGAGAACTACAAGTCCAACCTGCGCGACCTCGATCTGATGCGCGGCTTCTACGGCGTCTTCGGGACGGCCTTCTGACCATGACCGCCAACTTTTCGAATTCTGGAGACCTCATGAACCGCAAGAACCTGCTCTTCACGGCGCTCGCGACCCTGAGCCTGGTGGCTGGCTGCTACAGCCCCGAGCTCATCGACCGCACCACGCCGAACTACGTGAAGAAGTCCGACCTGCTCGACGGTCAGTGGTACTACAAGAACACCATCGTCGGTGCCCCCAACACCTCGAGCGGCGCCCGCCTGGGCAACGGCGGCAAGCTCGAGAAGATTCGCTGGGAGATTCAGGAAGACCTGCTCGTCGGCTACCGCACCTACGAAGTCACTCCGGGCCGCGACCCGCGGCTCGACTTCGAAGGCTCGCGCATCGGCGACCTGCGGTTCAAAGACGGGCGGCCCTACAAGGGGGCGCCGGTGGTCGCGTATCAGATCGAGAGCCACTTCGACCGCCAGCGCCAGTACAACCCGGCGACCGGCGAGCAGACCAACGTGCTCTACGAAGACACGTCTGATCGCCCCTGGTACCAGCGCGACTACATGCGGGTGAACTGGGCGGGCAACGCGATCTCCAACCTCGAGCAGTGCGACACCGCCAGCGTGCCCGGCGACAGCGAGGTCATCTCGGGCAACTGCCTCGGCGCCCCCAGCACCGTGCGCTACATCAGCGAGCAAGACGCGGTGCAGAACGACAACGCGCCGGTGTGGAGCCGCGACGCCAGTGGCAAGCTCAACTACTTCGACTTCACGACGCAGGAGATCGGCGACCCGCAGCGCGTGTGGTACCGCGGCTACGGCTACATTCCGGCCTGCTACATCAGCGGCACGTACGACTGCGAGAGCAACAACTTCTTCAAGCGCACCGCGTTTCTGCGCGTCGACGAAGACCGGGTGAAGGACTACGAGCCCCTCGTCTACGACGACCACATGATGGTGAAGTTCGGCTACTTCCGCACCCAGTCGTACGCGTACGACAAGGGCTACCAGTTCACCGATCAGGGCCGCATTCTCTACGCTTCGCGCCACAACATCTGGCGCAAGGCGCACGACCCGGCGCTGGCCACCCAGAGCAACCCGCTCGGCACCATTCCGGTGACCCAGCGCGAGCTGCGGCCGATCGCCTACCACCTCACCGGCTCGTTTCCCGAAGACCTGACCGCGGCGGCCACCGGCCCCAACTCGCTCGAGTCGTCGTGGGACTACGCGTTTCGCCGCACCATCGCGGTGCCCCGCGGCCTCGAGGTCGCGCAGGTGCCCCAGATGTACTTCATCTGCACCAACCCGGTTCCCGACTACACCAAGGTCACCGGCATGGAGGCCGAAGAGGCCCGCCAGCGCCAGGCGGCGTGCGGCGCCCCCGGCACCTACGTGCGCATGGGCGACATTCGCTTCCACCAGATCACCTACGTGAACCAGATCGCCGGCGGCCTGCTCGGCTACGGCCCGTCGGCCACCGACCCCGAGACCGGCGAGGTCATCTGGGCCACCGCCAACATGTACGGCAAGACGCTCGACACCTGGGCGGCCGGCTCGCAGCAGATGATGGACGTGCTGAACGGCGACATCACCCTCTCGCAGCTGGTGACCGGCAAGGACATCAAGGACTACGTCTCGGCGAACCTGAGCCCCACCGACCCGCGTCGCCCGGCGACGGGCCCGAACACCGGCTCGGGCGGTCTCATCTCCGACCAGACCCGCCCGATGGGCAGCTTCAACCGCATCAAGACCGACCTGAAGGGCACGCTGCTCGCGTACCAGGGGCAGGGTCACCTGCCGCTGCGCACGCAAGACCGCCACGCGGTGGTGAACGACCTGGTCGCTCAGCACCCCGACCTGCAGGAGCAGCTCACCGGGCTGCCCGAGGTGCGGGCGATGGTGCTGGCGAACCTGCCGTACGGCCCCTTCCAGCAGCGCCTCACCGCCGACCCCGCCTTCTACAGCCAGGTCGCGCGTGAGGTGATGATGGGCGTCGACCCCATCACCCAGGCGAAGAAGCAGCTGCGCACCGCGGCGCTCAAGAAGAACGAGACCGAGGGCTGCATCTACGACCTCGACTACAACGACCCCGACTACATCGGCACCGCCAAGGCCAAGCTGCAGGCACTGAACGCGAAGATCGCCGCCTACAAGATGTCGGGCAACCCCACCTGCGCCAACAAAGACGCCTGCACCGAGGCCGAGGCGAAGACGCTGGCCAAGGCCGACATCTACGCCGAGATCCGCCGCGAGGCGTGGCGTTCGGTGGCCGAGCACGAGGTCGGTCACACCCTGGGCCTGCGCCACAACTTCATCGGCTCGGCCGACGCGATGAACTACCAGGACGGCTACTGGGACCTGCGCAAAGAGACCGTGGGCGTGTCGGTGGCGGGCCAGCGCGTGCTGCCCATCACTCCGCAGAACATGCTCGACGCCTCGCAGCTCAACCAGAAGCAGATCGACAACGGCCTGTACGAGTACGAGTACTCGTCGATCATGGACTACGGCGCCCGCGTGAACTCGCAGAACAAGGGCATCGGCAAGTACGACCGCGCCGCGATTCTGTTCGCCTACGCCGGCGGCGGTGAGCTCGGCTACGTCGAGGTCTTCAACCAGATGCGCAACGACTACGACCTGCCCAACTTCTCGGTGCAGACCGACAACGTCGCGAAGACGATGCTGGTGCGCAACGCGCGGCTCGAGTTCCCGCTGATGATGGCCGAGCACTACACGCCGGTGAACACGATGATCACCGACAAGTTCCACTACACCACGCTGCCGTTCATGATGGCCGACAAGAACCTGCCCTTCGAAGCGGCGCTCGATCAGGGCATCTCGCGCCTGGGCGATCGCTCGTTCCGCAAGTGGAGTGAGATGAAGGCCTGGTACGAGCGCATCGCCTCGGAGATCAAGGACTACAACCTCTCTCAGCGCGGCTTCAACAACAACGACTGGGAGCGCGCGCGCGACATCGTGGGCGTGGTCGGTCGCGGCATGCCGGTCGAGGTTCCGTACTGGTTCTGCTCGGACAGTGAGATCGGCGCGAACCTGCTCTGCAACCTGAACGATCAGGGCGCCGACGTGTACGAGATGGGCTCGAAGTGGATGGAGCGGTTCGAGCAGAGCTACGTGTTCGCCAACTTCCGCCGCGACCGGCTCGCCTACAACCCGAGCCAGGTCTACCTGGGCAAGTTCGTTCGCTACCTCGGCAACATCCCCAACATCTACCAGCAGTGGCTCTACAACATCTATTACCTGCAGCGGTATTACTACCTGACCCCCGAGCAGCTCGACGAGCTCTTCGGCCTGGGTGACCCGATCTGGCAGAACTACTGGACGATGGCGGTGGTCGACTCGACCAACCTGCTGCTCCAGCAGCTCTCGACGCCGTCGGCCGGCTACCACGGAAAGGACCCGGGCACCGCGCGCTGGGTGCACGTGCCCGACAACACCGCCGACAACGTGCGCATCGCCGACACGCAGGCCGAGAACGATTTCATCTCGAAGATGAAGCTCAAGTACGGCTACACCGACGTCGCGTACGTGCCGCGCGGCCCGGGCCGCAGCATGTTCACGCAGTTCAGCAGCCAGGGCTGGGATTTCTATACGAAGGTCGACGAGACCGGTCACTTCTGGGACCAGGCGGCCGCGCTGTCGGCGCTGACCACCAGCGAGACCAACTTCCTCGGCGTCGACCGCGGCTCGGACGCGCTGAAGTACTCGCTGCCGTACTACTCGACCTTCGACAAGGAGCTCGCTCCGCTGTTCAGCGCGGTGTGGACGCAAGATGCCTCGTCGTTCACCTCGGGCCTGGTGAAGATGGGCGACGGCACCGCTCGGGTGTTGCCTCCCACGTTCGTGCGCGGCGAGAACTACATCGACAACTTCGACTACCCGCCGCCGCCGCAGCTGCCCACCGACAACAACGGCAACGCGATGCCGATGGACCAGGTCGAAGCCACCGTCCCGTGGGGCACGCGCTTCTACGCCGAGTTCCTCGGAATGGCGTACTTCACCGACAACTTCAACCAGGAGTTCGCCATGTACAACCAGATCTACCGGTTGGGCTCGGGCGAGGCGCTCACTCCGGCCTCCGACTTCGAGGTCATCTCGGTCGATGACCCGTTCGGTGGCGGCTACGTGTACTCGGCGCTCAAGCGCCAGTTCGACCCGCGGCCGTTCGCGGCGGGCCCCAAGCAGGTGCTCCGCACCCGCTCGGACAACACCAAGTGGAACGACGCCCGCGGCCCGCTCAAGAACGACCCGTCGGACGACGTGCTCATCAACGACGAGAGCAACGTTCCCCGCAATGCCGCCTACTGGGAAGGGCGCGTCCGCGAAGACGTGCGCAACCTCGAGATGATGCGCGGCCTGTACGACATCTTCGGCCGCGCCATCTGATTCGCGGCGGTTGAAGAAGACAGGCGCCCGGTCGACCCCAGCGGTCGCCCGGGCGTCGTCGTTTTTGTAGAACGAGCCACATGGCCGGCCCCCAGAGCGCCTGTGCGCGGTGCCCCAAGGTGCTGGGCGCTTCGTGCTGCGAGGTGAAGCCGCACGAGCAGCTCGCCACGCTCACCTGGGCCGACGTCGAGCGCGTCGAGGCGGAGACCGGGCAGCGCGCCGCGCAGTTCAGCGAGTGGGAGTGGCTCGACGCCGAGCACGCCCGCGCCTGGCTCGACGTGCACCCGGCGTACGCGGCGTACCTGGGGCCCGCGCCGCGGCGGCTGACGCTGAGGGTGGTCGACGGCGCGTGCGCGCTGCTGGTGCGGGGTGAGGGCTGCAGCTTGGGTGAAGAGGCGCGGCCCACCGCGTGCCGCATCTACCCGTTCGACGTCACCGAGGGCCTCTTGCAGGTCGAGCGGTTCGGAGACGTCGTCGAGGCGCGCCGGCAGGTCGAGCAGGTCGCCGCGCACGCGTGCCTCGCGGTGGAAGAGGCGGTGAGCTTCGAGAGCCTTCACCGGGCGTTCGGCACCACCGCGGCCAAGGTGGGCGCGCTGGTCGAGCGGCTGCGCGCCGAGATCGCCGACCACGCGCGCAGAGAGCGCGGGGCGAAGTCGCGGTCGCGCTGAGATCAGCCCCTCGCGCGCTGTCAACCTTGCGCGCGCGCCGCACTTGCGCCAGCGGCGCGGGCGCTCTTCACCTTTGCCGATCGCGGCGGTTAGATGGCGGTGCCCGATGGGAGAGGAACACCAGATGGAGCTGTTCGTGGCCGGCAACACCGCGCTCGCCGCGGCTCCGGTCGCGATGCCGTACCCGGCGCGCGAAGAGCGGCTGGTGCTGGCCGACGCGCTGGCGCGCCGAATCTCGCGCCACGCCGGGGTGCCGGTGCGCCTGGCGGTGACCGACAACCGCTCGACCATGGTGAGCTACCAGCGGCAAGACCGGGTGCTGGCGCTGCGCCTGCACCACATGTTCCTCGACGCGCCCGACCACGTGGTCGAGGCGCTGGCCCACTACGCCGGCAAGGGCAGCCGTGCGGCCGGGCGGGTCATCGACGGCTTCATCGACGAGCGCGACCAGAAGATTCGCCGCGCCCGCCGCGCCGGAGAGCAGCTGCAGGTGCAGGGCCGCCACTTCGACCTGGCGGCCATCTTCGAAGAGCTGAACCGCACCTACTTTCAGTCGGGCATTCGGGCGCGCATCGGCTGGGCGCGGGCGCCGAAGGGGCGGCGCCGCAAGACCATTCGGCTGGGCGTCTACGAGCACCAGACCCGCGAGATTCGCATTCACCCGTCGCTCGATGGGCCCGACGTGCCGCGCTTCTTCGTCGAGTTCATCGTCTTTCACGAGATGCTGCACCAGCTGTTCCCCAACGCGCACCACCCCAAGGCGTTCAGGGATCGCGAGAAGGCCTTCCCCAAGTACGGCATCGCCCTCGAGTGGGAAAAGCAGCATCTGAAGCGCCTGCTGCGGCGCTGAAGCGCCTGACGCTGGTGAGGGGGGCGGGTCGCTACCGCGCCGCGGCCTTGCCCGACCGCTTCACCGAAGCCCACCGCTTCAAGAACGCGCGGCCCCGCGGCGACAGCTCGTAGCCGACCTCGAAGCTCATGGTGAGGCCGAGCTTCTTGAGCTTTCGCACGTCGACCTTGAACGGCAGGGTCTCGCGCGCGAGCTTCTTGGCCAGCTGTGACGCGGCGACGCGCGGGTGCCGGTCGATGAGCAACATCACCCGCTTCACCCACTTGCCGTCGCGCTCGAGCCGCGCGACCCGCTTCGTGAGCTCGGCGAGCGCGGCGGGGTCGAGCTTCGCATCGGTGGCGTGTTCGACGCGGTCGCCGTCGCCGGCGTGGTGCAGCGTCACCTTGAACAGCGGCTCGGGCCCGGGGCGCAGGTACGCCTTCATCTCGTCGAGCGAGGCGAAGCCGCACGCCACCGCGTCGGTCTCGGTAAGCTCGTGGTCGGCCACCACCTCGAGCGCATCGACCATCACGACGCCGATGGGGTGCACCCGGTAGCGCCCGCCCGGCTTCACGTGGGGCTTCGCCCATCTCCGAAAAGTCAGGGTGATGGAGCCGTCGACGAGGCCTTGGTGAAAGCGCTTCTGGAAGAGCAGCACGCAAGCTGTATAAGACACCTCGTTCAATGAGACGCGCGAAGATCGTTTGCACCCTGGGGCCTTCCAGCACCAGCCAGGAGATGCTCGAGAAGCTGCTGGCCGCCGGTATGGACGTGGCCCGCCTCAACTTCAGCCACGGCACCCACGAGCAGCACAAAGAGGTGATCGAGCGCATTCGCGCCGCGTCGCTGAAGGTGCGCAAGGGCGTGGGCATTCTGCAAGATCTGCAGGGCCCCAAGATTCGCACCGGCAAGGTCGAGAACAACGGCATCGAGCTGGTCGAGGGCAAGGAGATCGAGATCACCACCCAGGAGGCCGTGCTCGGCACGCCCGACCTCATCTCGACAACCTACCAGCACCTCGCCGCCGACGTGAACGTGGGCGACCACGTGCTGCTCGACGACGGCCTGCTCGACCTGAAGGTGCTGCAGACCGACAAGAAAGAGCGGGTGCGCTGCGAGATCATCCACGGCGGCACCCTGCGCAACAACAAGGGCATCAACCTGCCCGGGGTCGCGCTGCAGACCGAGGCGATGTCGGCGAAGGACAAAGAAGACCTGCTGTTCGGCATCAAGAACGGCATCGACTACGTGGGCCTGTCGTTCGTGCGCACCCCGGCCGACCTCGACATGTGTCGCGCGGTGATGGCGCAGGCCGGGCGGCACGTGCCGATCATCTCGAAGCTCGAGAAGCCCGAGGCCATCGCGCGGCTCGACGCCATTCTCGACAAGAGCGACGGGGTGATGGTGGCGCGCGGTGACCTCGGCGTCGAGATACCTCCCGAAGAGGTGCCGGCGATTCAGAAAGACATCATTCGCCGCGCCAACGCGCGCGCGCTGCCGGTGATCGTCGCCACCCAGATGCTCAACTCGATGATCGAGCACCCCCGGCCGACCCGCGCCGAGGCCAGCGACGTGGCGAACGCCATCTTCGACGGCACCGACGCGGTGATGCTCTCGGGCGAGACGGCGAGCGGCAGGTACCCCATCGAGTCGGTCGAGATGATGGACCGCATCGTTCGCTCGGCCGAGTCGTCGATGCGGCAGAGCTTCCCCCGCATCGGGAGCGGCGAGCCGATGAAGATTCCCGCCGACTTCCCCGACGTGACCTGCGGCGTCGCCTGCCGCGCGGCGCGCGAGTGCGGAGCGCGGCTCATCGTGGCCTTCACCCTCACCGGCACCACCGCGCGGCTGCTGTCGCACTACCGGCCCACCGTGCCGATCGTGGCCTTCAGCCCCAATCAAGAGGTGCGGCGTCGCCTCTCGCTGCTGTGGGGCGTGGTGCCGCGCGTGCTCGAGCCGTTGAACGAGACCGAGGCGATGGTTCGTCGCGTCGAAGAAGAGCTGCTGGCGCGCGGGTTGGCCAAGGCCGCCGATCGCATCGTCATCGTCTTCGGTGCGCCCATCGGGCAGGCCGGGCGAATCAACAGCATGCGGCTGGCGACGATTTCGATGTGACGCGGTCGGCCGATCTCGGCCAATCTCTTCGTTGCGAGCTGTGGTCCGTCCTCATGGCCATGCTGCGGCCACTCCGGGCGGTCCTCGCTCGCGCCTCGACCTTGGCGCGAGCTCGACCGACCGGGCACAGGAGCTCGACGTTCTCTTACGCGGCGCTCAGCTCGACCCACGACTCGGTGGGCTGAGGCTGAGCGTCGTCGCCGAGCCCCTCGAGCACGGCGTCGAGCTCGTCACCGCTGACGTTGTCGAGCTCGTGGGCGCGCTTCGCCTGGCGGCGGCCGCGGCGGCGGTGCGGCGGCGGCACGATGCGGGTCGCGGGCGGGAGCTTCGAGGGCCCCAGCTTGAACACCGCGGCGAAGAAGCGGGCCTGGGCCTCGCTGGCGTAGCTGTACTCGAGGCTCAAGCCGCCCGGAGTCTTCACGGTGAGCTGCCACCCGTCGGCCGTCGGCTGAAGCTCGGTGAGATAGGTGTCGTTCGTCATCATGGTCCCCTCAGGGTACAGAGCTGTAGCGCCCTGTCTCGTTTTTGACCGACCGTTTTTCATGGCTTCCCCCCGGTTACGTCTCAGTGCAGCTCTGCTTCCGACAGGTAACGCTCGAGGCCTTCGGGGCCCTCGAGATGACTCTTGCTCACGTCGGCCGAGGTCTGGGTCATCGCCTCGGGCACCAACGCTTCGAACCCCTGCTCGAGCGCGTCTTCGAACCGCGCCTTCATGCGCGCACCCAGCGCGGCGAGCTCGTCTTCGTCGAGCGCTCTCTCGACCTTGGGGAAGAGCACTTCTTCTTCTTCCTCGATGTGGTGCTCGAGCAGCTCGCGCAGCGCCACGCAGCGGGGGCGAAATGCCTCGGCGCCCACCTCGGTGTCGCGCAAACGCTTGAGGGCCAGCTCGGCCAGCGCGTGCTCCTCGTAACCTTCCTGGATCAGATCGGCGTCGAGGTGGGCGATGGCCGGGTAGAACAGCTCCTGCTCGATGTGCAGGTGGGCTGCGAGATCATTGGAGATCTCTTCGAGCAGCTCGAGGCGCAGGTCGCGCTTGCCGCGCTCCATCTTCCTCAGCGCGGCGATGACTTTGCGGTGCTGGCCTTTGAGCAGCGTGGTCGGCTTCATGGTGCCCGACCACCGAGCACTCGGCGTGCCAGCGGCGGGCTACCGGCCCTTGAGCGTCTTCTTGGCGACCTCGGCCTCGACGAAGATCTTGAACAGCTCGACGTCGAGCTGACCCGAGTCGGATTCTTTCTTGAGAATGTCGAGCGCCAGCTCGTGCGGCACGGCCTTCTTGTAGGGCCGGTCAGAGGCGGTGAGAGCGTCGTAGATGTCGGCGATGGCCATCATCTTCGACTGCACGGGTATGCGCTCGCCGGGCACCGAGCGCGGGTAGCCCTTGCCGTCGAGCTTCTCGTGGTGGGCGTAGGCGATCTCGGGAACGCGGCGAAGGTCTCGCGTCCACGGAATCTGGGAGAGGAAGCGAAAG
>JADJNS010000026.1 GCA_016714225.1 Archangiaceae bacterium
ATCAGGTCGATGTAGATGATCTGCCAGCTGTCGAAGGCGCGGCGCGGGCGCACGGCGCGGGTCCCGACGGGGATCATTTCTGCACCTCGATGACCGCCTTGTTGTCGAAGATGACCTTCAGCGCGCGGCAGAGGGTGTCGAAGTCGTAGCCGAGCCCCTTCAGGCGCTGTTCGAAGCGGGTGGCGCTGATCTTGTACAGCGACGAGAACAGCGCGCCGTAGAGCGTGCACTTGAGCGCCAGCGCCAGCTGCGGCGAGAGCTGCTCGACGGTGACCACGCTGCCCAGCGAGTCGAACATCGAGATGAGGCCGAGCACGGTGCCCATCAGCCCGAGCAGCGGCATCGCGCCCGACACGAAGTCGAGGTGCGCGGTCGAGTGGTCGTACAGCTCGTGGCACTCGACGTAGTACGAGTACGCGACGTACTCGGCGTACTCATAGTCTTTGCCCTTCTGCTGCACGGCGAGCAGGTCTCTCACCAAGAGGTTGTCGGGCAGCTTCACCACGGTGCCTTTTTCCAACGGGCCCACTTTGAGCTCGCCGTCGCGGTCGCGGCGCAGGGCCAGCGTGTCTTCGAGCGCGGCGAGGGCCTCTTGCACCTGCACCGCCTTGGGGGTGAGGTGCTTGCTGCTGAAGAACACCGTGAACGAGCTGAGCAGCAGCTTCGCGATGTCGGCGCCGGTGGCGTAGACCAGCAGCGCCAGCGAGACGAGCAGCAGGGCGATGAAGAAGTTCTCGGTGATGAAGAACACCGCGCCGACCGCGAACAGCGCGAGGAAGCCGAGCAGGCCGAGCACGCCGGCGCCCGCGGCCTTCTGGCTCACCGCCAGCGCGCTGCGGTTCATCGCTTCGAAGAAGCCGCTGGTGTTGTCTTCGTTGGGCTTGTTCATTTGCTGACGGCTCCTTGCGACGCCTTGTCGGCCATCGCGCGCATCTGGGTCATTCGTTCGACGTAGGTGGGGCGGTACGAGACCGCGTCGAGCACCTGGGTGACGACCACCGCGGCGAGCGCGGCGGCGACCGCACCCAGCGCCACCGCGCGCAGCCAGCGCGGCGCCCCGCGCACCAGACGCGCGGCGAAGAACGGCGCGAGCCAGAGCATGCGGTGCGCCTCGGTGGGCTCGAGGAACCGGGCGTCTTCTTCGCCGGAGCTCTCGAGCAGCTGCTCGAGCAGGGTCTTGCTGGTCTCGACCAGGTGCGGCGCGTCGGCGCGCGCGGTGAGCACCGCGGGCGACCCATTGCGGCACAGGTGCAGGTACTGAATCTGCGGGTGCAGCGCCTGGTTGAGCGCGGCGAACGCATCGGCGACCGCGGCGCGGGGCCAGGCGAACACCCGGGCGTGCAGCAAGAAGAGCGCGCGCAGCACCTTGCGCGTACGCCCGCGGGCGCCGAAGGCGCTCGCCAGCGTGGCGCCGAGGTTGTCGCGCCGCGTGAAGCCACCCGTCGCCACCATCAGCGCGCCGAAGAGGAAGTCTTTCTGGGTGGGGTCGGTGTCGTCGTGCTCGTCTTCGTCGAGGTTCTTCTCGAAGCGCCCGTAGTGCTCGGTGAGCAGCCCCTTCACCACCTCGTAGTCTTCGCGGGTGTTGGAGATGAGCGGCACCGCCTCGTCGACCGGCCGCGGCACCACCCAGCCCAGGGCGGTGGTGGGCTCGCCGAGCAGGCGGGGCATCGCGGGCGCCCGGGAGCGCGGCGCGGCGCGGCTCAGCCTTCGGCGCAGGCGCTCGGTGAGCTTCTCGACCCGCGGGCCCGCCTCGTCATCGGCCGGGGTGATGAAGCCGAAGGGGAGCTCTTCGGGGTTCACCTGGCGGTCGGGCCCTTCGGGCTCGTCGGGCAATTCGCCCAGCGCGGCGGTGAGCGCCTTGGCGCCGATGAGAATGCGGGGGGCACCGAGCGCGCCGCCGTAGAGGGTGACCTCGAACCCACTGTCGGGCGTGCCGGGGAGAAAGAGGGCACGCTCGAGAAAGCGGCGCTGCAGCACGATGCCGCTGCGCTTGAGGTACCCGAGGAAGTACTTGCGCACGGTGGCGTGCCAGGCGTTGCGGGCGGTGGCCGGGCCTTCGACGCGCTTGCTGTCGAGATACAGCGCGAGGTGCTCGGTGAGGCTGGCGATGAAGAAGCACGCGGTGAGCAGCACGGCCGGCAGCAGCACCAGGCGGGCGACGCTGGGGGTGAGCCCGGCGGCGTTCGCCGCGGCGGCGGTGACGGCGACCAGCGGCCACCACGCGAGCAGGGCGGTGAGGCGGAAGAAGCAGAGCGCGGCGTACGCGCGCAGCGTGGGGCCGAGCGCCTCGTGGCGAATGCGGCTGAGGCCCTGCAGCGGGGGGAAGACGAAGCCGAGGTGGAGAATGGCGAGCAGGCCCCACAGCGCTCCGCCGAGCACCGGGAGCGCGAGGGTGCTCTGGTTGGGGAAGGTGGCCGCCGCGGTGAGGAGCGCGGCGATGACGCCCGCGGTGGCGGCCCACAGCCGCTTCGGGGCACGCTCGCGCAGCGACTTCGCGCCGATGAGGACGAGAGCAGCAGCAGCGGTGCGGCGAGCAGCGCGAGGCTGAGGGCGAGCGCGAGAATGAGGAGCGGCGCGTGCTCGAGGGGCTCGCTCACCGACCCCTCATCGCGGTCTTCTCTCCTGCGAGTCGAGAGCGTGTTGCGGTCGAGCAGGCCGCCGCTGGCGACGATGGGGCGAATGATGCCGGCCACCTGGTGCTGCACGCGGCGGCGGTTGATGTTGGTGCCACCCACCGCGAGGTCTCCCGAGAAGGCGCGCGATGGGGTCCACGTCTCGTAGACCTGCCAGTGCAGCGTCTCGGCGTCGAGCTCACCGAGAATGACCACGTCGATGCCGGCCTGGGCGTAGAGCTCGAGCTGGCACTGAAGCTCGTGGCGCTTGCACGACGAGACGTCGACCGCATCGACCAGGCTCACCCGGCTGAAGCGCGCCGCCTCTTGGCTGACCACCTGCTCGAGCGCCGCCGCGTACCAGTGCCGAGCGCCGGGCACGGGCCAGAAGTGCACCGCCAGCTTCGCTTCGGCAGCGCTCGCAGGGCCGGCCAGCACCGCGAGCAGCAGGGGCAGCGCGCGTCACAGGGCAGGCACCATACCCGAGCAGCGGCGAAGGGGTGCCATCTCTCGCCGAAGGCTCAGGCGCAGATACTCCATCGTATGGGTGCGCCCGCTCTGCTGCTTGAAGCATGGAGTGTCTGGCGCTTCGCGTTCCAGTTGGGGGGGCACCCATTCGACTTCGGCACGGCGTTCGCCGTGCCTTCGCTCAGGGTGCGCGGTTCAGGCCGTAGCCCGAGAGCAGGCGGTAGAGCAGCTGGCGCGAGACGCCCATCGCCTTGGCGGCGGCGGCGACGTTCGAGCCGTGCTCGGCGAGCTTCTCTTCCAGGTACTGCCGCTCGAACTCTTCGACCGCGGCGTCGCGCGCCTGGCGCAGGGGCAGGTGGCCGTAAGGGGTGTGGTGGCGCACCGGCGCGGTGTGGCCGGGGCGCTGCAGCAGGTGCGACGGCGCCAGCTCGGGGAAGGTGACCAGCCGCTCGATGACGTTGCGCAGCTCGCGCACATTGCCGGGCCAGCTGTGCCGGTTGAACATCTCCAAGAGGCCCGGCGGCAGGCTGGCGATGCCGCGCGACGGGTCGCGCTGCTTCAAGAAGCGGTCGATCAGCAGCGGCAGGTCATCGAGCCGCTGGCGCAGCGCCGGCACCGCGACCTCGAGCACCGCGAGCCGAAAGAACAGGTCTTGCCGAAACTCTTTGGCCGCCACGCGCGCGCGCAGGTCTCGGTGGGTCGCGGCGATCACCCGCACGTCGACCTTCACCGGCTCGCCACCCAGCGGGCGCACCTCGCGCTCTTCCAGAAGCCGCAGCAGGGCGGCCTGCGCCGAGAGCGGCAGCTCGCCGATCTCGTCGAGAAACAGGGTGCCGCCGTCGGCCTGCCGAACCGCGCCCGGCCGCGCGTGGTCGGCCCCGGTGAAGGCGCCCTGGGTGTGGCCGAACAGCTCGGCGTCGACGAGCGTGGCCGGCACCGCGCCGCAGTCGAACACCACGAACGGCCCGTCGGCGCGCGCGCCTTCTTCGTGCACGGTGCGCGCGAGCAGGCTCTTGCCGGTGCCGGTCTCTCCCCACATCAGCAGCGTGCCGTCGGTCTTCGCCACCCGCTCGAGCTCGGCGAACAGCTTGCGCATCGGCAGGCTCAGGCCCTCGGCGGAGCCGAAGCTCGGGCGCGCAGAGAGCGCGACCTTCGCGGTCTGCCCGGCGAACACCGCGTCGACCCGGCTGCTGCCCAGGGTGATGCTCTGGCCCTCGCCGAGCCACGCCTTCGACACCCGCACGCCGGCCACGAACGTGCCGTTCTTGCTGCCCAGGTCTTCGACCCCGATGCCGTCGGGGCCGAGGCTGACCTGGCAGTGACGGCGAGAGACCTTGGGGTCGGCGCACACCAGGTCGCAGTCGGGGCCCGAGCCCAGCTCGAGCGGCTCGAGCGAGAGCTCGCGCTCTTCAGGCCGTGCGGCCCCGGGCACCTGCAAGCGCAGGCGGACCTTGGGGTGCCGCGCCCACGCGCCGTCGGCGTCGTGCACCAGGGTCAGCGTCTCGGTGTTCAGCGGCGCGGCGCTCACGGAAGCCACCACCAGGCGCCGAGCGCCGCTGCCAGCACGGTGAGCGAGAAGCCGGTCACCGCGCCTGCGTACCAGCCGCGGCGCTGGGCATCGAGCGCGCTCACCTGAAAATAGGTGTACTGCCCGGGGGTGTCGCGCGCGATGCGGAACTCGGCGTCGAGCTGCGCGGTGCGCACCGCCAGCACGGTGCCGACGATCGCCAGCGCGCCCGCCAGCGCGACGTACGGCCAGCCGCGGCGCAGCAGGGGCCGGGTGTCGCCGGTCGGCAGCGCGGCCGGCACCGCGAGCGGGGCGCCGTCGTCGCCCAGGCGCAAGAGCTCGTTGCCCTGGCTGTCGGTGAGCGACACCGTGTACTCGCAGGCCGGCTGCGTGCAGCGCCACCGCGCCTCGAGCACGTCGGTGCGGGTGAGCGGCGTCGACGGCCCCGCCGTCTCGACCCTGCCGCCGTGCACCAGGTTGAGCACGTCGCCCTCGATGCGCACCCGGGTGTACGCCTGGCCGTCGGCGGTGCGGGTCGACGTCGGCACCGCGGTCAGCCGCGCCCCGGCGACCTTCTTCGCGGCCTGACGAAACGGCTCGGCGGTGCGGGGCGAGGCGTCGACCGGGCGCTGCCAGGCGGGCTCGAGCTCGAGCAGGCGCGCGTAGGCGGTGACCGCGGTCTCGGGCAGGTCGACCGCGATGGCCATCTCGGCCTGCAGCGCGAGCAGCGCGCGGGTCAGGCTCGCCGTGGCCTCGCCGAGCGAGAACGCCTCGACGGTGAGCGCCAGCGCCCGGTCGTACTCGAGTGCCTTGGCGGCCTTCACGGCCTGTTGGTAGCGCGCTTCGGCGCGGGTGAGGGTGGTCTCCGCCGAGGCGACCGCGGCCCAGACCAGGCCGGTACACAGCACGGCGCGCGCGAGGCTCAAGGGCTCACCGCCTCGCCGGTGTCGTCGAACACCGTCTCGAACTGCACCGCTCCGCTGATGAGGTGAATCGGCCCCGAGCCGAAGACGCGGCCGATGCGGTTCTTGCGCGCCACGACGTCGCTCGAGCCGGCGCTGCCGCCGCCCAGCCACAGCGGGTAGTCGCCGCCGTTGAGCCAGTTCTGCGAGACCTCGACGTGCGCGAGGGGCACCGTCGCGCCGGTGAGAAAGACCGCCCAGCCTTTGGTGTGCGGAGCGAGGTCGATCTCGTTGCCGGTGACCACCACCTGGCTGCCGCCCTGGGTGTCGACGCCGATGGGCGTCTGGGAGACCAGGTCGTGCAGGTACGACTGCTCGAGCCGGGCTCCCGAGCTCACCGTCACCGCCACCCAGCTGTGGTGGATGTTGAGCCGGCGCGCCGTGCCGGCCGAGAGCACCAGCGCGCGGCTGTTGGTGAACCCCGTGCCGTCGAGCTCGACGTCTTCGAGCAGCAGCCCGCGGGCGCCGTTCTGCATCTCGATGCCGAAGTAGCCGCCACAGCGAATGCGCGAGCGCCTCAGGGTCACGTCGTTGGCGCGCACCACCACGCAACCGTCGATGTCGAGGCCGTCGAGCACCTGCCCGTCTTGGGTGAGGGTGAGCGGGCCGCTGGCGGTGAGCACCGTGTCGGGCGGCACACCGGTGTTGGTGGCGTCGGGCCGCGGCGGAGTCGCGGTCTTCACCGCGCAGCGATCGCGGAAGCAATACGTGTCGCCGGGACAGTCGACGTCGCCGGCGCAGTGGTAGCCGTCGGGCCCGTAGCCGCGCAGGTCGAGACAGCCCGTCGCGAGCAGGCCGAGCCACAGCACGGTGAAGGGGCGGGTCACCACTCGACCGAGAGCTTCCGTTCTTTGTCGGGCTCGATCATCACCTGCATCACCTTGCGCGCTCCATCGGGGCGGGTGACCGTGACGGTCTGCGGGCCGGCCGGCAGCTCGCGGCGAAAGAGCGGAGTGGGCCCGAGCTCTCGGTCGCCGACCCGCACCTGCACCCAGCCCGACGGCGTGCCCACGGTCAGCCAGCCGCGGCCCTTCTCTGCGGCGGCGACCGCGCGCGGCCCCTTGGCGCGGGCGGGGCGCGGGGCTGCCTCGCGCTTCGGCGCTGCCTCGGGCTGCGGCTCCGCTGGCTCGGGGCTCGCTGTTGCCGGCTCGGTCTTGGGGTTCGGCTCGGGGCTCACGGCGAGCTGTGCGCTCGGCGGTGCGGCGTTCGGGGGAGCAGGCTGCGGCGCATCGCTTCGGGCGACGGCCGTGGCGACCACTGCGAGCGCGGCGGTGGTCGCCGCTGCAGCTACCCAGGGCCATCTCCTTCTGGGAGCCGCGACCGCCGGGTTCCCCCTCATCCCGGCCCTCTCCCCCAGGGGGGAGAGGGAGTCGGCGGTTTCGGCGCTCAGCGGCCGCCGGCTCTTGGCGTGCTCGACCCACTCGCCGACCTGGGCGCGCGTGAAGCGCTCGCCCTCGGGGAAGAGGGCCTCGAGGCGCTCGCGCGTCTCGCGCGCCGAAGCCGGCCGGGCCCGCGGGTCTTTCTCGAGCAGCTGGGCCACCAGCGCCTCGAGCTGGGGTGGCACCGATGCCTGGTGCTGTCGCACGCCGGGGGTGGGGGAGAACAGCACCGCGGTCAGCACGGCGGCCTCGGTGCTCTGGGCGAAGCAGCGCTGCCCGCTCAAGAGCTCGTAGAGCACCGCGCCGAACGAGAAGAGGTCTGACCGGCCGTCGAGCGGCTCTTGCCTGGCGTGCTCGGGAGAGCAGTACGGCAGGCTGCCGCGCATCACGCCGGTGCGGGTGAGCGTGCGCTCGGAGCCCTCGAGCGAGGCGATGCCGAAGTCGATGATCTTGGTCACGCCGGCCCGCGTCACCAGCAGGTTGGACGGCTTCAAGTCGCGGTGCACCAGGTTCATCGGTCGTCCATCGTCGGCGCGCGCGCCGTGCAGGTACTCGAGACCACAGAGCACGTCGCACGCCACCGATACCGCCCACCCCAGGGGAGCCAGCCGCTCGGGCCGGCACAGCTCGGCCAGGCTCAGGCCGTCGAGCAGCTCCATCACGATGCCGACGCGGTCGCCCTGCTGCACCACCTCGAGCGTGCGCACCAGGTTGGGGTGGAAAAGTGACGCGCCCAGCCGCGCTTCGTCGAGAAAGCGGCGCAGCGTGCCGGGGCTCGTCTCGTCGAGGGGCAGCATCTTCACCGCGAGCCGCTCGCCGTCGCCGTCGCCGCGCTGGGCCTCCCACACCTCGCCCATGCCTCCGCGCGCCAGCCGCCGCAGCAGGCGGTAGGGCCCCAGCACGTCTCGACCCGACTCCATCGAGGGGCATGGTAGCTGGCCTCAGGCAAAAGGCATCAGCCGCTCGGAGCAGGCCCATGCCGCGTCGCACTGCAAAGGCGTGCCCAACCGGGCGGCAATGCTGGGAAGCCCACTTGCGCGAACGCTGTCAACGCGCCGTTGACAAGGCGGGGGCCCGAGCCCCCACCCGCTGCGACGAAATCAGGCGGCGGGGCGCTCGGCGGCCTGGCCCGAGGGGGCGGTGGCGGGCTCGTCGAGGTTGGGCGAGAGCCACTTGAGCGCGGTCTCGAGGCTCCAGCCCTTGCGCTTCGCGTAGTCCTCGGCCTGGTCGCGGCCAATCTTCCCCAGCCCGAAGTACTTCGCGTCGGGGTGGTTCAGGTAGAAGCCGCTCACGCTCGAGGCGGGGTTCATCGCGAACGACTCGGTCAGCGTGATGCCAGAGACCTTCGCGGCGTCGAGCAGCGAGAAGAGGGTGCCCTTCTCGGTGTGCTCGGGACAGGCGGGGTAGCCCGGAGCGGGGCGAATGCCGCGGTACTCTTCTTTGATGAGCTGGGCGTTGGTGAGGTCTTCTTTTCTGCCGAAGCCGCACGCGCGCCGCGCCTGCAGGTGGGCCCACTCGGCGAACGCCTCGGCGAGCCGGTCGCCCAGCGCCTGCGCCATGATGGCCGAGTAGTCGTCGTGCGCGTTGCGCAGCTGCTGGGCGAGCTCCTCTACGCCGAGGCCCGCGGTGACCGCGAAGCCGCCGCACCAGTCGAGCCGGCCCGAAGAGACCGGCGCCACGAAGTCGGCGAGCGAGAGGTTGAACTGCCCCGCCGGCTTCTCGGCCTGCTGCCGCAGCATGTGAAAGCGGCCCAGCTCTTTCGACCGCGACTCGTCGGCCCACAGCACCACGTCGTCGCCGTCGGAGTTGCAGGGCCAGAACGCCAGCACGCCGTTCGCGCGGAACCTCTTCTCGCTGACGATGCGCGCGAGCAGCGCCTGGGCATCGGCGTAGAGCTTCTTGGCCTCGGTGCCGACCTTCTCGTCGTCGAGAATCTTGGGGAAGGCGCCGTACAGCTCCCAGGCGTTGAAGAACGGGCCCCAGTCGATGAACGGCACCAGGTCGGCCAGCGGCACGTCGCTGTAGGCGCGGGTGCCCACGAACTCGGGCCGCGGAATGTCGATCGAAGCCCAGTCGTAGCTCTGGCGGTTGGCGCGGGCCTGCTCGAGGGTGAGCAGCTTGCGCTCGACGCGGCGCGCCTCGAAGTCGGCGCGGGCGCCCTGCTGCTTCTTCGTCACCTCGAGGAGGAAGGCGGGCTTCTGCTCGGGCGAGAGCAGCGCGCTCACCACGTTCACCACCCGCGAGGCGTCGAGCACGTGCACCACGCCGGGGGCGTACTGCGGGGCGATCTTCACCGAGGTGTGCGGGTGGCTGGTGGTCGCGCCGCCGATCAGCAGCGGCACGTCGAAGCCCTCGCGGGTCAGCTCTCGGGCGACGTTCACCATCTCGTCGAGCGACGGAGTGATGAGGCCCGACAGGCCGACCACGTCGACCTGCTTCTCTCTGGCGGTGGCGAGAATCTTGTCGCACGACACCATCACGCCGAGGTCGATGACCTCGTAGTTGTTGCAGGCCAGCACCACGCCCACGATGTTCTTGCCGATGTCGTGCACGTCGCCCTTCACCGTGGCGAGCAGCACCTTGCCCTGGGGGCGGGTGTTGGCGCCGGCGGCGGCGGCCTTCTTCTTCTCTTCCTCCATGAACGGGGTGAGCCAGGCGACCGCGCGCTTCATCACCCGCGCCGACTTCACCACCTGGGGGAGGAACATCTTGCCCGCGCCGAACAGGTCGCCGACGACGCGCATGCCGTCCATCAGGGGGCCTTCGATGATGTCGAGCGGACGCTTGAACTGCAGCCGCGCCTCTTCGGTGTCGGCCTCGACGAACTGGTCGATGCCCTTCACCAGCGCGTGGCTGAGCCGCTGCGCCACGGTGCCGCTGCGCCAGGCGAGGTCTTCTTTCGACTCCTGCCTGGTGCCGGGCGGGCCGCTCTTGGCCTTCAGCGCGTCGGCGTAGGAGACCAGCCGGTCGGTGGCGTCGGGGCGGCGGTTGAGCAGCACGTCTTCGACGCGCTCGAGCAGCTCGGGGGCGATCTCTTCGTACACGCCCAGCATGCCGGCGTTGACGATGCCCATGTCCATGCCGGCCTTCACCCCGTGGAACAGAAAGGCCGAGTGAATGGCCTCGCGCACCGGGTTGTTGCCGCGGAACGAGAACGACACGTTCGACACGCCGCCCGAGACCTTGGCGTGCGGCAGGGTCTGCTTGATGAGGCGGGTGGCCTCGAAGAAGTCGACCGCGTAGTTGTTGTGCTCTTCGATGCCGGTGGCGACGGTGAGAATGTTGGGGTCGAAGATGATGTCTTCGGCGGGGAAGCCATTCGAGGTGAGCAGGTTGTACGCGCGGGTGCAGATGCGCACCTTGTCGTCGCGCGAAGCGGCCTGGCCCTGCTCGTCGAACGCCATCACCACCGCCGCGGCGCCGTAGCGGCGAATCAGCTTGGCGCGGCGCAGCAGCTCGGCCTCGCCGTCTTTGAGCGAGATGGAGTTGACGATCGCCTTGCCCTGCACGCAGCACAGGCCGGCCTCGAGCACGCTCCACTTCGAGCTGTCGAGCATCACCGGCACCTTGCAGATGTCGGGCTCGGCGGCGATCAGGTTCAGGAACTTCACCATCGTCGCTTCGCCGTCGATCAGCGCCTCGTCGACGTTGATGTCGATGATGTTGGCGCCCGACTCGACCTGCTGGCGGGCGATGGCGAGACACTCGTTCCAGTCGCCGGCCTTGAGGGCCTTGGCGAACCTGGGGCTGCCGGTGATGTTGGTGCGCTCACCGATCATCAAGAACTGCGAGGCCGAGGTGACGGTCATGACGCGCGGGTCTCCACGTGCAGCGACTCGAGGCCCGAGAGGCGCATGGTGCTCTTGCGCTCGGCGTCGGGGCGGGGAGCGAGGCCCTTCACCGCCTGGGCGATGGCGGCGATGTGCTCGGGGGTCGAGCCACAGCAGCCGCCCACCAGGTTGAGCCAGCCGTTCTTGGCGAAGTCACCCAAGATGCGCGCCATGTCGGCGGGCGTCTCGTCGTAGCCGCCGAACGCGTTGGGCAGGCCGGCGTTGGGGTAGCAGCTCACGTTGCACTCGGCGATGCGCGCCAGCTCTTGCATGTACGGGCGCATCTCTTTGCCGCCCAGCGCGCAGTTGATGCCGACGCTGAAGGGGTGGGCGTGGCGAATGGAGTCGTAGAACGCGCCCAGGGTCTGCCCCGAGAGGGTGCGGCCCGAGGCGTCGGTGATGGTGACCGAGACCATCACCGGCACGCGGCGGCCGACCTGCTCGAACACCTCTTCGATGCTGAACAGCGCGGCCTTGGCGTTCAACGTGTCGAAGATGGTCTCGACCAGCAGCGCGTCGACGCCGCCCTCGAGCAGCGCGAGGGTCTGCTCGCGGTACGAGTCGGTGACCTGCTGCCAGGTGACGGCGCGGTAGTCGGGCCGGTTCACGTCGGGCGACATCGAGAGGGTGCGGTTGAGCGGGCCGATCGCGCCGGCGACGAAGCAGCGGCGGCCGGGGGTCTTTTCTTCAGCGGCGCGGGCGGCGTTGCGCGCGCACTTCGCGGCGGCGAGGTTCAGCTCGCGCGCCACGTGCGACAGGTCGTAGTCGGCCTGCGCGATGGCGGTGCTCGAGAAGGTGTTGGTCTCGACCAGGTCGGCGCCCGCGTCGAAGTAGCGCCCGTGAATCTCTTCGATGACGTCGGGGCGGGTGAGGCAGAGCAGGTCGTTGTTGCCCTTCAGATCTTTCGGGTGCGCGCCGAAGCGCTCGCCGCGAAAGTCCCTCTCTTCGAGGCGAAAGGTCTGGATGAGCGAGCCCATCGCTCCATCGATGACGACGATGCGCTGCCGGACGAGTTGTTCGAGAGTCTCCATCGACACATGTGAATATGTCGATTTGTATCCAAAATCAATGGCCAGGCGGGCTTGCGGGAGCCTCCCGGGCGACAGACGTGCGCACGGTGCCGAACAGGCCGCGCACCACGGCGCTCACCGCCAGCGGGGTGCCGACGTTGGGGTCGAACTCGGGCTGCAAGGCGGCCAGAAACGCGGCGGCGTCGGGGTAGCGGCGCGAGGGGTCGGGGTCGAGCGCCCGGGTCAGCACGCCGGCGAGCAGCGGGCTGACCACCGGGCGCAGCGCGCGAATGGGGCGGCACTTCGCGCGCTGAATGGCGGCGAGCACGGCGTCCGTGCTCTCACCGTCGAAGGGGCGCTCGTTGGCGAGCAGCTCGTAGAGCAGCACCGCGGTCGACCAGAGGTCGAGCGCCGGGGTGACCTCGCCGTCGCGAATCGCCTCGGGCGAGAGGTAGTGGGCCTTGCCGCCGACGGCCTGAATGCCCACGTAGTCGGCGACTCCGCGGGCGACTCCGAAGTCGGTGAGCTTGAGCTCTCCGACGATGGAGATGAGCACGTTGGGCGGCGAGACATCGCTGTGCACCAGGCCGAGCGGCTGGCCGCCCTTGTCTTTGAGGGCGTGGGCGTAGGCGAGGGCCTCGAGCACCTGGCAGGCGATGAACACCGCGAAGTCGACCGGGAGCGCGATGCCCAGGAAGCGGCAGCGCTTGAGCACGGCGCCGAGGTCGCGGCCGTCGACCAGGTCCATCACCATGTAGGGCGAGTCGCCGATGACCCCGCCGTCGAGCACCTTGACGATGAGCGGGTGATTCATCAGCTGCATCACTTCGCACTCGCGCTCGAGGAGCTTCAGGGTCTGGGCGTCTTTGGCGAGGGAAGACGAGATGAGCTTGATGGCGACGGGCTGGTCGGCGCGCGGGCCAGCGGTGATGCGGCCCAGGTAGATGTCGGCCATGCCGCCGCGGCCGAGCAGGCGCACGCGCTCGTAGCGGCCGAAGTGGGAGGGCGGCTCTGAGACGACTACCGGGCTTTGGCCAGAGAAGGTCTTTCGCCACCATTGGGCGAGGGAGGTTCGGAGCACTTTGGCTGCGCTTCGGCACGATGCGGGGGGCGGTAAAGGTGGGCGTGAGAGAAAGCCCTTCGGGCTCAGCGCAGATCGATCTTCGCGCCCACTGCGGTGAGGAGCTCTTTGATGCGGAGCGCCTCGACCAGGCTGGTCTTCTGCTTCACCGTCGAGGGGGCGCCTTCGACCAGGTCTCTGGCCTCTTTGAGGTCCAACCCGCACAGCGCGCGAATCTCTTTGATGACGGTGATCTTGTTCTCGCCGGGGCTCTGCAGCACCACGTCGAACTCGGTCTGCAATTCGCCGGTGATCTTCTTGGGCAGGTTCACCGCGCCGCTGACCAGGAACTCGAGCATCGCGTCGTTGATGGCGTTGGGCTGCTCGGCGTGCAGGAAGCGGCCGCAGTGGTCGAAGCCCTTCACCGTCATGCGCGGGGCGTACTTCTCGGTGCCGGGGATGAGGTCTTGATAGCGGAGCGAGTCGTCGTCGCGCGCGAACATCATCAGCACGTCGCGATCGATGCTGGGGTACGCGCTGCGAAAGCCGTCTCTGATCGCCTGCATGAACACCGCGCGATACGAGGCGTGCATCGCCTTGGCGGCGCCGGGCTTGTCGAGCGCGTCGATGAACGGCTGCAGCTCGCCCTGGCTGAAGTGGGCGCGCTCGCGGGTGAAGCCGCGGTACACCCGCATCAGGCGCGCGGCGCGGTCGCCCTCGGCCAGCAGCTCGGGCAGCCAGGGCAGCTGAAAGAAGAGAAAGTACCAGCTCTTCTTCATCATCTCGGGCGAGCTGTGGAGCGACTCGAGCATGCGCGCGGGGTGCGGGCAGTTGAGCACCACCAGCTTGTCGACGAAGCGGGGCTCGGTGGCGGCGAGGCGCCAGGCGAGCGCGCCACCCCAGGCGTGGCCGACCACGTGGGCCTTCTGCTCGCCGGCGGCGTTGATCAGCGCGCCCACGTCGGCGGCGAGGGTGTCGAGATCGTACGGGCCCTTCTTCTCGGTGTCGTTGTTGCCGCGCAGGTCGGGCGCGATGACCCTCAAGCCCGCGTGCGAGAGCGGCTCGAGCTGGTAGCGCCAGCTCCACCAGTTCTCGGGGAAGCCGTGCAGCAACACCACCAGCGGGCCGTCGCCCTTCTCGACCCAGTGGTACTTGAGCCCGTTCACCGTCTCGGTGCGGTGCGTGACCTGGAGATCTGAGAGCAGCATCGGGCTGGCGTGAGAGATAGCACGCCCGGCCGCTCGCGCTCCCGGGTCAGGTCTCGTCAGTCGGCGACGAAGGCGCTGTTCAGCCGAATCGGGCTCTCGCGGTAGGCGTCGCGCGCGCCCATGCGGCGCACCAGCACGTCGTAGGGCAGGTCGGTCGCGTACTTCTCTTCCTTGAACTTCTCGAGCACGGAAGAGTCTTCGGCCGACATCAAGAGGCCGATCTGCAGCAGGGGCAGGTCGTCGAGCGTGGCGCTGAAGAGGGTCTCGTCTTCCCTGCTCAAGGTGACCGAGGCCTTACCGCCGGCCGGAAACTCGAGCCGCATGGTCGCGTCGCCCAGCGACTTGGCGAGCGTGGTGCCGCCGGCGTCAGCGGTCAGCTGCTCCATGCCCTCTTTGCGCAGCCAGTACTGCGGAGACGAGAGCTTGGTCTCGCGGAAGCGCGCCAGCACGTCGCTGATCATCGCGGTGTCGATCTGCCGCCGGGCCTCGTCGTAGAGGCCGGGGAACCGCGCCTGCAGCGTGCGCACGCGCTCTTCGGTGAGCATCGGGTTCTGCTCTTGATCGGCGTAGGGCGTGAGGGTGTGCTTGCCCGCCTTCACCGCTGCCTCAACCTCGGCGTCGGTCTTGTAGTACTTGCCCACCAGCTCTTTGAGGGCGTCGGCGTTCTCGCCGGTGGTCTGCTTCAGGTAGGTCTGAATGCGCTTGTTGATGGCCTTGGCGGCGTACAGCAGCTGCATCACGCCGAGGGGTGAGAGGCCCTTGCGCTCGTGCTCGATCGCGTCGGTGGCCGTGGGGTTCTGGCCGTCGAAGCTGTGCCGGGCGATGTTGTAGAAGCGCTTGAGCGAGTTGGTCTGGCCGTAGACCTCCCAGTTCACGGCCGACATGACGACGTAGTGGTAGACCTCGTCGCGCCAGATGCCATCGAGCGCCTTGATGGCCGGGCTGCCGGGCTTGGCGTTGCCCATCAGCATCAGGTAGGCGGCGCCCGCGAAGAGCTCGGCGGTGCCGCGGTTGGCCATCATCGACTTCGCCCACTTCTCGCTCTGGTAGGGCGTCTTGGCCGAGATGCCCTGCGCCTCGAGCGCCGGCCGGTTCTCGATCTTCGAGCCGTTGTAGACGTTGACCAGCACGTTGGCGTGCCGCATCTCTTCGGCGCCCCAGATGCTGACCTCTTGCGCGCTCACCTCGCCCTTGAGCGCGGTGAGAATGATGAGCTCTTGCAGCGTCTTGCCCATGAAGTGGGCGACCGCCGGCATGTAGTCGTGAAGCACCTGGGCCGAGGTGAACTGGTAGAGATCGATCGGGTCTTCGCGGTTGATGCCCTGCTCGAAGACCTTCATGATCGTCTCGAAGTCGACGAACGAGCCCTCCCAGTCGTTCGACGACAACTGGCTGAGCGCGTGGGTGTGCCCGTCGCCCCAGTTGTTGACGACCTTGTCCATGTCGCCTTCGCGGTGGAAGCCTTCTTGGCTCTGCACCAGCCGCATGCGATTGACCGACCAATCGAGGTTCTCGTCGGTGATGCCCTTGGTGAGGGTGTCGACGCGACGCTTGAACTCTTTCCACTGCCCGAGCGCGCCGGGAATGCGCTTGCCCGACTCGGTGCGCGTCAGCCCGGTGGCCTGGCGCAGCTGAGCCAGCGTGCGGCGGGCCAGCGAGGTGTTCTCGGAGTAGCTCTTGGGGCGCTTGAGCTCGACCACCTCGACGGAGCCGTAGGGGTCATTGCTGCCGACGGCCTGAATCGTCGCCTGCCGCTGAAACTCGGCGACCAGCGCCTGGGCGGCGCGCGACCGGTCTCCGCCCAGCTCGTCGATGCGGTCGCGCATGCGGTCGACGTAGTTGCTGCCGGTGCCCTCGCGCGCCTGCGCGGCGGTGAGCCCCTCTTCGGTCTGACCGGCCGCGTGCTCCCGGGCCAGGCGGTTGATCTGCTCGGTGGCGGCGTTCTTGACCAACGACAGGTCTTTCGCGCTCAACCGGCCCGAGGCCCGCTCGGCGCTCTTGGGCTGCTTCTTGAAGCGATCGATGATCTTCATGAGGTCATTCCCGCCCTGTTCCGAGGGTGATGATGTCCGAGCCTTCTCCAGGGTAGGCCACGCACGGGCGCGCCATCTGCGGCGACACGTTGACCAGGGTGCCCTCGGGGTAGACCACGCTGCCGTCGCTGAGCTTCTGGTCGCAGCAGCCCGAGAGGCCCACGCGGCAGCCGTACGGCAGGTCGACGCCGTTCTTCTCGGCCGTCTTGAGCAGCGCCTCGTCGCCGGGGTTCCAGATGAAGCTCTTGCCCTGGAAGTGAATCTCGACCGCGCCGCTCGCGGCGTTGGGAATCGGCGGCGGCACGTCCCACGGGTCGACCATCTCTTCGCCGTTGAAGCTCTCGAAGTTGATGTCCTTGTCGGACACCCCGGTCAGCTGGCGCAGGCCCTTGCGAACGTCTTGCATCATCGCGTCGGGGCCGCACATGTAGAACTCGTAGTCGTTGCCCGCCTCGGTCTTGGGCAGCGCCTCGGCGATGTGGAGCGCGTTGAGCCGCCCCGCCCACCGGTAGTCGGCGCCCTCGCGGTCAGCGGCCGACGGCCTCGAGAAGAGCACGTGCAGCTGAAGGTTGGGGTGCTCCTTCGTCAGCGCTTCGAGCTCGGCCCGGAAGGGGAAGTTCTCGCCGTCTTTCACCGAGACGAAGAAGTGCACCGGCCGCAGCGAGCCCTGGCTGGCGAGCGTCTTCGCCATCGCGAGCACCGGCGTCAGGCCGACGCCCGCGCCGATCAGCACCACCGGGCGGCGGCTCTCTCCGTTCAAGAAGAACTTGCCGTTCGGGGCCATCACCTCGACCTCGGCGCCCTGGGGGAAGAGCTCGTGCAGCGCCGTCGAGACGCCGCCCGCGCTCTTGACGGTGATGCGGTACCGGTCGGCCGACCACGAATCAGAGAGCGAGTAGCTGCGCATCGTCGGCGCCGCCTCGCCCGGCTTCTTCACGCTCACGGTGATGAACTGCCCGGGGTGAAACAGCGGGAGCGTCTGCCGCTCTTTCGGCTCGAGGTAGAACGACACGACGCCGGGCGCTTCGTCGACCCGGCCGGAGACCACGAAGGGCCGGGTGCCCTCCCAGGTCTTGGCCCCCAACCCCACCTCGTGGTCCCGGTAGGTCTTGCGGACCGCCGCCATCACGTCATCGAGCGAGGAGGTGCTCTTTCGGCTCTCGTGGAAGACGCAGTCGGTGGCGGCCTCGCAAGCGTCCTTGAGCGGCGCTGCAGCGGCGGGCTGGGCGTCTCCCGACCCCGATCGATGTGTCAATCTTCGCAACATGAGGGCGACTCCGTGTAGGTGTTTCTCTCCATTGGAACAAGAAGGTTTTCTTCTCGGGTGGGAAAGGCCCCTGACATCGCGGGCAAAAGCGAAAAGAAGCTGTGCGATTTCGCTGGTTCAGCGCTGCGCAATGGGTAGACGCAGAGGCATGGCCCGCATGGAAAAGACGCGGCGAATGGTATTCGGCCGGTACGGGGGGCCCGAGGAGCTGCGGTGGGACGAGGCGCGGCTCCCGCCGCTGGCGCACGGGGAGCTGCTGGTCGAGGCCCACTACATCGGGGTGAACTTCGCCGACGCGCTGGCCCGCCGGGGCTACTACAAGTGGGCGCCGAAGCCGCCGACGTGCCCGGGCTTCGAGCTGTCGGGCCGCGTGGTGGCGGGCGGGCCGGGCACCACGACCCGCGAGGGGACGCTGGTGTTCGCCTGGGTGAAGTTCGGGGCGTACGCCGAGCACGTCATCGTGGAAGAGGGCAACTCGCACCCGCTGCCTGAGGGCATGAGCCTGCCCGAGGCGGCGGCGCTGCCGGCGGTCTACGCGACGGCGCTCAACTGCCTCACCCAGGTGCTGCGGGTGCGCCGGGGCGAAGACATTCTGATTCAAGCCATCGCCGGTGGCGTGGGCACCGCGGCGCTGCAGATTTCGAAGCACCTCGGCCTCACGGTCTACGGCACGGCCAGCACGCAGGCGAAGCTCGACTTCGCGCGCGCGCATGGCCTCGACCACGGCATCAACTACGCCGAGCAGGACTTCGAGCAAGAGGTGAAGCGGCTCACCCGAGGGCGCGGGGTGCGCTTCCTGCTCGACTCCATCGGAGGCGCCACGCTGCGCAAGGGCATGCGCTGCCTACAGACGCCGGGCCACGCGGTCTGCATCGGCGCCGCGGGGGTGGTGCCGCCGATGGGCCTGAGCCTGCACAGCCTGAAAGAATGGGGCCGCGTCGCAGCGGACTTCGTCGAGGGCGGCCTGTTTCACCCGTTCTCGCTCATCGAGCGCAACCAGGGCCTCAGCGGCTCGCAGATTCTGCTGCTGTGGAACGAAAAAGGCCTGCTCAAGAGCCTGATGGTCGACCTGCTCGAGCTGTACGGCAAAGGCGCCATCAAGCCGATCGTGCACCGCGTCTTCCCCCTCGGCGAGGCGGGGGCGGCGCAGCACTTCATCGAGAGCCGGGCCTCGCACGGCAAGCTGCTGCTCGCGACCTCGGCGGCGGCTTCGCCTCTCTAGCCGCGCACCTGAACCGGCTTCGCCTTCTCGACCGACATGATGATGAGGTGGTCTTTGCCTTCCCAGGTCGAGTACCAGTTGAGGTTGGTCTCGCGCGGGCCGAACACCGCCTCGAAGAGAAACGGGTCGTTCACCGGCATCACCCGGGGGTCGGGGCCCTCGGCGCGAATGAAGAAGACGATGGCGTCGGGGGCGGTGTCGACGCTGTTGGCGGGCAGTTGCAGGCCGTGCGCCGCGGCGACGGCCTTCACCTTGTCGGAGAAGCGGAAGCGCTGACCGGGGTGCGAGGCGGCCCAGGCCAGCGCGCTGCGCACCTGCGCGGTCTCGTCGGGAGCGCGAATGCTCTCGCCCGCGTCGATGAGCCACACCGCCTGGGCCAGCATCGCGCCGGCGACGACCCCGGCGAGCACCTTCTTCTTGAGCGGCGAGTCGAGCAGCGCGAAGGCCTGCGCGGCGCCGCGCCCCAGCAGCAGGGCGAGAAACGGCGTCACCAGCAGGAAGTTGCGAACGATGAAGACGCCGTACTTCCAGCAGAAGAAGAAGAGGAAGAAGGCGGGAAACGAGACCAGCACCGCGGCGAGGCGCTTGTCGTCGCGCAGGCGGTAGATGGCGCCGGTCAGCACCGCGCCCCAGGCGAGCACCGAGAGCACGCGAAACGAAGAGAAGAAGTCGAAGGTGAAGTAGCCGAGCGCGAGCTCGAGGTGGGGCAGGCCCTTGGCCACGGTGTACGTGTAGTGCCCGGCGCCGTAGTACGAGTTGATCTGCTGCAGCTGCTCGTAGAAGTCGAACGGGTGGAGCAGCGTGGCGGGGGTGCTCACCAGGTACGCACCGAACGCGGTGAAGCCCAGGGCGGTGGCGCGCACGAGCTGCTTGCCGACCGCGCGCACCGGCAGCGCGAGCGCGCCGGTGAGCAGCACGGTGGCGAGCACCACCACGCCGGGGTACTTGGTGCCGGTGCACAGGCCGGCGGCGACGGCGGCGAAGTAGAGCCAGCCGGGCTTCTGCGTGCGGTGGAAGAGGGCGAGGCCGAGCAGGGTGAGGGCCGAGAACTGGGTGCAGATCGAGTCGGTGGCCACCCAGCGCGCGTGGTACGCGAACTCCCAGGTGAGGCCGAACGCGCCGGCGGCGAGCAGCGCCTTCCACCAGGCGCGATCGATGGCGAGGGCGGCCAGGTAGATCCACACGATGGTGAGCGCGCTGATGATGAGGAACAGGGTGCGCACGCGGAACAGGTAGTCGGGCTGATCGAAGTCGGCGACCATCGCCGCCTGCACCTCGCGAAAGCCGCGGCCCGCAAGGCCGGCTTTCACGCCGGTGACCAGCGCGGGGCTGAGCGCGACCCAGCGCGCGAGCGAGGGGTAGATGTACTGCCGGGGCAAGAGCACGCCCGACTGCACCATCGCCTTCACCGGGCGGATCTGCCACTCGGGCTCGTCCCAGTGAAAGCCGAAGTCGATGCCGCGCAGGCCCGAGCCCACGAAGACGGCGATGATGAGCACGATGGGCAGGTGCCTGACGGCCGAGCGGCCGAACCGCCGAGCTCGCTCTCCCCTCGTGGCCGCCTCGGTGCTCATTGGGCGAGCTCGATGCTCTTCACGTGGTCGTGGCGCGGGCCGATGACCTGAAACAGGCACCAGGGCGACTGGGCCACGCGCTGCGCCGGCCGCAGCGTCGACGCGACCTGCAGCGTCTCGGTGTGGCGCGAGCCGTCGTCCATGGTGAAGGTGGCGCGCACGTCGGTGGGGACACCGCGGGGCTCGAAGTAGAAGGCGTAGCGGCTGAACCGCTCGTTGGTGGTGCGCGCGGCCCAGCCGACCGCGTGCACGTTGGTGAGCTGCACGTCGAGGGGGTTCAAGCCCTGCGGCAGCTGGGTGGGGCCGGGCCGGGGCTTGAGCAGATCATATGCGCGCAGGCCGGCGTACGGCGGCACCGCGTCGAGCGGCTCGTAGGGCTCGGCGCACGGCGAGACCTCGTAGGGGTGGTAGCCGCGCTCCTGCGCCATGGGGAGGTTGGGCGGCATGCGGTAGACCATGCGGCCGCTCCAGAACATCAGGTTCAGGTATTCGAACGAGACGCCGTAGTCGAAGTTGGTGTCCATGAAGAACACCGCCTTCTTCTCGAGCAGCGGGTCGAGCGCCAGGCCGAGGTCTTCCGACGCGCTCCACTGGCGGTCGTGGTCCATCGCCGCTTGCTGCTTGCGGTTGTCGATGGCGCTGATGGGGAAGGCGTAGGCCGAGGTCGCGAGCGCGGCGAGGGTGCCCAGGCCGACGGTGACGCGGCTCAGCAGCGCGGGGCTCTTCTTCAGCGCGCGACCCAGGGCCCAGGCGAGCAGCACCGCGAGGGGCACGAAGGCGAATTGCTCGACGAGGTTGGTGTGCTCCCAGGTGCGGGTCTGAATCAGCGCGCTGGGCAGCGCGGCGCGAAGCGCGAGCAGCGGGGCGAGCGCGGGCTTCCACACCCAGACCGCGAGCGAGGCGAGCACCGCGACGGCGAGGGCGCGATAGCGGAACACGTCGCGCGCGGTCACCGCGTAGGCGATGAACACCGCGGGTACCGCGTTCCACAGGTGGCCGTGGCCCTTCACGTGGGTGATGGTGTGAACGACCCAGGTGCTCCACAGCCAGAGCGCGATGGCGATGACGCGGCCGTCGCGCTCGCGCACCGCCTTCACCGCCAGCCACACTCCGGCGAGCAGGGTGAGCGGGTAGGGGAAGGGGGTGAGAATCGTCCAGTTGATCTCGTGGAAGATGGCGTCGACCGGCCGCCAGCCGGGGCCGACGTCTTCACCCGAAGACGACGAGATGAAGCCGATGGTGTGGTCGAACGCGCGGGCGAAGACGTCGTGCCAGTGGAAGAAGGCGTAGAGGTTCCACGGGGCGGCGACCGCGACGAACGCCCCGACCATCAGGAGCACCTGCTTGAAGGTGGGGCCCTTGCAGAAGCGCACCCGGCCCAGGAACCACCAGGCGCCGGCGACGCCGAGCGGCGCGAGCGAGAGAAAGGTCTTGCACAGGTAGCCCACGCCGATCGCGGCGCCGGCGGCGGCGGCCCAGGCGAGCGACTCTTTCTCGACGCTCCACCACAGCCACGCCATGCCGAGCACCACGAAGGCGGTGACCGAGATGTCGGTGACGTCGGCGACGAAGTGGCCCTGGGTCATCAGCCAGCCCCAGGGCAGCAGCAGAAAGGCGAGCGCGCTGGCGAGCGCGATGACGCGGCCGGTGAGCGGGCGGCAGACGAGGTAGAGCAGGGCGGCGATGCCGAGCTCGGAGAACAGCGAGGCGGTGCGCAGCGCCGCGGTGGTGATGCCGAGCACCTTGAGCATCACCGCGGCCCACCAGAAGACGCCGGTGGCCTTGTGCATCCAGATGCCCGAGTACCACCAGTCTTTGTAGGCCAGCGGGAGGAAGGGCTCGGCGTACATCGTCGGCGCGGGAAAGTGGTCGAGCGTGCCGCGCGCCACCGCCTGGTGAAACGACTCGTCCCAGTTGTGAATCGACGGGTGGCCCAGGCCCGGCAGCAACCACCACAGGCCCCAGAGGAGAATGACGCCGAGCGCGACCAGATCGGGAATGAGAATGGGGCCGGTCTCGGGGAGCTGCGGTCTGGCGGGGTTCGACACCGGACGCGTCGCCTATCATGCGGGCAGCGCCTTGCCGGGGTTTTGGGAGCCTGAGGTAGGGTGCGCCGCCGATGCAATGCGTGGTGCTGGCCGGCGGTCTCGCGACGCGCATGCGGCCGCTGACCGAGAAGATTCCCAAGGTGCTCCTCGAGGTCGAGGGGCAGGCGTTTCTGCACTACCAGCTGGCGCTGCTCGCCGCGCAGGGCGTCGACGACGTGGTGCTGTCGCTGGGCTACCGCGCCGAGCAGGTCGAGCAGTGGCTTCATGAGCACCCGCCGCCGCCCGGCATGAAGGTGCGCTGCGTGGTCGAGCGCGAGCCGCTGGGCACCGCGGGCGCGCTGCGCGAGTGCTTCGACCAGGGCGTGCTCGATGACACCTTCTTCCTCACCTGGGGCGACTCGTTTCTGCCCTTCGACTGGCGCCCGGTCTGGGCGGCGTTCAGGGGCGAAGCGCTGATGACGGTGCTCGAGAACGCCGGCCGGTGGGACACCAGCAACGTGGTGTTCAGAGACGGTGCGCTGCGGCTCTACGACAAGACCCGCAGCGGAGCGCCGACGGAGGAGTTTCGTCACATCGACTATGGGCTGATGGTGCTGCGGCGCAGCGTGGTCGAAGGCATCGCGCCCGGGCGGGCTGATCTTGCCGAGCTGTTTCGCTCGCTGTCGCGTGAAGGGCGGCTGCAGGGCTTCGAGGTGCGAAAGCGTTTCTACGAGATCGGCTCACCGCAGGGGCTCGAAGATCTCGCCGCGTACTTTCGCGCGCCGCCGCTGGTGGTGCTCGACCGCGACGGGGTGTTGAACCGCACCGTGCCCTACCGAGACGACCCGCGCGACAGCCCGCTGAGCCCCGACCAGGTCGAGCTGCTGCCCGGGGTCGCCGCCGCGGTGGCCGAGCTGCACGCGCACGGCGTGCCGCTCGCCATCGCCACCAACCAGCCCAGCGCCGCGAAGGGCAAGGCGACCCGCGCCGCGCTCGAGGCGACGCACGCACGGGTGCTCGAGCTGTTGCCGGTGAAGCCGCGGTCGTTCATCTGCTGGCACAAGAAGGAAGACGGCTGCGAGTGCCGGAAGCCGAAGCCCAGGCTGCTGCTCGACGCGGCGGCGCCGTACCCTGAGCTGGAGGGGTGGATGGTGGGCGACCGCCTGACCGATCACCAGGCCGGCCGCGCCGCGGGCATGCGCACCGCGCTGCTCGGTGACGCCGAGTCAGATTGCGATTGGCGCGGGGCCGATCTGCCCGCCTTCGTGCGCTTTCTCGGGGCTGTCAAAGGGTGGTAGAGGGCCCTCGCCTTGAAGATCAAACTGTTCGCCGATGGCGCCGACAAGGCGTCGATGATCGCGCTGTCGCGCGACGCCCGCATCAAGGGCTTCACCACCAACCCGACGTTGATGCGCAAGGCCGGCATCACCGACTACCGCGCGTTCGCGCACAGCGTGCTCGCCGAGATCAAAGAGCACCCCATCTCGTTCGAGGTGTTCAGCGACGAGCTGAACGAGATGGAGCGCCAGGCGCTCGAGATCGCCTCGTGGGGCAAGAACGTCTACGTGAAGATCCCCGTCACCAACACCAAGCGGGTCAGCACCGTCGGCCTCGTCAAGACCCTCACCGGCAAGGGCGTGAAGCTCAACGTCACCGCGGTCTTCACCCACGCGCAGGTGCGCGAGATGGCCACCGCGCTCAAGGGCGGCGCCCCCTCGGTCATCTCGGTCTTCGCCGGCCGCATCGCCGACTCGGGGCGCGACCCCAAGCCGCACATGGCCGAGGCCCTCGGCATCTGCCGCTCGACCGATACCCGCATCGAGCTGTTGTGGGCGTCTCCGCGCGAGGTGTTCAACATCGCCGAGGCCGACAGCGTGGGCTGCGACATCATCACCGCCACGCCCGACCTGCTGAAGAAGCTCGACGGCTTCGGCAAAGACCTCGGCGACTTCTCGCTCGAGACCGTCGAGATGTTCTACCGCGACGCCACCGCGGCGGGTTTCAAGCTGTGAGCCTCGACTTCGTTCGCGGGTTCTTGAGCGAGACCGTCGCCGCGGTGCAGAAGCTCGACGCGACCGCCATCGACGCGCTGGCGGTAGGCCTGGGCGCGGCCCGCGACGGCGGCGGCCAGCTCTTCATTCTCGGCGTCGGCGGCAGCGCTGGGCACGCCAGCCACGCGGTGAACGACTTTCGAAAGATCTGCGGCTTCGAGGCCTACGCCCCCACCGACAACGTCAGCGAGCTCACCGCGCGGGTGAACGACGAAGGGTGGGACACCACGTTCTCCGAGTGGCTCAAGGTCTCGCGCCTGACCGCCAAAGACGCGGTGCTGGTCTTCTCGGTGGGCGGCGGCAGCAAAGAGAAGAACGTGTCGATGAACCTGGTGCGCGCGCTCGAGCTGGCCAAGGCGCAGGGCACGAAGATCTTCGGCGTGGTCGGCCGCGACGGCGGCACCACCGCGAAGCTGTCTGACGCGTGCGTGCTGGTGCCGGTGGTGAACCCCGAGCACATCACTCCGCACACCGAGGGGCTGGCGGCGGTGGTGTGGCACCTGCTCGTCACCCACCCGGCGCTGAAGAAGAACGCCACCAAGTGGGAAACGGCGGCCCGCTGATGCAGCGCTGGTTCATCGCCGGCGGCGCGGGCTTCATCGGCAGCCACTTCACCGACGCGCTGCTCGCGCGCCCTGCGGTCACCCAGGTCACCCTCTACGACAACTTCTCGTCGGGGCAGGCGTGGCACTACGCGCACCACGACCGAGACGCGCGGCTCAAGGTGGTGCGCGGCAACGTCGAAGACCTGCCCGCGCTCACCGCCGCGATGGCCGGGCACGACGCGGTGATTCACCTCGCGTCGAACCCCGACATCGCCAAGGCGATGACCGACCCGGCGATCGACTTTCACCAGGGCACCGCGCTGACCCACTCGGTGGTCGAGGCGGCGCGGCGCGCCGGGGTGAAGCGCCTGCTCTACGCCAGCGGCAGCGGGGTGTACGGCGAGCTGGGCAGCGTCGAGGCGCAGGAAGATCACGGCCCGCTGATTCCCGTCTCGACCTACGGGGCTTCGAAGCTCTCGGGCGAGGCGCTGATCGCGAGCTACTGCTTCATGTTCGGCATGACCGCGTGCGCCTTTCGGTTCGGCAACGTGGTGGGGCCGCGGCAGACGCACGGGGTGGGGTTCGACTTCGTGCGGCGGCTGCGCGCCGACCCCTCGAAGCTGCGCATTCTCGGCGACGGCTCGCAGAGCAAGTCGTACATCTTCGTGGCCGACGTGGTGCGCGCGGTGCTGCTGGCGGCCGAGCGCGAGCAGGCCCCGTTTCGCGCCTTCAACGTGGCGACCGGCGACTACATCACGGTCAGAGAGATCGCCGACCTCGCGGTCGAGTGCTGCGGGCTGAAGCCCGGGTCGGTGAAGTACGAGCTCACCGGCGGCGACCGCGGGTGGAAGGGCGACGTGCCGGTGGTGCGGCTGTCGATCGCGCGCATTCAGGCGCTGGGCTGGCGCTGCGAGAAGAGCACCCGCCAGGCGCTCGAGGCCTCGATGCTGGCGATGAAGCAGCAGCTCGATGACGGGGTCGGCGCGTGATCATCGGCCGAAGCCCGCTGCGCATCTCGATCGGCGGCGGCGGCACCGACCTGCCCTCGTACTACCTCGAGCACGGCGGCTTCTGCATCTCGGCGGCGATCGACAAGTACGTCTTCGTGTCGATGCAGCGCACCACGGTCAACGAGATGCTGCTGCGCTACTCGCAGATCGAGCGGGTCTCGAAGGTCGAAGAGATCAAGCACCCCATCATTCGCGAGGCGCTGCTGATGACCGGCATCGCCGAGCCGAACATCGAGATCACCTCGATGGCCGACATACCCGCCGGCACCGGCCTGGGCTCGTCGGGCAGCTTCACCACCTGCCTCTTGCGGGTGCTGCACCAGTACAAGCGGCACTTCATTCACCCCCGCGAGCTGGCCGAGGCGGCCTGCCACATCGAGCTCGAGCGGCTCAAAGACCCCATCGGCAAGCAGGACCAGTACATCGCCGCGTTCGGCGGAGTGACCGTGTTCGACTTCAAGAGAGACGGCCAGGTCGAGGCCCGCCCGCTCGCCGCCAGCGAAGACACCCTGGCCCAGCTCGAAGACAACCTCTTGCTGTTCGCCACCGGCTACTCGCGCTCGGCCGGCAGCATCTTGAAAGAGCAAGACAGCAAGACGAAGGGCAAGGACGCCGGCATGGTGGCGAACCTGCACTACGTGAAGGAGCTCGGGCAGCGCATTCTCGAGCACCTCGAGCGCGGCGAGATCGCGAAGTTCGGCGAGCTGATGCACGAGCACTGGCTGCACAAGAAGAAGCGCAGCGCCTCGATGAGCAACCCCGACATCGACCGCTGGTACCAGCTCGGCCTCGACAACGGCGCGCTGGGCGGCAAGCTGATCGGCGCCGGCGGCGGCGGGTTCCTGCTCTTCTATACCGAGCAGAAGGGCCGGCTGCGGCGGGCCATGGCCGAGGCTGGCCTGCACGAGGTGGTCTTCGCCTTCGATTTCCAGGGTACCAAGATCATCGTCTGAGCCGAGCCGGGCTCGGCCGTCGCTTCTTTGCAGGTTCCGGCCCGTCCTCATGGCCAGACCGCGGCCACTCCGGGCGGACCTCACCTGCGCCTCGTCCTCGGCACGAGCTCGGCTCGGCTCACGAGCGAACGAACTTGCCTTGTCAGGGCCAGTTGGTGTTCTTATTGCTGAATCGTGGTTCTTGCGGCTCGCCTCTTTGCACTTCTGCTCGCGTTCGCCGTCACCTTGCCGCTGGTCGGCTGGGTGAGCGCCGACCCCGTCGAGCAGAGCGCCGCCGCAGACGTCGACACCGACGCACCGGACGAGAACCCCGAGAGCGGTGACGACGCCGCGCTCGAGCACGAGCTGGTGATGCTCGACCTCCGGCCGCAGCTCGCACAACTCGATGCCGACCGCCATGGGCCACCAGGTCCACCGGGCGCGTCGGTCGAACGCCCTCCGAACGCTCGGGGCTGAAGCGCGGCTTCAAAGCCGCCTCGTCTCGAACCGAATTCGGAGGGTCCGTTCTCTTTGATGGAGCGGGCCCGCCTCTGGCCCCTTCTTTCTTGGAGAACTTCAACCCGTGCGTGAGCTGCTCAAATTCGATCTACCCGCTTCAGTCGTCGTCACCCTCGTCGCAATTCCACTCTGCCTCGGCATCGCCCTCGCCAGCGGAGCTCCACTTCTCGCAGGGCTGATCGCCGGGGTGGTGGGCGGTCTGGTGGTCGGCCCGCTCTCGGGCTCGAACCTGATGGTCAGCGGGCCTGCCGCCGGCCTGACCGCAGTGGTGCTGCAGGCGACCGGCGTGCTGGGCAGCTGGCAGGCCTTCTTGCTCGCGGTGGTGCTGGCAGGCGTGCTGCAGGTGGCCCTCGGCCTGCTCAAGTGGGGCTTCGTCGCCGACTACGTGCCCCGCAGCGTGGTGCGCGGCATGCTCGCCGCGATCGGCGTGCTGCTCATCTTGAAGCAGCTGCCCCACGCGGTCGGGTACGACGCCGACGCCGAGGGTGACGTTGCGTTTCACCAGATTGACGGCGCCAACACCTTCAGCGCGCTGAGGTGGGCCCTCTCGTCGGTTCAGCCGGCCGCGGTGGTCATCTGCGCGCTGGCGCTGGTCACCCTGGTGCTGTTCGAGAAGACCCGGCTCAAGAACCAGAAGGTGATCTCGGGGCCGCTGGCCGCCGTCACGGTGGGCGTGGTGGTGAACCAGCTGTTCTCGTACTGGTCACCTGGCCTGGCGCTCACCGCGCAGCACCGGGTGACGCTGCCGACCTCGATCTCGTTGAGCTCGATACAGTTTCTCGACTTCTCGGCCATCACCAACCCGCTGATGTGGAAGGTGGCGTTCACCATCGCTGCGGTGGCGAGCCTCGAGACGCTGCTCAGCCTCGATGCCACCGACCGGTTGGACCCGCTCAAGCGCAAGTCGTCGGCCGACCGCGAGCTGCTCGCGCAGGGCATCGGCAACGCGGTGAGCGGGCTGCTGGGCGGGCTGCCCATCACCGGCGTCATCGTGCGCAGCGCCGCCAACATCGACGCCGGAGCGCGCACCCGGGTCTCGGCGATTCTGCACGGCGGGCTGCTGCTGCTCGCGGTGTTGCTCATACCCGGGGTGCTGAACCTGATTCCCTACTCGGCGCTGGCGGCGGTGCTGCTGGTCACCGGCTACAAGCTCGCCAAGCCGGCCGAGCTGATGTCGGCGTGGCGCTCGGGGCGCGACTTCTTCGCGCCGTTCGCGGCCACCATCGTCGCGATCGTCGCGACCGACCTGCTCACCGGCATCGCCATCGGGCTGGGCGTGGGCACCTTCTTCATCATGAAGCAGCACGCGCGCAGCGAAGGGCTGCAGCCGGTGTCTCCTCCCGGCTCGGTGGTGAAGCGGTTCGAGCTGGGCGATCAGATCACCTTCCTGCACCGGGTGGGCATCATTCGGAAGCTCGAGGCGCTCGAGCCCGGCTCGCGGGTCGAGATCGACGCGCGGCGCTGCCAGCGCATCGACCCCGACGTCTTGCAGGTGATCAAGGAGTTCGGCCGCACCGCTGTGGAGCGGGGCATTGACTATCGACTCGTAGGCTTTGGAGGTGCGTCATGACGAACGTGGATCCGATCGAGGTTTTGCTGAACGGCAACAAGGCGTGGGTGAAGAAGTCGCGCGCGGCCGACCCCGACGTCTTCAAGCGGCTCGCCCAGGGGCAGCGGCCCGACTACCTGTTCATCGGGTGCTCGGACTCGCGCGTGCCCGCGAACACCCTCACCGGCACCGGGCCCGGAGAGATGTTCGTGCACCGCAACATCGCCAATCAGTTCTTCACGCATGATCTCAACTGCCTCTCGGTGCTGCAGTTCGCCGTCGAGGTGCTCGACGTGAAGTGCGTGGTGGTGTGCGGGCACTATGGGTGCGGCGGCGTGAAGGCGGCTGCCGGCAGCCACTCGTACGGGGTCGTCGACCACTGGCTGGGTGACGTGCGATCGCTCGCCGAGCAGTACCGGCACCGGCTCGAGCCCCTCCCCGAGGAAGACCGGCATCGGCGGCTGGTCGAGCTGTCGGTGATCAGTCAGGTCTACAACCTGTCGCTGACTCCGATCTTGCGCCACGCGTGGAAGAAAGGCCGCCGGCCGGTGGTCGCCGGGCTGGTCTACGACCTCGAAGAGGGCGTGCTCCACAAGGTGGTGAGCGGCCTCTCCTCGCCCGAGCACGCGCGGTTGCTCTTGCCCGGGCCCGAGCACACCCCGATGCCGTCGCTGGTGAACGACGGCGCCCCCTGAGAGGCGTCAGCGCACCTCGAGGTGCAGCGGCGTGGGGCGAGCGAAGTGGGGGGCGGGGCCGGCGGCGAGAAAGCTGCCCACCGGCACCACCCTCATCATGAAGCCGCCGGTGCTCGAGCACGCGCCGCCTTCGCCCGAGTACCAGCGGCTCGAGATGGCGACCTCGCGCGAGGCGAGGCCGATGGGGCGCGCGATGGCGCCGCCGTCGGGCAGCTCGATGACCTCGAGCGGGAGCACCGGGCTCACGTAGGACGCACCGGTGCAGTTGGGGCCGTCGAACAGCAGCGTCGCTTCTCCGGTGGAGAGCGGGCTGACCGAACCCGTCTCGGGGTCCAGCTGCCAGGCGAACCCGCCGGTGAACCAGCGCACGTAGCCGTCGCCGCCCACGTCGTAGACCTCGGGCACCGCACCGCCGTCGGCGTCCACCCAGGTTTTGCGTGGGCCTCCTCCGCTCGCGCCCGGGGCTCCCGCGGGGCCCTGCGCGCCGTCGGCTCCCCGGGGGCCGGCGGGGCCTTGCGGGCCGGTCGGGCCTTGCGGGCCGGGGTCGCCTTTGCTGGAGCAGGAGAGTGAGAGGGAGACGAGCAGCAGTGCACAGAGGCTTCGCATGGGCCGCTGACCCGGTGGCCGCTCGGTGTGCGCAAGGAATCGTCGGGACATGTGTCTCGCAGGCTCGTCGAGGGCGGGCTGCGGTCTGCGAGACGCTCGTCTTCTGCGCGGGGGGGGGGGGGGGGGGGGGGGGGGGGGGGGGGGGGGGGGGGGGGGGGGGGGGGGGGGGGGGGGGGGGGGGGGGGTGGGGGGGGGGGGGGGGGGGGGGGGGGGGGAGGGGGGGGGTGGGGGGGGGGGGGGGGGGGGGGCTGAGTGCTGGTGGGCTGAGTGCTGGTGGGCTGAGTGCTGGTGGGCTGAGTGCTGGCGCTCCGGCGGAGTCGACGTGGGTCTGGGGCACGTTCGCTTCGTTGGCGGGCGCGTCAGCGCGGCCTTCGCGCTGCCCGGGTGCAGCTGGGCGAACGCACGGGCCAGTACACGCTGGCCGCTCAGGCGCTCCGACGCGGGGCCCCCCGACGTTCGTCTGCCCTCGTGGGCTCGTCATCGGCATCGAGAGCGGTTCGGACGGTCACGCCTGCGCGCCCCCGATCTCACGCCCGGTATGCCCTCGACCTCGGGCGAACCGGCGCAGTGACGCTCCCACCGTGCGTGCCGCGAAGCGTCGCGCCCTTGGGGCGCCGCGCTCGGGCCAGCACAGCACCCGCGCGCGCCGACCGCTCGGAGGTGCCACCGCGTCGCGGCGCCTGCCTCGAAGACAGCGCGGAGGGGTGCCGGCCACTTTTTTCGCGCTGAGCGTTTGATGCGCGTAATGCTACAAGGTTCAGCGGTTCTGGTATTTGTATGCGCACCGCTGGAAAAGTGAGCCGCCCATGCCGACCTCGAAGCGAAGACGACTGCCGCAGCGGTCCAGCCGGTGGGACGCCAGCTTCTCGGGTGAGCGCGAGACACCCGTCGAGTTCTTCGCCAAACACCCGTACTTTCACGTCCGCGAGTTTCTGCAGACGCGCAAGCCCGCCGCCGCTCACCGCGCGCTCCACTACCACGTGACGCAGAAGCGCCTGGTCAGCCCGCGCAAAGGCACCTACCTCTGGGCTTCACTCCGGCACCAGCCCGACCCCTATCTCCTGGGTACCCGTCTCGCCGAGGCCAGCGAGGTGAGCCACGCGTCGGCCCTGCGGTTCCACCACCTGCTCCCGCCGCACCGCGAAACGCTGACCTTCTTCTCGCGTACGCGGGTGCCGGAGTTCACCTACGCCGGCATCACCTTCCGGAGCGTGAAGAACATCTTCCCCGACAAGGAGTTCTTTGGCCGAGGCGCGAGCCTCCACTTTCGCGCCGGCCTTCCGCTCACCGTCAGCGACCCCAGCCGCGCGTTCGTCGATTGTCTCGATCGGCTCGATCTCGCTCCCGAGCTCGACACTCTTTGGGCGGTGTTCCGCGAGCAGCCGCGGCTCGACGTGAAGGTGATGGTCGACTACGCGCTGTCGTTGAACAACCGCGTCACCGCGGCCCGCGTCGGGCTCTTCCTCGACCGCCACCCGAGGTCTGCGTACCTGCGCCCCGATCTCCGACGCCTGATGGAGGTCATCCCCGCGCGTGCGGCCCCGATGGTGCCGGGAGACTCACCCAAGCGGACCCTGCGCTGGCCACGGTGGAACCTGCTGGTGCCGGCGCGTCTCTTTCACCGACTCGAGAACCCGAGAGCCGCAGGCGACGAGGTCGACGAGGCGTAGAAGCCGATGCGCTCGCTGCACGTGTTCTGCACCGCCGAGGCAGGGCGTGTCGCTGCGAAGGACGTCATCGAGGCGTGCGGCGGCGCGCACCGCGCAGCGCGCTCTGCGCCGCCGAGGCAGGGCGTATCGCTGCGGGACGTCATCGAGGCGTGCGGCGGCGCGCACCGAGCAGCGCGCTCTGCGCCGCCGAGGCAGGGCGTATCGCTGCGAAGGACGTCATCGAGGCCTGGGCGGCGCGCACCGAGCAGCGCGTTCTGCGCCGCCGATGCAGTACCGGTTACTGCAAACACGGCGCAGTTGCGTGGGTCGACCGCTCAGCGCGCGCCGAGCATCGCGTAGAGCCGGTCGCACAGCTTCGCCACGCGCACGCCGTCGTCGAAGCTCGCCGGCTCGACCGCCACGGCCCTGCCCGCCCACTTGTCGAGCACCGCCGCCGTCTCGGCCTCGAAGCTCTCGTTCTTGGCCCCGAAGTCGCGCGACTCTTCGGTCTCGCGCTGCGTGCGCTTGGTGCCGTCGCTCCACGCCCAGCGCTTGCCCAGCCGTACCGTCATCGGCCCGTAGGTCGCCCCGCGCCCTTCGACCAGCGCGTAGCCGTCTTCGCCCACCAGCTCGATGCGAAAGCCGTTCACCCAGCGCACGTGGCTGACGCGCACCGTGGCCAGGCACTCGCCGTCGCGCAGCACCACCGTCACGTCTTCTTCGATGCCAGTCTTGAAGAAACCCGTGCTGCCCTGCGCGAGCAACGGCTCGAGGCCGGGCGCCACCACCTGCAAGAGGTCGAGCAGGTGCACGCCGGGGTCGATGATGACTCCGCCGCCGGCCCGCTTGGGGTCGAGCTTCCACTCCTTCGCCGAGCCGGGGTGGCCGCCGTGGCCGAGCAGCATGTCGATGCTGCGCAGCTTGCCCAGGTGCCCCGAGCGCGCCGCCTGAAACGCGGCCAGCACGTTGGGCAGGAAGCGGTAGTTGTAGCCAACGAAGCACGCCAGCCCCGCCTTGCGCGCGGCGTCGGCGAGCGCGGTCGCCTCGGCGCCCGAGAGCCCGAGCGGCTTCTCGAGCAGCACCCGCTTGCCCGCCGCCAGCAGCAGCTCGACCGTGGACCGCGCCAGGTCGTGCGGCAGCGCCACCACCGCCGAGTCGTAGGCGTCGCTGGGCACCGAAGCCAGCCCGGGAAAATGCGGTGCGCCGCCGTACAGCGCGGTGTCGCGCGCCAGCGGGTCGACGGTGCCGACCAGCGACGCCCCGTGATCTCTGCCCCGGCCGTGCAGCGCCGCCGCCCGCACCTTGCCGATGCCGCCGTGACCGACCACCAGCACGCGGTTCATCGGCTCTCCACTGCCGTTCGAAGAATGTTCAACGTGAGCGAAGGCCGCAGGCCGAAGTCGAAGGCGCCGACGCGTCGCCCGGACCCTTCGATGGAGCGCCGCAGCAGGCGCGAGGCCTCCTTCGACTGCGCGCTGCGCGCTCCGCTCAGGGGCTGACAGCTTTTCGAGCACGGGCACGCAGCTCGTGAACGTCCGACGAGGGGCGTGGCCGTCAGATGGTCAGGCGTGCCTGTGCCCGTGCCCGGCTGGCGAGGTGTTGCTTCGCTCAGGGTGGCCTGTGCCGTGCGGTCTGCCCTCATCGCTTCTCCACCCGCCGCAGCTTGAACATGTCGGCGCCCAGCTCGCGTGCGGTCTCGGGCGACCACCCGTCGCGCACGTGCAGGAAGCGGCCGTGCAGGCCTCGGGTGTCTTCGGTCATCAGCCGCACCACCGCGTTCACCGGCTCCGAGATGTCGACCGTGGTCTTCACTTCTCCTCCGGCGCGGCGCACCTCGGCCAGCATGTCGGTCTCGTTGGCACCGGGCGCCAGAATGGTGAGCACCGCCGAGGCGTCGCCCAGCTCCATCGCCACCGTCTCGGCGAAGCGCACCAGCGCCGCCTTGGCGGTGCCGTACGAAGAGAAGTTCGGGTACCCGTACGCCGCGCCGCCGCCGGCGAAGAGCACCATGCGCCCCGCCTGGTCTCGCTGCATCTCGGGCAACAGCCCGTGCACCACGTTCGCGGTGCCGAAGAGGTTGGTCTGCATCGCCGACCACCACGCGCCCAGGTCGTTCTCGACGAACGGCCCGGTGGGGCCCAGCACCGCCGCGCAGTGCACCAGGCCCAGCGGCCGCGGGCCGCGCGCCACCGCCTCGAGCACCTGGTCGCGCCCCGGGCCGCGGTCGGTCACGTCCCACTCAAAGGCGACCGCGCGGCCGGGGTGCTTCGCTTCGATCTCGGCCGCCACCTTGCGGCAGCTCGCGGTGCGCGAGACCAGCACCAGCTTCGCCTGGGTCTTCTCGGCCAGCCCGAGCGCGATGGCGCGCCCGATGCCGCGGCCGGCACCGGTGACGAGAATCGTGCCGGCGCTCTTCATCGGCGGGCGACGACCACGGTCTGCTCTCCGCCGTGGTTGAGGTTCAGATAGAAGAGCGGGTTCAGCACCTTGCCGAACGCGGTGTACGCCCCGCCCAGCACCGTCGAGACCACCGAGCCGCCGCCGTTCTGCTGCGGCTGCTTCTTCTCACCCGGGTCGCCCACCGCGAACCGCGACGCCACCCGCACTGCGGTGCGGTAGAGGCTGTGGAAGGGGAAGCCCCAGCCCAGCGCCTCGAGCACCGAGAGCCCGTTCTGCTTCATCAGCTGCGCCGCGACGCGCGGCGGGTAGTGCTTCTGGTGCCCGATGTGAATGTCGAACTTCGACTTCGCGCCGCCCGGCACGGTGACGATCAACGTGCCGCCCGGCTTGAGCAGCTGCCCGAGGCGCTGCACCGCCAGCGCGTCTTCGGGAATGTGCTCGAGCACCTCGGAGCAGGTGATCAAGTCGTACTGGCCCAGGTGCGCGGCGTACTTCTCGACGAAGTCCTTGCCCGCCAGGTCCATTTGGAAGAGCTGGTAGCGGGGGTTGAGCTGACGGCTCTTCTGCAGCGAGCGCTCGGAGATGTCGGCGCCGCTGATGCGCGCCTGGGGCACGTACGGCTCGAGGTCGCGCAAGAGCTCGCCCATGCCGCAGCCGACGTCGAGCACCGCTTGCGCGTGCGAGGCGTACTTCTTCGCCAGCTGGCACACCACCCGCCGCCGGTGAAACGCGGCCGGGCTGACCGCGTCGAGGTGGCCGTAGCTGCTCCACATCTCGTCGTAGAACTCTGGGGTGGTGGTGTCTTGGGTGGCCGGTTGCATGGCCGGGGGCGTGTAGCACCCTCGCCCGCCAGAGGGGAACGGCAGTGCGACTTGTAATTACGGAACGCGGCGTCTAGTAATGGGCCGACGATGGCACGGCCCCGCAGCTCCGATGCTCACGCGCGCATACTCGCCGCGACCAGCGAGCTGCTCGAGCAGACCGCCGTCTCGGAGCTGTGCATCGAGGAGATCGCCGCCCGGGCAAAAGTCGGCAAGCAGACCATCTACAAGTGGTGGGCCGGCAAGGGTGAGCTGGCGATGGAGGCCGCGCTGGCCAACGTCGAGGCCCACGTGCACGTCGAGGACACCGGCGACACCCGGCGCGACCTGCAGTCGTTCTTGAAGAAGAGCGCCCGGCTGCTGCGCGAGACCTCGACCGGCCGCACCCTGACGGCGCTGATGGCGCAGGCCCAGGGCGACCCCGAGTTCCTCGAAGACTTTCGCGAGCGGTTTCTCGAGGTGCGCCGGGGCGCGCTGCGAACCCTGCTGCGCGGCGGCCTCAAGACCGGGCAGCTGCGCCGAGACTTCGACCTCGAGCTGTTCATCGACCTGGTCTTCGGCGCGTACTGGTACCGCATGCTGACCCGGCGCGCGCCGCTCGACGACCGCTTCGCGGCCGAGCTGCTCGAGATGCTGTGGCCGTTCGTCGCGGCCCGCAAGAAGGCGGCGGCCTGACATGTGGCTGGTGCGCATCGCGCTGAAGCGGCCGTACACCTTCGTGGTGATGTCGATGCTCATCGTGCTGATGGGCGTGCTGACCCTGGTCCGCATACCCGTCGACATCTTCCCGGACATCGACATTCCCGTGATCACCGTGGTGTGGAACTACGGCGGCCTGTCTCCCGAAGAGATGGAGAAGCGCATCGTCACCAACTACGAGCGCTTTCTCACCACGGTGGTGAGCGACATCGAGCACATCGAGAGCCAGTCGCTCACCGGCATCGCGGTGGTGAAGATCTTCTTGCAGCCGAAGGCGAGCGTCGACACCGCCATCGCCCAGGTCACCGCGGTCTCGCAGTCGGCCGTGCGGCAGATGCCGCCCGGCGCCACTCCGCCGCTGATCATTCGCTACAGCGCCTCGAACGTGCCGGTGATTCAGGCCGCGCTCGAGAGCGACACCCTGAGCGAGAAGTCGCTGTTCGACCTGGGGGTGAACTTCTTGCGCGCCGACCTGGCCACCATCAAGGGCGCGCAGATTCCGTACCCGTACGGCGGCAAGCAGCGCCAGGTGATGATCGACATCGACCCGCAGAAGCTCTACGCGTGGGGGCTCTCGCCGAGCGACGTGAACACCGCGCTGGGGCTGCAGAACGTCATCTTGCCCACCGGCACCGCGAAGATCGGCGAGCACGAATACCCCATCGTCATGAACTCGAGCCCCGACGTGGTCGACGAGCTGGGGTCGATTCCCATCAAGAGCAAGAACGGCAAGACCATCTTCATTCGCGACGTGGCGAACGTGCGCGACGGCAACTCGCCCCAGACCAGCATCGTGCACGTGGGCGGCAAGCGCGCCGCGCTGATGCCGGTGCTCAAGCTCAGCGGCGCGAGCACGCTGGCGGTGACCTCGGGGGTGAAGAACCGCCTGCCCGAGACGTTGGCCCGGCTGCCCAAAGAGCTCAACGTCTCGCTGCTCTTCGACCAGTCGCTGTTCGTGCGCGCGTCGATCGAGGGCGTGGTGAAAGAGGGCCTCATCGCCGCGGCGCTCACCGCGCTGATGATTCTGGTCTTCCTGGGCAGCTGGCGCAGCACGCTGATCGTGGTGGTGTCGATACCGCTCTCGATTCTCACCTCGATCGTCATCTTGGGCGCGCTGGGTGAGACCCTCAACGTGATGACGCTCGGCGGCCTGGCGCTGGCGGTCGGCATTCTGGTCGACGACGCCACGGTGGCGATCGAGAACATTCACCGCAACCTGGGGCAGCGAAAGCCCTTCATCCGCTCGATCGTCGACGGCGCGCAAGAGATCGCCGTGCCGGCCTTCGTCTCGACGCTGTGCATCTGCATCGTTTTCGTGCCGGTGGCGTTCATCGCGGGCGCGGCGAAGTCGCTGTTCGTGCCGCTGGCGATGGCGGTCGTGTTCGCGATGATGATGAGCTACCTGCTCTCGCGCACCCTGGTGCCCACCCTGGTGCGAATGCTGCTCGAGCGCGAGGCGGCCGAGCACCTGAGCGGTCACGAGGCGCACCTGCCCGGCGCGAAGCGGTCGCTGGCAGCGCGGGCCTTCGCGACCTTCAACCGTGGCTTCGACCGGCTGCGCCAGGGGTACGGTGGCTTGCTGGCCCTGGCGCTCGAGAAGCGGCGCGGCTTCACCATCGCCTTCTTCGTCGGCGTGGCGGTCTCGCTCGCGCTGCTGCCGCTGGTGGGGCGAGACTTCTTTCCCCAGGTCGACGCCGGCCTCATCAAGCTGCACGTGCGCGGCCCGGCCGGCACCCGCATCGAAGACAGCGAGCAGCGCTTCGCCGCCATCGAAGAGACGATTCGCCAGGTGATACCCCCTGCGGAGATCGCCACGCTGATCGACAACCTGGGCACCCCGGTGTCGGGCATCAACCTGAGCTTGTCCGAAGGCGCGCTGATCTCGTCGGCCGACGGCCAGATCATGATCGCGCTGAAGGAAGATCACCGCCCCACCGAAGAGTACGTGCGCAAGCTGCGCTCGACGCTGCGCGCGCGCTACCCCGACACCACGTTCTTCTTTCTCGCGCCCGACATCTCGACCCAGGTGCTCAACTTCGGTCTCGCCGCGCCGATCGACGTGCAGGTGACCGGCGCGATCGGCAACGAAGACGCCACCTACGAGGTCGCCAAGAAGCTGGCCGCCGAGATCGAGCAGATTCCCGGTGCGGCCGACGTGCACCTGGCGCAGGTGCAAGACCGCCCGCAGCTGCGCATCGACGTCGATCGCACCATGGCCAGCCGCATGGGGCTCACCCAGCGCGGCGTCGCCAACGACGTGCTGGTCTCGCTCTCGTCGAGCGGCCAGGTCGCGCCCAGCTACTGGCTCGACAAGCGCGGGGTGCAGTACCTGGTGGCGGTACAGACGCCCCAGGCCGAGATCTCGTCGCTCGACGACCTGCGCCAGACGCCGCTCAATGCCGGCATCGAAGGTGCTCCGCAGATGCTCTCGAACATCGCGCAGTTCTCGCGCACGCTGGGCCCCGCCAACGTCACCCACTGGAACGCGGCGCGCACCTTCGACGTGCAGGCCAACGTCGCCGGCGCAGACCTGGGCTCGGTGGCCGCGAAGGTCGACGAGGTGGTGGCGAAGGCGAAGCCCTCTTTCCCCCGCGGCACCTCGGTCACGGTGCGCGGCCAGGTCGAGAGCATGCAGTCGTCTTTCCGCGGCCTGGCCTTCGGCCTGCTCTTCGCGGTGGTGCTGGTCTACCTGTTGATGGTGGTGAACTTTCAGTCGTGGCTCGACCCGCTGATCATCTTGAGCGCGCTGCCCGGCGCCATCGCCGGCATGGTGTGGATGCTGTTCGTCTCGCAGACCACCCTGAGCGTGCCGGCGCTGATGGGCGCGATCATGTGCGTGGGCGTGGCCACCGCGAACAGCATTCTGGTGGTCACCTTCGCCAACGATCAGCGCAAGGCCGGCAAAGACGCCACCACCGCCGCGCTGGCCAGCGGCATGACCCGCCTGCGGCCGGTGCTGATGACCGCGCTGGCGATGATCATCGGCATGCTGCCGATGTCGCTCGGCCTGGGCGAAGGCGGTGAGCAGAACGCTCCGCTCGGCCGCGCGGTGATCGGCGGGCTGCTCGCCGCGACCCTGACCACGCTGCTCTTCGTGCCGGTGGTGTACAGCGCGCTGCGCGGCAAGCCCCCCAAGACCGACCCGCTGGTGGAAGACCTATGAGCGCCGAGCCCAACACCGAACCTCCTGCGCCGCACGACGATCTGGGCTTCGAGCTGCCCGCCCCGGTGCGCCTGCCGGCCAGCCGCACCCGGCTGCTGGTGGTGCTCGGGGTGATCGTGGTGCTGCTCGCCTTCGCCGGCGGGTTTCTGCCCAAGCTGTTCGCCCGCCGCGCCCTCGAGGCCGAGACGGCGGCCGCGCGCTCGCTGCCGCGCGTCGAGCTGGTGGCGCCCAAGGTCATCACGTCGGATCGCGACCTGGTCTTGCCGGGCAGCATCGAGCCGCTCGAGCAGACGGTGGTGTACCCGCGCGCCCAGGGCTACGTGCGGCGGTGGCTGGTCGACCTGGGCGCCCTGGTGAAAGAGGGCGACCTGCTCGCCGAGATCGACACCCCCGAGCTCGACGCCCAGCTCGAGCAGGCCCGGGCGCAGCTGGCCCAGGCCGAGGCCGACGTGCTGCGCGCCGGGGCCAACGACGCGTTCTCGAAGACCAACCTGCAGCGCTACCAGCAGCTGGCGCCCGCGGGGGTGGCCTCGCAGCAGGAGCTCGACCGCGGCCGCGCCCAGGCACAGGTCGACGAGTCGTCGGTGACGGTGGCGAAGGCGAACGTCGCCGCGCAGCAGGCGAACGTGCGCCGGCTGGTGCAGATGAAGGCGTTCGCGAAGGTGCAGGCGCCCTTCACCGGCACGATCGTCGCGCGCAACGTCGAGCGCGGGGCCCTGGTGAGCCCCGGCGCCACTCCGCTGTTCAAGCTCGCCGCGCTCGAGACGGTGCGGGTGATGGTGCAGGTGCCTCAAGACGTGGCGCCCAGCGTCAAGACCGACCGGCCGGCCAAGGTGACGGTGCGCGAGTTCGCCGGTCAGACGTTCGAGGGCACGGTGGCGCACGCCGCCGGGGCGCTCGACGACGCGGCGCGCACCATGTTGGTCGAGGTGCGGGTGCCCAACGCCGACGGTAAGCTGCTCTCGGGCATGTACGCGCAGGTGGCGCTGACGCTGCCCACCCCGCACCGGCTGTTCGAGGTGCCGGTCACGGCGCTGTACTCGGACTCGAAGGGCACGCGGGTGGCGCTGGTGAGCCCCGAGAACCGGGTGGTGATGAAGACAGTGTCGATCGAGCGCGACACCGGGCAGGCGCTGCAGATCTCGACCGGGCTCGAGGGCAACGAGCGCATCGTGAAGCTCGCCAACGCCAGCCTGACCGATGGGTCGGCGGTCGAGGTCATCACCCCGAGCCGAAGAAGTAGTAGAGCGCCGCTCATGGCGGGCGAGCGCGTGCACTTCGAGTCGGCGGTGGGCGGCATCGCGTTCGACGACTCGGTCGACCACTTCGAGAACGCGGTGCTGCGGCTGATGATCGCCCGGCCGATGTTTCAGCCCTGGCTCGACGCGAGCGGCGAAGCGCAGGGCACGCTGCTCGAGCGGCTGGGGGCCGGCTTTCGCGCGGTGAAGCCCGAGTGGTCGGCGCAGGCGAGCGGCACGCGCTGGCCGCGCATCGCCGAGAACCCCCGGTTCGGGGTGGCGCACGACGTGGCGGCGGGGCTGGGCCGGCTGGTGCGGCAAGACGGCAGCCCCGAGCGCGAGCCGCCGGTCTACGAAGAGGCATACTTCGAGGGCGGCGAGGCGCAGGGCTACGGGCACTACCTGAAGCAGGCCGGGTGGCGGCTCGAGAAGGCGGCGCGCCAGGTGCGCGAGCTGGCGCTGGCGACCGGCCTGAAGAGCGGCCGGGTGTTGGATCTCGGCAGCGGCTACGGCTTCTTCCGCAAGGCGCTGGCCGACGCCGGCTTCGCGCACGCGGGGGTCGAGATCTCGCGGCACGCGCGCAAGGTGGCGCACGCGCTGTACGGCTTCGACTCTGAAGGAGACCTGAGCGAAGCGCGCGGCCCCTTCGACGCGGTCACCCTGTGGGACGTGATCGAGCACGTGCCAGAGCCGGTCGGGCTCTTGCGCGAGCTCAAGCGGCTGCTCAAGGCCGGCGGGGTGGTGGCGCTGAAGACGCCCAACCTCGACTGCCCCGAGGCCGAGATCTTCTCTGGCGCCTACCACTCGTTCAAGCGCGAGCACCTGGTGTACTTCACCCCCCGCTCGCTCGAGCGCGCGGCGCGCGAGGCGGGCTTCGAGAAGGTGGCGGTGAGCACCGTCTCGCACCTGCTGACCGGCTTCTTCGGCGAGGCCGAGCTGCGACGCTGGGAAGCGGCAGGCAGGGGCGCAGACGTCATCGCGTACTTCCGTCGCACCGCGGGTTGAGCTACGGGCTCAAGGCTCAATGCCAGCGCCTCGCATCTCGGTGGTGATTCCCGCCCTCAACGAAGAGAAGGGGGTGGTCGAGACCATTCGCCGCATTCCCAAGGTGCACGAGATCATCGTGGTCGACGGCGGCAGCAAAGACCGCACCGCCGAGGCGGCGACGGCTGCCGGCGCGAAGGTGATCATCGAGAAGAAGCGTGGCTACGGGCTGGCGCACAAGACCGGCTTCAAGGTGGCCACCGGCGACGTGCTGGCGACCTGCGACGCCGACTCGACGTACCCGGTCGAGCTGTTCCCGCACGTGGCCGATCACCTGGTGCGCAAGAAGCTGTCGTTCATCAACTGCTCGCGCTTCCCGCTCGCCGATCGCAAGTCGATGCCCGACCTGAACAAGTTCGGAAACGTCGGCCTGAGCCTCGCTGCGTCGATGCTGTACCTGCACACCTTCAGAGACATCTCGTCGGGCATGTGGGTCTTCAAGCGCAGCCTGCTCGAGCGCATGGAGCTCAAGACCGACGGCTGGGTGTTCTCGAACGAGCTCAAGCTCGAGGCGTACTTCACCGACCCCAAGGGCTTCGCCGAGTACACGATTCCCTACGAAGAGCGCACCGGCCACACCCACAACGTGACGGTGTGGAAGACCGGCTTCGAGGTGCTCGGCTTCATGGTCTACGAGCGCTTCAACCACTTCGTGCGCGCGCGGGTGGTGTCGCCGAACCGCCGCACCGATCTGCCGTCGCCGGTCGACACCGATCTCGACCGCGGGGCGTAGCGACTTCAGCCCGGCGGCCGGCTCGGCATGCCCATCGCGGCGCGCACCGCGCGGAACTCTTGGGTCCACTGGTCGTCGGCGTCTCTCACCGTGAGCTGCTCTTCGCGGTGCTCGCTCGAGTCGGGGCGCGCGACCTCGACGGTGAAGAGCGGCGCCTTGCCGACCTTGGGTATCACCTCGAGGCGCAGCGCGGGGCGCGCGATGCCCGAGCGGGTGCCGCAGAGCACCAGGGCGCCGCCGCGATTGAGGCGGGGCAGGGCGGTCTCGACGTATGCCTCGACGCCCCCGCGCAGCTCGAAGCGGCAGGCCTCGGCGTGCGGCTTGGCCGAGGTGGTGCCGGTGCCGGGCGGGAAGTAGGGCGGGGTGCCGGTGATCAGGTCGAACTCGCCGTCGACGCCGTCGCGGAAGTCTCCGTCGAGCACGCGGCAGCGGTCTTCCACCCCGTTCCACCGAATCGAGCGGCGCGCCATCGCCGCGCGGTCGGTCTGGGCTTCGACGCCGGTGAAGCGGCAGCCCGGCAGCTTCCACGCGCAGAGCAGCAGCACCGAGCCCAGGCCGCAGCCGAGGTCGAGCGCGGCGCGCGCCCACGGCGCCTCGCGGGTGGCGACGTAGGCGGTGACGAGATCGTCGAGGCTCCAGCGGTGGCCTTGCTTCACCTGGAAGATGCGCCAGTCGCCGCTCAAGTAGCTCAGCTCTTCGTCGGCCGAGGGCACGTCGTCGCCGCCGGTCGGCTGCGGGCCGCTCGGCTTCCAATCTGCGGGGGCGCGGCGGGGCTTCATCGGGGGGGACTTGGGTGGGGCTCGAGGCGATGCGCTGGCGAGCGGTTGGTCTCGAGTGCTGCCACAGTGGGCCGCCACAGGCGAGCCTTCTTGGGGGCGGACATCGGCCCGGCAGGGTCAGGCCAAGGCTCAGGGCTACGGGCAGGGGGGTTAAGGGCAGGGCAGCGCGCAGGGCCGCGGGGTGGGCTCGGCCTGGGGGCCGAGGAACCGGCCAGAGGCCCGGGGAACCCTGTCCGCTCGAGGGCTCGCTGCTCGCGGCCGCCGCTTCAGCCCACTGCGGGGATGAAGCCGTCGGCCCGGGCCAGCGCGCCGGTGTCGACGATGCGCTGCACCACCACCAGCCCGGTGGGGTGATCTCCGTGCGTCGAGAGGAACTGGGTCTGCGCCACGGTCCAGTCGCGGCCGCCCAGCGCCGAGACGTCGGGGTCCCACGGGTCGGCAGAGAGCACGTGCTGCCCGTCGTAGTCGATCAGCGCGATGAAGTGGCCGCTGCCGGTCGCCGCGGTGCCGCCGTTCAAGATGCCCGGGCTGGTCTCGAGGTACGGCAGCATCGCCTCGACGTTCGAGGTGTCGACCAGCGTCGCCTTGATCGGCAGGTTTCGCCGCTCGGCCAGCTGGTTGATCTTGTCGCGCAGCAGCGCCGGGCCGCCCGGCAGGCCGTGGTCGATGGAGAAGCCGAACTCGTGGGCGATGTCTTCGGGCGAGATGTCGAAGCCCAGCGCGCCGAGCGCGTTGTGGGTGCTGTAGTCCCAGCACGCCGAGTAGCGGCCATCTTGATACTGGCTGCGGAAGTAGTCGCCCAGGTCGCGGTTGACGTAGCTGCTCCGCATCGCCTTCGACTCGTCGAGGTTGGCGACCACCATCTTCTGAATCTCTCCGTACCCCGCACCCTTCTTCGCCATCGCCTGCGCCTGGTCGAGCACCGGCTTCAGCTCGGCCTTGCCCTCGGCGGTCAGCTGGCCGCCCTTGAAGCCCGACGAGAACAGCTGGGTCACCGACTGCTCGAGGTGCACCAGCTTGTACTCTTCGGCGTTGGTGTAGCGGGCCTCGAGCTTCTTCGTGATGTCCCCCGCCGCGGTGCCCGCCTTCACCTCTTTCAGGTACTCGGTGCGCAACAGGCTGCTCAGCTCGCTGCCTTCGCCCAGCGCCTTGCTGTCTTTGGCCCACGTGGGGCTGGCTTCCGCCAGGCCGTGGTCGATGGCCTGCTCGATCGCGCCATCGGCCTTCTTCACCAGCGCGGCGAAGGCCTGGGCCTGAGCGGGCGCCGCGCCGGCCTGCGCCTGGGCAGTCTCGTACAGCCACATCGTCTCGCTGCTGCCGAACCACAGCCCGTTGGCGCGCAGCCGGTCGCCCGCCGAGAACGAGGCGTGAATGTCCTGGCTCTCGAGGTCGGCCTGGCCGGGCAGCTTCGCCATCTCTCCGGCGTCGGCCGCCAGCTCGGCGCGCAACGCGAGCAGCGCCTTCAGCGCCTCGACCGACTCGGCCGGAGTCTTCGCGGCGGTCGCCGCCTCGATCGCCGCGTCGAGACCTTCGCCGCGCGCCGAGGCGCTCCACGCCGGGTCGCTCGCGGTGCCGGCGCGAATCACCACGTCGGCCTTCGAGAACGCCAGCTGCGCCTCTCCGAGGTCTTCTCGCAGCGCGCTCGCTGCGTCGCCCTTCAACGTCGGCAGCGTCGCGTTGCCCTGCTCGATGCCCACCGAGAGCTTCTGCTCTTCGTTCCACAGCCAGCCCAGGTCGGTGGCCGAGGGGTGCTGCACGTTCATCTGCTCGAGCCGGGCCTCGGTCTCTTGGGTGGCCTGGCCCAGGTTCACCCGGTAAATTTTTCCGTCGACCTGAAAGGTGCTGTCCATGCCGCGCACGTCGTCGATGACCAGGTTCACGCTGGCGTGGTCGGGCCTGGGCGCGGGCGTCGAGCTGTTCAGCGCGCCGGCGACCTGCACGCCCGTCGCGGCGCTGGTGACGCCCACCGCGGCGAGCGTGACGCTCGCCACCGCGCGGCGCGGGCTCAGGTGCGAGAGCCGATCGCGAATCACGCCGAAACGGGAAGACTGGGCGTCTGTGGACCGGAGCTTCATGAGGGGGCATCTCCGACTGCGGGGCGCAAAAGTTCTCGCCGACGCAGCGGTCTCGATGTGTCGCACCGTTGTAAGGGTGCATGACGCCTCGCCTTTTCTCAGCTTCTGAGCGGGCGACTCACTTCACCTTCCACACCGCGGGCTTGAAGGCGCGGGCCAGCTGCGGCTTGCCTTCGGGCGAGAGGGTGGTGGCGTCGGCGTGCAGGGTGCCCGCGAGCGTGGGCACCACCCGCACCGCGGCCTCGAACGTCGCCCCGCCGACCTGGGCCGGCAGGTGCAGCTTCAGCGCCCCGTCTTCGGTCTCGAAGCGCGTGACGCGCCCCGCGGCGACCAGCGCCTCGAGGCCCGGTCGATCGGCCTGCACGCCCGCCGGCAGCGCGAGCTTGAGCAGGGTGGCCACACCCGACGGGGCGGCGACGGTGACTTTCAGGTCCGACGCCTTGCCGACCTCGAGGCCCTCGGGCATCGCGACGTTCAGCTCGAGCCCGGGCGACGGAGCCTCGTCTTTCCACGGCACGTGGGCCTGCAGGGTGAGCGAGAAGCCCAGGCCCGGTACCGCGGGCTCGGAGCGTAAGCCCCAGGTGTGCGTGCCGCTCGAGCCCTCGACCTCGGCGTTCAAGGTCAGCACGTCTTGCAGCTTCGCCGCGTCGAGCGTGCCGTCGGCCACCGCCTTGCCGTCGCGCTCGAGCACGATGCGCACCTTGGCCGGCACCGGCTGCTTGAACAGCTCGACCACCGCCCGCAGGGCGAGCAGGTTGGCGCGGCCGTCGCCCCAGCCGAAGTACGGGCTGTAGCCGCCGAGCAGCGCGGTGCCCAGGTCGGCCGACTCGGGCGCGGCCGTGCCGAGCGCGAGCACCGCGGTGGCGGTGGCCTCGTTCACCGAGGGCGGCAGGCCGTCGGCGCGCACCACGCCGCTCGCCACCGGCAGCACCTTCGCGCCGTCGGGCCGCGTCTCGAGGCCGTTCACCACCCGCTTCTTGAGCTCCTCGGCGAGCGGGCCTCGAGCCGCGCCCGACGCGAGAATCGCCGCCGCGGTGTACGGGTCTTCGACGCGCGCCAGGTTGCGCTCGAACGCGCCGCTGGCCTTGACGGTGACGTTGTTGGCGCGCGCGCGCGCCTGCGGGGTCGACTGCGACGCGCGCACGGCCCGCACGCACTCGGCGGTGGTGACCAAGAGGCGCTGCAGCGACCACCCGGTCTGGCCCTGGCAGGTGCCGTCGGGCCGCTGCGCGCGCGCCACCTGCGCGGCGAGGCGCTCGCCGAGGCGCGACATCACCGGGTTGTCGCCGTGCGCCAGCGCGGCCTCGGTGAGCAGCGCCGCGGTGGGCACGTCGGGTGACCGCGCGTGGCGAATCGCGCGCTGGCCGGCGAGCACGCCCACGTCGCGAATCGCGGCGGTGTCGGGCGTGGCGCCGAGCGACGAGAGCAGCCCCGCGGCGCGGCCGGCGAGCAGCAGCGTGTACGCGTCTTCCGCCACTCCGCCGCGGCCGGGTGACGCCGAGAGCTCGCTCTTCACCAGCGAGAGCGCTCCGGGGAACACCAGCACCTTCACCTTCTCGCTGCCGGCGAGCGGGTCTTTCGGCCCGTCGAGCGGGAAGCTGCGGGGCGCGGCGAGCGTGCCGCCGGTCGAGACGGTGACCAGCTGCCCCTGCGGCTTCACCGGCACCTCGCGCTCGATGGCGTCGGTGCTGCCCAGGGTGGCCCTGAGCGCCGCGATGCCGGGCCTCGGCACTTTCAGCGTCACGTACTGCACCTCGCTGCCCTCGGCCGGCACCTTCACCGCGCCGCCCGCGGTCGAGAGCGTGCCGCCGATGGCCGACAGCTCGAGCCGGGTCGAGATCGCCGCGGGGGTGGTGTTCACCACCTGCACCGGCAGCCGCACCTCATCGCCCGCGATGAGGAAGGGGGGCACCACCGGGTCGACGTAGGTGGGCAGGGTACCGAGAAAGTCGGCGGTGGTGCCGGCCTGCGCGCCCTGCCGCGAGTGGGCCAGCGCCAGCACGTGCCAGGTGGTGAGGCGGTCGGGCACCTTGACCGGCACGGTGGCCAGCCCGTTCGCGTCGGTGACGATCAGCGGGCGGAAGAGGAAGGTCTCGGGGAACCAGGCGCGGGTGGCCGGCGCCGCGACGCCGCCCTCACCGCCGGTCGGGCCGTTCGCGCTCTCTTTCGCTTCCTCGTCGCGCGGCGCCTTCGGCTCGGCCTTGCGCTTGAGCCGCGCGTCTTTCTTGCCCATCGCGCCTTCGTCGAAGTCGCGGAGCGAGCCGCCCAAGAGGCCCTTGCCGCCGCCGCCACGACCGACGCCGAGGCCGCCGAGTTGGTCCAACGCCGCCGCCTGCGCCGGAGGAGGCGCCGGCGCTTCGGGCGCGGCCATCGGCGCGTCTTCGCCGAACGAGCGCATGCTCTTCTTCTCGAGCGCGTTCGCGCCGAAGTACTCGGCCGACCCAGAGCCCGGCCGCGTCCTCGAGGCGCTGCCGACGAGGAACAACGCGCCGATGGCGACCACCGTGCCGCCGAGCACCAACACCGTCGAGGCCTTCATGGGCGCTCCTTCTGCACGAACGAGGACCAGTTCTCGGAGTCTTCGGGCAGCCGCGTGCCCACCACCACCACCTGGCGCGGCTCGGTGAGCGCGAGCAGATCGACCGGCAGGCGGTGGAGCCTCAAGCGCCGGCCCCAGGCGTCGTGCGCCGCGCTCTTGTCGGCACCCGCTTCGATCGCGTCGAGCGCCTTGCCCCACAGCTCGGCCATCTTGCGCGGGGTCATCTTCTCTTCGGGCGGGGCCTTGCCCTCCCAGTCGCGGGCCTGGCGGTGCAGCTCGGCGAGCACGGTGTAGAAATGATCGGTCAGCCCCTCGAGCGGGTCGAAGTACGTCTGCCCGTTGGCCTGTACCGGCGTCTCGACCTCGGTCGCCGGTGGCAGCCTCGCCACGCGCAGCAGCGTGGCGGCCGCCGCGTTCTTGCCGCGCACCCGGCCCATGGTGAGCGCCTGCGCATCGATGCCGCCGAACGCCGCGCTGGCGCTGACCTGCGGGCGCAGGTCGTTGAGCTCACCCGGCCCCGGCAGCGCGACCAGCTGGGCGAGGCTGTTGTCGACGCCGAACAGGCCGACCGCGGCGGGCCCTCCGCGGCCGCCGACGGTGGTGGCCAGCTCGAGCTTCGCGGTCTGCCCCGGCGCGTAGCGCTCGTGATCGGGCGTCACCTTCACCTGCAGCGACGCCCTGGGCTTCACGAACAGGTACGTCTGGGCGCCGCTGACGTCGATGCTGGCCCAGCCCTCGGCGGTGGCCGGCACCACGATCGAGCCCTGGTGGGTGGCGGGGTCGAGCTTCAGCTCGAGCTGCTCCTGCCCGGGGCGGCGCAGGTACGCGCGGTCGGGCAGGGTGCCCTGGTAGTCGGGGCTGCGCAGCACCTCGATGCTCACCGTCTCGCCGGGCGAGGCCAGCTGCGGCGTGGCGCGCACGCGCAGCGGGGGAATCGCGCCGGGGGTCATCAAGAGCTTCGTCGTGCCGAGCGTCTCGGTGCCGAGCTTCGCGGTGACCAGAAACTCGTAGCCGACCAGGGTGGTGGCCTGCGGGCGCACCGACTCGTACTTCTCGGGAGCCGAGGCCTCGAGGCGCGCGAAGCCGATGGCGCTGGGCTCGCGCTCTTCGCTCTCGTCGGCCTCGGCCTGCTTGGGGAGCACGAGCCGCGTCAGGCGCGACTCGATGCACCGCATCGCGCCCTCGGGAAACCCGCGCACCGTCTCGGGAGCGGCGACCCAGCTCAAGGGCACCTCGCGCTTGCCGGGTTGATACGTCCACGTGAGCATGCGGGGGAGCGCGCCCGAGGCCACGGTGGGAGGCAGGCAGTCGCGCGCGTCGATCAGCGCCTCGGCGAGCGCGGCCTCGAGGCCCTCGGGCGCCTGGGGCACGCCCTCGGCCGCGGCCGCGAGCCTGGGCAGGTCGGAGTCGTCGAAGTGGAAGGTGGCCGAGAGCAGCCGGTCGCGACCGGGCGCGGTGGCGAGCCCCCGCACCGCGTCGCCCACGCAGCGGCCCAGCTTCGTCGACGGCGCAGAGACCGCGGCGACCGTGCCGGCGGCGGTGAGGCGCACGCCCACGGTGAGCTGCGACTCGTTCACGTAGCGGGTGCACTGGGCGAGCCTGCCCTCGAGGCGGTCGAAGGCGAGGCGATCGGCGAGCGAGGGCTCTTCGTCGCCCATCAGCTCTTGCAGGTTCTGCCGGGTCACCGGCCGCGCGCGGGGCGGCGGGCGAAACGGCTGCGGAGGGATGACCACGTTCACCGGGGGGCCCGGGTCGACCTGCAGCGCGGCGACTCCGTCTTCGTCGGCGGCCTGGCTCACGCCCTTGTCGGTGGGCTCCCACAGGCGCTTGACGTGCAGGGTGGCGCCTTCGAGCACGCGGCCGTCGGCGGTGGTGGCGCGCAGATAGAGGCGGTTGTTGAAGCCCTCGACCAGGCCGCCCTGCAGCTCGCTGACCGCGTCGACCTTGATGGCGTCTTCAGAGAGCAGAATCGAGGCGGCGCCTTCGACGCGGTCTCCCGAGTCGTCGACCGCGGCGAGCGCGACGTTGAGCGAGGCCTGCTTCTGCAGGTCATCGGGCACCGCCGGCAGCTCGACGGTGAAGCTGCCGCTCGGGTCGGTGGTGGCGAGCTTGGGCAGGGCGGTGCCGTCGACCCACGAGGTGGGCGCCGGCCAGTCGCCGCTCACCTGCCAGGTGAGCTCGATCTTGGCCTTGGCGACCGGCGCGCCCGAGGAGTAGCGCACCTCGCCCTTGAGCACCGGGTGCTCGCGGCGGCGGTAGAACGGCTTCTTGGCGTTGGCCTCGACGCGGAAGCGGGGCAGGGTGAAGGGCTTCACGGTGAAGCTGCGCGACTGGCTGGCGCCGCCCGAGGTCCAGCTGACCTGCCAGTCTCCGCTCTCGGCCTCGTCGTCGAGGGGGAAGTTGCCCTCGACTACGCCCCATTCTCGGGCGGCGGCCTTCTCTTCGAGCAGCACCTCGCCGTGCGGGTCGGTGACGCGGAACACGCCGGGGCGGCCGTCGAGCGGAGACAGGTCGTTCGCCTTGAGCGCCAGGGCGCGAAAGCGCACCGTGTTGCCGGGCTCGTAGAGCGGGCGGTCGGTGAGCAGGTGCACGCGGGCAGTCGCGTAGAGCGGCAGCGGCAGCTCGACGGTCGACTCGCCGAGGGTCGAGTGCGCCTTCACCTTCAGGGTGTAGTCGCCGTCGTTGACCCTGGGCACGGTGATGTCGGCGTAGATGCCGTCGCCATAGCGGGTCCACTCCTTGGGGGTGAGGGTCTGGTCGACGCCCGGGCCGACGAGCTGCAGGGTGGCCGAGAGATTCTTGAGCGGCGCGGTGGCGCGGGTGTCAGAGGGGCCCCAGGTGTAGTGCGCGGTCGCGCTCACGTAGAGGGTGGCGGGCAGGCCGCGCTGAAAGCTGCCGCCGCTGGCGCTGACGGTCTGGCGAAGCGCTCCGTCGGGGCAGCGGTCGAGCCAGAGGCCGTACCGCAGCACTGCGCGCAAGCAGACCCGCGTCGAGGCGATGCCGACTGCGAGCAACAGCACGCCGCCGATGATCAGCCACTTTTTCATGGGCACCTTGTGGGGAGAGCGCGCAGGCTACACCGAGACACCTGCGTCGGCGGGTGCGTTCCGTTGGCGGTGGAGCGTCGGCGCCGCCCTCACCCTGAACCAGAACCCTGCGCTCGCCACTGCCCGCTTCTACGGCTTCTTCATCTCGGTCGTGTTCCTACGCCGGCCCGCCGCCCACGCCCGCACCGCCTCGGCGAGCAAGTCGCCCGCCTCACCCGCCGCCGGCACACACCCGGGCGGGCCCACCTGAATCACCTCGTCGAACGCCTCGCGCGTCACCGAGGCCGTCACATTGCTCACCTGGCCGGCGAAGACGATGACCCTCTTCTTCTGCATGCGCGCGAGCCGCCCCAGACTGAACGGCCCCTTCGCGAAGGTCGTCTGCACGTCGAGCTGCCCTTCGCCGGTGATCACCACGTCGGCCTCGCCGATGCGCTGAAACAAGCCCATCGCCTCGCTCACCACGTCGAAGCCCCGCGCCATCTTCGCGCCGCACAGCGCGGTCAGCCCGAACGCCAGGCCGCCGGCCGCGCCCGCTCCTTGCGCGCTGCGCAGGTCGTGCCCGGTGGTCTGCTGCACCACCCGCGCGAGGTGCTGCAGCGCGCCCTCGAGGTGCTCGACGTCGCCTTCGTCGGCGCCCTTCTGCGGCGCGTAGATGCGCGCGGTGCCCAGCTCACCCAGCAGCGGGTTGAGCACGTCGGTGAGCAGCTGCAGCTGCACCTCTTTGAGCCGCGGGTCGAGGCCGGTCAGATCGATGCGCTCGAGCTTCTCGAGGTGCCGCGGCCCCGGCGGCAGCGGCTGACCCTTGGCGTCGAGGAAGCGCGCGCCCAGGGCGGTGACCGCGCCGACGCCTCCGTCGCAGGTGGCGCTGTCGCCCAGGCCCAGGTTGATCACGGTACAGCCCGCGTCGAGCGCGGCGCGGATCAGCTCTCCGGTGCCTCGAGTCGTGGAGTCGAGAATCGAGCGCTGCTCGGGCGGCACCAGCAAGAGCCCCGAGGCCGCGGCGGTCTCGAGCACCGCGCTCTGGGTGCCCGTCTCTTCGGCGGGGAACAGCCCCCAGCGCGCCCGCAGCACGCTGCCCAGCGGGCCGTGCACCTCGGTGGTGCGCTCCTCGCCGTTCTCGCGCGCCAGCATCAGCGCGTCGACGGTGCCCAGGCCGCCGTCGGCGAGCGGGGCGAGATCGATCTCGCAGTCAGGCAGCGCGGCGGTCAGCCCGCGCGAGATCGCCTCGGCGGCCGCCCTGGCGGTCAGCGTTCCCTTGAACTGCTGCGGAGCGACCAGCGCGCGTAGGCCCATATGCAATCAAATCCCCATCGGGCGTATAGCTTAAGGGATGCGGTTTCTGCTCAACCTGCTGTGGGCGATCTTCGGCGGGGGTTTCATCAGCGCCCTCGAGTACCTGCTCGCCGGGCTGCTGTGCTGCCTGACCATCGTCGGCATTCCCTTCGGGGTGCAGTGCTTCAAGCTCGCCGGCGTGGCGCTGTTCCCCTTCGGCAAAGACATCACCAACACCCGCGGCTCGGCGATCGGCTTCGCCTTCAACGTGCTCTGGCTGGTGTTCGCCGGCATCTGGATCTTCTTGAGCCACCTGGTGCTGGCGGTGCCGCTCGCGGTGTCGATCATCGGCATACCGTTCGCGTTTCAGCACGTGAAGCTCGCGGTGCTGGCGCTCGCCCCCTTCGGGGTCGACGTGCGCGAGAAGCTCTGAAGCAACGAGCCGGCGGCCGCTCGCTGCGCGGGGGGGGGGGGGGGGGGGGGGGGGGGGGGGGGGGGGGGGGGGGGGTGCCGCTCGACGTCCCCCCAGCGGCTACCCTGCGCGGCCCGAGGCGCCTGGGTGAGACCGCGTCGCAAGCGACCTCGGCCCGTTCGCACTTCTCGCGGTGTGGTGCTGCTAGTTGAGGCAGAACCCGCCGTCGCAGCAGTAGCCGTTGGCCGCATTGCACCAGGTGCGGGTCGGGCACGCCGCGGCGCCCGGCACGTCGCAGGCGGGGAAGAGGTAGCCCACCGTGCCGCCATCGCTGCGTGACCCGGTGCGGCACACGTAGTTGCCTCCCGCGCGCAGCGCGCTGCGGCCCGCTCCGGGCGTGGTGCAGGTGCGCAGGCACAGGCCGATGGTGCCGCCCTGGCCGTCGTCGAAGCCGAAGCACGCGCCGTTGGTGCCGCAGAACCTGCCGGTGTTGTCGTAGGTGCACTCGGCGGTGCAGTAGCCGCCGCTGTACCCGCTGGGGTCGCCGAGGTTGTCGGTGGCGGTGATGCAGAAGCCCCAGTCGGGGCTGGGCGGGTTCTGGCAGGTCGAGTCGAGCGTGCAGGCCCCGCCGAGGTTGTTGGGGAACCCGCCGCCGTCGAACGGAGGCACCGGGTCGAGCCAGCAGTAGCCGGCCACGAACGCGCCCGCGGGCGGCGAGCGGCACAGGTAGCCCGAGCGGCAGGTCGACACCGCGCCCGGCGCCGAGCAGCCCGACGCGCAGAACATGTCGCCTTCGCCGTACACCGAGAGAATGCTCGTCGAGCCGCCCACGCACACGCCCTGGCCGCCGCCGCACGACGCCCCGTAGGTCGAGCAGGGCAGGGTGCAGTAGCCGCCCTGGTACGTCGCGTTGTTGGTCGACGTCTTGAGCTTGCAGTACGCGCCCGAGCCCAGCGAGCTGCACTGGGGGCTGCTGGTGCAGGCGCTGCCTACCCGCGCGGTGGTGACGCACGCGCCCGCCGAGCAGCTCTGGCCCGAGCCGCACGCCGTGCACGCCGCCGCGCCGACGCCGCACGCCGCGGTGCTCTGCTGGGTGGTGGCGAGGCAGGTGGTGCCGCTGCAGCAGCCGGTGCAGTTGCCGGCGTTGCAGCTCGCCGCGCCGGTGCACTGGCCGCTCACGCAGTTGTTCCCCGTCGAGCAGGCGAGGCAGGCGAAGCCACCGCTCCCGCACAGGCTGTTGTTCTGCTGGCCGCCGCGCAGGCAGGTGCCGCTGGAGCAGCAGCCGTCGGCGCAGGTGGCCGGGCCGCACGCCGGGGTCGAGCCGCCGCCCGTGCCCGAGCTGCCACCGCCGACGCCGCTGCTGCCGCCGCCGACGCCCGAGCTGCCGCCGCCCACGCCGGTCGAGCCTCCGCCGACTCCGCTGGCGCCGCCCGCGGTGCCGGTGCCGCCGGCGGTGCCCGTGCCGCCGCCCGCTCCGGTCGAGTTGAAGCACGCGCCGTCGACGCACATCTCGAACGAGGTGCACACGTCACAGCTCTTGCCCTTGCTGCCGCAGGCCGCGATGGCGTTGCCCTTCTCGCACTTGCCTTGCTGGGTGCAGCAGCCGGCGCAGTTGGCGACGGTGCAGTGAGGCGTACCGGTGCCGCAAGAAGGGCCCGACGCGAGCACCGCGCCGATGACGCACCCCAGGACGAGAGCCGAGAGCTGCTTCATGTGTGAGGAACCTGACGCTTGGGGGGGACCGGCCTACCGAGCGCCTACATACACGGGAGCGGGTGGAATACGTCAACCGGCGCATTGCCGGGGGGCTGCCCCAGGGGACACAATCGTTGCCGTGAGCGCACAGCTGGCGGTTCGGGCGACGGGCCTCAAGAAGCGCTTCGGCCCGTTCACCGCCGTCGACGCCCTGGCGATGAACATCCCCTCGGGGGCGTTCTACGCGTTCCTCGGGCCCAACGGCGCCGGCAAGTCGACCACCATCTCGATGCTCACCGGCATCTACGCGCCAGACGGCGGCACGATGGAGATTCTGGGCGTCGACGCGGTGCGCTACCCCCTCGAGGTGAAGAGCCGCGTCGGGGTGGTGCCCGAAGAGCTCTCGCTGTTCGAGCGGCTGACCGGCCGCCAGTACCTCACCTTCTGCGGGCGCATGCACGGCCTGAGCGGGCCCGAGGCCGACGCGCGGGCCGACGAGCTGCTCGAGCTGACCGAGCTCAAGGCGCGCGGCGGCTCGCTGGTCTCCGAGTACAGCAAGGGCATGCGGCGGCGCCTCGCCATCGCGGCGGCGCTGATTCACGCGCCCGAGCTGGTGTTTCTCGACGAGCCGTTCGAGGGCATCGACGTGATCGCCGCCGGTGTGATTCGCGAGCTGTTGTCCGAGCTGTCGCGGCGCGGCGTGACGTTGCTGCTCACCACGCACGTGCTCGAGATCGCCGAGCGGCTCGCCACGCACGCGGGCATCATTCGCGCCGGGCGCCTGGTCGACGAAGGGCCGGTCGACGAGCTCAAGGCGCGCAACGGCGTGCCCTCGCTCGAGAAGGTGTTCGAGAAGCTGATCGGCGTGCCGACGGCGCGCGACGCGCGGCTGTCGTTCTACGGCGCCAGGGCCGAACGCGAGAGCGGGCCGCCGGCGGTGACCGGGCAGCAGCCGGCCGAGGTGAAGTGAGGTGGGCCCCTCGAGCACCGCGCGCCAGGTCGGCTTCGCCGAGCACCTGCGGCTCTTGTGGGGGCTGCGCCTCGCCATCGGCCTCAACCGCGGCGAGGGCAAGAGCCGCGCGCTGGCGGTGCTGGGCTTCATCGCCTCGAGCGCGCCCAGCGTGGTGGTGGGGTGGTCGTTCTTTCAGCTGATGCAGGTGCCGGCCATCGCCACCTCTCGGTACTGGCCCGACTTTCTCCTCAACCTGTTGTGCTTCGTCACCTCGTGCGTCTGGGTGACCTGGCCGGTGATGAGCGCCGGCGTCGATGACCACAGTGAGCTGTCGCGCTACTCGGCGTTTCCCATCTCTGGGTTTCGGCTGATGCTGGCCTCGACGCTCGCCAGCCTCTTCGAGCCGCGCGCCATCGTCTTCTACGCGCCGATCACCGGCGCCGCGCTGGGGTACGCGCACATTCGCCCGATGCACTGGCCGGTGCTGGGCGCGGCGTTCTACGTGACCTTCGCGCTGTTCAACGCCGCGCTCTCGCGGGTCGGCCTGCACGTGGTGCTCAACGTGCTGCGCCAGCGCCAGAGCGCCTCGCTCATCGGCGGGTTCTTCGTGCTGATGCTGGTGGGGGCGTCGTTCATTCCCCCCATCGACACCACCTGGCTCACCCAGCTCGGCGACGGCATCGGCGTGGTGCCCGACTCGATCATCAAAGACGCGGCGCTCGCCCTGGGCCGCTTTCCCACCGGGTGGTTCGGAGCCGCGCTGCACGTGCTGTGGCAGGGCCGGCTCTTTCGCGCGTTCGAGCTGCTCACCTACACCATCGCGTTCACGCTCATCTCGATGACCGTGGCGTACGGGCTGCTGCTCCACTTTCACCGCCACACCGGGCGCGGCGGGCCGGCCGAGGGCGAGTCGCGCGAGGCGAACCCGTTTCGGCGCACCGAAGGCACCTTCGCCACCCTGGCGCTGCGCGAGGCGGTCGACCTCTGGCACAACCCGCGCGCGCGGCTGCTGGCCTCGGTACCGTTCGTGCTGTCGATTCTGCTGAAGGTGCTGAGCGGCAGAGACCTCTTCGTCTACCTGCTGGGGCGCACCGCCGACGCCTGGGTGATGGGCGGGCTGTGCCTCTACAGCGCGGTGGTGATCGCCTCGACCTTCTCGCAGAACACCTTCGCCTACGACGGTCACGGCTTCACCGTGTTTCTCGCCGCGCCGATCGAGCTGGGCCGGGTGCTGCTGGCGAAGAACCTGGTGCACGCCGGCGGTGCGTTCGCCATCGCGCTGACCGAGGCGGTCTTCTACGTGGGGTACTTCGGCCACGGCACGCCGTTCGACGTGGCCGCGGCGCTGTGCGGCGTGCTGGCGCTGATTCCGGTGCTGCTCGCGGCGGGCAACTTTCTCTCGCTGTACTTCCCGGTGAAGTTTCACGCCAACCTGGCGCGGCGCGACAAGCTGCCGTTCGCGGCCTCGATGCTCGGCGTCGGTGCGGCGGCGATCGGAGCGGCGCCGTTCAGCTGGGCGCTCAGGCTTCGCGGCGAGCGCGGGGTCGACGGGAGCACGGTCTTTCTGCTCGCGCTGGCGGTGGCCTTCACCTGGGGCGTCTACCGGCTGAGCCTGCCGCTGGCGATGCGCCTGCTCGGCCAGCGGCGCGAGCTGATTCTGCGCGCGGTGACGCGCGAGTAGGGCGCTGGGGTCAGGGCGAGCCGAAGCGCAGCCACGCGCCCGCGGCGGCGCCCAGCGCGCCCAGCGCCAGCAGGGCCCACATCACGCCGCGGCTGCCGCGCTCTGAGGGTGGCGCGGGCGTCGGCGGCGGGTGGGGGGCGGTGGCGCGCGCTGGCAGCGAGGCGTGGTCGAGCTCGGTGGCCCGCTCGGGCTGGGGCGCTTGGCTCCCGGCCGGCGCGTAGTCGCGAATCGTCTCGTTGCCCGGCTTCGCCGCGCGGTCGGCGGGCTTGCCGCCGAAGGGAGACATCATCGGCCGCTCGGTGATCTCGACCGGGTGGTGCTCGCCCAGCGCCTTGAACGGCTCGGTGCGCTTGCCCATCGCCTCGTCGTCGTCGAGCAGCGACAGGCGCGGCACCGGGCCGGCGTAGGCAGCCTGCTTCGCCTCGTCTTCGGCGGTGAGAATGCGAAACGGCGTCTGGGGCACGAACGGCCGCAAGGTCTCGTCGCCGACGCCCTGCTCGGGCGGGGCGGTGAGCGCGCCGGCCCGGCGCAGCGCGGCCACCGCCTGGCGCGCCACCTCGGCGCTGGCGGGGCGGCGGTCGGGGCTCTTCTCGAGCAGCGACAGCACCAGGGCGTCGAGCTGTGGGGCGAGGCCGGGCTTCAAGAACGACGGCTTCTGCGGGGTGTGCCGCACGTGGGCCATGATCACCTCGAGGGTGCTCTGGCCGACGAAGGGCAGGTGCCCGGTGAGCATGCGAAAGGCGACCACCCCCATCGCGTAGAGGTCGGAGGCGTAGGTGAGCTTGCTGCTGGCCTGCTCGGGCGCCATGTAATCGGGCGTGCCCACCACCATCGAGGCCTGGGAGCCGGGCGCGAAGTTGAGCCTCGCCAGGCCGAAGTCGAGCAGCTTCACCACCCGGCGGCCGTGGGCGTCGCCGGCCAGGTAGATGTTGGCGGGCTTGATGTCGCGGTGAATGACGTTCTTCTGGTGCGCGGCGTGGAGCGCGGCGAACAGCTCGTCGAGAATCTCGAGCACGTCTTCGGGGGCCATCGGGCCGTGGGCGAGCAGCTCTTCGAGCGAGGCGCCGTCGATCAGCTCCATCACCACGTAGGGGCGGCCGTCGGCGAGCAGGCCCAGGTCGAAGATGCCGACGATGTTGGGGTGGCCGATGGTGCTGACCGCGCGGGCCTCGGCGATCACGGTGAGCGCGTAGCGCGGGTCATGGGCGAGCTCGGGGCGCACCACCTTGATGGCCGCGGTGGCGCCGTCTGGTTTGCGGCCCGCGTAGACGATGCCGATGGCGCCTTCGCCGATGCGGTGCTCGAGGGTGTAGCCGCCCACCGCTTGTCCCAGCATCGAATCGACGCGTGCGGGCCCGCTCATCTCTCGGGAGCCATGATGCACCCAAGCCCGAGTGGAGCCCAACCTCTAACTGCGGTATGCGCGCCGGCCCATGCAAGACCCACAGCTCGCGGCCGAGGCGCTCGCGCTCTTGCCGCCCGACGTCGCGACGTCTCCGCTGTTCTCGGCCGACCTGGCCCCGGTGCCTCCGCTGCGCCGCACGTGGAACACCTACGCGTTCGCCGCGCTGTGGATCTCGATGTGCCACTGCATACCGACGTACACGCTGGCGGGCGACATGATCGCCAAGTCGCACATGACGTGGTGGCAGGCGCTGCTCACCATCGGCGTGGGCACGGTGATCGTGCTGGGGCCGATTCTGCTGAACGCGCACCCGGGCACCAAGTACGGGCTGCCGTTTCCGGTGCTGGCGCGCGCCTCGTTCGGAGCGGTGGGTGCGAACGTGCCGGCGATGCTCCGCGCGCTGGTGGCGTGCGGCTGGTTCGGCATCAACACGTACTTCGGAGGCGAAGGCGTGTCGGCGGTGATCACGACCATCTGGCCGGGCTGGGAGACGCTGGGCGGGGGCGCGGCGATTCTCGGGTACCCGCTGCCGCACTTCATCGCGTTCATGATCTTCTGGGGCCTGAACGTGTGGATCATCTTCCGCGGCATGGACGCGGTGCGGATCTTCGAGAACTGGGCCGCGCCGCTGGTGCTGGTGATGGCCGCGGTGCTCCTGGCGTGGATGGTGGCGAAGGCCGGCGGGTTCGGCGCGATGCTGAGCCAGCCCTCGCAGTTCGCCACCACGTCCGACTTTCTGCTGGTCTTCTTTCCCTGGGTGACCGGGGTGGTCGGCTTCTGGTCGACCCTGGCGCTCAACATTCCCGACTTCACCCGGTTCGGCCGCGGGCAGCGCGAGCAGCAGCTGGGGCAGACGCTGGGTCTGCCGGCGACGATGATTCTGTTCTCGGCGATGGCGGTGGTGATCACCAGCTCGTCGCAAGCGGTGATTCACGGGGTGCCGCCCGAGAAGCTGTGGGACCCGGTGCAGATTCTGGCCTACATCACCTCGCCGACGCCGCCCGGCACCCTGACCGAGCCGCTGCTCGCGTCGACGGCGACCCGGGTGATCGTGGCGCTGGTCTCGGTGTTCGGAGTCGGCGTGGCGAGCATCTCGGTGAACATCGCCGCGAACGTGGTCTCGCCCGCCAACGACATCGCGAACCTCGCGCCGCGGAAGATCTCGTTCAAGCTGGGCGGCCTCATCACCGCCATCGCCGGGGCGGTGATGCTGCCGTGGAAGCTGGTGGGGGTGGGCGTGATCGACTGGCTGATCGCGTACTCGGCGCTGCTGGGGCCCATCGCCGGCATCATGATCGTCGACTACTGGGTGCTGCGAAGAGGCGAGCTCGACGTGGCCGAGCTGTACCGGCCGGCGGGCAAGCACGCCGGGGTGAACCCGGTGGCGCTGCTGGCGATGGGGGCGGGAGTGCTGCCGAACATTCCCGGCTTCCTCGAGGCGGTGAAGTTGGTCGACTCGGTCGGCGCGTTCTGGCACTGGGTCTACGTGTTCGCCTGGTTCGTGGGCTTCTTGGTGGCCGGCGCGGTGTACTTCGTCGGCATGCGCTCGAAGATTCCCGCTGCGGCGGCCCGCGCGGCTCAGTGAACGCCGGGCAGTAGGGTGGCTTCACGCACGCAGCGCTCCCAGGTGGCGCGCACGCAGTCGATGAGCTCGGCGGGGCGTGCGTGCGCCTCGTCCCAGGTGATCACGACCGGCCGCCAACCGGCAGCGAGCATCTGGGTCTGCTGGCGCTGATCGATGCGATAGCGAAAGCGGTTCAAGTGGAACTTGAGGCCGTGTGCCTGCACGACGAGCTTCGCTCGCGGCCAGGCGAAGTCGACGTTGGCGATGAAGCGGCGCTGGTGCCAGACCTCGTAGTGCACCGCGGGTTTGGGCAGACCGGCGGCGAAGAGCAGCTTGCGCACCAGCACCTCGAGGGCGCTGTCGAGGGTGCCGTCGTAGGCCTCGAGCAGCTCGCGCAGGGTCTGAATGCCGGTGCGGCCGTGTTGGCGCACGTTCTTGAGGCGCTTCTCGAGCGCATGCAGACAGCGCCTGCCGAAGCGCATCGCCGAGTCCATCGCCATCTCGAGCTCGAGCTCGGTGAGCACGGGGGCGAGGTCGAGGAGGGTGCGAGAGAGCGGGGTGACCGGCATGCCCTTGTACAGCTCGCGCTCGAAGGTGCGGGTCTCGTGGACGGTGACATCGGTGACGTGGCGGTGCCCGCGGGGCACGACCAGCTCGATGGGCTCGGGGGCCTGTCGATTCAGGCCGTCGAGCCGGTAGACGTAGGCGGCGGAGCGGTGCGACAGCGCGCCATGAGGCTCGCTCTGCAGGCATGCGGCGAAGGCGCGCTGGTGCCACGAGGGGCTCGCACCCGAGAGGCGGATACACCCCGGGCGCGACCGGTTCCCACTCGCCTCGGCGAATTCGGCGATCGATGACGGGCCCGCTCATGCCGGCGGCGAGCGCCTGGCGGCGGGAGACGAGGCCGTACTGAGCGTGAGCGATGGGGAGGACGAGAGCGTCGCGAGCCATGGGGGCGCCCGGGTGCAGGTTGCGCGCTCGCGCGAGTGCGCATAACGCGAGCTGCAGCGCGGGTGATGCCGTCCGCCGGCACGGACGCTCCACTTCTCAACGGCGCAGAGATCGGGAGGGCGGGGGCGAGCACCCCAGAGCGTCTGGTGCGACGTGTGCCCGTCGCCGCACGAGGGGCCGACAGGGGCGGCAGGCTGCACCCCGCGCTGAGGTCGGGTGTCGCCGCGGTGCTTTTTCGGAACTGACCGGGCTTTTCGTCGCCGGCGACGAAATTCGCGGTCAGAACCGATTTCAGCGGCGCGCTCGGGGGCTGCCGTGCCCTCGTCTGCGAGCCGAGGCGGTGCTTCGAGCCGTCCGCTGCATCCCGCTCCCACCCACCCGCTTCGGGCCGCGCAGGGTAGCCACTGCGGGGACGTCGAGCGGCACGCGCGCAGCAAGCGAGCGTGCGCGGCGGGGGCGAGCACCCCAGGGAGCCTGGTGCGACGTGTGCCCGTCGCCGCACGAGGGGCCGACAGGGGCGGCAGGCTGCACCTCGCGCTGAAGGGCGTCGAACCGCCGGCCGTATTCGGAACTGACCGGGCTTTTCGTCGCCGGCGACGAAATTCGCGGTCAGAACCGATTTCAGTGGCGCGCACGGGGGCCTGCCGAGCCCGCGTCTGCGAAACCGCGGCGGTGCTTCGAGCCGTCGCAAGCGAGGCGGCCCCACCCAGACGCCTCGCGCCGCGCAGGGTAGCCCCTGCGAGGACGTCGAGCGTCACCGGCGCAGCAAGCGAGCGTGCACGGCCCGGGCGAGCACCCCACCGCCCCACGCATGGCGCAGAGCCCCGTCTCCGCGGTAGAGCAGCGCCGTGGCCCCGCAGCTGCCGGCACTCACGCTCGAAGAGCTCAGCGACGAGCTGGGCAGCCGTACGCGCGCGCTGGCGCTGCTGCACTGGCTGCACGCGCAGCCCACGCTGCCGCGAGAGCTGCCGGCCCGCATCGACGGCCTCTCGCACCGGGCGTGGAAGACGCTGCGCGAGAAGACCGTCTGGGCACCCCCGCTGCACGTCGCCGAGCAGCAGAGCGTCGACGGCACCACCAAGTTCGCGCTGCGCTTCGGCGACGAGACGGTCGAGACGGTGCGCATACCCGCCAAAGGCCGCGACACGGTGTGCATCTCGAGCCAGTCGGGCTGCACCCGCCGCTGCGCTTTCTGCGCCACCCAGACGCTCGGCTTCCGCCGCCACCTCACCGCCGCCGAGATGCTGTTTCAGTTCATGGTCGCCCGCGGCCGCAACGTGGTGTTCATGGGCATGGGCGAGCCGATGGACAACCTCGACGAGGTCTTGCGCGCGGTGAACGTGCTCACCCAGTCGCCCGCGCCGCAGCTCAAGGCCCAGTCGGTCACCGTCTCCACCAGCGGGGTGCTGCCCGGCATGCTCCGCTTTCTCTCCGAGTCGAAGGCCAGCCTCGCGCTCTCGCTCAACGCCACCACCGACGAGACCCGCGCGCAGCTGATGCCGCACACCAAGACGTGGCCGATTCAGGCGCTGCTCCAGGCCCTGCGCGACGACGCCAAGGTGAACCCGCGCCGCGAGCACTTCATCGAGTACGTGCTGTTCGCGGGCGTCAACGACACCGACGCCGATGCCGATCGCCTCGCGGGTCTGCTCCAGGGCGTGCCCTCGCGGCTGAACCTCATTCCCCACAACCCGTTTCCCGGCAGCCCCTACCGGCCACCCACCGACGAGCGGGTCGAGCAGTTTCACGCCCGCATGCGCGAGCACCGCATCTTGAGCCTGGTGCGCTGGCCCCGTGGCCGGGAGATCGCCGCCGCCTGCGGCCAGCTCGCGCTGCGCGCCACCGCCGCCGCCTGACCCCGCTCGATCGACGGTCGAGGCAGGCGCCCAAAAGTCGCGGTGCTTTGACGGGCGCTGGCGCTCAAGTGTGGTTGAATCACCGCTCCCATGCAGGGAGTCCTCTGCCCGTCATGTGGATCGTTGGTGCCGGCGAAGGCGAGCGAATGCCCGCACTGTGGGACCTCGCTGTTCTCCCCCAGTGAACGAACCCACGTGAAGTCGCGCTTCGACGGCAGCGGCACCGTCGACGAAGACGACGAGGGTTTTCCCACCGAGCGCCGCATGGTCGAGACGCCGCCGGCCCACGAAGCGGTGGGCAAGCGGCCCACGTCTCCCGCGCTGACGCCCGCCGACAGCACCATTCCCTTTCGGCCCGGAGCGGCCACCATCGAGCTCGAGTCGATGCGCGAGACCCTGGTGCCGCCAAAGGCGCCGCAGACCCAGCCCGGGCTGCCCGCCAACCCGCCGCCGTCGTCGGCTCCTCGCCGGCTGCGCGGCATGCCGCAGACCGAGCGCGCGCCGGCCATTCGCTTCGACGCGCCGACGCCGCACCTGCTCGAGCAGCCCGGCGGCATTCCCCAAGAGACCCAGCCCGGCCACGGCCCCGCCGGCGCCAAGAGAGACGCGCTGATCGGCACCAAGCTCGGCGAGTACGTGGTGGAAGAGCGCGTCGGCATCGGCGGCATGGGCATCGTGTACCGGGCGGTGCAGCCGCTGATCGGCAACTCGGTCGCGATCAAGGTGCTGCGCCCCGACGTGATCGCCGACGAGAACGACCTGCAGCGCTTTCTGGGCGAGGCGCGCACGGTGAACTCGATTCGCCACCGCAGCATCATCTCGATCTTCGGCGCGGCAGACACGCCCGACGGCCGCAAGTACCTGGTGATGGAGTACCTCGAGGGCGAGTCGCTCGAGGCCCGCCTGCAGCGCGAGGGCCGGCTGCCCACCGCCGACGCGCTGCCGATTCTCGAAGACGTGCTCTCAGCGCTCGCCGCCGCCCACTCGGCCAACGTGGTGCACCGCGACCTGAAGCCCGCCAACGTCTTTCTGGTGCACCAGAGCGACGGCCGGCCCTGGGTGAAGCTGCTCGACTTCGGCCTGGCCCGCGGCGCCAAGAGCCAGGAGGTCAGCCGCATCGCCGGCACCCCCGACTACATCAGCCCCGAGCACGCGCGCGGCAAGCCCGCCGGCCCCGCGTCAGACCTCTACGGCTTCGGAGTGCTCGCCTTTCACCTGCTCACCGGCAAGCTCCCCTTCACCGGCAACACCCCGATGGAGGTGATGGAGAAGCACGTGCACAGCGCTCCGCCGGTGCCGCACGAGGTCGACGAGACCATACCGATGGCGATGAGCCAGCTCATCTTGCGGCTCCTCGACAAAGAGCCCCAGAACCGCCCCGACGCCAAGACGGTGAAGGCCGACCTGAAGGCCGCGGCGAAAGAGCTGCGTCAGGCGCAGACGCAAGTGGGCCCCCGCCCGCAGGCGCCCGGAGGCATGGCGGCGACCCTGCTCAACGAGCCCGCGCTGCAGGTGCCGCCCGCCGCCGCGCCTCGCGACCCGCCCCCGGCCAGAGAGCCGCGGCCCGACCCCCGCCTCGAGCGCCGCGCGATCGAGGCCGACCGCGCCCGCGAGGGCCACTGGCTGGGGCGCAACTGGCCGTGGCTGGCGGGCGGCCTGGCGCTCACCTGGCTGCTCACCGTCGCCCTGTACCTGCTGCTGCAGCGCCCGCCCGCCCCCGACACCACCTCGAAGCCGATTCTCCCGCCGCGCGAGCTGAAGGCGCCCAGCCCGGCGCCCCAAGACGCGCCTCCCGACACCACCGGGGCGGGGGCTGATCAGCCCCCGCCCGACCCCACCACCGAGCCTGCCCCTGCAAAAAACGAAGCGAAGCCCGAAGCCGAGACGCCCAAGCCGCCCGACAAGAAGCCGGGGAGGAAGCCGGGCCGAAAGTGATGCTATAGGCGCCGTCAAAACGATGGCTCCCCGCGAACGCAAACTGAAGGCGGTGCCGGCAGGCCCGTTGGTGACCCACTCCGACGAGCTCCCGCTCGACAAGAAGCTGCTGCTGCAGATGCACGAGCTGATGGTGAAGACGCGCGTGCTCGAAGAGCGGCTGATCGCGATGTACAAGTCGGGCCACGGCTATTTCTGGATCGGGGGGCCCGGCGAAGAGGCCTTCAACGTGCCGCTCGGCCTGCTCATCAAGAAGGGCCGCGGCCCGGCGTTCGACTTTCTGCACTTCCACTATCGCCAGTCGGGCACCCTGCTGGCGATGGGCGAAGACCCCATCAACTCGCTGCGGCAGATGAAGAACACCGCCACCGACCCGTACTCGGGCGGCCGCAACTTCGCGGGTCACTTCAGCAAGCGCGACTGGAACATCGTGCCGGTCTCGAGCCCCATCGAGGTGCAGTACGCGATGGCCCCGGGCACCGCGCTGGTGCAGAAGCGTCACGGCGGCGACGGCATCACCATCGTCACCGGCGGCGACGCGGGCACCGCCGAGGGCGACTTCGCCTCGTGCCTGATCTGGTCGAGCCGCCCGGGCAACGAGCTGCCGGTGCTGATCATCGTCACCAACAACCGCTGGGGCATCTCGACCAGCTACAACACCCAGCAGAGCGCGGCCCGGCTGTCAGACCGCGGGGTGGCGTTTCAGATGCGCACCAAGACCATCGACGGCAACGACCCCATCTCTGCGTACCTCGAGCTCAAAGAGGCGATGGAGTACGTGCGCACCGAGCGCAAGCCGTACCTGGTCGAGGCCAACGTCTCGCGGCTGTTCGGCCACTCGTCGGCGTCGGGCGCGAACTACGTGAAGGAAGAGGTCGACTGCATCACCCAGTTCGAAGAGCGGCTCGAAGAGCAGGGGCTGCTGTCGAAGAAAGACGCGCAGGCGGTGCGCGAGAAGTGGAACGAGCAGATCGCCGACATGGCCCGCGCGGTGAAGGACGAGCCGCAGCCCGACCCGGCCACCATCTTCGACCACACCTTCGCCAGCGAGGAGACCTGACATGGCCAACATGGCTCAAGCCATTCGCATGGCGCTGCACTACGCCGAAGAGAACCTCGGGGTGACCGACATCTTCGGTGAAGACGTGGGCGCTCCGCTGGGCGGGGTGTTCACCGCCATCCAGGGCCTCAAGACCGCGTGGAACACGCCCCTCGACGAGCGCGGCATCATCGGCATGGCGATGGGGCTCGCGATGGGCGGCGCGCGGCCGGTCGCCGAGATTCAGTTCTGCGACTACATCTACAACACCATCGACCTGCTCAAGCTCGCCGGCAACACCTGCTGGGCCAGCATCGGGCAGTGGAACCTGCCGATGGTGGTGATGACGCCGGTGGGCAGCGGCATTCGCGGCAGCCTCTACCACTCGCACTCGTTCGACGCGACGGCCACCCACATACCCGGGTGGAAGATCGTGATGCCGTCGAACCCGCTCGACGCGTACGGGCTGATGATCAGCGCCTGCCGCGAGAAGAACCCGGTGATGTACCTGAAGCCCAAGGCGCTGTTGCGCATCAAGGGCGAGGCCCCGATTCCCGGAGAGCCGGGCGACGACAAGCAGCTGTCGAAGATGATCGACGCGCCGCTCGGAGACCGCAGCAAGTGGAGGGCGCAGTGGCCCGACCTCACCGCCTACGCGGTGCCGATCGGCAAGGCCCGCATCGCGCGGCCCGGCGGCCAGCTCACCGTGGTCTCGTACGGCCGCACGCTGCCGCTGTGCGTGAAGGCGGCCGAGACGACGGGCTTGGACGCCGAGGTCATCGACCTGCGCTCGCTGTGGCCCTACGACTGGGAGTGCATCAAGGAGTCGGTGAAGAAGACCGGCCGCGTGCTCTACGTGAACGAAGACACCGAGGTGACCAACTTCGGAGAGCACCTGGTGCGCCGCACCGTCGACGAGCTGTTCTACGAGCTGATGGCTCCGCCCCGCCTGCTGGCCGGCAAGTTCGTGCCCGGCATCGGCCTCGCCGACGCGCTCGAGATGGCCAGCGTGCCGCAGCTGGGCGACATCAGTGAGGCGATGCAGAAGCTGGCGGCAGAGGCCCCCTGAACAAAGGCTGAGCCCCACGTGGCCCATCTCTTCGTCGCGAGCGGTGGTGGGTGCTCATGGCCAGCCGAGCAGGTGAGCTGACGCATGGAGAAGCGCCGTCACCGCCGCTACGCGCGCCGCTTTCGGGTTCGCTACGGCGAGAGAACGCTGCAGCACAGCGGCTTCACTTCCGACGTGTCGGCGACGGGCATGTTCGTGGTCACCAGCCCGGTGCCGAAGCTGGGCACCCGGCTGCACGTCGAGGTGAGCCTCGACAACGACCGTCAGCTCTACTTCGAGGGCATGGTGGCCCGCATGACGCTGGTGGCCCCCGAGCTGCGCAGCGTGATGAAGGGCGGCTTCGGGCTGCGCTTTCTCACCGGCGCCGAGCTGATGGCCGAGATGGTGCCGCACCTGCGCGACCCCAAGCGGCTGGTGCTCAGCTACCCGACCCCCGAGGCCCTGGCCGACGCCTATGAGCGTGAGCTGCGCCGCGGCGGAGCGTTCGTGTGGAGCGAGCGCGAGCACCCGGTGAACTCCATCGTCACCGTCGAGCTCGACGCGCAGTTCGCGGGGCGCCAGCTGGCCTTCGAGTGCCGGGTGGTGCACGTGGTGACCGAGCCGGGTCGCTTCGGGCTGGCGCTGATGTTCCTCGACGCCGGCGCCGCCGTCTCGGCGGTGGGCGGCCTGCTCGGGCGGTGAGGGGCCCCCCGGGCTAAAGCTGACCCGATGGGAAGAAGTGACACCCGGGTCGAAATTCGCCTTTTCGGCCGGTTTCGAGCGCTTACGGGCCGGCAAGGCAGTTGCTCTAGCGATGCCAGACGATGGTTCCCACCGTACTCCTGTGCCTCGATGACCACGCACTCTCGGCCGCGCTGACCGACCGGGTGAGGCTGCTGGGCTGGCTGTGCATGAGTGGCGATTTTATCGCCACCGCGGTTCGGGCCCGGCCCGACCTGTTGCTGCTCGACGCCCACCGCGAAGACCTGCTGGTCGCGCTGAAGAGAGACCCGCGCACCCAGGGGCTCTCGGTGGTGGTGATCGGCGGCGACACCGAACAGCAGAAGCGCTGCCTCGAGCACGGCGCGCTCGCCTTCTTCGCGCGCTCACATGCCCTGAGCGCGTTCGACTCACTCCTCCATTTCATCGAGCACGGGCGAACCGGGGCCGCGCCAGACCACCCCCCCAAGTCCCTGGCGCGCCCGGCGCCCGCTGCTCAAGCTCTCGAAGGCCCGCCCGTCGCGTAGGCGTGGGGGGTGGTGCTAAGGCGGGCGGCCTTCAATGAGCGCTCACCTTCCCACCCAGGCCCGCGCCGTCGTCATCGGCGGCGGCGTCATCGGCTGCTCGGTCGCCTACCACCTCGCGCAGCTCGGCTGGCGCGACACCGTGCTGCTCGAGCGCGACCGGCTGACCTCGGGCACCACCTGGCACGCCGCCGGCCTGATGGTGACGTTCGGCTCGACCAGCGAGACCTCGACCGAGCTGCGCAAGTACACCCGCGACCTCTACGCGCGGCTCGAGGCCGAGACCGGCCAGGCGACCGGCTTTCGCCCGGTCGGCTTCATCGAGGTCGCGTCAGACGCCGATCGCCTCGAAGAGTACCGCCGCATCTCGGCGTTCAACCGGCGCTGCGGCGTCGACGTGCACGAGATCAGCCCCTCGCAGGTCAAAGAGCTCTTCCCGCTCGCGCGCGTCGACGACGTGCTGGCGGGCTTCTACGTGAAGGGCGACGGCCGCGCCGACCCGGTCGACGTCACCATGGCGCTGGCGAAGGGGGCGAAGCTCAAGGGGGCCACCCTCATCGAAGGCGTGGCGGTCGAAGACGTGGTGGTCGAGAACGGCCGGGTGACCGGGGTGCGCACCGCGCAGGGCATCATCGCCTGCGAGTACGTGGTGAACTGCGCCGGCATGTGGGCGCGGCAGCTCGCCGCGAAGAACGGCATCAGCGTGCCGCTGCAGGCGGCCGAGCACTACTACCTCATCACCGATAAGCTCTCGGCCATCGACCGCAGCTGGCCGGTGCTCGAAGACCCCGGCTGTCACGGCTACTACCGCGAAGAGGGCGGGGGAATGATGGTGGGCCTGTTCGAGCCGGTGTGCGCGCCGTGGAAGATAGAAGGCGCGCCGCACGACTTTTCGTTCGGCGAGATTCCCCCCGACTGGGAGCGCATGACGCCGTACCTCGAGAAGGCGCTCTCGCGCGTACCCGAGGTGAAGGAAGCGGGCTTGAAGAAGCTGTTCTGCGGCCCCGAGAGCTTCACCCCCGACCTGAGGCCCATCGTGGGTGAGTCGCCCGAGGTGAAGAACTACTTCGTCGCCGCCGGCCTCAACAGCATCGGCATTCTCACCGGCGGCGGGCTGGGGCGCGCGGTCGCGCAGTGGGTGGTCGACGGTCACCCCGACGTCGACGTGACCGGCATGCACATCGACCGGCTCGAGCCGTACCAGGCCACCGCGGCCTACCGGCGCACCCGCACCGTCGAGTCGCTGGGCATGGTCTACGCGTGCCACTACCCGTTCAAGCCGATGAAGACGGCGCGCGACGCGCGGCGCTCACCGCTCTACGGCGAGCTCGAAAAGCAGGGCGCGTTCTTTCGCGACGTCAGCGGCTGGGAGACCCCCGACTGGTACGCGGGCGCAGGCCGGGTGGCCGAGGCGGGCCCGCTGTCGTTCGGCCGCCCCGCCTGGTGGCCCCACTGGGAGGCCGAGCACCGCGCCGCGCGCGAGGGCGTCATCGTGATGGACATGTCGTTCATGTCGAAGTTCAGGTCGAGGGTCGCGACGCCGGCCGCATCTTGAACCGGCTGTCGGCGAACGACGTCGATGGCGAGCCGAACCGCATCACCTACACCCAGTGGCTGAACGCGGGCGGCACGCTCGAGGCCGACCTCACCGTCACCAAGCTGGGTGAGCGCGAGTACTGGGTGGTAGCGAGCGACACCGCGCGCCGGCACGTGCACGCACGGCTCGAGCGCGCGCTCGACGAGGGCCACGGCTTCTGCGCCGACGTGACCGGCGCCTGGGCGCAGCTCAACGTGCAGGGCCCGCGCTCGAGAGCGCTGATGCAGGCGGTGACCGACGCCGACCTCTCGAACGAGGCCTTCCCCTTCCGGTGCGCCAGGGAGATCGACCTGGGCTTCGCGCGCGTGCTGTGCGTGCGCATCACCTACCTCGGCGAGCTGGGCTACGAGCTCTACGTGCCCACCGAGCAGGCGGTGCACGTGTACCGCCTGCTGCTCGAGGCGGGCGAGCCGCTGGGGCTGCGACATGCGGGCCTCAAGACGCTGGCCTCGTGCCGCATCGAGAAGGGCTACCGCGACTACGGGCACGACATCGACAACACCGACTCGGTGCTCGAGGCGGGCCTGGGCTTCGCGGTCGACCTGAAGAAGCCGGGCGGCTTCATCGGCAGAGACGCGGTGCTGCGCAAGAAGGCCGAAGGGCCGCTGAAGCGGCGCCTGCTGCAGGTGCAGGTGCTCGACCCGAAGCCGCTGCTGTTCCACGCCGAGCCGGTGTGGAGAGACGGCCAGCCGGTGGGCTACGTGCGCGCCGCCTCGTACGGCCACACCCTGGGCGGCGCGGTGGGGCTGGCGATGATCGAAGGCGGCGACGCGGTGGTCGATGCCGCGTTCGTCGACTCGGGCAAGTGGGAGCTCGAGATCGCCGGCGCGCGCTACCCCGCCAAGGCCTCGCTCAAGCCGCTGTACGACCCCGAGAACAAGAAGATCAAGGCGTGAGCCGCTTCAGTCGTCGGGGGTGAGCCGCTGCGCCTGCCGGCCGAAGACGCGCTCGACGCGCTGCTCGAGCTCGGCCGCCTGCGCCTCGGACTCGAGAGCGCGGCGGGGTATCACCAGCACCCGACGCGACGCGAGGTGCAGCACCAGCGCGCTCGGTGAGGCGGTGATGAAGGCGACGTCTCTCGCGGTCACCTCGAGCGCGGGCGCGCCCTCGCGCAAGCGCTTCACGCCGTGGTCGGTGACGACGAGGGTGACGCGCCCCAGCACCGAGCCCGCGACCGCGCGGGCCGTGGCGCGGCGCGCGGCCCAGTGCTCGAGCCCGCGCAGCCTGGGCTTCGGCAGCTTCGGGCCCCAGATCAGCACCACCCCGCCGGCGATGACCACCGCGGCGAGGTACGCGTAGAAGTGCAGCCCCCACGCGCGGGCGAGGGGCCACAGCAGCGGGGCGACGAGCAGGGTGATCAACGCCACCGCTGGGCGCGTGCGCAGCAGCTTCCGCAGGCGCGCGGCCCGCTGACGCTGCGCCTCGTGCAGGTCGGCCTCGGTGAGCTCGAACGAGACTTCCATGCGCGGGGCATCTACGCCGGGTCGCGCACGAGGGCCAGCCGAGCCGGCGCCTTGCGCCGCGCGTCGAGGCGCGCGCCTTCAGCGCGCCTTGCGCGCCTCGGCCTCGCGCTTCACGTCGGCGGCGAAGGTCTCGAAGTTCTCGGTGAAGTCGGGCATCTTCTTCTCGGCCGAGCCGAGGAACAGGCCCGAGTAGGTCTCGGACATCGCCAGCACCGTGCCGCCTTCTCGCTCGGTCAGGGTGAAGTGGCGCACGCCGAGGAACATGCCGTTGCCGTCTTCCCACACCATCTGCCTGGGGGCCTCGGCCTCGCTCACCTTCAAGGTGAAGGTGCGGTCGGGCGCGACCTTCGAGACCAGCTCGATCTTCTGGCCCTGGGCGATCTGCCCGTCGAGCCGGGTGACGGTCGAGTTCCACTTCGTGAACGAGGGGCCGTCGGTCAGCACCGCCCACACCACCTTCGGCTCGGCCTCGATGAAGGTGGCCACGCTGTAGTCGAGCGCCGAGTCGGTGCGGGTGCGCACCGCCTTGCCGTCGGCGGTGAGGCTGGCGGGGTCTTTGACCTGGCGCACGGTCGAGCAGCCGCCCAGCAGGGCGAGCGCGGCGGCGAGCAGGGTGAAGCGCTTCATCGAGCGCTCCGGGCGCGGTTGTTCTTGGGGCCGTGCTCGAGCTCGATGAGGCCGAGCAGCTCGAGCACCGGGGTGACGTAGTTGGCGAAGCGGCCGCGGTAGCCCTTGCGCAGGCCGTAGTAGCCGCCGACCGGGTTCTTGGGCGAGCGCGCCCAGGCCTCGACGCTGCCCTCGGGCGTGGGCTTGCCCTCGTCGGCGTTGCCCAGCGGCACCCAGTCGCCGGCCTTCTTCAGCATGGCGGTGAGGTCTTCGATGGCGCGCAGCCGGTACGAGAGCCGGGTGCTGCCCACCTGCACCACCAGCGCGGGCGGGTCGGCGGCCTCGTCGCGATACGCCTGGTACTCGGACGACAGCGACGGAGTCTTGAGCACCCAGGGGTCATCGGGGGTGCCGCCTCCGTACGTGACGCTGGGGCTCTTCTTCTTGGGTGCGGGGGCCTTCTTGGTTGCCGGGGTCGGTCTGGGCATGCCCCGAAGATGAGCGCCTAAAGGTGACATCTATTGTCATATATGAAACGAGCGCTCTTTCGATGCGTGCGTCGCGGCTCTTGCGGGTGCTGCTGCTGCTCCAGAACCGCGGGCGGCAGACCTGCGCCCAGCTCTCGACCGAGCTCGAGGTGGCGCGGCGCACCGTGCTGCGCGACGTCGAGGCGCTGACCGAGGCCGGCCTGCCGCTGGTGGTGCACCGCGGCGCGCGCGGGGGCATCGAGCTGGGGTTCAACTACCGCACGCGGCTGACCGGGCTGAGCGCGGCCGAGGCCGAGGCGCTGGGAGTGCTCTTGGGCACCGAGGTGCCGATGCTCGAGGCGCTGGGCCTCGAGGCGGCGGGCAAGGCGGCGCGCACCAAGCTGCTCGAGTCGCTGCCCGACGGGGTGCGTGAGACCGCGCTCACCGCGCAGCGGCGCTTTCGCGCGGTGGGGCGGCAGGCGCCCCGTGAAGACCCCCGCGTCGCGCCGCTGGCGAAGGCCGTGCGCGAGCGGCGCAAGGTGCGCATTCGGGCGCGCAGCGTGGCGCCGCAGACCATTCACCCGGTGGCGCTGGTGCTGGGGCCGCAGGGCTGGCTGGTGGAAGACGGCCTTCAGCCCGGCCGGCGGCTCAGGCTGGCCGACTGCGGCGACCTGAACATCTCGGCGCTGCAGTTCTAAGGCGTGCCGAAGTACACGTTGTCGATGCAGGTGGTCTCTTCGCCGTTGCGCCACTCTCCGGGCAGCCGCAGCGAGGTGACGTAGGCGAGCGCCGCCTTCAAGTCGTCGTCGGTGGCCTTCTCGCCCGAGAGAAGAGTCCACTCGGTCTTGCTGGTGTCGAGCCACACCGAGAAGCTCTGCCAGGCGGCGGCGCGGCTGGGGGTGTTGGCGACCCGGGTGACGAGCGAGATGCCACGGCCGTTGAGGTACAGGTCGTTGGCCTGGAACTGGCGGCCGCCGCTGGTCTGAGAGTCCCAGGTGAGGCGGCGGCCGAAGATGCGACTGACGTTGCCGAGGTACTTGTTGGGCGCGTTGAACTTCCAGAGCTCGGCGGAGCCCGAGAAGCCGTGGTCAGAGCCGCACAGCGCCGGCCCGTCGTAGGTGGCGTCTTCGGCCAGGCGCATCGCCGGCTCGGTGGAGATGGACTCGAGCGACCACTCTTCGTCGCTGTACGAGAAGTCGTCTGAGGCGAGGGTGTCGCCGCCGCACGCGGCGAGCGACAGCGCGGCAGTCACCAGCAGGGCAGGGCGGAGCATGCGCTCGAGAATCTACACCGGCTTCATGCCCGCCAGCTCACGCGACTGGGCGACCACCTGGTCGACGTGCTGGGCCTCGCGGCGGCAGGCGTCGCGCAGCGCGCGGTCGAAGGCCGGCTCGAAGGCCAGGTGCAGTGAGTTGATCTGGGTGGGCTCGAAGCCGCGGGGAATCTTGTGCTCACCGCCGGCGCCGGGCTCGAACGCCTCGCGCCCCGCGCGAATGCACTCGTCGACCGAGTGGTAGAGGCACACGTTGAAGTGCAGAAACGGGTGGTCTTCGAAGCAGCCCCAGTAGCGGCCGTAGAGCCGCTTCTCACCCACCAGGTTGAAGGCGCCGGCGACCGGCTTGCCCGCCCGCTCGGCCACCACCAGCTCGACCTCGTCGGGCATCGCGGCGAACGCGCGCTCGAAGAACTTCTGATTGAGCTGCACCGTGCCCCACCCGTTCTTCTCGCAGGTGCTCTCGTAGAACTTGAAGGCCAGCCGGGCGTGCTCGACGCCCAGCTCTTTGCCGCGCACGGTGCGAATGGTGATGCCCTGGGTGGCCGCGGCGCCGCGCTCGCGCTTGAGCTGATTGCGGCGCTTGCTGTCGAAGCGCGCCAGGTAGTCGTCGTAGGTGCGGTAGCCGGCGTTGCGCCAGTGGTACTGCATGCTCTTGCGGCGAAAGAGGCCCAGGTCGAGCTGCTCGAGCTCGAGCGCCTCGTCTTCGGGCGGGAAGAGAATGTGTACGGTCGAGAGGCCCTGCTTCTTCGCGCTGGCGATGGCGGCCTTCACCAGCTCGGCGCGCGCGGCGGGAGAGCCCAAGAACTTGGGCGCGGTGATGGGAGAGAGCGGGGCGCCGATGAGCAGCTTGGGGTGGTAGCGCACCCCGAACTGGCTCGCCGCGTTGGCCCAGCCCCAGTCGTAGATGTACTCGCCCATGCTGTGGCTCTTGCGCCAGGCGGGCGCGAGGCCGACCAGGTTCGAGCCGTCGTACGCGGCGAAGTGGTGCGGCTCCCAGCCGGTCTTGGCGGTGGCGCTGCCCGAAGACTCCATCGCGTGCAGCCAGGCGTGCTTCATCACCGGGGCGGTACCCCTGGGCACGAGCGCGTTCCACACCTCGGGGGGAACTTCGCTCACCGACTTGAGCACCTGAACGCGCAACACCGAGCGCATAGATAACGCATTCACGCGGCGTGCGCGGCGCGGCGTGAGCTGACCGTTCGGGCAGGGGGTGGCCGGCTCAGGCAGCTGGGCGAGCGCGAAGCCCGAGTCGACCGCGGCTCGAGGCGGTCGACCTTCACTCAGGGCGCCGGTGCGGCGCGCTCTTTCTGCCGGCGCTGCGCTTCTTTCTCGATCGCCTCGAGCGTGCCGCTGATGCCGCGGCGGTTGCCGATGTTCTTGGCCCAGGTCGGCAGCATGCCGCCCGGGTCGGCGGCGAAGCGGTAGACCACGTGGCTCTTGCCGTCTTCTTTCGGCGTCACGTCCCAGCTGCCTTCGTTCACGGTGACGCGCACCCGCGAGCCGTTCACCGGCAGCTTGTCGTGCGCCGAGGTCCAGTGGCAGCGGAAGGCGCCGGTGCCGTCGGGCTTCACGCCCTCGTCGACCCAGGTGCGCACCACGTAGTCACGGTCGGAGATGATGGGCAGCCCCAGGTGCGTGTAGTTGTACACGCTGCCGTCGTCGTCTCGGGCCACCTCTTTCGCCTCGGCCACGTACGGCATGAACTTGGGGAAGCGGTTCATGAGGGTGAGGGTGTCTTGAATGTCGCGCACCGGCGCGGCGAGGTCGGCCTCGGCCCAGATCTCGAACACCCCGCTCTCACCGCGCGGCCGCGCCTTCACGTTGATGGCCCCGGTCGCGACGGTCTCCCACTCGGGCTCGGCCGCCACCAACAGGCTCACCAGCGCGATCTCCACCATGGCGGGCGAATCTAACCCACTCTCCGGTGAGTCCCTCCCGGCGACGATCGTCCAACCCCGAAAATGCAAACCCGCGTGCCCTCAGGAAAACGCTTTACGCTCGAGGTCAATCGAACGACGACAGTGGTGCAGTGCTGTCGCTACAGCGCGCCCGCCGCTGCCTCACCCGGGCTGAAACGCGCGCGTCTCGCCTCAACGGCTTGCGCCCCTCGGCGGCCCGAACCTGTCGCGCGCGTGCATCACAACCGCGCTCGGCGCTCGCGGCCCCGCGCTTGCTGAAGGGTGCCTCGCACTCTTCACCGCTGGAGAAAAAAAAGATGAAATCTGCCCTGACCACCGTCGCTTTTTTCGCCGTGCTCGCCGGCTGCGACCCTGTCGAGGACGAGCTGGGTGACCCCGGAGACCTCGACCCGAGCCTGGAGGGGCCCGCCGATGACGTCGAGCTCGCCGACGCCGAAGACCTGGTGAGCAGCGAAGAGAGCGCGCTGCGACACTGCTACTGCCGGGCGCCGTACGCTTGCGTGCACTCGTCGTCGCCCTCGCACATGTACTCGGGGGCGCACTGGGCGATGCGCAAGGCGGGCGTGTCGGACTCGAGCCTGATTCAGACCTACGGTGATGTTCGGGCGTCGGTCGGCACCCACTGCCCCGAGTCGGGCACCACCTGGTCCGCCGCTACCGACATCGCCAGCGGCAGCTCTCCGTGCGCCCGAACCCGCGCGCTGCGCCGCCAGGGCTTCGCCGCCTGGTACCGGGTGCCGCCCTCGTTCTCGCGGCACATTCACGCGGTGTACGCCGGCGCGCCCGAGATGAAGCAGTCGCTCAAGAACCAGGTCGCCTCGTTTCTGCAGGGGCGCAACGGCCTGGCGAGCAACGGGGTCGACTCCATCTGCCCCATCACCGCCGCCGAGAAGGCCGCGGTGATCGCCGCGCGAGAGCACCGGTACCCGTGCTCGCCGGGCGGCCTCTACTGCGGCACCGACGTGGTGTGGGGCTACCGCAACACGCTCTACCGCTGCAACTCGAACCACACCGCCTCGGCGGTGAGGAGCTGCCGCCGGGGCTGCGACATCAACCCCTCGGGCATCGCCGACGCCTGCCGCTGAGGCGCGTCGGGCGCGGCCGACGCCCGAAGCGCATACCGAGGCGGGTACCCGCTCGCAAAGCCGGGCACACCCCCGCTAGCCTCGGTTTTGGCCCCGCCCCCGATGTGCTTCGACGAAAACACGCTGTTGGACCTCGCTGCCGAGCGCCTGGGCGCTTCGCAGGCGGCCGAGGTGCGCTCGCACCTGCGCGCGTGTGAGATGTGCGCCGAGGTCTTCGCGACGGTCTCGCTCGGCTCGGGCGCCACCCCGCCGCCGGCGCGGCGTGAGCTGCCGCCCGGAGCGCGGCTGGGCCGTCACCAGGTGGTGCGCGTGGTGGGGCGCGGCGGCATGGGCATCGTCTACGCGGCCCACGACCCCCTGCTCGAGCGGCAGGTCGCGCTCAAGCAGCTGCGCCCCGCGGCCTCGGCAAAGGTGCGCGAAGAGCTGCTGCGCGAGGCGCGCGCCCTGGCGCAGCTCGAGCACCCGCACGTGGTGCCGGTGCACGAGATCGAAGAGGTCGGCGACGAGCTCTTCATGGTGATGGACCTGGTCGAGGGCGCCACGCTGCGCCAGTGGCTCAAGGCCGCCGAGCACCCGCGCGACCGGGTGCTCGAGGTGATGCTCGCCGCCGGCAGCGCCCTCGAGGCCGCGCACCGGGCCGGCCTGGTGCACCGCGACTTCAAGCCCGACAACGTGCTGGTCGGGGCGCGCGGCGAGGTGAAGGTCACCGACTTCGGGCTGGCGGTATCGAGCGCAGCACCTGCGCCGAGCGGGCCGGCCCTCGCCGCCGGTACGCCCGGGTACATGGCGCCCGAGGTGCGGCTGACCGGCGTGAGTGACGCGCGCAGCGACCAGTACGCCTTCGCGGTCACCCTGGCCGAAGCGCTGAGCGGCCGCCGCGGCGACCCGCCGCTCTCGGCGCTGCCTGCTCGCACGCCGCGCGCGCTGCGCCGGCTGCTCGAGCGGGCGCTTCAGGCCGACCCCGCGCTGCGCTTCGCCTCGATGGGCGCGCTGCTCGAGCGCCTCGAGCGCGTGCGCCAGGCCCCCCGGCGCCGGCGCGCGCTGCTGGCCTCGGCGGCGGCCAGCCTCTGCCTCGCCGCGGCGCTGGCCTGGCTCGGCACCCGCACCGTGCTGCGGTGCCGCGGCGCGGGCGAGCTCGCTGCCGGCACCTGGAGCGCTTCGCGCGCCGAGCAGGTGCGCCAGGCGTTTCTCGCGACGAAAGAGCCCTCGGCACCCACCGCGTACACCGCGGTGGCCCAGACCATCGACGCGTGGCTCGAGCAGTGGGTGGCGATGCGCACGGCCGCGTGTGAGGCGGCCCGGGTGAAGGGCCTCGAGTCCGACGGGCAGCTGTCGCTGCGCAACGCGTGCCTCGATCGCCGGCTGCGCCAGCTCGGCGCGCTGGTCGAGGTGCTCTCGAGCGCCGACGCGAAGCTGATTCAGCGCGCCGGCGCGCTGGGTGACGCGCTCGAGCCCCTGACGGCCTGCGCCGACCTCTCGGAGCTCGATGGCCGCGCGCGCATGAGCGACGACCCGGCCACACGCGCGACGCTCGACGCCGCCACCGCGACCCTCGACCAGGTGGTCGCGCTGGCCGCCGCGGGGCGCTACCAGCAGGCGCACGAGGTGCTCGCGCCGCTCTCGGCGCGGCTCGCCCCCACCGGCTACTGGCCGCTGATCGCCGAAGAGCGGCACCGCTCGGGCCTGCTCGAGTCGGAGCTCGGCTCTTCGGCGAAGGCCGAGCCGATGCTGCGCGAGGCGCTCGCCGCCGCCGACGCGGGCCGCGACGATCGCCTGCGGGTGCGCGTGCTCGCCGACCTGGTGTGGCTGCTGGGTTACGAGCTCTCGCGGTACCCCGAGGTGCCTGCGCTGGTCGACGCCGCCGAGGCGGTGCTGCGCCGCCTCGGCCCGGGCGCCGACACCCGGGTCGAGCAGGTGCGGCTGCTGCAGTCGCGCGGCCTGGCCGAGTGGGGCGCCGGTCACCTCGACGACGCCATCGCGACGTTTCAGCGCTCGCTGCCGCTGATCGACGGCCTGGGCGAGCGCCGCGCCCGCGCGCTCGACCGCAGCCTCAACAACCTGGGCTCGGTCTTGAGCCAGCGCGGCCGCTATCGAGAGGGGGTGGCGGTCTTCGAGCAGGTCATCGCGCTGCGCCGCGAGACCCTGGGGCCCAAGCACTTCTCGGTGGCCCGCCTCGAGGCGAACCTGGCCGCGGCGCTGCTCGGGGCCGGCCAGCGCGAGGCCGCGCGGCAGCACCTCGACGCCGCCCTCGAGGTGTACCAGGTGACCATCGGGCCCGACCACGTGCTCACCGCGCTGGCGCACCTGAACCGGGCCATCTTGCTCGAGCAGCTGGGCCGGCCCGCCGACGCGCTCACCGAGCTCGAGCCCGCGCTCGCCACCATGGTCGCCCGGCGCGGAGAGAAGAACCCCGACGTCGCGCTGGTCTGGAACGCCCGGGCCACCTGTCTGGAGGACCTCGGCCGGCTCGACGAGGCGGCCGAGGCCTACTCCCGGGCCCTCGCCATCTGGTCGTCGCCCACGCCACCGCACCCGTCGGCGGCCCTGGCCCGGCACGGCCTGGGCCGGGTCGAGCTGTTGCGCGGTCACCTCGATCGGGCCGGGGCCCTGCTCGCCGAGGCGCTCGAGGGGTACCAGCGCGACCACAGCGGCGTCGACGCCGACTTCGCGTCGGTGCACGTCGACCTCGCCGCGCTCGAGCTGGCCAGCAAGCGCCCCCAGGGCGCGCTCGAGCAGCTGGGGCTGGCGCAGGTGAAGCTCGACGCCGCGAAGGACGCGGTGCCGGGCCAGGTGCAGTTCAGGGCGGTGCTGACCCGGGCGCGCGCTCTCGAGGCGCTGGGCCAGACCGCCGGGGTGGCCCACGAGGTCGCCCGCGCCCAGGCGCTCGCCGACGCCCACCTCGCCCCAGCGCCCGAGCTCGCCGCGCTGGCGCGGCTGACCGGAGCGCGCCGATGAGCCGCGGCGGCCTGAGCGCCCAGCTCTTCGCGCAGCTCGGCCGGCCGCTCGCGCCGGCGCTCGAGAAGCAGCTCGAGCCGCTGCTCGCCGCGAAGCTGAGCGAGGCCGCGGCGAAGTGGCCCGAGGTCGAGCTCGAGCGCGAGGCCTTCATCGAGCAGCTCGCGCGTGGGCTGGCCGGGTGCGACGACGTGCCCGAGGCGCTGGCCGCGGTGCACGCGGCAGACCTGAAGCTCGCCGCCGCCTGCGCGCGCGGGGTGCCGGCGGCCCTGGCGGTCTTCGAGCGGCGGGTGATGTCGCCCCTGGCGCGCGGCCTCGCGCGGCGCCAGCCCGGCAGCGGCGAAGACGTGCTGCAGTGGGTTCGCCAGCACCTCTTGCTGGGCGAGCGGGCGATTCGCACCTTCGCCGGCCGGGGCCCGCTGCGCAGCTGGGTGCGGCTGGTGCTCGCCCGGCGCTTGGCCCGGGTGAAGCAGCGCGCCCGCCCCGACGAGCCGCTCGACGCGCTGCTCGCGGTGGCGGGGCTGTCGGCGCCGGCGGGCACGGTGAGCACGCGCGAGGTGCTCGAGGTGGTGCACCGGGAGATGCGGCGCGCGGCCGCCGAGCTCACCCCCGAGCAGCGCGAGGTGCTCAAGCTGCACTACGCGCGGGGGCTGTCGGTCACCCACCTGGCGGTGGCGCTGGGCGTGCCGAGGTCGACCGCCGGCCACCGCCTGCTGACCGCTCGCGAGGCGCTCGGCGCACGTACCCGGGCGCTGCTGTTGCACACGCTCGAGGTGTCACCGCAGAGCCTCGACGCGCTGGTGGCCTCGACGCCGCTCGAGCTGCCCGAGAGCTTGAGCCTCATCTTCGCCTGAGCGGCGGTGCGCGCCCGGTCGCGGCCGGTCGAGCTCGAGCGTGCGTCGAGCGCTGCGCGACGGGTGGTCAGCGCGGCGTCGGCGCTCTGCCAGTCGAAGCCACCCACGTCGTGAAACTGCTTCGCGCGCTGGGGCCACCGAGCACGGCTCAGTTTCCCGAGACGTCGATGGGGGTGTACCGGTTGGTCATGGTGCCGTCTCCCAGCTGCCCGAAGGCGTTGCCGCCCCAGCACTTGAGCAGGCCCGCGGCGGTGAGCGCGCAGGTGTGGTCCGCTCCTGCGCTGACCGTCGCGACACCCGAGCCGAGGCCGGTGACGGTCACCGGGGTGAGGCGTCGGGCCATGGTTCCGTCGCCGATCTCTCCGTTCCGATTGCTGCCCCAGCACCTCAGGGCCCCGGTGGTGGTCACGGCGCAGCTGTGGCTCCCACCCGCGCTGACCGATGCCACGCCCGAAGTGAGGCCGGTGACGTCGCCGGGCGTAGCGCGGTGAAAGGTGAGCCCCGGCACGGTGCCGTCGCCGAGCTGGCCCTCGGAGAGGCTGCCCCAGCACTTGAGGCCTCCCGCAGTGGTGAGCGCACAGACGTGTGCGTCGCCAGCCGTGATTGCCGTGACGCCGCCGGTCAGGCCGACCACCGGTACTGGAGTGAGCCGATCGATGGTCGTGCCGTCACCGAGCTGACCGCTGTGATTCCCGCCCCAACATTGCACCGCTCCGGCGGTGGTGAGCGCGCAGCTGAAGTCACGACCGACGGCCACCCCCGCGACGCCAGCGGTGAGGCCAGCGACGTCGACCGGCGTGCTGGAAGCGACCGTGGTGCCGTCGCCCAGCGTTCCGCTGAAGTTGCTTCCCCAGCACTTGAGGCCGCCGGCACCAGTGACGGCACACGAGTGGTACTCGCCGATTGCCACCGCGCTGGCGCCGCTTCCCAGGCCGAGCACATCGACCGGCAGTGCGCGGTTCACCGTGGTGCCGTCGCCGAGCTGACCGGAGGAGTTCCAGCCCCAACACTTGAGGGTGTTGGCTGTGGTCAGCGCGCACGTGTGATTGCTTCCGGCGCAGACCCGCCGGCCGGTCGAGGCCAGGCCAGACGCGGCGTCGACCGGTGTGAGCCGTCGGGTGAGCGTGCCATCGCCGAGCTGACCCTCGTTGTTGTTGCCCCAGCACTTCACCGCGCCGGTGGTGGTGAGGGCACAGCCGTAGACCCTGCCCGCCGAAACCAGGCGCGCGCTGCAGCACCCCGAGCCGCACTTGAGCAGCCCGTTCGTGCAGGTGGTCGCGACACAGCTTGCCCCCGAGCAGGCCGTGATGGCCGCCCCCGTGGGGCAGAGCGCACACGTGCCCTGGCAGGCCAGGTACCCGGGGCTGCAGGCGAGCCCGCAGCTGGTGCCGTCGCAGGTCGCTGACCCGTTGGTGGTTGCGGGGCACGCAGTGCACGCACTGCCGCACGAAGCGACGCTGTTGTTCGCCAGGCACTGGTCGCCGCACCGGTGGTAGCCCGAGTTGCACGCGAAACCGCAGCTCGCGCCGTCGCAGGTCGCCACTCCGTTCGCCGGTGCCGCGGGGCACGGTGTGCACGCCGCGCCACAGGAGCTCACCCTCGTGTTCTCGGTGCACTGGCCGTTGCACGCGTGCTGCCCGGCGGGGCAGCTGCACTGGTGCGCCGAGAGGTCGCACGACATTCCTCCCGAGCATCGGGCTTCGACTCCGCTGCTGCAGCCGGTCGCGCAGGTGCCGCCGGCGGCGCAGTAGCTCCCCGCTCCGCAGCTGCCCGGCTGGCAGACGCAGGTGCGTGTTCCGGTATCGCAGTGGTCTTGCTGGCCGGCGCACTGGGCGTCGAGCACGCAGCCTGACTTGCACTGCTTGCTCGCCAGATCGCAGTAGTACCCCTGCGCAGGGCACGGGGTGACGGTGCAGTCGGCAGGCAGCGCACTGCAGTGGCCCGCGCTGCACACGGCCCCGGCGCCGCAGCTGTCTCCACACCCACCGCAGTGGGCCGCGTTGGTCTGCACGTCGACGCAGGCGCCGGCGCACTCCACGAGAGGAGCTGCGCAGGTGCTGCCCCCGTCATCGGTCGCGCTGCCGCCGATGCAGGTGCCCTGGGGGCCACAGCGCTGACCCGACTGCTGGCAATCGCTGCATGCGCTGGCGGCGGCACCGCACCCGCTCGCCTCGTTGCCCGGGTAGCAGACGTCTCCGCGGCAGCAGCCGCCGCAGGTCTCGGAGCTGCACGGCGTCGTCACGCCGCTGCAGGCGGCCAGCGCCACGACGGTCAGCCAGAGGGTCTTTCGCATCAGGGGCTCCCGGTAGGAAACGGCAGGGCACAGACCTGCCTATTTCGGAGAGCCCGCCCAATCCGTCCGCGGATGTGGAGAAAGATTCACTTCACCTCGGGCCCGTGGGCCTGCTCGTGCGAAGGCAGGCCCGGCGCCGTCAGCCCAGCTCGCGCTTGAGCTCGGCGGCCTGCCGCCGGCTGACCTCGAACGTGCGCCCGTCGGTGAGCTTCACGCGCAGGCCCTCGCCGTCGCGCTCGAGCGCCACCACCGCATCTCTGCGCACCAGCGTGCCGCGGTGCACCCGCACGAACCCCAGCGCTGCGAAGCGCTCTTGCAGCGTGTCGAGGCTCTCGCGCACCAGCAGCTCTTCGTCGCCCAGCCGCAGCTCGGTGTACTTGTCGAGCGCGCGAAACGCCGTCACCTGCCGCACGTCGACGAAGCGCGTCTCACCCGTCGAGTGCACGGTGAGCCGGTGTGCATGCGGGTCGGTAGAGGCGCTGCGCCTCCGCTCGAACTTGGCCAGCGCCTTCTCGAGCCGTTCTTTCCGCACCGGCTTCACCAGGTAGTCGACTGCGTCGACGTCGAACGCGTCGGCGGCGAAGCCGGGGTGCGCGGTGGTGAAGATGATCGGCGGCAGGTCGGGGCGCTCGGCGAGCGCGAGGCCGTCGAGGCCCGGCATCTCGACGTCGAGCAGCAGCACCTCGGGCTTCAGCACCGGCAGCAGCTCGAGCGCGGCCGTGCCGCTGCCCGCCTCGCCCACCACCTCGACGCCGCCCACCTCTTCCAGCAGGCGCCTCAGCCGCGCCCGCGCCACCGGCTCGTCGTCGACGATCAGCGCCTTCACGCCGCGCCCGCCGGCACGCGCAGCTCGCACTCGAAGCCGCCGCCCTGCCGCTCGCGCACCTGGAAGTCGCCGCGCGACCCCCAGGTCAGCGCCACCCGCTCGCGTACGCTGCTCAAGCCGACGCGGTTGCCCTGACGTCTCGAGCCGCCCGGCCCCACGCCGTCGTCCGCCACGGTGAGCACCACCGTGGCGCCGTCGCGGCGCGCGCGAACGCACACTTCTCCGCCCGCCTCGCGGCTCGACAGCCCGTGCAGCACCGCGTTCTCGACCAGCGGCTGCAGCAAGAGGGGAGGCATCGCCAGCGCATGGAGGTCGGCGTCGACCTCGATGCGCGAGCGAAGGCGGTCGCCGAAGCGGGCCTGCTCGACGTCGAGGTAGTCGCGCACCGCCTCGAGCTCTTCGCCCAGGGTGACCGACGCCCGCTTCCCCGCCGAGATGGCGTACTGCAGCACTCCGCTCAGCCGCTCGAGGGTGGCCTCGGCGAGCCTGGGCTCAGGCTGAATCAGGCCCGCCACCACGTTGAGGCTGTTGAAGAGGAAGTGCGGGTTCATCTGCGCCTGCAGCGCGGCGAGCCGGCTGCGCAGCGCGTGCTCTTCGCTCGCCGCGGTGAGGTCGACCTGCAGCTGGTGGCGCTCGGCCAGCGCCGAGTCGAGCCGCGCGCCGATGAGGTACGCGGCGGTGAGCACGACCGCGCCGAAGAAGACGAACAGCGAGAGGTGCGCGTCGATGCGGTGGCCGGCCCGCACCAGCAGCGGAGCGAGCGCGGCGAGGCCCAGCACCACCGCCGCCTGGCCGACCGCCACCACCAGCGCCAGCGCGGCGCGGCGGGGCAGGCGCGCGAGCAGCCGCGGTGCCGCGAAGCGCACCCACAGGTGCAGCGACCCTCCCAGCAGCAGGGTGGTCAGCCACGTGGCCAGCAGGCACCGCGCCGAGTGCGCCGCCGAGACCTCGGCGCTCTCGAGCGGCGTGGTGAGCAGCGAGAGCACCGGTGGCACCAGCGCCAGCACCCCCAGCGCGCGCGTCGAGAGAAACGGTGCCGCCGGCCGGGCCGGGCGCGATGGGGTGGGGGCGAGCAGCAGCACGGGGTACCCGAGGTGGTACCCGACCTCTCTACGCCGGTTCAACCCGGCCCGCCGTTCGTCGCCCCCGAGTGACCGCCCGTCACCCCGCCGCGCCGAAGGTCGCGCCGTCGCGGCCGGCCATCGGCGCGCAGGCCCGGGTCGAACCCTCCGCGGGCAATGTGGAGGGCATGAAGACCAAACGCCTCGTCCTCTTCGTCTCGATCTTCCTCGCTGCGCTGGCCCATGCCGACGAGGGCCGGCGGCTCGGCGTCTTTGCGAGCACCGGGGTGCTCGCCAACACCGGCGGCCTCGGCGGCGCGCTGAATGCGGGCCTGCGCTTTGCTCCGGCGCGTCACCTCGCGCTCGGCTTCGACCTCGGCTACGGGCTCATCGACACCGTCACCTCGGCGCAAGACCGGTGGTGGCTGGTTCCCACCGTCGCGGCGGTGCTGCCGCTCGAGGGGCTGCGGCTCGAGCTCGGCGCCGGCCTGGGCCTCGCCACCGCGTCGGGCTACCGCAGCTGGGCCGGCTTTCGGGCCGCCCCGTTCGACCCCGCCTGGGCCTTTCAGCTGGTGCCCGCGGCCCGCGCTCACTTCACCGTCTCGGTGCCGCTGAACGCCAGGGTCGAGGTGTTCGGCCGCGCCGAGCTGGGGTCGCTCTTGCTGGGCGGCAACCGCATCGGCCTGCGCGACGGGCGCAACCCCGAGCCGCAGCTCCACGACACCACCTGGGCGCAGCTCGCGCTCGGCGTGCAGCTCGGGGTGCTGTGATGCCCGCGCTGTTGCTCATGGCGGCGCTCGCGGTGCCCGAGCACGAGGCGCGTCGTGAGCTGGGCCTCTTCGTCGGCACCGGCGTGCTGGCTACCCCGCAGGGCGTCGGCGGCCCCGCCCAGCTCGGGGTGCGCCTTCAGCTCGCGCGGCACTTCGCGGTCGGCTTCGACGGCGGCTACGCGCTCATCTCCGCCTCTCCGCACCTGCAAGACCGCTGGTGGCTGATGCCGGCGCTGGCGGTGGTGGTGCCGCTGGGGCGCCTCGAGCTCGACCTCGGCGCCGGCGTGGGTCTGGGCACCTCGTCGGCGTTCGGCTCGTGGGACGCCTTCGCCCACGACCGCAACGCCTGGGAGCTCGGCTTCTACCCGGCGGTGCGCGTGCACGCGGTGGCCAGCTTCCCTCTCACCGCGCGCCTCGAGGTCTACCTGCGCGCGGAAGCGGCCGCGCTGGTGACCGGCACTCCCATCGGCTCGCGCGAGGGCGACGTCATCGCCAACTTCGCCAGCACCGCCTGGCTGAACGGTGGCGCGGGCGTGCTGGTACGGCTGTTCTGAAGAGGGCGCTCTCGCGCGCCTGGCTGACCGCAAGCGAGACTGCGGCGGCGTGTGACTTGGGCGTGAACAGCGGCGCGGTCGGGGTCAGGGCGTGTACCAGACCGGTGAGCTCCACACCCGCTCGCGGCCGGTGCGGCGGGTGGTGGCCGCGGTGCACGCGGCCGGGCGCTGCGCCACCGGCAGCGACGCGCAGTCGAAGCCCCGGCTGGTGCAGGTCGGGTTCTGGAATACGCGCACGTAGTAGGCAGCCGGCTGGTTCACGTTGAACGAGGGGTCGCTCCATACCGTGCACAGGCTGGTCTGCCCGCTGCCGCTGGTGGCGCAGGTGTCGGGGTCGGCGGCAGCGCCGCTGCCCTTGTTTCCCGCGACGTCGAACACGTCTTCGTACGTCTTCTGGGTGGCCGGGTCGTACCAGACCTTCACCACCTGGGCGTACTGCAGGTCGACGTTGGGGTGGCCGACCGGCCCCGGGTCTTTGAGCGCCGAGATGACGAGCATGGCGGGGCCGCCACCCGCTGGGCGGGCGCGCAGTTCGGCGCCCATCGGCACGCCCGCTGCGTACCCGCGCGTGGCGAGGTCGGCCTGCGCGCACAGGTTCGCGGGCAGACCCCACCCGCCGAACACCCGCAGCGCGATGCGCGGGCCGCTGCTCGCGTAGACCTCGCGGCGGTGCAGCGCCTCGAAGATAGACTCGCGCCGGTTCTCGTCGGCCCAGGCGGCCACCAGGCCGCCGCCGCTCTGGCGAATGAAGTTCTGCGTGCCGTCGACCCGGGTGTGCACATCGCCGTCGCGAGTGCCCGCCTGCCCCTGGTACTGAAACTCGTCGGTGTTGCCCGGCGTGGCGTTGTGCGTGTCGGTCGAGCCGATGATGCCCAGCTGCAGCGGGTTCACGCCCACCGTGGCGCCGAGCTCGAGCCCACGCCTGAGCGCGTCGCGAACGTAGCTGCCGTAGGTGCAGTATTGATTGTTGGGGGTGGCGTTGCAGTCGACGTCGAACTCCTGCTCGTAGTTGCACTCGGGGTCACTGGCGCCGAGCACCCCGACCTGGCACTCCGAGTTGCCCTTGTGCTGGTAGACCTCGGTGACCTTCTCGTACCGCGCGCGCTGCCGCGCGTCGGCCGGGCTGATGCCGCTGGGGATGTTGAAGATGATGCCGTTGCGGCTGAAGTTCGAGTTGTGCGGAATCGTCAGCGCCGCGCACCCGTTGCCCGCGTTGGTGCAGCCGGTGTCGAGCGTGTTCCACAGCGCGGTGGGGGTGGTGTGCACCGCGGCGCTCACCGGCAGGTTGGGCACCTGGTCGTTCTTGAAGACCACGTTGCGGTGGTACCAGTTGCCCGAGACGTTGCCCGACCACTCGAAGCCGACGATCGAGCTGAAGCTGCAGGCCGTGGTGGCGTCGTTCGCCGCCGCCGCCGCCGCCTGGGTGCGGTTCCACGAGCTCGTCGCGCTGCCTCCGCCCAGGGTCGACTGGTCGAGCATCTCGGCGTGGTCGGTCACCGCCACGAAGTCGAGCCTGCGCGCGATGGTCGCGCTGCGCGGCTGACCGTTGATGGGCGCGAGCGCGATGGTCTGCCCCTTGGCGAACGCGTACGCCTGCGCCGGCCCCGACGGTGTGCCGAAGTTGAAGGCGTCGTGCGAGAAGCCGGTGTGCACGTGAATGTCGCCCCACAGCAGATTCTTGGTGGCCGGGTCGTAGTGCGTGCAGTGCGCGCTGCTACCGCCGCTACCGCCGCTGCTTCCACCGCCGCTGCTTCCACCGCCGCTGCTTCCACCGCCGCTGCTTCCACCGCCGCTGCTTCCACCCGCGGTGCCGGCGCCCGAGCCACCGGTGCCTCCGGCGGTCGAGCCGCCCGCCTCGCCGCCGCCTCCGCCTCCGTCGCCGCCTCCACCGCTCGAGCCGCCTGCCCGACCTCCGCCGGTCGAGCCTGCATCGGTGACCGCCGGGTCACCCGAGCAGCCGAGGAAGCACAGCATCACGCCAGACCAGAGAAGAGACTTCACGATCACGCTCCGTTGAAGCTGAGGAGAACTGCGCAGCGTTCGAAGAACCACACCTCGGCGACGGTGCCGATGACGTAGGCGAGCGGCCTGGGCGCCGTGCGCGCGAGGCGGGGGGCGGCGCGCCGCACCGCGAGACCCACCCCCAGCGCCGCGAGCACCACCCCGACCTGGCCCACCTCGACGCCCAGGTTGAAGCCGAGCAGCGCCAGCGGCACATCGGCCGCGGGCAGGCCGATTTCCCCCAGGGCCCCGGCGAAGCCGATGCCGTGAATCAGCCCGAAGCCGAAGGCCATCGCCCACGGCCAGCGCTGGGTGGCGGTCGGTTCGGCGCCGTCGGGGCGGCTGAGCTCGGCGGCGAGGAAGACGATGCTCAGCGCGATGACCACCTCACCCGCGAGCGCGGGGAAGTGCACCACCCCCAGCGAGGCCAGCGCGAGGGTGAGGCTGTGCGCCGCGGTGAAGGCGGTGATGGCGGCGAGCAGCTTTCTCCGCGCGCGCACCAACATCACCATGCCCAGCACGAAGAGCAGGTGGTCGGCGCCGCCCAGAATGTGGGTGATGCCCAGGCCCAGGTAGTCGCGCAGCGTGGCGACCCGCGACCGGGTGGCCGGCACGGTGACGGCCGGCCGGGCGGCGTCGAGCACCCTCAGCACGCTCTGCGAGTCGGGCCGCTCGAGGCGCAAGAGCACCTCGAGGCCGGCGCGGTGCTCGAGGCCGTCGATGGCCACCGTCTCTCCGCTCAGCCCTGCCGCGCCGCAGTCGACGCTGTAGTGCTGGCGCTCTCCCAGCCCGTCCGAGCTGCGCAGCACCTCGGTGCGCCGCACGCAGCGGGCAGGCAGGCGCGGGCTCACCTCGGCGGCGGTGTCGGCCGCGGCGCGCCACAGCACCTCGACCGTGCCTCCCTCACGCTCGCGCAGCTCGAGCAGCGACGGGTCGAGGCCGTGGCCCAGCACCAGCAGCGCGAGCGCGGGCTGCATCAGCGCGACTCTTCGCTGGCCAGCTGCGGAGCGAGCAGCGCGGCTCCCGCCGGTTGCCCGCCCACTCGGTACTTCTTGCGCAGGTCGGCGATCAGCGCGAGCCGCGCTTGCTGGCGGCGCTCTTCGGTGAGGTCTCCGCTCACCGTCGCCAGCACGTCGTCGAGCGAGGCCTGCTGGGCGGGCGCGCGCTCATCGACGCGGAGCAGGTGGTAGCCGAACGCCGACTGCACCGGGCCGACCCAGGTTCCCTGCGGCGCGTCGAGCGCGGCCTGGGCGACGCCCGGCCCGAGCTGAGAGGTGAGCTCGTCGCGCGAGCGGCCCTTGAGCTCGGCGCCCAGCACGAACGGGTCGGCCTCGACCGCCTCACCGCGCTGCAGCCTCACGAGTGCCCTCTCGGCCGCGGCGCGCGCGTCGGGCCGCCGGTCGGCGAAGAACACCTGGTGCAGCCAGATGCGCTCGGGGCGCAGGTAGCGGCCCTGGTGCGCGGCGAGATACGCGGCGAGCTCTGCGCGGGTGGGGGCGGCGCCGGCGCGCAGATCCTCCGCGAAGAACTCCATCTTCTGCACGATGCGCCGGCGGACGATGGCGTCCGACCGGTCGAGGCCGAGGGCCACCCCCTCTTGAAAGAGCAGCTGCTCGTCGACGAGACGGTCTTCCAGCAGACGCAGCTCTTCGGGCGCCGGAGCGCGGCCCAGCTCGAGCGCGAGCTCAGCCTGGGCGGCGTTGATGGCTGCGACGTCGAGCCGGGGTGCACCCACAGGAGCGCCGCGCCGCCACAGGCCCTGTGCCGCGAAGATGAGGCCGCCCACGACGGCGAAGTGCAGCAGCGGCTCGCGCACGAGACGCTTCAACGTGACGGTGGGCATGTTCCCTCGGACCGCAAAATCGGGGCCGACCTCTAACGAGCCGAACCGTCGAATCAGCGGCACCTCGCAGGGCCGCGGGTGGTCGTCGCGTGCCGCGGCAGGTGTCTGCCCTGGGAGGACAGTGGAGCGCGCGTGACTGTCGCGCTGCCGCCTCGGTCGCGCCGCTCGAAGCTTCGAGCTCAGTCACCTGGCCGAGCGCCGGTCACGCGCGCACTTCAAGCGAGCCGCTCGACCCGAGCCTCGCCCGAAGGGGCCGGTCAGGTTCGTCGCAGGGGGGCGCCCTGAAGGTTCCTAGAGGAGCCCCACCTTGAAGAAGTGGTCTGCCCCGAGCGCCTCGAGGTCGCCGCCCTCTTGCTCGAGCCCCCGGCTGCACCGCTCGACCACCTCGCGCAGCGCATCAGACGGCCGCGGCTGCTCGCCGCTCGCCACCAGCACGTTGCACAGGTACGCCACCTCGCTCATCGCTTTTGCGAAGAGGGCGGGGCGGTCGCGCAGCGCGTTCAGCGCCTGTACGAACCGCGGCGCCGCTTCGCCCGACGGCAGCCTCGGCCGCCCGGGCACCACGCCCGCTTCTCCCAGGGCCTGAAGCAGCGCGGCCGAGGGGCCCGAGACCGGCGCTACGGGTGCGGCCTGCGCCGCCTGTCGCAGGTACTGCGCGGTCACGTAGTCGCGCGGGCCCACCGCCCGGTCGCGCCGCGCCGCGGCGAGAAACGCTCGCGCGTCCGAGGCTGCCACGAACCCTCGCTCTCCCCGCCGGTCGTCGCGGGCCCCATGCACGTCGGCGTCGAGCGAGGCTTCGGCGTTGAGCGCGTCGCGCAGGCTGCCCGCCTCGTCGATCAGCTCGGCGGTGAGCTGCGCGCACCGCGCCAGCACCCGCTCGAGCAGGGCGCCGTGGTCGCGATCGAGCGCCAGCAGGGCCGCGAACACCGCGTCCCACCGGTCGGGGTGACGCGCGAGCAGTTGGTAGTTGCCCAGCTCGTCGCCCAGGCTGCTCGACAGCGCCTTCTCGGCGGCGCGGCTCGAGAGCCAGCGCGGCACGTCTTGCAGATCAGCCACCAGCACCAGCCGGTGCAGCGCCAGGGTGAGCAGGTCTTCGTCGAGCTCGGCGAGGCGCTGCGCGGCGAACGCGTCTCCACCCTCCAACATCACCTCGAGCCAGAGGTGGAACCGGTCGGAGTCGAGCCGGTCGCCGTCGGCGAAGAGGTCTTCATCGAGCATCGCCGCCACCTGCTCGGTGGTGGCCATCGCCACCAGCTCACCCGCATCTTCGAGGCCGATCTTCTCGACCAGCGCGCCGAGCGCAGCCGGCGGCAGCCCCTGCACCGCCAGGGTGAGCTCGGGTGACTCGAGCACGCGCGCGAGCACCGCCGCCCCGCTCTTGGGGAGCAGCAGGCTCACGCGAGCAGCCTCTCGAGCCCGCCCAGGTGGTAGCGGGTCAGCTGCTCGATCGCGCCCCGCGCCTGGGCCTCTTCGGTGAACGCGGTGACGGCGCGCAGCGTCGAGACCAGCAGGTTGTCGTAGAGCTGCCCGAGCGCGAAGCGTAAGAGCGGGTCGGCGTCGTCGCGGCCGGTGGCCGAGAGCGCCAGGTGCACCAGGTGCTCGACCACCTGCGGTCGAATCTTCGCGTGCGAGCCGAGCAGCAGCACCGCGCGATCGCGGTGCGCGAAGGCGAAGGCCAGCAGCGCGTCGAGCGCCTCGGTGTGGCGCGGCGTGCCGTACGCGTCGACCCGGCGCTTCAGCATCGCCTCGACCTGCGCCACGAAAGACCGCGGCAGCACCGCCTCGTAGAGGGCCGCCTTCGAGGGGAAGTACCGGTACAGGTTGCCGGTGGCGGTGCCTGCGGCGCGCGCGATCTCGGGCATCGTGGCGGCGTCGAAGCCCTTGGCGCAGAACACCCGAGCCGCCGCGCTCAGCACCGCCTCTCTCACCGCTGCCTTGGGCCGCTGCATCTCAAAAGCGAACGTATCATTCGCGTTTGAGCGCAACAAATCGCAGAAGTGTGCTGAGCGCTGACAACGCCCGTCGCGGTCGCCCAGTGAGCTCAACCGGTTACGGGCTCTGCGACAGCCCGCGGCGGGGCCTGTCGACCCGGTAGCCATGCCCTCTCGCACCGCCACGTCGACCCTTCGAGCTCCGCCGGCCCAAACCAACGCGTCACCCCCACGGGGTAGCTCCCGCTCGGCGCCCCGCGCCGCGCCCAGCACCGCTTCACTGGGGCTCACCCGCAAGGCCGCCTGGTCGCACGACGGTACGCTCGACGCGCTGCGCGCCCTTCGCCGGGCGATCGAAGCCGGGAGCCCGGCTCCGACGCCGGTCGCCTACCAGTTCCCCACCACCATCGACGCGAAGAACGCACCGGTGGTGAGGGCGTTCGCCGAGCTGTGGCGCACCGCGGGCTGGCCGGGCTCGGTGATGCTCACCGACGGCACCCGCCTGCCGGTGAGCAAGGTGCTCGGCGCGGTGAAGCAGGTCGAGCACCACCAGCGCCCGGTCGAGCTCAACGACCCGGCGCCGGTGAACACCGCCGCGATGCGCAAGTCGGCGCTCGCCGAGCAGCAGCGGCAGATCGAGCTCGCCATCGCCTCTGAGCTCAAGCCTCACGTCGACAGGCTCCTCGAGCAGGCCAGAGCCACCGCCCAGCGCAAGTGGGAGACCGGCGGCGGTTCGTTCAAGGCGCTGCTCGAGGTCGAGCTCGCCGAGACGCTGCGCAAGGGGCAGCAGAAGGTGGTGAAGCCGCTGCTCGAGAAGTTCCCCGATCAGCAGCACGCCATCGAGCGGCTGGTCGAGCGCGCGTGCGTGTTCTCGAACCACGGCGCGTGGCGGGCCGCGCAGAAGGTCGACCTCGCGCTGGGCGAGACGCTCGAGCCCTCTCGTGCGCTGGGCCCGGCGCTGCCGGCCGAGAAGGCCGAGCTGGTGAAGAAGCTCGCCCGGCTCGGCTCGGTGGGCGACCCGGGTGATCTCCAGCTGCTCGAGCAGACCCTCGCCACGCTGCACGTCGATCTGCTCAAGAAGCTGGTGGCGAAGAAGTACAGCATCGTCGTCGGCCGCGACAACGTCGCCAACGCCGACAGCCATCTCAACGGCGGCAAGGGCGGCAACGGCACGTTCGTGTGGGACTCGGCCGAGGGCGTGCACTCGACCGGGCCCGACCACGACCCCATCATCTCGGTGCGCACCATGATGCGCGACGGCAAGCTGGTGCTCGAGACCAACGTGCTGATTCACGAGCTGGGGCACGCGGTCGACCTGGTGCTCTATCGCGCCAAAGACGGGCAGCCGCTCAACGTCGAGAAGGCGTTCGTCGACGCGTTCACCGAAGAGCACCCCAACTTCACCCGCAACTACTTCCACACCCAGGAAGAGTTTCTCGCCGAGTCGTTCGCCCGCTACGCGCTCGACCCCGAAGAGTTCGCGCGCAAGTTCCCGCGCACCGCCAAGGCGCTCGACAAGCTCAAGCTGCCCACGCCCCTCATCGACGCCGGCGCGGTCGCCGAGCTCAACCGCGAGATGGTGGCCCACGCGCCGGTCACCGCCAACCCCGACCCCAGCCTCGAGCTGAGCGACGTCGAAGGGCTCAACCGCATTCGCCGGCAGCAGGGCCTGCCCACCGACCCCGTCATCTTCGAGCTCGACGGCGAAGAGGCGGCCACCCGCGCCCTGGCGCGGCAGCTGGGCAGCGAGCTGGTCACCGGCCGCGCGCCCCAGACGCCGCCGTTCGGCTCGCAGGCCGGCTTCGTCGAGCTCACCGCCGACCTCGCCGCGAACCCCGACGTGCTGCTCAACGATCTCGCCGGCAGCGTCGGCGCGGTCATCTACGTCGCCGACCCCTCGATCATCGGGCCGGGCTCTGGGTTCATGGCCCGCTACGCCGACTTCTGCGCCCGCCACGGCAACCTCGCGCCGCTGGTGCTGGGCGGCGACCGCGACTCGCGCAAGCCGATCGGCGCGGCGCTGCCGACCATCATGCGCCGCGGCATCACCATCGACCCGCTCTCGGAGCAGCAGCTCGCCGAGCTGGTCAGCCGTGAAGTGGCGAACGACGGCTACACCCTGACCGTCGAAGCCAAGACCGCGCTCGCGGCGCGCGCCAAGGGCGGCGACTACGCCACCGCGATGGCCCTGTGGAGCGCGATCAAGCGCACCCAGTTCGAGCGCAAGCGCGAGATGGTCGCCGACATCGCCGACCAGCCCAACAGCGTCGGCTGGGTGCTGCAGCGTGACATCGACGACGCGAAGATGACGGTGAAGGCCGACGCCTGGGGCGCGCTCGACGCGATGACCGGCCTCACCAACGTCAAGACCCGCATTCGCCAGCTGATCGACGGGCGCGCGCTCGATCGCCGCCGTGAAGAGCTCGGCCTCGCCACCAGCGGCCAGCGGCGCCTCAACATGGTCTGGCCCGGCAACCCCGGCACCGGAAAGACCACCGTGGCGCGGCTGTTCGGCCAGCTCGCGCTCGAGCAGGGCCTGATTCGGCGCAACGCGGTGCAAGAGCTCGGCGCCACCGACCTCATCGAAGGCGGCCCCGCCGCGGCGATGGCGGCGTTCAAGAAGGGCAAGGGCGGAGTCATCTTCATCGACGAGTTTCACCAGCTCGACCCGTCGAACAACGCCAAGGGCAAGGCGATCATCGATCTGCTGACTCCCATGCTCACCAGCCCCGAGTGGGAAGACACGGTCTTCGTCTTCGCCGGCTACCCCGACAAGATCGACGCGATGATGAAGGCCGACCAGGGCCTCGCCTCGCGCCTCGAGCCGGTGCCGTTCGACGACTTCAGCAAAGACGAGCTGCGCAGCATCGGCGGCGACGAGCTCGCCAGCCGTGGCTTTCAGCTCGCGCCCGAAGTGCTCGAGGCGTTCGCGCAGCGCGTCGAGCGCATGCAGCGCACCACCCCGTACCCCGGCAACGCGCGCGACGTGGTGAAGACGGTCGAGCAGGTGCTGGCGGCCCAGAGCTCGCGGCTGGTTCAGGCCGGCGCGATCGACCGCCTCTCGAAGAAGCAGCTCACCGAGATCACCCTCGCCGACGTGGTGGTGGCGCCCAAGTACACCGTCGAAGACGTGATGAACGAGATCGAGCGCGACATCGTCGGCAACGACGACGTCAAGTCGATGCTCTGGGGGCTGGTCGGCGTGGTGCTGCGCAACCAGCAGCTGGGCAAAGACCCTCTCGACGACGTGCCCACCGCTTTCGTGCTCGACGGGCCGCCCGGCTCGGGCAAGACCACCATCGCGCGGCTGATCGGCAAGCTGTTTCACGCGCTCGAGATTCTGCCCAGCGACAAGGTGGTCGAGACCACCGGCGGCAAGATGGTGGGCGGCTTTCTCGGCAACTCGTCGGCGCTCGCCACGGCCGACAAGGCCGAAGAGGCGCGCGGCGCCACGCTGTTCGTCGACGAGGTGGCGAGCATGACCACCTCGATGGAGTTCTCGCAGCAGTCGATCAAAGAGCTGCTCTCTCAGATGGAGAACCACCGCGGCCAGTTCGTGGTGGTCGTCGCCGACTACGACTACAACGTCGACAAGTTCCTGGCCTTCGACTCGGGCGTGCCGAGCCGCTTCACCAAGCGGGTGTCGACCGAGACGATGACCCCCGAGAGCGCCACCGCCCTCAGCCTCAAGACGCTCGAAGACCGCGGCATCTCGCTCGGCGCCGCCCAGAAGAAGCAGGTCGCGGCGCGCATGCCCGAGCTCACGGCGCTCGCTGAGTTCGCCTCGGGCCGCGACGTGCGCACCCTCGATCAGCAGCTCACCGAGACCCAGTCGATGGCGTTTCAGGTGGCGACCCGCGCCGGCAAGAGCGCCGACTTCGATTGGACGAAGCTCGACAAGAAGATGATCGACGACGCGTTCGACGCGTTCATCGCCCAGGTGAAGAAGCGCCCCAACACCAGCCGCGCCGCCAGCAGCGGAGAGCAGGCGATGCGCTTCGCCACCCAGACCCGGGTGGCCACCGCGGTCGAGCGCGACGCCGAGGCCGAAGACCTCTCGTCAGAAGAGATCAGCTTCGCCGCGAGCATGGATCAGGTGAACGCGCAGTTCGGCGCCCTGTTCAGCGCCGACCCCGCCGAGCAGGCGCGGCAAGAGGCCGACCCGAACAGCGACTTCAACCAGGCGCTGGCCGCCGCCACCGGCGTGGCCCCCGAAGAGGCGGTGCAGAAGGCCGCCCAGCTTCGGGTGAAGGTGCGCAAGCTGGTCGAGGTGCTCGAGAAGAAGCAGGTGATGAAGTTCAGCTACATCTGCCCGTTCTGTGGCCGCTCCGACAGCATGGCCTGCCACTACTTCTCCAACAGCCAGGCGGTGAAGCCGAAGGGCTTCGAGTACAGCCAGAGCTGGCTGGTCGAGCACAGCACCCTGGGGCCGATTCTCGAGACCGTGTACGAGAAGAAGCAGGTCGAGAAGGTGGTCGAAGAGACCGTGCTCGCGAACGGCAAGGGCGGCGGCAAGGCGGGCCTGATCGTCGACTGGGTGTAGTCAGCCCCCCTTGCGAGGGGGGGGGGGACCGCCCAGAGACGCCGCCCGGCCCGGGGGCGGCGGGGGGGTTTTTGGGCTTTCGTTTTAACCGGCGCCCCGGGCGCGGGGGGGGGGGACGCCCGCCGGGGGCCCGCCCCCCGCGCCTTTGGGGGCCGCCCCCCCCGGCGGGCCCCGGGGGGGCCGGGGCCCCCCGGGGGGGGGGGGGGGGGGGCGGGGGGGGCCGGGCCCCGCCCCCGCCCCCCGGGGGGGGGGGGGGGGGCCCCCCCGGGCCCCCGCCCCCGGGGGCCCCCGGGGGGGGGGGGGGCCGGGCCCCCCGGGGGGGGGGGGGGGCGGGGGGGGGGGGCCCGGCGGGGGGGGGGAAAAGGGGGGGGGGAACCTCGGCGCCCGGGGGGGGCCGGGGGGGGGGGGGCGCCCGGGGGTTTCCTGTGTCTGGGGCCCCGGGGGGGGGGCCCCGGGGGGGGTTTCGGGGCCGGGGGCCCCCGGGGGGGGGGGGGGGGGCCGGGGGGTCGGGGGGGCCCCCTCCCACCCCCCCGGCCGCCGCGGCGGGGGGTCCCGGGCCTCGGCGGGGGCGGTCCCGGGGCGGCCGGGGGGGCCGGGGTCGGGGGGGGGGGGGGGGGGGGGCCCCCCCCCCTCCTTGGGGCAGGGGGGTTGTTTTTTTAAGTTTTTTTTTTTTTGGTGTTTTTTGGTTTTTTTTTTTTTTTTGTTTTTTTTTTTTTTTTTTTGTTTATTGGTCCCCAAGAAATTGTATTATTGGTGGGTTTTTTTTGCTTGTGTGTTTTGATGTTTTTTCCGGGGGTTATTCTGTGTGGTTTTTTTGTTTTTGTTTTTTGGTGAAGGGAGATTTTAGTATTTTGTTTTTTGTTTTTCCACAAGGGAGAACGGGGATTCACTGTGTGTGGGGGGATGGACCACTGAAAGGGTTGTGAGGTGTGGGGATGGTTTTTTTTGTGTTGGGTGTTGGGGTTGTCCAACGGAAAAAAAAAACAAAGAAAGGGGTTGTGTTTTTGGGAGGGCCAGGGAAACTAGGGGATCACGGTGTTTTGTTGTGTTTTTGTTTTCCCCGGGGGGGACTTTGATTGTGTTTGTTTTTGGAACAAGCGGGGGGTTGTGGTTTAGTTTGTTTGTTTTTTGTTTTGTTTTTTTTTTTTTGTTTTTTTTTTTGTTTTTTGTTTTAACAGTTTTTTTGTTGTTGTTTGGGAGATTCACGCTGGCGGCATGCGGTGCCGGGCGCGCAGGTGTTGGTGGCCATGTCGGTGCAGCTCGCCGGGCTTGGGGGGGGGGGGGGGGGGGGGGGCCGGCTTGCCGGCCGCGCCGGCCACCGGGCTACTTAGACGGGGAGCGTGCCCGCGTTTCACCCCGCCGTCTCAGAGTGGTTCTCGACCTCTTTCCCGCGCCCACCCGCGCGCAGACGCTCGCCTGGCCGGCGCTCTTGCGCGGCGAGTCGACGCTGCTGCTCGCCCCCACCGGCAGCGGCAAGACGCTGGCGGCGTTTCTCCACGCGCTCGACCGGCTGATGTTCTCGCCCGCTCCCGAGAAGCCCGGCTGCAAGGTGCTCTACGTCTCACCCATCAAGGCGCTCACCGTCGACGTCGAGCGCAACCTGCGCGCGCCCATCGCCGGCATCACCCGCGTCGCCGAAGGGCGCGGCGAGACGGTGCGCACCCCGCTGGTCGCCATTCGCACCGGCGACACGCCGCAGAAAGAGCGCAACCGCTTCTTGCGCGAGCCGGCCGAGATTCTCGTCACCACGCCCGAGTCGCTCTACCTGCTGCTCACCTCGAACGCGCGCGAGAGCCTGCGCCAGGTCGAGACGGTCATCGTCGACGAGATTCACGCGCTTGCGCCCACCAAGCGCGGCGCGCACCTCGCGCTCTCGCTCGAGCGGCTCGAGCGCCTCACCGGCCGCCCCCTGCAGCGCGTCGGCCTCTCGGCCACCCAGCGCCCGCTCGACGAGGTCGCCCGCTACCTGGGCGGCGCCACCGCCGACCACGGCTACCGCCCGGTCACCGTCATCGACGCCTCCGAGAAGAAGGCGCTCACCGTTCGCATCGAGGTGCCGGTCGAAGACATGGCCCGCCTCGCCGAGCCGGTGCAGCTGCCCTCGGGAGCGGCCAGCCAGGGGCCCACCCGCTCGAGCATCTGGGCGGCGATTCACCCCCGCCTGCTCGAGCTGGTGAGAGGCCACCGCTCGACGCTGCTGTTCGTGAACAGCCGCCGCATCGCCGAGCGGCTCGCCGCGGCGCTCAACGAGCTCGCCGGAGAGGTGCTGGTGCACGCGCACCACGGCTCGCTGGCGAGAGACCAGCGCGCGCAGATCGAAGACCTGCTCAAGACCGGCAACCTGCGCGGCCTGGTGGCCACCAGCTCGCTCGAGCTCGGCATCGACATGGGCGCCATCGACCTGGTGGTGATGATCGAGGCGCCGCCCACCGTGGCCAGCGGCCTGCAGCGCATCGGCCGCGCCGGGCACCAGGTCGGCGGTCGCAGCGACGGCGTCATCTTCCCCAAGTTTCGCGGCGACCTGGTGGCGTGCGCCGCGCTCGCCGAGGCGATGGACGACGGCGCCGTCGAGGCCACGTACTACCCGCGCAACCCGCTCGACGTGCTGGCGCAGCAGCTGGTGGCGATGTGCGCGATCGAGCCTTACCCGGTCGACACGCTCTACGCGGTCTGCCGCCAGGCGGCGCCGTTCACCGAGCTGTCGCGCGGCACCTTCGAGAACGTGCTCGACATGCTGGCCGGCCGCTACGCCAGCGACGACTTCGCCGACCTGAAGCCCCGCCTGACGTGGGACCGGCTGAAGAACACCGTCGCCCCGCGCGAGGGCGCCAAGCGGCTGGCCATCGTCAACGGCGGCACCATTCCCGATCGCGGGCTGTACGGCGTGTTCCTCTCGGGCGCTCCGCGCGGCGCGGCGCGGGTGGGCGAGCTCGACGAAGAGATGGTCTTCGAGAGCAAGCCGGGCGAGACCTTCGTGCTCGGCGCCTCGACCTGGCGCATCGAAGAGATCACCCACGACCGGGTGCTGGTCTCGGCCGCCCCCGGCCAGCCGGGCAAGATGCCGTTCTGGCGCGGCGAGGCGGCGGGGCGCTCGCTCGAGCTCGGCAAGAAGGTCGGTGCGCTGCTGCGCCACGTCTCGGCGCTGCCGTCGGCCGCGGCGCTCGAGCTGCTCACCTTGAGCCACCACCTCACCGACGTCGCGGCCAAGAACCTGCTCGCCTACGTCGAAGACCAGCGCCGCGGCTCGGCGGTGCCCGACGACACGCGGCTGGTGGTCGAGCGCAGCCGCGACGAGCTGGGCGACTGGCGGGTCTGCGTGCTTTCTCCGCTGGGCGGCCAGGTGCTCGCGCCCTGGGCCATGGCCATCGCTGCCCGCGTGCGCGAGGAGCACGGCGTCGAGGTCGAGACCATGTGGGCGAACGACGGCTTCGTGGTGCGCTTCCCCGAGAGCGACGTCGCGCCCGACGTGGCCGCGCTGCTCCCTGCCTCTGCCGACGTCGAGGCGCTCGTCACCCGCCAGCTGGCCCTGACGCCGCTCTTCGCCGCCCGCTTTCGCGAGGCCGCCTCGCGCGCGCTGCTCTTGCCCCGCCGCCGCCCCGGTGGGCGCACCCCGCTGTGGCAGCAGCGCAAGCGCGCCTCCGACCTGCTCGCCGCGGCCTCGAAGTACCCCGGGTTTCCCATGCTGCTCGAGACGTACCGCGAGTGCCTGCGCGACGTGTTCGACCTGCCCGCGCTGGTCGAGACGCTCAAGGCCGTCGAGTCGCGCGCCATCAAGGTCGAGGTGCACGACCCCGCCACGCCGTCACCCTTCGCCGCGTCGCTCTTGTTCGGCTACGTGGCCAACTACATCTACGACGGCGACGCGCCGCTGGCCGAGCGCCGCGCCCAGGCGCTCAGCGTCGACCCGCTGCAGCTGCGCGAGCTGCTGGGTGACGCCGAGCTGCGCGAGCTGCTCGACGCCGACGTGCTGCACGAGGTCGAGGCGCAGCTGCAGTTTCTCGACGAGGGCAGCCGGGCCCGCACCGCCGACGCGGTGCACGACGTGCTGCTCAAGCTCGGAGACCTGAGCCGCGCCGAGCTGGCCGCCCGCTGCGCGACCCCCGAGGTGGCCCAGAGCGTCGACGCGCTGATTTTCCAGAAGCGGGTGGTCGAGCTCAAGGTTGGCGGTGAGCCGCGCCTGGTGGCGGTCGAGCAGGCCGCCCGCTACCGCGACGCGCTCGGGGCTCCCCTGCCGCTCGGGCTGCCCGGCGCGCTGCTCGAGCCGGTGCCCGATGCGCTGGGCGAGCTGCTCATGCGCTACGCGCGCACCCACGCGCCGTTTCCCGCCGCTGAGCCCGCGGCGCGCTTCGGCCTCACGCCGGTCGGCGTCACCCGCCAGTTGAACGCGCTGGTGCGCGCCGGCCGCCTGCTCGAGGGCGCCTTTCGGCCCGGCGGTCTCGAGCGCGAGTGGTGCGAACGCGAGGTGCTGGCCCGGGTGCGGCGCCGCTCGCTGGCCAAGGCGCGAAAGGAAATCGAGCCGGTCGAGCCGCAGGTGTTCGGCCGCCTGCTCACCTCGTGGCACTCGGTGACCCGCCGCCGCCGCGGCCTCGACGCCACGCTCGACGTCGTCGAGAAGCTGCAGGGTCTGCCGCTGCCGGCCTCGATGCTCGAGACCGAGCTGCTCCCCGCGCGGCTCGAGCAGTACCTGGCGTCTGACCTCGACGCGCTGGCCGCCGCCGGCGAGGTGCTGTGGGTCGGCGTCGAGCCGCTCGGCGAGCGCGACGGGCGCGTGGCGCTGTACCTCACCGACCACCTCACCCGGCTGCATCACCCCCCGCCGCTCGACGAGGCGGCGCTGCCGGCGCGCGAGCAGAAGGTGCTCGAGGTCTTGCGCGCGCGCGGGGCGTCGTTCTTCGGCGACCTGCACGCGGCCTGCGGCGGCGGCTTCCCCAAAGAGACGCTCGACGCGCTGTGGAGCCTGGTGTGGCGCGGCGTCATCACCAACGACAGCTTCTTCGCGCTGCGCTCGCTGTGGCTCAAGCCCGAGCGCCGAGACCGCCGCGAGCACGTCGACGGGCGCGCCTTTCGCTCGCGCCGCGCGGTCACTCCGATGTCCGAGGGGCGCTGGGCGCTGGTGCAGAGCCGCGGGCTGTCGGCGGCCTCGGCCACCGAGCAGTCGCACGCGCTCGCCCAGCAGCTGCTCAACCGCTACGGCCTGGTCACCCGCGAGGTGGCCGGCGCCGAGGGCATACCCGGCGGGTTCAGCGCGGTGTCGCAGGTGTTCAGCGCGCTCGAAGAAGCGGGCAAGGCGCGCCGCGGCTATTTCGTCTCGGGCGTGGGCGCGATGCAGTTCGCGCTGCCCTCGGTGCTCGAGCTCTTGCGCAGCTACCGCGCGCCGCCGGCGAGCCCCGAGGTGGTGCTGCTCTCGGCCGTCGACCCGGCCAACCCGTACGGCGCGCTGCTCGACTGGCCGGCGCTGAACCTGCCCGAGGCGGGGAAGGGCGCCGCCGGGCCGACCCGCTCGGTCGGCGCGCAGGTGGTGCTGGTCGACGGCGCGCTGGTGCTCTGGCTCTCGCGCGGAGGCCAGCGCGCCTTCGCCTGGCTGCCCGACGACGAGCTCGACCGGCAGAAGGTGGCCAAGGCCATCGCCACCCGGCTCGCCGAGCGCGCGCCGCGACGGCTCGACCGCCGCGAGGGCATGCTGCTCGAGATCAACGGCAAGAACGCCAGCGAGCACCCGCTGGCCGAGGCGCTCGAGGCCGCCGGTTTTCACCGCACCGCCTCGGGCATGCAGTCGCGGCGCAGCAGCTCGGGCAAGCGGGCGCGCCGTGCCTGAAGGCGACACGCTGCTGCGCGCGGCCAAGACGCTGCAGCTGGCGCTCTCGGGCAAGCGGGTGGTGGGCTTCGAATCGCGCTACGCGAACGTCGCGGTCGCCGCCGAGAACCACCCGCTGGTCGGCGAGACGGTCGAGAAGGTCGAGTCGGTCGGCAAGCACCTGCTGATTCGGTTCTCGAACGGCTACACGCTGCGCACGCACATGCGCATGAACGGCTCGTGGCACGTCTACCGGCGCTCCGAGCGGTGGAAGCGGCCGAACAGCGCGATGCGGCTGTTGCTGCGCACCGACGACTTCGAGGCGGTGGCGTTCGACGTGCCGGTCGCCGAGCTGGTCGACGACAAGCAGCTTCAGCGCGGCGAGGTCGGCAAGCTGGGCCCCGACCTGCTCGGTGACGGGCCGCTCGACGTCGACGAGGTCATCGCGCGGCTGCGCCGGTCGGGGCCGCAGCCCATCGGAGAGCTGCTGCTCGACCAGCGCGTCGCCGCCGGCATCGGCAACGTCTACAAGTCCGAGGTGCTGTTCCTCTGCGGCGTGCGCCCCGACCGCCGGGGGCCCGAGGTGCCCGACGAGAAGCTGCGCGAGCTCTACGCCACCGCCGAGAAGCTGATGCGCTTGAACGTCGCGGTGGGCAGCGACGACGGCATTCAGACGTACCTCGGCCTGCGCCGCACCACCCGCTCGAGCGACCCGTCACAGCGCCTGTGGGTCTACGGGCGCCAAGGCGAGCCGTGCCGCAAGTGCCGCACGCCCATCGCGTTCTTCAAGCAGGGGCTGGGCGCGCGCAGCACGTACTTCTGCCCGACCTGCCAGCGCTGACGAAGAAAGCCTCCCTCTCCCCTCGCGGGAGAGGGAACGAGGGTGAGGGGGGCACGTCTGAACCTGTGACTCACAGCGTCGACAGGTACGCCACCAGCGCGTCGACCTCGGTCGCGCTCAGCGCGCTGGTCGACCCCATGCGGTCGTGGTTCTGCTCGATGACCTCGCGCAGCGTGCGCGCCGAGCCGTCGTGGAAGTACGGAGCCGTCAGCGCGACGCCGACCAGGCTGGGCGTGTCGAACGCGCTGGGCAGCTCGGGGTTGTCGAGCGCCGCGACCGTGCCGTCTCGCAGCCGCAGCAGCGAGCGGGGAAGGTCGGGGCGCTCGTCGGCGGCGAAGCTCTGCACGTCGTGCCGCGTTCCGTCGGTGAAAGCGAAGTCGGGCGGGTGGCACGACGCGCAGCCCACCGTGGCGCTGGTGAAGAGCTCACGCCCGAGCTCCACGGCCGAGGGCTCGAGCGCGGGGCGCGGCGCCTGCACCGGCCGCAGCCCTTCGCGCAGGTAGCGGGTCAGCGCGGCGAGCTCGTCGGCCTCGAGGCCCCGGCCCAGCAGGCGGCCCTGCACCGTCTGTCTCACGTTCTCTTCCAGCGTCGGCGCGCTGCCCAGCCAGTTGTAGGGGGCCGTCTCGGTCAGTCGCCGGCCGGCGAGCATCGGCGTCTGCCGCGCAGTGCCCTGAAGCCGCCACACCAGCCCATCGTCCCGCCCGTCGGGGTGGCACGACGCACAGCCCAGGGCGCGGGCGCTCACCCGCGCATCGCCGATGGCTTCGAACAGCTCGCGGCCGCGCCTCAGCTCGGGGTCGACCTTGCTCGGCGGCGCGTCGAGCGCGCGCGTGTGGGTGCCGTCATCGAACAGCACGCGGCGACGGTGGGTGTCGAGCGCGACGCTTCGCCCCTCTGGGTCGATCGACATCGCCGCGATGCTCGGGGCGCCGGCCATCGGCCGCGGCTCGCCCAGCACCTCGAGTCGCCGGCTGCCCCGGCTGGCCAGCCACAGCTTGCCGTTGCCGCTGCCCAGGGCCGACACGTCGGCGAGCGCAGTCTGCGCCGCCAGGTCGAGCGGAGCGTAGCTGCCGTCGGGGTGGGGGAGCCGGAAGAGCGCCACGTTCCCGAAGGGCGCGGCGTTGTGCGCTCCGCCGTAACCGCCCTGGTCGAGCACCGGGGGCGCCGCGAGGCCGGTGTCGACGAAGCGCACCGCGGCGAGCACCTCGGCCTGGTGCACCACCAGCCCGGTGACGCGGCCCACCGCGTGGCCGCGAGACGGCACCGTCACGCTCCAGCCCTCGTCGAGGGTGTCGGCGTCGAGCACGGTGAGCTGGGGCGCGTCTCGGCCCGCGACCACCAACGCGCTGCCGCGCAAGGCCAGCGCGGTCGGCTGAAACCGAAGCGGGGCGCGGCTCGACACCTCGAGGCGATCGAGGTCGAAGGTCACCACCTCGCGCGCGGTGACCAGCCCGACCCAGGCGCGACGGGTGAGCTCGTCGACCGCGAGCGCCGATGGCTCGACGCCCACCGCGACCCGGCGCGCCGGCCCGCTGCCGCCGAGCACCAGCAGCGCTCCGTCTTGCCGGCACGAGGCGATGACCCGCCCGTCGCTGAGCGCCACCAGCGCCTGCGGCCAGCCACAGCCCGGGTGGCGCTCGAGCCCGCCGTCGGGGCGCACCAGCAGCACCTCGTCGTTCTCTTCGTCGATGAGCCACTGGCCACGGGCGAGGCCGTCGGCGGCCCCGGTCGCGCCGGTCGACTGAAACTGCGGCGCGGCATCGGTGCTGACCAGGGCTGAGGGAGCGCACAGCGGGGCGGCGTTCAGCAGCAACAGCAGGCTCGGGGCGATCATCGGAGCTTCCTCTTCAAGCGGGCGACGCGCTGGGCCAGCACCGGGTCGACGGGTTGCACGTGCCTCAGGTGGAGCTGCGCCGAGGTCGAGTCGCCGCGCCGCGCCGCCGCTTCGGCCACCTCGCACCGCAGCACGACGAGGGCGCGCTCGGCTTCCCGACGGTCGGCCTCGGCGATGGGAAAAGCCGCCGCGCGCAGGTAGCAGGCGATGGCCCGCGTCGGGTCATTCACGCCACGCAGGAAGCGCGCGTAGGCCAAGAACGTCTCGCCGGTGGCGGCGCCGAGCTCGGTGCACCGCGTGAAGCGCTCGGTCGCCTCGTCGGTGCGGCCACGGTCGGCGAGCGCCTCGGCCGAGGTGCGGCAGACGCGATCTCCCAGGCCGTCGTCGGTGAGCGAGGCCATCAGCCCGTCCCATCGCTCGAGCGCCTGGTCGTGGCGGCCCTCTCGCCACAGGCGCTCTGCCTCGAGCCCGCCCCGCTCGAGCAGCTCGGCCTGCCGCGCGGCCGAGGCCGCCGCCAGGTCGCGCGCTTCGATGAGCAGCCCGAGGCGCGGGTCGTAGCGAATCAGCGCCAGGCACCCGCCGCGGTCTTCGCCGCCCCACTCGGTCACCAGGTGCGCGCCTTCGGGCGTGGGGGCCAGCTCGACCGGGCTCTCGCCGCACAGCGAGACCAGCTCGTCTCGCCGCTGGCGCTCGAGCGCCTGGCTCAGGTCGAGCCGGGTCTTGCCGGTGCGGCGCTCGATGACGAAGAGCTTCTGATCGGCTCGTGCCGACGTGGTCACCAGCACCACGTCGAAGGCGCTCTGCGCCACCTCGACCCGCGTGGCGCCGACGGTGGGCTCCTGGGCGCGCTTCACGTAGTCGTCGAGGTTCCGCACGGAGTCGAGCACCGCGGCTGCCGGCGCCTCGGCCGCCACCGCGACCTGCATCAGCTCCCAGCCCTTGCCCCAGTAGACCGAGACGTCGCGCACCGCCTCGAGGTCGCCGGGGTCGACCAGGCAGCTGTTGCCGATCACCAGGCTGCCATCGCCGAGCAGCCGGGTCGGGTAGTTGTGCGTTCGGCGCGGCGACAGCGAGAGGCACTTCTCGACCGCCAGCGTGGCCGACGTGTTCAGCCGGCCGCGGGCGTCGACCACCAGGTAGGCCAGCTCGCCGCGTGTCTGCATGACGACGAGCCACGCTTCGCCCACCGACACGAAGAGCTCGCTCTCGACCCGCTTGCCGCCCACGAACGCCCTGACTTCGGGGCGCCGGGTGAAGCCCTCGGGAGGCTCGAGGGGCGTCTGTGTCAGCAGGGCCGCGACGACCAGCGTGGCGAAGCTCATGCCGCCGCGGTTGAGCAACAACCATTCCGCTCGGCGGTGGCGCGGAGCGAGGGTTCTGCGCCGCGGTTGCAGTAATCCATACTGCAACCACGGCTCAGAACGGCCTCGACGCGCGTCAGTGCACGCGCGCGGTGTCGGCTTCGAACGCCCCCGTGGTGCTGCACGCCAGCGAGGCGAGGTCGGTCGCGCGGCGCGAGAGGTCGGCGAAGTGGTGGCTGGTGCTCGGCACCACCGGGTCGACCACGTCGATGCCGGTGAGGAACCCCGAGAGGGTGGCGGCCTGGCCCTTGGCGCGCGGGTTCACCTGCAGGAAGCCGGTGTTGGTCTCACGGCCGTGGCAGCCGTTGCAGGTGTTCACCGAGAGCCCGAAGCGCGCCGCGTTGTTGACGATGCCGGGCGCCGCCCAGAAGTCGATGTTGTTGAACGTGGCCGCGGCGCGAAACGGCGCGCCGTTGAACAGCTGCGGCACCACCGCGGTGCCGGCGATCAGCGCCGCCTGGTTCGCGTTCACGAAGCTGCCGAGGGTGGGGCTGTTGGTGAACGACGCATCGGGGGTGTTGGCCACGGTGCTCTCGACGAGGTGCCCGGTGGCGTTGAGGTGAAACTCGCGCAGCTCCCACGGGCCGGCCAGCGCGATCTCGTTGCTGCGTATCTGGCTGATGGCCGAGCCGTTCGGCCGCGCCGGCGCCGCGCCCTTGCCCGAGAAGCGGTCGGTGAGCTTCTGCAGCGCGGCGTTGTACGCAGCCGAGGGGAAGGTCAGCGCGCCGAGGGCGTGCCAGTCGGCGGCCCACTGCAGCACGTCGGCCGACCGAGAGCGCGGTGTTGATCAGCTCTCGCCGCGTCACCGGGCACGCGGCCGCGGCGGTGCTGTCGAGCTGCTGATCGGCAGTGTCGATGCCGTCAGCCGGGGTGGGGTCGACCTCGGGTATGCCGCAGGCCGCGGCGAGCACGACGACGGCGGTCAGGCGCCGAACGCGAACAGCGCCGCGTCGGCGTCACCGTCGCCGAGAATCAGCCCGCGCAGCAGCTGGGCGGCGAGCATCGAGAAGGTGATGCCGTTGCCGCCGTAGCCCAGCACCGCGTAGCAGTTGGGCAGCCGGGGCACGCGGCCGATCGACGGCGTGCCGGTGGTGCTGGTGCCGAAGCTCCCCGTCCACGCGAACGCCGCGCGCGGGTCGCACTCTGGCCACAGCCGCGCCAACGCCCGCTCGAGCTGGGCGGTCTTCTTCTCGAGCAGCGCGTCGCGCGCCGCTTCGTCCGAGAACGCCTCATCGAGCCCGCCGCAGATGATGCGCCCATCGGGAGTGGTGCGGCAGTAGAGATAGGGGTCGGCCGCTTCCCAGATCAGCGCCTGCGTCGGCCACAGCGCGCGGGGCTGAGGCCGGGTCGCGACGGCCCAGGTCGAGGCGATGGAGTGCTTCGCCGCCGGCACTCCGCGCGGAAGCTCGTAGCCGGTCGCGTACACCAGGTGCCGCGCCGAGATGCGCGGGCCCGCCCGGGTCAGCGCGGTGACGCCAGCGCGGTGCGGAGCGATGCTGGAGAGCTCCACCGGGCTGAAGATGCGCGCGCCACGCGCCTGCGCCGCCGCCAGCAGGCCGTGGGTCAGCCGCACCGGGTCTGCCGAGAGCTGGTGATGGCTGACCAACGCGGCCGAGCGGTGCAGCCGGTAGCGGTGCTTCAGCTCGGCGCGGCCCAGCAGGTCTACCTCGATGCCTGCGCGCCGCCGCGCCTTCGCCTCGCGCTCGAGCCCGTCGGCGTCGAGCACGTTGCCGGCGAGGTAGAGCGAGTCGCGCACCGCGAGCTCGGCGTCGAGCCCGAGCGCTTCGCAGCGCTGCTCCAGCGCATCGAGGGCGAGGCGGGTGCGGCTCCAGATGCGAGCGGCGCGCGCCACCCCGACACGCGCGCCCAGCTCGGTCAGCGGGGTGTCGAGGTCGCTCTGCATCAGGCAGGTGCTGGCGGGCGTCGAGCCGTGAACCGGCGCGCGCCGGTCGACCACCACCACCTCGAGCGCCGCATCAGACAGTGCCTCGGCCACCAATGCGCCGCTGATGCCCGCGCCCACCACCAGCACCTCGGTGCGCAGGTTGCGCTTCAGCGGCTCGACCTCGAGCGGGCCCCGTCGGCGCACCGACCAGGGCGCCTGCCCGGCCTTGAGGCGTCGCTGCTGAGTGTGCACCGCGTGGAGATAGCGCGGCTTCGCTTCGGCAGCGCGCCAATCGGCCGTGAACGACCGGTAACGCCCCTCACCAGGGGTTTGACCGCTCACGTTCCCCGGCGGCGAATAGTCGCAGACCGCGAAGTCCCAGTCGGGGAGGCTCGGACCAAACGGTGAGCGATCGACGTCGACCAGCTCACGGACGGAATCGAAGTCGTCGGTGCCGGTGACACACTTGCACGCTCAACGTTGTGAAGGGTCACCCAGGCTGTGGCTGCTCACCGCAAGACACCGCGGACGTCACCGCAAAGACGACGCCCGCGTACCAGAGAGCTCGCATGCCGCCGAACTGTAGCAGTCGCTTCGTGCGCTGAGCTCAGGGCCGACCACCCTGCGCACGGCCACGCGCTGCAGCGAGGCGCTTCACGCGCAGCTCAACCCGCGACCCCCTCGCCGGCGCCCTACCGGCAGCCCACCTGCAGCGAGACGCCGCTGTATGCGCGGTACCACCACGAACCCTTGAAACTCGCGAGACGAAGCGGGCTCGAACCGCCGCGGTCGACTCGTTGGGCCTTGGGGACTAAGACGCCCGGTCATGGCCTCGCACCCCATGACCCTCACCCAGAAGATCCTCGCGCACCACGCGCAGGGCCTGCGCCGCCCCTACGTTCAGGCCGGCGACATTCTGCAGATCAAGGTCGACTGGACCATCGCCTCCGAGCTGGCGTGGAACGGCATGAACTCGACCTACGCCAAGCTGGGTCGCCCCAAGGTGCACGACGCCGACCGCTTCTTTCTCGCGGTCGACCACACCGTCGACCCGGTGACGCTGGCCAATGACCCGCGCGCCCAGAAGCTCGCCGCGCTGAGCCGCGACTTCGCGAAAGAAGCGAGCATCAAGCACTTCTACGACTCGAACGTCACCATCCTCCACACCAAGTTCTACCGAGACCTGGTTCAGCCCGGGCAGATCGTGCTGGGCGCCGACTCGCACTCCAGCTCGCACGGCGGCCTGGGCGCGTTCTCCATCGGGCTGGGCGGCGCCGACATCACCGCCGCGATGGTGCTCGGCCAGTCGTGGCTCGAGGTGCCCGAGGCGATCGCGGTCGACTACACCGGCGAATTGCAGTTCGGCATCGGCGGCAAAGACGTCATTCTCGAGACGCTCGGCAAGCTGGGCCGCAACACCGTGGCGATGGAGCGCAGCGTCGAGTACCGCGGCGCGGCGGTGAAGCACTTCAGCACCGACATGCGCTTCACCATCGCCAACATGACCGCCGAGTTCGGTGGCCTCAACGGCATCTTCGAGGCCGACGAGGTGGTGGCGCTGTGGCTCGCCCAGCGCAAGGGCGAGAACGACCGGGCGCTGTACTTCCGCGCCGACGAGGGCGCGCCGTACGTGGCCCGCTACCCCATCGACCTCGCGCGCCTGGGGCCGCTGGTCGCCAAGCCGTTCTCTCCCGACAACGTGCAGACCATCGAGCAGGCGGCCGGCACGAAGATCGACGGCTGCTTCATCGGCGCGTGCACCACCACCGAAGAAGAGCTGGTCTTGGGCGCGCTGGTGCTCGAGCAGGCCTTCCGCGACAAGCCGGCGCGCCCCGCCAGCGCGAAGCAGCTGGTGGTGCCCGGCGACCTCTCGATTCAGGCGCGCCTGCGCCAGGGCGATCTGTGGCGGCACTACGAGAAGGCGGGCTTTCGCATCGGGCCGCCGGGCTGCTCGATGTGCCTGGGGGTGGCGAGCGAGAAGGCCGGCCCGGGCGAGGTGTGGTTCTCGTCGCAGAACCGCAACTACGAGAACCGCATGGGCCAGGGCTCGCTGGCGTGGCTGGCGAGCGCCGCCACCGTCGCCGCCTCGAGCGTCGAGATGAAGGCCGCCGACCCGCGCCCCTACCTCGCGCAGATCGACCGCGCCCGCTACGACAAGCTCTTGTTCCGCGACAGCAAGGCGCGCGTGCCCGAGCTCCGCGTCACCGAGCCGAGCATCACCGTGCCCGAGGGCAGCGCCGCCAAGGGCGCGCAAGGCACCGTCACCGGCAAGGTCATCTCCGGCAAGGTGCAGCGCTTCGGCGACCACGTCGACACCGACGCCATCATCCCCGGCGAGTTCTGCCACCTGGTGAAGCTCGAAGAGCTGGGCCAGAAGGCCTTTCACTTCGTGCGCCCCGAGTTCGCCTCGCGCGCGAAAGCGGGCCAGACCGTCATCGTCGCCGGCGAAGCGTGGGGCAGCGGCAGCTCGCGCGAGCAGGCCGTCTGGGCGCTGCTGGGCGCCGGCATCCAAGCCGTGATCGCCAAGAGCTACGCCTTCATCCACAAGCGCAACCTGGTGAACGAAGCCCTGCCGTACCTGGTGGTCAAAGACCCCGCCTTCTACGAGCTGGCCGCCGAAGGCGTCGACGTGAAGGTCGACCTCGCCGCCGGCACCGTCAGCCTGGCCGGGCGCAGCTTCGCCGCCGAGCAGCCCAGCGCCATCGTCCAGGCCCTGCAGCGCGAAGGTGGCCTGGTGCCCGCCATTCAACGCCACGGCAAGACGGTCTTCGAGGCCCTGACCTGAGCCCTTACCCCTTACCCTTCGTGGACGTGGACGTGGACGTGGACGTGGACGGCAGTGTCAGCCGCCGAGCGGCACCGCGCTGAAGAAGACTCGACCCGCCGCTCAAGCACCCGCAAAAGTCCCACCCGCCCAGAACATGTTCCAGCTCACCGCTACCCAGCTCGCCATTCTCATCGCGGTGAGCGGCATCGCGGGCTGGCTGCTCCGCAAGAACCTCTGGCGCGCCATCGTCTACCTCTTCCCCACCAGCGTCCTCATCGACGACGACGCCCCCGCGACCGCGAAGCTCAAGCTCCCCGACCCCCTCTCCAAGCACGCCGAGACCCTGACCCACCTCGGCTTCACCTTCATCGGCACGCACCTCGAGCACCCCCGCCTCGGCGCCGCGGTGCTGATGTTCGACTACGCCTCCGAAGAGCAGCAGGCCTTCGCCTCGCTCTTCCTCACCGAAGACGACGAAGCCCGCGTCGAGCTGCTCACACCCACCGAGGCCGGCGGCTTCGTGCGCACCGCCAACTACCGCCGCACCGCGCTCGAAGAGAAGGGCTACTTCTCGGGCTATCTCGACCGCGTCCCCCTCGATCGCCTGCTCCAGGCCCACCAGCGCACCGCCGCCGGCGTCGGCCTGCCCCGCACGCAGTGGGACACCGCCGCCCGGCTCGCCGCCGCGCGCGCCTGGTACCAGAGCCCCTCGGCCGCCCGCGAGCTGCGGCGGCAACATCAGAGCGGTCTGGTGTGGACATTCGGCGCAGTCGTGAGTCTGGGCCTCGAGGGCCTCGCACTCGCCACCCTGGTCGGTTGACCTGCCCCGCATCGAAGGTTAGGCAGTGCCCTTCCCACGAGCCCTGAAATGAAATCCGTCTCCAAGAACGAAGAAATCTGGTTTCTGTCTGGCAAGCGCACCGCGTTCGGCACCTTCGGCGGCGCGCTGAAAGACCTGACCGCCACCGACCTCGCCGTCGAGTCGGCCAAGGCCGCGCTGATCGCCGCGAAGGTGTCGGCCGAAGACATCCAGCACGTCGTCTACGGCAACGTGATGCAGACGTCGGCCGACGCCATCTACCTGCCGCGGCACGTCGGCTTGAGGGTCGGCGCTCCGGTCTCCGTCGGCGCCCTCGGCGTCAACCGCCTCTGCGGCTCGGGCTTCCAGGCCTTCGTCACCGCCGCCGAGATGATGCTCACCGAGCAGGCCAGCGTCGTGCTCGCCGGTGGCACCGAGTCGATGTCGCAGGCCCCCCACGTGATCCGCGGCGCCCGCTGGGGCATCGGCCTCGGCAAGGGCCAGCTCGAAGATTCGCTCTGGTCGGCCCTCACCGACACCTACGCCGGCGTGCCCATGGGCATGACCGCCGAGAACCTCGCCGTCGAGTACAAGCTCACCCAGGAGCAGGTCGACGAGTACGCGGTGCTCACCCAGAAGCGCTACGCCGCCGCCGCTGAGGCAGGCCGCTTCGCGCAAGAGATCGCGCCCGTCGAGCTCAAGACCCGAAAGGGCACTACGCTCTTCGAGAGAGACGAGCACCCCCGCCCCGACACCACCGTCGAGGGCTTCAAGAAGCTCCCCAAGGCGTTCAAGAAAGACGGCGTCATTCACCCCGGCGCCGCCTCGGGCATCTGCGACGGCGCCGCCAGCGCCGTGCTCGCCACCCGAAGCTGGGCCGAGAAGAAGGGCCTCAAGCCCCTCGGCAAGCTGCTCAACTGGGCCAGCGCCGGCTGCGACCCCAAGCTCATGGGCATCGGCCCCGTGAACGCCATTCGCAAGCTGATGGAGCGCGCCGAAGTGAAGCTCTCGGACGTGCAGCTCATCGAGGTCAACGAGGCCTTCGCGCCCCAGTACCTCGCGGTCGAGAAAGAGCTCGGCCTCAATCGTGAAATCACCAACGTCGACGGTGGCGCGATCGCCGTCGGTCACCCGCTCGCCGCGTCTGGCGCGCGCATCACCGTTCACCTGCTCCACGAGCTCAAGCGCCGCGGTGCGAAGTACGGCATCGGCAGCGCCTGCATCGGCGGTGGTCAAGGCATCGCGGTGTTGGTGGAAGCGGTCTAACCTTTTCGCTTCAGGGAGGGGAGAACATCACCCATGGCTGAATCAGCTGAGAACAAAGCGTTGCGCGAGAAGGCCAAGCAGATCGCCGAGGCCCGGCGCGTTGAGGCAAAGAACAAGAAGCGCAAGTGCGCGCTCTGCGGAGTCGAGGAGTCCGACAAGACTCCGTTCTTCGCCCACCCCGACGGCATCGGGCCGAGCTGCCGCGAGCCGAACGTGTGCGAGCACTACCGCTCGATGCCGCGGCTGCGCTGAGCTTCGCACCTCGAGAGCGGCGCGATGAGCGAGACCGGCGTCATCGATCGAGACGACATCGTCTTCGATTGGAACGAGCTTCAGACGGCGCCACGGCCGTCGCAGCCGTTCGATCTCAATGACGAGACCCTGCGCGACGGGGTGCAGTCTCCCTCGGTGGTCGACCCGTCGATCGACGACAAGCTCGAGCTGATCGAGCTGATGGCCAGGCTCGGCATCGCCTCGGTCGACATCGGCCTGCCCGGCGCCAGCAAGCGCGCCTTCGACGACGTGGTGGCGCTCGCCCGGTTCATCGGCAAGAAGAAGCTGCCGCTGCAGCCCAACTGCGCCGCCCGCACGGTGCAGGCCGACATCAAGCCCATCGTCGAGGCCTCGCAGAAGAGCGGCCAGAAGCTCACCGTCTATACCTTCATCGGCAGCTCGCCGATTCGGCAGTGGGCCGAGAACTGGTCGCTCGACTTCATCGAGAAGACCTCGGCCGAGGCGATCGCCTTCGCGGTCAAAGAGGGTCTCGAGGTCGCCTACGTCACCGAAGACACCACCCGCTCGCAGCCCAAGAACCTCGACGTGCTGTTCCGCAGCGCCATCGACAACGGCGCCCGCCGCCTGGTGCTCTGCGACACCGTCGGCCACGCCACCCCTTCGGGTACCCGCGCGCTCGTCGAGTGGGCCAAGGGCCTGATCGACGCCTCTGGCGTCGACGTGAAGCTCGACTGGCACGGCCACAACGATCGCGGCCTCGCGGTGCCCAACGCGCTCGCCGCGCTCGAGGCCGGCGTGCACCGCCTGCACGCCTGCGGCCTCGGGGTGGGCGAGCGCGTCGGCAACACCTCGATGGACCAGCTGCTCCTCAACCTCAAGCTGCTCGGCTGGTACCCGCACGACCTGAGCCACCTGGTCGACTACGTGAAGAAGGTCTCGCAGGCGACCGAGGTCGACATTCCCGTCAACTACCCGCTCTCGGGCGCCGACGCATTTCGCACCGCCACCGGCGTGCACGCCGCCGCCATCATCAAGGCCCGCACCAAGGGCGACGCCTGGCTCGCCGACCGCATCTACTCGGGCGTGCCCGCCGGCGAGTTCGGCCTCGAGCAGGTGATCGAGGTGGGCCACATGAGCGGCATGAGCAACGTGAAGTACTGGCTCGACCGCCGCGGGCTCAAGGTCACCGACGCGCTGGTCGCCAAGGTGCTCGAGAAGGCCAAGTCCTCGTCGTGGACCTTGTCCGAGAAAGAAATCTTGAAGGTGGTCAAGCCCACCGCGAAAAAGAAAGCTCCGGCCAAGAAGAACGTGGCCAAGGGGAGGGCAAGATGGCGAACGCGAACAGCTTCAACGGGGTGAAGATCTTCTCGACCACGCTCGCCCGCGACCGCGAGCAGATGGGCGAAAAAATCACCGGGTGGATCAAAGAGAACCCCGGCATCGAGATCGTCGACCGCACCGTCACCCAGTCGAGCGACAAAGAGTTTCACTGCCTGTCGATCACGCTCTTCTACCGGAACAAGTGAGCCCCGCCCTCACCGCACTGGTGCTGGCCGCCGGGGTGGTGAAGCTCGAGTCGGGCTCTGCGGTGGTGGTGCGCGACGGCGTGCTGGTCACCACCCACGCCGTCGCGTTCGGGTCGGCCCGCCCCGAGGCGAAGCTCGAAGACGGCGGCACGGTGCGCCTTTTGCGCACCGTCTTCGACGACCCCAAGCTCGACCTCGCCCTGGTGGTGTTCGACTCCGACGAGCCCCCGCCGCGCTTCAGCGCCCGGCTGCCCGACGCCGGCATGCAGCTCACCGCCCTCACCGGCGACGCCGCCTGGCCGGCGCGCGTGCTCTCGGCCTCGGGCACCACCCTCACCCTCGACCTCGCCGACGCCGGCCCGGTGGGCGGCGCTGCCCTGGTCGACGCCGACGGCACGGTGTGGGGCCTGGCGCGCGACGCCCGAACCGGCATCAGCTCGACCGCGCTCACCTCGCTGCTCGAGGCGCTGTCGCAGCCCCCTAAAGGGCAGCTCGGCGCCACCCGGCTGCGGAATCTGGGCATTTCGGCCGCGTTCTTCTTAGGGTTGTCGGTGTGGTGGGTGTACCGTTCTCGCGCCCGTAGGTACTGATCGAATCGAATCGGTGGTCGAAAAATGTCGCAGCTTCAGCAGTGGCTCAACCCCCGCAGCAGCGCCGCGAAGATGGCGGTGCTCTTCGTCATCGCGTCGATCGCCTTCTACCTGACCAGCCGGTGGACGGCGCCCTGGGTGGTGCTGGTGCCCGACGCGGTGATTCACGAGCTGCGCCTGTGGCAGCTGCTCACCTACTCGGTCATCTTTCACAAAGACCCGCTCAACTTCATCTTCGGCGTCCTCATTCTCATCTCCATCGGCGGCTCGCTCGAGCGGCACTGGGGCCCCAAGCGGCTCTGGCTGTTCTCGTTCGGCATCGCCTTCTTCTCGGCGGTGCTCACCGTGCTGCTGGCGCTGGTGGTGCCGGGCCTCGACGCGTTCGTCGGCGCCAACGTCATCGTCTCGTCGCAGTGGGTCGCCTACGGCCTGCTCATCGGCAACGGCCGAACCAACTTCTGGGGCCTGCCCGTCACCGGCAACACCCTGGCGCTGATCGGCGCCGCCTTCGTGCTGCTCAGCTGCCTGCTGGGCGGCTGGTCGCAGCTGGTGCCCGAGGTGTTCTCGCTGGTGCTGGTGTTCCTGCACGTGCGGCTGGGGCTGCCCCACGATCTCATTCAGCGCTTCGGCTCGTGGCGCCTGCAGCGCGACCTGAGCCGCCGCTCGTCGCACCTGCGGGTCATCTCCGGAGACGAGCGCAACACCCCGCGCGATTCGGATAAGTACCTCCACTGAAGAATGCGCCACGCCGCGATCGCCACAGCAGCCGTGCTGCTCGTCTCGATCGTGGCGCGCCTCGCCGCCGGCACCTTCAGCCTCTACCTCGAGCCCTTCGAGGTCGCCCGGCAATGGCACCTCTGGCAGCTCTTCACCTGGGTGCCCGCAGGCGCCAGCCTCACCTTCCTGCTTCACGCGCCGCTGGTCGGCTTCGCGGTGAGCCGCGGCGCTTCGGTCAAGCACTGGCTGGGCGCCACCTTCATCTCCGGCCTGCTCACCACGCTCCTCGCCTTCGCGGTGCCCGCCCTGTTCAGCTGCACCTTCACCGGCGCGGGAGTCGGTGCCACCGCCGCGCTCGGCGCCTGGGCCGCCACCGTCGCCGGGCCTCGCCGCCTCGCCGCCACCGCGCTCGCCCTGCTGCCCGCGGTGCTCGACGCGCTGGTCGACGGGCTCTACGTGCTCCTGCCGTTCGCCTTCGCCCTGCTCCTGGCCACCCTGTGGGTGCGCCGGAGTCGTCGCCCCCACAGCCAGCCCTGAAGCGTTTGCGCAGTACGCGCCTTTCATTGCGTGACCCGCCCGGGGTCTGTGTCTCTAATGGCCCAGAAGCAGTGCGCCGCGCATCGGGCACGCGCCGTGATTGTGCACCGCCGCCCACCTCAAAGAGAGCTCACCGCATGCGAACGCTGACGTGCCTCCTCGCCGTGCTCCTCGCCGCTGGCTGCAACTGCAACAACGTCGCGGTCAACCCTGACGGCGGCTCCGCGGGCGGCAGCACCGCAGGCGGAACCGGCGGAGGCAGCACCGCAGGCGGAACCGGTGGAGGCAGCACCGCGGGCGGGCAGGGCGGAGCCACCGCAGGTGGCAGCACCGCCGGTGGCCAGGGCGGCGGCAACGGCGGCGGCAGCACCGCGGGCGGAGCCGGCGGCGGAAGCACCGCGGGCGGCAACGGCGGCGGTAGTACCGCGGGCGGCAACGGCGGCGGCAGCACCGCGGGTGGAGTCGGCGGTGGCAGCACCGCCGGTGGGCTGGGCGGCGGCAATGGCGGCGGGGTGGCAGGTGGCGCCACCGCTGGCGGCACCGGCGGCGCCGGCGGCGGCGCGATGGGCTGCGTGGGCGCTCCGGCCGGCACCTACGTGTGCCCGTCGTGCCCGATGGCCAGCGACTCGAACACCGGCACCGCGAGCTGCCCGCTCACCACCATCGGGCGCGGGCTCGCCAACGCAGCGACCCTGAACCTCGGCAAGGTGTTCGTCGCCAGCAAGTTCAACGCGGGCGTGGCGATGGTCTACCCCGAAGACGTCAGCATCACGCGCGACGTGTTGCTCGAGGGCAAGTACCTGGTGACCGGCTCCTCGGGGGCGCTCAACTGGGGCACCCGCAGCGCCAACCCGGCCGATCGCTCCATCATCCAGAACACCAACGCCGCCGGCCTGCGCTTCAGCGGCCCGCTCACCGGCGCCGCCGGCCTCGACGGCATCGCCGTGCGCACCGGCGGCGCAGGCACCGATCGCCTCGGCGTCGCCATCTCCGACTGCAGCCCCTCGCTCACCGACTTCACCGTCAGCGGCACCCCGCTGGGCAGTGGGGTGGCGGTCAACGAGGTCGGCGTGTTCATCGTCGCCAGCGGCGCCGTGCGGGTGGCGCCCAAGCTCTCCGGCCCGGCCGGCGGCAACAGCGTCATCGGCGGCATTCGCGGCAGCACCAGCGCGGTGGGCCTGAGGGTCAGCGGCGCCCAGGCGACCATCACCTCGCTCAACATCAACGAGATCGACGCCACCGGCGGCACGGGCACCGCGGTGGGCGTGCAGCTGGTCAACGCCTCGAACACCACCTACACCAACGGCTCCATCGGCGTGCGCTCTGGCCAGGTGTGCTTCGGCGTGGCGGCGAGCGGCGAGACCTCGAACATCGTCTTCGACAACGTGCCCGCCAACGGCTGCAACCAGCCGGCGCAGGTGAACGTGGGCGTGGCCTTCGACAACTGCTCGCTCAACCCGGGCGGCGGCGCGGCCCCCATCTATCGCAACGTAACCGGGCGGGTGCTGGGCGGGCCCATCGCCGGCAGCAGCACCGTCACCGCCAGCGCGGTGGGCATGCTGGTGAGCGACGGCTGCGCGCTCGACATCACCAACGTCGCCACCATCGTCGGAGTCTCGCAGGCCCAGAGCGTCTCGGGCTCCACCACCTTCACCGCCGGCGTGGTCTGCACCAACAAAGGGCTCGCCCGCCCCAACGGCGCCGACGCGCCGTGCCGCATCGCCGGCAGCAGCCTGATTCAGGGCTCGCAGGTGACGCCCTCGACCACCGGCAGCAGCGTCTCGGCCGGCATCTGGTGCGTGGGCTCCTGCGCGGCGTCGAACGCCGCGTGCGCCGGCTCGTGCAAGAGCATCATCGACAACCGCGGCGGCAACGGCATCGGCTCGACCGGCGGCGGCGTAGTGGCCGGCTTCGGCAGCACCCAGGTCAACCTCTACGTCGAGCAGAGCAGCCCGGTGGTCTCGCGCAACGCCTTCATCGGCGGAGCCAACGGGCCCTGCACCCTGGGCACCGGCGCGCTGCTGTTGGGCTCGTCGGGCACGTACACCAACAACGCCATCGTCGGCCCGTCGTGCACCCAGCAGGGCGGCGGCACCTCGATCGGCGTCGACGTGGTCGACGGGCTTCGCAGCGACGGCAGCCACCCCTCGCCGCTGCTCAACTCGAACACCGTGCTCGCCTACGCGAGCGGCAACACCCCGCCCACCCAGGTGGGCCTGCGCCTCGAGCCGGGCGGCGGAGTCATCTCGGTGAACTCCACCCCGGTGGGCAGCTACCTGAACAACATCTTCCAGGCAGGGCCCGGCGGCGGCGGCACCAAGATGGTCGCCTTCGAAGAGACCTCGCGCTCCATCGACCCCAAAGAGCTCACCAGCAACGACTTTCACGTGGTGGGCGGGGGCACCAGCGCCACGCTCTACCAAGACGAGGGCAGCGCCGCGCTCATCACCGCCGCGCAGATCAACGCGCTCACCGACTGCGCGAGCTCGGCCAACGTGAGCGTCGACCCGCAGTTCACCCCGGGCGCGTTCCCCCACCTCTCGGCCACCTCGGCGCTGCTCGGCGCGGGCCCGCTCATCACCACCGCCAATACCCCCAGCGACGACTTCGACGGCCTCAACACCCGGCCGCAGCCGGTCACCTCGCTGCGCATCGACATCGGCGCTGACGAGCGGTGAGACTGCTAGACGCGCGCCAGCGTCGGCTGGACGCGCGCGATGAACGCGCTCAGGGTGGTGCGATCGTAGAGGCCGGTCTGCGCCTCGTCGAACGACACCCCCAGGCCCAGCGCTCGCCCACGCGGGTCGCGATCGACGCGCGCCACGCAGCCCACCAGGGTGCAGAACTTCGGGCCGTCGTCGTGCGGCAGCGCCAGCGCCACGCGCACCGGAGTGCCCTCGCGCGCCGGCTCGCGGGTCTTCAGGTACAGCCCGCCCTGCGAGAGGTCTGCGATCGCATCTCGAATGAATCGAGTTCCGATGCGGCAATGAGCGGTCAGCGTCACCGCCCGTCGAGGATGTCGTCTTTGCTCGGGACCCAGAGGTGCGACAACATGCGCCCTCGTACGACCCATGTCAAGCCCCTGAAACCCCAGGGGTTTTTACGCGGTGCGTCAATTCTAAGAAACTGAGAACCGCTGCTTCAGTCGGCCGCGATGGCGTGCACCGAGTGCCTGAAGATGAAGATGCGCGACGTGTTGGTGCGGTTGTCGGCCGGCACCACGAAGAAGCCCGGGCCGCCGCTCTGGTGGTCTTTCGAGAACCCCGCCACCTGCCGGCCGTCTTTGAAGGTCACCCGCACCTTCTGCCCGTCGGGGCTCGGCGCCTTCGCGCCCGCAGGCAGCATGAAGAAGATGGCCTTCACCCGCGCACGCGGAATCCGCTCGGGCACCGCTCCGGCGCTCGCCTCGAGCGCGACCGTCTCGCCCGCCAGGTCGGCGTCGCGAATCGAGCCGCGCTTCACCTGGCCCTCGAGCGTGTGGAGAATGACGCGGTGCTCGCCGCGCACTACGACCTGCGGCGCGTCTTCCGGGTGCAGGTTCGCGCCGGCGCGGTCGAACAGCTCGGCGCCCTTGGCCGCCACAGGCGGGCCGGGCACCGAAGGTCGCGGAGCCGCAGGCGGAGCGGCGGGCGCCCGCTGCGGTGCGGGCGCGGGAGGCGGCGGAGCGGCGGGCGCGCGCTGCTGCACTGGCGCGGGAGGCGGAGCCGGCGGCGGAGCGTACGCGCGCTGCGGCGGCGCAGGCGGAGGAGGAGGCGGCGGCGCCGGCGGGCGCGTCACCGGCATCGCCGGAGACGTGGTGGCCGCCGCGAACAGCTCAGGCCCCGGCGCTCCAGCGCCGTGGGTCGGCTCTTCTTCGTCGTCGATCACCACGCCGGTGATGACGTCGGTGTCGTCTTCGCTCTCGGTGGTGAGCTCCATCGCCGGCTGGCCCGAGCGCTGCCAGCTCTCTCCGGTGTTGAGCAGCTCGGGCCGCTCGAGAAAGTCGGCGTTGCTGGCGAGCGGCAGCGGGTCGGCCTCGGGGCTGGTCGGCTCTTCGGGCAGCGCCACGCCCATCGCCGCGTCGGGGTTGGCCAGCTGCGCCAGCGAGGCGCTCTCGATGAGCGGCGAATCGACGGTCGCCTCGAGCTCGAGCAGCGGCTCGGGCTCGGTCTGCCCGCCGCCGTAGTCGAGGAAGTCGGCGGTTCTCGCCAGCTGCACCTTCTCGTCGGCGGCGCCGCTCAGGTCGAGCATCGGCTCGAGCGGCAGCGGCGCGTCGTCGAGCTCGACGTCGAAGTCGACCGGCTTGGGCGGCGGCGGCTGCGCCGGAAGCTCGGGCTCGATGTCGAAGTCGATCGGTTGGGGCGGCGGCGGCCGCGGCGGCAGCCCGACCGGCGCGAGCTCTTCACTCACCACGATCGACGGCTCTGGCGTCACCGCGACCTCAGGCGTGGTGCTGGCCTCGATGACCGGGTCGGAGTCGATGTCGAAGTCCGGCACCGAGGGCCGCGGAGGAGGAGGCGGCGGCGGCGACGGCTCGGGCTCGCGGAAGACGATCAGCGGCTGCGGCGCGGGCGGGGTGGGCTCGGGCTCGCGAAAGACGATCAGCGGCTGCTCCTCCACCGGCACCGGTCTGGCGATCGGCCCCAGGTCGAACCCGCCGGTGCTGGCAAGCGCGAGCGGCGACGGAGCCGACGGCGGCGGCGCGGGAGGCGGGCCGGGCGCCGGAGGAGGCGCCTTGACGATGGGGCCCAGGTCGAACCCTCCCAGGCTGGGAATCGCCAGGGGCGAAGGCTCCGCCGGCGCGGGAGGCGAAGCTTCGGCCTCGGCGAAGATTTCGGCGGGCTGCGGCTCGGGCTGCGAGGGTGGGGGAGGCGGCGGTGGCGCGGGCGGAGCCGGCTCGGGCTCGGCCGCCACCTCGACGTCGAGGTCTTCGATCGGCGACGGCGCAGGAGCAGGCGGCTCTTCGATCGGCACCGCTACCCGCGTCTCGATGGGCGACGCCGGCGGAGGTGAAGGCGCCGGGGCAGCGACCGGCTCGGGCGCGGGCGGAGGCGGCGCCGGCGGCGGGGGTGAAGGCGGGGGAGCAGCGACCGGCTCGGGCGCGGGCGGAGGCGGCGCCGGCGGAGGAGGTGAAGGCGGCGGAGCAGCGACCGGCTCGGGCGCGGGCGGAGGTGGCGCCGGCGGAGGAGGTGAAGGCGGCGGAGCAGCGACCGGCTCGGGCGCGGGCGGGGCGGGTGGCGGCGGCGGCGCGAACTCCGGCTCGGGCGCCTTCGGGGCGGGCACGAACGCGGGCGCGGCGCTCACCGGAGGAGACGGGTCTTCCAGCGAGCTGCGCAGGTCGCCGAGCAGGTCGTCTGCGCCGAAGACCGAGGTCGCGGGAGCCGGCGCGGGAGTAGGGACCGGCGCCGGCGCGGGCGGGGGAGCGTGCGGCGGCGCTGCGAACGCCGCCTTGGCGGGCAGCGCCGAGCCGAAGCCCGAGAAGCTCGACGCAAAAGGCGGCTTGGGCGGCGGCGGCTTCTCGGTGAGCGGGCGCTCCTGCTGGCCGAAGATGGGCGCGCGAAACGGCTTGCCCATGATCGGTGCGCGCTTCGCCACCGGGGCGGGCGCGGCAGCCTTCGCGGCCGCCTCGGGAGACGGCGACGAGTCGAGCAGCGTCACGTCTTCGTCGCTGACCTCCATCACCTCGTCGTCGCCGACCTCTTGCGGCCCCTCTTCGAAGCCGAAGGTGGGAGTGCCCGGCGGCGGAGCCTGGTGCGGAGCGGGCGCCTGCTGCTGGGGGTACGGGGGCTGCGGAGCAGGCGGCTGCGCGGCTCCGAACGGCTGCCCCCATGACGGCGCCGCCGGCATGGGCTGCTGGGGTTGTTGCTGCGGCCACTGCTGCTGCTGCGGCCACTGCTGCTGCATCGGCTGCGCGTACTGGCCCGGCTGCTGCGGGTACGGCTCGGGCTGCTGCGCGTACGGCTCGGGCTGCTGCGGGTACTGCTCGGGCTGCTGAGGGTACTGCTCGGGCTGCGCGTACTGCTCGGGCTGCGGTTGCTGGTTCGGGTCGTAGTAGCCGCCGCCGTAGCTCGGGTCGTAGCCGCCTTGTGGGTACTGCGCGTTCGGGTCGAGGTTCGGGTCGGCGTAGCCCTGCGGCTGCTGCGCGTTGGGGTCGTAGTACCCCGCGTTGGGATCATACGCCGCACCCGGCTGCTGGTTCGGGTCGGCATACTGGCCCTGCTGATTCGGGTCGTAGTAGCCGCCGCCGTAGCTCGGGTCGTACCCGGGCTGGGCGTACTGCTGGTTCGGGTCGTACCCCTGCGGGTACGCGTACCACTGGCCGTCTTCTCCCCAGTACCCACCCAGCGCCTGCGAGATGTCGATGCCCAGCCCCGCGGCGAGCTCTTGCCAGCGCTGCTCTTCCTGCGGCAGCAGACCGCTCGTCTTCCGCTTGTCGTCGAGAAAGCGGAACTCGCGCATCGCGGCCTGCGTGTCCGACATGGGCGAGGACAAGCTAACGCGACTTCAGCTCGTCAGCGAGCTTCTCCTCGAACTCAGGCAACGTTCTTCCATAACGGCTGCTGAACACGGCGTCGAAAGGCTTACCGTTGCCCACTTCTTCGAACAGCCCCAGCAGGTTCTCGGCGCCGCCGGTCTTGAGCAGCAGGTGCACCGCGGCGCCCGAGAAGTCGTAGGCCAGGCGGGGGTCGGACATCGAGATGAGCGCCTGCTTCGCCATGCCCGAGAGCGGGGGCAGGGCCCCCTTCTGGGCCTCGCCGCGCAGCGCCGCCGCCGCCACCGGGGGAGGCCCGTCGCTGCCCACGTACCGCCACTCCACCCAGGTGGCGAGGCCCTCGTTCATCCACACCGGCACCCGGCCCGACTTGAAGTGCGCCTGCTCGTCGACCACCGCGTGCACGTACTCGTGCACCAGCACCGCCTGGTTGTGCGCGTTGATCTCGGCGGTGTCGTTCATGCGAATCGCGTTCTCCGAATAGAAGCCCGCCACCGAGCTTGCCGCCTGCGCTCCGTGGTGCATCACGAACTCGCTCTTCGAATACAGAATCACGTCGGTCGGGCTCTGCCGCGACACGCCCAGCAGCCGGTTGCTGGCGGTGCGCGCCTCTTCCAGCGCGCCCTGCACCCGCCCTTCGTAGTCGGCGCGCTGACCGAAATCGCGCTGCCCGTTGAAGTAGCGAAACCGAAAGTACGCGTTGCCCCGCGTGCGCCGGCCCTCGTCGTCGACGCCCGACTCGTAGGACGAAGAATTCTCCCTCTCCGCCCTGGGGGAGAGGGTCGGGGTGAGGGGGACACCCCGCGGAGCCACCGCGACCGGCTCGACCTGGTCGGCAGCCTTCGCCGACGCCCGAGCCTTCTTGAGCAGCGGCGCCGCTTCTTTGAAGGCCTTCGACTTCGGGCCGATCTGCGCCAGCTCGCTCACCGCGCCGGCCGCGTCGTGCTCGGCCAGCAGCATGCGCCCCAGCTCGAGCGCGAACCGGTCGTCGCCCGCGAACACCCTTCGCCCGGTGCGCAACAGCCCCTCGGCCTCGGTGAGCTGCTCGGTCTTCACCGCCGCCTTCGCAGAGCAGAGCAGGGCCTCGGCGTCTTCGGCGAAGGCCACCGCCTTCTCGCCCAGTGACAGCGCCATCACCGCATCGCCCGCCGAGAGCGCCACGCAGCCTTTGGCCAGCGCGCGCGCCACCTTCGCCCGGTCGCCCGCGGGCACCGCGTCGACCTTCACCGCGGCCCAGGCGAGGTACAGCTCGTCCCACTGCTTCTTCGCCGCCATGCGTTCGGCGTCGGCGGCAGTGGGCGCGGCAGTCAGCAACGTGAGCGCGAGGGCGGCGAGCACCGCCTCGAGATTTCGAGGCGTTCCCCGGGGGGGGGGGGGGGGGGGGCGGGGGGGGGGGGGGGGGGGGCCCGGCGGGGGCGCTAGAACGACCAGTTGCTCAAGATCTTCTGGAAGTCGGCCAGCTCTTCCTTCTTGCCCTTGTTGCCCTCGATCAGCTTCTCGTTCATCGCCAGCAGCCGCTTGCTCATCACTTGCGCGAGGTTGGCGACCACCTTCAGCGCCGCGAGGTGGCTCGTCTTGAGCAGCTCCTGAAAGCGCGCCGCGTCGATCTCGAGCAGCCGCGCGTCGCTCAGCACCGTCGCGGTCGCGGTGCGCTTGCCGCCTTCGCCCAGCAGGCTCATCTCGCCCAGCACGCTGCCTTCGCCGACCTGCGCCAGCGTCTGGCCCGACATGCTGACCTCGATCTGGCCCTCGAGCACCACCAGAATCGAGTCGCCGTGCGCCCCCTGCGCAAAGAGCACCGTGCCCTTCTTCGCCTGCGACTCTCTGGCGATCGACGCCAGCTCGGTGGCTTCGCCCTGCGACAGCCCCTTGCACATCGGCAGCTTCATCAGTTGGTCGAGCATGTTCAGATCCCCCGCAGCACGGTCGCTTTGCCGACCCGCCCAATCGCCAGCACGTACGCCGAAGTTCGCAGCGGCAGCTTGCGGGTGCGCGAGATGTTCGCCACCCGCTCGTAGGCCTCGCGCATCAGCTTCTCCAGCTCGGTGTTCACCCGGTCTTCGTCCCACGTCACGTGCTGAAGGTTCTGCACCCACTCGAAGTAGCTCACCGTCACGCCGCCCGCGTTGGCGAGAATGTCGGGCACCACCAGCACGCCCTTCTTCTCGAACACCTCATCGGCCTCGGGCGTGCACGGCGCGTTCGCGCCCTCGAGAATGATCTTCGCCCGCACCTCTGCCGCCACCGACCGGGTCAGCACGCTGCCCAGCGCCGCCGGAATCAGCACGTCGCAGTCGCAGGTGAGCAGCTCTTCGCTGCCGCACGGCACGCCGCCGCCGAAGCCCTTCACCGAGCCCGTCTTGCGCGCGTGATCGAACAGCGCCGGCACGTCGAGCCCCTTCGGGTTCTTCACCCCGCCGTTCACGTCGCTCACCGCCACGATGATGCCGCCGTCTTCGTGCACCAGCCGCGCCGCGTGGCTGCCGACGTTGCCGAAGCCCTGCACCGCGAAGCGGGTGCCCTTCACCGGCAGGCCCACGTCGCGGGCGATCTCCCGCGCGATGTAGAGCAGGCCGCGCCCGGTCGCCGCCTCACGCCCGCGGCTGCCGTACAGGTCGATCGGCTTGCCGGTCACCACCGCCGGCGAGTGCCCGTGGTACTTCGAGTACTGATCCATGATCCACGCCATCACCTGGGGGTTGGTGTTGACGTCGGGCGCGGGAATGTCGCGGGTCGGGCCGATGATGTCTTGAATCTGATCGACGAACTTGCGGGTCAGGCGCTCGAGCTCTTTGCTCGACAGGCCGATCGGGTCGACCCGAATGCCGCCCTTGGCGCCGCCGAACGGCAGGTTCACCACCGCCGTCTTCCACGTCATCAGCGAGGCCAGCGAGAGCACCTCGTCGCTGTCGACCTCGGGGTGGTACCGCAGCCCGCCCTTCATCGGCCCGCGGCTGTTGTCGTGCTGCACGCGGTAGCCGTCGAAGGTTCGAATCTCTCCGTTGTCGAGCTCGATCGAGACCTGCACCTTCACTTCACGAAGCGGCGCGGCGAGCAGCGTCTCGATTCGCTCGCCCACGTCCATGATGCGGGCTGCCTTCTTGAAGTAGTGGGCCGTCGCCTCGGCAGATGTCATGGTGGCCGGGGAAGATACCCTCTCATGCCAGCCTTCTGGGAAGATCCGACCGAGGACCTGCGCGACGACGCGAAGGAGAGCCTCAAGGCGCTCGCACGAAGAGTTCGCGCGCTGCGCGAGTCGCTCTCGCTCAAGCAGGAAGAGCTCGCCCAGCGCTGCGGCATCTCGGTCAGCTTCGTCTCGCTGCTCGAGCGCGGTGAGCGCAGCCCCAGCTACGAGACCCTGGTGCAGATCGCCAAGTCGCTCGAGGTGCCGGTTCAAGAGCTCTTCCGCGACGGCCCTTCACTCGACGCCGCCGACCCCTCGCACGCCCGCCTGCTCGAGTTCGCGAAAAAGGCCCACCTGAGCCGCGCCCAGGTGGACCGTTTCATCGCCGTCGGCTACGCGATGTTCGGGCTCGAAGCCGAGCCCCGCGTGGGAAAGCGACCGAGCGTCTGCAGTGTCGAAAACTGCGGACGCCCGGTGCTCGCTCGAGGTCTGTGCGGGCCGCACTACCACCGCGCCCGCCGCGCTCGGGTCTGAGGGTTACGCAGCCGGAGTGTGCTGCTGCAGCTTCTGGGCGTCCTTGATGTCGCCCTGGAGCGTCTTCACCGACTGATCGATCAGCGAGTCGAGCTTCTTGTCGCTGCTCGCCCCGCGCCAGCCCTGCAGCCGGTCGATCGCCTTCTGCGAGCCGTCGATCACGTCAGAGAGGAACTGCGAGTCGAACTCGGTGCCCTGCAGGTTGCGCAGGCGGTCGAGCTTCGCTTCCTTGCGCTCCTTCGCCTGCTGCTGCCGATCGGCGTTCGCCATGCCCGTCGAGAGCGAGGGGTTGTTCACGCCGCTCTGATCATTCGACGGCGCCTCGGCGTTCTTCTCGGCCCGCGTCGCCGGCGGCGTGTTGCCGTAGTCGTTCGTCGCGGTGCGGCCCGAGCCGCTCTTCTCGTAGCCGCTGCCCGGGCCACCGGTGCCCGGCTGGCTGTACGAGTTCGGCGTCTGGGTGCCCATCTGCGAGCCGCTGCGGTTGGTGGCGCTCACGCCGCCCGGGCTGCCCGGAGCGTAGAGGTCATCGTTCGCGCCGGTGGTGCCCGTTCGCTCGGCGGGGTCGCTGCCCTCGATGGCATTGGGCGCGATCGCGAATTCGTCGAGCGTCAGGCCCTTGTCCTTCGCGAACGCGCTGACCTGCCCGTCGAGCTTCTGGTGCTCGCGAATCAGCTTGCTGCCGAAGTTGCGCAGCTTGTCGTTGCCGCCGCGGGTCTGCGCCAGCGTGCCCAGCTCGACGTTCATCGAGCTGATGTGGTGCAGCTTGTTCACCACCTTCGCGTCGCTGTAGCCGCTCTCGGCTCCAGCTGCGGTGGTCGTTTCTCGGACCTGGTTCTTCTGCGTCTTCACCTGATCTTCCGCCGACGCGACGACCGGCAATGCAAGTGAAGCCGCGATGATCAATGCCTTCATGGGTATTCCTCCGGGTTGATGGGGTTGGCCCTGAAGGCTGCATCGCTCATGCCCCTACCTTTCCGTAGGGGGTTGGAGCGCCTGAAGCCGCCGAAACGCCTCAACTCGTCGAGAGCCGGGCGAGCAGCTTGTACAGCTTGAGCAGCGCCGCCGGGTCGTCGTCAGAGAACTCGACCCCGAAGCCCTGGGCGGGCCCGGCGTTGCGCTGCCACGCCACGCGGCCCTTCAGCGTGAAGCTGAGAAACGCGCGCGGCGGAGTGACCCGCATCTCGACCGCTTCACCGACGGGAATCGGGTCGGGAGACCGCACGAACGCTCCGCCGTCGCTCAAGTCGACCAGCAGCTCTTTGCGGGTGCGCCCACCGTGAATGATGCGCACCGGCAGGTCGGTGGCCTGGCGCGGCGCGTTGCGCAGCGCCGAGGGCGCGAGCTCGGCGCGCGCGAACTGCATCAGCCGCTCGGCCTCGTGGTCGCCGAGAAAGTCGACCCCGAACGACTCGCGCAGGTTCCGGTTGCCGCTCAGCCGCGCCCAGGCCAGCTGGCCCTTGAGTTGAAAGTCGCGCCGCGGCCGCTGCACCTGCACCAGCAGGGTGACCAGATCTCCGACGGCTCCGGGCGCCCGGCCCTCGAGCGTCAGGCCTCCCAATTTTCCGTTCGGGTAGAACCGGGCAATCAGGTCGGCGGGAAACGCGACTTGCAGCTTCAGCTCGAGCACCGGCGTCAGGGCGCGTCGACGGGCGCCAGCAGCAGGGCGTTGTCGACGTGCGGCTCTCCGCTGATCAGCTTGGCGTGAATGCGCGCGTGGCTCGCGAAGACCTTGCCGTTCTCGAACACCCCGTCGGCGAAGAAGCCCACCGCACCCACGGTGGCCGGGCTGGTCAGCACCTGCCAGCTGGTGGCGCCGCGCTTGGCGAGCTTCAGGTCGCCCTTCGTCGCGTCCTGGTACACCGCGTAGAGCTGCCCGGCGGCGGGGCCGAACACCAGCGCGCTGTCGGTGCCCACCCAGTCGTTCTCACCGCTGCCCATCGCGCCGGTGCCGGGGTCGATCACCTCGGGCGTGGTGCCGGCGGTGAAGGTGATGCCGTTGTAGTACTTGAGCGCCTTGCTCGAGAAGTCGTGGTAGCTCACTGCGACCCGCTTGGTGGTCGGGTCGATCTTCACGTCGGGGAAGTAGCCGGTGTCGCCGCTGCCGTCGACCAGCACCGCCGCGCCGACCACCGCGCCGGTGGGCCCGAGGTGAATGCCGTAGAGATCGCCCTTCGCCACCGTGGCCCCGGTGGGCGTCGCCCGGCGCATGTACGCCAGGTACGCGTCTTTGCCGTTGAAGGCGAGCGAGGTGAACAGGCCCACCCCTTCGGGGATGTCTTGCAGCGTGCTGGGGTTGTACTTCTTGGCGCACTTCGGAGTGCTGCCGACCAGCACGCACGTCTCGGTGTTCACGTCGCACGCCGAGGCGCCGCCGTCGCCCACGCACGCTCCGCCGCTGCCCGCCATCAGGCACGCCGGGCCGCTGCCGGGGTCGGCGCACACGTTGTTGCAGCCGCTGCACGCCGGCGTCGGCCGGCCCTGGCAGGCCAGCGTCTTGAGGGTCCAGTCGCCGGGGCCCGGCGTCGGCGAAGACGCCTTCGCGAACTTCAGCGCCGTGATGTACGCCTTGGGCGTGGTCGGCGCCGGAGACGGGCAGGTGCTCGGGTCGAACGTCGCGTCGCCCCCGCGCTGGAAGTAGGCGATGCCCGGCAGGCCGTCTTGGTCGACCGCCAGCGAGGTGTAGAGGCCCACGTCGGCCGCGTCGCCGTCGACGCGCATCGTCGTCCACTTGTTGTCGCCCGCGTTGCGCCAGGCGAAGCGCAGGTTGCCGCCGGTCGCGTCGTAGTAGCTGACGAACACGGTGTTGTTCGGGCCGATCGCGATGTCGGTGTACCGGCCCACGTCGTCGCCCGGCGCGAGAATGCCGTTGCGCGCTCCGTGCGGGCCGTAGGTCGGCGTGCCGTCGGGCACTCCGTCGACGTACTCGGGGAAGCCGGTCGCCACCTTGCCGCTGGTGTCGAACTTGTAGACCGCGAGGTCTCCGAACTGCCCGTCGTAGGTCGAGGCCCACAGCGCCTTGCCCGGGTCGGCGGTGATGGCGCTGAAGCGGCCCAGGTCTTCGCTCTTCAGTCCCGGCAGCTCGGCGCAGACGCACTTGGTGTTGGCGAGCTTGCAGGTGTCCCAGAGGTCGCGCGAGTCGGCGAAGGTGGCGATGAAGCCCGGGCTGCACGTCATCGGGCATGCCGCGGCGGTGCGGCCGGTCGGAGACGCGTAGTCCTGGCAGCGCGAGAGGGTCGGCACGCACGCCGAGCCCGCGTCGCAGCCGCCCTCGCAGGGCAGGTCGGCCATGCACTCGCCGTTGAAGCACGACTGCCCCTCGGGGCACTCGCCCAGCGTGCCGCAGGCGTGAAAGCGGCAGCGCTTCGAGTCGCCGAAGCGGGGGTCCGTCCACGTCTCGCAGAAGCGGTCACCCTTGTCGCCGCAGTCTTTGTCGACCTCGCACGAGAGCACTTTGTCGAGACAGACTTTGCGATTCTCGGGGCACGTCTGGCCCGCACAGCAGTCGGCCTCGGTGGTGCACGCGCGGTCGCCCTGAATGCAGCACATGAAGTCGGCGTCGCGGTTCGGCTTGCGGCAGTTGTAGTGCTCGCCGCACTCCGACGTCGCTTTGCAGTCGTCAGGCTTGCCTTCCTCGACGCCCTGCAGGCCCATGCACTGGTGCGTCACCACTCCGGGCCCCTTGCAGTCACAGCCGATGATGAACGAGCACGCTGCGAGCGCGAGCAGGACCGGAATTCTCATGGCGAAAACCTCATACCACCCGCATCGGCCCGGGTCAGCACGTGCTCCAGCATGGCAGGGTTTCGGGGTCGAGCGGGAGTCACACACCCTTCGCCGATGACTCCGTCGGCCGCGGCGAGCAGCGCGAGGCCGGCGTCGTCGCACCGCGTCACCCGCACCGGGAAGCTCATCGGGCACGTCTGGCCCGACGGCAGGCCGCCCAGCGCGCGCACCTCGCCGGCGAAGCCGCCATCGCCGCGCCACAGGGTGAGGCTCACCGTGCTGCCCGCGTCGAAGGCGGGCGCGCCGCCGTCGAAGGTGCGCCACACGCTCAGCTCGAGCGTGCCCCCGTCGTCGCGGCCCTGGTAGCGCCACGAGGGGTCGGTGGCGTGCACGTACCAGCCGCTCAGGTCGACCGAGCACGGGTCGACGGCCGCGATCAGCCTCGCCGCGGGCGCCACCGCAGGCACCACCGGCCGCGGACACCCGCTCAACGCGCACAGAAAGACGAGTACCCGGCCCGGCCGCATGTGGGAGCGCGCACCATACGCGAGAACGTGGAACCTTCACGGTGCGTGGTAGCTTCCAGCGCACATGAGAAGCGCCCTTCTCCTCGTTCTGGCGTTGGTCTCGGTTCCGGCGCTCGCGCAGGACGACGACGAGCTCCCCGCGCTGCCCGCGGCCAAGCCCAAGCCCAAGCCGAACCGGCCCAAGCCCAAGCCCGCAGCCAAGAAGCAGGCGGCGCCGATCTCCGACGACGACCTGCCCGCGCTGCCGGCGCAGAAGGGCGACCTGGTGGTCAAGCTCGCCACGCCGATGAAGGGCGCCAGGCTCACCATCGACGATCGCGAGATTGGCCTGCTGCCCCAGCCGATGCAGAGCCTCACCGCCGGCGAGCACACCCTCACCGTGCGGCGCCTCGGCTACGCGCTGTTCAGCAAGAAGGTGGTGGTCGCGGCCAACAAGACCAGCGAGGTCGCGGTCTCGCTCGAGGCCGTCTCGGCGGTGCTCACCGTCAGCAGCGACGTGGCCGGCGCCCAGGTGTTCGTGAACGGCCGCCTGGCCGGCACCGCGCCGCTGATCGAGCTCGAGGTGCCTCCGGGCAGCCTCGAGGTCGCGGTGAAGAAAGACGGCTACCACGACGGCTCGCAGGTGCTCACCGCCCGCCCCGGCAAGGACTACCCCATCGAGGTCAAGCTCGGCGCGCCCATCACCTCGACGGTGGTGGCCACCAACAGCGACGCACCGCTCAACACCGAGCTCACGCCCAGCACCACCGCGGCCGGCGAGCCGATCACCGGCGCCGAAGCCACCTACGACCCGAACCCGTTCTACAAGACCTGGTGGTTCTGGACGGCGACCGTCGTGGTGGTGACCGCCATCGTGGTGGGCTCGGTTCTGCTCGCCAACGGCCCGCTCTCGAGCACCTCGCAGCTGCGTCGCAGCGACTTCAAGTGCTACGCGACCATGGCCTGTGACGGCTGGGTGAACATGCCCACCGCCATCGTGCCGCTCGGCATGCACTGAGGCAGAATCCGAGACCGGTCAGGGTGAGCTCGTCGACCCTGCCGTCGCCCGCCGAAGGCTTCAGGCGCAGATACTCCATCGTATGGGTGCGCACGCTCTGCTGCTTGGCGCCTGGAGTATGCGGCGCTGTGCGTTCCAGCGGCGACAGCACCCATTCGACTTCGGCACGGCGTTCGCCGTGCCTGCGCTCAGGGTGAGCGCGTTACTGACCCTTGAGCTCGTCGCCGCTGCGCTCGCCGGGCTCGGGCCGCAGCGCCACGTAGACGTCGCTCACCCGGCCCACCCCGAAGTAGTCGAGCGCGGTCGCGCGCAGCTTGAACGGCCGGTCGGGCAGCTTCGAGGTGAGGTTGATCTCGCCCGGCTCGAAGTTGAAGGCGCGGCGGCCGAGGTTGTCGATGGTCTCGCTGCCGATGCTCACCGTGTCGGTGAAGCCCACCGACATGCGGTCCGAGATCTGGCCGTTGTCGGCGACCACCTCGATGAGCAGGAAGTTGTCGACGCTGAACCCCTGGGTGCAGGCCTCGTCGCCGAAGAGCCGCGCCACCAGGCCGTCGGCGGTGAGCAGCGGCGTCTCACCGGTCGCCACCACGTGCGGGGTGCGGTCGTGGTCGCGCGTGTCGATCTCGACGTCGCTGCGCACCTGGCCGAGGGTGGTGGTCTCGCTCTCGGGGGTATCGGAGATGAGCTTCACCACCTGCGGCCGGGCCTTGGACTCGTCGACCCGCTTGGGGCACCCCGAGACCACGATTTCCAGCGCGACGAGCAGGGCGATGCGGCGCATAATGGGTCGTTCTAGACGAGGGAGGCTGCGAATGCGCTGGGGATTGTTGATCGCCTTTGGGTTGAGTGCTGTCGCTTCGGCGCAGGCCGACGAGACCAAACCCGGGCTCGCGGTGTTCGATCTCAAGGGCATCGACACCCGCCCGACCGAGCCGCAGGCCGCGCTCAACGCGGTGGTGAAGGGGCTGCGCGAGCTCGACGCGTTCGACGTGCTCAGCTCCGACGATCTGCGGCAGCTGCTCTCGGTCGAGCGTCAGCGCCAGATGCTCGGCGTGGAGTCCGACTCCAACGTCTCGGCCTCGGTGCAGGCGCTCGGCGTGAAGAACATGGTGGTGGGCTCGGTGACCCGCTCGCCTGCGGGCCTGTCGGCCGAGCTGCGGCTGCTCGACGCGAAAGACAACAAGGTCGTCTCGCAGCGCACCGTGGCCGCGCAGCCCTCGCTCGACAAGCTGGCCAGCAGCCTCGCCATCGCCGCGCAAGAGCTGGTCGGCCCGCTGCTGTTCAACGAGCAGGGCTCGCTGCTGGTGCGCACCCGCGAAGAGGGCGCCGAGGTGCTGGTCGACGAGACCTCGCGCGGGTCGACTCCGCTGGCGTCGCCGATCAAGCTGCCGCGCGGCCGCCACCGCCTCACGGTGAAGAAAGACGGCTTCATCGCGCGCGTCACCGTGGTGCAGGTGATGAAAGAGCAGCTCACGCTCGAAGACGTCACCCTGGTGCCGTCGGCCGACTACGTGAACGCGTACAACGCGCGCAACAAGCGCATGCGGCTGTTCGGCTACCTCGGCATCGGCCTCGCCGCGGCGGGTTTTCTGGCGGCGGTGGCGATCGATCGCTTCGGCGCCGAGCCGCTGTACCAGAACGAGTTCCGGCCACGGCAAGAGGTGCTCGAGGCCGTGTCGATCGGCAGGGCAGGTGACGGCAGCACCTTCACCACCCAGCTCGGGCAGCAGTGCTACGGCGACCAGGACAAGTGCCGCACCGACGCGCGCGGCATCGCCTCGAACGTCGGCACCCTGCAGGCCCTCACCTGGGTGATGGTCGGCGTGGGCGCGGCCGGCGCGGTCGCCGCGGCCTACTGCTTCATCGCCGGCGAAGACCCCAACCGATACACCGGCCTGGTCGCCTCGATGGGCCCCGAGGGCGGCACCATCGGCTTCGCCGGCCACTGGTAGCGCTCAGCGGAAGTTGCCCACCAGAATCGCCGTCGCGCAGATGGCGATGCCCAGCACGCCCAGCACCATGCCGGCGATCGCCGTGCCCTTTCGGCCGATCGGTGGGCGCGCCTGCAGATCGACCCGCGCCAGGCCGATCGCTCCGCACACCAGCGCGAACGGGGCCAGCGGCCAGACCAGCAGCCCCGCCACGCCGAGCGTGAGGGCGTAACGCGCCACCTGGTTGTTGGCGTACAGGTCCCACAGCACGTTGAGCTGGTCGCGGGTCACCGGCAGCTCGAAGAACAGGCGGGTGCGGGTCGCCAGCACCACCGACAGCAGAATGGCCAGTGGCACTGCTCCCCCGAGCAGCCAGACGGGGTGAACCGTCATCGCGAGGAAGCCGGTCTGCCCCACGCTGACTGCCACCAGCAGCCACCGCGCCTGCCGCACCTTGAAGCACCACAGCGCTCCGCCCGCTGCCGCGGCGAGCACCAGCGCGCCGAGCACCCGCGAGTCGGGGTAGCGCATCATCACTGCCCCCAGCCCGGCCTGCGGCACCGCGGCGATGCCGAACAGCCACGCCCAGCCGTCGCGTACGCCCCAGTGCTTCGACCGAAACGCCTCGAGCCAGTCGACGTCGGGTCGCGCCGCACAGGTGAGGCAGTAGCGCGCGCGCTCGACCTCGCGGCTGTCGAGGCCGCAGACGAAGGTGCCGCAGCGGGCGCACGCACCGAGCGATACCTCGCCGGCGTGGGCGGGACAGGGCGGTGTGTCGGCCATCGGGGTCGATTATAGAGAGGGCGCCTTGCTGGAGTCCGTGCTCATGCGGCTGAAGCTGTGGCGCTGCACCCGCGTGGGCCGCGGGGTGAAGGTCTACGGCCAGGTCTGGGCCCACGGCGGCGGCGCCATCGAGCTCGGCGACGGGGTGGTGCTCGATGCGCGGCGGGCTCCCATCGAGCTGCGCGCCTCGCGGGTCGGGCACCTGTCGATCGGCCCGGGCACCACGGTGATGGGCGGCGCCTCGCTCGAGTCCGAGGGGCGCGTCACCATCGGCGCCCGGGTCACCATCGGCGCGTACGCCAAGGTGCTCGACACCCACTTCCACTCCCTCACCGGCGACCGCACCGCCCGGCCGGCCGCCACCGCGGTGGTGATCGAAGACGACGTGGTGCTGGGCGAGCGCTCCATCGTGCTCCCCGGCGCCCACCTCGAAGCGAAGGTGCAGGTCGCCGAGCGCGCCGTGGTCAGCCGCCGCGTGCCCGCCGGCATGCGCGCCACCGGCAACCCCGCCAAGGTCGAGAAGATCGCCACGTACGACAGCCCTTGAAGTCCGTGCCGGCGGGGCCGGTCAAGGTGACTTCTCGCGACCGACCAGCCGCACCTTCAGGGTGATCTCGTCGAGGTTCTTCACCGCCCCGAACGCCGCGCTGTACGGCTTGAAGCGAAAGTCCGAGTGCTTCACCACCACCGTGCCGGTGCCGAGAAGCTCGCCGTCTTTCACGGTCACCTCGACCGGCAGCGAGATCTCTTTCTCGACGCCCCGCAGCGACAGCTTGCCCGTCACCTCGAGCTTCGCGCCGCTGCCCTTGATGGAGGTCGAGTCGAACGAGATGGTGGGGAAGAGCTTGGGCGAGAGCTGATCTTCCTCGCGCATGTTGTTGCCCACCGCCTCGCGCGAGCCGTCGCTCATGTCCTTCATGCCCTCGCGCTTGCGCAGCGCCGACTCGTCGTTGAGCAGCCCCGCGGTGGGAAACGAGACGTGCACCGATGAGCCTGCCGGCGACTCGGCGTCGTAGACGATCTTCCCGGTCACCTTCGTGGCGCGCACCACGTGCGGGTGCGCCGCGCCCGGCAGGCCCCCGGGCTGGGTGAGCCCGATGAGCTCGCTCTTCTGGGCGTCGAGCTCGTAGCTCACCGGTGCGGCCAGCAGCATCAAGAGAAAGAGAGACACGGAGAGCAGGTGCATTAGCCTCTCCGCCGCGTGGACGCACCCCCTTCTCGCCCCGGCGGCCGTCTCTATCTCTACGTTCTCATCGCCATCGCCCTCGGCGTGGCGGTGGGCTGGGCGAAGCCCGAGTGGGGCCAGGCGCTCAAGCCCCTCGGCGACGGCTTCGTGCGCCTCATCAAGATGCTGATCGCCCCCATCATCTTCGTCACCGTCACCGCCGGCATCGCCGGCATGGGCGACCTCAAGCGCGTCGGCCGCGTCGGGGTGAAGGCCCTGGTGTGGTTCGAGGCGATGACCACCCTCGCGCTGCTGCTCGGCCTGCTCATCGTCACGGTGCTCAAGCCCGGCGCCGACATTCACGCCAACGTCGCCGCGCTCGACACCTCGAAGCTCGACAAGACGCTCTCTGCGCCGCGCCCACACGGCGTGGTCGAGCACCTGCTCGCCGCGCTGCCCGAGAGCTTCGTGGGCGCCTTCGTGCAGGGCGAGATTCTGCAGGTGCTGGTGCTGGCGATTCTCGCCGGCATCGCGCTCGCCGGCCTGGGGCATACCCGCGCCCAGCCGCTGCTCAATGCCCTCGAGCAGCTCGGCTCGGGGCTGTTCGCCATCGTCGGCGTGGTGATGCGCCTGGCGCCCATCGGCGCGTTCGGCGCGATGGCCTACACCATCGGCACCTACGGGGTCGGCACGCTCAAGAACCTGCTGTTCTTGATGCTGTGCTTCTATTCCACCGCGCTGCTGTTCGTGGTGGTGGTGCTGGGCGCGGCGCTGCGCGCGCTCGGGCTCTCGATCTTCAAGCTCATTCGCTACCTGAAGGACGAGCTGATTCTGGTGCTCGGCACCAGCTCGTCCGAGTCGGCGCTGCCCACGCTGATGGGCAAGCTCGAGGCGCTCGGCTGCAAGCCGCAGGTGGTGCGCCTGGTGGTGCCCACCGGCTACTCGTTCAACCTCGACGGCACCTGCATCTACCTGACCATGGCGGCGATGTTCGTGGCGCAGGCGCTCGACGTGCCGCTCTCGATCGGCGAGCAGCTCTCGCTGCTCTTGATTTTGCTGCTCACCTCGAAAGGGGCGGCCGCGGTCACCGGCGGCGGCTTCATCACCCTCGCCGCCACGCTCGGCTCGCTGGGCACCATTCCCGTCGGCGGCATCTCGCTGCTCTTGGGCGTCGACCGCTTCATGTCCGAGGCTCGGGCGCTCACCAACCTGGTCGGCAACGCGGTGGCCACGGTGGTGGTGTCGCGGTGGGAGCAGGCGCTCGATCTCAAGCGCGCGAAAGAGACCCTCGACCACGGCGCGCCGCTCGAGCTGCCGGCGTCGGAGCAGAGCGCGTCTCACGGCACCTGAATCACGAAACCCTGGCTGGCAACCTCTGGGAGCCCGAGCCGGCTGCCCAACCCTGTCGCGAGCTCGTTGGGCACGCGCCAGGTCTGCCCGGTCACCGAGATCAGCACGATGGCGTACCGGCCCGGCGGCATCGAGATGAGCGGCACCGGTGCCAGCGGGTTGGCGGCGTCGAGCGCGAGCGGGCGAATCACCAGCTTGAGCCGGCTCACCGACACCGGCGAGGTGCGGGGCTTGCCGTCGCCGTCGAGCAGCATCGGCAAGAGGTCGGTGGGGTCGATGCCGGCGGCGAGCACCACCACGTCGGGCACGCCGTCGGGGTCGACCGGCGCCATGTTCACCACGTGGGTGAAGTCACCGTCGTCGTCGAGCAGCAGGTTGTCTCCGGCGGCGATCTTGCGCACCACCACCTTGGGCCACAGGTCGGGCACGCCGTCGCGGTTCTTGTCGTCGGGTATGCCGTCGTGATCGTCGTCGATGAGCTGGGCGAGAAACACCGGCCGCGGCTCGCGCACCGCGCCCTGGTTGATCGGCTGCGGCACCAGGTCGAGCGTCACCGGCGGCATGCCGGCCATCACCGTGGCCGAAGGCAGCGGGGTCACCACCTGGAACACCGGCCGATCGACGCTCACCGTGGCCGCGTCCGAAAAGCTCACCGAGACGTCGAGCGCGGTGGGCGCGGCGGTGATCACCTGCGGCGCCCGCGTGATGGGGTCGACCGCCGCGCCGCCCACGTCGCCGGCGTTCGCGTCGGCGGTCACCTTGAACCACGGAATGAAGTCGGCGTTGGTGTCGATCAGCCCGCGAATCAGGTACGCGCCCGGCTTCACCAGCGAGAACGCGAACGGCGCAGTGAACGGCCCGTTGCTCGAAGGCCCGGCGGCGCCGAACAGCTGCGCGCGCGGCACGGTGGTGAAGGTGAGGGGCGACCCGGTGCCCGCGGGCGGAGGCGGCCGGGCGGCGTCGAACAAGAACAGCACCGCATCGCCGCGGCCCACCCCCGACACCACCACCTGCCCCTCGATGCGCCCGGTGCCGGCGTCGGCGTTCTGCCGCACGTCGGCGGTGGGGAAGACCGGCGGCGCCTCGCACGCGCAGGCGAGCACGAGCAGGGCAGACCAGCGCGCGCTCATGGCCGCACCGTGAGCGTCGCGAACACCCGGCGCGAGATGAGGTTGCCGAACGGGTGCTCCTGGTGCGACGGGCCCAGCTGCGACCCGACCACCGCCACCTGCAGCCGGTCGTCGAAGAACCGGTAGCCGGCGCGCGCGTTGAACACCACGTAGGCCGGCAGCGAGTTCGAGATGTTCGCGATTCGGGTCGGGTCGGCGGCGTCGGGCTCGCGCTCGATCCACGTGGTGCTCGAGGCGAACGAGGCGTCGAGCTCGAGATCCAACCCCACCGGGGTGCGGTACGAGACGCCGGCGAACACCTTGCCCACCGGCGCCTGGCTGCACGGGCCGCACGGGCCGGTCTGTGGGCCGTTCACCGCCACCTGCTGCAGCGAGGCCGACAGCCGCAGGTCGAGGCCCGCGGTGGCGCTCCAGGTGAAGCCCAGCTCTGCGCCGCGCGCGACGTAGCCCACCGGGTCATTCTGAAACACGCTGCGGCCGAGCAGGTACGACGCGGTGGCGGGGTCGTAGCTCTGCTCGGGCGGCAGCGGGTTCACCGCAGAGAGCACCACCAGGTCGTTGACGTAGTTCTGGTAGAGCGCCAGGTCCCACGCCAGGCCGAAGCGCGCCGACTCGCCGCGGTAGCCGAGCTCGAACGAGAGCAGCCGCTCGGGCTTCAAGGTGGTCGAGCCGTGGGTGAGCACCGAGGCGCCGTTCACCCCGGGCAGCGGTATCGCCAGGTCGGTGTAGCTCTCGAGAAAGGTCGGCTCGCGAAAGGCGGTGGCGAAGCTCGCGCGAAACGCGTGGCCCTCGAACGGGGTGGCCACCAGCGACACCCGGGGCGAGTGGGCGTAGCCGGGCTTGCCGTTGTCGAGCAGCGGGTGCTCGTCGAGCCGGTAGCTGAGCGTCAGGGTGATGGGGTTGATGGGCCGCCACTCTTCCTGCGCGAAGACGGCGCCGTGCAGCTCTTGCTTCAGCGCGCCGAGGTACGACCACTTGAGGCGCTTCAAGCGGCCCGACGCGCCGATGGTGATGCGGTGGCGGCCCAGCAGCTGAAACTCGCGCTGGAACACCGCCTCGAGGTCGAACACGTTCGCCTCGACGTAGGTCGAGATGCTGCGCGCGCCGATGGGCCAGTACTGCGGCCCGGCGTTGGCCGAGAGGTTGTTCCAGAAGAACTTCACCTTGAGTGGCCCCAAGCCCGCCTCGGCCTTGGCGTAGCCGTTGACGCCGTCGAGGTAGAAGTTGCGCAAGATGCCGATGGGGTAGACCTCGGTGAAGAGCCGGTTCGCGCCGCCCGAGACGGTCACCGAGAAGTCGCGGTTGAACGCGTAGGTGGCGACGAGGTTGCCGTGCACGCTGCGGTAGCCGAGCCAGGTATCCTTGAGCTGCGGCGCGAAGTCGGGGCGGTCGTCGGCGAAGTCGCGGCTCCACTTCTGCTCCTGGCCGTAGCCGACCGAGGCGCGAAAGCGAATCGTCTTGCCGCCGCTGGCGACCAGCGAGCCGCCCGCGGTGCCGGCGTTGCCGGCGTAGCCCGACAGCTCGGCAGCGGCGCCGGTGCCAGGCGTGCGGGTGATGACGTTGATCACCCCCAGCATCGCGTTGGCGCCGTAGAGCGCCGAGCCGGGGCCGCGCACGATCTCGATGCGCTCGATCTCCGACAGCTCGATGGTGAGCGACGGCCACAGGGTGAGGCCGAGAAAGTCCTGGTACTCGGGGCGGCCGTCGATCAGCAGCAGCACCTTGTTGGCGATGCGCTGGTTGAACCCGCGAAACGAGACGTTCGCGCTGCTCACGCCCATCGCCACCACCTCGGCGCCCGGCACGCGGCGCAACAGCTCGGGCAGCGAGTGGGCCCCCGACAGCCGAATCTCGTCGGCGGTGATGATCGTGATGGCGTTGGGCGCCTCGAGCGTCGACTGGGCGCGCCGCGAGGCGGTCACCACCGTCTCTTCGTACGGCACCACCCCCGCCTCGTCGGGGCCGAGCAGGGCCGCCCCGTCGCCGCCCACGCCCGGCGCCGCGCGGGCCTCGTCACGCGGCTTCTCGGCGACCGCGGCGGCGCGCTCTTCCAGCCGCTGCACCGCGCTCTCGAGCCGCTCGACGGTCTGGGCCAACCGGCGCACCGTGGCGTCGTCGACCGCGGGCCTGCTCGGCTCGGCGGGCTTCACCGGCGGCGCGGGCTCGACCTCGCGAGGCGGCGCCTTGCTCTTCGGCACCTGCGGCTCGAGCCGGGCGATGGCCCGCTTCACCTCGGCGGCGTCAGGCGGGTCGGTGTCGAGGTAGCCGCGGTAATAGGCGAGCGCCTGCACCGGCTTCTCGAGGCTCTCGTAGGCCTTGGCCACGTTGTAGAGCACGTTGGGGTGCGGCTTGATCGCATACGCCTCGAGCAGCTGATCGATGCCCTCTTCGAAGCGCCCGTCGCGAATCAACGCCATGCCCTGCCGAAACCGCTTGCGCGCCTCGACACGGGCATCGGCGAGCGCCAGCCCCGGCAGCAGCAGAACGACGAGCGCAAGGCGTCGCTTCACCGCGGCCGACCTTGAGCCGCTTCGACCGTCAGGTCACGTTTTTTCCAAGCTCAAACCTCACCACCCTGCGAGCGAAGCGAGCGGCCTGGCGTGAACGTGAACGTGAACGTGAACGGCTTCTCAAAGAGCGCCCCGAACCCAAGGCCTCGACCGCATCACTGATACGGGTCGTCCTTGAACCCATTGTCCTTCACGACCCGCTTCTTCCCCTTCTTCTTCATCACCTGATTGACCGCCACCGTCCCCCGGCCCTCGGCCGTGACCGTGACGCCCTGGTACCCGTCGAGGCTGAACCCCAGCTGCACCCTCAAGTTCCCGTCTGCCTCGGCCTTGAGCGGCAGCGAGAACGGCGTGACTCCCACCGTCTTCCCGTCCATCGTGACCGTGGCCCCGACCGGCGCGCTGGTCACCTCGAACGTGACCAGCACCTCGGCGGGCGCCTCGACCACCGGCCGGGGCGGCGCCGCGAGCGGCTCGGGCGGCTGCACCACCGCCACCGGAACAGGAGCCACCGGAGCGACCGCCTTCGACCTGCGCGTCAGCAACGCCGCGCCGCCGATGACGACCACCGCCGCCACCACCGCACCCACCACATAGACCGGCAGGGGGAAGCGCCGCGGCGCGGTCACCGCCAGCGAGGCATCGAGCGGCACCTCGATCGAGTGGGTGGCCATGCCCGGGCGCGGCGGCCCGGGCGGAGCCGAGGGCCGAAACGTCACCGCCGACGAGCTGCCGACGATCAGCGAGCGCGGGTCGGTGAAGGCGCCCGACATGCCGGCGCTCGAGGCGATGCCGCGCAGGGCCTCGAGCACGTCGTCCATCGACTGGTAGCGGTCGATCGGCTCTTTGGCGAGGCAGCGCATCACGAAGCCGTCGACCTCGTCGGGCAGGTCGGGCTTGAAGTGCTTCGCGCTCTGGGGCTTCTCGCGAATGTGCTTCACGATGATGTCGATCGAGTCTTTGCCGGTGAACGGCGGCCGCCCGGTGAGCGTCTGGTAGAGCAGCACGCCCATCGAATAGATGTCCGACCGCGGGTCGGCCTCGTTGCGCGCCGCCTCGGGGGCCATGTAGAGCGGCGAGCCGAGCAGCACCCCGGCCTGGGTCAGCTCGGGAGACGGCGCCGGCTGCTGCGGCTCGTTCAAGAACGTCTTCACCAGCCCGAAGTCGAGCACCTTCACCAGGTCCGACCCGGTCTCTTCGTTCAGCACCATCACGTTGGCCGGCTTCAGGTCGCGGTGAATGACGCCCAGCTTGTGCGCCTCACGCAGCGAGCGCGCCACCTGGGCCACGATCTGCAGCGCGCGCGGCCACGACACCGTCTTCACGCGCGCGAGCAGCTGCTGAAGCGTCTCGCCCTCGAGAAACTCCATCGCGATGAAGAGCATGCCGTCTTCGGTGCGCCCGTAGTCGTGCACCGTGACGGTGTTGGGGTGGTGCAGCTTGGCCGTCACCGCCGCCTCGCGAAAGAAGCGTTGCTCGAACCCCGGGTCTTTCTCGCCGGCGTAGCGGGGGTTGAGCACCTTGAGCGCGACCAGCCGCTCGAGCGGCGACTGCATCGCCTTGTACACGCGCCCCATTCCCCCCGAGCCCAGGGGCGCGAGGATCCGAAAACGCTCGTTCAGCACCTTGCCGATGAGCGGGTCGTGTTCGGTCGGAAGCGTGTCCACCTTCGTAAGGGCGCAAAGCTACCCTTCCTGACCCGAGAAGACGAAGTTAACCCCCCCCCCCCGCGCGCGACTCGACGGAGCAGAGAGGTCAGGTCTTGAACACCTGGGTGGTGACGCTGGTGTAGTGCAGCTCGCCGCGCGGCTCGCGAATCAGCCCGCGCAGCTCGGCGGCGGCCTCGGTGAGCGGCGCCCCCAGCGCCTCGTCGACGCTCTCGAAAATCTCGGCGAACTCGTCGATGAACCCCTGCAGGAAGAGGGGGTCGCGCTGGTCTCCCTTCAGCACGTTGGGGCGCGAGTCGATGCGGGTGAAGCCCGCCTCGCGCGCGTACTGCACGATCTTCTGGCCCACGTACGGGTCGCCGCCGCCGCGCACCTGCCCGGCGTTCAGCGCGTCGATCGCCGCCTTCACGTGCGGTAGGGCCGGCACGGTGCGAAACGTCGAGTTGTCGACCTCGGTGAAGTGCGCGTACCCGCCGGCCTTCAGCACCCGCCGCACCTCGGCCAGCGCCTTCACCGCCACCTCTTTGCTCACGTGCTCGATGAACCAGGTCCAGTGCACGCGGTCGAAGCTGCCGTCGGGGAAGGGCAGCGCGGCGCCGTTCGCGCGCACGTAGCGCACGGCCGGGTGCTCGCGCTGCGCGATGCGCAGTTGGCTGGCCGACAGGTCGGCGCCGTACAGCTCGATGAGGGGCCAGCGCTCGAGCAGCTGACCGGCCATCGCGCCTACTCCGGTGGCGAGGTCGAGCACCCGCATGCCGGGCTTCGCCTCGAAGCGCTGCAGCAGAATCGGCGACACCCACCTCGCCTGCTTCTCGAGCCGCGCCACCTCGACCGCGTCGGTGCCGCCGTGAATGTACCGTTGCCCGCTCACGCCTTGACGCGCCTCCAGTACTTCGAGTGGGCCGCCCACGAATCTTCGAGCGCCTCGGCGGTGTCGGGGCGGGTGGTGCCAGAGGTAAACGCCTCGCTGCGCCCGCCGGCCAGCACCTCGACGCAGGCGTGAACCGACTGGGCCAGGCCGTCGAGGTCGTACCCGCCCTCGAGCGCCAGCACGATGCGCCCCTTCGCCGCGACCTTCAGCGCGCTGCACATCGCCGCGAAGCCGCGCTCGGTGACGCGCATGCCCCCCAGCGGGTCGCTGCGGTGCGGGTCGAACCCCGCCGAAACCACCACCAGGTCGGGCCGGTACTGCTCGGCGATGGGCAGGAACAGGCCCTCGAACACCGCCGCGTAGTCGTCGTCGCCCTGCGCGCCCGGCAGGCCGCAGTTCACGTTGAAGCCCGCCCCGTCGCCCTCGCCCGCCAGGTGGGGCGCTCCGGTGCCCGGGTAGAAGGGGTGCTGGTGCACCGAGGCGTAGAGCACGTCGCGCCGCTTCCAGAAGTGCGACTGCGAGCCGTTGCCGTGGTGCACGTCCCAGTCGAGCAAGAGCACCCGCTGGGCGCCCCGGGCCAGCGCCGCCTCGGCGGCGACGGCGGCGTTGTTGAACAGGCAGAAGCCCATCGCGGTGTGCTCTTCGGCGTGGTGGCCGGGCGGGCGCACCAGCGCGAAGCCGTTCTCGGCCGCGCCCGACAGCACGTCTTGCACCGCCTGCACCGTGGCCCCGGCCGCGAGCAGCGCGGCCTCGACGCTGCCGGCGCTGGTCGAGGTGTCGGGGTCGAGCTCGCAGGGCGTGCCCGCGCTCTGCAGCACCCGCTCGACGTACTGGGCGGTGTGCACCCGCGTCAGCTCGGCGCGGGTGGCGGGGCGGGGCGCCACCTGCGTGACGTTGGCCACCGGCGCCCGCTGCAGCACCGCGTGAATGCTCTCGAGCCGCTCGGGCCGCTCGGGGTGGGAAGGCCCGGGCCGGTGACCCAGGAACAGGTCCGAGGTGTAGAGGCGGGTCGTCACCGAAGCGGCATAGTAGTGGACCCGCCGCATATCTGGTCCCTACATTCGCTGGCGACACGTGGCGGCCAAGAGCACTCGCATCGGGTTGTCCTGGGCGATCTTCCTCTCGTTCTCGGCGGCCCTCCTGGCGCTGCTGCTGGTGCTGTTCATCGTGGTGCCCGCCCAGGCCGAGGAGTACCTCACCGCCACGCTGTACGAGCGCGGCAAGGCGGTGGCCAAGGAGATCGAGCGCAAGGTCTGGGTGACGCCGCGGCCGTACGACGAGGCCGGCTCGGCAGAGATCGATCAGATCGTCGGTGAAGAGCCCGAGATCAAGTTCGCCGGGGTGTTCTGGTGCGAGAACGCCTGCACCGCCGCCAACCGGGTGGCCAGCCGCCGCGGCGAAGAGCCTGAGCGCTTGAAAGACCTGCTCTCCGAGTTCAACGGCCGCAACCGCCCGGTGAAGATGGAGCTCGACAGCGGCAACGAGCTGCTCATCTCGGACCAGGTCTTGCGCACCAACACCCCGGGCGTGGGCTTCGTGCTGATCTCGCTCGACCGCGGGCGCATCATCGAGGCGCTCACCAAGCTGCGGCGCACCCTGTTCGTGGCGCTGCTGGCCGGCACCTTCCTCTTCCTGGTGCTGGTGTTCCTGCTCTCGCGCCAGCTGATCGTCCGGCCGCTCACCGAGATGATGAACATGGCCGCCAAGCTGTCAGAGGCCGACCTCACCGTGCGCGTCGAGGGCGGCAACACACGCGAGATGGATCAGCTGGCCGAGGCGCTCAACAAGATCGGCCTGGGGCTGCGCGAGACCCTGAGCCGGGTGCGCGGGGTGAGCGAAGGCGTGGCCCAGGTCATCGATCAGATCTCGCGCACCGCCTCGACCACCACCTCGGGCAGCTCGACCGTGCTCACCCGGGTCGAAGAGACCTCGAGCTCGATGGTCGAGATGCTGGCCAGCCTGAAGGGCATCGCCGAGAACGTCGAGGTGCTGTTCCAGAGCGCCGAAGAGTCGTCGTCGTCGGTGATGGAGATGGCCGCCACCAACGACGAGGTGGCCGAGAACGTCACCGCGATGGCGGCCAGCGTCGAAGAGAACACCTCGCAGATCGAGCAGATGACCTTCGCCATCAAAGAGGTGAACCAGAGCGTCGAGGAGCTGCTCAAGACCACCGAGGGCACCTCGAACGCGATGAGCGAGATGGACGTGGCGATCAGCCAGGTCGAGACCAACGCCTACGAGACCGCGCGCCTGTCGGAGCAGGTGTCGAAAGACGCCGAGTCGGGCGGCGAGTCGCTGCTCAAGACGCTGCACGGCATCGACAAGATCAAAGAGAGCTCGGCGCAGGCGCTGCAGGTCATCGAGCAGCTCGGCCGGCGCATCGGCGAGATCGGCAACATCTTGAGCGTGATCGACGACGTCGCCGAGCAGACCAACCTGCTCGCGCTCAACGCCGCCATCATCGCCGCGCAGGCCGGCGAGCACGGCAAGGGCTTCGCGGTGGTGGCCGACGAGATCAAGGACCTCGCCGAGCGCACCGGCAGCTCGACCCGCGAGATCGGCGACCTGATTCGCGCGGTACAGCAAGAGTCACGCAACGCGGTGGCGGCGATGAACCAGGGCGTGCGCAACGTCGACGAGGGCGTGACCCTGGGCAAGGAAGCCGAGAATCAGCTGAAGAAGATTCAAGACTCGGCCAACAAGTCGACGCTGATGGTGAAGGCCATCGCCCGCGCCACCGTCGAGCAGGCGCGCGGCAGCAAAGAGGTGACCGGGTCGATCGCGCGGGTGGCCGAGGCGGTCGAGCAGATCAGCCGCGCCACCAACGAGCAGGCCCGCGGCGCCGACGCGGTGATGAAGACGGTCGAGAAGATGAAGCTGCTCGCCACCCACGTGCAGCGCTCGGTGCAGGAGCAGGCCCACGGCAGCAAGCAGCTCACCCGCTCGATCGAGAACATCAACGAGATGGCTGCGCACTTGAACCGCGCGCAGCGCGAGCAGTCGCGCGGCAGCGAGCAGGTCTTGAAGGCCATCGAGACCATCAAGACCGTCAGCGAGGCGCAGAACAAGAGCGTCAAGCTGCTCGAAGAGGCGATCGAAGCGCTGCGCAGCCAGGCCGACGTGCTGCGCGGCGAGGTCAGACGCTTCAGGGTGTGAAGGCTCAGCTCGCGGTCGCCACCACCAGCAGCCACCGCACCCCGTCGAACCGCTGCTCCGCTCGCCACCTCACCCGAAACCCGGCGCTCTGCAGCATCGCCACGTAGGGGTGCGAGAACGACTTCTCGGCGTTGTACGGCCGCGAGGCCACCGCCCGCTCGGGGTCGAACCCTTCGGCCAGAGGCTCAATCAACGCGACGCACGAGGGTGAGCGCGCCGCCAGCCCCTCGAACAGCGCCGCGACCTGGGCCTGCGCGAAGTACTCGAACACCCCGGCGTTGGTGAGCACCGCCCACCCGGGCTCGGCGTGCGCCGGCAGCCACACCGCCGCATCGGCGACCTCGAACGACAGCCGCGGGTCTTTCGCCTCGGCCCGGTTGCGCGCCATCTGCGCCTCGCTCAGGTCGAGGCCGACGAGCCGCCGCAAGAACGGCAGCTGCGCGGCCAGCGCGGTCAGCACCAGCCCGTTGCCGGTGCCCACCTCGCACAGGGTGCTGAACCTGCCCGCCTCGAGCGCCTCGCGCAGGGGCCCGACGATGGCCGCGTGCCGGTCGGCCCGCCACCAGCGCGAGAAGCGCTCGCGCGCCTCTTCGTGAAAGGCATGGGCCTGGCCGCTCGACCACAGCCAGCGGTGCAGCGGGGCCAGCGCGGCGAGGTCTCCAGAGCGCTCGGCGTCGTCGACGGTCGGCGCCAGCAGCACCCGCTGCCACAGGCCCAGCTCGCCCGGCAGCTCGCCGCGCGCCGCCCGCTCGGCCTGCTCGGGGAACACCCGTCGCGCCAGCCGCCCGGCGCCCACCAGCAGCCTTCGCCGCAAGGGGTCTGAAGGCAGCATGGTGGGAAAGTGGATCTCGGCGATCGACATGAGGAGCTTGGGTAGTCGCCGGCGCTCGCGCACGCCAATCGACGAAACCGGTGTTACCGATTCGAAGCTCACCGGGGAGCCGCCACCCTCGGCGTTCGGGCACGGGCCAGGCACGCCGGACGTGAGCGTGCGACGGGAATGCTCAGTGGGCGAGGGTGAGGAAGTGCGCCAGCTCTTTGAGAAGGTGCTCTTCGGTGCCCTTCTTGACGAAGCCGAGCGCCTTGCACGCCCGGGCCTTGTCGCGCAGCTCTTCGGCAGGGGCCTCGGAGAACAGCACCACCCGGGTGGTGGGCAGCCCGGCGCGCTCGAGAATCGTGGTCACCACGTCGCCCTGAATGGTGGGCATGTTGAGGTCGACCAGCGCCAGGTCGAACACCGTGTGGCGAATGAGGTTCGGCAGAATCAGCGGGTTGTCGGCGGTGGTGACCTCGTACCCCGCCTCGGCGAGCGTCTCGCGCACCAGGTTGAGCACCAGCGGGCTGTCGTCAACCACCAGTATCTTCTTCGCCACGGCCGTTACCGAAGCTCACTAGCAGAACCCCGGGCAGATCTCCCACTGGAGTGAAACCTTCGAATCGGAAAAAACTTGGCCGGCCCCGACTACGAGGTCAGACTCTGGTTTCGCCTTCGCGTGATGGAGCCTTCTCCCGCCGATGACGCCTCTGACCAGGCGCCCGCCCCGCAAGAGCCGCTGCTCTCGTTGCTCGTCTTTCGCGTCGGCGCGGTCTGGTACGGCGCCCAGGCCCAGCGGGTGAGGTCGGTGGTGGGTGCCACCACCACCGTGCGGGTGCCCGGCACGCCCGCGTTCGTGGCCGGGGTGGCCAGCGTCGCCGGCCGCATCGCGGTGGTGCTCGAGCTTTCGGGGCTGCTCGGCCGCACCGCCACGCCCGGCCAGGCCGTCGCCGATCGCCTGGTGCTGTTCGACGTCGAGAGCTCGGTCGTCGCGGTGCTCACCGACGAGGTCGCCGGAGTCACCTCGGTCACCGCTTCGCAGCTTCAGCCGCTCGCGGGCGAGAGCGGCCCGGCCATCAAGACGTTCACCGACGGCGACCGGCACGTCACCGTCATCGACCTCGATCGCATGATCGAGGTCGCCGAAGACAAGGTCCGACAACGAGGGGAAGCATGAGCGCCACGCAGAGCTACATCAGGGTGACGGGGCCGGTGCTGGCCGGCACCGCCGTCGGGTCGATCGCGCTGTACTTTCTGCTCAGCTGGCAGCCCAACCGCGAGGCCCGCCACGGCTTCGACGTGAAGACCGAGAGCCTCTCGCGCATGCTGGCCCAGACGGTGCGCTCGGCGGTCGAGTTCGACGACGCGGTCTCGGCGCCGAAAGACCTCGAGACCATCAAGGGCGAGAAGAGCGTGCGCTACGCGGCGATCAAGCGGCCCGACGGCAAGGTGTTCGCGCAGACCGAGCGCGACGTGGTGCCCACCGTGCCCGACCTGCTCCAGTCGCGCGAGAACGCCATCACCGAAGACGGCGTGCACCACGTGGCGGTGCCGCTCGAGGCGGGCGGCAAGGCGATCGGCTGGGTGCAGGTCGGCTTCTCGGAAGACGAGGTGCGCGAGTCGATCGCCGGCACCCGCGCCACCTCGCTGGCGATGGCGGTGGCCACCGGGCTGCTGGGCCTGGCGCTGTCGCTGTGGCTGGGGCGGCAGTCGGCCAACCGCATGAGCCTGATGGAGCAGATCGGCTCGACCGCCGGCAAGCTGCGTGGCGCGAGCGAGAACATCTTGGGCTCGTGCAACGAGCAGGCGGCCGGCACCACCGAGCAGGCCGCGGCCATCAACGAGACCCGGCAGACCATGGTGTCGCTGGTCGAGGCGGCGCGGCGCATCTCCGAGGCCTCGCAGCAGGTGTTCAAGAACGCCGACCACACCTCGCAGACCAGCTCGGACATCTCCGAGGCCATCAAGCAGCTCACCACCCGGGCCCAGAAGATCTCCGACATCAGCGAGGTGATTCGGTCGATCTCCGACAAGAGCGACCTGCTGGCGCTCAACGCCTCGCTCGAGGGCACCAAGGCAGGCGAGGCGGGCCGGGGCTTCGCGCTGGTGGCCGCCGAGATGCGCCGGCTGGCCGAGTCGGTGATGCAGGCGGCGCGCGAGATCAAACAGCTGGCGGCCAACATTCGCGAGGCCTCTGACTCGTCGGTGAAGGCCGCCGACGAAGGCCGCAACCTGGCCGGCCGCACCTCCGACTCGGCGCGCGAGATCACCCTGGTCACCGATCAGCAGCGCAACGCCACCGAGCAGGTCACCCGCAGCATGGACGAGGTGAGCCAGTTGCTGCAGCGCTCGGCCGAGAGCACCAAGCAGACCGAGCGGGCTGCGGCGGCGCTCAACGAGCTCGCCGACCAGCTCTCGCGGCTCACCGCCTCGTTCGCGCGCGAGCAGAGGGGCTAGCCCAGGTGGCCACCCGGGAGGAGCGCCGGGCCGCGCTCATCCAGAAGTTCAAGGAGATCGCCGCCGAGCGCGTCGCGCGCATGGTGCAGTTCTGGCTCGAGCTCGAGCAGCACCCCGACCACGAAGAGACCTCGGCCGAGCTGCTGCGCGAGCTGCACACCCTGAAGGGCGAGGCCAAGACGGTGGGCTTCGCCGACATCGCGATGGTCTCGCACCTGCTCGAGTCGCTGCTCTTCCGCGCCAAAGATCTGGGGTGGAAGGTGCCGCGCTCGACCAGCGACGTGGTCTTGAAGACCACCGACGCGCTCTCCGAGCTCTTGCGCCGCACGCTCGACGGCCCGCAGGTCGACCTCGAGCAGGTGGTGCGCAACATCGACGGCGAGCTGCAGAAGAACGGCGTCACGCCCGAGGTCAGGCCCGCCGCCGCCGCGCCCGCGCCGGCTGCTCCCCCGGTGATGACCGCTCCGGCGCCCAAGGCGCCCGAGAAGCTCGGCCACGAGCAGAGCCTTCGGGTGCGGGCCGACCGCATCGCCGGCATCTCCGAGGTCGCCGGTGAGCTGTTGGTCGAGCAGGGCAAGGTGGCGCTCTCGGTGCGGCGCGCCATCGACCGCCTGGGCGCGCTCGAGCCGTTCTTGAAAGAGGGCCACCCCGCGGCGAGCCTGCGCGCCGAGCTCACCGGGCTCGACGACGCCATCTACCAGCTGGGGCTCGACGTATCCGAGCTCGACCGCACCGTGCGCGAGCTGCGGCTGGTGCCGGTGTCGACCCTGCTGATGCCCTACGCGCGCATGGTGAGGGACTTAGGGGCGGGGCAAGACAAAGACACCGTGCTGCAGGTTCAGGGCGGCGAGGTCGAGGCCGACAAGCGGGTGCTCGAGGTGCTCGACGAGCCGGTGCTGCACCTCTTGCGCAACTGCGTCGACCACGGCATCGAGAGCCCTGCCGCGCGCGAGGCCGCCGGCAAGCCGCGCCAGGGCACCATCACCATCGGCGTGCGCTACGTGGGCGGGGCGCTCGGGCTCACCGTGTCGGACGACGGCGCGGGCATCGACCCCGCCGCGCTCAAGACCAAGGCGGTCGAGCGCGGCCTCATCACCCGGGCCGTGGCCGACGACCTGAGCGAGCAAGAAGCACGCGAGCTGGTGTTCCTGCCCAACTTCAGCACCCGCGACGAGGCCACCCAGCTGTCGGGGCGCGGCGTGGGCATGGACGTGGTGAAGCGCCGGGTCGAGCAGCTGGGCGGCCAGGTGAAGCTCAGCAGCGTGAAGGGGCAGGGCATCACCGTCGAGATGGTGGTGCCGATCAGCATCTCGCTGACCCGGGCGCTGATCGTCGAGGTGGGCGAGCACCTGTTGGCGATACCCAGCGTGGCGATCGAGTCGATTCGCCAGGTCGACCCCGCCGAGCTGTTCGAGGCCCACGAGGGCAAGATGATGCGCGTCGACGGCCAGGCGTTGCCGGTGGCGCACCTCGACGAGCTGATCACCGGCACCCGGGGCACCCGCACCCCGCTGGCGCTGGTGGTGCGGCACGGCGCGCGGCGCTGGGTGCTGCTGCACGACGCGCTGGGCCGCGAGGCCTCGCTGGTGGTGCGGCCGCTGGGCGCACCGCTGCAGTCGCACCGGCTGGTCACCGGCGTGGCGGTGCTCGACAGCGGGCGCATCGCGCTGGTGCTCGACGTGGGCCTGCTGGTCTCGCGCCGCTGGGGCTTCGGCGACGACAAGGCCCACCGCAAAGAGCGCCGCTTGCGGGTGCTGTGCGTCGACGATTCGTTCATCATGCTCTCGAGCGTCACCGCGATGGTGAAGGACCTGGGCTTTCAGGTGCTGGGCGCCAGCGACGGTCAAGAGGCGCTGACGGCGTTGCACACCTTTCCCGCCGATCTGGTGGTCACCGACATGCAGATGCCCCGGCTCGACGGCCTGGGTTTGATTCGGGCGCTGCGCAGCGAGGCCCGCTGGGCGCAGCTGCCGGTCATCGTGCTGTCTTCGTTGGGGTCGAGCGAAGACAAGCGCCGCGCCGCCGAGGCCGGAGCCACCGCCTACCTGGTCAAGGCCGATCTCACTTCCGATCACATTGCAGACGCGATCGAGCGGCTATTGGGGAATCCGTGAATTTCAGCTAGAAGACGCGAATGCCCCTGAAGGTCCTGATCATCGATGACAGCCCGGTGATCCTCGAAGCGGCGAAGCTCGCCCTGGAAGACGAGGGGTACCAGGTGGTGGCGATGGACAACCCGCTGGTGCTCGCCGCCGCCGTTCGCCGTGAACGCCCCGATCTGGTGCTGATCGACGTCAACATGCCCACCGTCACCGGTGACGTGGTGACCGGCATCGTCAACTCGCACGGCGTCACCAAGCGCGTGCCGGTGGTGCTGTACTCCGACATCTCTCCCGACGAGCTCGCCGAGCGCGCCCGCCGGTGCGGCGCCAGCGGCTTCATTCGCAAGACCGGCGACGAAGACGAGTTCCTCCGCCGCGTGCGCGACTTTCTGCCCGCCGCGGCGGTGCAGAAGACCTCACCCTGAGCCCGGGCCTGCGCCCGCGGAAAAACGAGCGAACGGGCCGAGGTCGAGGCGCCGGTGAGGAACGCGCGGAGTGAACGTTTTGGGTTCATGAGCACGTGCCGGAGCCGGCAACGAAGAGATCGGCCCGTGCAGCCGTTTTTCCCCTCACGTCGCCAGCTTCAAGAACTTCTCGACCTCACCGAGCAGGTGCTGCTCGTCGCCCTTCTTGATGTAGCCCAGCGCCCCGCAGGCCTGCGCCAGCACCTCGAGGTCGCTCTCTGGCATGTCCGAGAACAGCACCACCCGCGACGAGGGCAGCCCCGACTGCGAGAGAATCTTGGTCACCCCGTCGCCCGCCACCGCCGGCATGCGCACGTCGATCAACGCCAGGTCGGCGGGGTTGCGCCGCAGCACCGAGGGCAGAATGAGCGGGTTGTCGACGCACACCGCCTCGTAGCCCGCGTCGGTCAGCGCGTCTCTGCACGCGTCGAGCACCACCGTGCTGTCGTCGAGCACCACGATGGTCTTGCGACGGGTGGCCGGCACGGGAGCCTGCGTCGACGGCTGCTGGGGCGTGGTCATGGAGCACTCCTTGATGAGCTCAGCGATGGATGAGGGTGGGAGCACCTGCTCGGCCGCGCCGCGCGCGACCGCTACCCCCGGCATTCCGTAGACGACACTGGTGGCCTGGTCTTGCGCGACGGTGAGGCACCCCGCGGCGCGCATCGCCTTCAGGCCGTCGGCGCCGTCGCTGCCCATGCCGGTGAGCAGCACGCCCGCCGCCGACAGCCCGGCGCGCGCCACCGAGAAGAAGAGCGAGTCGACCGAAGGCACGTGGGCGCTGCCGCCGATGCGCCGCGACAGCCGCACCACCCCGTAGCGGTCGAGGGTGAAGTCGAGACCGGGCGGCCCCAGCAGCGCGCAGCCGGGCAGCAGCCGCTCGCCGTCGACCGCCTCGCGCACCTTGATGCGCGCCTGGCGCTGCAGCCACTGCACCAGCCCCTCGTGAAACTGCTCGTCCATGTGCTGCACGATGGCGATGGGCAGGCGAAAGGTGCTGGGCAGCGCGGTGAGAATCGTGGCGAGCGCCGCCGGGCCGCCGGTCGATGCGCCGATGGCTACCAGCTCGACGGGCCGGGCGCGCCACGCCGGCTGCCCTTGCGGTGGGCCGGCGGTGCGGGCCGGCAGCCGGGTGCGGGCGATGGTCTTCACCCGGTCGAGCAGGGCGAGGGTCTCGGCCGAGCCCACCCGCCAGTTGAGCGCCTTGGGCACCAGGTCGACCGCGCCGCGCGCCAGCGACGCGAACGTCATGTCGACCCCGTCCATTCGGGGGCGCTCGGTCACCACCAGAATCGGAGTGGGCCGCTCTTCCATGATGTGCTCGATGGCGTCGAGCCCCCCGCGGCGAGGCATCGCCAGGTCCATCGTCACCAGGTCGGGCTGCAGCGCGCGCACCTTGTCGAGCGCCTCGACCCCGTCGCGCGCCTCGCCCACCACCTTGATGGCCGGGTCGGTCTCGAGCACTGCGCGCAGGGCAATGCGGCAGATCTCCGAGTCGTCGACCACCAACACCTTGAGCCGTTCGTTCGCCACGTCGACTCTCTCTTCAAGCCGCCGGCTTGGTGATCGGCAGCGGCCAAAGGCCCAGCTGCTTGGCGCGGCGGCCCAGGGTCATGGGGTTGGTCTGCAGCTCGGCCGCGGCGCGCCGCAGCACCCAGTTGTTGCGCTCGAGCGCCTCGCGCATCACCTCGCGCTCGTACTGCGTGACCCGGTCTTTGAGCGAGCCCTGGCCCGGGCGCGGGCGGGCGGTACCCCCGGCGGTCTGCTGCAGCGCCTCGGGCAGCTCGGACGGCCGAATCTTCTTTCCCGCCGGGGCCAGCAGCACCGCCCGCTCGACGATGTTGCGCAGCTCGCGCACGTTGCCGCGGAACTCGTGCCGCATCAACAGCGCCTCGGCCTCGGGGGTGAACCCGGCCACCCGCCGGCCCAGCGACACGGTGGCGCGCTTCAAGAACACGTGGGCCAGCGGCATCACGTCTTCGCGCCGCTCGCGCAGCGCCGGCACGTCGATGGGAAAGGGGCTCAGGCGGTAGAAGAGGTCGGCTCGAAAGCGGCCGGCGTCGACCTCGGCGAGCAGGTTGCGGTTGCTGGCCGCCACCACCCGCACATCGACGATCACCGAGCGGGTGCCGCCGACCGGCCGCACCTCGCCCGCTTCGATGACCCGCAAGAGCTTGGCCTGCAGCGCCGGGGTGGTGTTCTCGATCTCGTCGAGCACGATGGTGCCCCGGTCGGCGACGCGAAACAGCCCGGGGTGGTCGGACACCGCGCCGGTGAAGGCGCCCTTCACGTGCCCGAACAGCTCCGACTCGAGCAGCGTCTCGGCGAGCAGGCCGCAGTCTTGAACCACGAAGGCCTCTTTGCTGCGGTCAGACAGGCCGTGTACCGCGCGCGCCAGCAGCTCTTTGCCGGTGCCGGTTTCTCCCAAGAGCAGCACCGGCAGCCGCTGCGGCGCGATGATCTGCAGCAGATCGATCACCCGCTGCATGCCCTTGCCCACGTAGACGATGTCGGCCAGCGCGTGGGTCTCGCCCTTGCCCGCGCTGCGCGGCCGATCGGCGGGGTCGAGGCGGTCGCGGTGGTGGCTGGCGCGCTGCAGCTCGCTGCGCACCGCGTGGTCTTGCGTGGCGTGCTGCACCGCGGTGGCCAGCACCTGCAGGTTGATCGGCCGGTCGAGCGACTCGAACAGCTTGCCCTCGTTGTGGAGCCGCAAGAGCTGGGTGGGCTCACCCTCGGCGCAGTAGATGACCCCCGGGCGGTGCTGCGGCGCCCAGCGGCGGCTGCCGCCGGCGATCAGCTCGACTGCCGCCACCGCCTCTTCGCGCTGGCCGAACACCACCACCGCCGAGACGTCGCCCCGGCCCAGCGTCTCGCGCAGCTCCTCGAGCGAGGCGCTGTGCTGCCACACCACGTCGTCGCCGAGCAGGTCGCACAGCCCCTGCTCTTCTCTCGAGGCGAACGCCATCACCACCAGCGGCCGGTACGCGGCGATGTGCTGCGCCAGCAACGAGCGATCGGTGGCGGGCATGGCCACGAACGCCGCGCCCACCCAGACCTTTCGGGTGCCGTCTTTCTCGACCAGCTCGGCCCACGCCAGGCGCGCCTGGGCGCGAATCTTGTGCGGCGCGCCGGGCAGCGAGAACTCGATGTCGATCTCTGCGCCCGGCTCGGGGGCCGCGGCCCCGTCTTCCAGCGTGGCCACCAGCGCCAGGCCGGTGGCGCTCAGGTTCACCAGCCAGCAGTCGCGCATCTGCGGCCGCGCCACGCACGGCACGTAGAGCGGTACACGCGTGGCGTGGTGGGGAAGCGCCGACTCCTGCTTCACCAGCGGGGCGTTCACAGGGGCGGCGAGCATACCAAGTCGAGGGAGAAGCCCCCTGAAAGAAGAAGCCCCCGACCGGCACACGCTCCGGGCGGGGGCTTCTGGTTTCAAGAGAACGAGGACGTTCTCTTCGTCTGGGTGCTTACTGTTCGGTCACGGTGATGCCGTAGGGGTCATTGCCGATGCCCTTGACCGTGCCGACCACGGTGCGGGTCTGCAGATCGATGACGTACACGTAGCCCGAGGGCGCGAGTGCTTCGGCGGTGCGGCCACCGGCCGAGATGACCGCGTAGCGGCCGTCAGCGGTGATCGCCGAGCCCTTGGGGCGCGCCGGGAGCACCGAGCCGGTCGACTCGGCCACACGGGTGAGCGGGATGCGCGCGACCTCGTAGCCGGGGTCGCCCGCGAGGGCCTTGGCGATGTCGACGATCGACACGTTGTTCGAGCGGAAGCAGGGCACCACCACGTACTTGCCGTCGGGAGTGACCGAGGGGATGAACGGGCGGGTCTGCACGTTCGGGTCGCTGGTGCCCACCAGCACGCGCGCCACTTCGGCGCCCGGCGAGCCGGCCGCAGCCAGGTCGACGTTGATGAACGAGATGGTGTTGCCCTCGAACGCCACCCGGGCGCTCTCACGGTTGGCCGCGATCACCGTCTTCTTGTCCGGGGTGATGGCGATGCCCCACGGGCCCACCTGGGTGGGAATCTTGGCGACTTCGGGGGTCTTGTTGCCGGCGAGCGCCGACTGCAGGTCGACCACGCTCACGTCGTCGGTGCCGCCGTTGGCGCCGAAGATGTACGGCTTACCCGCGCTGGTGTAGCCCACCACGATGCCGTTGGTGTCGGGGAAGCAGCCGAACCCGGGGTTGGGCGAGAGCAGCGGCACCGGAGTCGGCGGGCCGTGCGGCGAGACGAACGGCACCGGCCAGTCGGGGGCGATGGGGCAGGTGGGCCGGCCGACCGGCAGGGCGAGCTCAGCCATGCCGCGCAGCGAGCCCGTCTTGCGATCGATGAACATCATGCGGTTCGCGCCATCTTCGGTGAGGTGGTTCTCGGCAGCCCCCATCACGAACATGTCGGGCAGCAGCACCAGGCCGACGCCGCCGAACCAGCCCGAGTCGATGTGACGCTCGAGCGCCGCGGCGGTGTTGTTGTTGCGCGGGTCGATCATCTTCTTGATGTTGAGCAGCGCGAGGTTCGCGCGACCGCCGTGCTGGTTGAACTCGGCGTTGTCGATCGAGCCGTGGTGGTTCACCACGTAGAGGGTCTTCTGGTCTTCGCTGACCACCACGTTGGCCGAGTCGCCGAGCGGGCGGCCATCGAGACGATCGAGCGCCACCTTCGAGCGCGACACGATGGCGTTCTCGGTGAGTTGGTTGGCCGGTTTGATCGCCTCGTCCAACGAGATGGCGAACATGCGCGGGTCGCGCCGCCCGGTGGCGAGAATGTAGGTCTTCTTGCGGTGATGACCGTGACCGTCATCGTCATCGTCGTCATCGTGGGCGAAGGCCACGCTGGCGCTCAGCAACAACGCTCCGACCAACAGCAGCTGCTCTCTCAATTTCATTTCGGTACTGCCTCCCTCTGGCGGCGGGTGTGAGGTGACCCCGTGAGCACTCGACGTGCCAGACGTCAAAATGCCGAATCGATTACGGTGTCTGGCCAACCCCCCACCACGAGATTGCAGCGCCTTCAGGCACTCACACGGCATCGCTGTCGTCCAGGAGTCGGCGATCTGCGGGTTTTCGAAGGCCCTGCAGAACCGTTGCAGCGATAACGGGTTTGATGCGTGTGGCCGCAGAACCCCATCCGACAGCGGAATACGTCAGATTCTTGACGGGCCCGAACAAGCCGCACAAAATTCACCGTTCACGCATCGCGGGGAAAACCCGTTCTTCGCTGTGACACTCGAATTTGAGAGAGGGGATCCGATGACGAACGTCGCTCGGTTGCTTTGTGCAGTGGGAATCTCGATGGCGGTCGGCTGCTCGGCGCCGACGCCGGTCGATGACTACCCGAACATGGCCATCAGCATGGTGGTGCCCGGCACGCTCACTGGCGGCGCCGGCTTGTTCGGCAAGGCGGTCGCCGACTCGTCGAAAGACATCTTGAAGCAAGACATCACCCTCGACTCGCAGAGCGGCGACGACGGCACCAAGGGCACCTCGGTGGTCACCACCCGCGCGGCCGACGGCTACAACACGCTGATCGGCAACCCCGGCGGCATGATCTTCGCGCCGATCATTCGCAAGCAGCCCGAGCGCAAGTGGACGGCCGTCGACCCGGTCTGCCGCATGATGGGCGAAGAAGAGTTTCTCTTCGTCAAGCCCGGCGCGCCGTTTCAGACGTTCGACGAGCTGATCACCTACGCGATGGCCCACCCCATGATGGTGACGGTGGCCGGCAGCAACAAGGGCGGCACCGACAACTTCGTCATCTTGCTGCTGCAGAAGGCGGCGAACGTGCAGTTCACCTACCACGACTTCTCGGGCGGCGGCCCCGCCCGAACCAGCTTCCTCGCCGGCAACGAAGACGTGCTGGTCGGCAACTTCTCCGAGGTCAACGGCGATGTCACCGCGGGCACCATGAAGCCGATCGCGGTCGCCAGCGACAGCCGCAGCCCGATCGCCGACGTGCCGACGATGAAAGAGAAGGGCTACGACGTGGTGCTCTTCCAGTGGCGCGGCATCTTCGTGCCCAAGGGCACGCCGGCGGCGCGCATCAAGAAGCTGGCCGATTCGTTCAAAGAGGCCCAGTCGAACGCCGCGTGGACGACCTACAAGTCGAACGCGCGCTCGCTCGACCTGTTCCTCGACACCGCGGCCTTCACCACCTACCTGCAGGCGGAAGAGAACCGCTTCGCGCCGCTGATCGCCGAGCTCGGGCTGTAAGAGAGCGTCGGCGCTCGGCATCAATTTCCAACGGAGAGGGGCAGCGTGCGACGTCTGGGGTTCGCGCTCGGAGTGCTGGCCGCGGCGGGGGCATGGGGACAAGAACGGTACGACGGCGGTGAGGCCGCCGTGGTACCGGCCGATGCGGCGGCCGCCGTGGTGGCGGGCCCCGATGGGGGCTCGACCGCCGAGGCCGCGGCGGCGGCGCCTGACGAGCTGCCCGCCGAGGGCACCACCGAGGGCAACGCCGAAGGGCTCGACCAGCTCGCCGATCTCTTGAACACCCCGGTCGTCACCGCCAGCCTGGGCGGCGACGAGTCGGCGGCGCTCGCGCCGGCCAACGTGGTGCCCATCACCCGCGACGAGATTCTGCGCCGCGGGTGGCGCTCGCTCTCCGAGGTGCTCTCGAACCAGCCCGGCTTCTACGTGATCGACGATCACGTCAACCCCTCGGTGGGCGTGCGCGGCTTCGCCGGCGGCCTGCGCGCCGGCACCCGCTACGTGAAGATCATGATCAACGGGGTGCCGGTGAGCTTTCGCCCCGACCTCACCTCGTTCATCGGCCTCGAGTTCATACCGATCGAGGTGGTCGAGCGGGTGGAGATCGCCAAGGGCCCCCTCTCGGCGGTGTACGGCGCCAACGCGTTCATCGCCACCGTGAACGTGATCACCCGCCAGCCCAACATCGGCTTCACCGGCGAGGCGGCGGCGCGGCTCACCCTCACTCCCAAGCTGGGGTGGGGCGGCGGCGCGATGACCGCCTACGGCACCGGCGGAGCGGCGCTGCTGCTCTCGTTCAGCACCTCGCAGCTCGACCGCTCGGGCCTCGAGATCAGCCAGACCTTCCCCGAGCAAGATCGGCAGCTGCCCAACTACCGGCTCTTCTTCGGCAAGCAGAGCAGGGCCGACGTCACCGCGCCGGCCAGCGCCTACGCCCAGCTCTCGCTGCACTCGGAGACCCTGGGCAACCTGGTGGTGCAGGGCGGGCTGCAGCAGGTCGACTCGATCGGCAACTTTCAGCTGAACTCGGTGCTCACCGACCAGACGCGCATCGCGATGCGCAACGTGTGGACGAACGCCCGCTGGGAGCGCTCGTGGCGCGACTGGCTCACCACCTGGGTCACCGCCGGCTACTCGACCGGCGCGCCCACCCGCGACGAGAAGCTGTACCTCACCGGCACCAACGACTTCAGCTACACCCGCAACTTCAACTACCACGCGTTCGACGCCGCGGTGGGCATCGACCTCACCCGCTTCTCGGCGGTCACCCTCTCGCTGGGCGCCGACTTCTCGTTCGAGCAGCAGCAGGTGCTGTTCTACACCCAGACCTTCAACGTGCAGCAGGGCCGGCGGCGCCCGGGTGAGAGCGTCGACCTGATCTTCGAAGACGACGTGCGCAACGTGCCGCTGCGCAACTTCGGCGCCTACCTGCAGGCGGTGTCGGCGCCGTTCGACAACCTGCCGCTGCGGCTGTCGGCGAACTTCCGCGTCGACGTGCCCAACCTCTTCGACGTGCAGTACAGCTGGCGCGCCGCCGCCTCGTACCGGTGGTCTGACAACCTGGTCACCAAGCTGATCGCGGGCCGCGCGTACCAGACGCCCTCGGCGGTGATGCTGTTCGGCCAGCCCGGCTTCGGCTTCAACAGCAACGTGGTCGGCCGGCGCACCATGCCGTCGCTCGACGCGCTGCGCCCGCAGACCCTGCACAGCGTCGAGGCGGTGGTGATCGCCCGGCTCTTCGACCGGCTCTCGCTCGAAGGGGCCATCTACTGGCAGCAGCTCGACCAGAAGATCGAGTTCGTGCAGGTCAGCAACAACTTCGTGGCCCAGAACCTCGGCACGCTGCAGAACGCCGGCGTCGAGCTCAACGCCCGGCTCACCTTCGAGCGGGTGCGCCCGTTCTTGAGCGGAGGCGCGCAGTGGACGCTGGGCCGCCGGTCGGACACCGGGGCCGCCTTCATCGACGGCTTCCCGCCCCCCGAGTACCCCACCTTCTTCGGCATCGCCGGCGTCACCGGCGGAGTGCGCGAGATTCACCTCGAGGGCACCGCCCAGCTCAAGGCGGTGGGCGCGCGCGGCTCGTCGCAGAGCAACACCCTGCTCGACAACGACAGCCGCTACGTGTTGCCGGCCTTCTACACCGTCGACCTCAGCGTGCAGAGCACCGGGCTCTACCTGTTCGACAAAAACGCCGAGACCCGGCTGAGCGTCAATGTGCGCAACCTGCTCGACGAGCGCCACTCCGAGCCGGGTTACGGGGGGTTCGACATTCCACAGCTCGGTCGAACTTTCTTCTTCGAGATTCGTCAGACCTTCTAAGCGATAGGCCCGTCATGCTCCCGTACCGCTCCCAACTGCTCGTCGCGGTGTCCGTGCTGGTGGCCGCCTGCAGCGGTACGCCCGACAACACCCGGGCCCTCAACATCGGCGCGCTGATCGATCGCACCGGCAACAACTCGGAGCCCAGCTGGGTTCAGGCGCTCAAGCTGGCCGAGCAGCACCTCAACGCGGCGATCGCCAAAGACGAGAAGTTCAAGGCCTACTCGTTTCACATGGTGCTGAGCGACTCGATCAACGAGCCGCGCATCGCGCTGCGCCACGCGTCAGAGCTGGTGAGAGACAAGCAGGTGAAGGCGATCATCGTCGACTCCAGCCAAGACGACGTGGCCCTCAACCAGACCTTCTACGACGTCGACACCGCCAACGACCTGGGCGTGCCGCTGCAGTGCGCCGAGTGCACCTCGAGCGCGGTGAACAACCCGGCCTCGACCGACCCGGCGATGTCGAACCGCGACAAGTGGAACTTCCGGGCCACCACCAGCAGCCAGAAGGTGGCGATGGTGATCGCGCGGGAGCTGCTCGCGCTGGGGCCCAACCTGAACGGCGACGTGAACTTCGATCGCCGCTTCAAGCTGGGCGTGTACGTCAGCAACGAGACCTTCGGTCAGACGTTCTTGTCGGACCTGCGCACGGCGGCCGTCGCCATGGCGAGCACCCGGCCGCAGCCGGTGCCGGTCTCGGTCGAAGAGACGTTTCACCCGCGCGACGCCGAGCCCAACAGCTACGAGTGGCGCGGCGACCTCGATCGACTCACCGACGCCGCGCCCGACGGCATTCCCGACGCGATCGTGGTGGCGACCTTCGCCGAGTACCACGCCGCGTTCGTGCGCAGCTTCAAGGGCAGCTACCCGATCAAAGCGGTGCACGCGCACAACTTCCGCATTCAGTCGACGGTGGCCGCGCTGGGCACCCTGGGTGACGGAGAAGAAGGCATCTCGCCGGTGCTGCTCGACGCGAGCGGAGACGACTTCGCCGACCAGTTCCGCGCCGCGACCTCGGGTGAGCCGCTGTTCCTCGACTCGGTGTACTACGACTCGGCCGTCACCCTCGGCCTGGCCACCCTGCGCGCGGGGGTGAACAGCGACGATGTGGCGGCGGTGAGCGGCGCCGAGGTGCGCGACGCGATGTTCCACCTCTCCGAGCCGGGCAGCGAGAAGGTCAACGCCGGCTCCAGCGGCGTGGCCCGGGCGGTCGAGCTGCTGCGCCTGGGGCAGCCTTTCGACTACGAAGGCGCCTCGAGCCCGATGGACTACGACTCTCGCGGAAACGTGATGACCCGCCTGGCCCGCTACCAGGCCCAGGGGGGCTCGTTCGTCGAGCTCGATACCTACGACTGCGTCGCCGACCCGAAGTGCCCGAAGAGATGAAAGCCCTGCGCACAGCGCTGTGCCTGAGCCTGGTGGCGGCGGTGGCCGTGGCCGCCGAAGACCGCCAGGTCGCGATTCTGGTGCGCGCGTTCTCGTACGTGTACGGGCTGAAGCAGCAGGCCGGTGAAACCGTGACGCTGGCGGTGGTGTACAAGAGCGGCAGCTCGAGCTCAGAGAGCAACGCCGACGGGTGGCTGGCTGGCTTCAAGGGCGTCGACAAGGTCTCGGGGCTGCCCTTCAACACCGTGAAGCACGCCTACGAGTCGTCCGAGAAGCTCAAGGCCCTCGCCATCGACAGAGACGTCGACATCATTCTGGTGTGCGAGGGCCTCGAGTCCGAGCTGTCGGGCATCAAAGACGTGAGCCGGGGCGAGAAGATACTGACCGTGGGCGCCAAAGAAGCGCTGGTCACCCGCGGGTTGACGCTGGGCGTGTTCGCCGAGGGCGACAAGCACACCATCGTGGTGAACCTGGCCGCCTCTCAGGCCGAGGGCATCACCTTCAGCAGCGATCTGCTCCGCCTGGCGCGCGTCATTCGCTGAGGCGTGCGCCGAGCGCGCCGGCCGTGTACGAATGACGCTCGATGTCGCGAATCGCCTCGGTGCTGCTGCCGTCTCTGCTCGCCTGCAGCGGGGGCGGGCCGCCCGCCATGCCCGACGCTGGAGACGTGGGCTGTAAGAGCCGCTCGGGCGCCGACGTCTACGCGGCGGGCATGTCGAAGCGCTCGAGCAGTGGGCGGGTGATGGCCGTGCTGCTCTCGGCGGACCCGGCGCCGCCCGAGCGCGGCAACAACGCCTGGTCGGTGAAGCTGACCGGCGCTCGAGGCGAGGCGCTCGACGGCGAGCTGGCGGTGACTCCGTACATGCCCGAGCACGGCCACGGCACGTCGGTGGCACCCGGCGTCGAGCGGCAGGGCGACGGCAGCTGGAAGGTGAGCCCGCTCTACCTGTTCATGCCGGGAATCTGGGAAGTCACGCTGGCGCCCTCGGCCGATGCCGGCGCGGCCGATTCGCCGGTGTTCAGCTTCTGCATCGACGGCTGAGCTTTCAGCCGCGGAAGAAGAAGAGCCACAGCAGGGCCACGATGCCCAGCGGCACGCCAGCCAGCCACAGCAGAATGGGGACACCGATTCGGCCACCCTGGTACTTCTGAATCATCGCTTTCATACCCGGGTGACGCTGCATTCACCGCGCCAGGTTACCGACCGGTACCTCGCCTCACGGCGAGCACCGCACCCGCGGCTCGACCCGCGTCGCCGCCGAGCTCAAGGTGAGGCCGGTCTTCGACACGCAGAAGATGGGCAAGCCCATCGCATCGACCGCCGACCTCGTTGCGGCCTCGCGCGTCCACTCGAGCGTCGGCCCCAGCTGAAACGTAGGCAGCCGCGCAGCCACGGCCGGGTCGAGGTCTCCACTCGCCACCAGCGCGTCGGTGACGTCGCGCGAAATCGGCCGCGCCCAGACGCTCAGGGTGACGCGGTCGGGCTCGGCCGAGAGCTCTCCCACGAGGGGAAAAGTCTTCACCCGGTGCGACTCGTAGAAGCGCGCGTCGCCCTTGTCGAAGGTGACCGGAGCGGGCAGCGCGTTGCCCTCGAACGAAGCGGCCGCCCAGAAGTCGTGCACCTCGCCGCCGTCAGCATCGAAGATGCAGTCGCGCATCAGCCAGGCATCGAGGTCTCCGCTCACCCGCTCGCTGCCCGCGTCGGCCGTGGCGCCCGAGCGGTACAGCACTCCGCCATCGAGGTACGCCACCACCTCGGCCCACACCCTGCGGTCTTGCGCCGCGCCGCTGGGGAACCCGTGACCTGCGGCGACGTTGTCGAGCAGCGCGTGCAGCCTCGGCCGCCCCAGCGTCACGCACAGCCCGGTCTGCAGGGTGTGGTCGAGCAGCTCCTGCACCCCCGCGCGCTCGGTGGCCAGATTGGGGAAGTCGGTGAGGGCGACGTCGACGCCGCGCATGGCGTGGCTGTGAGCGCGGCGCTCGGGGGCCCCTGCGGTGGTGGCGATGGGCTGCGTGCCGGCGCTCTGCGGCAGGTGGCACTGCCCGCAGGTGACGCCCCCGGGCGGGCGCGAGTACACCGAGGCCTGCCACTCGCTGAAGGTGCGCTCGATGTTCGCGCCGTGCTGGGTCTGCACGTCGTGGCACGCGCCGCAGAGCTTCGCCGACTCGAGCTGATCGCGGTCGTGCAGCGGCGAGTACGCGCTCTGGTGCGCGCTGTTGGGGTAGGCACCTTCGAACGCGCCGCGCATCGTCGGCTCGCTGGCCAGGCGCAGCGGGTTGTTGTGGGTGCCCAAGGCCGCGTCGACGGTGTGGCAGAAGAAGCAGGTCACGCCCTTGAGGGCCGGCTCGACCTCGCCCAGGTTGAGCCCGTCTACGGTCTTGCCTTCGCGCACCGCCATCGGGGCGTGGCAGTTCACGCAGAAACCGCCCAGCGCTCCGGCGGTCTCGCGCTGGCCCTTCTGGTTCATGGCGATGAACACCGGGTCGGCCGCCGCGTAGGCATGCATGCTGCCCGCCCACTCGCCGTACTGCTGCGGGTGGCAGCCCTGGCAGGTGGCCGGGTCGAGCAGCTGGGCGCGCGTGGGCGGCGGGCTGCAGCCCACCAGGAGCATGGCGAAGAGCGTGGCGCGCACGGCGTGCTTCTATAACTACGGCGCGAAGCCGGGGGGTATCAGCTCGCACGGCAGCTGACCCGACGGCGGCCGAGGCGGCTCGCCGGGACGATCGGGGCAGGGCACCAGCCCTGCGTCGCCCGAGCCGCCTCCAGCGCCGCCGTCGAGCGGGCCCGGCGAAGGGCACGCGCACAGCAGCACGGCGCCGAGCACGAGCAGCCGGCGCATCAGTACTTCACCCAGATGGTGTCGCCTGCGGCGAGGGCGGTGAGCGGGGTGACCCCCGCGGTGTGCGCGATCTGGTCGGCGGTGGTGGGGTTGCTCGAGTACGCCGCGTTGTCTCTCCAGACGATCTGCGCGTCACCCAGGTACCCGGCGAGGTCGGTCACCGCCACCGGCACGGCGAGCTTGTTCCAACCCGGCTTGTGGGCTGGCACCAGGCGCAGCGCAGGGGCCGGCTCGACGCCCGCGTCGGTGTCGGCGGCGGTGGTGCCCACCCACGCGACGGTCGCGGTGCCACCGTCGAGGTGCTTCACCACCTGGGTGGCCGGCAGGTACACGGTGGTGAACGGCGCGTTGGGAGTCTTGAGCCGCACCGTGAGCTTGTAGAAGCCGAAGTCGGTGGCGAGCAGGTCTTCGTCTTTCTTCTGCCAGCTCACGGCGGTGGTGAGGCCGGCGCCGTCGACCTCGATGGCCGGCCTGGCGAAGTCGCTGCGCATCGGTCGCACCGAGGTGACCCCGGTGGGTATCTGCACGCGCACCGAAGAGGTGTCGGCGTTGTCGGTGCCGTGCCCCACGCTGAGCACGACCTCGTTGGTGGCGTTGGCCTGGGCCGGGCCCGAGGCGATCTCGATGTGGGCCTGGGCGACCGCGGCGAGCAGCAGCACGGCAGCGACGGCGAGTGAGCGTTCTCTCATGGGACGAGGCAGCTAACACTCTGGGGAGCGCGTGCGAGCCCTACGGGCTGCGGCATGTTGTCGCGGCGCGCGGTGGCGCGGCGGGCAGGGTGTTAAGAGCTGTTTCCCATGTCGCGGTTCACGCCGTTGCTGCTGGTGGTGGCCTGCGCGGGGCAGCCGACCCTGCCGCCGGTCGACGGGGGCATGCTCGAGTGCACCGTCACCGCGCCGACGAGCTGCACCCAGGCGGGCCTGCGCTACGCCGATGTGAAGCCGATCTTCGAGGCGCAGTGCACCACCTGCCACGCCGGGAACCCAGGCGGGTCCTGGCCGCTCACCGACTACCAGTCGATCGCCGACTGGAAAGACGACGTTCGCGGCGACCTGCTCAACTGCTCGATGCCGCCCTATGACGGCGGAGTGCCGATGCCCACCGCGCAGCGGCAGACCCTGCTGGAGTGGATCCGCTGCGACATGCCGCAGTGAGCGGCGCTCGGGCCTGCTGCTACGACAGCCCGGGAGCCCGTTCGGTGCTGCGCGGCCGCCCCATCTCCGCAGGCGGCGTTTCGCTCGCTGCGGCGCACCGACGCGTGCGACCTGGGTCGCGCGCCTTGCGGGCGGGGCGCCTTTGGCCGCGGATCACGGCACGGACTTCAGGGTTGTCGTACTAGCTTGACGCGCGGCGTGCAGCGCACCTTCGGCCGTTACATTCTCGAGCGGACCATCGCGGTGGGCGGCATGGGCGAGGTCTTCTACGCCCGGCAGACCGGCCCCGACGGCTTCGACCGGGCGTGCGTGGTGAAGACCATGCACCCGAACCTCGCCACCGACCCCGAGCTGGTCGAGATGTTTCTCGAGGAGGCCCGGCTCACCGCGCGGCTCAGCCACGCCCACGTCGCCCAGGTCTACGACTTCGGGAAGATCGACGCCGGCTACTATCTCGCCATGGAGCTGGTCGACGGGCCCTCGCTGCACGCGGTGGCCAAGTCGTACGCCACGCGCCTCAAGAAGCTGCCGCTGGCGCCGGTGCTGCGCATGGTCAGCCAGGCGGCCCAGGCGCTCGACTACGTGCACCGGTTGAAGGGGCCAGACGGGGCGCCGCTGGGCCTGGTGCACCGCGACATCAGCCCGGGCAACCTGCTGCTCTCGCGTGACGGGTTGGTGAAGCTGATCGACTTCGGCATCGCCAGGGCGCGCACCACCCAGCGGCAGACCCGCCTGGGCCAGATACGCGGCAAGCTCGCGTACATGTCGCCCGAGCAGCTGCTCGGGGTGCCGCTCGACGGGCGCACCGACATCTTCTCGCTGGGGCTGGTGCTGTTCGAGCTGCTCTCGGGGCGCCGCGCCAACCCGGGGCGCAACGAAGTGGAGATCTTGAGCTCGGTGAAGACCGCCTCGCTCGCGCCGATTCGCACCCTGCGCGACGACTGCCCCGAGGCGCTGGCCCGGGTGCTCGAGCGCGCCACCGCGCGAGATCGCGAGAAGCGCTTCGCCCGCGCCGCCGACTTCAGCCAGGCCCTCGAGCAGGTGATCGTCGATTCGGGCACCGCCGTCGGGCCACCGCAGCTCTCGGCGCTCGCCGACGAGGTCGGCGCCGAGCTGGCGCAGCGGCTCTCGGCCGAGACCCGCCCCCGCATGCGGGGCAACGCCACCGTAGCGGCGCCCGTCACCGCCGACGTGCCGCCGACCGGAGCGGTGGGGCTCACGCCGACACCTCTGCCGGCGACGGCCGCGCCGCCGTCGGTGCACGTCACGCTCAGCACCAGCACCGCCAAGGTGGGCCGGCCGCGCCGGGCGTGGGTGGCCGTCGGCGCGGTGCTGTGCGCGGTGTTGGGCGGCAGCGCCGGCGTGCTGTGGGGCTCGCTGGGCCGAGACAAGCCGCGCGCCCGCGCCGCGCCGCCGACTGCGGTGGCGGTGGCCCGGCCCGAGCCCGCGGTCGAGGTCGAGCCGCAGCCCGAGCCGCAGCCGGGAGCCGAGCACGCCGAGGCAGAGCCCGAGCGCCCTGGGCCGTCTGCCGAGCCTGACGCGCCGCACCCGCAGCCCACCCACCGCCCCGCGCGCACCCGCTGGCAGAAGGGCGAGAAGTTCGAGGCGCCGCCGGCCGAGAAGGTGACCGCCGCCCTGCCGCCCGCTGGCCCGCCCGCCGAGGCGGCGAGCGCTTCGACCGGTGCGGTGCAGGTGGTGAGCGAGCCCCCGACCGAGGTGATGGTCGACGGCAAGGCGGCGGGAGTCACCCCCACCACGCTGCAGCTGCCCCGCGGCACCCATCGCATCGAGCTGCGCGAGCCGCGGCTGCACCTCTGGTGGGGCCGGGAGATCGACGTCGACCCGGCGGCACCGGCGCGGGTGCAGTGGAAGCCCTCGCACGGCACGATGGACGTGCGACCCGTGCCGCCTCACGTCGAGCTGCAGATCTCGGTCGACGGCACGGCGGTGGGCGCCACGCCGATCTCCGAGTTCAGCGTCTGGGAGGGCGTGCGCCGGGTGGTGGCGCGCAACGCCGCCACCGGCTGGTCGGCCGAGCGCAACGTCGAGGTCCCGCCCAACGGCAAGGTGCGCATCAAGGTCAACGACGGCGTCGGCATGGAGGTGGTCGCCCGGTGAGCCGGTCACCCTGAGCGAAGCCGCGAAGCGGCGAAGTCGAATGGGTGCCGTCCAGCTGGAACGCACGCACGCCGCGAACTCCATGCTTCAAGCAGCACAGCGTTTGCCCCAATACGATGGAGTATGTGCTGCTCAGCCTTCGGCGAGCGACGGCATGGTTCGACGAGCTCACCATGCGCGGCTTCGAAAAGCTGTCACCCTGAGCGAAGTCGAAGGGTGCCGTCGCAGCTGGAACGCGAGGCAACGCGTACTCCATGCTCCAAGCAGATAGCGTGCGCTCATCGACGATGGAGCATCTGCGCTCGAGCCTCCGGCGGGCGACGTGAGGGATCGATGCTTCGGCAGGCTCAGTCCATCACGATGAAGGTGATGAGCGCGGCCAGCGCCGCCGCGCCGGCCACCGCGAAGGCCACGTAGGCCACCGTCGACTGGGTGCCGGCGCGGTTGCGCAGCTGCGTGGCGTCGGGCTCCATCAGGGTGCGCGCGGTGGCCAGCATCGAGTTGGCGCTGACCGCGAAGCCCAGGCCCACTCCGCCGGCGACCAGGGCTCCGCCCAGCGAGAGAATCGGCACCAGGGGGAAGGGTGCCTCGTTGGGGTTTGCGGTGAGCGAGGGGCGGCGGGGGGCATCGGCGCGCGCCTGCGCCGCCTCTTTCCTCGCCTCGTCGAACAGCACCTTCACCCGCGGCGACACCGGCAGCGGCAGCTCGCCGCGCGGCTCGAGCTCGAGCGCCCGCCTCCACGAGGCCTTGGCGGCGGTGGGGTCGGGCACGTTGGCGAACACGACGCCCTGGTGCAGCCACACCCGGGTGCGCTGCGCGTCGCTCTTGGCCAGCTGCTCGGCGATCGAGAGCTCGCGCAGCGACGCGTCCCACTCGGCGTCGTTGTAGAGCGCGACCGCCTTGGTCATCGCGCCGTCGTAGGTGCTGCTCGCGCCCGTCACCATCAAGCCTGCCAGCGCCAACCAGAGCATCGGGCGCGGCACTGTAGCCGCAAACCACACCCTGCTAAGCGCTTCAGACAGCCGTGACCGACCCTGCAGAGAAGTTCACCGCCCGCCAGCTGGGCATCGTCGGCCTCATCGCCGCGGTGCAGTTCGTCAACATTCTCGACTTCGTGATGGTGATGCCGCTGGGGCCCGACTTCGCCAAGAGCCTGCTCTTCTCGGAGGCCAGCATCGGCTACGTCGGCGGCAGCTACACCGCCGCGGCCTGCCTGTCGGGCCTGCTGGGCTCGATGTTCCTCGACCGCTTCGACCGCCGTCGCGCCCTGTTTTGCGCCATGGTGGGGCTGGTGACCGCCACCGCGCTGGGCGGGTTCGCTCGGGGCTTCGGCTCGCTCATCGCCGCGCGGCTGCTGGCGGGCTCGTTCGGCGGCCCCGCCACCGCGCTCTCGATCGCCATCATCAGCGACGCGGTGCCGGCTTCGCTGCGCGGCCGGGCGCTGGGCATGGTGATGGGCGCGTTCTCGATCGCCTCGGTGCTGGGCGTGCCGATGGGGCTGTGGGCCGCCGAGCAGTACGACTGGCGCGCGCCGTTCTTCGCGGTGGCGGCGATGGGGCTCGTGGTCACCGTCGCCGCGGTGGCGGCGCTGCCGGCGATGCGCGGGCACCTCGAGCGCAAGGTCGCCCACCCGGTCTCGACCGCCGAGCTGCTGAGCCGCCCGCTGGTCTGGGTGACCTACGCGATGGTGGCCTCGACCATGATGGCGGGGTTCCTGCTCATTCCCAACATCTCGGGGTACCTGCAGCTCAACCTCGACGTGAAGCGCGAGACCTTGAAGTACCTCTACCTGTGTGGCGGAGTGGCCAGCTTCTTCGCCATGCAGCTCGCCGGCTGGCTGGTCGACCGCTTCGGCTCGTTTCGCACCAACCTGGTGGGCACCGGGGTGGTGGCCGCCACCATCGCGGCCGGCTTCTGGGCGGTGCCTCCGCTGATACCGCCGGTGGTGCTGTTCGTGGCGTTCATGACCGGCATGGCGCTGCGCAACATCTCGTACCAGACGCTCAACACCCGGGTGCCCGAGCCCGAGGTGCGGGCGCGCTTTCAGAGCCTGAGCTCGGCGGTGCAGCACGGCGCGTCGGCGCTGGCGGCGATGGTCTCGGCGCAGCTGCTCACCCGCGTCCCGCGGCCCGCTGAGCTGCCGGGGCATACCGGGTTCGTGCTGCTGGGCATGCAGCACGTGGCCATGCTCTCGCTCACCTTCACGTTCTTGATTCCCGTGCTGCTGCGCTGGGTCGAGCTGCGCGTCAACGCCCGGGGCGCGGGCCGACCGGAGTCGTTGATCCCCAAAGCCGCCGTGCGCTAATCGACGGGCATGAACTCGCGCCGTCTGCTGCTCGCCGCTTCGCTCGCGCTCTCGCCCACGCTGGCCTTCGCCCAGGAAGACGAGGTGGCTCCCGAGGTGGTGGGCCCCAAGTCGGCCGCCGAGCCCGGCAAGGCCGACGTGCGCTCCGACCGCAAGGCCATCACTCCCGAGGCGCGCAAGGCCGCCCTCGAGGCCGAAGAGAAGCGCCAGAAGGCCGAGGCCGAAGCGAAGGCCAAGGCCGAGGCCGACGAGAAGGTGCGGCTGGCCGCCGAGAAAGAGGCCCAAGAGAAGCAAGACGCCGCGACCAAGAAGAAGCGCGAAGAAGAGGCGACCGCCAAGGCCAAGGCCGACGCCGACGCGAAGGCGAAGATCGAGGCCGACACCAAGCGGCTCAAAGACGAGCAGGACACCAAGGACAAGGCGAAGCGAGACGCCGAAGAGAAGAAGCGCCTCGCCGCGGAAGAGAAGGCCCGGAAGGAAGAAGAGAAGAAGCTCGCCGCCGAGCGCAAGAAGATGGAGGCGGAAGAGAAGAAGCGCCTCGCCGCCGAAGAGAAGGCCCGCAAGGAAGAAGAGAAGAAGTGGTCGGCCGACCTGAAGGTGATCGCCGACCTCGAGAAGCAGAAGGGCAAGGAAGAGGAGCTCAAGAAGAAGAAGGAAGAGCTCGAGGTGAAGAAGAAGGCCGCCGCCGATGCGCTGTCGAAGGCCGAGCTCGACCGCAAGGCGCGCGAAGACGAGCGCAAGGCCAAAGAAGACGCCCGCCTCAAGGCCGCTGCCGACGCCGCGCGCGCCCAGGTGGTGGCCGAGCAGGAAAAGGCGGCCAAGGCGGAAGAAGAGAAGCGCCGCAAGGCGGAAGAGGCCGAGGTGAAGAAGCGCCTCGCCGAAGAAGAGAAGAAGCGCAAAGAAGAAGAGCGCAAGATGACGCCCGAGCAGAAGAAGGCGCGCGCCGAGGCCGAGAAGGCGAAGAAAGAAGAAGAAGCCCGCCTCGCTGAAGAGCAGAAGAAGAAAGACGAAGAGGCGAAGAAGAAGCTCGAGGCCGAGGGGCCCAAGCGCAAGCCGGCCCGGCCGGGCGCGGCGACGCCTGCCCCGACCGCGGCGCAGTAGGCAAAGCATCGACAGCCGGGCACGGGCACCGGCACGCTCACACGTTCACGTGCGGCGTACGTTTACGTTTCACGTGGGCGTGCCCGTGCCGGTGCCAGAAGAAAAGCGGTCACGAGCGTGAGGGGACCTCAAAGCCGGCGGCCCGCCCAGCATGAGCGTTCTATTCGCGCGGGCTTCGAGGTAGCGTCCTCACGCGTGTTCAACATCGGCACCGGTGAGATGATCATGATCGCCGTGGTGGCGCTGCTCGTGCTCGGGCCGCAGCGCCTGCCCGAGCTGGCGCGCGGCATCGGCAAGTTCATGCGCGAGTTTCGCCGGCAGACCGACGACGTGCGCAACGTGGTCGAGCGCGAGTTCTACCGAATGGATCAAGAAGTGATGAACACTCCGCAGGTGCATGCCGCGCCCGACGCGGTGCCGCAGGGCGAGCACGGGCAGCTCCACGACGGCGCGCATCACCCGGTGGCCGACGGCCCGCCTCCCGAGCACCCGGTGCCCTCAGAGCCGCAGCAGGCCGAGCTGCAGCTGCAGGCTCCGGTCGCCGCAGGTTCGCCCGCTGCGCTCGACGAGTCCGAGCCGGGGCACCCCGACTACCACCGCGAAGAGAAGCCCGCCGAAGACCCGCCGCCCGCGGGCGGCGAGACGCCTGAAGCCCAGAAGGTCGGCTAGCGCGATGCCCACGGTGGCCGGCCGAAGCCCCGACGAGTTCCGCATGAGCCTCTCCGAGCACCTCGGAGAGCTGCGCACCCGGCTGGTGCGGGTGGTGATCTCGGTGGTCGTCTTGGGCGCCGGCGCGCTGGTGTTCGCCAAGACGCTGTACGGGCTGCTGATGCGGCCGGTGCTGTTGTCGCTGCCGCCCGAGGCTTCGGCGCTCGTCTACACGTCGGCGATCGAAGAGATAAACGTGTACATGAAGGTCGGCCTGTACGGCGGCGTCTTCCTCACCACGCCGGTGATTCTCTACCAGCTGTGGGGCTTCGTCTCTCCGGGGCTGTACGAGAACGAGCGCAAGCTCGCCGCGCCGTTCATCTTCTTCGGCACCATCGCGTTCGTCGCCGGCGCCTCGTTCTGCTACTTCGTGATTCTGCCCTCGATGTTCCAGTTTCTGCTGCGGGAAGAGACCGCGGTGGCGCTCGAGGGCCGGCTCAACACCGGCAAGCTGCGCGAGGAAGACGCGATGCGCTACCTGCGCCTGGGCAACGTGGCGCGGGCGGGGGCGCTGGCCCGGCAAGCCACCCGAGACCTCGAGGCCTCGGGTGAAGGCCAGGCCAAGGGCACCGGAGACTTCGGCATCGCCCTGGTTCCCAAGCAGAGCGTCGACGTGATCACCCGGCTCGAAGGCCTGGGCCGGCTGATCGACGCTTCGCGCTCGGGCTTCGGCGACAGCACGCTGCCGCTGCTCTCGCAGGTGATGGAAAAGCGGCAGGGCGCGGTGGCGGCCTACAGCCGGCGCGACTTCACCTCGGCGCTCGCCATCTCTGACGAGGCGGCGAAGCTGCTCGAGGGGGTCGACCCTTCGGCGGGCAGCGACATGGCCTCGCTGTGGCAGCTCGAGCGCGACCTGGGCACCGGCAAGGCCGCCTACGAGTCGAACAACTGGACCCGGCCGATGCTCTCGATGACCGAGCAGCTGACGCTGGTGCTGATTCTGCTGCTCGCCTTCGGGCTCATCTTCGAGATGCCGCTGGTGATGGCGGTGCTCTCGCTGGTGGGCATGGTGAAGGCCTCGTGGCTGTTCAAGTACCAGCGTCACGCGTTCGTGGTGTGCCTCATCGTCGCGGCGATCATCACCCCCACCGGCGACGCGGTGAACCTCTCGCTGATGGCCGGCCCGATGCTCGCCTGCTACGAGCTCGGCGTGCTGCTGGTGTGGATCATCGAGAAGCGCCGCGCCAAAGAGGCCCCTCCGCCCGACGGGGGCGACGGCACGATTCAGGGCACCTGAAAGCGCTCGATGACCGCGGCCTTTCGACTTCGCTACGCCGCCGCGGTGCTGCGCCGGTTCCGCATCACCCTGGCGTTCATGGTGCTGCTGGTGGTGGTGCTGCCGCTGATCTACGTGTGGCAGTACCACAGCCCCGCACTGCCCCACATCGACTACGGGCACGCGCTGCACCACGTCTACTTCCTGCTCTTCGGGCAGCCCTCGCTCGAGTACGTCGACATACCACTGCTCACCGCCCTGGACATCATCATTCCCCCGCTGGGAATCGCGACGGTGGTGGATGGCGGGGTTCGTTTCGGGTACCTGTTCTTCGCCAAGCACAAAGCCGAGAGGGAGTGGATCGAGGTGATCGCCGAAGCGCTCAAGGGACACGTGGTGGTGTGCGGCGCCGGGCGCGTCGGCTACCGCGTCACCCTGCAGCTGCTCGAGCTCAAGCACCCGGTGCTGGTGATCGAGAACCGGCCCGACGCCCACTTCGTTTCGACCTTGCGAGACATGAACGTGCCGGTGCTGATCGACGACGTGCGCAACCCGCTCGCGCTCAAGCGGCTCAACCTCGAGAGCGCCGATGCGATCATCTGCGCCACCAACGACGACCTGGCCAACCTCAACGTGGCGCTCGACGCCCGGCGCTTCAACCCCCGGCTGCGCATCGTGCTGCGGCTGTTCGACGACGACCTGGTCGAGCGGGTGAAAGAGAACTTTCGCGCCGAGGCGCACTCGACCTCGGCCCTGGCCGCGCCGGCGTTCGCGCTCACCGCCCTCGACCCGCGCATCATGAACTCGTTTCACGTCGGCCCCCACCTGATGGTGGTGTCGCGCTTCGAGGCCCGAGAGAAGCTCACCGGGCTGCGCATCAGCGACGTGCGCGACCAGCACGGCGGGCTGTGCCTGGGCCTGAAGCGGCCCGGCGCCGAAGAGCAGCTGCACCCCCCCGGCGCGGTGCAGATCACCTCGGGCGACGTGCTCACCGTGCAGCTGCGCTACGACGAGTACCGGGCCCTGCGGGCCTTCACCGGCGAACAGCTGCCGCCGCTGTCGTCGGCCGCGACCTGACCGCGGTCACCCTTCAACCCCAGAGAGAGCACCATGGCGAAGATCGCACTCATCCCCGGAGACGGCGCTGGCATCGAGGTGGCCGAGCAGGCGCGGCGGGTACTCGAGAAGCTGGCTCCCCAGCACCAGGTGGTGTCGTTCGACTACGGCGCCGAGCGCTACCTCAAGACCGGGGTGGGCATGCCGCCCGGGCAGATCGAGGTGTTTCGCGAAGAGTTCGACGCGATTCTCTTCGGCGCGGTGGGCGACGCGCGGGTGAAAGACAACGCCCACGCGCGCGAGATTCTGCTCGGGCTGCGCTTCGGGCTCGACCTGTACGTCAACTTCCGCCCCTGCCGGCTGCTCGACGACCGGCTGTCGCCGCTCAAGGGCAAGGGGAAGAAGGAGATCGACTTCGTGGTGTTCCGCGAGAACACCGAGGGCATGTACAACGCCATCGGCGGCGTCTTCAAAAAGGGCACCCCCGACGAAGTGGCGGTGGCCGAAGAAATCAACACCCGCAAGGGCGTCAAGCGCATCATCGACGCCGCCTTCGCCTGGGCGAAGAAGAACGGCAAGAAGCGGGTGGCGATGGCCGACAAGTCGAACGCCATCGGGGCGCACGAGCTGTGGGTGCGCACCTTCAGAGAGGTGGCCGCCGGCTACCCCGAGATCGCCGCGAAGCACTACTACGTCGACGCCATCGCCATGCAGCTGGTGGTGAAGCCCGAAGACTTCGAGGTGATCGTCACCACCAACCTGTTCGGCGACATTCTCACCGACCTGGGCGCGGCGCTCACCGGCGGCATGGGGGTGGCGCCGAGCGCCAACCTGAACCCCGAGTCGACGCCGCTGTTCGAGCCGGTGCACGGCTCGGCACCCGACATCGCCGGCAAGAACCTGGTGAACCCGTGCGCGATGCTGCTCACCACCGCGCTGATGCTGCGCGAGCTGGGCGACGAGCAGCCGGCGCTCAGGCTCGAGCAGGCGGTAGAGGCCACGGTGCAGGCCCAGAAGACCACCCGCGACCTGGGCGGCACGCTGGGCACCCGCGAAGCGACCGACGAAGTGCTGTTACGGCTGGGGAACACCGACCTGCGGTGACGCAGTTACCGGTCAAAGACCGGTGTAGGGGTAGACAGCCCGTCGGCCCACCAGCTATTCGCGCCAATCGACACGTGGCCCTCCACCTCGAGTACCCAGATAAGTACCGCCTGTGGGACGAGTTGGTGAAAGCCAACACCGACCGCGTGTTCGTCGAGACCGACGAACCGGTGCGGTTGGGCGAGCGGGTGCCGGTCGAGCTCAAGGTCGAGGGCGTCTCGCTGGTGGCGCTCGGCGACGTGGTGGGCCTGCGCAAGCCGGGGCCGCGCTTCAGGGGCGGCGTCTGGGTGCGCTTCGACGACGAAGAGGTCGACAAGGTGCGCCGCTTTCTGGGGCTCACCCAGCAGCCCGACCGCCAGCCGATCGGCCGCCGTCACCCGCGCCAGCCGTGCGCGCTCAAGGCGGTGTTCCGCCGCCCCGAGCTGCTCGACGAGGTGGTGGTGCGCAACCTGTCAGAGACCGGCGCGCTGCTCGAGACCCAGGCCGGGGTGAAGCCCGGCGACATGGTCGAGATCGACCTGTACCTCGAGAGCGGCGCGGTGCGCATTCGCTCGGAGCTCACCCGCGAGGGCCCCGAGGGCCGCTACGTGGGGCTGCGCTTTCTCGAGCTCACCGAGACCCTGCTGGCGCTGATCAAGGCCGAGATGGCGCGGCTGGCGGCGCGGCCGTCGAGCCAGCGGCCCACCGTGCTGGTGGCCGACGATGACCCGGCGATTCTCGAGTTCCTGCACAAGGCGCTCTCGAAGTTCGGCTACGAGGTCTTGAAGGCGAAGAGCGGCAACGAGGCGCTGTCGATCATTCGCGAGGTGCGGCCCCGCCTGGTGCTGCTCGACATTCTCATGCCCGGCATCGACGGGGTCGACATCTGCAAGGTGATGCGCGCCGACGTCGAGATGGCCGGCATACCCGTCATCTTCATGTCGGCGCTCGAGGCCTCACGGCTGCACTCGGTGGCCGACACCGCCGGCGCCACCGACTACCTGCCCAAGCCGACCACGCTGACCGAGCTGCTCAACCTGGTCGGCACCCACCTCAAGTCGCAGTGAGGCGTGCGCGAGGCGCGTCGTACCGGCAGGGGCTTCACCGCAGCTGGTGAGACCGACGACCCTGTGCGGTTCGGCATCGGCCTTTGGGAGCTCCGGTCGGCCGCGCGGCTGAGTGCAGGGCTACTTCTGAGCGACTTCCCTGACGGGCGGGTTCGAGGCGCGAGGGCCGAGGCCGGCCTTCTTGCGCGCCTCGAGCAGCTTCTGCACGTCGCCGTCGGCCAGCGGCGGCACGGGCCCCAGCGACCGGGCCACGCTCAAGATCTTGGCGTAGTGCTCGACGAGCTCCATGCGCAGCAGGGCCAGCGAGAGCTCGGGCGCGCAGGTGAACACGCCGTTGCCCGAGAGCAGCATCGCGTCGTGCTCGCGCGCCGCTTTTTCCATCGCCTCGACGCCGGCTTTGTCTTTGGGCATCACCCGCGGCAGCGTGGGAATGCGAGCGCCCAGCGAGACCACGATCTCGGGCATCGCGAGGGGGGCGAGCTCTTGCCCCACCAGGCCGAACGCGGTGGCGAGCGGCGGGTGGGCGTGAATCACCGCGTCGACCTCGGGGCGCACCCGGTAGATGGCGAGGTGCAGCTCAAGCTCGCTGAACGGCTTCTTGCGGCCCTCGAGCACCTTGCCGCCCGAGTCGACGATGATGAGCGAGGCGTCGTCGACGTCGCGCTTGCTGTACGCGGTGGGCGTGATGAGAAAGCGCTCGCCGGTGCAGCCGCAGCGAGAGGTTGCCGTCGTGGTTGGCGACCCAGCCGTTCTCGTGCAGGCGCCGCGAGACGGCCACTACCTCGGCGCGCACGAACGGCAGCGGAGCGACCGGCATCAGCGCTGCCCTGTGGCGAGGTCGACCGAGTCGACCACTCCCACGATGATCGAGCGAATGGGGGCCAGCTTGTCGCCGATGATCTGCCGAACTCCGTTGCCCTCGCGCATCACCAGCACCACGTCGCCCTTGCCGGCGCTCGAGCTGTGGTCGATGGCGATGAAGCTCTTGCCGATGGGCTTCTGCAGCTCGTCGAGCGGCTGCACCACCAGCAGCTTGCGGGCGTGAAACGCCGGGTGCTTCGCGGTCGCGACCACCGTGCCCAGTACGCGGCAGAGGTTCACGCGTCGACCTCGTCGACGATGCCGACGATGGCGGCGTCGACCGGCACGAACCACGGGTCACAGGCGAGGGCGGCCTCGCGGCTGCCCACCAGGTAGACCAGCGTCTGGGGCGACGCCGAGATGGTGTCGACCGCGACCTCGGGCGGCCCCGAAGGCTCTTTCTTGTGGTCGAGCGGCTGCACCACCAACAGGCGCTTGCCCTCGAGGCCCTTGGCCTTCTGGGTGGCGACGACGGTGCCGATGACGCGGCCGAGGTACATGCAGACAGGGGAGTTACTTCAATGCCGGGCGGGTGCAAAGCCTTCGTGGGGGCCGCCAGTTTGTTCGGGTGTAAGTGGCTTCTCGCCAGAGGCCGTCAACGTCCACGACCACGTCCACGTCCACGAAGGCCAGGGGCGGGGACGGTGACCTAGCCCCCCATCGCCGCGCCGAGCACCAGCGGAATCTGAATCTCCGAGTCGCTGTCGGCGGCGGGGAAGGTGATCTTCTTGGCGCGGTCGCGCAGGCACCCGCCCAAGTCGGTGAGCTCGACGCGCTTGGGCTCGAGCGAGACGCCCTTCACAGCGCCCGAGGTGCCGACCTGCATCACCAGCACCACCTTCTCGAGCTTCACGTTGGGGTTGCGCTTGAGCGCGTCTTCCACGCAGCCGACCAGCGCCTTCATGCGCTCGTTCATGGTCTTGGCGACCGCGTCGGCGTCGAGCCCGCCGCCCTTCTCGATGGTGGGGGCCTGCGACTCGAGGCGCACCTTGGGGCCGACGTCGCTCTTGCTGCCGAGGCTCACTTCGCTGCCCGTCGGGCCCGACGAGCCGTAGAGCTTCTCGAGCTCTTCTTTGGTGTACTTGGGCGCGGCCTGTCTGTCTTCGCGGCGGCCGGGCAGCAGGTCGACGTCGCGGCCGCCCGCCTGCTGGTTGCCCAGGTTCTGGGCGGCGCGCGCGGCCACGCGCTTCGCTTCGGCGGCACGCTCGGCGGCGGCGCGCTTGGCTTCGGCCTCGGCCTTCTTCTTCTGGGTGTCGCCCGAGAGCAGATCTTTGATGCCGGTAGAGAAGCCGGCCGGGGTGAAGAACTCCTGCTCGACCAGCTCGCCCTTCTCGTTCTGCACCATCACCGGCGGCACCACGTGCAGCTTGGAGAGCATGAACAGCACGCCCACCGGCAGGCCGATGATGGAGAAGACGAACAGGGCGATCTTCCACGGCGGGTTGCGCTTGTTCACCCCCGCCTTGGCGATGAAGAACTTGGTCGCTTCGCCAGGCGGCGGTGCGTCTTTGGGGTCGGCCTCGCCGAGCGCCGCGAACGGGTCGAAGTTCTTGTCGGCGGCCGCGCCGGCGTCGGGCGAGGTCTCGCCGGGGTTGAGCGGCTCTTCACCCCTGGGGTGGAGGCCGCTGACGTCGTTGAAGAGGTCGTTGAGCGGCGCGTTCTCACTGGGGCCCGGTACGGTGGTCTCGAGCGTGGTGCTGCGCTCGGGCCCAGGCGTGGGGGCGGGAGCAGGCTGGGGCTTCGGCTCGACCCGGGGCTGGGCACCGGTCTTGCGGTCGATCGACGGGCGCGGCACGGCCGCGGGCGCAGGCGCGCCGGCGTCGGGCAGCACCGGCTTGGCGAACTGGCCGGTCTTGGGGCGCGCCGGAGCCGAGGGCTGCGGCGACGAGAGCGGCTGGGTGCTGAACGGGGCCGCCACGGGGCGGGCCTCGTCGGCGCCGTGGCCATTGCCGTTGCCCTTGCGGGTGATTTCGGGTGAGGGCACCTCGTTGGCGGTAGCGACGTCGCGGGCGACTGCCTTGCTGCTCTTGGTGGTGGGGCGCGAGGCCGCGGGCGCGGGCTGCACCGGGCCGACCGCCGAGGCGCCCACCGAGACTCCGGCGAAAACCGGCGAGACCTCGGGCACGTCGCTGGCGCGCTTCCAGTCGGCCATGCCCTGCTTCCACAGGTAGGTGCGCAGCGAGACCTCTCCGGTCTTCACCCGCAGCTCGAGATCGCGCAAGGTGAGCGGGCCGATCTGCTTGCCCTTCACCATCGCGAACCAGGTGGGCGAGAGATCCAACGCGGGCATGGCGCGGGTGCGCTCGTCTTCCCACGGGCTGCTGCCGACCATGCCGCCGACGCCCGGAGCAGCGACGTTCGACGAGGTGGCGGCGAGCGGGGCGGCGGTCTGACCGGCTGCGCCCGCGGGCGGCCCCTGCACGCTGATGAGGTTCTGGCACTGCTTGCAACGGATCTTCACCGACTTGCCGCGCACTTTGTCGTCGGCAATCGCGTATCGCTTGTTGCACTTGTCGCAGGTGACGTTCACGCCAGCGGCCCGCCCAAAGCGTAGCGCGCACCTCCGCGGGTAGCCAGACGTTGACTTGCAAACCTCCGACGATTATTCCGCCGCGCCCATGGCCGCCAAGGATCTCGGAAGCAAGTTCGTCTGCTTCAAGTGCAACACGAAGTTCTACGACATGAAGAAGCCTGATCCGGTCTGCCCGAAGTGCGGCAGCGATCAGCGTGAGAGCCCGGCCAACAAGCCCGCCGAGAAGGGCCGCGGCCGCCTCGCCGCGGTGCCTCGCGTGGTCGAGCCGGTCGAGCCGGTGGTGCCCGCCGCCGCCGAGGGCGAAGAGAGCGAAGAGGAAGAGCTCGACGGCGCGATCGAAGACGAAGAGGCGATCGAAGAAGAAGACCCCTGAAGGCCGCGCTTCAGAGCGAGGTATTCAACTTCCCCTCACCCGAGGGGGGCACGTCGACCGAGACCTTCTTTTCACCGCGCAGCGGGTGCCACAGGCGCAGCGGCCGCGCGCCCGGGCTGACCCCCTTCAAGGTGAAGTGGCCCTCGGCGTCGGTGATCGCCCACTGCTGGTGAGGCAGCACCATCACGTCGGCCCGCATCCACGGGTGGACGTCGCAGACCAGCTTCACCGGGCCTGCCGACTGGGGCAGGGCGCGCTCGATGACCTGCCCTTCAATGGGCATGCCGACGTTGAAGAGCTCCTGGGCGCGCACGTTGTGCATCAGCGGGTCCGAGTTCTTCACCTTGAGCTTGCCGCCCGTGTGGCCCACCACCACCGCAGGCTGGTAGGCGCAGCGCTGCTGATCGATGAGCGGGGTCGCGGCATCGCTCGGCGCGGTAGGAGCGGCGTCTTCGACCCACACCACCACGTTGGCGAGCGCGCGATCGGGGCCGATCTTCAGGGTCGGGTCGGGTGCGTGGTCGCCGCAGACCTTGCGCACGTTCTCGGGCAGCGCGATCGGGTCTGGGGCTGCGGCGTCGGTGCGAATGGTGCCCGAGATGGTGCTGGTGGAGTCGAGGCGGGGAGCGGGCAGAGCGGTGACGCCTTTGTCGCACGCCGCGATGATCCAAACGAACGCTACGAATTGCCGGTTGGATCGTGCGATACGTTTCATGTAGAAGCACGGCGCTTAGCGCACGGAGGAAGTTTTGCGGGAGAAACTGCAGTCGTTGGCCGCTCTCCAAAAAGTCGATTTGGAGATCGCCGCTTTCAAGAAGTCGGCGGAGACCTACCCCAAGCAGATTGCGGAGCTCGAGAAAGAGCTCGGGCTCGTTCGCAGCGCAGTCGAGGTCGAGCGGGGCAAGCTCGACGACATCGAGCGGCAGCGCTCGACGCTCGAGCAGACCATCACCGAAGAGAAGGACAAGGTGAAGAAGTGGGAGGCGCGGCTCACCGAGCAGCGTTCGACCCGCGAGTACTCGGCGCTGGCGCGTGAAATCGACATCGCCAAGAAGAGCAACGTGACCATGGCCGAAGAGCTGGTCGAGCTCGGCAAGTCGCAGGGCACCCAGCGCGAGATGGTGAAGGCGAAAGACGCCGAGCTGGCGGCGCGCGCCGCTGCGCTGGCGGGCAAGATGGGCGAGCTTCGCGGCAAGCTGGCCGAGGCCGAAGCGGGAGTGCGCGGGCTGGAAGAGAAGCGCGCCGACGCGGCGAAGAACGTCGACGCCGCGCTGCTGCGCCGCTACGACACCGTTCGCAAGAAGCGCATGCCGGCGATGGTGCCGCTCGCTCCGCCGAACACGTGCACCGGCTGCCGCATGAACGTGCCGCCGCAGCTGTACAACACGCTCAAGACCAACCTCAGCTTCGACACCTGCCCGTCGTGCATGCGGATCATTCACGCGCCTGAGGCGATCGAAGCGCCGGCGAAGTAAGCTCCGTGGCGATGCCGCGAGCGCTGAGACTGGCGAAGGTCACGCCCAAGGCGACCGGTGACGCAGAGGTGCTGCGCTTCATCGCTCGCCAGGAAGACCTGCAGGCCACCCTCGAGGCCTTTCCCGGGTTGGGGCGGGCACAGCTGCAGCGCCTGCTCGAGCGGGCGGCGACGAGCCTCGACTCGAACGGCAAGACGCTGGGCGCGCTGCCGAGGCTGTCGACTCCGGCGCCCGAGCGGGTGCGGGTGTACAGCGACGGCGCGGCGCGGGGGAACCCGGGCCTGTCGGGCGCGGGCGCGGTGCTGGTCGCCCCGTCGGGCCAGGTGGTCGATCGGCTGGGGAAATTTCTCGGCACCCAGACGAACAACTACGCCGAGTACATGGGCCTGCTGCTCGGGCTGCGCCGAGCGAAGGCCCTCGGAGCGCGCGAGGTCGAGGTCTACGCCGACAGCGAGCTGATGATTCGGCAGCTCGGCGGGCGGTACCAGGTGAAGTCGCTCAGCTTGAAGCCGCTGTACGACGAGGCGGTGCGGCTCTTGAACGACTTCTCGCGCGTGAAGCTGGTGCACGTGCCGCGAGAGATGAACAAGCAGGCCGATGAGATGAGCAACCGCGCGATCGACGAGCGGTTGTAGAACCTGCGCGGTGGGTCTGCGTCAGGCGTGGTGAAGCCGTCGTTCCGGTGCGCCGCGCCCTGCGTTCTTCATCGCCAACGCGCCGAGCACCCCCAAGAGCAGGCCGCTGAGAATGAAGGCGACGTCCCACGCGAGCTGACCCGCGCCGGGGTGAACGTGGTGGAGGCCGTAGAGCTGGTGGTCGAAGACTCCTTCGATCGAGTTGAAGAGGCCCCACCCCCACATCAGCCCGGCGGCGAACTCGCGGCCGTCGAAAGCCACGCCCCGCTTGCCACAACGGAACAGCAGGCCCAGGCCGAGGGCGACGGCGAGCCACGTGGCCAGATGAAAGATGCCGTCGAAGATCATGTTGTACTTCATCGCGATGAGCTCGTCGGGCGGCACCTTGCTCGACATCATGTTGTGCCACTGAAGCAACTGATGCAGCACGATGCCGTCGACGAAGCCGCCCATGCCGAGCCCCACCACCATCGCGGCGGCCAGCAACGCGCGCTTTCGGCCCACGAGGGCGATCACCGCGAACATCAGCGCGAGCGGCACGAAGAGCATGCCGAGAAAGGGCAGCAGGTCGCCCAGGGCCTGGGCACGTGCTGCAACCTGGGTCGGGCAGTTGGGGCACGCGAGAACATTGAGCATGACCGTCGGCCGTTCATCGCTCATGCCGCATCGCAACCGACCGTGGAGAGGCCGCGTGGCTCATGCCATGGCACCTGCTGGTAGCGCGTTTCACTGCGTTTGCACCGAACCGGAAACCCCGAGGCTCATGACAGGCGCGAAGCGAGCAGCCTGGCCAGCCACACCCAGGTCGTGCGACTTTCAGGCAGGCGCCCGGTTACTCAACCGGTTGTGACGGGCGCATCGGGTGGCGGTGCTCTCGGCGCCGCAGCTCGAGACGGCTGCCGCGCGCAAGGCCGCGTTCGACGAGCGGCTGTAGTTTGAGGGTCTACCGCGCGTCGCTCAGCGCCAGTGCACGCTGGCCGACGGCAGGTGCGCGGCGAGGGCGCGCTCGAGGGCGTCGAGGGCCGCGGCGCCGTCGGCCCATTGCCGTCGGGCGATGGCCTGCTTGTACCCACTCCACGCGGCGGCCGCAGCCGGGTCGGGGCAGCGGCGGTGGTCGTGCGGATAGGCGTCGGCCGTGCTCAGCGCTTCGTCGGCTCGCCGCGCCAGCACCGCCCGCAGGGCCCGCAGGGCCGACTCGACGCCGATGGCGTTCGCCTGTTTCAGCGCGGTGCAGAGCGCACTGAAGCACGCGCTCTCGGGCAGGCCGCGCCCCCGTCGAAGCTCGGCGACGAGCGCGGTGTCGGACGCCAGCGCGCCCGCTTCGTTCATCGAGAGAAAAGACGGCTTTTCGAAGTCGGACATCGGTCAGGGCCTCTTGAGCCGTTGGGCTTGATACGCGGCCTGCTGCCGCTGCCCCGGGGTGTGCTCGCCCATGGGCCGTACCCCGTGCCAGTCGGGCATGACGTGGGTTCGCTGGCCCTTTGCGTCGTACTTCGACCCGAGCATGAAGGCCTTGCCCAGGTCGGCGTACACCCGCTCTCGCGGCATCTGGCCAGAGGCGTCGAGGGCGAGCGTCACCTCGACCGCTACCGGGCCCGAATCGCACACCAGCTGCGCAAAGTCCCACGCGTGCTCGAGCTTGTCCCACGAGAAGGGTTCGCGGGTGCCGTCGGGTCGGGCGAAGAAGACCGAGCCGTCACCGGGGGGGCCGAGCTCTTTGCGCAGCCCAAGGTCGGCCGCGAAGCGCTTGAGCTGGGCAGTGGCCGCCTTCAGCGTGGCAGGCTCGGCGAAGTCGAAGCCGCTCTGTGCCCAGCGATAGCGGCCGATGCTCGAGGCCGTCAGCTCTTGATGGTCTACCCTCGCTTTTCGGCTCAGCGACTCGTTTGCCTCGAGTGCCTGGTCGACCAGGCCCTTGGCCTTGGGTGAGCGCTGGTCGATGGCTACCGCCACCAGCTCGTTCACCCGCTGGCCTTCGCCGTTCGGCACGAAGCGGTCGACGATGTAGCCCAGCGGGCGGTGCGGCTTGCCCTTCTCGGTGAACACCCCCACCGCGACCACGCCGTCGCCGTAGCTGGGCAGGGTCATGAAGTTCTGCGGCAACAGCTCGGCGTCGGGGTGTGAGCCCCCGTACGCCCTGCACACGCTCTCTTCGGTGGTGTCGCCGCCGAACGTCGTCTTCAGGGCCTGGTCTGGCGGCACCGCCAGCGTGGTGCCCTCGAAGATCGCCGACTCGAGATACTGTGGCCCCAGCGAGCCCTGGGTCTTCATCATCTCGAACAGCGCGAGCGCCTTGCTCTCGCGGGCGTCGGCGTATGACGGGGGCTTCTCGAGCGGCGAGGGCCGTGACCCTGTCGCCTTCTTCGGCTTCTTGGGCGCAGCGGCAGCCGGGCGAGAACGTGCCGAGTGATTCACCCGAGCTCCCGCACGACTGACGGCCATGACCGCACCCTACCGGCAACGGCTGCTCCGCGCGCTTCAGGGCGAGGCGGCCGTCGCTCCACCGAGTCAATGGTGGCCGCGGTCGTTGGCTGCTCGGCGTTCGACGTCACCTGGGCTTGAAGGGTAAAGGTCGATGAATGGCCACATCTCCCGGCACTTCGGCGCGCGGTCGTAGGCGGTCGTGGCGGCGATGAAGTCGTTTCCCGAGCTGCGGCTCACCTACGGGCTCACTCCGCCGAAGGCGACTACGGCGGTCGAGCGCCAGCGGGAGATCGCGGCGCTGCAGACCGCCCGCGTCAATGCGCTCGGCGTCGATGCGCTCGTCGTGTACGACCTGCAAGACGAGTCGTCGCGCACGGCCCTCGCGCGGCCGTTTCCCTTCATCGAGACCGTCGACCCGGCCGACTATGCCGCTGACCATCTGCGCGGGGTCACGGTGCCGAAGGTCGTCTACCAGTCGGTGAGCCGCCGCGACGTGCCGGCCCTGCGCCGGTCGCTGCAGGCGATTCAGGCGCGCGGCCACGCGGTGGTGCTGGTCGGCGCGCCTTCGAAAGAGGGCGTCTCGGCCACGACGCTGAGCGAGGCGTACGCGCTGCGCAGCGCCGAGGCCCGCCAGCTACCGCTCGGTGGCATCGTGATCGCCGAGCGCCACGAGGCGCGCGGCAACGAGGTCGACCGCATGCTGACGAAGCTCGCGCAGGGGTGCTCGTTCTTCATCAGCCAGACGGTCTACGCCGTGACGAGCACCAAGAACCTGCTCAGCGACCTGCACCATCGCTGCATGCGCGACGGCATCGCCGTGCCGCCGGTGCTGGTGACCTTGAGCCCGTGCGGCTCGCTCAAGACCCTCGAGTTCATGCGCTGGCTCGGAGTCTCGGTGCCCCGCTGGCTCGAGAACGACCTGAAGCACAGCGCCGACATTCTCCAGTCGTCCGTGCGGGTGTCGGTCAATCTGTTCGAGGAGCTCTGGTCGTACGCGAGCGACAAGGGCATTCGGCTCGGGGCCAACGTCGAGAGCGTCTCGCTCGGCAAGGCCGAGATCGACGCGTCGGTCGAGATGACGAAACAGGTGCAGCGCATACTTCGTCGCTGAGCGCTTCGGCCCTTCACTTCGAAATAGGGGCCCGACCCCACCCCGACCCCGAATGCGAACGCGGCGATTCGCTGCGCACCGCGTCACTCACCCTTGTCGGGCTCACGCCTTCGCGGGCCGCTTACGGCCCCTCGACGTCGTGGTCAACGCCCTCAGGGCTGCTGGTTCTTGGGGTCCCAGGCCTTGGGCTCCCACAGCTCGAGCTTGTTGCCCTCGGGGTCGAGCACCCAGGCGAACTTGCCATTCTCGTGCGACTCGGGGCCCTTGAGCACTTCGATGCCGGCGGCCTTCAGCTGCGCCAGGAGCGCGGTGAGATCATCGACCCGGTAGTTGATCATGAAGCGCGCGCTGCTCGGCCCAAACCACTTGCTGTCCTTCTCGGCCACGTTCCACACGGTGAGGCCTTTGTCGTTCGCGGTGTCGTCGGGCCACCGCAGCACCGCGCCGCCCCAGTCTTCGAGGGCGATGCCGAGGTGCTTCTGGTACCAGGCCGACAGCGCTTTGTGGTCCTGGTTGGAGAGGAAGAACACGCCGCCGATGCCGGTCACTTTCGCCATGCGCCGCGCGTAGCCCACCCGGGCGAGACGGGCCACCTCGAGAAGCTGCCGTCAGCGCGTGCCGTGCACCGCGTAGCGCGCGGAGCACTCGGGCATGTCGACCGACCACGTGCCGCTGAGGGCTCCGGCGTCGTCTTCCTGCAGCGCCCACTGCTCGCGCCCCGACCCTCCCGTCGCGGTGCGCGCGACACCGAACCAGACGTTGCACCCGCCGTCGCCACCCCCGGTGTCGGCGCCGTTCAGGCAGACGGCGTCGCCGTACAGGCTGAGCGTGAGCGGAGCAGCCGTGGGAGCACACGCGACGCCTGCATCGCCCTCGGTGAGCGCGTAGTCGACGTTCCAACTCCCACCGAAGTCGCAGAGGGTTTTGACGCAGGCCCGCTGCACGTACGGCTCGCTGCCAGCGCAGGCGGCCCACCCCAGCGCGAGGGCGATGAGCGAGAGCAGGGCGAGCAGCGGGTGAGGCAGTCGGCGAGGCACTGGCGCAGCCATGTCAGATCTTCGCCTCTCACACCAATGACCTCGGTGCGGCGCGGCCGCGGGGTTTCGCGTACAAGCGCCGCACATGAGCCCGTGGGAGCTGGCGGCGTGGGACGCGGTCGAGACCGCGCAGCGCATCGCGCGCAAAGAGGTCACCGCGCTCGAGGTGGTCGAGGCGGCGCTGGCGCGCGCGGCCGACTGCGAGGGGCTCAACGCGATCGTCACCCAGACCTCGGTGGCGGCGCGCGCGGCGGCCCAGACCGCGTCGGGCCCGCTCGCCGGCGTGCCGACCTATGTGAAAGACCTGGTGCCGGTCGAGGGCGTGCGCATCGCGTGGGGCAGCGCGGCGACCGGCGAGCTCGTCGCCACCAAGAGCGACCCGTTGGTCGGCGTGCTCCAGCGGTGCGGCCTGGTGAGCCTCGGCAAGAGCGCTACGCCCGAGCTGGGCCTCACCGGCACCACCGAGCCGCTGGCGTTCGGCGCGTGTCACAACCCGTGGAGCCCGGCCCACACCCCGGGCGGGTCGTCGGGTGGGGCCGCGGCGCTGGTGGCCTCGGGCGTGGTGCCGATCGCTCAGGGCAGCGACGGCGGCGGCTCGATTCGAATTCCCGCCTCGTGCTGCGGGCTGGTGGGCCTCAAGCCGACCCGCGGCCGGCTCGACATGACCGGGTCGAACCTGCTGATCGTGAACATCGCGGTCAACGGCGTGCTGACCCGCACGGTGCGCGACACGGTCGCGTTCTGGCGCGCGGTCGAGGCGCAGGGAGTGGGGAAGAGGCTCGCCCCGATCGGCGAGCCGAAGCCTGCGCCCGAGAAGCGGCTGCGCGTGCTGGCGTTCTCCGATGCTCCCAACGGCCGCCCGGTGCACGACGAGGTGAAGGCGGCGGTCGCCGCGACGGTGAAGCTGCTGCGCGAGCTGGGGCACGAGGTGCGCGAAGAGAAGTGCCCGATACCCTCTCGGGTGGTCGACGACTTCGTGAGCCTGTGGTCGTACGTGGCGTGGGTGCAGACGACCGGGGCCCGCGTCGCGATGGGCACCTCGCTGCGGGCCGAGGCGCTCGAGCCGTTCACCCGCGGCTTCGTGAAGCACTTCGCCGACGAGAAGCTGCGCTCGGTGCGCGAGGCGTGGCGCCTGCGCGGGTGGGCGCGCGACTACGCGAAGCTGTTCTCCGACGTCGAGGTGCTGGTGTCTCCGACCTGCGCACTGCCTCCGCCCGCGCTCGGCTGGCTCTCGACCGCCGAGCCGTTCGAGGTGGGGCTCGATCGGCTGCTCTCGTTCATCCCCTTCACCGGTGCGTTCAACGCGGCCGGCGCGCCGGCGGTGTCGCTGCCGCTGGGCACCTCGCGCGAGGGGCTGCCCATCGGCGTGCACTTCGCGGCTGCCGCAGGGCGCGAGCAGCTGCTGCTCGAGCTGGCTGCCGAGCTCGAGGGCGCGCGCCGGTGGAAGGTGCTCGCTCCACGCCACGCGGCCAGCGACAACGCCACCTGAGCGGTGACGAATCTCCGTGGCCAGATCGGCTTCTCGCCTCTCCACGGTCGGCCAACTTCGCGTTACTGCGCCGCTTCTCGAAGGCACGTCGATTGCTCAACCTGGTGACATGAGCCAACTGCGATGCGTGGTGGGTCTGCTGTTTCTCTCTCTGGGTTGCGGCGCTCCGCTGGCGTGCCCTCCCGACCAGGTCAGTCGAACCGTCTGTCTCGAGTGTGGCCCCGCTGACGGCTGCGTTCGCAGCGGCACCGTCTGCGCGAAGCTCTGCAGCGCGGGCTGCGCGAGCAACGAGAGCTGCGTCGACGGTGCGTGCGTGCAGGTTCGCTGCCTGTAGCCCTCTCGAGTGTCAGGGGGCGCCGCTACTGTGCGCCCCGGCACGACGAAGGGGGCCACATGATCAGAAGAGACTTACGGGTCGTCGTCACGACGGTTCCGTTGGACGTGGAGCTGAACGACACCCGGAAGGTCGCCATCGCGACCCGGGTGCTCGAGTACCTGCGCGATCGGCACCTGCTGGCGATGCCTGCCGGGCTGCTGCGCGCCGCCTCGCGCGAAGACGTCGGTCGCGTGGCGCGGCCGCTGGTGCAGGCGGCGCGCGAGCGCGGCGCGGCGATCGTCTTCGGCGTCGATTCTCCGGGCGCGAGCTGGCTGGTGGCGGCGACGCCGCGCCGCAAGGCGATGCGGGTGTGGAGCGTTCGGGCCGAAGCGCCGGTGGTGCTCGAGCTCGGCCGCTACCGGGTGGCCGTGCTCTCGGCCCCGCAGTTCGAGACGGCTGCCGCGCGCAAGGCCGCGATCGACGCCCAGCCCGAGCTGGTCGTGCTGTGCGGGAGAGATTCGTACATGAGGCGCCTGCACGCGCTCAGGCGCTTCACCAAGCGCGGGGTGCTCGTCACGCCCTCGACCTGGACTCTGACCTGCGAGGGAGCACCGTTGGTGGGGCCGCTCGGGTACCGGCACCCGAACTTGCGCTTCGGTGAGGGAGGAATGTCGGTCTCGTGCTTCGACTTGAGCGACTCCGACTGGGCGCGCGCAGCGGCTTGAGGCGCAAACCCTAGCGGCGCCGCCGCTCGAGCCGCCGCTTCACCTTGGCGGGAATGAAGGCCTGCTTCGCCTGGTGGGCGAGGGCGTCGGCGCGCTCGTTGAACTGTTCCCCCGAGTGACCGCGTACCCAGCGCCCGCGCACGCCTCCGCCGAGCTGCTCGAGCACGTAGCGCGAGTCGGTCACCAGCTCGACCTCTTCATCGGCGAGCTTGAGCTTCGTGGCGGCTTCGAGCCCGGCCCGGGCAGCGGCGAGCTCCATCAGGTTGTTGGTGGTGGCCTTCGCGCCGCCGCTGCCGGCAGTGAGCTCGACGCCGTCGCGCACCACCACGAACGCCCACCCGCCGGCGCGGCCGCCCCGATCGGTCGAGCTGCCGTCGCAGTACACGCTCAGCATCGGCCCTCAGCGCTTCGCGACGATCAGCTGCTCGCCGTGGGCGGGCAACAGGCCATCGCTGCGGCCCGCGAAGTAGCGCGCGACCACCTCTTCAGTCGACACGTGCCGCACCTCGCGAAAGCCGCACTGCCTGGCGAGGGCCATGAACTCTTCCGGTGAATAGAAGCTGATGAACGGCGTGCCCGACCGCTTCGCGCCGTCGGTCGCGGCCTGGGTGCCGGCCTGCTCTTCCTTCGGCAGCATCGCGATGGGGAGCATGAAGGTGATGGCCAGCGTGCTGCCGGGCGCGAGCCGCGACACCTCTTTGAACAGCTCGGCGTTGGCCGGGCGGGTCAGGTACTGGGTGACTCCAGTCGAGACCACCACCGCCGGCTGCGTCGCGTCGAAGCCCGAGCTCACCAGCGCCTCGCGCCACGAGCCCTGGGTCTCGAAGTTCACCGGCACCAGCGTGAGCCACGAGGGAATGCCGAGGCCGAGCGCTTCGAGGCGCTCACGCTTCCACGCCTGGGTGTCGGGCTGGTCGATCTCGAACACCCGCAGCGACGAGGCCAGGTCAGGCCGGCGCTGCACGAAGGTGTCGACCCCCGCGCCCAGAATCACGTACTGCCGCACGCCGGTCGCGGCGAGCTGGGTGACGAGGTCTTCCACGTAGCGGGCGCGGCCCACGATGTGGGCGCGGAAGCTGCTCGTCCACTGCGGGTTCATGTCGGGGCGCTGCTGCCAGCCCTCGGGCGGCGCCACCAGCTGCAGGCCAATCAGGTCTTCCAGCACGTACGGCCTGGCATCGAGCAGCACGTGCTGCGCGCGCCAGAGCGCGACGCGGGTTGCGGTGGAGTCGGGGCCAGCCATGCGGCGCTTTTAATCGCTCGCCGCATGGCTGACGACTCCGTGAGGCTCAGGGCTCGAGGTACTCGTACCCGCGGCGGAGGTGCGGCCTGGCTTCGCCGAAGCGCATGCCGGTCTTCTTCGCGTCGCGCGAGCCCGCGCGGCCCTCACCAGCTCGCGGTCTCGCAGGCGGCCGAAGCGCCCAGCAGGGTGCCGTCGTTGATCTGGCCGTTGCCGTGCGAGCACCACCGCTGGCTGCCGCTCACGTTCGAGGCGCTCGACGTCGCGAAGCACTCGAAGTTGTGCTCGCAGGTGTTCGAGGTCTCGGCGACGCCGACGTTGTTGCGGGTCAGATAGGTCTTCACCCACAGCTTGCTCTTCGTGGTGGGGCACCAGATGCGCGAGCGCGAGCGCACCCGACCGTTGCTGACCGTCGGGACATAGTTGGTGACCTTGCAGCTGGTCAGCGCGTCGGTGGTCTCGGAGAAGACCTCTTCTTCTGCCGGGGCGGCGGGGTCCTCGGGCAGGCCGCAGGCGGCGAACAACACCGCGAGAGCGACGACGGGGAGCAGGCGCAGTTCGAACGATTTCATGGCATTTCCTCGGGTTGTGCGTGGGGACTGTTCCCCATCGCGGGCGAAGTCACCGCGAGGGCTTTTGCAGATACATTCTTTCGACACCGGTACCGTCGCGCGTCAGTCGCTCGGCCCCCCGCCTGGCGCCGCCGCGACGCGCGACCGATAGTGCCCCAGCCGCGATGCAGTCTCAGCCACCAGCGACTCCCGCCGATTCGCCGCGAGAGGTCTTTCTCGCGCGGGCCCGGGCCTCTGAGCCTGACCTGCACGTGCCCGACGACGTGCTGCTGGCGTACGCCGAGCGCCGCGCCGACCCCGCGCTGCCCGCCGGCCAGGCGCTCGCTCAGCTCGAGGCGGCCGACCTCAAGCTCGCGTGCGCAGCCGCGCGCGGAGAGCCCGCCGCGCTGCAGCGCCTCGAGGCGCTGTGCACGGTGGCGGCCCGCCAGTGCAAGGTCGACGGCGGCCCCGAGTTTCGCGACGAGCTCAGGCAGGCCCTGATGGTCGCGCTCACCGTGAAGGGCCAGCGCGGCCTCGGGCTCGAGCGGTACCGCGGCCGCGGGCGGCTGCTCAGCTGGCTGGGCTCGGTCGCGTTCACCACCGCGCTCAACCTGCGCCGCAGCGCCGCGGTCGCGCTCGAGGCCGACGACGCGCTCACCGACTCTCTCGAGGTGATGATCGACTGGCAGACCCCCGAGCTGCTCAACCTCAAGCACCAGGCCCGCGACCGCTTCAAGCACGCCTTTCAGCGGGCGGTGCTCTCGCTCGACGCGCGCGAGCAGAACGTGCTGCGGCTGCGCTGCATCGAGGGGGCGAGCGACGGCGCCGTCGCTGCCTTCTACAAGGTGACGCGGGTGAGCGTGGTGCGCTGGCTGCAGGCGATTCGGCAGAAGCTGGCGCTGCGCACCCGCCAGGCCCTCGCCGCCGAGATGAGCCCCGGCTCGGTCGACTCGCTGCTGCGCACCCTCGACAGCGAGCTCGACGCCAGCCTCGAGCGCTTCTTCGATGAGCATGATGCGCCCTGACGCGAGCTGCCCGAGCGACGCCGAGCTCGAGGCGCACCTCGCGGCGCCCCAGCTGAGCGAGCGCGGCAGCGCGCTCATCGCCCACACCGAGGCCTGCGCCGCCTGCCGGGCCCGCGTCGGTCAGCTGCTGCGGCGGGTCTCACTCGACTCGCTCGCGACCGGGCCCGCCGAGCCCGAGGGGGCCGTCGAAGAGCTGGTGCCCGGGCTGTGCTTCGGTGAATACGTGCTGGTCGAGCCGCTCGGCACCGGCGCCAACGCCCGGGTCTACCTCGCGCAGCACCCGCAGTTGATGCGCCAGGTCGCGCTCAAGCTGATTCTGCTGCCGCGCGACAGCGCGGCCCGCGCCCACACCATCGCCCGCGCCGTACGCGAGGGCCGCGCGCTGGCCAAGCTCGACCACCCCAACGTGGTGACGGTGCACGCGGTCGGCGAGGCCCACGGCTACGCCTGGGTGGCGATGGAGCTCGTGAAGGGCGGCACGCTGCGCGAATGGGCGGCCTCGGCTGCACGCTCGACCCGCCGCGACGTGCAGCGCCTGTTGCAGACCCTGCTGCAGGCGGGGCAGGGCCTGGCCGCGGCGCACCATTCGGGCCTGGTGCACCGCGACTTCAAGCCCGACAACGTGCTGGTCAGCGAGGCCGGGGTGGCCCGGGTGACCGACTTCGGGTTGGCGCGACCGACCGACGCGGCCGAGACCGGCCTCGAGGCCGGGCCGGCGCTCGAGCCGCACGGCACAGACGCGCTGGTCACCCGCGAGGGCGCCGTGGTCGGCACCCCCGCGTACATGGCGCCCGAGCTGCTGGGGGGAGAGACCGCCACCGCGCTCAGCGATCAGTTCAGCTTCTGTGTCACCGCGCTCGAGTGCCTCTACGGCGAGCGCCCCTTCGAGCCTCGCACCCAGGGCCAGCACCGCTGGGAGCGCGGCCCCCTGCGCCGCCCACCCGCCAAGAGCCCGGTGCCGCGCGCCGTGCATCGCCTGCTGGTGAGGGGCCTCGCCGAGCGCCCCGAACAGCGGCACGGCTCACTCGCCGCGCTGCTGGTCGCGCTCGAGCGCTACGCGCGGCCCCGCTCGGCTGCCCGGGTCGCGGTCGCGGCGGTGGCCACGTTGGCGGCGGTGGGCGCGGCGCTGGTGCTGGCCACCGCGCCCGGGCGGCGCGAAGCCGCCCTCTGCGAGCAGAGCACCCGGTGGAGCGGCGTGTGGGACGCGCCGCGCCGCGCAGAGGTGCGGCAGGCGTTCGAGCAGAGCGGCCTGCCGTTCTCGACCGCCGCGTTCGAGCAGCTCGCGGCGTGGCTCGACGGCTACACCAGCCAGTGGAGCGACACCCAGCGCCAGGTCTGCCTGGCGAGCTCGGTGAGCCAGGTGGGCGATCGCTCTTACGAGCTGCTGTGCCTGCACCAGCGCCGGCAAGAGGTGGTCGAGCTGGTGGCCGCCCTCGGTCACGCCGACCGCGCGCTGCTCGGTCGCGTCGCCGACCTGTCGCCGCTGCTGGTGCCTGCCACGCGCTGCGTGGTGGGGCCTGCGCCGGCCGGCCGCCCGGCGCTCGACCTCACCGCTGCCGCGGAGATCGAACGCCTGCAGGGCGCCCTGGCGCGCGCCAAGGTCGCCGGCCGCGCCGGCAAGACCGCCGAGTTCGAAGCGCTCGCGCGCGAGACGCTGTCGGCCGCAGAGACGCTCGCCATCGCCCCGCTGCAGGCCGAGGCGGGGCTGGCGCTGGGGCGGGCGCTCACCGAGCTGCAGCGGCCCAGGCCCGCCGCCGCGGCGCTGTTCACCGCGGCCACAGCAGCCGAGGGGGCGGGGCTGTTCTCGCTGGCGGCCGAGTGCTGGCTGGCGCTCGCCCAGGCCACGCGCGACCGCACCAGCGCCGACTCGGAGCAGTGGCTGACGCTGGCCGACCTCGCCGTGCAGCGGGCCGGGGCCCCCGCCGACCTCGTTGCCCAGGCCAAGTCCGAGCGGGGCTTCTCGCTGGTGATGCACGGCAAGCTCGACGGAGCGCTCGCGCTGCAGCGCCAGGCGACCGCGCTGCTCGAGGCGCGCTACGGGGCTCGAGATCTGCGCGCGCTGAGCTCGAGCTTCCGGCTCGCCACCAGCCTGGGCATGCTCGGGCGCTGCGCCGAGGCCGAGCCGCTGCTGCGCGGGGTCATCGCCGCGCGCAGCCGTGCCCTCACCGCCACGCACCCCGACACCGTCGACGCGGTCGAGGCGCTCGCCATCTGCTTGCACCGCAGCTCGCGCGCCGAAGAGTCGCTGCCGCTGTTCAAAGACGTCATCGCCCAGCGCGAGGCGCTGCTCGGCACCCGCTCACCCCGCTTCGCCAGCGCGCTGTCGAACTATGCCGGCGCGCTCGACGCGCTGGGGCGCTACGGCGAGGCGCTGGTGATTGCCCAGCGGGCGCTTTCGGTGCGGGTCGAGGCCTTCGGCGAGAACGACCCGCGCATCGCCCGCCAGGTGCAGAACGTCGGCATCGTGCAGAAGAAGCTGGGCCGGCACGAAGAGGCCCTCGCGTCGTTTCGTCGGGCCCGCGACCTTCTCGAGCCCAGCCCCGGAGACGGGCCGTTCGAGGGGGCGTTCAACCGCATCGAGGCGGCGGGCGCGCTGCTCGAGCTGCGCCGCGCCGCCGAAGCACTGCGCGAGCTCGAGCCGGTCGACAAGCTCGGAGCGGCCCAGCTGGCGATGGTCGCTGGCCCGCTGTTCATGAATCGGGGGTTGGCGCTGCTCGCGCTGGGTCGCCAGCGTGAAGCAGAGCTGGCCCTCGCGCGCGCGGCCGCTGCGCCCGTCAGCGACATCAACTCGGCCGACGTGGTCGCGCACGCCAAGAGCCAGCTCGCCGCGGCCCAGCGGCGCGGGCGCTGACTCGAGCAGGCCCGCCAGGCGGCGCAGGGCGTTCGCGCCGCCTGGCTGCCACTTCAGGTGCTTCAGGGCTTGCGGTACTCGTACCCGCGGCGAATGTGCGGCTTGGCTTCGTCGAAGCGCATGCCGGTCTGGTTCGCGTCCCACTCGTGCGAGAGCTGCGACTCGAGCTTCTCGTCCCACTGGGGGTACTTCTGGCCGTACTCTTCGCGCGCGCCGTAGCCGTACGAGAGCGCGGGCTCGACCCGGTCGAACTCGGGGTTGGGCTGGTTCGGAGCCGGAATCGGTTCCTTACCCACCGCCTGCTTCACGGTGTCGTCGATGTCCTGGTTCAGATCGCGACCGCTGCTCGACTTGAAGTCGTTCTTGGTCTGCGCCCAGTCGCGCCGCATCGCTTCCTTCACTCGCTCCCATGCGCTGCCGTGCTTCTGCTCGCTCCAGTACGAGGCGTGCCACTGCTGCTTACCGGTTGCGGTTCCCATGCGTTTTATTCCCTTCGGGTTGGGTGTTGATGAAGGGCAGTGAGTGCATTTGACGCGCCAGCCCGTTCACCCGGGAGAGCGCCCGGGCGCTGGGGCGTTCTAGCGCCAGGCCTGGGCGAGCAGCTCGAGCGAGTGCAGCCTCGCCTCGAGCGTCGGAGCGGGGTGCACGGTGATGAGCTCGTCGGCGTCGGCGAGGTCGGCGAACCCCTCGAGAAAGGTCTTCACCTCGGGCGCGGTGCCGACTGCCGTGTAGCGGCCCATCTCTCGCACCGATGCGCCGTTCGGAGAGTCGAGCAGCGCCTCGGCCTCGGCATCGGTGAGCTTCTGCCCGCGGCCGACCAGCACCTTCACCCGGCTCACCCAGACCTTGCGCGCCTGCGCCTCGGCCTCGACGCGGGTGTCGGCGGCCAGCACGTTCACTCCGGCGATGACGTACGGCTTGCCCAGCTGCTGCGAAGGGCGAAAGGTCGAGCGGTACACCGCCACCGCGCGCTCGAGCTCGCGCGGCGCGAAGTGCGAGGCGAACGCGTACGGCAGGCCCAGCTGCGCGGCGAGCTGCGCCCCGAACAGCGACGAGCCCAGAATGTAGAGGGGCACGTGGGTGCCCTTGCCGGGCGTGGCGTTCACCGACGGCACCCGCGTCTGGTCGCCCAGGTACGCCTGCAGCTCGAGCACGTCGTCGGGAAACTCCTCGGCCTCCATCGGGTCGATGCGCAGCGCGCGCAGCGTGGTGGGGTCGGTGCCCGGTGCGCGCCCCAGGCCCAGGTCGATGCGCCCGGGGTGAAGGCTGGCCAGCGTGCCGAACTGCTCGGCGATCACCAGCGGCGCGTGGTTGGGCAGCATGATGCCGCCGGCTCCCAACCGAATGGTGCGGGTGTTCGCCGCCACGTGGGCGATCAGCACGCTGGTCGCCGACGAAGCGATGCTGGCGAAGTTGTGGTGCTCGGCGTACCAGACCCGCTGGTAGCCGAGCGCCTCGGCGCGCTGCGCCAGCTTCACGCTGCCCTGCAGCGCCTCACCCACCGGCTGACCCTCGGCGACGAAGGCCAGGTCGAGAATCGAGAGCGCCGTCACCGGCCCCACTCCGCCGCGCTCGCGCGCTCGTCGAGGCGTGAGGTGATCGGGGCTCGAGCGGTCGGCATGGTGCCGGGTTCTTAACTCCACGGCCGCCCACCGGCTCGCCTCAGTTGCAGAGGAAGCCGAGGCGACTTGGGCCCCGAGCGGTGCGATAAGCGCTTCATGTCGCGCGTTCGCCGTCAGTCACCCGTCGCCGCGCCTCGCAGCGCGGCGCTCTTGAAGGGCGGGCTGAGCCCCGACTTCCGCCGCTTCCTCGGCTCGCATGGGTACGACGTGAAGAAGTTCGCCCGCGACGACCTCGAGGGCGGCAGCTTCGGCGGCCGGCGGCGCGCCGGCGACCCGCTCACCCATCAGCCGGTCATCTTCATTCACGGCAACAGCGACACCGCGGTCGGCCCGGGCGCGATGAGCGGCTTCCGGGTGCCCATCGAGAAGTACCTGGAGCACGGGTACCAGCCGTCTGAGCTGTACGCGTTCACCTGGGGCAGCGCCGACCCGAAGCGCGCCGCGTTCAACTACCACTCCAAAGAGACCGTCGAGTCGGTGCGGCAGTTCATCGAGGCGGTGCTCGAGTACACCGGCGCCGAGAAGGTCGACGTGGTCAGCCACTCGATGGGGGTCACGGTGGCCCGCGGAGCGATCAAGGGCGGCAAGCACCGCGACCTGCTCGCCGGCGGCGCCTACGACCTGGGGCCTGCGCTCTCGGACAAGATCGACACCTTCGTGGGCATCGCCGGCGGCAACGAGGGCCTGGCCACCGCGGTGCTGGCGCCCTTTCTGCCCACCGGCTCGCCCCTGAACGGCTTCTACCCGGGCCTGCCGCTCACTCCGCTCGGGCCCATCGTCGGGCGCTCGCGGTACCTGGAAGAGCTCGACCAGAACCCGGCCCGCGAAGGCGCGCACGTGTACAGCATCTGGTCGCCGGCCGACGAGCTGACCGGCCTGCCGGTGTACGGCAAGCCCACCTCGCGCATTCGCGGGCAAGACGGCGAGAAGGTGTACTCGCGTGTCGAGGTGCGCGAGCTGCGCCAGCCCGAAGACCACGGGCCCATCGCGAATCATCTCGCGCTGCGCAGCGGCACCGCCGACGTGGTGCTCGAGATGATCTCGAAGCACGAGGTCGACGGCGAGTGACACGCCGCTGCGCGCTTGCGCAGCGCGGAGCGAAGTGCGACGTGAGCCGGATGCGAACGCTCGGCGTGGTGCTGATGGCGATGTGCGTGGCCTGCAGTGGCAATGGCAACGGCGGCACCGGCGGAGGCTCGGGCGGCGCGAGCGGCGGCACGGCCGGCAGCGGAGGCTCTGGCGGAGGCAGCGGCGGGTCGGGCGGCAGCGACGCCGGCACGCCGCGCACCACCTTCACCGTCACCGGCGGGCTGGACGCCAGCATCGCGACCGACGGCCCGACCGCTGCGTTTCAAGTGTCGAACGGTCTGAGCGGCGTGCAGTTCGTCACGTTGCCGGCGACGGTCTACCCGGCCATCGTGCTCGGGGTGACGCGCCAGGGGCAGCTCACCACCGGCGCCCTCGACCTCTCGACCACCCCCAGCTTCACCTGCGCCATCTCGGTGAGCGACGGCACCCACTACTGGCTGGGCGCGGTGGCCGACGCCGGCACGCCCAAGGGTACCTGCGCGATGCAGCTCACCGGCGTCTCGGTGCGCTTCAGCGACGCGCTGGGCGTAAGCTACGCGGTGCACGGCAGCCTCACCGCCTCGGCCCTGCCCGGAGACGGTGGCCAGCCGGTGAGCCTCTCCGCGACGTTCTGAGCTCTGAGCGCGAGCACGCTGGCCGGGTGATTGCACTGCGGCGGCGCGACGTCGAACAACCGCGCCATTCCACAGCGGCGCCCGCCTGAAACACCCGAGGCGGCCTCAGATTTTCACCGTAAAGAACGCTCGTACGACGAGGTCAACATCATGTTGATTGTGGATACGTTTGCGCGAGCCCTAGAGAGAGGCACCATGAAACCTGCATCGCTGCTGCTGTGCTCTGCGCTGGTCATCGCTTGCGGCTCGCCCGGGTCCGGAGGCACGGGCGGCGGGTCTTCGGGCGGGGGCCAGGCAGGGGCGGGCGGGTCAGGCGGCTCGGGTGGCGCCGCAGGCGGCTCCACCCTCGAGAATCCGATGCCGTGCACTCCGGGAGGGGCGGCGTCGGCTCCCGGCGAGCTCAGCGGGCGCGGGGTGACGCTCTCGTACAGCTCGACGTCGCTCCTGGCGCCCGGCGCCGATGTCACCGGCTCGGTGGGCGGAGCGACGCAGGTGAGGTTGGGGCTGACCGCGCAGGCGACGAACGACCCGCCGCACACCGAGCTGACCGTCTTCTTCAACGGGTGCTCGGTCGGCAAGCTGCCCGACGTGGGCGAAGAGTACTGGTGGACGACGCGCCCCACCGACCCGGCGATCAGCATCGCTGCGGGCAAGCACCTGGTGATCGAGGTGGTGCGCGCGGGCCGTGGGGTGATCTTGCGCCGCTCGTTCGCGCTGCCCGCGGTGTTGCCGAAGCTCACCGCGCCGGCCGCGCACGCGGCGATCAGCGCCCCGACCTCGCTCGCGTGGGACGCGATGACCTTGCCGGCTGGCAGCAAGCTCAGCGTCACCGCCTGGCACAGCAGTGGGGGCGGAGGCGGCAACACCGACGGCTACATGCTGCTGCCCGACCCCGGCGCCGGCCACGCGACCTGGACGCAGGGCAAGGCCAGCTGGACGAGCGTCGAGCTCACGGCCGAGCTGAAGCCCGAGCCGGCGCTCAGCTTCTACCTGAGCTACTTCGTGCCGGTGAACTGAGTAGGGCATAGCTGCCCGGCATCGCTGCGGGGCGGGTGATAGGTATGGGCTATGAGCCCCCACGCCTTCTCGCTGCGCCAGCTGCAGTACGCGGTGGCGGTCGCCGACGCCCTCTCGTTCAGCCGCGCCGCCGAGGCCTGTCACGTCTCACAGCCGTCGCTCAGCGCCCAGCTGGCCCAGCTCGAGCGCGCGCTGGGCGTCACCCTGTTCGAGCGCGATCAGCGCAAGGTGATGCCCACCGCCGCCGGTCGCGAGCTGATCGCCCGGGCGCGCCGGCTGGTCACCGATGCCGACGACCTGGGCACCGCCGCGCAGCGGCTCGCCGACCCGCTCTCGGGCACCCTGAGGCTCGGCGTCATTCCCACCCTCTCGCCCTACCTGCTGCCCTCAATCACTCCGGCGCTGCGCCGCGCCTTTCCCCACCTCAAGCTGGCGTGGGTGGAGGACAAGACCGCCGCCCTGGCCGAGGCGCTCGAAGCGGGGCGCCTCGACGGAGCGCTGGTGGCGCTCGAGGCCGAGCTGCCCGACTTCGAGCACGACGTCATCGGCATCGACCGCTTCGTGCTCGCTTTTCCCCGCGGCCACGCCTTCTCTCACCACCGGGGCCCGGTGTCGCTCGACCAGCTGAAGGGCGTCGACTTTCTGCTGCTCGACGACGGCCACTGCTTTCGCGACCAGGCGCTCGAGGTCTGCTCTCGCTCGCGCGCGCACGAGGTCGACTTTCGCGCCACCAGCCTCTCGACCCTGGTGCAGATGGTGGCCGGCGGCGCGGGCCTCACCCTGCTGCCCGAGCTCGCCGCGCCCACCGAGCTGCAGCGCGCCAGGCTCGAGTCGCGGCCGCTGGCCTGGCCGAAGGCGCAGCGCACCCTCGCGCTGGTGTGGCGCAAGCGCGCTCCGCTGGCCGAAGCGCTTCGCGCCTTGGCGAAGGTGATTCGCGAGACCCAGCGACGGCCGGGCGCGGGCCCGTGATGGCCGTTCAGCCCTCGAGCTTCAACGCGCCGCGCTCGGCCAGGCGGCGCACCGTACGAGCGGGCAGCACCACCTCGGAGATGACCGGCTGCGTCTGCGGCTCGGGCATCTCGGTGGCCGAGGACCACAGCGCCCCGCGCCGCGCTTCGTCGAGCAGCGCCGCCTTCGAGACGGTGAACGCCAGCGTCGTGCCCGCGCCGGCGGCCGAGGTCTGCTCGCGGTCGCTCGAGAAGAACACCACCGGCGTGGGCGCGCTCTCGCCGGGGGCCACGTGCCCCCAATCGCGGCCGAGCTGCTCGAGGGCGCCGCTCTTCCACGCGTGCTCCTCGCGCGGGTCGAGCTGCCGGTACAGCTGCACCGGGTCGCCAGGCAGGTTCTCGATCGCCCACTGCGCGTACGGGGTGGCGCTCACCAGCCGGTCGCCGTCGAACGCGTAGACGGTGTTGAGCGAGAAGAGGTCGCCGTAGGTGGCGCGCATCAGCGCGTCGCCCCAGATCGCGAAGCTGGCGGCGATGGTCTCGTCACCGGAGTAGCCGTCGGGCATGTCGAGGAGCAGATCTTCACCGCTGCGCACCGCCGGCTGCGCGAGCGAGAGCTGCGGCAGGTGCTTCGCCGTGCGCAGCTGATTCTGGTGCGCTACCACCGCGGCGAGGCGCGCGGCGGTCTCAACCGGGTCGCTCCACGCGGCGGCCGAGGCCGGGCGGCGGGGCGAGGTCGGCGCGCCCAGCAGGCCGTCGAGCGTGCTGGCCCGCGCGTGCTGCAGGTCGGCGGCGCCTTCGCGTGCGAACCGCAGCCCCTCACCGTCGCGCACGGCCACCACCCGGCCCTCGACCGGGTGCTCGAACCTCGCCACCACCTCGAGCCGCGCCACCGCGTCGGCCGACGCCACCTCGATGCGCCCGCCGCGCTGCGCGCGCTCGAGCTCGACGGCGATGGTGGGAAGAAGGGCGACCCGCACACCGTTCACATACCGCCCCTGCGCGGGCGAGTCGAACCCGGCCGCGCGCTCGAGGGGTGAATCGTTTCGAGCCCTCGCGGCAACTCATGGTGATGAGACTTCGTTTTGCCGGGCTGGCGGTGCTGGGTGCGTTGGCGTGCCAGCGTGCGCCGGTCATCTCGATGGATTTTGCTCGCCCCGAGCTGTTCGCTGCGCCGATTCCTTCTCAAGACCTGCTGGTCGCCGGGCACCCGAAGTTGACCGGCTACCCTGGGCGCGAGCTGGGCGTCGACGTGGTGAACGGCGTGGGGCGCAACGTCACCGACCTGCTGCCGGCCGGCATCACCCGCTATCTCGAGAACGACCTCTTCTTCGTCGGCGCGACCGTGGGCAGCCTGGAAGAGCAGGGCCGCGGCTTCGGGCTCAACTCGGGGGTCTTCTTTCGCGTCGAGCTGCCCGACGACCCCGAGCCCTCGCGCTTCGCGCTGCTCCAGCCGAACCGCGCGGCGAGGTGGAAGCTGCCTTCTCGCGACGACTCGGTGCTCGCCGACTCGACCGTGTTCCTGGTCGACGTCGACGCTTCTTCGCCCGGCTTTCTGCACCGCACCCCGGTCGACGTGCAGTTCTCGGTCAAGCACACCCAGTACCGCCCCGCGTCGCTGCTCTCGGTGGTGCCGTTTCAGGGCCAGCCGCTGGCGCCGGGCACGCTGCACGCGGCGGTGGTGCTGTCTTCGGCAGGGGGCGACGAGCCGTTCGCCCAGCCGGCGTTTCTGCGGCGGCTGATCGCCGGCAAGGAGACGCCCGAGCTGCCGGCCGAGGCGCGCGCCGACTACGAGCGTGCGCTCGAGGCGCTGGTGAAGAGCGGAGTCGACGCGCAAGAGCTCGCCGGGCTCGCGGTGTTCCGCACCGATGACCCGATGGCGGCGCTGAAGGCCGCCTACCAGACCGCGCAGCGCGACGGCGTGGTGAACGGCGCGAAGCTCACGCGGTCGGACCTGTTCGACGACTACTGCGTCTACCACTCGACGGTGCAGCTGCCGGTGTACCAGCGGGGCACTCCCCCCTACGTGCCCACCGGAGGCGACTGGGCCTATGGCGCCGACGGCCAGCTGCAGCTGCAGCACCGCGAAGAGGCGAACGTGTGGGTGACGCTGCCGCGGCGCGCGCCGGCGGCGAACGGCTTCCCCCTGGTGGTGTTCATTCGCACCGGTGGCGGGGGCGCGCGGCCGCTCATCGAGCGTGGAGTGAGCGACGCCGACTGGCAGCTGCTGCGGCCCGGCTCGGGGCCGGCGATGGAGCTGGCCCGCGAGGGCTACGCGGCCATCACCGTCGACGGGCCGCAGGGTGGGTTGCGCAACCCGCTGGGGCTCGACGAGCAGGTGCTGGTGTTCAACTTCCTGAACCCGGCGGCGCTGCGCGACAACGTGCGGCAGACCGCCATCGAGCAGGCGCTCTTGGCGGGCTGGTCGAGCACGCTGAGCATCGACGCCCGCGACTGCCCCGGTCTCGAGCAGCCCGCGGTTCGCTTCGATGCCTCTCACGTGGCGCTGATGGGGCACTCGATGGGCGCCACCATCGCCCCGCTGGTGGCGGCGCTCGAGCCGAAGTACGGCGCGGTGATCTTGAGCGGCGCGGGCGCGAGCTGGGTCGAGAACGTGCTCTACAAGCAGCGCCCCTGGCCGGTGGAAGAGCTGGCCGAGGTGCTGATCGGCTACCTGCCGCTCGAGCTCGACCGCTTCGACCCGGTGCTGAGCATGGTGCAGTGGGCGGCCGAAGGCGCCGACCCGCTCAACTACAACCGCTACCTGGGCGACCGGCACGTGCTGATGTTTCAGGGCATCGTCGACCACTACATCATGCCGAACATCGCCAACGCCGAGAGCACCTCGCTGGCGCTCGACGTGGGCGGCGAGTACCTCGACGCGCAGACGCCCGAGCTGTGGCCCGAGGGCACGCTCGAGGCGTCGCTGAAGTGGTCGGGCCGCGCGCGGCTGCCGTACCCCATCTCGGCCAACAAGGCCGGGCACACCGCAGTGGTGGTGCAGCACCGCGCCGACGCGGCGCGCGACGGGCACGAGGTGGTGTTTCAGACCGAGCCGCCCAAGGTGCAGTACCGGTGCTTCTTGAGGAGCTGGCTCACCGGCCCGCCGGTGGTGGTGGACCCCGACGAAGGCTGCTGAGGCCCTCTTTTCAGTCGCAGGGCCAGCCGCCCGGCCGGGGCTCGCCTTCGGGCCATTCTCCGAGGGTGTGCATGCAGCCGTTGCGCGCGCACAGGGTGCCCGGCGGGGGGCAGGCGTCGGCGGTGAAGCTGCGCCGGTCGGCCGAGCAGTGCACCACCGCGTCGTCGGGCAGCGAGAAGGTGGGGCACGCGCCGGCGCAGACCACCCCGTTCGGGTCGGGCTCGCCAAGGCCCACGCACATCTCGGTCGCCAGCTGCGGGTCGGCGGTGAGCGGCACGTCGAACACGGTGTCGGTGGGCAGCAGCTGGGGGGCCTGCAGTCTCAGCTCGTCGAAGCTGCCGGGGTCGTACGGAGGAACCTGCGTCGGCCGGCGCAGCAGGTGAAAGCCCGAGCTCGACGTGGGGTCCGAGTCGCTCTCGACGTAGAGCAGGGTGGTGTCGGCGGGCGTGCCGAGCACGTGGTCGATGGCGTCAGAGGTCTTCGCGCCCGGGTCGAGCAGGTCGAGGGCGCCGTTCGAGTTGTCGTCGGCATAGACCAGCACGGTGCCCACGGCGGCGCGCACGCCCTCGAACACCTCGGCCATCGCCTCTCTGGGCGGCAGCCGGTGCAGCTCGAGCTCGAAGCGCAGGGGGAACTCGGGCCGAATCGAGACCTGCTGGGCGGTGCCGCCGTAGAGCAGCATCAGGCTGCTGGCGGGTCGCCGCCACACCAGCGCCACCCGGGCGTCGCTCGCGTTCACCGAGCCGCTCTGGGTGAGCACGCCACGCAGGGTGAGCAGCGGCGGATCATAGTCGGGGGCGGGAGCGCCGGTGCCGCATGCGGCCAGCAGCACGGCGAAAGTGGCGACGGCTTCAGAACGCATGACCGACTCCCAGGCTGAGGCTCAGCTGTGGTCGCGCGGCGAGGTGCGCAACACCCGCCGAGTCGAGCTCTTGCTGCACCTGCAGGGTGCCGGCGAGCTCGGCGGTGGCCATCAGCTCGGACCCCAGCGCGAGCTGCCCGCCGACCGCGAGCCGCGGGCCCACCGACGGCCACCAGAAGGCGCGCCGCGGTTGAAACCCTGCCGCCCACAGCCGGTCGGCCTCGAAGCGATTGAGCGAGGCCCAGCTGTAGCGCCCTTCGACGCCGCCCCGCACCGAGAGCGCTCCGCGGCTCAACGCCCAGCGCACGCCGGCGTTCGCGACCGCGCACACGGCGTTCAGCTCGCCGCTCATCGCGGTGGTGCCGGCGATGCCGCGCAGGTAACCCAGCTCGATACCCAGCTCGAGCGGGCCCACCGTGCGCACGAAGCCGGCCCCCACCTTGAGCCCGGCGCGCTCGGCCGAGCCGAAGCCCACCTCGAGCCCGCCGTGCGCCTCGAGCTGGTTGGGGCGCAGGGGCGCTGCGCCGCCGCGCGCCACCAGCTCTTCGCGCGAGACCTTCACGAAGTCGCCGTCGAGCAGCTCGGCGTGGCCGCCCAGCGAGAGGTCGACCTGCGCGACCGCGCGCGCCTCGCCGAGCCGCCGCTGCACCACGAACTGCCCCGCCGGCAGCGCGAGCGTGCCCGAGCCGACCTCGCCCAGCACCGCTCCGCCGGGCAACGCGAACACCAGGTGCCGGCTGCCCGGCGCGCCGTGAATCTCGAGCGTCGAGACGGCGCGCGAGGGGGTCGAGAGCACCAGGTCGCCTTCTCCGGCCAGGTCGGCGTCGAGCGAGGCACGCTGCGAGGCGACCGCGGCGCCGCTGAGCATCAGGGTGCGGCGGTGGGCGTAGGCGTAGAGCTCGAAGAGGGTGACGCGGCCATCGCCGTCGACGTCGGCGGCGCCGCGCAGGCCCGAGAGCAGGGCGTGGGTGAACAGCGCGCCCATCAGCTCTTCCGACTCCTGGGCGGCTTCTCCGGCCGAGGCGGCGCGCAGCTCGACGGTGCCCTCGAGCCCCGACGGGGCGAGCGCGAGGGCGAACTCGGGCGCGCGGTGCGCTCCTTTGTCGCGGCCGCCGGTGCGGCAGGCGTCGAGCAGGCTCAAGCGCACGGCGGCGGGCACGCGGGCGAGCTCGGTGCGCACTCGCTCGAGCTCGAGGCGCTGACCCGAGAGGTGCAGGCCTCCGTCGTCTCCGTGGCCCGAGAAGTAGAAGAAGAACAGCACCCGCTCGCCGCGCGCGGTGAGCTCGGCGGCGCGGCGCTGCGAGGCCTCGAGCGCGTCGAGCACCGCGCGCGGGTCTTGCCCGAGCACCAGGCGCACGTCGCCCGGGTTCAGCGCTCCGACCTCGACCAGCGCGTCACGCATGCGGCGCGCGTCAGACTCGGCGAAGCGCAGCGGCTCTTCTGCAGCGTCGCCCAGGTTGCTGCCGGCGAGCACCGCGAGCCGGTGCTCGGCACCCGCCGCCGAGGCGGCGAGGGACGCGGTGAGGGCCCACAGCACGCTCATTCGCACGACAACCTCTGGCCCTTGAGCGCCGTCGCCTGGCGCAGCTTTGCTTCGGCGTCTTCCAGTGAGCCGTCGACCGCCTCGACCACAAGCGTGAGCTCGGAGCACGGCGCGTCGACCTGCATGCTGCCGGGCAGCGGGTGCACCCCGGGCTCGAGCTGCAGCGGTGCGTCGATCACCCGGTCGAGCGTGCCGCCGGCGTCGACGAGCCAGGCCATGTAGCGGGCGGGGCGCGAGACGGTCAGCACCACCCGCAGGCGATCTCCGGCGGCGATGCGATCGGCCGGGCCGAGGGGCCACACGGCGCCCGCGCGCTCGCGCTGCACCGTGACGGCGGCACCCTTGAGCCGCACCGCCTCGACCGGGGCTGAAGGCAGCAGCGTGACGAGGGCGAGCGTCGCGGCGAGCGCGGCCAGCGCACCGAAGCCGGCGAACACCAGCCGCCTCGGGGGGGCGGCGCGGCGGGGCGGCTGGGCCAGCGCCCGGGCGAGGCCCAGCGTGGCCGGCTGCTCGGTGAGGAAGCGGGCCTGGGCGCCCTCGAGCGCCGAGAGCGTCTGCAGGCAGCGCGCGCAGTCGGCGATGTGCGCTTGCGCGGCGGCGCGCTGCTCGGTGGGGAGGTCACCCGCGTGCAGCTGCTCGAGGGCGAACGGGCTTGGGTGGGTGCTCACGCGCATCGGGTCTCCTCACCGGTGAGCAGGCGGCGCAGCGCGGTGGCGCGTTGCTGCAGCAGCGCGAGCTTCTTGGCGACGGTGTGGCGCGACCACCCGGTCTCGGCGGCGATCTGCTCGCGGGTGAGCCCGTCGAGGTAGAAGAGCAGCGCGACCTGGCGGGTGCGCTCGTCGAAGCGCGAGATGAAGCGCAGCACCACCTCGCCGTCGTCGATGGCGTTGGCCGCGGGCGGAGCGCTGTGCACGTCGTCGTGCTCGGGCTGCAGCGGCTCTTCGCGCTGGTGGGCGTGCCGGTCGAGCACGTCGAAGCAGATGCGCTCGCCGACGCGGTACAGCCAGCGCAGCTTCGAGTGGGCGGCGGTGAAGCCGTCGGGCAGGCGCCAGAGGCGCACGAAGACCTCTTGCACGGCGTCTTTGGCGGCGGCTTCGTCGCGCAAGATCGCCAGGCACCGTCGAAAGACGAGGTGCCCGAAGCGTTCGTACGCGTCGTTGAGCTGTCGCTCGGTCATGGTCAGGGGCCGCGGCGCGGCTTCCGCAAGAGGTGTGCCCCTCATCTCGCGTGCGTAACCGGCGCAATCTGCAGCGCTTCGCGCGCGGCGGTGCCTCAGAAATCCGAGTGTCCACGCAGAGAAGCTCGCCCGTTCTGAAAGAGCGAAAGGAGAAGTTCACACATGAGAGTCACGATGATGTGCGCGTTGTCGATGGCGATGGCCTGCGGGTACGGAGGCGTCACGGCGCCTCGGCAAGAGACGCAGCAGCAGTTCGAGGTGCGTGCGGCAGACTGCCACGGCCGGGCGAACGGGCAGAGCTGCGTGGGCGCGGGCGATGGAGAGTGCCGGTGGCAAGAGGCGGCGTGCGGCGAGTCGTACCCGCCGATCTGCTTCGAGGCGAAGTGCCTGCCGGTGACCGAGAACTGCGAGATCGTCTCGTCGACCGGAGACCACGTTCCGTGCAGCGACGTGAGCACGGGTCCGCAGCAGGTCGAGCCGTCTGGGGGCTCGGGCGTGCCGGGCTCGCCTCCGTAAGAGCTCGGGTCAGCTGTGACAGCTGCGTGGCGTGTGCTACGCGGCTTGCACCGGAGCAGCCTGGATGCACGCCGGTCACTGCAGGATGGGGTGGCGGGAGGAAAGTCCGGGCTCCACAGGGCAGGGTGCTGGCTAACGGCCAGTCGCAGCGACCCGCAGGAAAGTGCCACAGAAAACAGACCGCCGGTTCGCAAGGGCCGGTAAGGGTGAAACGGTGCGGTAAGAGCGCACCGCGCTCGATGCGAATCGAGCGGCACGGCAAACCCCACCCGGAGCAAGAGCCAATAGGGGAGCATGACTTGCCCGGTCGCTCCCGGGTAGCTCGCTTGAGCCTGCCGGCAACCGCAGGCCTAGATGAATGTGCGTCGCCCGCCGCAAGGTGGGGACAAAACCCGGCTTACAGGGCTGCTCCGGTCTTTTGTTTTTGAAGTCGAGCGGTTGCGGTCGCGGTTCGAGGCCGGACTGCACAAAGTCTGCACAATTTCCGGCGAAGCGCGGCGCGGGCGGCGGTGCTTGCTGCCGTCGCCGGTGCCGGTCGCGCGCACCCCTGCGGCCTCGGTCGTGGGCAGGGCGAGAGGGGCTGACGAGCTCGCCGACAGGTCGACCGCGATGGTGCTCAGGTCCTTTGGGCGCGAAGAGGTCGACGCGGAGGTGGGCGTAGCGCTCGGTCACCACCACGCTGTGGTGGCCCATCATCTCTTTCAGTTTCTCGATGCTGCCGCCGGTGAGCACCCACTGCGAGGCGAACGTGTGCCGGGTGCACTCGTACCAGCCGAGCCCATCGCGCTGCAGGCCGAGGGCGACGAGCGCGGTGCGCAGCGCCTCGCTGTAGGTCTCCTTGTGGATGTGCACGCCATCGCGACGCAGCGGCGGCACCACCAAGCCAGCGCCCCCGGTCTTGAGCTTCCACGCGGTCAGCACCGGTAGGAGCGGGTCGAGCACCGGCACGATGCGCGACTCTTTGTCTTTCAACGGGCCCTTCACCGACTCGCGCACGTGAATGCGGCGGGTGCCGAGGTCCAGATGGCTCCACTTGAGTGCGAAGACTTCACCGGTGCGCAGGCCGCCCATCGCTCCGATGGCGAAAGCCACGTTCAGCGGCTCAGGGAGGTTCAGATACACGCGCCGCACGTCATCGAGCTTCTCGAGGAACGGGGTAGTGCGGGGGTCGTAGGTCGGCTTGATGAGCCGGCGCGTCGAGCGCGGCAGCCCATGCGCTGGGTTGTTGGTGGCGAGGCCGTCGTCGACGAGCTCGGCGAACAGCGAAGAGAGCAGGGCGACGTGAATGCGCACGGTGCCCGCCGAGAGCCCCTCTGCGAGCTGGGCGTCGACGAACACCCGAATGCGCGCCTTGTCGACGTCGCTGGGCTTGAGGTGGTCGAAGAACGGCCCCACGTGGTTCTTCCAGCGGCCGGCATCCATGTCGCCCGCTCGATGTGTCTTGCGGCGGCGCTCGAGAAAGTGGCGGAGCTGCAGCGCCGACCTGAGGCCCAGGAACTGCTCTACGAGATTTTTCTGACGCTGCGTGCCGGCAACCGGCTTCTCGCTCGACGGCGCGGCGGCGTTGAGCCGCCCCCACTGCCCGAGTGGCGGGACCTGTCGCTGGCCGAGCGTCGTGCCCTCAAGTTCTTGTAGTTGGCTTCGACGAGACCCTAGTGGTCGAAGTCTCGAGGACTCGATTTCGAGCATCACTAGGCGCAGCCAGCGGCCGCTCGATTGCTGCTGTCGTAGTGCTGGTGCGCATCCGCAGTTCGACCCATGCCAGCGCAAGGCGTCGTGCGGTGCAGCAGAGAAGCTCAGCTTTGCCGCGCTGTCTCGGTGTCCGATCGCGAAAGCAGATGACTATTCATCGCCAGCGAGCTCGCGATCATCCGCGTGACAAGGGTATCGAGTCCCGCTCGAAAGACGATGTTCCCGTGGTGTGGATTACCCTGAACCACTCGGCGCTCATAGAGGATGGCACCGCGGCACCCTGGAGTTCGGTTCTCGCGATCAATATCTTCTCGAGCGAGTCGCGCTGCTCCGAAAGCGCTGGAATCGCGCGCCTTGAACGTTCGGTTGAGCACGTCCTTTTCGTCCTCCCAATTGATCGAGACTTCAGTACCTCTGTCTTCTCGACCCTCGGCCGTCTTTGGGTTCGGCATGAACGCCTCCCAGGTCACGATACCCAGATGAACGTCCTTGCTCTTTCGGAGGCCACGAAGGCAGGTCAGCGGAAGTGCTACGCCGCGCGACTCAGCACCCAAGGCAGCAGGAATTTGAACTCGTCGGCGCCCCAGTGCCCATGCGCGCGCACGTCGCCAAACTCCTTCGAAGAAACGAAGAACCATCCAGACTCCTCTGGCGTGGGACCAAAATTCAGACCAAGTCGCCGCCCATCGAGCGGCCATTCCACCATCATCGAGCCGTCGTCGAGGAGTGAGGTGACGAAGGGAGGTAGCCCGGACAGGTCGTACTGGGCCAAATGGTCAATGGCGGCACCAAGAACTCTGGCCGCCTCTGCGCGCAACACGTGGGAGGGCAGCTCAAGAGACGTCGCCAAAGCATCACCCAGCAGTTCATTTGCGCACAAGCGCGGCGCTGTTGTTGCTGGTCTCGTGAAGTGCTCCATCACCGATTGGCTCATTTCATCGAGAAACGAGGCGCTAGCGCCGGACCCTGTCTGGTAGGACGAGAACAGCGCAGGCGGGGTCGCGGGATAGTTCACTTAAGCAGCTCCAATGCCTTTGGGGTGAGACAGGCAAAGAATACTTCATTCTTGATTGGGCGCATTCGTTCGAGCCGAGCCCACGCGGCGTCACCTGAAAACTGCCCCACCGAGAACACGTCGATGTCGAGGAGCACAGGCAAAACCTTGCGTGCAAGGTCGGGTGCCTCGAGTGCCTCCGTGATGATAACCGTCGACTCCGCTTCGGGGCGCGGTAGTACGACCCGCATGAACATTTCGGAGACGGTTTGTGGCAGGCCGGATGAAACCTCTGGATGGGTACGAAGGTAATCCTCAAAGCGAAGCTCCGTTCCCGAAGGTGGCAACGGAAGCTCGATTCGATTGACGTACCGCACCGCCACTCGCGACACGTGGTCGAACTTTCTCACCGCCTTGACTGCATCGAACACATCGGCCGCCTGCGCCTCTAGGGCCTCCCACCGGCCGTACGGCTTGAGCACGCTGAACGAAAGACCGTTTTTTCGGAGCTGAACGACGCGGCGCTTGTCGGAACTCCAGAACTGATACCCGATCTCCTCATGTTTCGAGGTGGACGAAGCAGGCTGCCCCTTCTCCTGCTTGATGGTGGCTTGGAGCGTGTGCATGGTCCGTCGCTCTGGGAACTGAGCCTGAATCAACGCACTGAGTGGAAGCAGCGAGTCGAGGCTATCGAGAACCGGCCACAGCTGAAGGTCGATGAGGGCTTCGACGATCGGTGGCGACGCGAGACGATTCGATTGCTGCGTCATTGCAACCTCGCATTACCAGGGAACCGCTAGCCAGCGTCCACTAATCCACTTCGTGGCGCGATCGTCGAGCGAGGAGCGAATACTTAGCCGTTACACATCCCGCGCTTCCCGAACGTGCGTGCCGAGAAGCGTTGGCCGGACGGCCGAGCCGGCGCGCCCTAATCTCGGGTGAGCTACCGATGGCCCGTCGCCTCACTCGGCCCACCATCAACCGGTGCCGTGCACTCAAAGACCATGTCGATGCGCGAGCCGTAACGCGCCTGCACGAAGCCCTCTTGCCGAAGGTCGACGCGGGTCGTTCGGTGAGGCCCGCGGCAGAATTGGTCGACCATGGCATCGGCAATCTCACCATCGCGCGTGTCGTAGCTGATGATGCCGCCGTGGGTCGCCTCGTCGAACCATATCGGAGTTAGGTGCGGCGCGATGGTGACGCAGCCAGCGAGCATCACGACGCACAGTCGACGCATGGGGTCACCGTACCCCGATCGTGTGAGTGGTCGTCGAGATCCGCTACGTGGTCGCCCGCGCTACGGAGGCGGTGCCCAACTGCAGCTGGTTTGCGAGGTTCCTGGCGGGTAGCTGCCGCAGCAGCCGGCGACGCTGCCGTAGTTGCAGAACGCCAAGCAGGTGATGGTGAACTGTGGCGGCGGCCCGGCGTTGTCGAAGACGGCACAGCTGGGCGTCCCGGCGTCGCCGTACACGCTAGCGATGCGATTCGCTCGGGCGATATCGAAGTCCCCGCCGACAGTGCACGAGGGGTTCGTGCTGCAGCCAGGGCCGTTCCGGTAGTAGGTGAGCGACACGCGTTTGAAGTCGAAGCAGGCGCCGCTACCGCAATGCTGACTGGCGCCACAAGCGATGCACGTCGCCCCGTTCGTCCCGCAGGTCAAGTCGACGCCACCGTCAACGCATGCGCCTGCGCTGCAGCAGCCTCTGCAGGTGGTGTCGTCGCAGGTCAGCGCGCACTGACCTGCGGCGCAGGTCTCATGGTCGTCGCAAACATCGCACGCGACTCCACCCACGCCGCAAGCGACGCTGGCGCTTCCCACCTTGCAGACACCGTTCAGACAACAGCCGCTGCAGCCGGGGCAAGCGACGCCGCCGCCTTGGCCGCCTCCGACTCCCGACTGACCGCCACCTGTGCTTCCACCGCCAGCGCCACTGCCACCCCCGGTTCCGCTTCCGAGGGCGCACCGGCCGTCTGCGCAGGTCTGGCCGTTGATGCACTTGTCGCAGCGTGCGCCATTCATCCCGCAAAAGTCGCTTACGGAACCCGAGTAGCACTTGCCATCGAGACAGCAGCCGATGCACTCGCTGCCGCAATCAGGCGGCGCTGGGTCAGTCACGCAGGCACATACGGCGAGCACCACCCCCACAAGCGGTCGCATGAACGAACGATAGCCGACGGGTGTCGTACACACCGAATCGCGGCTCGTTCCCGTCTGGCCGGCATGCAGGCCTCAGTGGCCGTTGTTCCAAGTGTCGTCTTCGGTGCTGCCGTACTGGCCGGCGTCCTCGTCCGCGCCGCCGTCATAGGGCGTGTCCCAGTTCTTTTGCGTGCGCGACATGTACTCGTCGTACGTCTCTCCCGACCTCGGGCCCGAGCCGCTTCCGCCCTTGTTCTTGCTGTAGGCGCCGAACGCGCTGACCGCGTTGTCGATGTCGCCGTTGATGGCCGACGCACGGCCCTTGATGGTGTGGCGTTGGCCGAGCCGCTGCCAAACACGGCGTTGTTCATGCCGTTGGTGAGTGACGTTTTGCCCTGCGCCTGTCTGAGCGCGTCGTCGTACGCCTGTCCGCGGTACGAGTTGTTCGCCTTCGCCGCGTCGGTGCGTGCCGCCGCGTTGCGCGCCGCAATCATGTCGGCCGCTCGAGCAGCGTCCGACTTGCGCCCGTAGTCGTCGTTGGCCATGCCGCGCGCCATCTGGCCCTTCTGGAGAATCGCCTGCATCGCCCGCGCTTGCGCCTGAGCCGCCGCACTCTCGCCAGCCGCGTTGGCGTTCATAACGGCGTCGGACTGATTCTGCATGTCCATGGCGAGCTGTGCGCCGCTGCCGAGCTGGCCACGAGCCGCGGGGCTGTTCGCGAGGCCGGCCTGCCGCGCCGAGTTGTTGCGATTCAGGTTGCCCTGCACCTCGTTCAGCACCTTCAAATCGGAAAGCGACAGCCCGCCGTTGTTCGCGAGCTCAGTGAGCTTCGCGAGCGACTCTTGCTCGGCCTGGCGCGCGGCAGGGTCATACTGGATGCCCTCGAGCGCGCTCGGGCCAAGCTGCTGCGCGGCGATGTCCTGATAGCCGGCAGTGCCGAGCTTGTCGTAGTCGGAGAACCGCGCCTGCAGGTTCTCCAGCATCTTCCGGTAGGCCTCCTGCATCACGTCGTTGGCCTGGCCGGCGCTGGCGTACGAGTTGACGCCCTTGGCGACGGCGCCGATTGCAGGTCCAATCCAGTCGTAATCGCCAATCAACCACCCTCGTGCGTTGGGCCTTCTCAAGACTTGAAGGCCATTCGGTTTCGGCTATGAATGTACGTGAAGCCGCAGAAACGGCTATTGGCGCGGGTCCGGCACGGAATGACCTTGGTCGACTCGCCAGCGACCCACTGGCGCGCTTGCCTGGTCTCTGGCGTCTGCCGGTCGAGCTCCTTGCCGGACACCCTCACCAGATGGCCCGTAACGGGCCGCATTGGGCGCAGGCGAGGCGATCGACCCAGCCCGAGGCCCACGAGCCCTCCCGCTCGAGCGCATGCGCCAGACGCCGCCGGGGGCTTCGTGCGACTGCACAAGCTCTGCACAATTTCCCCGCTCAAGTGAGCGCCCAGCGTGCGCACGTTCAGTCATCGCCCACGCCCTTTCCGGGCTTTGAGCGCGCCTGACCGCTCGCCGTGTTCAGTGGTGCTCAGCTCCGGGCGTCCTCGGCTTACAGGGCTGCTCCGGTCTTTTGTTTCTGAAGTCGCAGCGAATGAAACAACGCGCGTCACGCCAGACCCGCTGGTGCCTACAGCGGCGTGGCGACTCGTGTTCCATCTTTGGTCGTGCTCGCGGCACTGCTGTGCGGCTGTGCCGGCCTTCGACCCGAGCGAGGTCACGATCGCGTGGCCGAGCTGGTCGAGCAGCGGGCGGGCCACCCGACCTCGTGGGAGCACGGCACGCCCGACGCGGCGACCCTCGATCGGCACCTGGCGGGGCTGCTCGCCGCGGGCCTCACCCGCGACCGCGCCGCGCAGATCGCGCTCGCGCACAACCCGGGCCTGCAGCAGCGCTACGAAGCGCTGGGCGTGTCGCAGGCCGACATGGTGCAGGCCTGGCTTCCCAAGAACCCCTCGCTCACCACCGAGGTCGGCATCAATACCGCCACCGGCGGCGTCAGCGAGCTGCTCTTCACCCTGGTGCAGCAGGTGCTCGACCTGGTCGTGCTGCCGTGGAGAGGAAGCCGCCGGCAGCAGTTCGACGCCGAGGTGCTCGAGCTGGCGCACCAGGCCCTGGCCACCGTCGCCGCCAGCGACATCGCGGTCGCCGAGTACCAGGCGGCCCAACAGGCGCTCGAGCTCAGGCGCGCCGAGATCGACGCGACCGAAGCCACCGCGCTGTTCGCCGAGCTGCAGTACGAGGCCAAGAACATCAGCGCGCTGGCCCTGGCGCGAGCGCGCACCGACGGCCAGCGGGCCCGCCTGCAGCTCGCCCGTGCCGAGCTCAACGCCAAAGAACGCCGCGAGGCGCTCAACCGGCTGCTGGGGCTGAGCGGCGCGCAGCTGCAGTGGACGCTGGCCGGGCCGCTCACCGCGCTGCCCGCCAGTGAGCCCGACGGCGCCGCGCTCGAGGACCTCGCGGTGCGCGACCGGCTCGACCTCGCTGCGGCCCGCGGTCGCGGCAAGGTGCTCGAGAAGGCCGCCGCGCTGGCGCGCAACTCGCGCGTGCTCGGCTTCGTCAACGTCGGGGTCGACTACCACCGCTTCCCCGACGGCACGCGGGTGATCGGCCCCTCGCTGGCGCTCGAGCTGCCGATCTTCGACCAACGGCAGGCCACCATCGCGCGACTCGAGGCGCAGCAGCGCGAGGCCGAGCGCCGCGTCGACGAGCTCACCATCGACGCCCGCTCGGACGTGCGGCTGGCCTTCGCCACGCTCGCCGCCGCCCGCCGGGTCGCCGTGCAGTACCGCGACGTGCTGGTGCCGCTGCAGGAACAGGCCTTCGAGCAATCGCAGCTGCAGTACAACGGCATGCTGATCGGCGCGCCGCAGCTGCTCGTGGCCGAGCGCGAGCTCTTGCAGACCCGGCGGGCCCTGGTCGAAGCGCAGCGCGACTACTGGGTGGCCCGCGCTACCCTCGAACAGAAGCTCGGGAGCCGACTGCCGTGACCGTCGAAGAGAAGGGCGGCGTGAGCCGCCGAGCAGTGCTCACCCGGTCGGGGCTCGCGACCGGCACCGCGGCCCTGGCGTTGGGCCTGACTCCATCAGCGGCGGCGGCCTCGCCCCCGCTCACCTCGCCCGCGTTCACGGGGGGGCGCTTCGCTCCGAGAGCGCTGCCGCCCGGCCTGCCGCACCGCGACTACCAGCCGGTGGTGGTGCCCAACGGCACCAAGTGCCCGTGGAAGATCGTCGGCGGCGCGAAGGTCTTTCACCTGGTGTGCGAAGAGTTCGAGCACGAGTTCGCGCCGGGCCTCACCGCCACCTGCTGGGGTTACAACCGGCAGGTGAACGGCCCGGTGCTCGAGATGGTCGAGGGCGATCGGGTGCGGGTCTACGTGACCAACCGCCTGCCCGAGGCGACCACGGTGCACTGGCACGGGTTCCTGCTGCCCAACGGTATGGACGGCGTGGGCGGCCTCGCAGAAAGACCATCGCGCCGGGCGAGACGTACCTTTACGAGTTCGTGGTCGCGCAGAGCGGCACGCTGCTCTACCACTCGCACCACGACGAGATGACCCAGATGGCCTTGGGCCTCACCGGCATGGTGGTGGTGCACCCGCGCGGCAAGAAGGCCACCGTCGACCGCGACTTCGCGCTGCTGCTGCACGAGTGGCGCATCGACCCGGGCGAAGCCGGCCCGACCCGAACGAGATGACCGAGTTCAACGTGCTCACCATCAACGGTCGCTGCTTCCCGGGCACCGCGCCGCTGGTGGCGAAGACCGGGCAGCGCGCTACGACTTCGCCTCGGCAACCTGGGCGCGATGGACCACCACCCGTTTCACGTGCACGGTCACTTCTTCACCGTCACCGAGACCGACGGGGGCGCGATACCTGCCAGCGCGCAGGCGCCCGAGACCACCGTGCTGGTGGGCGTCGGTCAGACCCGCACCGTCGAGCTGGTGACGCAGCTCCCGGGCGATTGGGCGATGCACTGCCACATGACCCACCACGTGATGAACCAGATGGGCCACGGGCTGCCACGAGCGGTCGGCGTCGACGCGGAGAAGCTCGACGCCCGGCTGCGGCCACTGCTGCCCGGCTACATGACCATGGGGCACAACGGCATGGGCGACATGGCCTCGATGCCGATGGGCGTGCCGGCCAACAGCATTCCGATGGTGGGCACGCGCGGCAAACACGACGTCATCACCGCGGGCGGCATGTTCACGGTGCTGAAGGTGCGCGATCGACTCGAGCTACCAAGACCGGGGTGGTACGAGAACCCGCCCGGCACGCTCGCCAGCGTGGCGAGGAAGCGGTGCCGATCTGCAGCGCGACAGCATCGACCCCGCGGCACCCGCGCAGGTCGCGCCGGCGAGGTGGGCGGCCTGGAGCGTGTGAGCCGGGTCGTTTGCAGCTCTCGTTGCTGAGGTCTCCTCTGCCTGCGAGCGCAGGTGACTCGGGTCGCCGACGATCTCCCACGCGCGCGCGAGGGCCCTATTCGAGTCGGTGAGCAGCTCGTCCCCAGATCGTCGCAGGGACACCGCCACTCACTGGCAGCCGAGCAGCTGCGCAGGCTGGCACAACAGGGCCCGGGCAATCAGCGCTGCTGTCGACGTCGACGTCGTATGCGCCGCGCAGCAACTTCACCTGGTAGAGGGCCGGCCCGCTGGTCGTCAGCCGGGCGCTGAACGCCGCTACGCCGCCGGGCCGAAACCGCGGCTCGCCGCCCCCGCGCTCGCTCTGCGCGTCGGGCACCTGCGCCCCGTCCATCGTCACCGTGCCAGCGAGCGTCACCACCGGGGAGATCGGATCGAGGCTCCCCGAGGTGCTCCAAGGTGCGTTAGGGTCAGCTCGACGCCGCGCGTGCACGGCAGCAGGCGAAGCGAACCGTCGTTCGCGCAGTCGGTGGTGTTCGCGAACAGCACCCGGTAGGCGCCGGCGAACAGCGCGGACCCTGGTAGGTGGCGGGGGCCCGCTCGCCGAGGGCTTCACCACACCACGGTGCCGCCGTCGCCTTCCACGAACTGCGGCTCGCCGCAGGCTCGCTCCGTCCTCGACGGTGCCGCCATTGACAATCACCGCGCCGCTGACGCTGATGACGCGGGCAGATCGACCGCAGTGACTGGCTGGTGCTCACCACCAAGGCAAGCTGCACCACGTGAGGGTGACAGGGCACGCCCTGGCGGTTCTGCACTCCACGTATTCGACCCGGTAGGTGCCGGGTGGAGCATCACCTCGAACTGGGCCGGCCTGAAGGTCCGACCCACGCGGCGGTGTCCGACGGGCCGAGCTAGAGCAGGCCCCGTCGCAGGCCACTCCTGCTGCTGTCGGGCAGCGCGGCACCGTTCACCGTCACCACGCCGCCGACGCGAACCACCGGCACGTCGACGTCGAGCACACCGAGGCGGTGATCGCCACGCCGGGACGCGCTACGGTACGGCGACCGCGGCCAGCGACCCGCGCTCGCGGTCGCCGGTGCGGTTGTCGAGCGTCACCGCGTAGGTGCCGGGCGTACACGCCCAGGCATGGGCTCGCCGGCCCGCTCGCGCTCAGGCGCATCGCCGGGTCGCCGCCTTCGACGTCGCCCTCGAAGATCGGCTCGCCGCGCGGGCGTTGTTGGGGCTGGCCACCGGGGCTGGCCGTTGCCGTCACCTGCCCCCGACAGGTTCACGACCGGCAGGTCGGGGTCGGTGGCCCCGACACGTTCACCGGCATCGCCGTTCCGGGCGAAGCCCTGGCAGGGCAGCTGACCCGAGGGCGGTCGTGTGGTGTTCGAACCCTCAGGTCGTAACGCCCCCGCGTAGAGCAGCAGCGCGAAGCTGCCCGGGCCGGTGGCTCCCAGGCTTGCGCTCGGGCCGCGGCCGTCGGCGTCGCGCGCCGACGCTGCCTCGCCCGAAGCCCCGCTCAGTTGGCGAGCGGTTGCCCGTTCACCACGCTCGCTCGGTGGGCGCTGACCACTTTCACGTCGAGGTCGTACGGGCCCGAGGCGGTGAGCGGCTGCGCGCGGCGCTGCACCGAGCGTTGGCGGAGCAGCGGCCGGGTGGTCAGCGCCGCACCCGGCGCGCCCTCGAGCGTCCACGTCATTACGTGCCCGCGGGCAGCTGCGGCGTAGTGCGCCGCGCCCGCGCTGCCCAGCTCGCTGCTC
>JADJNS010000027.1 GCA_016714225.1 Archangiaceae bacterium
GCGCGCGTGCTCCCGCCACGCCCAGCGCTTGAGCCACCACTCGCCGGCCAGCTCGAGCAGCACCAGGCCCACCAGCACCGGCCACAGCCAGTTGGCCTGGGTGCCACTGAGGTGCAGCGAGAGCCCAAACGACACCCCGAGGCCGGCGAGGAGCCCCAGGCGCAGCGCCCACATCTTGGTCGAGATGCCCATTCGCCCCCGGGGCCTTCAGCTAACACCCGGCCCCTGACTCGCGCGCAGCTCAAGAACGATGGCGCCGGCCCTGCCCGGCCTGAAACCGCCGGGGTGTCACGGGGAGCGGACCTGGTGATTGAAGTGTTTCGTGGAGTTGCGGCGAAGAGGTGACGGCAACATATCTGTCACAACCTCCCCAGCCGGGGGTTTCCATGGCAGAACGAGCCCTGAAAGACCGCGCGCCCGTGGAGACCTCTCTCGCTGACCGCAACCTCTTCATCAATCGAGAGCTCTCGTGGCTGGCGTTCAACGAGCGGGTGCTGTCTGAGGCGCGCAACGCCTCGCTGCCCCTGCTCGAGCGGCTGAAGTTTCTCGCCATCTCGTCGGGCAACCTCGACGAGTTCTTCATGGTGCGCGTAGCGGCGCTGAAGACGCAGCTCACCGGCGGCGTGGTCGAGCTGCCCGCCGACGGCATGCTGCCCGCCGAGCAGCTGCAGGCGATCTCCGAGCGCACCCACCAGATGGTCACCGAGCAGGGCCGCATCTGGCAGCGCGAGCTGCTCCCCCTGCTCGCGGCCAACGGCCTGCACCTGCTCGAGCGCAACCAGCTCTCGGCCGAGCAGAAGCTCGCCGCCAAGGCCCACTTCCAGTCGTCGGTGTTCCCCGCCCTGACGCCGCTGGCGGTCGACCCGGGCCACCCGTTTCCCCACCTGCGCAACAAGTCGCTGAACCTGGTGGTGGCGCTGCGCCGCGAGGGCCGCCGGCGCAAGCGCGACGTCAGCACCACTCCCAGCACCGAGCTCACCATGGCGGTGGTGCAGGTGCCGAGCGTGCTGTCGCGCCTGGTGCCGCTGCCCAGTACCAACGGCAACGCCTATCTGCTGCTCGAAGAGCTGATCGCCGCGCACGTGGGCGAGCTGTTCCCCGGGTACGCGGTCGACCAGGTCACCGCCTTTCGCCTCACCCGCAACTGGGACCTCAACGTCGACGAAAAAAAATCCAAAGACCTGCTCTCGACCATTCAGCAGGAACTGCGCCGCCGCGACCGCGGCATCGCGGTGCGCCTCGAGATCGACATCGAGACCAAGAAGGATCTCGAGAACCAGCTCGTCGCCGCGCTCAAGCTCTCGCCCCAAGACGTCTACCGGGTGGCGGGGCCGCTGCAGCTCGCCGACCTCACCCAGCTGGGAGATCACGGCGCGCGGCCCGAGCACCGCGCCGAGCCGTTTCAGCCCGCGGTGCCGTTTGCGCTGCGCGACATCGACTCGATGATCGAAGCGGTGGGCAAGCGCGACATTCTGCTCCACCACCCCTACGAGTCGTTCGACCCGGTGGTGCGCTTCATCGAAGAGGCCGCCGACGACCCCAACGTGCTGGCCATCAAGCAGACGCTCTACCGCACCACCGGCGACTCGCCGATCGGCCGCGCGCTGGTGCGCGCCTCGGAGAACGGCAAGCAGGTCGCAGTGCTGGTCGAGCTCAAGGCCCGCCTCGACGAGGCCAACAACATCGCCTGGGCGCGCCGCATGGAGGACAACGGCGTGCACGTGGTCTACGGCCTGATCGGCCTCAAGACCCACTGCAAGGTGACCCTGGTGGTGCGGCGCGAGGGCAACGGCATTCGCCGCTACGTGCACCTCGGCACCGGCAACTACAACCCCACCACCGCCCGCCTCTACACCGACGTCTCGCTGTTCACCGCGCGGCAAGAGATCGCCGACGACGTCACCGCGCTCTTCAACCTGCTCACCGGTTACTCGAACCCTCCCCAGTGGAAGCGGCTGGCGGTGGCGCCGATGAGCCTGCACCAGCGCGTGCTGGGGCTCATCGAAGAGCAGGCCAACAAGGCCAAGAAGGGCGAGCCGGCGCGCATCGTCGCCAAGCTGAACGCGCTGGTCGACCCGGCCACCATTCGCGCGCTCTACGCGGCCAGCCAGGCCGGCGTCGACATCGACCTGTTGGTGCGGGGCATCTGCTGCCTGCGGCCCGGCATGCCGGGAGTCTCAGAGCGCATTCGGGTGTTCAGCGTGGTCGACCGCTTTCTCGAGCACAGCCGGGCGATGGCCTTCGGCGTCGGCGACAAGACCGAGGTCTTTCTCTCGAGCGCCGACTGGATGCCGCGAAACTTTCAGCGCCGCATCGAGGTGATGTTCCCGGTCGAAGAGCCGGCGCTCAAGGCGCGGGTGCTCGACGAGGTGATGGGCCTCGGCTTCAAGGACAACGTGAAGGCCCGCCAGCTGAGCAACGACGGCAGCTACGTGCCGGTGCCCCTGCAGCTCGACGGTCAGACGGTGCGCAGCCAGCAGGTGCTGCTCGAGCTCGCCCGACGGGGGGCCGAGCCCAAGGCCACCGAGCCGGTGCTGCGCCACGTGGCGTCTCCGGTGGCCACCGCCCCGGTCGAGCCGGTGCCCCGCACCCCGGGTACCGGCACCACCGGCTGAACCTCTGACAGAGGTGGCTTGTCGGCCCCGAGCGGCCTACAATCTCTCGATGCGTATGGGCACTCAAGAGCTGATCATCGTCTTCCTCATCGTCTTCCTGCTCTTCGGGGCGTCACGTCTGCCGCAGCTGGGCAGCTCGCTGGGCAGCGCGATTCGCAACTTCAAGAAGGGCTTCGGCGGCGAAGAAGACCCGGCGAAGAAAGACGACAAGGCCATCTCGCAGGGCGGCGACGTCAACAAGACCGAGCCCAAAGAGAAGGTCGCCGAGAAGCCGAGCTAGAGAGAGGTTCGGCGCGTCGCTTGAGGCCTCAGGCCCGCGGCCGCGCCACCAGCACCGGGCACTTCGCCCGCCGCACCACGTCTTCCGCCACGCTGCCGAGCACGATTCGCTTGATGCCGGTGTGGCCCGCGGTACCGACGCAGATCACCCTCGCCTTCTCCCATTCGGCCACCGCGACCAGCGCCTCGGCGGGCTTCGCGTCGTTGATCTCGACCGTGCCCTGCACCTGACACTGCGCGAGCAGCGCCTCAGCCCGGCCCCGCGCCGCGGCGCGCAGCTTGTCGACGTCTTCGCGCGTCCACACCGGAAAGGCGGGGGCCGTCGCCGGCACCGAAGCGGGAGACACCATTCCCTCGATGCCCAGCGCGTGAACCAGCTTGAGCGCCACGCCCGCGTCGCGCGCCAGCGCGTCGGCGAGCTCGACCGCCGGGGCGGCCGACTTCGAGTAGTCGGTGCCGACCACCACCGGGCCGTCGCCGGCGCCGCGGCGGGCCACCCAGACCGGGCAGTGGGCGTAGCGCACCACCCGCTCGGCCACCGCGCCCAGCACCTTGCGGGCGGCACCCGAGGCGCCGGCTCCGCCCACCACCACCAGGTCGGCCGAGGCGCGCTCTGCCTGCTCGATGATCGCCGAGTGCGCCGAGCCGCCACCGCTGCCGAGCACCAGCTCGACCTCGTCGTTGACCCGGCCGGTGAGCACCGCGACCCGCTCGGAGAGAATGCGCAAGACCTGCCGCTCGAGGCCGACGAACTGCTCGGCGGCCCCGCCCGCGACTCCGGGGAACAGCGGAGCGCTGGGCATGGCGTGCGGCAGCGCGTGAAACACCAGCAGCTTCGAGCCGTGCGCGCGCGCCAGCGCGTCGGCCTGGCGCACCGCCTCGTCGGCGTCGGCCGAGAGGTCGGTGGCGCACAGCACGATGCGGAATGCGGCGGCCGACCGCGGCCCCGCGCTCACTCGACCCGCTTCTCGTCGTAGAGCCCGTCGAGCACCGACTGGTACTTCTGGGTGCAGAACTTACGCTTCACCTTCAGCGTCGGCGTCAGCTCTCCGGTCTCTTGCGTGAAGTCGTGGTCCATCAGGGCGAAGCGCTTCAAGGTGTTGTAGGGCGGCTGATCGGCGTTGAGCGCGTCGAGCGTCTTTTGCACCGCCTCTCTGATCTCGGGGCGCGCGACGAGCTCGGGGTAGCTGTTCACCGTGACGCCCTTCTCTGCCAGCAGCTTCTTGCCCGCCTCTTCGTTCACGCAGATCAGCACGGTGAGGTAGGCGCGCTTGTCGCCGTGCACCATCGCGCTCGACACGATGGGGTAGGTCTTGAGCGAGTTCTCGAGGTTCTGCGGCGCCACGTTCTTGCCGCCCGCGGTGACGATGATGTCTTTCTTGCGGTCGGTGATGCGCACGTAGCCTTCGTGGTCGATCTCACCGATGTCGCCGGTGTGGAACCAGCCGTCGGCCTCGAGCACCTCATTCGTAGCCGCCTCGTTCTGGTAGTAGCCCTTCATCACCCCCGGGCCCTTGATCAGAATCTCTCCATCGGAGGCGATCTTCACCACCGACCCGGGCACCGCGACGCCGACGGTGCCGATCTTCGCCTTGCCGGGGCGGTTGACGGTGGTGGCCGCCGAGGTCTCGGTCAGCCCGAAGCCCTCGAGCACCTGAAAGCCGATCAGGTCGAAGAAGTAGGCGATCTTCGGTGAGAGCGGTGCGCCGCCCGAGATGAACAGCCGCATCTTGCCGCCCATGCGCTGATCGAGCGTGGCCTTCACCTTGGCGAACACCAGCTTCTTGGCCAGCGACCAGCCCAGCGAGTCGTACGGCCGTCCCATCTTCATGGCCTCGACGTACTCGTCGAAGAGGCGAAACGCCCAGCGGGCCAGCCGGCCCTTGAGCCCCGGCGCCGACATCGCGTTCGCCTGCACGCCGGCGAACACCTTCTCGAAGACGCGCGGCACCGCCGGCAGAATTGACGGCTGGGTCTCGGGAAGGTTGGCGATCAGCTTGTCGATCGACTCGGCGAACACCAGGCGAAAGCCCATGCCCAGCCAGCAGGCCTTCACCACCTGCGCGAAGCTGTGGGCCAGGGGCAGAAACAGCATCACCGCGTCGCCCTGCTCCATCAGCGCGATGTCGCGGGTGGCCTTGGCCTCGTAGGCCCAGTTGGCCTGGGTGAGCATCACGCCCTTGGGGTTGCCGGTGGTGCCCGAGGTGTAGATGAAGTGGCACAGATCGCCTGGCTCGAGCGCCTTGACCCGCGCATCGAACGCCTCGGGGGCCTCGGCCGCGCCGCCCTCGACGAGCTTCGCCAGGGTGGTCTCGCGCTCGCCGCCTGCGGCGCCTTCGAACAGCACTACCTTCTTCACCCCGGGGCAGGCACCGAGCTTGGCGCGCACGCGGGAGAGGCGGCCGGGCTGCTTGCTGTCGGCGGCGTCGTTGTCGACGAACAGCACCGACGCGCCCGAGTTCTGCAAGATGTACTCGACCTCGTCGGGAGTGTTCGAGGCGTAGATCGGCACGCACACCGCGCGGGTCGCCGAAATGGCGAGATCGCAGAGCACCCAGGTCAGCGTGGTGGCGCCGAAGATGGCCACCCGGTCACCGGGCTGAACCCCCGCGGCGGTGAGCCCGGCGGAGATCTTCTTCACCTCTTCGAGAATCGAGGCCCAACCGACGTCGACCCACTTGCCGTCCACCTTGTGGGTCACGGCGGGGCCGCGGTTTTCCCTCACGCGGGAGTACAGGAGCTCGACCAGATTGCGCTCACTGCCCCCCGCCACTTCCGTCATCTTCTCGAGAGCGGTCATGGCCCGCGGGATTACCACGGGCCATGAGGTAGCGAGAAGCGAGACGACGAATCAGGCGGCCTTGATCTCCAGCGACGGCAGCTCGACGTCTTCGCGGTCGTCGTTGAAGGCGGCGAGGTAGCGGGCGAGGAAGTTGCGGGTGCGCAGCTCGACCTGGCGAACGCGCTCGCGGCTGACGCCCCAGCGCTGGCCGAGCTCTTCGAGGGTGCGCGGCTTCTCCTGGGTGAGCCGCTCCTGCAAGATGTCCCACCCCAGATCACCCAGGCGCTTCTTCACCCGGGTGAGCGCCTCGCTCACTTCGGCGTCGCGCTCGGTGCGGAGGAAAGATTCGTCCTGAATCTCGGCGCCGTCTTCGAGGCGCTCGAGGTAGGTGGTCTCGGAGTCGTCCTCGATCGGGGTGTCGAGCGAGAAGTCGCTCATCGAGATGCGCTCGCTCTCACCACCGCGCACCTGGCTGCGGTTGTCCTTCAGGTAGCGGGTGATGTACGCGCGAATCCACCACACGGCGTAGGTGGCGAAGCGCACGTTCTTCTTCGGGTCGAAGTGCTCGATGGCCTTCATCAGGCCGACGTTGCCTTCCTGCACCAGATCGTCGAGGCGAGCGCCCCGGTTCTGGAACTTGCGGGCCACCGCCACCACGAAGGGCAGGTTGCACTCCGCCAGAATTCGCCTCGCCTCTTCGTCGCCCTTGTGAGCGCGGCCGCTCAGCTCGTACTCGTCTTCACGGGTCAGCTGGCGATGCCCTCCCAGGCCGCGGAGATATTGCGAGATGCCCTCGGTCTCACTGCGCGCTTTGAAAGCCATCTTCGTTCTCCTTGCCGTTGGTTTCGCCGCGGTAACAACCGCTTCGAAACATTCAACAAAGAGACGCGCGGCAATCGTCCGCGTTTCGCGAAAGATTCAGCCCTTCATCGTTCTTCACGCACGGAAACTCGATTCGCGAGCCAAGTGAGCGAATCAAGAAATCTTTTCCGGCGGAAAAATCTTTCCGGGGTTCAACAGGCCCTTCGGGTCGAAGAGCGTTTTGATACTTCTTTGTAACGAGATCAGCTCGGGCCGCTGCTCAAAAGAGAGAAAATTCCTCTTCGCGAGACCCACCCCGTGCTCGCCGGTGATGGTGCCGCCTAACGAAACGGTGACGCGCATCATCTCTTCGAGAGCGAGATCGACCTTGGGTCGCTCGTGGGGCCCCTCGTAGAGAATGTTCGCGTGCAGGTTGCCGTCGCCGGCGTGACCGTAGGTGGCGACGGTGAGCCCGTGGCGCGCGCCGAGCGCCTTGAAGCGCTCGATGGCCTCGGGAATTTTCGACCGCGGCACGCAGATGTCTTCCGAGATCTTGTGCTTCTTCATCGCGCGTAACGAGCTGGAAACGACCCGCCGCGCCGCCCACAGCTTCTCGCGCTGCGAGTCGTCTTGCGCCATCAGCGTCTCGAGAGCCCCGCCCTGCTCGAAGACCTCGCCCATGCGGGTCAGCTCTTGAAACAGGCCCTCTTCGACGTTGCCGTCGACCTCGGCGATCACCGCCGCCCCGGCGCCTCGAGGGAAGTTGAAGCCGCGGCCGTCGATGGCGCGAATGCTGACGTCGTCGAGCAGCTCGAGGGTGCGCGGCAGCACGCCGGCCGCCAGCACCGCGCTCACCGCACGCGCGGCCTGCAGCACGTCTTTGAAGATGACCAGCGCGGTCATCACCCGCAGCGGGCGGGGAATCAGCTGCAGGGTGATGCGGGTGGCGATGCCGAGGGTGCCTTCGCTGCCCACCAGCAGGCCGGTGAGATCGTACCCGGCCACGCCCTTGATGGTGCGCCGCCCGACGTCGAGCTTCTCGCCGCTGGGCATCACCCACTCGAGGCCCAGCACGTAGTCGCGGGTGACGCCGTACTTCAGCGCGCGCGGGCCGCCGGCGTTCTCGGCGATGTTGCCGCCCAGGGTGCACATCGCCTGCGAGTTGGGGTCGGGCGGGTAGAACAGGCCCTTCTCTTCGACCGCCTTCTGAAAGGCCTCGAGAATGACCCCGGGCTCGACGGTGGCGGTGAGGTCTTCGGGGTTCACCTCGAGAATGCGGTTCATGCGCTCGAGCGAGAGCGAGACGCCGCCTTCGAGCGGCAACGAGCCGCCCGACTTGCCGCTGCGCGCCGCCACCGGGGTCACCGGCACGCCGTGCTTCATGCACGCGCGCAGCACCCGCTGCACGTCTGCGGTATCGCGCGCGAACGCGACCAGCTGCGGCAGGTAGTCCGCCGTGTCGCTCTCGTCGTGGCCGTAGGTGGTGAGGGTGCCCTCGTCGTCTTTGACCGGCACGTCGCCCAGCTCGGCGCGCACGGCATGCAACGGGCTCAACCGAGCACCCCTTCATTGCCGGTGAGGTTTCTAAAGAGCTGCGGTCGGGTTCGGGCAGTCACGTGAGCCCGAAGCTTGGGCCGAGGGCGCGGCCCCTGTCGACTGCGAAGCGCGGGCCCGGCCGCGAGAAGCTACAGCCGCCCGCCGATGCGGGCCCACAGCTCGGAGCGCAGGGCCGCGTCGCGTCGCAGCAACCCCTCGTAGGCCTCGGCGTGGGTGACCGCATCGCGCTGGTGCCCGCCGCGCAGGCGCAGGCAGGTCTGCTCGGCCTCCAAGATGCACGCGGTGGCGGGGCTCTTCAGCTCGGTGGCGAGGGTTCGCGCCACCAGCCGGGCGATCTCCTCCTGCAGAATCAGCCGGTGGGCGTAGGTCTCGAGAATCGACGAGAGCCGGCCGAAGCCGACCACCTCGCGGCCGGGCACGTACGCGACGTGCGCCACGCCGGTGTAGGGCAAGAGGTGATGCGGGCACATCGAGTGAAAGCGCAGCCGGGTCACCACCACCAGCTGGCGCTTCGAGGTCTTCCCGGCGGGGAAGCGCTCTTTGAGCTCGCGCGCGGGGCTCTTCTGGTACCCGTCGATGAACTCTTCCAGCCAGGCCTCGGCCACGCGCTGCGGCGTCGCCTTGAGGTTGGGGTCGCGGCGGTCGAGGCCCGCCGCGTCGAGAAAGTCGGCGATGGCGCGCTCCATGCGCGCACGGTCGGGCTTCTTCATTTGCGGCGGTAGGTGACGCAGTACTCGGGGGTTTCCCACAGCTGAATCTCGACCAGGCCGGGCACGTGCGGCTCGATGCGATCCCACATCCACACCACCATGTTCTCGGCGGTGGGGTTCTCCATCAGATCATTGAGGTTGTGGTGATCGCAGGCGACCAGGCAGGTCTCCCAGACCTTCTTCTTCACCTCGTCGAAGTCGCGAATCATGCCGTCTTGGGGAGACGGGCGACCGGTGAGGGTGAGCCGCAGCTGGTAGTTGTGACCGTGCAGCCGCTTGCAGGGGCCGTCGTAGAACGGCAGCTGGTGCGCCGCCGAAAAGTGGAAGTCGACCGAGAGGAACATCTCCATGTGGCGGGCCAATAACACAGGGCCCCCGGGGAGTGCTCCTCGAGCAGGCGCCTTCAGATCGAGATCGACCCCTCGCGGAAGTCGGTCTTCTGCAGGTGCACGTTGATGCACACCGGGCGCCCCTGCTTGGCGAGCGCCTTGGCCTCGTCGATCACCGCGTCGGTCTTGGCGGGGTCATCGAGCAGCAGCCCCACCCCGCCGTAGCCCTCGGCGACCTTGTGGTACGCGGTCTTCACCAGGGTGGTGCCCACGTCGGAGCCCAGCAGGGTCACCTGGTCGCGCGCGATCTGCCCCCAGCTGGCGTCGGTGCCCACCACCGCGATGGGAGCCATGCCGTGCCGCACGAAGGTGTCGAACTCGGAGAGCGAGTACGCGCTCGAGCCGTCGCCATAGATGATCCACACCTCGGCGCTCTTGCGCACCGACGCGGCGCCGACCGCGAAGCCGCCGCCCACGCCCAGCGTGCCGAACACGCCCGGGTCGAGCCAAGAGAGCGGCCTTCGGGGCTTCAAGATGTACGCGGCCGTGGCGACGAAGTCTCCGCCGTCGACCACCAGCACGCTGTCGTCGGCGAGCTTCTCTTCGAGCCGCTTGAAGAAGTGAATGGGGTCGACCAGGGGGCCCTTGGGGTTGGCCTTCTTGGCGATCTCGTCGTCGCGCGCCGCCTCGCGCTTCTTGCAGTCCGTCAGCCAGGCCTCCCAGTTGCCTTTGGGGGCGCGCTGCGCCAGCGCCTTCACGAACTCGGCGGCGGGCATCTGCAGCGCGAAGTCGGGGCGGCGGTTCTTGGTGAGCTCGCGCGAGCTCAGGTTCGCCGAGACCAGGGTCGCCTTGCGGTTGATGCCCAGGCCGTACTTCATCCGGAAGTCGAACGGGAAGCCGGCGACGACGACGACGTCGGCGTCTTTGAGCGCCTTGCCGCGCGCGTGGCGGAACTGAATGGGGCTGTCGCGCCCGAGCAGGCCGCGGCTGGTGCCGCCCAGCCACACCGGCACGCCCAGCGAGGCGACCGCCGCGGCGAGCGGGCCGGCGTCGGTGCAGTTGGTCATGGTCTGGCTGCCCACCACCAGCGCGGGGCGCTGCGCCTTCTTGAGCGCGTCGGCGATCTGATCGAGCTCGCGGTCGTGCCCCAGCTGCGGCAGCGCGGCGGTGACCTGCTCGACCTTCGCCTTCACGTCGACGTACGGCAGGTGGAACTGCCGGTACAGGTGCCCCTTCAGGTACAGGCCGATCGCCTTCTGCTGCAGGGTCGCGCCCTTGTCGGCGCCGCTCTCTTTCATGAACATGTCGCGCACCGTGTCTTCCGGGTACAGCACGTCGACCGGCACCTCGACGAACACCGGGCCCGGCACGCCGCTCTGCGCTTCGTGCAGCGCGCGCTCGACGGTGGGCTCGAGCTGGCTGACCATGGTGCACCGCGCCATCCACTTCACGGCGCTCTTGACCAGGCTGGTCTGGTCGATGTCCTGCAGGGCGCCTCGGCCCTTGAGCACCGTCGCGGTGGCGCCGCCGAACAGCACCAGCGGCGTCTGGGCGAGCTGCGCGTTCTTGAGCGCGGTGAGCGCGTTGGTGACGCCCGGGCCGGCGGTGACCGCGGCGATGCCGGGGATTCCGGTCATGCGCGCGACCGCGTCGGCGGCGAAGACCGCGTTGCGCTCGTCGCGGCAGTCGATGACCGCGATGCCGGCGTCTTTGGCGCCTACCAGAATGGGTGAGATGTGACCGCCGCAGAGCGTGAAGATGTGACGCACGCCCCAGCGGGAGAGGACTGCCGCGATGAGGTCGCCGCCGTGACGGGGTTTCATGTGCGGGCGCTTAGCAGGCTTTGAGGGCAGGCGCGGCGTGAGTCGCTCAGGCCCCGAGGTAGATCTCCCCATCGCGCTCGACCACCTCGAACGTCTGCACCCGGCACCCCTGCGGGAAGAACGCGTCTCCGGTGCGCACGTCGAAGCACCACGCGTGCAGCGGGCAGTAGAGGTGAAACCCCTGCAGGTCGCCCATCGCCAGCGAGCCGCCGCGGTGGGGGCACACGTCGTCGACCGCGTACACCGCGCCCTGCACCCGCACCACTGCGACGGCGCGCCCGCCGACCACCACCAACCGCCGGGCACCCTCGGGCAGCTCGGCCGACGCGAGCACCCGCGTCACGTCAGCGCCGAGCCCGACGCCACCACGCGCCCCGTCACCGCGTGAATGCGCACCGGCTCGCTGCGACCCTTCACCTTCTCTTCGCCGCACGGCTGCCCCAGGAACCGCGCCCCCAGCCGCTTCCAGGTCTCGTCGCTCACCAGCAGATCGACGCCGTGCACCTTGGTGAGGCCCTCGATGCGCGAGGCCAGGTTCACGCTGTCGCCGATCACCGTGTACTCGTGCAGGCCTTCGCCCTTGCCGCCCAGCTCACCGGCCGCCACCGGCCCGGTGTGCACGCCGACGCCGATTCTCACCGGCTCGAGCCCCTGGTGGGCCCGTTCGAGGTTGAGCTGCTCGACCGCCTGGCGCATGTCGAGCGCTGCCTGCACCGCGTGCTCGGCGTGCTCGGCGTCTTCTTCGGGCACTCCCCAGTAGCAGAGCATGCCGTCGCCGATGAACTTGCCCACCGTGCCGCCGCGCGCCTGCACCACCTGCGACATGCGGCCGAAGTAGTCGTCGAGAAACCGCATCACCATCTGCGGGTCCATCGTCTCGCTGCTGGCGGTGAAGTCGCGAATGTCGCTGAACAGCACCGTCACCTCGCGCTTCACCGGGTCGAGCGCGCGCATGTTGTTGGCCTCGACGCGATCGGCCACCTGCTTGGGCAGAAAGCGACGCAGGTTGTCGCGGGTGCGCAGGGTCTGGAACATCTCGCGCACCCGGCTCGACAGCTGCAGCACCAGCACCGTCATCACCGCGAAGGTGCTGAAGACGAACGCGACCTGCACCAGGCTCACCCGCACTCCGGCGGCGCGCTCGTGCAGCAGCACCACCCCGTACACCCCGTACGAGAGCACCGCCGACTGAATCACGTGCATGCGCCGCAGCCGCAGCGCCGCGAAGCCCAGCAGCATCAGGCAGAAGATGGCGATCAGGCTGCTCTGCGGCCCCTCGTCGATGTCGGTGGGGGTCAGCGCCATCGACAGAATGAAGAGGTAGTCGACGGTGATCAGCACCAGCGGTGCGACCTTCGAGCCGAACACGCTGGCCTTCACCTGCCGCACCCGAAAGACGGTGATCAGGCAGACCAGCACGTAGAAGAACGCCAGAAACGGCCGCAGCGAGAGCTGGGGCGCAGAGAAGTAGCCGGTGGCGGCGGCCACGCCCATGAACGCCGCGGTGCGCAGCACCTGCAGCACCAGGCGCAGCACCGAGAGCAGCCGCTCGGACTTGAGGTTGTGCTCGGCGAGCACCTGCTCTTCCTCGTCGCGCAGGCTGCGAATCGAGGTGAGCGTGCCGTCGCGCTTCATTTCACCGCCGCGGACACCGCCTTGAACGTCGGCCCGCCCGCGCGGCCCAGCGCGTCGAACAGCGCGGTCTCGACGGTGGTCATCACCGCACCGGCGTCGCGGCACAGCTGCAGGCCCACGCCGTGATCGACCGGGTCGCGCGAGATCACCGCGTCGGTGGCGAGAAACGGCGTCAGCCCCGCGTCACTCAGGTCGCGCACCGTCTGAAAGACGCAGACGTGACTTTCCATGCCGGTGACCAGCACCTGGGGCCGGGCGGCGAGCTGCTCGCGCACCAGCGGCACCAGCGCCGAGAACTCGATCTTCTCGACCGCGGCGAACCCATCGATGCGCGCCTTCACCTCAGCCAGGGTCGGGCCCAGGCCCTTGGGGTACTGCTCGGTGACGATGATCGGCAGGCCCAGCGCCTTGGCCCCTTCGATCGCCGCCAGGGTGCGGTTGACCACCCGGGCGAGGGCCTCGGGGCGCATCGCCGCGCACAGCCGCTCTTGCACGTCGATCACCAGCAGCGCGGCAGCGTCTTTGTTGAAGCGGTGGTTCATGTGTTGAGCGCCTTCTCTACGAAGATCAGCCGATCGTTGCCGACGAACATCTCGTCGCCCACGAAGAAGGTGGGCACTCCGAAGGCGCCGCGCTCGACCGCGGCGTCGGTGTTGGCCTTGAGGCGCGCGCGAATCTCTTCGCCCTGCGCCCGCGCCACCGCCGGCTCTGCCTCGACGCCGGCCGCCTTCAGCGCGTGGCCCATCACCTGCGGGTCGTTGGCGTTCTGGTGCTCGCCCCAGATGGCGTGAAACATCGCCAGCGCGAAGGCGGGGCCGCGGCCCTGCTCGTCGGCGACCAGGCACAGCCGCTGCGCGGCCGCGGCCTGAAAGGGAAACGGGTCGGGCAGCACGATCTCGGGCAGGCCGTAGTGCTTCGCCCAGTCGTTGAGGTCTTTGAAGGTGTAGACCGCCTTGGGCGGAAACTCGGTGGGGCCCTTGTTGCCGACCGCGCGCATGATGCCGGGCAGGTACACCGGCACCCACTTCACCTTCGCGCGGGTGCGCTGCGAAATCTTCTCTACCTGCGTCGCGGCGAGGTAACTGTAAGGGCTCATCAGATCGAACAGAAATTCGAGGCTCTTTCCCATGACCGATGCGCGCCCAGATCTTCTAGCAGCCTTGAAAACCGACGCGAAGCACTTCGGCCCGCTGCTCGCCGAACGCGCGTACACCCGGGGCCTCGCGGTGACGAACCGCGAGAGCGGAGCCACCAAGGCGATACCCATCACCGCCACGCCGGTGATCATCGCCCGGGCCGAGCTGCAGCGCCGCCTCAAGCTCTCGGCGCACCTCGCCTCGGCCGGCGCGAAGATGGCGCACGCGGTGCTCAAGGGCCCGGCCAGGGCGCTGGTGCTCGACGGGCTCTCACCGCTCGAGCGCACGCTGGCGCTGGCCACCTTCGAGAAGGCGCGGCGCCTGGTCACCACGCGGGTCGACTTCTTCGTGGGCAAGAAGGTCGAGGCGCTCGAGCTGAACGCCACCATCCCCGCGATGCAGGGCTACTCGGACATCGCGGCGAACACCCTCATCGAGGTGGCGGGCGCCCATTGGGGCGCGAAGCCCGAGCTCATCGCCAGAATGCAGGCGGCGAACGGCTCGAACGCGCTGGCGCTCTACCGCGCGCTGCTCGCCGGCTACGCCCAGGTGCGCCCCGGGCAGTCGCCCCGCACCATCGCCCTGCTCAGCCGGCGCAACGACGCGCAGCTCACCGAGCAGCGCTACCTGTGCGAGCGGTTTCGCGACTTCGGGGCCGACGCCGACGTGGTGCACCCCGATCAGCTCAGCGGCGCCGACGCGGTGCGGGTGGGCAACAAGGCGTACGACCTCGTCTATCGCCACCTGTTCGTGCGGCGGCTCGAAGAGCCCGACATGGCGGGCGCGCAGTACGTCGTCGACCTGCTCAAAGACCCGCCCGGCCGGCGCGCGGTGGTGCTGAACCCGCCTGCCTCGCAGGTCGAAGCCAAGCTGGTGTTCGCGCTGATGTCACAGGCGGTCGACGACGGTCAGCTGGCGCGCGACGCCGGGCTCGCGCCCGACGAGCTCGAGGCCATCGCCGAGTCGGTGCCGTGGACGCGGCCCTTTCACGACCCGGCGGTGGTGGCGCAGGTGGCCGCAGACCCCGACCGCTACGTGCTCAAGCGCAGCTGGGACTACGGCGGCCGCGCAGTGTTCGTGGGACGCACCCGCGCAGAGCCCAGCTACGACGAGCGCGTGCGCGCCGCCTATGGCACCTCGCTCGACTGGGCCGCCCTGTGCGAGCGCGCGCGGAATGATCGGGCTGGCGGTGGGTTCGTGGTTCAGCAGATCGTGGAAACGCGCCCCGAACCGCACCTGTTGTGCTCGGGCACCACCCAGACGCCGGTCGAGCTGTACGTCGACTTCTCGTCGTACGCGTCGGTGGGCCTGGGCGTCGACCCGCCGTGGGGCGGGGTATGCCGCGGCTCGATCTCCCACATCGTCAACATCGTCGGCGGCGGAGGTGTCATCCCCCTGCTCACCGAGGAGGTGGCCTCGGACTTGACGAATGTGTACCGTGCACACATCAGTTGAGTTCTAGGGTCTAGCCCCCAAAAAGGAGACACACATGGCTTGGGAAACACCGGGAGCCGTCTCGGGAGACGTCGCCCCTTCACAGGTTCTGGCTCAAGAGTCGGCCAACGCCTTCATGGCGAAGGTCTATCGGTGGATGTTCGCGGGTCTGGCGCTGACCGGCGTCACCTCGTACGTGGTGGCGTCTTCGCCGACGCTCTGGGAGGCGATCGCCCCGCTCTTCCTGCCGCTGATGATCGGCGAGCTGGTGATGGTGCTGGCCTTCAGCTGGCTGGCGCCTCGCGCCAGCACCGGGGTAGCCGCGGCCATGTACCTGGCCTACTCGCTCTTGAACGGCCTGACGTTCTCGGTGCTGTTCATGGTCTACACCGCCAGCTCGATCACCGCCGTCTTCGCCGTCACCGCCGTGATGTTCGGAGCGATGAGCGTCTACGGCACGGTCACCAAGAAAGACCTCTCGTCGTGGGGCACGTTTCTCTTCATGGGCCTCATCGGCCTGATCCTCGCCAGCCTGGTGAACATCTTCCTGCAGAGCCCGGCCGTCAGCTGGGTGGCCAGCTGCGTGGGCGTGGTGATCTTCGTCGGCCTCACCGCCTACGACACCCAGAAGCTCCGCCAGATGCACGCCACCTCGGGCTATGCCAGCTCGGGCGCCCTGGCGATCAACGGCGCGCTGATTCTCTACCTCGACTTCATCAACCTGATGCTCTACCTGCTGCGCCTCTTCGGCCGCCGCCGCTGAAAAACGGCTGCACGGGTCGAGCTCGTCTTCTGGCTCTGCTTGATTCACCCCGGCGCCCTCTCGCTCAGCCGAGAGGGCGTCGTCGTTTCAAGGCGCGGCGACGGGGGCGATGCGCAGCTTGAACACCGCCGGGGTGCCCGAGCGGTCGTAGTAGTTGTCGACCTTGAGCTTGAAGTAGCCGCCCTGGTCGGAGCGAATCACGTAGACCAGGGGCCGCGGGGTCAGCGTGTGCCACAGCGGGTCGTACTCGTACCAGACCTCGCCCTTGTCCAAGACGGTGTCGAGGTCGAGGTTCTCGTCGTCGCCGTCGGGCTGATCTTCGAGCCAGGGCCCGTCGGGTGACCGGGTCACCTGCTCGTAGCCGGCGTCGTAGACCACCGCGATCTGCACCCCGCCGTCACCGCTCGCTCCGCCGCGGGCGCGCACGTGAAAGCGCTGAAACGCGAGATCCCACCCGTCGCCCTCGAACGGCACCTCGGCGGGCGCATCGAGGTCGACCGCTGTCCACCGCGTCGAGTCCATCGCGTCGAGCAGCACCGCGAAGCCGCCGCCGTCGGGAGTGAAGGCGACCGAGTGCAGGCCCCCGCCATCGGGGCCGGCGTCTGCCGCGCCACCATCGTGCGGCCAGCCCGCGGGCAGCGCGGGCTCGCAGGCGATGCACAACATCACCACCGCGGGGGCCAGCGCGCGCATCAGTCTCTCACCGTGAGGCCCAGATACAGCGACCGGGGGGGCATCGGCAGGTCCTGGCTGCCCTGGTCGAGCAGGTTCATGCCGGCGAGGAAAAGCTCGAGGTGGGTGCCGAACGCCTTGGCAACCCGCGCGTCGAGCATCGCGAACGGCGCGGTGTAGCGAACGGTGGTGTCGTCGACCAGCAGCGGGCGCGGGCCGGTCACCGAGATGCGGGCCGACGCGGTGAGGCCCCAGCGCTTCTGCCGCCAGCGCACCTGGCCGAAGCCGCGGTGCTGGGCCTGGCCTTCGAGCGGCAGCCCGGCCGAGATGTCGCGCGCGTCGGTGAAGGTGTACCCGGCCTCGGCCGAGAGCCCCTCGAGAATCATCACGCTCACCGACGCTTCGACTCCGCGGGTGCGCGCCTTGCCGATGTTGACGTAGCGGTAGCGCAACAGCTCTCCGGGCATGCTCGTCGGCTCGACGCCGATCATCATCCACAGCTCGTTCCAGAACAGCGAGAGCGAGAACAACCAACGGCCGGGGCTCCACTGCGCCGAGAGGTTGGTGCCGAACGAGCGCTCGGGCTGCAGGTCGGGGCGGCCGTCGATGACGTAGCCGGCGCTCGGGTTCTCGAAGCTGATGTACAGCTCTTGAAAGCTGGGGGCGCGGTAGCCCAGGCCGGTGCTCAGCCTGAGCGCCAGGGTGGGCAGCGGGTCGAAGCGCAGCGCGACGCGGGGCGTGGCGGTCAACCCGAACAGCGAGTCGAAGTCGCCGCGCACTCCGGCGGCGAGGCTGAACAGCCGCGAGGCCGCCGGGGCCCAGGTGTCCTGCACGAAGAGGGCGCCGCGGAACCGCTCTGAGCGCCCGGTGACGAGGCGCGGCGTCTGCGTGGTCTCGAACAGCACCTGCCCGCCGACCAGCGCGGTGTGGGTCGAGAAGAACGTCTGGCTGGCGAGGCCGTCGAGCTGCGCCACGTTGTCGCGAATGATCTGCACGTCGTCGAGCACCGTCGAGTCGCGCTGATCGTTGACGAACAGGCGATCGAACGACGACGCCGAGGCGGAGAGAGAGAGCTCTCCGTTGCCCACCGGCAGGCGCCCGTTGATGCGGCCCTCGAGAATGTTGTCGCGGGTGGCGCGGTCGAACACCCCGCCGACGCCGTTCTCGTCGATGCCGTGCTGCACCCTGCGGGTGGCGTCGATGCGCACGTCGACCGAAGGGTCGTCTTTGCTGCGCCCGCCGAAGCGCGCCCGCAGCGAGCCCTGGCCCTGGTCGATCGAGCTGCCGCTGGTGGCGGGGGTGGCGCGATCCCAATCGTAGGCGTCGCGGCGCTCGTAGCCGGCGGTGAGCATCACGCCCCACTTGTCGCCCGCGGCCTCGCCCGCGCCCGCGGCGTTCATCTGGTTGCGCAAGCCGTACGAGACGGTGGCGTTGCCCCCCAGGGGCTTCGAGGGGGCGCGGGTGATGATGTTGATGGTGCCGGCCAGGGCGTCAGAGCCCCACAGCACCGACGAGGGGCCCTTGACGATCTCGATCTGCTCGATGTTCTCGACGGTGAGCCGCGAGAGATCGACCCCGCCGTTGATGCGCCCGGCCATGCGCTGACCGTCGATCATGATCAGGTTGTACTGCGGGCCCAGGCCCCCCATGCGCAGGCCGCTCTGGCCCACGTTGCGCGAGGTCTCGAGCCCCGGCCGCGCCTCGAGCGCTTCAGACAGATCTCTCGCCCCGCTCTCTTGCAGCTGCCGCTTCGAGATCACCTCGACCGCCACGGTGGTGTCTTTCAGCTGCTGAGCGAGCCGGCCGCCGGTGACCACCGTGGTCAGCCCACCCTCCCTCTCCCCTCGCGGGAGAGGGTCGGGGTGAGGGGGCGAAGACGGCACCACGGCAGCGGGCTGCACGGAGCCGGCATCGATCTCACCCGCATCGATCTCACCCGCATCGATCTCACCCGCATCGATCTCACCCGCATGGGGGTCGCCCCCATCGACGTCACCGGCATCGCGCTCCTGCGCGCCGGCGGCGGTACTGACCAGCACGGCCAGCCACACGCCCTTCACGACCGTCTCCGAAAGCCCAGCGCCAGCGCCAGCAGCGCCAGCAGCGGAGCCCCACCCGCGCTGCACCCGCAGCCCTCGGGCTCGGGCATCATCATCTCGCCGCCGTCAGCCTGCCCCGCGTCTCCCACGCCGGCATCGACGAAGCCCGCGTCACTCCCTCCATCGGCCCCGCGGCACGCGTCGACGAACGTCGGCGAGCCGACACAGAGCCCCACCGGCACGCTGGCGCCCCTGATGCCGACGTTGCTGAGCAGCACGAACGCGGCCTGGCTGCCGATCGGCGTCACCGCGCCCTCGGCCAGCACCGTGCGCTGCACCGGGCCCGCGACGTCGGGCACCAGGCGCACGCGCAGCGATCTCGCCCCGCCATCGGGCGCGTCGTCGGCCGTCTTCCACCACACCACCGCGTCGGGCGGCAGCGCGAACGCGTGGTAGTACCGGCTCGAGGCGCGGAACATGCGCACCCGCGGCACGCTCACTGCGCCCTGGGCCTCGGTGGTCGCCGCGAGCGCCAGCCGCTCGGCGCGCGCGTGGCCGTACCCCGCTCGCGTGCGGTTCGCGGTGAACAGGTTGTAGTCGGAGCACCGCTCGAGCACTTCGGCCAGCACGCCCCCGTCGGCGCTCACGCTCTCGTCGAGCGAGGTGAGCCACGAGGTGCCGCCGTCGATGCGCTGCCACAGCTCGAGCACCGCGTTCTCGCCCCGCTGCGCCGAGAGGCACTCGAAGAACAGGCCCAGCCCGTACGAATAGGTGTCGACCGGGCCGACGGGCTCCTGGTCGAGCGAGCGATCGGGCTGCGACAGGTAGCCGCCCGAGAAGCCCTCGAGATCATCGAGCCGCGGCGCGTAGCGCTCGGTGGCCCACACCGCGGTGCCCTCGTTCAGGTTGCTCGCCTGCTGCGACGAGTAGCCCGCCTGCACGCCGTGGAAGTACTCGTGGCTCGAGACGGTGACGATGCCGTCTTCGGGCGTGGGGTACGCGTAGCCGGCGAAGTCGTTCTCTTGCACCATGTACCCGGCGCAGTGAAGCGGGTCTGACGCGAGGCACTCGGCGCGAAACGCTCCGTCGGCGCGCAGCGCGAAGTCGACCAGGTAGACGTCGAAGCGCGAGTCGGGGCCGTGGTCAGCGGGCACCAGCGCGTCGTCGGGCGGCCGGCGAAAGCCCCAGGCCCCGTGGTACGTCGCGAGCACGTCGCGCCAGGTCGCCTCGACCGACTCGACGAAGTCGGGCACCCCGCTGTCGCCGAGGTCGCGGCCCGGCACCCGGTGGGTGCCCAGCCGGGTGAAGTGCACCACCACCGAAGCGTCGGGGGTGCTGAAGCGCTCGACCACGTCACCGGGCGCGAAGTTGGGCGCCGGCTCGGTGGTGCCAGGGGTATCGGGCCTCAGCGCGTCTCGGCGCGCGGTGGGGCGAGGCTGCCCCTGGCCCACCAGCGCGTCGGGCCCGCACGACAGCAGGCTGGCGAAGAGGCCGACCTCAAGGAGGCGGCGCACAGAGGAACCCCCACCGCAGTCTCACCACGCCGGCCTCGTTGGGAGTCGGAACCTGGCCCGTCTGGTTGCACGTCGCCTGGGCGCTGGCCGAGTAGTACGACTGTACCTGCAGCTTCACGTAGCGCCCGTCGCGCAGGTGCACCACGTAGACGTTGCCGGTCATCTGCACGCAGCTCTGGTACGTCCAGAAGCTCGAGAGCGCGGTGGCGGGCGCGTTGGGCAGCCCGCTCGTGTCGTTCACGAACGTGCAGCTCGGCGGGTTCATCAGGTACTCCTCGGTGCGCCACGAGAGGCCCGCAGGCACCGTGGTGAGGGTGTCGAAGTCGGTGCCGGGCGCGGTGCGCGCCGCCTCGGTGCAGCCGGGGCCGCTGACCCCGCTGTTGATGCGCAGCACGTAGCGGCGCAGGGCGATGTCCCAGTCGAGCGAGGTGAACGCCTGCTCGTCGCTGAGCTCTCTCTTGAACAGGCCCTGCGGCGTGAAGTTCATGTACAGGTAGCTGGTGGTGGGGCTCACCCCGCCGCCGCGCGCGTCGATGGTGGTGCGGAAGCTCGGCGCCGCCCCCTCTTCGGTGACCGCGTCGGGGTTGGACATCGAGAAGAGCCGCAGCTGCATGATCGACTCGTCCTGACACTGCACCGCGGTGGCGCTGCAGCGTGGGGTCGGCGAGGGCAGCGAGCAGTCTTTGCGGCAGGTGCCGTTGTCGCAGACCTGGTCAGCGCCGCAGGCCGGGGTGCAGCCGCCGATGGTGGTGCACAGGCCGCTGGTGCACTGCTGGCCGGCGGCGCACTGCGCGCACGCGGTGCCCGGCTTGCCGCAGTGCTGGTCGTCGGTCGAGACGCACTCTCCCATCGCGGTGCAGCAGCCGCCCACGCAGTTGCTCAGGTTGCAGACCTGGGTGCTGCAGGCAGAGAGCGCGAGCGCGAGCAGCGCACCCGCGACGTTGACGAGCAGCAGCGGATACCGTCTCATGCCTGCGGTGTTATTGGCTCTGATCGTGGCAGTCAATCTGCTGGGGGTTCCGCTCGCCAGCGGAGTCGGCCCCCAGGTGCAGATCACCGCCCACGCCATCGTCGGTTTCGATGAGCGCGCCGACGTCGAGGCGGTGCTGCACCGCGCGAACGCGCGCCCGGTGCGCGAGCTGTTTCCCTCGCGGCGCATGTGGCTGGTGGCCGACGTGATGGGGCGCCGCGACGGGGCGGCGCTGGCGAACGCGCTCTCGGGGGCCCCCGGGGTGGCCTTCGCCGAGGCCGATCTGCTGGTGCCGCGCACGCTCGCCGGCATTCCCGTGCCGCCCAACGACCCCAGCTACCCGGGGCAGTGGTACCTGAAGCGCATCGGCATCGAGGGGGCGTGGGCGCTCTCGACCGGCGCGCCGAGCGTGACGATTCAGGTGATCGACAACGGCTGCGATCAGGCGCACCCCGATCTGGCCGCGCACATCTTGCCGGGCCGCGACGTGATCGACGGCGACGACGACCCGTCGGTGACCGAGAGCGGCCAGGGCTCGGGCCACGGCACCGCCTGCGCCGGCATCGTGGGCGCGGTGGGCAACAACGCCGAGGGCATCGCCGGCACCTGCCCCGAGTGCAAGGTGCGCTGCGTGCGCATGCTCGACATGAACGGAGCGAGCGTGCCGATCAGCGCCGACGTCGAGGCGATGCGCTTCGCGCTGCTGCACGACGACGTGGCGGTGGTCTCGAACAGCTGGGCGTTCACCACCGCGCTGCCGGTGCCGACCTCGCTGAAGCTGGCGATCGAAGACGTGTCGCGCAACGCGCGTGGCGGCAAGGGCGCGCTGGTGGTGTTCGCCGCCGGCAACGAGAACCGCGAGCTGATGGCGGGCGAGCTGTACTCGATTCCCGAGGTGGTCACGGTCGGGGCGATCAACATCTTCGACGAGGCCGCGCCCTTCTCGAACCACGGCGCCGAGGTCGACCTCACCGCGCCCACCGGCTCGCTCACGTTGGACCCGACGGGCGACGCGGGCGACAACCCCACCAACTACACCTCGCTGTTCGGAGGAACCTCGGCCGCCTGCCCGGTGGTGGCCGGCGTGGCCGGGCTGATGTTCGCGGCGAAGCCCGACGCGACCGCCGCCGAGGTGCGGCAGGCGCTGGTGGCCTCGGCGCGACGCGCTCCGTTCGCCACGCCCGATCAGCACGGCCACGACGACCTCTACGGCTACGGCATCGTCGACCCCAGGGCGGCCATCGAGCGGCTGCTGGGCATCGTGCCCGACGCGGGCACCGACGCCGGTCAGGCAGCCGACGCCGGCAGCGATGCCGGCATGGGCCCTCTCGACCCGCCCCGGGGCTGCGGCTGCAGCGCCGGCGCCGAGGCCTTCGCCCTGGCGGCGCTCACCTGGCTTTGCCGCAGAGCGCGGGCGGGTCGACGCACACCCGCGCGGTGACCCCCTCGGCGACGCGATGGTGCGCCCTGGCGCTGGCGGCGCTCACCTGGCTTTTCCGCAGAGCGCGGGCGCGTCGAGGCACACCCGCGCGGTGACCACCTCGGCGACGCGCTGGTGCGCCCTGGCGCTGGGGTGGCCGACGCAGCCGTCGTGGTCGAGGTCGGTGTCCTCCAGCTCGATGGGGTCGAGCCCCGCCGAGCGGAAGACGTCGCGCCGCGGCCCCCAGGCGATCGAGTACAGCTTCGCATCGGGGTAGGCCTGCTGAACCCGCGCCACGAACGCCTGGTACGCGGTGAGAAAGCCCGGGCCGGGGTCGCCGTTCCACCAGTCGTTCGAGCCGAGGCCGAGGAAGACGACGTCGGGCGGGGGTGAGGCCGGGCGCCACTGCTCGGGCAGCACCGGCTCGGGGCGGTCTGACCAGTTGTGGGCGACCCCGTGGCCAGACCAGCCCACCACCCGCACGTCGGCCTTCAGGGCCCGGCCCACCAGCGCGGGGAACGCGGCGGTGAAGGCCTGGGTGCGCGACGAGAAGAGGCACGGCGCCTTGCCTTCGTTGCCGAAGCCGACGGTCACCGAGTCGCCGATGAACTCGAGCAGCGCCTGGCCTTTGCGGTTCCACTCCACCACGCGGCTGTTCTCGGACAGCTCGATCTCGAGCAGCTGGCCCTCGCCCACCAGCGCCTCGCTCTGGCGAACGAGCGAGAAGTGGTAGTCTCCGGGCGGCACGTCGGACTGGAAGAGCAGCTCGCCGCGGGCGTCGGCGTAGAGCTCGCGGTTGACCCCGTCGAGCTCGGCGCGAATGCGCAGCGGCTGCGGGCCGGCTTCGGCCGAGCCGGGGTGGGTGTTCTGGCGCAGCCGCGCGCGCACCAGCCCCGAGCCCTCGAAGTGCAGTGAGAAGCGCGAGCCCGACCAGAGAAACCGGCCGTCGTTCGAGAACCGGCCCACCCGGTAGAGCTTCTCGTCGTCGGGGGCGATGCGGAGCGTGGCGCAGCCGGCGAGCACACCGAGCGTCACGACGAGAGGGAGGCGCATGCGCCGCGCAATCTAACGAGTGCCCGGTTCAGGCGTGGCGTGAAACGACCGGGCGACCGCGCGCGAGAGTCACCGCGCGCGTTGGCGGCGCCTGCTCACCTCGAGCAGCTCCTCGCCTCGCACCTCGCCTCGGACGGCAAATGAGGGCACGGCAGTCGATTGCGTTGCGCACCGCCGCGTCGTGGCGGCGCGCCGACCACCACCGTAGAACCCCCTCGCCCACCGAATCGGTTCTGGGCGCGTCCTTCGTCGCGGACGACGAATTCCCCGCCCAGAACCGATGAGCGCGCGCGCCACGACAAGCCCGCGCCGACCGCCACGCCCTCAGGGGGTGAACCCGCCGCCCGAGCCCACATGCCGCGTCCCCGTCGCTCGGGCGCGGCCGTTTGACCGACGTCGATTTCGGCTTGGGCAGGTCAGAGAGGGTGCACGTTGCGCGGCGGGCGACCGCGCGGCGTTGTTTTCGAGCGCTGAGGCGGCGCCACCTGAGCTCGGGGTAGCTCCTCGCGCGAGCAGCGCGGTGCCTCGAAAAGCGAGTGGGGAACAGGAGCGGCTGTTCGCGTCGAGGGTCACTTCCCGCTGGGGCACTGTCCGCGGGAACCGCGTCTCGCTCGCTGACGAGGCTCGACGTCTCGGCGGTCATTCGCACCGCGCCACGTGGGTCAATCAAGGTTCACCCAGTGGACCTGGATACTCCCACGCCAATTCTGGCCGGTGCGCCGGCTCGCGAATCGACCGTCGGTCGCCACCGCCCCACCCTGTTCGCCTCGATGCAGAGCGCCGCAGAGAGAGGGGCTCACCGAGCGCGGAGGGCCGGCAGCGCGCACGGGAAGGCTGCGCCGCCTGCACGAGCGCATCACGCACCACGACGGCGAACCCTTGCGTACCCGCCGTTCAGAACCTCGGCGTCCGTCGACCGCCCGGTCATGCGCCCCCGCCGTCGGCCGTGGGGTGCCCGGGTTCGCCAGACACGAACTCCGTCGCGTCGCCGATGCTCCGGTTCGTTCGCCTGGTGGTGTGCCAGCGCGTCGCGGGCGCGCGAGCCGCCCCACGCGCTGCCCGGCTCCACGGTGCGCCCCCGCACCCGCGCCGAGGTCATCGCGGTGGCGACCTCCCTTGCCCCCACATTCGCTTTCGGGAGCAGCCGGGCGAGGAGGAACCGCCTCAAAACGCGCAGGCGGGCGCCACGACCCCACCCCGAGCGACGTCGCCCCACGACGCCCAGGCGCGGTTCCCCGCCGCGCGACTGTGGCCATCTCGAACACCACGGCCGACTGAACCCGCGTTTCGTCGGGGTAGCGGCGAGGTCTGGCTCGCTTTCGAGGCCTCCGTGATTACAACTCGAGGGTGGAGTCCGACGTCCTCAGGCGGGAGCTGATGGTTCACCAGCAGCTCGAGATGCGGGGCCTGCGCGAGGCGCGGGTGCTGACCGCCATGCGCGTGGTGCCGCGCCACCTGTTCGTCGAGCCTGCCCAGCAGGGGCTCGCCTACGCCGACGAGCCGCTGCCCATCGGCGAAGATCAGACCATCTCGCAGCCCTACATGGTGGCGCGCATGCTGGAGGCCGCCGCAGTGGGGCCGCACGACCGGGTGCTCGAGGTGGGCACCGGCTCGGGCTACTCCGCCGCGGTCACTTCCCTGCTCTGCCAGCACGTCTACAGCGTCGAGCGGCACGAGAGCCTGGCGCGCCAGGCGACCGAGCGGCTCGCCCGGCTGGGGTACAGCAACGTGTCGGTGCAGCACGCCGACGGCACCCTGGGCTGGGTCGAGAACGCCCTCTACGACGTGGTGCTGGTGCCGGCGGCCCCCCCGACCATTCCGCTGGCCCTGCTCGACCAGCTGGTCATCGGAGGCCGCCTCGTCATTCCCGTCGGGCAGCCCAGCCACCAGCGGCTGGTGCGCGTCACCCGCAGAGACCGGCACGAGTTCGAGCAGCAGGCGCTCGAGTGGGTGCGCTTCGTACCGCTGCTGCCGGGCGTCACCCACGCCCACGCCGCCTGACCTACTTCTTCGGGTAGGGCTCCATCTTCAGGCGCTCCACCGGCCGGCCGTTCACCAGGTGCTCGGTGACGATCTCCTCGACGTCGCCCGAGGTGACCTTCTAATACCAGACCCCCTCGGAGTACACGACCAGGGTGCAGCCGCGCTCGCAGGCGTCCAGGCACTGCGACTTGTTGATGCGAACGCCCTTCACCCCGTGCTGGTCGGCGGCGTGCTTGAACAGCGGCGCCAGCTCTTCAGAGCCCTTCGCCGCACAGCTGCCCTTCGGCGAATCGTCGGGCCGGCGGTTGATGCAGATGAAGACGTGGCGCTCAAAAGGCGGGGGCATTTTTTCTCGCTCCTCTAGCGACCTCTTACCGGCTGTGCGGGCCGGTGCAAAACGGATCCGCGAGGGCGAAGTCGTCGTTTCCGAGGGGAAATTGATCAGTGTTCAACACGCACTTTCAGTCAAACGCGATCACCGGCGCGTGCCATGGTCACGTATCGTCACGACGATACGATTCCGGTTTTTTATGGCGACTTCGCCCCACATGTAGCCCGAAATGGATCCGAGGCCGATTTACCGGCCTGAAATCGCTGTGCGTTCTGCCCGCACCACAACGAGACACGCTAAATGTTGGGTATCGGACGAAATTTTGACACTAGATGTGGTGGCTTTAGTTTGACACTGTCGTGACGCTACATGTACAAGCACGTCATTGTTCCGGAGGGGTAACCGCTGTAGCGCCCGAAGCTCCATCGGCTTAGGGATCTAAAACACACACTTTCGCACTTTCACACCCCTCTCGGCCCGGACCAGAGAGCAGGACCCGTCTCGCCTTCGCAGCGCACCCAACCCACACAGCTAGTAAATCTGGAGAAACCGTCCATGGACAAAGAGCTGGCCCAGAAGACCGCGGTCGCCGTCCCCGTCCCGAAGCCGTCGAAGCCCTCCAAGCGGCGGGTGAGCGGCCTGGCGGTACCGCGCTACTTCACCACTCCGGGGGTCGACCCGGCTGATGAAGTGGCCTGGGAGCTCCGTTCGGCGGCCATCACCGGTGAAGACGGCAAGGTCGTCTTCGAGCAGAAGAACATCGAGGTCCCCAAGACGTGGTCGATGCTGGCCACCAACGTGGTCGCGTCGAAGTACTTCCGCGGCACGCCGGGCACCGCCGAGCGCGAGAGCTCGGTGCGCAAGCTGGTCGCGCGCGTGGTCGACACCATCACCCGCTGGGGCCAGCAGGGCGGCTACTTCGCCTCCGAGGCCGACCGCGCCTCGTTTCACGCCGAGCTGACCCACCTGCTCATTCACCAGAAGGTGGCCTTCAACTCGCCGGTCTGGTTCAACGTCGGCGTCGAGGAGCACCCCCAGTGCTCGGCCTGCTTCATCAACTCGGTCGACGACTCGATGGAGTCGATCCTCGGGCTCGCCAAGACCGAGGGCATGCTCTTCAAGTACGGCTCGGGCACCGGCTCGAACCTCTCCACCATCCGCTCCTCGCGCGAGCTGCTGGCCGGCGGCGGCACCGCCTCGGGCCCGGTCTCGTTCATGAAGGGCTTCGACGCCTTCGCCGGCGTCATCAAGTCGGGCGGCAAGACCCGCCGCGCCGCGAAGATGGTGATTCTGAACGCCGAGCACCCCGACGTGATGGAGTTCATCGCCTGCAAAGCCAACGAAGAGAAGAAGGCCTGGGCGCTGATCGACGCCGGCTACGACTCGTCGTTCAACGGTGAGGCGTACGCGTCGATCTTCTTCCAGAACTCGAACAACTCGGTGCGCGTCACCGACGACTTCATGAAGGCGGTCGTCGACGACAAGGCCTGGTCGACCCGCGCGGTGCGCGACGGCCAGGTGATGGACACCTACCGCGCCCGCGACGTGTTCCGCGCCATCTCCGAGGCGGCGTGGAAGTGCGGCGACCCCGGCCTGCAGTTCGACACCACCGTCAACGGCTGGCACACCTGCGCCGGCACCGCGCGCATCAACGCGTCGAACCCGTGCAGCGAGTACATGTTCCTCGACGACACCGCCTGCAACCTGGCGTCGCTGAACCTGATGAAGTTCCGCAACGCCATCGACGGTGAGTTCGACATCGACGCCTTCCGCGCCGCGGTCGACGTCACCCTGCTCGGCCAGGAGATCATCGTCGGGTTCTCGAAGTACCCCACCCCGAAGATCACCCAGAACTCGTTCGACTACCGCCCGCTCGGCCTGGGCTACGCCAACCTCGGCGCCCTGCTGATGGCCACCGGCCTGCCGTACGACTCCGAGACCGGCCGCAACTATGCCGGCGCCATCACCTCGCTGATGGCCGGCCAGGCCTACCTGCAGAGCGCCCGCATCGCCGAGCGCATGGGCACGTTCGCGGGCTACCCCAAGAACGAAGAGTCGATGCTCGGCGTGATGCGCAAGCACCGCAAGGCCGCCTACCAGCTGCCCGTCGAGGGCGTGGCGGCGAAGCTGGTCGACGCCCAGAAGCAGGTGTGGGACGGCGCGCTCCAGTGGGGCGAGAGCCACGGCTACCGCAACTCGCAGGTCACCGTGCTCGCGCCCACCGGCACCATCGGCTTCATGATGGACTGCGACACCACCGGCATCGAGCCCGACATCGCGCTCATCAAGTACAAGAAGCTGGTCGGCGGCGGCATGCTGAAGATCGTCAACAACACCGTGCCGGCCGCGCTCACCCGCCTGGGCTACAGCCAGGCGCAGTCGGCCGAGATCATCGCGTACCTCGACAAGGCCGAGACCATCGAGGGCGCCCCGCACCTCAAAGACGAGCACCTGCCGGTGTTCGACTGCGCCTTCAAGCCCTCCAAGGGCAGCCGGTCGATTCACTACCTCGGCCACCTGCGCATGATGGGCGCCACCCAGCCCTTCCTCTCGGGCGCCATCTCCAAGACGGTGAACCTGCCCACCGAGGCGACCGTCGAAGACATCGAGGCCGCGTACCTCGAGGCGTGGAAGCTCGGCCTCAAGGCGGTCGCCGTTTACCGCGACGGCTGCAAGCGCAGCCAGCCGCTCAACACCTCGAAGAAGAAGGAAGAGGTGGCTCTGCCGGCTCCCCAGGTGGTCGTCGAGCGCATCGCGCGCCGCCGCCTGCCCGACGAGCGCGAGGCGATCACCCACAAGTTCAGCGTCGCCGGTCACGAGGGCTACCTCACCGTCGGCAAGTACGAAGATGGCTCGCCCGGTGAGCTGTTCATCACCATGAGCAAAGAGGGCTCGACCGTCTCCGGCCTGATGGACTCGTTCGCCTGCGCCATCTCGCTCTCGCTGCAGTACGGCGTGCCGCTGCAGGTGCTCTGCGACAAGTTCAGCCACATGCGCTTCGAGCCGAGCGGCTTCACCGGCAACCCCGACCTGCCCATCGCGAAGTCGATCAGCGACTACATCTTCCGCTGGCTGGCGCTGAAGTTCCTGCCGCGCCAAGAATCGCTCGACCTGGGCGTCGAGAAGCCGGTGGGTGACGCGGGCGTCACCGAGACCTCCGACCTGAAGCTCAAGCACGCGCCGGTTCCCACGCCGCCGCCGGTGCAGTCGAACGCCCAGCGCCAGGCCTTCTTGAACCAGGCCGACGCGCCGCCCTGCCACGTGTGCGGCACCATCACCGTGCGCAACGGCGCTTGCTACAAGTGCAACAACTGCGGCGCGACCTCGGGCTGCAGCTGACCCGCTTTTTTCAGTGAGCTGGGCTTTGGGGGTGGAGAGGCGCGGCGCGGCCTCGACGGGGAATGCTACGGCGATCCCTGTCGCTCCACCCCGATGAAAGGCCCGCGGAGGGGGACGGCCCCGGTGGAGAAATCCACCGGGGCCGTTTCTTTTTCGGCCTGCGGAACCCAGGCCCCCCGGCGGCGTCTAAGGGGCCGTGAAGCTGGCGTTGGGCATCGGGGCCTTGGCGTGCCTGCTCTTGGCGGTGGCGTTTCAGTGGGCGGCGCCGGTGCCGGTAGTGGGGCTCGCCGAGGCCGGCCCGCCACCGGCCAGCGCCGAAGCGGTCCCGGCCGGGCCTGACGACGCCGAAGAGGCCGCGGCCGAGGCGCCGGGCACCGACCCGGTCGAGCTCGCCGAAGCCGACTCCACCGGGCTCACCCAGAGCGAACCAGAGGCCCTGGGCGAGAACGTGGTGCTCTCGGGCCGGGTGATGCCCGAGCAGGGTGCCTCGCCAGAGGGCGTGCACCTGGTGCTCGAGCCGGCCTGCCTCACCGACGACGCCCCCTGCGAGAGCGAGGTGGTCGAGGGGTGGGCCGATGAGACCGGCGAGTTCTCCATCGTGCTGTCACCTGGAGTCTGGAACCTCGCCGCGCGCGCCGAGGGGTACCTGCCGGCGCACGAAGAGGGCCTGCTGCTCACCCGGGGCGAAGAGCTGGGCGACCTGGTGCTGACGCTCCAGCGCGGCGAGCGCATCGTGGGCTCGGTGGCGCAAGAGGGCGAGGCCGCGCCCGACGTGTCGCTGGTGATCACCGGCAACGGCTACACCCGCACCGCGTTCACCGACGAGTGGGGCCGCTTCGCCGTCGAGGGCCTGCCCCGCGGCACGTACACGGTGCGCGCGTTCGGCGACGCCTGGGGAGGCGACCAGCAGACGGTCAGCACCGGCTCCTCGGTCAGCCTGAACCTGGAGCGCCGGGAGAAGGTCTTCGGCCGCGTGCTCGATGCGCGCGGCTTCGGCGTCGAGGGCCTCACCGTGTACTCCGACCGGCAGACGCTGCCGCTGCCCGACGACCGCGACCCCTACCCGGCTGCCCCTGCAGCAGGCGACGAGGGCCTGGGCCTGCATGGGTGCTCTCCCATGCCGGGCTGCTACCCGCACGCCGTCACCGACGCCGCGGGCCGGTTCGTGCTCTTCGGCGCCCAGGGTGAGACGCTGACCCTCTTCGCCAGCCGGCCCGACGGTGCCGGCGCCCGCCTCGGCGGCGCGGTGCCGGGCGACCCGAACGAGGTGCTGCTCACGCTCGAGCCGCCGGCCGCGGTCGAGCTCTCCGAGGCAGAGGCCGAGCCGATCGAGGGCCTCGGCCTGCTGGGCTCTCGAGCCAGCCCCGAGAACGCCTACCTCGGCGGCCTTCGCCACAAAGAGCCGGTGCGCGAGCCCGTGCTCCGGCTGCCCCAGAACAGTCTCCCCACGCCGCCCTTCGAGCTGCTCATCGAGTGAGCTGCTTGAGCAGGGCCTTGGCGTCTGCGTTCTTGGGGTCGACCTCGAGCACGCGCTCGGCGAGCTTGCGGGCCGACTTCTCGTCGCCCCCCTGCCAGGCGGCGCGGGCGGTCGAGAGCGGCTCTTCGACGTAGCGAGAGAGCACCGGCTCGGTGAGCTTGCCGGGCTGCTGCGGAGAGACGAAGCGATCCCACTCCAGGTACGCCTTGGCCTCGGCCAGGGTCAGCTGATCGTTCTTCGGTATCAGCGCCTGGTACTCGACCAGCGCCCGGTAGAAGGGCTCGCACTTCTTTCGCCCCTCGAGCTGCATGCACCGGCGCCCGGCGTCGACCGCGCGGCGCAGGTCGCCGGCGAGAAAGAACAGCTGCGCCAGCTCGCGCGGGGTGGGCGCGGGGCCGGCGTCGGCGAGCCCCGGTGCGGGTGCCGCGAGCAGCAAGAGCGAGGTGACGGCGGCGAACATCAGTAGGCGTTCTTCGAGAGAAAGCCGCCCAGCGCGGTGCGGAGCACGATCTTCAGGTCGAGCAGCAGCGACCAGTTCTCGATGTAATAGAGATCGTACTCGATGCGCTTGGCCATCGACGTCTGGCCGCGCAGCCCATTCACCTGCGCCCAGCCGGTGATGCCCGACTTCACCAGGTGGCGCAGGTGGTAGCGGGGAATCTGCTTCTTGAACTCTTCGATGAACACCGGCCGCTCGGGGCGCGGGCCCACCAGCGACATCTCGCCCACCAGCACGTTGAAGAACTGCGGCAGCTCGTCGAGCGAGGTGCGCCGCAAGAACGCGCCCGCCCAGGTGCGGCGCGGGTCATCGGGGCTGGCCATCTGCGCGCCCTCTTCTTCGGCGTCGACGTGCATGGTGCGGAACTTGAGCATCTTGAAGGTGCGCCCATCGATGCCCATACGCTCTTGCGCGAACAGCGCGGGCCCGCGTGAGGTGAGCTTGACCAGCGCGGCCACCAGCAGCATCACCGGCGCGGTGAGCAGCAGCGCCGCCAGCGCCACCACGAAGTCGAAGGCCCGCTTCAAGATCACGTTCCACCCGTGCAGGGGAGCCCCCTGCAGCGAGATGATGGGCAGGCCGCCGAACTCCTCCAGCCCCGAGCGCAGGGTGCGGTACTGGTACAGGTCGGGCACCACCTTCACGTCCACGGTGCGCTGGGCGAGGCGCTCCATCAGCGGCTTGAGCAGCGGCTGGTCGTCGATGGGCAGCGCGATGATCACCTGGTCGATGGGCGAGGCGTCGAGCACCTCGTCGACCTGAGAGATGAGCCCCACCACCCTGGCGCCGCTGACGCGGGTGCCGACCTTCTCGGGCCGGCGCGTGAGCACGCCGCTCACCGTGAACCCCAGCTCGCGGTGCTGGTCGATGGTCTCGATCACCCGCGCGCCGAGCTCTCCGGCGCCCACCACCAGAATGGTCTTGAGGTTGAAGCCGCGGCGGCGCAGCGCGTTGAAGGCGGCGCGAAAGGCCAGCCGCACCGCCGACACGCCCACGAACGCGTAGACCATGAAGATGGCGATGGTCATGCGCGAGTAGCGCTCGGAGGTGAAGTAGCGCACCGCCACCAGCAGCAGCGTGGCGAACAGCACCGCCTTGAAGATCTCGAACACCTCGCTGATGTGCGAGCGGGCGCGGTTGGTGGTGTAGAGGTTCGATTGGCGGAAGGTGACGGGAAACACCACCAGCACCATCGCCAGCGAGGTCAGGGTGTCGTTGAGCGGCGGTATCGACTCGTGCGGCAGGCCGGTGTGAAAGCGGGTCCAGTACGCGGCGCCGAAGGCGAGGCTCAGCATCGCCAGGTCGGCGAGCAGCTTGATCGAGTTGTAGAAACCCTGAAAACGGCTGAACACGGTCGGTCGCGATGCCTAGCACAGGGCGCCTTCCCGGCCGAAAAGGGCCCTGAGAGGCTCAGTCTGCCCAACCCGGAGCCACTTCGTCGAGCTGGCGGCGCATGCCTTCGAAGAACGCCTGCTTGCTGAAGCGCTGGGCCTGGGCGCGCATCGCCGCCGGGTCGAGCTTGCCTTCGAGCTCTTCGACGAAGCGGTACACCGCGCGCGCCAGGCCGTCGACGGTCTGGGGGTAGAAGAACAGGCCGGTCTTCTCGTGCACCACGGTCTCGAGCGCGCCGCCCTTGCCGAACGCGATCACCGGGAGGCCGCTCGCCTGGGCCTCGACGGGGGTGAGCCCGAAGTCTTCTTCGCCGGGGAAGATCAGCGCCCGCGCGCTCTGGTACACCAGCGGCAGCTGCGCCTCGTCGATGGGGCCCAGCCACTTCACGTTGGGCGGCAGGTTCTTCTTGAGCCGCTTCTCGTGCTGGCCGGCCCCGGCGACCCACAGCGGCAGGCCGTTGCGGCGAAAGGCCTCGATGGCCAGGTCGACGCGCTTGTACGGGGCCAGCGCGCCGAAGCACAGAAAGGCCTCGCCGGGCCTCGAGGGCAGCCGCTCGCGGGTGAAGCGCTCGAGCTCGACCGGCGGGTGCACCACCGCCGCGCGCTCGCCGTAGCGCTGGGCGATCTGCCGCGCCACGTGCGCGCTGTTGGCCACGAAGCGGTCGATGCCGCGCGAGCTCTTGACGTCCCACGCGCGCATGAAGGGCCGCAGCGCGTGCGCGGCGAGCCGGGTGGGCAGCGCCGCCTGGCGGGGCCCGAAGTAGTCGTCGAAGCGATCCCAGAAGTAGCGCAGCGGAGCGTGCACGTACGCCAGGTGCCGGGCGCCCGCCGCGCGCGCCGCCTTGGCCACGCAGTGGCTCGAGCTCACCACCAGGTCGAAGCCGTCGAGCTTCAGCGAGCGAACCGCCAGCGGCAGCACCGGCAACAGCTGGCGGTGAAACCGCCGCGCGTAGGGCAGCCGGTCGATGAACGCGGTGTGCACCTGCCGCGCCTCGATCGACGCCGGCATGGCCTGCGGCTGGTGAAAGAGGGTGAACAGCTCGGCGCGCGGCATCAGCTCGAGCAGCGCCTCGAGCACCTTCTCGCCGCCGCGCCAGGTGACCAACCAGTCGTGCACGAGGGCGATGCGCATTAGTTGAGCGCCGCGCGCGGCTGGCAGAAGCTAACGTAAAGACGTGCCTCGAGTACTGATCGACTTGCGCATGGTGCGCGGCCCCCTGCACGGCATCGCGCGCTACGCGCTCGAGCTGGCGCGGCGGCTGCCCCAGCTCGAGCCCGGCTGGCACTTCGTGGGGCTGATGGGCCCCGACGGCGTGCCCGATGACCTGGGAGACCTCGCCCCGCGCCTGCCGCTCGAGCGCTGCCTGGGCGGCTTCCTCACCGCCGCCGAGCAGCCCACCCTGCTCGCGTCGCTGGTGAAGGTACGGCCCGACCTCTTTCACGCCACCTCGTTCTCGCTGCCCGCGCTGTGGCCGGGAAAGCTGGTGGCCACCCTGCACGACGCCACCCACCTGGCGCAGGCCGAAGAGACCACTCCGCTGCAGGCCGCCTACTACCGGGCCATCGTGGGCCCCCGGGCCCGTCGCGCCGCGGCGCTGCTCACGGTGAGCGAGTTCTCGCGGCGCGAGCTGTCGAAGTACCTGGGGCTGTCGGAGTACCGGCTTCAGGTGATCCCCAACGGGGTCGACTCGCTGTTCCGCGCCTCGACCGCCGCCGAGCTCGAAGACTTTCGCCGCCGCCGCGGTCTGCCGCCCCGCTACTTCGCCGCCATCGGCAACGTGAAGCCGTTCAAGAACCTGGCGATGCTGGGGCCCATCGCCGAGCGGCTGCCGGCGCCTCTGGCGGTGCTGGCCGGGCGTGGCGCCCGGCGCGCGCTGGGGCTGCCCGAGTCGGTGATCGAGCTGTCTCCGCTCAGCGACGCCGACCTGGCGCTGTTCTACGGCGGCGCGGTCGCGGTGATGGTGCCGTCTCGCTACGAGGGCTTCGGGCTGCCCGCCCTCGAGGCGATGGCCTGCGGGGCACCGGTGATCGCCGCCGATGCGGGCGCGCACCCCGAGGTGCTGGGCTCGGCCGCGGTGCTGGTGTCGCCGAACGAGCCGCAGGCCTGGCTCGACGCCGCGTCGCGGCTGCTCCGCGACGAGGCCCTGCGCGAGCGGCTTCAGACCGCCGGCAAAGAGCGCGCGGCGCGCTACAGCTGGGACGATTGCGCCCGGCGCACGCTCGAGGTCTACCGGCGGGCGTTGGGTTGAGGCGGGCGCTGGCTCAGAGGCCGCGTTCGCGCCCTACCCCGGCCGCGCGCCCTTACCGATATCGCGGCGGTACTGCATGCCCTCGAACCGAATCTTCGCAGCCTGCGCGTACGCGACGTCTCTCGCCGCCTCGAAGGTGTCGCCCCGCGCGCAGACGGTGAGCACCCGCCCCCCGCTGGTGACCACCTTCTCGCCCTCGCGGCGGGTGCCGGCATGAAACACCTGCGCCCCGGTCACCGACTCGAGCCCCGATATCTCGTCACCCAGCACGGGCTTCTCGGGGTAGCCCCTCGCCGCGAGCACCACGCCGACCGACACGCCCGAGTGCACCTTGAGCGTGCGCGCCTCGAGCTTGCCCTCGGCGCAGGCCACGCACAGCTCGAGCAGGTCTTCATCGAGCTGCATCATCAGGGGCTGGGTCTCGGGGTCGCCCAGCCGCACGTTGAACTCGAGCACCCGGGGCCCCTGCGGGGTCAGCATCAGCCCCGCGTAGAGCACCCCCTGAAACGGAGTGCCTGCGGCGGTCATGGTGCGCAGCACCCGGGCGATCACGTCGCGGCCCACCGCCTCGAGGCCGCGCGCGTCGAGCACCGGCGCCGGCGCGTAGGCGCCCATGCCGCCAGTGTTGGGGCCGAGATCTGCGTCGAGCAGCCGCTTGTGATCTTGCGACGCGGGCAAGAGCGCGTACCGCTCGCCGTCGCAGAACGCCATCACCGAGACCTCGGGGCCGGTGAGCCGCTCTTCCAGCAAGAGCCGCTTCCCAGAGGGCAGCGTGCCCAGCGCGCGCACCGCCGCCGCCGCCTGAGGCCCGTCGTCGGCCACCACCACTCCCTTGCCGGCGGCCAGGCCGTCGGCCTTCACCACCACCGCGCCCCACGCCTCGGCACGCGCCGCGGCGCGCTCGAGATCATCGAACAGCTCCCAGCGGGCGGTCGGCACCTGCGACTTCTCCATCACTTCTTTCGCGAAGGCCTTGCTGCCCTCGAGCCGCGCCGCCGCCGCCACCGGGCCGAACACCGCGATGCCGGCGGCCTTCAGCGCATCGGCCACGCCCGCCACCAGCGGGGCCTCGGGGCCGATCACCACCAGCTCGGCCGCGAGCTCGCGCGCCAGCGCCACCACGGCCGGGCCGCTGTCCAGCGGCACCGCGCGGCACTCCCAGCGCTGGGCCAGCCCCGCGTTGCCGCCCGCCACGGTGAGGCGGGTGAGCCGTGGGCTCTGCTGCAGCTTCCACGCGAGCGCGTGCTCCCGCGCTCCGGTGCCCAGGAGCAGCACCTTCACAGCGAGATCCCGTAGAGCACGCGCTTGGCCTCGTTGTACTGAGGGTCGGCGAGCAGCACCGCGTTGAGCGCCGCCTTGGCCTGCGGCACCTTCTTCACCTTCACGTCGCCCTCGGCGAGCTTCACCTTGGCGAGAAAGAGGTTCGGCGCCAGCTCGATCGCCTTCTGGAGCTCGGCGCGTGCCGCTTCGACCTTGTTGGCGTTGAGCAGCGTCCACCCCAGCACGCAGTGGGCGAGACCCGAGCTGCGGTCGGCGCCGGCGGCCTTGGTGGCCCACTTGCTCGCCGCCGCGGCGTCGCGGCGCTTGAGCGAGATCAGCGCACGGTAGGCGTAGCCCTGCACGTTGTCGGGGTCGATCGCCACCACCCGGGCGAACGCATCGTCGGCGCCGGCGAGGTCTCCCGCGTGCCAGGCCAACACCCCTTCGGCGATCAGCGGGTTGGGGTCGTCTTTCTCTTTGCCCAGCCGCGCGAAGGTGCCGCGCGCCGGCCCCACGATGTCCGAGCGGCTGATGAACAGCGGCGACATCGGCGGCCGCGGCCCGCTCTGCAGCGGGTCGGCCTTGCCGCCCCGGGCCAGCACGTACTCCCACCCCTTGGGCTCGTTCTTGGCCTTCACCGCCGCGGCGGCTGCCAGCAGCAGCGCGTCGGTGCGCCGCGGGTCGAGCTCGGCCGCCTTCCTGAGCTTCTCGAACGCATCGCCGAACTTGCCTTCGGCCAGCAGCACCCGGCCTTCGAGGGTGGCCTCGAGCGCCGGGTCGCCCAGCTTGAGCGCGGCGAGCTGCGCGCGCGCATCGGCGACGTTGTTCACCGCGAGGCTGGCGAACAGCTTCTGCAGGTGGGCGTTCAGATGGTCGGGCTTGAGCTGCAGGGCCGCGTCGGCCTGGCTGATGGCGGCCGCCGAGTCACCCTGCAGCCGCGCCACCGCCGCCCGGTGCGCCAGGGCTTCGACCAGCAGCGCCTTGTCGAGCGCGTCTCGCTGCTGCAGCAGCGCCTCGAGGCCCGCCGCCGCGCCGGCGAGGTCGCCGTCGTGCTGGTAGGCGAACACCGCCAGCTGCACCTTCGCGGCGGCCGAGCGCGGCGCCGCCGCGGCGACCTTCTGGTAGGTCTTCTTGGCCAGGGCGGGCTCGGAGACCTCGAGGTAGAGCCGGGCCAGCGCGTCGGCGGCCTCGAGCTGATCGGGGTCGTCTTCGAGCCGCTTCTCGAGCGTCAGCACCGCGCTCTTGTAGTCGCCCTGGCCCACCATCAGCCGCACCTGCGAGAGGTAGGCGCGCTTGAGCTTGGGGTCGGCCTTGAGCGCCTCGTCGAGGTTGTCGCGTGCCGTCTTGGGGTTCTTGCCCAGGTACGCCTGGCCGAGCGCGAGGTAGGCCAGGGCCTTGTCTTTCGCCGAGGGGCTGGCGATGCCGCGCTCGGCGAGCACCTGTATGTCGTTCAGGTTGGCGCTGCGCACCAGCAACAGGTGCGCGTGCGCGACGTAGACCCGCGCGTCACCACCGCGCTGCTCGGCCGCCACCAGCATCTGCTCGGCCATCTTCTGGGTGTCGCCGTCGACCTTGTCGCCGCGCCCGAACGCCAGCGCCATCGCCCACCCGGCGATCGCCCGGTCGTTGTTCTTGTCGAGCACCAGCGCCTTCTGGAACTCGACCTCGGCCTCGGCGTAGGCAGTGGTGGTGTCGAGCGCGAGCTTCTCTTCTCCCGCGGCGAGGTGCTCGGCCGCCGAGCCGCTGAGCTCGGGGAAGCTCGCCTTCCACCGGTCGACCATCGCGTCGATGGGCCGCGCCGACGAGATGGGCAGCTTCTGCGCCATCGGCGGCGGCTTCTTCACCCACGGCTTCTTGACGAAGAGGTACGCGCCGCCCGCGCCGAAGACCAGCAGCAGCACGCCGGCCATCGCCACCACCCGGCCCGCGCCCTCGCGCGGCTCTTCGTCGTCGCGGTACGCGCTGGTCTTGTTGCGCACGGGGGCCGGGGCCCGGGGCTTCTGGGCCGGCCGCTCGGCGACGGTCTCGAGCTCAGGGCTGCCGGCGGCGTCGCCGAAGTCTCCCGCGGGAGCAGGCGGGCGCGCCGCCGCCGGCGGAGACATGCGCCCCAGCGCGCTGCCGCTGGGCTTGCCCTGGCTGTCGGCGGTGCTCAGCCCCGGGTTGCTCTGCGCGTTGCGGCAGTCGTCGCAGATGCCCAGCGCCTGGTCGAACGGGTCGGTCAGCACCTTGCCGCACGACTTGCACTTCACCTGCGGCCCGACGGGCGCCTGCGCGCGCGGCCCCGACTGCGGCGGCGGAGGCAGCGGCGCATCGGGCGGCGGGGCCTTCAGCTTGTAGCCCGGCGTCGAGCCCAGCTGGTGCACCGGCGGCGGGGGGGCTTCTGAGAACGAGAAGTCTCCGGAGAAGTCGAACGGCGCCGAAGACTGGGGCGCGGGCGCCGAGGGGGGCGGAGCCCGGGTGGCGGGCTTCTTCAGCGCCGACGGCAGCGGGGCGAGCGCGCGCGGGCTGGTGGCCGGCTCGGGCGCCGGCTCGCCCAGGTCGCTGAAGTCGAGCATGTCGCCGCCCGCATCGAAGGGGGCGGGGGCGGGCGGCTGCGCCGCCGCGCTGGGCGACTTCGCCGCCTGGGTGGGCAGCGAGGTGAAGTCGAAGAACGCGTCACTGCCGCCGGCCGGTGCGGCCGCCTGCGGAAGCGGTGGCATGGGCGGCATGGGCGGTGGCGGGGCCACCGGCAGCGGCGGCGGTGCAGGCACCGCCGGCTCGGTGGTGGCCGGAGCGCCGTCGCCCTGCTTCACCAGCTGCAGGTGCCGGCAGCGCGGGCACTGCGCGCGAATGCCCTTGGGGGTGACGAGCTTGTCGTCGATCGCATACGCGGCCGAGCACTTCTGACAGACGATGCGCATTTAGAGGGTCAGTGCCTGAAGTGTCGCACGCCGGTGAACACCATCGAAATACCGTGCTCGTCGGCGGCGGAGATCACCTCGGGGTCGCGCATCGAGCCGCCCGGCTGCACCACGCAGCGCGCCCCGGCCGCGGCCAGCGCGTCGAGCCCGTCGCGGAAGGGGAAGAAGGCGTCAGAGCCCACCGCGCTGCCCTTGAGCTTGTCGCCCCCGCGCGCCGCGGCGATCTTCACCGACTCGACCCGGCTGGTCTGCCCGCCGCCCGCGGCCAGCAGCTCGGTCGAGGTCGAGAAGACGATGGCGTTCGACTTGACGTGCTTGCACACCCGCCACGCGAACTTGAGCGCCTTCAGGTCGGCCTCGCTGGGCTTCACCTTGGTGACCACCTTCCACTCGGTCTGGGGCTCGATGGCGTCACGGTCCATCGCCAAGAGGCCTCCGGAGATGCTGCGCACGTCGAGCTGGGCGCGCGGTTTGGCGCTGGTCGACGCCAGGCCGGCGCCGGCCTCGAGCAGCCGCAGGTTCTTCTTCGCCTCGAGCACGCTGCGCGCTTCGCGCGAGAACGACGGCGCCACCACGCCCTCGAGAAACGTCTCGGCCAGGGCCTTGGCCGTGAGCTCGTCGACCTCGCGGTTCAACGCCACCACCCCGCCGAACGCCGAGACCTCGTCTGCCGCGCGCGCCTTGCGGTAGGCGGCCTCGAGCCGCTCGTTGATCGCCACCCCGCACGGGGTGTTGTGCTTGATGATCACCGCGCACGGCACCTCGGGGAACTCCATCACCAGGCCCAGCGCCGAGTCGAAGTCGAGCAGGTTGTTGTACGAGAGCTCCTTGCCCTGCAACAGCCGGCTGAAGGCGAGCGTGGGCTCTTTGGGAGCGATCGCCTCGCGGTAGTACGCGCCGCGCTGGTGCGGGTTCTCGCCGTAGCGCAGCTCGAACATCTTCTGCATCGAGACGGTGAGCTCTTCGGGGAAGGGGTCTTGATCTTGCTCGGCCAGCCACTGGGCGATGGCCGCGTCATAGCCGGCGGTGTGCGAGAACGCCTTGCGCATCAGCCGGCGGCGGGTGTCGTTGGTGACCTGCTTCTTTTCCTGCCGCTCTTCCAGCAGCAGGTCGTAGTCGTTGGGGTCGACCACCACCGAGACGTGCGCCCAGTTCTTCGCCGCGGCGCGCACCATCGCCGGGCCGCCGATGTCGATCTGCTCGATCGCCTCGAGCTCGGTGGCGCCCTTGGCCACCGTCTCGCGGAACGGGTAGAGGTTCACCGCCACGATGGAGATCGGCGTGATGCCGTTCTCTTTCATCTGCGCGGCGTCTTCTTTCTGGGTGGGCCGGCCCAGAATGCCGCCGTGAATCTTGGGGTGCAGGGTCTTCACCCGGCCGCCCAGAATCTCGGGCGAGCCGGTGTGCTCGGAGACCTTCTTGGCGGGAACTCCGGCCGCCTTGAGCGCCTCGAGAGTTCCCCCGGTGGAGAGAATGGAAAAACCCAGGCGGACCAGCCCTTGCGCGAAGGGCACCAGTCCGCGCTTGTCGGAGACACTGAGGAGCGCGAGCACGTTGTTTTCGACCTCGGTCAGGAGGAGGGGGGAGACCAAGGTGTACCACCGACGTGCGGAAAAATGATCAGCGACGAGCGTCGCGTTTCGGCTCGGCTTCGGTCGCCTCGCGCAACCAGGCAGCCCGCGCGTCTCGACCTGACGAATGCGCTCACGGGTGAGGTTCATGATCTCGCCGACCTCTTCGAGCGTGATGCCACCCTTCTCGGCGACGTCGAGCGCGCAGGTGTACTCGAGTTCCCAGATCTCCTTGTCGGGGAAGTTGAGCTTGATCGAACCGGTCTCGGGGTTCACGTCGAGATAGAGGTTGTGCTTGCACGAGACGAACATGCACGGGCGCGCGCCGTTGATGCAGTCGGCGCGGGTCTTGGGCCGGTTGTCTTCGATCTCCTTGAGCACGCCCTCTTCTTCGGGGTCGACCTGACCCTGCATGCGCCGGCGACGCAGGTCGCGCGCCATTTCCTTGCGGGACATGGTCTTGCTGCGGCGGCGCTCTTCCACCGCGGCAGCGTCATCACTCTTCAGGAGCGGCAACTCTTCTGCTTTCGCCTCGTTCATGCGTCCCTCCATTGAATACCGGCTCCCCCGCCGGCCCTAGGAAACTGCCCGTGTTTTTTGCTGCGTGATGTCGTCGTTCACCCGCGCCGTCACCGCCGAGCCGAAGCGCGAAACCGCGCGCACCAGCGCCTCGGCGCGATGACGAAGCTGCGAAAGCTCGCTGACCAGGGCGCGCTTGTGGCGCGAGCCGAACTGCTTGCCCGACAGCTCGGTCTCGAAGCCGGCGAACACCTCGTCGAGTTCGCGCTCGACCTGGTCGATCTGGTTCTTGAAGAAGACGAAAGAGCGACGAATCTCTTCGAGGGTCAGGCCCTGGGCCATCATCTTCTTGATGGCGTTGATGCGGCGCACCGAGTCGACCGGGTAGAGGCCGGTCGAGCCGCGGTGCTTGCCCTTGCGGCCCACCCGGCGACTGCGCGGCAAGAGGCCCGCCTGCACGTACTTGCGGAAGGTGGCCTCGGAGAGCCGCACCCCGTGCGGTCGAAAGATCTCGAGAATCACGCGCGCCGGTAGCCCCGTCGCGTAGTCGCGTTCGATTCGAGCGAGCTCTTCCGGCCGAAGAATTTCCAAGTGCTCTGCCCTCTCCCGGCGCTGCTTGAACGGCACTGCCTTGCAACGCGATCCACATTCAATAGCGGCTATTGAATGCGGCATTATGAGTATCAGATATTCAATGGAAGTTCAACACGCGTTCCAGACAGCTGCGACCCGTTTCAGAGCAACGAAATGGGTCGAGCGCGCCCCACTGTCGTCAGCGAAGACGGTCGCGCTGCGCTCGAATCGATCGATTTCGCTTCAGCAGATCAGCGCCGCGCCGAAAAGCTGATCGCGTTCGCGCACTTGCGCGCGCGCGCTGATCGCGCCGCACCCAGAGGTGCGATCAGATCGCACTTTTGCCCCCATGGAGCGCGCGTGCTCCAGGCGAGCGCGGCAGGCTCAGCTCAGGGCAGCTTCACCGGGCAATCGGGCCGGGCGAGGCTCGACACACTTCTCAATGGTTCCTTCATCGCCGGCACAAGGCGCCCCCGTATCGTGGGTGCACCATGAAGAGCGCACTCAAAGTCATCGGAGCCCTGCTGTTGATGCTGATCGCCGCCGGCGGCGTCTTCGGGGCGCGCATTCGCTCGCAGATGCCGAAGACCGGCGCGGCGCGCATCGAGGTGACGCCGCGCATCGTGGGGGTTCTCTCGCAGTACAGCTACGCGTGGGTGGTGAAGACCGACCACGGCGCGCTGCTCATCGACGCCGGGGTCGACGTCACCGGCGCACCGGTGCTGGCCGAGCTGAAGGCGCTGGGCCTGAGCGCAGCCGAGGTGCACACCGTGCTGATGACGCACGGCCACAACGATCACTTCGGGGGGCTGGGCGCCTTTGGGTCGGCGAAGGTCTACGTGGGCCGAGGCGACGCCGTGTACCTGCGCGGAGAGAAGACGACCATGCCGAGGTTCATGCTGCCCGCGGTGAAGGTGCCGCCGCAGGTCGAAGAGCTGAGCCCCGACGCTGCCCTCGAGCTCGACGGCGTGAGCGTGAAGACGGTCTCGATTCCCGGCCACACCGCGGGCTCGACGGCGTACCTCATCGACGGAGTGCTGTTCACCGGCGACTCGCTGATGCAGCGCGACGGAGAGCTGAAGATGGGCCCCGACTTCTTCAGCGACGACGTGGCGCAGAACCGCAGGTCGATCGCGCGGCTCGAGGCGCTCGACTTCACCGCGGTGGCCGACGGGCACGCCGGGCTGACGAGAGACCCCAAGCCCAAGGTGGTGCAGTTTCTCGCCCGGGCGAAGTGACGCCCGCGCTCGAGCAGTGCGTCACCTCGGAGCCGGTGAGCAGCCACGGCCACCCCTCGAGCTCGAGCGCGTACCTCGAGCCGCTGGGGCGACGGTGCTCGCGCCCGGCCGCCTCGGTGCCCGCACTGAGCAACGGCACAGGCCTCGCGAACGGGCGCGCGCCCACCCCGCCCCCGCTGTAAAAGAAGCCCATGAGCACGCCGGCGCCCCGCAGTGCCCTGAGGCGCTTCTTCGAGTACGTGTGGCCGTACGCGGGCCTGATGTGGCTCGCCACGCTGGCGGGCATGCTCAAGTTCGTCTTGCCGTCGACGACCGCGCTGGCGCTCAAGTTCCTCACCGATCGCCTGGTGCCGACGATGAGCGGCGGGCAGCCGCAGGGCAAGAGCGACGTGGTGGTGCGGGCCATCGACGCGCTGCTGTTCAACTTCTCGCACCTGCTGCCCGCCGGCTGGGAGGGCCCGTGGGGCCGCTTCAACCTGCTGATGATCTTTCTCATCGCCATCTACGCGCTGTGGGCGGTGAGCACCTACTACCGAAGCTACTGGGCGGCGGTGGCGGGCCACCGCACCATGCTCGACCTGCGCACCGACCTCTACGCGCACCTCACCCGCCTCTCGCACGGCTTCTTCGCCAGCCGGCAGTCGGGCTCGATCGTCTCGCGACTGATGGCCGACATCGCGCTGGCGCAGAACTTCGTCGGCACCGCGATGACCAACATCTGGATGGACCTGGTCTCGTGCGTCTTCTACGTCTACGTGCTCTTCTCGATGGACGCGCCGCTGGCCGCCGCCGCGCTGGTCGTCTTTCCCTTCTACATCGTGAGCATGAGGGGCTTCGGCAAGCTCACCAAGCAGAGCACCCACGATCTGCAGCAGGCGATGGAGACGTTCTCGGGCGACGTGCAGGAGCGCATCGGCGGCATTCAGATGGTGAAGAGCTACACCGCCGAGCAGCGCGAGGTGCGCGCGTTCTTCGGCGGAGCGCGGCGGCTCTACGACCTCACCATGCGCAACGCCATCTTCACCTCGCTCTCGAACAGCGTGGTGCAGTGGCTCACCCAGATGGCGACGGTGGGCATCATCTGGTTCGGCGGCTACCGGCTGGTGACCGGCCAGACCTCGGTGGGCACGGTGGTGGCCTTCATTCTGCTGCTGCGCGAGCTGTACTTCCCCATCAGCCGCATGAGCGAGCTCAACGCGGTGCTGCAGAACTCGCTCGCCGCCATCGAGCGCATCTTCGAGATCTTCGACGTCGAGCCCGACGTGAAAGAGCTGCCCGACGCCCGAGAGCTGCCGACTCCTCGCGGCGCGGTGAGCCTCGAGAACGTGACCTTCGGCTACGGCGAAGCGGCGGTGCTGCGCGACCTCAGCCTCGAGGTGAAGCCCGGCGAGGTGGTGGCGCTGGTGGGGCCCAGCGGCGCGGGCAAGTCGACGCTGATTCAGCTGGTGCCCCGCTTCTACGACCCGCGCCAGGGCACGGTGCGGGTCGACGGGGTCGACGTGCGCGAGCTCAAGCTCCGGCCCCTGCGCGCGATGGTCGGCATGGTGGCCCAAGACACCCTGCTGCTCTCGGGGTCGGTGCGCGAGAACATTCTCTACGGCCGCCCGTCGGCGACCGAGGCCGAGGTGCTCGCCGCGGCCCGAGCGGCCCACGCGCACGAGTTCATCACCGCGCTGCCCCAGGGCTACGAGACCGAGCTGGGTGAGCGCGGCACCCGCCTGTCGGGCGGCCAGAAGCAGCGCATCGCCCTCGCCCGAGCGTTCTTGAAAGACCCCAAGATTCTCATTCTCGACGAGGCCACCAGCGCGCTCGACAGCGAGTCGGAAGCGCTGATTCAACAGTCGCTCGACGCCCTGATGAAGGGGCGCACCTGCATCGCGATCGCCCACCGGCTCTCGACCATCGTGCACGCCGACCGCATCGTGGTGATGGAGGCCGGCAAGATCGTCGAGGTAGGGCCCCACGCCGAGCTGCTGCGCAGAGGAGGCCTCTATGCGCGCCTCTACCAGCGCCAGTTCGGCCTGACGGAAAGAGCGGCAGCAGACGTCAGGCCAGGCTGAAGCCAGCGCGCCCGTCGGATCCGAAGAATAACCGGTGCTTCGAAGCCCGCAGCGTGCGCGTCACCCCTCGACGTCGACCCGGCGCGATGCCCTCGCCGCCTCACCCCATTGCACAGCGGGGCGGGCTCGAGGGTCGAGCGGTCGCATGATTGCATTGGCACCTCTCTCGGTGGGTCGGGTGGTCGACGGGTTCATCGTTCGACGTCGCGACGATCAGCTCGCCGCCTTGCGCCGCCTCGGGCGGTGGGTGGTGCTGTTGCTGGTGGCCCTCGTTCAGGGGTGTGGCTCTCCGGCGTCCCCCCCGGGTGATGCCGGTGCAGACGCGGGAGCTTCGAACGCCGATGGCGGCGACCCCGACGGAGGCGGCGACGGTCGACCCGACGCCGGTCAAGACGGCGGCTCGAGCCCATTCGCCCTGGGCGCAGCGGGAACCTCTCCTTACCGGGACCTGCGCCGGGAGTACTTCGCGAGAAGCGCAGACGGCACCCTTCACCAGGCCTTCGACGCGGCGAATGGCAGCAGCCGCGGCGTCTACTACGGGCGCTGCGCGGCGGGCTGCTCCAGCCCCGACGCCTGGAGCCCGGTGCATCTGTTCGACGACAACCAGGTGGGCCTGACCAGCGGCACAGTGAGCGGTTTCGGCATCGACGGCTCAGGCCGACGTCACCTGCTCTTCAGCAGGCTCTACGTCACCTGCGCCAGCGGCTGTGATCACCCCAGCGGGTGGGCGCGCCTCGACCTCGCCTCGCTGCTCACCACCAGCGCCGACAGCCTGGTGCAGTCGCTGGGGGTGAAGGCCGACGGCACGGTGGGCATCGTCACCCGGGGCAGCCCGAACCACCCGCCCCAATACGCCGAGTGTCGTGGCGGGTGCACCAGCCTCGCGGGCTGGACGGTGCGCGAGCTGGGCTTCACCCCCCTGCCGCTGAACGTGGTGGTCGACGAGACGGGAGTCACCCACCTCTTGCTCGAATCGCAAGACGTGTACGGCGACCTCCACTACAGCTACGCGCGCTGCCCGGGGGCCTGCACCGAGCCCGGCAACTGGCAGAAGAGCCAAGCCGACTTCTTGCACCGCACGCCGGGAGAGAACGCCGGCTTCGCGGTGACCTCGAGCGGTCGCATCTTTCTGGCCTTCAACCGCGGCCACCCGGTGGTGACCTCGGCCCAGGGTGGCGTCATCGATGATCTGGTGCTCGCCAGCTGCGCCAGCAACTGTCTGCTCAAAGACAACTGGACCTCGGTCACCCTGGACAACGACTTCAGGCACGAGGGTCTGGTGGGGGGAGTCTGGCTGACCGGCGATGGCGAGCGGCTCTGGCTGGGCACCACCACCGCCCACGAGGTGCGACTGCGCAGCTGCACCGGTGACTGCGCGCGGGTCGAAGCCTGGAGCCCACCGACCGAGGCCGACACCGACGACGCCATCGCCCAGGCGATGCCCCCCGACGTGGGGAGCCCCTGCCCAGGCCATTCGACTTCAGCAGCCTGGGCCCCGGCACTCCCGACCATCGCCGTCAGCAGCAAAGGCCTGGTCATCGCTCACCACCCCCGCCGGGTGGTCCTCTGCCCGGGCGACTCCACCGTCTACCGACCTCCGCCCATCGGTCGACTCCGGTCCACCTTCTGACCGTCGAGCGTGCGGGCGCGCTCCAAGCCCGCAAATGAGAAGCCCCGCCGACCCGGAATGAGGGCCGACGGGGCTTCATCAAGCGGCAGAACCGATCAGTTCGACCTGAACTCGGCGTCGACGACGTCGTCTTTCTTCGGCGCGCCCTGCTGCTGCTGAGCACCACCCGCCCCGGCATCAGCCCCGGGAGGAGGAGGAGCCCCAGCGCCCGGCTGGCCGGCCGCGGCGCCGGCGGCCTTGTACATCTCTTCGGCCGCCTTGTGGCTCGCCTGCTCGAGCTTCTGCACCGCCGCCTCGATGGCGGCCTTGTCGGTGCCCTCGCGAACCTTGTTCAGCTCGGCGACCCCGTCTTCGACGGCCTTCGCCGCCTCGGCCGACATCTTGTCCTTGTTCTCTTTGACCAGCTTCTCGAACTGGTAGCTCATCTGCTCGGCCTTGTTCTTCAGGTCGATCAGCGCGCGGCGCTCTTTGTCGGTCGCCTCGTTGGCCTGGGCGTCTTTCACCATCTTCTCGACCTCGTCCTTCGCGAGGCCAGACGACTGGGTGATGGTGACCTTGGCTTCTTTGTTGGTCGCCTTGTCCTTGGCGGTCACGTTCAAGATGCCGTTGGCGTCGATGTCGAAGACGACCTCGATCTGCGGCATGCCGCGGGGAGCCGGCATGATGCCCTGCAGGTGGAACCGGCCCAGGCTCTTGTTGTCCGAGGCCATCTCGCGCTCGCCCTGCAGCACGTGAATCTCGACCTGGGTCTGGTTGTCGGCCGCGGTCGAGAACGTCTCGCTCTTCCGGGTGGGGATGGTGGTGTTGCGCTCGATCAGCTTGGTGGCCACGCCGCCCAGGGTCTCGACGCCCAGCGACAGCGGGGTCACGTCGAGGAGCAGAATGTCCTTCACCTCGCCGCCCAGCACGCCGGCCTGCACCGCGGCGCCGAGCGCCACGACCTCGTCCGGGTTCACCGAGCGGTTCGGCTCCTTGCCGAACAGCTTCTTCACCGCCTCAGCGACCTTCGGAATGCGGGTCGAGCCGCCGACCAACACCACCTCGTCGATCTTCGACACGTCGAGGCCCGAGTCCTTGATGCACTTGCGGCTGGGCTCGAGCGAGCGCTCGACGAACGACTCGATCATCTGCTCGAACTTGGCGCGCGAGAGCTTGAGCTGCATGTGCTTCGGGCCGCTCGCGTCGGCGGTGAGAAACGGCAGGTTGATCTCGGTCTCGGTCGACGAGCTGAGCTCGATCTTCGCCTTCTCGGCCGCTTCCTTCAGGCGCTGCAGCACCATCTTGTCCTTCGAGAGGTCGATGCCGCTCTCCTTCTTGAACTCGGCGATCAGCCACTCCATCAGCTTGAGGTCGATGTTGTCGCCGCCGAGGTGCGTGTCGCCGTTCGTCGCGAGCACTTCGACCGCGCCGTCGCCCATGTCGAGAATCGAGATGTCGAAGGTGCCGCCGCCGAAGTCGTAGACCGCGATCTTCTCGTTCTTCTTCTTGTCGACGCCGTACGCCAGCGCGGCCGCGGTCGGCTCGTTGACGATGCGGCGCACGTTGAGACCGGCGATCTCGCCGGCGTCCTTGGTGGCCTGGCGCTGGGCATCGTTGAAGTACGCCGGCACGGTGATCACCGCGTCGGTGACCTTCTCGCCCAGGTAGTTCTCGGCGGCGCGCTTGAGCTTGAGCAGCACCTGCGCCGAGACCTCGGGCGCCGAGTACTGCTTGCCGTCGATGTCGACGCGGGCGTCGCCGTTGGAGCCCTTCACCACCTTGTACGGCACCAGCTTGGCCTCGTCGGTGGTCTCTTCGAACCTGCGGCCCATGAAGCGCTTGATCGAGTAGACCGTGCGCTCGGGGTTGGTGATGGCCTGCCGCTTGGCGACCTGGCCGACCAGCCGCTCACCGTCTTTGGTGTACGCGACGACCGACGGCGTCAGCCGGTGGCCTTCTTCATTGACGATCACCTTCGGCTCGCGACCTTCCATGATGGCCACGACGCTGTTGGTGGTTCCGAGGTCGATTCCGATGATCTTGGACATGCGTTTTAAGTCTCCCGTTCTGACGCCAACCTAAGTCCACTCCCCACTCGTGCAACCCGCACGGCCTGCAAATGCGGGCGCGCTGCATAACCCACTTCGCACAACCGCCACCCTGGCTTTGCAACCAGATGGTGACGAATGGTTTCAACCGATTGAAATCACGACAGATGACGCGCTACGCCATCGTGGCAAGGAACGTGCTCTCGAGGCCCCCGAAGCTTCCCAATTGAAAGGCCGGTCATGTGGGTTCAACCTTTCCGCAACGCTGAGCTCGAAGTGGTGCCGCCGCGGCCTCACGCCGAGGCCAAGGTTGCGGTGCTGCTCAACGCCAACGCCCGCAAGGTGACCGAGCGGGTGGTGCGCACGCTGAAGCACGCGGTGCCCGAGTCCGACCTCTTTCTCTCGCACAGCGAGCTCGACAGCCGGCGCATCGCGCAGGCGGTGCTCGATCGCCGCTACCACACCGTCTTTCTGGGCGGCGGCGACGGCACCTTCATGGGCTTCGTCAACGAGATCATGAACCAGCTCGAGATGCGCCGGCGCCACCACGCCGCGCAGCCGATGCCCCGGTTCGGCGTGCTCAAGCTCGGTACCGGCAACTCGGTGGCCTCGCTGGTGAAGGCCTCGCCCACCAAGAACGACGGCATTCTCGACGACGTGCTGCGCGCTCGCGCCGGCGAGGTGCCGGGCTACCGCACCCTCGACATGCTGATGATCGAAGGCCGCCGCGCGCCGTTCGCGGGCATGGGCCTCGATGGCAAGCTGCTCAACGACTACATCTGGGTGAAAGACCGCTTCGGCAAGGGGCCGCTGCAGCCGCTGATGAAGGGTGGCGCCGGCTACATCACCTCGGTCGCCTTCAAGACCGTGCCCTACTACCTCACCAACTCGACCTCGGTCGAAGGCGAGATCATCAACGAGGGCGTCACCGCCCACAAGATGGGCCCCGACGGGCTGCCGGTCGGCCGCGGCTGGGAGCGCGGCGAGACCATCTTCAAGGGGCCGCTGATGATGGCCGCCGCGGGCACGGTGCCGTACTACGGCTACGAGCTGAAGATGTTCCCCTTCGCGGCGAAGCGGCGCGGAATGATGAACCTGCGCTTCGGCGCGCTCTCGCCCACCGGCATTCTCGCGAACCTCAAAGGGCTGTGGGCGGGCACCTGGCACCCCGACAACATGCACGACGTGCTCTGCAGCGACGTGCGCATCAAGCTCGCCCAGCCGATGGCCTTCCAGGTCGCCGGCGACGCCGAGGGCTACCGCGACGAGGTGCGCTTCTCGATCTCGCCCGAGCCCATCGAGCTGGTCGACTTCACCGGCGCAGTGAACTGAAGGCCTGCGCGCGGCGCGCAGCTGCCGCGTTCGGCTTCGCAGACGGCCTCGGTGCTCGGGTGGCCGCCGAGCGCCGCATCAGTAGCCGGGGTCGATCTTCGGTGGAGGCATCTGCTCTTCGAGCGTGATGACCTTCACCTGGGTGGTGCCCTTGCAGCCCCGCACCTCGATGGTCTTCTTGCCGCCGTTGGGCTCCCACGCGCTCAAGGTCACCCTGGCGCCCGCCGGCACGTCGCGAATGTGGAACTGACCGTCGCGCGAGAGGTTCGCGTCGAACCAGTCGTTCTCGAGCACCAGCAGGTCGGCGCGCATGTTGCGATGCAGCTGGCAGCCGATGCGCACCGGCCCCGCGATCTTGAACTCGCGCTTCTCGGTGGTGTCGCGCTTCGAAGCCTGAGCGTAGAACGCGTTGCGCTCGTCGGCCGAGTAGACGTCGTGGGCGTACTTGTCCATGTTCACGAACTGCACCCAGTCGTCGGTGTGCACCACCAGCACCTGCGGTTTGAACTCGCGGTCTTTCTGCTCCATGCGGTGCGTCTTGGGCGTGTGGTTCGAGTCGCGCTGCTTGTCGACGTAGACCACCACCCCGTTGGGCTCGATCGGCTCTGAGTCGCGGGTGAGCACCACCCTGCCCTCGAACGAGCAGGTACCTTTCGGCTCGGGCGGCAGCGCATCGGCGCCCAGCAACACCATGAACACGAGCGCGCGCATCAGTACCTCACCACCAACGACGTGGTGAACACATCATCGGGGAACTCGGTCAGCGGAGCCAACTCGCGGTTGAGCACGTACTCGGCCTTGAGCACCACGTAGCGACCGACCTCGACGCGCACCCCCACGGTCGCGCGCAGAATCTCGGACACGTACGCGAAGTCGGCGCCGCTCACGTGCCGCGCGCTGCGCCAGTCGACGCGCAGGTACGGCTGCAGCAGCCGGGTCGCCCGCCACGCCACCAGCCCGTACGCCGAGCGGTAGGCGAGGCACGGCGCCGCGCCGCACTTGCGCGCCCCGTCGTCTTTGCCCAGCGCCTTGCCGGTGACGAACTCGCCCTGCAGGAAGAAGTCGTCGATCTCGAGGCGCGCCGCCGCGCCGTAGTGCCACTGCAAGACCCCGTCGTCGCCCTGGCGGTCTTGCGGGCCCACCGCGCCCGAGACGTTCACCTCGAGGCCGGTGCCCACCGGCAGCCGCAGCGCGAGGCGCCCGGCCACCGTCTTGAACCGGTTGAAGTCGGTCTCGTTGGTGAAGGTGAAGAAGTCGGCCTGGTGGGTGCCGTTGGTGAGCGCCAGCGAGAGCTCGAGGCGGCGATCGAGCACCTCGAGCCGGCCCTCGATGCCGACCGGCCGCCCGCAGGTGTAGCGGCACAGCAGCGACGGCGTCACGGTGATGCGGTCGGGCGCCTCCTGGGTGCGGTACTCGAGCCCCAACAGCGACTCGTACTTGCCGGCGAAGAGGCTGAAGGCGAACTTGCGGCGCACCACGTCGTAGCGCGCGTAGGCGAGCTTCAGATCGAACAGGTCTCCCACCGACATGCCGCCGGGCCGGCTCAGGTCGCGATCGCGCGGCAGGAAGTCGAGCAGGCCGACCAGGGTGAGGCCCTCCATCAGGCTGATCGACAGCCCCAGGTTGAGGGCGTTGACGATGAAGCTGGGGTGCCCGCCGGCGTGCACCGGGTCGAAGCGAATGGCGCGCGAGTCGCCCACGTCGGCCACGTCGCCGCGCGAGTTGATCGCGGTCGAGAGCGGGTCGCCGCCCAGCACCCAGGTGTCGGGCACCTCGCCGTGAAAGCCGAGCGAGCCGTTGAGATCTCTGCGCACCCCCGAGCCGTTGCCCTGCACCCAGAAGAAGCCGAAGTCGAGGTAGCCCGACAGCTTCACGCTGGTGCGCATGAACCAGTCTTGCTTGGCGCGCAGCGAGTCGATCTGCGCCTGCATCTCTTCGACCTTCGACTGCAGCGCTTCGATGGCCGCGCGGTTCTGCTCTTCCGGCGTCTCGACCGGCTCGGAGCTCTCGGCCGGCGCGAGCGTGGCGGGGCGCTCGACCGCCTCGGTGCCGGGCAGCGGGCGCTCTCGAGCCAGCAGCAGGGCGAGCAGCAGCGCCGCGCTCATGGGGTCTCCGCGCAGCGCGGCTCGTAGCGGTGCACGCTGCCGGGCCGCGCGCTGTCGCAGCGCAGCTCGGCGCTCACCGGCGCCCCCGTCAGGGCCCCCAGAAACGCGACCAGGTCGCCCTCTTCTTCGCTGGTGAGCTCGAGCGGCACCACCACCTTCGAGCGCGCGCCGGTGAAGCCGCTCGGGTCGCCGCCCAGGTTGTAGAAGTGCACCACCTCGGCGAGCGTGGCCAGCTGGCCGGCGTGCATGTACGGCGCGGTCTCGGCCACCTGGCGCAGGCTCTTGGTGCGAAACAAGCCGACGTTCGAGAGGTCATTCGCCTCGCAGTTGCTGCCGCAGCCGATCACCGGGCTGGTCGAGCGGTACATCAGCCCGTCGAAGCGGCCGTTGTCGATCTCCGGCACGTGCTCACCGCGCTGGGCGACCCCCAGGGCGTGGTAGCGGTTGTCGCTGAAGGTCGGGCCTTTATGGCACTCGACGCAGTTCGCCTTGCCGATGAACAGCTTGAGCCCGCGCCGCTGGGCCTGGCTCAGCGCGGTGCGATCTCCGCGCGCGAAGCGGTCGACGGGAGCGTCGCCGCTCTCGAGGCGGGTGAGGTACGCCTCGAGGCAGGTGTACGCGTCGTTCGCGATGGCGTTGACGCCGGGGCCGACGCCGCCGTCTTCCGAGAAGACCTGCCCCGCATCGAGGGGGGTGAGCCCGGCATCGGCCCAGACGTCGGCGTATTTTCTCATCACCACCCGCGCCAGGAGCCCCGGGCTGCCGGCCATGGTGCGGGGCGACACGTAGGCGATCTTGCTCTGCTCGGCGAGCGAGGTGCCGCGGCCGTCCCACGCGAAGGTCGAGACGTAGTGCGCCACGTTCACCAGCGAGGGCGAATTGCGCGTCGACCACTGCACGCCCAGCGAGACGTTGTTCGGGCTCGAGCGGTCGTCGCTGAACCAGCTGCCGGGCTGGTGGCAGTCGGCGCACGACACCCGGCCGGTCGTGAGCGCCCCGCCGTCGCTCCCCGTGTCGGTGAGCGGCACCCGCTGCCCGGCGTGCGAGGTGACGATGGGCCCCGACAGCTCGGTGTCGAAGAACAGCTGCTGCCCGAGGCGGGCGCGCACCCCACTTCGCTGCGCCACCGGCTCGAGCGCCAGCTGCTCGATGAGCTGCAGGTCTTGCTCGGTGAAGTCTTCGTCCTGCTGGCGCCAGTCGCACGCGGCGAGGCCGAGCGCCGCAAACAGCGCAATGGTCTTCACCGTCAGTAGCCCCCGCAGATGTCGACCGTCATGGAACCGGGAAATGGCTCGGTAGATTCGTCGATCGAGCGGAGAAACTCGACGAGATCCGTCAACTCTCGACCGTCGACCCGGCCGTGCGCGCCGAAGCGCGGCGCGAACACCTCGGCGAGGGTGCGCGCCGCTCCAGAGTGAAAGTAGGGCGCCGAGGTGGCCAGCCCCAGCAGCGAGGGCGGGTTGAACCCCAGCGCACCCTGGGCCCGGGTGCCGTCGGTCTTCTTCTCGAGCGCGTCGGCGCCGTCGTAGGTGCCCACGTCGCGCAGCACGCAGGTGATGCGCTCGGGGCCCACGGTGAGCGCCGCGCCGCCGTCGGGGTTGGGCAGCCACTCGGGCGCCACCTTGAACAAGTCGCGGTTGTAGGCGGGCAGCTGCTGCTCACGCAGCTCGGTGCGCAGGCCGGTCGCCCGGGTGGGCGGCGCCCCGTCGTCGCCCGGCGCCGAGCCGTTCTTCAGCGGCGACGGCTGGTACGGCACCCGGCTCACCGTCCACTTCGGGCCGCCGTGGCAGGTGGCGCAGCCCCTCATCGAGAAGACCCCGCGGCCCCGCTCGACGGCACCGGGAGCGGCGTGCACCGGGCCGCGGTTGGGTCGCACCTGCTGAACGAAGCGCTCGAGCTCGTGCCAGTCGCCCACCGACGACAGCTGCTCGACCACCCAGCGCGCGCTGCCCGAGAGGTTGTCGTTGCGGCTCACTCCGCCGTCGGCGTCGACGGCGATGGCGCGGTTCAGCGGTATCGGGGTGTCCATCGGAGCCGGGCCGGTGCAGATCGCCCCCCGGCCTCCGAGCAGGTTCCGGGTGACGCCCTCGACGTCGTAGACCTCGTCGAAGTTGGCCGACCAGTTCTGGGCGCGGTGGTCGGTCGGGTCGCCCTTGGCGAAGGTGCCGTCGAGCGCCGGGGTCTGCCGCGGGCCGGCGCCGAAGACCCAGGTCACGTTGTCCGACAGCCCGTCGGGGTGGCAGCTCGCGCAGCTCCCCACGTCGCGGAAGGACCAGCGATCTTGCCCGGTGTAGAAGAAGCGGCGGCCCAGCTGCAGCGCGGCCTCGCGCTCGCCCGAAGGCTGCGCCGCGTACGTGAAGGCGCGGCGCTGCTGCACCTCGAGCAGGGCTCTCCCCGTCCAGTCGTTGACGGTCACGCTGCCGTCTTCGCCGAGCGCCACGCCGATCGGCACCCCTGCCGCGTTGGGCGCTCCCGCGTCGGCGCCGGCGCCGCAGAACGGGTACGCGCAAGGCCCGCCCCCGGCAGAAAACGAGAGCGCCGTGCTGGTGCCGTTGCCGTCAACCCACAGCCGCATCGGCTCACCTCGCGCGACCCGGGCCCGCGCCACCCGGTTGGCCGCCTGCGAGAGCACCACCAGCGTCTCGCCGCGCACGTCGACGTCGAGGTCGACGGTGAGCCCGAGCAGCGACTCTTCGGGAGCGCCCTGCTCGCGCACCAGCCGCGGCAGCGCCACCGCGCGTGTTTCGCGGCGCCCCTCGAGGTCGAGCTCGGAGATCGCCGAGAACAGGGTGGTCAGCTTGTGCAGCGGCGGCTGCGGCGACACGCAGGTGTAGGTGACGAAGGCCCGGGTGCCGGCGATGGCGATGGCCGCCAGCTGGTTGGGAGAGCAGGCCACGTGCGGGCCTTCTGTGCCGCTCGCGCCGGGCACGCCGAACCCGGTGTCGGAGATGGGGTTGAGCACGATGGTGGCCGTGACCACCTGCTGGCGGAGCTCGACCTCGGCCACCTTCCCCACCCGGCCGGTGTCCGAGCCCTCGAGCACCGGGGCGCCGTAGAACTGGGTGACGTACGCGTGCTCGTCGAGATCGTCGTCGTCGCCGTCATCGGTGATCGCCACCGCGCGCGCCACGCCCTCGAGCGGCACCCGGGTCACGGTGAGGTGCTCGGTGTCGACCACCACCGCCAGCGGCTCGCCCGAGCAGGCCACCACCGCCCGGCGGCCGTGGGGAGTGAGGGCCACGCCGGTCGGCTCGGAGCACACCGTCAGCCGCACCGTCGACGAGGGCGCCGTGCTCACCGCATCGACGCGCGCCAGCGCGCGGCCGTGGCGCAGCGTCACCCAGGCCAGGTTGCGGCGCGTGTCGACCGCCACCGACGACGGCTCGGCGCCGGGGTCGAAGAGGTTCAGCGTGGCGAGGGTCTGCTCACCGCGCTGCACCACCACGCCGGTGAGATCGGGGTTCACCGCCACGCGGTAGCTGCCGTCGCGCGCGGTGGCCAGGGTCGACGAGCGGCTCGCGCGCGCCGGGAAGCGCGTCGCGGACCCTGCGTCGGTGGGCTGACCGGAGTCGGTGCTGGGCGGGCTCTGCAGCTCGCAGGCACAGGCGGCTGCCATCGCCGCGAACAGCCGCGGCGCGATGTGGCGCTGGTTCATGGGTCCTCCCCGTTTCGTGTCGCGGGGGGACGAACAGCAACCGGTGTGCCGGGGGAAGGCGGCGGCGCAAGCGTGCGTGGGGCTTTGGGTGGAGGGGAGAAAGGGAGCGACACCGTGTCGACACGGTGTGTGAGCGCGGGGGGGATCAGTGCGGAGACGCGCTGATCCGGCCGTTCACGTTCACGTTCACGTTCACGTTCACGATGAACGTCTCGCCGCCGGCTCGCTCTCGTTCGAGCCTCGGGTCAGATTTCGTAGCGCTGACACTGCCGTCCACGTCCACGTCCACGTCGGTTGGCCCGTTGGCTCAGGCTTCTTTCCACCTCTGGTTTGATTTCGCCGCCCTGACACTGACGTTCACGTTCACGTTCACGTTGGAGTGGGTGGGTTGGGTCGTCTGCTGCTACGCGCGCACGCCGGTGGCGGGGGCTTTTGCCACGTCGTTGCACGCGGGCAGCTCGGGGCTCTCGCTGACCTCCATCTTGACCATGCCGCGGCGAAGGGCTTCTTGCTCGGCGAAGGGGAGCTGGGTCTTGGCGTCGAAGCGCGCCCCGGTCAGGTTCACCTGGTTGAGCTCGGCGCCGTTCGCCTTGGAGAGCAGCTCGGCGCCGCGCAGGTCGGCGTTGCTCAGGTCGGCCTTGTGCAGGTACGCGCCGGTGAGCTTCGCGCCGCGGAAGTCGGCGCCTCGCAGGTCGGCTCGGCCCAGCTGGGTCTTCGCCAGGTTGGCACCGCGGAGGTCGGCGTTCTGCAGCTTCGCCTCGAAGAGGTACGCACCCCTCAGATCCTTGCCCTGCGCCGCCGCCGTGCCCGCCACCACCATCGCCATCAGGATCATCGTCTTCATGGTCGGTCTCTCCGTCGCGCTGCGTTCGGGTGGGCCTTGAGCAGCCTCCGTGCCAGCCCCGCTTCAGGTCGCGGCGGCGCGCCAAACGCTCGAGAGCAGGCGCGTGCGCGGCCCCGGTGACACGTCACACCCTGACACGCGCGTGTCAGCCGCCCTCACCGTCACTCGGGGTCGAGATCGGCGCGCTCGCTGACCAGCGGGTCGCACGAGAGCTTCAGCTCGGAGCACAGCGTGATGGCGAAGTTCAGCTCATCGAACAGCTCTTCGGGGTCCGCCCCACCCTCGCGCAGCAGGTCGAGCCCCTTCGCCTCGTGCTCCCATGCCTCGCGCGTCTGCCCCAGGCGCCTGAGCGCGCGCGCCGCGTACACGTGCTCGCGGCCCAGCCGCGCCGGGTCGGCCCGCGGGTTGGCGGCGCGGTTCTGCTCGCGAATCGCCAGCGCCTGCTGGAACAGCTCGAGCGCCGCGGCGTTCTCGCGGGTCGCCAGGCGCACCACCCCCAGGTTGTGAATCGCCAGCGCCGTCTCGGGGTGGCTCGGGCCGAAGAGGCGGCGCGAGGTCTCGAGCACCGAGAGCACCACCGGCAGCCCGCGAGCGGCCGGCAGCGCCAGGCCCAGCCGCGCGCGCGTCTCGGCCACCAGCGGGTGCTCTTCGGGGTTGGGCAGGTTCTCGAGCCGCAGCTCGAGCGCGCGCTCGAGCCGCTCTTCTGCCGCCGCGATGTTGCCCGACTTCGCGTCGAGCACACCCTCGGCCGCCAGCAGCGACGCCTCGGGCAGCGGCGGGCGCCCCAGCCGCTCGAGAATCGAGTGCGCGAACTGCGCGGCGAAGCGGCCGTCGACGTACTTGCGGCGGTGGTCGGCGCACCAGGCCACCATCGCCGTCCACCCGCGCAGCCGCAGCTCGTCGTTGGCGATGGCCTCGGCCGCGGCGATCGCCTCGCGCAGCGGCTGCTCGGCGTTGGGCCGCCGCAGGCGGGTGTGCAGCTCGGCCACCAGCAGCAGCGCCTCGGCCTTCGCCTGCAGCGCCGACGCATCGGTGGCCGACCGCGCCAGCGCGTCGGCCTCTTCCAGCGCCTCTTCGTACTTGCCCGAGGTGAGCAGCACCCGGGTGTGCGCCAGCGCCGAGCGCGCCCGCTCGTCGGCCTCGGTCGACACGCTGCTGATCTCGCGCACCGCCGAGCGCCGAAAGCAGCCCGACACCGGGTTCACCTCGAGCATCACCGCGTTGAGCGCGTTGTCCTTCACCCGCGGGTCTTCGCTGGTGAACACGTCAGAGAGGCTCTGCAGAATCTTGCGCCGCTCTTCCAGGCAGGCGCTGAAGCGCTGCCGCTCGGCCTGCGGCGCCTGCAGCTGGCACGCCGCGAGCGACGCGGCACGCCACTGCACCAGCTCGGGGTCGAGGCGCTGGTGCACCTGCTGCCAGGTGGGGCCGATGCCCAGCGCGGCCGAGATCTTCGCCTGCCGCGCCGCGCCCCACGCCGACTCGACCCGCGCGTCGACGCGCTCGGCGCACAGCCGGCTGTCGCGCTCGGCCGCAGTCTCGCGGGTGACCGCCCAGGCCCCCACGCTGCCCAGCGCCAGCAGCGCCGCCACCGCGCCCAGGCCGACCCACCGCGAGCGGCGCCGCATCGAGGGGTCATCGCGCAGCGCCTCGAGCAGCGCGGTCATCGACGGGTAGCGCGCGTTGGGGTCTTCGGCCAGGCCCTTGAACAGCACCCGGCGCACCGAGGCCGGCACCGTCGACCCCGGGGGCGCCGCGGGCATCAGCGGCAGCGGCCGCTGCGCGTCGCGATCGGCGGGAAACGGCAGCACCCGGTACAGCGCCTCGTGCAGCGCCACGCAGAAGCTGAACTGATCGGCCCGCGCGTCGACGCGCTCGCGCCGCGCCTGCTCGGGCGCCATGTACGCCGGCGTGCCCACCGCGTGACCGACCGCCGCCTCTTCGTTCTCGGCGAGGCCGAAGTCAGACACCCGCGGCCGCCCGTCGGCGCCGATCAGCACGTTCTCGGGCTTGAAGTCGCGGTGCACCAGCCCCAGCGCATGCGCGGCGGCGATGCCCTCGCCCGCCGCCACGAACATGCTGACGATCTCGGCCGCGGTGCGCTCGCCCTGCGACCACCAGTCGCGCAGCGAGGTGCTCATGAACTCCATGGCGATGAACACCTGGCCCGCGAAGGTGCCCACGTCGTGCACCGTCACCACGTTGGGGTGGGCGAAGCGCGCCTGGCGCTGGGCCTCTTTGAGCAGCCGCTCGTGGCCATGGCCGCCCCGGTCAGAGCGCAGCAGCTTGAGCGCGATGCGGCGGTCGAGCGCCGGGTCATACGCGGCGTAGACCACCCCCATGCCGCCGCGGCCCACCACCTCGAGCAGCACGTAGCGGTTGATCGCCACGCCCCGCTTGAGCTCCTCGGGCTCGCCATCGGCGCGGGGCCGCGAAGCCTCTGACGATTCCCCCACCGTCTGGTTGGTGACCCGCGTCACGATCTCGGAGCTCAGCATTCTTTGAAAGGGGCCTCGGGAGCAAAACTTCCAGCAACCGGTGTGCCTGCCTTCGCGGCGGGTTGGCCAGCCTCGTGCAGTGACGCCGTCGATCACCCCGCCAGTGACACACCGAATTCCCAACCCGACGCTTGGGGGTATAGGAGGCGCCCCATGGCCGCGAGCACCCAGAACGAGAGCGTTCATGTCTTCGGGCAGGGCTCGACACCCATGCCCGGAGCGGTGCTGGTGTTCTCGGGCACCGCGCCCCAGCTGCGCGCGTTCAGCGTCGGGTCAGAGCCGCTGACCGTCGACCGCGACCTGATGAACCTGCCCGACGGGCGGGTGTCGCGCCGCCACGCGCACCTGCGCTTCGACGGCGCCGGCTGGACGGTGAGAGACCTGGGCAGCAAGAACGGCACCTCGGTGCACGGCAAGAAGCTCGACCGCGAGGCCGAGGGGCGCGCCGCCAGCGGGCAGGTGGTGCGCACCGGGGCCTCGCTGTTCGTGCTCTACGACGACGTGCGCCGGTTCTTGACCGGCGGCGTGGTGAGCACCGAGCCGTGGGTCATCGGCCCGACGCTCAAGGCCGAGCTCGATCGGGTGACGCTCGCGGCGCGCTCCGGTCGCACCGTGCTGCTGGGCGGCGAGAACGGCGCCGGCAAAGAGGTCGCCGCGCGCACCTACCACGAGGCCACCGGCAAGAAGGGCCCGTACCACGCGGTGAACTGCGCCGGCATCGACAAGCCGGTCGCCGAGCAGCTGATGTTCGGCGTGGTGAAGGGAGCGCACTCCGAAGCCAAGGCCGACAAGCCGGGCCACGTGCAGGCCGCCGAGGGCGGCACGCTCTTTCTCGACGAGGTGGGCGAGCTCGACCTCGAGGTGCAGGCCAAGCTGCTGCGAATGATCGAGAACCGCGAGGTGCTGCCGCTGGGCGCCACCGCGAGCCGCAAGGTCGACGTGCGCATCATCGCGGCCACCAACCGCGACCTGCGCCGCGCGGTCGAGGGCGGCACCTTTCGGCAAGATCTCTTCTACCGTCTGGCCCAGGTCGAGGCGCACGTACCGGCCCTGCGCGAGCGGCTCGAAGAGGTGCCCTACCTCATCGACGCGGCGCTGCGCGAAGAGGCGGTGCGCACCGCGCACGTGTCGCTGGTCGAGGCGGCGCTGATGCGGCCGTGGCCCGGCAACGTGCGCGAGCTGTCGTCGCAGGTGAAGCTGGCGGCGAGCACCGCGCAGGCCGCTGGAGACGACGCGGTGAGAGACCATCACCTGTCGGCCGAAGCGGGCCTGGGGCCCGAGCGGGCGGCGCCGCGGCGGGCGGTGATCACGGCGGCTGCCGTGCCTGCCGCGGCGGTGGCGCCGGTGGGTGCGGGCGCCGGGGTCGAGAGCGCGGCCGAGACGGCCGACATCTCTCGCGAGCAGCTGGCCGCGGCGCTCGAGGGCAATGCCTGGGTGGTGAGCGAGGTGCAGCGGGTGCTCGGCATCAAGCACCGCAACACGCTGGTGCGGCTGATGAAGAAGCACGGGCTGAAGCGGCCCGGCGCGGGCGACGACGACGAGGGCTGAGGGGTCGGCTCATGAGCCCCACGACCGCTCAGCGCAGCGTGCAGCACCGCTTCAGGTCGCCACCCATCGGCTCTTCGGCGGCGCCCTTGCCCTGCGGCGGCGGGCTCGGCTCGGCGCGGCGCGCGCCTCCCCCGAGATCGTAGAGCAGCCCGGTGAGGTACAGCTCGAGCTTGCCGCGCGTCTCCTGGGGCAGATCCAACGGGGGCGGGAAATCTCGGGGCAGCGTGGCGAGCTGGTCTTCGCTGGCCGGCCACTGCTGCACCCACACCTTGCCGCGGCGGGCCCAGGCTTCGGAGAAGCGGTAGGTGCTGCCGTCGAGGTTGCGCCCGAGGATCAGCACCCACGCCAGGTCGCGGCTGACGTGGGCCACCTGGTCGACGCGAATGCCCTTGCGCAGCACCTCGCGCACCGCGGCCGGGTCTTCGAGGTGCACGGTCATGCCGTTCTTCTCTTTGAGCCGCCGGGCGCGGTCGAGATCGATGGCGCGGCGCGTGGCCACCCAGCCGCTCATCTCCGACGGCAGCGGGGGCAGCGCCGGCCGCGGGGCGGGCTGGGCCTGGCGGCGCACGAAGCGCACCACCCCGGCGCGGTTGCGCGAGATCCACCCCGCCTTGCCGCCCTCTTTCTCGAGCGCCGCCGACAGCCCGTCGAACGCCTTCGAAGCCTCGACCACCACGTCCCACCGGCGATCCCAGTCGAAGCAGTCGGCGAGGTGGGGTGAGGCGATCTCCTGGGCGCGAATGCAGGTGGTGGCGGCCACCTCGGGAGAGCTCAGGTCGATCTCGGGGTCGGCCTCGGAGCCGATCAGCCAGCGGGCCAGATCGATGGGCCGCGCGAACGCCACCCCGTCGGTGCCCGAGAACAGCTTCGAGGTGTTGATGCCCACCACCTCGCCGCGCGCGTTGAGCAGCGGGCCGCCCGAGCTGCCCGGGTTGATCGCCGCGTCGTGCTGAATGGTGGCGTGGTGCAGCGTGCTCACCACGCCGCTGGTGAACGACCAGACCGTCTCTTGCGGGTGCCCCAGCGCCAAGACCGGGTCACCCCGGCGCGGCTTCTCGCTCGAGAAGCGCGGCGTGGGGTAATTCGAGGTGTCGGCCGCGATGCGGATCACCGCGAGATCGAGGGTGGGGTCATCGCGCACCACCACCGCGGGTATCATCTGCTTCTGGTTCTCGAAGAGGAACCGGTCGAGCCCGCCGTCCATCGGGGTGTAGCTGACGCGATCGGGCGCATAGAGCATCACCCCGATGCTCTTCTGGTCTCCCAGCACGTGCAGGTTGGTCAGCACCAGCGAGCCGGGGCCCAGCACCAGCCCGGCGCCGTAGGTCGTCTTGCCGTCGCCCTTGCTCGAGACGATCAGCACCACGCTGGGCAGCGCCTCGCTCACCACCTCGGTGAGCGGGCGATCGCCGGGCGTGCCGACCGCCTTCGACGACCACCCGTCGAGGCGGTGCAGACAACCGGTGCTGAACAACGCAATCAGCAGGAGTGGCCGCATGGTGGCGGACACCCTAGCAAAGGTCGTCAGTACGGGTCGGCCTGGCAGGCGTCGACCGACGCCTGGCACGACCCACCGTCGGCTTCGCACCCGCCCCCGTCACAGCCGGCGCGGCAATCGAGCACCGCCTGCCAGAGCGAGGCCCCTGCGCCGCCCGAGACCGGCGTCGAGCAGTCACACTCGAGGGCCTTCTTGCAGGGGCAGTGGCCTGCCTTTTCACATTCGGTCAGCCACTCGATGTGTATCGGCAAGCTGGGCCGCTTGCCGCCCACGTCGCTGGTGACCATCGCCGTGCCGGCCGACGCGCCGGGCAGCCAGATGGGTCGCGTGATTCGCGCCCCGTTCTCGTACGCGTACGTCGAGACGCTGTCGCGGTTGCGCGCGGCGAGCGCGCCATCGACGGTGACCTGGGTATCGTGCGAGATGCAGCTGGGCAGGTCCGTGCCACGCAGCACCAGCTGCACCGGCACCATCGCCGCGCCCTGACCGCCGTTGATGAGCCAGACCGGGTCGTTCGCGGAGAGCATTCGCGGCGGCAGGTCGATGAGCGCTGCCGAGGTGCTGTAGCGCTCCGAGTCGATGCGCGGAGTGGCGAACTCCACCGAGTCGATGTGCCCGTTGCTCGGCGCGGAACACCCGTCGCTGGGCGGCGGCGCCGGGTTGCCGCACTGGCAGGCGAGCAACACCGCGATCGAGAGCCCACCGAGCACGACCAGCGTCAGCTTCTTCTCACTCACCCGACACCCCTCAACCGGCCCGGCTCACCCAAGAAGACGAACACACCCGCGCGGCCCGGCCAGACGCTCGTCACAGTGGGACGATCGAGCAAGTCGCGTTCGAGACGCAAGCGATGCGAGGCGGACGCGAAGCGCGCGCGGAGCGGCCCCAAGTGTGGCCGTGAGCACGCACTGAGCGTCCAACGAAGCAGCGCGCCGCGTATCGGACGCGACCCCAGAGCGTCAGCCGCCGTCGCGGGCCGGAGGAGGTCGCTCGCCCGGCTCCTTACGGCGCGCGACCAGCAGCGCCAGGGTGACGCCGGTCTTGCCGCCGAGATCTCGGTGCAGCTCGACTTCTTGCTTGAGCGACTTCGCCGCCTCGCTCGGAGCCCGCGCCAGCGCCGCGTCGACGCCCTTGTAGTACTCGTCGAGGTCGGCCTCGCTGGGCGTCTCGATGGTCTCGGGCTCGTAGCCGTGCTTCTCGACCGAGATCAGGCACTCGCGGGGGCTCAAGAGCGGCTGGCCGATGCGCTTCTCCCAGAACTCGAGGGCGCCCTTGTTCGGCCGCAGCCCCACCCTCACCGGCCAGGTCAGCACCAGGCGCCCGCGCAGAGCGAGAATCTTGCGCAGCCGGGGCGCCGCCTCGTCGAGCGGCATCAGCATGCGGCCCAGCACCAGAATGCCGTCGTGGCTCTGGTCCGAGAACGGCAGCGCGCTCAGGGTGGGCACCTTCGACACCTTCACCCGGTCTGACACGCCGGCCGAGGCCACCCGCGACTCGAGCGCCTTCAAGACCTGCTCGTCGCTCTCGGCCAGGGTCACCTCGCAGCCGAGCTCTTTGGCCAGCGAGATGCCCGCCGTCGAGCCGAACAGCTCGAGCACGCGGGCGGTGTTCGTCCAGTGCGCGGTGAGCGCAATGCGACGTGCCACCCCGTCGGACGTGTAGAGACGCCGTGCCTCGGCAGGGAGGTAGAGGGGAAACGCGTCGGCCATTTCAGGTCTTCACGCGACTACCATCGGCACCCGGGTACTCACAAGTAGTAGAGGACACGCCGTTCCTTGTGCAGCGAATGGTAGATGGTCTGCCGCTGCTCTTCAGAGAGCAAGTAAACAGAGACCGTCAGTGAGATGTACCGCCCCTGCCGGCTGGGCTGCTCGCTGATCGAATCGGGGCTCACCTCGGTTCCCAGCAGCCTCTTGAACAGCGCGCGAACGTACTCGCGAAAACCGTGCTCCTGCTTGCCCATCACCTTGAAGGCGTAGACCGTGGGGTACTCGATGAGCGGCGGCTTGTCGGGCTCCATCTTCGACACCGCAGTCTAGAGCAGGTTGGTGGCCAGCTCGGCGAGCTGCGACCGCTCGCCCTTGGCCATGGTGATGTGCCCCGCGATGCGCTCGTTCTTGAACCGGTTCACCACGTGCACGAGGCCGTTGTTGGTCGAGTCCACGTAGGGGTTGTCGATCTGGAACGGGTCGCCGGTCAGCACGATCTTGGTGTTGTCGCCCACCCGGGTGATGATCGTCTTCACCTCGTGCGGGGTGAGGTTCTGCGCCTCGTCGACGATGATGTACTGGTTGGGAATCGAGCGGCCACGAATGTAGGTGAGCGGCTCGATCTCGATGATGCCCAGGTCCATCAGCTCGTGGTGGCCCCGCCCGGCCTTCTTGTCGGCGCGCGAGAGGTTCATCAGGAACTCGACGTTGTCGAAGATGGGCTGCATCCACGGGTTGAGCTTCTGCTCGACGTCGCCCGGCAGGTAGCCGATGTCGCGCCCCAGCGGGAAGATGGGCCGTGACACCAGGAGCTTCTGGTACACGCTCTCTTCGGTCACCTTGGTGAGGCCGCAGGCGATCGCCAGCAGCGTCTTGCCGGTGCCCGCCTTGCCCACCACCGTGACCAGCTTGATCTCGTCGTTGAGCAGCAGGTCGAGCAGGTAGGTCTGCTCCATGTTGCGGGCGCGCACGCCCCACACGCCTTCTTTGCCGGTGCGCACCAGCGGCACGATGCGGCTCTTGGCGCCGTTGAAGCGGCCCATCGCGGTGTGCGAGGGGTTCGCGGCGTCTTTGAGCAGCACGAACTGGTTGGGAACCAGCGACTCTTGCCCCGGCACCTCGACCTCGGCGCCCGGCTTGTACATCTGGTCGATCAGCTCGGCCGGAACGTTGATCTCGACGAACCCCGAGTAGAGGTCGCTGATCTCGACCCGCTCGGGCTCGAAGTCTTGCGCCTCGAGGCCGAGGGCGTCGGCGCGAATGCGCAGGTTGGTGTCTTTGGTGATGAAGTACGTCGGCGTCGACGGGTCGCGAATCTTCGCGTCGATCGCCACCGCGAGAATGCGGTTGTCCATCAGCTGCCCGTCGGCCATCGACTTCGGCAGCTCGTGGTCGGTGAACGAGACCTTGAGCACGCCGTTGTTGGGCAGCGCCACCCCCTCGGCGAGCGTGCCCTCGACGCGATGCATGTCGAGGTAGCGGGCCATCTGGCGGGCGTTGCGCCCCAGCTCGCTCATGTCCTTCTTGAACTGGTCGAGCTCTTCGATGACGTAGATGGGAATGATGACGGTGTTGTCATCGAACGAGTAGATGGAGCGCGGATCGTGCAGCAGGACGTTGGTGTCGAGGACGAAGTTCTTACGCGCCAATGGGTCCCCTCTAGAGGAGTCGGACAGCGACTCAGGTTCGTGAATCAGTATAGCGAGGTCAAACGTATTTGATGGCTACGATCGTCAGCTCGATCTCACCCTTGGGCCGCAGCACCGTCACGGTGTCACCCTTGTTTCGACCCAGTAACGCCTTGCCGATGGGCGACTCGACGCTGATGCGGCCGCCCTTGGTGTCGGTCTCGTCGGGCCCCACCAGCTGGTAGGTCGACTTGCTGCCGTCGTCTTCGTTCTCCAGGGTCACCGTGGCGCCGAAGAACACCTTGCTCACGTCTTTCTGCTCGGTGGGGTCGACCTCGATGAGCACCCTCAGGCGCCGCTGGAGAAAGTGCATGCGGCGGTCGATCTCGCGCAGCCGCTTCTTGCCGTAGATGTACTCGGCGTTCTCGCTGCGATCTCCCTGGGCCGCGGCGGCGCTCACCTCGGCGGTGACCTTGGGGCGCTCGACGTTGAGCAGGGCCTTCAGCTCGGCGTGCATCTTCGCCGCCCCGACCCGGGTAATGTACTGCTTGCCCCTGGGGCCCTCGTCTTCTTCGGGGGCGTCGAAATTCAGCGGCTCGTCGTCGGGCGGCTCGTCGTTCGACTTGAATGCCTTGCTCACGGGGGCTTTCTACCGTAATTGCGCGCGCCAAGATGCGACGGCTCTCTCTCGGTCTACTGGTGCTGGCGGCTGCCGCCTGCGACAAGATCGACTACATCGAGCTCGAGCCGAGCGAGGTGGTGCTGAAGCAGCCCAACAACGAGGCGTGGCTGGTGGCGCACGGCAAGAGCCGTCAGGGGCGCCCCGGGCTGCGCGTGGTGGTCGGGTGGTCCAGCGCCGACCCCTCCATTGCGACGGTCGACAACACCGGCAAGGTGAAGCCGGTCAAGAGCGGCCACACCGAGATCGTGGCGAAGTACAAAGACGTCGAGGCGCGGGTGCCGGTCGACGTGCTGTACGTCGAGAAGGTCGCGGTCGAGCCGACCGAGCTCAAGCTGGTGCAAGACGGCGAGTCGGTCGAGCTGCACGCCAAGGCGTTCGACTACCGCGGTAAAGAGCTCAAAGATCGCACCCCCACCTTCAACGGCTCCGACGCGAAGGTGATCTCGGTGGCGCAGAACGCGGTATTCGGTATGGGAGCAGGCAACGCCACCGTGACCGTGCAGATCGATGGCATCAAGACCACCGTCCCGGTGACGGTAGAAAAAGCGAAGGCAGCAAAGAAGTAACGCGTAGCGAGTCGATAGCTCAGTTGGTAGAGCACCGGCCTTTTAAGCCGAGGGTCGGGGGTTCAAATCCCCCTCGACTCATGTAGAGGCAGCACCGCAGTGAAAAGCAGTAGGCCCCATCGTCTAGCGGTCTAGGACATTGCCCTTTCACGGCAAGAACACGAGTTCGAATCTCGTTGGGGTCATTGGGGAAGGACGCGCTGGGCGAAGTCTTCACCGAGAAGCGCGGTGGGCGCCTCGTTCAAGTGCGGCGCATGATCGTCGCCCAGAGCGCGGTGGCCGAGGTGGTCGCCGAGGCCACCGCCGCGATGAGCCTCTCGCACGCGTCGATCGTACAGCCCCTCGAGGTGAAGGCCGACGGCGGGCTGGTGACGGTGGTCACCGAGGCCATCGAGGCGCGAACCCTGCGCGGGCTGCTCACCACCCTGGCCTCGACCGGAGAAAAGCTGCCGGTGAGCCACGCCACCTGGCTGGCCATCAAGCTGCTCGAGGCGCTCGAGCAGGCGCAGGCGCGCAAGGTCGACGGCCGCACCGCCCCGCTCTTTCACGGCCGGCTGTCTCCCGAGCACGTGCTGCTCACCTCCATCGGCGAGGTGCGGCTCACCGGCTGGGGGCTCGACGCGGCGGCGCGCAGCCTGGTGCGGCCGGTGGCCAAGACCGACCCGGCGTTCGCCTACCTCTCTCCCGAGCAGGTGGCGGGCAGCAGCCCGGGCGCGGCGAGCGACAACTTTTCGGTGGGCGCGATTCTCGTCGAGGCGCTGCTGGGCAAGCCGCTGTTCGTAGAAGACACTTTCGCCCAGACGTTCGAGGCGATCTCCAACCGCAGCGCACCGGCGTTGCGCGACGCGCGCGACAACGTGCCCAAGGCGCTCGACGAGGCGGTGGCCTGGGCGTTGGACAAGGTGGCCGATCGCCGCGCGTCGCGGCCCGAGGCGCTGCGCACCCGGCTCGAGGCGTTTCAGGGAATGCTCGACGTGGGCGATCGCATCAAGCCGTACGAGCACCCCAAGCGCCTGGCCGATCTGATGCGGCTGCGCATGAAGGCGCCCGCGACGGCCACCGACGTCACCAGCATGGAGCCCACCAGGGCCGAAGCGCCCGCGAGCCGCCGGCGCCCGCTGCTGTGGCTGCTGCGCCTGCTCTTCGTCGGCCTGGTGGGGGCGTTCGCCTACTTCGTGTGGCAAGACTGGAGAGACCTCGAGCCGAAGATCCGCGCGCGCATTCCCCCCCAGGTCGCCACCCCGCTGGGCATCGACCAGGAGGTGGTGCTGCCGGTCGATGCCGGGGTCGACGCAGGCCCGGCCGACGCAGGTCTCGCAGACGGCGGAGCAGCCGATGCGGGGGTCGCCGACGCGGGCGCGCTGGCGCCGCTGCCGGCGCTGCTCACCATCGAGAGCGTGCCGCCGAAGGCGACGGTGCAGATCGACGGCCGAACGGTGGGCGTCACCCCGCTGACGCGCTTCGAGCTGCCGGCGGGAGAGCACGAGGTGGTGGTGATCTCGAAGAAGCTGCACGTCGAGCTGTCGCAGAGCGTGAGCCTCGTGCCGGGCGAGAGCAAGAAGCTCACAGTGAAGCTCAAGCGACGGTGAAGCGCGCCTTACGCGTGGCGAAGACCATGAATCGACAGCCCGGGGCGCCGTAAGTAGAAGGCACCATGCTCTCTACCGCGCTCGTGCTCTTCGTCGCTGCTGCTCCCGCCAAGTCTCAAGCGCTTCTCGACAAAGGCAAGGCGGCGTTTCAGATCAACTGCGTGGCCTGTCACGGCGAGAAGGGCGCGGGCGACGGCCCGGGCGCCGCGGCCTTGAACCCCAAGCCGCGCAACTACGCCAAAGACCCGTTCAAGCAGGGCGACAAGCTGGAAGACATCTTCGCCACGCTGACCAAAGGTGTACCCGGCACCCCGATGGTGGCGTTCGCGCACCTGGCCGAAGAAGATCGCTGGGCGCTGGCCTACTGGGTGCTCGAGCTCAAGGGCGCGGGCAACGACAAGCCGGCAGTGCTCGACGCGGGCACCAAGACGCCGCCCAAGAAGAAGTAGGGACGAGGGGCAGACCCAAACCCTGCCCTCGCCCCCACCAACCCCCTGGCCGAGCCGCTGGCCCTTGGCCTGACCCTGCCGGGCCTGCAGCGCAGGGCCGAAGTGACCCTGTCACGACTCGCCGTGACAGCGCCCGCCATTCACCGCATCACCGCACTGAACCGCACCAGCTCTCCAGGCATCCGGTAGGCGCCCCTCGCGCCCATCGCCACCACCACATGCGAGCAGAGCGCCCACGCAAAGCCCTCATCGCAAGCGAGCCCCGCCCGATAGAACGCCGACAGCCCGGTGGGCTTGCTCTCGACCCCGCAGATGCGCCGCACGTCGGCGTGCTCGTGGTTCCAGCGAAAGACGAACTCGTCGGGCTCGTACGTGCCCAGCTCGACGAGCTTCGCGCCCTCGTCGACCTTGAGTGACTCCTGCAGACCAGCGAACGCAGCCTGGGTGCCGAGCACGGCATCGAGCAGCGCGTCGGTGATGAGAAGCTCGTCGAGCTCGGCCCGCGAGACCCGCGTCAACCACACCGACTTCTCTCCATCGAGCAGCTCGAAGTCGGCATGGTCGGGCCCCTTCCGCACCCGCGCCTTGCCGCCGAGCCAGGTCTTGCCCGCATGCGAGAGCCGGTGGGCGAGCTCATCGAGGCCCTCACCGAGCCGCGCCGCCTCGTGCTCCCGCGAGATGCCGAGCTCGGGCGAAGGCCGGGGCGCCTTGGCCCCCTCACCGCGGGTCGACAGCGCGGCCAGCTTCAGCCCTGCCCGCGTCGGCACCACCTCGAGCTCGACCTGCGCCCAGCCTCCGGGCGCGAGCACCATCAACGAGTCGTGCAGCGAGTAGACGATCGCCTTGAGCGGGTCTTCGGTCACGCGCCGCTTCTATCAAGAGCCCTCACTGAATGATCGGCGAGCAGCTGCAGGCGCCCATCGCGCCGCAGGGCGCTCCGGTGAGCGAATCGAGGCAGTTCAGGTTGGTGCAGCAGGCGCCGCCGCCGGCGGTGCACATCTGGCCCACCGAGAGGCACGCCGAGACCTGGCAGGTGCCGGTGACCTGCCCGGCCGGCGTCACGCACGAGCCCCCCGCGCAGCAGTCGGCGGTGGCGCTGCACATGCCGCCCAGCGGCTGGCACAGGCGGGCGGGGCCGCAGGTGCCCGCGTTGCACACCGAAGAGCAGCACATCGCCGAGGTGGTGCAGGTGCCGCCGTTCGCCACGCACAGCCCCGCGTCGCTGACCGTGCCGCCGCCATCGGCGCTGCCGGTGCCGCCGTCACCGCCGCCGCCGCCTTCGACCAGCCGGCAGGCGCCCTGCGAGCAGGTGAACGGCGCGCAGCAGCTGCCGCCGTCGCCGCACGCGGCGCCCGGGGTGAGGCAGCTGGGCACCACGCACTGCGCGCCGCCGTCAGAGCCGGGCAGGCAGGCCGCGCCGCCGCAGCATTGATCGCGGAACTGGCAGCCGCTGCCCTGGGGAATGCAGCACGGCGCCTGGCCGGTGTACCCGGTGGGGCACATCGTCGACCCGCCGCCGAAGCAGCGCGGAATGCCCGAGACGTCGGGCTTGCACACGTCTTTCATGCCGTCGCAGCAGTTCTGCGAGGCGTTGATCTTGCCGCCGTCGGCCAGCACCGGCGCGCCGCAGATGTTGCCCACCGGGTTGCACGACTGGCCGTTGTCGCAGCGGCCCTGGTCGCACTGCACCGAGCCGTTGGGGTTGGTGCCGCCGCCGCAGCACATCTGCGCGCTCGAGCACGCGGTGCCGGTGAGCCGGCACCCGCCCGCGGGCAGGCACACGCTCTGGCCCGAGCCGGGGTCGAAGCAGATGCGCGAGCAGCAGTTGCTGCCTCCGGCGCAGGGCTCGCCCTCTTGGGTGCAGCCGCCGGGCAACGAGGTGCAGCGCCCCACCCCGCCGTCGTTCACCGAGCAGATCTGGCTGCAGCACTCGCTCGAGGCGTGGCACAGGTCACCTTGCGGCTGGCAGTAGAACGCCCTGCTGCACACGCCGTTGCCGCACAGGCTCGAGCAGCACTCGCCGCCGTTGCCGCACGACTGGCCGAGCACCTTGCAGCCTGAGCCCGAGAGCGCCGCACACGCGCCCGCGGTGCAGGTCTGGGTACAGCAGTCAGAGCCCACGCTGCAGGTCTGCCCCACGTCCTTGCAGACCGTGGCCGAGCAGGTGCCGCCCACGCAGTGGTTGCTGCAGCACGCGGTGCTGTCGGCGCAGCTGCTGCCGGTGCCGCTGCAGAAGGTCGCCGCGCTGCACCGGCCGTTGCTGCAGGTGCCGCCGCAGCACACCGTGCTCGCGGTGCAGACCGTGCCGGCGCCAGAGCAGGTGCCGCCGTCGGGGAGCACCACCACCGTGCCGCCGGCGGTACCTCCGCTGGCGCCGCCGGTGCCTCCGCTTCCCCCGCTGCCCGCGGTGCCGCCGCCGGTGTTGCCGCCGTCACCGCTCGGGCTGACCGAAGTGCAGTTGCAGGCGGCGAGGGTTCCCACGGACAGCAGCGCGGCGAGGGTGCGGAGTGAGTGCATGGCGGTGGGGAGACCCTGAGATAGGGGCAAAGGCCACGCCCACAACAACCGACCCCGAGCGCGCGCGAGCCGTTTATGCTGCGCGGCCCATGCGCCCCATCGCCGACGTCGCCCACGATCTCGCCCTCGAGCCCGGCGACATTCTCCCCTTCGGTCACCACCTCGCGAAGCTCGCCTTCCCCACCTTCGAGCGCCTGCGCACAGCGGCTCCCCGCGGCAAGCTGGTGCTGGTCACCGCGATGACGCCCACCAAGTACGGCGAGGGCAAGACCACCACCACCATCGGCCTCACCGAGGGCCTGGTGCGGCGCGGGCACCACGCGGTCGCGGCGCTGCGCGAGCCGTCGCTGGGCCCCATCTTCGGCGCCAAGGGCGGCGGCACCGGCGGCGGCAAGGCCACCATGGAGCCGTCGACGCGCATCAACATGCACTGCACCGGCGACCTGCACGCCATCGGCGCGGCGAACGAGGTGCTCGCGGCGCTCACCGACAATGCGCTGAACTTCGGCACCACCCCGCTCAAGCAGATCACCTGGCGGCGCTGCCTCGACATGAACGACCGCTTCCTGCGCAACGTGGTGATCGGCCTGGGCGGCAGCGCGCACGGGGTGCCGCGCGAAGACGGCTTCGACATCACCGCTGCGTCGCAGGTGATGGCCACCCTGTGCATGGCCGACGGCATCGAAGATCTGAAGGTACGGCTGGGGCGGCTGATCGTCGGCACCGCGCCGGGTGGCACGCCGGTGACCGCCGCCGACGTGAAGGCGGTGGGGGCGATGTCGGCGATGCTCTACGACGCGATTCTGCCCAACCTGGCGCAGACCACCGAGGGCACGCCGGTGCTGCTGCACGGCGGCCCCTTCGCCAACATCGCCCACGGCTGCAACAGCGTGGTGGCCACCAAGAGCGCGCTGGGCCTGGCCGACATCGTCTGCACCGAGGCCGGCTTCGCGTTCGATCTGGGGGGCGAGAAGTTTCTCGACCTCAAGTGCCGCATGCACGGGCTGTGGCCGAGCGCGGTGGTGCTGGTGGTGACCGCGCGGGCACTGCGCGCGCACGGCGGAGACCAGCCCGGCCTGCAGGCGATCGAGCGCGGCTTCGCCAACGCCGAGCGCCACCTGCAGAGCATTCGCTCGTACGGCCTCACCCCGATCGTGGCGATCAACGTCTTCCCCACCGACACCGCCGAAGAGCACGCGCTGATCGAGAAGCTGTGCGCCGCGCGCGACGTGCAGGCGGCGCGCTGCGAGGGCTTCGCCAAGGGCGGCGCAGGCGCTGAAGCCCTGGCCGACCTGGTGGCAGCGCAGGTGAAGAAGCCGGGCAGCCCGCCCAGGCACCCCTACGCGCTCGACGCTCCGGCCGAAGAGAAGATCCGCGCCATCGCCACCACCATCTACGGCGCGGCAGGCGTCGAGCTCACCGCCGAGGCCAAGAAAGATCTCGAGCGCGCGCGCACCTGGGGCTTCGGCAACCTGCCCATCTGCATGGCCAAGACGCACCTCTCGCTCTCCGACGACCCGGCGCTGCCCGGCGCGCCCACCGGCTTCACCGTCACCGTCAGAGAGATACGGGTCTCGGCGGGCGCGGGCTTTCTGCTGGCGCTGACCGGCGAGATTCTCACCATGCCGGGCCTGCCCAAGGTGCCGTCGGCGTACGCCCTCGACCTGGGCGCCGACGACGTGGTCACTGGCGTTCACTGAAAAGCCCCGAATTTCGAGGCTTCGCCGCGCGGCCGGAAGCGGTGTCGGATCGCTCCTGTACATTCGTTCAGCATGAAGCTCGCCCGCTACCAGAAGACTCTCGCCGACGTCAGTGCACTGCTGTCTGCCGCCCGGTCTGCCTCGGCCCGCTCGGTGAACTCGCTGATGACCACCACCTACTTTCTCATCGGCCGCCGCATCGTCGAAGACGAGCAGCAAGGAGAGGTGCGCGCCGACTACGGCGAGCAGCTGGTCGAGCGGCTGGCCGCCGATCTCACCCGGCGCTTCGGGCGCGGGTTCTCGCGGCGCAACCTGTTCTTGATGCGCGCCTTCTTCCTCGACCAGCGGGCAATTGTGCAGACGCCGTCTGCACAATCTTTTCCGCTCCCCTGGAGCCACTACGTGCGGCTGATGCCGCTCGGCTCCATCGACGCGCGCCGCTTCTACGAGCGCGAGGCGCTCACCGGAGGGTGGACCTTCAAGCAGCTCGACCGCCAGGTGCAGAGCCAGTTCTACGAGCGCACCATGCTGGCGCGAAAGAAGAAGGTCGCCCGGGGCGAGCGCGAAGAGCGCACCGAGCGCGAGGTGTTCAAAGACCCCTTCCTGCTCGAGTTCCTCGACCTCAAAGACGAGTACTCCGAGAACGAGCTCGAATCGGCGCTGGTGGCGCGGCTCGAGTCGCTGCTGCTCGAGCTGGGGTCCGAGTTCGCCTTCATCGGCCGGCAGAAGCGGCTGCGCATCGGCGAAGAGTGGTACCGGGTCGACCTGCTGCTCTTTCACCGGCGGTTGCGCTGCCTGGTGATCGTCGACCTGAAGCTCGGCAAGTTCAGCCACGCCGACGCGGGGCAGATGCACATGTACCTGAACTACGCCCGCGCCCACTGGAAGCTCGAGTCCGAGAACCCTCCGGTGGGGTTGATTCTGTGCGCCCAGGGCGACCAGGCGCTCGCCCACTACGCGCTCGAGGGCCTCGAGAACACCGTGCTGGCGGCCGAGTACCGCACCGTCTTGCCCAAGGAGCGCACCCTGGTGCTGGAGCTGCAGAAGGGGCTGCGAGAGCAGGCCGAAAGGGGCCGCACAAACGTGTTGCTGACCCCAGCCTCGATCCCTATAACCGCGCGAAATGAGCCAGTGGGCGCTGGACCAGCTGCAAGCGAAGCTTCCTGATGCGTTGGAGGAGCGGTACGTCGACCGCGCCGGCGGTCATTGGGGCGTGGTGCGTCGCGAGAAGATCGCCGACGCCGCGAAGGTGTTGAAGGAAGAGCTCGACTTCAAGTTGTTCATCTCGATCGACGCGGTCGACCGGCTGCTCCTGCCCGAGAACGACCCTCGCTTCGAGGTGGTCTACTTTCTCTACTCGGTGTCGCGAAACGAGCACGTGCGCCTGAAGGTGCGCTGCTCTGAAGACGACCCCGAGATCCCCACCATTCGGCACGTGTACCAGGGAGCCAACTGGGGCGAGCGCCTCACCTGGGATTTCTACGGCATTCGCTTCAAGGGGCACGGTGACCTGCGGCGCATGGTGCTCTACGAAGAGTTCAAGGGGCACCCGCTGCGCAAAGACTACGCGATGCGCGATCGTCAGCCGCTCATTCCCGAGCGGCCGATCAAAGACATCTTCCGCGGCCCCGGCACCAACGGAGCGACCTGAACATGAGCGCCGACGACTACGATCCGTCTCCTTCGAACGAAGAGCTCGAAGCGCACCTGCAGACCCGCAACATGGTGGTGAACCTGGGGCCCTCGCACCCCGCGATGCACGGCACCGTGCGCATGAGGGTCGAGCTCGACGGCGAGACCATCGTCAAGGTCGACACCGAGATCGGCTTTCTGCACCGCGGCTTCCAGAAGAGCTGCGAGAACGTCACGTGGACGCAGTGTCTGCCGTACACCGACCGGCTCAACTACGTCTCGGCGCTGGGCAACAACTTCGGCTTCCTGCACGCGGTCGAAGAGCTGATCGGCCTCGAGATACCCGAGCGGGCCAAGTACATTCGCGTGATCGGGGCCGAGCTGCACCGCATCTGCGATCACCTCACCGCCACCGGCGCGCTGGGCCTCGAGCTCGGCGCGTTCGCCGCGTTTCTGTACGGCGTCGAGGCCCGCGAGCTGTTGTGGGATCGGGTGACCGAGCTCACCGGGGCGCGCCTCACCACCAGCTACGGCCGCATCGGGGGCTTGAACCGCGACCTGCCGCCGACGTGGCCGGCCCTGGTCGAGAAGTCGCTCAAGAAGACCGAAGAGCTGGCGGGCGAGGTCGAGGCGCTGCTCTCGCGCAACCGCATCTTCGTCGACCGCTGCCGCGGCACCGGCATCATCACCACCCAAGACGCGCTCGACTTCGGCTTCACCGGCCCCTGCCTGCGCGCCAACGGGGTGAAGTACGACGTGCGCAAGGCCAAGCCGTACTGGGTCTACGACCGGCTCGACTTCGAGGTGCCGGTGGGCGCGAGCGGAGACAACTACGACCGCTACCTGTGCCGCGTCGAAGAGATGAAGCAGTCGATCAAGATGATTCGCCAGTGCTTCAAAGAGATGCCCGAAGGCCCGGTGATGGTCGACGACTGGCGCATCGCGCTGCCCCCCAAGCAAGAGGTCTACAGCACCATCGAAGGCGTGATGGCGCACTTCAAGCTGGTGATGGAGGGCGTGCAGGTGCCGGCCGGTGAGGTCTACAGCTGCACCGAGGGCGCCAACGGAGAGCTGGGGTGGTACCTGCGCAGCGACGGCAGCGGCCGGCCCTACAAAGTGCACGTGCGCGCGCCGGGGTTCCACATTCTCTCGGGCGTGAACAAGATGATCGAGGGCCGCATGCTCGCCGACCTCGTTCCCACCTTCGACACCATCAACATGATCGGCGGAGAGGTCGAGCAATGAGCGACGACAAGAAGCCCACTGCGCCTGCGCCGAGCGCCGCTGCTCCGGCGTCGGGCGTGCCCGCCACCGCACCTGCGCCCATCGCCGGCGCGCCGCAGAGCACCTCGAAGCCCGGGGCCGCGGTACCGCCGCCTCCTCCGGCGCCCGGGGCCAAGCCGCCACCGAAGAACCCCGGCATGGTGACCTTCACCGTCGACGGCAAAGAGGTGGTCGCCAAGCCCGGCACCAACATGATCGAGGCGGCCAAGCAGGTGGGCGTCGAGATCCCCTACTACTGCTGGCACCCTCGCCTCTCGATCGCGGCGAACTGCCGCATGTGCCTGGTCGAGTCGTCGACCTCGCCGAAGCTGGTGCCGGCCTGCCAGACCGCGATCGCCGAGGGCATGGCGATCAAGGCCACCTCGGCCAAGGTGCAAGAACAGCAGCGCGCGGTGATGGAGTTCCTGCTCTTGAACCACCCGGTCGACTGCTCGATCTGCGACCAGGCCGGCGAGTGCAAGCTGCAGGACTACTACATGCGCTACGACCACAAGTCGTCGCGCCTCGAGCGCATCTCGGGCATCGAAGACGGGCCCGGCATGAAGGTGCTGCGCAACAAGCGCAAGGTGCTCGGCCCCACGGTGGTGCTCGATCAAGAGCGCTGCGTGCTTTGCACCCGCTGCGTGCGCTTCATGGACGAGGTGGCCAAGGAACCGCAGCTGGGCGTGTTCGGCCGCGGCAGCCACGAGCGCATCGACGTGCACCCGCAGTTCGGCGAGCTGAAGTCGAACTACTCGGGAAACACCGTCGACATCTGCCCGGTCGGCGCGCTGCTCAACCGCGACTTCCGCTTCCGCGCGCGCGCCTGGTTTCTCTCGGCGGCGCCGAGCGTCTGCACCGGCTGCTCGCGCGGCTGCTCGACCTTCGCCGACTTCATGGGGCAAGACACGTACCGCTACCGCCCGCGCGAGAACGAGCAGATCAACAAGAGCTGGATGTGCGATCAGGGCCGGCTCTCGTACAAGTCGCTCAACAAGGGTCGCGTGCTGCAGAGCGTGATCGGCCGCGGCGCCGACGCGCGCGAAGCGGGCCGCGCCGAAGCGGTGAAGTACGCGGCGGCGAAGCTCAAGCCCCTGGTGGGCAGCGTCGCGGTCGCCGCGTCTCCGGTTGCGTCGAACGAAGACCTGATGGCGGGCCTGACCTTCGCGCGCGACGTGCTGGGCGCGAAGAGCGTCTACGTGAGCGGGCGCCCTGCCGGCGAGGCCGATCACTTCTTGATGATGGCCGACAAGAACCCCAACCGCCGCGGGCTCGAGTCGATCGCCAAGGCGCTGGGGCTGAACGTCGAGAAGTTCGAGAAGCTGTCTGCCGCGGTCGAGGGCGGCCAGGTGAAGGCGCTCTACGCGATCGGCGCCGAGATGCCCGACGCGGGCTTCGCCGCCAAGGCCGCGACGCTCGAGCTGCTGGTGCTGCAGGCGACCAACGAAGACGCGCTCACCGCGCAGGCGCAGGTGCTGTTGCCCGCGTCGACGCACGTCGAAGACGAAGGCACCTTCACCCAGGAAGGCGGCATCACCCAGCGCTTCCGCCGCGCGTACCCGCCCAAGGGTGACGCGCAGCCGCACTGGAAGTGGGCGGTCGAGCTGGCGAAGGAAATGGGCGGCAGCCTGGCGTGGTCGAGCTCGCGCGAGGTCTTTCGCATGGTGGCGCCGACGGTGCCCGAGCTGGCGTCGTTCGAGTGGGACAAGCAGGCTCCGGTGAACATCAAGCAGGGCATCAGCGTGCCGGCGGCCTCTGCCGACGGGCGCCCGCCCGGTTGGCGTGAGTTCGGCGCGCCGCGCGTGAAGGGGATCTGACCATGCGACTTCGCTGGAACGTCATCATCGGCAGCCTCACCATCATTCCGGGGCTCCTCTTCGGCGGCGTGGCGACCGGGTACCTGCTGGGCGGCCTGGCCGACAAGCACCTGTTCGTGGGCGCCCACCACCTGGTGAACGTGGTGCTGTTGCTGCTGGTGTTCGTGATGGTGATCGCCACCGCGCTCACCCTCGCCGAGCGCAAGTGGAGCGCGATGATGCAGAACCGCATCGGCCCCAACCGCGCGCGCCTGCCCTTTCTCGAGAACAGCGCGCTCTCGGGAGTGCCGCACGTGATCACCGACGTGCTGAAGCTGCTCACCAAGGAAGCGTTCATTCCCAAAGACGCGAGCAAGCTGCTCTTCAACCTGGCGCCCATGCTGGCGTTCGCGCCGGTGTTCGCGCTGTTCGCGATCGTGCCCGCGGGGCCGACGGTGAACGTGTTCGGGTTCGACATCGAGATGGTGGCGGCGAACCCCGACTTCGGCCTGCTCTACCTGTTCGGCATCGCCTCGCTGGCGGTGTACGGCACCTCGCTCGCCGGCTGGAGCAGCAACAACAAGTTCGCGCTGCTCGGCGGCGTGCGCGCGTCGTCGCAGATGATCTCGTACGAGGTCGCGCTGGGCCTGGGCCTGGTGGGCATGATGATCGCGTTCTCGACGGTGCAGCTGGGTGGCCCCGCCGGCATGTCTGACCTGCAGTCGCACTACCTGCCGGGCTGGTCGACCTATCTGGGGCCCATCGACGTGGGCGTGCCGCAGTGGGGCTTCTTGCTGCAGCCGGCCGGGTTCATTCTGTTCTTTGCCGCCGCGTTCGCCGAGACCAAGCGCGCGCCGTTCGACGTGCCGGAAGGCGAGAGCGAGATCATCGGCTACTTCGTGGAGTACTCGGGCATGCAGTTCGGCCTGTTCATGATCGCCGAGTTCGTCGAGGTGGTGGTGCTCTCGGGCGTGCTGATCGCCATCTTCTTCGGCGGCCCGTACCTGCCCTTCGGCAACCTGTGGCTGAAGAGCCTGTTCGGGCCCGACTGGCAGTGGCTGTACGGCTCGATTCTGGGCACGGTGTTCTGGCTCAAGGTGGTGCTGCTCTGTTACCTGCAGCTGGCGATTCGGTGGACCTTCCCCCGCTTCCGCTACGACCAGATTCAGACGCTGGGGTGGAAGATTCTGCTCCCCATCGGCCTGGCGAACGTCTTCATCTCGGGCGCGCTGATTCTCTGGGACCCTTCGCTCAAGGCGCTGGCCATCGCCGGCGGCATCGAGATTCTGGTGCTGGTGGCGCTGACCTTGACCCCCACTCCGGCGAAGTCGAGGGCCGACGCGCACATCGGGCATCACGGCCCGGTCGACGAGCACGGCCACGGCGCCGATCATGCGCTGCCCGCGGGGCACCACTGACATGGATCACGCACACGATCATCACGACGAGGCGTCCAAGCCGACCGACGTTCGGGAGCGGTTGTTTCTCCCCGAGCTGCTGCACGGCCTGGCGATCTCGACGCGCAAGTTTCTCCGCAACCTGTTCGGCGAGCGCGACCCGAACCCCCAGGTGGTCGACCGCACCGGCCTCTCGCTGGTGACCACGGTGCAGTACCCGGACGAGAAGCCGATCTACCCGCCGGGCTACCGCGGGCTGCACCGCCTGGTGCCGCGCGAAGACGGCAAGCCGCGCTGCGTGGCTTGCTACATGTGCGCCACCATCTGCCCGGCGCAGTGCATCTACATCGAGGCCGGCGAGTACTCCGACGACGATCACGCGACCGAGTCGCGGGTGATCGAGAAGTACCCCACCCAGTTCGTGATCGACGAGCTGCGGTGCGTGGTGTGCGGCCTGTGCGTCGACGCGTGCCCGAAAGACGCGATTCGCATGGACACGTACAAGCACACCCCCGCCGAGTACACCCGGCAGGGCTTCGTCTACGACATTCCCCGGCTGCTGCGCGGGCCGCCGGTCACGCACCCCTCCGACCCCTGGTACAAGCGCGGCTCGTCGGAAGAGCCCGACCACGTGCACAAAGAAGCCCACACCCGCATCGGCGAGGGCCTGGTGCCGCTCAAGCTGCCGGGTGGGCATCGGGTCGAGGTCGATACGTCGAACCCCGTCGCAGTGACGAAGTTCATCAAGTAGCGAGGGGCGTTCTGAGCGAAGCGAGCAGCGCAGGGTCGAACGAGGCTGCGCGTCCGCTCCTGCGCGCGAATGGGGCAGTGACGGCTGGCTGCGCTCATAAGGTCGGTGGTTTGAACGACGCGGGGGCGCGAGGCGCGGTGAGTGCCCGAGCTGAAGTGAGACGGGAGGTCCCGTCTCACGCCCGCAGAGAGCTCCACCCCCTGAGACGAGATGTCCCGTCTCAGGCCCCCGGAGAGCTCCACGCCCTGAGACGAGATGTCTCGTCTCAGCCCCGCGCATCGCCGCGGTCGGGGCGGCCCAGCCGACCATTGCAGCCTACGACCGATGGACTCATGGTGGCCGCGTGAGCGGCGACCGCCGGCGCATTCTTCCGCTCGCGCTGCTGCAGATCTCGTCGGGCATGCCGTACGGGTTTCTCATCACCGGCGCGTTCGTGACGTACCTGCGCACCAGCGACGTCTCGCTCACCGACATCGGCATTCTGTCGCTGGTGTCGCTGCCGTGGAACGTGAAGTTCCTCTGGGCGCCACTGGTCGATCGGTTCGCGTTCGGGTGGCCCGATCGCCGGCGGAGCTGGGTGCTGATGAGCCAGGTGATGCTGTCGTTGAGCTTCATCGCCATCGCCGCGCTGGTGTGGAACGGTCTGGTGCTCGACACCCGCACCTTGTGGATGCTGGGCGGCGTGGCGTTCTTCATCGCGCTGGCGGCGGCGACCCAGGACATCGCGGTCGATGCGTTCGCAGTCGAGTACCTGCGCCCCGAAGAGCAGGGGCCGGCGAGCGGCATGCGCACGGTGTTCTGGAGGGTGGGCTTTCTGCTCTGCAGCGGGGTGGCGATCGCAGCGGCCGACCCGGCGCTGTGGGCGAAGGCGGGGCACCCCATCGGCAAGAACGACGCGTGGCCGTGGGTGTTCGCCGCGATCGCGGTGCTGTTTCTGCCGCTGGTGGTGCTGACGATCTTCTGCCCGCCGGCCGAGAAGCCGGCAGTCGCTCCGCGCTCGCTGATGAGCGCGGTGGTCGAGCCGCTCACCAGCTACTTCAGCCGGCCCGGCGCCATCGTGGTGGCGTTGTTCCTCATCTTCTACAAATTCGGCGACAACCTCTCGTCGAGCATGTGGATACCGTTCATGGTCGACAAGGGCATCACCCGCGTCGAGATCGGTCTGCTGAACAAGACGCTCGGCACGGTCTCGGTGCTGGCCGGGGTGGCGATCGGCGGCGCGGCGGTGCCGAAGATCGGTCTGGGCCGCGCGCTGTGGATCTTCGGTGTGGTGCAGGGGCTCTCGAGCGCCTTCTACGGAGTCGCCGCGCTGGCCGACGGCGCGCGCTGGGCGGTGTACCTGGCGATCGCCGGTGAGAACCTGGCCATCGGCCTGGGAACTCCCGCGATGCTCACCCTGTGCCTGCGGCTGTGCGAGAAGAAGTACGGAGCCACCCAGTACGCCCTGCTCTCGAGCCTGTTCGCGCTGGGCCGCTGGGCCACCGGGCCGCCGGCCGGGTACATCGCCGAGAAGACGAGCTACACGTTTCTGTTCTTCTTCGCGGTGCTGGCCGCGGTGCCGGGGCTGGTGCTGCTGCAGCGCATCGCCCCCCTGGGCCAGCGCGAGGTCGCCACCGCCGCCATACCGGCGAGTGAACCGAGCTGAACCGGGCGGGCAACCGCGTCGGGGTTCGGCACGACGGTGGCCGGCTCATCGCGAACCGCGCTTCGACTTTGCGGTCGGGCGGCGCCGCAGCACCCGGGCAGCCCCTTTCTGCGTGCGCCACCTCAGACGGCCAGCGAGGGCACGGCAGGCCCGGTTGGGCCTTGCTGCACGACGCGAACGCGGTCAGCGAAGCGGCTGCCCGATGACTCCCTACACAGGGGAGATCGCGCGCGCGACGTCACCCGGGGTGCTCGCCGCGCGCGACGCAGCCCAGCGCCCCCTGTGGCCCCAGGTGGAGCCGAGCCCTTCCGGGTCGACGGGCACAGCGCACCGCGTGGCCAGATCCAGCACGCGTCGGGTGAGCTCCGACGACTCGGGTTCCCGACTGGCCTCCCGGTCGGCCCGGCGCAGGACGCGCGCGACGTCAGGCGCGCGGCTCGCCACGAGACTCCAATGGTGGGGCCAGGGAGTAGCCGGGGGACCACCGCGACGTGGGAGTAGAAAGGTTCACCCAATGGGCACGAACACTCCCAGCTCGAAGGGCTCGAGGCCGAACACCATGCTGGGCGAGCGCCTGGGACGCTCGAGGTCGCAGTTCAGCGGGCAATGCCCATCGACGATGGCGCCCCCCCGGTGGAGCGAGCGTCGCGGCACCGACGTGCGGCACTGACGTGCGGCACTGACGTGCGGCACTGACGTGCGGCACCGACGTGCGGCACCGACGTGCGGCACCGACGTGCGGCACCGACGTGCGGCACCGACGTGCGGCGGCTCTACCGGCGCGCAGCGGGCCACGCGAGCCCTCATTCGCATCCTGCCTGAGCGCGAGCAGAAAGGGGCTGCTCGAAGCGAGAAGGCGCGGCCTGCAGCGGCCGGGAGGGCAACACGGTGCGGTCACAGACGACGACCACCAGACCTCAGCGTGAGGCGCCCGCCAGACCGCGAGGCTCCGCGAAGACCCTCAGCGCCGCCGCCTGCTAGGCTCCCGGCCCGAGTTGAAGCGCTACCGCATGGCCGTGTGCAAGGGCCCCGACTGCACCAAGGGCGGCGCCGACGCCGTGTTCTCGAAGGCCCGAACCCAGGCTCCCCCCAGCTGCGAGGTCTACCGCGGGGGGGTGCTACGGGCTGTGTCACCTGGGCCCCAACGTGGTGCTGCGCGAAGACTCGGGCGGCAAGCGCGACCCGTTCTCACGCGAAGACTTTCAGCTGATGCGCACCGCGGGCGAGACGTACTACTGGCACATGACGCCCGAGAAGGTCGAGCGGGTGCTCGAGCGCCACGTGGCGCAAGGCGAGCGCCAGGGCGACCTGGTCGGCGACCCCACCCGCGAAGACGATTTCAGGAACAAAACTTAACGGCGCCGGGTTCGAGCGCCCGCCACACTGGCGAGTACCGATGTCTCTCTCTCTGCGGCTCATGTTCGGTGCGGTCTTTCTGCTGGTGGCGGTGGCGATGCACGCCTACCTGTACCGGCGGTTGGTGTCCGATCTGACCCGCCGCCGCGCCGTGCGGCTCACCGCGGTGAGCGGCTTCGGCGCGCTGGGCGTGGTCTCGATGGTGGGCTTCGCGCGCATGCGCCTGGCCGAGCCGGGCGTGTTCAGCGCAGTGCTCCCGGTCTGGTTCGGGCTGGTCATCTACGTGGTGCTGGCGCTGCTGATCGCCGACCTGGGCCGGTGGCTGTTCACCGCGCGCACGCCGAAGAACGTCTCGGAAGAGCGCCGCGACTTTCTCGCCAAGGCGGTGGCGGTCTCGGGTGTGGTTGCAGGCTCGAGCCTGGCGTCTTTCGGAGCCTTTCGCGCCTTCGCGCCGGCGCAGATCACCGAGGTGCCGCTCAAGCTGGCGCGCCTGCCCAAGGCGCTCGACGGCTTCAGCATCGTTCAGCTGTCGGACGTTCACATCGGCCCGGTGCTGCAGCGCAGGTTTCTCGATGACCTGGTCGACCGCGCCAACTCGGCGAAGGGAGACCTGGTGGCGATCACCGGAGACCTGGTCGACAACGTGCCCCAGCACATCGGGCACTCGGTCGAGGCGCTCACCCGGCTCAAGGCGAAGTACGGCACGTACTTCGTCACCGGCAACCACGACTACTACTCGGGCGCCGACGCGTGGGTGCAGGTGCTGCAGGGCTGGGGCGTGAACGTGCTCCGCAACCGCCGGGTCGAGATCGGCGACGCGGGTGCCTCGTTCGATCTGCTGGGCGTCGACGACTTCGGCGGGCGCGGGCTGGTGCACGACTACGACCTGGACAAGGCGATGGCCGGCCGAGACCCCGCTCGAGCCTCGGTGCTGCTCGCCCATCAGCCGGCCGGCTTCGACACCGTGGCCGAGCGGGGGCTCGACCTGCAGCTCTCGGGTCACACCCACGGGGGCCAGACTTTTCCCGCGACCGGCGTCGCCTCGCTGATGTGGGGCGAGCGGGCGCACGGGCTGTCGCAGACCCGGGGCTCGCACCTCTACGTGAGCCGCGGTTGCGGCTTCGTGGGGCCGACCACCCGGCTCGGCGCGCCCCCCGAGATCGTGAAGATCGTGCTGCTCTCGGCCTAGATAGGCGAACCGCTAATCGTGCCGTAGCGAGGCAGCCGTCGGCCGGCACCGAGGCGGGCGCCCGAGGAACGAGCAGCGCAAGGCGTGCTGGTGGCCCGTCGAGCAGCGCAGAGACGGGGCCGCCCGCAGCAGGTAGGCCGCGGCTGCCGCAGTAGGCAGGATGAGCGGTTCGCCTATCTAGCGGGCCGAGCTTCGGCTCGACGGGCTCAGCGCCAGGCGCTGGTGGTGAGCTGAAAGCTGACCGTGCAGCCCTGAAAGCCGCGGCCGTTGCCCGAGCGCGCCTTCGCGTTGGCTTCGAGCGTGTCGCAGGTGGGCGGGTCATCGACCAGCGAGAAGGTGTCGGAGATCTCGACGTCGAGCGCGTTGCCCTTGTCGGTCAGCAGCCACGAGGTGGTGTCGAGAATGTTGCAGCCGCCCACGCCGGTGGGGGTCTTCGACTCGCTGTTGTACGACAGCTCGGTGGTCGCCACGTCGAACACCACGTTGTGCTCGTCGGGCATGCAGGTCGACTCGTCGAGCTGGGTGCACGACATCAAGGTCGCCTTCTTGGCATCGGCCGACGCCTTGTAGACGAGGAAGTACGAGATCTGATCGAGCTTCCCGTTCATGTTGGTGTCTTCGCCGGTGTCGAGCAGCCCGTTGTGGTTGGCGTCTTCGTCGACGCTGGCCGACAGGGGCGCATTGTCCATGCGGAACTTGGGGTCGTCGGTGCAGTTGTCGTTGAAGGCGACGGTCGAGGTCTCGATCTTCCAGAAGTAGGTGACGTTCGACTGGGGCCCGGGCTTGCCGGGCCCGCACGCAGCGGCGGCCACGGCCAGGGCTGCCAGAACGAAGGTTCGCATCGGTGACGAGTGTGGCTTGCGCATGGTGGCATTTGCAACGAGACGGCCGGCCTGGTGCTTGTAGACGGTGACACTGGCCAAATCAGGCCAGCGCTTCGAGCTCTTTCTGCGCGGCCTCCCAGCGGGCGAGCGCCGCGTCGAGCTCTTCGGCCGCGTCTTTGTGGGCGTCCATCACCGGGCGGGCGCGGGCGAAGTCTTTGGCGAACTCGGGGTCGACCAGCTGGGCCTCGCGCGCGGCCTGCTCTTTCTCCAGCGTCGAGATGCGCAGCTCGAGGGTGGCGATCTCTTTCTTCAAGGGGCTGGTCCTGGCGCTCTTGGCCTGACGCGCCTCGGCCTCTTCGCGCTTCTTGTCTTTCTTCTTCTCGACGGCGCGGGCCGACCCCGCCGGCCCCGACAGCCCCGACTTCTCGGCGGTCTCGAGCTCGAGGTGCTCGAGGTACTCGGCGAGGTTGCCCGGAAAGGGCACCACCGTGCGATCGCGCACGTCCCACACGTGAGTGGCCAGCCGGTCGAGAAACGATCGGTTGTGGGTGACGAAGATCAGCGTGCCGCCGTAGCCCTCGAGCGCGTCGATGAGCGCCTCGGACGAGTCGAGGTCGAGGTGGTTGGTCGGCTCGTCCATCACCAAGAGGTTGGCCGGCTTCACCAACAGCCGCGCCAGCGCCACCCGCGCCTTCTCGCCGCCCGACAGCACGCCGATTTTCTTCTCGACGTCGTCGCCCGAGAACAGAAACGAGCCCAGCACCGAGCGCACCCAGCTCTGCGCCTTGTCGGGAGCCAGCGACCAGATCTCGTCGAGAATGGTCGAGCTCGCGTCGAGCGTGTCGGCGTGGTGCTGCGCGTAGTAGCCGGGCACGACTCCGTGGCCCAGGCTCACCGTGCCGGCGTCGGGCTTGAGCTCTCCCGACAGCAGCTTGAGCAGGGTCGTTTTTCCCGCGCCGTTGAGGCCCACCACCGCCACCCGCTGCTCGCGCAGCAGCGTCGCGTCGAGCCCGCGGTACACCACGTTCGAGCCGAACGACTTGTCGATGCCCTTGAAGGTGGCCACCTCGCGGCCCGACGAGGGCACCTCGGGGAAGCGAAACGACACCACGTCGCGCTCCTCGAGGGTCTGCACCGAGCTCATCTTCTCGAGCACCTTGATGCGGCTCTGCACCTGACGCGCCTTCGAGGCCTTGTAGCGAAAGCGCTCGATGAAGCGCTTGAGGTGCTCTTTCTGCAGCTCTTGCTTCACCGAGGCGTTCATCAGCTGCTCGGCCTCGACCGCGCGCGCCTTCTGGTACGCCTCGTAGTTGCCGGGCCAGCTCTTGATGCCTTCGATCTCGAGCGAGACGATGCGGTTCACCTGCCGGTCGAGAAACGCGCGGTCGTGGCAGATCAGCACCCGCGCCTTGTTGTTGCGGCGCAGAAAGCCGTCGAGCCAGGTGAGCGTCGGCAGGTCGAGGTGGTTGGTGGGCTCGTCGAGCAGCAGCAGATCGGGGTCTTGCAAGAGCAGCCCCGCCAGCGCCGCGCGCATGCGCCAGCCGCCGCTGAACGTCGACAGCTGAGAATTCACGGTGTGAGGTTGAAACCCCAGCCCCAGCAAGATCGCCTCGGCGCGGTGGGTGCCGTAGTGCGCGTCGAAGTGGTCGAGCTCTTCGTGCAGGTCGGCGAGCGACTGCGCGAGCTCGAGCTGCTCGGCCTCTTCGCGCGCCTCGGCCAGCGCCGCCTCGGTGAGGTGCAGCTTGTCTTCCAGGCCGTCGCGGCCGGGCACCGCGCGCATCACGTTGTCGAGCACGGTGCCCTCGCCTGCCCCGGCGAGATCTTGCGGCAGGTAGCCCAGCCGCGCCTTGCGGCGGAACACCAGCTCGCCGGCGTCGGGCTTGATGAGCCCGGTCAGGACCTTGAGCAGCGTCGATTTGCCCGTGCCGTTGGCGCCCACCAGACCGATGCGGTCTTGGGAACCGATGGTGAACGACGCATTGTCGAACAGGGCCCGGGCGCCATAAGACAGCGACAAACCCTTCACGATGACCAGACTCACGTAACTGTCCTATACCGTAGAACCAAGGCTCCTCGATGGCTGACGACGCACCCCAAGGCCCACCGCAGATCGACGCGAGTGAGCTGCTCGGCAAGACGCTCGACGGGCGTTATCGCCTCGACTCGCTCTTGGGCTACGGCGGCATGGGCATGGTGTTTCGCGCCACCCAGACCACGGTGGGGCGCGAGGTGGCGGTCAAGACGCTGAACCCGTCGCTGGCGATGGCGCCGCAGTTCTTCGAGCGGTTCAAGCGCGAGGCCGAGGTCGCCAGCCGGCTCAAGCACCCCAACATCGTCACCATCTTCGACTTCGGCAAGTCGGCTGACGGCATCTGCTACATCGCCATGGAGCTGCTCGAGGGCGAGTCGCTGCGCCAGATGGTGAAGCGGCAGGGCCCGATGTCGCTGCGCCGCGCGGCCGCGTCGGTCGAGCAGATCGCGCTGGGGCTGCAGAACGCCCACAACCACGGCGTGGTGCACCGCGACATGAAGCCGCACAACGTGCTGGTCAGCAGCATCGACGGCGCGGAGTACCTCAAGGTGCTCGACTTCGGCCTGGTGAAGGCCAACGAGAGCGAAGACGAAGAGCAGCTCACCTCGACCGGCCAGGTGCTGGGCACCCCGCAGTACATGGCGCCCGAGCAGGCCAGCGGCGAGCCGGTCGACGCACGCACCGACCTCTACGCGCTGGGGGCGGTGTTCCACTACTGCCTCACCGGCCAGTCGCCCTACAACGCGAACTCGGTGCGCAAGGCGCTCACCGCGGCGCTCACCCAGCCGCTGCCGACGGTGGCGAGCAAGCGCCGGGGCGCCCCGGTGCCGCAGGCGATCGAAGAGTTCTTGCGCAAGGCGCTGGCCCCCGAGGCCGCCGACCGCTACCAGAACGCCGAAGAGTTCATCGCCGATCTCGAGGCCTCGCTGCAGGGCGTCTCGGACGCCGTGCTCGACGCGCTGCCCGAGCCGCTGCCGGGGCAAGAGGCCGAGCGCAAAGAGTCGAGCGCCAGCTCGGCCGGCAAGCGGGGCTCGAAGTCGGGGGTCGGCAAGTCGGGCGTGGGCAACCGCTCGCGCAGCAGCCGGCCGTTGCCCAAGTCAGAGGCCGACAAGATTCTGCAGGCGCGCGAGCGCGAGCGGGTCACCCAGGGCGAGATTCCCTCGCTCAAAGAGGGCTCGTCGACGCGCTCGAGCGTGCCCCTGGCGGTGAAGCTGGCGCTGGTGATTCTTCCCATCGCCGGGGTCGCCGGCGCGGGCGTGGCGTTCTTCGTCAAACCGAAAGACCCGCTGCCTTTGCCGGCGCACGTGAGCGACACCGCGGTGCCGCCGCAGCCCGACAAAGCCGTGGTCGCTGCGCCCACCGAGAAGCCGGCGGCCGGCGACGAGGTCACCGTCACGTTCAAGAGCACGCCAGCCGGAGCCGCGGTGATGGAGAACGGCGTGATGATCGGCAAGACGCCCCTCGAGCAGAGGTGGGCGCGCAACAGCGTGAAGAACATCACCTTTCAATTGAGCGGCTACAAAGACCTCAAGGGCGCGTACAAGCTGCAAGGCGACCAGACGTTCGAAGTCGAGCTCGAGCCCGCTTCGCGCAAGCAGACCGGCAAGGGCGGCAAGAAAACCCGGGGCGGGGGCGGCGACATCGACGCTTTCGAGTAGCGACGAGGTTTCAGGGGGTTACGTTGCAGTGTCGCATTTTGCCGCACACGATTTATTGAGTTATTCCGCTCGGTTGTAGACACACTTCACACGTCGGTCGCTCCGGGTATGTTCCCCCTCGATGAGCGCCGCCGTCGCAGCCACTCCCGCATTTCGAGAGAAGTCTCCCGAGCCGCACTTCGGTGACGGTCTGCCCGCCGGCTCTGCAGAGCTGCTGCAGGCGCGCATCAAAGATCTCCGGTTGCACCTCTCGGGCACGGTGCTCGAGCGGCTGATCAGCCAGCTCTACGCAGAGCTCGAGGCCAAGGGCATCTCGCTCAAGCCCGAGTGCTACCTGTCGGACCAGTGGGGCTGCCCGTCGGGCGTGCCGGTCATCGGCATACCCTTCTACCTGGCCGACCCGCACCTGCACTCCATCGAAGAGGCGCTGGGAGCCGGCGCCGAGACCGAGCGCGACATCATGATGTACCTGCGCCACGAAGCCGGGCACTGCGTGAATTATGCGTTCAAGCTCTTCGAGACCGAAGAGTGGCGCAAACTTTTCGGCGACTACACCAAGCCGTACCACGAGGACTACAAGCCCCAGCCGTTCTCCAAGAAGTACGTGGTGCACATCTCGGGCTGGTACGCCCAGAAGCACCCCGACGAAGACTTCGCCGAGACCTTCGCGGTGTGGCTCACCCCCGGCTCGGACTGGGAGAAGCGCTACAAGGGTTGGGGCGCGCTCAAGAAGCTGCAGTACGTGCAGTCGGTGGTCGAGGCGCGTGGCAACACTCCGCCGCCCAGCACCGCGCTCGAGCACGATCTCGACGTCGACGAGATGGAAGAGACCGTGCTCGACCACTACCGCGAGCGCAACCTCGCCGAGAAGGTCGACCTGCAGCTGGGCGAGCACCTCGATCTCGATCTCGCGCAGCTGTTCGAGCAGCCCGACGCCTCGCCGACCCGCGCCGACACCCTGCTCCGCGCCGAGAAGCAGACCCTGATCGCCGCGGTCACCCAGTACTCGGGCGTCTCGCGCGCGGTGGTGCGCTCGGTGCTCGAGCACCTGCAAGAGCGCACCTCGGCCCTCAACCTCACCGTTCACCGCGAGAAGGCGCACGAGTACGTCACCAAGGTGACCTCGCTGCTCACCACGCTGGCGATGAACTATCTCTACACGAACCGGTTCTTCGAGCTCGACTGAGCGGTTGAGCCGAGCTCCGCCAATCTGATTGCGGTGATGAACGCGCGGCGCGTGTTAGATCACGCGCACGTGGCGGCTCAGAACGTCTCATTGAAGATCGCCGTGCTGCACTACCAGCCGGGCGGCGAGCCGGTCGACCCGGTGGTCGAGCACATCATCAAGTCGCTCGAAGAGCTGGGGCACCAGCCCACGCCGGTGGGAGTGCACGACCGGGTGTTCGACCTGCTCAACGCGTTGGAGAAGACCAAGGCCGACCTGGTGTTCAACGTCTGCGAGACCTTCGCCGACGACTACCGGCTCGAGGTGAACGTCGCCGCGGTGATGGAGATGGCCCGCCTGCGCTTCACCGGCTCGGGCACCGCCGGGCTGCTTCTGGCGCAAGACAAGATCCTCACCAAGCAGCTGCTCGAGTACCACGAGGTGCCGACCCCGGCGTTCGCCACCTTCGACGGAGAGACCTTCGAGACCAACGGGCGCATGAGCTTCCCGCTGATCGTGAAGCCCGCCCGGTCGGACGCCTCGATCGGCATCGGCAAGCACAGCGTGGTGAACGACTGGGACGCGCTGACCTCTCGGGTGCGCGACATTCGCCGGGAGCTGCACGACGAGGCGCTGGCCGAGGAGTTCATCGACGGCCGCGAGGTGTACGTGGGCGTGCTGGGCACCCCCACCCGCGCCGAGATTCTGCCCATCGTCGAGCTCGACTTCGGGAAATGGGCAGCCGATGAGCCGAAGGTCTCCGACCGCGGGGTGAAGTTCGGCCCCGAGACCGAGGGCTCGCCCCGGCTGAAGATGGCCACCGATCTGAGCATCGACCTGCAGGCCCGCATCGAGCGCGCTGCCCTGCTCGCCTACCGCGCGCTGAAGATCAGCGACTACGCCCGGGTCGATCTGCGCATCTCCAGCAAGACCAACGAGCCGTTCGTGCTCGAGGTGAACCCCAACCCCTACCTCGAGAACCAGAGCGAGCTGGCGATGGCGGCCCGCGAGCGCGGCCTCTCGTACACCCAGCTCATCGGGCGCATCGTCGAGTCGGCATGCAACCGGTACCAGCTCAAGCTGAAAGAGAAGACGGTCACCGGCGAGGTGGCACAGTCTCAGTGAGAAACGCGAACGCGTCGCGCCAGCAGCGCCGCGCGGTGGGCGTGAAGATGAACCCGTGAAAGGCATGAAAGCCGCGCGGGTAGTAGCGGGCGTCGCAGCGCACGCCGAGCCTGCCGAGCGCGGCGGCCAGCCGGCGGTGATCGTCGATCAGCACGTCCCAGGTGCCGCACGGGGCGAAGAACGGCGGCAGCGGCCGGTCGGGCTGCTCGCCGCGCTCGAGGGCGACCAGCGGGTCGGCGAGATCGAGGCCGCGCTCGGCGTCGAACCGCACTCCGCTCAGGTAGTCTTCCGCGACCTCGTGCAGCCGGTCTTGCAGGTAGCCGAGCTTCACCTTGAAGCGCTCGGGGTTGCTGACCTGCAAGATGCCGCAGGCGGGCATCACCGCCCTGGGCACCGGGGTCTCGTCGAACACCCGGCGCGCGAAGGGCTCGGGGCGGCGGTAGCAGGTGGCGACGGTGAGCGCGGTGGCCAGGTTTCCGCCCGCTGACTCGCCGGCGACGATCATCTGCTCGGGGTCTCCGCCGTAGCGCGCGGCGTTCTGGTGCAGCCAGCGCCAGGCCTCGCAGACGTCTTCGATCGCCGCCGGGTAGCGGTGCCGCGGCGCGAGCCGGTAATTGATCGACATCACCAGGTAGCCGCGCCGCGCGAAGAGCAGGTTGAAGACCCAGTGGGTCTCTTTGGAGAGCTTCGCGAAGCGCCCGCCGTGGATGTACAGCACCACCGGCCTGAGGGCCTGGCTCTTGGCCTTGGGGAGCCACAGGTCGGCGCGGTGGGCGCGGTGATCGTGCTCGCGGTACGGCACGTCGCGAAGCACCTCGACCCCGTGCAGCCTGGGGTGGGCGATCGGCAGGTAGCGCGTCGATTGGGTCAGCGCGGCGAACAGGCCGTCGGTGATCGCAGCGCCCACGGTGCGGCGGAGCCGCTGGTACCGGTTGAGCGTCGGTGTCTCGAAGACGATCTCAGGCAACCAGCAGGTCGTAGCCGAGGCGCGCCACCAATGCCAAGACCACCGCCAGCACCACCCGGCGAATCAGCGGGCCTCCGCCCTTGAGCGCCAGCTGGGCGCCCAGCAGCGCGCCGCAGAACTGGGCCGCGGCCATGGGGAGCGCGATCTTCCAGAGGATCAGGCCCCGCCACCCGAACAGCGCCACCGAGGCGAGGTTCGAGGCGAAGTTGACCACCTTGGCCTCGGCGGTGGCCTTGGTGAGCTCGTCTCCCAGCACCGCGACGAAGGCGACGATCAAGAAGGTGCCGGTGCCGGGGCCGAAGAAGCCGTCGTAGAAGCCGATGCCCGAGGCGATCAGCGCCGTGATGAGGCGCGGCTTGCTCACCGGGGTGTGCTGCTTGGGCTGCGGGCGAAACGCGACGAACGCGCCGGCGCCGACCAGGAGCACCAGGACGATCGGCTTGAGCACCTTCGGGTCGAGCGAGAGCACCACCAGGCCACCGCAGATGCTGCCGACGAAGCCGCTGGGAAAGGCGATGCGCGCCCGGTCTTTCGCGATCAGGCCGCCGCGAGCGAAGCGCAGCAGCGCCGCGAAGCTGCCGAAGACCGATTGGCCCTTGTTGGTGGCGATGGCGCTCTGAGGTGGGAGGCCCGCCGAGAGCAGCGCCGGAAGCGTCAGCAGGCCGCCGCCCCCCGCGATGGCGTCGACCACTCCGGCGGCGAAGGCCACCCCGGCGAGAACGATGAGGGTGGTGGTGCTCACCTTTTTTCAGCGGCCCCAATAGGTGAAGTGGAAGGTGTGGCCTTCGTGCACGGTGACGGTCACCGTGCTCTTGGGGTCGCCGCAGTCGAGCTGGTGCGGGCCGGGGCTCACCTCTCGGGGCTGGTGGGCTTTGACGCGCCGGCCGTCGAGGAAGAGCTGGCACGAGCCCTGGCCGTCGTCGTCGACGATGAGGAAGGTGCCGCCGTCGGGGGTCTTCTCTTCCACGCCGCGCAGGTCTTCGCTGCGCTTGCAGGAGAGGAAGACGAGCAGCAGCAGCAGGGCGCGCGACACCGGCGCGCCTCGTAGCACGGTCCGTTCGGGGTGGGAGAGGCGGTCGGGTTCGGGCGCGGGCAGGTCGCTTCAGTAGGTGAGCTCGAGCCGGCTGCCGTCGACCTTCAGGTTGGCGGGCTTCGCCAGGTCGAGCACCAGCCGCGTGCCGCCCTTGCGCTTGCCGATGCGCAGGCCCGTCACGTTGGGGATCTCGGAGGCCTTCACCACGAAGCTCCGCTTGGGCATCGGGCCGTTCAAGTCGATCACCAGGCGCTCGGGGCTCTTCATGCGGAACGCGGCGGCGAAGCGGCCTCCGGACACCGGCGCCACCTCGAGCTCGGTGCGCGCCCCCTTCACTGCCCAGCGCAGGCTCGAGGCTGCGCACTTCGGCAGCGGCAACAGGCCCGTCGACCCCAGCGCGTTCGAGTCGTCTTTCTTCGCCGCCTGGGGCGACGCGGCGACGAGCACCGGCTGGGGCTTCACCTCGGCCTTGGCGGGCGGCGGCGGCACCGCCGCTTGCGCCGGCGGGGGCTCGGCGTCGATCACCAGCGGGGCGTTGACCTGCGGAGCGGCGGGCTCGGGCGCGACGGCGACCTCGGCCTGCGCCGGCGCGGCTGCGACTTCGGCGTCGGCTTCGGCTTCGGCCTGGCCGGCGCGCTCGAACGTCACCTGGCGGCCGAGCATCATGCCCAGCGCGCAGAGCGCTACCGTCGCCGCGACGCCCACCGACCACAGCGCCACCTTCTTCCACCGGGGCGGGCGCGGGAGCGCCAGTGGGCGGCCGGTGTCGAGGTTCCGCACCAGGAACTCGACCAGGTCGTGCGCGCGCGGGTGCAGGAAGCCGGTGAAGCGCACCCCGAAGCCCGCGCCCCCGCACACCTTGCCGGGCTGGCCCAGGCCGTCTTTCATCTGCCGCCACATCACCTCGCCCTGGGCGAAGGGCAGCACGCGGCCGCCGGCTTCGATCGACAGCGCGACCTTGGTGCCCTCGGCGAACGGCTCGGGCGTGGAGAGGAACATGCCCTGCTTCGACAGGTTCCCCGAGAGCACGCGAAACGCGCGCGGCGGGCCGTCGATCAACGGCACGACTCGAACCGCTTTCTTGAAGCGGACACGGTGACTGCGCTGAGGCCAGGCGAGCTCGAAGGACATGACGCTACAAGTCTGTGGCAGTGAGACGAGGGCGCAATTTTTCGACTGCGTGGCGTGCTGTAACGCAGGTCAGCGTTTTCCGCACACGCATCGAGACGGCACTGAGCCGCGGGCGACTCAGCCGCGCGCGCGCTGCGAGAGCCGCTCGCGAAACTCTTCGACCGGGAACATCTCGACCTCGGCTCCGCCGCGCGCCTTGCCGTCGCTCGCGTAGTCGAAGGGGTCGTCGATGTCGCGAATCAGCCGCACCATGTAGATGTAGATGAGCGCGATGAACGGAACCAGGATGTACATCGCCAGGGGCGTCTTGTACTTCGTGCACAGCACCAGCCCCATGATCAGCACCACCAGGGTGTCGAGCAGCGCGTAGGCCGGCGGCAGAAAGCCGGTGCGCGAGATCACCCCGACGCGGGTGACGATCTTCCGCAGCGTGTGCAGCTCGCCCACCGCCTTCGACGCGTAGCCGCCGGCGCCGCTCTTCTCGAGCTCGACCATCAGGCCTTGAAAGGTGTTGAGCGCCGCGTACATCTCGGCTTGAGATTTCTTCCGGTACATCCAGTCGCGAATCGCGTCGGTGAGGCTCAGCACCGCGACCCGCCACGGCTGCACCGGCAGGTTCTTGGTGGCCGCCCCCTGCGCGCACTGGTCTTCGATCGCCTCGAGCTGGCAGGCCAGCTCACCGGGCAGCTTCTCGCTCTCTTTGTAGTCGGCCATCGTGCCGCCGAGCATGAAGCCGACCAGGAACACGCCGCCGGTGAGCACGATGCCGATGTCCGAGAACTCGATCACCCCGTCCCAGTGCAGCACGAACACGAGCAGCAGCTTGACGCCCACCACCACGGCGACGAACGGCAGCGTCGAGATCATCAGCTTCCACTTGAGCACGCGGGCAGGATAGTCAGGGCGCCTGGGGAGGCCAGAATGAAACGCATCTTGCTGCTCGCTACGCTCGCCGCTGCCTGTACTTCGAACGAGTATGAGAAGGGCCCGCTCGGGGTGCGGTGGAAGCCGCCCCAAGGGGTGAAGCTGATGAGCGAGAGCCAGGAGGGCGCGGTGACGGTCGCCTCGTTCTCGGGGGGCGTCGAGGTGCGCCGGGTGCCCTCGCCTGCCCTGCCCACCTCGGGAGATCTCGACGCGCTCAAAGGCCAGCTGCTCGAGGCTTCGAAGATGCGGGTGCCCGCCAACGTGCGCTCGGCGAAAGAAGGCACCATTCCCTTCGGCCCGGTGGTGCGATGGGACCTCGAGGGCGGCGACGACCGCACCCTGCTCTACTACCTGCCCTCAAAAGACGCGTACCTGCTCTTCGCCCTCACCACCTCGAAGGCCGCCTTCGACCGGCGGGCCGACAAGCTCGAGCTTTCGCTCTCGTCGGTGAAGCCCGCCCCTTAGGCGCTGCTTGGAGTTAGGTTCGGGGCCATGAGATTCAAGGGCACCGACACCTACCTCACCGACGAAGGCCTGCGCGCCGCGGTCGATTGCGCGCTCGCGCTGCAGCGGCCGCTCCTGGTGAAGGGCGAGCCCGGCACCGGCAAGACGCTGCTGGCCGAGGCGGTCTCGAAGGCACTCGAGCTGCCGCTGCTCACCTGGCACGTGAAGAGCACCAGCAAGGCGCAAGATGGGCTCTACGTGTACGACGCGGTGCAGCGGCTGCACGACTCGCGCTTCAACGATCACGACGTGCGAGACATCAAGAAGTACATTCGCCTCGGGGCGATGGGCGAGGCGTTCAAGTCTGCCGACCGCAAGGTGCTGCTGATCGACGAGATCGACAAGGCCGACCTCGAGTTCCCCAATGATCTGCTGCACGAGCTCGACCGCATGCGCTTCAAGGTGATCGAGACCGACGAAGAGATCGTGGCCGCACAGCGCCCGGTGGTGATCATCACCAGCAACAACGAGAAAGATCTGCCCGACGCGTTCCTGCGCCGCTGCGTGTTCCACTTCATCGAGTTCCCCGAGCAAGACCTGATGCGCCGCATCGTCGAGGTGCACCACCCCCGGCTCGACGAGAAGCTCACCGAGCAGGCCCTGCAGATCTTCTACGAGCTCCGCAACCTCACCCGCCTGCGCAAGCGCCCCTCGACCAGCGAGCTGATCGACTGGATCGCCGCGCTGAAGGCCAGCGGCGTGAACAGCCTCAAGCTCGACGAAAACCTCCCCTTTCTCGGTGCGCTGCTCAAGCGCGAGCAAGATCTGCAGGTGTTCGCCGAGACGTTCGGCGGCGGCCGCCGCACCCGGGCCTGAGCCACGCGATGCTGGTGCCCTTCATCTACGAGCTGCGCTCACGCAAGGTGCCGGTCGGCACCCAAGAGGCGCTGGGCCTCGCCCAGGCGCTGCACCAGGGCCTGCACGACAGCTCGCTCGACGGGTTCTACTGGGTGGCGCGCTCGCTGCTCGTGCACAGCGAGTCGCACCTCGACGCGTTCGACCAGGCGTTCGCCAAGTACTTCAAGGACGTCGAGCTCAAGGCGCTCGAGATTCACCAGGCGCTGCTCGACTGGCTGAAAGACGCGCAGCAGAACAAGCCCACCCTGACCGAAGCAGAGAAGCAGCTGCTCGCCCAGCTCGACCGCGAGGCGCTCGAGAAGCTGTTCGAGCAGCGCCTGCGCGAGCAGAAAGAGCGCCACGACAAAGGCAACAAGTGGATCGGTACCGGCGGCAAGTCTCCGTTCGGGCACTCGGGCGCGCCGCGCGACGGCATTCGGGTGGGCGGAGAAGGCGGCAACCGGCGCGCCTTCGAGGTCGCCACGCAGCGCCACTTCAAAGACTACCGCGACGACCTGGTGCTCGACGTGCGGCAACTCGGCCTGGCGCTGCGCAAGCTGCGGGCGTTCGCCCGCGAGGGCGCGCCCGACGAGCTCGACTTGGGCGGCACCATCGAGAAGACCGCGAAGAACCTAGGGGACCTCGAGGTGGTCACCCGCCCGCCCCGCAAGTCGAACACCCGTGTGATTCTGCTGATGGACGTGGGCGGCTCGATGGACCCGTACGCCGAGCTGGTCTCGCGCTTGTTCACCGCGGCCAAGAAGGCCACCCACTTTCGCGAGCTGCGCACCTACTACTTTCACAACTGCGTCTACGGCCGGGTCTACCAGTCGGCGCGGCTGACCCAGGCGGTGCCGATCGATCAGCTGTTCGCCGAGACGAACCGCGGCTACAAGCTGATCATGGTGGGCGACGCGCTGATGGCCCCCTGGGAGCTGATGGATCGCAGCGGCTGGCACGCCGCCGGCGAGGAAGAGGGCGTGGTGTGGCTGATGAAGCTCGCTGAGACCTACCCGCACGCGGTGTGGCTCAACCCCGAGCCGAAGCACGCCTGGTTCCAGACCACCATCGAGGTGATTCGGCGGGTGTTCAACATGTTCCCCCTCACCCTCGAGGGGCTGGGCGACGCGGTCACCCACCTCACCCGCGGCGGCAGGAGCTGACCATGGCCGGCGTGTCGAACCCCAAAGACGCGCTCGAGTTTCTGCCCACCATCGCCCTGTTCGGTGGGCTGCAAGAGCCCACCCTCGACCGCATCATCTCGATGCTCCACGAGCTGCGCATGGAGCCCGGCCAGGAGATCTGCCGCCAGGGCGACGTGGGCCGCTCGATGTTCCTGGTGCGCCACGGCGAGGTGGTGGTCACCCGCCTCACCCCCAGCGGCCGGCGCATTCGCATGGTGCGCATGGGCCCCGGCGAGTTCTTCGGCGAGATGACGCTGATCGACGTGCAGAAGCGGTCGGCCACCGTGCAGGCCGAGAAGCCCACCACCCTCTGGTCGCTGGGCAACATGGAGCTCTACAAGCTCTACCAGGAAGACGTGCCCGGCTACGTGATGGTGCTGCAGAACATCTGCCGCGAGCTCTCGCGCCGCCTGCGCACCACCAACAGCCGGCTCTCCGAGATGGCGGCCGAGTCGGACGACGAGTCGACCCAGATTCGCTCGGCAGTCACCCGGCGGAACACCAAGCCCGGCTGAAGCCTTCAGCTTCAGAGGGTGATCTGCACCTTCACCACCGGCTTCACCTTCAGCGTGCCGAGCATCGCGCTGTACTGCTTGATGCCGAAGTCGCGCTGATCGAGCGCGTACTCGACCACGTTGCCCTTGCGACTCAGCCGAATGTCTTTCGTCACCCCGTGCAGGGTGAGCCGGCCGGCGATCTCGGTGTCTTTCACCGAGCGTGGCCTCGAACCGAATCTGGGGGAACTTCGCGCTGTGCAGCACGTCTTCGCGAATGTTCTTTTCGATCTCGGCGTAGAAGTGCTTCGGCAAGGGGCCGCCCGCCGACTCGACCCTCAGCGACGAGGCGTCGAAGGTGGCGGTCTGGCCCTCGAGCTCGAACCCGGTGACGCGGAGCTTCAGGTCGTGTGCCAGCGGAGACAGCAGCCCGTCTTTGAACGTGAAGACGAACGCCTCGCTCACTGGAAGAACGCCTCGATCGCAGAGCGCATCTTCGGGTCGTCTAGCAGGTGCAGGTGATCTGCGGTGGTGTTTGCGGTCTGGGCGGGAAACGGGGGCGTGGCGTTGGCCGCCGCGATGGTGCCGTCTCCGTCGTCGCGGGCGGGGTTCTTGAAGTCGAAGAAGCCCTCTTTGACCCGCATCGCCACGGTGGTGGGCAGCCCGCGGCCGATCACCGCCAGCGAGCGGGCGGGCGCCTGGGTGAAGTCGACCGGCATGGCGGCCCGATCTGACAGCCGCTCTTGCAGGCGCTGCGGGCAGGGCAGCTTCCAGTCGCGCCAGGTCTCGGCGCGCGAGATGGGCAGCGCGACCTGCTGGCCCGCCTCGTCGACGAAGAAGTCGTCGGTGCGCGGCAACAGCTGCCAGGTGGCCGGAAAAGTCCACAGCGCCTCGGGGCTGAGCAGCGCGGTGTTCTGGTAGGTCGACGCGCCGAGAAACAGGTCGGCGAACAGCCCGGGCGCGCCGCGGAAGGGAACTCCGGCGAAGACCACCGCACGGAACTTCTCGGGGCACTTCTGAATCGCCAGCATGGTGACCAGCCCGCCCATGCTGTGGGCGATCACGTTCGCGCGCCGCTGGCCGATGAACTCGCACAGCTGCTCGCCGTTCCACTTGAGGTCGGCCCGCCAGTCGTAGCCGTAGGCGGTGAAGCCCTCGGTGTGGGTGCGCCCCCACTCCATGAAGTCGTCGTACACGTTGAAGGCGTACGGCCAGATCGTGAACTTGGTCATCGGCCCGCCCGGCTCGAGCGGCTTCATGCCCCCGCTGCAGGTGCCGAGCGACTCGCTCCCGGGGCGAAACGCAGCCGCGGGGTCGAGGTACACGCGCCGGTTGTCGTCGTAGAGAAACGAGCCGCGGTAGCCCGGCACCAGCACCGTGAGCACCGGCCCGTCGGGCGCCTGGCGCCCGCGGTAGCGATCGGTGGTGGTGCAGGCGGCGGCGAGGGCGGCGGCCACTGCCAGCACGATGAGAACCCGACGCATCGCCTTCAGTTGAGCAGCTTCGACGACTTTCGTCCCCCGCCGCGTGCGACCGCCACCCGCGCGCGAGAGAACTTCTCGATCAACATCAGCAGCGCATCGAAGGCATCGCGCAGCGCCCACACCCGCGACTCGACGTCTTCGAGCGCCCGGGCGCGCTCGAGGCCTTCTTGCAGCGCCTTCATCGGGCCGGGGCAGTCGTGGCGATCGCGCACCAGCCGCTCGGCGGTCTCCTGAGTACAGCCGCCAGCAGGTGGCCACGTCTCCGCGGTTGTAGGCGGGCGCCCCGACGTTGATGGCTCCGTTGAGCACCGAGGCCACGTGATCGAGCCCCTTGGCGCTCGAGCCGTCGAGCAGCGCCACCGGGTGCTGCGGCACCATGCGTCGCCGGCGCGCGCGCCTGGGCAGGGTGAGCGCGCTCAAGGGCCGCTGCTCGGGGCTCGAGAGCAGCGGCACCAGGTAGCGGTGCGGCACCGCCAGCACGACCGGCCCGTCGTCGGCCTGGGCCTGGGTCAGCACCCCGAGGGCTTCGCCGCGCGTCGAGACCAGCGGCGCACCCGACAGATCTGCGGGGAGATCTCCGTCGAGCCGGTACACGGTGAGCAGGTCGGAGAGCACCTGGATCGCCGCGATGCGCACGTCGACCCACTGGGTGCGGGTGCGATCTTTCGAGAGGGTGAAGGTGAACGCGGTGGTGCCTTCTTCGGCCAGGCGCAAGGGCGGCGCGAGCAGCGGAGCCACTGCGAGCTGGGCCGAGAGCAGCACCGCCAGGTCGCGGCGGTGGTCGACTCCACCCACTGCGCCGAGGTCCAACCGTGAGCCGTCAGAGAGGTGCGCGGTGATGCTGGCCTCGTCGCCGACCACGTGCAGCGTCGAGACCAGCCGCCCCGGTGCGGCCACGAAGCCCAGGCCGTAGCTCTCTTTGAGCTCGAGCACCACGAACCCTTCGGCGGCCCTCGCGGCAACCTCTGCCAGTCGTTGGGCCTTCGAGCGCATCGAAGACCGACTAAAGCAGGCGCCCCGATGTGGGCTCAAGGGCGCCTGACCCGCCGACCTCTGCGCGGCGTCTCGCCACCACCAGCGCGTTCGCCTTGAACACGCCCTTGCCTGCCTTGGGGGTTCGGGTGACCTCGAGGCCGAGCGACTCGAGGTGGGCGATGAGCTGGGAGATCGGCCAGGGGAAGACGCCGGCACCCTTGTTCCACCCCGCGCTGACCGCCTGCTGCTCGATCTTCTCGCTGGTGCGGTTCTCGGCCGGGTCGAGCTCGCGCAGCACCAGCACCCCGCCGGGGGCGAGGGCCGCCACCAGCCGGCTGAGCCAGGCGCGCTGCTCGTCGGGCGGGCAGTAGTGCAGCACGTCGAGCAGCACCAGCGCATCGGGCTGCCCCGGGTCGATGGTGCGCGCGTCGGCCTGGTCGATCTGCGCGCGGTCTTGCAGCAGCTTCCGGGCGAGGTCGACCTTGAGCGGGTCCCACTCGACGCAGCGCACCTGGGTGTCGGGAGAGGCCTGCTTGACGAAGAACGCCAGAATGCCGGGGCCGGCGCCCAGGTCGAGCACGGCGCGCCGTCCGGCAAGCAGCGGCAGCACCATCGGGTAGATGGGGTCGAGCCGCACCTTCCACGCCACGTAGAGGCGGTAGCGCAGCGGCAGCGCGGGAAGCGCGTCGTCGAGCGCCTCGAGCGCTTCGAGCGAGAGCTCGGGGCGCGCTTGGGCTTGCGCCTTCTTCATGCGCCAGGCGGCGAAGAAGCCGGCCGGGGTGGCGATCAGCGTGGCGAGCACCAGCGCCCCGACCGCGAACGAGGCGCCGTAGAACTTCGCGATCTCGGCGGCGCCGTGCGCCCGCACGTAGTCGAGCGAGAGCTCGGCCCAGGTGCCGTGCAGCAGGCGCTGCCCCAGCTGCACGCTGGCCAGCACCTCGAAGGGCAGAAACGGGGGCGCAGAGATTGATACGCCCGCCGCCACCGCGAGGCGGTTGAGCTTGAGCAGGTGGGCGAGCACCTGCGCGACGATCATCTGAAAGCCCCAGAACGGAGACAGCCCGAACCACAACCCCAGGCCCACCGCCACCCCGAAGCGGCCGGGAGTGAGCTGCTCGCGCTTGAGCTGGCGCCACACCCGCTTCACCCAGCGCGAGAGCCCCTTGTTGGGCGGTTTCACGAATTGCGGCGGCACGGGTCGGTTCTCGACAGGTGCGCGCGCTTAGCACAAGGGTTGACGGTCACGGCGCCCGCGTGCTTTGCGACCTCGCGACAGTGAGCAAAGCCTGCGAGCGCATCGGCGCGTGTGTGGTGATTCCCGTCTACAACCACGCGCGCACCATCTCCGAGGTGGTGAAGGGCTGCCTGCAGCATGCCGGCACGGTGCTGGTCTGCGACGACGGGTCGACCGACGGCAGCGGAGCAGCCGCAGAGCAGGCGGGCGCGGTGCTGCTCAAGCACGCGACGAATCAAGGCAAGGGCGCGGCGCTGCGCACCCTCTTCGCCGAGGCGCAGAAGCGCGGCTTCAAGTACGCGGTGAGCCTCGACGCCGACGGGCAGCACTACCCCGACGACATTCCCAAGCTGGCCGAAGAGGCCGAGAAGGAGCCCGGCTGCCTGGTGGTCGGCTCGAGAGACCTGGCCGCGGCGGGCGCGCCGGGCGCGTCGCAGTTCGGCCGGCGCTTCTCGAACTTCTGGGTGTGGTTCGAGAGCGGCGTGCGGGTCGAAGACAGCCAGTGCGGCTTTCGCGCCTACCCCCTGCCCGAGACCGGGCTGTTGGTCACCGGGCGCAGCCGCTACGACTTCGAGGTCGAGATTCTGTTGCGCACCGCGTGGTCGGGGCTGCCGATTCGGTCGACGCCGATTCGGGTGCTCTACCCCGCCGATCGGGTCACCCACTTTCGGCCCTTCGCCGACAACGTCCGCATCTCGCTGCTCAACACCGTCACGTGTCTCAAGCTGCTGCTGCCGGTGCTGCTGGCGCCGATCATTCGCGATCGGTTTCGCAAGCCAGGGCTGTCGCTCGACGCGCTTCGCCGCTGGGCCTGGCTGGGTGGGCCGGGCCCGTTCTGGCGCGCGGTGAGCGTGGTGCTGACCCTGTTGGGGCCGTGGTCGCTGCCCGCCGCGGCGGTGGTGGGCGCGGGGCTGGTGCCGACCGCGCTGGCGCTGGCGGCGACGGCGTGGCTCGCGGGTCGAGGCGTGGCGGGCTGGTCGGTGCTCTCGGGCCTCACCCTCGTCTGGCTGCTGTTCGGCCTTGTCGAGATCGCCGCGCGCAACGCGATGGTGCGCAAGGCCTATGCGCTCACCAACCGCCAGTGGGGCGCCCCGAGCCGCGGCGGCTACTGGGGCCACCTGATTCTGGTGGTGGTGGTGCGGCTGTTCGGCCCCGGCATCACCTACCTGGCGCTGTACCCCATCACGCTCTACTTCGTGTTCGCCGCGCCCGAGAACCGCAGGGCGTCGATGGAGTTTCTCGATCGCGCGCTGGGCCCCGCCACCGGGCTGGCCCGCTGGGTGCGCAGCTACAAGCACTTCCTGGCGTTCGCGCGGGTGATGGTCGACCGGCTGATTCTGGGCGCGGCGGGCAAAGACGCCTTCACGGTGAGCGAGAACGGCGTCGACCACATCATCGGCACCAGCCAGGCGGGCAAGGGCATGCTGATGATCACCGCGCACTTCGGCAACTACGACGTGGCGGGCGGCATCTTGTCGGGGCGGCTCGGCGCTCCGATGGCGGTGGTGGCCTTTCAGAACGAGGTCGCCCACGTTCGCGAGCTGCTCGACAAGCACACCGGCCCGGTGCCCAAGCTGCTGGCGGTGGGCTCGAGCGAGCTGGCGGCGCTCGACATCTTGCACGCGCTGCGCGACGGCTACGTGGTGGCGATTCAGGGCGACCGCACCGTCGACCAGCGGGTGGTGCGGGTGAAGTTTCTCGGGCAAGAGGCCTCTTTTCCCATCGGGCCGTTCATTCTGGGCGCGATGTCGGGCTGCCCGGTGATCACCACCTTCGGCGTGCAGGTGGGGCCGCGCGCGTATGCGTTCGTGGCCGACCCGCCGCGCGTCTACCGCTTCGAGCGGGGCAAGCCGCGCGACGCGCAGCTCGAAGAGTGGGTGACCACCTACGCCCAGCGCCTCGAGGAGATGGTGAAGCAGCACCCCTACCAGTGGTTCAACTTCTACGACTTCTGGGCGGCGCCGTCGTGAGCGGGCCGTGGAAGAAGCTGACCGAGTCGGCGCCCGAAGATCACCACATCTTCAAGCTGCGCACCCTGCAGGTGGAAGACCCGCGCACCGGCAAGGCCTGGCCGCGGGTGACCCTCGACTGCCCCGACTGGGTGAACGTGGTGGCGGTGACCACCGACGACCGGCTGGTGCTGATTCGGCAGTTCCGCTTCGGGGCGTGGAAGACGACCCTCGAGATTCCCGGCGGCATGCTCGACCCGGGAGAAGACGCGCTCGCTGCCGCCGCGCGGGAGCTGGAAGAAGAGACCGGGTTCCGCCCCAGGCACGTGGTGCCGCTGGGCATCACCGAGCCCAACCCGGCGATGCAGAACAACCGGCTGCACCACTTTCTGGCGACCGGCTGCGTGCAGGTGCACCAGGGCGAGCAGGACGAGAGCGAAGACATCGAGGTCGAGCTGGTGCCGGTGTCGAAGGTCGACGAGCTGGTGATGACCGGCGAGATCGAGCACGCGCTGGTGATCACCGCGTTCTACCTGTGGCGGCTCAAAGAGCGGGGCCCGTACGACAGCCCGTGAAGCGCGTGCCCTGCTGCGCGGCCGAACCCTCGCCGCCGGGGTCGGCGCCCTGCGGCGCACCGACCGGTCGCGCACCTTGCTGGCGAGGCGCCTCAGCTGGCGTACAGGCGGCGGTCGGTCACTTCGCGGCGGCGGCGAGGTCGACCACCCGCACCGTGAGACCGTCGGTGATCAGCGCGCGGGTCGCGTCGGGGCTCAGCGCGGCGAACGGCAGCCCCGAGGCCTGCACGCTCTTGAGCACCTCGCGCTTCTCGACGTCGTAGAGCTTCACCGAGCCGTCGCCCGACGCCACCAGCGCGCGCTTGCCGTCGCTCGACAGCTGCACCGATGTCACCCCGGCCGCCTGCTGGTCGAGCTTGCCCAGCATGCGCCCACCGCGCGTGTCCCACAGCAGCGCAAACGGCTCGCCGCCGTTGAAGGTCGCCACCAGCGCCGCCGAGCCCGACACCGCGGCGTACGGCAGGTGCGGCGCGGTGGTGGTCTCCTTCACCTTCTTGCAGGCGGGAAAGGTGGTCAGGGCGAGGCTGCCCGAAGGCGAGGCGCTGACCACGCTCTTGCCCTGGTCGGTGAAGCCCACGGTGCGGCCGCGCAGCTCGCACACAGACTTCGCGTCGCTGACGATCGGGTAGATCTCGGCATTGCCCCCCGCCCCGCCCACCGCCAGCCACCTGCCGTCGGGGCTGAAGGCCAGCGAGCTGACCGCGTCGGGGTGGGCGCGCCGGCGCACCAGGGTGCCGCCTCTGGCGTCGAGCAGCCGCACCCCGAACGCGCGGTCGCCGGCCGCCACCAGGCCTCCGTCTGGAGAGATGGCCACCGCGGTCACCGCTTCGTCGCCCGGCCCGGCCGCCCAGAGCAGCTTCTTCTGCTCGAGATCCCAGTAACGCACGCTGCGATCGAGCCCCGCGGTCACGCAGCGCTTGCCGCTCGCGTCGAAGGCCACCGAGAGAATCGACTCGGTGTGCCCCGACAGCAAGAGCTCGCTGCCCGGGCCGGCCATCACCTCGCCGCCCCTGGGCTCGGGCCGAAGGTGCGACGGCTCGAGCGGGTTCTCGCCCCCGTCCGACCGCGGCATCACGAACTTCTTGGGCGCGGGCAGCGGCACCGTCGCGGGGGCCTTCTCACCCTTGCAGGCGAGCGCCACGCACAGCAGCACGCAAGCGGCGGCACGTCTCACCGGCGACCCTTGCGGCGAAGCCCCCGGCCGCGGCGCGGCTTGCCCGCCTCGACCAGCCGGCGCTCTTTGAGGCGCTGCTGACCTTCTTCACGACGGGTCCACGTGCCCGAGCGGCCGCCGCTCTTGTGCTCGAGCTTCACGTGCTCGATGACCATGCCGCGGTCGCTCGACTTGAGCATGTCGTAGACGGTCAGCGCGGCCGCGGTGACGGCGGTGAGGGCCTCCATCTCGACCCCGGTGCGATCGACGGTCTTCACCTGGGCCCGCACCTCGACCCCGACGGTGACCGGCCGCACCTCGACCTCGACCGACGAGAGCGCGATGGGGTGGCACAGCGGCACCAGGTCGGGAGTGCGCTTGGCCGCCATCACTCCGGCGAGCCGGGCGGCCGCGATGACGTCGCCCTTCTCGACCTCGCCGGCGCGAATCTTCGCCAGGGTCGCGGGGAGCATGCGCACCCGGGCGACCGCGACCGCGACGCGCTCGGTCTTGGGCTTCTCCCCGATGTCGACCATGCGCATCGTCTTGCGCGGTCAGTCGTTGAGGATGAACTTGCGCGGGTTCTGCGCGATGCCGTTGACGCGAACTTCGTAGTGCAGGTGCGGGCCGGTGCTGCGGCCGGTGTTGCCCAGGCCGGCGATGGGAGTGCCGCGCTTCACCTTCTCGCCCGCCTTCACCTTCACCGTGGCGAGGTGGCCGTAGCGGGTCTTGATGCCGTAGCCATGATCGATGACCAGCACGTTGCCGTAGCCGCCCTCGAGGCCCGAGAACACCACCGTGCCGTCGGAGGGCGCGATGACCTCTTTGCCGTGGGGGCCGGCGATGTCCATGCCGGCGTGCATCACGCGCTCGGAGGTATACGGATCCAACCGGACGCCGAAGTCGGAGGTCACCCAGCCGCGGGTGGGCCACACGCTCGGCACCGAGGCGAGCATGAAGCGCTGGTCTTGGAAGTAGGCCTGCAGCTCTTGAAGGCTCTGCTCCTGACGGGTGGCCTCGGCAGAGAGCTTGTCGAGCTTCTCGGAGAGCGCCTTGGGCGTCTCGGTCGGCTTGGGGCGCACGAACGGGTTGTCGCCGTTGGTGCCCGGCACCTGGTTCTGCGGCTCGGTCTCGGTGGGCCCCATCGCCAGGTTGCGCTGGGGGTCGGAGAGCAGCGTGATGGCGCGCAGCTTCTGGTCGAAGCGCTCGACGCGATCGAGCGTGCCGCCCATGTGCTCGACCTTCTCGGAGATGGAGCGGAGCTCGGCCTTGAGGGCCAGGTTCTCGTCGCGCAGGTTGCGGTTCTCGGAGGCGTCTTTGGCGACGAAGAAATAATGCACGGCTCCGGCGGCGACGATAGTGATGACCACCGCGGTGGCGATGGCGGCCTGGAGCAGCCACTTCTTCTTGAAGTGATACCGGCGGACTTCGGCGGTGGCCTGATCGGGTACGACGATCAGCGTGAATGTCTCGTTCGCCACCAGCGCTCCCGTCTAGACGTGCGTTCGCCGCGCAGAGTGTCGCAACAGCGGTCGCGACGCAAGTATAAACACCGGTTCAGGCTACGGTTTTTACGACGATGACGGTGATGTTGTCATCACCGCCCCGCTCGTTGGCGAGCTCGATCAGCTTCTTCGGCGCATCTTTGATGTCGGATGAACCGGAGATGATCTCTCTGATCTCTTTGTCGTCGACCAGGTTGGCCAGGCCGTCGGAGCAGAGAATGAAGGCGTCGTTCTGCTCGGCGAGCAGGCCCATCACGTCGACCTGCACTTCTTCTTCGAAGCCGACCGACCGGGTGATGATGTTCTTGTAGCGGCTGTGCTTGGCCTCGTCGGGCGTGATCATGCCCGCCTTGATCTGCTCGTTGACCAGCGAATGGTCTTCGCTGATCTGCTGAATCAGATCGCCGCGCACCAGGTAGGCCCGGCTGTCACCGACGTGGGCGAAGAGCGCGTGGTTGCCCTTCACCAACAGCGAGATGACGGTGGTGCCCATGCCGTTGAGGCGCGGATCATCTTGGGCGGCCTTGAAGATCTCGATGCAGGCCTTCTCGACGGCGCTGCGCAAAAACTCGGGCAGCGGAGAGTCTTGGAGGTTGGTCTCACCCTTGAACGGGTTGTCTCCGACCTCGCGCGCCGAGCGCAGCTCGCGGTCGATGGTCTCGACGGCGATGCGCGACGCGGTGCCACCGCCCGCGTGACCACCCATGCCGTCAGCGACCACATAAAGCTGCAGCTCCTCGTCGATCAGGAAGCTGTCTTCGTTGTGGTTGCGCTTGCGGCCGACGTCCGTCAGCCCGGCTGACACGACCTTCATCGGCTGCGCACCCTCCGCCTCACGCGCGCGACGTTAAGCGAGTGAAAGTGACAGGGCAAGGATCGCGTTGTGCCCCATTGCGCTTCTTTGTCAGGCCGCGCGAGACCGACTGCGCCGGGGCGCCCGGCGCGCCGCCTGAAGCAGCGCCTGGGCCGCCCCCACCGCCTGCTGGGAAATCTCGACGCCCGAGAGCATGCGCGCCAGCTCTCGCTCGCGCGCCGCCACGTCGGCGAGCGCGTTGACCACCGAGCGGGTGCGCCCCCGGCTGGTGCCCTTCTCGATGTGGAGGTGCTGATCAGCATGCGCCGCGACCTGAGGCAGGTGGGTGACGCAGAGCACCTGCCGCCGCTCGCTGACCTCGCGCAAGAGCCGCCCCACCGCGTCGGCCACCGCCCCCCCCACCCCGGCGTCGGCCTCGTCGAACACGCAGGTGCACGCATCGTCGTCGGCGAGCGCCGAGCGCAGGGCCAGCATCAGGCGCGAGGCCTCGCCGCCCGAGGCGACCTTCTGCAGCGGCCGCGCAGGCTCGCCGGGGTTGGCCGAGAACCACAGCTCGACGGCGTCGGCGCCATGGGGGCCCAGCTCGGCCGGCGACACCCGGGCCTCGAACACCCCCTTGCCGATGGAGAGCCGCGCGAGCCGCTCCCGCACCGCCTGCTCGACCAGCTTCGCCGCCTTCTTGCGCGCCTGGCTGAGCGGGCCCGCGGCGGCCGACACCCTGTTTCTCTGGGCGTTGCGCTCGGCCTCGAGCGAGGCCCGCCGCTCACCGCGGGAGCGGAGCTCGGTCAGCTTCGCCTCGAGCTCGCCCTTCTTGGCCACCACCGCCTCGAGCGGCGCGGCGTGCTTCTTACAGAGCCGCTTCAGCGCCTCGAGGCGATCTTCGACCTCGTGGAGCCGGTTGGGGTCGGCCTCGATGCCCGACGCGTAGCGGGTGACCGCGCGCACCGCTTCGTCGAGCTCGCACTGAAGCCCCACCAGGCGCTCTCTGATCGTCCCCACCGAGGGATCACTGCGCTCGGCGTCGACCAGCTGGCCGATGCAGTGCCCCAGCAGCTCGGTCGCCGAGCTCTCGCGGGCACAGAGCGCGTCTTCGACCTCGGCGGCCGCCGACTTCAAGCGCTCGGCGGCGGCCAGCCGCTTCCGTACCACCTCGAGCTCGAGATCTTCGCCGGCCCGGGGGCCCACCTTCTCGATCTCGTCGATCTGGAACTCGAGAAAGTCGGCCTGCGCGGCGAACTGGGCGTCGTCGCCGCCCAAAGCCTGGAGCTGGGTCTCGAGCTCTTGCAGCCTCGCCCACTCGGCGCGCAGCTCGGCGACCGAGACCTTGCCGGCGCGGTCGATGAGCGGCAGGTGTGCCGAGGGCTCGAGCAGCGCCATGTGCTCGTGCTGGCCGGCGAGCTCGACCTGGCCGTGCATCAGCCGGGCGAGCACGCCCACTGCGGTGAGCGCGCCGTTGACGTGCACCCGCGCGCGCCCGCTGCGGGGCACCACCCGGCGAATCACCACCTCGGGCCCCAGGTCGGGCAGGCCCAGCGCGTCGAGGCGCTCGCGCATGGCGTCGGTGCGCTCGAGCACCCCCTCGACCACCGCCTCTTCTGCGCCGGCGCGTATCACCTCGCCTTCGGCGCGCCCGCCGAGCAGCAGGCTGAGGGCGCCGAGCAGCATCGACTTGCCCGCCCCCGTCTCGCCGGTGAGCACGGTGAGCCCGGGCCCAAAGGTCACTTCCGCTTCTTCCAGTACTCCGAAATCGGTCAGCCTCAGTGTGAGCAGCATGGTCCCTCCTGATACTGAACGTATTATCAGTAGGGGCTGACATCGAAAGCAAGCACCCGATTTCTACCGGGTCGATCTGACACCGGCATCGAAACTTCCGCGGGTGACGATGCGGTGGCTCTCGACGATCCACCCGGCGAGCGCCTTGGGCGGGGCCTCGCCTTCGCCGAACTTCACGGTGGCCCAGCCCGTCTTGCCGAGCGTGATGCCCGGCGCCGGCTGCTTCAGCTTCAGGCGGACGCTCACGATGCCCTTGCTGACGCCGGCGAAGACGAAGACGTCTTTGCCGACCGCCCTCGCCGCGAAGCTGCGCTAATTTCGGGTCATGGCGGCGGCGGGCACGAGCCCCATCGAGACGCCCGGCGCCGACCAATACCAGCTGATGCTCGCCGGGCCGTCGACCTGCTTGTAGTCGAGGCGCACGCGCACCCGCTGCCCGGCGGTCAGCGAGACGGTGCCGGTGTTGGTGACCGCGGCAGTGTGGGAGCTCCAGTCGTTGATCAAGCTCTGCCCGTCGACCCACAGGCGCACGCCGTCGTTGGCGATGGTGGTGAAGGTGAAGTTGCCAGAGACGGGCGGCAGCAGGGTGCCTGTCCACCGCACGCTGTACGCGGTCAGGCTGGTGACGATGCCGTTGCCGCTCGTCGTCCAGATGTAGTCGATGGGGGCGTCGCCTCGAACGGCACGCAGGCCGGTGAGATCGTCGCGGGTGAAGTAGTCGCCCCACAAGATTCCGGTCACCAGGCCCGAGACCATGAACGCCGAAGAGGGCATCACCTGCTTGGGCAGCCCGGGCGCCGACCACGAGAGCTGCACCGACGCGTTCTGGGTGTTCTCCTGGTACTCGACGCGGAAGTCGTAGTTCGAGCCGGCGGTGAGATCCATCGTGCCGCTGAGCTCGGTCAGGCCGCTGCCGCCCCAGTTGTCGACGATGACGTTGCCGTGCACCCACAGCCGGTAGCCATCGTCGCCCTTCACGTAGAACGTGTACGTGCCGGTGACCGGAGCCACCAGTCGCCCCGTCCACCGCACCGAGAAGCCGTCGGAGGGGATGCCCGAGATGGGCACACCGGCAGCCCAGTCGAAGTTGATGTTCGGGTCGACGCGCTCGACGGCCGGCGCCGACATCGGCTCACGTGAGCTGAAGTACTCGCCGCGAAGCCCCGAGTTGCCGGCGCTGCCGCCGGCCCCACCGGTGCCGCCCGCCGCGCCGCCGCTGCTGCCGCCCGCCGCGCCGCCGCTGCTGCCGCCCGACATGCCGCCCATGCCGCCGCCTTCGCCGCCACCCGACATGCCGGCGCTGCCGCCGCCCGCGGCGCCTGCGTCGGGCATCAGCACCACGCACTGCTGCTCGATGCAGCTGCCCGCGCTGCCGCAGTCTTGGCACGTGTCGCCGCCGTGCCCGCAGGCGCGAACCAGCTGGCCCCTCTGACACACGCCGTCGGCGCTGCAGCAGCCGTCACAGTTCGACGGCAGGCAGCGCACGCTCACCGGGCCGCACGAGAGCGCGACCAGGGCCGAAAGCCCTGCGCTGGTCGCGAACACCCAGACCGACGTCCTCATGTGCATCATCACTCCGAAGCCGGACCCTGAGGGCAAGTTTACTTTGGGCGGCACCGTTGGGGCGGTGACTGGCGAGGGGGGCAAGCTCGCGCGACCGAGGTAACACCAGGTGCGAGCAAATTGCGACGACTGCGGCTGCTTCACCTCGAGGGCCTGCATGAATGGAAGCACCGGTTGCCCTGGCGGCCTCGCCGTCTTTGCTGAAGGTGCAGAGCAGGTCGAAGCGCTCGGGGTGAGCTCGGTTCTCGCGCACGCCGCTGCTGCCGGTGTGGTCGAGGCTCGAGCCGTTGAGCTTGAAGGGGTTGAACGCGCCCTTCTGCGGGTCGACCTTCACGGCCCCGAGGGCGAGCCGGCGCAATAGAACCAGTGTGGCCTCTACCGGGCGGTAGACTGGCGTGATGCTCAGCTCTCGCGCTGCGTGGTCGACGCTGGTGGCGTGCACGCTGTCGGTCGTCGCGCACGGGCAGAACAGCGAGCCTGTCGCGTGTCTGTCGAACGACCCGAGCGTGTGGCCGAAGGGCGCGAAGCCGTACTTCCTGCTGCTGGTCGACACCTCGAGCGTCATGAATACGCCGGTGCCGTTTCCCGGCGTGCCGGTGGTGCCTGCCAACTGCCCAACGTACCCGGCGACCCGCAACGGACACCTGCGGTGCGGGCTGCAGCAGATGGTGCAGAGCTTCGGCGGCCAGGTGAATTTCGGCCTCGCGGGCACCGCGCTGACGCAGAGCGCCTGCACCGGCGCGTGCTTCGGCGGCTGTACCCTCAGCGCGTACCCCGGTGACCCGACGCCGGTGGCTCCGAGCTACGGCTGCGGCCCCGGCTCGACGACGACGCGGCAGGGGGCCAACGTTCTGGTGCCGCTGCAGCAAGACCACTTCTGGGCCGACCCGCCGTCGGCGAGCAACGTGCCCCAGCTGCTGCGCTACCTGGACAACGACTGCAGCAGCAACACCGAGCTGTGGGCCGCCGGCAAGCTGCCGCTGAACGGAATGCTGCGCGACGCGTTTCGCTACTTGAACAACAGCTACACGATTCCGGGCACGGCAACGGCGCTGCCGTCTCCGCTCGACTCGACGACTCCGTCGAACGAGCGCTCGTGCCGGTCGGTGAACGTGATTCTCGTCACCGCCGGCGACGAGAACTGCGACACCTTCGTCGACGCGACCGCCGCCGCGACGGCGCTCTACGGCGGCGTGACGGTGGGCGGCATCACGTGGAGCGTTCGCACGCACGTCATCTCGTTCATCGGCGGGCAGAACGGGGCCGTCATCGCCGGCACCGGAGCGTCGGCCACCCAGCCGGGCAGCACTGCAGGTCATGGGTACTACGTGAACGTGACCAACACCGTCGAGCTGCAGGGGGCGCTGGCGAGAATCATTCTGCCGACGCTGCAGCCCGAGGGCTGTGACAACGCAGACAACAACTGCAACGGCTGCACCGACGAAGGCTTTCGCCACTACGCGAACGTGAAGCCGGCTGGCGCGTGCTGCGCGCAGGCGGCCTCGACGTGCCTCGGGCTCTACCAGGGCAGCATCACCGCGGCGAACCCGCAGGGGAACCCCACCCTGCTGCCGTGCACCACGCTGGCGCAGGCCGCGACCGGGTCGACGTGGCTCTGCTACGACCCGGGCGAGCTCTGCGACAACGTCGACAACAACGCGAACGGGCTCACCGACGAAGGCTTCAAGAAGTGCGGGTCGCCGGCGCACTGCCCGATCGCCGAGTCCTGCAACGGCAAAGACGACGACTGTGACGGCGTCGTCGACAACGGCAACGTGTGCAACGGCTGCGTCTGGTCGCCCGAGGTGTGCGACGGCTGCGACAACGACTGTGACGGCTTCACGGACAACGGAGTCTTCGCACCGGTGTCGTGCGGCCTCGCCGCGCCGGCGAGCTGCAGCGGCAGCATCACGTGCAAGCCGCCGCAGATGGTGCCGCTGGGTGGGTGTGCCGCGGGCAGGGGCTACAGCGCGTGCTCGGCCGCGCCGCAGGTCGAGAGCTGCGACGGCGTCGACAACGACTGCGACGGCGTCGTCGACGACGGCCTCGTCGGAGCCGGGTGCACTCCGCCGGGAACCCCGACCACGCTGGTGTACGCGGCGCCGAGCCGCTGCCGCCCGGGCTACCGCGTGTGCTCGCAGGCGTGCACCGGCTTCATCGGGCCGGCGGCAGAGGTGTGCAACGGCATCGACGACGACTGCGACGGCGTCGTCGACGACGACGTCACCGACTCGGCCGGCCACGACGCGGGCACGACGTGCTGCCCCTCGGGCTCGCGCTGCGGAGTCGGCGCGTGCACGAGCGGAACCTGGCAGTGCCTCGACGGTGGGCTCTCGTGCTCGGGCGGCGTCGCCGTGACGGCCGAGACCTGCAACGGCGTCGACGACGACTGCAACGCCGTGGTCGACGACGTGCCGAACGTCGGCGCCGAGTGCCCCGGCGGCCGCCTCGTCTGCAACGTCACCACGCACGCGCTCGACTGCGTCGCCGCGATGGCGTGCGCGCCTGATGCGGGCGGCACGGGGGGTGGCTCTGGTACGGGCGGCGGTGGTGCGACGGGCGGCGGCGCGACGGGCGGCGGCGGTGCACGGGCGGCGGCGCTGCGACGGGCGACGGCGCTGCGACGGGCGGCGGCGGTGCGACGGGCGGCGGCGGTGCGACGGGCGGCGGCGCTGCGACGGGCGGCGGCGCTGCGACGGGCGGCGGCGCTGCGACGGGCGGCGGAGCTGCGACGGGCGGCGGAGCTGCGACGGGCGGCGGAGCTGCGACGGGCGGCGGCACTGCGACGGGCGGCGGCACCGCGACGGGCGGCGGCACCGCGACGGGCGGCGGCACCGCGACGGGCGGAGGCAACGCGGGCGGAGGTGACGTCGCGCCGGGCGGCTGCGGCTGCGCATCGACCGACGCTTCGGGGCTGGGCCTGCTCGCGCTCATCTTGCTGCCGGTGCTGCGCCGTCGCCGCGCGGCCCTGGCGAGCGCGCTGCTCTTCATCGCCTGCCAGTCGAGCCCGAGCGCTCCCCGCGACGTGGGGCACCTCGAGCAGGCCCTGGCGTGTGTCGACGCCGGCTGCGGCGACCCTCAGATTGACCCGTCGAACTGCGGCACCTGCGGCCATGTCTGCACGCTCTCGCAAGCGACGCCCGCCTGCCGCGGCGGCGCGTGCGTCGTCGGCGCCTGCGCGCCGGGCTACGCAGACGTCGACGGCAACCCGGCGAACGGCTGCGAGGCCAGCTGCGCCCCAGACGGAGGCCGCGAGCTCTGCGACGGCATCGACAACGACTGCAACGGCTTCGTCGACGAAGGGTTCGACCTGCAGCGCGACGCGCACCACTGCGGCTCGTGCACGAACGACTGCGGGTCTGCCGCCAACACGGTCGGCACGTGCAACAGCGGCTCATGCGGTGTGCGCCTCTGCGCGCCGGGCGCCTGGCCCATGCTCGACGGAGGCTGCGGCCTCTGCGTTCCCACGGGCCCCGAGACGTGCGACGGGCTCGACAACGACTGCAACGGCCTCGTCGACGACGCGCTCACCGCGGTTCCCACCCCGACCTCCGCGTGCGGCGTGGGCCCTGTCGCCACCGCGCCCGAGTGCACGACCCAGGTCGGCATCGCGTGCATGAACGGCGCGTGGAAGTGCACGTTCCCCCAGAACGTGTGCTCGAACGGTAACTGCGCAGCGCAGGCCGAGCTCTGCGACACGCTCGACAACAACTGTGACGGGCGCGTCAACGAGCTGTGGCCCGACTACGGGCGGCCCTGCGCCAGCGACGACGGCCTGCCGGCGCCGGGGCACGGCGCCTGCCGCACGATCGGCACGTACACCTGCATGGGCAACGTCACCGCCTGCAGCGCGCTCAAGGCCGACTGCCTGACCACGCCAGGCGGTTGCGTCGAGCAGTGTGACGGCGTCGACAACGACTGCGACGGGCTGATCGACGAGTCGTTCAACAACAAGGGCGCGAACAGCACGTACTTCGTGAAGCCCGCAGTGACGCATGTGCAGATCAACCCGGGGGTGTGGATGTTCACGTACGAGGCGAGCCGCGTGCGCGCCGACTCGGTCAGCGCCGGCTACGGAGACGGCTACTCGACGAGCGCGCCCGCGGGCCGCACGTACGACCGCACCGTGGCGTGCTCGCTGGCGAATCACCAGCCGTGGACAGGCGTCACCGGCCTCGAGGCCGAGCAGACCTGCGCCGCTCAAGGCGGGCACATCTGCACGCCGACCGAGTGGCAGACCGGCTGCGCCGCGAAGCTCGCGCCGACGACCAGCTGCACCTGGGGCTACGGGCCAGCGGGTGCGGCCTGCACGTCGGGCTTCATCGCTGGCACGAAGTACTGCAACCTCGGCATGTCGTACGACGCCGACCCGGTACGCCCGGGCATTCAGGGCTCGGTGCTGCCCACCGCGTCGGGGAACCTGAAGGGCTGCTACGCCGACTGGAGCGGCGTGCTCGGCAACGTCGCCGGTGTCACCGACCACGTCTTCGACATGACCGGCAACGTGCGCGAGCTCACCAAGGCCGCCACCAACCAGTACGTCCTGATGGGCGGCAGCTACCTCACCGCGTCCGAGGGGGGCGCGAGCTGCAACAACACGTTCTACAACGTCGACCAGGCCTTCTCGTTCTCGGACACCGGCTTTCGCTGCTGCTTCTCGGCCGACCCGACGCAGTGAACGGCCGGCAGGGCTCCCGTCTCCCGATGGCTCCATCTCCTCGACCGATGGTGCTCCGGGGAAACCCAGGGAGATTTGCTGGCGACGGTGGCCCTCTGTGTGTTTAGCCCGACGTCGATGAAACGCGCTCTGCTGCTATTGACGCTCACCGCGGCGACCGCCGCGCACGCCGAGATCGAGCACCGTGGCCAGTGGTGGTGGCTCGCCTTCACCCAAGGCAAATTGGGGCCGATCGCGCGGGTGTACGTCGAAGCCCAGTCTCGCTTCGGCCTCACGCCTTCGTTTCGCCCCGATGTGGTGATCCTGCGCGCCGCGCTCGGTGCCGAAGTCGTCGAAGGTCTGTCGCTGTGGCTGGGCTTCGGGTGGATCCCCTCTTGGGCCGACGCGTCGTTCGACTCGGTCACCACCGGTGAGGGCCGCATCTACCAGCAGGTGCAGTACCAGCGTTCGTTCGGGGCGTTCGGCCTGCAACTGCGGCTGCGCTTCGAAGAGCGGCTCGTCTCGTCGGTGCGCGGCCCGCTGTTTCGACCGCGCCTGCTCGTGCGAGGCACCTGGCGCTTTCCCGATTCGCGCGCATTTCAGCTGGCGGCGCAGGACGAGGTGTTCGTGAACCTCAACGAACGGCCCGGCAGCTCGCCAGCCGGGTTCGATCAGAATCGCGCCTACGTCGGCGTCGGTTGGTGGCCGACCGCCGCGCTGCTGCTCGAGCTCGGCTACCAGCAGCAGCTGCTGCGCCGCGCCGACCCGTTGGCGCTGCGGCTGGGGCACACCCTGCTCTTGACCACCGCCTACAACTTCTAGAGTTGGCTGCGCGGCCGCTTTGCCAGACCCCGCCGAAGAGTAGCCTCTGCCACGGTGAATCAGCTCGAACGACTCGTGGTGGTGCTGGTGCGCTCAGAGGGGCCGCTGAACGTCGGCAGCGTCGCGCGGTTGTGCGGCAATTTTGGCTGTGCGCTGCGGCTGGTGCAGCCCCTCGCAGATCGCCAGTCGACCGACGCGATCAAGATGGCGCACCCTTCTGAGGCCCTGCTCGCCATGGCGCCGGTCTTCTCGACGTTGGGTGAGGCGTTGAGCGGCGTGTCGCTGGCCATCGCCACTTCGTCGAAGATCGCCAAGGCGGCCGAGGCTCCCTGGCTCTCGGTCGCGCGCGCGCGCCTGCTGCTTCCCCCCTCGACCGAGCAGGTTGCGCTGGTCTTCGGCAACGAACGCACGGGGCTGTCGGCGGAAGAAGCCTCGCAATGCCCCCGCATCGTTCGGCTGCCGACGCCGGGCCCCACCGAGAGCCTGAACCTGAGCCATGCGGTGGCGGTGACGCTTGCTCTCTTCGCGGCGGCGGCCGAGGGCGGCGACTCGCTCGACGACGCCAGCTTTCGCGCCTCGGCCGAAGCCCGGCGAGCGCTGATTCGGGCCGTCACCGCGGCGCTCGAGGCCCGCGGCTTCTTCCACCGAGACACCGGGCTTCGCGAGACGTTCGCCCCGCGGCTCAAAGAGCTCTCGGACAAGATGGACGTCAGCGAGCGAGACCTGGGCCTGCTGCAAGACCTGCTGCGAGTGCTCTCGGGTGACCCGGGCGCGCCGCTCGACCTGCCCTGATGTGCCCAAGCGACGGGGGTCACTCGGCGCGCGGCCTCGACGCGCGCGAAGTCGCGCTGCCAACCCTGGGAATTCTAGAGATCCAACCGGTAGCCGCGCGAGCAGCGGGCGCCGCGAATCTTCGAGTCGTCGCGCACAAAGCCGTTGCGCTCGTAGAAGGCGATCGCCTGGACCATCGCCTCGGTGGTGTCCAACGTCACCTGGCGGGCGCCCTGCTCGCGGCAGAAGCGCACGCAGGCCTCGAGCAGCTGCTTGCCCACGCCCTTCCCGCGCGACGCGGGCGCCAGGTACATCTTTCTCAGCTCGAAGACCTGGGGCCCGGTGCGCACCACGCCGGCGGTGCCGAGCAGCACCCCACCCTCGCGCGCGACGAAGAACTCGCCGCCGTCGTCGTGGTAGCTCTTCGGCAGCTGGTACAGGTTCGCGTCGGTGGGCGAGCCCTTGCCGAACTCGAGGCCGAACTCGCGCAGCGTCTGGCTGACCAGGGCGATGACCTCGGGCACATCGGCGGCGGTGACGGGGCGAAGCTCCACGGGGCGTACGTTTGGCATAAAGACGCGCCATGGTCACCGGCGAGCTGCCGCTGCGCTTCGAAGACGTGATGATGGACGGGCGGGTGCGGCTCGAGCTGATCGCCAACAGCGTGGGTCTGGCGTGGCGCGAAGAGCTGATGCACCACCCGCTGACGCCCTGGGCGAGGTCGCAGGGCATCATTCCCATCTCGACGCGCTTCGTGATCGACGGCACCCCAGGCCCCTTCAGCGTCGACGGCCCGGTCACCGCGCGCGCCCGCTGGGAGATCATGCGCACCGAAGCGCCGCTGCGCTTCCTGCTCGTCATTCGCTGCGACGTCGAGGCGCCGCTGGGCCGCACCCACCTGCCGCCGCCCGACGACGCCGGCCAGGTGCGGCCGCTGGGCACCCTCGTCGCCGAGCACGTCTTCACCCGCCCGTTCGCGGCGGCCGAAGAGCGCCGGGTCACCGAGCTGTCGGACTACGGGCAGACCGCGCGCGTCACCGAGTGGGCCGACCCGCGGGCCCTGCTCGAGTTACCGGCCGGTGCCGAGGCGCTGGGGCCGCTGCAGGCCGACCCGTGCGAGCACCTGTTCGGGCTGATGCACACCGACAGCAACCAGCACGTCAACTCGCTGGTGTACCCGCGACTGTTCGAAGAGGCCGCAGTGCGCAGGCTGGGCCGCGGCGACCTGCTGGCGCGCCACCTCGACGTGCGGTTCCGCAAGCCGTCGTTCGCGGGCGACCGGGCGCAGCTGCTCTTGCTGCCCTACCGCAGGGGCGGGCGCCTCGGGGCCCTCGGCGCGTTCGTCGAGCCTGGTGCCGAAGCGGCGAGCGGGCGGGTGTTCTTGCGCCTCGAGCTCGACTGAGCGGCGCCCGCGCCGGGCGGCACTGAATCGACACGCGCCGACGCCCGAGCTTTGGGCGGCGCTCCGAAGCGGCCGTGAGCGCTGGTCGCGCACACCCGACCATTTCGATCTCGTAACGCGCGGCGCGCGAGGGGGGCGGCACGTGGCCGCAACATCGCTCACGGGTCGCCGTTTCACCCGAGTAACCGCGCTGCGCGGCCGAGCACGGGCGCTTAGGGATCTGTCGTATGCGGTGGGTGCTGATCGGGGTGATGGGGATGGGGATGGTGATGGTGGCGGGATGCACGAGCCCGGAGATGGCCCGGCGCGAGGGGATGCTCGGGTGGTACCGGGCGGACGTGCCCCCGAGCACCGGGAAGTACCGCGAGCGGTTTGCCGAGGTGCCCGCGGCAGACCTGGGCAGCCCGTGCGACGAGGTCGAGGGGCGGCAGTACGACGCGCTGCGGCCGATCATCGTGCTGGTGCCGGGCGCAGGCGGAGAAGGCCCGGAGATGGACGCGGCGGTGGCGCGGGTGGTGGCCTGGGGCCCCTCGTCGCTCTACATGTTCCGCTGGGTGGGCACCGAGCGGCGCGACGAGATCGCCACCCGGCTGGCCCGGGGCCTGTCGCGCATCGCCGCGTGCGTGCCGCACTCGCAGGGGCGCATCATCGTGGTGGGGCACAGCGCCGGCGGGGTGCTGGCGAGCTACGCCGCGGCCCAGGTGGTGCTGCCCGACGACTCGGGCCCCACCCCGTGGGTCGAGGTGCTCACGGTGAGCTCGATGCTGGCCGGCAACGTGCCGCGAGGCAGCGGCGACGAAGACCAAAGCCAGATCAACTTCATGTTCGACCTCGGCGCGCGCATCACCCACTACCCCACCCCGGCGCCGGGCGTGCGCGTGGTGCACCTGCGCACCCACGCCCCCGCCGACATGGCGATGACGCCGCTGTTCGGCCACAAGCCCAACAACCCCACGGTGGGTGTGCCGGGGGCGCCGCAGATCGACCTGCCGCCCCGGTTGGACCACGGCGGCAGCCTGCAATACGTGCTGCGCGCCGTGATGGAGGGCCGCGCGGGCGATTGGCTGCGCGCGCCGGCGACCGGCACCGCGGCGGCGGGGCGATGATCAGCCCCCTTTGTTTCAGAAACACAATGCTGCGGTGTCCGTACGTGATTCATGAGTGAAGTTCCGAAAGGCGCCATGCACTGGGACACCATCGTCGTGGGCTCGGGGCCGGGGGGCCTGATGGCGGCGGTGGCGCTGGCCCGCGAGGGGCAGAAGGTGCTGGTGCTCGAGCAGCACTACCTGCCCGGTGGCTGGGCGCACTCGTTCAACCTCGGCGGCTACCGCTTCAGCCCCGGCATTCACTACCTGGGCGAGCTTCAGCCCGGCGGCACGCTGCGCTCGATGCTCGACGGCCTGGGCCTGATGGGCTCGCTCGAGTTCGAGCAGCTCAACCCCGACGGGTTCGATCACTACCTGATCGGCGGCGAGCGGTTCGATCACCCCGGCGGTCTCGACAAGTGGGTGGCGCGGCTGAAGGCCCGCTTCCCCGCGCAGACCCTGAACCTCGATCGCTACTTCTCGGTCTTCAAAGGGGTGATCAACGACATCAAGCGCAGCGCCGAGCTGCTCCAGTTTCCCCAGGTGCTCGCACTGCCCTTCCGCGCGCCGTCGCTGCTGCGCTGGGGGTTCTCGACGCTGGGCGCGCTGCTCGACAAGACCATCACCGACCCGCTGCTCAAGGCGGTGCTGGCCGCGCAGTGCGGCAACCACGGCCTGGCACCGTCGCGGGTCGCACTGCCCGCCCACGCGATGATGCAGGACCATTACTTCAACGGCGGCTGGTACCCGCGCGGCGGCGCCAAGGCGATACCCAAGGCCTGCATCGAGCAGCTGCGGGCGCGGGGCAGCCGGGTGCGGGTGCGCGCGCGGGTCGAGAAGATTCTGGTCGAGAACGGCCGCACCACCGGGGTCGAGCTCGAGGGTGGCGAGCGCCTTCGCGCGGGCCACGTGATCTGCAACGCCGACCCGGCGGTGGTCTACGGCAAGCTGCTCGACTCGAAGTACTGCGCGCGGCAGCAGCGCAAGGCCGAGCGCATGGAGTACTCGCCGCCGATCGCCTCGGCGTTCGTGGCGACCGACCTGCCGCTCGAAGAGATGGGCTTCGATTCGGGCAACTACTGGTGGTACCGCGACGCCGACGTCGAGGGCGCCTACTCGCGGGTCGCCTCGCAGACTCCAGAAGACCCGGTCGACTGCATGTTCCTCACCGTCACCAGCCTGAAGGACAAGAGCCACGCGCCCCGGGGCGAGCACACCCTCGAGCTGCTCAGCTTCGTGCCGTGGAGACAGTACGAGGGCGTGAACCGCGACGCGCAGTACGCGGCGATGAAGAAGAACCTCGGCGAGAAGATGCTGGCCGCGGCCGACCAGGTGATTCCCAACCTGTCGAAGCACCTCAAGCTGTTCGAGGTCGGCACGCCGATGACGAACGTGCACTTCTGCAACGTGTGGAAGGGCGCGGCGTACGGCACCGCGAAGACTCCGTTTCAGGTGGGCCCGTTCTCGTTCTCGCAGCGGGGGCCGGTCGAGGGCCTGTTCCTCTGCGGAGCGAGCACGCTGAGCCACGGGTTCGCCGGCGCCGCCTTCTCGGGGGTGATCGCCGCGCAGCAGCTGCTCGGGCTGCAGCGGCCCGAGGCGCTGCTCGAGCCGCACCTGCCGCTGTTCGCGCCCGCCCACGCGTAGCGTCGCGGGCTTCAGTCTCCGTAGCGGAACAGCTCTTCGACGTCGTGCTCGGTGAGGGCCTTGCCGACCTCGGTGTCGGTGCCGAGCACGCCGGCGGCGAGCTCACGCTTGCGCTGCTGGAGCGCGAGGATCTTCTCTTCGACCGTGCCCTTGGTGATGAGCTTGTACGAGAACACCGCGCGGGTCTGGCCGATGCGGTGGGTTCGGTCGGTGGCTTGATCTTCGACGGCCGGGTTCCACCACGGGTCGTAGTGAATGACGTAGTCGGCGGCGGTGAGGTTGAGGCCGGTGCCGCCGGCCTTGAGCGAGATGAAGAACAGCGGCGGCCCTGCGGGATCATTGAACGCGTCGACCTTCGACATGCGGTCTTTGGTTCGCCCGTCGAGGTACATGTAGGTGAGCTTCTTGTCGTCGGCCTGACCCTTCAAGATCTCGAGCATCTCGGTGAACTGGCTGAAGACCAGGGCGCGGTGCCCCTCGCGCACCAACTCGTCGACCAGCTCGGAGAACCGCTCGAGCTTCGCCGAGGGCGGCAGCGCAGTGCCGGGGGGCAGCTTGAGCAGCCGCGGGTCGCAGCACATTTGCCGCAGCTTCATCAGCGCGGCGAGAATCGAGACCCGCGAGCGGTTGAAGCCCATCTTGTCGATGTGCTCGTAGACCTTCTTCTTCGACTCCTCGAGCACCTCTCGATAGAGGGCCGCCTGGCCGGGCTCCATCTCGCAGAAGGCGACCGTCTCGGTCTTGGGCGGCAGGTCTTTGGCCACCTCGGTCTTGAGGCGCCGCAGCACGAAGGGGTGAATGCGCCGCTTCAAGCGGTCGCGCACCTCCATGTCGCCCTGCACCATGATGGGGTGCTCGAAGCGGTCGTGAAAGCCATCTGAGCTGCCCAGGAAGCCGGGCATGAGGAAGTCGAACTGGCTCCACAGCTCGGAGAGCCGGTTCTCGAGCGGGGTGCCGGTCAGCGCCAGACGGCCGTCGCTCTTGAGCTGCTTGCAGGCCTGCGCGGTGGCCGAGTCGGCGTTCTTGATGTTCTGCGCCTCGTCGAGCACCACCAGCCGGTAGTCGACGTCTTTGAGCTCGTTCACGTCGCGGCGAATCAGCGAGTACGAGGTGAGCACCACGTCGACGCCCTTGAGCGCCTCGGCCTTCTCGCGGCGATCTTGCCCGTGCCAGACCACGGTGGTGAGGGTGGGCGCGAAGCGCTGCACCTCGCGCTCCCAGTTGGCGAGCACGCTGGTGGGGGCGATGACCATCGCCGGCTTCGAGCCCTCTTCGACCTTGGCCTTGAGCAAGAGCGACAGCGCCTGCACGGTCTTGCCGAGACCCATGTCGTCGGCGAGCACGCCCGAGAGGCCGTGGCGGTAGAGGAACCACAGCCACGAGAGGCCGGCCTCCTGGTAGTGGCGCAGGGTGCCCTGCAGCTCGGGCGGGGGCCGCGCGGCGGGAATGCCGTCGATCTCCTTGAGCTCTTGCATGGCGCGGCGGGCCTTGGCGTCGATCTCGACGTCGGTGAGGCCGGCGAGCAGGTCGAGCGCAGGGGCGTGAAAGAGCGGCAGGCGGGTGCGCGTCTTGCCCGGCAGGGCGCCGGCCTCTTCGAGCAGATCGGCGGCGATCTTGAGCTCCCCTAAGTCGGCCTCGGCGAACGAGCCGTCGCCCAGCGCCACGTAGCGGCGGCCGCTGTCGAGCCACATGCGCACCGCGCCGAGATCGACGGTCTGATCTTCGGTGACGAAGTCGGCGTCGAGCTCGAACCAGTTCACCGCGGACATGTTCACGCGAATGCGCGGCTTCACCTTGGAGCGGAACTTCACCTTGGGAGGCGCGGCGGCGAACATCTCCCACTCTTTGGGGAGCGCGCCCTTGCCCTTGGCCCAGAAGTCGAGGGCGGCGTCGCCCACCGCGTCGTACGACTCGGTGGAGGGGTCGTGGCGGAAGCCGAGCTCGGTGAGCGCGCGGGCGGCGGCGCGCTCTTTCAGCTCTTGCCTCAGAAAGAGGCGGCGGCCGTCGGGGCCTGCGCCGCTGGCGTAGCCGAGGTGCTGCGCGGTGGGAGACACCGGCACGGTGACGCTGGGGCCGTACCGGGCGGCGAGCTTGGCCTTCACCCGCTCGGGAGTGCCTTCGACGGTGAGCACCAGGTTGGGGTCGATGTCGTCGGTGACGTCGAGGCCGTCGGCCTTGAGCGAGAGGCGGAAGCGCGGCAGGTGCGCGGCGAAGTACGAGAGCACCCGGTCGATCTGCCCGCTGGGAAACGACATGGTGGGCTCGAGCAGCCACTTGCGGAGCAGCCGCGGGGGGAAGTCGGGCTCGAGGGTGTAGGCGGTCTGCCCCACCATCACCCAGGTGCGGGCGCCGGCGAGCACGGTGGCTTCTTTGAGGCTCACCGCCGAGGCGTCGGGGAGCGTGAGCTCGATGCGCGCGGTGGCGCCGTCGTCGCGGTTCTCGAGGCGCACGGTGGGGCGCGCGGGCTCGATGGAGAAGCTCAGGCCGGTGCCGCGGTAGACCACGCGGCGCGCGCGCAAGAGCTCGAGCGCCTCGGCGAGATCTTCGTCGGACATCACGATGCGCGAGTCGTAGCGGGCCTCGTGGCGCTGCAGCGAGAGGAAGACGCGCTCGTCGGCGGGGGCGATGCGGGTGCCGGCGCTCAGGGTGCGCTTGACGTTGATCGGGCCCTTGCTCTGGGCGTCGAGGCGGCGCACGTCCATCACCCAGTGGCGGGCTCCGGCGCCCTGGGGCACGGCGCTCAGGCGGTAGAGGAACTCGAAGTCGGGCAGCGCCGAGAGGCCGAGCCAGTTCTCGAGCTTGGCCAGCGCGGGCAGCGAGACCGACTCTTCGGGGGCAGGCGCGGCGGGAGCGTCGACTTCGGTCTCGACGGGCTTCTGCTCGGCGGCGCGCAGGCGCGCGAGGTAGACCAGCGCCATCGCCACCACGTGCTTGCAGTGCGGGCCGTACTTGTTCCAGCTCTCGCAGCTGCACTGGCTCACCAGCGCACCGCTCTCGGAGGGCTCGACGCGCACGTCGTAGCGCTGCCCTTCGCTGCCGGTGACCTTGGCGGTGATCGCACCGTCTTCGGTGCGCTGGACCATCGAGACGCGCCGGCCTTCGGCGTACTCGCGGCCCTTCTTGAAAGTCATCGGCTGCACTTCCCGCTTGAGGGGAACGAGCCAGCTGCCGTCGTCGGTGAGGAGAGTCGCCAAGGTGGATCAGCGGGCGTAACACGGAGCGGGGGCTTCGTGCGCGGTGGTGTTTGGCCCTGGAGGCGATTTTTTCAGGGGGAGGCGACGGTGATGGTGATCAGACCCGTGCCCGCGTCGGGGGAGCTGGAGGCTTCTGGAGCACTGGGGGCCTCGCTTGGGGCCTCGCTGGGGGCCTCGGACAGCGGGCTTGGGGCTTCGGGGACCGGGCTCGGGACTGCAGGGGCTCCGGGCGCGGGCGCGGGCGCGATCACGAGGATCGTCGGCGGAGGTGGCTCGGTAGGGAGGAGATGGTGGCGGACGGCGAAGCCTAGGGCTCCGCTGCCGAGCGCGACGACGAGCAGCGCGGCGGTCGACCAGCCCTTGCGCTTCGAGGGCTCGGTGACGTGCCTGGGCCTGCTCAGCGGCGAGCGGGGCGTGAGCACGTCCTTGCAGAACTCACAGGCGAGAGCGGCGCGGAAATTCTCCTGGCCGCACGTGGGGCATCGCATCGAAGGCTCTCTTCAGGCGGAACTCTAACGTGCGTTTCGGCACGTTCGCACCGGGTCCGGGGTGACCGGTTGCAGGCAGACCCGGCGACGGTGTGCGAGGTCTGGTAGAGGGCCGAGCCCATGGCTGATGCAGGCGTGGTGGTCATTCACACCGATGGAGCGTGCCGCGGGAACCCCGGGCCCGGTGGCTGGGGTGCGGTGTTGCGCTACGGGAGCAACATGAAAGAGCTGTGGGGGTCAGAGACCGAGACCACCAACAACCGCATGGAGCTCACCGCGGTGATCTCGGCGCTGCACGCGCTCACCCGGCCTTCGAAGGTGCAGGTGTTCACCGACTCGAGCTACGTGCAGCAGGGCATCTCGAAATGGGTGCACGGGTGGAAGAAGAACGGGTGGAAGACCTCGGCCAAAGAGCCGGTGAAGAACGAAGACCTGTGGCGGGCGCTCGACCAGCTGGCGTCGCTGCACCAGGTCGAGTGGCGGTGGGTGAAGGGTCACGCCGGTGACGCCGGCAACGAGCACGCCGACGCGCTCGCCAACCGGGGCATCGACGAGCTGCTGACGCGGGTGAGGAGCTGAAGAATGGAAGACCGAATCGTAGAGCTCGAGCTGCGCAGCATGGCGCAGCAGCAGACCATCGACGAGCTGTCGGACGTGATCTACCGGCAGCAGAAAGAGATCGACGCGCTGAGGGCGGCGGTCGAGCGGCTGGTGCGCAAGGTCGATGAGCCGGGCGTGGTCGACGCCAAGCAGAACGAACGGCCTCCCCACTACTGATGCGGCGCTTCGAGCGATACGTGGCGATCGGTGACAGCACCACCGAGGGCCTCGATGACCCCGACGGCCGCGGTGGGTATCGCGGGTGGGCCGACCGCCTCGCCGAGCGCGTCGCGCGCCACCAGGGCGGGCTGCTCTACGCGAACCTGGCGGTGCGCGGGCTTCAGGCGCGCCAGATTCGCGAACAGCAGCTGGCGGCGGCGCTGGCGCTGAAGCCCGATCTGGTGACGGTGGTGGTGGGCATGAACGACCTGATCCGCCCGTCGTTCGATCAGGCCGCGGTGATCGGCGACCTCGCCGGCGTGATGGAGCCGCTGCGCGACGCGGGCGCCACCCTGCTCACCTTCACCCTGCCCGACCTGTCTCCGATCGTGCCGATCGCGCGGTTGGTGCGTGAGCGCACGCACCGCCTGAACGAGGCGTTTCGCCAGACCGCCGCACGCTTCGGCGCGCTGCTGTTGGATCTCGCGGCCCACCCGCTGACCTCCGACGGGCGGCTGTGGCCCCCTGACCGGCTGCACGCGAACTCGCTCGGACACCAGCGCATCAGCCACGCGCTGGCGCGCACGCTGGGCGTGCCGGGCGACGATTCGTGGGCCGAGCCGCTGCCTCCACACAGGCACCTCCACGCTGGCCGACCTGGCGCGCGCCGAGCTCGAGTGGGCGCGCGGGCACCTGCTGCCGTGGGTGGTGCGTCACGTCACCGGCCGGTCGAGCGGCGATGGCATCTCGGCGAAGCGGCCGTCGCTGGCGCCGGTCGCCTACTGAGGGCCCGGGGCGAGCGCTTGCTGCCAGGCGCGCCGCACGAACACCGGAATCATCAACCGGCGCCAGCCGGGGTCGACGTTGATGTTGGTGAGCGGGTGGCACTGCTTGTACGCCGCCTGCCCGAGCTCATCGATCGCCGCCGCGTCGAGCGGCTTGCCGAACAGGTGCTCGATGCGCTTCACCGCGTGAGGCCGCGCGCCGAGCGCCGAGATGACCATGCGAATCCACTGCGCGGTGCCGTCTTTCTCGAGCCACGCGGCGACCGCGACGGTGAGCGCGGGGTAATCGATCGACGCGCGAAGGCGCAGCTTCTGGTACCCGGTGACCAGGCGCCCCTGCGGCAAGAGCACCCGCACCTCGGTGATCAGCTCGTCGGGCTCGAGCACCGTGTTGCGAATGCCGTCGGCCACGTAGAACTGATCGAGCGGCAGCTCGCGCGAGCCGCGCGGAGACTGCAGCCGCACCGTGGCCCCCAGCGAGAGCAGCACCGGCGCGGTGTCGTTCGAGGCCGCCGCCACGCACTTCTGCCCGCCCTTCACCACGTGGCAGACCGTGCCGTCTTTCTTCAGGCAGTAGCCGAGCGCCTTCCGCCAGAAGTACGTCTGGTTGTAGTAGACGCAGCGCGTGTCGAGGGCGAGGTTGCCGCCCAGCGTGCCCATCTCGCGCAGCTGCGGCCCCGCCACCTGCGCGGCGGCGCTCGACAGCGAGGGGAAGATGGCGCGCACCCGCTCGTCGCGCGCCAGATCGGCGAGGGTGACCATCGAGCCGATGGCCAGCGCTCCGTCGCGCTCGCCGATGCGGTGCAGCTCGGCCACGTCGCGCAGGCCGATGACGTGCTCGGGCGTGAACAGCCGGTGCTTCATGTTCGGCACCAGGTCGGTGCCGCCGGCATGGAGCTTCGCCTTCGCTCCGTGCGCCTCGAGCAGCGTGAGGGCTTCAGCGACGCTCTTCGGCGAATGAAACTGGAATGGTGGCAGGGTCAACATGCACGGGAGACGGCGTGAAGCTTCTGCTTCAGCGCCGCCAGCAGGCGCCCGGGGTGGAAAGGCAGCTCGGTGAGGCGTACTCCGACCGCGTCGTAGATGGCATTCGAGATGGCAGGTATCGCCGGGTGCAGCGGGCCCTCACCGGCTTCCTTCGCGCCGAACGGGCCGTTGGGGTCGACGCTCTCGACGATCAGCGAGCTGATCTCGGGCGTGTCGAGCGAGGTCGGAATTCGATAGTCGAGCAGCGACGGCCCGCGGTGGAGCCCCGACGGGTGGTACGTCATCTCCTCCATGGCCGCCTCGGCGAAGCCCATGTACACGCTCCCTTCGATCTGCCCCTCGACCAGCGTGGGGTTGATGGCGCGACCGCAGTCGTGGGCGGCCCAGATGCGCTCGACCTTCCAGAGGCCGGTCTCGGCGTCGACGTGCACCTCGACCACGTGCGCGGTGAAGCTGTAGGCGGGCGACGCTCCGATGGTGCCGCCGCGGTAGTCGGCGCCCAGCTTCTGGGTGCGGTAGCTGCCGGTCGCTCCGAGGGTGCCGAACCTGGCCTCGGTGACCTGCACCGCTTCGCGGAAGCTCATGCTCTGGCCCGAGGGGCCGGTGATGGTGCCCAGGCGACCTTCGATCGAAGCGGGCCCCACCTTCCAGTGCTCGGCCACCGCCTGGGCGATCTGCGCCCACAGCCGCTGCCCGGCTTCTACGCACGCGAGGCCGATCATGAAGGTGCCGCGGCTCGAATACGCGCCCAGGTCGACCGGCGAGAGATCGGTGTCGGCGGCCACCACGGTGCAGTCGCGCGGGTCGCAGCCGATCTCTTCGGAGATGAGGTACGCGGGCAGCGAGTTGGTGCCCTGACCGATGTCGAGCCGCCCGAGAAGAGGGTCACCTTGCCGCTGCGGTCGAGCTTCACCTGCACGCCCGACTGCGGCAGCTCATTCGGGTAGATGGGGTACGCGGTGCCCGAGATGTACATCGAGCCGGCCACCCCCAGGCCACGACCGAAGCCGAGCTTGCCCTTGCGCTCGCGCCAGCCTGACGCCTTCTCGACCGCCTCGAGGCACTGCAGAAACCCGTTCGAGGTGATGTGCTGCCCGTTGATGGTCTGGGTGTCTTCGCCGATGAAGTTCTTGCGGCGCACCTCGATGGGGTCCAACCCGAGCTTCTCGGCGGCCATGTCGAGCGCGACCTCGAAGGCGAAGCGCGGCTGCACGCTGCCGTGCCCGCGCTTGGGGCCGCACGGGGGCTTGTTGGTGAACACCCGGGTCGAGTCGAAGTGGTAGCTGCCGAAGCGGTACGGGCCGGTGAGCAGCTGCCCCGAGTAGTAGGCCGTCACCAGGCCGAAGCTCGAGTACGCGCCGCCGTCGATGAGGATCTTCGAGTCGACCGCGTCGATCAGGCCGTCGGTCGAGAGCCCGACCTGAAGTGCATCTTCATCGGGTGCCGGCCGCGGTGCGCCCAGAACACCTCTTCGCGCGTCCACAGGCACTTCACCGGGCGGCCGGTCTTCAGGGCCAGCTTCGCCACCACGAACTCGAGCGAGAACGGGTCGGACTTGCCGCCGAACGCGCCGCCGATGAACGGCTGAATGACGCGCACCCGCGCGGGGTCGAGCTTCAGCACCTTCGACAGCTCGCGGTGCACGTAGTGGGGAATCTGGGTCGAGCTCCAGAGCGTGAGGTTGCCTTGAGCGTCGTAGTTGCCGATCGCACAGTGCGGCTCGATCGCGGCGTGGGTCGAGCCGGCGTAGACGAAGTCGGCTTCGGCGGTGGCGGCGCTGCCCGCCAGCGCCCGGGGCACGTCACCGAAGGCCAGCTCGACGTGCTTCGAGACGTTGCCCTTCTTCGAGTGCTCGTGAATCTTCACCTGCTCGTCGGCCAGCGCGGCCTCGGGCTCGACCAGCGCCGGGAGCAGCTCGTACTCGACGTCGATGAGCTCGAGCGCCTCTTCGGCCGCCAGCTCGTCGACGGCCGCCACGGCGGCGACCTCGTCTCCGATGAAGCGCACCTTGTCGGTGGCCAGCGCGTTCTCGTCGGGCGTCCACGGAATGACGCCGTACTTCTCGGGCATCTCACTGCCCTCGAGCACCGCGACGACGCCGGGGTGCTGCAGGCACCGGGTGAAGTCGATGCGCTTGATGCGCGCGTGCGCGTGCGGGCTGCGCAGCAGCTTGCAGTGCAGCATGCGCGGGAGCTGGAGATCGTCGGTGTACTGGGCCTGGCCGGTCGCCTTGAGCAGGCCGTCGAGCTTGCGGAGCCGGCGGCCGATGATGGCGGGGGCCTTGCCCCTGCGGGTGGGAGCCGAGGGGCGTGGGGAGGCGCCCGAGGCGGTGCGCTTGCTGGGCTCGGCGGGGGCTTCGAGGGGAGTGTCCGACACCATCGCGGCGATGGCGATGCGGGGCGCTCGGGCGGTGACGGTTGGGAGGGAGACCGACTCGGGTTGGGGTGCCGGCTTCGTGCGTTTTGACGGCCGTTCACGTTCACGTTCACGTTCACGTGGGCGCCCAGGCTTCGCGGCCGGCTTTGCTTTGGGTTTCGGTTTTGTCTTCTTGGGCGGGCGCTTCTTCATTTGCGCCTCGTGGTGGGCCGCTCGTCTCGCTCGGGCACGTCGCGCTGGCCGCTGGCGACCTCGACCGCGTCGACGATCTGGGTGTAGCCGGTGCACCGGCAGAGGTTGCCCGACAGGGCTTGTTTGATTTCGTCGCGGTTCGGGCGGGGGTTGTCGGCCAGCAGCGCGGCCGCCGAGAGCATCATGCCGCTCTGGCAGAAGCCGCACTGCAGCGCGCCGCACAGGTCGAACGCGTCTTGCACCGGGTGGGCGCGATTGCCCTCGGCCAGCCCTTCGATGGTGGTGATCTTTCGGCCGACCGCCGTCATCGCCAGCGAGATGCACGAGAGCTGGGGGCGGCCGTCGATGAGCACCGTGCAGGCTCCGCAGTCGCCCTTGTCGCAGCCCTGCTTGCTGCCGGTGAGCTTGAGCACGTAGCGCAGCGCCTCGAGCAGCGTGGTGCGCGGCTCGACCGCCAGCTCGTGCCAGTCGCCGTTCACCTCGAAGCGAATCAGCTCACGCGCCGGCCTGGCCATCAGCGCTCACCCCAGCGGAGCTTCTGCCGGAGGATGCCGAAGTACGCGATGGCGGGGTTTCTCACCAGCAGCACCCGGTTGGGCGACCGCTCGACCTCGATGCGGTCGCCGATCTGCAGCGGCTGACCGACCTGCCCATCGATGGTGACCCACACGTCGTCGACCCGCTCTTTGAGCACGATGCGAATGGTCTGGTCGCCCGGCACCACGATCGGCTTCTGGGTGAGCGCGTGCGGGCAGATGGGCGTGATGATCACGCAGTCGATCGAGGGGTGCACGATGGGGCCGCCCGCCGAGAGCCCGTACGCCGTCGAGCCGGTCGGCGTGCTCATGATCACTCCGTCGGCCTTGAAGGTGGCCACGAAGTCGCCGTCCATCCACGTCTCGAAGTCGGCGATGCGCGCCAGCGCGCCCTTGTTGATGACGAGATCGTTGAGCACCTCGTCTTCGATGAGCAGCTGGTCGCCCCGGTACACGCGGCACGACAGCTTCATGCGCGAGGTGGTCTTGAAGTTGCCCGACACCACCTGGTCGACCATCGCCAGCGCTTCGCTGCGCGGCACCTCGGTCATGAAGCCGAGCGACCCCAGGTTGATGCCCAGAATCGGCACCGCCTTGCCCTTCAAGAGGCGGGCGGCATGAATCAGGGTGCCGTCTCCGCCCAGGGTGATCATCAGGTCCGACCCGGCGAGCTGCTCGGCGGTGGCCGCCGGCCAGCCCAGCTCTTCGGCCAGCGCCTTCTCGGCGAGGAAGGTGTGTAGGGGGTAGCGCTCGCGCAGCTGAACGGCGAGCCGAGCCGCCTCGGGGTTTCCGACCTTGCTGACCAGCGCCAGCGTCTTCACGGTCGTGCTTTCTAGCCCCCTGGGGCAATCGAGTCGATCTTGGCCGGCCTCTTCGTTGCCGCCTGGGTGCCGCGCGCGCGGGGCATTTGGGGTTAAAGACGGGGCGTGGACCTGTTCGAGAAGGCGGCCGAAGACGACGCGGGCTTGAGGGCTCCGCTGGCCGAGCGCATGCGCCCGCGCACCCTGGCCGAGCTGGTGGGCCAGCAGCACCTCACCGGCGATGGGCACCTCTTGCGCGCGGCGATCGAGGCCGACCGGGTGCCGAGCCTCATCTTCTGGGGCCCGCCCGGCACCGGTAAGACCACCCTGGCGCGGGTGATCGCGCAGTCGACCGGCTCGCACTTTCACGCGGTGTCGGCCGTGCTGAGCGGGGTGAAGGAGCTGCGCGAGGCGGTGGCCGAGGCCGAAGAGCGGTGGCGCATGAGCCGCAAGCGCACCATTCTGTTCGTCGACGAGATTCACCGCTTCAACAAGGGGCAGCAAGACGCGCTGCTGCCGCACGTCGAGAAGGGCACCATCACCCTGCTCGGCGCCACCACCGAGAACCCCTCGTTCGAGGTGAACGCGGCGCTGCTCTCGCGAATGCGGGTGGTGACGCTCAAGGGGCTCGAGGAGCACGAGCTCAAAGAGCTGCTGCAGCGCGCGCTGGTCGACCCGCGGGGCCTCAAGGGCCAGCAGGCCGACGACGCGGCGCTGGCGTTCATCGCCCAGTCGGCCTCGGGAGACGCGCGCCGGGCGCTCACCGCGCTCGAGGTGGCGGCGGCCCACGCGCGCGGCGGGCGCATCGACAAGCAGGCCGCCGAAGAGGCGCTGCAGACCAAGACGCTGCTCTACGACAAGGGCGGCGAAGAGCACTACAACGTGGTGTCGGCGTTCATCAAATCGATGCGCGCCTCGGACCCCGACGCCGCGGTGTACTGGATGGCGCGCATGCTCGAGGCCGGAGAAGACCCGCGCTTCATCTTGCGACGCATGGTCATCTTCGCCAGCGAAGACGTGGGCAACGCCGAGCCGCGCGGGCTTTTGGTGGCGGTCGCGGCGCTGCAGGCGTTCGAGCTGATGGGGCTGCCCGAGGGCACGCTGCCGCTCACCCAGGCGGTGACGTTTCTGGCCATGGCGCCGAAGTCGAACACCGTGATCACGACCTACGGCAACGCGCGCGAGGCGATCGTGAAGCACGGGCCGCTGCCGGTGCCGATGCACCTGAGAAACGCGCCGACCCGGCTGATGAAGTCGCTGGGCTACGGCAGCGGGTACCAGTACCCGCATGACTTCGAGGGGCACTACGCCCCGGGCAACCACCTGCCCGAGGGGCTGCGCACCGAGCAGTTCTACTTTCCCTCCGAGAGCGGCGAAGAGCAGCAGGTCAAGGCGCGGTACGACGAGCTGAGGGCCAGGCGCGCGCCCAGCGAGCCCGGAGAAGACGGATGAAGCGGTGCGCCCTGGCGGTGGTGTGGGCGGCCGCGGCGTGCTCGAGCGGGTCTGGGTTGGTGACCGACGCCGGGGTGCACGACGCCGGGAGCGGGCCGCAAGCGTTCTGCGTGCGCTCGAGCTGCAGCGCGGGCGGGAACTATGGCGTCGGCTTCGCCGGCTCGGCGCCGAACCCGGTCTGCCAGCCGGTCGACGACCAGCTCACGCTGACCTCTGACGGCGGCGCGGTGTGCATGGTGAAGGCGACCGACGGCGGCAGCGACGGCGGCTGCGGCCTGCAGTTCGTCATCGAGTGGTCCCAGGTGAGCGGTGGCGAGTCGCTGCACGGCGTCGACACGTGGGACTTCGACCTTCCCGACGCCGGCCACCTGTACGGCACGTGGACGACCCACGTCACCGGCATCAGCAACTGCGACGCCACCTTCGGTGTGCACGGCACGCGACGGTGAGCGGGGTCTTCGTTCGTGATCGGTCAGGGTGAGCTCGTCGAACCCTGCTGTCGCTCGCCGAAGGCTTGGGCGCAGATACTCCATCGTATGGCGGCGCACGCCGTGCTGCTTGAGGCATGGAGTCACCGACATGGGTGCGTTCCAGTTTGGGTGCACCCGTTCGACTGCGCGCTTCGCGTTCGCTCAGCGCTTCGCTCAGGGTGCGCGGCTTCGTGAGCCTTCAGACCGCTTCAGCGAACGTCTCGGCCTGATAGATGGCGATCTTGTTCCGGCCCTCGCGCTTGGCGCGGTACAGCGCCTCGTCGGCGCAGCGCACCATCTGCTCGGCCGAGACGATGGTGCGGCTGGGGTAGCCCGAGAGCCCGAGTGAGGCGGTGATGGCGAACCCCGGCGGGGCCCCGAGCCTGAGCGCGCCGACGTCGAGCCACACCCGCTCGGCCACGGTGAGCGCGCCGGCGAGCTGGGTCTTGGGCAGCACCACCGCGAACTCTTCTCCGCCGTAGCGGGCGACGAAGTCGGTCTCGCGCACGCTCTTCTTGATCGCCACGGCGACCTCTTTGAGCACCTGGTCGCCGACCAGGTGGCCGTGGCGATCGTTGACGTCTTTGAAGTGGTCGAGGTCGATGAGAATGAGCGCCAGCGGGTCGTCGTAGCGCTGGGCGCGGCGAAACTCGTCGCGCAGGCGATCTTGAAAGTGCCGGTGATTGGCGATCTGGGTGAGGCCGTCGGTGAGCGAGAGCTCGTACAGCCGCTCGGTCTCGGAGAGCAGGCCGTCGATGCGGGCGCGCAGCCCCAGGCTGCGCATCAGGCGGGCCAGCAGCTCTTGCGCGTCGATCGACGCGTGTACCCAGTCGTCGGCCCCGGCCACCAGGGCCTTGACCCGATCTTCCACCGCGCCGCGCGACGACCAGAACAGCACCGGCATGTAGCGGCGCGACGAGCGGGCGCGCAGGTGGCGCAGCAGGGTGAAGGCGCCTTCTTGCAGGGCCTCGGCGTCGATGATCGCCGCGTCGAAGTCGATGTCGTTCGAAAGCCGCATCGCGTCGAGCAGCTCGGGCGCTTCGCTGACCCTGCCGGCGACGTTGAGCGCGTCGACGTGCGCCGCCGGAGTGGTGCCAACCCAGAGGATGTGAATGGTATTCGCCATCGATCGGGTTCCCTCTATCGCAGACTTACGCTTGTGACGAAACGCCCAGGTCTGCTACCTCGCTTCGCCTTGCCCCGCCCGTCGATCAGCCTGTTCCTGCCTGCCTGGAACGAAGAGGAGTACCTCGAGCGGGCCGTGTCGCGCGCGGTGAAGGTGCTGACCCGGGTCAGCGACGACTGGGAGCTGATCATCGTCGACGACGCGTCGACCGATCGCACCCCGGTGATCGCCGACCTGCTGGCCGAGAAGCACCGCCAGGTGCGGGTGGTGCACCACGAGACCAACCTGAAGCTGGGCGGGGCGATCAAGACCGGCCTCACCCACTCGACCAAAGACGTCGTCGTCTACACCGACGCCGATCTCCCCTTCGACCTCGACGAGCTCGAGCGCGCGCTGCACCTGCTCGATTACCTCGAGGCCGACATGATCTGCGCCTTTCGCTTCGACCGCACCAGCGAAGGCGTCAAGCGCATCGTCTACTCGTACGTCTACAACGCGCTGATTCGGAACCTGTTCGACGTGCAGATGAAAGACATCAACTTCAGCTTCAAGGTGGTGCACCGCCGCGTGCTCGAGTCGCTCGAGCTCAAGAGCAGGGCAGCTTCATCGACGCCGAGCTGGTGGTGAAGGCGATCAAGAAGGGCTTCAAGGTCTTCCAGATGGGGGTCGACTACTTCCCGCGCACCCAGGGCATCTCGACGCTGGCGTCGCCGTCGGTGATCGCGAAGATGCTCCGAGCTGCGGGCGCTGTACGGCGAGACCAAAGCGCCGGGCGAGCCCAGGCGGCCGGTGCGGCTGCCTCCCACGGTGAAGCCGATCAAACGAAGGGCGGCGGCCGGGCAGTGATCCGGTTGGTCGTCAACGCAGACGATCTGGGGCTCCACCCGCGCATCGACGAGGGCATTCTTCGCGCGCACTCCGAGGGCATCGTCACCAGCGCGTCGCTGCTGGTGGCGGGCCGCAACGCTCCGCGCGCGGCGCGGGCGGCGCGCGAGGCGGGGCTTCCGCTGGGCGTGCACCTGTGCCTGACCTCGCACCTGACGCCCAGCGCGCCGCCGTCGGCGGTGCGGTGGCTGGCGCCGGGCGGCCGCTTCCGCCGCGACTGGGGAGAGCTGTCGACCGCGTGGCTCGCCGGGCTGATTCCGCCGCGGAGATCGAGCTCGAGCTCACCGCGCAGCTCGAGCGCGCCCGCGAGCAGGGCGTCGAGCCCGACCACCTCGACGTGCCCAGCACGTGCACCTGATGCCGGGCCTGGCGCGCATCGTCGAGCGGCTGGCCGAGCGCCGCGCGCTCCCCTGCGCTGGGCCGCGAGCTGCCCCGCGCCACCTGGCTGCGGCGCCCGTCGGCCTGGGCCAAGGCGGCGCTGCTCTCGACCCCTCGGCATGGTGCGGCCCGCGCGGCGCCGGCGGGTGAAGGCGGTGGGGTTGTTCGACTCGGGCGGCCTGTCTGAGGCGCGGCTGCTCAAGCTGCTCAGCCGGCTCGGCGAGGGCGACTGGGAGCTGATGTGCCACCCCGGCCTCGGGCCCGGCACGGTGCCCGAAGACCCCGCCTGGCGGTACGACTGGGAGGCCGAGCTGGCCGCGCTGTGCAGCCCGCGGGTGCGCGAGGTGCTGCGCAAGCGGGAGATCACCCTGGTCAGCTACCGCGCGCTGGCGGCGTGAGCCCGAAACGGTCAGGCTGATTCGCGGCCCCCGGGCGAGGTAGACCCCCGCCATGGCAGCGCACACGGTGGTGGTGACCGGCAGCACCCGCGGCGTGGGCTTCGGGCTGGTGAGCGCCTTTCTCGAGCGCGGCTGCAACGTGGTGGTGCACGGCCGCTCGAAGGCGGCCGACGCCGCGGCGAAGCTCGGCTTCCCCGAGCGGGTGCTGGCGTTCGACGGCGACGTCACCGACGCCGGGTCGGTGCGCGCCCTGTGGGACACGGCAGAGCAGCGGTTCGGGCGGGTCGACGTGTGGGTGAACAACGCCGGCAGCGGCGGCGCGCTGGTGCCGGTGGCGCAGCTGCCACTCGAGACCTGCTCGAGCGTGGTGGCGACGAACCTGACCGGGTGCGTGCTGGGAACCCGCGTCGCGCTCGAGGGCATGCTGCGGCTGGGCGGCGGGCAGATCTTCAACATGGAGGGGTTCGGCTCGAACCCGCACATCAAGCGCACCGGCATGGCGGTGTACGGGGCCACCAAGTGCGCGGTGCGCTACTTCACCCAGTCGGTCTCGCGCGAGGTGAAGGGGTCGACGGTGAAGGTGGGCACGCTGAGCCCCGGCATCGTGGTGACTCAGATGCTGGTGGGCCAGTTCGACGGCGCCCCGGCGGCGCAGTGGGAGCGCAGCCGGCGCTTCTACAACAAGGTCGCCGACACGGTGGAGACGGTGGCGCCGTACCTGGCCGAGCGGGTGCTCGCGAACGAGAAGAACGGCGCGGCGATCGCGTGGATCCAGCCCGCTGCAGATGCTGGTGCGCATCGCGTCACCGTTTCGGGGTGGCCGGGAGCTGTTCGGGGCGCTGCCGCCGCCGAAGACGCAGTAGCTGCGCGACGCTGCTACAGCCGGGGCGCCAGCTCTTCGTTCAGCCACTGGCGGTCGGCATCGCTGAGCTCGACGCCAGCGGCCTCGAGCTTCTGGGTGAGGCGCTCGACGGTGGGCTGCACCCCGCCCTGCTTCAGCTGGTCGGCGAAGTAGAACGCCCACGATCGGCCGAGCATGCCGAGCAGCGCCTTGCCCTCGACCGAGTCGGGCCGGTACTCGGGGTGAAACTGCACCAGCATCATGTTCCAGCGGCGGGTGGCCTCGATGACGTCTTCGCCGGTCTCTTCGTCGCACCCAGCCGACCACCTCGGGGATCGCTGGCGGCCTTTTGCACCCACTGGTGGTGAATGCTGTTGGTCGGCACTTCAGAGTTGCCGAAGATCTCCGGCCAGCTCGCCGCGGGCGTGCACCAGGTGCTCACCGCCACCCTCTTCTTCGGGCCAGCGCATGATCTCGGCCTTGTCGAGCCGTAGTTCATCATCACGTGGCTGCGGCCCACCTTGCCGTGCGAGAGCAGGTCTTGCCCCATCACGCCACCTTCGCCGATGGCGTTGGTGAGCTGCATGGTGCGGCAGATGCCGAGGGTGAAGACGTTCGACTCGCGCGCGGTCTGCACCAGCTCGGCCTCGAAGCGATCGCGCACGTAGACCATGCCCTCTTTGCTCGAGCCGTCGAAGCGCGCGCGGTAGATGCGGGGGTGAATGTCCCACCCGCCGGGGCCGATCAGCCCGTCGAGCTGCTTCACGATGCCGCCCGCCACCTGCTCGCGCATCAGCGGGTCATCACCCAGCGCGAGATCGGCGAGGGGGGGAATGAACACCGGCCGCGCGCCCAGCCGCTCGACCGCCGCGACCAGGCTCTTCAGGTCGCGCTTCTCGGGGTCGAGCAGATCCATCGCCTCGTGCACCATGATGCCGATGCGCGGCCGGTCGTCGCAGGCGCCCTCGCCTCTCACCACGTTCACCTGGGTCAGCGCGTGCACCTGCTTGCGCTGATCGCCGAACGCGTCGACGTGCGCGAGCGCCTTCGCCCACCGGCGAAACGAGTCGACCTCGCAGCCGCCCGAGGCCGGCAGCATCACGTCGGCCAGCGCCCCTTCGATGCGCACGTAATGCTGGCGCGAGCCCTGGGGTGGCACGCGCAGCGCGTTGACCACGGCAAGCGCCCGCTCGAGGCCCTTGCTCGTCTGGGGCGCGAGCTGACCCTCGAGCCTCGCCGCGGCGGTGCGAACCACCTGGGCGGCGGCCTTCACGGGTACCGACGTCTTCGAGACGACCGAGCGGGCGGCGACTTTGAGCATGAGGGGCAGCGTGATTATCGGCCCGCCCTCGTAAAAGGTAAGTGCTTCCGCACTCTTCCTCGTTTTCTCAACCAGTGAGCGAAACGAGCGCCTTGAGCATCACCGGGCGAGGCGGGGGGTGGCGTTCACCAGCACCTGCGCGTCGACCTTCTCGCGGTCGGCCCACGGCACCGGCGTCAGCCCGAAGCGCCGAGCGAAGTCGTCGGGCTTTCTGGCGGCGACGGTGGTCTTCGCCCCCAGGGCGTTGAGGGCCCAGGCCAGCGCCGCGGCGACCCCGCCCGCGCCCAGCAGCAGCACCCGGGTGCCCTTGCCCACCCCCGCGTTGCCGAGCACGCGCTCGGCGCCCCAGGCGTCGGTGTTGTGGCCCCAGAGCTTGCCGCCCTCGTTCACGATGGTGTTCACCGCGCCGATGGCCGTCGCCGCGTCGTCGACCTGGTCGAGCAGCGGCATCACCTCGACCTTCCACGGCATGCTCACGCCGCAGCCGCGCACGCCGAAGCCGCGCAGGCCGGCCACCGCGTCTTTGAGCTGCTCGGCGGTGGTCACCTGCACCGGCTTGTAGAGCCAGTCGAGGCCCTCGGCGGCGAACGCGGCGTTGAACAGCGAGAAGCCGAAGCGGCTGGGCCGCGCGGCGAACGAGCAGCAGAGGGTGGCTTCGGCCTCGAAGGTGAACGCCATCAGCCGATGCCCGGGCCGCAGGTGCACGACGCCTGGTCGCAGACCGTCTGGCCGGTGCAGGCCCCGCCGCAGTTCGCGGGACAGATGCACATCGCCGACGAGGGGTCGCACGCCTTGGGCGCGGCGCAGGTGTTGTTGCAGGGGTCGCCCCCCTTGTCGGGGCTGCCGTCGTTCCAGAAGCGGTAGCTGACGGCGACCTTCTTGCCCGCCGCGCTGGGAATGCAGGCTCCGAAGAAGACGATGCGGCGGGTGGCGGCGTCGAAGTCCCACCCGTTGGTGGCGTCGCGCGGCACGTCGGCCCAGTTGCAGGCGCCGACCGTCGAGTTGGCTTCCATCGCGACCTTGATCGACGCCGAGATGGGCGGCCGGGCCAGCTGGTGGCCGGTGCCGGCGATCGCCGCGCTCAAGATCTTGTCGATGTAGTTGGCCAGCTGCAGCTGCGCCGCGGCGCCGGCGGTGTTGGCCACCTGAATGTCGCCCAGCACGCCGTTGCTGGCTCGAATCGCGTCTTGAATCTTGGCCGGGTTGGCGATCAGGTCTTCCATCGGGTTGCAGCGCACGCCCTCGGGGCAGACGATGCCGTGCAGCGTGGCCTTGCCTCCCATGCCGTCGACGTTGCCGAGAAAGTTGATGAACTGCATGGTGGTGGTGGTGGAGTGATCGTTGGTGTCGGTGAGCGAGATGACGTGCACCGCCGCCCCGTCGCGCAGCTTGGTGTCGACCGGCGTGGCGCTACGTGGCAGCAGCGACGCCACGTAGCTCATCACCGGAGAGAAGGTCAGCTCGTTGCCGCTGCCGTTGATGTCGAACCACAGCGCGTCGTTCTTGGTGAACCAGCGCTTCATCAGGTTGATGTCGTTGGTGAAGGCGCGGGTCTTGCCGTCGGTGGTGACGCCCGCCACCCGCCAGTCGAGGCCGGCGTTGGCGAGCTTGTCGCCGAACAGCGTACCCACCGCGCCCACCGCGGTCTGCGAGGTCTCCATCGAGCCCGAGTTGTCGACCACCCAGAGGAAGTCGACCTTGCCGCTCACGCTCGAGTCGAACACCTCGCAGGTGACGCCGGCGTAGTCGCCGAACTGCGCCAGCGCCGAGCCGCCCGCCACGTCGGCGAGGGTGAACAGCCGCTGCCCGGCGAAGCCGTTGGCCGGGGTGATGGCGATGAGAATGATCGAGCGGGTGTCGGCGCGCCGCACGTACTCGGCCTGCACCTTGAACGGCCCGGTGATGCCGGCCATGCCGGTGAGCGAGCCCATGGCGCCGAAGCCCATGGCGAGATCATTGATGCGGGTCTTGAGATCGGCGGCACCGTCTTGATCGTACGAGGCGCGCACGCTCTGCATGAAGCCGTCCCACGAGGTGAAGGTCTGAATCAGCGGCGCCGAGATGCCGCCCGCGGTCTGCAGCACCTGCCGCGCGTAGGTCTCTTCGGCGGTCGCGGTGGCGGGCGGCGGCATGCGCTGGTCGTCGATGGCGAGGCCGGCCACCTGGTGGGTGGGGTCGTAGAAGAGCACGCCGCGGTCGCCCATCGCGTCGGTGAGCTTCACCACCTCGGTGAAGTCGGGGGTGAGCGCCACCTGCACGTCGGCGCCGCTGGCCACGTGAAAGTCGATGCGCTTCAGGTTGGTGATGGCGCACGCGTCTCTGGCCGGGCCCATGCCGTCGGCGATGGCGTTGGGGTCGAGCTCGCCCGGGTCGACCTTGCCGTTCTGGTTCGCGTCTTCGGCGCCGTCTTGAATGCCGTCGTTGTCGCTGTCGGCCATGCACGCCGAGGTCTTGCTCGACGGCTCGGTGTCGAACATCGCGGGGGTGTAGACGCAGTGCAGGGGCAGCATGCCGGGGTCGGCGCCCGGCGCGCCCTGGCCCTGCTCGACCCCGTCGGGCAGACCGTCGCCGTCGCTGTCGAGCTTGAGCGGGTCGGTGACGCAGCCCAGCGTGCCGGCGAGCTCGTCTTTGTCCGAGATGCCGTCGCAGTCGCTGTCCTTGCGGAGCGGGTTCGACTCACCGGGGTCGACCTTGCCGTCGTGGTTCTTGTCTTCGGCACCGTCGGCCAGCCCGTCGCCCTCGCTGTCGGCCACGGTGGGGTCGGTCTTGCTGCCCGGCTCGGCGTCGGCGACGAACTTCGTGCCGCAGCCGGCGCCCACGGTGGTGGTGCGGCCCATCTCTACGCCGTCTGAGATGCCGTCTGAGTCAGAGTCCGAGTTGCAGGGGTCGGTCTTGGCGCCGCCGGTGTAGGTGACCTGGTACTCCTCGAGGTCGGTGAGGCCGTCGCAGTCGGTGTCGCGGTTGGCGTTGTTCTGGTCGGCGGGGTTGCAGCCGGTGACCACCGTGCCGCCGCCGGCACCGCCCGAGCCACCCGAGCCGCCGCTCCCGCCCGAGCCACCGGTGCCGCCGGTGCACTTACCGGCCACGCAGCTCGCCCCCGAGCCGCAGTCGGCGTCGACGGTACAGGGAACCACCACGCTCCCGCCGCACGAGCCACAGCCCGCGACGAGGGGAAGCGCCGACAACGCTACGACGAGAACGTAAGGGCGAACCATGGGGAATGAACCTCCAGAACGGCGCCCTTTGTGGGGCGCACTATACGCGCTTCGCGTGAATCCAAGACGTGCGGGGTCGAGTAGCCGGCCCCCCAACCCGGTGACCGTACTAATGGTGAACCCCGCGCCAATCACCTCGCCTTCGAGGACGTGGCGAGGTCGAAACATCAGCGCGCCGGACGTACGGGTCTTGCCGAGCACCTTCACCATCACCCACTCCTGGGCCTGGGCCTTGTAGTGGCGCCACGAGCCGTCGGCCTCGGCGGCGTGCACGAAGAGCGCTCCACCGGGACGCAAGAGGTCGCGCGCCCGGCTCAAGAAGCCGCGCCACTGCTCGACGGGCAGCAGGTAGAGCACGTCGGCCACCACCACCGCGTCGAACCGCCCCGGCTGGGCGGCCACCAGCGACTCCACGGTGCCCACCTCGAACGACGCGTTGGCGAAGCGGCCCACCGACGCCTGGGCCGCCGAGATTTTGCGGGGGTCGGGGTCGACGCCCACCACGGTGCGCGAGCCGTCGAGGGCGAGCAGCGCGCTCAGGGCGCCGTGGCCGCAGCCGACGTCTGCGATGCGCGCGCCGCGCGGCACCTGCGCGGCGACGTGCTTCAGCGGGGCCGAGAACAGCCGGGCGCGCACGAACAGCCGCTCGGCCAGCGGCAGCGTCTCGAACGCTTCGAGGGCGTTCATCATGCGAGACCGCGCACCCTGAGCGAAGTCGAAGGGTGCCGTCGCAGGTTGGGCGCGCGGCGTCGCATATTCCAGGCTCCAAGCAGCACGGCGAGCGAAGCTCTACGAGGGAGTATCTGCGCCTGCGCCTCCGGCGAGCGACGGCACCCTTCGACTTCGCTCAGGGTGCGCGCCTTCTCACGCCTGGTGAAACCGCTTGCCGGACCTGGCGTGCTCGAGGAGCAGCGGCGCGGGGGTGAAGCGCTTGCCGAACCGCTCTTGGTAGTGCTCGAGGCGCTCGGCGACGCGGCCCAGGCCCTGGGCATCGAGGTAGCGGAAGGGGCCGCCCAGAAACGGCGGGAACCCGAGCCCGAAGATGGCGCCGATGTCGCCGTCGCGCGGGCTGCGCAGCACGCCTTCTTGCAGGCAGAGCACCGCTTCGTTGATCATCTGCAGCGCGCAGCGCTCGGCGATCTCGTGACGGTCGAGGTGCTTGCGATCGGTGCCGTGCGGCAGCGAGGCGTAGACCGAGGTGTCGACCTCTTTCTTCTTGCCGTCGTAGGTGTAGAAACCCTTCTTCGCCTTCCGGCCGAGGCGGCCGTCTTTCACCAGCTGCGCGGTGTGCGGGGGCGCCTTCATGCGATCTCCGAACGCGGCCTCCATGATGTGACCGACCTTCTCGGCCACGTCGATGCCCACCTCGTCGAGCAGGGTGATGGGCCCCACCGGGAAGCCGAAGTCGACCAGCGCCTTGTCGATCTCGGCGATGTCTCCGCCCTCGGCGAGCAGGTAGGCGGCCTCGTTCATGTACGGCGCGAGAATGCGCGAGGTGTAGAAGCCCACCCCGTCGTTCACCACGATCACCGTCTTGCCCTGGCGCCTGCCGACCTCGACGCAGGTGGCGGTGACCCAGTCGGCGGTCTTCTTGGTGGTGATGATCTCGAGCAGCGGCATCTTGTTGACCGGCGAGAAGTAATGCATGCCGATCACCGTCTCGGGGTGCTTGCTGCCTTCGGCGATCTGGGTGATCGGTATCGACGAGGTGTTCGAGGCGAAGATCTGGTCGGTGCGGCCCAGCGCCTCGATGTCGGCCAGCACCTTGTGCTTGAGCTTCAGGTCTTCGAACACGGCCTCGATGACGAGGTCGCACGAGCGGAAGCCCGAGTAGTCGGTGGTGGCGGTGACCAGCGCCATGCGGGCGTCGCGCTCGCGCGCGGTGAGCGAGCGGCGCTTGACGCGCTCGTCGTACAGCCCCTGCACGTGCTTGAGCGCCCGGCCTGCGCCGGCGTCGTCTTTGTCCTTGATGCGCACCGCGGTGCCCTGCAGCGCCGAGGTCACGTAGGCGATGCCGCCGCCCATCAGGCCGCCGCCCAGCACGCCGATCTTCTTCACCTCGCGCGCCTTGACCTTGGGGTCTTTGACGCCGTTCTCCTTCTTCATCGCGGTGGTGGCGAAGAAGATCTCGACCAGGCGCTTGCTGACGTCGTCGACCACCAGCTCGCCGAACGCCTGCGCCTCGGCGTCGTAGCCGGCCTTGCCGTCTTCGAGGCCCGCACGCACCACCTCGAGCGCCTTCTCGGGCGCGGGGTACTTGCCGCGGGTCTTCTTGAGCAGCTGCTTTCGGGCCTGGTCGAAGAGGATCTTGCGGCCCAGGGGGTTGTCTTCGAGCGCCAGCTCGGCCCACGACTCGCGGTTGGTGAGCCCCTTGATGATGTCGGCGAAGGTCTTGGGCTTCGCGGTGGGGCCTGCCTGGCCGTCGCGCCGCTGCACCTTGAGGGTGCCGTCGGCGAGCTCGCGTGCGCGGCGCATCGCGACCTGCTTCAAGATGGGAGCGGGCACCACCTCGTCGAGCACGCCCAGCTTCAGCGCCTTCTTCGCCTTGAGGGCTTTGCCGGTGAGAATGAGATCCAACGCCGCCTGGGCGCCGATCAGCCGCGGCAGCCGCTGGGTGCCGCCCGCGCCGGGGAGCAGGCCCAGCTGCGTCTCGGGCAGCCCGACCTGCGTCTTGGGGCTGTCCGACGCGATGCGGTAGTCGCAGGCCAGCGCCCACTCGAGACCGCCGCCGAGGGCGGCCCCGTGAATGGCGGCGACGACCGGCTTCTCGAAGTTCTCGAGCCGGTGAAAGCCCGCCTGGCCCTGCTTGCTGGCGGCGGTCGCCTCGGCCTGCGACTTCATGGTCTGCAGCCAGTCGAGCTTCGCGCCGGCGATGAAGCCGTCTTTCTTGCCCGAGGTGAAGACGATGGCCTTGGTGCCGGGCTCGCCCGCCGCGCGGGTGAGCAGCTTCTCGAACTCGGGCCCGACCTCGGCCGAGAGCGTGTTCACCGGCTCGTCGGGGGTGTCGAAGGTGATGACCGCGATGCCGTCGGTCACTTCGTAGGTGAAGAAGCTCATGCTCTCTCCAGGACCACGGCCGCGCCCAGACCACCCTGCGCGCACACCGTGACCAATGCGGTGTTCTTGTTGCGGCGACCCAGCTCGCGCAGCGCCTGGTGCACGATGCGCGCGCCGGTGGCTGCGAAGGGGTGACCGATCGAGATCGACCCGCCGTTGACGTTGAGCCTGCTGCGGTCGACCTCGCCCAGCGGGGCGCTGCGCCCCATCTTGGCGGCGAACTCTTTCGACCCGAACGCCTGGATGTTGGAGGCGATCTGGGCCGCGAAGGCTTCGTGCATGTCGATGAGATCGACGTCTTGCAGCTTCATGCCCGCGCGGTCGAGCGCGAGCGGGGCAGCGTAGGCCGGGCCCTGCAAGAGCTGCTCGGCCGGGTCGGTGGCGGCGTAGGCGAACGAGCGCAGGAACCCGAGCACCGGGGCCTTGAGGGCCTTCGCCTTCTCTTCGCTCATCAAGACCAGCGCGGCGGCGCCGTCGGTGAGCGGCGAAGCGTTGCCGGCGGTGACGGTGCCGTACTTGCGGTCGAACACCGGCTTGAGCTCGCTGAGCTTCTCGAGCGAGGTGTCTTCGCGCACGATGTTGTCTTTGTCGGCGACCGCCTCGTACCGGGGCGGCACCGGCACGTGCATGACCTCGGCGTCGAAGAGGCCGGCCTTCCACGCGCGGGCGGCGTTCTTGTGCGAGTCGTAGGCGATCTGATCTTGCTCGCGGCGGGTGATGCCGTTCTCTTTCGCCATCTTCTCGGCCGACTCACCCATGGTCATGCCGGTCGAGTACTCGGCGATCGCCGGAGGCACGGGGATCAGGTCTTTCGGCTTCAGCTTCTGAAAGGGGCGCAGCTTCTCGCGGATGTTGCGGGCGCGCGAGGCGCCGGCCAGGGCGTGGGCGAGCGCGCGGCTGGTGAAGATCGGCGGGTCGGACATCGACTCGGTGCCGCCGGCGATCGCCACGTCGCTGGTGCCCAGCGCGATGGTGCTGGCGGCGTCGGTCATCGCCTGCACGCTGGTGGCGCAGGCGCGCATCACCGTGTGGGTCTCGATCTTCCGGGGGAGCCCGGCGGCGATGACCACCTCGCGCGCGATGCTGGTGGCCAGCAAGGTGGGAATCACCGTGCCGAAGACCAGCTGGTCGATCTCGTTGGGGTCGAGCTCGGCGCGCTGCACCAGCTCTGAGACCACCAGCCGCCCGAGGTCGAGGGCCGAGAGATCATTGAAGACCGTGCCCGCCTTGACGAAGGGGGTGCGCAGCCCTGCGACGATGGCGACTCTTCGACCGGCGAGACGGGTGGAGGACGCTGGCATGACGCGTCGCGTAATGCCGGGTGATGCGCAAGTCAATGTGAAGCGCCCTCTCCCGCGCGCGGGAGAGCACGGGGTGAAGTCGGCGGCGTGCGCAGGCGCGACGGTTGGGGGGCCCCTGCCCTTTTGCACGCTGGCTTCGGCAGGGTCATGGTCAAGGAGCTACGGGGCCTGGGGCAGACCGTTCAGGGACCGGGCAGGGCTGGGGCTGGGCGGTACGCCTGGGCTTTTAGAACCCCAGGGCCTTGAGGCGCCCCAGGTGCGACTTCACCTCGCCGGCCAGCGCGTCGATGAACACGCTGTAGCCCACCGGCACTCTCGCGCGCTCGACCTTGGCGAAGCCGGCGGTGCGGGCGTGCGCGCGCAGCGACACGTCGAGCGCGTGCACGGTGGTGAGCTCGTCGACCGCGGTGCCGATGGGCACCAGCACCACGGCGTCGCTGCCCTCGGCGCGAATGCGCTGCAGCGCGGCTTCCGAGGTGATGCCGGGGGCGCCCATCGAGAGCCACGACACCTTCCACGGAGCGGTGAAGCCCTGCATCACCGCCTCGGTGGTGAGCTTGAGCTGCTCGAGGTACGGGTCGCCGTCTTTATCGTCGCGGCGCTCGATGGGCAGCGCGCAGAACAGCACCGTCGCGCCGGGCGCGTGCTCGAGGCCTTCGGTGATCGCCGAGCGCAGCGCGTCGACGTAGCCCCTGGCCGTCGAGTAGCGGTCGACCACCGAGGCGTCGGGGGCGTGCTCCTGCACCGCGCGCAGCAGCGGCTTCAAGAACCGGTCGCACTTCTGCGGGTACAGCGAGAGCCCGATGATGCGCGTCGCGCCCTGCGCCTTCAGCGCCGCGATGGCGTCGGGAACCTTCGGGTCTGCGTAGAGCGTGCCCAGGGTGACCGGCACGCCGAGCTTCTTGCCCAACATGCTGGCCAGGTCGGCCGCCTGGTTGTCGAGCGGCGACTTGCCGCCCGCTTCGGTCAGCCGCTGCGACCAGGTGCCGGCGTCGAGGCGCGCGGCGATGCTGGCGAAGAAGCCCTGCGTGCCGCGGCCGAACGACGAGGTGAACGCGTACGGGTCGGCGTACCAGGCCTGCAGCCACTGGCGCATCGTCGCCGTCGACCCGGGGTCTCCGCGGTGGAGCAGCAGCACGCCGACGCCGGCCAGCGAGACGTCGGGCGCGGCGGGCGCCGTGGGCTCGCTCACGTGCCTCTCCACTGCAGGTCGACCTTCATCGGCCCCTGGCCGTCGGCGACGAACAGCACCCGGTTCGGGCCGGTCTCCCACGTGCGCGCCTTCGACCACAGCTTCAGCTCGAACACCCCGCCGATGGGCAGCTCGGCAGAGGCCGGCAGGCTCAAGGCGCGCTCGAGCTTCCACCCGCCCAGCTCGGGGCCCGAGCCCACCACCACCGCGTCGGGAGGGCCCGACAGCTCGACCCGCCGCTTGCGCTCGCCGGTGCGCCACTGATGGTTCGCGAGGGCCGCCTCGGCGCGAAAGTCGCCGCGCTCGAACTGCACCTTCACCTGCTGCTGCTCGACGGTGACCAGAGCGACCTCGAAGTCGGAGACCCGGCGAAAGGTGAAGCCCTGCTCGTTCGCGCCGGTGAGCTGCAGCCCGCCCTCGCGCAGCGACGGGTGCGCCCGGCGCAGGGCCGCTGCCTGGGCCAGCGCCGCGCGCATCGGAGCGTGGGCGTCGAAGCGCATCACCCCGCGGTTCTGGGGCTCTCTCTCGCCTTCCAGCCCCACCTCGGTGCCCCAGGTGATCGACGGGGTGCCGCGCAGCGCGTAGAGCAGCTTCACCGCCTCGGCGGAGTGGGCGCCACACTCGGTGGCGAGCCGCGGCAGGTCGTGGTTGTCGAGCAGGGTCACCAGCGCCGCCGGGTCGGGGTAGCGGCGATCGTCCGACAGCACCGCGCCCAGCCGGGCCGGGCTGGCCCCGCGGCACATCACGTCGATCAGCGCGAACCGCAGCGGAAAGTCGAACATCGCGGTGAAGGCGCCCTCGCGCCAGATGCGCGCCACCTCGGCCGGGTCGCCGTCGAGATCTTCGCCGAGCAGCGTGAAGCCCGGGCCCGCTTCGCGCAGCACTGACGCGTTGAAGCGCGCCCAGAACGAGACGGGCAGGTGCTTCACCGCGTCGAGCCGCAGGCCGGTGGGCCGCACCGCCCTCACCCACTTCAGGGTCGACTCGAGCAGGTACGCGTAGACGTCGTCGCGCTCGACCGCCAGGTCGGGCAGCCCCTGCACGTCGTTCATCACCAGCTGCTGAGGGTCATTCCAGTCGGTGATGCTGCCCCTGCCGTGAAACCACTCGGGGTGCGCCCGGGTGAGCGAGGTCTCGGGGCCCACGTGGTTGAGCACCAGGTCGAGCATCAGCCCCATGCCGCGCGCCCGTAACGAGTCGCGCAGGCCGCGCAGCTCGGGGAGCGTGCCGAAGCCGGGCTCGAGCGCGTCGAGGCGATCGACCCAGTACCCGTGCCACGCCGCCCAGCCGTGAAACGGCTCGCTGCGCATCGCGAACACCGGGGTGAGCCACACCGCGCCGACGCCGAGCTGGGCGAGCCAGTCGAGGTGCGCGCGCACGCCGGCGAGGTCTCCGCCGTACGAGGCGTCGGGGTCGGCCTGGCTCACCTGCGGCCCGTCGTTGGCCCGGTCGCCGTCGGCGAACCGGTCGACCATCACCAGGTACAGCGGGCCGAAGTTGCGATCGGCCGAGGCCACCCCGCCGTCGACGGTGGCCATGCCGGCCAGCAGGCCGTCGACCAGGGTGGTGACCCGGTTGGCGATGTACTCGCGCACGTCGTCGAGCGCCGCGGCCTGCTTCTCGTGCTCGAACTGCATCAGCGCGGGGAAGTCGCCCGAGTCTTGCGACGGCGGCGTGGTGCCGGCGCGGCCCACGGTGAACTTCGTCGACACCGTCCACCGGAAGCGGCCGTTGAGCTGGGTGAAGTACTGGGCGCGCGCTTCGATGAGCAGCGCGAACGGCGCGTCACGGGCGGCTGCCTGCAGCGCGCGAAAGCGCTCGGCCGAGAGCCGCTGGCCCTGGAGCGCGCTGGCGGGCACCTCGCGGGCCTCGAGGTTGCGCGAGTCGAGCACCTCGAACACGCGCGCCTTCAAGACCTCGGGTGCGTCGTCGAGCTCGTCGATGGCGAAGGCCACCGCGATCGGCGCCCGCGCGGCCAGCCGCTGCGGAGGAACCTTGTTGAGGCACCCCGCCCCACCCCACAGCACCAGCGCAACCGCGCAGAGCCTCAGAACCATCCTTCTGCCTCCAGCGACACCAGGTGGTGCCAGTGCCGCTCGGTGCCCATGAACTGGTTGAACTGCGAGAGCGAGTCAGAGAACCCGTTGCCGAACGCGGCCTGCTGGCTCGAGTACTGGGCCCCGTAGAGCAGCCGCAGCGAGGGCCGGGCGTAGATGCCGAGGCCGGTGGGGTTGAGCACCAGACCGGCCTTGATCTGCCAGGTGCTGCGCACATTCGAGTCGCCGAGCTCGAAGCCGCGGGTGTCGCTGATGCCACCGGTGCTCTTGAAGATCGAGTCGAAGTGCTCGCGGTAGAGGTTGCCGTTCTTGCTGCGCTCCTGCGCGATCGAAGACTCGATCAGCAGGTGAAACGAGCGGGTGAAGTAGAGCTGCAGCCGCAGCACCGTCGACAGGTACGTGCGGTTCGCCTCGCTGGCCTGCAGCTTGTTGGCGAGATCGGTGTCGTCTCCGAACAGCACGCCCCACGCGAGGTCGAGCCGGTTGGGCACGATGCGCAGCTGCATCTCGTTGCCGAGCTGCAGCTGGTACCGGTCGCGGGTCAGGTCGGCGATGTAGATGGTGTAGTCCTGCCCGCCGAAGGTCTCGGTGTACGGCGCGGCGGTCGGCAGCCGGCGGTAGCTGACGAAGAAGTTGTTCCAGAGCAGGGGGCCGAGCTTGCCGAACCCCAGGTAGCCCACCACCCGGAAGGGAATGCTGGGAGCCACCATCTGCGGCTTGGGAAACAAGAGCTCCTGGCCGGGGTGATCTTGCACGTAGTGCTGGGCCACCTCGCGGCGCAGGAAGTCTTCGTAGAGCACGCCGGGGGTCTGGTGCGGAGAGAACCGATCGCCCTCGATCGACGGCTCGTACTCGACGTCGCCGCCGCCGCCGAGCTCGAAGTGGCTGCTGGGGTGAAAGCGGAACATGCCGCCGGCGGTGAGCATCGGGCTGTACTGCAGGCCGCGAACGCGGAAGCCCGAGTCGCCGATGCCCACCATCACGTCGAGGTTGTCGCCCGAGTACCAGGCCGAGGCGCCCACCGCGTCTTCGAGAATCGACGCCGGCCGCATGTCGTAGAGGCCCAGGTCGCCGAAGTAGTACCAGAGCGTGCCCACCCGCCAGGTGACGCGCGAGAGCAGCAGGTTGCCGGCGCGCACGTAGAGCTGCGAGAGCTTGAAGGCGGTGAGCGAGCCGTTGAGCGGGTCGGCGCCGTCGACGCTGCCACCCTCGAGGCGGGCGTGCACGCTGGCCCACAGATCGTTGGTGTTGGGCGGAGCCTGCAGCACGTCGAGCTTGAGCTCGAGAATCGCGTACGAGCCCTCGTTCATCAGGCGGCCGTACAGGTTCCACAGGCCGAGGCGGCCGTTGCCGCCCTGCCAGTCGGGCCGCGCCGCGAGGCGGAAATAACCGCCGCCGCTGACACGATCGGGCTGCGCCTGGGCGAGCGCGTTCGCGGCGAAGAGACACGACAGCAGCAACAGGGGGCGCATCGACAAGGCGGCCCGCGCTCTTACCAACGTCCGGCCACGATTACAGCCGGGCTGAATCGCGCTCGAGGCGATCGACGAAGTCGGTGAGGCGGGGCTCGGTGCGATCGAACGCCACCCCCATCGCCTCACCGTTCGTCCACACCACCCGGCCCTTGAGCTCGAGCGGAGCGTCGTGGTGCGGCAGGTGCAGCGCGAAGGTCGACTCGGCGCCCACCGACAGCGGCGCGGTGGTGAGCACGTGCACGCCCCCGAGGGAGATGTCTTTCACCGGCTCGGGGAACCCCGACCCGCCGTCGCGGGCGAAGATTCGAATCGAGGCGGGTAGACGGCGGTGACGGCGCTGCTCCATGGGGGACCCCTCCAAAGGCGCGGCAATCTGCGTCAGACCGTGGGCAGAAAGCAAACTTCGATGGTAGAGCGCGCGTTGCGAGTGTCGGCCGTCGAGTTGAAACAGCTCCGCAAGGCTTTCGGGACCAACCCGATCGTGAAGGGCGTCGACCTGCACGTCGAGGCGGGCGAGTTTCTGGTGATGGTGGGGCCGTCGGGCTGCGGCAAGTCGACCCTGCTGCGGCTGATCGCCGGGCTCGAGACCGCCGACTCGGGTGAGATCGTCTTCGACGGCAGGCGGGTCAATGATCTGCCGCCGCGCGACCGCGACGTGGGCATGGTGTTTCAGAGCTACGCGCTCTACCCGCACATGACGGTGCGCGAGAACCTGGCGTTCGGGCTCACCTTGAGGGGCATGCCGCCCGCAGAGATCGAGCGGCGGGTCGGCGAGGCGGCGCAGATGCTCGAGCTGCAGCCCCTGCTGCAGCGGCGGCCGAAAGAGCTCTCGGGCGGGCAGCGGCAGCGGGTGGCGATGGGGCGGGTGATCGTCCGGCGGCCGAAGCTGTTCTTGTTCGACGAGCCGCTGTCGAACCTCGACACCGCGCTGCGGGTGCAGATGCGGGGTGAGCTGGCCACGCTGCACCGGCGGCTGGGGACGACGATGATCTACGTCACCCACGACCAGGTCGAGGCGATGACGCTCGCGACCCGGGTGGCGGTGTTCAACGGCGGCGTGCTGCAGCAGCTGGGGCCGCCGCTCGAGCTGTACCACCGGCCGGCGAACCGGTTCGTCGCGCAGTTTCTCGGGTCGCCTTCGATGAACGTGCTTCCGGCGCGCAGAGACGGCGCTCTGATCAAGGGCGCTGGCTTCGAGCTCGCGGCTCCGCCCGGGCTCGAGGCGGGTGGCGAGGTGCTGGTCGGCTTGCGGCCTCAAGATCTTCAGGTCGGGGCCGACGGGCCGCTGAGCGGTACGGTGACCTCGGTCGAGCGCCTCGGGTTCGATGGGTACGCGTATTTGAGCTCCGAGGCCGGGGCGCTGGCGGCCCGGTTCGAGGGTGAGATCGAGGTCGGGGCGAAGGTGAAGGTGCGCGCGGTGGGTGATGCGCTGCATGTCTTCAGTGCTGATGGGGCTGCTGCGCTGCGGCACCCTTTGAACGCTCGCGCTCACTGATCGGGCTGCGGGCTTCGGGCTTCGACCTACCGGGGACGGGTCGCCGGGCGCGGGCGCGGGCATGTCGCCTCGGCGCCTTGCCACCTCTACTTGTGCTGCTTGACCGCCTTGGCTCGCGCTTTGAGCGCTGACACCGAGCTCGCTTTTGCGTCGTCTGCCGCCGGCGCCGGCGCGGGCTCGGCCGCTACTTCTGTTGGCGCTGCGAGCGAGGTCACCACCGCTTTCACTGCCGGGGCCAGCGCCACCAGCGCGGCGGCGATCATGAAGCCCACGCCGACCTTCATGCGCGTGTAGTTGATCGGGGTCGACGTCACCGGCTCTTCGGGGGCCGCGACCACCGGCACGGCGATCGCCGGTGCCTTGGGCGCGGTCTCGCTCTGCGTCGGCTCGTCGTCGTCGCTCACCACCGGCGCGTGGGCCATGGTTCGCGCTTCTTGCGACGTCGAGCGGCGGTGGTTCACCGTCGGGCGCGCTCTTCCGTCACCCTGCAAGGCGGGGTGCTCGGGGTCGGTCACTGCCGCGTGCGTCGGAGCGACCTTCGCGTTCTTCGAACCGCGCCGACTGGCCTGCCGCTCGAGTGCCATGGGTGAGGCGGTGATTAGCAAGCCCCCGCCCCGCGCCACAAGTCGGCCCCCTCCGAGGCGTCAGTTCGGGGCGACCACCACGATCGAGCGGGGCGCCACGGAGTACTGGCCGTTGGGCAACACCAGCGGCGCATCGAGGGTGATGTTCTGCGAGGTGCGCAGGGGCAGCTGGTTCTGGTTCAGGTACGCCGCGGTGTCGAAGAACTTCTGGGTGTCGATCAGCCGCTTCCACTGGCCGCCGCCCAGGTTGAACGTCACCGCGGTGTCGTTCATGTTGATCAGCACGGCCAGCTTGCCGGGGAACGAGATCATCAGGTTCCTCGAGCTCCAGTCGGTGGCGCCTCCAGTGGGCGACTTCCACTCGAGGGCGATCGAGTCCCAATCGGTCGCGGCGAACTGCTCGGAGTGCTCTTTGCGAAACCGGGTGATGTGCTTCACGAAGTCGAACATGCGCACCCGCTCGTCGCGGCTCTCCCACGCGCCCCAGTCGTGCCACGAGTACGGGTTGTCGGCTTCGGGCGTGTACGTGTTGTTGTTGCCCAGCTGGGTGCGCAGCCACTCGTCGCCGCCGTAGAGCATCGGGGTGCCCTGCGAGATCATCATCAGGGTGAAGAAGTTGCGCATCATCTGGCGCTTGGTGTCTTCGTCGCCCCAGTTCTTCGAGCGGTTGTCGTCGGTGCCGCTCTTCTTCGACTCGTCACAGAACGAGCTGAGCGGCGCGGTGCAGCAGATCGGGTTGAGCGGCGAGCAGTCGTTCACCTTACGGTCGTACGAGACCAGGTCGTACATGGTGAAGCCGTCGTGAATGGTGACGAAGTTGATCGCGTGGTACGGCCGCCGCCCGTTGCCCTTGTAGAGCTTCGAGGTGCCGGTGAGCACGTTGCCGCCGTCGATGTCGCGGTTCGAGATGCCCCAGTCGAGGTTCACGAACGAGCGCGCCCAGTCGCGGAACCAGCCGTTCCACTCGCCCCAGCCCACGTTGGTGCGGGTGTTCGAGCGCGGAAACTGCCCCACCGGGAAGCCGCCCGCGCCCCACGCCTCGGCGATGATGCGGGTGTTCGCCGCCAGCAGCACCGGGTCGTCGATGATGTCTTGCACCACCGTGGTCGCCGCGTCGAACTGAATGCCACCGCCGCCCATCGCCGACGTCGGGCAGCCGTCGTAGGCCAGATCTTTCGCGCCCAGCGCGGGAGCGAGGTCGAAGCGGTACCCGTCGATGTGCATCTCGCGCACCCAGTAGCGCAGCGAGTCGATGATCAGCTGCCTCATCGGGGTGTTGTTGCACCGCATGGTGTTGCCCACCGCCGTGTAGTCGCAGTACTCGCGGCCGTTCGTCGGAGGCAGCGCGTAGTACGACGCGTTGTCGATGCCGCGGTAGCTGAAGAGCGAGGCGATCTCCTGGGGGTCGAGGTTCCACGGGGCGCTACCGCTCTGCTGGTAGATCTTCTCGCGCCACAGCCCGCCCTCGCCGCTGTGGTTGAAGACGATGTCGACCAGCACCTCGATGCCGCGCTTGTGCAGCTCTTCGACCATCCACTTGAACTCGTCGATCACCTCTTCGCGCTCGCGGCGCGACGCGTACGAGAGCTCGGGGGCGAAGAACGAGAGCGTGTTGTAGCCCCAGTACCCGCCGTCGAGCGGCTTCTCGAACGGAGGCAGCACCTCGATGGCGGTGATGCCCAGCTCCTTGAAGTAGTCGGCCTTCTCACCGAAGCCGCGGTACGTGCCGGGGTGCACCACCCCGCTCGCCGAGTTGGCGGTGAAGCCCTTGGGGTGCACCTCGTAGATGATCAGATCGTTCCACCGGTGGCCGACCCAGTTCTCGTCTTTGCGCGCCTCGCGAAACGCGGTCTCGGCCTCGCCCCAGACGTACTTCGAGCGAACGATCACGCACTTCGCCGAGGCCCCGTAGGTCGACTGGGTGCGGTACGGGCCGGTGCCCAGCGACCCCTTCGACCAGTCGTGATCGCGGGTGAACGCCTTGCAGTACGGGTCGAACAGCAGCTTGTTGGGGTTGAAGCGGTTGCCGGCGAAGTCGACGTCGGCCACGAAGCCCAGCGCGCTGCCCGGGTACCAGTTCTGGTCGTACTTCCAGTTGGGGCCCCAGGCCACGTAGCCGTACGCCTGACCCAGGCCGACGCCCTCGACGAACACGTTCCACACGTCGCCCTGGCGCGCCAGCTCGAAGGTGCGGGTGGGCTGCTCGGCGTCGGCGTGGTCGAACAACAACAGCTGCACCTTCTCGGCGCGCTGCGAGTAGAGCGCGAAGTTCACGCCGCGCTGCACGCCCTCGGCGTCGGTCACCACCGACGCACCGAGAAACTTCAGGCCGCGAATGCCGTCGGGGGTGATGGCCACCTTCTGGGGCGCGTCGCTCGAGGCGTCGTAGAGCGCCGGCGGCACGTCGACCACCATGTCGTCGGGCGGCAGCTCGCTCGACTTGTACAGGCGAGGTCGATCGTCCGACGCGCAGCCCACCGCCACCACCAACAGCACCATCGAGACGAACGAGAACGAACGCGTCATTTGAAGCTCAAGATCACGGCACCGCGCGCCGGCACGTCGACGGTGAACGAAGAATTCGAGAACGGGCGCTCGACGCCGGTCAGCTCTTCTCGCAGGGTGCCCTGCGACCAGCCCAGCGAAGCGGGAAAGGCGAGGCCCACGTTGGTCCACGTGTTGCCGGTGAGGTTCAGCACCACCACCGCGCTGTGGTGAGGGTCGACGTCGGTGCGGGCGTAGGCGTAGAGGTTGCCTTTGCCCTGGCCCCAGTTCTCTTCGTTGCACCACAAGTCCTGCAGAGGCCCGCGGCGCAGGCCGCGCAGCTTCGCGCGCGCCGCCAGCAGCTTCTGCATGCGCTCGAGCTGCCCGCGCTGCTCGGGCAGGTAGGTGGCCGCCTGGTTCATCATGTGGCGGTTGTCGGGGTCGGCCCCGCCCCACTCTCCGTACTCGTCGCCGTAATAGACGAGCGGCACGCCGGGAATCGTCATCAGGTTCTCGAAGGCGAGAAACAGCCGGTCGTACGGCACCTGGCCCGACGGTGCGCCGGGCAGGTTGTCCCACTGGTTGCCCTGCCGGTCGCGGTTGGCCGGGTCGGCCTTGGTGATGAAGCGCGCCACGTCGTGGTTGCCCACGAAGTCGACCATCATCGCGTCGCCGAAGTCGGCGAGGTTGCCGGCGGTGCTGTTCTTCACCAGCTGCAGGCCCTGATCGTCGCGCGCGAACACCGTCTCGGGCACCGACATGAACAGGGGAAAGTTGAGCTGCGCGTCGAGCCGGTTGGGGCCGATCGACTTCTTGATGGCCCCCGAGTCGCCGGTGAAGTTCTCACCGAACATGAAGTAGTCGGTGCCGCCGTTCTCGAAGCGCGAGCGCACCGCGTTGGTGAGGTTGACGATGGCGGCGTCTTCGACGTGCTTCACCGCGTCGACGCGAATGCCGTCGAGGTCGAACGTCTCGATCCACCACACCATGTCCGAGACCAGCTGATCCGACGCCTGGTTGTTGGTCCAGTCGATGTCGGGCATGTAGTCGCGGAAGAGGCAGGTCAGGGCGGCGTTGTCCCACCCGCAGGCGTCCGAGCTGCCGCAGTTGCAGCCGGTGCGGAACCAGCTCTTCTTGGCCGGGTCCTGGAAGTACTCGTGGTCGGCGTGCACGTGGTTGAGCACCGCGTCCATCACGATGCGAATGCCGTGGCGGTGGGCCTCGCGCACCATCGACTTCAACGCCGCGTCTCCGCCGAAGCGCGGGTCGACCTGGCGGGCCTTCACCGGCCAGTAGCCGTGGTACCCCGAGATCGAGTGCACCCCGTCGTCGCTGAAGATGCGGGTGGGCTGCGTCTGCCACGGCGCCAGCCAGATCGCCTTGATGTGCAGCGCATCGAAGTAGCCCTCGCGAATCGCTGCCTCGACGCCCTGCAGATCTCCGCCCCGAAAGCCGGCGGTGGCCGCGCCGGGCGCGTCGTTGCCCGGGTCGCCGTTGCGGAAGCGATCGATCAGCAGCATGTACATCGGCGAGTCTCTGAAGCTGAAGCGCTCGGCCTCGACCCAGAAGGGCAAGAGCAGCGGGTCGGCGCCGCCGGTGGCGGTGACCTTGGCGGTGTACTTGCCCGGCGACAGCCCCGACTCGGAGTACGTGGCGGTGCCCCCGCTCACCTCGACGGTGCGGCTGAGCTGGGTGCCGTCGGGCAGCGTGAGCTGAACCTCGACGCTCGCGGCGAGCGACACCGACAGCCCCACCGAGAACGCGCCGCCCTGGTTGGTGAGCGTGCCCTCTTGCACCGTCACCCGGGGCTTCTTGCAGTCGGCCACGTCGACGGCGCCCCAGGGGCGACCGTTCACGTAGCGCACCGCCCTCACCTGGGCATCGGTGACCTCGGCGCCGTTCTCGAGAAACGCGTAGGCCCAGCGCCCGGGCGGCACGGTGAAGGTGCCCGACCAGTTGCCGCTGCCGCTCGAGTCGCTCATCGGCTGCGATTGGCGATCGAACGCGTTCCACTCTCCGACCAGGGTCACGCTCGAGGCCGAGGCCAGCGCGTGGTGGCTGAAGGTCGTGGGGCAGCCCTCGAGGTGGGGCATGCCCGAATCGACCGGGGTCATCTCGGGCGGCTTGCACGCCGCGCTCGCGACGACCAACCCACAACAGAGCAGCAGCGACCGCACGGGCCCGCACGCGTACCGCACGCGCGCGGCCAATATCAACCCGGGGCCACAAGCCACTGCCAACTCCTCTTGGTTTTCAGTTCCAGCCGACCGGGTCGTTGTCGCGATCGAAGTCGGCCTGAATCGCCGACCGGTTGAGCCAGTACTCCGACTCAGGCTTGAAGATGACGTAGTAGCTGCCGCCCATCGGCACCATCAAGATGTCGATTCCGGGGGGCATCTCATTGCCCGAGTAGCTCTGGAGCACCTTCTTGCCGGCGAACGCCGCGAAGGGAATCTCGAGCTGAAACTCGTACTTTCCGTACCAGGTCTCGGGCTTGGTCGAGGTGTAGAAGCCGTCGCCGTAGACCTGACCGTGCGCGCCGCCGGCGTTCTTGCGCATGGTGATCTTGGTCTTCACGCCCGGAATGCCCCACTCGGTGGCGGTGTGGTGGAACACCCGCAGCGAGCCGTCGCCGCTGATCTTCAGCTTCTCGGTGAGAAACGCCTGCGCGTCGTAGATGGTGCCGTTCTTCCACTGGGTGCCGACCAGCGGAGCCGGCGCCGCGGCGGGAACCGGCGTCGCCACTCCGCTCACCGGCGCCGGAGCTGCCGGGGCCGGGGGAGTGAAGGTGGCCGCAGGAGCCGCGGGAGCCGCCGGCGGCGCGGCGGCGGCGGGCTTCGCGGCCGGCTTCGGAGCGCTGAGGCCCAGCGCACGCGCGGCGGTCGAGGCCGCAGTGCGAACGCGACGGCTCACCGAGCGCTTCGGCTTGCGGGGGGTGGTGGTGCTGCTGCCTGAACTCGAGACTCGTGCCATTGTCTTTTTAGCTCCAGCCCATGACTTCGTCGTCGGCATCCCAATCTGCGGTGGTCGCCGACTCGTTGAGCCAGGCGTCATCGCCCGGCTTGAAGATGAACCACTTCGCCTGATTTGCGGTCGACGAGTAGGGGTTGGTGACCACCACGATGTGCACTCCGTCGGGCATCGGGTCGCGGTACTTGCCGTACGCCACCTCGATCACCTTCTTGCCCTTGAACGCCTTCACCGGAAACCCGAGCTGAAACTCTTTTCGCCCGTACAGGGTGTCGGGCTCGGTCGCCGTGTAGAAGCCGGTGTTGAACAGGCCGCGCGAGTGGCTGGTGCTCACCCAGGTCTTCTCGCCGGGCACCGCGCCGGGCCACACCTGCGACTCGTGGTGGAAGAGGCGCAGCTCGCCCTTGGGCCCCAGGCCGAGGCGGTCGGCGATCCACTCCTGGGCGTCGTAGATGGTGCCGATGGCGTGCGCAGTGCCGGTGAGCGGCTTCGGCGCGGCGGGCGGGTCGGCCGTCACTCCGGCGACCGCAGGTGGCGTCGCGGCCTTCGCCGCGGTGAAGGTCGACTTCGCGGCGGCGGCGGGCTTCTTGGCGCGCGTGCTCGGCTTCTTCGCAGCGGCGGTGCGCTTCGGTTTGGCGGCGGGCGCAGCGGGGGTCTGACGCGCTTTTTTTGGGGTCGCGCTGGTCGCCTGAGTGGTCGTCATTTTTTGAGAATTCGGGAGGAGTGACGTGATGTTGAGACAGCGTTCGACAGCAGTTGAAGTTCGGGCTTCGCCCCGCATAAGTTGCTTCGCGAGCCGATGGGTCGAGCGTCGACGACCAACAAAACGCAAGCCGTCGCAGCGAGACCCGCGCGCTTGTCGTCGACCGCGCCGGCCGCGCTGAACGTGGTCGGCCCGCTCGCCGAAGCGGCGCTGCGCGGGCAGATCTCCCACGCCAACGCCGAGTACGCGCTGCGCTACCTGCTGCGCGCCGACCCCGAGGTGGCGAAGGTGGCGAAGCGGCTGCTGCGCACGCTGACGCCGATCGCGCCGGGGCTGTTCGACGCCGCGTCGATGGCCGCGTGGGCCACCGACCAGGTCGCGGCCGCGTCGACCCGCCAGCTGGGCCTTCGCGCCGGGCAGTACCTCTCGACGCACCTCACCAGCCGCCGCGTCACCGGCGACGTCGAGTGGCGCTATGGCCTCAAGCCCATCGACCCGCGGGGGCTGCTGGGCGCGCCGGCGCGCGGGGCGCTGTTCAACGCCACCGACATCGCGCAGGGCTACCAGGCCGCCGCGCACCCGCACTCGATGCAGAACGTGTGCGCCTACGTCGACGAGTGGCTGCCCCGCTTCGCCGCGCGCGAGCTCAAAGAGGGCAAGGCCGAGCTGTGGGTGACCGAGAGCGACCGCGACGGTGCGCTCGCGCGCGCGTTCGCCGACGGCTACTCGCAGCTGTACCGCATCGAGACTCCCGGAGCGTTCGGGCAGAACGAGCTGTACCTGGGCATCGACCCCAAGACCGCGCGGCGCCGCTACTTCTTCGCCGAGGTGCAGGGCGACTCGTCGATCGCCACGCTGCTGCACGTGGCGGGCATCAGCGGCGCGGCCAAGGCCAACGTCAAGGTGCTCAGCGACGTCGGCGTGCGCGAGAGCTCGCAGCTGATCTCGGCGATGATGGCGCTGCAGCCCTACGCCGGCAGCAGCCACGCCATCGTCGGCTTCAAGAACACGGTGGTGAACGAGCTGTGGCAGCGCAAGGTGCTGGGCGATCACCAGGAAGAGATCATGCAGTGGGCCGGTGAGCCGGTGGTGCGAACTCCCGGGCTGCCCCGGCACGCGCGCATGAAGGAGCTGCGCGGCATGCTCGACCGGGTGATGCTGGCGCCCCAGCCGCCGCCCGCGGCCGACGCGCTGTTCGAGGCGCTCAAGTCGCCGCAGCTGCTCACCTCGCCACGGCCCTCGGGCAACGGCGCGATGCCGTGGGACGGGGGCACGTTCACCGTGCTGACCGCCGCCGGGCAGACCGAGAAGGTGGCGCTGCTGCGCACGCCGTACGGAGACGTCGCCGGGAAGTTCGTCGACGCACTCTCGCGCCTGGGCGCCGCGCACATCGCGGTGCTGGGCACCGCGGGCGGCCTCGCGCCCCGATCGGAGATCGGGCAGCTGGTGATACCCACCGCCGTGAACGACGATCGGGGCCAGCGCCACGCCTTCGCGAACGCGGTCGCGCCGTTCTTGAACGACGGAGCGGCCGATCGCATTCGCGAGAACGCGGTCACCGCCTCGCTGTCGACGCCGCTCAAAGAGAGCCTGGCCGAGATCGCGCGGCTGCGTGACGCGGGCAACGACGCGGTCGAGCTCGAGCTGGCCTCGATGGTCGAGACCCGGCTGGCGAAGGCCCCCAAGCTCTCGGTGGTGCTGGTGGTGTCTGACGTGCCGGGCTCTGAAGAGACCATCGAGTCGCAGGCGCCGAACGCGCTCGACGAGTCGGTGGGCGAGGCGCTCGACGGGGTGCTCGACTCGATGGGCGTCACCGAGCTGCTGATCGGGCGCAACACCGCCGCGCACTCGCTGGTGTTCACCCCGAGAACTGCCGCCGCCGTGGTCGAGCGCGTCGAAGAGCTGGCAGCGAAGGCCGGCATACCCCTGCTCGACCGGCCCGGGTTCGTGGGCCGCGAGGTGGCCCGCCTCGACGACGCGACCATCGAGCAGCTCTCGCTGCCCGACGACGTGATTCTCGAGCACGGCAAGAACCTGGGCGACACCCTGATCGGGCTGTTCGCGCTGGCCCGCCCCTGGGAGGTGCCGGGCACCGAGGGTCAGCAGCGCCAGCCCGAGAAGTACCTCACCGCCGAGGCCACCGGGTTCGATGCCTTCGCGCTGGCGCTCGACGAGCAGCGGCGCAAGTACCAGCGCTGAGGTCGGGCCGCCCTTTCAGGCCAGCTCGCGCCGCGCCAGGTACGCGAGCACCATCAGCTGCACGGTCTTGGCGCGATCGTCTTCGGTCTCGTTGATCACCTTGCGCGCGAAGGCCTGGAAGAAGGCGAGCATCGCGTCGCCCACCTCGGCGGTGATGGCCTGGTCGAGCTGCGCGGCCGTGAGCTGCGAGACCTTGTCGACCGCCTTCTTGGCCTGCGCCTCGCTGGGGGCCTTCAGCTTCTGGTGCTGCACGTCCGAGCGCAAGAACCAGGCGGCCAGCATCAGCTCGACCCGAGAGGCGGTGTCGCGCTCTGCGTCTCGGGGGAACAGCTTCTGCGCGAGGATCACGAAGAACGCGGTGAGCACGTCGCCGGCTTCCTGGCTCTTGCGGGCGGCGAAGTCGGCCTGCCCCATCGCGTGAATGCCGCTGGCGGCGGCGCGGGTCTGCTCGAGCGTCGGCGCGGCCACGGTCACACCTTCTCCAGCTTGAGCGCCTGAATCTGGTACGGCTGCAGCTTCACGAACACCCCGTTGGCGAGCAGGTCGCTGCCCTTCACCGCGCTCGGCCAGAGGGGCTGGTCGGGGTGCTCGGCCATCAGATCTGTCGCCTGGTACGAGGCGCCGGGCTCGATGCGGCTCTGGGTGATGCCGTCGAGGTGGAAGTTGTTCGACCGCTCGGCGGCGTTGGCGAGGTTGGTGAACACCAGCGTGCCGGGAACCATGGGGTCGTCGGCGTGCCGCGCGATGGCGAGAATGTTGGCGTTGAACCCGTCGGCGTTCAGCGGAGCGCGCAGCACGGTGGCGAGCGAGGGGTCGGTGTTCTTGGCGCGACCAGCGCGGAACATCGCCTGCTGCAGGTCGACCTGCTGGGGCGAGAGGCGGTTCTCGCGCGCCTGCACCAGGGTCTCGGGCACCGCCCCCTCGTGCTTGAACTCGACCTCGCGGCGCTCACCGAGCTCGTCGCCCATCACCGTGGTCGAGATGCCGCCGAACAGATCGAGCATCGCCAGGTAGCGGCCGGCGGCCATGGTGTCGCCCTCGAAGAGGTTGATGATGCGCTCTTCGTCGTGGTTGCCGCCGCGCAGCGTCTCGTAGAAGTAGTCGTTGAAGACGATGCCGTTGATGGCGCCCAGGTCCGAGCGCTTGAAGCCGTCGACCAGGTTCTTGTACCAGCCCGACTCCATCGCGTCGGTCCACACCCGCAGGCGCTCGCCCTGGTTGAAGTCTTCGTCGATGAAGACCACCGGCTGGTCGACCATGGCGAACAGCTGGTTCATCGAGCGCTCGTAGAACTCGTTGGGCAGGTTGGTGCCGTGGTCGAGGCGGAAGCCGCGTACCCCCTGCATCTTCACCCCGCCCGTCTCTTCGGCCGGCGGGTCGACCCAGAACTTCAGCACCCGGGTGAACCAGTCGGTGACGCTGCGATTCTGGGGCGTGTCGAAGATCTGCCCGCCGAAGTCGAAGCCGCCGTGGTTCAGCTGCTTGGTGTCGGCCCACTGCCCGCCACCGCCGCCCACGGTGTCGGAGATCGAGTGCGCGCCCGCGGGGTCTTTCTCGCGGCTGGCGAACATCTCGGGGAACAGCGCTTCGCCCGGAGCCAGCGGGTTGCTCTGCAGGCGCTGGTGCACCGCGGCGGTCTGATCGGGGCTGATGGTGAGCTGGTCGAAGTTGCTCTTGAGCACCCGCTCGCCCAACGCCGGGTCGTCGAACAGGTCGCGAATGGTGGTGTTGTGACCGGTGTGGTTGAGCGCGATGTCGAGCACCACCTCGACGCCTTGACGGCGCGCTTCGGCGACGAACTCGAAGAACTCGGCGTTGGCGGCCTTGCGCCGGCCCTCGACGTCGTCTTCGGGCAGCGCCTGGGCGTCGCGCGAGTAGCGCGGGTCGATGGTGAAGAAGTCGGTGGCGGCGTAGGGGCTGCCCAGCGTGTCGTAGGGGTGGGCGCGATCCCACCGGTCGGCCTTGAAGGGCGGCTGCAGGCGAATGGTGTTCTTGCCCGCCGCCTTCACCGCCTGGATGTTGTACTTGCCCCACGTGGGGTCCATCAGGTCGCGGAACGTGGAGATCGCCTCGCCCGGGCCGCAGTTCGCCAGGCCGACGTGCACCACCTGCTCCGAGAGCTTCTCGTTGGCCACCGCGCGCGGCTTGAAGCGCACGTCGCCGATGCCCGACTGCTCGGCCCACTGCCAGTTGGGGGCGTCGGCCTTGCCGTTGGTGGCGATGCGGCCGGTGACCCGGAAGTTGCCCTGCCGCTCGATGGGCAGGCTCGCCTTGAAGATGAGCGTGTCGCCGTTCTGGGAGACGAGCTCCATCGGCCAGGCTTCGAAGTCGGCCGGGTTGGCGTTGTGGTTCAGGTTGGTCCACAGCTCGGGGGTCACCGACGAGCGGTCTCCGTCGGCGACGTGCACCGCCATGAAGAAGTTCTCGCGGTCACCCTGGCCCTGCCAGCGGAAGAACGGCAGCCCGCCCCGCTGATGCTCCGTCCACAGGCCGACGATGTTGGCGCGGGCGGCCACCTTGCCGGCGGCCTGCTCGAAGCTCGCGCGCCGGGCCTTGACGCGCTCGAACTCGTCGGGCGAGAGGTCGAGCGCGGCGGCGGCCTTGGGGTCGACCAGCGCCTGGGTGCGCTTGTTGTCCGCGAGGCTCGCGGCGACCTTCTCGTTGCCTTTGGAGTACTGCAGAACCGTAGAGAGTCGAACCGCCATGAGTCTCGCCAAGTTAAAGGGTTGAAGGCGTCAGGGCAAAGGCATCGCTTCGGCGCGGGGCTTTCTGCGTCGCCGAGGCGACACCCAAGCGAAGGCCAGCGCGGCGAGCAGGCCTTTGCCGGTCGAGCCGCAGCCGCAGCCCTTGGGCTTGGGGTCGTCGGGCTTCATGCCGGCGTCGACCCCGGGGTGGCCGGCATCGGTCACCGGTTGGGCCTCGTCTTCGAAGTACACCCCGCACGCGGGGGCTTCGGGGGGCAGCAGCGAGAGCAGGTACGCACCGGCGCCGAAGCCGACCATCGGGGCGTTGAACTTCCACGCTCCGCTCACCTCGTCGTAGGTCTCGGGAATGACGCCGGCGTTCGCGGCGGCGTTGGCGGTGGTCCACCCGCGCTTGCCGCCGCGCAGGTCGGTGAACACCCACTCGGCGCTGTCGTACTCGCTGCCCCAGGGCGACAGCCCGTTCGAGTTGGTGCGGTCGTCGTTGCGCGACCAGCCGTGGGGGGTCTTCAGCTTGCTGTCGAGCAGCGCGACGGTGGCCTTGCCGATGCGGCCGTCGGCCTTGAACAGGCCCAGCGCGAAGGCGTCGAGCACCGCCGCGTCGGCGTAGGCCGAGCCCGACTGCAGCTCTTCGCGGTTGCTGGCGAGCGCGCCGTTCGCGTCGGTGAGCTTGAGGGCGATGTTCTTGCGCAGCGCGAGCGCGGCGTCGCGCCAGGCGGCCGCCTTGATGGGGTCGACGCTCATCGCCGCGGCGTCGCACAGCCCGCGCACCGCGGTGAGGTTGGTGTACGTCCACGTTCGCTCGCGGCCGCGGGTGTGGGTCTCCCAGATCGACGAGTCTTTCTTCATCAGCCCGGTGGTCGGGTCGATGAGCTGCGAGAGCGCGTCGGCGAGCGCGGCGTGGCCCTCGGTGACGCCCGCCTTGCGCATCGCCCACAAGGTCAGCCCCCAGCCGTCGTATTCGACGTTGGGGCCGAAGTCGTTCCAGTCTTGCTCGGGGGTGCCGAAGCCGGTGTAGCGGGTGAGGCTGGGCGTCTGCGAGGCGTCGGCCACGAACTGCACGCCGCGCTTCGCCTCGTCGACGAGGCCGACCTGCGCCATCGCCGCCAGCGCGTAGGCGCCGTCGCGCACCCACGCGTAGGTCCACTCGGCGGGGGGCAGCGCCGCCAGCACCTGGCCCGCCCCGCGGTGGGTCACCTGCCCGGGGAGCGTCATCGAGAACGCCGAGCGGCGCGCCTCACCGTCGCGGGTGAGAAACTCGCGCAGGTACACCTGGCTCTCGTTCACCTGCGCCATGGCGAGCATCACCGCCGACTGGCGCGCCACCTTCTCTTCGTCGGCGGTGAGCCCGGGGGGCAGCGTGACGCGCTGCTGAAAGGCGGCCCACGCCGCGCGCTCGTCGGTGAGCAGCTGCTGGGGGCTCTTGCCACCCACGTAGGCGTCGAGCCAGCCCTGCGCGGTGGCGCCGGCGAACGGGTCACCGTGGTGCACGACCGCGAGGCCGACCCACTCGCCCGCTGCGAACTGAAAGCCGCTGGCCCAGTCGTCGGCGACGCCCAGGTCTCCGACCGAGTCGGGAAAGTCGTTGGTGGTGCTCTGCACCACGGTGTAGCCGTTGGCCGCGCTGCCGGGGTTCCACGCCAGGGCGTGGGTGACCGGGCCGAGCGGGCGGGTGACGGTGACTCCGGCGAAGGCGCGCTCGAGCAGATCGCGATTGCCCGCCACCACCACCGTCTCGCCGTTCACGCCGGGGGTGGGTCGGCCGTAGCCCAGGTGAAAGTTGTGCAGCGAGAAGGCGGTGGCGGCGCCCTCGATGTGGAGCAGCATCACGAAGCCGGCGTGCGGCAGGCCGCGGGGAGCGAAGGCGTAGGTGGTGAGGGTCACGCCCGAGAGCGACTGCTTCCAGTAGACGATGCCGTGCTCGTAGCCCGACTCGGTGACCGGCACGCCCTGCAGCCAGCGCTGGGTGCCGTTCACGCGCAGGCCGAAGTAGGCGTCGAAGAGCAGGTTGCGGGTCTTCACCACCCGGGGAACCTCGCCGTCCTTCGCCGGGTTGCCGGCGAGGTCGAGCTCGGGCTCTTCGGTGGCCGGCAGGTGCTCGCGAAAGTGCACCAGCTTGGCCTCTTTGGTGTCGGCGACGATGGCGCCCCACCCGTTCGAGGCGGGCAGCGTGAAGAAGGTGCGCTGCTGCGAACAGACCAGCGCGGCGGCGATCAGCAGGGCGTGCATCGAGGGCCTCGCATAGCACCTTCAGCCGCTCGGCTCAGGAGGTCAGCGCGAGCCCTTCATGGGGCGGGCGCGCGAGAAGGCGGTGATGATCTCTTCTTGCGTCTCGGGGTCTCTGATCTGCCCGAGCAGCATGAGCTCGTCGGCGCTGAACAGGGGCGCCGCGGCGGGCCGCAGCCCCAACGGCCGCGTGCGCAGCAGCTGCCTCAGACAGAACACCGCGCGCGACTCGGCATCTTCGGGGGGCGGGCGCGGCGGCAGAGTGGGAATCAGCAGGGGGTCGAGCATGCGGAGCCTCATTGAACGAGACGAACGATTCTCGCGTTGTCGCATCGCCCGCCCCGGCCTCGACCTGCAGGCTCGGCTGACCCCCACGCAATTGGAAGGTCAGCGGCCCGCTGCCTCGCTATAAGCGGCGCGGTGCCGGCCCTGCTCACCCTCTCGCTGTTCCTCGCTGCGACGCCGCTGAAGCTCTGGCACGCGTACCGGGGCGGCGAAGAGCAGGCCCTGCAGGAATTGTCGAAGCAGTTCTCGGCCGAGACCGGCAACCCGGTCGAGCTGCTCGCGGTGCCGTACGACGCGTTCTCGGCCAAGCTGACCTCGACCATTCCGCACGGGGCGGGGCCCGACGTGTTCATCTTCGCGCACGAGCGGCTGCGCCAGTTTCAGCGGCTCGACGTCGTGGCGCCCTCGCAGCTCGACCGGGCCGAGTACCTCGAGGCGGCGGTCGACGCGCTCGAGGTCGATGGGCGCCACTTCGGCTACCCGCTGGCGCTCAAGTGTCTGGCGATGTACCGCAACACCGCGCTGCTCGACCGGCCGGTCGAGAGCACCGCCGAGCTCTTCGAGCGCCTCAAGCCGTTCGTGGTGCCGGCGCAGAACCGCTTCGCGCTGGCCTACGAGTCGGGCGATTTCTTCTACCACGCGCCGATCTACTTCGGCTTCGGCGGGAAGCTGTTCGACGAAGGTACCGGGCGCTCGACGATGAACACGCCCGAGATGGCGGCCAGCTTTCGCTTCATTCGCTCACTGCAAGAGCGCGGCACCATGCCGCAAGAGGTGAGCGGAGCGCTGGTGAAGTCGCTGTTCAACGACCGCAAGACCCCGCTGGTGATCAGCGGCCCGTGGTTCGCGGGAGAGATCGACCCCACCCTCTCGTACGCGGTCGACCCGCTGCCGGTGATCGCAGAGACCGGGCTGCCGATGCGCTCGTTTCTGGGGGTCGAGGCGAGCTTCGTCAGCTCGCGCACCGCGCACCCGCAAGAGGCCGACGCCCTCGCCCGCTTCATCTCGACCCACTTCCAGAAGCGGGTCGAGCTGGGCCGGCAGATACCCGCAGTGAGAGACCTGCCCGATGACCCGTTCATCGCCGCGTTCGCGACGGCGGCGCGCACCGCCACGCCCACCCCGAACACGCTCGAGATGGCGCGGGTCTGGGAGCCGATGAAGCTGGCGCTGCGCGCGGTGCTGCAGGGCACGGCGAGCCCGAACAGCGCCGGAGCGGTGGCCGACCGGCGCTACCGCGCGCTCAACCGCGACGCTCCGGCGGCGGCGAACCCGGTGCCGTGGCTCTTGGGGCTGGGGCTGGCACTGGCGGTGGCGATCACCGTGCTGTGGCGCGGTCGCTCGCGCGAGCGCTACCCCGACCTGAAGCGCGCCATCACCTACGTGGCGCCGGGGGCGGCGGGCACGCTGCTGCTGGTGATCGTGCCGCTGCTGGCCGGCATCTCTTTGAGCTTCTTTCACCACGAGGGCGGCCACTACCGCTTCGTGGGGCTGGCGAACTTCGCCGACATTCTCGCCTCGCGCGGCTACTCGGTGACCGAGCCGCTGTCGTTCTACTTCACGCTCGCGGTGACCGTGCTGTGGACGGCGGCCAACGTGGTGCTGCACGTGAGCATCGGGCTGGGCATGGCGCTGTTGCTCAAGAGCCCGCTGCTGCGCCTGCGCGGGGTCTACCGCATGCTGCTCATCGTGCCGTGGGCGGTGCCCAGCTACATCACCGCCAACATCTGGAAGACGCTGTTTCACCGGCAGTTCGGCGCGGTGAACGGCCTGCTCATCTGGCTGGGCATCGAGCCGATCAGCTGGTTCACCCGCTGGGCGACCGCGTTCGCCGCCAACGTGGCGACCAACACCTGGCTGGGATTCCCCTTCATGATGGTGGTGGCGCTGGGGGCGCTGCAGTCGATACCGCCCGACCTGTACGAGGCGGCCGAGGTCGACGGCGCGTCGAAGTGGGCCCAGTTCCGCCACATCACCCTGCCCCTGCTCAAGCCGGCGCTGCTGCCGGCGGTGATTCTCGGCACGGTGTGGACCTTCAACATGTTCAACGTCATCTACCTGGTGTCGGGCGGCGAGCCGGGCGGGGCCACCGACATTCTGGTGAGCGAGGCGTACCGCTGGGCGTTTCAGCGCAACGAGCAGTACGGCTTCGCGGCGGCCTACTCGGTGCTGATCTTCGTGGTGTTGATCGCCTGGTCGCGGCTCACGCGGCGCATGGCGGCGGCCGAAGGAGCGACGTGATGAAGGCGCGCACGGTGTTGCTCCACGTCTCGGTGAGCGTGCTGTGCTTCGTGACGCTCTACCCGGTGCTGTGGGTGGTGAAGATGGCGCTCTCGCTCGATGCGGGCGCTTCACCGTCGCCCAGCCCGCTGCCCACCCACGTGACGCTGCAGCACTTCGTCGACGTGATCGGCAACACCGACCTGCAGGGGCGGTGGCTGTTCGGGCGCCAGCTGTTCGCCAGCCTGTTCATCTCGAGCATCTCGACGTTGATCGGCGTGTCGCTGGCGGTGACTGCGGCGTACGCGATCTCGCGGTTTCGATTTCCCGGCAAGGAGCTCGGCCTGCAGGCGCTGCTGCTCACCCAGATGTTCCCCGCCACGCTGATGCTGGTGGCGATCTACGAGCTGTTGCAGAAGCTCGGCCTGCTCGACACGTGGACGGGGCTGGTGCTGGTCTACTCGACCACCTCGCTGCCGTTCTGCATCTGGATGCTGAAGGGCTACTTCGACGCGCTGCCCAAAGAGCTCGAAGAGGCCGCGCTGATGGACGGGGCCTCGCAATCGCAGGTGTTCTTCAAGGTGGTGCTGCCGCTCTCGCGCCCGATGCTCGCGGTGACCGCGCTGTTCTCGTTCATGAACGCGTGGAACGAGTACATCTTGGCGGCCACGCTGCTCAACGACGAGAGCCGCTTCACCCTGCCGGTGGCGCTGCAGCGCTACGTGGGCGAGTACAAGACCGAGTGGGGGCACTTCGCCGCCGGGGCGCTGATCATCTCGGTGCCGGTGATGGCGCTGTTCTTCGCGCTGCAGAAGAACCTGGTGGGTGGGCTCACCGCCGGCGGCGTGAAGGGCTGAACGCGCTGCTGAGTTGAGTCGATCTTGGCCAATCTCCTCGTTGCGGGCTCCGCGTGAGCGCATTGAGCGCGTTCGGCCGTCACTCGCGGTGGCGGCGGTCGTGGGCGAGCTGGCCGTGGCCCTCGCGCAGGAAGCCGAGGTTGTCTTTGGCGAGGTCGAGGGCCTCGACCACCTCGGGGCCTTCGCCGCGCGCGCCCACGTCTTCGAACGCGTCGAGAAGCTTGAGCTGCAGGTCGGGGTCGAGGCGGTGAATGCCGGCCGCCGACAGGCCGGTGGCCTGCAGCGCGCCGATCAGCATCAACCCGCGGGTGAGCTGAATGCGGTCGGCCGAGATGTCTTCGATGCTGCCGTCGAAGTTCAGCGGAAAGCCGCGGGCCAGCAGCGTGACGCTGCGCCCCTCTGCGTTGGTGTACTTCACCGTGGGCGGGTGGCTCTTGGCGTCGACGACCTCGACGCGGCCGCCCTTCTCGCGGGCCATCGCCGCGAGCGCGTCGACGTCGATCTCGACCAGCTTCGACGAGCCGCTGCCGATGATCGCGCCGTCTTTGAGCAGCGCGAGATCTTCGGCGGTCATGCTGCGCACGCCGGTGGTGCCGAGCACGATGTCCTGGGTCTCGAAGAATTCTCGGCGGTCGTGCGCCACGTGCATGCCGCGCTCGGCCGCGGCGGCACGGGCGCTTTCGCTCAGGTCGAGCACGGTGACGGTGGCGCCGGCGGCCTTGAGCGCCTCGGCCAGCGGCAGGCCGATGGTGCCGGCGCCCACCACGCCCACCTTCTTGCCCTTCAGGTCGGAGACGCCGATCGCGGCGAGGCGGGAGATGGCCTTGGTCTCGAGCGAGCTGCCGATCATCGGCCCCTCGACGTACTTGCCCCAGCTCTGCGCGACGTTGATCACCGCCTCGTGCAGCTCGACATGGTCAGCGACGGTGATGCCGCGGCGGGTCTGCTCGACCACCTTCACCAGGTGCCGGTCTAGAGCGATCTCGGGGTACTTCTCGAAGATCATCTCGGTGAGGCCGCCGTCGTCGAGCACCAGCACCTTGCGCCCGCTCTGTTTGGCGGCGGCGATGCGCTCTTGCAGCGACTCTTTGACCATGCGGTACCAGACGTCGAGGTCGAGCGGAGGCACCCGCACGTCCCACCCCTTGTCGAGCAGGGTGTCGGCGACCGGGGGACTCACCGAGTACGGAATGGCGACGATCGCCGAGCGGCCCGGCTTCACCCCCAGCTTGCGCAGCGCGTTGAACAGCGGCACCTGCGAGCCGAGCAGGTGCTGCACCGCCAGCACCTCGTAGTCGGCGAAGACCTCTCTGTTCTTGAGCAGCCCCAGCTCTTCGAGGCGGTCGAGCAGCGGCAGCCGCTGGGGAATGTGCTCGAGGCGCGAGAGGCGATCGGCCAGCTCGGCGGCGGGCTCGGGGCTGGGCGCGCCGCGGCGGGTGAAGGCGTAGAGCTCGGGGTCCGACGCCCACAGCCGCTTCACGTAGCCGGGGTCGCTGAAGGGCCCGTCGAACTGGCCGGGGTGCTGGGCCGAGAGCGCCTTCACCGCGCCGGCGAAGCTCGCGCCCTGGGCCATGGTGTCGACCAGCAGCTTCGAGCGGTACACGTCGCGGCGGGTCGACCACTGCGGCACGATGTCGGGGTAGCGCTCGTTGAGCCGCTTGAAGGTGCCGTAGTTGAACGCCGGGTAGCGCCGGCGGAAGCGCTCGTCGGCCTGCAGCGCGGCCTGCACCTCGACCAGGGTGGTGCTCAGCGGCGCCTGGGCCATCTCGGCGGCCACCCGGGTGGCGAGGAAGAGGTCGACCTCGCCCACCGGCCGCTCGGAGTACCAGGGGAAGCGCTCGGGCTCGAGGCGCACCGCGGCCAGCACCCGGTGCGGCTTGAGCTGCAGCCTCCGGGCGAGCCCGGCGACGGTGATGCCCTCGGCGCCGCCGAGCTGCTGCGCCTCGGCCTCGACCTGCAGGGCGACCTGGTGCAGCGCGCGGCGGTAGGCCGTCTTGCGGCTCTCGCCGCGGGCCACCTCGAGCTCGTCGACGTAGGGCACCAGCTTGGGGAAGCGCGCCCGCAGGTGGTGCACGTGCTCGTAGTTGAACGTCGGGTAGTCGCGGCGGAAGTCGGGGTCGCGCAGCAGCGCGGTGGCCAGGGCGCGGTGCGAGCGGTAGTGGCGACGCTTCACCTCGGCGCCCACCCGGCGTGCGAGCGCTTCGGTGAGCTCGACCTGGCCCTTCTGCCACGGGTACGCCCCCGCGCTGTCGCGCAGCTTCGCCAGCGCGGGGAACTGGTCGGCGCGCTCGAGCAGCTTCATCGCCTGACAGAGGCCGTAGGCGCCGGCGTGCTCGTCTTGGAGCACGGCGACCATCTCGCCCATCGGCGTGCCCGGCGGCGAGCGCCGGGCGACCTTGGCGAACGCCTCGGCCCAGTCGGTCTGGCGCTGTTGAATCACCGGCGGCAGCTCGAGCTGCGCGCGCAGCGCGTTGTAGAAGGTGTCGCTGGTGGCCCAGGGGTGGCGCGCGAAGAGCTCGGGCTCTTCGAGCTGCACCCGCAGGTACATCTGGCGCACGGTCTCTCCGAGCTCGCGCCGGTCGTAGAAGGCGCGCAGCTGCTCGAGCTCACCTTGCGTGAAGCGCGCCACCGACGCGACCTCGCGCTGATCGCGCACCAGCGCCGCGAGCTGCAGACTGCGGGTGGCGTCGAAGCCGAGCCGCGCGCCGGCCTCGGTGGGCAACAGGCCGTGCGCGCTCATCTCGTCGAGCAGCCGCGCGGCGTCGGCGCGCGCGGCGTCGATCATCGGCTGGCGAAACTCGGGGATCAGGTCGGGGAAGTGGCGGCGAAGCAGGTGCAGCCGCGTCTCGGGCATCTCGACCCCGAAGCGCTCTTCGATCGCGGCGCAGAGCGCCTGCACGCTGGCCGGCGGCTCGTTGGCGCAGAGCCGGTGAATGTTCTCGGCGAGGCGCTTCGCCGCTGCGGCGTGCACCGCGTGCGAGGTGGGCACCAGCCGGGGGAACCGGGCGTGCAGGTTGCGCAGGGTGCGCTCGGTGAAGGCGCCGGCGGTGCCGAGCTCGCGGTCGATCAGCCGGGCGTAGTCGGCGGTGCCCCAGTGGTACTGAATGCGCGGGTCTTGCAGCAGCTGGTGCACCTTCTTGGCCAGCGCTTCGGTGAGGGCGACGCCGCCGTTGGCGGCGAGGCGGCCTGGGCTCGCCGCGGGCCCCTGGCCCTGGAGCTGGCGCAGGCCGTTCACCAGCGGGAGCCTCTCGACGAAGGGAAAGCGGGCGGGCTCGAGGCTCCAGCTCGACTGCTGGGCGTGGAGCACCGCCGACGCCGAGGGGAACCCCGGGGCCTCGCGCTGGAGCGCGTCGATCACCTGGTTGAGCGGGGTGCCCTCGGGGCTGGCCAGCAGCGCGTCGACCAGCTGGTGCGAGGTGGCGGCGAGCGCGCGGCTGCGCCACCCCCAGGGGAAGCTCTCGGGCATTGCCGAGATGACCCGGCCGACCTGCTTCACGGTGCCGCCGTCGACCGCGCGGCCCTCGAACGCGAGGTCTTCGAAGGCCAGCCGGGCCATCGCCTCGAGGCTGGCGGTGGGTGGAGCAGACCAGTAGGCCCGGTGCAGCGCGCGCAGCTGGGCGGGGTCGAAGGTGAAGAGGGTCTTGCCGCGCTCGAGCTGAGGCACTGCGCGGGCGTGGGGGTACCAGCTGGCGAAGGGCTCGAGCTGTGCGCGCTCGAAGCGGCTCGAGGGTCGCCGCGTGGGGACCTTCGGCGCGGGCGCCCTCGCCTTCTCGCCGGCGCTCGCGGGAGCAGGCGATGTGACCGATGGGCCGGTGCGTTGAACCTTCGCGGTCATGCTCCCCTTGAAGGGCATGAGACTAGCCCAGGCCCATGGGGAAACTCCCCTCGGGGGGACGACGCGTGCGCGGCGGTCGAGGGGTGACGTCGTAGCTGCCGGTGGGGAGACTGCCGCGGCCGAACCCGCCGCTGCGAAAGTCGTAGCTGTGGCCGTTGACGGTGAGCGTGCCCTCGATGCGCTGGGTGCGCGCGCCGGGGCGGGTGGTGTGGGTGATGTTCGCCACGCCGTCGGTGCCGGGCCGGGTCGAGTCGGTCGAGGGCTGAAAGCGGTCGGTGTTGATCAGATCATCGCGGAGCGCGGCCGAGGTGTTTTCGCCGACCGCTCCGTCTTGCCGAAGGCCGTGGGCCATCTGGTAGGCGAGCACCGCGGCGCGGGTGTGGGGGCCGAAGACGCCGTCGACCGCGCCGGGGTCGAAGCCTTCTGCCTTGAGCTGCTGTTGGAGGGTACGAACTGCACTACCGCGATTCGGTGACACTCCAAAAACGTTTCTCAATTCAGCCACTTGAGCTCGAAGCGCACCGATTGGGCGAAGCGTGCCCAAGCGAGGGGTGAGGCCGAGGGCGCAGATTCGAGGGGGGCACACATGGGCGCTGTAAAGCGACGGGTCGACGGCGGCGGGCGAGAGAAATAGGGTCCGCGGCCATGCGGCGCGGCCTTCTCTCACTCCTCTTCTTTTGTGCGTGCCCCGGCGGCGAGACCCCGATGGATGCGGGCGTCGATGCGGGCACCACGCTGGTGGTCACCTCGATCTCTCCCGATCGGGGGCCGACGTCGGGCGGCACCACGGTCACCATCAACGGCGCCGGCTTCGAGTCGGGCGCGAGCGTGACCTTCGGCACCACCGCGGCGGCGAGCGTCACCTTCGAGTCGAGCCGCAAGCTGACCGCGGTGACGCCGGCGGTGCCCGAGGGCCGGGCGTCGGTGACGGTGGCGAACGGGAGCGGGCGGTCGGCGTCGCTGCCGGCTGCGTTTCTCTTCGAGGGCGGCATGACCGGCACCATCGCCGACGCGGTGGCGCTCAACGTGGCGCTGAGCACCGACACCAGCGGCACCGACCCGGTGCCGGTGGTGGTGAAGGGCCAGGTGAAGGTGCTGAACGTCACCGACCAGGCGGGCGCGCCGGCGGGAGTGCGGGCGCAGGTGGGCTTCGCTCCGCAGGGCGCGAGCCCGACGATTGCGTGGGTCGACGCGAGCTGGCTGGAAGACGCCGATCTCTACGACACGTTCTCGGGCACGGTGATGCTGCCGGGCGCGATGGGCATGGGCGTGAGCTCGTACGTGCTCTCCGGTGCGGTTCTCGGTGAACGACGGCGCGTCGTGGGTCGAGGCCGATCGCGACGGCTCGATGAACGGAGTGCAGGAGGCGCAGCGCCCGGTGGTGACGGTGAGCAAGCGCGCGGTCGACTGGTGCAAGCTGGGCGGAGAGACGATCGCCCCGCCCGACAGCCTCGACCTGCGCGTGGGTGAGGCGGGCCCCACCATCTACGGCCAGGTCTATGCGCTGGGCGTCACCGACAAGACCGGCGCGGGGACGGGCCTGACGGGCGAGCTGGGCGTGGGCGACGCGGGCGTCGACCCGGCGCTGTGGTCGTGGAAGCCGGCGACCTTCAACCACGACACCAGCGCGAACTCGAACGACGAGTTCATGGCGACGCTGCCGACGGTCGCCGCGCTGGCGGGCGACAAGCGCTTCGCGTTTCGGTTCAACCTGAGCGGCGGGCCGTGGCGGTACTGCGACGCCGACGGGCTGCAGATGGGCGGCTTCAGCGAAGATCAGACCGGGCGGCTGCACCTGGGCTCAGTGGGCATCGACGAGTGCCGGCTGCAGTTCCCCGTAAGCCTGAGCTCGCGGCAGGGGGTGAACGCGGGCACGGTCTACGGGCGGGTGCTGGCGCGGTCGGTGACCGATCAGGCGGGCGCTGGTGCGGGCATCGAAGGGCAGCTCGGCTACGGGCCGGCGCTGACCTTGCCCAGCGATGCGGCGTGGTCGTGGCAGGCGGCGGCGTACAACGTCGATGCGCCGAACGGGCAAGACGAGTACCGCGCAGATCTGATCGGCCCGGCGGCGGGCACGTACTCGTACGCGTACCGGTTCAGGTACCAGGCGGGCCCGTGGTCGTACTGCGATCTCGACCCGACCGACGGCACGGTGTCGACGGCGCAGCTGGGGGCGCTGACCGCGCAGTCGGCGGCGTTCAAGGAGATCTCCGAGTGCAAGCTGCAGTTCGTCTCGACGGCAAGCGTCGAGAGCGGCGGCCCGGTGACGGCGTACGCGCGGGTGCGGGTGCCGGGGTTCTCGGAAGATGCGGGGGCGACGGCGGGGCTTTGGGGCCAGGTCGGCGTGGGCACCGCGGGCAGCAACGCGTCGACGGACCCGGCGTGGGGCTGGGGGGCGGCGAGCTACTTCGGGGAGATACCCGACGCAGGGGAAGACGAGTTCATCGCGAGCTTCACGCCGGCGTACACGGGGTCGCGGGCGGTCTCGTTCCGGTTCGCGATCGGCGACGGCGGGTGGTCGTACTGCGATCTGAACGGCAGCGACGTGAACGGCTACGAGGTCGGCCAGCAGGCGGCGCTGAGCGTGGGCAACACGTCGATCGACTTCTGCCGGCTGCAGTTCCCCGCGGCGGCCGACGCGGGCACGCTGGTGTACGGGCAGATCTACGTGGCGGGGGTGACGCAGAATGCGGGGGCCGACCCGTCGATCACGGCCGAGCTGGGGTTCGGGAGGAAGATCGAAGACCCTGGCGTGGCGTCGAGCTGGACGTGGTCGGCGGCGACGTACAACACGGGCTGTACGACGTGCGGGGCGAACAACGACGAGTACCAGGCCGTGCTGACGGCGAAGCCCGATGCGGGGCACTACGCGTACCGGTTCAAGCGCAACGGGGCGACCTGCTACGCCGATCTCGATGGCGCGGGGCCGTTCGGCGGGTTCAACGGCGAGACCACCGGCGGGGTCGAGAACCTCGGAGTGGTGACGCGTTGACGTCAGGTCTTGCGCGAGGCGAAGTCGTCTTGTACAAGCCGCGCCGCTGAAGAAGGGGGACATAGTGGGCGACGGGCGGATAGCTCAGCGGTAGAGCGTCGCCCTTACACGGCGAGCGTCACAGGTTCGATCCCTGTTCCGCCCAAGCAGGTTTGAGGTAAATAGCTGCACCGAAGCGCTGGGGAGTTAGTTCAGCTGGTTAGAACGCCGCCCTGTCACGGCGGAGGTCAGGGGTTCAAGTCCCCTACTCCTCGCAGAAGAAATCGCCTCCAAGCTGACGAAGCTTGGGGGCTTTTTCGTTTCTTGAAGGTCGCTGTCACACGCCGTCAGCCGGTGCGTCCTCGGTGGTGGCCGGTGCACCTCGCTGCGAGAGTGATGAGGCTGAGACCGGCGGTGCGGGAGCTCCAGTGCTGCAGGATCAAACGAAAGCGATGGTGTCGCCCTCGCGAATGGCATCCTTGATTTTTGCCGGTGGAACCTTGAACACGGCGAAGTTCACGTACCCCTTCTTGTACATGGACTCGGCGAACCCCTCGGCTTCCAGCAACTCTACGGAGGCGTCCGACTTGGCCGTTGCCAGTTCGATCATGTGCAGAGCGGCCTTCACTGACATGCGCGCTGGCGTCAGAGCCACATTGACTTGGGAGCCGAGAGCCGCGCCGACCCTCTCCAGCGTATCGATGGTGGGATTGGCATCTGGGTGTTCGAGCTTCGCGATCTGTTGCTGGGACACGCCCGCGAGCTTCGCAAGTGCGCCCTGCGTGAGGCCGGCTTCGGTGCGCCGCCAACGGATTTCCAACTTCACGGCAAGGCGAATCGGGACGTGGACGACGATGCACGGACGTCCCTTCGCCTTCGCAACGGGGCGAGGGGGCACTCCCTGGTCAATCAGGTAGGCCTCAATCCATCCCTCGAGGGCCTCCTCTGCAGCGGTCTGAATGTCCTCACCAGGCTCGGCGAACGTTTGGCAGCCCGGAGCGTCCGGGAATACGGCGAGGGTGTTCTTCCCCTCCTTGGTGGTCAGCGCGATGTACTCCATACCTGTCTCCTTCAGAATTCGACACCAGACTGGGTCGAGATGCTCTTGAGTGTCCCGATGGGCAGGGAGTTCTTCGGATGCGGGACGGTCACCACCCCCGGCTTCACGGGGTGCTTGAAGTGCTGGTGGGAGCCTTTTGTCCGGACCAGTTTCCAACCGTCGGCGTTGAGCTTCTTGATGACCTCCCGCGAGGAGTAGCTCTTACCCATCTGGTGTAACTATTACAACCTAGAGGTTGTGCGTCAAACCGGACGCGTCTCGGGCGAATAGGCGGACTTGCGGCCGCATTCCGGAACGCCCGCTGTCGGCTCGTCACGCGAGCCGGCCCGCCACATGCACGACGGGAGTGAATGAACCGAACGACATGGCTGCTGGTACTCGCTGGCTTGCTGGCGGGCACCGCCGTCGTGCTCGCGCGTTGGCCCACAACCGCGCGGCGCGACAGCCACGCCGCGCATGCCTTTGCACGGGAGCGGGTGCGAGCGCTTCGGCCGGGCCCGGTGAAGCAGTGGCCGCTGACGATACAGCCCGGAGAGAATGCGTACTGCTTCGCCTTCTCCGACTCGGTCGCTTGGCTGGCCCAGGTGCGCGGAGTACCAGGCGCCTTCGAGCTCGACCTACAATTGCCGAAGCCGGAGGACGGCTGCAGCGCGCCGTGAAATGCACGTCGCCGACCACCGCCTGACACCGCTCCTGCGCGAGCCTAAACCAGGTGAACCGGAACTCTCGATGCACGATTGCGTGCGCCGCCGCTGACGGTGCGGCCGTCTGCGACGACGCGGGCAGCGTGACTAACGCGGCAGTCGTCTTCGCGGTTCCATCGTCGAGCCGCGGGGCCCGTTCTTTTTTGGGCCAGCACGAGGAGAGACCGGCGCCAACTACCGACCGCTTAGCCGCGCACGCCTTCCATGAACTTGAACTTGGGCGACACGCGCAAGTCGCGCCGGCGCGGCGGGTGGGCGTCGGTGAACTCTTTCGACACGGTGACCGACTGCGCGAGGGTGTCGAGCAGGGTCTTGCGGTCGATGTTCGGGGTCAGCAGCTGGTTGGCGTGCTCGAGCAGCTGCGGGCGCAGCTTGAGCATGTGGTCGGCCAGCTCGGGGCTGGTGGTGGCGAGCTGCACCTCGAGGTCGCCCATCAGCTTGTCCTGGAACTCGGGCTGCGCGAGCAGGTCTTTCATCGTCGCCATGCGCGCGTACGCCACGTCGCCTGGCTTCTCTTGCAGGTGGTTCGCGAACAGCGACGCGGCCTGGGTCTGCGCGGTGCGGAACTGGGTCATGTCTTCGCCCGCGGGCGGCTTGTCGTAGCCCAGGGTGTCGAGCAGCTGCGGCGCCACCTGGTTCGCCACCCGCGCCGGCTCTCGCTTCGCCAGCTCGGTCAGCTTCGCGTCGGCGGTCGGCACGAACGCCTTGCCGTCGGTCGAGCGCTGACGAACCGTCTCGCGGTAGTCGGGGTGAACCTCGAGGTACGCCGCCCGCGCCGACGGGTCGACCTTCTCGAACTGCCCGCGCGCCTCGTGGCCCATCGCCACGTACGGAGCCCGCTGATCGTCAGGCAGCTTCGCAAACGCGATGCGCTCGGCCGCGGTGAAGTTCGGGCTCAGAAACGCCTTCTGGAACTTCGGGTCGAGCGTCAGCACGAACTTCTTCGTCTCGGGCGAGAGCGCGTTGAAGGTGTTGGCCAGCTCGGGCGCGAGGCCTTTGACGAACTGCGCCTCGGTGGGCACCCGGGTGCGGCCGCCCGGCGCAGGCGTCGCGCCCGGCAGCTGACCGGCGGTGAAGGTGGGCGCGGCCTCGTAGCCGTCGCTCGCCAGCTTCGAGACGAACTCGGCGACCCGCGGGTCGACCGGTGCTTCGACCGGAGTGACCGGCGTCTCGGGCGTGACGACCGGCGTCTCGCCCGGAACCGTGGTCGGCTTCTGAACCAGGTTCGACTGCGCCGAGAGGTAGGTCTCGCGCAGAAAGCCCAGCGACGAGTCGAACGTCTCGGGCAGGTTGTCGCGCTGCTCGGTCGGCAGCAGCTGCGCCTCGCGCTCGTAGCGGTTCGCCAGCTCGGGCTCGGGTACTCCGAGCGTGTGGCTGCGAACCGACCCCTGCACGTCGCGGAGCAGTGTCTTTTGCGGCTCCCAGCCGCGGCGGTCGGCCTCTTGAATCGAGCGTTCGAGGTCGCGGTCTTGTAGGTCGCGGTCTTTCTCGAGATCCTCTTTGGGGATCTCGAGCGGCTTCAGCCTCTCGGGGTCGATCGCGTCCTGCAGCGCCTGTTGGCTACGGGTTACGAAGTTCACCAGCAGGTTGAAGTCTCCGAGCAGTCTCATGGCTAACCCTATCCTCGTAGTTTGAGACTCTGGGTTTCCTGGTGCGGTCTCAGGGTGACAGGTCTACCACGGGTACCACTCCAATTCCCCGTGAACACTCTGGTTGTGCCAGGCGCGAGACCTGCTCGGTATCGCCCGGCCGGCCCGTAGAACCCCATCTTTTTCCGGCGGAAAACTGCCTTGCGATCGCCTCGCCTTTTTACATTGCCGGCCCAACTGTCTCTCTGGCGACTCAGGGGGCCGCTGATTTCTCCCCCAGGGTGCAACATTGCCGTAGCGTCCGGGCCTCGCTTGCGTCGGTCTGGGCCGGGCCTCCTCTCCATCTTGCTGCTCTGCGCTTGTGGCGCACCGGGAGCAGTGTCTCGACTCCGGCCGCGTGAGCCCCGAGCCGGCCGACTCGGGTGAGGGCGCGGGCAGCGACGCCGGCGCGGTCGACGGCGGGGCCCAGTGTTCTCGCGACAGCGACTGCGGGGGCGGCCTCAAGTGCCTGCGCTCGACGGGTCAATGCGTGCTCGACGAGGGCAGCCAGGTCGACGACCCCGACGCCGGCGGCCTCAGCGGCTGTTTCGAGGGCGAGACCGCGAGCTGCGGCTCGAGCAAGCTGGGCGAGTGCCGGCTGGGCCTCGCCACCTGCACCGGCGGCGCGTTCGGCCCGTGCGTGGGCGCGGTCGAGCCCACCGCCGAGCTCTGCAACGGGCGCGACGACGACTGCGACGGCCTCATCGATGAAGACCTGGCCATGAGCTCCTGCGGCCTGGGCGTCTGCGCGCGGGTGCTGCCGGCGTGCGCGAACGGAGCACCGGTGTCGTGCGTGCCGGGCACGCCCACGCTCGAGGTCTGCAACGGCCTCGACGACGACTGCGACGGAATGACCGACGAGGGCTTCACCGCGCTCTCGTGCGGCGTCGGCGCCTGCGCGCGCACCACCCCGGCGTGCGTGCTGGGCATGCCGCAGGTGTGCCTGCCCGGCAGCCCCGCGGCCGAGGCGTGCAACGGCGTCGACGACGACTGCAACGGCATGACCGACGAGAACCTGGGCAGCTCGACCTGCGGCGTCGGCGTCTGCCAGCGCACCGTGCAGAGCTGCGTCGCCGGCACCCCGCGCACCTGCGTGCCGGGCGCCGCCGAGGTCGAGACCTGCAACAACCTCGACGACGACTGCGACGGGCAGACCGACGAGGGCCTGGCCAACCTCACCTGCGGCGTGGGCGCCTGCCTGCGCAGCGTGACGGCCTGCACCGGCGGAGTCGCGAGCGTCTGCACGCCGGGCACCGCCGGCGCCGAGACCTGCAACGGAGTCGACGACGACTGCGACGGCACCGTCGACGACGGGGTCTGCGGCCCGGCCGGCATGTGCCCCGGCAACCGCACGGTGAACCCCAACACCAGCGTGGCGCTGCCGACCGCGGCGAGCTCTCCGGCGGGCCGGCCGATCACCTGCCAGTGGTCGGTGGTGTCGCGGCCGGCGACCTCGACCGGCACCTTCAGCGCGCCGACCAGCTGCGTGAGCTCTAACTACCTCGCCGACGTGGTGGGCACGCACACGCTGCGCTTCACCGTCACCGACTCGATGGGACTGTCGACCTCGTGCACCCTCGACGTGGTGGTGAACGCCCTCGGCAATCTGTGGATCGAGCTCACCTGGAACCGCAACGACGATCTCGACCTTCACCTCTCGCACCCCAGCGCCGGCAACTCGCACAACGCCAACGGCTGGGCATTCAACGCCGGCGGCTTCGACTGCTACTTCGGTGACACCAACCCGAGCTGGGACGCCGCGGGCATCGCCGACGACCCCTCGCTCGATCTCGACGACACCTCGCGCAAGGGGCCCGAGAACATTCGCGTCAACACGCCGGTCACCACGCACGACTACAACGTCGGCGTGCACTGGTACTCGCAGGTGAACGCGGCCAACAACGTCACCGCGACGGTGAAGGTCTATTGCAGCAACGTGCTGGTCACCACCCAGACCAAGCAGCTCACCGCGGTCGAGCAGATGTGGGTGGTCGGCAAGGTTCGCTTCGCCGCCAACGGTACGTGCACGTACACCAACGACGGCTTCACCTTCTCGATGCCGCCGTGAGGCTGCCCGCCGCCACCGTGCTGCTCGCCTTCGCCGCCGGCTGTGACTGCGGCGGCAAGACGATGAGCGTGTCGCCGGTCATCTCGGTGAACCCCACCACGCTCGACTTCGGGGTGGCCAAGATCGGCAAGACCGCGTCGGTGAAGCTGTCGGTCAGCGCGGCCTCGAACACCGCGCTGCACCTGGGAGCGCTGAGCGTCGACTCGGACCCCGCGTTCGGCTTCACCGGAGCGCCCGAGACGCTGGGCGCGTTCGGCGATGCGACGCTGCAGGTGACGCTGTCGCCCACCGAGGTGCGCGCGTACCACGCCGACCTCGTCATCCCCTCTGACGACGAAGATCACCCCGAGGTGCGGGTGGCGCTGTCGGGCGAAGGGGCCACCGCGGGCATCGAGGTGACGCCCAGGTGCACCCCGCCCTGCGCCGCGACGGTCGAGAGCGCCGCGATTCACTTCGCGCCCGAGCCCGCCGAGCGCGCGGTCGAGCCGCCGGTCGCGATGTGGCCCACGGTGCGCCTGACCAGCACTGGCCGCGTGCCGCTCGACGTGACCCGGCTCGACTTCGCCGGGCCCGACGCGGCGGCGTTCAGCACCGCCGGCTTTCTCTCCGGCAGCATCGAGCCCGGCCAGGCCATCGAGGTGCCGGTGAAGATCGACACCGTCGCCGGGCAGCTCGCCTACCAGGCCGAGCTGGTGGTGCACTCTGACGACCCCGCTCGCCCCGAGGTGCGCATCGCGCTGACCGGAGAGCTGCGCGCCAACCTGCCGCCTTCGGTCTGCGCGAACGTGACCCGGGTGAGGCCCGGCGACGGCACGGCGCCGCTCGACTACGGCGCAGACTGGAGCGCGGCCTTCGATGGCGGCTACGACTTCACCCAGAGCCGCGAGGTGCAGCCCAACAGCGTGGTCGAGCTCTCGGCGTGGTCGAGCAGCGACGCGCGCACCTGCACCACCGACCCCGAAGACGAGCGCGTGGGGCTGACCTACGCCTGGGCGGTGGTGTCGGCTCCGCCCGGCTCGGTGGCGGCGCTGACCGGGGCCACCACGGCGAACCCGCGCTTCGTGCCGGTGGCGACCGGCACCTACGTGCTGCGGCTCACCGTGGCCGACGTGCAGGGGCACTCGAGCAGCGCCGACCTGCGCCTGCGCGTCGCGACCAGGCAAGACCTGGTGGCCCAGCTGTCGTGGACCGGGGCGCCCGGCGTGGACCTCGACGTGCACCTGGTGCGGCCGGGCTCTCTGCGGTTCGGGTTCTTCGACGAAGGAGACGCGGGGCGCACCAGCGGAGACCTGAACGGCTGGGCGCAGCTGTCGCGCACGGCCGACTCGGGCTTCGACTTCGAGTGGGGCGAGCCGGGCCCGGCCGATGACCCGCGGCTCAACCTCGACGACACCGGCGCCGGCGCCCTGCTCGAGAACGTGTCGCTCAACTACCCCGAGCACGCCGCGCCGTGCGCCGGCGACGCGTGCACGTACCAGGTGCTGGTGCACTACTTCCGCGACGCGCGCGACGCGGGCGCGGTCTCGAGCTGCTCGGTGAGCGGCTGCCGCGATGGAGAGCGCTGCGACTGCGCCGCGGGCCTGCGCTGCGTGGCCGACCTGGCGCCGGCGGCCGATGCAGGCGCCGGCTCGGGCACCTGCCGGGCGGCGGTGCAGCCGACGGTGCGGGTGTTCGTGCGCGCCGACCCGGTCGCCGCGGCGGTGGTGCCGCTCGACACGCTGCTGCCGGCCGACGCCTTCGCGCTGGGGGCTCCGTGCGCGCTGTGGCACGTGGCCGACGTGGTGTGGCCGATGCGCGGCTCGGACGCGGGAGTGCGCGTCGAGGTGCCGGGGCGCGACGATGCCGGGTACTTGAGCGCGGCCGCGGTCGAGCGCTGGGGCTACCGGCCCAACGCCTCGGGCCAGTGCGTGCCGAACACCGCGCGCGGCGGCAAGCCGTGGTTCTCGCCGGTGCCTTGACGGTACGGTGCGGCTGTCGATGCTGCTTTTGCCCCAAGCCGCGCAGATGGATCTCTCGGGCGTGCTCGCGCACTACGCCGAGCACGGCTGGGCGAAGCTCGGCCGGGTGGTGAGCGACGCGGGGCTGACGTCGCTGCGCGAGCGCGCGGTCGAGCTGATGCTGGGGCGCGTGGCGTGGCCGGGCATGTTCTTCCAGATGGACTCGGCGACCGGGCGCCACGAAGACGCGCCGCTGGGCCTGGGCTGGCAGGGGCCGTCGCTGTCGTACCGGAAGCTCGAGAAGCTCGAGCTCGACCCGAAGTTCTCGGAGTGGATTCGCAACCCCCTGCACGAGCGCATCGCGCGGGCGAGAATCGACGGCCCGGTGGTGCTGTACCGCTGCATTCTGTTCAACAAGGCGGCCGAGGGCGGCAGCGACATTCCCTGGCATCAAGACGGCGGCAAGCTGTGGGGGCTGTCGCAAGATCCCGAGCTGCAGGTGTGGACGGCGCTCGACGATGCGCCGCTCGACGGCGGGTGCCTCGAGGTCGTCGATGGCTCTCACGCCTGGGGCCTGGCCACCGCGCTGGGCGGCGTGGTGCCCGAGAACCGCGTGCTCGAGCGCGAGGCCGAGGCGCGGGCCCTGGCGCTGCCGGTGGCGGCGGGCGAGAGCGTGCTGGTGCACAACATGCTGTGGCACCGCTCGAAGCGCACCCAGACCGGGGCGCGGCGGCTGGGGCTCTCGGTCTGCTACATGAGCGGGGCTACGCGGTGCCTGCGAAAGAAGCGCACGCCCCGCGTCTTCGTGCCGGTGTTCTGAAGCACGCGCAGGGTGAGCGCGTCGAACCCTGACGTCGCCCTTCGAAGGCTTCGAGAAGCGATCAGGGTGAGCTCGTCGAACCCTGACGTCGCCCTTCGAAGGCCTCGAGAAGCGATCAGGGTGAGCTCGTCGAACCCTGACGTCGCTCGCCGAAGGCTGAGCAGCAGATACTCCATCGTATTGTTGCGCGACGCTGTGCTGCTTGAAGCCTTGAGTTCGCGGCCTGGGCGCCTTCGACCTGGAGTGCACCCGTTCGACTTCGGCACGGCCTTCGCCGTGCCTTCGCTCAGGGTGACCGCTTCAGGCAGTCGTCGTAGCGGCGCTGCACGGCGCGGGCGAACCAGGCGGTCGAGAGCTCGCGGCTGAGCTTGGGCGACTTGAGCTTCACCTCGGGCAGCCGCGCGTACGGGGCGGGCCGGCCGTACTTCTTTTCCCACGCGGTCTTCACGGTGCGCCAGGCGGTGGTGTCTTCGAAGCGCGCGCTCTTCTCGAGGCGGGCGTCGCGGGCGAGCGCCGGGTCGAGCTTGTTCAGCGCGCGCATGCTCTCGGTGTCTTCGCGGTACGGCGCGTAGGCGAGCAGGTCGCCGTCGAGCGCCAGCTTCGAGCCGGTCAGCTGGCCGAGCTGCTCCTGGAATGCGGCGTTGCGGCTCGAGAACTCGCCGGCGTTGTAGTCGGCGAAGCGGTAGAGCGACTCTTGCTCGGCAGCGCCCGCGAAGAGCCGGGCCGCGCCGTAGAGCAGGCCGCCCTGGCGGGTGTACAGCTCGTCTCGCACGCCGTCGGGGTCGCGATCGATGCGGCGGGCGTGCTCTTCGGCGAAGCGCACGCTCACCTGCATCGAGCCCGCGGTGGTGATGGGGTTCTTGTCGCGCAGCTTGCCGGCCACCACCACCGCCGGGGGAAAGCGCCGCACCTCTTCGTCGATCAGATCGCGGTAGAGCCGATCGAGATCGGCCTCGGTGCGCACCGCCGAGAGCCGCTGATCGAACGTCAGCTTCGCGCCGGGCGCCTTCTCGGAGAGCACGCTGGTGAGCACCGGGTGCGCCAGCGGGCCATAGGCGCGCGCCTTGGCCTCGATCTCTTTGCGGGCGATGGCGGCGAGGTTGGGCACCACCGGGTTCGCCTGAAAGCCCGACTCTTGATCGACCACCGCGATCACCGAGCACACGTGCTCGAGGTCGACCGGCAGCCGGTCGAGCTCGAAGGCGTGCTCGAGATCTCTCGACCACCCCTCGCGGTCGGCGACCTTCGAGGGCAGCCGCGCCGAGATCTCCGAGACCTCGAGCCGGGGCTCGGCATCGGGGCGCGCCGAGCGCACGCACGACATGCCGGCCAGCAACGTCGCCAAAGCGAGGGCTCTGCGCATCGCACAGTGACGACGCGTGGGAGAGGTGGACCATTGCATCAGGTGGAATTTCCGTTACGCAGCGATGACAAATGAGCTTCGCCGCTGCCACCACCGCCCGCAAAGTCTCTGAAGGCCGTTACCTTCACCAGATTCCCGATGGTTGGCAGCAGGGCCCCGGCGCGTTCGGCGGCCTGGTGCTGGGGCTGCTCACCCGCTGCGCGCTCGACTTCGAGAACGACGCGACGCGACCGTTTCGCGCGGTCTCGGGCGCGGTGCTCTCTCCGGTCACCGTGGGCGAGGCCGAGATCACGGCGCGGCTGCTGCGGCGCGGCTCGGGGCTGTCGGCGGTGAACGTGCAGCTCGCGCAGAACGGCAAGCTGGCGGCCACCGCCGACGTGGTGCTGGCGCGCTCGCGGGTCAGCGACGGCGACTGGCAGACGCTCGACGCGCCGAAGCTCTCGCACTGGGACCAGGTCGAGGTGCTGCCGATGGGGCCGCCGTTCGCTCCGGTGTTCACGCCCCACTTCGAGTACCGCGCCATGCCGCCGCTGCCGCTCGCCGGGGTGCCGCAGCGCGAAGCCCACGGGTGGGTTCGCGCGCGAGCCCCGGGCGGGCCGTGCGACGTGCCGCTGGTGGTAGGCCTCGCCGACGCGTGGTGGCCGGCGCCCTACTCTGCCTTCACCGAGCCGCGGCCGATGTCGACCGTGGCGTTCTCGCTGCAGCTGTTTCTCGACCCGTCGACGCTCGACGCCACCCAGCCGCTGATGTACCGCGCCTCGAACCCGCTCGCGGCCGGCGGCTACACCCTCGAGCTGCGCGAGCTGTGGACGGCCGATGGCCGCGCAGTGGCGCAGAACCAGCAGACGTTCGTGATGATCAAGTGACGCCTACTGGCTTCCGGAGTTCCCTCGATCGGGCCGCCCGTGCTTAGTGTGCGCGCCATGCGTTTTCTCCTTCCGGTCTTGATGGGTGTGGCGGCGCTGATCGCGGTGGTGAGCTGTGGCACGCAGGCGTCGCGCTGCACGGCGGCGAACTGCAACGGCTGCTGTGACGACACTGGAGCGTGCGTGTCGGGCATCAGCAACGTGAACTGCGGCAAGGGCGGCGTGATGTGCACCGACTGTGGCAACGGCATGTGCATGGGTGGCATGTGCATGGGCGGCAGCGGCGGCGGCTCGGGCACCGCGGGCGGCAGCGGCACCGCAGGTGGCACCGGCACCGCGGGCGGTACCGGTCGCGCGGGCGGCACGGGCACTGCGGGTGGCACGGGCACTGCGGGCGGCACGGGCACTGCGGGCGGCACCGGCACCGCGGGCGGCACGGGCACCGCGGGCGGCACCGGCACTGCGGGCGGCACCGGCGGCACCGGCGGCGCTTCGGCGGTGTGCGGCGCGGGCGCGAAGGCCGACCACCTGCTGATCAACGAGGTGTCGGTGCAGCCGACGCCGGCCGAGTTCGTCGAGATCTACAACCCCACCTCGGCGCCGATCGATCTCTCGAGCTACTACCTCTACAACGCCACCTTCGTGTCGGCCGACGGCGGCACCGACTGCCACTACCAGGACATCGTGACCGGCGCGCAGTGCGGCGCGCTGTTCAACGACTTCAGCCTGCAGTTCCCCGCCGGGGCCACGATTCCCGCCGGGGCGGTGCAGGTCATCGCGATGGCCGGCGCGAACGACTACTGCAACACCTTCGCGAAGTGCGATGCGGGCGTGTTCCCCGAGTACGAGGTGGTGCTGACGGGAAACCCCGACTTCGCCCAGTCGGCGAACATGCGCGGCCAGGCCGACATCGATGGCGGCGCCACCACCGGGCTGCTCACGAACGGCAGCGAAGACCTGGTGCTGTTCCAGTGGGACGGCGTGGCGACCAAGGTGAAAGACGTCGACTACGTCATCTGGGGCACCAACCTGCAGGTGCGCACCGACAAGACCGGCGTGGGCACGTACCTGGCCGACACGCCGGTGGCGAACCAGAAGCCGGCGGGTGGCACCACCGCCGCGACCACGTCGTGGCAGCGCATCTGCACCAACGAAGGCGCAGAGACGCACACCGCGGGCAATGGCATCACGGGGCACAACGAGACCAGCGAGCCGCTCGACGTGACGTTCGTCTCCGCGAACAAGACTCCGGGCGTGCGGAACCTGACCGAGGGGCCGTAGGCGGGTCGCGAGAGCCACCGCGCGGGTGCAGCGGCGAGCGCGGAGCATGCGGCGCCGCGCCTTCGATGCGGCGACGTCAGGGTTCGACGCGGCTCACCCTGCATGGTCTCGCAGCGTGCCCCTCAAGGCAGCGGAATGTGCTGGGTCTCGCCGGGAACCTGGCCGAACTTCTGTTCGCGCAAGTCGCGCTTGGCCTGCTCGATGCGCTCTTTCGCGCTCGAGACGAAGTTCCACCAGATGTGGCGCGGCGCATCCATCGTGGCGCCTCCGAAGAGCAGCACGCGCGAGGGCTCGTCGGCGCGCAGCAGCACGTCGGCCTTGGGTCGAAACACCGCCAGGCTGCCGGGCGTGAGCTCACCCACGCGCCCCTCGACCACGTACGCGCCGCGCTCTTCGTGCTCGGGCGGCAGGTGCAGCACCCCGCCCGCCTCGACCTCGGCCACCGCGTAGAAGAGCGGCGAGTGGGTCTTCACCGGCGAGCGCGCGCCGTGCAGCGCGCCGGCGACGAGGCGCAGGGTGCCGCCGTCGATGTCGAGCGTGGGCAGTGACGCCGCCGGGTGGTGGGTGAACTCGGGCGCCATCTCTTCGTGCGCCTTCGGCAGCGCCACCCAGATCTGAATGCCGTACGAGCGGCCGGTCGCGCCGCGCTCGGAGTGAGCGATGCCGCGGCCGGCAGTCATCCAGTTCACGTCGCCGGGGGTGATGCGCTGCACGCTGCCGAGGGTGTCGCGGTGCAGCGCCTCGCCCTCGAACAGGTACGTGACGGTGCTCAGGCCGATGTGCGGGTGCGGCAGCACCGTCATCGCGCGGCGTCGACCGGCCCCAGCTGATCGAGGAACACGAAGGGCCCCACCATGCGCCGCTGCGCCTGCG
>JADJNS010000028.1 GCA_016714225.1 Archangiaceae bacterium
ACCGCCTGGTGCACGGCGAGGCCGACGGCCTGCCCGGGCTGGTGGTCGACCGCTACGGTGACGCGCTCTCGGCGCAGTTCCTCACCCCGGCGACCGAGCAGCGCAAGAGCTGATCGCCGATCTGCTGCAGAAGCAGTTCTCGGCCAAGGCCATCGTCAACCGCTCGGACGTGGGCGTGCGCAAGCTCGAGGGCCTCGAGCCGTTCAAGGGCGTGATGCGCGGCGAGCTGACCGGCCCCAAGACCTACCTCGAAGGCCACGTGCGGCTGCAGGCCGACCTGCTCAACGGGCAGAAGACCGGCACCTTCCTCGACCAGCGCGAGAACCACGTGCTCGCCTCGACCTACGCCCGCGGCGAGGCGCTCGACTGCTTCGCGTACGTGGGCGGCTTCGGCACTCCAACTGGCCCACCCGCGCCACCAAGGTCACCGCGGTCGAGATCAGCGAAGCGGCCTGCGGCCTCATCACCGCCAACGCCGCGGCCAACGGGCTCTCGAACGTCGAGGTGGTGGCCGCGAACGCCTTCGACTACCTGCGCGACGCCGTCGACGAGGGCAAGAAGTTCGACACCATCGTGCTCGACCCGCCGTCGTTCGCGAAGAACAAGGGCGCCATCGAGGCCGCCACCCGCGGCTACAAAGAGATCAACCTGCGCGCCCTGCAGCTGCTCAAGCCGGGCGGGCACCTCATCACGTGCAGCTGCACCTACCACGTCGACGAAGAGGGCTTCGAGGCGATGCTCGACGCGGCCGCGGCCGACGCCAGGCGCAAGGTGCAGATCATCGAGAAGCGCGGCGCGGCGCGAGATCACCCGGTGCTGCTCGGCCTGCGCGAGACCCGCTACCTCAAGTGCTTCGTGCTGAGGGCGCTGTGAACGACCGCGCCGCGCGCGAGACCCGGGCCATCTACGCCAAGGCCGACGCGCTGTGGGCGCGCTACTCGTGCCCGGCGTCGGGCGAGTGCTGCCAGCTGGCGGTGACCCAGCGGCAGCCGTGGCTGTGGCCGTCTGAATGGCGCGTGCTCGCGTCCCAGGGCCCGGTGCCGGCTGCGCGCGCCGACGGGGCGTGCCCGTTTCTGGTCGACAACCGCTGCTCGCGCTACGCCGACCGCCCGCTGGGCTGCCGCACCTTCTTCTGCCACCGCATTCGCGGCCCCGAGCGCCAGCCGGTGACAGAGATGAACGCGCTGCACGAGCGCCTCGCGCGCATCAACGAGCTGGAAGACGAGCACGCAGAGGCCCGGCCGATTCTCGAGTGGTGCTCCCGATGAGCCTGCTCGGCGCCGCCGTCGCGCTGTGGGTCGCCTCGGGGCCGCCCCTGCCCGAGCACGTGTACGTCAAGACCTTCGACCGCCAGTTCACCTCGAAGTACGACCTGGCCCTCTACAACGGCCGCATCTGGTGGAAGGCGCTCGACGCCAAAGAGTGGGCCCAGCTGCCCCCCACCGGGCTGCCGGTCGACAAGTCGTTCACCACCCCGGGCGAGGTGGTCGAGATCACCGCCGACGGTGAGAACCTGCTCGCGCTCGACCCGAAGGGCCGCGCCTACTACGCCAAGCTCGACCCGCTGAAGTGGACGGCGTCTTGGGGCCCCACCTGGTCCGAGGGGCCGCTCTACATCGACCAGGCCGCGGGCGAGCGCATGGCGATGTCGCACCGCAAGATGGCGTTCGAAGACATCGACGGCAACCCGCACCCGGTGATCGTGGGGGTCACCACGCTCTACATCTTGAACCACGGCGGGCGGCGCCTCGAGTACACCGACCCGTGGCTGCCGCCCAAGCAGCGGCACTTCGTCTGCCTGCCCGAGCACGGTCGCTTTCGCGCCGCAGAGGTGAGCGCCAGCGCCTCGACGGTGTTCGTGATCGACGAGGCCGGGCACTCGTACACCCGCCTCGGCGACTACGACTCGATGGGGCTGGACCCGGTGTTGCGCTACGGCTGGGAGCGCGAGCGCCGCCTGCATTGGTGGAGCGACGACGTGTACTCGCTGCCCGCCCACGAGTGGGTGCAGCAGCCCGACCTGCCCGGCGGGGCCACCACCGCCATCACCATCTTGCAGACCGGCCTGGGCAACGACGCCCGCGAGCTGCGGGTGGCCTCGGGCGACGGCTACTGGAAGAAGCCCATCGCCTCGGGCCAGTGGGAAAAGGTCGAGCTCGACTGGGCCGGCCCGCCGCCCGGCAAGTCGATCAACCGCAACACCGACACCCGCCTGCCGCCCCACGTGAAGGTCTTGAAGGGCACCCTCGACGGGCAGCCGGTGACGCTCGACGAGTTCGCCCCCGACTGCTCACCGGCCAGCCTGGTGGTGGGCGAGGCGCGGCTGCCGCTGCACTTTCTGCCCGACTGGGAGGCCGGCGGCACCCGGCTGACCGGCGCGCTGTTCGCCGGCGGCTCGGGCTTGAAGCTGTTTCATGGCAGACCGCTGATCGAGGTCGAGCTGCAGCTCGACGGCGAGAAGGTGACGCTGGTCGAGCGGTTTCGCCCCCGCGCGCTGCGGTTCGAGCTCGCGCTCGCGCCCTGACCCGACACCCGCCCCGCTCGGCGTTCGCGCCCGAGGTCGGTCTGGGCTACACGCGCGCGCGTGTCGCTGGTCGCCGTGCTCACCCTCTCGCTGGCCGTGGCTCCGAGCCCGAAGGCTCGGCTCGAGTTCGCCAGCGCCTCCGCCGCCTGCACCGAGGCGAAGCTGCGCGAGGCGGTGGCGGCGCGGCTCGGCTACGACCCCTTCGTCGCCGAGGCTGCGCTGGCGGTGCGGGTGCAGATCTCCGCCGGTGCCCCGCTCAGAGCCCAGCTCACCATCTCGAGGCCAGGGGCGCCCGAGGCCGGCCGGGCGCTCAGCGGCCCGCCCGACTGCGTCTCGCTCACCAACGGCGTCGCGCTCGCGCTCGCGCTCACGGTCGACCCGCTGGTGCTCACCCGGCCGCCGGCTCCCCCGCCCGAGCCCGAGCCGCCCGAGGCGCCCGCCGTCGACCCGGCCCCCGCCGCGCCGCCGGCGCCCGCCCCTGCAGGCAGCGCTGCCGGCGCCCGCCCCACCAGCTCCGGTCGCGTCGCGCCCGCTGCAGGTGGCGCTGCTGGCGGGCGCCGCGGTCGAGCTCGGGCAGCAGCCTGCGCTGACGCCGGGGTTCCGCGCCGGAGTGCGCTTCGGCGGCGCGACGCTCACCGGCCTGGTCGAGGCCGCGCTCACCCTGCCCTCGCGGCAGGCCGTCACCGGGGGCGCCATCGACACGTTCTTCGTGGGTGGCGACCTCGGCGTCTGCGCCGGCGCTTGGCGGGTGGCCGGCTGTGCGCTGGTGCGCGCCGGCGGCCTTCAGTTCCGCGGCGAGGGGTTCGCCGACTCTCGCAGCGGGTGGCTGCCCTCGGTGAGCGCCGGAGCGCGAGCCACCTTCGAGTGGCCCGCCGACACCCTGTTCGCCCTGCAGGCGAGCGCCGAGCTCCGGGTGCCCATCGTGCGCCTCAAGCTCTCGGTCGGTGACGAGCGGGTGTGGGAGCAGGGCTGGGTGACCGGCAACGCCGCGGCGGCGCTGGTGGTGCGAATTCCGTGACGGACCTGGCGGCTCGACCCAAACCGGTGGCTGTGCCCGAGTTCCGAACCGTGTACCGGGAGGAGGCGCCCTACGTGTTCCGCGTGCTGCGGCGGTTGGGCGTGCGCGACTCGGAGCTCGAAGACCTGGCTCACGACGTCTTCGTCGCGGCCTACCGCGCCTGGGCCCGCCTCGACCCGGCCCAACCGGTGCGGCCCTGGCTGTTCGGCATCGCCTACCGTCTGATGCTCGACCACCACCGCAAGCGCTCCACCCACTCCGAGGTGCCGAGCGCGCGGGTGCCCGAGACGGTCGATGACCGGGGCGGGCCGGCCGAGCACGCTGCCCGCCGGCAGGGCTTGAGCCTCGCCGCGCGCATCATCGAGGGGCTCGAGCTCGACCGCCGCGCGGTCTTCGTGCTGCACGAGCTCGAGGAGCTGCCCATGCCGCAGATCGCCGAAGCGCTCGAGGTACCCTTGAACACCGCCTACTCGCGGCTGCGCCTGGCGCGCCGCGACTTTGCCGCCGCCGCCGCGCAGGCCACGGGAGTGACCGATGGACGAGCTTGAGCCGATGCCCGATTTCGCCCAGCGCCTGCTCGACGCCGAGCGCGCCGCGCCGCCCACCTTCCCCGCCGCGACGGTCGACCGCGTGCTCGGTCGGGTCGAGCACACGGTGGGCCTCGCCGCGCCCGCCGCTGCCGCTGCTGGCCTGGGGACGATCGCGAAGCTGTGCCTGGTCGGAGCGGGCGTGCTCGCCGGCAGCGCGGGGGTGCTGCTCTTCAGACAGGTGAACGTGTTCGTCGCCGACCCCATCGTGGTGGTGCAGCAGGTGCCGGTCGAGGTGAGGGTGCCGGCTGCCGAGCTCCCCTCGCCCGCCGCCGAGGCAGCCCCGCTGCCGAAGGCGGCTCCGGCGCCCACCGCTGCGCGCAGCGACCCCCTCGACGCCGAGCAGCGGCTGCTCGACACCGCCCGCGCCGCCCTGGTGCAGCAGCGGCCCGAAGCCGCCCTCGAGGCGCTGGGTCAGCACGCCCGCCGCTTTGCCCACGGGCAGCTGGCTGAAGAGCGCGACGCGCTCGAGGTTCAGGCGCTGTGGAAGGCCGGCCGCGAGGCCGAGGCGCGCGCCAAGGGCGCGACTTTTCGCAAGCGCTTCCCCCAGAGCATCTTCATCGAGGGAATCGACGCCCTGGAGAAATCGCCGTGACGGATTCGGTTCGACGGCCCAAACCGGGCGGCATGCGCTACCTGACGATGATCGCCCTGCTCGCTGCCGCGGGCTGTGACTGCAACGGAGTGGTGGGTTACCGCGAAGACGGCGGCGAGGCGGGGGGCGGAGCCGCCGGCGGCGTGGCGGGAGGCACCGCGGGCGGGGCGGCCGGAGGCACCGCGGGCGGGGCGGCCGGAGGCACCGCGGGCGGCGCCGCCGGCGGCACCGCGGGCGGCGCGGCGGGCGGCGCGGCGGGGGGCGCGTCGTTCGACGCCGGCGGCCCCACCCTCGCGTTCGCGCGCTGGGTGAAAGTGGTGGAAGGGTCGACCTCATGCTGCTCGAGCCTTGCGGTGAGCCGCGACGGGGCCGTCTTCTCGACGCTCACGCTCGGGTACAACGGGCCCACCGCCATCGGATGGGGCGACCCCGACGAGGTGAGCATCGATGACGCCTTCAAGCCGGTGCTGCTGCTGCTCGATGGCGCCGACGGAGGCTTGCGACGCACCGTGAGGGTGGCGATCGACCAGGGCGCGTTCCCCAAGAACGCGACGGCCAGCGCTCCGAACCTGGAGATCACCGCCTCGGGGGAGCCGGTGATTTGGGGCTACTTCATGGGTGACGCGCGGTTCTTCCCCGGCACGGCGATGCAGACCGACTACACCGCGCTGCGCTCGACCAGCACGGGCGCCCAGGCAGAAGACCCCTTCTTCGCTCGCTACACCTCGCAGGGAGACCCGCTCGCGCTGATGCGGGGCCGCACGCCGGGGCCGCTCACCACGAGCTGGACCAACCGCGCCGACGCCCTCGCCGCGCTGCCCAATGGCGACCTCTTCCTCACCGGCGAGTACCAGCAGTCGGGCTTCGTCTTTGCCGACGGCAAGCCCGCGCAGACCACCCTGCCCGCGAGCGGTGGCGCTCTGCGTTCGACCTACTTCGCCCGGGTCGACGCGACCGGCAACCCGGTCTGGGTGCGCCGCAACGACCCCATCTACGGAACGTACGCCCGTGCAGGCGGCGACGGGGCGGTGTACGTGGTGCTCGAAGGTGCGGGCAGCCTGTTCCTCGACTCGCCGAGCCCGGTGCGCATCGACCCACCCCGATGGGCCGCTGACGCGGGCGCCACCAGCTCCTTCGCCATCGCGAAGTTTTCGGCGGCCATCGACTTCGAGTGGGTTCGCTATGTCGTCGCGCCCACGCAGTTGATGCGCCTCACCGACCTGGCCCCCACAGCCGACGGCGTGGCGGCGGTGGGCTACGTCGGAGAAGCGCTGCAGGTGCGCGACGCCGACGGAGGAGCGCTGGCCGCCCTTCCGCCGCCGGGGGAGATGGCGTCGTGGGCCCTGCGCTTCGAAGCAGACGCGGGCGTTCGCTGGTTGCGAGCGCTCGACGTCGGCAGCTCGGACCCCAAGCTGGCGGTGTCGGGAGACGAGCTTCACATCGTCGCTCCGGTGTGGGGCGCCGTCCCGGCCCTCGACCTGCCGGGCGCACGCGACGGCGGCAGCTCCGACGTTCACACCATCGGCTACCGCCTCTCGGCGGCGGGTCAGCGGGCGAGCACCCGCTGGGTCGCCGAAAACCTCTACGCCGCTCATGTGGTGACGGTGCCCGGCGGCGGCCTGGTGATGGAGGCCGAAGCCGCCTACCGGCTGCCGGTGGTGCTCGGGGCGGCCGACGGCGGCCGGCAGGTGGTGCCCCAGCGGCAACCGACCCTCGACGCGCAGCGCCTCTACCTGCGCGTCGACCTCTGAGCGCCGCCCTGCCCTACTTCTTGGGCTCTTTCTCTTCTTCGACCGGCACGGTGATGGTGCCGCTCGAGCGGGGCTCGTCTTTCTCGATGATGTTGAGCTCGACGCGGCGGTTCGCCTCGCGGCCCTTGGCCGACGCGTTCGACTCGAGCGGGCGCTCTTGGCCGAAGCCGACCGCCTTGAGCCGGCTCTCGTCGATGCCCTTCTTCACCAAGAACGCCTTCACCGCGTTGGCGCGGTCTTGGCTGAGCTTCAAGTTCTTCTCGGGCTTGCCCACGTTGTCGGTGTGGCCCTCGACCTGCACCAGCTTGATGCGGCGCTGGGCCTTGAGCACGTTGGCGACCTGGGTGAGCAGGGTGTTGGAGGCGGGAAGAATGGTCGCCTTGCCGGTGGCGAACTGCACCACCTGCAAGAGCTTGAGGCGCTCGGTCTCGATCACCACCAGCTGCTTCTCTTTCACCGGGCAGCCCTGGTTGGCGGGGTCGCCCTTTTCCTGCGGGCAGTTGTCGACGTGGTTCGGCACGGTGTCGCCGTCGTCGTCTCTGGCGGGGCAGCCCTTCTCTTCGATGATGCCCTTCTCGTTGGGGCAGTTGTCGATGCGGTCGGTGAGCCCGTCGCCGTCGTTGTCGACCTCGGGGCAGCCGTCGTCGTCCTGGAAGCCGTCGAGATCTTCAGGGTCGGCGGGGCAGCGATCGAGGCGATCGATGACGCCGTCTTCGTCGGTGTCGACGTCGGGGCAGCCGTCGTTCTCGACCACGCCGGCCTGGTTGGGGCACTTGTCCTTCGGGTCGAGCACCTTGTCGCCGTCGTTGTCTTTGTCGGGGCAGCCGTCGCCGTCTTGGAAGCCGTCGAGATCTTCGGCTTCAGCGGGGCACTTGTCGGCCCCGTTCTTCACCTTGTCGTGGTCGCGGTCGAGCTCGGGGCACTCGGCCAGCTCGTACGGCTCACCCTCGACACACTTGGGCTTGGGCTTCTCGTTCATGTTGCCGAACGCCGCGCCCAGATAGACGCGGAAGCCCGGCGTGTTGGGGTGCGCGCCGAACCCGGGCCCCAGCGCGAGAAACAGCTCGGTGAACTTCAGGTTCACGCGCAGCCCGAGCAGACCCTCGACCCCCACCCAGCCCTGCTGCAGCGGCGCGATGAAGCGCACCGACAGCTCGCCGCGCGCCGTCTCACCCGCGGTGGTGGCGGCCAGCGAGGCGAACAGCTGGTTGCCCATGTAGTCCCAGTAGCTGCCGCCGAACGCGCGCAGGTCGGTGCCCACGCTGCGGATCAGCGCCGAGACCTCTCCCGACAGGGTGAAGCCGCTGAAGCGGTGCCCCAGGTTCAGCTTGGGCGCCACCTGAAAGCCCTGGTTCGAGAGCGCGCCTTGCGTGCCCAGCGGCAGGCCGGCCGAGAGCCCCAGCGAGAGGAAGATCGGCCGCCCCTCGCCGAGAATGCCGAACTTCACGTGCAGGTACGGCGTGCCCAGGCCGGCGGCCGAGATGGGAAACGGCGGCGGCGTATCGGCGGCGAACTGCTGAATCACCACCGGCAGCGACGCGCCGATCTCCAACCAGTCGGTGATGCCCACCGCGCCGAACAGCTGCCCGGTGATGCGATCGCGCAGCACGATCGCGCCCTCGGTGTTCGCGGTGTCGAACGAGAGCTGCCCGTAGGTGTACCCGGCGGCGAGCCCGATGCGAAAGTGACCCCCGCGCAGCGTCTCGCCGCTGCCGGTGATCAGCGAGCCGCGCGCGGCCGGGTCGAGCATCAGCGATTCGACGTCGATCTGTGGCGTGGTCGCCTGGGCCAACGCGACGACCGGCAGGAGCGACACGAGAAGCAATGAGAGTCGGCGCACTTTTGAACCCCTCCGGTGCGCGAATCATCGGCGCCGCGGCAGCCGGGGCAAGTCTTTTGTGCGGCCCTGCGCCCGCAACCTTTGTCGCTTGACGAATCGCCGTGACGGGCGGCGCGGCTTCGAGCGCGAGAACGCGCTGGCGTATATGTACGCGCCATGGCTGCCACCCCTTCGACGATGCTCCCGCTCGGTACCGCGCTGCCCTCTTTCGCCCTCACCGACGCAGTGAGCGGCAAGCCGGTCGCCTCAGCCGAGCTCAAAGGCCCGCGCGGCGTGCTGGTGATGTTCATCTGCAACCACTGCCCGTACGTGATTCACATTCGCAGCGAGCTGGTGAAGCTGGCCAACCACGCCGTCGAGCAGGGCTTCGCGGTCGTGGCGATCAACTCGAACTCCGAGAAGACCCACCCGCAAGACGGCCCGCCCCACATGAAGAACCTCGCCCAGGCCGAGCAGTGGCGGTTTCCCTTCGTCTTCGACGCGACCCAAGACGTGGCCCGGGCGTTCAAGGCGGCCTGCACGCCCGACCTGTTCCTCTTCGATGCCGGGCGCAAATTGGCCTACCGCGGCCAGTTCGACGACAGCCGCCCCAGCAACGGCAAGCCGGTGACCGGCGCAGATCTCCGCGCCGCCATCGAGCAGGTGGCCCGGGGTGAGCAGCCGCCGGAAGACCAGAAGGCCAGCATCGGCTGCAACATCAAGTGGCACCCCAGCTGAAGCTTCAGGGCCCCGCCGGCGCGAACACGTTGGAGTGGGAAATCTCGATGCCGATGACCGGGCCCACCAGCGCGGTGAGGCCCCCCAGCGCCAGCAGCGGCACCGCTCCGCCAGGGCTGTTCGCGGTGAGCGCCAGCGCACCGAGGGTCGAGAGCAGCGCGCCCACTGCCCCGCCGAGCAGCGCGCCCGCCACCGCTCCGCCGTACGAGCCTCTGCCTCCGCCCCTCTGGTGCCCGACGTAGGTACCGAGCGGGAGCAGCAGCGTCACGGCCAGCGAGCCGACCAGCGCGCCGGCCGCCATCGCTTCGAAAGACGTGCCCGGGTCTCTCCCCGAGGAGACCGCGTAGAGCGTGGCCGCGGTGAGGCCCGCCGAAGCGGCGCCACCGAGCAGGGTGCCCACCGCCGCCCCCCCTGCCCGCGCCCCGGTGGTCGAGGTGTCGGCCAGAGCCGGTAGAGCGACCACCCGACGAAACCTCGCGGCCTCTGACCCCTCGGGGGTGAGCGGCACGTCGCTGGGCACCAGCGGAGGCGCGCTGGGCTGCGGCGCGGCGAGCAAGAGCCAGAGTGGGAGCGCGGTGAGCACGCCGGGCCATCAGCACGGGCGATGCCAACGGTTCGGCCCGGCGCCACGAGGTCGGCAGCCTTGGCCCGCGCAAGGTCTCGCGCACCCGCTGCAGGCGTCAGCGCGGCGCGGCGGGGGGCGGGGCCATGCCCATCATCTCGGCCCAGGCCTTGCTGACCTCAGCCTCGCGCGAGAGCAGCACGTCGATGTTCTGGGTGCCGAAGCGCTTGCGCTCGTCGGTGAGCTCGCGGGCCTGCTGCTGCTGCTGCTTGAAGGCGGCCATCGCCTCTTCCATGTGCTTCTTCTGCTCGGGGTTGAGCGCCTGCCCCATGGCCGCCAGGTCGGGCATGAACTCGGGGTTGGCGGCCAGCTGGGTGACCATGCGCCGGGCGATGACCGACGACACCATCTCGTCGAGGCGCACCACCTCGTCACCCGAGAGGCCCGACGCCTTGAGCGCCGCCGCGTCGCGCTCGGCGCGGTCGTAGGTGCCGCCGTCGAGCGAGCGGGTGATGCCCTGCGACGCCCGCTGGTAGCGCAGGTAGCCGTCGAGCAGCGCGGGGGTGAGCACGAAACCGCCGTCGACCGCAGCCACCGCCGCCACCGGCACTGCCGCGGCGTCGGGGGCCTGGGTGGCTTCCTTACGGCACCCCACCGCCAGCAGCGCCAGCACTGCGATGCGTTTCACGCACACCACAGTACAGAACTTCGATATGAATTTGGGTGCTGTGAAGGTCCTCCTCGTCCGCCATGCAGACGCCGACGCCGACATTCCCGAGGGTCTGGGAGACGAGGCGCGCGCGCTCACCTCGAAGGCGCGGCTTTCGATTGCCGCCCACTTCGCTGCGCTCGCCGAGCGCATCGGCATGCCGAGGCTGGTGCTCACCAGCCCGCTGGTGCGCGCGGTACAGACCGCGTCGATCTTGAGCTTCTCGCTCGGGTACGAGGGCCCGCTGCGCGCCCACCGCTCGCTGCTCCCCGACATGCCGGTGGGAGCCATCGACGGGGTGCTCAACGAAGCGAACGCCGCCGACTCAATCATCCTGGTGGGGCACAACCCGTCGATGACCGCGATGGCCGCGCACCTGCTCGGCATGCAGAACTTTCCCAAGCCGGTGAACCCCGGCACGGTCATCGCGCTCGAGCGCGACGGCGCCGCCACCCGGCTGCTCTTCTACGCGCCGCCCGGGCAGCAAGTGCTCGAGACCGTCTAGTGGACGAGTCGACGTACAACGGCCTCATCGCGACCGCGTTCAAGCGCATCGTGAAGGGGGTCGACGCGATCGACCCCGACCTGGTCGACGTGGTGGCGACCGGCGACAAGATCGACGTCACCCACGTGCCCAACGGCGAGAAGGTGGTGGTGAACACCCAGCGCGCCATCTGGCAGATCTGGGTGGCGGGCAAGGGCCAGGGCATTCACTTCGCCCTCCAGGCCGACGGCCGCTGGCTCGACGACAAGGGCAAGGGGCTCGAGCTGTTCAGCTGGGTCGGCGAGTGCGTCGCGGCGATGACCGGCGAAGCGCTGAAGCTGTGAGTTGACCGGCTCAACCCCGGTTCTTACGTGCCTCACCATGGTCGAGGTGCTCGTCGAGGTGCTCAACCTGCTGGTGGCAGTGGTCGACGTGCTCACCGCCTGGCGCCGCGAGCACCCGCGCTGACGGGCAGAGCTTCGCGCCGTCAGCCCGAGGTCGCCTCGCGGCTGCACAGCTCGTGCACCTTGTCGGCGAACGCCGCCAGGCCCCCATCGCGCCGCGCCGGCTTGCCCAGCACCGCGAACACCAGGTTCTTGGGGGTGGCGAGCAGGTACGGGTTGGTGGAGTCACTCCAGGCGGGGTTCACCTTCGCGGCCTCGACCCAGCGCAGCTTCACCGGTGCGCGCCGGCGAATCACCTCGGCGAGGTAGGCGCCGGCGGCGCGCAAGAGCTCGGGGTCGGGCCCGCCCAACAGCTGCTCCAGCGCGTCGAGGCTCTGCTTCGAGAAGTCGAGCCGGTGCAGCGCGGCCAGCTCTTCGGCCACCGTCACCACCTGTGCTTCGAAGTCGGCGCTCATGCGATCGAGATTCGCTCGCGCTTGGGCTGCATCGCGACCGGGGTGGCCTCGACCCGATTGCCGCCCGATTCCTGCGCCAGCCGCAGGTTGAGCGACGCCTCACGCATCAGCGAGCCGAAGCCCACCGAGGAGGCCTTGGGCGCCGTCTTCGGGTCGAACACCGCCAGCCCCGCCGACGCGGTGCCGTCGGCGAAGGTGCGCAGCTTCGAGAGCCGCTCGACCAGCCGGGCGGCGACCACCTGCGCTCCGTCGCGCGCGGTGTGCGGCAGAAACACCAGCAGCCGGTCGTCGGCGAAGGGCACGCACAGGTCGATGTCGCGCAACAGCTGCCCGACCGCGCCCACGCACTCGGCGCGAATGGTGGCCCGGGCCGGCTCGGGGTCAGCCGACGAGGCCAGCCGCTCGGTCAGAGCGTCGAGCGCCACCATCAAGAACGCGAGCGGGTACTGGTAGCGCTTGCTGCGCTTCACCTCGAGCCCGAGAAACTTCTTGAAGAAGGTGAGGTCGTGGGTGTTCGAGCCCGACTGCGGCGCCTGCTCGAGCCGGGCCTTCTGCAGCTCGGCCTCGAGCTGCCCGACGCGCAGGGTGAGCGCGTGCTGGCGCACCATGGCGTGAGCCACCGCCACCACCTGCGCCTTCTTCAGCGGCGAGATGAGCCAGGCGTCGGCGCCGGCCCGCATCGCCCGCTCGATCATCAGCTCTTCTTCGGGTGGGTAGGTCAGCACCACCGGCAGGTGGGGCTTCAGCTGCTTCAGCTTGGCGCACAAGGCCTCGCCGTCGAAGGTGCCCGAGACCGACGAGAACACCACCTGCGGGTCGACCTTGCGCGACTGGAGCACCGCCACGTCGACGAAGTGCACCACGGTCACTTCGTAGCCGCTCTGCCCCAGAAAGCGCTTCAGCGCATTGGAGAGGGGAACCGAGGGCTCAGCGACCAGCGCGCGAGGGCCAGCCACCTGGGGCCTCAGACCTCCATCACTTCTTTTTCTTTCTTCGCCACCAGCTGATCGACGAGCGCGATGCCGGCGTCGGTCTCTTTCTGCACCTTCTCTTGAATGAGCTTGTTGTCGTCTTCGGTGATCTTCTTGTCCTTGAGCTGGGTCTTCACCCGCTCGTTGGCGTCACGGCGCTCGTTGCGAATGGCCACCTTGTGGTCTTCGCCCTTGGTCTTCACCTGCTTGGCGATGTCCTTGCGGCGCTCTTCGGTGAGCGGCGGAATCGGCAGGCGAATCAGCTCACCGTCGTTCATCGGGTTGAGCCCCAGGTTGGCCTCGCGAATCGCCTTCTCGAGCTCCTTCATGATGCTCTTGTCCCACGGCTTGATGGTGATCATGCGGGGCTCGGGCACCGCCAGCGCGGCGCACTGCGCCAGCGGGGTGGGCGTGCCGTAGTAGTCGACCTTGATGCCGTCGAGCATGCCGAGCGAGGCCCGCCCGGTGCGGATCTTCGCCAGCCCCGCCTTCAAATCTTCCAACGTCTTGTCGATGCGCGCCTTCAGCTCTTTCACCACTTCGTCGCTCATACGCCCTCCTTGAAAGAAACGTTCAGGCCCAGGCGGTTTCGCCGGTGCCGACCACGGTGCCGATGCTCATCGGCTCACGCACCGCGCGACCGATGTTGCCCTCGCCTTCGAGGTCGAACACCACGATGGGCAGCTTGTTGTCCATGCACAGCGAGATGGCGGTCGAGTCCATCACGTTGAGGCGCTGCTGCAGCACGTCGATGTAGGTCAGCGACTTGTAGCGGCGCGCCTTGGGGTTCTTCTTGGGGTCCGAGTCGTAGATGCCGTCGACCTTGGTGGCCTTCAAGATGACGTCGGCGTTGATCTCCATCGCCCGCAGCGAGGCCGCGGTGTCGGTGGTGAAGTAGGGGTTGCCGGTGCCGGCGGCGAAGATCACCACCCGGCCCTTCTCGAGGTGCCGCACCGCGCGCCGGCGAATGTACGGCTCGCTGATCTGCTCCATCTTGATGGCCGAGAGCACCCGGGTGGGCAGCCCCGCCTTCTCGAGCGCGTCTTGCAGCGCCATGGCGTTGATGCAGGTGGCGAGCATGCCCATGTAGTCGGCGCTCGCGCGATCCATACCCTCGGTGGCGCCCTTCACCCCGCGAAAGATGTTGCCGCCGCCGATGACGAGCGCGGTCTGCACGCCGCTGGCGATGACCTCTTGCACCTCACAGGCGATGCGGGAGAGCGTCGGCGGGTGAATGCCGTACCCTCCTTCACTCGCCAGGGCCTCGCCTGACAGCTTGAGGAGAATGCGCTTGTACGCCATGGCCAGCGGTCTTAACGGAACCGACCCGTTGGCTCAACGACGATCAGGGGCGCGTGGTCTCTTCTGACGGCGTGGAGGCTTCGACCACCGCGGCGATCTTCATCAACGCCGCCGCGAGCCGTCGCATGTCGTCGGGCGACACCCGCACCTGGGTGATGTCGCCGGCTTCGTCGAGCACTTCGAGCACGGCGCGGTTGCGCGCCAACCGCGGCGCGACACGAAAGGTGACGCCGTTCGCGCCGCTGATCACCACCGCCACAGGAGAGGTCTCGATCTTCGCCACCGTCGAAGGTTGTCGACGGTGGCGCCGGTGGGAGTTGCTCCCACCCGGAAATGATCGCGACGTTTACTGCTGCAGCGTCTTGGCGACCTCGGCAGCGAGATCTTCTTTCTTCTTCTCGATGCCTTCGCCGACTTCCAGACGCGCGAACCGCTTCACGGTGAGCTCGCCGCCCGCCGCCTTGGCGGCCTCGGCCACCACGTCGCGCATCTTCTTCTTGTCGTCCTTCACCCAGGCCTGATCGACGAGGCACACGCCCTCGTAGAACTTCTCGATCTTGCCCTTCATCGCGCCCTCGATCTTGTCGGCGGGCGTGGTGATCTTCTTGATCTCGACGACCTGCGAGGCGGGCACCTTCTCGAGCCGCCCACCCTGCTCGACCTGGAGCTTCTCGGCGTCTTGCGAGCGCAAGATGCCGCGCACCGGCTTGCCGTCTTTGATGACGACCTGCACGGTGTTGTCCATCTCGAACTTGATGTCTTCGCGCGCCTTCGCGATCGCCGCCGCGGGCACTTCTTCGCGGCGGGTGTAGAGCGGGCGCATCGACGCGACCTGCAGCGCCAGCTCTTTGGCCGCAGCGAGGGCCTCGGGGTGCTTGGCAGCGGCGTCGTTCGCCGCGCCCAGCTCGACCAGCGCGCCGATCTTGCCGCTGTGCACGTAGGCGACCACCAGGCCGCTGCCTTCGGCGGCGAAGCGCGCGAAGCGACGAATGTCGATCTTCTCGCCGATCTTCGCAGTGGCCTCGGTGGCGAGGTCTTTCACCTTCTTGCCACCCAGGCTCTGCTCCATCAGCAGCACCTTCTCGTCGGCCGCCTTGCCAGCGGGCACGTCTTCGGCGCGAACGTACGCCGGGCCGGCCTTGGCCACGTGCTCGGACACCTGCGCAACCAGCTTGAGGAAGTCGTCGTTGCGAGCGACGAAGTCGGTCTCGCAGTTGATCTCGACGATCGAGCCGGTCTTGCCGTCGGCCGTGACGAACTGGCCGATCAGGCCTTCGGCGGCGACGCGGCTGCCCTTCGAGGCGGCCTTGCTGATGCCCTTCTTGCGCAGCCACTCTTCGGCGGCGGCGAAGTCGCCCTTGGTCTCGGCGAGGGCCTTCTTGCAATCCATCATGCCTGCGCCGGTCTTCTCGCGCAGATCCTTCACCATTGCGGCGGTGATGTCAGCCATGTCTGTTCTCCAAAGAAGGAAAGAGTTACTCGGCCTTCACTTCTTCGCTGGCCGGCTTCTCTTCGGTGGTGCTGGCGATCACTTCGGGCGCCGGCTGGCTCTTGATCTCGACCACCGGACCACGGCCCGGGCGCTCCTTCACGAAGCGACGGCGCTCGCCGCCACCTTCCTGACGGCGGCGCTCTTCGGCCTCGTCGCGCTCGGCCGCACCCGACGCCTTGTAGCGGGCGCCACCTTCGATGCACGACTCGGCGATCTTCGAGGTGAACAGCTTGATCGACCGAATCGCGTCGTCGTTGCCGGGGATGACGAAGTCGATGCCCTCGGGGTCACAGTTGGTGTCGACCAGGCCGATCACCGGAATGCCCAGGCGCGAGGCCTCGTGCACCGCGATCTGCTCTTTCTTGGGGTCGATCACGAACACGCAGCCGGGCAGGCGCGACATCTCTTTGATGCCGCCCAGGTTCTTCTCGAGCTTCTCCTGCTCGCGGGTCAGGCCGGCGACCTCTTTCTTCGGCAGGCGCTCGAAGGTCCCGTCTTCGGACATCTTCTCGATGCTCTTCAGGCGGTCGATGCCCTGCTTGATGGTCTTGAAGTTGGTGAGCGTGCCGCCCAGCCAGCGGTTGGTGACGAAGAACTGGTTCGAGCGACGGGCCTCTTCCTGCACCACGTCCTGGGCCTGGCGCTTGGTGCCGACGAACAGCACGTAGCCGCCGCGGGCGGTGACGTCGGCGACGTAGCGAAACGCCGCGCGCGCCATGGTGACCGTCTTCTGCAGGTCGATGATGTAGATGCCGTTACGGGCGCCGAAGATGTACGGCTTCATCTTCGGGTTCCAACGCTTGGTCTGGTGACCGAAGTGGACGCCGGCCTCGAGGAGCTGCCGCATGGTGATTCCACCTGCGGGGGCCATCTGCTGCTGCTGATTCTCTTCCATGACTTGCTTGCTTCCTGTTCTTGTTACTGCGTTCGGTTGATCCGCCACGCTTCGAAAACAGCCGAAGAGCTTCCCTCCCAGCTGATGCCGGGAGCACCAGGAGGCTCTTCTCTCGAGCGTGTGTGAGATGGAACTGCTTTGAACAACTACGGGCACTTCTTGCTGCGGGTCGTCGGCTCTAGCAGAGCCTCAACGGGCAGGCAAGGTGCTCACTGGCACGTCAAAGTGCTCGAGAACACTCCGGTTGGAGTCGCCCCGCTCGCCGCGTAATAGACCCGCCCGAACGGCGCCCAGTTCGTCACCCCGTCTTTATTCCCGCCGCGGCAGGGGGGGTCTCCGCTGCAGGCCCCGGTCGCCGGCGAGAGCTCGACGCTGCTCGAATTGGGGTCGCGGGCCCCCGCGTAGTCGAACTGCCGGGTCATGATCTGCTGCCTGAACCCGCTGGCGTCGGCGACGTAGCGCTGGCCGGTCACCCACAGCCGGGTGGCCGTGACCGAGCCGCGCGGCCGGGTGATCGAATTCACTCCGTTCTGGGTCGCGAACTGCAGCCAGGCCCAGTTGTAGCCGGGGTGGTTCGACAGCCAGACCTCGAGGTCGGCCTTGGGCACCATCGGGTTGCTGGCCAGATCGGGGTTCTGCATCACGTAGGTGATGAACCACTGGTTCAAGCTGGCGTCGCGGAAGAAGGCCACGTCGGGGCTCAGCACCACCCGGCCCATGATGTTCGAGGGCGCCACCGGCGAGACATCTCTCACGATCAGATCAGCGCTCTTGCCGGTGCCGTCTTCGTTCACCGTGAAGTGGCGCAGAATCGGCGCGCTCACCCGGTAGGCGACCCCGACCTGCTGCAGCGTCGCGGTCGACGCGCAGGTCTGCGTCGCGGCCCAGTCGGCGATCGCCGAGTCGGCGCCCACCCCCGAGAGCGTGGCGGTGTTCGCCACCAGGGTGTTGGGCGCGGTGGCGGTGGTGAGCGCCGCCCCGCCCACCTGGGTCACCGACCAGGTGCTGCCGCTGTAAGTGGGCTCGACCCGGTAGTAGCGCAGGCCCACGCCGGCCTCTCGCCAGATGAGCGTCACCCGCTTGCCGTTGCCGCGCACCAGCCGCAGCGAGTCGAGCGCCTTGCCGGTGTCGAACATGCTCCAGCGGTCGGCGCGCCAGGCGCCGCTGCTGTCGAGGTAATAGAGATCGATCTCGTCGCCCACCCCGTCGGGCTCGCCGTCGTAGATGCCGGCCACGATGAAGCCGTCGCCCGCCTGCGCGATGGCCACGTCGACGTAGCGGAAAGAGCTCACCACCGTCACCGGCAGCCCGGTGGGGGCACCCGACGTGTCGAGCTTCTGGAAGTAGAGGCCGTCGGCGCCCGCGCCCATGAGCAGCGCGCCCCCCTGCAGCTGGTCGGTGCCGCTGCCGTTGACCCCGCCCGCGCAGCTGCCGGCGGTGAAGTAGTAGGGCGCCACCTCGAGGTCGGCCCAGGGCACCGGCGTCGACACGTTGAACGTCGACGAGAAGTACGGCTCGTCGACGATGCCGTCGCAGTCGTTGTCGAGATCATCACAAGCCGGCACGGTCGGAGCGCCCGCGTCGACGCTGCACTGGGTCGCGCTGCCGTCGGTGCGGCAGACCCGGGTGCCCGTCTTCAGGCACACGCCCTGCCCCGCGCTGCACGTGTTGCCCTTGTCGGCGAACGTCTCGTCGGTCTGCCCGTTGCAGTCGTCATCGAGGTTGTTGCAGCGCTCGGCCACTGGCGCGACGTTGCGCTGGCACGACACGGTGCCGCTCACGCAGTGGTTGGTGCCCGGGCCGCACACGCCCGACTGGCCGGTCGAGCACGCCGCGCCGCCGCCCGGGTCGCCCTCGTCGGCGCCGCCCGCGCAGTTGTCGTCGATGCCGTTGCACAGCTCGATGGCGGTCGGCCGCACCGCCGGGTTGGCGTCGTTGCAGTCGGTGTTGTTCGGCACCCGGCCCCCGAACGCGCCGCACGCCATCACCGCGCTGCCGGCGCCGAAGCCGTCGCCGTCGCCGTCGGCCCAGTAGCTCTGCCTGGGCAGCCCCTCGTCGATGCCGCCGGCGCAGTTGTCGTCGACCTGGTTGCAGGTCTCGGTGGCGCCCGGCTTCACCGCCGCGCTGCCGTCGTTGCAGTCGGAGCTGTTGGTGACCTTGCCGGTGACCGGCGCGCACGACGACTGCGAGGCCATCGCGCCGTTGCCGAAGCCGTCGAGGTCGGCGTCGGGCCAGTAGCTCAAGAAGGTGAGCCCGTCGTCGACGCCGCTCACGCAGTTGTCGTCGACCCCGTTGCAGACCTCGGTGGCGTTGGGGTGCACCGAGCTCAGGCCGTCGTTGCAGTCGGTGTTGTTCGGCGCGCGCCCGGCCACCGGTGCGCACGACATCACCGAGCTGGTGCCCGCGCCGTACCCGTCGCCGTCGTTGTCGACGTAGTACGCGACGTTCATGGTGCCGTTGTCGACCTGGGTGTCGCAGTTGTCGTCGACCCCGTTGCAGGTCTCGGTGGCGCCCGGGTGCACGGTGGCGAGGCCATCGTTGCAGTCGGTGTTGTTGGCCACCTTGCCGGTGACCGGCGCGCACGCCGACTGGGCCAGCGAGGCGCTGCTGCCGAAGCCGTCGCTGTCGAGGTCGGGGTAGTAGCTGGTGAAGGTGAGGCCCTCGTCGGTCTGCCCGTCGCAGTCGTCGTCGCGGGTGTTGCAGAGCTCGGTGGCCCCCGGCTTCACCGCGAACAGGCCGTCGTCGCAGTCGAGGTTGTTGGCGACCTTGTTGGTCACCGGCGCGCAGGCCGACTGCGCGGGCGCCTGCTTGTTGCCGAAGCCGTCGCCGTCGCCGTCGGGGTAGTAGCCCTGAAAGGTGAGCCCGTTGTCGATGCCGCCGGCGCAGTCGTCGTCGACGCCGTTGCAGACCTCGGCGGCGCCGGGCTTCACCGCGGCGTTGTTGTCGTTGCAGTCGCCCGCCACCGTCGCTTTTCCCGCGATGGGGGCGCAGGCCATGGTGGCCGAGCCGGTGCCGAAGCCGTCTTGATCGCTGTCGGTGTAGTACGAGCGAAAGGTGAGGCCGTTGTCGACGCCGCCGGCGCAGTCGTCGTCGACGCCGTTGCAGACCTCGGTGGCGCCCGGCTTCACCGCGGCGTTGGTGTCGTTGCAGTCGCCGGTGGTGGTGACCTTGCCGGGTAGCGGCAGGCACGAGCTGACCGGCGCCACCACCGCGCCGACCCCGTCACCGTCGACGTCGGGGTAGTAGCCCTGAAAGGTGAGGCCCTCGTCGGCGCCGCCGGCGCAGTTGTCGTCGACCCCGTTGCACATCTCGGGGGCGCCCGGCTTCACGGTGGGGTTGGCGTCATCGCAGTCGGTGCTGTTGGTCACCTTGCCGGCCACCGGGCCGCAGCTCATCTCGGCCGAGCTGCCCGCCGCGCCGAAGCCGTCGCCGTCGGTGTCGGGGTAGTAGGCGAGGTAGGTGATGCCGTTGTCGACCTGACCGTCGCAGTTGTCGTCGCGGCGGTTGCAGATCTCGGTGGCGCCCGGCTTCACCGTCGGGTCGCGGTCGGCGCAGTCGCTCTTGTTGGGCACCTTGCCCATCACCATGGTGAGGCAGCTCGCCTGCGGAGCGCCGGTGGCGTCGCCGAAGCCGTCGCCGTCGAGGTCGGCGTAGAAGTCTTGAAAGGGGAGCCCGTTGTCTTTGGTGCCGTCGCAGTCGTCGTCGACGTCGTTGCAGGTCTCGGCGACTCCGGGGCGCACCTTGGGGTCGGCGTCGTTGCAGTCGCCGGTGGTGGTGACCGAGCCCGAAGGCGGCGAGGCGCAGCCCATGCCCGACGAGGTGCTGCCGCCGACCCCGTCGCCGTCGTGATCGGCGTACCAGCTGGCGACCGGCAGGCCTTCGTCGACCTCACCGTCGCAGTCGTCGTCGACCGCGTTGCAGACCTCGCTGGCCTGGGGGTGCACCAGCGGGTCTGCGTCGTTGCAGTCGAAGTCTTCGACTCCGCCGCAGCGGCCGGTGCCCTTGAACCCGTCGCCGTCGTTGTCGAGGCAGAGATCATTGGGCAGCACCGGCCCCGAGTCGGCGGGCATCAGCTTCTCGGGCTTGCCGCACGCCACCACGCCCGCGAACGCGGCGAAGCTGATCAGACGGACGGTAGACCGGAGCACGACAGGTATCGCTCCTACGCCCGATGCCTCGGCAGACGCAAACTGAGGGCCTTTTCTGATCAGCGGGGCCCGAACGACGACAGGGCGAAGAAGGCGCGAATCTTGTCGTTGGTCTCGCGCAGGCGCGCCGAGAGCGTGCGCACGAAGGTCCACAGCAGCACGTAGGCCAGCTCTTTGTCGGTGAACATCACCTCGTCGAGCTTGTCGCGCTGCAGCTCGTAGAGCTTGCAGGGAGAGTGGGCGATCGCGTCGGCCGAGCGGGGGCCGTCTTCGATCAGCGACATTTCGCCGAAGTACTGGCCGCGCTCGAGAATGGCGAGCGCCTCTTCGCCGATGCCCGGCACCATCTTCGAGATGCGAACCTTGCCCTCGGAGATGATGAACATCGACGTGCCGTCGTCACCTTCTTTGAAGATGTGGGCGCTGCCTTTGAACTCGACCTCGCGCAGCGCGCTCATCAGCTTGCGCAGCTGGGCGTTGGTGAGCCCTTCGAAAAGCGCTACCTTGCGGAGAATCTCCACGTCCACGGTTCGAGCAGTCTCCAGCAACTGAAGGGTGCGTCAAGTGTCCGACCTGAACAAAGTCACCATCATCGGCTCCGGCCCTGCCGGCTACACCGCCGCCATCTACACCGCGCGGTCGAACTTGAAGCCGGTGGTGTTCGCCGGCGGCCCCACCGAGCACGACTCGCAGCGGGTGCCGGGCGGGCAGCTGATGATCACCAACGACGTCGAGAACTACCCCGGCTTCCCCGAGTCGGTGACCGGCCCCGACCTGATGGACAAGTTCAAGGCCCAGGCCGAGCGCTTCGGCACCAAGATTCACCTCGAGAACGCGGTGAAGGTCGACTTCAGCAAGCGCCCCTTCACCATCGTGGGCGAGAGCGTCACCTACCAGAGCGAGGCGGTGATCATCGCCACCGGCGCCACCGCGAAGTACCTGGGGCTGCCGAGCGAGTCGAAGTTCAAGAACAAGGGCGTGTCGGCCTGCGCCACCTGCGACGGGTTTCTCTACCGCGGCAAAGAGGTGATCGTGGTGGGCGGCGGAGACACCGCGATGGAAGAGGCCACCCACCTGGGCAAGATGTGCTCGAAGGTCACGGTCATTCACCGCCGCGACACCCTGCGCGCGTCGAAGATCATGCAAGAGCGCGCGCTCAAGCACCCCAAGCTCAACTTCGTGTGGAACTCGGCGATCGAAGAGGTCGTCGGCGACGAGAAGGGCGTGACCGGCGCGGTGGTGAAGAACCTGATGTCGGGTGACACGCACCGCATCGACGCCGCCGCGGTGTTCGTGGCCATCGGGCACACCCCCAACACCGAGCTGTTCAAAGGGGTGCTCGACATGCACAGCAGCGGGTACCTGAAGGTGGTGGCCGGCTCGACCCGCACCAACATCGAGGGCGTGTTCGCCTGCGGCGACGTGGCCGACAGCTACTACCGGCAGGCGGTCACCGCCGCCGGCACCGGCTGCATGGCGGCGATCGACGTCGAGCGGTGGATGATCGAGAACAACATCGGGTGAAGAACACGACTCGCGGTGCTGTAGTGCACGGCTCGCGGTGCTCGGGGGCTTCTAAAGCGGCAGCTGCAGGCGCGCTTCGTTCGTGGCGGCAGCAGGCCCGGCAGGGTCAGGCCAAGGGTTTGAGCGATCTCGGCCAGGGGCAGATCCGGCAGGGGAAAGTGCAGGGGGCGGCGCAGGGTTTCTGGCCGGGCCCCACCCCACCCGCTTCCCCTCACCTGCGCACGCCCCGCCCCAGTCCCTACCCTGGCCGGGCCCCACCCAACCCGCTTCCCCTCACCTGCGCGCGCCCCTCCCCAGTCCCTACCCTGGCCGCCCCGCTGAACCCTTGGCCTGACCCTGCCGGGCCTGCTGCCGCCACGAACGAAGCTCGCCTGCGAGTGCCGCTTTAAAGGCAGCCGATCTGCGCCTTCAATAGCGCGAAGCGGCGACGGTCACCTCATCGCGGTCGTGGTACAGCTGGCGCATCTTCAGGTTGCGCCAGCCGCCCTCTTCCATGGTGCTGCGCACCCTCGCCAGCATCGGCCACTTGTCTTTCATCGGCAGCTTGATGTTCGCCACCACCCGAATCGCCCAGCCGTGGCGCGCCCACTTGCCGAGCAGCTGCGCGACCTCGAGCGGGCGCCAGGCCATGTCGCAGAACAGCCAGTCGACCGGCTCTTCGGGCTGATACCGAAACGCGCTGTCTTGCACGTGGGTGAGCTTCTTGTGCGCGAGCTTGAGCTGCGCCGGGTCGACGGCGATCACCCGTGCGCCGCGCGCGAGCAGCCGCTGCGACCAGCCGCCGGGCGCGGCGCCGAGGTCGACACAGACTTCCTTCGCCCCGGGGCCGTCGCCCACCCACTCGAGCGCTTCGTCGAGCTTCAGCGCAGCGCGAGAGAGCGTGTCGGCGTCGCGCTTCATGCGGCGCGGCGCGGCGGTCAGCCGGTCGCCGAGCACGGTGACGCCCTCACCGAGATTGCAGACCACCCACCTGCCCGGCCCGGGCGGGAGCTCGGGCAGCTGGGGCAGCGGCAGGCCGTCGGCGGCCCAGGCCTCGAGGGTGCCGGCGGCGGGCAGCTTTTCGATCACCCGAAACCCGGCCCGCCCGTACACGGGAATGAAGTCTGACATCTCGCATTCCACTGCTCCGGGGCCGAGCTCGGCCGGCTTCAGCTTGGCGTGCGCGAGCTCTTGGTGCAGGTACGTCTCGAAGTCGCGTCGACAGAGGAAGACGAAGCGGGAAATCTGGGGCTTGCGCATGGAAGGTGCCGTCTTAGCTTGCCCGGCACGTGTATTTCCCTTGGCTTTCTGAACCGGCCGCTACAGAAGGACGTCAGTCATGATCGAGTGGACGATTCGGAAGATCATCGGGACGAAGAACGACCGAGAGCTCAAGAAGGCGTGGCCCAAGGTCGCCCGAATCAACGAGCTCGAGCCGAAATACAAGGCGTTGAGTGACGCAGAGCTGCCGCAGCACACGCTCAAGCTCAAAGAGCAGGTCACCAACGGCAAGCCCCTCGACGAGGTGCTGTTCGACGCGTTCGCGCTGTGCCGCGAGGGCGCGCGCCGCGAGATCGGCCAGCGCCACTTCGACGTGCAGCTGATCGGCGGCATGTTCCTGCACCAGGGCTGCATCGCCGAGATGCGCACCGGCGAAGGCAAGACCCTGACCGCCACCGCGCCCTCGTTCTTGAACGCGCTGTCGGGCCGCGGCGTGCACATCGTCACGGTGAACGACTACCTGGCCCGCCGCGACGCCGAGTGGATGGGCCGCATTCACCGCCGGCTGGGCCTCACCGTCGGCTGCATTCTTCACGACCTGTCCGACCGCGAGCGGCAGGTGGCGTACCGCGCCGACATCACCTACGGGCAGAACAACGAGTTCGGCTTCGACTACCTGCGCGACAACATGAAGTTTCGCCTGCAGGACTACGTGCAGCGCGAGCTGAACTTCGCCATCGTCGACGAGGTCGACTCGATTCTGATCGACGAGGCGCGCACGCCGTTGATCATCTCGGGCCCCACCGAAGACACCACCGACAAGTACTACACCGTCGATCAGGTGATCCCCGGGCTGGTGCCGGATCAAGACTTCATCCTCGACGAGAAGAACCGCTCGGTCTCGCTGACCGACGACGGCATCGAGAAGCTGCAGACCCGCCTCAAGATCCCCAACCTCTACGCGCCCGACGAGATCGAGACGCTGCACCACGTCGAGCAGGCGCTGCGCGCGCACACCCTCTACAAGCGCGACCGCGAGTACGTGGTGAAAGACGGCGAGGTGGTCATCGTCGACGAGTTCACCGGCCGCCAGATGCCCGGCCGCCGCTGGTCAGACGGCCTGCACCAGGCGATCGAAGCCAAAGAAGGCGTGAAGATCGAGAACGAGAACCAGACGCTGGCGACCATCTCGTTCCAGAACTACTTCCGCATGTACTCGAAGCTCTCGGGCATGACCGGCACCGCCGACACCGAGGCCGAAGAGTTCGCCAAGATCTACAACCTCGACGTTCGGGTGGTGCCCACCAACCGCAAGATGGTGCGCAACGACGTCGAAGACGTGGTCTACAAGACCGAGCGCGAGAAGTACCTCGCCGCGGTCGACGAGCTGGCCGAGCTGCACCAGAAGGGTCAGCCGGTGCTGGTGGGCACGGTCTCGGTGGCGAAGAGCGAGATCTTCTCGACCTTCCTCAAGAAGAAGGGCGTGCCCCACAACATCTTGAACGCCAAGCAGCACCTGCGTGAGGCCGACATCATCGCGCAGGCCGGTCGCAAGGGCGCGGTCACCATCTCGACCAACATGGCCGGCCGCGGCACCGACATTCTGCTGGGCGGCAACCCCGAGGTGATGGCCAAGAACGAGGTCGGCCCCGAGCCGCAGCCTCCCGAGGCCGTCGAGGGCCAGACGCCCGACCTCACCGCGTACAACGCGGCGGTCGAAGAGCACAAAGCGAAGCTCGCCGCGGCGATCGAGCGGTTCAAGAAGCAGACCCAGGCCGAGCGCGACGAGGTGACCGGGCTGGGCGGCCTGTTCATTCTGGGCACCGAGCGCCACGAGTCGCGGCGCATCGACAACCAGCTGCGCGGCCGCGCCGGCCGCCAGGGCGACCCGGGCGTGTCGAAGTTCTACATGTCGCTCGAGGACGAGCTGATGCGGATCTTCGGATCCGAGCGCATCACCTCGCTGATGGAACGCCTCGGCATGGAGGAAGGCGAGGTCATCGAGCACAAGTGGCTCTCGAAGGCGATCGAGAACGCGCAGAAGCGGGTCGAAGGGCACAACTTCGACATCCGCAAGAACCTGCTCGAGTACGACGACGTGATGAACCAGCAGCGCAAGACGATCTACCGTCTGCGCCGCCAGGTGCTCGCGGCGGGCGCAGGCGTGGCGCTGATCGAGTTCGAGGAAGACAAGAAGACCAAGGCGAAGATCCGCTCCGAGCGGACCATCAGCTTCCCCGACTTCAAAGAGATGGTGCTCGACGCGCTCGAAGACGTGATCTTCGGCCTGACCGACACCTACGCCGCGGCGACCAACCCCAACACGTGGGACCTCGACGCCCTGCAGCGCGCGGTCAAAGAGACCTTCAACGTCGACATGACCTTCCAGCGGGTGGGCAAGGTCGAAGACGTGCAAGAGCAGATCTACCGGGTCGCCGAGAAGATGTACCTCGATCGCGAGAAAGACTACGGCGACGAGTGGCACCGGTTCTGCCAGCTGCGCTACCTCGCCACCATCGACCAGCTGTGGAAGGACCACCTGCTCGCGATGGATCACCTGCGCCAGGGCATCGGCCTGCGCGGCTACGGCCAGAAGGACCCCAAGCTCGAGTACAAGCGCGAGGGCTACGACGGCTTCATCAAGATGCTGCAGGCCATCAAGGTGCAGTTCATCTCTCAGGTGATGCGGGCCCAGCCGCGCGACGCGCAAGAAGACAGCGAGCGCCTGCAGCGCCAGATGGAGCAGCGCCGCCGCGCCGCGGTCGAGAGCCGCGCCGGAGAAGACGGCAAGCCGGTCGCGATCGCCAAGCAGGTGGTGCGCGAAGGCCCCAAGGTCGGCCGCAATGATCCCTGCCCCTGCGGCAGCGGCAAGAAGTACAAGAAGTGCCACGGCGCCGCCGAAGCGGCATGAGCTGCCGCGCGAGCACGAACCGCGAATCTCTCGGCGGGCGAACATGTCCGCTCGGAGCCGGCCGCCTGAGTCGGCGGGTCCTCACTACGCTGCTGTCGCTGGCGTGCGGCGCCGGGGCGCCGATCAGAAGCACGGTGGACCTCGACGACAGCGTCGCCGCGCAGGCACGGTGAGCACCTTCATCACCTGCTACGAGTGAGCAGGGCAACGCCGCTTCACGGTGTGAACACCGTCACGGTCGTGCCGGCGCTTTTGCCCGCGAGCGTGGCGCTGACCGTCACCGCCCCGTCGGCGAAGCCGCTCACCAGGCCGAAGCTCCCCTGGGCGTTCGACACGTCGGCGATCGCCGCGTTGCTCGAGCTCCACAGCGCCTGCGCGGTGACGTCGACCGTGGCGCCGTCGGTATAGGTGCCGTAGGCGGCGAGCTGCACCGTCGAGCCCGTCGCGAGGGTGGCGTTCTGCGGCGTCAGCGTCATCGACACCAGCCCCGCCGGGGTGACGGTCAGCACCACCGTGCCGCTGGTCGAGCCCACCGTCGCGGTGAGGGTGCTCACGCCCACCGCCACCGCGGTGACCAGGCCGCGCGAGCCAGAGCCGTTCGAGACCGTGGCCACGGTGGGGTCGCTCGAGCTCCAGGTGGCCTGCGAGGTCACGTCTTGCGTCGACCCGTCAGAGAGGGTCGCCTGGGCGAACAGCTGCTTCAAGGTGCCCTTGGCCGCCGAGGTGCTGCCGGCGATCACGTCGATGCGCACCACGGTGCCCGGCACCACGGTGAGCGGGGTGCTGGCGCTGACCCCGTCTTTCACCGCGCCGATGGTCACCGTGCCCGCGCCGAACGCGCTGGCCAGGCCCCTCGAGCCGCTCGCGTTCGAGACGCCCGCCACCTGCCCGTCAGACGAGCTCCACAGCACGTCGGCGGTCAGGTCGACGAAGCTGCCGTCGGAGTACGAGCCGATCGCCGAGAACTGCCGGGTGGTGGCCTGCGCCATCGACGCGTTGAGCGGGGCCAGGGTGATGCGGTCGAGCCGCGCGGCCACCGCGGTGATGGTGGCGGTAGCGCTCTTGCCCCCGAAGTCGGCGGTCACCGTCGCCGAGGGGCCGGCCGTGACTGCGCGCACCAGCCCCGCGCTGCTCACCGTCACGTTGGGCGCCGACGACGACCACACGGCCGAGGCGTTCAGGTCGACCACCGCGGCGTCGGTGTACGTGCCGCGCAGCAAGAGCTGCACGGTGGTGCCTGCCGGCAGCGTCGCGCTGGTCGGGGTGAGCTGCAGCGACACCAGCTCGGCGGCGGTCACCTGCACCGACGTCTGCCCCACCACGCTGCCTGACGCCGCGCGCACCTGCGCGCTGCCCTCGGCGAGCGCGGTCACCTGCCCCTGCGTGCCGGGCGCGTTCGAGGCGAGCACCGCGGCGCTCGAGGCGCTCCAGGTCACCTGCGCGGTGAGGTCTTGTGACGAGCCGTCGGTGTACACGCCGACCGCGGTGAAGGCGCGCTGGGTGCCGCGCGGCATCGAAGCGTTCGACGGCGACACGCCGATGGAGAGCAGCTGCGCGGCGGTGACGGTCACCGTGAACGCCGGCACCTTGCCCGCATACGACGCGGTGAGGGTCGAGCTGCCCTCGGCGTTGCCGGTCACCTCTCCGCGGCTGCCTGCTTGCGTCGACACCGAGGCCACCGCGGGCGCCGACGCCGACCACGTCGCCTGCTCGGTCACGTCGAGGGTGGTGGCGTCGGAGTACACCGCGGTCGCCTGCACCCGCACCTTCGTGCCGCGGGCCAGGGTCGAGGCGGGCGCGGTGAGCTGCACCTCGTCGAGCACCGCGGGGCCGACCGCCAGCGCCGCGGTGGCGCTCAACGCACCGACGCTGGCGGTGATGGTGGCGTTGCCGGGCGCGAACGTGCTGGCGACGCCGAACGACGAGGGGCCGTTCGAGAGAATCGCGACCGCGGGCGCGCTGCTCGACCACAGCACCTGGCTGGTGAAGTCGCGCGAGGTGCCGTCGGCGAACTGCGCCGTCACCGTGAAGGCCTGCGCGCGCCCCTTGGCGACCGACGCGGCGTGCGGGGTGACGTCGAGGCCCACCAGCGCGGCCGAGACCACGGTGACGTGGGTCGAGGGGTTCTTGCCCTGCCAGGCGGCGCGCACGAAGCAGCTGCCCTGGGTCAGCGCGGTGGCCAGGCCGCTCGCGTCGACGCTCACCACGGTGGGGTCGGTCGACGACCAGGCCACCTGGGCGGTGAGGTCGACGCGGGTGTCGTCGCTGTACACGCCGGTGGCGGTGAGCTGCCGGGTCGAGAGCTTGGGCAGGCTGGGGTCGACCGGAGTGAGGGTCACCTCGACCAGGCGCGCGGGTATCACGGTGACCGGTTGGGTGACGCTCTGGCCGAAGACTGCGGCGGTGACGGTGGCGGTGCCGGGGCCCACGCCCCAGAACAGCCCGGCCACCTGCGCGGGGTCGGCCAGCAGCACTGAGGGAAGCGACGACGACCACTGCGCCGCCGCGCTCAGGTCGCGCTGGGTGCCGTCGGTGAAGGTGCCGCTCAGGGTGAACCGCAGCGACTCACCGGCGGCGAGGTCGGCCTGGCGGGGGCTGAGCTCGAGCGTCACCAGCTGGGCGGCGGTGACGGTGACATCGGCGGCGGCAGTGAAGCCCTGGGCCGAGACGGTGAGGCGCGCCACGCCGGGGGCGACCGCGACCACGCCCTGGGTTTCGACCCGCGCCACCTGCTCGTCCGAGCTCGACCACTGCGCGGTGGCGACGGTGCGGGTGACGCCGTCGGTGAAGGTGCCGACGGCCTGCAGCTGACCGACCGCGCCCCTGGGCAGGGTGGCTGGCTGCACCGCGGCGGTGAGGCCGGTGAGGAGCGCGGCGCTGGTGCTGATCATCACCGAGCCGCTCACGTCTCCGACGCTCATCGCCACGCGCGAGGCCCCCATCGACATCGCCCGGGCAGTGTCGCCGCTGATGGCGATGATGCCCGGCTCTGACGACGACCAGCTCACGTCGGCGGTGACATCGCGCGAGGTGCCGTCGCTGTAGGTGCCGACCGCGGTGAGGGGGCGACTGGTGCCCAGCGGCAACGGGTCGGCCGCCCCGGCGCCGGCCACCAGCGCATCGAGCTCGGCGGCGGTGACGCTCAGGTCCATCGAGGCGGTGGCCCCGCCCAGCGCCGCGCTGATGCGGGTGGTGCCCTCGCTCGCGCAGTCGACCACGCCCTTCTTGCCGGCTTCGTTCGAGACCGCGCCCACCGACGGGTTCGACGAAGCCCAGCTCACGTCGGCGGTGACGCCCGCCGTCTGGGCGTCGAAGCGGCTGAGCGCAGTGAGGCGAAGCTTGCGCCCCTTGGCGCAGCTCGCCGCGGGCGCGGTGATCTCGAGCGTCAAAGGGTCGCCGATGCTGCCCTCGCAGCCGAGCACCATCACACACCCTGCCAGAACTCCGGTTCGCCACCCACCCATGGGAAGTCCTCCAGAGGGCGGTGCTCAGCAAATGGCGACCCAACCTCGGCGGGCTGAGGGGCCCAGTCGTTCAGCGCGGTTCCGCGCCCGGCGCGAGGTTGAACCCGCCCCGTGGGTCGAAGCTGACAGGGTCTAAAGTCGCCCTCTCGTCGCGCTTTGGGTCTTCACCCGCCCCACTCCATCAGCTCGACGGTGGGCGGGTTCGAGCCGCCGTCGAGCCCGCGCACGCGGGCGAGCAGCTCGAGCACCCGGGCGATGCGGCGGTCGAAGGCCAGCTGCACCAGCTGCCGCGCCGCGGTCACGTCGCGCTCGGCGAGCGCCGTGCCCATGCGCTCCCAGACGTCTGGCGGCATCAACTCGAGCGCGGCCTCGCTGCACAGGTAGCCGCGAAACGCGCTGAGCAGGGCAGTGAACGCCACCCCGCCGCCCGCCGAGGCCAGCACCCGCATCAGCTCGAACTGCGCCGTGGCGAGGTGCTTCACGTGGGTGTCGAGCTCGGCGCGGTCGAGCAGCGCGCGCAGGTGATGGTGAAACCACTTGAGGTGCTGTTCGGTGCGGGTGGCGGCGGCGCGGTAGGCGACCTCGAGCAGGAACAGCGACATCAGGTCGAGCAGCTGCAGCTCGAGCTCGAGCGCTCGCTCGGCGTCCGACTTGCCGCGAATCAGCTGCAAGAGCAGCTCGAGGTCGACGCCCTCCATCAGCTCGGAGACCTTGAGCCCCCGGCCGGGCTCGTGAACCAGCGCCCCGCGCGCCAAGAGCCGCCCGACCGCGGCCCGCACCGCCTCGGGGCTGCAGCGGGCGAGGTGGGCGAGGTGACTGAGCGGTGGCAGGTAGTCGCCCGGGCGGTACTCGCCGCAGATCACCCCCAGCACCAGCTGCTGCTCGAGCGTCTCGACCGCGAACGGGGCGTCGCTCACGGCAGACCTCCGGCCTGGTTCACCCGCCTCATCTTGTTGGCCATGTCTTCGCGGGTCTTGGGGTCGCCGATGGGCGCCTCGGTGTACTCCGAGCGGTCGAGCTTGCGGCACTCGATGGCCACCGCCACGTCTTCGTCGGTGATGTCGCCGTGGCCTTCGACGTCGGCCCGGGTGCGCGCCACCTTCAAGATGCGGTCGTGGGCGCGGGCGGACATGCCGTGGGTGTGGAGCGTGGCGTTGAGCCGCGACTGCGCCGCCGTCGAAATCTTGCAGTGCTCCAAGAGCCACCGCGGCGTCATCTGCGCGTTGCAGAGCATGCCCGGCTCGGCCTTGAAGCGCTCGAGCTGCCGGTCTCGCGCGGCCACCACCCGCTCGCGGTACCAGCTCGAGGGCTTCTCGCGGCGCTCGGTGGTGAAGTGCCGGGTCTCGACCTGGCGCGTCTCGAGCGAGATGTCGATGCGGTCGAGCAGCGGGCCGCTGACCCGCGCGTGGTAGTCGCGCACCCGCTGCGGCGAGCAGGTGCAGGCGCGCACCACCGATCTCCAGTACCCGCACGGGCACGGGTTCATCGCCGCGACCAGCATCACCTGGCTGGGGTAGGTCACCTTCTGCTGGGCGCGCGCGATGTGCACGAAGCCCTCTTCGAGCGGCTGGCGCAGCACCTCGAGCACGTGCTTCTTGAACTCGGGCAGCTCGTCGAGAAAGAGCACCCCGCGGTGGGCCATCGACAGCTCGCCGGGCCGGGCCAGCGGGCCCCCGCCCACCAGGCCGGCGTCAGAGATGGTGTGGTGCGGGGCGCGAAACGGCCGGCGTTGAATCAGGGCCTCGCCGTCTTTGAGCAGGCCGAGCACCGAGTAGATCTTGGTGACCTCGAGCGCCTCTTCCATCTCGAGCGGGGGCAGAATCGAGGGCAGCCGCCGGGCGATCATCGTCTTGCCCGAGCCGGGGGGCCCGCACATCATCATGTTGTGGCCGCCGGCGGCGGCGAGCTCGAGCGCGTCTTTGATCTCTTCCTGGCCGCGCACGTCTTTGAGGTCCAACCCCGCGTCGAGCCCCTCGACCGTCACCAGCGACTTGAGCCGGTCGAACGGCTGAATCACCACGTCGCCCTTCAGGTGCGCCACCGCCTCGGTGAGGTGCGCCACCGGCACCACCTCGATGCGATCGACCAGCGCGGCCTCGGGCGCGTTCTGCACCGGCACGATGACGCCCTTGAACCCGCCGTCGCGCGCGGCGAGCGCCAGCGGCAGCACCCCGCGAATGGGGCGCAGCGAGCCGTCGAGCGAGAGCTCACCGCCGAACAGGTACTGGGCGAGCGGCTCGGGCTCGAGCAGCTTCGCCGCCACCAGCACTCCCAGCGCGATGGGCAGCTCGAAGGCAGCGCCCTCTTTGCGAATATCGGCCGGGGCGAGGTTCACCGTGATGCGCTTCTGCGGCAGCTGGAAGTCGCAGTTCTTCAGCGCCGAGACCACCCGCACCTTGCTCTCTTTGACCGCGCCCTCGGGCAGGCCCACCACCGCGAAGAACGGCAGCCCCATGGTCATGTCGACCTCGACGTCGACCGCGACCGCGTCGACGCCCAACAGCGCTCCAGACCTCACCTTGGCGAGCATGCCCAGCAGCCAGAGCAACGCCCGTGCGCGCCACCTGCGAGAGCCCGTCTCCCTCGCGGGCTCTCACGCCATGAGAAGGCTTTCTCGAGTTCGGTCGTCCAGAATTCTGGACGGGGCGCGGACTACTCAAGGCGCGGCGGGCGCGGGCGCCTGGGGAGGGGTGGCCGAGGCCTCCATCTTCTCGGTCATCATGCCCAGGGTCTCGGCGCCGGCCTGCTTGGCGCCGTCGAGCGCCACCACCAGCCGGCCATAGTTCGTCTTCTCGTCGGCGAGAAAGAAGACCAGCTTCTCGCCCTTGGCCTTGGCGTTGATGGCCCGGGTCAGCCGCTCGACGTACTCGGCCTCGGCGACGTCTTCGGAGTTGAGCTTGAGGCGGCCCTCGGCGTCGAGCGACACGACCAGCTGGTCGGGCGGCACCTCGGTCTCGACCTCGACCTGCTCCTGGTCGGGCACCCGCACGTCGATGTCTTTCTCGAGCAGCGGCGTCACCACCATGAAGATGATGAGCAGCACCAGCACCACGTCGACCAGCGGGGTGACGTTGATCTCCGAGTTCGGCCGCCCCTGCGGCTTCACCGTCATGCGGCGGATCTTCTTGCGCCCGCTCACTTCTTCACCTCTTCGACACCCAGCGCGATGCCCTTCGCGCCGGCGTTGCGCGCCAGCGCCATCACCTTGCGAATGTCTTCGAACTGCAGCGCGGTGTCGCCCTTGAGCAGAATCTTGCGGCCCGGGGCAGGCGCCAGCTTCTCGCGCATGCGCTGCTCGAACTTCTCGTCGGTGAGCTCTTCGCTCTCGATGAACATGCGCCGGTCGGTGGTGACCGAGACCACGATGGGGTCGGCAACGCCCTTCTGCTCTTTCTCGACCAGGTTCGAGCTGGGGGAGCTTCACTTCCTTGCCGCGCTGCAACATGGGCGTCACCACCATGAAGATGATGAGCAGCACCAGCACCACGTCGACCAGCGGCGTGACGTTGATGTCGCTCTTGACGCCCCGCGAGGGGCCGACGCCCATCGCCATGGGTCAGGCCTTGGGCTGCAGAGACCGCGAGACCACGTCGAGAAACTCGTTCGACGACTCGGCGATGTCGACCGCGCGGCCGTCGACCCAGCCCTGCAGGAAGTTGAAGCCCATCACCGCGGGAATCGCGACCAACAGGCCGAACGCGGTGGTCACCAGCGCCTCGGCGATGCCGGCCGAGACGGTGCCCAGACCGCCCGAGCCCGACGCCGCCATCTGCTGAAAGGCGGTGACGATGCCCATCACCGTGCCGAGCAGCCCCACGAACGGAGCGGTCGAGCCCACCGTGGCGAGCAGGCCCAGGCCGCGCTTCAGGGTCTGCACCTCGCGCGATGCCTGGCGCTCGAGCGCGCGGGCCACCGACTCGGTGGCGAGGTCGGGGTGCTTGGGGGCGGTCTTGAACGCCGAGAGCCCGGCGCCGATCACCCGGCCGAGGTAGCCGACCTTGCCGCGCTCGAGGTTGGCGTTGGCCGCCGCCGAGAGCCCGCCCTCGCCCTGAATCAGGTTCGCCACCTTGGCGGCGAAGGCGCGCGACTCGCCGCTCATGCGCATGAAGAAGACCAGCCGCTCACCCATCACGAAGAGCGACGCGATGCTCATGATGCCCATCACGCCGACCACCAGGCGCGCGAAGAGGCCCATGTGCTGCCACAGTTCCCCGAGCGTGAATTGCATGAAGTGCGCAGATAGCCCAACCGCGCTACCAATGCACCGGTAACGACCGCTGCGGGCCGGTGCGTTACCAACCCCGCCGCACGGTGCCACCGAGGCCAGAACGCAGCGCCAAAGCTCGAGCCGAGATCGAGGCGCGAGCGCCGCCCTTCAGTGGCCGCAGTCTGGCCATGGGGGCGCACTGCGGCCTGCCACGAAGCGCCTGGCCGAGCTCGGCTCGACCGCTACTTGCAGACCATGCGGATGGGGATTTTGTAGTTCACCATCACCGGGCTGCCCTGGAAGAAGACCGGCCCCACCCGCCAGCGGGCGAGCAGATCGAGCGCGACACCCTCCATGAAGGGGAGCGGCTTGATGATCTTGCAGTTCTTCAGATAGCCGTCGGGCGTCACCGTGCACGACGCCAGCATGGTGCCGTCGATGTGCGCCTCGCGGGCTTCGCGCGGGCACTCGAAGCCCGGCGGAGAGCGGATGTTCTCGGGCCGGGTCATGCCCTCGCCGAACGCCATCACCTCGGTGCCGGTGCCGCCGAGCACGCCGCCCACCGTGCCGCCCACGACTCCGCCGACCTGGCCGCCCTCGACGCCGCCCTGCACCCCGCCTTCGACGCCGCCGGGCACCGCCTCTTCGGCCTCTTGCGGCTGCTCGGCCTCGGCCTCTTTCGGCTTCTCTTGTGGAATCTCTTTGGGCTGAACGATCTCGGTCGCCTTGGGCTTGCGCTTCTCTTTCTTCTCGACCTTCGGCGCCGAGCCGCCCGCCGGAGGAGGAGGCGGAGGCGGAGGCGGCGGAGCCGCGAAGAACTTCACCTCGGGCACCACCTCTTCTCGTTCCGGAGGGTGGGCCGACAGCCAGAGCGCACCGGCGATCAGCACCGCGTGAACCAGCACGGTGATCGCCGCGCCCGACCCGAGCTTGCTCTTCGGGAGGCTGTCTCGCTGCAGAACGGAGTCGAACACTCGAGTGTCCTGATTGGGTTACGCCTCACAGACCTCACAAACGGGCATTGACTCTCCCGTTCACGGGAGTAATAGCAGGCCGCCGTTTCCTCAGGTTGTCTTTCATACTCCTCGCCTGGAGGGGGTTCTCCGTGCGCGTTGCTTCGATTGTACGGCTGGCCGTCGTGGCCATGCTGGTCAGCTCGTCCCTCGCATTCGCTCAAGGCACCGCGGTGCTCACCGGCACCGTGACCGATGCCGCCACCAACAAACCGGTGGCAGACGTGGTGGTAACCGCGACCTCTCCCAGCCTGCAAGGCGAGGAGATCGTGGTGACCGACGCTACCGGTCTGTACCGCATTCCCCAGCTGCCTCCCGGGGCGTACACGCTCAGGCTCGAGCGCGAGTCGTTCAAGCCGTTCAGCCGCGGAGACATCACCCTTCGCTCTGACCGCACCATTCGCCTCAACGTGCAGCTGCAGCCCGAGTCGGTGCAGGCCGAAGAGGTGGTGGTGGTCGGCAAGGCGCCCACCGTCGACATCGGCTCGACCGCGACCGGCATCACGGTCGGCAAAGAGTTCATCAACAACGTGCCCTTCGTGCAGCCCAACGTCACCGGCACGCGCAGCTTCGAGTCGGTCGCCGCGGTGGCCCCGCAGGTGGTCTCCGATCAGTTCGGCTACGGCATCAACGGCACCACGTCACCTGAGAACGGCGTGTTGATCGACGGCATCTCGGTGACCGACCCCGCGTACGGCGGCACCAACCGCGCCACCGGCATTCGCGACGCGACCATGCCGTCGGTGAGCCTGCCGGTCGACTTCGTCGAAGAGGTGAACGTGGTCACCGGCGGCTACATGCCCGAGTACGGGCGGTCGACCGGCGGCATCATCAACGCCATTCTCAAGTCGGGCGGCAACGAGTTTCACGGCAGCGTGTTCGGAGACTGGACGCCCGGCGCCCTGCGCGGCCCCCGCCCCGAGATCGAGACCGAGGCCAGCACCTACACCACCAAGCGCGAGCTGTGGAACTCGGGCGACTTCGGCGTCGAGTTGGGCGGCCCGATCTTGAAAGACCGCCTGTGGTTCTTCGTCGGCTTCTCGCCGTCGTTCGCGCGCGAGCGTCTCACCCAGACCATCAACCAGTTCCGCTTCAACAAAGACGCCGCGGGCAACCTGCTGGCGACCGACCCCGACGGCAACGAAGTGCTGGCCAGCGACATGGTCTGCCAGCCGGCCCCCGGTCGCACGGTGTCGAGCTGCCGCCTGGTGTTCGACCCCAGCCGCGACTCGACGCTGGCCGACGCCAACGGCAACCAGCTGGCTGACGCGGTTCCCGGCACCACCGATCACCGCTTCCTCGACTCGCGCGCGTACACCTACGTCGGCAAGTTGACCCTGCTCCTCACCCCGAACCAGAACCTCGCGCTCTCGGTGAGCGGCGCGTCGATGAGCGCCAACACCCCCAACTTCCGCGAGCTGCAGATCGCCGGAGTGAAAGACTCGGTCGACACCCTCGACGTGTCGCTGAAGTACACCGCCGGGTTCTTCGACAAGCACCTGCTGGTCGACGCCACCGTGGGCTGGCACCACCAGAACACCAGCGCGCTGCCCGACGACGGCTCGCGCATCGGCTCGACCACCGGCGCCGCCTCGGTGTCGGGCGTCATCTTGCGCAAGTCGAACCCCATCGGCTGGGGCGTGCGTGAGCTCGAGCACCTGCCCACCGCCGCCGACGGCTACTGCGACATTCGCTACCCCGAGCTGTGCCCGTCGACCAGCGCGTCGAACACGTACAACATCGGCGGCGCCTTCTACATGGAGGAGTCGCAGATCGACCGCCTGCAGGCCAAGGTCGGCATCACCTACCTGCTCCAGGCGCTCGGCCACCACGTGTTCAAGGGCGGCCTCGACCTGGCGCGCAGCATGTACAACATCAAGAAGGGCTACGGCGGCGGCAACCTGCTGCGCGACAGCACCTCGGGCGGCAGCTACCGCGACTACCGCCGGTACGCGTACCTCACCGGCCCCGACGAGCTCGTCTCGCAAGACCCGAACCCGGGGGTGGTCTCGACCCCGGCCGGCACCGAGATCGGCGCCTACCTGCAAGACAGCTGGAGCATCTTCGACAAGGTCACCCTGAACCTGGGCTTCCGCTACGACCAGCAGTACCTGTTCGGCGGCGACGGATCCCTGGGCATGTCGCTGAACAACATGTGGTCGCCCCGCCTCGGCGTGGTCTACGACTTCACCCAGCGCGGCCAGTCGAAGGTCTTCGCCAGCTACGCGCGCTACTACGAGTCGGTGCCGCTCGACCTGGCCGACCGCGCGCTCACCGGTGAGAACCAGGCCGGCTTCGTGCGCACCACTGCCGCGAGCGCGGCGCGCCGCGGCTGCCAGCCGGTGCCCAACACCAAGCAGGCCAACGACGAGTGCCTCGACCCGAACAACTACCAGGCCGTCGGCGGCGACGCCGAGCCCAGCCAGACCGCGTACGTCACCGGCCACGGCAAGGCGCCGGTCGACCCCGCGCTGCAGCCGCAGAGCAGCGACGAGATTCTGGTGGGCGCCGAGTACGAGCTCATTCAAGACGGTCGCGTGGGCGTCAGCTACACCAAGCGGTGGCTGAACGCGGCGATCGAAGACATGAGCCGCGACGAAGCCAACACCTACTTCGTCGGCAACCCGGGTTACGGCATCGCCAAGGACTTCCCCAAGGCGACCCGCGACTACGACGCGGTCACGGTGTACTTCAGCAAGGCCTTCTCGGACCTCTGGCAGGCCCAGGTCAGCTACACCTGGAGCTACCTGCGCGGTAACTACGCCGGTCTGTTCCGGCCCGAGACCAACCAGCTCGACCCGAACATCAACAGCGACTTCGACCTCATCTCGCTGCTGCCGAACCGCACCGGCCCGCTGCCGGGCGACCGCACCCACTACATCAAGGCGTTCGCGGCGAAAGAGTTCGTGCTGACCGGCAACTTCAGCCTGACCCTCGGCCTCGCGTACAACGGCAAGTCGGGTCAGCCGCTGAGCTACCTCGCCTCGCACCCGCTGTACGGCGAAGACGAGTCGTTCGTGCTGCCGCGCGGCGCTGCCGGCCGCGGCCCGTGGATCCACACCATCGACGCCAAGCTCGCCGCCCAGCTCAAGATCAACAAAGACAACGCGGTGCAGCTGTCGGTCGACGTCTTCAACCTGTTCAACTTCGCCGCGGCCTCGGCGCAAGACCAGACCTTCTCGACGTCCGACATTCTCCCGTACATCGCCGACCCGAGCAGCACCAAGACGCCGCAGCAGGCGGCCTGCCTCTCGGGCAACGACCCCAACTGCGTGCCTCAGCTGCGCGTGTTCAACAGCGACACCAACCAGGCTGAGGCCGCCAACTCGTCGCTGTACAACCCCAACTTCAAGCGCGCGACCCAGTACCAGCCGCCCCTCACGGTGCGGTTCGGCATCAAGGTCACGTTCTAAGAGAGCCCAGCCATGAAAAGCTCACTTTCGACTCGCTTGTTCGTCGCCGGGGCGCTGGTCGCCGCGGCAGTCGCCGGCTGCGTCGCTCAGCCTGCTCAGCAGTGCCAGGTCGCGCAGCCGTCGAGCGCCATCTTGGGGCTGCCGCAGTTCTGGGTGCAGTACAAGCTGCAGACCGGCACCGGTGCCTGCGCGAACCTCACCGGTGAAGAGGTCGGCTTTCAGACGTACACCGACATCAAAGACGACGACAACGTGAAGATTGCGATTCGGGCCAGCGGCCTGGGCGCGATGTGGTCGGGCAACGCGCAAGACGTGCCGCGCGTCGACCCCGAAGACCCGACGGGCAAGAAAATCAACTCGGTCTTCAAGCTGACGCCGTTCCCCGACCCCGACACCTACGTGTGCAAGAACGCCGAAGACGTGCCCCCGGCCGAGCAGAACTTCCAGGCCGAGAACTACGACTTCGAGCTGCCCGACGGCGGCACCGAGGCCCGCAGCCTGCCCGCCGAGCTGGTTCGCTACGCGTGGCAGAACCCCGAGTGGCTCTCGAGCCCCAGCGTGCCGGGCCAGGCGTTTCACGCCACCCTGCAGTACACGGTCGACGTCTGCACCGCGACCTACGAGGCCACCGGCATCTGGCCGCTCACGTCGTGCGTGACCGACCTCGACTGCAGCCCCAACCCGGTTCCCGACGCGGGCGTCTGCGACGACACCGACAACTGCCCCAGTGATCAGCTCAGCGACCCCGTTCGCCGCATCATCGGCTCGGGCCTGAACCCCGACTTCAAGGTGACGTGCGACACCGACAACGGCGTGTGCGTGCTCGCGGTGCCGTTCAGCGAGCTGGTCGAAGCCGGCAAGCGCCAGTAATCGGCCGACTTGCGAAGCTTTTCGCGCCCGGCTCCTCGCGAGGGGGGCCGGGCGCTCTGTTTTTGGGCGGCTTTTCAGGTTAGCCACTTCAAACCGCCGCAGTGAGCACCCACGATCTCATCGCCGCCGCCCAGGCCAGGTTGGGCGAAGAGACCGGTACCCTGTACCGGGAGGCCGCGACGCGGGTGGCCCTCTGCTACCCCAGCCCGTACCACGTGGGCATGAGCGCCCTGGGGTTTCAGACGGTCTACCGCGCCATCAACCAGCGGCAGAACAGCTCGGCCGAGCGCGTCTTTCTCCCCGACGACGTCGAGGCGTGGAAGAAGGCGCGCGCCCCGCTCTTCACCCTCGAGACCCAGCGCGAGGTGTCGACGTTCGATGCCCTGGCCTTCTCGGTGGCGTACGAGCTCGAGCTGCCCGGCCTGTTCACCCTGCTCGAGCTGGCCGGCCTGCCGGTGCTCTCGGCCGAGCGCGACGCGCGCCACCCGCTGGTGGTGGCGGGCGGGCCGCTCACGTTCTCGAACCCCGAGCCGCTCGAGCCGTTCGTCGACGTGCTGGTGCAGGGAGAGGCAGAAGACGTGCTCCCCACCCTGCTCGAGGGGCTCGAGGCGCGCACCCCGAAGCGCGAGCTGCTCGAGCGCCTGGCCCGGCTGCCGGGGTTTCGGGTGCCCGGCCTGTCGCCCGACTCGACGCGCTTCTTCGTGGCCAAGGCGTCTGACGCGATGCTGCCGGCACGCTCGCAGATCATCACCGCGAACACCGAGCTGCGCTCGATGTTCCTCATCGAGCCCGAGCGCGGCTGCTCGCGCGGCTGCCACTACTGCGTGATGCGCCGCACGACGAACGGCGGCATGCGCACCGTGCCGCCCGAGCTCGTGCTCGAGCTCATACCCCCCCACGCGCGGCGGGTCGGCCTGGTGGGCGCGGCGGTGACCGATCACCCCCGCATCGCCGAGCTGCTCGAGACGCTGGTGGCCTCGGGCCGCGAGGTGGGCGTCTCGTCGCTGCGCGCCGACCGTCTGAACGCGCGCATCGTGAACGCGCTGAAGGCCGGCGGCGCGCGCGGCATCACCGTGGCTTCCGACGGCGCCTCGCAGCGGCTGCGCGACATGGTCGACCGCAAGCACAGCGAGCAGCAGATCGTTCACGCGCTCGAGCTGGCCAAGGCCGCCGGCATGGCCCGCGCCAAGGTCTACAACGTGGTGGGCCTGCCCACTGAAGAAGACGCCGACATCGACGAGCTGGTGCGCTTCACGCTCGAGCTGTCGAAGATTCTGCCGATCTCGCTGGGCGTCGCGCCCTTCGCCGCCAAGCGAAACACCCCGATGGACGGCTCGCCCTTCGCCGGAATCGACCAGATCGAAGCGAAGCTGTCGCGCATCAAGAAGGGGCTGAAGGGGCGCGCCGAGCTGCGCCCCACCAGCGCGCGCTGGGCGTGGGTCGAGTACCTGCTGGCGCAGAGCGGGCCCGAGGGCGGCCTGGCGGCGCGCGACGCGTGGCGCAGCGGCGCCTCGTTCGCCGCGTGGAAGCGGGCGTTCGCCGAGCGCGGAGTGAAGCCCTACCTGGCGCGGCGCACCGAAGATGGGCGGCGCAAGAGCGTGACGTGGCCTATGGTCGCGCCGCCATGAACGCTCGAAGTGCCTGGGGACATCTGGCTGAGTGCATGAACCTCGATCACGCTGAGAGGCCATGACCCAGGTCGACACGCTCATCATCGGCGCCGGCATCAGCGGTCTCGCGACCGCGGCAGCGCTGGGCAAAGAGGCCTCGCTGGTGGTGCTCGAGCGCGACAGCGAGCCGGGTGGCTACTGCAAGACGGTGAAGCAAGACGGCTTCGTGTGGGACTACTCGGGCCACTTCTTTCACTTCAAGCACCCCGACATCGAGCAGTGGCTGCGCGCGCGCATGCCGGGGCAGGAGCTTCGCACCGTCAGCAAGCGCTCGTTCGTTCGCTACGCGGCGAGGATGATCGACTTCCCCTTTCAGAAGAACATTCACCAGCTGCCGCAGGCCGAGTTCATCGACTGCCTCTACGACCTGTACTTCGCGCCGCGCGACGCCGAGGCCGGCTCGTTCAAGGAGATGCTCTTCGCGCGCTTCGGGCGCTCGATCGCCGAGAAGTTCCTCATTCCCTACAACGAGAAGCTGTACGCGACCGACCTCGGCACGCTCGACACCGATGCGATGGGCCGCTTCTTCCCCCACGCCGACCTCACCGACATCGTGCGCAACATGAAGCAGCCCGACAACGCGACCTACAACGCCACGTTCACCTACCCGCGCGGCGGAGCCATCGAGTACGTCAATGCGCTGCTCACCGAGGTCGCCCCCTCGAAGCTGAAGCTCGGCGAGGCGGTGAAGGCCATCGACCTTGAAAAGAAGGTCGCGGTGACTGGGCGTGGCGAGTACCGCTTCGAGCGGCTGGTCTCGTCGGCCCCCTTCCCGACCCTGCTGGGGCTGTGTGGCCGGCCGGCCAAGGGCGGCACCTTCAGCTGGAACCAGGTGCAGGTGTTCAACTTGGGCTTCGACTCGAAAGGCCCCCGCGACGTGCACTGGGTCTACTACCCAGACCGCGCGCTGCCGTTCTACCGGGTGGGCTTCTACGACAACATCTTCGACACCGACCGTATGAGCCTCTACGTCGAGGTGGGCCTGCCCACCGGGGCGAAGCCCACGGTGACGGTCGAGCACGTGCTCGAGGGCTTGAGGCGCGAGGGCGTGGTGACGACCCAGCGGCTGGTCTCGAAGCACGAGGTGGTGATGGACCCGGCGTACGTACACATCACCCGCGGCTCGAACGCGTACGTGAAGGCGGCGCGCGCCGAGCTGCAGCAGCGGGGCGTGCACAGCATCGGGCGCTACGGCGGGTGGACGTATTGCTCCATCGAAGACAACATCGTCGAAGCGCGCGCGTTGGTGGCGACCCTGTAGTGGTCGTGCGATTGTACCGTCGCGCGTGACTGCTCCCGTACGACCGCCGAAGGTGCCGAAGAACGCCGTGTGGATCGAAGCCGACCAGGAATGGGAGGCCGGCGGCCTCAAGAACGCCAAGAAGCACGGCCCCTACAAGTACTGGCGCGCCGACGGCACGCTCTGCAACGAGTGCATGTTCGCCGAGGGCCTGGTCGACGGGCCGTTCAAGCGGTACCACGAGAACGGCGAGACGAGCCAAGAGGGCATGTTTCTCAAGGGCAAGCTGCACGGCACGCGGGTGTGGTTCGCGACCGCAGGGCAGACCTCGGAGAAAATGCACGAGGGCGGGGTCAGCGAGAAGGTCTGGCGCAGCGAGATGGACTACGAGCTCGACCGCGTCATCGCGGTGCGTCACTACGACCAGGCCGGCGACCGGGTGCTGCCCGACGGCACCAAGTACCCCGACCGCCCGCGCGACGTGCCGCGCGACGGCACCGAGTTTCGGCCCGACCTCGAGCAGTGGGTCGAGCCCCACCTCGACGAAGCGGGCGAGCGCCACGGCACCTGGCGCGCGTGGACACGCAGCGGCGAGCCGGCCTGCGAGGCCGAGTACCAGCATGGCGCGCGGCACGGCCGCTACCTCGAGCGGGTCGACGCCGGAGCGTACGAGCGCGGGTACTTCGACGAAGACCTGGCGGTCGAGCAGTGGGCGCTGTTCGGAGACGGCGGCAAGCAGGTCTGGGCGGCCGACCTGGGGGTGCGCCAAGACTCGGCGGCGCTGGCCGAGTCAGAGGTGTTCGACGACGTGCGGCAGAGCGCCGAGCACTGGGAGGCGCTGGCGCAGCGGTGCCTCGCCGACCGGCGGGTCGCCGAGGCCGCGCTGGCGATGGCGCGCGCCGCCGCCGCGGCCCACTCGGTCGAGAAGCTCGACGCCTTCTTGCGCGAGCACACCCCGCCCCGCCCCGCCGTGCAGGCCGAGGCGCTGGCACAACAGCTCGCGCCGAGCGACGGGCTCGAGCTGGGCCCCGGTGCGAACGCCCTCTTGCGCGGCGCCACGCCCTCGCTGGTGCTGAGGGCGATCGCGGTGTACCTCGACCAGCACTTCTACAGCCGCGCCGCGCTCGACTTCGTGAACGCGGCGATTCTCCTCGCTCCGGATCACCTCGAGCTGTTGTTCACCCGCAGCCTGGTGCTGATGAGCCTGGGCCTCGACGACCAGGCGCGCAACGACGCCAACGCGCTGGCGGTGGTCGAGGGCGAGCAGGCCGAGTTCCTGCTGCACTACCTCGATGCGCTGTTCCCCACCTTCGACTGGTGGCCGGGGCGTGAGGCTCCCAGCACCAGCTACGACGGGCTCCCCGAGGGGCCTGACCGCACCATCGCCGAGGTGAAAGAGGTGGTGCAGAAGCTGGCCACCCGGGTGCAGCGGGTACGAAAGGCGCTGCTCGAGCGCATCAAGCCCGAGGTGCGCTGGCTGCTGCCCGAGCTGGGCGAGCTGGCATCAGGCACGAAGGTGAAGCTCGAGCGAACCAGCTTCCAGTCGACCGACGCCGACGGCCAGCCCAAGGTGGTGGAGATCGACGAAGACCTGAAGGTCGAGGGGCTCGACGTGCCGCGGCTGATGCGGCTGGCCCGCGCCGAGTGGGGGGCGCTCACCTGGCTGTGCTGGGCGTGTGGTCTCGACCGGGTCGAGGTGCCGATCAAGGTGGCGGCCCCGAAAGACTACGGGCTCGCCGCCGGCATGGCGCAGCAGCGGCTGTGGCGCTCGAGAGACCTGCGGGTGAGCGGCCCGCGCGAGGTCGACAGCCCCAGCTTCCAGTGGGAGGGCATGGCCATCGAAGAGGTGCCGGTGCCGCTGGCGGCGATCGCCGAAGCGCAGTACGCCGACATGCAGGCGATGTTCTACTGGCTCACCGACAAGACCGTGCGCTCCCCGTGGCAAGACAACGTGAGGGAGAGCTGATGAACGCGCGCCGCGTCACGCTGCCCGTTCACCTGTGGAGCGCGCTCGACGACATGTCGCGCGACGCGGCGCAGAGCGCCGATGCGCTGATGGAGCTGGCGGTGGAGCAGTTCGTCGCGCTGCAGGGCTTCGAGCTGCCGGTGGCGCCGCGGGCGCCTCAGGTCGACGAGCCGTCTGAGCCGCAGACCGCGGCCGAGGCCGAAGGCTTCATGCCGGGCGAGCCCGCGCCGGCCGCGGCGCGGAAGCGCGGGCTGCAAGACGTCGACGAAGACGAAGGGCCGATGGAGCTGGCGCGAACCGCCCACCGGGTGGCGATCGAGCCGTCTCCGTCGGCGCCGCCTCCGCCCGAGGCGCGCGCCCCGAGCATCACCGGGCTGGGGCCCACCCACCTGGCGCGCCGCAAGGTCACCCCCGCCGAGGTCGAGAAGGCGCCCAAGGTGACCGACCCCGAGATGGCGATACCGCCGCCGGCGAGCGCTCCGGCTCCGGTGGCGCCGGCTCCGACCACCTCGACCACCGGCTCGCTGCGGGCGCGCGCGGTGCCGCAGCCGCCGGCGCCGGTGCCCGAGTGGGTGACGCGGCCGGCGCTCAGCGATGCCGATGAAGAGCGCGCCGCCGCGCGCGAGCGCATGGTGGCGATCGAGAGAGATCTCGAGCGGCTGACGCACGAGAAGCCGAGCACCGGGCCGCTGGGCCCGGTCACGCCGCCCGAAGAGCCGGAGCACGGGTAGACCGATGGCACACGTGCACAGCCGCGACGACGCTCCGGGGTGGGACGCCATCGACGCGGCGCTGAAGGCGCTCTACGGCGCGACCGAGCCGGTGCACTTCGCGCCCATCATCTCGCCCGAGCTGGGCGGCCCCGACCCGCTGCACGGCATCAGCGCCTGGCGGTCGAGCTTCGGCGGGCGCGCCCACTGGCACTTCGTCACCTACGGGTTCAGCGAGCTGTTCCACAAGCACTCGGAGTACGACGACCGGTCGGGCTGGGGCATCGAGCTGACCTTGAGGGTCGTCGACCCCGAGCAGCAGGGCGAGCCGCCGCAGTGGTGCGTCGAGCTGCTCAACACCCTGGCCCGCTTCGTCTTCGAGAGCGGCAACGTCTTCGCGCCGGGGCAGCACGTCACCATCGGCAGGCCCATCGCGCAGGGCCGCGACACCCGCCTGGTCGACGCCGCGTTCGCCGCCGACCCCGAGCTGCCCGCGATTCAGACTCCGCACGGCGAGGTGGTGTTCGTACAGCTGGTGGGGCTCACCCAAGACGAGAGCGACACCGCGCGCGCTGCCACCACCGCCCAGGTGCTCGCGCTGATGCAGCGGCGAGACCCGGCGCTGCTGACCGACCTGGCGCGCGCGTCGATCTTCGACGACCCGAGCGTTCAGCGGCCTGCGAAGCAGAAGAAGCCTGCAGTGAAGAAGAAGCCTGCGGCGAAGAAGAAGCCTGCGGCGAAGAAGAAGCCGGCGGTAAAGAAGAAGCCGGCGGTGAAGAAGAAGCCGGCGGTGAAGAGGGCGCCGCGCCGCAAAGCCCGTAGCCGCGCCAGGTAAGGCAGGGCGTGTCGAAGCGACGGCCCGGCCGTCACTCGCCGAGCGCGGGCCTCACTGAATGCGGCCGCACAGCGCCTGCACGAAGACGATCTTCCCGAAGCGCCCCGGGCCGCGAATGTCGTAGCTCGCTTCGCAGCCGCTGGCGTCGCTGCTCGCCGCGACGCCGCTGAACCGATCATCGGCGGGCGAGCCAAGGCAGCTCATCAGCGCGGTACCTGCGGGGCAGCTGACCGTGATGGGCTGGAGGTTGGGGTTGCAGAAGGCCGTGACCAGGCAGCCGTCGAGGTCGAACGACTTGAACGTCTGCACGACCTGCGTCAGCAGCTGCGTGCCACCTGCAGGGCCTTGCGGACCTTGCGGGCCCTGCGCCCCTTGCGGCCCCTGCGGCCCCGTCGGGCCAGCGGCCCCGGGGGCGCCCGCCGGGCCGGTAGCGCCTGGCTCTCCGGGCAGGCCCTGCGCACCTTGCGGCCCCTGAACACCTTGAACACCTTGCGCGCCCACCGGCCCCTGCGCCCCGGTCGCACCGGTGTCTCCCTTCGGCCCCACTGCGCCGAGCGTCAGCGCGAAGACCGAGCTCGCCACGGCCGACGGCCCGCCCCGCGAGACGCCCAACAGGTACGTGCCGGGGTGGGTGATGAAGCTGCCGGGCACCTTCGCCACGACGGTGTCGTCGCTTGCGCTCGTCACCGTCAAGGCCACCTCGGCCAGGGTCACCGTGGGGCTGGTGCCGAAGTTGTGGCCGTAGATGAACAGCTGCGCAGTCGAGTAGTCGACGTCAGCGCTCGAGATGCTCAGCTGGTTCGGAGACGCCGCGGCAGCGGTCTGACTGCCGAACAGCGCCTGCGACACCACCACCAGCGTTACCGCGCGCAGCACGTTGATCATCTCGGGCCCCCGACAGTGAGTGTCAAAAAAACGCGGCGCCGCTTATGGGCCAGCCCGCCGCCGATGGCAAGCGCCCTCGAAGCGAGCCGGCGCCCGACCTCGGCAGCGTTCTCGGCGCCGCGCCGCGCGTTCAGCCGCGCTTCTCGGCGAGCTCGCCCTTGATGCCGGGCAGCGCCCCGGGCGCCATCTTCGACATCACGTACTGCACGGTGTCGTGGAGCGTCTCGTAGACGTCGCGCGCCTCGAACCCGAGCTCTTCGTGCGCCTTGCTCGAGTCGCACCAGAACCAGTGCTCGCCGATCTCGACCTCCTGCGGGTCGAGCTGCACGTCGGCGCCGCGCCACTTGTTGAACCGCTCGAGCGCGTAGGCGCCCAGCACGTTCACCTGTTTGGGCAGCTTCACCCGCGGGGCGGGCACGCCGGTGAGCCGCTCGAGCCGCTTGAAGAACTCGCTCATCGACAGGTTCACGCCCATCAGGTGGCGGCCGTACAGCTCACCCCGGGTGAGCGCGTTGAACGCCGCCTGCGCCACGTCGCGCACGTCTACGAAGCACATGCCCCCGCCGGGCATCGCGGGTATGTCGCGCTGCAGGAACTTCACCACCGTCCACGTCGACGAGAGGCGGTCGTCGCCCGGGCCCATCAACAGCGCGGGGTTGAGCACCACCAGCGGCAGGTCGTTCTTCTTGCAGTAGTCGAGCGCCAGCTTCTCTTCGTAGATCTTCGACAGGTAGTACGGCCAGCGCCCCACCACCTCGATGGGGTAGTCGTCGGCCTCGGTGCCCACCCGCTCTTCTTTCGACACCGCGATGGCGCCCGAGGTCGACGCGAGAATGATGCGCGGCTTGAGGCCCAGCGCGCGCACGTCGCGAAGCAGCTCGCGGGTGCAGTCGACGTGCAGCTCGTACATCTTGCGGCCGTCTTCGGGCTTGAAGCTGACCAGGCCCGCGAGGTGGTAGATGGCCTCGACGCCCGGCAGCGCCGCGCGCACCAGGTCGCGCTCGGTGAGCGAGCCCTTCACGTGGGTGACGCGCGAGGCCCACGCCGCCGGCAGCGGCGTGCGCGAGATGACGCGCAGCTCGTGACCTGCCTCGAGGAGCTTGGGCACCAGGTGCGCGCCCAGAAAGCCGGTACCGCCGGTGACGAGAATCTTCACTTGGTCGCCTGCCCCGGGCTGCGCGCGCCCTGCGGGCTGGGAGCCCCGCTGTCCAACGTGAACACCCGGCCCTCTCTGAGCGCCTGCACTGCTTCTTCGCAGAGGCGGGTGACCAGCCGGTACGAGTCGCTGCGCGCCATGCCCTTCACCTTGGGCTTCATCGCGTCGAGCGTCAGCGTAGGCCCGATGTGCACCTCGAGCTCGCGCTGCTTGGGCCACACCCCGCCCTTGGGCAGCGCCTCGTAGGTGCCCTTCAGGTACATCGGCAGAATGTCGACGCCGAAGGTCAGCGCCAGGTAGCCGAGCGTGGGCTTGAACTCGGCGATCTCGCCGGTCGTCGAGCGGGTGCCCTCGGGGTAGATGAGCAGGTTGTAGCCCTGGTTGAGCGCCTCGCCGGCCAGCCGCAGCGACTCGCGCAGCGAGCCCGAGCGCGACATCGGAATCACGTTGGTGAAGTTCTCGAAGTAGGTGCGCTTGATGGCGGTGTCGAAGAAGTAGTCGCGCGCGCCCAGGGTCACCATGCGGTTGCCCTGCTCGCCCAGCTCGACCTTGATGAGCCCGGTGTCGAGGTGCGAGGCGTGGTTGGCGGCGATGAGGAAGTTGCGGTTCTGGGGAATGAAGGCCTTGCCGGTGGTCTTCACCGAGAAGAAGCCGCGGTAGATGGCGCGCTGGCCGGCGCTGAGCAGCGCGCTGCCGGCGTTGGCGACCACGTCGGGCAGGTCGACCTCGAGCTTCGAGACGTCGATGCGCTTGTCGTCGTCTTTGGGCGAAGGCTCGCGCTTCTCGACCGCGGTGCCGGGCTGCCGGCGGCCGGTCTGGGCCACCACCTTGCGCAGGTCATCGACGGTCTGAATCTTGGTGAGGTCCGAGATGGCGCCCACCGGCACCCCGGCCTGCTCGAGCGCGACCGAGAGCTCGTTGAGCATCAGCGAGTCGAAGCCCAGGTCACCGGTCAGCCGCGAGGCGCCGGTGATGTCGGCCGGCGACTTCTGCAGCACCTCGGCGATGAGGGGAATCAGCCAGTCGGCGTTGCCGCTCGGGTCTTTCGCGGCAGCCTTGGCCTTCTCGCCGCTCGCCGCCACGCGCTCGAGCCGCTTGAGCTCTTCGACCACCAGCTTGCGCTTCACCTTGCGGGTCGAGGTGCGCGGCAGCTCGGCCTCCCAGAAGCGAAGCACCTTCACCCGGCGGTAGAACGGCATGTCGGCCGAGACGTCGCGGAAGTGCTTCTCGAGCTCTTTGCGCACCTCGTCGCGCGGCCGATCTTTGTACGCCGGCACGCAGAGGCAGGCGACCTTCTCACCGCCCGCGTCGTCGGGCAGCCCGACGATCGACAGCTCTTCGATGTGGGCGTGCTTGCCGTAGACGTCTTCGAGCTCGTCGGGGAAGACGTTCTTCCCGTTGGCGTCGATGATGACGTCTTTCTTGCGCCCCACCAGGTAGAGCCGGCCGTCGGCGTCGAGGCGCCCCAGGTCGCCGGTGTGCAGCCAGCCGCCCTTGAGCACCGCGTCGGTCGACTCCCGGTCTTCGAAGTACCCGGCCATCACGTTCGGGCCCTTGGCGACCACCTCGCCGATGCCCTCGCCGTCGGGCGAGTCGATCTTCAGCTCGATGCCGGGCAGCGCGCGGCCCACCGAGCCCGCCACCAGGCGGTTGCCAGGGTCGGTGACGGTGAGCACCGGGGCCGACTCGGTCAGGCCGTAGCCCTCGGAGATGTTGAAGCCCAGCTGGTGAAAGGCCTCGTGCACGTCGGCCGGCAGCGCCGAGCCGCCCGAGACCAGGTACTTGATGCGGCCGCCGAACTTGCGGTGCACCGGCCAGAACAGCAGCTTGCCGAAGTTGAGGTCGACCTTGTTGCGCAGCCGGCCGTTGAGGTCCATCAGCGCGTTCGACGCCTCTTCGATGAAGCGCGGGCGCGCCGCCATCTCTTGGGTCAGCTTGCGGTGAAACAGCTGCCACAGCGCGGGCACGCCGATCATGCCGGTGATGCGCCCGGTCTCGAGCACCTCTCCGATGCGGTCGGCGGTGAGCTCGTCGATGTACGTGATGTCGGCGCCGCGCATGAACGGCAGCAGGAAGCCGGCCGAGAACTCGAAGGTGTGGTGCAGCGGCAGCACCGAGAGCACCCCGTCGCCCATCGAGAGCTCGAACACCCCGGCCAGCTTCGCCACCAGCGCGGCGAAGTTGCGGTGGGTGAGCATCACGCCCTTGGGGTTGCCGGTGGTGCCCGAGGTGAAGATGAGCGAGGCGACGTCATCGGGTGAGGCCGACCGGTGCAGCGGGCCGATGCCGGTCTCGTACTGATCGTCACCGCTCATCGCCTGCGCCAGGGTGTGCACCTGGGTGGCGACGCCTGCTTCAGCGAGGGCGCGGTGCAGGCCGGGCAGCTGGGCGGCGGCCTCTTCGCTGACCAGGCAGACCGCGGCGCGCGAGCGGCGCGCCACGTTGACCACCTCGGCCTCTTTGAGCTCGGGGTCGACCGGCACCGCGGTGGCGCCGGCGCGCAGCACGCCGAACCAGGCCATGCCCCACTCGGGGCGGTTCTCGGAGACCAGCATCACGCGGTCGGCGGTCTTCACGCCCGAGCGCACCAGGAAGCTGCCGATGCGGCCGGCGTAGCGGTGCACCTCGCCGTAGGTGAAGCGGGTCTCTTTCTCGTTCTCCACCATGCGAAACGCGACGCGGTGGCGGAAGCCGTGGCAGGCGGCCTCGAACAGCTCGATGAGATCTTTGTGCGCGGCGAGCACCTTGCGCTTCTCGGTCTCTTCTTCGAGGCCGGGGAACACGTACTTCTCGAGGCCGGGCAGGTGCACCTCGAGAAAGTAGTGACGCCAGTCGATGTCTTCGGGGTCCCAGGGGATCTTCGCCTTGTCGCGCGGCGACATGTTCGCGTACAGGCTGCGGGTGTTGTCGCAGCGGTACACGAAGCGGTTGTCGTGCAGAAACGGCATGAAGATCGAGCTGATCATGTTGACCGCGTCGGCCTGCTCGATGACGCCGTCGAGCGCCTCGCTGGCCTTGGTCATCGCCGCGCTCACCCGCGGCGCGCCCCACTCGGGCTTGAATGCCTCGAGCTGATCTTTGAGCCACTTGCCGCCCTTGCTGAACAGCGGCGCAGAGATGGCGTTGAACTCGCTCTTGCCCACCGCGCGGCCTTCGATGCGGCTGAGCAGATCGTTCCAGAAGCGGTTGCCCTTCTTGTTGCGGTAGTGGCGCCGCCGGTAGAGCGACACCAGCTCGACCGAGCGCTGGGCGTTGAACGGGCTCGAGTCGCCCGAGGCCTGCTGTACACGCGCCGCCGCGGCGTCTTGATGATGTCGGCGGTGATGGCGATGAGCGAGCCCGCCACCAGGTCGACGGGAATCATGTCGAGAATGGTCTTCTCGCCCGCCGGCACGCGGCGCTGGCCCTTCATCACCGCGTACGAGAGCGGCGCCGAGGTGGTGAAGCCCTCGTTCCACCCCGGGAAGGGGTAGCGCATCGCGCTCTCGACGATCGACGGGCGCACCAGCGCGTAGCGAAGGTTCGGGGTCGAGGCGATCACCTGCTCGCCCAGCGACTTGGTGTACGTGTACGTGTTGGGCCAGCCCCAGTGCGCGGCGCGCTCCATGCCGGCTTCGATGAGGCGGGTCGAGAGCCACAGCTTGCGCTCGCGGCCGATGGCCAGGCGCATCGCCTTCTCGTCGGCGGAATCGCGGCCCTCGTGGGTGAGGCGCTCTTTGGCCTTCTCGCGGAAGGTCGAGGCCAGCGCCTTGTCGTCGGCGGTCTCGCGCCAGCGGGCGACGACCTTCTCGCAGTCTTTGAGCTCTTGCTCGAGGCTGAAGTCGCGGCCGTCGATCTCACCGCGCTTGGGGAAGTAGCCGACGATCTCTTCGTCTTCCCACACCACCCCGTTCTTGTTGCCCGCCACGAACGCGGTGCTCATGTGCACCAGCGGCATGTCGAGCTCGAGGCAGAGGTTCACCGCGTGCCGGGTGCCGTAGGTGTTGACGTTCAGGCCGACCTCGAGCGACGGGTTGAAGCTCACCAGGCCGGCGCAGTTCACCAGCACGTCGCACTGCCCCTTGAGCGAGCGGGCGAGCGCTTCGTCCATACCCAGCCAGGGGTCGGTGACGTCGCCGTCGATGACGGTGCACTTCTTCTCGAAGAAGGCCCGCGCGCCCGCCTCGCCGCCATACTTCTCGCGCAGCGGCTCGAACGGCTCGGAGAGGATGATCTTGTCGAAGAAGCGCGCCTGGGCGCTGGGCGCGCTGCCCTTGCGCACCAGCACCCAGATCTTGTCGAGCTCTTCTCCGTAGCGGTGGAGGAGCATCGAGAGCGAGACCTTGCCGACGAAGCCGGTGGCGCCAGCGAAGAGCAGGCGGCGGCCGGTCAGCGCGGCGGTGACGTCGAATTCTGTTCCGGCCATGAGCGTGGCCCTTCTACCGGGGTGCAGCGTGCCCGTCTACGCGCGCAACACTTCGCCATGATTCAGCAAGTGGCCGCGAACACCACGCATTCTGAGGCAGGAGACGGGCCAGGCGAGCTGCCCGACCCACCGTCACGTGAACGCGACGACGCGCGCACAGCCCGCGGCCGGCCGCTTTCGTCCGGCGCTTCGTCGCAGTGCACACCGTGGCCTCGGGTTGACAGGTGCACCACCGGACATTCCACGCCTTTCAGGTTGGACTCTCGCTTGCTGAGAGCGGTGGACCATGCACGTCACCTCGAGCCCGAAGGCCCACGCCTCGCACCCTGCCGGTCGCGCGCCCCCCCCGGTGGTGATCAACTTCATCGACCCCGACCGCCTCGACGCGCTGATCGACGACCTCAACCGGTCGCACTTTCCGCCCGGCACGCCGCTGTACATCGGCAGCTACTCATTCAACTCCGAGTTTCGCGACAAGCTGAAGCGGCTGAAGGGCTTCGACGTGCACTACACGCCGGGAATGATCTTCAAGCGCACCGTCAACGCCGCGCTCTGGGACCAGCGACCCGCGCACGTGAAGACCACGCCGCAGTTCGCGAAGTACGCGGGCGCGATACCGAAGATGAGAGACCTGCCGCTTCGCGACGCCAGAGACCGCGCCGAGATAGAGCACTGGGGCATGGAGATGGGCATGCGCCTGCGCGACAAGATGCGCGCCAACCACCCCAGCTCGTGGTCGTTCGACGAGATCGCCAGCGCCGCCTCGCAGAGCACCCACGACGGCCGCAAGCTGCGCGCGTTTCTGGGCGGCATCTTGAAAGGGCTGCACCGCGGCCGCCTGGTGCCGCAAGAGAACGGCAGGGTCGACCCGCCGCTGAAGGGCGTGGTGCACACCGCCACCCTGCGCACGCTGCTGGCCGCCGAGCCGCGCTCCGACGTCGATGCGTTCTTGAAGACCCTCGACCAGACCACCGCGGTCGTCACCGAAGAGGTCTACCCGACCTTCAACCAGGGCAGCGTCGCCGACGCGGTGAAGCGCTACGACCTTCGCGACGAGCTGCTGCAGCACGGGCAGGTGGGCCGCAACCTCGCCGCCAAGCTGGTGGTGATGATGACGCCGGGTCACCGCAAGGCGTACCACGGCGCCTACGACGACCACCTGAGCGATGCCCAGGTCGACGAGTGGCGCCGAAAGTTCATGATGGCCGAGGCGAACAGCGGCGCCGCCGGGCTCGGAGAGTTCGCGTTCACCGACGAGAACATCGACGACCCGAGCAACCCCCGGGCGCACAACGGCGACGTGATGCGGCGGGTCATCGCCGAGCTGGCGGCCGCGGCGCGACGCAAGGCGCAGCTTCGCGGCTAGCCTGCCCCCGGCCTAACAGGGCGCCTCAGGCGTGCGCTTTGGGCCCGCCGACGATCGGCAGCCACACCCGCGCGGTGGTGCCCTGACCGACGGTGCTCGAGAGCACGAAGCGGCCGCCCGCCTTTTCTACCAGCGTGCGGGTGATCATCACGCCCAGGCCGGTGCCCTGCCCCGCCACCTTGGTGGTGAGCTGCTCGCGGCCCAGCCGCGCCAGCACCTCGGGCGCGATGCCCTTGCCGGAGTCGGCGATCACGATCGCCACGCCGTCGTTCTCGTAGGCGCACGACACCGAGACGTCGCGCTTCACCGACTCGGCGTTGAACGCCTGAATCGAGTTCACGATCAGGTTGGTGACCACCTGGCAGAGCATGCTGGGCGCCACCTTCACCTTGGGCACGTCGGGGGCGTCGAACTTGAGGGTGACCTTCTCTTGTCGCGCGCGGCCCTGCACCAGCCGCTTGGCGAACTCGATGACCGCCTTCACGTCGGCCTCGCCGTCGGCCTGCGTCGGCCGCCAGTGCTCGCGAATGCCGTTCACCAGCTGGGTGAGGTACTGCGTCGACATCTCGAGATCGCGGGCCAGGTCGGGCAGCTCGGCGAGAATCTCGTTCTGCTCTTCGTCGCCGTTGTGCTTCTCTTCGGCCAGCTGCTTGAAGAACCGCTCGCCGTAGCGCAGGCGCTCGACGTTGGCGGTGATCGCGGCGAGCGGGCTGGCCATGTCGTGCACCAGCTCGGCGGCGACCCGGCCCAGCACCTCGGCGCGCTGCGCCGAGATGAGCGAGAACTCGAGGTCCTTCACCTTGAGACGCATGTGGTACGTGTCGATGGCGCCGTAGAGCAGGGCCTCCATCTCGCGGTTGTCCCACGGCTTGGGAATGAAGCGATCGATCTGCACCCGGTTCACCGCCTGCACGATCGGCTCTTGATCGGTGTACGCGGTGACCAGAATGCGAATCGCGTCGGGGTAGAGCTCTTTGACCTTGGTGAGCAGGTCGACGCCGGTGGCGTTGGGCATGCGCTGGTCGGCCAGCACCACCGCCACGGTCTGACCCTGCATCACCTTGAGGCCCGCCTCGACGCTCTCGCAGACCTTGACGTTGAAGCTCTGACCGAACGTGGCCTGGAAGACGAGCCGGTTGGGGATCTCGTCGTCGACGTAGACCACCAGGGGGCGGGGGTCTTTCAGCGGGGCGGTCACGAGCGGCCTCCCAGGGTGGGCTGCTGCAGCAGCGCGCTGGTGGTGGGCAGCGCGATGCGCGCGGCGGGCAGCTCGAGCCGAAACGCACCGCCGGTCTCACCCTCGAGCAGCCGCAGGTTTCCACCGTGTCGCTCGGCGATCATCTTCGAGATGGTGAGCCCCAGTCCGGTGCCCTTGCCCGGGTCTTTGGTGGTGAAGAACGGGTCGAAGATGCGCTCGCGCATGTCTTTCGGCACGCCCGGCCCGGCGTCGCGAACGTCGAACATGATGAACCCGTTCTCGAGGTGGGTCGACAAGACAATCTCGCTCCCGGGTGGAGAAGCGTGCGCTGCGTTTTCGAGCAAGTTGACGAGGACCTGGACGACGAGACCGCGCGCGCAGCGTACCTTGTCTGTGTACTGAAGATCACGCCGGATGCGGCGACCCTGCATGGTGGGCTCGACCAGCGCCTCGGCCGAGTCGAGCACCCGGGTGAGCGCCTCTTCTCGCACGTCGAGCTCGCCCTGCCGCGAGAACCCCAAGAGCTGCCGGGTGAGCACCGCGATCTGGTCGGCGCCGTGGGTCATCGCGTCGAGCAGCAGCGCGGTGGGCGTGCCCGGCTCGAGCACCTCTTTGGGCAACATCTTCTTCAGCGGCCCGATGGCGTTGACCACCCCGTTGGCAGGGTTGCGCAGCTCGTGTGCGAGACCCGCCGACAGAATGCCCAGCCCGGCGAGCTTCTGCGACTCGTGCAGCCGCATCGCCATGTCGCGCAGCGTCAGCTGGCCTTTGATGCGTGAGAGCAGCTCTTCGGGGTGAAAGGGCTTGGTGACGTAGTCGATGGCGCCGGCCTCGAGCCCCTGCAGGCGCGTCTCGACCATGGCGTACGCGGTGAGCAGAATCACCGGGGCGAGCTTGTCGCCGCTCTCGGCCCTGAAGCGGCGGGTGAGCTCGATGCCGTCGATGCCCGGCATGCCGATGTCGCTCACCAGCAGCGCGGGGTGGTGCTCTTTCGCGAGGCGCAGCGCACCCAGGCCGTCGGCGGCGGCGACCACCCGGTACTCGCGCGAGAGCAGCTCGACCAGGAACTGCCGCAGGCTGGGGTCGTCTTCGGCCACCAGCACGGTATGGGTCGCGGCCTTGCCTTCGGGCTTCGCTTCGACGGTGGTCTTGCCCACCTCGCGCTCGCGAACGCCTGGGGGCTGGCCGATGCCGGGAATGAAAGAGCCGTCGCCCAGCGCGGCGAGGCGGGCCATGTCCTGCTCTTTGGGCAGCGCGATGACAAAGGTGCTGCCACGGCCGCGCTCGCTCTCGACCGTCGCGGTGCCGCCGTGGGCCTCGGCGATCTCCTTGACGATCGCCAGACCGATGCCGCTGCCGCGCTCGCCGACGCGCACCGGCGCGGGGCCCTGCTCGAACCGGCCGAACACGCGACCCAGAAATTCTTGATCCATGCCGACGCCCGAGTCCTGCACCGCGATGCGGAAGCGGTCGCCCTGCTCTTCGAGGCGCACCTCGATCGACCCGCCCTGCGGCGTGAACTTGATGGCGTTGCTGAGCAGGTTCGAGACCATGCGCTCGACGCCCTGCTGATCGACCCGCACCGAGAGCCGCTCGGGCCCGCGGTAGTGCAGGTGAATCGAGTGCTTCTCGGCGGCGACCTGCCAGGCCGCGGCCAGCTGCGCCAGCATCGACGCCGCGTCGACCTGCTTGGGGCGAATGCGCAGCTTGCCCTCTTGCCCGGCGGCGAGCAGCAGCATGCCGTCGAACAGGTGCAACAGCCGCTGAATGCTGTCGTCGATGTGGTCGAGCCGCTCGCGCGACTTCTCGCTCAGCGCCTCGCCCTCGCGATACAGCACGTCGCTGGCCGAGAGCGCGATCAGCGAGAGCGGAGTGCGCAGCTCGTGGCTGATGTTCTGGAAGATGCGCTGCCGCGCGGCCTGCTGGTGCTTGAGCTCGTCGAGCGCGCTGCCCAGCTGCGCGGTGCGCTCGACCACGCGATCTTCCAGCTCGTGGCGGTACGACTTGATCACCGTGTAGGCGATGGCGTTGTCGACGGCGTTGCCGACCACCTCGACCATGCGCTCGACCAGCCGCAGCTCGTCGGGCTTGATGGCGCGGCCCGAGATGCCCACCCGAACCCGCCCCAGGGTGCGGTCGCCGTGGCGAATGGGCAGCTCGGTCATCTCGAGCGCGTCGCTGGCCTGCCCCTTCGACGCCTCGGCGCGCACCGTCACGCCGTCTTGCTCGGTGTCGACCACGGTGTCGACCCGGGCGAAGGCCAGGCGCTCTGACAGCTCACTGGTGATCGACTTCACCACCTCGTCGACGGTGCGCACCTCGGTGGCGGCCTGCGAGAGCTCGAGCAGCAGCTGAATGGTGTTGCGCTCTTTTTCGAGCGCCAGGTTGGCGTCGTTGAGCTGAAAGTACTTCTGCTTGATCTCTTCCTGCTGCGAGCCGAGCTCCTGAAAGGCCGCGCCGGCACCGAGAAAGATGGTGAACGCGCGCTTGATGCGGGCGTACAGGGTCATCGAGAGCGGCAGGCGAATGCGGTAGGTGCCCAGCCGCTCGTCGCCGTTGAACTCGACGTTGGCGTCGGGCAGGTCGAGCGCGCGCGGGTTGGCGCGAAAGACGCCCGCGTTCATGCGCAAGAAGGCCCCGCTGGGGCGAAACCCGGGCGGGATCTTGAGCTGCATCTCGATCTCGTTGGGCCCCACGTCGTGGAACGTCGACTCGACGATGGTGAACAGCGCGTGGCCGAACCAGCGGTGCACCGCCCAGTACATCGCGCGGGGGCTGGTGACGATGCTGAGCGCCGAGCGCACACCCTTCACGCTCGGCGCCTGGGCGAAGACCTGGCTGACCGTCTCGAGCTCTTTGGGCCCACCGACCAGCGCCTCGAGCCGGTCGATGAGCGAGACGAACACGTCCCAGTCGACCCGGTTGCCCGAGTTCGAGATGTGCTGCAGAGAGACCGGGAGCCCTTCGACGTACCGCGCCGGATCGATGCCGCGTTGCTTGGCTACTTCGAACCACAACCAGAATGCCTTGCACGAGACTTCGTTCACGACCACTCCCCTTCTTCACTGAAGTCTAGGCGGGGCGACTCCACGTCACGACGGTCGCAGCCCAGAGGAAACCAGCACCACATGCGTAGAGCATCACGCGATCGCCAGGCTGAAGATCGCCCTGCTCAACCGCAGAATCTAGATTTACTCCGATGTTGCCAGGACCCATGCCCGCATAGCGCGGAAAAGTGTCGACCGACTTCGCGTGGGCGAGCCCCGCGGCGGTGCGGGTGGCCTTGCTGAACCACGACACCGGCTGATGTGAGTACCAGTGGGTAATCTGCTTCTTGTCCATGCCGGCGCGGCGCAGCACGGTCTCGACCGCCTCGAGCGCCATGTCACACGACTGCGAGACCACCTCTTTGCCGATGTCGAGGTGCCGGGAGAAGAGGTACATCGGCCCGCCCGCCTGGTACCAGGGCTGGTCGTGCTTGGGCCCCACGCAGATGGCCTTGTTGAACTGGCTGACGCTGCGAATGGCGTGCGCCTCGAAGCCGTACTGGCCGGGCACCGGGCCCAGCACCACCGCGCCGGCGCCGTCGCCGAAGTTCACTCCGCCCGGGTCGTCCGGGTCAGCCAGCCGGGCCTGGGTGCCCGACGACACCACCAGCACGTGCTTCGCCTGGCCCATGCGAATCAGCGACTCGCCCACCATCAGCCCGCTGATGAACGACGCGCAGCCCGAATCTACGCCCAGGGTCTGGGCGCGGTGCGCCCCGAGCGCCGCCTGAATGATGCCGCCGTTGCACGGCAGCGGGTTATCGGCGGGGAGCGAGTACACGATGATGGCGTCGAGGTCTGCGGGATCCATGCCGGCGTGCAACAGCGCCTTCTTGGCCGCGGCGATCTCCATGAACGAAGGCGCGTGCTCGGGCTCGAGCACGCGCCGCTCGACCGTGCCGCGAAACGGGTCGTTATAGGTCTCGAGCATGTGCTCGAACTGAATGCGCTGCGCCGGAGATTTGGCGCGCGAGAGCAGCACGTCGGGGCTGGTGACATCTTTCTGACGCCGCTCATCGAACTGCGCCCGGTACGAGGCGGGCCACCAATCGTTCTTCCGAACCGGAGCCGGCACGTACGAGCCGACTCCGAGAATTCCCACTCGCTCTCCGCTCTTCATCGGTTGCTCCTTTTGGCAGGTGCTGCTTGGAAACGGCTTGGGGTGGCGACCGCGAGGCCGCACCCCTCTCGAGGCTTTCGGGAATCGGGGCAGACCGTGAGAGGTGCGCCCGGCGGTCGAGGGCACCCTTCCACGGGTCAGCGGGCGTTCAGGGCGGCGTCACCGCTGCATTGACGGGGAAGCCGGCCGCAGCGTCTTTCAGGCCGGCCAGGCGCGCCGTGCGCGGAGGCCGCTCGTTGGGGTCGATGCGCACGTCGAGCACCACCGGCCCCTCATTGCGGAGCAGCGGCCCAGCGCCGAGCGCGAGCAGGTCGCCCGGCTTGTCGATCTGAAAGACGCGCGCGCCCAGCCCCTTGGCCATCTCGCCCACGTCGGTGGTGAGCTTGAAGTCGGGGGTGCGGCCGAAGATGGTCTGGTGGCCGTTCTCGACCATGCCGTAGCGGCCGTCGTTCATCACCAGGTAGATGACGTTGAGGCCCAGCTTGGCTGCGTCGGCGATGTCGAGCCCCGACATCTCGAGCGTGCCGTCGCCGCAGATGGTCACCACCGGCCGCTCGGGGTCGGCGAGCTTGCAGCCGATCGCCGCGCCCAGGCTCGACCCCATCGCCGCCAGGCCGAGCGAGAGCTGAAACGCATCGGGCTGATCGAGGGTGAGGTAGTGCAGGCCGAAGACGGTGTGGTCGCCCACGTCGGACAGGTAGAGGGTCGAGCCGGGCATCACCTGCTGCAGCTCCCACAGCACGCGCTGTGGCTTGATCTTCTCGCCGCCGATCGCCTCTTCGGGGTTGGTGAGGGTGCGGCGCGGCGGGTGCCGGCGGCGAATCGAGATCACCGGCGGCGCCAGGGTCTCGAGGGCGGTGAGCAGCGCGCCCGCCGAGCCGATGAGCCCCAGGTCGACCGGGTAGTTGCGGCCGATCTGCGACGAGTCGATGTCGATCTGAATGAACGAGCGGCTGGGCTTGAGCTTGTCCGACCAGCCGTTGGTGGCGAGGTCTCCGAACGAGGTGCCGACCGCGATCAACACGTCGATGCCGCCCTCGACGTACTCGGTGGCCGAGGGGTGACCGCCCAGCCCGAAGATGCCCATCGAGAGCGGGTGCGTCTCGGGGAACACGCCCTTCGCCTTGGGCGTGGTGGCCACCGGCAGCTGAAAGCGCTCGGCCACCGCGCGCAGCGCAGCGGGGCCGCGATCCCACCGGCAGCCCGAGCCAGCCAGCAGCATGGGGCGCTGCGCGGCGCTGAGCTGGTTCACCACCGCATAGAGGGTCGAGCGATCGACCTCGAACTTCGACTCGACGTTCACCGCCATGCGGGGCACGGTGGTGGCGGCGCCCTGCACGTCGAGCGGCAACGAGACGAACACCGGGCCGCGGCGGCCGCTGTTGGCGGTGGCCATCGCCTTGCGAATCGTGGAGACCGCGGCGTCGGGGCCGGTAATCTCGGTCGCCCACTTGGTGACGTGCTTCACCATCGCCACGATGTTGAGGTTGTAGGGGCTGCCCTCTTGCAGCGCGCCGCGCCCGAAGGTGCGGCGCGGCACCTCGCCGCCGATCATCACCACCGGCAGCCCGTCGCAGAAGCACGAGGCGATGCCGGTGATGGCGTTGGTGACCCCCGGCCCAGAGGTCGCCAACACCACGCCCACGGTGCCGGTGAGGCGGGCGTGCGCGGCAGCAGCGAACACCGCCGACGACTCGTGCCGGCTGTTCACCACCTTGATGCGCGGCTCGTCGAGCAGCGCGTCGTAGAGCGCCGAGATGGCGCCACCGGGTACGCCGAAGATGGTGGTGACGCCGGCATCTCGCAGCGCCCTCACGATCTGGTCGGCGACTCTGACTCCAACCGCGGGAGACTGACGCGGGACGACAGCCAACTGCGGTTGGATACTCATTTGCGACTACTCCGCTGCAGCAAACGGATTTCGATCCGTCGTCACCAGCTCCACGACATCGGCAGCGGCGACAGGTTTCTTCAGCACTGCGCGCGCACCGAGCGCGAGCATCTTCTTTTCGATATCGGCATCGGTGTTGCCGGTGATGACCACCACCTCGATCGCCCGGGTGGCTTCGTTCTCTTTGATGCGCTTCAAGACCTCGGTACCGTCGAGGTTGGGCATGTTGACGTCGAGGATCAGCGAGTCGGGGCGCTCGGCGCCGATGCGCAACAAGGCCTCGATGCCGCTGTCGAACGTCTGCAGGTCGATGCGATCTTTGTAGGTGCGCATCGCGCGAGAGAACGACGTGAGCAGGCCCTTGTCGTCGTCGATCATGTAGACCTTGCGAGGGCCGGCGCCGCGCAGCTGCTTGGGCACGAACATGCCCTGCTCTTTCAAGAAGGTGAGCAGGTCGGCCGAGCGAATGCGGCGATGACCGCCGGCGGTGCGGTACGCGGGAAGGATGCCGTCGTTCACCCACTTCACCACCGTGCTCGCGTTGAGCTGGAGAAGCACCCCCACTTCATGCGAGGTCAACAACGTGTCCGGGTGGATGGGCTGTGCGTCCATGTCGATCCTGGTTTTTGGCAAGTTGAAGTGAGATGAAAAAGAAGCGCGCTAGTAGCACGCGCTGCAGAAAACGCGCAAACCCACCAGACCCACGAAACCACCCGTCTCCATCGTGGAGCGGCCCTTGATCAAGATCCGTTCCGCACGTGTTCGCGCGCGGTTGCGCCGACCCGCCGGGGGTGCCGACCGACCCGGGCTCGCGGCCTCCGCGTTGCAACGTGCAGCACCATGCGTTCAACCGTGATGATCGTCGATGACGAAGCGCCGCTCCTTCGAGCGATGCAGCGCCTGCTGCAGAAGTCGTTCGACGTGGTCACCGCAGACTGCGCCAACTCGGCGCTCTCGCTCTACCAGGGCCGCGTCACCGCCGTGCTGACCGACTTTTCCATGCCTGATGGCGATGGGTTGCACCTCGCCCGACAGCTCCGTGCACGCGGCTACAAAGGAGCGATCGCCGTCTTGAGCGCGGTGGTCGAGAGCGACGAGCTGCGCAACGCGCTCTCCACCGGAGAGGTCGACGAGCTGATCAGCAAGCCCTGGAGCTCGGCGATGTTGCTCCAGCGCGTCACCGCGCTCTGCGACAAGGGCCCACCGGTCGTTGCCGACCCGGCGGGTGCGGCGTGACCCGGCTGCAAGCCCTCAGCAGTGGGTGCACAGGTAGTTGAGGGGGTAGCAGGCCTTTCGGCAGAAGGACCCCATCATGCAGCCGGTGCAGACCGGCGTGCCCCCATCGGGGTCGCAGGCCGGGCCGCCACCACACGCGCAGTCGCCGTTCGCGCAGCGGTCTGAGGTGCCCGGGTCGCAGGCCCCGCAGCCGAACGCGCCGCTGCAGCGCGGAAAGCTGTTCGCGCAGACCGAGCCGCCGCAGCAGCCGCCCGGGCAGCTGACGGTGGGACCCGAGAGGTTGCAGGTGCAGGTGTCGTTGCCGGGGTCGCACGCCGCGTTGAAGCCGCAGCTCACGCACGCACGACCGCCCACGCCACACGCCAGCTGGCCGGGGCTCGGAACGCAGGTGTTGCCGCTGCAGCAGCCGCTGGGGCAGCTCGCCGCGTTGCACAGGCAGGCGTCGCCCGCGCACTGCTGGCCTGGGCTGCAGGCGGGGTTGGCTCCGCAGGTGCACTGCCCCGAGGTCGAGCACGCGTTGGCGGTGAAGGCGCAGCTCTGGCACTGCGCGCCGTTGAGCCCGCAGCTGCCGACCGACGAGGCGGTGCACGCGCCGGTCGCCCCACCCTGGCAGCAGCCCGCATCGCAGCTCGCCGCGTTGCACTGACAGGTGCCGCCGACGCACTGCTTGCCGGCCGGGCAGGCGGCCCCGGCGCCGCACGCGCACTGGCCCGCCGCACTGCAGCGGTCGGCGACGAACGGGTCGCACGCCTGGCACGAGGTGCCCACCGCCGCGCACGCGGTGACCGAGCGGGCGGTGCAGGTGGCGCCTGCGCAGCAGCCGCCGTCACAGCTGGTGGCGTCGCAGACGCACTGCCCGCCCGCGCAGCGCTGCCCCGCGGCGCAGGCCGCCGAGCCTCCACACGAGCAGGCGCCGTTCGCGCCGCAGCGGTCGGAGGTCTTGAGGTCGCACACCGCGCATGCGGCTCCGCCCGAGCCGCAGCTGGGGAAGCTGGTCTGGCAGGTGTTGGCGAGGCAGCAGCCAGAGGCGCAGCTGGCCGCGGTACAGCTGCACACTCCGGCGTCGCAGGCCTGCCCGCTGGGGCACTGCACCGCGCTGCCGCAGCGGCACGCTCCGCCGCTGCACGAGTCGGAGCGCGCGGGGTCGCACGCGGTGCACACCCCGGCGTCGTTGCCGCAGTGTGCGAGCGCCGAGGCGCTGCACGCCGAGCCGCTGCAGCAGCCGCCTGCGCAGGTGGCGGGGTTGCAGCTCTCGCACGCCCCGCCGTCGCAGCTGCCGCCGGCGGCGCAGCTGGTGCAGGCCATGCCGGCGACCCCGCAGTGCGCCGCGGTGGTGCCGCTCTCGCAGACGTCGCCGTTGCAGCACCCCGTCGGGCACGAGCTGGCCGTGCAGCGGCAGGCGTTGCCCGAGCACTCCTGGCCGCTGGCGCAGTGCGGCTGGCAGATGCCCCAGCTGCGGTGGGCGCAGGTCTCGACGTTGTCGCAGCCGCCGCCACAGCTGCGGGTGGCGCCGTTCTCACAGGGCTGCGGCACGCAGGTGCTGTCGACGCAGTGCTCGTCGGCGGCGCAGTCGGGGTCGAAGTTGCACCGCTTGCCGGGCCCGTTGCTGCAGGCGACCGCGCCGAGCGCGAGCACACCCACCACCGCCGCCAGTGTTCGAGAGGTCCCCACCATGAGGGGGAAGCAACCGCAAAGACCGACACCCGTCAACGAATCGCGGGGCGCGCTGACCCACCCTGTCGATTTCCACCCTGAGCGGGAAGTGTGTGATCGACCACTTGAAGCAGGCCCGCCGCTTGAAAACACTGAATTCCCGAGATGCGAATCATCGGCTCGCTGCTGGCTGTGACGCTGACCGGTTGCGGCGGGCCGGTGGAGGCCGAGGCCGACGGCGCGGCGGCTGAAGCGGCCGAAACGGCCGAGACGGCCCTGTCGGCGAGCAAGGCGAAGGTGCGCGTGAGCACCTCGCGCCAGTCGGCGAAGGCGCGCCGCGCGTACGACGTTTCGAGCACCAACACCCTGTTCTTCATCGCCGAGGCTCGCGGCTGTACCCGCCATCTCGCCTTCGAGGTGATGGAGCCCGGCGGCAACGTGTGGCAGCGCAGCGAGGCGGCGTGCGAGGCGCGGGTGGTCGCGTCGATGCCGATCTCCGGCACGTGGATTCAGCAGTTCTCGATGACCGGCACGTGGACGGTGAAGGTGTTCGTCGACGACGCTCCCAACCCCGCAGGCAGCGCCCGCTTTCTTCTGAGGTAATCAATATGACCGCGCCCAAACGCATTCTCCTGGTCGATGACGAGGCCAACGTCCTCAAGGCCCTGCGCCGCACGCTGCAGTTCGACGGCTACCAGATCTTCACCGCCACCAACGCGGTCGACGCGCTCGAGCTGATGACCGTCGACCCGGTCGATCTGGTGGTGAGCGACTGCATGATGCCCGGGGTCACCGGCATCGACCTCTTCGCCCAGATGCACAAGCTGTGGCCCGACACGGTGCGGGTGATGCTCACCGGCCTGTCGGACCACGAGGTCGCGCTGGCCGCGCTCGAGCGGGGGGCGATCTTCCGCTTCCTCACCAAGCCGTGGGACGACGTCGACCTGCGCATCACCGTGCGCCAGGCGCTCGAGCACCGCGAGCTGAAGCTCGAGTCGCGCCACCTGCTCGACTTCATGGATCGGCGCCACGAGACCCTCGACACCCTGGTCGACGTGGTCGCGACCAAGGCCTGAGCCGAGCTTCTCCGGTTCCATACGGGCAGGGCCCTTGGCCCGTCACAGCTGCGACCCGCCGCGGCAGTGGACGTACTAAGCTCGAGGCCGCATGCCGCGGGTGCTGTTGTTCTCTCTGCTCTTCCCCGCCCTCGCTTCGGCCCAGCTCACGCCCGAGCACCAGCTGGCGCTGACCTCGCTGCGGCCCGGCGAGAGCGAGCGGCTGGAGAAAGCGGTCGGCCCGCTCGACGAGCAGCCGTTCTACCGGGCCGCGTTCGACGTCGACCCCGAGTCGCGCAAGGTCACCGGCACGGTGGTGATCACCTGCTTCGCGAGAGCGCCCGCTCGAGTACGTCTACCTGCGGGTGACGGCCAACGCCGATCGCGCGGGCTCGGTGAAGCTGCAGCACGCCACGGTCAACAAGACGCCGGTGCTGATCGAGCAGCCCGAGCCGACGCTCTACCGCGTGAAGCTCGACCCGGTGGCGCAGCCCGGCACCGGCGCCACGATCGAGCTGAAGGTCAGCGCCAAGGTGCCGGTGGCTCCGTACCAGAGCGACCAGCTCGGGGCCGACCCCAGCTCGATGGCCGCGAACAAGGCCGAGTACGGCGCGTTTCTCTCTGCCGACGAGGTGATGTCGCTCAACGGGCTGGTGCCGGGGGTGGTGCCGCAGAAGAGCGACGGCACGTACTTCGCCGGCCCCTCGGGCATGGGAGACCTCGCCGCGTTCGAGCCGGGCCACTACCTGGTGAGCGTCGAGGTGCCGTCGACGCACGCGGTGCTCGCGGCCGGCAACGCGCTGGGCGAGGTGCCCAGGCCCGACGGCCGGGTGCGCTTCTCGTTCGGCGTCTCGGGGGCGCGCGACTTTCCCCTCTTCGTGACCCGCGGGTACCAGAAGAGCAGCAAGGTGCTCGACGGGGTGACGGTCGAGAGCCACTACCTGGGCGCCGACGCGGCCGCCGGCAAGCGGGTGCTCGACTACGCCGTGTCGGCGCTCGCCGAGTACCAGAAGCGCTTCGGGCCCTACCCGTGGAACACCTTTCGGGTGATCGAGGCGCGGCTCACCGGCGGCGCGGGCGGCATGGAGTTCCCCGGGCTGGTCTCGGTGTCTACGGGCCTCTACCGCGGCGCGATGGACCCGTTGAGCGCCCTGGGCATGGGCGGCCTGGGGGGCCTGACCGAGCTGCACGAGATGCTCAAGGGGCTCGACCAGATGATGGAGCAGACGCTCGAGTTCACCGTGGCCCACGAGGTGGCGCACCAGTGGTTTGCGATGATGATCGGCAATGACCCGATCGGCGACCCGGTGGCCGACGAGCCGCTCACCCAGTACGCCGCCCTGCTCTACCTCGAGTGGAAGCACGGCAAGGCGTCGGCGAATTCGATGCGCGACGCGCAGCTCAAGCTCGCCTACCAGTTCTACCGCATGAGCGGCGGCCGCGACGGCCCGTGCGAGCGCGCCACCTCGGAGTTCGAGACCACCGGCGAGTACGCGGCGCTCATCTACGGCAAGGCGCCGCTGCTGTTCGAGGCGGCGCGCAAGCAGCTCGGAGACGCGTCGTTCTTCAAGGGGCTGCGCGCCTACGCCGACGAGAACCGCTGGCGCTGGGTGGCGCCCGACACCTCGCTCAAGGCGCTGGGCAAGGCCTCGGGCGGCAGCGCGAAGTCGCTCGAGAAGCTGCGCAAGCGCTGGTGGGTCGACTCGAAGGGCGACGAAGATCTCGGCAAGGGTGACCTCGCCGGCCTGATGCACGGCGCCGACCTCGGCGGCGGTGGCGCGGGCCTGAACATCGACCCCGCCCAGCTCAAGGCGCTGGAAGAGCTGATGAAGCAGCTGGAAGGAAACTGAAGGCCGCCGCGCCTTCAGTCGAACAGCGCTTCGACGAACTCGGTGGGCTCGAAGGGGCGCAGGTCTTCGACCTTCTCGCCCACGCCCGCCCACGCCACGGGCACCTTCAGCTCGTCGCAGATGCCGATGATGACCCCGCCCTTGGCGGTGCCGTCGAGCTTGGTGAGCGCGATGCTGGTGATGCCCACCGTGTCGTGAAACTGCCGCGCCTGGGCGATGGCGTTCTGGCCGTTGGTCGAGTCGAGCACCAGCAGCACCTCGTGCGGAGCTCCGGGCAGCGCCTTCTCGATCACCCGGCGCACCTTCTTGAGCTCCTCCATCAGGTTGGCCTTGGTGTGCAGCCGGCCGGCGGTGTCGGCGATCACCAGGTCGGCGTGAACCTCGATGCCCTTCTTGACCGCATCGAACACCACTGACGCGGGGTCGGCCTCGTCTTTGCCCTTCACCAGCTGCGCGTGCGCGCGCTCGGCCCACACGTCGAGCTGCTCGGCGGCCGCGGCGCGGAAGGTGTCTCCGGCGGCGAGCACCACCTTCTTGCCGCTGGCGGTGGCCTTGGCGGCGAGCTTGCCGATGGTGGTGGTCTTGCCGGCGCCGTTCACGCCCACCACCATGATCACGTGCGGGGGGCCGCCGCCCGAGAGCCGGTGGTTGGCCTTGAGGTCGACGATGCGCGCCACCTCTTTGCGAATCACGCCCTTGAGCCCGTCGGCGCTGGTGAGCTCGTTCTTCTTCGCCTTCTCGCGCGCAGTCTCGACCAGCGACGCGGCGGTGCGCACCCCGATGTCGGCGGTGAACAGCACCTCTTCGAGCTCGCCGAGCACCTTCTCGTCGATGGCGCGCGGCGCTCCGCCGAACAGGCCGTTGAGCCTCGACATGAAGCCTTCGGAGCGGGTCTTGGCCAGGCCCTGGGCCAGCGTCTGCCCGGCCTGCGCGGCGACCCGCACCGCCTCGGCCTCGGCTTCGGCCTTCTGGCGCGCGACCTCGGCCTCGGCGGCCTCTTTCGCGGCCTGCTCGCGCAGCCGAACGGCTTCGGCTTCTTCGCGCTTCTTGCGCTCTCTGGCCTCGGCCTCGGCGGCCTTGCGGGCCTCGTAGGCGACCTTCTTGGCGGCCTCTTCGGTCTCTTTGAGCTCGGCGAGCTTGTCGGCCGAGGTGCCTTCGCCGGCCAGTATGTTTCGCTGCCGCCGCGCTTCTTCGGCCTGGGCGCGCGCACGTTCTTCTTCGGCGCGCTTCTGGGCCTCGAGCTCGGAGGGAGGAAGCGTGACCTTGACGGTGGCAGTCTCGGCGGTGACCTGCTTGGGGGCCTCGGCCTGCGACAAAGGCGGCGCGGGCTTCTTGCGCAGCAAGAGCGCCAGCACGATGACCAGCAGCAGCGCGAGCGCCCCGCCCGCAGCGAAGACCAGGGTGTTGTCGAAGCCGGGAATCAGTTGGGGCATCAGTGCTCGGCCGCGCCCTTACTCCAGGCAGCTGCAGGTTGTGAAACGTTGTGTATAAGGGCCGGCCATGACGCGAGCGGGTCTGGTGGTGGTGCTGATGCTGTGCGGGGCGTGCATCGTGCCTGCACCGTCGAGCGAGAAATCGCCCGAGCGGCAGAAGGTGGCCGCGCCGGCGCAGCCGATCGAAGTGCGCAACGGCGCCAACTTCGAAGACAAGGTCGAGCTGGTGGGCGCGACGCTGGCGCCGGGCCGGGTCGCCCCGGGTGAGTCGCTCCGGGTGGCGGTGTTCTTCAAGGTGCTCGACGAGATCAAAGACGACTACATGATCTTCGTGCACGTCGAAGACGTCGACGGCCGCGTCGATCGCCTGAACGCCGACCACGCGCCGGTGCAGGGCACCTACCCCACCACCAAGTGGAAGAAGGGCGAGACGGTGAAAGACGAGTTCACCATCTACGTGCCGCCGCAGATGCCGGTGCGCGGCCTGAACCTGCTGATCGGCTTCTGGGACCCCAAGAGCGACGCGCGCCTCAAGGTGAAGAACACCGACGCGGTTCGCCACGACAACAACAACCGGGTGCTGCTCGCGCAGGTCCCGGTCGGCGGCCCCTGAGCACGCTGGCTGCCAAACACCCGGCAACGCGTTAAGCAAGGCCCTGGTGTCGGCCCCGTTGCCCCATCACGAAGGGCAGTTCCCCGGTCACGGAGAGGCAACCGCCCTGATGGGCACCGTCGACTGGAGCCGCACCGCGCTGGGGCCGGTGTCGGGCTGGCCCCGCTCGCTGGTGAGCGCGGTCAACGTGATGCTCGAGGTGCCTTCGCCGATGATCATCTTCTGGGGCGAAGAGCTCATTCAGCTCTACAACGACGGCTACTCGTTCATCATGGGGCCGCGGCACCCAAAGTACTTCGGGGCGCCGTACCGCGACTGCTGGCCCGACACCTACCCGCTGATCATGCCGCTGATGCAGCGCACCCTGGCGGGCGAGGGCATCAAGCTCGAGAAGACGCTGTTCCCGGTGACGCGGCACGGCTTCTACGAAGAGGCGTACTTCACCTTCACCTTCAGCCCGCTGCGCGACGACGCGGGGAAGATCTGCGGAATTCTGCAGCCGGTCAACGAGGTGACCGAGACGGTGCTGGCCGAGCGCCGGGCCGAGACTGCGCGCGCTGGCGCTGCGGGCCGACTCGGTCGACCCGACGAGCGATGCGGTGGTGGCGCTGCAGGCGAACCCGAAAGATCTGCCGTTCGCGCTGGTGTACCTGCGCGACGAGACGACGGGGGCGCTCGAGCTGGTGGCGCGCTCGGGAGACCTGGGCGAGGCGGTGTCTCCCGTGCTGACCGCGGCGGCCGAGCGGGCGGCCGCGGGCAACAGCGCCGCGCTGCTCGACGACGTGTCGGCGGCGCTGGGCGGGCGGAAGCTGGGGCCGTGGCCGGAAGCCTGCCGCTCGGCGCTGGTGCTGCCGCTGCAGCGCTCGGTGAGCGAGCCGGCGCGGGGCGCGGTGGTGTTCGGGCTGAGCTCGGCGCTGCGCTTCGACGAGCGCTACCGCGGGTTTCTCGAGGTCGCGGCGGGCCAGCTGCTGGCGGCGATCGAGGGCAAGCGGCTGCTGCGCCAGGCGCAACAGCGCGCCGAGAAGCTGGCCGAGCTCGACCGGGCCAAGACGGCGTTCTTCTCGAACGTGAGCCACGAGTTCCGCACTCCGCTGACGCTGATGCTGGGCCCGGTGGAAGATCTGCTGAGCGGCGCACCAGGGGTGTTGAGCCCGGCGCAGCAGCAGCAGCTCGAGCTGCTGCACCGCAACGCGCTGCGACTGCAGAAGCTGGTGAACAACCTGCTCGACTTCTCGCGCATCGAGGCGGGTCGAATGCAGGCGTCGTACGAGCCGGTCGATCTGGCCGAGCTGACGCGAGACCTCGCCAGCACCTTTCGCTCGACGGTCGAGCGCGCGGGGTTGTCGTTGAAGGTCGAGTGCGAGGCGCCCGGCGCCGCGACGTTCGTCGACCGTGAGATGTGGGAGAAGATCGTGCTGAACCTTCTCTCGAACGCGTTCAAGTTCACCTTTGCTGGCGGCATCACGGTGAAGCTGCGGCCGGTGGGCGACCGGGTAGAGCTGACGGTGCGCGACACCGGAGTGGGAATACCGGCTGCGTCGCTGCCGCACCTGTTCGAGCGCTTTCACCGCGTAGCGGGGGCGCGTGCGCGTACCCACGAGGGCTCGGGCATCGGCCTCGCGCTGGTGCAGGAGCTGGTGGGGCTGCACGGCGGCTCGATTCGCGCCGAGAGCACCGAGGGCGAGGGCACCGCCTTCACGGTGAGCCTGCCGGTGGGCTCGGGGCACCTGGCGCACGAGCGAATCTCGGCGGCGCGCTCGTTCGCTCCCACGCGGCTGGCGGCGGCGAACTACGTCGAGGAAGCGAGCCGGTGGCTGTCGGGCGATGCGGCGCCCGAGTCGCGGGGCGACGAGCGGCCGGTGGCAGTGGGCCAGAGCTCGGCGCGCATCGTGCTGGCCGACGACAACGCCGACATGCGCGACTACGTGCAGCGGCTGTTGCGCGCGCAGGGTTGGGAGGTCGAGGCGGTGGCCGACGGCGCGACGGCGCTCGAGCGCATCGAGGGCCGGGCGCCCGACCTGGTGCTGGCCGACGTGATGATGCCGGGGCTCGACGGCCTGCAGCTGTTGGCGCGGGTGAAGGGCGCGGCGAGCACGCGGGCGTTGCCGGTGGTGCTGCTGTCGGCGCGGGCGGGAGAAGAGGCGCGCATCGCGGGGCTCGAGGCAGGCGCCGACGACTATTTGGTGAAGCCGTTCTCGGCGCGCGAGCTGGTGGCGCGGGTGCAGTCGCAGCTGGCGCTGGCGAAGGTGCGATCGTCGGTGGCGGCGTACCGTACGCAGCTGTACGACGTGTTTCAGAGCGCTCCGGCGGCGATCGCGGTGGTGCGGGGCAAGGAGCACGTCTTCGAGCTGGTGAACCCGCCCTTCCGCGCGTTGAGAGCGGAAGTCGACTTCATCGGAAAGCGGTTTCGGGAGGTCGCTCTCGAGCAGGGCCGGGAGCAGTTCGCGGAGAAGCTCGACCGGGTGTTCAGCACCGGGCAGTCGTTCGCCGGTGACGAGGTGGTAGCGAAGCGGCGTGGGCGCGACGGCTCGCTGGAGGACGGGATCTTCAACGTGCGCTACGAGGCAGTGCGCAGCTTCGACGGGTCGATCGAAGGCGTGGTGATGTTCGCGTTCGACGTCACCGAGCTGGTGACGTCGCGGCGCAAGGTCGAAGGGCTGGTCGACGAGCTGAAGCTGGCAGACCAGCGCAAAGACGAGTTCCTGGCGATGCTGGCGCACGAGCTGCGAAACCCGATGGCGGCGATCAGCATGGCGCTGTCGCTGCTCGAGCGGGTGGGCACCGACGCGGCGAAGGCCGCACGGCACCGCGAGACGGCGCAGCGGCAGATGAGCAACCTGGTGCGGCTGGTCGACGACCTGCTCGACGTGGCGCGCATCACGAAGGGGAAGATCGAGCTGCGGCGGGAGAGCGGAGTCGACCTGGCGAACGTGGTGCAGGCGGCGTTGGCGGCGACGCGCCAGGTGATCGAGGCGCGCAAGCACGCGGTGAGCGTGGAGATCGAGCGCGGGCCATTTCGCGCCCATGCCGACTCGACGCGGCTGGAGCAGGTGGTGGTGAACCTGTTGACCAACGCGTCGAAGTACACCGAGCCGGGCGGGACGATCAGCGTGCGGCTCTCGCTGGAGCGCGACGGGGGCTCGTGGGCGGTGCTGTCGGTGAAGGACACCGGTCGAGGGCTACCGAAGGCGATGTTGGAGCAGGTGTTCGAGTTGTTCGTGCAGGTGTCTCCGACGCTCGATCGCGGGGCGGGCGGGTTGGGGCTCGGCCTGACGCTGGTGAAGCGGCTGGTAGAGATGCACGGCGGCACGGTGGTGGCGCTGAGCGACGGGCCGGGGCACGGCACCGAGCTGAAGGTGAGGTTGCCGCTGGAGGCCGAGCAGGTGGTGGAGGGCGCGGGGGCGCCGAAGGGGCCGGCCTCGGCGACGGTGAGCCGCAGCGTGCTGGTGATCGAGGACTCGGAAGACGTGCTCGCGCCGCTGAAGGACCTGCTGGAGGATCTTGGGCATCGGGTCGCGGTGGCGACGCGCGGAGATCTGGGGCTGAGTCGACTGTTGGAGCTGCGGCCGGACGTGGCGTTGGTCGACGTGGGGCTGCCGGGGCTCGATGGGTACGAGGTGGCGAGGCGGGCCCGGGCCGATGGGCGAGGTGCCGGGCTGTTTCTGGTCGCGTTGACGGGTTACGGCGGCCCCGAGGCGGTCGCCAAGGCCCGCGCCGCGGGGTTCGATCTGCACCTCACCAAGCCCATCGATGTCGATGCGCTGGCAGAGGTGATCAACCGCGGCAAGCGGTGACTAAGGGCAGTCGATCGGCGGGCCGTTGAAGTTGCCGGTGTTGCGCGCGTCGCGCGCGAACTTCGGCCACGGCGCCCCAGGCTGCAGACCCGCGCTGTCGACGAGATAGCTCACCAGCCAGCCCGACTCGGTCGCGATGTAGAGGACTCCGGAGTTCGAGTTCATGCGACGCCGGTTGCAGTCGAGCGTCGGTGCGGCGCTGACGTTGCCGTTGGCGGCAATCGGCCGCAGAACCCATCGGTGCACACGTTGCCGGTGCCGCAGTCACCATCGACCGAGCAGCTCGTCACGTCGTCGCACTTGCAGCCCGCCAGCGCCGCCGCCATCGCGAAACAGAGAACCCGCTTCACGGCCACCTCCCGGTGAACGCCAGGCCCGCCCCGCCAACGAAGGCCACCGGCGCCACGCTCGCGCGCGGCTCTTCCGACGGAGCCGCGATGAACATCACCACCGCCGCCACCAGCGCCGCGCCTGCCACTGCCCCCATCGCTGCTCCGATCGTCGCGTTCGTCCGCGACGCGCTCACCTTCGCCGCGTCGCCCGGGTTCTGCAGAATTCCGTCCATCACCGACAGCCCGCTCACCTGCTGCCTGGCGATCATCGCCAGCACGATGCCGCTCACTCCCGCGATCACCGCGATGCCTCCCACCAGAAACGCCCCCACCCGCATCGTGTTCACCGGGCGCGAGGCCGGCTCGAGCGGCGGCTGCGGCGGAGGCTCTCCCGCCGCCGGCACCGGCGCAGGCGCCACCACCACCGCCTGATTCAGCATCCGCGGGTCCGTCGGCAGCGCGCCGACCTTCATCCGCTCCAGCAGCAGCGCCCTCAGCTGGTGCTTGAGCGCCACCTCGAGCTTCACACTCCCATTGTCGGTGACCGACAGCGGCTCGGGCTGCTCGAGCAGCACCCGGTCGGCGTCCGCGATTGAGCCGCTCAGCTCGTATTCCTTGCCCAGGCGCTTCACCGTCACCGCCACCACGTAGACCGCCCGGGTCGCCAGCGCGACGCGCTCGAGACAATCGGTGCGCTCTTTGCCCCGCGGCGGGCACCGGCCGCCCTCTTCGATCAGCCGGCGGTCGACGTCTTCGCGCGCCACCATCGTCACGTGGTCGGTCTCGGCGAGCACGTTCATCACCTCGCGGTTCAGCTCGTTCACCAGCCGGCCGTCGTCGACTCCGGGGGCGACGATGGGCAGCACCGCGACGCGAACGCGCTCACCTGCGAACGCCGCCCCCCCCCACTCCCGAGACCAGCCCTGCGCACAGCCAGGCACGAGGCATGGCTCGGCCTTCTACTCCGGCGATCGGGGTCGGCCCACTTGTTCAAAGCGTCACCCGCCGCGCGTTTCGACCCGTCGGAGCCGCGCGCCCACGCGGCACGGGTCGTCGTTCGCGGTGGTGTCAGATGCGCGTCCGAATCGAGCCGCGCGTGCATGACGCTCGACGACGGCTCGCGCGGCGGTCAAGGGCGGATCAGCTCGTCCCAGCTCGGCTCGGCGACCTTCTTCCCGCCGATGACGACGCGCAGCCCCTTGCCCCCGTTGTCGCTCACCTCGACGCGACCCTTGGGTGTCCCCGAGAGCGAGAACGCCTGCCGCGCGGTCGCACCCTCGTGAATGAAGATGGACAACCCGCGAATCTGCCGCTGTTCGCCGCCTCGGGTGGTGTCGGGCGACACGCTCCAGAACTCGAGCCACGAGATGAGGCGGCCCGCCACGACTCGGCAGCCTGCCCACCGGTTGTCTTCTTCTCCGTCGCGGAAGTGGACCTTCTCTTCGATCGACCACGTGCCGCCATCTTGGGTCGCGATGGCGACGGCCTTCGGCGCCGAGGGCGCGTCACTGTGGCTCAGCTCGAGCAGCTGCACACCCTTGTCCGGGCAGGCGACCACGCGATCGACGTGGGTGCCCATTCGCAGCGCTTGCTCGAACGATGGCGCCGCGCCCACGGCGAGAGTGGAACCCAGCAGCAGGAGCAGCAAGAGGGCCGCGCGCACGCCCAACAATATAGGCTTCCGCGAGCCGCACGATCGGTAGCTTCTGCGCACCCTCGATTTGGAGCGCGCGCCCCGCGGGGCCGGGTGGGGTGTGCGGGTGCGGAAAATCGTGCTCGTGGCGTTCCGCCTGGTGCTTGCAGCCCCGCGAAATCACGCGCGCGGAATCGGGATTCCGGAATCCAACAAGTTTCAACATTCCGCACGCCTCCCCCACCTCCCCCACTCCAGACTCTCAACGGTTGCCATTGGAACGTCGGGCCCATGCGCAGACTCGGCTGGAGACCGCGCGCGTGTGAGCGGCGACCGCGGACCACCGTCTGCAGCGGACCGGGGCCAGGTGAGGCCCGGGCGCCCAGCTTCGACTCGCCGAGCGCCACCACGATGACCCGTTGCCTCGGTGCAGCCGCCCGCTCCGCAGGTCATCACCACCCTTCGAGAACTCTGGTGGGGTGCCGGCCTGCGTATCGCCGTTCGCGATGGACACCCAATCGAACCGACGCGGGCAGTTGATGCTGGGGGTCACGCTGCTGGGAGTCAGTGGCTGCCTCGGCTACGCCTACGGCGCCGGCGACCATTCCCCCCGGCGGCCCGGTGAGCTGGGACGGGCGCTACGTGAAGGTGAGAGGGAGGTCGTCGTCAGCCTCGACGTACCCTGGGCGGTCGACCCCGAGCTGCTCGAGCCGTTCAGGGTGACCGCGCGAGGAGCACCGCCACGCTGACGTCGCGGCGCGCCCGCTCGATGGCGTCGCCGAGCGCGTGTGGCATCGAACCGCCACGCGCCAGGTTCTCGGCCAGCTCGTACAGCACCCGCTGCACTGCGTAGTTCACCCGCGTCAGGTCGGGCGCGAGCCGTCGCGCGATAGCGCCGAAATCGAACGGCGTCTGCCGCGGCAGCGCTGCGCTCGCCACCCGGCGCGCGACCCAGTCGAGGGTCTCGAGCCCCTCGAGCTCGGCGGCGTGCGATCGGTGAGAGCCGAGCAGCAGTGAACCGCCCCGCCCCACCACCTCACGGGAGACCCGAGCGAGCCCGGCCGGCCGCAACACGTTGGCCTCGTCGAGGCACAGCCCCGCCGCGGGCTGCTCGGGCACCTTCCCCCACCCGCGCGTGCACGTCGCGCGGGTCGGAGTGCTGCGCGCACAACCAGCGCAGCGTCGTGCTCTTGCCCGCGCCCTTCTCGCCGACGAGCTCGACCCGAAACGGCCGCGCCGAGAGGGCCGCGAGCACCGGCGAGGGCACGTCGACCCAGTCGAGCTGCGCACCTGGCAGCACGTTCTCGAAGGGGTTGCCGCGCAGGCCGAGCGCGCTCCAGTTCGCCACGTGGCCAGCGTCGATCGTCATCAGAATTCCGCCGAGGCCACGTTCTGATTGCGGCGTTCGCCCCACCCGCTCAGCGCGTCACAGGCCGTGCTTCTCGGCCCACGCGGTCAGCGCGCGCGTGGTCTCGCGGCACTGGTTGCCGTTCGCGGTGGTGTCGATGCGAGCGCGAATCGAGCCGAGCGTGCGCAGCTCGAGGTCGATCTCTTCGTTCGACATGCCCCCCCTCAGCAGCTGGCCCCGCGCCTTGGTCTTGATCTCGTCGAGGCGGTCGGCCTCTTGCTGCCGCCACGCGCCGAGGCTGGCGCAGTTGTCGCTCGACGAGATCTCGACGCTGTCGTTGTTCGGCCGGGCCGTCGCGATCGTCACCTTGGGGCGCGGCTTCTCTCTCTGCTCTTTCGAGACCGGCAGGTTGGGCAGCGGGTCGTCGGCCTCGACCTTCTCGACTGCGTCAGCCGGCACCGGCGCCGGCAGAACCGCTGGCGCCGGCTCGGGAGCCTTCACCTCGGGCACCCCCTCGACGACCTTCGGCGGAGCCACCGGCTCGACCTGCCCGCGCGGCCACAGCCACCAGACCACCAGCGCGAGCAGCCCCAGCGCGAGGGCGACGAACATCGGGCGCCGCGCCTGACCTCGCCGCAGGTCTGTCTCGAGCTTGTCGACGGTGGGGGTGCGCAGCACCGGCTCGGTGGCCAGGCCCTTCACCTCGATCGGAGGCGTGGGCGCCTCGGAGTCGAGGGTGCGAAACGGCGCCGGCACCACCCGGGGCAGCGGGTTGGGTCGCTGCACCGTGGCGTCGGCCTGCAGCTGGCGGGTGAGTCGATTGACCACCTGCCGCGCGCTGTCGGCCGAGGCCGGTCGCTTCTCGGGGTCTTTCTCGAGCAGCTGGGTGACCAGGTCGTAGAGCCCGTCGGGCAGGTTCGAGACCCGCCCCGAGAGCGCCGGCGGCGCCTCGTAGACGTGCTTCTTCATCATCGCCACCACGCTGTCGGCCTTGAACGGCAGCGCGCCCGAGAGCATCTCGAACATCATCACGCCCAGGCAGTAGAGGTCGGTGCGCGGGGTCGGCGCGAGCCCGCGCGCCTGCTCGGGAGCGATGTACTCGGGCGTGCCCGCCACCAGCGACGCCTTGGCCAGCGCGGCGTTGGCCAAGGGGCCTTCGGAGATCTCGGCCAGCGTCACCGGGTTCTGCTTCGCCAGGCCGAAGTCGAGGAGCTTCACCACCCGCTCGCCGGTCGACTGGGCCGACAGAAACACGTTCGACGGCTTGAGGTCGCGGTGCACCACCTGGCTCTTGTGCGCCGCAGAGAGCGCCTGCAGCACCTCGTCGACCAGCGCCAGCACCCGCAGCGCAGGCATCGGCGCCTCGCGGTGAATCACCGACTCGAGCGACTCTCCGTCGAGGAACTCGGTGGTCATGTACTGCCGGCCGTCGGGCGTGTTGCCGAAGCCGATGATCTCGATGATGCCGCGGTGCTTGATGGCGCTGAGCGCCTGCGCCTCTTTCAAGAAGCGGTCGCTCTGCTCGCGGTCGGCGGCGTACTCGGGCTTGAGCACCTTCACCGCCGCGCGGCGGCCGATCAGCGGGTGCTTGGCGCGGTACACGACGCCCATGCCGCCTGCCGCCACCGGCTCTTCGACCACGAAGTCGCCCAGCCGCTGCCCGATCAGCGGGTCCACCACCGGGGGCACTGGCTGCGTGTTCGACATTCTTGCGCGGCATTGTCGATGAAGATCGCATCGAGGTCGAGCAGTTGACCGACTCGAATTCGCGACACCTCGGCGGCCTGCGCGGCGCGACTTTGAAGGCACCGCGCCGGCGGGTGCGGCATAAGGGGCTTCATGTCCTCCGTGCGTCTCTCTGCGCTCCGCGGCCTCACCGCCGCCGAAGTCGGCAAGCTCGAAAAGCTCGGCCTCAAGTCCACCTCGGCGTTGATGCAGGCCGCTCCCAACACGCGCAAAGAGAGAGAGCTCGCCGCCAAGACCGGCATCTCGCACGCGCGCATTCGCGAAGCGGTGAACCGCGCGAACCTGGTTCAGGTGAAGGGCGTGGGCCCCGCCACCGCCGATCTGATGGAGAACGCCGGCGTGAACAGCGCCCGCGAGCTCGCGCACCGCAACCCCGCCGCGCTCGCCGAGACCCTGGCCGGCTACGTCGACAGCCACCGCGAGCTCAACTACCGCGCTCCCGACGCCAAGACGGTGGCGGTGCTGGTCGAGCGCGCCAAAGCGCTCTACGGCCCCGAGACGCCTTCGGTCACCACCCTCGACGCCGCGCGCCCGTTCGCCGCGCAGATGCTGGCCGACTACGTGAACGACGTGCTGTTCACCAACCACCCGGTCGGCGCCTCGTTCCGCCGCGAGGTGCTCGACAACTACCCCAAGGCCGACTGGCCGAAGGTGAAGGCGCAGCTGCTCGCCGAGATCCCCGCGTACGTGGGCACCGGGCCTTCGCCGCTGAACAACTCGGGGCTCGACTCGGCCGACGAAGACGCCAAGGGCTTCCAGCTCACTGGCCGGTTCTTCGGTCTGTACACCGAGGTGAAGGTGCTCAAGCCCGACGGCAAGCCGGGGCCGCTGCTGGTCGAGGTCGACTAGCCAGCTCGAGACCGCTGCGCACACAGCTGTAGCAGCGGCTGCTTCCGTGAAAGGCCTGCCTCGCGTGGGCTAACATCGGCGTGGTTTGGCCAAGCCGCCCCCCAGGCCGAAGAAGGCGCAGCACCCGGCGCGCGTTCGCTTTCCCGCGATGCTGCGCGTCGACTACGCGGTCGAAGGTCGCACCACCTTCTCGTACACCAGCCGGCTGGGGCCGCTCGACATGGTGGTGCGAGGCGCGCGCAACTTCACCGAGGGCGCGTCGGTCGACTTCAAGCTCTCGGCGTCGAAAGAGAAGACCCTCGCGCTCAAAGGCACCGTGCTCGACACCGCCTTCGACGGCGTCGACGACGACCTGCTGGTCGAGTTCGACGCCGGCCAGGAGAGCAACCTCAAGACGCTGCGCAAGCTGATCGAACAGCAGTACGTGCAGAAGCTCGAAGAAGACGTGGCGCGCTCGCTGCGCTCGGTCGAGAAGGTCAGCCTCTTGGCGGCCTGGTACCACGAGGCCGGCCGCGCCGCCGACGCGCTCGAGCTGCAGCGCAAGGCGTGGCACGCGAACCCGCAGTCGCTGCAGGCGTGCGAGGCGTTCGCCGAGCTGCTGCTGCCGCGCGCCCGCGAAGAAGGGGTCGAAGAGTCGCTGGTCGAAGAGCTCGCCGCGCTGCTCGAAGAGGGCCAGGCCCTGGGCAAGAGCGAGGTGCTCGAGGCCGCAGCGGCAGAGCTGACCCGGGTGCGCCGCGAGCACGAACGCAAGCGCCGCGAAGCCGAAGAGGCCGCCGCCGAGGCCGCGCGCAAGGCGCAGGAAGAGAAGCTGCAGCGGCTCAAAGAGAAGATTCACGCCGAGGCCGAGGCCGCTGCGACGGCCGCCGCCGGCAAGCGCCTTCAGCAGGCCGAGCGCGAGCTCAAGGTGCAGCTCACCGAGGCGCAGAACGCCGAGGCCGAGGCGAAGAAGGCGGCGCGGCGCGCGGTCTCCGAGGCCGACGAGCTGCGCGGGCTGCGGGCCGCCGACGCCACCCAGCTCGAGCGGCTGCAGGCGCGACTCGAGAGCCAGAAGCACGCGCACGCGGACGAGAAGAAAGAGCATGCCGCGGTCATCGAGGCGTTCGAGGCGCGGCTCAAAGAGCTGCAGGCCGCCGATGCCGAGGGCCGGCGGGCCGCGAAGAAGGCGGGCGCCGAGCTCGACGCGCTGCGCACGGCGCGCACCGAAGACGGCCGCGAGCGCGAGAAGCTCGAGGCGCGCCTGGAAGAGCTGAAGGCGCGCATCGCCGAAGAGCGCGCGCAGCGCGACACCCTGCGGCAAGACCTCGACGCGCGGCTCAAAGAGGTGGGCGGCGCCGAGGCCGAGTCGCGCAAGGCGGTGCGCAAGGCGGTGGCAGAGCTCGAAGCGAGCCGCGCCGCGCTCGAGGAAGAGCGCGGCAACCGCGCCAGGCTGGAGCAGAAGCTCGAGCGCCAGCTGGCCCGCGCGGTCGAAGAGCGCGCCGAGCTCGACAAGCTGCGGGGCACGCTCGAGGCGCAGGCCAAAGACGCCACCGCCGCGGAAGCCGAGGCCAAGAAGACGGCGCGGCGCGCGCAGACCGAGCTGGAAGACGCCCGGGCCACCCTGGCGCTCGAGAAGGCGAACCTGCACAAGCTCGAAGACCGGCTGGTCAAGCATCAGGGCCGGCTGGCCGACGAGAACCAGGCGCTCGAAGCGCAGCGCGCGGCGGCCGAGACCCGGCTCAAGCAGCTCGCGGCGGCCGAGGCCGAGGCGCGCAAGTCGGCGGCGACGGCACAGGGGCAGCTCGCCGAGATGCGCACCGCCCTCGACGCCGAGAAGGCGCGCGCGCTCAAAGAGCGTGAAGAGCTCGACCGCCGCGCGGCCGCAGTGCGTGACGAGGCGCTGCAGCTCGACGAGCTCAAGCGTCAGGTCGAGGCGCGGCTCAACGAGGCGCGCACCGGAGCTGCTTCCACCCAGGCGGTGCAAGAGGCCTGGGCGCTCAAGCTGCAGCGGGTCGAAGCCGAGCACCAGGTACGGCTCGAGGCGGCGGGCACCGATGCGCGCCGCGCAGCCGACGACGCCTGGGCACAGAAGCTGCGCACGCTCGAGGGCTCGCACCAGATGCGGGTGGCGGCCCTCGAGACGGCCGAGCGCCAGGCCCGCGCCGCCGCCGAGGCCGCCGCGGGCGAGAGCGTCTCGGTGCGGCAAGAGGCGGCGGCCCACAAGAGCGCGGGCGACGAAGCGCGAGCCCGCGCCGAGACGGCCGAGCGGCGCGTCGCCGAGCTCTCCACCCAGCTGCAAGAGACCGAGTGGCGCTTCGGCCGCGAGCGGCAGGAGCAGGAAGCCGCGCTGGGCCGCGAGCGCGAGAAGGTCGCCACCGAAGAAGTCGAGCGCGCCGCGCTGGGCAAGAAGCTCGAAGAGCTGCGGGCCGCGTCGCGGGCGAACCTCGAGGCCGCGCAGCGCAGCGAGCAGGAGACCCGCGCGAAGCTCGGCGAAGCCCTGGCCGGGGTCGAGGCGGCTCGCGCGCGGCTGACCGAGGCCGCCGGGTCGATCGAGAAGCTCGAGCGCAGCGCAGAGCGGCTCGAGGCCGAGCTGCTCTCGGAGCGCGAGCGGCGCGGGCAGCTCGAGCGCGACCTGACCGCCAGGGCCGCCGAGCTGGGCCGGGTCGAGGCAGCGGGGGTCGAAGCGGCCGCGCGCGCTCGCAGCGAGGGCGACGAGCTCAAGCGCCGCGTCGAGGCGTCGACCGCGCGCGCCGACGAGCTCGAGCAGCGGCTCCGCGCCGCCGAGGCCGCGCTCGAGGCGCAGCACAAAGAGAACGAGCGCACCGCGCGCGAGCAGGCGGCGCGGCGCGACGAGGCGCTGGCGGCCGAGAGAGACAGCCGCGAGCAGGCGCGCCGGGCGCGCGAAGAGGCCGACGAGCTGCGGCGCTTGCTGGGCGTCGAGCGGCTGCAGCTCGACGAGCAGACCCATCTCTTTCAGCAAGAGCGCGCCCGCTTTCTCGAAGAGCGGCTCGACTTCGAGGCGTTTCGCGCCAACGTTCAGTCGCAGCTGCACGTGTCGGAAGAGCGGCTGAGGGTGATGGAGGCCGAGCTGCAGGTGCGCGAGCGGGAGCTCGAGGCGCGGCGCGAGGCCGAAGCGGCGCAGCAGAAGGCCACGGCGCGCGAGCTCAGCTACCGCGAGACCAAGCTCCGGCACGTGGAGCAGGCGCACAAGCAGCTGGCGCCTTCGATCTGGGGTGGAGAAGCGCCGCAGGCCGACGCCCTGGCCGACGCCCTGAGCCAGGTGGAGCCCGGCGACGCGCCCGCCGACGAGGCCGAAGACCCGTTCGCCACCGCGATGCGCGGCTACCAGAAGGAATAGCGGGCACCGGCAACGTTGACACGGTGGGCGCGTCGCTCGCGCCAATGCCCCAACAACAAAGGTGCCGGCGCCTCCAACGTCGCTTCATACCTACGCTCACCTACAGGCACGCCCGGTGCAGCGCCTCGACGTGGAGAAACCACCATGTCCCAACTCAAGAAGCTGTCTCTCGTCGCCGCTTTTCTACTTGTCGCCGCCTGCATGCATCGTGTCGAAACGGTGCCGCTGTCTCAAACCGCAGAAGGAATTCCCTCGGCCCAGGGTGACGTGAGGGCCGTGACCTCGAAAGACCTCAACAAGCGGGTCACGGTAGAGGTGAAGCACATGGCCCCGCCGAGCAGGATCCAGTCGGGCGCCACCGTGTACGTGGTGTGGGCCAGGCCCGACGGCTCTGACACCGTGCAGAACATCGGCGCGCTGCGGGTCGACAAGAACCTGACCGGCTCGCTGACCACCATGCTGCCCTATCAGTCGTTCAAGCTCTTCATCACCGCCGAGCCGTCGGGGAGCATGACGCAGCCGACCGGTGAAGAGCTGTTGGCGGCCAACGTGGCCGGCACCGACTGACGTCAGGCTCTGCCCGCAAAACGAAACGCGGAGCGATGCGCTCGAGGGCATCGCTCCGCGTCGTCTTTTTCAAAGAGGGCTGATCAGGCGCTGACGTGCACGTGCGCGCGGAGCATCGGGTGGTCCGACGCGTACTTGATCTGCTTGCTGTGGTCGCTGACGTAGTGGCTGAAGTGCGCGCGGGGGCCCCCGTACATGTGATCGATGCCCACCTGGTGCCGCGAGCCGTGGGCTGCGTGCAGGTTGGTGCCGCGGGTGATCTTGTTGAAGGTCTCCTGCTTCTCGTTCATGTCGCCGGTCATGAAGACCGGCAGCCCGGTGCTCTTCTCGAGCCGCCTCACCATCTTGGTTTCGATGGCGGTGGCGCGGTCGCGCCACTTCTCCTGGTGGTGGAAGCGCGCGGTGTCTGCGGGGTTGTGGAAGTTGGTGAAGATCATGCGCTGGCCGGTCTTCTTGTCCTCCAGAATCACGATCGGCATCTTGCGCTTGTGACCGTTGAAGTACGGAATGTTGATGGTCTTGTGCTTCACCAGCTTGAACTTCTCTTTGTTCCACGCGATCGCGTTCTCGGTGTCGCCGGTCTTCGGAAAGAGGCCGTACTTGCCGTGGGTCCCCTTCAGAAACTCATTGGCCTGCACGTGCTGCAGCTCCTGAAAGCCGACCACGTCGACCTTGTTCGCCAGAATCTTGTGAACGGTGGTGTGCATGCGCTGCACGCCCGAGGCCTTGCCCGGCTTGTTGCCGTGCGCGGTGGTGTGGCTGTTGCCGAGCACGTTGAAGCTCGACATGTTGAAGTCGCTGCCGCCGCGCTTGTGGTCCTTCTTCTTCGCTTTGCCGGTCGACGACTGCTGGTCGACCACCGGGCGGCCCTCGGTGCTGGGCACGATGCCGGGCGTCTGGTCGGTGGTCGGCAGACCCTGGAGCTTGTTCAGCCAGTTGAGAAACGCGGGGTCGAACTGCTGAGGAGGGGCGGCGGTGCGGGTCGTCATCGGAGGGCCTCGTTTTGGGAGCGGAAGCGCAAGCTGCAAAGCCATGTTCGGCGCCCCGCCCTGCGCAATTGCGAAACCGGCTGTTCCGAATGTTTACAGCCTGAGAATTTGTCGAACCCGCTGAAACAACTGGCGAAAAGCGTTCAGAAGCGCGGTGGGAGATGGCCCTACCCGGTCACTGAATCGGCAGATCGCAGTGCACGCCGCAGTTGCGCAGGTCGTAGCCGAAGGAGAATTCCGAAGCGCCACGCCGCGCGGGGCCGCCCTTCGAGCGAAGCCCCCTCGAAGGTGCGCCGGCTACTTCGCGGGCGCGGAGCCGATCGCCGGTGAGTAGGTGATGCCGCCGACGACTCGCACGTCGGGCACGCCGGCCGAGCGCGCGATGCCGGCGCCAACTCCGACCCCGACGCTCAGGCTCGACAGCACCTTGTAGCGCACGCCCACGCCGAGCTCTGCCCCCGCCGGCCGCGAGGCCGCCGACGTACCGACGGGCACGAAGCCGAACACCTCGGGGCCGACGAACAGCCGCTCGGTGAAGAGCTTCGCGCCGACGCTGGCCGCAAACTGCAGCTCGTTGCCGTAGACCGTGCCGGCCAGGTTCGCGTGGCGCAGCGTGAAGCCGAGCTGCGCCGCCCAGATGAACCACGACGCGCCGCCCGCAGCCATCAGGCGCGGGGTCGCCGACACGCGGCCGTCGCCGAGCAGATCTTCCGCAGCGCCCGTCGGCAGGGTGACCAGCAGCCCGGCCGCGAGGGTGAAGGCTTCGCCGTACCGGCCGAACAGCCGCACGTCTGCGGCGACCGAGAGGTCTCCGAAGCCGTCGTGCGCCGCTGGGGCGATCTGCTGCCCGCCCAGGTAGCTCTGCTGGCCACCCTGGTACGGCACCATGGGGAGGTTGATCGACACCCGCACCCGCTCGAGCACCACCAGGCTCGCGCCGACGTCGACCCACACCCGGTGCTCGACTGCCGCCGACCGCCGCGTGCCGTCACCGTTGTAGACCACCACCGGGTCGTGCTCGTACCCGACCATCAGCCGGGCGCTGGGGCGCAGCTTGCCGCGGAAGTCGAGCGAGTCGAGATACGACCAGTCGCTGCCCGCCGCCGCGGGGTGAGACGTACCGGTGTTCGCCGCGCTCGCCGCGGTCTGCGCGAGCACCGGGGCCGACGCCAGCACCGCCACCACCGCGACCGCGGCTCCCCGCCGGCGACGCAGCGCGCCGAGCGCGAGCACTGCCAGCGCCGCCAGTGCCGCGACCGGGCCGCTGCCCGCCGCGCTGCAGCCGCCGCCGCCATTCACTTTGCCGGGGTCGTCGGCCGCCACGCACTGGCCGGTCGAGGCCTGGCAGACCGGCGCCTGGGCCGGGCAGTTCTTCGCGGTGTCCTGCCTCGGGGCCGCCGCAGCGATCGAGGCCGCCGCGCTGCCCTCGGCGACGTCGGCGACACAGTCGTTGTCCGAATCGAGGTCGCGGAAGTTCGGCACGCCGTCGCCGTCGGTGTCGGCCGAGCCTTCGTCGGCGTCGGCCACGCCGTCGCCGTCCGAGTCCGAGTCGAGGCGATCAGGCACGCCGTCGCCGTCGGTGTCGGCCATGCCCTCGATGGCATCGGCGATGCCGTCGCCGTCGTCGTCGCGGTCGACCGAGTCGGAAATGCCGTCGCCGTCGGTGTCACCGTGCTCCTGCGCGTCGGGAATGCCGTCGTTGTCGCTGTCAGTGTCGAGCAGGTCGGGGGTGCCGTCGCCGTCGCTGTCGCGCGGAGGCACTGCGCCGGCCTCGAACTGATCCGACAGGCCATCGCCGTCGGTATCGGCGAGCACCGGGCTCGAGTGCATCGCGCTCTCTTCGGCGTCCGAGAGCCCGTCGCCGTCGCTGTCGCGGTCGAGGTAGTTGGGGGTGCCGTCGCCGTCGCTGTCGACGACGCGCTCGATGGCGTCGGCGAGGCCGTCACCGTCGCTGTCGCGGTCGAGGTAGTCGGGCGTGCCGTCGCCGTCGCTGTCGACGTTGCGCTCGATGGCGTCCGAGATGGCGTCGCCGTCGGCGTCGGTGTCGAGCGCGTCGATCACCCCGTCGCCGTCGGTGTCTACCCGGCCCTCGAGCCGGTCGGAGATGCCGTCGCCATCGCTGTCGATCGAGCTGGGGTTGGTGCCCACCGTGCGCTCGTCGGCGTCGCTCACGCCGTCGCCGTCGCTGTCGGTCATGCACCGGCCCTGGGTGGGGTCGGTCGAGGCGGCGCTCAAGGTGCACAGGTCGGTGCCCGAGCACTCGACGCCGTGGGCGCGGCAGCCGGCGGTGCAGAACCGGGTGACGGCGTCGCACACGCTGCCGGCTCCGCCACAGCTCGAGTCGGTGGTGCAGCCGTGGGTACAGACCCCGCGGACCACGTCGCACGCGTTGTCGCTGGGGTCGGCGCAGTTCTCGCTCGCCGCCGCCGCCGGGCGGGCAGCGTCGTTGCGCTCGGCCGGGGCCTCGAGGCGGTCGGGGCGGCAGTCGTTGTCGCTGTCGAGGTCGAGGAAGTCGGGGGTGCCATCGCGGTCGAAGTCGCGCGGGTGCTGCGGGTCGAAGCCGGCCTCGATGGCGTCCGGCACGCCGTCGCCGTCGGAGTCGATGTCGATGGCGTTGGCGAGACCGTCGTGATCGACGTCGTCAGAGAGCTCGACGGCGTCGGGAATGAAGTCGGCGTCGCTGTCGAGATCGCGGAAGCTGGCGATGCCGTCGTGGTCGGGGTCAGCCGCGCCTTCGACGCGATCGACGATGCCGTCGCCATCGCTGTCGGCGTCACGCAGGTCGGCCACGCCGTCGAGGTCGGTGTCGACGGGAACCGCGCCGCCGCTCTCGATCGCGTCGCTGATGCCGTCGCCGTCGCTGTCGCCGTCGCGGAAGTCGCAGATGCCGTCGTGATCGGTGTCGGCGGGAGCCGTCGTGGCCGGGAGCGCCTCCCACGCGTCGGGCACGCCGTCGGCGTCGCTGTCGAGCTCGAGGTAGTCGGCCTGGCCGTCCTGGTCCGCGTCCGACAGGGCGAGGCCGGCGCCCTTCTCGATCGCGTCGAGAATGCCGTCGCCATCGGAGTCGGTGTCGAGCCAGCTGGCCATGCCGTCGGCATCGGGGTCGCCCGAGCCCTCGACCGCGTCCGCGATGCCGTCGGCGTCCGAGTCGAGGTCGAGGAAGTTCGGGGTGCCATCGTGGTCGGCGTCGGCCGCCGTCTCGAGCGCGTCGGTCAGCGTGTCGCCATCGGAGTCGAGGTCGAGGAAGTTCGGGGTGCCGTCGTGGTCGGCGTCGGCCGCCGTCTCGAGCGCGTCGGTCAGCGTGTCGCCATCGGAGTCGAGGTCGCGCCAGTTGCCGGCGCCGTCGCCGTCACGGTCGGCGCCGGTCTCGACGAGATCGGGAATGCCGTCGGCGTCGGAGTCGGCGTCGAGGCGATCGGGAGTACCGTCCTCATCGGTGTCGATCGCCGCGCCGATGGCGTTCGCCTCGAGGCGGTCGGAGATGCCGTCGGCGTCGGAGTCGAGGTCGCGGTAGTCGGGGAGCCCGTCGCCGTCGCTGTCGACCGGCTGGCCCGCCAGGCCCTTCTCCATCGCGTCGCTGACGGTGTCGCCGTCGGCGTCGAGCGAGAGGTAATCGGGCACGCCGTCGCCGTCTTGGTCTGCCGGCGTCGAGCTGCTGCCATTCTCGACCGCGTCGGGAATGCCGTCGCCGTCGGAGTCGGGGTCGAGCCAGTTCGGCTGACCGTCGTGGTCGGGGTCGCCGGCGCCCTCGACCTGGTCGGCGATGCCGTCGCCATCGGCGTCGAGGTCGAGGAAGTTCGGGACACCGTCGTGGTCGGCGTCGGCCGCGGTCTCGACCTGGTCGGCCAGCGTGTCCCCATCGGAGTCGAGATCGAGGAAGTTGGCGGCGCCGTCACCATCGGCGTCAGCGGCCGTTTCGACCTGGTCGGCGATCAGATCGCCGTCGGAGTCGAGGTCACGCCAGTTGCCGGTGCCGTCACCGTCGCGATCGATCGAGGTCTCGATGAGATCGGCGATGCCGTCGCCGTCGGAGTCGAGGTCGACGCGATCGGCCACGGTGTCGGCGTCGGTGTCGGCGATGCCCTCGGCCGCGTCGGCGATGCCGTCCTGGTCCGAGTCGAGATCGCGGTAGTCGGGCAGCCCGTCACCGTCGGTGTTCGCCGGCACCGGGCCGGCGCCGCGCTCGACCGCGTCAGCCACGCCATCGCCGTCCGAGTCGAGCGACAGCCAATCGGGAACCCCGTCGCCATCGGTGTCGCGCGGCTGCGCCCCACCCGCCTCGATGGCGTCAGAGATGCCGTCGCCGTCGCTGTCGTGGTCGCGGTAGTCGGGCGTGCCGTCGCCATCGGTGTCGCGCGGGGCGAGCACGTTCGCGCCCACCTCGAGCGAATCGAGCATGCCATCGCCGTCGGAGTCGACCGCGAGGTAGTCGGGCGTGCCGTCGTTGTCGCTGTCGAGCGGCTGCGCGGGCTGGGGCCCCTTCTCGACGTAGTCGGGCAGGCCGTCAGCGTCCGAGTCGATGGGGCCGACGAAGCCGGCGTTCACCACCGACGCGCCGCCGCCGGTCACCGCGACGAGATTCGAGATCACCACGCCACCCGACGCGGCGGTGGTGCCCGAGCCGCCGACGACCACGGTCGAGGTCGAGGCGGCCCAGTAGTCGGGCACGGTGACGAACTTCACGCGGTAGTTGCCGACCAGCAGCGACGGAAAGGCGTACGAGCCGCTCGCGGTCGAGGTCGCGGTGATCGCCGCGCCGCTGTCGTCGAGCACCGGCTGGCCCTGGGTGTCGAGCAGCGAGACCACGGCGTTCGGCACCGCGGCGCCCTGCGCGTTATTCACCGCGCCCGCCAGACCGCCGCCGCAGACGCTGGCGCTGGTCTGGTTCGGCGCGAGCAGGTCGATGCGCGCGCCGGCGAACGCCTGCGCGCCCGAGCCCTGAACCGTAACCGTGCCGTCGGCGAACACGCTCGCGGCCGAGGTCGCCGGCAGCGGCGACGGCAGCAGCCCCACCTTGCCGGGGCACGCGGCGTTGGCGACGCCCGACCAGCACACCTCGGGCGACTGGCCGACGATGCGAAAGCGGCCGGTCGAGGCGCTGAAATCGGTGAGGTTGGTGTACTTCACCTCGAAGACCGGGCTCTGCCCGGTGTCGGAGACCGAGAGGCCGGCGAGGCTGAGCGGCTGGTTGCCGTTGAGCAGCAGGTTGCTCCACCCGGGCACCGCGACGCCGGTCGAGCTCTTCACGGTGAGGCGCGCGGTGGCGTAGCCCGACGGCGGCGGGTTGGTGAGGGTGAACGAGTCCCACGTGCCGACGCGTGCGTTCAGATCGCAGGCGAGGCGCGGCACCGAGAGCGACGGCTTGAAGTAGTAGGTGCTCGGCGGGCTGGGGCAGCCCGAGAGCCCGGTGGTGACGTCCCAGATGCGAATGATGCCGTCGTCACCGTTCGACCAGACGCAGTTGTCGTTGGTCGGGTCGATGGTGGGCGAGTAGAGCGACGGCACGCCGTGCGGCCAGCCGGGGCACACCGCTCCGGTGGCGATGTCGAAGCAGGTCAGCACGCGAAAGCCGGTCGACCAGAAGACGCGGCTGGCGCTGACCGTCGACTTGTTGAAGATCGGGTCCCAGCCGCCGGTGCCGTTGACGGCGATGTAGCTGGTGAACGATGCCGGCAGGGTGGTCGCGCCGCCGCTCAGCGACCAGCAGTCGGACTCGACGCAGACGTCGTTGATGCTGCCGTCGGCGCTGGGCACCGCCATCAGCGGCAGGCGGCGCGTGGTCGACCTGGGCCAGCTGGTGCCGGCGCACGCGCCCTTGGTTGCGGGGTCGAAGCACCGCACGACGTTGTTTCCGAGCGTGAAGACCCTGCCCCCAGCGGTGATGATCGAGCTGTTGGCGATGTCGGTGCTGGTGTAGCCGGCGTACGGCTGACTGGCGCAGGGCGCGCCGGCGCCGCCGTTCGCGGCGAGATCGAGGCACATCAGGCTGCCGTGGACCAGGTCGAGGCCGTAGAGCTCGGTTCCCACCGCGACGGCGCCGGTGACGTTGTTGTAGGCGGCCGACATGCCGGTCGCCATGGTGACGAAGCGCGGGTTGCAGTACTGGGGGAGCGCGCCCGAGACGTCGACGCACTCGAAGCCACCCTGCCCCGAGTTGTTCACGGTCGCGTGCCAGATGTGGTTCGTCGCCGGGTCGTAGTAGCCGGTCGAGCGGTAGTCGGTGTGGTACAGCGCGAAGGGGAAGCCGGGGCACGCCGCGCTGGTCGAGACGATGCGGCACATGATGGTGGCCGGCCCGTCGTGGTGGTGAATGTTGTAGACCTTCGAGCGATCGGGGCTGAAGAAGACGTCCCAACCGTCGCCGGCCGAGCCGCCCGAGAAGCTCGGCGCCGCGGGCGGAGGCGCCGCATTCGAGATTCCCACCACGTTCTGGTTGCCGTTGGTGACGCCGTCGGCCTGGTAGCTGCCACTGGCGACGATGCGCCGCACGGTGCTCCAGGCAGCGGGGGTGCTCGGCGCGGCGGCGAGCGCGGTGCCGCCCGCGTAGTAGGTCGCGCTCCAGCCTTCGGGGAGCGTCGGCGCGGCCTGCATCTGGAAGTGCGAGTCGAACGAGACGTCGATCTGCTGGGTGACCGCGGCGGGGTCGACGACCACCGGCGCCTTGGCCTTGAACACGACGGTGTCACCGCCGTCTGGTGCGAGCGACGACGAAGAGAGCTGCATGGCTCCCGCGTCGGAGCTGCCGAGCGCGAGGCTCGACGACGAGACCGGGTTGGGCTGCGACTTCGGTTCCCGGCTGCACGCCGCGAGCGCGGCAGCAGCGAAAAGCGCGGGGATCAGTAGGCGGTTCATGGATTCTCCGGTTGCGCGTCGGAAGAAAAGCGGTTCGCACCGGCAGTGCAGACCCCACGCCAGCGCCGAGCGCGCGCCTGCGCGGCCCCCACCCGGGTGGCGTGAGACCGGCTCAGGCGCAAACGTGCGGGTGACGCGCGACCTGACCCGTCACGATTGACTCTCGTGCCGCACGCAACGTCTCTTTTTCGGCACCCGGGGGGGTGGGCGCGACCCCGGGTGCTGGGCCCTCTTCGGGTGACCCGCGGCGAGACAACGGGTGCCTTGTGTGGCATCTGAGTCGGCACCTTCGTCGGGGACCTCGGCCATCTGCTCGCACCGCTATGCAACCGCCCTGGCGGCGTCACTGTGCGTCGCGGCGCTGGCCTGGGCCGACAACGCCACCGTGCGCATGGAGTATCAGCGCGGCGGCGGCGCCGAGGCCTGCCCCGACGAGCAGTCGCTCAGAGATCGGGTCACCGCTCGGCTGGGGTACGACCCGTTTCGAGCGGCGGCGCCGCTGCACCTGCGCCTGTCGATCGCCAGAGCGGCGGCGGCCGGTCTGGTGGGGCGCCTCGAGGTGCTGGGGGCTGCCGGAGAGACGCTGCGGCAGCGCGAGATCTCGAGCGAGAAGACCGACTGCGTGGAGATCGCCGAGGCCCTCACGCTCGCGACCAGCCTGGCCATCGACCCGTTCTCGGTGAACCGGCCCAGGCCCGCCGAGCCCGAGCGGGTGGCGCCCTCCCCGCCCCAGCCGGCTCCGGTGGCGCCCGCTTTGGCGCCGGTACCGCCGCCAGCGCCGGTGGAAGATCGGCACCTGGCGCTCACGCCCGAGGTGTCGGTCGGCGTTGGCCTCGCGTTCGGTCTCGAGCCGCAGGTGAGCGTGGGGTTCCTGGCCGGTGCGAGACTGAAGATCAGCCGGTTCTCCATCGGGCTCGAGGGTCGGCTCGGCCTGCCCAGCCAGGTGACGTTTCAGGCGGCGTCGGTGAGCAGCTCGCTGCTGTTCGCGTCGGTGCTGCCGTGCTTCCACCTCGGCCCGCTGGCAGGGTGCGCGCTGCTGTCGGGGGGAGCGCTGCGGGTGAGCAGCCGCGGGCTGGAGAACGCCGAGCCCAAGACCACTCCCTTTCTGGCAGCAGGGGCGCGGCTCGAGCTGAGCCTGCCGGTCGAGTCGCGCTTCTTCGGCCGGCTCACGGCAGATCTGTTGGGCCCGCTGATTCGCACCAGCTTCGTGGTGGACGGGCAGATCAAGTGGAGCTCGCCCCCGGTGGGCGGTGCGGTGGCGCTGGTGGGAGGCGTTCGCTTTTGACGGATTCGGCCGCCTCGTCGCAAGTGACACCCATGGAGCCGCCGCGCCCGGCGACCGCGGGTTTTCACGACATCTACCGCAGCGAGGTTCAATACGTGGCCAACGTGGTGCGCCGTCTGGGTGTCTCGCCTGCGCACATCGAAGACCTCACCCACGACGTGTTCCTCGCCGCGTACAAGCGGCAAGACACCTACGACCCGCAGCGGCCGATTCGGCCCTGGCTGTTCGGCTTCGCGGTGAAGCGGGTCTCGGCGTTCAGAGAGCGGGCGCACCTCAAGCGCGAGGTGGCGCACGACGAGGTGCCCGACGCGGCCGACCTCGCGCCGACGCCCGACGAGCAGGTCGCCTCTCGCCAGTCGCGCGACCTGGTGCTGCAGGCGCTCGAGGCGCTCGACACCGACAAGCGGGCGGTCTTCATCCTCCACGAGATCGACGGGTACGCGGTGCCCGAGGTGGCCGACGCGCTCGGAGTGCCGTTGAACACCGCCTACTCGCGGCTGAGGCGCGGCAGAGAGATGTTCGAAGCAGAAGTGCGCAGGCTTCAGAAGGCGGGTGACGCATGAACGAGCACGACCTGGGGCCGCTCCCCTCGGACATTCAGCAGCTGCTCGCCACAGAAGCGAAGCGGACGACGTTGTCTGCCGCCGCGGTGGCGCGCGTCACCCAGCGCATCGACGAGAGCGTGGCCTGGGCGGCGGCGAGCGCTGCTGCGCCCAGCGCGTCGCCCTCACCTGCGGCGGCCGCGCCCGCCGGCAAGCTCGCGGCGGTGAAGCTGCTCTCGATGTTCGCCGCCGGAGCGATCGCGGGCGGCGCGGTCGACCACCTGGTCTTCCGCGGCCCGCCGCAGGTCGAGGCCCTGCCGGCCGTGGTCGTCGCCCCGCCGGTTGCGCAGCCAGAGCCCGAGCCCGCGCCGGCAGCCGAGGTGGCTCTTGCGCCGCCGCCGGCCGAGCCGAAGCGGCCGGTGGTGAAGCCAACGGTCAAGGCGGCCACCGCGGCCGAGCGCGATCGGCTGCTCGCGCAAGAGCGCGCGCTGCTCGAGCTCGCGCGCACCGCGCTGAGCCGGGGAAAGCTCGACGACGCCAGGCGGGCGCTCACCGAGCACCAGACCGCGTTTTCGAACGGCACCCTGGTCGAAGAGCGTGAGGCGCTGGCGATTCAGGCGCTGTGGTTGGAGGGGAAGCCCGACCAGGCGCGCGAGCGGGCGGCGCAGTTTCGCGCCCGATTTCCCAACAGCGTGCTGTCGCCGGGCCTCGAGCCGGCACTGTCACCGTAGAAGTTCTGCGCACGGCGGACGGATTTGAGGGTCTGGGCAGAACCTGGGCATGTCATGCCCACCGGGCTCACCCAGAGGTTCACGATGCGAAGGTTTTCTTGGCTGGTCGCCGTGCTGCTGTCGCTCGGTTGCGACAATCAGGTGTACCTCGGCAATTCACCCGACGGTGGCGAGGCCGCGGGCGGCGGGGCAGGCGGTGGCGCGGCGGCGGGCGGCGCGGGTGGTGGCGCGACTGCCGGCGGAGTCGGCGGCGGCGCAGCGGCGGGTGGCGCCGGCGGCGGCGCGGCGGCGGGTGGAGTCGGCGGCGGCGCGGCTGCCGGTGGAATCGGCGGGGGCGCGACGGCGGGCGGAGTCGCCGGTGGCACGGCTGGCGGGGTGAGCGGACCCGCCGATGCGGGCTGGGAGTACGCGGCCATCATGAAGGGCTCGCGTTACGACTTCACGCTCACCGTTCTGCCGAGCGGCAAGGTGCTGGCGACCGGCGGCAACGGTCCAAACGGCGCCTCGTCAGGTGTGCACAAGGACAACGAGCTCTACGACCCGGCCACCCGCACCTGGACGTTGACCGGGGCGCTGCCCGAGTCGCGCATGAGGCACACCGCCACCCTGCTCCAGACGGGCAAGGTGTTGGTGGTGGGCGGCGAGACCCCCAACGACTTCTACGGAACGAGAACCTGCGCGCTCTACGACCCGGCCACGGAGATGTGGACTGCGACCGGGCCCGTCACCGGCGGCCGGGAAGATCACACCGCGACCCTGCTGCCCGACGGCAAGGTGCTCATCGCCGGCGGCACCTCGGTGGGCCCGGCGGCGATCAAGACCTCCGAGCTCTATGATCCCGCCACCGGCACCTGGGCCTCGACGCTCGGTGCGATGGCCGCCACCCGATACCTTCACAACGCCGCGCTGCTTCCGAACGGCAAGGTGCTGGTGATGGGCGGCTTCGGCGACGGAATGCTGGCGAGCGCAGAGGTCTTCGACCCGGCCTGGGGAATCTGGGCCGCGACCGGCTCGATGACCGTCGCCCGCCAGGAAGCGGCCTCGGTGGTGCTCCCGAACGGAAAGGTGCTGGTGGTGGGCGGCTTCGGCCTCGCGAGCGCCGAGCTCTACGACCCGGCGACCGGCACCTGGGCGGCGACCGGCTCGATGGCCACCGCGCGCAGGCGACACACCGCCACGCTGCTCAGCAACGGGAAGGTGCTGGTGGCGGGGGGCGTAGGCACCGGCAGCGCTCCGTACCTCTCGTCGGTCGAGCTCTACGACCCCGCCACCGGCATGTGGCGCGCCGGGCCGTCGCTGAACGTGCTTCGAAGCAGGCACACCGCGGCCCTGCTGCCCGGCGACGTGGTGCTGATCGCCGGCGGCACCTCGAGCGTGCCCCAGACGACCATCAGCGAGATTCTCGCCGCGGGCGCTCTGTAGAGCGGCGCGAGCTCCCCGTCGCCGCGAGATGTTCTGCACCCGCGGGACGGATCTGGGGGTGTGAGCGCAACCACCACCGTCAGCGCCCGCTCGGGCGCCCCAGAACCGGAGCGCGAAGACGTGAAGACCCTATTTCTCTGTGCGTTGCTGCTGCTCGGCTGCTCGGGCGGTGGCGCAGCCGGTGACGGCGGTGCCGGCGGCGCCGGTGGTGCCGGTGCAGCAGGCGGCGGGGCGACCGGAGGTGGCTCGGGGTGTGATCCCACCACCCGCCTCGACGTCGCCGTCTCGGGCAGCCGCGACTTCGACCTGCACACCGTTCAGCTCTCGGGGCGGGTGACGCTGGGCGGAGCGACCGTCGCCGACGGTGCTGCGCGCGGCCACCTCGAGCTGCGCAAGCCAGGGACGAAGTCGGCGGCCGTTCACGTCGAGCTCGCCGCCAGCGGCGAAGCGACCTGGTCGGTTCGGCTCTATGCCGGCCTCTACGAGATCCACTTCGTGAAGACGACCGGCTGCGACCCCGGCGCGCTGCCGTGCGGAGACCGCATTGTGAAGGCGGCGACCCCATTCACCGTCAGCGGCGCGCTCGACCTCGACGTGACACCGGACGTGACGATCAGCGGCGCGGTGACGGTCGACGGCGCGTCGATGGCCGATCGCAGCTTCAACCGCGGCACGATCTCGTTCTTGTCGGCAGATGGCGGCACGGTGGCGAGCAGCGAGCTGGGCAGCGCGGGCGCGGCGCACTACGCCGTGCAGCTGCCCGCGGGCACGTACGACGTGGCGCTCGAGGGCGCCGCCGGGTGCGGCGCCACCACCGGGCCGCTGCCCTGCCAACGCTCGGTGCAGCGCCGCGCGCAGCCGCTCACCGCCTCGGGCTCGTACGACCTCGACGTGAAAGTGGTCACGCTCACCGGGAGCGTGCGGGTGAACGGGCAACCGCTCGCCAACTCGAGCGGGGCTTCGCGAGGCAGCGTGTCGGCGCGCGACGCCGACGGCCGCGGCCCGAGCGCAAGCCTGGGAGCCACCGGCCCGGGCAGCTTCGCGCTGCTGCTCTACGCGGGGGCGTACGACCTGAGGGTCTCGAACACCACCGACTGCCCCTCGGGTCAGCTGCCCTGCCAGGGCTTTCGCGCCCGAACGGCGATGCCGGTGAACGTGTCGGGGGCAATCGACCTCGACCTGCCGGTCGTGAACCTGTCGGGGCAGGTGACGGGCAACGGCCAGCCCCTGGTGGCCAGCCCCAACAACGCCTCGCGCGGCGAGCTGATCTTCGAGGGCGACGTCGAAGGCGGCGACCCGGCGATGCGCCTGAGCGCGAGCGGGCCGGCGAGCTACCAGCTCAAGGTGTACGCCGGCACCTACGCGGTGACGCTCGACAACCGCACCGGCGACTGCGAGCGCGGGCCGCTGCCGTGCGGCCGCCGTACCGTGCGCGCCCCGGCGGCGATCACCGCCTCGGGCGTGCTCGACGTCGACGTGCCGGTGGTTCGCGTCGGCGGCGTGGTGACGGTGAACGGTGCCGCGCTGCCCGACAGCAGCAGTGGCCTGCGACGGGGCCTGCTCAAGCTCTTCGGCCCGTCGGACACCGCCGCGTGGGTCGGACCTTCAGGCCCGGCCCAGTTCGAGGTGATGCTCTACCCGGGCACCTACCGGGTCGAATACGTGGGAGTGCAGAACTGCCAGGGCGTGCCCTGTCACCCTCACGTGGTGCAGCCTGCCTTGGTGGTGAGCACCAGCCAGTCACTCGCGGTCGATCTGCCCGTCATCAGCGTCAGCGGCGCGGTGACGGTCAATGGCGGCACCGTCGAGGACGGAGCGAGCGCCCGCGGCGAGCTGCAGTTCGTGGAAGGCGACGGCGGCACCGTGGTGGCGAAGCTCTCGGCGAGCGGCCCTGCCACCTACCAGGCCGCGCTGTTCGCCGGCGCCCACCGGGTGCTGTTCGCGAACACCACCGACTGCGCGAACGACGGTTCGCTTCGCCCGCTGCCGTGCACGCGCGGCGTCGAGCTGACCCAACGCACCTTGAGCACCTCGGGGAGCCTCGATCTCGATCTCCCGGTGGTGACGCTCGCTGGCACGGTGACGATGGACGGGGCGCAGGTGCCCGACGCGCAGAGCGGGAGCGCGCGCGGCGAGCTGCGGTTTCGGCCCGGCGGCGTAGCGGCGGCGTTCAGCGCCCGGCTGACGACCAGCGGGCCGGCCCTCTACCAGGTGAAGCTGCTGCGCGGCGCATACGACGTCGACGTCGACAGCAGCGCCGATTGCCTGGGCCCGCTGCCGTGCCAGTCGGTGCAGCTGCTCGGCTGCCAGTGAGTGGCGGGGGCCCTGCGACGATCTGGGGGACGAGCTGCTCACCGACTCGAATAGGGCCCTCGCGCGCGCGTGGGAGATCGTCGGCGACCCGAGTCACCTGCGCTCGCAGGCAGAGTGAGACCTCAGCAACGAGAGCTGCAAACGACCCGGCTCACACGCCCAGGCCGCCCACCTCGCCGGGCGCGACCTGCGCGGGTGCCGCGGGGTCGATGCCGTCGCGCTGCAGATCGGCACCGCTCGCCACGCTGGCGAGCGTGCCGGGCGGGTTCTCGTACCACCCCGGGTCTTGGTAGCTCTCGAGTCGATCGCGCACCTTCAGCACCGTGAACATGCCGCCCATGGTGATGACGTCGTGCTTGCCGCGCGTGCCCACCATCGGAATGCTGTTGGCCGGCACGCCCATCGGCATCGAGGCCATGTCGCCCATGCCGTTGTGCCCCATGGTCATGTAGCCGGGCAGCAGTGGCTGCAGCCGGGCGTCGAGCTTCGCCGCGTCGACGCCGATCATGTTCGGCAGCCCGTGGCCCATCTGGTTCATCACGTGGTGGGTCATGTGACAGTGCATCGCCCAGTCGCCCGGGAGCTGCGTCACCAGCTCGACGGTGCGGGTCTGACCGACGCCCACCAGCACGGTGGTCTCGGGCGCCTGCGCGCTGGCAGGTATCGCGCCCCCGTCGGTCTCGGTGACGGTGAAGAAGTGACCGTGCACGTGAAACGGGTGGTGGTCCATCGCGCCCAGGTTGCCGAGGCGAAGTCGCACGCGCTGCCCGGTCTTCGCCACCAGCGGCGCGGTGCCCGGGAAGCAGCGACCGTTGATGGTGAGCACGTTGAACTCGGTCATCTCGTTCGGGTCGGGCCGGCTCGCCCCCGGGTCGATGCGCCACTCGTGCAGCAGCAGCGCGAAGTCGCGGTCGACGGTGGCCTTCTTGCCGCGCGGGTGCACCACCACCATGCCGGTGAGGCCCAAGGCCATCTGGGTCATCTCGTCGTGGTGCGAGTGGTAGAGCAGCGTGCCGCTCTGCGCGACCACGAACTCGTAAAGGTACGTCTCGCCCGGCGCGATGGTCTTCTGGGTGAGGCCGCCCACGCCGTCCATACCGTTGGGCAGCAGGAACCCGTGCCAGTGCACCGTGGTCGCCTCGGGCAGGCGGTTGGTCACGTAGACCCGCACCCGATCGCCCTCGACCATCTCGAGCACCGGGCCGTTCACCTGCCGGTTGTAACCCCAGCAGGTGGCGGTGAGGCCCGGCGCGAACTCGTGCTCGAACTCTTCGCACACCAGGTGAAAGACCTTCGCGCCGCCGACGATCTTCCACGGGCACTTGGTGCCGTTGGGCACCACCACCGGCTGGTAGTCGCGGGTGCGGCAGGCCGGGCGGCAGCGCTCTCGGGCGAAGCGCCCCCCCGTGAACGCGGGCGAGGTGAGCGGGGGCGAGGCCGCCGCCGCTGATGGAGTCAGGCCCAACGCCAGGGCCGCGGTGCCGGTCGCGAGCCCCGACCGGGTGAGCACTGCGCGGCGGCTCACGCCGCCCTTCTCTTCGACGGTCATGGCAGTCGGCTCCCGAGCTTCTGTTCGAGGGTAGCGCGGGCCACCCAGTAGTCGCGCTGCGCTTCGACCAGGGCCCGCCGGGTCTGCAAGAGCTCGCGCTCGGCCACGAGCAGCTGCGGCGCGCCGATCAGCATGCCGTTGTACTGCAGCTGCGATTGCTCGAAGGCCTGTTCCTGCAGCGGCACCAGCACGTCGCGGTACTGCACGGCGACCCGGCGGGCGGCGGCGGAGCGTGGCGAAGGCCAGCCGCACGTCCGAGCGGGCGTCGATGGTGAGCTCGTCGACGCGGCGCTCGGCCTCGCTGCTGCGCCTCGAGTCGCGCGATGGTGGCCTGCCGTTGGTCGAAGATCGGCAGCTCGAGCGCCAGCGAGGCCGATCACCCGCGTGCCGTCGGGGAAGCGGTGGTAGTCGACCCCGACGTTGACGAAGCCGAGCACGCGCGAGTTGCGCGCCAGCGCGGCGGCCTTCTCGAGCACCTTGCCGCGACCGCGGGCCGCAGCGAGGTCGAGCCGGTCGCGCACCGCGAGGTCCTCGAGCGCGGCGCCGTCGGGCTCACTGGCGGGCAGCGCGGTGAGCGGCCCGGCCAGCGTCCACTGCAGCTGCGCGCCGCTCAGCCCCAGCAGCCGGTTGAGCGCCTCGCGGCGTTCTTTGGCGTTGAGCTCGGCACGGGCGAGCTGCAGGCGGGCCCGCTGGCCGTCGGTGCGCGCTCGCGCCAGGGCCAGCGCGCTGATGTTCTTGGCCTCGTACTGCAGCTCGGCGAACAGCGCGGTGGCTTCGGTCGCGTCGACCTCGGCGCGCTCGAGCTCGAGCGCCTGTTGGGCCGCCTGGTACTCGGCGACCGCGATGTCGCTGGCGGCGACGGTGGCCAGGGCCTGGTGCGCCAGCTCGAGCACCTCGGCGTCGAACTGCTGCTCGGCGGCTTCCTTTCTCCACGGCAGCACGACCAGGTCGAGCACCTGCTGCACCAGGGTGAAGAGCAGCTCGCTGACGCCGCCGGTGGCGGTATTGATGCCGACCTCGGTGGTGAGCGAGGGGTTCTTGGGAAGCCAGGCCTGCACCATGTCGGCCTGCGACACGCCCAGCGCTTCGTAGCGCTGCTGCAGGCCAGGTTGTGCGCGAGCGCGATCTGCGCGGCGCGGTCGCGGGTGAGGCCCGCGGCGAGCAGCCCCGCCAGGTGCCGATCGAGGGTCGCCGCGTCGGGCGTGCCGTGCTCCCACGAGGTCGGGTGGCCCGCCCGCTGCTCGACCAGCTCGGCCACGCGATCGTGACCTCGCTCGGGTCGAAGGCCGGCACAGCCGCACAGCAGTGCCGCGAGCACGACCAAAGATGGAACACGAGTCGCCACGCCGCTGTAGGCACCAGCGGGTCTGGCGTGACGCGCGTTGTTTCATTCGCTGCGACTTCAGAAACAAAGACCGGAGCAGCCCCTGTAAGCCGAGGACGCCCGGAGCTGAGCACCACTGAACACGGCGAGCGGTCAGGCGCGCTCAAAGCCCGGAAAGGGCGTGGGCGATGACTGAACGTGCGCACGCTGGGCGCTCACTTGAGCGGGGAAATTGTGCAGAGCTTGTGCAGTCGCACGAAGCCCCGGCGGCGTCTGGCGCATGCGCTCGAGCGGAGGGCTCGTGGGCCTCAGGCTGGGTCGATCGCCTCGCCTGCGCCCAATGCGGCCCGTTACGGGCCATCTGGTGAGGTGTCCGGCAAGGAGCTCGACCGGCAGACGCCAGAGACCAGGCAAGCGCGCCAGTGGGTCGCTGGCGAGTCGACCAAGGTCATTCCGTGCCGGACCCGCGCCAATAGCCGTTTCCTATGGCTTCACGTACATTCATAGCCAAACCGAATGGCCTTCAAGTCTTGAGAAGGCCCAACGCACGAGGTGGTTGATTGGCGATTACGACTGGATTGGACCTGCAATCGGCGCCGTCGCCAAGGGCGTCAACTCGTACGCCAGCGCCGGCCAGGCCAACGACGTGATGCAGGAGGCCTACCGGAAGATGCTGGAGAACCTGCAGGCGCGGTTCTCCGACTACGACAAGCTCGGCACTGCCGGCTATCAGGACATCGCCGCGCAGCAGCTTGGCCCGAGCGCGCTCGAGGCATCCAGTATGACCCTGCCGCGCGCCAGGCCGAGCAAGAGTCGCTCGCGAAGCTCACTGAGCTCGCGAATTAACGGCGGGCTGTCGCTTTCCGATTTGAAGGTGCTGAACGAGGTGCAGGGCAACCTGAATCGCAACAACTCGGCGCGGCAGGCCGGCCTCGCGAACAGCCCCGCGGCTCGTGGCCAGCTCGGCAGCGGCGCACAGCTCGCCATGGACATGCAGAATCAGTCCGACGCCGCCATGAACGCCAACGCGGCTGGCGAGAGTGCGGCGGCTCAGGCGCAAGCGCGGGCGATGCAGGCGATTCTCCAGAAGGGCCAGATGGCGCGCGGCATGGCCAACGACGACTACGGGCGCAAGTCGGACGCTGCTCGAGCGGCCGACATGATTGCGGCGCGCAACGCGGCGGCACGCACCGACGCGGCGAAGGCGAACAACTCGTACCGCGGACGAGGCGTACGACGACGCGCTCAGACAGGCGCAGGGCAAAACGTCACTCACCAACGGCATGAACAACGCCGTGTTTGGCAGCCGTTCGGCCAACGCCACACCATCAAGGGCCGTGCGTCGGCCATCAGCGGCGACATCGACAACGCGGTCAGCGCGTTCAGCGCCTACAGCAAGAACAAGGGCGGAAGCGGCTCGGGCCCGAGGTCGGGAGAGACGTACGACGAGTACATGTCGCGCACGCAAAAGAACTGGGACACGCCCTATGACGGCGGCGCGGACGAGGACGCCGGCTGTCACCACCGGAGAGGGTGGGCCCCACTTTCACCGGAATCACCGGGTACCAGGGCCCCACTCGGTGATCTCGGGACGGTTCTTCGCCCGAGCCGACAGCGCGCCGAGGCCGCAGGGCTGATGCGCTCGTCGGTGACGGCGCGGGCGGGGTCGACGACGCCTCCCCGGTCGAGGGCGATGGCGATGTGAGTTGGCCGGCGGTTGCAGTCCTTTCTGGGTTCGCGACTACAGCAGTGACAGCTGGCGCCAATCGCCGGCGACGTGTTCGACGCGGCGAAGGTGGTGGCGCAGGGCGGGGACGAGAGCGAGCCTGGCGATCATCGCCGCGGTGCGCGGCGCGCGGTCGAGCCCAGCGGCGCGGCGGATGGCCTCGACGAGTTGGCTCGGCGCGACCAGCGTGACGTGACGTCGTTCGACGGCGTAGCGGCAGATGACGTCGGCCCTGAGCATGCTCTCGGGGAACACGAGCTCGCAGTCGAGCCCGTGCTCGGCATCGAGCCGACCGAGCAAGCCCCACCGGTCATCGTCGTCGAGCGCGACAAGCGGCGCCGCGACGCGGCCATCGTCGTCGACGACCACGGCGAGCACCCGGCGCTGGGACGGCCACAGACCGCACGCGGCCATCAGTTCACCTCGGGCCGGTAGCCCTTGCCGTCGAGCACGAAGTGCTCGCAACGCTCGGTGAGTCGCTTCGCGATGACTTCCGCGTTGAGCGCGTCGGGGAACACCTTCGGCCAGTCCTTGAAGGCCCGGTTGGTGGTGATGGCCGTCGAGCGGCGGTAGTCGTACCGCTCGGACACCACCTGGAAAGCGAGCTTGGCCTGCCCGGTGTCCATCGCGAGCGACGCGAAGTCGTCGATGACGAGCAGCTCGGCTCGTACGTACCGGCGCATGACGCGCTCGAGCCCACCGTGGATTTCCGCGCCGTGAAGCTCGTTGAGCATCTTCGCCGCAGTGGTGAAGAGCACCCGGCGTGTGGCCTGGCACCCTCGGTACGCGAGCGCACGCGCGAGAAATGTCTTCCCGGTGCCGGGGTGGCCGATGAAGAGGGGGTTGATGCCACGCCCGAGGAAGGCGAGGTCATGCAGCGCGAGGTAGCGGGCCTTGAGCTTTTTGCGACAAGGGTCGAAGTCGAAGTCGAAGGCGTCGATGGTGTTGACCTCGGGGAAGTGAGCGGCGTGAAGACGCCGCTTGATGGCGCCCTCGATGCGGCTCTTCTTCTCTTCGTCGGCGAGGCGGTGGGCCACCTCGAGCGGGGTGAAGTTCTTCTTTGCGGCCTCGGCGAGCAGCTCGGTCGCGATGCGCGCCATCCCGGGCAGTCTGAGCCACTTGAATTTTTCGAGCAGCAGCTCGAGCTCATCCTTGTCGTTCTTCTTCATGACTCGTCCTCCGTCGGTGGCTCGCCGGGGTTCAGCGTCCTTCTCGGGCGCGGCTCGTCGTACGCCGCGAGATTCGGCTCAGAGAGGTGGATGCCGTCGAGCTCGTCGTTGCCGAGCTTGAGCGGCGCGGGTCCAGGGACGAGGCCCTTCTTGTGGCGAAGCCGGTACTCGACGTACTCGGCACCCACGTGACCGGTGGCCATCACCTCGGCCATTGCCTCGCGGGTCGGCCCCTCGGCCCAGAGCTCGCTCAAGAGGACGAGGCGCTCGACTTCCTTGCGCAGCGATCGGCCGTTCGCCGCCAGAATCTTGAAGTACTCGGCCGCGACGTCGCCGAGGCCCTGCAGCTCTGCGGGCAGCGCGGCCGCCGCCCCGCGCGGCTTCGTCTCGAGCAGGCCCTCTTCGTGCGAGTCGTCCTTCACCGTCTGGCCGACGTCCCAAGAGCGGTTGTGCACCGCGACGCGCTTGTGCTCGAGGTACACCGACACCTCGGTGTCGGTGCCGCGCACCAGCACCGTCTGGCTGTGCAGCCGCCATGGGACGGTGTACTCGTTGCTGTCGAAGTCGACGCGAAACGTCTTCGACACCGTCGTGCTGAACAAGTCGTCGGTGTCGAAGGGCTGCCAGACGACGGGCGTCAGCTTCTTCCGCTCGTCGTGCTTGAAGACGAGCGCGGGCACCTTCCCCGTCTCGTCGTGCACGCGGTTGTTCGCGACGTCGTCGCGCCACTTCGCCGCCTGGGCGTTCAAGTCGAACAGGTCGACCGGCCGCCGCCCAGGCCAGAAGCGCGTGCGCACGAAGCCGATGGGCCGCTCGACGTACGGCTTCTCGTTCGGTCGCCGGGGCGTGCAGGCCTGCACCGCGAAGCCGCGCACCGTCGCGTACTGCAGGAAGCGCGGGTTGAGCACCACCGTCTGCTGCGTGCGCTCTTTCACCACGGTGCCCATGTTGTCGAAGACGTCGACGAGCGTCCGTCCGCCGAAGAAACGCAGCGCCGCGTCCATGCACCGCAGGAAGGCGCCCATCTTCTGACTCAGCGTGAAGACGATGAAGAGGTAGCGCGAGTACGCGAGTGCGGCGACGAAGGCGCTCACCCGTCGAGGGCAGCCCGGAAGCGCGTACCCGAAGTCCGCCCAGTCCACCTGCAGCATTCGCCCCGGCCCGTAGCTGCGCGTCAGGAATGCCTCGCGCGCCGGCCGAGGCCGCAACTGCCGCAGCCGGTCTCGCAGCACGCTGATGCCGCCCTGGTACCCGCGCTCGCGCAGTCGGTCGAGCACCGCGGGCGCGCGAATGTCGGCGCAGTCGGCGACGGCCTTGCGGATGTCGCCGTCGTAGGGCGCGAGAATGCTGGTGCGCGCGGGCGCGGGCTTGGGCCGGCGCGTGCCGCTCGCTACGCCGAGCAACTTGCGCACCGTTTTGCGGTGCAGCTTCAGCCTCCGCGCGATGGCCCGAATGCTCGCGCCCTCGGTCAATCGCAGCCTGAGCACGTCGGCCATCGTCGTGGCCTGCTCGTCACCTGCCGTCACGATGTCTCCCGCCGGCGTCTGCGCCGCCACGTATCGAGCTCGAGCGCCTCGACCACCTCGCCCTCCCGTCCGCAGCACGGGCACGCCACTGACGCGCCCAGCATCTGCTCGCCAGTCGCCTTGAGCCCCGGCCAGGCCACCAACACCCACTCGAGCTCGTATCGCGCATTCCGTTTCTCCTCGGCCTTGGCCACGTAGGACGCCGTCGTCGCGCGCGTGAGTACCTGTCCGCGCTCGCCCTCGCAGCGGCGATCCCCCACGCCGCGCAAGCGTTCCCGGCGTTCTTCTTCCTCGTCGCGGTGCTGTTCTTGCCCGCACGGCGAGGCGCGGTACTTCCTTCGCGCCCGTCGCTCGCGCTCACGCCGGGCGATGGGCGAGCACGCCGGGCAGTACCGACGGCCCGGCTCGCGGCTACGGCAGTGCAGGAACGCGCGCTGGCAGCTCGCGCGCGCGCACTGCTTCAAGAAGAGCTCGGCCTTCGTCACCCGCGCGTCGAGCGGACGAAGGCTCGACACCGTTGGTGGCTCGGGTGAACATCATCCCGAGACACAGCGGCGTCACCCGCTGGGCGGCTCGGGCCCTATACCCGCGCCGCCCGTCTCGTCTGCTCTTCCGACGAGCATCAGGTCGCTCGGCGGGCCGCGCGACTTTTCCACAGAATTCACAAGCGCCGCGGCCCCTCCCCGCACCCCACCCCGGCGACGACGACTACGACAAGAAGGTGGACGCGATCGTCAACACGACGCGACCGTCACGCGAGTGGGGCCCTGGTACCCGGTGATTCCGGTGAAAGTGGGGCCCACCTCGACCGGTTGAAGGCGTCATACTGGTAGATGTAGGTCTGGGTGTAGAGAGGTGTTGTCGCGGAGCGTGACGGAGGCGTAGGTGCCGCGAGCTCGAGAAGAGAAGACCATCTGGCTACCGACTTCGGCGTTGGACTTGTTCATTGCGGCGATGGAGTAAATTTCACCGCGGGTCGCCAGCATCGTAAGCGTGTGAGAGGCCGTCGACATTCTCTCGGTCGATGAGGTCCGGACGATGCGTCAGGGCGGAGTAGGCGAGGGCGCCATGGACGCCAGCGTCGTCAGTGAGGATGTCGACCTTGTTCCACGAGGTCGTAGACGAAGGATTGTGACATCGGACCGCCAGTGAGGCGTGGTCGGGGACGTGCGCTGCAGTGAGACGCAGCGTTCCGTCGTAGTCGTAAGTTTGAGTGATGGGGAGGTCATCATCCAGGTAGCAGCGGTCGGTTCGGACGACTTGGTCTGCCTTCCATGTGTAGTGCTCTTTGAAAATTTCCGAGCCACTGCGAGGGACGAAGTGCTTCCGTATGAGACGCGCAAACTGCGGAGGCGTGCCGTCTTGTCGTAGGAGCTGCTGACGGAGGGCGCGGTGTCAGGACATTCGTTGCCACTGCTTGGGGCCGCGGAGCTGTCGCCGCCCAGCATGTACTCGACGCGGGACTCGTTGCTGCTTGCGAAGTGCTTAATGCGGTAGCCGCGCAAGCCGCCGTAGGGCTCCCAGGCAACTTGGTCGATGAGGCCGACCTGGAGCCAGCTGCCGACCCAGAAAGTGGCATCGATGCTCGCGACGCGGTCGACAAGCGCGCCCGTGCCATAGGTGTAGATGGTGGTGCGGCCGTACGGGTGAGTTACCGAGGCGAGGTTTCCGTTGTCAGTGTAGGTGTAGAGGGTGTTGAGACTCGGAGTCGGGCAGTCGGTGTCGCCGATGGGCACGCGCATTTCGGCGATGACGTGGCCTTCGTCGTCATAGGAGTACCAAGTCGTCCAGTGCGCGTCGGTCCGGTTGAGGATTCGACCCATCGTGTTGGTGATGGAGGGACAGCTGCCCGGCGTGCTGCCAGGTGAATCGTAGGACAGGGTGAAGGCCTCGAGTGGACTGCTGGTGACGCTCAGCAGTCGACCCAGGTTGTCGTAGGTGAAGGCGTTGGTGGTGCCGTCGGAGAAAGACTCGGCGGTGACGTTGCCGAGCTCGTCGTACTGGTACCTGACGTAGCCTTTGTCCGTCTTCGAGCCATTGTCGGAGTTTGCGAGGCGAGCCTCGACGACGTTCCCGAAGTCGTCGGTGACGTAGTCGTTCGGGGCCGCGCTGCAGGTGGAGAGGCCGCCATCGAGGTTGCAGATGGTGCCCGCATCGGTGAGGCAGCCCATCGAGACTCGATTGATGTTCCCGTGGCCGTCGTAGTCGAGGCACGTCCGGAGCCCAGGAGCGGACGACGCGTTCGGGTATTGGTCGACTTCCGCGAGCCGATTGGCCCGGTCATAGCGAAGCCACGTGCAGAGGTACGAAGGCGTGCCGCTCGTTGAGCAAAAAGAGGGCTCCGTTGTAAGCGAGGCCGATGGCGGTACTGTTGCCGGCGCCGTCAAAGGCTTTCGGCTCGATGAAGGAGCCGCTTCCTTCTCCGACTTGATGGAAGGTAGGGCGTTGCTCGGCGTCCAAGTCAAAGGACTGCTGAGAGCGAAGCTCTTCGCCGCCGTTGTTCGTGTAAGTCGAGCGCGTGCGCAGGGCCCCATTGGGCCAGTATGTGAAACGGGTTCTCTCGCTCCACGTCGAGGCGGACTCTTTCGTCATCGACAGCAGTTTCTCGGACCAGTCACCGGTGCAAGTGGAGCCTTGGTGGTAGCAGTAGGTCGAAGTTGCCTCGGGGAATTGAAGGGCGGTGAGGCGGCCGTTCTCCCAGGTGTACTGCCACACGTGCGTGCCGATGGTGCGGCTGGCGATTCTGCGGTCGCTGCCATAGTCGAAGACGGTTTCGACGCCGTTAGAGTCGGTGACGGAGCGTGGATCTCCCTGGTCCGTGTACTTGTCGTAGGTCGTAACCAAAGGCGTCGAGGTACAGGTGGCAGGATAGCGATTCACGTGCTGGAGACGGCCGGCGTTGTTGTTTCCGAGCGTGGCCGAGTAGTAGTCGAATTCAGTGATGCCGCCGACGCCGGAGGGGCAGGCGGTGGCGCTGGTGCTGGAGACTTCGCAGGGGCCAGCGATGGACACAACACGGTCGAAGGGGTCTGTTTCGCTGCCGCAGGCACGAGTGGTGCTGTAGAAAGTCGCAATCGTCTTCTGTTGAATTGTTCCAGAAAGGTCTTTTGTGTAGCCGTGTCGGTAGACGGCGCTGAGACGCGTCGTCCCGAGACATACTTCGAGAGCGTTTCGCTCTCGAGCCCGATTGGATGACGGAGTTCGCCGCAAAGCGATTGATGCGTTGGACAGAGAAGTCGGAGCTGTAGCTGTACGACGCCGTGTTGGCTTCGAGAGGGTCCGTTCCGTTGACTCCGCCGGTGATGCCGCGCGCGAAACCGCGTCGCTCAGGGACACAGGTCCCCGTGGTGCTGTTGCAAGAGCCACCGAGAGAAAAGAAGCCGGCGTCAGGCGGAGTGAATGACATCGAGTCACGAAACCAGTTGCCCAGCTTGTTGCGGTACCCAGTCCCGACAATCTGATTTGAGCAAAAGGCTCCACCGATGTTTCCGGACTGCTGGTAGGCATAGAATTCCTCACCGGCACTGCAGCTTTCCGGCGAAGAGCTGCACGAGTCTTCTCGCCGCATGACTGGCTCGACGTCGAAGGAGCCGCCGGCAGTCGCGTGGGTGAAAGTCCTTACGAAGCCAGGCAAGCCGCCATCGCCGGCCCCATTGGAGCCGTTGGTGTACGTGAAGCTTCGGGTGAATGCCTTGATGTCTGGACGGCAACAAGTGTTTGCCGGGCACCAGCTCGTCGATGAGCCCAAAGTTGCGCTGCTTACCGAAAACTCTGCGAGCGGGGACCGAAGTCAGCCGACGCTTGGTCGCTTCCATTGATGGGGTTGAATGAGACGTAGGCGCCAGAGCGCAGCCGCCCGGAAGCCGCCGTCATAGTTGAATGACTCCGGGTTGTGTCCGCCCGTCACCGACTCGATGAGGCCTGCTCGGTTGCCGGTATAGGCGTAGCTGACCGCCTCGCCGAGGCCCGCGTCCGGCTGCACCACCGACGCGGCGGTGATGACGCATTCGCCTCCGGTTCCCGTATAGGCCGTCTTTTCGCCCCAACTGAGGCGCACGCCCGACCCGCTCGAAGAGCGAATTTCGTGAAGGTATGGGACGCCAGTGGCGGTGCCAGGGAGACCCTCCGGGCATGGACCTGCGTCGGCAAGAAGGGGAGTGGAGTAGTCGAGGTCGACTGTATTGCGGCCTTCGCGGTCCTCAACGTGAGTCAGAAACCACAGCGTGTGTGTCGCGAGGCCAGCATCCGCAACGTAGCGACTGAGGTAGTGGAATCGCTCGCCAGTGTCGGCGATGAAGATGAAGCCCGCGTGCCCGACGTCAATTACATCGACCCATCGACGACAATTACACTTCCCCATCGGTTGACCTGCTGATCCATCAGTCGTCGTAGTCACTCGATACTGCTGTGCTGATCGCTGTCCTCCTGTTCGTTTCGGACCTGAGCTGTTGAGGGGGTCCGGGGGAGATGGAAAAGCTGTGGGAAGGCTGTGGGCTCACGCCTCGGCCTCGGACTTCCGTTCTTCTTATCGGCCTCTTCGCGCTGCGCCGCCGCCTCGCCGCGCACCGACGGGCCGCTCATCTCGAGGATGATCGAGTGATGCACGACGCGGTCGATGGCCGCGGCCGTCGTCATCTCGTCTTTGAAAATGCGGTCCCACTGGGAGAAGACGAGGTTGCTGGTGATGACGACGCTGCGGCGCTCGTAGCGTTCGGCCAGGAAGGTGAAGAGCACTTCCATCTCGTCCCGGTCCTGCTGGATGTAGCCAATGTCGTCGAGAATGACGGCGTCGAAGGCATCGAGAGCCTTCAGCTCGTTCTCGAGTCGCAGGGCCTTCTTTGCCGCGAGCAGCCGCTGGACGAGCATCACTGCCGTCGTGAAGTAGACAGCGTGCCCGCGCTTCACGAGCTCATGTCCGATGGCACACGCGAGGTGCGTCTTCCCGCGCCCGGGCAGACCGAAAGCGAGCAGGTTCTCTGCGCGCTCGACGAAGTCGCCTTCGCAGAGGGCCGGCAATTGTCGGCGGACCTTGGGGGGCAGCTTCTCGAGCTTCAGGGTCGCGAGCGTCTTCTCTGAGGGCAGAGCCGAGGCCTTGCGCAGGCGCTCGATGCGGCGGGCTCTGCGTTCTGAGAGCTCGAGTTCGACGAGCGTGCGCAGGAAGGCCGGGTGCGTGACGCCCTGTTTCTCAGCCTTGCGTGCCTCGTCCTCGTAGTGCGCAGCGAAGCCCGGCAGCTTCAGCTGTCGCAGCAGCATTGGCAGCGTGTGCGTCTCAGCACTCATGACGCCACCTCGCCGAGCAGCCCGTCGTACGCATGCAGGTCGACCATCGGCGCTTCCGAGTTGCGGCACGGTGGTGCTCCGAGGGCATCACCGCGGCTTTCACCTGGTCGGCGCCGGTGAGCTCGCCGCCGGCGAGCAATCGGCTGAGCACCGCTTCCACCTCGCATTCCATCGTCGACGCAGCGAGATGCAGGATGCGCAGGTACTCCAAATCCGTCTTGCGACCCGTGTGGTGCTGCGTGAGGGCGTCGTACGCCTTGCGGAAGACCAGGCTCGGGAAGAGTTCTTCTCGGTAGCGGTACTGAGCAAACGCACCGGGCTTCTGCACCAGGCTCCAGATGATGTGCCTGTAGTTGATGCTGTGGCCGTTGCGGCCCTGCAGCCGAGGCACCGTCAGCTGAAGTGTTCCGCCGTAGTGCACCTCGAGCCGTTCATCATGGATGTGCACGCGCACGTACTCGCCAATGAGCCGCGACGGGACCGAGTAGGCGTTGTTCTTCACTCGGATTGTGCTCCACGACGTCACGAGTGCGTCTTCTTCGGTGTACTCCTTGAGTCGCTCGACGACGAGCGGTCGCATGGCCGCCAGCTCTTCGAGCACTC
>JADJNS010000029.1 GCA_016714225.1 Archangiaceae bacterium
GCCGGTGTGCAGCAGCGCCCGCGCCCGGTACTTCTGCGCGCGGTTGAGCGTCTCTTTGCCCTCGGGCGACTTGGGCTTCTTCACCAGCTTCACCGTCTTGTCGGCGGCGGCCAGGCACTTGTCCCACTCGCGAATGCGGCACCGCACCTTGGCGTGGGTGAGCGCCACGTCGGGGTCCTTCGCGTCGTTGGCCTCGGCCTTCTCGAGCACCTTCAGCGCCATCTGCGGGCTGTTGAGCCCCACGAACGCGCGGGCCAGGAGCTCAGGGTGCCCACCCTTGGGGTCGGCCTTCATCATCATGTCGCCCAGGTCCCCGAGCAGCACGAAGTACTTCTGCTTCTCGGCGCAGCGCGCCAGCCAGAGGTACGACTCGAGGTCGCGCTTCACCTCTTCGGCGCTCGGCCGCGCGAGCGCGAACATCAGCCGCGTCCACGGAGAGATGAGCTTGCTGCAGTCGCGCTTCGGGCTCTTCGCGTCGGTGAGAATCTTCGCGAAGGCCGCCTTCGCCTCGTCGGGGCTGGGCAGCCGCTTCGCCGGCGCCTTGGGCAGCTCGTTGCCCGTCGATGGAGGAGGAGGGTCTGCCGCGACCACCGGCGATGAGCTCAACGACGCAACGGCGACCGAAAGGCACAGCGCCCGGCGCAGGGTCATGGGCCGACACTCTACTTTTCCTGGGCTCAGAACTGCTGAATCAGCAGCTGAAACGCCCGCGACGGGTTCGCGCTGAAGTCCGAGTCGCCGTCGACCACCAGGTAGTACGTGCCCGCTGCGAGCAGCGCGGTCTCGACGACGCCGGGGTTGTAGCCCGCGTTCGAGCAGCTGGTGCTCGACGCTCCGCAGCCGGCGGCGAGGTGGAACAACAGCTCGGGGTACGACTGGGTAGGAATGATGCGGAGCCGCGCGCTCTGCGCGAGGGTGAGCCGGTAGAAGACGTCGGGCCCGGACGCGCGCGTGCCGAACTGGCAGCCCGGGGCCTCGTCGTCGTTCGCCGCCCCCACGAGCGCACCGTCGATGACGGCGACCCCGTTGCTGAAGGAGACGTCGGTCGCTGCGGCGCAGGTATCGTTCGCGGGCGCGGGGGCACTCGGCTTCACCGTCGCCTCGAGGGTGTACTCGCCCTTCCAGCACGAGCCATTGCTGGAGCCCTCGACCCACACCGGGTAGGTGCCCGGCTCGAGCGCCCAGCCGCGCACCGACGCTCCGCTGTCTGTGCCGCACGCGAGGAAATGGGGCGCCGTGCAGGCTCCCGACGCGAACCCCACCGCGACCTGCGTGCCGGGCGCGTCGACCGCGAGCTTCACGTCGCTGCGCTGGGTCAAGGTGAGCTGGTGCACTGCGTCTGGCTTGCCCGGTGGTCCGCACGGGAGCGTGATGTCGTTTCGGGCGCGGAAGAGCTGGCCTGACACGCTGCCCGACCCGCCCTGCAGTGGAATGGGGGACGCGCCGTCGCACCGGTCATTCGCGGGCGGGGGCGGGAGCTCCTCACGCGTCACCACCGCGGTGAAGCCCTCTTCGCGGCCGAAGACGCGCAGCAGCTGCGTGCCGGGCAGCTCGACGTCGTGGCACTCCGCGGCGACCAGGCATGCCTGCGGAGCGAGCGCCCCACAGGCACCCGAGAACAGCTCGGCCTCGACCCCGGCCGACAGCGAGATGCGCGACGCGACGGCGATGGGGAGCGAGAACCAAACGTCCGCTTCCTGGTCGCCCGAGCACGCCGCGGGCACGCTGTCGTGCACCGCTCCCACCCGGGTTCCGGTCAGGTTCGCGACTCCCGCGGTGAAGGTGATGGGGGCCGCCGCGGCGCACGTGTCGTTGGCCGGCGGGGGCGTCGCGGGCAGCCGTCGTACGAAGACCGAATACGCGGCCTCGGTGCGGCCCAAGGCGTCTTCGACGAAGAGGTACCAGCGGCCCGCCGCGAGCCGGTGCACGCGCACCGCGTCCACGCTGCACGCGAGCTCGCCCCCACCCGCGCAGGTGGCGCGCAAGGCGTGCCGAGTCGGCGCGCTGCCACCGAGGCCCGAGTCCGCCAGCTCCACGTCGGCGGGCTCGGTGAGGGTGAAGGTGAAGACGTGCTCCCGCGCCGGTGAAGAGCCGCACGAGAGCTGGTGAAGGTCTTCTGCGTCGGCGTAGGTACCCTCGACCAGCTTCAGCCCGCTCGAGAGGTCGAGCTCGATGGGGCTCTCGCAGCTCGACCGGGCCGGCCCGACCCCTGGCTCGGTAACCTCGAGCAGGTACCCCGCCGAAGCGCGCGCCCCACGGGCATCGCCGACGTCGACGCTGAAGGTGAACCGACCGGCGGCCTGCGGCATGCCCGAGAGCTTGCCCGCCTCGCCCAGCCGCAGCCCCGGCGCCAGCTGCGACCCGCTCGAGAGCGACCACGCGAGCGGCGCAGCGCCGCCGGTGGCCTCGAGCTGCGCCTCGTACGCTTCGCCGCGCACTGCGGCGGTGAGCTCCACGGTGATGACTTCGAGGGGGCGCGACGTCGAACCGCAACCGGCGAGCACCAGCGCCGCGAGAGCCAGGGGTCGTTGCACCCCGGCCTCATATCGCGCTCGCGCGCAGCGCAGCTAGGTTGCGCGGCCATGGAACCGTTCATCGCGCCCGACCCCGACTTCGCGAGCCGCGTGCGCGCGAGCTTCGGCAAGCAGAGCATCATGGCGTTGCTGCAGGCGTCGCTCGAGCGGGTTGCCGCCGGCGAGGTCGACGTCTCGCTGGCCATTCGGCCCGAGGTCACCCAGCAGCACGGCTTCGTTCACGCCGGAGTCGTCACCACCATCGTCGACAGCGCCTGCGGCTACGCGGCGCTCTCGCTGATGCCCGGCCTCGATTCAGCCGTCGGGAGGTGCGCGAAGGTGCACGTTGCGGAGTGGGCGACCGCGCGGCGTCATCGTCGTGACGCTGAGGCGGCTACCTGAGGCTGCCCATCATCGACACCGCGGGCTGGGTCATCTGCGAGAGCTCGATGCGGCCGCAGCCGATGATGTCTCCCGAGCCCCCGCCGGGCTGGCTGGCGAAGTCGTCTTTGCCGGCATGAATCGCGACCACCCGGTCGACCACGTCGTTGGTCAGCCCGGTGCCCACCGACCACAGCTCGGTGCTGAAGGTGATGGTGCCCTTGCCGTCTTCGTTGACGAAGAAGTTGCCCACGTCACCCAGGTGGAAGGGCGGCATGTCGAAGCGGCCGTGCTTCGCGTTGGTGGGGTTCCAGTGCTCGCCGTCGCAGCTCTCTTGCAGCGTCACCGCGTGCACGCCCGCGGGCACGTTGGTGAAGCTCAGGTCCATCGTCACCACGCCGCGATCGACCCCGAACTTGCCGATGCCCCGCAGCTGCGCGCCGCCCACCGGGTCGATGCGCGTCTCAGCGCTCACCGGCATCTGCACTGCCTTCGGCGACACCGCCACCGCCGCCTTCCTCGGCGCGACCGGCTTCATCAGCTCCTCGTCATCTCGCGGGCTCACCGTCGCACAGCCGAACAAGAGGGCCCCTGCCATCACCATCCGCTTCATTGTCGTCCTCCTCCTCCACCAAAGGCCGCATCGGGCGGCCACCCCAAGGCCGCGTCAGGCGGCCACCGGTCTCTTCGCCGCACGCGCTTCGTCGAGCGCCGCGGCCAGGCGGGCGATGCCCTCCTGCATTTGATCGATCGGCACCGCCGAGAAGCTGAGCCGGAAAGAGAGCCGGCCGTGCCGCTGCGGTTCAGCGCGAAACATCGTGCCCGGGTCGAACGCCACGCCCCGCGCCAGCGCGCGCGCCAGCAGGCGATCGTCCGACTCGACGCTCTCGGTCTCTACCCACACCGAGAAGCCGCCCTCGGGCCAGCTGAAGCGAATGCCGGGAAGCCGGGGCAACAGCTCGAGCAGCCGCTCGCAGCGCTCGGCGTAATGGCTGCGCAGGCGCTCGAGGCGGCCGTCGAAGCCGGGGTGCGCCAGCAGCTGCTCGAGCATCGCCTGCGCCAGCCCGCCGGTCTGCAGGTCACGGCGCGCCTTGGCCTCGCGCAGCGCGCTGCGCCAGCGCGGCGGAGCAATCAGCCAGCCCACCCGCAGGCCCGGCGACACCGTCTTCGAGAACGTACCGAGGTTGAACGTCTTGTGCGCAGCGTCGGCGAGCAGCGGCCGCCGCGGAGCTCCGGCGAAGCACAGGTCGGCGTACGCATCGTCTTCGATGATGGTCGGAGCCCCCAGCACCTGGCCACGCCGCTCGGCGGTCATCGCCCAACCCCATGGGTTGTGCATCGCCGGCATCACGTACCAGACCGGCGCCGTCTTCGAAGACATCGCCACCAGCCTCTTCGAGAGAATGACGTCGAGCGCGCCAGGGTAGGTGGCGTGGTCGACGTACACGTCGGTCGGCCCCAGCACGTCGAGCGCCAGCGCCATCGCGTCTTGCGCGCCGTTGGTGATGTGCACGTCTTCGGGGTCGATGCGCGCGCCGCGCTGAAGCATGCGCGCCGCGATCAGCTCGCGCAGCTGCGGCCGGCCCTCGGGCCAGTCGTACTGCAGCGGGGTGGCGCCCATCGAGCAGGTGGCCGCCTCGGCCGCACGCGCCAGCTCGTTGCGCGGGAAGGTCTCGGGGGCGGGCAGGCCGCCGGCGAACGAGATGAGGCCCTTGCGGTGCGCGGCGCCGCGCAGCAGCTTGTCGATGCGGGGGGTTCTCACGAGCCGCGCCTCGTGTTGCGGCGGGTGCGCTTGGCGCGCGGCTTCTCACGCGCGGTCGCGGCGCGGCCACGGTTGGGAATGCCCGGAGTCACGTCGGTCGGGCGGGTCTTTCGCTTCTTGCGCCGCGGCGACGGGCTGAACGACGCCGGCATCGGCATGGGCGACACCTCGGGCGTGCCCATCAGCGCGTTGAGCTGCTCTTCCAGCGTCTGGTAGGCGTCGGCAGGAGCGCGCTGCGGCTGAAACGCTTCGATGAGCTTCGCGTTGAACGCGGGCAGGTCGTCGGGAGTGCGGCTGGTGATGAGGTTGTCGTCCTCGACCACCTGCTGGTCGACCCAGTCGGCGCCGGCGTTGAGCAGGTCGGTCTTCAGCGAGGCGAACGAGGTGAGCCGGCGCCCCTCGAGCTCGCCGGTCTCGATCAGCACCTGCGGGCCGTGGCAGATCGCCGCGATCGGCTTGCCGGCGTCGAAGAACTCCTGCACCAGCCGAATCACGTCTTCTTCGCGGCGCAGCTTGTCGGGGTTCATCACCCCACCGGGAATCAGCAGCGCATCGAAGTCTTCGCTGATCGCCTCGGCCACCAGGTGGTCGACCTTCACTTCGCCGGCCCAGTCGCCGTCTTTCCACCCGCGAATCTGGCCCTCGTGCAGCGACAGCACCTCGCAGCGCGCGCCTTCACCCTCGAGCGCCGACTTCGGCGAGGTGAGCTCCGAGTGCTCGAACCCGTCGGTCGCGATGATGGCCACTCTTCGTCCGTCGAGCTTGCCCATGATGGCCGCCACTGGTGCATTGCGCGTGCCCCACTGCCGAGCGCTGAATTCCCGCGTGGTTCGACGCCCTGCGCGCGGCGGGCTGTGGCTCCTTTGCGCGAAGGCCACACGCGATCGCCCGGCCGATGTTTCCGTTTCGGATCAGCGCGCCGCGCGGCGCCGGCGCAACAGCATCAACACCGCCGCCACCAGCCCGACGTCTCCACCCGCGAGGCGGCATGCGCACCCACGCCCAACCCCCGCTCTGCTCCTCCGTCGGGCGCACCCGCGTCGGGCGTACCGGCGTCGGGCGTGCCGGCGTCGGGCGTGCCGGCGTCGGGCGTACCTGCGTCGGGCGTACCTGCGTCGGGCGTACCTGCGTCGGGCGTGCCGGCGTCGACGAACACCGCGCTGAGCATTCCCGCGCTGGTCCCCGGTAGAAAGTCGATCTGGCTCACGCGAAGCGGCGCCGCCCCGGCCTCCTCCGGTCGAAAACCGAACGTCACCTGGCTCGCGCCGAGCGGTATGCGCGGAGCAGCGCTCACCGTGCAGCCCGGGTCGGCGAACGCGCTGCCGCTCAGCGCGCCCCAACCGACCGCGAGGTCGACCGGGTAGGAGGCCGGAGCTGCCACGCCGCTCGAGGTGAGCAGCTGGGCCGTCAGCGCCACGCAGCTGCCCTGCGCCACCGGTACGCCAGGCGCCTGCACCGCGAGGGTGCTCGGCTGAGGCACCGTGCTCACCCGCATGTCGTCGACCTCGAAGGTGCCGAGAAAGGCGTGGGTGATGGGGCCGTTTTCTCCCAGCTGCAGGCGCTCGACCCGCTCGCCCGACCAGTCGAGGGGCGACAGGCGCGCCACCGAGACGCCGTCGACCCACAGCTGACCGACGCCAGCGTCTGAGCCCACGCCGATCGCGTCGAGCTCGATCAGGTGCCAGCCCGCGCTCGGCGCAAGGGTACCCGCGGCTGCCACTCCTGCGACGACGCCGTTGTTGCGCCCCAGCAGCCCGAGCTGCGGGCCGGGCACCCGGAAAGAGAGCGAGAGGGGGCCGCGCGCCGGGTTGGGGTCATTGAGGCCCCACGCCAGCTGCAAGAGCTCGAAGTAGTCGGTCGCGGGGCTCTGCGCCGTCACCCGCAGCCACAGCCGGGTGAACACCTGGTCGCTGGGCAGCAGCGCCCAGGCGGCGGCCAGGCGACCCTCGCCGCCCGCATCGGTCGCCAGATTCTGATCGTCCAGCATCAGCCCCAGCGCGCCGCGATGCGCCGCACCCGCCGCGGGGGCGATGCTCACGCCGGGCAAGAAGGCCACGTTCTCCCAGGGCCCCCAGGGCGTGTCGCCGTGAACCAGCGAACCGGACTCGACGTCGAACTCCAGCGGCAGCGCGCTCACGTCGACGTCGGCCCCAGCGACCCCGCCGCCGTCATCGAGGCGGCCGGTGATGGTGCGCCGGCCTGCAGAGTCGGCGCGAAAGTAGAACGGCACGCTGAGCGTCGCCCCGGCGTCGAAGTTGACGGTCAACGACGAGACCCAGCCGCCGTAGGTGCCTCCAGAGAACGAGAGCGCGCTGCCGGCGTCGGGGTCGACGCTCACGGTCGCCGAGCCCGCCGGCCCGCCTCCGACGCGCTGCACGAAGAACGGAGCTGCCACCCGCTGACCTGCCCCCGAGCTCGCGCTCGACGGAGTGAAGGTCGCCTGCGCCCAGACCTGGCTCGCCGCTGCCAGCGTCACGCACACCGAATGCCAGTTGAACCGAAGCCGCACGTGCCTGCGGAGGCTAACCGCGGGTGCGGCCCCGCACCACTTTGAAGCCAGGACCAAACCGTACCGCACGGAGGTTTGCGTTCTCGAACTGCGCCGGGCCCCCTAGAGTTCGTCAGATGCTGCCCCTGCTCGTCGGTGTGTTGCTCCACGCAGCTCCCATCAAGGTCGCGGTGCCGGGCTTCACCGTGAGCGGCCTCGACGCACCGCAGAGCGAGGCGTGGGTCGATCGCTTCGTCACCCTGCTCAGCGCCGACCGCGCCTTTGCGTTCACCACCAGCCGCGACATCGCGGCGGTGCTGGGCATCGAGCGACAGCGGCAGCTGCTGGGCTGCTCCGACTCGGCGGCCAGCTGCCTCGCCGAGCTCGCCGGAGCGCTGGGCGTCGACGCCATCTTGAGCGGCACCATCGCGCGCTCGGGCGCAAGCATCACCGTCACCCTGCGCGCGCTCAAGGCGTCTGACGGCGCGCAGCTCGCCGCGGTCACCACCCGGGTGAAAGACGTCGAGGCGCTGCAAGACTGGCTCGACGCCCAGGCGGCCGAGATCGACCGTCAGCTGCGCGCCGGCTTCGGGCTCTTGCCCGCGGCTCCAGCCGCGGCGGTCTCCGGCGGGTCGGGTGCGAAGGTCGTGCGCTGGGTGCCCGGCATTCTCGGCGTCGCGCTGGGTGTCACCGGCGGGGTGCTCTTCGGTCTCTCGAAGGGCGACGCCTCGCGGCTGCGCAACGAGAACCTGAGCAGCGATCAGATCAACCGTCTCGCCGGCGAGGGCCGGGCCTTCGAGACCGTCGGCCTGGTGTCGATGGCGGTGGCCGGCGTGGCGCTCGTCGCCAGCATCGTCTGGGTGCTGGTCACCTCGGGCTCGAGCGAGCCCGGGCCGGGCAGCGCCGCGGTCGCTTCGGCAGGAGGCGATCGATGAGGCGGCTGCGGTGGTTGCTGGTGGCGGTGGCGGTGGCCTCGTGTGAGCCGTGGGACCAGCTGATCGCCAACGCCCACTGCACCGACTGCGGCGCGGGCGGAGGCAGCGGCGGCGTCGGAGGCGGCGCGGCAGGGGGCTCCACCGGCGGCGGCACAGCGGGTGGCCTCGGAGGCGGCGGCGGCGGAGGAGGCGGAGGCGGCGGCGGAGGCGGCAGCGTGGTCGGAGGTGGCAGCGGCGGCGGCGCGGCGCTCGCCCCCTGTGGTGGCGCTCAGCAGCCTCCGTGCCGTCTGCCCTGCTCGGTGGGGCCGAACCGGGTGGTGACGTGCCAGGTCGAGGGCGCGACCTCTGAAGCGAGAATGGCCGCCGGCTCGTTCAATGACGACGACGCCGGCGACCTGGTCTTGATGCAGCCCCTCAACGGCGGCGCCGGGCTCGCACCTGGCATCTACGTGCTGCGCAACCTCGCCGATGCCGGCTTCGAGGTGCAGATCGTCGCCTCGCCCATCGTCGGCGGGCGCGGCAAGGTGTTCACCCTTCACACTCCCAGTCGCGGCAGGGTGGACACCGTGGTGGCGCAGTTCTCCAACGGCGCGGTGCAGGCGTGGACACCGAGTCTCGCCGACGGGGGAACTTCGAATGACGCGCTGTCACCGGTGTTCAACCCGGCGCTCTCCGGGCACGACGATGTCAGCCCGGTGAAGCTGCCGGGCTGGGTCGACGAGGGCCTCGTCACCGTGAAGGACATCGACCCGAGCACCCGGGTCGACCTGTACCGCAACGTCGGCGCCCACGACCCGAGCTCGACGCGGCTCACCGCGCCGAACTCGGGTGGCGTGGTCGCGCCTTGGAGAGACTGGTTGATGATTCAGAGCAGCGCGTCAGGCACCTTCGCGGTCACCTTCTTCACCGACGGCGGCATCAACTACACGGGCTCGCGCCTGCCGGCGGTGCTGTGGCCCTCGGCGCAGGAAGCCGACCTCGACTCGAACGCGAACACCGAGTTCTTCGTGCAGCTGACCACCACCTCGGGCAGCCCCAGCGGCTTCGGGGTGCTCGAGCTGCCGGGCAGCGGCCAGCCCAATGCGGGCACCAGCCTGAGCCTGGTGGGGGTCGTGCAAGCCGACGGAGGCCTGAAGCGGGGTGACGGCTTCGCGATCGGCGAGTGGGGCAATCAGGGCATGCGGCTCTTCACTTTCCCCGACGCCGGCGGAGTGCGCGAGTTCGGCGGCTTCACGCGCGGCGCCGCGCAGTGGCAGGTCACCGAGCGGTTCGGCACCCCGGCCACCGACGCGGGCGGGCACGTCGTGCAGGGCCTGCTCACCGACCTCACCGGCGACGGTCGCAACGACCTGGTGCTGCTCGACGGCGACGGAACCCTGCGCATCGTGCCGGCCCCTTGAGCGACGTCACCGCGACCTCCACCGGGTAGCCGCTTTCTTTCCGTTCGGCCGGGCGGTGCTATCTCGGTCGTCGGTGGGGCTCACGGTCGCGCTGGCGTTCGTCGCAGTGACTGCGCTGAACGCGCACTGGGCCGACCAACCCCTCGACTGGCCCGACGCGCAGGTCGGCAGCCTCCACCTCTACGAGGGCGCCGCGTTCGGGCCGTGCCGCCGCAACGACGACCAGGTGCCGGCCGCCTCGGTGTGCGGCGAGGCGTGGGGCGCTGCCCAGCTCCACGTGCAGCGCCGCGTTCGCCTCGAGCTCGAGCTGGGTATGGGCTTTCAGCCCGCCACCACCTCGGGCGCCCTCGAGCTCGGCGAGCTGCGCCGCAGCGGAGGCCCGCTCTACCTCTCGGTGCGCCTGCTCGTCGGCCTCGACTTCACCCGCCGCTTCTTCGTGCGCCTGGGGCCCCAGCTCGACCTGGCCTGGGTTCGCGAGCTCCGGCCGCTTCGCCCCGGCCTCAAGGTTCCCTTGGACCTCGGCTCGCGCCTCACGCCCGGGCTCGAGCTCGGCTTCCGCTTCGCGCCCGGCTTCGACGGCGTGGCCACCTCGGGCCAGCCGCAGTACGGCATCGCCACCGCGCTCGGCGTCTTCCTCTTCACCCGGGTGCTCTTGCAGTGACGCACGCGCTGCTGCTCATCGCGCTGCTCGCCGACCCGCTCGCCGACGCGCGCTTCACCCGCTACTTCCACTTCCTCGCCGAGGGCGGCGGCGTGCCCAGCGTCGAGAAGAGCGGCCACCTCGGCACCTCGGTCGATTGGGGCCTCTACCCGTTCGACGGCGCGTTCTCGACCGGCATGTCGGCCCAGCTCGGCGCCGCCATCACCGGCCCCCGGTGGGTGCTGTTTCAGCTGGGCCTCTTCGCGCGGCTCGACCTCACCTGGCTCTTGCTCACCGGCTTCTGGAGAGACGACGGCGCGCCCGACCGCTTCCCCTTCCGCGTGCAGGTCGGCTCGCGCCTCGGCATCGACTGGAGCCAGTCGACGCTCACGCTCCCCGGGCAAGAGGGCGGCACCTCGTACACCCTGCTGCGCCCGGTGCTGCACTCGTTTCTCGACCTGCAGCTCCCGCTGCCCGGTCACGACTGGGGCCAGCACGCGGTCTTCGTTCGCGCCTCGGTCGACACGCCGGTGAACCTCTCGACCGTCATTCGCTGGGGTCTGAGCGTGGGGTTCGCCTTGGGCTACGGAGAAGCCACCTGAGCCGCGCCCTGCTGCCGCTGCTGTGGCTCTCGGCCTGCGCGCAGCCGCCCGCGCCCGGCACCCTGCCCGCGTGCGAGGCGGTGATCGCCCCCTTCGATGCCGGCCCCGACGTGGTGTGGGGCTTCGCCGATCTCCACGCCCACCCCGCCATCGAGAAGGCGTTCAACGCCTCGCTCGTCTGGGGCTCGGCCGTCGACCCGGGGCCTCTAGACCCCAACCTCTTGCCCCCCATCGCGGGCTGCCCCGTCGAGACGCACACGCTGCCCGGCGTCGGGCCCATCGACCGCGCCATCGGCGCGCAGGTCTACCCCAACGTCTCCGAGGTGGCCGGCTTCGCCCACGCCCCGGTCGGCAGCGACGGGCTGCGGCCGACGAGCGCCTGGCCCAACGCGCGCGACGTGGTGCACCAGCAGATGAACGTGGCCTCGATTCGCCGCGCCTACGAGGGCGGGCTGCGGCTGATGTTCGCCTCGACCACCGACGACCAGGTCATCTCGGCGCTGCTCAGCGGCCCCAACTTCGTGAACGCCTTCGCTCCGAAAGAGCGCGCCGACCTCGACTCAGCCCGGCGGCAGCTCGCCATGATTGCCCAGCTGGCCCACGACCACGCCGGGTGGCTGGGCATCGCCCGAAGCCCTGCCGAGGCGCGCGCGCTGATTCGCGCCGGCAAGCTCGCGCTGGTGCTCTCGGTCGAGATGAACGGCCTGCCCGAAGACGGCTTCGCCGAGCTGCGCCGCGACTTCGGGGTGCAGCACGCCTTTCCCATTCACCTGGTCGACAACGCCATCGGCGGCACCGCCGCGAGCTCTCCGCTCTTCAACGCCGCTTCGGCCGCGGTGAGCTCGCTCTACCGCAGCGACGGCCGCTCGATGCAGTACATGGACCTCGAGGGCACCCGCGACTTTCCCGCGCCGCTCGGTCGCCCGGTCACCTTCGCCACGCTCGACCCTCCGGTCTACGCCGACCTGAAAGACGTGCCGTTCGGCACCTGGCAGCAGCTCTGCTACGAGCCGCTCGCCGCGTGCGACGGGCCCGACGCCGGCGGCCCGGTCGGCTTCACCCGCTTCGGTCAGCAGAACCTGCGCGGGCTCTGCCGCGACCGCGCCGACTGCGACGCCGGCACCGCGCGGGTCGGCGCCCAGCGGCTGCAGGCGCTGTTCGACGACCACTGGCTCGTCGACCTCTCGCACATGAGCTTTCGCGCGGCGGCCCAGACGCTCGCGCTGCGGCCCGGCTACCCGCTGATGGCCTCGCACTCAGACATCGCCCACCTCTGCCGCGGCGCGCCCACGCTGCCGCCCTGCGTCGACTCGACCCGCGCTCCGCTCACCGAGCGCCAGCTCGACTCCGAGCAGGCGCGCGCGCTGGTGCGCGACGACGGCGTGCTCGGCCTGGGCACCGGGGTGGGCAACTTCGTCACCCGCGCGCGGGTGGTGGCGCGCGGCGCCCCGGTGCTCACGCTCGCGCCCCACGCTCCCAGCGGCTGCGTGCAGCTCGGCGAGGGGCCGGGCGACTGCGCCCGCGCCCCCGACTTCGCCCGCGCGCCGCGCTCGATGGAGCTCGAGCGGCTGCAGGTCGAGACCCACGGCGCCCTCGACCTCGGCGGCGCAGACGCTCGACCCTACGTGCGCGTCGAGCTGCGCGACGCCGTCGCCGACGACGAGTTTCAGCACCGGGTGAAGCTGGTGCCGCTGCACTGCGAAGGCGGCACCTGCAGTGCCGAGGTCGAGCTGGGCTGCAAGCAGGGCGCGCTCGCGCCGCCGCGCGCGCTGTGCTCGGTGGTGAACGCCGACGCCGCGCAGTGCAGCACCGCGCGCTACACCGTCGCCGACGTCGAAGACGTCACGGTGCAGTGGCTCTCGCTCTCGGGCGCAGGTCAGTGCGCGGCGGGCTTCCACGACGAAGGCCCCCGGTGGGTGCTCGACGACGCGCAGGTGACCGCGATGGGCCCCGCCGGCGCGCAGCCGCTGGTGACGCTCGACGGCAGCCCGCTCGCCACCCTCGCGCAGGCCGACGGCGCGCTCACCCTCTACCAGCACGACGATCGCCCCGACGCGGCCCCGGGCGCGCCCATCAGCGGCCGGCTGTTCGTCGCTTCGCTGCACTCCAGCCCCAACGGCAAGGGCGTGCTGGGCGCCAGCCCCCAGCGCTTCGGCGCCAACGTCTGCATCGCGCTGCGAACCAGAGAGGGCGGCACCTGCCGCGGGCCGGCCGCGCTCGCCGAGGGTGAGAACGAGTGCGTAGGCGACTGGGTCTCGCTCACCCAGCGCGGCGCGTGGAACCACGGCGGCACGCTCTTCACCTTCTTGCGCCACCGCGGCACCGAGGAAGAGGTGTGCGGCCTCGACGTGTCGGTGCGCGACTGGCTGCCCGGCAGCGACCCGCTGGGCATCGACAGCATTCGCGTGGCGGCCGTCGAAGACCCGGTCGGCCACTGGGTGCGGCGCTACGCCGAGGTGGCGCGGCACGTCGCGGCCGGCCGCATGGGCGTCGTCGCGATGGGCACCGACTTCAACGGCCTCAACGGCGTGACCGACATCTCCGAGCTCCCGGTGCCCGCCGCAGCCCTGCTGCCGCAGGTGTGCCGCGCCGATGCCGGGGTGCAGGCGGTGGCGCCGCTGCGGCTGCGCACCTCGGGCGAAGCGCCGGGCGCGCCGGTGCTCATCGAAGAGCGGGGCCTGGCCACCTACGGCCTGCTGCAAGACTTCGTGTCGCTCGTCGACGCGTACCCGGGGTGCGGCCACGACGTGCGCAACTCGCTGATGCTCTCGGCCGAGGCCACCCTGCGCTCGTGGGAGATCGCCCTCGACGCGGGCGCGCGCGGCTCGTTCGCGCCGCTGCCGGTGGGCGCGTTTCGCTGCGACGGAGGCGCGCCGTGAGCGGGCTCTTGCTCTTGCTCGCGGTGGTCGCGGCCGAGCCGCCGCCGGCGCCCACCCAGGCGTCGAGCTTCGACGAGAAGGTGCTGAGCGACGCCGACCAGCGCGAAGCCGAGATGCTCGGCTACCTCGACGGGGTGGGGTTTCTGGGTCGCGAGAACGAGGCCACCGTCGAGGTGGCCTACGGCTCGAAGCAGATCGCCACCACCCGCCTCGAGCTCGCCCACGCCTTCCCCATCTCGGGAAAGCTGCTGCACGTCGTGGCGCGCGTCGGCGCCGGCATGGCCACCGATTTTCACGCGCTGGGCCTGCACGGCTTCACCGCCGCCCTCGGGCTGCGGCACATCACCGGCAAGGGTCACTTCTTCGTCGAGGTCGGAGCGCGCTTTCTCGGCGGGTGGCAGGGCATTCACGGCGACCGCCCCGAGGCGCAGACGCTCGCGCTCGGCGCGACCCTCACCAGCGGGGCGGCCGACGACGCGCGCTGGCTGCCGCTGCGCTCGAGCGGGCTGCAGCTGTACGTCGACTTCCTCTCCCGCTCGAAGCCGATGGGCTACGACCACAGCGGCTTCTTCGTGGCCGGCTTTCACTACGGTGGGCAGGCGACGGTGGTGCCTCCCGCGGTGAGCACCTGGCTCGGCTCCGAGCCGCAGTTCGTCGGCAACGTGTTCATCGAGGCGTTTCTCTCGTTCGCCACGCGGCAGGGCACTCCGGTTCGACTGACCACCGGCGCCCACGTCGACCTGAGCCTCTCGAGCATCTGGCCCTCGAACGTGCCGTTTCCGGTGGTGCTCGACCTGTTCTTCGAGTGGCACCCCGCATGGGTCTCGTGGCTCTCGCTGCGCGCGTTCGGCGGCCTCGCGGTGAGCCTGGGCGCCTTCGGCGACAAGATCGGCCAGGGCGGGCTGCGGCTGGTCGCTACGTTCTAGCCAGCTCCCTCTCCCCTCGCGGGAGAGGGTCGGGGTGAGGGGGCGAACCGGGCAAAGCGCCGCGCCTCACCCCGGGCAGCGGTAGCAGCACTCGCCGGCGAGCTTCACCGGCATCACTCCACCGGGGCACATGCCCAGCGGGCTGCAGCTGACGTCGGTGCAGTCGCGCACCGGCGGCGCGCAGCCCGCATCCACCACCGGCACCCCCGCATCGTCCGCGGCGCAGTACTGGTTGCAGCACGTGTGGCTGAGCGCGTCTCGGGTCAGGTGGGTGCCGGCATCGCACTGGGGGGCCGTGCACCCGGCGCCCCGCGACACGCACTGCGGCGAGACCTGCGAGCAGCTGCCGCAGCCGGTCGCGCGCACCGTCACCGTGCGCTGGGTGCCGTCGAGCGGCACGGCCTCGGAGAACGCGTCGACCAGCGTCACCGGCGGCGTCGCCAGCGTCGCGTCGTCGCTGCACCGGTCTTCCAGGTAGGTGTCGAACAGCACCCGCACCCGGAACACCACCGTCTTGCCCGCCGGCACGTGGCTCAGCACCTGCTGCAGCATGTGCGGCTGCGAGAAGGCGCAGAAGTCGGCCGGCGCGCCCAGCTCGGCGTACTCGAGGCAGGCCGTCTGCAGCACGTCGCCCAGCCCGCCGCCGGGCGCCACCTCGTAGGCGCGCACCTCGACGAAGCTGGCGCAGCCCAGCCCCAGCTGGCAGCACGCGTCGATGGGCAGAGCGCCACCACCGGCAGCGCTGCACGCGAGCTCGAGCTTCAGGTCGAGCTGCGCCGCGGTCTTGCACCCGGCGAGTGCCAGCAGCACCAGCAGGGCGGTGGCACCGCTCATCCTGAGCGGAGGCCGAAGGCCGGAGTCGAAGGAGGCCGCGCGTCGCCCACACGACTCGAAGGCGCGCAGCGAGAGACACCAGGCCCCCTTCGACTTCGGCCTGCGGCCTTCGCTCAGGGTGCTCTCTTCGCTCATCGCGCCAGCTGGAACACGGCGAGGCCGGCGTCGCTCTCACCCGACACGTGCAGCTGGTTGCCGGCGACGTCGATGGTGCGCAGCACCAGGTTGCCGTCGTCGCTCGCGGTCTGCGAGCTCCAGGCCCCCGTCCAGTGCGCCACGAAGTTCGAGCCCTCGACCACCCAGACGTCGCCGGGCCCGGTGCCGCCGATCTCTTCGACCACCCCGACCAGGGCGAAGCCGGTGTCGAGCACTCCACCGTCGGTGAACACCCGCACCACCGTGCCTTCTCCGCCGACGAACACCTCGTCGCGGCTGGCCGCGAACGCCTCGCGGTACGCCGCCGCGCCGCCGTCGCGAAGCACCTGCAGGCCGCCGTCGGCGCGCAGCCGCCACAGCGTCTGGCCCTCTCCGACCGCGAGCGCGTCGTCTCCGAAGGGCGCCACCGAGTACAGCGTGGGCTGGCCCGGCCGCGGCTCGCGCACGAAGTGCCAGTTGGTGTCGGCCATGCGCTGCGCCACGCCGCCGTGGCCGCCGACCGCCAGCATGCCCCACGGCACCTTCGCCACGCCCTTCATCGGCTCGGGCGCGGTGCCTGCGTCGGGCAGCAGCACGTCGCGCGGGCCGATGGTGTACCCCCCGTTGAAGGTCAGGTCGAACACCTGCCCGTTCTCGGCGGCGAGGTGGCCCTGCCGGGGCGCCGAGAAGGCGAGGTCGTTGAAGTCGACGCCGGGCATCGAATGCGCGTGCTCCCAGCCGCCGCGCCCGTGCGAGAGAATCAACCCGTCGCGCCCGACCACCACCAGCTGGCCGCTCTGGGGCTCGCGCGCCGTGGCGTAGGGAACCCCGGGCACGCCGCTGCGCAGCGAGGCGGTGTTGCCCCCGTCGCGGTAGAGCAGCTCTGAGTTGACGCTCGCGGCCACCACCGCTCCCGAGGCCAGCGTCACCAGCGCGCTGACGCCTCCGTCGAGGTCGGCCGACTCGACGCAGCTCGCCGGGTCGGTGCACCGGTACACCCGCCCCGAGGTGTCGCCGTACCAGAGCACCGGGCTCACCGGGTCGCAGCCCATGCGCGAGAGCCCCATCGGGTTGCCGAGCGCCAGGCCCCCGTCGCCCTGCCAGATGCCGAGCAGCCCACCGGTCGCCAGCCAGCGCCGCCCGGCGCCGTCGACGCACGTCTGTTTCCACGGCACCCCTGCCGGAGCGACCGCCACCGCTCTCCAGTTTCCCGGGCCGACCCGCTCGAACACCGTGCCGCCGTTGCCCACCGCCCACAGCTCGTCCCAGCTGCGGCCCGAGACCGCGCTCAAGGTGAACCCCGAGTCGGCGAGGTTCGCCGACCACGTGCTGCCGGTGTTCTCGCGAATCAACGCCGCATTTCCGCTGGTGTCGAAGCCCACGAACACCACGCCCCCGTCGGGAGCGGCCCAGCCCGCGAGGTGTTGGTACGGCGACGAGGTGGTGCACGAGAAGCTCGACCCGCCTGAGGCAAGCTCGCACAGCGCGTTCGCCTGAGCGGTGATGACCCGGCCCCGGGGCTCGGCGGCGATGGCGAGGGTGTCGACCAGCCCCGTGCCGGGCCAGTGCGTGAATGACCCCGAGACGCTCTCCCACGACATCAGCAGGCCGCGGTCTCCCGCGAGCCACACCGTGTCGCGGTCGGCCGCCATCGCGCGCACCGTCTTCACGGTGGGGTAGGGCAGCTCGAGGCACCACTGAAACGCGTTGCACTCGCCGGCCCAGCCCTCACCGGCGTCGAGGTCGAAGCTGCTTCCCCCGCCCGCACCGCTCGCTCCGGCGGTGCCGCCGCCTGCGTTGCCACCGGCGTGGCCACCGGCGGTGCCGCCGCCTCCGCCGTGCCCGCCGGCGGTGGCTCCGCCGTCGAAGTGGCAGGGCCCTCGAGCCTCGCAGTCTCGGCGGGCCTGGTCGAAGTCCCAGCAGGCGCACATGAGCAGCGCGAGCGCGATGCGCTTCATCAGAAGCTCCCTCCCAGCACCACGCCACCGCCCGAGCCCGACACCGTCACCGACGCCGAGACCGGCGCCTCGCCGCGCGCGAACAGAATCGCCGCCACCGCCAGCGAAGCGGTGGCCAGGCCGTAGCCCACGAACGCCGAGATCATCAGCGCCTTGCCTCGCCCGGCGAGCTGGTCGGCGCGCTCGGCGTTGGGAATCACCGAAGCGCCGGGGTTGGTCAGCGCGCTGTAGTCCGAGGCCGCGAGCAGGTGCAGCACCACGCTCACCGCGACCAGGCCGGCGGCGACCGCGGTGGGAACCCAGGGCCAGCGGTGCAGGCGCGGCTCGTCGGGCCCTGGCGGCGCCTCGGCGACCACCACCGGCGCCGCGCCCTTGGGGGCCAGCGCCCGCGCGATGGTGTCGGCGGCCTGGCCGATCAGCGGCACCAGGCCCTCTTCGCGATCGGTCGACGACGAGAAGGTGGCCAGCGGCTCGCCGGTGTCCGAGCGCAGCACGCGCACGTTGAGCTGGTACTTCGACCCCAGCCGCGCCAGGTCCGAGATGATGAGGCCGTCGGCGCCGAGCGCGTTGCCCAGCTCGGCCATGCAGTTGCTCGAGCCGTCGCAGCCGAGCAGCTGGCGCTGGCGCTCGACGCCGAGCAACGCGGCGACCTCGCGCGGGGTGATGACGCGAATCTTCCGTTGGCCGAGCTCGACCGCGAGGTGCTCGGTGCAGAACTCGCCCACCTCTTTCGAGACGTTCAGCACGCTGATGGGCGTCTCGGCGAGCGAGACCGGCGGGTTCGCGGCGGCGACGGTGAGCAGCAGCGCGAGCGAGATCAATGGAGAGGGCCTCTGGGGGCGTGCACTGGGCCGGCGAAGATACACCGCGGCCTGCGCCGGCGCGCCTTCCGGTAGCGACCGCCCGGGCGCCATGTAGTAGTGCCCGGCGCTCCCGTGCACTCCTCCTCCACCGACCACGCCGCTCCGAATCGCAGCGTCCTCGCCTATGCCAGCTGGGTCGACGCGCACCCCCGCCTCGCCGCTGCGCTGCTGGTGCTGGTCTCGCTGCCGGCCCTGGTGCTCACCGTCCTCTTCTTCTCCGACGTGCGCGCCGGCCTCACCGAGCTGCTGCCACCCGACGCGCCCGCCTCGAAGGCGCTGATGGTGCTGCACGACCGGCTGGGCGGCATCAGCCGGCTGGCGGTGATCGCCGAGTCCAAAGACCCCGAGACCAACCGCCGCTTCATCGCCGAGCTGGGTGAGCGCCTCGCCGCCCGCCCGCTGCCCGAGGTGCGCTCACTGCAGGCCAACGTGCGCGAAGAGGTCGAGTGGGCGAAGAACCGCGCCCCGCTGCTGATGCCGCGCGCGAAGTTCGACGAGGCGATGGCGGCCGCCGACGCCGAGCTCAAGAAGGCCAAGCAGAAGGCCAACCCGCTCTTCGTCAACCTCGAAGACGACGAGCCCAGGCCCTCTGCCAGCGAGCTCGACGAGAAGCTCGACGCCGCCATTCGCCAGTACGAGCGCTACCCGCACGGCTTCTACGAAGACCGCGACGGCACCCACGTGCTGTTGATGATTCTGTTGAACGGCAGCGAGACCGAGCTCGACCCTTCGGAGCACCTGATGAAGGCGGTCAAAGAAGAGGTGGCCGCGATTCGCTCGAAGTACCCGGCCGAGCTGGTCATCGGGTACCACGGCGAGGTCCCCAACCTGCTCGAAGAGCACGACGCGATTCTGGCCGACCTCTCGCTCTCGTCGCTGCTGGTGTTCGTGCTCGTCGGCGGCATCATCTTTCTCTACTTCCGCTCGCTGCGCGGGCTGCTCACCGTGCTGTTCGCGCTCACCCCCGGCCTGCTGTTCACCTTCGCCATCGGCAAGCTCACCGTCGGGCACCTGAACTCGAACACCGCGTTCCTGGGCTCCATCATCGCGGGCAACGGCATCAACTACCCGCTGCTGTTCCTCGCCTACTTCCGCGGCCGCAGCGACACCGAGTCGCGCCCGGTCGCCATCGCCCAGGCGGCGCGTCAGGCGCTGTTCGGCACCCTCGCCGCCGCGCTCGCCGCCTCGGCCGCCTATGGCGCGCTGGCCGTCTCGACCTTTCGCGGCTTCTCCCAGTTCGGGTGGATAGGCGGGGTCGGCATGGTGACCACCTGGCTGTTCACCTTCGTCGCGATGCCCATCGCCATCTCGCTGTTCAACCCGCCGCGGGTCACCCGCGAGAGCTCGGTGCAGACCTGGCTGATGCGGTTCTTCTCGAGCGTCACGGCGCCGCGCGCGGTGGCGATCGCCTTTACGGCGCTCGCGCTGGCCGGCACCGCGCTGGGCGTTCGCAACGCGCTGAAAGACGGCCTGTTCGAGATGAACCTCAGCGCGATGCGCAACCGCTACTCGCTCACCAAGGGCGCCAGCTCGTGGGACGCGAAGGTGGCGGGGGTGTTCGGCTTCTGGCTCAACCCGGTGGGCGGCCTGGTCGACGACCCGGTCAACCGCGAGACCCTCGCCTCCGCGCTCACCGAGACCATGGTCGATGGCCCCGAGCACCTCGCCGAGCGGGTGCAGACCATCGCCTCGGTGCTCCCTTCACCCGAAGAGCAGGAGTACCGCCTCGAGCGCATTCGCAAGCTCGCGAAGCTGATCGACAAGGTGCCCGCCGACCAGATTCCCCCCAAGGCCCGGCCCTACCTCGAGCGGTGGACCCGCGAGCAGAACCTCAAAGCCATGCCGCTCGAAGAGGTGCCCAGGTCGATTCGCGCCTCGTTTACCGAGGTCGACGGCCGCACCGACCGGGTGGTGCTGCTCTTCCCCCGCTTGAGCATCAACTACGACGACGCGCGCAACGTGATGAAGTTCGATCACCGCCTGCGCGACGTGAAGATTCCCCCCGGCGCGGTGGTGGGCGGCGGCTTCCTCTTCATGGCCGAGATCATCGAGCTGGTGCAGCGCGAGGCGGTGCGCATCGTGCTGGTGGTCGCGCTGCTCGTCACCGCGGTGCTCTCGCCCCTGTTTCGCAAGAAGCCCTGGCGGCTGCTCATCGTGGTGCCCACCGTCGGCGCGGTGGCGGTGCTCAGCCAGGCCTGCATGGTGGGCCTCGGCGTGCGCATCAACATGCTCTCGTTCGCCGCGATGCCCATCACCATCGGCGTCGGCGCCGACTACGTGGTGAACCTCTTCGGCGCGATGGACGCGCTGAACGCCGACGCCCGCCGCGCCTGCGCCCGCATGGGCGGAGCCATCTTTCTCTGCTCGGCCACCACCATCATCGGCTACGCGTCGCTGGTGGTCGCCGAGTCGGGCGCGCTGCGCACCTTCGGGTGGGCTGCGGTGCTCGGCGAGGTGATGGCGGTCACCACCGTGCTGCTCGTGCTGCCGGTGCTCATGTCGCGCGCGACGCCGCTCGAAAAGCGCTCACCCTGAGCGAAGGCCGAAGGCCGAAGTCGAACGGGTGCCGTCGCAGCTGGAACGCTCAGCGCCGCATACTCCATGCTTCGAGCAGCAGGCGCGCGCTCTCTACGAGGGAGTATCTGCCCTTCAGCCTTCGGCCGGCGACGGCAGGGTTCGACGAGCTCACCCATGAGCGGTCTCGAGGGCCTTTTCAGGGTCGCGCCGGAAACTTCGCCTGCACCCACTGCCGAATCTCGGCGTTCACCTCGGCCGGGTGCGCGAGGTGCGCGAGGTGCCCGCCGGGCACCGTCTTCAGCGTCACGTCGACGCCGTGGTCTTGCAGCACCTTGCGCAGGTTCTCGGCGTAGAACATCGGCACCACGCGGTCGTCGGCCGGGTGCACCATCAGCACCGGCACGCGAATCTTGCCCGCCTGCGCCACCAGCTGCAGGGTGGGGTCGTCGACGCAGGCGCGCACGCTGTTGCCCTGAATCTCGGGGCGCGCCGCCACCATCTCGAAGTCGGCCTCGGCGAAGCCCTCGGGCACCGGGTCGGGCGAGCAGTTCATGCGCGCGTTGATGACCGCCCACTTCGCCGCCAGAGACCGAAACGGCCAGCGCACCATGCGGTGCGCCACGAAGCTGCTCACCGGCTCGGCGAACGGCAAGAACGTCGCCTTGATGGTCGGGTTGGCGGGCGTGCCGATGGTGGCCACCAGCACCACCGCTTTGACGCGGTCGGGGTAGCGCGCGGCCAGGGTCTGCGCCACGCCGCCGCCGAAGCTGTTGCCCACCGGCACGAGCTTCTCGAAGCCCACCGCGTCGGCGATGGCCAGCGACGCGTCGGCCAGGCGGTCGAGCGACATCACCTTGTCGCCCGGCGTCTGGCTGCGACCGAAGCCGGGCATGTCGATGGCGCAGACGTCGCCCAGCTCGCGCAGCATCGGCACCATCGCGTGCCAGTGCCCCAGGTGCGACGGGTTGCCGTGCAGCAAGAGGAACTGCAGGCCGGTCTGCCCCGCGGTGCAGGGCAGGTGCGCGTAGGTGAGCTCGAGCGGCTCACCCGCGACCGGCAGCGTGCGGGTGGTCGCCGACTCGTAGAGCTTGAGGCTCACGCCAGCTCGCCGACCTCGTCTTGCGCCTGCTGCGGCGGCGTGGGAGCGGGCTGGCCCGGAGCGGTGCGCGCCAGCCGGCGCCACGTGAACGGAGTGAGGAACTGCTGGAAGTACGTCTTGGGGAACTCGGGCATGTCGGGAATGCCCACCGGCCCGCTGAAGACGCGATCGCGCGGCGAGAACCAGGTGCGGAAGACGTGGTCCCACAGCGGGGTGACGACTCCGTAGTTGGTGTTGCCCTCGGAGAGCACCTGCGAGTGGTGCCAGCGGTGGTTCTGCGGAGTGGACATCAGGTAGTTCAAGAATCCGGTGCGGAAGTCGACGTTCGAGTGCTGCACCCAGCCGTGAATCGCGGTGAAGGTGCCGTACATCAGAAACGCCTCGTGGCTGCAGCCGAGCACAATCAGCGGCCCGACCTGCAGCAGGCTCTTGAAGATCAGCTCGAACGCGTGGAAGCGCGTCGAGTTGAGCCAGTACACCTGCGGCGTGCCGTGGTGGGTCGCGTGCAGCCGCCAGGCGAGCTGCCACTGGTGCGCGATGCGGTGAAACCAGTACTGGCCGAACTCGCCGACCACCACCGCCAGCGCCAGCTGCGCCAGCAGCGGAGCTCGGGTCGGCCACACGCCCAGGCCGAGCTTGCTGGCAGCCGACCCGGCGAGCACCATGGTCATCACGCCGAGCAGCGCCTGGGCGATGGGGTTCACCGCGAACCAGCACATCGCCAGGTGGGTCAGGTCGGTGCGCAGGTCGTCTTTCGACACGCGCTGCTCGGGCTGCGCCGCCATGTGCCGCTCGAGGTAGACGAGAATCAGCACCACCGGAGTGGCCACGCCCAGAAACAGCGCGACCTCTTCGATTTTGCTTCGGGTCGGATCACCGGCGAGCGGGAAGCGGGTGAGCGTCCACAGCGCTGCGATGATCGGCCACGACACCAACAACGGGTACCCCAGATACTGAACTGCTCGGCCAGCAATCCGTCGATTCACCTAAGTCGGCCCCTTTCGCGCGCGTAGCCTAAGAGCATCTCGTGGTGCCCGTCGACAGCGGAGTTGAAGAGAAACCCCGCGGCGCGAAGGTATGTGCAACCTCTTGCACAGGCCTACGTTCTGCCACCTGCGCTGGCGCTACCCGATGTCGCATCTTGTCTCCCGGTGAACCGTCGTGCCCCTGATCACTCAGATCGCTGCCCGAGGTCTTGACCGCGCGGGGTAGGGTGCCGCGGTGCTCCGCCGCCCACTCGTCGCAGCGTTGTTGTTCGTCGCGTGCTCACCTCCCATGCCGTCACCCGACGGGGGAATCGACGCCGAAGACGCCGGCGAGACGACCGACGCCGGCACCGACGGCGGCACCACCACCGACGGCGGCACCACCACCGACGGCGGCGCCACCACCGACGGCGGCGCCACCACCGACGGCGGCGCCACCACCGACGGCGGCACCACCACCGACGGCGGCACCACCACCGACGGCGGCGCCACCACCGACGGCGGCACCACCACCGACGGCGGCACCACCACCGACGCGGGCAGTGGCGCAGGAACCGACGCGGGCCCTCCTCGCGACGCGGGCTGCCCCGAGTGCACGCTCACCACTCCGCTGACGTACCTGCTCCCGTCGCCAGCCGGCGTGTCGGTCTGGACCACGCCCACCATGAACAAGGTGCTGCGCACCGACCCGGTACCGACCGTCACGCAGCCGACCATCGACGTGTTCTCTGCGAAGAACGAGTACGAGCCTTTTCAGGTCGTCCTCTCCGCCGTTGCGGCCCGTCAAGTCACCCTCACCCTGACGCCGTTCACCGGCCCGGGCACGTTCCGCGACGCGACGCTCCACCGCGTCGGCTACGTCGCAGCGACCATCACCGACTCGTTCTCACTCTTCGCGACGCAGGTTCCCGACCCGCTGGTCCCCATCGCGTTCGGCAGCACCGAGAGCCTCTCGGCCGCCCAGAACCAGCCGTACTGGGTCACCCTGCACGTGCCGACCGACGCTCCGGCCGGCGACTACACCGCGACGCTCACCATCGCGGTGATGGGCGGCGCGACGCAGAACATCACCGTCAAGCTGCACGTCTTCAACTTCGCGCTGCCCCAGCGCCTCGGCTTCGATGGCCAGTGGACCATCAACTACCCGGCGGGTGCAGACCTCGCCGCGGTGCAGCGCACCAAAGACTTCATGTTTCAACACCGCCTGGTGCCGCAAGCGGTGGCGTACCCCACCGCCTTGTTCCCGATGTTCTTCGACTGCGCGACCAACACCTTCCCCGAGACGCCGAGTGACCCGTACGACATCTCGCAGCTGGGCCCTAAGTACCTCGACGGCGTGGGCTGGAACGACGCCGGCTTTCCCTCGTTCGAGGCGTCGCGTTACTCCGCCATCGGCGCCGGCGCCCGTCCTGATCTCTGCGGCATCTCCGTTGGCCCCGACCCCGCCGGCACGACCCAGTTCAACGCCCGCTGGTCGACCATGCTCGGCGCGCTGCAGACCTCGCTCACCCGCCACGGCTGGTTGAGCCGCAGCTACTACACGGCGGCGGCCGAGCCGATCACCGCGGCCGAGAATGATCTGGCCGCTCGCCTGGCGAACATCTCGAAGACCGCCGCGCCGAACCTGCCCATCGCGGTGGTGGCCGAGCCGCGCCCCGAGATTGCAGCCAACCCGCTCAACGGTGGCCACAGCTACGACTTGTGGATCTCGAGCATCAGCCTGCTCAAACCGGCGTACGCCGCCACCCGCCAGGCGCTGGGTGAGAAGGTGTGGTGGTACTTCCTCACCGAGGCGCCGCCGTACCTCAACCCCCTCACCGTGAACCACCAGGGCCTCGAGACGCGCGGTGCGTTCTGGCTGGCGTTCTCGCAGCGCGTGCGTGGCTTCAGCTACTACGACGCGAGCTCGCTGTACGTGACCACCGGTGGCGTCACCACCACCTCGATTCGCCTCGAGCTGCTGCGCGAGGGCGTCGAAGACTACGAGTACCTGCGGCTGCTCACCGGCGGCGCGCCCCCGGCGACGCTCGCGACGCCGACCAGCGCCTGCGACTACACCTCGAAGAGCTTCGGCACCTCGATCAAGAACTTCCCCCGCGACTCGGCGGCGCTGCAGCACCTGCGCAACGCGGTCGGCTCGATGATCGAAGGGCAGCGCACCACGTGCCCGGCACTGACCGGCGTACGGCCCGCCACGCACCCGCGCGCCGAGTACTACCTCAACTTCCAGGACCCGACCGGGCAGCCGCTGGCCAACCCGCTGGTCGTCAACGGCCACACGTGGACGAAGATCGGCAACGCCTACTACTCGCCGGCGGCGGGCTCGGGCTGGGTCGGTACTGCTCCGATGGCCACGAGCTATACCGCGGGCCCCGACGAGCTGCGGAAGAGCTGCATCTACACCAACCAGAACATGGGGCAGGGCCTCGACGTCTTCAGCTGGGACCTCGAGAACGGCCGCTACACGGTGACCGTCTCGGTCGGCTTCGGCGGAGTCAGCGGCTTGACCAACTACAAGCACCGGGTGCTCATCGAAGACCAGCCGCTGTTCAGCGGTGAGGCGACGAACGTGACGACGCCGTTCATGGTGAAGTCGATCGACGTCGACGTGGTCGATGGCACCCTCAACCTCGAAGCGGGCGGCGACCCGACGTCGATCACCATCGTCGACTGGATGAGCATCGTCCCGAAGTGAGGCAACCCTCTCCCCTCCAAGGGGAGAGGGCAGGGTGAGGGGTTCAGTCGCAGCTGGGGGCTCCGAGAGCGCTCAGCCCAGGACGATGGGCCCCAGCGGCACGCCGCAAGCGCGCAGCAGCGAGAGCACGGTGGTCGCCACCACCGGCGACCCACCGACGAAGTACCGCTGCGGCGTCTCACCGGGGAAGGTGTCTTTCATCTCTTTGAGCCGCTGCAGGTACGGCACGGCCGCAAACTTGCGCGCCATCCACTCCACCTGCGGAGAGAGCACCCGCGAGCACCCGCTCGAGTCGACCCCGCCCAGCGGAGTGAACCCCAACGACAGCGCGCCCACCCCTTCGGCCTTCAGCTTCTCGCCGAGCAGCGCCACTGCCGAGTAGTAGACGCCCCACAGCGACGTCTTGCCGAAGCGCAGCAGGTTGAGCAGGTAGCCCGCCGGCCGCCCGCCCTCGAACCAGGGGTCGAGCACCGCGTAGCCGAGCAGCTCGCCGCCCACCTGCAGCAGGAACATGCGCGACATGCCGTCGTCCTGGTACGCCAGCGGCCGGTTCAAGAACGTCATCTCGACCGGCACCGCGCTCTTCTCGAGGTAGCCGCGGTTGATGTCTTCGATGCGCAGCCGATCGACCCGCCCCGCCGACACCTCGTCGACCGCGAGCTTCGCCTTGCGCGCCTTCTTCACGGCGCTCTTCACCTTCGCGTCGTCGTCGAGCGGGCGCGCGAGCGAGAGCACCTTGTCGGCCCCCATCGCCGCCACCCGGTAGCGCCACCCGCCGAGGCTCTTCACCAGGTCGGCCGCGTCGCGCTGCAGGTAGAAGAAGACCGGCCGCGAGACCCGGCGCGCGAACGCCTCGATCAGCGCGGCCCGGTCTTGGGGCGCGCACACCGGCGGCCCCAGGGTGAGCGCGAACCCCGCCGCCCGCGCGTACGCCACGTACCCGTACGAGACGTCGAAGTAGCGCAGGCCCGGCTGCAGCGTCGAGTACGCGATCGGGTCACTGCCGAACTGCCGCACCAGCTCGCTGCGCATGGGCGTCACCATCTCACAGCACGCGATCGACCACCTTGCCGCTCTGAGCATTCGGTGCCACCGTCGCGCCCGTGAAGCGCAAGCGTCGGCGCGCGGTTCCCGCCATGAAGCGGGCGATTCGTTCGCTGTTCGCCCGCGCGCGCGCCATCATCGAGGGCCCCGACCGCGACCGCTGGGTCTCGGCCGGCGGAGTCGTCTTCGACGGCGAGGTGGTGGCGCTGATTCGCCAGAAGAAGCGGTGGACCCTGCCGAAGGGCCGCGTCGACCCGGGCGAGAGCATCTCGCGCGCCGCGCGCCGCGAGGTGCTCGAAGAGACCGGGCTGCGCGCCACGGTGATCGAGTACCTCGGCATGTCCGAGAGCCCACGCAAAGACACCCACTGGTTCTTGATGTCGCTGGTTCGCGACGAGGGCGAGCACGACGACGAGGTCGACGAGATTCGCTTCGTGAAGTCCGGCAAGGCGCTCAAGCTGCTCGACTCGAAGAAAGACCGGCTGGTGCTGCAGCGCGCGCTCGCCGCGCTCGACGGCCGGCCTCCGCGAGACCCTCGAATCGGCTGAGGCGCGCCAGCCCAGCGCTCGTTACCAGCGGCCGCTGGCTCCGCCGCCGCCCGAGCGGCCACCGCCTCCCGAGAAGCCGCCACCTCCGCCGCCGCTGCCGTCGCGGCGCCGGCCGGTGAACATCATCAACAGAAAGAACGCGGCGCGGGGGTTCACGATCATCAAGATGACGAACAGCACCGCGAGCACCGCCATGCCGATGAGCTTCGCGGGGCTGATCGCCGTCACCGCGGGCGGCGAGACCGGCACGGGCTCGGCCGGTGTGCCGCCCAGCGCGGCGACGATCGCGTGCGTCGCACCGCTCACCGCGCCGGTCACGTCTTGCGCCTTCATTCGGGGGATCAGCACCTCGCGCATGATGCGCGAGCTCTGCGCGTCGGTGAGCTGGGCCTCGAGCCCGTAGCCCACCTCGATGCGCGCGGCGCGATCGTCGAGCATCACGAACAGCGCGACGCCGTCGTCGAGCTTCGCCCGGCCCGGCCTCCACGCTTCGAACGTGCGCACCGCCCAGTCTTCGATCGGCTCGCCGCCCGTCGAGTGACCGACATAGACGATCACCTGGTGCCCGCTCGCCTTCTCGAACGCGGCCAGCTCGCGGTCGAGCGACTCACGCGCTGCCGGAGCCAGCTGCCCGGTCTCGTCGGTCACCCACCGAGTCGGCGCCGCGGGCGGCGCGAGCGTGAGCAGCGCGACGATGGCGAGCGGCGCGAACATCAGAACTGTACCTTCGGCGGCTGCTGCGCTTCGGGGCGCGCGTGAAAGAACGCCTTCTCTTGAAACCGCGCGCCGAACATGCCGGCGATGACGGTGGTGGGGAAGCTGTTGCGCGTGGTGTTGAAGTCTTGCGCCGCCTGGTTGAAGCGCATGCGCTCGGTGGCGATGCGGTTCTCGGTGCCCTCGAGCTGCGCCTGCAGGTCGCGAAAGTTCTCGGTCGCCCGCAGCTGCGGGTACGCCTCGACGACCACCATCAGCCGAGACAGCGCCGAGGTCAGCTGGTCTTGCGCCGCCTGGTACTGCTCGAGCTCGCCGGGCGCCGGCGTGCGGCCGGGCGGGGCCTGCTGGGCTCGCGTGCGCGCCTCGGTCACCGCCGTCAGCGTGCCCTTCTCGAAGTTCGCCGCGCCCTTCACCGTCTCGACCAGCGACGGCACGAGGTCGGCGCGCCGCTGGTACGCGTTCTCGACCTGCGCCCACTGCGCCTGCACCGACTGGTCGAGCTTGACCAGGCCGTTGTACGAGCTGACCACGGCGCCGATCGCAATGATTGCGCCGGCCAGCACGACCAGCGCAATCGCTGCCGGCGCCCAGCTGCGGCGCGTCGCGGGAACTACGGGCAAACCTCGGGTCACGTTCATGGTCGTTCTCCGTTCGAACCTGGCGATCGCAAGAGCAATGCCGTCACCAAGTGCAATGCCCACCCCGACCGCGGCGCGCAACCCGTTCGCCCGCGTCGGGCCGTGGCGGCGCCCGCGAGACCCTGGAATCGACTGAGGAGCGCTGTTAGACGCGGCCCCCTATGCCCAACCCCATCGCCACCTTCGAGACCTCGGCCGGCACGTTCCAGGCCGAGCTCTTCCAAGACCAGATGCCGCTCACCTCGGAGAACTTCATCAAGCTCGCCAAGAGCGGGTTCTACGACGGGCTGCACTTCCACCGCGTCATCAAGAACTTCATGCTGCAGTTCGGCTGCCCCCACTCGAAGGACCCCAAAGATCGCCGCGCCGGCACCGGCGGCCCGCCGTGGGGCGACATCAAAGACGAGTTCACCGCCAAGCTCAGCAACGAGCCGCTCACCCTCTCGATGGCCAACACCGGCTCGCCCAACTCGGGCGGCAGCCAGTTCTTCATCAACACCGTGCACAACGACTTCCTCGACTGGTTCACCCCGGGTCAGTCGCGGCACCCGGTGTTCGGGAAAATCACCTCGGGCGCCGACGTCATCAAGAAGATCGAGACCACTCCCACCGACGGCAACGACGCGCCCAAGACGCCGGTGAAGATGATCAAGGTCACCGTCGAGGGCTGAAGTGCGGCGCGCCGCGATCGCCTCGGCGCTCGTCGCCTCGGTCGCGTTCGCGCACGTCATTCTCTTCAGCCTCGAGCTGCCCCAGAACGTCGGCAACTACCCCGGCGACGGCGGCCTTCACCCTGCAGTGGGTCGATCAGGCCGCCGCCGGCCCGAAGGCCACGGTGATGCTGCTCGCCACCCGCGCCGCGTGGACACCGTTCGACACCCCCGACGCGTCGCTGCTCATCTCCGACGACATCGCGTACACCTCACCCATCAACCTCTTCGACTGGGACACCGCCGACGCCGGCGACGGCTGCTGGCAGCCGTACGCGGTGGTCATCGACCCCATCGAAGGCGTGAGCTACTCGAAGGGCGCGGGCCGCATCACCGTGGCCCACGGCGGCAACGTGCCGCCCGCGGTCTGGGTCACCACCGCCAAGAGCGAGCTGCCCGACGACGCTGGCAACCTCACCCTCGACTGGGAGCTCGACGAGCCCGACGACCCCAGCCGCGTCTCCATCACCTGGTTCGATGGCAGGGGTGAGCAGGGCAGCCTGGTCGCGAACCTGCCGCTCAGCGCCGGCACCCGCACCGCCTCGTACACCTTCGACGTGCACCGCCTGCCGCCCCGGCCGCTCTGGCTCAGGCTCGACGTCACTTCCGGAGACGGCGGCTGGTGCGACGCCTGGTGGCAGGGCTTCGTCACCGGCCAGGCAGATGCGCCCGACGCCGGGGTCGACGCCGGCACGCTCGACGGCGGCGCAGGGCCGGGCGACAAGGCCGGCTGCGGCTGCGGCAGCGCCCCCCAACTCTTCTTTCTCTGCGCACTTGCGCTGTTGAAAAGGCGCCGAAAATGACGTGTCGATCTCGGTGAACGTCGTTCGACGTCCGTGTAGAGCCACTGAAGGCTCCATTTCGAAAGAGGGTACGAAAATGCGTTTCATGGTTCTGGTGAAGGCGAACAAAGACTCCGAGAACGGCGTGATGCCCGACGCGAAGATCATGACCGACATGGGCAAGTACAACGAGCAGCTGATCAAGGCCGGCGTGCTGGTGGCCGCCGACGGCCTGCGCCCCAGCTCGCACGGCAAGCGCGTGCGCTTCGACGGCAGCAACCGCACCGTCATCGACGGCCCGTTCGCCGAGACCAAAGAGCTCATCGCCGGCTACTGGGTCTGGCAGTGCAAGTCGCTCGAAGAGGCCGTCGAGTGGCTCAAGCGCGCCCCGTTCGGCGGCGGCGTCGAGATCGAGCTGCGCCCCATCGCCGAAATGGCCGACTTCGCCGACGCGCCCGAGTTCGTGAAGAAGCAGTACCAAGACGCCGGCAAGAGCTGAACACGCGCGCCTTCGATTGCGCGCAGCGGTTCGGTGGCGTACGCGTCGAGGCGCGTGCCCGCCGACCCGCACCGCGCCATCGAGGCCGTCTTTCGCATCGAGCAGGCGAAGCTGATTGCCGCGCTGACCCGGCTCACCCGCGACGTGGGGCGGGCCGAAGAGCTGGCGCAAGACGCGCTGGTGGCCGCGCTCGAGCAGTGGCCCGCGGCCGGGGTGCCCGAGAACCCGGGCGCCTGGCTGATGACCGCGGCGAAGAACCGCGCCTTCGACAGCTTGAGAAAGAACACCCTGGTCGAGCGCAAGCACGAAGACCTCGCCCGCGACGAGCGGGCGCGCGAAGGCATCGCTCCCGACCTCGAGCAGCAGCTCGATGACGACGTCGGCGACGACCTGCTCCGGCTGGTGCTCATCTCCTGCCACCCGGTGCTCTCGACCGAGGCGCAGGTGGCGCTCACCCTGCGCCTGCTCGGCGGCCTCACCGTGCCCGAGATCTCCCGCGCCTTCCTCACCCCGGAGACCACGATTCAGCAGCGCATCGTGCGCGCCAAGAAGACCCTCGCCGACGCGCGCGTCGCCTTCGAGGTGCCCCGCGGTGAAGACCTGCGCGCGCGGCTCACCGCGGTGCTGCGCGTCATCTACCTGGTGTTCAACGAGGGCTACTCGGCCACCGCCGGAGACGACTGGCTGCGGCCCGCGCTGTGCGAAGACGCGCTGCGGCTGGGGCGCATGCTCGCCGAGCTCACCCCGCGCGAGCCCGAGGTGCTCGGCCTGGTCGCGCTGATGGAGCTTCAGGCCTCGCGCGCGCGTGCCCGCGTCGGCCCAGACGGCGCGCCGGTGCTGCTGTTCGACCAAGACCGCTCGCGGTGGGACGGGCTCTTGATCGCCCGCGGGCTCGCCGCGCTCGAGCGCGCGCAGCGCCTCACCGACGCGCCGGGCCCCTACCAGCTGCAGGCGGGCATCGCGGCGTGCCACGCCCGTGCGCGCACTCCGGCCGAGACCGACTGGGCCGCCATCGTCGGCCTCTACTCAGAGCTGGCGAGGCTCAACCCCTCGCCGGTGATCGAGCTCAACCGCGCGGTGGCGCTCTCGATGCTGATGGGCCCCCAGGCCGGGCTCACCATCGTCGACGCGCTGAAGAACGAACCCGCGCTCGAGGGCTACCACCTGTTGCCCAGCGTGCGCGCCGACCTGCTCATCAAGCTCGGCCGGCTCGCCGAGGCGCGCGACGAGCTCACCCGCGCCGCGTCGCTCACCCAGAACGCGCGCGAGAAGCAGCTGCTCATTGCGCGCCGCGATGGGCTGGGCTGAGCGGCGGTGGTGTGGCGGTGAACTTGCAACGCACCGCCTCATGAACCTGAAACGAACCACGCTGCTGCTCGGGGTGCTGCTCGGCCTGACGGCGTCGGCCGACCCGCAGTCGGTGTTCACCGCAGCGTGTGAGGGCAAGGCCGAGAAGTCGGCCTGCTCGGTGGCGCTGAACGACGGAGATCACGAGGGTGTGTGTCGCACCGACGATCGCCGCGAGCGGGCGTGCATGCCGCGCGACCCGCCTGCTCCGCCGGCCTCGCCGCCGCAGCACGCCGGCGCCGCGAAGTAACCCCCGACACCCCTGTCGAAACCGACTCAGGTCTCGAGCGACGCGCGCAGGAACCAGGCGTGCTTCTCGAACTCGCTGATGATGCCGGTGAGCAGGTCGACGGTGTCGGTGTCTTTGAGCTCTTCGCCCAGGCCGCGCGAGCCGCGCACGCCGTCGAGGTACTTCTCGATGCGCTCAGCGACCAACTTCACGTGCTCGAGGTCGCGGGTGGTCTCTTGCGGGTACTCGAGCAGGCGCGAGCTCTTCGCCACGTGGCGGGTGGTGCCGTAGGCCTTGCCACCCAGGGTCACCGCGCGCTCGGCGATGGCGTCGTTGTGGTTGGCCAGGCTCACCGCGAACGTCTCGAACAGCGGGTGCAGCGAGGCGAACTGCGGGCCTTTGATGTTCCAGTGGGCGACCTTGATCTGGCTGTGCAGATCGAGGCCGTCGGCCAGGCGCTCGTTCAGGGTGGCAGAGATCTTCTCGCGAACGGCTTCAGACAGCGGGCTCGGGCTCTTGTACATGCCCACAAGATGCCGCCGCGCGGCCCGCGTTGCGCAACAACTTCTCCATCGCAGTGATAGCCCGCCGCTATCGCGCTCCCACCCTGCAACCTCTGGTGGGCACTCGGAGAAATCTCCTGAGCGCGTGTCCCTCCCGCAGGGACGTGAGGGGGCGCCACCCATCACTTCGGCTGCGTGTGCGCAGGAAGAATCGTCAGCGGTGACGGGCAGTTCGAGCGGGCGCAGATCTTGGATTTCGGGTCGCCGCCATGAGATCGCTCGGACTGTCATTTCTCATTCTCGCCGCGGGCTGCGTCGGAGACATCGACCTGCCGGGCCGCAGTGGGTCGGTGTCGCCGTTCGACCCCACGCATGAAACCGACCCGAACAACCCGACCGACCCGACCGACCCCACGCACCCGACAGACCCCACCAACCCCACCCCCCCGCCGCCGCCCGACAAGTGCGCGGGCATCGCCGTCGCCGCCGCGCCCACCGCGCTGCGCCGGCTGAGCGTCGAGCAGCAGCGCAACGCGTACCGCGACGTGCTCAACGATCAGACGGCGAACCCCGACCTCGCGCCGATCGCCGGCCCGGTCATCACCGAGGGCGAGGTCGAGAAGCTGAACCTCGCGGCGCACGCGCTGGTCGCACGCAAGGGCCACCAGAGCTACCTCAAGTGCAGCATCACCGGCGCGCTCAACAGCACCTGCGCCGAGCAGTTCATCGCCGACTTCGGCCGCGCGGTGTTCCGCCGGGCGCTCACCACCGCCGAGGTGCAGCAGATCAAGGCCGAGAGCTACGACGCGGTGCGCACCAACGCGAAGATCACCCCGTCGGCCACCTTCCAGGAGTGCATCGACGCGACCGCCGAGATCATTCTGCAGTCGCCCGACTTCCTCTACCTCTACGAGCAGGGCGTGTCGGACTCGAGCCTCCCGGTCGGCGTGCGCCGGCTCACCGGCAGCGAGCGCGCGGCGCGGCTCTCGTTCCTCTTGTGGAACAGCACCCCCGACACCACGCTGCTCACCGCGGCTGAAGCCGGCCAGCTCGACACCGCCGACGGCGTGAAGGCCCAGGCCACCCGCCTGCTGATGGACGGGCGGGCCCGCAAGGCGGTGCGCAGCGTCATCAACGGCTGGCTCGAGCTCGACGGCAACTCGCACCAGGCGTCGCTCGAGGCCGCGCCGAAAGACAAGACCCGCTTCCCGTTCGACACTCCGGCGCTGCGCGCGGCGATGCGCGAAGAGCTGCTCTCGCTCTACGAGCGCGCCTTCTTCGACCTGAACGGCTCGTTCAAGGCGCTGATGACCACCAACAAGGCGTACGTGAACAAGTCGCTCGGCTCGCTGTACGGCGTCACCGCCGGTCTGCCCGCCAGCGACAGCACCTCGGCGTGGGTCGACCTCGACGTCAGCCAGCGCGCCGGCCTCTTCACCCGCGCCGGTTTCCTCGCGCTCTACGCTCCGCAGACCATGCAGTCGCCGATTCGGCGCGGCGTGTTCCTCTACCGCAACGCGCTGGGCCTTCAGCTCGCGCCTCCGCCGCCCGACGTCGACAACACTCCGCTCAAGCCCGCGGCCAACGCGCTCAGCGTGCGGCAGCAGGTCGAAGCGCGCACCGCGCCGATCTCGTGCCAGGGCTGCCACGCGCGCATCAACGCCCTGGGCTTCACGCTCGAGAACTACGACGCGATGGGCCGCTACCAGACCGAAGAGAAGGGTACGCTCGACGGCGTGGCGTACACCGCGCCGGTCAACTCCACCGCCACCCTGGTCGCCACCGACATCAACGGTGAGACCCACGGCGCCGTCGAGCTGTCGACGAAGCTCTCGAACAGCGGCCAGGCGCACGACGCGATGGTGAAGGTGTGGTTCGCCCGCGCCAACGACCGCGCCACGGTTGCCAACGACGCGTGCAACCTGCAGCGCCTCTCGCAGCGCTTCCGCCAGACCGACGACATGCGTGACCTGCTGGTGTCGTTGGTCTCTTCCGACAGCTCCTCTTCCTCCAGGAGTCGCCATGAGCAACCCCCTCTCTCGCCGCCTCTTCCTGCGCGGCTTCGGCGGCATCGCCATCGCGCTGCCCGCTCTCGAGTTCATGCAGAGCAAGGCCTTCGCCCAGGCCGCGCCGAACAAGCGCTTTCTGGTGTTCTTCGAGCACGGCGGCACGCTCACCAACCACACCGCCAACGTCTACGGCTACGGCGGCTTCACCAACGGCAACAGTGAGATGCAGGGCATGGACGCGTGGCGCCCGACCAGCACGCCGGGGCAGGCGCTGGCGCTGGGGCCGATTCACAAGCCGCTCGCCGACGCCGGGCTGACCCCGTACGTGAACGTGGTGCGCGGGGTCGACAACCTCGCGGGTCTGAAGCAGGGCGACTACGGCAACGGCCACGGCATCTCGAACGTCACCATTCTCACCGCCGGCAAGGGCAAGAACGCGGGTGAGGCCGACGACAAGTCGATCGCGTACTCGCCGTCGATCGACCAGGTGATCGCCTCACGCTGGGGCGCTCCCGCGGGCGGCATGGCGTCGATCAACCTCGAGATTCCCGCCCACAACTACGGCAGCCCGTTCTTCAAGGCGTCGAAGCAGTACGCCTCGCGCTACGACGACCCGCGCGCGGCGTTCAGCGCGATTCTGAACGGCGTGTCGACCAGCACCACGGGCCCCGACCCGGCGGTGGTGCGCGCGCAGGCCCTGCGGGTGAGCGTGCTCGACGGCACCACGAAGAGCCTCGACCGCTACAAGACCAAGATGTCGGCGGCCGACAAGCAGACGGTGCAGGCGCACCTCGACAACGTGCGGTCGATCGAGACGCGCGTCGCCGCGGTGGCGCCTCCGCCGGCGCCGGGCTGCAGCAAGCCGACGGTGACCGGCACGTTCAACAACGTGGGCAACACGTGGCAGATCATGGTCGACATCGCGCTGGCGGCGCTGCGCTGCGGTCAGACCCGGGTGCTGTCGCTCGAGGTCGGTGACTTTCACGCGACGTGGGACCCGACTCCGCTGCCGTTCGACGTCGGCTACGACATCGGTCACTCGCTGCACCACATGGCGCGCGACCTGGGCAAGAGCGGCGTGCTCTATACGCCGCACCCCACCTGGCTGACCCCGTGGCAGGAGTGCATGATTCGCAACCGCCAGCTGCGCTCGCAGATGGTGGCGCGCCTGATGACCGGCCTGCGCGACACGCCCGAAGGCAGCGGCAACATGCTCGACAACTCGCTCTTGCTGTGGACCAGCGAGTTCAGCCAGGGCTCGGTGCACCTGGGCACCGACATGCCGATCATCGTGGCAGGCAAGGCCGGCGGCGCGATGCAGACCGGCCGGTACCTCAACTACAACACCAAGGCTGCGACCGATGACTTCACGCTGAACTATGCGTCGAGCACGGCGACCAACAACCTGTACATCTCGCTGATGAACGCGCTCGGCTTCGCGGACACCACCTTCGGTGACATGCAGTACACCACCAAGGCGGGGCCGGCCGTCGGTCTCATCTGACGAGCGCTCTCAACGGCCGTCCACGTCCACGACCACGTCCACGTCCACGAAACTGCAAGCTGTGGCTTCTTCGTGGACGTGGACGTGGTCGTGGACGGCCTTTAGCTGCGCCCCGGGTCGAGACCACCGCTCGCCCCAAGCTCACAGCCGCATCATCATGAACACGCTGAACGGGTCGTCCCGGTACTCTCCGAACCTCCCGCAGCGCTGAAACCCCACGCTCTCGTACAGCCGCTGCGCCGGCGCGAAGGCGGGCCCCGAGCCGGTCTCGAGCCACACGCTCTGCATTTCGCACGCGCGCGCCTCGCGCAGCAGGTGCACGAGCATCGCTCGCCCCACGCCCTGGCCGAGAAACGCATCGGCGACCCGCATCGACTTGAGCTCGCCGCGCGACGCATCGAGCGTCTTGAGCGCGCCGATGCCCGCAAGCTCGGCCCCCACCCAGGCCGACCAGACCCTCACGCCCTCGGCCTTGAGCTTCTCGAGCCCGAGCGCGTGCACGCTCTCGGGTGGAGTCAACGCGTGCATGCCCTGAAGGTGCCGCGCCACCAGGGCCTGCACTTCGGTGCCCCTCAAATCATCGAGCTGAAATATGAGCTCCACGGTCGCAACCGTAACCGACGTGGTCGGCGTGCGTACCCGACGCTGAAGAGCCCATGAGCACCATCGCCCAACTCGAGCAGCAGCTCCGCGAGCTGGGAGTCCGCGAGGGCGGGGTGCTGGTGGTGCACACCTCGTTCAAGGCGGTGGCGCCGGTCGAAGGCGGGCCGCTGGGTCTCATCGCCGCGCTCGAGCGCGCGCTCGGCCCCGACGGCACGCTGGTGATGCCGACGATGACCGACGGCGCGAGCGTGTTCGACCCGCGCAGCACCCCCACCGTCGACATGGGCATCACCGCCGAGACCTTCTGGCGGCAGCCGGGCGTGCTCCGCTCGCCGCACCCCGGTGGCTCGTTCGCCGCCAGGGGCCCGCACGCCGCGCAGGTCTGCGCGCCGCAGGTGCTCTCACCTCCGCACGGCGTCGACAGCCCGGTGGGCCGGGTGCACGCGCTGGGCGGCCAGGTGCTGCTGCTCGGAGTCGGTCACAGCGAAGACACCACGCTGCATCTCGCCGAGGCCATCGCCGGGGTGCCGTACTCCATCGCGTACCCGACGGTGGTCGCCGAGGGCCGCACCGAGCTCGTCGCCGAGACCGACCATTGCTGCCGCAACTTTCGCCAGGCCGACGGGTGGCTGCGCGCGAAGCACCTGCAGCGCGAGGGCAGGGTGGGCAACGCCGACGCGCGCCTCTGCAGCTCGGCCGACGTGGTGCGCGAGGCGGTGAGCCGCCTCGCCGCAGACCCCCTCGTCTTTCTCTGCGCACCGTCAGCGCAGTGCGAAGAGTGCGACGCCGCGCGGGCGAGCGTGCCGTAAGAAGGGGGCGTGCCACTCACCCTCGACGGTCTGACCGTGCCGGCGCCCGGCAGCCCGGTGCTGCGCGAGGTGATGAACACGTACTGGAGGCGGCTGGTCGCCGACTTTCTGGCGCTGCCGCCGCTCGAAGGCCGGCTCGACCCGGCCTTGCCCGACGCCCTTCGCGCCGCGCTGAGGGCCGACCCGCGCCCGGTGGTGCGAGCGCTGCGCCGCCCGACGGTCGCGGGTCTGCTCGGAGCCGTGAAGCGCGCCGCGACCCCCGACCTGGCGACCGTTCACGCGCTCGAGCTCGACCTGCTCAGCGAGCTGGCGATGACCCACGCGCTGCCGTCGCCGCGCCAGGTGCGGGTCGCCACCGACGTCACGCTGCGCTCGCTCGCCTGGCGCCACCAGGCGGCGGCGCCCGCGGGCTCCGAGCTCACCTTCGCCGCGGGCTCCATCTCGGGCACCGCGACCCCGCAGCTCGCCTACCACCCCCTGGTCGGGCAGACGCTGTTCGCCACCAGCGACGACAACCCGCTGCTGCCGGTGCAGGGTCACCCCGAGCGCCCCGGCAACCGCGTCGACCTGGGCGGCGCGCCCCTCGAGCAGTGGCTCACCGCGCTGCGCTCGGCCCTCGAGCTCATCGAGCAGTACCTGCCCGAGCTCTACGAAGAGCTGCGCCTGGCGCTCGAGCTGGTGGTCCCGGTCGGCCACGAGCCCGAGCGGCACTTCAGCGTCAGCTACCGCGACTCGGTGGGGGCCATCTACCTCACGCTCCACCCCAGCCGCATGACCCTGGCCGAAGCGCTGATTCACGAGCTCCAGCACAACAAGCTGAACGCGGTGCTCGGCTTCGACGCGGTGCTCCAGTCGAGCGCGGCCGCGTTCGCCTCTCCGCTGCGGCCCGACCCCCGCCCGCTGCTCGGGGTGCTGATGGCCGCCCACGCCTTCTTCCCCGTCGAGGAGCTGTACCGCCGCCTCGTCGCCGACCGACACCCGCTCACCCGCGGCCACGACTTCGAGAAGCGCCGCGCCGAAATCTTCCGCTCCAACCGCGACGCCGCGAGCACCGTGCTCTCGAACGCGCGACCGACCGCGCTCGGCCAGACCCTGCTCGACGAGCTGCAGCGCCTCGTCGCCGCCAGGCCGTAAAGAAACACCCCGACCGATGAACGCGAGGCGTTGCCCGCGTTCATCGTGCTCGCCGAGCTCCGACCTTCGGGCACGGGCACGCTGCTGGTGAACGAGCGACGAGCGACGTGGTCGTCAGACGGTGAGGCGTGCCTGTGCCCGTGCCCGGCTGTTCGCGCTGTTGCTCCGCTCCCGATGGCGAACTGCACATCACCCGCTCGGGCGCTTCGACCTCGGTCGCGCCTCACCTCTACTGCGTCTGCTGCCTTTCTTCGCGACCTGGCACCGCGCGTGCGTCGGGCCGCTCGACTCCCGCGAGAGCGATGCGCGCGGGCTGGCGGTCGGCTCGCCGCCGCCTTGCCAGTTTGCTCACGGCGCCGCGCGCCGCAGAGGGAAATGCACGCTGGTACGCAGGTTGCTGAACGGCGCGCCCATGAACGCGAGACTCTGGGGCATCGCCTTGATTTGCGCCGCCGGCTGCCGGCAGCAACCCGTCGACCCGCTCAGCTGCGGCGACGGCACCACCCGCGACGGAGCGCGCTGCATCGCCATACCGCAGCTGCAGGTCACCTGCGCCGAGGGCACCCACCTGCAAGACGGCGCCTGCCTGCCCGGCATCACCGCCTGCGACACGGGCACGCACCTCGAGGCCGGCCGCTGCGTGGTCGACGCGACCGCGTGCGCGCCGGGCACCGAGCTCAAAGACGGGCGCTGCATCGTCACCGTGCACACCGACCCGCCCACCCGGTGGAAGCAGAACGTGCGCGTCTGCCCGGTGCTGAGCCGCTGCTACGACGGGGTGTTCACCGTCGCCGCGCCCGGCAACATCGTGGTGGCGTACTCGAAAGAGCTCACCCGCAGCCTCGCCGTCGGCATCGCGGTCTCGACCGACGACGGCGCCACCTTCATCGAGCAGAAGCAGCTCGAGGTCGCGAGCCACTACGCCGTCGCTCCCGGCATCGTCGCTGATGGCGCCGGCAACGTGCTGGTCAGCTTCACCGAGTACGTGGCAGATCAGTCGGGCCAGGGCAACGGCACCGGCAACCTCTGGGTGGTGAGCTCGACCGACAAGGGCGCCACCTGGTCGGCGCCGGTCGAGGCCACCGCGCCCGGTGAAGCGCTCGACTACCAGGCCACCCTCGCGCGCTCGGGGTCGACGTACTTCATGCTCTGGCAGCGGTACGACGCCACCGGCGCCATCGCCCAGCTCTCCCAGAGCACCGATCAGGGCGCCACCTGGTCGGCGCCGCGCGAGGTGCCGGCCGACCCCGGTGCGTACGGCCAGTTCGTCTTCGGCCACCCGGCGGTGCCGCTCGCCGACGGTCACCTGCTGCTGCCCTACCAGAGCATCGCGTACGACCTCACCAACGGCGGCTACCTCTCGCACGCCGGCTTCTTGAACATCGACCCGTCGCCGTCGCCCATCGCCACGGTGGCGCAGGACTTCAAGACGCTCGCCTACTCGAGCGGGCAGAAGCTCGACGCCGAGACCGCGCTGGCCGCCGACCCGGCCAACCAGCACAGCTGCGCCGTGTTCCTCGATGCCCCGTCGCGCGACTACACCCTCTACGGCGTGGTCGCCTCGGGCGGCCCCTTCGCCCCAGATCAGAAGCCCCACGCCATCGACCTCTCCGCCAGCACCCAGCTCGGGCCCAGCGTCGCCCTCGGCGCCGACGGCGAGTGCCACCTGGTGTGGCTCGACAACCGGCGCGGCGGCTGGGAGCTGTGGAGCGGAGTGCTGCGCCCCGACGGCACCCTGGCGGATCGCGAGGTGGTCAGCGACCAGGCGTTCTACGAAGACGGCAAGCTCACCATCACCACGCTCACCGGCCTGCAGGTGGTCGGCGCCACCCGCTACGCCATCTGGAACGACACCCGCGAGGGTCAGCCGTCGGTGTTCTTCTCGCGCGGGCCGCTCGACCCGCCGGGCATGTGACGCTCAGCGCCTGACGCTACTGCGGCCCGGGCCGGTGCCCGACGGGCTCGACGCCCTTCTCGACCGGCTCGGACCAGTTGAAGTGCGTGCCCGCGTGGTGCGCCTTGAGGTTGAAGAGAAACGCGATCGCGCTGACCAGCGGGCGGCCCAGCGTGTCCTCCAGCCCCTTGCTGGTCGACACGCTCGACGAGCCGCCTCCGTCTTCGTTGAACGCCCACTTCACCGCCGGCAGCTTCATCGCGTGCGCCATGTTCACCGCCGCCTGCGCGGCCTCGGGCACCGTCATGCCGTGGTTGGCGTTGTTCACCCAGATGTAGAGGCGCGAGCCGTCTTCGTTGACCGCGAAGATGGTGCGGCCGAACTTGCCCTCGATGAACGTGCTGTGGCCGAGCTTGCCGGCGACCGACTTGCCGTCTTGCCAGACGATGTCGTGCACTCCCATCACGTCGACGGCCTTGGGGTCGGGCTTGCGGTCTTTGGTCACCACCCGCACGCCCCACTTGCCGAACTCGAGGTAGTTGCCGCCCGGCGGGTTGATGGCTTCACCCTTCGGCCAGTCTTTGCCGTTCGACCGCGCGTAGCCCAGCACCCCCAGCATGTTGGTGGTGGGGTCGAGCGCCTGGGGGTGGTCGGCGCCGAAGTGGAACATCTCTCCGTTGGCGACCACCTTCGCGTTCTTGATGTGCTCCCGCATGGTGCCGGGCAGCTCGCCCGCATGCTGCGGGCCGACCACCTCGATGCGCGTGCCGGCGACCTTCAGGTCGATCGCCACCATTGAGCCGTTCGGCACTACGCCCTGAACGATGCCCGGCGCGACCTGGGTCACCTTCGGGTGCATGCGGTGGGTGATGTGATTGGTGAGCGGCGGCTTCGGGGGCTTCGCGGGCCGGGTCGGCTCTTGCGGCTGGGTCGGTTCGGGAGTCACCGTCGCCGGCGAGGTGGGCTGCGGGTGCGTGTCGAGCGGCGGCCGCGACCCGGTGGGCGCCACGTAGCCCGGGTGCGCCGGCGGGGTGAGCGTGGTCGACGACGAAGACGTGGCCGAGCTCGGCGCGACGTGATCTCCGCCGCTGCTCGCCAGCGGCACCACCATGCCGGTGACCGCCGCCGTGCTCGCCAGGGTGAGGCCCAGCCGCTCGCGCGCGCTGAGCTTTCGCCGCGAGCCAGTCTCGCGGTGCGTGGGGGCAGGGGTCGGGTCTTTGCGGAGTCGCATGGGGGTTCGAGATTTTCCCCCACCGCCCGTGAGCAGAATTTCCCCGGTTGTCACTGGCCCTTACGTCGACGGAAACTCTGCGCAGTCGATGGGTACGACAATGTCGGCAGACGCTGTTTTGCGGCGTCCGTCGCCGACGCCCTCATGAAGAACCATCCAGCAAATTCAGCATCTTGCTTGAAGCTCGCTGGTCGGAGATTCGCCCCATGAAGACCCAGCCTGCCTCTGCAGTGACCATCTCGCGCGAGCGCCTGGCGCGGTTTGCCCCTCCCGGCGTCGATGCGCTCGAGCTGCCCGAGCAGGTGACCGGCGCCGATCTCGACGCCGCGCTCGCCCGGGTCGCGACCGCGCAGACCGGCTTCTCGGACCCCGACGCGCTCACCCAGTTCCTGCGCACCCAGCAGTCAGCGCTCGCTGCCCGCGAGACGGCGCTCGCGTCTCCTCCGCCCGCCGGCGAGACCGAGGTGGTGAGCGACGTGGCGCCGAAGCGCAAGAGCTCCGCCGCGGCGAAGCCCACCGCCGAGGCGGTGTCGCCCGAGCTGGCCGCGGTTCCCGCTGCACAGCGCGTCGTCTTCACGAAGGCCGGCCTCGACGGCGCGCAGATCGTCGAAGCCGCCGCACTGGGCGTCGACCCGCGCTCGCTGCTGACGCTGATGAAGGCGCCCGAGAAGCCGCGCGACTTCGGCAGCTCGGGCCGTTCACCGGCCCCCAAGAACACCCCGAGCGACGTGCTCGCTGCGCTGAAGAGCGGGGTCTCGATGCCCGAGCTGCTCGAGTATCACGCCATCTGGGTGCCGGCGGTCGAGGCGCCCGTCGCCAAGGCGGCCGGCTTCACTCCCGAGACGCTCGAGCCGTTCGCGAAGGCCGGCGCCGACACGGCCCGGGCCATCGTGCTGGAGAAGGCGGGGGTCGAGGGCGATGAGGTGCACTTCGTCACCCACTACGACCTCTCGATCGAGACCGTGCTCGAGTGCAAGAAGGTCGGCTTCGACCTCTACGAGCTCAGCCAGTTGGTGGGTCGCAAGGGCAACACCCCCGAGGCCGTGCTCGACGTGTGGAAGCGCTACGACCACCGCCTGCTCGACGGCACCCTGAAGAGCGCGTGGCACTACACGGCGAAAGACCTGGCTCGCATGGTCGACGCCGAGGCGATCGACTTTCGTCGGCCCAGCGACGAGATCGACAAAGAGCTCGATATCTTCTTCAAGCTGCGGGTCTCGGTCGACGACATCATCAAGGTCGCCCAGGCCGGCGGCACCGCCGAGAACCTGAGCTGGGCGGTTCACGGCGACGTCAGCTTCGATGACTACCTGAAGCTCGCGCGGGGCGGGGTGACCGGCGAGCTGACCCGCCTGGTGAATGAAGACCGCACCCCCGAAGACGTGATTCGCCTGGTTGCGACGGGCAAAGACGCTTCTTTCATCGGTCGCGCGTCACACTGGGGGTTCGACGTCGAGCAGACCATCGCGCTGGCCGAGGCCGGCGTCGAGCCGAGCGACGCGGTGAGCCGCTACGTCGACGCCGGGCTGTCTCGCGAGCAGGCCATTCGCGTGATCCGGGCGGGAGGGTGACGAGCATGTCCACCGACTCCATCTCGCTGCAGAAGCTGGCCCGGTTCGCCCCGCCGGCCCTCGCCACCGCGCTCGTCGCTGAGAAGAAAGAAGCGTTCACCGCCGCCGACGTCGTGGCGCTGGCGTCCCGCTATCGCGACAGCCAGGACTTCGAGGCCGCCGGCTACCTGGGCGGAGTGCTCACCTCGCTCGGCGTCGACCTCGCGCCGGTGGCGGGCACGGCCGCGCCGAAAGACCCCATCACCGCCGAGGCCGAGGCGGCCGCCGCAAAGAAGAAGGTCTCTGGGGCCGCGCAGGCGATCATCGCCCAGACCCGCATGCCGGTGGAGCACGCCGAGCTGTACGCCGAGGCGGGCTACTCGCCCGAGCAGGCGTCGGCAGGGTGGAAGGCCGGGCTCAAGGGGGGCGAGGCGTTCATGTACCACCACCTCGGTCTGAGCAGCGACGACGCCATCTCGCTCGCCACGGCCAAGGTGCGGGGCAAAGACGCGTACGCGCTGATCCAGAAAGACGTGCCGGCGGCCCAGATTCCCATGGTGCTGGCGAGCGCGCTCGAGCCCTACGAGCTGCGCGCGTTCGAAGCGAAGGGCTTCAACCCCGCCGAGGCCGCCGAGCTCAAGGCGCTGGGCTTCGACTACAACCACATGCCGAGCTTCGTCACCCTGGCGCAGGTGAAGGTCGCGCTCGAGAAGGGCGTGCCGCTCGACAAGAGCTACACGCTGCTCCACGACGACCTCTTCACGTTCGAGCAGATGCTCGCGCTCTACGCCGCCCAGCCCGACCCCGACGTGCACCTGCTCGCTGGCGCGCAGCGGGTCGGGGTGCTGCCGTTCGACGACGTGCTCGCGCTGGCCCGCCTGAAGTTCGGTCGCCTCGAGAGCCGCAACTCAGTCACCGAGCTGGTGAAGGCCGGGTTCTCGGTCGCGCAGATCGCCCAGTGCACCGACTTCAACTTCAACCCTCACGTCATCGACCACGCGCTCACCTCGGGCTACTCGCCCGATGAGCTGATCGCGATGTGGAAGAAAGACATCGGCCTCAACGGCCGGCTCTCGTGCCAGAGCCTGCCCGCGTTGCACCAGGCGGGCTTCGCTCTCGAGCAGCTCGAGACGCTGAAGGCGGCGTCGATGCACGGTCTCGACGCCCAATGGTTCGTCGAGGCGGGCTTCAAGGCCGACGAGATTCTGAACCTCGTCGCCAAGGGCTACGACTCGTTCTCGAAGTTCAAAGAAGAGAACCTCGACCTCGGCCTCGACGCCCGCGAGGCGTACGACATGCTCATGGCCGGCTGAGGGTCTGCCGCCTTCGGGCGTGTCATCGCCCCTTACGTTGGCGGAAACATTGCGCATCGAATGTGTGCGACAACCCCTTACTTGGTGTTGCGCGCATGAGCCCTTCCTCGTCAGCAGTTTCGGCACCTTCCGTCGCTCGCTCCCGACTGGAGCGGTTCGCGCCCCCGGGCGTCGACACCGAGGCGCTCGCGCTCCCCGAGCAGGTGACCCGGGCAGACCTCGACGCTGCCCTGGCGCTCGTCGAGCGTGAGCGCAGCAGCTTCGCCGACCCCGACGGGCTGACCCAGTACCTGAGTGCTCAGCACGCGCAGCTCGCCGCGCGCGAGACCGCGCTGGCCTCTCCGCCGGCCGACGGCGAGACCGAGGTCATCAGCGACGTGGCGCCGAAGCGCAAGCCTTCGAAGGCGAAGGTCGAGAACCTCTCGCCCCAGCTGGCCGCGATTCCCGCCGCGCGCCGCACCGTCTATCGCAAGGCGGGCTTCGACGATGCGCAGATGCTGGCCATCGCGGCGTTCGACGTGAACCCGCGCGAGGTGCTCAAGCTGATGCAGGCGCCGCCCGTGCCGCGCGCGCTCAGCTGGAGGCCGCGCTTCGCGGCCCCACCCGAGAACACCCCGGCGCAGATCATCGCGGCGCTCGTCGAGGGCCTGACCCTCGACGACCTGGGCGCCTATCACCAGGCCTGGGTCCCGGTCTCCCAGGCTGGGGCGGTGAAGGCGTCTGGCCTCGACCCCGACCAGGCGCTGCGGCGCATCGCGACCGGCTGCACCCTCGATCAGGCCATCACCTTCCAGAAGGCCGGCTTCGATGAAGACGACGTCTATGCGGTGGTCAGAGACGAGCTGCCCTTCGACGTGGCGTTGAAGGCGAAGCAGCGCGGCATGCCGCTGTACCACCTGGTCGACGCCCTCGAGATCGAGGGCAACACTCCCGCCGAGGTGCTGGCGCTCTGGCAGAAGTGCCCTCACGCGCTGCTCGACGGCAGCCTCGACGAGGCGCGCGAGCACACCGCAGGCGACCTGAAGAAGCTGTTCGACGGCAAGGTGATCGACTTCTCCCGCTCGAATCGGGAGATCGACGAAGAGCTGCGCGAGTACCGCGCGCTCGGAGCCTCGGTCGACGACATCGTTCGGGTGGTGGCGGGCGGCGGCGACGCCGACGGCCTGCGCTGGGCGCTCGACGCCGGCCTCTCGGTCGACGACTACCTGAAGCTGGCCAGGGCGAAGGTCGACACCGAGATGTTCCGGCTGGTCAGCGGCGACGTCACCGCCGACCAGGTGATCGCGTTCGCGGCCACCGGGCAAGACGACGAGTTCTTCTCGCTCGCCATCGGCCGCTTCGGCTTCACCGCCGAGCAGGCCATGGTGCTGGCCCGGGCCGACCTCGAGCCGTACGACGTCAACCAGCGCTACCTCGAGCGCGGGCTGTCACGTGAACAGGCGATCCGCGTGATCGCGGCGGGGGGCTGAGCACATGGCCGTCGACTCCATCTCGTTCAAGAAGCTCGCCTCGTTCGCCCCTCCGGCGCTCGCCACCGCGCTGAAGGCCGAGCAGAAGCCCGGCTTCACCGTCGCCGAGGTCACCGCGCTGGCCGACCGCTTCCGCGACCAGCAAGACTTCGAGTCGGCCGGCTACCTCAACGCGATGCTCGGCATGCTGACCGCCGACGCTCCGTCTGCTCCCGCCGTCGCGCCCACAGACCCCATCACCGCCGAAGCCGAGGCGGTGAAGGCGAAGCAGGCCGCGCTCGCGAAGCTCGCCGCAGAGATCGCCGCGCACACCGGCATGCCGGCCGCGCACGCCGAGCTGTACGCCGAGGCCGGCTACACCGCCGCGCAGAGCGCCGAGGGGTGGAAGGTGGGGCTCCAGGGCGGCGCGGCGTTCATGTACGCGCACCTGGGCCTGAAGCCCGAAGAGGCCGTCTCGCTCGCCGCGGCGAAGGTCGACCCGGCCGCCGCCTACGATCTGATCGACCAGCAGGTGCCGATCGCCATGATTCCCCAGGCGGTCGCGAGCGACGTCGACAGCTATCACCTGCGCCGCTTCGCCGAGGCCGGGTTCAACGCCGCCGAGACCGCCGAGCTCATCTCGCTCGGCTTCGACACCGACCACATTCCCCACTTCATGACGCTCGAGCAGGTGAAGGTCGCCCTCGAGAAGGGCGTGCCGCTCGACCGCAGCTACACCCTGCTCAAGGACCAGCTCTTCGACTTCGACGAGATGCTCGAGCTCTACGCCGCCAACCCCGACCTCGAGGCCTTCACCATCGCCGACGTGCAGAAGCTCTGCATTCTGCCCTTCGAAGAGATCGTCGAGCTCGCGCGCAGCCGCACCCCGAAGACGAACCGCAAGGTGGTGCCGGTGCTGGTTCAGGCGGGGTTCTCGGCGGCGCAGATCGCCGAGTGCGCCGACTTCAAGTTCAGCCTCAACATCATCCGCGACGCCCTCGGCTCGGGCTACTCGCAAGACGAGCTGCTCGCGATGTGGAAGAAGAACATCGGCCTCAAGGCCGAGCCCTCGAGCCAGTCGCTGCCCCCGTGCCACCAGGCCGGCTTCGACCTCGCCCAGCTCGAGCAGCTGAAGAAGACCCCGGTGAAGAGCTACGAAATCGAGCACTACGCCGAGCTCGGCTTCAAGGCCGACGAAATCTTGAACCTCGCCGCCAGGGGCTACGCCTCGTATTACAAGTTCAAGGAAGAGAACCTCGACCTGGGCCTCTCTGCCCGCGAGGCCTACGACGCGCTGATGTCGAGCTGACGCGCTCGACCCACCCGTCGTCTTCAGTGCCGGCTCCGCCGCGGTGGTCGGGCGAAGGCCGATATCGAGATGTGCAACGAATTGGTTGCACGTTGTGGACGGCCCTCGTATGAATGCAACCAGGAGGTTGCACATGTCGACGACCGACAGAATCGAGAAGCAGGTGACGTTGAAGGCTCCGGTGGCGCGGGTGTGGAAGGCCATCTCTGACCACCGAGAGTTCAGCAAGTGGTTCGGCTTCACCCTCGAGACCCCGTTCGTGGCGGGCCAGCCGATCAAGGGCACCTTCGACCTCGAGATCGACGAGGCCGGCATCATGGAAGAGCAGAAGAAGCTGGGCCTCGTGCCCTCGCGGGTGAAGCTGCCTCGAGGCACGACCGTGTTCGGCACCGTCGAGCGCATCGAGCCCGAGCGCTACTTCTCGTTTCGGTGGGTGCCGTACGCCATCGACGCCGAGGCCGACCCCGAGCGCGAGCCCACCACCCTGGTCGAGCTCACCCTCGAGAAGGTGGCGGGCGGCACCCAGCTCACCGTGGTCGAGTCGGGCTTCGACCGGGTACCCGAGCACCGGCGGCTGCGCGCCTTCCGCATGAACGAGGGGGGCTGGGCCGGTCAGACCGAGAACCTGAAGGCCTATGTCGAGCGCGCGTGAACGGGCGGCGGCCGAGGTCTTCTTCGCGCTCGGCGACGGCACGCGGCTGGCGGTGCTGAAGCGGCTGGGCGCCAGCGGAGCGCTCTCTGCCACCAGCCTCTCGGACGGCGCGAAGGTGACCCGGCAGGCGATCGTCAAGCACCTCCAGGTGCTCGAGGGTGCCGGCCTGGTCGCACCCCAGAAGCGGGGCAGAGAGGTGCTCTACGCGCTGCAGCCCGAGCGCTTCGACACCGCCCGCGAGTTCCTCGACAGCGTCTCGGCCAGCTGGGACCGCGCGCTCGACCGCCTGCGCAACCTGGTGGAAGAGGGCTGAGCTCCTTCGTCGAAGCGGAAGTCGGTGCCGCCAGCTCGCGCCGGGGCTAAGCAACCCCCATGAGCGGCTTCCTGAGAAACCTGGGTGTCCGGCTCCCGCTCATTCAAGCGCCGATGGCCGGCGGCCCCGATTCACCCGCGCTCGCCGCGGCGGTCAGCGAGGCCGGAGGCCTCGGCTCGCTGGGCTGCGCGTACCTCACCCCCGAGCAGCTCGAGCAGGCCATCGCCGCCACCCGCGCGCTCACCCCCGCGCCCTTCGCCATCAACCTCTTCGTGCGCAGCGACCCGCCCGACGACGCCGGGGCGATGGCCCGGGTCGCCGCGGCGCTCGAGCCGCTTCGCCGCGAGCTGAAGCTCACCGAGCAGCCCGCCCCGGCGAAGCCGCTGCCCGGCTTCGACGCCCAGCTCGAGGTGGTGCTGCGCCTCAAGCCGCGCGTGCTCAGCTTCACCTTCGGCCTGCTGGCCCCGCACCAGCTCGCCGCGCTGCGCGCCGCCGGCATCGCCACCGTCGGCACCGCCACCACGCTGGAAGAGGGCGAGGCCCTGCAGCGGCTCGGGGTCGACGCCATCTGCGCCCAGGGCAGCGAAGCCGGCGGCCACCGCGGCACCTTCCTCGGCGACCCGTACGACGCGCTCACCGGCACGCTCACGCTCACCCGCCAGCTGGTCACCCGGCTGCGCGTGCCCATCATCGCGGCCGGCGGCATCATGGACACCGCGGGCATTCGCGCGGTGCTCCACCTCGGCGCCTTCGCCGCCCAGCTCGGCACCGCCTTCATGCTCTGCCCCGAGGCGGGCACCCACCCCGCACACCGCGCGGCGCTGAAGTCGGCCGCCGCGCGCACCACCGTGGTCACCCGCGCCTTCAGCGGTCGCGCCGCGCGCGGCATCAAGAACCGCTTCAGCGAGCTGTTCGGCGACCGCGCCCAGCAGATCGCTCCCGCCACCTTCCCCCAACATCAAGCGCTCACCGCCGAGCTGCGCAGCGCCGCCGCCGCCCAGAATCGCCCCGACCTGATGCAGCTGTGGTGCGGTCAGAACGCGGTGATGCTGCGCGAGCTGCCCGCCAGAGAACTGGTCGGGGCGCTCATCGACGGCCTGGTCTCGATATGAACCTGCCCATCGTCACGCTCGCCGGCCCGCTCGCCGTCACCCTGGGGTACGTCGTCGTCTACTACCTGAGCATGATGAACGTGCTGCGGGTGAAGACCGCGCTGAGCCGCGAGTACCAGGCGCGCGGCGAGACCTTCGACCGCTACGCCACCCACGACAAGCGCATGCTCGCGGCCGACCGGGTGCAGCTCAACACGCTCGAGCACATGCCTCCGTTTCTGGTGCTGCTGTGGCTCGACGCCACCCTCGCCAGCGCGCCGCACGCCAGCGTGCTGGGCGGGGTGTATCTGCTCACCCGCTGCATCTACCCGTTCATGGTGGGCCGGGCGCTGGGCGGCGAGGCCCCCCGGGGCATCGGCCGCGTCATCGGCATCAGCTACCTGATGCTGGCCCTCTTCGCGGTCGATCTCGTCGTCGCGCTGGTTCGCGCGCTCGAGTACTAGGCTTCAAGAGATGGCGCTCTGGCACATCACCACCTCGGCCGAGTGGGACGAGGCGAGAGCGCTCGGCGAGCACCGCCCCGCCTCGCTCGCCACCGAGGGCTTCGTGCACCTCTCGTCCGACAGCCAGTGGGGGAACACCGCCGGGCGGTTCTTCAAGGGCCGCACCGGCCTGGTGCTGCTGAAGATCGACGAAGCGAAGCTGAAGGCCGAGGTGCGGTGGGAAGCGGCCGACGGAGATCGCTTCCCCCACCTCTATGGCCCGCTCAACGTCGACGCGGTCATCGCCGCCACCCCGCTGATCGTCGACCCGCCTGAAGGGCGCTGAGGCGTCATAGTCAGCGCCAATCACTGCCATCGAAATGATGTGTTGGCGACTATGGCGGCTGGCTGGCAGAAAGCCGTCATGCCTACCGAATCGAAGTGCCCCTTCAACCATGGCCTCGGCGCAGGTACCTCGAACCGAGACTGGTGGCCCAACCAGCTGCGCGTCGACCTGCTGCACCAGCACTCCCCGCGCTCGAACCCGATGGGCGAGGCGTTCGACTACGCCAAAGAGTTCAAGACGCTCGACTACGCGGGCCTGAAGTCAGACCTGGCCGCGCTGATGACCGACTCGCAGCCCTGGTGGCCGGCCGACTTCGGCCACTACGGCCCCCTGTTCATCCGCATGGCGTGGCACAGCGCCGGCACCTACCGCGTCGGCGACGGCCGCGGCGGCGGGGGGCGAGGGCAGCAGCGCTTCGCTCCGCTGAACAGCTGGCCCGACAACGTCAGCCTCGACAAGGCGCGGCGCCTGCTCTGGCCCATCAAGCAGAAGTACGGGCGGAAGATTTCGTGGGCCGACCTGATGATTCTGGCCGGCAACGTGGCGCTCGAGACCATGGGCTTCAAGACGTTCGGCTTCGCGGGCGGCCGCGCCGACGTGTGGGAGCCCGACCAGGACGTGCACTGGGGCACCGAGAAGAAGTGGCTGGGCGGCGACACCCGCTACTCGGGCGAGCGCGACCTCGAGAGCCCGCTGGCCGCGGTGCAGATGGGCCTCATCTACGTGAACCCGGAAGGGCCGAACGGCAACCCCGACCCGCTCGCCGCGGCGAGAGACATTCGCGAGACGTTCGCGCGCATGGCGATGAACGACGAAGAGACGGTGGCGCTGATCGCCGGCGGGCATTCGTTCGGCAAGACCCACGGCGCCGGCCCCGCTTCGCACGTGGGGGGAGACCCCGAGGGCGGCGACCTCGAGGCCCAGGGCTTCGGGTGGAAGAGCGGCTTCAACACCGGCATGGGCGTCGACGCCATCACCAGCGGCCTCGAGGTGACGTGGACCACCACGCCCACCCGGTGGAGCAACGACTTCTTCAAGCACCTCTTCGGCTACGAGTGGGAGCTCACCAAGAGCCCCGCCGGCGCCCACCAGTGGAAGCCGAAGGGCAACGCCGGTGAGGGCACGGTGCCCGCCGCGCACGACCCGAACAAGCGCATCGCGCCGGCGATGCTGACCACCGACCTCGCGCTGCGCTTCGACCCGGCGTACGAGAAGATCTCCCGGCGCTTCCTCGACCACCCCGAGCAGTTCGCCGACGCGTTCGCCCGGGCGTGGTTCAAGCTCACCCACCGCGACCTGGGCCCGCGCGCGCGCTACCTCGGCCCCGAGGTGCCCGCCGAAGAGCTGCTCTGGCAGGACCCGGTGCCGAAGCTCGACCACCCGCTGATCGACTCGAAAGACATCGCCACGCTGAAGGGCAAGCTGGCGGCCTCGGGCCTGTCGGTCTCGCAGCTGGTCACCACCGCGTGGGCGTCGGCTTCGACCTTCCGCGGCTCGGACAAGCGCGGCGGAGCCAACGGCGCGCGCCTTCGCCTCTCGCCGCAGAAAGACTGGGCGGTGAATCAGCCCGCCGAGCTGGCCAGGGTGCTGGCGAAGCTCGAGGGCATTGCGCGCGAGTTCAACGGCGCGGCTGCCGGCGGCAAGAAGGTCTCGCTCGCCGACCTCATCGTGCTGGGCGGAGCCGTCGGCGTCGAGCAGGCCGCCAGGGCCGCCGGCGTCGCGGTGACGGTGCCCTTCACTGCGGGCCGCACCGACGCGTCGCAGGCCCAGACCGACGTGGCCTCGTTCGCCCCGCTCGAGCCGGTAGCCGACGGCTTCCGCAACTTCGAGAAGCAGAAGCACGCGGTGCCGGCCGAGGTGCTATTCGTCGACCGCGCGCAGCTGCTCACCCTGGCCGCGCCCGAGCTCACGGTGCTGGTCGGCGGCCTGCGCGTGCTGGGCGCCAACGTGGGCGGCTCGAAGCACGGCGTGCTCACCGAGAAGCCCGAGACGCTGACCAACGACTTCTTCAAGAACCTGCTCGACATGAGCACCGAGTGGAAGGCGACCTCCGACGCGAAAGACGTGTTCGAGGGCCGTGACCGCAAGACCGGGGCGCTGAAGTGGACGGCGACGCGCGCCGACCTGGTGTTCGGCTCGAACGCGCTGCTGCGCGCGCAGGCCGAGGTCTACGGCAGCTTCGACTCGCACGAGAAGTTCGTGCGCGACTTCGTGGCCGCCTGGGCGAAGGTGATGAACCTCGACCGCTTCGACCTGGCCTGAGAGGGGGCGGGTCAGGGTGAGCGGGCGAGCGCGCTCAAGCGGGCGCGAAGCGCAGCGCCGAGCGCTCGGGGCTCTCGGTACCGAGCCGCCCACTTCGCCGCCGCGTCGCGCGCCTGGCAGTAGATGTCGCGCGTGCTCACCCCGGGCTTCTGCAGGTGCGCCTGCCACGTCTCCTTGGTGTCGAGGGTCGTGACGTCGAACGCGGGGTCGAAGGGCGAGGGGCACTCGGGCCCGCCGGCGATCACCACCGCCATGCCTTCGTTGAACCAGGTGGGGCTGGCGTCGTAGCGGGCCCAGTTCTTCATGGTGGCGTGCACCAGCTCGTGGGTGAGGGTGCGCGCGGTGGTGGCTCCCTGCGTCGTGACGATGACCACGTTCAGCACCTGCCAGCCGCTGGTGGTGGTGACGCCGTCGCGCGCGAAGCCGAGGTCGGGCGAGCTGGCCGAGGCGCCGAGGTCGGCGTCGAACGCCAGCTTGCACGCTGCGCTCTTGCAGAAGAACGTGAGGGCGAGCGGGCTGGGCAGCGGCCCGAAGACCTCGTCGATGCGCGCCGCCGCCTGGCGGTGCGCCTCGAGCAGCGCCCGGTGCTCGTCGGCGCTCAGGCCCGGCTCGGCGTAGACCCGCTCGGCGAGGGGCACCATCTCGGCGCTGCCGAGGGGAACGTGAAGCGGCGGCGCGCCCGTGCTGCACGCGCACGCGAAGAGCAGGGCGGTGGTTTTCCACATGCTGGCGCCACGGTGGCGCCGGCACGGTGGGAGTTTCACCTCGGCGCTACAGGCAGACCGTGGCGGTGCCGGTGACGGTCGTGTCGCTCTGCACCGTCTCGCCGCCCGCCACCTGCGTCGCGTGCAGCCTGATGAAGCGCGCGTCGAAGACCTCGGTGTCGCCGTGCGGCCTGCACACCACGATGCCGAGCGCGCTCTGCGTCGTGCCGCCCGTGTACTCGGTGACGAAGGTATGCGTCGCGTCGTTGAAGCGCTGGGTCACCTGCTGCCCGACGCAGCGCTCGGTCTCGATCGGCAGGCTGAGGTCGGCGCGCCCCGCGAGCGGGCGGCCGAAGCTGTCCCACTGGCTGAAGGTGGCGCGCATCGCCTCGAACGACGTGGTGCCGGCGGTCATCTGGGTGACCAGCGTCTGCGCCCGGCCCTGGCTGTCGTAGTAGGTGCGGGTCACCGCCGTGCTGTTCGCGCTGGTGGTGCGAATCGTCACCGGCCCGCGCCGCCCGAACGCCGCGGGGTCGGCCTGGTCGATGAAGTCGGCGAGCGTGGCGAACTCTTGCGCGATGGTGGCGTTCGACGACGCGTCGGTGAGCGTGCGCGTGGCGCGGTCGAAGCTCACCGTGTGCATCAGAACCCGGGTCGGAGACGCCGAGGTGATCGTCTCGGTGTACGAGGTCGCGTAGGTGCGGCACCGCGTGGTGCTCGTGCCACCGCCCGCGCCACCGCCGTTGCCACCCGAGCCTCCGCCGGTTCCGCCCAAGCCGCCCCCGGCGCCCCCGCTGCTCGTCTTCGGCATGCACACGCCGTCGTCGAAGCCCGTCACCGGGTTGCAGACGTAGCCTGCGCGGCAGCTCGACTGCGTGCGGGGGGCCGCACAGCGCTCGAGGCAGGCGCTGGCGGTGCCGAACGCGCGAACGATGCAGATCGACGTGGTCATGCAGTCGTCGTTGGTCGTGCAGCCCTTGGTGCAATAGCCCCCCGGCCACGTCGAGCATGACCCGCTGGTGCACTGCGAATCTGCCGAGCAGCTGTCGCCATCGGCGGCCTCCAGCGCACTCGAGCGAAGGCAGAAGCCACCGCTCGAATGGTCGAACGGCACGCAGGTGTCGCCGGCACCGCAGTCGTTCTGCTGGGGCGTGCACGACTCTTCACAGAACTTACCGTTGGTGAACGTGACGCAGACGCCGCCGGTGCCGCACTCGGAAGCGGTGCTGCACTCCTGCCCGCGCTTCTCGGAGGCATCGGGCGGCTGGTACGGCACGTAGCCAGGGCCACCGCAGGCCGAAAGAGAGACCACGACCAGGAAGAGCTGCGAACCGGGGAGCAGGCGCATGCCGAACACCTGAGCAACTCGAGTGCCGGCCCAAGTGCGCGGAAGCACGCGCGATGCGCGCGCCCCGTGCTTCATCACGCCGAGGTGAAGCTCACTTCTTGGGCGGGCCGAAGCTCGGCGGCTCGACCCCGAACTGCTTCGCGTACTCGACGTTCAGCCGCTGCCAGCCGGCGAACCCCATCAGCTGGGGCCCCACCATGCGGCCGAGCGGGTCTGGGCCCAGCAAGGCGTCGAGCACGTCGAAGCAGATGTGCCAGCCCGCCGCGCCCATCGAGATGAAGCCCTTGTTGATGTTGTGCCAGAGGGTGAGGCGGGTGCCGGCGCCCTGCGGCTCGAGCTCCCAGCGCAGGTCTTGCTCGCCCCAGCTGAACACCAGGAGCTTGTGGGGCTCGGCCTGCCGCACCTTCGTCTCGGCCACCATCGGGCTCGGCGCGCCGACGGTCGACAGCCTCGCGGTGGTGCCCGCCGTGCCCAGGTTCTGGTCCGAGTCGAACGGAGCCCACTCGCGCAGCTGCGCGGGGTCGGTCAGCGCCGCCCACACCTTCTGCGGCGGGTGACGCAGGTCGCGCACCAGCACCAGCGTCCACTTCTCTCCTTCTCGGTGAACGCGCGCGCCGTATGCAGCGCCCGGCTGGTACGACGCCCTGGCGCTCACGGCCTCTTTCCTTTCACGGCGGCCGCTCGCTCCATGCGGTCGAGGTGCTCTTCCAGCGCGTCGACGTGCTTCGCCCAGAACTTGCGAAACGGCGTCAGCCACTCGTCGACCTCTTGCAGCGGCTTGGGGTTCAAGCGGTACATGCGCTTCTGGGCGTCGACCCGCGACTCGACGAAGCCGCCCTCGCGCAGCACCTTGAGGTGCTTGCTGACCGACGGCTGCGGCAGGCGAAGGCGCTTCATCAGCTCACCCACCGACCGCTCGTGGGTCGAGAGCATGCTCAGAATGGCGCGGCGGTTCGGCTCGGCGAGAACGGCGAAGGCAGATTCCACGATGGTTATATTCCCAATGGAACATATGTCTGTCAAGCGATGCGGAGCCGCCTCAGCCGATGAACGAATCGTGGTACCCGGCGTCTTCGACCTCGAGCGCGGCCTGGGTCGGCGTCAGCGGCAGGAACGTGTCGAGCATCACCGCCAGCTCGGTGGTGACCTTGCTGCCGATGCTGTTCTCGTAGGCGCCCGGGTGCGGCCCGTGCGGCACGCCCATGGGGTGGTGCGAGATGCTGCCCGGGCCCACGCCCTTGCGCGAGGTGAAGTTCCCGTCGCAGTAGAAGATGAACTCGTCGCAGTCGACCGACGAGTGCGGGTAGGGGCAGGGTATCGCCTGCGGGTGAAAGTCGACCGGCCGCGGCACGAAGCTGCAGATGAGCGCGCCGCGCGCGGCGAAGGTGCCGTGCCAGGTCGGCGGCAGGTGCACCAGGCCCACCCGCGGCTGGAAGCACGAGATGGGAAACGCCCACGGGTACACCGCGCCGTCCCACCCCACCACGTCGAACACAGAGTGCTGGTACGCGAACGCGTGCAGCTTCTCGTCGCGCTTGGTCACCACCTCGCGCAGCCCCTCGTCGCGGGGCCCCGAGAACTTCGGCAGCCTGAAGTCGCGGTGGCAGTACGGCGCGTCGAGGCGCAGCTGCCCGACCTCGTTGCGCCACTGTCTGGGCAGCGAGAGCCCGCCCTTGCACTCCATCGACAGCCAGTGCTGCGCGCCTGGCCCGACGTCGTAGCGGTGAATCATGCCGCGCGGCACGTGCACGTAGTCGTGCTTCGCGAACGTCACGCTGCCCAGCGGGGTGTGCACGGTGCCGCCGCCCTCGAGCACGAACATCAGCTCGTCGCCGTCGGCGTTGACGAAGTACACCGGGTCGTTCGCGTCGGGGTACAGCACCGACAGCGTCACGTCGGCGTTGGTGAGGAGCGGCAGCCGCGCGTCGATGGGCGCTCTGCCGCGGGCCTTCACCTTCTGGCTGAGGTAGTGGCGTCGCGCCAGCGGCCGGCCCTCGACCAGGGCCGGCATCGTCCACCCGTGCGTCGGCGTCGCCACCCTCGCCACGTGCGGCCGGTGCTGGTGGTACAGAATCGTGTACGGCCCGTCGAAGCCTTCGCGGGTGAAGCACTCTTCGTAGCGCAGCTGGCCCTCGCTCGAGCGCAGCTGGGTGTGGTGCTTGGGAGGTACGTCTCCGGCGACGACGCGCTCGAGCATTTAGGCCCGGCCCTCGGTCTTCTGCTGACGCTCGATGCTCTCGAACAGGGCGCGGAAGTTGCCCGCGCCGAAGCCCTTGTCTCCCTTGCGCTGAATCACCTCGAAGAAGAACGGGCCGGCCTCGCGATCGCGGTGCAGCGATGCGGCCTCTTTCAAGAAGATCTGCAGCATGTACGAGTGGTCGGCGCCGCCATCGACCAGAATCTGCAGCTCGCGCAGCGCCTCGATGTTCTCGTCGATGCGGTTGACGCCGATGTCCTTCAGGCGCTGCGGCAGCATGTCGTAGTAGCTGCCCGGCGTGGGCATGAACTCGACGCCTGCGCCGCGCATCGAGCGCACCGCGCTCTGAATGTCTTTCACCGTCAGCGCCGCGTGCTGAATGCCGTCGCCGCGGTGGTCGTGCACGAAGATGGCGATCTGGCTGGCCGAGAAGAACGGGCGGCACGGCTCGTTGTTGGCGAAGCGAATGCCCGACTCGGGGTCCCACATCACGATCGACTTGAGGCCCGACCCGTGCGCGCGCTCGGTGCCCTTCTTGCCTGCGGCGGTGTCGACGTCCTGGGTGTGGAACTGCACCGTCCAGTACCGCTCGAAGCCGAGCACATGCTCCATCCACAACAGGGCCGGGGCCATGGTCAGAAAGTTCGAGGTGATGTGGTCGACCTCGCCGAAGGCGTACTGGTTGGCGCGCGACAGGTCGGCCTTGGGGTTCTTCACGAAGCCGGGGAACAGCGGCCGGTAGCCCTTGCGCTCGACGAAGCGCAGGGTGGTGTCGCCGAACGGAGTGGTGATGCTGAACATGCCCAGCTTGCCGCCGTCGGCCTCGAACCACTCGATGTCCTGCACCGGCGTGCCGCCGCGCGCCTCGATGGTCTTGAAGGTGTGCTCGATGTCCTTCACCTCCATCACGATGGTGCCGACGCCTTCGGGGTGGCGCTGCAGCCAGCGGTAGGCCCGGCCGCCCTTGCCGCGCGGCTCGATGATCACCACCACCACGTTGCCGGCCTGAAACACCGCGCTGTGGCTCTTGCCCGCGGCGTCGAGCTTCTCGTCCGACTCGCCGATCTCCACGAAGTCGAGCTTGTCGATGAGAAAGCGGCGCGTGCGCTCGAGATCTTCGACGTAGTACATCAGCGATTCGACGCGAACGAGGCCCAGCGATGGTCTTGCGCTCATGGTGTGCTCCTTCAGTTCTTCTTCGGTGCGTCAGGCATGCGGTCGGGGTGGCTCTCGATGAAGGCGGGCAGGGTGCCGAGCACCGCGTCGACCCTCGTCAGCGTGGGAAAGGCGTCGAGCGGCACGTCGAAGCGGCGCGCGTTGTAGAGCTGCGGCACCAGGAACACGTCGGCCAGCGTCACCGCGTCGCCGACCAGGAAGCGGCCGGCGCTGCCCTTCGCGGTGCGCTCGAGGGCGCCCAGGCCCTTGGCGATCACCTCGCGCGCCCACGCCTCGCCGTCGCCCCCCACGCTCTTGATGCGGCTGGTGACCAGCGGGTTCTGCAGTGGCTGGGTACCCGAGTTGACGATCTCGACCAGCTGCCGCACCTGCGCGCGCGCCCACGGCTCGGCGGGCAGCAGCGACGGTGAGGGCTTCAGCTCTTCGAGCAGCTCGCAGATCGCCACCGACTGGGCCAGCCGCTGGCCCGACCGGGCGCCGCCCTTCAGCTCGAGCAGCGGCACCTGCTGCATCGCGTTCTTCTCGGTGTAGCCGGGTGAGAACTGCTCGCGCGCGGTCGGCGCGATGTTCACCGGCACGTAGTCGTACGCGAGGCCCTTGTGCGCCAGCGCGATGCGCACCCGCCAGGTGCAGCTCGAGCGCCAGTAGCCGTACAGCGTCAGCGACTCGAAGAGGCCGTTCATGCCTTCACCACCGTCTGCGCGATGGCGCCGAAGAGGTCTCTCCCGTTGGCGTCGGCCATCTCGATGCGCACCGTGTCGCCCGGCTTCATGAACGGGGTGACCGGCTTGCCGGTCTCGATGGTCTCGCGCATGCGAATCTCGGCCAGGCACGAGATGCCCCGCGCGCGGTCGACGTTGCTCACCGTGCCGCTGCCCAGCACCGTGCCGGCGGTGAACGACCGCGTCTTGGCGAGGTGCGCGACCAGGTCGAAGAACGAGAAGTGCATCTCGGGGCCCGCGTCGCAGTCGCCCACCACCGTGCCGTTGTAGGTGGTCTTGAGCTTGAGGTGCACGCGGCCGTCTTTCCACTGAGGGCCCAGCTCGTCGGGCGTCAGCGCGAACGGGCTGAACGCGCTCGCCGGCTTGCTCTGGAAGAAGCCGAAGCCCTTCTCGAGCTCGACCGGCACCAGCCCGCGCAGGGTGACGTCGTTCACCAGCATCACCAGCCGCACCGTCTTCGCCGCCTCGGCCGCGGTGGTGCCGCGCTTCACGTCGCCGAGAATCACCGCCACCTCGCCCTCGAAGTCGACGCCCCACTTCTCGTCGACGCAGGCGATGTCGTCGGTGGGCGCGAGCAGGTCGCCCGAGCCGCCCTGGTAGATGAGCGGGTCGGTCTCGAGCGTCTTGGGCGGCTCGGCGTTGCGCGCCTTGCGCACCAGGCGCACGTGGTTGAGGTACGCCGAGCCGTCGACCCACTCGTAGGCGCGCGGCAGCGGAGAGTGCAGCGCCTTTACGTCGAGCGGCTCGCCGGTGGTCTGCTTCGCGTCCAGCGAGGCCTGCAGCTCGCGCAGCTTCGGCTCGCAGCGGTCCCACTCGTCGAGCGCCGCCTGCAGCGTCGGGGCGATGGCCGTGGCGCGCGCGAAGCGCTCGTGGTCATGGGACACGACGACGAGGGTTCCGTCTCTTCCACCACTGCGCAGCGAGGCGAGCTTCACGAGGGGCCTGTTACTGCGCACCCGAGACGCTGGCAATCGTCAGGGGCCACGCGCACGCAGGGCACTGACCACCCGCAAGGCCCCGGCGCCGAGCACGTTCAAGACGACTGCCGCGTCCCACCCTTGCAGCGCCGTGGCGGGCAGCTCGCGCAAGAGGCCGAACCCCACCATCGTTGCGACCAGGGCGAAGGCGAGGCCGACGTCGAGCGCGGTGCCCAGCTCGCGGCGGCGGGAGAGCACCGCCTCGAGCAGGCACACCGGCACCGCGCGGCGGCCGGTGAACGCCACCCCCCCGGCGTTGCTGACGTTGAGCACCGCGTCGGCCACGCCCAGCGCGATGAGGGCCCAGCCCAGCGCCGGCACGCGAGGCAGCAGCACCAGGCCGGTGGCCACCTTGAACACGCAGAACGGCAGCCCGACGGTGGCGATCTCGAACAGCACGCGGCGGCGCGAAGGCGGCATCGCACCCTGCTAGCCCAACCGCTGACCTTCAGGCGCGCGGCGCGATCGGCACCTTCGCCCACCGGCCCCAGGCGACGAACGCGAACAGCCCCGCCAGCACGAAGTTGAACGGCGTGTTCGCCGCCTCGCCGCGCGAGAAGTGAAAGGCGATGGCCGAGCCCATCAGCGCGATGCCGCCCAGCGCGGCCAGCACCGTGAGCCCCGGCTTGATGCGGGTGAGCGACGGCAGCAGCACGCCCAGGCCCGCCAGCAGATCGGCCACCGCGGTGCCGTAGAGCATCGCGGGCGGCACCTGCCCCGCCCAGGGAATCATCGCCGCCAGCTGAGGAAGCGGTGTCGCCACCTTCCAGATGGTGGTGGCCACGAAGGTGAAAGCGAGCAGCCCCTGCACCACCCACAGCGCGACGTTGAGACCCTTCATGGCGCTTTCCCTTTCGATGCGCGCGAGGTGCGCGTGCTGTGCGACTACCCGGTCGACGCGCTGCGACGCGCCGAGCCCCTCAGCCTGCGGCCTTCTTCACCAGCGCGGTGATCTGCTTCTCCGACTCGGCGTTGAGCTGCATCAGCGCGTACGCAGTGGGCCAGAGCGCGCCATCGTCGAGCATCGCCTTGTCGCTGAAGCCGATGGTGCAGTACCGCGTCTTGAACGTCTGCCCGCTCTGAAAGAAGCACACCACCTCGTCTTCACGCGCGTACGCGGGCATGCCGTACCAGGTGCGGGCGGTGAGCTGCGGTGCCGCCGCCTTCACCAGCGCGTGAATGCGCTCGGCGGTCTTGCGGTCACCCGGCGACATCTTCGCGATCTTGGCGAGCACCTCTTTCTCGGCGTCGGCATCGCTCGACGCCTTCTTGAGCTCCCTGGCGCGCTCGCGCATCGCCGCCTTCTCTTCGCTGCTGAAGCCCTTCGCCTTCTTCGTCTCGGCCATGCGGCGTGCTCTACGCCGGGTCGGCGCGAGTTAGGAAGTGCAGAACGCCGGGCAGAGCGCTACGCGGGGCCCATGCTGATGCTCCTCGCTCCGCTGCTGTTGGCTGCCGGTGCTCCCGACGCGCTGCTGCAGCAACTCGACGCGCAGGAGTCGGTGAACGAGCGGGTCGAGAAGGCGCTCGACGCGATGTGCGGCAGCCTCAAGCGCGGCGAGCCGCCGGCCTCGTTTCCTCCCACCGGCCTGGTGCAGGTCACGTCGTGCTCGATGCGGGCGTTGAACCTGAACCCCGCTGAAGACGTCTCCACCAGCCGCCTCTACTGGGAGCTCGACGGCCGTACCCAGACGGGCGCGCGCCGCACCCTGCGCGGCGAAGGGTCGGCGCACTTCCGACCAGAGCCGACCGGCGGGCTCTCGGTGCACGCGTTCGAGCTCGGCACGCCCGAGGTGGTCGAACGCGCCGCCCCGCGCTTCGTGCGCCGCATCTGGGTCGACGCGCCGGGCCGCACCCAGCAGGACGCCGAGACCATGACCGGCGGCCTGGCGGTGCGCGATCTCGACGGCGACGGCCTGCCCGACGCGCTGTGGGCCGACGGGCCGACCGTGCGCGCGCGCTTCAGCAAGGCGCCGGCGTCGTCTGCGCCGGTCGAGATTGCCCGCTCGAGCAACGGAGCCATCTTCACCTCCATCGCCCTCGGAGACGTCGATGGAGATGGCGACGCCGACGCCGCGCTGACCTCGTACTACGGCGGGCCGGTGCGGCTGCTGCGCAACGAGGGGGGGCGCCTCAAGCCGTGGGGCACCCTCGGCGCGGGCGGAGCGCACCACAGCGCGCTGTTCTCTGACCTCGACGGCGACGGCGCGCTCGAGCTGGCGGTGGTGCAGTACCCGCTGACCGGACGCTGGCCCTCGAGCTTTCTCGACGCCGACAACGGCTTCCCGCTCGAGGTGTACCGCGTGGCAGCGAACGGCCGCGGCACCGCCTGGACGCTGCCGAACGCACCTGCGCGCTGGGGCCTGGCCGCGGCGGCGGGCGCGTTTCCCTCGCTCGGGCACGGGCTGTACGTGGCGAACGACTTCGGCACCAACGACCTGTGGGCCTTTCACCGCGACGGCGGAGTCGACGGGCACGCCGCCGAGCTCGGCCTGCTCGACCCCGGCAACGGCATGGGCGTCGAGCTCGGCGACCTCGACGGCGACCACCGCCTCGACGTCTACGTCACCAACATGTTCAGCAAGGCCGGCACGCGGGTGCTGGCCGGAGTGCCGGCCGGAACCGTCGAGCTCGAGCGGCTGAAGAAGTTCGCCCGCGGCAACACGCTCTACCTGGCGCAGGCCGATGGCGGGTATCGCGAGTCGGCCGAGGCGCTGGGCGTGAACCGCGGGCTGTGGGCGTTCGGCGCGCTGTTCGCCGACGTCGACGACGACGGCCGGCAAGAGGTCGCGGTGGCCAACGGCTACCTCAGTCGACCCGATCGAACAGATTATTGAAGCGTCTGGTGGCGCCAGGTTCTGGCGTCGAGCATCACCCCGAGCAAGACCCCCGAGCGCCTGGTGCTCGGCGACGCGCGCTTTCTGCAGCGCTCGATGAAGCAGAGCTTCTCGGGCTGGGAGCCGAAGAAGCTGTTCACCCGCAGCGCGAGCGGGCGCTTTCAAGAGGTGGCCAGCGTCGAAGGCTTCGAGTCGCGCGCCGACGGCCGCAGCCTGGCTGCCGACGACTTCGACGGCGACGGAGACCTGGACCTGCTGATGTTCAGCCGCAACGCTCCGCGCCTGCAGCTGTTCGAGAACGTCGGCAGCGGCGGCAACGCGCTCGAGCTCGAGCTCAGGCAGCACCAGGGTCACCGCGATGCCGACGGCGCGGTGGTGCACGTCGCGGGCGTCGGCGCTTTCCCGGTGGTGCTCGCGCGGGGTTACGCCACCGCGGTGAGCCCACGGGTGCACGTGGGCCTGGGCGCGCGCACCGGGGCCGAGGTGTCGGTGCAGTGGCGCGATGGCACGCGCGAGGCGTTCGGCGCGCTCGCGAGCGGAGCCCTGTATCGCCTCGAGCAGGGCGCCGGCAGAGCCGAGACGCTGCGTGCGTTCGCGCCGCGCAAGGCGCGAGCGCCCGTTCGGTGGCCGGCCGCGCTCACCGACGTGGTGCCGGGCGGCAAGGGCGCCACCGCGGTGCAGCTGTTCATGGAGTCGTGCAAGCCGTGCCGTGCCGAAGTCCCGGCGCTGAACGCGCTGCACGCGCAGGGCGTGCAGGTGGTCGGCCTCGGGCTCCACCCGCCGAAGGAGCTCGCCGGCGTGAAGCAGCGGCTCGGCATTCGCTACCCGGTGGCTCCGCTGCCCGGGGCCATCGCCGAGGCGTTCGAGGGCCCGCAGGGTCTGCAGCTGCCGACGGTGCTGCTCTACGGCGCCGATGGGAAGCTGGCGCGCATCGCCACTGGCGCCGCGAAGCTCGAGTGGCCCGGTGCTGACGCTTCACCCTGACGCCGCGTCGTGCCGTTCTTGAGTCCGCGAAACGGCCGTGGTCGTCTGCCGGCGCCCATGCTCCGCTCATTCGCTCTGTTGTTGGCGTCGACGCTCGCGGTCTCGAGCTGCAACTGCGGCTTTTCGCCCGTCGACGATTGCCAGGGCATGGTGTGCGACGCCGGCAGCGGCGCGGGCGGCGGTGGAGGAACCGCGGGTGGAGGCGCCACCGCGGGCGGCAGCGCCACTGCGGGAGGAGGTGCCACGGCAGGTGGAGGTGCCACGGCAGGTGGAGGCGCCACCGCGGGAGGAGGCGCCACGGCGGGTGGAGGTGCCACGGCGGGTGGAAGTGCCACCGCGGGCGGAGGCGCCATGGGCGGGGGCGACGCGGGTGCGCTCGCGCCGCCGTTCACGTTCGACGCGGGCTTTGCGGCGTGCGAGCCGAACCTGCTGCCTCCTCCGTTTGCCCCCGACTACGACGCGGTCTTCGTGCAGGGCGTCGCTGGCCGGTTGGGCGCGGTGAACTACACCCACTGGGGCTACTCGGCCGGCACGTCGTCGCAGAAGGGCAGCCAGCACTTCACCAACGGCGCGTACCAAAAGCGCAACACGCCGCCCGACTTCTTCGACACCGGGCTGTGGCTGTGGCCCAACGTGCCGGTGGTCGACAACCAGGAGTACGTGGCGAGAAACGACAACCAGTACGACCCGCCCCCGTTCATCGACTTTCGCCTCTCGGCGTTTCCGGGAGGAGCGTACTGCCCGCGCGGCGCCGGCTGGGGCCGCATCAACTTCAGCGCCTTCCACTTCGGCATCAGCAATCACCCACCGTCTGAAGGCACGTTCGCTTTCGAGTGCCCCGACGCCGGCATCTCGGTGCGGGGCTGCTTCCACTACGGCACGTTCTAGGGCTCCCGACCCAGTTGCAGGCGGGGCCCCTCTCGAAGCGCCGGGGGGAGGCGATGGGGGCACCGGGCCGGAATGTCGAAACTTGTAGGGTTCCGCGTTCCGGTTACAGGTGCGCGAAATTACGACTGCGGAATTCGGATTCCGGAATCCGAAAACTTTGAACTTCGAGGGCGTGTGACCCCCAGGCAGCTCCCGGCCTGGCGCTCGCAGTTCTCGAGAAGTGGAGCGTGTCGGTTCGCCTCATCTGCTGGTCCGGGCTCCGGCGATCGCGTCTTGGGGCAGAATCGCCTCGACCGCGCTCGGGTCGGCGATCGACAGCGGCTTGTCCGGCCGGGCGAGAGCAACTCCGTAGAGCGTCGGGAGTGCTCATGGCGTTCTCGGTGGGTGGCGGTTACACGGAACATCGTTCCGCTACGTCAACGCGATGAAGAAGCCCAACCGAGCCGACGCCCAACGCAACCTCGACGCGCTGCTCGAAGCGGCAAAGGTGGTCTTCGGCCGGTCGGGAGTCGATGCGCCGGTGCGCGACATCGCCACCCGCGCGGGGGTGGGCATCGCCACCGTCTACCGGCATTTCCCGCAGCGTGCCGAGCTGATCGCCGCGGTGTACCGGCGGGAGGTCGACGGCTGTGCCGCCGCTGCCGAGGCCCTGGCGCGCGAGCACCCGCCCTTCGAGGCGCTGACCCACTGGCTGCACCGCTTCACCCGACTGATTGCCACCAAGCGTGGGCTCGCCGCTTCGCTGAACCACCGCGACAGCGCCTACCAGGCGCTGCCCGCCTACTTCCGCGTGCATCTCGAGCCGGTGCTCCGCTCGCTGCTCGACGCCGCCGCTTCGCAGGGCCAGGTGCGCGACGACGTCGACGCGTACGAGCTGCTGCGTGGCGTGGCCAACCTCTGCGTAGCGCTGGCCGACGTCGGCCCGGGTCACAGCCAGCGCATGGTCGACCTGCTCATCGACGGGCTGCGCCACGGCGCCGTCTCGGGCTCTCGACTCCGGAGCGTCGGTCGATGAACGCCCCCGACCCCAACGACGCACGGGCGCTGCGCGTATGGGCCGACGTGCTGCTGCGGGCTGGAGACCTGCGGGGTGAGCTCGTGCAGCTCAGCTCGCTGACGAAGCCGACCGCCGCGCAGACGCGCCGTCTCGAGGTGCTGAGAACCGAGCACGGCGGCGCGCTGGTCGGCCCGGCGCGGCCCTACCTGCGGAGCTGGACCTTCGGTCAAGGCGGGCTCGTGGCCTCGGTGGTCACCGAGGCCCGGCTGTTCGTCGAGGGGTTCGAAGAGATCGTCGCGCTGCACCCGAGACTGCACGTCACCGTCACCGCGCTGCGCACGCCCGCAATGATCGACCACTTCGCGCGGCTCCCCCTCTCGCGCGTCCACTACCTCTCTCTGGAGTGGACCAAGGTCACCGATGCGACCCTGAGTCGCCTCGCTCCGGCGCTCGAGGGCGTGAAGAACCTGAGCCTGGCGTTCAACGAGGTCACCGCGGCCGGCCTCTCGGCGCTCGCGCCCCACGCGGCCGGACTCGAGTTTCTCGGCCTGGGTACCTCGATCAAGCAGCGCGCGAACGGCGACGTCGTCGGCCGCGGGTGGGTCGACTGCCTCTGCGCCACGCCGGCGTTTCACAACCTGCGCGCGGTGACGATGTACAACTACCATTCGCCGCCGAGCGAAGCCGACCTCGAGCGGCTGCTCCAGCTGCCGCGCATCAAGCACATCGGGCTGGGCACCCCGTACCCGCTCGACCGGCTCGATCTCCTCAAGGCTCAAGAGGCGGCGACCATCGCGCGCCCGGCACCGTGACCTGCGCAGAGACGCCGCGCGCCGCCCGCCAGGGGCTAAGCTTCGGGGTCGATGTTCCGGTCGGCGGTTCTCCTCATCGCGCTCGGCGCAACGGGCTGCACCTGCGAGACGGGTGCGCTCGACGACCGGGTGTTTGCCTGCAACACCCCTGAAGAATGCCTGACCGGTTGGTCGTGCCTCGATGGGGTGTGCTCCCAGGTCACCGCAGCCTCCGACGGAGGCCTCGATGCGGGGCTCCCCGACGCGGGCCCGTCAGACGCCGGACCATCAGACGCCGGTGCTCTCGATGCCGGAGCTTCCGACGGCGGTGCTTCCGACGGCGGTGCTTCCGACGGCGGTGCCTCCGACGGCGGCGCCTCCGATGCCGGCACTCCCGATGCGGGCAGCTGGTGGGACCCCGCGTTCGGGCTGCGCCGGCCCATCACGGTGAGCACCGGCACCGCCGCCATCGCGGCCGGCTACGCGGTGCGCATCTCCTTCGATCACGCCGCGCTCGTCGCCGCGTCGAAGTCGCGCGCCGATGGAGAAGATCTGCGCATCGCCTGCAGCGGCTCGGCCGGCTGGGCCGAGGTCGATCGCGTGCTCGACACCGGCAGCGCGTTCAACAGCCCCAGCACCACGCTGTGGTTCAAGTTCCCGCAGTCGCTTGCCGCGAGCGGCTCTGACGCGCGCTGTTCGCTCTACTTCCAGAAGCCCATCGCTGCTGCCGCGCCCTCAGACCCCGGCAAGGTGTTTCTCTTCGCCGACGACTTCGAGTCGGGCACGCTCTCGAAGTGGTCGATCAACGCGGGTGGCGGCAGCTACCGGAGCTCGAGCAGCCAGACGCACCGGGGCCAGTTCTCGGCCGAGCTGCCCGCCGAGAACGACTTCGAGCGGCAGATGGTGGCCAGCCCCGCGCTCTCGGTGGCCGACGTGTACTTCGAGTCGTGGTGGCGCCTCACCTCGACGGTGGTCGACATCTCGCAGCTGGTGCGCTCGCGAACGGGCTCGAACTACCAGACCAACCTCGAAGGCGCGGCCGGCTGGGACATCGCCAAGACCATCGGCGCGACCTGGAGCGAGCTCGCCCCGAACCGGGGCGCGCCCGGCACCAGCGCCTGGGTGCGCGTCGGCGTCGGCATCTACGGCACGCGCATGCGCGTCTTCCTCGACGGCGCGCAGCTCAACCCCATCACCGGTTCGCTCGACGTCGGCGCCGAGCTCGCCTCGGGCAACGTCGGGTTCAGCAAGTGGCACGTCGGGCCCGGTTCGTGGTGGGTCGACGATGCCATCGCGCGACCCTGGGTCGACCCCGAGCCCACCACCTCGCTCGGTGCCGAACAGACGCAGTAACGGGTAGAAGGGCCGCCGATGCCCGCGTACTGGATGATGAAGAGCGAGCCCGACGTCTTCTCGATCGAAGACCTCGAGCGCGACCGGCTCACCGGTTGGGAGTCGGTGCGCAACTACCTGGCGCGGAACTTCATGCGCGACCAGATGCGCGACGGCGACCTGGTGCTCTTCTACCACTCCAACGGCGAGCCCTCGGGCGTCGCGGGCCTGGCCCGGGTGAAGGGCGGCCCGGTCGACGACCCCACCCAGTTCGACCCGAAGAGCCCGTACTACGACCCGAAGAGCACCCGCGCCGCCCCGCGTTGGCAGATGGTCAACGTCGAGTTCGTCGAGCGGTTTCCGCAGGTGCTCTCGCTCGCCACCCTGCGCCGGCAGCGCGCGCTGAAGAAGATGGGCGTGCTGCAGAAGGGCCAGCGGCTCTCGGTGATGCCGGTCGAGCCCCGCCACTTCGACGCGGTGGTGCAGCTCGGCCGCTCGGTCACTCGAAGTTGAGCGCGCGCTCGAAGTCGGCCTTGTTCGAGGCGCCGGCCATCGCGGTCTCGAGGGTGATGACGTTGTTCCGGTAGAGGTCGGTGAGGTGCTGGTCGAACGACTGCATGCTGTAGGTCGTGCGCGACTTCTCGATCACGTCTTTCAGCGCGCCGGTGCGGGCGGCGTCGATGATGTACTCCTGCGTGGTCTTGGTCTGGGTCATGATCTCCATCGCCAGCGCCATGCCCTTGCCGTCGGCGCGCGGCAGCAGCCGCTGCGAGAGGGTGGCCTTGAGCGACTCGGCCAGCCGCATGCGCACCTGGCTGTGCTCGTCGGCCGAGTAGAACGAGAGCAGGCGCCCGATGGTCTTGATCGCGTCGGTGGTGTGCACCGTGGCCAGCACCAGGTGACCCGTCTCGGCGGCCTTGAGCGCGATGTCGACGGTCTCGTGGTCACGCATCTCGCCGACCAGGATGACGTCGGGGTCCTGCCGCAGGGCGGCGCGCAAGGCGATGCTGAAGTCGGTGGTGTCGAGGCCGATCTCCCGCTGGCTGATCGACGCGCGGATGTTGGCGTGCACGAACTCGATCGGGTCTTCGATGGTGAGAATGTGCACCGCCTCGGCCGCGTTGATGGCGTTGATCATCGCCGCGAGGGTGGTGGTCTTGCCCGAGCCGGTGGCGCCGGTGACCAGCACCAGCCCGCGCTCGTAGCTGCAGATGGTCTTCACGATGGGCGGCAGGTTCAGCCCTTCGAGGGTCGGGATCTGGGTGGGTATCACCCGCAGCACCAGCGCCAGCGAGCCACGCTGCCGGTACACGTTCACCCGAAAGCGCGCCACGCCGTTGATGGCGTACGAGGTGTCGAGCTCTTGCAGGGTGTCGATGCCGCTCTGCAGCGCGACGTCGGTGATGCAGTTGAGGGCCAGCTGGCGGGTGTGCGGCGGCATCAGCTTCTCGCTCTTCACCGTGCGGAGCTGCCCGTTGACCCGGAAGGTGGGCGGGTCGCCCGGGCGGAAGTGCACGTCACTGGCGCCCTGCGCGACGGCGTAGGTCAGCACCTTGTTCATCGTCGCGATGTCCATCGGGCGCCCATCGTGCCACGAACGGGCCGGGCGCCTACTGCGAACCGGTCAGTCGAAACCTGTTGTGAATTTGCAACAGCGAGTTGCGGCAATCGCGCGAGACAGCGGGGCGCCTCGCGCATCAAGTCCGACGTGATGAGCACCACCACCCCCGCACGCACTCCGGCCGTGTTTCTACCCCACGGCGGCGGCCCCTGGCCGTTCGTCGACATGCCGTTCGGAACCGCGAGCGAGAAAGAGGGGCTCATCGACTACCTGCGCTCGGTGCGCGAGCTCTTGCGGTCGCCGCCCCGGGCGCTGCTGGTGGTCTCGGCGCATTGGGAAGAGCGGGTGCCCACGCTGATGACCTCGGCGCACCCGCCGATGCTCTACGACTATTACGGCTTCCCGCGCGAGTCGTACGCCATCACCTGGCCGGCGCCCGGCGAGCCCCAGGTCGCCGCGCGGGCGCAGCAGCTGCTCGAGCAGGCCGGCATCGAGAGCGCGAGCGACCCCGAGCGCGGCTACGACCACGGCACGTTCGTGCCGCTGAAGGTGACCTGGCCGAACGCCGAGGTGCCGACCGTGCAGCTCAGCCTGAAGCGCGGGCTCGACCCCGCCGAGCACCTGAGCATCGGCCGCGCGCTGGCGCCGCTGCGCGATGAGGGCGTCTTCATCATCGGCAGCGGCATGACCTTTCACAACCTGCGCGCCTTCTCAGACCCTCGCGCCGGGCAGGTCTCGGAGCAGTTCGACGCGTGGCTGCGCGAGGCCGCGACCCTCGAGCCAGAGGCACGCGACGCGGCGCTGACCCGGTGGGCGACGGCGCCGGCGGCTCGCCTGGCCCACCCGCGTGAAGAGCACCTGCTGCCGCTGATGGTCATCGCCGGAGCGGCGGGGGCCGATCGCGGGGTGGTGGCGTACAACCAGCGCTTCGCCTCAGTGCGGCTCTCGGCGTACCACTTCGGTTGAGCGGCCCTTCAGTTCCCGTCGAGCCGCGCCAGCTCGGCCTCGAACAGGGCGCGGTCGGGCACGTCGGCCGGAGCCAGCGCGAGGTACTTCTCGAGCGCGGCGCGCAGGCGCTCGGGGTGGGCGAGCTTCGAGGCCGCGATCGCGGCGTTGCGGTAGTACTGCGCCGGCGGGTCGTGGTGCTGGGAGATCAGCAGCCAAAGCCGCTCTTCGCCTTCGCTCAACAACGCGGGGTCGGAGGTGGAGACCTGCGCGACCGCGACCCGGTGCCGCGCCTCCCACAGCTCTTCGGCGGCCGCCTGGTCCCACGGGTCGGGCCCGGCTCGGGCCGCAGCGCGCGCGAACGCCGACTGCGACAGCTGCTGCTCGGTCTCTCTCGAGCGGGCCAGCGCCGCGGCCGGCTCGACCGGTGAGGTGAGCAGGCGCTCGGCGAGCGCGGCGGGCCAGCGTTGCAGGGTCGTGGTCGAAGGGTCTCCCGGCTTCAAGCCGCCGGCGAGATAGAACGGCCGCTGCGGGTTCGCGTCGAGCAGCTCGCGCAGCGAGAACGCGCCCGCGCCACCGGGCTCCCATCGCCCCGCGGGGAAGGAGAGCCGCGGGTGGCGCGCGACGTACCACGGGCGGGTGAGCAGCTCCTGGTCCAGCGCCACCACGTCCGAGCGCTGCCCGAGCAGCTGGGCGTAGCGCACGGCGTTGCTGAGGAGGTCGCCGCGCACCAGCAGCACCGCGTCGCGAGGCAGCGGCTCGAGCAGGGCCGCGGCGTACAGCTCGGGCAGCGCTTCGGTGGGGCGCTCGCGCACGAAGAGCGCGGCCCGCGCCGCCGAGCCGAGCAGCGCGGCGGCGCACAGCGCTGTGGCGACTCGAGTCGGGCCGAGGCTGAGCACGCCGAGCGCGGCGAAGACCATCGCCGGCAGCTCGGGGAGCAGAAAGAAGCGCGCCAGCACGGCGCTGAGCAGCGGCGAAGACATCGGGAAGTGGGCGAGCGCGATGAAGCCCGGCCCGCTGAGCAGCCACGCAACGGCGAGCGCGAGGGCGAGCGGCCGGTGCGAAGCGCCGGGGCGGGTGGCGCGCCAGGCACCGAGCACGGCGAGCGGTGCGCCCACCCAGCCGAGCGCCTGGAGCTGGCTGAGCGCGAACGCACCGAGCTGCGGGCCGAGCGGAGTCGCCGCGCCGGTCACCTCGGCGGCCAGCTGAAACGTGCCGTAGTCGGCTCGCAGCACGTGGCCGACGAAGCCGCGCATCGACAGCACGTCGCCCCACGCCTGCTCTGGCCCGAGCAGCGCGCCGAGGGGGACCAGCGCGTAGGTGCACGACCCCAGCGCCGCGCCCGCCACGACCCGCGCGCCGTGCGGCCGCACCGAGGCGATGAGCAGCGGGGCGGCCAGCAGCGCGAGCGTCTGGTGGTTGGCGAGGCCGACTCCCGCGGCGAGCCCCAGCGCGAGCGCCGAGCGCGGCGAAGGCAGCTCGGAGTGGTTCAGCGCGAGCAGCAGCACCAGCGCCGCCATCGCCTGGTTCAGCGCGAAGACCTCGGTGCGTGTCGAGTACTGCAGCATCAGCGGGGTGCAGAACGCGGCGAGGGCTGCGGCGGTCGCGAGCAGGGTCGAGCGGGTCCACCTGAAGAGCGCGGCGCCGAGCAGGCCGGTCGCGGCCGCCGCGGCGAGGCCGGAGAACAGGTTGTAGCGGTGCGCCAGCGGGCCCCACAGCAAGGGCGTCGTCAGGCCGCCGAGCCATACGAAGAGCGGATACCCGGGCGGGTGGGCCGTCGAGAACGCGTGAGAGGCCGCGATCAGCTCACCGGCATCGCCGCCGGTGAGCCCGGGCCACGCGCCGAGCCCCGCAGCCGCAAAGGTGCCCAGCGCGAGTACCACCCCGAGTCGCGAACCGCCCCCTCCCTCTCCCCTCGCGGGAGAGGGTCGGGGCGAGGGGGCGAGCCGAGCACCCAAGGAGCGGAGCCGAGAAGAAGCTCGCCCGAAGCTCACTGGCGCCGGCGGCGCCGGGCGGCGAGCAGCGCCGCGACCGCGAACCACAGCTCAGCGCCACCGCCGGCGCCGCAACCGCAGCCCGGAGTGGAGTCGCCGCCGCCGGCCGAGCCGCCGGCAGTTCCACCCGCGGAGCCGCCGGCAGTTCCACCCGCGGAGCCGCCGGCAGTTCCACCCGCGGAGCCGCCGGAAGTTCCACCTGCGGAGCCGCCGGAAGTTCCACCCGCGGAGCCGCCGGAAGTTCCACCCGCGGAGCCGCCGGAAGTTCCACCCGCGGAGCCGCCAGCGGTTCCTCCCGCGGTGCCGCCAGCGGTTCCTCCCGCGGAGCCGCCACCGGTTCACCCGCGGTGCCGCCAGCGGTTCCACCCGCGGAGCCGCCAGCGGTTCCACCCGCGGTGCCGCCAGCGGTTCCACCCGCGGTGCCGCCAGCGGTTCCACCCGCGGTGCCGCCAGCGGTTCCACCCGCGGAGCCGCCGGAAGTTCCACCCGCGGAGCCGCCGGAAGTTCCACCCGCGGAGCCGCCAGCCGTTCCACCCGCGGAGCCGCCGGCCGAGCCACCTGCCGCACCACCGCCCGCGCCGCCGCCGGCCCCGCTCACGTCGTACGTGTAAGTCGAGCTCGGGCTGGTCTCACCCGCGCGAGAGACGAGCACGGCGACCGTGCCGGTGCCGGCCGGCGCGGTGGCGATGATCTGGGTGTGGCGCTGCTCGGTGACCGTCGCGCTCTGGCCGCCCATCAGCACGACGGCACCGCTCGCGCCGAAGTTGATGCCACTGAGGGTGATGACGTTGCCTCCGCCGCTGGGCCCATGGTTCGGGCTGACCAGCGAGAGGAGCGGAGCATCGTAGATGAACGACCGGGTGTTGCTGTTGACCGCGGCGCTGCGCACCACGAGCGGCTGCGAGCCCACGCCCTCGGGGGTCGAGCACACCAGCATGGTGGCGGTGCGGGTGGTGAGCCCACAGGCTGAAGCGCCGATCGACACCTGCGAGTCGGCGCCGAAGTTCTGACCGAGCACGGTGATGGCGGTGCCGCCGGTGGTGGGCCCGTTGGTGGGGACGACGCTGGTGACCAGCGGCACTCCGTACGTGTACGGCGAGGTGACGGTTTGGCCTGCGACGTCGACCAGCACCTGCACGGTGCCGAAGCCGGCCGGGAGCGTGCACACCGCCGAGGTGTGGCTCGCAGTGCTGAGCGGGCACAGCACACCACCCACGGTGATGCGCGGCTGCAGGCCGAAGTTGCTGCCGCTGACGGTGAGGGGCACCCCGCCCGCGGTCGAGGCACCCATCGGCGTCAGGCCGCTGATGGTGGGCGGCAGGTACTGGAAGCTGTGCGTGGCGACCTGATCTCCAGCGTTGAGCTTCACCTCGGCGGTGCCGACGCCCGGGGGCAGCGTGCACCGCGCCTGTGTGTGGCCGTACACGTTGATGGGGCAGGCCGCTCCGTTGACGGTGACGGTGCCGGTGGTGCCGAAGTTCTGGCCGACCACGGTCAGCAGCACCCCGCCGCTGGTCGAGCCCGTGGTCGGGTTCACCTGCGAGATGGTCGGCGCCGCGTAGTCGATCGGCATCGCGTTGGTGGTCTGGGCGCCGAGCTGGGCGACCACCGGCACGCGCCGGCCGACACCGGCTGGCACGGTGCACACCAGCGCGCTGCCCACCACCATCGGACTGGTGCACGCAGCGCCGCCCACCGTCGCGGTGGCGCCGGCGGTGCCGAGTCCCGAGCCGGTGAGGGTGATGAGGGTTCCACCGGCGGTCGGCACCGGGCTGGGCGACACCCCGGTGAGCGTGGGCGGCGTGAACGAGACCGGGAAGCCCCTGCTCGCCTGACCTCCCGCGTTGACCACCGCCAACCCCGACCCGCTGCCGCCGGTGAGGTTGCAGAGAATGTTGGTGTGCGAGTGCGAGGTGACCGCGCAGCTGAGGCCCGCCACGGTCACGGTGGGGTTGAGCCCGAAGTCGAGGCCGGTGAGGGTGATGGTGCCGGTGGCCGGGAGCGGCGTCGGGAGCACGTCGGTGATGTACGGCGGCCGGCGCGAGACCGCGTTCGGCATCGTGGCCAGCTGGCCCCCTACCGTGACGTCGATGCTCTGGGCCGCGCCTTCGCCGGGCGGCGCGGTGACCACCAGCAGGCCCGCATCTCGAGCGGTGACCGGCGCCGTCGCGGCGCCGACCCGCACCGTCGCCGCGCCGGTCGGGCCGAAGTTCGCTCCGATGAGGGTGATGGCCTCGCCGCCGGCCGTCGAGATCGGCCCGCCGGCGCTCACGAGGTTGAGCGCGGGAGGGAAATACGAGAAGCCCCCGTCGACGGCCGCCGTCTGCGCCGCCGAGTTGCGCAGCGTCACGGTGAGCCCGGCGCCCACGCCGGGCGGCACGGTGCACTGCACCTGAACGTCCGACGCCGCGCCGGGGCAGGTGAGCAGCGCGCCATTGAGCCTCACCTCGGGGTTCGTGCCGAAGCGGGTACCGGCGAGCGTGATGGTGACGCCTTCGGTCGGGCCGCTGGCGGGCACCAGCTCGTTGATCTTCGGCGCCCCGCAGCTCGCTGCGTAGTCCGTGCAGCAGTCGCCGATGCTCAGGCAGGCTAGGTCGCACCAGCAGCGCCCCGTCGACCCTGCCAGGCCGCAGCGGTTGGCGCACTGGGCCCACGCTTCAGGCACCGCGACAGGAAAGAGAGCGAGTGCAGCGCCTGCAACGACGACACGGAAGAGCGAACCGAGGGGCATGAACCGCCGAGGTTATGTGAAGCCGGTGCACCCAGTGACGATTCTCGAGGCCGGGGAGCGCCAGATGTGCGCGCGCACACACCTGAGGTCACCGGGCTCGGGCGTGTCGCCAACCGGCGGCGGTGGTGGCAAGCACTGAGCACTCAGCCCACGCGCCGCTCGCGGTGCGGTATGAGCGCCCATGGGTCAGCGAGCGACGACGTGACGCGATTTCCGGCCGACTTCGCCGAGCTGCTGTCGGCGCGGGGCCGGCGGGTGCTGGCGGGGGGCGAGCCCGGCTTGAACGGCTCGCTGGGCCGCGAGCCCTTCGTCGCCATCGACGGGCTGTTCGACCCCAAGCTGGTGCGCGAGGTGCCGGCGCTGCTCGAGCACGGCTTCGGCCCGCGCATGTGCGAGATGAACGCGCCGGCGCCGCCCTCGCGCGCCTCGCAGCTGGCGCACGGCGAGGTGCTGCCCAAGACCGGCCGCATGATGACGACTCCGTTCGACGGCGTCGGCGACGCGGCGCTCGGCCACGACGACACCGGCCTGGCGCAGATGCTGCGCTCGCCCGCCTACCTGGCGCTGGTGCAGGTGCTCAGCGGCCGGCCGGTGCGCGGCCCCGAGGCGATTCAGGTGCTGTGCTACCGCCCCGGCGACTACGCCGGGCCGCACACCGACCACCAGCCCGAAGACGCCGACGTGCGCGCCGGCTACACCGACGTGCACCTCACCTTCTGCACCGGCGGGGTGAAGCGGCAGCTGCTGGTCTTCGAGCGCGACGCCCACCTCTCACAGGTGGCCAGCCTGTCGCGCAGCGGAGCGCTCACCGCCTACCGCCTGCCGTTCTGGCACTACACCACCCCGCTCGAGGGCACCGCCGCGTCGCGGCGCTGGTTGGTGCTCGGCAGCTTCGTCGACGCCGGCGCGCCGCGCGCAGTCTCCCTGTGACGCATGGGCCAGACGCACGCCGCACCCGATGTCGCTTTTCATCGCGCGCGTAGACGGGTGGGGACAGGGCTCGCATACTTCGCGCATGCGATTCAATGCCCTCGTGGCCTTGCTGCTGATGTCTGGCGCCGGCTGCCAGACTCCGGTCGAGCCGGGTGACGACGGCGGCGCTCAGCAGCCTGCCGATGCGAGCGTGGGCGACGCCGGCAGCGATGCCGGTGCTGTCGACGCGGGCAGCGACGCCGGTGCGGTCGACGCCGGTGCGGTCGACGCCGGTGCGGTCGACGCCGGTGCGGTCGACGCGGGCCGCGACGCCGGTGCGGTCGACGCGGGCACCGATGGCGGGCTGGGAGCAGCCGATGCGGGTGCGGCGACTCCCCCCAGCCTCGCGCAGGTGGGGCCGCGAAGTGCCCTCACCAGTCGCAGCGGAGGAAGTCTGCCGCCCGGCAACTACACGGGCCAGCGCTTCACCACCGCGGTTCAGCTCGCCAGCTCCGGCACGTACACCTTCTCGGATTGCGACTTCGCGGCAGGCATCGAGACGGTGTTCGGCGGAAGCACGGTGACCCGGTCGGTCACCCTCGACCACTGCCTCTCGACGGCCATCTACTTCGAGGACGGTGGGCAGAAGAACTGGACCATTCGCTGGAGCCACCTGGTGGGCGGCAACCAGGCGCTGCGCCCCAAGGGGCTCACCTACGGAGACGTCACCTACCCCACGCCGCTGGTGGTCGAAGACTCGATTCTCGAGATCACCAATCTCGGAACGCCGGCCGCGCACGTCGAGGCGATGCAGTCGCTGGGCGGAAGACAGATGCGGTTCAGCCGCGTGCGCTTCATCACCCTGGGGCCGTACCAGAACGGCATCACCGGCCAGACCGCGTCGGTCAACTACTGGGGGGCCGACGGCCTGTTCGAAGACTGCGAATTCCTCGACGCCAACGCGTACTACTACACGCTCTACACCCAGGGGCCGAACAACGTCTTCCGCCGCTGCCGCTTCGGCAAGGGGCTTGCCAGCTACGTGTACAAAGATGCGAGCAGCATTCCGGCGACGTTCGTGGGGTGCACCGACCTCTCGACCGGCGGCGCCGTGACTGCGCCGTAGTCGTCGACGTCGACGCACCGCCCCAACTGCCGGCCTGAACCCTTTCGCCACGCGGCGGCTCTCACCGGCATGCCCGCGATGCCCTTGAAGACCGAAGACCTCGAAGCCACGCTCGAGAAACCCGGAGTGGTGGTGATCGACTGCTGGGCCGGCTGGTGTGCTCCCTGCCGAACGTTCGCTCCCATCTTCGACCGGGTCGGCGACCGGCACCCCGACGCCACCTTCCTCAAGGTGAACGTCGACGAAGAGCCCCAGCTGGCCCGGGCCTTCGGGGTCCGCGGCATTCCCACGCTGGTGGTGTTTCGCGACGGGGTGCCGGTGTTCTCGCGCGCGGGGGCGCTGCCCGAGAATGCCCTCGAGGTGCTGGTCGAGCAGGTGAAGGCGCTCGACATGAACGAGCTGCGCAGGCAGCGCGCCGAGCTCGAGCCTCGCCGCGGCTCTCGGTGAAAGCCCTCAGGCGCTCGGCCGGAGCGCCGCCCGCACCGCGGCCTTGACCGCCGCCGGCACGTCGCCACCGGGAATGGCGCGACACAGCGACACCGTGCGCTTGAGCTGCTCGCACGCCGACGCGCACCGCGGGCAGCGCTCGAGGTGCGCCTCGATGCGCTGGCACATCGTCTGGTCGACCTCGCCGGCCGCGTACGCCGACAGCTCGGCGGTCAGGTCGGGGCAGGCCACCCGCTCGGGCGCGTCGAGCACCGCGGCGAGCTGCGCCGAGAGCAGCAGCCGGGCGCGGTGCAGCCGGCTCTTCAGCGCGGGCACCGAGACCTCGAGCACCCGCGCCGCCTCTTCTGCCGAGAGCCCCTCGACGTCACGCAGCACCAGCACCTCTCGCGCCTCAGGTGGCAGCGACTGCATCGCCGCTTGAATCAGCTCGGCCATCTGCCGCGCGTGGGTGCGCTCGTCGGGCCCGGGGGCGCCGACCGCGACGTCGCGCGCGCCCTGCGACGACTCGATGCTCTCGTGGTCGCGCGGCTCTGCCGTCTCGCGCCGCCGCTGCTTGATGCAGAACGAGCGGGCGATCTGGTACAGCCAGGTCGACAGCGCGGCGTCTGCGCGGTACCCGTGCAGGTGCTTGAACGCGGCGAGCAGCGTCTCTTGCAGCACCTCGCGCGCCGCTTCTTCGTCGCCGCACATGCGCAGGCCGAAGCGGTAGATGCTGCGCTCGTGGCGCTCGAGCAGCGCGTTCATCGCGGCCGGGTCTCCCGCCCGGGCCCGCTCGAGCAGCTCGGCGTCGGTCTCGTTCACTTCTTTTCCGATGCCCAGCTCCATGGTGACGGCCTCTTCGGCGGTTCTGCCGAGGCTTGCTCACGGCAGCGGCAACGTTGTTCGCGCGGCACGCCGGCCAGCGCCTGCTCGATGTGAGCCCCACAGCCCGACCAGGTGGGCTTACCGCACTTCTGACACTGGGTTCGCATGCACATGCCGGGTCAGAGCCGGCTGGCCGAAAAAGGGTTCAGTTGGCGAGGTTTCGTGCGACGCAGAATCTGCGCCTCTGTGAAGCACCGGCCGCAACTGGCGCGACGCGCTAAAGAGAGCGGTGATGAGCGCGCTCACCCGGCGGCTGTCTTTCCTCGACCGCTACCTCACGCTGTGGATCTTCGCCGCGATGGCGGTGGGCATCGCGCTGGGGCACCTCGCGCCGGGCGTGGTGCCGGCGCTGAACGGGCTGAACGTCGGCACCACCTCGGTGCCCATCGCGGTCGGCCTGGTGCTGATGATGTACCCGCCGCTCGCCAAGGTCCGTTACGAAGAGCTGCCCCGCATCTTCCGGAACTGGAAGGTGCTGCTGCTCTCGCTGGTGCAGAACTGGGTCATCGGCCCGGTGCTGATGTTCGCGCTGGCGGTCGTCTTCTTGCGCGACCGGCCCGAGTACATGGTGGGCCTCATTCTCATCGGCCTGGCCCGGTGCATCGCGATGGTCATCGTGTGGAACGACCTCGCCAGCGGCGACGCCGAGTACTGCGCGGGTCTGGTCGCCTTCAACTCGATCTTCCAGGTGCTCTTCTTCTCGCTCTATGCGTGGCTCTTCATCACCGTGGTGCCGGGCTGGCTCGGCATCCAGGGCGCGGCGGTGCACTTCACCATCGGTGACATCGCGCAGAGCGTCTTCATCTACCTGGGGCTCCCCTTCCTGGCCGGCATCGCCAGCCGTTTCGCGCTGCGCGCGCTGAAGGGCGAAGACTGGTACCGCAAGGTCTTCATTCCCCGAATCTCGCCCGTCACCCTCGTCGCGCTGCTGCTGACCATCGTGCTGATGTTCTCGCTCAAGGGGCAGGCCATCGTTCAGCTGCCCTTCGACGTGGTGCGCATCGCGGTGCCACTGCTCATCTACTTCGGGGCGATGTTCTTCGTGTCGTTCTTCATGAGCCGCAAGGTGGGCGCGACGTACGGCCAGACCGCGACGCTGTCGTTCACCGCGGCGTCGAACAACTTCGAGCTGGCCATCGCGGTGGCGGTCGCCACCTTCGGCATGGGCCACGGCGCGGCGTTCGCCGCCGTCATCGGGCCGCTGGTCGAGGTGCCCGTGCTCATCGGCCTGGTGAACGTCGCGCTCAGGCTTCGACAGCGGTACTTCGCCAACGACCCGGCCGAGCTGGCCCGGGTCGCCAACTGCGCGGTCGACGTGAGCCCGAGCCGCCCCGGGGCCGCCCCATGAGTGAGCCGTGGGAGGCCGACGCCGCCGCCCTGCGCGCCGCGCCGCCGAAGCACCTCTTGTTTCTGTGCGTCGCGAACTCGGCGCGCAGCCAGCTGGCCGAGGGCATCGCTCGGGCGCTGGCACCGGCAGGGGTGAAGGTCTCATCTGCCGGGTCGGCGCCCTCGAAGGTCAACCCGCTGGCGGTCGCCGCCCTCGCCGAGCTCGGCATCGACGGCTCGAAGCAGTACTCGAAGCACGTCGCCGACATTCCACCGGCAGACGTCGACGTCGTCATCACCCTCTGCGCCGAAGAAGAGTGCCCGGTGTTCCTCGGCCAGGCGAGGCGGCTCCATTGGAGCCTGCCCGACCCCGGCGCCGCTCAGGGCGACGAGGCCGCCCGGCTGGCCGCGTTTCGCAGCGTGAGAGACGAGCTCAGCCGCCGCCTCGCTCGCGTCTTCAGCCCCGGGTTCCTGCTCGAGCCCACCCGGTACCTGTTCTTCACCGGCAAGGGTGGGGTGGGCAAGACCTCGCTGTCGGCGGCGACCGCCCTCGCCCTCTCCGACCAGGGCAAGAAGGTGCTGCTGGTCAGCACCGACTCGGCGTCGAACCTCGACGAGATGCTCGGCGTCGAGCTGCGCAACCAGCCGGTGGCGGTGCCGGGGGTGCCAGGGTTGTCGGTGCTCAACGTCGACCCCGACGCCGCTGCCGAGGCCTATCGGGTTCGGGTGCTCGCCCAGCTCGGCCCCGCAGCGACCGACCGAGCGCGAGACGGTTCGAGAGCAGCTCTCGGGCGCCTGCACCACCGAGATCGCCGCCTTCGACGAGTTCGCCGGGCTGCTGGCCGACGCTCCCGCCGGGTTCGACCACGTGGTCTTCGACACCGCCCCGACGGGCCACACCTTGCGCCTGCTCAGCCTTCCGAAGGCGTGGGCGGGCTTTCTCGAGGGCAACGACCGTGGCGCGTCGTGCCTGGGGCCCCACTCGGGCCTGAAGCTGCAAGAGGCCCGCTTCGGCCGCGCGCTCGCCGCGCTCTCGGACCCGGCCCGCACCACGGTGGTGCTGGTCACCACTCCCGAAGAACGCTCGCTCGGCGAGGCGGGTCGCACCGCGCGCGAGCTCGCGGCGCTCGGCATCGCGCACCAGCGGCTGGCGATCAACGGCGTGTTTCACCCGAGCGACCCTTCTGACGCGGTGGCCGCCGCGCTCGAGCGTCAGCAGCGGGCCGTCACCACCCGGCTCCCCGAGCCGCTGCAGCTCCTACCGCGCGACGAGGTGCCGCTCAGGCCGTTCGACACCGTCGGCATCGCCGCGCTCCGCGCGCTGCTCCGCCCGGGCGCCGTGCTCTCGCCCAGGCCCGCAGCCGATGCGCGCGCCCAGCTGCGCCTCGACCCGCTCTCGGCGCTCGTCGACCAGCTGGCCGAGCAGCAGCAGGGGCTGGTGATGGTGATGGGCAAGGGGGGAGTGGGAAAGACGACCATCGCCGCCGCGCTCGCGGTCGAGCTCACCCGGCGCGGGCTCGAGGTTCACCTCTCGACCACCGACCCGGCGGCGCACCTGGTCGAGACCCTGGCCGGCGACGTTCCCGGGCTCGAGGTCAGCCGAATCGACCCGGCCGTCGAGACCCGCGCCTACGTCGAGAAGATCATGGCGACGAAGGGGCGCGACCTCGACGCCCAGGGCAGACAGCTGCTGCGCGAGGACCTTCGCTCGCCCTGTACCGAAGAGGTCGCGGTGTTCCACGCGTTCTCGCGGGTCATCAGCGAGTCGCGCCGGCGCCTGGTGGTGCTCGACACCGCGCCCACCGGGCACTCACTGCTGCTGATGGACGCGACCGGCGCCTACCACCGGCAGGCGCTGCGAGACCTCGGCCCGGGCCTCAACCCGGCGCGGCTCACCACGCCGCTGATGCGGCTGCAGGACCCCGCGCTCACCCGGGTGGTCATCGTCACCCTGGCAGAGACCACGCCCGTGTCTCAGGCCGCAGCGCTGCAAGAAGATCTGCGCCGCGCCAGGGTCGAGCCCTTCGCCTGGGTGGTCAATCGCAGCTTGTCGGCGGCGGGTGCCCGCGACCCGCTGCTCGCCGCCCGACTCGCCGGCGAGCGACGCCAGCTCGAGCGCATCGCCGGCGGCCTCGCCCGGCGGGTGTTCGTGGTGCCCTGGCTGCTCGCCCCCCCGGTCGGAGCCGCGGCGCTCGGCGCCCTGGCGCAGTCACCCGAGCCGGCGAGCTGAAGGTCGCCCAGCCGCGCGTTCTGCCTTTGAAGCCGGGCGGCGCTACTGCAGCGTGTACGTGTTGACCGGCAGGTTGGTCTGGTAGTCGTACTGGGTAATCTTGAAGTGCCCGCTCGGCTGCTGCGCCACGATGGCGTAGCCGTAGTTCGCCGAGGTGTGAATCGGCGCTCCGCCCACCCCTTCCACCAGCTGCTTCTTCGCGCTCGAGAAGTTCACGGTGTGAATGTGGCCCACCAGCAGCCCGGTGTAGTCGGCGGCCCTGATGACCGGGTCCATCTGCGCGTTGCACGGGCCGTCAGAGCCCAGCGGGTGGTGGCGCACGATGAACGTGTGGGTGGTCGGCTTCGCCAGCTCGGCGCGCAGCCAGCTGAGCTGCGCCGCGTTCCACCAGTTGCACGCGGTGATGATGAACTTGGCTGTCCACTGGCCGCCGCTGTCGTCTACCCGAAACGAGTAGTACGGCACGCTGTAGCCCAGCGGGCGAACCAGGTTGTTCATGTACGCGGTGCGGTTGTTGCTCGCTCCGGTCGGGCAGTTGCCGCCGGTGCCGCACTCGTGGTTGCCCATCGACGCGAACACGGTGCCCGAGTAGTTCGCCCGCGCCGTCATGTAGTAGCCGATCTGCGTGGGGCCCTCGTTGCCCGCGCCGCCGGCGAACTGGTAGTCGTTCGTCGCCACCACGAACTGCACCTTCGGCCGGTGGGCCTCGAGGTCCTGGTAGATTTTCGAGATGATGGCCCGCGGGTAGTGCGAGGTGTCGTTGCTGCCCGGCGGCCGCGTGTCGCCCACCACCGCGAACAGCAACCGGGGCACGAAGCCGCCGTCGGGCTTCACCCCGATGGCCACGCCGCCGCCGCCCGCGCCGCCCGCGCCGCCCGCGCCGCCCGCGCCACCGCCGCTGCCTCCGCCTGCTCCACCGCCTGCACCACCGCAGCCCGTCGGCGCAGCAGCCTGACAGAGGCAACCCACGTTCTGGCACCACTGGCCCCCGCTGCAGCCGTTGTCTTGACAGTCGCTGGTGCCGCTGCACGCGTGGCAGCACGAGGCGGTGGTCGGCGCGTCGTAGTCGTCGCAGCCGCCGTCACCCGGGCTCGAGCCCTCGGAGCACTCTCCCACCACCACGTCGCAGGTGGTGCCGTTGGGGCACACCCCGCAGCCCACCGCGCCACAGGTGCCGCTGTTCGGCACGCACGCCTGCACCGGGCTGCCCTCGTCGGTGACCAGCGAGAGGCAGCTCTCGTCGCTCTTGCACCCCGCCGTACCCGAGCCACACCGCGCCGCGCAGAAGTCGCCGCCCGCGTACTGCAGGCAGCTCGCCCCGGTCGCGCAGTCGCCGTCGACCACGCAGGGCTTGCAGCTCCCGCTGTCGACGCCCGCGTCGGTCTCGGCGTCGCCACCGCCCGCTCCACCGCCGGCCGCCGAGCCACCGCCGGTCGGCCCGCTGCACTGGGCGCCGGTGCACGGGCTCACCGGGGGGCTGCACCCCGCGGCGAACGCGAGGAAGAGTGAAGACAGCGCTGAGAGCTGCAGGCGGCGAGGGCAGGGCATTTCGAAGCCTTTCGAGGGAAGGCTCGAATGACGCACGTGCGCGCCCGTCGCAAGCCGGCCCTCGCCCCGCCGCCATGGGCAGGTGACACCCCTACTTCGACGAGCCCGGCGCCGCGGCCGAGGTGCGGTGGGCGGCGCAGCCCTTGGGCAGCGTGTAGAGGTACGTGCCCAGCTCGTCGCGCCAGTACTCTCCGCCCAGCGGCCAGTACGCCTCGTCTTCGTCGACCTCGCGCGAGAACTCGTACTGCACCAGTTGGTCGGCGGCCGCCGTCTTGCCCGCCAGCTGCGCCTCGAGCGGAGTCTTCTCGCGCTCGAGCACCTCGAAGCGAATGCGCAGCGCATCGGCCAGCAGGTGGTCGAGCTCGACGGCCTCGAGCTCGAGGCGGGCGCGCGCCACGGCTCCGGCCCGCGCCTTGAGCTCGGTGCGCCGGGCCTTCAGCGCGGCTTCCAGCTCTTGCGCCAGGGCCGAGTACCGCAGCGCATCGGGCGAGCGCGAGAGCCGGTCGAGCTCGGCCTCGAGCTCGGAGATCGACGTGCTCGCCGAGGCGACCTCGGGCTGCGACAGCGCCAGCCGCAGAATGCGGCGCATCGGCCCCGCGCCCGACTCGAGGCGGTCGTACAGCGCCTCGGGGTCGACGCCCGCGGCGAGCAGCTCCTTGAGCACCTCGCGCACCGGGCGGTACTCGCCCTCGAACGCGTCGAGCACCGCCTTCGCCTCGGGGAAGCCGCAGTTCTCGTAGAGCACGATGGCGCGAATGATGAAGCTCTCGGGCTGGTACTTGCCCGCGAAGTAGGGCGAGGCGAGCGTCACCAGGTTGCCGAGCGCGCGCTCGTCGTCGCCGAGCCGGTAGTGCGCCCACGACGACTCGAACAGCGCGTCGGCCCACTGCGCCGACCCACGGGGAACCTTCGCGTAGTACGCCGCCGCATAGCGGTCTTGCTTCTGCGCGTAGGCGGTGCGGGCCAGCTGCATCAGCGCCAGCTCGCGCACCGCGCGCACCTCGGCGTCGGCATCGGCGCCAGAGGTGAGCCGCAGCACCTGCTTGAAGCCCGCCACCGCGTCGGCCAGCCGATCGTCGTGCAGGTCGACGGTCGCTTCGAGCAGCTTCGCGCGCGCCCCGAAGGGGTCGCTCGCCGGCACCTGCCGGGTGAGCTTGCGCACCTCGTCGAGCTCGGCCCGCGCGTCGGGCCGGCCGGCCAGCTCGAGCGACTGCGCCAGCGCTGCGTGGTGCCGCGCCAGCAGCACGTACAGCTCGCTGCGGTACCGCTCGGGGAAGTCGGCGAGCGGCTGCCGTGCCAGCTCGGCGGCCAGCAGCGACTGCCCGCGGGTCTTTCGGCTGATGAACACCAGCCACTCGAGCGCCTTGGCGAAGTGCCTGGCGCGCGGCCCCGCCGCGAGCACCACCTGGTACTGCAGCAGCGCCGCGTGGAACAGCCCCATGCGGTAGAGCCCCTTCGCGGCGATCATGCGCGCCTCGAGCGCCACCTCGGGGTTCGGGCTCTGCAGCTGGTCGGCGGCGGCCACGGCCGCTCCCGCGTAGTCGTCGCGCGCCAGCAGCTCGGCCGCCGGCTGCAGCTCGGGCAGCGCATCGCCCCAGCTCGGGCCAGCCGACAGCACCACCGCCAGCACGGCGCCCACGCCCAGACCGAATCGAGACCGCGTGCTCATGAGCTCCCTCCACCGATGAAGAAGGCGATGCCGACCTGCAGGAAGAGCTGGTTGCGCACCACCGTCGCCGGCACGCCGCTGATCGGCAGGCGCTCGGGGTAGATGACGTCGTCGAGGTCGAGCCGCAGCGCCAGCCAGTGGGTGAGGAAGTAGCGGGCGCCCAGCCCCGCCTTCGCGCCGGGCGCGAGCGAGAGGCTGCCCGCGCCGTAGCCCACCAGCGCTACGCCCGCGCGCAGGTGAAAGTCGAAGTTCCCGAACGTCTCGGCGAGAAACGACACCTTCCCGTAGAACGGAGCGAGCTGCACCTCGGCCCCGGCCAGGAACCCCAGGCTCCCCGGGGTGAGGCCCTGCAGCTGCTCGGCGGTCGCCGCCGCGCACCCGGCCTCGTCGCACAGGTGCACCGCGCCCGCCGCCCGGGTGATGGCGTAGCCGCCGAAGCCGCCCAGCGAGAGCCAGTCGGTGAAGTGCCACGCCGCCTCGAGCCCCACCACGTACTTGCGGTAGTACGCGTCGCGCAGCGAGAACGCGGCGAGCGGCTCGAGCTCGAAGCGGCCCGCCTTGAAGGTGACGTCGCCCACCACCGGCGGCAGCGCGCGGTCGGCGGCGAGCGGCGCCGCGGCCAGCGCGAGCAAGAGCAGCGAGGTCATGACGCACCTCCGTCGCTGCGCGCGGGCAAGAAGACCGAGACGCCGAGCGTGAACAGGGTCAGGTTCTGCAAGAGGCCCAGCTGGGTGCCCGCCGCCGGAGCGCTATACGTGGTGTTGAGCACGCTCACCGACACCGCCAGCCACTGGGTGAGGGCCAGCCGCACGCCACCCCCGAGCTCGAACGCGAAGCCGGGCCTGGGCACGCCCACCGCCCCAGGCCCGAGGTGATGAACGCGTCGAGGTACAGAATCGAGTCGCCCGCCGCGAGCTTGCCGTAGAACGGGCTCCACTCGACCTCGGCCAGCGCGTGCCAGACCGGGTGGGTGGCCAGCACCGCGCTCTGCAGGTTGGCCCGCGCGATGCGGGCGTCGTCATCGACCAGCGTGCCCAGGTACCCGCCGCGCACGCCCACCGCCAGGCGCTCGCGCAGGTAGCCGTGCACCGCGAGGCCGGCCGCGAGGTTGGTGAAGAACGCGTCGTTGATCGACACGCTGCCCAGCGCGGTGAGCGCCACGCGGCCGCGCTTGCTGAACGCCGGCGCGACGCTGCGCACCCGGTCGCGCACGAAGCCCGCCTCGGCGGGCGCGTCGGCCCCAGCGGCGGGGGCGGGGGCCGCCTCGACTGCCGCCGCCTTCTGCTTCGGCGCCACCACGTCGTCGGTCGGCTCGGGGTCGGTCTCGGCGGCGCCGGCGGCGCTCGCGAACACAAGGCTGCACAGCAACAGGGCTCTCACGAGAAACATCCCCTTTCAGAACGTGAAGCGCAGGTTCGGCATCACCGAGCCGCCGAAGACGCCGCGGGTCGGCCACCAATGCGGAGCGACCTCGAGGCCGATGGAGAAGCCCTTCAGGTGCGCGCGGTACTCGACCCCCAGCGCGGCGAAGACGAACAGCCCACCCGAGGTGGCGTGACCCGCCGGCCACAGCACCGTCCACCCCGCGCCGGTGCGCGCGTAGAGCCAGACCCGGCGCGCTCCCAGCGCGTCGTCGAAGCCCAGCGCGTTCACCCGCGCCGACACCCCGGGCGTGAGCGCGGTGAGGTCGCTGCCCTCGGCGGCCCCGGTGCCGGCCGCGCTGCCGCCGCCGCGGTGGGTCGAGGCCAGCGCGAACAGCGAGACGCTCACGCGCTCGTGCAGCGCCAGCGCGAGCTCGAGCTGCAGCGCCGGGCCCGCGGTGATGCCCGCGCCGGGGGTGGCGCTGGTCAGCATCGCTCCGCCCAGCCCGACGTCGAGCTCGGCCGCGGGCGCGCCGACCGCTGCGCCCGGCAGCACCACCAGGCACCCCAGCACCGCCAGACCGAGTAGACGTTTCATTGCGACACCTCGGCGGCGCTGACGCGCACGCAGTAGAGCGGCCACGGCTCTCCACCGAACTGCCGGCACCGCGCCGGCTCGGTGCTGCACAGCGCCTGCATGGTGGGGCGGTCGAGCAGCATCGCGCGGCAGCTGAAGCCGGCCGGGCAGTCACCCGACGCGCCTTCGCTCGAGCAGCCGCGGCTGCAGTGGCCCGCCGCCGCGGCGGCGTTGTCGCCGGTGCGCTGCGCGTCGGCGCCGCGCACGCAGACCTCGGTGCACCCCGGCGCTCCGAACGAGACGTAGTCGGCGCGGGCCAGCGGCAGCTCGCCCTCGGTGATGGCGACCGGCGCGCCGCCCTGCGGGTCGCGCCGCACCAGGCTGCACGGGTTGCCCACCTCGGTGTTCGAGACGCAGCCCACCACCAGCAACAGCCCGAGCGCGCGCATCACAGCACCTCGACGGTTCGGAAGGTGAGCTGGGCCGGGTCGTCGGGCGTCGACGACTTCAGCCGGTCGCACGCCGCGCCCTGGAAGGTGACGTCGCCCGACGCGTACGACCACGCCGCGGGGTCGACCTGCTGCCCGTCGAGCAGCACGCTCAAGAAGCGCGGGTCGGCAGGCGGCGCGTCGAGCTTCACCACGCACGCCTCGCCGGTGGTCAGCGAGTAGCCGATGGTGGCCAGCGCCGCGGCCAGCTCGACGTCGTTGGTGGCCTGGTAGTAGCGCAGCTCGCACACGTGGGTGGCCGGGTCGCAGCGGTTGGTGGTGCCGCACTCGGCGTCGGCCCCGCTGGGGCACAGCCGCGGCGCCCCGCCTTCGCTGGCGATGGCGTTCATCACCAGAGGCCCGGTGCCCTGCAGCGCGTCGGCGCCGAAGCCCACCACCGCCGTCTTCACCCCGCGCTGCCGCAGCTGCCGCACCACGTTCACCGTGCCGTCGCGGTCGATGCACGACAGGCGCGCGTTCGACCCGCCGCACTGCGAGGCGATGAAGCTGCAGTCGCACGCGGTGGGGTTGGCGTCGTAGCTGTTGGGGTTGTCGGGGTTGCAGTTCGGCAGCCCGTCGGTCGCCACCACCACCACGTTCTCGCGCCCCGACTGCAGCGGCATGTAGTCGATCAGCTTCTTCAGGCTCTCGCCGGTGGGAGTCACGCCGCCCGGCTGGGTGGCCTGCAGCGCGCGGTTGATGCCGTCGGCGTGCGCCTGCAGGTCGGTCGCCGTGTCGCTCTGCGTCCACAGGTCGACGGCCACGTTGCCCGCGCCGCACGCGTCTCCGGTGGGAAAGGTCATCAGCCCCAGCCGCGCCGCGGTGCCGTGCTCGGTGAGGTACCGGCCGAACGCGCGGGTGAGCTGCGTCCACCGCGACTCGCCGTTCTCCATGGGGAAGCTCATCGACATCGAGCGATCCACCACCAGCATCAGGTTCTTTGTACTGCTGGCCCACCACCGTGCGGGCACTCTCGGTGGTGCGAAACGTCACCGGCTCGATGTGCACCAGCTCGTACTCCTGGCACCCCGTCACGGCCACCAGCGCAGCGAGCAGCGTGGTCATTCTCATCGGTAGTTCCCCTTTCACCTGGTGGCGGGCTGACAGCTGCCCGCGACGCAGCTCTGCGACTGGCACTGCACGTCTTCGGCGCAGCTGCCCCCGAGGGCGACCCGGCCGGGCACGGCGATGCAGGTGCCGGCGCGACACTCCCAGCCGTTGCAGTCGGCGGCGCTGGCGCAGCGCCCGTCGGCGGTGGCGCCGCACGCGGCCCCGGCGAGCGCGGCGGCGGTCATCAGCAGCGCCCGGGCCCGCCTCACTTGAGCTCTCCCATCGCCTGCATCGCGCGGCGGTTGAACTCCGAGCGCACCCGAATCAGGTTGGCGTGCTTCACCTTGACCCGCGCCTGCACGTGCTCGCCGTCGGGCCGCTGCAGGGCGCCGTCGATCGAGTCGTCGTCGAAGTTGAGGGTGGTGACCTTGGGCCCTTTGGTCGGCTCCTGGGCGAACGCGGCGGGGGCCAGCGTGAGCAGCGCGAGGGCGAGCGTGGCTTTCATGCCGGGGCCACTACGCAAGGCGGGTGCCGTGCGCTCGAGGCCCGAATTCGCGTGGAAAGGGGCCTTGCTTCGGGGGGAAAGGCCGGCGACCGGCCAGTCCACCTGTGGATCAAAAGCCGCTCTCGGCCCGACCCGAGAAGGCTCTTTGTTTACGAGAGCTTGTGCTTCTTGATGAGGCGGTGCAGGTACGCCCGGTCGAGCCCCGCCTGGCGCGCCGCCGCCGCCACGTTGCCCTTGCACTCGGCCAGCAGCGAGCGCACGTAGTCGGCCTCGAACGCGTCGACCAGCCGCCCCTTCGCCTGGTGAAAGCCGCGCTCGCCCGAAGACTCGAGGCCGCTGCGTTTGGCGTGCGCGGGCAGCTGCGGCTCCTGGTCGAGGCTGGCCGCCACGTCGATGGCGTTGCGCAGCTCGCGCACGTTGCCGGGCCACGCATAGTCGCTCAGCAGGGCCAGCGTCTCGGGCCGCAGCTTGCCCATGCTGCGCTTCGCCCGCGCCAGCATGTCGTCGATCAGCACCGGCAGGTCGGCGAGCCGCTCGCGCAGCGGAGGCAGCCGCACCGTGCTCACCGCGAGGCGAAAGAAGAGGTCTTGGCGAAAGCGGCCCTCGCGCACCAGCGCCTCGAGGTCGCGCTGGGTCGCGGCGATCACCCGCACGTCGACCTTCTGGTAGTCGGCCCCGCCCACCCGCTTCACCATGCGGTTCTCGAGCACCCGCAGAAGGCGCGGCTGCACCTCGAGCGGCAGGTCGCCGATCTCGTCGAGAAACACCACGCCGCCCTTCGCGGTCTCGAACGGGCCCGCCCGATCGGCGCCCGCCCCGGTGAACGCGCCCTTCACGTGCCCGAACAGCTCCGACTCGACCAGCGTCGGCGCCGCGGTGGCGAGGTCGCACACCACCAGCGGCCCCTTGGCCCGCGCTCCGAGCCGGTGCAGCGAGCGGGCGCACAGCTCTTTGCCGGTGCCGGTCTCTCCGCTGAGCAGCACGTCGGCGTCGCTCGTCGCGAGGCGCTCGAGCACCGCGAACACCTGGCGCATCGCCAGCGACTCGCCGACCAGGTCTCCGAAGCGGGTCGCCTGCGACGGAGGCAGCCCTCGCGGCGGCTCGGCTGCGGGCGCCACCTTGAGCACCGTGCGGCCCAGGCGCACCGTGACCCCCGGCCGCGCGTCGACACTGTTGAAGCGCATGCCTTCGCAGAACGAGCCGTTCGTCGAGCCCTGGTCGACCAGCCGCACGCCCTGGTCGAGCACCTCGGCCAGCAGGTGCAGGTGCGAGACCGAGACGTCGCCCAGCGGCAGGTCGGCCGCGGGGTCTTTGCCGATGCGGTAGGTGCCCCGGTCGAGCTTCAGCTCGCGGCCGAAGTCGGGCCCGGCGATGACCACCAGCTTCAGGCTCAGGGGCTGGCCGGCCGATGCATCGCTGATCGCCTCGGTTCGCGGCCTCTGCTCGCTCACCGGCAGCCCTATACTCGAAGTCGCGATGTCCGGCCCGCGCCCCGCACCGATACCGTTCGGCCGCTACCGGCTCTACGAGCGCATCGCGGTGGGCGGCATGGCCGAGCTGTTCATCGCCGCCGCCGACGGCGGCCAGCCGTGCGTCATCAAGCGCGTGCTGCCGCACCTCGCCCAGAACCCGCGCTTCATCGCCATGTTCCTCGACGAGGCGAAGGTCGCCGCGCAGCTCCACCACCCCAACATCGCGCGCGTCTTCGACCTGGGGCAGCACGACGGTCAGCTCTACCTGGCGATGGAGTACCTGGTCGGCGAAGACTGCGCCCGCATTCTGGCGGCCACCAGCCAGCGGCGCGAGAAGGTGCCGTGGCGCCTCGCGTGCAGTCTCGCGCTGTCGGCCGCCGAGGCGCTGCACCACGCGCACGAGGCGGTCGGCGCCGACGGAGCGCCGCTGCAGCTGGTACACCGCGACGTGTCGCCGTCGAACCTGCTGGTCACCTACGGCGGCGGCCTCAAGCTGCTCGACTTCGGCATCGCGCGGTGGGCGCGGCGCCTCGAGCAGACCCAGGTGGGCCGGGTGAAGGGCAAGACCGGGTACATGGCGCCCGAGCAGGCGCAGGGGCACCCGGTCGATCGCCGCGCCGACGTGTGGGCCCTCGGGGTGTGCTTGTACGAGCTGCTCACCGGGGCGGCGCCGCGCGACGAGGCGGCTCCGTCGCGGCTGCGCCCCGAGCTGCCGCGCGAGCTCGACGCCGCGGTGCTCGCGGCGATCGACCCCATCGTGGGCGCCCGCACCCCTTCGGCCCTCGCGCTCGCCGATGCGCTGCGGCCCTTCGACGCGCCGACCGCGCGCGACGAGCTGCGCGCCTGGCTGCTGCACCTGTTCGGAGAAGCGCGGCTGCAAGAGCGCCTGGCCCTGGCGCGCTTCGACGACGCCGCCGCCGCGCCGCGGGTGCGCACCGCACCGCTCGAAGACGCTTCGGGCCACGACCCCCAGATGGGGGTCGCCACCATTCCGCTGCCTTCGCTGCAGCACCCCGGCGCAGACCCGCAGATGCTGGTGAAGACGGCGCCCCTGGGTGACTGGGCTCCACCGCCTGTGCCTGCGCCAAGGCCCGTCACCCCGTCGCGCCCACGGCGGGCGCGCTGGCTGGCCGGCGCGGTGGCGCTGGTGAGCGCCGCGGCCGCCGCGGGCAGCGCGGCGTGGCAGGGCGTGTTCGACGCGGCGCCGGTGCCTGCGGCGCAACGGTTCGCGGTCGAGGTGGTCTCGGCCCCGCCCGACGCGGCGGTGTACCTGGGCGGCGAGCACCAGCTGCCGCGCACTCCCGCGGTGCTCGAGGGGCTGCCCGAGGGGCGCTACGAGGTGCGGCTGACCAAAGACGGGTTCAAGAGCGCGCGGGCGCGCTTCGAGGTGGGGCCGCGCTCACCGCGCGCCCGCGTGGTCGCCACGCTCGAGCGGGACGACGAGGCGGTGGCGTTCGGCGCGCTCGAGGTGAAGACGACTCCGCCCGGCGCGGCGGTGTTCCTCGACGGGCGGCTGGTGGCCGAAGCGACGCCGGCGGTGGTGGCGCAGGTGCTGGCAGACGACGAGCACCTGTTGACCGTCGAGCGGGCCGGCTTCGCGCCGGCCACCGCGCGCGTCACGGTCGAGGCCGGCGAGCTGCAGCCGGTCGCGCTGACGCTGCGGCGCGAGCTCGCGCTGCGGCGCGCCGACCGCAAGCGCCCGCCCGTGTCGCGCGACCGCGGGCTGCCCGCGCCGGGCAAGCTGAGCCTCGAGGCCAACGCGCCGCTGTCGGCGTCGCTCGACGGCTCGCACCTCGGCGAGGCTCCGCTGACCGTCGAGGCGGCGGCCGGCGCCCACGCGCTCGAGCTCCGCCCGCCCGATGGGGCGCCCGCGCGGCTGGTGCGGGTGGTGGTGAAGAGCGGCCAGACCACGGTGTACCGGGCGGCGCTCGGGCGCACCACGCTCGACGTCGAGGCGAGCCCTCCGGCCGCGGTGTTCGTCGACGGCAGGCCGTTGGGTCAGAGCCCGGTGGTGCGCGCCGACATCTGGGAGGGCCGGCACGAGCTTCGCGTGGGCGAGAAGACGCTCACCGTCGACGCGGTCTTGGGAGAGCCGCTCAAGGTGAAGCTCGGGGGCGAGTAGCCACCGCGCCGGCCGAGCCGTGACAGCCGTGTCCGAGTGGCATCACCGGCTGCCCGACAGCCACGCCCTGAGCGCCGCGTAGGCCTCGGGGCGGTGCAGCAGGTCGAGGTGCGTGGCCCCATAGACGAGCTGCTGGTGTTCTTCGGGAAAGCCGAGCTCGAGCTTCCCCGGCGCGTGCCCGAGCCCGCTGGCGACCGGCACCAACCCGTCACTGCGCAGCCGCGCGCCGGGCTTCTTGCTCTGCGTACCCGCCAGCGCGTAGCAGCGCACGCCGCGCGGCAACGGCACGGGTGCCCGCCGATCTCCGTCGAAATCGAAGCGGTCTCTGCCCTTCCAATCGGTGTCGCTGACGAAGCCGAAGCGCAGGTCGGTCACTCCCGCGCTGCGCAGCTTTCCGAGCCGCGCGAGTGGAGCGCTGTAGCGGCTCACTCCCAGCGCGGTCTCGAAGAAGCTGCCTGCGCGCTCGACCGGCGACCCATGGTGCGGAGTGCCCATGCAGATCAGCGTGGTGAGCTTCGCTCTCCACCGCGCGCCCTCGAGCTCCGCGACGTGACACGCGCTTCGTGCCACCAGGCCGCCCATGCTGAACCCGAGAATCGCGAGCTCCTCGACCTGCGACGACGCCACCAGCTGCTCGAGCAGCGCCGACAGCTCTCGGCCATTGACCGAGACGTGCAGCCCGCTGTTGTAGCGCACGTAGAACGCCGACCAGCCCAGGTCGCGCTCGAGCGCGGCGCCGTGGTCGTGGCCGCGCCGCTTCCACTGCAGGTCGTTCATCGAAGAGCCGTGCACCAGCACCAGCACCTTGCGTGACGGCGCGGGCAGCTCTCTTCGTCGGTGCAGCTCCATCGGCTGCGCGAGGGGGCTGCCGCTCTCGGCCAGCACGTCGCCGATGACCCCGTTCAACGCCGCCAGGGCGGCCAGCGCTTCGGGGCCCGGGCTGCGCACGCCCAACGCCGGCGCCAGCTGCTCGAGCGCCTTGTCGATTGTCAGGCCCACGGCCCGCGTCACCCCGCGAATGCTGGAGTACACCAGCCCGCTCAGCTTCCGCGCCGGCCAGGCGAAGGGCCCGCTCGCGATGGCGTGGTGCATCTGCTCGACCACCGTCGTCGTCTCGGTGGTCGCGTCGACCAGCAACCTGCTCGCCGCACGGAGGTCGGCGGCGACCGAGCGGGGTAGGGTCGGCTTCTTGGGCACGTCGGCATTGTGCCTCGTCCTGTCAGCGAGCCACCACGCGGCGAGGTTGCTCGGCCGCCGACGCTGAACCATCATCGCTGCGCCGACGCGCGGTCGGCTCATTGCGCCTCCACCTCTCATCGCTGTGTCTCGTGTGGGCGGCCTGCGCCCCGGAAGCTCCGACCCGCGCCTTCGACCGGTCGATGGCGGCGCTCGAGCGCGTCTCCGATGCGGGCACGTCTCCGAGCCCGCGCACGCGACACGGTCTGGCGTTGCTGGGAGACGGGAGGCTGGTGGTGGTCGGCGGTGAGGCTGCTCCCTCTACCGCCGAGATTTTCAGCGAAGAGTCGCGTGATTGGGTGTCGCTCCCTTCGCCGACCGTCGGCCGCGCGCTGCACTCGACGACGCTGCTCTGGGACGGCCGCGTGCTGGTGGTGGGAGGCCGCCCCGGCGCGCGCTCGGCCGAGCTGCTCACCGTCGCCCCGCCCGGGTGGAGCGCGCTGCCCCCGATGGCCGAAGAGCACCTCGAGCACACCGCCACCCGCCTGCGCGACGGGCGGGTGCTCGTCGCCGGTGGCCGGCGGCTCGACGGCACACCGGTGAGCGCCGCAGAGCTGTTCGACCCGGCCAGCTCGACCTGGCAGACCGTGGGCGCGCTGGCGGCCGCGCGAGACGAGGCGTGCGCGGTGCTGCTCTCTGACGGCCGCGTGCTGGTGGCCGGCGGCGGCACGACCGCTGCGCTCGCCAGCTCAGAGCTGTTCGACCCCACCACCCGAGCGTGGACGACGACGGCTGGAGCGATGGCCGTCGCGCGCGTGGGCCACCGCTGCGCCCTTCTCCCCGACGGCACGGTGCTCGCCATCGGTGGCCGTTCGGCCTCACTCGCGCTGGCCTCGGTCGAGCGGTTCGACCTGGCGACGGGCAGGTGGACGGCGGCCAACCCGCTCTCGGCGCCACGCGCTGACCACGTGGCGGTCGCGCTGCCCTCGGGCAACGTCTGGGTCGCGGGCGGAGAAGGCGTCACGGGCCTGGTCGCCAACACCGAGGTTTTCTCGGCCGCCGCCGGCACCTGGTCACCGGGCCCTTCGCTGGCGCAGGGCCGAAGGCACCTCGCCGGCGCGCTCTTGCCGAGCGGTCGCGTCGTCCTGGTCGGCGGCGAGACCGACGGCGGCACCAACGAATGGCGCCAGGTCACCTTTCTCGAGCAGCGAACCGAGAGCTGGAGCGCCGCGCCGAGCCTTCCCCTTCCCACCGAGAGCAGGCAGTCATTTCTCTTGCCGAGCGGCAAGGTGCTCGTCGTCGGCCTCGACGAGACCCGGCTGCTCAGCTTCGACCCGTCGCTTTCGACCTGGGCAGATCTCGGCACCCGGCCGCGCGGCACCTCCTCCGCGCCTGCCGTGTTGCTCCTCGATGGCCGCGTGTTGTTCCCCGGAGGCGTCGAGCTCGACGGCGGCCTGAGCACCAAGGTCGACCTCTACGACCCCGTGGCCCGGCAGTGGTCCGTCGCGGCGGACCTCGCCACCGCGCGCGAAGATGCCGCGGCGGCGGTGCTCGCTGATGGCACGGTGCTGGTCACCGGCGGCTTCGATCGCTCGTTCAGGCTCACCGACGTCGAGCGCTTCGACCCGCGCACGGGCACCTGGGCCGACGCGGCCCCGATGACCGTGGCCCGAGAGCGGCACGGTCTGGTGCTGCTTCGAGACGGCACCGCGCTCGCGTTCGGAGGGCACCTCGGCAACTCCCTCCGCGCGGTCTCGACCGAGCGCTTCGACCCGGTCTCGAATCGCTGGTCCGACGGGGGCCAGCTCAATGTCGCGAGGAACTGGGCCGAGACGCTCGTGCTCGCCGACGGCCGGGTCCTCGTCGCCGGTGGGCAGACCACCGGAATCGGCGACACCGCCAGCACCGAGCTCTATGACCCGATCGCCGGCAGCTGGCAGCGCCTCGGCCCCATGTCGTTGGCACGGCTGTATTTCCCCATGGTGCAGCTCTCGAGCGGCTGGGTGCTCGCGGCTGCCGGCTACGAAGAGCAGTCGGCCGATCTCTTCGACCCGGCGACGCTGCTGTGGCGCGCGGGGCCGCCGCTCGCCCAACGGACCAGCACCTTCAGCTCGAAGGTGCTCCCCGACGGGCGGGTGCTCTACAGCGGTGGCTACAACGTCGCGATGGGCGCGCTCAGCGATGCGTTCTTCTTCACCGAGACCAGCCCGCCGCTGGGCGGGCCGGCGCTCGCGCTCGCCTGCAGCTCGGCCTGGCCTGGCGCGATCATCTCGTTCACCGGCACCGGGCTGTTGTCTCCCTCGGCTGAGCATCAGGTCGTGCTCACCGTGTCTGCTGCCCAAGGCCCGTGGACGTTGCGCGTGCCGGCGCGGCTCAGCTCGCCCGGCAGCGGCAGCTTCGAGCTTCCCGCACCGCTGCTGCCTGGCGACTACTGGGTCCGCGGCTCGACCGGGGGCCGCGTCGGTGCTGCCCAGTACCTCAAGGTCGGGCGCCCCCCCGGCGCGAGCTGCACCCTCGCCACCGAGTGCGGCTCGGCGAGCTGCGTCGCCAACCTCTGCTCCTCGGCGACCTGCTCTCCCTCCGGCGACGGCGGAACTGGCGACGGCGGCAGCAACAGCGACGGCGGCAGCAACAGCGACGGCGGCGGCGGCAACAGCGACGGCGGCGGCAACAGCGACGGCGGCGGCAACAGCGACGGCGGGCCGGGTAGCCCAGCGGAGTACACGGTGTCGTGTGGCTGCCATGCGGGTGGCATGCCCCCTGCGCTCGCCGCTCTCATGTTGCTCGCGCTGCAGGTTCGCCGCAGGCGCTCGCCTGCGCGCAGCGCTAGCGGTGACCTTCGACGCACGGCACGGTGAAAAAGAACGTGGTCCCCACGTCGACTTCACTCTCGACCCACACCGACCCGCCGTGCGCTTCGACGATGGCCTTCACGATCGAGAGGCCGAGGCCGGCGCCCCGGCGATCCGACCGCGAGGCCTGCCAGAAGCGATCGAACACGTGGGGAACCGCGTCTGCAGGTATGCCCACGCCGTCATCGGCGACCCAGAAGAGCACCTGGCGCTCACGTGCCTTGGCCCCGACCGTGATGCGCCCCCGCGAGAACTTCGCCGCATTGCCCACCAGGTTGCTGAAGACCTGCAGCAGGCGACGGCGATCTGCCGATACGTGCGGCAGGTCGGGCCCGGCCGCCACTTCGAGCGAAGCGCCAGCGCCCGTGAGCTCGGCCTGCGAGTGCTCGGCCGCGTCGGCGAGCAGGCCCGCCGGGTCGACTTCGGCTCTGGCGATCGAGAGCCGCTCTCCGCCCTCGAGCCGCGCGACGTCGAGCAGGTCTTGAATCAGCTCGTTCATGCGCAGCGCGGCGCTGCGAATGTTCTCCGAGGTCTTCTGGTTGCGCCGCTCGACCTGCCCGCGCGGCCGCAGCAGCCGCTGCGCCTGAAGCACGATGTTGCTGAGCGGGTTTCGCAGGTCGTGGGCCACGATGCCGAGCACCTCGTCACGGGCCTTCACCGCCTGCTGGGCCTCCTGATGGGCTCGGGCATTGTCCGTCGCGAGCGCCACCCGACTGGCCAGACGCTCGGCTTGCGCCAGGTCGTTCGACCCCAAGCGCCGCGAGCCGCGCGATGAACCGAAGGCGAGCGTGCCCAGCGTCACCCCGCGCGCCACCAGCGGCGCGATGATGAACGACGTCGGCTCGAGGGCCTTGATGAGGCGAAGGTGCTCAGCGTTCAGCGAGCGCGCCTCGAGATACTCCTCGGTCACGTTGCCCACCAACAGGGGGCGCTTGCTGCCGACCACCTCGCTCACCGCGTTGGGCCGCTGGTGAATCGGCTGACGCTCGAGCTCGGCGCATGCCGCCGCCTTGGTGGGGTCGCTGTGCGCCACCTTCAGCCGCTCGAGGGCGCCCCCTTCGACGACGTCGATGACACACCAGTCGGCGATGTTGCGCACGATCAGCTCGGCCACCTCGGCGAGAAAACGCCGGTGATCAGACCCTGCCGAGACGAGCACGTTGCCGATCTCGGCGAGAAAGTGCTCTTCATCAGCGATGCGCTCGCGCTCCGACGTGTCGCGCAGCGTGACCGTGAGCACCCTCGCGCCGCCCACGTCGAGCCTCGAAATCGCGGCGTCGGCCGCGAACTCCTCGCCGTTCTTCCGCAGCCCGATGATGGGCGTGCTCCGCGTGCCCATGCGGCGGCCCGCCTCTCTCTCGTGGCCATCGGCGAAGATCGCCACGTGCTCGCGGTGTCTCGAACGAAGCCGCTCGGGAATGATCAGGTCGAGCGGCGCGCCCAGCGCCTCGCTCTTCGAGTACCCGAAGACGTGGGTCGCACCGTCGTTCCACATCGTGATTCGCTGCGACTCGTCGACCGACACGATCGCGTCGGACGAGAACGAGACGATTCCCGAGAACTTCGCCTCCGAGACCCGCAGCGCCTCTTCGGCCCGGTGGCGGTCGGTGATGTCGTGCACGAACGCCCGCATGTGGCCGTCGGGCAGCGTGTTCACGCTCATCTCCACCGCGACGAACGTGCCGTCCTTGCGCCGCAGGCTCCACTCCGAGACTTCGCTCCCGCCCTCGAGAATGTGCCGCGTCTGCACCGCCTGGCGCGCGAGCTCGGCCGGCCTCACGAACTCGGTGATCGATCGCCCGATCAGCTCGTCTCGCCGGTAGCCGAGCAGTCGGCAGCCCGCGGCGTTGACCTCGGTGTAGCAGCCGTCGGCGGTGGCCACGAAGATGCCCTCGGGCCCGCTCTCGAAGAGCTCACGGTATCGCGCCTCGCTCGAGAGCAGCGCGTCGCGCGCGAGCTTCACGGCCAGAAGGTTCGCCCTCACCGCGTCATTGGCCCGATGGAGCTCTTCGTTGTGTGACTGCAGCTCGCGCTCGCGGCGAAGCACCTCGTCGAGGTGCTCGGCCTGTGGCGGTACAGCAGTCGGCACACTCACCCTGCAGCGCATAGCAGGCAGTGAGCACCCGCGCCCGACCATCGCTCGCAAGCTGGCTCGCGCAAGGGTTGCGCTTCGCCGATTCTCGCCGGGCTCCTTGCTAATCCACCCAGGCCGAGGGACACGACGACTCGAAGGGGGGCTCTTCCTTCAGCCCGCAGATGATCTCCGTCGCCCCACAGCTGGCCCTCGCCAGACGTTCGCTGCTGCGCGGCAGGCCCCGCGCGTGAGCGCTCCCAGCGCGAACCAGGTCGCGCTCGCCAGGCGGCTCCTCGCCGTCGAGGGAGCAGACGGGGGAGCTTTAGAGGCCTGCGCCGCCGCCGCGGAGCAGGTCTACGCGAAGCTCGACGGCCAGCTCTCGCCCCTGCTCGGCTCGCTCGGGTTCCGCGCGCTGCTGGTGCGCAGCGCGAAGCTGCTGCAGCACCAGCACCCCGTCTTCGCCGACCTGGCCGTCGCCCAGAGCGCGGCGAAGCTGCGGGCCGGCCTGCGCGCGCTCGAGCCCGCCACGGCCCAGCAGGCCGCCGAAGCCCTGTTCGCGGGCTTCTTCGTGCTCATCGCGACCTTCATCGGAGAACGTCTGACGACCCAGTCCCTGAGGGGCGCATGGCCCGAGGTCGACCAATGGCTCGTCACAGAGAGAGAGAAATGAGCGACGACAAGGTTGCAATTCGCAAGTTGCCTTCAGGCGTCTCGGGCCTCGACGAAGTGCTCGGCGGCGGGTTCCCCGAGTTCTCGTTCAACCTGATCGCGGGTGGCCCCGGCTGCGGCAAGACCACCATGGGTCACCAGATCGCCTTCGCCAACGCGTCTCCCCAGCGCCGGGCCCTCTACGTCAGCGTCATCGGCGAGCCGCCCATCAAGATGCTGCGCTACCAGCAGCAGTACGACTTCTTCGACCCGGCGAAGGTCGGCGACGGCAGCGTGCGCTTTCTGCACCTCGGCCAGCAGGCCGCCGACGGGGGGCTGGAAGCCGTGCTCACCGCGATCACCGACGAGATCGAGAAGTCGAGCCCGGCGATCGTGGTGGTCGACTCCTTCCGTGCCCTGGTGCGCAGCACCCTCGCCGGGCCGCAAGGCGAGAGCGAGATCACCGACTTCATGCAGCGCCTCGCGCTGGTGCTCACCAGCTGCCAGGCGACCACGTTTCTGCTCGGCGAGTACGCCGATGGCGAGCGCGACAGCGCGGTGTTCACCGTCGCCGACGGGCTGCTGTGGCTCTATCAGTCGGTCGAGCGCAACTCGGTGGTGCGCAAGGCGCAGGTGATGAAGATGCGCGGGCAGGGGCAGGTCCCCGGTCTGCACACCGCCGGCATCACCGAGGCCGGCTTTCACGTCTTCCCCCGGCTCGCCACTCCCCCCAAGCGTGTCGAAACCGAGCCCCATGCGCGCCGCGTGCAGACCGGAGTGAAGGGCCTCGACGCGCTCATGGGCGGCGGCATTCCCGAAGGGTACTCGGTGCTGCTCGCGGGCCCTTCGGGCTCGGGCAAGACCGTGCTCTCGAACCAGTTCATCGTCGAGGGCGCCGCGCGTGGAGAAAACGGCCTGGTCGCCGTCTTCGAGCAGCGCCCCAACGACTACCTTCAGACCACGCCGCACGGCGAAGAGTTTCGCAGCCTGATCCGCGCCAAGAAGCTCGAGGTGCTCTACCTGCGGCCGCTCGATCTGTCGATCGAAGAGACCCTGCGAGAGCTGCAGAGCGCGGTGAAGCGCATCAAGGCGAAGCGGGCCGTGATCGACTCACTCTCGGGTCTCGAGCTCGCGCTCGGGCCGTCGTTTCGAGAGGACTTTCGCGAGTCGCTCTACCGCATGCTGGGCGCCCTGACCGGGCTCGGCGTCACGGTGATGGCCACGGTCGAGCTGACCGACTCGTACGCCGACCTGCGCTTCAGCCCGCACGGCATCGCATTTCTCACGGACGCCATCGTTCTCCAACGCTATGTGGAGATCGGCGGCCAGCTCAGGCGCGCCATCGGAGTCGTCAAGGTGCGAGCCAGCAAGCACAGCAAAGACCTGCGCGAGTACGACTTCGCGCCGGGCGGCCGCATCGTGGTGGGCAAGACCCTCGCCGAGTTCGACGGCCTGCTCACCGGCACCCCGAGGCGGGGCGTGAGAAAGGCGCGGCGATGACCGAGGCCGACTTCCCCATCTTCGAGACCATCGGCGCGCTGGTGGTGGTGCTCGACGCAGACGACCGCGTCGTCTACTGGAACCGCGCCTGCTCGGCGCTCACCGGCTATTCCCTCGAAGAGGTCCGCGACCGAAGGTTCTGGGACTTTCTTCTCGTCCCCGACGAGATCGACGCGCTGAAGGCCGACCTCGCCGAGCTGCGGGCGTCAGAGCAGCCCCGGCAGCACACCAACAACTGGGTCACCAAGAGCGGCGAGCACCGGTCGATCGCCTGGTCCAACAGCCTGGCCCTCGCGCCCGACGGGCGGCCCCAGTACGTCATCAAGACCGGCATCGACCGAACCGAGTCGAGGCGCGTCGACGACGAGCGCCAGCTGCTGGCCGAGCTGGGCCGCGGCCTCCTCGCCACCATCGACTGCGACACCATTCTCACCCGGGTCGCGGGCCTGGTGGTGCAGCGGCTCGCCGACTGCTGCGCGATCGCGCTCCCTGATCTCGACGGGCAGTTGCGGTGGCTGAAGGTGGCGACGCGCGACCCGGCGCTCGAGCCGCTCTGCGCGCGGCTTCACCGCCTGGCGTTCGAAGCGCAGCACCCCCCGCTCATCTCCGAGGTGCTCGAGTCGCGGCAGCCGCTGCTGCTGCCCGAGGTGTCGGCCGGGCAGCTCGAGGCCATGGCCGACGGTGAGCAGCACCTGCTCGCCCTGAGAGCGCTCGCGCCGCGCTCGGTGATGATCGTGCCGCTGCTCGCCCGGGGCTCACCGCCCGGCACCCTCGCGTTGATGTCGACCCAGCCCTCGCGAAGCTACGACCGCGACGAGCTCCGGTTTGCCGAAGAGCTCGCGGTGCGCGTCACCCTCGCCATCGAGAACGCGCGCCTCTACGCCCGGCTGCGCAGCGACTCGTTCGACCTTCGCGAAGCGAACGAGCGCATGGTCTGCGCCACCCTTCGCGCCCAGGAGCGGTTGGACGATCGCGACCCGCTCGAGCTCCCTCGAGCAGCAAAGGTCGCGTGACCGCACCTCTCGACGGGCGAGGCTCGGCGGGGGCGGGGGTCGAGGTGGGACGCTGCGATGCGGCCGGCACCTCGCTCACCGGGCGTGATGACGTCAGCGAAGCGTCGTGCGCTCTCACCGGCGCAAGCCTTGCGCGCACGCGACGCCGCGCATCGCTCACGCCGAGCCACGGCCCCAGCGATTCCGAGCGAGAGCGTGGTCGCACCTCGCGGCACATCTGGTGCTTGGCAGGTGGGCACCATGCACCAGCTCGACGAGCGACAGCAGGGCGAGCTCCGGCAACAGTTCCGCGAGCGGGTCTCGTTTCATCCCACCGAGCGGCGGCTCTACGGCCACGACGTGGGAACCATGCCCCGGCGCATCAAGCCGCTGCTCGGCGACACCACCCCCGACGCGGTGGTGCAGCCCGAGAGCGAAGCCGAGCTGGTCGAGCTGGTGCGCTGGGCCGCGCTGAACCGCGTGCCGCTCACTCCCCGCGCGAAGGCGACCTCTGGCTACGGCGGCGTGGTGCCCACCCGGCACGGCCTGGTCGTCGACCTGCGCCGCCTCAACCGCGTGCTGGAGATCGACGAGGGCGCCCTCACCGCGACCGTGCAGCCGGCGGTCGTCTGGGAGCCTCTCGACAAGCGCCTCGCCGAGCGCGGCCTCACCTTGAGGCTGTACCCGAGCTCGTACCCGGCCTCGTCGGTGGGCGGCTGGCTGGCGCAGGCGGGCGCGGGCTACGGCTCGTACCAATACGGCTGGTTCCGCGACAACGTGGTGGCGGCGCGGGTGGTCTTGCCGTCCGGAGAGGTGAGGGTGCTCGACGGGCTGGGCCTCGACCTGGTGTCGGGTGCCGAGGGCATCACCGGGTTCATCACCGAGGTGACCTTGAAGGTGATGAGGCACGAGGAGCTGGCGATCGCGGCGATCTCGTGCCCGACCGCCGCGTCGGCCGCGCAAGTGCTGGGCGAGGTGGTCGCCGAGCAGCTGCCGGTCTGGTCGCTGGGCTTCGCCGACCCGGCGATGGTCGAGCTCACCGGCCGGTGCCCGCCCCGGGCCCACCCCCACGAAGAGCACGTGGTGCTGCCCCAGGGGTACCTGGTGGTGGTGGCGATGCGGCAGGCCGATGACGACGCCGCCTTCCCCATACTGCGCGCCATCGCCGAGCGCGCTGGAGCGCACCGCATCGGCGACGACCTCGCCCGCCACGAATGGGCGCAGCGCTTTCGCATCATGCGGGTGAAGCGCCTCGGCCCCTCGCTGGTGCCCGCCGAGGTGGTGGTGCCCATGGAGTCACTGCGCGCCACGCTCGAAGAGCTCGCCGAGAAGGTGAAGCAGCCGCTGGTCATCGACGGCATCGCCGCTCGCACCGCTGCCGGCAAGACCGAGGTGGTGCTGCTCGGCTTCATTCCCCAAGACGAGCGCACGCTCGGGTACGACCTGGTGTTCGGCCTGGCGCTCACCGTCATCGCCATCGCCGAGCGGCACGGGGGCCGCGCGTACTCGACGGGCCTGTACTTCCGGCACAAGGCCGACGCCGTGCTCGGCGCGGGGGTGCACCAGCGGCTGAGCGACCTCAAGCGCGAGCTCGACCCGGCCGACCTGATGAACCCCGGCAAGGTGCTCGGCAGTGGGGTGCTGTCGGCCGCCATTCACGCCGCCGAGGCGCTCGAGCCGGCGGTGCGCCTGGGCGCCAACGCGGTGAAGACCGCGCTCGGCGAGCACCCCGGCGCCGCGAAGCGGGGCATACCCGCCGACGTGGCCGAGTACGCCTACGCCTGCGCCCAGTGCGGCTACTGCGTCGACGACTGCGAGCAGTTCTCGGGGCGCGGGTGGGAGAGCCAGTCGCCTCGGGGCAAGTGGTTCTTCCTGCGCGAGTACCTCGAGGGCCGCGAAGAGATGAGCCAGATGATGGTCGACTCGTTTCTCTCGTGCACCACCTGCGAGCTGTGCAACACGCGCTGCCCGCTGGGGCTGCCCATCGAGCCATCGTGGCTGAAGCTGCGCGGTCAGCTCATTCATGAAGAGGGGCGCATGACCTTTCCCCCCTTCGAGATCATGAGCGCCGCCGTCACCGCCGAGGGCGACATCTGGGCCGGCTACCGCCGAGACCGGGCCGCCTGGTTCCCGGAAGATCTGCTCGAGAAGCACGGCCCCTCGCACCACAGCCGCAACGTGTACTTCGCCGGCTGCACCGCCAGCTACGTCGAGCACGACATCGGCATCGGCAGCGTGCGCCTGCTCGACGCGGCCGGCGTCGACTTCACCTACCTGGGCGAGAACGAGAGCTGCTGTGCGACCCCGATGCTCGTCGCCGGCAAGTGGGAGGTGTTCGCCGACACCCTCAAGAAGAACATCGCCGCGGTGAAGCAGGCCGGAGCGGACACGGTCATCAGCTCGTGCCCCGCGTGCGACATGATGTGGCGCCAGGTCTACCCGCAGTGGGCGAAGAAGCTCGGCATCGACTACGGCATCACCGCGAAGCACTACTCCGAGCTGGTCGCCGACAAGCTGAAAGACGGCTCGTTCAGGTTCCCCGACGCGCCACGCGCGAAGACCGACGTGGTCACCTGGCACGACAGCTGCCACATCGGGCGCGCCTCGGGCGTCTACCAGCCGCCTCGCGACGTGCTCCAGGCGCTGCCGGGCGTCGAGCTGCGCGAGATGGAGCACAACCGCGAGCAGGCGAAGTGCTGCGGCTCGGTGCTGACGCTGCTGAAAGAGCCGCAGGTTGCGCACGACCTCGGCAAGGCGCGGCTCGACGAGGCCGAGGCGGTGGGCGCCGAGAAGGTGGTGGCGCTGTGCCCCTGCTGCGAGTTCCAGCTGCGGGTCAGCGCCGAGGCGCGCCACTCGCCGGTCGAGGTGATCGACCTCTCGCGGTTCGCCGCCGAGCGCCTCGGCTTCACGCTGCCCGACCCCCACCCCGAGGTGAGGGCGCAGTGGGCGGTCTTCGAGAAGATGATCGCCATGCTGACCCCGTCGGGCTTCGCCGCGCTGCTCGGCACCATGTGGGCCGAGCTGATCGCCGCGATGCCGCTGCACCTGGGCGGCATGATGCGGGTGATGGCCCGGGTGCCGGGCGTGCTCGAGCTGATGAAGCCGCTCTTCCCGGCGCTGTTCCCGCTGCTCCTGCCGAAGATGATGCCGAAGCTGCTGCCGGTGTTCCTCGACCGCATCGGCAAGCAGGTGCCCATGCCCGCGTACATGGCCGAGCAGATGCCCACGCTCATTCCCGGGGTGATGGACGCGCTGATGCCGCACATGCTGCCCGACGTCGTGCCGCTCATCAGCGACCCGCTCGTCACCTACCTGCGAGCGCCCCGCGCCTGAAGCGCTCGGGCTGAAATGGGCGAGAGCTTCAGCAACCGCATTCGCGCGGCGGTGCTCTCGGTCGCTGCGGCGGCGCAGTGGGTCGCGAACTTCGCGGTCAGCATCAGCTTCCCCGTGCTCGCCCAGCAGCTGAGCCTGCAGTTCGCGTACGGCCCCTACGCCGCGTTCGCCGTGCTCTCGCTCGGCTTCGTGTGGAGGTGGGTGCGCGAGACGAAGGGCAAAGAGCTCGAGGCGATCGGCCAGTGATTCGGCGTCGCGGGTGCGGCGCTTCTCACGCGGCACGGTGTCAGACCCCATCGCTACGCTGTGCTTCGCCACGATTCAAAGGGGAGGTGGCCCATGCCAGCAGCACCTGCAGCACCCAAGAGGCTCCGCATCTCGACGACCGTCGTGTCGCCCGAGGGCCGCGCGAGCCTCGAGCACAATGCCGAACGCGTCGCGCGCGCGTGCGAGCTGATTCGCAGTCACTCGGGGCGCACCGACCTCGTCGTGCTGCCCGCCGGTTACCTGCTCGCGCGTGACGGCGATGACGTCGGCGCGCTCGTGCGACCGCTCATCGACCAGGCCCGGCGCGCGAAGCTCGCGGTGGTCGTCGGCATCGATGCGGCGGTGAAGGGGCGCCAGAAGGCGCCGCTGCCGTACTTCCTGGTGGGTTGGTCGCCGGGCATGAAGAAGGCGTCGATATGGCGCCAGCGCTCGGTGACGAGCCACGACGCACTGAGCGTCAGCGATGCCGACGCCGCCGAGCCGCGCGTGCTGTCGGTCGCGGGCAGAAGGGTGGCGCCGCTCGCGTGTGGCGAGGTGTTCAACCCGCGCATTCGAGACGCGATCGCCGGGCTGCGGCCATCGGTCGCCGTGCTGGCCGCGCACACCGCGGCGGGCGCGCGTCACTGGGCGGGGCAGCGGTGCCTCGCGCGGCTCGGCGTGCCCTCGGTGCGAGCGGTGCACGCCGCCACCGCCGCTCGACAGGTCATGTGCCACCCCGTGAGGGAGAGACCCGCGCGGTGGTCGCAGCTGGGCTCCGGCATCGAAGCGAGCTGCTTCGAGCTCTAGATAAGATGGGCGGGCTCGTCAGTGGTGTCAGCTTGCGGTCAGTCATACGACTCTGACGAGAGCTGAAATGAGTTGGAACTGGAGCAAGCTCGGTCAGGAAGTCGAGGCCGCCCGCCGTGCCTGCGTGGCGCGTGGCAAGCCGGGGCACGAAGAGGCTGCCAGGCGCTTTCACCTCGCCTGCGCAGCAGTCTGGCCACCAGAGTTCTTCGAGAGCCTGGAAGCCTGTCGTCGCGGCGAAGCGCGCGCACTCAACCTCATTCTCGATTTCGTCGAGGCGTCTCCGCGGTTCTTCCGCAGTGGGTACACGTTGGATCGTGCGCTCCGGTTCGTGGCCCGGCCCCCACGTACCGCGGTGCAGACGTACCGGCTCCAGCAGATCGTGCTGCGGGCCGTTGGGCGAGAGCTTCGGGTGCCCTTTCGAAACATTTCGAAGGTGGCGCGCGCGGTCGATGCGCCGAGCCTACGAGCGCATCTCACCGCGCTGGTCTCGAGCGATGACCCCGTCACCGTGCGGCGCGCGCAGAGCCTGCTGCAAGCGCTGCTGGGAGCGTCGGACGAGCGACGACTCGAAGATCGAATCCGATCGATGGTGGTGACCGCGCAGAACAAGAGAAGTCCGGCCCTACTACGACGGGCTCTGGCACTTGCGTCCCACTCGCTCAGCACCGAGGCCAGGCGGCTTCTCACCGTGGCATTCGAATTCGCGATGAATTGGGACCTGATACCGAAGGAGGAGCTCCTTGAGCTCGCCCGCCTGAATTGGCCAGAAATGGCACCGGTCTGGGACTTTGCCCTTCCACGAACCGATGGCCCCGGCGAGCGCGCGCGGTGGCTCCAGTCGAAGGTCCGGGCCGGGTGACCGTCCAGAGCTGCTCACGTCTGAATCCGAAGGTCTGGCTGGCGCCGCCCGGGCCGCACCTCGCGCCGCCCGCGGTCGCGGCTCAGCCCTCTGAGCACCGCCAGCACGGTGAAGAGGCCCGCCCAGGCCCCGAGGCACAGGGCGAGATCGCTCGAGTGGAGCAGCGAGAACTGGAACAGGTCGCGCAGCGGGGGCACGTACAGCGTCAGGGCGAGCACAATCAGCGCACCGACCAGAATCGCCCACCACGCAGGGTTGCGTGCCCGCAGGGTCTGCCACAGGCCGCGCGACCGCGAGCGGTTCATCAGAATCAAGCTCACGTTGCCAAGAATCAGCGTCGCGAAGCTGATCGCGCGCGCGTCGGCCGGGCCGGCGTGCCGGTGCAGGCCGACCCAGAACGTCACCACCATCGCAGCGAGCACCACCGCGCCCTCGGCCACACTCCAGCCGATCTGCTTCAGCCCGAGCAGCCGCGCGTCTTTCGCGCGGGGGGGCCGTTTCATGACGTTCGACTCTTCGGGTTCCATCTCGAACGCGATCGAGCAGGTCGGGTCGATGATCAGCTCGAGGAACACGATGTGCACGGGCGTGAAGAGCAGCGGCCAGCCGAAGAGCAGGGGTATGAGGCCCATGCCGGCGATCGGCACGTGCACTGCCAGCACGTAGCCGAGCGACTTCTGCAGGTTGTCGTAGATGCGCCGACCCGAGCGCACTGCACCGACGATCGAGACGAAGTCGTCGTCGAGCACCACCAGGTCGGCCGCTTCGCGGGCGACGTCGGTTCCCCGGCCGCCCATCGCCACCCCGATGTGCGCCGCCCGCAGCGCAGGGGCGTCGTTCACACCGTCGCCCGTCATCGCCACGACGTCTCCCGCCGCTCGCAGGCTCTTCACCAGGCGCAGCTTGTTCAGGGGGCTCACTCGGGCGAATACGCTCACCGTCTTCAACCGCTCCGCGAGGGCCTCGTCCGGCAGCCCGTCGAGCTCGGCGCCGGAGAGGCAGTCTTCGGCGTCGAGGCCGGCCTGCCGTGCGATCGCCAGTGCGGTTCGGGGGTGGTCACCCGTGATCATCAACACCCGAATGCCCGCCGCCCGGCACTCGCTCACCGCCTCGGCCACCCCGGCCCGCAGCGGGTCTTCGAGGCCCAGCAGCCCCAGGAGCTCGAAGGTCACCTCTTCCAATCGCTCCGGGAGCTGTGGCACGAACGCCCGCGCCACGGCGATCATCTTCAGCCCTTCGGCCGCCATCGCCTCGACCCGGGCGTGAATCTTCGCCAGCTCGGCGGCGCTGCGCCCGCACCTCGCGGCGACCGCTTCCGGGCTTCCCTTCATGGCCAGCAGAATCTGGTCACCGACCGCCCGCGCCTCCGTGAGCACCGGCGCCCCTGGCGAGAGCGGGTACTCGTGGAGCACCTCCCCACGCGCAGGCCACCCCGGGTCGCCGAGCGACTCGAGGCCGAACGCCACCGCGGCCTGGTCGACCGCATCGAAGCTCTGGGGCGGGCACGCCAGGGCCGCGGTCGCCGCGAGCCGTCGCTCGGCCGCGGAGCTCAGCGCTCCCGAGGCTCGTGCCTCGCCATCAGGACCTGCGATCAGCTTCACCACCCGCAGCTTGTTCTCGGTGAGCGTGCCGGTCTTGTCGGTGCACAGCACCGTCGCCGAGCCCAGGGTCTCGAGCGCCGCGAGTCGCCGGGCCAGCACCTGCCGCTTCGACATGCGGTAGGCCCCCAGCACCAGGAATAGGGTCATCACCACCGGGAACTCCTCGGGCAGCAGCGACATCGCGAGGGTGAGGCCCGCCAGCAACCCCTGTCGCCACGCGTGTTGCCCGAAGCCGTAGATGAGGAACACCGCCACGCAGACCACCGCCGCAGCGCTCCCCAGTGTGCGCACCAGCACCGTGATCTGTCGATTCAGGGGGCTCTGCCCGGCGCTGAGCGTCTCGAGCGCGCGGCCGATCTTCCCCACCTCCGTCGAGGAGCCGGTCGCCTGCACCTGGCCGGTCGCACGGCCGCCGACGACCAGCGTGCTCGCATAGACGAAGGGCGACTGCTCGACGCCCGGCGACTGCATCGGCAGGGCGCTGGGCGCCGCCTGCTTGGTCACCGCCACCGACTCGCCCGTCAATAGCGACTCGTCGACTCGAAGCCCCGAGGCCGAGAGCACCACCGCGTCTGCGGGAACGCGGTCTCCCTCTTCGAGCAGCAGCACGTCGCCGCGTACCACTTCCCCTGCGGAGATGCGCGACGCCTTGCCGTCGCGAATGACGCTGGCGCGCGGACTCGACAGGCTCTTGAGCGCCTCGAGCGCCCGCTCGGTCTTGCGCTCCTGCACCAGCGTGATGCCGATCACCAGCCCGATCGAGGCCGCCAGGAGCACCGCCTCGCGGAGATCTCCGAACGAGAAGTACAGCGCGCTGCACGCCAGCAGCAGCAGCACCATCGGCTCACGCACGATGTGAAAGAGCGTCGCGAAGAACGTTCGCTTGCGAGCGGCCGTCAGCTCGTTCGGACCCTCTCGTGCCAGCCGCTCCTTCGCTTCGGCCGAGCTCAGGCCTGCGGGTGCCTCGACTCCGTCACTCATGGGAGGTCTCCTCGGCCGGGCTCGGCGGCTGTGTTCGTGGTGCCAGCAGATCTTCGAGAAAGAAGGCCGACAACTCGCTGCGGCCCTGAAGCCCGGCCTTGCGGTAGGCCGCGCGGGCTTGCTGGCGAACGCTCGACTCCCCGACGTTGCGCAGCTGAGCTATCTCTCGGTGGCTGAGCCCTTTGAGCAGCAGCAGCGCGACCTCTTTCTCGGCCGGAGTAAGGCCCCAGCGGGTCAGCTGCTGGTCGATCGCCTCGCCCAGGCCCACCGTCCACCTCGAGGCGTCACGCCTCCAACGCTCTGCATCATCGCGCGCCGCCTCGAGCGAGCGTCGCAGCCCCGACGCGTCGCGCTCCAGCCGGCGCCGCGCCCGCGCGCTCGCCACGAGCTGCGCGGTGAGCCAAGCCGACGCCCCCAGCGCCGCCGCGAGCAGACCGCCCTCGAGCCAGACGTGACGGGCCGTGGTTCCCGCCCCCAGGTCCAAGGCGAGGTCGATCGCGGCCAACGTCGCGGCCGACGCAAGAATTGCGGCGAAGAGCGGCCTCGCCGGGCCGGTCCATCGCTCCGATGTCAAACCCTCCATTGCCCAACCTCGCCAATTCAGGCTCACCACACATTCGTGCGGTGGCGGGCGATGCGCAGACGGCGCATCACTCACCTGCACGCCTCGTGAGTAGCAATTCGCGAGCCCACCCGGAGGTCACCATGCCGCAACATCCGTTCTTCGTTCACGTCCCCATCGGCCTGGCGGTGCTGATGCCCGCGTTGACACTGGGGCTTTGGGCGAGCTGGTGGAGGGGGTGGTTGCCCCGGCGAGTCTGGTGGGTCGCGGTCGGGCTGCAAGCGGTGCTCGTCGCGAGCTCGCTCGTCGCGCTTCGCACCGGCCATGCCGACGCCGAGCGCGTCGAGGCCACCCAAGGTGAGGCCGCCGTCGACCGCCACGAGGACGCCGCAGAGCGGTTCGGGTGGGGGGCTGCCGTGACGCTCGCGGTCGCGCTCTCTGCGGCATTGCTGCGCAGCCAGCGCGGATCGCGCATCGCGGGGGCGGCCACCGTCGCAGCGACCCTCGGGGTGCTGTGGCTCGGGTACCTGACTGGCTCGGCTGGCGGCCGCCTGGTGTACGGCGATGGCTCGAACACCGGGCCTGCGGCCGGCGCCGGTGACGCGACTACGGAATCCGCCGAAGACGACGACTGACGGCGGTGAACGAGAAGATGTCTCCGCGACTGATGGTCACCCCGCAGACTCCCGCGAATGCCGCTCCCACGCGGTCACCATTCCGACGCGACCACCGGAGTGCGGCCCCACGCGTGAGTCGCGGGCGGTGCGTGCTTCTTCGGGATGGGGGCGAACGTCCACCCACCGGGGCCGGGGTACCGAAACAGCCTCGACTGGAAGCCGATGAGGCCGAGTGAAGCACGCTTCACGAATCGCGCGCTGCGGCGCCAGGCCTTTGTTCCCTCGCCACCGTCACGAACACCCCGCGGCGGGGCGTGGCACGAACCCCCGCGCACGATGTCGCGTCTGCCACCTTCCGGCCCCGGCGGGCGGGCCGTACAACCTGGCTCGTCTCTCAGCCAAGGAGTCGCACAATGAAGAAGTACCTCGTGCTGTACCACTCGTCGGTGCCCGCGAAGGAGCAGATGGCGAAGGCCACCCCGGAGCAGGCGAAGGCCGGCATGCAGATGTGGATGCAGTGGATGAAGACGGCAGCCAGCGCCGTGGTCGACGGCGGCTCACCTCTCGCGCCGGTGGGCAGCGCCAATGCAAAGGTCGGCGGCTACTCGGTTCTTCAAGCGAAAGACGAGAAGACCCTCATGGAGCTGCTCGACGCTCACCCTCACCGCCACGCCCCCGGCGCGACGATCGAGGTTCACGAGCTCCAGCAGCTCCCCGGAATGTGAGGAGCGTCGGCGCGCCGCGCCGCCCGTAGCGGGCCCGGTAGTCCGAAGGCGTGAGCCCCGCCCACCGAATGAAGACCTTGCGGAACGTGGCGAGGTCTTCGTAGCCGACGTCGTTGGCGATCTCGGCCACACCGCGCACCGTGGCCTCGAGCGCTCGCTTGGCCGCCTCGACCCGCACCCGCTGCAGGTAGTCGCGCGGCACATTGCCGGTCGCCTGCTTGAAGCGGCGCACGAAGGTACGCGTGCTCATCGCCACCGCCCTGGCGAGCTGCTCTACGCCCGGCGCACCGGCAGGCTCGTGCTCGATGAGCTGCTGCGCCTCGAGCACCGGTGCATCTCCGTGCTCCTTCTGGCCTCCGAACGCGGCGTACGCGCTCTGCGGCGCCTTGTTGACGTCGACCAGGAACAGCTGCGAGGCGGCGCGGGCGGCTTCAGCGCCGAAGATTCGCTCCACCAGGTAGAGCGACTGGGTGAGAAACGACGTGGCACCGCCTGCGGTGAGCACGCGGCCCTGGTCGACGATGATGGCCTCGTTCTGCAGGTGCACACGCGGGTAGCGTTTCTTGAACAGCTCGGCGAACGCCCAGTGCGTCGTGGCGCGCTTCTCGTCGAGCAGGCCGGCCTCCGCGAGCAGAAACGCCCCGGTGCACGCAGACGCGACGTCGGCGCCGCCGAGCCACGCCTTCTTGAGCCACGGCACCACCGCGCGGTTGCGTTCGAGGTGCTCGAGCACGTCGGGGTCGAGCGCGGGCACGATGACCAGGTCGCTCCGCTTGACGTCGGCGAGGGTCAATTCGCACTTCAGCTGCAGCCCGCCCGCGGCCGATACGGTGCGCGTCTTCCCCCCAGACACCAGCGAGACCCGTACGTCTCGCCGCACCGGGAACCCGGGGATGAAGTCTCCCAGCGCAAGCGTCTTGCGCAGCATGTCGGCGAACCCGACCGGCACCATCGGCGTGCAATCCGCCAGGGCGATGATGTGAATCTGGAGCATCGCGCCGTTCTACCTCCATCGCGAGGAGGCAGGCGTGAGAAGAGGCGAGCGTGGCCGTCGACGTCGTGACCGAGATCGTCATCAACCGGCCCCAGGCTGTCGTGGCCGGCTATGCGGGTGACCCCTCGAATGCCCCTCGCTGGTACGTGAACATCAAGTCGGTCGAATGGAAGACGCCTCCTCCTCTCCAAGTCGGCTCGAGCGCTAAGCTCCCCTCATCGGCCACTACGACCGCCGTCGCCTCGGTGGCAGCGCCCGTGGCGAGATTTCGACCTCGACGGTATCGCCGTCGCCCTTGCCTCCGCGGATGTGCTTGGGAACCGCGAGAAGGGTTCCGAACTTCTCGTCGCGCCAGACGCTCGTTTCCCATGAGTGACCATCGACCGACGCAACCACCGGTGTGCGGCCCCACGCGTGAGTCGCGGGCGGTGCGTACTTCTTCGGGATGGGGGCGAATGTCCACCCACCGGGGCCGGGGTAGCGAAACAGCCTCGACTTGAAGCCCATGAGGCCGAGTCAAGCACGCTTCACGAACCGCGCGGCACGACGGTGCTGACCGATTGACGCCGCTCAGCGAGGGTCTCATCGCGTCTCGAGCACTCGAGCACTCGCATTGCCCTTCGAGTGCACCAGCGTCATCAGCGGACCGACAAGGGCCCACTGCACCGCTGTGAATGCACTCTCGATCAGCAGGTAGTCAGGCACCGAGGTCATCACGTTCTTTGCCGCGACCGCGATGGTGGTGAATCTCCACGAGAGCACCGCGCCGAACAACGCGAACGAGAGCATGCCTCTCGCGTTGGGCGCCCGCCTGGCGAACGCGACCTCGCAGACCCACGCGAAGAGCACCGCCTGAATGCCCATCGACAGCAGCCCGAACGGAATGATCACGTCGTGGCGATACATCGCAAGGTCGTCGTAGTAGCGCTTGAACGCAACCAGGTGCCAGACGAACCCGAGGGCGAACGTCGGCACGAGATACGCGAGGGCCCCGATTCCGATTCGTTTGGTCATGCCTTGTTCCTCGTGGGTTGAACGGCAGTGGCTCCGCCGTGAACGAGCAGCGGTTCGAGCAGCGTCAGCGCGCCATGCCACCCTTGTTCGTGCCGCGAATCGGCGTCTGCCCGGCCGAACTTCGCATGGTGGATGAACAGCTCGGTTCTCTCACCCCGCTGGCTCAACGTGACGGTTACTTCAGAGTCGATGCCTGCGTGCGGGTCGGGTTCTTCGATCAGCCACGAGAACACGATCCGCGAAGGCGGCTCGATCTCCAGGTACACGCCACCGACCGACATGCGCTGGCCGTCTGGCGTCTCGTACGCGAAGCGGTACGCGCCGCCCGGCCTGAAGTCGAGCGCGAGCACCGTCAGCTTCACGTCGGGCGCCGGCCGCAACCACTGCGCGACCACCTTCGCATCGCCAAACGCAGCGAAGACCCTCTCGACCGGGGCGTTGATCACGCGGCGCACCTGGGCTCCCGCGCTGGGCAGGCTCATCGGTCGTCCTCGGCCAGCACCTGCTCCAGTTGGTCGAGGGCCCCGGTCCAGAACGCCTGGTGCCGCGTGATCCAGCTCCCGGCCAGCTGCAGCGACCTGCGCCGAAGGCGAAAGCGGTGTACCCGACCATCGACCCGGCGCTCGACCAGCCGCGCCTGCTCCAACACCTTCAGGTGCTTCGAGATCGTCGGCTGCGCCGAGCGGAACTGCGCGCCGAGCTCGCTCGCGGTGCGCGCCCGGCCACCCGCGAGCGCGTGAATCATGGCGCGCCGGGTCTGATCTCCCAGCGCGCGAAACGTGAGGTCGAGCGCGGCCTGCTGAAGCATAGCCATGTAGCTATATGTTGGCCCCGGCTCATGTCAACCCGAGACGGCAGAGCGCCCCGACCGCTCCCGAAATCAGTTATGGAAATGCGCGCAGGTGTCCAAACCTCGGGGCCTCAGGCGACATCGGCTGTCGGCAACAGGGCCGACTCCCACGAAGAAGGAAGAAGACCATGCCCAAGTACCTTTGTTTGCAGCGTTCACTTCCGGGGGCCGCCCCCGACAGCGCCAGGCCCTCACCCGCGCAGCTGCAGGCGATGTACGCGAAGTTCAACGAGTGGCGTGAGCAGTTCCAGAAGAACCTGACCGACATGGGCGGACGGCTCGGCGCGGGTAGGCTCGTCACCTCGAGCCCGGTGCCCGATGGGCCGCTCGTCGATGTCAAGGAGCTGGTCGGGGGCTACATGATCGTCTCCGCCACGGACATCGAAGAGGCGATCAGGGTGGCGCAAGCGTGCCCCGGCCTCGTCCGGCCCGGGTCGGGCGTCGAGGTCATCGAGATCTTCGCACCCGCATGATCGAACGCCTCGGAGCACACTTCTTTCGTCACGAGTACGGCCGCCTCGTGGCGATGCTCGCGTGCCGCGTCGGAGTGCGGCACGTCGAGCTCATCGAGGATGCAGTTCAATCGGCGCTCATGGCCGCTGTCGAGACCTGGCCGAAGGCCACGCTTCCCGAGAACCCCTCGGCCTGGCTCTTCAGCGTCGCGAAGAACCACCTCGTTGGCGAGCTGCGGCGGCGCGCGCGCCACGAACGTTTGATCGCCCTGCATGACCTCGGGGACGCGAACGCCACCGTGCCCGGTCCCCGCGCTGGCCTCGATGGCGACGTTCGCGACGAGCTGCTCCGCATGCTGTTCGCCTGCTGCGACGACGCGATCCCTCCCCAGTCGCAGCTCGTGCTCGCGCTGAAGACGCTCTGTGGCTTCGATGTTCGGGAGATCGCCGAGCGCCTCTTCACCACCGAGGCGAACGTGTACAAGCGCCTCGCGCGCGCGCGCACGCGTCTCTGCGAGCTGCCGTTCGATGCTGATGAGCTGTCGTCCGAACAGCTGGCTGGTCGCCTGCCGGCCGTGCAGTCAATTCTCTACCTGCTCTTCACCGAGGGTTACCTCTCTTCCCACGCTCACGAGGCGATTCGTCGCGAGCTGTGCGACGAGGCGAAGCGCCTGGCCGAGATTCTCGCCGGGCACCCGCTCGGAGCGACGCCTGAGACGTTTGCGCTGCTCGCGCTGATGCACCTGCACGCCGCGAGAATCGCCGCTCGCCTCGACGGCGCTGGCGGTCTGCTGCTGCTGCAAGAGCAAGATCGCTCGCAGTGGGATCAGCGAGAGATTCAATTGGGCATGTCGTGGCTCGCCAGGTCGGCACAGGGCGAGGTGTTCTCCCGGTATCACGCCGAGGCAGGCATCGCCGCCGAGCACTGCCTGGCGCCGTCTTTCGAGCAGACGCGTTGGGAACGAGTCGTCGAGTGCTACGCGCTGCTCGAACGTCTCGCACCGTCCGCGTTGCACACCCTGAACCGTGCCGTTGCGATCGCAGAGTGGCGCGGCCCCGCCGAAGGGCTCGCGTTGCTCGAGGGGCTCGAACCGCCGTCGTGGCTCGCGGGCTCGTTCATGTGGGCGGCAGTGCTTGCTGACCTTCACCGGCGATGCGGCAACGTCGAGATCGCCCTGCGCTATCGGGAGTCGGCGCTGCATTCCGCACCCTCGACCGCGGTGCGAGGTGCGCTGCAGCGCCGACTCGATCAGCGGGCCGACTGAGAATCTGCGCGCAGGAAGGCGTCGAGCTCTCGCATCATGTTGCGGGTCAGTCGCGGTCGGCCCTCTGCCCGATCCAGCGCCGCATGGCGGGCAGCCTCCGTCCTCCTCTCCAAGTCGGCTCGCGCGTCGCGTCTGACCTGGCCTACGACGAGGGGCTCGCTGAGCGACTGCGCGTCATTTTCGGTGACGAGCCCTGACGGGCCATCGAACGTGAGCTACCGTGGCGGGAGGGAGGAGTTCACCATGCTGAAGCTCCAGGGGGCTGTCTGCATCGACGCGCCGGTCGAGAAGGTCTGGGCGGTACTGTCGAAGCTGGAGGCGATTCAACTGTGGGTGCCCTCGATTCGCAGCTCCCACTGCCCTGGCCAGAGCCGGGGAGTCGGGGCACTGCGTGTGTGCGAGCTCAAACAGGCAACAATCCGCGAGACCATCGTTGCGTGGGCTGAGGGCCGCTCGTTTACCTACCGCGGCGAGGGCGCGCCGATGATGAAGGCAGCCACGAACACGTGGAGCCTCGAGGCGCACGGCGAGCAGACGCTGGTGACCTCTTCAGCCGAGGTGGTTCTCAAGGGTGGCGTGTTCGGCCTGGCGCTCGAGCCCCTCGTCAGGCTGATGGCGGCGCGGCTTGGGGCCCAGTCGATGGCTTCGTTGAAGTACCTGGTCGAGAACGGTCACCCCTATGCAGGTGCCGAGCGCCTCGCGCCCGCCGCGGTTGCGTGCTGACCGCCAGACTTTCATCGCGTGAGAAGAGGTTGGGGTTGTAGATGAAGGCGAAGAACGCCCCTCCGACCGCGCCACTGCGCAAACCGACCACGGGGTTGCCCAGCCAGCAGTAGCAGCTGACTCCGGTCAGCGCGACCACGATTCGACCGAGCACGACAGCGATGATCGCGCCCGCGACAGCGTAGAGCGCGGGGCGCAGCAGTCGGGTCACGAATGCGTTCATTGCCCGCTCCCACTCTTGAAGTGCGCGGTGAGCGCCTCCAGCACCACCGCACGGTATGGAGAAAAGCCGCCCAATCGACCGTTCGTCAGACGAGGTGGAGGCCCCAGTGGGCGATGGCCCCTGCCGCCCACCATCAACGCCATCAGCACCATCATCTTGTCGTGGTTGCACATTCCCTGCTTCGCCGCGCAGCCCTTCATCGGACACATCTTCGCCATGTGACTTCTCCTTGATCTGGGCCCACCGGGGCCGTTCGATTGCTGGCCGCGAGAGCGCGGTCGAAGCGCAGTCCCAGATCGCCGCCGAACGTTACACCAATCGACGCGCAGCCCTTTCTCCGGCGCGGCAGTTCACGCTCCGTGTTCGACCTTTCGTTCAAACGGCGTGTAACGGAATCGAGCGACCCAAGACGATGGTCGCATGGCGCGAGACCCTCTGATCTTCGCCCGCGTCGAGCACCGGGGCCGCTAGGACCGGGGCCCGGGGGGCGCCCCCGCCCCCCCCGCCCGCGCGGGCGGGGGGGGGGGGGAAGGAAACGCCCCCGCCCCCCGCCCCCCCGCGCCCGCCGGCGCGGGCCCCCCCCGGCGGGGGGGGGGGCGGCGGGGGGGGGCAGCGGCGTGGCCGGGGCCCGCCCGCCCCCCGCCCCCCCCCCCCCCCCCGGCCCCCCGCGCCCCCCCCCGCGCGGCCCCCCCCCGGCCCCCCGGCCCCCCCCCCCGGGCCCCCCCCGGGGGCCGCCCCCCGCCCCCCCCCCCCCCCCCCCCCCAAGGCCCCCCCCCGGGCGCCCCCCCCCCCCCCGGCCCCCCACCCCCCCCCCCCCGGGGGGGGGCGCTCCTTCACCGCGCGAGAACGAAGGTGCGCCTGGAGCTCGAACGGCACCTCGGCGCCGGGAAGACCGACTGATGCTCACGTGCAAGGAAATCACCGCGCTGGTGACGGACTACCTCGAGGGGAAGCTCCCCTTCGGCCAGCGGGTGAAGTTCTGGATGCACATGAGCATGTGTGGGAATTGCAGGCGCTACCTTCGGCAGATGCGGGCCACGGTGAAGCTGGCTGGCCAGCTACCGACCGCGCCGCCGCCGCCCGAGGTGCGCGACGCGCTGCGCAAGGCCTTCCGCGACCGGAAGAAGCCCGGCTGACGCGTGGGCGGGGGCGTGCGGCCCGAGCCCCATGCGAGCCCGGTGAGCCGCCCCGGCGGCGACCACGGGTTGCAGCCAGTTTGCAAAAGGCGTACACGGCGCGACGTCGATGACCCGGCGAAGCATCGCTCTTCTGCTGTTGTGCGCTCAGGCGTCAGCGGCGGCACACCTGCTGCTGACGCAGCACACCATCGGCGAATTCGGCGCGATCGTCGACGCCGAGAAGCCGTGCTCGCAGGCCCATCACCGCGGAGCGGGCATCGCTCACGGCCACGCCGTCGAGCAGAGGGAGACCGAGTGCGGGGCCGCTGCCCTCGCTCGGAGCCTCGGCCAGGCTCAGGGCCCCCTCTGCGCAGTCATTCAGTTCTCCGCTGTCTCCGCGCCAGCCGGCGTTGAGGCAGCGCCGCAGATCGCCTCGCTCGACCCATTGAGCGTGGCCCCAAAGTCCTCTCCTCCGGTCTGAGTCGAGACCCGAGGCGGTGCTGACGTGATGCTGGCCTGACGACTCGGCCGCGTCCCATTCGCGCCATTCGTCGTCCCACCCCACCAGGCGGTTTCACATGTCTCGCTCTTGCCTGCCGATCTCGGCGGCGCTGCTCGTCAGCGCCGTCGCCGTCGGCGATGAGGTTGTTCCACCTGAAGTCATCTCCAAGGTCGCTGCGGTGCCTCCGGTCGGGGCACCGCCTGCGCTTCACGAGCACGTCGTCTTGGAGCTCACCATCACCGACGACGGCGTGGTGCACGACGTCGTCGTCATCGAGTCGGCGGGCGAGGCGTGGGACCAGGCGGCGGTGACTGCCCTGAAGCAGTGGCGCTTCAAGCCGGCGCTGCACCAGGGCAAGACCGTCGCCAGCCGAACCCAGCTGACGTTCAACGTCGCGGCGCCGCCACCTACCCCTGATGCTGGGCTCGCCGCCCAGCCCGACGGTGGCGAGCTGCTCGAGGCGCCCGATGCCGGCCAGGCCCCAGCGCCAGAGCGACAGCCTCCTGAATACACGACGCGCGTGCTGGGCCGTGCAGAGCCGAAGAGCACCGCCCCCTCGGACTTTCACATCGAGGTGGGCGACCTGCGCATCGTGCCGCGCAAGACCTCGACCGAGTTCCTCAAGCTGGCGCCTGGCATTCTCATCACCAACGAGGGCGGAGAGGGTCACCCCGATCAGATCTTTCTCCGCGGGTTCGATGCCCGCGAGGGGCAGGACATCGAGCTGACCGCAGAGGGTATGCCGATCAACGAGTCGGGCAACCTCCACGGCAACGGCTATGCCGATCTCCACTTCATCATCCCCGAGCTGATCGAGAACCTGCGCGTCGTCGAGGGGCCGTTCGACCCCGCTCAGGGCAACTACGCGGTCGCCGGGAGCGCCGACTTCGAGCTGGGCCTTCAGCAGAAGGGGCTGACCGCGAAGGCTGCCGCGGGCACCTTCGACACCCAACGCCTGGTGCTGTTGTGGGGCCCTCCCGGCGAATCGAGTCGCAGCTTCGCGGGTGTCCAGCTCTACCGAACGGGCGGCTTCGGGCAGAACCGCGACGCCCAGTACGCGGCGCTCATGGGGCAGTACGAGCTGCCGCTCTCGCAATCGGCCACGGCGTACATCGGGGTGAACGGGTACGCCGCCAAGTACCACTCGGCAGGAGTTCTCCGTGCTGACGACGTCGAAGCGGGCCGCGTCGGCTTCTATGACACCTACGACAACCGCCTCGGAGGCGACACGCTCCGCGCCTCGATTTACGGCGCCATTCACCACCACGGCGGGCCGTTCGTGCAGCAGCACCAGGTCTTCCTCACCGTGCGCAACGCGCGGCTCACCGACAACTTCACCGGGTTCCTGCTCGATGTGCAGGGGCAGCTCCAGAACCCGCATGACCAGCGCGGCGACGCGCTCGACCGCAACTCGTTGGCGATCACCGTCGGAGCGAAGGGCTTCGGCCGCTACCGCGCTCGCGTCCTCGACCACAACCATGAGCTGACGCTCGGCTACTTCGGTCGCTTCGATCTCGCCGAGGGAACTCAGCAGCGACTCATCGCCGGCACGAACACTCCCTACCGGCGCGACGTCGATCTCGACTCGAAGTTGACCGACGTCGGCCTCTACGCGAACGCAGACATTCACCCGTTCGACTGGCTGACGCTGCGCGGCGGCGTCCGCGCAGATCTCTTCACCTTCAACGTGCACGACAACTGCGCGGTGCAAGACGTTCGACGCCCGAGCTCGCAGAACCCGCCTGGCGATCAGAGCTGCATCAGCCAGATGGATCTCGGAAAGTACCGCGAGCCTGACGAGCGCGTCTCAGCGCTCGGCAGCTCCATCATGCCGCGCGGCACGCTGCTGCTCGGCCCCTTCGCCGGAGTAACGCTATCGGGCGCTGCCGGTCAGGGGGTGCGCTCGATCGACCCGCAGTACGTCTCGCAGAACATCGAGACACCCTTCGCGAGCATCTTCGCGTGGGAGGGCGGCGCTCAGTGGGCGCACCGCTGGCAGTCGCTCGATGCTTCCGCCCGCGCCGTCGTCTTCGGCACGCGCGTCGACAAGGACCTCGTCTTTTCCGAGCAGGCCGGTCGCAACATCATCGGCGGAGCCACCCGACGGCTCGGTGGCCTCGTCGCCGCCCGCGCCCGCGGGGGCTTCTTCGACCTCTCGCTCAACGGCACCTACGTGCACTCCGCGTTCGAGGACACCGGGTTCGTCGTCCCGTATGTGCCTGACCTGGTCCTGCGTGCCGACGGTGCGGTGTTCCACGCGCTGCCCTGGAGGCTGTTCGCCCACGACCTGCGGGCACAGCTCGGCGTTGGCTACACCTTCGTCGGCCGGCGCGCGCTGCCCTACGGCCAGCGCAGCGACGTCATCTCGGTGCTCGACGCCAACGTCGAGCTGACGTGGCGCTGGCTGACCCTCGGCGTGTCCTGCACGAACTTGCTGAACACCCGGTACCGGCTCGGTGAGTACAACTACGCCTCCGACTTCCACACCAGCGGCGCGTTTCCGACGCTGGTGCCTCAGCGCCACTTCAGTGCGGGGCCACCCCGGCAGTTGCTGTTCAGCCTCGCGGTGAATCTCGGAGGTCAATCATGAAGCGCGCGGCATTCTCGTTGCTGCTCGCGGGCTGCCTCCAGACCACCGGCGGCCAGCTGGTCACGTTCGAAGCCGAGGCGGTTGGAACTCCCGAGGCGGCGTCGTTCACCACGCCGAAGGGCTACGACGTCGTGCTGTCGAGAGCGCGCCTCTTCGTCGGGGCGGTGTATCTCAACCAGACCAACCCGTCGAACTACGCCCTCGAGACGTCGTGCATTCTGCCCGGCATCTACACGGGTGAAGTGCGCGGCAGCCTGACGGTCGATGCGCTCGACGGCAGCGCGCAGCCGTTCCCCGTCACCGGGAATGGTACTGACGCGCCCACCCGGGCGGCAGAGCTGTGGCTGACCGACGGCGACGTCAACGACACCCGCTCTGAGCGGGTGGTGCTCGAGGCCGAAGGCACGGCGTCGAAGGGCGACGCCGGGTGGCCCTTCTCGGCAGTGTTCACCATCGGCTCGAACCGCAAGCAGCCACCTCGAGACCCGGCGCTTCCTGGCAGCCGTCCCATCTGCAAGGAGCGGATCGTCACGCCGATTCCCACCGACCTGACTTTGGGCGAGGGCGGCACGTTGCGCCTCACCATCGACCCTCGCCTGTGGTTCAGCGCGGTCGAGTTCAGCGAGCTCACCCCCTCGAGCAGCGCGCCCGCGCGCTTCGAGTTCATCGACGACTCGGCGTCGGCGGGCCAGCCCGACATCGCTTTGTACAACGGCATCAGGGCGGCCAAGGGCCCTTATGCCTTCACCTGGAGATGAACATGAGACGCTTTCTTCTGATCGCGGCACTGACGCTCACCGCGTGCGGCAGCCCGTCGGCGAGCGACGCGGGCACGAAATGCCCCGTGGGAACCACCTTCTGCCCGTACCGCGACCCCGGCACCACGAAGGTCAACAACGGGTTTTTGATCACCGTCACCGGCGAAGGGTCAGCGACCGACGGTAATCCCTTCCCTCCTGGTGCTGGCCAGGAGGTCGTCTTCAAAGACGGCTGGCAGATCGACTACACGCACGTGCTGGTCACCGCCGGCAAGGTCGTCATCTCGGAGAACCCCGACATGAGCCCGACCGACCCGTCGCAGACGGGGCCCGTCGTGGCGCAGCTCGACGGCCCGTTCGCGGTCGATCTCGCGAAGGCGGGGCCGCTCGACTCGAAAGAGATGAACGGGAAGTCGTGGCGACTCGGGCGCATCACCCAGAAGCAAGACGGCACCGCCTTCTCGGCGACGACCCGGTACGCCTTCGGCTTCGATCTCGTCGCCGCGCAGTCGGGCGTGGTCAACGTGAACCTCGATGCCGACGCTCGAGCGCTCTACCAGACGATGGCGGAGCAGGGGTTCACGGTTCTCTATCAGGGCGTCGCGACGTGGAAGGGTGACCAGGGCACGCCCGCATGCCGCAGCACCGTCGCGAGCTACGACTGGGGCCGGGTGCCGAAGAAGGTGAACTTCAAGATCGGGTGGAAGGCGCCCGTCACCTACCAGAACTGCGTCAACCCAGACCTGATGCCCGCCGACAGCCGAGGCGTTCAGACGCAGGCGAACGACGAGACGATCGCCCAGGTGACGTTCCACCTCGATCACCCCTTCTGGGAAGCGCTCGAGGAGGACGCCCCCCTGCGGTGGGACGCCATCGCGGCGCGCAAGTCGGTCGCAACGGCGCCGGCTCCGGCGATGGTAGAGGTCACCGAGGCCGACCTCGTCGGCGTCGACTTTCAGTCGTTCAAAGACGCGCAGGCGATGCCGATGGCGATGCGGTTCTGCGGCGAGCAGGCCGCCGGAGAGCCGACCACCGGCACACTCGGTTACGACCCCAAGAGCGTTCCCGTGAACCCCACGGGCGGCTCAACGGGGCTCAAAGACCTGTACGACTACACGACCTACAACCTTGCCACGTTCGGCCACCTCAACAACGACGGCCTCTGCTACCCGGCACGCAACTACCCATCGCCTTGAAGCGGCCTGCGGCCGGTGTACGCGGGTGCCACAATTTCCAATTGGGGACCAGCGCAGACAATGCACACCTATCAACGGGCACTCTGGGTTGAGCGGGGCAGTACGCGGTTTGCCAGCGCCTGAACCCGGTGGTGGTGTTGCGACCAGGCAGCCCATACAGCTCGCGCCCAATCGGCAACAGCACGAGAACGCTCAGTCGCTTGAGCGGTTCGTACCGTATCGACGGTGACCGCTCCCAGCGACGGAACCGGGAGAAGCGGTTCGACGTCGTCCTTCGATGGGAACACCCGGCCCAGCAGAGGAACGATCTCCGACAAGGGCACGTTCATCTCGAAAGACAGATGAAGGCCGATGAGATGAGTAAGTACGGAGCGGCGTCCTGCCGGCGTCGCGTAGCCCGGGTGTTGTGCCATGTAAGCGTCGACCATTGACCGCTCGTGCCCACCAGAGGCGGGCGTTTGGTACTCGACCGCGAGAATTTCCCCAAACACCGCCCAGCACGAAGGCGACGCACCCCCATAGGGATCGCTCGGACCCTCCACTCGCGGGAGTTGGAGCCCACAGCCCGGGCATGTTTCCAGAGCGGTCATTGCATTGAATGACGACAGCAGAATCGTCAACTGCTCAGCGCGCGGCTTAGGTTTCTAGTGCGGAGAGTCCGTTGTATCGGAACTCCCCGATTGCCTTTCTCAGCGAGCGGTCTGCCAAGTCGGATGTGCAGCTCGACGCTGGCTGCGGCTACCAACCTCCAACCCTCTTGGGTGCCGTCCCAAAGGTAGCTGTGCGGTGAATGATCGCGACGTGGCTTCATCACGACCACCGTCACTCGGCACCCCGCGACCAGTCAACGGGTTCTAAACTGATCGACTCCCGCAACGAAAAAGCCCCGGCAGAACCGGGGCTTCATCGAAGCTCCGCATTCGGCGCCGCTTGCTAACCCGTTCGCGGGGCTCTCGGCGGGACGGGTTCGCTCCGCTCGCACCGTCCCGGAAACGCGAACGCTTGCGAATCCGGCGGGTTGCGGGCGGCGAGCTGGGACGCTCCCCCTGATTCGCACCGTCCCGCGAGGGTAAGGCTCGCCCGCGCGTCGCGGTGGCGGCCTTCCCCGACCACAGACCAGCGTCCGCCGCTCGCGACGACGTCCCCCAGGTTCGTTGTGGCGACCGAAGCTTTCTTGTACCGTCGTACCGTGCGGGCTGTCCTCATCGCGTGGGTCGGCGTCTCCGACCTGAGGGGACCCGAGAAGGCAGGTTCAGGCGACCTTGGACCTATTGCGCAGGCTCTCGCGGTCCGCTCGTTCGACCGTGTGGTCCTGCTTGAGTTCTTCGACAAAGCCGACCATCAAAGCTCCTGCCCGGCTACATCGCTTGGCTGCGCGAACGCACCCCGGCAGAGATCGTCGAACGGCGGGAGACCGCTGCGCGGGCCGACCGACTTCGGCGGCATCTACGAGGCTGCGCGCCGAGCCTGCCAAGAGGAGGCGCTGGCGCAGCACAGGGACGCGACGCTCACGTTCCACCTCGGTCCCGGCTCGCCGCCGATGGCGGCCGTGTGGATGCTGCTCGGCAAGACGATCTTCCCGGCGCAGCTCATCGAGTCGTCGCGCGAGCAGGGTGTGAAACCGCCGAGGTGCCGTTCGACATCGCGGCGGAGTTTCACCCGATCTTCTGCGCGAGCCGGACGAACGCCCTCCGCGCGCGCAGAGCACGGCAGGACTCGCCGCCCGCCCCGGAGTTCAAGACCATCATCCACCGGAGCCGCGTGATGGCGCGGCTCATCCAACTGCGCGCGCCGCGTGGCGCTGCGCAACGTCCCGGTGCTGATCGAGGGCGAGTCCGGTACTGGCAAGGAGCTGCTCGCCAAGGCGATCCACCAGGCAAGCCGCGAGGCAAGCCCTTCATCCTGTGAACTGCGGAGCGATCCCCGCGAGCCTGGTCGAGTCCGAGCTCTTCGGCGTCGAGAAGGAGCGGCGACTGGCGTAGACGCTCGCGAGGGGTACTTCGAGGCGGCGGACGGGGAACGCTGTTCCTCGACGAGCTGGGCGAGCTCCCTTTGCCGGTTCAGGTGAAGCTCCTCCGGATTCCGCAGGAGAACGAGGTCACGCGCGTCGGCGCCAAGAAACCGAAGCGGATCGACGTTCGGATCGTGGCCGCAACGAACCGCTCCGTCGTCGACGAAGTCGCCGCCGGCCGTTTCCGTGAGGATCTCTTCTACCGGCTCGCGGTCGCCGTCCTGAAGTTGCCGCCCCTCCGAGAGCGCTCGGGAGACGTCGGCCTGCTCGTCGACGAGCTGCTGAAGCAAATGAACCAAGAGGCCATTGGCGAGCCCGGATACCGGGACAAGAAACTTTCTGCAGGCGCAAAAGTCTTCCTGCTCACGCATCCGTGGCCGGGCAACGTGCGCGAGCTGCTGCTGACGCTCAAAGCGCCGCCATCTGGAGCGAGGGCGAGACGATCACCACCGAAGACCTGCGCGAGGCTCTCCTTGCAGTCCCCACGACACAGCGCACCGACGTCCTCGGTCGCCCCCTGGGCGAGGATCTCAACCTCCCGGAATTGCTGGCGGAAGTCGCGCGCCACTACCTCGAGCGCGCGCTGGATGAAGCGGGCGGGAACAAGACGAAGGCAGCGGGCCTGGTCGGCCTCCCGAGCTACCAGACCCTGACGAACTGGCTCCAACGCTACGAGGTGAAGCGATGAGCGCGCGCCTGGTGATGGCGGCTCATCCGCTTGGCACGTCCTTCGCTCTACGGCCCTCGGTCGCCGCATCACGCGGCGAGAACCGAAAGGAGCCGTTCGATGTCTCCTGCCCTCGCTGCACTGCCCTCGACGCTCGGCAGCTTCTCTCTCCCCAAGCACGCCTACGAACGCATGACCACGCGCTCGATCTCTCGCACACCGCGATCGAGGCCGCGCTGGAGTTCGGGCGCTGCGTGAGATCCGCGGCGCCTGGATCTTCGCGATCGGTCGCAAGGAGGTCGAGGAAGTACCAGCGCGACGGCGTCGACCTGCGCGAGTTCGAGGGGACGCAGGTGGTCGTCACGGCCAGCGGCGCGGTGATGACGGTGTACCGGAACAGCGACTGGAGCCTGCGCACGCGCCGTCGTCGCAGCTTTCGGCGGTGAGGTGAGCGATGGGATGGGCCAAGTACCTCGAGGACATCGTCAGCCGCCGCAACGGGACCCCACGAGTTCAAGCAGAGATCAAGCAGGTGGCAGAGCGCCGAGCGCCATCGAAGGCCGCACCGAAGAAGACTGGAGACAAAGCCGCTCCGAGCAAACTGAAGGAGTTCACCGCGTCGAGCGCGAGGCCGCTGCCGGTGCTGCTGCTCGCCGATGTCAGCGGCATGAGCACGAACGGGAAGATCGACGCGCTCAACGACGCCGTGCAGAGGATGCTGGAGAGCTTCGGCGGTGAGGACGACAGCCGCGCGGAGATCCACGTCTCCGTGGTCACGTTCGGCAAGGACGGCGCAGAAGGTTCACCAGCCGCTTGCGCCTGCCGCGAAGGTCCAGTGGACCCGTATGACGGCGGCCGGTGGGACGCCGATGGGCGCCGCCATCGATGCGGCGACGGGCATGATCGAGGATCGCGCGCGGATCCGGAGCCGCGCGTATCGACCGACGATCATCCTCGTCTCGGATGGCCAGCCCACCGACGAGTGGCAGGTCCCGCTGAAGCGGCGCCTCGGCGCGGGCGCGCGTCAACGCGGCTCGCTTCGCGATGGGCATCGGCGACGACGCCGACGAGGCGATGCTCTCCGCTTTCCTCGCGACGCCCGGAGGCACGTGTCTACCGGGCTCACGAGGCGAGGCAGATCAAGCAGTTCTTCCGCTGGGTCACGATGAGGGCCACGCAGCGCTCACGGAGTGAACCCTGACAGCGTGATCGCCGCGGAGCCGACCGATCTCGATGACTTCAACTTCTGAGCGCGCCGAGGCCTTCGTGTCGAGCCGCCTACCCGACGACTACTTCGGCGCCAGCGTGTCCGGACCGCGCCATCGCGCCGAAGGGAAGCCCAACGAGGACAGTTGGCTCGGAGCGCGCGGAGCGTTCGGGACGCTGGTCGTCGTGAGTGATGGGATGGGCTCTCGACGCGAGGCTCGCCGTGGCGCACAGATGGCCTGCCGGGCTGTGCTCGATGCCGTGCGGTCGTGGCACAAGGCAGGCGCACGTGACCTGGATGAGCTCCTCGTCCGCATCGAGCCGGTCTGGTGTTCGCTCATCGCTCCATCGACCGCTCGCGACTGTGCGGCGACGTGCTTGTTCGCCCTCGCTCACGCTCACGGGCAGGTTCACGTGGCGGCGATCGGCGACGGCCTCGCGCTCCTGCGAAGGAGACGGGGGCTGGAGTGGATCGTGGGCCCGCGCTCGGGCGGCTCGCCAACAAACGCCGCCGCACTCCGGCACTCGGCGTCGTGGATAAGCCGTAGCTTCCCACGCGCGGGCGGGGAGGTCGTCGTGCTTGCGACTGACGGGGTCGCTGACGACCTGCTGCCCGAGCGCATCGACGGCTTCGTGCAGTGGCTCATGGACGACTTCGCCGGCATGGCGCCCAGCCAGCGTTGGCGAGCGCTCCAGCGAGAGTTGAAGGACTGGCCCACGCCCCACCACACCGATGACAAGACCCTCGTCGTCCTCACGCAGCGAGAGGCGGTGCTCGCATGACGTCTGCTCCGCGCCAGGTCACTGACATCAACGGTGTGCGCTACTCGCTGCTCCGGCAGCTGGGGCGCGGAGGCCAGGGGCCGTCTACGCGGGGTCGACGGCGGCAGGCTCGCTGCGAAGATCGTCTTCGACTCTTCAGCAGCTCGGCGTGAGCGCCTGCGCAACCAGCTCACGCAGGTCAAGCGGCTCTCCTCGCCGATCTCGGGATCGCCCGGCCCATCAGAGATGCTTCTTCGCGAGCCGGTGCTCGGCTACGTGATGGAGTTGCTCACCGGGACTGCAGCCGCTGAAGGCGCCCGGGGCTGTGCCTAAGGAGGAGAGCTCTCCCGCCGCGTGGCACCTCGCGGGCGGTGGTCTGCGGCAGCGACTCCAGCCCTCGCTCGCAGTGCCGACGCGCTCGCGGCTCTGCACGGCAAAGGGCTCGTCTACTCCGACCCGTCGCCCCACGGCATCTTCGTCTCAGAGAGCCCCGCGGCGACGGAGGTCCGCTTCATCGACGCCGGACAACATCCACTACGCGTCGGTCGCGGGCGTGCCCGCCGTCTACACCCCCGGTTACGGCGCCTGAGCTCGTGCGGTGCACGAGCGGCGTCAACTCGCCCACGGACGCTCACGCCTTCAGCGTGCTCGCGTTCCAGACGCTGTCGCTCGCCCATCCGCTCATCGGCGACGCAGTCCAACGACGGCTCTCCCGAGCGAGAGGAGGAGGCTCTCGGCGGACGCCTGCCGTGGATCACCAACCGACCGACGAGACCAATCGCGCGTCCCAGCATCCCTGGCCCATGGTGCTGTCGCGAAAGCTCCTCGACCTCGCCGAGCGCGCTTTCGGCGCCGGCCTCCGAGACGCGGCGAAGCGGCCTGGCGGCTCTGAGTGGGCCGAGTGCCTGCATGGTGCCGCCGACGCCACGTTGTCGTGCGCGTCGTGCAAGGGGACCTACTACTTCCGGAGAAGCTCTGCCCGTAGGTGACGAGCCTCGGCTGCGCCTTCGCCACCGCCGCCTTCAACCTGTGGGACCCTCTGTCGGTGCGGGCGGGGAGCTACTGCAGGAGCCATGGTGACCGCCGTCGTGCGGTGGTCGCTGCGGTCCTCGGACTGACCGACGGCGAGACCGTGTCGGTCACGCAACGCCTCGCATGGGCGCGACGGTGCCGCGGTGCTCGGCCTGTCATTGAACTCCAGCTCTCGGGCACGCGGCTCTCGCTGCGAAGCGTCGACGGTGGTCGTTACCGGCTCTCGTCCCTGGCGGCGGCCGAGGTGCGGAGGTGACCGACCGCGTGAAGGAGATCCGGTCCGAGCCCGGCGTGGCCTCGTGGCGGCTCCATCTCGGCTCACCCGACAGCCTGCACCGCGTCGTGAACTTCGAACTCCGGCCGGGAGGCGCCCGATGAACATCAACGACCTGGCCTCGGGTGAGGTCTCGACCTTTGAGGTCATGCCGAGTGCGGCAGCCGACTTTGACTCGTCATCGAGGCTCGCGCGGAGGCGGCACCGCAGTTCTCCGATGCCACCGGCGACTCGCTACTGCGGATCGGGGCGAGTGCATGGAGCGTCGTCGACGCTGACAAGCGGGCAATCGAAGCGCTCCAGAAACTCCGGGACCGCAACCTTCCGCGTGTCGCCTGGGTCGCCTCCGTCCGCCCCAAGGGGAAGAAGAGCGAAGCGGTGCTCGTGCAGGTGCACGAGTTCCCCGCGCGCTACGACTGGCCCGACCCGGTCGACATCGGCGTCGACGGCAAGCTCGTCGAGCAGGTGAGCCAGAAGCTCGCCCGAAGCGTCACGGCTGCCGAGGCCACCCAGTGGCTGAACGATCGGTTCCTCCTTCACGCCGACGATGGCATTGCGAGGGTGTTCCTCTCGGGGAGCCCGACGCCGGAGACCGACCAGAGCGGCGCCTTTCGGCTTCACGGCCGGGGGTACGCGGTCGACGTGGCAAAGGGGCGCGACGACAAGCTGCTCGCAACTCGAGTCGTGGAGGCGAAGCGCGGCAGCTCTCCCGACGAGCGCCGCCCCGTGGTCCCCGCGTGCTCAGGCGCATCCGGTTCTGCGATGCGACCATCGCGGGTGCGTTTCGTGGCGCTGCGCGGACTCAGCTCGATCAGCTCGTCGAGCAGGCCGGCAGCTATCTCAACGTTTGGAAGGAGGATAACAAGCTCCGGAGCGCGAAAGCGTGCTGCGTCGCGCGCAGACCCTCGGCTGGCTTCGCTACAGCAAGCGGCTGCTGCAGGGAGACGGGCGGTGGCGTTTCTTCGTCGAGGACACCGAAGCAGCTCAGGACCGCCCTCCAGGTGCTGCGCAACGCAGACGTCGATCTCGAGGCCGCGCAGAACCCGCCGCCCGAGCTGCAGCAGGCGACCGACGACGCCGCGACGACTGACGACGGCCCCGCGCGCTCCAGCGGTCGCGGATCTTCGTCGGCTTTTTCCCCGGAGCCGAGCCCCAGCGGCGGACGATCGACCGCAGCCCCGATCGATAGCGATGACCGTGAGCCGCCCGAGAGCGGCGTGTTGTTCCTGAGCGTGAGTGGCGATCGCAAGCGCCTCGAACGGCGCAGCACGCGCAGTCGCTCATCGCGTCTGCCGAGTGCCCGATGCCCCTAGCTTGGCCTCTTGCTTGAGGGCAGCGCCGTCCCCGAGCGCCGCAGGAAACGGAGGACGCACTCTCTGTCGCCGCGCGCGGTGTTCGGTGGTGAGCCCACAGCGCGGCAGGTGGAGGCGCTGCGCGTGGCGCTCAACACGCCCGACATCGCCTTGATCCAGGGCCCGCCAGGCACCGGCAAGACGAAGACGATCGCGGCCCTTGAGGCTCGCCTCGCCGAGCTCTCGGAAGACGGCTCGCTGGTCAGACCTTGCTCACGAGCTGCCAACAGGACGCCGTCGAAAACGCGGCGTCACGGACCTCGTTTTCGGCCTCCGGCGATCAAGGTCGGCCGCAAGCGAGGGACCACCGATCAGGCGACGGCTTCGATCGTTGGCGTCGGGAGAGCTGACGCTGTGCGCGCAGACCTGTCGACCTCCCCGAACGCCCTGCAGACAGAGGTCCTCCGCAAGGTCAGAACGCTCGCCGCCGCCTACGTCGCATCGCCGCTCACGGCCGACGAGTCGCTGCGCGTCGTTCGCGAGGTGCAGGACCTCTGCCGCAGCCACGTCCCGCCCACCCTGAACGACCGGCTCGACGTGCTTCGTCAGGAGCTCGCGCGCTCCCCGCAGATCGACGATGCCGGAGGACGACGACCGCGCTCTTGCCCTCAAGGCAGTTCGCGCGCTGCGCACCGACCCCATCGCGTTCGGCGATGATGGTCCTCGGAACGCCGGCCGCGCACGCCTGCGGCTTCAGCGCATGGGTCTCTACGACGAGGGCAAGCACCGGGTCTTGAGCGAAGCGGCCGAATGGACCAGCGAGGATGCGCCGTCGTTCCTCTTTGAGCTGAAGACGCTGCAGGATGGTCTGATCGATCTTCTTTCGGCCGAGAAGCCGGTCGGCGCTCCGATGGTTCACAGCGACCTCGAGAGCCTTCTCCCGGAGATCGTCGACGCGCTCTACGCCAAGGCTCGCGAGTCAGCGGGCGGCGAGGACGCGGTCCTCTACGAGTACCTCAACGACCTGGAGAACGACATCGACGCGGTCCGCGACGCGGTGCGGAGCTACACCGTCGTGCTCGCAGCCACCTGTCAGCAGTCGGTCGGCTTCCAGATGAGCCAGGGCGAAGCGGGCGAAGACACCGTCTTCGCGGAACGTGATCGTCGACGAGGCGGCGCGCGCCAACCCGCTCGACCTGTTCATCCGATGTCTACGCGCGGAGCGGCATCATCCTGGTCGGCGACCGCCGCCAGCTTCCGCATCCTCGAGCCCGACATCGAGAGCCAGCTCGAGCAATCGGTCTCCGACGCGACGACGGCCGCGCTGCGTCGCAGCCTCTTCGAGCGCCTGTTCCAGGCGATGAAGGAGCGAGAGGCGAAGGACGGCATCAAGCGCACGGTCACGCTCGACAAGCAGTACCGGATGCACCCCGTGCTCGGGTCGTTCGTCAGCGACACGTTCTACGCGCCCTATGGCGAGGGCTTCGAGTCGCCCCGCCGCCCGGAGGAGTTCGTTCACGACCTGCCCGGATACGCCGGGCGCGTTGCCGCGTGGGTGGACATGCCTCTCTCTCGCGGCCGCGAGCACGGTGGTCAGAGCAAACGGCGCGCTGTCGAGGCCGAGTGGATCGCGAAGGAGGTCGAGCGCCTCGCGACCGCGCGGCGAGATCTCAGCTTCGGCGTCATCTCGTTCTACTCAGCACAGGCCGACGAGGTGCTGCTCGCGATGGAGAAGCGTGGGATGTCCGAGCGGCTCGACGACGGCTCCTACCGCGTCAGGATGCTTGGCGCGAGACGCGCAGCAACGAGGACGGGCAGCTCATCGACCGACTGCGCGTCAGTACCGTCGACGCCTTCCAGGGCAAAGAGTTCGACGTCGTATTCCTCTCCGATGGCGAGAGCAGGCATTCCTGCCCGTGTCGGATGAGCGCTCCCTCCGGCGGAAGTTCGGCCACCTGATGCTCGAGAACCGTCTGTGCGTCGCGATGAGCCGGCAGCAGCGGCTTCTCGTCGTCGTCGGGGACTCGGCGATGCTGAGGGGCGAAGCGTCGGAGAAGGCCCTGCGCGGCTTTCGTCGCGTTCCGTGAACTCTGGAGGGGAAACGCTGGCCTTGCTGTTCAAGCGTGAGGCGCCAGTCCTCCCCCACTTCGGGCCGCATCTGCCCAAGGACCTGGCACGAACGGATGCGGTGGAGCGAAGCGCCGCTTTCGTCCTCTGGCCCGCGCTGATGTACCGCGTGGTACGGCGCCTCGAGGTGCGCGACCGCGAGCTCAACGTCCTCAGAAGGCGGTGCTCAGGATGTACCGATGGTACGACCAACGTGCAACGCATCGGCAGTCGACTCCACATTCACCCCGACCTCGCGGCGCTCATCTACCTGGAGCTGCAAGGGCGCGGGCTGCTCAGCAGCAACGGGCTACCGACAGAGAGGACGCGAACTCTTCGAGGAGGAGACCCTCGATGCGCCGGATGGTGACGAGCCACGTGTTCAGGACCCGTGGTCCGAGGACCTCTGGCCGCGCTTCGTCGAAACCGACTACGTCGAGTTGCAGCGACCCAACAGGTTCCCGACCTC
>JADJNS010000030.1 GCA_016714225.1 Archangiaceae bacterium
GCCTTGAAACGCGTCGCGAGTCACCTGAGCAGCTATGCCGAGGCCGGTGCTGACGTCCCTGTCGAGGTGGCTGCGGAGATGGCCATGGGGACTACCCCCAGGAGCTTGGCGAGGCTGTTTTGACGACGCCTCACCCGAACAGCTTGAGGAGCTCTTGGGTAAGGAGCGCTGGCAAAAGATTGCCCGTAAGGTTTCGGACTGGGCACTTCTGCCAAGGCTCGTGGTAAGATTCCGGCCTCCTCAAGAGGTTCAGACGCGCGGTAAGCCGGTTCAGAAGGAAGAGGGCGGGATGACTTTCGGCAGGAATTCCAGAAGTTTATGAAGGGTGTTGGGCAATGAAAACGACCTTCTTGCTCTGTCTCCTCTCGGTCCAGGCTTTCGCAGGCGAACGCTTCCTTGGCCTGATTGTGAGATTCCTGGGCCGACTACTAGCGATTGCTACAGCAATATCGCTCCGTTTGTTATTCCCCCGATGGGCCAAGATTACTATTCAGTGCGATGCGACTAGCTACGCCGCAACCGATGTTGCTAACGGTGCCACCCCGGCTAACGGGGTCAGGGTAGGCGCGGACGTCGCGTTTCCTACTTCGGTTAGGTCATCCAAGACGGCTATTTCTTCGGAGTCTACTGGCGTTGGTGTCGGTCATCGGCGCTGCCGGGGCGGCAAAGGGGAATCGGTTTTGGAGCGTAATTTTGACGGGAGTAGCCTGTGCTGAGTTTGCTCATTGCGGCACTGGCGCTCGGGCAGGTATGTTGGTTCTTGGCCCGACTGCTGCCGCGACAGGTCTTCTAGTCGAACGCGGACGTGAGTCTTACGCTCAGTTCGGAGTTCGCAACCGGGCCAGAAAGCTGGCATGGGCGCCGCGTGCGCCTGCACCACTTCACCGGGCGCTGCGGGCGAACGCTCACCTTCACCTGAGCGAGCTTCGGCACCCGTTCCCAAAGGCGCGACGACGGCGGGCATCGCCAACGGCGACATGGTGACGCACCTCGAACCAGCCCTGAGTGATGCCGGAGTAGCGCTGGGCTGCTTCGGCTTCTGGTCGTAAAGAAAGTCGCGCACGAACACCTTCCTGCGCTCCAACGAGTTCGACAACTCCGGCATGGACGAAGGCTCGGCCACGGCGGCAGCGGCAACGCCGACTGTGACCCAGACCAGGCTGTGTGTCCTGACGGAACGAGCAACGGCAGATTTCCGAGGTCGCGTTCGGCTGCCCACCGCCGTTCAATTCAATGGTCCCTTCTTTACCACGTGTCCACCTTCAGCGGCGCGGGGTCGACATCGGTTTTCGTGAAGAGTAAAACCATCGGCGACACGTTCGACGTGTGCACCACGGCGGCGACCTGCACGTCGTGCACGCATCGTCGCAGGTTCATGGACGCTCGCAAGAGCCAGAACGGCATTGCAACTGGCGCGGGCACCACGCCCTTCATCGGCAACGCGCCAGTTCCGACAACGGCGGGCGTCGCTCGCAACGCTCGTGGACCGCCCACCCGTGCGCCGCACAGTACGAGGTCGGCTCTTTCCTCGTCCAGCTACATCGCTACGGCCGGCTCAGCGGTGACGCGTGGAATCGAGAACGCTTCTGTTCGGGTGGTGGCCTCAGGTGTCGTCAATACTTGGTGCAGTTTTACAGCCGCAACAGTGGTGCACGAAGATTCGCTAGGGGCGGTGGCGGATCGGCGGCGTTCACGCCCAGTAACCGGCCTCCTGTATGCCCAGTCGGTTGCTCGAATGTACGACAGTACGACGGTGATTCAGACTACACCGGTGGTGCCGGGTGGTTGCTCCCAAAATGTTTTTGGTCCAACTGGTCGGCGTCGACGATGAGCGTCATCAACGCGACAGACGCGCTCTCAGCGAGCGGCGCGTCTGATGGCGACATTGATGGAGGCAAGGCTCCACCACGATGGAAGTAGGGTGCGCACCTCTGGCTCCGGCCCGCTCAACGGAATCATCAAACAGGTCGGTTCCTCGACTTCACCCACGAGGTGCCTACGAGACAGCGGCCGCTCGCCCCTCGCTGCGGCTCCCGGCGGCTGCTGGCGCTGGCCCTCGTGCTCGTCAACCGACACTGGCGACCGCGCGCGGTCGCCCGGCGCTCTTCGAGATGCGCCGACCGGCCTGAGCTGTGCCGTGCAGGCCTGCCCCGCGCAGCTCTGCCTGCAGGCGAACAACGTGCTCGACGATGCCGGCTCGAGCCGCACCACCCGGCTGGTCACCCGGCGACGTGCGGGTGGGCGCCCAGGTTCGTGCGTCGGCCACAGCGAACGGGCTCACCTCGGATCCCAGCGGTAGCCTGCGCGGCTGCGCCGCGTCGGTTTGCGCTGCCCAGCCGTCGACGGCGGCTCGAGCTTCTGGCGCCGATGGGCGACGACGGTCTGCCCCAGTTCGCGAGCCTGGCGCAGACGCCTTCTCTGCGTGCGCGCGCCTGCCTGCCGGCGGCACCAGCCGCCAGCGGCCCGAGCGCGACGGCGGCTTTCGCCTCTTCGGCTCGGGCAACGTCTTCCCCGCCACCGAGTCGAACGGCGACCCGAGCTGTAAGCCGGTCGGCTGCTCGGTCCTCTTCGGCGACAACGCGGATGTAATCTGTGACCGAGATTCCCGATAGCGTAATCCACTGGCTCCCCGGCGCATGCGTGCTGCCGGGCGGGGCCTTGCTTATCTTCCTCATTTCAAGCGCACCTTTACGGACTTCGAGAACAAGATTAGTAACGTGTTTACCAGGTTGGAACAGTCGTTGCAGCAGACTCAAGCCCATGATATTCAAGATTCAGCTTCACGAGCATGCATCACCGTGCTCTCAAAAGAACGGCGGTAACCGTGCCTGCACCGTGGGCACGGTTCTGTGAATATGGACCTGTGCTGTATCCTCCGTTCCTGGGAGCCTTGCTTGACCTTCAGATGAGTGCAAAAACCCTCGGCAGCCCCTATAAGGGTATTCCGGGTACCGCCAGTTCGATGAACAGCGCCAGCTCTACTACAAGTACCTAGACTGCGGACCCAAGGCTGCCTCCCGGGCCTCAGCGCTCATAACTACGGCATGGCTGTGGACTGGTGCATTACTCCTCCCTGACGGGAAACTTTCCTGGCTGGGAGAACACTACGAAACGTTGGAGAAGACTGCTGAGAAGCACGAACTCTGACCGGTAAGGCGTTTGGAGACCGTCCCCTGTCCAGGTGCCTAACTACGTAACTGGCACCCGGCTCTGGCCCCTGGGACTGTTTAGGCAATAATTACCCCTGGTACCGAACTCGAAAAACTTAAGGCGGTGTGGAATGTCGTCGAAGACCGGTGAGTTCCAATCTCGGCAGGCCCTGCTGAAGCCGAACTCTACTGAGGCGAAAAATGTTCGTAACACCGACCCCCTGCCGCGATTGGAGCCCCCTGCTTCCAGGCGTTCCCTGCTCCTACGACCGGTCTGCTTTGGACGGTGCTGCGTAGAGAAGGTGCCGCTTGAGGACGCGGGTGACCACCTGCGCATCCGCGCTTGTTAACCCCGAGTTCCCCGCGCCCTGTGTTTGGCACGGTTGTTGAGGAGTCTGGCGAACGTGATACTCTGACGGCATGACCGTCATGGAAAGCGTTTTGCAGTATGTCATTGCGCCCCTCATCCCCGTTATCGGCGCCCTTGTCGTTGGCCGGTCTCGGCAAGCCCGGTGCAGCTCCTCCACGCGGGCAGGGTGGGAGTAAGCTCTTGGGCGCCCTTGGTGTTGGAGCCGAGCTGGTCCCCACTCCGTGTCACGTCATTGATGGGCTCAAGCCTACGAACTTCAGGCGGCCCTGGCGGATGCAAGATTGACGACGCGGAAAAGGCGACGCTCAAGGCTAGGCTGGGGAACTGCTCGTAAGAGCTTTGCCGGGGTGTTCAGGGCGTGCTGTCGACCACCCTCGGACCCGCGCTGGAGACCTGGCTTAGCGGCAGGTGACTCAGGCCATCTCTGCCCAGGGAGGCGCGAAGCCGCCGCAAACCCTCAGACGCGCCGCTGCACCGGTTTGGACAACGTTGCGGCGCTCCCTGTTGGCAAGGCTACGCCCAGGCGTCTATCGGCGTGTATAAGTCTTGGGCTTCCGATTGGAACGCCTTTGGCCCGTGTCGAGGCCGGTTACCACCCGCTTACTAATCTCTCCCTGTTCGCCTACGGCCAGGTCGAACCGTCCGCCGGGGTGCGCCCAGGCGGGCGCTGGTACCAAGATTACGTTCTAGTGGCCCCTTAACTTGCTAGGGTTTAAACGCATGACGAAAACCCTCGTGCTTGGTGACATCCACGCGCCCTACCATCACCGCCGAGCGCTCAACTGGGTTTATCGACTGGCCGATAAGATGAGCCTTGACCGTGTGGTACGGGTCGGAGACCTTAGGACCAGTTCTCTTTCTCACGTTACCCTGAGGTGCTCAAGATGAGCCCCGAAAAGGGATGGAACTTGCCTCGGCCGCGGTTAGTAAGATATGGGCCCACTTTAAAGGCCTTTCTAATTTTTACAGGTAGGCAACCATGACGACAGGCTTCTTAAGAAGGGTACTCTCTGATTCCCTGAGCTGGCATCTCTGGTGGGTAAAAGCTTCCGAGAAATGTACTTTTCCTGGCGACCACGGTCTATGACTCCCGGCAAGAGTTGATTCTGGACGGTGTAATCTACCAGCACGGGCACCGCTCGAAGCTTGGGTGACCATGCCCGGTTCAAACCGGTAGGCACCGCCTGTGGGCACTCCCAACGGCGGCGTGGTGTTCATCGCAACCTCAAGGGTGTCTACTGGGAGCTGAACGCCGGCTACCTTGGTGATGTGCGGAGCCCGGCTTTCGGGTACCATTCTCAGAAACGGATGCACACCTGTACGCTGGGCGTCGGCCTGATTGATGAGCACGGCCCGAGGTTTATCCCCTATGACCGCTAAAGGCGTCGTCCTGTCTGAAGAGGAGAAGGCCAAGGCGCGCGCTTAGAGCGACAAACCTCGGTCGCCAAAACGACCCACGGCATTTAAGCTTGAAAGAAGAAGGGGAAGACTGGGCAAGAGCCAACCCTGAAAAGACAAAGGCTTGGCGCGCCAGAAACAAGGATAAGATTGTGGTCTATCAGCGCCGCTGGCGTAAGACCTAACGGTAAGCGCTTGTGGTACGCTATCATCATAAGGCACCTGTACGGACTTGAAGTAGAAGACGTGGCACGGATGTTTGAAGCGCAGGGAGGGAAGTGTCTCGGTTGCGAGCGCAAATTGTGCTTCGACTCCGATACGTGCATAGACCACTGCCATGTTTCAAAGGTAGTGCGCGGCTTGTTGTGTGACGACTGTAACCAGATTTTAGGGAGGGCTAAGGACAGCATTGAAACTCTCAATAACCTCATCGGTTACTTGACAAAATCTCAAGTGCCGTAGTATCGTTGTGTTTGTAACCGGGTAAAACCGCTTACAACGTAGTAGACAAGCCCGTAGCGCAGGCTATCCCTCGGAAGAACGCGTAAATTCGGATTCTTTCCTCGCGGGTCCTGTAAGATGGTTACGAAGGCGCCCACACGCAGGACGTTGGAGGATACTACAAGAAGGTTTACGGCGACAAGCGGACGGTCCCCGCGCGCGCCGAGGTTGAGGAGGCCAAGAAAATCAACCGACTCCTTACAACTTCCTGTCCTTCTGACCCCTGGAGAACGGTTTCACCGTCAACGGCGTTTCCGGTGCGGTTGGGTGACCCCTTCAGGACGCCAGCGCTGCAGTGAGCAAAAGAAGCGTCCATCCCAGGGCGTGGAGCTTATTGGTCACCCAGATGTCCTAGTGCCGCGTTTCCGCGCGCCGCGTCGGAAGCGCCCTGCTGCCTTCGGTCGGGCCTGGGGGCCAGGCCGTGATGAATCTGCGCGTGGCACATGAAGCGCATGGAGCTGATGCTGCTCTCTGCGGGCAGCTCGGGCCTCGGCGTGGTTGCCAGCCGTTCGACTGACGCGCTCACCATTTCCGACGCCCCGTGGAGCAGCCCCGCCACTGGATTGGGCCTGGAGAACGCCCAGTTCGAGTTCTGGACGGGCACCAGCGCCTCGGAAACCGAGCACGGTCTGACTACCGGCTCGACCCTTTCGAGCGTCTCCTACTCGACTCAGGTCCTGAACTTCGCTTCGGGCGGCCCCTCGGGCGGCACTCCGGTTGCGGCTGCTGACGTGATTTACTTCATCGGCGCGCGCAATACTACTACCTTCAATGAGTGCGTGGGTCTGATGAAGATTGCCCAGAACACCGGCAGCCTCTTCGGCATCGACGCCGCGGTCTACAACATCTGGGCCGGTAACCTGGTTTCGAGCTTCGGCGCCCTTACCATGGGTAAGCTGCTCGATGCTGTTTCGCAGGCAGTGGACCGCGGCCTGGATGAGAAGGTCATCCTGGGCGTGTGTCCCAAGGCTTACGAAGTGCTCAACGCCGACCTGTCGGCGCAGCGCCACTTCGACGGCAGCTACAGCCGTGAGAAGCTGGAGAACGGTACCCAGAGCATCATGCTGAACGGTCAGATGGGCCAGGTCGAGGTGCGCGTGATGCCATTCCTGCGCCGCGGCGATGCGGTCTGCTTCCCTTCGAGCCAGCTGAAGCTGATTGGCTCGGCGGACGTCGGCATGGGCATCCCTGGCACTGAGGGTCGGGACATCTTCTTCCACCTCCAGACCAAGAACGCCGTCGAGGCCCGTTCGTTCTCGGACCTCGCGCTGCTCTGCCTGGCGCCTGCTCGCCTGGTGGCTGTCACGGGTATCACGTATGCATGATACCGAATTTACTCAGTTTTCTTCCTGAGTAAGTTTCTGTTTTGTGTCTGGTCCAGTTATTGCTACGATAAGTAGCATGGCTGGACCAGACCATTTTTGCGAACATTGTAGAGCCGTCAAAACCTATGCTCAGATGTACCTTCGAAACCGCAAGGGAGTCGTTACGGTTGACGTGAGACGTTTGGCCCCAGCCTGTACCGTGCCCCATTCAACTTGGGCACTGGGTTGTGGGCAAGTGGTCTTGTCGACGGTGGCGCGTTTATCGGGGTCGCTGCCAGTCGCGGCCCTAAAATTCTTGCCGTGAACGGCGGCACTAGCGGCAAGTAGGGTCATGGGGGCCCTCAGTGCGCAGGTTGAACGGAACAACGGAACTCGTTTGTTTTGAACGGCTTAGACATGGTGTCTCCTTAAGTGATGGGGCCTGTTTTAAGGGTGCCGGAAATAGCCGTCAATAATTCCCCCACATTGTCACCAACCTGAAACCGTGGTATTCTGCCTTTACACTCGCAGTCCATCCTAAAGGTGCGTACATGGCCCGAAGTTCTTTTGTGATTACCGTTGATGAGCGTACCCCCCTGACGATTGCGGACAAGCCCACGAAGGTCGGCCGCGCGCTGCTCCGTAAGGTGATTCGCCAGCTTGAGGGCATCTTGGGCGGTGTGGTTAACGCCTCGCACGTTCAGATTGCCGTGGACGGCGCCCAGCCCGTCGCCGCGTCAGGCACGTATACCATGAACGCTGCCAACGTGGCCGACACTGTCAGCATCAACGGTGCCGCCATCACCGCAGTTGCGGGTGCCGCCTCCAATGACCAGTTCGACCAGAGCGGTAACGCCACCGCGGAAGCGGTTTCGCTGGCCAACGCCATCAACACCAGCACCACCGCCCTGATTAGCAAGCACTGCGAGGCCAGCAACTTCGCGGGCTCCGTGACTCTGGCAACCTGCACTGCGGGCTCGAAGCTGCTGTTTGGCATGCACGAATTCACCGCAATTGCTGCGGCGAATACTACCCCCCAGGCAAACCAGGGCGGCTTCTCAATCTCGGGCAACGATACCGCCGACGCGGCGGCCCTCGTGGTCGCCATCAACACTCACCCGGTGCTGAGCCACGACCTTGTGGCCTCAAACTCGGCCGGTGTGGTCACCATTCGTCAGCGCCGCGGCACCGCCGCTTACGCGGTCATGACCGTTAGCGCCATCGCAGGCGTGGTGCAGTCGGGTATCTCCATCACCACCCAGTTCGTGTCTACCACCACGGTGCTGGTGTCGGCCATCAACCCTGACCAGACCGGCAACGCCATCACCACCGCGGAATCGACTGCGGGCGCCCGTATCACCGTCGGCCAGGCCCGTCTCGTGGGTGGCACGGGTGGGTCGAGCGGTACCGTGGTGCGCATGATTCAGGAGCGTTTAGCCGATGAAAAGCCCACGCGCCGAAGCCATTGCCCGGTTCATGAAGTTCCTCTCCAAAAGCGAGGCGCTTCGTGCCATGCCTAAGCAGCCCGAACCCGCGCCTCAGGAGCAGGAGGAAGGCCCTTCGGAAGAGGCCCTCCAGGCGTTGCAGTCCCTCACCCAGACCGGGGAGTAACCTGTGGATTCCACGCTTACCTCCCTTCTTGCGGATGTTCGCAGGAAGGGCGCTATCCCTGCGCACGCCGGCACCGGGTCTCAGGATTCTGACCTGTTGGCGCTGCTCAACGACAACCTTATCGCTGTGGCGTCGGAAGTCATCAAGTGCCGTGAGGGTTTTTATCGGTACTACAAAGACCACACCCTCACCTCGTCGTTGAGGTACCGCATCCCTACCCGTGCCATTGGCAACCGCCTCGCTGCTGCTTTGCTCCTGGATAGCGCCGGCAACACCCTCGCCAAGCTCGACGAAATCCCCTATAGCCGCAACACGGAGTTTCGTAGTCCTACCGGCACTATGGGCTTCCACCTTGAGGCAGGCGACATCGTCCTAACCCCTGCCATCCCCGCCAACGGCGCCACCACCCTGCGCATGGTGTACTACTGCCGACCTGGTGAGGTGACGACCAGCCTTGATGTTGCGGGCGGTAACTGCTTCACTGTGACGGCGGTTGCCGGCAACCTGGTCACTTTGATGGCGTCCCACGGGCTTACTACGTCGACCAAAATCGACATCATGAAGAAAGAAGCTCCATTCGAGTACCTCTCTATCGATGAGCTGCCGTCTGCTGCCGCTGCGACCACGGTCACGGTAGCGGACGGTAGCCGTGTCGAAGTTGGTGATTTTGTGTGCAAGGCCGACAAGGCGCCCAAGGCCCAATGCCCTGACGCCTTTTACCCCGTACTGGCCGCCTTGGCTGCTCAGGAGTTCTGGGCGGGGCTCGGCAGCAACGGCGACGTGCAGCGCCTTGAGGCGATGGTTTTTGGCCCGGACGGGCGAGGTGGGATGATGCACGATGCTGTGTCCCTGATTGCGCCTCGGGTCGAGGAGAACAGCCGTAAAATCGTCTCGGCCTATAACTCGGTCGGCTCCCTGTCGCGCTACGGCAGGTGGCGGTACTAATGGCGGCCCCGCTCACTAAAAAGTGCCGTGGGCTCTACACGGCCACTAACCGTTATGATGTGCCCGAGGGGGCACTTGTTACGGCTACTAACATCCTCATCAACAAGGATGGTGTGATTCAACCTCGTTGGGGGCTGGCGCCCTACAGCACCACCACAGTGCTTGGCAACGTTAGCCACTGGCACCGCTCGGCTGCATTTGGTGGCAACCTTTGGTTTGCAGGCCGCGACACCGTGGCCAACACCTGTAAGATTGCCTACGGTGCGATTCCGTTTGCTGGCGCGACGCTGGCCCAGACCGAAGACGGCCCCGACGGGTACGCCAATTTTACCAGCTCGACTGCAACTCCTTACTACGACATTGAGTTTATCCAAGCAGGTAGTTTGTTGTACTACAACTGTGAACGCGGGCTCATCCGGGTGGAGTCCTCCACCGTTCAGAGACGCGCCGGTAACTACCCCGTTGCTGTGTCATGCATCAAGCGCCCGATACAAGTTAGTGTCACGGGTATGAGCCGCGCGGGCACTACTGTTACTGTAAACACCCCGTTTGAGCACGGCTATGTTACCGGGTTGCTGGTTACAATGACCTCTGCAGGGGAGGCCAACTTTGTCAACGGTGAGAAAACCGTAGTGACGGTCCCCACTGCAACCTCTTTTACTTACACTGAGGCCGGCGCAGCCGTACCTAACGGCACGACCCAGATTTTTGCTGCCTCCAACCTGGTGGGGTCCAGCGGCTACATGGCCACCAACGACCGTGTAGCCTACCGGGCACTGTTGACGGAGTTTGACACCAACGGGGTAGCCTATCAAGGTGGTGTTTCTGGTCGTATCGTGGTGACCAATGCGGCCCCGTTCGTTGGGACGGCTGCCAACAAAAACGTGCAACTGGCCGTTCTCTTCCCCGCTGGGCTGCTGGCTGCCAACACTAAGATGGATGTCTACAGGTCCCGCACCGCGGCATCAGCCGAGCCCAATGACGTAATGGGCTTAGTTTACACCAAATACCTCCATGCTGATGACGTGGCACGGGGGTATGTGTGGTTTACCGACATTAACCCAGACGCCACCATAGGTAAGGCTCTTTACACTAACAGTGACCAGGATGGGATACAGCAGTCCAACGAACGCCCAGCTACCGCAAAAACTGTTGCGCTGTGGCGCGACCGGATGGTGTTGGCTAACACGTTTGACTTTCCGGCAATCGAAATGCAGTTGTTGAGTACTGACTCAGCCTCAGGAGGCTTGGCTGCAGGCGAAGACTTCTCGTGGTACAACCCGTCACTTGCCGCGGCCGTCACGTTTTCAGCTTACGCCTCAATTGACGGGTTTTCTACTTCCAACTCATATACTGTGTATACTGGCGGCACAGCCTCTATTGACGTTAAGCATACTGTGCTGTCCTTGGTGGACTCCATTAACTGGAACGGTTGCGGTGGGGCCACTACCACAATCTCACCAATGGGTACCGCTAACGCGACCTACCTAAGCACTGGAACGGACTGGCCTGGTAGGTTTACTATCAAATTTACAATCCCTAACCAGAGGGAGGCCCCGACCCCTGGGAGCACTTACACCGAGCATGCTGCCGTTTACACAACACTGTCGGCCAGAGGAGCGTTTGCGCCCAAGCTAGGCGTCATCGGTAACACTACATCTAGTTCCGTAACGCGGGCCTCAAACATAACCTCTGTAACCATGGCGGCAGCCTACAAGTTTGAGGTAGGCGAGTTTGTGCAGCTTTGGGTGGGCACGTCTTTGACCACAGTCGCAGGCACTTCGGTTGAGGGCAAGATTCTGACGATAAACACCGGTACGGGTGTTATCACCATCGACAACCCCGGCTCGAACGGGTCAGTGGGGGCCACCACCAGGAGCCTGCGGCTGAAATACCAACCAGAGTTCTCAAACCACCACCAGCTCAACAATCTGATAGTCTCGCGCCCCGCAGCGGTAGAGGCGTTCCCCCCTGAGAACACCCTTAGGGTTGGTCAGCGGGGCGGTAAGATTCTCAAGTGTGTGCCCTGCAAGGACTCGCTTCTGGTGTTCAAGGAGGACGGCCTCTTTCGCGTCACCGCTAGCGGTAACTATGGTGAGGTGCTGGCCTCTGAGTTGCTGGACCCCAACGCCATCCTGTGGGCAAAAGACACCGCTGTTGCAATGCAGGGTAAGGTGGTGGCGTGGCTCACTAAGGGCGTTGCTATCATCAATGAGCAGGGCGTCGAAAAGTACGTCAGCGAGCGCATTCAAGACAGGCTTCGCCCAGCTACCTCGAGCCTCTCCGAACCTGATATTCTGTCCTATCCGTTCTCCAGACGCGCCCAGGCATTTGTGGACGAGGTTAATGGGCTGTACGAGTTGCGCATCTGTCTGACTACTGGCCCAAGCGCCCCCTACGCCAGCACCGTAAACGTTGTTTACGATATGCTTAATGACACTTGGGTAGAAGACGACCTGGCAGTAGTCTCGGAAGCGTTCTACCAGAACCGACGGTACATTATCCAAGGCACTAGCCTCTATGCCCAAAGCTCCCAGGTCTACTCTGGACTTGGTACGGGGGCGTTTACCGGATTCTCGGCCACCACTACCGATGACGTGTATAACTTCACCTACACCGGTTCAGTAACGGTAGGGTCCGCCATCATCGGAGAGGAGGTTGTCTTTACTCCCGTATACGTACTGTCCGCCTCGGGAGGGGTAGGCACCGTCTACGCCCCAGGCAACTCTCTCGCGGCCCTACAGGTTGAGGGTATTTGGGGCTCGTTCAATGAGCCTGTAGTGTCGACGGTGCAGTGGGCCCCAATCACCTTGGCCGACGAAAACAAGGTTAAGCGCTTTGCTGAGACCCAAATGCTTTTCGGGGTCAGAGAAAACCTGGTTGCCGAAGTCTCCTATTCCACAGACCTTGTTACCACCGAGGAGACTCTGGTTTGTAAGTTGGGAGCCGCCACCTCAAGTGTTGGTGTTAACGGGTTCGCCCCCTACAACTTGCGTACCCTCGTCACACAGCAGCACCGGCTCGGGCAGCAGCTCAACATCAAGCTTGTTATCCGCACGGCCTATGGCGCCTGGACAGTGCTGGGGCTCGGTGTGGCCGGGGCCAACGTTAGCACCAGGCTCAACCGATGAAGATTTTTGTAGATAAGGTAACGGACGCCCAGCCCACCACGCTTATGCGTGCCCTGGTGCGCCTTCAGGACGCCATCAACGTTGCGCTTGGGCGCATCCCCTACCAGTACGGGGAAACCTTAAACCTACAGGGCTACAGCACTGAATTTACCAATGTTGTAGTTTCCCACCACATGCCCAGGCCGGCCTTCGGCCTCCACCTGGTGTACCTTAGAAACCTTACGGCGGACAGCACCATTCCTTCAAGTGCCCCATTTGTGGACTGGATTCCTGATGCGGGAGGTATTAGAATCAGGTCAATTAGCGGACTTACGGCCGCCAACCTTTACGAGATGAGATTTATCGCCTATGCCTAACAGCAGCCTCTACGGTTCAGACCCCTCCGGTGCAGGCGGGCTTTACGGCCGCGCGGCGCCCCTTAGCACCCGTAATGCGGAACAGGCTTCGCAGCTCGGCTTGCCTGAGGCCGTGGGTGACGGGCGCGGTGCTGCCGGTAGCCAGATTGAGGCCAACGACCCGTTCGCCAACTTTGAAGATATTTTCAACACAAACCGCGGCAAGGCCCAGGAGATGGGCAACAAGGCGGTCGACAAAGTCAACCAGACCGCGGGTGCCCAGAGCAGCATCCCCAAAGACGGGCCCGACGACACCTTTGGATACAGCGTCCCTGAGACCCACGACACCCCCGTTGCCAAGGCCGGTCGTCGCCCCGAAGCGTCCCCTGCGGCGCCCCCTGCCGTTGCGGCCATCCAACAGGCCCCTGACCTGAACTCCAAGCAGGCTGCTGCCGACAACAACCACGGCGCCCTTCTGGGCCAGTACGGGCAGGAGGAAGCGCCGCCGCCTCAGTCAGGTGGCCTTAGCGTCGTTGGCGGCACGGGCGGTACCACGACTCTCGGCGGAGGGCAGGGCGCACCTGTCATTCAGCAGAGCGCGGATTCGATGCATACCAAGGGTGCGAAGGGCGGCCCTCCTAAAGCCCTTACCCCTCCCGCGGCGCCCGATAGCCGTGACGACGTCAACAGCCCGGACTTCGACCCGTTCCGCATCGGCGCCCCTCAGCCTAACGCGGGTGGCGACGGCACGGTTAAGGTGCCCGACCACGACCCTAGAGACACCAATCTTGATGGCTACGTGAGTCAGATTGAACAGGACCAGGCCGAGGAGCGTGCGCCTAAGGGCAAGGCCCCGCGCACCGCCCCCGACTTCGCGCCCCGGAAATTCGACGTACCAGACGTCAACCCCACCACCGATGAACTTGGCCAGCTCGACCGCCTGACCAAGACCAACGACATGCTCAAAGGTTACGCCGATGATGGCGGCCAAGACATCCTTAAGAGCATCTACGGTGACGCCACGGGGTGGGACGCGGCAGTCATGAACGTGGGCGGTGGCAAAGCGGCGTTCGGTGACCTTCAGACGAAGTACGGCGGCAAAGATGAAGAGTACAAAAATAAGCTCATCGGGGACATCACGGAGCGCCGTAGACAGGCAGCAGCGGCGAATCAGGCCAACGACACCAACGCGGCTAACTACCAGTGGAACAAAGACCACCCCGCGCAGGCACCGGCCGGCCCTGACGCCCCGTGGCACCCTGAGGGCTACACGGACCTGCGAAGCTTCATGGATTCAGGTGAGGCAGGGGAATACGCCCACGAGGTTGCCATGGACATCTCTCCTGTGGACTGGTTGACCCGTGCCATGGGCGAAGCGGGCTATGACGGCGAGAACACCAGCCAGCTCTTCGCGGAGAAGTTCGGCGCCAACGGTAACCAGGCTGGTGGTACGGGGGACTTCAACACCGGCAACCTCCGCTCGGCCGCACGGCTGGTGCAGAGCCAGTTGGGCGACAAGGCCCTGAACTACTGGTACCAGCACCTTACGCCCGAGATGTGGCAATCCTACATGAACCTTGGTAACGCGGGGGCCATGGCACGTGAAATGCGCGCTTGGCTGTCCTCGCTGCCCCCTGACGTTAAAAAGCAGCTCGGTATTTAAGGAGATAAGTATGGGAGACTACAGCTGGATTCCGGCAGCAGCATCCGCAATTGGCGGGCTTATCGGCCAGGGGCAGCAGAACCAGGGTTCTGAGGAGGATATCCAGCTCCGCCGAGACGCCTACAACCGCGCGCTGGCACTGCTCCAAGGCGGAGGGCTCGACGTTGAAAGGATGGGGCGCCCCGCGGGTGCCGATGTGCAAGGGGACCCTCAGGCGGAGCTTGCCCAGCGCGACGCTTTGCTGCGCCTCCAGGAAGTCTCCCGTAGCGGCTACGACGATATCGACCGTGCAGCCATGAACCGCACCATGAATGAGGCGGGTCAGCAGGAGCGCAGCAACCGAGAGGCGGTCTTGGCGCACCTGGACCCCGGCAGTGGGGCGGCAATCTCGGCGCGTCTCCAAGCGCAGCAGAGCGCCGCCAATCGAGAGAACCAGTCCGCCTTAAACATCGCGGCTGAGGGCCGTAAACGCGCCTTGTCGGCACTGGGGCAGTATGGTAACCTTTCGTCCACCATGCGCAATCAGGGCTTTAACGAAAACGCCCACCGCGCGGACAGCATGGACGCCATTTCGAAATTCAACGCCGAGACCAGCCGGTACAACACCCAGAACAAACTCCAAGCTTTGCAGCTTGCCAACGGGGCGGGTGGCACCCTGGGTGCGGGTATCAAGGGTTACGGTGACCAGAGGGCGCGCCAGACCGTCAATAACGCCAACGCGGTCGGTAACGGGGCTTACGCTTTCCTGAACCAGCCTAAGGACCAGTCCGGGTCAGGGGTGTCTGCTAGCACGGCTCAGAACGCTGACCAGAGCGGTAACCCAATGATGGGCGATGACGGCGAAGAGATTCCGTGGTGGGAGCAGGGAGACTAGATGGACTTCAAGAAAATGCTTGAGGACTGGCTTCGCGAGAAGATGGGCGAGCAGTCCCCCGACCCTGAGCCTGACGCGGACGTTGACGACCCCCAAGCGCCAGCCCCTGCGGAGCAGGCTAAGATTGACGACCTTTATAAGAGTGCCTCCGACGACATGCCGTTTCAGCGGCGCATGCGGGCAGTGCAGCAAGGTGGCAACAAAGCGGCGGATGAAATGCAGGTCAGGGACACCGTAGCCGAGGCCATGAAGGCCGCGCCTGCGCCCGGTGACTGGCAAGAGCTGGATGCCAAGGGTAACGCCCAGGCAGCGGCCCGACAGTCGGCCGACGACAAGGCCCCCGGTGACTGGCATGAGCTGGACGCAGAGGGCAACAAGCGCGCTGCCATGCGCCAACAGATTGCTGATATGGGCAACCACGAAGAGACCAACAGCCCAGGCGGTACGGAGGCCCTTGCACTGACACAGGCGAAACCCCGACGCAGAGGCTTCGACGCCAACTTTATGCCCGGAGGTGGTGAAATCGAAGGCGCCGCCATGCAGGCCGGTACCGCGAAGGGCGCCGGCAAACGCTTGCGTAACGCGCCCTCGGCTCCGGGTGTGAGCATCGGTGAACGCTCTAACGCCACCCTCGACGGGGAGGAGCAGCCCGGCATCGGCTTGGAAATGACGCCTGACAGACACGCGTCACTGAACGTCGACGACGGCCAGAACCAGGAGCCGGGCGACCCCGCAGAGGGCCAGGTTTCCAACAAGGCGCTTGCGGATGCGGTTAACCTTGCGGGGCCCGGGTCGGAGCCTAAGGACGCAGCGGCACACTCCCAGGCCACCATTGCAAACGCCCCTCCCCAGGACCAGAGCGCCTACCTGGCGGCCCTCAAAGAGGTGCAGGCTTCGGCATTCCGTAGCATCGGGCAGGACGCCCCTAAAGATGGCCTCTATGACACCCTGATTAAGAGCAACCAGGGCGAACAGCACGACTACAAGGCCCAGGTTGCGGCGGCGCTGAAGCAGAAGTACGCCAGCGACGAGAAGGGTCTCGACAGGGCTGAGAAGGCGCGAGAGTTCGGCATCCGTGAGCAGGAGAACACCAACTACCGTAACGCGCTCCTGAAGCAGGGCGACCGTCGATTGGACCAAGGGGACCGGCGCATTGACAAGGTCAACCTGAAGGTCGATGGCATCGATGAACGCATGTACACCAAGATGGCCGCTGCCGCGGGCGGCAAATTGCCCTCGGCGGGTGAGGTGGCATCACTCAACGACGTTCTGGCACAGCTCGATGACGGCGGGCCCCAGGGCAGCGGCTACTTCATGAACAAAGATGGGTGGCAGTCCTTCTTGCGTAGCCCCAAGGGGGCAGCCTTCCGTCAGGCCGTGTTGTCGGTCATCAACCCCCACATCAAGCGCCAGCACGGTGCCACGGTGACGCCAGGTGAGGAGGAGCGTGCTATGGGCCAGTTCGGCTACGGCTCGTTTAACAGCCCTCAGGAGCTGGACAGTGGTATGCGCCGTTTGGCGATGGAGCAACAAAAAAACATCAACCAGATTGTGTCTACCATCCCCCCGGAGGCCAGGGCCAAGCTGGAGTCGTGGGGCGGTGTGCCCCAGGTCGACCCGTCAGCAGGTGTTAAGCCGCGCGCTGGGCGGGAGGCGGACACGGACGAGAACTTCGCACCGAATCAGATTCTTCCTACGAAACTGGGTATGGCTGACTGGGTGTTGGGTGGAGATGACATCAACAACGCCGTCAACGACTGGATTACCAAACGCATGAGCCCGCAGGAAGCCCTCCAGCGCGCCAAAGCCATGGATGACGAAGAAGAGCGGAAGCGGGCTAGACCGCAGCCCTAGCCTTCTTGGCAGCGTAGTACTTACGGGCATACTCGGCGCGCTTCTTCATCTTTTCGGGGTCTTGGCGGAGTTTGGCGTACTGGCGCTTTTCCCATTCGGCGCGCTTCTTACGCTGCTCGGGGTCCGTGGCACGCTTAGCGTTTGACCGTGTCCAGGCCGCCTGCTCCTGAGCTTTCTTGGCAGCAGCCGTCTCGGGGTCTGACAGGTCGTCTTTGCGACTGACGCCCAGGGCGCTAATGTACGCGTCATCGAGGTAGTGCGCCCGCTTAACACCGAACAGCTCCAGGTTCGAGGCGACATCGGCCCAATTGCCCGTTCCGTAAAAACCGGGAGGCACATCATCAAAATCAATTTCCATGGCTTCTTACCTTCTCGATTGCATCATAGATTCCGTCACGCACCCAGTTAGAATGGTACGGGTCGGAATCGTCAATGGGAGGCATAGGGTCGCAGTTCTGGAGGGCGTGGACGTACTCGTGTGCCAAGGCACCCTTAGTAACTGGCTGATTACCGATAATCATCACACGCAAATCACAGCGTGTGAGGCCAGAAACCTCTCGGCCTACGTCCTCCCACGTACCAGCATCCATGTGCACAATGGAAAACCCCAACATAGGACATTTGGTCCTAAGTCGCGGGTCGTGGGTGGTGGAGAACGCGGCAGTCGCTTTGTCCTCAAGGGACTGAAGCTCGGCACAGGAATACGGCGGGGCTTCATCTTGAACGCCGCAGACCGTCAGGCAGGTTGGGCGCGAAGCACTACAGCTAGCGACAAACGCGCTCAATGAACAAATCGTCACTAGCACAGGTCGCTTCAAGGCTTAGATTCCGGCACCGCTGCGCTGACTCCTTCAGGCACTGCCTCAGGAACACTGGGGAACACCTTGTTCCTAAGATGCATGATTTGAGTTCGGAGTTCTGCCACCGTCTCAACTGTGCCTTTAAGCTGGGTGCGCACGTGCTCAAGCTGAGTATTGAGACGCTTGCACTCAAAATGAAGCCTCTGAAGCTCATTAGATGGCATATTAACCTCTTTAACCCAAGCCCAGCAAGTGCGCAACCACAACGAAATTAGAAACAATTCTCATTTAAATGTCTCCTCTGCACTGGTAACAATCACACTTCTGCTTCGTGTCAGGCACCTGGTCGGGCCCCTGCCGGGCGCTGCGCTCACCCAGGTAGTGTCCTTCTTCGGTGAACCACCCTTTCCACGGGGTGCCGTCGCCTCTGACGCCTTTGGGCGGGGGGCGGTTCTGGTGCTGACGCCAGAAAGCCTTCTGCTCTTCGTCGAGAGTCACAGGCGGCCCGTCCGCCACAGGCCGATTCCAATTGCGTCCACCACGTTATGTTCCTTTGTAGGAGGAAGGCCGAGACCTTTAAGCAGTCCCAACTCCTCGTCAGACAGCCTCGACAGGATGCGATTGAGCATGGCCTTCTTCTTAATCGTCCCCTTCCACTTGCGGGGGCTGACGGTTTCGAACTTGGGCGTGGGGCCGATGCACCGGCCAGCCGCGAATGCCACACGGATAAGGTCGTTAGGATTGCCTTTAGACTTAGACCCCATGTAGACCTGTGGCAGTTCGATAACTACCAGGTCCAACCAGGTCCCACTATAGGCGGTTTCGTCGACCGTGTCGTAGTAACACGCTTCCAGCTCTTTGGTGTCGTTATTGAACACCGCCACACCGCAGCCGTTTACCCCAGGGTCGATGCTAATCATTTAGGCTCCCACACAAGAAGTCTACCGTTACCGTCGCGCACACACTCTGCGCCCTTGTACCATCTAACCATCAACGCAGGCTCTGCAACCAGCTTCACATTGGGAGTCCATTTCTGCCCCGCCTTGAGCATTACTTCGCACATCCTATCCGCTGCTTCAGGGGCCCGGGCTTCTGGAATCTCCGCAATGATTTCGTCGTGCTGGAACTGGACAGGCCGGGTGCCATAAAGCACCGACTCTTTATCCGTGTAGCACTCTTTTGACAAGGCCAAAAGAGCACTTTTCGACATCCTACTAGTAAGGTGTTGAAAAGGGTGGTTGGCCGCTTCGCTGGGCACTAGACCCCCGCGCACAAACCCTGTCACAGGGGTGTAAAACGGGTCCCTCAAGTTGGCAAAAATCCAGCGGTGGTAGGCCGGCACCTCTGCCCATTCCTCCTTAAACAGCCGGGTGTACTGTTCCGCAAGTTTGAGGCACTCACGGCACCGGCTCCCTGAGCATTCTTTATTCTGCCCTGCAAGCTCACAAAAAAAGACGAAGTCCTTATGTGCCGCCTGCACCAGGCGTGGTGGTGCCATCATGCCAGGGAGGCCGAAATTGCAATTGTGCACCAATACAGGCCCCGCGTCGGTCATAATGGTAAAACGGTGCCTAGGTCCCGCGTCTGCTAAGTCGTAGGTTGGCAAGCTCTGTTTCAAGATTTGCGATTCGTTGCTGTAATTCTGGCACCTTTCGTTTATTAAAGGCGTTTTCGTGCGGCGTGGAAAACCTGATATTGTCTGGCTCGTACCCACGGTCGTTATCGACCCTGTCCATCTGGAGTTCCGGGCGGTCCCATCCCGGTAGTGTCTGTACGTACCTGAGGAATTCTGCTCTGTCAGAGACCCATTCCGGCCACACGCGGATGCCACGTCCCCCGTAGTTCCGGTAGGCTCGACTTTTTGGGTTAGAGCACCGCTGGTACGCCGCATCCAATCTGGCCAGAAGCCGTGCACGATGCTTGTTTTCTGGCATGACGGTTTCGTAGAGTCGATACTTGATTTTCTTAAATGTTTGCTTATGGCAAGTTCCGCACCGCGTCGAGTGCCCGCTGACAAGCTTAGACCTGTTGAAAAAGCGCTCCTGTCCACAAGAGCATCTACATTTAGGCCAGAACCCCGCAGACCGTCCGCGAACAAAGTACCTGTCCCATGCGATAACGGTAAGTTCACCGAATCTAGTGCCGATTGGAAAAGGGAACGGCTTGTAAGGACCTTTGACCAATCGTGCCAAGCGCCCGCCGCCCAAATCCCGTGGTCCGGGGTCGCCGCTATGCCGTACTGTGTCCAAGTTTCCTTAACACCTTTCTCGACAAGTCCAGAGTGCTGCACCCATTCGACGCCGTCCCACAGCAGGTCCGCCCGCCTAACATCAACAATAGCCTGCCAGCCCCTAGAAGTCAGTACCCTTGTTTCGGGTCCCAGGCAAGGTTTGGCACCCTGCCTTGCGGCCACGGCGATGGGGTCCTTAGCCTTTACCCTTTTGGCCGCATCTTCGTAGCTACAGCCGATGAAGCGGGCGGCGAGTCGGGTGTGGAGGTTTTGGCCGGCGTTGATGGCATCTCTAAGATTTGACCACCCCAGGAGTCTAAAGCAGACTTCAGCAAGGCTGACCAACTCGGCCCCTGTGAAGTCGACGGAGCAAAGCAGGTATCCAGGGCGCGCCTTGAAGCAAGCTCGAAGGCGATTGACTTCATCGGGGGCGTTCGGTCCGCCGCGGGGCCACTGCTGGAAGTTACTGCTGGTCCGCCCAGATGACACGAGCACGTTGTAGCGTGCGCAGTATGGGAGCACCGTCGCTTCTTCGACAACCTTACCATAGGTGGTGACAATTTTCTCAATGGGGCCATCTCCGGTAAGGCTTTCGAGCACCTCACTACCGCTCTCTTCCAGGCTCAGACGGTCGGTCTTTATGGCACCCTTGTCAGTACGTGGAGGGTTGCCGTTATACGCCGCATTAACAAGCCCTTGAAGGACCTTCTTGTCCTTAGAGCCGTCAGGGCGCATGACACCCATGCCACGGTACGTTTGGCAGAGGTTCTCATACTTTGCGTCAACGTCACGCTTCAGGTCTGCCCACCACGCCTTATCTGCCCTGACGCCCCATGCCGACATCAAGTGAAGGCAGAAGGCGCTATAGGTCTCATAGTGCTCCCAGCGCTTCACGTTCTCGTCTTTGAGTTTCTCTTGCGCTTCCCAGACGCGATAGGTGCACTCAGCGTCTTTTCGAGCATACTCAACGTACTGAGTAGGCCATTCAGAGACGGGCAGGTGCGCCACAGTATGGTACGAAGTACGAGTTTCTCCCTCTTTGTCCAGCTCGACTCCGAGATAATGCTTTGCGAGGACTCCGAGAGAGTACTTACGCTTTGTGCCAACTCCCCTAGCAATATCAATGAGCTGCTGACGTATGAGAATGTCAGTGACTTGTCGGTTTTCATAGAGTTTCCAGACGTCTACGTCGCAGTACTGCCAGAGAACGGCCATGTCGAAGGCGGTGTTGGCGCCTACGATACGGTTGAATTGGATGTCCGGCAGGTCTTTGATTAGACCCACCTCAGACGGCACAGCCGGGTCTGCGGCCCAGGAGTACGAGACAGGTCTGGGAATCTTCATCCCAGGCGCCAACGGCCACGTCTCAAGGTCGAGCGATATCATTTAAGTTTTACAAGGCACAAGCGGGCTTCCATGGTGTTTTCGGAGAACCTGGGGCCGATATCCATGTAACCTTCTTTGAAAGCACGGTACGCAAGTGTGATGGCTAACGATTTGACCGACTCCATTGCACAATACTCATAAGCTTGCCCTTTTGACATGTTCACAACATCTAAGGTGTTCAGCGTCACTCTTTCAGAGAAAACCTTGCAGAAGTCGCCGATTGGGTACAGGTGTTTAGGGGGGCCACCAGCCTGTTCAAGTTGGGTGTCGATGGCTACGAGTCTCAGGCGCAAGGACTCATTTTCTTTAACAAGCTCCTCGTACCGCTCAATGAAGGTCTTCTCGGTCATTTAGAAACTCAAATCAATGTTAAGACTACACGCCCTAAAAAAGCTGCCACCGAAGGGCCGCGCTCGGTAGCCACACGCCACGTACCGGGAGGGTATCACCGGCAGGCCTATGAGGGTAGCTACCCCTCAGTTCTAAAGCACGTTAGCTAGTGCGATGTCAGGAAGCTCGCTGTCGTCAACGGCCTTAGCCGCGGCTTCAAACAAGGCGGCGCGGCGGCGCAGCTCCTCTGAGCTGCATCCAGGCATAATCCCATCGGCATACGCCCTTCCGCCTCGAATTTCAATAAACAGGTCATGGTCTGGAACGCCAGGGCGGTCAGACTTAAAAAACCCTTTCTCGACCATGCAGCTAGTACGGTAGTGTTTCACAGGAACGCCCCGGGGTTCGTCTCACCCTTGGCCAGCAGGGTGGCGCGCTTGGTGACGTCGGCAGGGGTGTTCTTGCCGGGGACCTTGGTGAAGTTATGCCCAACCCGCTTTTCCCCGTTGGTCTCAAACTCGTAGGGGTCCAGAGAGACCAGGGTGCCGATGAAGTCACCCTTGCCAGCAGCGCCGCCGATGGCCTTCCACTGCTCGCCAGAGACCTTCTTGTAGTCCACGTCGGCCAGGTGGCACATATCCTTCTTGAGCAGGCCCGAGAAGAAGTCCTTCTTGTTCTTGGTACCGTAGAGAGGGTAGGTGCGGCCCACCTTCTCACCGACCACATTGGAGTCATTGGGGTCACGAGGAATGACCTTGAGGAGCAGCAGGTCAATCACGGCCATGGTGCCATCACGGGTCTTCACTTCCTGAACTCCCGTAACCATTGCGGTTGCGGCGCAGTTCTTCATGTGCTCGGCACGGCTGGCGATATTCGCTTGCAGGATGTCTGAGGCAAAATCTTCGAACATGATTTCAACTACCTTTCAATTTTCAGCCCGGAATTGGGCATGATTCGTACATTCACACGACGTGCCACAACTTTGAAACTCTCCCTCTTACTGCCTTCAGGGAGCCATGCTATGTAACGGTACAGGAACGCAAGCAGGCGACGCTTCATGACCTTGGTGCGGGGCCGGCCTTCCATGACCAAGCTACCGTGCACTTTAAGCCTCATCTGGTTCAAACGTGTATGACGCGCCGGCCTCAGGTGCATGACGTGTAACATATTCGATAGCGCTGCGCATAATGCGGGCAGACGATGCCTGAGTTACAGTGGTGACATAGTAACGCGCGCAATTTGTCTGTCTTCCTACAATGGTCTACAAACAACTTGGCCGCCTTCTTACAAATAGCACATGTGTTGCCCTGTGCCAGTAGCTTCTCCTGGTACCATTCTTTGGTAAAGCCACCCCAAAGTTGTATTCCCCTCTTTTTGTCGCGGCGGGCCTTCGTCTGAGCTAACACCTTAACCCGATTACGTAAATACCACTGTCGCATTTTAGCTTTGTCGTCGTAAGGCATTTAGTCCTTATTTACATCCCAGGTGTACGACGCGCTGAGAATCTTCATCTGACTGCCCAAGGTCTCTTGCTGGTACTTAGCGTACTCCCTGGCGCGCTTGAATGCTTCTCGAAGCTCGGGCGTGTGGCGGTAGACCGACACAATCACTTCGTCGGCCGCCTGCCCCTGACGGTGCGTCCTACCGATGAGCTGCTCCCAAGCGGCGTTGGCTGTAGGGTAATTGGGCGATAAGGTTGGAGGAATGGTGGGTCTGTAGGTTCCGGCCGGTCCCGTGAGAAAGGATGCTCGCGCCGTACGTTCCCTTTGCGCACTCAACAATATGTCCAGCAACGCTAGCTCCAAACACAGGTATTTTTTCTGCGAGCCGTTGCCCGAAAGTGTCGTGTTCGTACCAGATGATTTTCTTTTCTTTATCATTGAATATGTCCTCTAGCAAGTAGTCCGACAACCACACCGCCTCTGTTTCAGGTCTAACACTGTGCTTCACGTCTGTCCACTGTTTATAAAACTCCGACTCCCAGGTAGGCAGCTCACCTTCATAACCGCTCTGGTGGCGGATGGCAGCCTTGCAGAGCATCAAAGGCGAGTCGAGCCAAATCTTGTTCTTCTTCAGCTCTTCTCTAAGTTCTTTGTGCCAGTTGCGCCGCACCTCAAGCCACCTGTCGATAGTGGCCCTGTCCTCCTTACGAGGGAAGCGCCACCGATAGTAGAACCCGCTGGCTAGCTCCCGGCCGCACCGGTAAACCTGGGATGCCTCCACGAACTCCTCCCCGTCAGGGCGGCAAGCCGTGTCCCTCAGCGTCTTAAGGGCCTTTTCAATCACCTCAGGTACGGTAACCTTGCGCTCCAGGAAGTAAATGGAACAGTCTACCGAAGCCTCTTCCGTGGCAACAACGCCTAAGGTCTCGGTAAGGCGCCGCTGAAACCCAGCACGTATATCACCGTCTGGAGCAAAGCGAGTAAGAGCGCCAGGAGGAGTAGGTATCCCACGGGGATTTGCATCGAGCGCTCCGGCCCATTCTTCCAAAGCGCCTGTGTGTAGCGGGAGAGGAGACGAATTCTTGAGGGCGAAGGCAGAGAGGTGGGCATAGTTCTTAATCGAGTTTGAGGTAAGGGTGCCGCTCCAGGCGCAGAAGCGGGTGCTCTGGTGTGAAGCCATGTAGCGCAGCAGGCGCTTGGTACGGGTCGAAGTCTTGTGCCTGAGGTTGTGTGCTTCGTCGGCAATAATCAAGTCAGGGTTCAGTGTTTCCAGGAGAGCGGCTGCGTTTTCCCTTGAGAGGGTGTCGTAGCTGACGACATAGAGGGTGGGCAGGTCAGCGTTAAAGTCCCCTTGCCCGGCAAGGTTAGGCACCCGGAAGTTTCTTCCCCATCGCTTATGAGCAAGACCAATCGAGTCCCTGAGGGAGGCCGGAACAAGTAGCAGCGCAATTCGGCACTTTGGTACGACAAGCGGCGCGAGCAGGTCCAGACCAGTCTTACCGTGTCCAACACCAATTGGGCCGAGCATGCCGTGTGCGCGAGAAATTTCATAAAGCGCCCAGGCCTGGGTGGCGTTGAGGACGTAAGGAAAGGTTTCATCAACTTCAACGCCAGGTTTACGAAGCGCAGCAGTAACAGGTCCAATGTAGGCACTTGGGTTCACCTTTCGGCGAGGTATGTTAAAAATCCGTTCAAGGTCTTCAGACCCTGACACGGGCTTTTGAAACTCGAAGTTCACTTAAGGACCTGGTCGCGGACCTGGGCGTGGACCTGGGCGTCGACCTGGTCGTAGACCTGGGTGAGGACCTGGGCGTAGACCTGGGCGTAGACCTGGGAGTAGACCTGGTCGTAGACCTGTTTCCAGACCTGGGTGACCTGGGCGTTGACCTGGGTGAGGACCTGGGCGTCGACCTGGTACATTTTGTCTTGAACGGATTTCATTTAAGCCTCTCACGGACCTGGGCGTAGACCTGGGCGTAGACCTGGGCGTTGACCTGGGCGTTGACCTGGGCGGAGACCTGGGCGCGGACCTGGGCGCGGACCTGGGCGTCGACCTGGTCGTAGACCTGGGCGTAGACCTGGTCGTAGACCTCAACTTTGTTAATAACAGATTTCATCTGCGCCCCAGCGCACAGACAAACGCCAAAGCTAGCTCACGAAACTCCTCAAGTTCCTTAACCGCAACGTCGCGCTCTTCATACGCGATGACGAGTTTCTGTGACAGCGCTTCAAGCTGACGCTCGTAAGCATTAACATACGCCTGGTGTTCTGCCTTGGTCAACGTCTCCCCAACCTCGGTGTAGTCAATCATAGTATTCAAACCTCCTTACATTTACGTTATCAATCGCAGTGTACCGATGCACAAGAGACGTGTACCACGTGCCTGACAGGCTGTCCCTCTTCCACACAATGCGAGGCAAGTTCTCTACCTTGAAGTAACGGCTGCACAAAGGGCAGTCAATGTCATAGGAGGCACAGTCACGCTCTGGCTCCTCAACCTTGAAGCTACCGTTGCAGTGGGGGCAGGTTTCCACGGCTCTTCACTTAGGCACCACTGCGTCAATCTTTGCCAGCTCCTTTATGAGCGCGGCACGGGTCAGCTTCGACGCCTCCACAAACGCTTCGCTCTGGCGCTTGATGCCGCGCATGATGATGGCCTCAATTTCCTTAGTCATCTGCTCTTCGGTGCCGCCCGACATTTCCGCAGACACGGAAGCCGAGGAGTAATTAGGCAGACCGATAGTCAGGCTAAGACGCAGACCCTCAAGCTTCAGCGTGGAAGGCACAGGGGCGAGCTTAGGCGCCCAGGCGGGGCTGCTGTCAGGCACCTCGTTAGGGTCCATGACGGGCGGCGCAGGCTTCTCCTTACGGGCCTTCTTAGGCGCAGCAACGGGTTCAGGGGAGGGCGCAGTAGGTACAGCGTCGGGGGGCGGGGCGTCGGGGGGGAGCGCTTTCAGTTCAGCCTTGACGTCGGGCAGGGTAACAGCGGCTTGTTCCTTCTTGAATGCAGCCAGTTCGTCCATGAATCCCATAATGTGTTCCTCATTCTTCGGGCAAATGCCCAGGTAAGGGCACGGGCCGAAAGCAAAACAGGCCTCTCGGTTAGCCGTGACCTTGTTGATATCAGGCTCCGCAATAACGTCCTGCATTTCCTTAATCAGACTTCCGTACGTCAGCCACTGCCGTTCCACAATTCTGGGCTCAAAATGCTTCCCAAACACGTCTTTACCATTATCGAGCACTGGGCCATCTGGTCCCATAGAAACGCGTCGGGCCTTAGGTTTCCAGGTCAGCGCCTTGACGGGGTCTTTCGGCGGTTTTTCGATGTGGATGTAATGAAAACCAAACCTCCCCCCTGAGTTGTCCCTAAGCCGAAGTTCTTCAAGGTACCCCCAGAGCTGCGCAGTAGGCTGAGGATAGACGCGAATCTTTGATTGGAACTTGTAGTCGTAAACGTCGGACCCGTGCACAAGGTCCATACTTCCTTGAAAAGGGATTCGAAGGCAGGTGAGTTTTTCGAGTGCACTTTCTGGGAGGACTTCAGAAGAAGGTTTAGGAAGCAGGGCAAGTGCAGGTCCGTCCATCGGGAGGAAAACCACGTCCTTACCACGGTAGTGTTCTTCGAGTCGCTTGTGCCCATCTTTACCTTCTTTGAAGTAGACCGCGTCTGCGTCCGGAATCTTACCTACGTACTTATACCAGTATTTACGCGGACACCCGCCGTGCTCCCTAACGTCGAAACGTGAGAGCTGAGAGACGCTACCGCGTACAAGCTTACCGTCCACGATTGCAGGTGAGAAGTCGCTCATAGGCTGGCTTCTAGCAAGGCGTAGACCTGGGTGAGGGCCTGACTCCAGACCTGGGCGTCGACCTGGGCGTCGACCTGGTCGTAGACCTGGTCGTAGCCCTGGGTGCCTACCTGGTCGTGGACCTGAGCGTCGACCTGGGCGCGGACTTGGTACATTTTGTCTTGAACGGATTTCACCCTACCTCCTTAAACGACAAGACCTCACTGCCGCGGCGCTGAGGGAGATTCTCCCATTCGGCCGGGGGGCGGAAAGCACGGACCCTACGCCCGTCCTCAGATGCCATATAACGCACCCACTTAAGCCCGCGCAACACCCTGGCCGCCTCATGAGTATACGCCGAATTGGCACGCTCCAACGGCACGCCCCAAATATCCAACACAACAGTAGACGTCGTCAGATGCTTAGGCCGCACGTTAGCCGGCATAGCCACCCACCATTTAACGATGGCTTGGGACCGCGCACCGTCCGTGCCTGACAAGGCGTATTCCGAGGCCGTAGAGGCCTGCAAAGCATTTTCTTCTTCGCCCTCAAGCCACCAGTGCTCACCCGACATGAAAGCCTGTTTAGCCTCCGCGAGAAGTAGCCCTCTATCGGCCTGCACCTTGGCGAAATTAACGGGCCGGTTGCACGACACGACCCAGAAGCGCCTAAGCCCTGTCTCGTCCTGAAGAAATTCCGCTTCGTTGGTGGTCGCCACAAAGATGCAACGCCTGGGGCGGGTTACAAGTACTCGACCATAAGGTGGTCGGTAGGCGTCTGTAGTCGACGTAAAGAACGCCTTGATAGTCTCCAGGTCAGCGCGGCGCAGAGACGCCAGCTCCGCAAACTCATGTATCCAGAAGCGAGAGGCAGAGAGGAGAGAATCCTTATCGCCCACAACCACCTTAGAGTCGCTAAACCACGGCTCACCCATCATGCGCAGGCCGGTGGACTTGCCCAAACCTTGGGCACCTTGGAGCACCAAAACGTTATCCATCTTGCAGCCGGGGTTGAGGGCGCGGGCTACCATGGCAATGAGGAACTTGCGCGAATACAAGCGCGCCTGTGCAGTATCCTCAACGCCCAAGTATTCCTGCAAGAAAGAGTCGATGCGGTTCACCCCGTCCCAGTGCAGACCGTCGAGGTATGTGCGCAAAGGGTCGTACTCGTCAGCAACCGCGGCAATCTGGTCATAGACCAATTGTCTAGAGATACTAAGACGATAGGTCTGTTGGAACCAATTCGATATGGCAGTGGTGTCAGGGTCGGTAAGCGCCCGAAACTCCTCGTCTCCCTCACTGATTTCGAGGGAATCTTCCAAAAGGTTATGACGGAAGCGCCACACGCCGCCGTTCACCAAAATAATGGAAGCGTTAAATGCGTTCGAGAGCACCGAAACACTTCCGTCCAGGCGGGTGGCGAGCTGGAGCGCCTTGGCCCATGGTGCGTCCAGGCCCTGAGCCTTGACCGTCTCTTCGGTCTTCTCAGAACGCTTCAGCATGCCGCGCTCGTAGGCCGCACGAAGCTTGCCTTCCCAGTGCTCCCTTGATTCGTCACCAGGCATCACCAGACCGGCGCCCAGAAGCGTCAACACTGCTTCGAAGCTGGTACCCTGAGGGACGACGCTACGTCCCAAGTAGAACCCCAGGCCGTTAACCGTGGTGTCTCGGGCGCCCTCACCTGCCATGGGCTGGCCCGCGAGGGCTTGGCGAATAACGGAAATATACTCAGGATTCTTTGCGGCTAACATGCAGCGTCGGAGCTTGGACAGGTCGTCGACGGGTGGCGCCTTGATTTCCTGGGTGGGCAGTGGGCGTCCTTGGAAGCTTTCCCACGTGGCCGTAGTAGGGGCAAGATAGTAGAAGCGCCCGACATTCTTGCATGCACTGTCGCAGCCACTAAGCTGCAAGGCATGGACGGCATTCTCCCAAAAAGTAGGCCACGCTTTTGCGCTGATAGGTGCGTCTAGCTCGATGATAAGGCGCCACTTGGGCGTCTCGGGGGTGTGGCTGGCGCTGGTATGCCACAGGTGCGTTACGTTTAGGGCGCGGAGCAGCTTACTGTCGGGCCTCCCGTTATCAAAATCTAGCACCAGGGTCGAAACCTCATAGGCGTTGGCTTCTAGGCGCGAGTCATCCTTGAACGAGCACGGGGACCACATCGGCGCACGGTCTTTGGGCAGAGGCGTGGTGTTATCCTGGAGCGCGGTAAAGGCGATATCTATGCGGGTGCTCTTCGGGTCGCTTCGACTGGTGCACAGGGAGATTCTCACTTAAGCCTCTCAAGGCTTTGGTCGCGGACTTGGTAGCCGACCTGGGGGCAGACCTGGTCGTAGACCTGGGCGGAGACCTGGGCGCGGACCTGGGCGCGGACCTGGGCGTCGACCTGGGCGCAGACCTGGGCGTAGACCTGGTCGTAGACCTGGGCGCGGACCTGGTAATCAACTTTATTAAGAACGGATTTCATTTAAGCCTCTCACGGACCTGGGCGTCGACCTGGGTGCAGACCTGGTCGTAGACCTGGACGCGGACCGGGGTGAGGGCCTGATTCCAGACCTGGGCGTAGACCTGGGCGCAGACCTGGGTGAGGACCTGGGTGAGGAACTGGTCGTGGACCTGGTAATCAACTTTGTCTTGAACGGATTTCATTTAAGCCTCTCACTGACCTGGGCGTCGACCTGGGCGTAGACCTGGGTGAAGACCTGGGCGTAGACCTGGGCGCGGACCTGGGCGCGGACCTGGGCGCGGACCTGGGCGCGGACCTGGGCGTGGACCTGGTCGTAGACCTGGTCGTAGACCTGGGTGAGGACCAGGTCATCAACTTTGTTAAGAACGGATTTCATAGTCCGCGGTCGGGAATCGAACCCGATACACCCCCAGCTTCTGGCCGCGAAATTACCTTATAACTACGGTAGTTTAATCCTCGACCCGTCTCCAGCCTTCAGGCGTGTACTCACGCTGACGCTTGATTTTGAACACGTCTCCCGGCTGGCCCAGAAGACGAATCGTCTCGTGCGTGTCGTAGGGGCGTTTGTGGACCACGTCCACGGTCTTGCCAATGGCCTGCATGTACAAGGTCATACCGTCCGGCGCCTTGTACACCTTGGCTCGCTCCGCAACGTGGTGGTGGCCGGTTTCGCTGTGGGCCACGACCGCATCTTTCACTTCCTCAAGCCCGGCCGGGAGCTTGTCAACCTTCATGATACAAATGTCACCCTGAAAACAGATACCTTCCTTAACTTCCTTCATTTTACTACCTCCTGGTTTACTACGTTGTGGACTTCAGTTTCGGCGCGCCGAGCAATGTGCGTAAGCTGTACCCTGATAGCAGCATTATCGAGGATAGGCCTGCTGAGTCCCAGGCTCCCAAACAAATAATCAAACGTCCTGTAAATCTGAATCGTCCTGTCTTTCATCGGAGCCTCTCACTGACCTGGTCGCGGACCTGGGCGTAGACCTGGGTGAAGACCTGGGCGTAGACCTGGGTGAAGACCTGGGCGTAGACCTGGGCGTTGACCTGGGCGTAGACCTGGGCGTCGACCTGGTCGTAGACCTGGTCGTAGACCTGGGCGTCGACCTGGTCGTAGACCTGGTCGTAGACCTGAGCGTCGACCTGGGCGCGGACCTGGTAATCAACTTTGTTAAGAACAGATTTCACGTTCTGACCTTATACCCCTTGAACTGTTCCAAGTCTACCCCCAAGTCATAGGTCCAGCAATTAGCGGCAAGCGCCGTGGTGAGGGTGGGGGGCACCGGCAGCGCGAATTCACGCCCCGTGCCACACATCACGCGAAGGAACCGCGAGTTGGGCGCCTCGGGCAGGTCAACTTCGACAAGTTCACCAATCATCGGGTCGGGGTCGGTGTCAATGGTGCGTGACTTCAGGTCTTTCAGAATCTTCGCCCAGCCAACAATCTCGGCCCCGGCGCGGCGCTGCTCGACGTTGGTGCACGAAAGCACTTCGGCCGCGGTAGGCTTGCCCATAATCCACGCCTCAGGCACGACGGTACCGTGGAAGGCGTAAAACTTCAAGTCGTCTTTGTACTCCAGGCAAGGGCCAGTCTGGGAGTGCAACCGGTTCTGGTCGTCTCGCGCGATGATGGTGGGGCGCTCGCACAGGACGGTCATTTCCTCAAATGCCCACCACATGCTGACGTGCTTCGTAAGCTCCAACAGGCCGTTCAGGGGCTTCACGCACTCAAGGTTACACACCTGAAACCAGTAGTCGTAGTATGAGCACCACCCCGCCGAGAACTGACCGTATCCGCGTACCGCGAAGCCCTCAGAGGTGCTGCCTCCCGACTTCATCGCCTTGAATTCTTTGTAATCCTTCGCCTTGAGCGCGCGGCCTGCAAGCTCGCTGCCCTTGAGTGGGCCTGAGACCCACACGAAATGCTTGGGCGCGGGGAGGCCTGCCGCTTTGTACGCCTCACACGCTGCCTTTTCGGCGGCCTTCTTGTCACAAGGTCCGGTTGCGAGGCCATAACCGAGCCATTTTTCGACGAATTCGGGGAACCGCGCGGTCTGCTCTTTGGTGAGTTCTTTAATCATTGTATCCTCGTTATCGGTGCGACGTGGTTTTGAGTTGTTTATCGACTTCCTGCGCTACTAGCCAACGAATAACGTCTATCCGGATTCCTTCAACGTCGCCTAGACGCCCCCAGGTCTGAGACCGTGCTTCAGGCGTTGCAACATTCCTGCTCAGGGGGGCGACGGCTTCAAGCCCGACCGCAACGCTTTTCATTCGGAGACCTGGTCGTAGACCTGGGTGAGGACCTGGGCGTAGACCTGGGCGTCGACCTGGATGCCTACCTGGGTGAGGACCTGGGTGCGTAGACCTGGGCGTCGACCTGGTCGTAGACCTGGGCGTAGACCTGGGCGCAGACCTGGGCGTCGACCCGGTACATTTTGTTAAAAACGGATTTCATTTAAGCCTCTCACTGACCTGGGCGTCGACCTGGGCGTCGACCTTGGCGCGGACCTGGTCGCCGACCTGGGCGTAGACCTGGGCGCAGACCTGGTCGTAGACCTGGGCGTAGACCTGGGTGAGGACCTGGGTGGGGACCTGGGTGAGGACCTTAGCCACTCTGTCTTGAACGGATTTCATAAGCTCGCCACCCTTGCTTTAAGCGCCGTGGACGCAAACATGTCCTCTATGAACTGGCTATCTTCCTCGCTAAGGTACTCACCTACTGCCGTGCGTGCCACCGAAATGAGGCACTCGATGTAGTAAATATTATCGCGGGTGAGGGGCATGTGTTGTGCCTCTTTAAGAGAGGCAAGAATGATGCTCAAGCGCTTGTTCATTTGAGGACCCTTTTTCTAGAATCGCAGAAGGCGCGCCATCTGTACCGCGTAGTCCATCATGTCGATTGCGATTTTGGTGTTCATAGAGCAGTTATCCTCGTGTGGGATTAAAGGTTGCGTGTCAGAAAGCACCTTCGCCCACAGTGGGGGGGGGTGGGGGGATAGAAGGCTGAGTTTCGTAAAGGCGGTTTACCAATGAGCCGTTGCCTAATCAGGCACCGGTGAGGATTTCTTGAATGTATCCAGTGTCGTCGCTGGGCGGGTAGTCGTGCCGCGCGGCAAGGCACGAACCCCTGTAATGGGCGCGCCGAAGCACTTCGAGCCGATTACTGACGCTCATGCTATTCCAGTAGGCGTCCGCTTCATCGTGCTCCAGGTTGCACCAGTGGTCCTCATCGAGCACGGGGTAACCTTCAAGGCTCTGGGCAAGCTCAAGGGCGATTTTCTCGGCCGGGGTGCCCGGGCGAATGGCCACCCATTCAATCCAGCCAACCGCCCAGTGCCGCTCGCGAACGATTTCGAAATCTTCGTTGATTTCAGCCCCCTTGCGCAACGCTTCGTTCTGCACCGTGAAGTTGGAGCGCGTCAGCGCAACCGAGTCACGATTCTGCCCACAGGGGGCAACGAGCCAGCCTTCCCAGGTCTGGCCAATGAAGGAATCAGGGCGGGTGTAGGCTTTGAGTTTGATGGTCATGACACCACCTCCTTACAGGCAGCGTGAACATTCTTGGCCATGGTCTTGTATTTCATGAAAAACGCGGTGAAGGGGTCGAAGGCGGCAAGGGCGGTCGAGAGGGCCATGTAGGTACTGTATTCGGCGGGCATACTTAGTTATCTCAGCCGGGGATTAAAGGTTGCTAGATTTTAACGGCCACGCCTTCATCCTGACCCTCGGGATTGGACATATCTTCTTCCTCATCAAAATATTGGCACTCACAGTAGGTCTCGCACCCAGCCGACTCACAGCCGCTACACAGCGGGCATACCTCGCCCTTGCTGCCGATAGCGAGATTAAAGCACTCTTCACAAGCACAGTTAGTGTAACCGGTCTCTTTGAGAACGTAGGTCGCGCGCATACTTAGTTATCTCCGCTGGGGATTAAAGGTTGCGTGTCAGAAAGAATAGTCGTAGTACTCGGAGCGCAGACCCATGACAAACACGTTACCCTTGGGCTGGCCTTTCTTGACCCACTGGCCCTTTTTGTTGAGGCGCAGGTCGTAGGTGTTACCTTGAGGGTCGGCCTCGAAGGTGTAGGTCTGACACTCGCTCATGCCAGCAGTGTCTTGGCGTTTGACGATGTCGCGGCGCACTGTGCAAGCTTTGCCGCTGGGCGACACTGCCACCACAGTGTAAGCATGTCTGTCGCTGTAGCAGTATTCCGTCGCACCTTCGCCCACAGTGGCGGGGATAGAAGGCTGAGTTTCGTAAAGGCGATTTACCAATGAGCCGTAGAGTTTCATACTATAGTTATCGTCCGCCCCGGCCGTGAGTTGCGCCGTATTTTACGATGAATTCTTCCATGCCACACGATAACCGCGCCAGCGCACGTGTGCAAGCGTCTGAATTTATTGGCCTGTTCAGATGAGGTCTACAAGCCTACGATTTTGTTGGCGTTCAGATTAGGTCTACAAGCCTATGATTTTGTTGGCGTTCAGATGGGGTCTACAAGCCTATGATTTTGTTGGCGTTCAGATAGTACAGATCACCCGGTTTTCTAGTAACTCCCTATAAGGCTCCTGAGAGATTGTTTCATGTTCACTGTACTTTCTGTACTATCTGTTAATCATTAATAATATTGGTGGCTTGGCAGTATGTAAGTCTCTGTAACCCATCTGAACAGTCTGTTACACTATCAGAAAACTGATATACCATTCTTCAGCAAATGTATTTGTCGTAAGAGAGCTTAACAGGGCCAGGCCCAGAGTGTGGCATTACAAGCCCCGTGCCATGCTAACTCCACGGTATTACAGACGAATCAAGCCCCGTGCCACCTGGCGCTCGCCACCACCTGGCACAGTGCCCTGATTACGCGCACTTAGACTGGCACAAGCAGTGCAGTGCGTGGTTGGCACGGATAATAATCCCTGTAGTTACAGGCAGTTAGGGGGTACCGCCGCCGATGGGGGGCATGTTTTGAGGGAGGGGCCCCCCGTTTCCAGTTCGGGACCTATTTTTAGTAACACCTACATGTCATACTGTAGCGTTTTGCTACAGTAGTGTGCTAGTTTAGCACGTGCTAGTTTAGCAGCTAGTTTAGCATCTTTTTGTGCTAGTTTAGCACCTAGTTTAGCATCTTTTTGTGCTAGTTTAGCACCTAGTTTAGCACGTGCTAGTTTAGCACTTTTGGAGTTGACACGTGCTAAACTAGGCGCTAGTCTAGTGTTTATGTCGATTCCGAAACCTCGAATCTCGCCGCCGTCCGTCCAGCCGTGGGCCCAGAACGCCACCCCGAAGGTTAAGAAGGCACGTAAGGCTTGGGGTAAGACTTACTCGATTACGCTGTCTCCTGAACTTGATGCACGCTTCAAATACCTTCTTGAGGTGGAAGGTAAGACAGCGTACGCCATGCTTAAGGCGTATATCGAGAAGATTACCGAGAACGTAAAGGTTCCTGACGTTTGTAAAGCACCGGCACCCAGCGTTCCACCCCCCGAGGTTATTAAAAATCCCTACACCCTGCCCAACGGTCGCATTGTGGAGTCCGAGGGCTTCCTGGCGCAGGCTGACCGCTTGCATAAGGAAATACAGGCCGAGCAGGCCAGGCAGGCCGACAAGTGAAACTCGCGACCCTTGCCCTCCTGGTGGCCTGCGGCTCCACACCCCCGCCCGACGCGTCCCCACAGGACGGGTGCCGTGGCACCGTTGCCATTGAGAGCCTCGACCAGGCGGTCAAGTCGTGTAGGCACTGGGAGCATAGGAAGTTCTTTGACCTTTCCGGTGAGCACTCATTCTACTGGTGTGACTTTTGGGTACCTTGATTCTCATGCTTCTAACCTCACCTTTCACTACCGATAGGTGTGAAGGATTAGAAGGAATAGCGTGGCGTAAGTGTCAACCGCGCATTATGGTATTGGGTGTGTGGAACCCTATCCCTGTAGGCTACGTGATGCCAGAGACTGTTTACCCGAACCCGCCTGACTTCGGTTATTACGCCTTGGAGAAGTGATGAAATTCGTTCAAGACAAAGTTGATTACCAGGTCCGCGCCCAGGTCCTCACCCAGGTCGACGCCCAGGTCCGCGACCAGGTCGACGCCCAGGTCCACGCCCAGGTCTGGAAACAGGTCTGGAAACAGGTCAACGCCCAGGTCCGCGACCAGGTCCGCGACCAGGTCAGTGAGAGGCTCAAGTGAAGAGCTGGACCGAAAAAGTTGTCGCCTATGCGGGGGACCTGGACGTGGCCGCGCAAGAGGTTATTGCCGAGCTTGACGACCAAGACGGCTTGCGCCCGTTCGGTAACGAGTTTAAAGAACTGGTGCGCGAGATGGCCAGGAAGCACCGCGTGGGACGAAAAGACCTGCTTTGTAGGGTGAGGGAGTACTTGTGAAATCTGTTCAAGACAAAATGCACCAGGTCGACGACCAGGTCCACGACCAGGTCCACGCCCAGGTCCGCGCCAAGGTCGACGCCCAGGTCTGGAACCAGGTCCGCGCCCAGGTCCACGCCCAGGTCCACGCCCAGGTCTACGACCAGGTAGGCGACCAGGTCTACGCCCAGGCCCTTATGAGAGGTGCTTAATGAGCTACGAAGAACTGAAGGCATTTGAGATGTGGCTCCTGGAGTGCTACCGTGCCAATAGTACGGTGCCGTTTGCCACCCTGGCCAAGGCCTTGAAAGTCGTGCGCGAAAATGTCCGATGACAGTGCCATCATTCTGGATTCGGCCAAGGGCACGGAGAGCCTCTCCATTGCCAAGGCCCGGCACCTTGTTCGCATGTACATGCTTCAGAACGTGCTTGAGGCCCTCAACGCCATTGGTATGAATCCTGAAGAGAAGACTGCCGACCGTAACACCGCCCTTATCTTCCTCGCCAAGTTTGCCGATGGCGAGGGTGGGGACGATAAGCTTGTAGCAAAGATGACCCCGAAAGAAGCACAACTCATCGCACGCCTGGGAGCACAGAAAAATGTCAACCGTAGAGAAAAAGCAATCGTTGCCGGAGGGTCGGTATTACCGAATGGTGAGGAAGGGCAACGGCTTCGTGCTCCAGGAGTTGACGATTCGAAAAACGGTGGTGAGCCTGAAGGAAGTGGGTGACTGGGACTACCGCGGTAACATCGAAGCTAAGGCGCTGCGCGCTATTGCTAACGCATCTCGGGACTGAGGCTATACCATGGACCCTATCGTACTGCTCGTTATCAATCTCGTTTGGGCTGGGGTGGCCAGCGCTGTGGTGGCTGTTGCCAACCGCTACCTTTCTCGTGATAGAACGCTCCACACGACGGTAGCCAATCTCGCCAGCAAGGTGTTGCAGCAGGGTAACGTCATCAACGCCGTGCGTGCCGACGTGGAGCGCATGAACTCGCCGTCTAAGAGGGTGAATTTCTGATGCAGCTTGAACTCTTGTGGTGGTACGGCCCGTGTTACGGTGTGCCCCGGTGACGGGCATTTTAGTGGTGAATGGGTGTACTGGAACACGCCATGCTGGCAAGACGGAGCAAAAACCAATGTCTTCTAAAAAAGTAAAAGCTGTTGAGGCTCCTGAAAGCCCTGTTCAGAGGCTCCTCCGCGAGATTCTTAACATGCTTGAGCCTTTCCAGAGCGCCGACGTTAGAATTCGTGGCACTGAGCTGTTGATGGGGTACTGCGAAAAGCGACGCCAGGGGCTGCTGTGAGCGGCAAGTCCTACGCGGTCTCAAAAGGCAAGCTCCAGCCCTTCGCTCGCGACTTTCCTCAGGTTTCGGCCAATAAGCGGCCCGTTCTTGAGAGCGGGGAGGCGTCTAAAATCGTCTACCTTTCCAAGGCCCCGCCCTCCTACACCCATGAGGACCTGGCCAAGGCACTGAGCAGGCACGTCAGCGCCATGCGGCGCGAGCTGGCGTTTCATGGCAAATTCGTCACCAAGGTCACCAAGATTCTTTGGGGCGAAGGGGACATGAAGGTCATCTGTAAATGGTGTGTGTACGGCACGAAAAACACGAAACGTGCTAGACTTGCCACAAATGCTCGGAATGCACGAGATTCGGAAGCTGGGAAGCCCGGACCTTCTGTCGTACAAGAAGACCCTAAACCGGTGTGAGTACCGTTCTAACAGTGCCAAGACCCCGGAGGAAGCCCTCAGGCTGGCCTACCCGGCCATTCTGAAGCACTGGGAGAAGATTGGTTTTGTGGAGCGCTGGCGTGTGATGGAGAACACCGCCACCGTGGTGCGCCTTGAAGGCCTGCTGCTGACGGTCGTCGAGGATGATTGAGGAACCCACCCCGGAGGAGATTGCCGAGGCCCAGCGTGCTTGCTGGAATGACGGTGATTTGTCTTTTCTGCTGGACGATAACCAGCTGGAAATGCAGCACAGCTTCCGTAACAGCAAGTCCAAGTACTACGTAATCGAGTGTGCCCGGCGTCTCGGTAAGAGTTACTACCTTTGTATTGAGGCGGTCGAGTTTGCAATCAAACATCCCAGAGCACGAATTCTTTATGCTGCGCCGACCAACAAAGATGCCCAGGAAATCATTGCGCCGCTCCTCGAACAAATCTGCGAGTCAGCTCCCTTCCGAGTCAAGTTCGACAAAAATCAGAGCAAGTTTATCTTCCCTAACGGTGCGCAAATCCGGCTCTTTGGATGTGACAATAAGACTAAAGCGAATCGAGGACGCGGTTCAGGTGCAAACCTTGTTCTCATCGATGAAGCAGGTTTTATTCCCACCCTCGACTACGTGCTACACAGCATTGTCGCGCCCCAAACTCTTACCACAAGAGGACGGGTCATTCTTGCTTCAACTCCATCTGATGAGCCAGACCACCCGTTCACGGCGCTCGCTGAACAAGCCGAATCAAAAGGCTACTACGTCCGCAAAACGCTCCAGGACAACCCGCGCCTCACCCAAGCGGAAATAGACCAGTACATTGCCGACGACGCCGCCATCCTCGGCTTCAGCATCGAGGAGTTTAAGCAGTCCGACGTCTACAAACGGGAGTTCTTGGCCCTCCGCGCCATCGACACCAATCTGGTGGTGTGCCCTGAATGGCACGGTGGTTTCACCAACTTCAACCGCCCCGAGTTCTTTGACGCTTATGTGGCCCTGGACTTGGGCGGCGTCGACCCCCACGGTGTGCTTTTCGGCTTCTGGGACTACGCTACGCAGGAACTTTTCATCGAGGATGAGCTGCTCCTCCGTGACGGACAGAACACTGAAGAGCTGGTGGAGGCCATCAAGAAGAAAGAGACCTTCTTGTGGGGCACTGACAAATGGGACGGCACCCTGCGCGCGGCTGAGGAGAAGCGTGGCTTGCCTGAATGGCTAAAGCCAACACTCGCAAAGGTCTCTCAGCCCTACTTGCGAGTTTGTGATATGGGCGGCCCTAAGGTCGAGCTTCGCGTGGACGGGGTGACGTTCATTCCCACCGCGAAAGTCGACAAATGGCAGGCGATTAACTCGGTACGCGTCATGTTCCGAGAGAAGAAAATCCATATCCACCCGCGGTGCAAGAATCTGGATAGGCACCTGCGGGGGACGATGTGGCTGAACGAGAAAACGACCAGCTACCGGCGCAAGAACGGCGAGCATGGCGACTTGTTGGACTGCCTCGTTTATATGGCGCGCAACATCCGAAAGACAAAAGACGCGCGCCCTCTGAACTATGGTGTCGACGGCGATAACATCTGGATTAGGCCTCCTGAGAAGCAGGCGGACTTGATGCCTTCCTGGGTAGGCAAGTTGTAAAACGCCTTGTCTTAAGACATAATACGTTGTAAATGGCGAACCCCGACCCTAAAAGCGGCAACAGTCGTGTCTACTTCGCTGCCGAACTGGACAAAGATATCGTCCCCCGGCTTGAACGCAAGGTAAAAGATTACTACGACTTTGTTGCAGGCAACGGTCACGCTGAAAAGGTCATGAAATCGCTGGCCTATAACGCTGGCGGCACGATTGACAGTGGCCACGTCACTTGGCGCCTGAACCGCGGCGGGGAAGACGGGGAAATTCTCTACAATTTCGAGAATCATTACCGGAGCATCGGCCAGAGTCAGGTCAATCTCACCTGTGCCCAGCGTCCTGCCATCGACGTTATCGCCAAGAACAGTGATAAACAGGCCATCGCCCGTGCTGCCGTGGCAAAGGGCCTCATTGACTTCTACTTGACCGAGGCCGGCCTGGAGGCGCTCCTGAAAGCTGGCGTCGAGCGCGGCGTTTTCGCCACCGAAGGCTTCATTTTCACCGATTGGGACACCAAGGCCGGAGAAGTGAAGGGCCGTCTGGTGCCGGCAAAGGACCCTCAGAGCGGCGAGCCTGTGACGGACCCTATGAGCGGCGAGCCCCAGCTCGAAACCGTCCAGATGCCTATCGGGGACCTGCGTTTTCGCCTCTACGACATGATGGACGTGGTCCGCGACCCGCTGACGCCCTCATATGTCCAGCGCACCTGGGTGATTCTGCGCAACTGGGAGAACAAGTTTGACCTGGCCGCGAAGTACCCTGAGATTGGGGAGAAAATCATCTCCCTGAGCGCTGGCGTCGAGACCGAACTGCGCACCCTCTTCGACTCCAACCGTGACGGCTCGGACCTGATTCCGGTCTGGGAGTTCTACCACGAGAAAACCCCCGCGTGCCCTAACGGGCGCTACGTCAAGTTCTGCAAGGGCATCTGGCTTGAGGGCGGCCCGCTCCCCTACAACAAGATTCCCATCGCGCGCTGTGCCCCCTCCGAGCTTATCGGCACCCCGTTTGGGTATTCGTCCATGCTGGACCTTCTGGGTGCCCAGGAGACCGTCAACGGCCTCGATACCAGTATGACCACGAACCAGCTGGGCCGAGGTATCGGCAACATGCTAGTCCCCCGTACGGCGAACGTCACCGTGGAGCAGTTCGGCTCCAGTATGAACGCCATCAAGTACGACCCTGACGGTCAGAATTCGGAAATCAAGGCGCTGACGATGCCCCCCACGCCTCCCGAGTTCTTCCAGTACAAGAAAGACAAAATTACCGCGATGGAGACCATTTCGGGCATCGGTTCCGTGGCCCGCGGCACGCCGTCGCCCGAAGTTGGCGCGGACGCGTCGGGCTCGAAGCTGGCTCTGCTCGATGCCAAGGCAATTCAGCAGAACGACGGACTTGAGAAGACCCACGTTCAGATGATTCGGGACGTGGCGCTCAATATCGTCCGTATTTTCAGAGACTTCGGTGGTAGCGAGAAGCGCCTCCTCAAGATTGTGGGGAAATACAACTCTTACATGGTTCGGGAATTTCTGCCCTCCGACCTTGATGAGGTTGAGAACGTTTCCGTGGATTTAGGGAACCCAGTCACCCGTCAAATCTCGGGACGCATGGCGCTGGCCGACCGCTTGGCCGAGCTGGGCCTGATTAAGCCTGAGAACCTCTCCTACTACATCACGCTTATCAAAGAAGGCACGCTCGACCCGATGATTCAAGGCCAGCAGGCGGCCCAGCTTCGTGTTGAGGAAGAGAATGAGAACTTGCTTGAGGCCAAGCCAGGCTGGCAGCACAGAGCGCTTATCACCGATGAGCATTGGGTGGAAATCCCGAAACATCTTGAGCTGCTAGACAACCCTGACCTGCGCAAGCCTGGTGCGGAGCCTGTTCAACAGGCCGTACTTGCTGCCGTACAAGAACACATGCAGCTCTTCCGCGCGATGCCTCCTGAGCTGGTCATGCTCCGCGGCGGAGCCAACGCCTTTGCTATCTGGCAGCAGATGCAGATGGTTCCCGCGGGTGAACAGCCTCAACAACAGCCTGGCACACCTCCTGCAAGTGCAAAGGGCGGTAACAAAGTTAAACCCTCGATGCAGGACAGCACGGCACCCGAAAGCATGGCAGCAGCCCCTACCCAACCTGCGATGCCTAAAAACCCCCAAACTGGACAGCGCACCCCGGGCCCCCGCGGTGTTGTTGATGGAGCATAACAATGGCTGACGCACCGACCCCCGCCGCACCCGTGACCCCCACCGCTCCCGCCGCAGCGCCCGAGGCTCCCAAGCCGCTTAAGATTGCGGGCTACGAGTTCCCGGACGAAAACTCGGCTAAGGCAGAAATCGAACGGGGGCGGCAGTCGGGCCGGCTCCTGACCGAAGCACAGAAGCGTCTTGTCGAGGCATCGAAGAAAGAGAAAGATTTCGAAGGCGTAAAGGGTGAGGCCAAGAAGGATTTTTTGAAGGCTACGGCCGCACTCGGGCTTTCCCGAGAAGAGGCGGTTGAACTTGCTTCTAAGTTCCTCTGGGAGCACGAAGTCAAACCTAAGCAGATGAGCCCTGAGCAGCGCCGCATCCGTGAACTTGAGGCGGAGAAGGCGGAGCGCGAGGGCGCCACCAAGGCCGAGGCCGAGAAGGCCAAAGCGGCGCAGCAGGAACAGGCCACGGTCGAGGAGTCTAAGAAACTCCGTCGAGAAATCGAAGCCGTCCTGACTGCTAAGAAGGTGCCTGGTACGCGGCATGCCTTGAAACGCGTCGCGAGCTACCTGAGCAGCTATGCTGAGGCCGGTGCTGACGTCCCCGTCGAGGTGGCTGCGGAGATGGCCATGGGGGACTACAAGCAGGAGTTTGGCGAGCTGTTTGACGACGCCTCACCCGAACAGCTTGAGGAGTTCTTGGGTAAGGAGCGCTGGCAAAAGATTGCCCGTAAGGTTTCGGACTGGGCACTTGCCAAGGCTCGTGGTAAGATTCCTGGGCCTCCTCAAGAGGTTGTGACGCGCGGTAAGCCGGTTCAGAAGGAAGAGGGCAAGATGACTCCGCAGGAATTCCAGAAGTTTATGAAGGGTGTTAAGTAATGAAAACGACTCTCTTGCTCTGTCTCCTCTCGGTCCAGGCTTTCGCAGGCGAACGCTTTCTTGGCCTGATTGTGGCGACCGCTGGGCCGACTACGAAGGACAACAGCAACACGGCCGCTCCGTTTGTTATTCCCCCGATGGCCAAGATTACTATTCAGTGCGATGCGACTAGCTACGTTGCAACCGATGTTGCTAACGGTGCCACCTCGGCTAACGGGGTCAAGGTGGGCGCGGACGTCGCGTTTCCTACTTCGGTTAGCTCATCCAAGACGGCTATTTCTTCGGTGCCCACGGCGTTGGTGTCGGTCATCGGCGCTGCCGGTGCTGCTAACTGTAAGGTTTTCGAGCGTACTGGACGGGAGTAGCCTGTGCTGAGTTTGCTCATTACGGCACTGGCGCTCGGGCAGGCGGGCGTTGGCTCCTGGCCCGACCGCTGCCGCGACAGGTCTTCTAGTCGAACGCGGACGTGTGAGTCTTACGCTCAGTTCGAGTTCGCACCGGCCAACGGTGCCGGCATGGGCGCCGCGTGCGCCTGCACCACCCCTACCGGCGCCAAGGGCGAAACGCTCACCTTCACCCGAGCGAGCTCTGGCACCTGTCTCAAAGGCGCGACGACGGCGGGCATCGCCAACGGCGACATGGTGACGTGCACCTCGAACCAGCCCCGAGTGATGTCGGGAGGCGCCGGGCCGCTCGGGCTTCTGGTCGAAGAGTCGCGCACGAACACCTTCCTGCGCTCCAACGAGTTCGACAACCCGGCATGGACGAAGCTCGGCCAGGGCGGCGCGGCAACGCCGACCGTGACCGCAGACCAGGCCGTGTGTCCTGACGGAACGACAACGGCAGACGAGGTCGCGTTCGGAGCAACCACCGCCGTTCAACGGTCGGTCCTCTACCAGGTGTCCACCTTCAGCGGCGCGGGGTCGACATCGGTTTTCGTGAAGAGCAAAACCACTGGCGACACGTTCGACGTGTGCACCACGGCGGCGACCTGCACGTCGTGCACGCACGTCGCAGGTTCATGGACGCTCTGTAAGAGCCAGAACGGCATTGCAATCAGCGCGGGCACCACGCCCTTCATCGGCAACGCCAGTTCCGACAACGGCGGCGTCGCTCGCAACGCTCAGACCGTCTACCTGTGCGCCGCACAGTACGAGGCCGGCTCTTTCTCGTCCAGCTACATCGCTACGGCCGGCTCAGCGGTGACGCGTGCAATCGAGAACGCTTCGTTCGCGGTGGCCTCAGGTGTCGTCAATACTTCAGGCAGTTTTGCCGCAACAGTGGTCGCCGAAGATTCGCTAGGGGGCGGTGGCGGACTGGCGGCGTTCACGCCCAGTAACCGGCCTCTGTATGCCCAGTCGCTCACTGCTCGAATGTACGACAGTACGACGGTGATTCAGACCACCGGTGGTGCCGGGTGGTTGCTCCCGCATCGTTTTTGGTCCAACTGGTCGGCGTCGACGATGAGCGTCAACAACGCGACAGACGCGCTCTCAGCGAGCGGCGCGTTCGATGGCGACATGATGGGAGGCTCCACCACGATGGAAGTAGGGTGCGGCACCTCTGGCTCCGGCCCGCTCAACGGAATCATCAAACAGGTCTGTCTCGACCCCTCACCCACGAGGTGCCAATGAGACAGCGGCTGCTCGCTCTCGCTGCGGTTCTCGGTGCTGCCGGCGCTGGCTCTCTCGTGCTCGTCAACCGGGACACTGGCGACCAAGTGCGCGCCCCGCCCGGCGCCTTCGAGATGTTCGACCGTTCGAGCTGTGCCGTGCAGGCCTGCCCCGCGCAGCTCTGCCTGCAGGCGAACAACGTGCTCGACGATGCCGGCTCGAGCTGCACCACCCGGCTGGTCACCTGCGACGTGCGGGTGGGCGCCCAGGCCCGCGCGTGGGCCACAGCGAACGGGCTCACCCTCGGACCCCAGCGGTACCAGCGGCTGCGCTTCGTCGGCCTGCGCTGCCCAGCCGTCGACGGCGGCTCGAGCTTCGGCGTGCCGATGGGCGACGACGGTCTGCCCCAGTTCGCGAGCCTGGCGCAGCAGACGCCTCTCTGCGTGCGCGCGCCCGTCGCCGGCGGCACCAGCTGCCAGCGCTCCGAGCGCGACGGCGGCTTTCGCTTCTTCGGCTCGGGCAACGTCTTCCCCGCCACCGAGTCGAACGGCGACCCGAGCTGCAAGCCGGTCGGCTGCTCGGTCCTCTTCGGCGACAACGCGGATGTGGACCTGTGACCGAGATTCCCGATAGCGTAATCCACTGGCTCCTCGGCGCATGCGTGCCGCTGGGCGGGGCCTTGTTTATCTTCCTGCTCAAGCGCACCTTTACGGACTTCGAGAACAAGATTAGTAACGTGTTTACCAGGCTGGAACAGTCGTTGCAGCAGACTCAAGCCCATGACACCAAGATTCAGCTTCACGAGCAGCGCATCACCGTGCTCGAAAAGAAACGGCGGTAACCGTGCCTAAAGACCTGTGGCACGGTTCTGTGAATATGGACCTGTTGTATCCTCCGTTCCTGGGAGCCTTGCTTGACCTTCAGATGGAGTGCAAACTCCTCGGCAGCCCCTATAAGGTATATTCCGGGCACCGCCAGTTTGATGAACAGCGCCAGCTCTACTACAAGTACCTAGACGGCGGACCCAAGGCTGCCCCTCCGGGCCTCAGCGCTCATAACTACGGCATGGCTGTGGACTGTGCGTTACTTCTCCCTGACGGGAAACTTTCCTGGCTGGGAGAACACTACGAAACGTTGGAGAAGACTGCTGAGAAGCACGGACTTGTGACCGGTAAGGCGTTTGGAGACCGTCCCCATGTCCAGGTGCCTAACTACGTAACTGGCACCCAGCTCTGGCCCCTGAAGACTGTTTACAATCGTACCCCTGGTACCGAACTCGAAAAACTTAAGGCGGTGTGGAATGTCGTCGAATCCCGTTGAGTTCCAATCTCATGCCCTGCTGAAGCCTAACTCTACTGAGGCGAGCTGTGTTCGTAACACCGACCCTGCCGCATTGGAGCCCCTGCTTCAGGCGTTCCTGCTCACCATGACCGGTCTGCTTTGGACGGTGCGTGTAGAGAAGGTGCCGCTTGAGGACGCGGGTGACCACCTGCGCATCCGCGCGCTTGTTAACCTTGAGGTGCCCCGCGCCCTGGTTGGCACGGTTGTTGAGGAGTCTGGCGAAACGTGATACTCTGACGGCATGACCGTCATGGAAAGCGTTTTGCAGTATGTCGTTGCGCCCCTCATCCCCGTTATCGGCGCCCTTGTCGTGGCCGGTCTCGGCAAGCTGGTGCAGCTCCTCCACGCGAAGCAGGGTGAGAGTAAGCTCTTGGGCGCCCTTGGTGTTGGAGCCGAGCTGGTCTCGACTTCCGTGTCACACGTCATTGATGGGCTCAAGCCTGAACTTCAGGCGGCCCTGGCGGATGGTAAGATTGACGACGCGGAAAAGGCGACGCTCAAGGCTAAGGCTATGGAACTGCTCAAGAAAGAGCTTCCGGCCGGTGTTCAGGGCGTGCTGTCGACCACCCTCGGACCCGCGCTGGAGACCTGGCTTAGCGGCAAGGTGACTCAGGCCATCTCTGCCCAAGAAGGCGCGAAGCCCGCCGCAAACCCTTAGACGCGCCGCTGCGCACCGGTTTGGATAACGTTGCGGCGCTCCCTGTTGGCAAAGGCTACGCCCAGGCGTCTATCGGCGTGTATAAGCCGTGGGCTTCCGATTGGAACGCCTTTGGCCGTGTCGAGGCCGGTTACCACCCGCTTACTAATCTCTCCCTGTTCGCCTACGGCCAGGTCGACCGCTGGGGTGCCCAGGCGGGCGCTGGTGCAAAAGTTACGTTCTAGTGGCCCTTAACTTGCTAGGTTTAAACGCATGACGAAAACCCTCGTGCTTGGTGACATCCACGCGCCCTACCATCACCGCCGAGCGCTCGAATGGGTTTATCGACTGGCCGATAAGATGAAGCCTGACCGTGTTGTACAGGTCGGAGACCTTAGGGACCAGTTCTCTTTCTCACGTTACCCCAAGGTGCTCAAGATGAGCCCCGAAAAGGAGATGGAACTTGCCTCGGCTGCGGTTAGTAAGATATGGGCCCACTTTAAAGGCCTTTCTAATTTTCAGCTGGTGGGCAACCATGACGACAGGCTTCTTAAGAAGGTACTCTCTGATTCCCCTGAGCTGGCATCTCTGGTGGGTAAAAGCTTCCGAGAAATGTATACTTTTCCTGGCGTGACCACGGTCTATGACTCCCGGCAAGAGTTGATTCTGGACGGTGTAATCTACCAGCACGGGCACCGCTCGAAGCTTGGTGACCATGCCCGGTTCAACCAGAGAAGCACCGTCTGTGGGCACTCCCACAACGGCGGCGTGGTGTTCATGCGCAACCTCAAGGGTGTCTACTGGGAGCTGAACGCCGGCTACCTTGGTGATGTGCGGAGCCCGGCTTTCGGGTACCATTCTCAGAAACGGATGCACACCTGTACGCTGGGCGTCGGCCTGATTGATGAGCACGGCCCGAGGTTTATCCCCTATGACCGCTAAAGGCGTCGTCCTGCTGGGGAAGAGGAGAAGGGGAAGGGGGGGGGGCGGGGCGGGGGGGCCAACCCCGCCCGGCCCGGGCCCCCGGCCGGGGGGGGGGGGGGGGGGGCCCCCCGGCCGCCGGGGGGGGGGCCCCACCGGGGGGAAAAGGGGGGCGGGGGGGGGGGAAAAGGGGGGGGGGGGGGGGGGCCGGGGGGGGGGGGGGGGGGGGGGGGGGGCGGGGGGGGGGGGGGGCCCCCCCAGAGGAGGCCCGGGGGGGGGGAGGGGAGGGGGGGGGGGGGGGGGGTGGGGGGGGGGGGGGGGGGGGGGGGGGGGGGGGGGCCCCGCGGCGGGGGGGGGGGGGGGGCGCCCCCCCCCCCCCGGGGGGGGGGGGGGGGGGGGGGGGGGGGGGGGGGGCGAGAGTGGGGGGGGGGGGGGGGGGGGATTGAACTCAAAACCTCTGGTGACTTGACAAAACCTCAAGTGCCGTAGTATCGTTTTCTTTGTAACCGGGTAAAACCGCTTACAACGTAGTAGCGCATAGCCCGTAGCGCCTTTATCGGCCCTCGGAAAGAACGCAGTAAATTCCGCAGTATTTCTTTCCTCGCAGGTCCTAGTAAAAAGGTGGTTACGTAAATGGCTGATACTCCTAACACGACGGCGACGTTGGCAGGATACTACAAGAAGGTTTACGGCGACAAGCTGGACCAGGTTATCCCTGCGTCGAGCGTCCTGTATGATGAGGTTGAGTTTGAGGAGGCCAAGAAAATCGGCGACTCCTACAATTTCCCTGTCCTTCTGACCCTGGAGAACGGTTTCACCGTCAACGGCGTTTCCGGTGCGGTTGTGACCCTTCAGGACGCCAGCGCTGCCGTGAGCAAAGAAGCGTCCATCCAGGGCGTGGAGCTTATTGGTCGCACCCAGATGTCCTACATTGCCGCTTCGCGCGCCGCGTCGGAAGGCCCCGCTGCCTTCGGTCGGGCCTGGGGCCAGGCTTTGATGAATCTGCGCGTGTCGCACATGAAGCGCATGGAGCTGATGCTGCTCTACGGGCAGCTCGGCCTCGGCGTGGTTGCCAGCCGTTCGACTGACGCGCTCACCATTTCCGACGCCTCGTGGAGCCCCGCCACTTGGATTGGCCTGGAGAACGCCCAGTTCGAGTTCTGGACGGGCACCAGCGCCTCGGAAACCGAGCACGGTCTGACTACCGGCTCGACCCTTTCGAGCGTCTCCTACTCGACTCAGGTCCTGAACTTCGCTTCGGGCGGCCCCTCGGGCGGCACTCCGGTTGCGGCTGCTGACGTGATTTACTTCATCGGCGCGCGCAATACTACTACCTTCAATGAGTGCGTGGGTCTGATGAAGATTGCCCAGAACACCGGCAGCCTCTTCGGCATCGACGCCGCGGTCTACAACATCTGGGCCGGTAACCTGGTTTCGAGCTTCGGCGCCCTTACCATGGGTAAGCTGCTCGATGCTGTTTCGCAGGCAGTGGACCGCGGCCTGGATGAGAAGGTCATCCTGGGCGTGTGTCCCAAGGCTTACGAAGTGCTCAACGCCGACCTGTCGGCGCAGCGCCACTTCGACGGCAGCTACAGCCGTGAGAAGCTGGAGAACGGTACCCAGAGCATCATGCTGAACGGTCAGATGGGCCAGGTCGAGGTGCGCGTGATGCCATTCCTGCGCCGCGGCGATGCGGTCTGCTTCCCTTCGAGCCAGCTGAAGCTGATTGGCTCGGCGGACGTCGGCATGGGCATCCCTGGCACTGAGGGTCGGGACATCTTCTTCCACCTCCAGACCAAGAACGCCGTCGAGGCCCGTTCGTTCTCGACCTCGCGCTGCTCTGCCTGGCGCCTGCTCGCCTGGTGGCCGTCACGGGTATCACGTATGCATGATACCGAATTTACTCAGTTTTCTTCCTGAGTAAGTTTCTGTTTTGTGTCTGGTCCAGTTATTGCTACGATAAGTAGCATGGCTGGACCAGACCATTTTTGCGAACATTGTAGAGCCGTCAAAACCTATGCTCAGATGTACCTTCGAAACCGCAAGGGAGTCGTTACGGTTGACGTAGACGCTTTTGGCCCCAGCCTGTACCGTGTGCACCCATTCAACTTGGGCACCACAATGTGGGCAAGGGTCTTTGTCGACGGTGGCGCGTTTATCGGGGTCGCTGCCAGTCGCGGCCCTAAAATTCTTGCCGTGAACGGCGGCACTAGCGGCAAGTAGGGTCATGGGGCCCTCAGTGCGCAGGTTGAACGGAGCAACGGGAACCTCGTTTGTTTTGAACGGCTTAGACATGGTGTCTCCTTAAGTGATGGGCCTGTTTTAAGGGTGCCGGAAATAGCCGTCAATAATTCCCCCACATTGTCACCAACCTGAAACCGTGGTATTCTGCCTTTACACTCGCAGTCCATCCTAAAGGTGCGTACATGGCCCGAAGTTCTTTTGTGATTACCGTTGATGAGCGTACCCCCCTGACGATTGCGGACAAGCCCACGAAGGTCGGCCGCGCGCTGCTCCGTAAGGTGATTCGCCAGCTTGAGGGCATCTTGGGCGGTGTGTTAACGCCTCGCACGTTCAGATTGCCGTGGACGGCGCCCAGCCCGTCGCCGCGTCAGGCACGTATACCATGAACGCTGCCAACGTGGCCGACACTGTCAGCATCAACGGTGCCGTTATCACCGCAGTTGCGGGTGCCGCCTCCAATGACCAGTTCGACCAGAGCGGTAACGCCACCGCGGAAGCGGTTTCGCTGGCCCACGCCATCAACACCAGCACCACCGCCCTGATTAGCAAGCACTGCGAGGCCAGCAACTTCGCGGGCTCCGTGACTCTGGCAACCCGCACTGCGGGCTCGAAGCTGCTGTTTGGCATGCACGAATTCACCGCAATTGCTGCGGCGAATACTACCCCCCAGGCAAACCAGGGCGGCTTCTCAATCTCGGGCAACGATACCGCCGACGCGGCGGCCCTCGTGGTCGCCATCAACACTCACCCGGTGCTGAGCCACGACCTTGTGGCCTCAAACGCGGCCGGAGGGGTCACCATTCGTCAGCGCCGCGGCACCGCCGCTTACGCGGTCAGCGACCGTTAGCGCCATCGCAGGCGTGGTGCAGTCGGGTATCTCCATCACCACCCAGTTCGTGTCTACCACCACGGTGCTGGTGTCGGCCATCAACCCTGACCAGACCGGCAACGCCATCACCACCGCGGAATCGACTGCGGGCGCCCGTATCACCGTCGGCCAGGCCCGTCTCGTGGGTGGCACGGGTGGGTCGAGCGGTACCGTGGTGCGCATGATTCAGGGAGCGTTTAGCCGATGAAAAGCCCACGCGCCGAAGCCATTGCCCGGTTCATGAAGTTCCTCTCCAAAAGCGAGGCGCTTCGTGCCATGCCTAAGCAGCCCGAACCCGCGCCTCAGGAGCAGGAGGAAGGCCCTTCGGAAGAGGCCCTCCAGGCGTTGCAGTCCCTCACCCAGACCTTGGGAGTAACTCCGTGGATTCCACGCTTACCTCCCTTCTTGCGGATGTTCGCAGGAAGGGCGCTATCCCTGAGCACGCCGGCACCGGGTCTCAGGATTCTGACCTGTTGGCGCTGCTCAACACACAACCTTATCGCTGTGGCGTCGGAAGTCATGCGCCGGAGGGTTTTTATCGGTAATAAAGACCACACCCTCACCTCGTCGTTGAGGTACCGCATCCCTACCCGTGCCATTGGCAACCGCCTCGCTGCCGCTTTTGCTCCTGACAGCGCCAAAAATACCATCGCCAAGCTCGACGAAATCCCCTATAGCCGCAACACGGAGTTTCGTAGTCCTACCGGCACCATAGGCTTCCACCTTGAGGCAGGCGACATCGTCCTAACCCCCGCCATCCCCGCCAACGGCGCCACCACCCTGCGCATGGTGTTCACTGCCGACCCTCAGAGGTGGACGACCAGCCTTGATGTTGCGGGCGGTAATTCGTTTCACTGTGACGGCGGTTGCCGGCAAACCTGGTCACTTGATGGCGTCCCACGGGCTTACTACGTCGACCAAAATCGACATCATGAAGAAAAAGAAGCTCCATTCGAGTACCTCTCTATCGATGAGCTGCCGTTCGTTGCCGCTGCGACCACGGTCACGGTAAAGCGGACGGTAGCCGTGTCGAAGTTGGTGATTTTGTGTGCAAGGCCGACAAGGCGTCCTGGGCGCCCACGTTCGGACGCCTTTACCCCGTACTGGCCGCCTTTGGCTGCTCAGGAGTTCTGGGCGGGCCTGGGCAGCAACGGTGACGTGTAAACGCCTCGAGGCGATGGTTTTTGGCCCTGACGGGCGAGGTGGTATGATGCATGATGCTGTGTCCCTGATTGCGCCGCGGGTCGAGTGAGAACAGCCGTAAAATCGTCTCGGCCTACAACTCTCGGTCGGCCCTCTGTCGCTACGGCAGGTGGCGGTACTAATGGCGGCCCCGCTCCGACTGTGCGCCGGGCTCTACACGGCCATCAACTGTTATGATGTGCCTGAGGGGGCACTTGTTACGGCTACTAACATCCTCATCAACAAGGATGGTGTGATTCAACCTCGTTGGGGCTGGCGCCCGCTCGTGCACCAACACAGTGTTGGCAACGTTAGCCACTGGCATCGCTCGGCTGCATTTGGCGGCAACCTTTGGTTTGCAGGCCGCGACACCGTGGCCAACACCTGTAAGATTGCCCACGGTGCGGATTCCGCTTGCTGGCGCGATCGTGGCCCAGACCCGGGACGGCCCCGACGGGTACGCTAACTTTACCAGCTCGACTGCAACCCCTTACTATGACATTGAGTTTATCCAAGCAGGTAGTTTGCTTGTACTACAACTGTGAACGCGGGCTCATCCGGGTAGGGTTCTCCA
>JADJNS010000031.1 GCA_016714225.1 Archangiaceae bacterium
GTAGCATCCCCCGCCGGTGTTCAGACCCAACGTCAAGCTGGTGCTCGAGCCCGGTGCGGGCGCGCGCATCGTCGATGAGGTGCACCAGCGCACGCTGACGTTGACCCCCACCGAGGGGCGAATTCTCGCGCTGATTGGGCCGGGCACCACCACCGACTCGCTGGCCGCCGCGGCGAAGGGCGCGGGCATCGACGTCGAAGCAGCGCAGGTCGAAGCGCTGCTCTCGCGGCTGCGCGCCAACGAGCTCATCGACTTCACCCCTTCGCCGGGCAAGCTGGGGCCGGTAGCCCTGCTGCCCGACGACGTGGTGCCGGCCTTTCGCAGCGACCTGCACGTGGCGGCGGCGCCCAAGCCGGGGCTGATGCTGGTCACCGACAAGAAGCGCGACCGCAGCTTCACGCTCTACGACTTCGAGGTGCACATCGCGCGGCTGCTCGATGGGCGCCACCGGGTGACCCAGGTCATCGAGCTGGCCGGGCGCATCGGCATTCCCATCACGCCCGAGAGCCTGGGCAAGTTCATCTCGCAGATGAAGGCGTACGGGTTCATCGCCGAGAGCGCGCCGGTGGCTCCGCCGGCAGAAGACCCCACCTGGCCCTCGCGCTCGGAGTGGAGCAGCGAGATTCGCGAGCTCTACCAGTCGGCGCTGCGGCAGTTCCGGCTCGGGCGGCCCGGCCACGCCATCGAGTACCTCGACGCGCTGGTGGAGATTCGGCCCGACACGCCCGAAGCCATCGAGCTGAAGAAGCGCGTCGAGGCCAGCCTCGACTCGGGGCCGGTGATGGAGGTCAGCTTCGAAGACCTGCACGGCGTGGAAGAGCCGATGCCCGAGCTGACCGCCGCCGCCGACGTGCTCACCGGCGGCGGGCCGCAGCTGACGATGCCCGCCGCGGCGCTGGGTGAGAAGCCCCTGTCGCCGAGCGGCACCGCGAGCGCGCTGAAGCCGCCGCCTGCTCCCGAGGGGCCCAGGCTCGCGACGATTGCGCTGCCTCCGCCCGCTGCGTCGGCGCCGTCGCCCGCGCCGAGCGCACCGGTGGCGCTGGGCGACATGCTGCCCACCCCGAGCGGTAAGTCACGCGCGCTGGGCGAGCGGTTCACCAAGCCGTTCACGCTGGGCGAAGCGTCGTTCGCCAAGCCGGCCGAGGGGGGGGCCGCGAAGCCGGGCGAGAGCGCCGCCGACCTCGCGCCGAAGCCGTCGGCGCCGCGGCTCACCGACGAGATTGCGCCGCTCGCGCTTCCCGTCGCGCCCAAGCCCTCGGCCCCCATCTACGGCAAGCCCATCTTCGGCAGGCCGCTCGAGAAGCCTGCCGAGCCCAAGCCGTCGCCCATTTTCTCGAAGCCGGTGGAGCCGGAGGCGGCGCCGAAGCCGCCCGCGCCGCTCTTCTCGAAGCCGGCAGAGCCGGAGGCGGCGCCGAAGCCGCCCGCGCCGCTCTTCTCGAAGCCGGCAGAGCCGGAGGCGGCGCCGAGGCCGCCCGCGCCGCTCTTCTCGAAGCCGGCGAGGCGGCGCCGAGGCCGCCCGCTCCGCTCTTCTCGAAGCCGGCGGAGCCGGAGCCTGCGCCGCGACCGTCGGCGCCCCTCAAGCCGGCCGAGGTTCCTCCCGCGCCGAAGCCGGAGCCGTTGTTCGCGAGGCCGACCGCTCCCGACCCCGCGCCTGTTCCATCGAAGCCGGCGGAAGAGACTCCGCTCGACCCCGACCCGTCTCCGCCGGCGAAGACGGTGGTCAGCCTTCCCCCCGAAGGCGACCCCACGCCTCCGCAGGCCTTCGTGCCGGTGCGCGAGACCGCTCCGGCGCCCGAGCCCTCTCCCGCTCCGAGAGCGCGCCCCTCACGGCCGGTACCTCCGCGGCCCTCTCCGCCCCGGCTCACCGCCTCGCCCCCCGAGGAGCCGGCGCGCGAAGAGAAGACGGTGGTCGGCCCCCGCCCGGTCTCGCCGACCGAGCTCGAGCTCCCCGCGGTCGAGCCCGAGGCGCACCCACCACGCGCATCGGCGCCCACGCTGGCCGAGCCGAGCGCCGACGCGCCTCCTCCGCCGCGCGCCTCTCGCCCGCTCGCCACCACGCTCGACCCCGATGGCCCGCCGGTGCTGCGCCCGTCGGCGCCGCCGGCCGACCGCCCACGCGCGGTGACCCTCGACGTGCCGGTGGCGAAAGATGCCGACCCCGACACCTCGGGTGTCGAGTCTCCGCTCGAGTCCGAGGCCACCGAGCTGATACCCGCCGCGCCGCCGCGCTCGTCGCCTGCGCGCGTGCGCCGCTCGATGCCGCCCAACGACGAAGCGCCGCCGCGCCCGTCGAGCCTGGTCGACCGCGTCGGCGCCGACGCCACGGCGCCGTCGCCTGCCCCGCGCCGCAGCGCTCCCCGGCCCGCGCCGGTCGCCACCGCCGCCAGGCCGACCGCGAGCCGGGCTCCGCTGATTATCGGCGGCGCGCTGCTGCTGGTGACGGTGGCGGTGCTCTTTCCGATTCCCTCGACCCAGCGCCTCGACGTCGAGCTGGTGCCGACGCGCAAGGCCGAGCCCAAGACTCCCGCGGGCGTGTTCGGCACGCTCAAGGTGCCCAGCGGCACCCGGGTCGACCAGGGCGCGGTCATCGCCACCCTCGACGTGAGCAAGCTGAAGGCCGACCGCGACGAGCTCAAGGCGACCGTCGCGCGGCTCGAGTCGGCGGCGGCGAAGACTTCCTCGAAGACCAACCCCGCGGTGCTGAAGAAGGCCCGGCTCGCGGTGGCCAAGGCGAACCAGGAGCTCGCCAAGGCGAAGGCGGTGGCGGCGAAGCGGCGCGACGACTCGAAGGCGCAGCAAGACGTGGCGAAGAAAGAGGCCGCGCTCGAGCAGGCGCAGCGCGTCGCCGAGAGCGCCGACGGCAATCAGAAGGCCAAGGCGATGCGCGCCGAGGCCGCCCAGGTGAAGCAGCGCGCCGCGGCGCTCGACAAGCAGCTCGAGCGCGCCAACATCGTCGCCCCGGCGACCGGCGTGTTCGAGCTCGAGGCGGTGCCGCCCGCGGGCGCGCAGTTCGACGACGGCACGCCGTTCGGGCGCATTCTCGACAGCACCCTGCTGGTGAAGGGCGCCCCCGCCGACGCCGTGGACCCGGTGCTGATTACGCCCGACCGCCGCATTCCGCTGTTCGCGGTCGACCGCAAGCCCGAGGGCCTCACCGTGCCGTTCGAGGGAAACGTGAAGCCAGGGCCGGCGAAGCTCGAGATTCCCAAAGGCTACCGGCCATGGCCGATGGTGCTGCTGGCCCGGTGAGGCACCGGTAGCGATAGACGTCGCCGTCGCCGTCACCCACCAGGCCGGGCGCCAGCGCCGAGACGACGGGCAGCGGCCAACCCTTCGGTCGCGCGGCTCCGGCCGCGGTCACGGTGAGCAGCCCGCCGCCCTGCGTGCCGAACGACAGCGTGCCGTCGTCACCGACCAGCGCCGCGCCGGCGTTGCCCTCGTTGGCGCGCGCCTCGGTGAAGCGCATCGCCCGCACCTCGGCGCCGGGCTGAACGTCGACCAGGCCTCCGCTGTCGGTGAGCGCCACCACGCCGCGCTGGAAGGGCGCCAGCGCCAGCACCACGTTGGTCGACGACGCCGCCGGGCCGAACACCAGCGGGTGCCAGGTGCCGCGCTCTTCGTACACGCCCGATGAGGTGCCCACCCACAGCGCGTCGTCGTTCACCGTGAGCGCGGTGACCCGAAGGTCTGCTCCGCCGCTGAGCTGGAAGTCGCGGTAGAGGCCGCGCACCGTGCCCACCACCAGGGTGTCGCGGTGCACCACCAGCGCCTCGGCCGCCACGCCCTCGAGCTGCACGCCACGCGGGGCGCCGTCGAGGTCGAACTCGAGCACCCCGCCGTAGGTCGCCGCCCACACCGAGCCGTGGTGCTCGACCAGCGCGTTCACGAACTGCTGCCGCCCGTTGCCCGGCAGCGGCACGCCGTCGCGAAACACTCCGCGGTCGAAGGTGCCGCTCCACAGCGCACCGTCGCTGGCGTGGAGCAGGGCGGTGACCCGCGCTCCCAGCGACTGCAGCTTGTCGAGCTCGCACCCCGGCGCCTCGGCCACCGTGCCTGCCGCCGCCCAAGCGAGCTCGGCGGGCTTCGACCACAGCGGCACCGCGAGGTGCTTCAGCCGGTCGTGCTTGCAGAACGCCGCGAACACCAGCGCCACGAACAGCAGCCGCTTCACGTGCGCACCGCCACCCGCCGGCGCGCCACCAGGCCGCCCAGCATCATCACCGCCGCGACGGGGAACAGCACCGGCCACCGCTTCGACTGCAGCGGCACCTGGTACCCGCGGCGGAACACGTTGCCCGCGGCGTCGCTCGAGACGATTTCCAGGTTCACCGGGCCGCTCACCTCGATCGGCACCTGCAGCGTGGCGGTGTACGCGCCGAGCGCTCCCTGCTGGCTGGCGATGACCGTCTCGCCCCACGGCGCGTGCACCAGAATCTCCTTGGTCTCCATCGCCGACTTGAGCGCCTCGGCGCCGAGCGCGCTGAAGACCACCGCCGGCTTCATCGAGAGCGTGTACGGCTTGCCCGGCACCATCGCCGCGTCGGCGGTCACCACCGCCACCGCCGACGGGGTGGTGTCGACGGTGAGCTTCGAGCTGCGTTGCTCGAGCCGCCCGTTCTCGTGCTGCACCTCGATGGCCACCGGGTAGGCGCCGTCGGGGAAGCCGCTCGGCACCAGGAAGCGCAGCACGAACTCGTGGCTCGCCACGTCGAACGACGCGTCGCGCGAGCGGCTCTCGAAGGGCAGCTTCACCCGCACCGCGCGCGCGGTGGGCGCGGCCTTCACCCGCACCTCGGGGTCGCCCGGCTTCACCCGCGACGGCAGCACCTGCACCTGCGCGTCAGAGAACACGCCCTCGGGCAGCTCGTTGGGCACCAGCACCTGGGTGAGCGGCAGCTTCGGGTCGACGAGCAGCTCGCGCTCGACCGCCACGAACGAGGTGTACGCGGTGATGAGCTTGAACTTGAGCCCCAGCGCGGTGATGGCCTCGACCGCGTCGCCGTCGGCCTGCGAGCGCGACCAGGTCAGCGCGTCGATTTTGCGCCGCGCCCACAAGGTGCCGAGCACCGGCTCACCCCCGGTGCCGCCGGTCGACACCTCGAGCGGAACTTCACGCGACCACTTCGCGCCGGCGTAGCGGCCGGTGAGCACCGCCTTGCCCGCGCGGCCGCTCTTCAGCTTGCCCACCACCACCAGCGGCTGACCCGCCATCAGGTCGGGCAGCGCCTCGGGCTGGCGGTCGTACACCTCGAGGCCCTCGAACGAGAGCGACAGGTCGGTGACCACCGGGCGGTCGAGCCGCTGGTAGAGGCGGTCGACGGCGGGCCCGAGGCTCTCGTTGAAGGCCACCACGTCAGAGGCGCCGCGGCCCTCGCGGCCCAGCCCTTCGATGAGGTACCGGTTCACCGAGCCGCCGATGCCGAAGCCGAACACCCGCGCCTGGTCGCGGTACTTGCGCGTCGCCTGCAGAATCTCTTCTTCGTTGCCGATGTAGCCGTCGGTGCAGAACACCACCATGCGCAGGCGCCTCGGGTCCGCCGGAGGAGCCAGCGCCGCGTAGATGCCCTTCATCATCTCGGTGCCGCCGCCCCCCGACATGCCGCCCAGCCACGCCCTGGCGGCGGTCACGTTCGCGGGCGTGTTGAGCAGCGGCGCCGCCGACATCTGCTGCGTGTCGCTCGCGAAGGCAATCAGCTGAAACGTGTCTTCCGGCCCCATGCGGTCGAGCGCCCGGTTGATGAGCGCCTTCGCGGTGTCGAGCGGCTGACCGCCCATCGAGCCCGACACGTCGACCAGGAACACCATCTCTTTGGGTCGCACCATCTTCGCGTCGACCTGCGCCGGAGGCTGCACCATCATCATCACGTACGGCTCGCCGCGGTCGGTCTCGATGACCGCGTGCGCGGTGGGCTGCGCGCCGGCGGGCGCCCACGAGAGCACGAAGTCCTTGTTCGGCCGCCGGTCGTCTTCGTCGAGCGCCACCAGCCGCGCGCCTTCACCCGTCAGGCCGGTGACGATGCGATGCGACTTCGTCGCCACGTCGGCGAACGCCACCCCCGGCACCAGCTGCACCGCGATGTCGACGTCGGCCGGGCCCCGGCTCACCGTGGGCGGGGTCACCGCGTGCGCGTCGGCGACTCCGCTCTGCGGAACGTAGCGGGGCCCCACCGTGGTGGGGAACACGAACTGGTACCGCCCGTCGTCGAGCGGCACCTCGTGCACGTAGCGAATCACCACCGCCACCATCTCACCGGGGGGAATGTTGGCCACCGACTGGGTGAAGAGGTTGGGCCGCTGCTGCTCGGTGAGCGCCGCCGTCTTCCCTTCGGCCTTCGCGGCCTCGTACGTCTGCTTCGCCTGCTCGCGCTTCTGCACCTGGCTGTAGACCACGCGCTTGCCGATGCGGAAGTACATGTCGGTCACCGCCGCGTTCGCGGGCAGTGGAAACGCGTAGACCGCCTCGAGCCGGTCGCTCGATGGGTTCTGGTACAGCTGCGTCACCTCGACGCGCGAGATGTTGCCGGTGACCCTGGCCCGCACCTCGGTGTGCTGCAGCGCGAAGTCGACGCCGGGGCGGTCGGCCTCGGCGCGGGCGGTGAGCGTCGGCGCGCCGGGCAGGTCGCGCGGCGACTTCAGCTCGGGCCGCGGTGCCACGAGCTGCTCGTCGAGCAGCGGGTCCACGGTGCGTGTGAACGACGGCAGCGCGGCAGGCTGCGCGTCGAGCAGCGCGTGCGCCGACGGCTCGGCGGGCGGGGGCGACGAGGTGAGTTTCTGACAAGCGACGAGAGAGACGAGAAGCAGGCTGGCTCGGGACATGCGCCGTCACCGCAACAGCAAGCGACATGCCCTTGAAGCCGACGCGCGAATTCGCGGCCCTGCGCGCCGCGCGGGCGGCGGGGCGCGGGCCCGGGCGGGGGGGGGGGGGGGGGGGGGGGGGGGGGGCGGGGCCGGAGGGCGGGCGGCACCAAGGGGAGGTTACGCGCCTGCTTGTCTTCACCCAGGGCGAGGTTCTGCGCCGCCAGCTCGCGTACCTCGGCGCTGCCGTCGGTCTTCATCAGGTTTGCGATGCGCTCGCCGTCGGCCTTGCCCCAGCTCACGTCGGCCACCATCGGCATCTCCAGGCCAGGCGCCTCTTGCCGGCGGCATGGAGGCAGCTTGCCCCCGACCCGCCGCTGCGCTCCCGCCCCAGGGGGGGGCGCCACCCGCGGGTCACCGTCATGGCGGCGGGGCCCGGGTCAGGTGGCCAAAGGCCGTCCGCACTCGGGTCGAGCTTCTCGTCGAGCGCCAGCTTGACCAGCCGGTCGACCACCGCCGGCTTTCGCACCGCGTCGGCGCCGCGCAGGCCGGCGAGCAGCAGCGCTCCCTCGGCAGGGTCGGCGCCGAGCGCCGCCTCGAGCACCGGCGCGGGCCCGTCTGCCACCAGCCGCTCAGCCGCTCGGTGAGGTAGCGCAGCACCAGGGCTCGGCTGCGCCGCCAGAGCGGCTGCCAGTCTCGCAGCTGGCCGAGGGCAGGGCGCTGGCGCCCCAGGCCCGCCCAGCAGGGGCGCCGGCCACCGCCCGGGTTCGTCGCTCACCTCGGCGCGGGCCTGCGCCCGACGCGACGCCGCCGAGGTCGAGCGCGTCGTCGCATCGCTGGGCGCGCTTTTTTGTTGGACGATTGCCAGCTCGGGGTCTCGCTCGCGCAGCCACAGCACCAGCAGCGGCCCGAGGCCCAGCCCCAACACCACCGCGATGAGCCACCGTCAAGCTGACGCCACTCTCGTTCATGCGCGCTCGCGCACGATGCAAGACCACTGACCGTCAGCACGACGACTCGGTGCAGAAACGCGTGCGTGTCGTGGTGCCAGAGCTCAGAGGGTTGCGCGCGCGCATCAGAAACCCCAGCGCGTCGAATCGCGGGTCGGGTCAGCGGTCGACCGCGCCCCTGAAGCGGTTCAGAGCAGCGTGGTGCATCGATGAACCAACCGCTCAAGTGAACGAAGGTGACAACAGGCTCTCGCCGCGCGCCTGCAGGGCGCCCTCGGTGGCGTCGACCACCCGCCGCTGCAGCGCGTCGTCGAGCGGCACCAGGCCCTCGCCGGTCGCGGTCGCCGCCTGCACCAGCGCGCCGAACAACAGCCCCCGGGTGAGCCCGATGTACTCGGGAGGAATCGGGTCATCGTCGTCGGTGAGGTTCACCACGAAGCCCGAGTTGACGAAGAAGAGGTCTTGCCCCACGGGGGTGTGCACCACCCGGTCAATCTGCGTGGCGCTCACGTCGTGCCCCAGGTCGATGAACCGGCCCTGGTACGTGTCCCAGAGGTGGTCGTCTTCGTCGAGCACCGCGGTGTCGAGGTTGGACAGCTGGTCGAGCGTGTACTCGACGAAGGGGCCGCGCCGCTCCAAGGGGAGCCCGGTCACGGCGTTGCCCGCCCAGACCTGCATCGACAGCGCGGCCCGCGCGTGCAGCTCGCTGTTGGCGCTGGCCGCGTTCACCAGCACCGCCGACTTCGGCAGCGAGGCGTAGTCGGCCAGCGTCATCGGCTCTTTGCCCGTCGAGCTGATGGTGACGTCGCCATGCGCGAGCGCCTCGGCCTTGGTGGCGCACACCGTGAAGCCCATCGAGCGCGCCACCTCTTGCCGGCCCGGGTCGGGGTCATAGACGAAGATGTTCGGGCGTTCGCTCTCGGGCAGCTTGGCGAACCGCGCAGCGACGGCCGAGCCGACCGCGCCGAAGCCGACCACTGCGAGCCCGTTGCCCACCGTCGCGCCGCTGGCGGTGAGGCGCTGCAGCGCCTTGCGCGTCTCCAGAAAGACCGAGTGGCCGATGCTGGGCGACTCCCAGACCTTCTTGGCGTCGCTCTCGGCGACGTTCACCACCGGCGCCTTCACGCCGCTCTCGCGCACGAGGGTGGCGCCGCGCTGGGTCTGCTCGACGAACCTGAAGCGCTGCTGCTCGGCCGCGCTGCAGTGCTTCGCCACGTACTTCGCCACCGCGCCGCCGTCGTCGACCACCAGAATCGGCCCGCTCTTCGCGGCGAGCATGCGCTGCACCTCGGCGCCGACCAGCTTCTCCATGTGCGCGTCGTGGTCGTCGAGCTCGCTCTGCGCCAGCGAGCCGGCCACCACCCGGTAGCCCTTGTCGACCAGCGAGGCCGCCACCGCCATCGAGCCCGAGTAGGGCTTGCCCAGCACGGTGATGTCAGACGGCTTCGCGCCCGCCTGGGCGATGGCGTCGATGACCCCCGCGGTCGACGCGTAGAGGTGCTGAACCAGCATCACCTGCGCGCCCTTGAAGGGCTGGCTCTTCGCAGTGCCTGCCTTGGCCGCCTCGAGGCCCGGCATCACCGGCACTGCGGGGCCGGGCTGCCCGAGCAGCGCGGCGATGCGCCGCTGCGGGTTGCGCCGCCGCAGCCGCGCCGAGCTCTCTTCGATGAGCGCGCGGTTGCTCGCTTCGTCGCCGAGCCGCATCAGCCCCTTGTTGGGTAGGGCGCTGGCGCCCAGAATTTCGGCGTCGAGCCGCAGCCGGTACTCGCGCGGGTTCTCGCTCACCCGGCCGGTGAGGTTCGGCGGGAGCGCCGGCATCGCGCGCGACGCGGTGGTCTGCCACACCCGGGCGTGGGCCCGGTCGGCCGCCAGCTCGAACAGCCGCGCGCCGTGGGGGCCCAGCACCGAGCGCGCCTGCGCCAGGGTGACGTTGCCGTCGGCGTCGGCGGCGCGCTTGAAATACGAGGTGAGGGCCTGGGCGAGAAACTTGGGGCCGGTCGAGAGGTCGAACTGGTCGGAGTGGGCGACCCCGTCCATCCAATGGGTGAGCCAGGCGTCGGGCGGCAGGCTGCTGGGCGTGGCTTCGAACGGCCGCCGCTCGTTGCTCAGCCGGTCGAGCGGCACGCCCTGCGCGATGAGCTGCTGCTTCGCCTCGCGCATCGCCGCGGTACCGGGGGTGCGGTACAGGAACTGCCCCAGGTCTCTGAAGTTGATGCCGGGCACGTGCGCTCAGCGAACCACCTTAGGCACATCACTCGCGGCGCACGAAACTCACCTCGACCGCGGCGAGCTCGAGCGACGACACGGTAGGCACGGGTGAGCCACGCCGAGGTCGCGCCGCTCACCTCGTGGGCGCCGATCGCGGAGTGTACTGCCCCAGGGTGGGGCGTTCACGGACGCGCGTGGCTTTCGAAGTGCCCTATTCCTGGTGAGCGAAGGGGCATGCGCGATGCACTTCTCGAGGGCTGCAACCCCCACTGGAGGACCACCCGAAATGAAAGCGATTCTGATCTCCGTAAGCCTGCTCGCCCCCCTGGCCGCGATGGCCGCCGACGAAAACCGCCCCACCACCGCCGAGAAGGCCGAGAAGAGAGCCGACGCGAAGGCGAAAGAGAACCCCGCTCCGGTCGCCACCGACCTGAGCCAGTCGCAGCTGCTCGACAAGCTTCACAAGGTCAGCACCGGTCACACCGAGATGGGCAACCTCGCCCAGACCCACGCCAAATCGGACAAGGTGAAGACCCTGGGCGAGAAGATGGCGAAAGACTTCTCGGGGCTCGATCAGCACGTCATCGGCTACGCCAAAGACCACGACATCGTGCTGAGCGCCGGCAACGTGATGGGCAAAGAGAAGCCCACCGCCGACCAGAAGGCGAAGATGGAGAAGTTCTCGAACCTGCCCAAGCTGCAGGGCGAGGAGTTCGACAAGACCTTCCTCGCCGCCACCATCGATGGCTGCCAGAAGTTCATCGGCGTGCTCGAAGGCGCCAAGGGCAAGTTCGACGACATGAAGTTCGATCGCGTTCTGAGCAAGGCCATCGACACCATGACCTCGTACCAGCGCGACGCCGAGAAGCTCCAGAAGGACTACGCGCCGGCGAGCTGAAGTCGCAGCAGCCGACGCGCAGGTTCGGGCGTGCGACCTCGAGGCTTTCTGCTCGAGCCGCACGCCCGGCTTTTTTTTCAGCTCCCTGACGCCCGCGCGTTTCGTCGCCTTCAGTGGGCACTCGAAGATGAGACGCCCGGTGACGGTAAGGTGCTTTCGCCCCCATGAACCGCCCCCTCATCGCGACCGGTCTGCTCTGCTTTTGCGCCTGCCCCAACCCCGGCGAGGTCGTCGACCCGCCCGATGACCTGTGCACGCTGCTCAACACCGCGGTGGTGCGCTACGAGAGCCCTGCCAGCGGCGACAGCGTCTACGCCATCTCGGCCGAAGACGTGACCGCGGCCCGCGCCGCCGGCTACACGCTCGAGAAGGGCACGGCCTTTCGCGCCTCGCTGAAGGCCTCCCAGGGCCTCGCCCAGGTCGAGCGGCTCTACAACGACTCGGACCACGACCACGTCTTCACCACCGACGCCGCGCTGAAGACCCGGCTCACCGGCGACGGCTACGTGGCGCAGAGCGCTACCCCCTTCTACGTCGCGACCGACGCCTCGAGCTGCGCGGTGCGGGTCATCAGCCTCATCGAGACCGCGAAGGTGAAGCACCGCCTCACCACCGCCGACAGCGAGCGCGACGGGCTGCTCGCCGAAGGCTGGCAGGACGAAGGCGTCGCGTTCTACGCGCGTGCCGGCGATGGCTACACCCCGCCGGTCGTGCCCGACGGCGGCGGCGAACAGCCCGACGCGAGCGTCGACGAGCCCGACGCCGGCCCCTTCGTCGACAGCGGCACTCCCGACGCGGGCACCACCGACGCCGGCCGCCCCGACAGCGGCACGCCCGACGCGGGCAAGGCAGATGCGGGCGTCAGCGTGCCCGACGCAGGCCCGCGCGACGCGGGGGCGCGCGACGCCGGCCCCCTCGACACGAAGTTCATGCTGGTGGTGATGCCCGACACCCAGCGCGAGGTGAACAGCGCCGCCAAGGCGCCGCGCTTCGCCAACCGCATGCAGTGGGTGAAAGACAACCGCGCGGCGCTCGACATTCGCTTCGTGATGCAGGTCGGCGACCTCAACGACTGGGACACCGCCGACCACATCATGTACGAGCGCACCAGCGCGGGGCTCGCCATTCTCGACGACGCCGGCGTGCCCTACGCGCTGGTGCCGGGCAACCACGACACCAACGCGGTCGGCATCGGCGGCAGCGCCTGCACTCCCACCGGCACGCCCAGCTGCCCTACGGTGCCGCTGGCGCTGCGCATCACCGACACCTTCAACCACTACTACCCGGTGTCACGCTTCCCCCGCCTCGGCGGCACCTACGAGCCGAGCAAAATCGACAACGCGTGGCACACCTTCAGCGCGGGCGGCTACGACTTCCTGGTGCTGGCGCTCGAGCTTTGGCCGCGCACCGCGGTGGTGAGCTGGGCCAAGACGGTGGTGGCGAGCCACCCGCACCACAACGTCATCTACATCACGCACTCGCACCTCAACAGCAGCAGCGCCATCGAGCAGACCAACGGCGGCTACGGCGCGAACAGCCCGCAGTACGTGTTCGACAACCTGCTCAAGCTCTACCCCAACGTGCTGTTCACCATGTCCGGCCACGTCGGCACCCACGGGTACAAGGTCGACACCGGCGTGAACGGCAACAAAATCTACAACTTCCTCCAGTGCTACCACGACGAGGTCACCAACCCGTCGCGCCTGCTCGAAATCGATACCGCCAGCGGCACCGTCACCAGCAAGGTCTACGGCCCGTTCGACAACTCCACCAAGAGCGACGGCTCGAGCTTCACCGTCACCGGCGTGCAGTTCGTTCACTAAAGGGCGGTCACACCGCTTCGCTCACCGAGGCCAGGTTGAACTCGCGGGTGCGCAGCGCCGGGCACCGGCTCTCGGGCGCACCCACCGCCGGCGCCTCTCTGCCCAGCCCGTCGCAGCGCGCGAACGCCTGCGCCACCGACTCGTTGAAGCGGAAGTTGTTCACCGCCGCCACCACCTTGCCCTGCTCGACCAGGAAGGTGCCGTCGCGGGTCAGCCCGGTGATGGTGAGCGTGGTCGGGTCGACCCAGTTCGTGTACCAGAACCGGGTGATGAGCACGCCCCGCTCGATGCCCGAGAGCAGCTGCTCCCACGAGTCGCTGCCGGCGACCAGCGACACTCCGCCGTAGTTGCCGCTCGGCGTGCCGCCGGTCTTCTTCGCCCAGAACCGCGAGGTGCGAAACGCCTTCACCACCCCGCGGTCGACCCAGGTGAGGCCCGGCAGCGGCAGGCCCTCTTCGTCGAACGTCGCGCCGGGGGTGCTCGCCCCGGTGGGGTTCGACACCAGCGTCACCCGCTCGCTGAGCAGCTGCTCGCCCAGCCGTTTTCCCCCGCCCGGCTTCGAGAAGAAGCTGCGGCCCTCGTCGGCCGAGCGCGCGTCGAGCGCCTCGTGGGTGAAGCGCACCAGCTCTGCGGCGGCCGCGGGCTCGAGCAGCACGGTGTAGCGGCCCGGCTCGAGCCGCCGCGGCGACCTCGACAGCGCCGCCTTCTCGCAGGCCACGCCGGCGAGCTTGGCCGCGTCGAGCTCTCTCGCCTTGAGCACCGAGGCCTGCGCCCAGCCCGAGCCGGTGCCGTCAGACGTGCGCGCGGTGGCCGACATCGACAGCAGGCTCTGCCGGTACTGCAGCGCGAGGCCCGCGCTGGTGCCCAGCGCCCAGGTGCCGGTGAACCCCGACACGAAGCCGGCGATGGTGAGCCCCTTCGCCCGGGCCGCCTCGACGGCCACCCGCGCCGCCTCGGCCCGCGCCTGCGAGGGCAGCTTCGCCGTCGCCTCGTCGTACGTCGGGGCGGGCGCCGGTGCCTTCTGGGCGCCCACCACCGGGAGGTACTCGGGGTCTTCGGGCGCCACCCTCGCCAGCGCCAGCGCGCGCGCCGCCAGCGCGGTCAGGCCCGCGCCGTCGACCTGGTTCGACGTCGCCTGCGCGTGGCGCTTGCCCACCGCCACCGAGAGGGTGAGCTCGCTCTCTTCACCCTCGCCCGAGGTGGTGACCTCGTTGCGCGCGAAGCGGGTGTTCGCGCTGCGAAAGCTCCACAGCGAGGCCCGCACGTCGGCCGACCGGTCGAGCTTCTTCACCTTCGCCAGCACCTCGCCCACCACCGCGGCGGCCTCTCTCGTCTCGAGCGGCATGTCGTTCAGGCCTCTTTCTTCGAGCGGGTGTTGATGAGGTTCGCCTTGAAGCGCGCCGGCGGGCAGCCGTGGCTCACCGGGTTCGACTGCATCGGCTCGCCCTTGCCGTCGTCGAACGCCGCGCCGAGCTTCCACTCGGCGGGGCCTCCGAGCAGGTCGAGCGAGCTCCAGAACTCGAGCGAGTTCGACTGGTACGCGACGTCTTTGAGCGCGCGGGTGACCTTGCCCTTCTTCACCTCGAAGAACATCTGCCCGCCGAACTGGAAGTTGTAGCGCTGGTGGTCGATCGACCAGCTGCCGTTGCCCACGATGTAGACCCCGTCGTCGGTGGCGGCGATGAGGTCTTTCACGCCGAGGTCTTTCGGGCCGGGCTGCAGCGAGACGTTGGGCATGCGCTGAAACGGCACGCTCTTGTGGTCTTGCGCGTAGCTGCAGCCGCGGCTCGCCTTCTCGGAAATCCACCCCGCCTGCTCGCGGGTGGTCTGGTAGCCGACGAACAGCCCGCGCTCGACCAGGTTCCACCGCTGGGTGCGCACCCCGTCGTCGTCGTAGCCCACCGTGGCCAGCCCGCCCGGCGTGGTCTTGTCGGCGTAGAGGGTGACCTGCTCGCTGCCGTACTTCAGCTTGCCGAGCTTGTCGGGCGTCGCGAACGAGGTGCCGGCCAGGTTCGCCTCGTAGCCCAGCGCGCGGTCGAGCTCGGTGGGGTGCCCCACCGACTCGTGAATGGTGAGCCACAGGTTGGTGGGCGAGAGAATGAGGTGCTTGTTGCCCAGCGCGCTGATGCCGGGGCTCTTGAGCTTCTGCACCGCTTCTTCGCCGACCTGGCGCGCGTCGTCGAGAAAGCGCGACTGCTCGAGCCACTCGTAGCCGGCCTGCCGGCCCGCGCCGTCCCACGCGCGGGTCTGAAAGTCCGAGCTCTTCTCGTCGACGGCGGTGGCCTCGTACCCGGGGCCCAACCGGGTGATGCTCTGCTCGATGAGGCTGCCGTCGCTGTTCGCGAACAGCTTCCACTCGAGGCGCGACTCGAGCGATGCGGTGGCGTAGCTCACCCCCGGCACGGCGAGCAGGGCGCGGCTCACCTCGAGCAGCAGCTCGGCCTTGTCGGCGATGGGAATCTTGAAGGGGTCTTTCTCGAGCGGGGTCTGCCACACGTCGACGTGCGCCGGCTCGGGCGCCAGCTCGACCTTCGACTGCAGCACCCTGGCGTTCGCTCGGGCCAGCTCGCAGGCCGCCTTCGCCGCCGCTTGCGCCTGACTCACCTGCACCCGCGAGGTCGAGCAGAAGCCCCAGGCGCCATCGACCAGCACCCGCACCCCCACCCCGTACGACTCGTCGTCGCCCACCCCCTCGACGTGGTCGTCGCGCACGCTCACCGTCTCGTTGCGGCGGCGGTGAATGCGCACGTCGGCGTAGGTGGCGCCCGACCGCTTCGCCGCCTCGAGCGCAGAGGCGCAGACATCTTGCAGCAGCGACTCGAGGAGCAGGCCACGACCCTCGGCCACCCGGGAGACGGCGAGGGCGGCGGCCGAGGCCTGCAGCAGACTGCGGCGAGAGAGAGCGGGCATGGCGGGGCACCAAAACTCCGCGGGCCTCGACACACAAGGGCTCGATGCACCGAGCGCTCGCGGCGCCCTCGAGCACCCCGCGGTAACGCGTTACCCGGCGCCGACGCTGCCGGCGCTGATCAACTGCTACCGCCAAGGAGCGCACCGAAACGGAATGGCAGCCCCTCTCGTGCGCCCCTTAAGTCATCTCCCAAGGAGAGGCTCGAACATGAAGCGGAGCGGGTGGGCGGTGGTGGGGTTGGGCGTGCTGTTTCTGGTCATCCAGTCGTGCGGCGAAGAGTTCGGCAACGGTCGAATCGTGCCGCCGGGCAGCGCGTACGGGGCCGACAGCGAGCAGCAGCAGGTCGCGGGCGCGCAGCAGCCGGTCACTGAAGACGGCGGCACGCCCGACGGCGGCAACTGACCGCTACCTTCGGCCCTGACCGAGCCGCGCGGCGAGCGCGCGCCGCTTCAAGGTCGAGGCGTCCGAGCGCGCGTGGGCGGGCGCGCCCGGGAAGTACGTCTGGGTGAGCAGCTCTTCGGCGGCGAGCAGCTCGGGGTAGGCGTCGATGAACGGCGTGCCGGGGCCGATGCCGCTCTTGGGGGCGAGCCCTTCGGCCTGCGCCACCCGGTCGGGCAGCGAGGGGTGGTGCGGCCCGGGCACCTGCGCCTCGCGCGCGGCTGCCCGCTCGAGCGAAGGCAGCGCGGCGCCGCGGTAGAGGTGAAAGGCCGCCTCGGCGAGCCGCAGCGGCACCCGGGGGCCGGCTTCGGCGCGCGAGAGCACCAGCGCGAACACCCGCGCCAGCGCCGGCCCGCCCAGGTAGGTGCGGCGCAGCGCCGAGGCGACGTGGTTGCCACCCACCGCCAGCGCCGCGCGCCGGTCGGCCTCGCGCTCATCGTCGTGCGCCCCCCGCGCCTCGCCCAGCGCGTGAAGGGCTCGTGCCAGGTGCACCGGCAGACCGAGGGGAAACGGCAGGGCCTCGATGACCGCCTCCATCAGGGCGGCGTGCCGGGCGTGCAGCTCGTTTCGCAGCGAGTGCTCGAAGCCGGCGTGGGCGATTTCGTGGGCCATCACCGCGCGCGCCTCGTCGAGCGAGAGCAGCCGCAGGTCGAGCAGGCTGAGCGCGACGTGGCGGCGCAGCGGGCCGCCCTGGCTCTTCGAGCACCAGGCGAGCAGGTTGCCCGGCTCGACCGAGAGGTGAAGCGCATCGGGCGGCGGGCAGCCCATCTTCTCGGCCAGGGCGCGCACCGTGCTCCACAGGCGGGGCAGCTGCTGATCCGACCAGCCGGGGCCGTCGTGCTCGTGGTGGTAGAGGTGGCGGTCGAAGCTGGCCAGCAGCGCCGGCAGCACCGTGGCCCCCTCACCCGAGAGCGCCTCGCGCACCGCCGCCTCGAGCAGCGGCTCGGAGCGGGGCGTGAACACCAGCGAGAGGCCCGCGCGCAGCACCGCCAGGCCCGCCAGGGGCATCAGCCACAGCCGAAACAGCCAGCGCGCCAGAGCCCGAAACATCGGCCTCGAAAGCCTACTTGAGGTCCCGCTTCTGCCTCGCATCAGACCCCATTCGCCCCGGGGCGGATCCACCTTGCCTTGGTATCAGGGTCTGTTACATGCGCCCGCGTCCATGAGCGCTTCGACTCCTGTTGCCGGCCGCATCACCCAGATTCTCGGACCCGTCGTCGACGTCGAATTCCCCGTCGGCGGTTTGCCGGAGGTGTTCACCGCCCTGAAGGTGACCAACCCCGCCATCTCGCAGGAGCCCGACAACCTCACCGTCGAGGTCGCCCAGCACCTCGGTGAGAACACCGCCCGCTGCGTCGCGATGGACACCACCGACGGCCTGGCCCGCGGCGCGGTGGTCAAGAACACCGGCGCGCCCATCTCGGTGCCGGTCGGCAAGGCCACCCTGGGCCGCATTCTCAACGTCATCGGCGAGCCCGTCGACGAGCTCGGCGCGGTGAAGGCCGACAAGGTGTACCCGATTCACCGGCCCAAGCCGCTCTTCACCGACCTCGACGTGAAGGTGCAGATGTTCGAGACCGGCATCAAGGTCATCGACCTGCTCTGCCCGTTCACCCGCGGCGGCAAGATCGGCCTGTTCGGCGGCGCCGGCGTCGGCAAGACGGTTCTCCTTCAAGAGCTGATCCGCGGCGCGGCCATCGAGAAGGGTGGCTTCTCGGTGTTCGCCGGCGTGGGTGAGCGCACCCGCGAAGGCAACGACCTCTACAAAGAGTTCATCGAAGGCGACGTCATCAAGGTGAAGGTCGACGAGAAGCGGCACCCCATTCTCGACGCGAAGGGCCGCTACCAGCTGCTCGAGGGGCAGTCGCAGTGCGTGCTGGTGTTCGGGCAGATGAACGAGCCGCCCGGCGCCCGCGCCCGCGTCGCGCTCTCGGGTCTCGCGGTGGCCGAGTACTTCCGCGACGAAGAAGGCCGCGACGTGCTCCTCTTCGTCGACAACATCTTCCGCTTCACCCAGGCGGGCTCCGAGGTGTCGGCGCTGCTCGGCCGCATTCCCTCGGCGGTCGGTTACCAGCCCACGCTGTCGACCGAGATGGGCGCACTGCAAGAGCGCATCACCACCACCAAGAAGGGCTCCATCACCTCGGTGCAGGCCGTCTACGTGCCCGCCGACGACTTGACCGACCCGGCGCCCGCCACCACCTTCGCGCACCTCGACGGCACCGTGGTGCTCTCGCGCGCGCTGACCGAGATCGGCATCTACCCGGCCGTCGACCCGCTCGACTCGACCTCGCGCATTCTCGACCCGCTCGTGGTCGGCGCAGACCACTACGCGGTCGCGCGCAAGGTGCAGAACATTCTGCAGCGCTACAAAGAGCTGCAAGACATCATCGCCATTCTCGGCATGGACGAGCTCTCTGAAGAAGACAAGCTCACCGTGTCGCGCGCCCGCAAGATTCAGCGCTTCCTCAGCCAGCCGTTCTTCGTGGCGAAAATCTTCACCGGCGCCGACGGCAAGTACGTCACCATCGCCGAGACGGTGCGCGGCTTCCGCGAGATTGCCGACGGCAAGCACGACGACCTGCCCGAAGGCGCGTTCTACATGGTCGGTGGCATCGACGAGGCCGTAGAGAAGGCCAAGAAGATGGCGCAGGGCTGAAGACGTGGCCGGCAAGCTCAAAGTCGAAGTCGTGTCTCCCTCGCGCCGCCTGGTGAACCAGGAGGCCGACGAGGTGATTGCTCCCGGCGCCGACGGTCTGTTCGGCGTGCGCCCGGGTCACACTCCGTACCTCGCGCTGCTGCAGGCCGGCCCGCTCACCATCAACGACGGCGGCACCTCGAAGAAGTTCTTCGTGGCCGGCGGCTTCGCCGAGGCGGGGCCCGACCACGTGCGGGTGCTCGCCGAGCAGGCCGAGCCGCTCGAGGGCATCGACCTCGCCGCGGCCAAGAAGCGCCTCGACGACGCGCAGAAGAAGCTCGACGCGCTCTCGCCCACCACGCCCGAGCACGCGGCGCAGGCGGCGCGGGTGAAGGTCGAAGCCCGCCGCGTCGAAGTCGCCGAGAAGCGTTGAAGCTCGACAAGCTCGAGCTGTTTCACGCCATCGCAGACCCAGGCTCGGCGCGGGTGCGCAAGTGGGTCGACGAGCACGACCTGCTGGGCGCGGTGCGCTACCGCAACGTGTTCTACGCCGAGGTGGTAGTCGACCTGGTTCGCCACGGCGGCACCGAGCAGTCGACCCCCGCGCTGTGGGACGGCGAGCAGCTCTTCGTGGGGCCCGAGGCGGTCATCGCGCGGCTGCAGGCGCACGGCGACGTCGGCCGCGAGAGCTGAACAAAGCGAGAAGGTGACGCGCACCGGCGCGCCTCTTTCGTTACCTCACTCTCATGGACACGCGACGCAACGAAAACGAAGAGCTGAGGCCGCAGCGCAACGAAGCCCACCAGGCGCTCGAGGCGTTCATCGGGCAGTGGCGCCTCGAGGGCAAGAACCTCGACGGCGCCGAAGAGTTCGCCGGCACCGATGTCGAGGGCACGGTCACCTGCGAGTGGCTGCCCGGAGCGTTCTTCCTGCACCAGCACGAGACGGTGCACTTCTTCGGTGGGGGGCACACCACCACGTGGATCACCGGGTGGGATCAGACCCGCCAGTGCTACTTCGTGGAGCTCTTCGACGACCTCGGCTTCACCCGGCGCTACGACCTCACCGTCGAGGGCTCGACCTGGAGCTTCGAGGGCGCGCTCGAGCGCGGCTCGGTGGTGTTCGACGAAGACTACGAGACCTACCGCGGCTTCTGGGAGCGCTCGGCCCAGGGTCGTTGGATTCCACTCTGTGAGTACACCGCGACCCGCCTCCACTGACTTCTTGCCCGCGGAACCGACCGCAATCGCACGCGTAGATCCGCTCATTGCGCGGCCCGTTTCTAGCGTTACGAATGATGTATGGCACGCGAGCTCCCACGGAACGCTGAGGCGACTTTTCCCGATGCGTGCGCCGTCTGCGGTAGCGACGTGCACATCAAGGTCACCGACGGACACGCCACCTCGTACTGCGGAGGCTGTCACTGGATCGCCCACCCCAAGCTCGACGTGCAGCACGACGGCTTGAAGGTGTCTTTCGGTACGCAGGCTCTTGCGTAGCGGGTCACTCCGCGTCGTAAGTTGCGCGCGGTTTGCCGCTTTCGCTCCCCGAGCTCCACGACAGATTTCGTGCTTCCGTCCTCGGGTTCGCGGTGGGCGATGCGTTGGGGTTTCCCCTGCGCGGCATGGCGCCTGCGGCGCTGCAGCGCAGCGCGCACCTCGCTGACGACTTCGCGCCGCGGCCGCGCGGCAAGTTCGCCCGCGGGCAGTTCTCCGACGACACGCAGGTGATGCTCGCCATCGCCGACAGCGTGGCGAAAGAGCGGAAGATCGACGGCCGCAGCGCCGCCGCGCACCTGTGCTGGCTCTGGCAAGAAGGCGTGATTCTGCAGCCGCCGGTGCAGCTCACCGCGGCGGTCGAGCAACTGCAGCGCGGCACTCCGTGGATGAGCGCCGGCGCCGACGTGGGCGTGAAAGACCCTTCGTGCCTCTCGCGCGGCGTGGTGATCGGCCTGTGGGGCGACGACAGCCCCTCGCGCCTGGCCCACGACGCCGCGGTGCTCACCGTGCTCACCCACAAAGACCCCACCTGCGCCGCCGCAGCGGCCGCGGTCGCGCGCGCCGTGCAGCTGGGCCTGTCGGGCGAGCCGTGCACCAAAGAGCTGTTCTGCGAAGAGCTCGCCAAGGCCGCCGCCGGCTGCGACGCCGAGCTGGCCGACGAAATCTACTACCTGCCGCGGGTGCTGCCGTGGGCCCCCGAGCGCGCGCTGCCCGCGCTCCGGAAGATTGGGGTACCCGCCGGCCAGCTCGACGGCCAGGCCGGGCTGCCCGCGCACGTGGTGCCGGTGCTGCTCACCGCGCTCTACGCGGCGCTCAAAGCGCCGCATGACTTTCGCGAGGCGATGGCCATGGTCTTGCGCTCGGGCGGCGAGGCCGACGTCGCCGCCGCGGTGTGTGGTGCGGTGCTCGCCGCCGGCTCGGGCTGCGAGTCGATTCCCGCCCGGCTGCGCAAGCACGTGCTCTACAGCGACGCGCTGGTCGAGGCCGCCGACCGCCTCTTCGACGCGCGGCAGGCCCGCTCACCCGTGCCCGCCACCGCGCTGGCCGTGGCGCGCAGCCGAGCGCCCTGATCAGGCCGGCAGCACGGCCGCGCCGTCGTCGGCGCGCGAGTCTTCGGGCTTCACCCAGTCGCGGTCGCGCTCGGGCGGAGGCAGCACCACCGGCTTGCCGTCGAACGTGACGCGGCGGGCCGGCCACACGAAGGCCTTGAACGCGTAGCTCAGCAGGTTCTGCTGCTCGAGCGCGGGGTGCAGGGTGGGGTGCACCCGCTCGGCGTGCGCGGCGGGAGTGAGGCTCCAGTGCAGGCCGGGCTCGATGTGGTGAATGCCGTGGTACCCGTTGTTGAAGCACAGCCAGTTCATCATGCCGCCGGTGAAGTTGCGGGAGTGGTTGACCGGGTGGTGCTCGTCGCAGCCGTCGTGCTGCAAGAAGTTGATGGTGACGATGCCCCAGTTGGCGGCGAGGTGCGGCACCCAGACGAACATCAGCGCGCTCTTCCAGTCGAGCAGGGTGAGGCCAATCTTCACTGACCACACGATGATGGCCTCGAGCATCAGCTGCCGCGCCCAGTTGCTGCCCTTGCCCTTGAGCTGCTTGTAGCGCGCGTTGCCGCGCAGAATCGCCGGCGTCACCGCGGCCATGAAGAAGACGAGGTTGAGCAGGTTCCACTTGAAGCGAACCTTGGTGGTGCGCATCACGTCTTCGGCCATCTGCGTGAACCGGTGGTGCGAGAGGTTGTGCCCGGGGATGTAGTCGCTGATGGGGAAGCCGTACGAGAGGCTCACCCACACCTGCAGGGCCTTGTTCATCCACCTTCGGGTGAAGACCGGCGAGTGCACCACGTTGTGCGCGATGACCGCGCAGAACCACGCCACCAGCGCGGTGGTGATGACCCAGGCGACCGCCAGCGCGCCGGTGGGCTTCACTACGAAGCCGCCCACGCACAGCGCGGCGTAGGTGCAGAGCATGCCCAGGGTACGAACGTCGGCGCGATAGCGGAGCATGGAGTGGCCTTAGGCCCAAAGCGCCGCGCGAGGCAATGCCCGCTACTTCGCGTGCACCGTCACGTCGATGAGAATCGCTTCTCTGCCCGGGTACTGAATCTTGACCTTGGCGCTGCCCGGGTCGTCGCCCTTGAGAAACAGCGACGACTCTTTGTGGTCGTTGGGGTGGTCGCCCTTCCACTCGGCGACCTCTTGCCGGTTGGTCCAGTAGGGGCGCACCGCCTTGCCCGAGACGAACACCTGCACGTCGTCTTGCGACTCATCGATGCGCAGCTCGCGCACCTCGTGGAGCATCAGCTCGAGCGGCTCGTGAACCTCGGTGACCTTGGGGGGCTGCACCCCGAGCGCGGCGCTGGCCTTGCGGCGCTTGCCCTCGGTGATTTCCGACTCGTACCGCTCGAGCGGTATCAGCTCTTGCTTCGCGTCGGGCGTGGGCTTCACCACCTCGATGGGCGTGCCGTTCACCAGCTGCGTCTGAACCGATTCGTCGGTCCACACCAGCACCCAGTCTCCGCGGTCGAGCGCGCGGAAGCCGGCGCAGCTGCTGCAGCACAGAAGCGCCGCCACCGTCAGCGTTCTCATGCGGCGAAATTGCCACAACCGCCCCCGCGCCGCGCAAGAACTTCACCCCCACATCAGCGCAACAAATGCGCAACCACCCCACGGCGCGGCGCCCGCGGCTATAGGGGTGGCCACCATGACCGAAGCGCTCTTCGCCCGCGGTCAGATGGCCTACTCGCTGGCCTTCCACATCGTCTTCGCCGCGGTGGGCATCGCCATGCCGCTGCTGATGGTGCTCGCCGAGGTGCAGTGGCTGCGCACCAAAGACGACGAGTACCTGCTGCTCGCCCGGCGCTGGCTCAAGGGCACCGCGGTGTTCTTCGCCGTCGGCGCGGTCTCGGGCACCGTGCTCTCGTTCGAGCTGGGCCTGCTCTTCCCCCGCTTCATGGAGCGCGCCGGCCACCTCATCGGCATGCCCTTCTCGCTCGAGGGCTTCGCGTTCTTCACCGAGGCCATCTTCCTCGGGCTCTACTTCTACGGGTGGAAGCAGCTCTCGCCGCGCGTGCACGTGCTGTGCGGCGTAGTGGTGGCGCTGAGCGGCGTGCTCTCGGCCGTCTTCGTCACCCTGGTCAACGCGTGGATGAACGCGCCCTGCTGCCTCGAGCCGGGGGGAGACCCGCTGCAGGTGATGCTGACGCCGTTCGCGTTTCACGAGGTGGTGCACGGCACCGTCGCCGCGTACCTCTCGACCGCGCTGGCGGTGGCCGCGATTCACGCCGTGCAGCTCTTGCGCAAGGGGCCCAGCGGCTTTCACTCGAAGGCGCTCACCCTCGCGGTGGCGGTGGCGGTGCCCTGCGCGCTGGTGCAGCCGGTCATCGGGCACCACGCCGGGCAGGTCATCGCGCGAGCGCAGCCGATGAAGCTCGCCGCGCTCGAAGGCCACGTGCACACCGGCCCGCGCGCGCCGCTGCACCTGGGCCCGCTCGAGGTGCCGGGCGGGCTCTCGCTGCTCGCGTTCAACGACGTCGACGCGGTGGTGAAGGGGCTCGAAGAGATACCCCGCGAAGACTGGCCGCACCCGGTGGTGCGCGTGGGCTGGTACGCGATGGTGGGGCTGGGCTCGCTCGCCGCGCTGTGGGCGCTGGTCACCGCGGCGCTGGCGTGGCGCCGGCGCGGGGTGCCCACCCAGCGGCGCTGGCTGCAGGCGACGGTGGCGCTGGGGCCCGCCGGGCTGCTCGCGCTCGAGGCCGGCTGGGTGGTGACCGAGGTCGGCCGCCAGCCGTGGACCATCTATGGCGTGCTGCGCACCATCGACACCGTCACCCCGGTCACCGGGCTGTGGATGCCGTTCTTCGGCTTCGCGGTCATCTACCTGGGCCTGGCGGGGGTGGTGGCGGCGGTGATGCTGCGGCAGGTGAGGGCGTCTTAGATGGCCACCCTGCTCGCCGCGGTGATGCTCGGGGCGCTGCTGCTCTACGCGCTGCTCGCCGGCGCCGACTTCGGCGGCGGAGTGTGGGACCTGCTCGCCCGCGGCCCCCGCGCGAAAGCGCAGCGAGACGCGGTGAGCCACGCGCTCGCGCCGGTGTGGGAAGCGAACCACGTATGGCTGATTCTGATGGTGGTGGTGCTGTTCACCGCGTTTCCGCCCGCGTTCGCCGCGATTCTCACCGCGCTGCACGTGCCGCTCACCCTGATGCTGGTGGGCATCGTGCTGCGGGGCAGCGCGTTCGTGTTCCGCCAGTACGGGGGCGGCGGTGAAGGCGCTGAAGCCGCGTGGGGGCGGGTGTTCGCGGTGGCGAGCGGGGTGACGCCGGTGTTCCTGGGGGCGGCGCTCGGGGCGATGACCACCGGCGGCGCGTGGCACGCCCCGTTTCCCCTCGCGGTGGGCTTCTTCGCGCTGGCGCTGTTCGCCATGCTCGCGGCGGTCTACCTGACCCACGAGTGCCAAGACGCCGAGCTGCAGAGCGACTTCCGGCTGCGCGCGCTGGGCGCCGCGGCGGTGAGCGCGGTGCTGGCGCTGGTGACCGCGCTGCTCGCGCCGGTGCCGGTGGTGTCGTGGCCGGCGGCGGGGTGCTCGGTGGCGCTGGGCGCCGGCCTGCTGCTCACGCTGCTGTTGCGCCGCTTCGCCGTGGCGCGCGCCTTCGCCATCGCGCTGGTGACGCTGGTGGTGGCCGGCTGGGGCCTGCACCGCTACCCGGTGCTGCTGCCGCCCGGGCTCACCGTCGAGAACGCCGCGGCGCCGCCGCAGACCTTGCGCCTGCTCGAGCCCACGCTCGGGCTCGGCGCGCTGGTGCTGTTCCCCTCGCTCTACTGGCTGATGCGCGTGTTCAAGCGGCGCGACCGCTGAGCCGAGCAGAGCATCGACAGCCAGGCACGGGCACCGGCACGCCTCACCGACGACCAGGTCCCCCGGCGGTCGTTCACGTGGTGGGTGCCCGTGCCCGAAAAAATGTCGTCTACATCGCCACGTCGAACGGGCTGCTGGGGCGCTTCTTCGCATCTCGCGCTTCGTCGCGCGCGGTCGGGTCGGCCTTCTTCTCCACCGCCTCCCACACCTCGAGAAACCGCCAGCCCATGCGGTCGATGGCCTGGGCGGGAACTCCGTGTGCCACCAGCGCCGAGTAGAGCGCCGGCTGGTCGCCCGTGTTGCGCACCCCGTGCTCGCAGCTGCCGCCCGCCGCCGAGCGCTTCACGAAGCCGTTGAAGTCGGAGCCGAAGGTGAGCTGCTCGGGTGGCACCTGCTCGGCCAGGTGCTTCCAGTGCGCGACCACGTCGTCGCAAGAGCCGACCACGTAGCCCTCCCACTTCGCCGCCTCGGGCACCTGCGCCGCCTGCACCTGCGAGCTGGTCACGCCCACCGTGCCGCCCAGCTTCGCGATGCGCGCCGCCAGCGCGTCCGAGATGTTGCGCTCCATGGGCAGAAAGGCCCGCGCGCCGCCGTGCGAGTTGATGACCAAAGACCCGTATTTCTCGGCCTCGTCGAGCACCTCCGTGCTGGTCTCGTCGGAGGCGTGCGCCAGGTCGACCAGCATGCCCAGCTGCAGCATGCGGGTCACCACCGCGTGGCCCAGCTCGCTCAGGCCGCGCGGGTTCGGCGCCACGCCCAGCTGCTTGAACAGGTTGTACGCGAGCTGCCCCGACGCCGCGCCGCCCAGCTGGGTGTCGGCGAAGTGCATCAACGTCACGCTGCGCGCGCCCGCCGCGTACAGCCGGTCGACGTCGCCCACCGAGTCGAGGCCCTCGCCTCCCTCGATGGCGGGAATCAGCGCGATGCGCCCGTGCGCCACCACCTCGCGCGCCTCGGCGGCGCTCTTCACCATCGCGAACTGCGGCTGGCGCCGGCAGAACTCGCGCAGCCCCTCGAGCTGGTGCAGCGCCTCGTCGATGGCCCGCCGGCCCGGCCGCAGTCGAAACGAAGGCCACAGCGCCGCGACCGCCACCTGCTCGTGCGCGGCGAGCAGCTGATCCGCGTCGATCTGGTTGAGCAGCACATTGCGCGGCGACCACGTCAGCACCCCCGAGCCCGGCTCGCCCTTGAAGATGGGGCTCGCCGCCTGCGACATGGTCACGTGCAGGTGCGTGTCTACGGTCAGCCGCTCGGGTGCTGCCGCTGCCGCCGCCAAGAGTGCCGCGCCGATGAAGGTCACCGCCGCGCCAGACCACATCGGCCCGTCGCCGACAACACCGACCAGGGGCGCCACTTTCCAAAATGGAAATGCGTGAGCCGTCGCTGCAATCGCGCGTCCGGCCCCCACCGCGGCCTCGGGGAAGGGTGCCCCAGACGCGCCAATGGCGAACGCAAGAGGCTCTTCAACCCCCCGTGCTCAGAGGCGAATTGGGAAAAGGAGACAGCCCGCACCAACGTGGGAGGGGGTGGTTGGAGGTAACCCTCCACTTGGTGTATAGGCCGCTCCCCTTTTCTCAGAACCGGAGAATCCTTGGTACTTGCCCTCTTGCTCTCACTGACGTCGACCGCGAGTGAAGTCGCGCTGCCCGGCGCCGCCGAGCAGGAGCGGTTCAAGGCGTTCTTCACCCAGGGCGAGGCGCTGTACCAGCAGGGCGAGTACGGCGCGGCAATCTGGAACTTCCGCCAGGCCGACTCGATTCGGGTGACCCCCGAGGTGGCGTTCGATTTGGCCAAGTGCCACGAGAAAATCGGCGACGTCGCCTTCTCGACCTTCTGGTACCGCCAGTACCTCAAGCGCGCCCCCAACGCCTCCGACGCCCTCGACGTCGCCGAGCGCGTGGGCAACGTGCTGGCCCGCGCCGAAGGCGAAGGCCGCGGCCTGCTCGAGGTGCAGTCTCCGGGCGCCATCGACCTCGCGGTGAACAAGGCGTCGTTCGCCGAGCCGCCGGTGGCGCTCTTCCTGCCGCCCGGCGAGTACGAGCTGTCGGCGCGCTTCCCCAGCGGCGTGAAGACCATGGTCGCCCAGATTCGCACCGGCAAGACCACCCCCATCTCGTTCGAGCCGATGCCGCCGCCGCTGCTCGACGCCGCCAGCGCCGAGGTCATCGTCAGCGGCAAGGCGCCGAGCCGGCCGGTCAGCAAGCTCAAGGTCGCCGGCATCACCTTCGCCGGCGTGGGCATCGGCCTCACCGCCCTCGGCTCGGCGTTCGCGGTGATGTCGAACAGCGACGCCGGGCGCTGCTGCGGCCCCAACCCCGACCGCACCCTCTCGTACTCGATGGCGATGGAGCTGCAGAACTCGGCCAACAGCAAGGCCATCATCGCCAACTCGACCCTCTGGCCCGGCATGGGCTTTCTCGCGGTCGGCCTCACCCTCTTCGTGCTCTCGCTGGTGTTGAATTGACCTTCCGCCGCTTCGAGCTCGCCGCCTTCGCGGCGTCGGTGACCCTGTTCTCTGCCTGCAACTGCGGCGTGAACGTCGACCCCGAGGGCTTCAAGTGCGACACCGGCAACATCTGCCCCCGCGACTACGTGTGCGTGGCCGGCAGCTGCCATCGTGAAGGCGGCACCGGCGGAGGCACTGCAGGCAGCGGCGGAGGCACCGGCGGAGCCAGTGGCGGCGAAGCGGGCGGAGGCACTGCAGGCAGCGCGGGCGGCACCGGTGGCAGCTCGGGCGGCACCGCGAACCTGTGCGAGGGCGTCACCTGCAACATGCCTCCGGCGCCGAGCTGCAACGGCAACACGCTGCGCACCTTCAGCGGCGCGTGCAACCTGACCAGCGGCGCCTGCGACTACACCCCGCGCGACACCTCGTGCCCGCAGGGCTGCATGAACGGCATGTGCGTGGGCGACCCGTGCGCCGGCATCACCTGCACCGCGCCTCCCGCACCGAGCTGCCACGGCGCCAGCGTGGTGACCGCGGCGCTGCCCGGCATGTGCATGGCCGGCAGCTGCAAGTACACCGAGACCGAGACGCCGTGCCCGGCCGGCTGCGCCAACGGCGCGTGCGTGCCCTCGACGCTGGCCTTCACCCAGGTGCTGCCGCGGGTGCGTCACGCCATCACCGCCGTCGACCAGCGCCCGCTCTCGGGCGGCGACGACGTCATCGTGGTGGGCCCCGCCGGCGCCGCCTCGCGGTGGAACGGAACCCAGTGGGTGCCGCTCGTCACCGGCATGAACGGCAACCTCGCCTCGGTCTGGTACCAGGGTGCGAACAGCGCGTTCTTCGTCGCCGAGACCGGCTTGTTGAAGTGGAGCTCGGCCGGCGTGAACCGGGTGAGCGGCTTCCCGGCGATGACCACCGGCGCGAAGCTGGTCGACGTTCACGGCATCAGCGACAACAACATGGCCGCGGTCGACAACCTCGGCACCGTCTACCGGCTGCCGCCGGGCTCGGCGACCTGGCAGACCAACTCGGGCGGCAGCGGCCAGCGCAGCCACGCGCCCTACGCGCTCAACGGCGTGTACATGGAAGGCGCGGTCGGCACCCAGCTGGCGCGGCTGCACGCCTACGGCGCGTGCGGCTCGCCCACCAAGGGCGGCTGCGTGGTGTACCAAGACAGCAACGGCAACTACTACGACGACCTCGACCCCGCGACCGCGGCGTACCGCTCGGGCGGCCCCTCGCTCGACGTGCTGGGCGACACCTGGTTCGGGCTCGACGTGCCGCAGCTGCGCCGCCACGACACCAGCGGCACCATCGACGGCACCAACACTCCGACCGGCCTCGACGGTGGCTCGGTGGTGGCGGTGCGGCCGAGCAACGGCACTTCGCGCGGCGTGTTCGTGGTGACCTCACCCGGCAAGCAGGTCGGCCACCTGTACCGGGTCTCGGGCACGCCGGCGTCGCAGACCGTCGACCCGCTGATGGGCACCTATTACGGGTACCAGGCGGTCTCGAAGAACGACAGCAACGGCGTCATCGTCGTCGACATGAACACCACCTCGAGCACCAGCACCATCACCCGCCGCGGCATTCTCACCAACGAGGTGCTCGACCTCGGCGCCGAAGACTGGGTGGCGGGCGGCACCTTCCCCACCGGCTCGGTGCTGATGAACGACTACGGCGACCTGGCGGTGCGGCAGAACGGCTCGAGCACCTTCCAGCTCAAGCGCTACCCCGAGAACCTCGAGGCGGTCGAGATGGCCGCGGGCCTGAGCTACGCGCTCATCGCCGGCGCCGACGGCACGGTGTGGAGGCTGCCGTACACCTCGAGCACCTACGCTCCGGTCGCCTATGCGCCGGCCACCGCGGCGTGGGGCGGCGTGTGCCGCGCCTCGGACACCGAGTGGTACCTGGTCGGCAAGGGCGGAGCGATTCAGTCGTACGACGGCTCGGCCGCGCACGCGATGAGCTCGGGCACCACCACCTCGCTGGTCGACGTCGACTGCCCCATCGCCGGGGCGGCGGTGGCGTGCGGCGGCAACACCGTGCTGCGGCTCACCGCCGGAGCGTGGGCGCCCATCGCCGGGGTGCCCTCGGGCACCGTCACCGCGTGCCGGCTGGTCGGCGGCCAGGTGTTCATCGCCGGGCCGAACCTGTTCGCGCGCTACGTCAACGGGGCGTGGCAGACGCTGCAGAGCAAGCCGCAGCTCGACGGTCTCATCGTCAAGTCGGTGAACGAGGCGTACGCCGCGGCGGGTACCGCGCTGCTGCGCTTCGATGGCAGCGGGTGGCAGACCGTCACCACGGCGCCGCAGGCGCTGACGACGGGGTTCGTGATGGGCAGCCGGCTCGTGTACGCGGGCAGAGGCGGCGTGGTCCTGGAGGGCCAATGAAAGTCGAAGAGCTCCACCCTTCAATTCGCATCAAGGCTCCGCTGCGCTGTGACGGCATCGGCCGGCTCGACTGCGCCGAAGACACCGAGTCGGGGGCGCGCCTCGCGGTGCGCTGGCTGCCGCTCGAGGCCAACGGCGACGCCGCGGTGCGCGCCTGCGCGCGGCTGCCCGAGCACCCCACGCTGCCCCGCGTGCGCCAGACCGGCCAGGTCGGCGACAAGGCGTTTCTGGCGATGGAGTTCCCCGACGGTCAGCTCTTGTCGACCTCGCTGGGTGAGCCCCAGAACCCCGACGTGCTGGTCGAAATCGGCGGCCAGCTCGCCGACGCGCTCGCCACCGTTCACGCTCAGGGCGTGGTGCACGGTGAGATGTCGGCCGAGTCGGTGCTGCTGGCGCAGGGCAAGGCCTACCTCTGGGACATGCCCCTGGTCATCGCCAACCGGCTGACCGACCGCCGCGGCGAAGAGCGGCTGATGCACCAGCTGGTGCGCACCGCGCCGTTTCTCGCGCCCGAGCGCGCCCGCGGCGGGCAGCCCAGCGCCGAGGCCGACGTCTACGCGCTCGGCGCGGTGATGTGCCTCGCCGCCGGAGCACGCCCGCCTCCGCACGGCACCACGCTGGCGGTGATTCACGCGGTGGTGACCGGCGAGTGGGTGCCCGAGGTGCCGCCGGTGTTCTTGAAGCCGCTCGAAGGCATGCTGACGCGCATGCTCTCGCGCGAGCCCGAGCGGCGGCCCACCGCGCGCGAGGTCGCCGACCTGTTCGGCAAGCCCGTGCCGGCCCACCCCACCATTCCCGAGCTGCCGATGGTGGTGCTGACCCCCAACACCGCGGTGCTGGTGCCGCCGCCCGCGCTGCGCCCGGTGCCCAAGACCCCGTTCAACTCGGCGCCCGGCGCGCTGCAGCCGATGCTCCCGCCGCGCGCGGTGGCCGAGGCCGCCAAGAAGACGCCCTTCAAGCCGCTGCAGATTACGACCCCCACCCACCACGAGCCCACCCAGAAGGTGAACGTGCCGGTGCCCGCGGCCGAGGTGCTGGCCGAGGTTCCGCCTGCGGCCCAGCCGCCGATTCCCACCCCGCGCACGCTCGAGTTCGGCACCGCGCTGCCCGCGAAGAAGCACACCAGCGAGAAGTCGGTGCTGGGCGAGGCGCTCATCGAGCCGAAGTCGGGCAAGGTGCCTGCGCTCGGCGCGGCGGCGGTCGAGCCCAAGTCGGGCAAGACGCCGGCGCCCGCGCTGGCTCCGCAGACCGGCGAGGTGAAGGCGGCGCTGAAAGAGAAGACGCCGACTCCCGCGCGCGCTCCGGCGGCCGCCAGCATTCACGCCGCGGTCGAGCTGTTCCAGATTGCCATCACCGCGCCGAACCCGCCGCCGGTGAGCGGCGAACGCAAGCTGAGCCGCGAGATGCCGCCGGTAGCGCTGACCGACAACGTGACCGTGTCGGGTGAGGTCGCCGCCGCGGGCGCCGAGGCGCTCAGCCCCGAGGCCGCCGATGCGCTCGAGCTGCTGCCGCGCGCCCGGCCCACCTGGCTGGTCGCCGCGGCCGTGCTGGCGGTGCTGACCACCGGCATCGCGGTGGCGGCGCGCGCGCTGACCGAGCACGCTCCGCGGGTCGAGACCGCGGCGGTGGCGCCGAAGGCCGAACCCCTGAAGCCCGCGGCGGTGAAGGCCGCTTCGCCTGCCGCAGTGCAGGCGGCCGAGGCCGCCGATGCCGACTCGGCCGATGAGCAGGCGATGGAAGACGAGCTCAGCGCGCTGCCGACCGCTCCGCGCCGTCGCGCGGCCCAGCGCAAGGCGCAGGCGCCCTCGAAGCTCGAGGGCAAGTACGAGTCGAGCAGCGGCGAGACCACCACCGCCGACGACTTCAGCTTCTTGAACGAGCCGGGCGGCACCACGGCCACCAAGACCGAAGAGCTGAAGCGGCCGTCGTTCTAGAGCACCTGTTCGGTGCTCTAGGGCCGCTGAACTCTCATTTGAGAGTGGTCATCGCCCCGCGAACCGGCATACGAGCGAAGCTGCTTTGCGCGCCCCGCTGACCGAGGCCGAGTTGGACGCCCGCCTCAGGAACCTGGGGCTGGAGCGCGACCACTCGGAGAAGGCTCCTCCGCCCTCGAAGAACCGCACCGTGGTGTGCCGCAAGGGCCGCAAGCGCATGCTGGTGAAGGTCGCCGAAGGCCCCGGCAACGTGGGCGTGCTGCGCGAGGGCTCGGTGCTCGAGCGGGTGCAGCGGCTGGCCGAGGCGCGCGGCTCGCCGCTGCTGGTGCCCCACGTCTTCGCCTTCGACCCGGCCGGCGGCCTGCTCGCGCTCGAGTGGCTGAGCCAGGCCGAGACGCTGCACCACTTTCACCGCCGCAGCGGCGAGTACCCCAAGCCGGTGGCGCGGCAGGTGGGCCTGGGCCTGGGCTACCTGCACCGCATGAGCCGCGAGTCGCCCAGCCGCTACGCGCTCGCCGAGGCCTTTCGCGACGAGTCGGACCTGCTCGAGTGCTTCTTGCGCATGCGGCCCGACTTCTATGCGCGCCTGTCGCAGGTGGGCATCGACCTGTTCGCCTCGGTGCAGACCGACGCCGCCGCGATGGCCGGGCTGCAGGCGCTCAGCGAGGCGCAGGCGGCGCACACCACCGCCGGCTCGCTGCTGCACGGAGACCTGCGCCAGGCGAACCTGGTGCGCGTCGGCCGCGCCAAGCTGGCGCCGGTGGTGTTTCTCGACTGGGAGCTCTCGCTCTGGGGCGACCCCGCCCGCGACCTGGGCTCGCTCATCTGCGACTACGTGCTGTGCTGGCTCGCCCCCGAGCACCGCAGCGAGGTGCTCTCTCGGGTGCAGCTGGCCTCGTTCTGCCGCGCGCTCTTGATGGGCTACAAAGAGGCGCGCGAGCCCGACTTCCCGCTCGATGGGCCGTTTCAAGAGCGGGTGGTGCGCTGGGTCGGCGCAGCGATGCTCATCTCGGTCTACGGCATCTCGCACTACGAGCAGGTGCTCGACGCGCGCGCGCTGTCGGTGGCGCGCCACGCGCTCGACATGCTGGGCGCTCCGGCGCGCTGGCCGCAGAGCCTGTGGGGGGCGCAGTGAGCCCGGGCGTCGACGAGGCGCTGGTCGAGCTCAGCCGCCGGGTGCACCTCACTCCGGGCGGGCTGCGCTACGACCACGAAGAGCTGCCGCTCGACAAGGCCGCCGCCGTGCTCGCCGAGCGGGTGCACTCGTCGTTCTTCTGCCGCCGCCTCGGCAGCGCTCCTCCGCTGCCGCGCGCCTCGGGCGACGGCGGTCTGGTGGCGCACCTCGCCTCGGCCTCGCGCGGCGCGGCCGGCTGGGAGCCGGGCTGGCGGGTGGTGAAAGCCGGCCCCGGCTGGGCGTTCGTCTCCGACGGCCGGCTGTGCCTGTTCCTCGACGAGCCGGGCTACTTCTCTCCGCCCGAGGCGCGGGTGGGCGACCCGGTGGTGGTGCGGGTGCCGCGGGCGCGCGAAAACCTCACCCCCAACCGCTTCACCCTCTACGGCGGAGCGGGGCCCGCGGTGGTGAGCGAGCCGTTCGTGAAGCTCTTTCTGCCGCTGACGCTCGACGGCGCCGGCCCCCTGGTCGAGCTGCTCTCGTCGCGCCAGGTCGACCGGGTGCCGTTCACGCTCTTCATCGCCAACAGCCCCGACGACTTCGAGCGCGTCGACGCGGCGGTGCTCGACCTGCAGCGCCGCGACGAAGAGGCGGTGCAGCGGCTGCTGCTCGACTTCGTGCGGGTGAACCGTGGCGCGGCGCGCACCGGGGCTCCGCTGTTCGCGCGGGCGGTGCAGGCGGGGCTGGCGCGCGCCGACGCGAATGGTGCCCCCGACGCCGGCGACGGCTTCGGCAAGCGCCGCTGCCGCTGGCTCGCCGACGAGGTGTGGGCGGCGCTCCAGTCGGGTGAGAAGAGCCCCCAGGCCTGGCGGGTGAGGGTGTCGGGCTCGTTCGGGCGCGAGCGAGTGCCTTGAGCGGTGGGCCTGCTCGAAGCGCTGGTGAAGCTCGAGGCAGTGCCGCGCTTCGAGCAGGCGCGCTTTTCAAGCGCGCACCAGGCCCGGCAGGGTCAGGCCAAGGTTCAGGGGGGTCGGGCAGGTTCAAGACTGGGCAGGGGCAGGGCTTTTGAACCCTGCCCCCACCCCCACCTCCCCCCTGCCCGTAGCCCTGAACTTTGGCCTGACCCTGCCGGGCCTGGTGCGCCCGCCTCACGCGGGCCATGCCCGAAGCGCACCCGAACGCTGCGTGATGATCAACCTTCACCCGACGTGCTACAGCCAGCCCACGTGTCGACGCTCTTGCCCGCGCTGCTCGGTCTGGCCTTCGGGCTGCGCCACGCGTTCGAGCCCGACCACCTCGCCGCAGTGAGCACCCTGGCCAGCGAGCAGAAGAGCTGGCGCTCGTCGCTGGCCATCGGGCTCTCGTGGGGCCTGGGCCACGCGCTCACCCTGCTGCTGTTCGGCGGTGCCCTCTCGCTGTTCGAGGTGCAGCTGGGCGCGCGCACCTCGAGCCTGCTCGAGCTGTGCGTGGCGATGGTCATCGTCGCGCTGGGCGTGCGCGCGGTGCTCAAGGCGGTGCGTGAAGGCCGCGCCGGCCCGGCGGCAGTGCACGCGCACGGCGACGCCCACCACGTGCACCCCGCGGGCGGAGACCACCTGCACCTCTTCGGCTTCACCCTCGCCACCCGGCCGCTGCTGGTCGGCGCGCTGCACGGCCTGGCCGGCAGCGGAGCGCTCGTGACGCTCGTGCTGCTCGAGCTGCACGGCTTCGCCAGCCGGCTGCTCTACCTCTCGCTCTTCGGCGCCGGCGCCGCGCTCTCGATGGGCGCGCTCACCGCGCTGGCGGGCCTGCCGCTGCAGAAGCTGCACCGCGCCCGTCGCGCGGTGCTCGCCACCTCGGGCTCGGTCTCCATCTGTGTAGGGCTCGCATGGGGCGCAGCCGCAGTTCTTTGAGCCGACCGCTGTCTCTGCGCGCGCTGAACCGGGCCACCCTGGCGCGGCAGCACCTGCTCTCGCGCGCCAAGGCGAAGCCGGTAGCGGTCATCGAACGGCTCGCCGGCCTGCAGGCGCAGGTGGCGTGGCCACCGTTCGTGGGGCTGTGGTCGCGGCTCGAACGCTTCGAGCGCGAGAGCCTGCTCGCCGCGCTGCGCCAGCGCGAGGTGGTGCGCGCCACCGCGATGCGCGGCATGCTGCACCTGCTGTCGGTGCGCGACTACGCGCGGCTGCGCCCCTCGCTCCAGCCCGGCCTCACCAAGGGCATGCTCGGCATCTTGCGCGACCGCGCTGCAGGCATCGACGTGCCCACGGTGGTGAAGCTGGGCAAGAAGCTGTTCGCGAAGCCGGCCGCCTTCGACGCGGTACGCGGCAAGCTGGCCGCCGAGTTTCCCGCCCTCGACGAGCGGGCGATGGGCTTCGTGGTGCGCATGCAGGTGCCGCTCTGGCAGGTGCCCGACGACTCGCGCTGGGGTTTTCCAAAGGCGGCAGACTTCGTCTTCTCGACCGTCGCGCTGCACGCCGACGACTCGCCGCACGAGCTGGTGCGCCGCTACCTCGCCGCGTTCGGCCCCGCCACGCCGCAAGACATGCAGACCTGGTCGGGGCTGCCGGGCCTCAAGCCCGTGTTCGAGTCGATGCGCGACGGGCTCGTCTCCTTTCGAGACGACAGGGGCCGCGAGCTGTTCGACCTGCCCGACTCTCCGCGGCCCACCGAAGACGCCGACGCGCCGGTGCGGCTGTTGCCCGACTTCGACAACCTGGTGCTGGGCCACGACGACCGCCGGCGCATCGTCGCCGATGAGCACAAGAAGGCGCTGGTCACCAAGAACCTGCAGGTGGCGGCGACGTTTCTCGTCGACGGCTTCGTCGCCGGCACCTGGAAAATCGACCGCTCGAAGAAGAAGACGGCGAAGCTCGCGCTCGCGCCGTTCGGCAGCGTGCCGGCCAGGGCGAAGAAGGCGCTGCTCGCCGAGGCCGAGGCGCTGCTCCAGTTCACCGAGCCCGAGGGCACGCAGCTGAGCGTGGCCATCTGACGCGGGCGCTTGGTAGAAATCGGGGCATGAGGCGCGCGACTGCAGCGGCGTGGCTGTTCCTCTCGGCGTGCGGCGGGCACCGCTTCTTTCTCGCCCGTGAGAAGGCCGAGCAGGTGAAGAAGGTGGCGGTGGTGCAGTACGCCATCAACCCCCACCAGCTGGTGGGCGTGGCGGCGACCGAAGAGGCGAAGCGCTCGATCGCCGCCGAGAACCTCGAGACGTTCGGGCGCGCGCTGGCGCCGACCTACCAGGTGGTGCCGCCGGTCGAGCTGCTGGCGAGCCCCGCCTACGCGGGCGCCGGAGGCCGCGCCGCGTGGGACGGCTACGGCTCGGGCCAGGGCATGCACTACTTCTCGGACAGCGAAGACGCGCTGACCCAGGCGCAGCTCACGCCCGAGGTGGCCAAGAAGCTGTGCGCGGCGCTGGGTGTCGACGGCGTCATCGCGGTCTACGACAGCTGGGGGGTCGAGCCGTTCGCGATGGGCTTCAAGGGGCGGGCGCAGGGCCAGTACGCCATCAACCTGTTCGACCGAGACGGCGCGCGGGTGTGGGGCGGCACCATGAGCGGCGTTTCTGACGCCGACTTCCCCACGCCGGGCAGCGCGCTGGGCGCCGAGCTCGACGTGTGGGTGAAGGCGAACAACGAGTCGTTCTCGGTTGCGGTGAGGGCGCTGAAGAGCAACATCGGAGCCAAATGACCGTCACCGAGTACATCGCCGGGCAGCCCGCGCCGGTGCGAAAGGTGCTCAAGCAGGTGCGCGCGCTGATGCGCAAGGCGCTGCCCGACGCCGAAGAGTCGGTGAGCTACGGCATCGCCACCTACAAAATCGGCGGCAAGCCGGTCATCTACTTCGCCGGGTTTCCCCGGCACTGGTCGGTGTTCCCGTGCAACGGGCCGGCGTACGACGTGCTGCGTGCCCGGCTCGAGCCGCACCGGGTGAGCAAGGGCACGCTGCGCTTCGCGCTCGACGAGAAGGTGCCGGCCGCGCTGCTCACGCGCTACGCCCGGCTGCGCGCTCGAGACGTGCGGGCCCGCCAGAAGCCGGCGCGCGGCGCCCGGCGCTGATCAGAACGCGTGCCAGTCACACCCGTTGGCGAGGCACCGGCAGTACTGCAGCGTGGGCAGGTAGGTTCGCTGTTCGGTGCAGGTGGTCGCGTTGCTGACCCAGCTGCTGTCTTTGTGCACGCAGTACGCCTGCGGCTCGCACAGGTTCGAGAGCACCTTGCAGTCGTCGTCGTTCTGGCAGGGCGGGCATTGGCCGAGCAGGCCGGTGGCCGGCTTGCCCACGCAGGGGGCGACGAGGGTCTGATTTCGGGTCCCGCAAGCCGCCAGAAGGACGAGGCTACACAGCCAGAAGAAGCGCATGGCGTCGCACCATACAAAAGCCTTGGCGAGAGGGTAGGACCACGGCTAGACGCCGGGGCCAACCATGCAGATCCGTGCCGACGAAATCAGCCGCATCATCCGCGATCAGATTCAAGACTTCGGGAAGAAGGTGTCCGTCGCCGAGACGGGTACCGTGCTCTCGGTGGGCGACGGTATCGCCCGCGTCTACGGCCTCGATGGCGCCGAGTCGGGTGAGCTGGTCGAGTTTCACAACGGCGTGCGCGGCCTGGTGCTGAACCTCGAAGAAGACAACGTCGGCGTCGCCATCATGGGCGACTACCAGCACATTCGCGAAGGCGACATGGTCAAGCGCACCCGCGAGATCGCGTCGGTGCCGGTGGGCAAGGGCCTGCTCGGCCGCGTGGTCGATGCGCTCGGCCAGCCGATCGACGGCAAGGGCCCGCTCCAGACGACCGAGTCGCGCCGCGTCGAGCTCAAGGCGCCCGGCATCGTGAAGCGCAAGGGCGTGCACGAGCCGATGCAGACCGGCCTCAAGGCGCTCGACGCGCTGGTGCCCGTCGGCCGCGGCCAGCGCGAGCTGATCATCGGTGACCGCCAGACCGGCAAGACCGCGGTGGCCATCGACACCATCATCAATCAGCGCGGCCAGAACATGTTCTGCATCTACGTGGCGATCGGGCAGAAGCAGTCGACCGTCGCGCAGGTGGTGGACAAGCTCTCGCAGTACGGAGCGATGGAGTACACCACCGTGGTCGCCGCCAACGCGTCGGACCCCGCGCCGATGCAGTTCTTCGCGCCCTACACCGGCTGCGCGATGGGCGAGTACTTCCGCGACAACAAGATGCACGCGCTGATCATCTACGACGACCTCTCGAAGCAGGCCGTCGCCTACCGTCAGCTGTCGCTGCTGCTCCGCCGCCCGCCGGGCCGCGAGGCGTACCCCGGCGACGTCTTCTATCTGCACTCGCGCCTGCTCGAGCGCGCCGCCAAGCTGTCTGACGAAGAGGGCGCCGGCTCGCTCACCGCGCTGCCGATCATCGAGACCCAGGCCGGTGACGTCTCGGCGTACATCCCCACCAACGTCATCAGCATCACCGACGGGCAGATCTTCCTCGAGACCGACCTGTTCTTCGCCGGCGTTCGCCCGGCCATCAACGTCGGCATCTCGGTGTCGCGCGTCGGCTCGGCCGCGCAGATCAAGGCGATGAAGCAGGTCGCCGGTACGCTCAAGCTCGACCTCGCCCAGTACCGCGAGCTCGCCGCGTTCGCCCAGTTCGGCTCGGACCTCGACAAGGCGACGCAAGAGACGCTCGCCCGCGGCGCGCGCCTCACCGAGCTGCTCAAGCAGGGCCAGTACGAGCCGATGTCGGTCGGCAAGCAGGTGATGCAGCTGTACGCCGGCACCAACCGCGACGACTCGGGCAAGCGCGGCTGGCTGCGCGAGATTCCGGTCAGCGACGTGGCCCGCTGGGCCAAAGAGTTCGCCGCCTACTGCGACGCGCGCTACCCCCAGATTCAGAAGCGCATCGAAGAGAAGGGCGAGCTGCCGGTAGTCAACAAGCAGGTCTCCGACGCCGAGCTCAACAAGGCGCTCGCCGAGTTCAACGAGACCTTCCAGAAGACGCCCGGCGCCAAGCTCTGAGCCGTTCGTAGCGTTTCTCGAGTACCCCCAAAGCGAATCGGCCTCACGGCCGGTTCGCTCGTTGCTCTTCACAGCCCCTCGCGGTCGCTGCTAAGTCGCTCGCCATGTCCAGACGGCTCGCGTGCCTCTCACTTCTCCTGCTCGGCGCGTGCGCGCTGCGGCCCCGGTACGAAGAGCTCACCACCCGCTTCGTGCCGCAGTCGCCCGACACCGCCGAGGTGCTGATTCAGGTGGTCGACCGCAACGACGCGCCGGTGCCCGGCGCGCGCATCGAGCTGGGAGACCGCTACCGCTACAAGACGCTCACCGACAAAGACGGCGTGTTCCGGCTCCCGCTCGAGAAGAAGTACAGCGAAGAGAACGCGCTGCTGGTGGTGGTGCTGCCCAAGGGCGTGAAGGGCTACCGCCTGGTGCAGGTGGGCGGGCAGCCGCTGCGCGACGTCGCGCCGCCTCCGGCCACCGACGAAGACGTCGGCGACGCCGGCGTCACCACCATGTGAGCTGCGCTGAGCGCGGCGGCAAGCGCGCTGAAGAAAGCAGAACCCCGCCCGTCGAGTGCGGCTACATTGCCCTCGATGCGTCTCGCCGCTCTCGTTCTCGTGCTCAGCTCGGCGGTCAGCCTGGCCGCCGACTCGGACACCTTCTTCGGCTGGTCGAAAGACGGCAGCTGGTTCGCGCATCAGACCGTCTCGGGCCCCAACGAGCTCAACGAGCTGTTCTTCTGCTCCACCGACAAAGAGACACAGCCGTCGTGGGCCAAAGACCTCGACGAGCTCGAGCGCCTCGATGGCCGGGTCAGCTGCGTGCGCTACGCCGACCCCAACCGCGCCCCCTACGGGTGGAAGAGCCAGCTGCAGCTGCCCAAGCCCTCGCCGCTGGGCCCCGGCAACATGCGCATCGAAAAGGAGTTCAGCTTCGACATCGAGCGCCCCGGCTACGTCATCGACATCGGCGGCGGCAAGAAGGTGACCTGCTACGTCTCGGGTCTGCGCGACGACAGCAAGGTCGGCAACGTCTACTGGCACCCCAACGGCCGCTGGGTGGGCGCCTTCATCGACGGCGCGTTCGTGCACTGTGACGTGCCGCTCAAGGCCGGCCCGCCCCCGAGCGGCAAGCCGCCGCCCAAGAAGAAGGGCCGCTGAGCCCGACCGTCAAGGCGCCGCGGGTGAAGGTGGCGGAGCGGGAGCCGGAGCAGCAGCAGCAGGCGGCGCGCCCGGGGTCTCGCCTTCTTTCACCGGCACCGCCTCGCCCTTCATCTTCGCTTCGGCGGCGGCCTCGTCTTCGGTGCCGCCCAGCGCCTCGATGGACGACTTGGGCATGCGGTGCGGCACGAAGCTGCCCGGCACGTCGCGGTCGAACGCCTTCACCGCGTCGCCGATGGCGACCGGCGTGGTGGTGCGCAGCTGGCGCCGCGCCACCGCGATGACGTTCTGCACCACCCGTGGCTCGGGGTGACGCTTGAGGCACTGCACCCAGATTTCGATCGCCTTCTCGGTCTCGCCGCTGTCCGAGGTCAGCTTGCCCATCTCGAACAGCGCGTGCGGCTGCAGCTCTGACTCGGGGAAGCGGTCGACCAGCTCCTGGTACGAGCGCAAGGCGTCGGCGCGCCGGCCCTCCATCATCGCCACCGCCTGGGCCTTGAGCATCAGCGCGTCGTCGACGTACGGGCTGGTCTCGTACTTCTGCACCACCTTGTTCGCCTCGAGCTCGCACTGCCGGTAGTCGCCCAGCTCGAAGTACAGGCCGGCCACCTGGTAGGCGAGCTCGGCGCTCTGCGGCGGGTTGCGGGCCAGCGCGTCGTTGAGCGCGGCGATGGCTCCGCGCAGGTCGTGGAACTCGCGGCGCAGCAGGTCGGCCAGGTACAGCCGCGCGCCCAGCGACTCGGGCGACTCGGGGCAGACCTGAATCAGCTCTTTGTAGGCCTCGACCGCGTGCCGGTAGTCTTTGAGCTCGAGGTAATAGACGTCGCCGGCGCCGCGCAGCGCCCGGGCGCGAAACACCTGCGCTTCCGAGCTGTCGTCTCGCTCGAGCCCCTCGAGCGCGGCGTGGTACCAGCGCAGCGCCTCGTTGGGCTTGTGGGTGAACACCGCGTCGCGGCCCTTCTCGAGGCTCACGCGCACGTCGCCCTTGTTGCACGCGGTGAGCGCGAGCAGCAGCAGCAGGGCAGGGCGAACCGACACTTCGGCCTCTATACCACCCGGCCGGCGACGCTTCAGGGGGCCCGCTTCACTTCTTTCTTCAGCGCGGCGAGCTTCTCTTTGGGCAGCGGGCCCAGCTCGGCGTTCAGCTCTTCCATCGCCTCGAGCGCGTCTTGGTCTTCGGGGTCGCGCACCAGCTCGCGCTGGTACTCCACCTGCGCCTCGGGCAGCCGCTCGGCCATCACCAGCGCCCGCGCGAGAAACTTGTGCACCCCCTCGAAGTCGGGCTCGTCGCTCACCAGCGCCTCGAGCTCGCTCACCCCCTCTTCCACGAAGCCGTTGCTCGACAGCCAGTGCGCGTAGCCGGCGCGGTAGCCGCCGTCGTGGTTGTGGGCCACGAACTTCGCGTAGCGCTGCTTCGCCTCGTCGAGCCGGTTCTGCTCTGAGAGCGTGCCCAGCACGGTGATCAGCGTCGCCTCGTCGCCGGGGTTCTGGTCGAGCGCCGCGAGCTGCTGGGTGAGGCGCTGGTCGCGCGCTCGGGTCAGCGCCGCCTGGTGCTCGCGCGCGACGCGCTGCGCCGCCTCGGCGTCGCCCAGCGCGTCGTACGCGTCGCCGAGCTGCCGCGACACCGCGTCGCTCTCGGGGTTGGTCTTGAACTGCGCCTCGAGCCTGCCGCGCATCAGCCGCGCGGCGCGCTGCTCGGTGCTCTCGGTGCGGCGGGTCATCAGCCACGGCATCGCCAGGCCGGCGCTGAAGACCAACAGCTCGGCGATGACCACGTTGCGCGCGGTGCGGGCGCGGGTGGCCGCTCGCTCGGCGCGCTCGTCGGCGTCGTCGAGTGGCATCACCGGCTGTTGCGGCACCACCCAGCTGCGCGCCATCAGGTCGGCGATGGTGCGCCGGTCTTTCACCCCCAGCGCCAGCAGGTGGCCGCACACCACCGCGACCAGCGCCAGCGCCGACGCGAGCAGGAACACCGCCTGCAACCCCACCGGCATCGAGAAGCGCGCGTAGCCCAGCACCATCGCCAGGTACGAGAAGGCGAGGTTGAAGATGAAGGCGGCGGGAAACCAGCCGCGCCCGAGCAGCTCGCGGAACAGCAGGTCGCCATAGTTGACCGGGTGGCCTTCGCGGCTCACCAGCTCGAGGTGCAGCAGCCGCATGCCCAGCGTCTGCTTGAACGCACCGAGGGGAATCACCGCGTAGCCGATGACCGCCGCCAGCACGCCCCACATCGGCAGCACCACGCCGAGCGTCATCACCGGCACCAGGAAGTAGGCGGCGCACAACGCCATCAGCACCGCGCCGTCGATGAGGCCGGCGAGCACGCGCCGCTCGAGCACCGCCGGAGAAAGGTCGACCGTCATGCCCTTGCTCACAGGTCCTTGCACATCTCGCCGACGTCGGGCGCGGTCTTGACCCCGGCGACCTTCGAGCAGCTGCCGTAGACGACGATGCGCCCGAGCCCCGCGCCGGCCCCGCCCGCGGCGAAGTCGCCGTCGTCGCTCGAGTCACCGCTCTTCGCCTCGGTGACCTTGCCCTGCCCGTCGCCGCCCTCGGGGTTCGGCCCGCCGTGGCCGCCCCGCGCCGCGGTGTCGTCGTTCGTCGCGCCGGGGTCGCCCGGCTTGCCGGCGGTGGTCGCGCTGCCGCCCTGGCCGCCGCCGCCGCCGTTGGTCAGCACCCGCGCCATGCCGTCGAGCACCAGGTTGGGGCCCTCGAGCACGATGCCGCCGCCGCTGCCGGCGCCGGCTCCTCCGCCGCGCCCCAGCGGGCCGCCCGCGCCGCCCGCGCCGTTCGCGAGCAGCTTGCCGCTGATGAGGCACGCGCCGCCCACGGTGAGCTGCAGCGCACCGCCGCCGCCGCCCCCTTCGGCGGCCAGCACTGCGGTGGGCACCGCGCCCACGCCCCCGCTGCAGCCGCCGCGCAGCGGCACCAGGGTGGCATCGCTGGTGCGCGCGCCGGCCAGGCCTCCGCTGCCGGCGAGCGTGAATGCGTCGCCGCCCTTCGCGCCGTTGCCGCCGTGGGCCGCGCCGCCTCCGCCGGCGCTGGTGCCCACCGTCGCCGGCGAGCCCGCAGCGGCCCCGCAGGCCGACAGGCTCAGCGACCCGGGCCCGCCGGTGCCTCCGTCGGCGCTGACGTCGATGACTCCGGCGATGGTGGCCGCGCCGAGCACCGCGAACGCCAGCGGCAGCGAGCCGCGCACCGACAGCGAGCCCTGAGTGGTGACGGTGAGCGTTCGCGCCGCCACCACCCGCAGCACCTTGGCGCCGTGGTGCGGGTCGACCAGAAAGCTCTTCGGCGGGGGCGTGACACAGGTGCCCGACCAGAGCGCGCTGTCGGTGTCGAGCGTGGCGTCGCAGTCGATGAGCACCGCGCCGTTGAGGTCCGTGTCGAGGAGCTCTTGCGGCACGTTGTGGGTGGGGAAGGCGAAGGCGCCTCCCACGCAGCGGCCCGACAGGCAGGTGCCGGCGTCTCCGCACGGGCCCGAGCGCTCGGTGTAGCCGCAGCCCCCGTCGCCCAGGCACATGCCGCTGCCCGACTGGCAGGCGTCGGGGGCGGGGCAGCTGACCTCGGCGCCGCAGGCGTGCGCCAGGCACTTCGCGGCGCGGCAGGCCGGCGCGCCGGCGCAGAGCCGGTCGGCGCAGTCGTCGTCTTCGCAGTCGGGGTGACCGTCGTGGTCGTCGTCGGCGCCGTTGGCGCAGTCGATTTCGGCGACGGTGTCATTGGTGCAGGCCATCGCGCGGCAGACGCCGGCGTCGCCGCAGGCCTTGCCCGCGCAGTCAGCGTCGGCGCAGTCGACCAGGGTGTCGCCGTCGCCGTCGACGCCGTCGTCGCAGCGCTCGACACCTGCGTCGCCGGGGTTCATCCCGGGGCCGTCGAGGGTGAGCACCAGGCCGTTCTCGACCTTGCCGCGGGTGAAGCGCTGCTGCAGCAGGTTGGAGGCGTCGTTCTCGGGCCCGCTGCAGTCTGGGCTCGCGTAGCCGTGGGCCTGCAGCGTCACCTGCTCGCCCAGCTCGGCCGACTGGTAGACGCCCACGTGCAGGTCGCGGCTCTGGCGCGCGATGGGGTCCGAGCTGCGGGTGGTGACGCCGTCTTCTCCGGTCGCCACCACCCTGGCGCAGCGGGAGGGCGAGGCGGGGAAGAACCGCAGCGTGAGCTCGAGGCCGCCCGGGCCCGGCCTGCTGCACGCGGCCAGAACGAGACAGGCAGAGAGGCCCGCGAGGGCAGCGGGGCGGCGGACCATGCGTTTGGGCGACACTACTTCAGAGCCGTGTTAGGTGTTCCACTGCATTGGCGACCGACGACCTCACGCTGGTTCAACGTGTTCGCAGTGGAGATCAGCGCGCGTACAAGACGCTGGTCGAGCGCTACCAGCGCAAGGTGTTCTCGGTCGCCTTCGGCATGCTCAAAGACCGCGAAGAGGCCCGCGACGTCGCGCAAGAGGCCTTCGTGAAGGTCTACCGCTACCTCGACCACTTCAAGGGCGACGCGAGCTTCTACACCTGGCTGTACCGCATCACGGTGAACATCTGCATCGACGTGATGCGGCGCAAGGGCTCGAGCAAGAGCGAGAACGTCGAGTTCGACGAGACCCTCTTGCACGACGTGAGCGAGGCGAACCTGGGGGCGCTCGGCAGCCGGCTGGGCACCAACCCCCAGAAGAGCGCGCTGCGCAAAGAGCTGGCCGAGAAGATTCAGGCCGCGCTCGAGCAGGTGCCCGAGAAGCACCGCGCGATTCTGCTCCTGCGCGAGGTCGAGGGCATGAGCTACGAAGACCTCGCCCGCACGCTCGAGATTCCCAAGGGCACGGTGATGTCGCGCCTCTTCCACGCAAGGCTCAAGGTGCAGAAGGTGCTCAATGAATACCTGGAGTTGGATGAAGCCAAGAGCGGAGTGGGGACCGAATGATTCTCTGTGGAATTTCTCCCCAGGCCTCCCGTCCGGACGCGCGAGGGCTCTGATCCATGAGCAATTCGAACGACAATCCCGCCCGCAAGAAGTTCGAGCCGATGCTCTCGCCGTTCGTCGATGGCGAGCTGACGCCCGAAGAGCGCCAGCAGGTCGAGCAGCACCTGGCGGCGAACAAAGAGAGCGCCATGCAGGTGGCCGACTTTCGCGCCGCGTCGGGGCTGATGCGGCTGACCCTCGAGCAGCAAGCCGACCAGGAAGACTGGAAGGACTTTTCGAACGAGGTGCTGGCGAAGCTGACGCCCGAGAAGGCGCCGCTCTTCGAGCGCCTCAAGACCTCGCTGTCGGAGATGTTCACCTACCAGCGTGGCGCGTTCGTCGGGGCGATGGTGACCGCGGCGCTGATGGTGACGGTGGGCGGCGCGGCCTTCTTGATGGGCTCGCAGAAGAACACCGGCTACGCGAACGAGCGCATGCAGATGCAGTCGGTGAAGGTCGACCAGGGAGCGACGGTGGCGCCGGTGGTGATGGAGACCGACAGCGGCGACGCCATCATCTGGATGGTGGATCAGCCCGAGAAGCAGAAGGACGACGAGAAGAACGACAAGCCGAAGGGCGAAGAGAACGAAGAGCTCGACGGGGACCCCGCCGCGCCCAAGAAGGCGGGCGATCTCTGAGCCGCGCGCTCGCTGCCGCGCTGGTGCTGTCGGCCGTGCCCGCGCTCGCCGACGACGCCAAGGTCGCGGTGCAGGTCGAGGTGGTGCTCGCCTCGCTCACCGGCAACACCATCGACCCGCCCACCCTGAAGGCGATGCAGGACGCGATGGCCAAGAAGGTGAAGTACGGCTCGCTCAAGCGCCAGTCGCTCGAGAAGCTCGAGCTGCAGGCCGCCCCGCGGGCGCTGAAGCTCCCCAACGGCGTCGAGGCGCAGCTGTCGCTCGACGCGCTCAAAGACGACGTCGCCACCCTCAAGGTGAAGGTGCCCCCGGCCGACGCCAAGTACACGCTCGGCAAGAAGGGCTCGCTGTACGTGCAGGCGGGCAAGCTGGGCGCCGACGACTTGTGGCTGGTCGTCTCGCCGGTGAAGTAGGCGCGCGGTCCCGCGGCGAGCGAATAGACTGCGCGCGCGATGGCGCCGGTGATGCTCTTGTTGGTGTTGGCCCAGGCGCCCGAGCCCGAGCCCCGCATCATCGTGGTGCCGGTGCCGCAGCAGGCGCCCCCGGCTCCGCCGCCGAGCGCTCCGCTCAACCAGCCCATTCCTCCTCCGCTGTCGCCGCAGCCCGAGGTGCTCGACGCCGGAGCGCCGCTGCCCCCTCTACCGCCGCTGGTGCGCCCCACGCCGGCGCCGGTCTTCGATGCCGGCGTGCCTGCGCCGGTGCCGGTGCCGTCGGCGCCCGCGGCGGCGCCCGTCCCGGCTCCCGCGCCGGCATCGGCTCCTGTGCCCGTCGCCGAGGCGTCGCCGCCGTCGGGGCTGGTGCTGCGCGGTGGCATCGAGGCGGGCATCAACATGTGGCCGCAGGGCAACCCGCAAGACCTGCTCTTCTTCATTCGGCCGCTGGTGTCGTTCGACGCCGGAGAAGACTTCGCCGCCGAGCTGGGCGCCACGCTGAACCTGCTGGTGTTCGACGACCCGCCCGAGAATCGCAGCAACGAAATCGGCGGCTTCTTGCGCCGCGCCGACTGGGACGAGCCGTCGGACTTCGGTCAGCTGATTCGCCTGCTGCGCATCGGCCGCCCCGACGGGGCGCTGTGGGTGCGCGCCGGCGCGGTGCGCCTCAAGACCCTCGGCAACGGGCACCTCATCAACCGCTACTCGAACCAGGACCTGGCCGACTATCACCCCGCCTCGGGCAACGGCGGCTTCCGCATCGGGGCGGTGCGCGCTGAGTTCTTCGCCAGCGACGTGTTCGCCGCGCGCCTGTTCTCGGGCCTGCTGGGCCTCGAGTTCGGGCGGGTCTTCTCGAACGACCCCAGGTGGTACGACCGCTTCTGGCTCACCTTCGAATTGGCGCACGACATCGGCGAGGCGGGCGGCCCGCTGCTCACCGACGGCTCGCGGCTCAAGTCTCCCGGCGCCACGGTGATGGAGCTCGACTTCACCGCCACCCTGTACCGCTCGGCGGCCTCGACGGTGAACCTGCTGCTGGGCGGCGGCCTGCGCCCGGCGCAGCGGGTCGACTTCGGTGCGCTGCTCGGGCTCTCCATCGACACCGACCTGAAAGGGCTGCAGCTGGCGGCGAAAATCGAAGCGCGCAAGCAGGCCGGTTACTTTCGCCAGGGCTACTTCGGGCCGCAGTACGAGGTGTCGCGCTTCGTCGGCGCGGGCTTCAGCGGCGCGCCGCTCGCCGAGCAGGTGCTGCCCGACGGCTGGTCGGTGTACGCCGAGCTGCGGTTCGGCAGCCGGGGCTTTCTGGTGGGCGAGGGCGCCATCGAGTACTTCACCTTCGGGCGCACCGACGTCGACTTCTCGCTGCAGGCCGAGTTCCTCGAGTCGCGGGTGGTGACCTCGCTGCGCTTCGCCGCGGTGGCCCTGGGCGTGCTGCCGCGCTTCGCGGTCACCGCCGAGGCGCGGGTGCGCATCTACAAGTCGTTCTACGTGCTCGGCTCGGGCGGCACGGTCTTCTTTCCCCTCGCCGACCACACCCTGCAGCGCGGCGTCTTCGTGCTCGCCGGCGCCGGCCTCGACTTCGAAGCGGGGCTGTAGGGTTCGAGGCGCGCCGCCTGAAGCGCACGAAGTGCCGGAGCGCGGTCGCCCGCCCCGCGCCCCTCGAGAAGGCCGAGCCTACCGGTGCAGTCAGCGCCGCAGGTGGCGATCAGCAGCTCGGTGTTCACCGCCTTGGCGAGGCAGTCGCTGGCGCCAGCGTCGAGACCCTTCTCGCGGTCGCCCTTCATCGCCTTCGCGGTGAGGGCGACGATGCGCAGCCGCTTCAGCTCGGCCCCCTTCGACTGCGCGCTTCGCTCAGGGCGGTCAGCGGGCGCATGGGTGCGGCAAACGGCTCGCGAGTCGTCGACATTCCCGCTGGCGGCTTGCGAAAAAAAACGGACCGGCTCTCAGGGTGCGCGGGCCACCAGCGACTTCACCCGGCGCTCGATGGCGGTGAGCTCGGCGGCGTGCTTCTTGGCGAAGGCCTTCTTCAGGTCGGCCTCGAGCTTCGCTTCGGCCTTCATCACCGCGGCGGTCTTGCACTTCGCCTCGTCGCTCTGCTTCTCCAGGCACGCCTGCGCTGCGCCGCGCTGCTTCGCCAGCGCCTTGACGCGCGGGTCTTTCGGGTCGGCGAGCGCCGCGAGGCTGAGCCGCTCGCCGCGCGCCACCTTCACCGTGTTGCCGCCCGGCTTGAGCGCCAGCTCGGCCGGGCCGTGCTCGAGCGTGGTGCCGTCGGTGGCCAGCAGGGTCAGCTTGCCTTCGGGCGCCGAGTCGAGCGCGAGCAGCACCTCGTCGTCGGCCTGGCGGAACACCAGCAGCTCGGGCGGCAGCTCGAGAAAGGCGCGCTGGCGCAGCGCCGTGGCCTCTTTCGAAGGGCCCATCAGCTGCGAGCTCGAGGTGAGCCCGGGCAGGTACGACGACAGCAGGCGCGACTCGAGCGGCGTGTCGGCAGTGGGGGTCGAGAACAGCTGCAGCGGCTTCACCGTGGCGGTGCCGGGCACCGCGACCACCGTGTATGCGCCCCGCGCGTCGGCCGAGGTGCCGCGCACCCAGATGGCCCAGCGGCCCGCGGTCAACGTCTCGCCCGCCTTCACCGGCGGCTCGAATGTGGGCGTCAGCAGCGACGACACGGTGACCTCGGCGGCAGCGCCGGTCAGCTTCCACTTCAGGCCGGTGAGCGCCTTGGGCGTGTCGAGCTGCACGTCGGGGACCTCGGGGCTCAGGCTCAGCTCGCCCTTGATGACCAGCGGGGCCGCGGGCGCAGCGGCCATGGTGCGCACCGAGTCTTCGAGGTAGCGCGGGCGGTCGGCGTCGAAGACGCGCACCTTGCCCTCGGCGTCGTCGGGCAGCTTCTCTTGCGCGATGACGAACAGCTCGATGCTGCCGGGCGCGGCGCGCAGGGTGAGCTGCATGGTGCCGCACACCGTGGTGCCGTCTCCGGCGCGGGCCACGATGCGGTCGTTGTTCGAGCCGAGCACCTGCAGGTTTTCGAACTCGCCCTTGATGTCGAGAATGCCCACCGGGTTGCGCGAGATGCGCAGGCCCGGCGAGGCCTCGTCGCACTTCACCACCACCGCTTCCATCGGCAGCGAGCCGTTCTCGGCGCGGCGCACGGTGAGGAACTGGGGGTTGGGCTTGAAGCCTTTTTCGAGGCGCAGGTGGGGAATGTTGGCGCGCGGTGCGCTGAGCAGCACCGCCAGTACGGCGACCAGAGGCATTTTCGTTTCGATAGCACCCAAAAGGTCACCCGGCGCGTGGCGATTGGGGCCGGGTGTCACCGGCCTGCCCAAAGGTGGCCGGCCGGCGCTCGCCCGTTCGTCTGCCCTGCTATGACGCCGCCCATGTTCGCCCCCATCGCCCTGTGCCTGCTCGGCCACCTCGACCCGTCGCACTTCGCCGGCGCGCTCACCGAAGCGCCGCAGCCTGCGCCCGACTCCTCGGCCTTCGCCGACGGTGGAGGCCCGTCGGACGCCGACGTCACCCAGCTCTCGCGGCCGCAGCTGCAAGCCGAGTTCGAGCGGCTGGCGAAGTACCGCACCGAGTTCATCGGCCCCACGGTGATGGGCGGCGCGGGCCTGGTGGTCGGCCTGGTGGGCGGCGTGATGGGCCTGGGTGGCGTCACCTTTCTCATCGCGTCGTCCGAGGCGCACCGGCAGGGAGACACCCAGCGCGGCAACGTGCTCTCGTACCTGGGCTTCGGCTTCGCGGTGGTGGGCGGGGTCGCCTTCACCGCCGGAGTCGTCTTCCTGGTCATCGGCCTGGTTCGGCTCTTCCCCGCGCTCGAGCGCCGCCGCCTCGCCGTCGAGCGCCGCAACGAAATCGAGAAGCGGCTGCAGCAGCTCGCGCCCGAGCCGCTGCCGAACCCGCCTGCGCAGCCCACCGCTCCGCCGATGCCGGGCGACGCATGGCGCGCGGTGCCGCAGACCCTGGTGCCGGTCGCGTACTTCTAGTCGGCCCCTGCTTCAGGCCGGCTTTCGCGCCGTCACCCGAAAGGTCGGCGTCGCGAACATCACGTTCTCGAAGCTGCGCTCGACCTGTTCGAGGCCCGCCGTCTCGAACGCCTTCACGTATTCAGCGGTGCTGAAGATGTCGAGCACCGCCACCCGGCCGCCGGGCTTGAGCACCCGCGCCATCTCGCGGCAGGCCTCCGCGCGGCCCTCGGCGCTGGGCACGTTGTGAATCGCCAGCGACGAGAGCACCAGGTCGAACGAGGCGTCGGCGAACGGCAGCTTCCGCATGTCGCCGGTCTCGAGGGTGATGCGCTCGGCGACCCCCTCGGCCTCGGCGTTGGCGCGGGTCTGCTCGGGCGCGTTGCCCGACTGGTCGATGGAGCGCCACAGGTCGAGGCCCACCGCTTTGCCGGTGGTGAGCGCCCTGGCCGCGCCGATGAGCAACAGCCCGCGCCCGCAGCCCACGTCGAGCACCGCCTCGTCGCCCTTCAGCTCGAGGTCTTCGAGCAGCGAGTCGCGCATCGAGCCCTTGCGGTAGCGGGTGCCGATGTACATCCACGCGCCGGTGGCGAGGCACGACAGGCCGGGCCAGAAGAAGACGTGCAGCAGGTTCACCCCGAGGCGCGGGCCCACCACCGCCACCACCGCGGCGAGCGCGCCGCCCAGCGCCAGGCCGCCGATGACCGGCGGAGCGTCGATGCCATAGTCTGCGCTGCGTTCGGCGGCGGCCATCTCAAGGTCCCGGGCGCACGCGCAGTATCAAATCTTTGTCGGCCCCGCAGTCGCCGCGCCCGTCGCAGTTGCTGGTGGTGACGTACAGCTCGCCGTCGGGCCCCATCACCACGTCGCGCAGCCGCCCCCAGGTGCCGTCGAAGTACACCTCGTGCGCGCTCACCGTCGACCGGTCGCTCGAGAGCTGCACCCGGTGCAGGTGCTTGCTGCCCAGCGTGCCGATGATGACGCTGCCCTTCCACCCGGCAATCGCCTCGCCGGTGTAGACCGCCGCGCCGCCCGGAGGCGCCGCCCGCGACCAGGTGAGCCGCGGCGTCTTGAGGCCCTCGCCCGTCTGGCAGCCGTAGAGGGTCGGCCAGCCCAGGTTGTCGCCCGCCTTCACCACGTTCACCTCGTCGTGCCCCGAGCGGCTCAGCTCACCTGAGGGGCCGTGGTCGGTGACCACCAGCTCGGTCGGCGACAGCCAGTCGAAGCCCTGGGTGTTGCGAATGCCGGTCACGAAGGCGGCCTTGCCGGGCCACGGGTTGTCGGCGGGTACCGCGCCATCGGTGGTGACGCGCAGCAGCTTGCCCGAGAGCTGGTCGAGCGACTGCGAGCGGTCGGGCTCGCGGCCGTCGCCAGTGCCGACGTACAGCATGCCGTCGGGGCCGAAGCGCAGGCGCCCGCCGTCGTGAAACTGGGCACCCTCGATGCCGTCGACGATGACCTTCTCGAGCGCCGCCGAGCGGTAGTCGGCCGCCACCGTCCACCGCTCGACCCGGTTGCGGGTGCCGCCGTTGGGCGCGTCGCCGCTCAGGTAGAGGTAGATGCGCCGGTTCGAGTCGAAGGCCGGGTCGACGGCGACGCCCAGCAGGCCGCTCTCTCCGTGCACCAGCGGCGAGACGGTGGCCAGCGGCTCGGCCCGCAGCGCGCCGCTCTCGTACAACCGCAGGCGCCCCGGTCGCTCGGTGATGAGCAGGCGCCCCTGTGGCAGGAAGGCGAGGCTCCACGGCACGTCGAGGCCCCTGGCCACCACCTCGGCCTTCACCTGCGTGGCGCCGGGGGGCCCGAACCCTTCGGTCACCTCCTGGCAGGTGGGGTCGACGCGACTCGGAGTGCTCGCGCAGCGGCTGCAGGCGGCGAGCATCAGCAACGGCCAGACGCGGTTCATGCCCGGTGTGCTATCGCCGAGCCGGCGCGTGCGCACCCAGAACCTCGCCATCGTGTTCACCGACGTGAAGGGCTTCGCCCAGGCCGCTGCGGCCGCGTCGCTCGAAGAGAACCAGCGCATGCTCGAGCAGCTGCGCGCGCTGCTGCAGCCGGTGTTCTCGGCGTTTCACGGCCGGGTGGTGAAGGCGGTGAGCGACGCGTACCTGGTGGCGTTCGAGTCGCCCACCCTGGCGGTGCTGGCGGCCAGCGCCGCGCAGGACGAGGTGTGGAGGTACAACGCCCGCGTCGCCGCGCCCCAGCAGCTGCCCCTGCGGGTCGGGGTGAGCGCGGGCGAGGTCTCGCTCGAGGCCGATGACCTGCTGGGAGAAGCGGTGACCGTCGCCGCCCAGGTGCGCGACGGCTGCGAGCCCTTCGAAGTGAAGCTGACCGAGGCGGTGTACCTGGTGATGAACCGCGCCGAGGTGAAGGCCGAGCCCGCGGGCCGTCACGCCGACGTGCTGCTCTACCGCGTGCCCCGGTCACCGGGCGGTGCGCCGTATGGCGGTCAGCTGATGACCCGGGTGCCCGGCGCGCCGACCTCAGACCTCGCGCCCGCCTTCACCGCCTCGGCGCTCAAGGCCATCGGCACCTCGCGGCTGCCGCGCCTTTTGGCGGTGGCGGCGCTCTTCGTGGCGCTGGGGTTCTTGGGGGTGTGGCTGATGCGCCGCGCGGTGGCCGGCTCACCGCTGCAGGCCGCGGTCGACGAGGTGAGGTCGGCGCCCGCCGCCGAGCGCTCGGCGAAGGTCGTCGCCGCGCAGCAGCTCATCGCCCAGGAGAAAGAGCCCAGCCACCGCGACTACTGGTACGGCCGGCTGCAGGCGGTGCAAGACGAAGACAACGCCGCGGCCTACTTCCGCTCGGCGGTGAAGGGCGGCTACGCCCCGGCCGAAGACGCGCTGGTGGGGCTGCTCGAGCACCAGAAGTGCAGCGTGCGCATCGCGGCCATCGACGCGGTGGTGCAGCTCAAGCTCAGCAAGGCGAAGCCGAAGCTCGCCACGCTGGCCGAGCGCGGCGGCGCGGGAGACACCGAGCGGGTGCTGTTCTTCGGCTGCGACTCGAAGGCGGCCGCGGCGCAGGCCCTCACCACGCTCGGCGACTGATTCCGCCAGGACGCTGGCGTGAAATGACCGGGCTCGGCTGTGATACTCGCCTTTGGCCTTCGAAAGGGAGCACGCCATGACTGCAGCCGTCGCCATTCCTCCTTCGACTCCGTTTCCCAAGCTCGACGAGGTGGTCGCGAAGGTGAAGGCCGGCTCGAGAGAGTTCGCCCGGCTCAGCCTCGACGAGCGCATCGCGATGCTCGAGGCGTTTCGCGACGGCTACCGCAGCGTGGCGCTCGAGAGCGCGCGCGCCGCGTGCCTGGCCAAGGGCCTCGACCCCGACGCGGCGGTGGCGGGCGAAGAGCTGCTGGGCGGGCCGATGGTGACGATTCGCATCTTGCGGCTCACCGCCGAGGCGCTGCGCGAGGTGAAGCAGCACGGGGCGCCGCGCATCGACAAGAAGGCGTTTCGCCAGCTCGCCGACGGGCGCTGGGCAGTGAAGATTTTTCCCAACTCGGCCATCGACGGCACGCTGCTGGCGAAGCACACCGGCGAGGTCTACCTGAAGGCCGGCATCACGCCCGACAACATCAAGCAGCACCAGGCGGCGTTCTACCGCCAGCCGCACCAGGGCCGGCTGTGCCTGGTGCTGGGCGCGGGCAACGTCAACGCCATCGCTCCGACCGACGTGGTCTACAAGATGTTCGTCGAGGGCAGCGCGTGCATCTTGAAGATGAACCCGGTGAACGCGTACCTGGGGCCGTTCATCGAGCGGGCGTTCGCGCCGGCCATCGCGCGGGGCTTTCTGGCGGTGGTGTACGGCGGGGCGGAAGAGGGCGCCCACCTGGTGAACCACCCGCAGGTCGACGAGGTGCACATCACCGGCAGCGACAAGACGCACGACGCGATGGTGTGGGGCCCCCCGGGCGCTGACGCCGCCGCCCGGCGCGCGCGCAACGAGCCGCTGCTCAAGAAGGACATCAGCTCGGAGCTCGGCTGCATCACCCCGGTCATCGTGGTGCCCGGGCCGTACGACGACGCGCAGCTGGGCTTTCAGGGCCGCAACATCGCGGGCATGATCGCCAACAACGCCTCGTTCAACTGCAACTCGGCCAAGCTCCTGGTCACCAGCAAGCCGTGGGTGGGGCGGCAGGCGCTGCTCGGCAAGATTCAGGCGGGCCTCGAGCTGACGCGGCCGCGCAAGGCCTACTACCCGGGCGCCGAAGAGCGGTGGCGCTCGTTCGTCGACGGGCGCGAGAACGTGAAGAAGGTCGGCCACGCCGGCCCCGGCGAGCTGCCGTGGGCGTTCATCACCGACGTCGACAAGGGCAAGCGCGACGACCGGGTGTTCACCGTCGAGCCGTGGTGCGCGCTCATCTCCGAGGTGAGCTTCGACACCCAAGACGTGGGCAGCTACCTCGACGAGGCGGTGAAGTTCGTCAACGAGCGGGTGTGGGGCACGCTGTCGACGATGGTGGTGGTGCACCCGGCGACGCTGAAAGACCCGCGCACCGGCGCCGCGGTCGAGAAGGCGATTGCAGGGCTGCGCTACGGCGCGGTGGCGGTGAACACGTGGGCGGGGGCGGTGTTCGGCCTCGGGGTCGCTCCGTGGGGCGCGCACCCCAGCTCGACCCTGCAGGACATTCAGAGCGGCAAGGGCTGGGTGCACAACACCCTGCTGTTCGACCACGACGTCATCGAGAAGTTCGTGCTGCGCGCGCCGGTGAAGGCGGCGCCGATTCACCCGTGGTTCCCGGGGCATCGCAGCGCCGACCAGCTGGCGAAGAAGCTGATCGACTTCGAGATGGGCCCCTCGTGGCTCAAGGTGCCGGGCATCGCCACCGCCGCGATGAAGGCCTGAAGGCGGCTCGCCTACACGTCAGGGTAACGCCTCAGCGCGTGTCGTGAAGCAGTTAGGGCCAAGTATCACTTGAATTGGCTCTGCAACTGCGTCACTTATGCCTCGCGTTGAGAAGTTAACCCTTGATGGAGCAGAAAATGGATACGGACCGGAAGTCTTCCCGCATCGTCGACGTCGACTCACCCTCTCACGCGTCGACGTCGAACCCGTCGCTGCGCGACTTCCTCGAGATTCCGTACGACGAGATGGAGGAGCTGAACCTCGAGGCGAAGAAGCAGCGCCTCAACCGGGAGAAGCCCGACAAGATTCGTGAGCAGCGGGTGAAGTACCTGACCGACGAGAAGCGCATCAAGGCGGTCACGGTGTGCTTCACCGACCTCGAAGGTCGGCTGCACATGCTCGACTACGACAAGAAGTTCTTGCTCGGCAGCGCCGACAACCTGACCTTCGATGGCAGCTCGATTCGCGGCTTCTCGGCGCAGCAAGAGAGCGACCTGCGGCTCAGCATCGACTGGCCGGCGTTCTACTGGCTGCCCTCTGACGTGTTCGGCCCGGGCAAGGTGCTGGTGTTCGGCGAGGTGCTCGAGCGCGACGGCAGCCCGTACATCGCCGACCTGCGCGGCCGGCTGAAGTCGTACACCGACGCGATGTTCAAGAAAGACGGCACGGTGTGCAACGTGGCGCACGAGGTCGAGGGCTTCTTGTTCAAGGGCCGCGACGCCGAGCGCCGCTTCCCCGAGACGGGGCACTTCGACTTCGTGTCGACCGGCGGCTACTACCACTCGCTGCCGGGTGACGCGCTCCGCCAGTTCATCGACGGCGCCGCCGAGGTGCAGCGCGCGATGGGCTTCGAGAACGAGAAAGACCACCCCGAGGTGGCGCCGTCGCAGTTCGAGATGAACTTCAAGTACGCCGACGCGGTCATCGGCGCCGACCAGGTGCAGCTCTACAAGCTGCTCTCGCGCCAGGTGGCCTCGCAGCTGAACCTGACGGCGTGCTTCCTGCCCAAGCCTGCGACCGGCATCAACGGCAACGGCATGCACACCAACCTGTCGCTGTCGAAGAAGGGCCAGAACCTCTTCCACGACAAGAAGGGCAAAGACGGCCTGTCGAAGTCGGGGTGGGACTTCATCACCCGCATTCTGTCGAACGCGCAGGACATCTGCCTGGTGCTGAACTCGTCGGTGAACGCGTACCGCCGGCTCGACCCGCACTTCGAGGCGCCGAATCAAATCAAGGCGTCGGCGATCGACCGCGGCTCGATGGTTCGTATTCCGCTCGGCAACGAGAAGAGCGCGCGCATCGAGGTGCGTTCGGTGGCGCCCGACTCGAACCCGTACATGAGCGTGTACACGATTCTCCGCACCGGTCTCGAGGGGAAGATCGAGAAGCAGACCGACGAGAAGAAGTCGCGCACCCGCTTCCTGCCCGACAACATCTACGACGCGATTCGCCTCTTCAAGGGCAGCTCGTTCTCGAAAGAGCTGTTCGGTGAGCTGGTGCACGAGAAGTTCGCCGACCTGAAGACCGCGAGCGCCGAGCGCTGCCCGAAGGCGCTGGGCACCAAGGTGAAGGTGGCCGAGGTGCAGTTCCACCACGAAGTGACCAACCAGTTCCTCTGGAACCAGTTCTGAAGTCTTCGGTTTGAGCAAAAGGTGGGTCGGTGGCGCTTCAGCCGCCGACCCACTGCTCGGTCAGCCGGCACAGCGGTGCGCCGCCCACGAAGCAGAGGGTGTGCAGCGGGCCGGTGGTGACCGAGAGCGAGAAGACGAAGGGCACCAGCTTCGCGGCGTTCTCGCGCGCCTGGGCCTGGGCCTCTTCTTTGGTGGCGGCGCGCCCCGAGGCCGAGACGGTCTCTTTCATGTGGGTGTCGCCGCGGCCTTCGCAGAGCACCTCGCCGCCGGGGAAGGCGAGCACCCGCGCCGAGAAGGCGCCGCGGCCGTGGGTGTAGCCGTCGGTGCCCTCGTTCACCGGCGGGGTGAGCGAGAAGTACTTCGCCACCAGCAGGTAGCGGGCGGCCCCCAAGTTCGGGCTGCCGAGGCGGGCCTGGGTGAGGTGGCGGCTCCAGTCGACGGGGTTGGCGTTGTAGAGCAGCGCGTGCTGCAGGTCGGTGCCGCCGAAGCGGGCAGGGCCCTCGCGCACCAGGTCGTCGCGCAGCACGTGAGCGACGCCGACCACGACGCCGTCCCACGAGTGGTCGTCGGCCGGCTTCACCGTGGTCTTGGCGACGTACGCGGCGAGCGTGCCGGTGTCGCCCGGGGTGAGCTTCGCCTTGCACGCCTCTTCGAGCGGCGGCAGCGCGTCGGGGGCTTTGAGCTGCGCGCCGTGCTCTTCGCCCAGCGCGATGGCGTGGCGACCCCGCTCGGCCGCGGCGTTGGTGAAGGTGTGAAAGAGGTACGCGATGCCGCCCCAGACGGCGAGGTACGTGGCGACCAGCACGAGCAGCTTCTTCATCGGGGGGCGAAGGGTAGTGCGTCGCTTCCCACCGCGTCGACAGTGCTAAACATGTGAGCCCACGTGACTCCCGTCATTCTCGCCGGCTCGGCGCACCCCGCACTCGCCGCGAACGTCGCCAAGGAGCTCGGTCTGCCGCTGGGGGCGTGCTCCATCACCCGGTTTCCCGACGGGGAGCTCGAGATTCAGGTCTCGGCCGACGTGCGCGGCCGCGACGTCTACCTGGTGCAGCCCACCCGCCCACCGGTCGGCGAGCACCTGCTCGAGCTCACGTTGGTGACCGACGCCTGCCGCCGCGCCGGAGCCACCTCGGTGACCGCGGTGGTCTCGTATCTCGGCTACGCGCGGCAAGACCGCCGCGAGACGGGGCGCGAGCCGCTCGGCGCGCGGGTGGTGGCCGAGCTCTTGGCCGCGGGCCGCGTCGACCGCATGGTGTGCCTCGACCTGCACTCGCGCGCGGTCGAGGGCTGCTTCCCCCAGCCGGTCGAGCACGCCACCGCCATACCCGCGCTGGTGCAGCGGCTGTTCGACGTGCCCCGCCCGGCGGTGGTGGTGAGCCCCGACCTGGGCGCGGTGAAGCGCGCCGAGGCCTTCGCCCACCTGCTGGGCCTCAACGTCGCGGTGGTGCACAAGCAGCGGCACTCGGGCAGTGACGTCTCGGCGGTCGGCGTGGTGGGCGACGTGAAGGGCCTGCACGCGGTGGTGGTCGACGACATGATTTCGACCGCCGGCACGGTCTGCGCCGCCATCAACGCGGTGGTGGCCGCGGGCGCGAAGCCCGAGGTCACCGTCGCCGCGACGCATGGCCTGTTCGTGGGCCCCGCGCTCGAGCGCCTCACCGCGTGCGCTCCCAAGCGCATCGTGGTCACCGACTCGGTGCCGCCGCCGGCGCACACGCCGTTCGCGCTCGACGTGGTGCCCATCGCGCCGGTGTTGTCTGACGTCATCAGGCGGCTGCGCGGCGACTCATGAGCCCCACCTTCACCGACGAAGAGCAGCGCCTCTTGAAGCGCTGCTCGACCCCCGAGAAGACCCAGGCCTGGCTCGACGGCCTGAAATACAACTGGGAGCGCGACGGCAAGTCGACGCTCAAGTCGTTTCGCCGCGTGGTGCGCGAGCGCAACGCCCACTGCCTCGAGGGCGCGCTCAGCGCGGCCGCCATCTGCGCGCAGCACGGTCACCCGCCGCTGCTCTTGTGCATGGAGGCGCGCGACATCGACCACAACCTGTTCGTGTACCGGGTGCGCGGCAAGTGGGGCGCGCTGGCGCAGTCGCGAGACCCGAACCTGCGCTCGCGCCCGCCGGTGCACCGCACGCTGCGTGACCTGGTGCTCGCCTACCACCCCTACTACTGGAACTACTGGACCAGAGACCTCACCGACCTGACCCTGCGTGGGTTCGCGCTGGTCGACATCGCCAAGGTGGCGGGGCGGCGCGACTGGGTGACCGCCGAGAAAGACCCCACCTTCATCGAAGACCACCTCTGGCGCATTCGGTACGACGCCCTCTGGCCGGTGCCGGGCCGGCGAAAGTTCTTGAGCCCCAAGAAGGGCAAGCTGCGCTGGGTCTGAAGGGCTCAGCCCTTCTTCAGCTCGCCCACCAGGCGCTCGATGAAGTCGGCCAGCTGCTTCTGGTCGGCGGCTTCCTTGAACGCGCCGCTCGGGTCGAGCTTGTCCATCACCTTGGCCCAGGTGTACGCGGGCCCGGGCAGCACCCAGGCGAACAGCGCGACGCCCAGCACGTGCCGCAGCGCGTTCTGGGCCTGCAGCGTGCCGCCCATGCCGCCGGTGACGCCCATCTGCGCGGTGAGCTTGCCCTTGAAGGGGTTGTCTTTGGGCGGGCGCGAGAGCCAGTCGAGCAGGTTCTTGAGCGGCCCCGGCACCGAGTAGTTGTACTCGGGGGTGCAGATGAGCACCGCGTCGGCCTTGCGCACGCGCTCTTTCAGGTCGAGCACGGGTTGGGGAATCTTGCCCGCCTGCACCAGGTCGTCGAGGAACACCGGCACCGAGGCGTCGGTGAGGTCGAAAGAATCGACCGTCACGCCCAGCCGCTGCAGCTCTGCTTCAGCCAGCTTCAGCACCTTCTTGTTCAGCGACTCGGCCCGGGTACTGCCCGCAAAGCACAGGACGTTCATGGTCCCCTCCTCTAACTGACGGGTGTAAGCCAACGCCGCGAAAAGAGGCGCCCGCGAAGTTGATTCCAGGCCGGCGGTTGGCTACGCCCGCGCGCTCAAGTTCGTGGACACCAACACCATCGACCCCGGTTCGACCGCGTGGATGCTGACCAGCTCCGCCCTGGTGCTGCTCATGGTGCCCGGTCTGGCGCTCTTCTACGGCGGCATGGTGCGCAAGAAGAACGTGCTCACCACCATGATGATGAGCTTCGTGGCGATGGCCATCGTGGGGGTGCAGTGGGTGGTGGCCGGCTACGCGCTGGCCTTCGGTAAGTCCCTGGGCGGCTTCATCGGCTGGGACTGGGGCCTGGTGGCGCTGAAAGATGTCCCGCACACCCGGCTCTTCGCCGACAAAGCGATTCCCGAGCTGGTGTTCGTCATGTTCCAGGGCAAATTCGCCATCATCACCCCCGCTCTCATCTCTGGCGCCGTCGCCGAGCGCATGCGCTTTCGCAGCTACCTGGCGTTCACCATTCTCTGGGTGACGTGCATCTACTGCCCGCTGGCGCACTGGGTGTGGGCCGACGGCGGCTGGCTGTTCAAGCTGGGCGTGCTCGACTTCGCCGGCGGCACGGTGGTGCACATCTCGGCGGGCGTGTCGGCGCTGGTGCTGGCGCTGATGCTCGGCCCCCGGCGCGACCTGCAGAAGGGCATTCTGCCCAACAACCTGGTGCTGACCCTCACCGGGGCCGGCCTGCTCTGGTTCGGCTGGTTCGGCTTCAACGCCGGCAGCGCGGTGGCCGCCGAGCACCCGGTCGCCGGAGCGGTCGCGGGCCTCGCTTTCACCACCACCCAGTCGGCCGCCGCGGCCGCGGGGCTCTCGTGGATGCTGGTCGAGCGCTACCACCACGGCAAGGTCACCTCGCTCGGGCTCGCGTCGGGCATCGTGGCGGGCCTGGTGGCGGTGACTCCGGCTGCGGGCCACATTCACCCCGGCTCGGCGCTGCTGCTCGGCGCGGCCGCCTCGCTGGTCTGCTACGCAGCGGTGCAGCTCAAGGGGCGGCTGGGCTACGACGACTCGCTCGACGCATTCGGGGTGCACGGAGTGGGCGGCATCTTCGGCGCGCTGGCGGTGGGGCTGCTCGCCTTCACCCCGGTCGAGGGTGGGCTCGGCCAGCTCGGCAAGCAGGCGCTGGGCGTGGGCGTGGCGGCGGTGTTCGCGGGCCTGGGCACCTTCGTCATCGCCAGCGGAGTGAAGGCGCTGTGGGGCCTGCGCATCGCCGAAACCGAAGAGCGCGAGGGGCTCGACTTGCATGTGCATGGCGAGCGCGGGTACCACTTTGATCAGGTCTGAGAAGAGAGGGGTGACGCCGTGAAGATGATCATGGCCCTGATTCGCCCCGAGCGACTCGAGGCGGTCGAAGAAGCGCTCGCCAAGGTGCTCGACGAGGGCGACAACTACCGCATCACCGTCGACACCGTAGAGGGCCGCGGCCGCCAGTCGGGCGAGACCGAGTACGTGCGCGGGCGCGCGGTGAAGGTGCGCATGGTGCAGAAGACCCGCGTCACCATCGCGGTGAACGATGCCTACGTCGAAAAGGCCATCGACGCCATCGTCGAGGGCGCTCGCGAGGGCAACGTCGGCGACGGCAAAATCTTCGTGATGCCGCTGGAAGAAGTCGTCCGCATCCGCACGGGCGAACGCGGCGGCAAGGCCATCTGATGCCCCTCGCGCTCGCTCCCCAGGTCGCTGAACAGCAAGACGCCCTCGCGCCGCGGCCCGAGGCGCAGCTCGCTCCGGGGCTGGTGATTCGCCGCCTCGAGGGCACCGAGCGGCTGGCCGGCATCGGCAACGCGGTGCACGAAGGCAACTTCAACGTGGTGGCCTCGATCGAGCTCGAAGGCCCGGTGACCCACCACCTGCTGGTGCGCGCGCTCGAAGAGGTGCAGCGCGAGTACGAGTGCCTGCGGGTCGAGGTGGTGCGCGAGCTGGGCACGCGCGACCACTACGTGTTCCGCCTGACCCACGAGCGCCCGCGCCTCGAGGTCACCCACGAAGACTGGCGAGCGGTGTGGGACCGGCTGACCAACGAGAGCATTCACGGCCTGGCGTGGAAGGTGGTGTGGACGGGGGGGCACCTGGTGGTCGCCGCGCACCACGCCATCACCGACGCGGTGTCGCTCTCGGTGTTCTTCGACCGGCTGCTCGAGACCATGGCGCGCACCGCGCAGGGCGTGCTCGAGATTCCTCCGTCGCGGCCGATGCCTCCGCCGATGCACGTGGCGGCGCGCTCGCAGTGGCCGACGCGCGCCATCGCCCGCATCGGAGCGCAGCGCTTCTTCGGCGGGCTGACCACCGGCCCGCTGGTCGCCGCCGAGCCGCGCGAGCGCCGCTGGTACTCGGCGTTTCGCACCTACGAGGTGCCGCACGTGCAGCGGCTGCTCGACCGTTGTCGCGCCGAGGGCGTCACCTTCACCCACGCGCTGTCTGCCGCCGCCGCGCTCGAGATGGCGGGCCGGGTGAAGAGCAAGCAGCCCTTCACCGTGGCGCTGTGCACGTCGATCGACCTGCGCCGGCTGATTCCCGGCATCGACTCGAACACCATGGGCCTGATGTCGTCGGCGGTGCACTCGTTCTTCCCCATCAAGGGGGGCGAGAAGCTCTGGCCGCTGGCGGGGCAGGCCAAGGCCCAGCTCGACCGCGCGTTTCGCCGCAACGAGCACCGCGACATGCCGCAGATGCACCGGCTGATCGGAGCGCGCACCGCGGCGTGGCTCGAGAGCGACAACAGCGGGCGCCCGCGCGATGCCAGCGTGCTGGTCTCGAACGTGGGGCGGCTCGACTGCCTCGACCACGGCACCTTCAAGGCCAAGGGCATGTTCGTGACCGGGCAGATGCGCGCGTTTGGGAATACGTACATTCTGGTCGCGGCCACGGTGGGTGGGCGGTTGTGTCTGCATCTGGGGTTCCCGACGCCGACGATTTCGGCGGAGGAGGGTGAGGGAGCGTTGGACCGGATGATGGCGCGGCTGGGGTGAGTGCGTGGTGGGAGCGCGCTGAGCGTGGCGCTGGCTTGAGAAGCCGTTCGTAGCGGGAGCGCGCTGAGCGTGGCGCTGGCTTGAGAAGCCGTTCACGTTCACGTTCACGTTCACGTTCACGAACACTGCTGGGCCGCTGCGGGAGAGCTCTGCGTGTGGCGCTGTCTCGGCGCGGCAGGTGCCTCGCGGGCTTTTGACGTGAACGTGAACGTGAACGTGGACGGCCGTTGACGTCGAAGCCTCCACCTCTCGTCTCCACCCCCCACCTGCGTTAAGAGACGCCCCGGCCGAGTCACGGAGCGCATCAAATGCGGTACCTGCTCGTACTGTCCTTCCTCACCACCGGCTGCACCTGCCTCGTACCCGTCGACGAGCTCGATGGCGGAGCCGGAGGCTCAGGCGGAGGCGCCGCGTCGGCCGGCGGCGCCGGCGGCGGCTCAGCCGGCGGCACCAGCGGCCCCCTCGACGCCGGCTGCACGGCCCCTACCGATTGCATGGGTACCCGCCCCAGCTCGCAGTGGTGCGGCGTGGCGGGCGGGCTGGGCTTCAGCTGCGTCGACCACCGCTGCCTGTGGGAGTGCAACGGCGGCCGGGTGTGCAGCACCGACTTCACCTCAGACGGGGGCTGCATCACCTGCGGCACCGGCACCCCCGTCTGCCGCGGCCGGGGCTTCTGCCAGGGCTCGACCACCCGCGCCGCCATCGTCGAGAGCAGCGGCTGCGCGACCTGGCCAGGCACCACCTTGCCCTTCGACCGGGTGACGGTGAGCGGTGGCGGCAGCTGCCGCTACCGCGCGTACCAGACCGCGGGCACGCAGGAGCTGGGCACCTTCGACGAGCTGGCCAGCGGCGACTTTCTCGCCGACTTCCCCGACTTCGGAGGCACCTGCACCGGCTCGAGCCTGCCCACCGGCCTCGAGCGGTGGGTGTTCAACTGCCCGGCGTGCCAGTTCGTGCTGCGCTTCTAGCGGTGAGCGACATCCACACCAGGGCGAGCGCGAAGTCGACCCGCTGCAGCGGCGCGAGGCCGAAGGTGGTCTCGGTGCCCAGCGCCATCTGCCGCACGAAGATGGCGATGGTGAAGACCATGCTCACCACCAGCGCGAAGGCCACGCCGCGCAGCGCCGGCACCCGCCAGGTGCCGAGCATCACGCACACCAGGGCGGCCACCGCGGGCAGCCCGCAGGTCAGCAGCATGATGCCGTGCACGGTCTGACCGAAGCGCCACGAGGGCATCAGCACCACTCCGATGCCCGCCACGCAGGCGATGGCACCCAGCACCCGCACCGCGCGCGCCAGGCGGCGGCGCTCTTCGAACACCCGCGGCGCCAGCTGGAAGAAGGGCCCCAGCGCCAGCGCGAACACCAGCTGCCCCAGCTCGGCCAGCCGCGAGCCCAGCGGGTTGGGCGTGCCGTTGAGCGCGGTCGGCCGCATCAGGTCGCAGTAGTAGTTGAAGAGAAAGCTGTGCCCGACCCGGGTCGGCTCTTCCCAGGTACCGCCCGGGTAGGCCGCCGCGGCACCCACATAGAGGCCGACGAACAGCAAGAGCAGGGCCGGTACGGCGAGAGCGGCGGTTCTCCACATCGGGGGACCCGAGAGTATAAGCGGTAGAGACGTGTCCGGCCCCCTGCACGGCGACGCTCTGCTCAGAGTCCTCACCGAGGTCGCGCTCGGCTTCCAGCGAGAGCAGACCCCGCAGGGGGTCATCACCTGCGCTGGAGAGGCGCTGCGCGCCCACCAGCTCTCGCTCGCCATCCTGCAGCGCGATGGAGACGTGACCCGCATTCGCTACGCCAACGTGGCCCCCGAGCTGCGGCTCGACACCCCCGCCTTCGAGGGCCGTGCGGTGCCGGTGTCGCAGCTGACGAGGGTGGCGGCGGCAGGTCGCGGGGCGGTGCTCATCGGCGACGTGCGGCAGGCGACCGAGAAGTTCTTCGAGAAGCACCGCGCCGGGCAGCTCGACGAGGTGCCCCGCCTGCTCGACGCCGCGTCGTTTCAGAAGGTCAGCATGATGGTGCTGGTCATCGACGGGCAGCTGTGGGGCGGCTTCACCCTGGGTGGCGTGGCCCTCGAAGAGAGCGACCTGCCCGCCATCACCTTGTTCGGCCTGCAGCTCAACGCCGCGCTGCAGGCCGCCGAGCTCAACGAGCGGCTCGAGCAACGCCGCCGCGAGCAAGAGGCGGTGAACGCCATCGCCACCATGCGCCTCGATGCCGGCGGCGGCACCAACACCCGGGTGCTGCTCGAGGCGGTGGCCAAGGCCACCAGCAGCGACTCGAGCGCGCTGTTCATCTACGACGGCGCCACCGACGAGTACGTGATGTTCGACGAGCCCTGGGGCGCGCCCGAGTCGATGAGCAAGCTGTTTCGCCGGGTGAAGCCCGGGGCCTTTCCGGTGGCGCTCAACACCATGCACGTGAGCGAGCTGCAGACCGGCCGCGAGCGGGTCGAGGGCGAGGGGTTTCGCTGGTTCGCCAACGTGCCGCTCGAGCTCGAAGGCCGTCGGAACGCCTGGCTGGTGATGGCGCGGCGCTCGAACGCCGGCTACTCGCCCACCGAGCTGGCCACCGCCGCCACCCTGGGCGTGCAGGTGAACACGCTCATCGAGCGCTCGCGGCTCTACAACCAGCTCTCGGGCCGGGTACGGCAGCTGTCGCTGCTGTTCGACCTGGCCCGCGCGGGCACCTCGGCGCGCGAGGTGGGGCCGCTGGTCGACCGCCTGCTCGCGCTGCTGGTCGAGAACCTGCCCTGCGACGCGGCCTCCATCGTCTACGTGAGCGGCAACGAGCTGGTGCTGGGAGGGTGGACGCCACGGGCCGGGGTGGGGCTGCCGCCGACCCTCTCGATGCCCAGCATCAAGCTCGACGAAGACAGCATCACCGCGCGGGCGCTGCGCGAGCTCAAGGGGCAGCGGGTCAGCCTCGCCGAGTCGACCGGCCGCACCCGCAAAGAGATGCAGGCGTTCAACGCCTCGCACCTGATGGCCGCGCCGCTGCTGGTGGGCCAGCGCAAGTTCGGCGCGCTGATGGTGGGGCGGCTGGCCGACGTGCCGTTCAGCGACGACGAGCTCAAGCTGATGGACAGCTGCGCCGCGCAGGTCTCGGTGCTGGTCGAGCACGTGAAGCTGTTCGACGACCTGCGCTCGTCGTACTCGAGCCTCGAGAAGGCGCAGGCCGAGGTGGTGCGCCACGAGCGGCTCGCCGCGCTGGGCGAGCTGGCCGCGGTGATGGCCCACGAGGTGCGCAACCCCCTGGGCGTCATCTTCAACTCGCTCACCAGCTTGAAGAAGCGCGCCGGCAACGACGGTGAGGCCGCGCTGCTGTTGGGCATCGTGGGCGAAGAGGCCGACCGGTTGAACCGCATCGTCGGCGACCTGCTCGACTTCGCCCGGCCCTACGAGGCCGAGCGCGCCCCCATCGAGCTCGAGCCCATCGTGGCCTCGGCGGTCGAGGCCGCCTCGGCGTCGAGCTCGGCGCAGGTGAAGGTGGTCACCGAGTTCGAGGGGGTGCTGCCGCGCTTCGTGGTCGACGGGCACCTGGTGCGGCAGGCGCTGGTGAACCTGGTGGTGAACGCGATTCAGGCGATGCCCAAGGGCGGCACCTGCACGGTGCGGGTGTCGGCGCAGCAGAAGAACGGAGTCGCCCAGGCCCGCATCGAGGTCTGTGACGAGGGCGTGGGCATCTCGCCCGCCACCGAGAAGCACATCTTTCAGCCGTTCTTCACCACCAAGGCCACCGGCACCGGGCTGGGGCTGGCAGTGGTCAAGCGCATCGTCGACGCGCACCACGGAGAAATCAGCGTGCGCAGCGCGATGGGTGGAGGCACCACGTTCACCATCACGCTGCCGTCGAGCTGATGCGTCTTCAGGTCGGGAAGTCGAGGCGGCCCAGCTCGGCGTTGTCGTAGAGCAGCTCGCCGTTGCTGTGGCGGCGCACTTCGACCGAGAGCTTGTAGCTGCGCTCGACGTCGGTGGCGGGCAGGAAGCCGTTCTGCAGGTTCCAGGGCGAAGCGGGCATGAACTTCACGCCTTCCCACTTCTGCGAGAAAATCTCGTCGCCGCCGTCGCTCACCACGCGCAGCACCACGTCGCACTCGACCGGCACGTTGCCGGTGCTCTTGATGTCGACGATGAGGTCGACGCGGTGACCGGGCTGCGGGTCGGCGGTGGCGACCTCGACCTTCGCCTCGAAGCCGTAGGTCAGGTAGTCGGCGGGGAGGTTGCCGGCGGTACCGCCGCACGCCGACGTCAGCGCGAGCAGTGTCACAGCGATGTGCGGCAGTCCCCTCTTCACGGTCTTCCCCCCTCTGCGAAACCCGGGCCGCGCGTTACCGATCAGCCCTAGCCCTACGAACGTGACGCCCCTTTACCGGGTTGGATAAGCGGCGCGGCACACAGCACGAGACACTGTGCACGGCTGTGGGCAATTGAGCGCGCCCCAGAGCGCCAGGTGTCGCGCGAAGGCGACGGGGGCTACTGCGGCCGCGGGGCCTGCGCTTCAATCATCGGCAGCTTCTCGACGGCCTTGTTGCCGGCCGAGTCGTACGCCTCGAGCCAGATTTTGTAGGCGCGGCCGTCATCGAAGGTGAAGGTGCCCGAGCAGGCGTCGTGACCGAGCACCGCGTCTCCGCCGTTGATGACCACCGGGTAGACCTGCTTGGCGGGGTTGCCGCGCGCCCGCTGCACCGTGGCCACGAAGTACGCCGGCCCCTCTTCTTCGAGCGTGGTGCGAATCTTCAGCTGCCGGGTGAGCCCGTCGGACTCTTTCTTGTAGAGGCCCTCGGCCACCGCGGGCTTCACCTGGTAGCGCGGGGCCGAGGTGTCGGCGATGGCTCCGGTGCGCCAGGTCAGGGTCTCGGCCGCGTTCGGGTTGAGCACCTTGTAGCCGGGCAGCAGCTTCTCGATGGCCAGGGTGTAGCTCTGGTTGGGCATCAGCTCGGAGGCCGGCTTGAGCATCACCGCCACCCGCTTCATCGACGAGCTCCAGCCGCGCTGCACGGTGACCCGCACCTCGTCGTTGCCCGAGCGCAGCACCAGCTCGCCGCCGCCCACCAGCTTGCTCACCCGCGCCGCGTCGCTCCCGGTGCCCTCGAGAATGAACTTCGCGTTGAGCGGTATCACCGCGCCCGGAGCGGGAAAGACGTACAGCCCGTCGGCTTCGCACTTCGCGTACGCCTGAGCGGCGACGCACGACACCAGCACCAGGGCGAGACGGCTCATACGGTTCTTCGAAGAAGACTCAGTGTACCGGGTTGTCCGGGTCGGTGATTTCGATCGGCCCGAAGCGCGCCTCGAACTTGGCCAGGTTGTCTTGCATGGCCATGAACAGGCGCTTCATGTGTTTGGGGTTGGTGATGATGCGGCTCTTCACCTTCGCGCGCGGCTGCTGCGGCTGCACGTAGATGAAGTCCAACGTGAACTCGGTCTCGGTGTGATTGACCAGCGCCATGTTCACGTACTGACCCCCCGCCACGTCGTCATCGAGCTGAATCTGCAGCTGAATCTCGGGAGGCTTGCCGGGAGCATCTGCCATAGTGGCCGTCGTGCATAGCATGGACGCCTCGGAGACGGCGCCATTCAGCCTGGGGCCCGAAGCTTCGAAATCGCGCGCCGCAGTGCTCTTGCTGCACGGCTTCACCGGCTCACCGTGGGAGGTTCGGCCGCTCGGAGAATCGCTCGCCGCGCGCGGCTACCACGTGCTCGCGCCGCGGCTGCCCGGGCACGGCAGCTCGCCCGAGGCGATGCTCTACGTCACCCACTTCGAGTGGGAGCGCGAGGCCGAGCGCGCGCTGCTCTCGCTGCACGACGTCGAGCGGGTGTACGTGGCCGGCCTGTCGATGGGCTCGCTGCTCGCGCTGCTGCTCGCGGCGCGCTTCCCCGCACGGGTGAGCGCGCTGGCGCTGATGGCCCCCGCGCTCAAGCTGCGCTCGCGCTCGGCGCGGGTGCTGCGGGCGCTGCAGCTGGTGAAGCGCCACCCGCTCGATTCGCTGTGGGTGCGCAAGCTGGCCAGCGACCTGGAAGACGAAGAGGTGAAGGCGACCGCGCCGCTGCTGCCCCGCTACCCGGTGGCCCGGCTGCGCGACGTGTTCGCGCTGCAGCGGCTCGCGGCCCAGGCGCTGGGCCAGGTGCGCTGCCCGGCGCTGGTGCTGGTGGCCGAGCAGGACCACGTCATCGACGTGCCGGCGGCGTGCGCGCTGCCGCTGCAGCTGGTGAGCGCGAAGCTGGTGCGGTTGCAGCGCGGCTTTCACCTCATGCCGCGCGACGTCGATCGCGCGCGCGTGGCGACCGAGGTGGCGGGCTTCTTCGACGGGCTCGAGGCGGTGTCACCCGCATCACGGTGAGCGAAACCAGCACCTCGACCGCCTGACGACCACGTCCCCTCGTCGGGCGTTCACGAGCTCAAGTGCCCGCGCCCGCGAACGCAGGGTACGACGAGCTCCACCTGACCGTTCTCGCCTCGCCTGTGACCTTTCTGCGCGGGGTGAGACCTTCTCGCGTTCGGCTTCGAGGCGGTTCGCCCCGGGCGTTTGCTCCACCCGCGCGCGCACCGCTATCGTCGGCGCTGCCGTGATGCCGTATCGCTTCGTAGCCGCCCTCGCCGTCGCCGTCTCGCCGCTGCCGCTCGCCGCCGAGACTCCGTGGGTGCAAGACCGCAAGGTCGACGCGCTCTCGGTCGAGTACCGCGAGGTGCACGGCTCGCCATTTCACGAGTACCGCATCACCACGCAGAGCGCGCTGCCGCTGGCTCGGCTGTGCGAGGCGGTGTGGGGGAAGAACGCAAAGGTCACCGGCGACTTCAAGAAGCGGGTGGTGATTCGCGAGACCGACACCGAGCGGTGGACCTACGAGCAGGTTCGCGTGCCGGTGGTGCAAGACCGCGACTGCCTGATGCACGTCACCCTGGTGGCGCCCGCCGAGACCGGCCGGTGCGAGGTGAAGTTCGAGACGGTCACCGACTCCCGGTACCCGCCCGACCCCTCGTTCGTGCGGGTGCCCGCGGTGCGCGGGTACTGGGTGCTCGAACCCGTGCAGTCAGGTCACGTGACGGTTACATACGTGGTGTACAGCGAGCCAGGCGGAGCGGTGCCAGCGCTCTTCGCCCGCGGCGGCCAGCGCGACGCTGCCGTCGGGTTCATGAAGACGATTCTGGCGAGGGCATCGCAGTGATGAATGAGCCGCAGCTGCGCGCTGCGCTCGGCATACCCGCCGACGCAGCGCAGGTACTCTTGTTCGCCGAGTCGAGCCACTGGGACACCAACTGGCTCGAGACGTCGGAAGGGTACTTTCAGAAGCGGGTCGAGCCGATTCTCGACGCGGTGCTCGATGCGCTCGAAGCCGACGCGAGCCGGGTCTACTGCATCGAGAGCCTGTTCTTCTTGAAGCGCTACTGGGAGCGCCGGGAAGACCGCCGCGACGCCCTGCGGGCCCGCTTCGGCTCTCGCCAGCTGCGCCTGCTCGCCACCTCGTTCACCACGCCCGACACGCTGCTCCCGCACTCCGAGAGCATCTTGCGGGACTTTCAGCTGGGTCACGCCTGGCTGAAAGAGGTGGGCCTGCCCGACGCGCCGGGCACCGCCTACTTCCCCGACAACTTCGGTCACTCTCCGCACCTGCCGTCGCTGATGAACGCGGTGGGCGTGAACGCGGTGGGCCTCACCCGCATCGACGGCATGTACTTCATCGGCGCCGACTGGGCGCGGCGCAAGACGTTTCCCCGCCCCGCCAGCACCGCCGAGCTGCTCGAGAAGGTGCACTGCACCCACGACTTCGTGTGGCGCGACGACGGCGGCGCCGAAGTGCTCTGTCATTGGAACGCGCACACCTACTTCCTCGGCGACATGCTGGCCCACAAGGGCATCATTCGCTGGGCGGGCAAGACCTTCGCGCTGCCGTGGCGAACGCGCGGGCACATCGCCCGCCGCATCGACGGCTACGTGAAGCAGCTGCAGCCGTACTCGCGCACGCCCTACCTGTTCTGCCCCATCGGCATGGACTTCAACGACCCCATCGACGCGCTGCCTGAGCTGCTCGAGCGCTACAACCGCGAGCGCTACCAGACCACCGGCACCTGGGCGGTGCTGGCCGGTATGGACGACTACTTCGCGCTGGTGAACACCCAGCGCGAGAAGCTGCCGGTGCTCGAGGCCGACCCCAACCCGTACTGGATGGGCTTTCTCGCCACCCGGCCCGAGGTGAAGCAGCGGCCCACCCGCATCGCCAAGACGCTGCTGCTCGCCGAGAAGCTGTCGGCCACCCGGGCCCACGACGTGGCGCTGGAAAAGAGCATCAGCGACGCGTGGAGCACCCTGGTGCTCTCGAACCACCACGACTACATCCCCGGCACTTCGCCCGACCACATCTGGCACCAGGAGCAGAAGCCCTGGCTCGATGCCGCCGAGGCCGCGGCACACCAGGCGCTGAAGCTGGCGCGCGCCTCGCACCCGGTCTCTCGACCGGTGGCCGCTCTCGATGAGGGCGTGGTCGAGGTCGAGCCGTCGGGTCAGGCGCTCATCATCAAGACCCCGCACTACCGCGCGGTGATTTCACGGGCCGACGGCGGGTGCCTCACCTCGTTCGCCGGCTCGCAGGGCGAGCTGCTCGCCGGGCCGTCGTTCGACCTGGTCGCGTTTCACGACGACGGCGGGCTGTGGCGGCTGGGGCACGAGTTCAGCGGCGGGCGCTTTCAGGAAATCGAGCGCGCCTCGAAGAAGCCGGTGCAGCTCGAGCTGCACACCGAGCCCTCACAGGTGCGGGTGGTGTTGACCTCGGAGCTGGGCGGCGAGCGCTTCGTGCGCACGCTCATCTGCCGGGCTGAAGACCCCTTCATTCGGGTGCGCGTCGAGGGCGTGGCCCGGCCGCGCTACACCGTCACCTGCCGGGTCGACACGGTGCTGTCTCCGCGCGAGCTCGAGATGGACACGGTGGGCGGCGTGATTCGACGCCCGCGCGAACGGCTGTACTCGCCGACCTTCTGGGCGGTGCCCTCGCGGCTGACGCTGCAAGACGGGCGCACGCTGCACGCGCTGTTCGAGTCTCCCACCGCGGCGTCGCTCTCGCCGAGCGGAGCGCTGGAGTGGATCGTGGCACGCAACGCGCCCAAGGAGCGCGCCTACGGGTGGCTGCCGGTGCTGGCGCACCCCATCGGCGGCACCAACGACGGCGAGCAGGTGCACGAGGCCGCGCTGATGGGCGCGGGCGACGTGGCGCTCGCCCGGCACCGCCTCGAGCTCTACTGGATGCCCGAGGGTCACCGCGACGCCTCGCACGCGGCGCACGAGCTGGTGCTGTGCGACTCGCCGGACGTGAAGGTGCATGCGGTGAAGCGCTCGCACGACGGCGAAGGCATGACGGTGCGGCTGTTCTGCGAGAACCCGCCGCACAGCCCGGTGCGGGTCTGGGTGAAGGACCACGCGGTGCGCTCGGCGGTGCAGTGCGACGCGCTCGAGCGCGAGATGAGAACGCTCGACGTCGAGCCCGAGGGCCGGGTGGTGGTGCCGGTGAAGTCGCGGCTGATGTCGCTGCGGTTGGACACCCGGGCCCACTGAAGAGGCCGCGGCGCGCGAGCTTCAGCTCTCGCTGGCCACGTGCCGCTGCTGCCGCGACAGCTTCGCGGCGGCGTCGAGGTCGTAGCTGCGGCCGCGCCAGTCGACCCGCGGGTCGAGCTTCGTCGACGCGCTCACCAGCCCACCGATGAGCGGCAGGGCCGCCGGCATCCAGAAGTGGCGGAGCTTGAGCTTCTGCCCGCTGAACTTCTCGTGCAGGTTGAGCTGGCTGTAGCTGAACAGCGCCAGCGCCGCGGCGGGGAAGATGGCCGCCCCCGCGTGGCCGAGCACCAGGGCCGCCACGGTGAGCGCGAGGGCGCCACCGGCGAACAGGCCGCGCAGCCAGTTGCCGCGCACGAACGAGGCGGGCAGGCCCGACTGGGAGCACGCGACCCACCGGCGGAAGAGCTTGAAGAAGTCCACCAGGGTCAGCTTGTCGGTGACGATGGGCAGCGGCCAGCGCACCATCACGTTGTGCAGCCCGGCCTCGCGAATGGCCTTGCCCAGATACATGTCGTCGACCAGCTGGCCCTCGGCGCACTCGAGGCCGCCGATGGCCTTGATGGCGTGGCGGGTGAGCAGCATCAGCTCGCCCATGATGAAGGGCAGCTCACCTCGCGGGCCGGTGGCGGCGGCGACCGAGGGGCCGTACCAGGCGTTCACCAGCAGGGTGTAGCCGGCCTCGCCCGCGGTCATCGGCGCGCGGTGGGTGACCACCGGGGTGAAGGTGCAGCCGATCTTCTCGTCGGCGAGCAGCTCGTCGGCGAGCAGCCGCAGCAGGTAGGGCGTGGGCCGCGAGTCCGAGTCGTTGAAGGCGATCAGCTCTCCGCGGGCGTGCTGCAGGCCGCAAATCATCGCGTTGAGCTTGCCGGTGCGGCTGGGCGGCGGCGGCCCGGCGATCAGCACCTGCGCGTTGCGGCCGGCCGGAGACGTGCGCACCAGCTCGGAGACGATGGGCAGCGCGGGGTCGCCCACGTGGTCGAACACGAACAGGGTCTGCACCTCGCCCGGGTAGACCTGCTCGAGCAGCGCGAGGGTGTTCTCTTTGCAGCCGGGGTCGAGGCCCCGAATCGGCCGAATGACCGTGATGCTGGGGTAGCTCTCGCGCCGGCGCGGCGGAACCGGAGGGCGAAAGACGGCGCGCGACAGGCGCGTGTGCTGCAGCCAGATGGCGACGAAGAGGGCCGCACCGAGAGCGGCGAAGATGATCGGGGGGAAGGCGGTGCCCATCGTGTCGGTTCACTAACTGACCCCGCCGGGGTGTGCCCGCGGGGTCACCGCTCGGTGATGGCCACCCCGCGCGCAGCCGCGGTTACCTTTTGGTCACGCCGAAGTAGGGTGCGGCGGTGATGACCCGGCTTCGTGCACTGGTGCTGGCGGGCCTCCTGCTGCAGCGGCCCGCGTTCGCCGCCGACGCGCCGCCCGCGCAGCTGACCGAAGAGCCGGTGGCCGGCGAGAAGAAAGAGGCTCCGGTGACCGCTGCGCCGAAAGCAGAAGAGGTTCCCCAGCTCGAGCCCGAGCCGCCGCCGCTCGATATCGCCCCGGCGGCGGTGACCGAGCCCGCGCCGAAGCAGGCCACGCTCCTGCGCTCGGTGAGCTACCTGGTGCTCGGGGCGTCGGTCATCACCGCCGGCACCGGCATCTACTTCGGAGCCAACGCGGCCGGCGCGCGCTCGCAGCTGCGCATGGACGCAGCCGCCGGCACCTTCACGGCCCAGCAGCTCGACCAGCGCAACCAGGTGGCGGTGGGGCAAGACCGGCTGGCCAACGGCCTGTTCATCACCGCCGCGGCGGTGGGCCTGGTCGGCATCGTGCTGTTCATTCTGGGCAGCTGACGAAGCGCCTACTTCAGGTCGACGGTCGCGGGCGGGGCGTCGAGCGCGGCGGTGCGCTCTTCCACCATCTGGTGAAAGTCGTCGCGCAGCGGGGCGGGCACGCTGTCGGTGCGGGCGTAGCGCTGCCGCACCGGGTTCACGAACCTGCCGAAGCGCTTGAGGCTGAAGTGCAGGTGCGGCGCGGTGGTCTGCCCGGTGTTGCCCGACCAGCCGAGCACCTGCTTCTCGGCGACGGGCGCGTCGGCCCGCACGGTCTGGGCGATGCGCGAGAGGTGCAGGTAGCAGCTCTCGTAGCCCTCGTCGTGCGCCACGCAGACCATGTTGCCGCCGCCGCGGGTGTAGCCGGCGAACGTCACCAGGCCCGGGCCGACCGTCTTCACCGGAGTGCCGACCGGCATGGCGTAGTCGATGCCGTCGTGGAACTCGGACTCTTCGGTGATGGGGTGCTTGCGCCAGCCGAAGCGTGAGGTGAGCGGCGCCCAGCCCGCGGGGCTCTTCAAGAAGCGGCGCTGCGCCGAGCGGCCGTCTTTGAGGTACATGCCCGCCGCGCCGTCGGGAATCTGGTAGCGGAACACCTCGAGGCGCGTGCCGTTGGTCTTCTCGTAGCGCGCCGCGAGCACGTCGCCGTAGCGCACCCGCCGGCCGTGGCAGGTCAGCTCTTCGACCAGCAGCCGCGCCTTGTCGCCGGTGCGGGCCTCACGCAGCAGGTCGAGCTCCCAGCCGAACGCGTCGTTGAGCGCCATCGGCACGGCCGCCGACACGCCCTTCTCGATGGCTGCCTTCCACAGGGTGCTGGCCACGTTGAAGTCGAAGCGCGAAATCTGGGTGTCGAACACCACCTGGCGGCGCGACGCCACGTAGCGCGGGCCGTCGTGCCACACCTGGTACTCGGTGGCGGTGTCGACCCGGTAGTCGACGTACTTCACCGTGCCGCCGTCGAACACCACCCGCAGCTGCTGGCCGGCGCGCAGCCGGCGCAGGTCGACCACGTCGTGCAGCGCGTCGATGATGCGCTCGGTGGTCTCGGGCGGTACGCCCATCGCCCGCAGCACCGCGGTGCCGGTCTGGCCGCGCTCGAGCTTGCGGTTCAGCACCGTGGTGCCCGCGAAGGCGGTGCTCGCCCACAGCACGGCGGCGACAAGTGGGAGCTGGGCAGCGCGCGAGGCCACGAACCCCACAGTCTCGCCGGGAGCCGGCGTGGATCACAACCCGAGGCACCGGGCGGTATTATCGGCGACCCCAAGTGAGCCCGCCCGTCGAGCCTTCAGACCCCAGTCACCGTGAAGCACACCTCAAGCGCCTGTCGTGGATGCCGTGGCTGTACCCGTCGCTGAAAGAGAAGCACCGGGTGTGGGCAGAGCCCTGGCAGGACGAGGTGCAGCGCGCCCTGATGGAGCACGAGACCGTGTTTCTCGAGGCGGGCTGCTTCATTTCACCCGACGCGGCCATCTTCGCCGAGCTGGGGCGGCCGGTGCGGCTGGGCCCGCGCTGCTCGGTGGCGGCGCTGGCGTTTCTGCACGGGCCGCTGACCCTCGGCGCGGGAGTGAGCGTGAACTCGCGCGCCAGCCTCGACGGCGGGGCGGCCGGCATCGTCATCGGTGAGGGCACCCGCATCGCCACCGGCGCCAGCGTCTACGCGTTCGACCATGGCCTCTCGCCCGAGCGCCCGGTGGCCGAGCAGCCGGTGACGTCGAAGGGCATCGTCATCGGCAAAGACGTGTGGATAGGGGCCCACGCCTGCGTCACCGACGGGGTGCGCATCGGAGACCACGCGGTGGTGGGCGCGGGGGCGGTGGTGACCGACGACGTGCCCGAGTGGGCCATCGTCGGGGGCGTGCCGGCGCGGGTGATTGGCGACCGGCGAGACCGGCCCCTCTCAGGGTGAGCCGCGCGCCACGCGCAGCAGCGCGTCTCCCAGCCGGGCCAGGTCGGTCTTGTCGAGCACCAGGTTGGGCAGCGCCGAGAGCGCGTCGAGCACGTCGGGCTCGCCGACGCCGCCGGTCATGAACGCCAGCCGCGCGGCCTGCTCGGGCACCCGCTCGAGCAGCGCCTGGTGCAGCTCGAGGACGGTCATGTCGGGCATGCGCACGTCGGTGAGCACCACGTCGTAGCGGGCCCCGTCGACCAGCTGGGCCAGCGCCTGGGTGGCGCTCTCGGCGAGCGTCACCTCGAAGCGGGGCCCGAGCATGCGCCGCACCGCGCTGCGCACCAGCGGCTCGTCGTCGATGATGAGCAGGCTGGGCTTCTTGCCCGACCGCGCCGGCAGCGGAGCGGGAGCGGGCTTCTCGACGTAGAGCGGCAGGTCGAGAAACACGGTGGTGCCCCGGCCGAGGGCCGACTCGAGGCGCAGGTCTCCGCCCACCGAGCGCGCGATGCCGTGGCAGATGGAGAGGCCCAGCCCGGTGCCGGCGCCGACCCGGCGGGTGGTGAAGAAGGGCTCGAAGGCGCGCGCCGCCACCTCGGCCGACATGCCGCGGCCGGTGTCGCTGATGCTCACGTGCGCCACCTTGCCGTCGCTCACCGCCTTCACGGTGAGCCGGTTGCTCTCGAAGCGGGCCGGCTCGAAGGCCTGCGCGGCGTTCAAGAGCACGTTCACCAGCAGCTGCCCCAGGCGGGTCTCGTCGGCGGCCACGTCGCCCATCGCCTCGAGCTCGAGGTGCACCCGGGCGCGCAGGTTGAGCTCGGGCTCGACGAAGCGCAGCGACGACTCGATGCAGCGCTGCAGGCTCGAGCGCTGGTCGGCCCCCTCGGCGCGAGAGAAGGTCTTCAGGTCGGCGATGATTTTCGCGGCGCGCTGCCCCGCCTCGAGAATGTCTTTGAGCGAGTCGAGCACCTCGCCCAGCCCGGCGACCTCTTGGGTGGCGCGGCGCTGCAGCTCTTCGGTCACCCAGCGGGTGTTCGAGAGCATCACCGCCAGCGGGTTGTTGAGCTCGTGGGCCATGCCGGCCGAGAGCGTGCCCAGCGCCTTGAGCCGCTCGGCCTGCTCGAGCTGCTGGCGCAGGCGCCGCTGGTCGGTGACGTCGCGAAACACCATCACCGCGCCGGTGGCGCGGCCGTCTGGCGAGAGCACCGGCGCGGTCGAGTCGCTGACGAGCCGCTGCGGCCCGCCGCGCGCACCGAGCGCGCCGGAGACTTCGATGCGCTCACCGCGCTCGAGCGCGCGGCTGAACGGGTCGGCCAGCGGCACGCCGGTGCGCTCGTCGAGCAGCTGGAGCACCTGGGCCACCGGGCGCCCCTGGGCCTCGGCCTCGGCCCAGCCGGTGAGCCGCTCGGCGGCGGCGTTCATGAACGTGACCTTGCCGCCCACGTCGACCGAGACCACCGCGTCGCCGATGGAGCGCAAGGTGGTCGAGAACCACCGCTCGCGCTCGCGCACCCGCTTGTCGACCTCGTGCTTGTAGAGCGCCACCTCGATGCTGCTGCGCAGCACGTCGTTCTTCACCGGCTTGCACAGGTAGCCGTGCGGCTCGGTCTTGGCGGCGCGCGAGAGCGTCTCGTGGTCGCTGTAGGCGGTGAGAAAGATGACCGGCACCGCGAAGCGCTCGCGCAGCAGCTGCGCCGCCTCGATGCCGTCGCGCTCGCCCTTGATGTGAATGTCCATCAGCACCAGGTCGGGGCAGCGCTCGGTGGCGTAGCGAAACGCGTCGTCGGCCGAGGCGGCGGTGATGGGCACCTCGTACCCCATGCCCTGCAAGGTGCGCTGCAGGTCCATCGCGACGATGCGCTCGTCCTCCACCACCAGAATCGTCTTGCGGTGCTCGGTGCTCACGCTAGGAACTCCTGTCGAAGGTGAAGGTGAAGGTGGTGCCGGGCCCGGGCAGCACCTCGACCCGGGCGTCGAGCTGCTCGGCGAAGGTGTGTACCAGCTCCATGCCCAAGGAGCCTGCGCGAACCCGATGCGCTCGCACGTCGCCCGGCAGCCCCACCCCGTCGTCGGCGACGCTCAAGACCAGGCGCTTCTCACCGTCTTGCTTGAGGCCGATGCACACGCGGCCCTCCCGCGCGGGGAAGGCGTGCTTGAACGCGTTGGTGACCAGCTCGTTGACGATGAGCCCGCACGGCACCGCCTGGTTCACCGGCAGCTGCACCCCGTCGACGGCCACCTCGGTGCTCACCCCGCGCGACAGGCCGTCGAGCGAGTGGCCGAGGTGGGCGACCAGCGAGTGTACGTACTTGCCGAAGTCGACCGAGGTGACGTCGTTCGTCTCGTAGAGCCGCTCGTGCACCAGCGCGATGCTGTGCACCCGCGACTGGCTGGCCTCGAAGATGGCGCGCGCCTCTTCGGGCAGGCTGGGCGCCTGCAGGTTCATCAGGCTCGAGATGACCTGCAGGTTGTTCTTCACCCGATGGTTCACCTCTTTCAGCAGCACCTCTTTTTCGCGCAGCGAGGCGCGCAGCTGGCCGTCGCGGCGGGTCTGGGCGGTGATGTCGATGAGCGAGATGACCGCGCGGCCCGACAGCCCGGGCACCAGCTGCAACCTCAGCTGCAGCCGCAGCGGCACGCCGCTCGAGGTCTCGGCGCTGGTCTCGGCTGCGTAGCTCACCGCGCCCGAGTGCAGGGCGAGCAGCTCGTCGCGAATGGTGGCCACCGTCGCGGCCAGGTGCATCTTGGGGCGCAGCTTCAGCAGGGTGGGCAGGTCTGGCACCTCGAACAGCGCCAGGCTGGCGGGGTTGGTGGCCAGTATCTTGAGCTGCTTCACCAGCGTGGCCACCAGCGCGTCGTCGGCGCGCAGGCGCCGCTCGAGCGCATCGGGCGGCAGGCCCAGCGCGCGCATCGCCTCGAGCGCCTCGCTGAAGTCGTATTCCCACAGCGAGATGGGTGAAGCGTCGAACAGCGCTCGAAACCGGGCCTCGGAGCTCTTCAGCTCGGCGCTGCGGGCCTCGACCCGCCGCTCGAGGTCGACCCGCAGCGCCTCGAGCTCGGCGAGCGCCTGGTCGCGGGCGGCGTGCGCGCGCTGGCTCTCGAGCGCCAGCCAGGTCTTCTCACCGACCTCGTGCATCAGCGCCAGCTCTTCGGCAGACCACACCCGCGGCCGACTCGAGCGCAGGTTGAGCAGCGCCACGGTCTGGTCGTCGCGGCGCAGCGGGAGCAGGGCGTAGGCGCGCAGCTGCAGTGGCCCGTAGTGCGCGGCGTAGCGGTCGGCGGTGCGCAGGTCGACGGCCGAGTCGACGTTCACCACGGTCTTGCCGGCCAGCACATCGGCGGTGGTGCTGGGCGAGAACGACGAGATGGGCACCTCGGCGGCGTGGGCTCCGCCGAAGCTCGAGCCGTGCTGCACCCGCACCACCCCGCGTGCCTCGTCGACCTGGGAAAAGTAGCAGGCGTCGATGGCGAGGTGCTCGCGCAGCAGCTCGGCCACCGCCAAGGTGACCTCTGAGGGCTCGGTGCCCACGCGCACCAGCTCGGTCGCGCGCAGCGCCAGGCGCTGGTCGGCGATGCGCTGGGCCATCGCGTCGGTGGCGCGCGCCTGCAGGTGCGCCGTCCACAGGGCGAGGCCGAGCAGCAGGGCGGTGCTGGTGGTGACCATCAACGCCAGGCCGAACTCGGTCTGGTAGAGGCCCGCGCGCTGGCCGGCCAGAAACACCCCGCCCACGGCCACCAGCAGCGGCGCGCCGAGGGTGAGCCGCCGGGCGGCCCGGCCGACCGCGTCGTCGCGCGACAAGAGCTGCCCCGGCCCCGAGCTCCGCGCGCCTGCCACGGTGAGCAGCACCGCCACCGCGGTCTGCATCGCCATCGACCCGAAGCCGGGCAGGCCGTGCAGCGCCCTCACCGAGTAGAGGTGGCCGCTGAGCGCGATGAAGGCGAGAAAGGCGGCCAGCGACAGCGCCACGTCGCCCAGGCGCTGGCCCTTGGGGCCGCGCGCCGGCACGCTCATGGTGAGGCCGATCAGCGCCAGGCACAGCGCGGTGTTGGGCGCGATGGGCTCCCACCCCGTCTGCGCGATGCCGAAGTACGCCGAGCCCAGGTCGCCTACGAAGCTCAGGGCGCCGACGACGCCGCCGAAGGCCCACAGCGCCCGCGCGGCTCTGCGCCCGGGCCGGCGCGCCTCGAGCACCAGCGCGGTGCCGAAGGCCAGCAGGGTGAAGGCGGTGAGCAGCTTGAGGTGGGTGTCGAGGCCGAGGTGCGTGAGCGCGGGCACCCGCAGGGCCCAGCCCACCATGGCCAGCGCGCTGAGCACGACGAGCGTCGCGCCGATGCCGAGCTGGCGGCGCTGATAACGGGTGGCCAGGTTGGCGCGCACGAGCCAGGGCGGTTCAGCAGAAGCCGTGCCGGCGCGCCACCGTCGAGACCCGGGGTGATGGGTCGGTTTTGCACGGGTGGTTTTCGACCCACCCGGGTGCGGTTCTACCCGTCGAAGTCGGGGGCCGTGAGCGACTGGCCGCGGGCCGAGAGGAACGCGTCCATCAGCTCGCGAATGCGCTCTTGGGGCAGCGCGTCGAGGGCGTGCTTGCCCGGCTCGCGGGTGTGCAGGGCCTGCATCACGCCCACGTAGAGCAGCGCCTCGATGAGCTGCGCGTAGTCGTTGGGGAAGCCCTTGGCGAGGTTCACCACGTTGCCTTGAGCGAGCACCAAGATGCGCTTGCCGCCCGGGGTCTGAATCACCTGGTGCCGCTGCAGGCCCTGGTCGAGCTGAATGCGCTTGCCGCGAAACGTCGTCACCCGCCCGAGCACCGGGTCGATGGTCTCGAGCGGGTCGCGCCACTTTTCCGAGAACTGGTCCATGCCCAGGGGGTGAATGCCCGAGGCGGCGTTGGCGACCACCGCGCCGTCGGGCAGCTGCTCGTAGTCGTCGAGGGTGAGGGTGGTGCGGCCCGCGGCGCTCACGTACAGCTCGGCGTCGGCGAGCAGCGCGTCGTGCGCTCCGGTGCGGCAGCCCGCCTGCCCGGCCTCTTCGAGCGCCGCCTGCGAGGTGTCGGTGGCCGACACCTGCACGCCGTGCCGCTGCGCGAAGGCGCGCGCGGTCTCGCGGCCGACCGCGCCATAGCCGGCGACCAGCAGCTTCTTCGGCACCTCGAGGCCCAGCCTGGTGAGCGCCTCGACGGTGGTCTGCCGCACGTTCTCGCCCACGAAGATGGCCTCGACCGTCTTCTTGAGCTCCGACTCGGCCACCAGCACCGAGGGCGCCAGCAGCGGCGTGCCCGCGGCCACCATGTCGTCGAGCTCCTGCACCCCGTGCTGGGTCTGCTCGACGGTGGTGCACTGGTGCGCGAACTGGGGAAACTTCTGGTGCAGCGCGCAGGTGAGAAAGCCGCCCTCGTCGAGCAGCACGTACTTGAGGCCCTGGGCCTTCGGGTCGCCCTTCGCGAAGAGCCGGGTGAGCTGCTCTTCGGCGGCGCGGGTGAGAATCACGGTGGGGTCTTCGCTCGACGCGTCGAGCCGCTTCACGCTCGCCGGGTCGATGCGGTAGCCGCGCTCGTCGTACTCGACGAACACGTCGGGGTCGGTCGAGTAGGTCTTGCCGATGAAGTGCAGCTGGTTCAGGTCGAGGCCCGACCTCGCGAACGCCTCGAACAGCGGCGGGTTCGAGGGCAGCAGGTGCTGCACCGCCACCATCTGCAGGCCCTCGAGCGCGTGCGGCGAGCCGAGCTCGCGCACCACCTGGCCGAGCACCGGCATGCCGGCCAGGGTCTCGCTGCGGCGCGACGAGCGGGCCGCGCGCTCGACGGTGAGCGCCCCGAGGCCGTGGTATTTGAACACGCTCTGCCGCTCGAAGCGGCTGGGGTCGTCGCCGATGACCTCGGCGAGCTCGCGGAAGAGCTGCTCACCCTCGGGGCCGTAGGCCTTCTCGAGCGCGGCCCCGCTGATGAAGCCGTCGCGGTCGCTGTGCAGCGCCACCGCGTCGGCGAGGCCCGCTCGCGCGGTCTCCCGCGGGCCATCGAGCGGTAGAAAGCGAAACGCTTCGGCCACCTGCGCTTCGAGCGGGGTGAGGCCTTTGGGGTTCGGCTGCCCGAAGGGCAGGGTGGGCCGCGCCTGGAGCTTCTGGGCGAGCGCGTCGACCCGGGCGGCGAGCACCGGGGTGAACAGGGCGTCGACCACCGTGGCGATGGGCAGCCCTTCGGACGAAGGCGGCGGCTGCCCCTGCTCGCGCTGCGCGCGCCCGAGCTTGGCGGTGCGAATTCGCTCGGCCAGGTCGCGGTAGTCGATGGCGTTGCGGCCACGGGTCTTCATGTCGCCTCGGAGCGCAGCGCGTCGGGCCACATCTTGCCGTGAATTCGATAGGCCATGGAAGGTCGGGTGGGCAGCGTGCCCAACAGCTGCGCGAGGGGAAGCACCGCAAAGCGCCGCCCCCGGCGTGTCACCGCGCCCGAGCGGTAGAGCGCGGCGAGCACCCGCGCGAGGGTGCGGCGGTTGGTGCCGACCTCGCGCGCCAGGCCGTCGAGGGTCAGCCGGCTGTCGATGAGAACCGCCTCGGAGCCGGCGAGCGGGCGCCCGCGGTGCGCCGCGTAGGCGGCGAACACCGCCAGGGTGCGCTCTTGCAGCTCGTCGAAGAGCACCGCGCGGTGCGCGCCGATGGAGACCCCGAAGCGCGCCGCGGTGTCGCAGTAGTGGCGGAAGCAGGTCTCGGCGTGCTCGCGCATGCAGGCGAAGTAGTGCCGGCTCTCGAAGCTCCACAGCCGCGTGGGGGTGAGCGCCTCGACGGTCTCCTGCCACGCAGCGCCCAGCATCGACTCGGCCTCGCCGAAGAACGCGGGCGCCTGCAGCAGCTTCACCGTGACTCCCGCGCGGCGGCCGTGGGGCGGCAGGGAGATGCGCATCAGCCCGTCGACCAGCAGGAAGATGCGGCGGGCCGGCTGGCCGTATTCGAGCGCGTTCTCACCCGGCTTCAGGGCCAGGTGCTCGCCGCGCGAGAGCAGCCGGCGGCGCAGCAGGTCGGGGGCCGCGCCCCACAGGGGGTGACGACCCAGCTCGCCCAGCGCCGCCGCAGCAATCGACACCCCGGCCGGATAGCACGCGACCGTGCCACGGTGGCACGGTCGGCGCCTCTTCGAGGCCGGCCGCGCCCGAAAAGGTCTGCAGCTCGCCACATGGAGTGGTGGGCCTTTCGAGGAGCGGCAAGGTGAAGCGTTTGAGCGCAGGGGCAGCGGCAGCGGTGGGGTTGTTGTTGGCGTGCTCGGGGTCGGGGCCCCAGAGCACGGGAACCGGTGGAGGCGCCGGCACCGCGGGAGGGAGCGCCTCGGCCGGAGGAGCGGGCACCGCGGGCGGCAGCGGCACGGCGGGAGGTGCCGGCGGCAGCGCTGGCGGGTCGAGCCCCTCGGCGCTCGACCAGGCACAGTGCGAAGCGGGGCTCAACCGGTTCGCCGCGGCGGGGTGCAGCGATGCCGCGCAGTACACCCAGCTGAAGCAGACGGTCTGCCCGAAGGTGTCGAACGCCTCGAGCGCGGTCTGCAGTGCGGCGCTGACCCGCGCCGAAGGCACCTACAGCCAGCTGCAGTCGGCGAGCTTCTACTGCACCTCGTTCGGCACCACCGACTCGGCCGACCCGGCCGCGGTCGACTTTCTGCTCGCGGTGTTCTGCGTCACCTCGATGAACAGCAACCTCTGCGCCGGCCTGGCGTGCGCGTACAACACCGACTGCCCGACCGGGTACACCTGCAACGACGCGACCGACAAGTGCGTGAAGACCGACGCCGCCTGCATCGGGTTGCCGTGCAAGTACAACGTCGACTGCCCCACCGGGCTCACCTGCAACAACGCCATCGGCCAGTGCAGCAAGAGCTGAAGTTGCGGTTCAGGGAGCGACCTCAGTAGGCCATGGCCTCGGGAATGAAGGTGGTCACGAGAATCGCGCCCTCCATTCGCTTGGGGGCGCCGCGCGGCTGGCGGTGCCGGTCGAGCTGCCGGTACACCACCGAGTGGTCGGGGCGAATCTCGTCCATCACGATGAGCAGGCGCCACGCCGTGCCGCCCTGCACGAAGACGTCTTCGAACTCGCTGCGCCTCAAGATGCGCGTCGCTCCGAACGGCTTGCCGTCGACGTTCGCGCAGGCGTAGCGGACCTCGGCGGCGTCCTCTCGCTCGATGAGCACGTTCATCACCCACACCTCGCCGACCTGCGGCTTGAGGTGCGATGGAAACGGCGACGGCCCGACCGGTGCCGGCGCTGCCGACGCCTCGTCGCGCACCGCGGGCTGGGCGCCCAGCACGGTCGCGACCACGCTGGCGATGCCGGGGAAGCGCAGCAGGTCGAACCGGTCGGACCACTTCTCGCCCTGCGGGCCCGAGAGGCTCGCCTTGAACGTCGTGCCCGACACGTGCGTCGCGGCGAACCGGTAGGTGGCGCCCTTGAAGGTGAAGTCCTGGGTAATCTCGCCGGGGCGCGACGCGCCGAGCGCCGCGGCCCCCCCGAGCTTCTGCGCCAGCACCCCGAGCGTCACCGCGTTGCCCGGCGGCGGCACCGCCTCGAGCGTCGCCACCGGCGGCGTCGCGACGGGCTTCGGCCCCGCACGGCGCAGCGCCGCCGCCCCTTCGAGCAGCCCCGTCACCACCTCGGCGAGGTGCAGCTCGAGGTCGATGATCGCCTCGAAGCGCGCCAGGTCGACGAGGTGAAACGGCTCGGAGAGCACCACCGGGCTCGCGTTGGCCGGCGCGACGCGCGACACGCGCGTGCCCGCCGGGTCGGCGGTGAGCTCGAACGCGTGGGTCACCGTCTTCACCTGACCGACCAGCTGAAGCGTGTCGCCATCGAACCGGGTCGGCACCCGCAGCCGCTTGAAGCCATCGCCGATGGCCGCGAGAGACGCGAGGCGCTGCTGCAGGGCCGCTGCCACGCGTTCTTCGAGCGCCGGCAGCGCCGGCAGGTCGTAGAACATGATGGGCCCGAGCGCCGAGAGCGGTGGTGCGGTGAACTCGAGGTGGTCGTGGCCGACGACCTTGAAGTTCGCGACCTGCGGGGGCGGGGTGCCGCCCGCCAGCGTGAGCTTGAACGCCCGAAAGGCGAGCTCGCCACGCAGCTGCTGCGAGGCGCCATCGAGGCGAACCCTCAGCCCCAACGAGGCCAGCTTGCCGGTGGCAATCTGGTTCAAGCGCTCTGGAGGAAGACTCGAGGTGATGATCGCGGGTGGGTTGGCCATTCGCTTTTGAGCGGGCGACTATCGCACGGGAAGACGCGGGGCTGGCCTGCGTGTCGACCTTCAGCGCCGCAAGAACGAGCGCCACTCGAGGCTGACGGTCAGGTTGCCCTGCGAGCCGGCGGCGAGCCCCTCGACTTCGGCGGAGGCGTGGTTGAGGGCCTCGGAGTCGCGCACCAGCGCGATGCGCCGGCCCTGCAGCTCGATGGTGAAGGCCGGCTCGAGCACCTGGTGCGGGTCGACCTCGACCACCAGCCTGGGGCGCTCGGGCGCTTCGAGCCGGCACAGCTGCTGGCCGACCTCGACCACCGAGCCGGCGCTCGCCGTCAGAGCGCGCACGACCCCGGCGACCGGCGCGGTCACCACGTCAGAGCCCTCGCGCTTCACCAGCCGCTCGCGCTCGAGGTCTTTCACCAGCCGCTGCGCGGCGGCGCGGTCTGCCTTCTTCGCCTTCTTCAGCGCTTCCCGGGCGGCCTCGAGGCGCTGGGCGAGCTCACGGGCGTTCGAGCCGTCGTAGCGCGCCAGCTCGGCGTTCGCCTCGACTCGCTGCCCCTCTCTCACCCGCACCTGCTCGAGGCGCCCGGCGCGCTGCAGCACCAGCGGCTCGGCCGGGGGGGCCTCGACGCTCCACCGCGCCACCACCTGGTGCGGCAGCGGCATGAACACCAGCAGCCCCAGCACCCCCAGCAGCGACACCGCGACCAGCCGCACCCCGCGCCGCGACGACCGGTCACGCAGGGGGTGGCCCTGCGATTGCTCGGCGGCCCACTCGGCCTCGACCTCGGCGAAGGCCTCGGCGAACGACACCCGCGCCTTGCCCTCGGCCTTGCTCGAAATCTGCTCGTCGAGCCACGCCAGCAGCACCTTCGCCTCTTCGATGTCGGGTGACTTCTCGAGCAGCCCCACCACGCGGGCCTTCGCGGCCTCGAGGTGGTCGAGCCGGGCCTCCTTGAGCGCCTCCTGGTAGCGTTGGCGCGTCTCGGCGCTCCACATCTTTCGGCCGGACCACGTCAGCGAGCGCTGGCGCTGCAGCTCGGCGTTCACCGGAGCCGAGGCCCTGGGCGCGGGGGCGTTCGCCGCGACCAGAAAGCCGAGCTGACCGAGCCGGGCGAGAAACACCGAGAGCTTCGCGACGTCGAGGGGTATGCCGATGGTCTGGGCCGCTGCGACCAGCTCGCCCGCGGTGCGCACCCCGTTGATCATGCGACAGATCGACAGCTCGAAGCCGCGCACCGAGAGCGAGCGCTGCGACACCGGGTCCTTGATGTGCACCTGGCTCACTCCGGCGCCGACCGATTCGCCCGAGAGCTGCAGGTCGGGCCGCAGCGCCGGCAGCAGGGTGTTCTCGGTCAACACCGCGGCCACGCCGGCTTCTCGCGCCTGCTTCCCCTCGTGGTTCGACGGCTCAGTCACCGGTCACTACTGTACCCGTCGCGCGCGACGGCCGATGCGCGTTCTGAGCGAGCCGACCCTCTCAGACCCTCTCAGAGCGCGCCGAGCTTGCGCGCGCGGCGGGTGAAGGTCTGGGCGTCGACGCCGAGCTCCTTCGCGGCGCGGCGCACCACGTTGCCGTGCTTCGCCAGCGCGTCGCGCATCAGCTGCAGCTCGACCCGCTCGAGCTCGGTCTTGAGGGTCTTCTCTTCGCGCACCGCGGCGCGCTCGCGCATCGCCTTGGGCAGGCGGTCGAGGCCCAGCAGCTCCATGGGGCCCGAGTACAGCACCGCGCGCTCGACCACGTTGCGCAGCTCGCGCACGTTGCCGGGCCAGCTCCACGCGAGCAGCGCGGCCTCGGCGGCGGGGTCGAACCCGCGCGCCGACTTGCCCAGCGCGGCGTTGCAGCTGTCGACGAAGGCGCGCGCCAGCGGCACCACGTCTTCGCGGCGCTCTCTCAGGCTCGGCACCTCGACCAGAAACGCCGAGAGCCGGTAGTACAGGTCCAACCGGAAGGTGCCGCGCTGCGCCTCGTCGTAGAGCGACTTGTTGCTCGCCGCGACCACCCGCACGTCGACCCGCCGCACCGTCGAGCCGCCCACCGGCCGCACCTCGCCGGTCTCGAGCACGCGCAAGAGCTTGGCCTGCAGGTTCGGGGTGGTGTTCTCGATTTCGTCGAGAAAGATGGTGCCGCCGTCGGCGAGCACGAACAGGCCGGGGTGGTCAGCCACCGCGCCGGTGAACGAGCCCTTCACGTGGCCGAACAGCTCGCTGTCGAGCAGCGTCTCGGCGAGCGCGCCGCAGTCTTGCACCACGAACGGTCGCTGGGCCCGCGGCGAGAGCCGGTGCAGCCTGCGCGAGAGCACCTCTTTGCCGGTGCCGGTGGCGCCCTGCAGCAGCACCGTCACCTTGTAGCCGGCGAGCTGCCGCACCTCGTTCATCACCTCGCGCATCGCGGCGCTGTCGAAGCCCGGCCCGTCGGGCGTGGCCGGCGCGGGCTCGAGCGGCCGGCGGCGGTCGCGCAGCACGCGCTCGAGCTCGACCGCCATGCGCTGCTGCTGCAGCCGCATGCCGTGGTCGCGGCAGGCGCTGCGCACCGCCGAGGCCAGGGCGGTGAGGTCGGCCTCGGCCGCCACGGTGGCGTCGATGGCGCCGGTGTTGAACAGGTCGACCAGCTGATCCGAGCTGGCGCGCGCCGCGAACACCACCCGCGGGCGAATGTCTTCGGGCCGGCCCAGCGCCGCGGTGGCCTGCTCGGCCACCTTTCGGGCGAGCGCCACCCGCCGCAGCGCGGTCGGTACGTCTCCCACCACCAGCAGCGTCGAGACGTCGCCGCGCGAGAGCGCCGCCGAGAGCGCCGCTTCATCGTCGAGCGCCTCGAGCTGCAGCTCTTCGCCGAAAGACTTCGAAAGTGAAGCGACCAGCGCCGCGGTCGCACCCGCGACCACCACCCGCACCCGGTACTCGGAGAGGAAGCGGAGCAGCTCGACCTGGCTGTTGCCCTCGAACGACTCGAAGCGCACCCCGAACGAGGTGAGGCCGCTCGCCTGATCCGACTCGTGGCGCCAGCGCACCACGCCCTGGCCGAAAATCTGCGCCCCGGAAGGGAGCGGGAACTCGAACGAGAGGGTCTCTCCCTCGAGCGGGGTGTGCGCCGCCGACGGCTGCGCCACCAGCCCGATGCCGCTCTCGGCGAGGTTCACCGACCAGCAGCCGTCGAGCTGCGGCCGCGTCGAGACCGGTACGAACACCAGCTTGCGCAGCTCGCCTGACCTCATGCGCGAAACCCATGCCTCAAAAATGAGGCTCGGCAGATCAGGCGTTTCGACTTCGGCTGCTTCACGGCGAGTAGCCAGGAACCCGTGAAGGCGCCTCGCGATTCCTGCTTTCGGGTGGTTGGTGGGTGGCCGTTCATTTGCTGAGGGCTCCGCAGCAATTCACCAACCAACGAGGCTCTTTGATGCGAAGCGCGTGGTGTGCACCGCTCGCCCTGGCCGTGGCGTGCGTGGGCGGAGAGAAGTTGAGGCCCGATGCAGGAGACGGTGGCGAGGAAGATGCGGGCAGTGAGCCGTTCGACGCGGGGCCTCCGACTCCGCTCGACACCATCTTCTCCATCGGCATCACCGACAACTCGGGCGGTATTCCGCAGTCGGCGCCGCTGGTCGCGCTGAGCTTTCACGGCGCGATGGCGGGCCCGTCGGTGGTGTCGGCGAAACGGGTCGCCACGCCGCCGTCGCTCGACGGCAACGCCAGCGACTGGCTCGGCATCCCCGAGAGCGTGGTGCCGCTGCTCTCGCGCGGCGGCGCGGTGGGCATGTCGCTGACCGAGTGGGACCAGGAGTGCATGGCCCTCTACGGCCGCACCATGCCGTACGACTTCGGCATCACCAACGTGTCGGTGCGCGCGGCGTTCGACGACAACCGCATCTACTTCCTGCTGCAGTGGGCCGACCCCACCGAGAACCGCAACCGCGACACCTGGGTGGCCGACGGCGGAGTGTTCACCCGCACCCGCGAGAACGAAGACCGCGCCTTTCTCGGCTTCGACGTGCTCGAGAGCACGCCCGCGTTTCAGGCCATCGGCTGCTCGGGCGCCTGCCACATTCACGAGAAGCTGGGCGACGTCACCGACGCGGGCAAGGCGTACCGCACCCGCATGCACACCAACCAGCAGGGCGAGGTGCTCGACTACTGGAACTGGCGGGCCGGCACGACCGACCCGTGGGGCATGGCCGACGACGGCTACATCGACGAGCTGCAGCGCAAGTACGACGGCCTGAGCGATTGGATCGTGCAGAACCAGGTGACCACCGACGCCGGGGTGATGCCCGCGTTCATGTCGGTGGCGGGCGTCAACGCGAGCCCCCCGTTCCTCTTCCGCCCCGATGCGGGCGTGGGCGCGATGCCGTTCGACATCAGCGGGGTCACCGACGGGTCGCGAATTCCCGGCTGGGTGATGGTGCGCGCGTCTCCTGGCCGCGACGACGTGAGCGCGGTCGGCCGCTGGGCCAGCGGCCACTGGACGGTGGAGTTCTCTCGAAACCTGACCTCCGCGGACCCCCGCGACACCCAGTTCCCTCCCCGATGAGAGCGCTCACCGTCATGGCAGGGGTGGTGCTGGCGGGCTGCTGGAAGGGGCCCGAGGTGGGTGAAGAGCACATGCAGATGCTCTCGCCCGACGGCGGCCGGCAGATGGCCTTTCACGAGATCGTCGACGAGATTCTCGGCGAGAGCTGCGCGACGTCGTTCTGTCACAAGCCCGACCCGCCGCCCGCGGCGCCGATGTCGCTCGAGCCCGACAAGGCGTACGCGCAGATCGTCGACGTCGCCGCCTCGCAGAAGCCGGCGATGAAGCGGGTGGTGCCCGGCGACCCCGCCAACAGCTGGCTGGTCATCAAGCTGCGGGCCGAGAGCGCGAGCGCGCACGGCACCACGCGCATGCCGCTCAACAAGCCGCAGCTCACCGAAGAGCAGATCGACCAGATCGAACAGTGGATTCTGAGGGGCGCGCCGAATGACTGACGCGCGAGGCGAGGCGCTCACCCTGAGCGGAGCGCGCAGCGCGAAGTCGAAGGGTGCCGACCCAGTTGAAGGCGGCCACGCCTCGAACTCCAGGCTCCAAGCAGCAGAGCGTCTGCCCCCAGACGAGGGAGCATCTGCGCCTGAGCCTTCGGCGTGCGACAGCACCCTTCGACTTCGCTCAGGGTGCGCGGTTCACCACGTGGTGCTGCTCTTCCTGGTGCTGCTGGCCTCGACGACCGCGCTGGCGGGCGCCACCTCGACCGTCTCGGGCTCGGCGTACATCGACTACTGGTACCTGAGCTCCGACCGCGCCCGGGCGCTGTCGCTCAACCCCATCACTCCCGAGGCGGCGATAAAAATCGAGGTCGACGTGCACGAGAAGGTCTCGTTCTCGGCGCGCATGTGCTTCGGCTGCCACGGCCTCGAGATCGACCGCGCGCACATCGACTTCACCCCCGGTCAGTACTTCAACCTGCAGGTCGGCCGGGTGGGCGTGCCGTTCGGCGAGTTCTCGGTGCGCTACGACCCGACCAGCCACCGCACGGTGAGCAAGCCGCTCATCTACGAGATGGGCCGCATGCCGTACTACGGCCGCAACGCGTTCAACCTGGGGGTGGTGCCGCAGCCCTACGTCGACACCGGCGCGGTGGTGTACGGCCAGCTGTGGTTCGGCGAGCAGGTGCAGCTCTGGTACGGCGCGTACGCCGTCGCCGGGTACAAGGGCAGCAACGACGTCGACTGGGTGTCGATGCGCACGCCGTACTACCTCGACAACAACCGGTTCCCGAGCGGCGGCGGGCGCGCGGTGCTCACCATCTCGGGCTCGCCGGGCTCGGTGTTTCGAGACCTCACCCTGGGCTTCTCGGGCATGCACGGCACCTACGACCCCGAGTCGCAGAAGAAGTACTCGGTGTTCGGCGCCGACTTCTCGCTGCGCCTGGGGCCGGTCACCTTTCGCACCGAAGCCGCGTGGATGCGCATGAACCTCGACCCCTTCGCCAAGGGCTACCGCTACGACCTGGTCGACCCGTGGTTCGAGAAGGGGGGCTTCTTCGCCGAGCTCGAGCACCCCATCGGCTCGCACCTCATCATGCTGTACCGCTTCGACCTGCTGCGCCGGGTCGGCACGCCGCTGCCCGGCGCGCTGGCAGAGATGAGCTTCGACAGCCGCATCTTGCGCTACACCGGCGCGGCGCAGGTGCTGCTCGGCGAGTCGGTCTTCTTGAAGGCCAGCTACGAGTACTGGTGGTTCACCGACTTCGAGCCTACCCACGCGGCGCACCTCGGCCTGGGAGGCATGTTCTGAATGAGTACCAGAGCGAGCCAGAAGTTCGGAAAGTACTCGGTGGTCTACCGGCTCGGCGCCGGCGGCATGGCCGAGGTCTTCAAGTGCCGCCTCTCGGGCATCGGCGGCTTCAACAAGCTGGTGGTGGTCAAGCGCATCAGGCCCGAGCTGGTGCACGAGCCCGGCTTCGTCGAGATGTTCCTCGACGAGGCGCGCATCGCCGCCAACCTGCAGCACCCCAACGTGGTGCAGCTGTTCGAAATCGACCAGGCCCAGGGGCTGCCGTACATCGCCATGGAGTACGTGCGCGGGCCGACGCTGGCGCTGATGAACCGCGAGCAGCGCAAGCAGCGCCGCGAGAACAAGGGCGTGGTGGCGCGCCTCATGGCGGGCATCTGCGATGCGCTGCACTACGCGCACCGCGCTACCGACGAGCGGGGCACGCCGCTCAACATCGTGCACCGCGACGTCAGCCCGCAGAACATCATCGTCTCGATGGAGGGCGTGCCCAAGCTGCTCGACTTCGGCGTCGCCAAGGCGCGCGGGCAGCTGGCCCACACCACCGCCGGCGCCATCAAGGGCAAGCTCAAGTTCATGGCGCCCGAGCAGTTCATCCCCGGCGCGCGGCTCACCCACGCGGTCGACACCTTCGCCGCGGGCGTGTGCCTGTACGAGGCGACCACCCTCGAGCTGCCGTACCCCGGCGAGAACGAGGTCGAGGTGATGCGCAGCGCCGCGGCCGGCAAGTTCGCGCGGCCCAGCGAGCTCAGGCCCGACTTCGACAAGCGCCTCGAAGAAATCATCATGTGGGCGATGGCGCCGAACCCCATCGACCGCTGCCCCGACGCGCTGGCGCTGCAGCTGGCGCTCGAAGACTACGCCGAGCGCGAGCGCTGCACCCAGGCCGACGTGGCGGCGTTTCTGGGCGAGGTGTTCCCCGACGCCGGCGGCGATACCCCGCCGCCCGGGGCGTACGTCGACGTCGAGAGCCACGACATCTTGGGGCCGCCCGACTCGGTGGTGCGGCACACCCTGCCGCTGCGCTCGCGCAGCAGCGCGTCGAAGGTCTCGAAGCTGTCGAAGGTGGTCGCGACGCCGCACGCGGCGGCCACCGTCGACGAAGACGTGGAGGTCGAGCTCGACTTCGACGAGCGGCCGGCGCCCCGGCGGCGCGAGAGCCGCGCGCCGGTATGGGGCGCGGTGTTCACCGTGGCGCTGATCGCGGTGTTCGCGCTCGGGGTGGCGCTGTCGCGGCCGAGCCCTTCGGGGGCCGAGAAGGCGGCGCGCGGCCAGGTCGAGGTGGTGATGGTGCCGACCCACGAGATTTCTCCGCGCGAGGGCAAGTCGAACGGGCCACCCCCGGTGGTGGCGGCGCTCGAGCCGGCCGACCCCGAGCTCGACGCGGCGCAGGTGGCGCGGCAGGTGGCGTCAGAGTCGCTCGACGACGAGGCGCGCAGCGGCTCGGTGCAGTCCGAATCCGAGTCGGCGGTGGCGCGCGAGCGCGAGCGCGAGAAGCCGGCCCCGATTCCCCGGGTGTCGGCGCCGCGGCAGCAGGTGACCAAGGGCTGGCTCAGCATCGAGACCGACCCGCTGGCGCAGCTGTTCGTGAATGGGCGGCCGCTGGGCTGGGCTCCGCTCGAGCGGCTGCAGCTCTCGCCCGGCACGTACCGGGTGCGCGCGCAGCACGGCAAGCGCGCGCCGGTCGAGCGCGACGTGCGCATTCTGCTGGGGCGCGAGACCAGCGTGTCGCTCACGCTGCCCGAGCTGCCCAAGACGGTGGCGGTGGCCGCCCCCGCCCCCGCTCCGGCGCCGGCACCCGAGCCCGCCAGAGAGGTCGAAGAGCCCAGGAGCGCGCCGCCGGCGCAGGCGGCCGAGCCCGAGCCCGCGCCGGCCCCCGCGGCGCGCAAGCCGCTCGCGGCGGTGGCTCCGGTGGCGGCGGCTGCGCCGGTGATGGCGCCGCCGGCCGCGGTCGCGCACGCGGGCGGCGCGGTTCAGGTCGAGTGCACCGACGGCGGCAAGCTGGTGCGCGGCTCGTCGCTCGAGGCCTGGTGTGAGGTCGACGGCGAGCGCGACGGGCCGTACCTGCGCCTGTGGCCGAACGGCCGGCGCGCGGTCGAGGGCGCCTTTCGGCGCGGCAAGAAGACCGGGCGCTGGCTCGAGTACTACGAGGGCGGCGGCGAGCGGGCGCGCGTCGAATGGCGCCGGGGAGTTCAGCTCTGGTGACCCCACGCCTCTTCGGTCTGGTGCTGGTGGCCGCGCTGGTGCTTCCCGCGAGCGCCGACGTCGACCCGGCGTCGGTGCCGGCGGAGCTGCGCGAAGGCTTCGAGACGTTTCGGGTGCGGTGCAGCAAGTGCCACACCCTGTCGAAGCCCTACAACGTGCGGCTCTCGGACGAGGGCTGGCGCCGCTACGTGAACAAGATGAAGCGCCGCGCCGGCTCGGGCATCAACGACGAGAGCGGCGCCAAGATTCTCGCCTTCCTCCTCTGGCTCGAGCCGAGAAAAGACCTCGACGGCGACGAAGCCCCGCCGCGCCCAGATGGAGGCACGCCCTGACTCGCTCTCCCTTCAGGGAGAGGGGGCGAAGTGACACGGTGTCACGCGGTGTCGCCGCAACCCGAGCACCTCCACCGGGGTGAGTGACACACCGGCCCGCTCAACCCCCTGGCACGCAGCCTGCTCTGTGCCCCGAAACGTCCAATTTCGGGCTCGAGGAGGGTGACACGTGTCACTGCGTGGCGCGGTACTGGTGTGCGGAGCATTGCTTTGCGGCTGCGGAGCTGCGGGAGGAGACGACGGAGGCACCGCCGGAGGAGCGACCGCCGGAGGCGGCGCGGCCGGAGGCCACGCGGGAGGAGCCGCGGGTGGCGCCACCGCTGGAGGCGCCGCCGGTGGAACGGCCGGTGGAACGGCGGGCGGCTCGGCGGGAGGCAGCATTCTCACCGCGCAGGAGCTCGCCGCGGCGCACCTTCAATCGCCGCTGCCCGCAGTGCCCGCCGACCCGACCAACGCCTTCGCCGACAACGCGGCGGCGGCGACGCTCGGCCAGCGCCTCTACTTCGACCGCTCGTACAGCGGCGCGCTGGCGGTCGGCAATGACGGCGGCAACGGCGCCACCGGAGACGCGGGCCAGCGCGGCACGGTCTCGTGCTTCTCGTGCCACGCCTCGGCGGGCGGCGACGACAACCGCAGCCTTCCCAACAACGTCTCGCTGGGCACCGACTACGGCCCGCGCAACGCGCTGCCGGTGACCAACGCCTCGTTCTACGCGTGGACCAACTGGGGCGGCCGCTTCGACACCCAGTGGTCGCTGCCGCTGGCGGTCGCCGAGAACGTGCGCATCATGCGCTCGACGCGGCTCGAGGTGGCGCACCTGCTGTTCGAGAAGTACCGCGCCGACTACGACGCCATCTTCCCGGTGCCGCTCGACCCGTCGCTGGCGGGTGATGCCGGTGACGCCTCGCGCTTCCCCCTGGCCGGCAAGCCGAAGGCCGCGGCGACCGACCCCGACGGCCCGTGGGAGACGATGGACGCGGGCGACCGCGGCACGGTGAACCGCATCTACGCGAACTACGGCAAGGCCATCGGCGCGTACCTGCGCAAGCTGGTCAGCCGCAACGCACCGTTCGACCGCTTCCTCGCCGGTGACGACGCGGCCATCAGCGACGCGGCGAAGCGGGGCCTCAAGGTGTTCCTCGGCAAGGGGCAGTGCGCCGGGTGCCACAGCGGGCCGAACTTCGCCGACGACCAGTTTCACGCGCTGGGCGTGCAGCAGACCGGGCCGCGCGTGCCGGCGGTCGACCTGGGCCGCTACGCCGACCTGCCCGCGCTGCTGGCCAGCCCGTTCAACTCGGCGGGCGCCTTCAGCGACCGGCCCGACGCCGGCAAGCTCGATGGGCTGGCGCTCGCGCCGGCGATGATGGGCCAGTTCCGCACCAAGAGCCTGCGCGGCATCGGCCAGAGCGCGCCGTACATGCACGCCGGGCAGAATTCGTCGCTCGAGCAGGTCATCGACTTCTACGACGTGGGCGGCGGCGCGGTGCCCGACGGCGGCACGCTCGACGCGCGCATTCACTCGCTCGGGCTGAGCACCGCAGAGAAGGCCGACCTCGCCGCGTTCTTGCGCACGCTCGACGGCGACCCGCTGCCGGCCGCGCTGCTCGACGACACCTCGAGGTAGCTCCAAGCGCCCCCTCTCCCCTCGTGGGAGAGGGGCGCGTTAACAGTGTCCCCCGCCAGGGTTCCATCAGGAGATGCCCACCGCACTCCTGCTGGCCCTGGCGATGACCGTCGCGCCGAAGAAGATTCCGCAGCACCGCCGGCCGCCGCGCCACTCGCTCTGCGGCTACTCCATCATTCGCGCGCAGCTCACGGCGCCGAAGCCAGCACCGCCCTCGCCAGCGCGATGAGCCGGGGCTCGGTGGCGCCCGAGTCGAGCACCCACTGGGCGGCCGCACGCGCCTGGGCGGGGCGCTTCGCCGCCAGGGCCGCCTCGAGCAGCACCCGGGAGTCGACCGGCTCTTTCTGCAGCGCCCAGCTCTTCGCCGCCAGCTCCAGCGCCCGCTCGGCGTCGCCCTCGACCTCGAGCGCGAACCGCGCCTGCTCTCTCGGCCGGCTCACCTCGGCCGACCGCCACCGCAGCATCTGCGCGTACGCCCCGGGCTTGCCGGCCTTCATGCGCTCGGCGATGGCGAGCCGCAGCAGCGCCGCGTCATTCGAGAACCGCGCACCCAGCAGCGGCTCGACCTCGCCCGGCCGCTGCGTCGCCAGCAGCAGGTCGGCGAGCGCGTTCATCACCGCGGCATTCTCGGGCGCCAGCTTCAGCGCCGCGCGGTACGCGGCCTCGGCGCCCGCATCGTCGCCGGCCCGCTCGCTCACTTCGCCGAGCGCGACCAGGCCCTCGAGGCTCGAAGAGGCGGCGAGCGCCGCCTTCGCCTCGCGCGCCCTGCCGGTCAGGCTGTCGACGCGCGCGTGACAGACCGGGTCGGCCCCGCACGCCGCGCGCGCCTGCGGGTAGCGCCCGGTGCGCAGCTCGAGCGCCGCCAGCGCGGGCCCGGGGTCTTCGAGCTGCAGCAGGTCCGACCGCGCGCCCTCGAAGTCGTGCTGCGCCAGCCGCACCTTCGCGCGCAGTTGCACCACCTCGGGCGGCGGCTGCTCGAGCGCCCACCACCGCGCGAGCGCCGCCTGCGCGCGCCCTGGGTACCGCGGGTCATTCTCGCGCTGCGCCAGCTCGAGGGCCTTGCGCGCCGCGGCGACCGCCCGCTCGAGGCTCTTGGGCTCGGCCCGCGCCGCGGCCTCGAGCGCCTTGAGCTCGCGCCCGCTGCTGCTGCTCGACGCGACGTGCTCGAGCACCTCGCTCGGGTCGGTGGGCACGCGCACCTCGCCCTGCCGCTTGCGGCCGAGCACCAGCGCCAGCACCACGATGAGCGCACCGACCGCCAACCAACGCACGCCGCGAACCTTAGATGACGCGGGCGCGTCTGCCCGCTAGAGACGGGGCCCATGTCCAATCTCCTTCTCGCTCCCTGGCAGGGCCGTTTCGGCGGAGTTCCCCCGTTGGACCAGGTGAAGGTCGACCTCTTTCAACCCGCCCTCGAGCAGGGCATGAAGGACACGCTCGACGAGTACCGCCGCATCGCCGAGAACGAGGCGGCGCCGACGTTCGAGAACACCATCGAGGCGATGGAGCGCGCCGGGCAGCCCTTCAACCGCGCGGTGAACCTCTTCGGGGTGTGGTCGGGCTCGAAGTCGGACGACGCGTTTCGCAAGGTCGAGGTGGCGCTCTCGCCCAGGCTGGCGGCGTTCAGCGATCAGATCATCCAGAACGCGCAGCTCTTTCGCCGGGTGAAGGCGGTCTACGACAGCCCCGAGAAGTCGAAGCTCACCCCCGAGCAGCAGCGGCTGACCTGGGTGGTGCACAACCAGTTCGTGAAGCAGGGCGCGGCGCTCGACGAGGCCAGCAAGGCGAAGCTCAGCCAGCTCAACCAGAAGCTCGCCGAGCTCACCACCCGCTTCGCGCAGAACCAGCTCGCCGACGAAGAGGGCGAGGCGCTGTTGGTCGAGAGGCAGGGCGAGCTGGCCGGCCTGCCGCCCGAGCAGGTCTCTGCCGCCGCCGCCGAGGCCGAGCGCCGCGGCAAGAAGGGCCAGTGGGCCTTCGCCAACACCCGCTCGTCGATGGAGCCGCTGCTCACCGCCGCCGACAACCGCGCGCTGCGGCAGCGCGCCTTCGAAATCTGGACCAGGCGTGGAGACAACGGCAACGCAAACGACAACAACGCGCTGGTGACCGAGATTCTCTCGCTGCGCGCCAAGAAGGCGAAGCTGCTCGGCTACCCGACGTACGCGCACTGGCGGCTCAGCGACCAGATGGCCAAGACGCCCGACACCGCGCTGGCGCTGATGACCTCGGTGTGGAAGCCGGCGGTCGAGCAGTTCAAGCGCGACGTGGCCGAGTGCCAGGCGCTCGCCGCGAAGGCGGGGCAGCCCGAGCCGCTCGAGGCGTGGGACTACCGCTACTGGGCCGAGAAGCTGCGCAAGGCGAAGTACGACCTCGACTTCAACGAGGTGAAGCCCTACCTGCAGCTCGAGAAGATGCGCGAGGCGATGTTCTTCGCCGCGCAGCGCCTCTACGGCTTCACCTTCAGCAAGGTCGATGGGCTGCCCGTCTTCGACCCGCACCAGACGGTGTACGAGGTGAAGGCCGCCGGAGAGCACTTCGGCCTCTGGTACTTCGACCCCTACGCGCGGCCGGGCAAGGCGTCAGGCGCGTGGATGAGCGCGTACCGCGAGCAGCAGAACGTCGACCGGCCCATCACCACCATCGTCTCGAACAACTCGAACTTCATTCCCTCGGGCGACGGCTCGCCGGTCACCCTCTCGTGGGACGACGCGCGCACCATGTTCCACGAGTTCGGCCACGCGCTGCACGGCCTGAGCTCGAAGGTGAAGTACCCCACGCTCTCGGGCACCAACACCACCCGCGACTTCGTCGAGCTGCCGTCGCAGTTCAACGAGCACTACCTCTCGACGCCCGAGGTGATGAAGTTTCTGGTGAACGCGAAGGGCGAGCCGATTCCCACCGCGCTGGTCGAGCGCATCAACAAGGCGGCGACCTTCAACCAGGGCTTCCAGGTGGCCGAGGCGCAGGCCAGCGCCATCGTCGACATGAAGATGCACCTGATGGGCGAGACGCCGGTCGAGCCCAAGGCGTTCGAGAAGGCCGCGCTGGCCGAGCTCGGGGTGCCGCGCCAGCTGGTGCTGCGCCACCGCATTCCCGCCTTCGGGCACGTGTTCTCGGGCGACGGCTATGCGGCCGGCTACTACAGCTACATCTGGGCCGAGGTGCTCGAGGCCGACGCGTACGAGGCGTTTCTCGAGACCAGCGGGCCGTACGACCCGGTGGTGGCGAAGCGCTTTCACACCGCCATCTTGAGCGTGGGCAACACCGTCGACCCCGCCGAGGCGTTTCGGGCGTTTCGCGGGAGAGACCCCAGGCCCGATGCGCTGCTGCGCGCGAAGGGCTTCAACGCCGCGGGGTAGACTGCCGCGCATGCGCATTTCAGGGCTGGTGGTGTGCGGGCTGCTTCTCGCGGCCTGCTCGGGGGTGGGCGAGGGCGACGATGCGGGCGAGCAGCCGCCGCACGACTCGGGCACGCACGACTCGGGCATGCGGGTCGAAGACGCGGGCAGCGAAGACGCCGGCGACCTTGACGATGCGGGCAGCCCGAATGACGGCGGAGCGACGAACGATGCGGGGCCCTCGAGCGACGGCGGGGTGACCGACGCCGGCACGGGCAGCGACGCCGGCCGCCCCGATGCCGGCACCCGAACCGATGGCGGCACCGACGCGGGCAACCCGTGCGCCTCGGCGCGGCTGTGCGACGACTTCGAGCGCTACGACGCGGGTCGCCCGCCGGCCGGCCCGTGGTCGCGCAACGCGGTGGGCAGCGGCACGGTGACCGTCGACGGCACGCACGCGTTCAGCGGCAGCAAATCGGTGCACTTCACCGTCGACGCGAACCTGACCAACCAGCGCGCGTACATCGAGACGCGCTCGAGCACGCTGTTCCCGCTGCCGGGCGCGCTGATGTACGGCCGCATGATGGTGTGGCTCGAAGAGGTGCCGATTCTGTCGAACGGCCCGCACTGGACGACGATTCAGGCCGACGGCCCGACCGACCCGCTGCGCAGCGACGCCGGCATCACCTCGGCGACGTATCGCTACGGAGTGATGCAGCACTTCCTCGCGAACTACCACGACAACACCGCGCCCGATTGCTACCGCGGCTCGAACATCACTCCGCCGGTGAAGCGGTGGGCGTGCTTCGAGTGGGAATACGACACCCCGAACGAGCGGCTGCGCTTCTGGCTCGACGGCGTGGCGCAGACCCAGCTGTCGGTCGACCACGTCGGGCAGGGCTGCGTGAACGCGCCCGCGACCCACCCGTGGACGGGGCCCCAGTTCAACGTGCTGTACCTGGGCATCCAGAACTACCAGGCGTCGAACATCAAGATGAACTACTGGGTCGACGACGTCGCCGTCGGCAGCGTGCGCCAGGGCTGCGCGACCTCGAGCACCGCCCACTGACGATACCGGTCACCCTGAGCGGAGGCCGAAGGCCGAAGTCGAATGGGTGCCGTCCAGCTGGAACGCGAGGCGCCGCATACTCCATGGTTCAAGCAGCACCGCGTCGCGCAGCGATACGAGGGAGTATGTGCCGCACAGCCTTCGGCGCGCGACGGCAGGGTTCAATGCTTCGACAGGCTCAGCACTACCCTGACCGCTTTCGAAAAGCTGTCGAACGGGCGCGATCGAAGTGGTCAGCGCGCGGGGCGTCTCGGCGCCGACTTCCCAGGCTTCTGCGGAGGCCGCGTCTGCGGCGTGACCCACGGCTGCCCGGCCGGCGGCCTGCGACCCATCGAGGGGCTCGCCGGCGCCGCGGCGTTCGGCGGCGGAGGCATGTTCGGCACGCGCTCGCGCGCCGCTTCGGGCCGCGCATTGCGAGACGGCGCGGGCATCGGGTTCGGCGCTTGCGGCAGGGTGCGCTGCGGCCCGAGCCTCGACTCGGCGCGCACGTCGCCCGAGCGCAGCCGGCGCTGCGGCTCGTAGTGGGTGCGCACGTGCGCTCCGGCGGCGCGCTCGACCAGGTCGACGCTCGGCCCGCGGCGCCAGTCACCGCGCTCGAACGGAATCGCGGTGGCCGCGTGGTACGCCGCGTATTCGCGGTACGCCGGCAGCCGCGCGCGCTGAAAGCCGTGGGTGGGGAACACCGCCAGCGGCACGAAGCACCAGCGCGGGTGGTAGTCGACGTAGACCGACGACACTCCGCTCGGCGCCAGCGGCACCCAGCCGACGTTGCCGCCGCCGACCCGCCACTCGACCCAGGCCGGCGCCCACTCGTCGCCCGGCACCCACACCCAGCCGCGGCCCGGCGCATTCAACCAGCGCCCGTGGTGGAAGGGCACCCAGCCCCACGCGAAGGTCGAGTGCCACGACCAGCCGGCCTCGGTGCTGTCCCACCAGCCGGCCGAGTAGTACGGGTAGAAGTCGTCGCCGACCACCGCGGCCGACGGCTGCCAGACCGTGCCGTAGGGGTCGAGCTGCGACCAGGTGCCGTACGGGGCCAGCTCTGAGTAGAAGTCGGTGCCGCTGGCCGTCCTAGCTCCCGCTTCGTGCCGGCACGCCGAGGTCGCGGCGAGCACAGCGACGAGCAAGATGCGTTTCATGCAACGTCAGTAATGGGCCGAAAAATTGACTGCCAAAACCCCGCGGCGCGACCGCCAACGGTAACGCTGGCCCAAGGGGCGGCACGCGGTGTACGCGGCAGCGCCATGGCGAAATCACGCTACGTGCTGGCGATTGATCAGGGCACCACCGGGACTCACGTCTCCATCGTCGACGAGAAGGTGAAGGTCGTCGGCAAGTCGTATCAAGAGTTCAAGCAGCACTTCCCCAAGCCGGGTTGGGTCGAGCACGACCTCGCCGAAATCTGGCGCACCGTCGAGGCGTGCATCACCAAGGCGCTGAAGGCCGCGAAGCTGAAGGGCTCTGACCTCGCCGCCATCGGCATCACCAACCAGCGCGAGACCACCGGCGCGTGGACCAAAGACGGCAAGCCGCTGCACCGCGCCATCGTGTGGCAAGACCGGCGCACCTCTGACCGCTGCGCCGAGCTCAAGGCCCGCGGAGAAGAACAGCGCGTGCGCGAGAAGACCGGGCTGGTGCTCGACCCGTACTTCTCGGGCACCAAGATGCAGTGGCTGCTCGAGAACGTGCCCGCGGTGAAGGGCGCGCTCGACTCGGGCAACCTGCTGTTCGGCACCATCGACACCTGGCTGGTCTACAAGCTCACTGCCGGCGCGGCGCACGTCACCGACGTGAGCAACGCCAGCCGCACCCTGCTGATGGACCTGCGGGCCCTGCAGTGGGACGAGCAGATGCTGTCGCTCTTGCAGGTGCCGGCGAACGTGCTGCCGCGCATCGCCGCGAGCGCCGAGGTGTACGGGCAGACCCGGTGCATGAAGTCGCTGCCCGACGGCATACCGGTGAGCGGCATGGCGGGCGACCAGCAGGCGGCGCTGTTCGGCCAGGCGTGCTTCGCCCCCGGTGAAGCGAAGTGCACCTACGGCACCGGCGCGTTCTTGCTGATGAACGTCGGCAACGCGCCGGTGGCGTCGAAGGCGGGGCTGCTCTCGACGGTGGCGTGGCAGCTGGACGGCCAGACCACCTACGCGCTCGAGGGCAGCGCGTTCATCGCCGGCGCCGCGGTGCAGTGGCTGCGCGACGGCCTGGGCCTCATCAAGAAGGCCTCCGACATCGAGGCGCTGGCGAAGAAGGTGAAAGAGACCGGCTCGGTGGTGTTCGTGCCGGCGCTGGCGGGCCTGGGCGCCCCTCACTGGAACCCCGAGGCGCGCGGGCTGTTTGCGGGCATCTCGCGCGACACCACCTCGGCGCACCTGGCGCGCGCGGTGCTCGAGGGCATGGCGCTGCAGATTTACGAGCTGGCCGACGCGATGCGAAGAGACTCGGGCCGCGACATTCCCGCGTTCAAGGTCGATGGCGGCGCGGTGGCGAACAACCTGCTGATGCAGTTTCAGGCCGACGTGCTGGGTACCCAGGTGGTGCGGCCCAAGAACGCCGAGACCACCTCGCTGGGCGCCGCGTTTCTGGGCGGCCTGGGCGCCGGCGTCTGGGAGAGCACCGACGCCATCAAGCACGCGTGGAAGGCCGACAAGGTGTTCTTCGCCAAGATGGGCGACGAGGAGCGCGCCAGGCACCTCGCCAAGTGGAGCAGCGCGGTCGAGCGCGCGTGAACCGCAAGGTCGTCGTGGCGCTGGGCATCGTGGGGGTGGCGATGCTCGGCGGGGCGTCGATGGCGTACTCGCACCGGGCGAGCCGCGCCGCCGACCACGCCATCGCGCGGGTGGTGGCGCTCGACCTGCGGCCGCCGGTGAGGCAGGCGTTCAAGCCGGTGCCGGGCACGCTGCGCACGCTGCTCGAGCCCAAGCTGCAGCGCGACCTGAAGCCCGAGCCCGGCTGCGGCGCCGACGTCGAGGGCGCGGCGTGCCACACCGCCTGGGAGAACGACCGGGTGTGGGCGCTCGACGTGCTGCAGGCGTCGCGGGCCGAGAAGTGGGTGAGGGTGCCGGGCATTCACGACCACTCTGCGGCGGTGGCCTCGCGGGCGATGGGCCGGCTCGAGTACGCGCTGCAGCTGGGCGCGCACGAGCTGGGGCAGCGCTCGCCCGAGACCGGGGTGGAAATCTGCGTCGACGGCTTCGCGCTGGTGCGCGACGTGGCGCTGGGCAACGGCCTCTCGGCCGAGCGCGACGCGGCGGCGCTGCACGCGCTCTACGCGAAGCGATGCGGGCCGATTCTCGCCACCGCGCCGCAGGTGAAAGAGCTGCTCGCGGCGGTGCAGCAGGGCTGGCCGTCGGTGGGCGAGTGGGTCGGGTACGAGATGTTCGACGTGGTGCAGCGGTTTCACCCGGTGCTCAGCCCGACGCAGCTCGCGCGGGTGCCGTCGGTGCCGCTGCCCCTGGTGTCGATGGGCGGGGTGTTCGACCGGTGGAAGCTGGGCAACGCCCTGCCACTGGTGGTGTCGACCTACGAGCGGTTCGAGCAGGTGGCGAGGCTCTCGCCCGACAAGCGCGACGGCGAGCTCGAGAAGCTCGAGGCGGGCCTGCGCCAGGGCTGGGGGCCGCTGCGAGAGGTGCCCCAGGGCGAGCTCACCGGCTTCTTCGCGAGAGAAGACGCGCGCCGCGACGAGCTGAAGCGAATCATCGACGCGATGCCGTAGCTCCCTCTCCCCCGCGAGGGGGAGAGGGCTGGGGTGAGGGGGCGCTCAGCGCGACCGCCACCGGCTCGGGGAGCACCGGCACCGTCACCGCCTCGACGGGCTCAGGCAGCGCCTCGACCACGGGCGGCTCGACCGCCGGCTGCACCGCGGGCCGCAGCAGCTCGGTGGCGGCGACCGGCACGAGCGGGCGCAGCAGCAGCCCGGCGAGCGGCACCAGACCGACCAGCCGCGCGAGCGCGAGGCCGCTCAGCTCGGCGGGGCGCGAGCTCGCGGCCGCGGCGGGGCGCTTGAGCCGCTTCCAGCTCCACCTCCACAGGCGGGCGAACCAGCGCGCGGGTACCCACCTCAGGCGCGCGAGCGGCACCGCGATGAACGCGGCGTCGCGGTCGAACTCGTCGTCCCACCCGCGACCGGTCTTCGCGGCGGTGCCCACCACGAAGAGCCACGCGGTGGTGACCGAGGCGAGCGCGCTGGTCAGCTTGCCGCCCACCAGCGGAATCACCGCCAGCGGCGCGCTCAACAGGCCGACCACGAGCAGCGGCCAGAACATCCAGATGCGGCGCTGGGCGCGGCGCTTGAGCCAGCCCCAGTCGAGCCGAATGCGCGGGCGCCTGAGCGGGCCGCGCTCGACCGGTTGACCCAGCTGCGAGGCGAGCCGGCGCTCGACGCCTTCGTAGAAGTCGCGGGTGAGCGCCACCACCAGCAGCTGTAGGGTGAAGACGGTGGTCCACGCTTTGAGTACCCAGGCCCACGCGGCGGCCCAGCCGGTCGGAGCGGGCTCTTCGGGTGGCTCGGTGACGCGGGTGTCGCCGACGTAGAGGTCGCCGTCGCCCTGCTTGACGACGTGAAGGGGCCCGATGTCGAGCTTCTCGACCGCGGGCTTGGGGCGGTCACCGAGGCGAAGCGTGCCCGAAGGAGATGACGAGAGGCCGAGCACCGCCGCCGACAGCACCAGCACCACGCCGGCCTGCCAGAGGAAAATGCGGGTGAAGTGCCGGCGCGCGGGCAGGTCGGCCCACAGCGTCGCAGCCACGTGCGCGAGCGTCTGGGCTCCGACCCGTACCCGCGCGAGCGCCTGGCTGATCACCGCCACCGCACCGGCTTACCACCCTGCCCGAGGTGCCCGCGACGGCAGGCAGCCGAGGAGAAGCCTCAGCGCGCCGCCGCGCGGCCGCGCAGCTCTTCCGCCAGGCGCTGGGCGAGCCCGTCGGGCGAATAGAAGCGCAGCAGCACGTCGCCGGCGGTGATGGTGGTGCCCTGCTCGAGCGGCGTGTGGAGCCCGGCGATGAGCCGGTGGCCGTCGACCGAGGTGCCGTTCTTCGAGTGCAGGTCGCAAACGCTCCAGCCCTGCTCGAAGCGGAAAGACATGTGGCGGGTCGAGACGGTCTGCTCGCCCAGGCAGATGTCGCAGTCGGTGCCGCGGCCCAGCACCAGCTCGCGGCCGTCGGCGCGAGGCGCGATGCCGAGCACCAGCGACTCTCCGCCACGGGTGAGCGGCTGCTTCGACTCGAGGCTCGAGACCTTGGCGGTGCGGGTGCCCACCTCTTGCGGCGCCCAGCGCTTGGGCTCCCAGATGAGCACCGAGTGGGGGAACTCGGCCCGCAGCTCTTCGGCCGTGCTCTGCGCGAACTGCTTCAACAACGCCGACAGCATGTACGACTTCATTCGCCGACACCCCTTCGAGGGCGCGCATATTGCCGTGCAGCCGGCCGGGTTGCACGCGGCCCGAGTGTGGCGTCGCCGGCCAATCTGTGGCGCCGCCCGCCACAACCCGGGCGGCACCGACGGCGGGGCCCGAGCCCTCGAAGCGGCAGTCGACCGCCAGGCTCGTGGCACCGCCCTTGCGAGGCGCTCTCGACGCTCCAGGAAACGGAAGAGACAGATGATCAACCGAATCAAACTCACCTTCGGGCGACGACGCGGGGCCGAGGTCGACGGCTCGCCGGTGCAGCGCGAGACCGACGCGAAGGAGCCACCTCCGGCCGGGCGGGGAAACGAAGACACCACGTTTCAGCCCAGCGTCGACCGCTGCGAGCGGCTTCTCGCCGGGGCCAGCGAGGGGGCGCACCTGCCCGGCCCGATGGTCGCCAACGCGCTGCGAGGCGAGGCGATGGTGAGCGCAATCTCCTCGGCGCTCGGTGACCCCCGGCCGTGGATGCGCGGGCAGCTGCTCTCAGACTTGATTCACGCCCAGGCTCACGTCGGCGATGAGACCGCCTTCTTCGCGTTCGCCCGAGAGGTGCTGCGGCAGCTGACCGAGAGCATCGGGGTCACCGCAAGAGACCGCGACGGAGTGCCCTCTCAGTACCGCTTCACCGTGGCCCCCAACCACCTGATTCAGGCCATCGACGACCTCGCCGAAGTCTCCCGTCGCTGGCCCGACTCGACGGGCAACCACACCGCGATGTGCGAGGCGGTGCAGCGCATCGTGACGAGGTTCTCGAGGCCGGCGCTCGACCCCTACGGCACCCTGTGGCCCAGCGGCTTCTCGGCGACCCGGCTGCACCGAGTTGCGCACAACCGGTATGCCTGGTCTGGCTTTCACGAGACGGTCGAGGTCGATGGCGGCGCGCATCGGTTCGCGAACCGGGCGCGGCAGGCGCTCAGCGAGCTCCTCGGAGACCCCGACGCCGCCCAGCGCGGCAGACGGTTGGTCGCATTCGTGGAAGCGACGGCGCGCGAGCTCGAGCCCACCGAGCTCGTGGCGCTCGCTGAAGCGGTGACTTCGAAGCTCGCGCTCGCGGGCCTCGGGTACCAGAGCACCGACCTCGCGACGCGTGTTCCCGTCCAGTTCCACGCGCTGCGGCTCCTCGACGTGCCGTCGGCTGACGTACGTACCGCCCTCGCGCGCCTTCAGGCCGAGTCGCGGCGCTTTCGGTTTGATGACCGCACCCGCTACAGCCTCTGCGCGCGAACGCGATCGGTTCTCGACCTCTACTGCCCGGGCTTGACGACCGCGAACGGGGGAGCCGTGCTCGAGCCTGGCGCGCTCGAGCCGAGTGCGGGGCTCCCCTTCGCGGCGGCGCTGGCCATGAGTGGGCCGGCGGCCTGGGGCGACGGGCCGATGACCGACCTGCGCTGAGCGGCGACCTCACCCGAGCAGCCCGCGCGGTATCGGCGCGGTGCTGCCGGCCAGCGGCCGATGCGGGTGATACAGCTTGCGCACGAAGCGGGTGAAGACGTGGCGCTCGTCCCACCGCTGGCGCGCCATGCCGTACACCCCCGGCGCGTGCCCCTCGCGCTCGGTGAACGATGGCAAGAACTCGCGCTCGCTGTAGATGGCGAAGACCTCGTCGACCCACGAGCGGTGCCGGTAGGTGGGCAGCATCAGCCGGTAGATGAGCTTCTGTTCGTCTTCGGTGAACGCCAACCGCTGAATCGCGTGCGCCATCTCGTGAATCACCAGCGCGCGCTCGCTCGCCAGCGCCGTCTGCAGAAACGCGATGCGCGCCGCCGGCCACGACGGGTGGTCCCAGAACAGCCCCGACGCGCGCGCCGAGGCGCCCTTGGGGTACCCGTACGAAGACATCTTCTTGCCCGCCGGTACCAGGTCGACCTCGATGGGCCGCGCCGCCCCCAACCGCGCCAGCAGCTGGGGGTTGCCCAGCAGCTGCCCGACGCACTCTTCCCGCACCGCCCTCACCAGCTCGGCCGCTGCCCCGTGCGCCAGCACCTTCACCTTGGCGTCGAAGTACGCCGCGGCCTTCGCCCGCCCGTCTGTGGGCGGCGCCCCCGCCACCACCTCGAACGCATCACCCGACTCGAGCAGCGCGAACGCGTGCAGCGGCAGCTTCTTCGCCACGCCGGCGTCGAGGGCCACCGCCTCGGGCCGGTTCTCGTCGAACGCGTCGCTCATTTCGTGCGCTCGAGAAACGCCTCGGCCCTTCGCGCGTCGCCCGCCGCGCCTTCGGCCTCGAGCACCGCGCGCGCCTCGCCCGCCAGGGTCCGGGCGCGCGCCTTGTCACCCAGGGGCAGCGCCTCGGCCAGCATCAGCCGAACCCGCGCCGCCCGACGCCGGTTGCCGCCGTCTTCCGGAGCAGGAAAGGTGGCCAGCGCGCGCTCGAGCCGCTCGACCGCCTCGGCGCCGCGCCCCAGCTTCTGCAGCGGCACCGCGCTCTCGGCCAGCTCCCAGGCGCAGTCGGGGTCGCGCGTCGACTTGAGGTGCTCGGCAATCTCGAGGTACCGGTCGAACTGCTCGAGCGCCGCGGCCCAGCGCTGCTGCCCGGCCAGCGCGCGCCCCAGCAGCATGGCAAACAGCTGCGTCGAGGGGTGCTCGTGCCCCAGCGCCGCCTCGCTGAGGGGCAGCGCCTCGCGCGCCACCTTCTCGGCGTCGACCCACCGGCCCTCGGCCAGCGCCACCTGAACGCGCACCTGCGCGTACTGCACCCGGTGCGACACGGGCGCCTCGGGGTGCAGCTCGAGCACCTCGCGGGTGTGCGTGACGATGTCGTCGGTCTCGGCGGCGCGCCCGAAGCGCGCCAGCGCGCTCGCCAGGTTCATCGCCATGCGCGTGGTCGACAGCGAGTCACCGCCCAGCGCAGCGCGCGAGAGCACCATCGACCGCTCGAAGCACCGAATCGCCTCGGCGCCGTCGTCCATCGACATCGCCAGGGTGCCCAGCTCGTTCCACGACGCAATCAGCGTGGGGTGCTCGGGGCCGAGCAGCTTCTCGCGCGTCGCCTTCGACGCCATCAGCTCGGTGCGCGCCTCGCTCAGTGCGCCCTGCTCGGTGAGCACCCAGCCGATCGACGAGTGCAGCCGCGCCACGTCCAACCCGTCGGCGCCCTCGAGCGCGGTGCGCTTCTTCAGCGCGTCGCGGTAGTGCTGCAGCGCCACGTCTCGCCGCGCCGCCTGCCACTCGGTGTCTCCCAGCCCTTCGGCGAGCTCGGCGGCCACCCGCGCGTCACCGCCCAGCCGCTCGAGCTTCCCCTGCGCAATCGACGCCAGCGACCGGCCTTCTTCGGGGCGCTCGAGCCGCCAGCCCACCAACGACACCATCGCGGTGAGCGCCGCGGCCGAGGTCTCGTCATCGGCGGCGGCCTCGGCGAACTGCACCGCGCGCTGCAGCGCCTCGTTCGAGGCGGGAAAGCGGCGGGCGTCGAGCTCCAGCTCTCCGAGCGCAAGCTCGACCTCGGCGCGCTGGGCGGGCAGCGCCAGCGCGCGCGTCACCTGCAGCGCCTCGTCGAGATGCCCGCGCGCCACGTCGAAGCGGCCGGCCGAGGCCAGCGCCCGGCCTTCAGCGAGCGCGCGCCCGAACTGCTCCAACGCCGCACGCGCCTCGGGGGGCGCCTGCTTGCGGCCCTCGCGCAGGTGCGCGCAGCCCTCGATGTCCGACAGCCGGCTGGCCGCTCCGTACGCGCGGTCGACGGTCTCGACATCGGCGGTGGCGTACGCCTGGGCCAGCGCGGCGAGCTCGGCGCGCCGCCGGTCGAGGCAGTCGAAGCGCCGCGCCATCACCGCCTCGCTCTGCTCTCCGCGGGTGCGGGTGGCCTCGCACGCCTCGGTGCGCGCCTTCACCCACGCGGCGCCGTACGCGTCCATCTCGGTGGCGGCGTGCTCCCACGCCAGCGGCGCGTACGACTTGCCGGTCGCCTCGAACGCCGCCTTCCCCCTCGCGCGGGCCGCCTCGTCCCACACGCCGTCGAGCAGCCGGTCGGCGCCGCGGCACGCCTGGCGCTGCTGCAGAGTGAGGCCCACCGCCAGCGCTCCCAGGGCGACCACCACCCCCGCCACCGCGCCGGCCGCGAGCCGGTTCTTCAGCTTCTGCGCCGGGTCATGCGCGAGCGCTTCGAGCAGCGCGGTCATCGACGGGTAGCGCTCGAGCGGGTCGGCTGAGAGCCCGCGCTCGAGCACGCGGTGCAGCCACACCGGCACGCTCGAGCCCTTGGGCGCCGCAGGCACGCGGGCCAGGGTGGTCGAGTGCGCCAGCTCGGCGAAGGTGGTGCCGCCGAACGGCCGGGCGCCGTACAGCCCCTCGTACAGCGCCACGCAGAACGAGAACTGGTCGGTCGCGGGCGAGGTCTCGAGCCCGGCGTACTGCTCGGGCGCCATGTAGCCCGGGCTGCCCATCAGCGAGCCGGCGCGGGTGAGCGGGGTGTCGAGCGAGCCTGACGAGATGGGGCCGTCACGCCGCGCGGTGTCGGGCTCGACCTCGTTCGCTGCGGCGGCCGACGCGCGCACCGAGCGCGCGATGCCGAAGTCGGTGACGCGCGGGCGGCCGTCTTCGCCGATCAGCACGTTGGCGGGCTTGAAGTCGCGGTGCACCAGCCCGGCGGCGTGCGCGGCCTCGAGCCCGCGGCCGGCCTGCAGGAACATCTGCAGCACCTCGCGCCACGCGTGCTGCTGCGCGCGCACCCACTTGTCGAGGGTGAGCCCGCGCACCAGCTCCATGGCGATGAACACCGAGCGCTCGTACTTGCCGACGTCGTAGATCGGCATCACGTTGGGGTGGCTGAGCTGGGCCATCGCCTGCGCCTCGCGCAGCATGCGCGCCTGGCCCAGGCTCGCGGCGTCGCCCGGTGCCGCGCTGCCGCGCAGCAGCTTGATGGCCACCTGGCGGCCCAGGTCGGGGTCGGTCGCCACGTACACCAGCCCCATGCCGCCGCGGCCGAGCAGGTCTTGCACGATGTAGCGGTCGACGTGGGTGCCCCAGTCGAGGCCGTCGGCGTCGACCGGCGCCTTGGCTTTGGGGTCGCTCAAGAAGGTGGCGACCTGGGGGTCGGCGGCGTCGCAGAGCGAGCACGGCCCGTCTCCTGGCGAGTGCGGACACGGCATGACCGGGCCACGTTATCCTGTAGTGTCGCGCGGTCGATGCCGAGACTCGCCCTGACCTCGTTGCTGCTGTGCGCGGCCGCCTGCAAGGCGCCGGCGGGGGTGCCCGACGCGGGCACGCCCATCGACCGCGGCACCGACCTGCGCAGCGCCATCACCACCCTGTTCCCCGAGTACCGGGGCGCGGTGCTCGCCGCGGGCCGCGCGCAGCTGACGCGCACGCTGTCTCCCGCCACCGAGAAAGACCTGGTGGTGGGCAACGCCGCCGCCGCGCAGAACGGCTTCATCGGGCTGCCGCCCACCCGCAAGCCCTTCGCGATGGAGCACCACTTCGACGGCGGCACCCTGGTTCAAGAGCTGCGCCTGGGCCTCTCGCCCGACGAGCTGGGCCGCATCACCGCGGCGCCCGCGGCGTTGACCAGCGAGTCGATGGCCCACTGGTTTCCCAAGGTCGCCGCGCCCAAGACCTACGAAGAGTTCGAGCTCGAGCTGGTGTGGGTGGCGAAAGACGAAGCGCGCGCCGACTTTCTGGTGTGGCAGCTGGTCGACGGCGCGCTCAACGCCGGGTGGAAGGCCGACCTCCCCACCGGCTGGCAGCGCCGCCGGCCCGACGGCGGAGCGGGCGAGGTGCCCCGCGCCTTTCTGGTCACGGTGAGCAACGCCGACCTGGGCGCGCGCTTCGAGGTCGAACGAAAGGCCGAGCGGGCGCGGCTGCGCTACGTTCTGACCACCTTTGAGCGCCGCTGACGCCCCCGCTTCGCCCGAGCGTCTGCCGGTGTCGGTCGGCTCGCTGTTCACCCTGGCGTGGCCCATCATCGTCTCGCGGTCGACCCAGACCGTCATCGGCGTCTCTGACGCGGTGCTGGTCGCCGACCTGGGCTCGGCCGCGGTGGCGGCCACCTCGGCGGGCGCGTTCAACACCTTCGCGCTCTTGATGTTCCCGATGGGCGTGATGTTCATCGTGTCGAGCTTCGCCTCGCAGCTCTACGGCCAGCGAGACCTCGCCGGCGCGCGCCGCTACGGCTTCTACGGGCTGGTCATCGCGCTCGCCACGCAGGTGCTGTGCATGGGGGTGGCCGCGACGGTGGTGCCGCTGTTGTTGGGCGAGCTCTCGTACGAGCCCGACGTGCGGCAGCTGATGACCGTCTACCTGCAGGTGCGGCTGATGTGCGGCGGCGCGGCGATGGGCATCGAGGCGCTGGCCAACTACTACGGCGGCGTGGGCAACACGCGGCTGCCGATGTTCGCGTCGCTGCTGGCGATGGTGCTGAACGTGGTGCTCAACATCGCGCTCATCAAGGGCCTGGGCCCGATACCGGCGATGGGCGTCACCGGCAGCGCGCTCGCCTCGACCCTCGCCACGTGGGTCGCGTTTCTCTGGCTGTTCTGGGTGTTCTGGCGCGAAGACCCCAAGCTGCCGCGCATCGAGTGGAAAGAGCTCAAGCGCATGCTCCGCTTCGGCATGCCGTCGGGCTTCAACTGGTTCTTCGAGTTCCTCGCCTTCAACATCTTCATCAACGTGGTGGTGGCCGGCCTGGGCACGGTGGCGCTCGCCGGCCTGATGTCGGTGTTTCAAATCAACTCGGTGTCGTTCATGCCGGCGTTCGGCCTGGCCAGCGCCGGCGCGATTCTGGTGGGCCAGAGCATCGGCGCGAACGACAAAGACGCGGTGCCGCGCATCGTGCGCCTCACCCTGCGGTGGACGCTCTTGTGGCAGGGCGCGGTGGGCGTCTCGTACCTGCTCATACCCCGGCTGCTGATGAAGCCGTTCGCGCAGGGCGAAGCGCACGACGCCGCGGCGCTCGTCGACGTGGGCGCGCGCATGCTGATGCTCTCGGCCGCGTGGCAGCTGTTCGACGCCACGTGCAACACGGTGGCCGAGGCGCTGCGCGCGGCCGGTGACACCGCGTTCACCCTGAAGGCGCGCCTGGTGCTGGCGTGGGGCGTGTTCTTCCCCGGCAGCTGGGTGACGGTGCGCATGCTGGGCGGCACCGACGTGCACGCGGTGCTGTGGGTGGTCGGCTACCTGGCGCTGCTGGCCGCGGTGCTGTGGCTGCGCTTCAGAAGCGGCAAGTGGCGCGAGCTCGAGCTGGTCGAGCCGAAGCTGACCTCAGAAGGCGCCGCGCAGACCGACCACAGCGCCGCCGCCTGAGTGGCCGGGCAGCGCGCGCAAGAGTGAGACGGTGGGCCCGAAGCGGAAGCCGTCGTCGGCGTCGGAGACCTCGGCGACGTCGGCGGCCTCGCCGGCCGAGAGGAGCGCGTCGATGCCGAAGCAGGTCATCGAGCCCGCGCCGAGCAGCCCACCCCAGCCGCGCAGGTCGGTGACCCAGAGGCTGGTGAGCTGGGCGAGCAGGGCGACGCCATAGCTGATCCACCCCACGATGCGCAGGGCGGTGCTCCCCGAGATGCTCTTGGTCCACCTCGCCGACCGGCCGCCGGCGTAGACGATGGGCCCGCCCGCGGCGGTGAGCCCGGCCGCGAGCAGCATCGCGCCGCGGCCGGCGGTGAAGTCGTTGCTGTAGTAGTCGTCGTGGTTGTCGTTGCCCAGCACGTAGCCGACCAACCCCAGCAGCAGCACCGCGCCGCCGACCCCGAAGCCGATGAAGGCGGCCGGCTTCGCCCAGTTGGTGCGGGGCCTGGCGGCCTCTTCGGGCGAGGTTGAAGAAGGAGGCGGCGGCGGCTGGTCGGCGACCGGCTCGCTCGACGGAGGCGGGGGAGGCGGGGGAGGCGGAGGCACGTCGCCTTCAGCGGCGCGGGCCACCATCGCGCTCAGGGTGAGCAGCAGAACGAAATGGCGCATGCGCTCAAGTCTACGTCAGAGAAGCGCGCCGTCGAGGTTCACCCCGCGCGGTTCACGTCGCCAGCGGAGTCTTCACGGCGCGCAGCTCTTCTTCGAGCTGCTTGAGCTGCGCCTCGAGCTTCGAGGTGCGCTCTTTCACCTTGTCGTCGATGAGCTCCTGCAGCACTTCCAAATCGCTCTGCTGGCGCTTGAGCAGCAGGTCTCGCTTCTTCAGCTCGCCGCGCATCTCGCGCAGGAGCTTCGCGAAGGTGTCGCGCTCGAAGACGATCTGCTGCTGCTCGACCGCCCGCGCCACCTTCTGCGCCACCAGCGGCAGGTCGTGAAACGGCTTCTCGAGGTAGTCGACCGCGCCCATGCGCATCGCGGCGAGAATCGAGTCGTACGAGGGAAACGCGGTCATCACGATGCACGCGCAGTACGGGTGCAGCCGCCGCGCCTCGGCGATGACGTCGAGCCCGCTCTTGTCGGGCAGGTTCTTGTCGACCATCAGGCAGCCGTAGCTGTTGTCGAGCATCAGCCGAATCGCGTCGCTGCCGTTCACCGCGGTCTGCACCTGAAGCGACTGCCGCTTGAGCAGCACCTCGAGCAGCTGAAGCACGCTCGGCTCGTCGTCGACCACCAGCACCGCGCTCGAGAGAGAGGCCATGGCCAGCTCCGATGTTTAGCACCCGTAACGAAATTGGGGCGCGCGCGGCGGCGGGTGTAGCTTCGCCCCCATGCTGACCCTCGTCCTGACCGCGTTCCTCGCTGCCGGCGGCCCCGCCACCCTGACCATCGAAGTGAAGCCCGAGGCTTCGGTGGTGAAGGTCGACGGCAAGAAGGTCGGCACCGGCGCCAAGCCCATCTCCATCAAGCTGCCCGCGGGCAAGCACACCATTCGCTGCGAGCTCAAAGGTGACGCCACCACCGACGAGGTGACGCTCAAGGCCGGCGAGAAGAAGACCTGGAAGTGGGAGTTCACCGGGACCGAGAAGACGCCTTCGACGACCGACCCGGTGGTGCCCGAGGGCGGCGAGGAAGCTCCGAAGTAAGCGCGCGGCTCATGCCGCCGACCGTAGCTCGATGCGCACGGTGGTGCCCTCACCCTCGCGCGAGTCGATGAGCAGCCGGCCCTTGTGCGCCTCGACCACCCGCCGCACGAACGCCAGCCCCAGCCCCGAGCCGTGGGCCTTGGTGGTGAAGAAGCCCTCGAGCACGCGCTCGCGAGTGCGCGGGTCCATACCCGGGCCTTCGTCGCGCACCGCCACGAACACCCACTTCTCGTCGCGCGTCACCACCCCGGTGCTCAGGTGCAGCGGCTTGCCGGCCGACGCCTCGTGCGCGTTGCGCAGCACGTTCTCGAGGGCGATGACGATGAGGTCCGCGTCGGCGGTCACCTGAGGCAGCTTCTCGGCCAGCTGCGCGTCGACCGCGCCGGGGCCCAGAAACTTCATCGCCTCGCGGGCCGCGTCGTTCACGCTCGCGGCGCTCAAGAGCGGCTCGGCGCGCCCGATGCGCTGGTACTGGTCGACCAGGTGGGTGAGCCGGTCGCACTGCTGCACCAGGAGCTCGAAGAACTCGCCCTGGCCGTCGACCGAGCGGCCTGCCGCGCGCTCGCCGGCGAGGAACTGGGTGGCCCCGCGAATCGAGGCCAGCGGGTTGCGAATGTCGTGAGCCATCTGCGCCGCCAGCGCGCCGAGCGAGGCGTGGGCGAGGGTGCGCTCGCGGTCTTTCGCCCAGTCGGCCACCACCAGCCGCAGGCTGAAGCCCGCCGCCAGGCCGATGATGACGGTGGCCACTCCGGCGAGCGCGATGTGGTGGCCGAAGCCGCGAAAGACCGCCACCTCGGCGAGCACCACGGTGAGCGCGATGGCGGTCGAGCTGACCCAGGTGAGCACCGAGACGCCCTCGAGCACCCGCAGCGCCGCGGCCCCCAACACCAGCGCGCTGAGCAACAGGCCCCACACGCCGATTCGCGACGTCCAGCTCGCGCCGGCGATGGAGACCAGGTCCGAGATGCTCGCCAGGCCGCCGATCACCGCCGACGCCAGCACCAGCCGGGTGCGCGCGCGCTCGGCGCTCGAGGTGCCCACCAGGTTGCGCACCAACAGCCAGGTGCAGTGCGCCACGATGGGAACCTCTCCGCACAGCACGGCGATGGCCCACCCGCTCGAGCCGGGAAACTGGTTTCCCTCGATGAAGAAGGGCTGCAGGCACAGCGCCGCCAGCGCGCCGAAGTAGAGGTACACGGCGAGCAGCGCGGGCCCCAGCGCGCGGCGCTTGCCCACGAACGCGGTCACCAGGTGGTAGAAGAACGGGGTCGCGAAGCTCGCGGCGGCCGCGTTCAGGCACCCCCACGCCGGCTGGTTGGTGAGGTCGGTGATGGCCTGCAGCAGGTTGTAGGCGAACAGGTCGAGGCACAGCAGCGAGAACGGCCACGCCACGTTCTTCTCTCGCCCGCGCAGCCACGCCAGCACCGCCACCGCGAGAAACGCGGCGCTCCCCAGCATCGACAGCACGATGTCTGCGAGGGGGAGCTCCATGCGCGGCGGCGGCCGAGTGTACGCGCCCCCCGCGCCAGCGCGATTCCCCGGCCCGCGCACCTTCCAATGGCAAAAGCGTCAACCGACGCGACCGGCGAGCGGCGCAACGGGCCCTGCGGCAGCCGGAGAACCGGGCATGCTCCCTCGTACCCCGCGTCGAACCGAAGTGACTGCCCCGCGCCTGCGACCCGCGGCGCAGGTGGCCGAAGTCAGCGCGCCACCCCCGGCCAGCGCGGGCGCGCTGCTCTACGTCGAAGACGCCTTCGCGTTCGACGACGCGCCGTCGCCGCAGCCCATCGCCTCTCCCGAAGAGGGCACCGCCCTGGTGCTGCGGCTGCTTCGCCAGCAGGTCGGCGCTGGCATGGGCCCGCCCGAGGTGCTCGTGACGTCCGACTCCGAAGAGCTCATCGAGGCCATGTCCGAGTCTCCTGAGCTCGAGCGGTTCGACGTCTCGATGTCGTGGGCCGGCTCGCAGCGCGTCGGCCTCGAGGTCGTCGACCGCGACCAGGTGCTGCAAGGGCTGCCGCCCTCGCGCCCCGAGCGCGACGACTGGTTCACCCGCACGCACGACGCCGACGACCGCTGAAGCGGGCGATACGTCGACAGCCAGGCACGCCTCACCGTCTGACGGCCACGTCGCTCGTCGGACGTTCACGTCAGGCGTGCCCGCGCCCGTGCCCGAAAAGCCGTCGGTCTCTGATTCTGACGGGGGCGTTCGCCCCGGTCTCGGGTGACGAACGAGACCCGTCGGGGCGGGCTGCGCTGCGCCGATTCTGTGCTACCTCTGGCGCCCATGAACCGGCCGGGGAGCGTGCTTCTCGTCGATGACGACGTCGCGGTGCGGAAGGTGCTGGCGGCGCTGCTCACGCAGGGGAACATCGCGGTCACCGAGGCGGGCCACGGCGCCGAGGCGCTCGAGAAGCTCGGCAAGACGCTGGTCGACGTGGTGGTCACCGACCTGCGCATGCCCGGGGTCGACGGCATGCAGCTGCTCGAGCAGGTGACCGCGCGCTGGCCCGACCTGCCGGTGATTCTCATCACCGCTCACGGCAGCGTGCCGCTGGCGGTCGAGGCCATCAAGAAGGGCGCCGCCGACTTCGTGCTCAAGCCGTTCGACAAAGACGAGCTGTTGTTCACCATCAGCAAGGCGCTGGCGAAGGCGAAGCACCAGGCGGCCGCGCCCGCCTCGGCCGCCGCGGGCTCCGAAGGCGAGCTGTGGGGCGAGTCGCAGGCGATGGTCGAGGTGCGCGAGCTCATCTCGAAGGCCGCGACCGGCACCGCCACCGTGCTGCTGCGCGGAGAGAGCGGCACCGGCAAAGAGCTCGCCGCCCGCCAGCTGCACCAGTCGAGCAAGCGCAAGGACAAGCCCTTCGTCACCATCAACTGCGGCGCGTTTCCCGACACCCTGCTCGAGAGCGAGCTGTTCGGCTACGAGAAGGGCGCCTTCACCGGCGCGGTGAACCGCAAGCTCGGCCGCGTCGAGCTGGCCGACGGCGGCACGCTGTTCCTCGACGAAATCGGCGACGTCACTCCCGCCACCCAGGTGAAGCTGCTGCGCCTCATTCAAGAGCGCGAGCTGGTGCGGCTGGGCGGCAACCAGACGGTGAAAATCGACGTGCGCTTCGTGGCCGCCACCCACCGCCCGCTCGAAGAGATGGTGAAGCGCGGCGAGTTTCGCGAAGACCTCTTCTACCGGCTCAACGTGGTGCCCATCACCCTGCCTCCCCTGCGCAGCCGCGGTGGAGACATCGCGCTGCTCGCCACCCGGCTGATGCAGAAGCTGGGGCCCGAGAACGCGCGCCCCAAGCTGCGCTTTCACCCCGACGCGCTCGCGCTGGTGGCGGGGCAGAGCTGGCCCGGCAACGTGCGGCAGCTGCGCAACTTCATCGAGCGGCTGGCGGTGCTCTCGGGCAGCGATGACGAGGTGAGCGCGGCCGACGTCGAGCGCGAGCTCAAGCGCGAGGCCACGCTGCTGGGCGGCAACATCGCCGCGCCCTCGAGCGGCGGGCTCGACGAGCGCCGCGCCCAGGTCGAGCGCGAGGCCCTGCTCGAGGCGCTCAAGAAGTCGAACGACAACCGCACCCAGGCGGCGCGCATCTTGGGCATCAGCCGGCGCACCCTCTACAACAAGCTCGCCGAGCACGGCCTCGAGTAGGGCGTCACCTTTGCGCCTCCGGCGACCCTCTCGATTTCTCAATGGGCAGGCCGCAGTGTAGGTTCATGTAGCCATGCCGAAACGGACCACGCCTACGAGAGAGCGCCCGGTGAAGACGGGGACGAGCCGTCCCGCCGCTGCGCCCGCTGCCGCTGCGCCGCCGCCTCCTCCGTCTTCGTTGCCGCAGTGGCCGCCTCCGGGTCAGAGCACCGGCTACGGCTCGGCACCGCCCCCTCAGGGCCCCGCCATCGGCGACCGCTCGCAGCCGTACGCCGCGGCGATGGCGCAGAGCGGGCAGCAGCCCCGCAGCGTCTACCCCTTCTCCGAGCCGCAGACCGACGGCCAGCGCATGGCCGCCAGCGCGACCCGCACCGCGGTGGGCGCGCTGAAGTTCGTGCCCATCGTCGGCAACCTCGCCAACGGCGTCGACTTCGTGCGCGACGTGAAGAACACCAAGCGGGTGTTCAGCACCGGCACCTTCGGTCAGAAGGTGAAGCACGGCGCCGACCTGCTGTTCCACGGCCTGGGCGCGCTCGTCCCCGGTCTGGGCGGCACCTACGACGTGATTCAGGGCGCGGTGCGCTTCACCGACGCCGCCACCGACAAGCTGGCCTCGAAGGTCGGCACGTGGTCGGCCAACCGCAACGCGCGGCGCCAGCAGTGGGGCGCGCCCGACCCCGCCACCCGCGCCGGCCCGAGCTGGGGGCCTCCCGACCCGGCCACCCGCGCGGGGCCCAACGTGGGGCCGCAGCAGCAGCAGTGGCCGCTGTACCCGGGGCCGCAGCAGCAGCTGCCGCCGTGGCAGATGAACACCGCGGGCTACGCCAACACCTTCGTGCCGCCCGACCCGTACGCGATGGGCAACCCGTACGCGATGGGCAACCCGTACGCGATGGGCAGCCCGTACGCGATGGGCAACCCGTACGCGATGGGCAGCCCGTACGGGTACCAGCAGTACCCCAACTACTCGCAGTATCCGAACTACGCGTTCAACACCCACCCGTTCGGCTCGTCGAACGACGGCTTCCGCGGCCTGGGCCGCATCGGCCTGGGCGCGGTGAAGATGATTCCCGGCGTGGGCAACGTCGCCAACGGCGTCGACTTCGTCAACGACCTGCGCCGCATCGGCCGGGCGGTGAAGGGCGACCCCAACCACTCGGTGATGAAGAGCGCGGCCGACGCGCTGGCCCACGGCGTGGGCATGCTGATTCCGCAGGTGGGCGGCGCCTACGACATGGTGCAGGGCACGGTGCGCGCCGGCGCGGCAGCGGTGAACCCGTACAACTACAGCTACGGCCCGATGCTGCCTGCCTGGGGCTTCTACGGCATGGGGTTCCCCACCATGTACCCGTGGGCCTACTGGTGACCTGATGGACCCCGTGCTGGCGGAGCTCATCAAGGGCCCGCCTGGCGACACCCACGCGCAGCAGCTCGAGTGGCTCGAGGGCCTGCGCCAGCTCTTCGCCTCAGTGCCCGAGAGCACGCTCTCGCGCGTCGCCGAGCCGCTGCAGGCGGCCATCACGCTGCTCACCCGGGTGGCCGCCGAGCAGCTGAGCGACGCCGAGCTCGAGCAGGCCGACGCCCACTTGGTGGGCCACCTGCTGCACGCGCGCGGGCTGGCGCTCTACACGTACCTCGAAGAGCTGAACGCGGTGCGCAACCTGGTGGCCGCCGAGGTGCAGCGCCTGCAGCCCGGCAGCGACGACCGCAACAAGGGCGAGCGGCTGCAGTCGGCCTACGAGCAGGCGCTCGACGCGCTGGGCCGCGCCTACAACGGGCTGCGCGAGGGCAACTACGAGGCGCTCAAGGCCGCCGGCCCGGTGCTCGAGCAGGTTCGCAAGACTGCGCAGGAGCTGGGCGGCTCCTGAGTGTGCAGAGTGTGCCGCGCGCTGCACACTCTGAAGCTCCAACCCTGCAGAAGCCGACGTGGCGTGGCCGTTGCTCAGTGCGCGGCCAGCATGTCGCTGCTCGCGCTCGCCTTCGCCGTCTTGCTCGCCGGGCCCACCCCGGGCCCTCTGGGCGTGGGCGCCATCGCCGACCTCGGCGCACCGGCTCCCCGGCCCGAGGTCGCCGCGCAGCGGCCCGACGCCGGAGACGCGCCGCAGCCCTCGAACCTGTTCCTCGAAGCGACGCTGGTCGGCACGGTGCAGCGCACCGGCGGCATTCTCGACCTGCGCCTGCGCTACCGCCGCGCGCTCTACGACTCGGCGCACGAGGCCTTTCACGACAACTACTGGGGCGTGGGCCTCATCGAGCAGGCCACCCCCATCTTCAGCCAGAGCGGGCTCTACGCCGAGGTGGCGCCCACCTCGTTCTTTCGCCTCACCGCGGCCTACGAGCTCATCGGCTACTTCGGCGCGTTCAACACCCTGCGCACGGTGAGCGACTGCCAGGGCGTGCAGCGCCTGCGCCGCGATGACTTGCGCTGCGCGTTTCCCCTCGACTCGCGAAGCCAGGCGCGCGCCGACTACGGCCACCGCGCATGGGTCGAGGCGCTCACCCAGCTGCACCTGGGCAACTTCTTCATCGCCGACAACTTCACCGCCGAGCGCTGGTGGTTTCGCGACGCCTGGGCGGCGGGCCCGGGTGCCGACCACTGGGTCAACGAGATGTTCAACCTGCCGCAGCAGAAGCAGGACACCGTGCTCACCAACAACGCGTCGGTGCTCTACGAGTTTCGGGCGGGCTCGCCGCGCGTGCTGGCCGGCGTGGTGTCAGACCTCGCCTACGCGGTGAGCACCGACTACCGCACCCACCGCGTGGGCGGCATGGCGATGGTGCACGTGCCCGAATGGCGCGGCGTGCGCGACCTCGCCGCGTGTCTGCTGGTCGAGTGGTACACCCACGACCGCTACACGGCGGGCCCGGTTCCCTTCGTGGGCCTCGCGCTCACCGTCTCGACCCCCAACTTGGTGAAGGGGGCGCGCTGGTGATTCTCAAGCGTGTTGATGGTCGTGCTCGCCGCTGCGCCCGAAGCCTTTCCGTGGACCTCGCCGCAGCTGCTCGAGGGCGCCGACGGCACCCGCCTGTCGTGGAGCGTGAGCCGCGAAGAAGGCCGGGTGGTCATCGAGGGCACCCACACCCGGTGGAGCGTGGTGCACGTGGCGCAGCGCGACGGCACGCCGCTCTCGACCGTGAAGCGCTCGGGGGGCAAGACCGCGCGCATCGTGTACCGCGCGGGCGGCGCCGACTTCACCCCGCGCGGCAGAGAGCAGGCGATGAAGGTCGAGGCCCCCGAGCTGTGGGACGCCGAGACCCTCGACGCGCGGCTGGCCGGGGTGCCGTGGTCCAAAGGCAAGGCGCTCCGCTTCAGCGTGCTCGACGTCGACTCCGCTGACGGCGCGGTCTACCCGATGGTCGCCGAAGGGCAGGGGCTGGCGCAGTGCGGGCCCCGCGTGTGCCAGGTGGTGAAGGTCACCCTCGACGGCTGGCGCCGGCCGTTCGGGCCCACGCTGCTGTTCCGCTACGGCACCGACGTCGCGGCCTCGTACCTGGGCCAGGTCAACGACGGCGTCGAGCTTCAGTCGAACTTCACGAAGTAGTTTCGCACCGCCTGGTCGAGCAGCTGGCGCGAGAGCCGGGGCTGCTCGCCGCGGTAGTGGGCGATGTCGATGACCTGCTCGAGCAGGTCGCGCGGCTGGCAGCCGGCGAACGGCCGGTTGGCGTCGCGGTAGTGCGTGTCGATGAGGTACTGCACCAGGTCGGCGTCGTAGGCGACGTTGCGCTTTCGGCAGACCACGTCCCAGATGGCGTGGAACTGGTCTTCGTCGGGCGCCTGCACCTCGAGCTTGTACCGAACGCGGCGCAGGAACGCGTCGTCGACCAGCGCGGCGGGGTCCAGGTTCGTCGAGAACGCCACGAAGCAGTCGAAGGGCACTTTCAGCTTCTTGCCCGTGTGCATGGTCAGGTAGTCGACGTCGTTCTCGAGCGGTACAATCCACCGGTTGAGCAGGTCTTTGGGCGACACCTTCTGCCGGCCGAAGTCGTCGATCAGCAACATGCCGTTCATGGCTTTGAGCTGAAACGGCGCCTCGTAGTAGCGAACCTCGGGCGTCCAGATGAGGTCGAGGGTCTGCAGGGTGAGCTCGCCGCCCACCACCACCAGCGGCCGCTTCACCCGCACCCAGCGCGCGTCGTGCGCCGAGCCGCTCTCTTCCGGCCGCGGCTCGTGCACCGTCTCGTCGTACATGCGAATGATGAAGTCGTCGACCAGCACCGCGTGCGGCACGTAGATGTCGCCGTCGTAGCAACGAATCAGGCTCTGGCAGATGGCGGTCTTGCCGTTGCCCGGAGCGCCGTAGAAGAACACCGCGCGCCCCGAGTTCATCGCCGGCCCCAGGCCGTCGAAGATGTAGTCCTTCACGATGAGGTCGCCAAACTGGCCCTCCATCTTGGCGCGGGTGATGCGGCCTCCGCGCGCGGTCTGCGCCTGCACCGCCTCGAACCAGTCTTCCATGCGCACCGGCGCGGGCCCGTTGTAGCGGTTGCGCTCGAGCACCTGGCGAATCAGGTCGGTGGCGTAGGTGGTGAGCTGAAACACCATCGTCGACTTGCCCACCCCCAGCCCGCCGCCTCCCTTCAGGTCGATGTACTTCTGCTTGCGCAGGTTCTCGATGACCTCGTCGACGATGATGCTGGGCAGCTTGATGCGGTTGGCGATGTCTCCGCCGCGCAGCTCGCCGGCGAAGAACAGCGCCTTCAAGATGAGCTCTTCGACCATCGACTGCGACAACCCGGTCTCGTGCAGCGCGCGGGGCTGCGGGGGAAAGAAGCGAGGCGGCGCCGGCTTGCCGCCAGCCGCCGCGGCGCGGTGGCTGCCGGTGCTCTGGTGGGGCACGCTGGGCCGCGCGCCGTGCGGCGGCGGCACGCTGGGCCGCGCACCTTGCGGCGGCGGCACCGGCGGGGTCGGCGCGGCGGTGTGCGTGGGCGGGCTCTCGACGTGGCGCGGCGGCGGCGGAGGCGGCAGCGGGCCGAAGCCCTGCGGAATCGGGTTCGAGGCGCTGGTGCCCTGGCGCCGGGCCGGCAGCGGCTGCGTCACCTGCGCGGCGCGCATCGGCACCGGGCCCTGGCTGGCGGCCGGGGCGTTGGGGGTCTTCACGTGACTGGTCGGCTGATCACCGAAGTCATCGTCGTCGGAAGGGGGGAGCGGCGTTCGCGGCACGCCCAGAGCCTAGCCGTTTTCAGGCGCCTTCAAGGCGCCCTCTCATCTCAGCTCAGCGCATCGCCACGGCGTCGCGGCCCTGCTGCTTGGCGCGGGTGCACGCCTCTTCGCCGGCGTCGAGCAGGTTGCCGGGCAGCTCTTTGGGCCGCAGCGCGACCACGCCCGCCGAGACGGTGATGCGAAAGTCTCCGAAGGCCGAGCTGTGCAGCTCGCGAGACACCGCCTGGCGCAGCCGCTGGGCCAGCCGCATCGCGTGCTCGACCGGCACCTTCAGCGCCACCGCGAACTCGTCACCACCCACGCGTCCGATGGGCCCCAAGCCGTCGAGCGTCTGCGAAATCATCGACGCTATCCACGCCAGGGCGGCGTCGACGCGGTCTTTGCCGTGCGAGTCGTTGAGCTCCTGGCACTCGTCGAGGTCGAAGTAGATGAGCGACATCGCGCCGCCGCCCTTGCGGGTGTGGCTGACCATCTGGGTCAGCAGCCGCTCGAAGTGGGCTCGCTTGAATGCGCCGGTGAGCAGGTCGATGTGCGGAGCGAAGTCGGTCACAAGCAAACCCCTCTTCAGGTCACGCGCTGGAGGCCTTCTTGGTCTTCTCGGCCGCCTTGTCGAAGCCATCGTAGTGCCGAACGGCCTGATCGCCCACAGACTGAATGTGGTGATTGTTGAGGTAGGCAGAGATGGGAGCGGCGACCAGCGGAACTGCCTTGCCAATCGCCTCGAGACCGCCCCGCGCCAGCACCATCGAGGCGAGCTTCGCGAGCACCTTGGGGCTGGCCCGCTGCAGCGGCCCCAGGCCGTTGGCGTAGCCGAACACGTCGAGCAGCTCGGCGCGGGCGCGCTCGGTCTTCAGGTTCACCTTGTAGAGCGTGGCGATCTCGACCAGCAGCTGCAGCTGCAGCCAGGTCATCACCAGCAGGTCGGGCGGCACCGAGAGCACTCCGAAGATGCCGCTCACCCCGCCCACCATCGCAGCCATCGTCTTCTTGTCGTCGATGAAGCGCTGCGCCAGCTCGCGCGGCCCCGCCGAGGGGTAGCGCTGGGTGAGGTCTTCGAGCTTGGTCTTGGCCCGCTCGGCGTCTTTGGCCACCAGCTCTGACAGGCGCGCGCTGCCCAGCTTGCGCAGGTTCGAGGGGGCGAGCACCGCCACGCGCTCTTTCAAGGTGGTGAAGACCGACATGCTCTAGTACCCGTTCTCGGCGAGGTAGAGGTCGACCAGCGCGCCGTCTTCGAACCAATACTGGTTCGTCTCTTTCTTCGCCCAGCGCG
>JADJNS010000032.1 GCA_016714225.1 Archangiaceae bacterium
ATGCCGCTGCTCGAGATCATCCCCACCAAGAAGAGCGCCGACTGGGTCACACGCCACCTCGGTCAGGGTCGGCAGGCGCCAGGAGCAGAGACGCGGTGATCGTGGTGAACTGACAGGGGTGGGCTTACCACCTCCGCGCATTCTCGCCCGTGCATGAAAGACAGGGCCGCCTACCTGCTCGCCGAGGGCGGAGACATCGCCGGGATCGACAAGGCGCTGGTCGACTTCGGCGAACTTCGGTGGGGCCCATCACGCTGCTGCTCGACGGGGTGGGCATCGACGTGGCCGAGAAGGTCGGTCCCATCATGGAGGCCGCGTTCGGAGATCGCGTAAAGCGCCCCACACCACACCGCACCAGCAGGTGGAAGACAGCCGCCTCGGCCGCAAGGCGAAGAAGGGGCTTCTACACCTACGACGGCAAGAAGAAGAAAGGGGGTCCCGACACCTCCGGTCTACGCCTCGCTGCCGCACGGCGCAAGTCATAAGCACCTCGACCGTCACGGGATCGCGCCGAGCGCTGCGCGCTGCAGATGATCAACGAAGCGGTGCTCTGCCTGCGAGAAGGCGTGCTGCGCGGCCCGCGCTGACAGCGACGTGGGCGCCATCTTCAGGCTCAGGTTCCCGCCGTTTCTGAAGGCGGCCCCTTCCGCTACCTCAAGTGCCCAGGGCCTGGGCCGCGTCGCCGAAGCGCCTCGAAGGCACTACCAAGCGCGGTTCGGCTTTAAGCGCGCTTCCACCCCGCGCCGCGCTGCTCCTCGAGCACGCCAGGTCCAGCAAAGCGGTTTCACCAGGCGTGAGAAGGCGCGCACCCTGAGCGAAGTCGAAGGGTGCGCGGTCTCGCATGATGAACGCCCTCGAAGCGTTCGAGACGCTGCCGCTGGCCGAGCGGCGCGCTGCTCGCCCTCAGCAGCTCGCGCACCGTGGTGAGCGTCCATTTTGACCCGCAAATCTCAGCGGCCCAGGCGTCCAGTGGGCCGCTTCGCCAACGCGCGTCGTTCGAAATTGGGCACGGTCAGGTCGCTGGCGGCCGCCCAGCCCGGCGCCGCTTCGACGCCTGATCGTCGTTGGCCGACGTGCTGTACCTGCTGCCCGTCGAGGCCTGGCGCGGCTTCTGGCAGGCCGTGCGCACCGACCTCTTGCATCCCGGTGTGGAGCGCTCTTCGTGCACGCCGCCGAAGGCCGACGGCTCGTGGCGCCACTACAAGGCCCAGGCCGGGAGTGGGTGATGGTGAAGGTGCTCAACAGGGCCAGTACTTCCGGCGCGCTGATGTTTCACCTCACTTCCCGTTCTCAGAAGAGGCGAAGAATTGATTGGCGCAGGGTTCACCGATGATTACAGGAGTCTCACCGGGTTGGGGGGCCCGGCCTGCTCGATCCCGCACGTCTTGATTCACGCGAGGCTGTATGGTACGCCCCACAAAGGGCGCCGTTCTGAAGTTCATTCCCCGCTTTGGTTCGCCCTTACGTTTCTCATCGTAGCGTTTATCAGCGCGCTTCCCTGTTCGCGGGCTTTGGCAAAACCGACAAGCGCAGGAGCGTGTTGGTTCCCTGTACCGTCGACGCCGACTGCGGCTGCGGCTCGGAGACGCAGGCTGCGTGGCCGGCAAGTGCACCGGCGGCTCGGGTGGCTCAGGCGGCGGCGGCAGCTCGGGTGGCTCGGGCCCCGGTGCCGGCGGCGCGCCTGGTGGTCACCGGCTGCAACCCCGCCGACCAGAACAGCGCCAACCACGAGCACCGACTGCGACCGCCTCCGCGACCTCGGGGAGTCGCAGGTCACCTACCCCGGCGGCGCACTTCAAGACCCACGACCCCTGCCCCTCGGACTCCCCAGCCTCAGACCCGGCATCTCGGACCCCAGCGTCGGATGGGCCGCACCACCTGCCGTAAACCCGGCTGCAGCACGAAGTTCGTCGCCGACTTCGAGCCAGGAAGCAAGACCGGCCACCGTGGCCCGACAGCGAGGGCGACGGGCTGACCGACAGCGCCGAAGACAAGAACCATGACGGCAAGGTCGACCCGGGCGGAGTCGAACCCCGCTTTCCAAAGTCGACAGCGACTGCGGCGGCATCTCAGACAGGGCAGCTCGCCGGCACGCTGGGCTGCGTCACCGACCCGCTCAAGCTCGACAGCGACGGCGACGAAAGCCTGCCAGTAAGGGTCGAAAGCGGGGCCAGGGCGCGCCAGGCGCCGACCCCCCAGCTTGTGCACCGCTGCACTGCCTCACCACACCCCCGCGATGTTCGACACCCGAGCCGTCGAGCAAGACCTCGGCGTGCATGGCCGACGGCGACAACGACGGCATTCAAGACGGCGCCAAAGACGCGAACCAGAACGCGGGAGTCGACCCGGGCGAGCTCGACCCCAACGCCATCGCCGATGCAGCATGGGCTGGCCGGCCAAAGGCGCGTGCGCCATCACCAAACCTGAAGCGCATCGACTTTCCGTGGCCAGCGGCCGCCAGACGTGCGGTGGCGCTCACCCCCGACTTCACCGGAGGTGGGGAAGCTCACCGACGCGATGGGCGACCGCGGCGTGCTCTTCTACCCCACCCACCAGGTGGCCGGCCCCGCCATCGACGACCAGCGCATGCCGCCGCCCGCCACCGCGGACCGCCGAAGAGACCCACGCGCGGCCCAGGTGCTGCAGACCGCGGGCGGCATCTCGGCGCCGCCGATTCAGACCTTCACCCCGTGGGACGGCTTCCATGCGAGAGCGTGCGCGCCTCGTACGATCAAGACGGTGCCGCCGACCTGAAGACCCGCATCAATGATCTCGCCATGGGCTTCGGCGCCATGGGCTCGCTCACCGGCATGGCCGGCATCACCGGGCCGTTCAAGGTGCAGGCCGAGTACGTGCGGCGCGCCGACACCCGCTCGATCATTCTCATCGCCATCACCCGGCCAACGGCTTCGCCGGGCAACGGCTGTTCACCCTCGCCGACGTGGCGGGCGGCTCGGCGCTGGCGCAGTTCGGCGACTACGCCAGCGTCACCTGCGAGGTGTTCGACTCGAGCGTGAGCGGCAAGGTCGACTTCCTCTGGGTGGTCGACAACTCGGGCTCGATGGAGACCTCGCAGACCGCGGTGGGCGCGGTGGGTACGGTGTTCGGCGACAAGCTCGCCAACGCCGGCCTCGACTGGCGGGTGGCGGGCGTCACCACCGACGGCAAGACCCGCGCCTTCACCAACGACATCAACTCGATGAAGCGCTGGTTCACCAAGAACGACGCGCTGTGGTTCGACAGCGACGGCAGCGGCAACGAGCGGACCTTCTCTCCGGTGATGAGCTACGTGGCGTCGCTGCTGCCACGTAGCGCCACGCCGGTCGACACCGGCTTTGCGCGACGGGGCGGCGGTGCGTCATCTCGCTCACCGACACCAACGATCACTCCACCACCACCACCATGCAGTTCATCAACTTTCTCGGCAACGTCTTGACGGCATGGGGAGGCAAGGCCACGCTGCACGGCATCGTCTGCCCCGAGGGCGTGCGCTGCAACCCGATGGAAGACCTGATCGCCAACCCGGCCAAGATTCAAGACGCGATTCGAGCCAGCAACGGCGTGCTGGGGCGACATTCAGGTGGCCAACACCGCCGGCGCCGCGGCGGCGCTGCAGCTGGCCAGCTACATCGACAAGATCTTGAGCGCGGCGATCGCCGGCACCGGCCACCAGCTGGCCGGCCGCCCATCTCGGCGTCGATCAAGGTCGCGATGGAAGCCAACTCGACGGTCGGCGCCTGCAACTGGGCCGACGTGCCGCGACGACGCCACCAACGGGTGGGACTTCGACGCCGCTACCCGCCGCATCGTCTTCTTCGGAGCCTGCATTCCCAGCGCGGCGGGCAAGAAGGTCGCCGTCAGCTACCGCTTCTGGAACGACGGCAGCCCCGACAAGGGGGGCGACCCCTGCAACAACACCTGCGCCGCGCCCAAGGCGTGCGACCCCTCGTCGGCGATGGCCATCTGCCCGCGAACTGCGGCGGGGCCTGCACCGGCCAGACGGTCTGCGACCAGGCGTCGTGCACCTGCGGCCGGGCATCGGCTGATGGCGTTCACCTTCGAGGCCGAAGCCACCCTCTGCTGCTCGTTCGCCGCGCGGCCCAGCCGCTTCGGCTTCTCACTGTTCAACGCCGCGTTCGCCGCCGAGGGCCTCGACTGGCTCTGCAGCCGGTGCAGGTGACCACCGCCGAGCAGCCCAAAGACGCGGTGGCCGGCCTGCGCGGCTTCGGCGTGCGCGGCTGCGGCGGAGCATGCCGTGGAAGGTCGAGGTGATGCCGCTGCTCGACCAGGTCGACGACGCGGCGACGGCCATCGGCGCGGTGAACACCATCGGGAACGAGGGCGGCAAGCTCTGGGGCCACAACACCGACGCCTGGGGCGCGAGCGCGTGCTCGGCAACGCGGGGGTGGGCAAGGGCACCGGGTGCTGCTGCTGGGCGCGGCGGGGGTCGCCGCGGCGCTGGCGCCCAGCCCTCAACGCCCTGGGGCGAAGACCACCGTCGCCGCCAGAAAGCCCGACGACTTCGCTCGGCGCTTCCGGGTGACGCCGGTGCCGAAATGGGCCGACCGCGAGGAAGGTCGACGCGCAGGTGCTGGTGAACGCCACCCCCATCGGCATGGCACCCCAGGTCGACGTCACCCCTGATTCGCAGAGAGTTCGAGCTGGTCGCCGACCTGGTGGCCAGCCCGCCGGCGACGAAGCTCATCAAAGACGCAACCGGGCGCAAGGTCTCGGGGCCGCAGTTCACCCTCGAGCAGGCGGTGCGGCAGTTCGAGCTGTACACCCGGGCGGCCGCGCCGCTCGCCCGGTGATGCTCAAGGCGCTCGTTTCGCTCACTGGTTGAGAAAACGAGGAAGAGTGCGGAAGCACTCACCTTTTACGAGGGCGGGCCGATAATCACGCTGCCCCCTCATGCTCAAAGTCGCCGCCCGCTCGGTCGTCTCGAAGACGTCGGTACCCGTGAAGGCCGCCGCCCAGGTGGTTCGCACCGCCGCGGCGAGGCTCGAGGGTCAGCTCGCGCCCCAGACGAGCAAGGCCTCGAGCGGGCGCTTGCCGTGGTCAACGCTGCGCGTGCCACCCCAGGGCTCGCGCCAGCATTACGTGCGCATCGAAGGGGCGCTGGCCGACGTGATGCTGCCGGCCTCCGCGGCTGCGAGGTCGACTCGTTTCGCCGGTGGGCGAAGGCGCTCGCGCACGTCGACGCGTTCGGCGATCAGCGCAAGCAGGTGCACGCGCTGGCCCAGGTGAACGTGGGTGAGGAGGCGAGGGCGCCTGCGACGACCGGCCGCGCGCATCGGCATCATGGTGCACGAGGCGATGGATCTGCTCGACCCCGAGAAGCGCGACCTGAAGAGCCTGGTCGCGGCGGTCAGAGCGGCTGGGCGCGCGGCCGGTGTTCTTTCCCCCCTCGCCCGATCCCGCGCTGGGTGATGACCCGCTGATGCGCGAGCAGGTAGCGGGCGGCATCGTGAAGCAGCTCGACGGGCTGATCGGCCCCGGCGGTGGGACATTCACCCCCGCATCTACCGCGCGCGCTTCGACGGCTCGAGCAAAGGGCATGGTCTACGTTGCGCGATCGCTTCGAGGCCGAGCTGGTGCAGACCGCGCGCGAGTCGAACGTCTTCACCCTCGGCATCTGCCGCACCATGCAGCTCACCAACGCCATCGGCGAAGGTGGCGTGATGGGGCAAGACCTGCTCTCGCACGGCAAGGTGGGCCGCAGCCACGTGATGATGAACTACGGGCTCGACAAGGCCGAGATCATGCGCTGGCCCGAAGAAGAGGGTGGCGGTGAGCACCTGGTGCACGCCCGCGGCGAGCTGGCCGAGATCTTCGGCAACTCTGAAGTGCCGACCAACAGCATTCACCACCAGTGGGTGCAAAAGGCCGCCAGCGATCTCGAGGTGGTCGGCTGGGTGCACGACGAAGAGACCGGCGAAGACGTCATCGAGGCCACCCGCCGCTGGAACATGATGCTGGTGCAGTTTCACCCCGAGTACCGGCCCGACTCGGTCGAGGGCAAGGCGCTGCTCGGCATGCTCGGCCGATCGTGGGCGTTCTACTTCGCCGACCAGCTGGAAGCAGGGCGGGGTGCAGCCCACCGTCGAGCGCCTCCACCCAGAAGCTCGAGGCCGCTGGCGTCGAGCTCCAGCGATGCCGACCGCCAGTGGCTGAACGAAGAGCTGGCGCCCCCGGCTGTAGCAGCGTCGCGCAGCTACTGCGTCTTCGGCGGCAGCGCCCGAACAGCTCCGGCCACCCCGAAACGGTGACGCGATGCGCACCAGCATCTGCAGCGGGCTGATCCACGCGATCGCCGCGCCGTTCTTCTCGTTCGCGAGCACCCGCTCGGCCAGGTACGGCGCCACCGTCTCCACCGTGTCGGCGACCTTGTTGTAGAAGCGCCGGCTGCGCTCCACTGCGCCGCCGGGGCGCCGTCGAACTGGCCCACCAGCATCTGAGTCACCACGATGCCGGGGCTCAGCGTGCCCACCTTCACCGTCGACCCCTTCACCTCGCGCGAGACCGACTGGGTGAAGTAGCGCACCGCGCACTTGGTGGCCCCGTACACCGCCATGCCGGTGCGCTTGATGTGCGGGTTCGAGCCGAACCCCTCCATGTTGAAGATCTGCCCGCCGCCCAGCCGCAGCATGCCCTCGAGCGCGACGCGGGTTCCCAGCACGCACCCGGTCAGGTTCGTCGCCACCACGCTCGAGCAGGTCTCGAGTGGCAGCTGCGCCACCGGCACCACGCGCCGCCGCTGCCGGCGTTGTTCACTCCACACGTCGACCCGCCCGAACTGCTGCTCTGCCGCGTCCCAGAGGGCCGCGCACCGACCCGGCGTCGGTGACGTCGCCCGTCGAACGCCAGCACCCGCTCGGGAAGCCGAGCTTCGCCGCGGCGTCAGCCGCCTTCGAGCGGCCGTGCACCACCACGTTGCAGCCGCGCTCGAGAAAGGCGCTCACCAGCCCGAAGCCCACGCCGCGGGTGCTGCCGGTCACCACCACCGTGCGCTGCCATGGGCTGAGGGTCTACCTCGCCCGGTCGGCGAGGGTCACTTGCCCGAAGACGCACCTTCGTCGCCCGCCGAGCCGGGCCGCGAGGGCTCGACGGCGCGGGGCGAGGTGGCGACCTTGGGCGCCTCGGCGTCGACCCGGGCCACCCGCTCGCGCGCCTTCGTCACTTCAGCCTTGAGCGCCTGCAGCTGTTCTTCGCTGGGCAGGCTCGCCTTGAGGGCGGAGGCCGAGGCGAGGTTGGCCTCGAGCTGCCGTGCCAGCGCCTGCGCCTGCTCGCTCTTCGGCAGCGCCTGGCCCAAGGCGTCGAGCTTGCGCTGCTGTTGCTCGAGCGCGGCTGCCATCGCCGCCGCCTGCGTCGAAGCCGGGAGCTTCGCCTCGAGCTCGTCCAGTCGCGCCTCGGTCTGCGCCAGCTGCCCGGTGGCGGTGCTCAACGACTCGCTCAGCCTCCGTGCTGCCTCGGCCGCCGGCAGCTCGGTCTTCACCTGCGCCAGCAGGCGGGTGAGCGCCGGGGCCTCACGCCTGGCTTCCTGCAGGGTGGCGTTCACCGACTGCATCGCCTCGGTGCCGGCGACCAGCTCGTGGTTCATCGCCTCGCTCTCGGTGCGCAGCCGCCCCAGCTCGGTCGCCAGCTGGTGCACCTCGGCTTGCAGCTTCGAGAACTCGGTGTCTTCCACCTGGCGCACCCGGTCGCTCAGCGCCTTGACCTGCACCGTCACGAAGATCAGCAGCGCCCAGGGGGCCAGCCGCCTCGCCACCACCACCCACCCGGCCCACCCCATGCCCCGCAGCTTTCTCCACCGCCGCTGCCAGAGCCGTCGGGTGCGAGACGCCGGGCGCGGGGGAGTGTTCATGGGAGAATAGTTTGAGCACAAACGAATTCGCGAGAAAAGCCCCGCTTCACCGCGCGCCGCGCGCGTAGTGGCTGAACAAGAAGCGCCCCAGGTCGGCCCGGGTGAGCACCGCGTAGGGCGCGGTGCCCGCCGGCCCGTCGACCACCGGCAGCGCGTCGACGTTCTGCTCGTCCATCGCCCGCAGCGCTTGAAGCAGATCGGCGGCGGGCGAGATCGGACGCACCGGCTTGCCCACGTCGGCGGCGACCAGCAGCGGCCCCAGCGCCTCGTCGTCGGGTCGCAGCTCGCGCACCGACTCGAGGGTGGCCACCGCGCACTGGCCGCCCGGTGCGCCTTCGACCGGCAGCGCTCCCCCTCGCGCCGCGATCAGCAGGTCGAGCAGCTCGGGCAGCGGAGTCGCCGCGGTGACCGGAACCGCTTCGACCGCGAGCAGCCCCACCTTGATCGCCAGCAGCGCGTCATCGGGCGGCACGCGGCCACTGGAGTCATCGGGCGCCGCAGCGCGCGCGTGCGCATTGAGCACGTCGCTCATCGCCAGCAGCCCGGCCAGCCGGCCCTGCTCGTCGAGCACCAGCAGCTGCCGCGCCGCCGCGCGGCTCATGCGCGCCGCGGCCAGCCGGAGCGGGGTGCCCACGCTGACCGTCTCGGCCGGCTGGGTCAGCGTGCTCACCGGCCGGTCGCCCGCGCCTTCGGCCGCGGCCTTGCGCAGCGCGATCAGCGTCACCGCGCCGAACAGCCGGCCGCCGTCGAGCACCGGGCAGAGCGAGAACGTCTTGCCCTTGAGCGACTCGACTCCCTCGCCCACCGTCTGGGTCGCGCCGAGCACGATCGGGGCTCGCGTCATCGCGCGCTCGACCGGCAGGTGCTCGAGCGACGTCGCCGCGCTATCACGTGCAGCGAGGTGCACCCCGTCTTGCTCGAGCAGCGCGTCGTAGAGCGGGGTGGGCCGGAAGTGCCGGGCCAGGCCGTAGGCGATCATGTTGGAGATCATCAGCGGCAGCACCAGCCCGTAGCCCCCGGTCATCTCGAAGATGATCAGCACTGAGGTGATCGGCGCGCGGATGATGCCGGCGAAGGCCGCCCCCATGCCCACCACCGCGAACGCGCCCAGCTCGGCGTCGCCGTGGCCGAGCGCCGCGACGTCGACCCAGCCCAGCACGCCGCCCACCATCGCGCCGATGCACAGCGCCGGAGCGAACACGCCCCCCGACCCGCCGCTCGAGTACGAGAACGCGGTGGCGCAGACCTTCGCCAGGCACAGCGCCACCAGCACCTGCACCCCGAGGTGGCCGGCCAGGGCCTCGCCCATCGCCTGGTAGCCCCCGCCGTTCACGCCGCCGCTCTTCAAGAAGCGCATCACCAGCACCGCGATGACGCCGGTGACCAGGCCTCCCAGCGCGGGGTGACTCCAGCGCGGCGGGCGGTTCAGCTTGCGAAAGGCCAGCCGCAGCTCGAGCACCGCATCGGTGAACAGAATCGAGACGAACGCGGCGCAGATGCCGAGCAGCGCATAGAGCGGCAGTGAAGAGGCGTGGTCGAGCGCGTACGCGCGTTCGAGGTGAATGACCGGCTCGGCCCCCAGCACGCTGCGCTCGATCACCGCGGCCATCGCCGCCGCGACCACGACTCCCGAGAGCACCGTCTGGTCGAGGGTGCCCACGATCTCTTCGATGGTGAAGGTGACCGCCGAGATCGGCGCGTTGAACGCCGCGGCGATGCCGGCCGCCACTCCCAGGCATCAGCCGTCTGCGGCTGCGCTGCGGCAGCGGGCCCAGGCGCGACAGCAGGCTCGAGGTGGCCGCGGTGAGAAAGACGGTGGGCCCCTCGCGACCCAGCGAAGCGCCCGAGCCGATCTGCAGCACCGAGATGGCGAACTTGCCCACAGCGTCGCGAAAGCGAATGCGCCCGTCTTGCCTCGCGAAGGCCACCTTCACCTGGGGAATGCCCGACCCCCGCGCCTGCGGCACCAGAAAGGTGAGCGCCGCTCCGGCCACCAGCCCCCCGGCTGCCGGCGTCAGCACCGTCCACACCATCCACCCCCAGCCCTCGGCGTGCAGCGCGCGGTCGATGAGCAGCCGCTCGGCAGCGCGTATCGAGAGGTGAAACGCCACCGCGACCAGGCCGCACACCGCGCCGATCACCAGGGTCAGCGCGAAGACGTACTGCGGCTCAGAGGGCAGGTAGGCGAGCACCAGCGCGCGCAGCGCGGTGCGGGCGCGGGCCAGGCGCGGCCGCCAGGCCTGTACGGCACGAAGGAAGGGGGGCCAGAACGACACTGCACCCGATGAGATAGTTTGACCTCAAACGAAATGCCAGCCTGGGTGGTGCCGCTCGTCCAGCCCGCCGAGCACTGGGCCCCGAGGGCCTGCTCGCGCGGCTGCAGCTGATCGCCGCGCACAGTGCGACCTGCCGGCCGCGACGTCGACGGACGCCTGCGCGAAGACGTTCAGGTCAGACCGCGCGACGCGGGGCCCCCGCCGCGAGAGACTAGGCCGCCAGCGCGCGGTAGCTGACCAGGGTGATCTCCCGCTTGCGCAGCACCTCGCGCACCCGCGGGCTGCACAGCGCGGCCAGCTCGGCCTCCCAGTCGTACCGCCAGGCGGGGTCTTCGGGCACCGTGCCGGGCCCCAGGCCGGGGTGGCACATCAGCTCCCAGTCGCCCTCGCCGAGCCGGCTGAGCAGCTTGAGCAGCCGCGCCTCAGACAGGCCGCCCGAGTCGAACAACCCCACCGCCTTCACCCGCCGCGCGCCGCGCGCGGGCCGCACCATGCCGAGGGTCGAGAGCAGCGCCGCCTTGGCCCAGGCCGACGGGCGCCGCAGCCAGGTGGCGCGGGGCAGCTCGCGGGGCCAGCGCAGGGGGAGCGCGCGGCGCTCGGCCAGCCGCTCGACGATGCGCGCCAGGCCCGGCATCAGGTGCACGTGCTGGTGCACGTCGAGGTGGTCGGGCTCGACGCCCTGCTCGCGGGCGCGCTCGAGCTGCGCGGTGAGCTCGAGCTCGATCTCCGCGGCGGGAATCAGCCCGGCGAGCCACGCGGTCGACAGCTCTCCCCAGTCGCGGCGGAAGCGGCCGCCCGGCGCCAGCCACCGCACCGCCGACGGCGGCGCGCTGGGCGTCAGGTGCGAGGTCAGGCACAGGTGCACGCCCAGCGGAAGCCCCGCCTCGCGCGCCGCCCGCGCCGCGCGCGGAGCGTTGCGGCCCGCCACCAGCAGCGACGCGCTGGTGACGATGCCCTCGGAGTGCGCGCGAAGAATGCCCTCGTCGATGCGCGGGTGGAGCCCCAGATCGTCTGCGTTGACGACCAACCGGATCACTGCCCGGCCGCCGCCCTTCGTTTGATCGGCTTCACCGTGGGAGGCAGCCGCACCGGCCGCCTGGGCTCGCCCGGCGCTTTGGTCTCGCCGTACAGCGCCCGCAGCTCTCGGAGCATCTTCGCGATCACCGACGGCGACGCCAGCGTCGAGATGCCGCGCGTGCGCGGGAAGTAGTCGACCCCCATCTGGAAGACCTTGAAGCCCTTCTTGATCGCCTTCACCACCAGCTCGGCGTCGATGAAGCTGCCCTCGCTCTTGAGCTCGATCGACTCGAGCACCCGGCGGTGCATCACCCTGAAACGAGAAGTTGATGTCTTTCATCTGCACGTCGAACAGGTTCCGAATCAGCGCGTTGTAGACGTACGAGCAGACGATGCGCTTGACGCCTTCGCTGGTGCGGTCGAAGCGAAAGGCGCAGATCGTGTCGGCCTCGAGGTAATCGAGCAGGTGCAGCGCGCGCCGAGCTCGTCGAGGTCGAAGGGGAGATCGGCGTCGGTGTAGACGACGACGTCTTTGGTCGAGTGGGTGAGGCCGGTCTTGATCGCCCCGCCCAGCTTCAGGTTGGTCTCGTGGTGCACCACCCGCACCTGGCGGTGCTTCTCGGCCAGCAGGTCGGCGATCACGGGTGCGATCGGTCGACGCGTCGTCGACGATGATCAGCTCCCAGTCGTCGCTGACCCGGGTCAGCACCTTCACGCGCGCGACACGGCCCGCTCGAGGTATTCCTCGTTCGGCAGGCAGGAACAGGCTGATCGACGGGCGGGGCAAGGCGAAGCGAGGTAGCAGACCTGGGCGTTTCGTCACAAGCGTAAGTCTGCGATAGAGGGAACCCGATCGATGGCGAATACCATTCACATCCTCTGGGTTGGCACCACCTGGCGGCGCACGTCGACGCGCTCAACGTCGCCGGCCGGGTCAGCGAAGCGCCCGAGCTGCTCGACGCGATGCGGCTGTCGAACGACATCGACTTCGACGCAGCGATCATCGACGCCGAGGCCCTGCAAGAAGGCGCCTTCACCCTGCTGCGCCACCTGCGCGCCCGCTCGTCGCGCCGCTACATGCCGGTGCTGTTCTGGTCGTCGCGCGGCGCGGTGGAAGATCGGGTCAAGGCCCTGGTGGCCGGGGCCGACGACTGGGTACACGCGTCGATCGACGCGCAAGAGCTGCTGGCCCGCCTGATGCGCAGCCTGGGGCTGCGCGCCCGCATCGACGGCCTGCTCTCTCCGAGACCGAGCGGCTGCACGAGCTCTCGCTCACCGACGGCCTCACCCAGATCGCCAATCACCGGCACTTTCAAGATCGCCTGCGCGACGAGTTTCGCCGCGCCCAGCGCTACGACGACCCGCTGGCGCTCATTCTCATCGACCTCGACCACTTCAAAGACGTCAACGATCGCCACGGCCACCTGGTCGGCGACCAGGTGCTCAAAGAGGTCGCCGTGGCGATCAAGAAGAGCGTGCGCGAGACCGACTTCGTCGCCCGCTACGGCGGAGAAGAGTTCGCCGTGGTGCTGCCCAAGACCCAGCCTCGCCGGCGCGCTCACCGTGGCCGAGCGGGTGTGGCTCGACGTCGGCGCGCTCAGGCTCGGCGCCTCGCCGGGGTTCGCCATCACCGCCTCGCTCGGGCCTCGGGCTACCCCAGCCGCACCATCGTCTCGGCCGAGCAGATGGTGCGCTGCGCCGACGAGGCGCTGTACCGCGCCAAGCGCGAGGGCCGGAACAAGATCGCCATCTACCAGGCCGAGACGTTCGCCGAAGCGGTCTGAAGGCTCACGAAGCCGCGCACCCTGAGCGAAGCGCTGAGCGAACGCGAAGCGCGCAGTCGGGTGCACCCCAACTGGAACGCACCCATGTCGGTGACTCCATGCCTCAAGCAGCACAGCGTGCGCCGCCATACGATGGAGTATCTGCGCCCAAGCCTTCGGCGAGCGACAGCAAGGGTTCGACGAGCTCACCCTGACCGATCACGAACGACGCCCCACGCTCACCTCCGCGTGCCGTGAATCATGTACGTCGCGTCGCAGTTGCTGATGCCGGTGACGTGCGTCGTCCACGTGCCGTACAGGTGGCCGGCGTCGGGAAGGGTCGAAGTCCCACGTGTCGACGCCGTTCAGCGACTCGCCGCCGCTCGTCTGTGACCACGCGATGACGAACTGCAGCCCGCAGCCGCCGTCGCTGCCGCCGTCGGTCGCCTTCACCATGCACACCGCGCCGCCGTCAGAGGTCAGCGTGAGCTGGTCGTCGACCGGCTGGCAGACCGGGTTCGGCGCCGAGGCGGCGAAGCCGACGCCATAGTTCCCGCCCGCGGCACAGCTCGAGCGCACGCAGTACGGCTGCGCCCCCTGCATGCCCGAGTCGTGCACGCCCGCGTCGGTCACCACTCCAGACCCGCTCGAGCACGCCGCGACCCACAGCACCGCCAGGCAGAACCTCTTCACCCGTCTTCACCCGGCTCGCTGGGCGCGCGCCTGGCCCTGAGCTCGTCGTACCGCGCCTTCACCTGCTTCTCTTCGCCGCTCTCGGAGGGGAAGTAGAACTGCTCGGTGCGCAGCCCCTCGGGCAGGTGGTTGCCCGGAGCGTAGTGCCCCTCGAAGTCGTGCGGGTACTGGTACCCGCTGCCGTAGCCCAGCGACTTCATCAGTCGGGTGGGTGCGTTTCTCAGATGCAGCGGCACCGGCTGCGGCCCGTGCTTCACGATCGCCTCGCGCGCGTTGCCGTAGGTGGTGATGACCGTGTTCGACTTCGGAGCCATGGCCAGAAACGTCACCGCCTGGGTGAGCGGCAGGGTGCCCTCGGGCAGCCCCATCAGCTCGAACGCCTGCAGCGCCGCCACCGCCACCTGCAGGCCGCGCGGCTCGGCGTTGCCCACGTCTTCGCTGGCGAAGATGACCATGCGCCGCAAGATGAAGCGCGGGTCTTCGCCGGCCTCGAGCATGCGGGCCAGCCAGTAGACGGCGGCGTCGGGGTCCGAAGCGCGCATCGATTTGATGAACGCCGAGACCACGTTGTAGTGCTCTTCGCCGCCCTTGTCGTAGAGCAGGGTCTTGGTCTGCAGCGCCTCTTCGGCGGCCTGCTTGTCGATGCGCCCGCCGCGCGCGTGCGCCGCCGCCACCTCGAGCGCGGTCAGCGCCCGGCGCGCATCTCCCGAAGCCGACTGGGCGATGAACGCCAGGGCGGCGTCGTCGGCCTGCTGGCCGTTGAGGCCCCGCGGGTCGACCAGCGCGCGCTGCAAGAGCTCTTTGAGCTCGTGCTCCTCGAGCCCCTTGAGCGTCACCACCCGCATGCGCGAGAGCAGCGCGGCGTTGACCTCGAACGAGGGGTTCTCGGTGGTGGCGCCGAGCAGCGTGATGGTGCCTTCGACGTGCGGCAGCAGCGTCTTGCGCCCCTTGTTGAAGCGGTGAATCTCGTCGACGAACAGAATGGTGCGCTTGCGGCTCATGCGCCACCGCTCTTCGGCCTCGGCCACCGCCTCGCGCAGCTCCTTCACGCCGCTCAGCACCGCCGACACCGCGTGAAAGTGCGAGCCGGTCGACTGCGCGATGACGCGCGCCAGGGTGGTCTTACCGGTGCCGGGCGGGCCCCAGAAGATGAGGCTCGGCACCCGGTCGGCCTCGATCGCCGCGCGCAGCAGGTGCCCTTCGCCGGTGAGGTGCTGCTGGCCCGCCAGCTCGGCGAGGGTGCGAGGCCGCATGCGCTCGGCGAGCGGAGCCCTCAGCCCCGCGTCGTCTTCGGCCGCCTTCTCGAACAGGTCCACGCCCCGTCTTTAACCCCAAATGCCCCGCGCGCGCGGCACCCAGGCGGCAACGAAGAGGCCGGCCAAGATCGACTCGATTGCCCCAGGGGGCTAGAAGGCACGACCGTGAAGACGCTGGCGCTGGTCAGCAAGGTCGGAAACCCCGAGGCGGCTCGGCTCGCCGTTCAGCTGCGCGAGCGCTACCCCCACACACCTTCCTCGCCGAGAAGGCGCTGGCCGAAGAGCTGGGCTGGCTGGCGGCCACCGCCGAGCAGCTCGCCGGGTCGGACCTGATGATCACCCTGGGCGGAGACGGCACCTGATTCATGCCGCCCGCCTCTTGAAGGGCAAGGCGGTGCCGATTCTGGGCATCAACCTGGGGTCGCTCGGCTTACGACCGAGGTGCCGCGCAGCGAAGCGCTGGCGATGGTCGACCAGGTGGTGTCGGGCAACTTCAAGACCACCTCGCGCATGAAGCTGTCGTGCCGGGTGTACCGGGGCGACCAGCTGCTCATCGAAGACGAGGTGCTCAACGATCTCGTCATCAACAAGGGCGCTGGCGCGCATCGCCGACTTCGAGACGTGGATGGACGGCGACTTCGTGGCGACCTTCAAGGCCGACGGAGTGATTGCGAGCACGCCGACCGGCTCGACCGCGTACGGGCTCTCGGCGGGCGGCCCCATCGTCCACCCCTCGATCGACTGCGTGATCATCACGCCGATCTGCCCGCACGCGCTCACCCAGAAGCCGATCGTGGTGCCGGGCGACCAGACCATTCGCATCGTGCTCAAAGAGCGCGTCGACGACGTGTGGGTCACCATCGACGGGCAGGTCGGTCAGCCGCTGCAGATCGGCGACCGCATCGAGGTCGAGCGGTCGCCCAACCGGGTGCTGCTGGTGAGAAACCCCGCCATCGCGTACTTCGGCATCCTCCGGCAGAAGCTCCGCTGGGGTGAGCGCTGATGGCTCGGCCGGCGCGTGAGCTGATTCGCTTCGAGGTGAACGGCGACTGGCACGAGCTGGCGGTCGAGCCGCGCACCACGCTGCTCGAGGCGCTGCGCTACGTGCTCGAGCTCACCGGCAGCAAGCAGGGCTGCGACAAGGGGCGACTGCGGAGCCTGCACGGTGCTCATCGACGGCCGCCCCCAGCTCTCGTGCATCTCGCTGGCGATGACGGCGGTCGGCCGAAAGATCACCACCATCGAAGGGCTGGCCGAGGGCAATCGCGCCCACCCGGTGCAAGACGCGTTCGACCTGTGCGGCGCCCTGCAGTGCGGCTTCTGCCAGAGCGGCATGATGCTCTCGGTCGCGGCGCGCTGGCCGACAACCCCGCCCGAACCGCGACGAAATCAAACACGCCCTCTCGGGGAACCTGTGCCGCTGCACCGGCTACACCCAGATTCTCGACGCGGTGGAAGTCGCCAGCGGCCAGCGCGACGTGCCCGAGCGAGACGAGCGGCCCACCACGAGGCGCAAATGAAGAAGCGCCCGCCCAAGAAGACAAAACCGAAACCCAAAGCAAAGCCGGCCGCGAAGCCGAGGCGCCCACGTGAACGTGAACGTGAACGTGAACGTGAACGTGAACGGCCGTCAAAACGCGCGAAGCCAGCACCCCAACCCCAGTCGGTCTCCCGCCCAGCCGTCGCCGCCCGAGCGCCACGGGTCGCCATCGCCGCGATGGTGTCTGACACCCCCCTCGAAGCCCCCGCCGAGCCCAGCAAGCGCACCGCCTCAGGCGCCTCGCCGCGTCCCTCGGCTCCCACGCGCCGAGGCAAGGCGCCGGCCGTCATCGGCCGCCGGCTGCGCAAGCTCGACGGCCTGCTCAAGGCGACCGGCCAGGCCCAGTACACCGACGATCTCCAGCTGCCGCGCATGCTGCACTGCAAGCTGCTGCGCAGCCCGCATGCGCACGCGCGCATCAAGCGCATCGACTTCACCCGCTGCCTGCAGCACCCCGGCGTCGTCGCGGTGCTCGAGGGCAGTGAGATGCCCGAGAAGTACGGCGTCATTCCGTGGACGCCCGACGAGAACGCGCTGGCCACCGACAAGGTGCGTTTCATCGGAGACGAGGTCGCTGCGGTGGCCGCCGTCGACGAGCTGGCGGCCGAAGAGGCGCTCGAGCTGATCGACGTCGAGTACGAGCTGCTGCCGGCGCTGGTCGAGCCCGAGGCGGCGCTGGCCGACGAGCTCACCCAGATTCACGAGCACTCGAAGAAGGGCAACGTCTCGAAGCACGTCGAGCTCGCCTTCGGTGACGTGCCCCGGGCGCTGGCGGGCAGCGCCGCCACGGCCGGGGCCGACTTCGTCTACGCCGGCTCGACCCACGCGGCGATCGAGCCCCACTGCGCGGTCGCCCAGTACGACGGCGAAGGCAACCTCACGCTCTACAGCTCGACCCAGATTCCCCACTACGTGCACCGCGAGCTGTCACGGGTGCTCGGGCTCGACCCGGCGCGGGTGCGCGTCATTCAGCCGTTCATCGGCGGCGCGTTCGGCGGCAAGTCCGACCCGTTCTCGCTCGAGTTCGTGGTCGCGAAGCTGGCGATGAAGACGGGCCGCCCGGTGAAGTGCCTGTGGACGCGCGAAGAGGTGTTCTGGGCGCACCGCGGCCGGCACCCGATGAAGATGCACTTCGAGGTCGGCTTGTCGAAAGACGGGCTGATCGACGCGGTCGACTCGAAGATCCTCATCGACGGCGGGGCGTACTCGAGCTTCGGGCGGTGACGGTCTACTACTCCGGGGCAGCTGTCACCGGCCCGTACCGCTTCGGCAGCTACCACTTCGACTCGACCCGGGTGTTCACCAACAAGCCCCCGTGCGGCCCCAAGCGGGGGCACGGCAGCGTGCAGCCGCGCTTCGCCTTCGAGGTCGCGCTCGACATGGCAGCCGAGAAGCTCGGGTTGGACCCCATCGAGGTGCGCCGCAAGAACTTCATCGGCGAAGATACCCAGACCATCAACGGGCAGCACATCACCTCGAACGGCTTTCTGCAGTGCCTCGAGGCGGTCGAGAAGGCGTCGGGCTGGCGCGAGCGCAAGGGAAGCTCGGTTCGGCCGCGGCCTGGGCGTTGCCGGCTCGATGTACATCTCGGGCACCGCGTACCCCATCTACCCGAACGAGCTGCCGCAGTCGGGCGTGCAGGTGAAGCTCGACCGCAGCGGCAAGGTGACCATCTTCTCGGGCGGCTCGGACATCGGTCAGGGCACCAACTCGCTGCCCGCGTACCTCATCTCCGAAGAGATCGGCTGCGACCCGCGCGACTGCACCGTGGTGGCCGCCGACACCGATCTCTCGCCGGTCGACCTGGGGCGTATTCGAGCCGCGGCACCTTCATGATCGGCCTCGCGTGCGTAGAAGCCGGGCAGCGGCTGTGGGCGCAGATCGCCCAGGCGGTGGCCGAGCATTGGAGGGTGGGGCCCGCTTCGATCGAAGGGCGCCTGGGCACCATCGCCGGCCCCTCGGGCCAGAGCATGAGCTTCCGCGAAGCGGTGCAGGTCACCGAAGCGCGGTTCGGCACCCTCGGAGCGACCGGCAGCTACCGCACCCAGAAGCTGGGCGCCGACTACCGCGGCGGGCACCATCGACGCGTCGCCCGCCTAACAGCTTCACCGCGCACGTGGTCGAGGTGCACGTCGACGCCGAGACCGGCCTCGGGAAGGTCGAGCGCATCTGGGCCGCCCACGACTGCGGTCGCGCCATCAACCCACGCTGGTCGAGGGCAGATCGAAGGGCGATACATGGGCTTCGCCGAGGTGGCGATGGAGAGATGACGTACCACCCGTCGGGGCTCCACCGCGGCCGTCGCGCTCGACTATCGAATTCCGACCTCGCTCGACACGCCCGAGATCAGCTCGCTGATCGTCGAGAGCGTCGACCCCAACGGCCCGTTCGGCGCGAAGGAAGCGGGTGAGGGCCCGCTGCACCCGGCGATACCTGCCATCTCGAATGCCATCTACGACGCGGTCGGAGTCGCCTCATCGAGCTGCCTTTCCACCCCGGGCGCCTGCCGGCGGCGCTGAAGCAAGAAGCTTCCCGCCGTCTCCCGGCATGTTGAGCCCTGCCACCATTCCAGTTTCATTCGCCGAAGAGCGTCGCTGAAGCCCTCACGCTGCTCGAGGCGCACGGAGCGAAGGCGAAGCTCCGCCGGCGGCACCGACCTGGCGCCGAACAGGAAGCACCGGCTGTTCACGCCCGAGCACGTCATCGGCCTGCGCGACGTGGCCGAGCTGCACCGCCTCGGCGAGCGCGACGGAGCGCTGGCCATCGGCTCGATGGTCACCCTCGCGGATCTGGCGCGCGACGAGCGGGTGCGCGCCATCTTCCCTCGCTGTCGAGCGCCGCCTCTCGCAGGTGGCGGGCCGCAGCTGCGCGAGATGGGCACGCTGGGCGGCAACCTCGCCCTCGACACGCGCTGCGTCTACCACAACCAGACGTACTTCTGGCGGAAGGCGCTCGGCTACTGCCTGAAGAAAGACGGCACGGTCTGCCACGTGGTGAAGGGCGGGCAGAAGTGCGTGGCGGCGGCCTCGAACGACACCGCGCCGGTGCTCTCGCTGAGGGGCCACGGTGCGGGCTGCAGTCTCCGCGCGGCTGCGCGCAGCCGCCGCTCGATCAGTTCTACGTGGCCGACGGCATTCGCAACACGGTGCTCGAGCCCGACGAGCTGATCACCGAGGTGCGGGTGTCTCTTACGCCGCAGGGGCGCCCGGTCACCGGGTACCAGAAGCTGCGCCTGGCGCGTCGATCGATTACCCCGCGCTCACCGTCGCGGTCGCCGCGTGGCTCGAGAAAGACGGCACCGCGCAGTGGATTCGAATGGTCATCTCGGCGCTCGGCGCGCGGCCTCACGCGGTGAAGCGCATCGGAGCACCTGTTCGGCAAGCCGCTCGACGCGGCGGCGATCGATGAGCCGGGGCGTGGCGGCCAAGCAGTGCCACCCGCTCACCAACATCAACGTTGACTCGGCTGGCGCCGGTTGATGATTCCGGTGTTCGTGCGGCGCGCCTGGCGGCAGCAAGCGCTCGCCCCGGCCCTCAGGCGACCGGCGCCAGCGACGGCCGCTTCGCCGAGATGCCATCGCCGCTCGACCGGCCGGTGACGTGACGCACCACCCACGGCAGCAGGTACCCACGCGCCCACTCGAGCTCGGCGCGCGCCAGGTCGGCCAGCGTGGGAGGTGCCCGTGGAGGCAGCGGCTCGGCCCACGAATCGTCGCCCGGCACGCCCAGCGTGCGCGCCAGCGCGTGGCCGATGCGCTGGTGTCCGAGCGAGTTCGCGTGCAGCCGGTCAGGGGCCCACAGCCGCCCGTCGGAGGTCAGCGGGTGGGCCGCGAGATCCAACAGCAGCGCGCCGAAGCGTGCGGCGGTCTGGCGAAATCCGTTCAGGCGGTGCGTGCGCTCACGCACCAACCGCGCGATCGGCACGATCGGAGACAGGTCGGGCAGGGTGAAGGTGAGCAGGGTGGCGCCCGCGTCGCGCAGCGGCTCCATCACGCCGGCGAGGTCGCCGCCGATCACCGCGGCCTGATCGAAACGACGGGCGGATCAGGTCGTTCATGCCCACCACCACCGTCACCAGATCGGGCTTCAGCGCCAGCGCCGCCGCCAGCTGCTGCTCGCGAATCTGGCGCGCCTGAAGCCCGCGCACCGCCAGGTTCGCGTAACAGCCCGCCCTGGTGGCGCGCGACGCGCTCGGCGAGGCGGTCGGCCCACCGGCGATACCCACCGCGGCCGTCAGGGTCATCGAGGCCCTCGGTGAATGGCTGTCACGCAGATCGCCAGCCGTATCGCTCGAAGAAGCGCCGCATCAAGAAGTGGAGACGTCACTCGTTCTTGCTTATAAGCGTCAACCACGCCCGGCTCCATCGACGCGCGCTGCACCGCCGCATCGACCGCCACCCTCAGCGCGACGATCCCCTTTCTCCGCCGGTGGAGACCACGTCCGAGCAGCCCGTCGATGGTCTGCTGCTGCGCCTGCGGCGCAGCTCGAGCTCGCGATTCAGTCTCCTCCATTCTTCGTCCTCACCCGCGGTCAGCAGCCCGCCCCGACGCCCCGGTTGGCGAGCGCGTTCGGCGTGCTCGTTGCCGGCGTCACCGGCGTGACCTTCACCACCGCCACTCGACCTGCGGCGACGCCAGTTGGCTTTGAAAGCGCCCGGCCAGGTTCGTTCTTCACCGGTTTTTTGGCTTGAGGTTCCTTCCACCCTGTTCTTCTTCAACCGCAAACCCATTTCTGAGATGCCCGCGGGACAGTGGTTCCAGCTGGCGAACACCCGCAATCTTCGAAGGTCGGGTGAGCGCGCGCAGCGCCGGGAGAGATCGCATCGCGGTGAGCTCGATGGGGATATTGGCGGTCTGGGTGTCTAATCCCCAGTTCTTCGCGGGTTGTTCCGCATGGCAACACCGCACCCCAGCCACCCCGCCCGGGGTTCC
>JADJNS010000033.1 GCA_016714225.1 Archangiaceae bacterium
TGCGCGTCTGCGTCACCGGCACGCCATCGAGAGGCCGCCCCGAGGCGCGAGACCACCCGACCGCCGATGACGAACAGGTCGTCGGGGCTGGCGCCGCGCACCCGGCCGCGAGCAACACGAAGAGACAGGCGCGCTTCACCAGACTCGCGGGCCGAGCGACGGGTTGAGAAGAATTATGCCCTGCGGCGTCTTGAGGCGGTGGGCTAACACCGTCGCGCCGGCCACTCCACTCGGCCTTCGTACCCGTAGCTGTAAGGTCACCACCTCTTGCCGCGCCACGCCGTTGAGCACGTCGAGGTACAGCTCGACCGAGACCTCGTTCAGCAAGAAGGTCTTTGAGACGCGCAGGTCGACCCGCCAGAACGGGGCAACCGGTCGACCTGGTCGAGCGGCACCACCTGCCACGTACAGCCCGTCGTCGGTCCTCTGCAGGCCGGGCGGTGCGCAGGCTGAACTCGCCGCTCTCAGGGGCGGCCCAGTTCACGTGAAAGGTGCCGCTCACCCCTTGACCCCCACGGCAGCTGGTAGCCGGCCGCAGGTTGAGCACGTGGGTCTGGTCGAACGCGAGAACGGCAGCAGCACATCGCCTCGCGCTGCTCGGCCAGGGTCTGGTCGGGCGTGTTACACGCCGAAGCGCGCAACCCGCTCGCTGCGCATCAGGCTATTGCGAGAGCCAGCCGAACAGCGGCCACATGGCGGGCGCGCGCAGCATCACCTCGAGCCCGTACGAGCGGCCGGTGCGGAAGGTCGCGGCGAGCCAGTCGTCGAGCGTCGAGATGCCGCTGGCGAACTGCCGCGGGCTGCGCTCTCGGGCCGCGAGCAGCGCGTTGCGAAGCCGCTAGGTGCAGCTCGAGCCCCCAGGGCAGCCGCACCACGCTGGACGCCGCCGGGAGCTGCGCGACTTCGGTACTGCAGATGTCGGCGAGCGCGGCGGCGTCGGTGACCCAGCAGGTTGATGAGCAACAGCGGGCCTGGCGAAACAGCCCCGCGCCGGCGTGCGCCATCAGCCACGGGGTGAGGCCGGTAGCGTGGCCTCGAGGCGCGGGGTCGACGCTGAAGGGTGACGACGGCGCGAGCAGGCTGTCGCCGCGAACGCCGGCCACCACGGTGAGCACCCCTCGACGAAGGCGGGCGCCGCGAACGCGCCGCCGAACACGCCCAGGGTGCGAGGCACGGTGAACGGTGAGCTCGCGGTGCGCAGCCCAGGCCGAGTCCGACTGCTGGCGCTCCGAGGTCGGCGCCGACCTTCACCTGCAGCGGGCCTTCTCGAAGCGGTAGCGCGGGCGGCCGCCGGCGGTGAGGCGCGACATCAGGAAGCTGGCCTGGGTCTGGCCCAGCTGCTCGGTGAAGAGGCCCTGCCGCTCGAAGCCGACGGGCAGTGGCGCCGGCCTCAGGCATGCCCGGCCCGAGCGGTATCAGCGCGCGCAGGTCGGCGCGGTGAAAGAGCGAGGTGGACGAACGACGAGGGGTTCATCGGGTTTCGTCGGCGCGCGAGCCGACCAGGTCCGAGCTGCCGAACGCGAGCAGGCGAAGGTGGCGCGGCCGACCTTCTGCTCGACGCGCCTGGTAGTCGTAGAAGTCGGCGACCGGCGTGCTGTTGGCGGCGAGCGCCTTGCCCACCAGCGACAGCTCCAGGCCGGTGTAGCTGACGCGCCCGGCCACGGCGATGTTGGTGCCGGTCTTCTCGATGGGCACCTCGACGAACGCGCCGGCGTTAATAACGTCGACTTACGCACTGACGTGCACGCGGTCGTCGCACGACTTGGCGGCGGCGCCGAGACGACTCGGCGGTGACGCGGCCGAAGCGCACCGGCGCGTTGGACGAGTAGAAATCGAACCCGGTCGATGAAGTCGGGGTAGATGACCGAGGCCCTGGGGGCAAGGGGTACAGCTGGGGTATCTGCATCGTCGTCCAAGAAGAAGCCGGGGGCCGCCGGCGAGGCGCCGCGCACGATGGGTACGAGATGCCGCTGAGCGGAGTGGTGACGCCGGGCAGCAGCATGATGACGCGCAGCGCTCGCCCTGCGTGCCGGCGACCTCACTCGCGCGCGCTCGGGGCCAGACAACTGCACCCGGGCCTGCTCGGCGCGGTCGGCGGTGGCGCGCACCACGGTCCCCGTAGGGTTCAGCACCGTGCGCACCAGGCGGTAGGCGACCTGCAGCTCTTCGCGGGGTTTTCAGCTCTTCTTCGAAGGTGCCGGGGGCGTGCGCGGCGGCGCTGCACCGAGAGGGTGTGCTTGCCGGGCTCGAGCCAGAGCTCGAAGTCTCCGTTCGGGCCGGTCTCGCGGCGGGCGTGCCGGCGTCGTCGACGAACAGCGAGGCCGAGCTGACCGCGTCGCGCGGGTGCCCTTCCCGAGGTGACCCGGCGGTGAGGTGCGCGGACCAGCCGGCGTCGGCGGTGGGCGGCAAGCGGGGCCCTCAGGGTCGCCACGTAGCGCACCATCACCGTCACCGGCTGGCCGGCGAGGTGGCGGGCGAAAGGTGAGCGCGAGGGTGGCGGCGCGCGCGGCCTCGAGGAGCACCGGCGGCGCGTCGGCGATGGCGTCGGCGGCGGTGACGTGGCCGGTGTCGTCGACGGTCAGCTCGAGCGCGACGTCGGCGGTGGCGCCCGCGTCGAGGGCACCTTCGGGGAGCGGGGCGTCCAACGCCGAGAGCTGCAGTTGGGGAGACGTCAGCCGTGCCGGGCGTCTTGCGCGCGTGCGGTGGCCGCCAGAGTAACACCAGAAGAACGCCGAGCCGCATCGGATTGTGGCTCTAAGCAGAAAGCGTGGGGGCAGAGAAGAAACGGCGCCGCGCAGCCGAAAACGGTAACCGGCGTTCTACCTGAGCCCGGAGCCGCGAAGCGGCGCAAGTCGAATGGGTGCCGTCCAGCTGGAACGTGGCGAGGCGCGGCATACTCAGGCAACAAGCAGCAGAGCGCGCGCCTTCTACGATGGAGTATCTGCGTTTCAGCCTTCGGCGGACGACGCAGGGTTCGACACGCTCACCCCGACCGGTCTCTCGAAACGGATCACGCCGCCGCGGGCAGCCGCACGGTCATGGTGGTGCCGCCGCCAGGGGTGGTGTCGACGGCGAACGAGCCGCCGTGCTGCTGGACGATTTCGTAGCTGATGCTGGAGGCCCAGGCCGGTGCCTTTACCCACCTGCTTGGTGGTGAAGAACGGCTCGAAGACCTCGCGGCCGCACCTCAAGCGGTATGCCGGCCCGTCGTCGCTCACCACGATGGTCACCTGCGCGGGCGCGGTCAGCTGGGCGAGGAACCTCACGTTGCCGCCCTTCTGAAGCGCATCGAGCGCGTTCACGCCAGGTTGATGAGCACCCGCTCGAGCTGGGTGCGGTTGCCGTACACCAGGGCATCGCCCGGCGTCGAACGAGCCGGTGTCCTGGGTGCGGGCGCGCACCTCGAGCAGCGCCGCCGCGCTCTGCATCAGGCGGTCACCGGCAGCGCCTCTTTCTTGCGCCGGTCGCCGCGGCAGAAGGTGAGCAGCTCTTCGACGAGCCGCTTGCACCCCGGTTCCTCATGACGATGGAGCCACCGGCCCGGCGGAACTCGGGCGCAGTGCCGGGCACGCGGCGCTCGAGCCCCTGGGCGAAGCCGAGAATCACCGCGAGCGGGTTGTTGATTTCGTGCGCCATGCCCGCGGCCAACTGTCCGAGCGAGGTCATCTTGTCGGCCCGCAGCAGCTGGCCGCTGCGCTCGGTGACCCGCGCTTCGAGCTCGGCCTCGGTGCGGTCGCGCATCAGCAGGTGGGCCTGCAGCTCTTCGGTGTGTATCAGCACACTGCCGGCGGCGGCGTCGATGACGGTGGCGTCTCCGCGCACCTCGGGCGCTTCGAGAAGTCGCGGCAGGCACCGCGAACAGCGACTCGGTGAGCTTCTGCAGCCGCTCTTCGGTCTGCTCGGCGACGCGCAGCCGGGCGTCGATGCGCCTGAGCCGGTCGACGGCCGCGCGCACCGCTGACGGGTCGGCCTGTTGGGTGAGCAGCCGCCGCAGCTCTGCGACGTCGTCGGTCATCGGCTGCGCAGCCACTCCATCGCCTCGCGCCGGTTGCCGAACAGGCGCATCGGCACCGGCGCGCGGTTCAGGCCGAGAAAGAAGTTGGCGATCATGCGCGAGAGCGGAGTGCCGAACACCATCGCCAGCGCGCTCACCACCCGCGCGCTCTCGGGCCGCGCGTAGTGCATGCGCGCGTCCGGTCGACCCCCTTGACTCCGCGACATGTCGACCAGCATCGGCCGCGGAGTGCCCCCGCCCAGCTCGGTGGTCGCATTCATGTTCTCGATGGCGTCGCCCAACGACTGCTGGGTGTTGGGCATTTGCATCGACTGCAAGATGCCGTGCTCGTCGAGCCAGATTTTGCCGGTGCGGGTCGTGATGAAGTCTTAGTGCATGGCTGGTGCCGAGTTGATCCACCCTCCGTGCCGCGCGTAGGCGGCGAGAGCGCTCGAAGCGCTGCGGGGCAACGGCGACCTGCGCTCTTTCTCACCCCAGTCACGACTGACCCGCTCGCTTGACGGGCGGAGACATCGGCGTTGTCTGCCGCACCATGCCCTCCACCAGCACCATGCGCGAAGTGTTCGAGAAGCAGCAGCAGACGGCGCTGCGGCTGCGCTCGTCGACGGCGAAAGAGCGCAACGCCAAGATTCGACGCCTGCGCGACGCGGTGCTGGGCCGGCTCGACGTGTGGCACGAGGCGGCGTGGGCCGACCAAGAAGCCGAAGGCCGAGGTCGAAACCACCTGAGCTGTTGCCCATCGCGATGGAGGCGAACGACCACCGCGGCACCTCGCGCAGTGGATGAAGCCTCAGCGGGTGCCGGCGTCGGTGGTGTCGGCGGGCTGTCAGGGGCACATTCGCCACGAGCCGCGCGGCGCTGCCTCATCATCTCGCCGTGGAACTACCCCATCAACCTCACCTTCACGCCGCTTCATCTGCGCCATCGGCGCGGGCAACACCGCCATGCTCAAGCCGTCAGAGCTGACGCCGCACCTGAGCGCGGCGATGGCGAAGCTGGTGAAAGAGGTGTTCAGCGAAGACGAGGTGGCGCTGTTCGAAGGTGAGCGCACAGGTCTCGCAGGCGCTGCTCGAGGCTGCCGTTCGACCACATCTTCTTCACCGGCAGCCCGGCGATCGGCAAGGTGGTGATGACCGCCGCGGCGAAGCACCTCACCTCGGTGACGCTCGAGCTGGGCGGCAAGAGCCCAGCATCGTCGACGAGGGCGCCGACCTGAAGCTCGCCGCGCTGAACGTGCGGTGGGGCAAGTGCACGAACGCGGGCAGACCTGCATCGCGCCCGACCACGTCTACGTGCACGCGCGGGTGAAAGACCGCTTCCTCGAAGAGTGCCGCGCGGTGCTGGCGAAGACCCACGACCCGAAGGGCGAGTACTACGCGCGCATCGTCAACGCGCGGCACCTGGGGCGCCTCAGGGGTTGCTCGACGACGCCAAGGCCAAGGGCGGCAAGGTGCTGCTCGGCGGCACGGTCGACGACGCAGACAGCTACATCGCGCCCACGCTCATCGAGGGCATGAGCCCCGACGCGCGCATCATGCACGAGGAAGTCTTCGGCCCGCTGCTGCCGGTCATCACCTTCACCGACCTGTCAGAGGTGATTCAGCGCATCAACGCCGACCCGAAGCCGCTCGCGCTGTACCTGTACAGCAAGAACGAGCGGCACGTGCAGCGCGTGCTGGCCGAGACCTCGTCGGGCGGCGCGTGCATCAACCACTGCCTGATTCAGTACATGCACCCGAACCTGCCGTTCGGCGGAGTGAACAACTCAGGGCTGGGCAGCTCGCACGGCATCTTCGGGTTCAAGGCGCCAGCCACGAGCGCGCCGTGGTGCGCACCCAGGTCGCGCTGGCGGCGAAGCTGTTCGCCCCGGGCAAGGTGCCCGACGCGATGCGCACCGCCGTGAACAAGCTGTGGAAGGCGCTGTAGGGCCGCGCAGGCCCTGCCACGGGTTGCCACTGCGACGACGTCGAGCGGCGCCCAGCACGGCAGGCGAGCGTGCGCGGCGGGGGCGCTTCGCCCCAGAGAGCACGGGCAGCGACGTGGGCCCTCACCGCACGAGGGGCCAACAGGGGCGGCAGGCTGCGTCCAGCCGTGCAGACAAGCCGAAGTCACCGAGCGTTTTCGGAACTGGAAGGGCTTTCGTCGCCCGCGACGAAATGCCGTTCCCCCGAGAGGGCGCCTGGTGACCGGGTCGCGCTCTGCGCGAAGGCGGTCGACTTTCCGCCCGTGACGTGTTCAGTCCGAGCAGCGCGCCGTCGAAGCGGCCTCGCGCCACGAAGCGGAACCTCGCCTGGAGGAGAACCGCGGGCGCCGTTCGACGCCGTGCCTCGCCTCGGGGTTCTTCAGCACGAAGCTCAGGCGTCGAGGAACGTGCCGAGCAGCAGCCAGCGACGGGCCCCAGCGCGCCCCTGCAGCGGAGTGGTGTGGTGCCAGAACGGCAGGCGGTACGCGGCAGACCAGGCCGTTCACCGCCACGCTCTGCTGCTCGCTGAAGTGGGCGTATGGCGCGTAGACCAGCAGCTGCTCGCACGGCGCGCCGTTGCACAGGCTCACGTGCACGTCGGTGTACCCATCGCGCGCGAGCGGCTCTTCGGGGTGGTGGTCGTGGTGCGGCCCCGCGTAGTCGCCCGGGCCGTACGCGAGCACCTGGTGCCCCACTTCGCCGCACCTTCCGCCCGCTCACCACCTCGGCGAAGCGGCCGAACGTGTCCGACCGCAGCAGCGCCAGGCGCGGTCTTCCCGGTCTTGCGCGCGGTGGAGCAGCGCACGGTCTTCGGCAGCTGCTCGGCGTAGTTCTCGGTGAGCCCCCCAGATGCTCTGAGGGGGAATGCCGCGCTCCATCGGCACCAGCGCGTCGCCCAGCTCGCGCTCGAGCTTCGCCATCAACGCGCGGCACTTCGCGCGGTCGAGCAAGCCGCCGTCGGAGACGAAGCGCTGGCCGGTCTTCAGAATGCCGGTGAGCTCGGTCACGCGCCCCCTCGAGGGCGGCCCTTGCCACGGCGCGTGAGCAGGTCGGCGAACTGCATCCCGCTTCCGCGCCATGAGCTCGTAGACCGGGGCAGCGCCACGAAGTCGCGCTCGCGCGTCATCGCGTCGTGCTCGGCGTGAAACGCGTCGGCGGCGGCCTGCTCGAGGTAGCCCATCTTCACCAGCTTGGGAGAGGCTTGCGAGCGCCACCAGCTCTCGGCCCAGGTCCACATCGCGTCTCCACGGCGGGCGACGCGCTGGTGACCACCAGGTGCTCGACCTCGAGGCGGTGCTCGTGCAGCAGCGCGGGCAGGCGGCCCACCACGTCGGGGTCTCCGCCGTTGTCGCGCCACGACTTCGCGGTCAGCCTCGATGGACGCGGGTGCAGCTCGCGCCGCGGCGCCGCGCGCTCATCGCGGTGTAGTGGAGTAGTCGTGCACGCAGAAGACGCCGCCGCTCTTCAGCGCGGGCGACGCCGGCGATGACGTCGCCGGGGCGCGGCACCGAAGCACAGCACCCAGCGCGCGTACGCGGCGTCGAAGCCGCCGGCGGGCACGTCGAGTTGCTGCACGTCGCCGACCTGGGTCTGCAACTGCGCGAGCCGCGCGCCGAGGCCTCGGCCTCGAGAAAGTCGACGAAGGTTACCGACTCGTCGACGGCGTGCACCTGGCCCGGAAGGCCGACGAGGTGCACGAGGTCGAACGCGGCTCCGCGCCGGGGCCGCAGCCGACGTCGAGCACCCGCGCGCCGGGCTTGATGCCGGCCTTTGAGCCACAGCGCGTGCGCGGCGTCGGACCACAGCTGGTGCTGCAGGTACAGCCGGTCGAGCTCGACGCGGTCGCTGCCGAGCGGGTACTGGCGGCTCTTGGTGTCCATGCGCGACCTGATACCGCGAGGGGCGCGGCGTTGCTGGCCGTTTTCGGACCCGGCGGCGAGAAAGCGGCGCGCTTCAGGCGAGCAGCGAGTTGGTGCTCAGAACTCGGCGACGTCGGGCGCGGCGGCCTTTGGCCTTCTTCCAGAACTTGAGCGCCTCGGTCTTCTGGCCGAGCTTGGTGAGCACGCAGGCCTTGAGCGCAGGCGCGCGCGACCTCGGCCCCGGTCCGGAAGCCGACTCGAGCTGCACGTCGAGCGTGATGCTGACGCTGTGCAGTTTTCGTGCGGCACCTCGGTGCCGAGAATGCGGTTGAAGATTTCGTTGCACTCCATCGCGGCGACCTCGCGCACCTCGGTCGCCCAGGCGCGCTCGTTCACCTGTCTCGAAGAAGAGCTCGAGCGCGTCGAGCGGGGGCCTGAGGTTGAAGCCGCCGGCGGCGCGGCACGCCTCGAGGTAGGCGCGGTAGGCGTCGAACGCCGCCTTCGCCTCGCGCAGCGCGATGAGCGCGAGAATGCGCGCAGTGAGCACGCGCGGCAGCGAGAGGCTCGACTTCTCCGCATGTTCGAGCACGTAACGCGACCGCGGGTCTTCTTCGAGCAGCGCGGAAGCTCGCGGTCGAAGAAGACGGCTTCGTCGGGGTTCTGGGCCAACTTCTGAATCAGGGTCTCTGCATTCAGCGCGGACATGGCGTTACTGATTAACCACGCCCCGCGCCGTTGGCGAGCCCCTCAGTTGCAGTAGAGGCGGGGCACGTTGAAGCTGCCCGCCAGGCTGCCCGCAGTGCCACCATCCGAGTTCACCATCTGCGCGTTGAAGGTTCCCGTGACGTTCAGCACGCCGATGGTGCTGAAGTTGACGTTGCCGCTGACGCCGAACGGCTGGTTGCCCACCGGGTTTGCGTTCACGCCGTTGCTGGAGAAGTGCGCGCGCGACACGATGCCCGCCGAGTTGATGATGCCGGTCACCGGGTAGTTGGTCGCGACCAGCGAACCGCCGTCGGTCGGCGTGGCGCCAATCAACAGCCCCTCGAACTCGACACCGGCGTCGGGCGCCCTGCAGGGGTTCGCCCACGCGGTGTCGGTGGCGAGCACCGAGATGCGGTTCGCGTTTACGAAAGCGAAGGCCTGAACCACGCTGATCGCCAGCGTGCCGGTGTTGGTCACCATGCCGCTGGAGGCGCCGCCTGCGGTGCCGGTGCCACCCGCGGTGCCGGTGCCACCCGCAGTGCCGGTGCCGCCCGCGGTGCCGGTGCCGCCCGCGGTGCCGGTGCCGCCCGCAGTGCCAGTGCCACCGCCCGTCGCAGTGCCACCGCCCGTCGCAGTGCCCCCACCCGTCGAGCCGCCGCTGCCGCCGCTGCCGCCCGAGCCGCCAGTGCCTCCGGCATGGCCGCTGCCCCCGCCTGCCGCCGAGCCCCCGGCGGTGCCGCCGTCGTCACCCGAGGGAGAACCGCAGGCGACCACCACCATCAGCAGAGACATTCCCAGAAGAGCGCGCATGGCGTGCGCCGCCCAGCCCATCAGTTCCAGCGTCTCCACTCCTCCTCGTAGTAGTGGACGAGCACCTGGTTGTTGAGCCGGTTCACCTCGGCGGGCACTTCGTCCATGTCCTTGGGGAACTGGAAGAGCATCGGCAGCGTGCTGTCGGAGAGAAACGACAGCCCGTCGGGCAGCGCGTGCCGGGTCTCGAGCGCCGACGCCGACGCGAGCACGTAGCCCCACTCGCCGAAGCTCGGCACCCACGCGTGGTACGGGCGGGTCTGAAAGCCGGCGGCGCGAAGGGTGCGGTCGATGCACCAGAAGCTCTGCCGCGCGAACAGCGGAGACGTGCTCTGCACCACCGTCACTCCGCTCTCGCCGAGCGCGCCCTTGAGCAGCGCGTAGAACCGGGTGGTGTACAGCTTGCCGAGCGAGAAGTTGTTCGGGTCGGGGAAGTCGACGATGGCGACGTCCCACGTCTCGGTTGGGGGCCGCTCGGCGAGAAAGCGCAGCGCGTCGTCGTTGAGCAGGTGCAGCCGCGGGTCTTCGAGCGAGGCGTGGTTGAGCTCCTGCAGCTCGGAGTACTTCGTCGCCAGCGAGGTGATGGCGGGGTCGAGGTCGACCAGCGTCACCGACTCGACCTCGGGGTAGCGCAGCACCTCGCGCGCGGCGAGGCCGTCGCCGCCGCCCAAGATCAGCACCCGCCTGCGCTCGCGCGCGGCCTGCATCACCGGGTGCACCAGCGCCTCGTGGTACCGGTACTCGTCGACCGACGAGAACTGGAGGTTGCCGTTCAAGAACAGCGAGAAGCCGCGCTGCGACCGGGTGACGACGATGCGCTGGTAGGGGCTCGACTGCGCGTGCACCACCTCGTCGTGGTACAGCTGCTCTTCGAAGAGCAGCGTCATGCGGTCGCCGAGCACGAAGCCGCCGGTGAGCAGCACGCAGGCGATGACGCCCTTCACCCGCAGGCGCAGCGTGGTGCCGAGCTGCGACTCGAGCAGGAAGGTGCTCCACAGGCCGACCAGCGCGTTGAGCAGGCCGAACAGCAGCGAGGTGCGCACCAGGCCCAGCTTCGGCACCAGCACGATGGGAAAGAGGAGCGAGGCGAACAGCGCGCCCAGGTAGTCGAACGAGAGGATGCGCGAGACCAGGTCTTTGAACTGGAGCGAGTCCTTCAGAATGCGCATCAGCAGCGGAATCTCGAGGCCGACCAGGGTGCCGGTGAGCAGCACCGTCGCGTAGAGCGTGACGCGGAAGCTGGCGCCCTCGGAGAAGGTGAAGAAGAGAACGGAGCCGAGATGCCGCCCACCAGCGCCACCGCCAGCTCGACCTCGATGAAGCGCGCCGCGAGGTTGCGCTCGAAGTAGCGGCTCACCCACGCGCCGATGCCCAGCGCCGAGGTAGACGCCGATGACGGTCGAGAACTGCGTCACCGAGTCGCCGAGCAGGTAGCTCGCCAGCGTGCCCACGATGAGCTCGTAGATGAGCCCGCACGTGGCGATGATCAGCACCACCACGAACAGCGGCGAGATGGCGCGATTCACGCCGGGGCTCTTACCAAGGCGAGACCGGTCGGGGGAGCGGAGTCGTTCAGTGGCTGACAGTTTTCGAAGCCGCGCATGGTGAGCTCGTCGAACCATGCCGTCGCTCGCCGAAGGCTGAGCAGCACATACTCCATCGTATGGCGGCAAACGCTGTGCTGCTTGAAGCATGGAGTTCGCGGCGTGGGTGCGTTCCACTTGGAGGGCACCCATTCGACTTCGGCACGGCTTTCGCCGTGCCTCCGCGCAGGGTGTGCGCTCTGTTATGCACCCACCCGTGACGCAACTTCGCACGGGCAATTGGGTTCCCACCGGGACTGACTCTGCCTACTCACGGCTGGGCGGCAGCGACGCGGTTCGCGCGCTGGTCGAGGCGTTCTACGACGCGATGGACGCGAGCGAGCCCGAGCTGGCGAAGCTCCACGAGCTCGAGGCCGACGGCAAGGTCTCGCGCCGCACCCGCGACCGGTTCGGCATGTTCCTCATCGGCTGGCTGGGCGGCCCACAAGATTACATGGCGACGCACGGGCACCCGCGGCTGCGCATGCGCCACGCACGCGTGCCGGTCTCGACCGACATGCGCGACGCCTGGCTGCGCGCAATGCGGCAGGCGATGGACGCGCGCAAAATCGACGGCGACGTGCGCAGCTTTCTCGACGCGCGCTTCGCCGAGGTCGCCGACTTCTTGCGCAACCAGCTCACCTGACGCGCCGGTCGAAGACGTTCGAGAAGACACCCAGCGGGTAGCCCGAGCCTCCGCCGAGCGAGGAGGCCCGCATCCACACGCGCACGTGGTAGTCGCCGCTGCGGTTGGGCTCGCCGTGGGCGACGGCGAGGGTCTCGGCGCCGGTGCCGAAGTCGACCCGCCGCATGCCGCGCGCTCCGCGATGGGCAGCGGCTGCCGTCGCGTTCATCGAGATGGCCGTCGCGCCACCGAAGGCGCTGTTCCACCTTCCAGGCGGCATCTCCGAGAGCAGCAAGGTGCCGGTCTCGAAGTCGTCGGAGAAGGTCGGCGTCTGCGCAGCAACGCCGAAGGGCGCAACCACCCCCGACCGCGCAGCACATCGCGGCGGCCCAGCTCGGAGGCCAACTGCGACCCGGCATCGGCGTGCTCATCGTTCGCGGGTCAGCGTGAGAGCGACCGCGAAGCGAGAGTACCCCGCGCACGTCGCGGGCGTTACCGCGTTCACCCTGACACCGACCTGAGACGTCAACTTCGTAACGCTTTCCACCCGCGGCGCCGCGTGACACTCGCAGGCGCATGATTCTCGTGTCGCTGCTGCTGCTCGCCGCGCCGCCGGCGCTCGAGCAGATGAAGGCCGGAGCGAAAGCCTACGCTCCGCAGGTCGAGACGCCGTGGGTGAAGCGGTGGATGAGCGCGGTCGTCGCGCTGCCGCATCAACCGAAGCAGGTGCTCTACCGCACCGAGGACAAGAAGACGGCGTACACCGCGGCGCAGGCCGCGAAGCTGCCCGAGCCCGAGCGCGCGAAGCTGCAGAAGAGAGAGACCGACGACGATTACTACTACGGGCGCATCACGCTCCCGCTCGGGTACGCGCGCGCGTTCGACGTGCTGGCGAAGGAGACCGGCTTCGACCCTAAGGGCAAGCGGGTGCTCGACTTCGGCTACGGCAACATCGGGCAGCTCGAGGGGCTGGTGAAGGTCGGCGCCACCGTCGCCGGCATCGAGGTCGACCCGTACCTGCCGCTGCTCTACGCCAAGGCGAACCGGCCGCAGCTGCGCATCTTGCACGGCTATTTTCCCAGCGACGCGGCGCTGACGAAGGCCGTGGGCACCGGGTGGCACCTGTTCATCTCGAAGAACACGCTCAAGCGCGGCTACGTGCACCCGCCTGCGCCCGAGAAGGCGCAGCTCGAGCTCGACGACGACACGTTCCTGCAGGCGGTCGCCGACGCGCTCGCTCCGGGAGGGCTGTTCTACCTGTACAACATCTGCCCGGCGCCGGCCGCCGCGGGCAAGCCGTACATTCCCTGGAGCGACGGGCGCTCGCCGTTCTCTCGCGAGTCGTACGAGCAGCACGGCTTCGAGGTGCTGAAGCTCGACGAAGACGACTCGGCGCCGCTGCGGGTGATGGCGCACGCCATGGGGTGGGACCTGCCCGACGGCGACCAGCCCGGCACCGACCTCGAGCACGACCTCTTCACCCACTACACCCTGCTGCGGAAGAAGGCGCAGTAGCACCGCCCCTCGCGATTCCGCGATTCCCCCCAAGAACACGCCGGCGCATCTGCGGTAGTTTCGTCCGCCACCCGTGCCGCTCCTCTACGCCCTGCTGGTGCTGACCGCGCAGCCCGCGCCGCTGAAGGTCCGCATTCTCGAGCGCAGCAAGCCGTACCAGGCCACGCTCGAGGCCGCGGCGCCCACCTGCGACGGCAAGCCGCTCAAGAGCCCGAGCGTCGAGCTGACCCTCAAAGACCGCCGCATCGACGCGAGCGGCACCCTCTGCGACACCGTCGGCGCCGACGGCAGGTTCAAGGTCACCGTCGACAAGAAGGCGCGCGCGTACCCGGGCAAGCTGACGGTGGTCGCCGAGGGCGCGTTCTTGCGCTTCGTCACCGAGGTCGACGTCGAAGACTACCTGCCCAGCGTCATCTCCATCGAGGCCGAGGGCTTTCCCCCCGTCGGGCTCGAGGTGCAGGCGGTGGTCAGCCGCACCTTCGCGCTGGCCTCGCGCAGCCGGCACAAAGACGACGGCTTCGACGTCTGCGACCTGGCGCACTGCCAGATTTACCGCGGGCTCGAAGACGTGCAGCCGACCGCCGACGAAGCGGTGAAGCGCACCCGCGGCGAGGTGCTGCTGCTCGGCGGCATCGGCCTCAAGCCCGCGTTCTTCCACTCGGCCTGCGGTGGCCACACCAGCCGCGCCGGCGACGTCTTCGGCGAGGGGGCCGAGGGCGTCGGCCCCGGCATCAGCGACGCCGCCAAAGACGGCCCCGCCTGCAAAGACACCCCCGACTTCAAGTGGAGCTTCGAGGTCGAGCGCGGCGAGATGGCCAAGGGCCTGGGCCTCTCTCCCGAGGGCAGCGCCTTCGAGCCGCTGCGACGCGACGCGGCAGGCCGGGTGCTCGAGCTGAAGGCCTTCAACCGCCGCTACCGCGGCAACGAGTTCATGAGCGTGATGGGGCGGGCCTTCGGCTGGCAGAGCCTGCGCTCGATGAAGGTCACCGCCGAAGAGGTCGACAACCTGATCCGCTTCAGCGGCGTCGGCCTCGGCCACGGCGTCGGCCTGTGCCAGATGGGCGCCAGGGCGATGGCCCTGAAGGGCGCCAGCCGAAGCAGATTCTCCAGAAGTACTTCCCCGACTGCCAGGTGCGGGTGCCCTGAAAGCGGCTCGGGCGAGCGTTTCGCGCCCAATCTGTAAGGCCATTGCGATGTGCGCCCTCGGCGAAGGTGCAGGCACGCGCATGCGCACCACGCGCACCGCTGCTCTCGAATCGAACGACGCGCCCCGCTTCGCAAACGCCCGCAGAGAAAACCCGCGCGCTTGAGGCGCTGGCACCTGAAATGCTGAGGCGACAGGGGCGAGGAACCCCCATGATTCGCATCGCCGCACTCGTCGCCGTGCTCTCGGCGACCGCCGCCCTGGCCCAGTCGAACGAAGAGCTCGAGAAGCGCGAGCGCTGCGCCGTACGCGTGGCCATCGCCATCACCGGCAAGGGCCCCGACGCCGAGCTGATGGCGAGCATCGACCCGCAGGCGCGCGCCGACGGGCTGCTCGACACCACCGACTTCATCGAGCGCTACGCCCGCTTCATCAACACCCAGTTCAACCGCACGCCGGGCGCGGTGGCCGAGCAAGACTCGGCCTACTACCTGGCGTGGGAAATCTTGCAGAAGCACCGCCCGTGGAAAGAGCTCTTCCTCGGCCCGTACCGCGTCGAGAAGAACGGCGCCGACACGGTGGTGGTGAGCGCCGACCCGCAAGGGTTGGGCTACTTCCGCAGCAGCGCGTGGCTCAAGCGCTACGCCGGCAACGAGCCGAACGGGGTGAAGCTCTCGACCGCGTACCGCATCTTCAACAACACCATCGGCTTGAAGCTGGTGCCGAGCACCAACACGCCCGACGCCGACGTGAGCTCGACCGGCCGCCAGTCGGTGGGCTGCCGCGGCTGCCACTACGACAGCCTCTACGCGCTCGACCTCGCCGCGAGCGTGCTGGGCAAGCGCGTCGGCACCGGAGACGAGATGACCTTCAGCCCGCCCGACGGCACGAAGGTGACGCTGCTCGGCGGCGCCACGGTGAAAGACGACCGCGAGCTGGTGACCGCGCTGGTCGAGAGCGAGGCCTTTCGCTTCCGCACCTGCCGCCTGGCCTTCAACTACCTCATGGGGCGCAACGAGAACCGCTGCGAGGCGCCGGCGTTCGAGCGCTGCATGAAAGAGTTCCGCAACGACGGCACGCTGCAGGCCGCGGTCGCCGCCATCGTGAAGGACCCGGCCTTCTGCCAGTGAGGACGCCCATGAGAACCGCGCTCATCGTGACCGCCGCCTGCCTGCTCGCCGCCTGCAACGGCGGGGCGACCCTCGACTACAAGTCGACCCTCGACGGCCGCCCCGACGTGCTCGACCCGTCGCTCAACCCCGACCACCCGGCCTTCGTGGGCGCGTGCGACTTCGGCTACAGCTACGACGGCTTCGGCGGCACCCGGCTCGAGGCCGGCCGCGAAGACGAAGAGGTCGGCTACGACCGCGACCGGGTGAAGCCGTACGAGGCGCTCGCCGGTGAGTATGCGCGCGTGCTCGGCAAGCCGGCTCCGGCGCTGCTCGGGCAGCTCTCGAGCACCTTCGGCTCGACGCCCGCGCGCTGGTTCGTCGAGCCGGCGGCGACCGCGGTGTCGATGTACAGCGCGATGCGGGTGGCGTTCGTGGGCTGCCTCGACTTCACCAACAGCGCCGAGTTCGACCAGGCCCCCAATCAAGACTCGGCGACCGCGAAGTGCGCCGCGTTCGCGCGCCGGTTCTGGAACCGCACCGCCGACGTCGACGAGGTACAGGCGTGCGTCGACGTAGCGGTCTCGGGCACCAACTCAGAGAGCCAGCCCCGCCGCAAGTGGGCCTACGCGTGCAGCGCGGTGCTCTCGAGCGCGCCGTTCTTGACGTTCTGAACTCTCAAAAAAGAAACCCCGGAGCCCCCCATGCCTGCCTCGTTCTCCCGACGCTCGTTGATGAAAAGCGCAGCGGCCCTGGCCTCGGCCGCCACCTTGGGCCGCGGCGCCACCGCGCTCGCGCAGACCACCGACAAGCCCGCGCTGCTCTGCGTGTTCTTGAACGGGGGCTACAACGCGCTGTTCGCGAGCCACGACTCGTTTCAGGGCGCCGGCACGTTCGGCTGCTCGGCGGGCAATGGCAGAGACCTGGGCAACGGCCTGGTGGTCGACGCGGCGACGTTCGGCACCCTGCCGGCGTTCGCGCTGCAGCACATGGCGTCGGTGGGCATTCGCCACGGGCTGACCGCGCACGAGGCGGCGCAGCCGTCGCTGGCGGGCATGGGCGGGCGCAACTACCACACGCTGCTGGCGCGGGCGCTGGGCGGCGACGCCCCCATCAAGGCCGCGGTGGTGGGCGGAGGCATGCCCGACGGGCCCAAGCCGTCGGAGGGCGACGTCTCGCTGCAGGGCATCACCGACATGAAGGCGACCATCGTGGCGCTGGGCGGAGACCTCGACCCCTCGGTGCCGAAGCGCGAAATCGCCACCACCGCGCTCTTGGGCAGCACCAGCATGTCGCGCAAGCGGCTGACCCGCAGCCCCAACTCGCTGCGCTCGGTGAAAGACGGCCTCGACACCGGCGTCGAGACGCTCAAGCGGCAGGGCCTGGCGCTCGACTACCCCGGGCTGTGCCAGGCGTACGGGGTGGCGGTCGGCACCACCTCGGTGAACAGCTTTCGAACCCAGATGATGGCGGCCGAGTTGATGGTGCAGGCGGGCGCGAACGTCATCTACGCCGACAACGGCGGCTGGGACACCCACGGCGACACCAACGGCAACACGGTGCGCGGCATGATGAACGACCGCATCTTGCCGGGGCTGAGCACGTTCCTCTCGCGCATGCTGCAGGCGACCGGGCGCAACGTGGTGGTGGCCATCTACGGAGACTTCGCGCGCTCGCTGCCCGGCTCGGACCACCAGGGCAACTTGACCGCCACGGTCATCGGCAAGAACGTGAAGGTCGGCACCACCGGGCGGGTGGCGGCGAACGTCTCGCTCCCCGCGGGCACCCCCTCGATTCAACAGTTCTGGGCGTATCTGGCGGCGGTGACCGGGGCCGCGAACCAGCCGTTCGGGGCCAACCCGCACACCGCCATCACGATGTAGGCGCCCCCCTCGAAATCCCACATAGGCGCCATTGATGATTTCAGGGCGGCTGCATACAAGCGCCGCCCATGCGCACCTCTCTCACGACGGGCGCGGCGCTCGCCGCTCTCGCTACGGCTCTCTCCGGCTGCCCGGCTCCGCAGCAGCAGCTGCCGCCCGAGCTGCCGCCGGTCATCACCTCGTTCAAGGCCGACAAGACGCAGGTGCAGGCGGGCACCGCGGTGAAGCTCTCGTTCACGGCAGATCGCGCGAAAGAGGTGACGCTGCTCGACCAGACGGGCGCGGCCATCGACCTCTCGGGCGACGCGAGCGCGGGCGAGGCGACGGTGAACCCCACCGAGACGTCTTTCTACGTGCTGCGCGCGAGCGGCACCGGCGGGCGCGACAGCGCGTTCGTGCAGGTGGCGGTGAACGAGGGGCTCAAGAGCGTGTTCCTCATCGCGGTGCCGACCGAGGTGAACGCGGGAGAGACCGTGACGGTCGCCTGGTCGGCGCTGGGCGGCGCCGGCATCACCTTGAAAGACGCTTCGGGCGTCACGCTCAGCGTGGCCGAGTCGGGCACCCTCGACGTGAAGCCGACCCGCAGCACCAGCTTCGACCTGCGCGCGACCGGCCTGAACGGGCCGCTGACCGCGAGCGCTTCGGTGAAGGTGCACCCGGTGATTCAGTCGTTCACCGCCGAGCCCCCTGCGGCGAAGCAGGGCGAGAAAATCACCTTCGCGTGGAAGACCGCCGGCGCCGAGTCGGTGAAGCTGTCTGAGGCGACCTTCGGTGAGGTGGTGACCATCACCTCGCAGGGCTCGGTCGACGAGGGCACCTTCGACTTCACCGTGCCGTCGACGTTCGCGGCCGACGCGGGCACGCTGGCCGACGGCGGGTTCGCCGACGCCGGCACGCTGCGCGCGGTGCCCGACAACTTCCCGCTGCGCTTCACCCTCCCCGCCGAGACGGTGATGCCGGCGCAGTCGGTGAGCGCGAGCCTGCAGTCGTTCGTGCGCTCGGGCCCGCACATCGACGCGTTCGACGTGCCGCCGTTCGTGACCGAGATGAAGCCCGCCCGGGTGAGCTGGTCGCTGACCAACGCCTACCGCGCCGAGCTGCTGCTCGACGGAGCGCCGGTGTTCAGCACCGTGCCGCCGGCCACCGCGAACGGCAGCTTCACCCTGCCCTCGGTGACCGCCGACGTGAACGTCACGCTGGTGGCGTACGACTTCAACGGGCTGTCGGTGCGCCAGACGAAGGCGATGAAGACTGCCCGCGCGCCGAAGGTGAACACCTTCACGCTGACGCCGACGGTGGGCCAGGGCGGCGGCAACGCGACCGCGATGTGGACGACGGCGAACGCCACGCTGCTCGTCTTGCGCATCAAGAACGGGCCGGCCGAGTTCGAGAGCACCACCGCGGCGAACATCGCCGCGGGCACGACCGTGCTGCACCCGGGCCGCAGCACCACCTACGTGCTCGAGGCGTACAACGACGCGGGCGACAAAGACGTGCTCGAGAAGAGCGTGACGGTGACGACTCCGCTGACGGTGGGCGCGACCGCGAACCCGACCGCGCCCAGCACGCTGGTGCAGCTGCGGTGGGACGTGGGCGCCGCGAACCCCATCGACGTCATCGGCATACCCGCCGAGCCGCCGACGACCACCACCAGCTCGACGAACTTCATCGACATTCACGGGCTGGTGAAGGCGAACAAGCTGCAGTTCAGCCAGCCGAACGATGCCACCACCGGCTTCAGCGTGGGCTTCGGGTACACCTTCCCCATCGCGGGTCAGTTCGTGTCGAGCTTCTCGGCATCGACGAACGGCTTCGTGGCGCTGGGCGCCAGCAGCTACTCGACGGGCACCAACGTCGACCTGAAGGGCACCAGCAGCCTGCCGACGGCGCAGCTCATCGCGCCCCTGTGGGACGACCTCGACCTGCAGGCCGACGGCGCGGTCGAGTGGCTGCTCGAGGGCACCCAGTTTCCCCGGCGGCTCATCATTCAGTGGTCGCACGTGCGGTTCGCGGGAGAGCCGAGCAGCGACCTCACCTTCCAGGTGCAGTTGTACGAGAGCGGCGAGGTTCGCTTCGAGTACGACACGCTCAACGCGAGCGGCACGCGCGCCTCGGGAGACAGCGCGACCGTCGGCATCTACCTGGGCGCGGCCATCTTCGTCGGGCAGCTGGGCCTCAACGCCCCGGTGGTGAGCTCGGGCCTGCAGGTCGCCTGGTTCACCGGCGGCAGCCCGTCGGGCCTGCGCCTGGTGCCGGTCGGCACCCAGAACATCGACCCGGGCTTCTTCTACAAGACCACCCAGGGCGCGTACGTCTGGGTCGACATTCCGGTGCGGGTGTTCAACCCCAACAGCGTCGTGGTCAACGAGGTGATGGCGGTGCCCGCCGTCGGCGTCACCGAGGGCCAGTACATCGAGCTGTACAACGCGACCGGCGCGCCGACCGACCTCGGCGGGCTGGAGATTTCGACGACTTCGGCGCCCACGATGACCTTCGTGGTGCCACCCAACACCACCGTCGATGCGGGCGACTACCTGGTGCTCGGCCAGACCACGGTGGGCGCGAACAACGGCGACGCTCCGGTCGACATCCCCTACGGCAACTCGCTGACCCTCGCGGGCGCCGACACCGTCTCGGTGAAGGTGGTGGGCTCGCTCTTGCCTGACGCCGGCGCGGGCTCGCCGTTCACGGTGAACGCGTACAGCTGGACCTCGAGCACCACGGACGTCTCGACCCAGCGAGATACCGCACTCGGTGGTGGGATCCCCGTTTGCGCGCGAACGCAGATGTACGGCGGCGCTGGTTCGACAGGTACTCCCGGCAAACCGAACGAGAGCTGCTTCCCGTACTCGCTGAGCACAATTCCGGTCGACTACGAGGACGTCAGCGTGCGCCCCGACGCCACGCAGGTGTTCGCCGCGACCTGGGACCTCACCAATGCGAGCGCAACGCTCGCGGTGCCCTTCAAGTACTTCGGGGTCGACGCGGGCAGCATCACCATCAGCCCAAACGGATGGATCTCGACCAAGTCCGAGTCGAGCGCGGCGGACGCTAACAAGACTGCTCCTGGCTCCGGCGCTCCGATCGGCGCCATCGCTGCGTACTGGGACGACCTCTGCACCAACACCGTCTTCGGGTTCGCGAGCAGCAACATCTACCGGGCCCGCTCGAGCGACCACACCACCATTCAGTGGAAGCACGCCTCCCCCTATCGTTCGGCCACCGCCGACCGAACCGGTGACCTCAACTTCGAGATGAAGCTCTTCGACACCGGCGTCATCGAGTACCACTTCGCCGACATGATCAACGCCGCGAACCCGACCGCGACCGGCGCGATGCACGACGGCACCAGCGCGACCGTGTGGATCGAAATGCCAGACGGCGGCGGCGCGCTGCCGGTTTCCATCAACCAACCTCTCATCTCGCCGAACTCGGCGTACCGCTTCACTCCGAAGCCGTGAGGACCACCATGAAGACCTCTCGACTCCTGCTCCTCTCGCTCCTCGCGCTCGGCTGCCAGCAGACCGAAAAGCTGGTGCTCCCCGAACCGCCGCAGATCGACAAGTTCGTTGCCACGCCGGCCACCGTCGCGAAGGGCGGCATGGTCACGCTGTCGTGGCAGACCCGAAACGGTGACGTCGAAGTTCTCGACGTGACCAAAGACACGGCCGTCAGCGGCGTAGACAAGTCGGCGCACGACGGCTCGGTGATGGTGAGCATCGATGCGCAGTCGCTGTTCGTGCTCAACGTCACCAACTCGCGTGGCGTGAAAGTCACCGCGGTTGCCAGCGTCGCCCTCGAAGGTGCGGCGCAGCAGACAATGTTCGCCGCGCTGCCGGCGAAGATTGCCCCCGGCGCAACCTCGACCCTGGTGTGGACGGCGCCTGGCGCGCACGCGGTTTCGGTCACCCCGATGGGCGGCGCTGCGCTCGACCTGCACGGCCAGGTCGAGACCGGCAGCGTCCAGGTCGCTCCGATGAGCTCGACGCAGTACGTGCTGAACGCCGACGGCGCGCCCAAGACGGTCGACCTCACCGTCACGCAGGGCATCGTCTCGTTCACCACCTCGAAGCTCTTGGCCGGCAGCGGCGACATGGTGACGTTGTCGTGGAAGACCGTGAACGCCACCAAGGTGACGCTCAGCTCCCCGGGTCGAGGCGTCATCACCACCGAGACCGACGCCGCAAAGGTGGCCGATGGCAGCGTCGCTGTTACCCTCGGAAGCTTTCCGGTGGGCAGCAGCGTCAACTACGTGCTCACCGTCGAGGGCGCCGGCGCCCCCCTGACCCAGACGATTCGCGTGGTCATCGGCACGCCGCCGGTCATCGATTCGTTTACCGGGCCGACCTTCGTAAAGCCGAGCAGCCCCATCACGCTCGCCTGGAAGACGCACGGCGCTGATGCGATTGAGGTCTCTACCGGCGGCGTCACCTTCTACCGCTCACCCACGGCGACCGTCGCCGCTGACGGTAGCGTGCAGATTACGGGGCCGGCGGCCACCGCCGACTACGTGCTCACCGCGATTCACTCTCCCAGCGGTGCGCGCGTCACCAAGACGCTGACCCAGACGGTGGTCGGGCCGGTGACGGTGAACAGCTTCACCGCGACCCCGAACAGCGTGACCGGCGGCACGATGGTCACGTTGACGTGGGATGTCTCGAACGCAAAGCGACTGCGGGTGCGCGATGGCGATGGCACGACCATCGCGACCGCGAGCGGCAACTCGGCGGGCATGGGCACCGTGAGCGCCTACCCGAACGCCAACACGACCTACACGCTGGACGCCGACAACACGCTCGATGCACCCGTCACCGCGACCACCAATGTCACGGTGACTGCGCCGGCGGCGCTCAGCAGCACGTCGACCGTCGTGCTCGCCAACAACTCAGCCGATGTCTCGTGGACGGTGGGCGGTGGCACCGCGCAGATCTACGGCCTGCCGCACTCGAACGTCGATGTGGGAGCAGGCTCAACCGGCTTCGTCGACATCAAGACGACCGGCACGAAGGTGACCTTCAGCAGCAATGACGAAGGCATCACCACCGTCGCGATTCCCGACTTCGACAGCTGGATCTTCGGCGAGCACTGCGGCCCACAGTTCACCTTCTCGACCAACGGCTACGTGGTGTGCGGCCCTCGCTCGACTGCCAACTACGTCTCTACCCCGATTCCCAACCCCGGCAGCGAGCGCAACATGATCAGCCCGTACTGGGAGGACCTCGAGGTCAATGTCGGTGGCGTCTACTGGCAGGTCATCGGCGACGCACCCGAGCGCACGCTGATCGTGCAATGGGACAACGCGCACATTTTCCTCGAGGACGCGATGGTGCTCACCTTCGAGGCCAAGATTACCCAGACCGGCGTCGTGACTTTCGAGTACAAAAACCTCGACCTGGCAGGCGTTGCGGTGGCTCCGGTCGTCGGGGTGCAGGGCAGAACGGCTGGCGTCGGTGGCCTGCCTCCGCTGGTCGGAACCAGCCAGACCTTCTTCGGCCCTCGCACTTCGCCGGTGTCCGTCGTCTTCTCCGACATCTTCGATGCGAGCGGCTTCATCAAGCTCCCTGGCGGCTACCTTCGCGCGAGCTACCGACCCGCCTCGTTCGTACGCACGGGTGAGATCAGCATCTCCGAGGTGATGCACAGCCCGGCGCCGGCCATCGCCGCCACCGGCGAATGGTTCGAGGTCTTCAACAAGTCGACCGTCGCGATCGACCTCGCGGGCTGGAGCGTCGACCTCGGCGCCAGCGGCAACTTCCTCATCGACGCGGGAGTTCCGCTCGCTCCCGGCGCGTCGGTCATTCTCGGGCAGACCGAGCGCGACGCGGGCAACGACAACGTGCCCACCGCCTTCGTCTACGGACCCCAGGTGGCTCTGTCCGACGATGCGGGGACGCTCTCGTTGTTCAACGTCAACTACCGCAGCAGCGCCGCCTACCGCGCGGCCGACGCGGGCAACGGAGGAGCCGGCGTGAGCGTGGTGACGGACAGTCAGCCGCACCTCGTCACCGGCGACTCGACCACCGCGGCGCCGCACCCGCTCAACTGCAACAGCACCGCCTCGTTTGGCACGCAGCTGCCGGCTCAGCTCGGCACGCCGGGCGCGTACGACCGGTGCGGAGTGCCGATGACGATGCGCACCATTGCGCCGAGCTTCCGCGAGATTGCAGATGCCGGCACCGCGCTCTTCAACAGCACCACCACGTTCAATGACGCGGTCGCAACCATCGACCTGAGCTCGGCGCCGTTTCCTTTCGGCGGGGCCAACGTCTCTACCGCGGTCGTGTCGACCAACGGCTGGTTGATTCTCAAGAGCTACACCGGCACCTCGACGCCGACCAACAAGACCGCGCCAAGCACTGCGGCTCCGAGCGGTAGCGTGCTGGCCCCGTTCTGGGACGACCTCGACCGCAACGCCACGGTGGCGAACAGCAACGTGTATCTGGCCCGCGTCGCCGCGGGCCAGGACGCCGCAAACCCCGGCGCCCACTGGATCGTCGAGTGGAAGAGCTACATGCACATCTCGGCGAACGACGACCTGAACTTCGAGGTGAAGCTCTTCGATGACGGCACGGTCGACTATCAGTACGGCACCATGAACAGCGGCAGCACGTCGTCGTACGGCAACGGCAACACCGCGACGGTGTGGCTCGGAGTCGGTCGATGGTGGCGCCGCCCTGACGGGAAGCCGCAATACCGCCGTGGTCCGCAACAACTCCGCAATCCGCTTCTCTCCGTGAGCCCAACCATGAGCGCCAACCGAATCATCTCCTCCTGCATCGTCGCTGCCGCGCTGGCGTGCACTCCGGCCAAGCCGGACCCGGTGCTGCCACCTCCGCCCGCCGTGGTGAACTCCTTCACGGCAACGCCCAAGACCATCACCGGCCCCGGCCAGATGGTCACCCTGGCGTGGGACACCAGTGACGCGAACCGCGTGATGCTGGAGCAGGTCGGAAAGGGCCAGCTCGAGATCGACGGCACGAAGCCCAACGGCTCGCTGCAGGTCACCGTCAACGCCGACACCACCTTCGTGCTCACCGCCATCGGAGAGGGCGGCACCGACTCGGCGGTGCAAGGAGTCACGCTGGTGGGTGGCGGTGAGATGCTGCTGTTCGACGCCACGTCGAAGACCCTCGACCCGGGCGCGACGACCACGCTGGTGTGGAACGCCCCGGGTGCGGACGCGGTCACCATCAAAGACGCCAGCGGCGCGGCGCTCGACCTGAAAGGCCAGGTCAGCAGCGGGAGCCTCACTGTCGCGCCGGGCGCGTCGACGCACTACGACCTCGAAGCAGGTGCGCGCACTGCGCGGGTCGACGTGGTGGTGCTACCGGCAATCTTCTCGTTCACGACCTCGCCCTCGGTCGCGCCGGGTCAGCCACTGCAGCTCAGCTGGCGCACCTCGGGCGGCACCAAGCTCACCCTCACCCGCGAGGGTGTCGGTACGCCGCTCAAGGTCGAGACCGACGTGGCGCTCGTCAAGAACGGTGGCTTCACCGACACGGTGCCGATGAACCTCCCTGCTGACGGCGTGCTGAGCTACCGGCTGGTGCTCGAGGACGGACCGAATCACGTCGAGAACTCGGCGATCGCGCGCGTGGCGGGCAGCTTGAAAATCACCCGCTTCACTGTGCCCGCGTACGTGCGCGTCGGTGCGCCGTACAGCGTCAGCTGGGCCACCGCGGGGGCGAACTCACTCGAACTGCTGGTCGACGGGCAGGTCGTCTACGTCGCTCCGGACCCGGTGCTGGCGGCGAGCAGCTCGGCGACACTTCCTGCGCTGCGCGCGCCGTCGGCGCGAGTTCAGCTGCGGGTGAAAAACGATCGCGGCGGCGAGCTGACCGAGCAGCGCGACATCACCACCGTCGGGCTGCCGACCTTCGTGAGCTTCAGCGCCGACAAGACCACCATCGCCAGCGGCGGAGAAGCGGTGATGGTGAGCTGGAACGTCGTCAATGCGCGCGACGTGCGCATCACGCAGTCGGGTGCCGGCACGGTCTACGCTGCGACCGGCGCGCTCGATACAGGCGCGGTGGCGGTGTACCCAAACCAGCCGATCACGGTTCTCACCCTGACCGCGACCAACGGGGCCGGTGACGGCGTGGCTCCCGCTACCGTCACGGTCGCCGTGACCTCGCTCGCGACCTTGACCTTCGATCGCCTCTTGCCCGCGGGCGCGCTCGCCAACGTGACCGGGCACACGGTGGTCGGTGGAGCCGAAGTTTGGGGTCTGCCCACCGTCGCGAAGAACGCACCAGGAGAGGCGTGGGTCGACATTCAGAGCACCGGGTTTCTCGTCAATCACGTCACCGACGCGTCGTCGGCGCTCACCACCTTGCCCGAGCCGGTCGACACCGTTCTGTACGGGCGCCGCGTTTCGATGGGCTCCATCTCGACGTCGCCGAACGGGTGGTTCTTCTTCTCGCCCACCACCTTCGATGGCCCGAACACCAACGGACCCATTGGCAGCACGTTCCCCGCGCTCGCGGTGGTCCCCTACTTCAAGGACCTGTTCTCGGTGACTGGCTCCGAGGTCTACGGTCGCTTCGATTCGGTCGGCAGCGACCGGCGGTTCATCATTCAGTGGGTCGACTGGGAGGACCGGAGCTACGCCGGCTCGCGACTCAGCTTCCAGGCCCAGGTCTTCTCGAGCGGCAAGGTGGTCTTCGCCTACGGGAAGCTCCAGGGTGTCACCGTCGCCGATGGAGCAATCGGCGTGTTCAACGGCAGCCAGAATCAAGCCATCACCGCCACGTCGGCTCCCGTGGTCGGAGACACGTTCACCTTCTTCGCCTCGCCTGCAACGCTCCCGACGCCGCTGCGCATCGAGAGTGCCCCGTATCAGGCGAAGGTCTCGGTCGGGGGCGGCTTCATCCAGGTCTTTGGAGATGGTCGCCTCCAGCCCGGCGAGCTCGCCATCAGCGAGATCAACCCCCGTCCCGCGGCTGGGGTCACGAACGGCGAGTGGGTCGAGCTCACCAACTTCAGCAACAAGACGATCAACCTCAACGGTTGGACACTGAGCTCCGGCAGCGCGACGCACAACATCGCCACCGACGTGATGCTGCCGCCCAACAGTGTCTCGGTGCTCGCCCAGGCGACCGACCTCGGCGATGCGACGTCGGGCGTGGTTGCGACGGGTGTCACCCTGCGACGTTCGCGATGGCCGATGCCTCTGGCACGCTGACGCTGCAGTTCGGCACGGCCACGTACGAGTCGGCGTCGTGGGACTCGACGAGCCAAACGGGCGCAGGCGTCTCGGTGCGGGTCGATCGCCTCCAGCCGTCGGTGCTCTACACCGCCACTCCGGTGTGCTCCGGCGCGACGACCGGTAGCTACGGCCTGCAGACCGGCACGCCCGGTCAGATGCAGCCGAGGTGCACGACCGCTTTCCCGTACACCGTGAGACAGTTGCCGGTTGGCAACTTCGAGTCGATTGCGGCAACCGGCACGCTGATCAACGCCGGCGCCGACACCGCGCTCAATACCGTCACGCTGACCAACCCGATTCAGTACTTCGGGGCGATGTCGACGTCGCTGACCGTGAGCTCGAACGGCGTGCTGAGCACGATTCCCTTCACCGCGAGCACTGCCACCAACAAGTCGGCTGCGAGCACCTCTTTGCCGGTGGGCACCATCGCACCGTTCTGGGACGACCTCACTGCGACGCCCGGCACCGGTGTCGGCTGCTACTGGCAGGCGAAGGACCCTGACGGCACGCCCGCGAGCGGCGACGAGTACACCATCGTCTCGTGGGAGGGCTACAAAACCGTCTCGTCCGCCACCGGGCTGCTCAACTTCCAGGTGAAGTTCTTCGCCAACGGCAACATCGAGTACCACTACGGCGCGATGAACCCCGGCACTACGGGCGCCGCGCACCAGGGCTCAGGTGCCACCACTTGGCTCGAAGACCCGACCGGCAAGTCGGCGCTGGCGGTGAACGTGAACTCGCTCACGCCCGGCATCGCGCCGAGCTCGGCGTGGCGCTTCACCTACGCGCCGTAAATTGATCCAACTCAATCGCGGTGCGCGAGGTGCACGCTTGAGCGGCCATCGCGTTCTCGTTGCATGCCATCTCGCCAGTCTCTGACAAGTCGCGGTACGGCGTCGGCCGCAAGTTTATCGTCCATGTTCGAGTCCATGTCGTGGCAGTCGTAAATCAAAAGGCGATTGCCTGTTTTATCCGAAACTGGCATTTTACTTGTTTCTCGCGTCACCGGAGGAACTACGAATGCGAATCGCTTTGTTGGCGTGCCTGTTGGCTGCGACCCCTACATTGGCGTCGGGCACCTGCTCAGGAAGCTCACTCAGCGTCAATTGCAGATCCCCCGCGTGTGGCAAGGGGAACGCGTTGGCAACCATTGGGAGGCTTAAACGGATTCCCCGTGCGGGTCTACAATCCTGCTGAGCAACGTCATCACATGGACTTTTCGGCACCTATCCGCACGCTGGACGATGCAGATGTGATGGTGGCGGATGAATTGCTTGTGAAGAGGCCGACACTTGACCTGCTTACCTAACATACATGTCGAACTCGTCAAAGACAGCTTTGACGTGGTCAAACCAACCGCTCAATTTCCTCATTTGGGGTACGAATGGGCAAAGGGTTCGCCCAGGACGCCACGTTCGACGTCCACAACGCCTTCGCGATTCGCACGGACAAGGCCACGTCTGTCAAGCCGACCATGTTTTACAGGACAGCAACCGCACGTCATCTGAGACAAAACCGGGTGTATTCGTATGGCGCAACGATGTTTTCCGGGATTCGCTCTCAAACCCCCCCTGACCTTTGTCCGACAACCTTTTCGTCTCTTTTTCACGCATCCGGGCCGGCTTCGGTAGACCTTCGATTCGGGAATACTTACATCCGATCATCATCGCCGCGCGCGGCAACGTGGTCCGATGGATCAGGAGCAAACCGGCTTCGAAGTCTCAGGAGTCGAATTGCGTCATGCTGATCCCGACCTCTCTGACCGAACACCTACTACTCCTTGTCAACCCGGAGAAGGAAAATACTTTTATGGCTTCAGTGAAGCCAACACTTTTACATCAGTAGCGTGCGCCAGGAGAGTTTTTGACTTCCACCAGCAGCGGAGGAGCAGGCGTTTGGAGCAGGCTGGATCAACACGACTGCGGTCTTGCTGCCTATCCTTGGCTGAGTACCTTTGATGGTTATTGGTTCGGTAACTTCGGGGATACCGCTCCGGGTTATCCCTATCCCACGGGACCTTGGTACACGACTGACAGCTACGATGCGACGGTCACGACGATGGCCGCGAAGATAGTTCCCTAACCAATATCAACCTACCGCCTCGGCTATCAGTGACCCCCGGGACAGTTCGGCAGAATCAGACCCAAAGCGATGACGCGAAGAGTGGCTCACCTAACCTCAGAAGAGGGAGACCTCCCCATGCCCCGCATCGCGCCGAGCTCGGCGTGGCGCTTCACGTACGCGCCGTAAGCACGTTACGTCGCCACCGCGCGCGCGCGCGCTCCGGATCAGGCGCGCCGCGGTCGTTTCCAGGCGAGGGGGTTTTACGGCATGGGACTCGCACAGAGTCACGCCATGCGCTCGCGTCTCCTGCTGCTCACCTGTCTGCTGTTCGGTTGCGGGACGACGACGACCTCCGACACGTCGCGCCACCAGTAAACCCCGGCGACTCCGTGGTCCACTTCGGAGACGCGGCCCTGCTCGGCTCGATGGCGCTCGATCAGACGGTGGGTGACCTGCCCTCCAACACGCTCTTCCTCGACGCTTCGAACGACGAGGCGCGGTTTCACCTCAACGCGTCGGGGCTTCTCACCAAGTTCGGGCGCGACCTGACGCTCACCTACGACGGTCGGAGCACGAACGCCTTCGTCTCCGACGGCGCCCGGGGATGACGCTCTACCGCCGAAGCCCTCAGGGCGGCGACGACCCCGCAAGCTCGACGTTCTACTGGGCGTCCGCTTTCGAGCTGTCGGTCACTCGCGAGGCCTCGGGCAACGTGCATCACCTCGTAGCCACGCTCGTGCCCCTGAGCGCCTATGACGTCGAGACCCGCGTCGTCGACGAGACGCAGGCACTGACGCTCACCTCCAACGGGCCGATCTCTCTCGGTTGCTCCAGCGTCTCGAATGGCGCGGTGACGCTGCTGCGCTCGGATGATCCGCTCTGCGCACCCGCGCTCCCCTAGCCCGCAAAAAAGAAGGCGCTCGGTCTCATTGTCAGAGACGAAGCGCCTTCTCCGGGAACCTCCGCGGAATCAAACCAACGCCGCGGAGGTGGTCGCCGAATTACGTTTGTTCATTTCGGCAATCTACTCCTTTCTTACCTCTGAACAGCCGAGGACGAACTGCACTTCACCAGTCCGCTGAGAACCGCAAGAGTGTCACCGCACCTACCCGATCAGCCCATCGGACAAGGCGCCAGAGCCGCTATAGTCGCCCCCGACCGATGATCCGCTGCCCGACGTGGGATGGACGAAGTCCGGGAACCTGTTCGGCTCCGAAGGACGGCACCCGCCTTTCGAGCGGCCACCCGAGCGCATCCCTACCCCCATCGACGTGGGCGCCCCTCGGGGGCTCGAGCGCCGGTATGCCGCCCCGCCCGCGATGGTCGCTCCGCCGCTCGAGTCCCCGCTTCCCGCGGACGCCGCGCCCTCGACCTCGCCACCTCATCGCCGCCACCTCGGCCCCCCGAGCCGCGCGCCAGCCAGCTCGCGCGCTGTGCCCAGAACCCCAGCTCGAGGCCCGCGCCGTCGCCCGCGTGCCCACCCCCTACGATAGCGTTTGACCCGAGCGCCCCCGCACTACCTGAAACCGCTCGTCGCCACGCACCGCGCCCGCGCTGCTGCCCGCAGTAGCCGCTGCCGGTCAACGCCACCCCTGACGCGCCGAACCTGTGGGGAGACGC
>JADJNS010000034.1 GCA_016714225.1 Archangiaceae bacterium
CCTGCGCGACTACCTCGAGCGTGAAGTCGACGACAGCGCCATCGACGCCCACTGGGCGGCCGCTTCGAAGCGCCTCGATGCGGCCCGCCGGCCCGACGCGCGAGTGGAGTCGCGCCGGCGACTCCGCCGCCGCCGCGGTACTCATCGTGGCGGGCGTCGCGCGAGTCACCCTGCGACTACACCCAGCAACCGCTCTCGCCGGGGCAGGCCCTGCTCGCCGACGCGGCGACGGTGGCGGAGCAGCTGCCCGACGGCTCACAGGTCGAGCTCGCCTTCGGCGCCGGCGTGAAAGCTGGTGTCGAGACGCCGCCGACCTGATCGAGATCGAGGTGAGCCGGGGGCACCGCGACGTTCGACGTGGTCAAGCGGCCCGCGCGGCGCTTCGTGGTGCGCGCCGACGACGTCACGGTCACGGTGGTAGGCACCCGCTTCACCGCCAGAAGCGCGACGCGCCGACACGGTCGAGGTCACCATCAGGCGCGGGCAGGTCGACGTGCGCGCAGCGAAGTCCGCGTCAAGCGCCTCGCTGCCGGTGAGCAGTGGCGCAGGCGTTCGGTCGACGCCGCGAGCAGCGAAGGCGCTGCGCGAAAACCGATCATCGGGGGCCTCGCCGACCCCCGCGGCTCAGACGTGGTCGAGGTCGAGCTCCCCGAAGGGCGACGCCCGGGCGCCAACGAGCCGAAGCCGCCCCGCCCGCACCACCGCCACAAGGTGCGGGTGCCGCGGCGCAAGGTGGCCGCGGCGCCGGCCGGGGGCGGCGGTACGACCTCGCCGGCCGCCACCGCCGAGACCTCCGACGCCGACCTCTTGTTCGGAAAGACCCTCGCCGCGCGCAGCATGGCCCGCTGGTCGCTCGCGGCCGACTACGCCGACAAGTTTCTCGCCGCCTACCCCGACGACTCGCGCGCCGGGCTGATGGCGTTCGAGCTCAGGCGCATGCTCTCCGACCACCTCGGTCGGCCGGGCGCTACTGACCACCGCCTATGCCCGTGCGCGCAAGCTCGACCCCAAGGTGACTTCGTCGAAGCTGCTGGTGCGCTGGGCCCAGGCCGCCTACGCCGCGAACGACGTAGGCCAGTGCGAGCGGCTGCGCGACGAATACGTCAGCCGGTTTCGCGGCGGACAGTTCACCTCGACCGTCAAGGTGAGCTGCGGCCCGAGCGCCCCGTGAGCCTCTTCGCGTGCACCTGGCTGGCGCTGGCCGCCGTGCCGTGCACCGAGCGCGGGGTGGTGCTCTTCGACTCGGGCCCGGGCCCCGACGACGCCACGCGACAGGCCATCGCCGAGCAGCTGCGGGTCGAGCTGTCGGCGCTAGTACCAGCGCTGCGACGACGGCCTGCCGCCCACGCAGGTCTCGTACCGCTGGTGGTCGCCGCAGCGCGGTGACCTTGCAGGTGACGGCGCAGGGCCGCACCCGCACCATCGAGCGCGAACCGAGCGCGCTGCCGCTCGCGGTGGCGGTGTTCACGGCCGAGCTGCTGCGCGACCCCTTGAGGGCAGACCCCGAGCCGGCGGTCGAAGGCGTCGCGGGTGCTGCGGAGCCGCAGGCCCAGCCCGGGGTTGGCGGCTGGCCGCGGTGAGCGGTGCTCTTCTCGCAGGGGCCACCGTGCTGGGCGGCGGCTCGCTCGAGCTGCGCAAGAGCTGGTCGCGGCTGTGGATGGGGTGGCCGCGGGCGCGGTGGAGCGGCGCCGGCGTCGAGCCCGTCGGGCGTGGTGCGCACCTGGGGCCTGACCGGCCGGCTGCTCGGCGGAGCCCGGCTGTTCGGCACCGAGCGTCTGGCCGTCGAGCTGGGAGCCGAGCTGCTGGCCCTCGCGCTCAAGGTCGACGGCCTCTCGCGCTCGAGCGCGACCGGGCGCTCGAGCTGGAGCCCCTCGGTCGCGGCCCGGCTCGGGCCTGGCCTGCGCGGCGAGCTGGGCCAGCTGGCCCTGGGCCTCTCGGCAGGCGTCGGCTACTGGCTGCCCGGCCTGGCCGTCGTCGACGGCACGCAGTCGGTGCGAGGGGGTGTGGGGCGTCGAGGGCTGGGTTCACTGCGCCGCGGGCGTGGCCTGGTAGACGCGAACGGCCTACCGGCCCGAGAAGAACGCCTCGGTCTCTTCGTTGGCCCGCGCGGTCTGCTGCTCCCAGCCGAGGGTCCCGGCGGCGTCGAAGAACTGGTGGGTGTACAGGGCGAAGTCGCGGTGGTTGCCGCCCGGGAAGGTCGTGTAGCGGGTGGTCGAGGGGAGCTTCGACCGCGCCTCGTCGAGCTTCTCTCGTGGCAGCAGGCCATCGCGGTCGCCCCACAGAAACAGCACCGGCACTTCGAGGTCCGAGAAGTCGCGCGGCATCGCCGCCGCCCACAGCGCCACCGCGCGCACCACCGGAGCGTGCCGGCGCACCAGCTCGAGGCCGGCGAGGCCTCCCATCGAATGGCCGATCACGAACCAGTCTTTCACCGCAAACCCGGCCAGCCGGGCCGCCGCGCCGTCGACGCCGAGAATCGACAGGCGCATCGGCGCCGCGGGCAAGAACACCGTGTAGCCCCGGTCAGCGAAGAAGGCCGCGGTGCGCGCGTAGCTGAGAGGCTTGATGAGCGCCCCGGGCATGATGAGCAGCCCGTGGCCGTTCGGTGTGCTCGGGGTGAAGCTCAGGCTGCCATCGTCAGCCTCGTGAAAGGCGATGCCCGCACGGGCGGTGAAGCGGGCGGCCTCGGGTCGGGGCTGGCCGTCGATCTGGTACCAGCCCACCAGGGCCAGCAGCGTGACCGCCACCAGCGAGAGCAACGCCCAGCTGGCCTTGCGCAGCACGCGGTCGATTCTGTCATGCGCCGCGAGCAATCGACGACGATTCGATTTTCACCGCGGTGCGGCGTCTAGAGCTGCAGCAGCGCGGCCCCGGCGGTGTAGCCGGCGCCGGCGGTGACCAGCAGCACGCGCATGCCCGGCCGGGCAGCGCCCGTGCGTATGGCCTCGTCGAGCGCGATGGCGCAGGTGGCGCCCGAGACGTTGCCGATGCGGTCGACGTTGATGAAGAGCTTCTGAGGGGGCAGGCGGGCGACGCGCGCGAGGCGGTCGAGAATGCGCTTGTTCGGCTGGTGCGGCACCACCAGGTCGACGTCGTCGAACGTCTGGCCCAGCGCCGACAGCAGCTGCTCGGCGGTGGCCACCATGCCCTCGACGGCGGCGAGGTAGACCTGGGGGCCCTCGGCCATCGCAATGAACGCCGACCCGCCCTTGTCGCGCGAGCCTCCGCCCGGCACGTAGACCGAGCGCGCGCCGCTGCCGTCGACGAGCAGGCCGATGCCGAGCAGGCCCTCGCCGCTCGGGCCGGAGGTCAGCACCGCCGCGCCGGCGCCGTCTCCGAACAGCGCGGCCGTGGCGCGGTCGGTAGGGTCGAGCCAGCGCGAGCGCACGTCGGCGGCCACCGCCAGCACGCAGCGGTCTCCAGTCGCGATGGCGCGCGCGCCCAGCTCGAGCGCGAACAAGAACCCGCTGCACGACGCGGCGACGTCGAATGCGGGTATCGGCGAGAGCCCCAGCTGCTGCTGCACGAAGCACGCGGTCGAGGGGCTCAGGTGGTCGGGCGAGACGGTCGCGACGATGAGCCGGTCGACCGCGCTCGCCGGCTGCCCGGCCTGGGCCAGCGCGGCGCGCGCGGCGTGCACCGCCAGGTCGCTGGTCGCTTCACCGGGCGCGGCCCAGTGGCGGCGGGCGATGCCCGACAGCCGAACGATTTCGTCTTCGCTCAGCCCCGCGCCCAAGGCCACCACCTCGGCGTTGGTGACCACGCGCTCGGGCAGGTAGGCGCCGGTGCCGGCCAGCTTGATGCCCACGCCCTGCGGCACGAAGACCTTCACGCGGCGCGCCCCCGCTCGACGTAATCGACCAGGCGGCCCAGGGTGCCGAAGTTCTCGGGCGTGACGTCGGCGGCGCGCACCCGAATGCCGAACGCGTCTTCGATGGCCTCGGCGAGCATCACCAGCTCGAGCGACTCGAGCACCAGCGGCTCGTCGCGCCCGGTCACCTCGACGTGCGCCTCGACCAGCTCGCGCAGCCGGGCCTCGGTGCTCATGACTGCTCCGCCAGCGCCCGCAGCGCGGCGCGGTCGACCTTGCCGTTCGCGGTGCGCGGAAACGCAGTGAGCGAGACGACCTTTGCGGGCCGCTGCTGCGGCGGCAGGGCACGCCCGCGGTCGCGCACCGGCTTGGGGTCGCCCTCGACGAAGGCCACCAGCCGGGTGCCCAGCGCCTCGTCGGGAACCGCGACCAGCTCGACGTCGCCGAGCGCCGCACCGACCTGCGCGAGGCTCACCCGCTCGCCGGCGACCTTCACCACCCCGTCGGTGCGGCCCTCGAGGTAGATGAAGCCGCTCTCGTCGACGTAGCCGAGGTCTCCGGTGCGCAGCGTGCCGTCGGGCGCGAGCACCCGGGCGGTGGCCTCGAGGTCTCGGTGGTACCCCAGCATCACCGACGGCCCCCGCACCGCCAGCTCACCGGTCATGCCGGGCGGCAGCGGTGCTCCCGACGGCGAGAGGGCGAGCACCTCGAGCCCGGGCAGCGCGCAGCCGACCGAGCCGTACGTGAACGCCGGGTGCGCATCGGAGATGGCGGCCACCCGTGGAGACGCCTCGGTGAGCCCGTACTGGTTGAACAGCCGCACCCCGGGAAACGCGGCGTGCACGAGCCTCACCGTGTCGGCCGAGAGCTTGCCGCCCGCCGAGGCGAGGTACCCGAGCCGGGCGCGCGAGGGCGCCTCGAGCTGGGTCTTGGCGAGCCGCCGCAGCGCGGTGGGCACCGACGACAACCCCACCGGCCGCCCGATGCGCGAGATGGCCTCGAGCTGCTCGCCCACGTACGGCAAGCCGTCGAGCAGCCACACCGTGCCGCCCGCGTGCAGGGTGGTGAGCGCCTGGCCGACCAGCGCGTAGCTGTAGTGCAGCGGCAACAGCAGCGCGGTGTCGGACACCTCGGCCACCGGCAGGTAGGTGAGAATCGCCTCGACGTTCGCGCGCAGCCCCGCGCCCGACAGCAGCACGCCCTTGGGCGCCGCGGTCGAGCCCGACGTGTAGAGCAGCAGCGCGGCGCCGCCGGAGATGACCGCCGACGCCTCGGCCGGGCCCGAGCTCACCGCCGCGACCGCCCCGGCGTGCCATGCCGCGAGCGCCTCGACCAGCAGCGCCTCGGGTGCGGCGGGCAGCGGCACCAACGCCTGGGGCCTCAGCGCTTCGGCGCGGGCGAGCACGCGCGCCTTGAGCGCGCGGTAGCTCTCAGTGCGCCCGTCGGGGAAGCCGAGCGCCGCGGCCGAGTCGGCGCCGCCCAGGGTGAAGTCGAGCCCCAGCGGGTTCACCACGTCAGCACCGCGGCGCCCCACGACATGCCGCCGCCGACCGCCGCGGTCAGCACCCGGTCTTTGGCGCGCAGGGTCGGCATCGCCTCGACCAGCGCCACCAGCCAACCGGCGGCGCCGATGTTCGCGTGGCGCTCGACGTTCACGAAGGTGCGGGGGCGCCCCAGGTCGGCCGAGAGCCGCTCGATGAGCGGGCGGCTGGTCTGGTGGGGCACGAAGAGCGCGAGCTGGGCCTGGGTGAGCCGCGCGCGGGCCAGCACCGCGCCGATGGCCTCGGCGTACTTCGCGGGCACCAGCGCGGTGAGCGCGTCGGGAGCCCCGGTCAGCACGTAGCCGCCGCGGTCGATTTCGTCGTGCGTGGGAGGCAGCGCTCCGTCGGTGGTGATGAGCGCCGCCAGCGCCCCGTCGGTCTTGAGGAAGACCGCGTCGAGCGAGGCGCCCTGGCGCTCGCCGACCACCAGCGCGCCGGCCCCGTCTCCCAGCGAGAGCGCGGCCAGCTTGCTGCCGGGCGGTATCACCTTCGAGAACGTGTCGGCGCCGACGATGAGCACCGGCCCGGCGCCCGCGGCCACGTACAGCGCGGCGGTGGCGAGGGCGAACAGCCCACCCGAGCAGCCGGTGCGCGTGTCCATCGCGGCGCACGAGGCGCCGAGCGCCTGGGCCACCGCGGCCGAGAGCGTCGACGACATGCGGTGCGGAGTCGACGTGGCGCAGAGCACCAGACCGAGCCGCGCGGCGTCGACCCCGGCAGCGCTCAGCGCCCGCTGGGCCGCCTCGACCGAGAGCGAGAGCACGCTGGCCTCGCGCCGGTGGTCGAGCGGTTCGCCGGGCAGGTGGCTCCAGGCGCGGCGCTGCACGCCCATGGTCTTCTCGAGGCTCTGACCCACGAACGTAAGCTCGGCGTCGTCGGGGGTGCGGCCGGGCCACAGCGTGGCACGCAGGCGGGTGAGCACCTCGACGTTGCTGAGCTCGAGCGGGGGAAACGCGGCGCCACCGCCCAGCACGCCCACACCCGGAATCGGACCCAGCTCCACGTGGACTAAGACGATATCCTACGCGGCATGGACCTCGGTATCTCCGGACGCGTGGCGTTGGTGGCCGGGGCCAGCCGCGGCATCGGCCGCGCGGTGGCGCGGGCGCTGGCCCGTGAAGGCTGCGACGTGGCGCTGCTGGCCCGCTCGGTCGACGCGCTCGAGGCCGCGGCGGTCGAGCTGCGGGGCCTGGGGCGGAAGGCGGCCGTCTTGCCCTGCGACCTCACCGACCTGGGGGCGCTCAGAGAGGCGTACGAGCGCGCGTCGAGCACGCTCGGGCCGCCGACGCTGCTGGTGCTCTCGGCGGCGGCGGTCTACGCGCCGAAGAAGCTGCATTTTCTCGAGCCGGCCGAGGTGCGCGCGGCGCTCGACACCGACCTCGCCTCGGCCGTCGAGCTGTGCCGCCTCGCGCTGCCGGCGATGATGGACGCACGCTTCGGCCGGGTGGTGGCGCTGGGCAGCGTGGCGGCCCGCAGCGGCGTCTCGGGCGGCGCGCTCTACGCGGCGGCCAAGGCCGGCCTCGAGGGCCTGATGCGCGGGCTGGCGGTCGACTACTCGCGGCGCGGCATCACCGCGAACGTGGTCTCGGTGGCGTTCGCCGACTCTGAGCGGCTGCGCGGGCGCGTAGGAGAAGACGTGTCGGCCCGCGAGCGGCTGGTCGAGGCGACCGCCACGCGACGCATACCCACCGTCGACGAGATCGCCGACGTGGTGACGTTCGTCTGCTCGACCCGCGCGGCGAGCATCACCGGGGCGGTGGTCGACGCGACCGCCGGCGGCCACCTCAACAACCTGTGGTGACCTCGAGCGTGCCCTCTTCCGGCTTCATCGTCAGCCCGCGCTACGACACGCTGCTGTTCACCGCCAGCCTCGCCGCGCCGCTGGTGCTCTGGGCCGCGTTCTCGCTGGGGCTGATGACCGGTGTCGCGGTGTACGTGGCGTTTCAGCTGGTCTTCAACCTGCCCCACAACTTCCAGACGTGGACGATGTCGGTGCTCGACGAAGAAGACCGCGCGAAGAACGGGCGCCGCTATGCGGTCGCGGCCCTCGTCATCATGCTCGCGCTGGCGGTGCCGATGGTGCTCTCGCCCGACGGTGTCTACCCGTGGGTGCGCGACGCGCTCATCTACTGGGGCTACTACCACCTGGTTCGGCAGCACTACGGCTTCCAGCGCCTCTACGAGCGCAAGATGGGCGGCGTCAGCGACCGCGAGTCGTGGTGGTACGGGCGATACCTCGACGCGGTCAGCTACCTGCCGCTGCTGATTCGCTTTCGCGACCCCGAGCTGATGACCATTCGGGTGGGAGAGAGCGCGTCGACCCTTCACCACCCTGCGCTGCCGGGGCCGGTGGCGCTGGGCCTGCTCGGCGTCTACGGCGCCGCCATCGTCGCTGCGGCGGTGCACCACGCGTGGGCGGCGGCGCGCGGGCGCAAGGTCTGGGTGCCGCGCGCGCTGCTGCTGTTGTCGGTGACCGCCTGCTTCGCGCTCGCCGCGCTGGTGGTCAGCGACCTCATCGTGGCGATCGCCATCGTCACCACGTTTCACAACATTCAGTACCTGGGCCTGGTCTGGTTTCACAACCGCAACCGGGCCGACGCGCAACAGACCCACGGCAACGCGCCCATCGGGTGGCTCGCGGCGCGGCGCTTCGCGCTCTACGCGGCGGTCTCCATCGTCTACGGCCTCATCATCTTCGCGCCGCGCGCCGCCATTCGCGGCACCCGGCTGGCCGAGCTGCCGCTGGGGCTCGTGGTCGCGCTTCACTACTACGTCGACGCGCGGCTCTGGCGCTTCAAGGACTACCCCAAGCGGGGCGCCTGGCTGTTGCTCAAGAAGACGTAGCCGAGCGCGCTCAGGGCCCCGAGCCCGGCCATCAGCAGAAACACCTGCGCGCCGGCGCTGCCGTACACGCCGAGGAAGAGCAGCGGGCCGACGATGGTCATCAGGTCGGTGAGGGTGCCGAGCACGCCGAAGACTCCGCCGTAGGTGTCGGTCGAGCCGAACGCGCGCGCGGCGTGCTTGAGCGTCGCGGTGAAGATGACCGACGAGAGCGCGATGTAGCCGGCGTAGGCGACGGTGAAGCGGGTGGCGCCTTCGGCGAAGGCCAGCGCCACCAGGCAGGCGAGCAGCGGCGGCGAGCAGAGCAGCACCAGGCGGCGCGGCGCGAAGCGGTCGGCCAGCAGCCCCCCGAGCGCCTGAAAGGCTCCGAACACGATGCCGGTGAGGGCGAACAGCCCGGTGACGCCGCGCAGGGTGAGGTCGAGCGTGGGCGCGTGGAGGGGGATGAGCCCTTGAAACGCGCTGAAGGTGAGCTTGTTGAACGCGATGGGCAGCATCAGGCCGAGAAAGGCGACGTTGCGGCCGAGGGTCGAGAGCTCGCGCAGCTCGCCTTTGACGGTGCGCGGCTGGGAGGAGGGAGCCGAGGCCGGCGGCCGCAGCGCGACCCACGCCGAGAGGGCAGCGGCGATCGCGATGGCGGCCCAGACCGGCGCGTGCAGCGAGACCGGGGCGAGCGCCCACCCGAGCACCGGGCCGAGCAACAGGCCGCTGGTGCCGAGGCCCACCGCAAGGCCGATGCGGCGGCCGCTGCCCTGCTCGCTTCCGCGGGCCACCAGCGCGAACACCGCCGGGTAGACCAGCCCGGTGGCCGCGCCCTCGACCGCACGCACCGCGGCGAACCAGACCGTGCCTCCGCTGATGAGGAAACCGGCGAGCGAGACGGTGAACAGCGGCAAGGCGAGGCTCAGCACCCGCGCGCCGCCCTTGCGGTCGGCCCAGACTCCGCCCGGTATCTGCGCCGAGATCTTCGCTGCCGCGTAGGTCGCGTAGACCAGCGAGACCGTGCCCGGCGTGATGCGGGCGGCTCCACCCGAGAGCTCGGGGAGCAGGGGCACCACGACGCCGTAGCCGAGCGAGACGGTGAACAGGCTCAAGATCGGCAGGAGCACGTGGGCGGGCTTGTACCCCGCTTTGCCCGCGGTCGGCCCCGGCGCGGCGTCGGCCGACCGGCGTGGGGCCCCACCGTGGAGTGCGGTGGGGCCCCGAGCGAACAGCCTCAGAAGCTGAACGACGTCTGCGCCGAGCCGAGGTTCGCGCCGTCGCTGGTCATCACCCGCAGCAGGTAGGTGCCGGGAGCGGCATCGGTCAGGTCGACCGTGAACGTGCCCTTGGTGAGCGCGTGGCCTACCGGCCACCAGGTGACGCCGCGATCGGGGCTCAGCTGCACGAAGTGGGTGAGCGCGTCGCCGTCGGCGTCGGTCGCGCTCCAGCTCGCGCTCAAGACCGGCGTCTTGTTCTTGTAGAAGATGCTCGGCTTCGGGGTGCTCACCACCGGCGCCGACTTGGAGATTTTGCGGTCGGCCAGCACCTTGCCCGTCTTGCGGTTGACGATTTGAAACGCGGTCGTGCCGCCGGGCATCGCCACGTGACCGCCGAAGAACGTCGCCTGAACCGGCCACTCCGTCTCGGGGTGGTTCCAGTCGAGCGGCAGCTCGGACTCCGACAGCCGGGCGCCCTTCGCGTCGAGCATCTGCACGGCGAACAAGGTGGGCGTCTGAGACGGGCGGTCGGCGAAGTCGAGGCCCCGGGTCGAGGCGGGGTAGGCGAAGGTCCAGCCCAGCACCGCCTTGTCGGCGCCGGCGATGAGCCCCGAGAGGTAGAGCGAGCTGCCGCCCGGGGTGCCGGCCGCGCCGGCCTTGCAGCGGGTCAGGCGATCGACGAGCTGGTCGTAGTCGGCCGCGTCGACCCACTGCGCCCCTCCGCCGCTCGAGATGGGGCGCCACGCGCTGTGCGCATTCTGAAACGACGGCCCCATCAAGCAGTTCGAGTTGCACTGCTCACCGGTGAACGAGGGGCTGCCGCCGCCCTGAGGTACCCAGTAGCCCCAGGTGTCGACCCCGTTGGGGTGCGAGGAGCTGTGGTACTCGTCGAAGCCACCGCCGATGCCGCAGGCGATGACGCCGAGGTCTCCGCTCAAGGAGCACGCCCAGCTCTTGATGGTGGGGTCGGTCGACAGGCCGAAGGTGTGGCCCAGCTCGTGAGCGGGGAGCGTCATCGCGGGCGCGTTCGACGGCGCCTGCGCGACCTCGAAGATGACGGCGTGAGGGTGCCACTCACCGAGCGAGAGACCGGTCGTGCCGTCCCACAGGCCGTAGAGCGTGGTCTTGAAGAAGTCGCGCGGCAGCGTGCCCATCAGGCGGTCGACCCCGAGCAGCGACGCCTCGGCGGCGAGCTCGTAGGTGATGGCGTAGGGAATCGCGCCATCGGCGGGTATGCCCACGCCCGCGAGCAGGTCGACGAACAGGTCGAGCACCACGCCGGTGATGGGCGGCACGAACGGCACGGTCATCTCGCTGCTGTTGACGGTCGCGGTCGGGTAGAGGCCGCGAATGTACGGCAGCGCCCACTTCTTCATCGTCGCCAGCTCCGAAGGCGAGGCGAGGTCGGCCGCGGTGAGCAGCCGGCCGGTGCGAACCCACAGCAAGCTCACCGGCCGCGTGCTGACCAGGTCCCAGCTGCGAATGGTGCTGCTGTTGTTGATGAGCCAACATGCGGTCTTCGGGTCGCCCCTGGTCTCGGCTCCCGGCGCGAGCACCAGCGTGGCGACGGCCCTGAGCTTCGCCGGCTTGCACTCCGGGTCGGGGGGGATGACGGGCGCCGCGGTGGCGAGATACTTCGACCGCACCTCGCCGGCCTGCAGCGCACCGCCCATCGACTCGGTGCCGTCGTAAATCTGCACCCCGTTGTCGTTGAACACCTGAAAGCGAATCGACACCGGCTGCGGCGACGGGGTGTTGTTCGCCACCGTCACCAGCCCCACCAGCGGCTTGCCGCCGACCATGCGCCCGGCGTTGGGCAGCACCTGCACCAGGTCGAACGCGGTGAGCACCACGTCGCCCGCGGTCGAGAGCGCTCTCCCGTCGCTCATGCCGACCTGAAAGCGCAGCGTGCCCTGATTCGAGCCGGTGCCCGACTTCACCTCCACCACGCCCTGGGCGCTGCCGGCGAAGTCGCCGCTGAGCATGAGCGAGCAGGTGTCGAGGTCGAGCTCCAGCGTGTCGTGCGACGCGTTCGGGCTCACGTCGATGGTGTCGTCGTACGCGGTGTCCGAATCCCACAGCGCGATGGAGATGTGCACCGGCTGCCCGGGCGTCGCCGGCTTGCTCACGAAGACGTTGTCGTGCGTCCAGTGGGGGAAGTCGTTCTCGGAAATCTCGGGGAGCTTGAACGACTCGGGAGTGCCGGTCGCGTTGATGGTCACCCTGCCCGCGACGTCGGCGCGATCGTCGTAGCCGGGTATGTAGTCGTCCTCTCCCTCCATGTCGGAGTTGAGCTTCATCGAGAGAATGGTGACCGAGACCTCGCCGCTCGGTGGCCCGGTGAGACCGCCGTCGGTGCCCGCGTCGGACGAGAAGGAGCAGAGGGGAGGAGATGCTGCTGACGCAGCGCTCGCAGCCAGCAGGGCCGCGAGTACAGCCGTTCGATTGTGCATGGCCGGCGCCGGTGCAAGCGATGCTCCAGGCGACGTTCGGAGGGAGCAGCGCGCCGCCGGCCGCTGGGCGCACGCGACAGTCATGTGACACGCGAGACGCGAAGCGCAGCGCCAGCGTTGCCGTACAGGCGGAGGGGGGGAGCACCCGACGTGGTACCTTGCCGCCATGCCTCGCCTTCGGCCGGCGCTGCTCCACGCGCTCGGGCAACTCCAGCGCACTTCAGCCGCGGCGTCGTTCGGCCTCGCGACCCACGACCCCGAGCGCGCGCAGCGACGAAAGCTCCGCGACATTCTCTCTCGCGCGCACGACACCCGCTTCGGCCGCGCGCACGGCCTCACCGCGCAGGCGTCGGCCGAAGACTTCGCCCGTCAAGTACCGCTGATGACCTCGACCGAGCTCGCCCCCTGGGTCTCGAGCCAGATGAACGGCGAGCCCAACGTGCTCACCACCGAGCGCCCCATCTATTACGTGCGCACCACCGGCTCGACCGGCGCGCCGAAGCACGTGCCCATCACCCCGTCGTACCGCGCCGAGTTCCAGAAGACGGTGCACGTCTCGCTCTTTCACCTCTACCTGCGCTTCCCCGAAGCGTTCACCTCGACCGCGCTCTACTTCGTGGGCAGCCGCCGGGTGGCCCGCGCGCCCGACGGCTGCGACATCGGCACCATGAGCGGTTTCAACTTCACCGAGCTGCCGCCGGTGGTGCGCGCCATCTACGCGTGGCCCTACGAGCTGTTCGAGGTGGCCGACCTGCGAACGCGCACCTACCTCGCGCTGTGGCTCGCGACCACCGAAGACCTCTCGCTGGTGGCCGGCATCTTCCCCGCGCCCATCGTCTACCTGCTGCGCGACCTCGCCGAGCTGGCCCCGACGCTTGCCCGCGACGTGCGGGCCGGGCGGCTGCCCGACTGGCTGGTGCTCGAGCCCGCCCAGCGCGACTTCTTCACCCGCCGCTGCGCCCCGAACCCGGCCGCCGCGCGCCGGCTCGAGCGCGCCGCCGCCGCTCCCGAAGAAGAGAAGGCCATCGAGGCCTGGCCCTCGCTGCGCCTGGTCTATTGCTGGACCACCGCCACCGCCGCGCTCTACCTGCCCGAGCTGCAGCGCCGCCTGCCCGGGGTCGCGGTGCGCGACGCCATCTACTCGGCCTGCGAAGGCTGGGCCTCGATTCCCATCGGTGACGAGCGCCCCGGCGGAGCGCTCGCCATCGAGTCGGTGTACTTCGAGTTCCTCGACCCCGCCTCAGGTGCGGTTCACCGCGCGTGGGAGCTCGAAGACGGGCGCCAGTACCTCATCGTGCTCACCACCTCGGCCGGGCTCTACCGCTATGCGCTCGGAGACGTCGTCGAGGTCTGCGGCTTTCACCACCAGACTCCGCGCATTCGCTTCGTGCGCAAGAACGGGGCGGCGTCGAACCTCGCCGGCGAGAAGCTCGAAGAAGAGCACGTCAACCGCGCGGTGGGCGACGCCCTGCGGGCGCTGGGCGTCGAGGCCACGTACTTCTCGCTCGCCCCGCTGCTCGCGCGCGAGCGGCCGGGCTACGCGCTGTACCTCGAGCCACGGGCGCCGCTGGCCGACGCACTCGCCGCGCGGCTGCGCGCCAGCGTCGACGAGAACCTGGGCGCCGCGTCGTTCGACTACGCGCGCCTGCGCTCGGGCTCGCAGCTGCTGCCGCTCGAGCTGAAAGCCCTGGCCCAGGGCACCTACGCGACCTTTCGGCAGCAGCGGGTCGGTGACGGCAGCGCCGAGGCGCAGCTCAAGATTGCGCACCTGGTCTCGGACCCGGCCTCGCTCCCCTTCGCGCGCTGACCGCTACCACCACCCCGACGTGCCCCGCTGCGCCACCACCCTCAGCCCCTGGGCGCGCCCGGCGCGCGTCGCCGGCTCGAAGACCGCTGGGCTCATCGGGTTTCCCGCCGCGGCGATCGCCGCCGTCGCTTCGTCGTCGGGCTGAATCAGCTCGACCTCGGCGCCCGACGCCCGCAGCTCGGCGACGCCCTCTTCCAACGACACCAGCCGCATCGCCCAGGCCGGCGCCTTGAGCGCCAGCACGAGCACCCGGCGGCAGCCCGCGGCGAGGTCGGCGTTGTCGCTCGAGTGATAGCCGCCGTCGATGTACGGCTGCCCCTCGAACCACACCGGCGCGGTACCGAAGGCCGCGGTGGTTGCCATCAGGGCGTCGACCAGCTCGATGCCGCTGGCGCGGTCGAACGCGCGGCGCTCGCCAGCTGCAGCGCCACGCGCCCACCCGACGACGTGCCGAGGAGGAGGTCGGCATCGCGCACGTCGACGCCCGCCTCGGCCATGCCGGTGATGAGCCCGGTCAGCCACGAGCTCGCCACGAAGCCACCGCCGCCGAGCACGAGGGCCCGTTTCCTGTCGGTCAGCTCAGAATCTCCATGCCCCGCATATAACCCGCTAGCGCCCCCCGCCCATCACGATGGCGGCGGCGAGCACCTTGGGCACGTACTCGCGCGTCTCCTTGGGCAGGTACTTCAAGCGATAGAGGTGCCAGAAGTCGCGCTTGCGAAAACCGCCCGGCTCTTGCGCCAGCTTGTGCAGCGCCCGGCGCACGCCGTTCTCGCCGCGGTTGTAGCTGGCGAGCGAGAGCATGAACGACTCCTCGCCGAACTCGACCATCAGGTTCGAGAGGTAGCAAGCCGCGCCCTCGCTCGACTTCGCCGGGTCGAGGCGCTCGTCGAGCTTGGGCGTGACCTCGAGGCCGCAGTTGCGCGCCACCTCGGCCATCAGCTGCCACATGCCCGCCGCCCCCGACTTGCTGTTCACCGCGGTGGGGTCGAACGTCGACTCGGTGAAGGCGATGTAGCCCAGCTCGATGGGCAGCCGGCGGCGGCGCAGCGCGCGCTGCACGTCGGGCCACACCTGCCGCTTGCGCGCCAGCGCTCCTTTGAGCCCCGCGCTGCTGCGCAGCCCGTCGACCTGCTCGCGCAGCGCGCGGCGGAACACCGGCGGTATGGCGTAGGTGTCGGCGTGGAAGCTGTGGAGGATTTTGCGAATCTCGGCGTCCAGGTCGTCGCTGGGCTGGGCCAGCTCTTCTGCCCGGTCAGCGTTGGCCTTCTTCACCTCGGCCAGCTTCTCTGACGCGCTGCCCACCAAGAGCTCGAGCTTCCCCTCGAGCGCGGCGAGACGCTCTTCGTCGTCCTCGCCCTCCATCGCGGTGAGCACGCCCTGAATCTGGTCGTCGATGACCGCCTTCTCGGCCACCAGGGCGTTGATGCGGCGGTGCTGCACCCAGATGACCCCCACCAGGCCGGCGATGACCATGGCGCTCAAGGCCGCCACCGCCACCAGCTTGCGCCTGATGCTCCGCGAGCGGCCCTCAGCGGTCGCCTTCACGCCCTTGAGGGCCTTCGCCATGATGATCATGGTGTGGCCCGAGCTCTGACCGAGCGCTTCTCCGCGCGCTTCGTCGATGTCGCGCTTCGCCTGCTTCAGCCAGTGCCCCAGGCTGTCGGGCGCGTCGATCGGCACGCCCTCGGTGGCGGTCGGCTCGTCGACCTCGTCGCGCGCCGGCGCGCGCACCTCGAGCAGGCGAATCTCGAGGCCCGACGCCCCCAGCCCGATGCGCTCGCCGCCCTTGAGCGCGAAGCGGCGGCCGCGCTTGCCGTTCACCGTGAGGGCGAACCGCTCGTCGACCACCGCGACCGAGCACACCCCGCCCTCCCACGAGAACTGCCCGTGCTTGGGCTGCACCCCGGGGGCCTTCGGCAGCCGCAGCTCGCACGACGCGCCGGTGCCGAAGCGCACCACGCCCCGCTTGAACTCGAGCGTGCGCTGACCCGACGCAGCCGATGGGTACGAGAGTCGAATCACGCGCGCGGGGACCTTCAGCAGCATAGCCGCACGCTCGCAGAACGCCTGATCACCGCCGGCGCGCAGATGTCTTGCGATGTCGCACTCGAACGCTTGCGGCTCAGCCCGAAGCGCGCAGCCGCGTCTGTTGCCGCGCGCGCATCGAGCGCAGCAGGTCGACGGGCCAGGCCCGGGTGTCGTCGGCGGGCAGCACGCTCAGCGCGGCACGCTTTTCCTTCAGCACCTCGCTGGGGCGAAGGCCGAGCATCTTGGCCGCCACCGCGACACCCGAGAGCGACGCGCCGTGCACGCCCTGGCCGAGAATGCTCGCCCCGCACAGCCAGAGGTTCTCGAACGGGCTCTTCATGCCGTACGCCCACGGGCCGATCTGGCTGCGCACCTTCGCGGTGCCGTACATCGCCCCGCCGCTCGCCTCGCAGTAGTGGGCGTTGGTGAGCGGTGAAGAAGCGGCCTGGAACACGAGGTGCTGGCGCAGCCCCGGAATCAACGCCTCTTCGATGAGCGCGACCATCTGCGCGGCGAGCCGGTCGCGCAGCGCGAGGTACTGAGGCGGGCGCGCGTCGGGGGGCGTGCCCTGCCACTTCGCGAAGACCGCGTGCGGCACGAAGGTGAAGGCCTCGAGCAGGTGGTGCCGGCCGTCGAAGCTCGACGGGTCTTTGAGCGTGGTGCACGAGAGAAACAGGCCCGGGCACTCGGTGGCGTCGGCGATCTCGGGCTGGGCGATGCGGGTGTAGGTCGCCTCGGCGTCGAGGGTGCGGGTGAGCCAGTAGTTCCCCGAGTCCAACCCCAGCGCGCGCAGGTCGAGGTCGGTGGCGAGGTACACGCCCAGCGAGCCGGTCGACATGCGCGTGCCCGCCACCTTCTTGCGCAGCCCGCGGGGGAGCGCTTCAGCGCCGATGAAGCGCCCGTAGGTGACCAGGGGGTCGGCGTTGCTCACCACCTGGCGCGCCCGCAGCTCGCGGCCGTCGGTGAGGCGCACGCCCAGCACGCGGCGGCCCTCGAGGAGCAGCTTCTCGACCCGGGTCTTCAGCTGCACCGCGCCGCCGGCCTTCTGCAGCTCGCGCACGAAGCCCTTGGCGATCGCCGCGCCGCCGCCGCGCGGGTAGCAGCCGCCGTCGAGGTAGTGGCCCACCACCGCCGCGTGCAGCGCGAACGGCACCTGCGACGGAGGCAGCCCGTGGTCTCCGCACTGCACCGAGAGCAGCGCGCGCGCGAGCGGGTCTTTCACCCGGTCTTCCAAGATGCGCTGCAGGCTGTAGAGCCCGTAGCGCCCCATGTGCTTGGTGCGAAACGGCAGGGTCAGCGTGTCGAGCAGGCCGTGCGCCTCGCCCACGCGCAACAGCTCGATGCGCACCTTCTCGATCAGGCCCAGGTAGTCGGCGAGGCCCTCGCGCTCGGCGGGGAAGCGCTGAACGAAGCGCTCGGTGAGGGGCGTCACGCCCGCGCAAAAGTCGAAGCGCTGGTCGCCGCTGCGCACGTGGTCGTAGCCGTCGCGGTTGAGCTCGAGCATCGTGACGTGCTTCGCCACGCCGAGCCCCTCGAGCGTCTTGCGGAACTCTCCGCCCTCGCCCAGCTGGCCGCAGTAGTGCACGCCCGGGCTGAAGGTGAAGCCACCCAGCGTGAAGCTGTGCAGGTAGCCGCCCGGCACCTCGTGCTGCTCGAGCACCTGCACCTTCTGGCCCGCCTGTGCCAGCGCGACCGCGGCGGCCAGGCCCCCTGCGCCCGAGCCCACCACCAGCGTGTCGCAGTCGAAGTCGGCCACGCGGCGCTCTTACCCCGGGCATTCAGAAGGATCACCCCGAGGTTTCCAACCGGTAGCGGCGCACCACCGGTTCGCGATCTGATCCGCTCCCGGGGGAGACTCTGCAGGGTGTACCGCTGGCTGGTGATGGCCGGGCTCCTCGTGCCCGGTCTCGTCTACGCACCCGTACGCCCTGAAGGGGTCGAGGCCAGCGCCACGCTCGAGCGCCGCGAGCCTGCCCCGCTGCCCAAGCCCAGGCTGATGGGCTTCGAGCTCGACGCCCAGCCGGGCGTGCGCGAGCGGCTCGAGGCGAGCGAGCTCGACGGAGGCAGCCCAGGCCGGGCAGATCAGATTTTCCCCGAACAGTACTCGACCGTCGACGGAGTCTTCACCTTCCGCGGCGGGCCCACCCGCACCGGCGGCGCGTTCGGCCTCATTCCCGCCAACCCCAAGAAGCTCGAGGTGGTCTGGTCGCACGCCACCGAGCACGGCGAGGCTCCCTGGTTCGGAGGCGCCGGGTGGACGGGGCAACCCGTCATCGTGCGCTGGCCCGCGGTGATTCGGCACTCGATGCCCCGGCTCGGCCGCTACCGCGCCGACGAAGGCCTGGTCGAGGTCATTCAGGGCTCGCTCGACGGCCACGTCTACTTCCTCGACCTGTACAGCGGCGCGAAGACCCGCCAGCCCCTCGACACCGGCAACCCCATCAAGGGCAGCGTCTCGCTCGACCCGCGCGCGTTTCCCCTGCTGTTCGTGGGTCAGGGCATCCCCGGCAAGGCGAGCATCGGGCTGCGCGCGTACGAGCTGATTCACGACCGGCAGGTGTTCTTTCTGCCCGGCCACGACGAGCGCGCGCCGCGCAGGTGGTGGGGCGCCTTCGACAGCTCGGGCCTGCTCAACCGCAAGACCGACACCTACGTGGTCGGTGGCGAGAACGGCCTCGTCTACACCATCGCGCTGCACACCGACTTCGACCCCATCGACCTCACCCTCTCGGTGAAGCCCGAAATCTCGCGCTACCGCTACGCCAACGCGCGCCACGACGCCGAGCGCCTGGGCGTCGAGAGCTCGCTCAGCGTGGTGCAGAACCTGGCCTTCTTCGCCGACAACAGCGGCCTGATTCAGGCGGTCGACCTGCGCACCTGGGACCCCCTCTGGGTGTTCGACGCCGGAGACGACACCGACGCCAGCGTCACCGTCGACTGGCCGGCGCTCTACACCGCCTGCGAGGTCGACCGGCACGGAGTGAAGGGCCAGGCCCACCTGCGCAAGCTCGACGCCCGCACCGGGTCTCTGCTGTGGACGAAGAGCTACGCCTGCGAAGGCACCCTCGAGCCGGTGAAGCACCAGGCCGGGGTGTTCGCCACCAACGTGGTGGGGCGCGGCGACGTGGCCGACCTGGTCTTCTTCACCCTCTCGCGCTGCCCGGGCGGCAAGCAGGGTGCGGTGGTGGCGCTCGACAAAGAGACGGGCAAAGAGGTGTGGCGCTTCGAGCTGCCGCTGTTCAGCTGGTCCTCGCCCACCCTGCTCACCGACGTCACCGGCAAGTCGTGGCTCTTGCAGGGCGGCATCGGCGGCGTGGTGCGCCTGCTCGACGCGCGCTCGGGCAAGCAGGCGGCGCAGGCCCAGCTGGTGGGAGACATCGAGGCGTCTCCGGCGGTGTTCGACGACCGCATCGTGCTGGGCACCCGCGCCGACCGCATCTACGGCCTGCGCGTGCGCGGCGACGCCCGAATGGCCGCAGCGGGCCAGCGCTGACCCGCCTGCGACACCGCGCAGGGTGAGCCTGTCGAACCCTGCGGTCGCTCGCCGGAGACTCCGGCACAGATACTCCATCGTATTCGCCGCGCGCGGTGCCGCTTGAAGCCTGGAGTATGCGGCGCTGTGCCTCGAGCTGCGACGGCAGGGTTCGACAGGCTCACCCTGCGCGCGCTCGTACTTGCGAAGCGTGACACGGCCGACTCACCTCCCCTGGCCGGGCTTGCTTTTGCCCGCCCAGTGGACGACAGCTAGGCTCTTCACCGCTGAGGGCCCTCTGACCGCCAAAGTCTCGACCGCCGCGCCGAAGCTCCCGCCGACTGCCCGCCCTCACGCGCCCCTCTCTGCCGAGCTGAAGGCGCTCGCCGCGCAGCTCGAGGCCGAGCACCCCGGCGACCGCGCCTTCGCGGCCGGCCTCGCCGCCGCCCTCACCCGCACCGAGCGGATGAAAGACGAGAACCGCCCCGCCGCGCTGCAGCGCTTCGCCGGCGACTACGTGGCCTCGAAGCTGGGCCTCACCGAGAAGTCGCACGCCACCCTGGGCAACGCGCTGGGCAAGCACCCCGGCATTCGCAAGGCCCTCATCGAGCTGCTCGAGCAGTTCCCCCGGAACCCGGCGTTCGTGAAGGGCCTGCGCGCCGAGCTGCGCCACGTGTTTCCCGAGCTGGCCGGGCGGCACGGTCGACCCAGCGATGCCGAGCGCCTCTCCCTCTTGAACGGGTACGCCAACGCCTTCGCGCTCACCGCCGACGCGATGGCGCCCAAGGTCTACGCGCAGTTTCAAGAGCTCGCCGCCCAGCACCCGCACGACGAAGACTACCTGCGCGGCCTGCGCGAGCTGGTGCGCGCGTTTCCCCACCGCAAGTCGCTGAGCGGCAGCATGACCGCCGACGATGCGCTGTCGGCGCTGCGCCGCTACGACGCTTCGTTCACCCAGGCGCAGGCCCTGCAGCACACGGTGGTCAGTCACGGCGTCGACCGCAAGGTGGCCGACCCGGCGCCCGCCGCGGGCGAGAAGCCCTACTCGAACAACGCCTACGCCCAGCTCACCAAGGCGTTCTCCAAAGACGCGCTGGCCTTCTTCGACCTCTACGGCACCATGCAAGACGTCGCGCGCGGGCAGCCGATGCCGGCCGACCTGGGCGCGCGCATCGACGCCGCGGTGGGCGAGCTCAACCGGCTGGTGGCTCCCGACGGCAAGCGCGTCAGCCCCGACGTGCTCAACGACGCGCGGCGCGGCGGCGAAGAGCTGAAAGGCCTGCTGGCCAAGATGGCGCCCGATGCGGCGGCGCGAAGCCCTCAGCTGCTCGACCGCTTCCGCGTGAAGTACCAGTCGCTGATGCTGGGGCTGGCGCGCGACAAGGGCGTCGAGCTCACCCAGATTTCCCGCGAGCAGGGCACCTGGGGCGACTTCCGGGTGATGACCGAGCGGCAGAGCAGGTTCGCCGCCCTCGCCGCGCAAGACCCCCAGCTGGCCGGCATCATCGAGCAGAAGAAGCTCACCTACCGGCAGATCGACGAGGCCATTCAGCGCGAGGTGGTCAAAGACGGCCGCGTGCCGCGCGACGTCGAGCTGATGGGCCGCATCGTCACGCTGGGCGCGAGCGCCGATGACCCGCGCGACGTGCTGGTCTACGACTTCGATGGAAAGAAACGCACCATCGACGAGTTCAAGGAGCACCGCCTTCGCTTCATCGACTCGATGAAGCGGCTGGCCAAGGAGCCCGACGAGACCGAGGTGCCCTTGAGCACGCTGCGCTCGGTGAGCCCCGCGCAGCTCGAGGCGCTCGAGGGCCCCACCGAGTCGGTGGCGCTCACCGACGACAAGGCGAAGACCTCGGGCCTCACCTGCATCTACGACACCCGGTGGGACGGCGAGCAGCGGGTGGTGGTCTCGGGCCGCTTCAAGGGCGTGTACCTGGACGACCTCATCAACGCCAACGGGCGGCTGATCGAAGGCACCGCGTTCACCTACGACAACCGCACCGGCGCCACCCACGGCGTGCCGGTGAAGACGAACCTCAAAGACCGCGAGCCGTACGTCACCCTGGTGCAGGTCAAAGAGCGCGGCGTGCTGAAGGACAAGCTGTTCGTGCGCCTGCCCGGCATGCAGGGAGAGTGGACCGAAGTTCGCCGTCGCCTGCGCGCGCTCACCGAGGGCCGCGGCGCGGTGCCGACCATTCAGTACCAGCAGGGCTCGAAGAACACCGCGTTCTATTTCGACGCCAAAGACTTCGCGGCGGTGAAAGACGCGCTGAGCGGCATGTCGCTGTCGGGCGCCGCCCTCGGCCACGTGAAGGGCTACTTCGACGCGCTCACCGTCGCCGACCGCGCGGTCAACGCGCGCAACGTCGAGAACTTCAGCGAGAAGTTCCTCCCCGGCCTGAAGCCCGACGTGAAGCTGCTCACCCCGCAGAAAGAAGCGATGGCCTGGCTCGAGGCCAACGGCAACCGCGGGGTGGTGGCGCTCGACACCGGCATCGGCAAGACGCTGCTGGCGATCAGCCAGATGCAGAAGCTGCTGCGCGACGGCTACGACGGCGAGGGCGACTCGAACGGGCGCTTCATCTACGTGTGCCCCAAGTCGCTGCGCGGCAACGTCATCTCCGAGATTCACAAGTTCCTCGAGCCCGACGACGCCGCGAAGCTGATCGACCGGCTCGACGTGGTCTCGTACGAAGACCTGGCCAGGGCCACCAAGGCCGGCGAGCTCGACGGCAGGCCGTTCGACCCGAAGAAGTACGTGTCGGCGTTCTTCGACGAGACGCAAGAGGTGAACCGCGACACCGGCTCGCAGAAGTCGCGCGCCGCGCTGGGCTTCGACAACCCGCGCAAGGTCTGTCTCACCGCGTCGCCCATGGAGCAGAACCCCATGGAGGCGTACGTGCTCAACTGCATCGCCGCGAACATCGACCTGCGCGACCCCCAGCAGCGCAAAGCCCACCTGACAGACATGAAGCGCTTCAAGGAGCGCTACTGCGAGACGCTCGGCGGTCGCATCGTGGGCGTGAAGAAAGACCCGCTGGTGCGGCAAGAGCTCGCCACCTGGGTGAAGCAGAACGTGTTCTTCCGCGACAAGCGCGAGGTGCCCGAGTTCGCGCTCCCTCAGCTGCGGCGCCACAGCCGCCCGGTGGTGATGAGCGAAGAGCACGAGAAGCTCTACGAGAAGCACCTCACCGGCTTCAAGTCGGCGATGCGCGCGCTGGTCTCGACCTTCCGCGACAAGGGGCTGCTCGTCGATGCGGTCGACGACGACGGCAACCCGGTCAAGCGCATGAACCCGGCCGCGCGCAGCGCGCAGCTGCGGGCCATGTCCGACACGCAGGTGAAGGCGCGGCTGAAAGAGCTGCGGCTCTTGGCCACCGCGCCGGCGCTCGCGATTCCCGACGAGGTGGCGAAGAACGCCGCCGACCCGAAGAACGCGAAGCTGATTTCGCAGTACCAGGCGCTCGGCACGCCGGTCATCGACGCCGCGGTCGACCGGTTTCGCGCGCGGCTGCGCGGCTCGCCGCAGAGCCGGGCCGCGGTGTTCTCGGAGAACCGCAAGGTGGTGCTGGCCTCGGCCGAGAAGCTCTCGCTGGCGGTGCCCGGTACCGTGCACGCCGCCTGCCTGTCCGACCGCATCGTGCTGTTCAAGAACGGCAAGCAGCTCGACAGCTACGCCGGGCACTCGCTGCCCTTCGTGCCGCGCGAGTACCGCAAGGACCCGAGCAAGCGCGCCAACGGCGGTGAGAACCGGGTGTGGCGCAAGAACGAGTGGCAGCAGTTCGCGATTCGCGAGCTCTTGCTCAACGACCGCAACGTGAAGAGCCTGTCGATGCTGGGGCAGACCTACCAGCAGGGCTTCAACCTGCAGCCGCTGGACACCGTGATGCACCTCGACCTGGTGATGAACGCGCAAGACGTGCAGCAGCGCGAGGCGCGGGTGTGGCGCCAGGGCAACCTGAGCTCGGACGTCGACATCGACACCTTCGTGCCGACCTTCGCCGACCCCAAGAGCACGCTCGACCTGACGGTGGGGCAGCTCGACGAGGCCTACGTGGCGCTGTACGAAGAAATCTTCGACCAGATGATCAAAGAGTCGCAGCAGACCGAGCTGGGCAAAGAGTGGTTCGGCGACATCGCGCACCGCGAGGCCTCGCGGCTCAAGGTCAGCGCTGACCGGCTCGAGCTGTTCTTGTCTCCGTACCTGTCGAAGGTGGCGAAGGCGGCATGAGCGTCGAAGAGCCCAAGGACGTCGCCGAGTGGAAGGCGCACCTCGACGGGCTGTCGGGGCTCGAGCTGCGAGACAAGGCCCAGGCCGCGAACTCGATGCAGTTCGTCGAGCTGCTGCAAGAAGACGGGTTCTCGGCCGACGACATCGAGGCCATCTTCGTGCTCATCGCCAAGCGCCTGGTGGCGAACGGCCAGGTGCCGCCGTTCGATGGGCTGTACGACTACTCCGAGCTCGCGCGCCGCTGAAGGTTCACGCTGCGTGGCTGGCGCTGCCACGGTGAGTCGGTGCAGGGCAGGCTCTACACACGCCGACGGCCCGGCAGGGTCAGGCCAAAGTTCAGGGTTCTCGGCCAGGGGATTGGTGGGGGCCAGGGCAGTGGGTTGGGGGCCAGTTCAGGGCTTTGGAGGGGCGAGGCAACGGCGCTGCCCCTGCCGGGCCGAATACCCTGCCCCCACCCCAAGCCCTGCCCTTGCGCGAGCCGACCCCTGGCCGGAAAGCCTGAACCCTTGGCCTGACCCTGCCGGGCCAGCACCCTTTGGAGCAGCGCTCGCCCGTTCGACCGCTTCAGACGCCTCCGCTCGGCGCCTCATTGCTCGCATCGAACGAGCAACGCCCACCTGACGCCGACTCAGCGCCGCTTCAGAAATCCAAGTGAATGTGGTCGGTCTCGCTGTTGCGGAAGCCGCCGTGCCGCGCGGCGATCGACGTCACCATGCCGGTGTTGACCAGCGCCAGGTCGACCGCGGTGCCGTGGTAGTGGTTCGAGTTGGGCGAGTGGGTGCCGCCGGTCAGCGCGTTGATTTGAATGTGCCCGTGCCGCGACATGTCGACCAGCGCCTGCATCATGCTCAGCTTGGGCGTCGCGTGCCGAATGCTGGTGTTGGTGCCGTCGACCCTGGCCGCGTGGTGGGTGGCCAGCAGCACCAGGTTCTTGCGGTCGCTGCCGGTCGACAGCCCCGACCAGAACGACACGTTCGGTGAGTTGAGCAGCAGCCGCGCGCAGCCCGCCACGGTCTTGGTGTCGCCGATGAGGTGGTCGACCGGCGCGAGGCCCACTGCGTGGCGCATGCGGTTGGTGCCGCGCACCGTGTCGCTGCGAAGCTCGGCGGCCTTCAGGTGCGCGCGCGCGGTGTGGGTGTGCTTCTTGACGGCCTTCGCGTCGGCCTTCAGCTCGCGGTGGTCGTGGCTCACCACCCGGGTGTCGTGCGTCACCTCTTTCGCCTTGGCGGCGATGCGCTCGTCGAAGCTCTTGGTGGTGTCGCGCTTCTGCTGGTCGAGCCCCGCCAGCTGCATCGACAGAATGGGGTTCGTCGGGTCGAGCAGCGGGTTGGCGGCGATGACGTTCTGACGCTCTTGCTCGATGCGGGCGAGCGCGTCGGCCTTCTGGTGCTTGAGCGTGGTGACCGCGCCGCGGTCTTTCGTCAGCTCGGCCTGGTCCTTCTTCAGGTCCTTCTTGTCGCTCTTCAGCTCGGTCTTCGACTTGTCGAGGCGCTTCACGTCGGAGTTGAAGCGACGAACCGCGGCGGAGGTCATGCGCCCTCGATGAGCAAGCGGCGATCCGCCCCGGGGTTGGCTCCAACTCTGCGAAAGCGCGCCCTTCTCGAGTCACCTGGGCGGAACCTGTCGCCTGCGGTGGACAGGGCTCCGGTGTGTCATGGCGACGAAAGACGACGGCCCCGGCGCTCTATCAAAGAGCACCGGGGCCGTCTGAGCTCATCGCAGCAATGTGCCTTCAGCGGCGCGCGAGAATCTTCTTCTGCGCGTCTTCGGGGCTGCTGCGCAGACACGAGATGCGGTACCACGGCGTCTCGGCCTCATCGCGCTTGTCGGCGGCGCGCAGGGCGGCGATGGCGCTCTTGTCGCCGAACGTGCCCAGCTTCTCGACCGCGTTGCGCCGCACGTCGCAGTCGTCTTCACGCGTGTCGGCGACCCACAGCGACAACCAGTCGCCCCGCTGCGCCTTGCCGAGCTTGTCGAGCGCGGCCACCGCGCCGGTGCGCACCGGGTGGCGCTTGTCGCCCACCAGCTTGCGCAGGCCGGCTTCGGCGCCCACCACCTTGCGCTTCACGATGACGTTGTACGCGGCGGCCTGCTGCGCGGTGCCGAAGCAGCTCACCAGGTTGGTCGCCACCCGGTCGCTCTGCAGCCTGGGGTCGAGGCCCAACGCGGTGTCGTACGCCCCCAGCGCCAGCTCACGCTTGCCCTGGTCGAACGCCATGTGCGCCAGGTCGAGCTGCAGCGCGGCATTCTTGGGCTCCTTCGCCGCCGCCACCTTGAGCTGCTCGAGGGTAGGCGCTGCGCCCACCTTCTGGTTCACCAGGTCGACCACCTTCAGGTCGGGGCGGAACACGGCGACCGCCGCCACGGCCCCCACCACCAGCACGCCCAGGCTGAGGCCCACAGCGACAACCCGCCGTGAACTGCCCCGCTTGGCGCTCTTCGCCACCTCGGCAATCTTCGCCATCCCCGTCTTCAGAATGGTGCTCTTGTCGGTCTTGGCCATACATCCTCCTTGCTTGTGGAAGAATCGAAGGTGCCATCGCCGACGAAGCGAGACAAGTTTCTACAGGTCGATTCGTCGGTGTAGCGCCGACAATCACACACATCGTGCGTGTGATTGCGGCTACTTCACCTGTACGCACGACAGGCCGTCGGCGGGCGCGCAGTTCTGCCCGATGAGGCAGCCGCCCACGCCTTCGAAGTCGACGCAGCGAATGCTCTTGCAGGCCAGCGGGTCGCCGGGAATGCACGGCTTGCGCGAGATGCTGCACTCGCCCGCCGAGGTGCACGACTCCTGGGCGCAGTCGGCGCTCTGCAGGCAGGTGCAGAAGCCGGTCGAGTCGCCTTCGCCGATGGAGCACTTGCCGGCGCACGCGCCGAGGGTCTGCCCGGTGGGAATCGCGCACGTGCCGCCGAAGGGGCACTCTTCGTCTTTGGTGCAGGTGAGCGCCGGGTTGGTCGGGCACGAGGGGTTGGCGCGGGTGCATGACCACTGGGTGAAGACCACGATGACGTCGCTGCAGTCGTAGCCGCGCGGGCACGACTGGCCGCTGCTGCAGTCGGCGCCGCAGAAGTAGTTGCCGGGGTTCTGGGTGTCGATGAGGCAGTAGTTGGGCCCGTGGCCGCACACCGAGACGCCGCCGCCGAAGCTGCAGTTGGTGCAGTACGGCCGGTCGTCGACGTCGAAGTCGCTGTAGCACTGGTTGCGCGGCACGCCTGCGTCGGCCGAGGTGCCACCATCGGCCGAGGTGCCGGCGTCGGTGAGCGGCCCGCACTGCTCTCCGAACTGGCAGAACGACTTGTCCGAGCAGAAGTAGGGGTCGCACACGCCGATGGCGCACTGCTGCAGCTCGGCCGGGGTGGTGCCGGTGCAGCTGCACGGCACGTCGCCGCAGCGGCACGAGCTGCCCGGGCAGTCGCCGTTGCTGCGGCAACCGGGCACGCAGGTGCTGTGCGAGGTGTCGCAGACCTTACCCAGCGGGCACTGCAGGTCGAAGCTGCAGCGGTTCACCGGCAGGCACGAGCCGGTGGTGGTGTCGCAGAACAGCGAGTCGCTGCCGCAGTCGGCGTTCTTTTCGCAGCCCGAGCGGGCCTGGCAGAAGCCCGCCGCGTTGCAGATTTCGCCCGGCATGCAGGCCTCGTCGGTGCGGCAGAAGCAGTTGCCGCTCTCGATTTCGCACCGCCACGCCTCGCCCGGCATGCCGCAGTCTTCGTCGCGGCTGCAGCCGTGCGGGTTGACGCGGGTCTTGTCGCAACCCGTCACCGCGAAGAGAAACATCACTGCCAGAGAGCGCCGCATCAGGGCTTGAACATGAGCGAGTCGGTGACGGAGAAGCTCGACCAGCTGACCCCCGAGAGGGTGTCGTACGTCCACTGGTTGTAGCTGAACTTGGGGCTGCGACTGGCGAGGATCTCGACGTACAGGTCCTGCCCCATCTGCTCGTTGCGCAGCTTCTGCACCGCGGGCGGGGGCAGCACCACCTGCGTCTCGGTGCCCGGCAGCACGATGCTCCACAGCGTCACCGGCCCGAACAGCGTGGGCAGGTTGATGCTCACCTGCAGAATGTCGGCGGTGGGCCCGGGCGGCAGCCTCCACTGAACCGTGCCGTTGAAGGTGCCTCCGGCCGGCGCCACCATCTCGGGAGGCGGCAAGAGCGGCCCGATGGTCACGCCGGTCGACATGTCACCCGGCTGGCGGCGGAAGTAGATGCTGTAGGGGTCGGACGGGTCCAACGGCAGGGCCAGGTTCATGAAGATGAAGTTGCTGCCGTCGAGGTGCGGGAAGCCGGCGAAGCTGAGCGAGCTGCCCACCCCGGTGCACGAGCTCAGCACCTGCGTGCCGGTGCCCCAGTTGTTGGGGTTGGGCACGAAGCCCTCGGCGCCGAGCTCCAACCACGCGTAGACGTTGTTGGTGGCGGCCGAGCCGTTGATGGTCAGCGGCCCGTCGATGGTGATGGGCACGGTGAGGTCGAGGTACGTGTCGAGCACGATGGTCTGGTTGGTGGCGGGCACGTCGGGCGAGGTGGTGATGCCGCGCTTCACGCCCATCAGGTACGGGGTGAACGAGTTCAGCCCGCGGTTGGCGATGCCCATGATGGCGTAGACCGCGCGCAGGCCGGCGCCGGTGAACACCAGGTACTCGCCTCCATCGACGATGACCTGCCACTTCTCTTGGGCGCGGCTGGGCGGGCTGCGAAAGGGCGGGCCCGCGTAGAGCGAGGTCTGCGCCACGAACACCCGCGCCTCGAGCGACTCACCGGCGATGAGCGCGCGCGGCGCCTTGAAGCCGGTGACCTTGCCCGAGATGACCGAGGCGGGAACACCGGGCGGCGGCGGCGCGGGCGAGGGGTCACCGCCGCCGGTCTGCGCCACGAACACGGTGAGGTTCTCGGAGTTCACCTGGGTGATGGTGGTGGTCTCGTAGTTGTCTTTGTAGACGGTGACCGTCTGCGCCTTCACCAGCGACGGGTCGCTGAAGGTGATTTGCCCGCGCGAGTCGGTGAGCCCCTGAAACGGCGTCGAGCTGTCGATGCCGAGCATCACGTTGGCCAGCGGCACCGGCGAGCCGTAGAAGCCCTGGGTCGAGTCGAGCACGGTGATGTTGAGCGTGCCGGTGAGCGGCCCGCCCGAGAGCCCGCCCGAGATGCTGCGCGGGTCGAAGTACGAGAAGCCGCCGGGCAGCACGTCGGTGGGGCCCAGCCGCTCGATGGTGACGTCGACGGTGCCGATCTCACCCTTCGGGGTGCGGCAGGTCAGCGTGTGCTGGTCGATGACCTTGATGTCTTTGGCGACGTTGTTGCCGAACTTCACCAGCGTGCCGGTGGCGTTGCCGATGCCGAAGCCCGACCCGAGCACGGTGACCAGGGTGTTGCCGGCGATGGCGCCGCGCTCGGGCTGCACCCGGCCGATGGTGAGCGGCTCGTTGAAGGTGAACGCCGCCGAGAGCACCGCCTCGTTCTCGAGGTCGGCCGCCTCGCGCACCCACGCGTCGTTGGGCGCGCCGCCCGAGCCCTTCGGCGTGGTGAGCGTCGCCGAGCCCTCGCCCGAGACCACCACGTTGGTCGCATCGAGCGCCCCGAGGGCGATGAGCGCGTCGGACGGCAGCGCCGCGCCGGTGAGCGTGGCCGCGGTGCCGCCCGCCGAGGGGCCCTGCGGCGGCGCGAGCGCCGAGGCCGCCAGGCGCCAGGTGAAGCCTTGGGTGAGGGTGGCGGCGTTCGCCGTGACGTCGCTCTTGCGCGCAGCGCCGCCGCGCGCCGGCACGGTGAGCACCGCCGCGCCCGGCCCGCGCGCGCCGACCACGACCGCCTGGCCGCCGATGCTGACGGTGAGCCCGCCCTGGTCCAACCCCTGCCCGAGCAGCGTCACCTGCTGGCCGGCGTACGCCACGTGCGGGAACACCGAGTACACCGCGAAGCCGCCCGCGGGGTCGTAGTAACCGAACGCCTTCTTGGCCACCCAGCTGTCGCGCGGCGTGACGATGCTCACGTCGACCGAGCCCGCGGTCGCCGAGAGCGGCGCGTTGACGTTGATGCGGGTGTCCGACTCGACCACGAAGCCGGTCGCGTCGGCCGCGCCGAACTTGACCGACGTGGCGCCGGTGAAGCCCTGGCCGGTGATGGCCACCAGCGTGCTCGCGCTGTTGATGGGCGCGGCCGCAGGAGCGAAGAGGGCGATGCGCAGGTCGGGGTAGTAGCGGTAGTAGCGCCGCAGGTTGCCCACGCCGTTCTTGTTGTAGACGGTGACGTCGACCAGGTCGGCGACCAGGCCGCGCGGCACCACCACGGTGAGCCGGTTGCTCGAGACGAAGGTGACCTGCGGCGACGCCTGCCCGCCGATCAGCACCTCGGAGTCTTCGGTGAAGCCCGACCCCTCGAGCGTGACGGTGCCGCCGCCGCGCAGCGGGCCCTCTTTGGGGCTCGCCTGCGAGAGCGCCAGCTCGTCGAAGTAGGTGAAGCACGAGTTGCAGAGGAAGGTGCCGTTGGGGTTGGTGATGCGAACCGTCTGCGCGCCGACCGTGCCGGGCGGAGCGCGCAGCTCGATCGTCTGGTCATCGATGATGGTGTAGTCGATGACGTTGTTCATGCCGAACTTGAGCGTGGTGGAGGGCTTCGCCTCGCTGCCGGTGCGCGCGAAGTTGCGCAAGAACGCCGAGCCCTGAAGGGTGACCGGCGTGCCGCCGGCCGACGGGCCGCGCGGGGGCAGCACCTTGAGAATCTTGAGCGTGGGCGGCGGGCCCGCGTCGGGGTCACCACCGTCGGCGGGGTCGACCCCCGAGTCGGGCGGCTGGCCGGCGTCGAAGCCGCCGTCGTCGACCGGCGTGCCTCCGTCGTTCATCGGCCGGGTGGGGCCGCAGTTGCACCCCGAGGCGGTGGCGAGCACCACGGCCAGCAGCAGCGTCGAGAGCCCTGTCTTCATGTGACCCCTACCCTTCTCGGCCATCATTGAAATTCGACCTTCAGTGTGTAGCCGTTGGCGACCCGGTCGGTCGAACCGACCACCCGCACCAGCACGTTGCCGTGCCCGCCCACCTGCGTCGAGGTGGCGGTGACGACGGGCTGCGGGTCGTCGCTGCACGAGAGCTGGGTGGTGTCGTCGAACAGGCACAGCCGCAAGAGGCCGCGGCCCGAGTCGTAGTTGGCGAGCGAGAGCTTGAGCCCCTTGGCCGCCGGCACGGTCACCTTGAACCAGTCGCTGTCTTGCGGGCAGATGGCGCCCTCGAGCTGGGTCGCCGAGTTGACCCCGGTGGCCTGGTTCTCGAAGTCGTTGGGCTCGAGCGCGTCGTCGTCGCAGGGCGTGCCACGCGACATCAAGAAGGCGACGTCGTACGGCTGAAACGGGTCGGTGCTCGAGATGCTCACGTAGTACTTCTGCGCCTGCGCCGCGACGTAGCTGACCAGCAGCTTGCCCGAGGCGAGCACCCGGCCGCTGGGGTCTTTGATGACGGTGCGGAAGCTGTTCTCGCTGAACGGGTCGGCGTCGATGTTCACGCCCAGCTGGTCGCCGCGCGCCAGGTTCAGGCCGTAGTAGTCGACGTCGTTGGGGCACAGGGTGAGGTCGCGGTAGGTGCCGGTGGTGACCGCGAACGCGGTGGCGATTTCATTGTCGGGCTCGCAGCGGTCGGGCTGGCAGGTGGCGGGTATGCAGCGCCCCGAGGGCACGTCGCAGCGCTGGTTCACCGGGCAGTTGTCGTTCGACGCGCAGGGCGGCGACTTGGGCAGGCACGCTCCGGTCTGCACGAAGCACGCGAGCGGTATCATGCAGTCGCGGTCGTTGTAGCAGCGGTCGCCGGTGGTGCAGCGGCCCGCGGTGTCGCACTTGAGGCCCACGCCGCAGTCGGCGTCTGAGTCGCACTGCACGCAGTGCTCGGCGACGCACTTCTCACCGCCGGCGCAGACGGTGCCCTGCGTCTCGGTGGTGCAGCGGGGCACGCACTGGTGCGAGCCGACGTTGCAGACCTCTTGCGCGCTGCAGTCGGTGTTCTCGCTGCAGCCCAGGTCTTCTTCGCACACCGTGGTGACCGAGTTGCAGCGGTTGCCCTGCGGGCACTCGCTGCTCATGCCGCTGGGGCACAGCGACACCTCGCTGCGCGCCTTGCACAGGCCCTGCTTGCACCACGAGCCGGCCTGGCAGGTCTCGTTGCCGCTGCAGGTGTTGCCCCAGCCGTCGCGGTAGCGGCACAGCGTGGTGGTCTCGTCGCACTGCTCGTTGACGCGGCACTGGCCCGACGACGAGCAGCTCGCGCAGTAGCCGTCGGGCACGCACACCTTGCCGCCCGCGCACTGCTCGCGCGTGGTGCACTCTTTGGGGCGGCCACCGTCGGTGGTCTGCTGCGTGTTCGGGCACGCGGCGAGGAAGACGCAAGCGACAGCGGGCAGCAGGCTCTTCATGGCACCGGGGTCACTTTTCCGCTCGGCCAGGTCACGTCGACCGCCGGCCAGCGCTGGCCCTTCATGGTCAGCTGCTTCGACTGCTCGAACTTCACCACCCCGAACAGGTACACCCGAATGGTGACGTTGGTGGCGGGCATGGGCTCGAGGTGCTCGTTGGCGAACTCGGCCATCACCCGGTAGGTCGAGTCGATGGGGTTCACGTAGCCGAAGATTTCGGGGCCGTAGCCGGTGAGCGCGTCGCGCAGCAGCGCCGGGTCGTCGGTGTTGCCGGGCATGCCCCAGTCGGGCGCGAGGTTGGCGTAGTAGCAGTCGTCGGGCGCGCGGCCGACCACCGAGGTGGCGGTGCGCAGCACGTGCAGGTCGATGTCGGTCTTCGAGTTGTCCCAGAACATCTCGACCAGCAGCTTCTGTGCGGGCGAGGCGACGATGGTCTGGCGGGCGGGGGCGCAGTTCTTCGCGCCGGCGCCGTCGGTGACGTCGAGCTGCACCTCGTACGAGCCGGGCAGCATCGGGTCGAGCGTCATGCCGGTGCTGGCCATGTCGGGGGCGCTGATGCTGGTGCTCGCCGAGATGGGCGCCGAGCGCAGCGTCCACTTGTAGGTCAGCGGGGTGTCGCCGTCGGGGTCCATCGACATCGAGCCGTCGAGCGTCACCATCTGGCCGGGCGCGCCGTTGCCGAGCGGGGCAATCTTCGGCACCGGGGCCTGGTTCACCGTCGCCTTGAGGGGAATGGTGACCTCGGGCTGGTCGGGGTCGGTGCCGCGAATGCGAATGCCGCCCATCGCCGCGCCCGTCATGCCGCCGGTGGCGTTGAACTTCACGGTGAGGCTGATTTCGCCGTTCAGGCCGTTGCGGTCTTTGAACGGCACGGTGGCCGGCGTGGTCCACGAGCCGACCTTCGAGAAGCGCGGGTCGGTGCCGTCGGTGAACGAGATGTCGGTGAGCTTCAGGTCGGCGGTGCCGGTGCTCTTCAAGGTGAAGGTCTGCAGGCCGGTGGTGCACTCGTTGACGCGGCCGAAGTCGAGCTCCTTGGGGTCGAGCTCCATCTTGGCGCGGGTCGAGCCCTTGCCCTTCAGCTTCACCGTGACCATCGGGTGCTCGGTGTCGTTGGTCTCGAACTGCAGGGTGGCGGTGTAGTCCTGCTCGCGGGGAGGCACGAACGACACGACGATGGCGCCGGCGGTGCTGCGCTGAACCTCCATCGGCGAGGCCTTGAGGGTGAACGGCCCCTCGCCGTCGGTGAGGCGCACGTTGCTCACCAGCATGGTGGCGCCGCCGACGTTGTCGACGGGGATGGTGGGCTCGAGCACCTCGTTGAGCACCGGCACCGTGCCGAAGTCGTACTCGTCGAGCGGAGGGCTCAAGACCGGGAAGGTCTGGGTGATGCGATCGCCGCAGCCCGCCAGCGCGAGCGAGAGACCGAGCGTGACGATCACATGCCGCACGTGAGGCCCTCCGGGCAGTACTGAATCTCGATCTGTCCCTTCACACCGGGCACCGATTCACCTTCGAAGAAGATCGAGTTGCTGGTCATCTCGTAGCTCCAGCCGTCGGGCGGGCCGGCGGGGGGCGTACACACCAGGTTCACCGAGTCGGCCGCCTCGCCTTCGCAGGCGGCGCGGTCGACGGTGGCGCAGCGCGAGAGCTCGGCGTCGGCGAGGTTGCAGGGGTACTTCACCGCAATCTTGATGGTGGTCAGGTCGGGCGTGGCGGCGAGCGCGAACTTGCGCTTGAGGCCCACCGCGTTGGTGGCCAGCTTGCGCAGGGTGGCCGAGAAGTTGGTGTCGCAGATGGAGCCGACCTCACCGCCGGTCAGGTCGGAGAGCGCCTTGTAGCGGGTGCCGGGCCCTGCTCCGCAGGTGTTGGTGGGCGTGTCGCCCATGATCGCCGCGGTGGTGACGGTGCCGTCGTTGCCGATGCCCTTGGTGGTCTCGAACGAGCGCCAGAAGTAGCGCACGTCTTGGCTCGACTCGTCTTCTTCGTCGGTGACGAAGACCAGGTAGAGGTACGCCTCGGGCCGCAGGAAGTCGATCGGCACGGTCTTGAAGCAGGCCTCTTCGCACTCCAGCTGCATCGAGTTCACCTTGCAGGCGTCGGTGCAGGTCTTTCGGGCGGTGAGCTTGGGCCCGTTGGTGCGGGCCTGCAGGTTGAGCGCGAGCTGCGCGGCGGCCAGGCCGGCCTCGTACGGGCTGCCGTTGGTGCCCACGCGCACGTTGTTGGCGAAGGTGCTGGCCACGTTGGCGGTGGTGGGGGTGATGATTTTCGGGGTGCCGACCAGCGCGCCCTTCTCTTTGAAGATGTCGGTGGTGGTGACGGCGATGCGGAAGTCGATGCCGCTCTTCTGGAACACGTCGATGAACGCCTGAAAGTTCTTGGCCAGGTTCTCTTGCCGCGCGGCCATCGAGCCCGAGTTGTCGACCACCCACAGCACGTCGATGCGCGACGCCGCCTGCTGCGAGTAGGCGTCGACGCGCACGTTGGGCGGCAGCACCTTCTTGAGCTTGGTGCGGTCGCAGGCCACCAGCGCCAGCAGGGGAAAGACGAGCCAGAGGGTTTTCATTGGGGAAAGGCCTCTTGTTTACCCTGCGTTATTACACCCCGCCGGCCAACAGGAGCACCAAAGGGCTTACTACGTCGCCACGTCGCGTCACAACCGATCATCCTCCTGAACGGATGTGGGTGTCTCATCCGGTCAGGTACTGTGGCGCGATGGCATCACGTTGGCCGCTGCGGTCGCTGCGCACCAAACCCTCGCGCGTGCAGGGCCTGCACTACGACGCCGGCTTCTTGTCGGACGAGGCGCGCGCGCAGCTGGTCGAGTGGCTGGGCACCCTGAGGCCGATCTGGGAGAACCGCTTCTCCGACGTGCGCCCGCTGCCCGAGGGTGAGGAGCAGCGGCGGTTGCTCAGGCCGGTGTACTGGCTGGGCAACTGGCAGTTCGCCTGCCTCGACTACTACCGGCCTCCGCACGGTCTGCTCGACCGCTGCGTGCAGGCCGAGCCGTTTCCCCCCGCGCTGGCGAAGCTGGTGGCGGTCATCGAGCAGCGCGCGCGCGGCATGTTTCGCGAGAAGGCCGACATGCCCGAGCAGTGGCACTTGAACACCTGCCTGGTGAACTTCTACGGCGACACGCTCGAGGGCGAGAAGCGGGTCGACGTGGCCCGGGTCGGCGAGCACAAAGACTTCGAGCCGGGCCCGGTGGGCTCGCTGTCGCTCGGCGAGCGGGCACTGTTTCAGTTCGTCACCAGCCGCCGGCCCGGAGAGCGCGACGGCGTGGTGCAGCAGCAGTGGCTCGACGACGGCAGCCTGCAGATTTTCGGCGGCGACCAGTGGAAGAAGAGGACGTTTCACCGGGTTCAACGGGTAGACACCAAGGCCGGTCACCGCTTCGACATTCACGTGCCCGAGTTCGAGACGCGGCGAATCAACTTCACGTTTCGCTACGTACCCGACGAGCACGTGGTGCCGTACGCGAAGCTCTCGGCCGCCGCGCGCGCCGACGTGCAGGGCTACATGCGCGAGCTGGCCCGGCACTCTGTTTTTTTCGCCTCGGCCCTCGCTGCCGCAGGCGAGGCCTGAGAGCCTCGGTTACCTTTTTCAGATGCAGGGCATCAGCGGTGACGAAGCAGACGAGCGCGACGCGCGAGAAGCTCGCGACGACGGGCTCGAGAGTGAAGAGCGCACGAGCAAGGCCGACGCCGACAAGCGACGGGTCGGGAGCCGCGAGTACGAGCGGGTCGATTGGCTCGCGGTCTGGAAGCGGGCGTACGAGCTGGCGCGGCGGTAGGAGCGTGAGCACCCCGCGAGGCTGACGGTCGCCCTCCCGGTGCGGGAGGCGCTGGCCTGCTTCGCGGACCCTCGACGTGCGCCTTCGAGCTTGCCCCTTGGGCGGCTTGCGTATTTTCGCTCCGGCACGGTCCAAGGCAGAACTGCAGGCTGTGGACCGCTTCGGCGCGCCGTCGATGGGGGCCTCGCTTCTCCTCGAGCTGCGGCGGGCGTGCTCAGCTCTTCGAGCAGGAACAAACGCGGAAAAGAATCGCGTCGGTGCGGGTCGGTCGGGGCGATTGCAGACCCCTCGGCCATTCTTTTTCGCTGCCGTTCCCCAGGAAGCCCGCGACACTCGACTGCCGCTTCGCGCTCCGCTCGCCAGGGCGTAGCGGCGCGGGTGGCGGACGAAACGACCGCAGCTGCGTCGGAGTGTTCCCGGCGGAATCTGCGCCGGCAGCGCATCAGCGGAGCGGTGGGGACCACGGTGTCGGTGTCGACCTCGGGTCGGTGCGGCATCCCCATGGCTGCAGCAGAGCTGCTGAGCGGCGCACCCGGGGTGCAGAGAAGGGCTCGTGCGCTGCGCTGCCGAGCGAGCCGACGGTGCTGCGACGCGGCCGGCCCTCCTGCCGGGTGAAGTTGCGCTGCGGCGGTGCGGAGCGAGGCCTCGCGATCGGCGCGAAATCGGCAAATTGGCGCTCTGCGTGGGGTGGAGCACCTGTCGACCGGAGCCGAGGGGGCGTGGGGGTCCTTGCGGGCTGCGTGGCTGACAATCGAAGCTACTCAAGGTTGTAGTATTTACGCGTTCGAAACCACAGCGCCCAAAAAGTGGCCGGCCCCCCGAGGCGCCTGGGCAGGGTGGGAGCCCTCCGTGCCCTCGTTGGCTTGCGGGGCAGGGCGTCGACGGTGAGGGGCTCTCCAAGCACGGAGGGACCGCGACGACGCACGAGCGAGCAGAGGGGAGACCTCGAGGCGCCGCACCATCGCTGCGGCAGCGTGAGGCCCCACCCGGCCTAATGCCCAGGGGCTGAGAGCTGTTCGGGCACGGGAGCTCGTGAACGTGCGACGCGGGACGTGATCGTCAGACGGTGAGGCGTGCCTGTGCCCGTGCCCGGCTGTTCGCAGCGTTGCTCCGCTCCGCTCAGCGCACGGTGTCGGTCGCCCAGAGCGGCGTCGCGCCCTGGTAGATGACCACGTTGCCGTCGTCTTGCACGCCCAGAAACGCGCCGCCGTGGCCGTTGGTCCGCGAGTTCCACAGCGCGGTACCGCCGTTGTAGAGCACCAGGTTGCCGTCGCCCTGCATCACGAAGCGGGTGGTGGCCTTGCCGTTGGTGCGGGTGTGCCACAGCGCGACGCCGCGGTCGTACAGCACCACGTTGCCGTCGCCCTGGTGCGCGAGCACGAAGCGGCCGCTGCACGAGGTCACCTGCTCACCGCGCGCGAGGCTCGCCCCCGCGTCGAGGCGGCCGCAGGGGTGCTGCGCGGGAGGAGGAGGAGGCGGCGGCGGAGGAGGCGCGGCGTGCGTGCCAGTGTTCCACAGCGGGCGGTAGCCGCCGCCGTAGACGACCAGGTTGCCGTCGTCTTGCACCACCAGAATCGCGCCGCCGTTGCCGTAGGTGCCGCTGTTCCACAGCGCGCCATTTCCGTAGAGCACCAGGTTGCCGTCGGTCTGCATGGCGAAGGTGGTGGTGCCGCGCCCGTCGGTGCCGGTGGCCCACAGCGCCTTGTGCGCGCCGTTGTCGTAGAGCACCACGTTGCCGTCGCCCTGATGCACCAGGGTCACGTTGCCGCTGCACGAGCTCAAGCTCTGCCCGGGAGCGAGCTGCGCACCCGACGCCAGCCCGCCGCAGCTCGGCGGAGTGGGCGGCGCCGGCGGCGGCTGGTTGAGCGCCTGCGCGATGAGGTCGAGGTAGTGCGCCCACGCCCAGGTGGGGCCCGGGTCCCAGTGGTGCGCCGAGCCGCCGCACTGCGCGGCGTTGGCCTGCGCGTCGCTGCAGATGCCGCCCGAGCCCGACGACGGCACGTTGCCGTGGCCGAAGATGTGCCCCCGGTCGACGGGAATGCCGTAGCGGTGAACGATGGCCGCCACCAGCTGCGCGCTCGCCCGGTACTGGGTCTCGGTGTAGTAGCCGCCGCCGTTCGGCCGGCCCGCGAAGCCCTCGTGCTCGATGCCGATGCTGTTGCGGTTGTACCAGCCGTTGCCGCAGTGCCAGGCGTTGTTGCCCTCGGTCACCATCTGCACGATGTGCCCGTCGCTCGAGCGCAAGAGGTAGTGCGCCGACGACTGTCGCGCCGGGCTCTGGAAGGCCGAGATGGCGCCGGACATGAAGCCCTCCATGTCGTGAATGACCACGTAGCGAATCGGGTTGCCGTCGCGCGACGAGTAGTTGGGGCTCGCCACCCACTGCATCGCCGGGTACTCGCCGACGCCGAGCGACTGGCTCGCGGCGTCGAGCTCGAGCTCGCCGAAGCCGCGCACCGCCACCCGCTCTCCGTCGGTGGTGGTGAGGTCGAAGCCCTGGTGCAGAACCCTGGTGAGCTCGGTCTGCGCCAGGCGCGCCGCGGCCGGGCTCTCTTCGAGCTCGCGCAGGTGGGTGAGCGCGGCCTCGAGCGAGTCGAGGGTCTCCCAATCGAGGGTGCGGGTGGTGTCGGTGCGCGCGGCGATGAGCGCGGCCGCGGCGAGCACGTTGGCCTGCACGTCGGTGCGCACCGCGTCGTCGGTGGCCGAGATGAGCTGCGCGCCGGCCGCCACCTGCTCGTCCGAGAGGTACATGATGCCGAAGCGGTGCGGCGTGAAGTGCGGGTCCTGCTCTTGCGGGTCGGTGCTGGTCGACGCTTGCGACTGCATCTCATCGACGCCCGGCGCCTCGAGCCGGCCCTGCAGGTACGCGACGCCCATCAGCACTTCGCGCGGAATCTTGAAGCGCGCCTCGGCGAGGCGGAAGGCGTCGTTGCGCGCGCCTTCGGCTTCGAGCGCTTGCGGGCGGGTGCGGGGGGGTTCGGTTTCGGTAGCGGGGTCGCACGCGGCCAGGGTGATGGCGGCGATGCCGAGGAAATATTGGGGGCGCATGTGGGGTGCGCGCCGGCAGAGCAAGGGGCGCACCAATCTGCTGCGGGCCCGGGGCTCGGGCTCGAATTGGGCCTGCAGAGCGAGCTCCCGGGCGCGGGCGCGTCAAATGGGGCGATTAATTCGCTCGGTTTGCCAACCCCGGTTGCAGCTCGGCTTCGACTTTGCGCAACGTGGAGCGTTCGTGCGCGGACAGCTGCGTGGGAATCGAACAGCGGCGGCTACGGCGTCTCGACGGCTCCCACCTGCAGCGAAGGTCGTGCCGCGCGGCGGGCGGGGAAGATGACGTAGCGCAGCAGCACCAGCTGGAGCACGGTGAACACCAGCACGTCGCCCGCCATCTTCGCCGGCACGTACGGCACGTGGAGCTGGTCTCGCAGCAGCGTCACCAGCTGGCCGTGCACCAGAATCTGGGCGGCGGTGACCAGCAGCCAGCGCAGCGTCGAGTGGCCGAGGCGGGTGTCACGGTCGGGAAACGCGTAGCGGCGCTGCGCGAGGAAGTTGATGGTCGCTCCGAAGCACAGCCCGATGGCCGTGCACACCCGCGTGGGGAAGTGCATGCCCACCGCGAAGAAGGTGCCGATCGCCAGGTCGATGCCGCTCGCCAGTGCTCCGATGAGAACGCTCTTGCTCGCCCATTTCATTCGGGGCTCTGCAGAGCAAGACCCAAGCCCGCAAGGCGGCCTCACCGGTCGGCCGGTTGCATTTCGACCGCGAGGCAGAATGTCTCAGTCGGCTTTCGCGGCGCGGGCGCGCTCGAGCGATTTCCACAGCGGAGCCACCAGCTCGTTCGGCGGCCCCAGCTCGAGCGCGCGGGTGAAGCTCGCCGCCGCGGCCCCGGGCTCGTGGGTCTTGTCGAGCTGAATGAGCCCGAGCACGTACAGCGCCTGCGCGGCGCGCGGGTCGTCGCTGTGCTTCTCGGCGATTTCAGACAGCAGGGCCGCGGCGCGGGAGGTGTTACCGGCGTCGTACGCATCGCGCACGCTCTCGAGCAGCGCCGCCACCACGTCGACCTCGGGCTCGGGCAGGGGCGACGTCGCGGCCGCCTGCGGCGCCGGCGCGGGCCGCTGCACCTGCGCGGGCCGGCCCTGCACCCGCGGCAGCTGCTGCACCAGCGCGTCGAGCCGCGCGGACGCGGGCCTCACCGACGCCGGGGCGGCGGCGACCACGACCGCAGGTGCGGCTGGCCGGGGGAAGAGCGGCCTCACCGCCCAGCCCACCGCCACCGCGAGGCTGAGGCAGCAGACCGCCAGCGCGCTCTTGCGCACGGTGTCGCGGGTGCGCTGCTTCTTCTGCACGCGCGACCAGCCGCGCGAGATGGGGGCGTCGGTCGAGCCGGGCTCGAGCATCGACTTGATGGGGCGAGAGAGCTTCATGGAATCTCCATCGCGACCTGGGCGCGCAGGTGCTGCTCGGCCGCGGCGATGTAGCGCTTGGTGGTGGCGAGGCTCTTCTTCATCGCCGTCGCCACGTCTTCGAGCTTTTCTCCTTCGACGTAGCGAAGGCTCCAGGCGAGCGCGTGCGCTGCAGGCAGCTCTTTGAGCTTCTGGTCGAGCAGCTTGAGCGCCAGCCGGGCCTCGACGTCGAGGTGGCTCGCCGCCTGCTGCTCGAGCGAGACGTCGGTGAGCGCCTCGAGCCCCACCCAGGTGAGCAGCCGCTGCCGGCGCAGGCGCTTCTTCACCAGGCTGACCAGAATCGACAGCAGCCACGAGCGGAACATCGAGGCGTCTTTGAGCTGGTGCAGCCGCTCGAACGCGCGCACGAACGCGTCTTGCACCGTGTCTTCGGCGAGGTGCGAGTTGCGCAGCATGCGGCCCGACATGGCCAGCAGCGCGCCGGCGTGGCGGCGGTAGAGCAGGCTCTCGGCGCCCCGGTCGTGCTCGCGCGCGCGCTCGACCAGCACCGCGTCGGGCACCCCTGACGGCAGGTGCGCCACGTCGGCGGTGCGCGGGCTCGGGCTGGGGCGCGCGTGGGGGCTGGGCATTGACTGGAGCGACCCTCGAGCGGCCCAAAGCGGCTCACTCGCTGACAGCCTACTTCAGTCCCACCCGCGCAGGCGCAGGCGCACCTGGCTCACCCACGCCTGCACCAGCTCGCGTTTCAGGGTGGCGAACACCATCGCCGCCAGCACCGACAGGCCCGCCGCCGACAGCACCACGAAGCCGATGCGGTAGTCGCGCAGCCCGGCGTTCACCAGGTTCGCCACCACGTCGAGGGTGAGGAACAAGGTGCCCATCGCCAGGTAGGCGCGAATCTGCAGCACCATGCCCGCGCCCACCCCGAGCAGACAGACGCAGCCGAACACCACCGCGTAGGTCGCGTCAGCGGCGTTGCCCAGCTGCAGCGAGAGCTTGAGCGCCGCCGGCGCATAGAGCAGCAGGCCGCCGGTGAGCCGCAGCGCGGTGCGCGCCGGGTGCAGCAGCGACTTCTTGAACAGCTGAGCGAGCACGAGCAGCAAGAGGCCCAGCGGAGCGAGGAAGACCTCGATGCCGCTCAAGCCCTGCGAGAGCGCGAGCACCAGCAGCGCGAGGTTGGCGCTCACCGCCGCCAGCGCGCCGAAGAAGCGGTTGTGCTCGACGGTGGCCAGCACCGCGTAGAGCAGCGAGCTCGCCGCGGCGAGCACCGCGGTGTCGCCCGACGGCCCCGAGGGGAACGCGATGGCCACCACCACCGGCAGCAGCGCGGCGAAGGCGCGGGTGGCCCTGGCGACCGGGGCCACCCCGGCGCGGCGCGCGAGCACGGTGACGCCCACCAGCGCGAACGCGAAGCCCAGGCCGAAGACGGCGTCGAGCGCGGGGGCGAGGTTCTCCCACTGGGCTTGAACCAGGGCGTAGCCCGCCACCACCGCGACCTGCGCCGCCCAGGCATGGCGGCCGGTGCGATCGCGCAGCGCGGCGTGCACGCCGACGGCGAACACCCCGAGCAGCGCGGCGCCGGCCGTGGCGAAGCCGAGCTCGCTCACGTCTCCGAAGCCGACGAACAGCGCCAGGGTGAGGCCGACGCCCGGGCCGAGCAGGTCGCGGCCCAGGTCGAGCCCCCTGCCCCGAACGTGCGCACCGACGGCGACCGCGACCAGCGCGAGCGCGAGCGGGCCGCCTTCGCGCACCACCAGCCGGCCCCACACGAAGTCTCCCGGCACCGCTGCGCCCAGGCCAGGCTCGAGCGCCACCGCGACCGCCGCCGCGGCGGTCACACCCGCGGCGAGGGTCGCGGCGGTCAGGTTCCACCGGCGCAGCGCCCCGCTCCACTTCGACGCGGCGAGCCAGCAGGTGGCGGCGAGGCACGCCACGGCCACCGGCACCGCGACGCACTGGGGCCACGCCGCCCAGGCGCCCCACGCCGCCGACCCGAGCACAGTGGGCGCGGCGAAGTCGCGGTCGACCTGGCCTCCCGCAGCGAGCGCCCAAAGCAGGCCCGAGCCCGAGAGCAGCGTGGCGCCCACCTGCGCGCGCCACAGCTTCGCCTCGTCGACCTGGCGTCGCACCCGCGCGGCGAGAAAGCCGAGGCCGGCGGCGCCCGCGAGGGGGCCTGCCCACTGCGGCACGACGCCGGGAGCCACCGCCAGCGCGGCGTGCACCGCGGCGAACGCGAACAGCGCCAGCCGCGAGGCGGCCTGGCGCTCGGCGGCGAGCCAGAGCAGCGCCGCGGTGCCGGCGAGCAGCACCGCCGCGGGCAGTCGCGGCTGCAGCAGGGCCGCGGCGAACCCCCCGAACGCGACGCGCTCGGCCCAGGCCGCGAGCAGCTGCCCCGGCACCGGCTGCTCGAGCAGCGCCTCGGCGCCGAACACCGCCCGGGCGAGCAGCGCGCGCGGGGTGGGGAAAGCGGCCAGCGCCGCGAGCGCGGCGTAGGCGAAGGCCAGCACCGCCACGCCCAGCGCGGCGTGCTCCCAGACGAGGGTGGCGGGCAGTGCGGCGAGCACGCGCGCCCACGGGCCGCCGCGGGTGGCCTGCACCAGCTCGGGGCCGACAAGCGCGTGCTGCGCGCCGACGCACGCGGCGGCGATGATGAGAATCGCCAGCGCCGCCGCGACCAGCGGCGCCAGCCGAAACGACCGGCCGAGCAGCAGGCAGGCCAGCGCCCCGGCCACGAAGAGCAGCGGCGGCGCGGTGACCAGAAAGCGGGTCGGGTCGGGGCCGCCCACCAGCACGCCCTCGACCACGCACAGCGCGCCGAGCGCGCCCACGCCGGCGTGGGGCACCCAGTGGTAGAGCGGCCCGTGCGCCTCGCGCTCGAGCCAGCGACCGAGCGCCGGGCCGAAGCGCCGCACCAGCAGCGAGAAGCCCCAAAGCGCCGGCACGATGAAGGTGAAGCGCAGCCCGACCACCTGCGGAGGCAGCGGGCGGCCCAGCCGGTTGGCGAGCGCGACCAGCACCACCGCGCCGCCCGCCAGGCACCAGGTGGCGAAGTGGCCGCGAGCCTCGAACGAGGCGAAGGCGCGGGTGAAGAACGCCAGCAGCAGCACCGCGATGACGCAGGCCCCGCACAGCACCGCGGCGGGCCGGTCGGCTTCCGAGAGCACGGTGAGAAACGCGGCGGTGCGCAGGGCGGCGAGCACGGTGAAGAGCAGCGCCGCGCTGGCGAACCCGTCGCCCCACAAGAGCCGGCCGCGCGCGCCGAAGGGCAGCGGCAGCGCGCCGAGCAGCCGGCGGCCACGCTCGCCGTTCGGGTGGCCCCTGCCGCGCACCACGGCCAGCGCGGCGAGCGCGAGCGCCGCGCCCCCGACCAGCAGCTGCGACGCGGTGGCCACGTAGACCGCGGCTCCGAGCAGTGACGCGGCGACGAACGCCACCGCGCGGCTCTTGTCGAGCCAGGCGCGGGCGAAGAGCACCAGCGCCGCGCCGGCCGCGGTCTCGTAGAGCAGCAGGGTGGGGCCGCTCGCGGTGAGCACCCCCGGCAACAGCAGGGCAGCAGAGAGGAGCCCGGCGGCGAGCGAGAGGTCGTCGAGCGGCCAGGTGGTGGCGTCGGCCGCGGGGTGCAGCCGCCACAGCCGGCCCGCGAGCAGGTAGGCCGCGGCGGCGGCGATGAGCAGCAGCGGCAGCGTGCCGGGCAAGGCGCTGAACGCCTCGAGACCCAGCAGCACCGCAATGCCTCCCACGTAGTGCAGGCCGAAGTTCTTCCACGCTGCGGTGGCGTGCGCCGAGACCGCCACCAGCACCGCGGCCATCACCGTGGCGCGCAGCGGCGCGACGTCGAGCGAGCGCGCGGCGACCACCGAGGCCACCCCGACCAGCGCGCCCCACGCGGCGAGCAGCACCCCGTCGGCGCGCACCGCGGCGAAGCGCGCCGCGAGAAAGAGAAGCGCGGCGACCGCGGCGGGGCCGAGCATCCACCCCGCGGCGTTGCCCTGCCACTCGAGCCGGGCCACCAGCATCGACGAGAGCACCGCGAGCACGATGGCGGGGTGAACGGCGTGGCGGCGCTGGGAGCGAACCACTGCGAAGCTGGCGGCGGCGAGCAGCGGCACCACCGCGGCGAAGGTGTCGGCGCGGCGGTCGGCGCCGAGGGTCACCGCCAGGGCTCCGGCGAAGGCGCTGACGCCCGCCGAGGCCGCGAGCGCGAGGGCGATGACCTCGGCGACGGGCGCGGCGTGGGGGTAGGCGGCCCGGGTCTTCTCTTCGGCGAGCGCGGGCACCACCGCGATGGTGAGCGCGGCCGCCCAGGCGGTGAGCGCGACGAAGCCGAAGCTGCCGAAGTCGAGCGCGAGCGCGGGCTGGCCGGGGGCCCCCACCACCGTGAAGACGCCGAGGGCGAGCAGGCCGTAGAGCGAGAGCAGTGCGGCGCTCGGTGAGAGCCGGCCCCCCGCGGCGCGGGTTCGCACGGCGAGGCCGCACGCGACCACGCCGACGAGCGGCAGCAGCGCTCTGACCTCTTGGGTGAGCGTCGAGAGCGAGAGCGGCAGCTCGGCCAGCAGCGAGGGGAGAAAGGCGACTCCCAGCGCGAACGCGTCGCCTTCGAAGCGGCGGCCGAGCACGCGCAGGGTGAGCGCGCAGCCGGCGGTGGCGACGGCCGAGGCGACGAGGCCCGCGGGCAGCGAGAGCGCGACCAGCGCCGAGAGCGCGGCGAAGACCACCGGCAGCAGCGCGAGCGCGATGCCGCCCAGCACGCGGCCCGCGACTCCCGACTTCTTCGCCACCACCGACGAGAGCGCGACGAAGCCGCCGTGGTAGGCGAGCAGCGCGCCGGCGACCACCAGCAGGCGCGGCACGCCGCCGAGCGCGAGCCACGCTTCGCGCACGCCCATCACCGAGCCGGCCAACACCAGCAGGGTGCCGATGAACCACCACACGTATTCCCCGATGACCGACCCCAAGCTCGCGCTGCCTTCGTCGAGGTCGGCGAGGCCGTGCAGACCCTGGGTCAGCGCGCCGGTCGAGCGGCCGGAGAACATCGCCGCTGAGGCGCCCGAGGCGGCGTCGGCGGTGGCGTCGGGGTGGGGCTCTTTGGGCCGCTGCCAGTCGTCGCGCTCGCGAAAGGCGTGCTCGAGCGAGTCGAGCCACGACGGGCGAAGCGCGTCGGCGCCGGGCAGCCGCGCAGAGAGCGCGTCGGCGCGCTGGGCGAGGCTGCGCTTCTTCTTGCCCTGGGGCGCGGCGACCGTGGGCAGAGAGCCCTCGAGGCGTGCGCGGGTGGGTGCGTCGAGCTCTCCCTGGTTCTCCCAGGCGCGCAGCTTCGCGCGCAGGCGCGCCGCGACCAGCTGCTCGAGCGTCTCGGAGGTCTCGTCGAGCAGGGCGTGCCCGCAGGTGGGGCAGTCGGCGCCGCGGCGCGCGCGCTTGAGCTCGGCACAAGAGAGGCAAATCATCGGGGCGCGCGGAGCATAGCCGCCCTTTCGTCACCGTTCGGTGGCCCCGCCCCGGCGCATCGAGGTGGGCGTTAACTGACCTGGCCATGCTGCGGTCGACGCCAGCCGTGCTGCTGGTGCTGCTCACTGGGTGTCTGATTCAGAAGGGCTCGAGCTGGACGTTCGAGGGGCCGGTGCCCTTCGATGAAGGCGGGTTCGCCAACGCGCTCTACCAGGCGACCGGGGCGCGCATGGTGGCGGGCAACGCCGCGCAGATGGTGAATGACGCGCCGTTCTTCGAGGCGCTGGCCAGCGAGCTGAAGAGCGCGCGGGTCAGCATCGACCTGGTGACCTTCATCTGGCGGCCGGGAGACCCCTCTGACGGGCTGGTCGAAGTCATCGCCGAGCGCTCGCGCGCCGGGGTGCACTGCCGGGTGCTGGTCGACGACTTCCCCTCGAGCGGCTTCGAGCAGCAGGTGCAGCCCAAGCTCGAGGGCGCGGGCTGCCTGGTGCACCGCATGCGCCAGGGCCTCACCAGCGAGCGAAACCACCGGAAGATTTTCGTCATCGACGGGCGGGTGGCGTTCACCGGCGGCGTGGGCATCTCGGACGAGTGGCTCACCTGGCGCGACAGCAACGTGCGGGTCGAGGGCCCGGTGGTGGCGCAGCTCGAGCAGGCGTTCGCCGAGAACTGGGTGGAAGAGACGGGCACGCTGCTGCCGGCCTCGCACTTTCCTGCGCTCGAGCCGAAGGGCGAGCTGCTGGCCGCGTTCGTAAGCAGCGCGCAGACCGACCACGTGACGGCGGCCGAGCGGGTGACGCAGCTGGTGATCGCCACCGCCCGCAAGCGGGTGTGGATAGGCAACGCCTACTTCGTGCCGTCTGGGGGGCTGACCGCGCTGCTCGAAGAGAAGCGCAGGCAGGGCGTCGACGTGAGGGTGATGACGCCGTCGTCGACCACCGACCATGCCGAGGTGCTGGCCGTGCAGCGCACGCACTATCGCGAGCTGCGCAGGCTCGGCGTGCGCCTCTTCGAGTACCAGCCGGTGATGTACCACTCGAAGACGATGGTGGTGGATGACGCGCTGGCGATGGTCGGGAGCATCAACTTGGACAAGCTCAGCCAGGACTTGATGGATGAAGGGTCGCTGGTGGTGATGGACAAGGGGTTCGTGAGGCAGCTCGAGCGGGATTGGGCTGAGGATGAGAAGAATTGTGTCGAGGTGAAGTGATGCTCACCCGGTGGCCGACGCTGCCACGGCGAGTCGGTGCAGGGCAGGCCTTGAGATGCGCCGACGGCCCGGCAGGGTCAGGCCAAGGGTTCAGGATGCTCGGCCAGGGGTTGGTGGGGGCCAGGGCAGGGCTTGGAAGGGCGAGCAATGGCGCTGCCCATGCCGGGCAGAAACCCCTGCCCCACCCCCAGGCCCCTGCCCCTCAAGCGAGCCCACCCCTGGCCGGGAACCCTGAACTTTGGCCTGACCCTGCCGGGCCAGCACCCTTTCGGGTCAGCGCTCGCCCGCCCGACAGCTTTAAACACCGCCGCTCGGCGAGCCTTGCGGGCGGCGACGCCGAAGCCGCGCCAGCGCCGCGAGCACGCCCGCCTCACGCACTCTTCTTACGGGTCCGGCGCTTCGGGGCACGCCGAGCAGCGCGGTGCGGCTTCGCGTGGCCCCGCCCCTTGCCCGCCCCGTGACCGCTCAGGCTCTGCTGCAGCGCCTCGAGCAGGTTGTCCATCTTCGGCGCCTCTTCCTTCCCCTCGGGGGTCTCGATCGTCTTGCCCTCGGCCTTCTTCACCAGCAGCTTCTCGACCCGGGCGCGGTGCTCGTCTCGGTAGTCGTCAGGCTTGAAGTGCCCGGCCAGGCTCTGCATCAGCGAGCGGGCCAGCTCGAGCTCTTTGGCGCCCGGCGAGCCCCGGGGCACCGACGGCGCCTTGGCGACCTCGTCGGGGTACACCATGGTGGTGAGCACCAGCTGACCGTCGCGCTCGCGCAGGCAGCACAGGTGCTGCTTGGTGCTGATCACCACCCGCGCGATGGCCACCCGGCCCATCTTCTCGAGCGCGGTGGCGAACAAGGTGTACGCCTTGGCGCCGGCGCCGGTCTTGGCGTCGGGCATCACCCAGTAGGTCGAGTCGAAGTAGAGCGGGTCGATCTCGCCCGGGTCGACCACCGCCTCGACCGAGATGGTCTTGTCGGAGACCGGGTCGAGCGCCTTGAGCTCGTCGCGCGGAATCACCACCACCTTGCCCTTGCTCACCTCGTAGCCCTTGGCGATGTGCTGGTAGGGCACCTCTTTGCCGTCGAGCTCGCACACGCGCTTCTGGCGAATGCGCCCGCCGTCTTTGTCGTGCACCTGGTGAAAGTGCACATCTTTGGGGCGAATCGCGACACCGAGGCTGACGGGAATGCTCACCAGGCCGAAGCTGATGGCCCCTTTCCACATTGCACGTTCCATGAAGGGTGAACGCTGCATAAGCTGCGCCGGTTGCCGACCCGTTACGACGCGCTCATCGATGCGGTGGTGAAGGCCGGCGCCGGCGGGCCCGAAGACCCGCGGCTCACCGCCTACCGAGAGCAGGTTCGCCAGCAGGCGTACCGCATCACCGACGAAGAGGTGGCGGCGCTCACCGCTGCCGGCGTCAGTGACGACCACCTCTTTCACGCCACCACCGATGAGGCGTTGAAGGCGGGGCTCGAGCGCTGGCGCGCCGGGCTCGCCGCCCTCGAGGAGCTGGAATGAGAATCAAGGCGCTCGAGCACCAGCACCCGCTGAAGGTGAAGCTCAAGTTCGCCTTGATGCGGCTGATGAACGGTCGCCCGGTGCCCGACGTGATGCGCGCCCTGCACTACCGGCAGAAACGCTTCGGCGAGCCGTTCTCGGCCTGGCTGCAGGCGGTGCTGCGCGGCCCGTCGGACTGGAGCGTGGGCGAGCGCGAGCTGTTCGCGTCGTTCGTCTCCAACTTGAATCGCTGTCGATTCTGAACGGCAGCCCACGGCGCGGTCGCGTCGCTTCAGCTCGGAGAAGACCAGGTGCAGCGGGTGCTGGCCGACTACCGCTCGGCGCCCATCGACGACAAGCTGCGCGCGATGCTCGGCTTCGTCGAGAAGCTGACCCTGACGCCTGCCGAGGTGACGCAGGCCGACGCGGCGGCCGTGCGCGCCAAGGGCGTGTCGAAGCAGGCGATGATCGACGCGATCGCCGTCTGCGCCGGGTTCAGCGTCATCGTGCGCATCGCCGACGCCACCGACTTCGCGCTGTCTACCCCCGAGGGGTTCAAGGCAGGGGCCAAGGCCCTGCTGCGCTTCGGCTACGGGCTCTGAACAGCGACCCGCTTTCGATTGACGCGCCGGCCCCCAGCGCCTAAGCGCGGTGACCGAAATGGCGTCACTCCGCGACATCCGCAAGCGCATCAAGTCGGTGAAGAGCACCCGGCAGATCACCAAGGCGATGAAGATGGTCTCTGCTGCCAAGCTGCGCAAAGCGCAGGAAGCCATCATGTCGGCGCGGCCCTACGCGCAGACGCTCGAAGCGCTGATCAACGAGCTGGTCTCGCGCGTCGAGCCCGGCACGGTGAACCACCCGCTGCTGACCGAGCGGCCGGTGAAGAAGGTCGAAGTGCTGCTGGTGACCTCTGACCGCGGCCTGGCCGGCGGCTTCAACGCGAACGTGTCGAAGCAGGCGTGGCGCTACCTGAAAGACGAAGGCTCGAAGATGGAGCAGCACTTCGTCACCACCATGGGCAAGAAGGGCGGCGACTACCTGCGCGCCCGCGGCTTCAGCATCCGCAAAGACTGGCCCGGGGTCACCAGCAAGATCACCTACGACACCTCGACCGAGATCGCGAACGAAGCGGCCAAGCGGTTTCTCGACGGTCAGGTCGACGCGGTCTACCTCGCGTACAACGAGTTCATCTCGGCGATCAGCCAGAAGGTGACCTTCGTGCGGCTGCTGCCCTTCGAGACCGGCAAGAAGGTCGAGGGCGTCACCAAGATCGACTTCAAGTACGAGCCCAACGCGCAGGCGGTGCTGAACGCGCTGGTGCCCCAGGCGCTCAACGTGCGCATCTTCCGCGCGCTGCTCGAGAGCGCGGCGTCCGAGCACGGCGCGCGCATGTCGGCGATGGAGAACGCCACCAAGAACGCCGGCGAGATGATCAGCTCGCTCACGCTGTTCTACAACCGCACCCGGCAGGCGGCGATCACCAAGGAGCTCATGGAGATCGTCTCTGGCGCCGAGGCGCTCAAGTAGAAGAGAGGTCTTCACATGTCGCTGCTCGCTTGTGCCCTGGCTGTCGCGCTCACCGCCGACGGGGGTGCTGCTGCCGCACCTGCCGCCGAGAAGGCGACTCCCGCGAAGCCGATCTCCTTCGGCATCTCGCAGCCGTACGGCGCCGATCACGCCGCCAAGGCCAAGGCGCTCATCGAGCCGTACCTGTCGAAAGAGCTCAAGAGCCCCGTCACGGTGCAGGTGTTCGGCTCGTACGACGAGCTGTCGGGCGCGCTCGCCGAGGGCAAGGTCGACCTGGCGTGGATTACGCCGCTCGCGTTCGTGCGCGCGGCCGACAAGAACGCCGACGTCACCGCGCTCTCGAAGGCGATGCGCGCCGGCGGCGGCGGGCTGTTCTACCGGGCCGTGTTCATCGCCAAGAAGGGCAGCGCGCTGGCCTCGGTGGCCGACCTGAAGGGCAAGAAGGTGGCGTGGGTGAACAAGACCTCGACCTCGGGCTACCTGTTCCCCCGCGAGATGGTGAAGAAGGCCGGCTTCGACCCCGACGCGTTCTTCGGCGGCGAGACGTTCTCTTCCGACCACCCCGCGGTGTGCAAGGCGGTGAAGTCGGGCGCGGCCGACGTGGGCGCGACGTTCGCCACCGACCCCGACGAGGGCAACCCACCGAAGGCCGACGGCTGCGCCGACGCCGGCGGCAGCCTCGACGAGTGGAAGGTGGTCGCCTCGAGCGGCCCGATTCCCAATGAGGTCATCGCGTGCCGGCCCGACTTCGCGTTCGACCGCAAGCGCGTGAACTCCATCGTGCAGGTGTTCGGCCGCATGAGCCTGAACGACGCCGGCAAGAAGGTGCTCAAAGAAGCCTTCCGCGTCGACGGCTGGGGCATCGCGGTCGACGGCGACTTCGACCCGGTCATCGACCTGGTGCGCTCGAAGAACAAGAAGGCCAAGGTCGCGCCCGCGGGCGAGTAGTTCCCCCAGCCCGCAAAGCCGCGCACCCTGAGCGAAGTCGAAGGGTGCCATCGCTCGCCGAAGGCTGAGACGCAGATACTCCATCGTATCGTGCGCGCGCTCTGCTGCTTGGAGCCTGGAGTCACCGACGTGAGTGCGTTCAAGTTGGAGTGCACCCATTCGACTTCGGCACGGCATACGCCGTGCCTCCGCTCAGAGGCTGACAGGGTGAGCGCCGACGCTGTATTCGCACCCCGAGGCGTGGCAGAAATCGGCCCCGCCCCCGTGAGAAAACCGACCGCGTTCTCGTGCGCGCTGCTGCTCGCCTCGGCCCCGGCCTTCGCCGACCCGATGGTGTTCGTGAACGTGGCGCAAGACGGCCTGTCGGGTCAGCACACCCTCAAGGTGATGCGCGAGGCGGTCTCGAAGAACAGCCCCGAGGCCCCGCTGAAGTCGTCGGTGGTGCTCGAAGAGCCGGTCGCGCACACCCCGCCCGGCCCGAAGCAGATTCTCGCCGAGGTGAACCGGCTCTTGAACGAGGGCAAGGCGGCCTACAACCGCTCGAACCTCGACGGCGCGACCGAGGCCATCGCGCAGGCCGAGGCCATGGCGATGTCGACCGAGCCGCTGCCCGAGACCTTCGAGGCCCTCGCCGAGCTCGAGCGGCTCAACGGGCTCATCGCGCTCAAGCAGAAAGACCCGGCCGCCGCCGACGAGGCGTTCAAGAACGCGTTCACCCTGAAGCCCGAGCTCGCCTCGCTCGACTCGTCGATGGGCGTCTACGCGCGCATGCTGAAGTCGAAAGACCGCGGCCAGGGCCAGGTGGTCATCAAGGCCGAGCCGATGACCGCGTGGGTGAGCATCGACGGAGCGAAGGCCCAGACCGGCACCAGCGCCCCGCTCGAGGCCGGCACGCACTTCGTCGCCGCCAGCCGCGAGGGCTACCTCGGTCAGATTCAGCGCGTCACCGTGCCGAAGGGCAAGGTGGTGCCGGTGAGCTTCGTGCTGCCCGAGGCCACCAACGAGTCCGAGCTGGTGGTGGCGCGCGCGAACGTCTCGGCCGCAGCCGGCGACGCGTCGCGGGCGCTGAGCGCGAAGAAGATCGCCGAGCTGATGAAGACGCGCTTCGTGGTGCTGGTGCGGCCCGACGACGCGGCGCTCTACGACACCCAGACCTTCAGGCTGGGGGCGTTCGAGCCCATCGAGAAGGCGGTGCAGACGGCGACCCAGGCGCTGCGCGGCGAGGCCCCCAGGCCGCTCATCACCGACGCCGAGGTGAAGGCGGCCGAGGTGCGGCGCGAAGAGGCCGCCGTCGCTGCCCAGCCGAGCGACTGGTACAAGAAGCCCTGGGCCATCGCGACCGGAGCCGTGCTGCTCGGCGGCATCATCGCGGGCGTCACCGCCGGCATCGTGGTCTCTTCCAACAAGCCCCCCACCTACAGCTTCAGCAGCTGGTGCCATGCGAGCGACTGCCCTCCTCTCAATTAGCCTCGCGCTCGGCGCGTGCGGCGCGGCGCAGAACGTCGAGCTGACCGGCAAGCTGGTGATGTCGCGCCTGCCCGCCGACTGGTGTGGCTCGGGCAACCCCGACACCATTCGGTTGGACTGCGCGTTCGACCTGGGCCTGTGGGTGAGCCAGGTGCTCGACGACGGCGGCATCGGCCAGGTCACCAAGACGGTGTGCGTGAAGCTCGAGGCCGACCCGCAGCGCACCTGGGGCACGCTCCCCGAGGCGCTCAACCAGGCGATGGTGAAGGTCGACCGCATTCCTCAGGGCAGGTTCCGCCTCGAGGTGGCGGGCATCGAGCCGAGCAACAACGGCGGGTGCGAGCACGACGCGTCGGTGGCCGCGGCGTCGTTCTACGGCAAGTCCGAGCCCATCGAGCTGATGGGCACCGACGTGGTGAAGCGCATCGACATCGCCAGCAAGTGCCTCAAGGCGTTCACGCCGACGATGACGTGCATTCGGTGAGCACCTCGGCGGCGCCGGCCTCGAGGCGCAAGGTGGCGTGGGCGTCGCCGCGGGTGGGCCCCAGGTTCACGATGGCGATGGGCATGCCGGCTTCGGCCGCGGCGAGCACGAAGCGGTAGCCCGACCACACGTGCAGCGACGAGCCGACGACCAGCAGCGCGTCGCTGGCGCGCAGCTGGGCGAACGCGTCTTCCACCCTTGGCGCGGGCACGTTGTCGCCGAAGAACACCACGTCGGGCTTGAGCACTCCGCCGCACCGCAGGCACCCGGGCACCACGAACTGCTCCACCGCCTCTTGCGGAAGGTCGACGTCGCCGTCGGGAGCGAGCGCCACGTTCCACTCCAGCGCCGCGGGGTTCGCGGCCAAAAGCCGCGCCTGCAGCCCGTCGCGGCTCTCGGCGCTGCCGCAGGCGAGACAGCGCACCAGGTAGAGCGAGCCGTGCAGCTCGACGACGCTGCGGTGCCCTGCCTTGGTGTGCAGCCGATCGACGTTCTGGGTCACCAGCGCGTGCACCACGCCGCGCGCCTCGAGCGCGGCGAGCGCCTGGTGCGAAGCGTTGGGCTCGAACGCGCGAAAGCGCGGCCACCCCACCGCGCTGCGGGCCCAGTAGCGGGCGCGCGCGTGCGGCTTGCTCACGAAGTCGCGGTGCTGCACCGGCTTGCGCTCGACGTGGCGGGTCAGCGGGCCCCGGTAGTCGGGAATGCCCGAGTCGGTCGAGATGCCCGCGCCGGTGAGCACGAACACCCGCTTGCCGGCCAGCCACTGCGACAGAACGCTCAACGCTGCCGAATCTAACGCGAGCTCAGGCGTTCAGCGCGCCGGCGAGGCGGGCGCGGGCCGGGGGCTCGCCGCGCTGTTGGTACGACGCCCGGCCGCGGTGCCGTTGACCGAGGTGCCGCTCGACGGGGTGGTGCTCACCGAGCCCGTCGCGGTCGTGTCCGTCGAGCTGGTCGTGGTCGACGGCGACGTGGCGCTGGGAGTCGTCGCCGCCGAGCCTGCCGACGGCGAGCTCTCTTGCACGCTGCGCGAGGTGGGAAAGGGGTTCGGGCTCACGTCGGTCGAGCCCGGCGTGGGCGAGCTGTTCTGCACGCTGTCCGAGGTGGGAAACGGGTTGGGGCTCACCTCGGTCGAGCCCGGCGTGGGCGAGCGGTTCTGCACGCTCTCCGAGGTGGGAAACGGGTTGGGGCTCACGTCGGTCGAGCCCGGCGTGGGCGAGCCCTGCTGCACGCTGCTGGAGGTCGTCGACGGGTTGGCGCTCACGCCGGTCGAGCCGGTCGTCGCAGCGCTCTGCACGCTGCCGGTGGCGCTGGTCGTACCCGGCTGCGGCGTGGCGGTGAAGCCCGACCCCACGTTGCCGCTGCCCGGCGCGGCGCCCGCCTGGCCATAGGGCGGCACCTCGCGGAAGTTGTCGGGAGTGCGGTCGGGGGTCTGGGCGTACGCCACGGTCGAGGCGGCGGCGACGAGGGTGAGAAGGCAATGGCGAAGAGCACGCATGGCGTCGTCCTGGAGTGGGGGTTCGAGGGGGTTCGATGCATGCCGCGCACCCCGACCCGCTTCCGCCCACTTGAGGCGCCGCGAGGCCACCGTTTCGCCTCAACGGCTGCTTTTCCACCCCACGCGCAACGGAACGCAAATGTAACGGGGCGCGTTGCGCGGTAGTAGGGTCAAACCCGCCTTGCAGATGCTCGGCCGCTACCAGCTCATCAAGAAGCTCGCGACCGGCGGCATGGCCGAGGTGTTTCTCGCCAGCGCCGACGGGCCGGGCGGGTTCAGCAAGCAGCTGGTGGTGAAGCGAATTCTCCCCCACTACGCCGACAACCCGCAGTTCGTGCAGATGTTCTTGTCGGAAGCGAAGCTCGCCGCGCAGCTCAACCACCCCAACGTGGTGCAGGTGTTCGACTTCGGTCAGGTGGGCCGCGACTACTTCCTGGCGATGGAGTTCGTCGACGGCATGAACCTGCGCACGCTCAACCGCATGCACCGGAACATGTACGGGCCGATGCCGATGGCGGCCTGCGCGCGGATGATCAGCCAGGCGTGCGAAGGCCTCGCCTACGCGCACGGCTTTCGCGACCCCAAGACCGGCAAGCCGGTGAACCTGGTGCACCGCGACATCTCGCCCGACAACCTCATCATCTCGAAGCACGGCGCGGTGAAGGTGCTCGACTTCGGCATCGCCAAGGCCGAGACGCAGGTGCACAAGACCACCACCGGCATGCTCAAGGGGAAGATGGCGTACATGCCTCCCGAGCAGCTGCAGCGAGAGGTGCTCGACCAGCGCGTCGACGTCTACGCGCTGGGGGTGGTGCTGTTCGAGCTGCTCGCCGGCTCGCTGCCGTTCGACGCCACCAGCGAGGTGAGCATCATCCAGGCGGTGATGAAGCCCGACCCGCTGCCGCCGCTCTCGGGGCTGGTCGACAAGGTGCCGCCCGCGCTCGAGCAGTGCGTGGCGCGCGCGCTCGCCAAGTCGCGCGACGTTCGCTACCCCGACTGCAAGGCGTTTCAGAACGACCTCGAGAGCTTCATTCAGTCGACCGGCGAGAAGTGCATGCCGTCGGACCTGGCCCGGCTGGTCGAAGCGGCCGAGGCGGGGCACCAGGCCGAGACCGGCAACGACCTGCAGCCCTACGTGCCGCAGGGCGGCGGTGACGAAGACATCAACAGCTCGACCCACCTCACCCCCCAGTCGCGGCCCGGAGTCGACGCGCTGGCCACGCCCGACCGGCCCATCACCGGCGTGTCGAGCACCCAGCTCAAGCCGGTCACCGGCGAGTCGCCAGCGGCGGCGATCAGCGAGCCCTCGGCGCGCGGCGGAGGCGCCGGCAAGGGCGCGCTGGCCGCGGCGGTGGTGCTGGTGGTCTGCGCGGCGGCGGTGACCTCGTGGGTGCTGTTCGGGCGCGGGCGAGGCGAGGGGCCGATCGTGGTGCCTCCGCCGCCCGCGCTGAAAGAGCAGCCGGTGGTGAAGGCCGAGGTCGATGCGGGCGCAGCGGTGGTGGTGGCGGAGGCGGCGCCCGAGGTCGATGCGGGTGCAGTGGCCGACGTGGCGGTCGCGGTGGTGCCCCACGCCGGCCCGAGCACCGGCAAGCACGGGAGCAGCAAGCCCCCGCCGCCCTCGAAGGCGAAGGGCGAGGTCGAGGTGCGGGTACGGCCCTACGCGGTGCTGTGGGTCGACGGCGAGCAGATCGGGCAGACTCCGCTCGACGAGCCCTTGAGCCTCTCGGTGGGGAAGCACACGTTTCGCCTGGTGAACGAGCAGGTGGGCAAGGACGTGAAGGTCGACTTCAACGTGAAGCCCGGCAAGTCGGTGTTCAAGTTCAACCTGGTGGAGTGAACATGAAGCGCGTGGTGATTCTCACGGTGTTGGTGGCGGCGGGCCTCGCGGCGGCAGAGGTGAGCACCGACGTGCGGAAGTACCTGGGCAGCGCCTCGGCCCTGTTCGAGAAGCTCGAGTACGAGAAGGCGCTCGCGCAGCTCAAGCGCGCCAAGGTCAAGAGCCAGGGCCCCGAAGACGACCTGAAGATTGCGCTGCTCGAAGGCGTGGTGCTGGCCGAGATGGGCGACGCGACCGCGCCGTCGGTGTTCGCCAGCGCGCTGGGCATGGACCCCAGCGCGACCCTGCCGATGGTGGTGAGCCCGAAGGTGCAGCGGGTCTTCGACAAGGCGAAGGCGCAGGTGCAGAAGGTGCTCGACGCCCAGGCGGCGGTCGAGAAGCAGAAAGAAGATGCCCGCCGAAAAGACGACGAAGACCGCCGCAAGCAGGAAGAGGCGAACCGGCCTCCCGAGCCGAAGCCCGAGCCCGCGCCGGTCATCGTGCAGCAGCCCAAGCCTCAGCCGTCGGGCGGGCTGCGCCGAATCGCGTGGGTTCCCGCCGCGGTTGGCGTGGTGAGCGCGGGAGTGGGCACGGTGCTGCTGGTGCAGGCGAGCTCAGCGCACGGTCAGCTGACCAACAACGGGCCGACGAACAAAGAAGAGGCGCTGGCGATCGCCAACCGCGGGGCGTCGATGCAGGTCGCAGGGTGGGTGCTGGTCGGGGTGGGCGCGGCGGCAGTGGTCGCAGCGGCGGGCATGTTCGCGTTCGGCGGCGGCAGCGGCGGCGCGAGCGCGTCGGTGCTGGTGACTCCGAGCGGGGCATTCGCCAGCGTCGCGCTCCCGCTGCCCTGAAGACCGAGCACCCTGAGCGGAGGCCTCCAGGCCGAAGTCGAATGGGTGCCGCCACGGCTGGAACGCTCAGCGCCGCATACTCCAGTCGTCAAGCAGCACAGCGTCAGAGCTCTACGATGGGGTATCTGTCGCACAGCCTTCGAGCGGCGACGGGAGGGTTCGACTAGGCTGCCGCGGCGATGCTCGATCAGGTTCGGCCGGGCCTTCTACCGACTGCTGAGGTGCGCAAGCGCTCGGACGGCACCGAGGGCATCTACGACGCCGACAGCGGCAACAGCTTCGAGACGGCGCCCGACCAGGCGAACCTGGTGACGCTCTTCGACGGCAAGCGCTCGCTGCTGGAAATCAGCGCCGAGTACCTGAACCGCTACGGCTTCGTGCCGTTCGCGGCGCTCGACGACCTGATGCGCGGCCTGGCCGACGCCGACCTGCTGCACGACCCGCCCGACAGCCTGCAGCGCGTCGGCATGATGGACCGCAACTCGTTCATCGAGGTGCTGGCGCCGCGCTCGCTGTTCCGCATGCGCGACCTGTGGCCCACCCCGCTGCGCGCGCTCGAGCTGTTCGCGTTTCCCGCGCTCGCGGCCTGGGTGCAGCTCAACTTCGCCCCGCGCGCGCTCTCGGCGATCGACGTGGGGCTGTTCTACCTGGGCGCGGTGCTGGCGCTGACCCTGCGCGACCGCTTCAAGGCCGCGGTCTGCGCGGTGTTCGGTTTTCCGCCCCGGCGCACCCAGCTGGTCTCGGCGTTGGGCATCTTGCACGTGGTGCCCGACCACGCCGTCGCGGTGCTGATGGACAGAAGGCCCCGGGTGCTGGCGCACCTCGCCGCGCTGGCCGGCGCCGGCACCGCGCTGGCGATCTCCTCGCCCTGGCCCGGGCTGTGGGCCGGGGCGCTGCTGGTGCTGCTCATCGACCTCTGCCCGATGGTGCACAGCTCGATGAGCGGCATCTTGAGCACGCTCTCGGGCCAGCTGAACCTCAGAGACCACGTGCGCGCCTACGTCGGGCTGCCGCTGATCAAGAAAATCCTCTCGTTCAAGCTGCCGCGGGGCGACCGGGCCATCTTCTTCTCCGCCATGCTGTCGATGGTGTGGGTGGGCGCGTTCTTGTTCGTGGTGCTGGGGCTGGGCCTGCCCACCGCGGTGCAGCTGATTCACGTGGGCGTGCGCGACGCCGGCTGGCACACGGTGGTCGCCTACTCGGGCGCGGTGGCGCTGTTCGCGCTCTGCCCGCTGCCGCTGCTGGTGCTGGTGAGCCAGCTCATCGAGTCGATGTTCTCGATGCTCTGGCCGCCCGACCCGCTGGCCAAGCGCTCGCGCGGCGTGTCCGACCTCTCGGTGTTCCGCTCGATTCCGCTCTTCTCGAAGCTGTCGGACGCCGACCTCGCCGCCATCGCCGCCCAGTCGCGCGAGGTGACCTACGACGCGGGCCACGCCATCGTCGAGCAGGGCTCGGTGGGCAGCACCTTCTACTCGGTGCGCCGCGGAGTGGTGGTGGTCGAGCGCGGAGAGACGGCCGAGCACACGCGGGTGGTGGCGCGGCTGGGCACCGGCGACTGCTTCGGTGAGACCGCGATGCTCAAAGACGGGTTGCGCACCGCCACGGTGCGCGCGCTCACCCAGACCACCCTCATCGAGCTGGCCACCGAGGCGTTCGAGAAGGTGGTGGCCACGGTGGGCGGCGTCGACTTCGCGCAGGTGCTGCGCGCGGCGAGCGCCATCGGCAAGAGCCGGCTGTTCAAAGAGCTGCCCCCCGAGCGGCTGTCGTCGCTGGCCACCCGCTTCCTGCCGCGGTCGGTGCCCGCAGGCACCGACGTGGTGAAGTTCGGCGAAGAGGGCAACGAGTTCTTCCTGGTCGCCAAGGGCTCGGTCGACGTGCTCGCGCCCGACGGCAAGAAGCTGGTGTCGCTCGGCGACGGCGAGGTGTTCGGCGAGATTGCGCTCTTGCGCAACGTGCCGCGCACCGCCACCGTGCGCACCACCAGCGACACCCTGCTGCTGGTGCTCTCGCGCGAGGTCTTCTTGTCGGCGCTGCAGGCCGACCTGTCGCTGTCAGAGCGCGTCGAGGCCATCGCCATCGAGCGCACCGGGCCTCACCCGATTCTGCCCGCGAGCTGACTTTCAGCGCGGCGCCCGGCGCGACGTCGACCGGCGACTCGACGCAGCCCCAGCAGCGCCGCCACCGCCAGGCTCGCGCTCGGGCTCGCCTCGCAGCCGCAGCCCACCTTGACCGCAATCGGTTGCCCGGCTTGTCCGCCGCCAGACGCGCCGCCAGACGCGCCGCCAGACGCGCCGCCAGACGCGCCGCCAGATGCGCCGCCAGATGCGCCGCCAGACGCGCCGCCAGACGCGCCGCCAGACGCGCCGCCAGACGTGCCGCCAGACGTGCCGCCAGATGCGCCGCCCCCTCCGCTGCCTCCGCCGGCCCCGCCACCGCTGCCTGCGTCGGCGACGAGGCCAGCATCTGCGCGAACGAACCCCATGTACGCGAAGGTCAGCGCGCTCGAGTTGACCTGCGCCGAGCTCCCCAGGGTGAAGCCGTTAGGGCCGAGCGCCTGAATCTCGTTGCTGGTGGGCGCCTGGCCGCCGAAGCGCAGCGAGAGGTCGACCGTGCCCAGCGAGCCGGGGCGGTACACGCCTCCGGTGGCGCCGGTGAGCGCTTTGACCAGCGCCCACTCGAGCGGAAAGCCCACCAAGATGACGTGCCCGTCGATGGCGTCGCCCGCGTAGGTGCCCATCGCCACCGCGTTGGCGCCCCTGGCGAACGCCACGTAGTGGTACCGCTCGGCCGCAGCGTTGACCTCTGCAGCGGTGCCAACCTGGAAGCCATCGACCTCGAAGGCCTGAACCATGTTCGCGACCGAGTCGAAGGTCTGTACCCAGTCGCTGGTGCCTGACATGTCGCGAGTCCGAAAGACCGGCCGAAAAGCCCCCTCGGGAAACAACCAGACCGCATCGGGCTGAAAGCCGACGCCCGAAATCGATCGGTTCCCCACCCCGTCTCCCACGTAGACGCCGGTGGCCACCAGCCCCGGCGTCGCGGCCAGCGCGACCCAATCGAAGGTGGTGCCGCTGGTGTCGTAGCCGCTCGCCACGGTGAAGCCATCAGCGTCGAGCCGGCTGACGTTGTTGGCGTGCGCGGCCTGGTTGACGTTCATCTGCTTGGTCAAACCCACCGGGAGGCTGCGGGTGGCCAGCTCGGGTGCGCCCGCGCCTCGCGCCCGAATCACCAGCACCGCCGGCGCCAGCCCCACTCCCGAGATGGCGCGCGAGGTCGCGCCGCTGCCCGTGTAGCTGCCGCTGACGCACAACGGCGCGCCGTGGGCCCGGCTACCGGCCGCGAACGCCGACAGCAGCACGAGCGCCCACCACTCTTGAGTTCGCAACTCCAGTCCCCTCGGCGTGTGTCTGCTCGAAGAGATTAGGGCCAGGGCGCTCGCTGCTCCAAGCGTTCGAGCCGGGCTGCTGATCGCGACAGCGGCGCCCTGCTCCGCGCGGTGTGGCCCACGCCCCCACGCGCGCTTGCGACGCGGCACGCGGCCTGCTCAGCGGCGAGGCGTGCTCTCGCTGCTGCTGGTGCTCGCCTCGCTGGGTCCGCCTTCGCTCGACCAGGGGCCCGCGCCGGCGCCGGTCGTCAGCGCGAGCGACGCGGCGACGCCCGCGCCCAAGCTCGCGCCCGAGGCCTCGCGCCTGGGCGTGGTGGGGCTGGTCGGCGGCATGGGCAGCCGCGCGCAGGCCGCGTTCATCACCGGGGTCGGGGTGCGCTTCGGACTGCGCGACCGCACCGAAGACGCGCTCATGCTGATGCCGGCGCTCGCGGTGGTGGCGGGCGTGATGTACGGCAGCCAGGCCGGCTTCAGCGCCTGGTTCGAGGGGCGCTTCGAGCTGATGGGCGCGCGGCCTGGGGGGCTGTTGGTTCCCGCGGTCGAGGGCTGGCTCTCGGGAGGGGTGCTGCTGGTGGGCTTCGACGGCCACGTCGAGCGCTCGGCGCTGGGCGGCAATTACGACAGCTTCGCGCGCCCCTACGGCAGCATCGGCTTGGGTTGGAACTGGCTCCCCGGCGCCAGAGACCAGGCGAGAATCGCCCCGCGCGACGTCGGCCAGGCGCTGCTGTTCGTGGCGCTCTTGCCCATCATCTTCGCGGGGCGGGTCGAGCTGCGGGTGACTCCGGCGCTGCGGCCCGGTGAGGCGCTCGACGTGGCGCTGGTGGTGGGCTTCGGCTTCTAGAAGAGAAGGCCACTGTGCAGCCGCCTGCACAATCGCGCGGTACGGCCACGAAGAATCATCACCTGTTGCAGCGCGCGCGGGCAGGCACGGCGAATGCTCAGCTGCGCCGCCGATGCTCTCTGCGCTCGTCGGCCTGATGCTCACCACCACGCCGCAGGTCGACGCGGCCGCTCCGCCCGACCCGGGCTCGCGCTTCGGCATCGCGGCGGTGCTGGGCGTCACCGCGGGTACCGTCACGCCGGCCGGCATCGCCGGCATCGGCCTGCGCACCGGCCTGCTGCCGCGGCGCGACCAGACGATGTTCATGCCCGCGCTCACCACCCAGGTGGGCGTGAGCTTCGGGCCGGGCGGGCTGCAGCCGTGGCTGGAAGAGCGGCTCGAGCTGATGGCCGCGCGCCCGGGAGGGCTGCTGCAGCCGGTGGTGCATGGCTTCGTCTCGCTCGGCACCACGCTGCGCCCGGTGGTGGGAGCCCCGCTGCTCCCCCCGCTGGGCGGGCCGGCGCCGTTCATGCGCCCCTACGTCGCCCTGGGCGGAGGGTGGAACTGGCTGCCCGAGAAGCTCTCGACGTTCGCCTTCTCGGGCGGCGTGCTGCTGCTCGGGCTGCTGCCGGTCATCTTCGCCGGGCACCTCGAGGTGCGGCTCACCCCCAGCTTGCGGCCCGGAGAGAGCACCGACGTGGCGCTGGTCGCGGGCCTGGGCTTCTAGGCCGTCTGGGCGACCGTGGCGCGCTGGTGTGCCGCGCACCCACCGGGGGCTGCACTCCCGGAAACGGAGCCGCGCGCTCGATCGTAGACCCAAGCATGAGCGCTGCGCTTCGCATCGATGACCTGGTGAAACGCCTCGGCGTGCTCCAGCCCGAAGAGCTCGAGAGCCTGCCGTTCGGGATGATCGAGCTCGATGCCTCGGGGAAGATTCTTCGGTTCAACAAGACCGAAGGCAACCTGGCGCGGCTCGACCCGGCACGACAGCTCGGCAAGAGCTTCTTCGACGACGTCGCGCCCTGTACCAAGGTGAAAGAGTTTCACGGGCGGTTTCTCGAGGGTGTTCGCCGCAGAGAGCTCTACGAGACCTTCGGCTTCACCTTTCGCTTTCCCCACGGCACGCGCGACGTCGCCATCACCCTGTTCTACGCGCAGAAGACACAGTCGGTCTGGGTGCTGGTGTCGCAGAAGGCCCTGCTCGCGCCTTGACCGGGTGCCGGCGATTGCGGCTCGGCCCCGCCTTCAGGGCAGGCCCAGGCCGCCGAACTCGAACACCGAGAACGGTCGGGAGCCGCGGGTGAGCACCGCGCCGTCATCGTCGAAGGCGATCACGCTCGAGCCCGACGGCCCGAGCCACTGCGCGACCCAGGCCCCGGCTTCGGGGTGGAACCAGCTGGCCCGCTCGGGCACTTCGCCGGCAGCAGCGCGTACCGCCCCGGGCAGCGCGTCGCGGCTCGAGCGCTGCGCCTCACCCACTTCTCGCAGGTTACCCGACGCGAAGTCGCGAACGCTGGCGGGGCCGGCCGGCTCCCATGAGAAGTCGGTGCGCGGGCGGCGCGCCTCGTCGAACACCGTGCCCGAGCGATCGAGCAGCTGCAGCACCGGAGCGGGAGGCGGCGCGCGGCTGAGCAGAAACGTCACCCTGCCCAGCGGCGCTTCGAACGCGAACGCGTTGACGGCGCTGGCTCCCGACGCGGCGAGCGCCTCGGCCGCGGCGCGCCCTGCAGGCGGCAGCGCCTCGAGCGGCAGCCTGGCGTCGGCAAACGTCTTCGCGAGGTCGGTGTCGGCGACGGCCCCACGCAGGTCGTCGAGCGTGGCGAAGACGCGCGGCGTGGTCACCGCGGGCTGAACCGCCGCTGGAGCGCTCGCGCGCTCGGGCGGGCGGCGCCGCTGGGCCGAGGGCGCCTCGCGGAACGGCGCTTCGCTCGCGCGCGGCGTCGCGACCGGCACGACCGCGGCAGCTTCGACGACGTCGGCGGCGCCGGTGACGGCCGGCTGGCCCAGCGGTGGGCTGGGCGGAGCCAGCGAGCTCGAGCGGGGGCCGGTCTTCACGGGTGCTTCGAAATTGGCGCGGGTCGAGCGGGCCCGTCAAGGTCAGCAGTCAGGCGACCGGCTCGACGCGGTGACTCGCGCGCCGCCTGGGCTGCGCCTACGGCAGCAGGAAGTGCACGGCGACGCCGCCGTCGTACTCGCCGAAGTTGCCGGTCTCTCCGGTGGTGCCGCCGAGCCACATGTCGTTGCCCATGCCCCAGATGTCCTGGAAGTGAACCGTGTTGAGGTCGATGCCGGCGTCGAAGAGGTCGACCGAGCGCGAGGTGAAGCCCGCGTCGCGCCGCCAGTGCAAGAAGGTGCCGTACTCGCCGGCCATCCACACGTCGTCGTCCGACCGGGCCCACACACCCACCAGCGTCGCGAAGCTGGTGGCGCCGACGTCGACCTCGAGCTTGTCCCAGCCGCCGTCGAGGTCGCGGTGGAAGACGCCGAGGCGTGAGCCCACCGCCCAGACGTGACCGCTGGGCGAGACGCTGACCGCGACCAGCGAGTTGCTGGGGTCGATGGGAGGCAGCTCGACCGCGACGCTGAGATCGTTCTCGATGCGGTACACCTGCACGTCGGCCACGCCCCACACCGGCTGCCCCGGAGCCGACTGCAGGTCGTAGAAATAGTCGTCGGTGGGGTTGGTGTAGATGTGCTCCCAGGTGCCGGCGTCGCCGTCCCAGTGGAAGAGGTCGGAGCTGGCGACCATGTACGCGTCGTCGCGCGTGCGCGCGTAGATGCTGTACGAGTAGTCGCCGGCGTCGACCTTGCGCGAACGCCAGTCGAGACCGTTGTAGCGCCACACGCTGGTGTAGTCGGTGCCCGAGAGCCACACGTCGTCGGGAGCGGTCGAGGCGACGCCGTAGTGCTGGCCCGAGGGTGACGGGTTGTCTTGGCGGTTGGCGAAGGTGGTGCCGTCGAAGCGGAACAGCGCCTGGCCGGCGCCGAACCACACGTCGTTGGGGCTCGAGCCGCCGATCGACCAGATCTTCTTGTTGCGGTCGGTCGCGAAGACCTGGCACGCCTCTTTGGTGCAGGTGAACATCGCGCCGCCGCCCGAGCCGCCTGAGGTCGCGCCTCCAGCGCCACCACCGCCGCCGCTGCCGCCCGCGGTGCTGCCTCCGGTGCCGCCGGCCGTGCTGCCCCCGGTGCCGCCGGCGGTGCTGCCGCCCGCCGAGCCGCCGTCGGGCACGCAGCGCCCGGTGCGGGCGCAGAAGTCTTCGAGGTCTTTGCGAAAGTCGATGCAGCCGGTGACGAGCAGACAGAGCAGCGCAGCGCCGGTCTTCTTCACGGAGCCTCCAACGGCTTGATGATGCCCTTGAGCCCCGTCAGCAGGCGCTCGGCTTCGGCGCCGGTGGGGCCTTTGGGGTCGAGCGCCTTCGCGCGCTCGAGCGACGCGGTGGCCATCTCGCGGTTCCCCTTGAGCTTGTGCGCCACGCCCAGGTTCAGGTGGGCGTGCGGGTTGTCGGGGTCCATGTCGAGGGCCTCTTGAAACGCGGCCAGCGCGACCTCGAGCTCGCCCGAGAGCAGCGCCTCTTTGCCCTTCTGGATCTTCTTCTCCGAGTCGTTCACCAGCTCGACCTCGAGCACGGTGCGGCCGGCGAGGTTGAACACCAAAAGGCGCAACAGGCCGGCCCAGTAGAAGGTGAGGCCCTCGAACGCGGCGACCGCGGCGATGGGCAGGTCGGGCAAGAGCTGCTTGCCGCGAAACTTGAACCGCACCTTGGTGTAGCGGCCCTTCTTGGCGAGCTTGACGACCTGGTCTTTGAACGTGTTGAGCGACTCTTCGAGCTTCTTGGGGTCGACCTCGAAGGGCAGCGTGCGCGAGGTGGCAGCCTTGCTCGCTTCGACCTTTTCCCTCTTCGACTTCTCGAAGCGATGCACCGCCACTGGCTTTTTCTTCGTCGCCATGTGTGCACGCTACCTGGGGTACGATCGCGTCGCCATGTCCATGTACACCGAGTCGCTGAGGGCTTTTCTGAAGCCGGTGCTTCAGTACCTCGACGACGAGAGCGTCTCGGAGATCATGATCAACGGTCCCGAAGACATCTGGATCGAGCGGAAGGGCCGCGTCACCAAGGTCGACGCGCGCTTCAGCGAAGAGGGCCTGCTCGGCGCCGCGCGCAACATGGCCCAGTTCGTCGGCCGCGTGCTCAACGAAGAGCGCCCCCGCCTCGACGCGCGCCTGCCCGACGGCAGCCGTATTCACGTGGTGATGCCGCCCATCGCGCGCAAGGGCACCACCATCGCGATTCGAAAGTTCTTCAAAGACAAGCTGGGCCCTGACGCGCTGGTGCGCTTCGGCAGCCTCACCAACGAGATGGTGCGGCTGATCGAAGCCGCGGTGCGGGTGAAGCTGAACATGGTGGTGAGCGGAGGCACCGGCTCGGGCAAGACCACCCTGCTCAACATCCTCTCGTCGCTCATTCCCAACGACGAACGCATTCTCACCATCGAAGACTCGGCCGAGCTTCAGCTGAACCAGGAGCACCTGGTGCCGTTCGAGTCGCGCCCGCCCGACAAGTTCGGCAAGGGCGAGGTGAGCATGGGGCACCTCTTGCAATCGGCGCTGCGCCTGCGCCCCGACCGCATCGTGGTCGGCGAGGTGCGCGGCGGTGAAGCGTTCGACCTGATGCAGGCGATGAACACCGGCCACGGCGGCTCGATGGCCACGGTGCACGCCAACACGCCCACCGACACCCTGCGCCGCCTCGAGTCGCTGTGCCTGATGTCGGCGGTCGAGCTGCCGATGGTGGCGGTGCGCGCGCAGGTGGCGAGCGCGATCAACTTCATCGTCTGCTGCGAGCGCTACCAAGACGGCAGCCGCAAGACGCACGCGGTCAGCGAGGTGCTGCCTCTCAACGACAAGGGCGAGTACCGCACGCAGGACCTGTTCCTCTTCACTCCGGTGGCGAAAGACGAAGACGGCCGCATGCTCGGCTACCACGCGCCCACCGGCATTCTGCCCACCTTCATGACCAAGGCCCGCGCGTACGGGTTCAGCGACCTGACCGAGGCGTTCTTCGACCCGGCGACCTACGGGCTGCCGCCTCCGCCGCTGGTGCACGGCCTGGGTGAGCAGGTGACGGTGCACTGGGCGCCCTCGCTCAAGCACCGCGAGAAGGGCCGCCCCGACCCCGACGACATGCAGGACCAGTGGCGCGAGTTCGAGCAGAAGCTGAAACACGACGCCGCCCTCGCGAGGAAGGCCGAGCGCGGCAGCGGCGCGGTGCAGGTGCCCATCACCGCGCCGTCTCCTGCCCCGCTGGCGAAGAAGCCCGCCCCGCCGGTGTCGTCGCAGCTGGCGGCGCCGGCCCGCGGCTCGGGCCCGATTCCCAAGTCGCAGCCCTCGCGCACCTCGGAAGACGTGACTCCGCCGCCCACCCGCAACCCGCTGGCGGGGGTGGCGCGCCGCGCGCCGAGCAGCACCGAGCCGGGCGAGTCGAACGATGAAGAGCGTCAGGGTGCGAGCACCGCACCGCGGCCGCAGCTCGACCCTCCCGGCCGCACCGGTGAAGACGAGCCATCGGTGGCGATCAGCGAGTCGCTGCTGGGCGAGATGGAAGACGACACCACCGCCCCACCCCGTCGTGCGCAGGGCAGTACCTCGCAGCAGGCAGTACGCGGCGGCACCTCGGGGCAGAACACCCGCCCGATACCGCCGCGCGGTGTTCCACCCAAACGTTGAGGGGAAACAGACATGAAGATGCTGACTCGTGCGGTGACCGTGGTGGTGTGCCTCGCGGCTCCGATGGCGTTCGCCGACCCGCAGCCGAAGATGAAAGAGGCCCTCGCGCTGCTGAAAGACGCCAAGGCGGCGCTGCAGGCCGCGAACGCCGACAAGGGCGGGCACCGGGTGAAGGCCATCGAGAAGGTCGATGAGGCGATTGCGCAGGTCGAGAAGGGCATCGAGTTCGACAACAAGCGCTGAGGGCGTCGGGCGCTCTTGAACGGCCGTTCACGTTCACGTTCACGTTCACGCAAGAGTGCTCGCCCCTGCGGCCGTGGTTGGCTCGCAGGGGCTTTCTCTTTGCGGGAGTCAGTTGTCTCTGGTGCAGAAGACCGGCGTCTTCTGCGCGGCGTGGGCGAGGTCTTCGGGCACCAGCGAGACCCGGCGCAGGTTGTCGAGCACCACGTCGCGGTTCTGCTTGATGAGAATGGGGTTCTGGCAGGCGCGCAGCTGGTTCCAGTAGCCGTGCGGCGGCATCGCCAGGGTGAACTCGGCGAGCTCGCTCAAGCTGAGCTCGGCCAGTCGGGCGCTTGAAGAGCAGGCGCGCGGCGGCTTCGACGCCGATGGTGCCTTCTTCGGGGTGCGCCGAGTGCAGGTCGTAGGCGACCAGGCCGTCTTTCTTGAGGAAGCGGTGAATCTTGTAGATCGCCACCGCTTCTTCGAGCTTGCCCTTGGCGCCGATGCGCCGGGCGAGGTTGAGCGCGAAGACCTTCTCGCACCAGCCGTCGCCGTCTTCGATCTCGACGTTGAAGACGCTGAGCAGCACGCGCTTGCTCCAGGCGAAGCCCTCTTCGCGCGGGGTCTGGAAGAAGGTCGGGCAGCCCCGCTCGGTGATGTAGAAGGCCACCAGGTTCTTGGGCAGCCGGGCGAAGTCGGGCCGCTCGAAGGCGATCGACTCTTTGCTCTTCTCGTACATGCCCAGCTGCACGCTCTTGCGCTCGCTCTCGGTCGACTGCCGCAAGAGACGCTCGAGGTCGAACTCGCTGTCGAGCGTGGGCAGCTGTGCGCCGATGTAGAGGTAGACCAGCGGGACGATCACCCGGCCACAGCCGCCAGGAACGCCGCAATCCACACGAAGGGCTTCAAGGCTTTCACTATAACTTCAACTCTCGATGGTCTGGTTCGACGCCAAACTGCTCACCCGGCGCGAGGTCGCCGGCACGGTGCACGCCGAATTGCAGGTGCCCGCGCCGGTGCGGGCCTCGTTCGTCGCGCCCGGTCAGTACGTGCTGGTGAAGACCGGCGCGCTGCAGGGGCCGTTCGCGCCCGCGTCGGCGCCCGGGGTAGAGGGCCCGCTCGAGCTGTTGTTCAAGCCCGGCACGCCGCTCACCGACGCGCTCGAGGCGCTGCCGGTCGGCGCGACGCTGCAGGTGACCGCGGCCACCGGGCCCGGCTTTCCGCTCGAGGTGGCGAAGGGCAAGCGGCTCTTGCTCATCGCCAGCGGCACCGGTCAGGCGCCGATGCGCAGCGTCATCGAGGCGGTGCGGGTCGACCGCGGCGCGTACCGCTCGGTCACCCTGCTGCTCGGGGTGCGCGACCGCGACCACCTCGCGTTCGAGAGCGACGAGCCGGCGTGGCTGCGCGACGGCATCGAGGTGCACGTGACCTTGAGCCGGGGTGACTCGTCGTGGGCGGGCCGCAAGGGCCGGGTGCAGCTGCACCTGCCCGAGGGCCCGCTCGCCGACACGGTGGCGTTTCTGGTCGGCCAGCGCGAGATGGTGGCCGAGGTCGTCGAACAGCTGCAGGCGCGCGGAGTGCCGCGCGCGCAGATCTTCCTCAACCTCTGACGTCGGGTATGGTCGGTTCGCCCCGTGCGCCGGTCACTCTTCAGCGTGGCGCTGCTCTTGCCCCTGATCGCGGCGGGTCAGCCCCAGAAGGCCGAGCTCGACAAGGCGGCCCGGCTCACCCTCGAGCAGCGCTACGAGGCGGCGGCGCGCTCGCTCGAGACCGTGGCGCGCCAGAGCGGCAACAAGCGCGAGGTGATGCTGCGCCTGTTCGAGCTGCAGGGGGTGGTGTTCGCCCAGCTGGCGCAAGAGGCCAAGGCCCGCGCCGCCTTCAGGCAGCTGCTCTCGCTCGACCCCCAGCGCGAGCTGAACGGCAAGTACACCGGCCGGGTGATGAAGATTTTTCAAGAGGCGCAGGCCTGGTCGCAAGAGAACGGCGGGCTCGAGCTGCTGGCCGAAGCCGCCGCGCTCGACGCCAAGGGCAAGGTGCAGCAAATCGCGGTGAAGGTGAAGAACGATGCGCTCAAGCTGGGGCGCAAGGTGCGCTTCACGGTGCGGCCGCAAGACGGCAAGTGGGGCGAGCTCGACGGCGAGCTGCAGGGGCCCTACGCGTCGGTGGGCACCGAGGCCGACGGAGTCGAGTGGTTCGCCGAGCTGCTGGGCGAGCGCGACGCGGTGCTGGCGCAGGTCGGCTCGCCGAAGAGCCCGGTGCGCGAGGGCTCGATGAAAGAGAAGGCGCCGGTGGTGAGAGAGGTGCCGGCGCCGTTGGCCGAGAAGCCCGACCGGGCGCCCACCCTCGAGCCGCGGCCCGACCCCGTGCACGAGCCCGAGGTGGTGCCGCGCTCCGAGCCGGCGGCTTCGGGCAACGAAGGGCTGCGCGCGGTCGGCTACAGCGCGCTGGTGCTGGGCATGGCCTCGCTGGTGGCGGGCACGGTGATGGGCGGGGTGTGGCGCGCGACCAAGTCCGACGTCGATGGCCGGTTGAGCCGCGCCTCGCTCGACAGCCAGGGTCGCATCGCGAGAATCGAGGGCGTCGAGAGCGCTCCGCAGCAGTGGTACGAGGGCATGAAGAACCGCCTGGCCACCCAGGCCGTCTGCGCCAACGTGCTGTGGGGCGCGGGCGGCGGGCTGGCGATCGCCGGGCTGGTGATGGTGCTCTTGGGCCGCGAGGTCGCCGACGTGTCGCCCGGCTCGGGGGGGCTGGTCATCGCCTGGTGAGCGGGGGCGCGGGGCGCGGGAGATCGATGATGCGCAGCTTGAGAAGCCGTCCACGTTCACGTTCACGTCCACGTCCACGACCAGGCTCGCTTCGCTCCAGCGAGGGGTGGCCCCGAAAAGCACGCCGTCGGCTTTTTCGTGAACGTGAACGTGAACGTGAACGGCTTTTCATGCAGCGCCCCGACACCTGCACGGCCCCCATTCACCCCACTCCTGTCTCCCGTGAGAGGACAGCGAGCACTCGAGGTTGGAGCGGTCGTGCCGCACGCCGCCGCCAACCGCTGAAGGTCGCGGGGCCCGGCAGCGGGTACGTCGCTTGCGAAGCGTGGGGGGCGAATGAACCGAGCCCTCCGAGTCGCAGCGGTGACGATGCTCTCCACGTGGTGCTCCTGCGGAGCCCCTGACGCAGTCGGAGAGCCCGACGCCTCGAGCGACGGGCCCGCCGACTCCGGCAGCGCGTTCGACTCGGGCACGACGGTAGAAGAGCTGCCCGACGCAGGCTCGCCCCCGGCCGGCGACGACGATGCGGGCAGCATGCCGCCTGACGACACCGACGCCGGCGCGCCGGGCACCGACGCCGGAGTGCGCGACGCGGGAAGCCCCGCCGAGCCTTCGCTGCCGCAGTGCCCGCAGTACGGGGCGCGCGTGAAGTCGGGCGAGCTCACCTCGACCGAGATGAGGGAAACCTCGGGCGTGGTGGTGAGCCGAAAGAACCCCGGCGTGCTGTGGGCGCACAACGACTCGGGTGACTCGCCGCGGCTGTTCGCAGTGAATGCCGCGGGCAAGCTGCTCGGCATCTACCACGTGGGCGGAGGAGCCCAGGCCCACGATTGGGAAGACCTGGGCCTGGTGCAGCTCGGCGGGGTCTGGCACCTGGTGGTGGGCGACATCGGGGGCAACTCGGGCCGGCACAGCCTGCAGGTGTATTTCGTCGCCGAGCCGTCGGTCGCGCTGACGCAGAGCGGCGGCTCGTTCAACCTGACGCCCGCGCGCACGCTGCACCTCGACTACCCGGGCACCGAGCAGCACAACGCCGAGAGCCTGTTCGTCGACCCGTTGACGCAAGAGCTCTACCTGGTGACCAAGGCGACCTCGGGCGTCAGCGACGTGATGCGCAAGGCTCCGCCACACGTCGATGGGGCAACCACCGTGCTGTCGCGGGTGGCCACGCTGGATTTCTCGGCGGCTCCGCTGGGGGGAGACACCACCACCGCGGCCGACGTCTCGGCTGACGGCCGGGCCATCATCATCAAGACCTATACGACGATGTTCTTGTTCAGGCGGGTGCCGGGGGCGACCGTGGCGCAGGCCCTGAGCACCGCGCCGTGTGTCTTGCCGCAAGCGCCCGGAGAGACCATCGCGTTCACCCCAGACGCGAAGGCGCTGTTCAGCATCGCCGAGGGAGTGGGCGCGACGGTGTTTCGCTACGACCGGAACTGAACCGCGGCCCCTGGGCCGCTCACGCCGTCTGCATCTGAGCGATCGCCACCGCGACCCGCTCTTTCAGTTCCTTGCGGTCGCGAATGTTCGCGAGGTCGGTCTCTTTGAGCAGCTGCGGCAGCTGCGGCGTCGGCCGGTCGAGCGCGAGCGCGAACTGCAGCGAGCGGTACGTCTCTTTCATCTTCTTCACGTAGGCCGCGACCGCTTCTTTCGTCTTCGGGCTCACGTCTTTGAACTCGCAGCCCGCGCCCTGCTTCGCCGCCGGCACCGAGCGCGGCGGGGTCGCGGTCGCCCACACCGGCGCGGCCACCACCCGGTGCAACCCCAGGCCGGGCAGCTCGAAGCTGACCGCCAGCGTCTTGGGCAACGGCTCGAGCTGCGGCAGCTCGACGAACAGGCCGCCCTCGCCGATCTGCCAGACGGTGGCTTCGATGCGTCGTGCGTCGAGCGTGCACTGCGCGGTGACGTGCAGCGGCGCGCGCCCGTACTTTCGCTTGAACGTTCGAAGCAGCATTGCTCCCCCTATGTGTCACAACCACGACCGAGGCAGGCACCGCACTTTACCGGGCCGTCACCTCACGGTACCAGAGGGGGTCGCGCTCACCCCGCCGGCGGCCGCGCCTTGAGCGGAATCTCTTTGATGCCCTTGGGGTCGATGGTGAGCAAGAAGAGCGGCTTCTGCGCCTCGCGGCGATCGTCGAAGCGGGTCTGACCCGTGGCGCCGTCGTAGTCTTTGAGCGCGCCCAACAGCTGGGTGAAGTCGTCGCGGGTTCTCGGCTGGTTCTTCTCGATGACGTGCCGCACCATGCCCGCGGTGTCGTAGCCGACCGCGTCGAGCAGCGTGGGCTGGGTGTCTTTGCCGTGCGCGTCGTGGAACTGGTCGACGAACACCTTGGTCGCCTTGCGGTTGCTGCCCTCGTAGAAGCTGTCGACGTAGATGCTGCAGAGCACGAACTTGCCGCCGCGGGTCACCAGCTCGTAGTCGCCGTTGCGGTCTTTGGGGCTCGACCAGGTCGAGGGCCCCAGCAGCACCACCGGCTTCAGGTCCTTCACGTTGTTCTTGCCGGTGGTCTTCAAGATGCGCTCGATGTCTTTGCGGTCGCAGCCGTTGGTGACGATGTCTTCGACCGCCAGCGCGGGCGCCACCAGCGAGACCTTCTGCCAAGCGTCGGGAATCAGCAGCGCCTCGAAGTCGATGACCGGCGGCAGGTTGCTGATCGCCTTCTCGCGCGCCTTGCGCTTGCGGTACTCGTCGAGCTCTTTGTTGTCGCGAATCTCGCGCATCTTCTCGATGTAGTCGGCGCGGTCGTTCAAGAACCTCTCGGAGCGGCCCACCAGCGCCTGCGCCTGCGCGGTGTACGTGGTCTGGTCGTGGTCGTACGTCTCGGCGGCCCGCATCACCCCGCCCCGCTTCTCGATCTCGTCCCAGAACGAGTTCGCCAGCTCCACGCCGAAGGGAATGTTCGGGTACATCACCCCGAACGTCTTGAAGCCCAGCTCGTTCACCGCGTAGTCGGCGAGCGCCTCGGCCTGCTGGTGGTCGGTCACCATGTTGCGGAACACGTGGGGGCCGATCTGCGTGATGTTCTCGCCGCGGGTCATGGTGACGATGGGCACCTGCAGCTCTTCGGCGACCAGCGCGGCGCGGCGCGAGTCGTCGGCCAGCAGCGGCCCGATGATGGCGATGGCGCCCGACTCGAAGGCCAGCTCTTCGACCATCTTGCCGGCCAGGTTCACGTCGCCCTGCGAGTCTTTCACCACCAGCTCGACGCTCGAGCCCTTGAGCGCCAGCTGCATGCCGCGCATCACCGCTTCGCCCAGCGCCTTGTACTTGCCGCTCATCGGCAGCACCGCGCCCACCACCTTCGGCTTCACGTCTTGCCGACGCGCCGTGCGCTCGAGCAGCGCGCGGGCCTCGGGCGACCACTGCGACTGCGGCGCCTCGGCCACCAGCTTGCGCAGGGTCTCGTCGAGCCGCACCCAGTCGCGCAGGTGGTAGTAGACCCGCGCCAGCTTGAAGGTGACCATCGGCCACGCCGGGTGCGTGGTGGGCAGCTCGTGCCAGGCCTCGGCCAGCGCGAGAAACGAGGTCTTGCTCTCGACCGTCTCTTCCAGCCGGTCGAGCGCCGCCTTGCGGTCGGCGTCGCCGCTCGCGTCGTCGACCGCCTTGAGCGCCAGCTTCAGCGCCTCGCCGTAGTTCTGCGAGCCCGCCGCGGCGCGCTCGAGCGCCTCTTGCGCCTTCTGCTTCTCGGGGCCCGACAGCTTGTCGACCAGCGGCTGAAGCATCTGGTACGCGTCGCGGTACGCCTTGAGCTCGAGCGCGGCGAGCGCCGACTTGAGCCGCGCGTCGTCGGCCTTCTCGTACAGCGGGTTCTCGAACAGCAGCTCGTTGAGCGCCTTGCGCGCGGTGACCCAGTCGCCCTCTTCGAACGCCAGCACGCCGGCCTGGTAGAGCGCCTCTTGCCCGGCAGTGCTCTCGGGGTACGCCTTGCGCACCGCGAGGTACGCCTCGACGCCCTTCTTCTTGCCCTGCGAGGCCGCGGTGGCCGCGGCGGCGAGCGCCTGGTCGGCCTTGTCGTCTTTCTTCACCGTGACCCGCGGCCGCTCACCCTCTCCGGGCCCCGGAGGAGCCTTGGGAGGACACGCGGTGAGGGCGAACAAACACAGGGCGGCGAGTCTTCGCATGCGGGCGCGAGGCATAGCACCGAGCGGGCCAGGGGCGATGACCCGTTCGAAGGCTGGGTCAGTGTTGCAGGGGCATCCGTGCAAAGGCGCCCCGATCTGCCGGGCCCCCGCCCGCAAACCCGCACGAATTCGAGCTGGCACGCGCGCTGCCTAGTGCTGGGGTCATGAAAAGCACGATCAAAATGCTGGCAGTGATGGCGATGGCTGGAGCTCCCCTGGCGTTCGCGAATCCTCCCGACAATCAGTCGGCGACGGAGAAAGCGAAGGCCGGCAAGGACGACGTGAAGCGGCAGGGTCGCAAGGCCGGTCACCGCGTCGACGAGACCTTCTGCACCGGCACCAAGGCCGAGTGCGAGGCCGGGAAGCTCAAGCACCGCGCGAACGAAGCGGGTGAGAAGGTCAAAGACGAGTCGATCGAGACGAAGGACAAGATCGACACCGACGGCCGCTGAGGTCGACGCTCAACTGACGAAGCAAAGGAGAAACAGTCATGAGTCTGATTGCGTTTCTGGTGGTGGGTCTGATTGCAGGTCTCATCGCGCGGGCGGTCTACCCGGGCAGCCAGGCGATGGGCATCGTCGCCACCATGCTGCTCGGCATCGTGGGCTCGTTCGTGGGCGGTCTGGTCAGCTCGCTGATCTACTCCCGCGGCAACTGGTTGGACCTGCACCCCACCGGCATCTTGTTCTCGGTGATTGGTTCAATCGTGGTGCTGTTCCTCGCGGGCCTGGGCGGCCGCCGATTCGTGCACTGACGTAAACCAGCATTCGCAGTAGGCAGGCCCGTGAGCCCGACTGGTTCGGAGCTCGCGGGCCTGAACTGCTTTTAGAGGTCGACCTGCATGCCCAGCTCGACCACGCGCCCCGGAGGAATGCCGAAGTACGAGGTGGCCGAGCGGGCGTTGCGCGACACGAACGCGAACAGCGCCTTGCGCCAGCGCATCATCGACGACTTGCCGGTGGTGAGCAGCGTCTCGCGGCCGAGGTAGTAGCTGGTGGTCGACGGCTCGCAGACCAGGCCCATCGCCCGCGCGCGCAGCAGCACCTGCGGCACGTTGGGCGTTTCCATGAAGCCGGTCTTGAACACCACCCGGTAGAAGCCGTGCTCGAGCGCCTCGACCTGCAGCGCTTCGGCGGGCGGCACCACCGGCACCGCCTCGGAGACGATGGAGAGCAGCACCACCTGCCGGTGCAGCACCTGGTTGTGCTTGAGGTGGTGCAGCATCACCGGCGGCGTGCCGGTGGGGTTGCCGGCCATGAAGATGGCGGTGCCGCGCACCCGGTGGGGCGGGTTGGCGGTGAAGTCTTCGAGCAGCGCCTCGAGGGGCACGGTCTGGGTGGCGAACCGGCGCGCCATCTCGGCGCGGCCGCGCTTCCAGGTGGTCATCAGCGCGAACACGAACACGCCGGTGACGATGGGCACCCAGCCGCCGTCGAAGAACTTGATCAGCGTCGACGCGAAGTAGGTGCCATCGAAGAGCAGGAAGAACACCACCAGCGGAGCCACCTTCCACAGCGGCCAGCCCCAGGCGCGGGTGACCACGAAGCCGAACACCAGGCTGGTGATGCAGAAGGTGCCGGTGACCGCGATGCCGTAGGCGGTCGCGAGGCGGCTCGAGTCTTGAAACGCGAGCACCAGCACCACGCAGGCGATCTCGAGCGCGCGGCTGATCTCGGGAATGTAGATCTGCCCCTCGTGCTCGGTGCTGGTGTGCACGATGGTGACGCGGGGAAAGAAGCCCAGCTGCACCGCCTGGCGGGTGAGGCTGAAGGCTCCGCTGATCATCGCCTGCGACGCGATGATGGCCGCCGCGGTGGCCAGCACCACCATCGGGTAGTGCAGCGCGTCGGGCACGATGCCGTAGAACGGCGTCTTGGTGCCCTCGCCGCCCTCGAGCATCAGCGCGCCCTGCCCCAGGTAGTTGAGCACCAGCGACGGGCCGACCAGCGAGATCCACGAGATGCGAATCGACTTGATGCCGAAATGGCCCATGTCGGCGTAGAGCGCCTCGGCGCCGGTGATGCACAGCACCACGCTGCCCAGCACCACCGCGCCGCGCAGGCCGGTCTGCTCGAGAAAGCGAAACGCCCAGCGCGGGTCGAGCGAGTGCAGCACCTCGGGGCGGCGAATGATCCACGGCACGCCCAGGGCGGCGATGGAGACGAACCACACCAGCATCACCGGCCCGAACAGCCTCCCGATGCCGCCGGTGCCGCGCGACTGCAGCGCGAACAGCCCGATGATGATGCCCACCGTGATGGGCACGATGAGGTGCGCGAACGGGCCGCCGCTGCCCTTGAGGCCCTCGACCGCCGACAGCACCGAGATGGCCGGCGTAATCATGCCGTCGCCGTAGAGCAGCGCGGCGCCGAAGATGCCCAGCAGCACCACCACCGTCTTCTGCCGGCTGGCCAGCGGCGACAGCTTGGGGGGTATGAGCGCCAGCAGCGCGAAGATGCCGCCCTCGCCCTTGTTGTTCGCCCGGGTCACGAACGCCAGGTACTTGAAGCTCACCACGGACATCAGCGACCAGAAGAAGAGCGACAGAATGCCCAGCACGTTCTCGTGGGTGGCCGGAACCGCGTGCTCGCCGTTGAAGCACTCTTTCACCGCGTAGAGCACGCTGGTGCCGATGTCGCCGTAGACGACCCCCAGGGCGCCCAGCGCCAGGGGCACGAGCTTGCCCTTGGGGCCGTGGTGACCGTGGCTCGCGCCCGGGGTGGGAGCCGCCGGCTGCGCTGGTGAGGGGGCCGCACCGGCCTGCCCCGACGGGTCCGCGACTGCCGAAGACATGGGCGACGGCTTACCTCAACCGGCTGAGAACGCGAGCCAACGGCATAAACCTTTGTGATTCAGAGCACTTGGACGCATCAAGATGTCATCAAGACTGGCCCGCGCTGACGCCGCTGCCCGCCGCGCGGCGTAAGTCTGGGCGCATGACGTTAGCGCTCGCCAAGCCCGAGGCCGCCCCGCAGGTGGCCCCCCTTCACGCCCCTGCGCCGCGGTGGTGGCCGCTGGCCCTGGCCGCGCTGGGGGTGGTGTTCGGCGACATCGGCACATCTCCGCTCTACGCGCTCAAGGAGTGCTTCTCGGGCGCCCACCCGCTGCCGGTCACCCGCGAGAACGTGCTGGGCATTCTGTCGCTGTTCTTCTGGTCGCTCTTCATGGTGGTGGCGGTCAAGTACCTGGTCTTCATCATGAAGGCCGACAACAAGGGCGAGGGCGGCCTGTTCGCCCTGTTGGCGCTGATACCGCGCGAGGTCGAGGGCCGGGTGAAGACCGGGGTGGTGCTGGCGGCGCTGTTCGGGGCGGCGCTGCTCTACGGCGACGGCATCATCACGCCCGCCATCTCGGTGCTGTCGGCGGTCGAGGGCCTGGCCGCCGACCCGCTCACCGGCACCGAGACGGCGATGAAGCCGTTCGTGGTGGTCATCACCTGCGTGATTCTGGCCGGGCTGTTCGGGGTGCAGCGGCGCGGCACCGAGAAGATCGGCCGGGTGTTCGGCCCGCTGATGGTGGTGTGGTTCGGCGCCATCGGCGCGCTGGGGGTGCGCCAGCTGGTGAAAGACCCCGAGATTCTGCAGGCGCTCGACCCGCGGTGGGCGGTGCGCTTCTTCGCCACCCACGGCTTCACCGGCTTCGAGCTGTTGGGCGCGGTGGTGCTGTGCATCACCGGCGGCGAGGCGCTGTACGCCGACATGGGCCACTTCGGAAAGAAGCCGATTCGGGCCTCGTGGTGGTCGCTGGTGTTCCCCGCGCTGCTGCTCAACTACTTCGGCCAGGGGGCGCTGCTGTTGCACCAGGGCCGCAACGTGGCGAACCCGTTCTTCGCCACCGTGCCGCAGCCGCTGATGTACCCGATGGTCGGCCTGGCGACCGTGGCGACCATCATCGCGTCGCAGGCGTTGATCAGCGGGGCGTACTCGCTGACCCGCAGCGCGGTGCAGCTCGGCTGGTTTCCCCGCATCACCATCGTGCACACCAGCAAAGACCACGAGGGCCAGATCTTCGTGCCCGAGGTGAACACCGCGCTGGCGGTGGCCTGCATCGGGCTGGTGCTGGTGTACCGCGAGTCGACCGCGCTGGCGGCGGCGTACGGCATCGCGGTGACCGGCACCATGGCCATCACCAGCGTGGTGTACGGGTTCGTCACCCTGCACACGTGGAAGTGGAGGTGGTGGAAGACGGTGCCGCTGGTGGGCCTGTTCCTCTTCTTCGACCTGGGCTTCTTCAGCGCCAACGCCATCAAGCTGGTCGAGGGGCTGGGCGGCTGGTTCCCGGTGGCGGCCGGCGTGGCGGTGTTCACCCTGATGACCACCTGGCGGCGCGGGCGGCTCGAGCTGGCGCAGCGCTTCACCGCGCAGAGCGTGCCGCTCGAGACGCTGCTGCACGACTTCGTGGCGAACCCTCCGCACCGGGTGCGCGGCACCGCGGTGTTCATGGCCGGCAACCCCACCGGCACCCCGCCGGTGATGCTGCACCACCTGAAGCACAACCAGGTGCTGCACCGGCAGGTGGTGCTGCTCTCGGTGGTGTCGGTCGAGACGCCGGTGGTGCCGGCCAACGAGGCGCTCACCGTCACCGCGCTCGAGCACGGGTTCTACCGGGTGGTGTTCAAGACCGGCTTCATGCAGACGCCCAACGTGCCGCAGATTCTGCTGCGCACCCGCGAGCTCGGGCTGGTGTGTGAGCCGTCGACGACCAGCTACTTCCTGGGGCACGAGAGCCTGCTCACCACCGGGCGGTCGCCGATGATGCGGTGGAGAAAGCGGCTGTTCGCGTTCGTGTCGCGCAACTCGCGCTCGGCGACCTCGTACTTCGGTATTCCGCCCGGCCGGGTGGTCGAGCTGGGCATGCAGGTGGATTTATGAGGTGGCTCTTCGGCGACGGCGACCTGTGGCTCTTGCTGATGATGCTGGTCGCCGGCCTGCTGCCGGTCATCTCGGACCTGCTGCAGGGCCGGGTGCTCGGCGGCGAGGCGACGGTGGGAGGCTTGATTGCCACCGTGAGCGCGGTGGCGCTGTTGCGGCGGGTGGCGCAGCACTGGCGCGCGGCGGCGATGCGCCGGCGGCTGATGCGCTGAACCTGGAGTTCTTCTTTCAGTGCTGGGCCTGGCTGCCGCCCTCGTTGTCCCAGCGCTGCTGCGCCGGCTGCGAGGGCCTGGCCGGCTGCGGGCGCCGGGCCGGCTCGAGCACCGGGCTGCCGCGGGGGAAGTAGCCGAGGTCGATGATGTCCATCAGCTGGGTGTCGTCGCTCCAGCGGTGCAGCACCCAGAGGTGGTACGGCGCCTCGAACGACACGTCTTCCGACCAGACCAGGCGGTCTTCGCTGCTGCGCTCGAGGTGGGCGTACAACCATTCGCGCTCGGGCTCAGAGAGCCGTTGGTAGTGGTCGATGGCGCCGGGCGCGACGCGAATGGAGTAGGGGCCGAGAGAGATGATCAGCGGTTCGAGGTACATGACGTCTTCCTCACGAGGAGCCTTCGAACAGCGGCCTCGAGTCGAGGTGCTCTTTCGCCGGCGATTCAAGCGTAACGGTACCGCTCGAAGGCAGCCCGACCGCCGCCGTGGCGTGGCGACGCGGTGCGAACGGGCCGGCCGTGACTCTGGCGTGACGACCCGCCGTTAACCCTTGGCGATGTCCGACGAACGCATCGGGTGGCGCAAGAGCTTGCCGTTCATCGGAGTTCACCTGCTGGCCCTGCTGGCGTTCGTGGTGCCGTTTCAGTGGAGCTACGTGCTGCTCGCGGTCGGGCTGTACTACGCGCGCATGCTGGTGCTCACCATCGGGTACCACCGGTACTTCTCGCACCGCTCGTTTCAGACCTCGCGGGTGTTTCAGTTCGTGCTGGCGTTCGCGGCCGAGACCTCGGCGCAGAAGGGCGTGCTGTGGTGGGCGGCGCACCACCGCCACCACCACAAGTTCTCGGACCAGCCCGAAGACATTCACTCGCCCGCCCAGAAGGGCTTCTGGTGGAGCCACGTGGGCTGGGTGCTGTGCCCGAAGTACGACGCGACGCGCTGGGAGCAGATCAAAGACTTCTCGCGCTTCCCCGAGCTGCGCTTCATCGACCGCCACTGGTGGCTGCCGCCGCTGTTGGGCGCGGTGGTGCTGTTTACGGTGGGCGGGCTGCCGGTGCTGGTGTGGGGCGGCTTCGTCTCGACGGTGGTGCTCTTTCACGGCACCTTCACCATCAACTCGCTCAGCCACGTGTTCGGCCGGCGCCGCTACCTCACCACCGACACCAGCCGGAACAATTGGCTCCTGGCGCTCATCACCTGCGGCGAGGGCTGGCACAACAACCACCACTTTCACCAGAACACCGCCAACCAGGGCTGGTTCTGGTGGGAGGTCGACTTCTCGTACCTGCTCTTGCGTGGGCTCGAGCAGCTGGGCCTGGTGTGGAAGCTGAAGAAGCCCGAGGCCCAGACGCGGTTCGCGCACCTCAAGTACACCGACGCGCAGCGGGCGCAGCTCGACCCGCGCCGCGGGATGCCGGTGCGAGCGCCCCAGCCAGCCCCCTGAAGCAACCCCTCGTCAGCACGGGCCTTTTGCCCGAACGCTTGACGGCCCGGCGAGCTCTGACGCAATGTGTCACGCATTGACGCATGGCGTCAGAACGGAGGGTGTTCGCAGGTGAAGACGGTCGGAATCGAAGCGATTGGAGTGGCGGTACCCAAGGCGTACCTCGAGCTCAGCGACCTGGCCAAGGCGCGCGGGGTGCCGGAGGGAAAGTTCGCCGAGGGGCTGGGCCTCTCGCAGATGTCGGTGCCGGGGCCGCACGACGACACGGTGTCGCTGGCGGCGCAGGCGGCGGTGGCGGCGCTGAAGGGCGTCGACGTGTGGAACATCGGGCTGTGCATCGTCGGCACCGAGACCGCGGTCGACCACTCGAAGCCGGTCTCGTCGTTCTTGCAGGGGCTGTTGCACCTGCCGCCGCACTGCCGCGTCTTCGAGACCAAGCACGCCTGCTACGGCGGCACCGCGGGCTTGATGACCGCGCTCGACTGGATTCGCGCGGGCAGCAACCGCGGCCGCAAGGCGCTGGTCATCTGCTCCGACCTGGCGCGCTACGGGCTGAACACGCCGGGTGAGCCGACGCAGGGCGCGGGCGCGGTGGCGCTGCTGGTGTCCGAGCAGCCCGACCTGGCCGAGATTTCACCGGTGGTCGGCACCTACTCGCGCGACGTGATGGACTTCTGGCGCCCGCTGTACCGGAAGGACGCCATCGTCGACGGGCACTACTCGATGAGCTGCTACCTCGAGGCGCTCAAGAGCGCGTTTCTGGCGTGGCAGGTGGAGCAGAACGGGTTCAAGCCGTTCGTGGCCGACCGCTTCTCGTCGATCGTGTACCACGTGCCTTTCCCCAAGATGGCGCGCAAGGCGCACGACGCGCTGCGCGAGTTCGACGGCGACCGCGAGGCGGCGAAGAGCTTCGAGTGGCAGGTGAAGAGCGGGCTCGAGCTGCCGCGCCGGGTGGGCAACCTCTACACCGGCTCGCTGTACCTCTCGCTGGCCAGCGTGCTGGCCACCGACGACCGCGACCTCGACAACGCCCAGCTGGCGCTCTTCAGCTACGGCAGCGGCTCGTGCGCCGAGTTCTTCACCATGAAGGTGACGCCGGGCGCGCAGAAGAAGGTGCGGGCGCTGGGGCTCATCAAGCGGCTCGAGGAGCGCAAGCGGCTGTCGGTGGACGAATACGAGCGCTTGATGCGCGCGGCCGAGCATGACGACCGCGCCGCCGTCGAGCACGAGGGCGTGCACGGGTTCCTGGGCGTGAAGGAAGACCGCCGGCTCTACGCGCTGGGGTGAGCGCGTCGGGCGGGTGCGGTGACGCGCTCGGATTACCCGCAGGTGAAGGTGGGCACGGGTTCCGGCGGCCCCGAGCGTCTTGCGCTGCCGGAGCCTCGAGCTCGGTCAGCGCCGCTTCGAGGCGGTTGCGCTCGACCACCGAGCCCCCGCCCCACGCCACCTGCACCTCTCACGCGGAGGCTGTCGTCTCACTTTCCGGCGGGGAAGCTCGCTCGAGCCGAGGGCGGTCGGCGAGAGCGCGCCTACCCGCGCAGGGCAGCGCGCCTGAGGCGCCGGCCCCTCCGTGCTCGGGCAGCTCCTCGCTTCATGCGTTGAGCTGAACGGGCAGACGCGGGTCGGCGGGATGCGACGCGCGTGACCTGGCTCGGGGTGCCGTGGGGGTCATTGCGGGATGCGCAATTAAACAGCCCCACTACTGAGCCTTGTAGCATTACGCTCTTCCTATACTCAGCGCGAAAAAAGTGGCCGGGCAAGCTCCGGCAGAGCGGGAGAAGTGACCGCACGTGCCCTCGTTTGCCGAAGGCGCCGCTCCCCATGGCGAGGAGCTCCCCCGGATACGGAGGGCCAGAGGCTCGCCCCACGGCGCGAGCGCGACCCGCCAACCAGCGTACGCAACCGGCCATGCCGCCCGAGCCACCCGACCGCGACGTGCCCGCGCCCGCGCCCGCGGCATCCGGGAACGGTGCGTCGAAGCCCGAAGCCCGAGCTCCGCCGAGTCCGAGCTCCACCGAGTCCGAACCTCATCTACGCAGGCGAAGCGCACCTCACGCCGCCAGCGCAACCGGCTGGCAGACGAGGCAGAGGGTCTCGAGCACCAGGTCGGTATCAGCCGGCTTGCTCAGCACCCGGCGCGCGCGGCTCAAGAAGAACGCCGCATGCGGGTTCCCGGTGAGCAGCACCCGGGGAATCGCAGCGAGCGCCGGCACCGCGTCGCAGTATTCGCAGAACACGCGCCCGTCCATCAGCGGCATGTCGAGGTCGACCAGCATCGCGGCGGGCTTCGCGCCCTGCTCGAGCTGCGCCAGCGCCTCGAGGCCGTTCGCCGCGCCCAGCACGGTGCACCCGGCGTGGCGCAGCGCCTCGGCCAGCAGCTCGCGCGCATCAGCATCGTCGTCGATGACCAGAATCGTGCAACCGGTGAGCGGGCTCCCCCGAGTTTTCATGAATCATCTGTACGCGAGCGCCCAATTTCCCGCCGCCGCCCGGCGCCCGGTCTCGCCGTGGTAACCGGCCGCCTGACCTCGGCATCGCCCCGACGTAACCCCGAAAGGACGCGTCTTGACGCCGCCTTGATGCCCAAGGCGCGCATCGTCGGGGCATGAACGCGCGCTTCGACGGGCCTCGTGTCAAGGTGCCAGGGTTGAGCGCCGACCTGCCATGAGCGAGCGTCCCGACCCCGATCGACTGCTCGAGCGCATCAGCGCCGAGGCCGAGAAAGAGCGCCGCGCGAGGCTGAAGGTGTTCTTCGGCTTCGCGCCAGGAGTGGGAAAGACGTACCGCATGCTGCAGGTGGCGCGCGAGCTGGTGAGCCAGCAAGTCGACGTGGTGGTGGGCGCGGTTGAGACCCACGGCCGCTACGACACCGGCGCGCTCACGCTCGGGCTCGAGATTCTGCCCAAGCGGGTGCTCGACTACCGCGGCAAGGCCCTCGAAGAGCTCGACCTCGACGCCGCGCTGCGCCGCAAGCCCAAGCTCCTGCTGCTCGACGAGCTGGCCCACACCAACGCGCCCGGCTCGCGGCACAGCAAGCGCTGGCAAGACGTGGTCGAGCTGCTCGATGCCGGCATCGATGTCTACACGACCGTCAACGTGCAGCACGTCGAATCGCTCAACGACGTGGTGGCGCAAATCACCGGAGTGCAGGTGCGCGAGACCGTGCCCGACTCGATTCTCGAGCGCGCCGACGAGGTCGAGCTGGTCGACATCGCGCCCGAAGAGCTGCTCGACCGGTTGCGCGAGGGCAAGGTGTACCTGCCCGACCAGATCGCCCGCGCGGCGAGCGGCTTCTTTCAGCGCGGCAACCTGCTGGCGCTGCGTGAGCTCGCGCTGCGCCGCACCGCCGAGCGGGTCGACGCCGACGTGCTGGCGTGGCGCGAGCAGCAGGGCGTGGCGAAGACCTGGGCCACCAGCGAGCGCATCATGGTGTGCGTCGGGCCGGCCCCCGCGTCGGCGCGGCTGCTTCGCGCGGGGCGCCGAATGGCGGCCGGCCTGCGCGCGCCGTGGAGCGCGGTGTGGGTCGAGCCGTTCGCTCCGGCGCGCATGAGCGAAGCCGACCGGGTACGGCTCGAGCAGCACCTGAAGCTCGCCGAGGGCCTCGGCGCGCAGGTGGTGCGGCTCACCGGCAGCTCGGTGAGCGAGACGCTGCTCTCGCACGCGCGCAAGACCAACGTCACCCGGCTGCTGATCGGCAAGCCCACCCACTCGCGCCTGTGGGACCGGCTCCGCGGCTCGCTGCTCGACGAGGTGGTGCGCGGCAGCGGCGACGTCGACGTGCACGTCATCTCGGGAGACGGCGAAGGCGCGGCGCCTTCACGAGGCGTGGCCGCCCCTGCCGAAGAGCCCCTCACCCGCAGCGCCTGGCTGGGCGGCGCGCTGATGCCGCTGCTCGCCACCGTGCTGGCGCTCGGCATTCGCTCGCTCTACCCGGTGCCCGACCTCGAGATGCTGTACCTGTTGGGCGTCATCATCGCCGCGGTGCGCTTCGGGCGCGGGCCGGCCATCGTCGCCGCGGCGCTGTCGGTGGGCGGGTACGACTTCTTCTTCGTGCCACCGTCGCTCACGTTCGCGGTGGCCGACGCGCGCTACCTGCTCACCTTCGCGATGATGTTCGGGGTGGGGCTGATGGCCGGCACGCTCACCGCGCGCATTCGCCGGCAAGAGCGCGAGGCGGTGCTGCGCGAAGAGCGCACCGGCGCCCTCTACGCGCTCAGCCGCGAGCTGGCCATCACCGCGGCCGAGGGTCAGGCGGCGACCACCACCGCGCGGCACGTGGCGCAGAGCTTCGATGCTCCGGCGGTGGTGCTGCTCAAGTCAGCGGGCGGCGCGCTGGTGCCCGCCGCCGAGTGGCCGGCCGGCACCCGCCTCGAGGGCGGCGAGCTGGCCGTCGCGCAGTGGGTCGCCGAGCACGGGCGGCTCGCCGGCCACGGCACCGACACCCTGCCGGGCGCCAAGGCGCTCTGTGCACCGCTGCGTACCGCCGCGGGCCCGCTCGGAGTGGTGGCGGTGGTGCTCGCGGCGCGGCCGGCGCTCACCAACGAGCAGCGCTCGATGCTCGACACCCTCGCGGCCCAGGCCGCCTCGGCGCTCGAGCGGGTGCGGCTGGCCGCCGACGCCGAGGCCGCGTCGCTGCGCGCCAAGACCGAAGAGATGCGCAGCTCGCTGCTCTCGGCGGTCTCGCACGACCTGCGCACCCCGCTGGCGGCCATCACCGGCGCGGCGACCACGCTCAAAGACTCGAGCGCGCCGCTGCCGCCCGAGCAGCGCGAAGAGCTGATCGAGTCGATCTGCGATGAGGCCGAGCGCCTCGAGCGCCTGGTGGGCAACCTGCTCGACATGACCCGCCTCGAGTCGGGCGGCCTTCAACCCAAGCGCGAGTGGGTGCCGCTCGACGAGGTGGTGGGCAGCGCGCTCAACCGCCTCGAGGCGAAGCTGGCCGGGCGCCCGGTCACGGTGACCCTGGCCCCCACGCTGCCGCTGCTCTCGGTCGACCCGCTGCTGTTCGAGCAGGTGCTCGTGAACCTGCTCGAGAACGCCAGCAAGCACACCCCGGCCGGCACCGCCGTCGACCTGGCGGCGAAGGTCGAGGGCCCGCTGCTGCTCATCGACGTGGCCGACCGGGGCTCAGGCCTGCCTGCCGGCGCGGGCGAGCGGCTGTTCGAGAAGTTCTACCGCGGGCCGAGCCGCGGGGTGTCGGGCGCCGGCCTGGGCCTCGCCATCTGCAAGGGCATCGTCGAGGCCCACGGCGGTCGAATCTCGGCGTTCGATCGCGAAGGCGGTGGCGCGGTGTTTCGCGTCGCCCTGCCGGTTCCCAAGGAGCAGCCATGAACGCAGGGCCGGTGGTGCTGCTGGTCGAAGACGAGCCCGAGATGCGGCGCTTCATTCGCGCGTCGCTCACTGCGCACGGCTACCGGCTGGTCGAGGCGACCACTGCGAAAGAGGCGGGGCTGCTCGCTCCGGGGCACAACCCCGAGCTGGTGCTGCTCGACCTGGGGCTGCCCGACGAAGACGGCCTGAGCGTGACCGCGAAGCTGCGGGAGTGGACCCGGGTGCCCATCATCGTGCTCTCGGCGCGCGGGCGTGAGGAAGACAAGGTGCAGGCGCTCGACGCGGGCGCCGACGACTACCTCACCAAGCCGTTCGGGGTGAACGAGCTGCTCGCGCGCATGCGGGTGGCGCTGCGGCACGCGGCCAAGGCGCCCGAAGAGCCGCGGCTCACCTTCGGCGAGCTGACCATCGACCTCGAGTCGCGCACGGTGAAGCGCAGCGGCGAAGAGGTGCACCTCACCCCCATCGAGTACCGGCTGCTGGCGTACCTGGCGCAGCACGCCGGCAAGGTGCTCACCCACCGGCAGATTCTGAGCGAGGTGTGGGGGCCCGGCTCGGCGCACCAGACCCACTACGTGCGGGTGCACCTCGCCGAGCTGCGCAAGAAGATCGAGCTCGACCCGTCGCGGCCCAAGCTCATCGTCACCGAGCCCGGCGTCGGCTACCGCCTGCGCGGCGAGTGACGTGAAGGGTTCACCCTGAGAGGAGTCGAAGGGGGCCCGCAACCTCTTCGGCAGAGTCTGCTTCCGCGGTGTTCGGGCGGCGCGCGGCCTGCGGCCTGCGGCCTCAAGGCCTTCGCTCAGCGTGAACCGTGCTGAGCTGGAAAAGCGGCTCGAGCAGGGCCGCGGCGAGCCCGACGGCGAGGCGCGGAAGCGTGGTAGCAGCAGCCCGTGTCGGCGGCGCGCGCCCAGCTCGAGGTGAAGGCCATCGCGGGCCGCTCGGTGGTCACCGGCGCGACCACCCAGCCGCCGTTGGGGCTGCTCAACCCGCGCCGGGCCTCGGGCGCCGCGTGGGTCTACCAGTCGAGCCTCGGAGGCGGCTTCGTCGGCGACGACGCGCTCGAGCTGTCGGTGCGCGTCGAGCCGGGGGCCACGCTGTTCCTCTCGTCGCAGGCGTCGAGCAAGGTCTACCGCCGCGCCGACGCGCGCTTCACCGCGCACGCCGAGGTGCAGCCCGACGCGGCGCTGGCGTGGTGGCCCGACCCGGTGGCCTGCTTCGCCGGCGCCTCGCTCACCCAGGCGCTGCACTTCTCGCTCGGGCGCGGCGCCCGGCTGCTCTGCGTCGACGCGTACACCGCCGGCCGGGTGGCGCACGGCGAGCGCTGGGCCTTCGACCGCATGGACCTCGCGCTTTCTATCGACGTCGAGGGGCGCGCGGTGCTGCGCGAAGGGCTGCTGCTCGACCCGCGTCACGGCCCGCTCGATGCTCGCCTGCGCGGCTTCGAGGCGTTCGCCACCGCGGTGCTGGTGGGCATGAGCGGGCCCGCCCTGCCGTCGGCGAGCGTCTGGCCCTGGGGCACCGTGCTGCGCTTCGGCGCGAGCTCGACCGAGGCGCTGCAGGCCCAGCTGCGCGCGGCGCTGACCCCGGCGCTCGAGGTGCTGCTCGGCGAAGACCCCTTCGCGCGAAAGTAGCCTTCAGCGCTCGAGGGCGTGCGCAGCGCGGTGCCCGGCGCCGGCGCGGAGGGCGCGAGCGGCGCTGCCACGGCGAGCCAGGTGCAGGGGTCTCAGGGGGGGCGTGGGGTTGGAGGGGGCCCGACCCGCACGACTCTTGAAGTCCCCCGGCCAGCCCACCCGGCCCTACCCCAACCTTGGCCTGGCCTTGCCAGGGCCGTCGCGTCAGGAGGGCCTCGGCCCACTGTGGCAGCGCCCGCCAAAGCAGGGCCGGCCTGACTCTGCCCTCGGTCACTTCCGCGCGCGGCCGACCGCAGCGCGGGCCTCGATGACACACCGCGTCATCTGCGCTATCAGCTCGAGGCATGCGCCTGACTCCGCAAGAGCTCGACAAGCTGCAGCTGCACCAGGCGGGGTTCCTCGCGCAGAAGCGGCTCGCGCGCGGGCTCAGGCTCAACTACCCCGAGGCGGTGGCGCTGCTGGCCACCCAGCTGCTCGAGCTGATTCGCGACGGGCGCTCGGTGAGCGAGCTGATGGGCCTGGGCAAGAAGATGCTCGGCCGCCGCAACGTGATGAGCGGGGTGCCCGAGCTCATCTCCGAGGTGCAGGTCGAGGGCACCTTCGCAGACGGCTCGAAGCTGGTCACCGTGCACGAGCCCATCTGCGACGAGCAGGGTGACCTCGCGCTCGCGCTCTACGGCAGCTTTCTGCCCGAGCCGTCGCCCGACGCGTTCGCCGCGAGCCCGACGCGCGACGTACCGGGAGAATACGGTGTGCTCGACGGCGAGCTCGAGCTCAACGCCGGCCGCCGCGCCGCCGCGCTCGAGGTCACCCACACCGGAGACCGCCCGATTCAGGTGGGCAGCCACTACCCGTTCAGCGAGACCAACCGGGCGCTGAGCTTCGACCGCGCCGCGGCGCTGAACATGCGCCTCGACATACCCGCCGGCACCGCGGTGCGCTTCGAGCCGGGTGAGAAGAAGACGGTGGCGCTGGTGGAGATCGGCGGCGCGAAGAAGGCCGCCCGCCTGCTGCTCGGGAGCACGCCATGAGCCGCCGCATCAAGCGCGCGCACTACGCCGAGCTGTACGGCCCCACCACCGGCGACACCGTGCGCCTGGGTGACACCGCCCTCACCGCCACCGTCGAGAAGGACTTCACCGTCTACGGCGACGAGTGCAAGTTCGGCGGCGGCAAGGTGCTGCGCGACGGCCAGGGGCAGCAGACCGGCGTCGGGCCCGCCGCCGTGCTCGACCTGGTCATCACCAACGCGCTGGTGCTCGACGTCACCGGCGTCTTCAAGGCCGACCTCGGCGTGAAGGCCGGCCGCATCGTGGCGCTGGGCAAGGCCGGCAACCCCGACGTGATGAACGGGGTTCACCCCTCGCTCATCGTCGGCCCCACCACCGAGGTCATCGCGGGCGAGGGGCTCATCGCCACCGCCGGCGGCATCGACTCGCACATTCACTTCATCTGCCCGCAGCAGGTCGAGGTCGCGCTCGCGAGCGGCATCACCACCTTCATCGGCGGCGGCACCGGCCCGGCCACCGGCACGAACGCCACCACCTGCACGCCGTCTCCCGAAGCCATCGAGCGCATGCTGCAGGCTACCGATGGGCTGCCGATGAACTTCGGCTTCACCGGCAAGGGCAACGCCTCGAAGCCCGACGGGCTGCACGAAATCATCGCCGCCGGCGCGCTGGGGCTGAAGCTGCACGAAGACTGGGGCACCACGCCGGCGGCCATCGACACCTGCCTGAGCGTGGCCGAGCAGCACGACGTGCAGGTCACCATTCACACCGACACGCTCAACGAGTCGGGCTTCGTGGGCGACAGCATCGCGGCGTTCAAGGGCCGCACCATTCACACCTACCACTCTGAAGGTGCGGGCGGCGGGCACGCACCCGACATCATTCGGGTGTGCGGCGAAGCGAACGTGCTGCCCAGCTCGACCAACCCCACCCGGCCGTTCACCGTGAACACGCTCGACGAGCACCTCGACATGTTGATGGTGTGCCACCACCTCGACCCCAACCTGCCCGAGGACGTGGCGTTCGCCGAGAGCCGCATTCGCGCCGAGACCATCGCCGCCGAAGACATTCTTCACGACCTCGGCGCCATCAGCATGATGTCGAGCGACAGCCAGGCGATGGGGCGGGTGGGCGAGGTCATCGCGCGCACCTGGCAGACCGCGCACAAGATGGCGCAGCAGCGCGGGGCGCTGCAGGGCGAGGTCAACCTGCGCCTCAAGCGCTACCTGGCGAAGTACACGCTGAACCCGGCCATCGCGCACGGCATCTCGTCGCACGTGGGCTCGCTCGAGCCGGGCAAGCTGGCCGACATCGTGCTGTGGCGGCCGGCGTTCTTCGGCGTGAAGCCCGAGCTGGTCTTGAAGGGCGGCTTCATCGCGTGGGCGCAGATGGGCGACGCCAACGCGTCGATACCCACCCCCCAGCCGGTGAAGATGCGGCCGATGTTCGGGGCGCTGGGGCTGGCGGCGGCGAAGACCAGCCTGGCGTTCGTCTCGAAGGCCGGCGCCTCGGTGGGCGGCCGCTACGGGCTGCACAAGCAGTGCGTGCCGGTGTCGCGCTGCCGGGGCCTGTCGAAGCGCGACATGCGGTTCAACGACGCGCTGCCGCGCATCGAGGTCGACCCCGAGACGTACGAGGTGCGCGCCGACGGCGCGCTGCTCACCTGCGCCCCCGCGAAAGAGCTGCCCCTGGCGCAGAAGTACTTCCTGTTCTGAAAGAAACGAACCCAAGAGGGGGCCAGAAACCGACCATGAACCTGACGCTCCTCCAGCTCGCAGACTCGGCGTTCCCCGCGGGAGCGTTCGCGCACTCGTGTGGCCTCGAATCACTGCGCGCGCACCACCAGCTCCCCGACCTGAAGCTGCGCCTGACCGAGCTCATCTGGAGCACCGCGCACGGCATGCTCCCCTTCGTCACGCCCGACCCCGAAGCCGACGCGCGGTGCGACGTCTTCCTCGGCAACCACGTGGCGAACCGCGCCAGCCGCGCGCAGGGCGCCGCGTTCGCGCTGGCGGTCGAAGCCGCGTTCGGCACCCAGGTGACCCTGCCCTTCATGCACCTCGCGCCGGTGATGGGCGCGGCGGTGAAAGACGACGCGCGGCTGCTGTACCTGTTCGGCACCGTCCGCTCGGCGCTCTCGGCGGCGGTGCGCCTGGGCATCATCGGCCCCTTACGCGCGCAGGGCCTGTTGCACGAGCTGCACCCGGCCCTCACCGAGGCGCTGGCCGAACAAACCACCGCGCCGCGCACGTGCTCACCGGTGCTCGACCTCTGCCAATCGCAGCACGACGCTCTCTACTCGAGGCTCTTTCAATCATGATTCGACACGCACACGACGGGCTGGCCGAGCACTCCCACGAAGAGCTGCACGGCCCCGGGCACTTTCACGAGCGCGACGCGGTGCAGGCGCGCGACTTCAGCAAGCGGTCGTTCACCGTCGGCATCGGAGGCCCGGTGGGCAGCGGCAAGACGGCGCTGGTGCTGGCGCTCTGCAAGAAGCTGCGCGACCGGCACTCGCTGGGCGTGGTGACGAACGACATCTTCACCAAAGAAGACGCCGAGTTCCTGATGCGCAACCAGGCGCTGCCCATCGAGCGCATTCGCGCGGTCGAGACCGGCGGCTGCCCGCACGCGGCGATTCGCGAAGACATCACCCCGAACCTGCTGGCGCTGAACGAGCTGATGCGCGCGGTGAAGCCCGAGCTCTTGCTGGTCGAGAGCGGCGGCGACAACCTGGCCGCGCAGTACAGCCGCGAGCTGGTCGACTACACCGTCTACGTCATCGACGTGGCGGGCGGAGACAAGGTGCCGCGCAAGGGCGGCCCCGGCATCACCCAGTCCGACCTGCTGGTCATCAACAAGACCGACCTGGCGCCGCTGGTGGGCGCGAGCCTCGAGGTGATGGAGCGCGACGCGAAGAAGATGCGCGGCGAAGGGCCGACGGTGTTCGCGCAGGTGACGCACGACGTGGGCGTCGACGACATCGTGAAGCACCTCTCGGCGGCGTGGCAGCACGCGCTCGCGCAGAAGTGACTACGGTGCGCGCCATGACCAAGCCGACCCTGACCTATTTCGACATTCCCACCAGCCGCGGCGAAGAGTGCCGCCTGGCGCTCTTCATCGCCGGTGTGCCGTTCACCGACGAGCGCCTGACGACCGAGCAGTGGCAGGCGCGCAAAGCGTCGGCGCCCTTCGGGGCGCTGCCGATGTTCACCGTCGAGGGCAAACCGCCGCTCGCGCAGTCGAACGCCATCTTGAACATGCTCGGTGCGCAGCACGGGCTGCTGCCTTCCGACGCGTGGGAAGCCGCGCGCCACCAGTCGGTGATGATGGCGGTCGAAGAGCTGCGCGGGCTGCTCGGCCCGGTGAACCGCATCAAGGACCCGGAAGAGAAGAAGAAGGCGCGCGAGGCGCTCGCCGCCGGCCCGGTGCCCGACTGGGCGGCCAACATCGAAAAGCAGATTGCCGGCCCGTACCTGGGGGGCGCCGCGCTCAGCGTGGCCGACCTCAAGCTGTTCGTGCTGATGGGGCCGCTCACCACCGGCAAAATCGACCACATCAAGCCCGAGATTTTCGCGCGCTTCCCCAAGCTGCTCGCGCTGGTCGACGCCGTGCGCCAGCACCCCAAAGTGATGGCCTGGCAGACGCGGTAGTTACCGCCCGGTACCGGCGCCTCACGCCCCGCAGGGCGCCGTTACACAGCGGCGCCCATGCGCTGCCTGGCCCTGCTCGCCCTCTTCCTCGGAGCCTGTCACTGCGACACCGGCGTGCTCACCGACGGCGGCGTCTCGGCGAAGTGCGGCGACGGAGCCGCCGACGAGGGCGAGGCCTGCGACGACGGCAACCGCGCTTCGGGTGACGGGTGCACCGGCGACTGCCGGGCGGTCGAGCGCGGGTTCTCGTGCCCGGCGGCAGGCGCGTGCCACGACACGGTCGCGTGCGGAGATTCGCGCGTCGAAGGCGCCGAGCGCTGTGACGACGGCAACCGCGACGGCGGCGACGGCTGCTCGACCGGGTGCGCGCTCGAGCCGGGCTGGCGCTGCCCGGTGCCGGGCCACGGCTGCCTCGCCGCGGCCTGCGGCGACGGCGCGCTGGCGGGCAGTGAGGCCTGCGACGACGGCAACACCCAGGCCGGCGACGGCTGCGACTCGAGCTGCCACGTCGAGCCGGGGTACGCCTGCCTCGACGCGGGCACCGCCTGCTCGAACGCGCTGTGCGGCGACCACAGCGTGCAGACCAGCGAGTCGTGCGACGACGGCAACGCGAACTTCGGCGACGGCTGCACGCCCGTCTGCACGGTCGAGCCTGCGTGTGGAAGCGCGAGCTGCGCGAGCCGCTGCGGTGACCGGCTCTTCGAGCCCGATGCCGGCGAGCAGTGCGACGACGGCAACCTGCGCGCGAACGACGGCTGCAGCCCGCAGTGCGCCATCGAGCCCGGCTACACGTGCGCGCTGGCCGAGCCCGCCGCGCTCACCCTGCCGGTGGTGTTTCGCGACTTTCACGCCACCCACCCCGACTTCGAGACGTTCGTGGGCGACGACCCGGGCATCGTGCTCGACACGCTGGGCCCCGACGGCAAGCCGGTCTACGCGTTCTCCGACGGCGGCCACTCGGACACCACCAGCGGCCAGGCGGGCTTCGACCAGTGGTACCGCGACGTGCCGGGGGTGAACCAGACGCTGCGCCGGCAGCTGGCGCTCACGCCCATCGACGCGGGCGCGCTCGAGTTCGGCTCAGAGAACTTCTTTCCCCTCGACGGCCTGGGCTTCGGCGACGAGGGCTTCATCGACAACTTCCACTTCACCACCGAGGCACGGCTGTGGTTCGTGCACCACGGCCACGAAGAGCTGCACTTTCTTGGCGATGACGACGTGTTCATCTTCATCAACGGGCACCTGGTGGTGAACCTGGGCGGCATTCACGTGGCCCACGCCGGCGACCTGGTGCTCGACCCGACCACCTCGGCCGCGCTCGGGGTTCAGCCGGGTGGGCTGTACGAGCTGGCGCTCTTCCACGCCGAGCGGCACAGCGTGGGCAGCAGCTTTCGGCTCGAGCTCGACGGCTTCGACTTTCGCCTCTCGTCGTGCACGCGAGCCTGCGGCGACGGCGTGGTCGACCGCAGCGAAGAGTGTGACGAGGGCAGCAACGACGGGGGCTACGGGCACTGCGCGGCCGACTGTCGCTGGGCGGCGTGGTGCGGCGACGGCGTGGTGCAGCAGCCGTTCGAGGGCTGCGACGACGGGCGCAACGACGTGGTCTACGCCGACGCGGGGTGCTCGCCTGCGTGCCAGCCGCCGCCCGTGTGCGGCGACGGCGTCACCGACAGCCGGTTCGGTGAGCAGTGCGATGACGGCAACACCGTGTCGGGCGACGGCTGCGGTGAGTGCCGGCTCGAGCGGTAACCTCGAAGAAGGAACACCCTGGCGAAGCATGGGCCCCGACCCTCTTTCCTTGGGCAGCGCCTCGCCCACCGAGTGGTTGAGACAGACAGCGAACGAGAACGCGGCGCGTCGTTCACTTCAGAGGGTGAACGTGGACGCTCCGACAACCGTGAAGGCTCGCCGGGTCCCGGTCGGTCAGAAAGCGCGACCGGCATGGCCAGCGTTCGATTCATCTTCCGAAGGTCGGCGAGGGTGCACGTTGCGCGGCGGGCGACCGCGCGGCGGTGTCTTCGTGCGCGGCGGTGGCGCCTCCTGGCTTCGGAGCAGCTCCTCGCTCGAGTAGTGCCGTGCCTCGAAAAAAGCGGGTGGGAACAGGAGCGGTCTGTTCGCGTCGAGGGTCACTCCGGCTGGGGCACTGTCCGCGTCGCGCCTCACTCCCGTTGAGACGGGATGTCTCGTCTCAGGCCCCCAGGGAGCGTCCACCCCTGAGACGGGATGTCTCGTCTCAGCGCGGCATGGGCGACACCGTGATCAGCGTCAGCACTTCGCCGGCGGCGGGCGGGCGACCGTCGAAGGGCCGTCGGGCTCCGACTGCAGGTCCATTCTCCGCGGCGGGCGCCCCCGACCGTTCGTACCGCAGGCAGCGTGAAAATGTTGCTCAGCGAGTGCACTGCCGTGCCCTCTTTCGCTTTAGCGGCAGAGCGGGCGTAGCAAGGTGCTCTTCGAGCGAGGAGGGACCTCCTCGCGCGCGGGAGACGCCCTCGAGCTCGGCCCACCCAAGCGACGCATCAGGCCGCGGCGCCATTCCCCGTCGCGCCAGGCTCACCAGGGACACCGCCAGCGGTGACGTGCCAGCGGGAGCCCGCATCAGCCGCGAATGGGAGCTCGTTCTGGCCGACGCTTCAGTGCATCGGCACGCGCTCGTGTTGCTCGGGGTTGTCGTCGCGCTGGGGCTTCTCGCCGGTGATGAGGGCCTTGGCGGCATCGAAGGCGAACTTGATGCCCTTGGCGCCGGTGTTGTCCCAGACCTCGACGTCGTGGGGGTGGAACACCATCAGCACGATTTGGGGGTCATCGGGGCCGTCGAACCACACGTCGAAGCCGGCGCTCCACATCGAGCGAATGCGCTCGCGATCGTCGCTCAGCTCGAAGCTGCCGTCGGCCCACACGTGGCGCCTCTTCGCCTGGCCGCAAATCTGCCCGCGGCGCGGAGACAGCGCCTCGTCGACCTTGGGCGTCGCGATGCTGGTGAGAAAACAGATGCTGCCGTCGTCTTCGAGCTTCGCCACCGCCATCGGGCGAAGGTGCAGAGACGGCGAGCTGCCGGTCTCCTGGTAGGTGCCCACCATCAGCGTGTCGAACGACTTGAGCACGCTCATCACGTGCTCTTTGCCTGTCAGCTTCTTTCGGGTTGCCATAGTGCGCACCTTTGACTTCACGCGGCATGCCCGAGCCTGAGCGCGCGGTCTTGCGCGCGCCAGGCGGGGCAAAATGTCACCGTGGGGTGAACACGGTGCGCGCTTCGGCGTGGGCGTCGATTTCGGCGCGCGTGCGCCACAGCGGGTGCGAGCGATTCGTTCGCCACAGCTCGGCCTCGTCGCGAAAGTGACTCGACCCCAGGTCGCCCGACTCTCCGCCCGGCAGCGCGTCGAACGCCACCGGGCCGTCGGGCGTCAGCTCGATGCTCAGCCGCCGCGCCGGCCCCTGCGTGTACGCGAACACCGGCGCCGGTCGCCCCCGCTCGTCTTGCAGCACCGGCCAGCCCTGGTCGACGGTGTCGATGCCGCCACCGCGCGCGAACGCCGGCTCACCGTGTGGCGGCACCGAGAGGTCGGCCCCCAGGCTCAAGCTGAAGTGGGGAATCACGCTGTCGAAGCGCACCGTGTGCAGCGGCCCCCACCGCCACTTCGCCACGTCGGCGCTGCCGGTCAGCTTCTCGAGGTCGGCCAGCGCCGCGGTCAGCGCGCGCGCCATCACGGCGTCGCGCGTCTCGGTGATGCCGGGGGTCGTCAGGTCGTCCCACAGCGGGCTGTCGGCGTTCTCGAGCAGCGCGGCGAGCGCGGTCATGCGCGTGCCCGGCGCGAGCACCGGCACCACGCCGCGCGTGTCACCCAGCGCCTCGACCTCGTCGCTCAAGCTGAAGTCGAGCAGCCGCGCCAGCCAGGCGTGAAACACCGCCGCCTCGACCGAGGCTTCGGTGGCCCGCAGGTCCCACCCGCGCAGGCGCGCGGCGAGCTCTTCCGACGCGCCCGAGTGGTCGACGAGGTACGGCATGAACCTGCGCGCCGCGAGCACGGTGACGTCGGCCTGCAGCGCCTCCATGTCTGCGCGGGTGGCGGTGCCGACCAGCTCGCCCAGGCGCTGGGTGAGCCGCTCGGCGCGAAAGCCCTCGCTCCAGTCGTAGCCCAGGTACACGCGCTCATCGAACGGGTTGCCGTCGCGGCTCGAGCCGGCCGGGTCGTTGTTGGCTGCGGCGATGAAGGCCCGGGTGCCGGGGGCCGCGTGCGGCAGCTGGTCGGGGTCGAGCCACCCCACCCACTCGGCCTCTCCGGTGCCGGGCAGCACCGTCGCCGGCATCGTGCCGTCGGGCCGCTTCACCGGGTCCCACGTCATCGCGCCCGGCGCGCGAATCGGCAGCTTGCCGGTCATGCGAAACGCGATGTCTCCCGCGCTGTCGGCGAAGACGAAGCCCATGCCGGGCACTTCGATGTCGCGCACCGCACCTTCAGCCTCGCGCACGTCGCGCGCCAGCATCAGCGCGATGAGGCCCTCGACCTCGTGGCTGGGCTCGGCGGCGACCCACCGCACCGAGATGGCGCGGGTGCCGGTGCGCTTGCTGAGGCCGCCCTCGCGCTCGAACACCGGCAGAATCGGCCCGTGGTGCGGCACCGTCTCGACGGTGACGTCGAGCGTGCCCCCCAGGCCGTTGGGAATGTGCTCGACCCGCTTCTCGAGCGGCACCCACTGCCCGCGAAACGAGGCCGCGTCGGCGGTGAGCGTCTCTTCGTACACGTCCATCTGGTCGAACATCGCGTTGGTGATGCCCCACGCCACGCGCGCGTTGTGGCCGAACACCACGCCCGGCACGCCGGCGAAGGCGACGCCCGTCACGTCCATCGCGTCGGGGCCCTCGCTCACCACCAGGTGCACGCCCCACAGAATGGTGGGCGCGATGAGCGGCAGGTGCGGGTCGTTGGCCAGCAGCGCGTGGCCGCTGGCGGTGCTCGCGCCCGACAGCGCCCAGGCGTTGGTGCCCACGCCCAGCCGGTTCTGCGCCGGCAGCACGCGCCGCAGCGACGACAGCGCGAGCGCCGAGGCCCCGACTGAAGGAGCGCGGCGAGAGCGGCCGCGGCCCCCGGTCTTCGCGCCCGCCGCGTAGAAGCCCGGCACGGTGGTGGCCGGCGACGGCGGAGCGAACTGCATCACCTGCGCGAAGAACCCGCGGCGCGCGGCGAGCTCGGGGGCCTCGGCCGGGTCGGCCTCGTCGAACACCACCCGGGCGCGGTCGCGCAACAGCGAGCGGTTGATTTCGGCGTCGGCGTTGAACGCGAGAAACATCTCCATCAGCCGCAGCACGGTGAGCGAGTCGACCGGTGACCACTCGGGGGTCATCGAGCCCACCAACAGCTCGGAGCCGCGCGGCGCCCGCACCTGCCCCGAGCGCACCTGCGCGAGGTACTGGTTCACGCCCGCCGCGTAGCCCTCGAACAGCTCGCGCATGCGGCGGTCGTCGCAGCGCTCCCACAAGAGCTGCCCCATGCGGCGCAGGCCGATGGTGCGCATCGTCACGTCCGACTCGATGAACTTCGACGACACCGTGCCGAACACCTCGGCGAGCCGCCCGTTGGCGGTGCGGCGAAACAGCTCGAGCTGCGCCATGCGGTCGCGCGCCATCGCGTAGCCCTGCGCGAAGCCCAGGTCGCGCAGCGATGTCGCCGACACGTGCGGCCAGCCGTGCTCGTCGGTCACCACCTCGGTGCGCGCGTTCACCGCGGCGCCCTCGATTTCGCTCGGCGGAGCAGAGGCGACGCAGCCGGCAAGCGTCAGCAAGCAGAGCGCGCGCATCACCACACCATTCCCAGCCGGTAGCCGGCTCCCAGCGAGGGCACCACCTGGCCGAGCATCAGCGTGCCGCCGCCGCGCGCGTAGAGCTCGATGAATACGTCGCGCCCCAGGAAGATGGAGAGCGGCAGCTCGAGCGCCACCGCGTGCGTGAGGCCGGCCAGCGCTCCGGCGATGCCGCCCACCACGTAGGCCGCCTCGTACGAGACCATCGGAGTCAGCGCCAGCGCCCGCGAGAGGCTGAACGCCCAGCCCGCGCCGAGGCCCATGCGGCCCTGCACCAGCGCGTAGAGCCCGGCGCCGCCGGTGAGCAGCGCGCCGTCGAGGCCCAGCCGGGGCTCGACCGCGAAGCCGCGGCGGGTGACGAAGCGCACCGCGAGGCCCGACATCAGGCCGACCGCCTGGAACGCCGAGCCCGACTGCGAGGCCGAGGCCAGCCCCACCCCCAACGCGGCCGAGCCGAGCACGCTCACCGAGCCGTGCGCGTAGTCGTACGAGGGCGGCGCCTCGCTCGCGACGACCGCCTCGACCGGCGTCTGCGCCCCAGAGGCGACCGCCCACACCGCGATGAGAACTCCGAGTATGTTTTTCATACGCCCAAGGTACGGAGCGCCGCCGGCAGCCACATGTGCCGAAAGTCACACCCCCTTCATGAGCGACGAACTCGAGAGAACCAGCGAGATGAAGGGGCGCTTCGGCATTCTCGGCCGGGTCGAGCCGTGGCTCCGAGGCATCGCGCTCGTCATCTGGGCGTTCATCGGCGTCACCCGCTTCGAGCCGAAGGCCTGGGTGCTGCCCTTCGCGGCCTACGGCGCGCTGATGGTGCTGGGAGGCTACCGCGACCGCTTCTCGACCCGTTTCAACCTCGGCCTGCTGGTGCTGCAGAGCGTGAGCGTGCTGGCCCTGCCGCGGCTGGGGCTGCCCGGCTTCGAGGGCATGCTGCTCTCGTTCGTGGTGGTGCAGCTGCCCGCGGTCATCTCGCTGCGCGCCTCGGCGCTGTGGCTGGTCGCTCAGCTCGTGGTGCTCTGGCCCATCGTCTGGCCGTTCAACACCCTCACCCAGATGTTCGAGCTGACCGGCGCCTACAGCGGCTTCTCGACCTTCGCGCTGCTGGTGCACTGGGCGCGGCTGCAAGAGCGGCGGGCGCGGGCCGAGCTGGCGCGCAGCAACGCGGCGCTGCTCGCCACCCGCGCGCTGCTGGTCGAGGGCAGCCGCCAGGCCGAGCGGCTGCGCATCTCGCGCGAGCTGCACGACAGCCTGGGGCACCACCTCGCCGCGCTGAGCCTGCAGCTCGACCTCGCCCAGCGGCAGACCACCGGCAAGCCGGCCGAGGCGCTGGCCCGCGCGCGCAACATCTCGCAGTCGTCGCTCGCCGAGGTGCGCAAGGTGGTGGCCGAGATGCAGACCGAGGCGGGCGTCGACCTGGTGCCGGCGCTCAAGGCCCTCGCCGCCGGAGTGCCCTCGCCGCACATCGAGATTCGCGCTCCCGACGGCCTCAACATCACCGGTGGCGAGGCGAGCCACGCCCTGTTCCGCTGCGTGCAAGAGGCCATCACCAACGCGGTGAAGCACGCCGCGGCGAAGCACGTCTGGGTCGACCTGAGCGTCGACGCCGGCACCCTGCGCATCACCGTGCGCGACGACGGCGGCGGCGCGCGCGAGGTGCAGCCCGGGCGCGGGCTCACCGGCATGAAGGCGCGGCTGGCAGACCTGGGCGGAGACGCCCGCTTCCGCTCGACGGTGGGCGCGGGCTTCGAGGTGCAGGTCACCCTGCCGATGGAGACGACGACCTGATGCGCATTCTGCTCGCCGACGACCAGACGCTGATTCGCCAGGGCATTCGGGGGCTGCTCGAGCTCGACACCGAGTTTCAAATCATCGCCGAGGCGGGCGACGGCGACGAGGCGCTGAAGCTCACGCTCGAGCTCAAGCCCGACGTGGCGCTGCTCGACGTGCGCATGCCGGGCAAAGACGGCGTGCAGGTGGTGCAGGCGCTGCGCAAGCGCGGCGACACCACGCCGGTGATTCTGCTCACCACCTTCGACGACGACGCGGTGCTGCTCGACGGCGTGCGGGCGGGCATCTCGGGGTACCTCTTGAAAGACGTGTCGCTCGAGGTGCTCTCGCAGGCGCTGCGCACCGTGGTGGCGGGCAAGACGCTGATTCTGCCCGCGGTGACCGAGCGGGCCTCGAAGTCGGTGCAGAAGAAGGGCACGCGCTTCGAGGCGGCCGAGATGCCCGACGTGCTCACCGACCGCGAGCGCGAGGTGCTGCGGCTGATGGCCGGCGGCTACAGCAACCGCGAGATCGCCGACGCGCTCGGCACCGCCGAGGGCACGGTGAAGAACCAGGCCTCGAGCATTCTCTCGAAGCTCGGCGTGCGCGACCGCACCCGGGCGGTCTTGAAAGCCCTCGAGATGGGCTGGCTGGTCGAGCGCTGACGCGCTACTGCAGGTCGAACTCCCACTCGGCGGGTGCCGCGAAGCCGAGCGCCTCCTGCAGAATCGCCGCGCTGGTGGGAAAGAAGAACCGGCGGTAGCGCGCGGTGTGCGGCAGGCCCAGCCGGCTGGAGTACGGGCAGGTCGCGGTGCCGGTGGTGTTGTGCACCGCCCAGAAGGCGAGCCCGCTGGGCCCGGCGATGGCGCAGGTGAGCTGCCCGTTGCCTTGCGGGTAGAGGCGCGCGACCGCGTTGAAGTCGCAGTCGAGCGGCAGCTTCGCTTCACCGCTCAGCGTGACGTCGGTTCCCATGAAGCGAATCGGCCGCACGTCGTCGCTGCCCCGCAAGAAGTGGCCGAGCTCGAGCAGGTCGGCGTTCTGCGCGGGAAGAAAGGTGCCGACCGAGTGGCCGAAGACCGTCTGCACTTGCCTGCCGGTCGAGTCGCAGACCGGGCCGCCGCTCAGCGAGCAGAGCACCCGGTCTTCGTCGAGCTGCGCGTCGCGGGGCACGCCGTTGTCGCAGACCGGGCTGAGCGTCGCGGCGGCGGTGAGGTTGCTGCGCAGCGCCCACACCACCAGCCGCTGCAGGTACATCGCGCCCGAGGTGGTGAAGACCGCCAGGTACACCGCGCCCGAGGCGCGCGCCGCGTCGACCACGGGGTTGCCGAGGTCGGCGAAGTAGAAGTCGTTCAGCTTGAGGTCGGCCTCGAAGGTGAGGGGCCCATCGGCGACGTCGGGAGCATCGAGCTTGCGCACCCAATGGCCGGGCTCGACCTCGACCAGCTGGAGGCTCGGGCCGCTCAGCGCCAGCCGGCTGGCGCTCGCCTTCACCGGCTTCAGGTCCTGCCGCATCGCGTCTCGCGGCAGCGCGAACAGCAGCACCTCGGAGATGCGTGCGTCTTCGCGGTGAATGCGCTTGAGCGTCTCGTCGGCGGGGCGCCCGAGCACGTCGAGCTCCGACGGGTAGAGCGTGATTTCACCCGAGACCCGCTGCTCGAGCGGGTTGCGGTACACGCCCACGTCGTTCGAGTAGCCGCACGAACCGCCCGACGTCGAGCAGTTGCCGGTGTCGAGGGTGGCCGGCACGGTCATGTCTCGTGCGCCGGTCTGCTTGATGGCCACGAACGCGTTCGGCATCGGCACCGCGAATTCGAACGGCGTCTGGGTCGCGGTGCCGAAGTGGCCCGACACCAGCACCGCGGTGTGCGAGGCGAAACGCAGGTCTTCGCCCTTGCCCCAGCTGATGGTGGCGAAAGCTGGCGTCTCGACCGCCTGCCCCGGGGGCACGTCGAACGGCACGTCGAGCAACGCCGGGGCCGGGTCGATTTCACCCAAGGTGTGTGCAATCACCGGCGCCACCACCACCCGCTCGACGTGCCAGGTCATCGCGTGCGGCCCGCCCGCCGGCCACAGGTTCCACAGCCGGACCTTCAGCTTCTTCAGGTCGCCGTCTTGCGCGGTGACCACCTCGGCGCGCGCCGGCTGCAGCGCGAGCGACAGCACGCTCTGCGCGTAGCCGTGCGCGCGAGCCATCAGCGGGCCCGCGTACTGCTCCCACGCCTCGGCGTCGACCGAGTTCTGGCCGGTGAAGTGCTGGTCGCGCGCGATGGGCGTCAGCAGCAGCGTGCCCTCGAGGCTCGGGTAGTACGCCCCGGTCGGGGCTCCCAGCCTCGGCCACGGGTAGCTCGCCGGAGGGTCGCTGCGAACCCAGGGTGCGGCGATGTCCTTCGGCACGGTGCTCCACTCGAACGTGGAGCTCATCTCGCCGATGCCCCGGTTGTAGGCGAGCACGTTGGCGTTGGTGAACTCGGAGATGCCCGGCGGGTCGGTCTCTGACAGCGTGGCCATCGGGTTCGCGCCCCCGTAGACCTCACGGTCCCAGAAGGCGCGAATGCCATCGGACTCGACGTGGCGCGTCTGAAACACCACCCACGGCTTGGGAAGCTCGCCGAAGAGGCGCGAGCGGTCGCTGCCCATGAACTCCTCGAAGCCGATGCCCGGGTGCGGCAGGTTCCGCGCGTGGTCGGGCACGGTGTTGTCTTCGACGAGGTGCTGCACCTGCCCGATGGCGCGGAAGGCAGCGGCCAGCGCCGCCTCGCGCTTCTTCGGAGTCAGCGCCTGCAACCCCTGGCGCAACCCCTGCCACACCGCCGGCAAACCCCACTTGTTCTCCTCACCCGTCTCACCGCGGAGGGCCCATTTGGTCGCCGACATGCCGAAGCGGAGCAGGTCGATGTACGGCAAACCGGTGTTGGCCAGCGGGAGCAGGCCCGAGTACCCGCCCGAGAAGAGCGTGACCGAGAGGGGGTCGTGAAAGTGGTTCACCGCGCGGCGGCCGCCCCACCTGGTGGCCTGCTTCAGGTCTTCGAAGCCGTCTTCCCAGAGCCCGCCCTGGCCGACCCAGGCCTCGAGCGTCATCTCTTCGCTCGAGGCATCGCCCGGCCCGTCGTTCGCGATGCTGTCGCCCAGAGAGGCGACGCGGTCGAACCCCACTCCGGCCAGCTTGCTCTTGCCGGGGCTGGCCACGTAGAGCTGACGCGAGAGAAAGTCGTCGACGTGCACGATGCTGCCAGTGCCGTGCGTGAAGCCGGCCTCGCCCCACGGCGTTCCCTCTGAGAAGACCTGGCGGTTGAGGTCGATGTGATTGGGCGCCCAGTAGGCGTGCGAGCGCGCCGCGCCCAGAGCGACGAGCACCGCCGTCGCGCGGGCAATCATCGCAGCGCCTCGAAGGTGCGCTCCTCGATGCGGCCGGGCCCGCCGACGAACACCCTGCCGTCGGTGCCGGTGGCGATGCACGTCGCCGCATAGCCGAGGTACCAGCTCGCGGTGCGGCGGCCGAGGTGAAACTGGTTCACCCGCCCCCCTGAGTCGACGGTGATGAAATCGCGATAGATGCCGACCGGCCCCACCGCGACGTCGACCGTGTCGACCGCCTCGTCGACGCGCTGGTAGTCGCCGACGCCGGCAGAGATGAGCAGCGGCGGCGCGACGAAGTACGCCAGCTCGCTCCTGAACCCGGTGCTGGGCCGGTTCACCGCCCGCTTCACCACGGTCATGCCGGTGCTGCGAAAGCTCCCCTGCTCGGCCAGCACCACGCTCCCGCACGTCACGCTCGCCCAGTCTGCCATCGCGCCTCGGGGCGCCGAGCAATCGACCCGCTTGCCTGACTCGAGCACGAGCTCGGCACCGCGCTCTGAGAGCGCGAGCGCGATGGGCCGCGTCAGCACGACGTCCCCCGCGCCGCGAAAGGCGCCCGCGGTGCCGAACGACGCGTCGAGCACGCCTGTGGCGGTGAAGCGCACGACGCGGTCGTGGCCGGTGTCGGCGACGTAGAGGCGGCCCTGGTCGTCGCCGGCCACCGCCGATGGCGCGTCGAGCCCCGGCAGCCGGAACAACGGCTTGAGCGCGTCGTCGAGCACCTGCACCGCGTCGCCGTCGATGGCCACCACGTAGCGCGTGGCCTTCGCCTCTGGGGGAAAGTGCCCGTCGTCTCGACGAACGAGCGGGAGAGGCGAGTACCTGGGAACCACGAACAAGCGACCGGGCCTCGCGACCGCGTCAGTGCTCGCGACCACCGGCGGCACGGCGCCGACGGTCACCTCGGCCCAAGCGCTCACCCAGCCCGATGCGGTCAGCGTGCGCGCGGTGACCGCGTAGCGGCCGGACGACGGCCACGCGTGCTCGGCGTTCGAGGCCTCGGCGTCGAACACCCCGTCGCCTTCGAAGTCCCACTGCCAGCTGAGCGCCGCGCGCTCGCCGCTCGAGGCGCGCAGCCGCGCCTTCTGCCCCGGCTCGGGCTGAGGCGGGTCGACCACCAGCGTCGCCGGCACGCTCGCCGCGTCGCTCACCGTGAGGGTGCGGGTGACCGGCGCGAGCGCCCCACCTCCGCGCTGCAACGGCACCAGCCTCACCGTGGTGGTGCCGTCTTGCAGCGGCACGCGCGGCGCGAAGAAGCGGCCGTCGGGCCGGGTCAGCACCGGCACCGTCGCCACCCCGACGTGACCGGTGGGCGCGTAGAAGCCGTCGGTCGGCGCGCCCACCACCAGCACCGCCTGCACCTGGGCCGGGTCGAACCAGCCGCTCACGGTGAACCAGGCCCCGGTGGCCGGGCCATCGGCCGCGGGCTGGTCGACGATGAGCACCTTCGCGGCGAGGTCGGCCGGAGCCGTCTCGCTCGGCGGCGCCTTCGGCGGGCACGAGCACGCGCACAGCAACGCGGCGATGAACGGCGCTCTTCGGGTCTGGGTCATGGTGGGCACCTCAAGGCGTCGACGCAGTCGGGTTTGCCGTCCGTCAGGCAGCACAGCCAGCCTTTCTCGAACGTGCAGTAGTCGCACGGGCAGGTGCTGCAGCCGAGCGCGGGAGTGCGGTCGGCGCAGCTGCCGTCGACACAGACGTCGCCCACCTTGCACACGGTGGAGCAGCCGCCGCAGTGCAGCGGGTTTCTCCCGCCGGGGCAGAAGCCGGAGCAGCTCGAAGCCCCCAACGGGCAGCTGGCCACACATGCGCCGCGCGCGCAGACCGTGCCCGAGGAGCAGGCAGTGCCGCACGCACCGCAGTTCGCCGGGTCGTCGGTCAGCGCGGTGCAAGTGGCGCCGCAGCGGGTGAGCCCGGCCGAGCACGCGCAGGCGCCGCCCGAGCACTGCTCGCCCACGGCGCAGGCCTGGTTGCACCCGCCGCAGTGCTTCGCGTCGCGCTGGGTGTCGATGCACGCGCTGCCGCAGCGGCTGGTGCCGCCCGGGCAGTCGCACGCGCCCGCGTCACAGAACTGCGTTGCGTCGCAGCGGCGGCAGCTCGCGCCGCAGTGGTCGTGGTCCGTTGAAAGGTCCCAGCAGCGCCCGTCGCGGCAGGCGTCGGTCGGGTTCGAGCTGCAGACGGAGGCGCAGGCGCCGCGCTCGCACTTCTGCCCCGAGGGGCAGACGTTGCCGCAGTCGCCGCAGTTCGAGGGGTCGACCTGCACCCGCTTGCAGCTGCTCGCGCAGGCCTTCTCGCCGGGCGCGCAGGCGCAGGAGCCGGCGCGGCAGCCGGCATTCGCGAGCGTGCACCCCTTGAAGCACCCGCCGCACGAGCCCAGCGCCTGCTGCTGGTCGATGCAGAGAATGCTGCACATCGTGCCGCGGCCCTCGCAGTCGCACTTGCCGTCGACGCACGCGACGCCCGGCGCGCAGAATGCGCAGCCCATGGTCGAGGGCTTCGCCTTGCACTCGCCCGACACGCACAGCTCGGTCGCGCTGCAGTGGCGGTCGCACGCGCCGCAGTTGGCCGGATCGGCCGAGACCAGCGCGCAGGTGCCGCCGCAGTCGGTCTGAGCCGCCGAGCAGCGGGTGACCGTGACGCAGGTGTTCGTCGCCGGGTCGCACCCCAGGTGGCCGGGGCAGCGGCCCTCGAAGTCACAGGGAAAGCCCTCGGGGTCGGTCGCGTCTGCGCCGCCGCCGCACGCGCACGCCGCCGCCCACATGAGAACTGCGTGCGCCCCCGTTCGCATCGGGCGCGAGCCTTTATCAGGCCGCGCCTGGTGTCACGGGCTTCAGCCGAACAGCTCTTTCACCTTCTGAAAGAAGTTCCGCGTCTGGGGAGACACGTTCTCACCGCAGGCCTCGGCGAACTTCTCGAGCAGCTCGCGCTGCGCCGACGACAGGTCGGTCGGCGTCTCGACGAGCACCCGCACGTGCTGGTCGCCGCGCCCGGTGTTGTGCAGGTGGGGTATGCCCTTGTTCTTCAGGCGAAAGACCTTGCCGCTCTGGGTGCCGGCGGGAATCTTCATCTTCACCTTGCCGTCGAGCGTGGGCACTTCAATCTGCGCCCCCAGCGCGGCCTGGGTGAAGCTCACCGGAACCTCGGCCAGCACCTCGTACTCTTCGCGCACGAAGATGGGGTGCTCTTTCACGTGCACCACCACGTAGAGGTCGCCCGCCGGGCCACCCGACTCGCCGGGCTCGCCCTCTCCCGCCAGCCGCACCCGCGTACCGGTGTCGACCCCGGGCGGTATCTTCACCGTCAGCGTCGACTCGCCCGCCACGCGCCCCTGGCCGCGGCAGTCTTTGCACGGGTCGGTGACCACGTGGCCGCTGCCGCCGCACTGGCCGCACGGGCGCGAGACCGCGAAGAAGCCCTGGGTGAAGCGCACCTCGCCCGCGCCGCCGCAGGTGGGGCACTGGCGCGACTGCTTCGACTTGCTGCCGGTGCCGTCGCAGGTGTCGCAGCGCTTGGGGCGCGGCAGCTTCACCTGCACCTCGCTGCCGAACGCCGCCTCTTCGAACTTCAGCTCGAGGTTGTAGCGGAGGTCGGCGCCGCGGTTGCGCACCATGCCGCGGCCGCCGCGCCCACCGAAGAACTCGCCGAAAATCTCGCCGAAGATGTCGTTGAGGTTGACGCCCTGGAAGCCGGCGCTGCCGAAGCCCTCGAAGCCGCCGGCGTGCCCGAAGCGGTCGTACTTGGCCCGCTTGTCGGGGTCCGACAGCACCGTGTAGGCCTCGGACGCCTCTTTGTAGACCTCTTCGGCCTGCGCGTTGCCCGGGTTGCGGTCGGGGTGGTGCTGCAGCGCAATCTTGCGGAAGGCGGACTTCAGCGCGGCCTCATCAGCGCCGCGGTCGACGCCGAGGACCTCGTAGTAGTCACGCTTCGATGCCATAGGGGCGCACCCCATATAACTCAGCAACGCCGAGGGGCAATCGCCTGGTCGGGGGGTCCCCTGGCGATGGCGCCCGGCGCCATGAGAGAGTGCGCGCCTCTTGAAACACGCCGTCGTCGTCGCCCTGCTCGCCGCTGCCGCTTGCGGCCCCTCACAACCCGCTGTCACCGCCCAGGTGGTGCACGAGCCGTGCGGCCCGCTGGTCTTCACCGCCCCCAGCAAGGCCACCGAGGTGCAGCGCGACGCCGCCTCGAAAGCGCGCGAGCTGTGGAACGTGCTCGGCTTCACCCAGCTGCGCGCCGACGGCGAGGGTGAGCCCATCGCGCTGCGCTTCCAGCTGGCGGCTGCGGTCTTTCACGGCCTCTACGAGCCCGAGACCGGCGAGGTCATCATCAACTCAGGCATGAGCAAGCCCGACGAGGTCGCCATCGTGATGGCGCACGAGCTCGGCCACGCGATGGGTCTGCCCCACGTGACCGGGCGGGTCTCGGTGATGAACCCCGGCAACCTCACCCAGCCGCCGCTGCCTGAAGACAGCGCGCAGCTGCAGCTGCGCTGCCCCTAGCTCTTCTCTAGCGAACGGCCTTGTTGGTGCGGCCCTGGCGCGCGGCCTTCTTGGCGAGGTCGGCCTCGGCCTTCTGCTTCTTGGTGAGCACCGACGACGCCGGGGCGGCCTCGTCAGCAGCGCCGGTGCTGCGCGAGCTCCAGTACTTCTTCGCCTTCATCGGCTTCTGGTCGCCCTGAACCTCTTTCTCGATCTGCGCTTCCTTCGGGTCGCCGGCGAACGCCGACACCGAACCGAGCGACACCGCCGCTCCCAGCAACAACGCGAACGCCTTCATCTCAAGCTCCTTCGTGCTCGAACCGATCTATTTCGGCGACAAGAAGGCGGTGCATCGCGTGTGCCTCGCTGCACCGCAGCGAGATTTCAAAGCAGTGGCAATTTGCCCCGGGGCTTCAGTGCGCGGTGGCGGGCGGGTTCGGCACCAGCTGCTCGGCCTGCGCGGCGCCGAGGTGGCGGCCGAACCAGGCACAGGCGAGCTTCACCGCGTCGGCGTCGTCTTTCGGAGCCGCCAGCTCGCAGTGCTCGAGCAGCCTCGCGTACGCGCGCCGCGCCAGCTTCATCACCGCGGGGTCTTCGCGGCGCAGCTCGAACAAGGTGGGCACGCGCACGTGCTCGACGTCGCCGCGCCGCGCATCGAGCAGCACCAGCGCGCCGATGCCCCACGGCCGCTGGGCCGCGGCGTCGAGCAGCGCGGCCGCGCCTTCGTCGGCGCCGAAGCAGCCGACCACGTAGTCGCAGAACGCGGGGTGCGTCTCGAGCAGGTCGGCCACCTGCAACACCCGCTGCACGGTCGGCTCGACGCTCAAGGTGGCGAAGCCGGCATCACGAAACTGGGTCGTCGCCCACGGCGCGCCCGAGATGAGAATCAGAGAGTTCATCGCGTCTCTTCTCATCACCGTGCTCCCACCTCCTCGCAACACGCTCCTTTTCCGGTAACGGTGGAAGACCCGCAGGCGGCGCCGGTTCACCGGGCATGGACGTGATGGTGGTGGGAGCCGGAGTCGCGGGGCTCACGGCGGCGCGCGCGCTGACCCAGGCGGGGCTGAAGGTGCGCGTGCTCGAGGCGCGCGACCGAATCGGCGGCCGCATTCACACGTTGCGCATCGCCGCCCACCCGCCGGTCGAGCTGGGCGCCGAGTTCTGCCACGGGCTGCACCCGGTGCTCAGGCGCCTGCGCCTCGAGCTCGGCGACGCCGACGGCAAGCACCTGCTGCTGCGCCGCGGGCGCCTCATCGACGGCTCGCGCATCACCGAGCGGGCCATGGAGCTGATGGCTGAGCCCGAAGCCCCCGACCAGCCCATCGCCCGCTTCATCGCCCGGCACGCGCGCGGCGTCACCCGCACCATGGCCCGCTCGTATGCGCAGGGCTTCTTCGTCTGCGACCCCGATCGCGCCAGCGCGGTCGCCATCGGCGACATGTCGCGCGTCGGCAGCGAGGTGGGCGACGACCTGCACCGCGTGCTGACCGGCTACGACACCGTGCCGCACCGGCTGGCGCGCGGGCTCGACGTGCGGCTGGGCACGCCGGTGCGCGAGATTCGCTGGAGCCCCGGCACGGTGAGCGTCGACGGCCAGGGCGCGCGCGCGGTGGTCATCACCGTGCCGGTGCCGCTCTACGACCGCCTCGACTTCGTGCCGAGAATTCGCCCCCGGTGGCGCGCGCTGCAGATGGGCAACGTCACCAAGGTGGTGCTGGGGTTTCGCCCCGAGGTGCCGTGGGCGAAGCGCGACTTCGCGTTTCTGCACGCGCCGCGCGCCGCGTTTCCCACCTTCTGGCGGCTGGCTCCGTTCGAGGTGCAGACCCTGATGGCCTGGTCGAGCAAGCGCCTCGAGGGCGACCCGGTCGAGCTGGCGCTGCGCTCGCTGTCGCGCGTGCTGCACGTGAAGCACCCCGAGCGCTGGCTCGCCTTCGCCGAGGTCTGCGACTGGGCCAGCGACCCGTGGGCGAAGGGCGCGTACGCGGTGACCCCGGTCGGCGCCACGCTGAAGCAGGCGCACCTGTCGGACCCCATCGACGACACCCTCTACTTCGCCGGAGAGGCCACCGAGCCGGGGTACGCCGGCACCGTGCACGGCGCCATGCTCAGCGGCGAGCGCGCCGCGACCCAGCTGGTGGCCACGCGCCGCCGCCATGCCGCCTAGAAATCGAGCAGGGTGAGCCCGTCGAACCCTGCTCGGTCTCGACCCTCGCGGCACCCTTTGCGCTAAGTCGACCCCGCCCTGCGCAACCGCACGACCCTCACCCGCCTGCTCTACCGCGTGCTCCCGCACTGGCAGCGCCTCGGCCTCGCGGTGCTGGCCTCGCTCGTCGCCGCCAGCGCCGCGGCGCTCTGGGCCCGCCTGCTCGGGCCGCTGCTCGAGTCGCTGCTCACCCACCCGCCGCAAGCGCAGACGCTCACCCTCACCTGGCTGCCGTTGCTCATCATCGCCACCGCGCTGCTCAAGGCGCTGGCCCAGCTCGTTCACGGCGGCCTGATGCAGAGCATCGCGCAGCGGGTGCTCGCCGACTTCCGCCACCAGCTCTACGCGAAGCTGCTCGGCCTGCCGCCGTCGTGGCACGAGCAGCGCCACAGCGGAGAGCTGCTCACCCGCTTCACCGCCGACGTCGCCGCGCTCGAGCTCACCGTCAGCACCAGCCTCAGCACCTACCTCAAAGACACCTTCACCGTGCTGGCGCTGCTCGCCGTCTGCGCCACCACCGACTGGCGCCTCGCGGTGCTCGCCTTTCTGGTCATCCCCGCGATGACGGTGCCCGTCTCGCGCTTCGCGAAGAGCCTCAAGCGCATCGCCACCCAGACCCAGGGCTCGCTCTCGAACCTCACCCGCCTCACCGCCGAGCAGCTGCACAACCTGCCCGTGGTGCAGGCCTATCGGGCCGAGCCGCAGGCGCTGCAGGCCTTCGACGACGAGCAGCGCCGCTACCTGCACGCGATGAAGCGCTCGCTGTTCGTGCGCGGCGCGTTCACCCCCACCCTCGAGATGATGGGCATCGCCGCCATCGCGCTGTGCCTCATCGCCGGCGCGCGCGCGGTCGCGAATGAGCCTCAGCTCTCGGGCTCGCTGCTCTCGTTTCTCGCCGCGGCGCTCTTGATGTACCAGCCGCTCAAGGGCCTCTCGGGCACCTTCAGCGAGGTCGCCCGCGGCCTCTCTTCCGCCGACCGGCTGTACGAGATTCTCGACACCCCCATCGCCGACGAGACCGGCGACGAGGCCCCGCCGCTCGAGCACCTCGAGCTCGACACCGTCTCGCTGCGCTACCCCGACGGCCGCGAGGCCCTGCGCGAGGTCTCTCTCTCCGTGCCGGCGCACCAGACCACCGCGCTCATCGGCCCCTCGGGCGCCGGCAAGTCGAGCGTGCTCTCGCTCATTCTCGGGCTGCAGCGGCCGACCCAGGGCACCGTACGGTGGAACGGGAGACCTCTCTCGAGCTGGTCGCTCTCTTCGCTGCGCCGGCGCATCGCCTGGGTCAGCCAGGAGCCGCTGCTGCTCTCGGGCACCGTGCGCGAGAACCTCAAGCTCGGCGCCGCCACCGCCACCGACGAGGCGCTGTGGTCGGTGCTCGAGCGCGCCCATGCGGCCGATTTCGTTCGGGCGTTACCGAATGGTCTCGACGAAGAGGTCGGTGAGCGGGGCCAGCGGCTGTCGGGAGGCCAGCGCCAGCGGCTGGCCATCGCCCGCGCGCTGCTCACCGAGCCCTCGCTGCTGCTGCTCGACGAGCCCACTTCGTCGCTCGACGAGACCGCGCAGGCCGAGGTGCAGCGCTCGCTGGGCGCCCTCGTCGAGGGGAGAACGGTGCTGGTGGTCGCGCACCGGCTCTCCACCGTGGCCCACGCGAACCTGATCCACGTGCTCGAGTCAGGTCGCCTGGTTCGCACAGGCCCGCCGGCCGACGTGTTACCGCGCTGACACTGCTGCGGGCGGTGACGCTACTGGCACGTGACTTGATCGTCTGAGCGCCCGTGGCGTTCACCGATTCGAAACACTCCCCCGCGCGAAGCGCGCAAGTCCCCGCCGATGTTGAGCGGCAGCGTCCGCTCATCGACACGCGGGGACCCCCCAGGGGTTTCGCTTCGGGAACATCTGCCTCGGTGACGTCACCGTTTCGTGAACCTCACCGCCCCTTGGACCTCAGCCCTCATCACCTTCTGCATCACCCGTAGCGAAGCGAGTAGCAGTCATGTTCGTCCCACCATTCACCCCGAGCACTCCCCTGGACCCTCAAGACGCCACCGTGATTCTGAAGCGCACTGACCTCCGTCAACGCAGCAACCTCGCACGGCACCTTCGCGCCGACGGGTTCAACGTCCTCGAGGTCGACGAGGGCATCGAGCTCGCCGCATGGTGCAAGGCGTTTCGCACCGCCGAGTCGAAGCTGCCCGACGTGGTGATCAGCGACGACCTCATCTCGGTGCAACAGCTCGAAGACGGCGCCAAGCCGCCCTTCATTCTCGTCACCCGCCCCGACGACTGGCGCAGCTTCATGGCCGCCGAGCGCGCCGGAGCCGCCTACGTCTTCGAATCGTCGCCCGACGACAGCGCCCTTCGCAGCGCCGTCTTCTCGCTCACCCGCGCCTGGTGATCACCGTTCGGTGACTGTTACCGCTGAGTAACTGCCCCACGTGACGTTGCGGAATTTCAAGCCCACGACATACAAGTTCACCCCACGCCTCCCGCAGTACCCTGAAGTAACGGAAGAAAGAGACCTACACATGCTCGACATCCTGGTGGTTGACGACGAACCGTCGATTCTCCTCCCCCTCGCCGGCGTCCTCCGCTCGGAAGGGCACCAGGTGGCGACCGCGTCTGACGGGGTGAGCGCGATGAGCGCGCTGACCGCCCACGCGTTCGACGTCGTCATCTGCGACGTCCGCATGCAGAAGATGGACGGGTTCGCCGTCTTCCGCCGCGCGCGCACCGAGCTGCCCTCGACGCACGTGATTCTGATGACCGCCTACGCCACCGTGCCCGACGCGGTGACCGCGATGAAAGAGGGCGCGCTCGACTACCTGCCCAAGCCGTTCGACATCAACAAGCTGCTCGAGCGCCTGCAGCAGATCGCCAAAGAGCGCGAGCTCGCCAAGCAGATGCAGGCCGCCAACTCGGGCACCGCCGGGGCCACCGACACCCACCTCACCAAGTTCATCGGCAAGTCGCCTGCCGTGGTGCGCCTCTTCGAGCGCATCGAGAAGTTCGCCGACTCGAACGCCTCGGTGCTGATCACCGGCGAGAGCGGCACCGGCAAAGAGCTGGTCGCGCGCATTCTCCACGAGCGCAGCCGCCGCTCGAAGAACGCCTTCGTCGCCGTCAACTGCGGCGCCTTCCCCGAGACGCTCATCGAGGCCGAGCTCTTCGGCCACGAGCGCGGCGCGTTCACCGGCGCGGTCAAGCGCCGCGAAGGCCGCTTCAAGGCTGCCGACACCGGCACCCTGTTCCTCGACGAGGTGCCCGAGCTGCAGCTGCCGTCGCAGAGCAAGCTCTTGCGCGTGCTGCAGGAAGGCGCGTTCGAGCCGCTGGGCACCAACACCACCGTCTCGACCGACGTGCGCGTCATCTCGGCGACGCACCGCAACCTGAAGGCGCTGGTGGCCGAGGGCAAGTTCCGCGAAGACCTCTTCTACCGCCTCAACGCGCTCGAGCTCACCATTCCCCCGCTCCGCGAGCGCGGCGAAGACCTCATCTTGCTGGTCGACCACTTCCTCAAGCGCTTCCAGGTCGGCGACAAGATTCCCACCATCTCTGGCCGCGCCCTGGCGGCGCTCGCCGAGTACCCCTTCCCCGGCAACGTGCGCGAGCTGCAGCACGCCATCGAGCACGCGGTGGTGCTGGCCGAGGGTGGAGAAGTCGACGTGCAGCACCTGCCGCCCGAGATCGTCGGCGAGCCCAACGCGGCCGCCGGTGAGAAGCGCATTCGCCCGCTGCCCGAGGCGATGCGCGAGTTCGAGCGCGCGTACTTGAAGCGCGTGGTGCAGCAGGCGCGCGGCAAGCGCGGCGAGGCCGCCAACATGCTGGGCATCTCCCGTAAGAACCTCTGGGAGAAGCTGCGCGGCTACGGCTTCACCGAGGCCGAGCTGACTCCTCCTCAGGACGCTCGCAAGGTCTAAACCCCGCGAAAGGCGGTGTCACATGTCGCAGCCCAAGATCCGCACGGCGGCGGACGAGATTTCTGCTGCCGACGCGCGAGCGTTGATGCGCGTGCTCGCCTCGGTGAAGAAGGGCGACTTCTCGGTGCGGCTGCCGCACGACCGCCCCGGAGCGTTCGGCAGGGTCTGCGAGACGCTCAACGAGATCGTCGAGCTCAACGAGCGCCTCGCCACCGAGCTCTCGAAGATGCAGGTCACCGTCGGCGAAGAGGGCCGCATCGGCCGTCGCGCCGCGGTGCCGCAAGCCCAGGGCGCCTGGGCCGGCAGCGTGCAGTCGATCAACGCGCTGGTCTACGGCCTGGTGCAGCCCACCCAGGAGATGGGGCGCGTCATTCGCGCCGTCGCCGCCGGCGACCTCTCTCAGCGCGCCACCACCGACATCGACGGCCGCCCGCTGAAGGGCGAGTTCCTTCGCACCACCCAGCTGGTCAACGGCATGGTCGAGACGCTGAGCTCGTTCGCGAGCGAGGTGACCCGCGTGGCCCGCGAGGTGGGCACCGAGGGCCGCCTGGGCGGTCAGGCCACCGTGCGCAACGTCGGCGGCACGTGGAAAGACCTCACCGACAACGTCAACTCGATGGCGTCGAACCTGACCTCTCAGGTGCGCAACGTCGCCGAGGTCACCACCGCCGTGGCGAGGGGCGACCTCACCAAGAAGATCACCGTCGACGTGCGCGGCGAGATGCTCGAGCTCAAGGCGACGATCAACACCATGGTCGACCAGCTCAGCTCGTTCGCTTCAGAGGTGACCCGTGTCGCCCGCGAGGTCGGCACCGAGGGCAAGCTCGGAGGCCAGGCCCAGGTGCAGGGCGTCGGCGGCACGTGGAAAGACCTCACCGACAACGTCAACTCGATGGCCACCAACCTCACCACCCAGGTGCGCAACATCGCCGAGGTGACCACCGCGGTGGCGACCGGTGACCTGTCGAAGAAGATGACCGTCGACGCGCGCGGCGAGATTCTCGAGCTCAAGCGCACCTTCAACACCATGGTCGAGCAGCTGCAGTCGTTCGCCTCTGAGGTCACCCGCGTCGCCCGCGAGGTCGGCACCGAGGGCAAGCTCGGCGGCCAGGCCCACGTGCGCGAGGTCGGCGGCACGTGGAAGAACCTCACCGAGAACGTCAACTCGATGGCCTCGAACCTCACCAGCCAGGTTCGCAACATCGCCGAGGTCACCACCGCGGTCGCGCAGGGTGACCTCTCGAAGAAGATCACCGTCGACGCGCGCGGCGAGATTCTCGAGCTCAAGCAGACCATCAACACCATGGTCGACCAGCTGCGCTCGTTCGCCGCCGAGGTCACCCGCGTCGGCCGCGAGGTCGGCACCGACGGCAAGCTCGGCGGCCAGGCGGTGGTCAAGGGCGTCGGCGGCACGTGGAAAGACCTGACCGACAACGTCAACTCGATGGCCACCAACCTCACCGTGCAGGTGCGCGCCATCGCCGAGGTCACCACCGCGGTGCAGCGCGGTGACCTCAGCAAGAAGATTCAGGTCGACGCGCGCGGCGAGATTCTCGAGCTCAAGAACACCATCAACACCATGGTCGACCAGCTCAGCTCGTTCGCCTCAGAGGTCACCCGCGTCGCCCGCGAGGTCGGCACCGAGGGCAAGCTCGGCGGCCAGGCCGTCGTGCGCGGTGTCGCCGGCACGTGGAAGGACCTCACCGACAACGTCAACTACATGGCGACCAACCTCACCACCCAGGTGCGGGAGATCGCCAAGGTCGTCACCCACGTCGCCAACGGCGACCTGAAGCGCAAGCTGGTGGTCTCGGCCCAGGGTGAAATCGCCCTGCTCGCCGACACCATCAACAACATGACCGAGACCCTGGCGCTGTTCGCCGACCAGGTCTCGAGCGTCGCCCGCGAGGTCGGCATCGAGGGCAAGCTCGGCGGCCAGGCCCGCGTGCCCGGCACCGCCGGCTCGTGGAAAGACCTCACCGGCAACGTGAACCTGCTGGCGGCGAACCTCACCACCCAGGTGCGCGCCATCGCCACGGTGGCCACCGCGGTGGCCAAGGGCGACCTGACCCGCTCCATCTCGGTCGATGCCCAGGGCGAGGTCGCCGCCCTCAAAGACAACATCAACGAGATGATTCGCAACCTCAAGGAGACCACCCAGAAGAACACCGAGCAGGACTGGCTGAAGACCAACCTCACCCGCATCGCGCGCGTGCTGCAGGGCCAGCGCGACCTGCAGACGGTGTCGCGCGTCATTCTCTCTGAGCTCGCGCCGCTGGTGGGCGCGCAGCACGCCGCGTTCTTCGGCGCCGAGACCCGCGAAGACGGCGTCGACGTGCTGCGGCTGCTCGCCGGCTACGCGCTCTTGCAGCGCGAAGGCTTCACCGAGACCCTGCGCTTCGGCGAGGGCCTGGTGGGCCAGTGCGCCATCGACAAAGAGCCCATCATTCTGCTCGGCACCCCGCGCGAGTACGTGCGCATCGGCTCGGCGCTGGGCGAGCTGCCCGCCACCAACATCGTGGTGCTGCCGGTGCTGTTCGAGGGCGACATCAAGGCCGTCGTCGAGATGGCCTCGGTGTTTCCCTTCAGCGAGGTGCACCTCAACTTCTTGAAGCAGGTCACCGAGAGCATCGGCGTGGTGCTGAACACCATTCAGGCCAACATGCGCACCGAGAGCCTGCTCAAGCAGTCGCAGACCCTCGCCGAGGTGCTGCGCTCGACCAACGAAGAGCTGCAAGAGAAGGCGCAGCTGCTCTCGGAGCAGAAAGACGAGGTCGAGCGCACCAACGAAGAGGTCGAGCTCGCCCGCCGCGCGCTCGAAGAGAAGGCCGAGCAGCTCGCGCTCACCTCGAAGTACAAGAGCGAGTTCCTCGCCAACATGTCGCACGAGCTGCGCACCCCGCTCAACTCGCTGCTGCTGCTCGCCCAGTCGCTCAGCGAGAACACCGACGGCAACCTCTCGTCGCGGCAGGTCGAGTACGCCCGCACCATTCACGCCAGCGGCGCCGACCTGATGGAGCTCATCAACGACATTCTCGACCTGTCGAAGATCGAGTCGGGCACCATGGCCATCAGCACCGCCCCGGTGCGCTTCAAAGAGCTCGAGCGCTTCACCGAGCGCACCTTCCGCCAGGTGGCGGCGGGCAAGCGGCTCGAGTTCGCCATCGAGGCCTCTGAAGACCTGCCCGAGGCGCTCGAGACCGACGGCAAGCGGCTGCAGCAGGTGCTGCGCAACCTGCTCTCGAACGCGTTCAAGTTCACCGAGAGCGGGCGGGTCACCCTGCACCTGTCGCTCGCCAAGGGCGGCTTCTCGCCGCAGCACCCGGTCTTGAGCACCGCCAGCGGCGTCATCGCGTTTGCGGTGAGCGACACCGGCATCGGCATTCCCCGCGACAAGCACGAGATCATCTTCGAGGCCTTTCAGCAGGCCGACGGCACCACCAGCCGCAAGTACGGCGGCACGGGCCTGGGTCTCTCCATCAGCCGCGACATCGCCAAGCTGCTGGGCGGTGAGATTCGCCTGCAGAGCGAGCCCGGTCGCGGCAGCATCTTCACCCTCTACCTGCCGGTCGAGTACGCCGCGCAGAACCGGCCCCAGCGCGAAGTGCCGGCGGCGGTGGTGTGGCCCTCGGGTCACGCCGCGCAGCCGCGCCCCTCGGCGCCCATCGCCAAGCCTGCGGGGCTGCCGCCGCCCAACGCCTCACCGCCGGTCGCGCTGCGCACCGACGAAGCCGACGACGACCGGGGCAACATCGTGGTGGGCGACCGGGTGCTGGTGGTCGTCACCGACCGCCTCGAGTGGCGCCAGCAGCTCGCCGCCACCGCGACCGAGCTGGGCCTCAAGCTGTACCAGCCTGCGAGCGGCGACGCGGCGGTGAAGGCCGCCCGCGAGCTCAACCCCACCGCGGTGGTGGTCGACCTCTCGGCGAAAGACCAGGCCGGCTGGCTCACCCTCGAGCGCATCGCCCACGGCGCCGAGACCCTGCACGTGCCGGTGGTCACCCTCGGCACGCCGGTCGAGCGCTTCCGCGCGCTCGACCACGGCGCCGCGCAGCACTGGTCGATGTCTCCCAACATCGCCAGCGGGGTGATGCTCTCGACGCTCGAGGGGCTGACCCACGTCAAGCCGCCCGGCGTGCTGGTGGTCGAGCCCGACCCCGGCGTGCGGCAGCAGCTCATCGAGCTGCTCGGCGGCGACGGCGTGCGGCTCACCGCCAGCGCCAGCGTCGACGAGGCGGTGCGCGCGATGGGCGCCGACACCTTCCAGGCGATGGTGCTGCGCAGCGGCGCGCTCTCGGAGCAGGCCCTGGCGCGGCTGCAGAAGTCGCGCGTCGAGCTGGGCGCCCCGCCCTGCCCGGTGGTGGCCTGGTGCGAGCAAGAGCCCCGCTCGAACGAGACCGCTCCGCTGCTCGCGCTGGCCGACGGCCACGTGCTGAAGCTCGCGCGCAGCACCGAGCGGCTGTTGGAAGAGACCTGCATCGCGGCGCGGCGCTCGGCGCGCGGCTTGAGCGAGACGCAGCGCCAGGCGCTGGGCCGGGCCCGCGAGAAGAACCCGCGGCTGGCCGGGCGCACCGTGCTGGCGGTCGACGACGACGTGCGCAACATCTTCGCGCTCACCGCGATTCTCGAGCGGCACGGGCTCAAGATGTACTTCGCCGAGAGCGGGCAATCGGGTATCTCGATGCTCAAGCGCCAGCCCGACGTCGACGTGGTCTTGATGGACGTGATGATGCCCGAGATGGACGGCTACCAGGCGGTGCGGGCGATTCGCGCCATGCCCCAGTTCACCCGGCTGCCCATCATCGCGCTCACCGCCAAGGCGATGAAGGGCGACCGCGAGAAGTGCCTGGCCTCGGGCGCCAGCGACTACATCGCCAAGCCGGTCGACGTCGAGAAGCTGCTCGCGATGTTGCGGGTCTGGCTCGAGCAGCCCAGGCCCCCCACGCCGCGGGCTGACGCCGCCGAAGTGAGGCCAGAGGCGCGATGACCGCGGCGGGCGACGACGAGCAGGTCGACATTCTTCTGGTCGATGACCAGTCGGCCGGCCTGTTGTCGCTCGAGGCCACGCTCGAGCCGCTGGGTCAGCGGCTGCACCGCGCGCAGTCGGGGCGCGAGGCGCTGCGCCACCTGCTCGACCACGACTACGCGCTCATTCTGCTCGACGTGGTGATGCCGGGGCTCGACGGCTTCGAGACCGCGCGGCTGATTCGCGAGCGCGAGCGCTCGTCGCAGACGCCGATCATCTTTCTCACCGCGCTGTCTGACGGCGCGCTGCCGCGGCTGCGCGCCTACTCGATGGGCGCGGTCGACTACCTGGTGAAGCCGTTCGAGCCCGAGGTGCTGCGCTCGAAGGTGAGCGTGTTCGTCGAGCTGGCGCGCAAGACGTCGCTGATCGAGAAGCAGGCGCGCGAGCTGCGCGACGCCCAGGCGGTCGCGCACGAGCGCGAGCTGGCGCGCACCCGCGAAGAGTTCTTCGCCGTGGCGCTGCACGAGCTGCGCACCCCGCTCACCTCGATGGGGCTGCAGATGCACGCGCTCAAGCGGTGGGTGATGAAGGCGACCGGCCCGCTGCAGCCGACCGACCTGCAGGCGCGGCTGGGCGACGTCGAGGCGGGCATGGCGCGGCTCAACAAGCTGTCGGACTACCTGCTCGACATCTCGCGCATGCGTGAAGGGCGGGTGGTGCTCGAGCGGCAGCCGGTCGACATCTCCGAGGTGGCGGGCAGCGTGGTCGAGCGCATTCAACACGAGCGCCGCGAGCTGGGCGTCGACCTCGAAGTTCAGCACCACCGGCCCCGCGGTGGGCTTCTGGGACAAGAACCGCCTCGAGCAGGTGGCCACCAACCTGGTCACCAACGCGGTGAAGTACGGCAACGGCAAGCCGGTGGTGGTGACGGTGACCGCCGACGAGGGCCAGGCCACGCTCACCGTGCGCGACGGCGGCCCGGGCATCTCGCAAGAAGACCAGGACCTGCTGTTTCACCGCTTCTTCCGCGGGCGGCGGTCTGACGCCGACGGCTTCGGCCTCGGGCTGTGGATAGTGCAGCAGCTGGTGGCGTTGCACGACGGCAAGGTGTCGGTGAAGAGCGAGCTGGGCAAGGGCTCGGCGTTCATCGTGGTGCTGCCGAAGAACGCCGAGGCGATGCAGCCGCTCAGCCCGGCCGCGAGCGCGCCGACGCCCGCGCCATCGAAGCCCACGCTGCCTCCGCTGCCGCCCGTGCTGTCGAAGAACTGACCCGCAAAAAAAAAGCTGCGAGCTGGAATCTGGCATGCGCCCACCCAGATTCCTGCTCGCAGTGGCCACTACCGTGGCCCGCGGCCTGACTGTGGCCGCCAAAAGCTATGTGAGGGGGTCTCCGGCCAGCTCGATGACCGAGCCCTTGAGCTCGTCGAGATCCACCTCTGCAGGGACAACACGCGCCTCATCGGCCAATTCCATCGAATCGAAATCACCGGCGATGCCCGGCCGGGCCAGCACGATGAAGGGCAGCAGCGCGTCTTGGGAGCGCGAGATGAGGCAGACCTGGGCCCCGTCGATGCCCTCGAGCTCGGCGTCGCAGATGACCAGGTCGGGCCGCGTGCGCGAGGGCAACGCGTTGTACAGGTAGTGCAGCAGCTCGGAGCCCGTGGCCAGTGGCACCGCCTCGTAACCCGACGCGCCGAGCATGCGGCAGATGGTCTGGCGACGGTCAGCGTCGGCAGCCGCGACCACCACCGTGAGGGGCGCGCGCTCGACGTTCTCGGCCGGCTCTTCGACAAACTTCAAAGCAGCGGTCATGAGTGAGCCCTAGAGCGAGCGCTGTGCCACGACCCAAGTGCGCGAAGGCTGGTGAAGAGCGCTCGAAGCGCCGCGACAGAACGCCCCACCCCGCGAGGCGAAACCGCGAGGCGAAACCGTGCACCCTGAGCGGAGCGCGAAGCGCGAAGTCGAATGGGTGCCATCGCTCGCCGAAGGCTGAAGGGCAGATACTCCCTCGTAGTGAGCGCGCGCCCTGCTGCTTGAAGCCCGAAGTATGCGGCCCTTCGCTCAGGGTGCGCGGTTCAGGCGACGCTCATCTGCTCCAAGCACTTCACGCACGCGGCCTGCACGCGCTCGAACTGCTCCTTGTCGAGCCCGAGCGCGGCCTTGGCGGTGAGCACGCTCGAGAACGCAGGCTCATCGATGCGGTGCGGCCCGAACAGCAGCGAAGCCACCTCGTTACCGCCGACCTTCTTCGGCTTGGGCACCAGCCCAAAGCCGTGCTCGATGGCGATGGCCTCGGCGAGCGAGACGATGGCGGCGACCGGGTGCACCACGTCGCCGACCTTCAGCGTGTGGTGCAGCCGCAGCACCATGCCGACCTCGGCGGGCAGCTTCCACAGCGTGGCGACCGAGCCCGAGACGGTCTCGTGCAGCCCGGCGAGCGCGGGCCACAGGTCGACGACCGGGCGCAGCTTCGCTCCCTTGGGGGCATCGCCGAGGGCGACCAGCGCCGCCGAGTACCCGACGTCGTGCAAGAGGCCGCACAGAAACGCGTACTCGGCCTCGAACGAAGTGAAGCGGGTGATGGTGCGCGCGAGGTGCGCCACGGCGGTCGAGTGCAGGCGCACGCGGTCGACGGCCTCGCTGTAGCCGGTGGTCTTGAACACGCGGAAGCTGAGCGAGGCCTCCATCACCACGTCGCGCAGCTCGGCGAGCCCCATGCGCACCACCGCGGCCTTCAGGCTGCGCACCGGCTCGGCGTTGCCGTAGAGCGGCGAGTTGCAGAGCTTGAGCACGCGCCCGGCGAGCAGCGCGTCTTTCTCGAGCAGCTTCACCAGCTGCGCGACCTCGACGTCGGCGCGGCCGGCCATGGCGAGCAGGTCGGTGGCCACCTCGGGCAGCATCGGCGGCTGGTAGCGCGGGCTCTGAAAGGTGCGGGTGAGCGCCTCCCACAGCTGCTGCTCGGTGAGCGGCTCGCCGTCGTCGTCGGCGTGAAGCTCATGAACGACGAACTCTTCGCTCAGCCGGTTCTGATGAAGCATGAGGGCACACATTCGCAACCCGCGTGCCCGCAGGGGGGCCCAGAATCGACGCGGGGTTGTAGCGGCCGGGTGCAGTCGTCGGTTACCTCCCGGGGTCAAACAGACCCGTGTAAGGTCCGCAAACCACCCCTCCCGATGACACCGACGGCAGCGCTCGATCGTTCGCCGTTCGCCGAGGTCGAGGTGGGGAGCAACCGGGTGGCGCTGCTCAAAGACGGGTATCAGACCTTTCCCGCGATGCTCGAGGCGCTGCGCGCCGCGCAGTCGACGCTCTGCATCGAGACGTACATCTTGCGCGACGACCGCGTGGGCGACGCGCTGGCGAGCGTGCTCATCGAGCGCGCGTACGCCGGCGTGGAAGTGAACCTGATGTACGACGGCTGGGGCGCGGGCGTGAGCGACGCGTACGTGACGCGGCTGCGGCTGGCGGGCGTGCGGGTGGTGAACTTCCAGCCGGTGAAGCTGCTCGGCCCGCTCGGCCGGCTGCTGGGGCGCCTGAAGCGGCGCAACCACCGCAAGGCGATGATCATCGACGGGCGCATCGGGTTCACCGGCGGCCTCAACCTCTCGAGCGACTACGCCGCGGTCGAAGACGGCGGCCGCGGCTGGCGCGACACCCACGTGCGCATCGAGGGCCCGGCGGCGGTGCAGCTCGAGCGCATGTTCCTCATCACCTGGCGCAAGCACAAAGGCCCACGGCTCGACGAGCAGCGGTACGTGCACCCCGAGACTCCGCCCGATCGGCGGGTGCGCATCATCGGCAACGAGTTTCGCAAAGACCGCAAAGACATTCGGGTGGCGTACGTGGCGGCGTTCAACGCGGCGAAGCGCCGCATTCACGTGACGAACTCGTACTTCATGCCGCCGGCGCGGGTGCTGCGGGGGCTGATGCGCGCGGCGCGGCGCGGGGTCGAGGTGACGCTGATTCTCGCCGGCACCACCGACGTGCCGCTGGTGCTGCTCGCCACCCGCGGGCTGTACGCCAAGCTGCTGCGCTCGGGAGTGAAGGTCTACGAGTGGCAGGGCCGCGTGCTGCACGCCAAGACGGCGGTGGTCGACGGCGCGTGGAGCACGGTGGGCAGCGCGAACCTCGACAACCTCTCGCTGCGGCAGAACCTCGAGGTGAACGCCGTCATCGAAGACGAGCGCTTCGGCACCGCGATGGAGCGCCTCTTCACCCAGGACCTCTACCAGTGCACCGCCATCACCCGCGAGAGGCTCGACGAGCGGTCACTGTTCGACCGCCTGCTGAGCTGGCTCGCGTACCAGGTGAGAAGCTGGTTGTGACGACGAGAGCGGTCACCCTGAGCTGAGGCCGAAGGCCGAAGTCGAATGGGTGCCGTCCCAGCAGGAACGCGAAGCGCCGCATACTCCCGGCACCAAGCAGCACAGCGTGCGCACCCATACGATGGAGTATGTGCTGCTCAGCCTTCGGCGAGCGACAGCAGGGTTCGACGAGCTCACCCTGACCGGCGACGTCACCGCACCACGAGCACGGGCTTCAAACAGATGTGCACGAGGCGGTCGGCGACCGAGCCGAGCAGCACGCGCGTCACCGCGTTCTTGCCCTTGTTGCCGACGACGACGAGGTCGAACCCGTCGCTCACCGCGAGGTCGCTCATCACCTCGGCCGGCGGCCCGAGCAGGTTCCTGGTCTCGCACTGCACCGCGCCGAGCTGCTTCTGAACGTCGGCGAGCGTGGCAGCGCCGCGGGCGAGCTCTGACTCCCTGAGGTCGGAGATGGGCGCGATGGGCACGTCACCGGGGAGAATCGTGGGGGGAGTCACATGGGCCAGCGTGACCCTGCCCCCGAGGGCCGAGGCGAGCTCGAGCGCCTTCTTGGCGGCATGAATCGAAGCGGTCGACCCGTCGACCGCGACCAGAATCTTCTTCATGCCGAATCGATAACGGGGAGCCTTACGGGCTGCCCGCGAGGGCCACCGAGGCGGCGTCTTCCGGAGCGGTGCCCGAGGCGATCGCCTCTTTCACTGCGCTGGTGACCGACTTGAACGCCGGCGCCGGCACCTTGCCCGCCTTGAGCTTCATCTCGCGGGTGATGGGCTGCTGCTCTTCGTCGAAGTAGACCGCCACGCTGACAGCGCCCTTCTTGTCGACGGCGCCGGTGACGATCGCGCTGACGGCCACGTCTTCGCCGTCGCCGGGCTTCACGCACTTGAAGGTCTTGCACAGCTTCGCCGAGAGCTGCTTCTTCACCGCTGCCGCCTTCGGGCCCTTGAAGTCGACGATCGAGATGTGCGGCTTGTCTGCCCAAGCACCTGCCGCGGTCAGGGATGCAATCACTGCCAAGAGTCGGAACATGGCGACCTCCGGAGCAGGGCCCTGTGCATCCCCCGGGCCGCGACTCAACCGACCGCAACTGTTGCGGTTGCACCCCTTCAACTCCGTCATCTGCCCGAGACATCGACACTCCGAAGTGGAGCGCGGATGCCTTTGTCAGGCCCTTTGACGCGGGCTAGAAGCCCCGCGCGTGAGGACTCGATCAGCGCTGCTGTGGCTCGTGTGCGCGGCGTGCCCGCAGACGGTGACCCCACCGGGCGACGAGCAGATGGGGAAATACGTGTTCGGGGCGACCGAGGCGCCGGTGCCGAGCGGCCAGACGCGCTGCCCCTTTCGCGAGATTCCCGATGCGGGGTTTTCGTTCGAGGCCTACTTCTCGCGCAACAAAGACCCGGGCACGACCGCGTGGGTGACCATCGGGGCGGTGCCGCACGAGGCGACCTTCGACGGGCAGGTCATCACCGCGCAGTACGGCGCGCAGCGGAACTTCGCCGACTGCAGCGCGTGCCCGAACGCCGACGGCGGGCGCGGCATCGTCACCATGACCGAGAACATCACCACCACCATCGTCTCGAAGTCGCAGAGCGACGCGGTGATGGGCTGCAGCATCACCCCGCCCTTCGACCCCGACGCGGGCATCACCCGGCCGGGCACCACCGAGAGCGGGTTCGATGCGCTGCGCGCCTGCGGCCAGCTCACCGAGCACGTGACGCTCGACCCGCCGGTGCTGCCCGAGCAGCTGTTCGGGCTCGACGGCGGCTGCACCACGGCCTGCAACGACTGTTCGCTCGCGTACGACATCTCAGGAGACAGACGGTGAAGAAGAAGAAGAAGGCGGTGGTGCTGCTGAGCGGAGGTCTCGACTCGGCCACCTGCCTGGCCATCGCCCGGGCGAAGTTCGACCCCACCTGCCTGTGCATCGACTATGGGCAGCGGCACCGCGTCGAGCTGCAGCGGGCCGAGAACGTGGCGCGCTCGATGAAGGTGCGCGACGTGCGGGTGGTGAAGCTCGACCTGCGCGCCATCGGCGGGTCGGCGCTCACCGCCGACATCGCGGTGCCGAAGAACCGCTCGAGCAAGAAGATCGGCTCGACGGGCATACCGGTGACCTACGTGCCGGCCCGCAACACCGTGTTCCTGGGGCTCGCCATCGGGCTGTGTGAAGTGATTGGCGCGACCGACGTCTTCATCGGCGTGAACGCGGTCGACTACAGCGGCTACCCCGATTGCCGGCCCGAGTTCATTCGGTCGTTCGAGAAGACGGCGCAGCTGGGGACGAAGGCGGGGGTGCAGGGCGCGAAGCTGAAGGTGCACGCGCCGCTCTCGGGGCTGAGCAAGGCCGAAATCATTCGCCTCGGCCTGAAGCACGGCGTCGACTACGCGCAGACGCACAGCTGCTACGACCCGGTGAACGGGGCAGCGTGCGGCCGTTGCGACAGCTGCGTGCTGCGGCGCAAAGGCTTCGAAGAAGCGGGAGTGAAGGACCCGACGAGGTACGCGACGTGAGGGTGGTGCTCGCGCTGGCGCTGCTGCTGTCGGCCGAGCCGAAGGCGAAGTCGAAGCCGAAGCTGGTCGAGGCGAAGAGCGTGGTGACCGACCTGGTGGTCGACCTGCGCTACGCGACGGCGGACAACTTCCTGCACAAGCAGGTGTACCCGGACGACGCGAAGTGCCTGCTGCTGGAAGAGTCGGCGAAGCGGCTCGAGGCGGCGGCGAAGCAGCTGCGCGAGAAGGGGTACCGCCTGAAGGTGTGGGACTGCTACCGGCCGCACGCGGTGCAGTTCGAGATGTGGAAGATTTTTCCCAAGCCGGGGTACGTGGCCGAGCCGAAGGCGGGCAGCAACCACAACCGCGGCGGAGCGGTCGACCTGACCCTGGCGACGGCCGACGGTGGCGAGGTCGAGATGCCGACGCCGTTCGACACGTTCACCGGGGCGGCGCACCACGGGTATGCGGGCGGCACGGCCGAGTCGCGCGAGCACCGCGAGGTGCTGAAGGCGGCGATGCAGGCGGCGGGGTTCACCAAGAACCAGATGGAGTGGTGGCACTGGGACCTGCCCGACGCGAAGTCGCGGCCGATTCTCGATGAACCGCTGAACTGAAGAACGCACCGCGTCAGGAACGGGGCGTGAAGCGCAACAGAGGCGGCGCCATGCTGCCCGTCATCCTCCTCACCGTCGCGCTCGTGCTCGCGCTCGCCAACGCGGCGAACGAGCTGCGCCACCTGGGCGAAGACGACGATGGGGCGAAAAGGGGTAGCCGGGTCTCGTGAAGGAAGTAGCCGCGCACCCTGAGCGGAGCCGCGAAGCGGCGCAGTCGAATGGGTGCCATCACCACTGGAACGCGCAGCACCGCATACTCCAGGCATCAAGCAGCACAGCGCCCGCCGCATACGATGGAGTATCTGCGCCTGAGCCTTCGGCGAGCGACAGCAGGGTTCGACGGGCTCACCCTGCTCGGCGTCCACCCTTCTCGGCGTCCACCCTGCTCGGCTCCCGCCCCGTCCGGCTACCCGATGTGCTTCAGCGCCTCGCGCTTGCTCAGCCCTGAGAGCCGCGCGGCGTTCTTCTTCACGTAGCGCGCGACCTCGGCCGGGTCTCTGCGCGCGTACTGCCTCAGCGCCCAGCCGATGGCCTTCCGCAGAAAGAACTCCTTCGAGTCCATCGAAGGCTCGATGCAGTCGTAGAGCAGCTCCAGGTCCATCACGTCGTTGAGCTTGAGCTGGCAGATGATGCTCGAGCGGCGCAGCCACAGGTCGTCTCCGCGCGCCCAGGCCCGCATGGCCTTCGACATCGGCACGCGGTCGGCGACGAGCAGCAGCGGCAGCTGGTTGCCCGCGAGCTCGTCGACCAGGTCCCACCACGCCCCGCTGACGATGAGCTCGCGGTACAGGGGCAGCACCGCGAACCGCTGAAACCCGCGCGCCGCGCGGTGCTGGCAGAGCGCGATGGCCGCGTACCGCTCTTCCCGAAACCGGGCGCCGTTCCACACCGCGAGCACGTCCTTGCGCCAGGCGGCGGCCGAAGCGGGCGCGTACCCTGCGAACACCTCGCGAAAGACGGCGCGCGCCGGCACCGCGGCCACACCGTGGTACGGCATGGCCGACTTCATGTACGCCTGCTGCTGAACCGCGCGCTCTGCATCGGCGATATCCGCCAGCCGCTTGCGCACCTCGGCGAGCAACGTCACGGAGCGCAGGCTGCCAGACACACCGCGTTCACGCAGCGATTCGAAGCGCAGTCGCTGTCTGACCCGCACCGCACCTGCGCACCGTACTTCTCGACGCAGAGGAACCCGCCGTCGTACTGGGCAGCGCAAGGCCCGGCGGCGCAGGCGCGCGACTCGAGGCACGACTCGCCGATGGGCGGCAGCCGCACGCACACCCCGCCCTTGCAGCGCGAGAGCAGCTGGCAGTCGCGGTCGACGACGCAGCGCTCGTGGTTGTCGCGGCGCTGGGCGCACGACGCGCCCGCATCAGCGGGCGGACACGAGAGGTGCTTCTTGCAGTCGTCGCTCGCGATGCAGGCGACACCGGCGTCGAGCGGGCTGCCGCACAGGCCGAGCGTGGTGGCGGTGGCGTTGATGCACAGCGTGCCGCCGGGGCAGGTCTGCTTGTCGCTGCAGTCGGTGCCGACGAGCGCGAGCACGCGCGGCTGGCACGAGCCGAGCTGGCAGATGAACCCCGAGGCGCACTGCGCGTCATCGGAGCAGCTCGAACCCGAGGTCTCGCGAAGCGCGCAGACGCCGCCGTCGGCGGGAGAGCACCACGCGCTGACATCGCAGACTCCGCTCGCCGCGCACGGTTGACCGATGGGAGGAGGCTGAATGCAGCGCCCGCCGGCGCACGAGAGGCCGGGGGTGCACGGGTCGTCTTTCGAGCAGACGGCGTTGACGCTGCCCAAGTTGGTGCAGGTGGAGACCGGCGCGCCGCGCTTGCAGTAGAGCAGCGCGCGGCAGTCGGAGTCGGAGAGGCAGACGTCTCCGGCCATGCCGAGGGGGAGGCAGGTGCGGGGGCAGGCGGCGCCGCGGCAGACCAGGCTCTCGACGCACTCGAGGTAGTTGTCGAAGCAGCCGCTGCGCTGGGGAGGCACGTTGGGCGCAGTGAGGCGATTGCAGGCGACGGGGAGCGACTCGTAGTCCTCGCAGGCGCGGGCGGCCCAGGCGTCGGCGCACTCCTGCCCGGCGCGGGAGTCGTAGACCAGGGCGCCGGCGGCGACGTGGGCGGGCCAGCGCATGGGGCCGCACCAGGTCTCGGTGAGCCAGGCGAGGCAGTCGCGGCGGCCGTCGGCGGAGTCGTCGATCAACCCGCAGCGGGCGAGGTAGTCGCAGCGCTTCGCATCGAGCACGGTGCAGGCGTCGCCCAAGGGGAGGCCGCCGTCGCGCATGAAACCGCCGCCACCGCCGCCAGAAGACGAGCCACCGCCGGTGCCATCGCCGCCGCCGCCCTCGCCGCCTCCGCCCACGCCAACGCCGTGGGGAGCGCCCATGCACCCGGCGCCGAGCAAAGCGATGACTACCGAGACTCTCACTGCGCTGCCTTCATCGCCCGCCGTCGGCCATCTGCGAGCACCGCACGCACCGGTAGCCGTAGCCAGAATCCGGGAGCATGCCGTACTGGCATTCATTCGACAGGCAGAGCTCATCGTAGCCATTGCAGGCAGCTCCGTCATCGAGGCGGGGGGTGCAGCGGTAGTCAGGGTACTGACTGCAGGCCCACCCGGGCGCACACTCGTAGTTGCTGCCCATGAACGAGCAGTCGCCGCCGTCGGCGGGCAACGCGGTGCAGCGGGAGGAGTGGTTGGGGCAGTAGAGGCCGTCGGCGCAGT
>JADJNS010000035.1 GCA_016714225.1 Archangiaceae bacterium
CATGCCGTGACGCCCGCTCGGCGAGCGCGCGCATCAGGCTCACCGTGCTCAGCGCCGCCCCACCTCCTGCTCCATTCATCAGGTGCAGCACGCGGCTCGGCAGTTGCCCGTTCGATGTCACCGATTCGCACCAGGGTAGCGGCGGTGGAAGTCGTCGAGATCTTCCGGAGTACCCAACACCCAGACCTCGGGCGCGACATCGAGCCGTATCTCGGCGCCGCGCTTGATCATCCGGTCGTAGACCGGCGCCACGTAGAACTCGTTCTTCACCCGTTGGTTCGCCGCGATCATCGCATCGGCCTCGGCGACGAACTCGGCCCCCGACGTGAAATGGTAGAGCCCGGTGCAGGCGTGGTCCGAGATGCGCACCTTCTCGGCGACCTCGACCACCCGGCCGTCGACGTCGGTGCGCGCGAAGCTCCACTTTTCGCCGGGCGCGTCGAACACGCCGATGACGCCCGCGCACCCCGGCAAGTCGGCCGGCAAATGCGCTCGAGGTTCGTTCGGCAGTGGGTGTCGGCGTTGTAGATGATGAGCGGCTCGTCGCGGTCGATGTACTCCCGCGCCTCGAGCACGGTGCACGCCTGCCCTTGAGTCACCTTGTCGAGCGGCACGATGACCGGGTCGAGGTGCGCGTACTGCCGCCGAATGTCTTCTTCGAGGCCGAACGAACCGAGGTGCTCTCGCAGGCAGATGAAGATCACGCGTCGCGCGAGCCCGAGCGGCAGGCTGTCGGTCGCCCAGGCGTACGTCGGCTTGCCGAGCACCTCGATCATCGGCTTCCCGGCACCCGATAGCCGACCTCGCGAAGCGACTGCCCCGGCCCGCCATCGGCATCACCAGGTTCATCGCGCGAAGACCTCGTCGAGCAGCTGGAGCGCGGTCGCGTACATCGCCAGCTGCCGGCGCGGCGCATCTTCGTGCAGCGGCAGCATGCTGGCGAACAAGAGCCCCGTCATGAGCAGCACCTCTCGGCGGTCGAAGGGCCCCTCGGGCTTGAAGAAGACCTTCTCGAACCGCGCGCGAATGCGCTCGTGATCGGGGCGCGTGCGCAGCTCGAGCTGCAGCGAAAGCCCCTCGGCCTTCACTGCGAAGAGGTCGTTCGTGAGGAAGTCGTAGCGGCCGTAGGCCGAGTGGTAGAGCTTCGCGACGTCGTAGCGAATGTCGCCGGTGATGCCGGTGTGGCCGAACGAGCCGCGCGGGTCGATCAGCTTGCAGATGCGCGATCGCAGGTCGTAGAGAATGTTCGAGAAGCAGAGGTCGCCGTGAATCACGCTGCCGTGCCCGTTCGCGACCAGCCGGTCGACCTCGGCTTCGATCTGCGGCCAGCGCGCGACCAGACTCATCACCTTGCGGCCATTGAGCGCCAGCTCACCGTCGTGGTGCACCAGCCGCGCGAGCTCGGGCGGACCTGAAAGGCGAGCGAGCCGCGCCTTCGTCTTGCCCACCAGCATCTCTTTGCAGCGAGCCAGCGCCAGCGGCTGCGATGCGCCATGAAGCGCTCGGTGATGATCGCGCGCAAGTGGGTGAAGATTCGCTCCCAGACACCGGGGTCGATGTTCTCGAAGACGTAGGCTTCTGCCAGCGAGGGGTAGCCGTAGTACTCGAGGGTGAGCGACGGCGACTCCCACGCGACCGAAAAGTCGACCACTCGCGGAAAGAGCACTGCCAGCTCGGTCGGCAGCAGGCGCAGGTAGTTGATCTCGTCGATGAACTTTTCGACGTTGCGGCTGCGCTTGGTGATGGTGCCCAACACCGGGTCGACGCTCAGCTCGTTGAAGGCGCGCTTCTGCAGCAGCGCTTGGTGAGATGCGGCCTGGCGATCGGGGTTGCCGCAGTCGAGCCAGTCGCCCGCCTTCACGGCCTTGAGCGGCGTCTTGGCGCCGACCCGATCGAGAATCGCCTTCATCTGGGTGACGCCGCCCGTGGCTTGTGCGTCGCTCACCGCTGCGGCCGACGCCTCGCGCAACAGCTTAGCGTCCGGGAACGTGTAGACACCGATCAGCGCGTCGAGCGGCCCCTTCAGGTTGGGCTCTTTGTCGCGCAGCGCAGTCACCGTGCCATTCGCGGACTCTGCGATACACCAGCGGTACGACTCTTCGACCTCGCTCACCAAGACCGTGGGCGACGCGTCGTTCAGCACTGCGGGGTCGGCGAACTGAAAGTGCGTGTCGCCCAAGACCACCATCGCGCGCGGGGTGCTCCACGTTGGCGAGATCGGCGACCGTCCGCCCCAACCCCCGGCCTTCGACGGCGTGATGAAGGCGATGTCGCAGGTGCTCCCGAACGCGCCGTTGACGAAGTCTTCGATGAAGCCACCGCGCTGTGACACGGCGATCACGAAGCGGCCCAGCCCCAGGCCGCGCAGGTACGACAGCGTCCAGTGGATCACCGGCCGGCCGGCGACGGGGATCAGCGCCGGGTTTTGAATGTTCGACAGCGCGAGCAGACCCTCGGGAACCCTGCCCGCCGCGGGAATCAGCACCGTCGTCTCTGTGCTCGTCCGCGCCGTCATCTGAACAGGCCACCGCTGAGTGGCGCCGAACGTTTGTCACATTCACCAGCGCGACGGCGCAACTGTTCCGAGAGATCGGTGTGGCAGTGGCCTCTTGTCCCGCCGCGCATCCAGCCGGGTGGAAAGCGCCCTGCGCACCACGCGCCGCGAAACGCACCAGAGGTGGCGCTCGGCTTCGGTGCCGTGGGTCGTCGTACTCATTGCCCCCACTCGCCGCCGACGAACTCGGCGGGTGGGTTCGCCGGGTCGAACGGAGTGAAGAACTTCGCGAGCAGGTGCAGGCACGCTTCGGCGACGGCCCGGTCACCGCCGTCGCACTTGCAGACGTGGTCTGCCTGTGCCCTCGCCCCCTCGTACGCGTTTCGCGGGCATATGCCATAGCCGACGTGCGGGAAGACGTAGCCGTCGAAGATGCCGTCGCCCATGTAGACGACGTCCTTCGGGTCGAAGCGTTCGGTGATCCAGTTCGCGCGCGCGACGGTGCTGACGATGTCGAGCTGGCACTTCATGTCGTCGACGATGCGCTTCTTGCTGATCTCGAAGCCCTTCTTGTCGCCGGTGATGAACCGGTACGGAAGGTGGGGCTTCAGCAGCAACAGGCCGTCATGATCGTCGGCACCGAACAGCTTCGCGGCCTTGCCGTCGGCCGTGTAATAGAACTGGCCCGTCGTCATCACGCCATCGATGTCGAGCAGAAAGACCTTCGGCTTCCAACCAGGGGGAATCTGACGCACGGGCGGGTCGCTCTAGTACGGCTTCAGGCGGTGAGCCACACGGGCAGCGCAGCGCCGAGCTGCTCACGCCTGGGCAGCGCAGCGACTGCGCCGAGTGCCCCGCAGACGCGCGAGCCGAGCGCGCAGCCGAGCCGCACGATGTTGGTGAGCTGGGTCTCCGACAGGTCGTCGAGCGCGGGAACACGCGTGAGGCCGTAGAGCAGCCCAGTGGTGAAGCCATCGCCCGCACCGGTCGTGTCGACCACGTCGACCTTCGGCTCCGGCACCTGGTGCAGCGCGCCCTTCCACGCGAACGTGGCGCCGCGCTCACCCTCGGTGATGACGGCGAGCTTCACGCCCATGCGCGCGAGCTCCGCGGCGGCCTCGGCGACATCGGTGGTGCCGAGCACGAACGCGATCTCGTCGCTCGACAGCTTCACGACCGCACACTGCGGCAGCAGCTCGGCCAGCAGGCCCTTGAGCAGCTGCGGCTCGGACCAGAGTTTGAGGCGAAGGTTTGGGTCGCACGAGATAAGCGTGCCAGCGGCGCGCGCGGTGGCGACCGTCGACAGCACCGCCTCGCGTGCTTTCGGCTTCACCAGGCTGTTGGTGCCGACGTGCACGATGCGGGCAGCCTTCACGTACTCGGGCGCGAGGTCGCGGTGGTCGAAGAAGGTCTCGGCCGATTCGACCCGGTAGAAGCAGAAGCTGCGCTCGCCGGTCTCAGTCAGCGATACGAAGGCCAGGCCGGTGCGCCCCTCGGTGGTCCGGCGAAGCCGCGAGACGTCGACCCCATCGGCCGCGAGCCGCTCGCACAGAAAGTGACCGAACTCATCTTCGCCGACGACGCCGACCAGGCCGCTCTTGGCGCCGAGCCGGGCGAGGCCGATGGCGACGTTCGCGGGGGCACCGCCGGGGCTGCGCGTCCACGCTTCGACGTCGCGCCCGCGTTTACCCAGCGCGTCGGGGAGAAGATCTACGAGCGCTTCACCGACGCACACTATGTCGAGGGACGACGCCACGGGTTTGGTGGCTTCTCACGTTCTCGGCGATTGTCGCAAGCGGAGTGCGACGACGCCTCACGCGGGGCTGAAGATCACCCGCTGGTACGACTGTTCTCCTGCCGGGAGCAGGGCCTTCACAGCTCGCTCGGGCAGCACCTTCTCAACGAAGTTCGACGAGAACAGGAGCCGAGAGTTGTAGGCCGCCATTCGGTGTCGGAATTGGCCCGGCATGATTCTCCGAGACACCACATCGTGAAGACTGACATCGAGGCCGCCGTAGAACTCATGGGCCGCCACGCGAAACCCGGTTCGCCTCGCCAGCGATTCAAGCCCCTCGCGCGAAAACAAGCTGACGTGCCCGTAGCTGCTCACGTGCACGTGGTCCCTCTGCAGGTACTTGAAGCTCGCGGTGTCGACGGCAGGCAGTGAAAAGTAGAAAATCCCACCCTGCGTCAACATCGCGCGAACCCTCTCAAGCGTCTCGGCTGGTTGGACGATGTGCTCGATCACCTGCAGCATGGTGATGACGTCGAAGCGCTTTCCAGGCGCGACATCTTCCAGTCGCCCGGTGGTGACCTCGAAACCGTTGGACCTCGCAGTCGCCGCAGTGTTCGCATTGAGTTCGACCCCTTCGACCCGATCGAACTGCTCTTTCGCGCTCAATAGAAAGGCCCCCACTGCGCAGCCCACGTCCAGCAGTGAGCCCCGCGCCACTGACGGCATCATTCGCAGCAGGGCATCACGTTCTTCGTGGGCTGGCTTCACGGTGCCAACGGTGCTTTCGCCCTTTTGCCAGTGAAATGTCTCCGCCGGGTCGTTGTACAACCGCGCCAAAGCGGCACTCGACGGCACGGGGTCCATGTAGATCGTTCGACACTTGCTGCAGCGGACAAAACGAAAACCGACCGGGTTGTAGAAGGCGTCGTCCCCCCGTTCATTGCCGCAGGCGGGACATCGGTTCACGACCAGCTCGCCGTTCTCGAGACTCGCGTGGCTCAAGAAAGCACGCTCGAGGTCGGCGCGGCGGCGGTGGTACTCCCTTCGAAACTCGAGAAACGCGCCCCCGCGCCCGGTCATGGCGTACATCAACGCGAGCGCCGCCTCGACGGTCGGGTGCGCGGGTCGATTTTCCGGAAAGAGCGCCGCCTTTAGATCGCTTTTGAGACTCACTCCGCGCTTCTCTCATAGGTGCGGACACAGGCGCCAGGCGAGGGGTTCGGTGAATTTGGAGGCGTTGGCGAGGCACAAGCCTGTGAAAACCTCCGACAGGCGTGATACCTCCGCCCGCCCAACGAGCATGCGAACCGTGGCCATAACCGACTCGTGGAAGCAGCGCGCCCTCGGCTCGTTATGGCGGCTGAAACGATCGGCGCGCGCCCTCTTGCCGAGCGCGCTGCGGTACGCCGAGGGCATCTCGATTCATGTATTACGCGACGCTTGGCCACCGTTGGTCACCGTCGCGCCCGAGCCGTTCGTGTATCGGCCCGCCGGGCGTGAACGAGAATGGGTCGGAGAACCCGTCATTACGTGGATGAAGCACTGTTTCTTCCCCGGTACTCCTTCACCTGATTCACGACGGCATTCTTTTTCCCCTCACAGGCACCATCGCAGCTTCCGACGGACGTCTCATCTTCGAATCGACCAAGGGTGGGGGCCTGCGTGGAGCGACGCCGACCTTTGACCGTGTTCGTTGGCCGCGGCCCCGGTCCATCGGCGATCGCCTCGTTACCACCATCGAGATAGGCAGCTACCAGACGAGCTACGGCCACTGGATTCTCGATGCGCTGCCCCGCCTTTGGGCGCTGTCGAAGCTCGACGAGTCTGTCGAGCTCTACGTGCCGCAAGAGCCTCGGCAGGCCCAGCGCCAGTTGCTCGAGTGGGCCAAGCCGGACAACGTGACCATTCTTGAGACCGACGATCCGACGCCACTCACCTCAAGACGGGTGCTACTCACCCCATACTTGAGCACGGACGGATGCGGCCTGATGCGGCCCGAGGCGCTCGCGTTCTTCCGCGACCGCATCGTCGCCGGCGCCCGTCGTGTCAGCGACCCGACCAAGGCACGCCCGCGCGCCCTCTATGTCTCTCGCGCCAAGACCACCCACTCTCGCGTCGCCAACGAGCCCGCGCTCGAAGCCGCACTCGCGAAACAAGGCATCGTATCGATGCTGCTCGAAGACCTGCCCATCGCGGAGCAGGTGATGCTCTTCGCCAATGCCGAGCTCGTCGTCGGAGCGCTCAGCTCGGGCCTCACCAACTGCGTCTTTCAGTCCCGCGGCGCGCGTCGTCGGATCTTCGCCGGGGGCGAGGGCCCCACCTCGCATACCCCCTCGCTCACCGAGGCCGGCATCTGCATGGTCTCGGGCCTGCGCTACGAGCCCGTGTACCACTCGCACGTCTCTCCCGAGCCCGCGTTCACCGTCGACGTCGACGCGGTGCTCGCCGCGATCGCCCGCGCGCGCGCCTGACCTTACGTCGCCTTGCGTCGCCGCCCCAGGCGCTGCAGCACCTCGTCGACCAGCGGGTCTCTTCTCAGCAACAGCAACCCGAGAAAGCCGACCCACAGCGCCCCGTTCACCGCCAGCCTCGCGAGCGGGTTGAGCTGTAGAGTGAAGAACGACGCGCCCGCGAACAGCAGCCCCACCGCTGCCGTCGCCGACATCGCCTTCCACGGCACGGGCAGCGAGATGAGCCGGCGCGTCATCAGCGCCCCGACGATGCTCGACGCCAGCAGCGCCACCACGTTCGCCAGCGCCACGCCCACCGGCCCGAGCGAATCGACCAGCAAAAAGGTCGTCAGCAGCGATACCGCCGCCGTGGTGCCCGAGACGATCGACGGCATCCACGACTTCTTCGCGTAGAAGATCTCGGGGCTCACCAGCACGTAGATGAACTCGGCGAGCGACCCCAGCGCCACCCACGGCACCAAGCGCGCGCTCTGCTGGTACGAGGCCGGCAGAATCAGCTCGACCACCGGCGGGGCGACCAGCAGCACGCCCAGGGTCGCCAGCAAGAAGAAGCTCCAGGCCAGGCGCGTCAGCGTCACGATGCGCTGCCGCGAGTCTTCGGTGTCTTCTTTGCGCAGCGAGAAATAGATCGGCAGGTACGCCGACGAGAACGACTGCGTCAGAATCGACAGCGGGCTCGCGAACCGCGACGCCACCGACAACAGCCCCAGGCTCGCCATGCTGCGCGTCGACGCCAGGAGCGCCCGATTCCCCAACGGAGCGAACTGCGCAATCAGCTGGTTCGGCAACGTGCCGGCCGCGTACGTCAGCGAGTCTCTCAGCAGCGGCCAGCGGAACCGGCCTTTCAGATCCGGCGCCAGGTAGTACGTCGCCTGCGCGTACCCGATCGTCGCTCCGATCAGCATCGACACCAGCATGCCGTACACGCCCATCTTGAGAATGGCGACGAACACCACCGTCAGCGCGAGCTGCAGCACCGACATCACGATCGTCAGCTTGCTCGAGTACGCCGACTGCTCCCGGCTCTGAATGATGCGCCGCTGAATGTCCGACGCCCCCAGGAGCGACGCTGTCACCACCACCAGCAGGCCCAGCGGCACCAGCGGAATTCCGGTCAAGAACGCCGGGCTGAACAGCGGCCACGCCGCGATCGCGAGCGCACCGACCACCATCGAGCACGTCATCTGGAACCAACCGATGGTGGTCAGGTAGTCGCGCAGCTCGGGGCCTTCGCGGTGCTCGAAGTAGAAGCGGCTCACCGCGCCCGGCACCCCCAGCCGCATGAAGATGAACAGCACGTCGCCCGCGCCCGCGAGAATGTCGAGCGTGCCGTAGTCGCTCGGCGTCAGCACCGCCGCGTACAGCGGGATGACCAGGAACCCGATGATGCGCGGAAGAATTCTCCCCAGCCCGTAGTTCAGCGTCGCCGATGCCGCGCGCGCCCCCACCGACTGCGTCTTGGCTTCCGTCTCGCTCACGCCGTCGTCAGATGCGGTCGAGGAAGGGGAGGTGCGGTCGCTCGCGCACGGTCAGCGGCTTCCACAGCGTCAGCGCCTGGCGCTCGAAGACCACCCCGGCCGCCCGCAGCACCGCTGCAGACGCAGAACCCTCGCGGTCGTTGACCAGCACCCATCCATACCGGCTGCGAATCGACTGCCACAGCGCGCGCAGCTGATCGGCCGGGCCGTACAGCTCGTACACGTACGCCTTCTCGTTCAGCACCCCGACCAGCGCGTAACCGTCGGCGGTGCTCAGCTCGACCATCTCACCGCAAGGCAGCGGCAGCGTGCGCCAGTCGGCGGCGCTGCGCTCGACACGCTCGGCGCACCAGGCCGTACGAATGCGCTCGCGGCGCGCCACCGTGTCGCCGCTCGCCACGGCGACCGACACCCCGTCGGGCGACGGCTCGGCAGACGAGCGCGTGACGATGCCGATCACGCTCTGGTCATCGCGCACGAAGCCCAGCCGCTCGTAGAAGCCCGACAGCGTCGTCCACAGCACCGCAGCCGCGCACCCCGACGTCTCGGCGCGCTGCAGCAGCCGCTCGAGCACCCGGCTCGCGACGCCCTTCCCCCGGTGCGCCTCGTGCGTCCACACCAGGCCGATCGCCGCGAACGCCGACCGCGCGCCTCCGCTCACCCACTCGAGCCGCTTCATCACCGCTGCGCCGATCACCGCCTCATCGTGCCGCGCCACCACGATGTTCTCGAGCACCGGCGCGTCGAAGACGCCCGGCAGCCGCTGCGCGAACCCCAGCGTGCGGCCCTTCGAGAGCACGAACGCTTCGTCCCACGCGCGCAGCAGCCCGGGCAGCTCGCGCGACGTCGCCGGGCCGACCTCGCTCGCCGTCATCGAAGCGCCTACCAACCCGCCCGCACCGCGGCCACCACCGCTTCGCGCTGCGCCTCGGTCAGCCACGGCCCACAGGGAATGCTGACGGTGCGCGCATCGAACGCGTCGGTGCCCGGCAGCGCCACCTCGCGGTCGGCGTCTCGAAAGCACCCGTACGGGTCATTACGCACGTGCAGGCGTTGGGTCGTGATGCCCCGCGCGGTCATCGCCTCGACGAACTGCGGCCGGCGCTCGACCTGCATCGAGTACGTCCAGTACGCCGACGTGCTGCCGGGCACCCGGCGCGTCAGCTCGACGCCCTTCACCCCGCGCAGCGCCTCGTCGAGGTAGCGCCCGTTCTCTCGAAAGCGCGCCACACGCGCGTCCGCCTCGCGCAGCTGCTCCACGCCGATCGCCGCCGCGAAGTTCGTGAGGGGAAAGTTCCACCCTGCAACCGGAATGTCGGACTCGGGGTTGAGATCACCCGTCTTCAGCCGAAACGACGGCTGGTGAATGCCGTACCGTCGCAGCCACCGCGCCTGCTCGAAGTCGGCCTCGCTGCGAAACACCAGCGCCGCGCCCTCACCGCTGTTGATGTGCTTCGTCGCCCGAAACGAGAACGCCGTGAAGTCTGCCGTGCCCTGACCGATGCGCCGCCCGTCGAGCTCGGCACCGAACGCGTCCGACGCGTCTTCCAAGGTCTTGAGCCCCAGCGCTCGCGCCGCCGCCTCGATGCCCCTCATGTCGGCCACGTCGCCCGACCAGTGGTACGCGAGCACCGCCTTACAGCTCGGCGTCGCCCGCGCGGCGAGCCTCGCCGGGTCGAGCATGCCGCTGTTCGCATCGACGTCGACCCAGCGGGGCTTCGCCCACAGGTTCGCGATGGGCATGCTCGAGGCCACGCACAACATCGGCGGTGCCAGCACCTCGGTTCCCGGCCTCACTCCGGCGAGGAACAGGGCGAGCTGAATCGCCGCCGAGATGTCGCTGACCGCCAGCACCCACTTCGCGCCCAGGAACTCTGACGGCCCCTGCTCGAGCTCGCGCACCGACGCCCCGTCGGACACCTGCCCGCTGTTGAGCACCCGGGCCACCGCCGCCGGCACCGAGGCGGGCATGTTCACCTGGAACAGCGGTATGCGCGCCGGGGTCACCAACCCTCACGCAGGGTCGCCGCGATGCGCTCGCGATCTTCGTCGGTCACCCAGAACCCGCAGGGAATGTGCAGCATGTTCGCCCAGAACCGATCGAGCCCCGGCAGCCCACGCCGGCTCGAGGCGAACAGCGAGTGACGGTCGTTGCGCTTGTGCACCAGCCCGTTGCCGATGCCGCGCTCCGTCAGCTTGCGCGCCAGGTCGTCACGCCGCTCGGCGAACACCGTGTAGAACCAGTACGTCGGCTCGGCCTTCGGGTCCCACCGGCACAGCTCGAGGCCGGGAATGCCGCGCAGCGCCGCGTCGAAGAATTTTCCGTTGCTGACGTAGCGCGCGATGACGTCGCGCACGAACTCGAGCTGAACGAGGCCGATGACCGCGTTCACGTTGTTCATGTGGTACTTGAAACCGATCGACTTGACGTCGAGCTCGGTGCGCGGGGCAGCGCGGTCCATGCCGAACCACTTCAGTAGCCGACCGCGGTGCGCCACCTCGGGGTCACGCACCGTCCGCATGCCGCCGTCGACCGTGGTCATGTGCTTGATGGCCTGCAGCGAGAACATCACGAAGTCGCTGCCGGTGCCGATCAGCTTGCCGTCGTATTTCGCGCCGAGCGCGTGCGCGGCGTCTTCGATCAACGGCACCCCGGCCTTGCGCGCCACCGCGCGAACTTCGTCGAGCGGTACCGGTATGCCGCCGTAGTGCACCACCACGATGGCCTTGGTCTTCGGCGACAGCACCGCCTCGACGCTCGCGCCGGTCACGTTGCCGTTGCGCGGGTCGACGTCGGCCCACACCGGGCGCGCGCCGGTCTGCGCGATCGCGGTGTTCGTCGGCTCGGCCGTCATCGCGGTGGTGATGATCTCGTCACCCGCGCCCGCCCCGACCAGGTGAAACGCCGCGTGGAGCGCCGCCGTGCCCGAATAGAACGACAGCGTGTGCTCGGCCCCGACCCACTCGCCGAACAGCCGCTCGAAGCGCGCCACCGGCTCGCCCTCGCTGATCTGCCCGCTGTAGAGCACGTCGCGCAGGCGCGGCATGAGCGCCGCTTCGGGCGGCAGGTACACCTTGAACAGCGGAATCGCGGGGCTAGAACTTGCTGAACTCACTGCCGCTGATCTCCATCGATTCGAACTCTTTGTCTGCGCGCGCGATCAGCCGCTTCAGCTCGGCCGCGTCCACCAGGTAGTCCCCCGAAGAGAACTCTTTGTTCACGGCCGCGGGGCGCTTAGCGCTCCACCACGGGTGAACCCGGTAGTAGTCGCCCAGGTCTTCGGTGCGCGGCAGCTCTTCTTCCGAGAGCAGAATCTCGTCGAACTTCTCACCGGGCAGCACCCCGACCACGTCGTAGGTGAGCGGCTTGCCGGCTTCTTCCGACAGCACGCGCGCCATCTCGACGATGCGCGCCGACGGCGCCTTGCGCACGAAGATGTCGCCGCCGCTCGCGTTGTGCGCCGCGTACAGCACCAGGTCGATCGCGTCGTTCAACGTCAGCAGAAAGCGCGTCATCGACTCGTGCGTGATGGTCAGCTTCTTGCCCATGCTGAGCTGGCGCCGAAAGAAGGGAATCACCGAACCGCGCGAGCGCAGCACGTTGCCGTAGCGCACGCAGCCGAAGCGCGTGCCATTGTTGCGGCGCGACAGGTTGCCGGCGAGCACGGTGCGCTCCATCAGCGCCTTCGTCATGCCCATCACGTTCACCGGCTTCACGGCCTTGTCGGTCGAGATCGCGACGCACGCCTCGACCTTCTCTTCGAGCGCGACGTCGACCACGTTCTGCGCCCCGAGCACGTTCGTTTGAATCGCCTCGGAAGGGTGCGTCTCGCACTTCGAGACGTGCTTGAGCGCCGACGCGTGGAACACCACGTTCACGCCCCGCACCGCCTCGCGCAGCGCGTCGCGGCTGCGCACGTCGCCGATCACGAAGGTCAGCTCTTTGCGACCCGCGTAGAAGACGTTCATGTCGTACTGCTTCTTCTCGTCGCGAGAGAACACGCGCACCTCGGCGGCGCCCGCGTTCAGCATGCGATGAACGATGAAGTTGCCGAACGAGCCGGTGCCCCCGTGACGAGAACCTTCTTGCCTCGGAGCGAGGTGGCGAACGTTGCTGAAGAGTCGACCATTTCGGGGGCGTTCATAGCTGTCGGAAGCCCTACTTGCGAGCGCGGGATGACGATCCGCTCCAGCGCAGGCCATCACTGCCGGGCCGTACGCTTCCGCTTTGCGTACCCTATCCCCCCCTCGGAATTCAGAAGATCTCCACGCCCATCGACAGTAGGTACTAGCTCGTGTGCGGCGTAGCAGGCATCGTGAACGGCTCCGCGGGCGACGATCTCGCGGGACACGTTCGCCAGATGCTGACGGCGATGCGACATCGAGGGCCCGACGGCGAAGGTGTCGCCGCGTTCAACGGCGGCTGCATTGGAATGGTGCGACTCGCGCTCGTCGACCTCTCAACGCGAGGGCAACAGCCAATCTGGTCGCCCGATGGCCACGTCTGCATCGTCTTCAACGGCGAGATCTACAACTACCGAGAACATCGAAAGCGTCTCGCGCTAGCCGGCTACGAGTTCAAGTCGGACACCGATACCGAAGTCATCCTCGCGCTGTACCTCGAGAAGGGCCCCGACTTCGTAAACGCGCTGCGGGGCATGTTCGCCCTCGCGATCTGCGACTTCCGCCAGCGAGGTCTTTCCGGCCCTCCCACGGTTCTGCTCGCACGCGACCCGTTCGGCATCAAACCTCTGTACTTGGTGCGACCGCGCGGTGATGACGGGCCGACGTTCTTCTCTTCAGAGCTGCGCCCGCTGGTTCGCGCCGGGCTGGTGGAACCGATCGTCGACTCGGCAGGGCTGCGCGACTACTTCTCGTTTGGCTTCGTGTTGCAGCCCCGAACGATTCTCGCCGGCGTACGCAACCTGGAGCGTGGCTCGGTGCTGATCCTCGAACCCGGAAGACCGGGTCGCAGCATTCGATATTGGCGAGAGCCCCCGCCCTCCGACTCGCAAGGCTCATTCCAAGATGAAGCTCGCCGTCTCCGACTGATCTTGGAAGAGAGTATCCGGCTTCACGCGATGGCCGACACGCCGGTGGGTGCCTTTCTCAGTGGAGGCATCGACTCTTCCATGCTCGTCGCGATGATGGCCCGGCACAACAGCCATCTGCGCACGTACACGTTGCGCATGCTCGACGGAGACGGAGACGAGTCGAAAGAAGCCGCAGAGTTCGCACATCGAATGGGCTGCACTCACATCGAAGTCGAGGTCAGATCGAGCCAAATCCGGGACCTCGTGCCGCGTTTCGCCGCAGAGATCGACCAACCTTCGACAGACGGGTTCAACACCTGGCTCATCTCGCGCGCCGCGGCAAAGGACGTCAAAGGGGTGCTCTCCGGCCTGGGGGGTGACGAGTGGTTCTCTGGCTACCCAGTCGTGCGTCGCATGGCGCCGTCTCGCACATACGCATCGGGGCAGAGCGATGTCGAAGCTCGGCAAGCTCGCATCGTCGATCGGCGACACGCACGTCCCCATCGTCGAGACGTACGCCGCACGGTTGCGGACACGTGCTTCACCCTTGACGTTGTGGGCCGCCTCGCACGAGGTGTTTTCTCCCGCTGACATTGACGCGATCCTGGGGCCACCGGCGCTTGCAGGCGCTGAGCTGCTCGAGCGCATGTTTGACGGGCTAAGCACGGACCGAAACCCCACAGAGCTCGCTCAACAGCTCGACGTCTCTGCCTACATGACGTGCCAACTTCTGCGCGACTCTGACGCAACGAGCATGGCGAGCTCTCTCGAGCTGCGAGTACCGTTGGTCGACGTAGAAATTTGTCGGTTCGCTCGAGCCTGTCGCGAGGAGTACCGCATCGACGAGGGCAGCCTGCCTCCTGCGAAACGCATCTTGGTCGAAGCCGCGAGGGATCTGCTCGGACCAGAAGTCATCGCACGGGAGAAGCGCGGGTTCTCACTCCCCTACCGCGAGTGGTTGGCGGGTCCGTTGCGCGACCTAGTTCGCGAGACGAGCGCCCTGACGGCGCTACGAACCACCGGTCTCGTCAGGTCACTCCCGCGTGCCGATGATCTGAAACCGTATCCTCAGCAGTGGGCCTTGGTGATTCTCGAGGGCTGGCTCCAAACCTTGAGACAGCCCCTTGCCCACGAACAAATCGCTCACACGCATCCACGGCACACGCCACTGCCTTCCCACGATTCGCGAAGATCTCCTCAATGAACGCCTCAGCTCGCCGGTCGGGGTGAAGGGCACCGCTGGCGCCCCGCCCGATGAGATCAGCAAGCTCGGCTGCAGACGAGGCGATTGCCACGACGCGTAGATACGTCTGCTCATGGTGCGACTCGGCACCTCCAGCGCGCACAGCAACGACCGGAACTCCGACAGCCATCGCATCGAGGGCCGCCGTGCTTGCGACGGTGACCAGGGCAACGGACTGCTCGAGGTAGCGAAAGATGTCCTTCCCGTGCTGGCTGCGGTTCGCTGAGACCACGCGTACGGCGCTCGAAGGCCACCTGAGTTGCATCGCGGCATACAGAGCGGGGTCATCTTTCGGGTGCAGCTTCACCACCCAATCGAGGCCAGGCGTGATCGATGCGGCCGCGTACACGATTTCGATGAAGCGCAGATGCTCAGCCGCCGAGACCTGATGTCCGGCGCCGGAGCTCGCGACCAGGACGGTCGACGGGGTGGCAGACCTCCGAAAGGTCTGGACGACCGAATCCAACCGCGCGCACCCCGTGGCTTCGAGTCGGGTAGCGTCGACACCGGAAGCAATAAGATCGGCAACCCCGTGCGATCCCCACGTCAGAACATGATCGATGGCGCAACCCCACCATGCGGGGTCCAGTGGAACCGTCGCGCCATGCTGCATTGCGACGGTCGGGATGCCGTAGGCTCGGCCGAGCGCGATCGCCGTTCGACCATCCACAAGGTTCGGGTTGCCGACGATCATCAGCCGAGGTCGCCAACGTTCTATGAGTCGCTGCACGACTCGTCGCGTGCGTACGAAAACCGGCAGTACGTTTCGCACGGCCCGCGCCCAGTCGTCGATCAACCTTCGCGGTGAAATCTCCTCTGGCGGGTAGTCGCGCACGGCGCGAAGCACCGCATGGCAATCTCTTAAGTAGCGCGACGCGTCCACACCCGCGCCCAACGGAGCAGAGTCGCGAAGTCGATCAACAGGTAAACCGTGGCGCTCGACCTCATCGGCCAACTCTGGCACCTGTGTCGCGACCAGCACGCGTGCCCCCCGCGTCTGCAATTCGAGACCGACTGGAAGCAAGTCGACCAGATGCGTCGAATGGCGCGCGAGAAGAAGCGCGTCGAGAGGGGCTACAGCTCCACCCGCTCCCGCCCGGCCGGACGCAGCTCCTAGCGCGATGTATTTGGAGAACTCACGGAGCGACCACGCAATTGTCCGACCTTGAGCTGCCCAAGGTGCCGCCGGAGCCTGAGGCTCCGAATAAGAGCGTGCCAGCTCGATGGTCAGCACCTCTGACAACTGCACGTCTGCGCCGAGCCACTGCGACCGCTGCGCGACGTGGTGACACCACTCTCTGGCAGCGCGAAGGCGCGCGAGGCCGTCACCACCAGAAAGAGCCATTACTTGAAGTACTTCACTACCGTCGTGAGCATCATCCGCCCGCAGACGGTCGCGAGGTCGACGGCGCGATCGCGATCGACCCCATCGACGCCGTGGTAGTAGTCGCCGCGATAGATGACGATGTCGCCCGCACGAACGACGCCTTCGATATCGACCTTGCGATCGTCGACATAGACATAGGCGCCACCCGATTCGTAGTCGACACCACGAGTCGTGAGGGCGAGGTACACGACGTATGCCTTGTCGCCCTCTTCCTGGCCCGTGTACTCGCGGTGTTTGGACATGAACCCTCCGCCGGCCGGATACTGAATTACAAAGCTCATTCGAAAGCGCTTTTCATTGTAGTCGGCGCCGAGCTGCCCAACCTCGAGCGGCTTACGCGAAAGCAGGTTCAAAACCTTCATCTGCATGTCGCTGATCGCAGAGAATGTGGCGTCATTGTTCCACGGGAAAAGCATGAAGTAGCGCGCGAATCGCGTCGAAGCCGGGTACTCGCCCAGATCAAGCCTCTGAAAATCCGCCGAGCCGCGCTTGTAGTCGCCGGAGACCCGTTCATCACGGCCCCGTGAAAACAAATCTACGACCCGTTTGCGAAAGGCGGCGACTGAATCCTCGCGAACTGCTCCACGCACGATCGCAAACCCACTCGAGTCGACTTGCGAGCGAACCGCATCGACGTTGATGTTGAGCATTTCCGCAGAACTGACTTCAAAGATATTCATCGCAGCAACTCCTCCCAGTCGATGGGACTTTTCCCGCCCTCTACATCGTTCGTATCTACGCGCTTCAACTTCATCGCCTCGGCAGAGGACAGATGATTGACCCCTCTCGTCATCGTCAAGCCAACATCACACCCACAATCGCGCGCGTCGGCGATGACGTCGTCGTTCCACGTCGCGGGTGAACCATAGGGGTAGCTGATCCAGCGAATGTCTGCACCAGGCTGAGACACCTCGAGCAGTGTCCGGCGATTAAGTTCGAGGTCATCGCGCCGCAGGGCGCGCGAGCTCGCAGCCAGATTCAGATGCCCATGCGTATGCAAGCCGAGGGTGTGGCCCGCACGCGCGAGCTCTCCAGCCATCTCGGGGGACAGGTAGTGGCGGCTCACCCAATGCGCATCGTCGCCCATTCGAAGCTCAAAGACGTGCCTCAGCACGGTCTCGCGGAGTTCTTGCGGCAGAACTGCATTGATGAACGATTTGACGCGCGCGTCATCAGGCGTGTCGTAGCGATACTGCTGGGCCGCAGCCCGCAGGTCCACGTCAGCAAGTGACTTCGCCAACCCGGCGTGCAGCGCTGCAGCTTCAAAGTCGGGCCCGAGCTCGCGGTACGACGTCGAAGCCGCGAGGAGATGTGCCATGTGCACGGAAAGCATCTTTCCGCTCTTCCACGGCCCCGTATTGACCGCGAACACGGCAGAGATTTTCAGGTCGGCGAGAAGAGCGAGCACCACATCGTGGTGATCACGCAACCCATCGTCGAACGACAGCACGCAACTGTCAGCGCCGAGATCTGCATCCTCGAGAAGAGCATCGCGAACGATCTCGGGCGACGGGAAATCGAAGCGTCGCCCAAGAAGCTCGAGTTGTTCGACGACCTGAGACGGCGTCCGGTGGTGCAGGCGCTCTATCTCGCGCGGATTGCCCTCTCGCACATGGTGAAAATTGACCAGAAGCAATTTCGACGTCATGCGTTCACCGCCGCGAGATCGCTCAGCCGAGCCGCGCGATCTCGGTCCGAATCAGCGCGCGTCAAATACACGTCAGAGCTGTTGAGCCGATGCACGGCACCGTGATGCGCTCGACTGTATAGCCCGAGATACTCGTGATTATCCCGGGGGGCGATGGGACTCGTAAGCAACGGGAGCAAGCCGACCTCGTCCTCTTCGAGTGTCTCGAACTGCAAGTCGCGCATCACGTCGCCATACGGGCCGCCCCAAGCGACGAAGTCGACGTATGCGCATCGAAGGTGCGCGGCCGCCGAAAGAACCCGCCTCAACAACTCACGAACCGCCTCTACGGAGCCACTCGCGTCGACGACGTTGAGTGACGAGAGACCGGTGGGGAAAAGTCTCGCCACTCGAAAGCACACAAACGCATCTCCCGAGCTCGAGGTGAACATCTGGTAGCGCGGCGCCGGCGCATGACTGAAACGGTGCTGCAGGTAGTCCTGCCGCCGAAGCGTGGTCGCGATCACTCCGGGAACGTCGGTGGTGCCGCGCATCAACCTCCCGTCGCGAGGGAGCTCTTCTTCAGTCGACCAGGGCCGCAAGGGCAAGCGGGCACGCACCCGGTCTGACGACTCTGCGTACAGAGGCGCGAGTCCAAACGTCTCTTCGCGCAGTACGCGCGCATATCTGCTGAATCGTCGACGGGAAAAAAGATTGAAGCCTTCCCGCTCGTAGAAATTGGCGGTCTGGGGCGAGAAGCCGATGACTCCGAAGAGCTCGGCCCGTTCCATGATCGGCGCCACGACCTCCTGACCCAACCCCCTACCCCGGTGCGATGGGAGCGTGAATGCGTTCACTCCCCACCAAAGCTCGACGGTCGCATCCGCCAATCGAAACGGCACACGGAGCGCTCCATAGTGAGCCACGACGTCACCCGCTCGCTCAACGGCGATCACCGAGTTGAAGCCGTCGCTGCTTCCGAGATACCAGCGAAGAAAACCCAAGTCGGTCAGTACCGATTGGGCTCCGTATGCCTTGGCGAAGAAGGCCGACAGATGCTCCGCATCGCGCTCCTGTGCCCACCGCACCTCGAAACTCATCGATACAGTCTCTCGAGCGAGAGCCACGACTCGCATGCGTCAGCTGTGACTTCAGGCTGCACCTGTGCCTCCTGCCGCTTCTCCTTCAGCGAACAACAACGCCGCCATCTTCCAATCGACCTCATCGTTGATGTCGATGCTGCGCTCACGTGGCATGAGGAACCCGCGCGAGTCGTTACCGAGGACCGAGCCGCGCTCGATGGTGGAGATGCGGCTGACGTACACCGAACAGTTACGCACATAGAGCTCGGGCAGCTCATGCGCGGAAGTCCGATCGCCCTCCTCACCAATCCACCCCACCAAGCGAGTGCCTTCGAGGCGTTTGAACTTTAGAGGGTGCGCCGCATGGGGAACTCTCGTGACCGTCACGGCGGAGTCGGCGGCGGGTTGGCTCACTAACAAGTCGACCGTCCCATCGATGTCTGCGCTGAGTGTCAGCGGAGAGCTGGGTTGGACAATCGCGATGGCGTCATAGGGCGCGTATTGGAATACCGGCGCGCCACCTCGAGAACCGCCTCGCTGTCAGAGCTGACGACTACATCAGCGAGCCTGCTGGCCCCCAGACAGCTCTCGATGGCACGTGCGGTCAGCTCTTTTCCCCCCAGCTTCAGCAAGTTCTTGTTGGGCAGCCGTTTGCTGCCACCGCGCGCTGGGACGATACCCAATACCCTCATCGAAGCACCGCCAGTAGCTTCTCGGCGATGAATGCCTCGGTCTTTTCAAATGACTCGAAGGTATTTCCCCCGATGTGCGGCACAATCAGCACATTGTCGTGCGTCCGTGAGTACGTGACCACAGGGTGCGTCGCATCGATGGCGGGTTCTCCGCTGAGCACATCGAGCGCGGCGCCCGCGATCGTCTTGCTATCGAGTGCTGCCAACAAGGCCTCCTCATCGACTACGCCTCCTCGCGAGGTGTTGACGAGAAACGCCGATGGCTTCATCGCCGCAAGCGCGGTGGCATCAACGAGGTGATGCGTCGAAGGCTGATACGAGACATGGAGACTCACCACGTCACTGGCGCGCATGAGCTCGGCCAGTGACCCTGCTCTTCCCATGAAGTCGGGCAGCTCGCTGAAGGGGTCATACCCGATCACCTTCATACCGAAAGCCGAGAGGTAACCGGCCACGATTTTTCCGAGGCGCCCCACCCCCACGACACCAGCGACCTTGCCGTACAGCTCGTTGCCGCGAAAACGGTCGCGTGCCCAATCGCCACCGCGAACCGAAGCAGCAGCAGCAGGGATCTTCCTCATCAGGCCCAGCATCAACCCGACGGTCAACTCAGCGGTGGCGCGCACGGTCTTGAGAAATTCGGTTTCACCTTTGAGAGAAACGACTGCAACGCCAGCGGCCTTGCATGCGTCGAGGTCGATATGGTCAAGACCCGTGACCGCTGTCGCCAGGGCCCGGCATCGAAGGGAGCCGCGAAGCAACGACCCATCGATTCGGTGGGCCAGGCGCAACCAGACTGCGTCGTAGGTCATCATGGCCATCGGCCACTCGGCCGCCGTCAACGACTGTGAAACGACCTCGACTTCTTTTCCCAGAATGGCGAGCGCTCGCGGACTGAACCCGGTCGGCTCGGCAATCAGTACTCGCTTGCGCAACATCAGGTCTGCCCAACCGACAGCTGACGTTGCGTGCTGACCGCGAAGCAGGCCAAGGGCGTCCTCGAGCCTGCGCTAATTCCCTGTGCGGGGTCGTTCGCGAACACGAAGCCTCAGCTGCCAACGCCCGCGCCAAACGCCAGCCGTTTCTGAACGTAGGGCTTGAGGTCTACGAGGGCCTTGGCGATTCGCGAAGAAACTTCCCCGTCTCCGTACAGGGTCGACGGCGCATACCTGCCGTGTTCGAGATGCGCCGAGATCGCTCTACTAATTTCGACGCGGGTCGGATTGACGCGCACCACATGGGTATCCCGCTCTCGGCCGTCTTGCCGCGCACCCACCAGAACTACCGGAGTGCCCAAAAAACCCGCATCTCGCACGAAGCTCGACGAGTTCCCGATCGCACACGCACATCGCTTGAGCACACGCAGGTACGCCTCAGGGCTGAGATTGGTGAGCGTTCGAATCAGTGCTCCAGGCACCGTGCTGCGGTACCGACGCAGCGCCTTGCTGATGTGATCTGAACCTGCGTCGATGTTCGGCCACAACCAGGCCGTGGGAACTCGCTGCTCGTGAATTGCCGCGATCAGCTCGTCCGTTTGCTGTCGCTCGCCTCCGTACTCGGTCGTGACCGGGTGAAAAACAACCAACAGGAATGGCTTTTCGACATCGATGTGAATGCCATTGCCGCGGTCATTCACGATTGCCGGGTCGAAGGCAGAATCGAGCCTGCGCGCGATGTCGCTCGACGGGCACCCCACCCCGAGAATGGTGTCTTCGCGCTCGCCCATGCGCACGAGGTAATCGGCCGAGCGCTTGGTCGCGGGGAAGTGAAACTGGCTCAGCTTCGAGATGCAGTGCCGCGCGCTCTCGTCGATCGAGCCAGACACCTCGCCGCCCTGCAGGTGCACGATGCAGAGGTTCATGTACGCTGCCGCCAGCGCCGCCGACAGCGCCTCGTAGCGGTCGCCGATGATCAGCACCACGTCGGGCTTGAGCCGCTGAAACTCGCTGGCGAACTCCATCACCCCGAAGCCCACCGACTTGGCCATGGTCGCCGGAGTGCTGCCCTCGAGCTCGGTGTAGATCTGCCCGTCGACCGTGAACCCATCGGCCTGCACTACCTTCACCGGCTGATCGAACCGCTCCAGCACCATGGTGCCCGCGGCGATCACCTGCAGCTGGAGCTCGGGCCGCTCGCGAATCGCCACCATCACGGGCTTGAGCCGCCCGTAGTTCGCGCGATCGACCAACACCACACACACCTTGCGACGGGCGTTCACTCGAGATCCTCCTCAGCAAGCAGCGCATCAGCCGTGACGCCGCGCTTCAGCCTGCGGCCCAACACCTCGCTCAGCCGCGCCGCGAGTATGCCCGTGCCCGGCTTCTTCAAAGCAATGTCTGACTCGCCCAGCTTCGTACCTGCACTGAGCGCACGCGCAGCAACCAAGCTCTTGCCGAACATGCGCCGCAGATCGCTCATGCCCTCGGCCGCGACGTCTTTGTCGACCGGGTTCGCACGCGCCTTCTCGATGAAGCGCACGCCCTGCACCAACTGGGTCAGGTCGGCACTGGTTAGAGACGAAGACGTGTCGGGCCCGAAGCTCTCTTTCGAGAACACGATGTGCACCTCGAGCACGTCACACCCCAAGGCCGCTGCCGCCAGCCCAGCGAACACCGTGCCCGAGTGATCCGACAGCCCCACCGGCACCTCGTAGCGCTCGCGCAGCTCTCCCAGCACGTTGAGCCCCAGCTTCTCGGGCGGGCACGGGTAGCTGGTGGTGCACTGCAGCACCGCGCAGTTCTTCTTCACCGTCTCGACGGCACGGTCGACCTCGGCCCAGGGCGACATGCCGCTGGAGAGAATCACCGGCTTGCCGCTCGCGGCAAGCCGCTGCAGCATCGGCAGGTTGCTCACCTCTCCGGCGCCGACCTTCCACGCCGGCACGCCCACGCGCATCAGGAGCTCGACCGCCTGCATCGAGAACGGGCTCGACAAGAACTCGACCCCTTCTCGCGCACAGTGCTCAGCGAGCCCCACCCACTGCGGCTCGGTGAACTCCATGCGCTTCCAGTACTCGTAGCGGCTGGCATCTTGCCGGCTGAACTTCACCCGAAACGGCTCGCCCGGCGTCGACTCGGCCGCTGCGATGTGGGTCTGGAACTTCACCGCATCGGCGCCCGCTTTCGCCGCGGCGTCGATGTACGCGTGCGCCGCGCCCAGCGAGCCATCGTGCGCCTGCGCCACCTCGGCCACCACGAAGCACCCAGCGCCCTCACCGACGTCGCGTGCACCGATGCGCAACTTCATGACGCCGCCTTCAGCGCGTAGGCCACGGTCTCGTCGAGGCCGCGCGCGATGTCGTGGGTGGGGGCGTAGCCTAGTTTCGTGACCGCCCGGTCGATGTCGGCCTGAGAGTCTTTGATGTCGCCGTCGCGAAACGGCTTGTAGTCGGGCGCCAGCGCTTTGGCGGCCGGGCGCGACTTCGACACCCGCTCGCGCAGCATCTCGTACAGGGCGTTCAGCGAGGTGCGCCCGCCGACCGACACGTTGACGACCGTGTTCGTCGTCTGCGCCGCGGTCGCCGCCAGCACGTTCGCCTGCACCGCGTTGGCGACGTAGCAGAAGTCTCGGCTGGTGGTGCCGTCGCCGAAGATCTCGCACCGCTCACCCCGCGCCAGCCGCGCGAGCCAGCGGGGCACCACGGCCGCGTACGCGCCCGCAGGGTCCTGCCGCGGCCCGAACACGTTGAAGTAGCGCAGGCCGATACACGACAGCCCGTACACCCGCTCGAAGGTCGCCGCGTAGTGCTCGTCGATCAGCTTCGACGCCGCATACGGAGAGAGCACCTTGCCCAGCCGGTCTTCCACCTTGGGCAGCGTGGGCTCGTCACCGTAGACCGAGCTCGAAGATGCGTAGACGAACCGATTCACCTTCGCGTCGCGCGCCGCCACCAGCATCTGTATGAAGCCGTCGACGTTGGCGCGGTGGGTGCGCAGCGGGTCGTCGATCGACCTCGGCACGCTGCCCAGCGCCGCCTGGTGCAGCACGTAGTCGGCGCCTTCGCACGCGGCGTGACACGGCGCGGCTTCAGCGCAGTCGCCCTTGATGAACCCCCAGCCGCCCCGCGCCCTCCCCCGCGCGCGCCACCGCGTCGTCGAGGTTCGCCTGATGGCCGGTGGAGAGATCGTCGAGGCCGATGACCGGCTGCCCCAGCCCGAGCAGGCACTCGCCAGGTGCGAGCCGATGAAACCCGCCGCCCCCGTCACCAGCCACCGCTTCGGGTTCGCCCGGAGCTCGGCTTCGACCTGTTGAATCAGAGGCACCAGTACGTCACCCGGCCCGCGGGGAGCGTCGCCGGGTCCACCATGCTCTTCACGTCGATCAGCACGCCACCGGGCTTGAGCCGCTTGCACAGCGCCTCGCCCGACATCTCGGCGTACGCCTTGTGCGGCACCGCCACCACCACGGCATCGAGGCCATCGAGCTCTTCCCACTTCGACAGCTCGAGGCCGTACTCGTGCTTCGTCTCGGCGGCGTCGGCGATCGGGTCGTGAATGCGCGCGCTGATGCCGAACTCGCGCAGCTCTTTCAGAATGTCGGGCACCTTCGAGTTGCGAATGTCGCTGACGTTCTCTTTGAAGGTCAGCCCCAGCACGCCGACCTTGGCGCCCTTCACCGCGATGCCCGCATGCACCAGCAGCTTCACCAGCTTCTGCGCCACGTACGGCCCGATGCTGTTGTTGATGCGGCGCCCGGCCAGAATCACCTCGGGCTGGTAGCCCAGCTGCTGCGCCTTCATGGTCAGGTAGTACGGGTCGACGCCGATGCAGTGACCGCCCACCAGGCCCGGCGAGAACTTGAGGAAGTTCCACTTCGTCGCCGCTGCCGCCAGCACGTCGCGGGTGCGAATGCCCATGCGGTCGAAGATCAGCGCCAGCTCGTTCATCAGCGCGATGTTGAGGTCGCGCTGGGTGTTCTCGATCACCTTCGCCGGCCTCGGCGACCTTGATCGACGCGGCCTTGAACACGCCCGCCTCGATCACCGCGCCGTAGGTCGCCGCCACCCGGTCGAGCGTCACGGCGTCTTCGCCCGACACGACCTTGGTGATGCGCTCGAGCGTGTGCTGCTTGTCGCCAGGGTTGATGCGCTCGGGGCTGTAGCCCAGCTTGAAGTCGACGCCCTGCTTGAGCCCCGATACCCTGGCGAGAATCGGCCCGCAGATGTCTTCGGTGACGCCCGGGTAGACGGTCGACTCGTAGACCACCACGTCGCCCTTCTTCAGCGCCCGGCCCACCGTCTCTGACGCCTTCACCACCGGGGTGAGGTCGGGGGTGTTGTTCTCGTCGACCGGGGTGGGCACCGCGACCACGAAGAAGGTCGCCTTCTTCAGCTCGTCGCCGCTCGAGGTCATCTGCAGCGAGGTGGCCTTGAGCACGTCGCCCGGCACTTCACCGGTGACGTCGACGCCCGACTTCAGCGATTGCACCTTCGGCTCGTTGATGTCGAAGCCGATCGTGCCGGGAAACTTGCGCGCAAACGCCAGCGCGACCGGCAACCCCACGTATCCCAGACCCACCACTGCGATGCGCTCACTCATGGTTCAAGCCGCCGAGCCGTTCTTCGACGAGGGCTCGGTCTCTCCGTAGTAGTAGCCGTACTTCGCGTAGTAGTAGTACCCGCTGCCCTGACGGTCATCGAGGTTGATGTCGTTGAGCACCGCCCCCAAGAGGCGCGCCTTCACGTCGCGCATCGCCCGCACCGTGCGCTTGGCGGTGTCCTTCGCGGTGACGCCCGACTTGAGCACCATCACCGTACCGTCGACCTTGGTGCTCATCACGATCGCATCGGCCACCGCGCCCACCGGCGGCGAGTCGATGATCACCCGGTCGTACACCGTGGTCAGCTGAGCCAGCAGATCAGTGAACGCCTGGGTATGGAGCAGCTCGGCCGGGTTGGGAGGAATCGGGCCGCAGGTCAGCACCGAGAGGTTCTCGATGCCCGAGCTCTTCACCGCACCCTCGAGCGTGCCCTCTCCCAAGATCAGCGACGACAGGCCGGCCCCATTGGGAATCTTGAACGCCTGGTGAACACGCGGGCGTCGCAGGTCGGCATCGACGAGCAGCACCTTGTTGCCGCTCTTCGCCATGGTGATGGCGAGGCTCGCCGCGGTGGTGGTCTTGCCGTCGCGCGGGCCGGCCGACGTTACCAGCAGGCTCTTGAGCGGACGCTCGGGCGACATGAACAGCAGGTTGGTGCGAATCGCTCGGCAGCACTCGGCCACCGCCGACTTGGGCTGCTCGGCCACCACCAGATCGCCGGCGTTGTCCCTGATGCTGGGGATGATGCCGAGGAAGGTGACGCCCAGGCGCTCTTCGATCTGCTCCTGGCTGGTGATGGTGTTGTCGAGCACCTCGAGCCCGAAGGCCAGACCGAGCCCCAGCAGCAGCCCCAGCAGCTCGCCGATCAGCATCATGTTCTTCACGTTCGGCTTCGACGCCACGGCCGGAGCGAGCGCGGTGTCGAGCATGCTCACGTTGTTGAGCCGGGTCGACCCGGACAGCCCGCTCTCCTTCAAGCTGCGCAGCGCCAGGTCATAGAGCTTCAAGTTGTACTCGTGGGCGCGCTTGAGCTTGAGGTAGTCGGGCTCGAAGTCGATGGTCGCCATCGCCTCGGCCTTGGTCTCGTTCATGTCAGCCAGCAGGTTCTTCTCGGTCTGAACGAGATCGTTGTACTCGACCTTCACCGTGGTGAGCGCCGCGTCGATCTCTCGGTTCAGCGCGGTCTCGGCGGCGGCGAGCCGCTGGTGGCACGAGACCAGCTTGGGGTGCTGCGGCAGCATGCGATCTTCGAGGTCGACGCACTCGCTGCGCAGCTCGATCACCTTGATCTTCATCTGCCCGACGGTGCCCGCCAGCGCGGTCGGTACGAGTGCCGATCGGATCGCGTCGCGGTCGGTCACCTCTTTCTGCGCGGCGACGATGGCGTCGTAGCGCGCCTTGGCGGCGGCCTTGTGCACCCGAACTGTCGTCAGCTCATCACTGATGCGGTTCAGCCGCTGGCTCACGATGTTCTGCTTGTCCTCCCAGCTGGTCGACACGATGTCGTGCTTTTTCTTGAAGTCCGACAGGTCTACCGCCGACTTCTGCAGTTTCGCTTCAAGGTCGGGCAGCTGCGTCTCGAGCGAATCCGACGCTTCCTGGGTGGTGCTCGTCTTCGAGGCCAGGTTGTGCTCCATGTAGGCCCGCGCGAAGGCGTTCACCAGGCCGGCGGCCAGCAACGGGTCGAGATCGTCGACCTGCAGCCGCGCGATGCGTGACTCCTTGACCGGCTCGACAGTGAGCTTGCCCATCAACACCAGCGCGGGCTCGGGCGCGGCGGCGATCTGCGCGCGCAGCTTCTCGAGCGCCTTCAACCCCGCGACGCGCGCCTCTTCGCTGGCCACCGAGTCGAGCCGCAAGAAGGCATCGTCGCGCGCAGTGCGAACCTTGTTCGCCACCCGCTCAGCGACCGCGCGACTGCGCATCACGTTGAACTGGGTCTCGAAGAACTCCTTGCTGAACCACACCGGCGTCGAGCTCTCGGCCACGTCTTGAACGAGCCCCGTGCCCAGCACCTTGGGCGCGGTCATCTCGATGACCATGGTGGTGCTGGCGCTGTAGATCTTCGGCAGCCGCAGGGCATAGGCCGCGGTACCTGCGACCACCGCCAGGAACACCCCGACGATCAACCACCTGCGCTTGAGCACGATGCGCCAGTAGGCGCGCAGGTCGATCTGCCCTTCACTCTGGGGTGCAGGGGCCGGTGCCGGGTCTTCGGAAAACGTCGTCGCCATGCGCACCTTCAGGGCAGCAAAAGAGCCCCTGCGTATACGCAAGCTACGGCATCAAGTCGAGCCGGGGGCACGAGCGTCGGTGCCCCAAGCCCGCACTCCCATTCACTTCTTGATGAACTTCATGGGCGCGCGCACGTTCTTGCCCTTCCCTGCAGCCAAGAGCGCGGCCCCATCCAACCCCGTCAAATGCAACGCGGTCGCGTACACGTGCCCCGCATCAGAAACGAACGAGCTGGCGTTCTTCGTTCGCCCCGCAATCAGCGCCCCGGTGATCGGGTCATACGCCGGGTCCAACGTCCCATCGGGCATCAGCGGTATGCCCTTCAACGAAGACGAGCCCACCCGCCCCCACTGCCGGTCGCCGCGCACCGTGCCGCCCAAGAAGGCGCACGAGCTGACCTCCCAGTGCTGGCAGCAGTCTTGCGCCATGATCTCGTTGTACTTGTCGGTGTCGGTCGGGTACTTCGTGTTGTCCATCAAGATGGCCTGCACGTCGCCCGACAGCGTGCGCCCCATCTCGCTGCACACCACGATGGTGGTCAGGTCGAACAGCGACTTGCCCTGCACCGGCGACGCCGTCGACTTGAGCCGCGACACCAGCGCCTTCAGCGGCGTCCACAGGTTCGCCCGCATCGTCGCCAGCTGATCGGTCTGCCCCTGGTTCGACTTGATCGACGACCGGCTGCGGTGCGAGTCGAACCCGCGAATCTGGCGATTCTCGATCCAGAAGCCGATCGAGAGGCCGGCCCGCATCAGCTCGTACGTCATCATCGCCTGCACGTTCGTGTTCGGGCTGTTCTTGCTCCGCGCCGGCATCGAGTTCACCACCGTCGACGTCGTCTGCTCGTCCGTCGCCGCCACTCCGAACTCGGCCCGCAGCGTCGCATCGGTGAACATCGTCGCCGGGTTCACCGTGATGCCCGTCGCCCCCGAAAGCTGCCGGTGAATCTGCACCGCCGACGCGAACGCCCGCACCGACTCGCCGTCTTTGCCGCTCAAGAAGTTGTCGTGCAGCTTGTCGACGAACTGGCGAATGCGCACCCCCTTCGCCCCGCTCGTCACCCCGCCCACCGACGCCAGCCGCGCCCGCATGTCGGCCGGAGTCTGCCCGTACACCGTGTGCGCGTACGCCGGCCCCAGCTTCTCGTAGTACCCCTTGCCCTCGGTGTACGTCGCCTCTGACAGCTCACCGTCCGACAGCCAGCGGTGCCACGACACGTGCGGCAGCGGCACCGAAGAGCCGTACGCCTCGCAGAACGCCTGCAGCACCGTGCGCTCTTGCGCCCCGCGCAGCGCGCTCGGCGCGTAGTACGACGCGTACTTGCCGTAGTGGTACTCGAGCCGGCTCCCCGAGTGAAACGCGTTGCCCTGGTGCGACGCCACCACCGCCATGTCGGGGAACAGCGACATGCCGTCGGCCGCCAGGTACCCGTACTCGATGTTGCCCTGCACCTTCTTCAACGACTGCGTCGCCGACGGGTACCCCTTCGGCCGGTAGAACTGCTGGCTCCACTCGGGCACCGGGTGCAGCGTTCCCGCCGGCACCGTCAGCGTCGAGTTGTTCGGCGTGTCGACCGCTCCGAACATGCAGTAGCTGTCCCAACCGCCCTCTTGAAACCAGTAGATGAGGTACTTCGGCTCGGCCACCACCTGCGCCGCCGCCGAGGCCAGCCCCAGCGACTTCGCCGTGCCCGGCACCCCGTACCGCTCGAACCAGCCCAGCCAGTCGAGCACCGAGATCGCCCCGCCCGCCCCCGCACCTTGAAGGAAAGCACGCCGCTTCATGGAGCCACCGTCCTCTGGTACGCGCTCGAGAGCGCGATCGCCTTCATCAATGCCTTCATGTTGCCGTTCGACGAGAACGTCAGGTCCCACAGCTGCTTGTAGAGAACCCGCTCGTCTTCATCCCACCGGAGGTCGCGCCCCATCAGCAGCCGGTGCTGGCTCTGCAGCATCGAGCGAATGAACGCTTCTTTCTTCACCGCCTGGCTCGCGAACGCCTCCATGCCCTTGCCCTTGAACTCGTAGGTCGGCACCAGCCCCCGGTCGCTGTCGTCGAACGCCATGCTCGTGTCCGGGTCGGTCGCCCGGTACACCCCGTCGTCGTCCCACGACAGCCGCTGGTGCGAGAGCGGCGTCAGCACCTGGTGGCAGCTGAAGCAGATGCTCGTCGGGTCGACCGTCGACGCCGCCGTCGCCGTGCCCCGCTGCGCGAACACCTCGGGCGGCACCTCGAACACCCGCCCCATGAAGTCGGTGAACACCCGCGCCGCGTAGTTGTAGTGCGGCAGCCCCTGCTTGCCCTGAATGAACCCCTTCATCGTCAACAGGCCGCTCTTGCCGTGCTCGGGCGGCCGGGTCGCCACGCCCCACGCCGGGTCGATCTGGTAGTCGGCCGTCAGCAGCTGGAAGAACGGCTTGCCGTTCACCGCCAGGTACGTCCACAGCCGGGCCGGCTCGTCGCTCACCGCCGTGCCCGCCGACTCGGTGCGCAGCCGCATGCGGCCGAAGTAGTAGGTCTTGAACTCCGGCGAGGCCATGAACGCGTCGACCATCGTCGCGAACGTCGCCCCCGACGTCTGCATCGAGAACTCGGCCGCGGTCGGCGGGCGGCCCAGCAGGTCGAGGCCCAGCTTCACCAACAACAGCTTCTGCTTCGCCGCTCCGGTCAACGTGTCGGCCGCCGGAGCCACCGTGAAGAGGAAGTCGGGGTGCCGCACCAGCGCCTCGCACACCCCCGACCACGCCTCGTTCAGCGGCGCCAGGTTGTCCAAGTCGACCAGCAGCGTGTACGCGTCGGTCTGCTCTTGCGCCGTGGCCGGCCGGTACAGCATGCGCGTGTACAGCGTGTTGATCTGCGCCTTGGCCGCCGTCTGCCGCGCGGTGCCGCCGCCGCCCTGCGGCCCGATGATCTTGAAGTTGTCGATGTCGACGTTGCGATCGTCGCCCGTCACCAGCGGCGGGTCGGTCGAGTCGTTGATGTACGAGACCGACAGCGTGTGCATGCCCGCCGCCGCCACCGGGGCGCTGAACGTCATGTCGACGAACTGGGTCTGGTCGGTGAACGTGAAGGTGGTGATCACGTTCGCGTCGAGCTTCACCTGAACCTTGGGCCCGTCGGTGCCCGAGTTGTCGGCCTTCGCCCGCACCACGAACTGGTACGTGCCCGCCGACGCCAGCGTCACCGCCGTCGACATCACGCAGTTGGTGTAGCAGTGGAAGCCCGGCGCCACCGCGCTGCCGAACCCGGTGGTGCCGCCTGACGCGTTGGTGCGCGTCACCGACGTGCCCTCGGCCTCGAAGGTCTGGGTCGTCGACGCCGCCAGGTCGGTCACCGTGGTGGTCACGTCGAGCCCGGCGAACGGCCCCGTCTTCGCCGTCACCGCCTGGGTGCACACGTCGGGCGCCAGCTTGTCGAGCCCCAGCAGGAACTCGCTGGTCGCGGTGCGCGCCTCGTTGAAGCGGTTCACGAAGTCGACTCCGCCGAACAGGCCGATGTTCTCGCTGAACTGGTTCTTGCCGCCCCGCACCCAGTCGTCGTTGAACACCGCCTTCACCCTGCCCTGCAGCTGAACCATGTTGATGAAGCTGTTGTCGTAGCCGGTCGCCTTCGGGCCGGTGTACGCGTTCAGCAGGTTGGGCGGGAACTGCTCGTCGGCCGGAGTGCCGCCCTGCCCCATGTACGCCTTCACCTCGCACGCGATGCGCGCGGCCGCCTCGACGTCGGCCTTCGGCCACAGCGCCCCGTCTTTGGGCATGCGCGCCAGCCGGTCGGTCGTGATGAGGCGATCGACCAGCGTGCCCGGCTTGCTGTCGAAGAACCCGCCCATGTTCGCGCCGTAGAAGGTGTCTTCGCCGTTCGCGGTCACCTTGAACATGCGGCCCATGTTCGGCGCGTGGCACGCCACGCAGCCCGCGCTGCCCTGCCGCAGCATCGCCGGGTACACGTCGCGCGCGAAGTCGGCCGCGATGGTCTCCATGCGAATCGACGCGTACTGCGAGACGTCGCAGCTCACGTTCGGAGGGTCGGCCGGAATGACCGGATCGTTGGGATCGTTCGGATCGTTCGGATCCATCGGGTCGTTGGGATCGTTCGGGTCGTGCGGCGTGGTGATGATCTCGCCGCCGATCATGATCTTCCCCTCGCAGCCGGCGACCAACACCACCAGCACGAGTGATCTCCAAGAGCGCATGCAGCCCACCTTTCGGCGTTACCGGAAGGACGCATGGTCTCGTGTCGAGCCCGCACAGATCAATGTAGGAACCGTGCAACCGTGTGATCCTGTTAACGAAAGTTGGCGAGACCTGTCCCCTCGGCGGGACAGGTTCAATCGCTTCGCTTCAGCAGGTGTGCGGAAACACGCAGCGGGTCAACAGGCCCAGCTCGTCTTCGGCGAGCGCATCTGACAGCTCGCACTGCAGGGGCTCGATGGGCCAGTCGAGATCGAAGCGGTTCGGCTCGTCGGTGAGGCGCCGCGCCGCGAGCAGCATGCCAGAGATCTCGTCGACGCGGGAGTGCCGGCCGGTGCGCTGCGCCCCCAGCTTCAGCAGCTCGAGGCCGAGAATGCGCCGCGACACCCACGCCGCCTTGGCGTCGCGCTCACCCAGCTGCTCGATCAGCTCGAGCAGCGCGGGGGTGGGCAGCGCCTCGCGCGCGCGGCAGTGAATGGTGAAGGCCGGGTCGGGCATGATCATGCCGACGTCGAGAAACGCCAGGCGGCGCTCGTGCGCGGTGATCACGCCGAGCCGCGTCACCAGGCTCTTGTAGAGCACCCGCTCGAGCTCGACGTGCCCGTCGTACGCCAGCAGATCGCACAGCTGCTGCACGTGCTCGGCGTCGAGGTGCCCCAGCTTCGAGATCTCGTCGACCACCGGCAACGCCGCCAGCTCGAAGGTGCCGGGGTTCATCACCGCGATCTTGCGGTGCAGCGGCTCGATCAGCGCCTGCGCCTGCTCGCGCAGCTCGGGGTCGCGGCGCACCGTGGCCAGCTGCCCCGCCGTCACCAGCTGCACCAGCAGATCCATCGGCTGCTCGAGCTGAGCCTGCGCCTCTTCGAGCAGCTCGGCCGGCGAAGTCAGCATCCACTTGCGGCCGATGACCCCGGTGTGCTCGCTGAAGAAGTTGCCGAACGCCTCGCCCGCCGTGCCCGCCACCACCGCCTCTTCGAGCTCGTCGTCCCAGCTGCGGCCCTTCAAGAAGCTGAACCCGGTCGGCCGGCCGCACGCTTCCCAGCTGCTCAAGAGCGACTCGATCCACGGCTCGTAGCCGCGCTGCGCCCGCCGCTCGACCAGCGCCGTCAGCACCTGCGCCTCGGCCGCATCGGGCAGCTCGGCGTTCAGCGCGTCAGACCTCAGCGACGCCAGCGCCAGCTCGCCGCGCTCCAGCGCCTGGCAGGCCTCGAAGAACGCGCTGGGAAATCGCCGCCGCATATGGAGCACCGTAACAGTCACCCTGCGCCCTCACTCTGCCCTTCTCGACACCGCACCGAAGGGAAATACGAAAGGCCGTTTCCAAACCGGTCGCAAGTTACCGACCCGTAAGCCACGCCCACCGTCACCGCGGCTGTCGCACCAGCTTACGAACGATCTCGCCCAACGCCGCGATTCTGCGGCCCGCCCGGCCCCGCCCAAAGGCCGGCACGTGGCCCAGCTCTTCTGCGAACTTCTCCATGCCACCCGTCGATCGGTACACGCTCTGCGAAGCGAGATGCTTGAGGTTCAAGCTCGTTTCAGGCCGGTACCCCTCGACCTCGAGCAGGTCGAGCGTGAAGGCGCCCCACGTGCCCACCACCGCGCCAGGCCCCACAAAGGCCCGCCACGAGGCCAGCGCCGCCTCGACCGAGGCCCCGGCCAGCAGCTCTGCTTCGGTCACGTCGAGGTGAAAGGTCACCCGCGGCGCCAGCTCGCGGCGCGGCGCCACCAGCGTCTCGAAGCGCTCGCCGGTCGCCACCCGCTCGGCCACCAGCTGAATCAGCTCGGGGCGCACCCGCGCGCCGCTCTTGCCGGGCAGCCCGTTGCCCTCGCCGTACGCCACCACCAGCCGCTCGAACGCCGCGCGCAGCGGCGCCAGCTGGTCGACGTTCTTGTTGCGGTGCTTGAACCGGGCGTGCCGCGAGGGCCCCTTGCCGATGTGGTCGATCTGCGTCTCGACCATGCGATCGAACGCCGACAGAATCGGCTGGAACTTGAGCGGCTGCCCCTCGAGGTGCCCCAGCACCAGCGCCACCGCCTCGATGGTCGACAGGCAGTGCGCCTTGGGCTCTTTGCGAATGCGGTAATTGCCCGGCCGATCGGGGTTGAGCGAGATGCGCGGCAGCGCCTTCAGCTTCGGGCTGCGGTTGACCACCTTCTTCGCGTTCGACCAGGTGCCGTCGACCACCACCAGCGTGCCCGGCGGCCGGTCGAGCTTCGTCACGTCGACCGCCTCGTCGCTGGGGAAAAGCACCGCCGCGTCGGAGGGCAGGTCGAGCTTCTCGCCGGTCAACGCCACGTGCAGCTCACTGTTGGGCAGCGAGAGGTGCGCCATGCGGCAGGTGCTGATCGGCACCCTCGACTCGCGCGGGTGCTGCACGAACACCACCCGGGTGGGGCTGTGCATCGGCTTGAGCGCGCCGCACCAGCACACCGACCTCGGCCGCCGGCAGCGGTAGCAGACCTCGCGCGTATCGATGACCTCGGGCGTCACAGGGCTGCCGCTAATACCACTTAAGCCGGTTGGCTTGGCCCGCGGGCCCGCGCTATGTCGCGCCCTTTCCCGAAAGGAACTGACATGGCGGCTACGCTCGAGACGACGGTCACCCGCATCAAGTTCGACAACCCGTACCTGCTCGGTTCGGGCCCTCCGGGGACCAACGCCAAGGTGATCGCCAAGTCGTTCGACCTGGGCTGGGGCGGCGTGGTCGGCAAGACCATCAGCCTCGACTCGACCAAGGTGGTCAACACCGCGCCGCGCTACGGCAAGCTGAAGGACCCGGTGAAGACCGACGTGGTGGTGGGCTTCGAGAACATCGAGCTCATCTCCGACCGCCCCTACGCCACCTGGCTCGACGAGTTTCGCCAGCTGAAGAAGCAGTACCCCCACAAGGTGCTGATCGCCTCGGTGATGGAGGAGTACCGCAAAGAGGCGTGGCAGCAGATCATTCGCGAAGTGCAGGAGACCGGCGTCGACGGCTTCGAGCTCAACCTCTCGTGCCCGCACGGCCTGCCCGAGCGCAAGATGGGCATGGCGATGGGCGAAGACCCGTCGATCTGTGAAGAGGTGGTCGGCTGGGTCAAAGAGGTCGCCAAGATTCCCGTCTGGGCGAAGATGACCCCCAACGTCGGCGACCCCAAGGTGCCCGCCAAGGCGGCGATGAAGGCCGGCGCCGACGGCATCTCGACCATCAACACCATTCTCTCGGTGATCGGCGTCGACCTGCGCACCCTGCGCCCGATGCCCACCGTCGAGGGCCACGCGGTGCCCGGCGGCTACTCGGGCCAGGCGGTGCGGCCCATCGCGCTGCGCCACGTGATGGAGATCGCCCGCGCGATTCCCGGCGTGCCGATCAGCGGCATGGGCGGCATCGACACCGGCTTCGACGCGGCCCAGTTCATCGCGCTCGGCTCGCACACCGTGCAGGTCTGCACCGGCGCGATGCTCCAGGGCTACGAGGTGATCTCCAAGCTCAAAGACGAGCTCTTGAAGGTGCTGGTCGACCACAAGTTCGAGCGCCTCGAAGAGCTGCGCGGCAAGGCCCTGCCCTACTTCACCACCCACTTCGACCTCGTCGAGCGCCAGCGCGCCGCCAAGGCCGCCCGCACCGGCGGCAACAAAGACGCCGAGACGTGGAAGGGCGAGATCAAGAGCGAGACCGACGCGCTCACCGCCACCCGCTAGAAAAGCGTGACGGCTCACCCTGCCCGGTCTCGTATCGCGTTCGCTACGGCGCTGCTGAGTCTGCTTGCCCTCAGCTGCAAGAGAGAGGCGCCCCGCTACGCCGTGGGCCCGGTCTCCATCGCGGTGCCCGAGGGCTTTCTCGACGACGTCGACCGCGCCGGCAAGCTCGCGCGCGGCGGGGCCGGCAGCTTGAGCTCGCAGGGCCGGGTGTGGGTGAACGCGAAGAACAAGATGCAGCTGGCGCTCAGCCTGGCGCGGCTGCCCCACCAGCCCGAGTGGGACAAGGTCTCGTCGACCGTGCTGCTCACCGAGATGGTGAACCAGGAGCTCGCCGCCGGTGAGAAGGCTTCCTTGAAGACGGTGAGCTCCGACCGCAAGTGGCAAGGCGCCGTGCTGCACTACTCGGTCGAGGGCGACATGGGAGGCCAGCTCTCGACCGTGAGCCACACCGCGCTGTGGGTCGACGCGGCGGGCGACTGCTGGCACGCCTCGGCGGTGTGCACCGCGCGGCCGACCGAGCGCCAGGGCTGCACCCCGCTCATCGACTCGGTGCGCTTCGACGTGGCCGGCTTCGACGCCGGGTCGGTCGCCTCCCCGTGAACCTGCTGCTGCTCGAGCCCGAAGAGCTGGCCGCCGACGGCACCGCGCGCATCACCGGCCGAAGGCTGCAGCACGTGCGCGAGGTGCTGGGCACCCGCGAGGGCGAGTCGCTCAGGGTCGGCGTGCTGAACGGCAACACCGGCACCGCGCGCATCGCCTCGCTCACCCGCGACGGCCTGGTGCTCGAGACGCAGCTCGACCAGCCGCCGCCGCCGCGCGCCGGGGTCGATCTGCTCCTGGCGATACCCCGGCCCAAGGCGCTCAAGAAGGTGCTGCCCGCGGTGGCCTCGCTGGGCGTCGACCGGGTGGTGCTGCTCAACGCGGCGCGGGTCGAGAAGTCGTACTTCGACTCGAAGGTGCTGGTGCCAGAGTTCCTGGGCGGGCTGCTCAGGCTGGGCCTCGAGCAGGGCCGCGACACCGTGCCGCCCGAGGTCATCACGCGCGAGCGCTTCAAGCCGTTCGTCGAAGACGAGCTCGAGGCGTGGCTCCACCCCGGCAGCGCCCGGTACACCCTGCACCCCGGCGCGCCGCTGTTGCCCCGCCGCGCGGTCGGCCAGCGGGCGGCGCTCGCCATCGGGCCCGAGGGCGGCTGGGTGCCCTTCGAGCTCGAGCTGCTGGGCACCGCCGGGTTTTCACCGGTGTCGGTGGGCGCCCGGACCCTGCGGGTCGAGGTCGCGGTCGCGGTGATCATCGGTGCGCTGGGCTGACATGTCGGTTTCGCGCGGCGAAATTGCGGCCGTTACAATGACGGTCGGATGTCTGCCGTCGCCGTCGTGCTCGCTGTCGCCGTCGTCTCTTCGGCCGCTCCGCCGCAGAAGGTAGACCGGGTCGCCGCCGCCGAGCAGCAGCGCATCAAGCCGTGGTGCCAGGGCGCCTACGCCACCGACTTCAGCGCGCTCTCGACCAAGAGCATCGAGTTCAGCGCGCGCGCAGAGAACCAGTTCACCTACTGCCTGCGCGTCACCGCCACCTACGAGTGCGTGTCGTACGCACAAGACGGCACCATCAAGCGGGCCAAGAAGAACGTGGTGGCGCACGGCACCGCGTTCGCCTACCGCCGCGACAAGGCCGACACCCTGCTGGCGACCAACCAGCACGTGGTCGAGTACCCCATCGTCACCGACGAAGAGCACCTGGTCGATGGGGTGCCCAGCGGCTGCAAGCGGGTCACCGACAGCATGCGCATCGTCGAGAACGAGCGCGACGACTACGAGGCCGACGACGTGCCGCTGACCCGCGTCATCTCTGACGCCGCGCTCGACCTCTCGGTGGTGCGCGCCAAGAACCAGTCGCTGCACGTGATGCCGTGGAAGTTCGGCAAGAGCTCGGCGCTGCGCGAGCGCAACGTGGTCGACGTGCGCGGTTTTCCCCTCGGCGCGTTCAAGGCGACCAACCTGGGCACGGTCATCTCGACCTACGACCGCGACGACTTCAAGGAGTGGGACCACGACGACTTCGTGATCGACGCGCGCCTCTCGCAGGGCAACTCGGGGTCGCCGGTGCTGGCGGTGAGCTGCGCCACGGGCGAGTACGAGCTGGTCGGCATCTTCCACGCCGGCTACTCGCGCGGCAGCTCGCTCAACGTGGTGGTGCAGATCGACCAGGCCCGCGACTTCCTCACGTTCTTGAAGAAGAGCAGCACCCCGCGGCCCGACGCGCCCTCGGGGCTGGTCGGCACCGACGATCGCAAGCGGCTCTACGACGCGGCGTCGAGCACGGGCATCTTCTTCCCCTTCGGGTCGCTCTCGGCCTCGGTGCGCGCACGCGAGGGCAAGCTGGTGTTCGACGTCTACCCCCGCAACTTCCCCACCGAGTCGTGGCCGGCGCTGGTGATCGAAGACGTGGCCACCGGCGACTCGAAAGAGTTCGGCTCGATGGGCCGGGTGTGGTTCGGCAACGCGCGCGGCCTCAAAGAGGCCGACCGCGCCGAGATGAACGCCGAGATGCACGCCCAGCTCGAGCGCGGGCTCGAGGTGCTGCGCCGCGCCGCGCTGGCCGCGGTCGACTACCCGCCGCGCGGCGATGAAGGCCGACGACTCGCGCGAGGCGTTCGAGAAGGCCAAGCGGCTCGAGAAGACCCTGAAGCGCACCTCGAACACGTCGCGCGAGATCGTGGCGACGATCGCCGAGGTGATGGAGCGCGAGGGCCTGAAGGCCGGCGAGAAGGCCGACCTGCCCGCCCCCGCCGCCGAGCCCCCGGTCGACGCCGGGCCCTTCGGCGCCGACGCGGCGCACTGACGCCTTGGGGCCTTGGGAAACGCCGGCCCGTTCAGGCAAAGTGCGCGGCCGTGGACGACCCCCTCATTCGCGGGCGCTCGCTGCGCGAGTGGCTGGGCGCGAAGCGGCGCTCGTTCGACGAGGTGCTGACGGTGATGCTCGAGGCGGGGCGCGACCTCGAGGCGGGCCACGCCGCGGGCCGGGTGCACTGCGACTTCCAGCCCGAGAGCGTGCGGGTGGGCGACGACGGGCGGGTGGTGGTCACCTCGCGCGACGCGGGCGAGAGCGCGAGCGCCACGCCCCTCTACCTGGCCCCCGAGCAGCTCGCCGCCGAGCCCACCAGCGCGCTCACCGATCAGTTCGCGTTCGGCGTGGTGCTGTACGAGGCGCTGTACGGGCAGCACCCCTTCCTGGGCGCGGTCGACGGCGCGCAGGTGAGCCCGGCCGAGATCGGCACCGAGGTGATGAAGGGCGAGGTGAAGCCGCCGCCTTCAGGCAGCGACGCGCCGCCGGGCGTGACGCCGATCATCGAGCGCCTGCTGCAATACGACGAGGTCGACCGCTACCCCTCGATGCGCGAGGCGATTGCCGCGCTCGAGGCCTTGCGGCCACGCCGGCCGAAGCGGTGGGTGCTCGTCGGCGCCGGGCTGGTGCTGGTGGTGGTGGGCGGCGCCGCGGTGCCCGCCTGGCGGTACACCCACCGCGAAGAGCGGGTCTCGCTGCGCTCGGCGGTGCCCGGCGCGGCCCGGGCCTTCGACGACGGCGTGGCGGTGTGGAAGACCGGCTCGACCGAACCGGCGCGGCGCAAGCTGCGGCAGGCGCTGCAGCGCGACCCCGACTTCGCGCTCGCCTGGCTGTACCTGGCCCTGCTCGAGCCCGACCCGGCGCTGCGCCGCGAGGCACTCCTTGAGGCTTCGCTGCACCCGGTACAGCTGGGCGACACCGACACCGCGCTGCTCGCGGCGCTGGCGCCGAGGCCCGACCTGCCCGCCTCGAGCGCCGCCGTCGACCAGGCGCTGGCCCGGCGACCGGGTGACGGGCGGCTGTTGCTGCTGCGCGGCCGCCTTCGCGCGCTGCGCGACGACGCGCAAGGGGCCCGCGCCGACCTCGACGCGCTCGAGAGAGACCCCGAGCTGTTCGCGGTGGGCGCCGCCGAGCGGGCCCGCTTCGAGCGGGAGCGGCGCACCGACGTGAACGCGGCGCTGGCGGCCACCGAGCACTGCCTCGAGGTGGCGCCCCGCTCGACCGACTGCCTCGAGCACCACACCTGGCTGGTGGGCAACGCCGGCGAGTGCGCGACGCTCGCCCGCGAGGCGCGGGAGTGGGCCCAACTCGACCCCGAAGAGCCGCGGGCCTGGCAGCTGCTCGCCGACGCGCTGTTCGCCAGCGGTGAAGGCTGGGCGCCGGTCGACGAGGCGCTCGCGGCCCGCCAGGCGCGGCCGGGGGGAGACCGGCGTGCGCAGCGCCAGAGCGAGCTCTCGGCGCTCGCCGCGCGCGGAGACCTCGCCGGCGCGCGGCGCGAGGCGCAGGCCGACCTCGACGCGCTGGCGCTGCAGGCGAGCCCGCTCGAGCAGCTCGAGGTCTCTTTGCGCCTGCTCTCGGTGCTCGAGGCCGTCGGCGACCGCGAGGCGTCGGTGGCGCTGGCGAGGCAGGTGCTCGACCGCGCCCGGGAGTGGAAGGCCGAGCGCCCGCACCAGCTCGCCGCCACCCTGCGCTTCGCCTACTCGCTCTACCACGACGGAGCGTTGTCACCCGACGAGCTCGGCCCGCAGCGCGACCGGTGGCTCCCGCCCCACGGCAAGCAGCCCGCCTTCGACGATTGGCTGCTCGGCTTCGGCGCGGGGTGCGCTCGAAAGAGCTGGCCGCGCTCGCGCTCGAGAAGCTGCCCGAGTACGGCGCGCCGCCCCGGCCGGGCCTGATGCGCGCGGGCGATGACCTGGCACTGGGCGCGGTCTACGCGCTGGGCGAGCGGCCCGAGCAGGCGCTGCCCTACCTGCGCAGCGTGACCCGCTCGTGCTTCGCGCTCGACGACCCGTTCGTCTACGTGACCGCGCTCGACCTCGAGGGCGAAGCGCTGGCGGCCAGGGGCGACCTCGCCGGAGCCCGCGCCGCGTGGCAGCGCATCGTCGAGCTGTGGGGCAAGGCGCAGCCCCCGTCGGTGCGGGCGCAGGCCGCGGCGGCCCGGCTCGAGGCGCTGGGCTTCGAAGCGAAGCCCTGAAAGCCCTTCGCGCGCCTGCTAAAACGCTGGCCGCGATGACCTACCTGACCGAGAAGCAGGCGCAGAAGAACGCCTACGACACCACCGCTCCCGAGGCGCTGAAGAAGTTCATGACCTCGCAGTGGAAGCCGCGGGCCAAGAAGGTGGTGCCGCTGAAGAACGCCGCGGTTCACGCCGCGCGCCGCGCGCAGCTCTCGAAGCTGTTCGAGGGTCAGGCGCTGCTCATTCCCACCGGGCACGAGAAGATTCGCGCCAACGACACGGTGTACCGCTTTCGCCCCGGGTCCGACTTCTTCTGGCTGACCGGCAACCTCGAGCCCGACTGCGTGCTGTTGATGCAGCCCCTGGCCCGGGGCGGGCACCGCGCGGTGCTGTTCGTCGAGCCGAACCCGGGCAAGAGCGACGAGACGTTCTTCACCGATCGCAAGAAGGGCGAGCTGTGGGTGGGCCCGCGGCTCGGCGTCGACGAGAGCCGGGTGCGCTTCGGCGTCGACGAGGCGCGGCCGCTGTCGGCGCTGGCCGGCGCGGTGAAGGGCGCGCTGGTGCTGCGCGGGCTGTCAGCAGACCTCGAGGCGCTGGCGAAAGAGGCGAGCCCGCGCGACGCAGAGCTCGCCACCCAGCTCGCCGAGCTGCGCCTGTACAAAGACCCCGTCGAGGTCGCCGAGCTGAAGAAGGCGATCGACTCGACCCAGCGCGGCTTCGAAGACGTGATCCGGGGCCTCAAGCGCTTCGACTCCGAGCGCGAGGTCGAGGGCACGTTCTTTCTGCGCGCCCGCACCGAGGGGCACGACGTGGGCTACGGCACCATCGCCGCCAGCGGCCAGCACGCCTGCACCCTGCACTGGACGCACAACGACGGGAAGCTCGAGAAGAGCGACCTGTTGCTGCTCGACGCCGGCGTCGAGGGCCACTCGCTCTACACCGCCGACATCACCCGCACGCTGCCCATCTCGGGCCGCTTCAGCCGCGCGCAGCGCGAGGTCTACGAGCTGGTGCACCGCGCGCAGGCGGCGGCGTTCACCGGGGTGAAGCCTGGCAACGACTTCATGGAGCCCAACCGCCGCGCCATGCGCGTGCTCACCCGGGGCCTGGTCGAGCTGGGCATCTTGAAGTGCACCGTGGGTGAGGCGCTCGACGAGCAGCACCTGTTCTACAAGCGCTACACGCTGCACAACGTCAGCCACATGCTCGGCCTCGACGTGCACGACTGCGCCAAGGCGCGCCAAGAATCGTACAAGCTGGGCAAGCTGAAGCCCGGCATGGTGCTGACCGTCGAGCCCGGCCTCTATTTCCAGGACGATGATCTCACCGTGCCGGCGAAGTACCGCGGCATCGGCGTGCGCATCGAAGACGACGTGCTGGTCACCGCCAAGGGCATGCTCAACCTCTCGAGGTCGATTCCGTCGCAGGCCGACGACGTCGAGCGGTGGATGAAGCGGGTCGGCCGCTAGTTGATGACCAGGCTCTGCACGACCGGCTCGGTGGTGGTGTCTTTCACCGCTTCGAACGTCTTGCGGCCGATCTCCCGGTCGTCGCTCGAGCGCACGATCACCCGGTACTCACCCGGCCCCGACAGCGTGGTGTACGCGAAGGTTCGAAAGCCCTCGTCGCGCCCCTGCTGCCCCTTGCCCAGCGCGGTCTTGTAGGTGCCGCGCGAGACCCAGCCGCGGCGCGGGTCGTCGTACTCCCAGTTGAAGCTCAAGGTGTCGTTGAAGCCGCGCGGCGCGAACACCGAGATGAACGCGAAGGCCCGCACCTTCTGCCCCTCGGGCGGCTCGCGGTAGACGAACTCGGTGCCGTCGCGGCGCCAGAACGCGGTGGGGGTGTAGGCGCACTGAAACTCGAGCCCCTCGCGCCCCTCTCGGCTGCGGGTCACGTCAGAGAAGATGCCGATGTACTTGAGCGACAGCGGCACCGGCGGCACCACCTTGAGGAAATAGAGGCCCAGCAGCAGCACCTGCACCGCGAGCCCGGGGAGCACCGCGCGGCGAAAGGTCCAGTTCGGGTCGTGGGTGATGCGGGCGTACGCGCGCCACATCGCCACGGTGATGGCGGTGCCGAAGATCACCGCGGTGACGAACAACAGCCAGTGCAGGTACCCCAGGGCGATGGGCAGCAGGTACGCCATGTACGAGGTGCTGGCGAACGAGAGCAGCGCCACCCGCACCACCGGCCCGCGCTTTCTGAAGCGCGGCAGCTCGTTGACGATCATCACCGCCATCAGCGCGCTGATGAACATGAAGGCCCACAGCCCGCTCGAGGCCTTGAAGTAGAAGACCATGAACGCGTTGAGCAGCGTGCCGAGAAAGAAGTGCATCACCCACAGGCGCACCGAGGCGATGCGGCCCAGCACCTTGCCGGTGGGCTCTCTGCCCGAGACGTAGATGCGGTGATCCCACGCGATCAGGCCGAAGGTGAGCACCAGGTAGAGCGCCTGGTGAATCAGCAGCGCCACGTTGTCGATGCGGTGCAGCAGCACCGCGTCGAAGGCGAAGCCGGCCATGAAGAAGGCCACCTCGAACGCGACGTGGTGCTTCTCTTTGAACGCCTTGAAGCGCTTGCTGAGCGTCATCGACCCGGTGTCGTGTGAAGACTGCGCCGCGGCGGTAGTCACGGGCGAGAAGGTCAGCCGTTCACGAGGCTCTGCAGCTCTCCGCGCTCGGCCAGATCGGTGACGATGTCGCTGCCGCCGACGAACTTACCGTTGATGTACACCTGCGGAATCGTCGGCCAGTTGGAGTACTCCTTGATGCCGTCGCGCACTCCGGGCTCGGTCAGCACGTCGACGGTGTGCACCTTGCCCAGCGGCTTGAGCAGGCCCAGCGCCTTGGCCGAGAAGCCGCAGGCGGGAAACAGGGCGTTGCCCTTCATGTAGAGGACGATCTTGTTTTCGCGGATCTCTTTGTCGAAGCGCTCTTTGAGCTCGGGAGTCATGGCGCCGCCGAACCTAGCGCTGAGCGATACTCGAGCGCCATGCGCCAGCTCGTCAGTTTGTTGTGCCTGGGCTGCGCCTGCAGCAGCCCCACGGCTCGTGCGCTGGCCGAGAAGGTGGGCCAGGCGCTGGGCACCCAGCAGGTGCTGCCCGAGGTCGAGCCGAACGGAGCCACCGCCGCCGCCCTGGTGCTGCCCGGCCACGACGCGGTGGTGCGCGGCAACGTGAAGCCGGTGGCCGACACCGACTACTACCGGTTCACCGCGGCAGTCGGAGATCGGGTGTTCGCGGCGACGGTGACCAGCGGCTCGAGCGCGAACGGCCTCAACGACACCGTGCTCGAGCTGGTCGCCAGCGACGGCACCACCGTGCTCGAGCGCGACGACGACGACGGCTCTTTCGCCGACCGGGCCTCGAGCCTGGCGGGGTGCCTGATTCCGGCCGCGGGCGACTACTTCCTTCGGGTCAGCGCGGTGGCGCAGGTGCGGCCGTACGATCTGCACTTTCACCTGCAGCGCGGCGCGCCGGTGAACGAGGTCGAGCCGAACGAGGGGGGCCAGCCGCTCGCGGGGCAGGGGCTGGTGAACGGCGCGCTCGCGAGCGTCAGCGACGTCGACACCTTCGCGGTGAGCGTCAACGCCGGCGACACGGTCTTCGCCAGCCTCGACCTCGACCCCGAGCGCGACGGCAGCGACTGGGCGGCGCGGCTCTCGCTGCGCCCCACCGGCGCCGGCGGCGGGTGGCTGGCGAGCGGCTCGACCGGCCCGGGGCCCCATTCCCTCGCCAACTTCCTCACCGTGAAGAAGGCCGGCACCGTGCTGGTCTCGGTCGACGCCGAGGCGACCGGCTTCGGCAACTACACCCTGGGCGTGAGCATTCACCCCGCGACGGCGGCCAGCGGCCAGTGCAGCACCTTCGCGAGCACCGCGCCGCTCTCGTTTTCCCCGGGCAACACCGTCACCTCGAGCATCGTGGTGCCGACGGCCCTCACCGTCGCCGACGTCGACGTGGGCCTGTCGATCACCCACCGCAGCCTTCAAGACCTGCGCGTCGCGCTGACGGCGCCGGGCGGCAACGTGGTCGGCCCGCTCGGCGGTCTGTCGTCGACCACCCCCAGCACCGACTTCGCGTTCGACGAGCAGGCCGCGCTGCTGCCGGTGCGAGACGGCGTGGTGAGCCAGCCCAACCCGGCCAGCCGGCTCCACTGGCTCGACGGGCAGCCTGGCGCGGGCACGTGGTCGCTGTCGCTCGCGAACGACTCCACCTTCTCGGGCACGCTCGACGCCTGGGCGCTGACCCTGTGCGCGCGCCCCGCCTTCGTCTGCCCCGGCGGCGCAGCGGCGCAGCCCGTCGCCCGCTACGACTTCGAGGCCGGCGCGCAGGGGTGGTCGCACAGCGGCACGCTCGACAGCTGGGCGCTCGGCTTCCCTGGCGCGGGGCCGATCGCCAGCTGCGGCTCGGGCTCGAGCTGCTGGAAGACGAACCTCACCGGCAACTACCCGGCGAGCTCGAGCGCCGACCTCGTCTCGCCGCCCATCGCGCTGCCTGCGACCGGCACGGCGCGGGTCACCTGGTCGATGAAGTACCAGCTCGAGTCCGACGACTTCGATCACGCGCGCGTGGTGGTGCGAGAACAGGGCGGCGGCAACGCCCGCACCGTGTGGGAGTGGCACGACGCCACCATGACCGGGCAGAGCGCGGGCTGGGCCACCTTCGCCGCCGACCTGAGCGGCTACGCCGGCAAGACGGTCGAGCTGGTGTTCGTGCTCGACGCCGACGCGGTGAACCAGCTCGCGGGCCTCGCGGTCGACGACGTGGCGTTCACTGCGTGCCCGCCGTCGCCCTGTGGCAACGGCGCCCTCGACACCGGCGAGCAGTGCGATCTCGGCGCGCTCAACGGCCAGCGGGGCGCCTGCTGCGCGGTCACCTGCCAATTCGTCGGTGCGGGCACCTCCTGCCGAAGCGCCGCCGGCGCCTGCGACCTCGCCGAGAGCTGCACCGGCGCGAGCCCCACCTGCCCGGCCGATGGCCTGCAGCCCAACGGCAGCACCTGCGACGACGGCAACCCGTGCACCAGCGCCGACGCGTGCCAGGCGGGCGCGTGCAGCGGCGCCGCGGTGGGCTGCGCTGCGCCCGACGGGTGCCACTTCGCCGGCACCTGCTCACCGGCGACCGGCTGCGCGTACCCGGCCAGGCCCGACGGCTCACTGTGCGACGACACGAACGCCTGCACCGCCACCGACACCTGCCAGGCGGGCGCCTGCCAGGGCGGCTCGCCGAAGACCTGCGCCGCGGCAGACGCGTGTCACGTGGCCGGGGTCTGCGCGCCCGCCACCGGCCTGTGCAGCAGCCCGCCGGCGAGCGACGGCACGCTGTGCGACGACTCGGACCCGTGCACCCAGCGCGACGCCTGCACGGCGGGCACCTGCGCCGGGCTGCCCATCAGCTGCACCGCGCTCGACACCTGCCACGCGCCGGGCACCTGCGACCCCTCGAACGGAGTCTGCTCGCAGCCGGTGAAGGCCGACGGGGCCGCCTGCGACGACGGCGACGCGTGCACCACCGCCGACACCTGCTCGGGTGGCGCCTGCCTGCCCGGCCCCGAGAAGGGCTGCACCGCGCTCGACAGCTGCCACCTGGCCGGAACCTGCGACCCGCTCACCGGCGGCTGCTCGAGCCCGGCCAAGGGCGACGGCGCGGGCTGCAACGACGCGAACGCCTGCACCCGCGGCGACGTCTGCATGAGCGGGGTGTGCGTAGGCGGCGCTCCCCTGCTCTGCCCTGCGCGCGACGACTGCCACCTGGCGGGCGCGTGCGACCAAAGCTCGGGCAGCTGCCTCGAGGTGCCCAGGGCCGACGGCAGCGCGTGTGACGGCGGCACCTGCCGGGCCGGCGCCTGCGCGACGGGTGGAGCCGGAGGCGGCGCCGGGGCGGCGCGGGAGGCGGCAGCAGCGGCGGTGGCGCTGCCCTCTCCGACGCCGGCGCGACCGGGGGCGGAGCCGGCGGGGGCCCGAGCGTGGCCTCGTCGGGGTGCGCGTGCGGCGCGGGCCCGCTCGAGCCTGGCCTGGCGCTGCTGCTCGGTGCGTTGCTCCGTGCGCGGCGAAGGGGCCTCGGGCTAGCGTCGCGCCGCCCATGAACCGACCCCTCGTCGCCGCGATGCTGCTCGCCCTGGCCGCCTGCGGCCCCTACCGCTACGTGCGCAAGGCCGAGCCCAACCCGATGGCCGGCCAGAAGGTCATCATGATGAGCTCGCTGCTCTTCGGCTCGGCCGAGGTCGACGGCATGCCCGAGTCGGCGTGGATCATGGGCCAGAACGACGGGTGGAAGCAGGAGTGGCCCGCCGACCAGCTGCGCGCAGCCGGCGAGTTCGCGCGTGAGCTCAAGGCGAAGCTGGCCGCGCGCGGCATCAAGGCCAACCCGCAGGCCAACCCCGAGGGCGCCACGCTCACCTTGCGGCCCTCGGTCACTTCGCTGAAGACCGGCGGCTGGCGGCCCACCATTCTCGAGGTCTCGGTGCAGCTGGTCGACGCCAGCGGCGCGCCGCTCGAAGAGATCTCGACCAAGGTGAAGGTCGACAGCACCTTCAACAAGTTCGAAGACCGGCTCGATCAGGCGGCGCTGCTCACCGCCGGCATCGTGGCCGACTGGCTCGCCGCGCGCAGCACCGAGGGCTGAGCGCTACTTCCTGGCCAACAGCTTCGCCCACTGCTCGGGCGAGTACGTCTTGAGCGCGAGCGCGTGCAGCTCGCCGGTCTTGAGCAGATCTTGCAGCGGCCCGTAGACCAGCTGGTGCTGCTCGATCAGCGACTTGCCGGCGAAGGCCGCCGCCACCACCCGCGCTTCGAAATGGTCCGCGGTTCCGGTGGTGTCGCGAATCTCGACCTCGGCGCCGGGCAGCGCCCCTTCGATACGGCGCTTCAAATCGGCCACGTCAGGCATCAGTGAATTCCTCCGCCCGCGACGATCATCGCGGGGTCGACTCCCATGCCCTTGAGCGTCTCTTCCCAGAGCTGGGTGGGGTCACCGTCGAGCGTCGGCTGCGCGGTGGCCTCGGTGAACAGCCATGCGCCCTGGGCCAGCTCGCGCTCGATCTGCTGCGGGCCCCAGCCGGCGTACCCCAGGCAGAAGCGCACCTTGGCGTCGAGGCTCACCAGCAGCGGCTCGAGCGCGTCAGAGGTGACGCTCAGGTACAGGCCCGGGCACACCTGGTGCCGCTCGGCGACGCCCAGCGAGTCGTGCAGCACGAAGCCGCGGTACGGCTCGACCGGCCCGCCCAGGTACACGAAGTCATCTTCGCGGTGACGGGCCACGCGCAGCTGCTGACCCTTGGCGAGATCTCCCAGCTTGAGCGGCGCCTGCCGGTTGATCACCAGGCCCATCGAGCCCTCATCGCTGTGCTCGATCATCAACACCACGGTCTTGTGGAAGTTCGGGTCGCCCAGCTGCGGCATCGCAATGAGGAAGCCCGGTGCAAGACCCTTCACCACCCGAAGCATGAGCGTTCGAACGCCTCGAGGCAATACCGAACGTGCGACATGCCCACACGACTTCTAGTCGCCGTACTGCGCGCGCAGCCGCTGGCTGCGCAGCACGAGCTTCACGATGCCGACGGTCAGCAGTACGAGCCCCGCGGCGAGCACCGCCGAGCCGGCGCCCAGCACCGCGTACTCTCCGGCGCTCGCATGCCCGTAGCTGTTGGCGTTCGCCACCAGGCCCACGCCGAGCAGCGTGAACGCGCCGCCACCGACGGTCGCCGCGGCGCCCCCGATGGTGAACCCCAGCGGGCCCCAGATGGAGACGAACTTGTCGCCGTACTCGCTGGTCTTGGCGCGAAGCTGCTCGCCGGTGTCGTCTCCATACGCGAACGCCGGAGCACAGGTGAACAGCAGCACCACCGCGACGAGCCTGCGAAAGACGTTCATGCGGCGGTGAGTGGAGACAGGCGCCGGGGTTTTGGGCCTCGCCCGTCGAGCCACAGACAGGCGAGCTTCCCCGCGCGCCGCCCGCTCCACAACGCCCCGCGCACTGCTTTCGCGAACCGCTGCACGGTCGACCTCGCACTGGCGGTCGCTCTGAGCCTGCGCAAGAGCCCCACACCTTTGACGCCGGGTCGAGGCCGGGGGTGGGGGGGCATGCGGGAGGAAAAACAAAGTTGTCGGATTCCGGAATCTCGATTCCGCTCACGTGATTTCGCAGGGCTGCAAACGCAATTCGGAGCGTCACAAGTTTGTTCGTTCCGCACCGGCTTTACCCACCTGGGCCTGCGGCGGCATCCGGCCGGTATGCGCGCCGCCCACCCGCGAACGAGAACCGCCGACGTCACATCGAGTAGAGGCGCTTCTGGGAGTGCGGATCGGCACCAAGGGCCTGTGCTTGCGCAGTCGGCGCAGAGAGGCGGAGGACCCTTATTCGCGCACTCCTCGACGGGTTGGTGCGGCGCCGGTGGCGCCCACGGCTCGCGGCATCACCGCGCACAAGAGACACGGGCGCCGAGGGGGAGCCGGGACCCGGCGCTCGCCTCAGGGCTGGCAGCCGTCGTCGCTGCAGGGCCGACACGCTCCGAGGGGAGCGCCATGCGCCCCGCGCGCGCCGACCGGCACCACCTGATGGTCTCCCGCCGCGACGGGCTCGCAGCGAAAGTGCGGCGGGCACTGCAGGTCGCCTTCGCACAGCTGCACGCAGACGCCGGTGACCACGAACGGATCATCTTTCGGCACCGCGTAGCAGCGCCAGCCCTCGGCGCACGAGCGGTCGGTGATGCACTCGCTGGGGCCGGCGGCAGCGCCGGCGCGGCCGTCGCTGGCGCGCGAGCCCTGCCGGCTGGCGAGCGCGGCCATGTACGCCAGCATGGCGATGAAGCCGATCATCAGCAGCCACCGGGAGACTCCCGGAAAGCGGCGGGAGCCCGAGCCGGGCCCGCCTTCGGGGTCTGGGCCCTCATCGGGGCCCGTCGGCGGTCGACTGCCGAACGGGGTCTGACCCAGGGGCATGCGCCGGTTCTTACCGCATGGGCCGCCTGAGTCGAGCGCGCGCCTGTGTCGAGCGCGCGACTGAGTCGAGTGCGTGCCCGTGCCGAGGCACAGGCCACCGACTGGGCCGGCCGTGGCGTGGCGGCCGTTCAATCGGCCACAGGAGAGCCTGGCCGGGCCGAGGTGGGGTCAGCTCACCGACGTCGACGGTTCGACGGTGGGCGCCGGAAGCGTGGTCGGAGCGGCCTGGCCGAAGAACACCTCGGGCTTCTCCATCACCAGCGCGACCTTCAAGATCTCGTCGACGTGCTTCACCGGCATGAGGCGAACGGCGTCGCGAATCTTCCGGGGAATCTCTTTCACGTCCTTGCGATTGCCCCAGGGGAACAGCACGGTCTTGATGCCGGCGCGGTGGGCGGCGAGCACCTTCTCTTTGAGGCCGCCGATCGGCAGCACGCGGCCGCGCAGCGTCACCTCGCCGGTCATCGCCACCTCGCGGTGCACCGGTATGCGGGTGATCGCCGAGAGAATCGCGGTGGCGATGGTCACGCCGGCCGAGTTGCCGTCTTTCGGAATGCCGGTCGGGCAGTGCACATGCACGTCGTTGTTCTCGAACAGCTTCTCGTCGATGTTGAAGCGCTTCGAGCGCGAGCGCACGTACGAGAGCGCCGCCTGAGCCGACTCTTTCATCATGTCCGACAGAATGCCGGTGACGATCATCTTGCCCTTGCCGGGCATCAGGGTGGCCTCGGTGGCCAGGGTGTCGCCGCCGGCCTGGGTGACGCACAGGCCGGTGACCAGGCCGATCTGATCTTCCTTCTCTTTGCGGCCCGGCTCGTACTTGGGCACGCCGAGCAGCTTCATCGCCATCTTGCGGTCGACGGTGATCTCGCGCTTGCCGTTCTTGAGCACGTCGCGCGCCACCTTGCGGAACACCGACGCGAGCTCGCGCTCGAGCGAGCGCACGCCCGACTCGTAGGTGTAGCGGTTGACGATGGTGCGAATGGCGCTCTTGGAGATCTTCACCGGCACGTCGGCGAGCCCGTTGGCCTCACGCTGCTTGGGGGTGAGGTACTTGCGGGCGATCGACATCTTCTCGTCCTCGGTGTACCCGGCGATGCGAATGACCTCCATGCGGTCTTGCAGGGGCCGGGAATCGAGTGCATCGAGTTCGCGGTGCAGATGAACATCACCTTCGACAGGTCGTAGTCGAGGTCGAGGTAGTGATCGTTGAAGGTCGAGTTCTGCTCGGGGTCGAGCACCTCGAGCAGCGCCGCCGACGGGTCGCCGCGGAAGTCGGTCGACATCTTGTCGATCTCGTCGAGCAGCATCACCGGGTTGCTCGACTCGGCCTTCTTCAGCGACTGGATGATCTTGCCGGGCATCGCGCCGATGTACGTGCGGCGGTGGCCGCGAATCTCGGCCTCGTCGCGCACGCCGCCGAGCGACAGGCGCACGAACTTGCGGCCCAGCGCGCGCGCGATCGACCGCGCCAGCGACGTCTTGCCGACGCCCGGAGGCCCGACGAAGCAGAGAATCGGGCCGCGCATCTTCTGCACCAGGGTCTGCACCGCGAGGTACTCGAGAATGCGCTCCTTGGCCTTCTTGAGGCCGTAGTGATCTTCTTCGAGCACGTTCTCGGCTTCGACGATGTCGTTGCGATCTTTGGTCTCGTCGTACCAGGGCAGGCTGAGCACCCAGTCGATGTAGTTGCGAACGACGGTCGCCTCGGCAGACATCGGCCCCATCAGGCGGAGCTTCTTGAGCTCCTTCTTCACCTTGAGGGTGGCCTCTTTGCTCATGCGCTTGGTCTTGAGCTTCTCTTCGATCTCCGCGAGCTCGCCCTTGCTGTCGTCTTTGTCGCCCAGCTCGCGCTGGATCGCCTGCATCTGCTCGTTGAGGTAGTACTCCTTCTGGGTCTTCTCCATCTGCTTCTTGACGCGAGAACGGATCTTCTTCTCGACCTTCAGGATCTCGATCTCGCCCTGCATCAGCTCGTAGATCTTCTCGAGCCGCTTCACCGGAGACTCGAGCTCCAGCAGCGTCTGCTTGTCGGCGAGCTTGAGCGAGAGCTGCGCAGAGATGATGTCGGAGAGGCGCGACGGGTCTTCGATCGCGGCCACCTGCTGCTGCACCTCGGGCGGCACGCGGCGGCTGAGCTCGGCCCAGGCGCGGAACGTCGAGCCCACCGCGCGCAGCAGCGCCTCGAGCTCGATGTTGCGCTCCCACTGCTCTTCGACGTCGACGGTCTCGACCACGAAGTGCGCTTCGCTGGGCTGAAAGCCGACGATCTTCACCCGGCGCACGCCCTCGACCAGCACCTTCATGGTGCCGTCGGGCAGCGGCAACAGCTGCAGAATGTTGCCCAGCGTCGCGACGTGAAACACCTCGTCGGGGGTGGGGTCATTGGTCTTGGCGCGCTTCTGCGCCGAGAGCACGATCTGCGGCTTCTCGTCGGTGGCGCCGCCCTTCTTCGCGCGCGCCGCGTTCAGCGCCGCGATCGATTTCTCACGGCCGACGAACAGCGGCACCACCATGTGAGGGAAGAGCACGATGTCGCGCAGGGGAAGCAGGGGGAGCGTCGACTTCTTCTCTTTTTCATCACGGCTGAAGAACATTGAACCTCTTGGCTGGGGCTACAGGCGTGTTGCGCCTTATACCATTGGGGTAACGGCCTCTCGACTTACTGGCCACCATCCGGTGACATCGTTTTCGCCGCACCCGCGTCTTGTTCGGCGGTTGGCTGGGGCGCCGCTGCCGCGACTGGGGCTTTCACGTCGAGGGTGCGCAGCAGAAACGCGACCCAGTCGGCGCTCGCTTCGACCGTCTTCTTCACCTGGTCGCCGCCGCCGTGGCCCGAGTGCATCTCGATGCGCAGCCAGGCCGGGCTCTTGCCCTTGGTGACCTGCTGCACCCGCGCCACGAACTTGCGCGCGTGCATCGGGTCGACGCGATCGTCGTGGTCGGCGCTCATCATCAACAGCGCCGGGTACGCCGCGCCGTCTCTGACGTGGTGGTAGGGCGAGTAGGCCTCGAGCACCGCGAAGTCTTCGGCCTTCTCGGGGTCGCCGTACTCGGGCACCCAGGTCTTGCCGCTGCCGAACAGCGGGTAGCGCACCATGTCGAGCAGCGGCACCTGGCAGATGACCGCGCCGAACAGCTCGGGGCGCTGGGTCATCGCCGCCCCCACCAGCAGGCCGCCGTTGCTGCCGCCGCGAATGGCGAGCTTCGAAGGCCTCGTCCACCGCTCGCGCACCAGGTACTCGGCCGCCGCGATGAAGTCGTCGAACACGTTCTGCTTGTTGGCGAGCTTGCCCGCGTCGTGCCACGCCTTGCCGTACTCGCCGCCGCCGCGCAGGTTCGGCACCGCGTACACCCCGCCCGCCTCGAGCCAGGGGAACAGGCCGGCGTTGAACGCCGAGGTGAGCGAGATGTCGAAGCCGCCGTAGCCGTAGAGCAGCGTGGGGTTCGAGGCGTCTGCCTTCACGTCCTTCTTCGAGACGATGAACATCGACACCTGGGTGCCGTCGCGCGAGGGGTAGAACACCTGCTGCACCTGGTAGGGCGAGACGTCGACGGGCACCTCGACCTTCGCCCACAGCGTGCTCTTGCCGGTCTTCACCGAGGTCTTGAAGATCTGCTGCGGCACCAAGAACGAGCTGTACGCGTAGTAGGCCTCGTCGTCGTCCTCGAGGCCGATGAGGTTCGAGGCGGTGCCCTGCCCCGGCAGCTCGATGCGGCGCAGCGACTTGCCGGTGAGATCGTAGACCTCGATCACGCTGGCGGCCTTCTTGAGGCCCACCGTGGCCAGGCTGCCGCCGACCACGGTCACGCTCTCGAGCGCGGCCTCTTTGTCTTCGGCGATCAGCTCTTTCCAGTTCTTGCGGTCGGCCTTGCCGGGGTCGACCTTGAACACCCGCTTGTTCGGCGCGCCCTCGTCGGTGGTGACGTAGAAGACGTCTTTCCACGCGTCGACCGAGTACTTGGCGTCTTTACCGAGCACCAGGGTGCGCCACTCTTTGTCCTTGCCCACCCGCTTGAAGAAGACGTCGTTCTCGTTCCACCCGCGCATCACGTAGGTGAACAGCCAGTGGCCGTCGCGCGAGATGCCGCCTCCCAGAAAAGTCTTCGGGTCCTTCGTGGCGGGGTGAACCTGCTCGTCCTTCGCGGGGTCGGCGCCCAGCACGTGGAGCTTGAGCTCGCAGTAGCCGGGCCGCTCGCTGACGGGGATCTTTTCGTCGCTGGGCAGCCACTCGTAATAGAAGGCCTTCGAGTCGGGCGCCCACGAGGGGCTGGCGTACTTCGCGCCGGCGATCACGTCGACCTTCGAGCGCTGCCCGCTGTCGACGTCGAGCACGTAGAGCGTGGCTTCGTCGGCGGCGTTGGGCTTCTCGGCGAACACCACCTTCTTGCCGTCCCACGAGGGGCCCAGGTGCCGAGCGAGACCGTGTTGTCGGTCGACCACCCGTTGGGGTCGAGCAGCACCTCGCGCCCTTCTCGCTGGCGCGCCAGTAGACGATCGCCTTCTCCTGGCTTGCTTTGGCGGCGGGTGTAGAAGTAGCGGCCGCCGCGCTTGATCGGGGCGCTCACCGCGTCGATGTAGAAGAGGTCGGCGAAGCGCTTCAACAGCGCATCACGGCCGGGCAGCTGGTGCAGCGCGTCGCGCGCGACCGCGTCTTGCGCCGTCATCCACCCCTGCACTTCTCTCGACTTCTCGTCTTCGAGCCAGCGGAAGGGGTCGCCGCGGGAGAGGGGCGGGGGGGGCGCGGGGGGGGGGGGGGGGGGGGGGCCTGTGGGTGTAGGGGGGGGGGGGGGGGGGGGCGGGGGGGGGGGGGGGGGGGGGGCCCGCGGGGGGCCGGGGGGGGGGGGGGGGGGGGGGGGCGGGCGGGGGGGGGGGGCCCGCGGCGGGGGGGGGGGGGGGGGGGGGGGGGGGGCACCGCCGCCCACGCGCGCGGGTCCGCGGCTGCTGCCTTCGCGCCGTGGGGCCGGGAGCTCGATCCCGTCGCCACGCGCCAGGCGCCAGGCTTGGGGTGCCCTCGAGCCCAGGCCTGCGCACGAGGGCCCGTCGGCCCCCTTGGGCCTGCAGCGGGGTCTCCGGTCGAGCTGGACCTGACCGGGCTGCCGGCATCGCGGTCAGCCCTTCGAGGGGACCACGGCAGCGGCAAGCGCGCGCCCGGCCCACGAAGGAATCGGGGCGCGGGCGGCGAGAGGTAACCCGAAACCAGGCGCAGGCGCTCACCCCGAGGCCTCCCCTCCCCCGCCCTCTCCCACGCGGAGAGGATGACGGGCTTTCGCCTCTTGGAGGCACATCACCTCCGTTCCGACCTTGCGCACGAGGTCTTCGCGCCGCCCTCTTCCGCGCACGGGGAATGTCGAACATCACGTCGAGCATGGCGTGCTCGAGAATGGCGCGCAGGCCGCGGGCGCCGGTCTTGCGGCGAATGGCCTCGATGGCGATCGACTTGAGCGCGCCCTCGGTGAACTTGAGCGCGACGCCGTCGAGCTCGAGCAGGCGCCGGTACTGCTTGGTGAGCGCGTTGCGCGGGGTCTGGAGAATGTCGACCAGCGCGGGCTCATCGAGCTCTTCGAGCGCGGTGACCACCGGCAGGCGGCCGATGAACTCGGGAATCATGCCGAACTTGAGCAGATCTTCGGGCTCGACCTTGGCGAGCAGCTCGGACATCGAGCGCTCTTTCTTGCTCTTGATGTCGGCGCCGAAGCCCAGCGAGCGGCCACCGAGCCGGCGCTCGACGATCGACTCGAGGCCGCCGAAGGCGCCGCCGCAGATGAACAAGATGTTGGTGGTGTCGACCTGCAGAAACTCTTGCTGGGGGTGCTTGCGGCCACCCTTGGGAGGCACGTTGGCGATGGTGCCTTCGATGATCTTGAGCAGCGCCTGCTGCACGCCCTCGCCGCTGACGTCGCGGGTGATCGACGGGTTCTCGCTCTTGCGCGCGATCTTGTCGATCTCGTCGATGTAGACGATGCCGCGCTGCGCGCGCTCGATGTCGTGGTCGGCCGCCTGCAGCAGGTTGACGATGATGTTCTCGACGTCCTCGCCCACGTAGCCGGCCTCGGTGAGGCAGGTGGCGTCGGCGATGGTGAACGGCACGTTGAGAATGCGGGCCAGCGTCTGGGCCAGCAGGGTCTTGCCGCTGCCGGTGGGGCCGAGGAGCAGAATGTTCGACTTCTGCAGCTCGACGTCGTCCATCTGCACCTTCGACTCGATGCGCTTGTAGTGATTGTGCACCGCGACCGCTGAGCACCTTCTTCGCGCGCTCCTGCCCGATCACGTACTCGTCGAGAATCGACTTGATCTCGCTCGGCCGCGGAATGCGCAGCCGGGTGTCTTTGGTCTCTTCGCGGTCGATCTCTTCCGCGATGATGTCGTTGCACAGCCCGATGCACTCGTCGCAGATGTAGACGGTCGGGCCCGCGATGAGCTTCTTCACCTCTTTCTGCGACTTGCCGCAGAAGGAGCAGCAGAGGGTCTGATTCGCGTCACGGTTGCCCGGGCCGCCCACGTTCTTCGTAGCCATGCAGTGACGACCTTAACCAGGGTTTGCTACAGGGTCACTTCTTGTCGCTGGCGGGCGCCGTCGACTTGCGGTTCTGCGCCACCACCTCGTCGATGAGGCCGTATTCCTTCGCCTCGATGCCCGAGAGGAAGTAGTCGCGCTCGACGTCTTTCTCGACTTTTTCCATCGGCTGACCGGTGGCCTTCGAGAGAATGGTGTTGAGGGCCTTCTTCAGGCGCAGAATCTCTTTCACCTGAATTTCCATGTCGGTGACCTGCCCGCGCATGCCGCCCAGCGGCTGGTGAATCATGATGCGCGCGTTCGGCAGCGCCTGGCGCTTGCCCTTAGCGCCGGCCGCCAGCAGCACCGCCGCCATCGAGGCCGCCTGGCCGATGCAGATGGTCGAGACCTGCGGCTTCACGTACTGAATGGTGTCGTAGATGGCGAGGCCGGCCGTGACCGAGCCGCCCGGCGAGTTGATGTAGATGCTGATGTCCTTGTCGGCGTCTTCCGACTCGAGGAACAAGAGCTGCGCGACGATGGCGTTGGCCACGTCGTCGTCGATCTCGGTGCCCAACATCACGATGCGGTCTTTGAGCAGGCGGCTGTAGACGTCCCACCCCCGCTCACCGCGGTGGGTCTGCTCCCAAACCTGGGGAATGTAATAGGGCATCGGTGTCTCTCCTTTGACGGTTACGAATAGGTAGCGTTCGACTTCAGGAAAGCAATCGTCTTCTCTTCGCGAACCCGCGAACGCAGGCTCTCTTTGGCTTCGGCGGTCTTGTAGGCCTTGCGCACCTGCGAGAGCGGGTTGCCGGTCTCTTCGGCCAGCGCTTCGAGCCGCTTCTCGAGGTCTTCGTCGCTGACCTCGATCTTCTCTTGCTTCGAGAGCGCCTCGAACATCAGCTGCCCGCGCACCTCGGCCTCGGCCCGCACCCGAAACTCTTCACGCAGCTTGTTCCAGTCGAGGTTGAGCTGGTTGGGGTCCATACCCTGGCGGGCCATCATGTTGACCGCGCCCTCGAGCATCATGTCCATCGCGCGCTCGATCATCGCCTTGGGCACGTCGAAGGCGTTCTTCTCGATCAGGCCCTTGATCAGCGCCTCGCGCTCGTCGTTTTCCTGCTGGCGCTTGTGGGCGCGCTCGAGGTCGCGCTTGATGCGCTCGCGCAGCTCGGCGAGGGTGTGCACGCCCGCGCCGCTGGCCACCGCCAGCGCGTCGTCGACCGGCGGCACCTTCTTCTCTTTGAGCTCCTTCAGGGTGATGACGAAGTGCGCGGTCTTGCCCTTGGCCTCTTCGACCCGGTAGTCGGCGGGGAAGGCGTAGTCGAGCTCCTTCTGGCCGCCGACCTTCACCCCCTCGAGCTGGGGGATGTTGGCGTTCACCAGCTCGCCCGGAGCCAGCTCGACGGTGACCCCGGTACCCTTGTCGCCGGGGAAGCCCTTGCCGTCGATGGTGGCGGTGAAGTCGATGACCGCGTAGTCGCCGGCCTTGGCCACGTCGCGGCCCTCGAGCTTGACGATCTCGGTGAGGTTCTGGCGAATGACCTCGACCCGCTCGTCGATCACCTTGTCGGTGACGTCGTTCTCGACCTTCTTGAGCGCGAGGCCCTTGAAGTCTTTCACCGTGACCTGCGGCTTCACCTCGACGCGCGCGGTGAAGGCGAACGGCTGGGTCAGGTCGAGCTTGCCGTTGGTGACGTGCGGGTCGGCCACCGTCTCGAGGCCCTGCTGCTTCACCGCCTCGACGTAGCTCTTGGTCACCACCCGGCGAATCACGTCGTCTTCGACCTCGGCCTTGAAGCGCTGCTCGAGAATGCGACGCGGAACCTTGCCGGGCCGAAAGCCGGCGATCTTCACCTGACGCGAGAGCGTGGCGTAGGCCTGGTCGAGCTCTTTGGCGACCACGGTCGGTTCGACCTCGATGGAGAGAGACTTTTCGATGGGGCTGAGCTCCTGCACCTGAACTTTCATGGCGAGCGCCCATAGCACACACCGCCTGAATGGGCAGGCAGAGCGCTTGCGCCGGAAACGCTCTTGGGGTGAACGTGTCGGAGCATTCGGGCGGATGGCGTAATTGGTAGCCGCGCGGGCCTTAGAAGCCCGTGTCGAAAGACGTGCGGGTTCGAGTCCCGCTTCGCCCAAACAGTGGTCACCCTCGACTCGCTGCGGCGCCACGCGGTGGCGCGAACGCTCTTCGCGCCCACCACCCTGCCCCGCGCCCTCGAGCGGCTGGGCTTCGTGCAGGCCGACCCGATTCGCGCGCCGGCGCGCGCGCAAGATCTCATCTTGCGCCCGAGGGTGAAGGGCTACCGCGCAGGAGATCTCGAGCGGCTCTACCCGAACCTCGGCGTCGACGAGACCTTCTTCATCAACTACGGCTTCGTGCCCCCGCGGGTGCACGCGCTGATGCACCCGAAGGACCCGACCGGGGCCAAGACCGGCCGGGCGCGCGCGCTGCTCGACTTCGTCGCCGCGCCGCACCGCCCACCCGCGCGAGGCCGACGCGCACTTTGGGCACGGCACGGTCACCAACTGGTGGGGCGGGCAGTCGAGCGCCACCACCCACCTGCTCAACCGGCTGCACTACGCGGGGCACCTGCGGGTGGTGCGCCGCGACCAGGGCATTCGGGTCTACGGGCCGGTCGAGCCCTCGGAGCAGACGCTCTCGCCGGCCGCGCGGGTCGATGCGCTGATCGACGTGGTGGTGAACCTCTACGCGCCGCTGCCCGCGCCCAGCCTCGCCTACGCGGTGGGGCGGCTGCGCTACGCGGTGCCGCGCCACCCCCAAGAGGTGCGCGCGGGGCTCAAGCGCGCGCGCGCGCGGCTGGCCCACCAGCGCGTCGGCTCGACCGACTGGTACTGGCCGGAGCGCGAGAAGCCCGACGCCGTAGCGCGCGACGAGGTGCGGCTGCTCGCCCCGTTCGACCCCCTGGTGTGGGATCGCCGCCGCTTCGAGCTGCTGTGGGGCTGGGGCTACCGCTTCGAGGCGTACACCCCGGCGCCGAAGCGCAAGCACGGCTACTACGCCCTGCCGATCTCGTACGGTGACCGGGTGATCGGCTGGGCGAACGTCACCGCCGAGCCGTTCGCGGTGCAGCTGGGATGGGCCGCGAAGGCGCGCGCGCCGCGGGCGTTGCTCGACGCCGAGCTCGAGCGGCTGCGCGCGTTTCTCACCCCGCGCCGTCGGGAATAAATCGTCGCGTTTCGCTCAGGCTACGCCTCGGCAGGGCGCTGGTGCGGCCGCTACTCACCCTTTATGGCCACCGTCACGCGACCCGAGCACTCGCTGTTTTCGAACTTCCCGGTGCCCAAGTCGCGGCTCGGCGTCATCGCCACCACCGCGCTGGGCGCAGCGCTGATCATTGCCGCCGTGGTGATGAACCAGCCGTGGGTGGCGCGAATCAACGAGGGGGTGGTGGGCGGGGTGGTGGTGCTGGTGTCGCTGCTGGCGATGCGCTTCGATCTCTTTCGGCTGGTGAACCTCGCGGCAGGCATGTGGCTGCTGCTCACCGCGAGGCCCCTCTTTCACCTGAGCGGCGCGCCGGAGTGGGCGGTCTACCTGCTGGGCATCGCGGTGTTCATGTTGGCCCTGGTGCCCAACCCGGCGCCGCAGACTTCGATGCGCGAGCCGACGAATCGAGAGCCTTGAGCGGCTCCCACCTCATCCGACACGGTCGGCCCCCGTCTCCCGACCCCCTCCAGACGCGCGCCGAAAAAGAGGTCGCGTCGCGATTTTCCTAAAGGCGCCTGCTGCAAACGCCGGTGCTCGCGAAGCGTGCGATTTCGAGAATCGAGCATGGTCACCACCACTCGGGCGACGGGCAGCTCGGCTTCGCGCACCTCTACCGGCTCGACGTCTGGCCGCCTGGTCATCGGCGCGCGGGGTCAGCGGGTGAGCGAGCTGCAGCAGCTGCTGCAGGGGCAGGGGCTGTACGGCGCCCGCATCGACGGCCGGTTCGGGCCGGTCACCAACGCGGCGGTGCGCGAGTTTCAGCGCGCGCACGGCTTGAAGGTCGACGGGTGGGCGGGGCCGAAGACGATGGCCGCCCTGCGAGCGGCGGGCACCGGCACCCCGGGCGTGTCGTCGTTCGCGTCGCCCGGGGCTGGCCTGAGCCTGACCGGCACCGGGCCCGCAGATCTCGCGCTGACCCAGGCCGGCGCGGGAGTGCAGGCCGCGCTCGAGTACGGCCGCAGCGTGATCGGCGCGAAGTACGCGTCGGTGAACCCGTACCGGTTCGGCGACATCGCCTGGCCGGGCGGCACCCGGCAGAGCGTGAACGGCTCTGGCAGCTCGTACACCTACCCCGCCGGCACGCAGGTGTTCGACTGCTCGGGCTTCGTGGTGGCGTGCTACCGCCGCGCCGGAGTCGACCTCGCCGCCCGGGGCCTGGCGACCTCGGGCGCGATTCGCGCCAACGCGGGCGGCTTTCTGCAGAACCTGCGGCAAGACGAGCTCAAGCCCGGAGACCTCATCACCTACGCCGGCGACCACAACGGCGTGGGGCACGTGGTCATCTACCTCGGCAACAACCAGTGCCTGGAGTGCTCGGGCAGCAAGGGCGTGCACATCGGCACGGTGAAGTGGGAGCGCGCCAACAGCTTCCGCCGGGTGCCGGGCATGGACGCGTAGGCACGGCCGCGCCACGCCCTGCGGCAGGTCGGTGTGGCGCCCAGGTGCGCCTGGCGCCGTACCCGGCTCTCAACAGACCGAATACCCGCCGGCTCAGCCGCTGGCCCGCCGCGTGCTCAGGTGTGGGCTGCGGAGGGCTGGGGATGGGGCTGGCCAGAGGGTGGGTGGTGCGAGCGCTGGTGCTGCTGCCCCTGTGGGGCTGCGGAGTGGGAAGAGGCGGTGACGAAGGCCGCGCCGCCCGGCACCTGTCGCTGACCTGCAACCCGGCGTGGAACCCGGCCTGGTCGCAGGGGGGCTCGGCGGGCCCCTGGTGGGTCGAGTACGCCATCGGCGGCGGCAAGGGAAAGGTGGTCAGCGCGTGGCTCGAGGCGAGCGATCAGCAGCTGCTGCTGACCGAGCAGTGGGGCAAGTGGAGCGCCAGCCCGCCGCGAAAGCTCGAGGCCGGCACGCCGATCGTGGTGCACGCGCTCAATGATCGCTACCAGACCGCTTCGACCTACGCGTTCGGCTACCTGGCCGAGGCGGCGCCGCTCACCGACCCATGCGGGGGCCAGTGCGTGCCGCGCTGCGGAGCCAACCTCTGCGGCGACGACGGCTGCGGCGGCAGCTGCGGGCTGTGCCCTGAAGGCACCGCGTGCGAAGCGGGCAGCTGCGTCGAGTACGTCGCGCCGCAGCGGGTGTGCAGCGGCGGCGAGTGCACCTGCATCGCGCCGTGGAACCCGTTCTGGCAGCAGGTGAACGCCAACGACTACTGGGTCGAGTACACGGTGAGCCGGGGCACGGTGAAGTCGGTGTGGCTCGAGGTGGTGGGCGGAGATCGCACCGACCTCAAGCTCGAGTGGGGGCGCTGGGTCGGCGCGCCGCGCACCGCCATCGCCGCGGGCACCCCCGTGGTGCTGCACGCCAGAGACGACGCGCGGCACACCGCGCAGACCGCTCCGTTCGAGTACCTCACGACCCAAGTGGCTTCGACCGACGCGTGCCGGGGCAGCGGGCCGGCGCCCACCTGCGCCGAGCTGGCGGCCGGCATGGTGACGGTGAGCTTCGACGACGGGCTCGACGCGCAGTACACGCTGGCGCGCCCGCTGCTGCTGCAGCACCGCCTGCAGGTGACGCTGTACTTCATCTCGGACGCGCTGGCCGAGGGCTGGCCGGGCTACCTCACCCTGCCCCACGCGCGCCGGCTGCTCGACGACGGCCACGAGCTCGCCTCGCACACCGCTACGCACCCCGACCTGGCCACCGAGAGCGGGCCGGCGATCGAAGACGAGCTCGAGCGCTCGAAGACGTGGCTGGAAGCCGCGTTCGGCCGGCCGGTCGACGACTTCGCGACGCCGTACGGCTCGTTCAACGACGCGGTGGTGGCGAGCGCGAGGCGCCACTACCAGAGCCACACCACGGTCGACACCGGGCTCAACTTCCCCGGCGACGATCTCTACCGGCTCAAGCGCTACACCGTGACCGCCGACACCACCCCCGCGCAGATCGCCGGCTGGGTGGAGCAGGCGAAGCGCGCGCATGGCTGGGCGATTCTGCTCTTCCACGACTTCACCCGCGGCGCGCCGACCGACCCGTACGGTTACGCGATCTCCGACTTCCAGAAGGTGCTCGACGACCTCGACCAGAGCGGGGTCGAGGTCGTCTCGATCTCCGAGGGCACCGCGCGCCTGCGGTGCCCCTGACGAGCCCTGGGCCTTCTTCAGCCGCCCGACTTGATCATCATGTTGCGGAAGCTCATGTGCTCGAGCTTCGAGGGCTGGTACTGCACGCCCTGCCCGCCGAAGAACGCCGACATCATCACGCGGTCGGCGGTGCCCCAGTGGTAGGTGAGGGTCTGGTGCGCCTTCTCGACGCCGTTGAGATAGCCGCGCGTCTCGCCGGTCGAGAGATCATAGAGAATCTCCACGGTGTTCCACTGCCCGGCCACCAGCTTCGCGTCGGAAGCCCAGAGCCAGTGGGTGCCGTAGTCGGTCACCGTGGGGCTCACGCCGCCGCTGACGTTGTAGAAGTAGAAGCTGAGCTGACCGCCGGCGTTCCACATCAGGCGGCCGCTCCAGCCGTCGATGGCGTCGCTGCCGCCCGCGGGAGCGCTGCCGCCGGCCAGACCGGGGAGCTTGCCGCCGGCGCGGAAGTCGAAGTTCCCTTCCGGCATCACCTCGTAGCGAATGCGGTACTTGCTCGCGCCGGCGATGGTCCAGACGAAGGCCGCGCCGGTGGTGCCCGGGCCGGTCTGGCCCTGCGGAAACGAGTACGTCGAGGTGCCCTGCGGCACGACCAGCCAGCCCGCGTTCGGATCAGGAGTCGGCGTGGGCGCGGGGGGCGGGTCCATCGCGGGAGGCGGAGCGGTGGGAGCCGGGTCGGTCGCCGGAGGCGGCGCGGTGGGCGCCGGGTCGGTGGCGGGCGGCGGCTCGGCCACCGGCGGCTCGGTGGGCGTGGGCTCGGGCGGAGGCGTGATGCCGGGCTCGAGCACCGCGACGCTGGGCCGCGCGAAGGTGGCGATGCCCGCGTTCACCTGGGCGATCTGGCGGTCGGCGGCGGCGGCGAGCACCACGCGGTTGTGCGGATCTTGCGCGGCGGCCGCGGCAGACGAGTCGGTGACCGGGGGGGTCGGGTCGAGGGGGCCGCCACAAGCGGCACCGACGAGCATGAGAATCGCGAGACTGCAGAGCGGTCGGAGCTTCGGGTTCAAGACAACCTCGGGTTGCTTTGGCTCGCCTCGGACCGCGCGGAACACCCACCGCCCGAGATGCAAGTCGTTGTGTTGGAGCCGGTCGAACGACACGGTTCGGTGACGCATTCCGACCGGCGCGAACAAACACAAGCACTTACGTCGACCGACATGTCGGCCGATGGTGATCCCGAACGGTTACTCGAGGCCCACTGTGCCGCAATGTGGTTGCGAACGGTGGGGTGGGTCGTTTCAGAGCCGACCTTTTTCGCCGATTAAACGACGCGACCGAACGAGACGCGTGCTCGCGACGAGGTCCGCCGCGGTCACTCTTTGCAGAACGGGTCAGCGACCTCGCGCGACGAAGTGCAGAAGCGTCAGGGCGCGACGATGCGACCGGGCGCGCCGTTCTTGCCGAGCGCGGTGTGGCAGCCGTTGCAGTCGCCGTCGGTCTGGCCGGTCATCATGGTGTTGCTCTTGCCGCCGGCGCGCACCCGCGCCCAGTAGGGCAGCGGCCACGAGACGGTGCGGCTGGTGTTGTAGAAGTTGCCCGCCGCGTTGGGGGTGAGGGTGAGCCGCACGTCGCCGTTGCCGTCGATGATCTCGACCACGGTGTCGGAGGGCAGGCCGCGCGAGTTGCAGAGATCTTCTTCGTGCAGCGCCGGGTAGACGGTGCCCATGAACAGGTAGGCGCGGCCGGGCTCCTGGGTGACGTGGCAGGCGCGGCAGGCGAGGCCGGGGTTCATCACCGTGCTCCCGCGGTCTCCTTGCGTCCAGTGCGAGCCCGAGGTGCAGGTCTGCATCGGCGGCCCGGCATCGGGCGGCATCGAGACGCAGGTGCCGGCCTGCATGCCACCGTTCACCCAGGCGGCGAACGCGCTCACCTCACCCGGGGTGGCCTGCACCGCGTACGCCGGAGGCATGGGCGCGGCCGTCATCTGCATGCGGGCGAGGCTGCGCTCGCCGATGGTGGTGCCGCCGAAGGTCGGCGAGGCGGCGGTGAAGTCGCTGCGGGCCAGGAGCGCGAACGGCGCGCTGCTGGTGGTCGGGCGCCCGTGGCAGCTGGCGCACTTCTCGCTCACCAGCGTCGCGACGTCGCACGGCAGACCGTCGCCGGCCTGGGAACCGCCCCCTGCTCCGCCGCTGCCGCCGCCCGCCCCACCGCCGGTCGCGCCTCCGTCGTCGGTTCCGACCATCGGTTCGCACGCAGACAGCGCCAGGGCCAGCACCAGCAGTGAGGTACGCATGTTCGAGCCTCCAGTACCCCATCACCCACCTTTGCAGGCAGTGGGTTACGTTGTGCCCGCGACAATGCGCGCCAAGCTGTTGATCCTGCTGATCGCGACCGACCCGGGCGAGTGGGCCGAGGGGCTGCGCCGCGCGCTGAGCGAAGCCCTCGACCCCGCGGTGCGGCTCGAGGTGGTGGTGGTGCCCCGTGGGCCCCAGACCGAGGCGCGCCTGTCGCGGAGCGCCGCGGGCCTGACCGTGGTGGCGATCGACTTTCCCCAGCGCGCGCTCGAGGCGCGGGTGCGCTTGCGCTCCAAGGCCGAGAGCACCGAGCGGCACCTCACCTTCAGCGCGAACGACGCCGCGATGGAGCGCGGAAGGGCCCTGGGGTTTCTGGTGTCTGCGATGGCGCCGGCGCTGCGCGCGAAGCGAGCGCCGACCGAGCGGCGCCGGCCGAGCGCGAAAGGCGAGCGGGCCGAGCCCGAGCCCGAGCCCGACCCCGCGCCCGAGCCGTCACCCGAGCCTTCGCCCCCCGTGGCGCAGCGCGACCCCGAGCCATCGCCCGCGCCGGCGCCGGCTCGCGACGCTGCAGAGCCTGCGCCCTCTACCCCCGAGGTGCCCGCGCCCGCTCCGCCGGTGCCGGCGGCGCCGGTGGCGCGCGCCTCGGAGCCCGAGCGGGCGGCGTCGCCCTCGCGCGGCGAGGCGGTGGGGCCGCGGCCGGCGCCCGACGCGGCGGCGGGTGAGGTCTCGGCGCGCAGCGTCGAACCCCCGCCGGCGGCGCCCGACGCGCGGTGGCGCTTCGCGCTGGGCGTCGGCTTCGCCGCCGGGCTGGGGCCGGGGCGCACCGGCCCCGACCTCGGCGCGCGGCTGGCCGCTCAGGTGCGGCTGGGGCGGGTCGCGCTGCGGGGCGGCGGCGTGGTGCTGGCCGGCTCGGTGCCGGCGGCCTCGGCCTCTTCGCTGTGGCTGGGCCCCTTCGCGGGCGTCTCGGTGCTGCTGCTCGACGGGCGCTTCGGCCTCGCGCTGCGGGTCGACGCCGCGGCGCTGTACCTGCAGCTCACCCGCCTCTCGGAGCGTCGTGAGCGCTGGCTGTTCTCGGCCCAGCCGCGGCTCGAGGCGAGCGTGGCGGTGGCGCGGTGGCTGTGGGTCGAGCTCGCCGGAGGGGCCGACCTGGGCCCCTCGTCGACGCCGGTGGTGGTCGACGGGGCCCAGGTGGTCGAGCTGTCTCCGTTTTCGGGCGCGCTGGAGCTGGGGCTCAGGACGGCGTTCTAATGGGGGCCCGCACCATGCCTGCTGAGAGGGAGCCAAGGGTACAACCGTCGAGGAAACACCCGTGGTGACCGCCCGCCTGCACCTCGTTCCACCCACACCGACCGACGACGGGGCGGTGGTGCGTGCGCTGCGGGCGCGGGCTGCCGGGGCCGCCGAGGCGCTCTATGCGCGCGCCCGGCCCGCGGTGAGCCGCACCATCTTGCGGCTGCTGCGCTCTGATCAGGACCACGACGAGCTCTTGCAGCTGTCGATGATCGAGCTGATCTACGGCATCGAGCGGTTTCGCGGCCAGTGCTCGCTCGACGCGTGGATCTCGGTGGTCACCGCGCACACCGTCTTCAAGCACCTGCGCTCGCGGCGCCGCGACCGGCTGCTGTTCGCCGAGCTGGGCGACGACGGCTCTCCCGCGCTGTCGGTGCCCGCCCCGTCGGCCACCAAGCGGGCCGTGGGGCGCGACCTGCTGCACCGGCTGGCCGCGCTGCTGACGAAGGTCGACCCGGCCAAGGCCGAGGTCTTCGTGCTGCACGACGTGCACGGCTACGACCTCAAAGAGATCGGCGACATTCTCGGCGTCACCGTCGCCAACGCGCAGTCGCGCCTGGTGCGCGGGCGCAAGGCGCTGCACCAGCTCATTCAGAGCGAACCCGAGCTGTGCAGCGCGCTCGACGGGGTGGGAGACGAGCCATGAACGAACCCGACTACGTGCAGAGGGCCGCCGAGCTGCTGAGCAGCCTGCCGGTGCCCGAGGCGCCCGAGGCCGACCCCGACGCCGCGCGCGCCGACGTCGCCGCGATGCAGGTGGCGCTCGAAGAGCGGCGAACGGCTCGCCCGCGCTGGGTGCTGCGGGCGGCGCTCGCCGCGGGCCTGGTGCTGGTCGCGGGAGCCGCCCTGTTGCTGCGCGAGGGCGGCGCGGTGAGAGCGGCTTCGGTGGTGGCCTCGCCGGCGTCGGTGGGCTCGGTGACCACTGGCGGCCAGGCTCCCCAGCGCCTCCAGGGCGGCGTGCCGCTCGCCGAGGCGAGCCGGGTGAGCACTCCGATGGGAGGCACCGCCGCGCTCGACTTCTCCACCGGAACCCACCTCGAGCTGGCCGAGGGCTCGGAGCTCAGCCTCGACGCACTGGGCGCCCGGCAGCGGCTGCACCTGGCCAGCGGGCGGGTCAGGGCGCAGGTGGCGCACGTCGAGGCCGGGCGCGGCTTCGTGATCGAGACGCGCGACGCCGAGGTCGAGGTGCGCGGCACCCGCTTCACCGTCGAGGTGGTGCCCCGTACCACCGAGTGCGCTCACGCTTCGAGCACCCGGGTGAGCGTGGAAGAAGGCGTGGTGGCGGTGCGCGCCGAGGGCCGCGAGGTCTCGCTGCACGCTGGAGATCGCTGGCCGAGAGAGTGCTTCGTCGAGCCGGCGGCGGCCGAGGCCGCGGCGCTCTCGGGCTCGAGCCTGGGCGCGCAGAACGATCTCTTCGCGCAGGCGGTCGCGCTCAAGCGCTCGGGTGACCAGGGCGGGGCCATCTCGCTGTTCGAGCACCTGATGGAGGCGTGGCCCCACGGCCCGCTCGCCGAGAGCGCCGAGGTCGAGCGCATGAAGCTGCTGGGCAGCACGGCTCCGGCGCGAGCGACCGCTGCCGCCCGCGCGTACCTCGCGCGTCACCCTCACGGCTTCGCCCGCGCCGAAGCTGAAGCGCTGGCCCGCGCCAGGTGACCCGGTCTCGCCGGCTGCGGCTGCTGCTGCTGGTGATGGGCCTCTACGGTTCGTGCGCGCCAGTGCCGCTGGTGTTCGGCAGCGACGCGGGCGCCGACGCCGGTTTCGATGCGGGCCTCGACGCGGGCAGCGACGCCGGAGCCGACGGCGGCCCTCCCGATGCGGGCCCCTGCGGCGGCTGCGGCCAGGTGTCGGGGCTGCAGTGTGACGCGGTGAACCGGCGGTGCGTGCAGTGCCTGAGCGCGGGCGACTGCGCCGCGCCGCGCCCGGCCTGCGACCCGAGCGGCCGCTGCGTAGAGTGCAACCTGGCGACCGACTGCAGCGGAACCAACCCGGGCTGCGACGCGGTGACCCACCGCTGCGGCCGGGCCTGTCAGGGCTCGATCGACTGCACCGCGCCCGGCGACGAGGGCTGCGGCGCGGCGATGCTGTGCCGGCGGTGCGACGACAACTCCGAGTGCTCGAGCAGCGACGCGGGCCGCAAGTGCGACACCCGGCTGGGCCGCTGCGTCGAGTGCAGCCGCAACCTCGACTGCCCGGCGCTGAGCCCGCTCTGCGACGTGAGCCGCGGCCAGTGCGTGCGCTGCCTGCAAGCGAGCGACTGCGACGCCGGCCAGGTGTGCGACCCGGCCCTGTGGCGCTGCGCCCCCTAGCTCTACGGCTCGGTCATCAGCGCGTTGAGCATGTCGAGGTCGACCGGCTTGGTGAGGTGGGCGTCGAACCCGGCCCGCAGCGCGCGCGCCTGATCTTCGGGCTGGCCGTAGCCCGACAGCGCGACCATGCGCACCGCGCGGCCGAGCTGGTGGCGCACCGCCTCGGCCACCGCGTAGCCGTCGAGCCCGGGCAGGCCGATGTCGACCAGCGCCACGTCGGGCTTCGACTTCACGATCAGCTCGAGGCCGCGGGTGCCCTCGGCCGCCGAGGTGACCCGGTGGCCCTCTTCGACCAGCTGCTCGGCGAGCAGCTCGCGCAGGTCGGCGTTGTCTTCCACCACCACGATGCTGAGGCTGGCGCCGTGCCGCGGGTGGCGCTCTTCGGGAGCGGCGAGCACGCCGGGCTGGCGGGCCGGCGGCAGCGTGACGGTGAAGGTGCTGCCCTGGCCGAGACCGGGGCTCTGGGCGGTGACGTGGCCGCCGTGCAGCTCGACCAGCGCGCGCACCAGGGTGAGCCCCAGCCCCAGCCCACCCTGCGAGCGATCGATGCGCGCGTCGACCTGAATGAAGGCCTCGAAGATGGTGCCCAGGCTCTGCGCGGCGATGCCGATGCCGTCGTCGGCGACCACCAGCTCGCAGCCGCGCTCGCCGCCCGCTCTCACCGTGACGTCGATGGTGCCGCCTTCAGGCGTGTACTTCACCGCGTTGGTGAGCAGGTTGGTCGAGACCTGCTCGAGGCGCAGCACGTCGGCGTCGACCCACACCGGGGCGGGGTCGAAGTGGCAGCGCACCGTCATGCGGCGCGCGGTGGCCCACGGCTCGAGCGCGGTGACCGCCACCTGCACCACCTCGCGCAGATCGGCGGTGGTGCGGCTCAGGCTGATCTTGCCCCGCGTCACCCGCGAGACGTCGAGCAGGTCGTCGACCAGCCGCGAGAGCAGCCGCGTCTGACGGTGCACCAGCGCGAGGTGCTTCTGGCGCGGCGCCGCTTCGTCGGCGCGCGAGAGGCGCTCGGTGGCGAAGACGATCGCCGCCAGCGGGTTGCGCAGCTCGTGGCCGAGCATGGCGAGAAACCGATCGCGCAGCTCGATCGCCTGCGCCGCGTCGTACTGCTTTTCGCGTGCCCGCAGCGCGGCGCGCACCGCCGACAGCAGGGTGCGGGTCTGCACCGGCCGGTCGAGCATGGTGACGTTGCCCAGGCGCTCGAGGCTGGCCACGGGTCGCACCGCCCCGGCGACGCCGTGGCCGCTCATCAACACGAACGGCAGGTCAGACCAGGCCGGCTGCCGGCTCAACACCGCCTCGAGCGTCGCCAGCACCGGAGGCGAGAGCGCCTCTTCGGTGACGATGGCCAGCCCGATGCCCTGCTCGATGCGCTCGGCCAGCGCGGCCGCGTCGAGGCAGCCGCGGGCGCTCATGCCGTGCTCGGTCAGCAGCGCACAGATCAGCGCGGTGTCGCGGCCGGTCGGCGCGAGCACCGCGATGTCGTGCGAGTCATGGCCGGTCGGGCACATGGTGCTCCTGGCCGCCGCCCGCGAACGACGGCACGCCGGTCAGCACGCCGTGGAGCTGGGCCAGCGGCTCGCTGACCCGGAGGCCGTCACGCCCCATGGTCAGCTCGCGAATGGTGTCTTCGTGGGCGCCCGAGCGCTTCTTCATCACCGAGATCGCCTTGCGCACCCGGCCCTGGGCTTCGAAGAAGCGCAGCAGCACCACCGCATCGGCGATGTAGGTGATGTCGAGGGGCGCGCTCATGGTGCCCACCAGGCCGTGCTGCGCCATCACCATCACCGTCACCACGCCCTTGTGGCTCAAGTAGCTGAGCAGCTCGTGCAGCTGCACCGAGAGGAACCGCTCGTCGGGAGTGGCGTTGAGGTACCCGTTGAGGCTGTCGATCGCCACGAAACCGACGCCGCGCTCGACCTCGGCGCGAATCGCGTGCGCCAGCTCGTCGGGGGCGAGCTCGGCGGGGTCGACCTGGCGCACCGTGAGCCGCCCGGCGTCGGCCTCGGTGTCGAGGTCGAGGCCCAGCGCCCGCGCGCGCTGGAACAGGGTGGCGCGGTTCTCGTCGAAGGCGAAGATGGCGGCGCCCCGCCCCTCTTTGGCGGCGGTCACCGCGTAGTGCGCCATCAGCGACGACTTGCCCGAGCCGGCCGGGCCCAGCAGCAGGGTGCTGGTGCCCGAGTCGAGGCCTCCGCCGATCAGCGCGTCGAGGTGCGGCAGCCCCGACGTGAGCTTCTTGCGCTCGGGCACCTCGGCGTGCTCGGCCGCCACCAGCCGTGGGTAGACCTGCAGCCCGCCGGTCTCGATGCGGTAATCGTGATAGCCGCCGCGGAACTTGATGCCGCGCAGCTTGCTGACCCGCAGGCGCCGGCGCTCGGGGCCGTACGCCTGGGGCAGCTGCTCGAGCATCACCACCCCGTGGGCCAGGCTCTGCAGCTGCGAATCGCCCTCGGGGTTGGTGCGGTCGTCGAGCAGCAGCACGGTGACGTTGCGGCCCACGAAGTACTGCTTGAGCATCAGAATCTGGCGCCGGTACTGGGCCTGGTTCTGCGACAAGATGCGAATCTCGGAGAGCGAGTCGAACACCACCCGGCGCGGCTTCACCTCGTCGACCACCGCGAGCAGGGTCTTGAGCAGCTCGCGCAGCTCGACCTCGGCGGGGTGAAACACGGTGTTGTCGGCGCCGAGCTGGAGCTGCTGCTCGACCGCCGACAGCTCGTAGAGCGACACCTTGTCGAGCGACCAGCCGTGCGAGGCCGCCACCGCGGTGATCTCGTCTTTCGACTCGGAGAGCGAGATGTAGAGGCCGGGCTCGTTCTGGGCTGCTCCTTCGAGCAGGAACTGCAGGCCCAGGGTGGTCTTGCCGGAGCCGGGCTCGCCCTGCACCAGGTAGATGCGCTCGCGGGGCAACCCCCCGGCGAGGACGTCGTCGAGACCGGCGATGCCGGTGCTCAGGCGAGGGGTATCGATGGGAGACATGAGCCCGAATTGCTAACACGCACCAAACGGCGCCGAGGGCACACCTCGGGGCGTCACCGGTTCGTAACCCTCGCGCAAGCGTTGCGCCTTCGGGGCGGAGCGACCGGGGGCACGCGTGGCCCCGCCGATGCAGAGCACGGCTTGAAGACCGGAGAAACACCATGCCCCTACCGATGACCATCGCCGTAGCGACCGACTTCAGTGAGACCGCCGACAAAGCGGTGAAGTACGCCGTCGAGCTGGCGCGCAAGCTCGACGCGCGCGTTCACCTGGTGCACGCGTGGGCGATACCCGTCGTCTCGTACCCCGACATGCTGGTGCCGTTGCCGGCCGGGTTGATCGACGACATCGCCATCGACGCCCAGAACAGCATGGACGCCGCGCTGAAGCGGCACACCACGCCGGGCATCAAGCTCGAGGGCACGGTGGTGTGCGGAGATGCGCGCGACGCGGTGCTGGCGGCCGCCGAGAAGGCGGGCGCCAACCTGCTGGTGGTCGGCACGCACGGGCGCACGGGCCTCAAGCGCGCGGTGATGGGCAGCGTCGCCGAGTACCTGGTGAGGCACTCTGGGGTGCCGGTGCTGGTGGTGCGCTGAAGGCGCGGCCCTCTGTCGAGCACCCGAGCAGAAGCGGCCCCCCCGCCCGCTGCGTCCGAGCCGGGCGCGTCGCAGTTCTTGCGCGACGGAAGCGGCGCGGTTCGCTGGGCGCTTGCGCCGCGGCGAAAATCTTTCACCGCGACAGGGGAGCCGGGCCGCGCGGTTCTTGCGCAGCCTCCGGCGCCGGGCGTAGGCGACCGGGCGGCCTCGGTCGCTCGCGCGGCCACGCGGCCGTGGACGGAGCACCGCCCCCACTGCCAGAACGCGGGCCGCATGAAGGCGCGCGCTGAAGAAGCATCGTTTGCGGCAGCGCCGCCGCGCCCGAGGAGCGGCCGGTGAGCCCGCTGGCCACCGCGGCGATCGCCACCACCGTCGCGGCGTTCGCCTCGATGGTTCCCTCGGGAGTGCTGGTGGTGCTCTCGAGCAACACCCGGCGCCGGCTCTTGCCGTGGCTGGTGGCCTTCGCGGCGGGTGCGCTGCTCGCCGCCGCGCTGGTCGACCTGCTGCCCGAGGCGCTCGAGCCGCCCGCGCGGCCCCGGGAGATCTGCGCGGTGCTGCTCGCCGGCCTGTTGGCCTTCTTCTTCGCCGACCTGGCGCTGGCGCACTCGCACAACCACGCCGACCACGAACGGCCCACGCGCGCGGTGCTGCTGCTGGTCGGCGACGGGCTGCACAACCTGGTCGACGGGGTGGCGATCGCGGGGGCCTTCGCCATCTCGACCCGGGCCGGGCTGGCGACCACCCTGGCGGTGCTGGCCCACGAGGTGCCTCAAGAAGCGGGCAACGTCGCGCTGCTCATCGACGCCGGCTGGCCGGCGCGGCGCGCCTTCGCCGCGAACCTGGGGGTGCAGCTGTTGGGCGTGGCCGGCGCGGTGGGCGGCGCCGCGCTGGTGACCCAGGCTCGCCCCTGGGTGCTCGCCATCGCCTCGGCCAGCTTTCTCTACGTGGCGGTCGCCGACTTGATCCCCAGCCTCGCCCACGGCCCGCGCGGGCGGCGCCTGGGCCTGGCGGTGATGCTGTTCGCCGGCGCGGGCATCATCTCGGCGCTGCACGCCCTGCTCGGCGCCTGACGAGCTCAGGTCCCGTGGGCATGCGCGGCCGCCCTGCATCGCTCATGCCCTGGCACGGCTCTTCCATCGGGTGCATTGAAGAGGGAGCGCCAAGGGAGCCGCCATGAACCGTCGCCTCAAGATCGTCTACGTGCTCGACTCTGCCGGTACCGCCCGGGCCGGCGGCCTGGTCTCGGGAGACCGCATCATCGCGGGCCTGCGCGAGCACCACGACGTCACCTCGGTGGGCTTGAACGGTGACGTGAAGCTGCCGCTGCTCACCCTGCCGGGGGTCGACGACCTGGTGCGGGCAAACTCTTTTGCGTTCGCCCGGCCCGATGCGCAGCGGTTGCGCGAGGTGATCTCTGGCGCCGACGTGGTGCACGTGCAGCTGCCCTTCTTTCTCGGGTTCAGCGCGGTTCGAATCGCGCGAGCGCTGGGCGTGCCGGTGGTCACCGCGCACCACGTGCAGCCCGAGAACGTGCTGGCGCAGGCGAGCCTGCGCTGGCCGAGGCTGATGCGGCGGGTGGGCGGCCCCTGGCTCTGCCGCCTGATGAACCGCGCGATGGTGTGGTCGTTTCACCGGCACGCCGACCTGGTGATCTGCCCCTCGCAGCTCGCCCGCGACGAGCTCCGCAAAGCGGGGCTGAAGGCGCCGACCGAGGTGATCTCCAACGGCGCTCCCGACCGCTTCGCGCCCCTGCCCCGCCGCGAGCCGGGCCGGTTCACCGTGCTCTCGGTGGGGCGCCTGGTGCCCGAGAAGCGCCACGATCTGATCATCGAGGCCGTCGCCGCCTCGAAGCACGCGCGCGAGCTGCGCCTGGTGATCGCCGGCAAGGGCCCGCTGCAGCCGCGCCTCGAGGCGTTGGCCGCCGAGAGCCCCGCCGAGGTGAAGCTGGGCTTCGTCAGCGACGACGAGCTGCTCTCGCTCTACCAGCACGCCGACCTCTACGTGCACGCCTCGGAGGTCGAGCTCGAGGGCATGGCCGCGCTCGAGGCGATGCGGTGCGGGTGCCCTGCCCTGATCGCCGACGCGCCCGAGAGCGCCACCAAGCAGTTCGCCATCGACGCCTGGCACCTCTTCACACCCGGTGACGCCTGGGAGCTCGCGCGGCGCATCGACGACTGCTTCGAGCACCGCGCGCAGCTCGAGGCGATGCGCGAGACGACCCTCGCGTTCGTGCACGGCTACGGCCTCGCCTCGATCATCGCGAGGTACGAGGCCGTCTACCAGCAGGTGATCGACCGCTACCGCCTGCGCCAGCGCCTGCCGGCGGCCGCTCCTCCTCCGCCTCCTCCTCCGAAGGCGATCATCACCCCGAGGACGTAGCCGGCGTTGTACCAGCCGCCGGTGTTGTGGCTCTCGTACACCTGCACGCTCGAGGTGAAGAGCGAGACGATGAACGTCAGGGGCACCAGCGCCCCGTGCCACAGCCCGCGCCAGAACCCCGCAATCACTCCCTGCGCGTCGGCCGTGTTCACCTGCGCGTTGGCCCCGGGCAGGCACGCCACCAGCGCCGCGCAGGCGAGCGCCACCACCACCCACTTCGTCGTCGTCGTCGTCATCGATGACTCCTTTTCCAGGCTCATCGATTCAAGGGGCGGGCCGGCGCTCGAGCCCTCGCGCCGCGGCGCGTGCAGAATTTTCACCGCCGCCTCGCTCGGCATGCCGGCCGCGGTGGCACGGGGCTTCCATGAGTCCCCGGCATGAAAGCCAGAAACGTGATGACCGTCGACGTGACCTCGGTCGACCCGAAGACCACGCTCAAGAAGGCCCACCTGCAGATGCTCGAGCTGGGCGTGCGCCACCTGCCGGTGGTGTCGCGGGGCCGGCTGCAGGGCATCGTGTCGGACCGCGATCTGCTGCGCGCCGCGCGACGGAAGAACGGCCGCATCGAGCTGCCCGCGAAGCCGGTCTCAGAGATCATGAGCCGCCGCGTGCTCACTGGCGGCCCGAAGACCACCGTCTCGGAGCTCGCCCACCTGATGGTCGACGAGAAGATCGACGCGGTGCCGATCACCACCCCCGACCGGGAGTTGCTCGGCCTGGTCACCTCCAGCGACCTGCTTCAGCTGCTCACCGACTTCCGACGGCCCGCCGACGTGCTCCCCTTCATGTTCAACCTGCGCCACGCCGAAGACTGAAGGCGCAAGTCGCACCCCGCAGCGCATTTTCTGCGCCCCGCCGGTGCGCACGCTTGATGCAAAGGCATCGGCCGAGGGCCCGCTCGCAAAGAAGGTTCATTCTCGAGAACCCTTCGGACGGCGGCTGGCTCTCACCGGTATGAAACAGCCCACCGAGATTGTCGTCACCCTGCCCGGCGGCCGCCGCGTCGACGCGCGGGTCGGCGAGCACGTGGTTCACACCGACCAGCCGCGCAGCAACGGCGGCGAAGACAGCGCGCCGTCGCCGTTCGAGCTGTTTCTCGCCTCGCTGGGGGCGTGCGCGGGCATCTTCGTGCAGGGGTTCTGCGCCACCCGCGGCCTGCCGACCGACGGCATTCGCATCACCGAGCGCGCCAGCTTCGACGACGAGGGCGTGCTCTCCGCGGTCGAGCTCGACGTCGCGCTGCCGCCCGACTTTCCCGAGAAGTACCGCGCCTCGGTCGCCCGGGTGGTCGAGCAGTGCAGCGTGAAGCGCGCCATCGCGGCGCAGCCGACCTTCACCGTGAAGAGCCACGTGCAGGGGGCGGTCGCCGCCTGACGCCGCGCTGCCGGTGAGCTCAGGCAGCCGGCTGCGCGCGAGGCAGCGGCCGCGGAGCGGGAAAGGGCAGCCCGTTTCGCTCGCAGATGAGGCGCGCCGCGATGCGGCCCGACTCGAGAATGGTGGGCAGCCCGCTGCCCGGGCTGGTGGCTCCGCCGGCGAGGTACGCGTTCTCGGGCCAGGGCAGCGCCGGCGGGCGCTGGCACGGCTCTTTCAAGCACGAGCAGCATGCACGTCACCCTGGTCGGCACCGGCCTCTCGTCGCTGCTCCTCGCCGAGGCGCTGCTGCGGCGCAGCCCCAAGGCCCGCCTCACCCTGGTCGGGCCGCGGCGCCCCCTGGGCGCCCACCTGCTCTCGTACTGGAGCGACCGCCCCACCCCCTTCGACCCGTTCGAGGTGGCCTCGTGGCGCGCGCTCGACGTCTTCGCCGCCGGGCGCCTGCACCACGTGCCGCTCACCCGCTACCGCTACCGCACCGTGCGGGGCCGCGACTGGGCCGAGACGGCGCTGGCCCGCGTGCTGGCCAGCGGCCGGGCCGAGCACGTCGACGCCACGGCGCTGCGCATCGACGACGACCTGGTGCGGCCGACGGTGGTGTTCGGCGGCGGGCAGGTGAGCTCGGACTGGGTGTTCGCGAGCTCGGCCGACCCCACCGCCACCCCCGACGCGGTGCAGCAGTTCGAGGGGTGGCTGGTCGAGGCCCAGGGCGCCGGGGCCCGCGCTCCGGTGCTGATGGACTTTCGCACCGAGTCGGCCGGCGACCTGCGCTTCGTCTACGCGCTGCCGCTGGGCCCGCACCGCCTGTTCGTCGAGCACGTCAGCTACCGGCCCTGCCTGCACCGCTTCGCGCTCGAGCAGTACCTGCGCGAGGTGGTCGGCCTGAAGCGCTGGGAGCTGGTCGACCGCGAGCTCGGCGCGACGCCCCTGTTCCGCGACGGCCTGCCCCGCTCGGAGGGCCGGGTGGTGCGCATCGGCGTGGCCGCGGGCCTGGCCAAGGCCAGCACCGGCTACGCGGCGCTGCGGCTGTGGCGCGACGCCGAGGCGGTGGCGGCGGCGCTGGCCGAGCGCGGCGAGCTGCCCGTGCGGCTGAAGTGGCCTTCGCTGTACCGCGTCGCCGATCGCTTCTTCGTCGACCTGCTGCGGCGCGACCCCACCCACCTCGAGGCGCTGCTGGCGGCGCTCTTCTCGGCCGCCGACGGCGACGCGGTGCTCGCGTTTCTCGACGAGCAGGCGGGCCCGGCGGAGCAGGCCCGGGTGGCGCGGGCGATGCCCGAGTGGCTGAGCAGCGCGCTACTCGGTGAGCGGCCCTGACCGTCGCTTCACCCGGCCGCGTGCGGGGCTTCAGCCCAGCTCGACCCGCCGCAGCCTCAGGGCGTTGGCGATCACCGACACCGAGCTGAAGCTCATCGCCGCGCTGGCGATCATCGGGCTGAGCAGCACGCCGAAGAACGGGTACAGCGCCCCCGCGGCGAGCGGCACGCCGAGCAGGTTGTAGGCGAAGGCGAAGAACAGGTTCTGGCGAATGTTGCGCATCGTCGCGCGCGACAGCCGCCGCGCCTTCACCAGGCCGAGCAGGTCGCCGCCCAGCAGGGTGATGCCCGCGTTCTGAATCGCCACCTCGGTGCCGGTGCCCATCGCGATGCCCACGTTCGCGCGCGCCAGCGCCGGCGCGTCGTTGATGCCGTCGCCCGCCACCGCCACGGTGCAGCCCTTCGCCTGCAGGCGCGCCACCACCTCGGCCTTGGCCTGGGGCAGCACCTCGGCCAGCACCTCGTCAATGCCGAGCGCGCGCGCCACCGCCTCGGCGGCGCCGCGGGCGTCGCCGGTGACCATCACCACCCGCATGCCTTCGCGGTGCAGCGCGGCCACCGCCTCGAGGCTGGTGGGCTTCACGGTGTCGGCCACCGCGAGCAGGCCCGCGGCGCGGCCGTCGACGGTCACGAACATCACCGTCTGGCCCACGCCGCGGCGCGCCTCGGCCTCGCCGCGCAGCGCCCCGAGGTCGACCTCGACCAGCCGCTCGTTGCCCACGGTGACCCGGTGGCCCTCGACTTCGGCGGCGGCGCCCTTGCCCGCCGAAGAGAGAAATTGCCGAGGCGACCCCAGCTGCACTCGGCGCGCCCGAGCGCCGGCGACGATGGCCGCCGCCACCGGGTGCTCGCTGCCGCGCTCGACCGTGCCCGCCAACCTGAGCAGCGCCTCTTCGGTGACGCCCTCGACCGGCAGCGCCGCCACCAGCCGCGGTTTGCCCTCAGTGAGGGTGCCGGTCTTGTCGACCACCAGCGTGTCGGCCCGCTCGAGCACCTCGAGCGCCTCGGCGCTCTTGATCAGCACGCCCTCGAGCGCGCCACGGCCGATGCCGGCCGTGATCGCCATCGGCGTGGCGAGCCCCAGCGCGCACGGGCAGGCGATGATCAGCACCGCCACCGCGTTGACCAGGGCGTAGGCCAGCCGCGGCTGGGGCCCGACGGCCAGCCACACCCCGAAGGTGACCACCGAGACCGCGATCACCGCGGGCACGAAGCCGCTCGCCACCACGTCGGCCAGCCGCTGAATCGGAGCGCGGCTGCGCTGCGCTTCGGCCACCAGGCGAATGATCTGGGCCAGCACGGTCTGGTCGCCGACCCGCTCGGCCCGCATCAGCAGGCTGCCCGACTGGTTCAGGGAGCCCGAGGTGAGGCGGTCGCCGCCCGCCTTGTCGACCGGCAACGGCTCGCCGGTCACCATCGACTCGTCGACCGCGCTCTCGCCCTCGAGCACCACGCCGTCGACCGGCACCTTCTCACCGGGGCGAATGCGCAGGGTGTCGCCGCGGCGAAGCTGCTGCACCGGCACCTCGTCGTCGGCGCCGCCGGCGCCCACCCGGCACGCGGTCTTCGGCGACAGCCCGAGCAGCGTCTCCAGCGCGCGCGAGGTGGCGCCCCGCGCCTTGAGCTCGAGCAGCTGGCCGAGCAGCACCAGCGCGGTGATGGCCGCGGCGGCCTCGAAGTACACGCCCACCTGCCCGCCGTGCTGGCGCAGCCCAGAGGGAAACGCCGAGGGCACCAGCACCGCGACGACGCTGAAGCCGTAGGCCACCGAGATGCCGAGGGCGATGAGGGTGAACATGTTCAGCTTGCGGTTGCGCAGCGAGGCCAGCCCGCGCTGGAAGAGCGGCGCTCCGGCCCACAGCACCGCCGGGGTGGTGAGCACCAGCTGCAGCCAGGCGCTCAGGCGAGGGTCGAGCGCGCGCAAGGCGGCCCCCCAAGGGCCCATCTCGCCCATCGCCAGCACCAGCACCGGCGCGGCGAGCGCGGCGCTGACCCAGAACCGTCGAGTCAGGTCGGCGAGCTCGGGGTTCGGCCGCGCGTCGGCCGAGGGCAGCCGGGCCTCGAGCGCCATGCCGCAGCTCGGGCACGGCCCGGGCGCGGGGCGGAGCACCTCGGGGTGCATCGGGCAGGTGTACTCGGCGCCGGCGATGGCGGGCGGTGGCGCGGCGGGCTCGAGGTAGCGCTCGGGCGCGGCGCGAAACTTCTCGCGGCACTTCACGTTGCAGAAGTGAAGCTCGCGGCCGCCATGGCGCAGGCTGCCTCCCTTCGCCGCCCCGGGGGTGACGTGCATGCCACACACCGGGTCGAGGGCGTCGGCGAGGGAGGCGAGCGCGGGAGGCGCGTGGGCGGTCATGGCCCGACCCGATTCACGGATCGGGCCTGGGCCCGGCGGCGCCATGCGCCGACTGCAACGCGCATTCCGCGCGGCGCCGGGGGCGTTCAGGTGAAAACCCTGCGCGGCCCGCGCGACCGAACGGGTGCCGCCCCCGGTCGCCGCTCGCGCATACGCGCTGAAAAATCGAGGCGCGGCAGGCGGCTGCACCGCTGCGCAAACGCTGCGCGACCGACGACAGCGCCAGACGCACCGGCACGCACCTTGCTCGACTGGGTTCAGCACGACCCGGAGGCCCGCCATGAGCTTCAATCGAGAAGCGTTCGACTCGCACCACATCGCGGACGGCTGCGTGAATTGCCCCCTCAAGGGTCGCAGCGCGGCGCTGAGCGAGTGCGCCTCGTGCACCCGGGGCTTCATCGTGCGGTTCGAAGGCGAGCCCCGCTACGTGCTCTGCCCCACCAACCGCAACGTGGCCGTGGTCGGCGACATCATGAGCCGCAAGGCGCTCTCGGTTCGCCCCGACCTGCCCATCGAGAACCTGATTCTGCTGCTGGTCGACGAAGACATCAGCGCGGTGCCGGTGGTCGACGAGAACCACCGGCCCATCGGCATGGCCTCGAAGTCGGACCTGGTGTTCGACGACTACGAGTGGGCCGAATTGCGCGACGAGGCGCTCTCGCTGCGCCGGGTCGCCGCGCAAGACACCGAAGCAGACCTGCACGTGACCGAGCTGCTGCAGTCGCACAAGGTGCGTGACATCATGTCGGGCGACCCGGTGGTGGTGACCACCCGCACGCGAATCATCGAGGCCGCTCGGCTGATGGCCAAGAACCACGTGCACGGCTGCCCGGTGGTCGACGACGACGGCCGCTTCGTGGCGATGGTGACCGCGCTCGACGTGGTGCGCTGGGTGGCCGCAGACGAAGGTTGAGCTCAGCGCCCCGGCTCGTCGAGCCACCCCTCGAAGCTGCCGTCGGCCAGGCGGCGCGCCACGTAGACGAGCGCGCCGTTGTGGTTGAGCGACGGCGGCAGGTCGACCTGGCGAGCGCCGGGCACCCCCACCCGCACGTCGTTCGGCAGGTGCCCCAGCACCGGCTTCATCATCGGGTCGCCCGGCAGCTGGGTGCGCAGGTGCAACACCCGAACGCCGGGCGCTGGCCGCGGGTAGCGCTGCGCCGCACCGAAGTCGAGCATCACCAGCAGCTCTTCTTCGCTCGAGCGCCGGGGCCCGGCCACCTCTCCCGCCAGGGGCGCCGCGATGGTCGCCACGGTGAGCCAGGGGCCCGGCGCGCCCGGGGGCGCTTGCACCCGGCCCGCCGCCAGGCTCGCCAGCACGCCTCCGGCGCTGTGTGAGAGCACCATGCCCCGGCCCGGAGCGCACCGCGCCACCTGGCTCAGCCCCGAGGCGAGGTTCGCCACCAGTGTGTCGCGCAGCTCCCACGGCACCCAGCGGAACAACAGCAGCGCGTCGTGGCGTGCCGGCAAGAGCAGCTCTCGGGCTCGGGTGACCTCGAGGCCGTCGCCTCCCGCGCCGTGCACCAGTACGTAGACCGGCCCGCCGCGATCTTCCCCGACGAGCGCTCGGCAGGCCGCGCCGTCGAGCTGGGCGCCCACCCGCTCGAGGCCGCCCGGCGTGACGCGAAACCAACCGAAGGCGCCCGAGCCCTCGCTCGCCTGACGCGCCAGGTACGCGGCGGCGACCACCTGCGGAAGACACCCCATCGTCAGCGACAGCCCGCCCAGCAAGAGCAGCGCGCGCTTCACGGCGAGCCCCTCAATGCACCGCGGAGGCGCCCTTCTTGCGGAACAGCGCCTGCCCCACGCCCGAGAGGGTCTCGACGAGGCGGCCCAGCCCGCTCGCCGCCTCGTTGAGGAACGGCTTGTTCCGCACGTCGAGGTGAATCGGGGTGTAGAGCACCTGCCCGTCGCGCTCGTGGATGAACCCCACCGGGTGCACGTCGAAGGCTCCGCCCGCCCCGCCGCTGAACAGCGCCTTCGCCAGCGTCGAGTTGCCGGCGTCGGGGTGCATGCCGCCTCCTCCGCCGCCGAAGCGCACCGCCGCGACCGGAATCACGGTCTTGCTGTCGAGCTTCACCGGCGCGCCGAAGACCGCACGCGCATTGCCCTCGTGCTCCACCGCCTGCGCCACCTCTCTCACCAGCTCTTCCGTGGTCATGACCGCCGCCGCTTCATGGATCATGCCGCGGGCGCGGCCCGCGCGGCGCCACGGCGCCTCTGACCCACCACCGCAACGAATGCGCCGCCCCCTGCCTCCCGCGCAAAAGCCCTCGGCGCCGGCGGCCACCGAAGCGCTGGCACGGGCGCTGCTCGACCAGGTTTCGTGCACGCGCTCAAGAAGCTCAGCGTGGTACTCGGGCTGGCCTCGTGGCTGCCCGTGGGTGCGCTCGCGCAGACCGACTGGGAGCTGCTGCGAACCGACGCCGACGGGCTCACCGTCGAGAGCCGCCCGGTCGCTGGCGCCGAGCTGCCCGAGCTGAAGGTCACCGCCGCGGCCGACGTCGCGCCGGCCCGGCTGATCGCCGCGGCCTGGGAGCTTCGAACGCACGGCATGCAGGTCATCTACCTCGAGCAGAGCCGGGTGCTGTCGGAGACCGAGTCCGAGCGCCGGCTGTTTCTCTCGTATCGCCCGCCGCTGATCTCCCGCCGCCAGTGCGTGCTGCGCCAGTCGAGGTGGGTCGAGCCCGGCACCGGGGTGCAGCACCTGCGCTTCTCGGCCCTGCCCTACACGCCCGGCAAGGGAGCGCTGCCGTTCGCTCACCTTCGCGGCGAGTGGGTCTTCGAGCCCACCGGCGCGGGGCGAGCCCGGGTGGTCTACACCACGCTGGTCGACGTCGGCGGCGTGCCCGCGGTGCTGGCGCGCGCGCAGCAGCTCGACGCCGCGGTCGCCACCGTTCGCGAGGTGGTGGCCCGCGCCCACCAGCTCTAGCTTGCCTACGACTCGCGCCAGGGAAACTGCACCTCGATGCAGGTGCCGCGAGGCGCGGCTCGAGCTCGTAGAGCTGCACCCGGTGGGTCACCAGGCGGCTGCGCGGGCGACGGGCCGGCCCCGGCATTAGGCTTCGCGGGCCTTGAGCGAAAAGAACCTCGACGTGGTGTGCGTCGGCGAAGCACTGGTCGACTTTCTCCCCGAGCGCATCGGCCAGCCGGTGCACGCGGTCGAGCGGTGGCTGCGGCACCCGGGAGGGGCCCCTTCGAACGTCGCCATCGGCACCGCGCGGCTGGGCGCAAGAAGCGCGCTGGTGGGCGTGGTCGGCGACGACGAGTTCGGCGTCTTTCTGCGCCGCCGGCTCGCCGACGAGGGGGTCGACGTCACCCACCTGCGGCAGACCGACCAGGGCCGCACCGGCCTTGCGTTCATCTCCATCACCGAGAGCGGCGAGCGCAGCTTCGCCTTTCACCGCGAGAACTCGGCCGAGCTGCTGCTCGACCCCGGCGATGTACCGCCCCAGCTGCTCGCGCGCGCGCGCATCGTGCACTTCGGCACCAACAGCCTGGTGAGGCGGCCGTCTCGCGACGCCGCGCTGCAGGCGCTCGAGCTCGCCCGTGCGGGCGGCGCGGTGGTGTCGTGCGACCCCAACCTGCGGCTCAAGCTGTGGAAAGAGCCTGCACAGCTGCGCGCCCTGCTCGACCAGGTGCTGCCGCGCTGCGCGGTGGTGAAGCTGTCGGCCGAAGAGCTGCGCTTCGCCCTCGACACCGACGACGTCGAGCGCGCGCTGCAGCTGCTCGCCGGTCGCGGCGTGCGCCTGCCGGTCGTCACCCTGGGCGAGCGGGGCGCGGCGTTTCTCTGGGAGCGCACGGTGCACCGGGTGGCGGCGCCGAGGGTCGAGGTGGTCGACTGCACCGGCGCCGGAGACGGCTTCGTCTCGGCCCTGCTCTACGGGCTGTCGCGGGTCGAGGGCGGGCTCGAGGCGCTCGAGCTGCCGCGGGTCACCCAGCTCGTCACCCTCGCCTGCGCAGTGGGCGCGCGGGTGGTCACCTCCTTGGGCGCGGTGGCCTCGCTGCCCCGCCGCCGCGACCTCGAGGGGCTGTTGCCGAGCTGGCTCTGACGTGCCCGCGCGCGGCCGAAACCCGGCCCGGCCCGACGTGCTAGGAGAGATGGCTCGATGGGCCCTCGAGAACGGTCTGATCAACAAGACGCGAAAGGCGCCGACTCGACACCGGCGTCGATCGCCTTTCTCGCCCGCACCTTCGGCGCCTCGGCCGACGTGATCATCGCCGCCGACCCTCATGGCCGCCTGCTGTGGTGCAACCGGGCGCCGATGGGGTCTGCCGAGCCGGGCGCCGAGGTGGCCGGGCTCTTTCCACCCGAGTTCGCGCCAGCCGTCGCCTCGGCGCAGCAGCAGGTGCTCGAGCGCGGCGGCGAGCAGCGGCTCGAGTGGGGCACCCGCGACGCCTCGGGCGTGAAGAGCTGGTTCTCGTGCGCGGTCTCGCTGCTCGGCGAGCCGAGTGCGCCGACCGGGGTGCTGCTGCGCTCGACCGACCTCACCGCGCTCAAGCGCTCTGAAGATCGGCTCCGGCGCAGCGAAGCGCTGCTCACCGACACCCAGGGCGTCGCCCACCTCGGCACCTGGGAGTGGGACATCTCGCAGCCCCACGCCACCTGGTCGGCCGAGCTGTACCGCATCTACGGGCTCACTCCCGAGACCTACACGCCCAGCTACGAGCAGTACCTCACCAAGATTCACCCCGACGACCGCCAGCGGGTCATCGACGCCACCAACGCGGTGTTTCACCAGCACGTGCCGTACTCGCACGACGAGCGCATCTTTCGGCCCGACGGTTCGATGCGGTACCTCCACACCTGGGCGCACCCGGTGCTCGACGGGGCGGGCAAGCTGGTGAAGCTGGTCGGCGTCTGCCAGGACATCACCGATCGCAAGCTCGCCGAAGCCGAGGTGCTGGCGCTCAACCGCGACCTCGAGCGGCGGGTCGCCGAGCGCACCGCCCAGCTCGAGCGCTCGCTGCAAGACCTCGAGAGCTTCAACGCCATGGTCTCGCACGACCTGCGCAACCCGCTCGGCACCATCGGGCTCTCTTGCGAGGTGATCGAGCAGCAGCGCGCCGAGCTGCCCGCCCGCGCGCTCGAGCAGGTGGCCGTCATTCGCCGCTCGGCCGACCGCATGGGAGAGCTGATTCGCGACCTGCTCAACCTGGCGATGGTCGACCAGCAGACCCTCGCGGTCGAGCGGGTCGACCTGGGCGCCCTCGCCCAGGAGATCGTCGCGGGCCTGGTGCGCCTGCCCCCAAAGCGGCAGGTCGACGTGCGCATCGCCGAGGGGCTGTGGTGCGAGGCCGACCCCGGCCTGATGCGCGCGGCGCTCGAGAACCTGCTCGGCAACGCGTGGAAGTACACCTCCAAGACCCCCGCCGCGCAGCTCGAGCTGGGGGTTCGCCGCGACGCGGGCCAGCCGGTGTTCTTCGTGCGCGACAACGGCGCCGGCTTCGACCCGGCGAAGGCCGCGCGGCTCTTTCAGCCCTTCACCCGCCTGCACCGCCCCGACGAGTACCCGGGCACCGGCGTGGGGCTCGCCGCGGTGCACCGCATCGTCGCCCGCCACGGCGGGAAGATCTGGGCCGAGGCGCGGCCGCAAGAGGGCGCGACGTTCTTCTTCACCCTCGGCCCTGCGGCGAGCGCGCCCCGCTAGGGCCGCCTCACCGCATGCTGCCGAGAAAGGCCTCGATCTCGGCCTGCTGGGCTTCTTTTCCCGCTGCCGAGGCGAGATCGTGCTTCGCCGCCTCGGCCAGCGCGCGCGCCCGCTGGGGGTCCGACGGGGCCAACACCCTCGCGAGCGCCCAGCGCGCGTCGCCGCGGCTCGACGCGTGCGAGCCCTTGTCGGCGAGCACCACCGCCTGCTCGAGCAGCTTCACCGCCACCGGCCGGTGCAAGAGGCTGGCGTGCGCCTGCCCGAGCTCGAACAAGACGTCGGAGAGGTTGGGGTTGTCGGCGCCGAACCGCGCCTCGAAGGTCGCCCGGGCCCGCTCGAGCTCTTCGACCGCCCGCGGCAGCTGGCCCTGCGCCCTGAGCACCTGCCCCAGCATGTAGTGGCCGATGGCCGCGTCGACGTGATCGGCGCCTTTGGCCCGCTCGACGATGCCGATGCTGCGCTCGCACATCGGCACCGCCTCGTCGAAGCGCGCCAGCTGGCCGCCCAGCAGCTGGCAGAGGTTGCCCAGCAGCGGCACCAGCGCCGGGTTGTCGGGGCCCAGCGCCTTCTCGCGCAGCCCGATGGCGCGGCGGTAGACCTTCACCGCCTCTTCGTGCTCGCCGCGCCCGGCCAGCGCGGCGGCGAGGCCGTTGAGGCAATACGCGACCTGCGGGTGCTCGGGGCCGAACACCTTCTCGGTGAGGGCGAGCACCTCGCGGGCCTTCGGCAGCGCCTCGTCGAAGCGCTCGAGCATGGTCAGCGTCGCGGCCACGTTGCTCAGCGCCCGCAGCGTGTCGGGAGACTCGGGGCCGGTGGCCGCGCGCGAAAGCTCGAGCGCGCGCAGATCTTCGACCAGCGCCTCGGGGTAGCGGCCCTCGTCGGTGAGCACACCGGCGAGCTCGGTCGCCAGCGTGGCCCGAAGCCGGTCGTCTCCGCCGATGCCGGCGATGGCGGCCTGGGCGCGCGCCGCGAGGTGGTGCGCCCGCGGAGCGTCACCCCGCCCCGAGCCGACCACCGCGACCAGCCGCACCCAGGCGGCGGCGGCGACCCGCCCGTCCCGGTTCGCCAGCGCGGTGTCGATCGCCCGCTCGAGGCTGGCCTCGGAGTCGGCGAACTCACCCGCCTTGTCTTGCAGCGCCCCGAGCTGCAGCAGCGCCTGCGCGAGCGTGCTCGAGGCTGCTATGGCACCGGCCGCCGCGATCGCCTCTTTCGCCACGGGTATGCCGGCGCCGTACCGGCCCGCGTCGTAGAGCGCCCGGGCGCGCGCGAGCGTCGCCGCCTGCGCCACCGGCACCTCGGCGCGCAGCTCGGGCGCGTCGGCGGTGCACGCTCCGGGCGGCGGCAGCCGCAGCGCGGCCGCGGTGGCCGACTCGACCACGCTCGGGTCGGGCTCCTGCGAGCACGTCGGCCAGGCCGCGCAGCTGCAGCAGCCCCCAGTCGAAGCAGCGCTGGCGCTCGAGCCACGCGGGGTCCACCGCGCCGACCGAGCCGGCCGCATCGCACGCGCGGCGCCGCTCGTTCGACCACCCCGCCACCCAGGTGTCGAGCACGTCGGCGGTGCGCGCGAAGGCGAGCTCGGCGAACGGCACCCCGGTGCGCACGAACGCCTGGTGAATCTGCTTGCGCCGCGCCGGGTCCCACGCGCCCTGGGCGCTCACCGCGGCACAGGTGCGCGAGCGCTGCGCCGCTTTCAGCCCGGCGCCGGCCGCAAGGGCCGCCGCGAGCACCACCAGCGCGCCGAGCGCGACCGCGGCGCGGGGCAAGGGCCTCGCCGCCCGCTCGAGCGCAGCGGCCAGCGCGGCCATCGACTCGAACCGCTCTTGCGGGCGCAGCGCGAGCCCGCGGAGCACGAGGCGGCGAACGCCTGCCGGCACCCGGTGCCCCCGGGTCGGCCGGGCGGGCTTCTGCGCCGCGATCGCCGCGGCCAGCGCCTCGAGCGAGTCGCCCGCGAAGGGGCGCACTCCGAACAGCCCTTCGTACAGGCTGACGCAGAAGCTGAACTGGTCGCTCTTCGCGTCGGCCTTGCCCGAGGCGAGCTGCTCGGGCGCCATGTAGGCGGGCGTGCCGGCCTTGAAGGCGCCGAGCGGAGAGACCCGATCGCGCATCACCGACAGGCCGAAGTCAGTGACCAGGGCGCGACCGTCGGACGAGACGAGCACGTTCTCGGGCTTGAAGTCGCGGTGCACGATGCCGGCGGCGTGGGCGGCGGCGAGCGCATCGGCCGCCTGGAGAAAGGGCTGCAGCTGCGCCCGCCACGGCCGCGCGGCGGCGAGCCAGTCGGCCAGGGTGACCCCGTCGACCCAGGCCATGGCGAGAAAGACCCGGTCTCCCAGGCGGCCCACGTCGTGAATCGGCACCACGTGTGGGTGCGCGAGGCGCGCCATGGCCTTGGCCTCGCCCTGCATCAGGGCCCGCTCGTGCTCGGCGAGGCCCGGCCGGTCGGTTCGCAGCAGCTTGATGGCGACCTTGCGATCGAGCTCGGGGTCATACGCGCGGTACACGATGCCCATCGCGCCGCTGCTGACCCGCTGCAGCACCACGTAGCGGCCCAGGCGGGTACCGTTGGCCATCACCTCACTCTCGGCCGACGGCGAGGTCTCGAGCGGCGGCGCTCCCACCTCGACCAGCGACGCGGTGCGCGCGAGCTCGGCGAGGGTGCCGCGGCAGGCCGGGCAGGCGTCGACGTGCGACTCGACCGGGCGCCGCTCGTCGGGCGAGAGCAGGCCCTCGACGAAGCGCAAGAGCAGGTTCTCGTCGAGGCAGGGGCCCATCACTCAAGGCTCTTCGAGCAGCCGCTCGAGCCCGCTCTCGAGCTGGCTCTGCACCAGGGCCACCACGGCCCTCAAGTCCGACCGCGAGAGCTGGCAACGGCGGCCGACCGCGTCTTGGGTCTCGGCGGCGATGCGCTCGCGGGCCTGCAAGAGCCACCTCGCGACCGACGAGCGGTGCACCTGGTGCATCGCTCCGATGCGGTCGATGCTCAGCCCCTCGAGGTAGTGCAGCCGCAGCACGTTGCGCTCTCGAGTCGAGAGGCCCGCGAACGCCTCGCGAAAGGCGGCGGCGAACGGCTCGCGCAGCGAGGTCTTGAGCAGCTTGAGCTCGGTGTCGTCGAGGGCCACCTGCAGCTCGAGCAGCTCTTCCGAGTCGGGCTCGGGGCTGGGAGGCGCACGCCGCTCGAGCCGCATCGAGAGGCGAATGGCCGAGGCGCGGATCCAGTTCGAGAGCGTGCCGAGGCCCGCGTACTCGGAGATCTTCGCCGGGCCGTTCTCGGTGGGCACCAGCAAGGCCTGCCGCAGCCGCTGCAGCACCTCGTCGGGCTCTGCGGCGGCGTTCGCCGAGCGCTTGAGCCCCCGGGTCGCCGAGGGCAGCACCTTCGCCTCGAAGAGCCGCAGCGCCTCGGGCTCGCCCAGCGCGCACCCGTACGCGAGGTACAGGTCTCCGCTGCGCACCGCCGAGAGCAGCGCGTCGGGCTCACCGTGCGGCAGGTGGGCCGCCAGGTGCGCGAGGTAACCCGCCGCATCGAGCTTCAGCGTGGGCCACTGCGCTTCGGCGGTGGTCACCAGGGCCGACAACCGGTTCTCGAGCTCAGGCAAGGCGGCGAGCCGGGCGCGCGCGCCGGCGCTCGCACCCGAGAGAAACGCCCGCACCAGCGGCGACGCGCGGCGACCCTCCGGGTCTGGGCTCGAAGACACGCGCACCACGGTAGGCCGGGCGCCGTCGTGCGTCGAACCGACCGCCGCCGCCGTGAATCGGCG
>JADJNS010000036.1 GCA_016714225.1 Archangiaceae bacterium
CGGCCACGCCGCGGGAGACGCAGTGCTGCGCACCATCGCCGAGCGCCTCGAGCGCAACTCGCGCAGCGACGACACCATCAGCCGGTTCGGCGGCGACGAGTTCTTGTACCTGATGACCGACGTCCGCGACGACGAGACCCTCGAGCGCCTGGTGCAGAAGCTCACCAAGCTGTTCGAGCTGCCCTGTGACTTCAGCCTCGACGGCCGCGCCATCACCCAGAGCGTCGGCGCCAGCTTCGGCATCGCCGTGTTTCCCCGAGACGGCACCAGCGCAGAGGCGCTGATCAGAAGCGCGGACGCAGCGATGTACGCGGCCAAGCACTCGAAGTCTGGCTACGCGTTCGCGGCGCCCGAGAGCGAACAAAGCCCTTCACAGCAGACGCACTCAACCCACACACCCAACGGAGCCGACTCATGAAGCTGAACCCGAACTCGACGCTGTCTCTCGTGGCGACCGCACTGCTCGCCCTCTCCCTCACCGCAGCGTGTGGCTCGACGGGCGGCGGTGGCACCGGCGGTGGCAACGGCACCGGCGGTGGCAACGGCACCGGCGGCGGCAATGGCACGGGCGGCGGCAGCGCCACGGGCGGCGGCAGCGCCACGGGCGGCGGCAGCGGCGCCGCGGCGATGCCGGTGAACCTGCGCAGCGCGGGCACGTACGCGATTCTCGCGAAGACGGGGGTCTCGACGGTGCCGGCCTCGGCGGTGACGGGGAACGTGGGGCTGAGCCCCGCGGCGGCGACCTACCTCACCGGGTTCTCGCTCATCGCAGACGCGACCACCGTCTTCTCGACGTCGCCTCAGGTGACCGGCAGGCTGTACGCGTCGGACTATTCGTCGCCGACGCCGTCGAACCTGACGACGGCGGTGGCCGACATGCAGACGGCGTATGCGGACGCGGCGGGTCGGCCGTTCGACGTCAGCGAGCTGGGCGCCGGAAACATCGGCGGCATGACCCTGGCCCCGGGTGTCTACAAGTGGGGCACGGGCCTGCTGATTCCCACCAACGTGACGCTGAACGGCAATGCGTCTGCGGTGTGGATCTTCCAAATCGCCCAGGGCCTCACGGTGAGCAACGCGACCCGCGTCACGCTGACCGGCGGCGCCGTGGCCAAGAACGTCTTCTGGCAGGTCGCGGGCAGCGTCGACCTCGGCACCACCTCACACCTCGAGGGCGTCATCTTGGGTCAGACGTCGATCACCCTGCGCACCGGGGCGTCGATCAACGGCCGGCTGCTCGCCCAGACCGCCGTCGACCTCGACACCAGCACCGTCGTTCAACCGGCGCCCTAGCGCCTTCACCCAACCCCACCAGGAGCAACACCATGAGAGCCACCCTTGCAGCACTCTGTTTCACCGTCTTCGCCGCGGCCTGCGCCAGCTCTGCCCAGGAGCAGCGAAGGGCCGAGCAGCACCAGTTCAACTCGGATGAGGCGGCGAATCAGGGCCGGTATCAGGTCGCAGGAGAGGAGCAGCGCAACGCCGCCGACTCGCACCACAAGGCCGTCACCAAGGCGATCGACGAAGGCGTCGCGATTCCACCCCAGACCGAGAAGGGCGGGCCCAACCCCGACGGCGGCCGCTGACCCGTAGCCCCTTTCACTTCACCCACCCAAGGAGCATCACCATGAACGCAGCCATCAAGCTCGCCGCCGTACTGTCTCTCGCGCTCGGCCTCACCGCGGCGTGGGCCGACGAGACGCTCCCCGAGAAGGCGAAGGTCATCAAGAACGACGCGGCCCGGGCCACCAAGAAGGCGGTCAACCGGGTCGAAGAGGCGGTGTGCGCCAAGAGCGACGCCGAGTGCCTCGCGAGAAAGGCGAAGCACCGCGCGACCGAAGCCGGCGACGCGGTCGGCGACAAGGTGTCGGAGACCAAGAACAAGATCGACTGATGGGTCAGGGCGCCGTCAGCAGTCGCGACACCTCGGCGCTGGCTTCGGCGAGGGTGGCCACGACGCGGTCGGCGCCCGCCTCTCTCAGCCGCTTCGCCGCGCCGGCGGGGTCGATGCCCGGCTCGTTCGGCCGAAAGGCGATGACGGTGAGCGTGGGGAAGCGGGCCTTGAGCCGCTGGCAGAGCTGGCGCGCGTAGGGGCCGCCTTCGGGCGGCAGCGCGGCGATGCAGACGAGCTCGGGCTTGAGCAACTCGACCCGGGCGACCACGTCTTCGACCGGGGTCGCGGCGCGAAGCACCTCGAGCGTGCCGAGCTGCGGCGCGACGACCACCGCGAGCATCTCGAGCAGCAGCTCGCTCTCGGTGCGATGGGCGGCGATGCCGAGCGCGCGGGTCGGGGCGCCGCCGGCGGGCCTGCTGGCCGACTTCAGCAGGTGCTCGAAGATGTCGCGAGACCAGCTGACGATGAAGGCCTCGTCGTCGATGGCGATCTCTTTACGGCCCAGGTCGCGCGCCGCCATCACGAGCGTGGGAATGATGATCTGGTCCATCACGCCGGTCGGCCCGAGGGCCACCTGATGGGCCTGCGCGATGGCCGCCGCCTCGTCTTCGTCGCGCGCGAGCAGCCGCTGGTAGAAGCTGATCTCGGTGCCGATCACCTGGCCGTCTCCGAGCAGCACGGCGAGAAACTGCAGCGCTGGCACGTGACGGCCGAGCACGGCGAGCGACACGGTGATGGGCGTCGAGAGCACGAGCCCGAGCGGGCCCCACAGCCAAGTCCAGAACAGCGCCGACACCAGCAGTGCGATCGACGACACGCCGGTGCGATGGCCGATCACCACCGGCTCGATGAGGTAGGCGGTGACGGCGTCGAGGCCGACGAACAGGCCGAGGGTGACGAGCGCGTGGCTCCAGCCGGGAAAGATGGCGAAGGCGAGCGCCGCGGGCATCAGCATCGAGGCGAGCGGGCCGAGGTACGGCACGAAGCGCGCGAGCGCCGCGACCGCGCCCCACAGCGCCGCGTAGGGAAGGCCGACGACCCACAGCCCGACGCCGACCACCACGCCGAACGCCACGTTGATCATCGTCTGATCGAGCAGGTAGCGCGTGATGCGCTGGGCTCCCTCGTCGAGGGTGCGGGTGGTGAGGGTGACGTTCGCGGGGCCCACCAGGCGAATGAGCCGATTTCTCAGGTCGTCGCGCTGCCCCAGCATGAACGCGCACAGCACGAACACGAACAGGGTGGTGATGAGCGGCGCTGCGAGCGGCTCGACGACTGCCCACAACCGCTCCAGTGTCGACACCCTCGCCGGCACCAGCTGAACCGAGACGTTGTCGGTGGCGGGCTGGGCCTCGAGGTCCTCGGTGATTCGCGCGAACATCACCTCGAGGCGGGCGAGAGGGCCGGCTCCGCTGCTGTCGACGAGGGCGGCGACCTTCTGGCGCATCGACTCGGTGTACGTGCCGACCTGCGTGGTCAGGTCGTTGAGCTGATCGGCGATGACGTAGCCCGCGGTGCCGAGCCCGCCGACCGCGAGCAGCATCACCAGGGCGATGGCCGGCGCGCGCGAGATGTACCGCTGCAGCCACTTCATCGCGGGGGTGAGAATGAACGCGAGCACCGTGGCGAAGGCGATCGGCAGCAGCACCGCCCGGCCGCGCGCCAGCACCGCGACGAGCAGCACCACCGCGACGAGCTTCGCCAACCCCGAGACCGCTCTCACCCACGACGCCGAGCCTGCCAGTTCCATCGGCGCACCCACTGCATGGGGCGCGCCAGCTCACTTCGGGGGGCGGGCCGGGCGGCGCTTGCTGCGCACCGACGCGATCAGCCCGTAGCTCTTGAGCTTGCGGTACAGCGTGGCGAGGCCGATCTCCAGCTGCTCGGCGGTGCGCGTCTGGTTGCCGCCGTTGCGCTCGAGCACCGCCAAGATGTGGTGCTTCTCGACCGCCTCGAGCGAGAGCACCGCGCCCGAGGCGGTGACCGTCTTCGGAGCGTGGCGCAGCTCTTCGGGAAGGTCGTCGGGCCCGACCTGCTCGCCGCGCACGAGCGCGACGGCGCGCTCCATCGCGTTCTCGAGCTCGCGCACGTTGCCGGGCCAGTCGTAGCCCAGCAGCTGCTCGGCCGCGGCGGGTGACAGCAGGGGCATCTTTCGGGGCTTCATGCGCAGCGCGCTCTGGGCGAGAGCACCCGCGCGAGCGGCAGAATGTCTTCTCTGCGCTCGCGCAGCGGCGGCACGTTCAGCTCGATGACCTTCAGCCGGTAGTAGAGGTCTTTTCGCAGGCCGCCCTCTTCGATGGCATCGACGAGGTTGCGGTTCGTGGCGGCGATGACGCGCACGTCGACCCGCCGGGTCTTGTTCTCACCGATGCGGCGAATCTCGCGCTCTTGCAGCGCCCGCAGCAGCTTCACCTGCATGCCGGGCGAGACGTCGCCGATCTCGTCGAGCAGCAGCGTGCCGCTGTTCGCAGCTTCGAACAGCCCCGCGCGATCTTGCGTGGCGCCGGTGAACGAGCCCCTGACGTGCCCGAACAGCTCGCTCTCGAGCAGGGTCTCGGCGATGGCACCGCAGTTCACCGCGATGAACGGCCCGTGCGCTCGCGGCGACTCGTCGTGCACCAGGCGCGCGATTCGCTCTTTGCCCGAGCCGCTCTCGCCGGTGATCAGCACGGTCGAGTCGACCTTCGCCAGGCGAGCGGCGAGGTCGACGAGCCTTCTCATCGCCGGGCTCTTCGCCACGATGCCGTCGGGCTTCTCGACGTCGGGCACGACGCGGGTCAGCGCGCGGCGGTGCTCGCGCAGCTTGCGCTCGGCCGACTTCATCGTCTCGGTCATGCGGTGGAGCGAGACGTCGAGCGCATCTTTGAGGTGGCCGGGCTCGAGGAAGCGCAGCTCGTCGGCGTGGCTCTCGCCCCACTCTTCGCGCGTGCGCCCCGCGAGGTGGCAGGCGGCGTCGCCTTTGCCGACGCAGCGGTCTTCGAGCACGTAGACCTCTTTGCCGGCGCTGCGGCTCAAGTAGCCGCTGCTCAGCCCCGAGATGGTCCAGCACACCGCGTCGTCCGACAGGCCGAAGTGCCGCAGGTGCTGCTCGGCTTCGTACGACGAGACCAGCGTCACCCCCTCTCTCGACAGCGGCCCCCGGCTGCCCGACTCGACCTTGAACAGGCCCTCCATCGCGTGCAGCCGCGTGCCGGCGTTGCGCCAGTCGTCCTCGCTGTCCCACTTGAACTGCGCTTGCATCGACTCGGCCATGTGGCTGCCGTGGGCGAAGCCGAACTGGGTCAGCACCGTTCGCGCAGCGGTGAGCCCGAAGTTGTCGACCAGGAGCTTTCGCAACAGGCCCATCGCGACCGCGTCGAGCACGAGCGCGCGCTGACCCGCGAAGCGAATGACCCCGCTGGCGGGGTCGAGCTCCAACAGCTCCTCGGGGTCGAGATCAGCGGCGCGCATCGCCGGGTACTACATCACGTTGAAGCAGCAGTAATTCAATATGAAGTACCCGCCGACGAGGGCGCCTGCGAAGCGTCTCCAAGCGCCCCAGATGACTCGTGCCGCGCCGCTGGCGTGGATGGTGCTGACGGGTCGCTTCCACCTCTGGAGGTCATCATGGGCTTTCTCGCAATCATCGTGCTCGGGCTCGTCGCGGGGCTGCTCGCGCGGGTCATCGTGCCCGGGCGGAGCGGAATGGGAATTCCAGCCACCATCTTGTTGGGCATCGCCGGCTCGTTCGTCGGCGGCTTCCTCGGGTCGCTGCTCTACACGCACCGCAGCGTCGGAGAGCTCGAGCTGAGCGGGCTCTTGTTCTCGACGATCGGCGCGATCGTGGTGCTCGTCGTCGTGAACCGCCTCGGGTTCGCCTCACGGGCGAAGTGATCGCGCTGCGCAGGTCGGGCGATCGCCAGCACGTGGTGCGGCGCGACCGACAGCTCTGGCAGACGTTCCCCGCCGAAGGGTTCGGGGCGCTCGAGCTGCTCGACGAGAAGCGGCTCGCGCCGCGCGCGACCGCGACGACCAGCCGCAGAGCGGGTGACCAGGTCTTCACCTGGGTGATCGAGGGTGCGATCGCCCAGGCGGGCATGACGATCGGCGCGGGCGAGTTCCAGTGCATGACCGCTGGGCCGCAGCGCCTGCCGGGTGACACGAACCCGTCGCGTACCCGGTGGGCCCACTACCTTCAGCTCTCGCTGCGGCCTTCGATGGCTCCGCGCGTGCTCGGCTGCGAGCAGCGGCGGTACTCGGCCGCCCAGCGGCACGGCGTGCTCTGCGTCGTCGCGTCGCCCGACCGCCACGCCGGGTCGCTGCTGCTGCATCAAGACGCCGTCATCTACTCGGTCGTGCTGACGCGCGGGCAACACCCCGTTCACGAGCTGCTGCCCGGGCGTGCGGCGTGGCTGCACCTCGTCTGCGGGGAGGCGACCCTGGGTGACCTCGTGCTCCAGGCGGGCGACGGCGTCGGGCTCACCGGCGAGCGGGTCGTCTCGGTGACGGCGAGTGAGCCCGCCGAGCTCCTGCTGATCGACCTGGGGCCTGCGTGCGGGCCCGCCGAACGCGAGGCCCCGCAGTGATGGGGCTGGGCCTGTCGCTGTTGCTGGTGGTACTGGCGGCAGAGCCCGCCGCGGCGGCCGAGACCGACACCGCACCGGTGCTGCCGCCGCGCTTCGAGCGGTGGACCGATGCCGAGGTCGAGCTGCCGCTGCTCTCGTTGACGGTGAGCGGCGGCGTCTCGCTGGGCTCGTACGAGGCGGGCTACCTCTACTACCTGATGCTGGCGTCGAAGCTGAACCCGCAGCTGCTCGACCCGCGCGTGTTCACCGGAGCCTCGGCGGGCAGCGTCAACGCGCTGCTCGCCCTGATGGCGAGCTGCAGCAAGCCGCGCTTCCAGGCCGACGACAACATCTTCTTCAACACGTGGATTCCGGTGGGCGCCGAGGGCCTGTTCGAGCGGACCCGGACCACGCCCATCAGCGTCTTCAACTCCGAGCCGCTCGCGAAGAGCGTCGAGCTGCTCCGCACCGAGTGGAACAAGGGCCTCGACCCCGGCTGCGATGTGGTGCTCGGCGTGACCACCACCCGGGTCACCGCGCAGGCCATCGACCTGGTCGGTGGCCGGGTGCGGCTGCCGCGCGCCGAGGCGAAGTTCTCGATGCGGGTGCGCGGCCGGGGCCCGGGCGTCGCCCCCGAGATGACGAACTACGTCAACCCGCTCGACCCGGTCGGCCGCCCGCTGCTGCCCGCAGACGAACAGGGGCTCATCGGCTTCGATGCGCTGAGCTCGACGCTGCTGGCGTCGACCGCGTTTCCCCTCGCGTTCGCGCCCCAGCCGGTCTCGTACTGCACCACCTCGGGCCGGCTGCTGCCCACCGAGAACCCGAACCTGCCGCCGCGCTGCACCGCCTCGCAGGCGGTCACCTCGCTGTTCTACGACGGGGGCATCTTCGACAACCAGCCGCTGCGCCTCGCGGTGCAGATGGCGAGCCGCGGGTTCTACCGCGAGGGCGCCCTCGGCAAGTGGAGACCCGTGCCGTCGCTGGCGCTCGCCGCGATTCCCCGCGACGGCGTGTTCCTCTACATGGACCCCGACACCGACGTGCTGCCCGACCTGGCGCTCCACGACCCGCCTCCGCTCGACAGCGCGGTGAGCTACACGCTCTACCTCGGCGGCCAGCTCGTCACGTCGGTGCGCACCAAAGAGCTGCAGTCGCTGCTCGAAGACTCGCCTGGCGTGAAGCGGCAGATCGGCACCACCCTCACCTACTTCCGGCCGCTCTCGAGCTCGCTGCAGAACTTCTTCGGGTTCTTCGACCGCGACATTCGCGTGCACGACTACTACCTCGGCATGCACGACGCCGCGCGCTTCGTCGAAGACGTGCTGGTGCCGTGGAGCGGCTCGAAGAGCCTGGTGATGCCCGAGCAGGCCGCCGCGGCGAAGGGCTCGGGCGCGGCCGGCTCGTGGCAGCCGTTTCTCTGCATGCGGGCGGTCTTCGACGGCGTGGGCGATGCGGCGCGCTGCGACGGCCTCGCGCCGAACCTGACCATCGCGATGCAGGTGACGCTCGACACGCTCTACGCCCGCTGCGCGAAGGTGTTCGACGAGGCGATCAAAGACGGGCTGCCGTCGCCGGGCACCGTTCACGAGCATTGCCGGCGCGCGATGACCGGCAAGAGCCCCCCGCACGTGCCCGGGGTGCGCGAAGAGCCGCGCTGGAGGTATGCGGCGCGCGGCGAAGACCCGTTCGATCATCAGCTGCGGCGGCTGAGCGCTTACGGCTTCGTCTACAAAGACCTCGGGCTCGAGGCGAACGAGGGCCGCTACGGGCGGCGCAAGATCGCGCGCACGCTCAACGAGGCGACCAACCAGCTCGCGTCGAAGCAGAACAGCAGCGCCCTGGTGGCGACGCTCGGCCGCACCACCGCGCAGTACCTCATCTACGTGCCGCCCGACCACACGTTCTCGCTCTTGTTCGGCACCCGGCTCGAGCTCGCCTGGGGCTTCACCCGCGCCGAGGGGGCAGCCGACTGGGTGCGGCTCAACCTCGCGCTGGGCCTCGAGGGGCTGACCACCGCGTTCGCGCCCTCGGCCAACCGCTTCCTGGTGGTGTCGCCGAAGGTCGGGGCCCGAGCTCGAGCCGACCTTTCTCTCGAACGAGATGCTGCAGTGGCGCGTCGGGGCGCGGGCCGGGTTCCAGTTCTCGACGCACGACGGCTTCGCGCAGGCCGCTTGCGACGCACGGCTGCCCTGCTCACGCGTGGTGGTCGAGCCGTTCGCCGCGGTGACCGTCTTTCAGTGGGTGCGCGGCCAGCTGGCGTTCGACCTGCTGCCGCCGATGCGCGGCCTGCCCTGGGCCTTCGAGTTCCGCCCCTCCATCGGCATCGAGCTCGACTTTCCATGACCTTCGCGTGCCTTCTGAAGTGACCGGGCGCACGTTACCGCTGCGTAACGGCCTCTCGAGGCCGGTTGCGCCCGCCTGCGCTTGGGCGGATGACCGTTCGGTGAGCCCGGTACGAGACCTCGGCCGAGAGCGGCTGGTGATGGGCCAGCCGCCGCGAGGGTACGAAGCGCTCCTCACCGGTGCTCCACGCGACCCTCGAGCCGGGCGGCCGTGAGGGTGAAGCGCCGCATCACCATCGAGGTCGACGAAGAGACGGCTCGCGGTCTCGAGGCGCTCGGCGCACCCGATGAAGTGCTCGGGCGGCTGCGGCAGCGGCCGCAGAGGCGGTCGCGCACCCGGGCAAGCCCCACCGGGAGCAGACCGATACGAGCCTGCGCCTCGAGCGTCACGAGACCGACGACCGCCTCGCCGCGCGGCGCAAGGCCGAAGAGGAGACGGCTGACGCGGTGGTGCGGGTCGCCCGCGACCGCGCGGATCAGCTGGTCGAGGCGGCCCGAGGCGATGCAGGCCCGAGCGGCGTCGACGCCGGCGCTCCACATGCGCGCAACACGCTCGAGGGCGAGCGCGCCGAAGCCGATCAAGAGGTCGAGCACGAGCGCGCCGGCCGCAGGACACAGGGGGCCAGCGCGCTGGCCGCGAAGCGCGAGACCACCGATCGCGATCTGACCGGCGAGCGGGTCGTCACCGACACGAGCCTCGGCGACCTGCGCGAGGCCAACGAGCACATGGTGGGCGCGGCGCTGCGAGCGCACGAGCTTGCCGACGAGGCCACCGAGGCACGCGCACGCGCCGAGCAGACGGCGCGCGAGCTGCACGTCGTCGCCGAGTTCCGCGAGATGTTCATCGGCATTCTCGGCCACGACCTGCGCACTCCGCTCGGGGCGATCAGCGTCGGCGCGGCGCTGTTGCTGAGGCGCGACCGCCTCGCCGAGAAAGACCAACGCATCGTCGCCAGAATCATGAGCAGCACCGAGCGCATGAGCCGCATGATCACCCAGCTCCTCGACCTCACGCGGGCACGACTCGGTGGTGGGCTGCCCCTCGAGAAGAAGCCCGCCGACCTCGCCGAGCTCTGCCGACTGACCGTCGAAGAGTTCGAGGCTCACGTCGAGCTCGAGGTCCGCGGAGACCTGACCGGCCAGTGGGACAGCGACCGCCTCACCGAGGCGCTCTCGAACCTGACCGGCAATGCCCTCGAGTACGCCACGCCGGGCACGCCGGTCAGGCTCGTCGCCCGGGCTGACGGCGATCACGTCGTCGTCGAAGTGAAGAACGAGGGCGCCCCCATCGCGTCCGACGTGCTCCCCTTCATCTTCGAGCCCTTTCGCCGGGGCAAGCAGAACGAGAAGTCACCCACCGGCAACCTCGGCCTCGGCCTCTACATCGCACGGCAGATTCTGCTGGCCCACGGTGGCACCCTCGACGCGGGCTCTGCGGCGGGGACCACCACGTTCGTCATGCGCTTGCCGCGCTGAGCCAGGGCGCCCGCGCGGGCCTTGCGTCTCAGCTCTGGCCGATGCTGGCGGTGGTGCCGTCGGTGTACTTGTTACCCGTGGTGGTCGAGCCGGGCGGTGCCTGGCCGGGGCCTGCGCCCCACCCCGTCTTGTCGAAGACGTTGTCGGTCACCTTGATGTTGCCGCCGATGCCCTTGTTCTCGACGCTGACGCCCCAGCTCGAGTTCTGGTTGTTGTGAATGACCGCAATCAACCGGTTCTGGCTGATGGTGAGCCCCGAGATGAGCGGGTTGGGTGAGCCTCCGTACTGCACGAAGATGACCGCGCTGTTGCCGTGGCTCATGGTGTTGTGAATGAGCGAGTTGTTGGCGCCGGCGCTCACGAACACGCACTCGCTGTGACCGTCGGGCGCAGGCTGGTCGCCCATGGTCATGTCGTGCACGAACGAGTCTTGAATGAGCGTGTCGCCGTCTTGACGGAAGCCCTGCACCACGTGGTGCAGGTTCATGCGCGTGATGGTGGAGAGCGCCTGGGCCTTCGACCAGTTTCCGGTGAGCACTCCCAGCGTGCCGATGAAGGTCTTGCCGTCGGCACCGCCGCCCACTTCGACGTCGGTCGCGACCGAGCCAGGCCCCAGCGTCAGGCAGAAGTTGTTCTCACCGATGCAGCGAATCAGCGACCGCGTGATGGTGACCTTCAGTGCGGTGCGCGCGTCGGTGCCGCCGTTGTTGTAGACCGGCCCCTGGATATCGAGCCCATCGAGGGTGGCTCCCGCCGAGGTGATGTCGAGCACGCCCTCGCCCCCGATGGTGCGCCACACCCAGCCCGGGCCGCTGGTGAGGTCTTGCGGCACGCGCTTCAGGGTGACGCCGGTGTGGCGGTACCCGGTGCAGTTGGCATCGGGGAAGGCCGGCCAGGCAGCGCAGCCGCCCGAAGGGTTGGGCGTGCCGGCGTCGGCGGTCGCTCCAGCGTCAGCGGTCGCTCCGGCGTCGGCGGCCGCTCCGGCGTCGACGGTGGTGCCGGCGTCGACGGCCGGCCCCGCGTCGGCGGCCGCGGGCGCAGGAGCCACCCAGGCGCGCAGCTCGGTGATGCTGTTCCAATCGTTCGCCGAGTTTCCGTACCCGACAATCTTCACGAACCGCGCGCGGCGGGCGGTGAAGGTGGTGGTGCGCAGCGCGCTCGAGGTGCCGCTGGAGTCGCCGGTGTAGACGGTGCTCCAGGTGCTCCCATCGACCGAGAGCGCCACCGCGAAGTGGGCCACCCGCAGGTTGCCCTGGTACCAGGCGATGCGAACGCCCCCGACCTTGAACACCTCGCCCAGGTCGCCGGTGAGCGTGGCGCCGGCGCCCTGGCCCGACCAGCGCGTGGAGTAGTCGAAGTCGTGCACGTTGCGCGCGAGGTTCGCATCGCTGGTGCTCGCCATGGCCGAGACGGGAGCGCGGCTGGTGTAGCCCGACAGCTGATCGTCTTCGGCATCGAACGGCCCGTCGAGCTCGGGGCCCCCACACCCGGTCAGCGCGACCAGCACCACTGCTCCGAACAGCCACCCCTGCTGCGCCTTCGACATGAAGCCTCCCGATGAAGTGAGTGAGGCCGGCAGAGCAAGACCTCGGCCGCACCCCGCCGCAGGGGCAGAGGCGTGAAATCACGGCCGAAGCCGCGCGCCGCAGGGCCTGAAGCAGTCGCCCCGCAGGCGACTGCGTCCAGCTCCGCGCTCCAGTCGGGCGTTCGCCGCTACCAGCTCACCACCAGGGTGGTCTCGCGGTTCGCGGTGACCACCAGGCTCTGGCGTCGACGGGTGCCGTCTTCTCGCGACAGCTCGAGCTGGTGGGTTCCCGCCTTGAGCGGCTGACGAAACAACGGAGTCACGCCCAGGTTCTGCCCGTCGACCTGCACCGAGGCGAAGCCGGGGCGCACGTCGATGGAGAGCCAACCCAACCCGGCCGGCGCTGCTGCGCGAGGTCTTCTTCGGCCGGGCCGGCGGCGCCGAGGCGGCTCGACCTTCGGGGCGGGGGCTTCGACCAGAGCTCCGCGCGGCCGGCGTCCACCGCCGCGACCTGGGGAGGCGTGACCTCGACGGGCGCTAGCGAGGCGGGCGCCTCTTTCCCCCGGAGCGCCACCCAGCCGGCTCCGGCGGCAGCGAGCACGAGCGCGGCGAGCGGGGCGACCGTCTTCCACCCGGTGCGGCGAGGCGGCGGAGCGCTGGGGGCCGCCGTGGACGGAGCCACGGCGCCCTGCTCCACGGTCATGGTGGCCACTCCCGCCGGCCGCGGGCCCCTCGACTTGCGGCGCGTCGTCGAGCTGCGCCCCGGTCGCCGCCAGCGCGCGAGCGTCTCACCGCCATCGTCGGCGAGCAGCGCCTCGAGCGCCTCGCCGAAGGCGCGGGCGGTGGCCGGCCGCTGCGCGGGGTCTTTCGAGACCGCCGAAGCCACCAGGGCGTAGAGCCCCGCGGGCAGCCCGGGTCGCTTCTCTTCCAGGCTCGGCACCGAGCCGAACAGCAGCGCGCTCAAGATGGCCGCGTCGGTTCGCTGGGGAAAGGCGCACTCACCCACCAGCCACTCGAGCATCATCAACCCCAGCGCGTAGAGGTCAGACCGCGCGTCGAGAGGCTCACCGCGCGCCTGCTCGGGCGAGAGGTAGCGAATGCTGCCGCGCACCACGCCCGAAGCGGTCAGCGTGGCATCGAGCTGGTCGACCCGGGCAATTCCGAAGTCGATCAGCTTGAGCACGCCGTCGCGGCAGAGAAACAGGTTCGAGGGCTTCAAGTCGCGGTGCACCAGGCGAAGGGTCTGGGCGTGCTCGAGCCCGGCGATGACCTGGCGCGCCACTGCGACCACGCGCTCCCAGGGCTGCTGGGCGCCAGGCACCGGCAGCAGCCGGGCCAGCGTCCACCCCGTAAGCAGCTCCATCACCAGAAAGGGCCGCCCGGCGTCGACGCCGAAGTCGAGCGTGCGCGCCAGGTTGGGGTGATGGAGGAGCGTGCCGATGCGCGCCTCGGACTCGAAGCGGCGGACGACGTCTAAAGCGAGCTCGGAGTCCCGATGCAGCGTCTTGAGCGCCACGCGCTGGTCCGGCTGCGCCGCGGGGCACGCCTCCCAGACCTCGCCCATGCCACCGCGCGCGATGAGACGAAGCAGGCGGTAGGCCCCCAGCCGGTGGTCGTCACTCATCGCGCTCAGGCCACGAGTATACTGATCAACTCTTGCGCGCCTCTCTGGTCGCCTTGCACTGCCTGATGGCGTCGAGCGCGTGGGCTTCAGAGTCGGCGCGGCACCTGAAGCTCGCCCAGTCGATGCTCGAGCGGTTCGACCTGCGCGCCGCGGCCGCTGAAGCGACGCGCGCGCTCGAGGCAGGTGACTCGACCGTCGACGAGACCTGGCAGCTTCACGCCGTGCTCGCCCAGGCCCACGCAGCCATGGGCCAGGCCGATGCCGCGCTCGAGCGATTCCGCTGCACCCTCGAGCTTCAGCCCGCCTTCGTCTTGCCCGCCGATGCTTCACCCAAGCTCACCGCGCCGTACCGCGAGGCCAGACGCCAGCTGGCTGGCAGCGTGCTGCGGCTGCGCGTCACCTCTGCCGCGGCGGGGCCCGGGCTCGTCGAGACCACGGTCGAGGCCGAGGGAGACGCCAACGGGCTGGTGCGGGCCGGGTCGCTCAGCCACGGGTCGGGGCCGGCCGAGGCGAAGCTCCCGCTGGTGGGGCCGTTTCCCCTGCGGGTGAAGTGGCCCTGCAGCGACACCTGCGCCTATCGGGTGGTGGTGGTCGACGCGCACGGCAACGCCCTCGCGCAGGCCGGCACGGCCGAGCACCCGCTCGAGGTGAGGCCCTCGCTCTTCGTCGAGACTCCCGCGCCCAGGCCCTCGCGCCCCTGGTACGCCCGGCCCTGGGTCTACGGCGCCGCCGGTGTGGCGCTGGCGGGCGTGGCCCTGTACTTCGGTCTTCACTACACGGCTGAAGAGCGTCAGCTGCTCGCCCTCACCCAAGACCGCGCCAACTCTGACTACGCACGCGTACAGGCGTTGGACGCCGCCCGCCACCGGGAGCACGCCTTCATGTGGGGCGCCATCGGGCTCGCCGCCATCGCGGCCGGAGCTGCCATTCTGACCTTCTGACATGGGCCCGACGCGAAGCTCCCACACGCTGACGCTGACGCATCACCCCCAGCAGCACGTGCTCGACGTGCCCGTGCTCGAGGTGCAAGCCACCTCGCCCGACGGGGCCCGGTGCTCGACCCCGCTCGGGTTGCGAGCGGTGACCATCGGCTCTGGAGCTGGCTGCGACCTGGTGTTGAATGACCCGGCCGTCTCGCGCGTGCACTGCCAGCTGGCGCTCACCGAGCACGGCATCGAGCTGACCGACCTGGGCAGCAAGAACGGCGTCTTCGTGGGGGCCGCCCAGGTTCTGCAGGCGCGGGTGCTGCCCGGCGCGGTCATCACCCTGGGCGGGTCGCAGCTGTCGGTGAATGGGAAGAGCCAGTGGGCGCAGGTGCCGCTCTTTCCCGCTGGCGAGTGGGCGGGCGCCATCGGCCCCAGCCTGGTCATGCGCGCGCTGTTCGCCCAGCTCGAGAGCCTGGCCCGGCAGACGGGCCCGGTCTTGATTCGCGGCGAGTCGGGTACCGGCAAAGACCTGCTCGCGCGGGGGCTGCACGAGCGGGGGCCGAACCGCGCCGGCCCCTTCGTCGTCTTCGACTGCGCCAGCGTCAGCCCCGACCTCTTCGAGGCCCAGCTCTTCGGCTACGAGGCCGGGGCGTTCACCGGCGCGGCCGGAGAGAAAGACGGCCTGTTTCAAGAAGCCGAAGGCGGCACGCTGCTGCTCGACGAGGTGGCGGCTCTTCCCGACTCACTCCAGGTGCGGCTCTTGCGCGCGCTGGACACCTCAGAAGTTCGGCGCCTCGGTGCGAGCGCGTACCGCAAGGTGAAGACCCGCGTGGTGGCCACCAGCCGGCTCGACCCGCGCGGGGCCGACCCGGTCTCGGGCCTGCGAAGAGACCTCTACCACCGGCTCGCGGGCTGGGACGTCACCGTGCCCCCGCTGAGAGAGCGGCTCGACGACCTGCCCGCGCTGGTCGAGCACCTGCTGGCCCGGCAGTCACCGCCGTCGCCGAAGAAGAACCTGCCGCCCCACTGGAGCTCGCTGCTCGCCTCGCACCATTGGCCGGGCAACGTTCGCGAGCTGAAGAACCTGCTGCTGCGACTCACGCTCTTCCCCGAGGCCGCCCCGCAGCTCGAGGAGTCGCTGGCCAGCCCCTTCAGCCCCCTCGCCTCGTTCGAGGGAATGACGCTCTCGGACGCCAGGGCCAAGGTGGTCGACGACTTCGAGCAGGCCTTTCTGCGCGCCCGGCTGCGCGCCCACCAGGGCAAGGTCTCGGCGTTCGCCGAGTCGCTCGGCGTGGGCCGCCAGTTCGCGTACAAGCTCATCGCGCGCTTCGGCCTGACCACCGACGACGACTGAGCGCTCAGCGCGCGCAGGCGCTGGCTTGAATGAGCTCGAAGGCCGACACCATCGGGTCGTCTTTGATGGGCACGAAGCCGATGGTGAGGGTGAGCCCATCGGCCGCGACGGTGAAGCGCTTCTGCAGCGCGGTGGCGAAGCCGACGCTGTCGACCACGTCGAGGTCCTCCACGAGCGTCTGCCCCTGGGCGGTCACCCCGAAGCGCCGGGCCCCGCGGGCGGCGTAGGCGCCGGCAATCTCGGCGAAGTGCAGCCGGAGCGCGTACTGGGCGGCGCACGGCACCGGCACCGCGTAGTCGGTCAGGCCCCAGCGGTACTTCTGGTACAGAAAGTCGTCGTCGGTGTTCGCCACCGCGACGTTCACCGCGTCGATTCGGCCCCCGTGAGCGTACCGGTCGCTGAGCCAGGTGTGCCCCTGCGAGTCGACCCGGTCGGTGTCTGCACCCGCGCTCACCCGCAGCTCGAAGGGGCTGGCGAGCCGCTGCACGCAGGCAGCCCAGAGACACTGGCCCTCGCTTCCGCACGCGGCGTCGTCGGTGCAGGGGTAGCCCGCCGGGTCGACGGCGATGTCTTTCAAGCACGCGGTGAGGGCCAGCGCGAGAGGGAGCGCCCGCCTCACCTTCATGCGCACCAGCCACTCGCAGTGGCGCGCAAGAGGCCTTCGCAGCTGCGAGGTGCGCCTGCGGCAGACACGGCAGCGTTCATACCACGGCAGGCCTCGCCCACCTGAAATGCGTCCTTGACGGCGCAGTGCGCCGTTTGCATCTAATCTCAACGCCTCGATGTCCCGCCGCTGTCGTCAGCTCTCCACCGTGCTCTTCATCGCCCTGCTCCAGCTGGCGGGCATCGTCGGCATTGGAGCTGCCTTGAAGGCCGCCGCCGCCGCTCCGTCGTCGACAGGCGCGGGCGCGACCGTGTTGGCCGAAGAAGAGCTCGACGACGTGGTCGCCGACCTCTTCGAGCTCCCGGTGTTCGCGCCCATGGCGCTGGCCGCGCGCTGGGAGCTCGAGCACCTGCCCCCCGCGCCCGTTCACCTGGAGCGCGAGGGGCGACCTCCGTCTGCGTGAGTGAGTCGTGATTGGTCGCGGCGCGCCGATCTCGGCGCGCCGGGCTTTTCTCCCACCCACCCCTCGCTGAGGTCTCCCAATGGCTGCTGCCGTGAAGCGGGTAACTCGCCCGCGCAAACAAACCCCTGTCTGGCAGGGCGAATATCTGGCGATGTTCCACGACTGGCTCTCGGGCTGGCGTGACGTGCTCAAGACCTCGCCTGGCAACGACGTGCTCGCGGGCCTGACCGTCGCAGCCGTCGCGTTGCCGCTCAACGTCGCGCTCGCGGTCGCGTGCGGGTTGCCTCCCATCGCGGGTCTGGTCGCGGGAGCCATCGGCGGCGGCATCGCCGGCTTCTTCGGCGGAGCGAAGCTGCAGGTCACCGGCCCCGCTGCCGCGCTGTCGGTGATGGTGCTCGACATCGCGGGGCGCTTCGGCGCCACCGGCGTCGCGGCTGCCACGGTGTTCGTCGGCGTGGTGAGCCTCGGGCTCGCGGCGGCGCGCGCCGGCAAGCTGATGAACCGGGTGCCCGAGTCGGTGCTCGCCGGCTTCACCACCGGCGTGGGCCTCAAGCTGCTCGACGGACAGCTGCCCGAGCTGCTCGGCTTCAACTACCGCGTCAGCGAGCTGAGCCAGATGATGCACCGGCCCACCTGGCTGCACGAGGTGTCGTGGCTCGCGGTGGTGTGCGGGCTGTTCGTCGCGCTGCTGGTCACCACCACGGCGCACTTCAAGCGCTTCCCCGCGGCCATCATCGGCATCAGCCTGGTGACGCTGGTCTCGGTCTACGTGGGCTTCGACATCGAGCGGGTCGGCTCGCTGCCCAGCTCGTTTCCTCCGCCGAAGGTGCCGCTGGTGGCGGATGATCAGTGGCTCGAGCTGCTCATCGCCGTGCTGCCGCTCTCGCTGCTCGCCGGCGTCGAATCGCTGCTGTCGGCGCGCGCCATCGACCGCATGTCGAAGACGAAGACGCCGCACAACTCGAACCTCGAGCTGTTCGGGCAGGGCCTCGCGAACCTGGTGACCGGCTTCTTCCAGGGCATGCCGGTGACCGGGGTGGTGGTGCGCTCGTCGGTGAACTACCAGAGCGGAGCGAAGACGCGGCTCTCGGCGATTCTGCACGCGGGTCTGCTTGCGCTCGCGGTGATGTGGCTGTCGACCGAGATCGGCCAGGTGCCGCTGGCGGCGCTCGCCGGGCTGCTGCTGGTCATCGGCGTTCGTCTCATCGAGATGAAGACGCTCATCGAACTCGCGAAGAACGAGAAGATCGAAGCGCTCGCGTTTCTGGTGACCGCCGTCGGTACGGTGTCGGGCCACCTGATGCTCGGCATCGTCGCCGGCATCGCGCTGCACGCCCTGAACCACTGGCTGCACCGGCACGAAGACGCCGAGAACGAAGAGCTCAAGCGCGACGACGTGAAGGGCATTCGCGCAGTGCTCGGGCCCGAGCGGGCGAAGGCGCGAGAGGCGCAGCCGTACGCCGGCACGAGTGAGGCAGCGGCCTGGCTGCGGCACATTCGCGACCAGGCGCTGAAGGCGAAGAGCGCGTTCGTGCACCCGCAGGCCAGCGTCATCGGGCGCGTGGTGTTGGGGCGTGACGTGCACGTGGCGGCGAACGCGTCGGTGCGCGCCGACGAGGGCACTCCGTTCTTCATCGGCGACCACACCAACCTGCAAGACGGCGTGGTGCTGCACGCGCTCAAAGACCGGCAGGTGCAGGTCGCCGGTGAAGGGTGGGCGGTGTACATCGGCAGGAACGTCTCGATCGCGCACGACGCGCTGGTGCACGGGCCCTGCTACGTCGGCGACGACACGTTCATCGGCTTCAAGTCGATCGTGCACGACAGCATCGTCGGAGCGAACTGCTTCATCGGTCACGGCGCGCTGGTGGTGGGCGTCGAGATACCCGATGGGCGGCACGTTCCGCACGGGAAGATCGTCGACTCGGCCGACGTCGTCGCGTCGCTGCCGATGGCCGGCGAAGCGCACCAGCACTTCAACGACGACGTCGTCGAGGTGAACCGCGGCCTGGCCCAGGCCTACCAGCAGCTCGAGTCTTCGCTGCGCACGCCGGTGGTGAACGAAGAAGAAGCCGAAGACCGTGAACCCATACCCGCCTGGGACCAGCGCTGGTCCCCCCACCTCGACAAGGAGCGATTCTAGAAATGGACCAGTTCGTGAATGGATTCTCGATGGGCGCGCTGCTGCTCGGCGTGCTGGTGGCCGCCCGCAGCGTGTTTCGCGTCGAAGAAGGCCACCTCGGCCTGCTCACCGCGTTCAAGGCGGTGAAGCGAAATGGCGACGGCTCGCTGCGCACGTTCTCACCGGGCCTGCACATGAAGCTGCCCTGGGAGCGCGTGGTGCAGGTGAACATGATGGAGCAGCACCTCGCGCTGCCCGAAGACGGCGGTCGTGAGGCGATCGCGGAAGACGGCACGGTGCTGCGGCTCGACGCGAGCATGCGGTACACCCCCGCGCTCGGCGGTCTGCACGAGTACGTGTTCGGCATGCGCCACACCAGCGACCACCTCACCCACCTGTTCACCGCGCTGATGCGCAACGAGCTCGCGAACGTGCGCGCGCCCGACGCGCAGCGGCTGGGCGGCTCGTACGCGCTGATTCGCCGCGACCGCAAGCCGCTCGACCTGCGCATCGAGGCCGCGTGCAAGGCGCAGCTCGACGACCGCTACGGCGTGAAGTTTCGCGCTGTCGACGTCACCGACATTCACCCGCCCGACGAGCTCGCCGACGCGCTCAACGCCGTCATCGCTGCGCACAGCCACGCCGAAGAGCGCTACTTTCGCGCCGAGGGTGACAGCCAGCAGCGGGTGCTGGCGGCCCGTGAGGGCGTCGACATCGCCCGCGCCCGCGCGAAGGCAGCCGAAGACGAGATTCTGGTGCTGGGCAACGCGCTGAGCGCCCTCGCCTCGAAGAAGACCCTGGCCGACTACGTGCGCCGACGACGCGCCGAGGTCTTGAGCGAGTCGCGCGCCCTGTTCCTGAAAGAAGAGGCCTGAACCATGCGCCCGAACCTGATGCTGGCGTTGGGAGTGCTGTCGGGGCTGTCTCCGTTGATTCTGTTCTTCCTGGTGGTGCGGTTCTTCTCGGTGCGGGTCGAAGATGACGAGGCCGTGCTGGTGACGCGCTTCGGCAAGCTGTGGAAGGACCTGAGAAGGCCGGGCCTGCACTTCACGCCCGAGCGGCTGTTGCCGTACGTGAAGCTGCACCACGTCTCGCTGCAGCGCGACTTTCGCCAGGTGAAAGAGGTTCACGTCAACGACGCGCGCGGCACCTCGGTCATCGTCGAGCTGTTCGTCGAGCTGAAGGTGAGAGACCCGGTCGCGGTGACGTTCGCGGTCGAAGACTGGGAGGGCTCGCTGCACAACCTGGTCGCCGCGACCGCCACCAGCGTGCTCGGCCATCAGGACTTTCAGCAGATTCTGTGCGACCGCGTGCGGCTCGGTGACCAGGTACGGCAAGAGCTGCTGCCCGAAGCCAACCGCTGGGGCATCGACGTCGAGCGCGTGCTCGTCTCGCACGTTCAGCTGCTGCCCGAGGTCTCGCGGCAGTTCTTCGTCGCCGTCGCGGCGCGGCTCGATCGCGCGCGCGCCGACATCGACGAGATGGGGCGCCTCAAGGTCGCGCGACTCGAGGCCGAGACCTCGGTGCAGGTCGCCTCGCTGGTCGCCGAAGCCAAGACCCAGTACCCGCTCGCCATCAGCCGGTCGTTCGAGAAGCTCGGTGAGCAGCCGGCCGTGCTCGAAGCGTATCAAGAGCTGTACGAGCTCTCGCTGCTGCGGCCGCACCGCACCTTTGCGTTTCGCGGCTTCGACGGCAAAGAGATGCGCGCCGCCGATGCGCTCATGTCGGCGCCGTCGGCGCTGCAGAGCAGCGCCGGCAACGGCTCGAACGGCACGTCGAACGCAACCACCGTCTCGCACGGAGAGGTCGTGCGCGGCGCGACCTGAGCTTCCAAGAGCGGTGACCCGCCGCCGACTGCTGGCCGCCGCTGCTCGCGCCACCCGCGATGAACGGCCCACGTTCGGTTAGGTTGCGCGCGTGCTGACCCTTCACATCGGAAACAAGAACTACTCGTCGTGGTCGCTGCGCCCGTGGGTGCTGATGAAGGCGCTCGGCGTTCCCTTCACCGAGGAGCTGCACCGGTTCGACGCCGCGAGCGCCGGCGGCGGGTTCAAGGCGTTCTCGCCCTCGGGCCGGGTGCCGTGCCTGGTCGACGACGGCGGAGTGGTGGTGTGGGACTCGCTGGCCATCGTCGAGTACCTCGCCGAGGACCACGAGCGGGTCTGGCCCCGCGAGGGCAGCATTCGCGCGTGGGCGCGCTCGGCGTGCGCCGAGATGCACGCGGGCTTCGGCGCGCTGCGCAACCAGCACAGCATGAACGTGGGCGTTCGGGTCCAGGTCGAGCGGCGCTCACCCGAGCTGCTCGCCGACCTCGCGCGCCTCGAGCAGCTGTGGAGCGAGGGGCTCTCGCGCTTCGGCGGGCCCTGGCTGTGCGGCGAGGCGTTCTGCGCGGCCGACGCGTTCTTCGCGCCGGTCGCCTTTCGCATTCAGACCTACGGCGTCTCGCTCGCGGGCGCCGCCGCCGACTACTGGCCCCGGCTGCTCGCCCTGCCCGCGATGAAAGAGTGGGAGACCGCCGCGCTCGCCGAGACGTTCCGCGACGCGGCCCACGACGCCGAGCTCGCCCGCGCCGGGCGCGTGGTGAAAGACCTGCGCGCGAAGTGAGCCCGCCCGGGGCCCGCATCAAAAACCTCGGGCCGCGCCCCCACCCAGCGACCATGCGCCACCTCGTGCTCGCCCTGCTCTGTCTCTCGTGTGGCGCTCAGCGCCCGGTGACCCGCCCGCCCGACGACGAGGCCTTCTTCTGCCGCTACACCAGGCCCTCGTACCGGCTGCCGCACGGCGTGCTCTCGCTCGAGGCGAACGACCCTCCGGTGATGACGTTCGACGAGAAGCGGGCGCGCTCGACCGGCATCGACGTCAAGCTGCCGTGGGGGGCGGCGGGCCAGCCGCTGCGCGGCGCGTTCACCACCGGCTGGGTCACCTATCGCATGTACCTCAAGCCGAGCCGGCCGCTGGTCGTGTACCCGACCGAGCCGGTGAAGCTGGGTGTGCTCGAGCTCGGCACTTCGGCGCCGCTCGAGTTTCTCGGCACCGACGGAGACATGATGCGGGTGCGCTCGCGGCAGCCCGAGGGGTTTCGCTCGACGCACCCGCTCGAGCTCACGCTGCAGTGCCCGCAGACCGCGATCTCCCCCGGCACCCGCGGCTACGACGACGACGACGCGCCGCAACCCGACGGCGGACGCCGACCGGGCTCGAGCTCGTCGCGGGGCAAGACGTCTCGGTCGCGATGACCCCGGGCGGGGCCGCCGACGGGGTGCTGCGACTCACCGACGACTCGTGGGCCCGCACCGCCACCGTGCTCGAAGAGCGGGGCGACCAGGTGCGCGTTCGCCTGCACGTCTGGCCGGGCCGCGTCACCGGCTGGGTCGCGCGCCGCCAGACGTCGCCGGTCGCGCTGAGCAACGTCCTCGGCATGGGCGGCCTGGTCGGCGGCCTGGCTTCGCCTGAGGGCGGCGGCCGCCCCGCGTGGGCCCGCTGCGGCACCGGCGTCGCGCTCTACCTGGTGCAGAACGGCGAGCTGCGCGCGGCGGGAGAGCTGGCCGCGAACGCCGCGTACGAGGTGGTGAGCGAGCGCCCAGGGTGGACCGAGGTTCGCCTGCCCGAGAATGCGTGGCTCGAGCTTCAGCCGGGGCTGAGCTGGGCGTTCAAGCCCGGCGACCTCGAGGTGTGTCGGAAGAAGCCCGCGGCGCGGTGACCGCCCGGGCTACTTGCTGCTCTTCAGGGTGTGGCACCCGTGGCAGCCGAACGCCCCTTCTTTCGGCGCCTGGGGGTTGAACGCCTCGATGCCGAGCAGCTCGGCGGTCATCGGCACCACCTTCTCGCCCATGAACTTCACCATCTCGGGCTGCTCTTTCATCACCGTGGCCATGAACACCTCGGGTGAGTCGGGCAGGCTGGGCAGCTCGGCGCTCGGCATCTTGAACTCGTTCTGCTTGCCGTGCTCGCCGTGGCAGGTGGCGCAGGTGACCTTCGCGAACTTCTCGCCGTCGAAGGCCTGAAAGACGGGCCGCAGCTTCGGCAGCACCACCTTCGCCATGTAGCGGCCGCGCTGCTGCCCGGTCATGTCCTTCCACGGGGTCTGCTGGGGCGTCACCACCGGGCTGTCGTCGTCGGGCGGCCCGGCGTTTTCGGCAGGAGCGTGGGCACAGGCGAGCAGCACGAGCGAGACGAGCGCGAGGCGGTTCATGCGCGAGCGTCTACCTCATGCGGTGGGCCGCGAGCTTCATTTCCAGACGTCGCCGGGCGGGCTCGACGCCGCCCGGTTCGCGTCGACGCGACCCAGCAGGAACCGGGCGACCGCCGCGTCGCGCGCCGGGTCGCCGGCAGCATCATCGGTCGGGTAGCGAACGGCTCCGGCCTGCTGCTCGACCGTCGACCAGGCACGGCTCAGCTCGACCGACCACGCGGGTTGCTCGGCCGCGCGGCCCGAGCGGTGCCAGCGGTCGAACGCCGCCGCCGCGAGCGTGCGCACGTTCTTCTCGAACAGCCCCTGCACCACCGGCCCCGCTTCGCGGAAGGCGGGGTGCGCCTCGAGCGCTTCCAACGACGTCACCTGGTGGGTGGCGATGGCGTAGGCGAGGCGGTCGAAGGTCGACGTCTCGGGGCAGACCGCCACCGGCTTGCCCTCGCTCATCGCCGACACCACCTCGTACAAGGTCATCGGGCCAGCGCCGAGCACCACCAACTGCGCGGCATTGCCCACCAGCGCGGCGTTGCGCTCGCCGTAGCGCCCCAGCGAGGCAGGCGTGCCTTCGACCTGGTAGCGCGCCGCTTCGCTCTCGCTCAGCACGTAGGCCGCGCCATAGGGGCTGAGCGCTTCGGTCTCGCGGTCCGACCCGGGTGGAACAATCACCGTCAGCCGCGACTGAGAGGCCTTCGGCGCTTCACCCCGGGCGGCGCAGAACGACGCTCCGACCAGCTGCTGCACGCTGTCGGCGTTGGCGTCTCCTCCCGACACCACGTTGAAGACCGGCCCGTCTTTCATCAGGTCGCTGAGCCGCTGCCCGACCAGCGCCGCCAGCGGCTCGAGGCCGTTGAAGCTCGCGCGGCCCCCGCACACTGCGACCGCGTTGAAGGGAAATTTCCGCTGCGTGGCCGAACCGCGGCCCGCCACCTCGGGGGCCAGCGGTGCGACGAGCTGGTCAGTGAGCGCGTGGCCCGTTGCCCGCGAAGCGTCAGCCTCGGGCTGCGGCGACTCGACGGTCGAGGTCGCCTCGGCCGGGGCCATCGCCGTGTCGGGCGGGGTGGTGCTGCGACGGGTCGTGCGTTGGCTTCGCATCGAGGGCTTCGAACGACCAACCTAGCGACCGTCACCCGCGGTGCGCCAGCGCGCAGTCTGATGCCTGTCACCCTCTGCCCTCGATACTGAACAAATTTTCTCCCACAGTGTCAGACCCCGCCGCTAACCTCTGCGGCGTGACGGTCGCCGTGCTCGCCGAGAAGCCCTCAGTCGCCCGCGACATCGCGCAGGTGCTGGGCGCGCGCACGCGCCGGGGCGCCTCGCTCGAGGGCAACGGCTACGTGGTGACCTGGGCCATCGGCCACCTGGTCGGGCTGTGCGAGCCCGAGGCCATGAATTCGTCGTGGCGCGGCTGGCGCCTCGAGGCGCTGCCGATGCTGCCGCGCGACTGGCCCCTGGCGGTGCACCAGAAGACGGCCTCGCACTTCGCCGAGGTCCGGCAGGTGCTGCAGCGCCGCGACGTGAACAAGGTGGTCTGCGCCACCGACGCCGGCCGCGAGGGCGAGCTCATCTTCCGTTACATCTACCGGCAGGCCGGCTGCGACAAGCCGGTCGAGCGCCTGTGGCTCAGCTCGCTCACCCCGCAGGCGATTCGCGCCGGGTTCGAGCGCCTGCGCCCCTCGCGCGAGCTCGACCCGCTCGCCGATGCCGCCGAGGGCCGCGCCCGCGCCGACTGGCTCGTCGGCATGAACCTCTCGCGCGCGTACACGGTGCGCTTCGGCCCCGACCTGCTCAGCGTCGGGCGGGTGCAGACCCCCACCCTGGCGATGCTGGTCGAGCGCGACCGCGCCATCGCCGCGTTCGTGCCCGAGAAGTACTGCGAGGTGAAGGCCTCGTTCGGCGCGTACAGCGGCACCTGGTTCGACCCGAAGAAGAAGGCCGCCGAGCACCCCACCCGGCTCGAGGCGAAGCAGGCCGAAGCCATCGCCGCCCGCTGCCGCGACCGCGTCGGCGAGGTCGCCTCGGTGAAGGGCGAAGAGAAGAAGCAGGCTCCGCCGCTGCTCTACGACCTCACCGAGCTGCAGCGGCACGGCAACCGGCTCTACGGGTTCACCGCCAAGAAGACGCTCGAGCTCGCCCAGCAGCTCTACGAGCGGCACAAGCTGCTCTCGTACCCGCGCACCGACTCGCGGCACCTCTCGACCGCCATCGCACCCGAGGCGTCGACCCTCGCGCGCACGCTCGCGCAGAGCTACCCCGCCGCCGCGCCGGGCACCGGTGAGCGGCCGCTCACCCGCCGCTTCGTCGACGACGCGCAGGTCACCGACCACCACGCCATCATCCCCCTGGGGGTGCCCAAAGCGCCGCTCTCTCGCGACGAGCAGCGCATCTACGACCTGGTCTGCCGCCGGCTGCTGATGGCCTGGGCGAAAGACCACCACACCCGCGTCACCCGCGTGGTGACGAAGGTCGACGCCGACGCGTTCGAGTCGTCGGGCACCCAGGTGCTCGAGCCCGGGTGGAAGGCGCTCGAGGCCGTGCCGTTCGCGCACGGCGACACCGCGCTGCCCGCCTCGCTCGCCGAGGGCCAGCAGCACCCGGTGAAGAAGACCGACGTGCTGCACAAGCAGACCGAGCCCCCGAAGCGGCTCACCGACGCCACCCTGCTCAGCGCGATGGAGAGCGCCGGCCGCGGCCTCGACGACCGCGAATTGGGCGAGGCGATGCGCGAGCGCGGCCTGGGCACGCCGGCCACCCGCGCCGCCATCATCGAGACGCTGCTCACCCGCGGGTACGCCGAGCGCGAGGGCAAGTCGCTGCGCGCCACCGACAAGGGCTTTGCGCTGGTCGACCGGGTGCACGACACGGTGAAGAGCCCGGCCCTCACCGGTGAATGGGAGCTTGCGCTCAGTCACATCGAACGCGGTAAGGAGTCTCTGACGTGCTTCATGCAGCGCATCGAGTCGATGGTGTCGAGGTTGGTGGCCACCGTGGCTGACGGCCCTGCCTCGCCTGGGGGTGGCCCTTCGGCCCCTTCCGGGCCGCCGCCGATGCTGCCGCAGGCGCAGCTGCCCCTCGCCGAGCCGCCGCGGGTGCCCAAGGTGGCGCCGGGCACGCCGCTCAAAGCCGTCTTGAAGGCGCGCTTCGGCCACGCCGACTTCCGCCCGTACCAGGAAGAGGTGTGCCAGACCGTCGCCGACGGCACCGACGCGCTCTTGGTGATGCCGACCGGCAGCGGCAAGTCGCTCTGCTACCAGCTGCCCGGGGTGGCGCGCGGCGGCACCACGCTGGTCATCTCTCCGCTCATCGCGCTGATGGAAGACCAGACCACGCGCCTGCAAGCCCTGGGGTTCGCCGCCGAGCGCATTCACTCGGGCCGCACCCGCGAGCAGTCGCGCGAGGTGTGCCGGCAGTACCTCGCCGGGCAGCTCGACTTTCTCACCATCGCGCCCGAGCGCTTGAGCGTGCCCGGCTTCCCCGAGCTGCTCGCGAAGCGCAAGCCGACCCTCATCGCCGTCGACGAGGCGCACTGCATCTCGCACTGGGGCCACGACTTTCGCCCCGACTACCGGCTGCTCGGGCAGCGGCTGCCGATGCTGCGGCCAGCTCCGGTGGTGGCGCTCACCGCCACCGCCACCCGCCGGGTGCAGGCCGACATTCTCGCGCTGCTGCAGGTGCCGCAGGCGAAGCGCTTCATTCACGGCTTTCGCCGCGACAACCTGGCGCTCGAGGCCACCGAGGTCAGCCAAGGCGACCGGCTCGACAAGACGCTCGAGGTGCTGGCCGACGAGGGCCGCAAGCCGGCGCTGGTCTACGTGCCCAGCCGCAAGCTCGCCGAAGAGGCGGCCGAGGTGCTCGAGCGCGAGGGCCACTCGGCCGCGCCGTACCATGCGGGCATGAGCGCCGACGCGCGCGCGCGCACCCAGACGAAGTTCCTGGGCGGTGAGCTCGACGTCGTGGTCGCCACCATCGCGTTCGGCATGGGCATCGACAAGGCCGACATTCGCACCGTGGTGCACCTCGGCCTGCCCGCCTCGCTCGAGGGCTACTACCAGGAGATCGGCCGCGCCGGCCGCGACGGGCAGACCTCGCGCGCGCTGCTCTTCTACGGCTGGGGCGACCGCAAGCTCCACGAGACGTTCCTCGACCGCGACTACCCGCCCACCCGCGACCTCGACCGCCTGGCGCGCGCAGTGCCGGAAGCCGGCATCACCCGCGCCGAGCTGTTCGCCGACTGCGGCCTGCCCCTCGAGGTGGCCGAGTCGGCCCTCGACAAGTTGTGGATTCACCAGGGCGTGGTGCTCACCCGCGACGACCGGGTGCAGCGGGGCAAGGCCGGGTGGGAGAAGAGCTACGAGGCGATTCGGCAGCACCGCCTCGAGCAGCTCGACGAGGTCATCGACTTCGCCCAGTCGAGCGACTGCCGAATGACCCGGCTGGTGCGCCACTTCGGCGACGCGCGCGACGGGCGCGCCTGCGGTCAGTGCGACGCGTGCACTCCGAACGACAGCGTGGGCCGCGCCTTCCGGCCGGCCACCGCGGGCGAGCGCGCCTACGCCGGGCGCATCATGCAAGAGCTGCAGCGCTACGACGGGCAGTCGACCGGCACGCTGTACCGCAACCTGCACCCCTCGGCCGACGTCGAGCGCCGCGCCTTCGAAGAGCTGATCGGCTGCATGGTGCGCGCCAAGGTCATCGTGCTCAGCGACGACGAGTTCGAGAAAGACGGCAAGACCATCTCGTTTCGCCGCGCGCACCTGGTGAAGGGCGCGGCCGGCCGGCTCGAGGGCGCGGACTTCGTCATCGAGGTCGCGCGCGAGGGCGGCAAGAAGTCGAAGAAGGCGCAGAAGCGCGCGGCCGAGGCCCAGCTGCCCGCCGCCGACAAGCAGCTGGTCGAGCGGCTGCGCAGCTGGCGGCTGCACCTCGCCAAGGGGCTCGCGGTGCCCGCCTACCGCATCATGACCGACCGGGTGATGCTGGCCATCGCCGCGCGGCGGCCCACCTCGCTCGCACAGCTGCAGCAGATTTCAGGGGTGGGGCCGAAGATGGTCGAGAAGCACGGCAAGGCGCTGCTGTCGCTGATGCGGTGATCAGGTCTGCACGCGCGCAGGCGGCGTCGACTTCGGCGCCGGCACCTCGCGCCACGCCTTCTCGAGGCGGAAGATAATCTTGTCGCCGTCGCGGCGGTCTTCTCTCGCGCCCAGCTTGAGCACCGCCTTCTGCGAGCGGAAGTTGTGGTCGCCCACCACGAAGAAGACCGTGTCGACCTGCCCGAACGCGTAGCCGAGCATCAGCGCCTTCAGCTCGGCGTTGTGGGGGCCCCCCCAGTACGCCCGAGTGAGAAAGGTGTAGCCGATTTCGACGCTGCGCTTGCCCGGGTCGTGCGCGGTGTAGCGCGAGGTGCCGATGACCGCGTGGGTCTTCGCGTCGAGAATCACCAGCGCGCCGCGGCTCTCGAGCCCCGAGATGAAGAAGCGCCGAAACACGTCGCGCTGCCAGCGGGTGCTCTCGGGGTGCTGCTCCCAGATGAGCGGGTCTGACGCGGCGGCGTGCAGCGCCTCGAAGTCGGTCTTCACCATCGGGCGAAGAGTGAGGCGCTCTCCTCGCAACGTCGGCTGCCACGTCATACCCCCTGATCATCACCAGACCGGGCCGCCCGTGAAGCGGAAACTGCAGCCTGATCAGCGCCCCGCCCGGCGGCAGGCCGACGCGGAGCACCCCGGCCTGCAGGGCGCGCCACAAGGCTCGGCGTCACCTGAACGCCGAGCCCGATTTTGCGAGCCTCAGGTCTCGATGATGCACTGGTACTTGCTGAACTGCGCCTGGTAGCAGCCGGTCGGCGTGCAGTTGAGGAAGCAGTAGTTCGAGCTGATGTACACGCCGCGGTCGTAGCCGTAGAGGTTGTGGCACACCGTGTACGCGCCGCGCGGGCGACCGCAGGGCTGCGGGTTGTCCCAGACGTAGCGCGAGATGTGCAGCCCCTGCTCGGTCGAGGCGTTGGCCGGCGCGGCCTGGCTCATCAAGTCATCGGGCGGAGTGGTGCTGTCTTCTCCTTCCAGCGGCACGCCGCAGCTGAACAGCGAGGTCACGGCGAGCACGGCGGCGAAGAACAGGGGGCGAAACGAAGTCATCGGCGTCTCCAAGGGTGATGCGGGTTGAGCCGCGGCGCCTGAGCAACCGAGGTGCCAGCGCACGCCGCACGCGAACTTCGCCACTTCGCGCGACAACCGGCGCGACGATGGCAAGAGTTGCCGCCTGAACGAGGCGGCGGCCCTGCACCACCGCTCAGCGCGCGCTGTCGTGGGCGCTGACGAAACGCGACATCATTCTTCGCGTGCGTCTCTGCCCGCCGGCGCTCACTTCACGACCGTGGCCAGCTCCATGCGGCACAGCGAGACCTGGTTGGCGATGACCATCGCGGTCTTCTCTTGCGGCTTGTAGCCGGCGCGCTCGACGCGCACCTGGTGCTTGCCGGCCGGCACCTGCAGCGAGAGCGGCGTCGAGCCCTGCTTGCGGCCGTCGATGTACAGCGCGGCGGGAGTGGTGAGCCCCTTCACCGTGGTGATGACCCGCAGCTCGCCGCTCTCGGTCACCGTCTCGCTGGGGTTGTCGTCTCCGCGGTCGCCTTCGCCGGCCTGTGAGTCCGACTGCGAGCGACCCGGGTCGGTGTGACCGCTGTTGCGCTCTTCGTCGCGGGTGTCGTTGGGCGGCGCGAGCTCACCGGCGTAGGTCTCGGAGACCGAGTCGTCGGCCGGGTCATTGCCCGACTGGGTGTCGTCGGGCTGCTCTTCGCGCTTCGCCATCACGTTCGCGAGCTTGCGCGTCTCGCGGCGCAGGTCGATGGGGCCGGTGGGCGCCCCCGAGAGCAGGTGCACGTCGATGGAGCTCGCCATCGGCACCTCGCCCGAGGTGGTCTTCTGCGCCGGCAACCCACCGGTGGTGGCGCGCTTGATGAGCGGCTGGGTCTGCGCCCGCGTCGACTTGCTGGGCTTGTTGCGCGCGCGCCTCTCTTCTTCGGCCTTCAGCTCGTCGAGAAAGGCGAACGCCACCGCAGGGTCGACGCGCTCTTGCTGGCCGAAGAAGGCCTCGAGGTCGGCGGCGAACTCCATCGCCGAGAGCGGGCGGTCTTCACGCTTCTTCGACATCGCAGTGGCCAGCGCCCGCGCCACGTTCTTGTTCACCGCCGCGTTGAGCTCGCTGGCGTCGGGCACCTCGTTGTAGCGGTGTGCGTGCAGCACCTCGAAGTTCGACTGGCCGAGGAAGGGTGGCCGGCCGCACAACAGCTCGAAGGTCATCGCCGCCAGCGCGTAGACGTCGGTGCGCTTGTCGATTTCGTCGGTGCCCTGAATCTGCTCGGGCGACATGTAATAGGGCGTGCCCACCATCGCTCCAGGCTTGGTGAGGCCGGGGTTCGACTTGTCGCGCACCACGCCCAGGTCGAGAATCGTCACCCGCCCGCCCGGCGACACGAAGATGTTCTGCGGCTTGATGTCGCGGTGCACGAGGCCGTGGTGGTGAATGAACGACAGCCCGGCGGCGATCTGCTTCACCACCGCTAGCGTCTCGCCGGGCGTGAGCTTGCCGCCCTTCTTCTTGAGCACGTCCGACAGCGTCATGCCTTCGAGAAACTGCATCACGATGTAGGGCAGCGCGCCGCGCCGGCCGACCCCGAACAGCTGAATGATGTTGGGGTGGCGCAGCGTGGTCATCAGCTTCGCCTCGCGCTCGAAGCGCGCCAGCACCTTGGGCTTGCGGCAGTGCTCGGGCGAGAGAATCTTGATCGCCACCTTGCGCTCGAGGCGGCTGTCTTTGCCGCGAAACACGCTGCCCATCGCGCCCTGCCCGATGCGCGCTTCGATCAGCCACCGCTCATCGAGAATGTCCCCGGGAGCGACGAGGAAGACGACCGTATGCTCGCTGTGACTGTTGTAGTCCAAAGGGCACGACCGGCCTTCGACTCTAGCCGGTGTTGGGAACCTTTTAAGGGCTGCTGCATGAAATGACCGTGGTGGACTCGAGCACCCTCTCCCGGGCAGTCGCCGGCGCGCCCGACGCGCAGGCCGAGGTGCTGCGCGAGGTGGGGCCGCACGTCGCCTCGCTGGTGCGGAGGCTCGGTGAGCCCGGTCAGCGCGACGACGACACCCACGAAATCTTCGCCCACCTTCTGCACGTGCTGCCGCGCTTCAAGCCCGACGGCGCCGCGAAGCTCACCACCTGGGCGTTCACCGTCGCGCACCGCTTCTTGCTGATGCGCAAGCGCAAGCCTCGCGCGCCGCTGGTGGCGCTCGAAGGCGGCCTGAGCGTGCCCGACCCCAAGGCGGGGCCCGACGAGTCGGCACACGGGCGGCAGCTGGCGGGCCGCTTCGAGGCGGCGCTCGCCCGCTTGAGCGCCGAGCAGCGCCGCGCCTTCGTGCTCACCCAGCTGCACCACCAGTCGCTCGAGGCGGTCGCCGAGGTCGAAGGCGTGGCGGTCGGCACCATCAAGTCGCGGGTGCACCGCGCGCGCGCCGAGCTGGTGCTGGCCCTGGGCGACGCGCTCGACCGCCCCGGCGGTGAAGGAGGCTCACATGGTATCGGCTGACGACGTCGAGCGGCTGTCGCGGCTGCTGGCCGGCGACCTGAGCGCCGCCGAAGAGGCCGCGCTGCGCGGCGAGCTGTCGCAGCGGCCAGCGCTCGAGCAGGCGCTCGCGCGGCTCAAGGCGCTCGACGCGATGACCGCTTCGTTCGCACCGGCGCCCCGCGATGTCGCGCTGGCCGAGCAGGCGGCGCAGCGGCTGGCGCCGCCTCTGCCTCGCGTGGCGTGGAGGCCGGTCGCGGCGGCGGCGGTGCTCGCGGCCGCGCTGGCGGCCTCGGTGACCGCGTGGGTGATGTCGAGCGAGGCGCCTGCGCCGGTCGCGGCTCCGGCTCCGGTCGTCTCCGAGGCTCCTGCGCCGGTCACCCCGCTCGCCTCCGAGCAGCGAGCGAGCCCTGCGCTCATTCGCACTGCGCTCGGCCAGCTCGAGCTGCTCGACGGAGCCCAGGTGACTCCGCTCTCGTCCGGCGTGTTCCGCCTCGAGCACGGCAACGTGCTGGCGCAGGGCCGCATCAGCATCGAGGTCGAGGGCCACCGCATCGACGTCGACGGCAAAGTGCTCATCGCCACGGAACCCGAAAAGGCGCAGCCGCATGTCACTGCGCCCATGAACCGACAACTCCTCGCAGGAACCGCAGTGGTGCTGTTCGTGATGCAAGGCAACGCCAGGGCCACCGAGCCGGCATTCGAAGTGAAGAACGCCCGGCCCAACGTCGCGCTCGACCGGGTGCCCAAGCCGGCTGAGATGCTGAGCTTGAAAGAAATGAATGACGCCGTGGCGCCGCACTCCGAGGCCATCGGCGGCTGCTTCGCCCAGGCGCTGAAGGCCAACCCCAGGCTGCAGGGCAAGGTGACGCTGCTGCTCACCTTGAAGAGCGACGGCAAGAAGAGCCGCCTCACTGAAGGCACGGTGGCGGGCGACTACTCGCTGCAGAACCCGTTCGTGGCCAGCTGCGTGCTCGAGCAGCTGGGCGCCGTCGAGTTCCCCGCGCCCCGGGGCGCCGACGAGGTGCAGGTCGCCTACCCGCTCGAGTTCCAGCCGCGCGGCACCGGCACGTGGGTGGCGCTGCCCGACGATGGAGTCGAGCGCAAGGTGGCGATGACCGCGCGCCCCGAACGGGTCGACGTCGAGCTCGGCGACGCGCCGCAGACCCTGCCGGGCGCGAAGGTGACCGTGGTCGAGTTCTCCGAGCACGGCTGCAGCTTCTGCCTCAAGGGCGCGCAGCTGCTCTCGACGCTGCGCCACCTCTACCGCGACCGGGTGAACTTCGTGTTCAAGCACCACCCGCTGCCTTCCGAGCCGCGCAGCGATGAGGCGGCGCGGGCGATGGTGGCGGCGCACCGGCTCGGCCGCTTCTGGGAGTTCCACGATGAGCTGTTCAAGTCGCCCAACGTTCCGCTGGAGACCGCGGCGCGGGTGGCGCGGCTCGACGTGCTCGCGTTCAACCGGCTGCGCGCCTCGGACGAGGTGAAGCAGGCAGTCGAGCGCGACGTCGCCCAGGCCCAGGCGCTCGAATCACGCGGAGTGCCCAGCTACTTCGTCAACGGCCGCGAGGTGGTCGGATTGCAGCCCACCGAGCTGCGCAAGCTGATCGACGCCGAGCTGGCCGCGGCGAAGAATCGGTAGGCCTTGGTCCGCGGCTGAGGCGCCCGGCCAGCACGGCGCGCGACTGAAGTCGCACGCGTCGGAGCCCCGCCGGGAGCGGAACGCCGCGGGCGGAGAGAGCGTTCGGGCTGTCGCACCCGTCAGCGGCGGGGCGGCGCCGGGTCGACCTGCTGCACACCTGCCTCTCGGCGCGACTGCGCTCGAAAGGCCTCGGGGTCGGCCCGGTAGCGCTGCTGCAGCACGCGCCGGGCCGCCTCGGCGGCCTGGGGGTCGACCTCTGAGTCGGGCAGCTGCTCCATCTCGGTCGACTGCCGCGGGTCTTTCTCGTTCACGTGCGACCTCCGGAGACGGCTCGGGGCGCGAGCCCCCGCGCCTCGGCGAACGCTTCGAGCATCTGCCGCGACAGGCTGCCGTCGGCGAGGTCGAAGGTGAGCCACAGGAAGGCGGGCGGGTTTTCCTGGTACCAGCGCGCGCCCTCTTCGGTCGCCAGCAGCTCGAAGACCGTCTGCGCCTGCTTCACCTCGTCGGGCAGGTCGGTGGCGGCCAGCGCCTCGAGCGTCGCTCGCGGCAACGCTCCATTGAAGCCGAGCTTGGGCCACACCAGCGTGCCGACCCAATGGGGCAGAGACGTGGCGGCGATGGTGCGAATGCGCCGGGCGCCGTAGCGGCGGTAGGTCTCTACGGCGTCGAGCAGAACCTGGGTACCGGTGCCCCTGGGCAGCCCGTCGGTCAGCTGAAACACGTCGTGCTCGACCTCGAGCTCGCCTTCGGCGTTGCGGCTGAAGGTGCGCTTGTACTCGCGGTACTGGGGGTGCACCACGTTCAGCTCGACGGTGTCGGCCCCCAGGTGCGCCGTCTTGCTCGCCGCGACGCTCACGTGAACCCGGGCGCCTTCGGGTGCGGCGGCCAGGTCGGCGAAGTCGTTCGCCGACAGCTCGCGACCGAACACCGCGCGGCTCATCTCGAGCACCCGCGCCGGTTGGTCGAGCTGCACCGTCGCGCCCCGGGCCGGCACGCGCAGCCCGTACTCCCACAGCACCTCGGTGACCCGCTGGCCCTCGAACAGCGAGGTGCGCTCGGCGGGCGGCGGCAGGGCCGCCCCGCGCTGCAGGTCAGGCGCCTCGGCGACGTGTCGCGGCGTGGCGTGCTCGAGCGTGATGCCGTTCGCGCCGCGCTCGATGGTCAAGAGCCGGCTGCCGCCCCACCACGGGCGCGCGGTGAGGCGCAGCGCGCGGTCGCCGAGCACGTTCACCCGAACCTCTTCGCCGAGGCTGGCGCCCGCCAGGCGACCGAGCGCCGCCGGCGTCACCGGGTGGCCGAAGATTTCCGTCGTCACCGCGGAGATCGCCGCGGCGCGCTCGCTGGCCAGCGACCACAGGTAGAAGTCTGGTGGGGTGCTCGGCGCCTCGTCGCCCGACCGCAGCTGTTGCCACAAGGCTTCAGCCAGCGTGCCGAACTGCGGGGCGTCGGAGAAATCCAACGAGGCGACCGGCAGGTGCGGGGCCGCGGCGGCGCCCTCGCCCGAGGCCACCACGGGCTCGTCGACGTGGTCGGGGTGCGAGAACACCGGCTCGACCGCCGGCCGCACCGCGCGTGCGGCGCCCCCGGCAGGGGCCGGCGTCGAGCCTGGCGGTCGCTGAACCCGAACCTTCATCGGCCGGCGACCATAACGCGCAGGTCCGGGCGGTGAAGCCCAGGCCCTTTCCGACCGTCTCGTGCTGGCCACGCGCGGCGCCTTTGCGTGGCGCGCGGCGCCATGGCTTCTGGCGCCGAGGGCCATGCGGCATCATGGGGGCGCTGAGTACCCTGCTCACCATGGTCACCCTCCAGAACGCAGCGGGCGAGGTGCTGTACACCCACGACGGCGACGAAGACTCGCTCGCCGCGGCCATCGAGTCGGCCATCGAAGAGCGCGTCGAGCTCACCGGCGCGGTCTTCGACGGCCTCGACCTGAGCCACGTCAGCTTCGAGAAGGGCCGGCTCGAAGCGGCGTCGTTCAAGGGCGCGCGGCTCGACGGCGCCAGCTTCGAGAAGGCGCGGCTCACCCAGGCCAACTTCGCCCTGGCCCGCGCCAGCGGCGTCAACTTCGAGCACGCCGAGCTCACCGGCGCGGTCTTCTCGGGGGCCGACCTGCGCGACTGCAACTTCGAAGACGTCGAGGCCGGCCGCGCGGTGTTCTCGGGCGCCGACCTGCGCGACTGCAACTTCGCAGACAGCGGGCTGGGCCGCGCCGCCTTCGACGGCGCCCGCGCCCAGGGCTGCAACTTCGAGAACAGCGACCTGCGCGAGGCGCGGCTCAACGGCGCCGACCTGCAGGGCTCGAACCTCGAAGACTGCGACCTGAGCCACGCCACCCTCTGCGGCGCGAAGCTCGACCGCGCCAACCTCGAAGACAGCGACCTGAGCCACGCCGACCTGACCGGCGCCTCGTTTCGCGCCGCCAACCTCGAAGACTGCTGCTTCGACCACGCCTCGCTGCAGCACGCCCGGCTCGACGACGCCAACGTCGAAGACGCCTCGCTGCGCGACGCCGAGCTGGGCGGCGTGCAGGCCACCGCCGCGAACTTCGAGGGCTGCGACTTCACCGGCGCCCACGTCGAGGACATGAAGACCGACGGCGCCAACTTCGACGGGGCGCGCGGCCTTCGCCGGTAAGAGCGATGCCTCGCGCCGAAGCAGCGTCGGTGTCTCACCTGGTGCGGCCGCTGGTGCAGCTGGCCCGCGCGCGCGGCGCGTCGCTCGACGAGCCCGACGAGAGCATCACCCCCAGCGACCTGGGCCGGCTCTTCGACGCCGTGGCCGAGGCGCTGGGCGAGCCGCACCTCGGCCTCACCCTGCCCGGCACGCTCTCGTTCACCCGCTACGAGCTGCCCGAGCTGGCCGCCCGCTCGAGCGCCACCCTGCGCGAGGGGCTGCAGCGCCTGGTGCGCTACGCGCCGCTGCTCAACGACGGGGTGCAGTTCGCGCTCGAGGAAGAGGGCGGGCTCGCCCGCTTCATTCACCGCACGCCGGGCCACCCGCGCGGAGTGAGCCGGCACCTCAACGAGTTCGCCATGGCGATGGCGGTGCACAGCTGCCGCTCGCAGACCGGCCGCGCGCCGGCGGTGCGCGAGGTGCGGTTCCTGAACCCGCGGCCCGGCGGCTCGCTCGAGGCACTGCGCGCCTGCTTCGGCACCGCCGCGCTGCGCTTCGGCCACGTCGAGAACACCCTGACGTTCGACGCCGAGATTCTCGACGCCCCCCAGGCCACCCACGACCCGCGGCTGCTGGCCACCGCCGAGGGCCTCGCCGCCTCGGCCCTCGAGCGGCGCGGGCCCCAGCGCGACACCTTCGCCGCCCGGGTGGCCGAGAAGGTGCGCGAGGCGCTCGACGGGCACGAGCCGTCGATTCGCGCCGTCGCCCGCGCGCTGCGCATGAGCACCCGCACCCTGCAGCGCCGGCTCGAGGCAGAAGGCACCAGCTACGCCCAGGTGCTCGACCAGGTGCGCGAGGCGCTGGCCCGCGCACTGGTGGCGGCGCCAGCGCCTTCGCTCTCCGAGGTCGCCTTTCAGCTCGGCTTCGCCGAGTTCGCCACCTTCAGCCGCGCCTTCAAGCGGTGGACCGGGTCGGCCCCCGGCGCCTTTCGCGACGGCCAGCCATGAGAGGCGGGGGAACTGAGCCGCGAAGCTCGCGCCGCGCCGGTGAGAGCCCTTCGGGTGGCGCGAGTACTTCGTGGCTCGTCTGGGTTTGCGACGCCGGCCGACGAAGCCCATCGGCGCTTCCGGGCGACGGGAGGGCCAAGACCGTCTTCTCGGCGTGGGTCAGAGCGGGACGCGAAGCGGCAGCCGAAGCTTGCGAGCCCCGTCAGCGGGCGCCCTCCCTGCGAACAGCAGCGTAAAAGAATGGGCGAGGGGTCTGACGTCGCCCCAGCCGCCTCGAACGGCGGCGATTCTTTTACGCGTTTGTTCCTGCTCGACGGGCGCCCCCTTGGGAACAGCAGCGAAGAGACTCGGCGAGGGGTCTGAGCGGGCGCAAGGGGCTGGGGCTCTTTTCGAGCGGGCCCCCCCGCTGCGGCGTTCAGGTCGCCCGAGCGGTGCACGCACCGAGCTTCTCTGCGCTTGGGCGGCGGCGCCTCGGTGAGCCAGGCAGCTCCTCGGTGGTGAAGCGCCCGTGCCGGGACAGCGAATGAGGGCTCGGGCGACACCTGCGCGGCGCTCGAGCACCATCGGGTCTGGGCGAGGGCCCGGCGCTCGGCGTGGGAGTAAAAAGGTTCAACCCTTGGGCGTAAACACTCCCACGTCACTCCGGGCGGCTTCGTCACGCCCAACCGCAGGGCCGACTTCGCCCTGACGGGGGGGCACGAGTCTCCTTCTGCAGAGCGACACCAGAAGCTGACCCCTTCGCGACAGTAACGCTGACCCCCATCGATCAGGACTTCTGCTCGATCACGGGGTTCCGCAGGAGTCCGCTACGCGGAGCGCCCTCCGGGATCTGGAGGGGGTCAGAGTTGGTGACGCCGATAGGGTCAACCTTGCTGTCGCCTGACACCTTCGAGCGTTTCGGTGGTGCGAGGCGACCCAGGAGCACGGCCGAAGGCAAGCCTGGTGGCCTGGCGAGCACGTGCGACCCCGGCTGGCGAAGCGGCTCGGCCGCCGCCGCGACCGGAGCCGGCCCTCTCTGCGCGAACCGGGCCGAGCTCGAGGGCCCCACGTTCCGTGATGGCCACCGCCGAGGCGGCCGGTGTCACCGGGCGGTAAACGGCGCACCTGCGCTCGCCGGCCCGCACCTCGAGCGAAGTGCCCGCGGCTTCGATGATCCACCGCGGCGCCGGCCCACGGCACGCCGCGTGAACATGCGCGCAGCCGTCATGGCTCAAGCACCGCTGATTCCCGTTCCGTTCTCGACCCTGCCCAGGCTGGTCGCCACCGCCTCGCGGTTCTGTGGTCGCACCTCTTCGGTGCTGCACGTCGGCACCTGCCGAAAGATGATTCGCTCGGGTGACGTGCTGCGGCTGGCCCTGCTCGCCCCCGAGATTCGCTTCCCCATCGACGTGCACGCCACCGTGCTGGCCCGCACCTTCCGCCCCGACACCATTCAGGTGCGCTACGAGCTCGCCGACCTCGCCCAGATGGAGTGCGCGCTCGGCCAGCTCTACCAATCGCGCGCCCCCGCCCTGCCGATGTCGCTCGACGTCGCCACCTTTCACGGGCGGCGCTGCCGGCTGTCGGGGCTGTCGCAGCGCGGAGCGACGTTCGAGGTGATGGGCGAGCTGTCGACCCGCAACTGCCCGCCCGACGCCTCAGCCAAGCTGCAGCTGCCCCACCAGAAAGGCCGCGTCGAGCTGCCCGGCCGCATCGCCTGGGTGACTCCGCGGCGCGAGGCCTCGCGCCTGCACCTGAGCTTCGGCGCGGTGGGCGACTCGGCGCGCCGCATGCTCGACGACATCGTCTTTCGCTTTCAGCTCGGCGCCGCCCCGTGGACTCCGCGGCTGCTCGCGCCTGGGCTGTAGTCAGTTCAGCTTCAGCGTGAACGGCGCCTCGGCCGCCACCTCGCGCCACCCGCTCGAGGCCGCCTTCGACGACAGCACCATCACCGTCGCGGTGCGGTGCCCGTCGATGAGGAAGTACGAGTCGGCGGCGCGGCCGTCGGCGGCCACCTGCCGGTGGTAGAGGTACGGCCGGCCGCCGCGGTCGCGCAGCTCGCTCTTCACCTCGACGTGAAAACCGTCGATGAGCCCGGGGTCGAACACCGCCACCGTGGCGCGCAGGGTGCCCTCGAGGTCGGCGAGCTGCTCGTCGCTCACCTTCACCTCGGGGAACACCATCACGAAGGCCACCGGGTCTTGCTGCAGGGTGCCGTACAGCCAGCTGCTGCCGTTGCCTTGCGGCTTGGGCGCGGTGGCGAGCACCGGCAGCTGTGCCACCGCGCCGCTGCCGAACGCCACCGCGCGTGGCGTGGGCTTCGAGGCCAGCTCCCACGGCCGGCCGAACGCGAACGCCACCGCCACCGCCGCGGTGAGCGCGACCAGCGCGAGCAGCCCGCCCACCTTCACCGGCGCGCGCTCGGCGAGCGGCGGCGCGAGCGGGTCGTTCGAGGTCTCGGCCGGGGGAATGCCCGAGAGAATCACTCCGGTGAACACCAGCACCCCGCCGACCAGGCCGCCGCCCAGGTGCGCGAGCCAGTCGATGCCCGGAGTGAACGAGTAGAGCAGGTTGATGCCCACCGGCGTCCACGCGCGCTGCTTCTGCACCTGCGACACCAGCGCCGGCAGCTTGCCGCGCGGCCAGGTGACCAGCACCGCGCCCGCGACCATCAGCCCCCAGATGCCGCCCGAGGCGCCCACCGCCACCACGTCGGTCGGCCGCAGCGCGCTGGCGATGGAGCCCCCCAGCCCCGCGAGCACGTAGAGCAGCAGGTAGCGGCGCCAGCCCAGAAAGCGCTCGAGGAAGGTGCCGAAGCCGAACAGCGCAATCATGTTCATCGCCAGGTGGGCGATCGAGCCGTGCAGCAGCATCGGAGCGAGCAGCCGCCACACCTCGCCCTGGAAGATGAGGCTGGGCACCGCCGCGCCCATGCGCGGAGCGACCACGTACGGCTCGCCGTTGCCCCACAGCATCTGCAGCCCGAACAGCAGCACCGAGACCGCCGCCACCGCCCAGGTGACCACCGGCTTGCGCTGCAGCAGCGGCGCCATGAAGTCGCTCACCTCGTCGGCCTGCTGCGCGCGCCGAGCGATGACCGCCGCCGGGTCGGCCACCCCGCCCGCGTCGACGAGCTTCACCGCCGCGTCGACGCTCTTCCACGTGGCGCCGCGCACGTGCTTCGGCGCCTCGCCCGGCACCCAGACCGACGCCATGCGCACCGAGCGCACCTGGGTCAGCGCCGACGGCACCAGCCGGTCGAGCACCTCTTCCGCGCCCAGCCGCCGGGCGTCGACGGCGACGATGACCGCGCGCTCTCCAGGCTTCACCGCCTCGCTCCACGCCTTCACGTCGGCTTCGAAGGTGGGCAGGTCGAGCACGTCGGCCAGGGTCACCCGCATCGGCGGTGCCTGCAGCTGCACGCCGCGCTCGGTGCGCGCGCTGACCACCAGCGAGCGGTCGACCTCGAGCAGCGCAGCGGTGAGCGAATCGAGTGGGTTCATGGAGCCTTCGAGTGGAGCCAGGGGGGCTTCGTTTTCAGACGTACTGCGCGCGGAACTGGCGGTAGTGAAACAAGGTGAGCACGAGGCTCAGCGCGCTCAGGCAGTGCCACACCGCGTGCCCCTGCAGCCAGTGGCTGTGGGGGTCGCACCAGCGGCGCGAGGCGTCGAGCGCCGAGCAGGTGGCGGCGGCGGCGATGACCGCCAGCGCGGCGAAGAACCAGCCGTGCCGCGACGGCTCGCGGCGCGAGGCCAGCGCCTCGGTGCCGAGCGCGAGCAGCAGCAGCACCGCGATGATGCCCTGCACCGGCAGCCCCAGCTTCGCCACCGCCACGGTGAACGCGGTGAGCGCGGCGATGGCGGGCCACAGGGTGACGAAGAGCTTCTCTTTCCGAAGGCGCCGCAGCCGCACCAGGTTCAACAGCACCAGCAGCACGAAGTAGAAATACATGCCGAAGAAGTCGAGCACCTGGGTCACGAAGCTCACCGTGGCGTGGTAGGCGAGCGAGGTCAGGCCCACCCACACCGAGGCCTGCGACCAGAAGCGCAAGGTGCGCGAGGTCTCGTGGCGGTTGAAGCGCCACAGCGCCGCGGCGCCGACGATGAACGCGAGGTTCGACCAGGTGTTCGCCGGCTCGGCCACCACCGCGCACAGGGTCTCTTCGCACCACTTCACGTTGGGCAGCCCGCCCCACTCGCGCAGGGCTCCCCACGGGCAGCTCGGGTCGAGCAGCGCGGGATATTGGGAGAGATCCATCTGGGCGCAGCGTACAGTGAGCGGCCGTGCAAGAGGCGCTCTGGGAGGCGGTACGCGCCGCTCCCGATGACGACGGCCCGCGGCAGGTGCTCGCCGACGCGCTGCTCGCCGCCGGCGACCCGCTCGGCGAGTGGGTGGTGCTGCAGACCCGGCAGGCGGCGCTGGGCCTGCACTTCGCTCCCCACGCCGCGCTCCAGCTGCGCGCGCTGTGGCGCGAGCACGGCGACGACTGGGTGCGGCGCTTCTTCGCCGTCGGCGACGCCGAGCGGGTGGCGTTTCACCGCGGGCTGCCGGCCACCGTGCGCTGCACCGCCGGCGCCTGGCTCGCGCAGCCCGAGCCGGCGGTGCCGCTCACCACCCTCGAGCTCACCGACGTCGCGCCCTCGCACCTCGGCGCGCTGCTCGAGCGCCCCAGCACCCGCGGCCTGCGCGCGCTGCGGCTGCGCGCCGCCGACGGCGAGCGCTGGGCGCTCGACGAAGCGAAGGCGCTCGGCCACGCGGCGCTGCCCCGGCTGCAGCACCTCGGCCTCTTGCACGCGTGGAGAAGCTTCCCCGCAGCGCACCAGTTCTGCTCGAGCCCGCTGGTGGGCGGGCTGCACAGCCTCGAGCTGGGGCACTCGCTGTCGACCGAGCCGGTGCGGGTGCTCGAGGCGCTCGCGGCGGCCGCGCCGCAGCTTCGAGAGCTCTCGATCGACGACGACCTGCCTCCCGCGCTGGCGCGCTTCGTCGCGCACTGCCGCACCGTGCTGTTCCCCGACTCGTTCGTGCGGCCGCAGCTGAGCGAGGTGCTCGCGCCGCGGGTGGCGCTGTACCTGCCGCCGCACGTCACCGCCATGGTCAGTCACGGCGGGCCCACGGTGGGCCGCTGGGAGAGCATCACTCCGCTCGGCGCGCGCAACGGCTGCGATGCGTCGCTGGTGCGCGAGCGCGGCACCGGCCTCGAGGCGCTGCTGTTGCGCACCCGCTCGGTGACCTCTGACCTGCACTCGCCGCTCAGCTGGCTCGAGCCCGAGATGGCGATGATCGACGCCCGAGACGTCACCCTGGGGCCCATCGACACCGGAGTGCTGCCGGGCAGCGAGTGGGCGGTGTTCGCGCTCGCGTCGGGCGAGCGGCTCGACCGCCTGGTCGAGCGCGACGGCCGGCTGCACTTGAGCGCGGCGGCGCACGCGGCGGCGTGGGCACCCCTGGCGAGGTGGACGGCCGAGCGCGGGCTCTACCGGCCGATGCCGCTGTCGTGCGTGTACGCGGGGCCGCGCGGGCTGCAGGTGCAGCCACTGTGCGGCGAGCTGCACGACCGCCGGCGCGGCCCGGCGCGCTTCACCCGCCGCGACTTCATCGAGCTGTCGCCCGAGGCGGTGCGGTCGCGCCCGCTCGACGAGAAGAACGCCAGCTGGGTGCTCGCGGTGCAGCTGCTGCTCACCCACGGCGTTCAGCCCTTCCCCGGGCGCGGCGCCACCGATTACGAGCTGCTCACCCAGATTCTGAACGGGCCCGAGGTGCAGCTGTTCGGTCACGGCCTGCCCGGGGCGCTGCGCGGCGTGCTGCAGGCCGCGCTGCGCCGAGACCCCGCCCAGCGGCCCTCGCCGAGAGAGCTCGCCGACGCGCTGGCCGGCTTCGAGACGCCCGCCACCCGCGCCGAGCTCTCGCGCCTGCCCGGCCCGCCCGACACCGAGGGCCGCGCCCGCGAGCAGGCCCAGGGCTGGCTCGAGGGCAGCTCGGTGCACGAGCCCGAGCCGAGGACTTGAGAGCTCCCTCTCCCCTCGCGGGAGAGGGAGGCGCTCACTCGCTGAAGCGCTGGGCGTTCTGCACGGTCACCGCGCGCACCACCGCGTTCGAGAGCCCCGCCTTGGCGAGCAGGTGCTCGGCGCGCGCGAGGCCGAGCAGGTCGCAGGCGCCCTCGCCGGCGGCGGTGTCGAGCACCAGGCGCTCGGGCCCGAGCTTGCGCACCAGCAGGGTGGCGGTCTCGGGGGTGATGCAGTCGGGGTGCAGGGTGAGCCCGGCGAAGTGACCGCACTCGCGAATCAGCCGCACGGTGCGGGTGTCGGCGCCGTCGACCAGCACGGCTTGCGGCTCGAGGCCGCTCTCGCGCAGCACGGTGAGCGTCTGCCGGGTCACCGCCACGCGCTCTTCGGCCGGGGTCCACACCATCACGTTGAGCTTGAGCCGCCGCGCGAGCTGAAGCTGCTGCTCGAAGGCATCGACCTCGACCGGCGTGCCCTGGCGCAGGCCGATGGCGCCCACCGCCACCGCGCGGCGGTCAGAGAGGTACTCGGGCAGCTTCTGCAAGAGCTCGGGCAGCCCGCGGCGCGGCAGCGAGAACGGGTGCACCCCGAACGCGACCGTGCCGCGAATGCCCGCCTTCTCGAGCCGCGGCAGCTGCACCTGAACCACGTCGTCGAACTCGGCGAGAATGGCCTCGACGCTGGCCGCCGAGGCGCGGCCGGCCGGCACCAGCGCCTGCTCGAGCCCGAAGAAGCGCAGGGTCTCGAGGTCGGTGTCGCTCAGGCCTTTGGGGTGGAGGTGGGCGTCGAACACGCGAAGATGCGAAAGCGTAAGCGGTCAGGGTGAGCGACGTCGAACCCTGCTGTCGCTCGAAAGAAGGCTGTGCGGCACATACTCCATCGTAGAAGAGCGCCTGCTCTGCTGCTTGAAGCATGGAGTATGCGGCGCCTCGCGTTCCAGCTGCGACGGCACCCATTCGACTTCGGCACGGCGTTCGCCGTGCCTTCGCTCAGGGTGAGCGCTACGGCTGCCCGGCGCCGGCGCCCTCACCGCGCGGGTCGCCCGAGGCGGTGCGCACGCCGTTGACCGGGTCGACCATCACCGCCTCGCAGTCGCCCCACTTCTCGACCTCGCGGAACTTGTGGCCGAGCGCCTCGAGGCCCGCGCGGGTGCCAGGCTCGAGCGCGAGCGGCTCGAGGTCGACCTGGTCGGGCAGCCACTGGTGGTGCACGCGGGGCCGCGCCAGCGCGCGCGCCAGCGACAGGTGCCCGTCGATGACGTTCGAGATGGTCTGAATCACGCTGGTGGGAATGGTCGGCCCGCCGGCCGCGCCCAGCACCAGCATCACCTCGTCGGGGCGGCCCTCTTGAAACACCAGCGTGGGCGACATCGACGAGAGCGGAATCTTGCCGGGCGCGATGGCGTTGCCCTCGCCGGTCACCAGGCCGTACACGTTCTTCTCGCCCGGCTGCATGGCGAAGTCGTCCATACAGTCGTTGAGCACCACGCCCGCCGCCATCACGCAGGCGCCGAACAGGTAGTTCACCGTGGTGGTGATGGCCGCCGCGTTGCCCTCTGAGTCGACCACGCTCAGGTGGGTGGTGTGCTTCTGCTGCGCGGGCGCCGCCGCCGGGGTCGACACCGGCACGTGCTTCGCCGGCACCGCCGCCTTCAGCTCGTCGAGGTACGCGGCGCCCGACAGCTTCGCGAGCGGTATGTCGACCACCGCCGGGTCGCCCAGGTACTTCGCGCGGTCAGAGTACGCGCGCGCCAGCGCCTCGACGTAGGTGTGCACCGCCGCCACGCTGCGCAGCGCGATGCCCTCGGGGCCGCTGCGCTCCATCACCCCCAGCGTCTGCAGCACCGCCAGCCCGCCCGCGCTCGGCGGCGGCATGGTGAGAATGCGGTGCCCGCGGTACGTGCCGGCGAGCGGCTCGCGCACCCGGGTGGTGAACGCGGCCAGGTCTTCGAGCGTCACCTTCGACTTCGCCGCGATGGCCTTCGCGATGGGCCCCTTTCCGTAGAACGCCCTGGCGCCGTCGCGCGCCAGCTTCTCGAGCGTGGCGGCGAGCTCGGGCTGCTTCACCGTCGCCCCCAGCGGCGCATCGAGGAACAGCCGCTTCGCGTCGGGGTCCGAGCTGAGGCACGCCGCGCGCACGTCGGCGATGCGGCGAAAGTTCGGCGTCACCACGAAGCCGTCGCGCGCCAGCTTGATGGCGGGCGCGAGCACCCGGGCGGGCTTGAGCCTGCCGTGCTTCGCGAGCAGCTCGAGGTAGCCCTTCACCGCGCCGGGCACCGCCACCGAGTCGGGGCCGTCGGTCGACTTGAGCGCCACCACCTGGCCGTCCTTGAGGTACATGTCGCGGGTCGCGCTCTTCGGCGCCACCTCGCGGAAGTCGAGCACCTCGGCGTGCTTCGCCTTGGCCTGGTAGGTGAGCGCGAAGCCGCCGCCGCCCAGGCCCGAGTGGTAGGGCGCGACCACCGCGAGCACGAACGCCGCGGCCACCGCCGCGTCGAACGCGTTGCCGCCCTGGTCCATCACCGCGCGGGCGGCGTCGCTCGCCAGCGGGTGCTCGGTGGCGACGGCGCCTCCGCGGTAGGGCGGGTCGGCCCACGCCCACATCGGCACCATGAAAAGAACGATTGCAGCGATTCTGCCCACCGGAGCTCTCCCTGGTGTCCTCGATGTGGCAACCAGGGCACCGATGCCAGGGCATACAACACAGCGGCAGACATCGGCGCACTCTTAAGTGCCTGAAAGAGCTCGAAACCCCGGCCAGTGGCACTGGCCTTGCTGTCAGGGAGCGCGACCATGAACCGAGACCCGCGCGAATACGAGCGAGCGCCGCTGACCCGCCCGGTGAAGTTCTTCGACTGGGGTCGCGCCGTCGCCGCCGACGCGGTCGAAATCTCGGCCTCGGGCATCTTCTTGAAGACGCAGGTGCTGCTGGCCGAGGGCTCGATGCTGACCCTGCGGGTCGCGTTGCCCGGTCAGCGCCAGGCGTTCACGGTGCTGGGCAAGGTGGTTCGCACGGTGAAGGGCGGGATGCTCGCGGCGGCCGGCATGGGCATTCGGTTCGTCGATCTTCGCCCCGCCGAGCGAGAGGTCATCTGCGCCTACGTGCAGCAGCGGTCGCTGGAGGCAGCATGAACCCCGTGGTCACCATCTGGAAGCCCGAGCTGATCATCCACGCGCTGCCTTCGGGGCTGACGGTGGCGGTGAAGTCGACGCCGGCAGACCCTGCGAGCGCGCAGCCCAAGCCCCGGGCCTGAAGTCTCGGCGCGGTAACGCCGCGCGCTCGTGCGGCCGTCTACCCTGAGTGCTAAAGGCACTCGGACTTATGACCGCTCCCCTCGCCGCCGTGGTGCTGTGTGCCGGTAAAGGCACGCGCATGAAGTCGGAGACCGCGAAGGTGCTGCAGCCGCTGCTGGGCCGGCCGATGGCCTGGTACCCGGTGCGGCTGGCGCTCGAGCTCGAGGCGAAGAACGTGGTGGCGGTGGTCGGGCACCAGGCCGAGGCAGTGAAAGCCACCCTGAGCAAGGCGTTCGAGGCGCAGCCGCTGAGCTTCGCGCTGCAAGAGCAGCAGCGCGGCACCGGCGACGCGGTGAACGCCGCGCGCGACGCGCTCAAGGGCTTCAAGGGCGCGGTGTTGATTCTCTACGGCGACGTGCCGCTCTTGCAGACCTCGACGCTGAAGGCGCTGGTCGACGGCTTCAACCAGAGCAAGGCGCCGCTGGCGATGATCAGCTGCCGCCCCGCCGACCCCCACGGCTACGGCCGCCTGCTGCGCCGTGACGGCAAGGTGGTGGGCATCGTCGAGCACAAAGACGCCAACGAAGAGCAGAAGAAGATCGGCGAAATCAACGCCGGCATCTACGTGGCCGACGCGGCCTTCTTGTGGGAGGCGCTGTCGAAGCTCGAGCCCAAGAACGCGCAGGGCGAGCTGTACCTCACCGATATCGTCTCGGCCGCGGCGCGTTCAGGCGGGGTGACGGTCATCGAAGCCGACGCCACCGAGGTCGAGGGTGTCAACGACAAGGCCGAGCTCGCCGCGCGCGCCAAGGTGCTGCAGCAGCGCATCAACCGCCGCCACATGCTGGCGGGGGTGACGCTGATGCACCCCGACACCACCTTCATCGACGACGCCGTCGAGATCGGCCCCGACACCGTCATCGGCCCGTTCGTCTCGCTGGGCGCGGGCTGTGAAATCGGCGCCAACGTCACCATCGGCCAGGGCTGCGTGCTGAACCGCACCACGGTGGGCGACGGCTGCGAGGTGAAGCCCTACTCGGTGCTCGACGAGGCGCAGGTCGACCCCAAGTGCATCGTGGGGCCCTTCTCGCGGCTGCGGCCGGGCACCCACCTCGAAGAGGGCGCGCACGTCGGCAACTTCGTGGAGACCAAGAAGGCGCGGCTGGGCAAGGGCACCAAGGCCAACCACCTCGCCTACCTGGGCGACGCGGAGATCGGCGCCGGCTGCAACATCGGAGCGGGCACCATCACCTGCAACTACGACGGGGTGAACAAGTTCGTCACCACGCTGGGCAACGGAGTCTTCATCGGCTCCGACAGCCAGCTGGTGGCGCCGGTGAAGGTGGCGGACGGCGCGTTCATCGCGGCCGGCTCGACCATCACCGAAGATGTGCCCCAAGACGCGCTGGCGCTCTCGCGCGCGAAGCAGGTCACCAAAGAGGGCTGGGCAGCGAAGCGGCGCACCATGCTGGGCGCGGCGAAGAAGAAGTAGCGAAGGCGAGAAGACAAAATGTGCGGCATCGTCGGTTACGTCGGCAGTGAGCAGTCGGCTCCCATTCTGGTCGCGGGGCTGCGGCGCCTCGAGTACCGCGGCTACGACTCGGCCGGCCTGGCGGTCATCGACGGCGGCAAGCTGCAGGTGGTGCGCGCCACCGGCAAGCTGAAGAACCTCGAGGCGCGGCTCAGCACCACGCCGCTGCTGGGCAGCACCGGCATCGGGCACACCCGCTGGGCGACCCACGGCCCGCCGTCTGACGAGAACGCCCACCCGCACTCGTACGAGGGCGTGGCGGTGGTGCACAACGGCATCATCGAGAACCACCTCGAGCTCAAGGCCGAGCTGCGCGCCAAGGGCCACGTGTTCACCTCCGAGACCGACTCCGAGGTGTTCGCGCACCTCATCGCGGCCGAGCTGAAGAAGAACGTGCCGCTCGACCAGGCGGTGCGCAACTCGGTCAAGCGGGTGCGCGGCACCTACGGCCTGGTGGTGGTGGCCGAGAAAGACCCCACCCGCATCGTGGCCACCAAAGACTCGAGCCCGATGGTGGTGGGCCTCGCCGAGGGCCAGAACCTGGTGGCCAGCGACGTGCCCGCACTGCTCGAGCACACCCGCGACGTCATCTTCATGGAAGAGGGCGACCTCGCGGTGCTCACCGCGAAGTCGGTCGAGCTGTTCGACCGCGAGGGCAAGAAGATAGAGCGCCCGGTGCGCCGCATCGACTGGACCTCGACGATGGCCGAGAAGGGCGGCCACAAGCACTTCATGCACAAGGAGATTCACGAGCAGCCTCGCGCGCTCGCCGACACCTTGCGCGGGCGGGTGCTGCGCAGCGAAGGCGCGGTGCACTTCGAGGGCTTCGCGCTGACCCCCGACCAGGCCAAGGCGCTCACCAAGGTCACCATTCTGGCGTGCGGCACCAGCTGGCACTCGGGCCTGACGGGCAGGTGGATGATCGAATCGCTGGCGCGGCTGCCGGTCGAGGTCGAGCTGGCCAGCGAGTTCCGCTACCGCGACCCGCTGGTCGAGAAGTCGCACCTCGCCATCGCCATCTCGCAGTCGGGCGAGACGCTCGACACGCTGGCGGCGCTGAAAGAGGCGAAGGCGCGCGGCGCGGTCACGCTGACCCTGTGCAACGTGGTGGGCAGCGCGATGACGCGCGAGGCGCAGTACACCGTGCTCACCAACGCCGGCCCCGAGATCGGCGTGGCGTCGACCAAGGCGTTCACCACCCAGCTGGTGGGGCTGTACCTGCTCGGCATTCAGCTGGGCCGGCTGCGCGGCACCTTGAGCGTGGCGCAGGCGCAAGAGCACCTCACCCAGCTGTCAGAGGTACCCAAGCTGGTCGAAGAGGCGCTCAAGACCGAGCCCGAGGTGAAGGCGCTGGCGAGAAAGTACCAGCACTCGCAAGACTTCTTGTTCCTCGGCCGCGCCACCAGCCACGCGGTGGCGCTCGAAGGCGCGCTGAAGCTGAAAGAGATTTCGTACATTCACGCCGAGGGCTACGCGGGCGGCGAGATGAAGCACGGGCCCATCGCGCTCATCGACGAGAAGATGCCGGTGGTCATCGTCGCGCCGAGCGAGCCGCACGTGGCGTACGAGAAGATGATCGGCAACGTGCAAGAGGCCAAGGCGCGCGGCGGCAGAATCGTCGCGGTGGTCGACACCAAAGACACCCACATTCGCAGCCTGGCCGACGACACCATCGTGGTGCCCGCCGCCTCGGCGCTGGTCGCGCCCATCGTGATGACCGTGCCGCTGCAGCTGCTCGCGTACCACGTGGCCGACCTGCGCGGCACCGACGTCGACCAGCCCAGAAACCTCGCCAAGTCGGTCACGGTCGAGTGAAAGACTCCCTAGAGCCCGAACGGCGGCTCATCGACGGGCGTGACGAACCCCACCAGCGCCAGCGCGCGGGTGTTCTTCACCCCCTGCTGCGCGAAGCTCGACCACGCGGCCTGCGCCGCGGCGGCGTCTGAGCTGGCCCGCGCCTCGAGGTGGGCCGAGGCGGCCGCGTAGAGGCCCATCGACCGCGCGAGGAACCCCTCTCGCGCCGCTGCTGCGCTCTTCACCGCGCCCTCGGTGGTGCCCTCGGCCAGGTGCACCATGGCGCGCAGCTGCTCGGCCATCGGCGCCGCGAAGCCGGCGCGCGAGCGCTCCATCGCCCGCACCGCCTTCTTCGCCTCGGCCAGCCACCTCTGCTGCTCGGCCCCGCGCCGGTGAAAGGCGAGGCTGGCCGCCGCGCGGCCCTTCGCGCCGTACAGGGTCGCGCCAATCACCGGCACGCCGAGCAGGAAGCTGGCGCGCAGCTGCGGCCACGCCTGGTCGAGCCGGCGCCACGCCGCTTGGGCGTCGCCCTCGAAGAAGTCGAGCTGCAGCCGGGCGAGCAGCTCGTAGAAGTGCGCCACCAGAAAGCGCCCGCGCGGCCAGCGCGACATGTGCTCTTCGAGCATCGCGCGCCCCGCGGCCGGCCCTTCTCTCAGCACGAAGATGGAGCTCAGCGTGCCGCCCACCAGGTTGGTGAGGGTGAGAAAGTCTTCTCGCTCGCGCGCCGCGGCCAGCTGCCGGGGCAGCCGCACGCTCAGGGCCGCCCAGTCGCCCATGTACCAGCGCGCCGCGGCGCCGAAGAACTCGCAGTTGTAGAGCTGGTCGATGAACAGCTTGTTGGCGCGCAGGTAGCGCTCGCCGGTCTCGGCCAGCCCGAGCGCCTTGGGGAAGCTCTCGCCCAGCGCGAACTCGGCGGCGCACTGAATCGCGTGGCAGTGGTTCACCAGCGCGTCGTCACCTTCGGCTGCCTGGTAGGCGCGGCGCCGAATCTCTTCGGCGCGCTCGGTGCGCTCGCCGCTCATGCCCACCTGCAGCACGTACTCGGTCATCAGCGCGTCGATGATGCGCTCGCGCTCGCCGAGGTTGAGCGCGCTGATGAGGAAGCGGGTGCTGTAGCCCGCCGCCGCCAGGGTGTCGGTGAGCCCGTAGCCGGCGCTGGCCGCCCTCAGCGCGTCGACGCGGTGGCGCAGCTTCTCGTCGGGCGGGTCGGCCGCCGCACGCGGGGTGAAGTCGAGCCCGCGCAGCCGCAGCTGCAGCCGGCCGGTCATGGCCCACGCGGCCATGCCGGGGCGGTTGCGCGGGCCGTCGATGCGCAGCGACGAGAGCAGCTCTTGCAGCATGCGGTCGCCGCGCTCGAAGTGGCCGCAGCGCAAGAAGCAGTCGGCGGCGCGGCAGCGGAAGTCGGCCGCCTGCGGGCCGGTGCTCTCTTGCGCCGCCTGCTCGTACACCCGCCCGGCCTCGGCGCTGCGGCCCTCGCGCGCCAGCACCCGCGCCAGCCCTTCGAAGGCCTGCAGCCGCGCGGCGAGGTCTCCCGCCTGGGCGAGCGAGAGGCACTGCCGGTAGAGGCGCGCGGCGCGCTTGCCCGCCAGCGAGGCCTCGGCTTCGGCCGCCGCCGCCCAGTACAGCGGCCGCGACTGGTCGGCGCGCCCCGCCGCGAGCCAGTGCCCGGCCAGCACCTCGGCGTCGACGTCTTCGGCCCCGGTGAGCGCCTCGGCCAGCGCCCCGTGCAGCCGGCTCTTCTCGGCCGCGCCCAGCCGCTGCACCACCGACTCGCGCACCCGGTCGTGGTACGGCTCGATGGTGTCGCGCTGGCGCGTGCCGCTCACCCGCACCAGCCCGCCCTGCTGCAGCTGCTCGCGCGCCGCGGTGTAGTCGGCCAGCTCGAGGTGCGCCGCGGCGCGGAGCACCTGGTGCGGCAGCGGGTGGCCGGCCACGCTCACCAGCGCGGCGAGCTCGCGCTGCTGTGGCGGCAGGCCGAACACGCGCTGCGCCAGCGCCTCGTCGAGCGACTGGGCCGAGGCGCCGTGCAAGAGCAGCTCGCGCAGGTACAGCGGGTGCCCTTGCGCGTCGCGCGCGGCGCGCATGGGGTCGACCGCGGCGCCGGCCGGCAGCCGCTCGAGCAGCTGCCGCGCCATCGCCAGGCTCTCTTCGGCGTCGAGCCCGCCGAGCACCAGGCGCTCGACGCCGCGGCTCACCCGATGAAGCTCTTCGGGAGCCCACGGCTCGGACGCAGACGCGCGCACCGTGGCGAGCATCAACATCGGCGGCAGCGGCTCGGCGAGCAGCTCGGCCAGCACCCACAGCGAGTCGGCGTCGGCCCACTGCAGGTCGTCGAAGAGCACCACCAGCGCCTGCCGCTCGGCCAGCCGGCGCAGCAGCGTGCGCAGCCCGTCGACGGCGAGGCGCCTGAGCTCGAGGCCGCTGGCCGCGCGGCGATCGGCTGAAGGCGGCAGCTCGGGCAGCTGGCTCAAGGTGGGGAACAGCAGCGCCAGCTCGGCCGAGACGCCCTCGAGCACCGCGCGCCGCGCCTGTTCGCTCTCGTGCAGCAGCAGGCGGGCGACCTCGTCCATCACCGGGTCGAACGCCTTGTACGGCACCGACTCGCGCTCGTGGCAGCGGCCGCGCAGCACCTTGAGCAGCCGGTGCTCGGCGCCGATGCGGCGCACCACGTGGTCGAGCAGGGCCGACTTGCCCACGCCCGACTCGCCCTGCACCACCACCAGGCGCCCCGGGCCGCGCAGCGCCTCGCGCGCGGCGGTGCGCAGCAGCTCGACCGCCGCGGTACGGCCGACGAACAGCGGGGTCTCGGCGGTGTGGGCCTCTTCGGTGGGCGCGGGCAGCCCCAGCGCGGCGCGAATCGAGCGGCCATCGGCGCGCGACGAGGGGTCGGGGTCGAGCAGCTCGCAGCACAGGCGGTCGAGCGCCCGGGGCACCCCGACCACCAGGGCGGCGGGCGACGGGTACGCGCGAGCGAGCTTCATCGCCTGCATCTGCTCGAAGGGGCCCCAGAAGGGGCGGCGACCGGTGAGGCACTGGTAGAGCACCACGCCCACCGAGAACCAGTCGGCGGCGGGAGAGAGCGACTGGCCGCGGGCCAGCTCGGGCGCGATGTACGACGGCGTGCCCTCGAGGGTGCCGCGGGCGGGGTCGACCACCCGGCGGTCGAGGTCGCTGACCAGGCCGAAGTCGCACAGCACCAGGTGACCGCGCTCGTCGACCAGCGCGTTCGAGGGCTTCACGTCGCGGTGCACCTTGCCCACCGCATGCAGGGCCTCGAGCCCGGCCGCGAGCTGGCCGAGAATCGAGCGCAGCCGCTCGAGGTCGAAGGTGCCGGTCGCGGTGGGCGCCGGCGGCGGTAGGGGCAGAGCCGCTCCCGGCGAGGTGGCGGGCAGCTCGAGGGTGGGCACCTCGTCGGTGCCGCTCTGCGACGGGGTGGCGTCGGGCTGCGGGGTGTGGGCCTGCGACGAGGTGAGCGTGGCCTCTTCGGGCGAGCGCTTGGGCGGGCTGCCGCTGTCGCCGCGCACCCAGCGGGTGATGGAGACGCCGCGCACGTACTCCATGGTGAAGAACCACGCGCCCTGGTGCTCGACCAGCTCGCCGAGCCGCACCAGGTTGGAGTGCTGCACGTCGCGCAGCGCGCGGAACTCGTCTTTGAGCCGGGCCAGCGCCTGGGGGTGCTGGTAGTGCAGCTCCTTGATGGCGACGCTGACCCCGAGCTCCAGGTCGAGCGCTTCGTAGACGGTGCCCATGCCGCCGCTGCCGACGATGCGGCGTTTCTCGAAGCGCGGCGGCAGAGCCATCGGCCGGCCATCTTGGCGCGAGTGGGGGTGGCGATCGAGGTGCGGAAGGCGCTAAGCGGCGCCTTCAGGTGAGGCTGCGACTCGCGATGCTGGTGGCACTGTCGGCCTGCCCCGCGCGGGCCCCGGTGACCGGTGACACCGCGGGCGGCGGTGCTGCCGGCGGCAGCGGCGGCGCCGCCGGGGGAGCTGTCACCGATGCGGGCGGTCAGGGCTTCGACGCGGGCATCGAGGGCCGTGCCGCGCGCGATGTCTCGGCCGAGCTCGAAGCGGTTCGCGTCGACGCCGGGCTCATCGGCGTCGCAGTGCTCGAGTGGCGGCACGGGGTGGTGGTGTTCGAGGGCGCAGCGGGCACGCGCCGCCAGGGCTCGGGCGAGGCGGTGCAGCTCGGCGACGACTGGGAGCTGGCCTCGTGCGCCAAGGCCATCAGCGCCACCGTGGCGGCCATCGCCATCGAGCGCGGCGAGCTGCGCTGGGACACGACGCTGGGAGAGGTGTTCGCCGATGGCGGGGTGCACCCGCAGCTGGCGGCCGTGACGCTGGAGCAGCTGCTCGAGCACCGCGGCGGCCTGGTGCGCGACTTCAGCGACGCGACGGTGAGCGCGCTCTCGGGCACCGGCCGGCAGCAGCGCGAGGCGGCGCTGCAGACGGTGCTGCACGCCGCCCCGGCGACGGCGGTCGGCGAGTACGCGTACTCCAACGTGGGCTACGTGGTGATGGCGGCGATGCTCGAGCGCCAGGCCGGGCCCGACTTCGAGACCCAGCTGCAAGAGCGGCTCTTCGCTCCGCTGCAGATGAAGTGCGGCTTCGGGCTGCCGCACGGCCCCGGCGGAGTGCAGCCGTGGGGGCACTGGCTGCTCGGCGGCGGCAGCTACCAGGTCTCAACCGCCGATGACCCGCTGGTCTACAGCGCAGCGGGCGGCCTGCACTGCACGCTGCGCGACTGGGCGAAGGTGGTGGCGATGCACCTGCGCGGCGAGCGGGGCGAAGAGACGTTGATCAGCGCGGCGACGATGCGCCGGCTGCACACGCCTCCCGATGGGGGCACCTATGCCGCCGGGTGGCAGGTGCTGCAGCGCAGCTGGGCCCACGGCCTGGCGCTCAATCATTCGGGCGCGTACGGCGGCTACCAGACGCTGGTGTGGGCGGCGCCGAACATCGAGACGTTCACCCTCACCGCCACCAACCAGCAAGACCCGGGGGGCGTCACCCACCGCGGGCTCGATACCACCTCGGTGTGGAGCGGCGCGCAGCCCGAGTGAGCTACGGTGAAGGCTGCGTGGCGGCCGCCGCAGCCCGGTGAGGGTCAGGGCACCGCGGCGCTCGAGATGAGCCGCGGCGGCACGATGACCGGCGCAGCCACCGGGCACTGGGTGCACGGCCCACGCAGCGGCACCACCAGGGTGCGGCCGATGCTCAGCATGGTACCGGCCAGCCCGCTGGCCTTCTGAATCAGCTTCACGGTGGTGCCGTACTTCGCGGCGAGGTGGCCGAGCGTCTCGCCCGCCCTCACCCGGTGCACGATTTTGTTCTCGTCGGGGCGCTTGGCGAGCAGCGGCTGCACCCGGCGGCCGAGCTCTTGCGAGCGCGGCGCGAAGAAGCGCACGTGAAAGTGGTCTTTGTGGCGGCGCGCGTGCTGGAACAACGACTGGGCTCCCGAGTGAAAGAGCTTGTCGACGAGCGCCGGGTCTTCGCCGCGCGACAGCCCGTACGCGGCCAGTGCCGCCTGCACCTTGCGGTCGAGCAGCACCACCTGCACGTCGGCCTTGGCGGCGAGCGCCTTCACCAGCGCCCAGTTGGCCTCGAGGTCCATGGTGGCGATGCGGCTCTGGGGCAGGTTTCGCAGGTCGGTGCCGGGCGGGTAGTAGAAGCCGACGTCGACGTCGCGGCCCGACTGGTGGCTGAAGTGCGGCCGCAGGTAGCCGCCCTCGCGCTTGCCGATGTGGTTGACCCGCAGCGGCGCGGCGCCCGGCACCGCGGCGGCGACGTCGAGCGCCACCGCGTTCAGGTACTCGACGGTCTCGGCGGTGCCCCAGGCGTTCTCGGGCGTCACCACCTCGACGTGGGCCGAGGGCTGCACCTGCACGCCGTTGATGAGCCGGCCGGCCTCGGCGAGGCCGACGCTGACCGAGCCGAGCGACGAGAGGTCGTCGAGAAACCCCTTCTCGAGCTCTTCGTCGCTCAGGTCGGCGCTGTAGAGGTAGCCGGCATCGGCAGGCGCTTCGAGCACGGTCTCCCGCTCGACCGGGTCTGGCGTGGCGTCGGCATCATCGGGGTCGGCCTCGTCGGCCGGGGGCAGCGCGCAGAGCGCCGCGACAACGAGCATCAGCATGGGGAAGAGGGCGAGAGTGTGGCCCGCTACAACCCTGCAGCGAAATAAAAAGTTCGGGCCGCTGACCGCGTGATGACGCGCCGAAGCTGCGACCTTTGCGTACCTGCCTCAGTACTGCTTGAGGAACTCGAGGAGGTCGGCGCGGTCGGCGGCGCTCAGACCATCGCCGAAGGTGTGGCCGGCGTTCGACAGCCCCGGCCGGGTGGTGTCGTAGACGTGCGAGCGCTCGGCGCGCGGCGGGCTCGACGGGGCGGCGGCGAGCGACGCGTATTTTCTGCCCACCGCGACCGCGTCGTAGTCGTCGGCGCCGGCCTCGAGCTCGAACACCTTGGGGCGCGTGCTGCTCTCGAGCACCGCGGCGAGCGTGGGCACGCTGCCGTTGTGGAAGTACGGAGCGGTCGCCCACACCCCGCGCAGCGGCGGCGCCACGTAGGCGCCGGTCGACGTCTCGGGGTAGTCGCGCGCCAGCCAGCCGAGGTTCACCCACGCCACCTCGTCGGGCCCGTAAGCGCTGGCGCGCACCGGGTCGGTGCCCACCTCGGTCAGCGCGACCAGCGTCGAGGGGTTCGCGTCGCACCGGCTGGTGCCGTGGCAGCGCGCGCAGGTGGCCTCGAACACCGCGCGGCCGCGGGTCACCGCCTCGGCCGCGGGGGCGGCGAACGGCCACGCCGGCGGGCTCAGCGAAAGCAGGTACTCGCGCACGTCTTTGAAGGTCTCTTCGCGCGCCTCGAGCTCGGCCTGCGTCACCCCGAACGCGAGCAGGGTGGCCATCATGCTGCGGTGCGCGCGAATGTCTCCCGAGCCGTCGGTGAACATGCGGCTCTTGCGCTTGAGGCCCCACCAGGCCGGCGGGTCTTGAAAGCCGAGCTCGGTGCGAATCGGAGTCGGGGGCGTGCCGTAGTTGAGCGACAGCTCGAGCCCCAGGCCCATCGCGTCGTTCACCCCGCGGGCGCCGGTGCGGAGCCGCGCGTAGCCGGGCGGAGTGAAGCCCGCCATGGTCGCGAGCTGCGCCAGGTCTTCTTGCAGCAAGGTGAGGTCGCTGCGCGGGTTGCCCAGGCCGACCAGCGACTGCCCGTTCACCGTGCCCTGGTGACAGGCCAGGCAGTCGAGCGTCGCCTGGTTGCCGTTCACCGCCCGCACGCCCTCGCCGAGCCCGAAGCCGTAGCGCGCCCGAAACGCCACCCAGTAGTCGGCCGGCATGCCGGTGCCCCACACCGCCCAGAGGCTCTGCATCGCCAGCATCGGCACCAGCGGGCCGGTGAGCCCGGTCTCGAGCAGCGCCACGCGGCCCCGCTCGGCGCGCGCGGGGTCGAAGCCCAGCACCGCGCTCTCGCAGCGCGCCGCCTCGACCCTCACCCCCACCGGGGCCGGCTTCAGGTCGAGAGACGCCGCAGGTGCGCTCTCGCACGCGCAACCCAACACCACCAGGCCGAAGAGCGCTCGCGTCACCCTGCAGCGCATAGCAGGGCTTCAGGCAGCGTGAACAACTCACCCCGGCGGCGCGGTCGCTCGGGGCGACAGCCGCTCTTCTTTCAGCTGCGGCGGCCCTTCGGCTGGCGGCTGGGCGCCTTGCGGGTCGACCGGCGCGCGCGGGCGCCCTCGAACCGGCTCGACGCCACGCGCTTGGCCGAACGCATCGCGTCGCGGGCGAGGTCTTTGCCGGTGTCGAGCACCTTGGCGAGCGCGCCCGAGATGATGTTGCCGGGAGGAGAGTCGGGCGCCATCGGGTGCGGCCGGGTCGGCGCGCTGCCCTTCGCCTGCTTCATCGCCGCGCCGAGCGCCTCGAGCTGCGCGTTCGACATCAGCTTGCGCAGCTGGGGGAACAGCTCGCCCTCTTCTTCCTTCACGTGGTGGCGGATGTTCTCCATCAGCACCGTCAGCTTGGCGCAGTAGCGCTCATCTTCCGCCGACATCTTCTCGAGCTCGGCGAGCACGGCCTTGGCCACGTGGTGCTCTTCGAGCGCCTCGAGCACCATGTCCTGGGTGTCTTCCGACAGCTCGCGCGCAGCCGGGTAGAGGAACTCTTCTTCGATGGCGGCGTGAATCGAGAGCAGCTTGATGACCTGCTCGCCGATGCGCTGGTGCGTCTGGTAGGCCTCGTCTCCGCTCTTCTCGAAGCGCTTGAAGAGGGCTTCGACGTCCTGGTGGTCCTGCTTGAGCAGCTTGATGGCGTCCATTCTTTGGCTCCGGTGCGAAGAGGGGTGAGAAGGTGCGAGAAAGCTCGACAGCGCTTGAGTAAGCGCCGCCAGAATTTCTCGCCCGCCCGCTGCCCCGCGTTACGCCTTCGTGCCGCTTGCGAGCTACGCGCGAGAGAACACCAGCGAGGCGTTGGTGCCGCCGAAGCCGAACGAGTTCGACAGCACGTGCTCGATGCGCCGCTCTTTGGCGGTGAGCGGCACCAGGTCGAAGCCGGCGCCGTTCTCGGGCTCGTGCAGGTTGAGGGTGGGCGGAGCGACCTGGTGCTGCAGCGCCTGCACCGCGAAGACGGCCTCGACCGCTCCGGCAGCGCCCAGCAGGTGCCCGGTGGCCGACTTGGTCGACGAGACCGAGACCTGGCCCGCACCGGCGCCGAGCAGCTCGCGCAGCGCGTGCAGCTCGATGGGGTCGCCCACCGGCGTCGAGGTGGCGTGGGCGTTCACGTAGTCGAGCTGGCCGGGATCGAGCTGCGCGCGCTTGAGCGCCGCCCGCATCGCCCGCAGCGCGCCCTGCCCCTTCGGGTCGGGAGCGCTCAAGTGGTACGCGTCGCCCGCCATGCCGTAGCCGGTCACCTCGGCCAGCACCGTGGCGCCGCGCTTCAGCGCGTGCTCGCGCTCTTCCAGCACCATCACGCCCGCGCCTTCGCCGAGCACGAAGCCGTCGCGCGCCTTGTCCCACGGGCGGCTGGCCGCTTCGGGCGTGTCGTTGTAGCCGGTCGACAGCGCGCGCATCGCAGCGAAGCCCGCCAGCGCGAGGCGGCAGGTGGCGGCCTCGGCGCCGCCGGCGACCATCACGTCGGCGTCTTCGAGCCCAATCATGCGCGCGGCGTCGCCGATGGCGTTGGCGCCGGTCGAGCAGGCGGTGACCACCGAGTGCACCGGGCCCTTGAAGCCGAAGCGCATCGACACCAGGCCCGAGGCCTCGTTGATGAGCGAGGTGGGAATGAAGAACGGAGACACCTTGCGCGGGCCGCGCGCGTTGAGCGTCACCGCGGTCTCGGCGATGCCGGGCAGGCCGCCGACTCCCGAGCCGAGCAGCACCCCGGTGCGCAGCTGCTCTTCTTCACCGGGAGCGCGCCAGCCGGCCTGCGCGAGCGCCTCTTCGGTGGCGGCGATGGCGAACACGATGAAGTCTTCGAGCCGGCGGCGCTCTTGATGGTCGAAGTGCGCCTCGAGGTCGAGCTCGCCGGGGCCCTTGCCGCGCGGCACCTGGCCGGCAATCTTGGCCGGCAGGTCGGTGACGTCGAAGCCGGTGATGCGTTGAATGCCGCTCTTGCCGTCGAGCAGCCGGCCCCAGGCGGTGCCCACGCCCACGCCCAGCGGAGAGACCACGCCCATGCCGGTGACCACGACTCGTCTCATGATTGGAGCTTCGGCTTGAAGCTGGTAGCCCTGTCGGTCGCAGCATGCAAGCCGCAGCGGCGAGGGGTCGGTCACCGTTCGGTGCAGCCCGCGACGGGGGCCCCGGTTACGAATCGGTCACACCCACCTCGACTTCGACCCGAGGCGCGAAGCCTGCGTACTCACTCGTGGTCGGCGGTGCCCGTCGTTACCTGATCGGATCAACCGGCGCGCGCGGCGTTACCGGGGGGCCACGAAACCGCCGCTGCCTAGGGCTCGGGCTCCTCTGCACCTCGCGGTGGCTCGGCGCGTGCTCGGGGCCGGGCGCTGATCAACCGCAGCATGAGCAGGAGGGAAGAAAATGAAGAACGAGCTGAAGCCCGTCGCCCACCCGGGGGGGCGCTCATGACCATCGCTACGCCGTTCACCCGCCTTCGCGCAGCAGCGCCGGCTCCCGTGCCGGTGACCATCGACCGGCTCGCCCCGCTGGCCCGGCCCGCCGGGCAGGCGGTCGGCTTTCAGCGCTGGCAGTCGGTGCTGTTCGCGCACTGGGCGTTGCCGCCCGACACGATTCGCCCGCTGGTGCCCGAGCGGCTGAGCCTCGACACCTTCGCCGGGTGGGCCTACGTCAGCGCCACGCTGTTCACGGTGACCGATGCGCGGCTGCGCCGGCACTCGTGGTTCCCCGCCATGCCCAGCCACCACGAGCTGAGCCTGCGCACCTACGTGCACCTCGACGGCGAGGCGCCGGGGCTGTGGTTCTTCAGCACCGACGCCACCAGCCTCACCGCCTGCGCGCTCGCGCGCGGCGCGCTGCAGCTGCCGTATCACTGGTGCCAGGCCACTCGCCGGCAGCACGGCGATGACCACCGCTTCGAGGCGACCCGGGTGCAGCTGGGTCGGCCACCGCCGCGCCTCTCGACCGAGTGGAAGCCGATGGGAGCGCCGCTCGAGACGCCGCCCGGCTCGCTCGAGCACTTCCTCACCCAGCGGCACTACACGTACGCCAGGGCGGCGATGGGCAAGCTGTGGCGCCAGCAGCTGCACCACGGGCCGTGGCACCTGTTCCGCGCGCAGGTCAGCGAGCTGAAGCAGAACCTCGACGAGCTGCTCAACCTGCCGTTTCTCTCGCGACGACCGCAGGCGTACTACTCGCCGGGCGTCGACGTTGAGCACTTCGGCCAGCAGCTGGTGTGAGCGTGGCGGGCTTCGCCGCGCGACTGAAGTAGACCAGGCAGCAGTCGTGCGGGCGCCTGCGCTGACGTGCTTTGAAGCGCAGGCGTTTTCTTCAGCCGGCGGGCTTCTCGGCGATCTCTTTACCGGTCGCCGGCGCGGCGGGCTCGACCACCGGGGGCGCAGGTCGCAACGCCGCCGGAGCCACGGGTGCCGGCGCGGGCGGAGAAACGCTGGGCCGCGGCTCGGGCAGCCCTTCGCGCTCTTTCGCCACCTCGTCGGCGTAGCGAATCAGCGCCACCACCAGGGTGAGAATGAGCGGGCCCACGAACAGGCCGACGGTGCCGAACGCGCCGAGGCCGCCGAGCACTCCGGCGAACACCAGCAGGGTGGGCGCACCCGAGCGGCCCGAGATGAGCAGCGGGCGCAAGATGTTGTCGACCATCGACACCACCAGCACGCCCCACAGCAGCATGAAGACGCCCCAGCCGGTGTGACCCTGGGCGAAGAGCGCGAGGGCGCCGGGCAACCAGACCAGCGCGGTGCCCACGAAGGGTATCGGTGAGGCGATCATCGCCAGCACGCCGAAGACGATGGCCGAGGGCAGCCCGGCCATCGCGAAGCCGATACCGGTGAGAATGCCCTGCACCCCGGCGGTGAGCAGCGTGCCGAGCACCACCGCCTGCGCGGTGTTCGAGAGCGTCTCGAACAGCTGGTGCCGGCGGTTGCTCGGCATGGGAATCAGGTGCGCGACGGTGTCGATGGCCTTCTCACCGTCGCGCAAGAAGAAGAAGAGAAACACCACCACGAAGAAGAAGTTGCCCACCACGCCGAGCGCGCCGACGAAGAAGCTGCCGCTGGCCTGCACCAGGAACTGAATGGTGCGCTCGGCGCCGGCGGTGGCCCAGTCGATGACCTGCTCCGACTGCACGCCCGCGACGTCTTGCATGCGCTCGACCCACGCCTTGACGATGGGCAGCGCCATCACGTCGGGCAGCCCCTCGATGTGGCGCAGGCTCGCGGCGTTCTGAATGCGGCCCAGCAGCTGGCTCGCCTGCCGGGTGAACAGCGTGGCGAGCAGGCCCGCGGGCACGATGATGCCGAGCGCCCCGCCGAACGAGATGATGGCCGACGAGGCCGAGGGCCGGTTGTTGAGCCGGCGGGTGAGCTGCCGGTGCAGCGGCTGCAAAATCGCGCCGAGCAGCGCCGCCCAGATGACCTGGCTCAAGAACGGCTGGAGGACGCGGAAGAAGAGGTAGCCGACGACCGCGGCGGTCACCAGCCCGAAGGTGCGCGCGTAAAAGCGCGAATGCACGATGTGGTGGGCGGGCTCTTTGTCCGACATCTGCTCGGTATCCTACCTGGAGATCTTCTCCGGCCACCGCGCGTTGAGAGACTTCATGCTCAGCACGCTCATGGTGACCGCGGTTCTGGCTTGCAAGCCGTACCTCCCGCCGCGGCCCGTCGCGCCGCCGCCCGAGGTGACGGTGGCCTGCGAAGGCCTCGACCAGGTGCGCAGGAGCCTCGAGGGCGCCGAGCTCTCGCGCGCGCGCTTTTCGCCTGCCTGCTCGTTCGCGCGCTGCGAGGGGGGCGACCTGGTGCGCCGCGATTCGCGCGGGGTCGAGTGGGTGCGCTGGGCGCTCGCGCCTTCGTGCGCGCCGCCGCCGGTGAAGCTGACCCGAGAGGCCACGGTGCGCTTCGGCCTGAGCTCGCGCTAGCGCATCAGCAGGGTCGCCGGGCCCTCTTTGCAGCTCACCGCGACCGAGGTCGGGTTGTCGGAGAAGTCGGTGCGCGAGAAGCTCGACTTGCCGATCGCCTCGTGGTCGCCGGCCCGCAGCATCACCATGCGCGCGGTGGCGTTCATCGGCACCATCGTCACGCGGCAGTCGTGCCACGCGAACTCGTTCTCGTTGAAGACCTGGAGCACCGTCCACGGCCCGGCGCCCCAGTAGCGGGCGTAGCCCTTGAGCGCGCCCACGGGCCCCGCCTTCTCGGCCGCCCGGTCGTCCGCCCCAGGAGGAGGCGGGGGCGGGGGCGGAGGAGGCGGCGGCGACGGCGACGGCGGGGCCCCGGGCTTGCCAGAGAGCGACACGTACCTCGGCACCTTGGCGGCGCGCGCGGCCTCGTCGAGGCTGAGGCGCGCGAGCTGGGGCCAGACCTCCATCACCGTGCCGGTGCCGAGCTTCTTGCCGTCTTTGGCGACGATGGTCACCGCGGTGCCGCGGCTCAAGCCCGCGTCGCTGCCCGCGCGCGCGTACGTCTCACCCTTGTCGACGAAGAGCTCGACGTCTTGGGCGAAGCACTCGACCGACCACAACATCACCACCACGCGCAGCAGTCTCATGAGGCCGCAAGCTTACCGGCCGAGCGCCACGTCACCGCCACGAAAAAAAAAGGGGCCCGGTCAGCGACCGTAGAGCCAGACGCTCTCGGTCGCGCAGACCACCTTCTCGCGGGGCGCGCCGTAGCGCTCGAGCAGCTTCGCCTCTTCGAGCCCGGTGGTGACGATGAAGTCATAGGGGGCGCCCGGCGGGTACCAGGCCCTGCTGTTGATCCAGTGCAGGGGCGCTCCCGAGGGCTCGACCTGCACCACCTCGAGCCCGGTGCGCGACATGAGGCTGAGCGGCTTGGCGCGCCAGTAGTCGGCCAGCCCGCGGCTCAGGCGGCGCTCGGGCGCGAGGCGGTCGAGACAGTCGACCAGCGGCGAGCTCCAGCGGGTGACCGGGCGCTCGAACGGGCCGTGCAGCCGCGCCACCGCCACCCCCAGCGCCGCGGCCACCGCGACCGGCGCCGCCCACCTCGCCCGCTCGGGCACGCCGAGGCACGCCACCAGCGGCGGCACGAAGAGCGGCCCGGCCAGGTACCGCACCGACCAGGCGTCTTCGTACGCGCCGGTCACTGCGAGCGCGAGCACGGTGAAGGCCATCATCGCGAGCGTGAAGGCGAGCTCGAGCCGGCCCCGGCGGCGCAGCGTGAGCGCGAGGCCCAGGTTCGCCACCAGCAGCAGCCCCGCGGTCTGCCAGAGCCGCTCGAGCGTCGCCGGCGCGGCGTCGAGGTGCAGCGACCACGGCGGCGGCACGCGGAAGCGCAGGTAGAGCAGCGGGGGCAACGCCCAGCCCACCAGCGGCGCGACCACCGCGGCCGCAGCGCCCAGGCGCCGGTGCGGTGAAGGGTTGAGTGCCAGCAGCGCCACGCCCATCGGCGCCGCGAAGTAGAGCAGGAACAGCGCGTCGGAGGCCGCGGCGGCACCGCTCAACAGCGCGAGCAGCGCCGCGGTGGCGCGCGCGCCGTCGCGCAGCAGCCGAAGCGTCGCGGCGAGGGCCAGCACCGTCGCCACTGCTGCGCCGAGGTGATGCGCGCTCACCAGCAGGTAGATGCCGAGGGGAAAGAGGCCCAGCGCGAAGGCCAGCAGCAGCGCCGCCGGCACCAGCACCGCGGCCGCCTGCGCCGCGACGGGCCCGCGCGCTTCGCGCACCACCCACTGGGCTCCCAGCGCCAGCAGCGCCACCTGCGACACGGCCTGCGCGACGATGGCGAGCCTGAAGTCTCGCAGCACCGTGTTCCACCCGAAGGCCAGCGCGAGGTCGGGGAAGAAGTACGGCGCCGGGGGCAGCTTCCAGTCGACCCAGCGGCCGCCGTGCAGCACCACGTCGCGGTACAGCGACGGCAGGTAAAGCGCGTCGGCCTGAAAGAGCAGGTCGGGCGGCGGCGAGCCGCTGGCCATGGCGATGAACACCACGCCCAGCGATGCCAGCAACAAGGCCCACGCCAGCGCGACCGCCCTCACCCCACCCCGATTAGCCAGCCCGCTTCAGCGCGTCGAGCGCCGAACGCGCGCCATCGCCGGCGCGGCCTTCTTCTGCAGCAGCGCCAGGGCCAGCAGCGCCACGGCGAACGAGAGGGGGCCGCCGCTCGAGCTGCAGCCCATCGCCGAGCCGCCCTCGGGCAGGGGCTGCCCGAGCGGGTACAGCACGTCGAGGCCGTCGATGTCGTCGTTCGACAGGGCGCGCTTGTTGACCTCGCCGTTGTAGGCGAGCGGGTACATCACCGCGTCGAGGTGCTCCTGCTCGTGCTGCAGCCCGAGCGCGTGACCCACCTCGTGGGTGATGGTGTTCTGCACGTCGGCGTACGCCCCGCCGCGCTCGCTCTTGGCTTCGAGCACGCGAAACCGGTTCTGGTCGGCGTTGAAGTAGATGTCGGCCTCGACGATGCGGTCGTTGGCGTAGTCGACCTTGAGAATGGTCACCGCCATCACGTCTTCGTCGTAGGGCCAGTCGTGCTCGATGACGCTGATGGTGCTGCCGGCGGCCGCGAGGTCACCCGCCTCGGCGGTGAGCGCCACGTTCGGCATCGCCGCGGCCCAGGTCGAGATGGCGGTCTTCACCGCCTCGAGCGCGCCCGGCGCCTGAAGGCGGTCGTCGAGCCGGGGGTCGACCACGAAGTGCAGCGCACCCTTCCAGCGCACCACGTCTCCGTCGCGGTCTTTCTTCAGCTCGTATGCGTTCGCCGTCGCAGCGGTGAGGAACACGATGAATGCGGTGCGCATGACCAGGCACTGAGCAGCGCACGTGCCTGGGTTAACGGTGCGTGGCGGCTCGCAGTGAGGGGGGTCAGCGGCTGCAGTGAGTCAGTTGCACCCCCGGAACGTGGGTGGCGGTGCCGGCGCTGAAACAGCCGACCACGTCCACGTCCACGTCCACGTCCACGAAGAACTGCTCCCACTCGCGATGACGCAGCACGCGTTGCGCTTTTTGTGCACTGGGGGCACCGCGGCTCGCGACACGAACGCGTGAACGAGACCGTTCAGTGCAGTTTCGTGGACGTGGACGTGGACGTGGACGTGGACGGCCGTGTCAGCGCCCGGCGCACCTGGGCGCTCGAACTCCACGAAGCCACGCAACCAAGACTGCAGCCCTTACGCCGCTTCGCCGCGGGTCGCATAGCGACCGACCTTGGGCTGGGTCACCGGCGACAGCGGGCTGACCACGGGCAGGCGAATCTCGAGGGTGGTGCCGGCGCCGGCGGTCGAGGCGATGCTGACCCGCCCCCCGAGCTGCTGCACGATGCCCCAGGTGGCGGTGAGGCCCAGGCCGGTGCCTTTGCCGACGCTGCGGGTGGTGAAGAAGGGCTCGAACACGTGCGGGAGCACGTCGTCGGGTATGCCCACGCCCTTGTCTTCGACGCGAATCACCACCTCGTCGTCTTCGTCGCGGGTGGTGATCGAGATGTGGGTCTCGTCTTCGACCGCCTGGCGGGCGTTGCGCACCACGTGCTCGAACGCCTGCTGCAGGCGCGCCGGCGCGGTCTCCATGGTGATGGTCGACTGCAGGTCGAGCGTGACGCGGTGCTGCTGGCCCACCACCGCGGCCACCGCGCGATTGACGGTGTCGTTGATCTGCACCCGCTCGCGCGTGGTGAGCCCCGGGGTGGCCAGCACCTGCAGGTGCTTGACGATGTCGGCGATGCGGCGCGCGCCGTCGAGCGTGTCGTCGAGCATCTCGACCCACTCGGCCGCGTCTTCCTTGCTGCGCGCCTTGGCGATCGCCTCTTGCGTGTCCGAGACCTCGTCACGCAGCGTCACCACGTTCGACATCAAGAACGCCAGCGGGTTGTTGATCTCGTGCGCCGCGCCGCTCGCCAGCTGGCCGATGCTCACCAGCCGCTCGGTCTCTTTGAGCCGCTCTTCCAGGTTTCGCTGCTCGGTGACGTCGCGGTAGCTGAGCACCGCGCTCCACGCCTTGTTCTGGAACTGCATGGGAAAGGCGCTCGCCTGCAGGCGGTGGCCCTTGACCGGTATCTAGGCGGCGCGCATCTGCGTCGACTGCAGCGGGCAGCCCACGCACGGCTCTTTGCGCCCGGCCAGCACCTCGTGGCACTTCTTGCCCACGATGTCTTGAATGCGCATGCCGGCGCGGCGCGCGTACTCGAGGTTGGCGCGCTTGATGACGTAGCCCTCTTGCAGCGAGATGGGGTCGCGAATCGCGTCGAAGGTGCGCTCCCACTCTTCCTTGGCGCGGGCGATCTGCGAGGTGCGCTCGGCGACGCGCCGCTCGAGCTCGCTGTTGCTGCGCTTCTGCAGGGCGTGCAGGCGGGCGTGCTGCACCGCCGCGCCCACGAAGGGGCCGAGCTCTTCGAGCAGGGCCAGGTCGGCCTCGGTGAAGGCCGGCCGGGTGGGCCCGCGCACCGCTTCGAGCACGCCCACCAGCTCTTCGGCCACCACCAGCGGCACCGCCACCAGCGACGAGGTCTGAAAGCCCGAGCGCACGTCGAACGAGCGGTCGATGAGGTGGCAGTCGCGGGCGTCGGCCCGCAAGAGGCTCACCCGGGTCGCGGCCACGCGGCCGGCGATGCCCTCGCCCTCGTCGAGCTCGCACTCTTTGAGCGCCACGCTGGCGCTGCCGCTCACCGCTTCGAACATCAGCTTGCGGCGATGCGGGTCGTACACGAACACCGTCGCGCCATCGGCCTCGAGCAGCTCGCTCACGCCGTCGGCGGCCACGCGTTTGACGCCGGGCAGACCCATCTCCGCAGCGAGCGTCGCTGCGAAGCGCAGGCGCTGATCGAGGGTGGCCGTCACGGGTGCCCTCAGGTCGCGTCGATCAAAATCGCACCGGTCTCGTCGCGCATCACGGTGGTGATGCCGGGGTTGTCGCGCTCGAGCTTGTCGATCAGCCCCTGCTGGCGGCGCACCAGGGTGAGCAGGCGGCGATTCTCACGCACCAGGTCGAGCTGCTCGAACGCCATCCACAGCGTGACCTTGAGCTCGAGGTCGTCCCACGGCTTGGTGACGAAGCGGTACACCTCGCCCTCGTTGATGGCCTTGATGACCATCTGGGTCTCGGGCTGGCCGGTGAGCATCAGCCGCATCATGTCGGGGTAGCGGTCGCGGCAGATCTTGGTGAACTCGGTGCCGGTCATGCCCGGCATCAGGTGGTCAGAGATGAGCAGGTCGAAGGTCTCGGTCTTGAGCCGCACCAGCGCCTCTTTGGGGTCGTTCGAGGTGGCGATCTCGTAGCCCTCGCGCCGCAGCGACCGGCGCAGCGCCGACGTCACACCCTCTTCGTCGTCGACGACCAGAATGCGTCGGGCGGCCTGCTTGTGGGTGGTGTCGGTGGTCATGGCTTGCCTTTCTCTTCGTGCTTCGCGGGTTCGATGTTCTGACGCACGGCGACCAGCTCATCGGCGAGCGCGCCGGTGGGGTGCTGCCGCAGGTACTTCTCGTAGTGGGCCAGCGCCGAGGCGATGTCGTGGTCGGCCTGCGCCATGATGCCGCGCAGCACGTTGGCGAGCGGGTGCTTGGGGTCGAGCTTGAGCGCCTGCTTCACCGAGGCGCGGGCGGCGCGATCTCGGTGCAGGTCGTAGAGCGCCAGCGCGCGGGCGGCCAGCGCGTCGACGTCTCGGGGCTCGGCGGCCAGCACCGCGTCGGCCTCGCGGAGCGCCGTCTTGGGCCGGCTCGCCCACAGCGCGCTCAGCGCGCGGCGCACCCCTTCGGCCGAGGCGCTCAGCGCGGGCAGCTCTTCGCGGCGCGCCACCGGGGCGGGGCTCGCGGCGGGCACCGCGGCCTCGACCACCGCGGCCGGCGGCGGCGTGACCACGACCGCGACCGGCGCGGGGTTGATCACGATCGCCGGCGGCGGAGCCGAAGGCATGAAGAACATGAACAGGGCAGTGATGACGACGATCGAGGCGGCGCTGCTGGCGGCGGCGCCGATCAGCGCCCAGCTCTTCACGTCGCGTCGAACCTGACCCACCAGGTGCAGGTCGGCGGCGATCTCGTCGAGCGCTTGCTGCAGGCCCTGCTCCGGCGCGTCGAGCTCGATGGTGCCTTCGACCAGCCTCAAGTTCTTTGCTGCCATGCTGGTGTCCTTGAGCAAGTCTGCGGCCTGGGTCATCTCTGCGATTTCGTGGTCGGCGCCGGGTGTCACAATCGGCCCCCGGGTCAGAGCGACCCCGGATCAGGCGACGTCGAGCTCGTCGTCCGGGTCGTCGTGAAGCTGGTCGTGCTGGGCGGGCGCCTCGGGCTGCGCGCCGTTGCGCTTGGGCTGCACCGAGAACTGCTTGAGCAGCCGGCGGAAGTTCGAGCGGTCGAGCCCGGCCATGTTCGCGGCGGCGGTGACGTTGCCGTTCGACTTGGCCAGCAGGCCCTTCAAGTAGCTGCGGTTGAACGCGCCCAGCGCGAGCCGCTTCGCCTGCACGTAGGGCATGCCCGAGAGGGTCATCGCGTCGCTCTCGGCGCCGCCCAGCGCGCTCTGCACGTGGGTGGGCAGGTCGTCGATGGTGATCTCCGAGCCGTGCGCCAGCACCACCGCGCGCTCGATGGTGTTCTCGAGCTCGCGCACGTTGCCCGGCCAGCGGCACGACACCAGCGCGGTGAGCGCGCGGCTGTCGATGCGGTCGACGCGCTTGCCGGCGCGGCCGGCCGAGGCCCGCAAGAAGTGGTACGCGAGCGGGGGAATGTCGCTGGGGCGGTCGCGCAGCGGCGGCACCACCAGGTTGATGACGTTGAGCCGGTAGAAGAGGTCTTCGCGGAAGCGGCCCTCGGTGATGGCCAGGCGCAGGTCGACGTTGGTCGCCGCCACCACCCGCACGTCGACCTTGATGGTGTCGGTCGAGCCGACCGGGCGCACCTCGCCGACCTGCAGCGCGCGCAAGAGGTGAACCTGGGTCGACATCGGCATGTCGCCGATCTCGTCGAGGAACAGGGTGCCCCCGGTGGCCGCTTCGAACAGGCCGCGCTTGGTCGCCTGCGCACCGGTGAACGCGCCGCGCACGTGGCCGAACAGCTCGCTCTCGAGCAGGGTCTCGGTCATCGCCGCGCAGTTGACGGCCACGAACGGCTTGGTGCGCCGCTCGCTCGAGTTGTGAATGGCGCGCGCCACCAGCTCTTTGCCGGTGCCGCTCTCGCCCTGCACCAGCACCGTCGACTTCGAGGGGCCGACGCGCTGCACCAGCGCGGCGATCTCCGCATGCGCGGGCTGTCGCCGATGAAGCCGACCTCGGGCGCGCGGCCCGAGACCAGCTGCTCGAGCTGGCGGTTGCGGTCGATGACCTGCTTGTGCTCCCAGGCCTTGCGCACCACGTTGACCACCCCGTTCACGTCGTCGAACGGCTTGAGCAGGTAGTCGTAGGCGCCGTTGCGAATCGAGGCCAGCGCGCTCGAGACGTCGGCGTCGCCGGTCATCATGACCACCTGCAGGTCGGGGGTGCGCGACTTGAGGTCTTTCAGCACGTCGACGCCGCTCACGTTCGGCAGGCGCAGGTCGAGCAGCACCACGTCGGGGTGGTGCTGCTGGGCGGCGATCACCCCCTCGAGCGGCTCGCTCTCGACGATGACCTCGTAGCCGCGGCGGGTGAACACCCGCGACAGCGACTGGCCCAGCGAGACTTCGTCGTCGATCACCAGCAGCTTGGGCCTGGCGGGCGCCGGCGTGGGAGCGGGAGTGGAGTCGGTCTTTTCGATCTTCTCGATCTTCTCGAGCGCGGTCATGGGCAGCTTCCTTTGCAAGGGGGCTCCAGCGACCCGCCAATGCGTTGGCGGGGTTGGAGAGTGAGTTCGGGGTCAGTTCTGACCTGGAGTCGGTGCTCATTGACCCGCGGCCTTTCGCGCCGGCTCGACGAACATCGAGCTGTAGACGTTGCCCTCGCGCGCGGCCCGAATCTCGATGGGGTGGGTACGGCCATCGGAGAGCGTGAGGGTGTGACGCGCACCCACGGTCAGCTTCTCGTCCGAGGTGATGAGCGCGCCCGACTCGGTGACGTCTTGCACGATGACGCTCTTGCCATCGAGGCTGGCCATCAGCCCGGTCTCGCGGCGGGCGGCGGTGCGGCTGTAGGCGTCGAGGTCGGCCGGCAGCGGCGCGGGCGCGGCGGGCTCGAGCGGGGCCTGCGCGGCGCGCTCTTCGGCGCGGCGGCGGGCGAGGCGAATCGCCTTGGCGTCGAGGGTGAGAATGCGGTCGCAGATGCGGCGAAAGACCAGCGCGAAGTCGGTGTCTTTCTCGTCGATCATCAGCGGCCGGCGGCGGTTCACCGAGTCGTGGGCGCGGCGCGACGAGCGCAGCTGGCCCAGCACCTCGCACTCGACCGAGAGAAAGTCGCGCACCATGCGCACGAAGGCGTGAAAGACGTTGGCGTCTTTCTCTTCGAGCACGCAGTTGCCGATGACGTAGAGCTGCCGCGCGTCGAGCGCCTCGCGCAGCGCGGCGGCGAAGAAGGGCTGCCGGGCCCGCACGTGGGCGACCAGCTGCTGCAGCTTGGCGGTCTCCATCGACAGGCGCGGGTCCTCCATCAGCTCGGCCTGCTCCTTGTTCTGCGCCAGCGACCTGAGCTCGCGGTACACCGCGCTCTTGGCGAAGCCGTAGGCGTTCTGCAGCGCGGTGAGCTGGGGCGTGGTCACCACCACCCGCACGTCGGCCACGTTGAACAGGTCGAGGGTGTTGAAGCTGGTGCCGGCGCCGACGTCGACCACCACCACCTGGGCGTCGAGCCCGGCGATGTGCCGCATCAGCTTCTGCTTCTGCGTGTGGGGGATGTTGGCGCTGCCCGGCGCCGCCGCCGAGCCTGCCACCAGGCTCAGGTTCGCGACCTGGGTGGGCATGCGCGCGAGGTCGAGCTGGTCGATCTCGTGGTTGAGCAGCGACTCGACGGTCAGCTTCACCTTCTCGATGCCGAGCAGCGAGTGCAGGTTCGGTGACCCCAGGTCGGCGTCGACCAGCACCGTCTGCCGGCCCGCCTGCGCCAGCGCGATGGCCAGGTTCGCCGCGACCATGCTCTTGCCCACTCCGCCCTTGCCGCCGCCGACGCCCACCACGATGGGGTTCGAGCTCACGCTGCCTCCTTGAGTGACGACCGCAACGACAGCAGCGCCTCTTTGTGAATCTGGCAGATGCGCACCTCGCTCACCTCGAGCACCGAGCCGATCTCGCGGTACGTGAGCCCCTCGACGTAGTGCATCTGCAGCACCATCTGCTGCCGCTGGCTCAGCTTGCCGACCTCGGCGCTGAGCTGCTGCACCAGCTGCTTCCTCTGCAGCGTGTCTTCGGCCCCGGCCCCTTCGGCCTCGAGGGTGCGGGTCATCAGCTCGGTGAGCGGCTCGGTCGGGGTGGCCACCTGCTGCAGCGAGGCCACGTCGTCGATCGACTTGCCGGTGGCGACCGCCAGCTCTTCGGTGGTCACCTCGCGGCCGAGCTCGTGCTCGAGCTTCACCCTGGCCTTCTTCACCTTGTCGGTGTCGGCGCGCAGGCGGCGGGGCAGCGGGTCCATCGCGCGCAGCTCGTCGAGCACCGCGCCGCGAATGCGGTACTCGACGAAGGTCTCGAAGCTGACGTCGCGCGCGGGGTCGAAGCGCTGCGCGGCGGCGATGAGGCCCAGCGCGCCGGCAGAGAACAGCTCGTCGGCGCTCACCGCGCCACCGGTGCGCGCGGCGACCCGCCGGGTGACGCGGTCGATGAGCGAGCGGTACTTCACCACCAGCGACGACTCGTCGTCGCGGCCCGCGCTCAGGTATGCAGATGACGAGCGGTGCACGCTGGGCTCACCCCGTGACCTGCGCGGGCGCGGCGGCCGGCGCGGCAGACTGCGCGTTCGAGTCTTTGAACAGGCGGCTCCAGAGCAGCTTCATGCCGCCGTCGAGGTTGAACGGCGGGGGCTCGCTGAACAGCGCGTGCGCGGTGGCGTTGAGCGCGCGGCTGGCCGGCGAGTTGGGGAAGGAGCAGACGATGGGCGACTGCGCCATCACCGCGCGGTGCACGTTCTCGTCGCGCGGCACCCAGCCCAGGTAGCGCAGCTTCACGTCGAGGAAGCGCGCGGCCACGTTCGACAGCTTCTGGAAGATGTCTTTCGCCTGCCCGTCGTTGGGCGAGCAGTTGACGATGACGTTGAAGAAGCGCGTGCCGGCCTGCAGCGAGAGCACCTTCACCATCGCGTAGGCGTCGGTGAGCGAGGTGGGCTCGGGGTTCACCACCAGCAGCGCCTCTTGCGTCGCGCCGATGAAGAACACCACGTTGTCGCCGATGCCCGCGCCGGTATCGACCAGCACCAGGTCGACCGAGTCGTCGAGCTGCTCGAGCGCGGTGACCAGCTTCAGCTTCTGCGCGTCGTCGAGGCGGGTGAGCGACTGCACGCCGCTGCCGGCGGGCAGCACCTTCACGCCTTCAGGGCCGGTGGCGATGACCTCTTGAATCGGCATGCCCCACTCGAGGACGTGCCCCAGGTGGTACTGCGGCTTCATGCCGTAGAGCACCTCGACGTTGGCGAGACCCAGGTCGGCGTCGATGACCAGCGTGCGCATGCCGGCCTTCGCCGCCAGCACCGCCAGGTTCGCCGAGATGTTCGACTTGCCGACTCCGCCCTTGCCGCTGGCCACGCCGATCACGCGCAGCGGCCGCTTCCGGTTGCCCATCATCTCTCGCAGTCCGATTGCCTGGTCCATGTGTGAATCTCCTGTCAGGGGTTGCGCGTCACCGGCTGAGCGCCGATGAGCAGCTCGACGAGCTCGGGAGTGCTCGGTGAGCGAATGTCTTCGGGCACCCGCTGCCCGTCGGTGACGGCGACGATCGGCCGCGAGAGCCGAAACGACGCCGAGAGAAACGCGGCGGGGCACGCGGCCTCGTCGAGCTTGGTGAGAATCAGCCGCTCGGGGGCGAGGTGGCGGTACTTCTCGACCACCGCGGCGAGATCGCGCGGGCCGGCCGCCACGCTCACCACCAGGTGCAGCTGCGCGCCCGAGATGCTGCGCACCAGCTCGGCCTGCTTCTGCACCGCCTTGGGGTCGGGTGAGCCGGCGGTGTCGATGAGAATCAGGTCGACCCGGCTGCACTGCGAGACGATCTGCTCGAGCTCGTTGCGGTTGCGGGCCACGAAGCTGGGCACCTGCATGATGCTGCCGTAGTGGCCGAGCTGCTCGGAGGCGCCGACGCGGAAGGTGTCGACGGTGATCAGCGCGACCTTCTGCCCGTCCTTCACGGCGTGGGCGGCCAGCTTGGCCAGGGTGGTGGTCTTGCCCACGCCGGTGGGGCCGATGAGGCCGATGATGCGGCGGCGGTCGGCCAGCCACGGCGCGCGGCCGGCGAGCACCCGCTCGGCCAACACCTCGCGCAGCGCCGCCATCAGCTGCGGCGCGGTCTGCTGCTCGGCGCGCTCGACCGCCTGGGTGATGGCGTCGCGGGCCAGCTCTTCTTCCATGCCGCGGTTGAGCAGGTGCTTGAGCAGCGCCTCGGCCGCGCTGGGCAGGGCCGGGGCCGACTTCATGGTCTGCAGCTCGGCGCGCAGCTTGGCCAGCTCGTCGCGCACGCTGGCCGAGGGCTGCAGGCCGGGCGGCTCGGCGCGGGTCTCGGCGCGCGGCGGGGCGACGAAGTCTTTGCGCAGCTCTTCACGCAGCGCGGCGTGAAACTCTTCGCGGCGCTCGGCGGCCTCGGCCGCCTCGGTCTCTTGCGCGGTCGCCTTGGCGGGGGCGGCGTAGCGCGCGGCGGCGGCGGCGGCCTTGCCGGTCACCTCGGCGGCGTGGGGCAGCGCGGCGGTCACCTCGACCTCGTTCTTGCGGAACAGGCCGCCCTTGACCTCGCGGGTGCCCAGAATCACCGCGTCGGGGCCCAGCGCCAGCTTGATGGCCTCGAGGGCCTCGCGCGCGTCGGGCGCTCTGAAGGTCCGAATCATCGCGCTCATGACGCTACCTGTTGAGCGGAGCCTGAAATGCGGAGTCGAAGGATCATGTCAGTTGCACCTGGCCAGCGGGTTCGAGAGTGGTACCGGGAAGCAGCTCGCGTGCCGACACCACGACGACGTCACCGATGAAGCGCGACGCGAAATCGAAGAGCGGCCGGCGCAGCTCGGGCGGAGCGACCACCACGCCGGGGCGGCCAGCCGAGAGCAGCGCGGCGATGTGGTGCTCGAGGCCGGTGATGAGGCGGCGCGCCACTTCGACGTCGGGCGCGAGCACCGCCTCGCCATCGCTCTGACCGAGCGTGCCCCGCAGCAGGTCTTCGCTCTTGCGGTCCAGCGTCACGGCCTTGACCGTGCCCGCCACCGACAGGCGCGAGGTGATTTGACGCGCGAAGCGCTTGCGCACCTGCTCGACGAGGAAAGAGGTGTCTTTGCTCTTGGGGGCCGCATCGGCGACCGCCTCGAGCACGGTGCGCAGGTCGCGCACGCTGAGGCCCTCGCGCAGCAGGCCCTTCACCACCCGCACCAGGTCGCCCAGGCCCACGATGCCGGGAATGGTGTCTTCCACCAGCTTGGGGGCCTCTTTCGCGACCAGGCCGAGCAGCTCTTGAATCTCCTGACGGCCGACCAGCTCGTGCGCGCTCTTGCGCACCAGCTCGGAGACGTGGGTGGTGACCGCCGACGCGCAGTCGACGACGGTGAAGCCGCGCGACTCGGCCTCGCCGCGCTGGGTCTGCTCGATCCACACGGCGGGCAGGCCGAAGGCGGGGTCGGTGGCGGCGATGCCGTCGATGGCGGGAGCCCCACCGCCCGGGTCGAGGCAGAGCAGGCGGTCGGCCCACGCCTTGCCGCGCGCCAGCTCGACGCCGCGCAGCACCATGCGGTACTCGTTCGCGTCGAGGCGCAGGTTGTCGCAGAGGTGCAGCGCGGGCAGCACGATGCCCATGTCTTTCGCCACCTGCTTGCGCAGCGCGGTGATGCGGCCGGGCACCTCGCCGCCCTTGTCGGGGTCGATGAGCGGCAGCAGCGCGTAGCCGACCTCGAGGCTGAGCGCGTCGAGCTGCAGCAGGTCTTGCGGGCGCTCGGCCTTGTCGCCCTTCTTCGGCGCGTCGGCGTTCGACTTGAGCTGCGGCGCCTTCTCGGCGGCCTCGGCCCGGCGAGAGAGCGCGTAGGCCACGCCCGCGATACCGAGGAAGGGAATCGCCGGCAGCCCGGGCACGAAGGCCATCGCCGCCAGCACCGCCGACGAGTAGCGCAGCGCGCGCGGCGACTTCACCAGCTGGCCGCCCACCTGGCTGCCGAGGTCGGCGCCCGCGGCGCGGGTCACCAGCACGCCGGCGGCGGTCGAGACGAGCAGCGCCGGCATCTGCGACACCAGGCCGTCGCCGACCGTCAGCAGGGTGTAGTTCTCGGCCGCCTGCGCCAGCGAGTTGCCGTCGCGCACCACGCCGGCGAGAAAGCCGCCCACGATGTTGATGGCGGTGATGAACAGGCCGGCCACCGCGTCGCCGCGCACGAACTTGCTGGCGCCGTCCATCGCTCCGAAGAACTCGGTCTCGGCCTCGAGCGACTTGCGGCGGGCCTTGGCGTCGCTGTCGGTGATGATGCCCGCCGCCAGGTCGGCGTCGATGGCCATCTGCTTGCCGGGCAACGCGTCCAACGTGAAGCGGGCGGCGACCTCGGAGATGCGGCCCGAGCCCTTGGTGATGACGGTGAAGTTGACGACCAGCAGAATGAGGAAGACGACGCCGCCGACGATGAGGCTGCCGCCCACCGCGAAGCGCCCGAAGGCCTCGATGACGTGACCGGCCGCCTGCGGGCCCTCGCCGCCCTTGAGCAGCACCAGGCGGGTGGTGGCGACGTTGAGCGCCAGCCGGAAGAGCGTGGTGACCAGCAGCAGCGAGGGGAAGACCGAGAAGTCTTGCGCCGACTTGAGCCCCAGCGCGACCAGGAGCATCAACACCGACAGCGCGATGGAGAGCGCCAGCATCGCGTCGAGCACCGGCGGCGGCAGCGGCACCACCAGAATGGCCAGCACCCCGAGCACGGCGGCCGCCATGACTGCTTCGGCTGAGATGGGGCTGGTGCGCGTCACGCACGACCCGTTGTGCAAGGCGAAGGCCCGTACCCGCGCCACGGTTCTGACGCGCGTCACCCTTGCGGCGCCCGGCACTTGGCGGGCGCGTCAGTCTGTAGGCCGGTGGCGGCGTGCCGGGTGCGCGATGACCTCGTGAAGCGGTGGCGACCTGCTGACGGGGGCTCGTGTAGGTTCGCCTGCGTGAGCCAGCGAATCGAGCTTCGACGCGTCGACGACATCGTGGTGGTGCAGCTGAACGGTGGGCGGGCCAACGCCATGTCGGTGGGGCTGCTGACCGAGCTCGAGGCGACGTTCGCCGAAATCGCGCGCGGCGACGCGGCGGCGGTGGTGCTCACCGGCACCGGCAAGGCCTTCAGCGCGGGCCTCGCCCTGCCCGACCTCATCAACCTCGACCGCAACGAGATGCGCGACTTCATCACCAGCTTCGAGCGCTCGATGCAGCGGGTGCTCGCCTGCCCCAAGCCGGTGGTGGCGGCGATCAACGGCCACGCCATCGCCGGGGGCTGCGTGCTCGCGCTGATGTGCGACGTGCGCATCGCCGCCGACGGGCCCGCCAACATCGGTCTCAACGAGAGCCAGCTGGGCATCGGGCTGCCCTCGCTGGTCATCGAGCCGCTGCGCGCGCGCGTCTCGCCCAGCGCGATTCTGCCCATCGCCTACGAGGGCCGGCTGTTCAGCGTGCAGGCGGCGCAAGAGCTGGGGCTGCTCGACCAGGTGGTGCCCACCGCCGAGCTCGACGAGAAGTGCCTGCAGAAGGCGCGGCTGTTGGGGCGCTCACCGCTGGCGTTCGCGCAGATGAAGCAGGCGCTGCTGCGGCCGGTGCTGGCCTCGGTCGAGAAGAACGGCCAGGCCGACCGCGAGGCCTGGCTCGACTCGTGGTTCAGCCCCGCGGCGCAGAAGCTGCTGCGCTCGACGGTGGCGCTGTTGAGCCGCAAATGAGCCGGGTGTTGCTCGTCGGCGCCGGCCGGCAAGAAGCGACCTGCGGCATTCTCTACCTCGCGGGCTTTCTGCGCCGAAACGGGGTCGAGGCGTACGTGCGCCTCTACGACGCCGACGACACCGAGGCGAAGGTGCGCCGCTCGCTCGAGGGGCTGCTGAAGCGGGTGCGGCCGCAGGTCGTGGGCATCTCGCTCAAGTGGTTCAACCACCTGTCGCGCGGGCTGATGCTGGCGCGGGTGGTGAAGGCCATCGACCCGTCGATTCGGGTGGTGGTCGGGGGCAACAGCGCCTCGTATTACTGGCGCGAGCTTTCTGCCGAGGCGCACGTCGACGACGTGGTGCTGGGCGATGGTGAAGTGCCGCTGCTCGGCATCGCCCGCGGCGACGCCGAGGTGCCGAACCGGGTGACGCGTGGGCAGCCGGCGGCGCCGCTGCAGTACGTGCAGAGCGTGGCGAGCGACGAGGTCTTCTACTCGCACTTCGACGACATCTTCTTGAGCGGCGTCGACCGCGCGTCGTTCTCGGGCTGGGTGCAGCCGGGCAAGGGGTGCAGCGAGAACTGCGTGTACTGCGGAGGCACCCGCGGCATGGAGCAGGCCTCGTTCGGGCGGCCGACCTCGTTCTTGCGGCCGGCGAAGAGCGTGCGGCAGGACCACCAGGAGATCGCCCACCGCGCCTGGCAGCTGCGCTACGACTTCGCGGGCGGCAGCGCCGAGTTCCTCTCGCGCACGTGGGAGGGCATCGACCTCTCGCGGCACGCCACCACCTATTTCCTCTGGGGCGTGCCGCCACCGTCGCTCATCGAGGCGTTGGCCCAGAAGTTCGCGCGCGTGTACCTGGTGCTCGACGTGGGGTGCTTCTCGCAGACCCAGCGGGCCGAGCTGATTCAACGCGGGCTGCTCAAGCCCTGCCCCACCGACGCCGAGCTGATGCGGGCGGTCGAGCTGTGCCGCGCGCACCCGAACCTGAAGCTCGAGGTCTGCGGCATCGCCGGGCTGCCCCACACCAGCGCGGCGTGCCTGGCTGAAGAGCTGCCGCTGGTCGAGCAGCTGCTCGAGCGGGGCTGTGACGTAGGCTCGCAGCGGCTCGAGTGTCAGCCCGGCGCGCTGGTGACGCGCCACCCCGACCGCTTCGACATGGTCGCCGACGCCACCGACTACGCCGGCTTCGTGAAGTGGTTCCAGAAGCGCGGGAACATCAGCGAGGGCGAGTTCCCGATGATTCGGTTCGCCGACCCGAAGCTCGAGGTGCAGGTGCAGGCGCAGTTCGAGCGGGTGCACGAGGCGGTGCAGAAGAGCCCGGTCGAGCTTTTGCCGCGCACGCGGCTGGTGAGCGGCGTGGTGTCGCGCTCGACCACCACCTTGAGCGAGTGGGTGGGCTCGCACCGCGCTCCGTCGAAGCACGCCGCGGCGCAGGTGACGGTGCTGCGCTCGGCCGACGGCCCGGGTCTCGCCTGCGCGCCAGAGCTCAAGTGGCGCGACGACGACGTGCAGACCGGGCCCGAGGCGGCGGCGCTGCTTCAGGTGCTGGGCGCGTTCGAGAAGGCCGCGACGGTAGGCGACGTCGAGGGCCGCCTGCGCAAGACGCTGCCCGAGGTGCGCGAGGTGATCGACGCCCTGTTCGCGGGCGGGCTGCTCACTGCGGCCCGATGACCAGCACCGGCTGCACCCAGTAGCGCACCAGCAGGTGGCGGGGAATCGGCTGCGACACCACCAGCTCGGCCTTCACGGTCAGCTTGGCCGGGTTGTGCGCGAGAATGTCGGCGCGAATCGGCTCGAGCGCGGGGCCGATCAGCCGCACGGTCTGGGGCATGGCCATCAGCTGCGCCTTGGAGAGGTCGACGCCCTCGCCCACGTTGACCGTCGCCTCGCGCACCTGGGTCTCGAACGAGAGCGGCTGCTCGAGGTCGTCGTCCTCGAAGCTGAGGCCCTTGAACTCGAGGTCGATGGCCTTGATGTAGTCGGCCAGCCCGTCGGTCTCGTGCCGGGTGGAGATCTCGACGTCCCGCGCGAACGAGATGCGGCAGTCACCGGTTCCACACGCCGAGGTGTCGAGCGTCGAGCGCGTGTAACCCTTCAGTGGCGAGAGCCCGATGTTCTGGCCCAGCTTCACCTCCGCTCCGCCACACCCCGTCGCGACCGCCAGCACCAAACCGCCCCACCACGCCGCCCTAGTCATCGAGAACTCCTCCCCCGTCAAATCGGGTGAGGAGTGCTGTGCAAGCGGCAGGCGCGAGGAGCGTCGTCAGCCGTTACCGAACGCGAATCGGCGAAGGGGCGCCGACGGTCGAGCGCTACGGCAGAATCTCGGTGCCGCGGAAGCTGACCGTGTAGCCGTGGCCGACGCTGAACCGAACGGGCTGGGCCGGCAGGGGCGGCGCATCGACGACCACGTAGGGGCGCGTGAGCGTCGCGCGCATCGACGTGAACCCCGACGCGCGCGCAGCGAAGTACGCGAGGTGGGCGGCGGGCACGGTCACCGTCGTGGCGTGGGCCAGGTTGAGGCAGGTGGTCGTGACGCGCTCGGTGGCGGTCGTCAGCTCGAGCACCAGCTCGGTGCCCGAAGAGCCCTGCAGGCCAGTGGGCCCGCAATCGCTGCAGCCGAGCGTCACGGCCCCGGTGAGCGCAGCGACCTCGCTTCGGGTGTCGAGGGTCTTCAAGAAGGCTGCCGACGGCGCCGTCAGGTCGAAGATGTCTGCGACCGGCACGCTGCGCGTCGCCTGCGCCGAGAACGAGCCGCCGTCAGGCAGCGCTCCGCCGGAATAGGTGACGAGCACCACATCGTTCTGGCTCACCAACCCCGGGGGCGAGGCCGCTGCGGGCACCGCCACCTGACCTGCGACGACCTTGAAGTTGCTCAGCGGCACAACGACCGGGAGCGTTGCCGTCAAGAGGGTCAGCGAACTGCCCGTCACCTGCAAGACCGGGAACGCCATGAGCACGCCGGCGTCGGTCGTCGTGACCACCGCGAAGCCCGGCTGCGTCGAGGCCGCACTGCCCGAGGTGACCTGGTACCCCGTCAACACTCCCACGCCGCCTCCCGACGGCGTGAGGGTGCCCCCGTCGCCCCGCATCGCCACGCACTCGTACCGGCCGGCCTCGACCCTGCAGGGTGGAATCGAGGTGACCGTGTTGTTGTCTCCGAGGTTGTTCCCTCCGTCTTGCGGGGTGGAGTCGGGCGCCCGCGAGAGGAAGAGGGTCCCGACGTCGACCGTCGGCGTGGGCGGCGAAGAGAGCGCGGCGATGACGGTGACGCAGGTGTCGACCTCAGGCAAGCCGAGCTGGCACGGGGCGCTGCCCATTCCCGTGCAGGCAGCGAACGGCGCCGGCACCGGCTCGAAGCGCACGTCGATGCGCCCTTCGTGGGAAATCAGAACGCCGTCGCCGTTGAGGCCCTTGAGATCGAGAATGGAGACGGTGCCGTGATGCGTCGGCGTCGCCGTCGGTGTGCCGCCTGCAGCGCCGCCGGCTGCGCCGCCGGCTGCGCCTCCCGCACCGCCCGCAGTGCCGCCCGCAGTGCCGCCCGCAGTGCCGCCCGCAGTGCCGCCCGCGCTGCCGCCCGCTGTGCCTCCCGCAGTACCGCCGCCGCTCCCTCCGCAGTCGCAGTCTCCGAAGCCGCTGCCGTCGGCGAGGCACACCTGGCCGCCGGAGCACTGAGCGCGGCCGACGCACGCGCGCGTATCGCCCGGGTTGCAGATGCGAGCGGCACCGCAAGTGCTGCCGAGAATGGCGACTGCGACCACCGCGACGAGGTTGCGCATGCGGTCAGTTAACACAGCGGTGCAGAGGCTCGGGCTGATTACGCGACCGTGTTCGCCCCCGGCGAAGCCGCTACGGCAGGAGGGTCGTGCCGTCATCCCACTTGTTGTTCACCCACTGGTTTCCAGGCCGGTTGCCGTCGAAGTCGGTGACGGGGAAGTAGTAGCCGCACTTGCCGCTCGACTGCACCATGCTGCGCTTCTGGAAGACGTTGTCGATGAACACGATGTTCTCGGCCTGGTTCCCGAAGGGCTTGGCGCCGTTGGCGCCGCTCGACCCGCCGTACGCGCAGACGCCTCCGCTGGTGGCGAGGAAGAGGTTCTTCTCGATGCGGTTGTTGCGAATCGGCGCGAAGTCGCCGTAGCCGGTGAGGTCGGCCGAGCAGCCGCCGTCTGGCGCCACGTCAGGCGCATCGCAGACGATGGCGTTGTGGCGCAGCTTCGAGCCGTCGCCCATGCGGATGCCCGATTCGTGCGCTGCGCCACCCAGAGGCACCGCCTGGCCGTGCACGTAGGAGTCTTCGACCGTGCAGTCGTACTCGCACCAGATGCCGCGAATGCCGCCGTGCGTATTCACCCGCGTGGCGACGAAGTGGCTCTTGCCGATCGCCGAGACGCCGTCGTTGATCGACGACATCGTCGTGCCCGCGTCGATTTCGCTGTCGCTGATGGTGAACGAGTAGGGCTGAGCGGGGTCGTCGATCCACACGTTGCCGTTGATCTTCGAGTTCAAGATTTTCACCCGCAGCGCGCGGATGTTGAGGCGGCAGTTGATCGTCTTGGAGTCGATGACCGTGTCGTTGACGGTGATGGTGCACGAGCCCGTGTACGGCGTGAGCACCGTGCCCGGGGGAACGCCGGTGGTGTGGTCTGACGGCCAGCAGCCGCCCCACGGGTCGGGCCCGCCCGCGACGTTCGGCGTCGAGACCGGGCACATCATCGGCGGCACCATGCAGCCCGCGGCTCCGCACGTGGTCGCGACCGCTTGCGCCGAGGCAGCGCTCTGGTTGTTCGCCGCGTCGATCGCCCGCACCGTGTAGCCGTACTGGGTCGAGGCGGTCAGCCCCGGGTCGGTGAAGGCGAGCTGGTTGCCGAGCGTCGAGCCCACCTGCATCGTGCCGCGGAAGATGCGGTAGCCGGTGACGCCGACGTTGTCCGTCGACGCCGACCACGTCACCGCGATGCTGTTGCTCGAGAGAGCGCGCGCCGCCACCGCGTTCGGTACCGTCGGCGCCTGCGTGTCGGCGGGAGTGCCTCCGCCCCCGCTGCCACCGGCCCGGCCCCCTGCGCTGCCGCCGGCCCGGCCGCCCGCTGTGTTGCCGCCCGCGTTGCCGCCTGCCGTGTTGCCGCCTGCCGTGTTGCCGCCTGCCGTGTTGCCGCCCGCTGTGTTGCCGCCTGCCGTGTTGCCGCCTGCCGTGTTGCCGCCTGCCGTGTTGCCGCCCGCTGTGTTGCCGCCTGCAGTGTTTCCGCCCGCAGTGTTTCCGCCCGCAGTACCGCCCGCAGTGTTGCCGCCGCCCGCGGTGCCGGAGCTGCCGCCACCCGTGCCGGTCGGGTCATCTTCCGGCGGGTAGCACCCGGCGACGAGGAGCGTGCAGACACAAACGGCAGGTGCGAGGAGGCGCATCGGGCGACCTTTCGAGGTGGAGAGCACGCCCCGATTGCAAGGTGGCGGCCCACGAGCCGGCCCCTCTCGACCCGGTACCTTGCGCGCCACCTGTCAACCGGCGGTTGACGGAGCGGGGGCCCCTCTCCCCACCATCCCGTGCCGAGCGCGCGACGAACGTGCAGCGATGCGCAACAATCTGGCGATGATCGCGGCTCGGCACGGAGCTCTCATTGCGGCAGTGGTGCTCGTGCTCGGAGCGTGCGACCCCGATGTGGGAGCTGATGACGCCGGACAAGGCGGTGGCACCGCGGGTGGAGGCGGAGGAGGCGGCACCGCAGGCGGAGGCGCAGGTGGGTCAGGCGGCGACGCGGGCGGCAGCGCAGGCGGTCAGTCCGGTGGAAGTGCCGGCGGTCGCGCCGGCGGCAGCGCGGGCGGCCAGTCCGGTGGAGGTGCCGGCGGTCGCGCCGGCGGCAGCGCAGGTGGCCAGTCCGGTGGAAGTGCCGGCGGTCGCGCCGGCGGCAGCGCGGGCGGCCAGTCCGGTGGAAGTGCCGGCGGTCGCGCCGGCGGAAGCGCGGGCGGTCAGTCTGGCGGCAGTGCAGGCGGTCGCGCCGGTGGAAGCGCAGGCGGCGCTGCAGGAGGAGCCGCGGGCGGCGCGATGGCGCGGCTGGTGGTGAGCTCTCCGCTGTCCGAGCTGGCGCAGATCAAGTCGGCGCTCGCGTCGGGCCCGCGCAAAGCCTACTGGGACGACCTCAAGGGCGACTCGCAGTTCAAGGTGAACACCGCCTCGATTCCCAACTGGTCGGGCACCGTCACCTTCAACGGCGTCACCTTCGACCCGAAGCGGTTCGTCTCGACCGAGCTGCCCGACCAGGCGGCGGTCGACGCCGAGGGCTCGTTCATCATGACGACGGCGCAGAACGCGTACGGCTGCGCGCTGCGCTGGTACTTCGACGGTGACGCGGCCTGCGGCACGCACGCGCTCACGATTCTCGACGCGTGGTCGGCGAACTTCGCGGTCGCCTCGTGCCGGCCCAGCGGCATCGACATTCGGGAGAACCAGATCAAGCTGTGGTCGGGCTGGTCGGTGCCGGCCTTCATTCAGGCGGCGGAGCTGCTGTGGGAGCACCCCGGCTTCACTGCGGCGAAGAAGGCGCAGTTCGCCGACTGGCTGTGGCGGGTGTTCCTGCTGCAGACGCCGGTGCTCGCCGAGTCCGATGGAGAGATTCTCGGCATGCGCTTCGCCGGGTGGAACGGTCGTGCCTCGAGCTGGCAGTCGCGGCTGTGGGTGGGCCTGGTGATGAAGGCCGCAAGTCACGCACGCGCCGACGAGGTGCTGAGCGACATCGTGCTCAAGCTCGCCGACCGGATGCCCGAGATTCTCTATTACGGCAAGGCGCCGTGGCACGAGGTGCTCGGTCAGCCGTGGCCGAAGCAGCCGTACCGACACGTCGGCCCGACCTACGGCAACTTCCACCAGCCCGGGCCACTCGAGACGTACTGGCACTTCGCCGCGACCGGCTCGACGCCGCCCGCGTACTTCGTGGGCATGGGCAGCGAGACCGGCCGCGACCTGGGCCACACCCAGATGGGGGTCGACGCCCTCGCGAAAGCGCTGCGCGCCATGCGGCTCAACGGGCTCGGAGACCGCTACGTCGCCAGCGACCTCGGCAGCGTGATGCTCCAGCTCGGCGAGCGCCACGCGCGCTTCTACAACGAGGCGCTCGATGCGTACTGGGCCAACCCCAGCGCGTTTCAGTTCGGCGGCGCCCCGAGCATCGAGGGCCTCTCGTGCGGCTTCAGCCCGAGCGGGTGGCCTTCGGGCATCGCCCCGTTCGCGAAGTCGAGCAGCTGCCCCGCCAGCGCGCCGGCGCAGGTCACGTTCAAGATCGGCGGCGGCTCGGCCGACCACGGCTGGGAGTACCTCCGCATGGAGCTCAAGGCGAAGGCCTTCGCCACCCCCGAGCTCGACCGCCTCACCCACCGCCTGCGCGGCGTCGGCACCCGCAGCACCAGCAACGTCGCCGGCTCCGTGGCATCAGCACCGCCAACGCGATGAACTGGGAGCCGCTGCTCTCGCTCGACTACAACTGAGCGAAGGGCCGCGCAGCGAATGACGAGCGCGGGTCTTCGACGAGCGGCCGTCGAACTGAGGACGGCGGGCATTCTGTGTAGCGCTTGCAGTACCTATTACTGCAGGCGCAACACAGTTCACGCAGCACCGGTCTTCCTCAAGCCCGCTGCAGGTACGCGGTCGCCAGCCGGGTGAGCTCGGCGAGGAAGGTCTCGTCGCCGAGGTAGTCGGGGCGCTCGAGCAGGGCGGCGTCGAGCACCGCCTCCATCGCGCGCACCATCACGAACGACATCATCTCGAGCTGCCC
>JADJNS010000037.1 GCA_016714225.1 Archangiaceae bacterium
GCGCGGGTCGCGCACACGCGCTTTCGCGCTGCGCTCGACGCCACCGCCGGAATGTCGCCCAGCCGCTCGGGCCCGAGAGATCAGGCCGAGAAGATGTTCGCCGTGCTGGGCGACCCGCGGCCGCTGCGCGGCGAGGGCGTAGTTCCCCACGCCTCGATTCCCGAGGGGCTGACCGCGATGGAGTTCGTCGACGGCCTGCTCGGCCAGGTCGAGTCCGGTGAGCTCGACGGCCGCGAGCTCTTGATGCGCGTGCCTGCCGACGTGGTCGACCAGCTCGGCCGGCCCATCGTCGACCCCACCGCCCAGGCCAAGCCGGTCGCCACCGGCATCGCCGCGTCGTCGGGGGCAGGGCAGGGCAAGATCGCGCTCTCGGCCGAGAAGGCCACCGAGTACGAGAAGGCCGGTGAGCCCTACGTGCTCATCGTCAACGAGGTGCACCACGAAGAGGTCGAGTCGACCCGCAAGTCGCAGGGGCTCATCTCGGTGCGCGGCGGCAAGACCAGCCACGCGGCGATGATCGCGGCCAACAGCGACGTGCCGTGCGTGATGAACGACAAGGTCACCTTCAATCTCGAGAAGCGCACCGTCACCATCGGCCGTACCACCTTCAAAGAGGGCGATGCGCTCACCATCGACGGCACCAAGGGCAACGTGTACGCCGGGCTGGTGCCGCTGAAGTCGGCGGCCGAGACCGACACGCTCGACCGGCTGCTGGCGCTCGCCGATCAGCACCGCCGCTTTCACGTGCTGGCCAACGCCGACACCCCCGACGAGGCCGTGCGCGCGTTCAAGGCCGGCGCCGAGGGCATCGGGCTGGTGCGCACCGAGAACATGTTCTTCGAGGGCGGCCGGGTGAACGTGCTGCGCGAAGCGGTGATCGGAGACCCTCCGCGCGCCGCCGCGGCCGTGGCCCAGCTCGAGAAGTTCCAGCAGCACGACTTCAAGGCGCTGCTGGAAGCGGCCAACGGCAAGAAGGTGGGCATTCGCCTGCTCGACCCGCCCCTGTTCGACCCCGACGATGCCAAGTCGGTGCTGCCCAATGACCCCAAGGCGATTCGCGACCTGGCCGCTCACATGGGCCTGCAGCCCGACGAAGTGGCCCGGCGCATCAACGGCTACCAAGAGGTCGACCCGCTGATCGGCCTGCGCGGGGCTCGGCTCGCGCGCCTGCGCCCCGATCTCGAGGCGATGCAGGTCAGGGCCCTCGCCCAGGCCTGGGTCGAGCTGAACGCCGAAGGCAAGCCTCCCGCGCCGCTCAACCTGATGGTGCCGATGATCATGAACGGCGCCGAGATGGAGGCGGCGGCGGCGCGCATCAAGGCCACCGTGAAAGAGGTCTCCGACGCGGCCGGGGTCGAGGTGCCCCTCAAGCTGGGCTCGATGATCGAGACCCCCAGTGCGGCGCTGGACGCCGGCGAGATCGCCAAGCACGTCGAGTGGTTCTCCTATGGCACCAACGATCTCACCCAGCTCACCCTGGGCTACGGGCGCAACGTGGCGGCCAAGTTCATACCCGAGCTGATCGCCGCGGGCGCGCTCGACTCCGACCCGGGTGGCACCATCGACCCGGGGGGGGTGGCCCGACTGATCAAGGTCGCCGAGTTTCTCGGCCGCGACACCGTGGGCGAGCTCGAGACCGGCGTGTGCGGCGCGCAGGGCGCCGACCCGGCCTCGATTCGCACGCTCGAGAGCCTGGGCCTCGACTACGTCTCGGTGCCCCCCTCGCAGGTGGCGCGTGCCCGGGTCGCCGCGGCGCAGGCGGCCATCGCTCGCGCCGACGCCGTGGCCGATGAGCCCGGCGAAGCGCCGGCTGCAAGCCTGGGAGCGGCGATCGACGCCGCCATGGCGCCCATCACCTCGTTTCCCGTGGCGCTCGATCAGCGCTGGCTCGTCGACCAGCTGGCGCTGAGCGTTCGCCAGGCCGGCGCCTTTCTGCGCTCCGAGGCGTCGCTGTCGGGCGACGCGGCGATGGTGGCGAGCCAGCAGCCGCTGGTCGAGAAGCTGCTCGCTGCCCAGCACCTGCTCGACACCGCCCACCTCGCCAACGCCATGAACGCCGAGCTCAACAAGCTGCGCCGCAGCGGGGGCCAGGGCTCGTCATTCCAGACCGCCGCCGTGGCGCTGAAGGCCTTCTGCGAGACGGCAACCCAGGGGTTGGGCGACGAGACGAGCACCGGGCGAGAGCGCGAAGTGGCCCAGCACGCGTGGGACACCCTGCGCGCGTTCGAGGAGCTGCGCGGCGAGCTCGAGAAGACCTCGCTGCCCAGTGACTACGATCAGCAGAACCGGCTGCGTCACAAGAACGACGGCTGGGACAACAACCACTACACCCGCCAGGGGCCCAAGCAGGGCGAGAGCATGGCCGCGTACCTCCGCCGCATCTCGCAAGAGTTCCTCGACGACAACGGCCTGCAGGTGAAGCTGCTCGGGGCCGAGAAGATTCCCCAGGGCAAGAAGGTGATCTTCGCCGTCACCCACCGCTCGGGAGCCATCGATCGCTTCGTCAGCAACACGGCGCTGCCTCTCGAAGAGGGCAAGTTCATGTACATGGTGCGGGGCGACAGCCCGCTCGACCGCATCGGCCAGGCGTCGGGCGACCCCCAGAACCCGGTCATCGCCGCGGGCAGCTTCGACGAGACCCTGGCCAAGGTGAAGGCGGGCTTCGAGAACGGAGCCACCACCCTCGTGACCTACCCCGAAGGCACCGGCACGGTGAGCGGCGAGGTGCGCCACGTGGCGCGCAGCACCGCCGCGTTCGCCGAGGCCACCGGCGCGGTGATCGTGCCGGTCAGCATCGACGACAGCTTCACCGCCGAGCCGTTTCAGCCCGGCCGCATCGCCGTGTACGTGGGCAACCCCATCGACCCGGCCGAAGCGAAGAAGCTCGCCGGCAAAGAGGGCGGCAAGGGGGCGGTCAAGCTGATGCAGACCAACCTCCACTACCAGCTCGCGCAGGGCTACCACGCGGGGCTCTGACGATGGCCACCAAGCCCGTCAAGGTGCCGGCGTACCGGGTGCAGATCTCCCAGCAGGGCGCCGTGGTCGCCGACAAGACGTTCGACGCCGGCCCCGGCAACGACGCCTCGACGGTCAACTACAAGTACGGCGGCAACGAGTGGACGCACATCTTCGTGCGCCAGAAGACCCAGGAGGGCGACATGTTCATCACCGCCCGCTACCAGGGTCAGCACATGCAGCACGTCTCGGTCGACCCCGAGCACCCGGCGCAGATCCGCCAGGCCGACGGCAACGTCTTCGACATCACCGTGACCCGCATCGAAGGCGCGCGCGAGCTGTCGCCGGGCGAGGTGGTGGCCTTCGACCCGCCGCGCGCCACCATCACCGCCGACGCCGGTGGCTGGCGCATCACCTACGAGCCCAAGCAGTACCCCTGCGTGCTCACCGTCGCGCTCGAAGACGCGATCACCAAAGACGAGGCGCTGCCCTCGTTTCCCTTTCCCTCGAACCCGCGCTTCAGCCGCGCGTCGTTCTACATTCCCAACGGGCAGTTCGCCGCCAAGGCCGGCGGAGAACTGCGGCTGGGCGTGCGTGGGGCAGGGCGCGAGGCGCGGGTGAAGCTGCCCAAGCCCGGCGAGTCGGTCACCGTCGAGCCCAAGCAGTTTCAGGTGAAAGGCCCCAGCCAACCCGATCTGCTCACCGAGCAGTACGTCGCGAGCAAGTACGGCGAGAAGGCCGGCCTGTTGAGCTACGAGCCGTGACCCTGCGAGCCGCCAGAGCCGGCGCGAGCCCGGCGCCCCGCGTGCTCCCCCGTGCGGCGGGGCGCGCCAGGGTGGCCGCCAGGGCCGCGCCCCCGTCGAGCCCCGAGGCCGAGCTGCGCGCGCTGGTCGAGGCGCTGGCGCCGAGCAAGAGCGAGGCACGCTTTCTCGGCGCCGACGAAGCGCAGGCCGCGATCGAGAAGCTCGCCGAGCGCGGCGCCCGCGTCGAGCAGATCGGCACCAGCGGCGAAGGCCGGCCGATGTTCGGCGTCACCGTCGGTCACGGCCCGATTCACGTCGGCGCGATCGCCGGAGCGCACCCCGACGAGCCCGTCGGCACCTCGACGCTGCTGCACCTGCTCGAGGCGATCGCCACCCGGCCCGAGCTGAAGCTCGCTGAGCGCATCACCCTTCACGCGGTGCCCCTCGCCAACCCCGACGGCACCGCCCGCAACCAGCGCTGGTTCAAAGACTGGGGTACCCCGCAGGGCCTGAAGCGCTACCTGACCCAGGTGCGGCGCGACAGCCCGGCCAACGACGTCGAGTTCGGGTTCGGCGACGAGCGCGACGCCACCGTGCGCCCCGAGAATCGCGCCCTGGGCCGCTTTCTCACCGCCCAGGGGCCGCTCGATCACTTCGTCAGCCTGCACTCGATGTTCATGGGCGGCGGCGGTCTGTTTCTCGCCACCGCGAACGACCTCGACGCGCACCGGCCGCAGCTCGACTTCCTGGTGGGAGAGACCCAGCGGCTCGGCCTGCCCCTGCACGACAAAGATCGCTTCGGTCAGAAGGGCTTCTGGCGCCTTGGGCCCGGTCTGCAGACCGCGCCCACCGCGCGCGAAATGCGAGAGTTCTTCGCCGCCGGTGGTCGCGATGACGTAGCGCAGCGCTTCAAGCTCAACTCGATGCAGTGGGTTCAGCGCAACGCCGATTGCCCGCTGGCGCTGGTCACCGAGATGCCGCTGCTGTGCGAGCGCCGCATCTCGTCGAACAAGAAGCTGCGCCGCTCGCGCGCCGACGAAGAGCTGCGCCTGGCGGCAGGCATGGGGTCGGCGCTCGACGAGGCCCAGGGCTGGGTCGGTCGGCTGCGCGCCGCGGCCGGCAAAGACGCGGCGGCCCTCGACGCCGTCGACCGCTTCGCCGGTTCGCTCGACAGCGGCCGCGCCGCGGTCGCTTCGCTGCAGAACGATCTGGCCCGCTACGGCGACGCCCGCGCCACCTTCGGCAACACCGTCGAGACCGATCTCAACGTGCTGCGCCGCCGCATCGCGCTCGTCGGCCAGGCGTGGGAGCTCGCTGGCAAGCTGCCCGCCAAGACCCAGGGGCCCTTGCGCCGCGAGCTGTTCGAGAAGCGCGAGGCGCTGATGACCGAGCTCACCGAGAAGTTCGAGCTCGAGCTGCCCAGGCCCGAAGTTCAGATGCAGGCGCAGACCGCCGCGGTGCTCGCGGCGCTGCTGGGCCCGCCACGCTCCCCGCATCGGGGCGCGTCCGTTTTCGAGAGTTGAAGGAGACCGCGATGTCCAAGAATGTTCAGAGCCGAGTCGCCCCCGCCGCCACCGAGAGCACCTTCAAGGGCCACGCCCTTCAAGAGGCGCGCGAGCTGGCTGACGCGCTCAAGGCCAGCACCGGCCGCACCGTGCTGGTGCCCGACCCGGCCAGCGCCACCGGCTTTCGCACCCTGGGGCTCGAGCCGCGGCACGAGGGCGGCTTCAGCATCGACAAAGAGCCGGTGAGCTTCCCGCCGCCCAACCCGGCGCTGCTCGCGGCGCTCACGGGCGTCGACCGGCGGGTCACCCTGGTGCCCGAGGTGCACTCCAAGTCGGCCGGCCGCAACGTGCGCTTCGCGGTCTCGCTGCCGCCCGGCTACGACCCCGCGGCCAAGGGCTACCGGGTGGTCACCCTGATGCCGGCGCCCCCTCCGGGCACCACCATCGCGCAAGAGATTCTCTCGCGGTCGCTCGACGCGAACCTGACCCGTTTCCTCGGCAAGACCGCCTCGGACACCATCGTGCTGTTGCCCGAACGCTTCGAGCACCGCTTCGGCGCGATGCCCTCGGCGATGCTCGAGCAGCTGGGCAACGACGTGGTCGACAAAGATCTGCTGCCCTACGTCACCCAGCACTTCAACACCTCGGGCGATCGCGCGCGCTACTCGATCACCATGCTGCACCAGGAGACCGACGGCGGCAGCGTGGTCGGCTCTGCGCCGCGCTCCTCGGGCGCCCGAGCGCCATCTGAAGGGCCTTCGTCGTACCGCTTCGAGCCGCAGCGCGACACCTTCCGGGTCGAGGGCAGCAAGCCCAAGCGCGGCTTCTTCGCCAAGATGCTGGGCGCTCCGTCGACCGAGACCACGGTGGTCGTCGAGCCCATCGACGTGGTGGGGCGCAAGCGCAGCATCGCGGTGATGTTCCCGCCCGAGTTCGACAAGCGCGACCGCCACGCCGCGGTGCGCATCGTCTATGGCGGCGAGAACGAGCCGCGTGCGCTGGCCAAGGTGCTGGGCAAGGCAGTCACCCAGGGCGCGGTGGTGGTGGCCGTCGATGGGCCGCCCAAGACCGCGGCTGCTCGCGAGAACCTCGAGCAGGCCATCGCCCGGGCGCTGAGCGACGACGGCGTCGACCTGGGCCGCATGAGCGCCCAGACGCTGAGCGGCGCCAGCTCGAGCTGGGTAGCCCAGGTCAAGAGCGGCGAGAACGCGACCCCGGTGAAGCTGCCCGCGCCGCTGATCGCCACCGAGCACGGGTTCACCCAGCTCGCTCCGACCACCGACTACAAGCTCGAGTTTCCCAGGGTGCCGCGCAACGCCAAGACCAGCCAGATTCCGGTCGAGCTGCAGAAGCAGTCGGCCACCCGGGGCACCTTCTTCGCCCCGGTGATGGACTCGAAGGCCCTCGGCAAGCCGGTGCGCTTCGGCATGTACCTGCCGCCCGGTTATGACCCGGCCAATTCCGAGAAGTACCCGGTGATGGTGATGCTCCCCGGCAAGGGCAACCCGCTGCACATCTGGACCAGCGCGGGTCAGCTGGTGCCCAAGCTCGACAAGCTGATGGCGGGTCAGGCGCAGAAGATGATCGTGGTGGTGCCCGACAACACCGACAGCTTCTGGTTCGACTACGACAGCAACGGTCACCCCACCGAGGGCGACAAGGGCAAGCGCAACTACGAAGGCCACGTGATGGACGAGCTGCTCGGCTACGTCACCCACGAGCTCAAGGGCGACCCCGACCGCCTCGCCATCGGAGGCATCTCACGCGGTGGCTTCGGCGCGATGTCGCTGGCGCTGCGGCACCCGGGGCGCTTCGCCTCGGTCAGCTCGACCGCGGGCGTGCTCGATCTCGAGCACTCGGGTGGGGTGTTGGCGAAGGGCGGCGCGGCCAGCGTGAAGGCGCACTTCGGAGACGCCGATGACCCGGTCTGGGCGCAGGTGAACCCGAGCGACCTGGTCAAGCAGGGCGCCTTCGGAGCGCAGCCGCCGCGCATTCGCATCGAGGTCGGTGCCGACGACAAGCTGACTGCGCGTGACGCGCTCGCATTCGCCGATCTGCTCGAGCAGAAGAAGATCGCCAACGACTTTCACTTCTACCGCAAGCCTGAGGGCGAGCTGGGCCACAACTGGGACTCCTGGGAGCCCAGCCTGGAAGAGACCATCGCCTTTCACCAGGCCTCGTTCGGCAAGCCGGGCGCGGCCGCGGCAGTGCCCTTCGAAGACGACGGCGCCGCGGCGCTCAAGGCCCACCAGAAGAGCATCAAAGACCGCTGGAGCGCGATCACCGAGACCGCCACCGAGCTGCGCACCGAGAGCACCGCGATGGCGGGGCAGGCCCGGCGCCTGCTCGGCCCCGCCTCGAGCTACCTGACCTACGAACGCAGCCTGGTGTACGAGCTCGAGGGGGTCGCTGAAGACGCGCCTCGCATCGCGCAGCACGCCCAGACGTTGGAGCAAGGCGTCGATGGCGCGATGCCGCTGCACGCCGCCGAGCTGGTGGTCGAGAAGCTCATCGACGTCACCGACTCGAACCGACGCAAGCTCGCAGGGGTGAAGCACTTCATGATCGGCCGCGCCCCGACACACGCGGCCACCGACCCCAAGAGCTTCGAGGTGCTGTCCGACTTCGACCGCAAGGAGCTCGAGAGCGCCATCTCGAAGGTGCCCGGGCTGCGCGAGCCGCTGCTCAAGCTCGCCACCCTGCGCCCCAAGGTGTTCGAAGAGACCGACCCGCTCACCACGGTGCGGTTCTCCGAGCTGCTCAACTTCTTCGTCAACAGCGAGACCTACCGTGAGACCGATGCGCCCGGCCTGGCCGAGTTCGTCGATCGCATGGCGGTGCGCCGCTTCGACTGGCGCCGCGGCGGCTACAGCCACAGCGTCTGTACGGCCATGAACACCGTCTACAACCACCCCGGGCTGATCCTCGACCTGGTGATGGCGGCGCGAAGCGACGAGCACTACCCGGTCAGCGCGGTGCACGACAAAGACGGAGCGCGCTCGCTCAGGCCACTGGGCGATCTGCAGGCCGGCTTCTCCGAGGTGGAAAAGACCGGGTGGGGCAAAGACACGCTGCCTCCCGCGCAGCTCGGCTACGAGCGCGGCCTGCTGCGCGCCATCGTCGACGAGCTGGCCTCGGAGCCCAAGAACCTGCCCCCCGAGCGCTTCGCCTCGCTGTGCGACCCGGTCGCCGTGGGGCTCTCCAAGCTGATCGGCCAAGAGGTTCGCTACGGCTACGCCTTCAACATCAAGACCGGCGATGATCTGGTGGCGGCGGTGAAGTCGCAGGGCGACGACGGCCTGGCCTTCGCCGACATCGAGATCTCCTCACCCGAGCACGGCCCGGTGCACCTGCACTTCCCGGTGTTCTACGACTACGACGAGAAGACGCGCACCGTGGCGATGCAGGAGTGGCAGCGCGGCGAGCGGCGCATCAGCGTCGACGGCCTCAAGTTCGCCGACAAGGGCGACGCCCGCCCGGCGATCTTCTACCGCCCGCACCCCGACCTCGAGCGCTTCCTCACCCCCGAGTACCAGAAGAACTGGAAGGTGCTCAGCAAGGCGCGTGAGACCGCTGCCGAAGAAGGCAACTCCAGCGACCTGATCTGAGGGCTAGTCGGCAGCGGGCGGGCGACCCGGCGCGCGCTGCTGCGACAGGCTGCCGTTGGGGGGCAGGTCGGCGACTGCGTAGACGGCCCCGCGCGGGGCGTCGGGCGCGGCCGTGTAGTGGTACGGGTGCACGTGGCGCGTCGCGTTCGGCTGCAGGCCGTCGAGCGGCGCGCTCCTGATGTCGAGCTGCGCGACCTGCAGCTGCTCGCCGTCTGCCGGTTGCTCGGGCAGCGGTTGCCCGACGCCCTGCACCACGAAGCTCAACGGCCCAGCGAACCCCTCGAGGGGGAAGCTGGCGCGCGTGCCTTCGGCCCACAGCAGCACCTGCTGCACCACCTGGTCTCCCGAGCGAACGCCGATCAGCAGTGGCTCACGACCATTGTTGCGAAGGTTGACGTCGAGCGTCGCGCTGCCGTCGCCGGCGAGCTCGCGCACGTGCACCCAGGCCGAAGGCATCTCCACCACGTGGCCGCCCTGGGCCACCTGGGCATACGTGCCGGCGCCGCGCTTCACCATCTCGGCGTCGAGCTCGGCCGTGAAGTGGGTGACCGGGTCGAGCGACTGCTCGAGCTTCTCCAGCGCCTGCGCGTCGGCGGGGCGCCCGAACTTGAGCTTGTCGACCGCGGCCGCCGAGACCTTCACCGCGGTGGCGGCGTCTTTGGCCTTGCTCTTCCAGTGCCCCACCGCGAAGCCCTCGAAGCCTCCGGCGGCGTCGATGTAGTCGTGCAGCTCGGCCAGGCCGCCGCCTTGCGGTGCCCACTTGCGCACCGCGGCTTTGCGCGCCTCGAACGCATCGGCCTTGACCTGCACCTCGGCGATGCGCGCGTCGAGCAGCGCGGTGATCTGCGGCATCGAGGCCTGGGCGGCCTGCAGCTTCTGGTTCACCTGGGCCAGGTTCGCCTTCTCGTCGCACGAGGCGGCGAGCGCTCGCAGCTCGAGCTGCAGCTTGTCGTGACCCACGCCCTTCAGGTCGAGGCCGGGCAGGGCGAGCGTGGCCTGGTCGGCCCGCGCCACCAGCGCGTTGGCCTGCTCCAGGGCGGCGTTCACCGCCTGCTGCGCCGCGATCAAGGCTCGCGCGGCGTCTTGAATCGCCTTCACCTCGGTGAACGCGGCCTCGATCGCGGGCGCGTATTTCTGCGCGAAGCCCTGCACCTGCTGCACCGCGTTCGGGCCGGCGTTCTCCATCAGCTGGTCGAGCTCGGCGGCGCTGTCGTCGGCCACCTGGTCGAGCTTCGCGGCAGCGCTCTTGAGCGCGGCGGTGACCTCGGCCTTGCGCGAGGGCAGCCCCTTGAGCTGCACCTGGGCGTCGGCGAGGCGGGTGCGCGCGTCGTGCAGCGGCCCGGCGCAGAACTGCTGGTACGCCTTGGCGCCCTCGAGGTGCACCGCCGCTTGCTGCTCTTTCTGCGCCAGCTCGGGCTCGAGCCGCGCGATGGCCACCTGCGAAATGGTGTCGGCGGTGAAGACGTCGGCCGCGTCGTCGACGATGGCGCGCGTCTCGACCCGAACCTTGAGGCCGTCGCTCTCGGCCTCGAACGGCTGGCCGGGCCTCGAATCGCCGCGCGCCACCACCGGGTGAAAGCGCCGCCACACCACGCCCACGCCATCTTCCGCGGCGCGCGCGATCACCCGCTCTTCGGCGTAGGCGTGCACCTGGTTGCAGCCGTCGCTGCCGTCGCACTGGTGGTTCTCGGCCTTGTCGAGCACCGCCTTGGTGGCGTCGCCCTCGGCCCCCGCGGCTACCGGCTGCAGCGCGCCGTGCGCCACCACGTCAGGCTGCTTGCGGTCAGCGCGTTCGACGTAGGTGATGACGTGAAAACCAAGGGGGGCTGCGCCGACGCGTTGGGGCATGGGTCACCTGGGGAGTTGGGCTGCAGCGCCGGCGGGCCTGAGGTCTTCGAACATCGAGACGTAGGCGTTCTCTTGCCGGTCTTGCAGGTAAATCGTGTGGGGCACCGCCATGCACCGCTCCTGGAGCGCGTGATAGCGGTCGGGGTCACTGATCAGCCGTACACATTGGTCGGCCATCGAGTCGGTGTCGCCCACGTCCGACAACAGGTCGGGGCTGACGGTGCTCACCACCTCTTCCAGGCCGCCACAGCGGGTGCCCAGCACCGGAACTCCGCACGCCATGGCCTCGAGCGCCGCCAGACAGAAGCTCTCTGACTCGCTGTTCACCAGCGCGAAGTCTGAAGCGCACAGCCAGCGCGCCAGCTCGGCCGGGCCCAGCGCCCCCACCGGCACGATCGACTCGGCCACGCCCAGCTGCTTGGCCAGCTCGTACAGCGAGGGGAGCATGGGGCCGTCGCCTGCCAGCACCAGCTTCGCGTTCACGCCGCGCGCGCGAACCTTGGCCAGGGTCTCGACCGCGTCCTGGGGCGCTTCACTGCCCGCAGGTTGGTGACGCTGATCAGCACCACCTCGTCGTGGGGCGCGAGCGCCCGGCGAATGTCCGAGCCGGCGCCTTGCGCCGCAGGGGTTGCCCAGCCCGAGGCGTTGAAGGTCTCGGTCTCGATGGCGTTGCTGATCACCCGGGGGCGCTGCTCGAGATCGAGCAGCTTGAGCGAGGTGTCGGCCAGCCACTCGGAGACCGCGGTCACGTCGTCGCACTGTTTCAGCAGGGCCCCGAGCTTCGGCCCGTACTCGGCGTCTTTGCCCCAGGTGCTGATGTCGGTGCCGTGCAGGGTCGCGGTCACCGCCAGGGTGCGCCCTTCGGCGCGCAGCTGCTCGCGGGCCAGCAGGGCCGCGTCGAGCAGCCCGGCCACGTAGTGCACCGCGAGCACCTCGATGCCCTCTTCGCGCACCGACTGGGCGATCTGGCCGGCCAGCTTGTCGACCCAACCGGGCTCGGGGCGAGTCGGCGTCTGGGGGGCGTCGACTGGCCGCACCACGTAGTCGTGCTGCGTCTCGCGCTCCCAGAACCCGTCGGCGCCGGTCAGCAGAATGCTGCGGTGCCCGGCGTGAGCCGCCGCGTCGGCGCACACCCGGCCGACCTTGCCACTGCCTCCCTGGCCGGCGAGCGCGAGGGTGGCGACGGTCATCGGCTGGGTGGTGCGCGGGCGCGGCGGCCTGGCGACCGAGGCCGAACGCTCGGCGGCCTCGATCAGCGACTCGCGCCACTGGGCCACCTGGCGGGGCTCGAAGCCGAGGGCCGGTGCGTTCTTGGGCACGCGTCGCGTCGCCGCACCCTCGGCACCCTCGGCACCCTCGGCGCCCCCGCGCGCACGCGGCGCCGCACGCTCGGCGCTGGTGCGCGCTGCCGGGGGCGGCGGAAGGCCGGGGCGACCGGTGACGGGCTTCATCGCACGCGCTCCGTCTCGAGTGGGCCGGCGTCGTTGCCCACCCGCGCCTGCAGCAGGTTCCAGTGCTCGACCGCGCCGCCGGGGTCGGCGGCGAGCTCCTTCAGCAGCCGCTCGGTGGAGTAGCTCTGCGAGGCGTGGGCCTTCAACGCCGCGACCTTGGCGTCGGCGTCGATGCCGACGGTGAGCTGCGTACCGCCCTTCGCGTGCGGAGGCACCACCACCAGATGGCGGCGCGGCGCCCAGGCCTCGAGCCCCTCGGCCAGCTGCTCGGGGAAGGCCTGGGGGTCGGCCGCGAGGTGGTACGCGAGCAGGGTCGCCACCCCCATCGCCTGATGATGGCCGTGCAGCGAGTAGTTCGGGTCGCGCTCGGGGTCGAAGGCCAGCAGGGTGTCGGGCCGCTCGGTGCGAATGGCGCGAACCAGGCGCTCGAGGGTCGCGTCGAGGCCCCACAGCCGCAGCGCGTCACCGGCGGTGACCGGCTCGCTGCGGTGGCTGTCGCGGTACTTGCCGAAGTCGTCGAGCCCCAGCACCACCGTGCGCTCGACGCCGAGCACGCGCCGGGCGTGCGCCAGCTCGCCCGCGCGCAGCGCCGCGAGGTCGCGCTGCTTGCCTGAGGCGTCGCGGCCCGCACCGCCGTCGGTGCCGGCGACCACCACCACCGGCACTCCACGGCGCGACAGCGCGGCCACGGTGCCGCCGGTGTAGACCGTCTCGTCATCGGGGTGCGCGAAGACCGCCACGGTCTGCACCCGGGGCTGGCCGCGCATCGCCGAAGCCGCGGTGCGGTCAGGCAGCGGAATGGTCGAGGCCTCGAGCTCGTCGCCACGCTCCAGCACGGTGGCCACCGCGGCGCGCATCGCGTCGAGCTGGGCACGCAGGGTGGGGTCGCTGTCGGGCACCGCCAGGGTGTGCAGCGGGCCCTGCATCAGGGGGCGCTCGGCGAGGCGGGCCACGCGCTCGCGGTCGACGCAGGTGGTGCGGTCGAGGCCTTCGAAGACCTTCTGGGGGTCGACCGAGCCGGGCTTCCTGGCCACCGTGACGTGGCCGGGAGCCGTGGGAAGCGGCGTGAGACCTACCCCGCGCAGCGCGGCCTCGGGCACTTCGGCGGCCATCACCAGCGTGCCACCCGGCGCCAGCGTCTCGGCGAGGCTGTCGAGCTGCGGGCGCGCCACGTCGGAGACCACCAGCACGTTGGCGCGGCCCTTCGGCACCCCCTGCTGCGCGAGCGAGGTGCCTTCGGTGAGCTGCTCGAGGTGGTGGTAGCGCGGCTGCTCGGCTTTCGCCGAGGCGAGGCTCTGACCTTCGGGGAGCACCGCGGTCACCTGGGCGCCCGCGTCGAGGTACGCCACCGGGTGCCGGTCGAGGCCCACGGCGACCACCGCGCTCCAGCTCCGCGGCGGCGCGACCTGCTCGGCGATCTCGAGCAGCGTCCTGGAGTCGGCCGGCGCGAAGTCGGGGTCGGCTGCCGGGGCCGCGGCGGAGGCTGTCTTCGCCGCAGCGGGGCGGTCGACGGCGGCGCGGGATGCGGGCCGCTGATCCGCCATGGCAGTGCGCTTAGCCCCTGTCTTCACTCAGCTTCCCACCGTAGTGCACTTTGCTCCCACCTGCACGCCGCCGCCGGGCGCCGTCGCCTTGGTAAGACACCCAAACCCTGGGGTTTTGAGCAGTCAGACTTCGAGGTCGGCGACGCGCACCCAGCCGGCGTCGGGCCGGTCGCGAAACACCTTCACCCGCTGCCGCGAGCCGTCGGGTCGCTGAACCTCGGTATCGACCGCTTCCAGCCCGCTCAGGCTCGCGACCGAGACCAGATCTTCTGCCGACTCGCCGAGCAGCACCCAGACCCCGTCCGCGCCGCGGCGGGCCGAGAAGACGTCGATGGTCACGAGGCCCCCAGCGCCCGCTTGGCCTCGAGGTCACGCTGGCGGAAGCCGCCCCACAGCGCGCCCCGCATCGAGTCGAAGGCGGGCACCGCCGCGCCCAGGCCGCCGGCCTCGAGCCGGCCGCGAAACCGCTTCAGCTCGGCGTCGAACTGGTTCTTCTGGTCGGCGCCGTCGAGCTTCAAGCCCTCGAAGTACCGCCGCGAGAAGTCTTTCATCGGGTTGCCGCCGGCGGCTTCGGGCAGGCGCGCCACCGCGAAGGTCATGCCGCGCTCTTCGAATTCGCGCTCGAGCCGCTGCACCTCGGCGAGGTACGCGTCGACGTCAGCGGGCTTCGCCTCGGCGAGGCTGCGCGCCACCACCTCGTCGACGAGCGCGTGGCCCAGCTTGCCCCGGTAGCGCTCGATGAAGGGCTCGAACGAGGTTCCCCTGGCCGACTCGACCAGCGCCGAGGCGCGATCGAACAGCTCGAGGGGCTGATCGACGTCGATCTTGCGCACCTGGCGGCGAATGAACTCGTCGAAGATCTGGCCCTTGAGCGGCACGAAGTACGCGTCGTGCAGCGCACCCCAGCCGACCTTCTGCATCGCCTGGTGATGACCGTCGAGCTCGTGGTCGAGGTCAGCCAGCGAGTCGGACTTCAGGTTGCGAAACAGCGCGCTCACCCACGGCGCGCCGTCGAGGTCGGCTTTGAGCTTGGGCCAGAAGTGCTCGATGTTCGCCTCGAGCTGCCGCCGGGTCTCGTCGGGCATGGTGCAGCCGCGCGCGAGGAACTTGATGGCGCGGAACCCCAGCGCCTTGTCGGTCTCGGCGCGGTCTCCGACCACGGTGAGGCGCTTCGCGATGGCGTCGGCGATGCCCAACCCCGAGGGGTCGATCTGTTCCCAGTCTTCGCGCTTTCCGGTGATGCGAATGCGCAGGTTGTTCATCTGGAAGTCGGGGTCCTCGGCGTCGATGGCCAGCTCGCGGGTGAACACGCTGCTGCCGCGCTCGTCGTGGCCGCCCTTCATGATGACCAGGTCGAGCCCCTTCTTGTGCTCGCCCACCCCGAAGATGCCGAAGCGCTTCGAGGTGTGAGCTTCGGTCCACAGGCCGAAGTCTTTGAACTTGCCCCCCAGCCGCACGCAGATCTGGCGCACCTGCTCGGGGCTCGCGGTGGTCTGAATGTCGAGATCGTTGAAGGTCGCGGCGAGCTCGGCCGCGGTGGCGTCGGGCTTTTCGGCCAACAGCTGGAGCGCGTCGCGGCCGCCTGCTCCGCCGAAGCAGAACGCCTCTTCTCCGATGGCGCAGAGCGCGTCGACGTAGTCTTGATGGGTCACGGTGCCGTGCTGGGGGTGCTCGAGCACCGGCTGCTGCAGCCGCAGGTGCAGCGCCTCGGAGATGCGCGGGTCGAGCGGGGTGCGCCTGGCGGGGTCGATGCCGCGCAGCGGGTCGAGGTGCACGGCCGCGCTGCGCAGCGCTTCGACCGTCTGGCCCTCGGCCAGCCTGGGCGAGACGTCGCTGAACGCGAGGTGAACGAGCTTGTCCCCTTCGGTGAGGCGAACGACCGCGCGGCCCTGACCGTCGGCTCCCACGAGCGTTCCCTCGCGAGGCGTGGGCGCGGTCGCCTTGTTCTTCGGCGGCGGCCCGGGAATCTCGACCGGGGCGCGCGAGAGGTAGCGCGTCGAGGTGAACACGCCCCGGGTATCGGCGCTCGGCGCGTCGCCGAGCACGAACCCGACGTTGGCGACGTGCGGCTCGCCCTTGGGCGGTGGTTCGACGGCGGCGTGCACCGCAGGGGCCTCGACTCCAGCGCGGCGCGGGGGCGGCTGGGGCTGGGCCTGGCGCGCCTGCCTCTCGAACCGTGCCGCCGCTTCGGCGTCGGCGGTATGAAGCGGCTGCTGACGGCGTTGACCGACCCTGTCCATGCGGTTGCGAATCACCGTAGGTCAGCAGCTGCGATCGGGCAACGGCGTGTTCGGCCTGGTTGCGGCCCGGTTACACGGCGACTCACGCAGAGGTGCGTTGCCGCGTGGTCGCCCCGGTCGCAGAGTCGCCGCATGCGAATCGCGCTCATCGGGCCCGGGGCCATCGGTGTGTCGCGAAGCGGACGCGGGCGGCGCGGTGCCGGTTGCTCATCGGGGCGATCGAGAGGAAGGTGACCCGGCATGCCCCCGGTCGGCGCTCGCCGAAACAGCCCGTTCGATGCCTGGCTCCGTCAGCTCGCGCCCGCGGCCGGCCCCGCGAAGCGCGCCGCCGCCGCTGCCGCGCTCGAGCAGCTCGAGACCACCGGCTACCGATCGGCCGGCATTCGCGGCGCGCTCGAGCCGCTGGCGCTCGACAGCTCGGCGCTCGACGCCGCGGTCGCACGCTTCAAAGACGACTTCGCCGAGGTGGTTCGGCCCGACCCGGGGGCGAACTTCTTCGACCCGAAGAGCCAGGTGACCCAGGCTGCGTGGCACGCAGAGATCAAGCGGGCCGCGGTCGACCCGATCTCGGGAAAACGGCTCACCCCCCAGGCGGTCGCGGCGAGCGCCCAGGTGCCGAAGCCCAGGCCCATGCCGCTGAGCGCCGACGAGCTGAAGGGCCTGCTCGAGCTCGGCCCCACCTATCAAGACGGCAACGCCGTCGAGCTGAACCCCACCGCGAAGAAGCTCGCCACGCTGCTCGAGTCACGGGCCCGTGAGGCGCTCGGCACTCCCAACTTCGACGCGCGCAACCTGATCAGCGCCGAGGTGATCGCCTTCGAGAGCGCGGTGCTGGCGGCGGCGAGCGCCGAGGTGAGAGAGCCGGCGCAGGTCGACGCGCTGTACCAACTGTTCTTCAAGGCTGCGTTCGAGGCGGGCAATGCGTTTCGGCCGGCCTTCACCCCCGATGGGCAGAAGAGCGCCGCGCCCGACGCCGACGCGCTGCGCACCGAGGCCCAGAAGGCCGCTGGTGGCATCGCCTACCGTGCGCTGCCCGAGCTCGTCACGCTGCTCGGGGTCACGAACGCCGCGCCGCCGGCAGAGACCGCTCGCAAGGTGATCTTGGGCGCGGCCATCGAAGACGTGGCCACCGTGGCGAGCGGCGACCTGCACCTGAGCTACTTCCCCACTGCGGAGAAGATCGCCGAGACGCTCAAAGAGATCGTCTCACCCGACGACTACTTCTTCAGCGAGATCGACAAGCTGCAGAACCGCGGCGACGACCAGAAGGTGCTCTCGCTGGCGGTGCGGCTGGCCAACACCACCTGGAAGGCGGGGCAGGTTCACCGCGCGGCGTGGGAGGGCACCGACAAGCGCATCGACCCCCGCGCCGGCGACCGCCTGGGGGTGTTCAACCCGTACGACAACCTCAAGGCCGACATGTACAACGCCACGTTCGCGCACGAGCTCGAGCGCGGCGAGGGCGAGGGGCTGCCGCGGCAGGCGGCGCTCTCGCGCGCCAGCGAGCGCGGGTTCGCGCGGGTGGTGTTCGAGATCTACAAAGACCTGGTCGAGCTGAAGAAGGCCGCGGCCGCGCCGACCGACGGCTAGGCCGCCAGGCCGCTCAGCAGCGCGTCGCTGAGCCGCTGGCGCAGCACCGGCCGCGCCGCGATCGGCGTGCCTTTGAGCAGGGTGTCGATCATCGGAGCGAGCGCGCCCTTCAGCTCGGCGCGCGCCAGGCCCTCGAGCGCCTTCATCGCCGCGGCGCCGGGGTCGGGAGACAGCCCGGCCTTGAGCAGCGTGAGGGTGTCTCGACGCGAATCGGCGACCAGCTGCTCGGCGTGCTGGGTGGCGGCATTCAGTCGGCCGAGGGTGGCATCGAGGTCGAAGCCCAGCTCGCGGGCGGCGTCGCGCACCGAAGTGAGCAGGCGCGCTTCTTCGCCCAGGGTCTGCAGCTGCGCCGCCGAGCGCTCGAGCCGCTCGGCCGAGGTGATCACCCGGCGCACCCGAGCGGGCGTGCCCGAGGGCAGCGCGTCGGGCGTCTTCACCGCGGTGAGACGCCGCTCGAGCACCGACACCTGGGCTTCGACGTCGCGCTTGAGCTGCCCGTACTGGGTCAGCCGCGACTGAATTCGGCTCCGGTCGGCCTGCGCGGCGTCGAGCTCTCGCTGAAGCTGCGAGAGTCGACCGTCGTCGCGCTGCATCTCGATCAGCGAGAGCGCCACCACCGCCGGAATTCCGAAGAGCGCGCCCACCAGGCCGACGTTGCGCTTGCGGTCGTACTCTCGCTGCAGCTCGCTCTTGCGCTGCGCGATCTGCTGGGTCAGCGCCGTCACCTGGGCCGCCTTGCCGGTGTTCGAGCGCTCGAGGCGATCGATCTCGGTGCCCAGGCCATCGACCAGCCTCCGCGCATCGCGCAGCGCCGCTTCGGCGTCAGCAGAAGGCAGGCCCAGGAGCAGCCGACCCACCGCGTCGGCCGAGTACAGCGGCAGGTCGCCGCCTGCGGCCCGCTTCGCGGCGTCGAGGTCGATTTGGCCCGAGTCGGTGGGGTCCAACCGCGGCAGCTCGGTCTCGACCCAGCCCATCACCCGATCGAGTGAAGCCGCCGCTTCAGCGAGCGTGACCGAGTGGGGGTGGGTGGCGTCACCGCCGAGCAGGGCGTTGAGGCGCGCCGCCAGCGTCGCGTCGTACTCCACCGCCTCGTCCGCTCCGGCCCCGCCGATCTTCTCGAGGTACTGCGCGCCCTCGCGCACGGTCACCCGGCGGTTGCCATTGAGATCCATCGACGGGAGATCTCGCCTCAGGGTTCCGACGGTCGACCGCCACTCGTTCAGTCGCATGATCGCCTGCGTTGTCGCGCAGATTGCCGCCGGGGTTGCCGGTTTCCACCGTCTTCTCGAGATCTTGGAGCCTGAGCCGCAAGATGCGCGTCGAGGGTCTCAACCCGTACAATGCTCTCCATGTGGCGCGCGGTGCCAGCGGTGGTGTTGTTCGCGGTCGGTGCCCACGCCCAGACCATCTACCGGTTCACCGATGCCCACGGCACGGTGCACTTCACCGACGACGCGAGCAGCATTCCCTCGGGGGTGAAGGCGGTCACCACCGAGGGCGAAGAGCTCTCGAACACCGGCACCCCGATGAAGATCTCGGCGCCCGCGGCGCAGAGCGCACAGCCCGAGCCGGTCGCCGTGTCGGGGCAGGCGCTGCCCTCGAAAGAAGAAGAGTACTGGCGCGAGCAGTTTCGCGCGGCGCGCGAGAAGGTGCGCTCGCTCGAAGACGAGCTCGCCGTCGACACCCGCCGGTTCGAAGATCCCAGCCGCACGCCGCTCGGCCCTTCGGTGGTGTGCCCCTATGGCTACGGCTACGGGGCAGGGTTCGCGCCGGGCGTCTCGGTGGTGCAGCGCGGCAACCTGGGCGCGTCGGCCAGCCTCCCGCTCGGCAACGGCGCCCAGGTCTCGGTGAGCGGCAGCACCACCCGCTCGGTGCGCCAGAGCACCGTCGCTCCCTTCGGGTCGGCCGGCTACGGCTACGCGGGCTACGGCTACGGCTGCTGGGTGGGCGGCGAGTACACGCGCGTGCGCGAGCGCCTCGAGCGCAACCGCGCCTCGCTCGCGCGCGCCCGCGAAGAGCTCGCCGATCTCGAGCGCCGCGCGGCCTTCAACGCCGTGCCGCTCGAGTGGCGCCGCTGAGCGCTCGCCGTCAGGGCCGCCGCGCGATCACGGTCAGCGCGAGAGTTGCCTTGCGTTGCGCGGCGGGTTCCATGAAATAACGTCGCCGCAGCAGGCCCCGTAGCTCAGTTGGATAGAGCGTTGGTTTCCTAAACCGAAGGTCGCAGGTTCGATTCCTGCCGGGGTCACTCAGTTTCCAGTGAGCGCCGTGACCGAGATTCCCGCCTCCGTTCTCGAAGTGCACCGCCGCCTCAAGGAGGCCGGCTTCAAGGCGTACCTGGTGGGCGGCTGCGTGCGCGACCGCGTGCTCGGCAAGCAGCCCAAGGACTTCGACCTCGCCACCAGCGCGCGCCCCGAAGAGGTGCAGCGGGTGTTCAAGAAGGTGATTCCCACCGGCATTCAGCACGGCACCGTCACGGTGATCGCCAGCGGCGTGCACGTCGAGGTGACCACCTTTCGCACCGAGGGCGACTACGTCGACGGCCGCCGCCCCGAGAAGGTCGAGTTCCACTCCGACGTCGAGGCCGATCTCTCGCGCCGCGACTTCACCATCAACGCGATGGCCGAAGACCCCATCACCGGCGAGCGGGTCGACCCCTTCGGCGGCGAGGCCGATCTGAAGCGACACCTGGTTCGCTGCGTGAGAGACCCCCTCGAGCGCTTTGGTGAAGACGGCCTGCGCTGCCTGCGCGCGGTGCGCTTCGCCACCGTGCTCGCGTTCGACATCGAGCCGGCGACCGAGGCCGCGATCGCTCCGCGGCTGCCCGTGTTCCGCAAGGTGGCGATGGAGCGCGTGCGCGACGAGCTGCTCAAGATCATCGTCTCGCCGCACGTCGCGCGTGGCCTCGAGCTGCTCACCCGCGTCGGCCTGACCCGCGAGATCTTCGGCTTCGAGCAGCTCGACGCCGCCGCGATCGCCCGCACCCCGCCCCAGGTCGAGCTGCGCCTCGCGGTGCTGTTTCGCAGCGCCGGCGAGTGCCAGGTCGACCGCCTCAAGCTGCCTTCAGCCCAGACCCAGCGGGTGAGGGAGCTCTTCGCGAGGCGCCCGCCCGCAGAGCGCGACGACGTCACGCTGCGCCGCTGGCTCTCCGAGGTCGGCCTCGACCTCGCGGGCGATCTGTGCCGCCTCGACGCGGCCGAGCTCGACCTCGGCCGCTTCGAGAAGGCTCCGCTCTCGACCAAAGATCTCGCGCTCGACGGCGCCGAAATCATGAAAACACTGCAAACCTCGCCCGGCCCCGTGGTCGGCAAGGCTTCCCGTTTTCTCCTCGATCAAGTGCTTCAGCGACCCGAGCTGAACACTCCCCAAGAACTTCGGGCACTTCTCCTGAATTGGCGCCCTTGATTGTCCACAGGCTTTCCCACAGGTCTCCCTCTCAGAGGGAACGCCGATCTGCGAAGTCAGTTAATGGTCTGAAATTACAGGGCATTGTTGCCTCGCGGCACGTGGTGAACGCCCATGTAGGCCCTGTGGAAAACGTGTGCTCAACCCGGACTTTCAGGAACTCCCGAAGGGTGGCATCTAGCGCCCATGCGCGTCGTGGTGGCCATGAGCGGAGGGGTCGATTCGTCGGCGGCCGCCGCCCTCTTGAAGGAGCAGGGGCACGAGGTTCTGGGCATCACCCTGCGCGTGTGGAGCTACGAGTCGAAAGCCCAGTGCGGCAGCTGCTGCAGCCCCGACGACATCGATGACGCGCGGGCCGTCGCCGAGAAGCTCGATATTCCTTTCTACGTCGCCAACGTCGAAGAGCTGTTCAAAGACCGCGTGGTGCACCCGTTCGTGAAGCAGTACCTCGGCGGTCGCACTCCGATTCCGTGCGTGGCCTGCAACCAGGACGTGAAGTTCGGGTTTCTGCTCCAGCGGGCGCGCGCGTTGGGCGCGAAGCTCGCCACCGGCCACTACGCGCGGGTGTCGCGAGACGCTGACGGCAAGCCGATGCTCGAGCGCGGCGTCGACGCCGCCAAAGACCAGTCGTACTTCCTCTTCACCCTGCGCCAGGCCGAACTCGACGACGTGATCTTCCCCATCGGCGAGCTCACCAAGGCCGAGGTGCGCGCCATCGCCTTACGCCACCAGCTGCCCACCACCCACAAGCCCGAGAGCATGGAGATCTGCTTCGTGCCCGACGGAGACTACGCGCGCTTCGTCGAGAAGGTCGCCGGCCCGCAGCTCAAGGGAGAGGTGGTCGACGCCAGCGGCAAGGTGCTCGGTCAGCACGACGGGGTGCACAAGTTCACCGTCGGTCAGCGCAAGGGCCTCGGCGTCGCCACCGGAGAGCCGCTCTACGTGCAGCGCCTCGAGGCCGATGCGCGCCGCGTGGTGGTGGGGCCGGCCGAGCAGCTCGGCTCGACCGACTTTCACCTGCTGCGCCCGCACTGGGTCGACGGCTCGGCTCCGGTCGACCGGCCGCTGACGGTGAAGGTGCGCCACCGCCACGAAGGCGCCGCCGCACGCGTTCAGCTCGACGCCGCGGGGCAGGTGGCGGTGAAGCTCGCTGCTCCGGTGCGCGCCGTGACCCCCGGCCAGGCCGCGGTGTTCTACGACGGAGACCGCGTGCTCGGCGGAGGGTGGATCGCGTGAGGGCCGCGGCAGCCGCGCTGGCGCTGCTGCTGCCGAGCTGCACCCGAGAGCCCGAGGTGCCGCGCTGCGGCCTGCACTCGGCCTCGGCGCCGGTCACCGTCGACGACGGCAAGGCCACCCGCACCTTGAGCGTCGGCGCCAGGCTGATGCCGTCAGACCAGCTGTCGGTCAAAGAGTGGGCGGTGCTCGAGTGCTTCGGCGGAACGCTCAAAGTGCTGCACCGCACCTCGGCCCTGATCCGGGAGCTGCCCGAGTCGACCGTCGAGGCGGCGACCCTGCCGCGCCGGGTGCTGCGCGAGGGGAAGATCGAAGAGATCGAGGCGCTGCCGCGCACCGTCGCGGCGCGCTACTCGAGCAACCGCTTCACCCCCGAGAGCGCGCTCAACCCCAATCAGCAGCCCTCCAACGCCGACTACTTCAAGGCCTTCTTCACCCCCAACGGTTTCGACAACCTCGCCGCCGCACCGGCTGGCGAGGGCCCCCGCAAGCTGCCGGCTCCCACGTTTCGGGCGAAGGTGCCGTACATTCACGCCGGAGATCTGGGAGACGGCGACGCGGTGCTGCACGTCACCGACGAGGCGGCGTTCGCCGAGACCGACGATCTCGCCACCGCCGCGCTGGTCGAGGGAAAGAGCTACCGCCTGGGCCGCACGCTGCGCCTCTTGCTGCCCGACGGTGCCGAGGCCGAGCTCACCGTCGACGGCAAGAAGCTCGAGCTGGAAGGCCCGATGGACCTGAAGCTCCGCTGAAGCGGAGCTTCAGCGCCGTGATAGAACCTCTCGCTCACCGCATGCGCCGACTGCTTCCGGTTCTCCTCGCGATCTCGCTCTCGTGCAGCTCGGGCTCGCAGACCTGCAACAGCAGCACCTGCCAGGGCTGCTGCGACGAGTCGGGAGAGTGCCACGCCGGCACCGGGCTGTTCGAGTGCGGCGCCGGCGGCGCGATGTGCGTGGCCTGCGCAGCCAACCAGGTGTGCGCCGCCGGGGCCTGCGGCCTGTTCGACGGCGGCGAGTACGACGCCTCGTTCCCCATGACGATGGACGCCAGCTACAACCTCGACGCCGGCGTCTACGACGCCGGGCGTGACGCGGGGCAGGGTGACGCGGGCCCGGTCGACGCCGGCCGCCCCGATGCCGGCGCCGACGCGGGTCGCCCCGATGGGGGCAGCGACGCCGGCCGCCCCGATGCGGGCTTCGATGCCGGCCGCCCCGATGCGGGCAGCGACGCGGGCGCAGACGCGGGCGACGGTGGCTGATCATCCGCTCGCCGGTCATTGCGGCAGCGTACTCCGGTGATAATCACCCCCCCATGGATCGACGCGCGGCGTGGGTGTTGGGCATCGTCTTCGGCGGCATGTTCGTCAGCCTCTTCGGCTTTCTGCTGGTGCTGTACTTCGCGGTGAAGAGCGACGGCGCCGACAGCTCGAAAGACTCGGGCCCCGACCGGGTGGGCGTGATCGAGGTCAGCGGCACCATCATGGACAGCAAGCGCACGCTGAAAGAGCTCAACCGCTTCGCCGACGCCGAGCACGTCAAGGCGATCGTGCTGCGCATCGACTCTCCCGGCGGCGCGGTCGGCCCCTCGCAAGAGATCTACGACGCCATCAAGCGAATCAAGGCGAAGAAGAAGGTGATCGCCTCGATGGGCTCGCTGGCGGCGAGCGGCGGCTATTACATCGCCTGCGCCACCGACAAGATCTACGCGAACCCCGGCACGCTCACCGGCAGCATCGGCGTGATCATGGAGATGCCCAACGTGCAGGGCCTGCTCAAGTGGGCGGGCGTCGAGATGAACACCCTCAAGGCCGGCAAGATGAAGGACTCGGGCTCTCCATTCCGCGAGATGACGCCCGAAGAGCGCGCCTACTTCGAGGGCATGCTCGCCGACGTGCACGCGCAGTTCATCGAGGCGGTTGCGGCGGGGCGCAAGCTCACCGTCGAAGAGGTCACGCCGCTCGCTGACGGCCGGGTGTTCAGCGGGCGCCAGGCCAAAGAGGCGAAGCTCGTCGACGAGCTGGGCGGCATCGAGGCGGCCATCGCCGAGGCCGGCAAGCTGGGCGGCATCACCGGCGAGCCGAAGACCGAGTACCCGCGCAAGGACAAGAAGCTCTTGCGCGAGCTGATGGGCGACGACGACGAGGTCGAAGGCCTCGCCCGCACCGTGCTCGGCAAGCTCTCCGGAGCGAGCGTGCAGTACCGCATGTCTCCGTGAGCCCTCGCTCGCGGGGAATTTTGACGAAGGTGAGTTGCGCGGTACCGTTCCACGCACAGTGCGCGACGTTCACAAGCTGAAAGAGAAGTACGAGCTCTCGCTCGACACCCGGCAGATTCTCACCCTGACCTTCGTGGGCCTGATCGGCCTGGGCGGGGTGTTCGTGCTCGGCGTGGCGGTCGGCAAGAAGCTGCAGGCCGACGAGAAGGTCAGCCAGCCGATCGATCTGCTGAGCCAGCTCGACGCCAAGTCGCAGCCGCAGCTCACCTACCAGACCGAGCTCACCAAAGACGCCCCCAAGCCCCCCAAGCCCGTCGAGCCGGCTCCCGCCCCCAAGCCCGAGCCCAAAGCCGAGGCCAGGCCCGAGCCCAGGCCCGAGCTGGTCGAGGCGCCGCGCGCGGTCGACCCCGCGCCGCCGAAAGAAGAGCCGGTGCCGACCCGCACCGCGACCCCCGAGCGCGACGCGGGAGACCTGCGCGAGGCCATCGCCCGCGCCCAGCGGCCGGTCGAGGCCACCGCCGACGGCAGCTGGACCCTGCAGCTCTCGGCGTATCAGGACAAGGCCGAGGCCGATCGCTTCGCTTCTGACCTGCGCAACCGCGGCTACGCGCCGTACGTGGTCGAGTCGCACGTGGCCGGCAAGGGCACCTGGTACCGCGTGCGCATGGGCCGCTTTCCCTCGCGCGAGGCGGCCGGCCGCTACAACTCCGACTTCCAGCGTGAGACGAAGATCGAAGCCTTCGTCACCCACAACTGAGAGGTCATTCTGAGCGGAGGCCGCGCGCCGCCCTTCGACTGAGCACCTCGCGCTCGCTCAGGGCGCGCGGGACGTTCAGTCGCAGCCCAGCGTCACGAACGAGCAGAACGGGCAGTAGAACTTCGTGCGCGGGGCGCCGGTGAAGAGATCTCTCGCGATGCAGTAGCCGCCCAGCCTCGGCACGTTGGCGATCGCCTCGCCGGTATCGAGCTCGAACCACGCGCCCAGCACCCCGGCGTCGGTCGTCATCACGTGCCGGCAGTCGGCCAGCACTTCCACCGAGCCCCGCACCCCGTCGTCGAGCAGCCCGGTGCACGAGCTCTGCTCGATGGTGAACGTGCAGTGCGTGCGCGGGGGGCAGCTGCCCGGCGCGCACCGCACCTCGGCGCCTGCGCACGCCAGGCAGCGGCCCGCGTCGAGCACCTCGCAGCTGCGCGTGCCCGGGCACTCGGTCACGCAGCTTTCGGCGATGCAGCTGGGCAGGCAGCCCGCTCCGGCATCGACGACCGCGCACTGCGACGGTACGCAGGTGCCAGGCAGCGGGCCGCCGTCAGAGGCGCCGCCGTCGCGCTGCTCGCCCCCATCGGGCAGATCGATCGGGGGCGCGTCACACACGCAGGCGCTCAAGCCGAGCGCCAGCATCGCCACGCCCAGCCGAAGGCCGCTCAGCCTTCGGAGTTGGGGTTCTTCGTCCACTTGTCGACGTTGCCGTCGCCGTCGAGATCTTCGCCGATGCGATCGACCTGATCGTTCTCCCAGTACTCCCAGTAGTCGACGCGGCCGTCGCCGTTGGTGTCGCGCTCTTTGCGCACCAGCTTGCCCTTCTCGTAGAAGAGCCACAGCGACGGGCGCCCGGCCGACGAGAGGTCGCGCTCTTTGCGCACGATGATCGACTTCTCGTAGTAGTTCACCTGGTCGACCTTGCCGTCGAAGTCGAGATCCAGCGCTTCACGCTCGACCTGCTCGCGCTCGTCGTAGTTGCGGGCGATGTCGACCCGCCCGTCCCAGTTGATGTCGAGCTCTTTGCGGACCAGCTTCTCGATGTCCTTGCCGTCGGCGCTCTTGCCCGGCACCGTGTACGTCCACACGTCGGGCTTCTTGTCGCCGTTGAGGTCGAACTCGGTGACCTTCTCGTTGCCCGCCTGCTTCTGCCGAATGTTCTCGGAGAGCTTCTCCGCCCCGCCCGATGACCCGTCGTCTTTCTTCGAGTCCTTGGTGGTGGAGCAGGCGCACGCCAACAGGCACGTAGCCAGCGCTACAGCACGCATTTTTGACCCTCCGTATAGGTCGACATACCGTCACATACGTTCATGGCGCGCAAGAAGATCTCCACCACGATCTACATCACGCCCGAGCAAAACGAGATGCTCAAGCTGCTCAATCAGAAGACCAAGGTTCCGGTCGCTGAGTACATCAGGCAGGGCATCGACCTCGTGCTCGAGAAGTACAAAGGCGTGCTGCCAGGTCAGGCGACTTTCGACGAGATCTAGCGGCAGGGCGGCGCTATAGCCGCTCGCAATGTCCGCAGCCTCGATCAAGGGTAGACACGTGGTGGTGCTGGGCGGCGCCGGTTTTCTCGGCTCGCACCTGTGCGAGCGCTGTCTCGCCGACGGTGCCGCCTCGGTGCTGGCGGTCGACAACCTCTGCACCGGCAGTCGCAAGAACCTGGTCGACAGCCGCATCGGCTTTCTGTTGCACGACATCTGCTCGCCGATCACCATCGAGGGGCCGGTCGATTACGTCTTCAACCTGGCCTCGCCCGCGTCGCCGTTCGACTACGACCGCCTCTGGCTCGAGACCATGCGCGTGGGCTCGCTCGGCACCCAGAACGCGCTCGACCTCGCCCGCAGCAAGAAGGCGCGCATGCTGCAGGCCTCGACCTCCGAGATCTACGGCGACCCGAGCATCTCGCCCCAGCCCGAGACCTACCTCGGCAACGTCAACAGCGTGGGCCCGCGCGCGGTGTACGACGAGGCCAAGCGCTACGGCGAAGCGCTGGTGACCGCCTACCGCGACCGCCTGGGCGTGCAGACCCGCATGGTGCGCATCTTCAACACCTACGGCCCGCGCATGCGTCTCGACGACGGCCGGGTGGTGCCCGCCTTCGTCGCCCAGGCCCTCAGGGGCGAAGACTTCACCGTGTTCGGCGACGGCAAGCAGACCCGCTCGTTCTGCTACGTCGACGACGAGGTCGACGGCCTGGTGCGGCTGATGCTGTCCGACATCTCCGACCCGGTGAACATCGGCAACCCGGTCGAGATGACCATGCTGCAGTTCGCCGAGGCGGTGCGCAAGGCTGCCGGCGGCGGGGGCAAGATCGCGTTCAAGCCCCTGCCGAAGGACGACCCCAAGCAGCGCAAGCCCGACATCACCCGTGCGAAAGAGCTGCTCGGCTGGGAGCCCCGCGTGCCGCTCGACCAGGGCCTCGCCAAGACCATCGCCTACTTCCGGACGGTGGTGTGATGCGCGCGGCGGTGCTGCTCGCCGCGTGGCTGACCGCCGCTCCCATACCGACCGTCGACACCCGGGGCGAGGGACCAAGAAGGTCTCTCAACTCGGCAAGAAGTTCAAGTTCGGGGCCGGGTCAGCTCGCCAGACACCACCACAGCACCTCGACCACCGTGGGCCCGAAGGGCGAGCCGATCGCCTTCGCTGGTGGGCGAGGGCGTCAGGTGTGCTGATGCGCGCGGCCCCGAGGCCAACCTCGCAGCCGGGGCGCTGCTGCCAACCGGCAGGTGGTGGTGTCGCGCAAAGACGCCAAGGGCTACTGGCTGGTGATTCAGCGCGAAGACGGCTTCGTGGTGCAGGGCGCCAACTGGTCAGTCGCTCCCGGCTTCGACTGCGCGGGGCCCGCGGCGGCGGTCGCGTGGTCGACGCCATCTGCGCTCGCTCCAACGGCGCGATCCCACGAGGTGACCGCGGCCGGTTCACAAGCCTGCCTCAGGCGCTGATCTCGGCCTTCGGCTCTTCGGCTGCAGGAGCCGGGCCGCCGTCTTCCACGGCGAGCTCTCGAGGCACAGATCGAGCACCTGGTCCATGCGGGACACGGTGTGAATCTCGAGCTCCTTGCGCGCCTGCTCGGGCAGGTCGTGCAGGTCTTTCTTGTTCTTCTCGGGCATCACGATGCGCTTGATGCCGGCGCGGTGAGCCGAGAGGAGCTTCTCTTTGATGCCGCCGACCGGCATCACGTTGCCGCGCAGCGAGACCTCACCGGTCATCGCGGTGTCGTTGCGCACCTTGATGCCGGTCATCAGCGACACCAGCGCGGTGAGCATGCCGACACCCGCCGAAGGGCCGTCTTTGCCGCCAGGCCGGGCACGTGAGGTGGATGTCCAGCTTCTCGGGGAAGTTGCCCGCCAGCCCCATGCGCTCCGCGTTGCCGCGCAGGTACTGACATCGCGGCGTGCACGGACTCTCTTCATCGACTCGCCCAGCTGACCGGTGAGGTTCAGTGAGCCCTTGCCCGGCATCTTGGTCGCTTCGAGGAACAGAATGTCGCCGCCCCACGGAGTCCACGCCATGCCGGTCGCGACACCCGTCATCGCGGTGCGCTCGGCGACCTCGCTCTCGATGCGCTGAGGCCCGAGGATCTCGTGGAGCTTCTCTTTGGTGATGTTCGGCTTCTCGGTGTTGCCCGCCGCCACCTGTACCGCGACCGCGCGGCACACGTCGGCGATGCGGCGCTCGAGCGAGCGAACGCCGGCTTCGCGGGTGTACGCGCTGATCAGCTCAGCGAGCGCTTCGTCGCTGATGGTCACCGCCATCGGGCTGCAGGCCGTGCTCCTTGATCTGCTTGTTGATCAGGTGCTGACGCGCGATCGCGATCTTCTCGTCGAACGTGTAGCCCGACAGCTCGATGATCTCCATGCGGTCGCGCAGCGGCCCGGGAATCGGCTCGAGCTGGTTGGCGGTCGCGATGAACATCACCTTCGACAGGTCGAACGGCGACGTCGAGGTAGTGATCGGCGAACGTGCTGTTCTGCTCGGGGTCGAGCACCTCGAGCAGCGCCGCCGACGGGTCGCCGCGGAAGTCGGCGCCCAGCTTGTCGATCTCGTCGAGCATCATCACCGGGTTGCGCATGCCGGCCTTCTTCATCGACTGAATGAACCGGCCGGGCAGCGCGCCGACGTACGTGCGCCGGTGACCGCGGACCTCCGCCTCGTCGCGCACGCCGCCGAGCGACAGGCGCACGAACTTGCGGTTGACCGCCTTGGCGATCGACTGGCCGAGCGACGTCTTGCCGACGCCCGGAGGCCCGACGAAGCAGAGGATCGGGCCCTTCATGTCGTTCTTCAGCTTGCGCACCGCGAGGTACTCGAGAATGCGCTTCTTCACCTTCTGGATGCCGAAGTGGTCCGAGTCGAGCTGCTTGCGCGCGTTCTCGATGTCGAGGTTGTCTTCGCTCTGCTTCGACCACGGGAGATCTGCGATCCAATCGAGGTAGGTGCGCGCGACGGTGTATTCGGAGCTCGCCGCGGGAATCGTCTTGAGGCGGTTGAGCTCTTTGTTCGCCACCTTCTCGACGTCGGGGGGCAGGCCGGCCTTCTTGAGGCGCTCGGCCAGCTCGTCGAGCTCCTCTTCTTCTTCTCCCATCTCGCCCAGCTCTTCCTTGATCGCCTTGAGCTGCTGGCGCAGGTAGTACTCGCGCTGGGTCTTCGACATCTCGCCCTTCACGGCGCTGTCGATCTTGTTCGAGAGCTTGAGAATCTCGCGCTTGCGGTTGAGCAGCTCGAGCACCAGCTTCATGCGGGCCTTGAGGTCGACCGTCTCGAGCACCGCCTGCTTCTCTTCGATCGGCACGTCGACGTTCGCCGCGATGAGGTCGGCGAGGTGGCCGGGGTGGGTGATGCTCTCGACCAGCTCGGTCGCCGCCGCCGGCAGCTCGGGCATCAGCTCGATGACCTCGCGCGCCAGCTTCTTCAGGTTGATGCCCAGCGCCTCGACCTCGACGTTCTCGGCCGCGGTCTTGTCTTCGACCGCGTCGACGCGCGCCTTCAGGTACGGCGACTCTTGCACCAGGTCGAGCACGCGGAAGCGCGCCAGGCCCTGCACCACGAGCGAGTAGTTGTCTTCGCCCATCTTCAGCAGCTTCACGATTCTGGCGACCGTGCCCATCGCGTAGAGGTCGGCCGCGCCCGGGTCTTCTTCTTCGGCCTTGCGCTGGGTGACCACGCCGATCACCTGGTCATCGCGCACCGCGTCTTTGATGAGCGCGATGGTCTTCTGACGACCCACCGCGAGCGGCAGCACGCCGCCGGGGAAGAAGACCGAATTGCGCAGGGGCAGAATCGGCAGCACCTGCGGAATGTCCTCTTTGTTGATGAGGCCAGGAGGGCTCATCGGCGCTGCCATCGGCTGTGCTGAGGAACCCTTTTTCTTTTCGTCGGACATTGAGCTCTTCTTTCCCGTTTCCCGGAGGAGGTTACGGCTTAGGGTAGCAATCCGTTTGCATGCGGCAAGGTGCGCTGTTGTGTTTTCGACCTGGGGTGAAGCTTCGGGCACAATCGGGTCTGGCCGAAGAGGAATCGGTAACTTCCATCATGTCCAAAGACCTTCGAATCGTCATCGTCGTTGCGCTCTGGGCAGTGTGTACCGCCTGTAACGGCTGCTTCGGCTGCAAGTCCCCGGTCGATCAGTCAGGCTCGACGCTGTCGAAGACCTGCGACCAGAAGCTGCCGGTGCTCGACGCCCAGAAGCTCGACGTGCTGTTCGTGGTCGATAACTCGAGCTCGATAAAGGAAGAGCAAGACGGCGTCGCCAAAGAGATGACCGCCTTCGTCGACAGCCTGCGCGTGGCCGGCGGCGTCGCTCAAGACCTTCGCGTCGGCGTCATCACCTCTGCGGTGTATCTGCACACCGACGTCAACGGTCAGAACCACAACGCGTTCTGCAACCCTCCCGGCGACCAGCACTACTGCACCCAGTCGGGCAAGCTGCAGCCGGTGCCCGACGTCTACCCCGACGGAGGCATCGCAATCGGCACGGGCTCGCAGCGCATGATCGACTCGAGCGACCCCGACTTCGTCCTCAAGTTCTCGCGGCTGATTCAGCAGGGCACTTCGGGCAGCGGTCAGGAAACCCCCTTCGAGGCGATGCGGCTGGCGTTCACCGATCAGCTCAAGACCCCGGTGGCGCAGGGCGGCAACGGCGGCTTCTTGCGCGACGGGGCCCGCCTGCTGATCGTGGTGCTGACCGACGAAGACGACTGCAGCGAGAAGATTCGCCCGTCTCGGGTGACGGTCGGTGACAACCCGTCGACCGACTACTGCGGCGGCAGCAACGCCAACAGCCTCACCTCGGTCGCCGAGTACCACGACGTGATCGCCGGGGTGAAAGACTCGCAGGGCAGCCTGAAAGACATCATCTACACCGCCATCGCGCCGGTCAGCACCGTGAACAAGGCCGCCATGCCGGTGGTCGAGGGCATGGCCCCGCCGACGCTGCGCAACATCGACTGCCCGACCTCGTTCGGCGCCGGGGTGCGGCACCGCCAGATGGCCGAGATGTTCTTCTCCGACCTCTCGAACCTCGACTCGATCTGCCGCGACAACTACCGCGACACGCTGCTCAACATCGCCAACCTCGCGGGCGTCTCGCAGACGCTCGAGATCTCGGGCGTGCCCGACGAGCACGTGCTGCAGCTCATCATCACCCGCTCGGACAACGCCCAGAAGCTCTGCACCGTCGACAACGGCGGCCTCGAGTGGGAGCAGCTCGACGCCGGCGTCGGCCGCGTGCACTTCAGCAGCACCTGCAAGCGCCGCCGCGACGACCGCGACCTCAAGGTCGACCGGCTCTGCATCTATTGACCGAAGATCTTTCGGTCAAAAACTTGCGGGTTCGCCGTTTGAGATCACCATGCGCGCTACATGGTGCCTACTGACGCGACGTACTTCTACATGACCGACCAGCGCGCCACCGACCGCACCGCTCCGGTCAGCGTGCAGCAGCTGCCGAAGGGCACCGCCTCGTCGTCCACGCCGTTGGCGTGGAAGTACACGCGCGAAAAGCGCTAAACGCTTCGAGTCGGGTCGGGGGCCTCGTTAGAAGGTCCCTCTCGACTCCCGATGCGCATCGCCTTCTTCGATCTCGACCAGACCCTCATCGCGGTGAATTCTGCCCGCATGTGGATTCGGCGTGAGGTCGCCCTCGGGCAGCTCACCCGCTCTCAGGCCCTCCGCGCGGCCACCTGGCTGGTGCGCTACCAGCTTGGCTTTGCCTCGGTCGAAGACGCAGTGGGCCGCGCCATCGCCGCGCTCGCCGGTACCCGCGCGCTCGACATTCGCGAGCGCACCGACAGCTTCTACGACCGCCAGGTGCGCCCGCTGTTCCGCCCCGGAGGGCTGGCCGAGGTCGAGCGCGCCCGCTCGGCCGGCGCCCGCACCGTGCTGCTCACCTCTTCGTCGAACTACATGGCCGACCGGGTGGGCGCCGAGCTCAAGCTCGACGGCCTGCTCTGCAACCACCTCGAGGTCGACACCGAGGGCTTTCACACCGGCCGCACGGTCGGGCCGCTGTGCTTCGGGGTGGGCAAGCTCGCCCACGCCCGCGCCGAGGCCAGCCGCACCGGCGTGGGGCTCGACGAGTGCTCGTTCTTCACCGACTCCATCGCCGATCTGCCGGTGCTCGAGCAGGTGGGCCGCGCGGTCGCGGTGAACCCCGACCCGCGGCTGTCGCGCCTGGCGAAGAAGCGCGGGTGGGAAGTGGTCGACTGGGGCACTCCGTAGCTCACGGCTGCGGCCTCACCGACCTGCCGCTGCCCCGAAACGCCCGCCACACGATGTAGCGCCGAAACTCGGCGACGAAGCGCGCGGTCTCGAGGCCCACGCCCTCGCGAAACGCGGCGTCGAACGGCTCGCCTTGCGCCATGCCCGCCATCACCTTTTCGACCGCCGGTGCCCCGTAGCGGTTCATCAGGAAGCTGAAGGCGTAGTGCGAGGCCGCGTACACCGCCGCGCTGCGCTCCTGGTACAGCGCGTCGGCGTCGGCGATCGGGTCGGCTCCCGGCCCCTCTTCGTAGACCCGTGCCAGATCTTCGAGCGACATCCACCGGTGGCCTTGCTCGGCCGTCCAGCTCGCCATGCCCTCGCGGAACCAGAGCGGTATCGCCTTGAGCGCCCAGTCTCGAGGCGTGGCGCTCTTCTGGTACATCACGCAGTGGGTGAGCTCGTGCGCGAGCAGCTCGCCCACGTCGTGCTCATGGGTCGACCAGGTCGACGGCGCCTGCAGCAGCACGTCGTCGTACTGCGCCCACGCCCTGAGCCAGCCGTAGCCGTGGCGGTGCGCCGCCCACTCGAGATCCCGGTGCGAGGGCATCAGGTACAGCTCGACGGGCGTGCTCAAGGCGCCCCAGCGCGCGACCTTCGGGGCGGCCGCCTCGAGCGCGTGCGCGACCGTCTCGGCGTCGGCGGCCTGCTTCGGCACCGTGCAGACGGTGATCGGCCCCATCGCGGTCATCACGTCCTTGCGGGTGGTGAGCGCCGAGATCGGAGTTCCACACCCGCACGCCAGCAACACCGCCAGCCAGCGCTTCACTGGGGTACCTCGAGCTGTGCGAGCACGTAGCGGCCCACGTCGGCGACGTTCTGCAGCCCCTCGAGGTCGGAGGCGCCGAACGCCAGCAGCGGCACCCGGTTCAGGGTGTGCGAGCGGGTGGTCAGATCTTCGGCGTTGCCGTGATCGCTCACCACCAGCACCTGTGCGTCGCTCGGCCGGCTGGCCACCACCGCGCGGGCGAAGGCGTCGAACGTCGCGAGGGCGTGCGACACCGCTTCGGCGTCCTGCTCGTGGCCTGCCTCGTCGGCGGCGAAGTGCTCGAAGAGGGTGAAGTCTTCGGCGAGGGCCCAGAAGGCGTGCGCCGCCTCGGCGGCGGTGCGCCCGGGCACCTCGAACCCGCGCGCGCGCGCCCGCGCTCCGTCGATGTCGGCCGGCAGGCCCTCGGGCAGCACCTTCAGCGCCACCTGTGCCGCCCGAAACGCCAGCGTGCTCGCCGACGGCTTGAAGTGCCGGTGCTTGCCCACCACCTCGAAGTAGATGGCCGGAAACCCGTTCGCGAAGCTCGCGCTGCGACCGGCCGCCACCAGGCGCTTCACGATCGATCTCTGCGCGATCAGCTCGGCCAGCGCCGCGTTGGGGTACCCCAGCAGGTGCCGGCCCAGGAGCTTCGGCGCCGGCTCACCGGTGTAGATCGCGGTCTGGTTGGTGGCCGACTGCGGCCGGCCGGTCACCTCGAAGGTGGCGTCGAGCGCGCGCAGCCGGCCGCCGTGGGGCAGGGCGGTGCCGGTGCCGTCGTCGAACTGCGACACCAACAGCTCAGCGCGCGCCAGGGGGTTCGAGGTGGGGTCCTTCTTGCCGATGCCCACACCATCGATGAACAGGAGCGCGACGCGCACGGCTTCTCACTGTAACCTCGTCGCAAGCGCGATGGCCTTTCACGGAGATTTCTCCAGCTACCCGCTGCCCGAGCTGCTGCAGTGGCTCGACGCCTCGCGAAAGACCGGGGCCCTGCACTTTCAGTGGGACGCCGGCGAGCGAAAGCTCTTCTTGCTCACCGGGCAGATCGTCGCCACCGCCGCGCCGGGCCTGTGGGAGCACCTCGCGCGCGCCCTCGAGCAGGGGGGCATGGCCTCGGGCCACCGGGTGCTGCGCGCGCTGCAGGGCAACCGCGGCGCCAGCTCGACGCTCGACGTGGCGCCCGAGGTCGAGCAGCTGATTCGCGAGCTCGCCTCGGAAGAGCTGATCAGCGCGGTCGCCGACCTCACCCAGCTGCAGGGAGGCCGCTTTCACTGGACCGAAGACCCCGACCGCGGCAACGACGAGTGGGTGCCCCTCACGCTGCCGCTGCGGCACCTGCTGTTCGAGAGCCTGCGCTGGGTCGACGAGCTGCCCGACGTCGAGAAGGCGCTGCCGCTCGACACCAACACGGTGCTCGCCCACCACCGGCCGGTGATGGGGCAGCCGGTGGTGCAGCGGGCGATTCTGCACGCCTGCCAGACCCACGGCCCCCTGAACCTGGGCCGCCTGCGCCTGCTGCTCGGGCTGCAGCGCGGCCTGGTGATGCGCGCGGTCTTCGAGCTGTGGCGCGCCAAGAAGGTGCAGGTCGAGGGCACCGTCGAGCTCGAGCCCGACCCGATCGCCGACATGCTCGAGAAGGGCGCCATTCTGCTGCGCGAGCGCCAGTTCGAGGCCGCGTCGATGGTCTTCTCGGCGCTGCTGATGTCTGACCCCTCTGACCGCCGGGTGCGTGAGTTCTTGCGCATGGTCGAGCGCGAGCACGTGGCGTCGCTGTACAAAGAGCTGGCGCCGGTCGCAGTGCTCGACCCCGTCGACGACGCCGAGGCGCTGGCCGGGCTCCGCCCCGAAGAGCGGCAGATCGCCGGCATGGTCAACGGCCGCTGGGACGTCAGCGCCATCGTGCTCGCCGGTCAGCTGCGCGAGCTCGACACCTTGAAGACCCTGTTCAAGCTGCGGCGCATGGGCCTGGTGGTCGAGCGCACCGGCTAGTCGGCCTGGGGCGGCAGGCCTGCGGCGGTCAGCCGAATGAAGGTCTGCATCAGCACGTAGAGCGCGAACGCGGCGTCGTCGATGCGGTGGTGCGAGTGGGTCGAGAGCAGCTCGAGCCGCAGCAGGTCGGGCCCGTCGACGCGCAACAGCAGCCCCTGCGAGCCGGCGTCGTTGCGCGCGCCGGCATAGGCGAGGGCGCGGCGCACCGCCTCTTGGCACGTGCGCACGCACGCGTCGTAGTCGCCCGCGGCGAACGCCGAGTCGGCGACCCGGGCCTGGTCGATCAGCGCGCCGGGGGCGAGCGCCGCCGCGGCCCCCATCACCCGCTTGGGCGGCTCGTCGACCGCCGGAGGTCGAGGTGCGGTGGCCTGCGGCAGGCCGGGCCCGGTCTTCAAGGCCGCCACCCCGCGCGCCGGAGTCGCCATGGGAGGCGCCGCGGCCGCCCCGCGCCCCGGCGGGGGCGGCACCTGGGCCGCGCGCTCCGAGGCGGGCAGGTGCTGCCGCAGCTGCCCTTCGAGGTCGGGGGTCTGCTCTTCGGCGCCGCGCACCGGCGGCACCACCCGCTTCTGCCGCAGGTCGCGAATCACCAGCCGCATCACCGCCTTGAGGGTGTCGAGCACCCCCTGGCCGCTGGTGGCACAGGTCTCGAACTCGGGCACCCCGCGCGCGTTGAGCAGGGTGCGCAGTCGATCGACCGGGGTCGCGCCGGGCAGGTCGCGCTTGTTGTACTGAATCACCAGCGGGAACTTCTCGATGCGAATGCCCTGCTCGGCGAGGTTCTCTTCGAGGTTCACCATCGACTCGCGGTTCGAGTCTTCGGCGGCCTCTTGCGAGTCGGCCACGAACACCACGCCGTCGGCCCCTTGCAGCACCAGCTTGCGGGTGGCGTTGTAGAAGACCTGGCCGGGCACGGTGTAGAGCGCCAGCCGCACCGAGTATTCGCCCACCCGCTCGACCTTCACCGGCAGAAAGTCGAAGAACAGAGTTCGGTCGGCCTCGGTCGGCAGCGACATCAGCTCGCCGCGGTGGGCCGGCTTGACCGAGTCGTAGATCTTCTTGAGGGTGGTGGTCTTCCCCGAGAGGCCAGGGCCGTAGAAGACCACCTTGGCGGCGATCTCCCGGGCCATCACGTTGACGGTGCTCATCGGTTCCCCTTCAAGGTACGAGTTTACCGAGAATCACGCGGGCCCTGGCGCCCGTGGCCGCCGGTACGTTCTGCGCGGTGCCCGAGAGCCACTCGCTGGCCAGCAGCGCGAAGCAGGCCGCCTCTTTGGCCCCCTCGGGGAAGCCCAGCGCGTCGAGCGGCCGCACCGGAATCGGAGCCAGCCGCCGCTCGAGGCCGGTGGTGAGAAACGGGTTCCGGCTGCCTCCGCCCGACAGGTACACCGCCTCGAGCTGGCGCTCGGGCAGCACGAACTTCTCGTAGGCCCGCACGGTGGCCTCGATGGTGAACGCGCTCAGCGTGGCGAGCAGATCGTGAGGGCGCTTCTTGAAGCGCTTCCACAGCGACTGCGAGAGGGCTTCTCCGAATTGATCTCGCCCCGCGCTGCGCGGCGGCCTCTGCTTGAGGAAGGGGTGCTTGAGCAGCTCGGCGAGCACCTTGGGCATCACCTCGCCGCGGAAGGCGAGCTCGGCGTTCTCGTCGAAGCTCTTCCGGTTGCGGGTGGTGAGCCGGGCGATGGCGTCGAGCAGCATGTTGCCGGGGCCGGTGTCGAACGCGATGGTGTCTTCGAGGCGGTCGCCCACCACGCTCACGTTGGCGATGCCCCCGATGTTCTGCAGCGCGCGGGTGGTGCCGGCGCGGCGAAACAGCACCCAGTCGGCGTACGGCACCAGGGGCGCTCCTTGCCCGCCCGCCGCCACGTCGCGGGTGCGAAAGTCGCAGACCACCGGCGCTCCGATGAGCTCGGCGATCACGCTCGCCTCGCCGATCTGCAGCGTCGAGCCGGGCAGGTGCGCGACGGTCTGCCCGTGGCTGCCCACCAGATCGACGTCTTCGGGCTGCAGCCCCGCCACCTTCACCGCCTTCAGCGCCGCGCGGCCGAAGCGCTCGCCCAGCTCGAAGTTGAGCGCGCACAGCTCGCGCACCGTGGTGAGCTCGAGCACCCGCTTCACCACCGCGGGGGGGAAGGGCACCGAGACGTGGCTCAAGAGCTCGAGCTCGGTGGTGTCGGCGGTGCCGCTGATGCCGCAGACCACCGCCTCGACCGCGTCGACGCTGGTGCCCGAGATCAGCCCGACGACGATGCGCTCTTTCTTCTGCGCGGCGCGCTCGAGTCGCGCGGGGAGCGGCATGCCGCGATCTTTAAGCCCCCGAAGCGACGGGGTGAAGCTTTCTGACGCTTGTCGGGGGCGGGTCAGGGGGCGAGGAGGCTGCCACCAAGCGCCATTGGGGGGGGCCGGCGTCAGCGCCCCGAGAGGGAGGCGGCGATTCGTGCCGCGCGCGCTCGCAGCTTCGGGTTCAGCGGGCGCAGGAAGATCATGCGCCCCCGCTTCACCCGCCCGAGCCGAATCATCGCCACCGTCGACACCGCGTTGAGCACCAGCTTGGTGGCGGTGCCCGCTTTGAGCCGCGTCGAGCCCGCCACCAGCTCGGCCCCGGTGTCAGCGCTCACCCGGAAATCGACCTTCGCCGGTGCCTTCGGGTTGCAGGTCACCAGCGCCGTCACCGCGCGCCGCCGCTTCGCCTCGGCCAGCGCCCCGAGCACGAACGGCGTGGTGCCGCTGGCGGTAATGCCGATGACCAGGTCGCCCTCGCGCACCGCCGCGCGCACCGCCTTCGCGCCGGCCCGGGGGTTCGCCTCGACCTCTTCCACCGCGCGGCGCAGCGCCTTGGGCCCACCCGCGATGAGCGCCTTTGCCCACCGTGGCGGGGTGCCGAAGGTGGGCGGCCACTCGGCGGCGTCGAGCGCCCCCAGCCGCCCGCTGGTGCCCGCGCCCACGTAGAACAGCCGCCCGCCCAACAGCAGCGTCTCGGCCAGCACGTCGGCGAGCGCGGCGATCTGCTCCGACGCCTGCGCCACCGCGCGCGCACCGCCACCGCGTCTTCGCGGGCAAGAGCCCGAACCAGCTCGAGCGTCGAGGCCGCGTCGAGCGAGTCGGCGTCGCGGTGCACCGCCTCGGTGGGCAGTGAGGCGTACCTCATTGCCCCTTGAGCGGCTTCGACTTGTGCATCGTCTCTTGCACCAGCTTCGACGCGCGCAGGCCGGCGATCACCTCGCCCTCGAGCCCCAGGCCCGGCAGCACCTCGCGGCTGGCGAGGAACAGGTGCTTCACCGGTGCCTTCACCGGCAGGCCGGTCACGCCCAGCAGCGGCGCACCTTCGAGCTTGAGCAGCGGGTGCGGCATCAGCCGGCTGCCGCGCACTCCGCTGGCGTTGAGGTAGGGCGCCGAGAGCAGCTTGGCGCGCTGGCGGGTGAACGGCATCAGGAGATCGAGCTCGGCGTTCACCCGGTCGGCGAGCTCTTGCAGCTGCTCTTCGCCCTGCTCGCGCAGGTTGGCCTCGACGAACAGGCCCGCGGTGATCACCCGGTCGTCTTCTGCCGCGGGCGGCTCGCCCGGCCCCCGCCGCGCGGGCGCCACCTGCACCAGAATCGGCCCCAGGGTCGCGTCGCGAGGCTGCAGCAGCACCATCTCGCCCATGCCGCGCGGCAGCGCCGCCTCGTTCACCACCCAGTTCACCGCGAACAGCACCCGCTTGGGGGCGGGCCCATCGAGCAGCTCGGCCAGCTCGCGGTGCTTCTTCTTGTCCGGCACCAGCCGGCGCAGCGCCGCGGCGTCGGTGGCGCCGATCACGCAGTTCGTCTTGTAGACGGTCTCCGACTTCACCAGCTTCACGCCGGTGATCTTGTTGCCGTCGAAGACGATCTCTTCGACCACCGTCGAGGCGTCGTGGGCCAGCACGTCTCCGCCCAGCTCGGCCAGCCGGTTCAGCACCAGCTCGCGCAGCCCGTCGCGACCGCCCGGCCAGCTCTGCACCCCCTGCAGCAGCATCGAGAGCGGGCGGGTCGAGGCGAGCTCGTGGCGCTCGGCCACGTTCACCGTGAAGTCGGTCAGCGCCGCCAGCAGCGCGGCCGCCGGCTCTTTGGGCACCTCGAGCTCTTCGGTCACCGCGGGGTGCCGGGCCACCACCCGCTTGAACTGCCAGGTGTTGATCATGCCCTCGGGCGGCAGCTCGGGCTTCTCCTTCAAGAACGGCTCGGTGCGCTCGAGGCGCGGCGCGGCGTCGTCCCACAGCTTCGCGAACGCGGCGCTCTGGGCGCCCAGCGCGCGCTGGGTCTCCTTCGCGCGGTGCTTGGCGTCCATCGTCACGTCGAAGCGGGTGTCGGGCAGCGCCAGCTGCAGCATCGGCGAGGCCAGGCGCGCGGTGCGCCCGTAGGCGGTGTTGAGCCCCAGCTCGGTGAGCGCCTCTTCCAGCGCCGCGCACGCCTTGAGCTGCGGCACCACGAACGGCGTGTAGGGGAGCAGCCAGCCGTTGTGCACGTAGCCCGAGCTGGTGCCGTCGTGCTCGACGTACAGCACGTGGTGCCCGCGCTTCTGCAGCAGCGCGCCGGCGATCGCCCCGCCCAGGTGGCTGCCGATCACCGCCACGTCGTAGACGTGCCGGGTCGGCGCCGGAGCGGTGCGCGAGCGGGTGACCGTGGTCATCGCGAGATCCTCACCGTGCGGCCTTCGACCTTCACCTTGCCCGCGGCGAACAGCTTCACCACCTCGGGGTAGATGCGGTGTTCTTCGACAAGAATGCGCGAGGCCAGCGCCTGCTCGTCGTCGTCGTCGAGCACCGGCACCGCGGTCTGCGCGACCACCGGCCCGGTGTCGGTGCCCTCGTCGACCAGGTGCACGGTGACTCCGCTCACCTTCACGCCGTAGCTCACCGCCTGCTGCTGCGCGTGCATGCCGGGAAACGCCGGCAGCAGGGCAGGGTGAATGTTGAGCACCCGCTGGGGGAAGGCCGAGAGCAGCGTCTGCCCGACCAGCCGCATGAAGCCCGCCAGGCACACCAGCTCGACGCGGTGCTGTTTGAGCGCCTCGACCAGCGCCGCGTCGAACGCCGCGCGGTCTTTGCCGAACCGCCCGTGCTCGATCACCTCGACCGCCACCCCGGCGGCCTTTGCCCGCTCGATCGCCTTCGCGCCGGGAACGTTGCAGACGAGCACCACCACCTGCGCCGCCGATCTCTCGGCGTTGAGCGCCTCGACCAGCGCTTGAAAGTTCGACCCGCCGCCCGAGGCGAGAACTCCGACGCGCATCATGGCTCGATGATCGCCTCGGCTTCGGCGCCCACCGTGCCGGCTTCGACGAGGCCGACCTCCCACGCCTCGGGGCCCAGCACCTGCAACGCGGCCGGCACGTCGCTCTTGGCCACCACCGCCACCATGCCCAGGCCCATGTTGAAGGTCGAGAACATCTCGGCGCGCTCGACCTGCCCCCACGCCTGCAGCTGGTCGAAGACCTTCGGGCGCGGCCATTTGCTCTCGCGCAGCACCGCGCGGGTGCCGTCGGGCAGGCAGCGCGGCACGTTGCCGGGCAGCCCGCTGCCGGTGATGTGCGCCAGGCCCTTCACCTTCACCTGCTTGCAGAGCTGGAGCACGTCTTTCACGTAGATGCGGGTCGGCTCGAGCAGGGCAGGGTCGAGCGGCCGGCCCTCGATGATCTTCCGCACCAGCGAGTAGCCGTTGCTGTGAATGCCGCTCGAGGCCAGGCCGATGATCGCGTCGCCGGGGAAGATGGTGCGCCCGTCGATGATCTCGCTCTTCTCGACGATGCCCACCGCGAAGCCGGCCAGCTCGTACTCGCCCGGGGCGTAGAAGCCGGGCAGCTCGGCGGTCTCACCACCCAGCAGCGAGCACCCCGACAGCTCGCAGCCCCGGGCGATGCCCGAGATCACCTGCTCGGCCCTCGCCACGTCGAGCTTCGAAGTCGCGAAGTAGTCGAGAAAGAACAGCGGCTCGGCGCCGCAGGTGAGCACGTCGTTGACGCTCATCGCCACCAGGTCGATGCCCACCGTGTCGTGGCGATCGAGGGCGAAGGCGAGCTTCAGCTTGGTGCCGACCCCGTCGGTGCCGCTGACCAGCACCGGCTCCCGGTACTTTCCTGGAGGAATCGCGAACAGCCCCCCGAAGCCACCCACCCCCGAGAGCAGCTCGGGGCGGCGCGTCTTGGCGGCCAGCGGCTTGATGCGCTCGACCAGCGCGTCGCCCGCCTCGATGTCGACTCCGGCGTCTTTGTAGCTGTGGCCCAAGCGGTGCCGTCATACGAAACCCTGGCGCCCAACGCACGGACTCTAACGCGGGGCTGCTTTTTACGAGGTGCCTCGCGCGTTCGCGACTAACCTCGGCCGCGACTCCATGGGCCTCTTGTCTCGCTGGCGCTACGTGCTGCTCGCGGTGGTGGTCGCGCTGGTGTGCTGCGTGCTGCACCTCCGCGTCAGCGCGGCGCGCGCCATCGGCCTCACCGAGGGCAGCGACCCCATCGTCCGCGCGCTCCAGCTGGCCGAGGCGCGCTCGTATGATCTGCGCTTCCGCGTTCGCGGGCCGGTCGCGCCGCACCCCGCCATCACGGTGGTCGCGATCGACGAGAAGAGCGCCCAGAAGTTCGGGCTGCCGCCCTGGCCGCGCCAGCGCATGGCCACCGCCATCGAGCACCTGGTCGACGCGGGCGCCAGGGCCATCGCCCTCGACATCACCTACACCGACGAAGCGCACGACGAGAGCGCGGTGTACCGCGACCTGCTCTCCAAGTTCGACGCCGACGCCCGGGGTGACCCTGCCCACCTGGCCGCCTTTCGCTCCGAGCTCTCGAGCCGCGCCAACGCCTCGAACGACGAAGCGCTGGCCCGGGCCTTCGCGAAGGCCGGCCCGCGCCTGGTGCAGGGCCTGTTCATGTACCCCGACTCCGACGCGAAAGACTTCTCGCCCGAGACGATCAGCGAGCAGAACCGCGTGCTCGACGGGGTGCTGATTCGCAGCGTGCCGGGGCCGGGGGGCACCACCCGCGAGCTGCCCATCGACAAGATCGAGGCCTACGCCCAGCGCTCGGCGCAGACTCCGCTGAAGATCTTCACCACGCAAGGCAACCGGCTGGGGCACCTGAACATCGTGCCCGACGTCGACGGCACCACCCGTCGGTCTCCGGCGGTGGCGACGCTCACCGGGCCCAAGGGGTTTCTGCCCTGCTTCGAGGTACAGGCGGCTGCCATCTTCCGCGGCGCCCAGATCATCCCCCGGTGGACGAGCAGCTTCTACCTCGAGGCCATCGACCTCAAAGGGCCCGACGAGACGGTGAGCTGGCCGATCGAAGACAACGAGCCGTTCGCGCTCATCAACCACGTAGGCCCGGCCTCGAGCTTTCGCACCATCTCGATCGCCGACGTCATCGACGGCACCTTCAAGAAGGAAGATCTCGACGGCAAGCTGGTGCTGGTCGGCGTGACGCTCACCGGCAGCTCGGGCGATCAGCGGGTCACCCCGTTCAAGGAGATCGAGCCCGGCATCTACCCCCACGCCTCGGTGGCCTCGAACCTGCTGCGCGGCGACTTCATGCAGCGCCCGACCTCGCTGACCCTGCTCGAGCTGGCCGGCATGGTGCTGGTAGCCCTCGGGCTCGGCCTCGCGATTCCCCGCGCGAGGTCGTTCGCGGTGAAGGGCGCGATCATCGCCGCGCTGCTGATCGCCTGGGCCGCGCTGGCCCAGCTGCTCTTCAACGGCGGGCTGCTGCTGGCGACCGTGCTGCCCTTGAGCAACGTCGTAGCGACCAGCTTCGGCCTCATCTTCCTCGGCTACCTGAGCGTCGATCGCGAGAAGCTCAAGCTGCGCAGCACCTTCACCCGCTACCTGGGCGAAGACGTGATGGAAGAGGCGCTCAAGAACCCCGACAAGCTGAACCGGGGCGAGAAGCGCGAGATGACGGTGCTGTTCAGCGACATTCGCGGGTTCACCACCCTGTCCGAGCGCATGCTCCCCGAGAAGCTGGCGGCCTTCATCAACGAGTACCTCTCGCCGATGACCCGCATCGTGTTCGAAGAGAAGGGCACCCTCGACAAGTACATCGGCGACGCGGTGATGGCGTTCTGGAACGCGCCCACCGAGCAGCCCGACCACGCGCTGCGCGCCTGCCGCGCCGCCTGGGCGATGCTGCAGAAGCTCGAAGAGCTCAAGGCGAAGTGGCGCGCCGAGAACTACCCCGAGTTCGACATCGGGGTGGGCATCAACACCGGGCCGATGATCGTCGGCAACATGGGCAGCGACGTGCGCGTCGACTACACGGTGATGGGCGACGCGGTGAACCTGGGGTCTCGCCTCGAAGGCACCAACAAGGAATACGACACCAAGATCATCTTGGGAGAAGGCACGTACCCGTCGGTGAAGGATCAGGTCATCGCCCGGCGGCTCGGCGCGGTGCGGGTGAAGGGCAAGCGCAAGCCGGTGGAGATCTACGAGCTGCGCGGCATCGGCAAGGCGGCCGGGGCCGAGGCCGAGGCGATCGCCAGATTCGACGAAGGCCTCGACGCGTACGTCGAGCAGAAGTGGGACGTGGCCGAGGCCGCCTTCAAGCGGGTGCTCGAGCTGTGGCCAGACGACGCGCCGACGCGTCGGTACCTCGAAGAGATACCCCAGCTGCGCGCCCAGCCTCCGGGCCCGGGGTGGGACGGGGTGTACACCGCTACGCACAAGTAGCGGCAGCTACAGGAACTTGAAGGTAAATTGACCCGTTCACCCAGCTGTAGCTAACTCGACTGCCAGAGATTCCTTAGACATGGGCGCCGAAGAAACCCTCTTCAATCGTTTCGGCAAAGAGCTGCCGAAAGGAACTGTGCTGTTTCGCGAGGGGGAGCCCGGCAAGGAGATGTTCGTGCTCCAGTCGGGGAAGATCGCCATCTCGAAGAAGGTGCGTGACGTCGAGAAGGTGCTCGCCATCTTGGGGCCCGGTGAGTTCTTCGGAGAGATGGCGATCATCTCGAACAAGCCCCGCAACGCGAGCGCGATCGTCGAGGCCGACGCGCGGCTGCTCGTGATCGACCCCAAGACCTTCGAGGGCATGATCCGCGGCAACTCGGAGATCGCGGTTCGCATGATCAAGAAGCTCGCCGAGCGCCTGTCCGACGCCGACGCGCAGATCGAAAACCTGCTGATGGCCGACCCGTCGAGCCGCGTCATTCAGCACATGCTGCACGTCTGCCAGACCCGCGGCCGCGCCGGTGAAGAGGGCATCGAGATCGACTTCCCGGTGAGAGATCTGCCGCGCGAGCTGGCAGTCGGCGAGCCGGCGATTCGGTACATGCTGCACCGCCTCGAGCGCTCGGGCCTGATCGACGTCGCCGGCGACCGGGTGATCGTGCGCGACACCGCGCGGCTCTTCGACTTCCTGCGCTACCTCGAGATGAAGTGGAAGTTCGGAGACCTCTGAGGCCTTGAAGCTGACCGTCCTAGGGTGTCACGGCGGTGAGCTGCCCCGGTGCCGCAGCACCTGCTTTCTCGTCGACGGGCAGCTGGCGATCGACGCCGGCTCGCTGACCAGCACCTTGAGCCTGGAAGACCTGATCAAGGTCGACCACATTCTGCTGACCCACAGCCACTTCGATCACGTCAAAGACCTGCCCTTGATGAGCGACCTGATCATCGGCCGCCGCGACAAGCCGGTCACCATCTGGTCGAGCGCCGAGTGCACCAAGACGCTCAAGCAGAACATGTTCAACAACGTGCTCTGGCCCGACTTCACCCGCATTAAGAGCGACAAGAAGGTGCCGGTGCTCACGCTCAAGTCGTTCAAGCCCGGCGCCACCTTCAAGATCGGCCGCTACACGGTGAAGTCGATTCCCGTCACCCACCCGGTCGAGTCGTGCGGCTTCGTGATCAACGACGGCACCACCACCATGGCCATCAGCGGAGACACCGGCCCCACCGAGAAGCTGTGGAAGGTGCTCAACAAGACCAAGGGCCTCAAGGCGCTGCTGCTCGAGACCAGCTTCCCCAACGCGCTGCAGGCGCTGGCCGACATCTCGGGCCACCTCACGCCGCAGACGCTCGAGGCCGAGCTCACCAAGTTCGATCGCAAGGGCTGCGGAGGTGCTGCTCTATCACCTAAATCCGGCATTCGTGAGCCAGCTCAAGGCCGAGCTCAAGTCCCTGCCGGTTCAGGTGCTCGAGCTCTCAGATGCGTTCGAGTTCTGAGCCACTGCTGGTATAGGCCCCGGCCATGTCGTCATCGTTGGTCGTCGGCATCGCCGGAGGCACCGCATCGGGCAAGACCACCGTGGCTCGGAAGATCCACGAGGCGCTCCCCACCACCAGCGTGGTGCTGATCGATCAAGACAGCTACTACAAAGACCTGAAGCACCTCACCCTCGACGAGCGCCGAGAGCTCAACTTCGACCACCCCGACGCCTTCGACACCGAGCTGTTGGTGCATCACTTGAAGGCGCTCAAGGCCGGGGTGCCGATCAAGAAGCCGCAGTACGACTTCGTCACCTCGACCCGCCGCGCCGAGGTCTCCGAGATCGCCCCCGCCGAGATCATTCTCATCGAGGGCATTCTGGTGCTGCACATCGAGGCCCTGCGCAAAGAGCTCGACGTGCGCATCTTCGTCGACGCCGAAGACGACGTGCGCATCATTCGCCGCCTCACCCGCGACATCAAAGAGCGCGGCCGCGACTTCGATCACGTGGTGGGCCAGTACTTCCGCCACGTGCGCCCGATGCACATGGGCTTCGTCGAGCCCTCCAAGCGCTGGGCCGACATCATCGTGCCCCATGGCGGCAACAACGACACCGCCATCGAGATGCTCGTCGGCGCGCTGAGGGCCCGCATGCAGCGGGCTCGCTAGACGGCTGCACGGGCCGATCTCTTCGTTGCCGGCTGCGGTCCGTCCTCATGAACAGAAAACGTTCATTCCGGTCGGTCCTCGCCGGCGCCTCGACCTCGGCCCGTTCGCTCGTCTAGGGCTCTGCTAGTCGAGCGAGCTCAAGAACTCGCGCACCGGCCCCTTGATGCGGCCGATCTCGGCCAGCAGCTCGGCGTGGCCGCCCTCTGCGGGAATCTCGTAGAACCGCGCCTTCGCGCCCGCGCCCGAGATGCGGTGGTACGCCTCGCGCACCCGGCTCACCGGAGCGATCTCGTCGGGGGTGCCCGCCACCAGCAGCGCCCGGCAGGTGATGCTGCTCAAGCAGTCTCTCAGGTCGGCCGCCCCATAGGCCTGGGCCAGCGACGCGTAGCAGCGCGGGTCGAAGCGCTCGAGAAATGCCTCGGCCTGGCCAGCGAGAAACGCCTCGACCGCGGCGTTGTCGCCGAACCGCTTCACCAGGGCGTGGCGATCGTGGTGGCGGCGCAACAGCTCGAGGTGCGCCTTGCGCAGCGTGCCGGCGCGGTGCTGCGCCCAGCTCAGCAAGAGGTGCTCGCGCAGCCCCTTGCTGAGCGCCGCGGCGGTGCCCACCGTCATCACCCCCGCCACCAGGTCGGGGAACAGCGCGGCCATCTTGAGCGCCACCATGCCGCCCAGGCCCACCCCGGCCACCACCCGCGGCTTCTTCACCCCCAAGACCCGCATCGCCGAAGCGGCGGCGCGGGCCATGTCTTCGACCGTGAAGGCATAGGGGTCTTCTTGCCCCTGCAGCATCGACGCCGAGGTCGAGCCGAAGGGGCTGCCGAGCAGGTTGAGCGAGACCACCCAGTACTGGGCCGGGTCGATGGGGTTGCCGCGCCCGAGCAGCTGCTTGCCCCAGCCGTCGAGAGCGCGGTGCGACTGCATGAAGTCGTGCAGCAGCACCAGCGCCTGGTCGGGCGACGGGTGGCCGTACGCCTCCATCGCGACCTCGGCGTCGACCAGCAGGCCGCCGGCCTCGAGGGGCAGTGCGACCGGGAGCTTGAGCACTTCGGCACGCTGGATCACCGAGTCGAATTCTCGTATTCACGGCCCATGAAGCGCTACCTCGGATTGATCGTCGTCATCGTCGGCGTGTTCGTGGGGATGTTCTACGCGTTCAAGCGCTGGGACCAGAAGACCGCCGAAACGCAGCGCGATCTCAACGCTGCGCGCATCAAGTCGGCCTACCTCGAGCGCGTGGCATGGATTCGGGTGAACCCCGACGAGAAGTCGTACAAAGACGAGGTCGGCACCTTCTTTCGCTGGTACTTCAAAGAGGTCAACGACCACATCAACAAGTACGGCGGCAACCGCAAGTTCGACGAGTACCTCACCGAGCTCGACGAGCGCTCCAAGAAGAAGAAGGGCGACGACGACAACTACGAGACCAAGAAGGCCGCCTACGAATACACCCGCAAGTTCTTCGACGACTTCCAGACCGGCAAGTACGAGCCGATGTGGACGTCGACCGATCACGGCATTCGGTGGGACATCGTCAACACCGTGCCGGTGGGCGACAAGACCCGCTTCACCTTCGTGGTCTGGGGCATACCCGGTGAAGAGCGGGTGGTCGACGATCGCGGCACCCGCAAGTGGGTGGTGAGCGCCGGCTTCAAGAGCAACTGGAAGATGTGGGACGAGAAGGCCAAGCTCTTCGGCGAGATGCCGGCCGAAGGCGTCGACATGAAGGTCGAAGACCCCCAGCGCCGCATTCGCTGGTTCCCCCCGCAGATCATCGTCGGGCACTTCGACATTCCCAAGATTCCCGCCGAGGTGAAGAACATCGAGGTCACCTTCACCCAGAGCACCCGCTCGCTGACCGGCACCGACATTCTCGCCACCCACCTGTGGAAGCTCGATCTCCCCGCCGAGTGGAAGCTCAAGCCCGGCGAGAAGTGGGAAGGCGCTCAAGACTCGGTTCGCCCCGAAGACGAGATCAACGAGCGCGCCGAGGCCGAGAAGAAGAAGAAGAAGTAGGCCTTTAAAGTCAGACCACGCTCAGCTGCGCGGCCAGCTTGAGCGCACGCAAGAGGCCGTTCTCCATCAGCAGGTAGAGGTTCAGCTGCCGATCGGCGGCCAGCGCGGTCAGCGCGGGGCCCACCTTCACCTCGGCGAGCAGGCGGCCGCTGCGCGGGTCGACCGCGCGCACCGTCTCGCCCGCCAGCACCACCACGCCCCGCGCGCAGGCCGGGCCCACCCGGTGGGGCAGGTCGGCCCCGGCGGTGCCCAGCACCCAGTCGATCTGCCCGTCCGACGAGACCACGGCGGCGGCGCCGCGAGAGTCCTGCACCAGGGCGCCGTGGGTGAGCGCCAGCACGAACAGCTGGCTGCCCTCGAGGGGCAGGGCGCGCTCCCACTGCTGCTCGCCGGTGCGCGAGAAGGCGCTCAGCCAGGTCTTGCCGCCGCGCCGCCCCGCCAGCAGCACCCGGTTCCGATACAGCGCCGGCGCGGCCGGGCGCTCGAGGGTGAGCTCTTTGCTCCACTGCAGGGTACCGCTGGCCAGGTCGGCGGCGATGAGCGCGGTGCGCTCGCCGCGCGAGAGCAGGGCGACCAGCCGCCGGCCGCCCGCCACTGGCGCCGCGGTGAAAGGCAGCGAGGCGCGAATGCGAAAGCGGGTGACCCCGCTCGAGAGATCCAAGCCCAGCAGCGAGCCGGTGTCGGTGGCCAGCAGCACCCGCTCGCCGTGCACCCCCACGTGCCCGGCCTGGGCCCGCGCCGGGTCGACCCGCCACTGCTCGGCGCCGGTCGCCTCCGAGAAGCAGGCCACCCCGCGGTTGGCGAGCGAGATGAGCAGACCCGACCCCTTGCGGTAGATGGGCCCATGCAGGGGGGGGCCGTCGTAGTCGCGCAGCCAGGTGGCCTCTTTCGACGCTCCCGCGAAGAACAGCAGCCGCCCCTTGTTGGTCACCAGCGCGCGGCCGTCGTCCGACACGTTGAGGCCGCCCGCCTCGACGCGGCGGTAGAGCACCCGGCCATCGGTGTGAAACGCCATCGCCGCGTGGGCAGTGACCACCATCGGCCCCTTGGCGGCGAGGCGCAGCTCGCCTTCTCCTTCGAGCCCCGGTGTCTCTTTTTCCCACCGCACCGCGAAGCGCAGCCTTCGCAGCGCCCCCGGGCCGGTGAGCCGCTTGCCCACCGCGCGCGCCTTCTTCGCGCCGCGCTTGAGCGGCAGCTCTGGCGGAGTCGGCTGACGCAGCGCCGCGAGCCCTTCGCGGCAGCGCTCCGAGAGCGCCTCGAGGTACGGGTTCAGCGCCAGCGCCGGGTTGCGGGTGGCCAGCGCCACGCAGAGCTTGAGGCCGAGCGAGAACACCTCGGCAGGGCTGGAAGCCAGCGACGGGCCCAGCGCCACCTGCTCGTTCTCACCCAGGGTGCTCGCCTTGCGGCTGGCCTCGAGCACCATCAACACCGGCAGGCCTTTCTCTACCCGGCCGTCTTCGGCCGACAGCTCTCCGGTCACCAGCAGCGGCGGGAGCGGCGCGGCGCTGCGGCGGCTCCACGAGAGCAGCCGCGCGCTCGAGTCCTCCAGGCGAAAGCCGAGCGCGCCGGGCCGCGCCTGCTCGAGGTGGCTCCACGCTCCGGGGTCGACGAGCGGCAGCGGCTTGGGGTGCTCGAGGGTCGAGAGCTTGCGCGCCTGGGTCTGCAGCTGCTGCAGCCGGCTGGTGCGCGCGAGCTCGGGTGACCTCTCGCGCACGTCGCGCAGCAGCGCCTCGCCGCAGCGTGCCGCCGCCTGCGCCAGCTCGAGCAGATCGAGGGTGAGCGGCCCGCGCAAGAGCTTCGCCGCGCGCCCCAGCGACACCACCGACAGCTCGACGTCGTGGCTGCTTTCTCGGCGCATCAGGCACAGCTCGAGCTCGGCCTCGGTGAGCGAGACCTGCGCCACCCGCTCACCGCCCAGGCCCAGCGCGCACAGCGCGTCGACCACCGCCGGCACCGCGCGGGTGAGCGGTTCGTCCTTCGCGCCCGCGAGCAGATCGACGCCGTCGAGCTCGAGCGAGATGGCGTCCGAAGGCTCACCTTCTGCACCTTCGTGCTTCCAACTCTGGCCCAAGCGGAATCGAATCATGTAGATTGCCGGCCTTCGCTCGTCCTAGAGATGTAAGCGACTGATTTCTTGAAAGAAAACATACCCCGATGACATTTTACGAAGCTGCGCTGCGGGTGCTTGAAGAAGCGAAGCGGCCGCTGACGCACAACGAGATCACCAAGCTCTCCCTCGAGAAGGGTCTACTTTCTCACATCGGCAAGACACCCGAGATCACCATGTTGTCACGGCTGGCCGCGATGGCGAAAAGGCCGCGCGACCGCAAGGTGATGGTGACCGCGAAAGATACCTTCGCGCTCGCCGATTGGATGCTGCCCGAAGACGCCCAGGCGCTCGAGACCACCGGCGTGGCCGAGCCGAACCCGGAAGACGCGATGCCCCAGTATCGACCGATCGAGCGTCACCCCGAGCCGCGCGGCGACTACGTGCGCGCCATCGGCCGTCAGGCCGAGCGCGAGCGCAAGCGGCGCGACGACGACACCCGCAAGAAGCGCTACCCGCCGGTGAGCGAGGTGGCCTTCGAGATTCTCACCGAGTCTGGCTCTGGCCTGCTGCCCGGTGATCTGCTCAAGCGGGCGAGAGAGAAAGAGCTCGCCTCCGACGAGCTGTCGATCGAGCAGCTGCTCCACGCGCTGCTCGACGACAACCAGAAGCGCATCGACGGCGGGCGGCGGCCGCAGTTCAGCTATGCCGGCATCGAAGGCGCCGAGGCGCAGCTGCGGCTCGACGCGGGCTCAGAGATCGCCCCGATGGACGTGCAGCTGCAGTTCGCCGCCACCGCGGGCGTGCCGGTCGAGAACGGCCGGCCGGTGCTGCGCGCACCGCAGACCCACCAGCCCACCCCGGTGTCGGCCGATGATCTCGCCGTGCTGCAGGCGGCGCGGCAGGCAGGCAAAGACGCGCGGCGTGCCATGGCCCGGGTGCTGCGCAAGAAGCTCTCTGAGCTCGACGGTGGCGCGTTCGAGAAGTCGGTGGTGCGCATGATGCACAAGCTGTCTTTCCGCGAGGTGAAGGTGGCCAAGCGATCGAAAGACGGCCCGCTGCTCACCGCGCGCCGTCGCGAGGGCAGCCTCGAGCTGCGCTACGCAGTGCGCCTGCTCAAGGGCAACGCCTCGGTCGAGCGCCGCCAGGTACAAGATCTGCGGCGCGACCTGGGCCACTACGCGGCCCACGTCGGCCTGCTGGTGGGCGCCGGCGACCCGCGCGGCGACGCCAAGAGCGAGGCGCTGGCCGGTGGGGCGATGGTGTTCTTGTGGTGCGGCGAGGGCCTGGCCGAGCAGTTCTTCGAGGCGCAGACCGGGGTGAAGGTCACTACGGTCGAGCTGTACGAGCTCGACGACGCGTTCTTCGAGACCGCGCAGAAAGATGCCGAAGAGGCTCGCGCGCGCCGGGAAGAGCGTCACGCCCAGCGCGATCGCGACGAGCGAGAAGGCTCGCCGCGGCCGTCTCACTCGGGCTCCGACGAAGCGGCAGCGGGCTCCGAAGGCGAGGGGCCGGTCGCCGACGAGCCGCGCCCGCCCGCACCGTCGCACCCGCAGCAGGCCGCCGCCGCCGAAGGCGACGAGGGTGACGACGACTCGGACGACGGCGAAGAGGGCGATGAAGGCGGTGGCGCCGCGGGCGCCGCCGGCGGTCAGCCGGGGCAGCCCGGCGCAGAGGGCTCGGGCGGGCGTCGCCGCCGCCGTCGCCGTCGCGGTCGCCGCGGCCGTGGCCCCCGCCCTGAAGGGGCTCCGGGTGCGCCTGGCGCTCCCGCGCCCGCCGAGGGTGGCGGGGGTGAGCCCTCGGCTCCGCCGCCTCCTGCGCCTCCTCCTCCTCCTTCGGGTGGAGGCGAGCCGGGTCCGTCTTGAAGCGGGGCTTCGGGCTCTGCTTGTTGATTGGCCTCTCCGCGTGCCGCGCGGAGAAGCCGGTCTTCGACAAGCTGAGCCTCGAGCTGGCCGGCGCCGATGACGCGTCGATTCTCGGCCAGAAAGAGGCCGAGGTGAAAGAGGCGCTCGGCGCGGCGTTGAGAGGCGCCGGCTTCGTGCCGCTGGCCGAAGTGAAAGAGCCGAAGGGCCCCGCGTGGAAGATTCAAGCCGCGGTGGCCCTCGACGAGGTGAAGTCGCTGGAGCCCGACGCTCCCTCCAAGGCGACGGTGGGGTTGTTGTTGAGCCGAAAAGGCGAAGGCACGGATCGGGAGATCGTGGGCCACGGCGAAGCGAAGCTGAAGGGCCAGAGCCTCGACGAGCGGCGCGACGCGGCGCGGGCCTCGGTCGAGCTGGGGCTCAAAGACGCCGCCTCGGGCGCGGCGCTGATGATCTCGCTGCTCGCCAAGAGCGACGCTGACCTGATCGCCGTCAAAGAAGGGCGGGGCCGCGATTACGCGCTGTCGCTGCTCGCCGAGCGCAAGAACCCCGCCGCGCTCGAGCCGCTGATCGAGAAGCTCAAGGCCGACGATCTCGACCAGGTGCGGCGCGCCATCGGCGGCCTGCTCGATCTGAAAGACCCTCGCGCAGTGCCGGCGCTGATCGAGGCCTCGCGGGCCCGCGACGACATGTTCCAGCGCGAGATCGTCTTCGCCCTGGGAGCCCTGGGCGGCGACGAGGCCGAGGCCTACCTGCAGATCATCGCCGAGGGTCACGATCAGCCGCTGATGCGCGCGTCGGCCCAGCAGGCGCTCGACGAGCTGCACGCCCGCCGCGACGGCGGCCTGGTGCGAAGACAAGGAGCCCCCTAGATGCGTCGTCTCTGTCTGTTCGGTGTGTTGGTCGTCGCCGCCGGCTGTGCCCACGCGCCGCCGCCCAAGCGCGAGCCGTCGCCGGTCGCCGAGTACTACCCGCTCGCGGTGGGCAACACCTGGAGCTACGAGGGCGAGATGCTGGGCGGCCCGGCGAAGTTCGACATCTCGATCGTGAAGGAAGAGCGCGGCCGCTTCACCGACTCGCAAGACAACGTGCTCACCATCGACAGCTACGGCATTCGCGACGAGAAGCGCTACCTCTTGCGCACGCCGCTCGAGGTCGGCACCCGGTGGAACAACGTGGTCTCGGTCTCGTCGTACGAGCAGTACGCCATCGTCGAAGCGGGGCAGGCATGCGACGCGCCGGCCGGCCGCTACCTCAACTGCGTGGTGGTCGAGAGCCGCAACAAGGGCGACGGCGAGAAGGTGCTGGTGAATACGCTCACCTTCGCCCCCAAGGTCGGCATGATCCGCATCGCCACCGCCCTCGAGACCCAGGGCAAGCGCATTCCGCAGGCGAGGCTCGAGCTGACCCGCTTTCAGGTGGGGCAGGGTACGCCTGCACCCGCCGCCTCGCCCGAAGCGCCCGCACCGGCTCGTTGACCCGGTCAGACCCCGCCGTTACCCTTGGGCCCGCGATGGAGGTTCAAGAGGAACAGACGCAGGAAGAGATGATTCTCTCTTTCCTCGCGGAGGGTGGCGACGAGTACACCTCGGGCGCCGCGCTCTCCGATAAGCTGGGCCTCTCGCGCACCGCGGTGTGGAAGCACGTCGAGTCGCTGCGCAAGCTCGGCTACCGCATCGAGGCGATTCCCTCCCGGGGGTACCGGCTCACCGAGGTGCCCGATCGGCTCACCTCGCTCGAGCTCGACCCGCTGCTGTCGACGCGCGAAATCGGGCTCACCCTGCACGCGTTCGAGAAGGTCGACTCGACCAACAGCACGGCCTTCAAGCTGGCCGCCGACGGAGCCATGCACGGGGAAGTCGTGGTCGCCGAAGAGCAGACCTCGGGCAAGGGGCGCCGCGGCCGCAGCTGGAGCTCGCCTCCCGGCAAGAACCTCTACTGTTCGTTGATCTTGCGGCCCGACCTGCCGCCGGCGCGTGCCAGCGAGCTCACCCTGGTGGCGGCGGTGGCGCTCGCCGAGACGCTGCGCGACGCCGGGGTCAAGGCCGAGATCAAGTGGCCCAACGACGTGCAGGTGGCCGGCAGGAAGATCGCCGGCATTCTCACCGAGCTGTCGGCCGACACCGAGAAGGTGCACTTCGTGGTGGTCGGCATCGGGGTCAACCTCAACTGTGGGGCAGAAGATCTTCCCGAAGAGCTGCGTGAGACCGCCACCTCGCTCAAGCTGACGCGCGGCCAGCCGGTGATGCGCGCCCTGTTCACCGCCGCCTTGTGGACGCGCTTCGAGTCGTGGCTCGACCGGCACACCGCCGAGGGCTTTTCTCCGGTGCGCGATGCGTGGCGCTCGTACAGCGCGACGCTGGGGCAAGAGGTGCTGGTGAAGAGCGAAGCGCGCGAGCTGCGTGGCACCGCCGAAGACATCGACGAGCAGGGCGCCCTGCTGATCCGCAAGAGCGACGGCAGCGTCGAGCGGGTGCTGGCCGGTGACGTCGAGCAGGTGCGCGCCAAGAAGTCGACCTGACGCGCGCGCTGGTACGCCAAGCGTGAAAGTCCGTGGCGTGATCAGCCGCGGGCGGGCCTGGGCCGGCCGCGCAGCGGACTTCCGGGCTGCCTATCTAGTGCACCGCCAGGGTGCAGCCGCTCGAGGTGAGCCGGCGCGACGACACCGTCGCCGCCTCGCTGCTGCCCGGCGGCTGCGACACGTTGAGCGCCTCGCCCGAGGCCTCGCGAAAGCCCACCTCGCCGCAGTCGATGGCCCCGGTGGCGATGCCGCAGCTCACCTCTTGCACGGGGAAGCTGAAGCTGCCCGTCGCGTCGGTGATCGCGCCGGCATCGGTGCCCGAGCACCGCGCCGAGATGCCCGCGGCCGCCCCGCCGTCGGCGCGCAGCGCGCGACAGGCCACGGTGACCGTGGTGCTGCCGCGGTCTCCCGGTGGGCAGCAGTCGGGGCAGTTGCCGGGGAGCGCGGCGGCGCAGGCACAGAACAGCATCGAGAGGGCCAGCAGGGCAGATCGCATGTAGGCACCCTCGAGCAGAAGCCGTGCCGGGCGCCCAGGCTGCGCTCCCAGAGCGGGTGGAGCACCCACGCTCCCACGAATTTTCGAGGGACACGGCTAGAATGGCCAGCAACGATGCTGCTGGCCATCGACGTGGGCAACACCAACACGGTGCTCGGCGTCTACGACGGCAGGGCGCTGCGCTCGCACTGGCGGGTCGAGACCTCGGTTCACCGCACCTATGACGAGTGGGGCATGGTGCTGCTGCAGATGTTGCAGCACGCGGGCCTCGACCCCAAGGGCATTGACGCCATCGCGGTCTCCAGCGTGGTGCCCCCGCTGCAGTTCAACCTCGAGCGCATGAGCCAGCGCTACTTCGCCGCGCGGGTGATGTTCGTCGGCCCCGGGGTGAAGACCGGCATGCCCATTCTCTACGACAACCCGCGCGAGGTCGGCGCCGACCGGGTGGTCAACGCGGTGGCGGCCTACGAGAAGCACAGGGGCTCGCTGATCGTGGTCGACTTCGGCACCGCCACCACCTTCGACGCGGTGACCGCGAGGGGCGAATACCTGGGCGGCGCCATTTGCCCCGGCATCACCATCGCGATGGATGCGCTGTTCGAGCGCGCCTCGAAGCTGCCGCGCGTCGAGTTCGCGCGGCCACCCCACGTGATCGGCAAGAACACCGTGCACTCGATGCAGTCGGGGCTGGTGTTCGGCTACGTCTCGCTGGTCGACGGCATCTGCGAGCGCATGCGCGCCGAGCTGGGCGACGGCGGCAAGGCCAAGGTGTTCGCCACCGGCGGGCTGGCCCCGCTGATCGCCTCGGAGTCGAAAGCCATCGCCGAGGTCGACGAGCTGTTGACCCTCGAGGGTCTGCGATTGATCTGGGAGAGAAACCCGTGAGCGAAGAAGCCGCACCCCCTGCCGCCGCACCTGCCGTCGACCCCGCCGCCGCGCCTGTCGAGACCTATGTCTGCCCGGTGAGCGCCGAGGTGCTGCCTCCCGACAAGCGCAAGCACGTCGACCCCAAGGCGCCGGTGCCGCTGCGCATGATGGCGGCCAAGGCCATCGCGCCGATGTCGCCACCCGACATGATCACCGCGCTGTTCATGCTCGCCTATGATCCCGACGAGAAGGTGCGCGACACCGCGGTGGCCACCGCGGCGGCCCTGGCCGACCGGGTGCTGGCGCCGGCGCTTCGCGAAGAGCGGGTGAAGCCCGAGGTGCTGGGCTGGTTTCTCGACCTGCACTGGCAGAACGACGCCTACGCCGAAATGCTGGTCTTGAACGGCGGCTGCCCCGACGACGCGGTGGCGAGGGTGGCGGCGCAGTGCAACGTGCGCACCGCCGAGATCATCGGCGCCAACCAGCTGCGCCTGCTGCGCCACGACGACATCGTGCGGCAGCTGGCCAAGAACCCCAGCGCCGAGGGCGCGCTGATCGACGGCGTGTGCGACTTCGCGGTGCGCTCGGGGCTGCAGCTCACCGACGTGCCGCGGATGAAAGAGGCGCGCGTGCGCCTCTACGGGCCCCAGGCCGCCGAGACGCCGCCCGACCCCGGCCCCACCGCCGACGAGGTGCTCGAAGAGTTCAAGGTGGGCGAAGAGAGCGCCGCTCCGATGGAAGAGGGCAAGCGGCTCACCCTGTCGCAGAAGATCATGAAGATGAACATCTCGGAGAAGATCAAGCTCGCCACCAAGGGGAACAAAGAGGCGCGCAGCATCTTGATCCGCGACTCGAACAAGCTGGTCTCGGTGGCGGTGATTCGCAGCCCGCGCATCACCGACGGCGAGGTGCTGCTGCAGGCCAACAACAAGACCGCCAACGACGAGGTGCTTCGCATCATCTGCGGCGATCGCGAGTGGGTGAAGATGTACCCGGTCAAGCTGGCGCTGGTGAAGAACCCCAAGGTGCCCCAGGCCATCGCGATGCGGTTTCTCTCGACCCTGCGCGAGAGCGACGTGAAGAATTTCGCCCGCGATCGCAACGTGCCCAACGTGATTCAGATGATGGCGCGCAAGATGATCTCGAAGAAAGACGAGCCGAAGAAAGACGGCCACTGAGGCTTCCGCCGTTCTGAAGAAGCGCCCGCGCTGCTCTGAAACGGGGTCAGCTGCTGCCTCAGGCCTCGGCCAGCTCGTCTTCGGAGATCTCGTCGATGTCGACTGGCGACACCTCGAGCTCGCTGACGATCTGCTGCAGGGTCTCGCGGGTCTTCGCGTCGCGCTCTTCGTTCGACTTGATGCGGCTGTAGAGCTTCTGCACCCGCTCGTCGTTCTTGGCGTCTTTCTCTTCGAGCTCGGTGATGCGCTTGCGCAGCCCCGAGATCTCGTCGGCGAACGCGGCGGCCTGGCTCGACAGCTGGCCCTTGGCCGAGTCGAGGTCGATCTGCGCGGCCTCGAGCTGCGAGCGCACCTCGTCGGCCTCGAGGCTCTTGGCCTCGAGCTGGGTCTTGGTGCTCTCGGCTTCGCTGCGCAGCTCGGCGACGTCGCCCTCGAGCTTCTGCTTGTCGCGCTCGAGCTCCGACTGCGAGGTGCGCAGCTGGTCATTCTCGGAGTCGGCACCGGCCAGCCGCGCCTGCACCTGCTCGAGCTCGCTCTGCAGCGTGGTCAGCTTGGCGCCCGACGAGCGGGCCTCTTCTTTCGCCGAGATCAGCGACTGGTCGATCTTCTTGCGCTCGGTGGTGAGCTGGTCGGCCTTGGTGGTCAGCGTCTTGATCTGCGCGTCGCGGCGCGCGATCTCACCCGACGACTCGGAGTTCTGCTGCTCGAGCGTGTTGCTCTTTTCCTGCGCGTCGATGAGCTCTTTCTCTTTCTCGTTGAGCTCGTTCTTCAGCCGCAGAATCTCTTTGTCCTTCTTGGTTCCCGCCTCGCGCAGCGCGAACACCTCTTTGTCGCTCTTGCCGCCAGCTCCCGCACGCGCCGCCTCGGCCTGGGTACGGGTGGTCTCGAGCTCGGCCTCGACCTCGTGGAGCTTGGTCTCGAGCTCTTCGGCGCGATCTTTCGAATCTTCCAGCGAGCCGATGAGCTCGGTCACCTTGCTGCGCAGCTCGAGCAGCTCGGCGTGCTCGGACTTGCCCGAGCTCGACATGGCGCTCGACCGGTGGTGGTGCGGCGGAGACGCCGTGGGCGGGGGAGGAGGCGGCGGCTCTTCGGGCGAGAACCCGATGCTGGTCTTGTCGGCGTCGCCCGACAGCTCGTCTTCGACGTGCAGCTCTTCTTCGACGTGGAGCTCTTCGGCCACCGCTTCAGGCTCGGCTGCCGTGGCGTTCTTCTCGTCGAACACCGCGTCGAGCATGTCGAGATCGGGGTCGCCGGCCACCGTCTCTTCGCGCGTCGACGGCTCGAGGTCGATGGCCGCCGGGGTGCCGCCCTTGTCGTCTTCGGTGAGCAGCTCGGAGAGCGAGAGCGACTCGTCTTCGACCAGCTCCTGCTCGGCAGGGGGCTCGGGCATGCCGATCAGCTTGCCCACCACGTCGACGACCTTCGAGCCCTCGAACGGCTTGGCCAGGTAGTCGTCGGCCTTCTTGGTCTTGAGCTTGCGGTGCTGGGCGAAGCCGTCGGGGTTGCCGATGATCACCACCGGAATCGCGCGCAGGTCTTCGTCGCCCTTGAGCTTGCCGCAGATGATGTAGCCGTTCTGGCCGGCGCTCAGATCGACTGCGAGCACCACCAGCTGCGGCCGGGTCTTGCGCACCAGCTCGACGCAGCCCTTGCCGTCGCTGGTCTCTTCGACGGTGAAGCCTTTGGCGCTCAAGGAATCGCGCATCGCGCGCGAGAGGTTGCCGTCGCTCTCGACGATCAAGATGTTCTTGGACATGAGTCTTGAGCGAAAGGTTACTACCGCCCGTCAGGCTTGTCTTTTTCTCAGTGGGAAAACGCGGCCGGCTGCACGGTGGGCGCATGCGCTGGCACGGCATCTTCCGGAATTCGGTGCTGCGGCAGCATCTGGCGAATGTCGTCGTCATCCAGGTCAGTGACCAGGGTGTAGACCACGTCGCCGTCTCGCCAGGTGACGGTGTTGAACCCGTTCGACCGGTCGACCTCGGGCTCGGTGACGTCGACGTCTCCAGGCTTGTCGCTGTAGACGAACAGGCCGAGCCGGCGACCGCGGTCGTCGTAGCGAATGTAGGCAGCCTGGCGGTCGCGCACGTTGAGCAGTCGCCCGCCCTGGGTGACCACGTTCTGGAACCGGGGCACCGCTACGCGATGGTCGAGCTTGCCGTCGAACCACGCCTCGAGCTGCTCGGGGCTGGGCTTTTCGATCTCGAGGGGAAAAGAGCGGGCGTGGCGGTTCACCGCGTCTTCGACGTAGAGGCGGCGCTGGTGCGAGCGCCAGCTGCTGTGGGCGACCACCGTACAGACCGCGAGGCCAGCAGCGGCCGCGGCGAGCCGCCCGATGGCTCGCACCCGGCGGACCTTCAGCTCGTCGCCCAGCTTCTGCGAGAGCCGCTCGCGCAGGGCGTCGGGCGCCCGCGCACCGCCCGCCTTGGCCCGGGAGCGGATCAGCAGCAGGGTGCTGTGCTCGCGGTCGGTGGCCGCGCGGCAGGCGTCACACCCGGCGAGGTGCCCTTCGACGGCCACGCGCTCGTCGTCGACCAGCTCTCCGTCGAGGTAGGCGTAGAGAAGGTTGTCGAGCTCTCGACAGTCCATTGAAGGTCGCGACTTGAACGGCTGACTAGCCCAGCTTCTTCCTGTTGCGGTACTCGTTCAGGTCGATCGCCTGATTGGGCTGGGCATTAGCGTACGACTGAAGGTGCTTCTGCAACAGCTTCCGACCGCGGAAGAGCCGGCTCATCACCGTGCCCACGGGCACGTCGAGAATCTCGGCGATCTCGCGGTAGCTGAACTCTTGGAGGTCGGCGAGGATCACGACCATGCGGAAGTCGATGGGCAGGTGATCGATCGCCGACAGCACCTCTTCCGACAGCAGCCGATCGAGCAGGTGATCTTCGGGGTTGGCCGCGGTCTCGGTGGCGTCGGCGCTGAACAGCTGCGCCGTCACCGACTCACGCTCCGAGCCCTCCGAGAAGCTGCGCTCCTTCACCTGCCGGCGGTACTTGTTGATGAAGGTGTTGGTGAGAATCTTGAAAAGCCAGGCGCGAAAGTTGGTGCCCCGCTCGAACTTGTCGAAGAAGCGGTAGGCGCGCATGAACGCGTCCTGCACCAGATCTTCCGCATCGCGATCGCTGTGGGTGAGCCGCAGCGCCGAGGCGTAGAGGCCATCGAGGCACGGCATCGCCAGCTGTTCGAACTCAGCCTTCATTTGAGTGTTCGACTTCAACCCCAACATGATTTTTCCTCGCAGACGGCTAGAACGCGGCCCAACTACCAGTCATTCCACAACATGTGCATGGCCAGTGCCGATGCAACCTGAGCCTCAAACACCTGGAATGACGAGAGGTAAAGAGCGCTGCCGCGCAGCGAGAGTGTCGAAATGTCAGCGGCCGCCGCGCTCGTTGCGCAGGCGGCCGCCGTAACGTCCGAGAGTGTGGTCGGCTTTACGCCGCCGGCTTGCGCAGCTTCTTGGGGCCGCCGGTGAGCGCCTCTTCGATGGGCACGTAGGGGTAGCCCAGGTCGCGGGCCACCGCTTCGTAGGTGACGTGGCCGCCGTAGGTGTTGAGGCCGCGTGCGATCGCCTTGTCCGACTTGATCGCCGCCGCCACGCCCAGGTCGGCGATCTTCCGGCCGTAGGGGCGGGTGGTGTTGGTGAGCGCGAAGGTCGAGGTGCGGGGCACCGCGCCCGGCATGTTGGCGACGCAGTAGTGCACCACTCCGGCGACCTCGTAGGTCGGGTTGTCGTGGGTGGTGGGCCGGCAGGTCTCGATGCAGCCGCCCTGGTCGACCGCGACGTCGACCACCACCGAGCCCTTGCTCATCTTCTTGATCAGCTCCTTGCTGACCAGCTTCGGAGCCTTCGCGCCGGGGATCAGCACGCCGCCCACCACCATGTCGGACTCTTTGCAGCAGCGCTCGATGTTCTCGCTGTCGGAGTTGAGGGTGGTGATCTCGCCCTGGAAGATGTCGTCGAGGTAGGTCAGCCGCTCGAGGTTCACGTCGAGAATGGTCACCTCGGCGCCCATGCCGTGCGCGACCTTCGCCGCGCTGGTGCCCACCACGCCGCCGCCGATGATGGCGACCTTGGCGCGGCGCACGCCGGGCACGCCGCCCAGCAGAATGCCCTTGCCGCCGTGCGCTTTCTCGAGCGAGTACGCGCCGACCTGCACCGCCATCTTGCCGGCGATCTCGCTCATCGGCTTGAGCAGGGGCAGCGAGCCGTCTTCGGGCTGAATGGTCTCGTACGCCACCGCGGCGATCTTCTTCTCGACCAGCACCTTGGCCAGCTCGGGCACCGCCGCGAGGTGGAAGTAGGTGTAGACGATCTGCCCGGTCTGGAACCGCTTGTACTCGGGCTCGATGGGCTCTTTCACCTTGATGATCATCTCGGCGCGCTTCCAGAGATCATCGGCGCTCTTCAAGATCTTCACGCCCACGCGCTCGTACTCGTTGTCGCGAATGCCGGCGCCCTCACCGGCGCCCTTCTCGACGAACACTTTGTGCCCGGCGTCGATGAACGACTTCGCTCCAGCGGGCACCAGCCCGACGCGGTACTCGCGCGTTTTGATCTCCTTCGGCACTCCGATGATCACGTTTTGCTCCTCGAAAAGGGTGCGGCAAAGAACGTCAAAGTAGGGCCGGAGTCAACCGCAGACTCGCCTCCCCACAGTGTCTCGGGGTCGGTCGTTTTTTGGCGCACCACGTCAAACAAGCGCGCGGAACCGCAAGGGCTCTGGCCGTGGCGCAGCGCTGGCAGAACGTCGGCCGTTTCGCCCCCAAGCGCGTGAACGAGGAGGTGCCCTGTGCGTAAAGCTGCTCTCTTCTTGTGCCTGGTCGGGTGCGAAGGAGTGGTCTCGGCCCCCGGCGACCGGCCGATGAGCCTGGACCCGGAGGTCGAGGTGAGCGCCTCGGGCATTCGCCGCCTCTCGCGCGTGGAGATGGACGCGACGATCAAAGACCTGGTCGGCGACACCGCGAACGGCGCGCAGCAGCTGATCACCCCCGACCCGACCAACCCCTCCGACAACGACTTTCAGCAGCAGCTCGCCTCGGCCGCGCTGATCGAAGCGCTCGAGCGCATCGCCACCGAGGTCGCCGACCGGCTGATCGCCGACCCCGCCCGCTTCGCCGCGCTGGTGGGCTGCACCGCGACCGGCCCCGGCGACGCCGACTGCCTCAAGTCGTTCGTCACCACTTTCGGGCGGCGCGCCTTGCGCCGGCCGCTCACCGACGAAGAGATCGCCAACTTCGTGGCGCTCAAGTCGTTCGCGATCGAGGCCAACGACTTCAAGGTGGGCGTGCGGCTGGTGACCATGGCGATGCTGCAAGAGCCCGAGCTCGTCTACCGCGTCGAGGTGGGCACCGCCGTGGCCGGGCGGCCCGGGGTGCAGCAGCTCGACGGCTACCAGCTCGCCGCGCGGCTCTCGTACTTCCTGTGGGGCACCACGCCTCCCGACTGGCTGCTCGACGCGGCGCGTGACGGGCAGCTGTCGACGCCCAACGGCATTCGCACCGCGGCGCAGCGGCTGCTCGATGACCGGCAGGCCCAGGCCCGGGTCGCGCGCTTCCACGCGCTGTGGCTCTCGTACCACCGGCTGCCCCACGCGCCCGACCTGGTGAGCGCGATGCAGGCCGAGAGCGCGGCGCTGGTCGACAAGGTCGTCTTTCAAGAGCAGGGCGACTACTTCGACCTCTTCCGGTCCGAGGCGTCGTACGTGAACCAGACCCTCGCCACGCACTACGGCATCAGCGGCTTTCAAGGCGGAGCGGGCTTTCAGTGGACGCCGTACGGCACCTCACCGCGCAAGGGCATTCTCTCGCACGGCTCGGTGTTGTCGGCCGGGGCGAAGTTCTCGGATACGAGCCCCACCCAGCGCGGCATCTTCATTCGCAACCGGCTCTTCTGCCAGGAGGTGCCGCCGCCTCCGCCCGGGGTGAACGTCGACGAGAAGCCGACCAGCGCCGCCTCGAGCTGCAAGGTCGACCGCTACTCCGCGCACGCGGCCAACGGGGGCTGTCGCACCTGCCACCAGAACCTCGACCCGGTGGGGTTCGGCATCGAGAACTTCAACAAGGCGGGGCAGTGGAGAGATCACGACGACGGCGAGCCCAACTGCGCCATCGGCGGCGACGGCAAGCTCACCGGGCTGCCCGGCGGCGAGAAGCCGTTCAAGGGCGTGGTGGGGCTGACCGACCTGATGCTCGGCTCGGGGCAGATGGAGCAGTGCACGGTGAAGCAGGTGTTTCGCTTCTCGTTCGGGCGCAACGAGAAGCCCGCCGACCTGCCGTTCATCGCCAAGCTGACCGACGCGTTCACCGGCCACGGGCGCTCGTTTCAGGGGCTGTTGCTCGACGTGGTCACCGACAGCACCTACTCCTTCCGGAAGGACGAGTGAGCGCCATGCGCAAAGCGATTCGACTGAGCCGCCGCGCTGCGCTGAAGGGGCTGGGCGGGCTCACCGTCGGGCTGCCGCTGCTCGAGTGCATGCTCGACGGGCGCGAGGCGTGGGCGCAGGCGGCCCCGCCGCGGCGCTACGTGGTGTTCTTCGACGGGCAGTCGCTGGGGGCCGACGGAGATACCCGGCCGACCGAGATCATCCCCACCACGGTGGGGCCGAACTACGACCTGAAGACCGCGCTCACCCCGCTCGGCGCGCTCAAGAGCGAGGTGAGCATCGTCTCGGGCCTGAAGATTCCCTGGGCGGCCGAGAACGGAGGCACCGTGCCGGCGGGTGGGCGGCCCGACGCGCACCACGTGAACTCGCTCTCGCCGCTGCTCAGCGGGGTGCGGGCGAACGCGGCGCGCACCCGCTCTGAAGGAGCGACCAGCGATCAGCTGGTGGCCGACGCCATCGCCTCGGCGCTGCAGGTGTCGAGCGGGCGGCGGTCGGTGCAGTACCGGGTGCAGGCCGACTGGTACCTCTCGGTGAGCGCGGCCTACGGGCGCGACATCATCAGCTACCGCATGAACGGCACCAACCCGGTGGCGCTGCCCCCCACCATCAGCCCCCAGCAGGCCTTCAGCTCGCTGTTCGGCACCTTCACGCCCCCCGGGGTCGACCCGGCGGCGGCGGCGAAGTTCGACTTCGAGCTGCGCGCCCGCAAGAGCGTGCTCGACCTGGTGAAGAACGACACCGCGAAGCTGATACCCAAGCTCGGCACCGTCGACCGCATGCGGCTGCAGCGGCACTTCGACGAGCTGCGCGAGCTCGAGCTGCGGGTGGCGGCGATACCTCCGCCGCAGACGTCGACCTGCGTGAAGCCGAGCAACCCCGGCACCGACCCGGCGATCGGCAACCCGCAGCCGTACGACATGAACGCGATGGAGAACCAGTACAACATCAACAGCGGCTACAGCGGCGAAGAGCAGCGCGCGCGGGTGTTCTGCGACCTGATTCACATGGCGCTGGCGTGCGATCTCACCCGCGTCGCGTCACTGCAGGTGACGATGTTCCAGTCGCACATGAACATGGCGCAGCTGCCGAAGCTCAACGCGGCCGACCCGGTGCTGGCCACCGACTGCCACGAGCTGGGGCACGGCGGCATACCCGGCGGCACCCACGTGCTCTCGCTGGGCATCGCCTGGCACGTGAAGCACTACGCGTACCTGATTCAGAAGCTCAAAGACACGCCCGAGGGCAACGGCACCATGCTCGACAACGTGGTGATGCCGATGCTGTGGGAGGGCGGCCACGGCTTCGACCCCGAGGGCAACAAGCAGAACAGCTCGCACTCCACCGAGAACATGGCGGTGATGGTGGCTGGGCGGGCGGGGGGCTTGAAACCCGGCAAGCACATCGTCGCCGCCGGCAAGCACCCGGCGATGGTGCTGGTCAGCGCGATGAAGGCCGCGGGCTGGTCGGGCAGCGCGCTGGGTGAGGTGAGCGGCGAGGTGCCCGAGCTCTTCACCTGAAAGCGAGTGCCCCTTCGGGCCGCCGAAAAAGGGGGCGGCCTGAAGGGGCACCCGTTTCACGCTTGCGCGGAAAATTTTGTCTGCCTATGCGGAGCCCAGTCGTCAGTGTCGTACTGGTCCCGTAGCTCAGCTGGATAGAGTACTGGCCTCCGAAGCCAGGGGTCGCGCGTTCGAATCGCGCCGGGATCGTTCTAGAGCACTTGAGTCACGGTGCTCATTTCGAAGCCGCGGTCTCGCAGCACCGCCAGCAGCTTCGGCAGGTGCCGCACCGTCGACTCGCGCCTGAACACCTGGCCGCCGTGCAGCGCGCCGTCGTGCAGCGCGAGAATGTCGCCGGGTCGCGCGCGCTGGCCCAGCTCGACCGCCCGCCGCTCGGTGAAGGGAAACGCGCCGTCGCGCGCCGCGTCGGCCCAGGTCACCACCGTGAGCCCCAGCGCCTTCGCCGCCCGGTGCACCACCGGGTTCCGAATGCCCACCGCGGGCCGGTAGAGCCGCGGCGGCTCGGTCACCAGCGTCGCCAGGGTGCGCTGGCAGCGCTCGAGATCGGCCTGCAGCTTCGCCTGCACGAAGAGGTGCGCGCCCATGCCATGGGTGAAGGTGTGGTTCGCCAGCTCGTGCCCCTCGGCGAGCAGCTGCTTCGCCACCTCGGGGTGGGCTTCCACGAACTGGCCCACGCAGAAGAACGTCGCCTTGGCGTTCGCCTTCGCCAGCGCCTCGGCCACCTGCACCGTGAACTGCGGGTGGGGGCCGTCGTCGAAGCTCAGCGCCACGCGCTTCGAGTCGCGCCGCCCGTGCCACACCACCGGGCCGAACAGCGCCACCCGCGGGTGAAAGACGCCCAGCGAGATGACGCCCGACGCTGCGGTCGCGCCCAGCGCCAGCGCCTCGGGAATCATGCGCGCGACAGCTCGACGGTCGCCTCGCCGCCGCCCTGCGCCTTGGTGACCACCCGCTCGCTCGCCGAGCCGGCGCGCACGCGCTCGGCGGCGCGCACCAGCTGAATCAGCCCCTGCTCGGTGTCGCGCGGCGGGGTGACGAAGCGCAGCGTCGAGGTGTCGCGCGAGCTCAGCTCCAACCGGGTGAGCTCGACCTCCGACTTCTCGGTCGAGAGCAGCAGCGCCGCGGCGCCCTCGTGGGGCTCGAGCGTCGAGCCGAAGGCCCGGTAGGCCGCCTGCATCGCCGGCACGATCTCTTCGCTGCACACCACCAGCACGCGTTGGGCGCGGCCCGCAGCGAGCAGATCGACGCCGGCCTTCAGCGCGGTCTCGCCCGACAGCTCGCGCGCCGAGCAGGTGAGCGACAGGCCGGTGATGCCGAGCAGAATCGAGATCTGACCCGCCGGAGCGTGGTGCACCGACTCGTGAAACGCGGTGGGGCTGCCGAACTGCGGCCCGCGCGCGGCGAGCCCCTCGAGAAAGTCGACGGTGGCCTGCAGCCCGCCCAGGTTGGTGCCCACCATCAGCGCCAGCCCGTCGGTGGGCGTGCTGCCCAGCGCCGCGCGCGCGACGGCGACCGCCAGGCGATCGACCCGGGGCAGCCGCTTGGTCTTCGGGTCGGCCTCGTCGCCCAACTTCTCGAGCTTCACCGCGCCCGGCGCGGGCGCGAGCACCGCGGTGGCCGAGACGTAGATGCGGGGGCTCATCAGGCGTCTCCTCGCTCGAGCACCAGGGCGGTGTTGTTGCCGCCGAACCCGAACGAGCTCGAGAGCACGCAGCGCACGTCGACGGGGCCGTCTTTGGCGTGCAGCACCCTCGCTTCGGGGTCGGGGTCGCTGAGGCCGACCGTGCGCGGGGTGAACGAGCCGCCCATCGCCAGCACCGAGAACACCGCCTCGATGGCTCCGGCCGCCCCCAGGGTGTGCCCGGTGGCGCCCTTGGTGCTCGAGACCGGCGGCATGGCCGCGCCGAACACCGCGTTGAGCGCCAGCGACTCCATCTTGTCGTTGGCCGGCGTCGCGGTGCCGTGGGCGTTCACGTAGTGCACGTCGGCCGGCGCCTTGCCCGCGTCTTCGAGCGCCAGCTTGATGGCGCGAATCGCGCCCGCCCCCTCGGGGTGCGGCGCCGTCATGTGGTGCGCGTCGGCCGAGCAGCCCCAGCCGGTCACCCAGCCGAGCACCTTGCCGCCGCGCGCCCGCACCGCCTCTTCGGCCTCGAGCAGCACGAAGCCCGCGGCTTCACCGAGCGACAAGCCGTTGCGGCCCTTGTCGAACGGGCGGCACGGCCCTTCGCTCACCAGCTTCAGCGAGTAGAAGCCGCAGTAGGTGATGCGGCAGAGCGCATCGACGCCGCCGGCCAGCGCCCACGGAGCCCCGGCCACGATGCGCGAGGCGGCGTAGCCGATGGCGTTCGCGCTCGAGCTGCACGCGGTGGCGAAGGTGTGGCGCTCGCCTTCGAGCTTCAGCTCGTGGGCGATGCGGTCGGCGATGGTGCCCAGCGGGTGGTTGCGCAACAGCTCGCGGTCTAAAGCGCCCTCTTTGCCGCGGTGCTTGAAGTAGTGCTGCTCGGTGCCGTCGATGCCGCCGGTCGTCGAGCCGAGCACCATGACTCCGGGCCCGGCGAGGGTACGGCCGGCGATGGCGTCGGCCGCGGCGGTGAGCGCCAGGCGCTGGCTGCGCGAGGCCCGGGTGCCGGGCCACAGGTGCTCGGGGGCGACCTCGCCCACCGGGCGCTGGCCGATGCCCTCGGCGGTGAAGAGCGACAGCGCCTTGAGGCCGCTTCGCCCGTGCTTCAGTGCATCGGAGTGCGCGGGCAGGCCGCGCCCGAGCGCCGAGACGACTCCCATGCCGGTGATGGCGACACGCTTCATGTTCTAGAGGCCCTCGTTTTCATCGCGCCGCCTCGAGCTCGAGCGCCGCCCAGTAGCCGAGCGGGTCGATCGAGATGAGCCGGCTCGGCGCAGCGGCGGCGAGCGCGCGGGTCAGCTCGAGCGCGTCGCCCGCGGCGGCCGACGGCGGGTCAGCGAAGCCCGAGTTGCCGGTGGCGCCGCGCCCCGCCTCGCGCTCGATCAGGAACATCGCCACCTGCTCGTTCTCGACGCCCTGCTCGGCGCTGCACACCAGCGCCGCGGGGCAGCGCCCGGTGGCGACCCACTCGAGGCCGCGCGCCACCGCCAGAAGGCCGCTCGCGGTGCCGGCGTTCACGGTGAGCAGCGGGCCGGTAGCGCCGATGGCGATCGACAGCTCGCCGGCCGCGGCGGTGGGCAGGGTGTAGACGAACAGCGACGGCCCGCCGAGCGGCCAGCCCTTCGCGTCGAGCTCGGCCTGGAACTCGCGGTCGGGCTGCGCGCACCCCGCGGCGGTGCCGAGCACCAGGCCCAGGCCCTCGATGCGCCGCTCGCCCAGCAGCGCGTTGGCGAGCTGCACCAGCTGGCGCGAGGTGGGGTGGGGGCGCCGTGCGCGGGGGTGAATCTTGCTGAGCGGCGGGGCCTCGGCCCACTCGCCGAGCCTGCCCTTCGCCGCGCCGCGCGCCGGGGCGTTCACCGCGATGCCGCCGCTCGCCCACGACACGAAGCCGGTGATGCCCGCGCTCATGGCGCGTCTCCTGCCGAGAGCGCCAGCGAGGTGTTCACCCCGCCGAAGCCCGCCGTGGCCACCAGGGCGGTGGGCGGCTCGTGGCGCTGGCGCTCGCGCACCGGCGCGACGGTCAACGCCGGGTCGACCTCGACCAGGTTGGTCACCGCCCACAGCTCGCGGCGGCGCAGCGCCAGGCCGCAGATCAGCGCGTCGAGCGCGCCCGCCGCCCCCAGGGTGTGGCCCACGCTGCCCTTGGCCGCGGTGAGGGGCACTCCGCGCGGGCCGAACAGCGCCTCGCAGGCCGCAGACTCCATGCGGTCGTTGTGGGGCGTGGCGGTGCCGTGGGCGTGGTAGCGGCCCACCGTCTTGGGCTCCCAGCCGGCGCGCGCCATCGCCTGGCGGCAGGCCGACTGCAGGCCCGCGCCCTTGGGGTGGGGCGCGGTCTGATCGTGCGCGTCCATCGCCAGGCCGTAGCCGTCGAGGTACGCCAGCACCTTGCGGCCGTGGGCGCGGGCCCGCTCTTCGCTCTCGAGCAAGAGCACCACCGCGGCCTCGCCCATCGACAGGCCCTTGCGCTGAGCGTCGAAGGGGCGCGCCGGCTCGGGCGAGAGCGCCTTGAGCGCGTGGAACCCCGAGTACACGAAGCGGTGCAGCGCCTCGACGCCCGCGACGATCACCTCGTCGCACTGACCGAGCTGCAGCGCGTCGAAGGCCTCGCCCAGCGCGGCGCTGCTCGAGGCACAGGCGGCGCCGAGGGTGCGCACCGGCCCTCGGGCTCCCACCCGCCGGGCGAACTCGGCGCACAGCCCGGCGAAGGGGTCATCGGTGCGGCGCTCGAGCACGTCGGCGAGGCGGCCCTTGGTGGTGCCGATCATCAGCCCCCGGCGCGCGTCGGGCTTCAGGTCGAGGCCGGCGAGCGCCTCGTCGGCGGCGAGCGACAACAGCCCGTCGGGGCGGCTGCCGGTGGTGACGACCGGCGACTCGGCGGCGAGGGTGCTGCACAGGCCGGTCGGGTCGAAGCGGGTGAGGGGGCGAACCGCGGTCTGGGCGTCGCGCAGCGCTTTTTCGAGCGCGGGAACTCCGGCTCCATGCGCGGTCACGGCTCCGGCTCTGCTGATGGCGACTCGCATGCGAAGGCGCGCTTCTTAGCCCATTTCGGTCGGCTCAGAGCCCGCCGCGCACGCCGGGTCGACGCGGTAGCTCTCGGCCACCGCCTGCTGCACCGCGGCCCGCGCCCGCTGGGCGGCGGCCTTCAGGTCGGGGCCCACCTCGAACGGGTCGAGCACCTTCACCATCACCCGTTGGCCGCGCCGCTGCAGCTGGTAGCTGCTGCGCCCCTTGGGAATGATCTCCCGGGTGCCGGTGATGGCGATGGGCACCACCTTCACCCCCGCGCGCTGGGCGATGAGAAACGGCCCCTGGCGAAAGCGGTGCACCTTGCCGTCGGGCGAGCGGGTGCCTTCGGGGAACATCAGCACCGAGACGCCGCGCTCGAGCCAGCGGGTGCAGCCCTCGAGCACGCTCTGGCCGCCGTCGGACTCTCGGGCGCGCACGTAGCCCGACAGCCACAGCTGCAGGCCGATCATCGGCATGAAGAAGACGTCTTTACGCACCACGAAGGCGAAGTTGGGCAGCACCCCGAGAAAGGTGATGGTGTCGGCGACCGAGAAGTGGTTCGGGCACAGCACGTACGGCCCGCCCGACTCGAGCTTCTCGAGCCCGTAGGCGTCGACGGGCAGAAAGCGCCGCACGTACAGCAGCACGCCCCAGCCCCACAGCCCGCTCAGGTACAGCACCACCTTGCGCTGCGGGTCGACCCACGGGTTGAAGGGGATGAAGAGAATCAACGTCGCCGACGCGACGAGGGTTCCCCACAGGCCGACCCAAACCCACAAGAGCAGTGATGCGATCACGTGAATCTCTCGCGCGAGGGGGTAGTATCAGCCCGCATGACGGCACCCAGCGCCGCCCACAAATCCACCAGATTTCTCGGGCGATACGAGTTGATGTACCTGCTGGGCCAGGGCGGCATGGGTGAAGTTCATCTCGCGCGGCTCACCGGCGCGGCGGGCTTCGAGAAGCTGTGCATCGTCAAGACGATTCTCCCGCAGATGATGTCTGACCCGCAGTTCGTCGATCGCTTCCACCACGAGGCGAAGGTGCTGGTCCAGCTCAACCATTCGAACATCGCCCAGGTCTACGACATGGGCGACGTCGACAGCACCCTGTACATGGCCATCGAGTACGTGCCGGGGGTCGACCTGGCCAGGGTGGTCGATCGCGCCCGCGCCAGCGACTCGGCGATTCCGGTGCCGGTGGCGCTGCTGATCGGCCAGCAGATGTGCGAGGCGCTCGGCTACGCGCACCGCAAGGTGGGGGCCGACGGCGCTCCGCTCGGCCTGGTGCACCGCGACGTCTCGCCCCAGAACGTGATGGTCTCGTACGAGGGCGAGGTGAAGGTGATCGACTTCGGCCTCGCGAAGAGCTCGGCGCGCAGCAAGCACACCCTGCCTTCGACCGTGCTCGGCAAGCTGGGGTACATGAGCCCCGAGCAGGCGCGCGCCGAGAAGGTCGACCACCGCAGCGACATCTACTCGGCCGGCATCGTGGTGTGGGAGCTGCTCGCGGGGCGCCCCTTCATCAACGGCGGCACGGTGGGCGAGATGGTGGCGATGATGGCCAACCCCAAGGTGCCCCCGCTGCGCGAGCTGCGCCCCGAGGTGAGCGAGGCGGTCGAGCGGCTGGTCGTGCGCGCCCTGCAGCCCGACCCGAGCGGCCGCTACTCGCGCGCCGACGACTTCGCCCGGGCGATCAACGAGCAGCTGGTGCGCGAGAGCCTGGTGGTGGGCAGCGAAGACGTGGGCAACTACGTGCGCGCGATGTGCCCCGAAGAGTTCGCCGCCGAGCGCCAGCTGCAGTCACGGCTGTCGTCGCTGGGCCGCAAGAAGGGCACCAGCAGCAACAACGTCAACGCACCCGCGGCGGCTCCGGTGCCGATGGAGGGCACGTTCTTGCGCGCGCCCGCTTCGAGCATTGCCGCGGGAGTGATCGCCCCCACCCAGGTGCGCACGCCGCTGCCGCCCGGCTCGGGCTCGTCGCCGGCGCCGATGACCGCTGCGCAGCGTGCGATGTCGTCGGTGTTCGTCGAAGAAGTGAACGCTCAGGGGGCCACCGACCCCTCGCCGGCGTACGCCCCGGGCGCGCAGGTGGGCCAGGGCCGCAGCAACCCCGGCTTTTCCGGCCTGTCGTCGGGGCAGCTCTCGGCCGAGTACCAGGTGCCGCGCAGCAAGGGCCCGATGATGGTGGTGCTGCTGTTGGCGCTGGTCGCGCTCGCCGGCAGCGGCTACTTCGGGTGGAAGCAGTTCTTCGACAAGCCCGTCGAGCCGCTGGTGGTCGAGCCGCCTCCGCCCAAGACCGACGACGGGCCGGCGGCGGTGGCCAAGGCCGAGCCGCCCGAGAAGACCGAGCCGGAGAAAACCCAGCCCGAGAAGGCCGAGCCCGCGGCGAAGCTCGAGCGCATCGAGGTCAAGGGCCCGGTGTGGAAGATCATTCGCGACGGCGACAGGTACTACGTGCAGGTCGCCGGCAAGCCGCGGCAGCTGGAGAAGGGCGACGAGGTGAAGGTGCTGGGCCCCGAGGTCGAGAAGGGCAAGCGCGACGTCTACGGCGTCGGCTCGGTCGTCGAGACTGATCGCTCGCTGGCGCGCATTCTGGTCGACGAAGACACGGTGGTGCCGAGCAAGGCCTTCGCGATCAAGGAGACCGGGCCGGGCAGGGTGGCGCGCGCGCAGAAGAAGGCCGCCGCGGAGGCCGCCAGGGTCGAGCCTCAAAAGTCAGAGCCGCAGAAGGGCACTGAGGTCGCCAGGGTCGAGCCGGCGAAGACCGAGCCCGCGAAGACCGAGCCGCAGAAGGTCGAGGTGGCGAAAGCCGAGCCGCAGAAGAACGAGCCGGCGCGGGTCGAGCCGGTGAAGACCGAGCAGCCGCTGGCGCGCCCCGAGCCCGCTCGGGTCGAGAAGGTCGAGGCGGTGCGCCCCGCGGCGGGCCCGCAGAAGCAGCTCAGCGGCGCGGTGGTGGTCGGCAAGTCGCAGGCGAAGGTGCACGTCTTCAACCGCAGCGACTTCGATTGGCACGCCTGCGAGCTGTGGACACCGACCCACAAGTACTTTCGCTTCGAGGGCAACGACGGCATCGCGTCGGGCGAGTCGGAGGGCGTGGCGATGAGCCGCCTGACCGACTTCACCAAGCCCGACTACCCGAAAGAGTTCGGGGCCGGCTGGGCGTTGATGCGCTGCCGCGAGGGCGCAGGCTGGCTGCAGTTCAAGGGCAACTGAAGAGGCCCTCAAAAACGCTGGGGCGGGCCCACACCGTGCCTATCGAGACGTACGGCAACTACCAGCTGGTCGAGAAGCTCGCCATCGGCGGCATGGCGCAGCTGTTTCTCGCCAAGCGGCTCAAGCCGCGCGGGCAGGAGCGCACCGTGGTGCTCAAGCGCATTCTGCCGCACCTCGCCGAAGACACCGCGTTCGTCACCATGTTTCTCGACGAGGCGCGCATCGCGGCGCGGCTGCACCACCCCAACGTGGTCGAGATTCTCGATCTCGGCGCCGAGGGAGACAGCTACTTCATCGCGATGGAGTACATCCACGGAGAGGATCTGCGGCGCATCGGCAAGCGCGGCATCGAGCTCCAGCGTCGCATGCCGCCACCTTTGGTGTGCCGGGTGGTCGCTCAGGCGTGCCGGGGCCTCGACTACGCGCACTGGCGCACCGACGCCCAGGGCAAGCCGCTGCGCATCGTGCACCGCGACGTGAGCCCGCAGAACATTCTGGTGGGGTTCGACGGTCAGGTGAAGGTGGTCGACTTCGGCATCGCCAAGGCGGTCGACAAGGCCACCGTCACCGCGTCGGGGGTGATCAAGGGCAAGCACGCGTACATGAGCCCCGAGCAGGCGCTGGGGCGCGACATCGATCACCGCACCGACGTCTTCGCGCTGGGCATCGTGCTCTACGAGACGCTCACCGGCACCCGGCTGTTTCGCCGCGCCACCGATCTGCAGACCTTGAAGGCGGTGAGCGAGTGCAAGGTCGAAGCGCCCTCGCGGGTGTTCGGCGGCGTGCCGGCGTCGCTCGATGCGATCATCTTGAAGGCGCTCTCGAAAGATCTCACCGTGCGCTACCAGCGGGCCGACCAGCTCGCCGCCGCGCTCGAAGAGTGGCTCGGCGATCGGCCCGACGGCTCGGCCCAGGCGCTGGGGCGCTACCTGAGCGAGCTGTTCGCCGACCGCCTCGACCAGGAGCAGCGCGAGGGAAAGTTCGTGCCCACCAAGAGCGCGGTGGGCATCGCCGCGGCGACCCGGCCGCCCAAGCCGTCGTCGAACGCGGCCACCACCTCGCTGAAGGTCGAAAAGAAGACCCTCACCTCGCACGCCGACCGGCCGCCCGGCGAGGCCGAGTCTCCGCTCGAGAACCGCGTCACCGACATCACCCCCGCCTACCGCCCGGGTGACCTCGCCGGCGTCGGCGCGCCCTCGCGGTCGCCCAAGCCGTCGAAGCCGAAGCTCCAGCGGCTCGCCGAGCCGGTTGACCCACCCACGCTGCCGCCCACGGCCGTGCCTGCAGGCGCGGTCACCCAGACCCAGCTCTACGGCGCGCTGCCGCCCGAGCCCCCCACTGCCATCGACCCACAGCAGCAGCCGACCCTCATTCAGCAGCAGCAGGCCGAGCCCCTGCGGGTGGCGAGGCCGGTGGCGCCCGATGCACCGCCGGCTCCCGCCGAGCGCATCACCCAGGCCTCGTCGCGCTTCGACGCGCCCGACGACGAGCGCCCACGGGTCACCCAGCCGGCGCGGCGGCCGACGCTCGCCTGGCCGTGGTGGGTCGCTGCCGCGCTCGTCGCCGGGGTGCTGGGCGCCGCCCTCACCAAGCTCTTCGTCGATCGCCAGGTGGCCGCCGTATCTCCGGTGGCTGCCGCCCGACCGCCGGCCCCCGCGCCGGTGCCGGCGCCCGCCCCAGACACCGCCGAGCCCGCGGCGCTCAAGGTCGCGATGAAGCCGTTCAACGCGGTGCCGGTGACCGGCCCGGTGTTCGCGCTCACCCGGCGGCAGGGGCAGCTGTTCGCGTCGCTGTCGGGCGCCAGGCTCGAGGCGGGCGTGGCGCTGCGGGTGGTGGGCCCCGCGCGCTCGGGCTCGAACGCGCGCGACTTCTATGGCGTGGCGTCGGTGGTCGAGGTGAAAGAGTCCGAGGCGAGGGTGCTGTACGAAGATCCCGACGCGCTCCCCGACGGCCTGTTCGTCACTCGCGAACAGTGAGGGCGCTGCCCAGAAACTTGCGCGCGATCTTTTTCATGAGACCGTGTTCGCCATGGGAAAGCGACGCGAGCCTCGAATGTCGGTGCGGCTGCCGGTCTCGATTGAGCGCACCAACGCGGCGCTGACCGCAGATCTCTCGAACAACGGCTTCTGTCTGGAGGTGCCGTTCGCCAGCTTCTCTCCTGGCAAGGAGATCGAAGGCTACGTGCTGCTCGGCGAGAAGGAGCTCACCTTCAGGGGCAAGGTCGCCTGGTTTCAGCCCGGCAACCCGATGGCCTCGATGTGGAGCCGGGCGGGCATCACGCTCACCCGGGTTTCTCCGGGGCTGCGCGCGCTGATCTCGATGCGGCTGCGGCGCTGAGCGGCCAGGCGCTCGCGCATCGGGCGACGGTTTTCGGGCTTCGACCCACCGGCTTGCGGGCCCGCATTCCGGGCGCGCGCGCGGGAACGTTGCTGATGTAGAGCGCGGGCCGTCGCCGCTCTTCAGGGCGCTGCGAAGATCAGCGAGGTGTTCACTCCGCCGAAGGCGAAGTTGTTGCTCATCACCCGGGTGACGCGCTGCTCGCGTACCTCGCGCAGCAGGTTCGGCCCCGCGCAGTCGTCGGCCACCTGCTCGAGGTTGAGCGTGGGGGCGAGGAACCCGCGCTGCATCATCACCAGGCAGAACACCGTCTCGATGGCGCCGCACGCGGCCAGGGTGTGCCCGGTGTGGCCCTTGGTCGAGCTCACCGGCACCTGCGCGCCCAGCACCTCGAGGGTCGCCTGCGCTTCGACTCCGTCGCCGGTGGGCGTGCCGGTGGCGTGCGCGTTCACGTAGCCGATGTCGCCCGCCTTCAGCCCCGCCGACTCGAGCGCCAGCGCGATGGTCTTGGACATGCCCGCGCGCGCCGGAGACGACATGTGCTCGCCGTCGCAGGTGGTGGCGAAGCCCAGCACCTCGCCCAGAATCTCGGCGCCGCGCCGCAGGGCGTGCTCGCGCTCTTCCAGCACCACGACGCCCGCGCCCTCGGCCACCGCCAGCCCGTCGCGCCGCGCGTCGAACGGCCGCGGGGTGCGCGTGGGCGAGTCGTTGAAGGCGCGCGACGTGCCCTGCACGATGTCGAAGGTGATCGCGGTGGTCGCGTGCAGCTCTTCGCTGCCGCCGCACAGCATCACGTCTTGCGCGCCGGCGAGAAGGGTCTCGAAGCCCTGGCCGATGGCCTGGCTCGAGCTGGCGCACGCGGCGGCGGGGCTCCACACCCGGCCTTTGCAGCCGAGCATCAGCGCCACGTTGGCCGCCGCAGAGTGCGACATCATCTGCAGGAAGGTGGTCGACTTGAGCGCTCGCACGCCCTCGGCGCGCAGGGTGTCGAAGTAGAGCTGGGTCGCCGAAGGCGCCGCCACGGTCTGGCCGATCGAAAGGCCGACCCGGCCCGAGCCCATCAGCTCGGCCGGCAGGCGCGACGAGGCCATCGCGCGGCGCGCCGCCTCGGCGGCCAGCTGCGCCACCCGGCTCATCGAGCGGCGAAACTCGCGGGGTATGGTCTTCTCGTCGAAGCCCTCGACCACGCCGCCGACCTTGGTGTGCAGGTCGGCCCAGCTGTTCCACTCGGGCATGGCGCGAATGCCCGAGCGGCCGGTGCGCAGCGCCGTGGCGATGGTGTCGGCGTCGTTGCCGATCGGGGTGAGCGCGCCCCAGCCGGTGATCACCACGCGGCGGCTCATGCCCGCGCCACCCGATCGAAGATCTGCTCGAAGCCGAGCAGGTAGCTGCAGGTGATGAACGCGCCGATGGTGACGCCCACCACCCCGGGCATCAGCACGCTGTGCCCGGTGAGCAAGAGGTTGGGAATCTTGGTGCGGGTGCCCAGCGCGTACTTGCCCCAGCGGTCGACCGAGTGCTCGAGCCCGTACATCGCTCCTTGCGCGGTGCGGGTGTAGTCGCGGTTGGTCAGCGGGGTAGAGAGGTCGGCGATCTTCAAGTGGCCGGCGTGATCTGGCAGGTAGGCCTCGATGGCGCGCTGCAGGTCGGCGCCGTGACGCCGCTTCACCGCTTCGTACTCTTCGCCCCGCTCTTTGGTCTTCGAGGCCGAGAAGCGCGACACCTCGTCCCACGGCATGATGCCAAGGCTCAAGACCATGCGCGGAAACGGCCACACCTTCTCGCGGTCGGAGGGGAAGGTGACGAACACGGCCTTCTCGTCGGTGTGCCCCGCGCCGAACGCGTTGGCCCGGTAGGTGTGATCGATGTCGAACGAGGGGTTGATGTAGATGTTGCAGTTGCGCTTGGGCGCCTCGACGGCATCGGAGAGAAAGTAGCCCGCGATGCAGGCGATGCCGTTCTTCATGTCCCGCACCCGGTTGACGTAGGCGGGCTTGAACGCGCCGGGCGGCAGAAGATCGAGCGTGTGGTGCGGGTGGGCGTTCGAGATGAACATGTGCGCCTGCACCGGGTCGCCCTTGGCGACGTGCGCCGCCGAGATCTTCCCGTCCTTCATCTCGAGCGCGGTGACCGGGGTTCGGGTGCGCACCACGCCGCCGTGCTCGCGAATCGCCTTCACCATCACCTGCGCCAGCGCCTCGCCGCCGCCGTCGACGCCGGCCGGGCCCTGCAGCATCGAATCGACCACGTGCGCGTGCAGCTCGAGCGGCGTGGCCTCGGGCGCCACGCCGTAGAGAAACGACTGGCCGCAGAGCACCGCGCGCAGCCGCTCAGAGGCCTCGAGTGAGCGCAGAAAGCCGCCCAGGGTGACCGCGGCGTAGCGGCCGACCTCGTCTTCCTTCGGCTTGGTGAACGAGTACGCGAAGCTCTCGCGGCAGATCTCCTGGCAGGCCTCGGCGAAGCGCGAGATGGCGTGCTTCTCGTTGGGGAACTCTTCGTTCAGCCGGCGCACGAAGGCGGGCCACCCGGCGGGCACCTTGAACTCGTACCCGGGGAAGCGCAGCACGTCGAACCCGTCGGGGTCGAGGTGGTGAATCGAGATGCGGTCGCGCACCCCGAGGAACTTGAGGTACTGGTTGAGGGTGCCGCCGTCGTCGAGGCCGCCCAGATAGTGGAAGCCGGTGTCGAACGGTATGCGCTTGCGGAAGAAGCGGTGCAGGCAGCCGCCCGGGCGGTAGTGCTGCTCGAGCACGCAGACCTTGAAGCCCTCGCGCAGCAGGAGCAGCGCCGCGGTGAGGCCGCCCATGCCCGACCCGATGATCACCACGTCGAAGTGATCTGCGGGGAGGTTCGGGTCGGGCTTGAAGAGCTCGCCCTTCAACCCAAGATCCCCCCGGGCTCTCCGGCGTAGCCGCGCACGTCGGCGTCGCAGAGGCGCTTCTTGCCCGCGGAGATCTTCCCCCGGCCCTCGAGCGTGCCGAAGCGCTCTTCGCCCACGTCGACGGTGTAGGTGACCTCGACCCCCGGCTCGACCACGCCGCGAAAGCGCGCCCGGTCGATGCCCACCAGAAACACCCGCGGCGCTTTTCGGTGGTGCAGGGCGTAGTAGCCCATGGTCTGCGCCAGGCCTTCGATCAGCAGCACCCCGGGCACGATCGGCTGGCCGGGAAAGTGGCCCTTGAAGAAGTCTTCTTCGGGCCTGAACGTGCGCACCCCGACCACGCGGGTGGGGGTGAGCTCGACGATGCGGTCGACGAACAAGAACGGAGGCCGGTGCGGGAGCACTTCGGCCGGCGGCGGCAGCTCTACCACTAGTCCACCGAGCGCAAGACGACCGACCCGTTGGTGCCGCCGAAACCGAACGAGTTCTTCAAGACCGTGCGCGGCCGGGTGGCCAGCGAGGCCTTGGGCAGGTTCAGGCCGGCGCTCTTCTCGTCGGGGGTGCCCAGGGTGGGGTTACCCGCCACGAAGCCATCGCGCATCATCAGCAGGCAGTAGACCAGCTCGCTGGCGCCCGCCATCCAGCACTCGTGGCCGGTGAGGCCCTTGGTCGACGAGACCGGAGCGCGGTGACCGGCGAGCACCTGGCTGATCGCCTGCGCCTCGACCGCGTCGCCGATCGGCGTCGAGGTGGCGTGTGCGTGCACGTAGTCGAGCTCATGCGGGTGCACGTGGGCGGCCTTCAACGCCGCTTCCATCGCGCGGCGCGCTCCGTCGCCGTCGGGGTTGGTGAGGTGGCCGCCGTCGCACGAGAAGCCGTAGCCGAGGATCTCGGCGTAGATCTTCGCGCCGCGCGCGCGGGCGTGCTCGATCGATTCGACGATCATCGCCGCGCCGCCGCCGCTCGGCACCAGGCCGTCGCGGCTCTGGTCGAACGGGCGCGAGGCGGTCTTGGGCTCGCTCTCGCGGGTCGACAGCGCGCCGAGCGCGTCGAAGGCGGCCATGCCCTGCCAGCCGATCTCCTGCGCGCCGCCGCAGATCACGACCTCTTGCATGCCCTGCGCGATCATCATCGCGGCCTGACCGAGCGAGTGCAGCCCGCTGGCGCACGCGGCCGACACCGTCCACGCGGCGCCCTTCACGCCGAGCAGGTTCGACAGGTTCATGGTGACGGTCGAGTTCATCACCCGAATGATGTGGCCGGTGCCCAGCGCGCTGGTGCGGCCGGTCTCGCGCAGCGAGCCGAAGAGATCTTCCGCCGCGTCGCACGTCGAGTCGTTGCCGAAGATCACCCCCACGTCGGGGCGGGCCAGCGCGTCGCGCTTGAAGCCGGCGTCGGCCACCGCGTCGAGCGCCGAGGTACACCCGAACAGCGCCGCCTGGCTCATCGTCTTGCGGTGCTTGCGATCGAAGTGCTTCGCCGGGTCGAAGCCCCTGATCACGCCGGTCAGGGCCGACCGAAAACCGCGGGCTTTGCGTTCAGGATCGAATTCGATGCCGCTGGCACCTGATCGGAGTGAGCTCGAGATGGTGTCGAGCGAAAGACCCAGGCTCGACACGGCCCCTATCCCAGTGATCACTGCGCGTCGCATCTCGATGGGTTCGTGGGTTAGCACGGAGCATTTTCAAAGTGAATTGACAGCTTGTTTGCACAACTGGTAGCGGAGGCGCCCCATGGCTGAGCCCAACGTGGCTGAAAAAGTTCGAAAAGTCGTGACGGAGACGCTGGTCTCCGAATTCGAGCTCGAGCCTGAAAAGATCGTTCCGGCCGCCAGGCTCCGTGAGGATCTGGGGCTCGACAGCCTCGATGGGGTTGACCTGATCGTGGCGTTGGAGAAGTCTCTGAACGTGCGAATTCCCGAGAACGATGCGCGGCAGATGCGCACCGTGGGTGACATTCACGCGTTCATCGACAAAGCCGTTGCTGCCGGTTCAGTCGAGGGCGCTGCGGCTCCGAACGCTCCATGACGGCACTGCTGTTGGCCGTCTTGTGCGCTCAGGCTCCTGAGGTCTTCGTCGATCGCGGCGAGACCTACGTGCGCATGGGCTACGCGCAGGGCCTGACCAGGGGCGTGACGCTCGACATCGTCTCGGCGCAAGACAGCAAGCCGCTCGGCACCGCGGTGGTGATGGAGGTGTGGGACGGGCTGGCCCGCGTCTCGCTCGACACGGCGTCCTCGGCGTTCAAGGGGCTGCGCCTGGCGCGGCCGCGCGCGGTCTCGCCGCAGCCCGCACCGCCACCGCAGCGTCAGCCCGACGTGGCGCCGCCGCCGCCGCCTCCTCCGGTGGTGCCGGGGCCGGGCGCGCCGCCGCAGCAGCTGGCCCCGGGGCGCGCACTGCACGCCCGGGTGCAGATCTCGGGCGGCCTGGTCGATGCGCGCCGGTTCATCATCTACAACCTCGACAACTTCGACTGGCACAACTGCAAGATTCGCCTGCCCGACGGGCGCGGCTACGACCGCATGGAAGAGCTGCGTGCCCAGTCGGACGAGGGCATCATGATGTTTCGCTTCGAGCCGGGCATGGCGATGCGCGACGCCAGCGGCCTGGTCACCGTCTACTGCAGCGAGGGCGCGGGCCGCTTCGCTCCGCAGTTCTAGTCACTTCTGTGCGATGTCCCACTTCATGCGCTGCCACGACTTGCGGAAGTCGTCGGCCGAGCCTTCTTTGCAGAGGCCCTGCTTCTCGTTGCCGTCCATGAAGAGCACGAAGTCGAGCTGCTGATCTTTGGCGCCGAGCTGGGTGTCGAACAGCTTCACCAGCTCGTTGGCGGGCAGGGTGCGGCGGCCGGCCACGTCGACCAGGTCGACCTTGAGGCCCTTCTGGTCCGAGGCGGGGGCGTACGACTTGTAGACCAGCTCGGTGCACACCAGCGTCGAGTCCGAGAAGAAGTCGAAGTCGAAGTCGTAGGGCCGGCCCTGGTATTTGAAGGCGTGCTCGATGGCGCGCGCCTTCTCGAGCTTCGACAGCCGCGGGCGCATCACCCCCAGGTAGTCGACGCCGAAGGCGTGCTCGAAGGCTGTGAAGCTCACGCCCTCGCTGATCGACTCGAGCACCCGAATCGGCGCGTGGCCCTGCAGATCCCTACCGGTCGAGTAGAGCTTCCACTTCTCGGGGTAGCGGCGCTCGAGCAGCGCGCTGAACGAGTCGGCCTTCTCGGTCTGGGCGAGCGCCCACTTCTTCACCTCGTCGTCGGCGTCGAAGTACGCGCCCAGCTCTTTGGCGGTGCCCAGGTAGAGCATGGCGTGCGGCCAGAAGCCGGGCAGGGCGATGTTCGAGAGGAACCAGTTCTGCCGGCTCACCGCGATGTCGCCGGGCAACAGCCGCGACGCGAAGGCGTTGCACTGATCGAGGGTGAGCAGCGGCTGCCCGATGCGCGCCACCCGGGTGTCGCCCGCCCACTCGGCGAAGGTCTTCTGCGCGGGGAAGATCGCCTGCGCGGTGCTGTCTTTGACGATGTCGAGCGCGTTCTTGAAGAACAGCTGCACCCCGCGCTTGTTGAGCTTGTCCTTCGCCACCCGGGTGTCGCTGGCCATCTCGCCCAGCGCCCACGCGACGTTCTTCTCGGTCGACACCTTCTGCCCGTCGAGCGAGCGGCGGGCGGTCGGGGTCCACGTTTCACCGGTGATCAGCTGCGCGCTGGTGGCGACGTGAATCGCGCGCAGCTTGAAGTTGCCGTACGAGCCGGCGGGCACGCCGAAGTCCGCGTTGGGCTCGTCGAACAGCGTCTCGAGCTGCGGGTTGCCCTGGGTGAGATCGGCGAACGACAGCCCCTCTGACAGCTCGGAGGTGAGCGCGGTGTGGGTGAGCAGAAAGCCCCAGGCGTGCCGCGCGTCGGTGGGCGGGAGCTTGACGAAGTCCCAGTAGCGCTGGCGAAGCGCCTCGATCGAGCTGAAGTACGAGAACAGCGCGCCCCAGGTGCTGAGCAGCAGCGCCTTCTGCTCGGCCGAGTAGGTGGCCTTGTTCACCGTGCCGAAGAGCGCCTTGTGGTCGGTGGCGGCCACCTTCGCGGTGCGGTGCAGCCCTTCGGCGAACATCTTCAGCGTCTCGAGATCGTGCCGGGCGGCGGCGAGAAAGCGCTGCCCGTCGAGGTCGTACACGCTCTTGGGCGGTACGTCGGCCTGCGCAGGAGTGGCGAGCGGCGCGGCGGCCGCGGCGAGCGAGAAGACGAGAGCGAACATGGCGCGGACCATAGCTCAAGCGTTAGGGAGCCCTCTCATGGCCCGCGTGATCGACGACGAAGACGGCATCGCCGAGGTGGTTCGGGGTGCGAAGCGCATCGCCGTGCTGGGCATCAAGCCCGAGAGCCAGAGCGGGCAGCCGGCGTTCTACGTGCCGCAGTACCTCAAAGACGCCGGGCTCGAGGTGGTGCCGGTGCCGGTGTACTTCCCCGAGGTGAAAGAGATTCTCGGCGCCAAGGCCTACCGCAAGCTCACCGACGTGCAGGGCGAGCTCGACCTGGTCGACGTCTTTCGCCGCAATGCCGACGTGGCGCTGCACCTCGAAGAGCTGCTCGCCAAGAAGCCCAGGGCGGTGTGGATGCAGCTGGGCATTCGCAACGACGAGGTCGCCGCGAAGCTGGTCGCCGCCGGCATCGACGTGGTGCAAGACCGCTGCCTGATGGTCGACCACCGCCGCTACGGGCGACGCTAGTACGGCAGCCCTAGTCTGACGGCGACCACGCCTCGGGCGGCATGCCGAGCGCGGCCTCGGCCGAGGCGCGACCGGCGTCGAGCGCCTCTCGACCACGGTGCAGCGCGGCGGGTGAGACCGCGGGCAGGTGCGAGGTCACGACGTGCACCTCGACGCCGCGGGCCTTCAGCAGCTCGAGCTGCAGGCGAAAGTGATCTTTGCGCAGCGCCGCCATGCCCGCGGCCATGCCGCTCACGTAGGCCAGCGCGCCGCTGGGCTCGGCGGCCCCATCGCGGCTGGGCAGAAAGTGCACCAGCAGGGCCTCGAGCCCGTTCGCCGCCTCGCAGAGCGCCAGCGCGGGCGCCTTGTCGACCAGGCCGCCGTCCCACAGCAAGAGGCCGTCGCGGCGCACCGCCTGAAACATGCCCGGGTACGCGCAGGTGGCGACGATGGCAGAAGAGAGCTCGCCGCTGCGCATGGGGTGCGCCGACTGCGTCGAGAGGCTCGCCGCCACCAGCAGCAGCGGCTCGAGGCACTGCTCGATGTTCTGCACCGGCAGGTGGTCGTCGAGCAGCTTGCGAAACAGGTCGCCGCGCAAGAGCCCGGTGGCGCGCGAGCCTCCGCGAACCGCGTCGACCACCATGCCCAGGGCGTCGGGGTCCCAGAAGTGCTTGCGCTCGAGGGTGGTGAGCAGCTCGGCGATGCGCGGCGGCGCCATGCCCGCGGCGTGCAGCGAGGCCACCAGCCCGCCGGCCGAGGTGCCGGCCCACGCGGCGGGTCGTAGCCCCTTCGCCAGCAGCGCCTCGACGAAGCCGGCGTGACCGAAGAACCCGAAGTAGCCGGCCGAGAGCACCAGCCCGAAGCGGCGCCCGCGCAGCCGCTCGAGCAGCGCGCTCATCGGCTGACGGTGAACTGCGTCTCGGTCTTCGACGACTCGCCGCGAATCTGGTCCCACACGGTGATCTTCGCGGTGTAGACGCCCTCGGGGTCGGTGACGCCGTAGTTGAGCGCGCCGAACGGCTTGAGCAGCACCGCCGTCTGGGTCTTGGGGTCGAACAGCCGCGCGCCCGCGACCGAGGCCTTCTCGAGCACGGTGCGGCCGGTGGAGTCGATGATCACGATGTCGGCCGAGAGCTCGACCCGGCGCGAGCGGGGCAGCTGATACCCCTCGAGGCCGATGGCGATCAGGGTGCGCTCGTTGATCTTCACCTTCTCGGTCAGCCCTTTCATGCTCCCGCGCTCGGCGGGTCTGGCGGTCGCCCACTTCTCGAAGACGTCGGGCGAGGTGGCGAGCAGCACCACCGCGCGCGGCACGGCGACCCCGCGTCGGGGGGGCCGGCATCGGGCGCGGCAGTGAGCAGGGCGAGGGCGAGCGCGGCGAGCATCGGGTGCGCAAGGTACCGCGTCGCCGCGCCGCTCGCGCGCGCAAAACCGGGCATGACAGTGCGGGCCCGAATCGATATATGTTGATATCTAGATATGGAGCAGCTCTCGGAGAGTTTTCGCGCGCTGGGCGACCCGACTCGACTGCGCATCTTGCGGCTGCTGGGTGAGGCCCCGCTCAACGTCTCAGAGATCGTGTCGCTGGTGGGCGTAGCCCAATCGTCGGTCTCGCACCACCTGGGCAAGCTCAAGGGGCTCGAGCTGATCCGCGAAGAGCGGCAGGCGGGTACACGTATTATTCCCTGGCGGTGCCGCAGACCGACCCGCGCTGGCCCCTGATCCGGCTGACCCAGCAGGCCGAAGACGCGCACGGAGACCGCGCCCGCCTCACCGAGCTGCTGCGCCGGCGCGAAGATCGGCAGGCGCTCAACGAGAAGCTGCTCGAGCCCGGCCAGTCGTGGATGCTGTGGGCCACCGCGCTCTCGACGCTGCTGCCTCCGCTCGACGTGGCCGACTTCGGCTGCGGCACGGGGGTGCTGAGCGTCGAGCTGGCGCGCTGGGCGAAGAAGGTGGTGGCGATCGATCGCGCCGCCTCGTCGCTCGAGCAGGCCCGGGCGCGCGCCGAGAAGGCGGGCGCCACGAACATCACCTTCCTCGAGGCCGACCTGCACAAGCTGCCGCTGCCGGCCGCGAAGAAAGACCTGGTGGTGATCTCGCAGAGCCTGCACCACGTGGCCGAGCCGGCGGCGGTGCTGCGCGAGGCGGCCCGGCTGCTCAAGCCCGACGGCCGCATCGTGGTGCTCGAGCTGATGCCGCACCGCGAGAAGTGGGTGGTCGAGCAGCTCGGCCACCTTCACTCGGGGTTCGAGCCCGCCGTGCTCGAGCGCGAGCTCTCGGAGGCCGGCTTCAAGAACGTGGTGTTCACCCCGTACGCCAGAGAGGGCGCGTCGCCGTTTCGCGTCTTCCTGCTCACCGGAGCAAAGAAATGACCGACTCGGCCCGTGCAGCCCGTGTCGCGGCGCTCAAGGCCGCGATGAAGGAGCGCATCATCGTGCTCGACGGCGCGATGGGTACGCAGATCTTCGCGCGCAACCTGAAGGCGCAGGACTTCGGCGGCGCGAAGTACGAGGGCTGCATGGAGTACCTGGCGATCACCCGGCCCGACGTGATTCAGGAGATTCACGAGGCGTACTTTCGCGCCGGCTGCGACGTGACCGAGACCAATACGTTCGGCGGCACGCCGCTGGTGCTCGACGAGTTCGGGCTGGGCGATCGCGCCCACGAGATCAACGTGCGCTGTGCGCAGCTGGCGCGCGCGGCGGCCGACAAGTTCGGGCCGAACCGCTGGGTGGCGGGCTCGATGGGCCCGACCACCAAGGCGATCTCGGTGGTGGGCGGCATCACCTTCGAGCAGTTGGTGAAGCACTTCGAGGCGCAGGCGCTCGGGCTGCTCGAAGGCGGGGTCGACTACCTGCTCGTCGAGACGTCGAACGACACCCGCACCATCAAGGCGGCGGTGCTCGGCATCGAGCAGGCGTTCGCGCGGGCGAAAGAGCGCATTCCGGTGGCGGTGTCGATCACCATCGAGCCGATGGGCACGATGCTGGCGGGCCAGACGGTCGACGCGCTGTCGACCGCGCTCGAGCACCTCGACCTGCTCTACCTGGGCCTCAACTGCGCCACCGGCCCCGAGTTCATGACCGACCACCTTCGCACCCTGGCCGGCATGACGGCGTTTCCCACCAGCTGCGTGCCGAACGCCGGGTTGCCCGACGAGAACGGGAACTTTCTCGAGACGCCCGAGATGCTGGCGCGGGCCCTCAAGCGCTTCGCCGAGGCGGGGTGGCTGAACGTGGTGGGCGGCTGCTGCGGCACGCACCCGGGGCACATCGAGGCGATCTCGGCCGCGGTGCGGGGCCTCGCTCCGCGGGTGGCGCACCCCACGGTGAAGTCGCGGCTGAGCGGCGTCGACTGCGTCGAGATCGAAGACGTGCGCCCGATCATCGTGGGCGAGCGCACCAACGTGATCGGCAGCAAGAAGTTCAAAGAGCTGATCGTCGCGGGCCAGCTGGAAGACGCGGGCGAGGTGGCGCGCGCGCAGGTGAAGCGCGGCGCCCAGGTGATCGACGTGTGCCTGGCCAACCCCGACCGCGAAGAGCTCGAGGACATGGAGAGGTTCCTCGACGTGGTGGTGAAGAAGGTCAGGGCGCCGATCATGATCGACTCGACCGACGAGAAGGTGATCGCGTCGGCGCTGACCTATTGCCAGGGCAAGGCGATCATCAACTCGGTGAACCTCGAAGACGGGCTCGAGCGCTTCGAGAAGGTGGTGCCGCTGGCGCGCCGGTTCGGCGCGGCGTTGGTGGTGGGGTGCATCGACGAGGTCGGCATGGCGGTGCCGCGGGCGCGCAAGCTCGAGGTGGCCGAGCGCTCGTTCGAGATACTCACCCGCGACTTCGGGGTGAAGCCCGAAGACATCTACTTCGACCCGCTGGTGTTCCCCTGCGCGTCGGGCGACAAGCAGTACACCGGCAGCGCGGTCGAGACGATCGAAGGCGTGCGGGCGATCAAGACGCGCTTCCCGCAGTGCAAGACGGTGCTGGGCATCAGCAACGTGAGCTTCGGGCTGCCGACCGCGGGCCGCGAGGTGCTGAACTCGGTGTTCCTCTATCACTGCGTGCAGGCGGGGTTGGATCTCGCGCTGGTGAACTCGGAGAAGCTCGAGCGGTACCCGCAGATCGCCGAGCTCGAGAAGAAGCTCTGCGAAGATCTCATCTACCACCGGGGTGAAGACCCGATCACGCCGTTCGCGGCGCACTTTCGCGAGAAGAAGCCGACCGCGAAGGTGGTGTCGTCGAGCCTGTCGCTCGACGAGCGGCTGGCGCGCTACATCGTCGAGGGCACGCGCGACGGCCTGGTCGCCGATCTCGATCTGAAGCTGGCCACGGGCACCCGGCCGCTCGACATCATCAACGGCCCGCTGATGCGCGGCATGGACGAGGTGGGGCGACTGTTCGGCAACAACGAGCTGATCGTGGCCGAGGTGCTGCAGAGCGCCGAGGCGATGAAGGCGGCGGTGGCGTACCTCGAGCCGAAGATGGACAAGAGCGCCACCGCGGCGCGCGGGAAAATGATTCTCGCCACGGTGAAGGGTGACGTGCACGACATCGGCAAGAACCTGGTCGAGATCATTCTCGCGAACAACGGGTTCCAGGTGGTGAACCTCGGCATCAAGGTGCCGCCCGAGCAGCTGGTGGCCGCGGTGAAAGAGCACCGGCCAGACATCATCGGGCTGTCGGGGCTGCTGGTGAAGAGCGCGCACCAGATGGTGGCGACCGCGCAGGACCTGAGCTCGGCGGGAGTGTCGGTGCCGGTGCTGGTGGGCGGGGCGGCGCTGTCGAGAAACTTCGTCGACAAGCAGATCGCGCCGGCGTACTCGGGCACGGTCGCGTACGCGAACGACGCGATGAGCGGGCTCGAGTTGGCCAAGCAGATCGTCGACCCGGCGGCGTTCGCGAAGCTGAAGAGCGATCTGGCCGAACGGCGCGAGAAGCTGAAGGCCGAGGCCGCGGCGGCGAAGCCGGCGGCGCCGGCGGCGGTGGCGAGCACGCAGCGCTCGGCGAAGATCGAGGTGCTGGGCAGGGTGCCGAAGGCGCCCGACTACGAGCGGCACGTGATCACCAACACGCCACTCGATCAGATCTGGCGCTTCATCAACCCGGTGATGCTCTACGGCCGGCACTTCGGAGTGAAGGGCAGCGTGGCGCGGCTGCTCGGCACGCCCGAAGAGGCGAAGCTCAGAGAGACCGAAGACGGGCGCAAGGGCCTCGATCTCAAAGAGAAGATCGACGCGATCAAGGCCGAGCTGCGCGGCGGGGTGATGAAGCCGCGTGCGGTGTTTCGCTTCTTCAAGGCGCGGGGTGAGGGGAACACCATTCACCTGCCCGAGGCCGGCGTCAGCTTCGAGCTGCCGCGGCAGGAGAAAGAGTCGCGGGTGTGCCTGTCTGATTTCGTGCACCCGACCGAAGACAACCTGTGCCTGTTCGTGGTGACGGCGGGCGAGGGCATTCGGGCGCTGGCCGACCAGCACAAGGCGGCGGGCGACTTCATCAAGATGCACGGGGTGCAGGCCCTGGCGCTGGAGACGGCCGAGGCCTACGCCGAGCTGTTGCATGCGCAGATTCGCTCGATGTGGGGCACGCCCGACGGGCCCGAGATGACGATGCTCGAGCGGTTCCGCGCCGAGTACACGGGCAAGCGGTACTCGTTCGGGTACCCGGCGTGCCCACGCCTGGAAGATCAGGAGAAATTGTTCAAGGCGCTGGAGCCTTCGGACATCGGGGTGCAGCTGACGGACGGGTGCATGATGGAGCCCGAGGCGTCGGTTTCGGCGGTGGTGTTCCACCACCCCCAGGCTTTCTACTTCTCGGTGCAGTGAAAACCTTGTGAAGTCGTGACCTTGGGGTATCTTTGGTCTCGCCATGACCAAAGCGGACATCATCGAGAGTGTCTATGAGCGGGTGGGCTTCTCGAAGAAGGAGTCGGCGGAGATCGTCGAGCTCGTCTTCGACCAGCTGAAGGAGACGCTCGAGCGGGGTGACAAGGTCAAGATCTCCGGATTCGGGAACTTCCTGGTGCGCTTCAAGAAGGCGCGCGTGGGTCGTAACCCGCAGACGGGGAAGGAGATCGAGATCTCCGCGCGGCGGGTGCTGACGTTCAGGCCGAGCCAGGTGCTGAAGGCGGCGCTGAACGAAGGCCGCGTGCCCGAAGGCGACGGCCCGTCGGCGGAAGACGACGACGACGCCCCGGACGCCGACGAGGACGACGACGAGTGAGCTGCTGACGGGTCGAACCTTTGCGATGCGCTGAGCAACACGCTTGCCTAAGCGCGGTCAGGCGGGCATAAGGCCGGCGTCGCAAAGCAGTGACCCGCAGCAAATCGGGGCGTAGCGCAGCCTGGTAGCGCACTTGCTTGGGGTGCAAGTGGTCGCTGGTTCAAATCCAGTCGCCCCGACCAGTTTCAAGCCCGCGGTTCCGAGAGGGACCGCGGGCTTTTTTTTCACCCCGGCGTAGGCGCTCGGCAGAGCCGCTGCACGGGACGCGAGGCGATCGTGCAGCTCACCGGCCCGGCCGGCCGCGCCAGCACGAGGTACTCGGTCTTCGGCAGCCCACGCTCTACCTGCGCGGGCGTGAACCGCTGCGCGAGCGCGGCGAGAATCAGCGTCGACTCCATGAGCGAGAAGCTGTTTCCGATGCACTGCCGCGGCCCGAGGCTGAAGGGCAGGTAGGCGAACTTCGGCCGCTGCTTCTCGGCCTCGGCGTCGAGCCAGCGCTCGGGCACGAACGCCTCCGGCCGCTCCCAGTACGCGGGGTGTCGGTGAAGAATGAGCGGGCTCATGACCACCGTGCCGCCCGCGTGCACCTGAAACCCGCACACCACGTCGTCGGCCTTCACGCGTCGGCTCAGAATGTACGCAGGAGGGTGAAGGCGGAGCGTCTCTTGAATCACCGCGCGCGTCACCGGCAGGCGCGGCAGATCGTCGGCGGTCGGCGCGCGGCCCGCCAGCACGCGATCGAGCTCGTCGTGCAGCGCCATCGCGACCTCGGCGTGCGCATCGAGCCGCGCCCAGACCCAGGTCAGCGCCACCGCCGTCGTCTCGTGGCCGGCCAGCAGCAGGGTGATGATCTCGTCGCGCAGCTGCGCATCGGTCATGCCCTCTCCGGTGTCCTCGTCTCGCGCCTCCATCAGCATCGAGAGCAGATCGTCTCCGGGTCGTGCGCGACGGGCGCGAATGATCTCGTCAACGACCGTGAACAGGGTGCGGCGCGCCTCGCGGAACGCGCGGTCGTACGCGGTCGGCAGAACCGGCGGAATCAGCCGCTTCGTGCTGAAGCGCTCGGCCAGCTGGGTGTTGAGCACGTCCCACGCGGCGGCGACCGTGGCGGCCTTCTCGGCCAGCGCCACGCCGAACAGCGCATCGCCGACCACCCTCAGCGTCAGCGCCGACATCTCGCGCATCATCGAGAGCGGGCCCGTCGCGGCTTCCCAGCGCGTTGCCACCTCGAGCGCCGCGGCGGTCATCGGCCCGGCCATCGCCGCGAGCCGCTGGCGGTGAAACGCAGGCTGCGCGAGCCGGCGCTGCCGCAGCCAGAAGCTGCCTTCGCTGGTGAGCAGCCCGTTGCCGAAGAGGCGCCGCAGCATCTGATACGAGCCGTGCTCCTTGGTGTAGTTGCCCACGTTGTCCTGCAGCACGCGCTTGACGCCGTCGGCGCTCGAGATGAAGTATGTGTCGGCTCCGGTGTAGCGGTAGCGCGCGACGTCGCCGTGCTGCTCGCGAATCGACGTCCACCGCTCGAGGGGGTCGACGCGCTTGCCGCGCAGCACGGACCACAGGGACACCGGCGCGGGGCCGGTAGCCTCGCGTGCGCTGCTCGGGTCGGTGACGTTCATGCGCGCTCCCGGTCGTGGGCTCCGGCGAGTATCTGCCGCATCTGCCGCGAGCCACGGGCCGTGCAGTGCGGCTGCAGCAACGCGCAGCCCAGTTTTGCGAAGTGACGCACCGCCCGCTCGTCGCTCCAGTCACGCAGCGCCGCGGCGGTCAGCCAGCCGCTCGAGATGAGCGCGCTCTGCTCGTAGAGCACGTCGCCGCGGGCCAGCGCGGCGCGGCCCACGAAGCCGTTGGCGACCAACGCCGCCAGCATCTCGTCGTGCCGCTGACGGCGGCGCTTCGCCAGCGTGGCCTCGAAGCGAAGCAGCCGCGGGGAAGCCCGCACCGCGTCGACGTAGCTGTGCAGCACGAACCGGTACCGAAGCATGCTGCGCATCGCGCCGGTGGCCGCCGAGTAGAGCGAGACCAGCGTGAAGCGCTCCATCGGCACGGTGAAGACCCCGCGCAGGTTGTGCTCGTGCAGCTCGGTCACCAACGCCGCGACCAGGTCGTCGAACGTGGCGAAGTGGTAGGCGAGGTTGCCCGGGCTCATCTTCGTGGCGCGCGCCACGTCGCGAACGCCCACTCGGCTCAGCCCCTGCTCGTTGAACAGCCCCAGGGCGACCTCGAGAATGCGCTGGCGGGTGTCGGCCACGCCCGAATGATTAGTACAATGTACTAAATGGCGCAACCCGATCGGCCCACCGGCGCGGAGTCGCCCCGGCCAGTTCGAAGGCCGCGGCTCGTTTTTCGGGGGCTGGGGCTGTCGTTTTCTTTCGGCGAGGGGGTTACAGCTTGATCAGCGGCGTATGCGGCTCTCGAAATTCATCAACATGCACCACGACGAGATCCTCGACGAGTGGGTCAGGTTCGCGCGCGGGCTGCTGCCTTGGGCGACGGGGCTGAACGACAAAGCGCTGCGAGATCATGCGGATGAGCTCTTGAGCGCCGTGGTCGTCGACATGGAGTCGCCGCAGAGCACGAATCAGCAAGCCGAGAAATCGAAAGGCCATGCGGCAGAGGGGAAGCTCGGGCGGGTGGGGCAGAAGCACGCGACCGAGCGGCTCAAGACGGGCCTCAAGCTCGACCAGCTGGTGGCCGAGTACCGTGCCCTGCGAGCCACCGTTCTTCGGCTGTGGGATCAGACGCAGCGCGACAAGCAGGGAGAGATCACCCGCTTCAACGAGGCGATCGATGAGACCCTCGCTGAGGCAGCGAACTGGTACGCCGAAGAGTTGAGCCGCACGCGCGAGCAGTTTCTGGCGGTGCTGGGCCACGACCTGCGCAACCCCCTCGCTGCGATCATCATGGGGGCCTCGACGCTCACCAGGTCCGAGACGATGACCGACCAGCAGGCTCGGGTCGCCACTCGAATCCTTAACAGCGGCGAGCGCATGAATCGAATGGTCAACGATCTGTTGGATCTGACCCGCACCCGACTGGGGAGCGGTATTCCGATCATCACCAGGCCGATGAATCTCACGGCGGTGTGCCAGCAGGTGATCGCCGAGCTCGAGGCCGCTCACCCCGATTGCGAGCTCTCGTTCGAGTCGAAGGGAGAGCTCGAAGGGGAGTGGGACAGCGACCGCCTCACCCAGGTGCTCTCGAACCTCGTCGCCAACGCCGTGCAGCACGGGGGCAAGGGCGGCTCAGTCAGGGTGGTGGCCGCCGGAGCCGCCACCGAGGTCGTGGTGCAGGTCATCAACCGGGGGCCGGTCATACCGATGAGCGTTCGCAGGCGAATCTTCGAGCCGATGGTTCGAGAGCAGAGCGCCGACCCTCGCAACATCGCCGGCCTGGGTCTGGGGCTCTACATCGCCCATGAGATCGTGGCGTCCCACCTGGGCCGAATCCAGGTCTCCTCGAACAAGAAGCAGGGAACCACGTTCAGCGTTCACCTGCCACGGCACGCCCCGAAGACCCCCGCGCACGCTGCCTAGGCCCGCGGCCTCAAGCCGACAGGTACGGCTCGACGGCCTTGCGCGAGAGCGACCACGTCCGCTCGATCAGCGTCTCGTCGAGCGCCTCGCTCATCGGCTGGGTCACTGCGCAGTCAGCCAGGTACGCGCCGTTCTGCTCCGCGAGCTCAGGAGCGGTCGCCGCGTAGACGGTCGTCGCGGCGCCCTGGGGCACCGACTTGAGCAGCACCTTGCCAACCGCACGGAAGACCGGGGTGAGGAAGGGCGGGATCATGGTGCGGGTCAGGTTGGTCGCGATGACCCCGGGGTGCAGCGAGAACGCCTCGACGTTCGCCGGGAACCGCTTTGCCAGGCCGCGCGCGAACAGCACGTTCGCCAGCTTCGAGTCGCCGTACTGGGCCTGCGGCGCGTACTTGCGCTGCTGAAACGCGCGGTCGCCGTCGAGCGTCGCGATGATCGACGCGCCGCTGCCGCGGCGGTGCAGGTCGCTCGACACGGTGACCACCCGCGCGGCGGGCGACTGCTTCAGCCGCTTCTCGAGCAGCAACGTCAGCAGAAAGTGGCCCAGGTGGTTGGTGCCCAGCTGCGACTCGAAGCCTTGCGCGGTGACCCCCAGCGGCGGCGCCATGATGCCGGCGTTGTTGATCAGCAGATCGAGCGGGCCCTCGCCGCTCGCCGCCGCGAAGGCGCGCACCGAAGCCAGGTCGGTCAGGTCGAGCGCCTTCACGTCGAGCCTGCCCGCGCCCGCCGGCAGCCCCGCTTCGAGCTCGGCCTTCACCTTCTCGCCCGCCTCGACGTTGCGCACCGCCAGCGTGACGTCGGCGCCCGCCAGCGCGAGCACCCGCGTCGTCTCGACGCCGAGCCCCGAGCTCGCGCCCGTCACGATCGCCGTCTTGCCCTTCAGGCTACGGCCCTGCAGCGCCTCGTCCGCGGTGGTCTTCTTGCCGAGCTTGTTCATGCCGCCAGTGTGCCGCCGGCGGCCTCGAATCTCTGTGAAGAAAGGTTGCCGGTCAGCCGAGCAGCGCTTCGAGCGCGTCGAACGACCCCGTCCACCCGAGCGTCATGCCCGAGCGCTCTCTCACGAACGCCTCGAGCTCTGCGGCGCTCGTCTTGCCGTGCGGCTCGGTGATCACGGTCACCCGCGTGCAGTCGGGCGTCTCTGCGGCGAGCAGCACCGTGGTTCGCAGCATCGGCGGCCACTGCTCGGTGCCCGGAGCCGGCGCCGGCTGCTCGCGCGCGTCGACGAACTGCTGCGCGTAGACGATGCGGTGGGGTGGCTCGATGGCGAGGTACTCGGCGCGCACGTGCATGGTGCCGTGCTTGCCGGTGATGACGAAGAGCGTGCTCTTGCCGGGGCGATCTCCGAGCGAAGAAAGCGCAGCGCGCTGCCCGCGGGAGGCAGCCACTTCGCGAGGTGCTCGGCGTTCGTCCACATCTCGAACACCCGCGCGATGGGCGCCTCGAACGTGCGGTTGATGACGAAGCTCTGCTTGCCTGCGGTGGCCTGATCGAGGTGCTCGGCGAGACGGTCCCACGTCGAGTTGCCGCCGACCTGCTTGATGAACTTCGCCGTCTCGGCGGCCGCCTCGGGAGTCGCCAGCGCGAAGGTCATGTGCATGGTCGTCTTGCCGTTGGTCTCGTGAAAGGTGACCGTGACGCGGAAGAGGGGCGGGCGATCGTCGGTGCCGCCGTGGTCGTAGACGAGCTTCTGGTACGGCTCGACCACGTGGTACCGGGTGACGTTCGGGTAGTCGACGCCGTCGGGGCCGTGCATGGTGTAGCGCCACGTGCCTCCCGCGCGCAGGTCTTTGCTGTGGGTGGTGATGGTGAAGCCGCGCGGCCCCCACCACTTCTCGACCTGCTCCTGCACCGTCCACGCGTCCCACACCGCGCGCACGGGTGCGTCGTACACCCGGGTGAGCTGCAGCTCGTTCGGTTTGGTCTTCGAGATCATCTTCGTTCTCCCTTGGTTGCTTTGGTCTTGGTCGGGTGAGGCGGTGCCACGGTCTTCAGGTGCTCGCCCAGGCGGTCGAGCTGCGCCTCCCACATGGCCCGGTACTGCTCGAACCACTCGGCGGCTGGCTCGAGCGCGTGGGGCTCGAGACGGCAGGGCCGCAGCTGCCCGTCGCGCCGCCGCGAGATGAGCCCCGCACGCTCGAGCACCTTGAGGTGCTTGGTGACCGCGGGGCCTGAGAGCGAGAAGGGCTCGGCGAGATCTTTCACCGGCGCCTCGCCGCTCGAGAGCCGGGCGAGAATCGCTCGGCGGGTGGGGTCGGCGAGCGCCGAGAAGACCAGCGAGAGATCGTTCGACCGCATGGGTCGAGTATTAACCCATTGGTTAATTAACCTTCAAGCGAAATGTCGGCCTACGGCGAGCAGATCGATCGGTCGGTGCCGAACCCGATGTACGTGCACCTCGGCAGCGTGGCCGGGCACTCGGCGGGCGCGTCGCACAGCTGGCTGCACCGGTGCACGCCGGTGCTCGGCTCGATGCACAGCGCGCTCGCGCAGTCGCCTTCGACCGCGCAGGTGTCGCCTGCGGCGCCGGTGCCGCGCACGCCCGGCACGCACCACACGCTCTGGCCGGTCGCGTCTTCGCTGACGCACCGAAACGTCGGAGCGCAGTCGTCGTTCGAGAAGCACGGGCAGTCGGTCTTCACCGCGCACGAGCCGCCGTCCCAGTAGCGGCTCGGGTTCATGCCGGCGTCGCTGCGGCCGGCGTCAGCGATGCCGCCGTCTGCGCCGGCGTCGGTCGACATGCCCGCGTCGGCCGGTACGCCCGAGTCCATCACCGGCTGCGGGCGAGAGCCGCAACCCACCACCGCCAGCACCACGAGAAGTCTGCGCACGCGAGCGGGGTTATCACGCCGCGGCGGCGGCTTCCCTCTTGCGGCGCACCACGCGCGAGGTGAGCCCGAGCAGCCCCAGCGCCAGGCACATGATCGTGTCGCCGCGCACCGGCACCTTCAGGTTCACCAGCGCGTTGAACTTGTTCGGCACGACCGACTCGACCACCGCGCGCGTCAGCAGCCGGCAATCGGCGCTGTCGTTCTGCTCGGCGCGCTCTCTCGGGCACTCGGGCGCTTCGGCCAGCGGCTTCGCCTGCAGGTAGAGGTTCACCACGTTGGTGAGGCAGACGAGGCCCGCCACGCCGATGCAGATCGCGAGCCACTCGAAGTACATGCGCAGGGTGAACGGCCGTCGGGCTGGCTTCGGCTTCGGCATGGTCGGCAGAGCATCGCCGACCTGCCGGTGCGGCTCAGCAGAGAACTCGTCTCACTTCGTCGCAGGCGGAGGCCCCGGCGGCGTGGCGACCTGGGTGACGCACCGGCCCGACTCAGGGCAGGGCGCGCACGCGGTACCCGGCGGGCACACCGGGCACGTGCCGCCCTCCCACTGGCAGGTCGACTTCTGCCCGCAGCTGGCCAGGTCGGTGAACACGCCGCACGGGTCGCTCGACCCCGCGACCGGGCCCACCTGGTAGCAGCTCGCGTACTTGATCAGGTTCGGAGGACACGGCGAGCAGGCCGCCCCCGGCGGGCACTTCGGGCACTGCGACAGGTCGTACTTCGCCTGGCACCCCTGCGTGGAGCGGCACGTCTTCTCGTCGAACCCCGCGCACGGGTCTCTGGGGCCCAGCTCGTTCTCGCCCGACAGTGAAGACGACGAGTCCGAAGCCTCGCTCGCAGCGGGCACTCCGCACGCCGCCAGACTGAACATCGACACCACGATCACTCGGTTCATGCTGCAGTTCCTTTCGCTCGGCCTGCCGCAGCACTGAGCAACCGACGTGCCCGCTCGAGCCGAACCGCAAGCGCCGGGAAACGCGTGGCGCCCTGTTGACTGCAGTCAATAGGTGCTGACGACCGTCATAGGTTCACGTTGGTGCCCGGGTTCGGGGCCAGCGCGAAGCCGAGGCCGGTGGCGAGCCCACCGGCGACCAGTACTCCGACCACGCCCCAGAACCAGGCGCGGCGGTAGAACGGCAGAGGAGGTGGCGCGAGGTCGGCCGAGACCGGCACCCGCAGCGGGGCCCTCTCGGAGCCCACCGCCGCGACCGGCCACCCCTGGTGCGTCAGCGCCTCGAGCGCGTACTCGAGCACCCATGGCGCCGAGGAAGATCGAAGCGCAGGCAGCTCGAGCGCGCCGTTCGGCGTGAGCCGCTGCTCGGCGCGCGACCACTGCGCCGCCCCGAGCTCGCGGTACACCACGCGCAGCGTCTCGAGGCATGAGCCGGCGTCGACGGCGAGCCGCAGCGGCTTGCCGCCGCTCGCCCCTTCCGGCGGGGTGTGGGCGAGCGCGCACTGCGAGCTCACCCAGGTCGTGGCGGCTTCGACTGCGGCGCGCAGCGCGGCGAGGCGAGGCGACGCCACGATGGCGATCTCCTTCGCCGGCATACCTTCGCCCGAGACGAGCAGGCGCAGGTGCTGGGCGTCGAGCAGCACCACGGCGTCGACGCGCAGCGCGCGCGCGGTCGCGTTCGCGGCGTCTGGCGAAGGCGCGACGCCGAGCTCGAGGCCGAGGCGCACGAGGCCCGGCCCGTCGCCGTCGCTCGAGGCGCTCAAGCCGATCGGCGCTGCACCCTCGGCTCCGAGCACCCGCGAGGCGGGCAGGTGCCCGTCGTACAGCGCGAAGATCGCGTGTGGCCCGCGCGAGACCTCGACCGCGAGCGGAGAGACCCCCACCGGCGCGCCATCGACGAACATCTCGGCGCCCGCGGGTGTGGTCTCGAGCTGCAGCGTCGCCTCGCGCGCGCCGAGCCCCGCGACCGCGCGCTGCAGGCGCTGGCGGGCCTCGGGGCTCCACTGGGCCTCTTCGAGCTCGAGGGTGGGGCAGGTGGCCGCGGCGCGCGCCCACGCCGGCTCGTCTCCCGCCTGCGCCGCCACCAGCCACAGCCGCGCGAGGTCGCGCGCGATCTGGGGGTCGCCTTCCCACCCAGCGGCGCTGAGCAGCGCCGCCTGCACCCGCTTCTTCGCCAGCGGGTACTTCGCGTCGAAGAAGAGCCGCCGCGCTTCCTGGTACCCGAGCGCGACCGCCGCCCGCGCGGTGAGCAGCGGCGCGAGAGTGGGCCCGAACGGCAGCTCTTCGAGCCTCGCGTTCAGACCCGCAGCTTGAAGGCGGGTGAGCAGCACCTCGCGCTCGGCCTCTGACGCGCCGTGCGTCACCAGCGCGACGCGTGGCGCAGGTGCGCCTTCGGCCACCGCCCCGAGCAGCAACAGCGCGTGTGTTAGCATCGAGGCCGCTGCGTGCATGCTTCGTTCCACGAACGGTACACGATCATCCGACCGCTCGGAGCTGGTGGAATGGCCGAGCTGTTCGTCGCCGAGCGCAGCGGCGCCCGCGGGGCGCGCCGGCGGGTGGTGCTCAAGCGCATGCTCCAGTCGTACGCCGAAGACCCCGAGCTGCGCGGCCTCTTCATTCACGAGGCCCGCATCGCCATGCAGCTCTCGCACGCGAACATCGTGCAGGTGTTCGACTTCGAAGAGCGCCCCGACGGCTTCGTGCTCGAGATGGAGCTCGTCGATGGCTGCGACCTGCGCCGGCTGCTGCGCGCGGGCGGCCCGCTGCCGGCCGGCGCGATGGT
>JADJNS010000038.1 GCA_016714225.1 Archangiaceae bacterium
GAACCCGGCGATGCACGACATCTTGAAGGCGTTCGAGAAGAAGACCGGCCGCGGCATCATCTTGAACACCTCGTTCAACCTGCACGGGTTCCCCATCGTCCGCACCGCTGAGGAGGCGCTGCACGTGTTCCGCAACTCCGGCCTGCAGTACATGCAGGTGGGCAACTTCATCGTTCGGAAGAAGCCGTGAAGCCGCGCCTGGTACAGCTGCTGCGTTGTCCGGTCGACCGCGGGCCGCTCAGAGCTGGTCGCGTTCGAAGAAGAAGGCGGCCCCGCCGCTCACCGCGGCAGAGCGCGAGCGGGCGCGGGCGATGCGCACGCCCCGGAGTCGCTCGAGCGCGAGGTGCTGGCGGGCGTGCTGCTCAACCCGCGGCTCAAGCTCGCCTACCCGGTGCTCGGCGGCGTGCCGCGCATGCTGGTGTTCGAGACCGGCGCCTCGAAGCGGTTCATGGAGAAGTACGCCGACGCGCTGGCCACCAAGGCGCCCGGCTTCAGGCTGCCTTCGCTGCCCAGCGCCGAAGGCGAGCGCGACGTGCTGCGCAGCTTCTCGGCGGAGTGGACGAACTACGACTGGCAGGGCAACGCGTACTGGAACCTCACGCCCGACGCTGGTTCAAGTGCATGCGCGAGGTGCTCGACATCGCTCGGCACCCGCTGAAGCACCAGACGGTGCTCGAGATCGGCATCGGCATCGGCGGCACCGCCGACCACCTCTCGCGCGAAGAGCAGTGCGAGCTGGTGGGCGTCGATCTCGGCTACGGCGGTCGACGCGGCGTGGAGAACTTCGGCAAGAAGAACCCTTCATGCACGTGGTGCAGTGCTCCGCGTTCGCGCCCGCGTTCGCCGAGCAGACCTTCGACTACGTCTACAGCTTCGGCGTCATTCACCACACCTACTCGACCAAGGCGGCGTTCGATCAGGTGTCGCGGCTGCCCAAGGTCGGCGGCCGGCTCTACATCTGGGTGTACAGCCCGTACGACGAGGCGCGCTCTCCGATTCGCAAGGCGCTGATGATGCTCGAGAACGCGACCCGGCCGCTGATCTCGCGCCTGCCCGATCGGGCACAGACCGCTGCGCTGGTGCCGTTCGTGCCGCTGTACATGGGCTTCCAGGCGGTGCGGCGGGTGACCTCGAGGAACCAGGCGCAGGTGTCTGCGGTTCGCGCGAGGCGATGCACGCAGCGCGATCGCTTCTCGCCCGGTACATTCACCGGCACGCCGAGGACGAGGTCATCGCCTGGTTCCGCTCGGCCGGTTACGAGCAGCTGGTGGCGGGCTCGAGCGGCAGCACCCCGACTTCGTGCCCGGGCGTTCTGGGCGTGCACGGGCGTCGAGGGCGTGCGGCGTGACCGAGGCGGAAGCCGAGGCCGAGCGCATCCGCGCCGAGTACGAGCGCCGCGCGAAGTCGATGCCGTCGGACTTTACGCGCTCACCCATCGGCCGAACCTCTTCGCGCACCACGGGCGTGAGCGTGAGCTGCGCGAGCTGCTCGACGGGCTCGGCCTGTTGCCCCTCGGTGGGCGGTCGCTGCTCGAGGTGGGCTGCGGAGAAGGCGAGTGGTTCGCCACCTTCGAGCGCTTCGGGCTCGAGCTGTCGAAGCTGGCGGGCATCGATCTCGATGAGGGGCGGCTCGCCCGCGCGCGAGAGCGTGCTCCCAAGGCCGACCTGCGGTGTGGTGATGCGACGAAGCTTCCCTGGGGCGACCGCACCTTCGACCTGATCTTCCAGTCGACCGTCTTCAGCTCGGTGCTCGCGGCGCCAGTGCGCGAGGCGCTGGCGCGCGAGATGGTGCGCGTGCTGAAGCCGGGCGGGGTGGTGCTCTGGTACGACTTCGCCTGGAACAACCCGTCGAACCCGAACGTGCGGGGGAATGAAGCGGTCAGAGATCGCGCGGCTGTTTCCCGGGGCGCGGCTGGAGATCCGCAAGGTCACGCTGGCGCCTCCGGTCGCGCGCAGGCTGGTTCGGGCGTCGTGGCTTGCGTCCGAGCTGCTCGAGCGCACGGGGCTGCTCAACACCCACCTACTCGTGGCGATTCGCCCGTGAGGCGTAGCCTTCGCGCTCTTCTCTCCGCGCGTGCAGTTTCTGGAGCAAGACCGACGGCAGCGCGGTGAACGGGACGACGCCCAATCGAAGGCCGCGCTCGAAGAACCGGTGGAGCGCTCCGCCCGAGGCGTCGCCAGCGCGCAGCAGCATCCGCGCGAAGCGGAGTTGAGCGGGAGTGTCGTCGGGCACGGGAATGGGCACTCCGAGCAGCTCGCGGGTTCGTTCCACACGCGAGTCTGACAGGCAGCCAGACGTTCCACTGCTGCGCTCGGAGGGTGGCTTCGCGCCAGTCGACCTTCAGCGCGGCGAGGTCGACCAGCCAGGCCAGGCGTTGAAGGGCGTGGGTGGTGGCGTGCAGCGCGAGGAACACCGCGTCGTCTTCGGCGCTGAGGGCGGGCAGGGGGCCCTGCGCGGTCTTCACCCGGGTTCGGCGCGCGAGCAGCTCGGCGACGTCGACGCGGTTCTCGTGGTGGTTGTTGAAGTAGTGGTGCACCTCGACGAGGAGCCCGCTCGGCTCCGCCGGCTGCAGCGAGTCGTTGTGCATGTGCTCGGACTCGAGGAAGCGTGGGCGGACCCCGGCGGCGATGAGCGCCTTCGCCGCGGCGTCCTGGTGCCGCTTCTCGACCAACACGTCGACGTCGCTCTGCTGGCGCAGAGTGGGGTCGCTCCAGCGGCTCGCCGCGACGGCGCCCTTGAGCACCACGACCGGTATGCCCTCGGCCTCGATGGCGTGCACCACGCGATGGGTGAACTTGAGCGCTCGCAGGTTGCGCGCTCGCCCCGCCATCACGGCGGCGGCGAACTGCGGGTGGGCAAGGGGAAAGAGGCCCAGCACGCCGTGCTGCGTCGCCGCCTCGAACAGCCGATCGCGCGAGACGTCGTCGAGCGTCGCCGGCACCACCGCTGAGGTCAGCGCGTCGCACAACAGCATCAGGGCCCGGCGCTCGTCCCTCGCCCGCGCGATGCCCTGAATCTCTTCGCGCAGGTTGAGCACACAGGCCCCGTAGCACTAAAGGTCTTCGCCATTCATGGCCGTCCCCTTCTTTCGCCCCTCCGTCACGCAGGCCGAGATCGACGAGGTCGTCGCCTGTATGAAATCGGGCTGGCTGACCACCGGCCCGCGCACCAAAGAGTTCGAGACCCAGTTCGCCCGCCGCGTCGGGGCGAAGCACGCGGTCGCGCTCAACTCGTGCACCGCCGCGCTGCACCTCGCCCTCGACGCCATCGGCCTCAAGCGCGGTGAGAACGTCATCGTCCCCGCGATGACCTTCGCCGCCACCGCCGAGGTGGTGCGCTACTTCGACGCCAACCCGGTGATGGTCGACTGCGAGCCGCGCACGCTCTGCATCGACCCCGAGAAGCTCCGCGAGACCGCCCAAAAGACTCCCCACCTGCGCGCCCTGATCCCCATGCACTACGGCGGCCAGATGGTCGACGTCGATGCGGTGCAGGCCATCGCCAAAGAGGTCGGCGTGCCCGTCGTCGAAGACGCCGCCCACACGCTGCCCGCGACCTACAAGGGTCGCCAGGTCGGCACCACCGCCGACATCAGCTGCTTCAGCTTCTACGCCAACAAGTGCATCACCACCGGCGGCGAGGGCGGCATGGCCACCACCGACTCCGACGAGTACGCCGATCGCATGCGGGTGATGAGCCTGCACGGCATGTCGAAGGACGCGTGGAAGCGCTTCACCGACAAGGGCAGCTGGTACTACGAGCTCGTCGCGCCGGGCTTCAAGTACAACCTCACCGACATCGCCTCGGGCATGGGCCTGCGCCAGCTCGAGCGCCTCGACACCCTGTGGGCTGAGCGCCGCGCCCTCGCGCGCCGCTACTCCGAAGAGCTCTCCAAGCTCCCCGGCCTCGAGCTCCCCGTCGAGCTGCCCGAGCGCGAGCACTCGTGGCACCTCTACGCCATTCGCCTGAAGCTCGACCGCTGGTCGATCGACCGCGCCCGCTTCATCGACGAGCTCAAGGCCCGCGGCATCACCGCCAGCGTGCACTGGATGCCGCTTCACCTTCACCCGTACTACCGCAAGACCTTCAACACCGGCCCCGGCATGTTCCCCGTCGCCGAAGAGGTGTGGCCGCGGTTGGTCTCGCTCCCGCTCTTCCCCGGCATGACCGAAGCCGAGCAGGGTGAGGTGATCGGCGCGATCTCCGAGCTCGCCAGGCTGCATGGCCGCTAGCCGTCTCAAGCGCGCCCTCGATCTCGCGCTCGCACTCCCCGCCGCAGCGGCGGCGGCTCCGCTGGTCGCCGCGCTCGCGGTGGCGGTGAAGCTCGACTCTCCGGGCCCCGCGTTCTTCGCCCAGACGCGGGTGGGGCGGGGGCGCAGGCCACTCAAGATCTACAAGCTCCGCTCGATGGTCGCCGACGCCGACAAGAAGGGGCCCGCCGTCACTGCCGGCAATGATTCTCGGGTGACGCGGGTAGGGCGCTTCATTCGCAAGACCAAGCTCGACGAGCTGCCGCAGCTGCTCAACGTGCTGCGCGGAGAGATGAGCCTGGTGGGGCCTCGCCCCGAGGCACCTCGATATGTCGAGCAGTACCGCCCCGAGTGGCTCGAGCTGCTCGACGTTCGTCCCGGCATCACCGACCTGGCTTCCATCGCCTTTCGCGACGAAGAGGCGCTGCTCGCTGATGCGCGCGACCGCGAGCGCGCTTACGTCGAGGCCGTGATGCCCGCCAAGCTCGGAGTGGCCGTCGAGGGGGTCAGGAGGTCCTCCCCGCTCTACGACCTGGGTTTGATCTGGAAGACCTTTCGGGCCGTGGTGGCGCCCCCGAGGGAAAAGCACCCCGCCGTCGAGGCTGCGGCCTTCTCCATCGCGCAGCTGAACCGCGACGCGTAGAGACCTCTCGCCCCCTCACCCCGGCCCTCTCCCGCGAGGGGAGAGGGGGGGCGTGAATGGGGTGTTACCGGGCGGGTACCTGGGTTGATGGCGGGCCTGTAGCCGGATAGACCCGCCCACCCCCGATGCCTGTCGACACGCTGGGCCAGCGTTTTCTGCTCCACTACCGCCGCGCGCTGCAGGTGTTTCTGCACCTGCTGCTGTGGTCGGTGGCGCTGACTGGCGCGTTTCTGCTGCGTTTTGAGTTCTCGCTCCCCGACGAGTACTTCCCCAACCTCTATCTCTGGCTCGCGGTGATGTTGCTGGTCCGCTCGGTGAGCTTCGCGGGCTTCGGCATGTTCTCGGGTATGTGGCGGTACACCGGCGCGAAGGATCTCGTCGCGCTGGTCAAAGCAACCACCGTCAGCTCGCTGATCTTCCTCACCTTCATCTGGCTGGCTGGCCACCGCGGGTTCCCCCGTTCGATTCTGTTCATCGAGTGGATGTTGGCCATGGTGAGCGTCGGCGGCATGCGCTTCGGTGTCCGCACCCTCTGGCAGCTCGCCGCCTCGGTGACGCGCGATGAGAAACAGACCGAGCGCAAGCGCCTGTTGATCGTCGGCGCCGGCAATGCCGGAGAGCACCTCTTGCGCGAGATGCATCGCGTCTACGCAAACCGCTACCTACCCGTCGCCTTTGCCGACGACGACCGCAAGAAGGTCGGTCAGAGCATTCATGGAGTGCCCATTGCGGGCACCCTGCAGAATGTGCCCGATATCGTCCGCGCCAAGCGCGTCGACGAGATCATCATCGCGATTCCCAGCGCTACGGGTCGTGACATGCGCCGCATCATCGACCTGTGTAAGCCGGGCGGAACCAGCATTCGCACCATGCCGGGCATCGACCAGCTTATCGATGGCAAGGTGAACATCAGCCAGCTGCGCTCGGTGGACATCGAAGATCTGCTCGGTCGTGAGCCGGTCACCCTCGACCAGCGCGCGCTCGCGGCTGCGCTGGAGGGCAGGGTGGTGATGGTCACCGGTGCCGGTGGTTCCATCGGCTCCGAGCTTTGCCGGCAGATCTGCCGTTTCAAGCCCTCTCAGTTGCTGCTGGTCGAGCGCTCCGAGAACGCGCTGTTCGAGGTTCACCGCGAGCTGTCGGCGCGCTTCCCCGGCATCGCCCTGAACCCGTGCATCGCGGACATCGGCGACCGCCGCCGCATGGAGCAGATCTTCGAGCGCCACCGCCCCGCCATGGTGCTCCACGCCGCCGCGCACAAGCACGTGCCGATGATGGAGCTCAACCCCGCCGAGGCGGTGAAGAACAACGTGCAGGGCACCCGCTGCCTCGCCGACCTCGCCGCAACGTTCGGCGTCGAGCGCTTCGTGATGATCTCCACCGACAAGGCGGTCAACCCGACGTCGGTGATGGGAGCCTCGAAGCGCCTCGCGGAGATCTACATTCAGGCGATCTCGCAGCGCACGCGCACCATCTTCACCGCAGTGCGCTTCGGCAACGTGCTGGGCAGCGCCGGCTCGGTGCTCCCCATCTTCAAAGAGCAGATCGCGGCGGGCGGCCCGGTGCTCGTCACCCACCCCGAGATGCGCCGGTACTTCATGACCATTCCCGAGGCGAGCCAGCTGGTGCTGCAGGCCGGCACCATGGGCCGCGGCGGAGAGATCTTCGTGCTCGACATGGGCGAGCCGGTGAAGATCGTCGACCTCGCGCGGGACCTGATCACCTTGAGCGGTCTCAAGCCCGACAAGGACATCGAGATTCGCTTCAGCGGCGTTCGCCCGGGCGAGAAGCTCTTCGAAGAGCTGTCGACCCAGGACGAAGCGGCCGACAAGACGCTGCACCCGAAGATCTTCATCGGGAGGCTCGCGCCCCGCGCCTACGACGCGGTCACCTCGTGTCTCGATGGGCTTGCTGCCGCGGCCGATTCGGGCGCGTCGGGTGCCGCGTTGGTAGAGAAGATGCGCGAGCTGGTGCCCGAGCTGCAACGCGAGGCTGCCTTCTCCGACGCCGCGGCGCAGGAAGAGCAGCGCGCCGAGGTGATCCCCCTTCGCCGTCAGGCCTGACTCCCTTTTCGCAACGCGGTCAAACGACGAGGTCGCCAGCTCGATCGTGCTTGGGTATGAAGCCGACATGCCACCGCGCCGCTCGGGGAGGCGCCTCAATCACGCCGGCCGTTGGCTGCTGGCTTCGGCTGCATTCGCCGCTCCGCTCTGCATCGGTGGCGTGCCCAACTGGGTGGCGTGGCTCTGTGCCCCCATCGCCTTCACCGCGCTGGGCCTGGCGGTCGCGACACGCTCGGACCTGAAGCTCCCCCTCTTCGTCCTGGTACCTTTTGGCGTCGCTGCACTCTGCGCGTTGCAGTTGGTGCCGATGCCGCCCGCACTCCTGAGCGTGGTGAGCCCTCCTTCGGCGGGGCTGCGCGAGTTCGCGCTGGTGCCGCTGGGGCTCGACGGCTGGCGACCGATCTCGCTCGACACCGGCGCGACCTGGCGCGAGCTGGGCAAGCACCTGCTCTACGCCGGCGCATTTCTCGCCGCCGTACACCTCGCCTCGGCCTCGCGCGGCGCGCGCACGATTCTCGTCGGAGCCATTGCCGTCTCCGGCACGGTGGTTCTCTCGTTGGCCGTGATTCACCCGCTGCTCGGGCTCGACTCGCTGTTCGGCCTCTACCGGTTCAGCTCGCCAACCCGGCTGTTCACTTCGTTCGGTAACGTCAATCACCTCGCTGGCTTTCTGATTCTTTGCGGCATCCTCTCGGTCGGCCTGGCGATCGAGGCCGCCGACCGCCGGTTCCGCGCCCTCTGGCTGGTTTCCTCTGCAATCTGCTCGGTGGGCGTCTTGCTCTCGCTCTCGCGCGCCGGCATCGCTGCGTACTGCGCGGGCCTGCTGCTCTTCTTGATTGCCATCATTGCCACCCGTCACAATCGCACGCCGGTCGACGGTGAAGATCTGACCACCACCGCCTTGCGTTGGGGCGGAGTGGCGCTCTCGGTGGTGGTCATCGGCTCGTTTCTCCTGTTCGACAAGCTGATCGAGCGTTTCAAGGACACGCCGACGTATGCGTTGAAGCTGCAGATTTGGCCCTCGGCGGCGGCCGCGGCGGGAGAGTTCTGGCGCACCGGAATGGGCCGCGGCGTCTTCGAGCAGGGCTTCACCCGCTTCATGCCCGACCACCTGGGCAAGACCTACACCCACCCCGAGAACTTCGTGCTGCAGCTGAGCTCGGAGCTCGGGCTCCTTGCGGCTGCCTTGGTGATCGCGCTGTCGGTGGTCGCATTGATCGCCCAGGTGCGTGGGGCAAGCGCCCTCCGCTCGAGCTCGCCGTCGCCATCGCCGCAGTGGCGGTGGTGCTGCACAACCTCTTCGACTTCAGTCTCGAGTACCCCGGTGTCTCGCTCCCCCTCGCCATCGCGTTCGGCGTCGGTGCGGGAGAAGCCGACGGGCAGTGGTCGTTGCGGCTACCGCGGCCCCGGTTGCTGGTGGGGGCGCTCGCCGCCGTTACCGCGCTGGCGCTCTTCCTGGGGCGCAGCACCCTGCGTACGGAAGAGTCGACCCTGCTTGCCGGCTACGCGTTGGCCTCCACCCCCGCCGACGTGCGGGGGCAGGCGTTGCCGCTGATCGACGCCCACCCGGCCAACTACCTGCCTTACGCGCTCTCTGCCGCCGCGTGCATCGAGAAGAAGCCGGTCGACCCGCTCCAAGCGATCGCGTTCGCCAATCGGGCGCTGTTCCTCTTTCCGAGAGATTTTCGCTCCCACCAGGTCGCCGCGCGCGCACTCCGCCGGCTCGGCCGCCGCTCGCAGGCGCTGCTCGAGTATCGCCTCTCGTACCAGTCAGCGTTCAATTCGGTAGATGTGCTCCACGAGTGCTCGTAGTTCGCTGGCACCACCGACGAGCTGCTCGCCTGTGTCCCGTCGGACAGCAGCTCCATCTCCAAACTCCTCACCTACTCGGCGCAGCCGCAGCTGTCGGGCAACGCGTGCATCGTGGCGCTCACCACCGTGCCGGTCGATTCGGGCACCGCGCCGCTCGCGGTGCAGTGCGCCCACCTGCTCATCGCGCTCAAGCGTATCGACGAGGCCATCGCGGTGCTCGATGCCGCGGTGCTGGCCTTGGGCGACCAGCCCGACCTCTCCATCGGCCGCGCCGAAGTTCTTCGCGAGCAGGGCAAGCCCGGCGAGGGCGTCTCCGCGCTCGAGAAGGCGCTCGAGCGCTCGCCCGCCCACCACGACATCACCGTGGCGCTCGCCGAGTCGTACCTCGCCGCGAAGCGCTTCGAGGCGGCGCGCGCGGTGGTGGTGCGCACCACCGCCGTCACCACCGACTCGGGCCACCGCGCCACCCTGAAGTCGCTCGAGGCCGAGATCGACCTCTCGATCGGCGAGCTCGAGCGCGCGGTGCGCGAGCTGCGCTCGGCCGCCCAGCTGCAGCCCAGCGCCAAACGCCACTACGCCACCGCCAGCGCGCTGATGAGGCTGCACGACTTCGACGAGGCGTGGGCAGAGGTGCGTGCAGGTCAGCGCCTCGACTCCCGCGACGGCGCGCTCACGACCGAAGAGAATTTCAAAGTCATCGAACGTGGTTACCGCCAGCTGGAGCAGGTAAAACGCTCGCCATGAAATGGCTCGTATCGCTGACGTTGGTGGCGGCGGCAGCTCCCGCCAGCGCGCAGCAGCAGCCGGTCTGCGATCAGCCGCGCCCGCGCGACACCGCTCCGCTGCTCAAGGCGATTCAAGACGACGACGCGATGGCCAGCACCTTCGACGTCACCGCCGGCAGCTGCATCTCCGAATCTGCCGCCTGTGACGCCCAGAAGCTCAAGTGCAATGACCAGCTCACCGCCACGCTGCAGCGGCAGGTGACCGTCGACAACGGCATGTGGCTGCGCGACATGCTGCTGCCCTTTCTCTCGCAGCGGTACCCCATGAGCGCCAACATCGCGACCACCGAGGTCGCGCAAGACGTGTCGTGCAACTCCGACTCGCCCTCGCTCAAGGCCGCCGCCACCCGCCGCCGCCAGCTCGCCCAGCGCCGCCGCGACCTGGTCAACGAGTACCCCAAGTGGGCGATGTGGGCCGCCGAGACCTCCAAGAAGTGCAAGGCCGACGCGGCCGCCGCCGCCAAGGCGCAGGCCGACGCCGCCGCCGCCGCTTCTGCCAGCGCCAACGCCGCGCTCGCCGCGAAGACGGCCGAAGAGCTGCGCCAAGAGAACCTGCGCAAGGCCGAACAGGCCGCGAAGGACAAGCTCGAGGCCGACAAGAAGGCGAAAGAGGCCGAGCTCAAGGCCCAGGCCGAGCAGCAGCGCAAGCAGCAAGAGGCGGAAGCCGAAATGAAGCGGCGCGCCAAGGAGCAGCAGGAAGAGGCGATGCGCCGCGAGCAGCAGGCCAAGATGACCGAGGCCGAGCGCCAGGCCGACGCCGCCCGCCGCGCTGACGAAGAGAAGAAGCGCCAGCTGGCCGAGGCCGAGCGCAAGCGCCTCGAAGAAGAGGACAAGAAGAAGCGCGAGCTGGCTGCCGCCGCCGACGCGAAGTTCGTCGCCGACCGCGAGGCGAAAAAGGCCGCCGCCGACAAGAAGCTCGAAGAGCTGCGCCTCGCCGAAGACGCCCGCCGGGCCCAGGTCGAGAAGCAGATGAGCGAGGTCGGCGCCGTCGACCGCAGCGACGAGCGGCTCAAGGGCTCGCTCGCCGCCCAGGTGCAGGGCGGGTACATGTCGTTCACCAACACCAACGCCGGCGCGCTGCTCGGGGTGCTGATTCAGGCCCGCTACGGCATCTGGATGACCGCTCCCGCCAAGGGCCTCGCCTCGGGCATGGAGCTGAAGGTGAACGGCCAGTTTCTCGGGCAGATCGTGGGGCAGGGCGGCGCGCAGTACTTCGCGGCCACTCCCGAGCTGCGGTGGTTCTTCGGCCGCTTCGGAGTCGGCGCGTCGTTCGAGTGGCGGCACCTGGTCACGCCGCTCACCACCACCGACCCGGTCGACACCTACGCGCTGGGGGCCAACCTCGCCTTCGCGATCGTCGATTCCCCCACCGGGCGGTTCATCGCCACCGTGCGGTGGATGCCGTTCTTGAACAGCGGCACGGTGTTCGCCGCCGAGCGGCTCACCGCAGAGCTCGACCTCGGCTACAAGTGGTTCTCGGCCGGGGTGCAGGCGGGCACCGTGACGCTGCGCAACGCCGGCGCGGGCGAGAACATCGGTTGGTACGTGGGGTTGGGCCTGGGCGCCCGCCTGCGGTTCTGATCAGAGCCCGTCGCCGATTCGACTCGGGCAGTGGGGAGATCTAGCCTCAAAGGCTCCCTATGCCCTCTCGCGTCGCCCGGGGCCAGACGGCCCGCAGTCGCGCTGCCCCGGCGGCCTCTGGCCGCAAGAAGGCCACGCTGGGGGGCCCTCTCATCGCGCCGCGGCTCAAGCTCCAAGACGAGCTCGACACCACCCGGCTGCGCGGCGACGGCTCGCTGCTCTTGGGCCGGCGCGCCAACGGGCCCGGCGAGGTGCTGCTCAGCGAAGAGGGTGAGCTGCTGCTCGAGGGGCAGAAGGGGCTGCAGGCGCTGATCGAGACCGCGCGGCTCATCGAGATGGGCGTGTCGCCGTTCGCGCACGCCACCGAAGCCCAGCGCACCCGCCTGCTCGCGGCGCTCAAGCGCCAGCTCGAGCCGGCTCCGACCGAAGGCAAGTCGAGCACCGCGGCGGTGCTCAAGCGCTCGGCGCTGGCCACCCTGATGCTGAGCCTGGCGCGCAGCGCGCAGGGCGCCCTGCGAGAGGGTGCGCTCGGTGAGTACGTGGCGCTGCTCGCCACCGAGACCCACGTGCCGCTCAAGGTCTCGATGCTGGCGAACTTCGACGCCGCGCACCTGCCCTTGAAGAAGCCGCTGCTGGCCAAGGTCGAGTCGGCGCGCCAGGGCTCGTCGCACGGCGACGGGCAAGAATCGCAGCTCGGCCCCGAGCGCTTCTTCGACCCGGGCCGGCGCGCGCACGGCGGCGCCCACGCCTTTCGCCCCGCGATGCACGCCGAAGAGCTGCAGGCGCTCTCGCCCGAGAAGATCGACCACGCGGTCGCCCAGCTCGGGTCGGACTTCGTGGCCGGCGGCTGGTTCTCTTCCGACTCAGAAGAGCCCGTTCGGGTGATGCAGAAGGTGCGCGAGAGCCGCAACTGGTTCGAGCTCTCGGTGAACAGCCGCTACGCCGACAAGAGCCGCGAGGTGATCGCCTCGATGATGCTGTTCGAGGTGGCGCGGTTCTTCGACGAGCGCGACGGCCGCGTCGAGGCTCAGCACCAGCTGCGCGCGCTGCTCAAGGTCGGCCGGTATCTCGAGGCGAACGTCGAGTACTCCGACGTGGTCGACGAGCTGCTCTCGGGCTTCGCGCGGCGCTACGGGTTTCGCGGCCCGCTCGACTCGAAGGTGATGCGCGAGGCCTTGAAGCGCGACGACCCCGTCGAGGCGCTGATTTCGGCCGGCGTCTCGGTGGGCTGAGCAACCGGGCGCAACGCGACGCGCTGCCGGGTCGCTTCGGGTTGCTGCTTGAAGCAGGGAGTGCGGGGCGCCTGGCCTTCGTCGGGGGAGTGCACCCGTTCGACTGCGTCGCTTCGCGACTACGTCGCTTCGCGACTCCGCTCAGGGTGCCCGGCCTCGAGTGTTTGCTGGGGGCGCACCACGCTCAAGGTGATGGCGACCCCGACCAGCAGCATCGCGCCGGCGGCCAGAAACGGCATGCCGGGCAGAATCAGCCCCGCGCTGTCGATGGTGCCCGCGAGAATGCTCGAGAACAGCTTGGGGCCGATGATGCCGGCGATGCCCTGCAGGCTGGCGATCGCGCCCTGCAGCGCCCCCTGCTCGGTGGGGTCGACGCGGCGGCTCATCATGCCCTGCACCGTCGGCGTGCCCACGCCCCACAGCGCCATCACCGGAATGCCGGCGAGGAACACCGCGCCCACGCTGGCCAGGCCGTAGATGGCGAAGCCCGTCGCTCCGGCGCTGAGGCCCAGCACCACGGTGCGCAGCTCTCCCAGGCGCGTGCTGATCGGCTTCACCAGCTTCGCCTGCACGATGGCCGAGGCGATGCCTACCGCCGCCAGCGACATTCCGAACTCGAGCTTGTCCCAGTGGTAGCGGGAGCCGGTGTAGAGCACGAAGCAGGCGGGCAGCACGTTGTGCGCGAGCGCGGCGCACAGCAGCACCGAGGCCAGGGCGAGCAGCTGCGGGTGCGCGCGCAAGAGCTTCAGCGAGCCGATCGGGTTGGCGCGCTTCCACGAGAAGGGCTTGCGCCGCTCGGGCGGCAGCGACTCGGGCAGCACGAACAGGCCGTAGCAGCCGTTGAGCAGCGAGAGCCCCCCGGCCACCCAGAACGGCAGGTGCGGGTCGAAGTGGGCCAAGAGGCCACCCACCGCCGGGCCGATGACGAAGCCCAGGCCGAAGGCGGCGCCGATCAAGCCGAAGCTCTTCGACCGCTGCTCGGGGGGCGTGACGTCGGCGACGTAGGCGCTGGCCGCGCTGATGCTCGCCGAGGTGATGCCCGAGACCACCCGTGCCAGGAACAGCCACGAGAGGGTGGGGGCCACCGCGGTCAGCAGGTAGTCGAAGCCCAGCCCGAAGTTCGAGATCAGCACCACCGGCCGGCGGCCGAAGCGATCAGAGAGCCCGCCCAGCACCGGCGAGAAGAAGAACTGCATCACCGCCCAGGTGGTGCCGAACCACCCGTAGTACTGCGCCGCGAGCGCGGTGTTGCCGCCCACGAAGCCTTTGATGATGTCGGGCAGCACCGGAATGATCATTCCCAGCGCGAGAATGTCGAGCGCGACGGTGACGAAGATGAAGGCGAGGGCGGCTTTACGGGGCTGGGTGCTCAAGGCGCGCGGGTCGTATCACGGCGCCGGGGGCCCCGCGTCGCTGGTGCCCGCACCGCTGGGCCCCGCGAAGCCGGCCGGCGCCCACAGCTCGAGCTTGCCCTCGAGGCCCTTCGAGGCGTGCACCTTGCCGGTCGGGTCGACCAGCACCGCCGAGGCGCCGAAGCGCTTGGCGAGCTCGAGGCCCTTCGCTCCGCCCAGCACGAAGGTGGCCTTGGTGAGCACCTCGGCGTCGACCGCGGTCTTGGCCATCACCGTCGCCGACACCGAAGCGGTGGCGGGGCGGCACGAGCGCAGGTCGAGGAGGTGGTGGTAGCGGGTGCCCTGGTTCATGAAGAAGTGCTCGTAGTCGCCGCTGGTCGAGAACGCGGTGTCGGTCAGCTCTCCGCGCGCGAAGCTGCTGTCGGCCGGGCCGCGCGGGTCGCGAATGCCCACCTTCCACCCGCGCTCGCCGTTCTTGCCCGAGACGTACAGGTCGCCGCCCGCCTGCACGAAGAAGTCGCGGTAGCCCTTGGCGCGCAGCGCTTTCGCCGCCTGGTCGACGCCCCAGCCCTTGATGATGCCGCCCAGGCCCAGCGCCATGCCCTTCTTCTTGAGCCGCACCGTGCACTCGCCCCTGGGCTTCGCCTTCAGCTCGACGTCTTTGAACGAGACGAGCGCGCAGGCGGCCTTCACCGCGGCCGGGTCGGGCAGCGGCTGCTCGACCGCTCCGTTGAAAGACCACACCTCTTTGAGCGCGGCCCAGGTGGGGTCGAACAGGCCGTTCGTCTTCTTCGCGCCGTCGAGCGCCAGCTTCACCACCGCGCACACGTCGGGCGGGGCGTCGACCGGCTCGGCGGCGCCGGCCGCGGCGTTGATCTTCTGGAGCACGCTGCCCTCGCGCCACTCGTTCAGGTTCTTCTCGATGTCCTCGAAGACCAAGAAGGCGGCGGCGAACGCCTCGTTGAGCGCGTCGTCGGGCTTCGCGTTGGCGATGGTGATGACGACCTTCAGGTACGGCAGATCTTTCGAGCGGCGCACCACGGCGGCGCGCTCGACCGCCACGTCTCCAGGAGCCGAGAGGAGCAGCGCGAGGCCGGCGGTGAGCATCATGGGGCGGTCTTTCGCGGAGTGAGGAACACGTACGCCACGGCGGCCAGGTAGCCGCAGATGAGCAGCGCCATGCAGACGGTGCTCAGCGCGGTGAGGCCGCTGATCGCCGCCTTCACGCCGGTCTGCACCCGATCGGCCTGCTCGGGCGAGAGCCCCCTTTGCCCGCCGCGCCCGGCGCCGGCCTGCATGCCGGTCATGAACGTGCTGGCGGTGCCACGGGTGATCTCGGCGGTGAGCGCCCAGGTCACCACCGCCACCCCGAGCCGGGCCACCGCGGTGAAGATCGCCACCTGCCCGAGCGCGCGCCGGGCGGGCCGGCCGCGCAACAGCGCGATGGCGAAGAACCCCAGGGCCACCCACAGCGCCAGGTACAGCCCCTCGGTGAGCAGCTGGTAGGGGGCGTAGCGGCGCTGCACCTCGGCCTGCGAGGCGAGCTGCTGCTCGAACTGCTCGCGCACCTGCGCGTTCTTGCCCACCCCGGCCTCGATCATGGCGCGCGAGAGCTCGCTGCCCATCACCTTGCCGGTGGTGAGGGTGTAGACGGCGCCGCCGATCACCGGCACGGTCATCAGCGCCACCAGGCCGCCGATCACCAGCAGCGAGATGACCAGCGCCTTCTGGTTCTGGGTGAGCGCGTCGGTTGCCTCCGGCGCGGGCGAGGCGGCCGGGGCTTCGGTCACAGCTTCACCGAGTAGACGAAGCTCGCCTTGGGGGCGCGCAGCCAGCGCTCGGTGATGAGGTCGCGCATCTGCGCCCAGTCGTCTTTGGCGTCGACCCAGGTGGCCTTGAGCGCCTCGGCGCCCTTCTTGTCGCCCTTGCCCTTGATCTGCAGCACCTGGGTTTCGAGCTTCTTCACCTCGTTGGCCCAGCGGGTGAGATCCAACTCGAAGCAGCCCTTGTCGCTCTGATTGGCGGCGAGCGGAATGGGGTCCCACCTCAGCACTCCGGCCTTCATCAAGGTGCCCATCTGAATCGAGGCGAGCTGGCTGTAGTTCTTGGGGCTGCCGCTGGCCGAGTACATGCCGCGGGAGATGTGACCGAAGGCCCACGCCACGTCGCGCACGTGCACCTTGTCGGCCTCTTCGCGGGTGAGCAGGTTCTTGGTGACGAGCCAGTCGGAGAAGTAGAGCGCCGAGCTCTGCGCCTTGAGCTCTTCCATGGTCGAGGCGAGGGGGCCGCCGAAGATGGCGTCGTCGGTCTTGCCCGCGACCTTGTACTCGTGCGCCGGCCCCAGGTTGTGGGCGGCCTCGTGCAGCACGATGGAGATGACCATGGCCTTCGGGTCGGTGGTGACCAGGCCGTTGGTGCGCTCGCAGAACACCGACGCCATCTGCTCGGCCGCCGACATGCGGCTGTCGGGGTCGGTGTAGAGGTTGGTCATGGTGACGGTGCGCCCGCCGCGCTCGGCGACCTTGCCCCAGTTGGGCAGCGACTGGCCGATGGTGGCGCCGTGCGGGTCGCGGTTGTCGCCGCTGTTCAAGATGATGTCGATGAAGTCGGGCAGCTTGAACTTCACGTCGCGCGCTTTGTACGGAGGCCCGGCGAGCGCGCCGAGGGTCTTCTCCATCTCGCCCTTCACCGGGTCGAGCTTCTTCTGCCAGGCGATCGAGTCGGGGTTGATGCGGGCGAAGGCGACCGCGAACCCGGCCTTCCACGCGCAGGGCTCGTAGTACACCTCGTCAGGCGCGATGCGCAGGTACCACTTGCTGTTCTCGGCGCTCATCGCGGCCCACGGCTCGTTGGCGCTCTCCCAGTCGTTGGTGCGAAAGGCGTTGGCCTGCGCGGTGAGGTAGGCCTTGAAGGGCGCTTCTTCTTTCGAGGTGATGGCGGCGGCCGCGGCGTCGAGCTCTCGGGCGACGGCCTCCATCTCGGGCTTCCACGCCTCGGAGTAGGGCACCGCCTTGAAGGTGTTGGGCTTGTCGCCCGCGACCACCACGCTGAAGTGGCCCATCAGGTCTTTGGCGTTGGGCTGCTTGGCCAGCAGGTCGCAGAACTTGGGGTCGGCCTGGAGCTCGGCGGGGTAGAGGCCCACCACGCGCTTCGCGCTGCCCGGGAGCACCGCGCAGTGGGGGTCATTCTCGGTCTTGGGCGCGACGCAGTGGGGCTCTTGATTGCGGAAGAACACCATGCGGCTCAAGGTGTCGTCTTTGGGGATCTTCTCGTCGAGCCCCACCGTGCCGAGCTGGCGCGCGTGCAGCTGCTCGACCAGCACCGCGGCCTTGGTGACGTGCTCGACGATGGCCTTGTCTTCGGCGCTGGCCTTCGAGAAGTCGCTCTCGAGCAGGGTGGCGCGGCCCTGGGCGAGCTCTTCCTTCAGCGCGTCGCGGCGGGTCTTCTCTTCGGGGGTGGCGGCCTGCTTCTCGGGCGCCTGGAGACCGGCGTAGAGCTTCTCGAAGGCGGGGGTGAAGGCGGCGTTGGTGACGAGATCTTCGAGCTTCAAGGCGCCGAAGCCCCACAACGTCACCAGCTCGTCGGGGTCGAGCGCGTCGTTCTGGTTCGCGTCGCTGCGCCAGAACACGTTGAGGTAGGCCTGCGCGGCGCGCCGGTTGAAGTCGAGCCGCGAGAGCTTGTCGTACGCCGGCTTCGGGGGTGGGGCGGGGGCGGGGGCAGGAGCCGGGGCGGGCGCCTGCGCTTCAGGCGCCGGCGTCGTGCTGCCACAGCGAGAGGCATCGAAGGCGAGAACGGCGAGGCTGAGAAGGACTCGGGCGTGCATGGGGGTCGGTTACCACACTCCCTCTCCCCTCCAAGGGGAGAGGGGAGGGGTGAGGGGTGGTCACGGCTTCAGCAAACCGAGGATGTGCAGAATTCGCTCGAGCACCGCCTCGGTCTCGAAGAGCACCTCGACGTTGGTGAAGCGCACGATGTTGTAGCCCTGCGACTCGAGATAACGAGACCGCCGCCAGTCGCTGATGAGCTTCTTTTCTTCGAAGTGACCGCCGCCGTCGATCTCGATGCCGAGGTGCGGGTCGAGGCACATGAAGTCGACAATGAACGGCTCGACGGTGTACTGGCGGCGGAACTTGTAGCCGTTGAGCGCGCGGTTTCGCAGGTGACGCCAGAGGAGTCGCTCGGCGTCCGTCGCTGCCTTCCTGAGGGCTCGGCGTCGTTCGACGGCTTGAGACATTTCTGGCCCCCTCACCCAGCCCTCTCCCCCGAGGGGGGGAGAGGGTTTCCTCCTTTTTTCTTCTCTGCTTCTCTCTCTCGACTACCTCACCGCTGGCCCGTGGCGCCGGTGGTGCTGCCGGGCCAGCCCTTGTAGACGTCGGCGCTGGCGAGCACGTCTTTCACGTAGTTGCGCGTCTCGTCGATGGGGATCTCTTCGACCCACTCTTCGAGGCGATCGCAGGGGTGGAGCTTGAGCCAGCGGGCGACCCGCGTGGGCCCGCCGTTGTACGCGGCGGCGGCGATGGCGGGCTCGTTGCTGAAGCGCCTGAGCATCTGGCCCAGGTACGCGGCCCCGAGCTCGAGGTTCCGGTCGGAGTCGAGCAGATCGCTCAGCGCCACCAGCGGCTTGCCGCGCTCTCTCGCCAGCGCCTTGGCGGTCACCGGCATCAGCTGGGTCAGCCCCAGCGCGCCGACGTGAGATCTCGCCCGCGGGTCGAACGCGCTCTCTTCGCGCACCAGGCCCTGCAAGAGCCCGCGCGGCACGCTCGAGTCGTCGGCGTGCTTGCCGATCGCGTCGAGAAACGGAGTCGGAAACGCCGCCCGCCACACCGCCAGCGAGTGCTTCTCGCCGCCCAGCTGCTCGCGAAGCACCGCCCGCGCGTAGCGGTGCGCCACCTGCGTCTCACCCGCCGCCTGCAGCACCTCGATCGCCTCGCGGTTGCCTTCTTCGGTGGAGCTCTTGCGCGCCAGCATCACCAGCTCACTGGCCGCGCCGTCGAGCTGCAGCCGCATCGCCTCGACCCCCGGCAACAGCGCCGGCAGCACCCCGTTCACCGGCTCGTCGCGCGACGGCAGCAGCGAGGCCAGCGTCACCTTCGCCGCGCCCTCGGTGTCGACCTCGACCAGCCGCTGCCGCGCCAGCCGCGCGTACCAGGTCGCCGGGTGCGTCGCCGCCACCTCGGCCAGCAGGCCCACCGCGGCCAGCTTGTCGCCGTGCTCTTCCGCCACCCGCGCGCGCCAGTAGCGGGCCCGCGCCCGGTCTTGCGCGCCGAGCAACCCCGCCGGCAACGCCTCGATGGCCTCGAGATCTTCCGTCGACGCTTCGGCGGCCTTGTCCTTCCAGCCCACCCAGAACGCCGCGAACGACGCCTCGGCCGCGGCCACCGACGGCCCGGCCACCTTCGCGACGGTGCGGAACGAGGCGATCGCCTCTTCGGTCTTGCCCTGCTTGGCCTGCGCGCCGCCGAGCGTCATCAGCGCGCGCGCCGCGAGGTCGCTCTGCTGGCAGTCTTTGACGATCTTCTTGAGGTCGTTCGTCACGTCTTGCCCGCGGCACGACGCCGCTTCGGCCGCGATCACCCGCGCCGAGCAGCCCAGCCCGTCGGGCTGACCCGCCAGCTTGCGCGCCAGCACCTCGGCCGAGCGACACGCGCCGTGGTCGAGCATCTGGTCGGCGCGCGCCACCATCGCCACCGCCGGAGTGCCGAGCCGGAAGCCGATCTGCCGCGCCCACCACGCGCTCAGCCCCGCCACCAGCTTCAGCGCCTCGCGCTCGCTCTTGGCGTCGCGCCGCGAGCGCGCCAGCTCGGCCAGCTCGAGCAGCACCTTCGAGCGCACGGAGCGCTGCAGCGGCCACTCGAGCAGGGGCTGCAGCGCCAGGCTCGCGCCCGACGCATCTCTCTGGGCCTTGAGCAGCGCCGCCAGCTCGAGCCGCGCGTTGGGGAACACCCACGAGCGGTCGCTCACCTGCTGCAACAGCGCGATCGCCTTCTTGGGCAGCGCGCGCTGCTCGTACAGCAGCGCCGCCTCGTACGCGCAGCGGTCGGAGAGCGCCGGGTAGTTGATCGACAACAGCTCGAGCTCTTCGCTCGCCGGACCTGAGCGCCCCAGCTTCGCCGAGGCGATCGCCCGCAGGTAGCGCACGTGCAGCGCCGGCGGCAGCGCGGCCAGCGCGGTGAGCGCCCGGGCCGGCTGGTTGTCGTCGAGCGCCTTGCGCGCGGCGATGATCGCCGGGTCGTCGTAGGGCACCTCGGGCGACGGGTAGGGCTCGGGCGGCGGGCTGAACACCGCGGTCGAGGCCTCGGTCATCGGCGTGGTCATCGGCTCGCCCGTGGCGCGGGTGCCGTACGACAGCACCGCCACCACCAGCAGGCTCAGGCCCACGCGGGCACCCGCTGCACGAAGGCCCTCAGGCGAGACCACACCGAGCGCGAAGGAGGAGAGAGCCGGGCGATCGGCAGCAGCACCACCGAGCCTCTGGCCACCGCGCTCGCGCAGGCCGCCGGTAATTCGTCGCAACACTGCCCGTAATGATCGCACAGCTGCGCCTTCCCTGCCTGTTGGTCGCTCGAAGAAATCAGAATGACGACGGCGCCCTGGGGCGCATCTGCGAGCTCTGGGATCGCGCGGGTCACCGCGCCGTGGCATCTCGCCTCACCCACCACCCACAGCCCGTCGGCCTCGGCGCAGAACAGCGGGCCCAGGCCCTTCAGCGCGAGGTCGAGGCGCTCGAGGGCGTGCTCGCGCCGCTCGAGCTGATCGTTCGCCACCGCGTGTTTCAGCGCGTACAGCCCCGAGCGGCCCAGCCCGAGCAGCTGGGTGTCGGTGAAGTTGTGCACCAGGTGGGTGGCGAGGGTGGCCGCGTCGCCCGGCTCGAGCCCCGAGAGGCTGCGCGATAGGGTGAGACCCCGCTCGGACGGGGGAACCGAGGCCGCGGTCAGCGCCCGGTGCAGCTCACGGTGCAGCGCGTTGAGGTCGACCACCTTGCGAAGCGGGCTGCAAGACCGTGACCGGCCCGCCGACACCTCGGCCGGCGCCCATTCGCTCGTTTCTCCACACCCTGGTAGTAGAGAGCGACCGGCCGATCGCGCTGAACAGATGGCGCGTGCCCGCACCAGAGTGTGAATTCGAGTTCACAGTTTCTTCCCACCAGCCGAGACGACCTGCAGGCGCGGGGGCTGGGCGATCTCGACATCGTGATCGTCACCGGCGACGCGTACGTCGACCACCCGGCGTTCGGCCCGGTGCTGATCGCCCGCTTCCTCGAGGGGCGCGGCTTCAAGGTGGGCATCATCGCGCAGCCCGACTGGCACTCGGCCGAGGCGTTCAAGGCGCTGGGCAGGCCGAAGCTGTTCTTCGGGGTGAGCGCCGGCAACCTCGACTCGATGCTCAACCGGCTCACCGCGCAGAAGAAGAACCGCGGCGAAGACCAGTACAGCCCGGGGGGGCGAACCGAGTCGCGCCCCGACCGCGCCACCATCGTCTACGCGCAGCGCTGCCGAGAGGCGTTCCCCGACGTGCCGGTGGTGCTGGGCGGCATCGAGGCCTCGCTGCGGCGCATCGCGCACTACGACTACTGGAGCGACAAGGTGCGTCGCTCGATTCTCTTCGACGCCAAGGCCGACCTGCTGGTCTTCGGCATGGGCGAGCGGCCGATCTGGGAGGTCGCCGATCGCCTGCGGCGCGGCGAGAAGATCTCGGACATTCGCGACGTGCGCGGCACCGCGTACCTGGTGAAGAACGACGAGGCGAAGCAGCACGAGGCCGACCCGGCGAAGCGCGCCGCCGATCGCAAGACGGTGGTGCTGCCCTCGTTCGAGGCGGTGTCGACCGACAAGCAGGCCTTCGCCGCGATGTCGGGCGCGTTTCAGCGCGAGACCAACCCGGGCAACGCGCGGCCGATGCTGCAGCGGCACGGCGACCGGGCCATCTTCATGAACCCGCCCGCGCTGCCGCTGGAAGACGGCGAGGGCCAGGCCGGCAGCGTGGCGATGGACGAGCTGTATGATCTGCCGTTCGCGCGCGCTCCGCACCCGATGTACCGGGGCGAGAAGATCCCCGCGTTCGAGACGGTGAAGCACTCGGTGGTGCTGATGCGCGGCTGCTTCGGCGGCTGCACGTTCTGCTCCATCACCGAGCACGAGGGCCGGGTGATTCAGAACCGCTCGAAGGCCAGCGTGCTGCGCGAGATTCGCGCGCTGCGCCGGCAGGGCGACTTCAAGGGCACCGTCACCGACCTGGGCGGCCCCACCGCCAACATGTACTCGCTCAAGTGCAAGAGCGAAGAGATCGAGTCGAAGTGCCGCCGGCTGTCGTGCGTGCACCCCGGCGTCTGCGAGAACCTCGACACCGACCACGGCCCGCTGCTCGACCTGATGCGCGCGGTGCGGAAGGAAGAGGGCATCAAGCACGTCTTCATCGCCAGCGGGGTGCGGTACGACCTCGCCGAGCTCTCACCCGAGTACGTGAGCGAGCTCGCCGCGCACCACGTGGGCGGGCAGCTCTCGGTGGCGCCCGAGCACGTCAGCCCCGCCGTGCTCGAGAAGATGAAGAAGCCCGGCATCGAGAGCTACGAGCGGTTCCAGGCCATGTTCGCCTGCGCCTCGAAGGACGCCGGCAAAGAGCAGTACGAGATTCCGTACTTCATCAGCGGTCACCCCGGCTCGACGATGAAAGACATGGTCGAGCTCGCGCTGTGGCTGAAGAAGAACGGCAAGCGGCCCCGCCAGGTGCAAGACTTCATTCCCACTCCGATGTCGATGGCCGCGTGCATGTACTTCACCGGCATCGACCCGCTCACCATGACGCCCGTCTACACGGCCACCGGTCTGCGCGAGAAGAAGCTGCAGAAGGCGCTGCTGCTCTACTGGAACCCCGAGCAGTGGGAGCTGGCGCGCGAGGCGCTGCGCGAGGCGGGGCGGGAAGACTTGATCGGCCGCGGGCCCAACGCGCTGGTGCCTCCCGATCGCCCGCGGGCCTGAGGCCGGCTGCGAAAAACGGGGGGGGAGAGGGCCGACCAGTGAACTTCGGTGTGTTCATGGCACGTACCGGAGCCGACAACGAAGAGATCGGCCGGTGGCCGTTTTCAGCGGGTACCCCAGCGCTCGTCGCGCACGGTGACCAGGGCCCAGGGCAAGACCCACTGCAGGGCGACCAGCGAGAACGCGGCGTACAGCACGCCGTACAGCCAGCGGAAGCTGCGCTCGAAGTGCAGGTAGTACGCAGCGGTGAAGATCGAGCCCAGGGCCAACGCCACCAGCGAGCGCCCGACGGTGGTCAGGCCGGTGTCGAAGAGCCGCGGCAGCTCCATCAGCGCCACCGCCACCAGCACGAAGCGCAGGTTGGCGACGAAGAAGGTCACCACCGGCAACAGCCGGTTCTTCTCGCGGTAGCGGGTGAACATGAAGCGTGCGAACGAGAAGCCCTCGACGATGTAGCTGCGATCCCACCGCAGGAACATGCGCGAGAGCTGCGAGTAGTTGGTGGGCACCAGGGTGTGAACGACCGCGGTGCGCTGGTACACGGTGTCGTAGCCCTGCCGCAGCACGATGTTGGTGAGCGCCTGGTCTTCACCGTGGTTCACCGGGCGGCCGAGAAAGCGCTGGTTCTCCCACTCATCGAGCCAGGGGAGGATGATCTCTTTCCGAAACGACGACAGCGCGCCCGGGCAGCAGGCCACTGCGCGGTACACCGACTGCGCCGCCCGCCCGAAGTCGAACGCCAGCGCGAACTGCACGTCGAGCATGCGGCTGATGGCGGTGTCGCGGTTCAACACCGCCACCCGCCCCGCCACCGCGCCCACCCTGGCGTCGGCGAGAAAGGGCGCCACCATCTCGTGCACCGTCTGGGGGGCGATCTCGCTGTCGGAGTCGATGGTGATGATGAAGTCGCCCGTCGCCGCGCGAAACCCCGCCACCAGCGCCGAGCGCTTGCCGCGGTTGCCCGCGAAGCGCACCAGCTTCACCAGGCCGGGGAACTCGCGCCGCAGGTGCTGCATGTGGAAGAAGGTGTCGTCGCGCGAGCCGTCATCGACCACGATGACCTCGAGCAGATCTTTGGGGTAGCTGCACGCCGCCACCGAGCGAATGCTGCGCCCCACCATCGGGCCCTCGTTGAACGCGGGTATCACCACCGTGACCCGCGGCCACGCGACCCCGTTCGGCGCCGCGAAGGGGCGGTAGCGCATCCACAACAGGCTGAGCAGCCCGGTGTAGACGGCCTGGATGATGGCGATCGCCCCGAACGGGTGAGTCGCCATCGAGAGCGCCACCGAAGAGGCGTTCTCCATCGACTCGTTGCTCCAGGCGAGCCACACCAGGCTGATCACCGCCCCGAACAGCGGCGCGGCGCCGGCGACCCGGCTGCGGAGGTGCTTGATGCGCGTCATGCAGAGCGACTCGCCTTGAGGATGCGCCGAAGCACGCCGTCAGGCAACGTGAAGGCCTCGGGCGCGGTGAGGTCGCCGTGCGCCTCGAGCAACCGGGTCTGGGCCAGAATGCGCACCGTCACCGTGGCCGCCTCTTGCGCCCGGCGGGTGAGCTCGGCGGGCGGCAGGTGCGCCTTGAGGCCCGAGGCCTCGAAGCGCTCGAGCACCTGGGCTTCGACCAGCTGCTGCAGCCGACCGGCGCTCACCTGGTCGGCCTGGGCCAGCGCCCGCAAGAGTACCCCTGCCGAGGTTCCGGCCTGGGCGATCTCGGACTCGACCCACACGCGCAGGGGCGAGCCCTCTTGCTCTTCGCGTCGCACCGCTTCTCTCGCGCCCTCGACGCCGATGCGCATCGCGCCCAGCGCCCCGTGCCGGGCCCGGTCGGAGTCGAACAGCTCGAGCACCGAGGTGCCCAGCCGCCGCAGCAACAGCGGCACGCCGTGCGAGGCCTTCACCAGAATCTCGAGCGCTTCGTCTTCGAAGCGAATGCCCTGCCGCGCCCCCAGGCCACGCATCATGGCGTGCGCGGCGTCGTCGTCGAGCGCGGGCACGCAGATCGACGGGAAGGCGCCCATCAGCGATTGGCCCCCCAGCGTCGCCAGCGGCGCCCACAGCAGCGGGTGCAGCGCTCCGCACAACAGCACGCCCACGGTGTGCCCGGTGTGCGGCGACGACGGCTCTGAAGCGGCGCTGCGCAGCCGCCCAGCGAGGGTCGACAGCACGTCGAGCGCCCGGCCCAGCGTCTGGGGGTTCGCCGAGAGCAGCTGCTCAAGCTCGTCGAGCACCAGCACCATCGGCGGCGGCGCCGTGCCGCTCGAGACGCTACAGGCGAGCGCGAGCTGCCTGAGCCAGGCCGCCAGCGTCGGCGCGTCGAGCTGCCCCTGCGGCGCCGCGGGCACCGTCGCCGCGGGGAACTGCGCCGTCGCCGAGTCGGCCAGGCGCATCACCAGCGTGCGCAGAATGGCCTCGACCGCCACCGCCGGCGTCTCGCCGAAGGCCACCTCGTGGTGAAACCCGGCCAGGTCGACGTACGCGGTGGGGCCCGGCGTGCGCCGCGCCACCTCGAGCGCGAGCGACGACTTGCCGAAGCGCCGCAGGCCCGTCACCACCACCCAGTTGCCGGCGCGGGCTTCGGTGAGCAGCCCGGCCACCAGGCGCTCGCGGTTCCAGAACTGGCTCGAGCTGCGCACCGGGCCTCGCACCTCGAAGGGGTTGCCGCGCAGGGTGGTGGTCTCGACCAGGTCGAGCAGGTCTTCATCGCGGGTGGCCCAGGCCAGGCGCGAGCTGGGCACCAGCAGCACCTGCACCGCCTTGGCGCCGCCGCGCGCCGCCCAGTCGAGGGTGGCGCGCACCGCGCCCAGGTCGGGCAGCGCGTCGTCGTCGTGGAGCAGGAACACCACCCGGGTGTCTTCGCGCAGCGCGGCGGCGGCGGCGTGGTTGACGTCGGCCTCGCGAACCACGGCCGCGTCGGGGGCGATGACCGCGCAGGCCAGCGAGCCCCAGCGCTCCCACGCGGGGGTCTTGGGCAGCGCCAGCCTGAGCAGGTCGTGCCGCGTCGGCAGCACGAAGCGCCACGGGTCGGGCAGGGCCTCGAGGCCCAGGCCCTCGAACCGCTCGCCGGCCGAGCGCCGCGCCGCGCCGAAGCGCCGCCGCGCCGCGCGCTCGCGCGCCAGCCACGAGGCGAACGCGAGCAGCGCCAAGAGCCCCCCGGCGCCGAGCCAGGTGTAGCGCCGGTGGCTCGCCCAGCCGACCATCAGCTCGAACAGCGCGTCGCAGTCGTAGCGGCTTCCCGGGCCCAGCCCCAGGCACTGCTCGCAGCGGGCCGCCGGCAGCCCGAGCGCCTCGCACGCCGAGTCGCGGTTGAGCTGGTGCGAAACCCATGCGGCGTACGGCCGCGCCAGCTGGTAGCGCACCTGCTCTGCCGGGAGCGTACCGGTCGCGTCGAGCCGCCAGATGCCCGTGCCGACCGGCTCGCCGCGATCTCGGGCGATCGACGCCAGCGCGACCAGCGACTTCTCGAACGGCTCGCCCCTGCCGCGGCGCTCGTCGCAGGCCGCGCGCAGCCGGGCGAGCTCGGTCGGGCTGTCGCTGCGGTCGACCTTGACCATTTCCTGAGGGCTCGGCGGGTGGCTGAAGTCGTCGGCGATGGTGACGGTGGCGCCGCTCCACAACAGCGAGGCGACGTGCTGGCAGGCTTCGAGCTCGGGAGGTGAGACGGCGGGCGGCTGGGGGTGGCTCCACCGCGAGATGACGCTGATGGCCTCGGGCCGCTCGAGCCCGCAGCCGTTGGCCTGCACGTGCTGAAGCGCCCGCACCGCGCGGGCGCAGCGGTCGAGCGGGTCGCCGTCGTGCACGAAGCCCGCGAAGCGGTCGACCAGGGCCACCGCGCGCGGCGGCACGGTGGTGGCGGCGGGCAGGTGTTGGGTGGCCCAGGTGCGGTACGAGTCAGCGCCGTCGAGGTCGGCGAGGAAGCACAAGAAGAGCTTGCTGCGGGCCGCGGCCGCCAGCTCGCCCAAGGGGCCCTGGGCGTTCTCGCGTTGGCTCACCGGAAAGTCTTGCAGCCAGGCGCGCACGGTGTCGGCGTTCACCCCGGCGCAGGGAGTGGCCCACATCTCTTCCACCCGCCGGCGAACGATGAGCGGCCCGGTGGTGTCGAGCAGCTCGACGATCTGCCGGGCGCGCGAGCACTCGGGAGGCGAGACGCGCTCGTCGCAGTTCGACAGCTCGAGGTAGGCGAGGGTGAGCCGCAGCGCGGCGGTGAGCGGCGGGCCGGCGGGCCCGGGCGGCTCGGGGTGCTCGGCGCGCGCCTCGTCGATGAAGGCCTCGGGCAGCGGGCCCGCTGACGCGAAGAAGGCGTCGACCGCCACCGGCCCTTTGGCCTTGAGGCGCGCCCAGGTGATGGGCGCGGTGAGCTTGAAGGCTGCGATGAGCAGCCGACGGTTCCACAGCGGGGCGCCCTTTGGGGCGGCCAACAGCCGAGCGAGGTGGCGCTCGGGCTCGCTGGTGCCAGCGACGCGAGGCAGGGTGTCGCTCGCGCCGGTGGCGTACTCGTCGAGCTGCAAAAGGCCGCGTGAGACGGCGCCGTAGGCGTCGAGCAGCTCTTGAAGCTGGCGCTGGGTGTCGGCGGGCACGCAGGCGCCCGCTGCGCGCACCGAGCCCTGCAGCAGCGAGGCGGCGAAGAGCGCGGCGTCGCGGCACCGCTGGTCGCTCGCGCCCAGGCACGCCTCGAGGCGCGTCGCATTCGACTGCTGCCGCTCGTGGCTGTCACGCAGCTCGCCCTCGCACCGCTCACGGGCGGTCGCCAGGGTGCGCGAGGTGTCGGTGCAGGCGGTGAGGGTGTGCCGGGTCTCGGCCAGTCGGGCCTCGACGTCTTGGCAGGGCGCGCCGGCGTCGGGGGCGGCGAGCGCGCGGGTGACCCACAAGGTGAGTACGACCGGGAGGAGCTGCTTCATCTGGCGGCTCCAAAGAGCACGTTCAGCGCCGGTTGGAAACCGGCTCTTGCGCAGGGTAGGGAGAGACCCGCGATGCCCTGGCTGTCTCCCTCTGTGCGGCGTGGCCTCGGCGCGGGCGCCTGGGCGACCGTGCTGCTGGCCCTGGCCTGCCTGCCGTCGCGCGTCGAGATGGCCCTTCGCGGCCGGGGCACGCTGTTCGAGAAGACCGGCCGCACCCTCGCCGGGGCGGTGCTCGACCTGGCGGCGTGCGGGTACCTGCTCGCCGTCGCGGTGGGCCTCACCGCGCTGGCGCTCTCAGCCGCCTTTCGCGGCAAGCAGGGCATCTTCTGGCAGCGCGTCGGCCCGCTGCTGGTGGCGCTGCCGGTCGGGGTCGCGGTGGGGAGCTTCGCCGTCATCGCCGAAGAGATGAAGTTCGAGCGCGGCGCGTTTCCCACCATGTTCGACCTGGCCGAAGGCGGGGGAAGCGCCGCTTTTCTCGACGGGCTGTGGGGCTACCTGCGCTACGCCCGCATCTGGAGCTCGCTGCTGGTGGGGGCGGTGCTGCTGGCCCTGGCGACGGCGGTCGCGGTGCGCCGCTCGCGCAGCGACCTCGAGGCCCGGGCGTGGAGCGGGTGGGCGGTGGGCCTTTCGCTCTCGCTCGCGGCCGGGGTGGTCGCCGGGCAGCTCGCCGCGCGGCTGCAGGCGGCGGCGCACAATGCGTTCAGCCCCGCGGCGCTGGGCGACCCGCTCACCGGGGTCATCGAGAGCTCGGTCGACCTGCTCTCGCACCGCGACGCGGCGACGCCGAGAGATCTCACCTTGAAGGTCGAGCTGCCCGCCACCGATGCGGCGGTGGGGGCGGCCCGGCTGGGCTGGCCGCCCCGGCGCGAGACTGAAGGCGCGTGCTGGCCGCACCCGCACGCGCGGCCGCTCGAGCCGCAGCGAGAGTGGTCGCTGCGCCGGCCGATGGGGGCCGAGCTGCTCGAGGCGCTGCAAGACGTGTCGAAGGCGCTCTTCAGTGAGGCGCAGCCCCGCGTCGCGGTGTTTCAGCTGTCGCTCGAGAGCTACCGGGCCGATGATCTGCACGCGCTCAACCCCGCCGCGGCGCGCGAGCTCGACCCGTTCACCAACGCTCTGTACGAGGCGGCGCGGCGCGGCGGCCGAGAAGGGGTGCTGGGCAGCCCGAAGATGTTCCAGGCCGGGGTGCGCACCGCGCAGGGGCTGGGAGCCTTCGTCTGCGGCGTCGGCACGTTGCCGTACAACCTCGCCATCACCCGAGATCTGCTGCCGTTTCCGCTGCGGTGCACGGGCGACCTGCTGCGCGAGGCGGGCTTCCATGGGCAGTTCTTCTACGGGTCCGACCCGACCTTCGACGACATGAAGCGCTTCTTGATGGAGCACGGGGTCGACGAGGTCGTCTCGCAAGACGAGCTGCCCGAGAAGCTGCCCAAGGGGGTGTGGTCGGGGCTCACCGACCTCACCATCTTTCACGAGGCGGTGCGGCGGGTGGCCAAGGCGGTAGAGACGGGGCCGCAGCTGGCCTTCGTGATGTCGTTGTCGAACCACTCTCCGTTCACGCCGCCGGAAGATCTGCCCCCCGAGGTGCCCCAGCGGGTCGACCGCGCTTGCCAGGCGGCGCCCAACCGGGCCGACGACGAAGATCGGCGGCGGCTCACCGTGCATGCGTACACCGACTACGCGCTGGAGCGCTTCTTCGACGAGCTCGACGCCACCGGCCTCGCCGAGAGATCGATCGTGGTGATGGCGGCAGACCACTCGACCGGCGAGGGCTACGTGTGGGGCCCGGTCGACCCCGAGTCCGACGCGGCGAAGACGCAGATACCTTTTCTCATCGTGATTCCCCGGCGGTTTCTCGAGAAGGCGGCCGACCGGCCCGCGCTCGAGGCGGCGCTGGCGCGGGCGCAGCAGCAGCTCGAGGGCACGGTGCTGTCGCAGAACGACGTGCCCACGCTGTTGCTCGCGCTGCTGTCGGCGCACCCGGGGCTGGCCCGCCTGCCTCCCGCGGCGCGCTGGCATTCGATGGGCGGCCAGGTGACCAGCCCGTGGTTCGAGCCGGGCGGCGAGGCGGGCACCGCGATCATCGGCATCAACGGGGTGAGCGAGCTCTACGCGATGGATCGCACCGGCAACCGGCTGGGCGGCTACGAAGACTCGGTGTTCTTGAAGACCCGGGCCGACCGCTACCGGGTGACGCCGCGGCTCATACCCGTGGCGGCCACGCTGCGCGACGCGATGCTCGCGCCGCGGGCGTGCAGCCCGATGATGCCCCACAGGTGACGAGAGCCCGCCGGTCGACCAGGGGCTCTTCAGGGCGCCGGCGTGAGCGTGCCGGTCGCGCCGGGGAGCACCGCGACGCCGACCAGCCCTGCTTGCGTCGCGAGGCTCCACTCCGAGAAGTCACCGGCGCCCGGTCGCACCTCGAGCCTCCACCGGGTGCCGTCTGCCGCGGGCCAGCGGCGCACCTCGAGGCCGCTGCTCTCGCTCAAGGTGAGCGCGCCGGCCTCGAGCGCGAGGTCATACCCCCGGCAGCGCCCTTGCGCGCACCAGCGCAAAGCGAAGGCGCCTTCACCTTCGAGCACCTGGGCGGGCCCCGCCGACCAGTGCCCCGCATCGTCGCGCGCGAGCGTCTCGGCGAAGAAGATCTCGTCGGCCCTGGCGAACGACAAGAGCCAGCTCTGCTCGAGCTGTGGCCCGACCTGCGAGGCGTAGCCGGCGATGAGCGCCTGCTTCGCGCGGCCGTCGGTGCGCACCCGCTCGGTCGGCGCGTACGCCTCGAGCGGCGCGGGCAGCGGCGGCACGCTCGACTCGGGTGAGGGCTGGACCCGGCAGTCGCCCGGCCAGCAGGGGCCCTGGTGCACGATGGCGCGGTGCACGCGCACCGGGCCGCGCTCGAGGCCCTCGAGCGCGCGGCGAAAGTACGCGTAGGTCGCCGCGTGGTCGGGGTGCTCGTCGATGGGGTGCGGCAGAACGATCTCGCGGGGCTCGAGCCGCTCGAGCAGCGCGGTGAGGTCGCCCACCAGCGCGGCCGAGGTGAACGGGGCCGGCGCGCCGGTGCGCCGGGTGTGCTCGTCGAGGGAGCCTGCGCCGCTGCCGAGGCGGGTGCTGGTCGCCAGGCCGCAGCTGCCGTCGGGGTTGCGCCGCTCGACGGGCGGCAGCGGCGTGGGGCGCAAGCCGGCCAGAAAGCCATCGGGGTAACCCAGAAAGTGCACCTGGGCCTCGTCGACCCCGAGCGCGCGCATCGCCGCGAGCGTCTCGCGCTGGCGCACCCGCCCGTCTCGGGAGCAGGTGAAGTCGCCGTTCGTCATCAGCACCACCGCCACCCGGCGGCCCTCGCGCACCGCGCGAGCGAGCAGCCCGGCGGCCATCAGCACCTCGTCGTCGGGGTGGGGCGCGATCACCAGCAGGTCGACCGGCCCTGAGGCGCGCGGGGCAGAGCCGCGCCAGCAGCCGGCGGCCACGAGCAGGGCAGTGATGGCGAGGGCGCGGCGCAGGGCGGCGCGGTGTCGCACGGCTTTCCCGCGCTCGCAACGGCCCGCGGCTTCTCGTAAGCACCCGCCCCTAGATGGCTGCCCCGGTAGACCATGACGCGCTGGTGCTGGGCACGCCCGAGTCCATCGTGCTCGACGGCGCCAACGCGGTGATGGGCGACCCCCGCGCGCACTTTCCCCGCGCGGGGCTCTCACTGGGGCTCAGCGCCGCGATGCTGGTGCTCGGCGTGCTCTTCTTGCGCCGCCGGCCGCGCTGGCTCGCGCTGCTCCTCGCGGCGTCGATGCTGCCCGGCCTGTGGCAGGTGGTCGCCGTTCGCGCCGACGCCGTGCCGCATCGGGGGGAGCTGGCGCGCGCCGTGCGGCGCACCCTCGACGACGTGCAGGCGAAGGCACCCTGGCCCGGCCCGGTGCGGGTGGTGAGAGAAGACGACGACGTGCTCTTCCCCCTGGTGCGGTACGCGGTGCCGACCCGCCCGCCGGTCTCTGGGCCCGCGGTCGAGCTCGAGGTGCGCGCCGGCCCGCTGGGCGCGCCCTGCGGGCTCGACCCGGTGAGCGGTCACCTGGTGTGCGGAGCGGGGCCATGATGCGGGCGCTCTTGGGGCTCGGGCTGTTGCACCTGCTCGGCGCGGGGTCGCGCGCGGCGTGCGCGCCCAGGTCATTCGCGGCGCAGCTCAAGCAGGGGCTCGCCTCGCCCGGCTCGGGGTGGCTGGGGCTCGCGGCGCTGTGGTGCCTCGCGCTGGGGCCTGTTGGCCTCGGGCTCGGCGTGGCGTTCGTCGCCCTGGCGCGGCTCGCGCAGCCGGGCGTGGCGACGCACGGGGCGTGGAGACCGCTCGCCCTGCTCGGGCTCTTGGCGGCGCTGGTGCTTTTGCGCCCGTTCACCCCCACCATGTGGGACGAGCTGGTGTGGCTGGCCAAGGCGAGGCTCGAGTCGCTGCACTTCGGCTTTGGCGTGAGCGCGGCGCTCGACCCTTCGCAGGGCCTGATACCGCCCGGGTACCCAGCCCTGTGGCCGGCGGCGGTGGGCTGGGTCTCGCTCGGCCACGACGCGCTTGCGACCCACACCCTCGCCGCCTCGTTGCTGGTGGTGCTCGCCCTGGGGGCCGCGCTCGAAGCCTGGGCTGTGCAGCTCACCGGCCGCCGGGCGCTGGTGGCCCTCGCCGCGGTGCTGCTGACGCCGCTGGCCTGGGTTCACCTGCGCAGCGTCTACGTCGACCTGCCGGTGGGGCTCTTGGCGCTGGCGCTGCTGGGGCACCTGCTGGCCGAGGCGCCGCGGCCCCAGGCGCTCGCGCTCGCGCTGGTGCTGGCGGGCCTCAAAGACGAGGGCGTCACCCATGTGCTGGCCGTCTCGATCGCGGCCTTCGCCGTCACCGACCGCCGCCTGAGCCGGCTCGGGCCGGCGGCGCTGGCGCTGGGGGCGGCGTGGGCGTGGCGATCGCTCGCCAGCGCGCACGGCGTCGCCAATGTGGATCATGCCTTCACCGCACCCGCGTGGGGGGCCCTGCCGCAGCTGGGCCGGCTCTTGGTGCTGCACGCGAGCGACGTGTTCACCTGGGGTGGCTTCTGGGCGCTGGCCCTGGCCGCGGCGCTGCGCGCGCCGGCCGGGCCGGGCGCCCGGGCGCTGCGGCTCGCCCTGCTGTTCGATCTCGCCGCGGTGGCCCTGGCACTGCTGGTGGGGCCCGAGCGGGTGCGCGTGTTCGCCGAGAACGGCACGCTGCTCAACCGGCTGCTGCTTCAGCTGTGGCCGGCGGCGGCGGCGCTGGTCGCGCTGCAGCTCACCCCGGCGCCCACCCACGGCGGGCTCGCAGCGCCTCGCGAGCTCGAACGCCGCTGGCCGCTTGCGACGGGCCCCGGCGCTGCCGGTGGTGCAGACGTGAGCCGATGCCGACCCGCCCGGTTGCCGCAGGCGCGAGGGCGTGGGTAAACCGGCCCCGTGGCCGCCCCCTCTGCCGAGCAACGCCAGGCCCTCGACGCCGAGGTCGACCGGGCGCTCGCGGCCGGTCACGCCCGCGAGGCGCTGGCCCGGCTCATTTCCGGCTACGGCCCCGAGCTGCTCTCGTTTCTCTCGGCGGTGCACCACGACCGCGAAGCCGCCGCCGAGGTCTTCTCGCAGACCTGCGAAGACCTGCTGCGCACCTTCTCGTCGTTTCGGCGCGAGTGCAGCTACCGCACCTGGCTGTACGCGCTCGCCAAGACCGCCTCGCGCCGCCACGGGGAAGCGGGCGGCGGCCGGGTGCAGGTGGCGCTCTCCGACACCCCCGAGCTCGAGGCGGCGCGCCGCACCACCACCGCGGCGTTCTTGCGCACCGACTGGAAAGACCGGTTCCGCGCCCTGCGCGAGCAGCTCGACCCCGACGACCGCGCGCTGTTGGTGCTGCGCGTCGACCGCGACCTGCCGTGGGAAGACGTGGCCCGCGTGCTGGGCGCTTCGGCGCCCGCCCTGCGCAAGCGCTTCGAGCGCATCAAGGTGACGCTGCGCGAGAGCGCCACCCAGGCCGGCTGGCTCGAGCCGTGACCACGCGCGGCGCGCTGACCCACGACGCGCAGCTCGACGCGCTCTTGCGCCAGGTGGCCGCGGTGTCGGTCGAAGCCGCGCGCGCCGAGCCTCCGCTGCCCGCGGGCTCCCACTTCGGCCCGTTTCGGCTGCTCGAGATCGCCGGGGCCGGCGGCATGGGGGTGGTCTACCGCGCGCTCGACGAGCGGCTCTCTCGCGAGGTGGCGCTCAAGCTCTTGCCGCAGCGCGAGGGCGCCGACCCCCAGCAGCTGCTCGACGAAGCCCGCGCCGCCGCCTCGCTCTCGCACCCCAACCTGGCGTCGGTCTACGAGGCCGGCACCCTCGAGGGCCGCGCCTTCTTCGCCATGGAGCTGGTGCGCGGCACCTCGCTGCGCGCCCTGCTGCAGCAGGCCTCGGGCTCGAAGGCCGACCGGCTCGACTGGGCGCTGGGCGTGGCGCGGGGGCTCGCGGCGCTGCACCGGGCAGGCTGGCTGCACCGCGACGTGAAGCCCGAGAACGTGATGGTCACCCCCGACGGCGTGGCGAAGCTGCTCGACCTGGGGCTGGCGCGCGCCGCGGCCGCCGCCGCGCCGGCGCAGGCCGCCGGCACGCCCGGCTACATGTCGCCCGAGCAGCAGCGCGGCGAGGCGCTCGACGCGCGCGCCGACGTGTGGTCGCTGGGGCAGGTGCTGCGCGAGCTGGGGGCCCCGCGGCGGGTGACCGACCGCTGCCTCGAGGCCGAGCGCGGCGGCCGTTTCGCCTCGGCGGTCGAGGTGGTGGCGGCGCTCGAGCAGGCGCGGCGCCCCCGGCCCGCCCGGTGGCGGTGGCTCGTCGCGGCGCCCGCGGTCGCGCTCGCCGGGTGGTGGGCGTGGGCGGCCAGCCACCCGGTAAAGCCGCGGCGCCCGCCGCCGTCGCGACGGCTCACCGGGCACGCGATGAACCGCCCGTTGAGCGACGCCGCGCTCTCGCACGACGGGCGCACCTTCGCCTTCGTCGACGACGACGGGCTGTTTCTCGGCGACCCGGCGACCCCCGACCGCCTCGACCCGGTGACCCTCGAGGGCCAGCCCTCGGTGGTGTCGCCCGCGCGCGGCGGCTTCGTGGTGCTCAGCCGCGACCCCGACGGTCAGCGCTCGCTGTGGCACCTGGCCGGCGGCGCCGCGAAGCGCTTCTACCGGGGCCCCTTCAAGTACGCCTCGGCGAGCCCGGCGCTCGACCGCGTGGTGGCGATCGAGGGGCGTCGGGTGGTGGTGCGCAGAACCTCAGACGGCGCCGAGCTGCACGCGGTCACCCACCCGGCGAGCCGCTTCTTGAACGCCGCGGTGTGGTCGACGGCGGGCGAGCTCTACGCGGTCTCTGCCAGCGAGCGGGTGCAGGGCGACCTGCTCAAGGTGCTCGAGCTGTGGGCGCCCGACGGCGACGCGCCGGTGTGGTCGCTGCGCAGCCAGCGGCTCTCGCAGGGCTACGTGCCGGTGGTGCTGGGCTGGTCGGCGCGCGGAGCGCTGCTCTACGCGCTCGCCGACCTGCCGGGCGAAGGCAACGGCTCGGCGGTCTGGTCGCTCGACCGGCCCGGCGCCGAGCCGACGCTGCTCGATCACGTCGACGGCCAGTTCTTCTCGATGCTGGGGCAGGCGGCGAACGGGCACCTGTTGACCGCGCGCGAGAGCACCCACTTGAGGGTGCAGCTGGCCGACGTGTCGGAGCAGGGCGCCCTGTCGCAGCCGCGCACCCTCACCCAGAGCGAGCTCGATGAGCGGCCCTGCGGCTGGGAGTCGAGCTCGGCGGTGCTGCTGATGTCGCTGCGCGAGCTGGTGCCGCACCTCGCCCGGCGCGCGCTCGACGCGCCCGCTCCGCAGTGGCTGCGCGCGCGGGGGTGGGCGCAGACCTGGCCGACGGCGACCGGCCGGCCCGGCGAGCTGCTCTATTGGTGGGCCGACCGGCCCGCCGAGCCCGAGGGGCCCCTGCGCTGGGCCCTGCAGCTCGAGGCCGTTGGCACCGCGCGCACGCTCGAGCTGCCGGCGGTGGCGGTGGGCCGGCTGTCGTCGATGGCGCCTGGGCCGCACGGGCAGCGGGTGCGGTGCGCGGTGGCCGCGCGGGCCTGCGTGCTGGCGCACGTCGACGGCGAGCAGACCTCGTTCTACGACCTCGCGCTCGACGGGGGCGCGCCCACCCTGCGCTTCACCGTACCCACGCCGCAGACGGTGTCGCTGTTCTGGGCCCTCTCGGTCGACGGCAGCCGCGTCGCCCTGGCCGACGACGAGCTGCTGGTACGCGTGCGCGACCGCTCGGGCCGCGTGCTCGCCGAGCGGGCGGTGCCGGGTCTGCGCGAGCTGCGCGGGCTCGCCTTCGACGCGCCCGGCACCGGCTTCTACGTGACGGGCATGGGCGCCGACGAGCTGCAGCGCATCGGCTGGTTGCCCCACGGCGGCGGGCTCGAGGTGCTGCAGACCGCGGTCTCGGCGTTCGGAGAGCTGCAGCTGTCTCCCGACCAGAAGACGCTGGCCTACCTCGAGAAGCAGTTCGACTCTGACGTGTGGCTCACGCCGCTCGACTAAAGAAAAAAAGTCACAAAGCGCGCCCTGGCCGTCTACCGCCGCGACCGGATTTCCAAGGTTCTCGGAAGGGATTCGCACCATGCGTCATTTCACCTGTCTTCTGGCAGTCTTCGGCGCCCTCGCGGCGTGCTCGCCGCCGATGGGCCCGCTCGATGCGGGCGGCCAGCCGGGCGACTCGGGCCTGCCCGACGCCGGGGCCCCGGCCGACGCCGGCGAGAGCGTCGACGCGGGCGCCACGCCCCCCACGCTCGGCTGGCGCAAGGTCGACGAGGCGCCGCCGTCGCGCAGCACCCACGTGGCCTTCTATTGGCCGCCGGCGAAGAGCGTGCTGGTGTTTTCGGGCAACCACGTGACCGGCCCGATTCACGACGCCTGGGCGTGGGACGGCAGGGGCTGGCAGAGCCGCCCGCTGGCGACCGACGAGTACCCCGAGCGCAAGAACCCCGGCGTCGCGGTCGACGCGGCCGGCGGGCGGGTGTTCGTCTTCGGCGGCACCTGGTCGGGCTACACCTCGACGGGCCAGTACCTGGTGCGGGTGATGAACGACCTGCAGGTGTTCGACGGCACGGGGTGGAAGAAGGTCGACGCGGCGGGAGCGCCCGCGGCGCGCGGTGGCGACGCCGCCGTCTACGACGCGGCCCGCGGCAAGCTGATGGTGTTCGGCGGCAGCGACAGCGGAGTGGCCTTCGACGACACGTGGACCTTCGACGGCACCACCTGGGCGCAGGTGGCCACCGGCACGGCGGCGCACCCCTCGGCCCGCGTCAACGCCCGCATGGCGTACGACCCCGAGCGGCAGCGCGTGGTGCTCTTCTCGGGCCAGGGCATCGGAGCGGGCGGCGCACCCGTCAACCTCGACGACACCTGGGAGTGGGACGGCACCGCGTGGCACGAGATGACGGGGCTGACCCCGCGGCCCGAGGGGCGCGGCATGCACGTGCTGCAGTGGGACCCGCTGCGTCACAAGGTGATGCTGGTGGGCGGCGCCCGGCACTTTCCCCCGCTGCCGTCGGGCAGCGCGTTCGCCGACCAGTGGGAGTGGGACGGCACCCAGTGGGCGCAGCTGCGCCCGCCGGGCGCGCTGCCACCGGCGCGCACCGCCACCACCCTCGCGTTCGCCGCTGACCGCAACGTGATGGTGATGTACGGCGGCTTCGACGAGGTCGACCTCGCCGACGTCTGGGAGTGGGACGGCCAGCAGTGGGCCGAGCGCACCACGCTGCCGGTGCCTCGCTCGGACTTCGCGTTCGCCCAGCCGCGGGCGGCAGAGGGGCTCTTGTTCGGAGGCTACTTCGCCGGCGGCGGCAGCTACGCGGGCGACACCTGGCGCTTCAAAGACGGCGGCTGGCGGCGGGTGACCGGCGTCGCGCCTCCGCCGCGCTCGGCGGCGGTGCTGGCGTTTCACGGCGATGACGCGGTGCTCTTCGGCGGCATGGGCAAGCAGGGCAGCTCGAACGTGCTGCGCGGCGACATGTGGACGCTGAAGGCCGGTGAGAGCGACTGGCGCCAGGTCACCTCGGGGCTGCCGCCGGCGCGCCGCAGCGCGGCGATGGGGTACGACCCCGAGCGCGGCCTCACCGTGTTGTTCGGTGGGCGCGGGGTGAGCGCCGGCATGGCCGACACCTGGGTGTGGGACGGCACGTCGTGGGCGGCGGTCGCGACCGCGGTTGCTCCGCCGGCGCGCTGGGCCGCGAGGCTGGTGTTCGACCCCAAGCGGCGGCAGCTGGTGCTCGCCGGCGGCCAGCTCGATGACCGCTCGCTGCCCAACGACACCTGGGCCTTCGACGGCACGAAGTGGTCGAAGCTCGAGGGGCTGACCGCTGCGCCGGTCGCCCGCATCTTCGGGGGCACGGTGTTCGACGCGTTCGGGCGGCTGCTGGCGTGGGGCGGCTACGACGGCACCAACCTGTACGGCGACGTCGGCGTGCGCGAAGGGGCCAGCTGGGCGCAGGTCGATTCAGGCCCCTCGCCGCGGCTCGACGGCGCCCTCATCGACCTGGGCGGCACCTGGCGCACGCTGTTCGGCGCCGAGACCGACTTCACCAGCCGGTGGGAAGACCGCGCCGACACCTGGGAGCTCGCGCCCACGCCCGGCGGGTGAGCGCTTGGGCGGCCCGCGCCCTCACCTGGGGGCGCTTCCCCCTGGCGGGGTGAGGGAGAGAATCTCGAGGCACCGGGTGACCAGCGCCGTCCACCCGGTCTGGTGGCTGGCGCCCAGGCCCCGGCCGGTCTCGCCGTGGAAGTACTCGTGGAAGAGCACCAGCTCTCTCCAGTGGGGGTCGGTGGCGAATCTCGCGTCGTCTCCGTGGCAGGGGCGGCGGCCGGCGGCGTCGGGCGTGAACAGGGCGGCGAGCCTTCGCGACAGCTCGGTGGCGACCTCGTGCAGCCGCATCATGCGGCCACTCCCCGTGGGGCACTCGACCTTCAGCGTGTCGCCGTAGAACTTGTCGTAGCGCTCGAGCGCCTCGATGAGCAGGTAGTTCACCGGGAACCACACCGGCCCGCGCCAGTTGCTGTTGCCGCCGAAAGCGCCCGAGTCGCCTTCTCCGGGCACGTAGTCGACGCGCCACTCGGTGCCCCCGGCGCGAAACAGGTAGGGCTTCTCGGCGTGCACCTTCGACAGCGCGCGCACCCCGTGCGGCGAGAGGAACTCGCGCTCGTCGAGCACGTAGCGCAGCACGCGCTGCAGGCGCTCGCGCGACGGCACCGCGAGCAGCTGCAGGCCGTGGCCTTCTCCCTTCGCCACGAACGCCACGTGCCGGGCGAGGTCGGCGCGGTTCTTCACGAACCAGTCGAGGCGCTTCTTGAAGCCGGCGAGCTTGTCGACCCGCTCGGTGTCGAGCACGTGGGCCGCGAAGAGGGGAATGATGCCGACCATCGACCGGGTCTGCAGCGGCAGCGCGGCCCCGGTGCCGGTGTCGAGCTGGTCGTAATAGAAGCCGTCGGCCTCGCTCCACAGCCCGTTGCCGCCGAGGGTGTTCATCGCGTCGACGATGTGCACGAAGTGCTCGAAGAACTTCGAGGCCATGTCTTCGTAGCTGGGGTCGTCTTCGGCGAGCTCGAGCGCGATGCCGAGCATGGTCGAGGCGTAGAACGCCATCCACGCGGTGCCGTCGGCCTGTTTGAGCCGGCCTCCGGTGGGCAGCGGCTTGCTGCGATCGAAGATGCCGATGTTGTCGAGCCCCAGAAAGCCGCCGCTGAAGAGGTTGTTGCCCTCGTCGTCCTTGCGGTTCACCCACCAGGTGAAGTTGAGCAGCAGCTTCTGGAAGACGCGGGCCAGCCAGCGCTTGTCGGTGCCGAGCGTGCCCTGGGTGATGCGGTAGACGCGCCACGCCGCCCAGGCGTGCACCGGAGGGTTCACGTCGCCGAACGCGAACTCGTAGGCGGGCAGCTGGCCGTTGGGGTGCATGTACCATTCGCGCAGGAACAGCAGCAGCTGCTCCTTGGCGAAGCTGGGGTCGATGGCCGCCATCGGCACCATGTGAAAGGCGAGATCCCACGCGGCGTACCAGGGGTACTCCCACTTGTCGGGCATCGAGATGACGTCGCGGTTGTAGAGGTGCTTCCAGTCGCGGTTGCGCGCGCCGCGCAGGCCCGGCGCGGGGGGCGGGTGCCCCGGGTCGCCGTCGAGCCAGTGGTCGACGACGTAGTGGTAGTACTGCTTGCTCCACAGCAGGCCGGCGTACGCCTGGCGTGAGATCTGCTGCTCGGGGGCGCTGAGTGCTTGAGGTATGCGGCGGGCGTAGAACGCGTCGGCTTCGGCGCGGCGCTGCTCGAAGATGGCGTCGAAGTCGCCCGCGGCGCCGGCGGTGAGGCGCAGCTTCAGGGTGATGCTGCCGCGGGCGGGCAGGCTCAGCGCGTAGTGCGCGGCGGCGCGGGTGCCTGCGCCGTCGGGGCTCACCGCGTCGCGCTGGCCGTTCACCACGCAGCGGTGAAAGGCGTCTTTCACGTAGGGGGTCGAGTTGGGCCGGCCCCACAGCCGCTCGGTGTTCGACTCGTTTTCGGTGAAGAGCAGGGTCGACGGCTGCGACGGGTCGAGCAGCCACTTCATCTCGGGCAGCTCTTCGTGCACCACCCGCACTTCGCCGTCGCCCGCGCGCTGCAGCAGGGGCTTGACGCCATAGCCTTCGCTGTCGCGGCCCCAGCTCCAGGTGTTGCGGAACCACAGCATCGGCAGCACGTGCAGCGGCGCGGCCTCGGGCCCGCGGTTGCTCAGCGTGAGGCGAATGCAGAGATCGTTCGGGTCGCCCTTGGCGTACTCGGCGAGCACGTCGAAGTAGCGCTGGCCGTCGAAGACGCCGGTGTGCTCGAGCTCGTACTCGGGCTTGCCGTAGCCGCGCGCGCGGTTCTCGTCGAGCAGCCTGGCGTACGGGTAGGGCGCCTGCGGGTACTTGTAGAGCGCCTTCAGGTACGAGCTGGTGGGCGTGGCGTCGAGATAGAAGTACGCCTCTTTGACGTCTTCGCCGTGGTTGCCCTCGTGGTTGGTGAGCCCGAAGAGCCGCTCTTTCAGAATCGGGTCCTTCTCGTTCCACAGGGCGAGCGCGAAGCACAGCCGGCCCTGGCGATCGCTGAGGCCCAGCAGGCCGTCTTCGCCCCAGCGGTACGCGCGGCTGCGCGCGTGGTCGTGGGGGAAGTACTCCCAGACGTCTCCTTTGCTCGAGTAGTCCTCTCGGACGGTGCCCCACTGGCGCTCGGAGAGGTACGGGCCCCAGCGCTTCCAGTTCGAGTTGCGGCGGCTGTCGTCTTCGAGGCGCTGGCTCTCAGGGTCGTCGACCGGCATGGGCGGGGGAGGCTACTTCGGGGTGCAGGTGCCGGGTGGGGTCGGGTTCGGGCGCTGCTGCCTGTCGTACGCAGCAGCCACCTCGCGAGCGCGACGTCGATGCGCCATCGGCGTCGGAGGTGACTTCAAGCGCTCATACTGATTTGGTTTTTTAGAGGGTTGAGTGGCGGCGTTCTTGCTGAGTGCTCTGCCATGCGCCCCCGCCCGACCCTCGCTCGCGTCGTGCTGCTCGGCTGCCTGATGGCAGCGAGCAGCGCCTTCGCCTCGCAGGTGCTGCTGCTCGACACCACTTACACCCATACCTCGGACAACCGCGGCGTCGGTCTCGGCATCCAGGAGAGCTTGAAGGGCTCGCACGCGCAGTTCGCGTTCACCCCGCAGCAGCCCTCGAACTGGGTCACGCCCGACAACTACCGCGACGGCAAGCTCTACATGCTGGTCGACGTGTTCTCGAAGCCCAGCACGCTGATGATGCACGTCGCAGCCTGCTTCATTCAGAGCAGCTACACCTGCGACGGCAGCATCGCCTTCGACAAGCCCGGCAGCTACATCACCGTCGTCGTCGCCGCCCACCGGCTACCAGTTCAGCCAGGTCGATTGGACGCGCAAGTTCAACTCCATCACCATCATCATGCGCGACCCCAACAACAAGAAGATCGACCTCGGGCAGGGGTTTCTCGACGAGCCCGACTACTCGAAGCTCACCCCGATGACCCTGCGGGTGCGCATCTACGCCGTGTCGGTGGGCTCGACCTGGGTGCCGCCCGTCGCCCCCGACGCCGGCACCGTCACCCCCGACGCGGGGCACGACGCCGGCTCGTTCGTCGACGCCGGCCGCCCCGACGCAGGCCGCCCCGATGCCGGGCCGGTCGATGCGGGGGCCATCGACTCGGGCAGCCCCGGCGGCCCTGAAGACGCCGGCCCGCCCGATGCCGGCGAGGTCGAAAACACCGGCAGCACCACCGGCGAGCCCCTCGACGCCGGCTCGATGATGACGCACGTCGACCCCCCCGACCCGATGGAGCCCGGCGGCGTGACCCTGGGCGGCTGCTCGTCTTCCATGGCCGGTGCGGCGATCGCCTTTTCGCTGCTGCTTCCCGCGCTGCGTCGGCGTCGCCGCACGCGGTAAGCTCTGCCGCAATGTCGAGCGCTGTACTGCTGCTTCTCCTGTCGGCCACCGAGCTCGAAAAAGCGAAGACGGCCTACCAGCTGGGCCGCTTCTCCGAGGTGATTCCCGCCATCGACCGCGCGCTCGAGGGCGCGCTCGAGCCGGCCGACCGCGTGCTCGCCTTCGAGCTCAAGGCCAAGACCCAGGTCGCCTTCAGCGACTTCGGCGGCGCGGTGAACACCTTTCGCCAGCTGCTCGAGCTCGACCCCGACTACGACCTCGCCCCGACCGAAGCGCCCAAGCTGCGCTCGGTGCTCGACCACGCTCGTCAGCTGCAGCGCGAGCGAGAGAAGCCCGCGCCCAAAGTGCCGCCGGCCCCGGTGCTCACTCCGCAGGCTCAGCCGCCGCCGCCCGAGCCTGCCGCCGCCGCCGGGGTGGCCGAGCCCGCGCCGGCGTCGACTCCGCTCTACCAGCGCTGGTGGGTGTGGGCGGCGGTCGGCGTGGTGGTCGCGGGCAGCGCCACCGCGGTCGCCGTCGCCGTGGCTCCGCACGCGCCGCGCGCCAACCTGGGGGCGCTGGAGCTCAAGTGAGCCACGCTCCGACCGATGCGCTGCCCAAGCCGGGCGGCGCTCCGCTGCGGCTCAAGCTGCTGGTGGTCTCAGGCCCCGACTTCGGCGCCGAGCTGCAGCTCGAGCAGGGCACCTACCGGGTGGGCAAGGAGCCCGGCGTCGACCTGCGCCTGACGGACCCCGCGGTCTCGCGCACCCACCTGGTGATCGAGGTGCTGCCGCACGCGATTCGGGTCAGCGACAACCAGTCGACCAACGGCGCCACGTACCAGGGGCAGCGCTTCACCTCGCTCGAGCTCACCCCGCCCGCGGTGGTGCGCATCGGCAAGACCGACTTGAAGCTGGTGCCGGCGGAAGAGGGCGTCAGGCCGGTGCCCCCCTCAGAGCAGGAGCACTTCGGCAGCCTGCTGGGCAAGAGCCTGGTGATGCGCCAGCTGTTCGGGCTCTTGAAGCGCGTGGCCGAGAACGACATGCCGGTGCTGATCGTCGGAGAGACCGGCACCGGCAAAGAGCTCTGCGCCCAGGCGGTGCACCAGGCCAGCGCGCGCGCCCAGGGCCCGTTCGTGGTCTGCGACGTCGCGGCGCTGACGCCGAACCTCGCCGAGTCCGAGCTGTTCGGGCACGTCAAGGGCGCGTTCACCGGCGCCGACGCACCGCGCGCCGGCGTGTTCGAGCGCGCGCACGACGGCACCCTGTTTCTCGACGAGATCGGCGAGCTGCCGCTCGAGCTGCAGCCGCGCCTCTTGCGCGCCCTCGAGGCCCGCAGCATCAAGCGCGTCGGCGGCAACCAGCCCCACACCTTCAACACCCGGGTGCTCGCTGCCACCCACCGCGACCTGCTCGCCGAAGTGCGGGCGGGGCGCTTTCGCGAAGACCTCTACCACCGGCTCGCGGTGCTCAAGGTGGCGCTGCCGCCGCTGCGCGAGCGCGTCGAAGACCTGCCGCTGCTCATCGACGACTGCCTCTCGCAGCTGCAGATGCCCAAAGACGCGCTGTCGGCGAACACCCGCGCGATGTTCGCCGGGTACGGCTGGCCGGGAAACGTGCGCGAGCTGAAGAACGCCATCTCGCGCGCGGTGAGCCTGGGCGTGGGGCTAGAGCCCGAGGCGTCGACGAGCGCTCCGCGGCCCTCTGCGCCAGCCGGCGCAGTGACCTCGGCGGTGCCGTTCAAAGACGCGAAAGACGGGCTGGTGGCCGCGTTCGAGCGCGACTACCTGAAGCACCTGCTCGAGGCGCACCAGGGCAACATCACCCACGCCTCGAAGGCCGCCGGCATCACCCGCGTGTACCTGCAGCGGCTCTTGAAGAAGCACGCGCTGGTCGCCGACTCCGAGTGAGCCACAGCGCCAGCGCCGCGAAGAGCGCGGGCGCGCTGCTGCAGCCCGAGGTCGGGTCGACCACCACCGTGGCGCGCGCCGGCGCCGAGGTGCGGCCCAGCTCGTCGCTCACCGAGAGCTCGAACACGTAGGTGCCCGGCTCGGTGAGGGTGAGCGCCTGCGTGGCGCCGCCGGGGTCGAGCCGAACGCCGGTGGGGCCCTCGGGCTGGAACCAGTGGTAGCCACCGCCCGCGCCCACCGACGCCGAGCCGTCGAACGAGACCCGCGCGCCCGAGACCACCTTCTGCATCGCGGGCTCGAGGCGGGCGATGGGGCCGCTCTGGCTCACGCCGAGGCTGGCGACGCGGGTGAGAAAGTCGTCGTGCGAGGCGCGCACCACCGCGGTGCCCACGCCGGTCGACTGCAGCCAGGCGCGCGCGTGCGTAGCGCCGGCGGGTATCACCACCTCGCTCGCGCGGGTGGTGCACTGCGCATCGGAGTACCAGCTCGCCGCGACGCCGGTGACCGAGAGCGACGCGCGCACGTCGTAGGGGGCGGCGGCCGACGTGCCGGCCGAGCTCGAGAGGGTGAGTGAGAGCGGGGCGCAGCCGCCCATCCACGTGCTGCCGGCGTCGGCGAAGGCGAGGGTGCTGGCCGGTGCTCCGTTGGTGACGCGGAAGTCGTCGAAGTCGATGCTGCCCTTGAAGCTGCGATCGTCGGCCCAGCCTTGACCGAGGCCGAGGCTGGTCAGGCCCGAAGCGCCGCTGGTATCGAAGCGATCGTTGAGCACCGAGGTGCCGTCGATGAACATGCGCCGGTTCGAGGTCGACGAGGCGCCCACGTCAGACACCGTGTACTCGAACAGGTGCCACTGCCCGCCGCTCAGGTCGGCGGTGGTCGACACCTGCGAGTAGCCGCCGTCGGGCAGGTGGGCTCCCACGTCGACTCTGGCGCCCGGGTAGAAGAGCTTCGGGTCCTGCCGGAGCATGCCCACGAACACCAGGTTGCCGGCCGCGGTGGTGGGGGTGACCCGGATCCAGAAACGAATCGCGAGCAGCGACCCGGCGTCGACGTTCACCCGCACCCGCGCCGAGGTGACGTTGCCGTAGGTGGTGACGCCCTCGTTGTCGAGCATGCGCAGGCCGAAGGCACCGCGGTGGGCCGCCTCGGCGCTGGTGTTGGTGCTGGTGTTGGCGACCCCGTCGTGCACCGCCCACACCCCCGGCGGAGACTGATCGGGCGTGAGCGTGCCGGTCTCGAAGTCGTCGCCGAACAGGCGCGTCTGGGCGACCGCGGTCGAGGCGAAGAAGAGCAGGCAGATGGAGACGGACCGCACGAAGGGCACCGAGTCTACACCGCGTACGCGTAGGGCTTCTCGAGCACCCGACCCGACCGCGCCCTCATTCCCTACGCCTTGAGCGCGGCGATCGGCCCGGTGCACAGCGCCGGGTCGCCGAACTTCGCGATGGGGTAGCCCATCGCCTCGGCGATCGAGAGCAGCAGGTTGTTGTGCGCGACGCCCGAGAACTGGTTGCGCTGGCCGAGCTTGAAGTAGCCGCCGCAGCTGCCGGCGAGCACGTAGGGCATGTCGGTTCGCTGGTGGCTGGCGCCGTTCGACTGCTCGTGGGCCCAGAGCAGGCAGCTGTTGTCGAGCAGCGTCTTGCCGCCGCCCTCCTGAATCTTCTCGAGCTTGTCGGCCAGGTAGAAGAACTGCTGGGCGAACCAGTTCTCGATCTGCACCAGCCAGCCCAGCCGGGTGGCCTCGGGCGCGTCGACGCCCTCCGAGTTGTGCGAGATGCCGTGGTGGGTGCCGTTGATGCCCAGCCAGTGAGGCACGAAGCGCCCGTCGGACCACATGGTCACCACCCGGGTCGCGTCGCAGGCGAAGGCGGCGGCGATCACGTCCATGTGCAGCTTCATCAGTTGGGGGGCGTTGTCGTTGGTGTTGGTCGCCACCGCGGTGCCCTGGGTGGGCTTCACGCACGACGACGCGGGCACCGAGTCGAGCTCGCGCTCGAGCTGGCGAATCGAGGTGAGGTGCGCGTCGAGCTTGGGGCGCTCTTCGGCGCCGACGGCGCACGACAGCTTCTTCAGCTCGGCGGTGGCCGAGTCGAGCACGCTCTGGCGATCGGCGCGCAGCCGCGCCATCACGGTGGGGTCGGTGCCGGTGACCTGGGCGAACACGCGGTTGAACGCCGCGTACGGGCTGCGCTCGGGGTACAGCGGCAGGCCCGGCCCGCGCGACGACACGCTCGACGAGCCGATCACCGCCAGCTGCAGCGAGGGAATGCGGGTCGCGGTGCCCAGCTTGTTGGCGATGTACTGGTCGACCGAGATGTCGGAGACGCTGATGTCGCTGTAGGTGGTGCCGGTGGGCTGGTGCCCGGTGAGCATGTTGTTGCAGTCGGGCAGGTGGTCGATCGGCACCGGCGCGTGGCTCGCCGACGCGATGTTGATGCCGCGCATCACGTTGAGCTTCGCCTGCAGCGGCTGCAGCGGCTTCAAGATCTCGCCGTAGGTGGTGCCGCCGCCCGCCGGCCAGAAGCTGTTCATCACCGTGCCGTTGGGCGTGGCGAACACGAACAGCCGGCGCACAGCGGCCATGGTCTGGCCGCGCGCCTCGAGCTGGCGAATGAACGGCAGCGCCAACCCGGCGGCGGCGCCTCTGAGCAGCGAGCGGCGCGAGGTGCGAAACGTCATGGGCAGGCTCCGGGAGCAGTGGGGAGGGTGCGGTAACGAAACGCGTCGGACTGCACGACCGAGACCAGCAGCGCGTTCAGGTCGCCGCCGGTGTCGCCGAAGGTCTTGGCGAGCGACTGCACCGAGCACGACTCGTCGCCGGCGATGGGGTGGCCCACCGCGTAGGCGAGCGACTGCTCGGTGACGCACGACTGCACCCGGCTCGAGCTGGCGAGCTTCTGTTCGAGCGCGATCGCGCCGTCGAAGGTACCGGTGACCTCACCCGCCGAGTTGATCGCGCCGGTGGCGTCGATGGGCTTGCCGTTCTCGGTGTCGCGCCACGCGCCGATGGGGTCGAAGTGCTCGAAGCCCAGGCCGATCGGGTCCATCAGCATGTGGCAGCTTCGGCAGTACGGGTCGCTGCTGTGGGCGGCGTAGCGCTCGCGCGTGGTCATGCCCGGGCTGGGGGTGGGCGGCGCGGCCATCACGTCGGGCGGCGGCGGCGGCATCTCGGTGCACAGAAAGCGCTCGCGAATCAAGAGCCCGCGGTGCACCGGCGAGGTCTGATCGGCGTGGGCGCGCAGCGCGAGCATCGAGGCGTGGGTGAGCAGGCCGCCGCGCTTGATGCCGTCGAGCGGCACCTTCTGCAGCGCGGTGCCGGTGACTGCGGGCAGGCCGTACAGCTTGGCCAGCCCCGAGCCCACGAAGGTGTACTTCGCGGTGAGCAGGGTCGAGAGCTTCGCGTCGTCCTTCCACAGCACCTCGCTGATGAACGCGTCGGACTCTTGGCCCATCTCGGTGCGCAGCGCGGGCGTGTAGGCGGGGTAGAGCGCGGTGTTCTTCTCGAGCTCGGGCAGCTTGTTGAGCTCGAGCCACTGCCGGTAGAAGTCGAGCTGCGCGGGGTGGCTCACCGCGGTGAGCGCCACCATGCGGCGCGCCTGGGTGGCGATGCCCTCGGGAGTGTCGAGCTGGCCCAGGCCGGCCGCGGCGAGCAGCGCGTCGTCGGGCATGGTGTTCCACAGGAAGTACGAGAGGCGCGAGGCGATCTCGTAGCCGGTGAGCGCCACCGACTTGCCGTCGGGGCTCAGGCGGGTGGGGTCGCCCTGCTCGATGTGGTTCAAGAAGTGCGGCGAGATGAGCAGCGCTTCGATCACCAGCGCCAGGCCCTGCGCGAAGGTGCGGGCGCGGTCGGTGCGCGCGGTGCTGTAGATGGCGAACAGCCCGTCGAGCTCGGCGCTCGACAGCGGGCGGCGGTACGCGCGCGGCGCCAGCTGCTCGATGAGCTTCCGCGCGCAGGCCGCCTCGCCGCTCGAGGGCGTGCAGGGCAGCAGCGCGGTGAGGCGGGTCGAGGTGGTGGCGGCGGTGGCCAGCGCCTCAGCGGCGTCGAAGTACTGGTGCAGGCTCAGGTCGGAGATCGGCGCGCCGGCGTTGTTGGCGAACAGGCCCAGCCGCCCGTCTTGCAGGAAGCCCTGGCTCGGCACCGCGGTCTCTTTGAGCAGGTCGCGAACGGTGTGGTCGTACTCGGCGCGGGTCAGCCGGCGCAGCGGCGCCTTGCCGCCCACCACCAGGTCTTTGCACTTGTCGACCACCGGCGGAGTGACCGGGTCGGCGGTGCCGCCGCCGGTGCCGCCGGGGGGCGTGCCGGGGTCGTGGGGGCCCACGCCGACGGTCTGCCCGGGGCCGTCGGGGCGCGGGAGCGCGATCACCCCATCGCACCCCGAGACGGTCGCCCCGAGCAGCGCGATCATCAACCGGCGGGTCGCTCGCTGTGAGATCATTCGGCGCGGCTCGAGCAACGCCCGTGCCTGGGGTTTGCCTCGTCAACCCGGGTGGTTGCAGCACCCTCGGGCAGCCGTGCACCGCATAGTGGAGTGGCGCGCTGCCTACAGTCGTATGCGTCGCCGCTGTAGGACCCGGTGGTAAGTATCGGCGAGTTTGATCTCGCCGCTCCCACTCGGTCGCTACCTGCTGCTCGAGCGCATCGCAGTGGGAGGCATGGCCGAGCTGTTCATCGCCAAGGTGCAGGGCGAGGCCGGGTTCGAGAAGCTGTGCGTGGTGAAGCGGGTGCTGCCGCACCTGGCGCAAGACCCCGAGTTCATCGCGATGTTCCTCGACGAGGCGCGCATCGCGGCCCGGCTCAACCACCCCGGCGTGGTGCAGATCTTCGATCTCGGCAAGGTGGGGCCGCACCACTTCCTCGCCATGGAGCACCTGCTCGGCGAAGACCTCGCCTCGCTGCTCAAGGCGGGCACCGCGCGCGGCCTGTTGCTGCCGGCTCCGGTCGCCGCGCACCTCATCGCCAGCGCGGCCGAGGCGCTGCACTTCGCCCATCAGGCGGCCGACGAAGCGGGCCGCCCGCTGCACATCGTGCACCGCGACGTGTCTCCAGCGAACCTCTTCGTCACCTACGCCGGCACGGTCAAGGTGCTCGACTTCGGCATCGCGCGCGCCGCGAGCCGCAGCCGCCACACGCAAGACAGCTCGGTGCGCGGCAAGCTCGCGTACATGGCGCCCGAGCAGGCGGCGGGCAAGGTGGTCGATGCGCGCGCCGACGTCTGGTCGCTGGGCGCGGTGCTGCACGAGCTGCTCACCGGGCGGGCGCTGTTCGAGGGCGGCTCGCCGATCGAGACCACCACCCGGGTGGTGTCGCTCGAGGTGCCGCCGCCGAGCGCGACCGTGCCGGGGTTGAGCCCGCTGCTCGACGCCATCGCCCTCAAGGCGCTGCAGAGGCCCCTCGAGCTCCGCTACGCGTCGGCCGAGCAGATGCGGGCCGACCTGCAGCGCTACCTCGCCACCGTCGAGCACGTCTCGACCGCCAGCGTGGGCGAGGCGGTGAAGAAGCTGTGCGGCCCCGAGCGGCTGCAGAGCAAGCTCAAGCAGCACGCCGAGTCGCTCACGATCTCGATGCGCGCGCGGCCCGGCGGCACCGAAGAGCTCGCGGCCGACCCCGGCGAGGCTGCGCTGGCGCCGACCGTGGTGCACCCGCCTGCGCCCCGCGCGCCGCCCCGGCGCTGGCCCCCCCTGGCCGCGGCGGCGATCGTGCTGGTGGCGGTCGGGTCGGGTGCCGCCGCGTTGCTGCGCCCGGGCCCCCCCGCGGCGGCGGGGCCCGAGGTATCGCAGGTGCTTGCTGCGCCGGCGGCCGCGGTGCCGAGCGACGTGCGGCCACCCCAGCCGGCGCCGGTGGCCGAGCCCGCTGCGGCGCCGGTGCCCGCGCCGGTGAAGGCCGCGGCCGCCACGCTGGTGGTGACCTCGAATCTGCCCGCGGTGGTGACGCTCGACTCAGAGCGGCTGGGGTCGACTCCGCTGCGCCGATCGGCGGTCGCCGGCGCGCACCAGCTCACCGTCTCGGCCCCTGGCGGCGCGAGCTACACCAGAACCGTGACCCTGAAGGAGGGCGCGGAGTACAAGGCGCCGGTGGTGTTTCGCAAAGGCACGCTCAACGTGAACGTGACGCCGTGGGCCGACGTCTGGCTCGACGGAGTCGCCTTCGGCCAGACGCCGATCGCCGGCCGCAGCGTGTGGGAGGGCGTGCACACCCTGCTGCTGGTGAGCCCGCAGGGGAAGAAGACGCTCAAGGTCGAGGTGAAGCCCGGCCGCGCGGTCGCGGTGACCGAGCACCTGCCATGAAGCGCTGGGGGTGGGCGGCGGTGGTGGGGCTGTGCAGCGCGTGCGGGCCGCAGGCGGTGCTGTTCTTGCGGGTCGAGGCGCCGCTGGTGGTGCCCGATCAGTGCGACGCGCTGCAGGTGCGGGTGCGGCGCGACAGCGCCCTCGCGATGCCGGCCATCGACACCACCTTCTCGCTGCTCAACGGCCCCCAGTTTCCGCTCACCCTCGACGTGCAGGCCCGGCAGCCCAGCGACTTCGAGCCACGCACCCTGTTCGTCGAGGTGAACGCGCTCAAAGACTCGGCCCCCGCGTTCGAGTGGGCGCACGGCAGCGCGCAGACCACGCTGCACGACGGCGCGGTGAGCCCAGTGCTGATCAAGCTCTGCGACTGCTCGGGGTGATGTGCTCGAGCCATCTCAGCGTGAGTTGCCCTGGGGCGCGGCGAGCAGCGCCGAGACCTCGGCCAGCGCGGCGGCCTGCACCCGGGAGCGCACCCGCTCGGCGGCGCAGATGATCGAGATGGGGTCTTCGACGGCCCAGTCGCGCACCTGCACCTCGACCAGGTCGCCGGCGGCGACCAGCGGCTGGGCCACCAGCGCCGGCCCGAAGATCGCGGCCTCGCAGGAGGCGGCCAGGTCGAGCCCCACCGAGAGGTTGGGCACCCGGTGCAGCACGCGCCGCTCGCCCAGGTGCAGCGGGCAGCGATCTTCGGCCTCGACCAGCTGACCGTTGAGCAGCACCATCGGCACGATGAACGGCAGGGCCTGCGCCTGCGCGGGGGCGGCCGGCCGGTTTGGGTTTGTTTTTTTTTTTTTTTGGGGGGGGGTTGGGTTTTGGGGGGGGTTTTTTGGTTTTTTTTTTTTTGGGGGGGGGGGGGGGGGGGGGGGGGTTTTTTTTTTTTGGGGGGGGGGGGGGGGGGGGGGGGGGGGGGGGGGGGGGGGGGGGGGGGGGGGGGGGGTTGGGGGGGGGGGGGGGGGGGGGGGGGGGGGGGGGGGGGGGGGGGGGGGTGGGGGGGGGGGGGGGGGGGGGGGGGGGGGGTGGGGGGGGGGGGGTTGGGGGGGGGGGGGGGGGGGGTTGTGGGGTTTTGGGGGGGGGGGGGGGGGGTTGGGGGGGTTTTGGGTGGGGGGGGGGTTTGGGGGGGGGGGGGGTGGGGGGGGGGGCCGCCGGGGGGGGGGGGGGGGGGGGGGGGGTGGGTTGTTTGGGGGGGGGGGGGGGGGGGGGGGGGGGGGGGGGGGGGGGGGGGGGGGGGGGGGGGGGGGGGGTTTCCGGGGTCCCGGGGGGGGGGGGGGGGGGGGGGGGGGGGGTTTTTTGTGGGGGTGGGGGGGGGTGGGCCGGGGGGGGGGGGGGGGGGGGGGGGGTTTTTTTTCTGGGGGGGGGGGGCGGTTTGGGGGGGGGGGGGTTTTTTGGGGTTTTTCGGGGGCCGGGGGGGTGGGGGGGGGGGGGGGGGGGGGGGGGGGGGGGGGGGGGGGGGGGGGGTTTTGTTGGGGGGGGGGGCCCGGGGGGGGGGGGGGGTTTTTGGGGGGGGGGGGGGGGGGGTTTTTTGGGGGGGTTTTTTTCGGCGGCCGGGGGGGGGGCCGTGCGTCCGCCCCCGGTGGCGGGGTTTCTCGCCGCCCGTGGGGGGGGGGGGGGGGGGGGGGGGGGGGGGGGGGGGGGGGGGGGGTTTTGGGCCCCGGCGGCGGGGGGGGGGGGGCCGGCGGGTCCGGGGGGGGGGGGGGGGGTTTTTTGGGGGCGGGGGGGGGGGGGGGGCCCTGAGCACGCGGGCCCCGGGCGGGGCCCGGCAGCGCCTTCGCGGTGGCCGGGCTCATGAACAGGCCGTAGCGCAGGCGGCCCGCGGTCACCGACTCCCAGTTCCGGGGCAGCTCGCGCGCGCCGCTGGTGATGCCGAGATCGAACAGGCCGCTCGCCACGAACGCTCCGATGGCGCTCGCCGCCAGCTCGACCCCGCGCAGCGGCTGGCCCGGGAGCCGGCGGGCGAGGCGGGGGAGCACCAGCTGCAGCAGAAACGACTGCCCCGCGATGGTGAGCGGGGGCGTGGCGGGGGTGAGCTTCTGCTGGGCGCGCAGCGCGCCCAGCTCGCCGAGCACGTGCTCGAGCTGGTCGGCCAGCTCGGCGGCGCCCTCGGCGAGGCTGACGCCGCGCTCTCTGCGCTCGAGCAGCTTCACCTGCATCAGCTCTTCCAGCCGCGCGATGGCCTTCGAGACCTGCGAAGGGCTGACCCGCAGCTCGCGGCTGGCCGAGCTCATCGACCCCAGCCGCCGCACGGCGACGAAGGTGAGCACGTCAGAGAGCCTCAGCTGCGCGAGCGGGTGCGGTTCGGCTTTCGGCACGGCCCGCCACAGTACCGCCTGGGGCCCGCACCGTCCCGGCACAGGCCCTTTCCATTTCGTCACGCATCGAGGGGTGGGCGGCTCGGGTAAGGTGAGCTCGAGATGAGGAGCCGCCGAGCCGACGTGCCCGCCGTGCCGCAGACCGGCAGCCTCGCCCCCGCCCCGGCGCCGGGCGCGGCCGAGACGGCAGCGCCCGCCGAGCCGGTGCAGTTCTCTCGCGCCGACGGGTACGAGGCGCCAGCGGCCGACGCGGTGGCTGCGGTGAAGCTGCCCGCCGGTGTGAAGCAGGTGCGCCTGGCCGGCCCGCGCGACGCCGAGGCCATCGCCGCGATTCAGGGCCAGTACCAGCTGCGCAACATCGACGTCGCCGATCACCCCTCGAACGGCTGGCTGGTGCAGAAGTCGGCGCCCGAGGCGATTCGGTTCGCGATGAACCGCTGGAAGGACTTCTGGGTGGCCGAGGGCCACGACGGCAAGGTGATCGGCTTTCAGGCGGTGAGCGCGCCGCGCTTCATCAGCCGGCCGGCGGCGAAGCACCACTTCTTCGGGCCGCAAGGGCCGCGGGCCGCGCAGATCGTGAGAGAGGCGCGCTTCATCTACATGTCGCAGATCGCCGTGGCTCCCGAGTGGCGCGGCAAGGGGCTCACCCAGGCGCTGCAGCGCGAGGCGCTGCTGCACAACCGGCACCTGCCGCTGGCCGCGCACGTGGCGGTCGCCACCCAGGCCGACTTCGACGCGTGGGACAAAGACCCGGCGCACTTCGCGCCCCATTCTGACAACACCGCGTCGCATCGCTACCACCAGCGGCAGGGCTACGTGCCGGTGGCGTGGACGTCTGACCTCTCGGGCACCCGCGAGTTCAACTCGGGCCTGCCTCCCGACCCCGAAGGCATCGCGGGCATCTTGTACCTGAACTTTCGTGACGGGCAGGGCGTGGAAGAGTTCGTCGAGCCGTCGCGCGCCTTTCTCGAGAACCCCGACGTGACGCGAGACCCCCACGACGTCGGCTGGGAGAACCCCTTTCCCCCCTCGTGGCCCGAGCCCGAGGTCGATCTCTCGGGCACCTGGGACATGGGCTTTCTGCCGAGCTACCAGGGCCAGTGGGACTGGTACGACGGCAAGCTGCGCGACGAGATGAACGCCATCAGGCGGTGAGCAGGGCCTGAAGCAGCGGCGGGTCACCGACCACGTAGCGGCGCACGTCGAGCAGCTGCCGGGTCTCGGGCCGGTCGAGCCAGCGCGCGGCGTCTGCCTGCAGCTGGTGAAGCTGCCCCTCGACGGCGCCGGGCGTCACGAGGCCATGCGCGGTGCGATACGCCGCCACCACCGCCGCGGGGAAGACGTCGCGCAGCAGGGCCCACGGCTCGGTGCGCGAGGCGTGGCCCGGCTCGACCAGGTCGGCCAAACGCCCCAACTGCAGACACACCTTCTGCACACCTTCGGAGCCGCTGCCTTCGAGCTCGGCGAGCAGCGCGTCGACGCGCGGCAGCCCGTCGAGCGAGCCCACCCGCGCCGCGAGAAACGTCTCGAGCGCGGCCGGGGTCAGCTGCAGCAGGGCGACCAGCGCCAGGTGCCGCTCGGCAGAGAGCCGCCAGCCCAGCATCGCGTCGGCCAGCTCGAGGTCGGCCGGGCCGAGCACCGCCTTCACGTGGCGGTAGCGCGGGTCACGCACGCCGGTGCGGCAGAACACCTCGAGGCACAGGGCGCCGTAGACCGCCGCGCGCAGCGAGAGCAGCCGGTGCTCGGGGTCTCCCGAGCCGGCGCGCTGCAGGTGCATCAGCACCTCGCTCACCGTGACGTCGCAGATGCCGCGGTACAGCGCCGGGCGAGCTTGCGCGAAGCGCTTCGCGAGCGCGGCGAAGTGGCCGTGGGGGTCGCTCAGCACCCGGGCGTGGCCCACCTCGACGTTGCCGAGGTGCTCGAGCGCCTGGCAGCGCTCGAGCGTCTCGACCATCACCGTCACCGGCACCCCCTCGACGGTCCACTGCAGCACTTCATCGCGGGGGCCCAACGCCCAGAGATCGACGTCGGAGCCCTCGATCGCATCGCCGCGCGCCACCGAGCCCACCACCGCGACGCTGCGCAACCCGAGCTCTTGCAGTCGGGCGCGAGCGCCGGCGATGGCGGCCTCGAGGCGGGGCGACGGGCTCATGAGCCGCGGGTGCCGACGCTGAAGCCGCCGCTCGGGCTACCGCCGCGACCTGCGGGGCTGGCCTGGCTGCCCGCGCCGCCGACGTTGCCGCCGCGCACCGGCCCGGGCGGGTGGCCGGGGGGGGTGCGGTTCTCGGGGAACTTGTGCTTGAGGCGAAAGGCCATCGCCTCGTCGGCGGTGAGGTCGCCGATGGCCAGCGCCGCGCGAACCTCTTTGGCGACCAGCACGTCGTCGGCGACGTGGGTCTGGTCGTGCGTCTCGACCTCGTGGTCGATGCTGCGCAGCGTGCGGGCGTCGCCGCCGCTGATCGACGGGCGGGCCACGCCCGAGTAGGTGCTCAGCATGCCGAACAGCGGCGCGTCGGTGAGGCTGGCGTCGCCGGCGTTGAGCCGCTTCTGCAGCGCGGCGGTGGTGTCGCGCAGCTGCTTGAGCAGCGCGGGGTCGGTCTTGCGATCGGCTGCGGTGAACACCTTGCCGGTCTGGCCATCGGTGGCGCTGATGATCACGCCCTGGCGGTCGAGCTCGAGCGCGGTGAAGCCCAGGCCGCGATCGTTGAGCCGATAGGTGCTGTCTTCCTTGCTCGCGTAGGGAATGCCGCGATCGAGGGTGAGGTCGATCTTCTCGGTGCCGACGATGTCGACATAGCCGTCGTGGTTGAGGTCGTACTCGGTGACCACCGCACCGTTCTCGATCTTCTCGGTCTTGGCGGCGTTCTTGAGCAGCGCGTCGATCGGGCGGCCGACGACGGTCTTGGCGGTCAGCGGCATACCGGTGGAGCTCTGCGGAGTCTTGCGGGCGATCATGGCGTGTTCCTCTTGGGCAGCGGGTTGGACGCCAGGGTTCTCGCGTGGGCGAGGGTGGGCGTCGTCAGCCGGGAGGAACGGGCCGGTGAAGATTTGGAACAGGCACGCGCGGCGGGCCGCGGGCCTTTCTTCAGGCCGAGTCGTCGCGAACCACGTGGCCGAAGTTCAGCAGGCTCAAGGTCTCGACCTCGCTGTCGAGGCGGTAGAGCAGCCAGAGATCTTCCACGATGGCGCGGTGGCGGCCGCGGTGGGCGCCCGCGGGCCCTTCGGGCCAGACCGTGGGGTGGGTGTGGGCCCGGCGCGCCGCGCGCTCGAGCCGGCCCGAGAGCAGCACGTGCTCGCGGTGGGGAAGGTCGGCCCACCGGCGGGTGAGCTCGGGGGGCACGACGACCTGAAACGTTTCACCATCGGTCATGAGCTCGGCTTTTCTCCAAGCCGGCTGAGGTCGACGAGGTTCGATCAACTTAACCCAGAACGCGCGACGCCGCCGTGGGTTGCATCGAAGGCTCTTGCAGTCGCGTTCAGGGGGCCGGCGTGTTACGCGGGTGGCCCCACGTCGAACGTCGCCGGCCTGGAGAAAGGCCGAGTGATTGATGACTACGGGAAGATCGAACGCGAAGTCGAGCCCGCCGCACGAAGAGCGTGACCTGACCGATCAGGAGGCGCTGCTCGAGTCGAAGCGCCGCTGGGGCGACAGCGGAGCCGTGCGGCAGCGCGCGCCTTCTCCGTCTCCGCGCGGCCCTCCCGGCCGGCTGGCGCGGTACCGCTACACGGTGGGCGACGGCCGGCTCGGCGCTGCCTGCCGCGAAATCGGCTACGGCAACACCTGGCGCGAGGCCTTCGCAGCGGTGAGCCGGCGGCCGGCGAACCTGCCGCGCCCCGCGCCCTGAGCGCTGCTCGTGGGCGAACCCTCTGGCGCGCGCTGGGCTCCAACAGGGGTGTCTCGCGACGGCGCCCCTGCGTACGCCGCCTTCAACCGGAGGTCTCATGAAAACGCCCCGATGGAAGTGGTTGGCGCTGTGGGTCTCGTTCTCGGCGGCTGCACAGGGCCCCTCGGGGCAGCCGGGCGCGCATTTCATGCGCCTGTTCGACCCCAAGACGGTGGTCACCGTCGACGGTGAGGTCACCCGGGTGCAGCGGGTCGAGCACAAGATGATGAACATGATGGCCGTCGAGGCCACGCTGAAGACCGCCGACGCGAGCTTCAACGTGCACCTCGGCCCCGCCTGGTTCATCGAGAACCAGGAGCTCAAGCTCGAGGTCGGCGACCGGGTCACGCTCACCGGCTCACGGGTCTCGGTGCGCGGTGAGCCGACCCTCATCACCGCCGAGGTGAAGCGGGGCGACGACACCCTGAAGCTGCGGGAGGCCGACGGCACGCCGGTGTGGGTGGCGTGGCGGAGAAAGCCGGGGCCCCGCTGACCCCGGGCGATCGCCGGCGGGTTGGGCGCTGACCCCACGCGGCCCCCGCGCAGCTGCGGCTCCTCGTTCGCGGGTGCGCCCCCTATGCTGGCCGAATGCGACCGATTCTGCTGCTGCTGGGAGTGCTGCTCACCGCCGCGCCTGCGCGGGCCGGCTACGTCGTCGTCACGTCGACGGCCAACTCGGGCTCCGGCTCTTTGCGCGACGCGCTGTTGGTCGCTGCCGCGGGAGACGTCATCGTCTTCTCGCTGCCCGCCGCGCCGCAGGTCATCACCCTCGACCAGGAGCTGGGGCTCAAGCGCGACGTCACCCTGCTCGGCCCGGGAGCAGGAAGGCTGACGGTGCGAAAGAACCCCACCGTCGCTCGCCAGCGCCTCTTCAACGTCGACGTGGGCATCAACGCCGTCATCAGCGGCATGACGCTCTCGGGCGGCAACCAAGACACCGGCGGCTGCGTGCTGCACGGCGGCGCGCGGCTCACCTTGAGCGGTACGGTGATTCGCGACTGTGTGGCGATCACCGGGGCCGGCCGGGGCGGCGGAGTCTTCGCCACCAGCACCGCCGGGCCCCTGCGCATCGTGTCGTCGACGCTGACCGCCAACACCGCGGTCATCGGCGGCGGAGTCGCCGTCAACGACGGCACCACCGCGGCCGAGCTCACCGACTGCACGCTCTTTGGCAACTCGGCGGGCGACGGCGGGGGCCTGTATTTCGGCGGCAGCACCCTGACCCTCACCCGCAGCGTCGTGCGCGACAACGTCGCGAGCTCGTCGAACGGCGGCGGGGCGGGCGTGTACGTGGCCGCGTCGGCGGGCGACGTGGCCATCGCCGACTCGACCTTTCGCGACAACGCTGCCACCGGCGCGCCGAGCCTGGGCGGAGCCATCGGCGCCTTTCACCTGCGGCCGGGCCAGCAGTTCGTGCTGCAGCGCTCGCTGCTCACCGGCAACACCGCGCAGCTGGGCGCGGGCCTGCTGGTCGGGCAAGACGGCGCCAACGCGCGGGTCGTGAACTCGACCTTCACCAACAATGCGGGCGGCGGCGCCATCACCGTCTTCTCGTCGGGCTCGAAGACGAGCACGGTCTACCTCGACGCCTGCACCCTCGCGGGCAACTCGGTCGGCCTCGAGCCTGCGGCGCAGACCGTGCCGGTGTACGTGGTGGTTCGGAACACGATTCTGGCCGGCAACACCACCACCGTGTCGTCGAACGCCGGCGTGCTGTCGTTCGGCCACAACCTGGTCAGCGACGCTCCCGCGGCGTTCAACGGCCCCACCGACCAGGTCAACGCGGCCGCCCTGCTGGGGCCGCTGGCCGACCACGGAGGCCCGACCCTCACTCACGAGCTGCTGACCGGCAGCCCCGCCATCGATGCCGCCGACTGCGGGGCGCTGCTGCCGGTGGGCGACGTGCTCACCGTCGATCAACGGGGGCAGGCGCGGCCGGCCGGCGCCGGCTGCGACATCGGGGCGTTCGAGCGCGTCGCCCTGCCGGTGGGGCCGGCCGGGCCGCCGGGAGACGCCGGTGCGCCAGGGCCGCAAGGGCCTGCCGGCGACGCGGGGCCAGCGGGGCCTCGAGGTGAGCCGGGCACGAACGGCGCAGACGGTATGAACGGCGCCGACGGTATGGCCGGGCCTCGAGGGCCGGCAGGTCTGGCGCGCCTGGTCGAGGTCCGCGACGTCGAGCCCGGCGTCGCCTGCGCGGCCGGAGGAGTCGCCATCGTCTCGGGTCTGGACGACGGCGGCGAGGGAGCGACCGCCGGCGACGGAGTGCTGTCGAGCGCCGAAGAAGAGTCGACGCGGTACGTGTGCAACGGCGCTTCGAGGGGCTGCTCGGTGACGGGGCTGCCTCCCGGGCTGCTCGCGGTGGTGCTGGGCGCGGTGGCGTGGCGGCGCCGAACCGGGGTGGGCTCCGTAAGGGCGGGCTGACGATCAGGGCGCCCGCCGGTGCACCTGTCGACACGACTTGATAGGAACACGCGCATGCGCTCGCTCCCTCGACGTGACCCGCGTCGTCCTCGAGCAGAACCCCGCGGGTGGGGGCGAGCGGTCGCGGTGTCGGCGGTGCTGTGGGCGGCGTCGGCCGGGGCCCAGCCGGTGCCCCAGCAGCAGCCCTTCGTGATTCCCGCCCCGGTGGGAGTGCACACCCTCAGCCCGCAGTTCCTCAACGCGTCGGGCGAGGTGGTCGGCACGGCGCTGCACTTCGGCAACTACTACTCGCTCTACCTCTACCGCGGCGGCCAGGTGCTGCTGGCGTACACCACGCCCGACGGCGGCACCTTCGACCTCCCCTCGGTGCACGACCTCGACAACACCGGCAGGTTCGGCGGGCACTACCAGGTCCCCTCGACCTCGCCCGACGGCGGGCCGAGCGTCAGCTTTCGCGCCGCCGTGTGGGACCGCGCCCTGGCCCGCACCGACGTGGGCAGCGACCGCACCCAGCTGATGGCGCTGAGCAGCTCGGGGGGCACCGCCGTTCGCTTCGTGCCGCAGAACAGCGACCCGGCGACGCTCACCCTCACCGCCGGCCCTGATGCGGGCTCGGCGACCTTCCCCTTCCGCGGAATGGCGACCCGCAGCATGAACGACCACGACGAGCTCTGTTACACGAACCAGGCGGGGCAGGCGGTGGTGTGGCGCGACGGCGTCGAGACCCCGATTCCCACCCAGGGCTACGTCTCGCTCAGCTGCAGCGCGGTGAACAACCTCGGCCACGCGCTGGTCTTGGCCACCACTCCCAGCAATCAGCAGGTGGTGGGCCTCTGGCGCGGCGGCGACGCCGGCGTCGCCGTGCTGCCGCTCGGTCTCACCTCGCCGAGCCTCTATGCGATGAACGACGCCGACCAGGTGCTCGCCTATGGCCGCCTGGGCGGCCCCGGAGGAGCGATCACGCTGGTGCTGTTCACCAACAACCGCACGATTCCCGTTCAAGACTTCATCAACCCCGACTCGGGCTTCGTGATCTCGGGCGTCACCGCCGGTGGGTTCGATCTCAACAACTCGGGCCAGATTCTGGCCAACGCGGGGAAGCCGGGCGTGCTTCCCGCTCGGGGGTACTCGCTCATCATCGACACCCAGTCGTGCAAAGACAGCAACGGTGACGGGGTGCTCGACGACGACGAAGACGGCCTCTGCGACAACTGGGAGACCACCGGCATCGACTTCGATCTGAACGGCCAGCCCGACCTGATCCTCCCCGGCGCGAACCCCCGGCACAAAGACCTGTACGTCGAGATCGACTGGATGGAGCAGCACCAGCCCTTCGACGCGGCGCTGCAGCGGGTGGTGGCGGCGTTCGCCGCAGCGCCGGTGAGCAACCCCGACGGCATGACCGGCATCAAGGTGCACCTCGAGCTCGGCGAGCAGGCGGTCGAGCACCGGCAGGACATGAGCATCGACGCCGACTTCGATGTGGTGAAGCGCGCGTCGTTCGGTACGCCCGCGCAGCGGGCGTCGCTGCCCACCCTCGCGGCGAAGCGGCTCGCCTACCGCTACGCGCTGTTCGCGCACGCGCAGCCCGACGGCACCTTCAGCGGCATTGCCGAGCTGCCGGGCAACGACCTGCTGGTGACCCTGGGCTGGTTCGGCCCGTCGATGCAGGGGCACAAGCAGGGCACGGTCGACCAGCAGGCCGGCACGTTCATGCACGAGCTCGGGCACACGCTCAACCTGCACCACGGGGGCAGCGACGACATCTCGTGCAAGCCGAACTACCTGAGCGTGATGAACTACCTGTTCCAGTTCGACGGCAACCCGGTGATCGGCCGCCCGCTCGATTTCTCGCGCAGCAAGCTCGCGACGCTCGACGAGTCGGCCTTGAGCGAGCCGGCCGGCATCGGTGGCCCCGCCGGCAGCGTCACTGCCTGGTACGACCCGGCCCTCGCCGGCATCGATCCGTACTCGGCTCCCGGCGACGGGCCGATCGACTGGAACGATGACGGCGTCGCGACCAACGCCAGCCTGAGCGCCGACATCACTCGGGGGTGCCTGGTGGGGATCGACGTGCTCAACGGGTTCGACGATTGGGCCAACCTGAAGCTCGGCTTTCGCGACGCCACCGACTTCGGCGACGGCGCCCACCTCTCGGTGTCCCGCGACGAGCTGACCTTCGCCCAGGCCCTGGCCCAGAGCCCCGACAGCGACAACGACGGGCTCAAGAACCTCGAAGACAACTGCCCGGGCGTCTCCAACTCGGCCCAGCTCGACGTCGATGGAGATGGCGTCGGCAACGGGTGCGACACCTGCGTGAGCGTCTTCAACCCCGGCCAGGAGCTCGGCGCCTGCATGTCGCTTCCTGACGGAGGCTCTGCCGCCGATGGCGGCACCGTCGACGCCGGGGTGGTGGGTGATGCCGGCGTGGGTGGCGACGCGGGCATGCCCGACGCGGGGGGGGCCGACGCCGGCCCGGTCGACGCCGGCCCGGTCGACGATGATGGCGGCTCGATGCTGGCCGACGCGGGAGGAACAGGCGGCGGCTCAGCGGGCGGCGCAGGCGGCGGCTCCGCGGGCGGCTCGGCAGGCGGCTCTGCGGGCGGCTCGGCAGGCGGCTCGGCAGGCGGCTCGGCAGGCGGCTCGGCAGGCGGCTCGGCAGGCGGCGACATGCAACAGCCAGGCGGCTGCGGCTGCGGGGCAGGGCCGGGAGGAGCGTTGGCGGTGCTCGGCATGCTGCTGTTGCGCGCGCGGCGGTGGCGTCGGCGGTCGGCGGTGTGACGGGAGCGCGCGCTCACCGTCGAGCCGGCCGGCGCCGGCACTCTGGTGAGTGACGTTCGGCTTCGCGCCTTCTCGCCGCCCGCCAGCACGGCAAGCCCTGCGTCGTCGCCTCGAAGCTTCGAAGCCGGGCTACGGCGGAGTCCCAGAAGCGACCGACACCGCGCCCGCTTCGGGGTGGGCCGCCACCCACGCGTCGAGCGCTTCGAGGTCCTTCTTCCCGTGAGGGCCTCCGGCGGCGAGCGCGGCCCGCGCGGCGGCGAGCAGCTGCCGGGGGCGGTCGCGGTCACCCTGGGCAGCCCACAGCGCGCGCGCTCGCGTGAAGCGCGCGACGGCGAGCAGCACCGGGTCGCTGTTGGCGTGCTCTCGCAGGTTCACCGCGCGGGTGGCCCGGGGGAGCGCGCCCTTCACGTCGCCCTGCTCGAGGTCGAGCTGCGCCAGCGCGACCAGGTCGTACGCGAGCGAAGCGTGCTCGGGGCCCAGTCGCTTCTCGCGCACCGACAGCGCCCGGAGCAGGGTGGCCCGCGCCGCGTCGAGCTGCCGGTTGGCCTTCTGCGCCGAGGCGAGGCTGTTGAGCAGCGCGCCGAGGTTGGGGTGGTCGGGGCCCAGCACCTCGGTGCCGAGCGCGACCGCGCGCTCGCAGGTGGCCAGGCCCGCGGCCACGGCTCCCGACGCGATCTCCGCCACGCACACGTTGTTGAGCGAGGTCACCACCTGCGGGTGCTTGGGCCCCAGCGCCGCCTCGCGCACCTCGAGCGCGCGCCGGTAGGTCTCGAGCGCCTTGGGCAGCTCGCCGAGGTCTTCGTAGACCAGCCCCAGGTTGTTGAGGGCCGAGGCGGTGTCGGGGTGCTGCGGGCCCAGCTCGGCGCGAAACAGCTCGACCGCGCGCGTGTCGGCCGCCAGCGCCTCGGAGTAGCGGCCCCGCATCTGCAGCACCGCGCCGAGGTTGCCGACGAAGCTGCCGAGCATCGCCGCGTCGGCCCCGTGCAGCCGCTGGTACGTGGTGGCGGCGAGCTCGAAGTGCCGCTGCGCCTCTTCGAGGCGGTTGGCGTTGCGTTCGATCGCGCCGAGGTTGTTGTGCAGCCAGACCGCGAGCTCTTCGTCGCCGCCCAGGCGTTCGAGCAAGCCCTCGGCGATGTTCGCTGCCCGCCGGCCGGCCTGCTCCTGCGCGCGCTGGTAGCCCTGCACGTAGACCAGGTCGACCCACCCGCGGGCCAGCGCGCGGGTGTCGCCGGCCCGCTCGGCCGCCGAGATGGCCCGGTACAGCTCGTCTTCGGCCGTGGCGGGGTCGCCCCCGCGCCCGCTCGCCCGCGCCAGCACCAGGCGGGTCTCCACTTCGAGCGGCAGGTACCCCGTGGCCCTCGCCTCGATCATCACGGCGCTGGCACGCTCTCGGCTCGCGGCGTAGCGGCCCGCCGCCAGCAGCGCCGTGGCCACCGCCAGGTGCTCACGCACCTCGGCCACTGCGGCCCGCTGCCCGGGCGGAACCCCGAAGACCGGCCTGGTCAACACCGACTTCGCCTCGCAGCGCGCCAGCGGCTCGAGCGCCTCGGCGGCCACGCGCGCCTTCTCGACCACCGCCGGGTCGGCAGAGGCCAGGAGCGCCGTGAGCGCCGCCAGTTGTTGCCGGCGTTCTCCCAGGCAGGCCACGCGCAGCTGCAGCACCTCTTCCGACTGCTCGGTGCGCACTCGCGTCGCGATGCACGCCTCTTCGTTCATCGCCACCCACGCAGCCGCATAGGTGTCGAGGGTGCGCGAGGTGCCGCTGAGCATCGCCGCGGCGTACGGCGCCGGCGAGGCCGAGAAAGAGGCCTTGAGCTTCGCGCGCTGCGCGTCGTCCCAGATGCCGGCGAGCGGGGCGGCGCCCGTGCGGCAGGCGGCGAGATGGCGGGCGTTCGCCGAGGCGAGCCAGGCCACCGCCCCGACGCAGCCGACGGCCGCGATCAGGGCCGCGCCCACGCGCCAGCGGGTGCGCGCGGGGTCTCTCGAGAGCGCCTCGAGCAGCGCGGTCATGTCGGGCCAGCGCTGGGCGGGGTCGGCGTAGAGGCCGCGCAGCACCACCCGCTTGAGCCACCCCGGTACCGCGCTGGGCGCAGGGGGCGCCGGGGCGGTGTGGGCCACCGCCTCGAGCAGGTCGGGGACGCTGTCGGCAGCGAACGGTCGCACGCCGTACAGGCCCTCGTAGAGCGCGACGCAGAAGCTGAACTGATCCGACCGGGCGTCGGCCGAGGCGCCGCTCAGCTGCTCGGGCGACATGTAGACCGGAGTGCCGACCAGCTCGCGCGGCGAGAGCCCTCCCGCGCCCGAGCTGGCCAGCCCGAAGTCGCTCACCCGCACCGAACCGTCGTTGCGCACCAGCACGTTGGCCGGCTTGAAGTCGCGGTGCACCAGCCCGGCAGCGTGCGCCGCCTGCAGGCCGCGGCCGGCGTCGACGAACCGCGACAGCACTGCGCGCCACGGCCGGCGCTGCTGCGCGAGCCAGCTCTCGAGGGTGCCGCCCTCGACGTACTCCATGGCCACGAAGAGCTGGTCTCTGAACGAGCCGACGTCGTGAACGATGGCCACGTTGGGGTGGCTCAGCCGCGCCATGGCGCGCGCTTCGCGCTCGAGTCGGGCGCGCGCGGTCTCGAGGTCGGGGTGGGCGAGATCGCTGCGCAGCAGCTTCAGCGAGATCTTCCGATCGAGCGCGGGGTCATAGGCCGCGTAGACCACGCCCATCGAGCCGGCGCCCAGCGGCTCGAGCACCACGTACCGGCCGACCGCAGTGCCCCGCTCGAGCAGGGTGGGCCGCTCGGCGCGTTGCGGGGCGCCGGCCGGCACCGTCGCCTTCACCATCGAGGTGGCGAGCTTGCGGCAGGCGTCGCAGCGGTCGAGGTGCTCTTCGACTGCCGCGACCGCCTCAGGGGCCATCGACCCCTGCATGAACGCGATCAGCGCGTCCTCGTCGAGGTGCGGGCGCTCCATCTCGACGTGCTTAGCATGTACGCCCGGTCGCCCGGGCGCACCGCTCCTTCGGCTCACAACGGGTCGTCAGCGCGAATTTTCTCGATCGGGCCAGAGGTCGGCACGGGGTCATCGGCGCGAATCTTCTCGATCGGCCCGGGGGTCACCGGATCGTCGGCGCGAATCTTCTCGATCGGGCCGGAGCTCGGCACGGGGTCATCGGCGCGAATCTTCTGAATCGGGCCGCTCGGGCTGCTCGGGCCAGAGGTCGGCACGGGGTCATCGGCGCGAATCTTCTGAATCGGGCCGCTCGGGTGCTCGGGCCGGAGCTCGGCACGGGTCATCGGCGCGGATCTTCTGAATCGGGCCGCTCGGGCTGCTCGGGCCGGAGCTCGGCACGGGGTCATCGGCGCGGATCTTCTGAATCGGGCCGCTCGGGCTGCTCGGGCCGGAGCTCGGCACGGGGTCATCGGCTCGAATCTTCTGAATCGGGCCGCTCGGGCCGCTCGGGCTGACGGGGTCATCGGCGCGGATCTTCTGAATCGGGCCGCTCGGGCCGCTCGGGCTGACGGGGTCGTCGGCGCGCACCTTCTCGATGCCGCCGCTGGGGAGGGGCACGTACCGCGAGGTGGGGCGCAGGGTCACCAACTCGGGCTCGGCGCAGGTGGCGCGGAAGTCGCTCGCTCCCTGGAGCTCGGGCATCCGCCACAGCTGGTTCCGCTCGGCGGCCGGCAGCGGCGCGGTGTCGACCGCGCGGGCCAACGCGCGCTTGTCTCCTTCGCCGACGGCCAGCTGGCTGAGCGCGCCGAGCGTCTTCTTCAGCTCGGGGGTGACCTGCCCGTCACGGGCGGTAGCGGTGAACTGGGTGAGCAGCGTCGCGAAATCATTGCCACTTCGAATGCGAGTCATGGGTGAGGCTCCTTTTGGTGAAGAGGAGCCACCCACTCGTGGGCGGTTGCAGAAAATCGTTACTGCGCGGTGATCGCCAGCACGCGGCGGATGCTCAGGTCGAGCCGGCTGCGCAGCACGCCCATCAGGCTGTCGAGCTCGGCGCCACCCAGCTTGAGGCGGGCCTGCAGCTCACGCCGTATGTTGCGCGCCAGCTCGTGCCGCGCGGCTTCGAGCCACCGAAACGCGGTGGTGCGGTGGGTGCGGTAGAACGCGCCGATCTGATCGATGGTGAGCGCGTCGAGCACGTGCATGCGCAGCAGGTTTCGCTCGCGTGCCGAGAGCGCCGCGAAAGACGCTTCGAACGCAGCACTGAAGTCGCTCGCATGCCGGCCGCGAATGATCTCCAGCTCGACGTCTTCGACCGAAGCCCGCTCGAGCTCGAGCGCCTCATTCAAGGGCTCGTGCTGCTTCTCGCTGCGCTTGAGCTTGAGCGCGTCGCGCACCGCGGTGGCGCGCAGCCAGTGCACCAGCGAGCCTCGGCCGCGGTACTCGGCGATCTTCCCTTCCAGCAGCAGCTTCTGTCGCAGCCGCTGGTGAACCTCGTCGACGAAGTGGGCCGCGCCATCGACCCGGGCGATGGCCCGGCGCGCTTCTGACGCCAGCTGCCGCTCGAGCTCGGCAAGCGCCGCCGGCAGGCCCAGGGCGCACGCGCAGGCGAGGTACAGGTCGCTGGCATGCACCGCCACCAGGCGCTCGACCAGCTCGCCGCCGACGTCGAGCCGCTCGGCGAGGTGCCGCAAGAACGCCTCTTCAGGCACGGCGAGCGCCGGCCACACCTCGCGGCACTCCTTCACGACCGCCTCGAGCTGCGCTTGTAACGCGTCGAGCTCGACGTCCGCTGCCGGAGCCGCCAGCGATTGGATCAGCGTTTGCGCGAGGCCAGGCGCTCCCATCGCCCACGATCAGTCTCTGGCGCGAGGGCGGCTGTCAAACCGCGCGCGCGCCAGGCGCCACCCGCGTGCCCCTCGCCCAAAACTCACGCCTCTTCGACGGTGACCTCAGACGGCAGCTGCACCTCTTCACAGTCGCGCGCGGTGCCGTCTTCCCACACCAGCAGCGCGAGCTCGGCCGGCTGGTCGAGCGCCACGAACGGGTGGTGCCAGGTGCCGACCGCGTAGTTGATGCCCAGGCCCGGCCCGGCGACGAACGCGCGCAGGCCGCCCCAGTCGGGCTGGCCGTCGAGCGTGCTCGGCGCCACCACCACCAGGTACCGCGCGCACCGCAGGGGTATGAAGGCCTGCGACGAGCACGGGTGCCGCTCGAGCAGGCGCAGCTTCAGCGGCAGCGACTGCGGCAGCGAGCGCACCATGGCCAGGTTCGGCGCGCAGGTGGTGCCGCGCGAGTTGGTGAGCGCCGCCGCGCGATCGAGCCGCATCGCGGTGCCCTGGTTCATGTTGGGGTCGCCCTGAAAAGGCGACTGCAGCACCTGCCCGAACGGCGCGAACGCGGCCGCGGTCAGCGCTTCGGTGCGAAGGGTGCGCATCTTCAGGAGCCCCGGTAGGTCGAGAAGCCGAACGGGTTGAGCAGCAGCGGCACGTGGTAGTGCTCGCTGGCCGCCTTCACCACGAAGTCGATGGTGACCACCGGGTAGAAGGCCTCGGTGCCGAGAGCCTTGAAGTACGACTCGACCTCGAAGCGAATGCGGTAGGTGCCCGCCGCCGCGAGGGTCTCGAGCAGCGGCTTGACCCGGCCGTCTTCATTGGTGACGCCCTCTGCGACGCGACGCCACGAGCCGTCGGCCGCCGAGCGCAGCTCGAGCGAGACGGTGACCCCGGCGGCCGGCTTGCCGCGGGTGGTGTCGAGAATGTGCGTGCTGATGCCCATGGTTTCACCCTTTCTGAAGCAGCCACTTCTCGAGCCGCAAGCGGGTGATCTTCGCCTGCTCGGCGGCGGCGTTCTCGAGCTCGACCTTCTTCGGGTTCTTCACCCGCTCTTCGGCGAGCTCGAGCATCTGCGAGGCCGACTTGCCGCTGGCGAAGACGATGAAGATGAAGCCGTGCTTCTTGAAGTACTCGTCGTTCACCTGGGCGAGGCGCTTCTTCACCGCCAGGTCGGCCGCGTCCATACCCGACTGCTCGCCGCGCTCGCGCTTGGGCGCCTTCTTCGCCCCGATGCGGGGGTGGGCCGCGAACGCCTCGAGCCAGTCTCTGGGCGACAGCGCCCACCAGGTGGCATCGGCCCACGCGAACAGCTCGCGCACCGACACGAACGGCCGCTGCGCCTCGAGCTTCGCCGCCCACTCTCTCGAGCCGCAGAACGAGAGCAGCAGCTTGTTCACGGCCCGCGGCTCCATCTTGCTGAGCTGCTCGAGGCGCGCCCGCTCTTCGGCCGTGTCGAACGCGTGGCCGTAGAGGCGCAGCCGGTTCACCCCGCCGTGCGGGAAGATGTGCACCCGCAGGTGGGTGACCGCCATCGGCCGGTCGGGCTCGAGCTGGTGGCGGCGGTGCTGCACCAGCGGGTGCTTCGCGAGCAGCACGTGCCACCCCTTGGGGGCGCGCAGCCGCTCGCGCACCGCGTCGGCGCCGATCTCCTGCTCGTCGAGGGCCTCGATGAAGACCGCCTGCGGCGCGTTGCCCTTGAAGAAGTGGGTGTCGAGCTCGATGCGATCGAGCTGCCCGCGGCGGGCGAGGCGAATCACCGCCCAGTCGGAGCCCGGGGTGCGCCGGCGCTTCGTCTCCCAGCCGTCGCCCATGTTCACCCCGCGGCCGGGCAGCAGCAGGTTCGAGGGCGGGCCGAAGAACTGATCGCTGACCTCGACCACCTTGCCGCCGTTCTCGACCGCGGCCAGGTCGACCGAGCCTTCGCGCCAGAAGGTGCGCGGCGCCGGGTCTGCCTCGCCGTAGATGCGCAGCCGCGCCACGCCCCCGTCGGGAAAGATGCGCAGCCGCACGTGCGTGACGCGCGCGGTGGGCGTCTTCAACGCCACCACGTTCTGGAAGTCGGGCTTCACCGCGGTGCGCGGAAGCAGCTCGCGCCAGGCGGTGGCGCGGTTGAGCTCGTAGGCGGTCGCGGTGTCGGGCGCGTCGATGCCCTCGAGCGAGACCTCTTGCGGCGCGTTGCCCTTGAAGTGGGTGGTGTCGACCAGCGCGCCGTGCACGAAGCCCGGCACCCCCAGGCGAATCACCGCGTAGTCGTGGCCGGGCGTGCGGCGGCGCTGAGACTCCCAGCCGTCCATCCACTTGCCCTTGTCGGTGTACTTGCCCTCGACCCACTCTGCGGGAGTGGGCTTCAGCATGTTCTCGACTTCGGCGAAGTAGTCGTCGGTCGAGTAGAGCGCGAAGGCGCCCAGCGCGTCCGAGGCGAGGTCGACGAGATCTTTGAACTGAATCGGCGTGGCGGCGGTCGCGGTCATGACACTTTCAGGAAGCTGCCCACGGGTTTGGTGGAGGGGTACGCGAGGTCTCCGCGCACGTACGTCTGCTTCACGCGCCCGTTGAAGGTGCGGCCCAGGTAGGGGCTCACCTTGTGCCGGTGGCGCAGGTGCTCGGCCTGCACCGTGACGGTCTCGGTGTCCGACCAGATCACGAAGTCGGCGTCGTAGCCCTTCGCGAGCCGGCCCTTGCGCTGGCCCAGGCCGGCCAGCTCGGCGGTGTTCTGCGAGTTCCACTTCCAGATCTGCTCGAGGGGTATGCCGCGCTCGGTGGCCAGGGTGTACAGCACGCTCAGCCCCAGCTGCAGCGACGAGATGCCGCCCCAGGCGTGCATGAAGTCGCCGGCCTTGAGCGCGGGATTGCACGGCGAGTGGTCGCTCACCACCATGCTCAAGGTGCCGGCCTCGAGCCCCTGCCACAGCCGCTCGCGGTTGCTCGCCTCGCGAATTGGGGGAGAGCACTTGAAGTGGGTCGCGCCCGCGGCGATCTCTTCGGCGGTGAAGGCCAGGTAGTGCAGGCAGGTCTCGGCGCTGATGCGCACGCCCTCGGCCTGCGCCTTGGCGAGCAGGGGTATCGCGCTCGCCGACGAGAGGTGCACGATGTGGGCGCGCGCGCGGTGCTTCTTGCACAGCTCGATGATCATCGCGATCGCTTCGTCTTCGGCTTCGTTCGGCCGCGAGTGCAGGTAGGTCGAGTACGCGTTGGGGTCGCGACCGGCCTGCGCCGCCTCGGCTTTGGCCAGCGGGCCGGGCGCCTCGGCGTGAACGAGCAGGGTGCGGTTCAGGTCGCGCAGAATCGGCAGCGCCACCTCGAGATCTTCGCGCGACACGTGGGGAAACTCGTCGACCCCCGAGGGGCACAGAAAGCACTTCGCTCCGGGCACGCCGAACTGCGCCAGGCCGGCCAGCTCTCTCTCGTTGCCGGGTATGACGCCGCCCCAGAACGCCACGTCGACCTGCAGCTGCGACCCGAGCGCCGCGAGCTTTTCTTCAGCGGCCGCGCGGCTCACCGTGGCGGGTATGCAGTTGAGCGGCATGTCGACCACGGTGGTGATGCCGCCCGCCGCCGCCGCCTGGGTGGCGGTGCGAAAGCCCTCCCACTCGGTGCGGCCCGGCTCGTTGATGTGCACGTGCGAGTCGACGATGCCGGGGGTGACCAGGTCGTCGCCCGCGTCGAGCACGTCGGCGCCCCGCGGTAGGTCGTCGGCGCCGCTCACCTGCGTGAGCCGCCCGTCGTGAATGTGCAGGCTCGCCGGCTTGAGGCCTTCGGGAGTGAGGACACGCTGACCTCTGACGATCATGACGCCGGGGTTCTACTTCGGAGTTCCCCCCGAGCGGAGCCCGAAGCGCGAAGCTTCGGCCGCGAGAAGCCGAGCAGGGTGAGCCCGTCGAACCCTGCCGTCGCCACACCGAAGCCGCAGCGCCTCATACTCCAGGCTTCGAGCAGCAGCGCGAGCGCTCCAATACGAAGGAGTATCTGCGCCTGAGCCTCCGGCGAACGACCGCAGGGTTCGACAAGCTCACCCTGCTCGGTCTCGCAGGGCGGTGCGGGCGTGCCTCAGGGCTGAGCAGGCCCGAAGCCGCGGACGATCTTCACCAGCGCGTCGACCACCTCGGGCTTGCCCTCGAGGTCTTGATTCGGCGGCATCGTCGCGCTCTTCCCGACCGCGGCGCCGCCCTTCAAGATGATGGTGCGAAGCTGCTCGTCGCTGGTGGCGCTCTGCCAGGCGGCGTCGGTGAAGTTGCGCGGCTTGACCACGAACGCCGCGGCGCTGGGCGTCTGGGCGTCGCCCTTCTCGCCGTGGCACACCTGGCACACGTTCTTGTAGCGGTGGCGCGCCAGCCCGGCGGGAGACTTGTCGACCTCGGGCTCGGCGTTCGCAGCGCCGGCGTCGGGCACCACCGCGGCGACCACCGAGCCTCCGGTGGCGTGCACGTCTTTGCCCTGCGCGATCCACGCTCCGAGCAGGGCGCGCTCGTCGTCGGTCATGCCGGTGAGGTTGCCCAGCGGCATGGTCTTGGTGGCCACCGCGCGCACGAACACCCGGTCGGCGAGCGACTCGAGCTGCTCGGGGGTGTCGAGCATGATGCCGTTGGGCGGCGCGGGGAACATCGGGTTCACCGGGTGCGCCGAGTGGCAGCTGACGCAGCGCGACTGCACGATGGTGCTCACCGTTGCGAACGAGACGTGCGGCTGGTCTTTGTACGCCGACAGCCCGGCCAGCGCATCGGCGGTCTGGGTGGTCATCACCACCGCACCCATCAGCGCCATGGCGCCGCCCACCACGATGACCGGGTGCGCCTTGCCGCGGAAGTTCATGGTGTACTTCAGCGCCGCGCCGGCCATGAACATCAGACCCAGCACCGCCCACGCCTCGGGGTGCCCATAGGTCGAGGGGAAATGGCTCGACAGCATGCAGAACAGCACCGGCAGGGTCAGGTAGTGGTTCTGAATCGAGCGGCCCTTGGCGCGCAGGCCGTACGAGGTGTCGACGGGCGTGCCCGCCGCCGTCGCCGCCAGCATGTGCCGCTGCGCGGGTATGATGCGGAAGAACACGTTCATCGTCATGATCGAGCCGAGCATCGCCCCGACCTGCAGAAACGCTGCGCGGCCCGCGAGCAGGTGGGTGAGCGCGTACGCCAGACCCACGATCAGGCCGAGACCGACCACTCCGAACAGCTTCTGGTTGTGCTTCAGCGGCGTCGCCCAGAGCCCTTCGTAGACCAGGTACCCGAAGGGAATCAGGCCCAGCGAGAGGTGCACCGCCTGCCCCCCGGTGAGCGACGACACGCTCTTGTCGACCAGCATCGCCGCGCCGCCCAGCCAGTAGACGATCGCCAGCAGCAGAAACCCGCTCAAGAAGGTGGTGTAGCTCTCCCACTTGAACCAGTAGATGGTGCCGACCGCTTCGCCCTTGCGCAGCGACTTGCGCTTCATCACCTCGTAGAAGCCGCCCGAGTGCGTCATCCACAATTCGCCGGTGACGTTCTCGTCGCGGCCTTCGCGCGGCTTGCTCAGGTGGCTGTCGAGCCACATGAAGAGAAACGAATCGCCGATCCACATGATCGCGGCGATCACGTGCACCCAGCGCACCAACAGGTTGAGCCACTCGTGGAAGACCGCGGGCATCGGCGCGGCGCACTTAAGCCGAACCGGGCGCCAGTTCCAGCGCCCCGCTCGAAAGAACCTTTTAGTGGGTTACACCCGCCGCGGTAACCTTCCGGGCCACGCGTGAAGCCTCGCAAGATCGGTCCTTACAAGGTGAACGACGAGCTCGGCCGCGGCGGTATGGGCGTGGTCTACAAGGCCTCGCACGAGCTCATCACCCGCGACGTGGCCATCAAAGAGCTGCCGGCCGACGTGGTGAAGAAGAGCGACGAGAACCTGCTGCGCTTTCGCCGCGAGGCGATGGCGCTGGCGGGGTTTCGCCACCAGAACATCGTCACGCTCTACGACTTCATCGAGAAGGACAGCGGCTATTACATGGTGATGGAGCTGGTCGACGGCATCACGCTCCAGGAGGTGCTCAAAGACGGCCCGCTGCCGCCCGACGTCGCCGCGGTGATCGGCGCGCAGATGGCCTCGGCGCTCGAGCACGCGCACTTCTCACGCATCGTTCACCGCGACATCAAGCCGGCCAACATGATGCTGTCGAAGACCGGCGAGTCGAAGCTGATGGACTTCGGCATCGCCCTCGACGAGCAGCTCGAGAAGCTCACCAAGGCGGGCATGGCTGTCGGCACGCCGACGTACATGAGCCCCGAGCAGGTCGGCGGTGAGCCGGTCGACGCGCGCAGCGACGTCTACTCGCTGGGCGTGGTGCTCTACGAGTGCCTCTCGGGCATGAAGCCCTTCACCGGCGCGAACGCCGGCGAGGTGTTCGCCAAGATCCGCACCGGCAAGTACCCCTCGCTGTCGAAGGTGGCGGCGCGGGTGCCGGCGCAGCTCAAGCAGGTGGTGCGGCGCGCGATGATGCGCAAGCCGAAAGACCGCTACGCCGACATCTCGGAGCTCAAGCGCGCGCTCGACCGCTACCTCGCCAACCACCTGGGCATGGCCCCCAACGCGCTGTTGGTGGCGTTCTTGAAGAGCCGGGGGAAGATTTCAGAGATCGAGGCGCTCTCGCGGCTCACCCGAACGGAGATGGACCGCGCCGAGCAGGTGCAGATGAAGCCGCAGGGCAGCCCCGCCACCAGCGGCGGCGCGATGCCCTGGGGCTGGCTGATGGTGCCCGCCTTCGCGGTGGTGCTGTGGCTCACGCGGGTCGCCTGGTGGCCTCTGCTCAAGCCGCTGCTGCCGAAGTGAGCGCCTCGCACGCCCGGTCGAGCTCGGCGTCGGTGACGTAGGGCGCGGGCCCCAGCCGCAAGAGCGGGCCGCGGTGGTCGACCACGATGCCCTGCTCGTGCAGCCGCTTCGCCACCTGGGCCGCGTCGTCGAGCCGCACCGCCACGAAGCCGCCGCGCCGCTCTGGCTCTCTCGGCGTCGCGAGCTCGAGCCCCTCGAGGCGGTCGATGATGCGCGCCGTCTGCCTGAGCGACAGCTCGCGCAGCCGCGCCACGGTCAACCCGTGCTGGGTGAAGAAGCGAATCACCGCCCGCGCCCGGTAGTGGCTGGTGGGGTCGTAGGTGCTGCCCGCGAACTGCTCGGCGCCGCTCGGCCCGTACGCGACCGCGCCTTCTCCCCGCTGGTGTGACAGCCCCGAGAAGCCGGCGAACCAGCCGGTCAGCACCGGCGCGAAGGTGCGCGGCGGCACCCGCATGAAGCAGTTGCCCTCGCCCCACTGCGCGTACTTGTACCCGCCGCCGACGATGAACGCGTCTTGCGCGCCCAGCTCGGCCACCGTGAAGGGCAGGGCGCCGAACGCGTGGTACGCGTCGAGCAGCACCTCGGCCCCGCGGGCTCGGGCGTGGGTCACCAGGTCGGCCAGGTGCGGCACGCGCTCGCTGGTCTCGAACAGCACCGTCGACACCAGCACCGCCGAGGTGTGGTCGGTGATCGCCGCGTCGAGGCGGGCGGCGAGCGTGTCGACCGGGCGCGCGTCGACCCAGGTCACGTCGAGCAGGCCCCGCGCGCGCTGCAGCTGGCGGGTGATGGAGTGGAACTCGCCGGTGGTGGTGACCAGGTGCGGCCGCGCGCGCAGGTCGCACGCCGAGAGAAAGCGGGTGACCAGCTCGTGGGTGTTGGGCGCCAGCGCGATCTGCGACGGAGCGCAGTCGAGCACCCGCCCCACGTAGGCCCGCACCGCGTCGGCCGCCGCGAACGCCGCGCCCCACTTGTCGTCGGCCAGACGCGCCGCGTCGTCGAACGCCTCGAGCTGACCCCGGCGGGCCTCGTTCGGCCACGCCTGGTGCGAGTGCCCGGTCAGCAGCACCCGGCCGGGGCTCAAGAAGTCCGAATAGTGCGGCCTCAGCGCCGCCGGTTCGAGCATTTGCCCGCGATGCGTAGCACGTGTGTGGAGCGCGCCGGGTCTACACCTTGTGGCCTACGTGGCGGCCCTCATAGGGTGCGCGGCTCACTTTCGAGAGGGGAGCACGCATGAACGAGGGGTGGTGGTCGTCGGTCGTGGTCGTGGTCGCGCTGTCGGGCTGTGGAACCCTCGATGCTTTGGACGCGCAGCCGCCCGCGAAGCTGCAGCAGGCCGCGACGCAGAAAGACCCCGGCGCGCTGGTGCGCGTCACCATGACCAGCACCGTGGGCGTCACGCTCGACGAGCTGCCGGCCGCGGTGCGCACCCGGGTGGCCAACGGCTACCTCGCTCGCCCCCAGCAGTTCTGGCTCGACCGCGCCCGGGCGCAGGTGACGTTCACCTACTACCGGCTCATCTACCGCGACTTCTTCTACAACGCCGGCAACGGCACCAGCGGCTCGCGCGAGATGATGCCCATCACCCAGCCCAACAAGTGGGCGGTGACGCTGCACGGCTCGCCCACCCGCACCAGCTACAACGGGCACGACGTGGTCTCGGTGACCTACGACCTGTCGACCACCATTCTCGCCGACGTCGACTCGGTGGCCGCCTCTGAGCCCAACCTCTCGAACATCAACGGCTCGTGGGACGAGCCGTACGAGCTGCCGCTCGACCCCGAGTTCCTGCTGCAGCGCACCGGCTACGCCTGCGTCGACGAAGACGGCTACCCGCGCAACACCGCCGACTCGGAGAACATCGCCCGCCTCTATGATCACACCTGCCTCGTCGAGGCCCCCGGCCACGAGATCTGCCACCTGAGCACGCTGCCGCAAGAGAGCTGCGTGCAGGCGCTCGATCGCGCGGTCGGCCGCGTCACCACGCAGCTGCACTTCGCCCGCCTGCCCTGGAGCGCAGCCGCCGCCGCGCAGGTGCGCGACGGAGCCTTCACCCAGACGGGGGTGCCCGACATTCAGCCGATCGGCGCGAACCTCGCCGAGAACCGCGTCATCTACAAATACATCGCGCCCAACGCCTGTGCAGTGGCCGAGGGCTGCGTCTCGGGCACCGGCTGGCGCCGCCTGCTCGCCTTCACCTCGAGCGTGAAGAACACCGGCAACGCGCCCCTGATCGGCGGCTCGGTGGCGGCGGGCTCGCCGTACCTGGCGCATCACGTCTACGAGTTCAGCCCCTGTCACCAGCACTACCACTTCTCGCACTACGCCGAGTTCGACTACGGCCCGCTGCCCGGCGAGAAGCGCGCCTTCTGCCTCGAGTCGACCAGCCGCTACTTCAACAACGAGCAGACGCCGCTCAGCCACCCGTTCGGCTGCGCAAACCAGGGCGTCGCGCCGGGGTGGGGTGACGACTACATCGCCGGAGTCGAGTGCCAGTGGATCGACATCACCAGCACCCAGGGCACCGCGGTGACCTACCCGCTCAGCACCCTGTCGAACCCCGACGGCTTCCTGTGCGAGGGCACCCCGGTGGTCGACGCGCAGGGCAACCGGCTGTTCGAGCCCACCAACTTCGTCAGCGAGCAGGGCTTCCCCGTCGACCGGCCGCGCTGCGACGTGCGGGCGGGCACCGCGAGCAACAACTTCGCTTCGCTCAACGTCTCGGTGCCCTCGAGCGGCGGCATGGTCACCGCGCCGTGCACGCGCGGCCAGCAGGGCGCGCTGCGCGACTGCGGCTTCAAAGAGAACCCGGTGCGCACCTGCGTGCCCGGCCAGAGCGTGACCCTGACCTGCACCAAGAAGAAGGCCGCCGACCCGCTGCAGCTGGTGCGGGTCTGCGAGGCGAGCGCGCAGCTGGCCACCGGCACCGCGTGCACGTTCGACGCGGCGCTGGGCCGGGCCACCGTCGACGCAGCTACCACGGTCACCTTCACCTGCCCCGCCGCGCGTGACGCCACCGAGCCGGGTGGCCGCTACGCGCTGTACACCGCGCCGGTGGTCGACGGCGACGCCACGTCGCAGGTGACCTGCAACTGAGAGCGTCTGTTGCGGAAGGTGCGGCGCGCTGACCGGTTATAGAAGTACCCGGTCATGACGACAGTTCGTCCTCCAGCCGTGGCGGGCTCTTTCTACCCGCGCGCTCCGTCGGAGCTGCAAGCCTCGGTGAGCAGCCTGCTCGCCGAGCCTCGGTGCACTTCGTCGGCCCGGCGCCCAAGGCGCTGGTGGTGCCGCACGCGGGGGTACGTCTATTCCGGCCCGATCGCGGCCAGCGCCTACGCGCAATGGCGCCACGGCGTCGCGTCCCCGCGCCCGCGCGTGGTGCTGCTTGGCCCCGCGCACTACGTGGGAATTCGCGGGCTCGCGCTGCCGGCGGCCGACGCGCTGGCCACGCCGCTGGGCCAGGTGGACATCGACCCGCTGGCGCTTACCTTGGGTTTGCCGCGCTCGAGCGAAGTGCACGCGCGCGAGCACTCGCTCGAGGTTCAATTGCCGTTTCTGCAGACCGTCTTCCCCGACTTCACCCTGATACCCATCGCGGTGGGGCAGGCCGACCGCGCCGAGGTGGCGCGCGTGCTCGACGCGGTCTGGGAGGGCTCGCAGGTGGTGATCAGCACCGACCTCTCGCACTACCTGCCGCACCACCGGGCCCAGCAGCTCGACGCCCGCACCGCCGAGTCGATCGTCGAGATGAACGCCGACGCCATCGACGACGCCCAGGCGTGCGGCAACGCCGGGCTGCGCGGCTTTCTCGACGTGGCCCGGCGCCGCGGCATGCGGGCGCGGCAGCTCGACCTGCGCAACTCGGGTGACACCAGCGGAGACCACCACCGGGTGGTCGGCTACGGCGCGTTCGCGTTCTTCGAAGGGAGCCGGGCGTGAGGTCGGACCGTGGCGAGGTGCTCTTGGCTTTGGCGCGCGCGTCGATCTCCGAGGCGTTCGGTGGGCCGAAGCCGGTGATGCCCTCGGGCGCCGACTGGCTCGAAGAGCAGGGCGCCGTCTTCGTCACCCTCACCCTCGATGGCCAGCTGCGCGGCTGCGTGGGCAGCGCGCAGGCGCACCGCCGACTCTTCGACGACGTGGTCGACAACGCCAAGGCCGCGGCCTTCGACGACCCCCGCTTTCAACCGCTCACCGCCGACGAGCTGGGCCGCACCCGCCTCGAGGTGAGCCTCTTGTCTCCGCTCGAGAAGGTCGAGGTGGCGACCGAAGACGAGCTCTTGCGCAAGCTGCGCCCCGGCGTCGACGGGCTGCAGCTCCAGTGGGGCCACCACCGGGGCCTGTTCATCCCCGAGATGTGGCACAAGCTCCCCGACCCGCGGCTGTTCGTGAAGCACCTGAAGCACAAGGCCGGGCTCGACCCCGACGGCTGGCACGCCGGCACCCGGGTGCACCGCTTCACCGCCGAAGCGTTCGCGGAGCACGCATGAGCCCGCCCGCGAGGTGGTGGCACCTGCTCGACGACGGGCGGCTGCAGTGCGACCTGTGCCCGCGCGACTGCCGCCTGCACGAGGGCCAGCGCGGGTTCTGCTTCGTGCGCGCGCGCGAGGGTGACGCGATGCAGCTCACCACCTATGGGAAGAGCTCGGGCTTCGCGCTCGACCCCATCGAGAAGAAACCGCTGGCCCACTTCTACCCGGGCAGCAGCGTGCTCTCGTTCGGCACCGCGGGCTGCAACTTAGGGTGCCGCTTCTGCCAGAACTGGGACATCTCGAAGGCGAAGGAGCACGACAAGCTCGCCGACCAGGCGACGCCGCGCGCCATCGCCGAGCGCGCGAAGCAGCTGCGCGCGAAGAGCGTGGCCTTCACCTACAATGACCCGGTCATCTTCGCCGAGTACGCGATGGACGTGGCCGACGCCTGCCACGCCGAGGGCGTGAAGACGGTGGCGGTGACCGCGGGCTACGTGCACGCCGCGCCGCGCGCCGAGCTGTTCGCCAAGATGGACGCCGCGAACGTCGACTTGAAGGCCTTCACCGAGGGCTTCTACGAGAAGATCACCTTCGCGCGCCTGCAGCCGGTGCTCGAGACGCTCGAGTACCTGGTGAGAGAGACGAAGTGCTGGGTCGAGGTGACGACGCTGCTGATCCCCGGTCACAACGACAGCGAGGGTGAGATCGACCAGCTCTCACGGTGGATGGTCGAGAAGCTCGGCCCCACCGTGCCGCTGCACTTCTCGGGCTTTCACCCCGACTTCAAGATGCGCGACGTGCCGGCGACCCCGGCCGCGACGCTTCGGCGCGCGCGGCGACAGGCGCTCTCGGCGGGCCTCAAGCACGTCTACGTCGGCAACGTGCACGACGTCGAAGGCGACACCACCTGCTGCGCGTCGTGTGGCGAGACCCTGATGGTGCGCGACTGGTACCAGCTGCTCGACTACCGGCTCACCGAGGGCGGCGCGTGCCCCGGGTGCGGCGCGCACCTCGCCGGACACTTCGAGGCCCGCCCGGGCACGTTTGGCCGCCAGCGCTTTCGCGTGGCGATGTGACGGGCCGGGCTACCCCTTGAAGCCGGTTCACCCGCCGCAGGCCGGGCAGGTGGGCTCGGCGTAAGGTGATGGCGCGAGATGCGCACGTCGCCCGCCCGCCCACGCCGACGCCGGCGTCACGGTCGGCGACTGCCCCGCGCAGTAGAAGCCACACCCACCTTGACGCACCGCGCCATTCTTTGTGGCACACTGCGTCATCGATGACCCTCTACGACCCCTCCACCGAGCGCGACGCCTGCGGCATGGGCTTCGTCTGCAACATCCGCGGAGAGAAATCGCGCGGCATCGTCGAGCAGGCGCTCGAGGTGCTGTACCGGCTGAAGCACCGTGCGGCGACCGGCGCCGACCCGCTCACCGGCGACGGAGCCGGCATTCTGCTCCAGCTGCCCCACCGCTTCTTCAAGCGCGAGGGCCTGGCCCGCGGCTTCCCCATGCCGCGCCGCCGCTGCTACGGCATCGCGCAGGTCTTTCTGCCCACCGAGCCGGGCGCGCGCACCGCCTGCGAGCACGCCCTCGAAGAGGCGGTGCGCGAGCAGGGCCAGGTGGTCTTGGGCTGGCGCGACGTGCCCACCGACACCGCGCACACCGGCCCCCTGGCGCGCTCGGTGCTGCCGGTGATGCGCCAGCTCTACGTCGGCCGCCGCCGCATGGTGCCCAGCGCCTTCGAGCGAAAGCTCTACGTCATTCGCAAGCTGGCCGAGAACCGGGTGCGCGAGCAGAAGCTCGACCCGTCGGGCCGCTTTCACATCGCCAGCTGCTCGGCCGAGACCATCGTCTACAAGGGCCTGCTGCTGCCCGAGCAGCTGCCGCGCTTCTACCCCGACCTCACCGACCCCGACATGGTGAGCGCCATCGCGCTGGTGCACTCGCGCTTCTCGACCAACACCTCGCCGACGTGGGACCTCGCCCAGCCGTTTCGCTTCATCGCCCACAACGGCGAGATCAACACCGTGCAGGGCAACCGCAACTGGATGCACTCTCGCCGCGGCCTGTTGCAGTCGTCGAAGTTCGGCGTGCCCCTCGACACGCTCAACCCCATCATCGTGCCCGGCAAGAGCGACTCGGCGCAGTTCGACAACATGCTCGAGCTGCTGGTGCTCTCGGGCCGCTCGCTGCCGCACGCGATGATGATGATGATCCCCGAGGCGTGGGACTCGCACCCCGACATGGACGACGCGAGAAAGGCCTTCTACGAGTTCTCGAGCTCGCTGATGGAGCCGTGGGACGGGCCCGCCGCCATCGCCTTCTGCGACGGCGCGATGGTCGGCGCCACCCTCGACCGCAACGGCCTGCGCCCCGCGCGCTGGGTCGTCACCCACGACGACCGCGTCATTCTCGCCTCCGAGACCGGCGTGCTCGACGTCGCGCCCGAGCTGATCAAGCGCCGCGGCCGCCTGCAGCCGGGCCGCATGTTCCTCGTCGACACCATCGAAGGCCGCATTCTCGAAGACGCCGAGGTGAAGAACGAGATCGCCGGGCGCTGGCCGTATCGCAAGTGGCTCGACCGCAACGTCTTCACCTTCGACGAGCTGCCCGAGGCCCCTCCGCCCGCGGCGCCCGCCCCCGACGCGCTGCAGCGCCTCACCCGCGCCTTCGGCTACACCGACGAAGACTTCGAGCTGCTGCTCCAGCCGATGGCCGAGACCGGCAAAGAGGCCACCGGCTCGATGGGCAACGACGCGCCGCTGGCGGTCTTGAGCGAGCGCGCGCCCTCGCTGTTCGACTACTTCCACCAGCTGTTCGCCCAGGTCACCAACCCGCCCATCGACCCGGTGCGCGAGTCGCTGGTGATGTCGCTGGCCACCTCGATCGGCCCCGACGGCAACACGCTCGAAGAGACGCCCGAGCAGTGCCACCGCCTGGCGCTGCCCGGCCCGATTCTCACCAACGCCGAGACCGCGCGGGTCAAGGCGATGCACGACCTGGGCGTGTTCGAGCCGCTGGTGCTCTCGACCCTCTACGGCGCCGACGCCTCGCTCGAGGCCGCGGTCGAGAAGCTGTGCGACGCCGCCGCCCAGGCGGTCGAAGAGGGCGCCGACCTGCTGGTGCTCTCTGACCGCGGGGTCAGCGACACCCAGCTGCCGATTCCCGCGCTGCTGGGCCTGAGCGCGGTGCACCAGCGGCTGGTGCGCGACGGCATTCGCCGCCACACCGGCCTGCTCGTCGAGACCGGCGAGGCCCGCGAGGTGCACCACTTCGCGCTGCTCATCGGCTACGGGGCCGCGGCGGTGAACCCCTGGCTCGCGCTCGAGGCGCTGCCGCGGGTGCCCGATGCCGAAAAGAACTTCGTGCACGCCATCAACGAGGGCCTGCTCAAGGTGATGTCGAAGATGGGCATCTCGACGGTGCAGTCGTACCGCGGCGCGCAGATCTTCGAGGCGGTGGGGCTCGACCGCGCGATGATCGACCGCCACTTCGGGGGCACTCCGTCGCGGCTGGGCGGGGTGGGCCTTGCCGAGCTCGATCGCGAGGTGCGCGAGCGCCACGCCCGCGGGTTCTCGGCCGAGGTCGACCTCGAGTCGGGGCTCGCGGTGACCGGCGGCGTCTACCAGTGGCGCCGCCGCGGAGAGCTGCACCTGTGGAACCCCGGCACCATCGCGCGCCTGCAGGCGGCGTCGCGGGCTTTCGACCCCGCGCAGTTCGAGCAGTACGAGCAGCTCGCCGATGCCGAGGCCCGGGGCCCGGCGCTGCTGCGCGGCCTGCTCGAGATTCGCGAAGACGCGGTGGCGGTGCCGCTCGCAGAGGTCGAGCCCGCCAGCGAGATCGTCAAGCGCTTCGTCAGCGGCGCGATGAGCTTCGGCTCGATCTCGGCCGAGGCCCACGAGACGATGGCCATCGCCATGAACCGGCTGGGCGCGCGCTCGAACAGCGGCGAGGGCGGCGAAGAGCCGCGGCGCTACCTCAAAGACCCGAACGGCGACTCGCGGCGCAGCGCCATCAAGCAGGTGGCCTCGGCGCGCTTCGGAGTCACCACCCAGTACCTGGTCGAGGCCGACGAGCTGCAGATCAAGATCGCTCAAGGAGCGAAGCCGGGCGAGGGCGGGCAGCTGCCCGGCCACAAGGTCGACGAGCGCATCGCCAAGGTGCGGTGGTCGACGCCGGGGGTGACGCTGATCTCTCCGCCGCCGCACCACGACATCTACTCGATCGAAGATCTCGCCGAGCTCATCTACGACCTGCAGGCGGTGAACCCCGCCGCGCGGGTGAGCGTGAAGCTGGTGGCCGAGGTCGGGGTGGGCACCGTGGCTGCGGGCGTCGCCAAGGCCGGCGCGGGCGCGGTGACCATCTCGGGCTACGAGGGCGGCACCGGCGCGTCGCCGCTCTCGTCGATCAAGCACGCCGGCCTGCCCTGGGAGCTCGGCCTCGCCGAGGCGCAGCAGGTGCTGGTGATGAACGGCCTGCGCGAGCGGGTGCGGCTGCAGGTCGACGGCGGCCTGCGCACCTCGCGCGACGTGATCATCGCCGCGCTGCTGGGCGCCGAAGAGTTCGGCATGGCCACCGCGGCGCTCATCACCCAGGGCTGCGTGATGTTGCGCAAGTGCCACCTCAACACCTGCTCGGTCGGCATCGCCACCCAAGACGAGCGGCTGCGCATGCACTTCAAGGGGCGGCCCGAAGACGTGGTCGCGTTCTTCACCCTGATCGCCGAGGGCGTGCGCCGGTGGCTCGCCCGCCTGGGCGTGCGCCGGCTCGAAGAGATCGTCGGCAAGGTCGAGCGGCTCAAGGTCCGCACCGGCGTTCAGCACTGGAAGGCCGAGCGGCTCGATCTCAGCTCGCTGATCGCGGCGCCTCGCGGGTCAGGCGCACGCAGCTGTCGCAAGCCGCAGAAGAAAGACGTGTCTGACCACTTCGATCTGCGCGAGGGCCAGACCGAGGTGTCGAACGTGCACCGCGCGGTGGGCGCGATGCTCTCGGGCAAGAGGGTGCGCGAGCGGGCCACCGAGCCGCTGCACCTGAAGCTGCGCGGCGCGGCGGGCCAGAGCTTCGGCGCGTTTCTCGTCGACGGGGTCACCCTCGAGCTCGAGGGCGAGGCCAACGACTACGTGGCCAAGGGGCTCTCGGGCGGGCGGGTGATCGTCTACCCGTCACCGTACGGTCGGCTCACCGCCGACGAGAACGTCATCGTCGGCAACACCGTGCTCTACGGCGCCACCAGCGGCGACGCGTACTTCTCGGGCGTGGCGGGCGAGCGCTTCGCGGTGCGCAACTCGGGCGCCACCGCGGTGGTCGAGGGCGTCGGAGACCACTGCTGCGAGTACATGACCGGCGGCGTGGTGCTGGTGCTCGGCCCCACCGGCCGCAACTTCGCCGCGGGCATGAGCGGCGGCGTGGCCTACGTGCTCGACCGCAGCGGCGCGTTCGCGCGGCACTGCAACACCGAGATGGTGAAGCTCTCGGCGGTGTGGGAGCGCGATGATCTCGCCCTGGTGCACGAGCTCATCGAGCGCCACCTGCGGCTCACCCGCAGCGTGCTGGCCAAGCGGCTGCTCGACGATTGGGAAAAGGCCCGCTCGGGCTTCGTCAAGGTGATGCCCACCGACTACCAGCGCGTGCTCGAAGAGCGCGCGAAGCGAAAACCCCGGCTCCTGGCCACCGGCACCCAGGAGGGCGCATGAGCAAGCCGACCGGTTTTCTCGAGTGGCAGCGCGAAGACGCCGACGACCGCCCGGTGAGAGAGCGCCTGCGCGACTTTCGCGAGGTGCCGCTGCCCCTGCACCCCGACTCGGCGCACCGCCAGGCGGGCCGCTGCATGGGCTGCGGGGTGCCGTTCTGCCACCAGGGCTGCCCGCTGGGTAACGTGATCCCCGACTTCAACGCGGCGCTGTACCGCGGCGACCACCGCCGCGCGTACCAGGTGCTGGCCTCGACCAACGACTTTCCCGAGTTCACCGGGCGGCTGTGCCCGGCGCCGTGTGAGGCGGCCTGCGTGCTGGCGGTGAATCAAGAGCCGGTCACCATCGAGGCGATCGAGAAGGAGATCATCGAGCGCGCGTTCGCCGAAGGCTGGGTGCAGCCCAGGGCCCCCGCCCAGCGCACCGGCAAGCGGGTGGCGGTGGTGGGCAGCGGGCCGGCGGGGCTCGCCGCCGCGGCGCAGCTCAACCGCCGCGGCCACGCGGTCACGGTCATCGAGCGCGCCGATGCGGTGGGTGGGCTGCTGCGCTACGGCATTCCCGACTTCAAGCTCGAGAAGCAGGTGATCGATCGGCGGGTGAGGGTGCTCGAGGCCGAAGGCGTCGTCTTCCGCACCGGGGTCGACGTGGGCGGCTCGTTGAGCTGGGACGCGCTGTTCGACGACCACGACGCGCTGGTGCTGGCGATCGGCGCGCGCCGGGCCCGCGAGCTCGAGGTGCCCGGCGCCCAGCTGCGCGGCGTGGTTCAGGCGATGGACTTTCTCGAGTCGCAGAACACCGCGGTGCGCAGGGGCACCGAGCCGGCCCTCTCGGCCGACCGCCGCCGGGTGGTCATTCTGGGCGGTGGAGACACCGGGTCCGACTGCCTGGGCACCGCGCTGCGGCAGGGGGCGGTGAGCGTGACCCAGGCCGAGCTGCTGCCCGCGCCCCCCGAAGCGCGCGCCGAGACCAACCCGTGGCCCCAGTGGCCGATGATCTTCCGCACCTCGTCGAGCCAGGAAGAGGGCGGCGAGCGCAGGTTCTCTCGGCGCACCGCGCGACTCGAAGGGCAGCAGGGCGTGCTCGAGGCGCTCGTGTGGACCGATGAGGCCGGCGTCGAAGAGCGGGTGCCGGTCGACCTGCTGATCCAGGCGATGGGCTTCACCGGGCCGCACACCGAGGCGCTCACCGCCCAGCTGGGCGTCGAGCTCGACGCGCGCGGCAACGTGAAGACCGACGCGAAATTCCAGACCAGCGTGCCGGGCGTCTACTGCGGCGGCGACGCCCGACGCGGCGCCTCGCTCATCGTCTGGGCGATCAGCGAGGGCCGCGAGCTCGCCCGCCAGGTCGACACCTTCTTGAGCGGCCGCCCCTCGCCGCTGCCCACCAAGGGCCGCGACCAGCCCTTCGGCGGCCGCTGAGCTTGAAGAGGGTCGGCCCAGACACGAGAGGCGGGCAGGGTGAGCCTGGCGAACCCTGACGTCGCCCCAACGAAGACTCGAGCGCCGCATACTCCATGCTTCTGCCGCACGCTGGGTGGCTCGCGACGATGGAGCAGGTACCGCTCGAGCCTTCGGCGAGCGATGGCAGGGTTGGTGCGGCTCGGGGCCGCGCGCAAGCGTTGCGCGCCACACCGCGCTCCCGACGCTGGACGCCTGGGGCACACTTCGCCCAAGCTTCGCCCGCACGCCCGTCGCGTGCGCCTGGGGGCGGCATGCACATCACAGCAGGCTCCACATGCGGCTGACCTTCGTCGGCACCAGCCGCGGAGCGCGCGGCACCGAGCAGCACCTGCTCGCGCTCGCCACCGCGATGCACCGCCGCGGGCACCAGGTGGGGGCGGTGGTGCAGCGCGACGGCTTTCTCGACCGCGCGCTGACCCAGGCCGGCATCGCGCCGTGCACCGCCACCTTCCGCAACGCGCTCGACCTGCGCGGCTGGTGGGGGCTCTACCGGCACCTCGCCCGGTTTCGCCCGCACTGGGTCATCGGCGCGTTCGGGCACGAGTACTTCCCCATCTCGGTGCTGGGCAGCGCGCTGCGCTGCAAGGTGGCGCTCTTCCGCCACTTGAACTCGCCGCTCAACGTCGTCACCCGCCGGGTGCTGCCGCGCTTCTTCCGCGCGCTGGTGGCGGTCTCCAAAGACATGCAGGGCGACCTGCTCGCGCAAGGCCTGCCCCAAGAGAAGGTGCCGCTGCTCTACAACCCCATCGCCCTCGACCGCTTCGTGCGCTGCGCCGTGCAGCGCGCCACGGTGCGCAGAGCGCTCGGCATCGCCGACTCTGACGTGCTGGTGGGCTTCACCGGGGCGATGTCGGCGGCGAAGGGCGCTCCGTTTCTGGCCGGAGTGCTGAACCAGGCGATGGCCAAAGAGCCGCGGCTGCAGGCGGTGTGGGTCGGCGACGCGCGTGAGCAGGCGCCCATTCGAGCGTTGCTCGAGCCGCGGCACCTGGCGCGCCATCGCTTTCTTCCCTGGGCCGACGACGTGCAGCGCGTCTACCCGGCGCTCGACGTGCTCGCGGTGCCGTCGCAGTGGCGCGAGCCGTTCGGGCGGGTCTCGGTCGAGGCCCAGGCGTGCGGAGTGCCGGTGCTGGCCAGTCAGGTCGGCGGCCTGCCCGAGACCCTCGAGCCGGGCTCGAGCGGGCGGCTGCTGCCGAAGCACGACCCGGCCGCGTGGGTGGCGGCGCTGCTCGAGCTGGCCCTGCTCAGCGCGCCCGAGCGCGAGGCCTGGTGCTCGGCGGCGGTGCGCGCGGCGTCACGCTTCGACGCCGCGAAGATCGCCGAGCAGTTCGAGCGGCTGCTCACTCCTGCGTGACGGTGAGGCCCTCTCTCACCTTGAACCCGGCGGCCTTGAGCAGCTCGATGGCGTCGACGGTCTTGAAGTCCTTCAGGCGGCCCGACTTGCCCACGTAGGTCACCGTGCCGGTGTCGTCGGTGAAGAGGTGGCCGTTGAACAGCTCGAGCTTGCCCCGCCCGAGCGAAGCGGTGGTGAGAATCATCTGGTCGCCCGAAGAGCGCCGCGACGCGGGCACCGCGTGCACCGAGCCGTCGGCCAGAATGGCGAAGTTGCCCGCCCACTTCTGCCCGCCCGGAGTTCGGCCGTACTCGTCGGGCCAGTAGGCGTTGTCGTAGCTGTTCTGAATGCGCGCCGAGCCCACCGCCGTGACCTGCTTCAAGATCGCCCGGCCCTTGCCGCCCTCTTCGGTGAAGCCGTTGTGGCCCTGGGTGGTGTCGAGCACGTTGTACGTCTGCACCGTGGTGCGCTCGGCCTCGAGCTTCTGGGGGGTGAGCTCGGTGTGCTCGAACGACAGCGAGCCGTAGGCGTCTTGCTCCTGGGCGTACGGGCTGTACACGCCGGTGGTCTGCAGCCCGTTGGGCCCCAGGTCGTCGTGGTTGTAGTTGTAGAAGGGGTCGCTATCGAGCTGGCGCACGTCGTAGACGATCACGCCCTGCGCGAGCTGCTCGGCGAGAAATGTCTTGAGCGTCTCGGGCACCGGGTTGCCGCCGTACGAGCGGGTGGCCTGGCCCGGCACCAGCCGCGCCTTCGCTTCGGCGACCAGCGACTTGTACTCGGGCTCGACGCGGCCGTTCTGCAGGGTGGTGTCCTGCCGCAGCTCGGGCAGCTGCTCGAGCACGTCCTGAAACAGGCTGACCGCGCGCGGGTCGAGGTCGCTCTCACGCGCCTTCACCTGCTGGTGCAGCTCGGCCTCTTCGCTCTTACTGATGCGACCGGCCTCGGCCAGAATCTTCTCGGCCTTCTCGAACGTGATGGGCGTGCCCGCCGGCCCGAACGACTTCCGAACACTGTCCTTCGACATGGTGACTCCCCTTTTGAGGGAGCCACCTCTACCCGCATCTTCCAACGGATCCAACCCGTGGTTGAACGGTCGTTCAGTGCACCGACGGCGCGTCGACCCGATCGCGGCCGTACGGGTCGCCGATGATCGCCTCGGAGTGCGCGATGCACTTCCACTCGCCGTCCTGCTGCATCCAGGTCGAAGACTCGGCGCACGACATGCCCACGTCTTCACCGTCGACGGTGACCTCTTGCTCGGCGCGGTACGCCACCACCGCGACCTCGCGCGAGTAGAACTTCACCACGAAGTCGCTCATCTCGAACGAGCGAATCTTCGTCGACGACTTCATCATCTTCTCGAAGGCGGGCTGGTCGATGGCCGCGACGCCCTGTGGCCCGCTGATCACGGTGGGAAAGCCGGTGAGGCGAACCGCCGCCGCGGTGTCTTGACGCTGAATGGCGGCCCAAAACGCTTTTTCCAACGCGATGAGCTCACCTTGAGAGGTCTCGAGGGTCTGAGTTTGCATGATGCTCTCGGGCTGCATCGGCTGTGCCCCCACCTCGACATGCGCACCTGGCCGCTGTGCCCGCGCCATCTCGCCCCACGGTGCGCGTCTCAATGCGGCGCGGTGTATGCGCCCGGGTTGTCTTCGAACTTCTGCCGGCACTCGTCGCTGCAGAAGTCGTAGCTCTGGCCTCCGAAAGACGAGCTGCCGCCCTTGGCACGGCCGCCTTCGACCTCCATGCCGCAGACCGGGTCTTTCGACTTGGGAGTTTCGATGCGCGGCCGCTGGGGCTCTACGGGTTGTTCGTTCTGTTGCGGGTCCATCACGTCACGTCTTCCTTTTTCGGCGCAGGTGTAGCGAAAGCCGACTTCGCGCCGCGCCGAACCACCGAAGATGATGAGCGCGAGGTCACGCTTGCGAAGCGGTGCATCACCCGTGCCTCGAGGGGCTCAGAGGTTCTCGAGGTCTGCCGAGCGGTCTTTGGTCACGCCGTAGGTCGAGAGCACCTCGCGCGTGGCCCGGGCGATCTCCGAGGCCTTGAGCGCCACGTGAGAGCCGAAGGTGTAGAGCGCGTTGTCGAACTCGATGACGTGCAGCTTGCCCTTGGGCTTCTTCACCGCGCGCACCACGTCGCTCATCTCGCGAATCGGCTTGCCGTTGACCCGCTCGACGATCGCCCCGCGAATGTCGTGGTACCCCTGGTTCGCGGCGTGCGCGAGCACGTGCGAGACCACCACCACCTCGCGGCGCTGCGGGGTCTGCAGCCCGTCGCGGTAGAGGTGCTGAAAGCGCACGTCGACGTCCTTCCACTCCCACGAGGCGAGGTACTCAGCGGTGAGCGGTACGAACATCAGCCCGGCGAACACGAAGTAGGTCGGCTGGCGCTCGGGGCGGGGCAGCGGCACCAGCGACGACGGCCCGCGCATCTTCAGCTTCACCTTCAGCTTCTTGCCGCCCCGCAAGATCTCGCAGGTCAGCGACTCGCCGATGCGGCGCTGGCTCACCAGGTGCGAGAAGTCGACCCGGTCTTCGCCGCGCAGAATGATCGTCCCGTCCTGCTCGAGCCTCGTGCCCGACACCGAGAGCAGCACGTCGCCCTCGCGAATCACCCCCGCCGCCGAGCCGCCGTACATCACCCGCGAGATCAGCACGCCGCTCTGCCCGGGCTTGAGCCGCGCGTGCTCGCGCAGCGCTTCGCTCTCGATCTTCTGCCAGTTCACGCCCAGCGCCGGCACGCCCAGGCACTCGCCCACCTCGACCTCGCGGCGAAAGTGCTCGATCACCGGCATCGGCACCACGTAGCCGGTGCTCTGCGCGGTGGTGCGCTCGTGGCTCTGAAACGCCACCCCCACCAGCTTGCCGTCGTTGAACACCGGCCCGCCGCTGTTGCCGGGGTTGATCGCCGCGTCGGTCTGCAGCGCCAGCAGCCACCGCCGCGAGTGGGTGTACGAGATCACCTCGACGCGCGAGATCACCCCCGCGGTGATGCTCAGCTCGTTGCCGCCGATGGGAAAACCGTACACGTGCACGCGGTCTTGCCGGGTGGGCAGCCCGCCCCAGCTCACCGGCAGCGTGTCTTCGAAGAAGCTCGGGTCGTCGACGGTGAGCACCGCCAGCTCTTCGTCGTGGCTCACGTGCTCGACCTTGGCCACGTACTTCTTCACGTCGCCGTTCTTCAGCGCCTGAATGAACACCGCGTTCGTCACCACGTGCGCGTTGGTGAGAATGCGCTGCCCGTCGATGATGCAGCCCGACCCGCCCGACGCGTGCTGGTAGCCGTGCGACCAGGGCTCGTAGTGGTTCGGCTTGCGGGTGACGGTGAACAGCTTCACCACGCTCTTGCGCAGCGGGTCTGAAGTACGTACCGGCTCTGCCTGCTCCGCGCGCGGCTGGTTCATGGCGCCTCTGAGATGATCAGCTGCTTCACGGTGGCCTGCGCCACCGGCTGGTGCTCGTCTTCCTGCCAGGCCCAGGTGTGCACCGTCGCCACCCGCCGCCCCTGCCGCACCGTCTTGGCGCGCACGAAGGTGTCTTGCGCCCTGCCCGAGCGCAGGTAATCGATGGTCAGCGTCACCGTCTTGGGGAGCACCAGCGTCTGCGCGCGGTACATCAGCTCGAACTGCGCGGCCAGCTCGAGCAGCGCGCCCAGGGTGCCGCCGTGCAGCGCGGGCAGGTGGGGGTTGCCCACCAGCTGGTCCGAGAACTTCATGCGGCCGAGCAGGGTGCCGTCACGCTCTTCCAGCGTCACCCCGAGAAACTTCGCGTACGGCACCGAGGCGATCAGGCTGTTCCAGTCGCCGGTCTGCCGCGCCCGCGCCACCTGCTCGACGATGGTCAAAGCAGGAACCCCTGGGTCACCGCCTGGCCCGGCGTGCCGATCATGTACGTCGCCGCGCCCATCGCGATCGGGTCGGTGAGATCTTCTTGGTAGGCGGTCATGCGCACGAACGCCACGTTGCGCGTGCACTTGATGCACTCGGCGCGCGACGACACCGCCAGGCGCCCGGCCGCGGGCTTCAGGTAGTCGATGCGCAGGTCGAGCGTGGCGATCGACTGCGGGCTGTTCAGCCGGGTGTAGACCGCCGCGCCGCCCGCCGCGTCGAGCAGGGTGGTCACCACTCCGCCGTGCAGCAGGCCGCTGTCGGGGTGGCCCACCAGCCGCTCGTCGTACGGCAGGCGCGCGATCACGTACGGCGGGTCGAACGAGGCCTCGATGATCTCGAAGCCGAGCACCTTGTTGTGGGGGATGAAGTCGCGGAACGCGGCGTTCAACAGCTCGAGGCCCGGCGCCGGGTCGCTTTCGTTCACGCGCCCGACCGTAGCAGCAGCGCCCCGGTTTTCAGCTCTCGAAGAACGGCTCGGCGCCCAGCTGCTTGAGCGCCGCGTGCCCCGCGTAGAGCCGCGCGTAGGCGGTGTGCAGCGGCACCCGCTGCCCCCTGGCCACCTCTTCCATCGGCCGCTCGCGCAGGCTGAACTCGAGCACCACCGCACGCTGCTTGGGCTTGAGCGCGTCGACCCCGGTGCGCACCAGCTGCGCGCGCAGCTTCGCCTCGACCGCCTGCTCGGGAGACTCGAACGTCTCGCTCTCGGGCAGCTCGTCGACCAGCGTCTCGCACCGCGCCCGCGCCGAGCGGCGGTGGTCTGACGCCACCTTGCGCGCGATGCCGAACAGCCACGTCGACAGCGTCGAGGTGCCCTCGTACTCGGGCAGCCTGCGCATCGCGACCACGAAGACCTCGGCGCACAGCTCTTCGGCGTCGGCCCTGTTGAGGCCCAGCTGCTCGAGCCGCGCCTGCACCGGGCGGCGGTAGCGCGAGAACAGGGTCGCCACCACCGCGTTGACCCGCTCGGGGCTCGAGGTCAGCCAGCGCGCCCGCGCCCGCTGCGCGGAAGACTGCGCGAGCGGGGGCGGGGTCGACGGCTCGAGGCGGGTGCGGCGGGCGGTGGAGGTGTTCATGCCCGCGCGACGTCGGCTCGGGGCCGCGGTTGCACAAAAAGTCTCGTCGTGGGTATTCCCCCCGGTATCCGCATGCGCCCCAATCGCCAAGCCATCGCATTCGTTGTGTTTTTGCTGGCGGGCGCCTGCGGCCCGGCGCAGCTCCAGCTGCCCAACGGAGTCACCTGCAGCAAGACGTATGCGCCAGGCTCCGGGGCGACCGAGCTGTCAGACGCGCTCTCGCGCGCCGCGTCGGGCGACTGCGTGGTGGCGCCCACCGGCTCGACCCGCCAGGCGCTCACCGTACCGGCCGGAGTGCACCTCACCTCTCAGATGGGCGCTGCGGTCGAGCTGCAGTCGAGCGGCACCGACCCGGTGGTGCGGCTGAGCGGCGGCGCCAGCCTCTCGGGCGTCACCATCAGCTCGGCCGCCGGCGTCGCGGTGCGCATCGACGGTCACGCCACGCTGGCCAACGTGAAGATCGACCGCGCCGCCGGGGTGGGCATCGTGGCCTGGTGCGAAGAAGACTGTCACACCGACCCTACCTCGACGCTCACCGACGTCGAGGTCACCGGCAGCAAGGTCGGTCTGTGGGCGCGCGGCACCAACGTGACGGTGAAGCAGGGGCGCTTCGCCGAGAGCGACTCGCAGAGCCTGGGCGGCGGCTACGGCGTGGTGGCCAGCCACGGCGCGGCGCTCTCGATGGAGGGCACGCTCATCGACTCGAACCACGAGCTCGGCCTGCTCGTCGACGGCGCCTCGGGCACCAGCACCGCGCTCACCCAGGTCACCGTGAAAGACAACCTCGGCCGCGGCATCTGGGCGCAGGGCCTGGTCGGCACCGCCGCCACCCCCAAGCTGACCCTCGACGGCTGCACGCTGCAGCACAACGCCATCGCCGCGCTCGGCGCCCGCGCCTCGACCGGCATTCGGGTGCAGGGCGGCCGCATCGCCGACACCCAGCTGGCCCCGGCCCTCACCGCCACGCCCGGCGTCACCGCCATGGTCGGTGACGGCGTGGGCGTCTTCGAGGGCACCGGCGAGCTGTCGATGAGATCGGTGACGGTCGAGTCGAACGCGCGCGCCCAGCTGCTGGTCGACACCGGCGCGGCCGGGGTGAGCTTTCAGCTCGGCACCATCACCCAGGGCTCGGGCGCCGCGGGAGTCGTGGTGCAGCGCACCACCGCCACCGTCGACGCGCCGAACATCACCACCCCCGCCGCCGGCAATGAGCTGCCGGTTAGCAGCCTGAACATCGCGGTGCCGACCGGCCCGTAGGAATCATGAGACCGACACCGTGAACGTCCCACGAGGCACGTGGCGGTGAGGCGTGCCGGTGCCCGTGCCCGGTCGTCGACGGGCTGCTCCGCTCAAGGTGACTGCTTCTCGTCGCTCTTCGCCCCCACGTCTCGCAGCCGCTGCGGCGTCTCGAGTCGGCGCCCGCCCTTGCCGACCAGCAGCCGCTGCGCGGGGTAGATGCTGCGGTGACCGGTGAACAGGTACGCGAGCACGCACACCACCGCGAGGTGCGGCAGCGCCGCCACCCCGAGCAGCTCGGCGCCCATGATCGAGAGCGCCAGCGGAGTGTTCGACGCCGCCGCGAAGGTGGCGGCGAGGCCCACCCCGGCGGCGAGCTCGAGGGGTATGCCCAGCGCGCGGCCGAGCGTGCTGCCCAGCGCCGCGCCGATGAAGAACAGCGGCGTCACCTCACCGCCCACGAACCCCGCCCCCAGCGTGACCGCGGTGAAGACCAGCTTCAGCGCGAACGCCGTCTGGGGAAGGGTGGGGTCGTGAAACGCGCGCACGATGGTCGGCACGCCCAGGCCCAGGTAGTCGGTGGTGCCGACCAGTTGCCACAGCGCGACCACCACCACGCCGCCGATGAACATGCGCACCGGCAGCCGGCGAACGTGCGCTTCGCCGCGCCGCTTCAGCGTGTGGGTCAGCTCGATGAACACCGTGGTCACCGCCGCGACCGCCGCCGCGAACACCACCCACTTGAGCAGCAGCAGCGGCGACAGCGGCAGCTCGGCCACGGCCGGGTAGACCGTGTGCACCGCGCCCAGCGCCCGCGTGGTCAGGTCGCCCACCACCGCCGCCACCAGCGCCGGCACCAGCGCGCCGTACTCGATGCGGCCCAGGGTGACGAACTCGAGCCCGAACACCGCGCCCGCCACCGGCGTGCCGAACACCGAGCCGAAGCCGCCCGCGACTCCGGCAGCGAGCAGCCGGCGACGCTGCTCCTTGCCCACGCGCAGGCGGTGCGACAGCCAGTCGGTGAGGCTCGCCCCCATCTGCACCGCGGTGCCTTCGCGGCCGGCGCTGCCGCCGAAGAGGTGGGTCAGCACCGTGCCCAACAGCACCATCGGCGCCATGCGCAGCGGCAGCTCGGGGCCGTCGTCGTGCAGGGTGTCGATGACCAGGTTGTTGCCCGCGCTGATCGACCTGCCGAACCGCTCGTAGACCCCGCCGATGACCAGGCCCGCGACCGGCAGCGCGAAGATGATCACCGGGTGGTCGCCGCGAAACGTGGTGGCCCGCTCGAGCAGCCAGAGGAACAGCGCCGACGCCGCCCCGCACAGCACCCCCACCAGCGAGCCGAGCACGAGCCACTGCCCCAGCGTCACCACCTGGGGTCGGGAGGGAAGCTGAAGTCGGTCGAGAAGGCTCACGTGCGCTGCTCCTGTTTCTGCGCCGGAGAGTTCACGAGAGCTCCTACGGCGCCCATGCGGGTCGTCGTAGGAGTCATTGGCGGCTGCTGCTCACCGCGGGTGTCGGCGGACTCCACCGCCATCGGGCTGTGCCTCGACGCTCGCCCCACCGGCCGGCCCTGTCAAGGAAGCACAGCCTTCTTCCCGTGCTTCGCGAGCCACGCGTCGACCTCGGTCAGATCGCGCTTGAAGCGCTCGGCCCCGAAGCTCTCGAACGCGGCGCGCGCCGCCAGAGCCAGCGCGGTCGCCTGCGCCGCCTTCTTCGGGTCCGCCCCCAGCGCGGTGCCCATCACGAAGGCGGCCCGCGCCCGGGTGTAGTCGAAGCGGAACCCCGACTTGCCCTCGCACAGCCGCTCGACCTGCGCGATCAGCGGCACCGCTTTCGCCGCCTCGCCGCGCGCGACGAAGACCTTCGCCTGCCCGAGCAGCGGCTCGGCCTGGCTGAAATGATCCAACGGGTAGCCCTGCAGAATGCCCCGCGCGGCCTCGAAGCGCGCCTGCGCCTCTGGGTAGCGCTCGAGCTCGACCAGCAGCATGCCCACGTTCGCGTATGCATCGGCCGTCTTCGCGTCGGTCGGCTGCAGGGTGGCCTGGCGCGACTCGAGCACCTGCTCGAAGTACGGCAGCGCCTCGGCGTAGCGGCCCTCTTCGGCCAGCACCACGCCGATGTTGTTGAGCGTCATCACCGTGCGGAAGTGGGTGGGCCCCAGCCGCTTCACCATCACCTCGTGCGCCGCGCGGTAGGTGGTGAGCGCCTCGTCGAAGCGCCCGTCGAGCATCAGCGCGTTGGCGATGTGATTGCGGGTGGTCGCCACCAGGTCGCTGTGCGGGCCCACCCGCTCGAGCAGAATCTGCAGCGACCGCTCGAGCACCGCGAGCGCCTCTTTCCCCCGCCGGGCGCCGCGCAGCGCCGCGCCCTGCCCGTTGAGCGCGTCGGCCAGCGCCAGGCTGTCGGGCTCGAGCTTCTCGAGCAGCGCCACCGCCTTCTGGTGCGCGTCGATCGCCTCGGAGAGCTGCCCTTCGGCGTAGCGCACCAGCCCGGTGGTCTCCAGCAGCCGCGCCTGCAGCGCCGCGCTCCCGCCGATGCGGGCGATCGCCCCCTCGGCCAGCTTCCCCCACGCGTGGGCCTCGGCGTAGCGCGCCTGCCGCGCGCCCAGCACCAGCATCAGGTGCGTCGCCGCCTGCGCGGTGACGGCGTCGGCCTTCGCGCCCTCGGCCACGGGTATCGCCTCGAGCAGCGTGGCCTCGCTGGCCTTGAGCTCGCCGCTGCGCTCCTGCAGCGCGCCCAGCGCCGCCAGCGCCTCGGCCAGCGCCGGGCGGTAGTCGACCGCTCGCGCGAGCTGCACCGCCTCGGTCGCGCGGGCCAGCGCCTCTCGGTAGAGCCCCGAGTCAGACCGGGCCTTGGCGTCAGAGAGCAGCGCGCGCACCGTGTCGACCTGCGCCTGCAGCGCCGCGCCGCGCGGCGGGCTCACCTCGGCCAGCAGCGCCTCGGTGTCGCTGCAGGCGTGCAGGCCGCCGAGCGCGTCGACCGCCTCGGGCGCCTTGGTCACCACCGCGGCGTCGGCGCCGGCGAACAGCTGCACCAGCGAGCGCGCCTCGGCGTAGCGGCGGTCGAGACACAGCATGCGGCGGGTGAGCAGCTCGTCCGACTGCTCGCCGCGCACCCGGGTCGCGCGACAGGCCTCGGTGTTCACCTGCGCCCACTCGTGAAACCACGCCTCGAGCCGCGGCCGCGCCAGCTGCCAGCTCGCGGCCCCGTCTTCGCCCGAGACGCCGGCGAAGCGCTGCGCGATGCCCGCCGCCTGGGGCTCGTTCCACACCGCGCGCACCCGCTCGGGCGCGCCGGTGCAGAGCCGGTCAGAGCGGGTCACCCACCAGGTGGTGCCTCCCACCAGCACCAGCAGCGCGACCGACGAGGTGGCCAGGGTCAGCTGCCGCCGGCCGCCGCGGGCGGGCGACGGGTGCAGCGCGGCGAGCAGCGCCTCCATCGACTCGTAGCGCTGCTCGGGCTCGGGCTGCAGGCCGCGCTGCAGCGCGCGCCGCAGCCAGGGCGGCACCCGAACCTCGGGCGGAGGCTCGACGAAGCGCAGCGGCTCGGCCAGCGTGGCCGGAGCGAAGGGCCGCACCCCGAACAGCGCCTCCCACAGCGCCACGCAGAAGCTGAACTGGTCGGATCTCGCGTCGGCCTCGCGCGCACGCAGCTGCTCGGGCGCCATGTAGGCGGGCGTGCCCAGCACCGCGCCCGACCGGGTGAGGCGCGGGTCGGCGGGGTCGGAGCCCGAGCCCGGCGCGGGCAGCGGCACCACCCCCGCGGCGCTGGCGAGCCCGAAGTCGGTGACGCGCACCCGCCCGTCGTCGCCGATCAGCACGTTCTCGGGCTTGAAGTCGCGGTGCACCAGGCCGGCCCGGTGGGCGGCGGCGAGGCCCTGGCCGGCGGCGGTGAACTTCTCGAGCACCTCGGGCCAGGCGCGCGGCGCGCGGCGCAGCCAGGTCTTCAGCGAGCCGCCCCCCACCAGCTCCATCGCCACGAACACCTGCCCGTCGCTCTGGCCCATGTCGAAGACCGAGACGATGTTGGGGTGCGAGAGCTGCGCGATGCTCTTGCCCTCGCGCAAGAGCCGCTCGGTGACCTCGGCGGCGGCGGCGTCACCCCGCACCAGCTTGAGCGCGACCTTTCGCTCGAGCACCGGGTCGTACGCGGCGTACACCACCCCCATGCCGCCGGCGCCGATGGCCTCGAGCAGCTGGTAGCGGCCCAGCCTGCGTCCCGCGGCCGGGGCGATGGGCGCGGTCGACGGCACGGTGTCGGCCATCGACAGCGGCTGCTCGGCGCGCGCGCCCTTGAGCATCGCGGCGATCAGCTGGCGGCAGCTCTCGCAGGCCTCGATGTGCTGCTCGACTCCGACGCGCTCAGAGGCCGAGAGCGTGCCTCCCATCATCGCGGCGACGGTGTTGTCGTCGAGGTGCACGAAGAGCCGCCTACGCTCGCACTTCCAGGGGCACGCGGCTACGGTTGCTCAAAAGGTCATGCCCGACGACCCCCGACCGAGCGAGTCGTTCGAGCGCGCCCTCGAGCCGGCGCTGCGCGGGCTGTTCGGCAAGGGCGCCGAGCTCGACGCCGCGCTGGCCGCGGTGCTCGACAGCGCGCGCGCGGCGTGGCCCCGTCTCGAGGTCGACGCCACCCAGTTCGCCGCGCACCTGGGGGCCCACCTGCGCGCAGATTCCGAGCTGGCGCGGCTGCACGTCGCTGACCTCTACCTCGCCTTCGCCTGCCTGCTGGGCGACCCGCACGCGCTCACCGAGGTGGACCAGGTGCTCTCGAGCGGCGTGCCGGCGGTGTTCGGTCAGCTGCCCGCCGGGCTCACCCCGGACGAGGTGCTGCAGCGGCTGCGCCTCAAGCTGTTCGTGCGCAGCGGCGAGGCGCCACCGGCGATCGCCGGCTACTCGGGCAGGGGCGCGCTGGTGCAATGGCTGCGGGCCGCCGCGGTGCGGGTGATTCAAGACTTCGCGCGGCGCGGGGCGGGGCGGCACGAAGCGGCGACCTCCGACGACGCGCTGATCGAGACCCCGGCTGCGGGCCACGACGCCGACCTGCAGTACCTCAAGGGCCGCTACGCCGCCGAGTTCAAGGCCGCGTTCCAGGAGACGCTCAAAGAGCTGAGCCCGAGAGACCTGAACCTGCTGCGCTTGAGCTACCTCGACGGGGTGAGCCCGGAAGAGATCGGCCGCATCTACCAGACCCACCGCACCACGGTGTGGCGGTGGCTCGGCCAGTGCCGCGAGGCGCTGCTCACTGGCACGCGCCGCCGCCTCGCCGAGCGCGTGAAGGTCAGCGAGGGCGAGCTCTCGAGCCTGATGAACGCGGTGCACAGTCAGCTCGACGTGAGCATCAGCCGCATGCTCGGTAGGGGTTGAGCGCCGCGCGGGTGCTCGCCTGCCGCGCGGCGGCGCCCGGCTTCCACGCAGGGGCTGACCTGCGCGGGGCGTGGCGGCCGGGTGATGACGTGACGGTGCGGTGGCTCGAAGCGTCGCCAAGGGTTTGCTGACGAGGGCACGGCCGGCCGTGACGACCGCATCGCCGGGTCCGCGGGCCTGCGTCACGAGCGCGCCATGACGAACCCACGTCGCCTCATGGTCTCTGGGGGGCCACGCCCCCGCGCGCCTCAAGCCCTCGCTCACTCACCAATGAGTGGGCCTGGCGCCACCGCCTTTTGAACCGCCGCCTCGACGAAGTCGCACCCGAGCGCGGCGGCCAGCTTCCGATCTGCCGCGCTCACCCCGACGAAGCGCGAGCGGGTGAGCTCGACGCCCTGGCGCTTCGCCCACTGCACCGCGAGGCCGGGCAGCGGAGGCCGGCACCAGCACCGCGGGGGCCCGCCCTCGTGCTCGCAGATCGCCAGCTCGACGCCCTCGGGCAGCACCGGCACGCTCTTCGGCCTCCAGGCGATCACCAGCGCCGGCGAGCTCCACTCCCGAACCGCGCCCACCGCGTCGAGCGAGACGATCAGCCCCGGCCTCTCGCGCAGCGGCGCGCGCACGAACGGCACCCGCTCGATCTCTGCGAAGCCCTCTTCGGCCGACGGCGGCTCGAGCTCGCGCGCCATGCGCAAGAGCGAGGTCGGGAGCATGCCGTCATCGCGGCCGCGCTCGACCACGTTCACCTGCGCCTGCTCGAGCGGCGTGTCGAGCCACACGCAGCGCACCTCGAGCCCGTGCTTCTGCGCCACCTCGATCACCGCATCGCGCGACGCCCGGGTCAGGTACGTGTTGTCGAGCACCACCTGGCGCGCGCCGGCCGCCAGGCGCGCATCGAGCTCGTGGGCGAGGCTCTTGAGCGTGCCGCCGCGCTCGTCGCGGTTGAGCCGCTCGAACCCGCGCGCCACCCAGCCCGCCACCGCCCGGGTCTTGCCCGCACCGGCGATGCCCATCACCAGCACCACCTCACCGTCGACCCGCGCCGCCGGTGGGCGAGGGCGCACCGCGCGCGCCGCGGCGGTGAACTCGGCGTCGAGCTCGGCGCGGTCTTGCTCGGTCAGTGTCACGGGCACGATGTCGCGCGCCGTCTCGACCCGCTGCGCGCCCGGCAGGGGCACCACGCCCAGGTCGTACAGCCACGACAGCACCGCCCGCTGGGCCGAGATGCCGTGGCGCGCGCCCACGCGAGCGAACACCCGGTTCCGCACCAGGCCGGCCGCGCGCTTCATGCCTCCCAGCGGGCCCCAGGCCTGCACCTGAATGCCGTGCTTCAGGCAGAAGCCCACGATGCCGTCGCGAAACGGCCCCAGGTGAAATGCCCCGAGCGGCACCTGCACCGCAGAGATGGGCGCGAGCTCCAGCGCCACCTTGAGCTGCGCCAGCGTCACGTTCGAGAGCCCCAGCCCGCCGACCGGCAGCTTCGCCATCGCCCGAACGCTCAGCTTGAGGTCGACCCGCGGGTCCGGCGCGTGCAGCAGCCAGAGGTCGATCTGCCCCAGCGCCGCGAGGCTGGCCTCGCAGTCTTCGACGATCTTCTTCGCCCGCCCGTCGGGCCGCCACCCCTCGCCCATGCCGCCCTTGGTCACCAGCCGGGGCCGCGGGCCGGGCCACGCCCGCAGCACCTCGGCCACCAGCGCCTCGTTGCCGGGGTACGCGCGCGCGGTGTCGAGCAGGTTCGCGCCGGCCTCGAGCGCGGCGCAGAGCGGCGCCGCACTCGGCAGTCGCATGCACCCGAAGCCGATGGTAGAGCCGGCGGCCATGGTTCGCACACTCGCACTCGCTCTGACGCTGTCCAGCTCTGCGTTCGCGGGCATGGTCACCAAGACCGTGGCGTACGAGGTGAACAAGACGCCGCTCGAAGGCGTGCTGGTCTACGACGACAGCGTGAAGACCGCGCGCCCGGGCGTGGTGCTGGTGCCCAACTGGCTCGGCATCAACCCGGCGAACCTCGAGCAGGCGAAGCGGGTGGCGGGCAGCAAGTACGTGGTGTTCGTCGCCGACCTGTACGGCAAGAGCGTTCGCCCCAAGAGCGCCGAAGAGGCCGGCAAGGCCTCGGGCGCGGTGAAGGGCGACCCTGCGCTGATGCGCGCGCGCGTCAACGCCGCCTACGACACGCTGAAGGGCCAGAAGCTCGCGCAGCTCGACGCCAAGAAGCTCGGCGCGGTCGGCTTCTGCTTCGGCGGCACCGCGGTGCTCGAGCTGGCGCGCAGCGGCAGCCCGGTCGCCGGGGTCGTCTCGTTTCACGGCGGCCTCGGCCCGCTGAAGGGCCCCGAGGCGCCCAGAGAGGTGAAGGCGCGGGTGCTCGCGCTGCACGGCGCCGATGACCCGTTCGTGCCCGCCGCCGACGTCGAGGCGTTCGAGACCGAGCTGCGCAACGCCAAGGCCGA
>JADJNS010000039.1 GCA_016714225.1 Archangiaceae bacterium
CATCGACTACCGACTCTCGGGAGTGGCCCGCTTTCCCGCCCAGATTCACGACGTGAAGGCGGCGGTGCGCTGGCTGCGCGCCCACGCCACCCAGTACCGGCTCGACCCCGCGCGGCTCTCTGCGTGGGGCCAGTCTGCTGGCGCGCACCTGGCGATGCTGCTGGGAACCTCTTCAGGCGTCACGGCGCTGGAAGACTTGAGCCAGGGCAACCCGACCGAGTCGAGCCGCATCGGCGCGGTCATCGATTGGTTCGGCCCGACCGACTTCTTGAAGATGGACGCGCAGACCGTATCGGGGTGCTCGAGCCAGAACCACGACGCGGCAGACTCGCCCGAGTCGAAGTTGGTGGGTTGCCAGATTCAGACGTGCCCCCAGAAGTCGAACGCGGCCAGCCCCCTCACCTACGTCGACGCGGCCGACCCGCCGATGGTGCTGATGCACGGCGCGAAAGACTGCACCGTGCCGACGCCCCAGGCGAACCTGATGGACGCCGCGCTCAGGGCCGTCGAGTGCCCTCGACCCTGGTCATCGTGCCCAACCTCGGCCACGACGGCGCCGGCATGCAGTCGCAGGGGCGCATGCAGCAGCTCGACACGTTTCTCGACCAGACCTTCTACCCCTAGCCCCCTTGGCCTTCTGCCTGCGAAGACGTCGCTACCAGGCCACGCCCGCGGCGCCGTGAACCCAGCCCTCGACGCCCCACACCCCTCGCACCGACTGCGTGCCGTCGACGACCGTCAGGCCGGGCAGCCAGTAGCCGACGCCTGCCGAGAGGCCCAGGGCCAGCCGGCCCAGCTCGCCGCGCAGGCCCGGCCCGAGCCGGGCCGCCACCGAGGGGCTCCAGCTCGAGCGCCCGGTCGCGCTCGAGCGCGAGAGGCCGTCGACCTTGAGCGCGAGGGCCAACAGCTCGGCTCCCAGCTCGACGGCGAGATGCTCGGTGCCGAACAGCCGGGCTCCGCCGAGCAGCCGGCCGGTCAGGCCCCAGGTGCGCACCACGCCCGACGGGCTCGACGCCGGCGCCGCTCCCACCGCGCCCGCGGCCACCCCCAGCCACAGCCGCGACCAGCTCTTGCGCAGCTCGAGCGAGCCGCCGCCCATCACGGTCGCGCCCTGCGAGAAGAGCACCTCGCTCACCGCGGCCAGCCGCCAACCCCCGGGCTGGGCCTGCGGCTCCGCAGCACCCGCGACGCCTTCGACCGCCGGCTCGGGGTCTGCCCTCAAGGGGTCGCGCAGCAGCTCGGCCGTGAACACCGCCACCGCGAGCGGCAGCGCGCTCGGTTCGCGCTCGATGGTGCGGGTGCGGGTGCGGCCCTGCGCTGTCACCTGCAAGGTCACGCGCTGCGGCGACCACCAGCGGTACGAGACCTGCGTGGGCGGCAGGCCGTCGTCGCAGCGCTGGTACCCCAGCGCCGACAGCTCGACCTGCAGCTGCTCGGCGATGGCCTGTCGCGTGGCGTCGTCGGGGCCCGGGCCCGAGTCGAAGAGCACCACCCCGCGCTCGGTGCACGGCACGGCTGCCAGCGCCAGCCAGGTGCACGCGAAGAGGCTCACGGGGCGCTCGGGCCGCAGCTCACCTTGATGGTCGAGGTGAACTGGCCGCCGCGAAAGCGGCTGACGTATTCGTCGCGCAGCCGCTCGCACTGGCCCACGTCGTTCGCGGCGTAGGCGGCCTGGGCCCAGCGCACCAGCAGCTCTTCGACGAAGTCACCCTGGGGGTCGAGCTTGCGCGCACGGGCATAGGCGGCGGCCGCAGCGCCCGGCCGACCGAGGTGGTCGGAGAGCATGCGCCCGAGCTCGAACGCCATCAGCCCGGCGCGCGAGTCATCGGGGTAGGCGGCGAGAAACTTGTCGGCGTAGTCGGCCGCGAGCGACCAGCGGGCCATGCTGCGCGCGGCGAGAGTCTTTCCGAACAAGAGGTCGGCGTCGGAGGTCTCGGCGGTGGCGGCCGGCGAGGTCGTACCGCCGCCCCGGCCGGCGCCGCGGCCACCTTGCGCCGCGGCACCCGCACCTTGTGGCGGTGGTGCGGGCGGGGCGGCTTCGCTTCGTTGGCGCCCGGGCCGTCGCCCTCTTCGGGGAGCTCGACCTCGACCACGTCTGAGCCGCGGGGGTCGGCGAGGCCCTCGATGATCGGCTCTCGCGCAGCGCCTTCGCCGCTCGCGGCGTCGACCGAATGCCCGCGCCACTGTTCACCGGCAGCGAGGCGCTTGACGATGCCTTGCGCGCGCACGTCGACCTGCCCGCGCTCGATGGCGACCTCGACCGTGTCGGCGCCGTCGCGCTTCACGGTGAAGCGGGTGCCTACCACCGTGACCGTGACGTCGTCGGCGCGCACCACGAAGCGCCGCGCGGGCCGCTTGACCACGTCGAACGTCGCGGTGCCCCGGCTCACCTCGATCTCGATCAGGTCGGCGGCGCTCGACACCAGCTTCACGCCGGCGCCGAAGGCGAGCTCGACCTGTGAGCCGTCGGGCAGCTGCGCCACCGTCGCCGCGTCGGCGAGCAGGGCCTGCCCCGGCGAGAGCGGTTGCTGCGTGTGCCGCAGGGTGACCCGCGCGACGCCCGCCACGATGAGCACCGCGGCGGCGGCGGCGAGTGCCGGCGCGACCCACCTGCGCGTCGGCCGGCGGGCCGCATCGAGGCGCTCTGAAGCGGCCGCCCAGTGGGCGTCGATGGCGCCGTCGTCGACTTCACGCTCGAGGTAGTCGCGCAGGGGCCTCACGCGTCACCCTCGGAGACATCGAGCGCCGCGAGGGCCGAGGCGAGCCGGCGCTTCACGGTGGCGAGCGAGAGCCCCATCGATTGAGCGGCCTCTTCGTTGGTCAGACCCTCGATGCGCGTCAAGGCCAGCACCATACGCTCTTCGGTCGGCAGCTTTTCCATCGCGCGGTAGAGCTCGCGAATCTGCACCGAGGCCTCGGGGGGCGTGCTCGGTGAAATCACCGCGTCGAGGTCGACCTCTTCGTCGGCGTCGCCGAAGCCGAGGCGGCGCAAGAGGCTTCTGCGGCGCAGCCGACCGCGCACCACGCGCACCACGATGCCCCTGAGCCAGCCGACGAAAGCAGCCGGGTTCGAGAGCTGCTTCAGATGGGTGAGCGCCTCGACCAGCGCGTCTTGCGCCACGTCTTCTGCGTCGCACCTGGGGGCCAGACGCCACGACAGCCGCACCGCGGTGGCGAAGTGACGGCGAAAGAGCGCCTCACTGGCCCAGCGCTGGCCGGCGGCGGCGCTGACGACGAGCTCGGCGTCGGTCACGTCGTCGCGTCGCGCACTGGGGAGCGCGACGAGGTGTGTGGGGCGGGTCATCGGGTGGCAGGCGCGACTGCGCACCCGATCATCGCCGCTCGGCCACGATTGTCCACCGGTCGGGTGGTGCAGCCACGAAGCGAGGCAGGCCGACGCGTATGAGAGGCTCTCGCCCAAGGGCGACCCTCACTTCGAGACGACGGGCAGCCGCTCGCCGGCGACGGCCCACTCGACCCCGTCGCGCCAGTGGCTCTGCCGGGGGGTGACGTCGGGCGGGCGAAAGCCGTAGCCGCGGTGGTTGGGCTCGCCGCCATTCTGCGGCCCGCCCCACTCGGTGCGGGGTACGCCGAGCCACTGCAGCATCGAGCCGAGCAGCTGGTGATAGGTGAGGCCCACGTAGGGGCGGCCGGTCACGATGCTCTCGTCGTAGTGCTGGGGCAGCTGCCGGGTGAGGTCGCGGTAGTCGACGTGCAGGCCGGTGCGCACCGCCCCGCCGGCGCCGCCGAAGGTGACCACGGGAATGTTCTGCTGGCAGTGGCCGTAGGTGCCGTGCTCCTGGGTGAAGTAGAGCAGGGTGCGGTCGAGCAGCGAGCTGCCGTCGGGGTCTCGGGTGGCGTCGAGGGCGGCGGCGAGCGGCACGATCATCTTGCTGAACATCAGCCGGCGCGACTCGCACATGGCGGTCTGCGCCGCCTGCTCGTCGACCCGGTGCGAGACGAGCTGGTGAAACGGGTCTTGGCTCAGGCCGTCGAACGTCGTGTCCCACCCCTGGAAGAGGTAGCTGACCACGCGGGTGAGGCCACACTGCAGCGCGGCGACCACCACGTCGCGGAAGGCGTCGTAGAAGGCGGCATGGCTGGCGGGGTCGGCGTTCACCGCGGGGGTCGAAGCGGCGCGCGCGGGCACCTGGCACTGTGCAGGCGCGACCACCTGCAGCCGGCGCTGAATCTCCTCGATGCGCGTCAGGTGCTCGTCGAGTCGCTGGCGGTCGAGGCGCGAGAGGCGGGGGTGCGCGCGCAGGCGGCGGTAGTCTTCGAGCACCAGGTCGACGACCGGAGCGCGCGGCGGCTTGGTGGCGTTGAAGCCGGCGAACAGCTGGTCCCACGCCTGCGCGACGCTCGTCGACGGCAGCACCTCGCCCGAGTTGAGCGACTTGCCCTCGCCGCCTCCGGGGTACCCGTAGCTCAGGCTCCCGAAGGTGCTGACGTACAGCGAGCGCCTCACCACCGAGCCCAGCTCGCCGTAGAAGGTCGGGGAGGCCGCCAGCACCTGGTCGATGGTCGACCGCGGGTGCCCCACCAGGGCCTGCCCCGAGATGCCGGTCGGGGTGCTGCCGCCGGCGATGGCCGCGTCGCCCTGCGCGTAGTTGCCGAACGTGGCGGCCGAGTGGTGGTTCACGTCGAAGGGCAGGTCGATGCCCTGCAGCAGGTTCATCTTGCCGACCAGCGAGGGCGTCAGCGTGCCCGAGCCCGCCTGGAGCACGTCGCTCAGCCGCGTCTGCCCGCCCGCCACGGTGGCGGCCAGCGCCTGGCTGCGAATGGTGCGCCCGGCGTAGGTCTGGGTCACCGCGCCGGTCGACATGGGGGGAAAGAAGCGCTCGGCCCAGCAGCCGCCGTAGGCGCCCATGATGCCGATGAAGCAGCGCGGGCGCACCGCGGTCTGCGCGGCGGCTTCGCGTGACGACAGCAGCGAGGGCAGCGCGGGTATGGCGAGCGTGGCCGCGCCGGCGCTGCGTAAGAACCACCTGCGTGTCTGGCTCATGGCTCGATCACCCGGCGTCTGAACGACTCTGACTGAAAGAGCGCCGCGACCAGCGTGGTCACCGAGGCGCCCGAGCGCGCGAGCTGCTCGAGGTCGGCGAGCAGGCAGGCGTCGCCCGTTTGCACCTGGGCCTTGCCCCAGGTGAAGCGCACCAGCTGGGTGGCGAGGCACGACTCGACCTTCTTGCTCTCGATGATGCGCGCGGTCAGGTCGATGGCGCCGTCGGTGGGCCGCAGGTCGGCGGCCACCACCCGCGGGGCCGAGCGGGTGTCGACGGGGTGCTCGGCGAGCAGGGCGCCGTCAGAGGGCGAGCGAACCTGCTCGAGGGCGCGCTCGCGGCCGAGGGCGTCGAAGCGCTCGAGCGCGTAGCCCAGCGGGTTGATTGCCGTGGCGTGGCACGCCGCGCAGCCGCCGTGCTCGGTCGTGGCCGAGGTGCGCTGGCGCTCGCTCTCGGTGCCGGTGAGCGGGGTGGCGGCAGCGATGGCCGCGGCGTCGGGCGGCGCTTCGCCCAGGGGGTCGCACAGCAGCCCGGTGCGAATGCGCACGCCGCGCAAGATGGGGTGCGTGGTGGCGTTGCCGGTGACCAGAAACGCCAGCCGGGTGAGCAGGCCGCCGCGCCCCGAAGGCCCGGGGAGCGGCGCTGACGCTCCGTCCCACGGCGGCGCGCCGTAGAGGGCGGCGGTGGCGGCGTCGCGGGTGTACACGGCGGTGTCGGCGAGCAGCGCCGCGATGGGCTGCTCTTTCGCGAGCGTGGCGTCGACGGCGCCGTAGACGTCTTCGATAAGGCCGGCCGCCGAGGCGGGCAGCGCCTGGGGGCCGACCAGGGCCCGGTAGTCGGGCCGGTCGAGGCCGGCACGGGGGTCGGCGACCCGATTCAGCGCAAACCACCCCTCGAAGAACGTGTGCAGCGTCTGCCGGGCGCGCGCGTCGGCGAGCAGCCGCGCCACCTGGGCGCGGAAGGTGGCGTCGTCAAAGAGCTCGCCCGAGTCGGCCAGGGCCCACAGCACGTCGTCGGCGGGCTCGTCCCACGCGGCGAACGAGAGCCGGGTGGCGAGCTGGTGCGGCTCGAGCCGGGCCAGGGCGGGCTCGGCCTCTCCCTGCTCGACCTGCAAGACGAGCTCAGGCGACGCAAACAGCAGCGCGAGCACGTCGGCCAGCGCCGGGGCGTCGACGGCGCCGCCCCGCAGCGCGCGGCGGTAGAACGCGACGTCGGCGTCGTCGAACGGTCGGCGCAGCAGTCGGGCGCCGCGCGTCTTCAAGAACGTGTCGAGGCACGCCGCGTCGTTGCCGGTGCTCGAGTCGGTGAGGCAGGTGCCGAACGCCCTGCCGAGGCGCGCCGGGGTCGAGGTCAGCTCGCGGCCGAGGTGCTCGGCGAGCGCGTACTGGGCATCGGCGTGCTGCTGGGTCAGCACCTGGTCTGCGCGCTGAAACCCGTCGTGGCCCCGGGTCGAGGCCGCGACGAACCGGTCTTGGGGAAACGCGGCCAGGTCGGGCGAGATCGCCGCGAGCACCTGCGGCGCGTCCGAGCCGGCGAGCGAGGCCACCGCGGCGCGCACGGTGGCCTCCCACTGCCGGCGCGTCAGCCGCTTGAGCGGCGGGTCTTCGAGCGCGAGCGTCGCGGGAGCGCAGGTATAGCGGGGTGGGGCGAGGCCGCTGGGCCCGGGCAGCACGGGGTCTCCGGGCGAGGGCGCTTCGGCGGTGCGCACTGGCCCGGCGCCAGAGACGATTTCTCCGGTGCAGCCGGGCACGAGCAGCAAGACGGGGGCGAAGAGCAGCAGGCGCACGTCACGCAAGGTGGCATGAGCCGGCTGAAGCGGCTCACCGCCTTCAAGGCAGCGGAACTTCGACGAAGGTGTCGCGCGGGTCGGTGTCGGGCAGCCCGAGCTGGCCCGAGGCGTTCTTGCCCGCGCACCCCACGCGCCCCTGACGGGTGAGGCAGGTGTGAAACCGCCCGGCGCTCAGCCGCTCGACGCCGTCGGCGATGCGGGTGAACGTGGCGCGGAACAGGGTGTCGCCGACGCCCAGGTCTGAGTCGGCGTTCTGGCCGAGACACCACGCGCTCGCGTCGGGCTTCTTGGCGCACAGGTGGAACAGCGAGGCGCTGAGGCCCGACCAGCCGTCATTCGGGTCGAGGCGTGAGGGCGAGAGGTAGTCGAGCGCAGGGTTCGGGGGCCGGCGACGTCTTGCCGCTTGCCCCAGCACCACAGGCCTCCGGCGGGGTCGAGCCCGCAGGTGGCGAACATGGTGGGCTCGAGCGACACCAGCTGCGGCGCCGAGCCGACCTCTCGGGGCGTGTCGTAGCGCGGGGGCGTCACCGCGCCCTGGCCGATTTCTCCTTCGGTGTTGCGACCCCAGCACCACGGCCGCCCGTCGCTGGCGAGCGCGCAGGTGTGGCCGTCGCCTGCGGCGACCTCGCTCCACGCGCCAGGCACCTGCACCGGTGAACCGCGGCTGGTGGCGTCGTTCTGACCGAGCTGGGCTTCGGTGCCCCGCCCCCAGCAGTACAGCCGCGCGTCGGTGAGCACCGCGCACGCGTGGTAGTGCGTCAGCGACAGGCGCTTGACCGGCGCGGGCAGCGGCACCTTCACCAGCGTGCTCTGGGGCAGCAGGTCGCCCTGGCCGAGCTCTCCGTCGGTGTTGCGGCCACGGCACCAGACCGCGCCCGCCCCGTCGACCGCGCACACCACCGACCAGCCCAGGGCGACGGCGACGAAGCCCTGCCGGCCGAGCGCGTGCGGCCCCAGGCCGGTGATGCCGTACAGCGCGTCGCCAGAGCCCCAGACGAAGAGCTCGCCGTCGCGCAGCGCGGCGGTGGCCTCGTGGGCGGCTGCCAGCGCGGTGACCCCACCGTTGCCGCCGGCGCTGCCGCCACCGGCGCCTCCGCCCAGGGGAAAGTCGAACGCAGGCACCACCGTGACCTCGCAGGCCGAAAGCGCGACGGTGGCCAGCGCAGCGAAGCGGTTCATGACGTCACGGGAAGTAGCGCGAAGCGCGCGGAGTGTACATGTGGTGCGCGGGCGCCACCCGTCGCTTTCGAGCACGGCGCTCGGGGTTGAGCCGCTTTGCCCCGCTCGCGCGACTCCATACAGATGAGGCGGCGGCTGGCGTTGATGGTGTTGCTCACCGCGTGCGACGGGCAGGTGGGTGACGTCGACCCGGGCCCGGGCGCTGGAGCCGGCGCGCAGCACCCCGCAGGCGGGGGCGAGGCCGGGGGCAGCGTCACAGCCGGTGGAACCGGTGGGGCGGCCAGCGCAGGCAGCGCGGGCGGAGCAGCCGGCGCAGGCGACGCGGGCGCAGCGGCCGGTGGCGCGGCGGGCGGAGCGGCGGGAGGCGCGGCCGGTGGCGCCGCGGGAGGCGCCTTCGTGCCCGACCCCGACTCGCTGCGCGGGCGGGTGTCGGCGGGGCTGCCGTTCGTGGGCGCGGCGGTCGACGCCTCGGCACTGCGCACCGATGCGCCGTACCGCGCGGCGCTGGGCCGTGAGCTGAACCAGGTGGTGCCCGAGAACGCGATGAAGTGGGAGGCGATTCACCCGGCGCCGGCCACCTACGACTGGGTCGACGCCGACGCGCTGGTCGCCTTCGCCGATGCCCAGCAGCAGGCGGTGCACGGGCACGTGCTGGTCTGGCACCAGCAGCTGCCGGCCTGGGTCTCCGGCCTCACCGCGGCCCAGCTCGGCGCCGAGCTCGACGCCCACATCGCCACGGTGGTGGGGCGGTACCGCGGCAAGGTGCAGTCGTGGGACGTGGTGAACGAGGCCATCGACGAGAGCGGTCAGCTGCGGGCCTCGGTGTTCGCGCAGCGCCTCGGCGAGCCGTACCTCGCCAGGGCCTTTCGCGCGGCGCGCGCCGCCGACCCGGCCGCGAAGCTCTTCTACAACGACTACGGCGTCGAGGTGATGAACGCGAAGTCAGACGCGGTGTACGCGCTGCTGAAGCGGCTGCGCGACCAGGGCGTGCCCGTCGACGGCGTCGGCCTCCAGTTCCACGTCTCGGCCTACGACTTCGCGAACTACGAGCTCACCGAGCAGCGGCTGCGCGAGAACATTCGCCGCTTCGCTGCGCTCGGCCTCACCGTGAACATCACCGAGCTCGACGTGCGGCTGGCCGAGCTGCCCGGCGCGATGGCCGACAAGCTGCGCTTCCAGGGGCAGGTCTACCAGCTGGTAGCGCAGGTCTGCCGCAGCGAGCCGGGCTGCAGCGCGCTGCGCACCTGGGGGCTCACCGACAAGTACAGCTGGGTCGACGCGTTCTACGGGCCCGACGACCCGCTGCCGCTCGACGACAGCCTGGCGCGAAAGCCCGCCTACCAGGGCCTGCGCGACGGTCTCGACGGCCTGGTCGGCCCGACGCTCGACTACGGCTTCGACACCGCGTGCCGCGGCTCGAGCGCGCTGCTGTGCGAGTCGTTCGAGGCAGGCAAGCTGCCCTCAGGGGTCTGGTTCACCGCCGTCGGCAACGGGCAGGCGGCGCTGACGACCTCCCGGCATGCGCGCGGCGCCCGCGCGTTGGCGGCGAGCATCACGCCCTCGAGCGCGTCTCAGGCGCTGGTGGGGCGACCGGCGTTCGCGCGCCAGACCTCGGGCAGCCTCTACCTGCGCGCCCACGTCTTCGTCCCCGCCTCGGCGGTCGGCGCAGGGCAGACGCTGACGCTGCTGGGCCTGGGTGAGGCGGTGCCGCCCTATGCCGGCGTGTCGATGGGGCTCGCTGGCAGTCAGGTGCAGCTCTCGCTGACCACCGCGAACCAGTACCCGACGTCGGGCGGGTTCAGCTTTCCCCTCGACGCGTGGCAGTGCGTCGAGCTCGCCGTCGACGTCTCCGACAGCGGGGGCAGCGCGAGCATCAAGGTCGGTGGCAACGTGGTGGTCGCAGCGACGGGCGTCGACACCCGGCCGGCTGCCGGTATGAGCAACCTGCTGGCGGGCATTCTCTATGCGAGCCCCAACCACCCCTCGGCGACGGTGTTCGTCGACGAGCTGATGGTGGCGCGCGCGCCGCTGCCGTGCCCGTGAGGTCGCGGTTTCCTCAAGCTCCTTTACGTTTCGCGGCGGTGAGCCTCTGGCTCGCGCAGCTGCCACCCCTCTGCAACCCCTCACCTGGAGCCCCACATGGCATCGCCCACCAAAGTCCAAGGTCAGCCGTTCAACGCCAAGAGCTATCGGAACAGCAAGGGCACGCAGCTCACCGCGAACGCGCTCTCCGTGGGCTCGAAGAAAGGCCCGAACCCCTATCGCCAGCTGTTGACCGACCGCGAGTACGCCGCGCTGAACGAGCAGCTCAAGGGGGTCACCGACGGGGCCACCCGCACCCGCTACGAGAGCGCGTACCTGCGGGCGGTCTCGAACGACGTGCGTCGCCCAAGCCAGAGGCCCATCGCCCAGCTCTTCAACCACGAGCCCACCACCTCGGAAGCCGACCGCAGAAAGGTCGTTCAGACCGTCGTCTCGGAGCAGGTGAATCAGACGCTCCGCGAGTCGCGCAGCTACGCAGCGGCGCACCCCGGCGTCGACTTGAGCCGGCAAGAGCGGGCCCTGAGCCAGCTGAGCGCCCGCTTGTCGGCCCAGGTCGCAGCGACCGGCGAGCTCAAGGCCAAAGACCTCGACGCGCTCGAGCGCGCGCAGGCGGCGATTCACACCCGCATCGACGGCAAGCTCACGGCCGCGGCGCAGCCCCTCGCGAAGGTCGGCGCGGCGCCCGAGCGACCGTAGAGCCGTCTTCAGCCCGGCGCGTCGTCGACCGTCACGCCGGGCCCGACCTTCGCGCCCTCAGCCACCCGCGCCCGCACGCCCACGTGCACGCGCTGGCCAATCTTCGCGCGGGCGCCCACCCGCGCGCCGAGGTCGAGTATCGCGTCGCCGCCCACCTGCGCCTCTTCGCCCACGCTCGAGAGCGGCCCCAGGCCGGCCCGCGGCTTGATGAGCGCCCGACGGCCTACGGTCACGCCGGGCCCCACGCTCACCTCGGCGGCCAGCAGGGCCTGCTCTTCGATGCGCACCCGGCCCAGCACCAGCCGCCCCCGGTCGACGTAGTGCCCCGAGATGAAGCACTTCGCGCCGATCACCGCGCCGGGCCCCACCTCGAGCAGGGCGGGGTCGAGCAGGTCGACGTCAGAAGACATGTTCGCGGTGAACGCCACCCGCGCGCCCATCGCCCTGAGCGCGAGCCAGCGCAGCACGTTCGAGGTGAAGATGGCCCACTTCACCCCCGGCGCCATCAACAGCCGCCGCAGCATCGAGCGAAAGAGCCACGCATAGAACACCCGGCCCTTCATCAGCGGGTAGCGGCCCTCGACCAGCTTCGGGCAGAGCGCGCTCAGCACCCCCACCTCGGCGATGAGCGCGAGCAGCCCCACTACCGCCGCCGGCACCAGCGCGAACGCGCCGCCCAGCAGGGGGGCGAGCCGCGCGTGCGCCTCGGCCGCCGCCCACGCGGCTGCGCCGTAAGTCAAAGACGCGAGCGCCAGAAACAGCAGGTCGTAGACGAGAAGTCCTGGCGCCAAGCCAGCGAGTATAGGATTCGCTTCGCAAGATGACCCAGGAACAGGTGCTCGCGCGGCTGAAGCAGATTCTCCAGGCGGACTTCCGCATCGCGCCCGACAAGGTCACGCCCGAGGCGACCTTTCGCGGCACCCTGGCGATGGACTCGCTCGACGTGGTCGACCTCATCTACCTGGTCAGCCGCGAGTTCGGCCTCAAGCCCGACGTCGAGGCGTTTGCTGACCTCGACACCGTGCAGAAGGTCGTCGCGCACCTCTCCCAGAAGGCGGCCCAGGGCTGAGCGACGTGGCCGACCCGAGTCTCGAGGCGCTGCTCGCGGCCCTCACCGAGCGCGAAGCGCGCGCCGAAGAAGGCGGAGGCCGCGCGCGGCTCGACCGCCAGCGCCGGCTCGGGCGCCTCACCGCCCGCGAGCGCATCGCCGCGCTGCTCGACCCCGGCAGCTTCAGCGAGCTGGGCAAGCACGTGCTGCACCGCCACCAGGCCTCGAGCGAGCAGCTCGCCGCGAACCTGCACCCCGGCGATGGCGTGGTGGCTGGCTTCGGCACCATCGACGGCCGCTCGGTCGCCCTCTACGCCCATGACCCCACCGTGCTGCGCGGCGCGATGGGCAGAGAAGGCGCGCGCAAGGTCTGCCGGCTGCTCGACCTCGCTGCAGAGCGGCGGCTGGCGGTGCTCACCCTCGCCGACTCCGACGGAGTGCGCGTCGAAGAGGGCACCGACGCCATCGAGGCGTACGGAGAAATCATTCGCCGCACCGTGCGCCTGAAAGGGCAGGTGCCCCAGCTCACCCTGGTCAGCGGGCTGTGCGTCGGCGCCGCCGCGTATGCCGCCACCCTCACCGACTGCGTCGGCATGGTCGAAGGCCAGAGCTACCTCTTCATCACCGGGCCCAAGGTGACCAAGGTGGTCACCGGCGAAGACGTCTCGCTCGACGACCTGGGCGGCACCGCGCTGCACGCCAAGAAGACCGGCGCATGTCACGCGGTGCTCAAAGACGAGCGCGCCGGCCTCGACTGGCTCAAGCGGGTGCTCGGCGCCACCGCTTCGAACGGCCACTCGAGAGACGACGACCCGGTGCGCGCCACGCCCGAGCTCGGCAAGCTCGTGCCCACCTCACCCAAGCGCGCGTACGACATGCGCAAGGTGGTGGCGGCGCTGTTCGACCAGGGCAGCGTGCTCGAGCTCGGCGCGGCGTTCGCGCCCAACCTGGTCACCGCTCTCGCCCGCCTGGGCGGCGCAGCGGTCGGCGTGGTCGCGAGCAACCCGATGTTCCTCGCCGGGTGCCTCGACATCGACGCCTCGCGCAAGGGCGCCGCGTTCGTCTCGTGGGTCGACGCGCTGCGCCTGCCGCTCATCACCCTGGTCGACGTGCCCGGCTATCTCCCCGGCAAGAAGCAGGAAGAGCAGGGCATCATTCCCCACGGGGCCACGCTGCTCACCGCCTACGGCAAGGCGCGCGGCCCGCTGGTGTGCCTCATCGTGCGCAAGAGCTTCGGCGGGGCCAGCGTGCTGTCGTTCGCCGCCGACGTGCGGCTGGCGCTGCCCACCGCGCGGGTCGGCCCGATGGGCGCCGACGCCACGCTCGAGGTGGTGCTCGGCCCCGAGCCGAAAGACGAGCAGGGCAAGGCGGCCCGCGAGGCGAAGCGCCAGGCGTTCGTCGAGAAGCACGACCACGCGTGGGCCGGCGCCGAGTCGGGCTACGTCGACCGGGTGATTGCTCCGGCCGACGCGCGCCGCGAGCTGAGCGCGGTGCTGGCGCGGTTGAGTGGCCGATGAGCGGCGGCGGCGACGACGACGAGGTCTCGGTCTCGCGGGTCTTTCGCTCGAGCTTCCCGCCCGAGAGCACCGACTCGGGCTTTCGCACCGGCACGTGGAGCATGGGGGTCGCGCGCACCGCCGAAGAGCTCAAGCCCCTGCACCGCACCCTGCTGCACGCGCTGTCGTCGGCGGTGCGGCTCTCGCCCGAGCGCGGCATCACCCTGCTGGCCGAAGACGAAGACGACCCCGAGACGTTTCTCTCGTACGCCGAGCTCTACGCCAAGGCCCGCGCGGTGGCCGGGGCGCTGCAGGCCAAGGGCTTTCGCCGGGGCGACCGCGCGCTGCTGGTGATGCCGACCAGCGCCGAGCTCATCATCGCCTTCTTCGGCGTGCAGCTCGCCGGCGGCGTGCCGGTGCCGTCGTACCCTCCGGCCGCGCTCGAGAAGACCGAGCTGGCGCTCGAGCGGCTCAAGCACATCGCCCGCCACTCGGGCGCGAAGGCCTGCCTGGCCAGCGCGTCGCTCATCGCCCTGCTCGGCGACCTCGCCCTCTCGGTGAAGTCGATCTCCCACCTGCGCACGGTGCAGTCGCTGCTCGACGAGCGCGCCAAGCCCATCAAGCCGCGCGCGGGGCCGTCAGACGCCGCGTTCATTCAGTACACCTCGGGCTCGACCGGCAACCCCAAGGGCGTGCTGCTCACCCACCAGAACCTCACCGCGAACGTTCACGCCATCGGGCAGGCGGTGAAGATTCGCCGCACCGACGTGGCAGTGTCGTGGCTGCCGCTGTACCACGACATGGGGCTCATCGGCGTGCTGCTCTTCGCCCTCTACTGGCGGCTGCCGCTGGTGCTGATGCCGCCCACCGCCTTCTTGATGCAGCCGGTGCGCTGGCTGAGGGCCATCACCCGCTTCCGCGGCACGCTCGCGGCGGCTCCCAACTTCGCCTACGCGCTGTGCGCGAAGCGCATTCGACCGCGCGACCGGGCGGGCCTCGACCTCTCGTCGTGGCGGCTGGCGCTCAACGGCGCCGAGCCGGTGAACCTGCGCACCCTGCGCGACTTCGCCGAGGCCTTCGCCTCGAGCGGCTTCAAGGCCAGCGCGCTGTACCCGGTGTACGGCCTGGCCGAGTCGTCGCTGGCGGTGACTTTTCCCGACCTCCACGCCACGCCCCGAGGCAAGTCGGCCGGCGTGGGCGACTGGGTTCGCCACCTGGTGGTGGGGCGCGCCGAGCTCGCCGCGGGCCGGGTGGTCGAGAAGAAGGGCCCGGGCACCATGGCGGTGGTCAGCGTCGGCCGCGCGGTGCCGGGCCACGAGGTGCGCGTGGTCGACGACAAGGGCCGCGCGCTTCACGAGCGCGCGGTGGGCCACGTCATCACCCGCGGGCCGTCGGTGATGAAGGGCTACTACGCCGATGCCGAGGCCAGCGCGAAGGTGCTGCGCGACGGCTGGCTGTGGACGGGCGACCTCGGCTTCTTCGACGAAGGCGAGCTGTTCATCACCGGCCGCGCGAAAGACCTGATCATCATTCGCGGCAAGAACTTCTACGCCGAAGACCTCGAGCGCATCGTCGAGCGCATCGACGGGGTGCGCCCCGGCGGCGCGGTGGCGTTCGGGGTCTACGACGAAGCGCGCGCGGCCGACGTCTCGGTGATGGTGTTCGAGACCAAGGTCGACGACCCCGCCCGCCGGCAGGTGCTCGCCGGCCAGGTGAGCGAGCAGGTCGCCACCCAGTCGGGCCTGGTGCTCGACGAGGTGGTGCTGGTGCCGCCCGGCACCGTGCCCAAGACCTCGAGCGGCAAGCGCCAGCGCGCGCTGACCCGCGAGCGCTACCTCGCCGACGACCTGGTGGCCCGCCGCACCGGCACCCTGCGGCTCGCCTGGGTGTTCGCGCGCTCGTCGGCCGGTCTGCTCTCGCTGCTCAAGCGCCGCCTCACCCGCCGCCGTGAGCCCGACTAAAGCGCTCACGGCTGCGTCCACCAGTTCAGCACCAGAAACTTCTGCCCGCTCGACGCCTCGGGGTAGACGAACAGCCCGAAGCGGTACTGGTGCTCGGTCACCATGTCGGTGGGAATGTCGCCCACGCTGCCCTGGAAGTTGGCGGTGTCGGTGGTGCTGAGGCTGTAGCTCTCGCCGTAGTGAAAGCCGATGCTCTCGCCGAACGTCGCTCCGCCCGGCGACTTCGAGGTGAACTCGAAGCCCACCGAGAAGTCCATCGCGGCACCGCACGAAGAGCCCTGCGGCGTTGATGCCCAGGGTGGTGAAGCCCGTGCCGCTGCCGACGGTGCGAGGCCCATTCCACAGCGCGTGGTAGCCCGGGTCGCGCGCCTCGGCCGCCGCCATCAGCGCCTGGGCAAAAGGCCAGGTCGGGTACGACCAGACGTCGCCGGCGGTGTGGCTCACCACCGGCGAAGCCACGTCGAGCCCGCCGCCGTTGTGGCCATTGTAGTGCTCGCGCGTGGTCGCGCCGGTCTGCGGCGCTCGCGGCACGTTGATGGTGATGCGGCGGCCCACGTCTCTCGCGTCGGGCGAAGAGAGAATCGTGTAGTAGTAGACGTCGTACGGCACCGAGGTGAAGACGACTTTGTCCTCTCCGGGGCCGGTGGTGTACGAGTAGAACGTCTCGATGCTGCTCGAGCGGCTCGAGGTGAAGTCGAGCGACTGTTCGACGGTCGCCTTGAACTCGGCGCCCCCGAAGATGCTGAAGTCGGCCTCGTACCCCACCGAGAAGCCGGCCTTGAAGCCGAGCGAGGTGGTCTCGTCGACGCCGGTCGCGTGGGTCTCTCCGAACGTGGCGCTGGTGGCGGCCTCGTTCTGGCCGATGCCCCGCTGGTAGGGCGGCGACACCACCACCGCGACGAGGTGCGGGTCCGAGAACAACAGCTCGTGCTGGCCGGTGTACTTCACCACCTTCGAGTCGCCGTCGACGTTGAGCGGCGCGATGATCGTCGACCAGGTGGTCAATGGGCTGCCCGCGAAGGTCTTCTTGGTGGCGACGCGGTCGAGGCTGTCGAGCCCGGTCACGTAGATGGCGCCGGCCTCCCAGATGACGTCGTCGCGGCCATCGCCATCGACGTCACCGGCCGCCATGCGGCGCGGAGTGCTGCCGAACACGTCGGTGCGCTTCACGCTCATCGGGTCCGAGAGGTCGAACACGCCGATGTTCATCAGCACCTCGCGGCGCGAGTCACCATTCCAGTCGAGGGTGAAGAGCGGGCGCGGGGGAAAGCTCGCCGCCCACCCGGCAGGCGTGTGGAACAGCGCCCACTGGTACAGCGGGGTCGCCGCGGGCCCCTGGTACTTCAGCTCGAACAGCGACCAGGCGTTGCCCTCGGTGAGGCCGGCGAACACGATTTCTCCCTCGCGATCGAGGTCGACGTTGCCGATGGTGACCTGGGTCTCGCGGGCGGTGTGGGTCACCCCCGCGACCGTCGGGGTCAAGAGCCCCGCTTGCGTCGGCGTCTCGAAGTTGCCGTCGAAGATGGCGTAGTGACCCATGAAGTTGGCGCCGCTCACGCTCGTGCGCCAGGTCACCACCAGCTCGTCGGCGCCGTCCCAGTCGGCGTTGCCCATCGCCACGAACGTGTCGTCGACGTCTTGGGCGTCGAACGTCTTCGAGCGAATGGTCGGCTCGGCGTCGAGGCCGTCGAGCAGGTAGAAGGTGCTGAAGGCGACCGCCACCTCGTCTTTGCCGTCGCCGTCGAAGTCTCCCGCGGCGACCGAGGGCGAGATGACCATGTCGAACGCGCCCGTCGCGGCCGGCGAGCTGCCCAGCTCACCCTCCTTCACCGTCGCGGCATCGAGGTCGAGCACGATGAAGCGCAGCTTGTGCGACGCATCGACGTTGTAGACGAGAAACAGCTCGTCCTTGCCGTCGCCGTCGAAGTCTCCGGCCACCCCGTTCTTGAAGTCGGCGCTGCCCCACGCCTCGTCGAGCTTGCCGGTCAGCGGCAGCCGCGCGTACGCCTTCGACGCGTCGTCGAACAGCCCCTCGCGCTTGCCGTCGAGCAGGTAGCCGCCGAGGTAGACCTCGGACAGCGGCCGGAAGGCGCGAATGCGCCCCCCGAGCGGGTTGTAGTCGTCGCCCAGAGCACGGCCCGCGGGGTCGACCGGCGCGCCCAGCTGCGTCTTCAGGTTCAGGCTCTCGAGCATCTCGAGATGCTCGGCGTTCGTGGTGGGTATCAGCTCTCCCGCATCGCCGCCGCCGCCGCCGGCTCCTCCACCCGCGCCGCCGCCTCCGCCTGCTCCTCCACCGCCACCGCCGGCGTCGGGCTCGGGCGTCACCGGGCCACAGCTGCAGCCGCTGGTCGCTGCGCTCAGCAACAGCACCACGCAGGTCGTTCTCCAGAAGCGCGACATACGAGCCTCCTGCGCGGGGAACTGCGCGTGCGTCGCGGCTGCATCGGTCGTGCCGCTGCCCGAGCCGAGCCGTTTCACGGGAGCGCGCCGTCGCGCGACGCAACCCCTGCCGTCTTTGCGCAAGATGTGCCGGACCCGGCTCTCGCCGCTCAGCGCGAGGCGCGCCGTCAGTTCGCGCGCAGGGCGTCGACCGGGTCGAGCCGCGAGGCACGCCGCGCCTGCCACGCCGCCGCGACCACCGCGCCGCCCGCGCAAACCACCACGCCGAGCAGCAGCGCGCGCAGGTCGACCACCGGTCTCAAGGTCACCGTCGACGCGAGCACGTGCAGCGTCACGCCGCGCGCGCCGAGGGCCAGCACCGCGAGCGCGCCGACCAGCGCTCCCAGCAGCGCGCCGACCCCGCCCAGCACGCTCGCCTCGAGCAGGAAGAGGGTGAGAATCTGCCGGCGTTTGAGGCCCAGCGCGAGCAGGGTGCCGATTTCTCCGGTGCGCTCGTGCACGCTCATGGTGGTGGTGCTGGCGATCGACGACAGCACGATGAACAGCAGCACCAGGGCCACCACGTCGATGACCGCCCCCTGCCGTCGCAGGGTGTCTCGCACGTAGGGCTCGAGCTCGCGCCAGGTGTGCACCTCGAGCGATGGGCCCAGCGCCTCGCGCAGCCGGGCGGCCACCGTCTCGACCGGCGCCGAGCCGTCGATGCCGACCGCGACCTCGGTCACCAGCCCGGGCATGCCGAGCAGGGTGCGCGCGAGCTCGAGCGAGACGCCCACGCTGCGCTTGTTCTCGAACGGCAGGCGCGTCGCCGAGGTGCCGCTCACCTCGAGGTCGACCGCGTTCACGCGGCCGGTGGGCCCGGTCGCCTCGAGCGTGACGTGCCGGGCGGCGAGCGTCTCGGCGAGCTCGACCCCGAGCACCACCCCCTCGCCCGCAGCGGTGAAGCCCGGGCAGACGCTGCCTTCGGTGGCGGGGTCGACGCCGCGGCCGATGAAGGGCAGGGCGGTGCTGCCGTTCGAGATTGAGCCGTCGAAGCGAATGCGGCCCGCGGCGCCGCGAACCCCCGGCACCCTCACGATGCGCTCGCGCAGCGCCTCGTCGAACGCGAAGGCGAGGGTGGTGGGCAGCGCGTCGAGCCGCTCGACGTAGCCGCGCTGGTGAATCTGAATCGCGCCGGTGCGGCCGTCGACCACCAGCTCCATCATCAGGCCGACGAAGCCCGCCGAGACGCCGCGCAGCAGCACCACCGCGGCCATGCCCAGCGCCACCGCCAGCACCGTGAGCAGGCTGCGGCGGCGATGGCGGCGCACGTTGCGCAGCGCGAGTGCGGGCAGCCGGCTCACCGCGCCCTCAGCGCCACCACCGGCACCAGCCGCGACGCCTGCCAGGCGGGCCACAGCGCGGCCAGCGCGGTGCAGGTGGCGCTCAGCCCGAGCAGCCACACCGCGAACCGCGCCCCCACGTGAAACTCGAGCACCGCCGGCGTCGAAGTGCCCGCGAGCACCAGCTGCAGCTTGGCCGCGGCGAGCGCCCGCACCGCGACCAGGCCCACCCCCACTCCCAGGGCCCCCGCGGCCGCGCCCAGCAGCACGCCCTCGAGCAGAAACAGCCGCGCAATCTCGCGTCGCCGCAGGCCCAGCGCCAGCAGGGTGCCGATCTCGCGCGTGCGCTCGAGCACGTTCATCAGCATGTTGTTGAGCGCGGTCAGCACCACCACCGCGAGCAGCAGGCCCGAGAGCAGCGCGAAGACCCGGTCTTGATAGCCGTGCAGCTCGAACAGCAGCGGCGCGAGCTGTGCCCACTCGCTGACCTCGAAGCCCTCGCCGAGCGCGGCCCGCAGCGCGGCGGCCACCGCGGGAGCGCGCTCGAGCGGCTCGACGGCGACGGCGTACGAGGTCACCCGGCCCTCCATGCGCAGCAGCCGCTGCGCAGCGCTCAACGGCAGCACCGCCACGCGGCGGTCACCGGGCACTGCCGACTGCAGGGTGCCCACCACCTCGAGCGCGAGCCCGTTCGCGGCCTCGTCGCGGTCTCGCGCCAGCAGCGCGGGCCACTCGGCTTCGTCATCGCCCCGGGTCGGCACGGTGAGCCCCAGCCCGTGGGCGACCTCTTCTTGCAGCCACAGCGCGTTCTGGTCACCTCGGGCGAGGGCGCGGCCCGCGCCGACCAGGGTGAAGCGGCGCGGCGTGACCTCGCGCTCTGACTCGGGCTCGATGGCGGTGACGGTGAGCCAGCTCGAGCCGCCCGCCGGCAGCGACAGCATCGCGGCCAGTTGAATGCGGGGCGCGACCGCGATCACGCCCGGCACCGCGGCGACGCGCGCCCGCAGCTCGGCGGTGTCGGCGAAGTCGAACGACAGCGGAGAGCGGGCCGAGGCCGCGCGCGCGCCACGCAGCTGCACCACGACGGCGCCCAGGTCTCCGCGCACCGCGCCCTCGAGCATCAGGGTGTGCTGCGCATCGATGTAGCCGCGCGACACGGTGACCACCGCGATGCCCAACGCCAGCGTCGAAGCCGTGAGCCACGTGCGACGGCGATGGCGCGTCAGGTTGCGAAGCGCGAAGGAAAGCAGGCGCACCTTGGCGGCAGCTTCCCACACCCGCGCGGGGGCGCGACCTTCATGTAGATTGCGCGCCCATGTCGACGGACCCCGACGTTCGCGCGGCAGCCGTCTTCGAGGCGGCGCTCGGCGACGCCCGCGACCCGCTCAACCCCAGCGGCTGGGCGCAGGGCCTCGCCCACGACGAGCGCGAAGCGTTTCCCCAGCCCTTCGTCGACGCGCTGACCCGCCACGGGCTGCTGCAGCACTTCATTCCACGCGCTGACGGGGGGCGGCTCTCTTCGCTCGTCGAGGCCGCCTGGCTGGTGCGCGCGGCGGCGCGCAGAGACCTCACCGCGGCCATCGCGCTGGGGCAGTGCTTTCTCGGCAGCGTGCCGGTGTGGCTCGCCGGCACCCCGGCGCAGCGCGCGCGGCAGGCCCAGGCGCTCTCGCAGGGCCGCCTCGCCGCGCTCGCGCTCACCGAAGAGGCGCACGGCGCCGACCTGCTCTCGGGCGAGGTGGCGGTCGCCGAAGGCCGCCTCACCGGCACCAAGTGGCTCATCAACAACGCCACCCGCGGCGAGCTGCTCACCGTGCTCGCGCGCACCGACCCCAAGGGCGGCCTCGCCGGCTTCAGCCTCTTCCAGGTCGACAAGCCCGCGCTGGGGCCGAACGCGTTTCGCTGCCTGCCGCGCCTGCCCACCCACGGCATTCGCGGCGCCGACATCTCGGCCATCACCTTCGACGCCGCGCTGCCGCCGGGGGCGCGTCTGGGCTCGCAGGGGGCGGGCATCGAGCTCGCGCTCAAGTCGCTGCAGGTGACCCGCGTCGGCTGCAGCGCCTTCGCGCTGGGGGCCGCCGACACCGCCCTGCGGCTGGCGCTCGACTTCGCGTCGCGGCGAAGAGTCTACGGCGCGACGGTGCTCGACATTCCCCACGCGCGCGCGCGGTGCTGACCAACGCGTTTCTCGACCTGCTCATCTGCGAGGCGACCGCGTTCGGTGCGCTGCGCGGGCTGCACGTCGCGCCCGGGCAGCTGGCGCTCGGGGCGGCGGTGGTGAAGCTCTTCGTGCCTGGCCGCCTCGAGCAGGTGGTGCGAGATGTCGCGGTGGTGCTCGGCGCGCGCCACTACCTGCGAGATGGCCCGTTTCAGAAGGTGCTGCGCGACCTCGCGGTGGTGCCGCTCTTCGACGGCAGCGCCCCGGTCAACCTCGAGGGCATCGCGCTGCAGCTCTCGCGCCTGCAGCCCTCGGCCCCGCCCGACGAGCGGCTTTTCCGCCGCTTCGACCCGCAGGCGCCGCTCGCGCCGTTCGACGGCCAGGGGCTCGAGCTGATGGGGCCCGGCGGCGACGACGTGCTCCACGGGCCGCTGCCCGAGCTGCTGAGCAGGCAGATCGCCGCCTGCTCCATCGACCGCGCGGCGCGCCGCGGCGTGGCCGCCTTCGAGACCGCCGCGCGGCTGGCGACGCTCTACGCAGCGGCGAGCTGCGTGCACCTGCACCGCGCCATCGGAGGCCGCTGGCTCGACGCGGCGCTGGCCCGCCTGCTCGAGGGGCGGCTCGTCGAGGCTCCCGCGCTGACCGAGCAGATGCTCGAGCAGCACGCCGAGAACCGCTCGTTCTCGCACTTCCCCATCGCGCTGGGCTGAAGCAAAGCGGCGCTGGCGCGCCCTCGCGCAGGCGAGCGCTTCACGCCGCGCCGTACCCGACGTCATTGAAGACGGGGGGGCGCTCAGCGCTGCTTGCGCAGCGGCAGCTCGAGGCGCAGACCCTTGAACCGGCGAAAGTCGACGTCGTCGGTGCACAGCGTCGCTCCGTGCTCCATCGCGAGCGCGGCGAGGTGAGCGTCGTACGTGTGGTTGCCGCGCACTCCCGTTTCATCGACCAGGCCACGCAATACGGCCCAATGCCGTTCGGTCGGCTCGACGATCGAGAGCCCCGCCTCGGTCAGCCACGCGTCCACCACCGCGGTCGCGTCTGCTGGCGTCAGGGGCTTGGGGAAGACCTTGCTCGTCGTCAGCCGCAAGAAGGCCAACACGTTCGTCCAGCTGGTGGCGACGGGCTCGTCGGCCCAGAGCACGTCTTCGAGCCAGGCCGAGGCACGCGCGTGCTCGGGCGCCGAGGCGTTGTAGGCGAACACCAGCAGGTTGACGTCGAGCAGCTTCACGCGTGCTCGTCGAGCCAGTCGAGCATCTCGGAGGTCTTCGAGTAGTTGACGCCGGCGCGCACGCCCAGCGCCCGCGCCTTCACCCGAAACCGTCGCTTGGGACGGCGGCCGGCGTCGAGCCCCTGCCGCAGCAGCTGACCGACCACCACCTTCAGCGAGGCGCCCCGCTTGCGCATCTCGGCCTTGAGCCGCTGAGCGAGGTCGTCGTCGATGGTCAGCGTCGTGCGCACATCATGATGTTAGCCAGGTCGGCATCTTGATGCCAGGCAGGGCCGCAAGACGGTTACAGCCCCAGCACCCGCACCGAGAGGTTGCGGTCGTCGCGGGTGCCGTCGCCCAGCTGGCCGACGAAGTTGCTGCCCCAGCAGCGCACCGCGCCGCCTTCGATCAACGCGCAGGTGTGCAGGTCGCCGGCGGCCACCTCGTCGACCCGGGTGATGCCGGCGACCGGCACCGGCCCCCGCCGCACGTCGTTGGTGCCATCGCCCAGCTGCCCGCTGCCGTTGCCGCCCCAGCAGTCGAGCTCGCGCGAGGGGCTGCGGGCGCAGGTGTGCAGCCCTCCCAGGGCCAGCAGCGTGTCGCCGCCCACCGCGTAGATGGGCACCGGCTCGTTGCGCTCGGTTCGCGTGCCGTCACCCAGCTGCCCGGCGGCGTTCTCGCCCCAGCAGTACACCGCGCCGTTGGCCCTGCGCGCGCAGGTGTGGTCGCCGCCCGCCGCCAGCTCGACCACCCCGGTCAGGGTCAGCACCTCGCCCGGCACGCCCCGTGAGGTGTTGGTGCCGTCGCCCAGCTGGCCGCGCAGGTTGGCGCCCCAGCACACGGCGCGGCCGTTGCGCAGGCGGGCGCAGGTGTGGGCGTCGCCCGCGGTCAGCCCCACCGCCTCGGCCAGGCCCTTCACCTCGGTGGGGCTGAACCGGTCGGCGGTCGAGTCATCGCCCAGCTGGCCCGAGTCGTTGCCGCCCCAGCACCACACCGCCCCGGTGGCCAGCAGCGCGCAGGTGTGAATCGCGCCCGCCACCACCAGCACCACCCCGTCGAGGGGCACCGGCGCGTTGGGTATCGCGCGACCCTCTTGCGTGCCGTCACCCAGCTGACCTCGCATGTTCCAGCCCCAGCACCGCACTGTCGCGCCGACCCGCGCGCAGGTGTGCGAGCCGCCGAGCGCCAGCTGGTCGGCGCCCTCGAGCCCCAGCACCGACACCGCTGAGGTGCGGTACTCCATCGAGCCATCACCGAGCTGGCCGTCGTTGTTGTAGCCCCAGCACTTCACGGTGCCGGCGTCCGCGCGCAGGCAGCTGTGCTCTCCGCCCAGCGCCAGCCGCGGCGCCGGCAGGCAGGCCGCCTGGGCGCAGCCATGCGGGCAGACGGTGAGCTGCGCCGCGCACGCGCAGCCCGAGGGCGCCTCGGTGCGAAGCGCGTCGAGGTCGTCGCAGCGGGGCTCGGCACAGACCGGCGCCTCGCACTGCATGCCGCTGTCGAGGTTGCCCACCTGCTCGGGGCCGAGCAGCAGCGAGCAACCCGAGCACATCAGCAGGAAAGGAGCGAGGCGCACGGCTAGAGCACCGCCACCAGCAGCGCGGCGATCAGCGCCGCCACCGCTACGCCGAGCACCAGGTCGGCCGCGAGCGCGTAGTGCGAGGTCACCTGGTACACCCCGTGGTCGCAGGGGCCCACCGCGCACCCACCGTCGTACACGCCCTTGAGCTGGAGCATACGGCCCCCCAGGCCCCCGGCCACCGCGAACCCCACCACGCCGAGCGCGCCCAGCCCGAGCGCGACCCTGCCGCGCGTGCGCTGCAAGAACGGCGTCGGCGCGGGCGGCGCCTCGACGAGCAGCTCGGCCTTCTCGAGCATCACGGTGAGACTGAGCGCTTCGGCGGGCGACAGCTGCACCTCGCGCCGCTCGGTGACGAAGCCGGGCGCGGCGACCTCGACCAGGTGGTGGCCGGGGTCGAGCGTGAGCGCGGCGAGCGGCGCGCTGCCCTGCTCCCGGCCGTCGAGCCTCACCGCGGCGTTCTGGGGGGCGAGCACGGTCAAGGTAGCGAGCTGCGCGGTGGCGTCGCTGCGCAGCTTCTCGGTGATGGCGCGGCGCTCGGCGCTGGGGCTCGCCTCGGCGAGGTAACGCGAGAAAGACGCGATGGCTTCTTTCATGCGGCCGAGCGCCTTGAGCGAGAGGCCGGTGTTGTAGAGCACGCCCGGGTTGGGCTGGGCCTGCATCGAGCGCTCGAAGGCGGCCAGCGCCAGCGCGTAGCTGCCCTGCTCGAAGTGCGCGATGCCCTCGGCGAAGGCCCGGCGCGCCTCGTCGGCCGGCGCCGGCTGCGCGAACGCCGGCCCCGTGGCGAGGGCGAGGTAGAGCAGGCACCACACCGGGCAACGGCGCACGCGGCGCACCTTACAAGAGCGCCGCTGCGCGCAGCACCTGCTCCCGCCCGGCTCATGGGTGGTGCAGCACGCCTCCGTTGTCGCCCACCACCCAGAGCTCGCCGCTGGGCGCCACCCAGAGCGCCGCGCTCACGAAGCCGTTGGTCGGCAGGTCTTGCCAGCCGGCGCCGGCGAAGCGCCCGACGTGGCCGTAGTCGCTCACGTAGACGGTCGAGCCGCTGCCGAAGACGCTGCGGGGGCGGCGGCCGCCGAACGGCACCGCGGTGAAGGCCGCTCCTGTCCAGTGCAGGGGGTTGCCGTCGCCGACCACCCACAGGTCATTGGCGGCCGCGCCCCACACGTCGGTCAGGTCTTGAGTGCCGCCCGCGCTCACCGTCGAGAAGGTGGTGCCGTTGAAGCGCAGCACGGTGCCCGCCTTGCCGACCAGCCACACGTCGGTCGCCGAGGCGCCCCACACGCCGAGCAGCGCCTGGGTGGTGCCCGAGGTGAGCTGCGTCCACCCGGCGCCGTTCCACCGCAGCACCAGGCCCGCGTCGCCGACCGCCAGCGCGTGGGTGGGCGAGCTGGCCCACACCGCTCGAAGCGCGGGGCTGCCGGTCACCGCGGGTGTCGAGACCTGCGTCCACGCGGTGCCGTTGAAGTGCGCGGTGGTGGTGCCGTTGCCGACCCCCCAGACGTCGCTGGCCGACGAGCCCCCGAGGCCGTTGAAGCTCAGGCCGGCGGGCGCCGAGAACGAGGCCAGCGCGGCGCCGTTCCAGTGCAGCAGCTCACCCGAGGTGGCGCCCAGCCACACGTCGCTCGACGTGGCGCCCCAGATGGCGGGGAAGTTGGCCACCGGGCCCTGCGACCGCAGCGAGACCTGGGTGCCGTCCCAGTGGGCCATCTGCCCCTTCTCGCCCACCAGCCACGCATCGGTGGCCGAGAGCGCGTTCGCGCCCCACAGGTGCTGCTGGGTGGGCGTGGTGAGCGCCGCCCAGCTGGTGCCGTTGAAGCGCAGCGCCTTGCCCTGCGCGGCCGAGACGATGACGTTGCTCGCCGAGGTGCCGGTCACCGAGAGCAGCAGGCTGGGCCCGGCGAGGGGCACCGGCACGCTGCTCCACGCGGTGCCGTTGAAGTGCAGCAGCGGGCCGCTGCCCACCGCCCAGACATCGCTCGAGCTGCTGCCCCACACCGAGAACAGCTCGGCGGTGCCCGCGCCGGTGAAGGCGCTCCACGCGGTGCCGTTGAAGTGAAGCAGCGTGCCGCTCGAGCCCACCGCCCACACGTCGGTCGCCGAGCTGCCCCACAGCCCGTTGAGCCATTGGGTGGTGCCGCTGACCACGCGCGTGAAGGTCGACCCGTTGAAGCGAATCAGGGCACCGTCGGTGCCGGCCAGCCACACCGTATTCCCCACGCCCCACACTGCGTGGAAGTTGACCGTCTGCACCACCGGGTCTTGAACCTGGGTGAGCGAGGTTCCGTCCCAGCGCAGCACGGTGCCGAACTGGCCGACCACCCACAGGTTGGTGGCGGTGCCCCACAGCGCCTGCAGGTTCGAGGTGTCAGGCGTGGCGATGCGCTTCCAGGTCGAGCCGTCGTAGCGGAGCAGCACGCCTCCGTTGCCCGCCGCCCACACGTTGGTGGGGCTGAGCGCCAGCACCGCCTGCAGGCCCTCGCCTTGGGGGCGCGGGTTCTCCCAGCACCAGCAGCTGTCGTTGCAGACCAGGCCGCGCGAAAGGCCCGCGCAGGTGGCGCAGACGTTGGGTACGTCGCCCCCGCCGCAGGTCTGCGAGGCGGCGCAGGTGCCGCAGCTCAACGTGCCGCCGCAGCCGTCGGCGATGGTGCCGCAGTTCTTGCCCGCCGCCGCGCAGGTGGTGGGCCTGCACCCGCAGATGTTCGCCGCGCCGTTGCCGCCGCAGGTCTGCGGCGAGCTGCAGGCGCCGCAGCTCAAGGTGCCGCCGCAGCCGTTCGAGATGCTGCCGCAGTTCTTGCCCTCGGCCGCGCAGGTGGTGGGCGTGCAGCTGCAGACGTTCGGAACCCCGCCGGTGCCGCAGCCCTGACCCGCCGCGCAGGCGCCGCAATTCAAGGTGCCGCCGCAGCCGTTCGAGATGCTGCCGCAGTTCTTGCCCTGCGCCGCGCAGGTGGTGGGCGTGCACGTGCAGACGTTCGGAACCCCGCCGGTGCCGCAGCCCTGACCCGCCGCGCAGGTGCCGCAATTCAAGGTGCCGCCGCACCCGTTCGAGATGCTGCCGCAGTTCTTGCCCTGCGCCGCGCAGGTGGTGGGGGTGCAGCCGCAGACGTTCACGGTGCCGCTCCCGCCGCAGCTCTGCGGCGAGGTGCAGGTGCCGCAGCTCGAGGTGCCGCCGCACCCGTCCGAGACCACGCCGCAGTTCTTGCCCAGCTGCGCGCAGGTCTTGGCGGTGCAGGGCTGGGTGCCACAGACGTTGGGCTGGCTGCCGCCGCACGTCATGCCCGTGGTGCAGGTGCCGCAGTCGAGCGTGCCGCCGCAGCCGTCGGGCATCGAGCCGCAGTTCTTGCCCTGGGCGGCGCAGATGGTCGGCGTGCAGCCGCACACCCCGGCCGCCGAGCAGGTCTGAGGGGCGTTGCAGGTGCCGCAGTCGAGCGTGCCACCGCAGCCGTCGTCGGTCTGCCCGCAGCTGCGGCCCGCCTCGCTGCAGCCCTTCGGGGTGCAGGTCTTCGGCGCACAGACGTTGGGAGAGCCGCCTGCGCCGCACTCCATTCCGCCTGAGCAGTCGCCACACTGCAGCGTGGCGCCGCAGCCGTCGGCGAGCGCGCCGCAGTCTTTGCCCTGCGCCGAACAGCTCGTCGGCACACAAGGGTTGCTCGGGCCCGAGCACGCCGCTCCCACCGCCATCAGCACCGCCAGAAATCGCGCTTTCCTGATCGAATCTCCCGCCCCACAGGGCGACCCGCGGCGAAGGTGTCGCCCGCCGCGGGCGCGGCACGGAGATTTGCGCTGAAATGCCATGCGTTTGCTTCGGTGCCATTGTGACCCCCCCTCTCGCCGGGTGCCACGCGACGCGACTCGAGGTGTCACGCGCTTGACCTTTGGCCCCCTCTTCCCCCACAAGCTTCGAGGTGCGAGGCGTGCCGAACGATGACCGCGTTGGAGCTCGAGCTGAAGCGTCGCTGGCCACAAGCCCCGCTCGACGCGGCGATGCTGGCGCAGTGCGAGCGTGAGAACCCGCCCCCCGTCTCGGCCGAGCTCTACCTGGCCCGGGCCGCGGTGCGGGGCGAGGCCTGGGCGGCGGGCGTGCTCGAGCGGCAGGTGTTCGAGCCCATCGGCCGGCAGCTCGCCCGCAAGTTCGGGTACGACGAAGCGGCCGATGCGCTTCAGCGGGTGCGGGTGCAGCTGCTCACCGGGCCGCAGGCGGGGCTGCACGGCTATGCCGGCCGGGGCCCGCTCAAGGGCTGGGTGGCGGTGATCGCAGTGCGGCAGCTGCTCGCGCAGCGCACGGCCCGGCTCGCGTCGCTCAGTGAAATCGACGCTGCGGGGCGCGCGGCCAGCGGCGCCGAGCTCGAGCTGCACCTGCTCAAGGCGCGCTACTCGGCGGTGTTCAAAGAGTCGATGCAGCGCGCCATCGAGTCGCTCGAGCGGCGCCAGCGCCTGCTGTTGCGCATGCACACCGTCGACGGGCTCAGCGCCGAGAAGATCGGCGCCATCTTCCACGCGCACCGCGCCACGGTCTTCGAGTGGCTGGCCGAGGCGAGGCGGGTGCTGCACCAGCGCGTCGCCGACGAGGTGCAGCGGGCCGCGGGCATCGACCCGCGCGAGCTCGACAGCATCGCGCGGCTGCTGCACCGGCACACCGACTTCAGCCTGCCGCGCCTGCTCGGCGCGGCCCCGGAGCGCCGGTGAACCGCGGCTGTGCGAGCGACGAGGTGCTGGCGGCGTTCGCGAGCGGCGCGTTGCCCCCCGCAGACGCGCTCGAGGTCGAGGAGCACCTCGACGGCTGCGGCGCGTGCCGCGTCGCGGTGGCGGCGGCCGCCTCGAGCGAGGTGGGCCCCTCGGGGGGAGACTCGAAGACCGCGCCGCTGGGGCCCGCCGCGCGCGCGGCGGTGCTGCCGGCGCGCTTCGCCGCGGGCGAGGTGGTGGCGCAGCGCTACCGCATCGAGCGGCTGGTCGCCCACGGCGGCATGGGCGAGGTCTACGAGGCCTACGACACCGAGCTGGGCACGCGCCTGGCCTTGAAGACGGTGCGCGCCGAGATCGTCGGCGACCCCGATGCGCTCGAGCGCTTCAAGCGCGAGCTGAAGGTCGCGCGGCGCATCACCCACCCCAACGTCTGCCGCACCTTCGACCTGGGCACGCACGTGGCGGCCTCCGGGCGCATCACCTTCTTCACCATGGAGTTTCTCGAGGGCGAGACCCTGCAGCACGCCCTCCGCGCGCGCGGGCCGATGGAGCCGGCCGAGGTGCTGCCCCTGCTCGAGCAGATGGCCGGCGCGCTCGCGGCGACCCACGCGCTGGGCGTGGTGCACCGCGACTTCAAGAGCCAGAACGTGATGCTGGTGCCGGCGGGGCAGTCGCCGAGGGTGATGGTCACCGACTTCGGCCTCGCCCGAGACCTGCAGGCCAGCGAGAGCTCGCACACCACGCTGCGGCTGGGGGGGGCAGGCAGCCCGGCGTACATGGCGCCCGAGCAGGTGGCGGGAGAGCCGATCGGCATCGCCGCCGACGTCTACGCGCTGGGCGTGGTGCTGTTCGAGATGCTGACCGGCCGGGTGCCGTTCGTGGGCGAGAACCCGGTGGCGACCGCCATCAAGCGGCTCACCGAGCCCGCGCCCGACGTGCGAAGCCTCAAGCCGGGGCTCGACCCGCGCTGGGCCAAAGCGATTCGCAAGTGCCTCGAGCGCGACCCGCAGAGGCGCTGGGGCTCGGTGACCGAGCTGGTGACGCACCTGCAGAGCGCGCCGCCGCGGCGGAGCAGCGCTCGGCGGTGGGCGGGGCTGGTCGCTGCGAGCGCCGCGGTGGCGCTGGCCGGCCTGGCGCTGAGCGCGCGCGGCACCGCTGCCGCACCGCCGGTGGCGTTCGCGGTGGGCAAGACGGCGGCCTGGGCGAGGGTCGAGCTGCCGCCGGCGGCGACGCAGGTCGAGGCCCCTGCGGCAGCGCGACCCGCGCGGCCGCCTGCGGCGGTGAAGCGGTCAGAGCCGCCCCCTGCCGAGCCGCCCGAGGCGAACAAGGCGGTGCCCGCACGCGACCTGATGCTCGACTACCCCGAGTGACGGGCCGAGCGCGGCAAAGCCGGGCGCCGTTCGCTAGACAATGAAGAGATGTCCGAGCCTCCGCGCCGCAACCCCTTCGTCAGAGTTCGCGGCGCGCGCCAGCACAACCTGAAGAACGTCGACGTCGACGTGCCCCGCGACGTGCTGGTGGTGTTCAGCGGGGTCTCGGGCTCGGGCAAGTCGTCGCTGGCGTTCGGCACCATCTTCGCCGAGGCGCAGCGCCGCTACCTCGAGTCGATCGCCCCGTACGCGCGCCGGCTCATCGAGCAGGTGGGCCCGCCCGAGATCGACAGCATCGACGGGCTGCCCCCGGCGGTCGCGCTGCAGCAGCAGCGCGGCACCCCGAGCGTGCGCTCGACGGTCGGCAGCGTGACCAGCCTCTCGAGCCTGATTCGCATGCTCTACTCGCGCGCGGGCGTGTACCCGCCGAAGCAGCCGATGCTGTTCGCCGAAGACTTCTCGCCGAACACCGCGCAGGGCGCCTGCCCGACCTGCCACGGCCTGGGCAACGTGTACGAAGTGACCGAGCAGACGATGGTGCCCGACCCTTCGCTGACCCTTCGCGAGCGGGCGGTGGCGGCCTGGCCGCCGGCGTGGCACGGGCAGAACCTGCGCGACATTCTGGTGACCATGGGCATCGACGTCGACGTGCCGTGGAAGACGCTGCCCAAGAAGACGCGCGAGTGGATTCTGTTCACCGACGAGACGCCGACGGTGCCGGTGTACGCGGGGCTCACGCCCAGGCAGACGCGCGCGGCGCTGCGTGCGAAGGCCGAGCCGAGCTACCAGGGCACCTTCACCGGCGCGAAGAAGTACGTGCTGCAGACGTTCGCGAGCTCGCCCAGCGCGCTGATGAAGAAGCGGGTGTCGCGCTACATGATTGGCGGCCGCTGCCCGACTTGCGACGGCAAGCGCCTCAAGCCCGAGGCGCTGACGGTGAAGTTCGAAGGGCTCGACATCGCCGAGCTGTCGGCGCTGCCGCTGAGCAGGCTGGCGAAAGTGCTCGAGCCCGCGGCACGTCGAGAAGTGCACCCTCTCCCCTCGTGGGAGAGCGCCGAGGTGAAGGGGAGTGCGCTGCGCAAGAAGCAGGTCGGAGGCCCCCACGAAGGAGCCCCCGACGTTCGCCGCACTCCGAACCAATCGGAAGAGAAGCGCATCGTGGCCCAGCGCATCGCGCACGACGTGCTCGAGCGGCTGAAGACGCTGACCGACCTGGGCCTCGGCTACCTCGCGCTCGACCGCACCACGCCCACGCTCTCGTCGGGCGAGCTGCAGCGGCTGCGGCTGGCCACGCAGATTCGCTCGAACCTGTTCGGCGTGGTCTACGTGATGGACGAGCCGTCGGCCGGCCTGCACCCGGCCGACTCGGAGGCGCTGCTCGACGCGCTCGAAGCGCTGACCCGCGACGGCAACTCGGTGTTCGTGGTCGAGCACGACCTCGAGGTGATGCGCCGGGCGGCGTGGCTGGTCGACGTGGGCCCCGACGCCGGCGAGCGCGGAGGCCGCGTGTTGTACAGCGGCCCGCCCGACGGCCTGCGCGAGGTCGAAGGCTCGCACACCGCGCGCTACCTGTTCGGTCAGGCGCCGCCGCTGCGCCGGGCAGCGCGGGCGCCGAAGGGGTGGCTCGAGCTCGAGGGCATCACCCGCAACAACCTGCACCAGCTCGACGCGCGCTTCCCGCTCGGGGTGCTGACCGCGGTGACCGGCATCTCGGGCTCGGGCAAGTCGAGCCTGGTCAGCCAGGCGCTGCTCGAGCTGGTGGCCGAGCACCTGGGTCACGCACCGCCGGAAGAAGAAGAAGACGAAGCCGAGGGCCCCAAGGTCCGGGCCGCCACGGCGGGCCGCATCGCGCGGGGCGCCGAGGGCCTCGCGCGGCTGGTGCGGGTCGACCAGAAGCCGATCGGCCGCACGCCGCGCTCGAACCTGGCCACGTACACCGGGCTGTTCGACGCGGTGAGGCAGCGCTTCGCGGCGACGCCGCTGGCGAAGCAGCGCCGCTACGGCGCGGGCCGGTTCTCGTTCAACGTGAAGCAGGGGCGCTGCGAGACGTGCGAGGGCGAAGGCTTCGTGAGCGTCGAGATGATGTTCATGGCCAGCGTGTACGCGCCGTGCCCGACCTGCCACGGCGCGCGCTTCGACGCGCCGACGCTCGAGGTGCGGTACCGCGAGAAGAACGTGGCCGAGGTGCTGGGCATGACGGTCGACGAGGCGAGCGCGTTCTTCTCGGGCGACGAGCCGATTCACCGGCCGCTCAAGCTCTTGCAGGCGATCGGCCTGGGGTACCTGCGGCTGGGCCAGCCGGCGACCGAGCTCTCGGGCGGAGAAGCGCAGCGCATCAAGCTGGCGACCGAGCTGCAGCGGGCGCAGCGGGGCGATGGGCTGTACGTGCTCGACGAGCCGAGCACGGGGCTGCACGCCGCCGACGTCGACAAGCTGATGGCGACCTGCAGGAGCTCGTCGATGCGGGGAATACGGTGGTGGTCGTCGAGCACGAGATGCGAATTGCGGCCGCCGCCGATTGGGTGATGGAGCTGGGGCCGGGGGCGGGCGCTGAAGGGGGCCGCATCGTGGCCGAGGGCAGGCCTGACGAGGTCGCGCGGGTGCGCGAGAGTCGAACCGCGCCGTACCTGCTCGCTGCACTGTGAAGCGGGGCAAGGGGCAGCCTCACGCGCGCCGGGCCCGAAAGGCACCCGAACGCCCCCGGGCACCAGCTCAGCCCAGCACCTCGACGTGATGCTTCGGCGGCCTGCGATGCATCGCCGCCTCGACCACTCTCCCCAGCCGCAGCAGAAAATGCTCCTCATACGGCCGCCCCAGCAAGTGCACGCCGACCGGCAGCCCACCCGCGTCGTACCCCGCCGGCACCGACAGCCCCGGAAACCCGGTCACGTTGCCCGCCCGAATGAACCGCATCAGCTGATCCACCACCGGCAGGTTCGACTCTCCGTCCGGCAGTGACCTCTCGTTGATGAGCGGAGCGGTGCACGCCGTGGTCGGCGTCACGATGGCATCGACGCCCTTCATCAGCTCGAGGTACTCGCGGGTGAGCGCGTGCCGGTGCCGCATCGCGTGCACCAGGTCGGTCGCCCGAAAGTGCCGCCCGATGGCCAGGTTCGTGCGCGCGTCGGGCCCGAAGCGTGTGCTCCCGCCCTCGCGGGTGTGCGGCAGCATCGCGGTCGCCATCTCCGAGAGAATGATGATCGCGTGCGCCCACAGCATCACGTTCAAGTCGGGTGGAGGAATCTCGACCACCGTCGCGCCGGCCGCCGTCAGCGCCGCCACCGCCTCGCGGCAGCGCGCCACCACGTCGGGCTCGGCGTCGTCGAAGTAGGGCCGGCAGATGCCCAGTCGCACGCCCTTCAGCGAGCGCTCGTCGAGCCCGCTCAAGTGCACCGCCGACTGCCGCCAGCTCACCGGGTCTCCCTCGTCGGGCCCGGCGATCAGCGCGTAGCCCAGCGCCACGTCGGCCACGGTGAGACCGATCGGCCCCACGTGGCCCGGGTTCCAGCACAGCGGCGGCACGCCGGTCTCGGGAATGCGCCCGAACGTCGCCTTCAACCCGACCACCCCGCACAGCGCCGCAGGTATGCGAATCGACCCGCCGCCATCGGCCCCGATGCTCAGCGGAGCCACCCCCGCCGCCACGCACGCCGCCGGCCCGCTCGACGAGCCGCCGGTGATGCGGCTCTTGTCGTACGGGTTGCGGCACGCGCCGTGATGCGGGTTCACCCCGATGGGGTTGATGCCGATCTCATGCATGTTCGCCTTGCCGATGATGACCGCGCCCGCCGCCTTGAGCCGCGCCACCACCGCCGCGTCTTTCGTGGCCGGCGTGCGCATGAAGCGCGTGCCCAGCGTGGTGGGGAACCCCGCCAGGTCGACCTCGTCTTTCACCACGACCGGCACGCCATCGAGCGGCGACAGCGGCTGCTGCTTGCGGTGCCGCTCGGCCGACGCCTCGGCCGCCGCCAGCGCCTCGTTGAAGGTACGCGCGATGAACAGCGCCAGGCCCGGCTCTGCCTCGAGCTTGTCGATGTGCCCATTCAACCGGCGCACCACCGCCACCGGGTCCGCCTGCCCCTCGCGATACGCCCGGGCAAATCGGGCCACGGTCTCGAACCGCATGCCCGTCGCCACCTCGGGCAGCGCCGCCGCCGCCGCCGCGACCTCGGCCGCCCGCGGCCCCTTCTCGGGCGCCGACGCGTCGAGCGGCAGCGGAAACTGAATGGGCGACGCGTGCCCCGCCGGTGTCAGGCGGAACTGCTCGATGCCGCTGTCCCTCACCAGCCTGGCGAGCAGCGTGTCGGCGGTGATGCCGCTCTCCAACGCCGACACGAACAGCTTGAGCGGAGCGCCGCTCACCCGAGGCGCGACGACCGCTTGGCGCTGGTAGGAGGTCATGTCGCATGAATACCGCACGCCCCTGGGCGTCGATACCGGCATGAAAACGACGCTCCTCGCTGGTTCGTTGGCCCTCTCGCTCTTCTCCACGGCAGCCCTCGCGGACGACTGCGATCGCGGAGCGCCCCAGCCGCCGCCGGGGGCCGCCTACGGCGTCGGCCATCAGGACCCGACCTTTCGCCAGGGCGAGCTCCGCTCGCACCGCGGCCCCGGCGCGTACCAGCTGCAGACCACCCAGCGCTGGGTGCAGGGCGGCACGCAGCAGTACTGGGTGAACGGCTTCTGCCACCGCCCGCCGTTCAGCCCGGTTCGGGTGTGTACCGCCGGCCACTACGAGACGCGCCAGCTGCCCGGCCATTACGAGAACGTTCAGCAGTGGGTCTGGGTGCCGCGCCACGAGGGCCGCGACGGCCGAGGCTACGGCCGCTCGTATTACTCGTACAACCGGTAGCCGTTTAGGTGGTTGCAGGCGGTACCGCGGGGGAATTGGGGTAAAACCTCGCCCTGGTCCCCCGTGGTGCTGCCCATCAAGCCCGTCGTCGTCCTGCCCGAGAGTGCGCCGTCGCGACCGGCGGTGCTGCGGGCCCTGCAGCAGCTGGGCGTGAGCGCGGCGGGGCTGCCCGTCCCCTCCGAATCGGACCTCGCGGTCGTCGACGTCACCGCCCCGGGGGGTGACGCAGCCCTCGAGCAGCTGCTCGCTTCTCCTGCCGGCAACCGGCTCTCGGTGGTGGCCATCACCGACGGCGCGCTGCTCGAGAGAGAGGTCGCCGACGTGGTGGCGCCCCAGAGCCTCGACGCCGAGCTGGTGCTGCGCCTCAAGCGTGCCCATGCGCGGCGCACCACCTACCGCGAGGCGCGGGCGCGCCAGCGCGACCTGCAGGTGCTCCTCGAGCTCACCGCCCGCTACGCCGAGGCCAGCGACGTCGACGAGCTGCTCCACGAGGTGACCCGCCGCCTGGCCGACGAGATGGAGATCGACCGCGCCGCCCTGGTGCTGCTCGACGAAGAGAACGCCACCGGCACCATTCTCGCGGCCAGCGACGACGCCTCGCTGAAGGATTTGAAGATCGATCTCAAGCAGTACCCCGAGATTCGCGAGGTGGTGCGCACCGGCAAGCCGGTGATCGTCGAAGACGCCCCTTCGCATCCGCTGCTCGAAGACGTGCGCGACAAGGTGGCCGCGCGCGGCATTCGCAACATCGCCGCGATGCCGCTGGCGGTGCGCAACAAGGTGCTGGGCGTGCTGCTGCTGCGCCGCTCGTCGGGCCGCGGCGCGTTCGTCAACCGCGAGGTCGACTTCCTCACCACCGTGGCCCACGCCACCGCGGTGGCGCTGCGCAACGCCCGCCAGCTCGACGCCGAGCGCGGCCGCCGCGAGCGCGAGAAGAGCGCCCGCATCGCCGCCGAAGAGCGCGCCGAGGCGCTGCGCCAGTACGAGTCGTACTTCGAGCACCTCTCTGACGGCGTGGCGATTCTCGACGACAAGGCGTGCGTGCTCTCGCTCAACCCCGCCGGCCGCAAGCTGCTCGACGTCGAGCTCGACGAGGCCAAGGGTCGCCACATCAACGCGCTCACCAACCCCAGCGACGACGGCCTGCTGATGGAGGTGCTCAACTCGGTGTCGCAGGGCAAGACCCGCAGCGACTTCGACGTGCCGGTGCGCACCCTCGCTGGGCGGCGGCTCACCCTGTCGCTCTCGGCCGCTCCGCTCGACTTCGAGCGCGACAAGGCGGTGGCGATTCTCACCCTGCGCGACGTGACCCGGGCGCGCGCCCTCGCCGACGAGCTGCAGAAGACCAAAGACTATCTCGAGCGCCTGATCGACTCGTCGGTCGACGCGATCATCGCCGCCGACATGAAGGGCAAGGTCATTCTCTTCAACAAGGCGGCCGAGTCGATCTGCGGGTGGACCAGCGAGCAGGCGCTCGAGTCGCTCGACGTGCAGCGGCTCTACCCCAAGGGGCAGGCGCGCGAGGTGATGACCGCGCTGCGCAGCAACCAGGGCGGCGGGGTGGGCCGCCTGGCCCAGTCTCGGCGCGAGATCATCCACAAGAACGGCGACCGCATACCGGTCAGCATGTCGGCGGCCATCATCTACGAGGGCGGTCGCGAAATCGGCACCGTCGGAATCTTTACCGACCTTCGCGATCGGCTGAAGCTCGAGCGCAAGTTGTCGGACGCCGAGACCCGGCTCGAAGAGAGCGAGAAGAACAAGGTGTTGATGGCCCTCGCCGGCGCCGCGGCGCACGAGCTCAACCAGCCCCTCACCTCGGTGATGGGCTACGCCGAGCTGGTGAAGCGCAAGATCCCCGAGACCGAGCCCAGCTTCCGCTACGTCGACGTGATCTACCGCGAGGCCGAGCGCATGGCCGAGATCGTACGCAAGATCGGCAAGATCACCCGGTACGAGGTGAAGGAATATGTCGGCGACCAGACCATCGTCGACATCGACAAGGCAGCCGCGCATGAAGAGTGACTCGCCGGCCAACCTGGTGCCTTTTCCGGTCACCGGCCCGGCGGCCGACGCCTTTCGCGCCTTCTTCGAGACCGTCGACGGCCCCGCCGCGCTCTGTGACGCGCAGATGACCGTGCTCACCGCCAACGCCGCGTTCGAGGCGCTGTGCGGCGCACGCGACATCTCGGGCAAGCCGCTCTCCGAGCTGATGGCGCAGGTGCCCGAGGCTCCGGCCGAGGGCCGCACCGAGGTGGTCGACGTGCGCACCGAGGGCGGTCACCCGGTGACGCTGAGCTTCAGCCGGCGTGGCGCCACGGTGGCGGTGCTGGCGCGGCAGATGCCCCAAGACATGCTCTCGGCCGCCGGCCGGGCGCTGATCGAGCACGGCCGGGTCGAGCAGCGGCTGCTCGAGCTGGGCCGGCAGGTGGCGCTCTCGATGAGCGAAGAAGAGCTGGTCGCCACGGTGGCGCGCGGGGTGAAGGGCCTCTTCCCCGGGCGAACCTTCTGCGTGCGCATCACCGACCCGCGCACCTGCGTGCTGACCTCGCTCTACGCCGAAGGGCGCATGCGCGACGGGGTGCGCGACACCCTGGTCATCAAGCGCTCGGCCGCCGAGAAGACGCACCTGTCGACGTCGGGCCTGCCGACCGACCGGGTCAAGGTGGTCGCCGGCGACCGCCCGCTGCTCTTCAACGGCAGCGTGCGCGGCATCAGCGCTCCGCTGGTGGCCTCGGGGCAGCTGTTCGGGGTGGTCGACGTCGAGTACCCCGAGGGCATGAGCGCCGACCTGGTGAGCGACGAGCGGGTGCTGATTCAGCTCGCCAACCAGGTGAGCGTGGCGGTGCGCAACGCCAAGCTCATCGACGAGCTGATCTTCGTGCGCAAGTACCTCGAGGAGCTGCTCGAGCACGCCAACGCCCTGATCCTGGTCGCCAACCGTGACCGCAAGGTGGTGGTGTTCAACAAGGCGATGATGCTGCTCACCGGGCTGTCGAAGAGCGAAGTGCTCGGGCAAGACCTGCTCGAGTTCGTGCCCGAGAGCGAGCGGCTGAAGGTGATGCGGGTGATGTCGAGCTCGCTGAGGGGCGAGGCGGTGTCGAGCTTCGAGACCCTGCTCAAGGCCAGCAACGGCAACGAGATTCGGGTCGCGTTCTCGAGCTCGTCGGTGCTGACCCAGACCGGAGAAGTCGAGGGCGTGATCGCCATCGGGCAAGACCTCACCCGCATGAAGGAGCTCGAGAAGCGGGTGGTGCAGGCCGAGAAGCTCACCTCGCTGGGCCAGCTGGCGGCGAGCGTGGTGCACGAGATCAACAACCCGATGACCGCGGTGTCGGCCTACGCCGAGGCGCTGCTCTCTCGCGCGCGAACCCAGCCCGCGCCCGACCCGGCGGACGTCGAGAAGTTCAAGAAGATCGTCGACAACAGCGAGCGCGTGCTGCGCTTCACCCGCGACCTGGTGAGCTACGCCCGCCCGCCGCAAGACAAGGCCACCGAGGTCGACCTGAACGCCGCGGTCGAGCAGGCGATCGGCTTCTGCGAGCACGTGCTCTCGAAGCACGGGGTGAAGCTCGAGCGCGACCTTCAGCCCGTGCCGGCGTTCTTCGCGGTGAAGCAGAACCTCTCGCAGGTGGTGGTGAACCTCATCACCAACGCCTGCCACGCCATGCCCCGGGGCGGGCAGATTTCGGTGCGCACCCGCGCCGACGACGGCACCGCCGTCATCACCGTCTCCGACGACGGCGCCGGCATCTCGCCCGAGGTGCGCGCGCGCATCTTCGAGCCGTTCTTCACCACCAAGCCCGACGGCAAGGGCACCGGCCTGGGGCTCTCGATCGTGCAGGGCATCGTCGAGAACCACGGCGGCACCATCGAGGTCGACAGCGAGACGGGCCGCGGCACCACCTTCACCATTCGCCTGCCGATGGTGACCGGGTGATGCTCGCTGCGCTCGCCGCGGTGCTGTTCGCGGTCGAGCCGGCGACTGCGCCGCTGCACGCGGTGCCGCAGCTCACGCTCGCCGCGAAGAAGAAGAAGGCCAGGGGCGGTGCGCCGAAAGAGAAAGAGGCTCCGGCCGAGACCAGCGAGGGGCTCGACCTCACCGAGCCGGCCGCGGCGGCGCCGAGCGAGTCGAGCGACTCGACCAGCAGCGCCGAGCCGTCGGTCGCCGAAGAGGCCGCGCCCACGAAGCCGCAGTCGACCGGCTTCAGCCTGGTGACCCCGCACACCGTCGGCGAGTCGCAGAACGCGCTCGAGGCCGGGGTGGGGTGGCCGGGCGTGTACGCCTCCTACTGGCGCGGCCTGGCGAACAACCTCGACGTGGGCGCGAAGGTCGGCTTCAACTGGGGCTACGAGGGGCTGCTCGCGCGGCCGGTGCCGGGCTTGCGGCTTCAGCTGCAGGCCCGCTTCCAGGTGTTCGACAACGGCAGTCTCTCGCTGGGGGTGAGCTTCGCGCCGGGCGTGCTGCTCTACTTTTTCCCCGGCACCGGGCTGCAGCCAGGCGTGCTGCTGCCGCTGGCCGCCACGCTGGGCCTGCCCAACTTCGTGAACAAGCTGAGCCTGAGCGCGAGGCTCGAGGTGCCGTTCTTCGTCATCTTCCGCACCGGGCCGACAGTGCCGGTGCTGGTGGGCGCGAGCGCCGAGTACGCGCTCAGCGACGCGCTGCTGGTGTTCGTGAGGCTGATGCCGCTGGGGTTCGCGGTCAACAGCGCCGGCTCGCTCTTCTACACCTTCGAGGGTTACGCCGGCGTGGGGTATCACCTGTAGGAATTGGAACAGCTCGGGCGCTACCAGCTGGAACGCAAGCTCGCCGCGGGCGGCATGGCCGAGGTGTTTCTGGCCCGGCAGCTGGGCCCGGGCGGCTTCGCGCGCACCTGCGTGGTCAAGCGCATGCTGCCGCAGCTGTCGGAAGACGTGACCTTCGTAGAGATGTTTCTCGACGAGGCGCGGGTGGCGGCGCGGCTGCAGCATCAGAACATCGCGCAGATCTACGACTTCGGGCACGAGCGCGGCAGCTACTACCTGGCGATGGAGTACGTGCCCGGCGAGAACCTGAAGGTGGTGATCGAGTCGCGCCTCAAGGCGGGTCGCCACATCGACCTGCCGGTGGCCGCCAAGGTCACCGCGCTGGTGGCGCACGCGCTCGACTACGCGCACCACGCCAGCGACGAGAAGGGGCGGCCGCTGCAGATCATTCACCGCGACGTCAGCCCGCAGAACGTCATGATCAGCACCGCCGGCGAGGTGAAGCTGATCGACTTCGGCATCGCCAAGGCGGCGACCGACAGCCACCGCACCGTGGCCGGCACGCTCAAGGGCAAGTGGGCGTACATGTCGCCCGAGCAGCTGCGCCACCAGAAGGTCGACCAGCGCACCGACCTCTATGCGCTGGGGCTGGTGCTGTACGAGCTCTTGGCGCTCAAGCCCGCGGTGCCGGCCAGCGACAACGTCAACGAGCTGATGCTCGCGGCGGTCGAGCGGCAGTACGCGCCCATCGAGCGGCTGCGCCCCGACACGCCCAAGACGCTGCGCCTGGTGCTCGAGCGCGCGCTGAAGGTCTCGCCCGGCGAGCGCTACCAGAGCGCGCGTGAGCTGGCCGACGCGCTCGAAGACTGGCTCGAGCAGGTGGGCGAGACGGCGGGGCCGGGTCAGCTCGCCGAGCTGCTCGATGACCCGTCGCGCCTCACCACCGAGCCCACCGGCTCGCAGCCGGTGCGGCGGGTGAAGGGGCAGGGCACGGTGCGCGAGGTGCAGCGGCCCGATGACCCCAGCTTCGCCGAGACGCCGCTGATGGGCACTCCGCCGGTGAGCCGCAAGGGCGTCGAGCCCGACCTGTCGCTGGTGCCCACCGAGCCCGAGCGGGTGGGGCCCGACATCGACGCGGTGATGAAGCTCTCGCGCGACACGCTGGGCAGGTCGCCGCGCGAGGCGCCCACGGCGCAGGCGCGGCCGCGCAACGTGGGCTCGCGCGACGAGCTCAAGTCGAGGCCGCCGACCGGCGAGGGCACCCCGACCGACCCCGAGCCGGGCAGCGCGACGGTGACCGAGCCGTCGGGGCGGGCGCGGCTGTGGCCCTACGTGACGGTGGTGGTGCTGCTGGCGGCGGTGGCGTTCGGGCTGGCGGTGCTGCTGCTGCTGAGAAAGCACTGAAGCGCTACGGCTCTTCACCTTCGTCGAGCTCCTGGCGAAACTCGTCTTTGGTGATGAGCCCCTTGCGCGCCATCAGCCGCATCAGCGCCCAGAACTTCTTCTCGAGCTTCTCGAGCTCGTCTTGCGGGTCGGTCTCACCGAACAGGTACTGCAGGTCTTTCGCCACCGCGCCTTTGCGCTTCTGCGAGGCGGCCTGGCGCTGGTCGATGAGCTGCTCGAGCGCGCGCATCTCGTTCGGGGTGGGCTCATCGGGGGGCAGCTCTCGACCCATCACCACCTGGGGCTCTTCGACCGGCGCCTCGGTGTCGACCACCCGCACCGCGCCGCCGCGCTGCACCAGCGCCATCTTCCCCTCGCCGGCGAGATCGGGGTTGACCTTGTGGTAGTAGCGCAAGATGGCGCTGCGCACCTGCGAGAGCGTGGCCAGCCGGGTGGCCACCGGCAGCCCGGTGGTGAACTCGATTTCCTGAATCGCCGCCGAGTTGAGCGGGTCGGCCATGGCCACCAGCAGGGCCTTGCGCGCGCCGTTCTTCTCGATGCCGAAGGGGAAGACCTCGTTCAGCTCGCAGAAGCGGGCGCGCAGCATGTGAATCGCTGCCCAATCGGGGGTCTGGCCCTTGAGCTCGACCAGCGGCACGCCCAGCGCCTGCGACAGGCCTGCAGCGAGTGCTTCTTCGCTGACGAAGCCCTGAGAGATGAGGGTGATGCCCAGCCGGGCGCGGGTCTGCTTCTGGATCATCAGCGCGGCTTCGAGCTGGTGGCGGCTGATCACGCCGTTCTCCAGCAGCAGCTCGCCGATGCGCTTCCGGGCCATGCTCGGGTCCTACCTTGACAGCGTTTCTGGGCGGAGCCTACTGTCCGCCGTCTTTTTCGAAGGGGTTGTTCGAAACCTCGGAGGCAACACAACAATGATTCTGAGCAATCTGGCACTGCTGGCGGCTGAGTCCGGCGGCGAAGAAGGTCTTTTCGATTCCATCGCGCAGCGCTGGAACGAAGGCGGCGGCGGCATGTACCCGATCGCGCTCGCGGGCGTGATTGGCGTGGCCATCATCGTCGAGCGGATCATCGTGTTGTTCTTCACCGCGAGCATCAACAAAGACGGCTTCCTCCGCGGTCTGAAGAAGCACATCTACGCCGGTGATCTGGACAAGGCGATCAACTACGTGGCCGGCCAGAAGCCGACCCCGCTGACCAACGTGATCAAGTCGGGCCTGATGAACGTGCCCAAGGGTGAAGAAGAAGTGCAGGCGGCGCTCGACGAAGCGGCCCTGCGCGAGACCCCCAAGATCGAAGCGCGCACCGGCTACCTGGCGATGCTCGGCAACGCCGCGATGCTCGCCGGTCTGCTCGGTACGGTGAACGGCCTCATCGGCTCGTTCAAAGCGGTGGCGCACGTCGCTCCTGCCGACAAGGCCACCATTCTCGCCGCGTCGATCTCGGAAGCGATGAACTGCACGTTCTTCGGTCTGATCGTCGCGATTCCGATGCTGGTGTTCTTCTCGATTCTCATGGGCCGCACCCAGGCGCTGGTGAACGACATGAACGAGACCTCGGTCGCGGTGCTCAACCTGGTGGTGAGCAACAAGGACAAGTTCAAGAACGTGTCGGTGCCGGCCTCGGCGGGCGAAGACTGATCGCCTCGGGGAACCTTCTGGGTTCCCCGATGTCTTGAACCCACAGCAGTAGGAGAAGACCCATGGCAGGTGGTGGAGATCCTGGCGTACCGAGTAAAGGCGGCAAAAAGCCGCTGGATACGGTCATCAACCTGGTGCCGTTCATCGACCTGATGGCCGTGACCATCGCGTTCCTCATCATGACCGCGGTGTGGACTCAGGTCGGTCGGCTCCAGGTGGGTCAAGCAGGCGGTCCGTCGGATCCGAACAAGCAGGAGGAGGAGCAGAAGACCCTGCCCCTCACCCTGCTGATCACCGAGAAGGAGCTCAAGCTCACGCTCGGTGGCACGCAGTACGACCCGATTCCGATCGACCCGACCAAGCTCGACCTCGCGAAGCTGGAAGCGAAGTTCAAGGAGATCAAGAGCAACCTGCCTGATCAGCAGGCCATCACCCTGCAGACCGAAGATGCGGTGAAGTACGAGGTGTTGGTGCGCATCATCGACACCTGCATCGGGTCTGAGCTGCCGGCCATCTCGGTCTCGCCGGCGGCAGGGTAACCGGAGACGCAATGGGAATTCAGGTTCCAGGCAAGCGGATGGGCAAGCGGCTGCAGCACAGCAAGGTGTTCGGCCATGCCCACGCCAAGAAGTCGGGTTTCGCGGATCTGCTGGTGACTCCGCTGGTCGACATGTTCGTGATCATCGTGCTCTTCCTCATCGCCAACTTCTCGGCGACCGGTGAAGTGCTCATGATGAGCAAAGACATCTCGCTGCCCGAAGCGAAGAACGTGCAGGACATTCAGTCGGCGCCGGTGGTGACGGTGTCGAAGACCGAAGTCCTGCTCTCCGGCTCTTTGATCGGCCGAGTCGAAGACTTCACCCGTGAGGAGTACCTCAACATTCCGCTGCTGGAAGAGAAGCTGCGCGATGAGAAGAAGAAGTTCGAGGACCTTCACTCGGCGGCGAATGACTCGGGCGCCTTCAAGGGCGACGTGAACATTCAGGCCGACAAGCAGGTCGAGTTCCGCATCATCAAGCGCGTGATGTTCTCGTGCGCTTCGGCGGGCTTCGGCAACATCAACTTCGCCACGCTGAACGTCGGTGGTGGCCCCAACGACGCTCCTCCGAAGAAAGACGAGTCGGCCTCGCGCTGATTCGTCTGGGGTGGCTTTGAAAATCGAACGGCCCGTCTCGTTTCAGAGGCGGGCCGTTTTGTTTGGGGCGCTGGCGGTCAGCGGCGGCCGTTGAGCAGCTGGCCGCCGACGATGCCGCCGCCCGAGTTCAGCTGTTGCCCGCCCGCGAACCAGTAATTGTCGGTGACGGCAGTGACGGTGGTGAGGTCGAGGTATGCGCCCAGCGGGCTCACCGTCGACCAGCTGGTGCCGTTGAAGCGCGCCATGCTCACCGAGCCTGCGGAGTCGCCGACCGCGTACAGCTCTTGAAGGTGCAGGCCGCCGAGGCTGCGAAAGGCGCCCAGGGACGTGCCCGAAGGAGAGAAGCGCAGCTCGAAGCCGCCGTCGCCCATCAGCTCGATGATGGCCTTCTCGTCGCCGGCGACGAACACCCGGCTGCCCACGCCGTGAATCGCGAACCAGCGGGTCGAGGTGGCGAGCGGCAGACCGGGGACGACGGTGGAGCGCAGCGTGGCGCCGCCGTCGGTCGCCAGGGTGGCGAGCCCACCGTTTCCCGACGCGAGCACCGTGCCGTCGGGGAGCACGTAGCAGTCGTAGAGAGAGCTGCTCGGGGGAAAGTCGCTGACGCGGGTGAACACGGCTCCGCGCATGGCGAACATCGCCGGCTCGCTGCCCCCCGTCACCCCCGCGCCGTAGACGTTCGTGCCGTCGCTGCAGAGGCCCTGCACGGTGTCGCCCGGCTGCCCCACCGGGGCCGCCCACCACTGATTGCCGTCGAAGCAGCCGCCATCTTGGCGGTCGCAGAACAGCAGGTCGATGCCCTGGGCCACCCAGACGCGGCGAGGCGAGGTGGTCAGCTCGAGGTCGGTGAAGGTGTCGCCGGCCGGTGAGGCCATCGGCACGGCGAGGGTGCCGCCGTCGAAGTGCAGCACGATGTTGGCGTACACGCTGCTGTCGTTCGCCGTCATCCACACGTCGTTGGGCGCGAAGCCGCGCACCGAGGTGATTCGGCGCACCGTGCCGTTCTGCGGGTCGAGCCAGGCCGCCCAGCTGAGCGGGCCGCCGTCTCCCAGGTAGGGGCTGCCGCCCGTCCCTCCGCCGGTCGCGCTGCCGCCCGCGGTCGCTCCGCCGCCTGCGGTCGCTCCGCCGCCTGCGGTCGCTCCGCCGCCCGCGGTCGCTCCGCCGCCTGCGGTCGCTCCGCCGCCCGCGGTCGCTCCGCCGCCTGCGGTCGCTCCGCCGCCTGCGGTCGCTCCGCCGCCTGCGGTCGCTCCGCCGCCTGCGCTGCCGCCAGCGGTCGCTCCGCCGCCTGCGGTCGCTCCGCCGCCTGCGCTGCCGCCAGCGGTCGCTCCGCCGCCTGCGCTGCCGCCTGCGCCGCCGCCCATCGGCCCCGCGTCGGGCCGGGTCTGCAGGCCGCAGCCGAGGGCGAGCAGGGTGGCGAGGGCGAGGCGGTTCACGAGCGAACGGAACCGTAATACGCCGGCGCTGTCTGTGCCGGGCATGGCAGGTGGAATGGATCTCGCCGGTGGCGCCCGAGGTGGCAAAAAGCCGCTCGACACGGTCATCAACCTGGTGCCGTTCATCGACCTGATGGCGGTGACCATCGCGTTCCTGATGCTCACCGCGGTGTGGACGGCGGCGGGCGTACAGCCGGTGGCGAGCGGCGGCACCGGGCCGGGTGAGCCTTCGGCGCCCCCGCTGACGCTGCACGTGAGCGCGCGGCGGGTCACCTCGGCGCTGCTCGACGTGCCGCTGGCCGAGCTGCCCCGGCTCGAGCGGTCGCTGCGCGACGCGAGCGTGCGCACCGCCACGCTCGAGGTCGACGACGACGTCTCGTACGACGCGCTGGTGCAGGTCATCGACGCCTGCCGGGGCGCGCGCGTCGACGTGACGGTCTCTCCCGCGTCGGGCTGAGCGGCTTGCGGCACCGGCCCCAAGACACATAGGGTGCCGCGCCATGCAGACGCTGCTCTCATTCGTGGACATCTTTCTCCACGTCGACAAACACCTTCAGGCGCTGGTCGCCGGCTATGGGCTGTGGGTCTACGCGATTCTCTTCGTGATCATCTTCTGTGAGACCGGTCTGGTGGTGACCGCGATTCTCCCGGGCGACTCGCTGCTGTTCGCCGCCGGCTCGCTGTGTGCGCTGGGCGCCTCGGAAGAGAGCCGGCTGTCGCTGGCCATCGTCATTCCGCTGCTGATCGTGGCGGCGATTCTGGGCGATGCGGTGAACTACTCCATCGGCAAAGCGCTGGGGCCAGGCTACCTGGAGAAGAAGAACTTCCGCTTCATCAAGAAAGAGCACCTCGACCGCACCCAGAAGTTCTACGAGAAGTACGGCGGCAAGACGATCGTGCTCGCGCGCTTCGTGCCCATCGTGCGCACCTTCGCGCCGTTCGTGGCGGGCATCGGCAAGATGCCGTACTCGCGCTTCCTCACCTTCAACGTGGTGGGCGCGCTGGCGTGGGTCATCATCTGCACCGTGGCCGGCTTCGTGTTCGGCCAGATGGAAGTGGTGAAGAAGAACTTCGAGCTGGTGATTCTGGCCATCATCTTCATCTCGGTGCTGCCGATCGCCATCGAGGCGCTGCGCTCGCGCAAAGCCCAGGACCCTAAGGTCCCGGCCGCGGGATGAACCCGCTGGAGCGCGTGCAGGCCGCAGCCGGGCGGCTCAAGGTCTTTCCGCTGCCGTCGCTGGTGTTGTTTCCCGGCACCGCGGTGCCGCTGCACATCTTCGAGCCGCGCTACCGCGCCCTGGTGCGCGATGCGCTGGCGGGCGATGGGGTGCTCGCGCTGGCCCAGGTGCCCGAGGCCTCGCTGGGGCAGCTCGACGGCGACCCTCCGCTGCACCGCATCTTGAGCGCCGGGGTGGTGTCGCTGCACGAGGAGCTGCCCGACGGCCGCTTCAACCTGATGCTCACCGGGGTCTGCCGGGCGCGGCTGCTCGCCGAGCACCCCAAAGACAAGCCGTACCGTGAGGTGCAGGCCGAGATGTTGCCGGACCCGGAGCTGGCGTCGGACGACGGCGAGCTCTCGCTCAAGCGGGCGGTGCTCGAGCTGGCCGCCCGGCTGCCCGAGAAGGCCGCCGAGACCTTCGTGAAGGTCGCCTCGCGCGCCAGGGGCGGAGCGCTCGCCGACGTGGTGGCGGCGACGCTGGTGAACAACGTGGCCCAGCGCCTCGCGCTGCTCGACGAGCTCGACGGTGAACGCCGCCTGGCCGAAGTGCTCAAGGCGGTCACCGCGGCGATCGCGAGAATGAAAGCGCCGCCGAACCCTGGCGGCTACCTCAACTGAACATGCGCGCGAGGGTGGCACTGCTGGCAGCACTGGGGTTCAGCGCTTCTGCGGCTGCAGAAGACGGGTGGGAGACGGTCATCGACGGGCCGCCGTACGTGGTGAAGAACCGCGCGCGCGAGGGCACCGCCGTGAAAGAGGTGTGGGCCGAGGGCGACCTGTCGGCGAGCGTCGGCGACATTCAGGCCACGCTGATGGACCCGGGCCGCTTCCCCAAGTTCATGCCCAACGTGAAGCAGTCGAAAGAGGTCGGCAAGCCCGAGGCCGACGGCAGCTTCTACGTGTACACCGAGCTCGACCTGCCGGTGATTACCTCGCGCGACTACGTGGTGCAGGTGTGGGTCGACGAGCCGGTGAAGCCCGACGGCAGCGGGCAGTTTCGCCAGCACTGGAAGGCGGCCCCCGAGAAGGTGCCCGAGAAGTCGGGGCTGATTCGGGTGAAGGTGAACGACGGCAGCTGGTTCATCACGCCGCTCGGCGACGGCGCGAAGAGCCACGTGGTCTACAAGTTCGCCACCGACCCGGGCGGCATGATTCCCAAGATGGCGGTCGACATGACCAACAAGCGCGCGGTCATCGACACCTTGAAGGCCATCGAGAGCGAAGCGCAGCGGCGGGCCCAGGAGCGCCAGAAGCGCGCCGGCGGAGCCCCGTCGGGTAAGTAGGTCATTCGCGCCCGTGGGGTCGTGCGCGACGCGGTGGCCGGCGCGAGGTGGGTGAAGGTACCGCCGCAAAAGTGGCCCTGGCGCGCAACCCTCGCGCGCAGGGGGGCCATCAGGGGCCGTTCGCGCAATCGCTGCAGAGTGATGGGCTGGCGCGGTGACTGCAGTCGTCCAGGGCATGCTCACTCTGCCGCGCCTGTCGCCCGCTCCGCTCGCTCCGAGTGCACTGGAGGCGCTGCCGCTCACCGGCCGTGAAGTGACCTTCGGCACCGAGGAGATCATCGTCAGCAAGACCGACCTCAAGGGGCACATCACCTACGCCAACCCGGTGTTCTGCCGGGTGGCGGGCTACACCGAGCGCGAGCTGGTGGGGCAGCCGCACAACCTGATTCGGCACCCGGCGATGCCGCGTGGCGTGTTCAAGCTGCTGTGGGACACCATCAGCCGGGGTGAAGAAATCTTCGCGTACGTGGTGAACCGCACCCGCCACGGCGACGCGTACTGGGTGCTGGCGCACGTCACCGCCACCTTCGACGTGAACGGGAGCATCATCGCGTACCACTCGACCCGGCGCAGCGCCGAGGCCCGCGCCGTCGACAAGGTGAGGCCGCTGTACGCGGCGATGGTGGAGATTGAAGCGCAGCACGCGCGCCGAGCCGATGCCATGACCGCCTCGGCGCGCTTTCTCTCCGAGCAGCTGGCCCAGGTCGGGCTGAGCTACGAGCAGTTCGTGTTCTCGCTGTGACGGGCGCCTTCGCTGGGCCGGCGCCAGACAGGCGAAAGTCGCCGAGCGCCTGTATGGTCGGGCGCATATGCGACTGGTGAAGATTGGCCTCGCGTCGGTGAACACCACCGTGGGCGCGTTCGGCGCCAACGTCGACCGGGCGCTGAAGCTGGCGCTGGCGATGAACGCCGAGCAGGTGACCGTCGCGGTGTTTCCCGAGCAGGTGGTGGGCGGCTACCCCGCGGAAGACCTGATTCAATGGCACGGCTTCGTCGACCGGCAGTGGGTCGAGCTCGAGCGCTTCGCGAAGGCCACCGCGGCCACCGCGATGGTGAGCGTGCTGGGCGTGGCGCTCAGCCACCAGGGCCTTCGCTACAACTGCGCGGCGGTGGTGGCGGGCGGCAAGGTGCTCGGCCTGGTGCCGAAGGAAAAGCTGCCCACCTACAACATCTTCTACGAGGGCCGCACCTTCTCGCGCGGCTACCCGGGCATGGACCAGCAGTACCGCGCGCCGGGCTCGAGCGTCTCGGTGCCGCTGGGAGACCAGCTGTTCGCGTTCGACTTCGGCACCCTGGGCGTCGAGGTCTGCGAAGACCTGTGGAGCGCCGACGGGCCGATGCGGCGGCGCGCGTACGCGGGCGCCGAGCTGATCGTCAACGTCTCGGCGTCTCCGTACCGCATCGGGGTCGATGGCACGCGGCGAGAGCTGATGGCCACCCGCGCGTCGGACCACCAGTGCACGCTGGCCTACGCGAACCAGGTGGGGAGCAACGACGGGCTCATCTTCGACGGCGGCGGGTTCCTCAATCAGAACGGGCGGCCGGTCGCCGAGGGCGCGCGCTTCAAAGAAGGGTACGTGACCGGGGTGGTCGACCTCGAGCGCACCGCGCGGCTGCGCACCGAGAACACCACCTGGCGGCTCGACCAGGAGACCTGGGCCACCACCCAGAAGCCGCTTCCCATTCGGGGGTGCGAGCTGAAGACGAAGCGCGAGGCGCTGCACTACCCCACGCCGCCCAACCGCAGCTTCTTTCTGCCCGCGAGCGCGCCCCGGCGCAGCCCCCAAGAGGCGCTGTGCGAAGACCTCCTCGACGCGCTGGCGCTGGGGGTCGGCGACTACTTCGAGAAGAACCGGGTGTTCACGCAGATCGGCATCGCGCTGTCGGGCGGGCGCGACTCGACGCTGACCCTGCTGATTGCCCACCGCTACGCGCAGCGGGCCCGCCCCGAGAGCCCCGGCTCGCTGTTGCAGTGCTTCTACATGCCGACCCGGTTCTCGTCCGAGGGCACCCGCAAGGCGGCCGAGGTGATGGCGCGCGAGCTGGGCGCGGGGTTCGCGGTGGTCTCGATCGACGAGGCGTTCGAGCGCGAGATGGAGGCCGCCAAGAAGATGCTCGGCGACGGGGTCGAGCTGACCGGGGTGACCCGGCAGAACATTCAGGCGCGGCTGCGCGCCCAGCGCATGTGGAACTGGGCCAACACCTCGAACGGCCTGTTCCTGCAGACCGGCAACATGAGCGAGAAGGCGGTCGGCTACACCACGGTGGGCGGCGACCTGATGGGCGCGCTGGCGGTGATCAGCAACCTGCCCAAGACGCTGGTGGTGTACCTGCTCGAGTACCTGCACCAGAAGCACCAGTACCAGGGCATCGCCCTGGTCACCGCGCGACCGGCGGGCCCCGAGCTGCAGCCGAACCAGGTCGGTGAAGAAGAGCTGATGCCCTTCCCCGTGCTCGACGCGTGCTTCTACCTGTTCGCGGGCGAGAAGCTCTCGCCGGCCGAGCTGCTCGTCGCGCTGGTGCCGATGTTCCCCGAGCGCTCAGCGGCGGCGCTGAAAGCCGACGTCGAGAAGTTCGTGCGGCTGTTCACGCAGAGCATCTACAAGTGGGTGCAGTCTCCGCTCTCGCTGCACATCGGCAACCTCGACCTCGACCGCGAGCGCGCGCTGCAGCTGCCGGTGGTCACCAAGACCGAGTGGTGAGCGCGGCTACTGCCCGAGGTTGATCTTCCCCGTGCCGAGCACCAGGGTGGGCTGCGCGTCGTAGTCGATCTTGATGTGCGCGGGCGGAGCAGGCGACTGCGGCACCACCAGCACCGCGGTGGCGTGCACCACCGCCGGCGTGCGCGCCGCGACCGCCTGCTTCACGGTGTTGAGCGCGTCGCCCTCGAGGCGCACGGTGGTGGGCAGGCTCGCCAGCGTCGACTTGTCGGCCACCTTCTGGCCCTCGACCTTCAGCTCGACCGTCTTCACGTAGCCGTTGAGGTCGAGCGCGGTTCCGGTGCCGTCGGCGAACGCGAGCTGGGTGACCTCGAGCTCGACCGCCTGCACCAGGTTCGAGGTGCCCTTGAGGTCGGGGATGCTCTCGTAGTCGGACTGCCGAATGAGCGTCACCTGCTGGTCGAAGGTGAGCTCGCAGTCGGTGCCCACCTTCGCGCTGGTGACGGTGTAGCCGTCAGAGCTGAAGGTGTCTCCGCAGTTGAAGGTGCCGAGGTCGAAGTCTTTGCTGCCCTTCAGCTGGGGAATGCCCTGGGCCTTGCCGACGCGAATCTCGGCGGCGCTGCCGCAGGCGCAGAGGGCGAGCACCGCGAGGCTGATGAGTGGCTTGAACATGCGTGAAACCCCTTCTCTCGAACGCACCGCTCGGCCGCGGCGACCCGGGCTACTCTAACAACGGTGAGTGTGGCCTCAGCCAACTTCAGCGTGGCGCGCCTGTCGGCGGTACTGGGTGCATGTGCGCTCGCGCTGGCGGTGGTCTTGAGCCTCGCCGCGGTGCTCGGCGAGCAGCCGCTCTCGCTGCCCGAGGTGTTCACCGAAGGCTCGACCGCGCGCTCGATTCTGCTCTCGATTCGGCTGCCCCGCGTGGCGCTGGCGGCGCTGGTGGGGGCGAGCCTCGCCGCGTCGGGCTGCGCGCTGCAGGGGCTGACCCGCAACCCGCTGGCCGACCCGTTCGTGCTCGGGGTCTCGGGCGGCTCGGCGCTGGGCGCGACGGTGGCGCTGGCGCTGGGGCTCTCGGCGTTCACGCTGCTGCCCGGGCTCTCGGCGGCGAGCGTGTTCGGCCTGGCCGGGGCGTTCGGCGCCACGGTGCTGGTGATGGGCGTGGGGCGGCTGTCGCGCGGTGGGCCGCACGCCACGCTGCTCGCCGGAGTCATCTTCAACTCGTTCGCCCTCGCCGCGGTGCTGTTCGTGAAGGCGCTGGTGGCGCCCGACCAGCTGGGCGAGGTGCTGTACTGGCTCGCCGGGCGGCTGGGGCACGAGCAGCCCTCGACGCTGGTGGCGGCCACGCTGCTCGAGGGGTGCGCCTTCGCCGCGCTGTGGGTGCTGTCGGGCCGGCTCAACCTGCTGATGCTGGGCGACGACGACGCGGCCTCGCTGGGCATCGACGTGGCGCGCACCCGGCGGCAGGTGCTGCTCTCGACGTCGCTGGCGGTCTCGGTGGCGGTGGCGATCTCGGGGCTGATCGGCTTCGTCGGCCTGCTGGTGCCGCACGTGGTGCGGCTGCTCTTCGGCGCCGACAACCGGGTGCTGTTGCCCGCCAGCGCGCTGTGCGGCGCGGCGTTTCTGGCCCTGGCCGACCTGCTGGCGCGGCTCTCGTTTCGCGCCTTCAACCAAGAGCTGCCGGTCGGGGTGGTCACCGCGCTGCTGGGTGGGCCGCTGTTTCTGTTGCTGCTGATGCGGGCGGCACGCCGGCGCGCCGGCTGACGCTCACTGGCAGTACGACTCGGTGCAGGTGCAGGCCACGTTCGTGGGCGTGCCGGCCGCGCAGCCGCCCAGCGGGGTGAGCGCGACGGCGTCGACGACGTTGAAGCCGGGCTGAAGGGTGAGCGCCTTCGAGAACGCCTGGTAGCCGGTCTTGCCCACCGCCAGCACCTGCGGCCCGCCGGGGGTGATGTTCTTCAGCTCGAAGTACGACTTGCCCGAGGCGGCCGACGAGCAGAGCGACTTCATGTCGACGGTGACCCGCGCGTCGAGGCCGGCGCCGGTGCAGGCGTCGACGACGCTGCCGGTGAGGGTCGCGCCCTTCACGCACTCGCCGCGGTTGCCGTCGCAGAACTGGTCGGCGGTGCAGGTGTAGCGCCCGCACGCCTGCGGCTGCAGCGCGATGTCGCGGGTGTTGGCACCGGGCCGCAGCGTCATGCTCAGCGGCTGGGGCAGAAAGCCGTGGGCCGACGCCGAGCCGCTGACCTCGGTGGCGGTGAGCCCGTCGAGCCGGTAGGCGCCGTTGCGATCGCTGCGCGTCGAGTAGCCCGAGAGCTCGATGGCCACGTCGGGCAGCGGCGCGCCGGTACCGGCGTGGGTGACCTGGCCGTGCAGCCACACCCGGGGGTTGGGCGAGAGGCCGTAGAAGTCTTCGCTGGTGAGGCCGGGCACGTTGCCGCACCCGCACAGCGCCACCACCAGGGCCACCGAGCTCATCTTTTCCACGACACCCCCAAGGCCAGCAGCGGCGAGACGAACGGCGTGCGCACCCCGTCGAGCGAGACGAAGCTGACCTCGGCGCGGGCGTCGGCGGTGACCGAGAGCCCCAGCCCGATGGGCACCTCGAGGCGCAGGCCCGCCGTGACCAGCGGCACGGTGAAGTCGGCGTGGGTGATGGCACCTTGAATACGCCACACCGCCATCAGGCCTGCCCCGGCGTGCGGCTGCAACTCGAGCGGGCCCAAGAGAAAGCGCAGGCCCAGGTCGGCCAGGGCGCCGGCGCGGTTGAGCGAGACGTCGGCGAACGCGGCCGAGTGAAAGAGCGCCCGCGCGCCGATGAAGAAGCGGCCCAGGCCGAGGCGGTAGCCGAGCTCGGCGCCGTGCTCGACCGCGCGCAGGCCGAACGGCGCGGGGTCGACGCCGTACACCACGTCGAGCGCGTGGCTCCACGCCGCGGCCTGCGCCGTCTGAACGCCCGAGTCGTAGCCGGCGCTCAGCGCGTTCACCACGTCGGTGCTGAAGGCGGTCTGAAAGCCGTCGAGCGCGTCGTCGCCTCCCCGCGCCGCGACCTGGCTCGCGATGAAGGCTGCCGGCTCGACCTGCACCTTGCCGTGCGCGGTCACCTCGACCTCGGCGGCGTCGCTGCCGCGCTCGACGCGATAGGCGCCGGGCGGCAGGGCGAGCTGGGCGGGCAGGCCGCGCGGCTTGTTGAGCTCGGCGACCAGGGCCAGGCCCGGGAGGGCGCGCACGCGCAGCCGCCCTTCGAGGCCCGGGTCGAGGGTTAGGCCGGTGCGCGCGGCGAGCTCGAGCACCGGGGCGCGCAGGTCCCCTCCCGGCGCCTCGAACCACGGCCGCTGACCGAACAGCCGCTCGGTATGAAAGGCCACGAACGCGGCCAGCTCTCCGAAGCGCACCGTGCCGTCGGCGTCGGCGTCGGCAGCGCCGGCGAGGCCGCTGGCGAGCACGTGAGAGAAGTAGCCGCCGCCGAGCGAGGTGGCCTCGCCCGCGCTCTGGGTCGAGCTGGCGGCGGTGAGAATGCCGAGCGGCGAGGCGTCGGCGGCGCGCTCGAGGGCGCGCACCTCTTGGGTGAAGTCGTTCGCTCCGCGCTCGGCGAACAGGCTCTGCGAGCGGCAGGCGTCGAGAAACAGCACGGCGGTCTCGGCCTCGATGCCCGAGAACGCGGTGCGCAGCTCGCGGCCGGTGAACGCCGCCTCTTCGCCGCTCTCGGGCTGGAGCAGGAAGCGGCCGGGCAGCCCGTGGCCCGCGTAGATGAAGAAGACGCGCGCGTGGCGGCCGCGCAGGCGGGCCTTGAGCTCGTCGAGGGCGGCGAGCAGCGCGGCGCGGGTGGGCGGGCGCGAGAGCGGGAGCTCACCGTGCGCGGCGGCGCGGGTGGCCTCGTCGGGGTCGGCGAGCAGCCAGAGGTGGTCTCTCGGGGTGAGGCCCTCGAACCACCGGTGAAAGCGCAGGGCGTCGTCGTCGGCGAAGCGCAGGGTGGGCAGGTTCGGGCCGCCGCCGTTGTAGCCGACGATGATGGCGTAGAGCTCGGGGTCGGGAGCGGCGGCCAGCAGCGCCGCGGTCGCCAGCAGCGCGCCCGTCACGGCGTCACCAGCAGCGTGCTGCAGTACTGCGTGCTGCCGGCCTCGAGCGCGGCGGCCAGGGTGGGCGTGGCTTGGGGTGCCAGCGCGGCACAGACCTCGATGCGGGCCTGGGGCCCGAAGCCGCCTACTCCGAAGGCGCTGCCCACCGGGGCGAGGTCGTCTCCGGGGCCGCTGCGCAGCGACGCGCTCTTCAGCGGGGCGCGCAGCTCGACCAGCAGCACCTCGCCCGGCTTCGGCGCGGGCTTCACGAACAGCTGCAGCTCGGCGCGCGGGTTGACGCTCGCTTCTTTCGCGCCGGGCAGGTCGGCGATGAGGCGCACCTTCTGGCCCGGAGCGTCTTTGCCGTAGACGCGCAGCGAGAAGGGCGCGGCGGTGGCGTCGCCCGAGCCACGCAGCTGCACTTCGGGGGTAGTGGCTCGGGGGGGGAGCACGAGGCTCACTCCAGCGACGAGGAGGATTCCCGCGGCGAGGGCGATGGCGAGGACGCGCCTGTGGGAGCCCGCTCGTGCCCCCTCACCCCGGCCCTCTCCCACCAGGGGAGAGGGATGGTTTAGAAAGAGGCGCTCGCGCTCTGCCTTCGCGCCGTCGTCTCCGAGCGCGCGGGCGGTCTGGGCGAGCAGGTCGTAGTGGGCGCGGCACTCGTCGCAGGAGCGCAGGTGGGCGCGGACCTGCGCATCGACCTCACCCGCCTCGAGGCGCTCTCGGAAGAGGGCGAGGCTCACGAGCGCGACTCCGAGAGCAGGGCGCGCAGGCGCTCGTCGCGCGAGGCGGCGAGCAGCACCTTCTGCTTGAGGTACTTCGAGCGCCGCTCGTCGATGCCCAGCTCTTTCGCCACCTCGGCGTGGGAGCGCTGCTCGACGAAGCACAGCTGCAGCACCCGCGCTTCATCGGGCGGCAGGCCGGCGGCGAAGCGCGCGACCTCGACCCTGAGGGCGGCGGAGTGCACGGCATCGTCGGGGCCCGGGGCGTCGAGCCACAGCGCATCGGAGACGTCGTCCAACGGCACGCCAACGGGCGGGCGGCGCGAGGCGGCGCGCAGCAGCTCGCGGCAGCGGTTGGCGCTCAGCGCGCGCAGCCAGGGCTTGAGCGGCCCTTTGGCCGGGTCGTAGAGCGACTGCATGCGGTGGGCGGTGAGCCACACTTCCTGCACTGCTTCCTCCTGCTCGAAGGCGCTGCTGAAGAAGCGCCTCACCCAGTGACGAACCTCTCGGGCATGCGCGGCATAGGCCTCGACGAACGCGTCGCGCCCGCCCCGTGCAAACCGGGCGTCCAAGAGGCTCGTCGCTGCTTCTGCCACACCCGTTTCTCTCCTCTATGCCGGGCGAGAGGAAAGGGACAAATCGTCGGCTCGAATTGTCCGCAAAAGTTTCGGGGGCATAGGGCTGCGCATGCGCACCTCTCTCGCCGTGCTGTTCCTCGCCGCCGCCGGTTGTGGACGTTCGGTGGCGGCACCCGACCCGATGCTGACCACCTGCACCGACTGCCCCACGACGTTCGACGACGACGCGCTGGTGGTGCACGAGTGGGGCACCTTCACCAGCGTGATGGCCAGCGACGGCACCCTGTTGCCGGGGCTGCACCACGAAGAAGAAGACCTGCCCGGGTTCGTGGCCGACCGCACGGCGGCGGCGAGCTGGCCGGGGGCCGACGTGTACTCGAACCAGAAGGTCGAGACCCCGGTCACGTATTTCTACTCGCCGCACAAGGTCGAGGTGAGCGCGAAGGTCGAGTTCCCCAAGGGGGTGCTGACCCAGTGGTTTCCCTGGGTGAAGGCCGTCAAGCCGTACCTCTACTGGGACGGGCGCGACCCCTGGCTGTCGACCAACGTCACCCCGGCCTCGTACTGCGACGTGAACTACAGCCAGCCGTTTCACGACAGCCTGCTCGACTGGAAGACGTTCGAGGTGATGGAGCCCGGAGTGTCGGTGCCGCTGGCCGGCCCGCTGGGCGAGACCAACTGGGGCTACGCGCGGAACACCGCCTCGAACCCGCTGCGGGTGCCGGGCCCCGAGGGGTACCGGCAGCCCGATCAGTACGAGAAGTTCTTGTTCTACCGCGGGCTGGGAGACTTCGAGCTGCCGCTGCACGCCACGGTCACCGACCGCAGCGCCACCTTCGAGAATCGCGACGCGCAGGCCGAGCTGGGCGGGCTGGTGCTGATGCGGGTGACCGCCGAGGCCGCCGGCTTTCTCGAGGTGGGTGACCTGCCGGCGAGCGGCACCCGGGCGTCGGCGCTGCCGGCGGCGAACCTGAGCCACGCCGAGTTCGTGGCGGCGCTCAAAGAGAAGCTGCGCGCGCGCCTGGTCGCGTCGGGCCTGTTCACCGACGAGGCGCAGGCGATGGTCGACACCTGGGAGCGCGCCTACTTCCTCACTCCGGGGCTGCGGCTGCTCTACCTGCTGCCCCAGGCGCGCACCGACGCGCTCTTGCCGCTCACCCTGTCGCCCGCGCCCAAGGCGCTGATTCGCACCATGGTGATTCGCGTCGAGCTGATGCAGCCGGCCGACGAGCGTGAGCTCGCCGAGCACCTCACCGCGATGGACTCGGCGTATTTCCTCTCGCACGGGCGCTTCGCCGAGCCGCACCTGACCCGCGCGCTGCAGCTGGTGCGCAGCCCCGAGAGCCAGGCCATGGCCACCTCGCTGCTCGAGACAGTGCGGGCGAAGAAGCGCTGGGCGCCGCTGGCTGCCGAGTAATGGTTGTGCGGTTTGCTAACTGTTAGCGCGTAAGCTAAGTGTGCGCTCCGTGGGCGTCGCGCGGAGCGCACCGTCGTTGGAGGACCTGGAGACGGTGTTCGCCGCGCTCGGGCACGAGGCGCGGCGGCACATCGTCTTGATGCTCAGCCACCTCGGCTCAGAGCTGCCCTCGGGGTACCTCGCCGAGCGCTTCCCCCACAGCTGGCCGACCACGACCCGGCACCTGGCGGTGCTCGAGAAGGCCGGCCTGGTGTCGGTGCGCCGCGAAGGGCGCGGCAGCTTCTATCGCGTCGAGCGCGAGCGGCTGCACGCGGTGCTGGGCGGCTGGCTCGAATGGCTCACTCCGCCCACCGCGAAGCAGCGGTGGTCGTCGAGCGGGCCGCGGTCGACGCGCGAGCTCCAGGCGGGCCACCCACCTCCCACGAAAGGCAGGAAGCGATGAAGGCGAAGAAGAAGGCGCCAGTGAAGAAAACCCCGGTGAAGAAGACCCCGGCGAAGGCGAGGGCGAAGAAGGTGCCGGTGGTGCCGAAGATCTTCCGCGTGACGCTCGAGGTGGCCGACCTCGAGAAGGCCGCGGCGTTCTATGCCGAGCTGTTGAGCACGCCGGGCACGCGGTACCCCGGCGCGCGGCACTACTTCGACTGTGGCGGGGTGGTGCTGTCGGTGCTCGACCCGACCTCGGGCGGCCTGATTCCCACGCCGGGCCCCAAGTCGCTCTACTTCGCGGTTGACGACGTCGAGGCGGTGCACGCGCGGGCGGCGAAGCTCGGGGCGCTGGCGCCGTTTCAGGTGCACGGTCAGCCGGCGGGGAAGGTCATCGCCCGCCCCTGGGGAGAGAAGTCGTTCTACGTGACCGACCCCTGGGGCAACGAGCTGTGCTTCGTGGCCGAGGGCACGCTGTTCACCTGAGCGAGAGGCGCTGCCAACCCGAGAGACCACGGACCTCCACCCGACGATCGACCATGAGGCCGCGTGCCGGGTAGCTGGCCGCGGGCTGCCCCGAGCTGCTCAGCCTCCACTTCCTCGTGGTGAGCGGCGAGACGTACGCGCTCAGCCTGCCGGCGACCAACGCGTTGGTGTGCTGCCCGCTGGGGAGCGGCGCTTCTCTGACCCGGCTCGCGGCCGACGGCTCGAGCACCTCCGCCACCGAAGGTCAGGTCGTGATTCCCGCGCTCGACCCCGAGGCAGGCCGGGTCTGTGGCGCGATCGACGCCTCCCTGGCTGGCGGGCAGAAGCTGACCGGCTCGTTCAGGGCTGCGCTGCCGGTGGTCAACCGGTGAATCCCCGCCCCGACCCTCCTGACCCGCATCGAGCGGGGCTGGAACGGGGCTTCGCGGTGGGTCAACCTGACGCCCTGAGACGCGTCGTCTCAGGTGAGATGAGACGTCTCATCTCAGCCCACCGCGAGGCCCGAGGGCCTGAGACGAGATGTCTCGTCTCAAATGAGACGAGATGTCTCACCGGTGGGAAGCGCCGGCGGCGGACAACCCAGAGCTCAAGGTGAGTCGGGCCCACCGACCCACGTTTGCCTTTCCGGGCGCGGCGCGCGAGTCCGAGGGGCTGCCCGGGCAAGGAGGGACCGCGACGGCGACCAGCGTGTCCGATGCGCGCGAAGAGCATGACGGCTGCTGAGCTCACCTGAGCGTGGTCCCCCGGTACGATCAGGCCACAGGGCGTTACGAAGCCGAGCCGCCGAGGCGAAAGGCGACGCGTGCTTTCGAACCTGCTCAGCTGCTCCGCTGCTCGGCCGCTGAACGCCTGAGTGCCAGCGCGGTCGAGGTCAGACTCCACAGCTGACTTCAACCGCAGTCGGGCGTGCCGCCGTCGCTCGGCTGCAGGTTGGTGCCCGTGAGCGAGAGAGGACGGCAGTAGGGCATCTCGACGTCCCACCGGGCCTTCGCCCCTTCGGCGCACGCGCGCTCGACGGCGCTGCGGTTGACGCCCAGCCGGCAGGCGTCGACCGCCCCTCCGTCGCAGACCTCGGCGCAGGCGGCCTCGACCGCGTCGGGGCAGAACCCCAAGAGCACCTCTTGATTGAACGCGTTGTTGCAGTCGGCCCACCAGGTGACGGGGTCGACGGCACCGGCGTCGCGCAGCTTGTTGCACTGCCGCACTCCCAGGTCGTGAATGCGCAGGGTGGGGTTCTTCCGCCCGTCGGGCAAGAGCCCCGGCTCGGGCAGCACGAAGCGCGGGGCGGTGGCGAGCTCCCAGCAGCGGTCGCCGCCCGGCACCACCTCGCGAGGCGGGCACGCGGCGAGCGACAGTGACAGCGAGACCAGCGGCCAAAGGCGCCTCACGGTGCGAACGCCTCGAGCCGAACGTCGCGCTTCGCCAGCATCGGCCACGCGCTGCTGGTGCACCGCTCGAGCAGCGGCGCGAGCTTCTTCGCCTCGAAGGCCGAGCCGAGCTGGTCGCTCGGGTGCAAGAGGAAGCGGCGCCGCAGCCGCTCGAACCCGTCTTCGTCGGGCACCGCGCTGCCGAAGTGCCACTCGAGCACCCGCGCCGACAGCTCGGTGGCGAGGTGGCAGGCGAGGCTGAAGCGAACCTGCTCGTCGGCCCGGTCGGGCGGGTGGTCTTTGCTCAACAGGGTGTGGTGGGGCAGGGGCTTCTTGCTCGGGTCGTTGAGCTCGCGCGCCAGCTTCTGCGCCATCGCCGCGCGCACCGCCTCGCCGAGGTAGCGCATGCGGCCGGCGCGCGCCCACTGCGCGGCCTCGGCGCCGTCGTAGGTGCGCAGCAGGTTCGCTCCGGCGGCGAACGCGTCGCCTCGGCCATCGAGCCAGCCGGCGAGCATGTTGCGCGCGGCCCTGCCCATCGACTGGAAGAGGCCGGTCACCACGTCGTCGACCCTGGCGAACAGCCGCAGCGCTCCGGCGGTCAGCGGCGCTCCCGAGACGTCGATGATCGAGAAGACCAGGTCGAGCTCTCTCTCGGTGCTGACCTTGGTGCCCATCGACTCGAGGTAGCGGCTGTAGAGCGAGAGCAGCGAGCAGGTGGTGTCTTGCTTGTCGAACACGGTGGAGACCAGCGGCGTCTGGGCGGCGCTGTCGGCCTGCCACCAGCCGGGCAGCAGCGGCTGGTCGGGGTCGACCGACGAGGGGCGGTCGAGCGGGGTGTACACGCCGCGCGCCAGCGCCGGGTCGAAGGGCCACACCCGGGGGTCGCAGTTCATCAGCGCGACCAGCGGCTCGGCGAGGTGCCCGCGCTCGTGCACCGCCCACAAGAGCAGCTCGACGTAGTTGGTGTGCGCGAAGAAGTCGGCGATGGAGTGCAGCGCGCGGCCGAGCGCGCTGGCCTGCACCGGGGCGAGGCGCGCCGCCCTGCTGGTGTCGACGAGGGTGCTCATCTCGAGCCGGGTGGCGATGGAGTCGAGCGAGCCCTTCACCGTACGCGCGACGTTGGTGCCGTCGTATTCCTGGTCGGTCTCGAGCAGCACGTCGAGGTGGTCGTGGTTGGTGTACGTGCCGAAGTCGGCGGCCGAGGTGAGCTGCCTGCAGAGGTTCATCGCGTCGGCGGCGAGCCCGGCGTCGCGGCGCGCCAGCCGGCCCACCACCTCGTCGGTCTTCTGCGCCCAGTACTCGACGAAGAAGGCGTGGGTGCGGTCATCGACCGCCGCCACGTAGTGCCCGGCTTTCGGGTTCGAGAAGAAGTCGGTGAAGCAGCTCACCTGGTTGGTGTCGTTGAGCCAGCTGCCCCGCGAGAGCAGCGGAAAATACTTGGTGGGGCGGTCGAGCCCGCTGCCGCCGAGCCGCGCCTCGGCGAGCACGCACGCCTGCCAGAGAATCTGGTCATGAATGGGTAGGTCCACTGGCGGCCGATGAGACACGCCCGCGCGTGGCACCGCCAAGATTTGGCGGAGTTTCGGGGCTGACGGGAACGCGTCGAAGACGGCACAGAACTCATGCGGCGCGCGGTTTCAGTGGCATGGTGCGGCGAATGCCCCCCCTCACCGAGGTCGCGCGAACCCCGACGTTCCGTCTCGCCCGCTCGGGCAAGCTGGTGGTCGCGGTGTACCACGGGCCCGGCACGGTGAGTGACCTCGACGCCCTGGTCGCGCTGCAGCTGAAGGTCATCGCCGAGCTGGGCAGTCAGGTCTCGATGACGGTCATCACCACGCTGCGCGAGATGCCCAAACCCGAGGTGCGCGAGAAGGTCGTGGCCGTCGGCCGCGAGCACCCCGAGCTGGGCAAGGGGGCGCTGCTGGTGCTCACCGCCAAGGGCATCGGCGCGGTCTTGTTTCGGACCTTCATGGCCGCGACCGGCCTGCTCAGCCACACCGTCAGTCAGGTGACCACGGTGCGCACGGTGGCCGAGGCAGTCGAGGCGCGGCGCGCCGAGCTGGGGCTGCCGTCGGACGCGGCGGTGGCCGCGCTCACCGCCGAGATCGAGGCCTACAGCGTGGTGCCTGACGCGCTGAAGGCGAAGTGAAGCCGGCCCCGCGAGCGCTCACACCGAGACGCCGAAGTCGCGCAGCGCGGCGTTGAGCGAGGTCTTCTTGTCGGTCGACTCGGTGCGCTTGCCGATGATGAGCGCGCACGGCGTCAGGTACTCGCCGGCGGGAAACTTCTTCGGTCGCATGCCGGGGATGACGACGCTGCGCGCCGGCACCCGGCCCTTGGTGACGACTTCTTGCGGGCCGGTGACGTCGATGATGGGCGTCGAGGCGGTGAGGGTGACGCCGGCGCCCAGCACGGCTTCTTCTTCGACCACCACGCCCTCGACCACGATGCAGCGGCTGCCGATGAACGCGCCGTCTTCGATGATGACCGGAGACGCGGTGGCGGGCTCGAGCACGCCGCCCAGGCCCACGCCGCCGCTGAGGTGCACGTTCTTGCCGACCTGCGCGCAGCTGCCCACGGTGGCCCAGGTGTCGACCATGGTGCCGCTGCCGACGTACGCGCCGATGTTCACGTAGCCGGGCATCACCACCACGCCCTTCTCGCAGAACGCGCCGTAGCGAACCGTGCCGGGCGGCACCACCCGCACTCCCGCCGCCTCGAGGTTCTGCTTGAGCGGCACCTTGTCGTGAAACTGGAAGGGGCCGACGTTCATCACCTGCATCGGCTGCAGCCCGAAATAGAGCAGAATCGCCTCTTTCACCCAGGCGTTCACCCTCCACCCGCCGTCGCCCTTCACCGCGACGCGCAGCTCACCGCGGTCGAGCCTGGCCAGCGTCTCGCGCACCGCATCGGCGTGCGAGCCGGTCTTCAGCAGCGCGCGGTCGGCGAAGGCGGCAGAGACGAGTGACGCGAGCTCGGTGTCGTTCATGCCGGCGCGTCTAACCGAGTTTCAGGTGCCCAGGTAGTGCAGCGCGAGCTCGCGGCGGTGCGGTGCGTGGCGGTGCTCCCAGACATAGACCGACTGCCAGGTGCCGAGCAGGCAGCGGCCCTCGCGCACCGGTATCGCGAGCTGGGTCTGGGTGAGCGCCGAGCGCACGTGCGAGGGCATGTCGTCGGGGCCCTCGGCGTCGTGCTCGAACAGCGGGTCTCCGTCGGGCACCAGCTTCGAAAAGAACCGCTCGAGGTCGCCGCGCACGTCGGGGTCGGCGTTCTCTTGCACCAGCAGGCTCGCCGAGGTGTGGCGAATGAAGACGGTGAGCAGACCCTCGCGCGCGCCGATTTCCGCCAGCCACGCTTGCACCGCTCGGGTGGCGTCGAAGAAGCCGCGGCCTTTGGTCGCGACGGTGACGGTGTGCAGCGCCTGGCGAAGGGTGCTCATGGGGCGACGGTGCGGGTCTCACCCGACCACAGACGCGTAACCTCGAGGGGGCGGCCGCTCAAGCGTGACAGCTCGCGGCCCAGCGGCAACAACAGCGCCTCGGTGTCGAGGGCCCGGTCGTCGGGGCCCCACGCGTCGGGCGCCTCGAGCCGGGTACCGTCGCTGAGCGAGAGCTCGAGGGTGGCCCAGCTGCGAGGGGTGCGCGCGTCGGTGCCCGCGCCACGGCGCACCTCGAGGGTGAGGGCCTTGAGCGAGGCCAGCGGCACGATGCGCAGGGTGGGCCAGGTCTGGGTGGCGCTGAAGCCCGAGACCACGCCGGCGTCGAGGTCAATCACCAGGTGGGTGCCGGCGGCGGCGCGGCGCGCGCTGCGCAGCAGGGCGAGCAGGCCGAACACCACCACCACCGAGAGCAGCACGATGAGCGGCACCAGCACCCAGAAGAACTCGCGGCTGACCTTCGGGGCCGAGCCGGCGAGGGCCACGATGATGGCCGCGGCGGTGAACACCACCAGCAGGCGCTTGAGCGCCTCGCGCACCTCGAGGCGACCGGCGCGGGCGAGCGTGAGGCGCGAGCCGGGCACGAAGGCCGCGACGCTCCACCCGCCGGGCAGCGGCGAAGTGGCGGTGAATGCTGAGATTTCGGTCGCTGGCGAAATGGGGGAGGCCCTGGTTCGTTGTCGATACAGCGATGAAGCTGGCCTCGGTAAAGAATTTCCTCAAGGACTCTTCGGTGGCGAAGTGGCGCAAGGCGCTGCTGCTGGGGGCGATCGCGTACGCCGTGTTTCCGTTCGACGCGATTCCCGACACCATTCCCCTGCTGGGGTGGCTCGATGACCTGGGGTTTCTCTCCATCGCGGTGGCCGCGGTGTGGCGCGACGTGAAGCGGCACAGCCAGCTGCTCGAGGCGCGCCCGGTCAAGACCTTCAGCACGGTGCGCTGAGCCATCGGGTTGGTGCTGCGGGGTCGAGGCGAGTCGGTCTATGACTCGTGGCTCATCAAAGGAGCCACACATGCGCCAGACCCTTCTCCGCTGCGCCGTCGCGTCGGTCGCCCTCGTCTTCTCTTCGGTCGCTTTCGCCGAGAGCCCCAAAGAGGCGGTCAAGAGCGCCAAAGAGACGCTCGACGACTTCAAGGAGAAGGACGCGGAGCTCAAGAAGCACCTCGAGCAGGCGGTCGCCTACGTGGTGCTGCCGCGGGTGCAGAAGGGCGGCTTTCTGGTGGCCGGCGGCGGGGGTGACGGGGTGCTCTTCGAGAAGGGCGTGCCGGTGGGCCAGGTGAAGATGAGCCAGGTCACGTTCGGCGCCCAGGTCGGCGGCCAGTCGTTCAGCGAGCTGGTGCTGTTCAAGACCGCCGATGCGCTCAAGGCGTTCAAGAAAGCCGAGAGCGAGCTCGAGGCGGGCGGCACCAGCGCGGTGGCCGGCAACGTCGGCACCACCAAGAACCTCGAGTACCACAAGGGCGTGGCGGTGGTGACCATGGTGCGCGGCGGAGTGATGGCCGAGGCGTCGGTCGGCGGGCAGAAGTTCAAGTTCACGCCGTTCGAGAAGGGCGACCTGTGACCTGGTGAGCCGGTCGATTCGCTTCACCCGGCTGTGACACCGCGTTAAAGCTCGCGCGCATGATGCGACGCGCTCTGACTGTGGCGGTGTTGTTCCTGGCGGCGTGCCCGAAAGAGGTGCCGCCTTCGGAAGAGACCAAGGTGGCCGAGCCGGTCGATGCCGGCGCGCCCGTGGCGGCGGCCGAGCCCGAGCAGCCGCCGGCTCCGAAGGTGCAGCTGCCGCCGGCGCCCGAGCTGCCGCTCGCGCCCGCGCACCTCTCTGACGTGGAAGACAGCAAAGACAACCCCACCACCGCCGAGAAGGTGGCGCTGGGCCACCAGCTGTTCTTCGACGCGCGCATCTCGAAAGACGGCTCGATGGCGTGCGTGGCGTGCCACGACCCCGCCCGAAACTGGACCAGCCCCAACGCGGTCGACCCCAAGGTGGGCGGCGCGGCGAACAAGCGCAACTCTCCGACGGTCGTGAACCTGGCCTACCACTCGAGCTGGTACTGGGACGGCCGCATGCCGACCCTCGAGGCGGTGTGCAACGCGGCGTGGAAGGGGCAGCTGGGCGCCGACCCGGCGGCGGTGGCGGCGAAGCTGAACGGCAACCCGACGTACAACGCGCTCTTTCACCGCGCGTTCAAGGAAGACGCCACCACCGACAACATTCCCAAGGCGCTGGCCTCTTTCCTGCGCACCTTGAAGGCGGGCAACGCGGCGTACGACAAGGCCGAGGCGGGCGACAAGAAGGCCACGTCGGCCGACGCGCAGAAGGGCTGGGCGCTGTTCAAGAAGTCGGGCTGTATCAACTGCCACGTGCCGCCGCTGTTCACCGACTTCGACTTCCACGACGTGGGCATCGGCGCCGACAAGCCCGAGGCCGAGCGCGACCCGGGCCGAAAAGACGCCACCAAGGCCGACGCAGACTTCGGCAAGTTCAAGACGCCCACGCTGCGCAGCGTGGCGCTCTCGGCGCCCTACTTTCACGACGGGCGCGCCAAGACGCTCGACGAGGCCATCGAGTGGATGACCGAGGGCTTCGCGAAGCAGAAGGGCGTGAAGGTCGACGAGAAGCTGAAGGCCCAGAAGTTGTCGAAGAAAGACAAGGCGCAGCTCAAGGCGTTTCTCGAGTCGCTGAACAGCGAGACCACCTTCGGCTCGGCGAAGCCCGAGCTGCCGCCCGAGTGAGCGTGGCACGGGTGCTCTGGGGCGCGCGGGTGACGTGCCTCGCGGTGTCGGGCCTGCTGGGCCTGTCGGGTTGCCCCAAGCGCGCGGGCACCGAGAAGCCCGGGGTGGTGGTGGTGGCGATGCGCATTCGCACCGGCGATGCGCAGCGCCCCATCGCGCAGGCGATGGCGATTCGCGACGGGAAGATCGTCAAGGTCGGTTCGCGCGACGAGGCGATGGAGGCCGCCGGCCCCAACCCCATCGTCGACGAGTTCCCCAGCGGCGTCATCGTGCCGGGCCTCACCGACGCGCACGGGCACCTGTTGGGGCTGGGCGAGGCGCTCACGTTCGCGAACCTCTACGAGGCGGCCGACGAGGCCGACGCGGTGAAGAAGCTGCGCTCGGCAGGTGAGCCCGCGCACCAGGGCGACTGGCTGATGGGCGAGGGGTGGGACCAGAACGACTGGCCAGGCCACGCGTTCCCCACCCGCTGGTCGCTCGACGCCGAGCTCGAGCACACGCCGGTGTACGCGAGCCGCGTCGACGGCCACGCCGCGTGGGTGAACGGCGAGGCGCTCAAGCGCGCCGGCATTCGCAAGGACACGTTGGACCCGCCGGGTGGCCGCATCGTGCGCGACCCGAACGGCGAGCCGACCGGCGTGCTCATCGACAACGCGATGGAGCTGGTGCGCGCCAAGATACCCCCCGCGGGGCCCGAGCAGCTCAAGCTGCGCCTCAAGGCGGCGCTCGAGACCTGCGCGCGGGTGGGGCTGACCGGCATTCACGACGCGGGCGAAGAGCTCGAGGTGTTCGAGCAGCTGCAGCGGTGGGACGCGGGCGGCTCGCTGCCGATTCGGGTCTACGCGATGGCCAAGGGCGTGGGTGACGACCGCGACCTCTTTCTCGGGCGGGGGACCTTCAAGGGGCGGCGGCTCACCCTGCGCTCGGTGAAGCTGCTCGCCGACGGCGCGCTGGGCAGCCGCGGGGCGGTGCTGTTCGAGCCCTACACCGACGACCCCGGGCAGTCGGGGCTGTACGTGCTCAAGCACGAGCTGCTCGAGCAGCGCGCGCAGGCGTTCGCGGCAGCCGGGTTTCAGGTGGCGGTGCACGCCATCGGCGACAAGGCCAACGCCGAGACGCTCGACGTGCTCGAGAAGCTGCCGCCCAACCGCCACCGGGTCGAGCACGCGCAGCTGCTGCGCGAGCAAGACGTGGCCCGCTTCGCGCGCAGCGGCATCATCGCCAGCTTCCAGCCCACTCACGCCACCAGCGACATGCCCTGGGCCGAGGCGCGGGTCGGGGCGAAGCGGCTGCAGTACGCCTACGCGTGGCGCAGCGTGCTCGACACCGGCGCCCACGTGGCGTTCGGCAGCGACTTCCCCATCGAGAAGCCCGACCCGCTGCTGGGGTTGTTCGCGGCGCGCACCCGCACCGACGTGCACGGGCAGCCGGCCGGCGGCTGGCACCCCGAGCAGAAGGTGAGCGGCGAAGAGGCGCTGGCGGCCTTCACCTCGGGAGCGGCCTATGCCGAGCTCGCCGAAGACCGCAGAGGGGCGCTGCGCGAGGGCTTCGACGCCGACTTCGTGGCGCTCTCAGTGGACCCGGTCGAAGACCCGCCCGAGGCGCTGCTCACCGCGAAGGTGCTGGTGACGGTGGTCGACGGCATCGACGTGTGGCGCGACCCGTCGGTGCGCACGAGAGAGTAGCGGCGGGGCTCAGTCTGAGCGGTTCGCACGGCGCTTGAGGAACACGGCCAGGGCGGCGCCGGTGAGCAGGGCGAGGCCTCCGCCGCTGTCGCAGCCCTGGGTGGCCTGGCGGTAACCGATGTAGCGGCACAGGCCGTTGACGCAGGCGAAGCCGCGCTCGCAGTCGCGGCTCAGGCTGCAGGTGCCGTTCATCTCTTCGTCGCCCTCCTGGGTCATCATCTCCGAGCCGCCGTTGCCGGCCGAGGCGTCGGGCGTGTCGTCTCCGCCGTCGAAGCCAGCGTCGTCGGCGAACACCGGAGCGGCGAACAGGACACAGCCGACGAGGAGGGTGCGGAAGGTCATAGAAAGGTGACGGGCTTGAGGGTAGCTTCTTTTACCGCCTTGCCGCCCACCCTGCTCGTCGTCGACGACAATAAAGAGCTGCTCGCGCTGCTGGCCGGTTTGTTCGAAGAGGCGGGCTACACGGTCGCCGCGGCGTCGAAGGGCAAGCCCGCGCTCGACCTGGCGAAAGACAGCCAGCCGAAGCTGGCGATCATCGACCTGCTGCTGCCCGACATGATGGGCTACCAGCTCGCCGACGCGCTGCGCGCCGCGGGGTCGGACATACCCTTCGTGTTCATCACCGGGGTGTTCAAGGGCAGCAAGCACGCCACCGAGGCGACCACCCGCCACAAGGCCGCCGGCTTCTTCGAGAAGCCGTTTGACGCCAAGAAGCTGCTCGAGTCGGTGAAGCAGCTGGTGCCGCCCGATGCGCCCAGCCCGCAGGCCGCGGCGGCGCAGAGCGCGGCGAACGACTTCGAGGTCGAGCTCGACATCGACGTGGTCGAAGACGCTCCGCAAGAAGAGATGGAGCTCACCGGCCGCATTCGCGTCACCGGCGGCGGCAACATCAGCGCCGAGCTGCGCGGTGAGGCGCTGCACGCCAGCGGCGGCACCGGCGGGCCGGTCACCGGCTCGAGGCCCGTGCCGGTGCCGAGCGAGAAGAAGCCGGCGAAGATTCCCGGCGCGCGCGCGCAGCGCACCGGTCTATTGGGCGACAACCTGCCCGGCCTCATCACCGCGTTCTATCTCGCCAAAGAGACCGGCGAGCTGGGCGTGCAGCGCGGCAAGGTGAAGAAGGTCATCTACTTCGAGGGCGGCAACCCGGTGTTCGCGCTCTCGAACCTGGCGGCCGACCGCTTCGGCCAGTTCCTGGTGCGGGTGGGGAAGATCAAGCCCGAGCAGCTGCAAGACGCGGCGGTGGTGGCGAGCGACTCGAAGCGGCGCACCGGCGACGTGCTGGTCGAGCGCGGCCTGCTGAAGGACACCGAGCGGCTGTACTACGTGGGCCAGCAGGTGAAGGCCATCATCTACTCGCTGTTCGGGTGGGAAGACGGCAGCTTCGTGGTGAGCTTTCGCGAGAAGGCGCTGAGCGAGGTCATCAAGCTCGACGTCTTTCCCGGCAACCTCATTCTTCGCGGGGTGAAGAAGCTCTACAAGCCCGAGCGGCTGGCGCGGCTGATTACCCCCGAAGACCGGCTGATACCCTCGCCGCAGCCCGCCTACGCGCTCAACGAGCTCGAGCTCGAGAAGTGGGAGGCGCAGCTGCTGTTGAAGATCGACGGCGTGCGCACCAACGCCGAGGTGCTCGCGCTGGCGGGCAGGCCCGAGCACCAGGTGCGTGCGTTTCTGGTCGCGATGCTCGGCCTCAACGTGCTCGAGAAGCGCGCGTAGCGGCGCTACAGGCTGTTCGACGCGCGCTCGAGCCGCTTCAGGTAGTCGTCGATGCCGCCGCAGTAGCGGGCGAACTTGAGGCCCATCGAGTCGGCGCACGACCAGGCGACCACCGCGTCGACGTCGATGATGCTGGCGCGCAGCTTCGCGTCCGGCACGGTGAACGAGAAGCGATGGCGGCTTCCGGCGGGCAGCGGCGTGGGAGTCTTCACGCACGCTCCTCCGGCCGAGAGGTTCACCACCTGATCCGCGAGCCCACGCTCGCTGGTGCGGCACAGCACGCTCAAACCGACGCTGAAACGCTCGTGCCGGCGAACCGGCGAAAACATCTGAGTCATTGCAAACACCCCCGGGTTACGGCCCGTGATTCTGGCCAGACGCGGGGCGCGTGAGCAAGCGCCGATGTAGTCGTCACCGCGCGGTAAAAGCGGCGACCTTGTCGATGACCGCGGCGGCCACGTGCCCCGGGCGCCCGTACTCGGCGGGCATCGAGACGCCCTCGCCCTCGATGAACAGGTGGTTGGCCCTGGGTATCACCGCCAGCTCGGCGCTCTTGGTCTTGCCCAGGCCGCTCTTCCACGCCGCGGCCTCGGCCGCGTTCACCTGGTAGTCGCGCTCGCCGTGCAGCACCAGCAGCCGTTTGTTCAGCTTCTTCGCGGCGGCGATGGCGTCTTTGCTCTCGACCTCGGCCCAGTACTCGACCGGCGCCCCGAGCAACACGCCGGTGGCGGTGCCGGTCTTCATCGCCGCGCACTGCCGCTTCACCTCTTCGACGAGCGTGGGCGAGGCCTGGGTGTGCTCGAGCTGCTCGACGATGGCCTGGCAGGGCTTGCGCGATGGCGGCGCCAGCAGCACCGCGCCCACCACCTGCTTGCTGCGGGCGGCGATCTCGGGCGCCAGCTGTGCGCCCAGCGAGTGGCCGAGCACGAACACCCGCTTGGGGTCGACGTCGGGTCGCGCGGCGAGCAGCTCGATGGCGGCGAGCGCGTCGAGCACCACCTCGTCGTCGAGCTTCACCACCGTGCCGACCATCTTCTTGCCGTGCACCAGGGTGCGCTTGTCGTAGCGGAGCACCGCCACCCCCCTCGAGCTCAGGCCCTCGGCGAGGTCGCGAAACGGCTTGTTCGCGCCGATGGTCTCGTCGCGGTCGTGGGGCCCCGAGCCGTGCACCAGCACGACTCCGGGAAACGGGCCGTCGCCCTTGGGCAGGGTGAGCGTCGCCGGCAGCGCCCACGGCTCTTTGCCCACGGTGAGCTCGGTCACGGTGAAGGTCTCGGGCTTCACGTAGTCGGCGCTCTTCGAGTCGGCCATCGGCTTGAGCCAGAAGCCCTCGGCCTTGAGCGTCTTGGGGTCGACCGCGGTGGTCACCTGCACCGAGCCCTTCGCGAAGTGCGCCGCGTGCGCGAACACCGTGAGGCCCTTCTGCTCGCCGACCTGCAGCTTCTCGATGCGGCCCAGCGCGCCCAGGCCCGCGGTGGCGGTCTTCCACGCCGAGAGCAGCGTCTGCGGCTGCATCGTGCCCGCGACCGGGCCCAGCCGCGCGTGCGCTTCTTCCGCGCGCCCCGCCTTCAGGTCTTCGATGAGGGCGAGCGGCACGTCTTCGGGCTTCGCGGGCGCAGCGGTCAGCACACAGAGGACGAAGAGCGCAGTCATGGCGCGGGCTTACCACATACGAAGGCGCAAAATTGCATCAGTAGACCAGTTGGTCTAGACCACGTGGTCCACAAGATGGCCCTGCGACGCCCACTGGACCCCGAGAAGAAAGAGCGCCTGCTCAAGGCCGCGCGCAAGGAGTTCGCCGCGAAGGGCTACGAGCTCGCCTCGCTCAACACCATTCTCGACGAGGCGGGGTTCTCGAAGGGCTCGTTCTATTGGTACTTCGAAGACAAGGCCGACCTCGCGGTGACCGTGGTGCGCGAGGAGACCGACGCCGCGTTCGCGCCGTTCAAGGCCCTGCGGCTGCCCGACACGGTGGCCGAGTTCTGGGCCGAGCTGCGCCGGCTCAGCATGGGGCGGCTGCAGAGCATCGAGAGCGATCGCGAGCGCTACGAGTCGCTGATTCGCATCGGCAACGCGGTGCTGGGAGACCCCAAGCTGTACGCGCGCATGTCGCCGGAGATTGGCGAGGGCCGCAAGATGCTCGGCGCGTTTCTCGAGCGCGGCGTGGCCATCGGCGCGATGCGCAGCGACGTACCCATCGGCACGCTGATGGGCCTGCTCGAGTCGGTGAAGACCACCCTCTACAAGTCGATGTACCCGGGCGACCGGGTGCCGACCCAGGCGCAGATGGAGTCGTTCACCGACCTGCTCATCGACTTCGCCCAACGCATCTTCTCGAGGTGAACGCCATGGTCCTCTTGCTCAGTGCCCTGCTGGCCGCCGCTCCCGCGGTCTCCGACAAGCCGCCCGCCGACCTGCCCGCCTGCCCCTCTGGCAGCGAGACCCCCGACGTGGCCGCGCTGATGAAGCGCACCGAGACCGTGCTCGAGGGCCGCTCGATGGTGGCGGTGATGACCATGGGCATCAAGACGCCCTCGTACGAGCGCAGCGTGAAGATGAAGCTGTGGACGAAGGGCCGCGACTTCGCGCTGGTGAAGGTGCTCGAGGGCGGGCCGCGCGAGACGGGCATGATGACGCTCAAGCGCGAGAAGCAGCTGTGGAACTACCTGCCCCAGGCGGGCCGGGTGATGAAGCTGCCCAGCGGCATGATGGGCGACTCGTGGATGGGGTCTGACTTCACCAACGACGACCTGGTGCACGGCTCGTCCATCTCCAACGACTTCACCTCGAGCGTCGACAAGACCGTCGAGCACGAGGGCCGCAAGGCGTGGTTCGTGACCTTGAAGCCCAGGCCCGAGGCGAAGACGGTGTGGGGCAGGGTCGAGATGCTGCTCGACCGGCAGAGCTGCATACCGCTCGAAGAGCGCTTCTACGACGAAGACGGCGCGCTGGCCCGGCGCATGGCGTTCTCGGACCTGCAGAAGGTCGGCTGGCGCACCTTCCCCATGAAGATGACGGTGACGCCGGCCGAGGCCGGGCGGCAGACCACCATCTCGTACGCCCAGCTCGAGCTCGACGGCGAGGTGCCCGACGACACCTTCTCGCTGCGCCGCCTGCAGCAGGGAAAGGAGTAGCGCCGTGCTGCTCTCACTCGCCTGGCGCAACGTGTGGCGCAACGCGCGGCGCTCGCTCATCACCATGAGCGCGCTCGGCGTGGGCGTGGCCGGCATCGTCAGCATCTTCAGCTTCCGTGAGGTGGCGAACGAGGCCATCGTGTCTGACGTCACCGCCGGGCTGGTCGGCCACCTGCAGGTGCACGCGCTCGGCTACCAAGAGGCACCGTCGGTGGGGCTCACCGTGCAGCACCCGCTGCAGGTCGAGGCCACCCTCGAGCGGGTGTTGCCCGGCGCGAAGGCCGAGCGCCGGGTCATCGGCGCGGGCCTCGCCGGCGCGGGTGACCGCTCGGCGCCGGTGATGGTGCTGGGCCTCGAGCCGGGCGCCTCGGCGCTCTACACGGTGAAAGACGGCGCCGGCCTGGGCGCGGGCAAAGACGTGCTGGTGGGCAAAGACCTCGCCACCGACCTCGGCGTGGCGGTGGGCGGTGAGCTGGTGCTGGTGAGCCAGGCCGCCGACGGCTCGGTGGCGAACGACCGCTACACCGTCGCCGGCACCTTCGAGTCGAGCAGCGCCGAGCTCGACGGCAACGCCATCGCCATGTCGCTGAGCGAGGCGCAGAGCTTCTTCGCCCTGGGCGACGGTGTGCACCAGCTGGTGGTGCGGCTGCCCACCCAGCGCGAAGACGTGCAGCCCGAGGCCCAGGCGCTGCGCGCGGCGCTCGACCTGAAGACGCTCGAGGCGGTGTCGTGGAGCGAGATGCTCCCGCAGATGAAGGCGAGCATGGAGCAGAAGCGCAAGAACCAGGGCTTCGTCGACTTCATCATCTTCCTCATCGTCGGGCTGGGTGTGTTCAACGCGATGACCATGGCGGTGTTCGAGCGCACCCGCGAGCTGGGCGTGCTCGCGGCGCTGGGCACCCGGCCGCGCCGCATTCTGGCGATGGTGATGCTCGAGGCGCTCTGGCAGGGCGCAATGGCGTTCGTGGTCGGCGTGGCGCTGGCCGCGGCGATTCTCTACGCGCTGGGAACCAGCGACCTGAGCAAGATGCTGGGCGGCGACGTGATGGGCGTGCGCATGCCGACGCACCTCGAGCTCAAGCTGCTGCCGGCGTCGCTGAAGGGCGCGGCCATCACCGCGTTTCTCACCGCGCTGCTGGGCGCGTTGCTCCCCGCGCTGCGGGCGATGCGCCTGCAGCCCGTCGAAGCGCTGAGGCAGTCATGAACGGCACGCTCTTGCTGGGCTGGCGCAACATCTGGCGCAACCGGCGGCGCACGCTGATCAGCATGAGCGCCATCGGGGTCGGCCTGTTTCTGGTGGTCTTCTACTCGGGCATCGTGGGCGGGCTGCTCGGCAACGCCAAGAACGAGCTCGACAACGCCGGCATGGGTCACGTCGAGGTGTTCGCGAAGGGCTACCGCCCCAAGCGCGACGTCGCGGCGACCCTGGCCGCGTTCCCCGAGCGCGCGGCGCTGCAGCTGCCCGCCGATGCCGAGCTGGGCACCCGGGTGCTGGCGCGCGGCCTCGCCACCAGCGCCCACGGCAGCGAGGCGATTCAACTCAACGGGGTCGACTTCGCCGCCGAGTCGCTGCTCTCGGCGCACCTGCGGCAGGTGAAGCAGGGGGCGCTGCCCGTCGACGGCGACGGCAAGGGCGTGCTGGTGGGCGAAGAGCTGGCCACCCGGCTGAACCTGAAGGTGGGCGGCAAGCTGCGGCTGATGGTGCAGCGCGCCGACACCGAGATGGGCGCCGACCTCTTCCGGGTGCGGGGGGTGTTTCACTCCATCGCGCCGAGCATCGGGCAGCGGCAGGTGTACGTGTCGCAGGCGGCGGCGCGCGAGCTGTTGGGGTTGAGCGCGGCGACGCACCAGGCGGTGATTCAGCTGTCGGACCCGGTGCAGGCCGACGCGGTGGCGGCGCGGCTGAAGGTGACGCTCGGCGAGGGGTACGAGGTGCTCACCTGGGCCGAGCTGGTGCCGGTGCTCAAGCGCATGGAGGCCTTCACCGACACGGTGGTCTTCTTTCTCGCGATGTTCGTCTACCTCTTGGTGGGGCTGGGGGTGCTCAACACCATGCTGATGTCGGTGCTCGAGCGCACCCGCGAGTTCGGGGTGCTGTTGGCGCTCGGCACGCGGCCTGCGCGCATCGTGCGGCTGGTCATCGCTGAATCGTTCTGGATCGCGACGTTGAGCGTGGTGGTCGGCGCGGCGGCGGGGGCGCTGCTCACCTGGCACTTCTCGCAGAGCGGCTTTCACATCACCGGCGGCGGCGAGTCGTTTCAGCTCGAGGGCGCCACCATCGGCACGCTGGTGAAGACCCGCTTCAACCCATGGGACGTGGTGCGGGCCGCGTCGTTCGTCTACGTGATGGCGCTGATCGTCGGCATCTACCCGGCCACGCGCATCACCCGGCTGCAGCCCGCCGAAGCACTGCGCCGAACCTGAAGAGGAGAACGCCATGCCGACCGTCGAAGTGCAGAACGTGACCCGGGTGTACGAAGAGAAGGGCATGCCTCCGGCGCAGGCGCTGCGCGGGGTGTCGCTGTCGGTCGAGAAGGGCGAGTTCATGGCGCTCGCGGGCCCGTCGGGCTCGGGCAAGACGACGCTGCTCAACATCATCGGCGGCATCGACGCGGCCACCAGCGGAGAGGTGCGGGTCGACGGCCAGGCGCTGTCGGGGCTGTCGCGCGCGGCGCTGGCCGACCTGCGGCGCGACCGCATCGGCTTCGTGTTCCAGGCGTACAACCTGGTGCCGGTGCTCACCGCGGCCGAGAACGCCGAGTACGTGCTGCAGCTCAAGGGCGTGCCGGCCGCAGAGCGGCGCGCGCGGGTGAAAGACGTGTTCGAGCGCATGGGGCTGGGGCGCTTTCTCGACTCGCGGCCGCTGAAGATGAGCGGGGGCCAGCAGCAGCGCGTGGCGGTGGCGCGCGCCATCGTGGCCGACCCGGCGGTGGTGCTCGCCGACGAGCCCACCGCGAACCTCGACCAGCGCACCGGCGCCGAGCTGATGGACCTGATGCACGGGCTCAACCGCGAGCGCGGCACCACCTTCATCTTCTCCTCTCACGACCCGATGGTGCTGTCGCGCGCCCAGCGCGTGGTGCGGCTGGTCGACGGAGAGCTCGAGCGGGCCGAGGTGAGGGGGCCGTGAGCCGCTGCTGGCGGGGCGTGTTGCTGATCGCCCTCGCCGCCTCGACGGGCCACGCGGCCCAGGTCGCCACCGACCAGAACGGGGGCACGCTCGACGTGAGCGGCTTCTACAAGAACCTGCTGTTCGGCCTCGCGACGCTCAACGGTCAGGCGGGCGCCATCGACGCGCAGCTGCTGCGCGCCGACGGCAAGTTCCGCTATCAAGACCGCATCGAGGTCGAAGTGGCGTGGCAGCTGGCCTTTCTGCTGGCCACCGACCCGGCGTTCTCGAACGGGGCCTCGCTCACCAGCACCATCGGCGGCACCGGAGCCGGCCCGCAGCGTCGCCTGGTTCCCCTCGACGGCACGCTGGCGAGCACCGCGAACAGCCGGCTCACCCACGACGTCGACCGGCTGTCGCTCAAGCTCCCGCTGCCGTTCGGAGACCTCACCATCGGCCGCCAGGTGCTCTCGTGGGGCACCGGGCGCTTTTTCAACCCCACCGACGTGCTCTCGCCCTTTCCCCCCCACCGTCATCGACCGCGAGGTGCGGCGTGGGTTCGATGCAGTGCGGCTCGCGGTGGCGTTGGGAGAGGTCACCCAGCTCGACCTGCTCTGGCTGCCGCAGCCGGTGGCGGAAGAGAACGGCGGCGTCGTTCGCTTCCAGACCAACGTGATGGGGTGGGACGGCTCGCTGTCGGTGGGCAAGTACGTGCGCGACTTCGTGGCGGGCTTCGACCTGGTGGGCGACGTGGGGCCCGTGGGCGTGCACGCCGAGGGCGCGTACACGCTCGAGTGGCTGGCCACCGGCCGCCTCGGCGACCACTTCTTTCGCGGGGTGGCGGGCGTCGACTTCAAGCCGCACGAGAAGCTGGTGGTGACGGTCGAGTACGCGTTCAACGGCTACGGCTCGCGCGATGCCTCGAGGTACGTGGCGATTCTCTCTTCGAAGCGCGCGCTGCGCGGTGAGGTGTTCGGCGCCGGCATGCACGTGCTCGCCGCGGCCGCGTCGCTGAGGGTCGACGACCTGCTCTCGGGCTCGTTGAGCGTGCTGTGCAACGTCACCGACCCCAGCGCGCTGGCGTTCGCGGCGCTGGAGTACGCGTTCACCCAGACGGTGCTGCTGCGCGCGGGCGCCTACGTGCCGATGGGCCGGCCGCCGGTGAACGGTACGCTGCGCAGCGAGTACGGCTCGGGCGCGTTCGGCGCCTTTGCCCAGGTGGGGCTGTACCTGCCGTGAGCCTCGGTTGACCCACTGGCGGCGCGGGGGTTACAGGCACCGCGTGGCGTGGCCGTCGAAGGTGCGATGACGAAGTGTAAGCCGGGCTTCACGGCGTTCGCGCTGGTCGCGGTGGCGGTCGGCCTCGCCGCGCTGTTTGCAGCCCACGCGCTCGACCGCGGCGCGAGCCCCGCGGCCCGGCCGCCGGTCGTTCGCCACGCGGTGGTGCCGGTTCACTTCGAGCGCAACGTGGGCCAGGCCCCCGCCGAGGCGGCCTTCGTCGCGCATCGCGGCGCGGCGACCGCGCTCATCTCGTCGCAGTGGGTGCGCGCCCTCGTGCCGACGGCCGAAGGTCGACACTTCGTCGAGCTGCAGCTGCTCGGCGCGGCCCGGGTGCAGGGAGAAGCGCAGGGGCCCCTCGAAGGCACCACCAACTACCTCGTGGGCTCCGAGCCTTCGAAGTGGCGCACCGCGATTCCCACCTGGCGCCGCGTGGTGTTCCGCCACGTCTACCCGGGCATCGACCTGGTGTGGCACGCAGAGCACGGCGAGCTCGAGTACGACTTCGTCGTCGAGCCGGGGGCCGACGTCGCCCAGATTCGCGTCGCCTCGCGGGGTGACCTGCCGGTGAGCTGGGCGCCACCCCCCACCTTTCAAGAGGCCCGCGACGGTACGCGGCAACCGGTGTCGGCCCGCTGGGTTCAGCGCGGCGACAGCAGAGGGCTCAGCGTCGGCGCGCGCGACCCGAGCCAGCGCCTGGTCATCGACCCGGTGCTCCAATTCTCGAGCTACCTGGGTGGCAGCTCGGCCGAGCAAGGCGTGGCCGTCGCGGTCGACGGCTCGGGCAACATCTACGTGACGGGCCGCACGAGCTCGCCGAACTTCCCCACGCGGGCCGCCCTTCAGACCACCCTGCGCGGCAGCAACGACGCGTTCGTCGCCAAGCTGAGCCCCGGCGGCGCAGCGCTGGTGTATTGCACGTACCTCGGAGGCACCGGTGACGACGAGGCCCACGACCTCGCCGTCGACGCCGCGGGCAACGCCTACCTCACCGGCGTCACCCTCTCGACCGACTTTCCGACCGTGGGCTCGCTGCAGGCCTCGGGAGGTTCTCGAGATGTGTTCGTCTCGAAGCTCGGCGCCAGCGGTGCCGCGCTGCTCTACTCCACGTACCTCGGCGGCAGCTCAGACGAGTACGGCTACGGCATCGCCGTCGCCGCCGACGGCAGCGCCTTCGTGACCGGCATGACTTCGTCGACGAACTTTCCCACCCTCGGCGCGGCGCAGCCCGCGTTCGGCGGCGTCAACGACGCCTTCGTCACCAAGCTCAGCCCCAACGGGGCCCCGCTGCTCTACTCGACCTACCTCGGAGGGAGCAGCGTCGACATCGGGCGCGCCATCGCCGTCGACAGCGCCGGAAACGCGGTCGCGGTCGGTGACACCAGCTCGTCGAACTTCCCCACGCGAAACCCTTTGCAGGCGGTTCGCGACGGCGGACAAGACGCGTACATCACCAAGGTGAGCCCCACGGGCGCGGCGTGGGTCTTCTCCACCTACTTCGGAGGAGCCGTCGCCGACGCGCCCCTCGATGTCGCGGTCGACGCGACCGGCAACGTGTTCATCGGCGGGTACACCAACTCGACGAACCTCCTCACCCTGAACCCGATGCAGGCCACCTCGGGCGGGGGGCAGGAGGGGTTTCTCGCCAAGCTGACCCCTGGGGGCGCCGCGCTGTATTCGACGTATCTCGGTGGGAGCGGCACCGACGCGGTCACCGGCATCGCGGTAGACCCTGCCGGCAACGCGTGGGCGACGGGGGTCGCCGGCGCGGCAGACTTTCCCACCCGCGACCCGCTGCAGCCGTACCGCGCCGGCCAGGACGGGTTCGTCGCAGAGCTGAGCTCGAGCGGAGCTTCGCTCGTCTTCTCCACCTGCATGGGAAGCCCGGGCTTGGATCAAGGCAAGGGCATCGCCGTCGATGGCGCCGGCAACGCGTACTTCGTAGGCACCACCGACTCGCCGAGCTACCCGACCCGCGGCGCGCTGCAGCTCTACGACGGCGGCGGTGAGGCCTTCGTGACGATGATCTCGACCGATGCCGGCCTCGATGCCGGCGCTTCGTCGGACGCGGGCCCGAGCCCCGATGCCGGAGTCGCCCCCGACGGTGGCGTCGATGCGGGAGCGCCCGTCGATGGCGGAGCGCCGCTCGATGGCGGTGCGTCGCTCGACGGCGGTGCGTCGCTCGATGGTGGTGCGTCGCTCGACGGCGGAGCGCTGATCGACGGCGGTGCGTCGCTCGACGGCGGAGCGCCGCTCGACGGCGGTGCTCCCCTCGATGGCGGAGCGCCGCTCGACGGCGGCGACGACCTGGTGGCGCAGAGCTACGACGTCGGGTGCGGGTGCGGCTCGGCTCCCGGTGCGCTGGGGCTTCTCGCGCTGCTGGCTGCTAGGGCCAGTCGGCCGCGCCGCCGGCGACCGAGGTGATGACGCGCAGTGAGATGGGCTTGCCCCGCCACGGCGTGCCGGCCGCGGCGGCGGCGTAGACCGCGACCTCGTCACCGGCGGCGGGAGTGCCGAGGGTGTCGACCATCAGCGTGGCGGTGCGCATGGCGCCGTCGTAGTCGTCGAGGGGAATGAACTGGCCTGCGCACGCGCCGGTCTTGAAGAGCACGCCGGAGAGCCGGGGCGGGGTGGCGGTGGGGTCGTGGTACTGGGCCGAGCCGCCCGCCGCCCAGGCGCCGAGGTGCAGGGTGCGGCGCACCACCGGGCCGGTGAGCGTGGCGGTACCGACCAGGTTGCCTTCGCCACGCACGATCGACGCCAGGCTGCCGTCGCTGGCGCGCTGCAGGGGCAGCGGGTGCAGCCAGAAGTCGTGCTCGTAGTTCCCCGGAGACCAGACCACGAAGTACTGCAGGTTCGATTGGTGTGCCCGCAGTACGTCGAGGGTGTCGCGGGTGAAGTCGGGCAGGTCGGCGCTGATCGACGAGGTCGTGCCTTGCACCTCTGAGCCGATGCCCCACTCGGCGATGCCGAAGAGCACCTGGCCCGATGCGCCCGCGCCACGCCGAGCGGGAGTCTCGGCGAAGTGGATGATGTCTTTGAGCGCCGCGACGGCGCGGCCGGGGTGCGTATCGGTGAGGCCCGAGCGGTAGACGTTGCCCTGCGCGTACATGTCGACGTCGATGCCATCGACCCACGCGTCACCCGGGTAGTAGTCGGCGAGGTTGCGCCATTCTTTGCCCTTCCACGCCACGATGACGCTGGTGGCGTCAGGCATCATCGACCACGCCGTGGCGAGGGTGCCTTCGCGCGTGCCGGCGTAGGTCTGGAGCGTGCGGCGCTGCCCCGCTCCGCGGCCGGAGACGATCTTGACGAACTGATACTCGTTCGCCGTGGCCGCCGCCCAGGTGCCCAGCTTGACGTTGTTCGCCGTCTGGGTGAACGAGCCGCCCGAGGCGACGGCGTTGCCGGTGGCGTAGTTGTTGTCGTAGCGCTCGGCCACGCTCGCCGGCACCACTCCGCGGTACCACGGCTGCGTCATGCCGGCGCCGCACCAGAACAGCTTCACCTTCGAGTTGGCCGCCGCGCGCGACGTGTACGGGTGCGACGGGTCGGAGGGAATGTACTTGCGGCTGGCGCCAGTGAGGCCGCGCGCGTTCTGCTCGAGGACCAACGCCTGGCGCAGGCGGAACACCGCCCGGATGTACGAGCGACGGTAGAGCTCGGCCGAGTCCCACGAGCCATCGGCGGCGAAGGTGGCGGCGGTGTCTTTGGTGCGGGTCGGGTCGGCGGTCGCCATGTCCGGGCTGCCGGCCTCGTCATTGAAGGCGCCGCCCGAGTCACCGGGGAAGGCCACCGTCCAGCCCACCTGCGTGTTGTAGGTGGTCCAGTTGCCGCCGGCCTCGTTGCCCAGCTTCACGGCGATGCGATCGTACGGAGAATCGAGGAGCGCCACCGCGAGCGCGTCCATCGCCTTGTCGAGCTCGGAGGTGTAGAGAAACTTTCCCGAAGCATCGAGCTCGAGGTCGTACGACTCGCTGCGCTTCGAGGCAGGCCGCACCGGGCCGCTGAGGGTGATGTCTCCGGCGGTGTCGGGCCGCGCGAAGCCCAGGTTGATCTTGAACGTCTTGAGCACCCGCGTCGGGTTGGTTCCGCCGCCAGCGTTGTCGCCGGTGCCGAGCGTCGACGACATCACGAAGTCGTACCCGGGGAAGTGCGCGGCGAGGTTGCCCAGACCGTTGCCGGCGCTGGGGCGCGAGAGCAGGAACGTCGAGTACGACTGGCTCAGCGCGTCGGCCGCGTAGGAGGCGTCGGTTCCCTGAGCGTGGCCCGACAGCCAGTTGATTCTCCGGCCGCTGTTGCCCACCTGCAGGTGCGCGTGCGCGCTGCGCGTGCGGCCCGCCTCTGCGCGCATGAACACACCCAACGCTCGCTTCAGGGTGAGCCCCGTCAGCGGAATGCTGCCGCCCCCAGCGGTGCCACCTGCAGCGCCGCCCGCGCTGCCGCCCGCGGTGCCGCCCGCACTGCCGCCTGCGCTTCCGCCCGCAGTGCCGCCTGCGCTTCCGCCCGCAGTGCCGCCTGCGCTTCCGCCCGCAGTGCCGCCTGCAGTGCCCCCCGCAGTGCCGCCTGCAGTGCCGCCTGCAGTGCCCCCTGCAGTGCCGCCTGCAGTGCCGCCTGCAGTGCCCCCCGCAGTGCCCCCGCAGTGCCCCCACCAGTGCCCCCGCAAGTGCCCCCCCACTGCCGCCTGCAGTGCCCCCCCTGCCCCCGCCTCACCACCAGCGCTGCCGCCAGCAGTTCCGCCGGCGCTGCCGGCGTCATGCGGTGGCTCTCCCACCATTCCTTCTCCACAGCCGACGGCGAAGACGAGCAGAGCGACAGCGAGAGGGCGAGTACGAGGCATCGGGGCGGTCCTTTTCTCGAGGAGCGCGTCCCCATCGCAACGGCGGTGCCGCCTGCAAGGTACTGACTTTGGCGGGGTTCAGCGCGCTCTTCAGCCGCGCCTGCGCGCACCGGTGCCTCTCGAAAGAGGCACTTCACCTTCGGGTCGCTCCCGGCGAAAGTGAGGTGGTGCGGTCGGGCCTCGTGGTGTGCTGCATGTTCCTGGCCGGAGCAGTGCGGGCCGAGCCTCGCCTGCTGAGCGAGGGCAAGGCGGCTCACGTGGCGCTGGAGTTCGAGCGCTGCATTTCGGTGTTGGCCGAAGCGGCAGCCGACCCCACGCTCGATGGGGCGCAGCGCGCCGAGGTCGCCCTGTACCAGGGCCTCTGCCACTACAACCTCGGTCACCTCGACGAAGCGGCGCGCTGCTTCGATGAGGCAGTGCGGTTCAACCGCGCGGTGACGCTGCCGCCCGACCAGAGCCCGAAGATCATCGTCGCCCTCGATGCAGCGCGGGGACGCCTCGACCCCGTCAGCCCTCCGAGCCCCGCGCCGGCCAGACCCGAGGCACCGGCGGTCGTCGACGTTCGGGCCTCGAGCGCTCCGCCGCCGCCGTTGATCCGGCCCGCCAGCTGGGTGCTCGGTGGCGCGGCGGTGCTCAGCCTGGCGGCGGGACTCGTCGGAGGGTCCCTCGCCTCGAGCTCGGCACGGCAGTCGGCCACCGCGTACTTCGTCAGCGACGCCGACGCGTTCGCGCGCGACGCCTACCTGCGCCGCGATGTCGCCAACGTGCTCTTCATCACCGCCTCTGCGCTGGCGGTCGCCACGCTCATCGTGCAGCTGTGGCCGCGCGCGAGCCCGTGACGTTCAAGGCGCCGGTGGTGCCTGGGGCGTCAGCGCACGCAGGTTGAGCCGCAGCGCGGTGTCGTCTCCGGCGCGAATGGTCACCGGCAGTCGGTGAACGGTGCCTGCCGACTCCTTGAGCTCGAGCGTCCAGGTTCCCGCGGGGAGCGGCGAGCGGAACAGGGGAGTGGTGCCCAGCTCTCTGCCCGCCACCGAGGCGACGGCGAAGGGCGCGGTGACCAGCGTCAGGCTGCCCAGCTCGACGGCCCGGGGCTCGCGCGCAGCGGCGGGGCGTGGCGGCCGGGGTCGAACGGCGCGCGCCACCGGAGCCGGTGCGGCCGGTGGGCGCTCCACTTGCTCCTGCGGCGCAGCGGGCGCCGGTGCGAGAGCGGTCTGAGTCGGCTCGACGGGCGGCGCGCCCTGCTGGGCGACCTCTGGCAGCGGAGCCACGGCTTCGGGTTTCACCGCTGCCAGGCGGTCGCGGCCCACCCACGCTCCGGCCAGCGCAGCTGCCAGCAGCAGCGCCGCCGCCGCGCCCGGCCACCACCGTCGTGGCGCCCGGGCTCGAGGCGCTTCGGGGTGCGCCGCCTCGAGCTGGGGCGCGGTCTGCGAGACCGTCTCGGTTGCGCCCTCGGCGGCGAGGTCGAGCGTGGGCGGCCGATGGGAGGGCTCGGCTGCGCTCGACAGGCGCAGCTGCCGCTCGGCGCGCTCGTCACCGAACAGGTGGCGAAGATATCGGCCCAGGTGAGCGGTCGGGGTGGTGCCCGCCACCTGGCGCTCGAGCTCTTCGGCGAGCTGTTGAGCGGTCGAGAACCGGGCTTCAGGGTCGCGCGCCAACGCGCGCAGCACCGCGGTGTCGACCGCTGCGGGCACGTCGCGCCGGCGCAGGCTCGGAGGCGGCACGTCGACAGTGCGAATGCGCGCGGCCACCTCTTCGAACGCCCGACCGGGGAAGAGCCGCTCCGAGGTGAGCAGCTCGTACAGGCAGACCCCGAGCGCCCATACGTCGGTGCGCCGATCGAGCGACTGCCCGAGGGTCTGCTCGGGCGACATGTACCCGACCTTGCCGCGAACCCGGCCGGGCGAGGTGCGCTGCACCCGGTCGGCCGCCCGGGCGATGCCGAAGTCGAGCACCTTCACTGCGCCGCGGTAGGTGAGCATCAGGTTCGACAGCGAGATGTCACGGTGCACGATGCCGAGCTCGGTGCCGTCGTCGCGCCGGTGGGTGTGCGCCGAGTGCAGTGCCTCGGCAGCGCTGGCGATGAGACGCAGCGCAATCTCGACCGGCACCGGCTCGCCGAGCTCGGCGGCGCGGTTGAAGACGGCGAAGAGGTCTTCGCCCGCGAGGTACTCCATCGCGATGAAGTAGTCGTCGCCCTCGCGACCGAGGTCGAAGATCTGCACGATGCCGGGGTGGTCCAACCGGGCGGCGGTGCGCGCCTCGTCGAGGAACATCTCCACGAACTCGGAGGAAGCGGCGAGGTGGGGCAGCACCCGCTTCACCACGCAGGTCTTCTCGAAGCCGGCCTCGCCGGTGATACGCGCGAGAAAGAGCTCGGCCATGCCACCGACCGCGATGCGCTCAAGCAGTCGGTAGCGGCCGAATGAAACTCCCTCTGGCACAGCGGCATGATACCGAAGTCGAGTCACCCATGACGCGCGAGCCCCCGCACCAGTCGACCGAGCCGGTCACTCCGCCCGACTCGGCGCCGCTGAAGGCGAAGCTGGTGGTGGTCTCGGGGCCCGACTTCGGGCGCGAGCTCGCGCTGACGGTGGGGCGCTACTTCGTCGGCAAGTCACCGCGCTGCAGCCTGGTGCTCGAAGACCAGGCCGTCTCGTCGACCCACCTCTCGCTCGAGGTGCTGGCGCACTCGGTGCGCGTGACCGACAACGCGTCGACGAACGGCTCGTACTGCGACGGCCGCCGCTTCACTTCGCTCGAGTTGGTGCCGCCCGCCCTGTTGAAGATCGGCCGAACCGAGCTGCAGCTGCTGCCGGCCGACGCGCTGGGCGCTCCGCTGGCGCCCTCGACTGCGACCTCGTTCGGGCCGCTGGTCGGCAAGAGCCTCGCGATGCGGCAGTTGTTCGCGCTGCTCGAGCGCGCCAGCAGCTCTGACTCGGACGTGCTGATCACCGGCGAGACCGGCGTCGGCAAAGAGCTGTGCGCGAGGGCGCTGCACCAACGCAGCGGGCGACACGACGGCCCATTCGAGGTGCTCGACTTCGCGGGGCTGCCGTCCGAGCTCGCCGAGAGCGAGCTGTACGGGCACTCCAAGGGTGCCTTCACCGGCGCCGCCGAGCCGCGGGTGGGGGCTTTCGAGCGGGCGCGGGGTGGCACCGTCTTTCTCGACGGGCTGGCCGAGCTGCCCCTCGAGCTGCAGCCGCGCCTGCTGCGCGTGCTCGAAGCGCGCGAGGTGAAGCGGGTGGGTGAGGCGGGCTACCGCAAGGTCGACGTGCGGGTCATCTCGGCCACCCACCGCGACCTGCGCGCGTTGGTGCGCGAGGGCCGCTTTCGCGCCGACTTGATGTACCGGCTGGGGGCGCTCGAGCTCAAGGTGCCTGCGCTGCGCGAGCGCACCGAAGACCTGCCGCTGCTGGTCGACGCGCTGCTCGCCCAGCGCAGGCAAGACCCGACGGTGCTGTCGGCCGCGACCCGGCAGCTGCTGCTGGCCCACGACTGGCCAGGCAACGTGCGCGAGCTGCGCAACGTGGTCGATCGGGCGCTGGGCCTGGGCGGGCTCGACGCGCTGCCGCCGGGTGCCCGGGTTCCGCCAGGCGCGCGCGGCCCCGTCGACCCCGACACCGCCTTCGGCGTGGCGAAGGGCGCGATGGTCGATGCCTTCGAGCGCGACTACCTGCTCGCGCTGCTCGAGCGCCACCAGGGCAACGTCTCGCGCGCGGCCGATGCCGCCGAGCTCAGGCGCAGCCACCTGCAGAAGCTGCTCAAGAAGCACGGGCTCGATGCGGCGCGCTTTCGCTCACGGCCAGGGTGAGTCGGCGTCGTCGGCCACCGCCCAGCCCCACAGCGTGTCGCTCCAGCCCGGGGTGCTGTTGCCGGGGGCGATGGTCGAGATGCCCAGCCGCAGCTCGGTGCCGGCGACGGGGTGGGTGCCCACGCTCGGGGTGACCTGGCGCTGGGGAATCGCCGGCAGCCCGTCGACGAAGACGTCGACGAACACCCCCTGCTTCCAGCGCACGTCGAGGTGGTAGTCGGTGCCCGGCAGAAAGCGCCCGGCGTCGGGCAGCAGGTGGCTCGAGCTGAACTGCGCCGTGGCGAGCGCGCCCGCTTCCGACACGGAGACGAGCGCTCCGCCCTCGACGGCGAGCGACAGCACGCTCAGCTGGCCGACGCCGCTGCCGGCGTCAGTCACGAAGAGGTGAAAGAACGGCGAGCGCCGCGACGGTGGCGCAGCGTCGAGCCGCAGGTAGCCTTGCGCTTTGCCGCCCGCGCCGGTGAGCGGCGCGGTGACCTGAACCCGCCCGAAGGCGAAGTCGTTGTCCGAGTCGACCACGGTGGCGCTCACCGCGTTGCCCGCGTCGACCCGAAGCGTGCAACCGGAGCACTTGGGGTAGGCGCCGAAGCCATCGCGGACCTGCAGCCAGGTGATGCCGGCGTCGACCCACGCCTGCCCGCCGGCCGCACCGCCTCCGGCGGTGGCGCCCCCCGAGCCGCCGCCCAGGCCACCGCTCGCCCCACCCCCCGCGAGGCCGCCGCTGCTGCGACAGGCGCCCTGCACGCACTGCCAGCCGGGCAGACAGTCGTGCTCCGCATCGCAGGCGCGCTCCTCGTAGGGAGGAATCGACAGCATGCAGCTCGCACCCAGGGTCGCCAGCGCCAGCACCCGGGCCCGCGTGAGCACGTTCACCGCTCGACCATGGCGAGGCGCTTCACCCGGTGCAAGAGCGTCGCGCGCCCGCCCCGCAGTCGGGGGCGCAATCGGGCAGCCCGGGGCAAAAAAAGTAACGCGGCGGTTTCGCTGCCTTCACGTGGGGGCTTCTCGGGCGCCGGAAGTTCAGCTCTTGTGTCGCCGACCTTTCGCCGACGATAACCTTCGAGCTCCTCCGTAAAGCGGTCCTAAAGCTCCACGCCAACTTCTGTCACCCAAGTATGTGCTCAGCCCCCGGAGCACCATGACCAGCTCTCGAACCCTATCGGCCGAACGCTTCGCCCGCTTCGCGCCGAACCGCGGTGATGTGGCCCGCCTCGCCTTGCCGAGCGGCCCGCTGACCTTGGCCGCCCTCACGGCGGCCAAGACCCGCCTCGAGATACAGCGCGACGCCTTCGCCGACCCTGACGCGACGCTCGCCTACCTGAACAGCCAGCTCACGGCGGTCGAAGCGGTGTCTGCGGCATCCAAACCCGTCGCAGCGGCCTCTCTCGACGACCAGGTCATCGTCGGTGACGTGGTGCCGCCTCGCGCGCGCCCGGCGGCCGTGCCCAGCACCGGGCCCTCGATGCTCGAGCGCCTGGGGGCCACGGCGGCCGAGGTGGCGCGAGCCCAGGCGCTGGGGGTCTCGCCCGAGGCGCTGGCGTACCTGCTCGTCGAGCCCCCGAAGAAGCCGGCCATTTTCGATGGCGATGTCGCCCCTCACAACACCGCCGCCGAGGTCATCGCCGCGGTCGAGCAGGGTACGCCGCTGGCGGTGCTGATCGCGCATCACGACGAGTGGGTGCCCGTCGCCGAGGTCGCGAAGCTGCTCGAGGTCGAGATGCCTCCCCACGAGTACCGCCAGTATCGCCGCTACGTCGACGGGCCCTGGCCTTGCAGCTGTGGTCGGCCGGGTACGACCGCGACGCCGCCGCGGCCGCCCCGAAGCTCGAGTCGCCGCTGAAAGACCTCGCGACCGCTGAGAAGCTGGGCATGCGCATGTGGCCGCTCAACATGGCCTTGCGCACCATGACGTTCGACGAGGCGCAGCGCCTGCACCGCCATCACCCCGAGCTCCTCGCTTCGAACCTCGTCGTGCTGCTGACGCCGGCCGAGCTCGCGGAGCTCTGCAAGTCGGGCGCGATTCCGACCTCGGGTGACTTGACCGGGCCCTCGAAGACCATCTGCGACTTTCTCGACGCCGGCGTGGCGCCCCGAGACATCGCGTGGCTGGTGCCGGCGGGGGCTCAGCCGGCTGAGCTCGCACGGGTCAAACGTGACGGCGGCTCACTCGACGACTACGTGAAGCTGCGCAAGGCCGGCTGGTCTGCGAAGTGCTTCACCGGGCTCGGCCATTGGGCGGCCGACGAGGTGGTGACCCTGGTCGAGGTGTTTCGCAAGCTGGGCGTGGTGGGGAGCGAGACCTTCGAAGGCAACGAGCCGCGCGCGTTCAACCGAATCAAGGAGTACGGCGAGCTGGGCTTGACCCTGGCTCAGGCCACGGCTCTCGCCCGTGAGGGCTGCACCGTCGACACCCTCGAAAAGTACTACCTGTCGGTGGGCCTCACCGTCGACCAGGCGATCAAGGCCATCGTGGGAGGCGGCTGAGCCGATGAGCACGTCGAACCTCTCCCCGACTCCACGCGTCATCAACCCCGCCCGAGTGGTGGCGTTCGCGCCCCCGCAGCTGCGCGCCGTTCTCGACGCCGCGACCCAAGACGGGCTCGACGTCGCGAAGCTGCGCGAGCTGCTGCCGGGATACCGAGACGACTTCGAGTCGAAGCGGTACCTCGAGGCGATCATCGCGAGCTCGAGCGGGCCACTGCCGGTGCTGCAGCCCGAGGTGGTCGACGCGTCGCGCGCGGGCCAGGGCGTCGCCCAGGCTGCGCGAGACATCGAGCAGGCGACCCAGATGCCGACCGCGAACGCCGAGCTGTTCGCCGAGGCCGGGTACTCGGTCGAGCAGAGCCGCCGTGCCTTTGCTGCCGGCATGCCCGCCGGTCAGGCGCTGGTGCTGCACAAGATGGGAGTCGAAACCGAGGCCGCCATCACCCTGGGCTCGTTGGGGCGGCCGCCGCACCGGGTCTACGACCTGCTGAAGAAGGGGCTCGCGCCCGAGCTCGTCGGTCAGGCGCTGCGCGACAAGCTCGACACCTACCACCTGCCGGGCTACCGAACTCTCGGCTTCACCGACGCCGAGGCGCTCACCTTGATCGGGCTCGAGGTCTACCCGCCCGACATACCTCCGGGGGTGGGAGTCGCCGCGCTCGAGGCCGCAGCCGAGCGCGGGCTCAGAATCGCCATGTTGCGAGAGCTGGTGCGTGGAGGTCACTTCTCGTTCGAGCAGGCCTGCGCGCTCACCGAGCAGCTCGGCCCCTACTTCAACACCACCCGGGTCCGAGAGCTGGCTGCCGAGCAGTTGAGCGTCGACGAGATAGTCCAGCGCATGAAGTAGGCCTCACCGCGAGCGGCGGCGGAGCGCGAGCAGGGCCAGCAGCGCGAGCGCGGCGGGCTGAGTCGAGCAGCCGCCGCACTGCGAGATGGTCGGCGCCGGTCGCACCGAGAGGGTCGCGACGAACGGGTCGACGCTGCGGTCATCGCTGTTCACGGTGAGCTCGAGGCCGCAGTCGCCGGCCTGCGCGGCCTGGGTGCCGTCGACCTCGGCTTGAAACGGCGCGCCGGTCTCGCCCGGCGCCAGGGTCTGGCCCGGGGGCGACTCGGGGTTCAGCTTGCCGGTGCAGCCCGACGGCCCGGGGTTCGTCGAGAGGCTGCGCGGCTTCGCGCTGATGGCGCTCACCGTGAGCGGGGCGTCGCCGTCGTTGCGCAGGGTGATGGAGCGCACGTACTTCACGGTGCTGAACTCGGCGCCTGGCTCTCCGATGAAGTGGTTCTCGCCCTTCGTCAGCACGTGGTCGCCCGCCAGCACGGTCAGCTTCGGCGCCGGGCCGTCGCGGCGAACCTTCACCAGGTACGAGAGCTCGTCGTAGTCGTTGCTCTCGAGGTGCAGGTCGAACGCGATGCGGTCGCCGGGCGTCGAGGTCACCCCGACCGTGAGCGCCGCGCGCTCGAGCGACCAGAGCGTGAGCACGGTGGGAGTCTCGATGGTCGCGGTGCCGTCGGTCTCGCCGGTGATGCTCATGCCCGAGATCGTCAGCAGCCCGTACCCGGTGTTGGTCAGCGCGTAGGTGATCGGCACCTTCACGCCTGCGGGGAGCGGGGTCTCGAGCGCGTCGGTCGAGCCCGACGGCACCTCGCCGATGCGCTGAAGGCTGATCTCGGGGAACACCGGGCTGAGCTGGTACTCGACCGTCGACAGCCGCCCCGAGGCCGTCACCACCGTGACCGACATCTTGCGGCTGAACACCTCGTTGGGGGTGCTCGAGAGGCGGGCCTTGATGCGGGTGCGACCCTCTTGCTGAACCGGGGCCGTGGCCGGCGCCGACTCGACGGTCGCGGTCACACCCTCGCCCGGCGCGACGGTCACCGCCACCCTCGGCTCGTCGGCCGAGCCGTAGTTCGAGAGGTCCTCCTCGATGAGCACCTCGGCGCCGACCCGCACCTCGCCCAGGTCGACCGTCTGCCCGTCGGTGAGCGCCGAGGTGGTGCCGTCGGGCAACACCCGGCGGCGGTCGAGCTGCGCGGCGGCAGCCGCCTTGGCCACGCCCGAGAAGCCCCACCGCATCGGGCTCGCCGCAGGGTCGTCGCTGGGCAGGGTGAGGTCGAAGGCCGCCGGGCCCGCGGCGGCGGGAGTGACGGTGACGTCGAGGGCCGCCACGGCTCCAGGCATGAGCACGGTGGGCGCGGTGCCGCTCGCCGCCGCGTTGCTCTGCCCGCTGAAGGCGAGGGCGCCGAGCGCGATGGGGTCGAGCCCCCAGTTCCACAGCTGGTAGTGCTGCGGCACCGCCACCCCGGCGGCCCAGCTGTTCATCGCCGGAGCGAAGCGCGCGTTGTTGGCGATGACGGTGTTGCCGACCCGCACCTGCAGCTTCTTGCCCGGCACCAGCCAGGTGAAGCGGGTCTGCGGCCGGTGCACCGAGAACGGCGGCGCGGCCGCCAGGGCAGTGGTCGCCGACGCGGCGGCCGCCAGCAGCGCGCCGCGGCCCCGGCCGTCGACGGCATCACCCTTCCACAGCAGCGGGCCGCTCGAAGCACAGGCGCTGAGCACCAGCACCGCGATGTTGCCGGTGGTGTGGTCGAACGAAAGGCCGCGCTGCGTCTGCTGCAGGCGCACGAAGCCCATCGCCTGCGGCAGCGCCAGCCCGGTGCCCTGAAACACCCGCGTGGCGCCCTGCTCGAGCTCGGCCACCGTCTGCGTGCTGCCGCTGGCCCAGGTGTCTTCGGCCGCGGGCACGTCTTTGAGCCACAGCTCGACCGAGCAGTCGCCGGCGACCGAGGCAGTCAGGTCTGCTTTGTGAAACTCCACGTCGACGACGCGGGCGTGGTCGGGCACGCCGTGCTCCGACGAGCGGTAGAGAAAGGCCACCGCGCTGGCGGGCGCCGCCGAGCCGCGCGAGACCGGCCCCGCCGAGGTGAGCTGCGCCGAGCCCCCCACGGTGTGCTGCTGCGCGAGCGCCGCCGGCGCGGCGAACGCCATTGCCAGAGCGAGACCGAGCGTTCTCATCGGTGGCTCCTCAATCGAGGCGAATGAGGAAGACGCCCATCGAGGTGCCTGCCGAGCTGGCCCGGTGCACCACGCCCCAGGGGTGGCCGGCAGCGTCGAAGGCCCAGCCGCTGTAGTTCACTCCACCCACGCCTGCGTCGACGGTGAAGTCGTGCTGGCCGGCGAACAGGCGCCCCACCCGCAGCACGCCGCCGCTGCTCAGGCTGGTGTTGGTGAAGTCCCACACCGCGCCGTTGGGGGCGGTCAGCAGCACCGGCGAGTTGCCCGCCGTCGAGCCGGGCCCATAGTCCCAGCCGCCGTCGAGCTTGCGGTGCAGCTCGAAGTCGTCGGTCAGGTGCAGGGCTCCTCCTGGAGAGGCCGCCGCCCAGGAGCGCGACAGCGACCCGCTGCCCACCACCTCGTGGTCGAAGGTGCCGCTGGCGTTGCGCGCGGCGTGAAGCACCTGGCTGCTCGGCGCGGTGCCACCGTCGGGCAGCAGGGGCGAGCGGTAGAAGACGTGGGGCGTGCCGGCCGGGTCGACCGCGAGCGAGGTCGCGTACTCGCCGCCCGACTGCGGCTGCACGTGCACGGCGTCGAGCTGCCAACCCCCGGCCGTCGCCGGGGTGGCGTGGCGCACCGCCCAGAACGTGCCGGCGCCGCCGTCGGGGTTGAGCGCGTTGCGCACCCGGTAGGCCAGGTGCGGCTGGTTGGTCGCGTCGAGCTTGAAGCCGAAGAAGATGCTCTCTTGAAAGCCCGCGTCCTCGAGCTCCGAGACCTCCCAGCGGGTGGCGGGCTTCGACGCGTAGAAGATTCGCGTTCGCGCCCCGTTGCCGGGCACGTCGGCCCAGGTGAACGCGACGTGCGGTCTGCCGGTCGAGTCGAGCTCGAGCTTGGCGCCGGTGCCCGCGCTCTGGCCCATCACCGAGGTGACGATGCGCTCGGTCGTCCACCCTCCGTCGGGCTCGCGCACGCTGTAGTCCACTCCGCCGTCGACCCCGGCGTGGTTCGTCACCACGTGCACCCGCCCGGCCGAGTCGAGCTCGACGTCGCACGACTCGTTGGCGGGGAAGGGCAGCGCCTCGATGAAGCCGAGGAAGTTGAAGAAGCGCCCCGCGTCGGCGACGCCGCTCGAGCCGCCGCCGGTCGCCGTGCCGCCGCCGGTCGCCGTGCCGCCAGCGGTCGCCGTGCCGCCGCCGGTCGCCGAGCCGCCAGCGGTCGCCGAGCCGCCGCCGGTCGCCGTGCCGCCGGCGGTCGCCGTGCCGCCTCCGGTCGCCGAGCCGCCTCCGCCCGTGCCTCCGGTCATCGGTTGACCGCACCCCACCAGCGCCGCGACTGCGAGCACGAGCCCTCGGTTCATGGGGCGCAGTCGTAGCGCCGGGCTGATGGGAGCCCCCATCCCCGAGACGGGGCATATTCGGGGTATGCCTGGGGCCGCGATGTGGCTGGTGCCGGTTCTCTTCGCCGCGCTGCCCGTGACGGGCTGGGAGTACCGCTGGGCGGCTGAGCCCGGGTGGACGAAGCTCGAGCTGCCCGCCCACCCGCCGCGCGGCGAGGGCGTGCTGTTCGAGCGCGCGCAGCTGCCGCCGCTCGCGGGCCTGCGAGACCCGGCGCTGAAGCTCGACGCGGTCATCGGCCACTTCGAGCTGTTCGCCGACGGCACGCGCATCTACGTGCACCCGCCCGAGGGCCTCGACGCGAAGGGCGTGGCGGCGTGCCGTGGCACCTGGTGTCGCTGCCGCCCGGCACGCGCGAGGTGCGCCTGGCGGTGAAGACGTCGTACCGGCTGGCGGGCATTCAAGCGGTGCCGCAGGTCGGCGAGCGGGCCGAGCTGGTCGAGCGCATGGTGCGCACCGACACTCCGAAGCTGGTGATGGGCGCGCTGATGGTGCTGCTCGGGCTGCTCGGCGCCGCGCTGCTGCCCCGGCGGCTGGGCTTCGCCTTCGCGCTCTACACCGTGAGCTCGGGGGTGTTCTCGATCTACTACAGCGACTTGAAGCAGCTGGTGCTGCCCCTGCGCAACGACGTCTGGTTCTTCCTCTGGCTCGCCGCGGTGGCGGGCGTGCCGATCGGGTACCTGCGGTTCACCAATGCGGTGTTCGAGACGCCGCCGCGCCTGGGGCCCGCGCTGCAGCGCGCACACCAGGTGTGGGGCGCGCTCTACCTGGGGGTGTGCGTCGTCGCGTGGGTGGCGATGACGCGGTGGGGCCTCGAGGCCGAGCGGTTCGCTTCTCCCGCGCTGTTCGCGCTCGGCGCGGTGCTGCGCGTGATGATGGTGGTGAGCGCGCTGGTGTCCCTGGTGCACATGGCGCAGCTCGCCCGACGCGAAGGGCCCGACCGCGAGAACGCGCGGGTGCTGCTGGTCGCCTTCGTGGCGGTCGCAGCCGCGATGGTCGCCAACATCGGCGCGGCGCTGGGGTTGTTGCCGAGCATGCGGGGCGCGTACGTGACCCCCGGCCTGTTCGCGCTCGCGCTGGGGCTCACCGTGGTGGCGCAGCGCTCGTGGGCGCGCACCCGGCTGCAGCTCTCCGACCGGGTGAAAGAGAAAGAGGCGATGCTGCGCGACCTGCACGACGGCATCGGGGGAGTGACCACCAACATTCGCCTGCTCGCCGAGCTGGGGAAGCGCGACTCGCAGAAGGCGATTGAGGCGCTCAGCGCCATCTCGGAGCTGTCGAACGAGGGGCTCGCCGAGCTGCGCGCGTTCACCCAGACCCTCGACGAGGCCGAGGCCCAGGTGACGTGGCCGATCTTCTGCTCCGAGCTGCGGCGCTTCGGCGGGCAGCTGATCGAAGCGCACGGCAAGGCGTTCTCGCTCGAGGCGCGCCTCGACGGCGAGGGCCGGCCGGGCAGCGCGCTGGTGCTCACGGTGCTGCGCATCTTCCGCGAGGCGCTGACCAACGTGGTGAAGCACGCCGGCGCGACGCGGGTCGACGTCACGGTCTCGGTCACCCGCGGCACGCTCTCACTGTCGATCAGCGACGACGGTGCGGGCGGAGGCCCCGGCGGCGGCCTCGACACCGGCCGCGGCGTGGCGAACATGAAGGCACGGGCGAGAGACCTCGGTGGAGAGCTGACCGTCGCGACGGGCGCGGGCACCCGGCTGTCGCTCGAGCTGCTGCGCCCGTCGTAGAGCAGGCCCGCTGCCCCGAAATTCACCCGCTCGGGCGACCGCGGGCCCCTCGCCGGTGGGCTAGCGTCTGCCCCTGATGGAACGTCTGCGCGTCTTCGTGGTGGAGGACGACCCGCTGCTGCGACGGCACCTGGTCGAGCTGCTCGCCGGCGAGCCGGGCATGACGGTGGTCGGCCAGGCGGGGGCCGGTGACGAGGCGGTGGCCGCGCTCGCCGAGGTGCAGGCCGACGTGGTGTTGATGGACCTGGGGCTGCCCGGCCTCTCGGGCATCGAGGCGATCGGCGAGCTGTCGAAGCGGCCCCGGCCGCCGCTGATGATGGCCCACACCGTGTTCGACGACCGCGACACCGTGCTCAAGGCCATCAGGCGGAGCGCGTCGAAACTACGTGCTGAAGGGCTAAGCGCCGCGCGAGCTCATCGAGGCGCTGCACGAACTGAAGGCCGGCGGCGCTCCGATGAGCCCGCGCATCGCCCGCGCGGTGCTTCGCGAGCTGCAGCAGGCGCCGGCCCAGCCCGACCCGCTCAGCCCGCGCGAGCGGCAGCTGCTCAAGCTGGTCGACGAGGGCCTGACCTACAAGCAGATCGCCGAGCGGCTGAGCGTCAGCCCCCACACCGTGCACAGCCACATCAAGAACATCTACGACGCGCTCCACGCCCGCTCGCGCGCCGAGGCGCTCGCCACCGCGCGCAGCCGGGGCCTGCTCTGACGGGGTGAGCCGCGGCGAGAGGGTCGTCACCACCGCAGCAGCCGCCGGTCGCGATGGTCTTCTACCGTGACGCCCGCATCTTCCAGGGCCTGAACCAGCGCCCGGTCGAAGGCCACACCGTGCTCGCCCACCCGGGCGGCACGGCGCGCCGCGAGCGGGTTGTTTGCACATGGCGGGGTGCCACCGGGTTGATGGGGCATGCGGGTCTCCGTGCTGCTTCTCCTCGTCGCCTGCGGACCTGCGATGCAGCTCCCCTC
>JADJNS010000040.1 GCA_016714225.1 Archangiaceae bacterium
TGCCCTGCGGAGCGAAGTCGAGGGTGGCGGTGCCGTCTTTCTCTTTCACCGTCGAGAACAGCTCGTCTTCGGTGTCGTCGTACCAGGCGGGCCCCTTGAGCTCGCGGCCGTCGTCTTCCTCGGCCTTGGGCCAGAGCTTCAGCGCCGCGCCGAGCAGCCCCATGCCCATCAGCACCGCGAGCGGCAGCACCCACACCGGCATGCCGGTGCGCAGGTACGAGGGCGGCTGCGACGGCACCGGCCCGCGCTGCGGGCGGGTCACCGCGCTGGCGCTTTGGGGCACCGAGTCGAGCGGCGCGGTGCTGGCGGTCGACAAGAGCGACTCGAGCTGCTCGGCGATCTCGGCGGCGCGCGCGGGGCGGGCTTCGATCTCGGGCTCGAGGGTCTTGCCCACCAGGTCGTCGAGGCGGCGATCGAGCCCGCGAATGCGCTCTGAGGGCAGCTTGAAGCGGCCGATGGGCAGCTCGCCGGTGAGCAGCTCGTAGAGCATCACCCCGAACGAGTAGATGTCGGCGCGGTGGTCGACGTTCTTGGCGTCGCGGCGCTGCTCGGGCGCCATGTAGTTCACCGTGCCCATCGCGACCGCGGTGGCGGTGAGCGCGACGTTCTTGGCGGTGCCGCGCATGCCGGCGAGGCCGAAGTCGGCGACCTTCACGTGGCCCCGCTCGTCGATGAGAATGTTCTCGGGCTTCAGGTCGCGGTGAATGATCTGCTGGCTGTGCGCGTGGTCGATGGCGCGCGCGATCTGCGCGGCGATCTTCAGCGCCTCGGCCGGCGTGGGCCGGCCCTGGCTGATGACCTCGCGCAGGCTCTTGCCGGTCACCAGCTCCATCACGAAGTAGTAGTGATCTCCGCTCACCCCGCGGTCGATGATCTGGGTGATGTTGGGGTGGCTGAGCGAAGCGAGCGCGTTGGTCTCTTTGTCGAAGCGCGCCACGAACTCGGGGTCTTTGGCCAGCCGTGGAGGCAGCACCTTGACCGCCACCAGCCGCTGCAGCGAGAGCTGGCGGGCGCGCCACACCTCGCCCATGCCGCCCTTGCCGATGATCTCGAGGAGCTCGTAGCCGGGAATCGACGGCGGCGGCGCGGGGGCGGCGGCTTCGGCCGCGGGCGCAGCTGCGCCTTCGCCGCGAGACGCGGGGGTCAGCGTGGGCTCCTGGCCGTCGACCACCGAGGGGTTGGGTGCCACCGCCGCCGAAAGCGATCGCTGCACCTGGCTGGGCTGCACGTCCGAGCGGTGCACCACGAAGCGAATGCCGCAGGTGCAGGTGAAGGCCTGACCGCTGACGTACACGCTCACGTCGTGTACGCGCTGGCAGTTCGGACAGACCTGGGTCACCGGTCGGGTCAAGCGAACGGTGTTTAGCAGCCCTTTGACGGGCCGGGGCGGTCAGCCAGACGCAGCGATCAACCGCTTGCGGGCGGGCGACTGCGGCAGGCCGGCGAGCAGCCCGCGCAGCGGCACGGTCTCGACCGGCTCTTCCTGAAGGCCGTGGCTCGCGAAGATGCGGTTCGCGGCCACCAGGCCGCTCGAGCAGGCGGCCTCCATCAGCATGGCGGGGAAGTCGAGCTGCACCCAGTCGCCGGCGCAGTACAGCCCGGGCACGCCGCTGTCGGTGCCGGGGCGCGCGTGGGCCTTGCCCACGTGAAAGGCGGGGAAGTCGCGCCGCACCTGGAAGTGGCGGTGCAGCACGGCGGCGTTCTCGAGCGCGGGCAGAAAGTGCTTCAGCTCGGCGGTGAGGCGCGCCTCGAGGTCGGCCTCGGGCACCTCGTCGGGAACCGCGTAGCAGTGCAGCTCGACCACCGAGCCGCGCTGCTCCTGCGCCCACCGGGCCGAGCTCTTTTCGAGCCGGTGGCTGAAGGCGATGGCGTCGAGCAGGTCGAAGCGCTCGGTGATGACGAACACCGGCAGGCCCTCTCCGCAGGGCCGGTCGAGCCAGAGGCGGAGCACCGAGTAGCGCTGGCCGGGCTCGAGGCTGAGCAGCCGCGGGTCGAGGCCGTCGAGGCCCTTGCCGTTCTCGAGGATCTTCCGGGTGCCGACCACGTCGGTGGCGAGCACCACCTGCTCGAAGGTCTCGCCGCGCACGGTGAAGCCCTGGGGGTGGCGGGTGAGCTGATCGACCGGGGCCTCGAGCTCGACCTTCACCTTGAGGGAGTCGAGCTGGGCGCGCATCGGCGCGAGCACCGCGTCGCGGTAGTCGTCGGTGGGGTGGTCGTAGACCAGGCCGCCGTCGTGGCCGAGGTAGTAGGAGTGGAAGCCCTTCACCAGCGCGGCCATGGAGAGGCGATCTTCGGTGGCGAAGAAGGCGCGGGCGAAGGTGTTGAACGCCATCTTCAGCCTGGGGGGAAGCTTCGCGCGACGGTCGAGCTCGGCGAGGCTGAGGTGGTCGAGCTGGGCGACGGTGCGCTCGGGGTCGTACTCGAGGAACACGCCGAGCGCGTCGCGGGTGGGGGCGCGCATCACGTCGCCGAGGCGGTAGAGGCCCTGCTTCGCCATCGAGAGCAGGTTGAGCACCGGGGTGGTCTCGCGGCTGTCGAAGGCGACCTGAGAGCCGTCGGGGAGCAGAATGCGGTAGTCGTCGATGGCGGCGAAGCGCTGGCGCACGCCGAGGGCGTCGAGCCAGCGGTTGAGGTTGTAGTAGTGGCGGAAGAACGCGTGGTACCCGTGGCAGGTCGGCAGGCTGATGCCGGGGGCGGGTTCATGGGTCCAGGCGGCGATCTTGCCGCCCAGGTAGGGGTTGGACTCGAAGAGGGTGACCGCGTAGCCGCGGGCGGCGAGGGTCGAGGCGGTCGAGAGGCCGGCCAGGCCGGCGCCGATGACGGCGATCTGCTTGGGGGCGTCGAGGGCGCGCGGCTTGGTTTCGTCGACGTGGTTGAGGGTGAAGCGGTAGGGGCCCAGCTTCCAGCGGATCAGGGCTTTGATGAGGGGGACGCGGGCGAGGAACAGCGCTGTCGTGAGCGCTAGGAGCGTGAGGGTGACCGCGAGCGTGGCTGCCACGAGGGGCGTACGGATAACCGATTGCCTTGTTTCAGGCAGTGCTTGTTTCGGGTGAGAGGCCGTCCACGTCCACGTCCACGTCCACGTCCACGAAAAAGCCGTGAGCGTCGTGCGTACGGGGCACCGACGCCCTCATCGAAATGAGATGCCTCAGCCCGCGCAGCGCGTTCGGGTACCACGCGGCGGCCCAGCACCCTTCGTGGACGTGGACGTGGACGTGGACGTGGACGGCTGTTGGCGGGCGAGCACAGCAGGCGGTTCAACCCACCCCGCTCAGCCCGAGAGGCCCACCACCCGAAACGTACTCACGCCCTTCTCTTTCCCCTTCACCTGCAGCACCGACACCGGCTCGATCAAGAACCCCGGGCCGGCCCTTCTCACCGTGTTCTCGCTGGCGAGAATCTCGTTGCCCTTCGACAGGCCGCACAGGCGCGAGGCGGTGTTCACCGAGTCGCCGATGGCGGTGAACTCGTGCCGATCGGACGAGCCCATGTAGCCGACGACCGCGTGGCCGGTGTTCACCCCGATGCCCACCGCGATGGGCTTGAGCCCGTCTTCTTCGCGGGCCTTGTTCATCTCGTTGATCTCGGCCTGCATCTCGAGCGCGGCGCGCAGCGCCCGGGCGGCGTCGTCGGGGTGCTGCGACGGAGGCCCCCAGGTCGCCATCACGCAGTCGCCGATGAACTTGTCGAGGTTGCCCTCGTGCCGAAAGATCACCTGCGCCATGCGGGTGAAGAAGGCGTTGAGCATGGCGACGGTCTCTTGCGGGCTCTCGTTCTCGGACATCGAGGTGAAGCCGCGAATATCGGCGAAGATCACGCTCACCTCGGCCATGCGGCCGACGCGCAAGAGCTCGACCTTGCCCTGCACCACCATGTCGGCGACCGCGGGAGAGAGGAAGCGCGAGAGCTCGGCGCGCGTCACCGCCTCGACCTCGATCTTCTTGGCCAGGTCGGCGTTCTCGAGCGCGATCGCGGCCTGCGAGGCGATGCCCGAGAGCACCTTCAGGTCTTTCTCGGAGAACGCGTTGGTGCGCTCGCGGGTGTCGCAGAACAGCACGCCCTTCAAGGTGCCCTTGGTGAGCAGCGGCACCGCCATCGCCGAGCGAATGCCCTGCGCCACGATCGACTCGGACGACGAGAAGCGGGAGTCGAGAATCGCGTCGGCGGTCAGCACCGCGCTGCGGGTCTGCGCCACCCGCTGCAGCACCGTGTCCGACACGACGACCGGCTGGTCGGCGTCTTTGTCTTTGCGCTTCTTGACCGCAGCGTCGTGCAGCTTGCCGGTCTCGTCGGGCAGAAAGATGACCGCGTTGTCGGCGGCGAGCAGCTGAAACGCCACCGAGAGAATCTTGTCGAGCAGGGCCTTCTGCTCGCGCTCGGCGCCGACGAAGCGGTGAAACTCGTTGGCGATGCGCAGCTTCTCGTAGTCCTGCTTGAGGCTGTTGATCTCGTGAATCTGATCGGCGGGCCGGAACTCGGCCTCTTCCTTCTGCTCGACCTGGGCGAGAAACGCCGGCATCGAGTGCGCCGAGGCCACCACCGTGACCCCGGGCGAGGTCGACGGGGTCGCCCCGCCCGCCCCCGCCTCGCCCGAGTGAAAGACCAGGCGGCTGTTGCCCAGCGCGATCTCGTCTCCGTCGCGCAGGCGCAGCTCGCGCACCTTGCGCCCGTTCACGAAGGTGCCGTTCGACGAGTTCAGGTCGCGCAGCAGGTAGGTGTTGCCGACCCGCTCGATCGACGCGTGCTCTTTCGAGACCTCGCGGTCGACCAGGCGCAGCGTGTTGTTGGGGTGGCGGCCGAGCGACGTCTTGTTGCCCAGGGGAAACTCACCCTGCTTGCCGTCGGCGAAGCGCCCCGCCAGCCGTGGCCCCTTGATCTGGCCAGGCGCGTAGACCTGACCGAGCTTGGGAGTCCCTCCGGGCTCGACCTCGTTGGTGAGGGGAATCGGCGGCGATTGAGCCAAGGCCGGAAGACACTATCAGACCGGAATGGGGCGTCGAAGCCCTCAACGCATCGGTTGAGGGCACATCACCACGTCGCCCTTGCACCAGGCCAGCGTGAAGGTGATCGCCCCGGTCGACCCGGTGCCCGGCACCGCCTCGAGGTGTGCGGTCACGTCGCCCTGCACCTTGTAGGTGGTGACGTTGCCGTTCTCTTCCAGCGTCTCGACGCTCGAGACGGTCATGCTGCAGTCGCCCGAGCTCACCGTGCCGGCGCCGTTGCGCGCCACCCACTTCTTGCCCGCCTTCTCGAGGGTGACGTCGCACGAGAGGTTCTTGGTGTCGCGGTTGGGGTCGCCGCTGAACAGGTAGGTGGTGGCCTTGGGCTCACCCTTGGGCTCCCACTCGGTCGACCAGGTGAACGAGGTGGGCAGCTCGGTGTAGGCGGCGGTGAACGACCAGGTGTCGAGGTTGGCGCGGTAGCGTTCGTCGAAGTCGTTGCACACGCTGAAGGTGCCGGTCAGCGCGCCCATCACCGCACCGGTGCAGGTGCTGGTGGTGTTCGAGCCGCCACAGCCACTCGCGCCGACCACCACCACTGCGACCAGCAGAGACGCCACGCCCGTGCGCATGGGCGGCGAGCCTGAAGGCCGGCCTTCAGAAGGTCAACGCAATTCCCGTCGCGGGGTACAGGGTGAGGCCGCCCATCTCGACGTTTTCGCCCAGCAGCTTGGTCTTCGCCGAGGTGTGACCCACGGTGAGCTCGAGCATCCACGAGAAGCGGGCGCTGCCCACCCGCATGCCTGCGGTCGCTCCGTAGAAGTGGCTCACCAGCTTGGTGGGGATCACCTCGACGGTGTGCACCGGGGCTTCGCTACAGCCGCAGCTGGTCACGTGGCCGATGTTCTGGTTGAAGCTCACGTAGCTGAAGCGGTAGCGCCCTGCCCCGTAGACACCGAAGTACCGGCTGACGTCGATGCTGACGTAGAGGGGTATCTCGAAGTCCCACCGGTTGAAGTTGTCGAGGCGGATCATGCCCATCATGTCGCCCACCGGCTGCGAGAAGAGCTGCTTGCTGACCATGAAGCCGATGGCGATGTCTTTGCTGCGGCGGGGCAGACCGTCTTCCGGGTCGTCGACCCCGTCGTGAAAGAAGTTGAACTTCGCGTCGGCGCGAACCGAGTCGACGCTGTAGCGCATGCCGACGTCGAGCCGGGGGAGCACGCCCAGCCGCGCGTCGACCTGCACCGAAGGGTACGGCGTCATCGCCGCGAGCGAGACCGAGTGAATCGCGATGCTGCGCTTGCCCTTGTCGGAGAGCTCGAACGGCGCGTCGTTGACCGCCGACTCGATGCCCTGCTTGGCGACTTGAATACCGTCGCCCGCCAGGTTCCCCACCTGGGTCGCGGGGATGTAGTAGCCGACACCTGCGCTCATGCGGAGCTGGCCGGGTTCGAGGGCTCGGGCGGTCTGCATCTGCGCGAGATTGCTGGCGCAGCCCGTCGCTCCCATGGTGACCAGGATGAACGCGTTCAGTTTCATGAGCGGTTCTGTTGCCGGGGGCTGAGGGGACGATCCACCCGGGGTTGGATGCCAGGGGCGAGGGGCTTCGGGCTTGGGGCTGCGGGGTTCGACCGACCGTTTACGGTTTCTCGCATTCCGGGCGCGGGCGCGGGCGCGGGCGCGGGCCGCTGGTGCTGGACCCCAGGTGGTCGCGTGGTAAGCCCCTTCGCATGCGGCTGAAGCAGCGCCCGGAAGATTTTTCGGTGAAAGAGTCGTTTCGGTTCGACGAGGTCCCCTCGGGCAGTCACCGCGTGTACCTGATGGACAAGCAGAAGCTGTCGACCTTCGACGCCCTGGCCCGCATTCGCGACCGGTTCGGGCTGAAGCCGATGTCGATCAGCTACTGCGGCCTGAAGGACAAGCAGGGCCGCACCGAGCAGCTGATCGCGGTCAACGGCGCCGACGTCGACATGCAAGACGAGGATCTGCGGCTCAAGTTCCTCGGCCGCACCGACCGGCCCCTGAGCGCCGCCAACATCACCTCGAACCGGTTCTCGGTCACGGTGCGCGCGGTGAAGCACGCCGAGCTGCCGCAGGTGAACCTCGCCGCCGCCGAGGTGAACCGCCTCGGGGTGGTGAACTACTTCGACGACCAGCGCTTCGGCTCGCTCAAGCACGGCCAGGGGTTCATCGCCAAAGATCTGCTGCGCGGTGACTTCGAGGCGGCGCTGAAGAACTTCATGGCCGTACCCAGCCCGCTCGACCGCACCGACGACGCCAAGGTGAAGGCGTTCTGGGCCAAGAACTGGGGCGACTGGGGCGCCCGGGTGCCGTTCGAAGGCGGCAAGAAGTACCACCGCATCATCGCGTCGCTGCGCGCCAAGCCTCGCGACTTCGTCGCCGCGTTTCTGCAGATCGACTCCGACTACCGCGCCATGCAGCTCTTCACGTTCCAGTCGTACCTGTGGAACGAAGGCGTGCGCCGGCTGCTGCAGCTGATGCTCCCCCGCGAGCACCTGTTTCCCATGCCGTACCAGGCGGGCACCCTGCTCTTTCACCGCGACGCCGCCCCCGAGGTGCTGCACAAGCTGCGGACCTTGAGCTTTCCCCTGCTGTCGCCCCAGACCACCTTCGAAGACGAGCAGGTGCGCGAGGCCGCCATCTGGGCGCTCGGCAAAGACAAGCTCACCCTCGACAAGCTCACCATCGCCGGCACCGAGAAGCTCTTGTACTTCAAGCACGAGCTGCGGCCCCTGCTCGTCTACCCCCACAAGTTGGTGCTCGGCAGGCCCGGCCCCGACGAGATGAACAAGCCCCACCTCAAGCTCAACGTGGCGTTCACCCTGCCCCCCGGCAGCTACGCCACCCTGGTGGTCAAGCGGCTCTTCCACTTCAGCGTGTCCGACGACCGCCACCTCACCGCCAGCGAGCAGTACGAGCGCGAGCGCTTCACCCGCAACGAGCGCACGCCCATGGGCGAAGGCGGCGACCGGCCGCAGCGCCCCGATGGCGACCGCCCGCGCTTCGACAAGAGCGCCCGCCCCGGCTTCGCCCGCGGCGACCGGCCCCAGCGCCCCGATGGCGACCGGCCGCGCTTCGACAAGAGCGCCCGCCCCGGCTTTGCCCGCGGCGACCGGCCCCAGCGCCCCGATGGCGACCGCCCGCGCTTCGACAAGGGCGCCCGCCCCGGCTTTGCCCGCGGCGACCGGCCCCAGCGCCCCGACGGCGACCGGCCCGTACCACGCCCCAGCGCTCCGACTCAGTTAGCCCCCGGTTCGGCAAGGGTGCCCCGCGCTTCAACAAGGCCTCGGGCCCGGGCTTGCGCCGCGACGGCGCTTCGCAGCCGGCGGCGCGAGTCGAGGGCGACCGCGAGGTGCCCTCGTTTCAGACCGGCCCGCGCCGCAGCCACAGCGGCTTCGTGCCGGCCAACCCGCCGGCGGGCGCGCCCGACCGCCAGGGCCGCCCCGCCCCCGAGCGGAGCGGCAAGCCGCAGAAGGGCGGCTTCCGCGCCGGGGGCCCCAAGCGGCCGTTCAAGCCTCGCAACCGAGCGAACTTTCGGCGGAAATAAACCGCGCAATGCCGATGGGGGGTGGCCGTATGTCGAGGCGTGAACACTGCTCTTCCCCTGTCGCTGCCTGACCCGCTCGCGATGTCGATGATGGCGGCCGAGCCGGCGGTTCCGTACCTCCAGGAAGTTCGCCGCGCGCGCCGCGGAGACTCCGATGCGTTCGCGCAGCTGGTGCGCAGCATTCAGCGCCCCATCTTCGGGCTGTGCCTGCGGCTGTTGCGCAGCGACGCCGAAGCGTCAGAGGTGGCGCAAGAGGCGTTTCTGCGCGCGTACCAGAACCTGCAGCGCTACGACGAGAGCCGCCCGTTCGACCTGTGGGTGATGGCGATCGCGCGCAACCTCTGCCTCGACATCTTGCGCCGGCGCTCGCGCATGACCACCGAGGACGTGGAAGATCACGCCCACGAGCTGCCGGCGGGTGACGCGTCGCTCGAGCAGAAGGCGATAGAGAAGCAGGAAAAGAAGTCGCTCGAAGAGGCGATGGCCACCTTGAGCGACGACGATCGCGAGGTGCTGGCGCTGTATTACGTGCAGCGGCGCACCACCAAAGAGATCGCCGAGGTGATGGACGTCGCCCCCGGCACGATCATGGCGCGGCTGTTTCGCGCCCGTGAGAAACTCCGCAAGGTGATGCAGAGCAAGCAATGAACGAACACGACCCCATGAACGACGCCGAGCTCGACACCCTGCTCGCCGCGCTGCAGCCCGAAGAGCGCGAGGCGCTGCTCGAAGAGCACCGCCAGCTCGAGAAAGACCTGCTCCGCCTCTCTGACCCGCTGCCCCCCGCCGACTTCGTGCAGCAGGTGATGCACAAGGTCGCCACGGCGCCGGCTCCGGCTCCGGCCGCCAAAGACGTGGCGCTGGCGGTGGTGATCACGTTCGGCGCGATGGCCGCCGGCCTGGCCGCCTTCCTCACCCACGGCGCCGGCATCAGCGGCCTGGGCCTCTCGTTCGCCAACGGCTTCCTTCAGGTGCGCCACGTGCTCGCCGGCCTGGGCAGCGGCTTCGAAGCGGTGTGGCACACCGCCGCGGTGCCGGTGGCGCTCGCGCTCGCGGCGATGCTGCTCACCAGCTTCGCGGCGCTGAAGAAGATCGGCACCGAAGTGAAGGTGGCCTCATGAGCCTCGGCCTGGTGGTGGTGCTCGCGCTGAACGCGGCGCCCATCTCGATCGATCACCGCGGCACCCTGGGCGAGGCGCTCAACGCCATCGCCACCAAGGGCGGCATCAACCTGATCGCCACCGGCGACCTGCACGTGCCCGCCGAGGTGCACTTCAAAGATCTCACCGCCGAAGAAGCGCTCGAGGCGCTGGTGAAGGTGCACCACCTCGAGCTGCACAAAGAGGGCAAGCTGTGGGTGGTGAAGCCGGCCGCCAGCGGCGCAGAGCCCGCGGGCGCCCTGGCTCCACCGGCTCGGCCCCTGCCGCCGGTGAAGGGCCTGCCGCCGCTGCCGCCCCGGCCCCCTTCACCCACCGTGAGCAAAGACCCGACCGCTGAAGCGCTCGAGGCCGAAGCCGAGGCGGCGCAGAAGCGCGCCGAAGAGGCCGACGGGCGGGCCGATCAGCTGCGCGAGCGCGCCGAGAAGCTGCGCGACGACAAAGAGGCGGCCGACGAGGCCCGGCAGGCCGAAGAAGAGGCGCGGCAGGAAGAGGCCGACGCGCGGCGCGAAGAGCAGCAGGCGCGCAAAGAAGAGGCCCGGGCACGCAAAGACGAGATGAAGGCCCGCCTCGACGAGCTCAAGAGCAAGGCGAAGCACGGCGGCCACGGCGCCAAGACGGTGGCGACCGGGCCGGTGACGGTGCCCGACGGCCAGGTGGTCGACGACGTGGTGTCGTACGGCGGGCCGGTGACGCTGGGCGACGGCGTGGTGGCGAACGGCGACGTGGTGGCCTTCGGCGGCGACGTGGTGCTGGGCGACGGTGTGGTGGTGAACGGCGACGCAGTGTCGTTCGGCGGCACCATCAAAGAAGGCGCGGGCGCGGTGGTGAACGGCGAGAAGGTCTCGTTCGGGGTCAACGGCTTCGGCGTGAAGTCGGGCGTGGCGGCGCTGCCGGTGGTCAAGGCGGTCGAGAAGACCGAAGAGCACTCGGGGCTGGCCGGCTTCCTGATCAAGTTCGCGGCGTTCTTCGGGCTGGGCTTTCTGCTGATGATGTTCGCCCCGAACCGCATGCGGAACATCGAGGCCGAGATCAAGCTCGAGCCGATGAAGAGCGGGCTGGCCGGGCTGCTGGCGCTGATGGGCTCGGTGCCGCTGACCCTGCTGCTGGTGCTGACGGTGATCGGCATACCGGTCGCGGTGCTGATGTGGCTGCTCGGGGGCCTCTCGATTCTCATGGGCCTGTTGGCGCTGGCGAACTCGCTGGGCACCCGGTTCCCGGTGGCGAAGCTGCGCCGCACCCAGGCGGCGGTGCTGGCGGTGGGCCTGCTCGTGATGATGCTGGTGGGCCTGGTGCCGGTGCTGGGGCCGCTGCTCATCTCGTGCGCGGTGTGCGTCTCGTTCGGTGCGATCATTCGCACCCGGGTGGGGCAGCGCGCGCTGGGCCTGCCGGTGCCCGAGTCGTCGCCGATTCACGAAGTGGGCGCGTAGTACTTCGGCAGACCTGCGGCTCTAGACTGGCTAGCGTTCAGCAACGGGAGCAGCAGGCTTGCGTGCGCGAACGAATCTCCCGACCACCAGGTGAAGGAGCAGCGCGACGACGCTGCCGTACGCCGCACCGACCAGCACGTCGCTGGGCCAGTGCACGCCCACGAAGATGCGGCTGACGGCGATCAACGTCGCGACGGGGAACAGCACCCACCCCGCGTAGGGCCAGGCGAGGGTCACCGCCACCGCCGCGGCGAAGGCGTTGGCAGAGTGCAGCGAGGGCATCGAGCCGGCGTTGCCCACCTCGCACAGCTGGCGAAAGGTGCCCTGCACCATCGCGTAGCAGGGGCGAATACGCCCTATCCACGGTTTGAGCACTTCGTGGCCGAAGCGATCGGTCGCCAGCAGCGCGAGGCCGAACTGCAGCACCGGTCGCAGGGCGTCGCGGCGCAGGGTGCCCACCACCCAGAGCACGAGGAGCCCGGCGCAGGCGAACCCGAACTCCCGGCTCGACGCGAACACCATCACCGCGTCGACGAGCGGGCTCTTCAGGCCGTTGAGCGCGTGGAAGATCGGCTCGTCGAACGGGAGCCGGAAGTCTTTCACGCCGGGCGCACCTCGACGGTGAGGTGCTCGACCGCCACCGCCTGGTAGACCGCCTTCTTGTAGTCTTCGAGGGGGCGATCTTCGGTCGACTGCACCGCCACCACGCAGACCAGCCGGCCGGGGCCCACGCGCCACAGGTGCAGATCGCACACGCGGGTGCCGCCCATGCCCTCGAGCGCGGCGCGCACCGCGTCGCGGCTCTTGGTCGAGGGGTCGAGGTCGATGAGCTGCCGGGCGCTCTCGGAGACCAGCTTGATGCCCCACTTCACGATGATGACCGCGCCCAAGATTGCGACGGCCGGGTCGAGGCGGTTCAAGCCCCACAGGTGGGCACCGACGATCGCCACGATGGCGAGCACCGAGGTCAGCGCGTCGGCCACCACGTGCATGTACGCGGCGCGAAGGTTGTGATCGTGCTCGTGCTCGTGGTCGTGGTCGTGGCTGTGACCGTGGTCGTGGTCGTGGCCACCCTTGCCGCCCGCGAGGAGCCAGGCGCTGAACAGGTTCACCAGCAGGCCGATCACCGCCACCGGGAGCGCCTCGTTGAAGCGCAGGGTCTCGGGAGTGATGAGGCGCTCGATCGAGCTGTAGGCCATCGCCGCGGCCACCACCAGCAGCAGCGCGGCGCTGGAGAAGCCGGCCAGCGCGTAGACCTTGCCGGTGCCGAAGGCGAAGCGGGTCTCGTGCGCGCGGGTGCGGGCGTACCAGTACGCCAGCGCCGAGAGCCCGAGCGCGCCGACGTGGGTCATCATGTGCCAGCCGTCGGCGGTGAGCGCCAGCGAGCGCGAGAGGTAGCCGACGACCAGCTCAGCCACCATCATCACGGCGGTCAGGTAGACCACCCAGCGGGTGCGCGACTCGGCCTTCTCGGGCACCACCGGAGCGTGCACGCTGCACGCGTCGGGGTGCGTCTGGGGGGCCGAGGTCAAGACCTGCCCTCACCGCTCTGACCAAACCTCGGGTTCACGCTTCAGCAGTCTAACCGGTCGCGCTACTCGGCGCCCATCGAGGGGTAGCCGATCGCGGTGGGAGGAACGAAGGTCTCTTTGATGGTGCGGGGGCTGGTCCACCGCACGAGGTTGAGCATCGAGCCGGCCTTGTCGTTGGTGCCCGAGGCGCGGCTGCCGCCGAAGGGCTGCTGGCCGACCACGGCTCCGGTGGGCTTGTCGTTGATGTAGAAGTTGCCCGCGGCGTGCCGCAGCTCGTGCGCCGCGGTGGCGATGGCCGAACGGTCTCGCGCAAAGACTGCGCCGGTGAGCGCGTACTGGGCCGCCTGATCGCACTCGCGCAGCGTCTCGAGGTACTTGCCGTCGGGGTAGACGTAGAGGCCGACCAGGGGCGCGAAGATCTCTTCGGTCATCACCTTGTGGCGCGGGTTGGTGGTGCGCACCAGGGTGGGCCGCACGAACCAGCCCTCTCTACGGTCGGTCTGGCCGCCGGCCAGCACCTGCGCATCGGCGCTGCTCTTCGCGAGCTCGAGGTACTTCGAGGCGTTGGCGAACGACTTCTCGTCGATCACCGCGCCCATGAAGTTGCGGAAGTCGGCGACGTCGCCGACCTTGATCTCGCTGATCATCGGCAGCAGGCGCTGCTCGAGCCTGGGCCACAGCGACTCGGGCACGTAGACGCGCGAGCAGGCGCTGCACTTCTGGCCCTGGTACTCGAAGCCGCCGCGGGTGATGGCGGTAGCGACGGCGTCGAGGTCTCCCTCGGCCGAGGGGTGCACGAAGATGAAGTCTTTGCCGCCGGTCTCACCGACCAGGCGGGGGTACTGCTTGTAGCGGTCGATGTTGGTGGCCACCGACTTCCACATGCCGTTGAAGACGCCGGTCGAGCCGGTGAAGTGCACTCCGCCGAGGTCGGGGCTCTGCAAGATGGCGTTGCCGATGGTGCTGCCGGGCCCGGGGAGGAAGTTGATCACGCCGTCGGGCAGACCGGCCTCGCGCAAGAGCTCGATGATGCGCCAGCCGCTGACGATGGCGGTGGTGGCCGGCTTGAGAATGACGGTGTTGCCCATCAGCGCCGGCGAGGTCGAGAGGTTGAGCGCGATGGCGGTGAAGTTGAACGGCGCGACGGCGAGCACGAAGCCGTCGAGGGGCCGGTAGTCGGTCTGGTTCCACATGCCGGGGCCCGAGTGCGGCTGCTGCTCGTAGAGCTGGGCGGCGAAGTGCACGTTCCACCGCAAGAAGTCGATGCTCTCGCAGGCCGAGTCGATCTCGGCCTGCACCGCGGTCTTCGACTGACCGAGCATGGTGGCGGCGTTGAGAACGGGCCGGTACTTCGTGGCGAGCAGCTCGGCGGCGCGCAGGAAGATCGCCGCGCGCTCGTGAAACGGGGTGGCGGCCCAGGCCGGCTTGGCGGCGAGCGCGGCGGCGATGGTCTTCTCGACCTCGCCCAGCCCGGCCTCGTGCACCTGGGCGACCACCTGCTGGTGGCGGTGCGGCGAGCGGGCCTCGGCGAGCTTGCCGGTGCGCACCTCTCTGCCGCCGATGAAGAGGGGAATCTCGAGCTTCTCGCCGGTCTGCTTGGCCAGCGCGGCTTTGAGCTCGGCGCGCTCGGAGCTGTTGGGCGCGTAGGTCTTCACCGGCTCGTTGCCCGGGGCCGGAACTTTCACGTGCGCGTGGATCATGGCCGGGCCTTATAACCGCCGGCCGTGCGAAAGGCGTGGCTGACGGTGGGGTTGCTGGCGTGCGCGTGCGCTCACGAAAAGGCGTCGGCGGCGATGGCGCTGGGGTGCTCGGACGAGCAGACCGAAGTGGTCGCGTCGGGCGAGGCGCGCACGTACCTGCGACCGGTGAAGACGCAGGCGTCGCAGGCGGCGATCTCGGGCGCGGCCGCGGCGATCGGCGCGCTGTCGTCGCTGGTGGGCGCGGGCAACGGCAGCGCGGCCTACTACCTGCCCGCGGGGGCCACGCAGCTCGGCGCGCCCGGGTGGAGAGAATATGCAGGGTGCGGCAAGGGGCTGCTCTGCTTCGACGGCGGGTTCTGTCTGGAGGTCGAAGACGGCAAGGCGGCGCGGCGGGTGCCTGCGTTGATGGAGAAGTCGCTGGCGGAGCTGGGCGGGAGGTTGGAGCCCGAGACCGAGTGCCGGGAGCCGCGGGCGTATGCCGAGCGGCGGGGAGCGGTGTACTGGGCGCTGTCGCGGTGCGCGGCTTCGTTGGGGTGCAGGGTGGCGGAGGGTGGGTACACGTGCACGGATGGCAAGGGGCGTGCGGTGAGGGTCGATGATGGGCGGTGAGTTGGATGGGGCGGTGAGTTGGATGGGGCGGTGAGTTGGATGGGGCGGTGAGTTGGTGACGGGCGCTGAAACTGCCGTCCACGTCCACGACCACGTCCACGTCCACGAAAAACTGCTGGGCTCTCGCGCTCTGATGGCGCGTGGCGCGGCGAGGGTGGCGGCATTCGCCGCGCGTCGACGACTGCGCTGGTGAGCGCCCATCGTTCAGGCTGTTTCGTGGACGTGGACGTGGTCGTGGACGTGGACGGCTGTAGCAGCGCTGGCACGCCAGCACGCACGCCCGAAAAAGCCGCCGGCGCAGGGCACGCCAGCGCCCGCGAGAAACCCCTCAGCTGAAGACGACCAGCTGCCCGCAGCTCTTGTAGTCGCGCACCGGGTTGTTCTCGACCTCGAGCCTGCCGTCGTGCGGGTACAGATAGATCTTGGTGCCGGTCGCCGGGTCGTGAGCGGCGTAGCGCACGCGACCGTTCACCGTCTCTTTGTTGGTGATGGTGATCCAATGATCCGTGCCGACGCCGTTCTTGTAGTCGACGCCGATCACCACCGGCTTCCCGGCCGAGAGGTTCGAGTCGATGGTCGAGAGCGACCAGGTGGCCTTGCTGGCGCTCAGCCCGCGCGAGGCTGCCGCGACGCCCCAGTACAGGTTGTCGCGGTCGTAGCCGCCGTGGCGGTCGAGGTACGCGTCGAGCTCGCCGGGGTTGATGGGCTTGCCGCTGATCTTGCTGATCGCCATCGCGGTGGCCGTCATGGCGCAGCCCGCCGAAGCGATGCTCGAGTCGTCGCCGAGAATGCGACCGCCCCAGCGCGCATCACCCTGCCGGTAGAACGGCACTCCGTTCTCGCTGCCGGCGCTGGGCGGGCCGCCGGTGATGTCGGTCGGCGGCGTGCCAGGGCTCGGCGTGAACCCGTCGGGGATGGTGAGCTTCCGGCCCGCGTAGATCAGGTCGGGGTTGGCGATGTTGTTCGCGCGGACCAGCGCGGCCACCGTGGTGTTGAACCGGGCCGCCAGCGCGCTCAGCGTGTCGCCCGGCCTGATGGTGTACGAGGAAGCCATGACGGAATATCCCGTGACAGTCTCGCCCAGGTTTTGCCCTCAGGCCATGTAGGCGTTTACAGAATGGCCGCTTCTCACCCCGCAAATTCCAGGAGATATCCGCCCGCGTCGCACATGCCCCCCCATTGGGGCCTCGGCGATTCGCGCCCTTACGGGGCGCCCCGCCTTCCCTCGGCCCGGCCGAAGGTCAGCCAATGCAGCAGCGCGGAGCGGTAGTTCTCGGCCCCGAACACCTGGGCCACGTCGGGGTTTGCCTGCAGGTAGAACCGGGGGTCGAACGCCGGCGAGGCGCGGCGCCCCTCGGCCAGCCCGTACCGCGCGTAGTGAAAGGCCGCCACCCGGGTGCTGCCGCCCAGCGCCACCGCCAGGTCGGGGTACGTGGCCAGGTAGTAGCGCACGTCGAAGTTCGGCGCGCCGGCGCGGCCCTCGTCGACGCCCCAGGTGTCGTAGTGAATGCCGGCGCCGATGCCCGCCCGATCGCCCGACCAGGCAGCCACGTCGGGGTGGGTCGCCAGGTAGAAGTTGCCGTTGAACATCGCCGATCCCTGCCGCCCTTCGCGCAGCCCGAACTGCAGCCAGTGCTGCAGCGCGCCCTGGGTGTTGGCCGCTCCGTACGCCGCGGCCACGTCGGGGTTGGCCTGCAGGTAGAACGTGGCGTCGAAGGTGAAGTCGAAGTCGGCCGGCATGCCGAGCGCCGCTGCGGGGCTCGGCGGCGCAGGCGCAGCGGCCGCGCCGAGCTTCTCGTCGACGCTGCGGCCGTCGAAGTACGCGTCGGGGCGCACCTCGATGTGCATCCAGATGCCGGGGCCTCCGATGTTGGCGGGCACCCAGCCGAGGTTCGGCTTCCACATGCGGCCGCGGCCGTTCACGAACCGGTAGTCGTGAATGGTGTTGATGCCCAGCTCTTGCGAGTGCGCGATGAGGAAGCTGGCGATGGGCCCGTAGTTCGTGCTCCAGCTGCCGCTGTTGTAGTCGAGGGCGGCGCCCCAGGCGTGGCTCGACATGTTGGTCGAGCTGCCGTTCTTCACCGTGCGATCGCCCTCGCAGCCCAGGTAGGTGCCGCCCCAGTGCGCCTGGAGGTAGCCGAGCAGCTGCACCAGCGCGGGCGAGCAGTGCTCGAACTGGGGCGCGTTCCAATCTGACCGGTTGCCCCAGTGGTAGTACGAGGTGTGAGAGACCAGGGGCGAGGCCGAGCCGGCGAGCTCATCGCCCGGCACCTGCTCGGGGCCGCTCTCGGTGTCGAGCACCTGCCCTTCGCACGCGCACAGGGTGAGACCACAGACCGCGAGGAGGGCTCGAGGGGAGCAGGGCATGGGCGAATGACAAGGACGCAGGCGCCCGCAAATGTCGCGCTTGGCGCCCGCGCTTTGGGCCGTGTGCTATGCGACGCCGCCGTGCCACGGCTCGCGAGTGAAGGCAGGGAGATCTCCATCGAGCTCGACGGGCAGACGCTGCCCGCCCGCCAGGGAGAGCCCGTCGCCTGCTCGTTGATCGCCGCCGGCGAGCCGCTGTTCGCCCGCTCGGTGAAGTACCACCGCCCGCGCGGGCCCTACTGCTTCGCGGCCGCCTGCTCGAGCTGCCTGATGCGCGTCGACGGCGTGCCCAACGTCTTCACCTGCCGCACCGAGGCCACCCAGGGCATGCGGCTCGAGCGCCAGAACGCCTTTCCCTCGGCGCGCCTCGACGTGTTCGCGGCCACCGACTGGTTCTTCCCCGGCGGTATGAACCACCACGAGCTGCTGGCCGGGGTGCCCATCGCGCAAGACGTGATGGCGGTGGTGGCGCGCAAGCTCGCCGGCCTCGGCCGCCTGCCCGACCACGAAGGGCCCGAGCGCGAGCCGGCGGTGGTGTCGCGGGTCGAGGTCGCCGTGGTGGGCGGCGGAGTGAGCGGGCTGGCGGCGTCACAGGCGCTGCTCGAGCGCGGCGTCGAGCACCTGGTGCTCGATCGCGAGTCTTTTGCCGGGGGGCGCGCGGCGTACGGCGTGCCCGAGAGCGAAGGCGAGACGGCCCCGCTGCCGTCGCCGCGGCTGCGCCTGCTGCACAACGTGGTGGGGCTGTTCGAAGATGCGGGCGGCCGGTTTCTCGCCGTGCTGGCGGGCGAGCGGCTGCACCAGCTCTACGTGGGCAAGCTGCTGGTGGCGATGGGCTCGCACCCTGCCCTGCCCGCGTTCGGCAACAATGATCTGCCCGGGATCTACGCGGCGCGCGCAGTGAGCCGCATGATTCGCCGGCACCAGGTGCTGCCCGGCAAGCGCATCGCGTGCGTGGGCGACGCCACCGAGGCCGCGGCGCTGGCGCGGCTGGTGACGGCGAGCGGCGGCGAGGCGGTGGCGGTGGGCGCCGAGCCGGTGGCGGGCCACGGCTTGAACGCGGTGAGCGCGCTGACGGTGCGGCGTGGCGGCAGCGAAGAGAAGGTCGACTGCGACGCGGTGGCGCTCTGCGTGAGCGGGTCTCCGGCGTTCGAGCTGGCGCGCCAGGGCGGCGCCCGGGTGGTGTTCGACGGCGCGCGCTTCGTCGTCGAGGCCGACGCCGACGGCCGTACGGCGCACCCCGCCGTGTTCGTGGCGGGCGAGCAGCAGGGCCCGTGCTCACTGGCCGAGTCGGCGGCGCGCGGCCGGCGCGCGGCGATGGCCCTGAGCCGAGGTGCCCCGTGAAGACGATGGTCTGCTCGTGCGAAGACGTGAGCGCCGACGACGTCACCGAGGCGATCGGCAAGGGCTACCGCGACATCGAGTCGGTGAAGCGCTACACCGGCTTCGGCACCGGCATGTGCCAGGGCAAGCAGTGCCACGCCACGGTGGCGTCGCTGCTGGCGCGCGAGGCCAAGGCGCCGCCCAGCCACGTGCTGCCGTTCACTCCGCGGCCGCCGCTCAACCCCACCGAGCTCTCGTACTGGGCGAGCGCGGGGTTCGACCCGCAGCAGCCGACGCGCGGCGGTGTGCCGGCGGCGCTGGGGGTGACGCCGGGCGTGCACCCGCTCAAGCCCGACGAGCCCGTACGGGCGCACGCGCAGGTGGTGATCATCGGCGCGGGCATCATGGGGCCTGGCGCTGGCATACAACCTGGCGCGGCGCGGCGTGACCGACGTGGTGCTGCTCGAAAAGGGCTACCTGTGCCACGGCGCGAGCGGCCGCAACGGCGGCGGCGTGCGCATGCAGTGGGGCACCGCGACCAACATCGCGCTGGCGCGGCGATCGATCGAGCTGATGAAGGGCTTCGCCGCCGAGATGGGCATCAACATCTGGCTGCGCCAGGGCGGCTACCTGTTTCTCGCCAAGAGCAACGCGGTGGCCCAGAAGCTCGAGCGCTCGGCCGAGCTGCACAACCGCCACGGGGTGAACACCCGGCTGCTCTCGCTCGAGGGCGCCAGAGACCTGGTGCCCGGCCTGTCGATGAAGGGGGTGCAGCTGGCCGCCTTCAACGAAGAAGACGGAGTCATCTTTCCCTGGGCGTTCTTGTGGGGCTACGCCAAGGCGCTGGCGAAGCACGGGGTGAAGGTCGAGACGTTCACCCGGGTGACCGGCTTCGAGCTGGGCGACGGCCGGGTGAAGAAGGTCATCACCGACCGCGGAGAGATCGCCTGCGAGGTGGCGGTGCTGGCGTCGGGGGCGTGGAGCCCGCAGATCGCGCAGCTCGCCGGCGTGCACCTGCCCAACGAGCCGCACCGTCACGAGATCTGCTCGAGCGAGCCCCTGAAGCCGTTCTTGGGCCCGCTGGTGTCGGTGCTCGACTCGGGGCTGTATTTCTCTCAGTCGATGCGCGGAGAGATCGTCGGCGGCATGGGAGACCCCAACGAGCCCGCCGGCATGGAGCTGGGCTCGACGATGCGCTTCCTGGCGCGGTACTCGCAGGCGCTGCTCGAGCAGCTGCCCACCCTGGGCCAGGTGAAGATTCTGCGCCAGTGGTCGGGGCCGTACGACGTGACGCCCGACAACTCGCCGATTCTGGGGCGCACCCCGCAGCTGCCGAACCTGCTGCAGATGAGCGGCTTCGTGGGCCACGGCTTCATGATGGCGCCCGCGGTGGCCGAGCGCATGGCCGCGTGGATGTGCACCGGCCACGCCGACGAGCTGTTCACCCGCTTCAACCTCGACCGGTTCGCCGCCGGCCGGCTGGAGCGCGAGGACATGATCATCGGGTGATCGGCTCAGCCGCCGTCGCGTCGCTCGGGCCCGCGTCGCTCGTGGGCAGGGTGCCCTCGACGGCGTGGCACACGTCGTTCATGCAGCGCCCGAACACCTCGACGCAGCCGGCGGTGATCTCGCACTGCGAGGTCGAGCAGAGAAACTGATCGAGCGTGCGCAGGTCGGAGGCCGCCTCGTCGCGGTGGGCCGCGGCGACCACGTGCTTGCAGCCGACGTAGCAGCTGAGCGAGCTCTCGAGCAGCACGCAGTCGGAGTCGCTGCTGCACCCCTCGAGGTACTTCGCCACCCGCAGCCCGATCTGGGTGTGCGCGGTCGAAGCGAGCGCGCTGCAGTCTTCGGGGGGCGAGCTGCTGCACGAGGCAGCGAGCAGCAACATCACGGTCGAGCGCATCGCGAGGCCTCCGGGCCCAGGTGGAGCACGACTTCTTCTCGCGGCCAGCCGTGCGACTCGCCGGTGAACGCGGCGCCGGCGTCGGCCTGGCAGACGTACAGCTCGGCCTGCGGCAGCGGCGCTTCGCCCAGGCAGCACCACTCCCACTCCCAGACGCGGGCGAAGCCGAAGCCGCCGTCGGCGTCGGTGGTGCTCTGCGCGCGGCGGGGGCAGTCGGTCGGGCGGGCGGCCCAGCGCGAGTAGCTGCAGGCCGTCACCTCGGCACCTTCGACCGGGGCGCCGCGCTCATCGACCACCCGGCCGTGCAGGTCGGGGCGGTAGAGCTCGCGGTACGGGAAGCACGCGGCGAGCAACAGCGGGAGCAGGCGGCCCTTCACGCCGAGCAGCTGTACTACGGTGCGCGGCCTCTTCGAAGGGAAGGTACCGGTGCGCGGCCTGAGGTTGATGCTGGTGACGTCGATGGCCGGGTGCGCCACGGTGCCGCTGCCCGAAGGTGCAGCGGCGGGCGACGTGGAGCAGCGCGTCGAGGTGCAGCCGTGCGTGGTGTTCGGAGAGAGACACGACCGGCGGCGGTACGAGGGCGTGGCCGAGCTGTCGCTCGAGCCGTGGCACCAGGCGATCGCCACCATCGTGCTGCAGCACCCCACCGTCGGCACCATCGTGCTCGACCCGGCGTTCGGCGTGGAGATCGCCCACGATCTGAGCCGGGTGCCGCCGTGGTTTCGCGTCGTCAGCGGCAGCGCCGAGGGGAAGCAGCCGGCGGTCGACGGGCTGCAGGCGGCGGGCATCGACCCGCGCTCGGTGCGCGAGGTGCTGCTCACCCACTCGCACTGGGATCACACGGGCGGCGTGAGAGATCTTCCCCGCGCGACGGTGCGCATGTCGCAGCCGGAGTACGCGTACGTGGGCTCGCTCGAGCACTACCTCGAGCCCGGGGTGCTGCGGCACCAGCTCGACCGGGCGTGGAAGCGCATCGAGCCGTTCGGGTTCGAGGGGCCGGCGGTGCTGCGCTTCGAGGGCTCGCACGACGTGTTCGGCGACGGGTCGGTGATCGCGGTGCCGCTGCCGGGGCACACTCCCGGGTCGGCGGGGTTTCTGGTGCGCGGCGCGGGCGGCAAACGATGGATCTTCACCGGTGACTCGACGTGGACCCTGCGGGGCATCGAGAAGCCGGCGCACAAGACCGTGCCGATCGATCTCGACCGCGCGGTGACGGGCGAGTCGATCGGAAGGTTGCACGCCCTGCACCTCGAGCACCCGGAGATCGAGATCGTGCCCGCCCACGACGCCGACGCGTTGGATCTGCTGCCGGTGTGCGGGTCGCCGTGAGCTGAGGCGAGATCGATCAGGGTGATGGTGAGCTCGTCGAATCATCGACCCCTGATCGTCGCCGCAACGAAGACGCAGCGCCACCCACCACAGGCTTCAAGCGGCACGTCACGCGAGCGGTACGATGGCGTATGTGCCGCTGGAGGCTTCGGCGAGCGACGGCAGGGTTCGACGCGGCTCACCCTGACCGGTTTCGCCGTCGCAGCATCGTCAGCGCGGCGACCAGCAGCGGGCCGAAGGGCGCCGCGGCGCAGTGCGACGGCTCGGGCATGACGGGGTCGCGCAGCTGCCCTGCGTCGGCGCGGTGGCTGCCGGCGTCGCTGGTCGGCATGGGCATCGGCATCATCATCGTGCCGCCGGTGCCCCCGTCCTCCTCGGGCATGAACGGCTGCCCGGCGTCGGGTGCCTCCATCGGCCGGCCGGCGTCCACGATCACCGGGCCCGTCGGCGTGATGCACGCCCCCCTCGAGCAGCCGGCGTCGAGCTTGCCGCACTCGAGCGCCTGCCGGGCGGTGCAGCCGGTGCCCATGCAGGCCCCGCCGCTGCACACCTCGTCGACGCAGCCGCAGCCGCGCGCGGCACAGTCGTTGGTCTCTTTGCCGGTGCAGCCCGAGCCGGGGCAGAAGCCGCCGCTGCACTGCCCGTCGACCGAGTGGCAGCCGAACATGCCGCAGTCGAGCGCGTTGCGAGCCGTGCTGCCGCTGCCGGCGCAGCTGTTGCCCCCGCTGCACTTGTGGTCGACGCAGCCGCAGCCCTGCGCCTTGCAGTCGTTGGTCTCTTTCAGGGTGCAGCCGGTGCCGGGGCCGTAGCCGCCGCTGCACTGGTGGTCGGCGCAGTTCACTCCAAAGCCGCCGCAGTCGTGGGTCTCGCGCCAGGTGCAGCCGGTGCCGGCGCAGGCGCCGCCGTTGCACTGATGATCGACGCAGCCGCAGCCGAACTTCGCGCAGTCCATCGACTCTTTCGCGGTGCAGCCGCTGCCGGGCGCGGTGCCGCCGGCGCACTGGCCGTCGGCGCAGCCTGCTCCGAACGCGCCGCAGTTGGCGGTGTGCTGCGCGCTGCAGCCCGAGCCGGGGCAGAACACTCCGTTGCACTGGTGATCGACGCACCCGCAGCCGAAGTTGCCGCAGCCCTGCGCCTCGTTGCCGAAGCAGTTGTCGTCGGTGATGCCGTTGGCGAGCGTCTGCAGGTCCGACAGCGTGCCGTTGAAGAGGTTCTTGTCGACGTCGGTGTTGATGCCCGGCACGGCGCCCACCGAGGTGTACTGCCAGAACGACCACTTCCCCCACCCCGAGGGAATGTTGGGGCACATCGCCGGCACGCTGCCGTTGTTGGGGCCGTACGCCGCGATCCACAGCGGGTAGCTGCCGTAGGCGTTGGACTGCACGTACGGGTCCCACACGTAGTAGCCGGTGTAGATGAGCGGGCGCTTGCCGGTGCCCGCCTCGACGCGGCTCAGCCAGGTGTCGATCTTCTGGCGCAGCACCGCCGGGCTCTGGCCCTGGATGCTGGCGTTCTCGAAGTCGAGCATCACCGGCAGGTCGCCGGGCCCCAGGCGCCCCACGGCGTTCACCACGATGTCGGCCATCTGCACCGGGTCATTCGCCGCGCGGAAGAACTGGTACGCGCCGCGGATCATGCCGGCGGCCTTGATGCCGGCCCAGTTGGCGGCGAACTGGTTGTCGCCGCCGTAGCCGTCGCCGATGCGGGTGACCGCGTACTCCCAGCCGGCGCCGTGCACCGCGTTCCAGTCGACGTGGCCCTGGTAGGTCGACACGTCGAGGCCGCGCACGGTGGGGCCGGCCGCGCAGACCACCACGTCCTGCTCGACCGTGCCGTTGGGGTCGGTGCTGGCCTCGAGCGCCGGGCCGCAGGCAGTCAGCGCGAGCAGCAGCGCGGTAGCGCCCGGCGAGCGGCCGGTGAGCGGCTCACCGTCTTGCGTCGAGGGGAGCGTGGGCATCGGGCGATGCATGGTGAGGTCTCCTTCTTCCTGATCCATCGGGGGCGATGAGGCGGGGCATGCCTGAGCAGAGGCTGTGCCATGGGGGTCAGCTGGGAGCATCGGGCCCAGCGAGGGCCCGCGTGCTCCATCGCCCGGCAAGCGCGCTTTACCGAACGCGACTTCAAGCGGCCGGTGCGTCGGGCTTCTGCGCTCGAAGCTCCGCGGAGCTCGCCCTGCGCGAAAACGCGACGTCGCGCGCGAGTTTCAGTTGGCGCGATCGGTAGGGTGTCCCCGGAATGAGGGCAGGCGCATACACCTGTCTGCGCCGGTGGCTCGGGGCATCGAGTCAATGCGCGCCCTCACCCCGACCCTCTCCCTCAGGGAGAGGGAGTGTCGTTGGGCGGGTCGTCGGTGCCGCCGTCGGTGTCGACGCAGCTCCACCTGCCGTCGACGCACCGGGTCTGGCACGCGTCACCGGGCTCGCCCCAGCAGGTGCCGGGCTCGCAGTCGGTGGTCTTGATGAGGCCCGAGGGGCAGAACCAACCGGCGGCTCCGCAGGTCGGGTTGATGTACGCGTCGCTGCCGCAGACGTCGGAGCAGTAGAAGGCCTGGGGCTCTCCCGCGCAGGCGCAGACGGTGCCGGTGGTGCAGGTGTAGCGGTCAGCGGTGCAGGTCGCGCCGCCGACGTGGGTGCCCGCCGAGTCACAGCAGTTGGGGCCCCCGAAGGGCACGTTGCAGCCAGTGGGGCCGGCGTCGGGCTCGATGCGGCCGGCGTCGAGGGTGAGACTCGGCGGTGAGACGGTGCCGATGACCGGGTACGAACGACCGCAGGAGATGGCGAGCAACAGAAACAGCGGCGTGACGCGCAGCATGCCGGCGCGCTGAGCAGTGCGCGTGCCATGGGCGGAGCCGGCAGTTGTCGGCCGGTTGCGCGGCGGCAGCGGCTCAGTTTTCCGTCAGGGGAGGATCTGCACCGGGCGAATGCGAGCCTTGGAGCCGTCTCCGAGGAAGGCCGAGCCGCGCGCGGCCACCTATTCTGCGCAGGCCGCAGCTGTTCTGCTGGGCGCCGGTGTCCATCGCCACCCAGTCGTCGTCGGTGCCCGAGCCCGATGACGGTGTCGGTCGAAGAGAAAGCGCTCAGGCTCGAGGCCAGTACGTGAGGCGCGAGAGCAGAGAGGCGTGCGCCTTGCGCGCCACCGCCTCGCGCAGCGCCGCGATCAGCAGCGCGGCGGGCGAGCAGGTGCAGGTGGGCTCGTTCGACTGCCACTCGGTGTACAGCTCGGCATCGACGATGCGCACCTCGATGCCGTCGAGCGGGGCGAGCGCGGGCTGCACCTCGAGGCGCAGCGGCGGGTCATCGGGGTCGAGCAGCACCGCGCAGTCGCAGGCGTGCACCGCGAGCCGCGCGCCGAGGCCGCGCAGCTGCGCACGCAGGGTGAGCTCTTCGGCGTCGGTCGGGTTCCAGTGCCCGACGCGGGCCAGCACCAGCGGGCGCCCGGCCCGCACCAGCTTCGAGAGAATCGGGGGGACCGGGGACATGTGGCCCCTGCATGCAATGCAGTCGCCTCGCGGCTTTCGCTGGGGGAGGAGCGTGAAAGTGACACCCCGCGGTAGCGAAGCGCAGTGGGGCGCTACCGAACCGTGACGTGCTCGCGGGGAGCACTGGGGTCGTGAACACCGGCGAGGAAGCTCGTTCGCGCGCCGAGCGGAGGCCTCTAAAGCTGTCGAACGGGCGAGCGCTGCTCCAGAGGGTGCTGGCCCGGCAGGGTCAGGCCAAGGTTCAGGGTTCCCGGCCAGGGTGGGCTCGCGCAGGGCCAGGGCCTGGGGCTGGGGCAGGGGTGTTGGCTGGGCAGGGTGTCGGCCCCTGCCCTGCCCCCACCCAACCCCTGGCCGATGCCCCTGAACCTTGGCCTGACCCTGACGGGCCGTCGGCGCACCTAGAGCCTGTCCTGCACCGAGTGGCAGCGCCAGCCACCGCGTCGACGCAATCCTCCACAGCTTCACGGCCTCAGCACGACCTTCACGCAGTCGTCGACCTTGCGGCAGAAGATGTCGTAGCCCTTGGCTGCCTCTTCGAGCGGCAGGTGGTGCGAGATGACGTCGTCGAGCCGCACGCGGCCGCTGGCCACGTGGTCCATCAACGTGTCGATCAGCGCCTGCACCGGGGCCTGCCCCATCTTCAGGGTGATGCCCTTGTCGAAGACCTGCCCGAGCGGGAAGTTGTCGTACGGCACCCCGTAGACGCCGACGATCGAGACCGTGCCGCCGCGGCGCACGGTGCGAATCGCGGTGCGCAGCGCGTCCATCGAGCCGGTCTGCAGGTGGAACACGTTGGTCAGCTTCTTCAGCGGAGTGCGGTGCGCCTCGAGGCCGACCGCGTCGACCACCACGTCTGCGCCGCGCCCGCCGGTCATGCCGCGCACCACCTCGGCCACGTCGTCGGACTCGACGTTCAAGACCTCGGCCTTGGCCGCCGTCTTGGCGCGCTGCAACCGGTACTCTTCGCGGTCGACGCCGATCACCCGGCCCGCGCCGAGCAGCCACGCCGACTTCATCGCCATCAGGCCGACCGGGCCGCAGCCCAGCACCACCACCGTGTCGCCCGCCTTCGGCTTCGCCCAGTCGATGGCGGTGTAGCCGGTGGGGAAGATGTCCGACAGGAACAGCGCCTGGTCGTCACTGAGCGCGTCGGGCACCTTGCGCGGGCCCACGTCGGCGAACGGCACCCGCACGTACTCTGACTGGCCGCCCGAGTAGCCGCCGTAGAGATCGGTGTAGCCGAACAGCGCGCCGCCCTTCTGATCGAGCAGCCCGCCCTCGGGGCCGTAGTGCTCGGGGTTCGACTTCTCGCAGTGCGGTGCCAGCGCGTGCTGGCAGAACCAGCATGACCCGCAGGCGATGGGAAACGGCACCACCACCCGCTCGCCGGGCTTGAGCTTCTTCACGTCCCGGCCGACCTCCATCACCACGCCCATGAACTCGTGGCCCATCACCAGCGGCTTCTTCTGCGGAAAGAAGCCGTTGTAGATGTGCAGGTCGGAGCCGCAGATGGCGGTCGACGTGACGCGAACCAACGCGTCGGTGCTGACCTCGAGCTTGGGGTCGGGAACTTTGTCGACAGAGACCTTCTTCGGAGCGTGGAAGACGAGTGCTTTCATGATTCGAGGTCGGCTGCATCACGGGTGCCACCTGCGCCCACAGGGGAGCACGCGCGGGCCGCGACTCGAGTGGGGCGGGCGCGAGTGCCAGAAAGGTACGGGGTGACATCGCGTGCCTCAGCGCCGTCACCGAGCCGTAACTGCCGATACCAGGGTTGAATCGACCCCCCTGGCAAACCTACGCATGTCTCTGCAACCCATGTCCGACGACTCCGTAGCCAGCTCCCCGGGTTCGCAGCGGCCGATGCCTCGAGCACCCGGGCCCTTGATTCTGAACGTCAACGACAGCGACGGCGCCCGCTACATGGTGACGTTGATGCTGCAGCGGGCCGGCTTCGAAGTGGTCGAAGCGAGCACCGGCGCGGGCGCGCTGCGAATGATCTCCGCGCGAATGCCCGACCTGGTGGTGCTCGACGTGCACCTGCCCGACATCGACGGCTTCGAGGTGTGCCGGCGCATTCGCGACGACCCCGAGACCAGCGGCCTGAAGGTGCTGCACGTCTCGGCCACGTACATCACCACCGACAAGAAGGTCGAGAGCCTCGACGGAGGCGCCGACGGCTACCTGGCCCAGCCCTTCGAGCCCGAAGAGCTGATCGCCACGGTGCAGGCGCTGCTGCGGCTGGCCCGCGCCGAGCGCAACCTGCGCGACGACGCCGAGGCGCTGCGCGAGGCCGATCGCCGCAAGAACGAGTTTCTCTCGATGCTGGCGCACGAGCTGCGCAACCCGCTCGCCGCGATCACGTCGGCGCTGCCGATTCTCGAGCGGCGCGGCGCAACCGACGGCGCCGAGGGCCGCGCGCGCGACGTGGTGCGCCGCCAGACCGTGCACCTGGCGCGGTTGATCGACGACCTGCTCGACGTGGCGCGCGTCACCCAGGGCAAGATCGAGCTCGAGTGGGAGCAGGTGAACCTGTCGGAGCTGCTCGAGCGGGTCAGCAACAACGTGCGCAGCACCAAGGCGGTCGGCCGCGGTCAGCGCATTCGCCTCTCGATGCCCGACAAGCCGGTGTGGGTGCGGGGCGACGCCACCCGCCTCGAGCAGGTGTTCTCGAACCTGCTCGACAACGCCAGCAAGTACTCGAACCAGGGCGGCTCGATTCGGGTCGACGTGAGCGAGGTGGCTGACGCGAAGCCCGCGGTGCGGGTGGTGGTGCGCGACAACGGCATCGGCATGGCGCCCGACACCCTGCCCCACGTGTTCGCGCTGTTCTCGCAGGCCGACGTGCCGGTGGCGCGCACCCGCGGCGGCCTGGGCATCGGCCTCACCCTGGTGCGCACCCTGGTCGAGCTGCACGGCGGCCACGTCACCGCGCGCAGCGACGGCATCGGCATGGGCAGCGAGCTCGACGTCACCCTGCCGCGGGTCGAGGCTCCGGCGCTGGCCGGCAAGCCGCAGACCGCCTCGGACGCGACGGGCGCCACCCACCGCCGCATTCTGGTGATCGAAGACAACGTCGACGTGCAGCAGGCCATCGCCGACCTGCTCGAGCTGTCGGGGCACGAGGTGAGCTGTGCCTCGGACGGGCTGATGGGCCTCACCCGGCTGCTCGACCTGCAGCCCGACGTGGCGCTGGTCGACATCGGCCTGCCCGGCATCGACGGCTACGAGGTGGCGCGCCGCGCGCGGCAGAGCCCCAAGGGCCGCGCGCTGACGTTGATCGCGCTGACCGGCTACGGCACCCCCGAGCAGCAGGCGAAGTCGCTCGAGGCCGGGTTCGACCTGCACCTGGTGAAGCCGGTCGACCCCGACCGCCTCGCGCACGTGCTCGAGTCGCAGCCGACGCCGCCGCCGCGCGCGTCTGGGCGGGTGCCCCCCGAGGCTCGCCCGACCGAGGGTCGCTCGGCGGTGCCCTCGCCGCCGGTGCCGGCGGCGCCCCACACCGACTGACGGCCGCGCTTCTTCAGTCGTCTTTGAGGCGGGTCTGGGTACCCGCCTTGTGGAGCGCGTCGCGAATGCGGTTGATGGCCAGCTCGCGCGACAGCGCCTCTTTCGAGACGATGGCTTCGGTGTTGGCGGCGAGGCGCTCGCGCTCGCCGGCGTCGAGCACGTGCGAGGTGATGATCACCACCGGAATGCCGCGGGTGCGTGGGTCGCTCTTGAGATCATCGAGCACGTCGAAGGCGGTCATTTCTTTCAGCAGGAAGTCGAGAAAGATGACGCTCGGCCGCACCTGGCGGGCCAGCTCGGTGCCCTGCTTGCCGGTCTCGGCCTCGGCGAGGGTGTAGGGGGTGCCCTGGAGCAGCTGCCGCATCAGGTAGCGGGCCTTCTCGTCGTCGTCGATGACCAGCACCCGCGCGGGCACGTTCTGGGTGGTGATGCCCTTGAGCTTGCGCAGGAGCTTGTCCTGGTCGATGGGCTTCAACCAGAACTCGTCGGCGCCGAGCGCGCGGGCCTTCTGCGCCTTGCCGGTCACGGTCACCACCAGCACCGGTATGTCGGAGGTCTCGGGGTTGCGCTTCAGGTCGGCGAGAAACGACCACGAGGTCTCGTTCTCGAGCATCACGTCGAGCACGATGGCCGAGGGGCGCACCGTCTGCAGCAGGGTGCGCGCCTCGTCGATGGTACGCGCCGGCACCACCTGCAGCCCGCCCATCGAGAGGTACCGCTCGTAGATGAAGATGGTCTTGCGGTCGTCTTCGACCACCAGCACCGGAGCCCGGGCGGGGTCGAGCGGCCGCGACCGCAGCGTCTCCATCTCGCGCACCTCGGGGTGCACCGCGGGAATGGTGAGGGTGAAGACCGAGCCCTTGCCGAGCTGGCTCTCGACCTCGAGCGTGCCCGAGAGCATCTCGGCGAGGCGCCGGCACAGGGTGAGGCCCAGGCCGGTGCCCTTGGTCTTCTTCTGCAGCGGGTTGTCGATCTGGGTGAACTCTTCGAAGATCACCTCGAGGTTCTCGGGCGCGATGCCGATGCCGGTGTCGCTGACCTTGAACGCGACGTGATCGCCGGCCTTCTTCACCGAGACGCGCACCTCGCCGGTCTCGGTGAACTTGAGCGCGTTCGACACCAGGTTGCGCACCACCTGCGCCACCTTGCCTCGGTCGGACTCGAGGCGAACGTCGTCGCCCGACTCGAACTCGAGTGAGACCTTCGAGTCTGACGTGAGCAGCGGCCGCAGCATGCCGCGCAGCGAAGAGATGAACTCGGGGCCGGTGAACCGCTCGGGCTTCAGGGTGACCTTGCCGGCCTCGGTCTTCGACAGGTCGAGCATGTCGTTGACCATCGCCGAGAGCTCTTCGGCGGCCGTGCGAATGAAGCCGACCTGCTTCTTCTGCTCGTCGCTCAGCGCGTCGCCGCGGGGGTCGAGCAGCAGCTTCGACAGGCCCATCACGGTGTGCAGCGGGGTGCGGAACTCGTGGCTCACGTTGGCCACCAGCCGCGCCTTCACCTCGGCGTTGTGGCGCAGGGCGTCGGCGCGCTCTTCGAGCTCCGAGGTGAGCGCCAGCACGCCCTTGTTCGAGTCCGACAGGCGGCGGTGGGTCTCGCGCAGCTCGTCGTGCTTTTCCTGCAGCTCGCGCTTCTGCCGGGCCACCTCGCGGTTGAGCTCGAGCACGTCGTCGAGGGTCTCACCCACCCTGACCGCCGCCTGCACGTAGCCGTCGGGCAGGTGCAGCCCCAGCAGCGCGACCGCCCCGTTCGCCACCGGGCGGGCAGCGAACATCACGGTAGAGGGTTGGCCGCGAACCTTGAGCGACAGCTCCCAGCCGCGCACCCGCTCGCCGCTGGCCTTGGCCAGCAGCGCGGCGGCCTTGGCCTCGGTGCCGGGCACCGCCAGGGCCTTGAAGGCCACGCCGGGCTCGGCCGACAGCAGGTGGCGCGCGGTGGCGTCAGCGGTGGTGATGACGCCGCTGGCGTCGCAGGTGAGCTCGAGCTCGCGGCGCTCGCCGTCCCAGCCGGTCATGACACCACCTCGGGGAAGAAAACCTGGCGGACGTAGTCGCGGGCGAAGTCGGCGCCGAAGATCTTGCCCAGCATGCCCAGAGTGCGGTCGCCCTCGCGGTGATCGCGGCAGTAGGCGCGGTGCTCGGGCGAGTAGTCGCGCACCCCCGCTTCGGCCGAAGCGGCGAGGCGCAGCCAGGCGCGGGCGTAGCCCGAGACGGCGTCTTTCACGCCTTGAAAGTCGTGCGCGCCGGTGCGGGTGAAGAGCGCCTGGGGGCTGAACCAGCGCGAGGCCCAGGGGGGCAGGTCTCCCCCCGGGGGCAGCGCAGGCTGCTCGAGCACCACGGGCACAGAGCCGTGCGCCACCGGCGAGAGGTCGGCCGCGGCCACCACCGTGTCGCCACCGCCCAGCGCCACCAGGTCGGCCCCGAAGATGGGCAGCGCGAAGTGGGCCGCCGGCAGTGCCAGCACGTTGCCGATCTGCAGGCCGTCGCCCTCGAGCACCACGAAGCGGGCGAAGCCGACGGGCCCGCCGCGCACCGCGACGGTGGCCATGCGCGCGGGCTTGCCGCGGAAGACGCCTTCGGCCTGGGCGAAGCGGGGCTCGACCTCGAGGGTGTCGAGCTCGAGGTGCCGCGCGAAGGCGAGCACCAGGTCGGCGACCAGCTCGGAGAAAGAGGCGCTCATGCCGCCACCTGAGACAGCGCCGAGGCGAGACAGCGCTCGACCGAGCCGCGCACGCCCTGGCTCAGGCCGGGGTGCTTCTTCACCGCTGCGCCGGCGGCGGCCAGCATGCCGACCGCGTTGCCGTGGGCGGTGTGGCGGCGCACGTAGCCGTCGAGGAACTGCGCGTGGGCGGCGAACAGGTCGACGCGAACCAGGGCCGCGGCGTCGGCGAGGTATGAGATGAGATCGTCGGCGTCTTCGGGCGTGACGTGCACAGCGAGCGCCACGTCTTTCACCAGCACGCCGGCCACCAGCTGCAGCTCGCGGCCGAGGCCGTCGGGGTAGATGAGCGCCTCGCGCGCCGCCTGCAGGTACTCGAGCGCGTCGTCGGCGGGCCCCAGGTCTTCGCGAATCACCCGGCCCAACAGCTCGAAGTTCTCGTCGAGGTGACGGGTGCACATGCCGCGGGTGGTGAGCACCGGCTGCAGCCAGCGGGAGTAGCGGCGCATGATCTCGGGGTCTTTCGCCTCGAGCGCTTCGACGAGGTACGAGACGTGGTGACGACCGTCGTCGTCAGAGTGCCTTCGACCCCGGTCGCCGAACCGCTCTCTCCAGAAGGGTCGGCGGTACATCTCGGCGATGGCGCGCTTCGACAGCTCTGCTCCCCGCGCGCGCAGCGCGGCGATCAGATCGGCATTCATGCAGCTTTCCCCCAGAGCTGGTGCGTGGCGGTGACGAAAGACTCGGAGTCGGGCGCGGTGAGGCTGCTCTTGAGCTGAGCCTGGAGCTCGGCGCTGAAGGTGAACGCCCCGCCTCCCAGCGCGACCTTGAGGTTGGGCATCTCGGCGCGCACCCGGTCGCGCGCGGCGCGCGCCGAGGCGACGTTGAACGACATGGTGACCGAGAGCGCGAGCAGATCGGGCGGGCGCGACCACATGGTCTTGATCAGGTGATCGGTGGGCACGTTGGCGCCCAGGTAGTGCACGTCGTAGCCGGCGAGGTCGAGCGCGTCGGTCACCAGCCGGGCGGGAAAGTCGTGCTGCTCGCCCTCGACGCAGGCCACCATCACGCGCTTGCCGCGGCGGCGCGTTTGAGGCGCGTGCTGGTACAGGTGGGCCAGCGCGAGGTGGGCGATGGCGGTGGCGGTGTGCTCGTCGGCCACGCTGATGCGGTTCTCCTGCCAGAGCGTGCCGATCTCGCGCTGGGCGGCGGCGATGACGTCGCGGCGCAGCACGTCGATGCCGGCGCCCTGCTTCACCCCGTCGTCGATGAGCAGCCGCAGCGCCTCGCGGCGCTCACCCGAGAGCTGGGCGGCGAGGTAGCGCGAGCGCAAGGTGGCGAGCTCAGGCGGCTGCATGGGCACCTCTCTTCGGGTCGAGCCAGCGGGTGAGCAGGCGAAAGGTGTCGCGCGCAGTCTCGATGGTGCGCTCGGCGTCGACCGACTGCTCGATGGCCACGCCCATGCCGCGCCACATCTCGCCGGTGCGCGAGCCGTAGGCGCGCAGGTAGGTTCGCGGGCACCCGGGGAGCTGCTGCTCGAGGTGGCGGTCGATGATCTGCCCCCCCAAGGTCGCCCCCTCGGTCACGTAGAGAGCGCCCAGCCCGCGCGCCTGGGTGTTGACCTGCGGCAGGTCGAAGCACACCGGCAGTCGCTGCGGGTCGACTCCCAGCGCGGTGAGATCATCGGCGAGCAGGCCCGACTTGAGCCGGTCGGCGAGGTGAAAGCCCGGGGGCCAGCCCTTCACCGAGCTCAAGGCGACCTCGAGCGGCACGTGAAAGCCGTACATGCGGGCCAGGTAGTCGCGGTAGCCGTCGAGCGTCAGGTCGGGCGACATCAGCCCCGTCACCCGCTCGATTTCATCGTGCAGCGGCCGGGTCTCGAGCTTGAGTCGATGGGTCAGCATCGTCTTTGAAGCTCACACTCGGCCCACCGGCGTTGCGGGTCAATGGCCAACCCCGGCCATTACCGGTCGGTGACACGTCACCTCGAGGGCCTTTAGTGGGGGGCCGCGTAGGTGGGCTCGAACTCGAGCACTCTGGCCTTGAGCGCCTCGTCGTCACCGACCGAGGTGTCGAGCGAGAGCCACTCGAGCTTGTAGCTGCGCGCGCCGGGTGCGGTGGCGGCCGAGGCGGCCCTGGCCAGCTCGGCCCGGCGCTGGGAGAACTGGGCCAGGGTGGCGTCGAAGTCGGCCAGCGCCTTCTTGTCGGTGATGCCCTTGCGGCGGTTCTTGAGCTCGGTGATGCGCAGGTCGAGGTTCGCGAGCGAGGCCTGGTCGGTGGTGGCCTGGTCGGCGTTCACCCAGCCGCCCTTGCCGGCCAGGGTGAGCGAGAGCTTGCCCAGGGTGCGGCCGCGCTCGCCCGCGCCGACGGTGACGTTGCCCTCGGCGAGCTGGGCGTTGGTGGCGCGCGAGTCGCCCGACTGAATGACGAAGTCGATCTGGCCTTTGAGCTCGGTCGAGATCTGCAGCGCGTCGGCGTACGGCATCGCCGCCAGCACCACGGTGAGGTCGACCTTGCCCTTGAGCTTCTTCACCTCTTCGAGCACGCCCACCAGCGGAGGTATGCCGGTCTTCGCCGGAGAAGCGCCGATCACTCCGACCTTCAGGGCGCCGGCCTTGAGCACGGTGGAGCCCTCGAAGGGCGCCTGCTGGTCTGCCCCGCGCAGGTTGGCCGAGAGCAGCTTCAGCTTCGAGCCCCGGGCGGCCTCGAGGAGCCAGGGCAGCCCGGCCACCAGGTCGCGATCGCCCACCGCCATCGCCTGGGTGCCCAGGGTGGCCATGGTGTCGAGCACGAACTTCGCGCGCTTCTTCGAAGCGTCGTCGTCGAGCCCGGGAGCGCGGAAGAGCGCGTTGCCGGCGTCGAGCACCAGCGCGCCCTTCTCTTTCTCGAGCAGCTTCTTGCGCCTCGGCAGACCGCCGAGGGGGTTCATCTTTCAACCACAGGGGGCGACTTCGCCCCCGTTGTCTCCCGAGAAGATGAGGCTCACCTGCGGCGGCGCGGCGAGCAGCAGCGAGAGCGCGACGGCGATCACTTCTTGCCGCCCTTCTTGGGAGCCGCCTTCTCGGGCTTCTCGTCGAGCTCGGCGAGCTTGACCTTGGCGGTCTTGGCGGCGTCCGACCGGGGGTGCTCCTTCATCAGGGTCTCGAGCGCCAGCTTCGACTCGGCCACCATCTTGAGCTTCTTGAAGCAGTCGGCGCTGCGCAGGTACGCGTCGGGCGCCGAGCGGGTCTTGGTGAACTCCTGAATCACCTTGCCGTACTCGTAGAGCGCCTCGCGGCACTTCTCGTCCGAGTAGTAGGTCTCTCCCAGGCCGAAGTGGGCCTCGCCGGCGCCGCCGTCTTTGGGCCACTTCTTCAAGAACTCGTTGTACAGGGTGCGCGCCAGCTGCTTGTCGCCGCCCTTGGCGGTGTCTTCGGCGAGCCTCAAGAAGTCTTTGGGGTCATCGGGGCGCTTCACCTCGTCGGCCTTCTTCTTGGCCGCGAGGTCGGGGTCGGCGGCCACCTGCTTCTTTCCAGATCTTCGCGGGCCGACTTCAGCTCGCTCTCGAGCGAGCTCACCTTGTACTGGTAGGTCTCGACCTGCCCGCGCAGGGTGGCCACGTCTTCGACCGTGCGCTGCACCTGAATGCCGATGTCGGCGTCGCTGCGGCGGGCGGCCTTGTCGAGCGTCTCGAGCTGCTCGTCGAGGCGCTTCTGCGAGCGCGCCAGCTTCTCCTGGTTGTCGGCCAGCTCTTTGCGCAGCTGCGCGTTCTCGTCGGCCAGCTTGCCGACCTTTTCTTCGAGCAAGATGCCGCGATCGCCCGGGTACCAGCAGGCTCCGAGGAGGGCGGCGGCGAGGAAGAGGCGTGCTCTCATTTTCGGGCGAGATAGCACGAAGTGGGCGGTGTCTGGTGCTCACCTCGCCTGCTGGCAACCGCCGTTCACGTTCACGTTTGGCTGGGCGATGAGGCTCGGCTACCGCTGCTTGCGGCGCGCGAACACCAGGAACACCGCCATCGCGGCGGCGAGCCAGGTGGTGGCCGAGCTGCTCTCGCTGCAGCCGCAGCCTTGGGGCGCGGCGGGGCCGATGGGCATCGGCTCGCTGTGCACGTTGTGCACGGTGACGTGGGCCACCGTGGGCGCGCCCTCGCTCTTGCCGTCGCTGGCCACCACCTCGAAGGTGAGCACGGTGTCGGTGCCGACCTCGGGAGCGGTGAACGAGAGCGTCGAGGTCGAGGCGCCGTCGAGCGCGACCGCGGGGCCCGAGCGCTGCACCCAGCGGTAACCGGCGATGGCGTCGCCGTCGCCGTCGGTGGCGGTGGCCGAGAGCTGCACCGGTGAGCGCTCGTCGAGGGTCTGCTCGGCCGGGGTCACCTCGACGACCGGGGTCTTGTTCACGTCGCGCACCAGCACCTTCTGGGTCACCGCGGCAGAGACCGCGCGGCCATCGCTGGCGGTGATCTCGAACTGCAGCTCGGTGTCGGCCAAGACCTCGGGCGCGGTGAAGCTGTCGCCGGTCATGGTGACGATGGGGCCGGCCACCTGCACGAAGCTCAAGCTGGTCGGCTCGCCGTCGGGGTCCGACGCGACGACGGTGAGCTTCACTTGGGTGCCCTCGTTCACGGTGAGGGTCGACGGCGCGGTGACCACCGGCGCGCGGTTGCTGCAGAGGTTGGGGTCGCTCACCACGGTGGGAAAGGGGCGGTTGTTCAAGCCCACGAACTGCAGGTCGTCGATCTCCCAGCCCTTGAGGCCGAGCGCGTCGTCCGACCCGATGCGGAAGCGAACCAGCACGCTCTTGCCGGCGTAGGCGGTGCCCAGGTCGACGGTCACCGTGCTCCAGGCGGGGTAGTTGGCGCTCTCGCCGCTGTAGACCGAGCGGTTGCGCAGCGGGTTGTTCGACTGCGCGCCGATCTTGCCGGTGTAGGGTTGAGAGAGCTTGCTGCCGAGGTCGACCCAGGTGCGGCCGCCGTCGATCGAGATCTCGACCACGCCGCCGTCGAAGTACTCGGTGGCGTCGCCCTCGAACTGGTAGCGGTGCGAGAAGCTGAAGCTGAACGGGCCCTGGCCCACGTCGAGCGCCGGCGAGGTGAGGTAGGTGTCGGCGGGCGCTTCGGGGTCTGGCCCGAAGAACCAGTGCGAGGTGCCGGTGTCTTCGTAGCGGCGGAAGTCAGAGCCGGTGACGCCGCCCGGGTCGTTGCTGAACCTCCACACCGTCATCGGGGCCTCGACGTCGTCGAGCGACGAGCCCGAGGGCTTGGCGTCGTAGTTGACGCGGAACTGCGCGTCGACGTGCACCGGGCCGGGGGTGGCGAGGGTGGGCTCGGTGAGATCGATCGCGAACGTCGCGGCGGCGTTGCCGGGCACGGTGCCGAGCGAGACCTGCACCGTGGCGGTCGCGGTCTGAAACGGAGACACGCTGGCGAAGGTGAGCTGCCCGCCACCGGCGATGGCGACGCCCGCGGTCGAGCTGCGCACCGTGCCGGTGGCGCTGGCGAGCACGCCCACGCCGACGTTCTTGATGGTGACGGTGAGCTTGCCGGTCTCACCGACGTCGAGGTGGCCGTCGCGATCGCAGCCGCCCACCGAGTCGTCGAGCTCGACCTTCACCACCTCGAAGGCGTTGCCGGTGACGAAGCTCTCGATGACGCCCGAGTTGTTCTGCGAGTCTTTGTCGGGGGCGACGGCGAGCATGCCCAGGCCGCGCTTGGCGAAGGCGGCCGAGAAGAGCGCGAAGTCGGTGGGATCTTGGGCCACCGCGGCGGCCAGCACCGCGTCGCGCGCGTCGACGAAGGTCGGCACCACCGGGGTGATCTTGTACGCGGCGACGAGGTAGGCGCGCATGCGATCGCGCGCCTGTTCGAAGGTGAGGCGCCCGCTGTCGCGCAGCAGCGCGGCGTAGCACTCCCAGAGCATGGTGGCCCACACCTCGCCGGTGCTGTGCACCTCGGAGTTGCCGCGGCCGCTCTGCCCGAACGCCACCGGCACGTTGGCGGGCAGCGCCACGTTCTCTTGAATGTGCTTGAAGGTGAGCGGGTTCTTCAGCAGGTTGGTCGAGTACGGCAGGCGGCGAATGCCCCAGTAGAAGCCGTTGCGGTCGGTGAGGTACGTCGTGTACCCGGCCATCGCGTAGGTGCCGTTGTAGTTGGCGTTGCTGGGCACCAGCGCGTCTTCGCCCTTCACGGTGAGCAGCAGCGCGTGAAAGTCGCCCCACCCTTCGCCCATGCCGCCGCCCTGGTTGTTGCTGATGCCGTTGCCGTCGCCGATCAGGCGGTTCGAGATGTAGTGGCCCCACTCGTGCGCGATGATGCCGTTGTCGAGCGTGCCGTCGCGGTTGACGGTGGCGGTGCGGTTCAGGGTGGCGGTGACCGGGGTGGTGCCGGCGAGCGTCATCTTGAGCGTGGTGCCGTCGTTGCGGCCCATCGAAAGCGAGGGAATCATCGCCGTCGCCGAGCTCCCCGAGAGGGGAATCGCGCCTCCGCCGGCGTTGTTCAAGATGATCGCGCCGATGGCCCCATTGGCCTGCGCGTTCTCGACCTTCTGGGCGAAGGTGCACTGGCCGCGGTCGATGACCGCGATCTTGCCGGTGACCGGCGTGGCCCAGGTCAGGTTGCAGCCGTCGGTGTTGGTGCTGCCGTTGCTCACGTCGCCGTCGCTCACCAGCTGCAGCGTGCCGGAGAGGCTGAACGACTGCGGGCCGAAGTCGGCGACGCCGGCGCGGTAGCTGGTCGAGCCGACCTGCACGCTGGCCGCGCTGCCGGCGGTGAACACGTACATCTGCATGCGGGGGCTGGCGCCGTCGCTGGGCGTCGACATGTTGGCGTTGTTGGTGCCCGAGTAGTCTTCGCCCTCGGCGAGCACCGGGTCATTGCCGGCGCCGCCGCGGCCCAGGTTGTTCTTCTGGGCGTTGCCGGCTTTCTCGTCGAAGCCGACGTCGTAGTACCAGTCGTGGAAGAAGTTCACGTCGTAGAACAGCTGGGTGACCGCGGCGCGGCGCTGGTCGGCCGAGACGTTGGGCGACTGGGTGACGTCGTAGACGCGATCGAAGGTGGCGGCCGAGGTGGTGGTCGCCGTGAGGTCGGTGCCCTGGGTGAAGCCGTTGGGCGCGTTGAAGTCGGCGTAGGCGGTGGCGTTGTTGCCGTCGGTGGTGGTGGCGGTCGCGGCGAGCCACGGGTCATTGGTGCTGATCGGGCCGTGGTCGAGCGTGACCAGGTTGGGCGCCACGAACGGAGGGTTGTAGTTGTTGTTGGTGGCCTGGGGGTGCGGCGTGGGGTCATTGCCGTTGGGCCCGTCGAAGGGGGCCTTCAGGCCGGTGGCGTCGGCCCACACCCGGTAGTTGAAGTCTCGCTGGGTGAGGTTCTTGCGGAACATCAGGCGGCCGTCGCGGGCCGAGACCACGAAGGTGTAGAGGTCGGAGCCGGTGGTGCCGTCGGGCGAGTACTCGAGCTCGACGTGCCAGGCGGGCTCGAGGCCGTTCGGCATGGGGTAGAAGACGCGGCGCACGCGCACCGGGGTGGGCTGGTTGCCCAGGGTGAAGCGCTCGAAGCCGGCCTCGTCGTTGGGCAGGCGGGTGAGGCTCGAGCCGCCCAGCGGTGCGCCGGCGAGCTGCTGAAAGCCGAAGTCGATCGCCTGCTCGCTGCCGAGCTGAAAGTCGCCCAGCACCTTGCGCGCGGGGGTGACGTAGCCGGTGAGCGCGATGAGCTCGAGGTCCTGGTTCATCACCACCTTGAGCTCGTCGTTGAAGACGCGGGTGCCCTGCTCGTCGCGCTGGAAGCTGGCGACGATCGCTCCGCTGCCGAGATCATGCAGCGTGGCGAGGCGGCTCTCGGCGAGCTGGGCAGGCTGCAGCCGGTACAGCTCGGCGTAGGTGAAGAGGTAGCGGCGCGCGGCCTGCTCGGGAGTGACCTTGAGCCCGCGCAGCCCGTGACCGTCGCGCGCGGCCCAGAAGAACGAGGGCACGCCGAGCCGCGACTCGACCGAGGCGACCCGGCCCGTCAGCACCCGCTCGCGCACCGGGGCCGAGAGCGCCTTCACGTCGAAGGCCCGCGAGCTCTGGGTGGAGAGGAACGCGTCGTAGTTCGGCAGCTCGACCTCGGCGAGCGCCGGAGCGGCGCACAGCGCGAGCAGCACGGTGAGACGGGGTGCCATGGGCATAGCGACTCCTCTGGTTCTCTTTTTCGCCCGTGTCGGCCAACGGGCGTGAACAGCCGCCGGCTAAGTACCCGTGCGCTGAATCTCCGACAAGTGCCCCAGGAGACTCCAACGTTGCCAGCCTGGAACATGAAGGCCGAACGCGCACATTGCCTCACCCGGTGTCGACGGGCGAGACTTCGTGAGCCATCGACCGTCTGGGCGAATTCGAGCTGCTGAGGCGCCTCGGCGCGGGTGCGCAGGCCGAGGTGTATCTGGCGGCGACGCCCCAGGGGCAGCTGATCGCGCTGAAGGTGATGCTCGAGCACCTGACCGTGAAAGAAGAGAGCCGGGCGGCGTTCTTGAAAGAGGGCCGCACGGCGTCGCTGCTCAACGCGAACCTGGTCGAGGTGTACGACGCGGGCGAGGCCGACGGCCGCCCGTGGATCTCGATGGAGCTGGTGCGGGGCTGGTCGCTGTCGGCGCTGCTGAAGAAGCTGCGCGCGAACGGCGAGCGGCTCGATCAAGACGAGGCGGCCGAGCTGATTCGGCAGGCGGCGCTGGGGCTGCACTTCGCGCACGAGGTGAAGGGTCGCGACGGCGAGCCGCTGGGGCTGGTGCACCGCGACGTGTCGCCGCAGAACATCATGGTGGGTGAGAACGGCGTGGCGAAGGTGGTCGACTTCGGGCTCGCCAAGGCGACGGCGGTGAGCGACACGGTCACCACCACCATCAAGGGCAAGCTCCGGTACATGCCGCCGGAGCAGCTCAAGAGCCAGAAGCTCGATCGGCGGGCCGACGTGTTCGCGCTGGGGGCGGTGCTGTGGGAGCTGGCGTGCGGGGCGCCGCTCTACCCGGGAGCGAGCGAGGCCGAGGTGTTTCAGCAGGCGCTGTACACGCCGCAGCCGCACCCCGACGAGGTGGCGAAGGGGCTGACGCGGAGCATGGTGGCGGTGCTGCAGGCGACGACCTCGCGCGAGCTGGAGAAGCGCACCGCGAGCGCGAGAGATCTGGCCGAGGCGCTGGCCGAGCTGTCGAGCCCCCAGGCGCGCGAGAAGCTGGGCGCGCACGTGGCGCGGTTCTTCGAACGGCTGCCGAAGACGCTCGAAGAGGCGCGCGGCAAAGACGCCGGGAGCGGGCCGACCCTGGCGGCGGGCATGCCGCTCGAGGCGTTCGCGGCGGCGGCGACGTTTGCTCCGCCGCGACCGAAGAAGGCGGCGGCCGGGGTGCTGGCGCCTCCGCCCAAGGCGGTGAAGTACGTGGCCGAGGCGCCCTCGCTGACCCTGAAGCGGCAAGACCCGCGAGAGCGGCGCACCGATCAGCTCGACCCACCGTCGAGCGTGGTGCCCACCGAGCTGGTGGCGGCGAACGCGCCCGAGCCGACCAACCCCGACGCGGCGACGGTGGCGCCTTCGCCGACCCACCCCGACATGCGGGCGCCGCCGGTTCCCGAGCAAGCGGTGTCGGACCCGTCGATGAGGGCGCTGTCGCCGCTGCTCGAGCCCGACACGGTCGCGATGGCGACGGGGCCTCAGCAGACGGTGATCGACGCGCTGCCGCTCGAGCCACCGACAGAGGCGTTGAAGGCTCCGTCTCGGCGCGCCGCGATCATCGCGGTGGTGAGCGCGTTGGGGCTGGTCGCGTTGGGAGGGCTGGTCGGCTGGCTGACCCGCAGCGCGAGCCCCGAGGTGAACGGTGATGCGCCGTTCGTCGAGGCGCCGGCTCCGGCGGAAGACGCGGTCGAGGCGCCGGTGGTCGACGGGGGCGCTGCGAACCGGGCTTCGCCGCTCGCGAAGCGAAAGCTGGGGAGAGTCGAGATCGAGTCGAACGTACCGGCGGTGGTACGGGAGAAGAACGTCGATCTCGGGGTGACGCCTTTTGCGCGGGGCTTCACGCCGGGCAGGCATCGGTTGTCGGTGGCGACCCCTGATGGGCAGGCGAGCGCGGAGATCGATCTCGTCGTGCGGCCGGGTGAGACGGCGCGGCGGAGCGTCAGACTTTCGCCGCGGTGACTTCGAGCGAGCTGATCGGGAACGCGCTCGGGCTTCCGAAGTAAGAAGCCTCCAGTGCGCGCTCCAGCTCTCACCGCCCTGACGCTCCTCACCGCCTGCACGACCGACCACGCCCTCGTGCAGCGCATCAAGACCGAGATGACCCGCTACACCCGAGCGCTCCACCGCCAAGAGCCCGCCCCGGAACCGCAAGAACCGCTCCCCTCGCCCTGGCAGAAAGGCCAGTACGTGGTCTGGGCGACGACGCTGGGAGACAAGGTCACCCTCACCGAAGCGCAGATCGAAGAAGCCGACGCCCAGGCGGTGATCGTGATGATCACGACCGTCTCGCCCAAGCTCCGCACCACCTCACGCCTGACCTTCACCCAACAACCGCACACCCGCGCCGAGGCCAAGAGCTACCTCACCCAGATCATCCGCCGGCGCGGCGACGAACGCCCCCTCACCTACCGCTTTCACCGCGACATGCGCGTCGACATGCGCGACGCCCTCGAGCCCCTGTGGGCCACCCTCGTGCCCGAGGCGATCTCCGACGCGCCCCCCGAGACCGCCCACGCCATCGCCGCCACCATGCAGGGCTGCCGACCCGGCCACGGCCTCTTCCTCGCGTCGCCGCTCGGCCTCGAGCTGCGCGCCCTGCTCCACCCCAGCGTGCCGATCAACGGCCTGGTCAGCGGCAAGGCCGCCACCGGCGAGACCGTCGAGGTGGTCGACCTGGGCTGGGCCGGCGGCGCCCCGGCCCTCTAAAGAAAACCTCTACCGCTCGGGGAAGCCGAGCCTCGAGAGCGCCCGCTCACACACGCCCTTGAGCCGCGTGTTGTTGAGAAAGAACGCCACCGCCACCGCCCGGCCTTCGTTCAACGCCGCCAGCGCGCGCCGGTACTCGCTCGCCGCGTCGGCCTTCGCGCCGCGGTTCTCGTACAGCATGCCCAGCAGGTAGCGCGCGCACGCCAGCTCGGGCGTGAGGTACAGGCATCGCTTCAAGCCCTGCTCGGTCTCGGCGTCCGACTGCCCCGCCGCTGCCCACTCGAGCACCAGTTGAAAGAGCTTCTGCCCGTCTTGCATCGCGTCGTCGGCCTTCACCACCGGCAGCTCGGCCGTCACCGGCTTCTTCGCCGGAGCCGGCGGCGCGGGCACTCCCAACGCCGGCGCGACCCGGAACTCGCCGGTGATGGTGCGCGGGTACGAGGTCTGCAGGGGCACCAGGGGTGGCGCCGACGGCCGCGGGGTGGCGCCATGCCCGGCGGCCGCTTCAGGTACATGAAGCTCTGCGCGTGCCGCACCAGCTCGAGATCCGACCGCGGCTTCAGCAGCGGCTCGGCCGCCGACAGCACCAGCACTCCGTTGGGCACCAGCCGATCAGCCAGCGCGTTCACCGTCTTCTCGAACGCCGACTCGCTGAAATAGATGAGCACGTTGCGGCAGAAGATGAGATCGAACCCTCCGCCTCCCACCGGGGTGGGGTACGGCGAGTCCATCAAGTTGTGGCGGTGAAACGAGGCCCGCTCTTTGAGCGGCTGCACCAGCTCGAAGCCGCCCTTCACCGGGGTGAAGTAGCGGCCCCGCAACACCTCGGGCACCCGCCGCATCAGCTCGGGCGCGAAGGTCAACGACTCGGCCGCCCTCAGCGCTGCCTTCGAGATGTCGGTGCCCATGACCGTGCTCGACGGGTCGGCCCCGGTCTCCGAGAGCAGAATCAAGAGCGTGGCCACCTCTTCTCCGGTGGCGCACCCGGCGCTCCACACCCGCAGGGGGCGCCGCTCTCTCGCCTTGGGCAGCAGCGCGAAGCTGCGCACCGCCTCGAGCTGCCCCTCGTCGCGGAACAGGTCGGTCTTGTGCACCGAGATCGAGTCCATCAGCTCGGCCAGCTCGTGCGCGCCGCGCGTCGACTTGAGGTGCTCGAGGTACGCGTCTTCGCTGCGCTGCCCGATGCGCGCCGCCACCGCCTCGGAGAGCCGCATCACCTGCTGCTTGCTCAGCGAGCTGCCGGTGCGCTCCGAGACGTACCCGAAGATCGCGTTGGGGTTGGGCGCGACCGGCCTCGTCACGTTCAGCTCTTCGGCAAGCTCTCGCCTTTGGCGAGGCGAATCAAGACCCCCGAAAGGTCGTCTCCGTGCACCACGTGCTCGATGGCGCCGCGGGCGATCGACGCGCCGGGCATACCGAACACCACGCACGACTCCTGGCTCTGGGCGATGGTCTTGCCGCCCGCATTCTTGATCGCCAGCATGCCGTCGGCGCCGTCGCTGCCCATGCCGGTCAGCACCACGCCCACCGTACGGCGCCCGTAGGTCTTGGCGGCAGACTCGAGCAGCAGCGTGCCGCTGGGTATGTGGCCGTCTTTCGGCTCGCCGCCGCGCAGCGCCACCCGCCCGCGCTGGCTGACCACCAGGTGCTGTGCCGGCGGCGCGATCAGCACCACGCCCGGCACCAGGCCGTCGCCGTCTTTCGCCACCTTCACCTTGAGCTTGCTCGAGGCCGCCAGCCAGCCCGCCAGCGACTCGGCGAACGCGGCGTTGATGTGCTGCACCAGCGCGATCGGCGCGGGAAAGTCGCCCGGCAGCTCGGAGAGCAGCTTGTGCACCACCTGCGGCCCGCCGGTCGAGCTGGCGATCGCCACCAGGCCCACCGGAGACGCCGAGAACGCCTGCACGTCGGCCGGCGGAGAGATCACCGGAGCGGTCGGCTTGCCCGGCGTGGGGCCCCGCCGCCCGCCGCGCAGGTGACGAATCACCTTCACGCTCGAGAGGAGCTTCACTTCGCGCGCCAGGTTCCACGCCTCGGCTCCGGCGTCGAGCGAGGGCTTCACCTGCAGCGCCAGCGCGCCCACCTCGAGCGCCCGGTGGGTCAGCTCGGGCGCCTGGTTGCGGGGGTCGGCGGTCAGCACCAGAATCGGCGTCGGGTTCTCACCCATGATGCGCTCGGTCGCGGTCAGCCCGTCCATCACCGGCATGTCGACGTCCATGGTGATGACGTTGGGCTTGAGCGACTGCGTCTTCTGCACCGCTTCCTGGCCGGTCTCGGCAGTGCCGGCGATCTCGAGATCGGGGTCTTTCGAGAGCGCGTCGATGATCAGCTGCCGACAGATCGGCGAGTCATCGACCACGAGCACTGAGACCTTCTTCGGCATTTTGCGATTTACACCTTAACCAGTCACACCAACAGACGCGATACCACATCGACGAGATCCTGCCGCACCAGATCTCCCTTCGTCACGTAGCCGTCAGCGCCTGCTTCCATACCGCGCCGCTTGTCGGCCTCTGACCCGCGGGTGGTCACGATGACCACTGGCAGCGAGCGCAAAGTCGGGTGCGACTTCAGCCGCCGGGTCAGTTCCAACCCGTCCATGCGGGGCATCTCGAGGTCGGTCACCACCAGGTCGACCGCCTCGCGCCCGAGCCGCTCGAGCGCCTCGACCCCGTCGTTCGAGTTCAAGATCTCGAAGCCCACCGCCTCGAGCAGGCCCGAGAGCAGCTCGCGGGTGAGCGGCGAGTCGTCGACCACCAGAATGCGGCGCCGCTTCACCTCGGCTGCCCGCGGAGCCGTCATCAGCCGCGCCCGCTGCCCCTGCGCGGTGGCCACCAGGTGCGCCGCCGAGAGCACCATCGCCAGGCTCCCGTCGGCCAGCGCGGTGGCGCCCGAGAGGTGCTGGAAGTTCGACAGCACGCCTTTCAGCGGCAGCACCGCCTGAACCCGCTCTTCCAGCACCCGGTCGACCGCGATCGCCGCCGACTGCCCGCGGCCCTTCACCACCAGCACCAGCTCGCCCTCGGTGGGCGCGCGCTCGGGGGCCGCCCCCAAGATCGACGAGATCGACGCGAACGGCACCAGCGAGTCGTCGATGGCGATCGCCGGTCGGCCCGCCAGCTCGCGCGCGGCGCCGCTCTCGAGCTTGAGCGCGCGATCGACGTTGGCCGCGGTGAGGCACAGCCGCTCTTCGCCCACCTCGATGAACAAGAGCGGCGCCACGGTGAGCGACACCGGCACCCGCACCTCGAACGCGCTGCCCTTGCCCAGCGTCGACTCGACGGTCGCTTCTCCGCCCAGCGAGACCATGCGCACCCGCACCACGTCGAGCCCCACCCCGCGGCCCGACAGCTCGGTGACCGCGTCTTTCGACGAGAAGCCGGGCAGGAAGATGAGATCTCTTGCCGCGGTGTCCGACAGGCCCGCCGCCTCGGCCGCGTCGAGCAGGCCCTTGCGCACCGCCACCGCGCGCAGCTTGTCGGGGTCGAGCCCGCGGCCGTCGTCTTCGACCCGCAAGAGCAGCCGCTCGCCCTCGCGGCGCGCGCTCAAGCTGAGCTTGCCGCGCGGCGCCTTGCCGTTCTCGGTGCGCTCTTCGCGGTTCTCGAGGCCGTGATCGAGCGCGTTGCGCACCAGGTGCATCAGCGGGTCTTTCAGCGCCTCGAGCACGCTGCGATCGACGCGGGTGTCTTCACCCTCGAGCGACAGCTCGACCTCTTTGCCCAGCTCGCGGCTGAGCTCTCGCACCATGCGCGGGTACGGCTCGAACAGCACCGCCAGCGGCACCATGCGCGCCGCCTGCACCTCTTCGGAGAGCTGGGTGAGATCTCGCAGCTCTTCGTTGGCGAGCAGCTTGCCGTCGCGCTGCAGCTCGGCGGCGACCTCTTTCGCCCGTTGCAGCCGCGCCGCCAGCGCGGCCCCCGCGGCCCCCAGGTCTTCCGCCATGCGGTGCAGCTGCGACAGCTCGCGCGACAGGCGCAGCTGGCGCCCGGCGGCCAGCTCGCGGCGGCGGTTGCGCTGCAAGAGCCCGGTCACCGTCGAGGTCAAAGTCTCGAGGCTCTGCTGCGAGATGCGAATGCCGCTCTGCGCCTCGGCCGGCGCGGTGCTGGCGGGCCGAACCGCGGCTGCCCGGTGCCGGTGCCCGGCAGCGCCGACGGGCGCGGCGGCACCGGCGCCGAGGGCCGGGTGTCGGCGGGCCGCCCGTGCAAGCCTGACTTGTCGGCCGACGGCTCGGGAGGAGGCGGGGGCGCTATCACCCCGGTGCCGCTCTGGGTGGGCGTCACCTGGGGCGGGTGCGCGGGAGCGAGGCCCCGCAGCTGCCGCTCGGCGTCGGTGCGCTGCTTGAGCCACTCGATCAGCCGCGGCAGCTCGACCGGGTTGCCCTGCGCCGCGCCCGACATCACCGTCACCGCGTCCGACGCGACCAGTAGCGCGTCGGCCGACTGGGGCTGCAGCGCGTAGCCGCCCTTCTCGGCGCTGCGCACGAGCTCCTCCATCTCGTGCACCAGGGTGTTGACGTCGGCGAAGCCCATCATGCGGGCCTCGCCCTTCAGCCCGTGCAGCTCGCGCAGCGCGGCCTTGCCCGACTCGGGGTCGGGGCCGCCCTCGAGCTTCATCAGGTTCTTGCCGATCTTCTCGAGCCGCTCGATCACCAGCTCGCGAAACTGGCCGAGCAGCTTGTCGCGCGCGCTCACTGCTTCACCCGGAACTGCTCCACCAGGCCCTTCAGGTCGGTGCTCAGGGTGATGAGCTCGTGGTTGGCCGAGGTCACCTGCTTGGTGGCGGCCAGGCTCTGCTGGGTGATGCCGAGAATGTCGGCCATCGCCTCGGCCAGCTGGTCGGTGCTGGTCTGCTGCTGCTGGGTGGCGAGCGAGATGGCGCGCACCGAGTCGCTGGTGCTCTGGGCCAGCCCCACCACGCTCTCGAGCGACTGCGAGACGGCGCCCGCCAGGGCGGTGCCGCTCTCGGTGTGCTCCATGCCGCGGCCGGTGGCCCCCACCGTCTCGTGGGTGGCCTCGCGGATCTCGCCGATCAGCTCTTCGATCTCGTTGGTCGACTCGATGACGTTCTCGGCCAGGCGCCGCATCTCGGCCGCCACCAGCGTGAAGCCGCGGCCCACGTCGCCGGCCTTGGTGCCCTCGAGCTCGGCCGAGAGCGCGAGCAGGTCGCTGCGATCGGCCACCGTGGTGATGAACTCGACGATGCGGCCGATCTGCTGCACGCGCTTCTGCAGGCGCGTCACCGCCTCGGAGATCGAGTGGTTGTCGTGCTTCATGCGATCGACCGCGCTCACGAATGCCTCGGCGCTGTCTTGCCCGGCGCGGGCCGCGTCGAGCGTCTTCTGCGCCAGCTCGCTCACGCTGGCGGCGTTGTGGGAGATCTGCCGCGCGCTCTGGGCCAGCTCTTCGGTGGTGGCCGAGGTCTCGTTGAGCGAGGTGGCCTGATCGGCCGCGCCCGACTCGTACTTCGACGAGGTGGCCACCAGCTGCTCGGTGGTGGCGCCGATCGAGATGCCCGCCCGCTGCATCTGCCCGATGATGTCTTGCAGCAGCGCCTGCATGCTGGAGAACCTCGAGGTGACCTGCCACAGCTCGTCTTCGGCCGGCACCACGTCGACCTGGCGCAGGTCGCCGCGCGAGATGCGGTTCGCCTCGTCGGCGATGCGCCGCATCGGGTCGGCCAGGCTGCTGCCGGCCATCGCGGCGGCGAGAACGGCCAGCGCCAGCAGCACCCCGGCCAGCGCCCCGACCCGGGTATTCGCGGCGCGGAGCTCGGCCTGCGCGCGATCGGCCTGCTCGGCGCGCGGCGCGTCTCGAATCACCGCGATGGTCTGGGCCCCGGACAAGCGGCTGGCGTCGCTCACCATCACTGCGGGAAGCACGACCATGATGGCGGTGAAGACCGCGAGGCGGGTGCGCACCCGGCGCGGCTTGTCGCCGCCCAGCGCCGCCAAGACCGCCTTGGCGGGCACCCGCTTCGAGATCAGCTCGATCATCAGGCGCGCACGGCGCACGGCGAACAGGTACACCAGCACCGACGAGAAGGGCCCCATGGTGAGCGCCAGCACCACGATGCGCAGCTGCCCCTCGGTGCTCAGCCCGACGGCCAGCCTCGCCCCGAGGCTCACCGAGACGCCCCCGAGAAACCAGAGCACCAGGGTGGCGACCCGCAGCCAATCGGGCAGCGAGCTCACCTCTTTGATCGCCTCGATCAGGTTGCCTTCGACGGCGGCCAGCTGCTCGCTCGCCAGCCGGCGCACCGTTCGCACCCGCCGCTGCGCCACCAGCCACCAGGTCGGGAACAGCACCGCCGCGGCCAGCGCGAACAGCGAGACGAAGCGCTGCGCGTCGTGCCCTTCGACCGGCAAGGTGGCCCATTGGTAGAACAGGGTGGGCACCAGGCCCAGCGACGAGCCCAGCATCAGCGGCGCGAGCAGCCAGAACGCGCGGCCCTTGAAGCTCTCAGAGGCCGGCGCGCTCACCGGCTCACCTCGAAGCGCGCCACCGTCGACTGCAGCTCGTTCGACAGCGACGAGAGGTCGGCGTTGGCCGACGACATCTGCGCGGTGGCGCCGAGCGCGCTCTGGGTCGAGCGCAAGATGTCGGCCATCGCCGAGGCCAGCTGATCGGTGCCCGACTGCTGCTGCAGCGTGGCCAGGGTGATCGCCTTGACCGCGTCGGTGGTCTGGTTGGCGAAGTCGACGATGCGATCGAGCGACTCGTTGACCTGCCGCGCCAGCGCCGAGCCGGCGTCGGTGGCCTTCACCCCGGCCTCGGTGGCCATGACCGCGGCGTTGGTGGCGTCGCGGATCTCGTCGATCAGCCGGTTGATCTCGCGGGTGCTCGACATCACGCTCTCGGAGAGGCGGCGCATCTCGGCGGCCACCAGCGAGAAGCCCCGGCCCACGTCTCCGGCCTTGGTGCCCTCGAGCTCGGCGTTGAGCGCCAGCAGGTCTGACTTGTCGGCGATGCCGTCGATGAACTCGACGATGCGCCCGACCTGCTGCACCCGCTTGTTGAGGCGCACCACCGAATCGGCGATGGCCTGGTTGCCCTCGCGCACCCGCAAGATCGACGCGTAGAAGGCGTTCGAGCTGCGCTTGCCGTGCTGCGCGGTGTCGAGCATCTGCTGGGCGAGGCGCGAGACGTCAGAGGCGTTCTGGGCGATCTGCTTGGCCGAGCGGGCCAGCTCTTCGGTGGTGGCCGAGGTCTGCGAGAGCGCTCCGGTCTGATCGGCGGCGCCCGCCTCGTGCTTCACCGAGCTGGCGATCAGCTCTTCGGTGGTGGACGAGATCTTCACCCCCGCCCCTTTGAGCTTCTGCAGCGCGCCGAGCAGCTGATTCTCCATCGAGGCGAAGGCGGTCGAGACGCCCCACAGCTCGTCTTCGCTGGGCACCGCGGCGGTCTTGCCCAGCTGGCCCTTGGCCATGCGCTCGGTGGCGACGACGATCTGGTGCAGCGGGTCACCGAGCGAGCGGCCGCCCAGCCAGCCGCAGCCGATCACCAGCACGAAGGTGAACACTGCCACCACGAGGTTGTACCCGGCGGCGTAGCCGGTGGGGGCCACGCCGGTGAGCAACAGCTGGTCGACCGCGCGGGTGGCGTCGAGCTGGCCCAGGTCGAGCACCAGCACCAGCGGCATGGCCACCGCGACCGCGGTGAAGATCACCAGGCGGGTGCGCAGCTGGGTGCGCTCGGGGGGCAGCGCCTGCATCACGTCGGTGGTGGTGAGCCCCTGCGTGGCGATCGCCGCCCTCACGGTGCGGGAGCGGGCGAGCACCAGCAGGTGCGCGAGCACCGAGATCATCGGGCCGACCACGCCGCCGATGAAGGCGATGCGCGAGCTCATCGACCAGGTGACCCTGGGCAGCAGCGCATAGAGCACGCTGATGACGAGGCAGCCGGGAGCCCAGAAGAACAGGTTCACCCAGAAGGTGATGTCGGGCAGCCGCGCCGCCTCACGCAGCGCGGCGATCAGGTTCTCGCGGGTGGGCGGAAGCGTGCCCAGGCCGAGCGCCTTCAAGGTCAAGAGCCGCCGCTGCTCGGCAACGTCGCCGAGCACGTTGGCGATCACCACCACCGCCGCCACGATGAACGCAAAGGCGAGGCGGGTGCCTTCGACCAGCTCGAGGGTGAAGAGCAGGTAGACCACCGCGAGAACGACTCCCGCCACCCCCGACCACGTCGAGGGCACGGTCATCCACCGGTGGAGGCCTTTCAAGGGGCTCATCGCTCGACCTTGGAGACGAAGGTGGAGAACTCGGCGAGGCCCAACAGCGGCACCACCTGGGTGAACGTCGAGGCGGTCGCCTCGATCTTCTTGGCGCCGGGGCGTGCGGCGCCCGCCACGGTCTGGGTGCCGGCGTGGCCCGACGGCACCACGAAGCCGCGCAGCGCCTCCGCCGGCGGCGCCGGCCAGCATCGCGGGCACCGGCAGCAGCGTGGCGCGCTCGGCGACCACCTCGAGCGCGTCGACCACCAGCGAGAAGCCGCCGCGCACCAGCATCTTGCCGGCGACCGCCTGCAGACCGAACGCGGTGCGCGCCAGCGGCGCGGGCACTCCGCCGGGCTCCCACTGCTCGATGGTGCCGACCGCGGCAGCGGGAAACGCGATCTGGTGATCGCCCACCCGGCAGAGCACGAGCCCCTCGATCTCCTCGCTGCGGCCGCTCAAGCTTCACGCCCCCTTGGACAGGTGCTCGAACATGCCCTCGGGGTCGATCACCGCGACCTCGCCGGCGGGCGCCTTGGCCGGGCCGCGCAGGTGCGCGTGCACACCCGTGGTGCCGAGCGGGGTCAGCTCGCCGGTCAGCACCGAGACCCCGGCGACGCGGCTGGCGGTGAACGCCAGCGAGCCCTTGGCCACCCGCACCAGCACCGCGCGGCGGGTCGCCTGCTCGCCCTTGGCGCCCACCAGCACGCCGATGTCGATGACGGGCACGACTTCTCCACGGTGAGCGAAGACGCCCAGCAGGGGGGGGAGGCGCGCCGGGCACCCGGGTCAGCTGCGGCAGGCTGACGACCTCGGCCGCGCGCTCGGCCGGCACGGCGTAGAGGCTGTCGCCGCAGGCGAAGACGAGATGGCCCCTCTGAGCGTCGCTCACTGGAAGGCGGTGAGTAGCAGAGTGGGAGCCGGTGATGAAGCGTCGAGAAGAGTTCGTCAAAGGCCGTTCACGTTTACGTTCACGTTCACGTTCACGAAAAAACGGCCTGCCGCGCCCCCGGTCGTGAGCCGCCCAGCTTTCCTCGTGAACGTGAACGTCGTGAACGGCCGTGTCAGCCGGCGAGCAGGGCCGTGATGGGGTCGGCCCGCAGATACGCGTAATCCAACCCCGCCGAAGCCAGCACGGTCGCCAGCACATGCTTCGGGGTCAGCATCTGCACCGCCCCGCTCTCCCTCATCATCTGACTCGGGTTCTCGTACGCCACCCCCGTCACCAGCTCGGTCTCGAGCGGCATCTGCCCCACCGCCGCGCTGCCCCCCACCCTGATTCCCCGCTTGAGCCCTGCCCCGGCCACCAGCGCCGAGTTGCCCAGAAAGTGGTCTCTGCCCCGAATGGTGTTGAACAGCGGGGTTCGGGCGAACTCGCTGAAGGCCAGAATCGTCGTCTCGTCGAGCATGCTCTTGCCGGCCACCGAGCCAGGGGTGCGCTTCAGATCTCGAATCAGCGCGCCCAGCACCTTCCACCCGCGCTCCTGGCGCGGCGCCTGGTCTTGCGCCCAGTTGGCGTGGGTGTCGAGCTGGGTCGCCGCCTGAAACGACACGCACTGCGACACGTTCTTCTTGATCGCCTGCCCCGCGGCGAAGGCCATCACCTCGGGGGCCGAGGGGTCGCCCTGCGCGGCGCCCACGTCGTAGAGCGTGCGCAGCGCCGCCATCTCGGCGTCGTTGCGGCCGAGGTCGAACACGCTCGACAGCTGCGAGGTGAGGTAGCTGCGCGAGCGCCTCACGCTCTCGAGCAGCCGCGAGGTCAAGCCGTCGCGGTCGAGGCGCACGCCTTCGCAACCGGGCCCCTGGTCCTGAAACTGCTCGACCGCGGCCTTGATCTTCGGGTCCAGCGCGGCGATGGGCGTCAGCGCCGTGGCCAGGTCGCCCAGCGAGTTCACCCGCAGCGCGCCGGCGTAGGAAGGCAGGTGGTCGGCGTACGACTCGACCCCCGCCGAGAGGTGCGCGATGGGAGACGACTCGCCGATCTGCGCCAGAATCTCGCCGGCGGTCGACGAGCCCACCGCCTCGAGCCCGCGGGGAAAACGCCCGGTGAGGAAGTAGCGCCGCCCCACCTCGTGGGCCGCGGTGTCCATGGTGATGCCGTTGATGATCGAGCACTCACCGGCCACCTGCAGAAACGAAGGCGGCACCGCCGGCCCGAGCTTGAGGCTGCCCGCGGTCTGCACTCCGCGGCTCGAGTAGCCGTAGCCGAGCTGGTCGTAGCCCGGGTCGATGAGCTGGGCGGCGGCGGTGTTGCTCGCCGGGTCGCGCGGGTCCAACCCCAACAGCTGGTCCCACCCACCGTCGAAGTAGGCGAAGACGAACTTGCGCTTCACGTCTCTGGTCGCCGCCAGCGCCGCGCGCGGCAAGAGGAAGTCGGCGAGCAAGAGCCCGGCGCCCAGCGCCTGGAAGAGGCCTCGCCGTGAGGGCCGCGCGTCGATGACGGGGAGCGGGAAGGTCATGGCCAAAGCCTTTCAGTAGAGGAGGAACTCGGGGGCGGTGAAGAGCGAGACGCACACCGTCTGGTACCCGCCCAGCGGCGCGGCGGCCTGCGAGCCCTGCTCGTAGGCCGCCTCGAGGCGGGTGGCGTACGCGTCGGCCCCAGAGCCCTCGATGCCGGTGAAGCGCAGCACCAGGTAGCGCACGTTCTCGCCGACGGTGGCGAAGCGGGTGAAGAACTTCTGCTCGGCGGGGCGCTGCGGCTCGAACGCGGCCAGGTTCGAGCAGTAGATGGCCCCCAGGTCGAGCATGAACTTCATGAACAGGGGCGTGGGCTCGAGCTGCTCTTCGGTCACCCGCTGGTAGTCGGGGCGGCCCAGGGTCACCGCCAGGTCGGCGGGCAGCTTCACCGTGCCGGGCGGCAGGTCGGCGAGCTGATCGAGCGAGCGCTCGAGCTGGTCGACCGACATGCGGCGCGGCCCGCGCGAGCCGATGGCCAGCGCATGCAGCGCGGGGTGGCCGTCGGGCATCGAGGGAGAAGCAGTGGCGCGCACCAGCAGCGGCAGGGGGGGCGGTTCAACAGGAGCCGCCGACTGCTTGCTGCAGGCGACCAGCAGCACCGCCAGCGTCGACGCGAGCGACCTCATGGCAACCTCCGGTAGGCCGGCTGGGTGACGATGGCCTTCACCAGCTGCTTCAAGTGGTAGCCCCCGCTGCTGAAGTCGGCGGCGAGCTGCGGCACCACCGTCTGCTCTTCTTCGGGGGTCGGCTCGCGGCGCAGGTAGAAGCCCCACAGCTTGCGCACCGTGCACGAAGCGAGCTTGCCGCTGTCGATCGACGCGCGCGCCAGCGCCGCTGGCCCGACCTCGAGGTTCGCCACCTCGGGCGCGGTGCGGAACACGTACGGCCGCAGCAGATCTCTGTAGGCCGCCTCTTCGCCGACCGGCTGCACGTTGTAGAAGCGGAAGCAGCGGAACAGCTGGTCGATCGAGGCGAGGTTGCTGCACACCGCCGCCGCCTGCTTCGGGTAGCGCTCTTCGCCCAGCGGGGTCAGCCCGTACTCGGCGAACCGGCCCCAGTGCGCGGCCATCGGCTCGAGGCGAATGTGGCAGGCGTTGCAGCCGCACCGCTGGGTGAGATCTTCGTGCTTGCTGCAGGCCTCTTGCGGCGAGGGCAGCGGCCCGTTGGGTAGGAAGCTGCTGCACTCGAACGCGTTGTAGTAGCGGTGCGCCCGGCCGCGGTTCGACTGGTACTTGAGCAGGTACCCCGGCGTGGTGAGCAGCCCCGAGTGCCGCCCGGTGCGCTCGACGTCGACCCACCGGTCGGTGTCGACGAACGAGAGGCCCGAAGGCACCGGGTCGGTGGGGTCGACCTCGCCGAACACGTCGAACGACAGCCGCGACTGCCAGGTGAGGTAGTGCGCGATCGGCCCGTTCATCGGCACCCGCTTGCGCAACAGCACGTCGGTGTACGGCAGATCTTTCGCCACCACGTCTTCGACCACCCGCATCTGCTGATCGATCAGCGACTGGCGCAGCGTGGCGGCGGTCTCGGCGGTCGAGCACAGCCTCAAGGCAGGGCCGCAGCCGCACTGGGCCGAGAGAAACCCGAATGCAGTGTCGCACTGCACCGGAGCGTTGGTGAACGGCACGCCCAGCGCGCTGGCATACGCGCCGAACTGGCCGCACAGCTGCGCCAGGTACGGGCTCTGCGCCACCACCGCGGGCTCGCACATCTTGCCGGTGGCGCTCGCCTGCGCGTCGAACCCGCACACCTTCACCTGGGTGCCGGGCGCCCAGTACGGCTCCACCCTCACCCAGCCCTCCTGGTACGCCACGGTCTGGCCGTTCACCACCAGCGGGTACGTCTTGATCGAGCCGTCGGGGTTCAGCTCGAGCGGCGCGTTGCGGCAGGGGGGAAACTGCTGGCTCACCGTGCGCAGGAACAGCGCGCGCAGCACCGAGAAGTAGACCAGGTCGCCGCCGCCGAGATCGAACGGCACCAGCTTCTGCTGCAGGGTGTCGACGTCGGCCGCGTCGAGGTTCGGCCACAGCAGCCCCTCGTGGTACCGGCGCATCGACTTCACGAAGTCGGCCGAGGCGAGGTACCCGTCGAGCACCGGGGCCGGCACCTCGCTCTTGCCGCGCACGTCGAGCTGCTCGGGGTACGACGGCACGTAGCCGCGCAGGTCGAGCGAGAGCCGGCGCAAGAGCCGCTGCGGCTCCATCGGCCTCGCCAGCTCGCACTTCGCGTCGCTCGTCTGCCCGAGCGCCACCCACGAGCACAGCAGCGTCACAGCGGTCGCGATTCTCACGGCTGCTTCCCTCCCCTGAGCCACCCTTCGAGCACGGCGTAGTCGTCGGCCTTCAGGTGCTGGTCGGCCGGGCACGGCACGCCCCCAACAGCGCGGCATGTCGCCACTGCGCACCCGCTGCAGCGCGTCTTGAGCCCGCGGCGCGAACGCCACCCGGTCGGCGAAGTCGGAGTGGCACATCGCGCAGTGGGTCTGCACCCACGGCTTCACGTCGCTCTCGAACGTGGCCTGGGCGGTGGTGGCGCCCGCCTTCAACCGCACCAGCGTGGCGCCCCGGGCCGTCCACACGTCGCCCAGGTGGTCGACGGCCAGCTGGGCGGCGCCGCTCGGCCGCTCGAACGCGGTCAGCACGTCGCCGTCGAGCTCGAGCAGCGCGCCAGCGGTGAGCACCCACGCCGAGGCGGTGACCGGGTCGACCTGCACCTCGAGCGCCTCGGCGTTGGCGAGGGTGAAGCGCGTCCACCGCGGAGTCGCGCTCGAGCGCCAGCGGTAGAGGCCCCGCGCGGTGGCGGCGTACAGCGCTCCCTTAGCGGCGGCCACCGCGTGCACTTCGCCCACCGCGTCGGGCACCTCTTCGACGTCGAGCGTGACGCCGCTGCCGGGGCGGTACACCACCAGGTGGCCGGCCACGATGGCGATGGCCGCCGTGCCGTCGGGGTCGGCGGCCACGCCGGTGGCGCCGTCGGCCCACCCGGCGATCTGGTACTGCACCGTGTCGGTCGGCTGGCGGCGGTAGACGCCGCTGCTCGCGGCCAGCCACAGCCCCGCGAGCGGGCCGCTCGCCACCTCGCTCGCCTGGGCCAGCGCGCCCATGCCCGGGCGCACCGGCGAGTGGGTGACGTACCGGCCCTCGAGCGCGAAGAGCCCGTTCTCTGAGGTGAGCCACGCGCCGCCGCTGGCGCGGGGGACGATCGACGACACCTCACCCAGCTCCGCCGGGTCGGAACCTTCGGCGTAGAGGTAGCGCCGGGTCAGCTCGCCGGCGGTTCGCTCGAGCACCCGGCCACCCGCGACCAGCACCAGGTCGCCGGCGGTCGAGACGCCCAGCGCGGTGATGTCGCCGCCGGCGTCCAACGCCTCCTGCACCAGCGCGCCCCTCGGCGCGGCGGCCGCCCAGCGCACCTCGAGCTTCGGCGGCTCTGCGGGCAGAGGCTGCGCGGTGCCGCACGCCGCCAACAGGAGCAACGGCCCGAGCCGGTGAGGTCGCATGCGCCAACAGACCCTGCGGCGCTGGAAAAGAGAAAGAACGCCGCGCGCGCGAACGGTGGCCGCCGAGGGGCTGACGGTAGATCGATTCCCGTGCGGGTGACCGCGCTGGCGACGTCATGGAGCGCCTTGCGTCGCGTCGAGCGGCCCGCACACGACTCTGCGTCTGGGGCGGCCCTCCTCGCTCGAGGCAGCTCCTCTGCGTCGCGGCGCCCGAGAACGACAAGCGAATGGGCAGCGAGCGGTCATCGACGTGCTCGAGCTCGCACCGCCCGAGGGTGCCGAGCGCGCGACCTGGGAGCGTTTGGGTGCACCCCATGGACCTGGACACTCCCACGTGGCGTCGGCGGCGACCGAGCGTGTGATGCGCCGGTGGTCTGCCGCCGTGCCCTTCATTCGCTTCGACGGCAGAGCGCGCACCGACGAGGAGCTGCCCCGGGCCAGGAGGGACCGCGACCGCGCACGCAGGCGCGGCCCCACTCGCACCGCCACCTGCGAAACGTGACCTGCACGCTCGTGGGCCCCCGCGCCGAAACAGAGACCGACACGCTCCGCGTCAGCAGCAGGGCGTCGCAGCACGGCCGGTGATCGACGCGTCGGTGCTGGGCAGCACGCGCCGACCTCGGCCGAGCCGTCGGCCCGCTACAAGCAGCAGGCGCGCAGCACGGCCGCTGATCGACACGTCGGTTCCGTGCAGTACGCGCCGACCTCGGCCGAGCCGCCGGCCCGCTACAAGCAGCAGGGCGCGCTGCTCATGCAGTTGACCGGGCGCAGCG
>JADJNS010000041.1 GCA_016714225.1 Archangiaceae bacterium
AAACCATCACTCACGAAGACGATATCGATGGCCCGCGCGACATTCGGCTCGGACAGGGTCGACTGAACTGGCCGGTTACAGAGCTCGGGCACGCGTTCACAGCGCAGCAGCCCCGTGTCGCGGTCGAAGTCGGTCTCGAAGTTCCATTGAGGTTCAGCACGCGCGGGGCAGAGATCGTCGGTGACCCGGTCACACGCTGCGAGTGCCAATAGCGGCACTCCAAACAGGATTCGGATTCGGCTGTGCCGCACGCGTTCGCGCATAGCCCGATGCGCAGAGTCATCGGTGGAAAATCTCGAAGGTGGTTCTTGCGCTGTTCCCATCGGCACGAGCTCGAGTACCTCTGCACCCACTGCGGGGGCACCTTCGAGGTGGAGGACGACCCGCGCGCCGCGTTCAGCGCCTTTCGTGGCCTCTCGTTCATCGGGGCGGCATCGCCACGCTGCTCGGCGCTGACAAGCGCGTCTCGCCACTTCTCGGTGTCCCGGTTCTGTTGGTGGGCCTGGTGCTCGTCGGCTTCTTCGTCACCCAGCTACAGAATCGGAAGAGGTTCCCCTCCAGATGAATCCAAGGGGTGCGGTACGCCGGCGGTGCTTCATGCGGCGCCCATACCCGCTGAGCTGACTCGGCATGCCGAGTCAGTCGCGGCAAGCAGGAGCACCCGCGCACCGCTCGCGCAGGTGGCCGACCAGGCCCAGGGTCGTGAAGCCGAGCGCGTTGAGCAGTCCGTGCGTGGCGGCCATGGTCGACGTGTCGAGCAGGGCACGCCCGCGATCTTGCCAACCGCGTAGACCAGGGCGACTGCCATGGCCGCGAACAGCGACAGCCCGGCGAGCTTGAGCACCATCGCGCGGGACGACACCATCAGCACCGTCGCGAAGATGATCGCGGCGACGATCACCGTGAACACGCCCAACGTTCGCAGCGGCGGCAACGCGGCCATGTTCCCCACCGCAATCAGCGGGAGCCCCGCGGCGAGCGCAATGCGAAGCCAACGCTGCCACGCTCTCGTCAGCGTGGCCGCGGCCACCAACTGCAGCCCGAACCCACTGAACTGGAAATGGAGAGCGGCGAGCAGCACCCGCTCGTCGGTCAGCCCGGCGGGCTGAATGCCGAGGCGGGTGAAGATCAGCCACAAGCCTGCGATGGGCATGAAGATCTGCGCTGCGGCGATGTTGAGGCCCGAGCGGAAGCTCCCCGTGATCGCGAAGGTGAGGCCCGTCGCCACCCAAAGCCCGGCAAGCGCGGCCGCCGCCGGCCCCTTTGCCAGCGCGAACGACGCGAGCACCGCCATCGCGGCGAAGGGCTGAAGCAGCTGGGCAGGCCTCGGCGCGCGCGTGGCAGAACCGGGCTCGACCAGGCGCGCATGCAGCAGCAGGCCCAGCGGGGCGCCGACCAGCGGCATGAAGCACAGCAGGTGCTCGATCGACCCGAACCCCGAGGGCCAGGAACCCGTCAAGGGGGCGCCGAGCCACAAGGCTGCACCCCATGCGGCGCTCGCGAGCCCCCACCGCCGCCGGTTGATGGCCACCGGCTTCACCGTCTCCATCGTCATCGCGATCTGGGTCATGTGACCAAGGTACCCGTGGCTGCTCCGGCCGGCTTCGCCCACCGATGAACGAGGGGTATGCAAAAATGCATGGGGTGAACATGCCCAGCTGGGATGACGTGCGGCTGTTTCTGGCGCTCAACCGTGCAGGGAGCCTCTCGGCGGCCGCGAAGCCGTTGGGGCTCACTCAGCCGACGTGCGGGCGCCGGCTGGCCGCCCTGGAGGCCTCTTTCGGTTTCCGGCTCTTCGATCGCACTCCGACGGGATTGCACCTCACGGCGGAAGGAGCCGAGATGCTCGACGCTGCCCAGCAGATGGAGCGGGCCGCCGAGACGCTCGCGCTCAGGGCGTCGCGCCGAGACCGCAAGCTCGAAGGGCTGGTTCGCATCGCCACCAACGACCTCTTCGCCTGCACCGAGCTGGCGGGCTCACTCGCCAAGCTTCGCGTTCGCTACCCGGGAATCTGCATCGAGCTCGTGATCTCGAACGTCGAGACCGACCTCTTGAAGCGCGAAGCGGATCTCGCGATTCGCTTTCGCCCCGAAGGGGTGCTGCCGACGCCCCAGCAGCTGGTGGCGAAGAGGTTGAGCGGCGGGGCCCTTGCTGCTCTACGGAGCTGCGAGCTACCTCGAGAAGCGCGGGGCGCCGAAAGACCCGACCGATCTTGCGGGGCACGACGTGGTGGTGTTCGCCGGAAGACACCCGGCAGTCGCCTGGTGCGAGAAGGCGTTTCGAAACGCGAGGCCGGTGCTCACCGCTCCGAGCATGCAGGTGGCCGCGGCGGCGATCGCCGCGGGGTGGGCCTCGGCGTCTTACCGCGTCGGGCCGAGAGACAATTTCCGCTCATTCGCCCGTTGTCAGCCGAGGTCGCCCAGGGCGTCGCGTGGCTGGTGCTGCACCCCGAGCTGCGGCGCGTGCCGCGAATTCGTGCGGTGGCCGATGGAATCGTTCAGCTGTTCGAGTCGGACAGCGACCCCCACCCGTGACGCTCTTGGGCTCGCGTCGTCGCTCTGACGGGTGGACGCGACTCCCAGGGCTGCGGTGTTCCGCATCGATGCTGGCGAGACGAGGCGCCCTGACCGATCAGCGTGACTGTGGCGCGTGCTGCGATTGGCCCTGGCCTTCGCTTTCGGAGAAAATCGCCGAGTGGGCTGGAAACAGCGATTGATCGAGTTGACCCTGGCGGGGCGGCATCGCGGGCGGCGTGGTCGGCACGACGTCGTGCATGAACTGCAACAACCACCCGGCTCCGTGTGCCGGACGTCGAGTGCAAGCTCGCCGGGCTCTGTGCCGATCAGCAGGGTGACTTCACGGCGAACCCCGAGCTCACCTGCCAGCTCCCCGATGGTGGCGTTCTCGCCATCGTCGATGGCGGCATCAAACAGCAGTGAGCGTGCCGACGCCGGAGCAGCAGCGCTTCGCGGCGCTCGCCTGGCCGATGAAGGTCGCGCAAGAGCGCCGGTCGGCCGCCATCTTTGCCGAGCTGAAGCGGCTCGCCGGGGTGCTCGGTGAGCACGAGCTCGAGGCACAGTTCGACGCGGCGCGAGTCGATGAGCTTCGTCACGCCGCCTCGTGCGCCGACGTGGCCGTGCATTTCGGTGAAGACCCACTGCGCTTGCTCGACGAGTCACCCGTGGCGAGGCGCGTCGCGTCTGTCTCTGATGGCCGACTGCGCCTGCTGTCGCTGACCCTGGTCGAGGTCGCGCTCGGCGAGACGCTCTCGACGGTGCTGTTTCGGGCGGGGGCGCGGCGAACGCGGCACCCGTTGTCGCGCGACGTGCTCTGGCAAATCACCCGAGACGAGGCGCGACACGCGCGGCTGGGGTGGGTCGCCCTCTCTCGACTGTGGCCGACGCTCGACGCCGCCGAGCTCGACTTCGCGACCGAGCACCTGCGTGCTCACCTCGGAGCCATGGAGCGCGAGCAGGCCCTGCCGTCGCTGCTCTCGCTCGAGCGCGGCGACCCGTTCGACGCGGTGCTCGAGACGCTGGGTATCTTGAGCCCGCAGACCCGGGTAGACGCGTTCTACTTGTCGGTCGAGCGGCAGATTATCCCTCGCCTCGAGCGCCTCGGCATCGACGCGCGCAAGCTCTGGGAGAAGCGGTACCGCACGCCTTCCGCCGAGTAGCCGTCGTGGGGCTCGCTCGCTTGTCAAAGCGCGTTGCAATACTCCGCTGGGAGACCCGTCTCGCTCACGCGAACATGGAAGGTGGTTTCGCCTCGAGTCGCCCTCGGCTCACGCACGCTGGCCCGCGCTCGGGTTGCCGCTTCGACGCGGGAGCTGGCCAGGGCAAGGTCGAGCGCCGGCTGGGCGCTGCTCTCGCCGCCGAGGCAGGCGCGGGTCGAGGCGCTGCTGTCTGGCAACACCCCCATCTCTGACGGGGCCCGCAGCGCCCTGGCGCGGCAAGGGGCGAGCTGGGACGAAATGCCCGCCCAGAGCCAGCAGCAGTTTCTGTCGAAGCTGCTCGGCACCGACTTTCGACCGGGCTTCGTGCGCGAGTACGCGCCGCCGCTGAGCACCGCCCCAGCTCGGTTCACCTGCGCGCCGATGACGTCGGAGCCGTGGCAGCAGTTTCAGGGTCGCCCCGCTGACATTCAGCGCACGACCTTGCGCTTCGGCAAGCACGACATTCTCTACCGCGAGCCGGTGACGCTCGAGCCGGGCGTCGTGCAGCACAGCCGCGAGCAGGTGACTCAGGCGCTCGCGCAGCTGCCGCGCTTCTTGCGCGAGGCGGTCTCCATCGTGGCGCTGTCGCCCTTCACCAACGTGCGAACGACGCCCGACGGGAAGAGCATGCCGGTGTACATGGAGGCGTTTCCCGGCATCGCGGGAGTCAATGAACCCACCATCGTCATCTACGCGCAGAGCGAGCCGCGAGAAGCGCGCGGGCTGACGCTCACGCTGCTGCACGAGATGGGTCACCTCGTGCTGGGCCGGGCGCTCACCGAGGCCAACCTGCATTCGAAGTGGGACGCGGCGGTGAAGAGCGACGGCATGGGCCCTTCGCAGTACGCCGGTGTCTCCGCCTCCGAGTACCTGGCCGAGGTCTTCGCGCTCTACCTGTCGTCGCGGGGCACGCCGTCGTTTCAGGAGTACCGGCGGCTGTTCCCCAGACAGTTCGAAGTGATGGGCGCGGCCGTCAAGCACCTCGAGCACGCGCGCCCCGTCTAGCGCCTGGGCTCATTTCGCACGCTGTGCCACAGGTGGCGAGGAACGTCGGCGCGCTCGCGTGCGGCAACCCGACAGTGTCTTGGGTCGCTTCTCGACAGGCGGTCGTCTGGCTCAGCGCGCCCTTCATTCGTCTGGCGAAACGGTGAGGGAAACGCACCCGAATCCCCCATCGGGCAACTCGAGGCGCAGGCCACCGTCGTGTGCATTGAACGACATCGGCGTAGAAGCGAGGTCCGGTGCATCGCCGCGAAGATCATCCACGGGTGGCCATCGTCGAGTTCTTGCGAAGAAGAGATCTGCATGGGCGGCGGCCACGAGCAGTTCCAGGCGGTCGAGCGTGTTCTGGTGCCGAACGTAAAGCTTGCTGAAGTCTCCAGTCATCTCGCGACAGAGCGGGTTCCAGCTGCGGGCGGTGACATCGTGCACCTCGAAGAGTTCGCGTTCCCGCTGCGAGGGCGGGAGCGCCATTGCGAGCGCCAGTCGCTCATGCTCTTGCACGGTGCACCGCCAGCCGATGCCGGGGAGCAACCGCAGCCACATCGACAGCGTCGACGGGTGGGCACGGGCCAGGGCTGCTGCTTCCACAGGCAACCGGTCGAGCTCGGCCGCGTTCAATGCCGAGACGCTCGACGCCAGCTCAGAAAAGACTGCCTCGTCGCCGAGCACGGCTTTGAAGGTCCTCAGCTCCTGGCGAATGCGGAGGACTCCTGCTGCGGCCCTCTCCTTCTCCTCGGAGGACACTCGATCGATCACTGCGGCGCAGCTCTGGGTTAGGAGCCCGACGAGTGCGGCGCTGATCATGCTCCCGATGAGGGCATGGGAGTGCGAGACCTCCCTTCCCAGCGCGAGTGCATCGATGCATTCGTCGACGACGTACCGCTGCACCTCGGGCGTCATCTGCCCAGCAGCAAGATGGGCGCGGATGTCGAGGGCCGCCAACTTGGCCCCGTATTGAACAGGAGGCCAACCATGGTTGGCTGGCCTCCAGCTCTCGGCTCTGAGTGTGTCCAGTTCCGGCGGAATTTCGAGGCGAGACGCGTGCGTCGCCTCAAGAAGCGCACGGACCAGCGGGCGGTGCTGTTCGAGATCGTCGCTGCATTCAATCGGGAGCGCTGAGAACGGGAGGTTGCCCTCACGAACCGCCGTGCAGTCTTCGTGGACACGGAGAGGCAGCTTTCCGTATTCGTCGCGCGCAGCCTGCAAACGCGGCAGGAGCGGCTTCAGGAGGTCTCCGAAGCCCGCATCGAGTGGCTCATCAACGTGAACGCGTCGCTTTTCCGGGCGATACGTCGCCCTGGCGTCGACAATCAGCCGCTCGTACAGGTCCTGGGTGCGGTTGGCCCAAAGCACCACGCAGAAGAGTGCTGCTGCGCCGACACCGAATGCCACCAGCGCGCGCCTCATCCTGAAAGCCTAGTGCGAATTCCTCTCTGGACCACGCTGTTCAGCTCATGCCAAACGAAATGCCGAGCACCTGGTCCCTTCGACCGCAGCGGTGAACGGTCAACGAATCGCGTCACACTGACGCCGTGTCGCTTCGCGTAATCACCGAGGGCGCTGCCAGGCGGGCAGGGCGAATCAGCGTGCGCAGTAGGCCTTCAGATTTGCGACCGAATCGGTCGGCAGAGCGACGCTGAAACATCAAGCTCGCCGCGCGATGAGCTGCACACCCCAGCCGCAGAGGGCGACGCCCTCGGGGCCGCGCTGGGCTTCGAAGGCTGCGACCAGCTCGGCGCGCAGCGGTAACCGCAGGTCCTCTGGAATGGGGCGCAGGAAGGTGCCGAAGGCGCTCGCCTCGATGAAGGTGACCAGCGCCTCGCCGCTCGAGTGCGTCTGCGCCTGTGGGGTCACCTGAAGCTCGACCAGCTCGAGGCGGCTCTCGAGCACCAGCGACACCAGCTCGGTGGTGGTGCAGCCCCCCTTCGAGAAGGTCAGCCTCGAGGCGTCGATGCGGCCGGCGTAGGGCTCGCGGGCCAGCAGCGGCTCGAGCACGCGGCGCAGCGTTCCGGCCCTGGCGAGCTCGCGCGGCGAGGTCGTCACTCCGAGGCGCCCGCCAGCGCGCAGTACCCGGCGCACCTCGGCCAGCGCCTTCGCCTTTTCGTCGACCCAGTGAAGAACCGAGGACATGCAGACCGCGTCGAAGGTCTGGTCTTCGAAGGCCTCGAGCGCTTCGGCTCGACCGGCGGCGAAGTGCACCGCACCGCCGCGCGATCGCGCGACCTCGAGGCGCTCTTCGACGGGGTCGATGCCCGTCACTGCGCCGGTCGGCCCGACGCGCTCGGCGAGCCACTGCGTCAAGCGGCCGGTGCCGCAACCGACGTCGAGCACGCGGTCGCCCTCGCGCAGCCCGAGGCGCTCGACCAGCCGCTGGCCTGACTCGAGCTGCAGCTCGCTGACCCGGTCGTACGCCTCGGCGAGCTCGCGGCTGTCGTGCGCGAACGCGCTCAGGCCTGACCCCACTTGATGCGCGCCAGCGAGCGCGTGATGAGCAGCGACCACGCGGCGAGGCCGAGCCCGAACGCGCCCGCGTGCAGCGCGCTGCGTGGCTCGAAGTCTCCGACGAGCGAGAGCAGCGCGTAGGCGACGGCGAGGTTGCCCAGCCCGTAGAGCACGTTCACCCGCGGCGGTGACGGCCCTCGAAACGGAGGCGACGCGAAGGGAGTCGGAAACGTGCGCCCCTGCACCCCCGAGACGAAGTGGGGGACGAAGTTCGCGAAGAAGACGCCGGCGAAGAAGTACGCGGGGAGGTAGGGCCAGGCCATTGGGGGATCTCCGAAAAGGCAACTCGATGTTGCCCAGTGGCAACCTAGCGGGTGGTGAGTTGAGATGGCAGCTCGCAATTGCCATCTGCTAAGTGCTGCCGTGCACATGGCCGAGCGAAGGCAGACGCGTCGTACCCAGGGCGTGCTCGGCGGGCGCAGCGAGCGCGTGGTGCAGCAGGTGATGGCGGCCACGGTCGCCGAGCTCGGCGAGTCGGGCTACCGGTCGTTTCGCATGGAGGCGGTGGCCGCGGCGGCCCGGGTCAACAAGACGACCATCTACCGGCGCTGGCCCGACAAGCAGCAGCTGGTGGGTGCGGCCGTGCAGTGGCTGCGCCGCTTCGTGCACGACGTGCCGCTGCCCGACACCGGCTCGCTCGAGCGAGACCTCTGCGAGGCCTTCAGGCGGAAGGTGACCTTCAAGGACCGTGTCGAGGGGCGCGCGTGGGCGCGGCTGCTCGCCGAGAAGCACGACCCCGAGGTGAGCGCCGCCATCGGCGCTGACGTGAAGGAGCGCAGCGGCGAGTGGTACGCGATGGTCACGCGGGCGATCTCGCGCGGCGAGCTGCCGAGCGGCACCGACGAGCGGCTCTTGCTGGGCATGCTCAGCGCGGTCGTCGACGCGTGGAACGCAAAGGCCGCAGGCGGGCTGAAGGCCGACCTGCTCGACGTCGCAGTGCGCACCGTGGTGGCCGGGGCGCGCTCGGGGTCGCTGCTTCGCGCCAGCGGACGCCGCGGGGCCGCGCCAGCGCCGCCGCGGACGCGACGTTCAAGCTCACGACGGTGACGAAGCAGCGAACCTCACCCGCGCTACGGCCCGCGCATGACGGTGCCGTTGTCGCCGACCGCCCAGACATCGTTCTTACCGGTGCCCCAGAGGGCTCTGAGCCACTGGGTGGTCCCGATCATCTGGGTGCTCCAGCTCGTGCCATTCCAGTGATCGATTCGGCCCAGGGTGCCGATTGCGCCCGCGGCCCAGACGTCGTCGGTGCCGTTGCTCCACACCCCCTGCAGCCAGTAGCCGGTGCCGCTCGGTGCAGAGGTCCAGGCGGTGCCGCTCCAATGAAAGGCGACTCCCGAAGGGGCCGACGACCCACAGGTCGTTCGGCCCGCTGCCGCCGATGCTGTCGAGGGTGAAGGTGGTGCCGGTGGGAATCGTGCGCCAGGCGGTGCCGTTCCAGTGAACGAAGGTGCCTGCGTAGCCGACCGCCCAGACCTCGCGGGGTCCGCTGCCCCAGATGCCGTAGAGGTGGTTCGGGGTGCCGCTCGACACCGGGCTCCAGGCGGTGCCGTTCCAGTGGAGGATGAGCCCGGCAGCGCCGACGACCCAGACGTCGCTCGGCCCACTTCCCCACACGCGGTAGAGGAGGTTCGGCACCCCGCTCGGGCTCGGGGCCCAGGCGCTGCCGTCCCAATGGAGCACCGTGCCCGAGAAGCCCACCGCCCAGGCGTCGTTCGGGCCGCTGCTCCACACGTCGTTGAGCGTGGTCGTGGTGCCGCTGGTGGCGGCGGCCCAGGCGCTGCCATTCCAATGAATGATGGTGCCCGACTCGCCGACCGCCCAGACGTCGTTCGGTCCGCTGCCCGACACTCCCTTGAGCCCGTTCGTGGTGCCGCTCGCCATCGTGCTCCAGCCCTCTGCGCGGCAGGCGTCGCCGACGCCGCAGACTTGAGCCGCCCCACAGCACGCGCCGCCGCAGCTCGCGTGGCCCGCGCTACAGGTGAGCACGCAGCGGCCCGCGTCGCAGCCCGCGCTTCCATTCGGGTCGGTCGGGCAGGGGGCGCACGCAGCTCCACAGGTCAAGGCAGAGTCGTCAGACACGCACTGCCCGGCGCAGAGGTGGTAGCCGGCGTTGCACCTGCAGGTGTGGCTGGTGAGGTCACAGCTCGCGTTGGCTTCGCACCCGGCGCCGGCTGAGCAACCGCCCCCGTTGCCGCCACCCAGGCCGCCGCCGCCGCCGCCGCCCGTGCCGCCGCTGCCGCCGTCAGCACCCGCCGACCCGGTGCACGCCGCAGCGAGCAGCCCGAGCACTGTGCCCAGCACGACGCGACGGGCGACGTTCATGATGCGTGCTCTACCCGAGGGGACGCAGGCGTGTGCAAGAGAACGGTGCTGGCAGAGACGCGCCAGCCGTTTCGCTGCGGCTGACCCGCCAGCGTCGTTCGGCTACAAACCGCGGGTGCCCATCGACCGACCTCTTCGCGTGCTCCTCGTCGCGCTCCTCGTCGGCTCGACGGGCCGCGCGGCTGCCCAGGTCGACGGTGGAGCCCCGGCCTTGCCGCAATGTCCGCAGGCGCCGCTGTTGGCCGCTTCGAAGAAGGTCGAACGCGACGGGCAGACCTGTCTGCCGTCTCGAAAGCGGGTGAAGAAAGCGAGCTACGTGCACCTCGACCTGACGCTCGCGGCGAGCGGCCAGGTCGATGGGGTCACGTTCGACGGCGAGCCCCTCTCGCCCGATGAAGAATCGTGCCTGCGTCAGAAGGTCGCGGCCTGGAAGCTGCCGAAGCAGGCGCAGGCCTGTCGCTACGACGGCTTTCTGCTCCAGGTGCCGGTGCCGAAGCCGGTCGACTGCAAGCCGACGCCTTCGCCCAAGCCGGACCCTGAGCTGCAGAGCCCGTTCAGGCTCGGCCTCGTGATGGACACCGACGGCTTTTTTCTCGCCAGCCCGAACGCGGTGCTCTCGCCGGCCGGGTGGGAAGACCTGAGCGCCCGGCTGGCCGAGGTGAAGCGCGCCTTCCCCGACGGCTTCGCGCCTGCCGCGCTCTTCGTCGTCGTCAAGCGAAGGTCGACTCCCGACGCGTGGGTCGACGACTTGATGGCGACGCTGCGGGAAGCCGGGGTCGAGCGCGTCGCGATTCGGGTCGACGATGCGATCAAGGCTCCTCCCGAAGGCTGCTTCGGCTCCGACAAGGACGTCGCGAAGTGGCGCAAGCTGTTCAAGTCGGTCGCGGCGGCCGAGTTTCAGAGCCTCGACGCGCGCGTGCCCCAGACGGTGCCCTCGGCCGTGCGGCCGCCCATCGTCGGCGCCGACCTCGATACCTTGATGGGGGCGTGCACCGTCATTCGCCATACGATTCCAAGCCTGCGTGACGGGCTCATCGCCAGTCACTGCTCGCAGCTGCCGTCGTGCGCTGGCGAGTGCTCCGCCGAGATGATGGCCTTCGCCAAGAGCGGTCAACTCGCTGCGCTGGCCTCGTGCAAGGCCTTCGAGACGGCGAGGTCGCAGTGCGGCCCGGTGCACCCGCTCAGCTGCGGACACCGGTGGGTTCGCGAGCAGCTGCTCGCCGCGGTCGCCGCGACTGCGAAGGGCACGCCTCCGCTCTCGCCCGAGCTCGCCGATGAGTGCCGCGCGGCGCGGCTGCTGCCTTGAGTCGTGGTAGCCGCGGCCACGCTCACCTGGCGCGGGGTCTCGACCGCGTGAGGTCGCTGACCTTCCACTTCACGGCCCAGGCGGGCTCGAGCCAGCTCTCCGTCGACACGACGACGAGCGCTCTCCCGTCGCATGACCACGCCACCGGCTCCAGCTGGCCTTCGGGCATGTTCTCGAGGTGGGTCGAGGTCCACCTCGCGAGGTCGACGAGCTCATTGCCCTCGAGCAGCGCGTAGCGGAGGTCGGGGCTCAGCGAGACGAAGGCCACCGGGTCTTGGCCGAGCTTCTCGGGGGCCGAGCCCCGTCGCTGGACCCAGAGATGGTAGCGCGCGATGTCGCCCCAGGTGACCGACACGAAATAGAGGACCAGCTTGCCGTCGGGAGAGACCTCGACGGCGTCCACCGGAGCGTCGTTCGTCGTCGAGAACCTGCCGGCTTCGACCCCGTGGGAGTCTTTCACGGCGACGGTCACACCCGCCGGCCCTTGCTTCACGATCGACACGCTGAACTTCACCCCGGCGCCGGTGGGGCGCGGCGAGACGCTCCATGGGCCCTGGCGGGTGCCGTCGCTCGCGAAGCTCGCCGGGCTCAGATTGAACCCCGACAGCTCGGCCTGCTTCCAACAGCCCTGCTCGGGCGCTCGCCGCAGCTCCGGCAGGGCCGCAATCACGTCGCTGCCGTCTTTGCGCTCGAGTTGAGTCTTCTCGACCCGGCGAGGGAGTTGCCTCTCAGGGAGCGTGCTCACGGCGATCAGCGCGAAGACCTGCCACATCTCTCTCTCCTTTCCTGCTCGATGCTGCCGAGGCCATTCAACCGCGTTCGAGTCGCTTTCATGGCGGTGGGAGCCAGCGGTGCAGGAATTGGTCCGAGGCAGTCGCGGTGTTTCGCCAGCGCACGAGGCGGCCGCGTAGTGGGCCGTTCGGGCAGGTGGCGCACCGGCCGAGCTGAGTTACCGATGAGACATGGTGCTCAAAGCTCAAGAGACGACGGTTCCCTCCTCTTGCGTGGTCTGCAAGGGCGACGTTCACCTCAAGGTGACCGACGGCCAGGCGCTCGCGTTCTGCCCGACCTGCCACTACGTGGCGCGGCCGCTGCTCGACGTGCTGCACGACCGGCTGCGCCTGCGCCTCGCGCCGGTGGCCAAGGCGTAGGGCCAGGCGCATCGGCTCCTCTCGATTCTACGGGTCATCTTCGGCGAATCGACGGTCTCAGGTGACGGAACCGCCGGCTGCCCACAATCGCTGGGCACGAGGCATTTCGCCCACTTCGAGGGAACAGAAGGTCCCGCCCGCCATGAGCTCGATTCGACTGTCGCTGCTGGTCACGTTTCTCGGCTGCTCTGCTTGCACCGCGCCCTCCACCCGCTGCGGTGACGGCACGGTGCTCACCGATGGAGAGTGTCGTGCTGACGCCGTCGCGCCGTCGTGTGCCGCGGGCACCGTTCGTTCGGGTGACGCGTGCGTACCCGACCTGCCGCAGCTCTGTGGCGAGGGCACCCGCGTCGGCGACACCCAGTGCACCGCCACACCCGCCGGCACGACCTGCGGCGCGGGCACCCGCCTCGACGGCACCGCGTGCATCGTCGCCGACCCCCTGACGTGCGGTGCGAACACCGTCAGGCAGGGCAGCGCGTGCATCGGCACGTCGAGCCCGCTCACCTGCGGCAGCGGCACCCAGCAGCAGGGTGCGCAGTGCGTGGCGGTCGGCGGCGTTCAGTGCGCGACCGGCACGACGCTCTCCAACAACCAGTGCGTGCCACTGCTCTCGTCGATCTGCGGCACCGGCACCTCGCCCGCGAACAACGGCACCCAGTGCGTGAGCACGCTGGCCTGCGGCACGGGAACCACCCGGGTGGGCAACGTCTGTCAGCCGAACCTCTCGACCGTATGCGGCACCGGCACCCTCGGCAGCGCCGGTACGTGTCAGGTCGACGGAGCTTCGGTCTGTGACACCGGGCTGGTGTTCACCGCCGGCAAGTGCCGCGTCGCTGCCGGGAGCGCCGGCCTGCAGGCGTTCACCTCGGCCGCGAGCACGCACAAGGTCAGCTATTTTCGCGACAAGGTGACCGACGTCACGGACATGCGCATCGCCATCACCAACCTCTCGCAGGGCAGCGCCGACGGGTGGACGGGCGCCAACGCCGCGCTGGTGGGGCAGGGCGAGTCGCTGCTCATCTCCGCGCGGGGTGCGTGGTACGGCCCGGCCTTCCAGCTGCAGATCGGCCAACCGCTCAGCGTTTCTCTACAGAACACGACCACCAGCGGCGGTCAGTGCTCAGACAGCAACCCCAACATCAGCCCGGTGACCGTCTCGACCTCGTGGCTGGCGCGCGCGAACTTCTGGTCGTGGAGCGCGGCGAGCGCCACCAACTCGGTCTGTGTGCTCGGTGGTTCGATGGTGCTCGAGCGCACCGCCGGAGCTCCGGGTGGCCCCGATCGGGTGAAGATCACCCTCAACGTTCAGTTCAAAGACGGGACGACCTGGCAGGACCTCGTCTTCTGGGCCGACCACCGCACCGATTGAGAGCGCGGCGCCGATCCACCGCCGGCCTCTCGCGCGTCTTCAGAAGGTGCGCCGACACCTGATCTGGGTCCTCCTCGCTGCGTGCTCGACTCCCCCGACTGAAGATGCCTGCGAAGGTGTGGAATGTGGCGCCGGCCACTGCGCCACCCACGCCGGCGTCGCGGAGTGCGTGTGCGAGGTCGGCCTTCATGCCGAAGGCCTGAGCTGTGTGCCCAACGCCGGCACCGGCGGCGGAAGTGGGGGCGGCAGCGCCCAAGGCGGCGGCGGCGCCCAGGCTGGCGGCAGCGGCGGTGGCTCGCAGACCGGCGCCTGCGCCAACAACCCCTGCGCCGCGACGGGCAAGAGCTGCACCGACTCGAACGGCGTCGCGACCTGCAGCTGCCCGCCGGGCACCGCCGACTTCGGCTCGGGCTGCGTGATGCTCGATGCCTGCTCGCGCGGGCCGTGCACCGAGCCCAGCCGCAACGTCTGCTACGTGGTCGACGGCGGCGCCTCGTGCCTCTGCAACCCCGGCTTCGCGCTCGACCCCGGCGGCAGCTGCATGCCCATCAACGCCGGCGCGTGCACCGCGGCGCCGCACGCGCTGCCCACCGACGACGCCTTCGAGCCCGACGAGTGCGCGAGCACGTCGACGCTCTACTCGGCGCCGATGAGCCACACGCTCACCCCCTCAGACGTCGACTGGGTGCACGCGCCCGCGGCCCCCCGGCAGCTGCTCAAGCTCGAGGTGACGGGCTCGAGCGTTCCCCTCGCCGTCGACGTGTTCGACGCCGACGCATACACCGCCATCGGCGCCGACCACACCGGCGCGATGAACCCCTCGTTCATCGTCGCGGTGCCGAACAGCCTCGCCTTCGCGCGCATCTCGGCGACCGTCGGCACCGACACCGGCCCGTACGTGCTCACCGTGCGCGACGCCGGCTTCGACGACTACGTGAACGTGGTCGCGGCCGCGACCGTCATCACCAACACGGGCATGTCGGGCGCCCTGCAGTACGCGGGCGATGAAGACGTCGCGAAGGTCACCGCGTACGCCGGCCACGCCTACGGCTTCACCATCAACTCGCTGCCGGCCTCGATGGTCTGCGACGTGCTCGACCTCGACGGCACCACCGTGAAGAAGACGCTCGACAACACCCTCATCGCGAGCCAGTCGCTCACCGCCCGCGCCAAGGTGAACGGCAACTGGGCGCTCAAGGTGAAGGCGCGCAGCGCGGCGACCACCGGCACGTACTCGCTCAACGCGTACGACCTCGGCGTCGACGACCATGGCGACACCCTCGCCGACGCCGACCCCGCCACGCTCAGCGCGACGCCGGCGAACGGCAACCACGAGCGCGGCGGAGACGTCGACGTCTTCACCTTCCCGGTCGTCGCGGGCCGCATCTACCGGCTCAACTGCACGTCGAACAGCGGCAGCAGCGTCTACGGCTGCATGAGCTCGATGCGCGACGCCTCGGGCACCGTGGTCGCGCAGCAGAACAGCAGCTACTCGAGCATCACCACCATCGGCGCCGTGCCCACCGCCGCCGAGACCTGGAGCGTCAGCATCTCGTCGTACAACTACTCGAGCTCGGGGCCGTACACCTTCACGCTGCAAGACCTCGGGCCCGACGACTTCGGCATGAGCACCACCAGCCCGAGCATGCTCACCGTCGGCGCGGCCGCGACCAACGGCCGCCTCGAGCTCTATGGCGACCACGACGTGTTCGGCTTCAGCGCGGTGGCGGGGAAGATCTACCGGGTCAGCTGTGCCGCCACACCCCTCGCGCAGTGCCAGGCGACGGTGAAAGACCCCTCGGGCGCCACGGTCGGCGTGCCCGGCTACTCGCCATACCCGTCGCGCGACGTGCTCATCAAAGCCGCCGTCGCGGGCACGTACACCGCCGACGTCAGCGCGAACGTGCCACTCGACTACGCGCTGAGCGTCACCGAGATGCCGGCCGACGACTTCTCCGACCTGCCCGCGAGCGCGGTCGCGTTGACCGCCGGGGTGGCCACCCCGGGCGTGGTGAGCTACCAGGGCGACCTCGACTGGTTCAGCTTCTCGACCGTCTCGAGCACGTACCGGCTGAGCTGCACCGGAGACTCCACCGCGTGCGCCTTCAACGTGCAGGACCCGAGCGGCAACGCCATCTTCTCCGACGTCAACAACATCGGCTTCAAGTCGACCGGCGGGGTGTGGCGCTTCGCGGTCACCGGCTCGGGCGGGCGCGGCACCGGCAGCTACGCGCTGACGCTGTCGGACTCGGGCCCCGACGATCACTCGGACGTAGGCACCGGCGCGACCCCGCTCACGCTGGGCGCCCAGGTGGCGGGCAACATTCAGTACAGCGGCGACGTCGACGTGTTTCGCGTCGCGGGGATCATCGGGCACCTCTACCAGGTCGACTGCTCGCCCACCGGCAGCGCCTACACCTGCGGCCTCACGGTGCGCGACGGCAACGGCGGCCTGGTCGCATCGGTGGGAGCCATCGGCGGTGGCTCGCTCGGCTTCGAGGCCGCCAGCACGGGCAGCTACACCATCGAGGTGCGCTCGTACGCGGCGAGCTACCTCGGCGGGTACACGCTGGTGGTCGCCGATCGCGGCCCCGACGACTGGCCCGACAGCTCGATCACCGCGGCGCCGGTGGTGCTCGGCACCGGCTACAACGGCGCCATCGAAGTGCCGATGGACCATGACGCGGTCTCGTTCAGCGCCGTCGCGAACCACGTGCACCGCCTGACCTGCAACGCCTCGGGCTCGAACCTCTGCCAGGTGACGCTGCGCAACGCGCTGAACCAGGTGACGTTCAGCGGCTCGCCGACCGCGGGCACCACCACCCTGGTGTTCTACGTGCCGACCGCCGAGACGTGGACGGCCGACTTCTCGGGCACCGGCTCGACGACGGGCACGTACCAGTTTCAGATCGCCGACGTCGGCGCCGACGACTTCCCGAACACCGGCGCGGGCGCCGTCGCCGTGGCCGCTGGCACGCTCAACGGCAGCCTTCAGTACGCGGGCGACGTCGACGTGGTCGCGTTCACCGTCGTCGCCGGCCGCTGGTACAACCTGAACCCCATCACGCTGCCGACGGGCTTCAACATCACCGTTCGCGATGGCTCGGGCACGGTGCGCGGCAACGCAGCCGGAGTGAGCTTCGTCGCGGGCAGCAGCGGCACCTATACCGCCGCCTTCTCGGCCGGCAACAGCAGCACCGGCGCCTGGAGCGTGATGTTGAGCGAGGGCGTCGACGACGCGCCGAACGGCTCGGCCGGCGCTCCGGTGCTCAGCGTCGGCGTGCCGCGCAGCGCCCGCTACGAGTACAACGGCGACGAAGACTGGTACGCCGTCACGCTGACCTCGGGCACCACGTACACCCTCTCGGCGAGCGGGCTGCCTTCGCCGGGCTACATCTACATCACGGTGCTGATGGCCGACGGTATGAGCTCCCCGACGGGAGGAAGCACGGGGCTCGCGCCGAAGACCTTCACGCCGACCACCAGCGGCACGTACTACCTGCGCACCCAGGCGCAGAACCCGGCCAACATCGGCGACTACACCATTCGGGTTCAGTAGCCCGCTACGCGAGCGGGGCGTCGAACGCGGCGAGCGCGGCCGCGTCGAGCGCCTCGACCTGAAGCACCGGGGCGGTGAGCGGCTGGGCTGGCGCAGCGGTCAGCACCACGCCCCGCGGCATGCGATGGCGGGCCAGCTCACAGGCCAGCGCGACCGCGCGCGGCCCCACCCCGACCAGCAGCGGCCGCTCGATGCGCAGCGCAGAGAGCGTCGAGCGCAGCGACGGTTCGGTCAGCCCGTCTGCCGCCCACGCCAGCACCTCGAAGCTGCCGGCGAGGGCGTCGACCACCTCGGGCCCGACCCCCTCGTGCAGCAACACCAACGGCCGACCTTTGCCCTTGCGCTGGAGAGAGCTCATTCGGGTCGAACCTAACCGATGCTCCACGCGCAGGTCTTGCGTGGCGCGGCACCGCCGGGGGTCGCCGCGCAGGGTTTGCGCCTTCCACCGGGCCGCGCGCAGGCGCAGCGCGTGCAACGGGTGGCGCCCCATGGTCTCCATCTCGAACGAGCTGCTCGCGCGGTACGGCAGCGTGCCGGTTCCCCGGTACACCAGCTACCCGCCGGCGAACGTGTGGGGCGACGTCGACGCGGCGTTCGGTCGCGAGGCCTACGCGCGGGGCGCGCGCCGGCCGCTCTCGCTCTACGTGCACGTGCCGTTCTGCCGAAAGCTCTGCTTCTACTGCGGCTGCAACATGGTGGTGACCCGCAGCCAGCCGCTGGTCGAGCGGTGGCTGAACGCGCTCGAGCGCGAGGTGGCGATGGTCGCCGACGCGATGGGTGAGCCGGGCCGGGTGGTGCAGCTGCACCTGGGCGGCGGCACGCCGACGTACCTCGACCCGGGGCAGCTCGAGCGGGTGCTGGCGGTGCTGCGCAGCCGCTTCCAATTCGAGCCCGGGGCAGAGACCAGCATCGAGGTGCACCCGCCGGTGACGTCGGTGGAGCAGCTGCGCACGCTCGCCGGCCTGGGCTTCACGCGGCTCAGCATGGGCGTGCAGGACTTCGACCCCGAGGTGCAGCAGCGGGTGAACCGGCCGCAGCCCTATGCGCAGACCGCGGCGCTGATTCACGCCGCGCGCGAGCTGGGCTTTCAGAGCATCAACGTCGACCTGATGTACGGCCTGCCGCTGCAGACCGTCGAGCGCTTCGAGCGCACCCTCGACCAGGTGATCTCGCTGCGCCCCGAGCGCGTGGCGCTGTTCGGCTACGCGCACATGCCGTCGCTCAAGCGGCACCAGCGCATGATCGACGCGAAAGAGCTGCCGGGCGCGGCCGAGCGCCTCGCGCTGTTCACCCGAAGCCTCGAGCGGCTGACCGTGGCAGGCTGGCGAGCGATCGGCCTCGATCACTTCGCGCTGACCACCGACGAGCTGTTTCGCGCGCGCGACGAGGGCACCTTGAGGCGCAACTTCATGGGCTACACCACCTGCGCCGAGAGCGAGGTGGTCGCGTTCGGCCCGTCGGCGATCTCCGAGGTCGGCGGCGCCTTCGTGCAGAACGCGCGCGAGGTGCACGACTGGGCGGCGCGCCTCGAGGCGGGCCAGCTGCCGGCGGTGCGGGGGTGGAGGTTGTCTGCCGACGACGCGCTGCGCGGGCAGCAGATCGCGCGGCTGTTCTGCCAGCTCGAAGCCGACGTCGGCGACGCCGAGCCCGAGGGGCTGGCGCAGCTCGCCGCCGACGGGCTGGTGGTGCGCGAGGGCTCGAAGGTGCGCGTCACCGAGACCGGCCGGCTGTTGCTGCGCAACGTGGCCGCGGTGCTCGATCGCTACCTCGCTGGCGCGGTCAGCCAGCGCGTGCACTCGACGGCGGTGTGACTCACCTGGGCCGGCTTCTCCCCGGGTCGGAGCCCGCCAGGTTGTCGACGCAGGTGCAGACCTGGCACTTGCGGTCATCGTTCCACTCGCAGACCGGGTGGCCGTGAAGGCAGCTGCTGGTCGTGTAGCACTCGCGATCGACGGCGCGATAATTCTTGAGCGCGCTGCCACACCCGGCCGCGGCCAACGAGAACAACCCCAGCGCGATTCGTAGCTTCACGGCGTGCTCGCTTCCCTCACCGGCGCAGGCTTCAGCGAGACGATAGCAAACGGCGGGGCCCGGCCCCGATCACGCGCAGGGTTGCGGCGCACCGCGTTGGACGATCGGCACGGGCGGGGACTCTCACGGCCCATGAAGAGCCCCCTGGTGCTGAAGCTGACCGTCGCCGCCGCGCTGCTCGCGGGCTGCGGCAACCCCGAGCCCGAAGCCGACGCACCGAGCCCCGCGCTCGACGAGGCGATGGGGGCGCTCGAGCCCGACGCGCTGCCCATGCCCGCGGCGAGCGGCACCGAGACGATGCCCGAGCCGGTCGAGGGCGCGGTGATGCCGATGCCGGCGGCGAGCACGTCGACGCTCGCGAGCGGGCTCGAAGAGATCGACACGCTGCCGGCGGCCGACGAGCCGCAGGGCCTGGCGTCGAACCCCACCGCCAGCGCGGCGGTGGCGACGGGGCTGAGCGCCAACGTGCGCTGCCCCCACCTCGACGTCTGCGCCGACGGCGCCGAGATCTTGTGCCCCAACGGTACGCCGATGCACGGCCAGCCCGCGTGGACGTGTCTGCTCTTCACCGAGACCGACCCGTCGACCGGCCAGCAGTGCGAGGCATTCACCTGGTACTTCCTCGGTGACTGCGACGGCAATGACCCAGACGAGAGCCGGTTCTACACCGCGGGCAAGATGCAGCAGCAGTACGCGCGGGCCTCGTCGGGGGCGATCTGGTACCGCAACCTGCAGGCTGGCCGCTGGGGCGCGTGGGTGTACCTGGGCGGCTACGCCGAGCGCGGGCCCTCGGTGACGTCGGACTCGAGCAACAGCCAGCACGTGTTCGTACGCGGCAGCGACGGCGCGGTCTGGGAGAACCGGTGGGCCGGCCGGTGGCTGGGCTGGAGGTCGCTGGGCGGCGTGGTCACCAACAAGCCGGTCGCGATCAAGAACTACGACGGCCGCATCTCGGTGTTCGTGCGCGGCGTCGGCGGCGCGGTCTTTCACAAGTACCAGCTGGCGCGCGGCACCAACGCCGCGTGGAGCGGCTGGCAGAACCTCGGCGGCTACGTCGACTACGGCCCGGTGCGCCCGATGATCAACACCAACGGCACGCTCGAGATCTTCGTCACTGCGTTCACGCACATCTACCACTCGCGCGGTCGCGCCGGCACCGCGTGGACGGGCTGGGCAGACCTCGGCCGCAAGTACGGGCGCTATCGCCCGCAGCGGCTGCGGTACGGCTACCTCAAGGTCATCGACCAGCTCAACTCGACCGACCGCTACATGCGGTACCAGGTCGGGCAGAGCTCGACCACCTGGGCGGGGTGGAGCTGGTGCCCGGTACCCTGAGGGGCGCGGTGGCCGAAGGCCCTTCGGTGAAGTCGCGCGTCGGCGTGCTCGAACCGGCTCAGAAGCGGAAGCCGAGCAGGTTCCAGTAGGCGAGAAACGAGACGAAGCCCACGCCGGCGAGACCGGTGAACGAGTAGGCCACGCGGCCGGCGCGGGTGCCGGCCCCTCGCTTCCAGGTCGCGAGCGCGGCGAAGACGGTCGCCACGGCGCCGACGGCGAGCGCGAACGGCAGCGCGAAGACCGCCTTCACCGAGGCGGGGAGCTCGTAGAGCAGCCAGTACGGGCCGAGCTTGCCGAAGAACGGCGAGGCCAGCCCCGCGAGAAACAGCAGGCTCCCGGTGGCCAGCAGCCACGACCACAGTCGCGCGCGGCGCACCAGTGGCTCGGCGGGAGCGCGGCGGCGCCAACGTCTCCACAGCGCAGCGAGGGGCACCACCAGGGCCACCGCAAGGAAGACGGCGACGCTGGCGACCAGCACCAGGCGATGAACGCCGAGCGCGCCGTGCCACGGCACCCGCTGGTAGGTGGTCGCCATGCCGTTCGAGAGCGCCCCGTCGCTGAAGGCGACCAGGCCCTCACCGTCGACGCGCTGGAACAACAGCGGGGCGACCTCGACGTACCGGCCGCGGCCGACCTGAAGCGTGCCGTCGGGCTGGGCGCGCACGTCGATCTCCCGGGTGAGGCCGAGCACCACGCTCGCCTTCTCGAACGTGGCGTGGGGGTAGCGGCTCGAGCGGTAGGTGCCCTCGAGGCTGCGCCACGCGTCGTGGCGTGAAGCGACGGCAGGCGGCTGGGCGCGAGGTGCCGGCTCACCGACCAGCGTATGGGCGAGCGAGACGAGGTCGCACGCTTCACCGCCACCGTTGACCGCGGCGAAGACGCCGAGCCCGAGCTCCGGCACCAGGTAGATGAGCGCGCCGAAGGCGCCCATGTTGCCGTCGTGCATGAGGGCGCGCCGGCCGCCGTACTGCTCCTCCATGAAGGCGTAGGTCATGCCGGGCAGCCCCGGGTGGAAGCGGTGCTCGACCGGGTGGGTGGCGGCGAGCGCGTGCTCGGGCAGCGGCCCCTCGCCCAGGTGAGCGGCGACGAAGCGCGCCATGTCGCCCGCGGTCGAGCTCATGCCGCCGGCGGGCACGTCGTGCGTCCACGGCCACAGGGGGCTCGCGGTGGCGCCCGACCCGGTCACGTCGTACGCCCTGGCGAGCTCGGCCGGGTCGGCGGGGGCGGCGAAGGCGCTGTGCTGCATCTGCAGCGGCGCGAAAATGCGCTGCTCGACGAACTGGGCGTAGGTGAGGCCGTACGCGCGCTCGAGCAGGTGGCCGGCGAGCGAGTAGTTGCGGTTGCTGTAGCTCCACAGGGTTCCCGCCGGGGCGACGCGCTGCGGTACGTGAGCCGCGAGAAAGCGCCCCAGCGGGACGATGTCGTTCGGCGTCAGGGCGGCGGCGCCGAGCAGGCTGTCGTCGAAGCCCGAGGTGTGGGTGAGCAGCTGGTGCAGCGTGACGGGCGGCACCTCGAACCCCTCGAGGTACGCGTTGACGTCGGCGTTCAGCTCGAGCTTGTGCTCGTCGACGGCCAGCATCACGGCGGTGGCGGTGATGCTCTTGGTGACCGAGGCGATGGCGAAGCGGGTGCGCTCGGGGTCGACGGGCAGCTTCGCGTCGAGGTCGGCGAAGCCATAGCCCCGGGCCAGCGCTGGAGCGCCGCGCCGAACCACCGAGACCGCCAGCCCCGGAGCGTGGCAGGCCGTCATGGTCTTCTTCGCCCAGGCGTCGACGAGGGCTTGGTCACCTTCAGGCAGCGCGCCGAGGCACAGCAGAATGGCAGAGATCACGTTCGAGGCTCCTTGGGGGGTTGAGGCACGCGCAGGGCGCGCAGGGCCGCCTTGATGACGCCGTGGAGCAGCACGACCAGCGCGGCGATGGTGGTGGCCACCACCACGTTGGGCAGCGGCTCGCGCAGGGCTTCTTTGAGCCGCACGCCCTCGAGACGACCCTCGGCCCACAGGCCGAGAATGACGTAGTAGCCGAGCGCCGCGCCCTGCAGCCCGACCAGCAGGGCGGCCGCCGCCAGGTAGAGCGGGGTAGAGGTGTCGCGCCTGAGCGAAGCGGCAGAGTGGTCGCGCAGCACCAGCCACACCACGGCGCGGTGCAGCTCGAGCAGCACCGCCAGGCCTCCCAGCGCGAGGAGCAGCCAGACGGCGAGCCCGCCTTCACGGAAGAACGTCAGCAAGGGCACCTCGTAAAACGTGTAGAGAATGAAGCCGAAGAGCGGGGCGGCAGCGGCGAGGGAGTCGACCCAGCCGCGCAGTGGAGCGGGCAGGCGAGCGAGGGCGCGCCGCACCGCCGGCAGGTGTACGGCCTCGAGGGTGGCGATGGCCGAAGCGTCGAGCGCGAGGGCCTTCAGGGCGGCCTCACGCGCGGCCGGCTCGTCGAGGCCCTGGTCGCGGGCGGCGCAGTAGGCGGCGTCGAGCTCGCCGGCCAGCTCGTCGATCACCAGCGCGCGCTCGGGGTACGGGAGATCGACCCGCGACTCGAGCTCGCCGAGGACGTCGTCGAAAGTCACCCTTTGCTCTCCCCGAGCAGCCGGTCGAAGGCGAGCGCCAGCTCGCGGTAGCTCGAGCGCTCGTCGGCGAGCGCCTTCTTGCCCTTGGCCGTCAGCGCGTAGACCTTGCGCGCCCGGGCGCCGCCCGAGTTGTCCCAAGAGCCCCTGGCCAGGCCGTCTTGCTCGAGCTTGTGGAGAATCGGGTAGAGCGCCCCGAACGACAGGGTGAAGAAGCCGGCCGACTTCGCGCTCACCCAGCTCGAGATCTCGTAGCCGTGCTTCGGGCCCTCGGCGAGCGCCAGCAGCGCGAGAAACAGCGCCCGTGATTTGCCTGCATCCGACATGCTGTTGACCTCCGATATATCTGGCGCAGATATATACGCGGTCGACAGGTCGGGTCAACCCGCCGCGGCAGGTGAGGGCGAAGGTCGTGAGCGAGCGAGCGGGCAGGCGATCGCTATTTTTCGAAAACATTGGCCGGTCTAGGTCGCCCTGCACGTCTCTGGGCTCACCTGGAACGGAGATCTCGACGATGAAGCGCGTGGTTCAGCTGTGCGTGATGGCGTGGTGTCTGGCGGCGTGCAGTGGCGACGGCGGAGGTGGCACGGGCGGCGGAGCCGGCACCGCCGGAGGCTCGGGCACCGCGGGCGGAGCAGCCGGAGGCGCTGCGGGCGGAGCAGCCGGAGGCACCGCGGGCGGAGCAGCGGGTGGCACCGCGGGCGGAGCAGCCGGAGGCACCGCGGGCGGCTCGGCGACGGGCGGTGGCACCAGCTCGACCACGGTGGTGCTGAGCGGCACGGTGCGGAACACGCTCGGCATCGGTCTGGGCAACGCGACGGTGCAGGTGCTCGACGCGTCGCCGGCCCTCAGCGCGACGACCAACGGCACCGGCCAGTACACGCTCACCGTACCTGCTGCGACCGACCTCTTCGTGCGCGCGACGGCGCCCAGCTACAAGGGCACCCAGGTCGGGCTCTACGCGACCGACGCGGGCACGCTGAACTTCGCCCTCATCTCGGTGACGATCTTCAACCAGGTCGCGACCGCGCTGAGCCTCACCGAGAACCCCGACGCGGGCCTGCTCGACGTCGACTTCAACGCGGCGATGCCGCTCGACGGCGGGTTCGGCGCCTCCATCACCCTGGCGCACGACCGCACCTTCACCATCAGCGCGCAGGGCATGCCGCGGTTCGCCGACGCGGGCACCGCGGGGGTGAGCGGCGGCGAGCTGTACTTCCCGAACGTCTCGACCGGCTCGACGGCGGTGACGGTTCACCCGCCCGCGGGCTCTGGCTACACCTGCACCGTGCCGCGCCCCGCGCTGAAGCGGGTCGACCCGGGCGTGTTCACCTTCGTCCAGGCCGAGTGCCAGTAGCCGGCCTCAAGGCCGTGCCAGGGCGCGGGCCCACCGCAGCGGCCGGCCCAGCGGGCGCACCGCGGCGCGCGCCTTGGTCAGCGCGTCGTCGCGAAGCTGGGCGAGCAGCACCCGCGTGCCGTGCGAGCCGTGCTCGACCACGCGCAGGGCGTAGAGCACCGCGGCGAGGCGCAAGCCAAAGCCGAAGACGAAGAGCAGCTGCAGCGCGAAGACCGGGTTCTGGCCGACCATCACCTCGCGGGGCAGGGCCGAGGTGACGGCACCGGCGGTCATGGCGGCGAGGCCGTTGCACAGCCCGGCGCTGGCGGCGAAGAGCGCCAGGTAAGAGGTGCGCTGCTCGGCGGGGGCGAGGCGGTAGGGCAGGCAGAACACCGCGTTGGCGTTGGCGGCTCAGGCGGTGCCCGAGATGACGGCCTCGAGCCAGATGGGCCACGACGCCGCGGGGGTCGCCGAGGCCTGAATGAGCGGCAGAATGCAGATGCCCACGCCCGACGCGATGAGCACCGGCCTCGCCCCGAAGCGGTCGACCATGCGGCCCCAGAACGCGCTGGTGGCGACGCGGCAGAACATACCCAGCAGCGTCTGCGCCGCGATGACGCGGTAGCCCAGCCCCAGGTTCAAGGCGAAGTGAATGGCCACGAAGCCGCCCGAGGTGCCGATGGCGGCGTTGAAGAGCGCCTGAAAGACGAGGTACCGGCGCGCGGCGGGGTTGTAGAGCGGGGCGATGAGCGCGCTCCACGAGTAGGCGGCCGCCTTCGCCGGGGCGCCGCGCACCTCGGGCTGGCGCAGCAGCGACCAGGTGGTGACGCAGCCCGCGACGCAGATGGCGAGCGCGACGCCCGAGAGGGCCGGCCCCAGGCCGATGGTCTGCTTGCTCAGGTCGAGGGTGAGGCCCGCGCAGAGCGTCGCCACGCCCGAGCCGAGCATCGCGAGCGAGTAGCGCACGCCGTAGAAGCGGCCGCGCACGCGGCGGGGCAGGGCCTCTCCCATCCACGCGGCCCAGGCGGTATTGGCGAGCACGCCGGCGATCGAAGAGACCAGCGCCGAGCAGATCAGCGTCACGCGCTGGGCGGGCAGGCTGACCCCCACCCACGGCAGGAACACCAGCGGCAGGTACGCCAGCCCGCGCACCAGAAAGCCGATGATGGCCACGCGCCGGCGGCCCCACCGGTCGACCCACTGCGCCGCCGGCACCTGCAGGCCCTGGGCGAGCAGGGGAAACGCGGTGACCGCGCCGACCAGCAGCGTGCCCGAGGCGAGGTACACCGCCCACGCGCTCAGCGCCGCGCCCGTGGTCACCGCGGTGATGACCTCGTTCGACAGGCCGTCGCAGAGCCCTTGCCTCAACGACTGCCGGAGTGAACCCCTCGAGCTCAAAAGATCGCGACGCCTCAACCTCGATTCTCGGGGCGCCAAGGCGGCAGTTTCTTTGGCCGGCGCACTCTCGAATTCTGAAAAAAAGGCGTCGCCGCGGCGCACGAACGCTCGAGGCCGCGACCTCGGCGGTCGCACGCGTCGCTGCCCGATAGGGCCCTGAATGTCCTGGCGGTTTCCATTCAAGGCCGGGTCGTGCGCAGCGGTGCGGGAAGACAACGAGGGCATGGCGAACCTCAGGCTGCCAGGCTGGAAGACCCCGGTGAGCAGTGTCGAGAATCGGCTGAGCCGCTTCGAGCAGGTGCTCAGCGCGTCGAAGCGCGCCGACTCGGGCGTCGACCTGCGCGAGGCCAAGGTACGGGCGGGCACCGACCTCAAGGTGACCGACCTGATTCGCACGGTGAGGGTGGGCGTCGACTCGTCCGCGCTGACGCCGGCGCAGGCGACGCGGGCTTTTCTCGAGCTCCAGACGGCGATCGCCACCGCCCAGGGGTACGACGCGGACGGCGATGGGAGCCTCGACTTCCACGAGCTGGCCTTCTTCGACACCAGCGACGACCTGGCCAGGCGGCTCGTGTTCAGCGCCGCGGTGCCGGTGGAGTCGACCGACGGCAGGACGCTGCGGCCCCGCGTCGCGCTCTCGCTCGAGGCGCGCCGAGAGGCAGAGCGGGTCATCACCGAGACCGCGCAGTTTCACGGCGCGACGCCGCTCGGAGTCGAGGCCCTGACCTGGAGCATGCGCGAGCGGGTGGTCGAGGGCTTCAGCCTCGAGGGCGGCATCGTGTTCGACGCGGTCAACTACTCCGAGACCGACTGGCGGGCGAAGCTGCCTCTGGTGGGCAAGAAGTACCGCGGGCAGGGGCACCTGAGCGACGCCGAGCTGGAGAAGCGCTTCGGCGACCTGGCCACCTACATCGGCAAGACCAGGGCCCGGGTGAACGAGCGGCTGATGGCCGACTACTTCACCGGCTATCTCGCCGGCAGCGACCTGCCGTAACCCAAGGCCGGCTGAAGGGGCCGCGCCGCGAGCTCGAGACGCATCGAGAATTCGCACCGCCCCGCGCATCGTCTCTTCGAGCGGTCGCTGCCCTGGTGCGAGTACCTGCTGCGCGAGCCGGGGTGAGCGCGGCGGCTCAGGCCTTGCGCACCGGGTACCGCAGGTGGGTGACGCCCACGCCGGCGGTCACCGTCGGGGTGCCGAGCACCGCGGGCGTCGAAGCGAGGCGATCGAAGAGGCGCACGCCCTTGCCGAGCAGCAGCGCCGCGACGTCGGGCGGGGGCGGGGGGGGGGGGGCGTCGAGCAGCTGCCGAATGGTGTCGGCGCCGGCCCACCGCGCGCCGGCGGCACCTCCTCCTCCTGTCAGCCGTCGGTGACGAAGGCCGTCGGCGGCGCGGCCACCTCCCTGGGGCCAGCCGAGGCCGCCCCAGGCGTGATTGCCGCCCCAGCCCTGCCGCCGAAGGTGCGGCGGCCGGGGCACCGCGCCCGCCGGGGGGGGGGGGGGCCGGGCGGCCGGCGGGGGGGGGCGGGGCGGCCGCCGGGGTTCGGGCGTGTGCCCCGAGAGGTCCGAGCCCACCCCGCCCCGGCGCCGGGGCGGGGGCGGGGGCGGGGGGCGGGGCGGGGGGCGGGGGGGGGGCCCCGGGGGGCCTTCCGAGGGAGACCGCGTGTGAGGGCATTGATACGTCCCCCCCGTCGTCAGGTTCAAGGGCGCCCGTGCCGCCGACGTTACGGTACGCCGATGAACCGTGCGCGCAGCCTCGAGTCGTACTCGCCGCTGCCTCCGCCGAGCGAGCTGTCGCTGCCGAGCGTGCCGCTGCCCTCGGCGCTGCCGGCGTTCGTGATCAAGCTGGCGATGGCGCTGCGCACCTTCTTCCAGCGCTGCGCCGATGCGGTGGTGCCCGCAGAGATCGCGGTCTTCGATCGCGCGTGGGGCACCGCGATCACCACCATGGTCGGGGCGGCGGCGCGCCACCGCATCGCCGATCTGCTCGGCGACGGCGCGCTGACCGCAGGCGAGCTCGCCCAGCAGACGGGCACCCACGCCGACGTGATGCAACGCATGCTGCGCGCGCTGGCGACGCAGGGCATCTTCGCCGTCGACCCCGAAGGCCGCTTCACCAACACGCGGTTGTCGCGAGGGCTGCGCGGCGGGCGGCTGATGCGGGTGCGCGAGTTTCTCACCTACTTCACCTCGGGCTCGAACCTCGCCGCGTGGAGGGACTTCGACCGCTCGCTGAGCGACGGCGAGAGCGCCTTCGATCGCGTGCACCAGCAGAGCGTGTGGAGCTGGTTCGACAGCCACCCCGACGAACGCGAGATGTTCGCCCACGCGATGATGGGCATCACCGTCGGCGACGCGCCCTTCGTGGCCTCGCTCTACCCGTTCACCGAGGTGAGCCGGCTGTGCGACGTGGGCGGAGGCCGCGGCATGCTGATGTCCGAGCTGCTGCTGCGTTTTCCCCACCTGCGCGGGGTGCTGGTCGACGGCGAAGGGGTGATCGCCTCGGCCAGGCAGCTGCTGGCGATGCGCGGCGTCATCGAGCGCGTCGAGCTCAAGGCCGGCAGCTTCTTCGACGCCGAGCTGCCGCGCGACTGCGACGCGTACTCGCTCAAGAACGTGCTCCACGACTGGGGCGATCAGGCGTGCACCCGCATCTTGAAGAACGTGCGCCGGGCGATGAGCTCCGACGCGCGGCTGCTGGTGATCGAGGTGATCACCGAGCCGAACGTGGGCACCGGCTTCGGCCCGTTGCTCGACGTGCAGATGCTGGTTGCGTGCTCTGGCGGCCGCGAGCGGGGCGTCGAAGAGACGCGTCGGCTGCTCGGGGGCGCCGGGTTCCGGCTGGCGCGGGTGGTGCCGGGGCCGACGGTGAGCGTGCTCGAGGCGCGGCCGGTCTAGCTAGTCTAGCTAGCGCCGCAGCCAGGGAGGCAGCGGCGGGCCCGACGGCTTCTTCTTCTTCTTCTTCGCCGCGCCGCCGTCGAGCGAGGCATCAGCGCCGCCATCGGAGGCCTCGGCCACGCCGGCGTCTTCGCTCGAGCCCGCGTCTGCCTCGGGGCTGCCCGAATCGGTTGCGAGCGGCGGGGCGACCACCACCGGCACCGGCGGAGGAGCGACGACGGGCGGCTGGGGCGGGGGGCTCTTGAGGGCAAACCAACCGATGACGCCCAAGAGCAGCACGGCGGGCACGGCGCCGATGGCGATGCGCAGCAGCGGCTTGCGCGCGGCTGCCTTGGCCGCCGCCGCCGAGGCTTCGGCCCGGGCCTTCGCAGCCGTGGCTGCCTGCTGCGCGGCGAGCTGGGCCGCCTGCTGGGCCTGCTGCTGGGCGAGCCGCGCGGCTGCCTCCGCCGTCGCCTGCGCCTCGGCCGCGGCGATGCGCGCGTTCTCGGCGGCGCGCTTCTCATCGGCGGCCCGGGTGATCGCGGCCGCCTCGTGCTCCTTCATGCGGCCCGCGAGCGCCTGGGTCTGTCGCGCGCGGGTCGAGAACAGGCGCGTCATCAGCTCGGCGCGCTGCGCCTCTTTCCACATGTACTGCCCGACCGGCTGCTTGAGGGCGCGGTGAAAGTCGCCGGCGTTGGCGTACCTCTGCCCCGGGTCGAGCGAGAGCGCGCGCATCACCGCGTCGTCGACGTGAGGGCTCAGCGAGAGGTTGAGCTTCGAGGGCGGCACCTGGGCGCCGCGCAGGGTGGCCTCGGCGCGCTCGCGGGGCGTGCGGCCCGCGAAGAGCACCTTGTTGGTCATCAGCTCGTAGACCAGCACGGCCAGCGAGAACACGTCGGCCCGGGCGTCGACCGGGGAGCCGTTGATCACCTCGGGCGCGAGGTACCCGGCGTTGCCGGTGAACCACTCGTCGTCGGCCGACACCTTGGAGGGGATCTTCAGATAGCGCGGGTTGAGGAGCTTGGCGGACCCGCCGAACGTCACCACGATGTGCTGCGGCCGAATCAGGCCGTGCGCGCGCGGAGTGAGCGCATCACGCGGGTTCTGGCGGGAGTGCAGCTCGTGCAGGCCGAGCGCGGCGTCGGCGACCGCGGCCAGGCCGAAGCCCATCGGCAGCGAGGTGCCGCTCTGCTTGCAGGCGGCGCGGATCTCGTCGAGCGTGGCGCCGGGTACGTACTCGGTGACCCAGTAGTTGCCCTGCTCCGAGGTCTCGACGCCGAAGACCCGCTCGAGGTGCGACTCGCGCAGGCCGGCGGCGGCCTCGGCGTCGGCGAGAATCGAAGCCGGCCCAGGCCCCGCATCGTCGAGCTTGTGGAGCAGCACCACCTCGCTGGCGCCGCCCAGGTCGAGCTTGAAGGCGAGCAGGGCGCTCGGCTTGCCGGGCACCAGGGCTCCCACGATCCCGCAGCTGCCGATGGTGGTGCCGGCCAGCGGGTCGGGGGTCGGCGATTCTTCGTCCAGCAGGGTCAGAGGGCTGCTCATTGGCTCGGCTGCCTGACCTTAGGCGCGTTGCGGTACGGGTTCGAGATTGATGCCTGCTTTCGGTGCGTCGCCCTGCGCTACTTGCAGCGGCCGTGGAGCAGCACCGAGCAGTAGGGCTTGCCGGTGAGCGAGCCGCCCCCGGCAGCGCCCCGCCGTTCGCCGGGGTCGAGCAGCGAGCCCGAGCCGTAGGGCCGCGCGCCCTGGCCGGTGAGGCTGACGTCGGCGCAGCTCGAGCCGACGCGCGCCAGGCCGCGCAGCAGCTCGGCGGTGCCGGCCGACACTCCCTCGGGTACCTCGCTCTCGGGCGGCACCTCGCGGCCGGTCAACGCCACGTACATCGTCGACGCCGCGAGGTAGCTGCCATGCACCGTGGGGTGGCTGAGGTCGGCATCGTGGAGCCTCAGCTCGGGGTGCTCCTCGACGGCGGCGCGAAACGCTTCTCCGATGCAGACCAGAAGGCTCTGCGGCCGCTGGCGCGCCACGTTGCGGTACGCGTCGCTGATGCGATCTTGCATCAGCGGGTGCCAGCCGGTGACCCGGCGCGGTGGGCTGCCTGGCCCGCGCGCCCAGGTGACGAAGAGCACCGGCCGGGCGTGCGCGGCGACGCTCAGGTCGACGAAGCGCAGCGCGTAGTCTTCGAACCGGGTCGGGTCGTCGATCGGCTCGAGGCTCTGCCCCTGCACGACCACGTGGGTCCACCGGCGTTCGGCGATGCGCCGCTGCGCGCGCCCCTGGTTCCAGTGGGTGACGAGCTGGGCTCCGCCTTCGAGCACCGCGGCGGTGCTGATGCGCGGCGAGGCTCGAGAGGTCTCCGCGATGCGCTCGAGCATGTGCGGCAGGTCGTTGAACTGGGTGTAGCTGTTGCCGATGAACAGCACCCGCAGGGCCGCGTTGGCGTCGGCGTCGCCCCACGGCTCGGCCTCGGGCTCCTCGACCGGAGCAGGTGGGGCCGGTGGCGCGGCCTCGCGGCACCCGAGGAACCACAGCGCGAGCAGCCCGACCCGAAGCACCAGGGAGAAATTTCGGGCCCCGACGCGCGTGCTGTCAACCCGGTCGACCACCCGGGTGTGCTTTCAGAGCTTGTCGATCACCATGGTGAGGTTGGGCCAGAGCTTGCGGTGGGCCTCGTCCATCGCCGCGTTGTCGCACTCGCGCACCACCACGCGCGCGGTCAGCTCTTCGGCGATCTGCTCGTGCAGCGTCGACTGCTCGTACCGGGTGACGCCGAAGCCGTCGGCGGCGCGGGCCTCACCGAAGGTCTTGAACAGCTCGGGCTTCCTGGTCTGGCCGATGAGCTCGTAGACCCACAGGTGAGCGGCCTCGTGGTTCATCACCTTCGCCGTCAGCTCGTGGCCCAGGTGCCCGGGAGGGGGTAGAGCTCGAGGGTGCCGGGGTGCTCGGGGTCGCGCCAGGCGGCCGCCAGCGCGCCGCCCGACCCACCGCCCCCCCGCGGTGGGTCGAGGCGGAGCCCGAACGCATGGTGGAGCATTCGCCGCAGTGAGTCGTCTTGCCGGGCACCGTCACCGAACACCGGCTCGAGGCGGGCGAGCATCTTGGCCAGCAGCGCGCGGTCGCCCGAGGCGACGTATTTTTCGTGAACCTCTTTCTGCTTGTCGCCCGGAAAGGGGAGCGGGCTGATCACCACCCGGTTGATCTTGGCGCGCAGGCTGGGCGCCATCAGCTGCAGGGCGAGGGCCACCGACTGCGGCGTGTGCTTGGCGCGGTAGAGCGCGCCCTGGTCCTGCGGGTAGACGAGCTCGATCTCACGCCCGTCGATGGTCACGGTGCGGTGCAGGGCGAGCTGGTCGGTCTTGGCGCCCGAGAAGCGGTAGGGCTCGCAGGCGGTGATCTCACCGAGCGTCGCGGTGCCGGTCTTTTCCAGCCCCGTGATCAGGTCGGCGGTGGTTCCCGGCAGCCAGGTGCCTTCGAACACCAGGCCGAGCACCGCGCCCTGCTGCTCGGCGCTCAGGCCGAGAAAGGTGGGGTTGTTGCTCAAGCGACGAACCACGTCTTGACCGAAGCCGGCGACGACGTTGGCTTCGCGCGGGGTCGTCAGCAGCCGCTGAAGCTGCTCTCGCCGGGCCTCGGGGAGCCTGCCGAACCCCGGCAGGCTGGCGACCTGGTCGGCGAGCGACGGCCGGGCGGTCGGCAGGGCTCTCGAGGTCGTGGGGTTGAGACGTTCCATTTGCGTTCGTATGTTTTCGCGCCCGGGGCGTGCGCGGAAATTCCGCCGGTTGTCGGGGCTCGTTACGTCTCGCCGAAACGCTGCGCACCCCCAGGCGAGGCGTCGGTCAACGACCCGCCTTGCGAATGCGCAGGGTGAGCTGGTCGAGCAGGGCGCGCACCGACGGCCGCACCGTCACGCCCTCGCGGGTGAGGGCCCGCAGCACGAACGGCTCTCGCGGCGGCAGGCCGCCCAGCGACCACAGCCTCTTCGCGGCGAGGGCTTGCCGAACCGTCACCCGGGGAAAGTAGCCGAGGCCCGCGCCCTCTTCGGCGAGGCGAATGCCCATCTGCAGGAGCTCGATGGTGAGGCCGACCTTGCGTGGCCAGAGCTGGTCGGGGAACTGGTCGAGGGTGGGCAGGTGCTCGAGGCCGAGGAAGCGCGGCACGATGCTGACGTGTTCCTGGAGATCGCGCGCGGTCACCCGGCGCTTGCCGCGAAGCGGGTGCGACGCTCCGCAGACCAGCACGCCCTCGCTGCGGCCCAGCTCGTGCGCGGCGATGCCGGTGGCGGTGCGCCCGCCGATGGTCAGCCCCACGTCGACCCGCCCCTCCCGCAGCGCGGTGACCATCGCCTCGGGCACCATCTCGTGCGTCGAGACGCGCAGCTGCGGGTGCGCGACCAGCAGCGCGGCCAGCGCGGTCGGCGGCAGCTCGATCGAGAGCACCTCGTTGGCGGCGATGCGCAGCTCGCCGGTGAGCTGCGCGTCGCGCCCCTCGAGCTCGGCGCGCAGCGAGTCGAGCTCTCCGAAGATGCGCTCGGCGCGAGCGAGCAGCTGCCGCCCCGCCTGGGTCAGCGTCACCGAGCGGGTGGTGCGCTCGAACAGCCGCACCTCGAGCTCGGCCTCGAGCTTCTGCACCGCCTTGCTCACCGCGGGGGTGGTGACGTGTGACTGCCTCGCGCCGCGGGTGAAGCTGCCGGCGTGGGCCACGTTCGCGAAGTGCCGCAGGTCGGTGAGCTCCATGGTCACTGTGTAGCAACGCGACACAGTGGCTACAAAATCATTCAATCGACAGACATGGTCGCCATGTCGCAGGGTGCCGGTCATGAACCGAACCCTCGCTCTCGTGTCGTTGCTGCTCGGCTGCTCGGGCGTTTCCCCCGTCGACCCGTGGCGTGACGCGGGCCGCGCCGAGCCGCCGCCCGACGCCGGTCAGCCGCCCGACGCCGGTCACGTGCCGCGGGTGCTGTTCATCGGCAACAGCTACACCTACGTGAACGACCTGCCCGCGGTGGTGAAGGCGCTCGGGGCCGAGCTCGAGGTCGAGACGGTGGCGGTGGGTGGCGCCCGCTTGAGAGAGCACTGGGAGAGCACCGGGGCGCGCGACCGGCTCGAGCACGGCGGCTTCGACGTGGTGGTGCTGCAGGGCCAGAGCCTCGAGCCGCTGATCGAGCCCGACGACTTCACCTGGTACGGCGACCGCCTCGCCGGTGCTGCCTTCGACGCCGGCACGCGGGTGGTGTGGTTCGCCACCTGGGCCCGCCGCACCGGCGACGCGGTCTACACGGACCCCGCCGCGGGCGTGCGCAGTCCCGACGAGATGGCCCAGCGGCTGTACGCCCGCTACGCGTTCGCGGCGCGGCTCTCGGGTGGCTCGGTGGCGCGGGTGGGAGAGGCCTGGCGCTTCGCAGACGAGGCCGCGCTCTATGCCGACGACGGCAGCCACCCCGGCCCCGAGGGCACGCTGCTGTCGGCGTGCGTGCTGACTCCGGCGGTGACCGGCGACGCCGCGAAGGTGCCCGAGGTGCCGCCGCTCGGCCTCTCGAGCGAGCGCGCGGGCGAGCTGTGCGCGCTCGCGACCGGCATCGCCTGCCCGTACTCGCCGACCGCCACCGTCTGTGGCTTCGCGTGCGTCGAGACCGACACCGATGCCGAGAACTGCGGGGGGTGTCGGGTGCGCTGCGCCCCGGCGCAGCAGTGCTCGGCGGGCCACTGCCGCTGAGGGCTGCTGGCGGGTCGGCGAACGGCCCGAAAGCGCGCTCGCCGACCCGCGCGCTTCAGGGCGCGTTGGGAGTGAACTTGCGCAAGAGCGACGCCGCGCCGTCGCTCAGCTGCTTGCTGGCGTAGGTCTGCTTGAGCAGAATCTCGTCGGCCACGTCGAAGCCGTCGGAGTGCAGCGCCAGCACCGAGGCCATGAATTCGTTCTCGGTGACCGTCTTGCCGCCGGGAGAGAAGCGAGACGTCACCACCGGCACGATCGCCCGAAACAACGCCCGACCGACTGATCCGTTCGACATATCGCTTCGTTTTCGGGCTCTCGGCGCCCGGGTTGCGTCAGCCGCCGATCTTCGCGCGGTACGAGAACTCGAGAGCGGCCGACGCCCGGCCGGGGCTGCGCTCAACCGCCTCGCCGGCGCGACTCGATCTGCTTTTCGGCGTCGGCCATCGCGCGGTCGAGCGACTCTGCACCGCTTTGCTGAGCGTCTTCGGTGATGCGTGCGAGGTAGCCTTGCTCGGGGTTGCCGTGGGTGAGCTCGCTGTTGACGTCCGAGAGCCCGGAGAAGAGCGCGGGCGCGTGGTCGTCGATGAACTGCACGCCGGCCGCGCTCACCTTCTCGTTGAGGTCGGGCGAGAAGAACAGGCTGGTTCCCGCTGCGGCCACCCCGGCGGCCCCGAGGAGCATCTTCTCTCGCCATAGAAACTGCAGCGTTCTCTCGGCCGGCAGCAGGGTGAGCTGTACCCCTCGGGCGGTGGCGCGGGCGAAGGTGCTGGTGGCGTGCGCCAGGGCCTTCGCCGTCTCGACGCTCGTCGAGGTCTCGCTTCGGCGCGGCGCGCTGGGCTCGCTCGCCCGGTCGGCCGCCCGCCCCGCCTTCGCCTGGCGCCTCGCCCTCAGCCCTGCGACCAGGTTCGACGCCAGCGACTCGGGTTCACTGATCAACTGGGGGGTAGGCGCTGTAAGCCCGCGCACACGTCGGTCGCTCATCTTTGGGTTCCTCGCTCGGTCGTCCGCGGCGAAATGCCGTTGTCGCCCAGAAGTGGCGCGTGACGACCCGTCTGGCTCACTTCGCCGGTTGAACAAGCCGCCTTACAGCGGCGCCAGCGCCGTGGCGGGCCGGGTGTTCGACGAGGTGGTGAGCCGGAAGGGGAGGCTCGGGCCACTCATGAGGCATGCGCGTGGCTGGACTCTATCGACGCCTGCAGCTTCAGCTTGCGGGCAACCTGAATGAGATGATCGAAGACGGTCGGGTGAGCGCCGACGAGGTTCGGCAGGGGCTCGACCCGCTGGCACAGGCGCACGGTCTCGATCGCCTGGAGCTCGGCCGACTCGCGCTCGAGGTGCTCGACGCAGCAGCGGGTGACACCCGCATCGACGCCGAGGCGCAGCGGGCGTTCGTGGCGCGAAGCGCTTCGACCGAGGCGACGCTGGGCTGGTCGGCGCGGCAGTCGGGCTTCGACGAGGTCGACCGGGCTGCCCAGCCGCACGTGGTGACCGCGCTCGAGGCGCTGCTGCGCGAAGGGCAGATCAGCGGTGACGCGGCGCGGGTGCAGGCCGGGTGGCTCGCCTCGCGGCTGGGGCTCACGCCCGCAGCGGCCGCGGCGATTCTGGGTGGCGTGCTCGAGCGAGTGGCTCCGGCCGCCGTCGAGCCCGAGGCGCGTCGCGTGCTGGCGATGGACCTGCTCGAAGAGATCGCCCGCCGCGCTTGAGCGGTGGCGGAGCTCACCGTCGACGGCGGCCCGTGGCTCGAGCGAGCGCGAGCAGCGCCGCGACGAGCATCGAGCCCGATGCGCCCGTGGAGCAACCGCCGACGACCGGCCTGGCGCCAGATTCCCAGACGGTCGGGGCGCCCGCGTCGGCGAGCGACGGGCCGGGCGGGGAGGAGCCGGCGTCGAAGGCCGCGCCGGCATCGGGGGGTGTTCCCCCATCGGCTGGGAGGCCGGCGTCGGTCAGGGCACCGGCGTCGAGGCGCGTACCCGCATCGAACGAGGCGCCCGCGTCGACCGGGGCTCCCGCATCGACCGGGGCTCCGGCATCGAACGAGACTCCGGCGTCGACCGGGGCGGCGCCGACGAGGGGGTGCGGGTAGAGGTAGGGGGCGTAGCCCGGGCGGGGGAAGTTGAAGTAGTCGCGGCCCTCGACGAAGAAGGCCTGGTGGCCGGCGCGCACGGTGATGGAGACCGGGGCGCCGCCGTTGGCGTTGTTCCACGCGTACAGCTGGCGGGTCTGATCCGCGCAGGGGTAGGTGCACGAGGTGTCGCTGCCGTCGAGGCGATTGGCGAGGTAGACGGGGTTGTCGATGCCGGGGCCGAAGCGGTTGTTGAAGACCACGCCGTCGCCGCCGCGCAGCGCGCCGTGCCGGCCCAGGCGGTGCCGACCGAGTTGAAGACGGTGTTGTCGTAGATTTCGAAGCTGCGGGTACCGGTGGCCGAGCCGTACTCGCGGCCGTGGGCGTCGATGGGCACCCAGTTGAAGGGCGGGTTCTGCACCAGGTTGTGGCGGAAGACGTAGCGCGCGCCTTCGTTCGAGGCGACGGCGTGGCGTGTGCCCGAGTAGGCGTTGTCTTCGACGAAGACCGCGTCGGCTGAGCCGAGCGCGAGGGGGCGACTCCAGCTGGCGGCGCCGTCGCCGATGACGCAGACGCCGTAGCCCATCGAGTCGACCGAGCCGTAGCGAATGTCTTCGAAGCGGCAGTGGTCGACGACGCCGCGAGCGTTGCCAGCGACGTAGACGCCGTAGCCTCCGAAGCGCTCGAAGGCACAGTGGTGAACGCGAAAGTCGCGGCACCCGCCGGTGAGGTGAAGGGCGAGATCGAGCCGACTGCCGTCGCTGCCCGAGCCGACGAAGCGCAGGTCCGAGACCTCGAGCGACAGGCCGCCCGAGCACTCGACGTAGACCATCGCGTCGGTGAGCGGGCCGTTGCGGAGCGTGGTCGCCTGGGCCCCCATGCCCCTGAGCACGACGCCGGCGGGGCAGCGCACCTGGGCCGCGAGGGTGAAGTCTCCCGCGGGTATGACGATGGTGTCGTGGGCGGCGGCTCGATTGCAGGCCGCCTGCAGGTCGCTCGACGACCCCGAGGCGGCCTGAATCGTCGCCGCCGCTGCGACGAGGGGCGACGCGCAGAGAACGAGCAGCAGCGCTGGCGCGGCGCGGGTCACGTTGGCAGCGGGCCTTCTCAGAGCGGCATGCCGTCGATCTTGGTCGGTCGCGCAGGCTTCGTCTCGAAGCGGTCGCCCGCCTTGTGCGCGGCGTCGACCACTTTGCGCAGGCGGGCGGCGGCGCCGGCGACCCCGGCCTTGAGGGGAGTCTTCGACGTCTTCAGCGGAGCCAGGCCTTCGGGGTCACGGTTGGCCGAGCGGGGGGCGTTTCGGGCGGTTCCGGCTTTGAACATGTGGTGCTCCTGGTTGAGGGTTGCTGAAGTCGAGTCGCACGAAGGCTGAGCCGAGGCTCAGCGCCCGGTTTGTAGCGGGGCTTGGCGTTTCAGCGGCCGGCGGGGTCGGAAAACATCGCGGTGTGCGCGGGCCGGGCCGATACACTCTGCCGCGGTGCAGCTCTCCCTGTGCATGATCGTTCGCAACGAGTCGAAGTGGCTCGGCGACTGTCTCGAGTCGGTGGCGGGCTGCGCCGACGAGTTGGTGGTGGTCGACACCGGCAGCACCGACGACACCGTCGAGCTCGCCCGCCGCGCCGGGGCCACCGTCGAGGTGCAGCCGTGGGCCGACGACTTCGCCGCCCCCCGCAACCGGGCGCTCGAGCTGGCGCACTCCGACTGGGTGCTGCAGCTCGACGCCGACGAGCGCCTCGCCCCGGGGGCCGCCCCCGCGTTGAAGGCGGCGTTGGAGCAGGGCGGCTTCGAGTGCGGGCTGCTCCGGCTGCACAACGCGGCCGACCCCGCCGCCGGTGCGGCCGAGGTGCTCTCGGGCGCGCGTCGCCTCGGCGTGCCGGTGTGGCTGCCCCGGGTGTTCCGCAGAGACGCCTCGCTGCGCTGGCAGGGGGTGGTGCACGAGAACGTCGACGCGTGGCTGGCGCTGCAGCCTCACGCTCCCCGCGCGCTCGAGGTCGACGTGCTTCACCTGGGCGCGGCGCCGGCGGTGAAGGCCGAGCGCCACAAGTCCGACCGCAACATTCGGCTGCTCACCGCGCGCTGCGCCGCCGAGCCGCTCGACGCCATGGCGCTGGGCTACCTGGCGCTCGAGCTCATCGACCGCGGCGACTTCGACGCGAGCGCCGCCGTGGTGGCAGAGGGGTGGGCCCTCCGGGCGGGCTTCGCCTCGGGCCGGTCGCTGCTGCGGCTGGCGGCGGCGCGGGCGCTGCTGGCGCTGCGGGCGCGCGACGCCGCGCAGCTGCTCGACACCGCGCGCGTGGCGACCGCACACGACGGGCCGCACCCCGACCTCGCGTTTCTCGAGGGGCGCGGCCACGAGCTCGCCGCCGAGCTGGAGACCGGTGAGGCGGTGGGCGCGGCGCTGCAGGCGGCGATCGGCTGCTACCGGCGCGCGCTCGAGCTCGCTTCGCGCGGCGACTGGCGGCTCTCGTTTCAAGGCGCCAGCCCGCAGGCCTGCAGCCTGCGCTGTGCCACCGCGCTCACCGCGCTGGGCGACGTGGCCGGGGCTGAGGCGATGCTGGGCCCGGGCCCGCTGCCCCCCGAGGGGGTCGCGCTGGTGGCCGAGCTGCTGCTGGCGCGCGGGCGGCCGGCCGACGCGCTCGCCCGCCTCGAGCCGCTGATGGTGCAGGGCCACGGGCGCGATGCCTGGCTGCTGGCCGCCGCGGCGGCGCACCGGCTGGGCGCGGTCGATGACGCCCGGCTGCTCTTCTCGCGCGCCGGGGGCAGTCAGCCCCTGTGGGCCTGGCATCGGAGAGAGCTGGGGAGGGCGCTGGCGCGGGTACTGGGAGGAGCTGACGCCGGCTACGCCTGAGCGGTGCGGTGGTCTGACTCGCGTCGCATCGGGCGCTGTCACGGCGAGTCGGGGCAGGCCAGAGCGACCAGCGCCGACGGCCCGGCAAGGTCAGGCCAAAGTTCAGGGTTCCCGGGAAGGGGTTGGACTGGGCAGGGTGAGGGGCAGCGAGCGGGTGGAAGCGTGCGGGTGGAAGCGTGCGGGTGGAAGCGTGCGGGTGGAAGCGTGCGGGTGGAAGCGTGCGGGTGGAAGCGTGCGGGTGGAAGCGTGCGGGTGGCGAACCGCTGCCCCTGCCCTCACCCCCCCCGACCCCTTCCCGAGACCCCTGAACCTTGGCCTGACCCTGCCGGGCCGTCGGCGTCACATCGACCTGGCCTGCCCCGACTCGCCGTGACAGCGCCCGTCGAGAGAGGCTCATCCCCACCACCGCGCACGTATTAAAAGGCTGCCCACGTGCGGCGCCCCCTCCGGCTCTTGCTTCTGCTCACCGGGCTGCTCGCCCTCGCGAGCGCGCCGTGGTTCAGCTGGCCCGACCCCGCGCCGCCGAGAGTGGTGCTCTCCGCGAGCGCCGCGGGCGAGCTCTCGGTAGGCGCAGCGGTCGTCGACCTCGCCGTGCCCTACCCGGTGCCGGTGGCGGGCTACGCCCCGCCCCGGCCCGAGGTCGACCGCGCGGTGCGCCCCTTGCGGGCACGGGCCGTCGTGCTCGAGCAAGGGCCGGTCACCTTCGGCCTGGTCTCTCTCGAGGTGATGAACATGCCGGGCGACATCGCCGCCGAGATTCAGGCGCGCGCGGGGCTCACCGAGGCCTGGGTGGTGCCCACGCACACGCACTCGTCGTTCGGTGCCTACGACCGCAGCCGGTTCGGCCAGCTGTTCAACGTGGGCCGGTTTCAAGAAGCGGCGCGCCGCGCGCTCGTCGAGGGGGCGCTCGAGGCGCTGCGCCGCGCGCGGGCGGGGGCGGCCCCGGCCGAGGTCGAGGTCGCCCACGGCGAGAGCGCGCTCGCGGTCGGCCGCACCGGCAACGCCGCCGACCCCCGCCTCACCCGGGTGCGCTTCACCCGCGCCGGCGCGCAGGTCGCCCAGTGGCTGGTGCTGGCCGCCCACCCGACGCTGGTGAGCCGCACTCCGCTCGCGCTCGACCCCGACTACCCCGGCGCGGTCGCTGCCGATGGGCCCACGCTGGTGCTGCAGGGGGCGATGGGCGACGCGTCGGCGAGCGGGCCCTCGGTCGAGGCCTTCGCCCAGCGGGTGACCCGGGCGTTCGACGCCCTGACCCCAGAGGTGCTGGCGGCACCGCGGCTGGGCGTGGCGCGTGTCGAGGTGACGCTGCCGGCTCCCGATGCGACGCGCATGGTGCCCTGGCCGTTCGGGCGCGCCGGCTACAACTTCGCCTGCCTGGTGGCGCCCCAGACCGCGCCGGTGGGAGCGCTGCGGCTGGGGCCGCTCAGCCTGCTCGCCCTGCCCGGTGAGATGTCGTTCGCTTCGGCCCGGGCGCTCGAGCATGACGGCGCCCGGGTGCTGTCGCTGGTGGGCTCGTACATCGGGTACGTCGAGCCCGCCGAGGTGGTCGCCCTGAGCGGTGGTGAGTCGCCCCACCAGTACTACGGCGGCACCCTGGTGCAGACGCTGCGCGGCGGCACCGAGGCCGCCCTCGCGGCGGCGACCCCGGGTGCCGGCCGGTGACCGGCGCTAGTTCGTGGCCACGTAGACGTTGGTGTAGATGCAGCGGCTGAAGCGCGCGCTGGTTCTCACGCAGTACTTCAGGTTGATGCGCGAGTTGCCGGCGACGGCTTCAGTCACCGTCAGGGTCGAGCCGTAGCCGATGATCGCACCGCCATAGCGGGGGATTCCCTGGTCGGGGTCGTACCAGGTGTACGAGCAGCCGGTGCCGCAGCTCGGGCCGGCCGCGGTCAGGTTCAGCACGTCACCGACCGCTGCGGTCACCTGCACGTACGGCGCCGCCACCATGGTGATCGGGTCGCCGACCGGCACCGAGATCGCCTGGGTCACCGCGCCGCTGACGTTGTCGAGGCCGTCTTCCGCCCCGGTGCCGACACCGCAACCCGCGAGCGCCACTGCGCCGGCGAGCAACCACGAAAAGTTTCCAAAAGTCTTCATGAAGTATTCCCCTCGTTGAGCCTTGCGGGAGAATTCCCGCCAAGGCCGGTGCGCCGAGCAAGCGCGCGGCCAGCCGCAGGCCCTTCGGGGTTCTGCGGGGCTGGCGCCCGAAGTGTCATCGGGCGGAGACGCTCGCGCGGCCATGTCTCAGCGTCGCCTCGAGGCGTCACTTCGGGCGCGGCGCAGCGGGCCGCGAGGGGGGCGCAGGCGTTTCTGGCGCCCGTGCAAGGGAAGAGGCGGTGTTATCTTTGGGGCCAAATGAAGCTCCGTGCGCGGCGGGCGGGGCATTGTGTGAGAGAGTGCGCCGCCCGACAGCGATGAGCTCTGAATTGGTGGCAGCCCTCAAGAAGACCGGCAAGTCGAGCCTGCTCGACTGGGCCGAACAGTTCCCCAAGCTCGGCATGGTCGAGCTGGCCCAGAAGTTTCCCATCAAGGTGCCGCCCATCAGGCTGGTGCGTGAGCTGGCCGCCGAGGCGCGTACCCGCGGCTCGTTCGCCGACTTCGCCCGCGCGTGGATGGTGCGGGTCCTCAACGCCGAGCTCGACTCCATTACCTGGGGCTACATCTTCGACGACGAGCAGGCCCAGCAGGCCAAGATGCTGTGGGCCCGGGTCGAGAGCGAGCGCAAGGCGAAGCCGAAGTGGCTGCCGCAGAGCGGCGACGACGCGCGGCTGCTCGAGCTGTTCAGCGGCGTCGAGCTCTCCCGCAGCCCGCGCACCGAGCGCCTGATCGCCGCCTTCGCGCGCATCGACGACATCTGCGAGTCGGCCAAAGACGACCATGCGGTCTTGCGGGCGCTGGCCAAGCTGCCTCCCGGCTACGGGTTCTTGCACGCGGTGCGCTGGGTCGACGCCGAGGTCTCGAACGGCGGCTTCGAGCAGCTCTACCGCAACAACCACGGCGTCGAGGTGCCGCTGGCCATCGAGGCGCTGCGCCAGATGAAGCGCGACGAGCTCTCGGCGATCGTCGCCGAGTCGCTGGCGTTCGCGCACGCGCAGCACCCCGAGCTCGTCGACGACTCGATCGACGTGGTGCCGAAGATCGCCATGCCGCGCACCTGGGCCCAGCTCGACCAGGCCTGGTATGCGCTGCCGCGCCACGATCTCTACGCCACGCTGCTCGACTCGCTGCCCCACCTCTTCGAGCCGCCGTTCACCGTGCTCAAGCACGCCGACGGCCGCGCGTGGAAGGTGCGGGCCAATGGCGCGCAGATCGAGATTCACATCATTCTCGACGACGGCCACGAGCTCACCCGCGAGCGCAAAGAGGCGACCCCCGCCGCGGCCCAGCGCGAGGTGCACCGGCTGATCGAAGAGCAGCTGCGCGACGGCTTCGTGGTCAGCTGAAGCGCTTCGTCACGAGCGGCCGGCCGGGCCGTAGACCTGGGCGATGCGCTCGGGCACCGCGGCCCCCTGGGCCCGCAGCCAGCTGAGGCCCTCGGCGCGCTGGGTGGGCTGCCCCGAGCGCTCACCGAGCCTCACCCGGGTGACCGCGGCGTAGAGGCCCATCTGCTGGTCGGCGAAGCCCCGCATGGCGCGCTCGAGCTTCTCGAGCGCCGCAGCCCGCTCGAGCTCGCACTCGGCCTCGAGCGCGTCGGCGAAGGCCGAGCCCAGCACCGTCTTCTCGCGCCGCAGCCGCTCGGCGCAGCGCCGGGCCTCGGCGAAGTCGCCGGCCGCCACCGCGCAGCGGCCCAGCAGGTGGTTGGCCTCGACCCGCAGAAACTGCACGCGCAGCAGCTGGGCGCGCGAGAGCCGGGGCCAGTCGTCGCGCATGCGGCGCAGCGCCGACCCCGGGTCGCCGCGGTAGAGGTCGACCGCCACCGACGACACCAGCGCGTAGTAGTGCTGGGCGAGGTAGCCGCGGGTCGGCCACTGCTCCATCGCCAGCGCGGCGTGGCGCTGCGCCTCGTCGGGGCGGTCGGCCAGCAGCCAGGCGATCGACAGGTGGCTGGTGCGCAGGCCGGTCGAGGCGAAGCGGTCGCCCCGGCGCACGCTGTCGTCGAGCCACTCGGGCAGCAGGGCGCACAGGGTCTTCAGCTGGCCCAGGTAGAAGAGAGAAGAGAGCCAGAACAGGCGGGTGGTGGTGAGCTCCCACGACACGCCCAGGCCCTTCTTCGAGAGCAGCTCGTGCGCCCGCTGGGCGGCCAGCAGCGCGTCGGCCCAGCGGTTGCCCTGAAAGTGAATCACCCCTTCGATCGACGTCACCGTGCCCAACAGGTTGGTCTCATCGAGCCGCTCGGCGATGCGCTGCGCCTCGAGGTGCAGCGCGCGGGCCCGCACCAGCGCCGAGACTCCGGCGGTCGAGCGAAGCGCAGCCTCCATCGCGAGGGCGCGCGCGATGCGGCGCGGCTCTCCCAGGTTCAGCGCCTGCAAGAGGTTCTGGGTCTGCAGCTGCGCGCCCGAGATCACGTCGACCATCGACAGCCCCTGCGCCGCGGCCCAGGTGGCGTCGACCTTGAGCAGCTCGGCCGCCGGCAGCTCGGCCTGCTCGCGCTCGCGGTAGTCGAGGCCGCGCAGTCTGAGGCGCAGGCGCCAGGCGAGCAGCGACAACACCGCGCGCGCCGGAGTGGTGGGCAGCTCGACGTCGACGGTGCGCAGCACCTCGCGCACCGTCTCGACGCCCCGGGCCAGGTGCCCGCTGCGCAGCAGCTGATCGGCGGCGCGGCGCTTGAGCTCGAGCGCGGCCACCGGGTCGGCCAGCTCGGCGGCCTGTAGAAACCGCTCGGCCGCTTCGGGGCCACGGCCGGCGTGGGTGAGCGCCAGGCCCAGCGCTTCGAGCAGGGGCAGGCGGCGCTCGGCCGGCGGCGGGTCGAGCTTCAGCGCCTCTTCGTACAGCGTCACCGCGCGGTCGAAGGCCAGGCGCTGCACCGCCTGGGCCGCAGCCGCCAGCGCGTACCCGGCGGCGCGGCCCAGGTCTCCGGTCTGGGCCCAGTGCCACAAGAGCGCCTCGGGGTCGGCGCCCTTCGAGGCCTCGAGCGAGACCGCGAGCCGCCGGTGCAGCGCGACGGCCAGGTCGGGCTCGAGCCGGTCGCGCAGCGCGCTGCGCACCCGATCGTGAAACGGGGTCACCGTGTCGAGCGCGCGCACGCCGGTCGAGCGCACCAGGTGCGCCACCCGCAGCGCGCCCACCTGCCGGGCGAGCAGCGAGAAGTCGAGCTCGGCGGCGCGCGCCACCACCTCTTGCGAGAGGCTGCCGTTCGAGAGCGCTACCAGCTCGAGAATGCGCTGCGCGTCGCGGTCGAGCCGGCGGCTGCGCAGCCACAGCACCTCGTCGAGGGTGAGCTGGGCCGGCCCCCCGCGGCTGCTGGCGTAGCGGGCCAGGGCGTCGATGAACAGGGGCTGCCCCGAGGCCTCGGCCGACAGCTGGGCCGCCGAGGTGGCGGGCAGGCCCTGCTGGCTCAGCAGCTCGGCCGCCAGCTGCTCGCCTTCTTCCGGCGAGAGGCGCCCGAGCTCGAGCCGGTCGAGCGGGCAGCCCAGCCGCTCGAGGTGGCGGCCCAGCTCGGGCTCGGCCGGCTCGCGGGCCTGGCGGAGCAGGGCGAGCCAGAGAATGCGCGGAGCCTCGGTGCCGCCCAGCACCGTCTCGAGCAGCTCCCAGGTGTCGCGGTCGGCCCACTGCAGATCATCGAGCACGAACACCAGCGGCCGCCGCTCGGCGACCCGGCGCAACAGCTCGCGCACCGCGCGGAACAGCTGGGCCCTCAAGGCCACCGGGTCGCTCTGGCCCTGGGCCCGCCGCGGCAGCTCGGCCAGCGCCGGCACCCGGGCCAGCGCGGGGAACAGCTCGGGCAACAGCTCGGCGTGGTGCGGCAGCAGCGCCTGCAGCTCGCGCCGGGGCACCGAGAGCAGGAGCTCGGAGAGCACGTCGATGGCCCCATCGAAGCCTTTGTAGGGCGCCGACTCGCGCTGGTAGCAGGCGCCTTCGAGCACCCACGCGTCGGGGTGCTCGCGCTTCAGCGTGCGGGTGAAGTGGCGCACCAGGGTGGTCTTGCCCAGACCCGACTCACCTTCGAGGCAGCAGAAGGTGCCGGTGCCCGAGCGCAGGCGAGCGAAGCGCTGCTGCAAGGCGGCCAGCGGCGCGGCCCGGCCGACGAACAGCGGCGCGTGCGACGTCGAGAGCGAGCGCTGGGGGTCGCTGCCGCCGTCGCCCCGGCCGAGGTGCCGCAGCACCGCTGGCCCATCGGGCCGCTGGTTGGGGTCGGTCGCGAGCAGCGCGTCGGTGAGCGCGGCCAGCTGCGGGTCGGCCTGGGGGGCGCAGTCGAGCACCCGCGGCGCCGCGCTGAGCTGCTTCTCGGCGAGCACCTGCGAGACGCTGCCGAAGAACGGCAGGCGGCCGGTGAGCGCCTCGAACAACAGCACCCCCACCGCGTACCAGTCGGAGGCGGTGGTGGTGCGGCGCGCCGCGGCCTGCTCGGGGGCCATGTACGCGGGCGTGCCGACCACGTGCCCGGGGGGCTCGAGCTGCCGCGGGTCGTGCGCGTCGGTGGCCAGCCCGTAGTCGAGAATCACCACCCGCCCGCTCGTGGTGGCGAGCACGTTGTTGGGCTTGATGTCGCGGTGCACCTTGCCGGCGGCGTGGAGCGCCCACAGGCCCGCGGCGAGCTGGCCGACGGCGTCGCGCAGGCGGCCCTCGTCGACCAGCGCGCCCGAGGCAGCTCCGGCGGCCGGCAGCGGGGGCAGGGTGTCTTGCAGCGAGAGCTCCAAGGTCGGGGCGCCGGCGGCGCGGCTGGTGCCGGCGCGCACGTGCTCGAGAAACGAGCTCCCGTTGACCAGCTCCATGGTGAAGAACCACTGGCCGTTCTGGGCCACCAGCTCGCCCAGGCTCACCAGGTTGGGGTGGCTCAGGTTCTGGAAGTCGCGAAACTCGGACTTGAAGCGCACCAGCGCGTCGGCCGAGGCGAAGCGCAGCATCTTCACCGCCACCCGCCCGTGCGATTCGCGGTCGAGCGCTTCGAAGACCATGCCCATCGCGCCCTCACCGAGCACGCGGACGAGCTCGTATCGACCCCCCAGAAGCTGCATCGCGCGCGCGATGATCCCCGGTGCGCGAGCTGCCTTTCCACCTCAAAGCGCACCTTCGTGGGTTTTGGTTACTCGCCGGTAACCACGGCACGCGAAGCGCGGGTCACTGCCGGGTAACGGGCGCGGCGGGCCAGGAATCTCGCGGATATGTGAGCCCTCGTGACCAGACTGCTCGCCACAGTCGTCCCCGCTCTGGTCATCGTGGCGCCGGTGGCGCTGCGCCCCGAGCGGCTCTGGCACCCGGCACCGTGGCTGCTGCTCGCCACGCTGATGGCGGTCGCCGGGTCGCAGCCGCCGCCGCCTCGGGGGCTGTGGAGAGACGCCACCGACCGCCGCTCGGCCCTGTGGATTCTGCTCGCCAGCGCCGCCACCAACCTCGCCGCGGTGATCGACTTCACCGCCCGCGCGCGCCTGTCTCCGCCCCCGCTGTCGCTGCAGGTCGCGGCCGGCGCCGCGCTGGTCGCCGCCGGCCTCGGCCTGCGCCTGTGGGCGATTCGCGCGCTGGGCCGGCGCTTCACCGCGCTGGTCCGCCCGCCCGACGGCGAGCTCGTCGAGCGGGGCCCCTACGCGCGGCTGCGCCACCCTTCGTACACCGCGGTGCTGCTCGGTCAGGCCGGGGTGTGCCTGATGATGGGCAGCGCGCTGGGCGCGGCGGTGGGGCTGTTGCTGCTGCTGCCCGCCTACGTCTACCGGGTGCAGCTCGAAGAGGCGGTGCTGCTCGAGGCGCTGGGGCAGCGCTACCGCGACTACCGCCACCACACCCTCGGGCTGCTGCCGTTCGCGGGCGGGCTCTCGTGAGCGCCCACCTGCGCCGCCGGCCGCTGCGCATCGCGGTCGCGCTCGCCGCCGCCGAGCTCGCGCCGTGGCTCGAGCGGCTCGAGGCGCTGGGCCACCAGGCGCGGGGCTGCGCGCCCGACGCGGTGCCCGACGGCGAGCACGACGTGCTGGTGGGCCGCCTCGACCCGAAGCTGCGCGCGCTCAAGCACCGGCTGAAGGTGCCGGCGCTGATTCACCTGGGCACGCTGTCGCCCGAGCTGCTCGAGGCCTGGGTCGACGAGGCGCGGCTCACCGCCGCAGAAGACCTCGAGCAGGTGGTGGCGTGCCTCGACCAGCTGGCGTCTCCCGAGCGCCGGCAGCAGCGCTTCATTCCCGCGCCCGAGCTGCAGGTGCGGGTGGGCCCCGAGGGGGCGTCATTCGCCGTGCACGACATCTCGGACGACGGCGTCGCCTTTCGGGTGCCGTTCGGCGCGAGCCTCGACGCCTTCACCCGCGACGCGCTGCTCAAGGCCCTGACCCTCGAGCGGGGGCGCGCGGTGCACCGGCTGCCGGTCGCGCAGGTGAAGAACCTCTCGGCGCACGCCGATGGGTACCGGGTGGGGTGCCAGCTGTTGCCGCAGGCCGAGCCCGGCGCGCGCCGCTGCCGGGTCGACGTGCAGGGCCTGGTCGCGCTGCTGCTGCGCAAAGGCGTCGCCCGCCACATCAGCGTGCGTCAGCTCGACGCGCCCTACCAGCGCTGCGCCGCGGCGCTGACCACGGTGCGCTTCGAGAAGGGCACGCTCTGCTTGTCCGCCAGCGACCGGCGCTTCGCCGTGCACGACGTGGTGGAGTGCCAGTTCGACACCGCCGGCGCCACCTACGCCTTCTACAGCGTGGTGCTCGAGAACCAGCCGCTCACGCTCACCCTGCCGCGCACCCTCACCCAGACCACCCGGCGCGCCGCGGTGCGGCTGGGCACGTACCAGCCGCTCGAGCTCAAGCTCAGGCACCCGCTCACCGGGCAGCCGCTCACCCTGCCGGTGCGCGACCTCTCGGGCCGCGGCCTGGGCTTCGACTTCGACCCGCGCGAGTGCTGCTTCCCGCCGGGGCTCAAGCTCGAAGGCGTCGACCTCGAGCTCGACGGCGAGCAGGTCTCGGTCTCGGCCGAGGTGCGCACGGTGCGGCCCGAGGGCCCGGGCCAGAGCCGCTGCGGAGCGCGCTTCTTCGGGCTCCTGCCCGCCGCGCAGGCGCAGCTGGGCAGCTGGTGCGTGCGGCTCGAGCTGCACGGCCGCCCCTCGCGCGGCCCGACCGGCTTCCCCGCGCTGTGGCAGTTCTTCTGCGACACGCGGCTGATCGACCCGCCCACCGCGCAGGCGCTGCGCCCCGCGCTGACCGAGATCTCGCACACCTTCGAGCAGCTGTCGGCCGAGAGCTCGCGCATCGCGCAGCACGCCACGGTGAGCGATGGCGACGGCATCGTGGCCCACGTCGAAGCGGTGCTGCGCTTCCGGCACACCTGGTTCATTCAGCACCTCGCCGCGCGGCGCAGCGCGGCGTCGCTGGCGCTGCTGCTCAACCGGGCGTTCGCCGAGTTCGTCGAGCAGCGCCCGGGCATTCGCTTCGCGCGGCTGACGTACTTCGCGCGCAACCGCTGGCCGGCGCGCATTCTGGGGCGGTTCGCCCGGCGCATCGAAGCCGACGACTTCTCGGTGCTGCAGCCGCGGCACATCTTCACCGTGCCCAGCAGCTTCGCCGCCGCCCCTGAAGGCGCCGAGCTCGAGGTGCGCGAGGCCGAGGCCGACGCGCTGTCGTGGGTCGAGCGCTTCTTCACCCGCGTCGAGCCGTGCCTGCTGTGGCAGGCCAACGACCTGAGCGCCCGGCACCTCACCCTGAGCGAGGTGAACGCGGCCTACCGCGAGGCGGGGCTGTCGCGCTCGCGGGTGGTGCTGGTGGCGCACCGCCGCGGCGAGCGGGTCGGGGTGGCGCTGGCCGAGCTGTCGTCGCTGGGCGTCAACCTGCGCGAAGACTTCAGCGGCCTGAGGCTGTGGCCCGAGCCCTCGCTGCCGGCCGACGAGCAGGCCGCGGTGATGGCGGCGCTGCTCACCGCGGGCGCTGCCCTGTACCGCTCGCACGAGCGCGCGGCGGTGAAGCTGTTCGCCGAGCCCGCGCAGCGGGCGGCGCTCGAGGCCCTGGGGCTCGCGCCCCCCGTCGAGGTGCGGGAGTGGACGTTTCGGCGCGAGGCGGTGCCGGCGTTCGTCGACTACACCACCCAGCTGCTGGCGCGCCTGGGCCACGAGCCAGAGCCCTGAAGAGGCGAACCGCTACGCCGGGTTCGGGGTGAGCAGGTACTTCTTGCCGGTGGTCGCGACCGCGTACCTCGCGATCGACTCGGGAGAGAGCGCCTCGGTCAGCGAGACCGTTGCGGCGTAGCGGCTCGCGAAGGTGGTCTTGAGGCCGCGCACCACCCGCTCGCGCATCGCCTTGGCGGTCGCCCCGCCGAGCTTCTGCAGGTACGAGGTGACGAGCCAGCCGCCGACGCTCCAGGCCAGCCCGAAGCTGCGCGAGAGCTCGGTGGGGCCGCGGTCGAGGTTGCCGTAGATGTAGACCTGCTTGTGGGTGCTCGAGCCGTAGCGGCTGTACTGGGTCTGCTTCGCCGAGGCCGCCGCCTCCATCGCGGTGAGCAGCTGGTTGGCCAGCTTGCCGCCGCCGACCGCGTCGAAGGCGAGGGTGGCCCCGGTCTCGGCCACCCGGGCGATCAGCTCTTTCATGAAGCCCGGCGCCTCGGAGCTCACCACGTGCTTCGCGCCGAGGCCCCGCAGCAAGTCGATCTGCTCGGGCTTGCGCACCACGTTCACCAGCTCGACCTTCTCTTCGGCGCACAGCTTCACCAGCATCTGCCCCAGGTTCGAGGCCGCGGCGGTGTGCACCAGCGCGGTGTGCTGCTCGCGCCGCATCGTCTCGAGCATGGTGAGCGCGGTGAGCGGGTTGACGAAGGCCGACGCGCCCTCGGCGGCGGTCACGTCGTCGGGCAGGGCGAGGCACTGCTCGAGCGCGACGGTGCGCAGCTGCGAGAACATGGCGCCGCCCAGCATCGCCACCTTCTTGCCGAGCAGCGCCTGCGCGGCGGGGCTCTGGCCCGCCTCGACCACCGTGCCCGCGCCCTCGTTGCCCACCGGCATCGGCACCCCGAAGCGGCTGGTCATGCCCCGCAGGTTGGCCTCGGGCACCCGGGCGGTGAGCACCGGCTCTCGCGCGCTGCCCGAGGCCACCGCGCCTCCGAGGTCGGCGCCGGCCAGCATCAGCCACAGGTCCGAGGGGTTGATCGGCGCGGCCTCGACGCGCACCAGCACCTCGTTCGGGCCGGGTGCCGGCGCCTCGACCTGCGCGAGCGACAGGGTCAGCTCGCCGCTGCTCTGAACCGTGGAGTGCAGCTGCAGGCCGATGCGGGTGGGTGCGCTCATGCGCCGCGGCTTACCAGCTCGCGCGCACCGACCCGAATGTTACCGGGTGGTAGCAGGGCCGCGGCCGCTTGAGCGCCTCGTCACCGTGACCTAGCAAGAGCCTGCGCCCGCACAAAAAAATGAACGACTTCCTGGCTGGTGGTGGAGATCTCGGCGCGCGCATGCGCGCCATCGATTGGTCGAAGACCGCGCTGGGCCCGGTCGCGAGCTGGCCGCAGAGCCTCAAGACCTGCGTGCGGGTGGTGCTCACCTCTCGCCAGCCGATGTTCGTGTGGTGGGGCGAGCAGCTGATCAACATCTACAACGACGCCTACAAGAGCATCGTGGGCGGCAAGCACCCCTGGGCGCTGGGGCAGCCGGCGAACCAGGTGTGGCGCGAGATCTGGGATCAGGTGGGGCCGCGTGCCGAGCAGGCGATGCGCAAGAACGAGGGCACCTACGACGAAGCCTTGCTGCTGATCATGGAGCGCAACGGCTACCCCGAAGAGACCTACTACACGTTCTCGTACAGCCCGGTGCCCAACGACGACGGCGGCAACGGCGGCATCTTGTGCGCCAACAGCGACGACACCCAGCGCATCATCTCTGAGAGGCAGCTCACCACCCTGCGCGAGCTGGGCGCCAGCACCTCGGGCACGCAGACCACCCACGACTCGGCGACCGCCGCCGCCGAGGTGTGCCGGGCCGCGGCCTCGAGCCTGAGCCGCCACGCGCGCGACCTGCCGTTCGTGATGCTGTACCTCTTCGACGAGTCGGGCCGCAGCATGAGCCTGGCGGCGTCGGCGGGCATCGCCAGGGGGCACCCCGCGGCGCCGCAGTCGCTCGAGACCAACCTGCAGTCGGTGTGGCCGGTCGAGGCGCTGCGCACCGGCGATGCGCCGCTGGTGTTCGACGCGCTGGCGACCCGGTTCGACGCGTTGCCCAGCGGCGCGTGGCCCCGGCCGCCCCACCGCGCGGTGGCGCTGCCGCTGCCCGGAGGCGCCGCAGGCAACGCCGGAGTGATGATCGTCGGCCTCAACCCGTTTCGGCTCTTCGACGAGGGCTACCAGGGCTTTCTCAGGCTGGCGGCGGGGCAGGTCGGCGCCAGCATCGCCCAGGCGCAGGCCTTCGCCGAGCAGCAGCGCCGCGCCGAGGCGCTGGCCGAGCTCGACCGCGCCAAGACCCAGTTCTTCTCGAACGTGAGCCACGAGTTCCGCACCCCGCTCACCTTGATGCTCGGCCACACCGAGTCGGCGATCGAAGCCGACCGCCCGCTCGAGGGAGAGGCGCTGGCGTCGGTGCACCGCAACGAGCTGCGCCTGCTCAAGCTGGTCAACACGCTGCTCGACTTCTCGCGCATCGAGGCCGGCCGCATGGGCGCGACGTTCGTGCCCACCGATCTCGCCGCGCTGACCCGCGAGCTGGCCAGCGCCTTCGACTCGCTGCTGCAGCGCGCCGGTCTCACCCTCGAGATCGACTGCCCTGAGCTCGCGGAAGAGGCGTTCGTCGACCCCGACCTGTGGGAAAAGATCGTCCTCAACCTGGTCTCCAACGCCTTCAAGTTCACCTTCGAGGGCAAGGTGCGGGTGGCGGTGCACCGCCGCGGCGAGGCGTTCGAGCTCGAGGTGACCGACACCGGCACCGGAATTCCGCAGAGCGAGCTGCCGCACCTGTTCGATCGGTTTCACCGGGTCGACGGGGCGCGCGCGCGCTCGTACGAGGGCTCGGGCATCGGGCTGGCGCTGGTGCGCGAGCTGGTCTCGCTGCACGGCGGCACCCTGGGCGTCGACAGCGTCGAAGGCCGGGGCACCACCTTCAGGGTGAGCGTGCCGCGCGGCTCGGCCCACCTGCCGGCAGAGAAGGTCTCGACCCGGCGCGCCGCGGCGCCCGACGTGACGCCGCGGGTCGGGCCTTTCGTAGGAGAAGCCGAGCGCTGGCTCGGCGCCCAGACGCCGGCGCGTGCCGCACGGCCGCAGGCTGCCGGCGGCGGGGCGCGGGTGCTGGTCGCCGACGACAACGCCGACATGCGCGACTACGTCACCCGGCTGCTCGAGCAGCAGGGGTGGCAGGTGCAGGCCGTCTCCGACGGGTACCAGGCGCTCGAAGCGGCGAAGGCCGAGCCCCCGACCTGGTGATCACCGACGTGATGATGCCGGGCCTCGACGGGTCGGGGCGCGCTGCGCACGCGCCGAGACCCGAGCATACCGGTGGTGATGCTCGGCGCGGGCGGGCGAAGAGGCCAGGTGGGCGGCCTGGCGGTGGGCGCCACGTACCTGGTCAGCCGTTCTCGGCGCGCGAGCTGGTCGCGCGGGTGCAGAACCAGCTGCTCGGCGCAGGTGCAGAGGCCGACAGGAGGCGCGCTCAACCAGCTCTTCACGCGCATCGCCATCGCGGTGCTGCGGCCCGAACCAGTTCGACCTGGCGCGCTACCTGCAGCGGTGCGGCGGCCGGTGGTGGCGATTCTCGGGGCGCCGGGTCGGGCGGGGGCATCGTCGGTGCTCGACGGGGTGCGCGGGGCGGGCGCACGTCGCCGGTGCCGGTGCAGATCGCGGGGGGGGCGCAGCTACACCTTCACCTACCAGCGCTGGGCGCCGAGGGGCGCACCGAAGGCGGGGTGGCGCCGTCGACGTGACCGCACGTCGAGGCGCGGCCAGCTGCAGGCCGCCGTCAGACGCCGAGGCCGCCAATCGCGCGAAGGACGAGTTCTCGCCATGCTGGGGCTGAGCTGCGCACCGCTGGCGCCCATCTCGACCGCGCTGCAGGTGATGGCGCTCAAGTCCGACGCGAGCAGCGAGAAGCAGCGGGCGATCATCAAGCGCCAGGTCGACCATCTGGTGCGGCTGGTCGACGACCTGCTCGACATCTCGCGCATCACCACCGGCCGGGTCGAGCTGAAGCGCTCGGCGATCGAGCTGCACGAGGTGCTGGCGCGGGCCATCGAGATGTCGAGCCCGCTGCTGGAAGAGCGCCGCCACAGCCTCACCGTCACCGTGCCGCGCACCGGGCTGACCGTCGACGCCGACCCGACGCGGCTGGCGCAGGTGATCGCCAACCTGCTCACCAACGCGGCCAAGTACACCGAGCCCGAGGGCCGCATCACGGTGACCGCGTCGCGCGAAGACGGCACGGTGGTGCTCACCGTGCGCGACAGCGGCATCGGCATCACCGCCGAGATGCTGCCCAAGGTGTTCGACCTCTTCACTCAAGAGAGACAGGCCATCGATCGCTCGCGCGGCGGGCTGGGGCTGGGGCTCGCGATCGTGAAGAGCCTGGTGGCGATGCACGGCGGGTCGATCACCGCGCACAGTGAGGGCCGCGGGCGCGGCAGTGCGTTCACGCTGCGGCTGCCGATCGTCGGCGCGGCCGCGTCGGCGGCGCACGGCGCGCAGCCGATCGCCACGCGCTCGCACCGGGCCGGGCGCCGCGTGCTGGTGGTCGACGACAACATCGACGCGGCCGAAGCGCTCTCCGAGCTGATCACCGAGATGGGGCACACCACCCGGGTGGCGCACGACGGCCCCTCGGCGCTCACCGCGGCGGCCGAGTTTCACCCCGAGGTGGCGGTGCTCGACCTCGGCCTGCCTGTGATGGACGGTTACGAGCTGGCGCGGCGGCTCAAGCAGCTGCCCTCGACGCCGCCGGCGCGGCTGATCGCAGTGACCGGCTACGGGCAAGAGAAAGATCGCCAGCGCGCCGCCGAGGCCGGCTTCGACGTGCACCTGGTGAAGCCCGCCACCATCGAGCAGGTCGAGCGCGCGCTGACCGGCTGAGCGGGCGCGCCGCCCCAGCTCCAGGTCATCGCCGACCCGGGTGGCTAAAGTTCCCCTCGTGAAGGTCCCGCGTCTACGATGCGGCGCACGTTCTGCAGCGGGGGTTGAGTCGCGCATTGGAGACCTCGGTCGATCACCTCAGTCTGCTTGCCGCCGCGGTGCGCGCGTTCATCGAGTCGACCTCCGAGCTGTCGGAGCTGCTCGAGACGGTGGTGCGGCAGGTCGGCCAGCCGCTCGGTGCGTACTGCGGGGTGGCGCTGCTTTCTGACGACGGGCGTCAGCTTCGCCCGGTGGCGAGCTGGGCGACCGATCAGACCCTGGCGAAGCTGCTCCATGACCGTATGGTCGAGCTGGGCCGCGACCTGGGCCCCTCGAGCCTGTTCACCCGGGTGTTGTACCGGCCCCAGTCGTGGATGCTCAGCAGCGACGAGATGCTCGCCCTCGAGCCCGCGGTGCCGCCCGGAGCCCGCGAGCTGATCTCGCGCCTCGAGTTGCACAGCGTGCTGCACGCGCCGCTGCGCGCCCAGGGGCGCCCGGTCGGGCTGTTGTCGCTGGTGCGGTACGGCAAGCAGGCGGTGCCCTTCGGGCCCGAAGACGTGGCGCTGGCCGAGTCGCTGGCCGACCACGCGGCGATGGCCATTCAGAGCTCGAAGCTGATCGCCGCCGAGCGCGCCGCGCGCGGCGCCGCCGAGCTCGAGCTGGCGCGGCGCCGTCGGGCCGAGACCGCGCTGCGCAAGACCGAAGAGCTGCTCGAGGCGGCGCCCGACGCGATGGTGATCGTCGACGCGAAGGGCCGCATTCAGCTGGCCAACGGGCAGGCCGAGCGGCTCTTCGGTTACCGCCGCGACGAGCTGTTGGGGCAGCCGGTCGAGCTCCTGGTGCCCGACCGCTTTCGCGCCGCGCACCCCGCGCACCGCAGCAGCTACAGCGCCGACCCGCGCATTCGTCCGATGGGCAACGGGCTCGATCTGCGCGCGGTGCGCAAAGACGGCACCGAGTTCTCCGCAGAGATCAGCCTGTCTCCGATGCACGACGAGCGCGGCATGCTGGTCACCGCCGCGATTCGAGACGTCACCGACCGCAAACAGCTCGAGCGCAAGATGCTCGAGGCCAGCCGGCTCAAGAGCGAGTTCCTGGCCAACATGTCGCACGAGCTGCGCACTCCGCTCAACGCCATCATCGGGTTCAGCGAGCTGATGCACAAAGGCAAGGCGGGCCCGCTCTCGGCGCCCCAGACCGAGTACCTGGGCGACGTGCTGGCCAGCGCGCGCCACCTGCTGCAGCTGATCAACGACGTGCTCGACCTGGCCAAGGTCGAGTCGGGCAAGATGGAGTTCCGCCCCGAGCCCACCGACCTGGCCCGGGTGGTGAACGAGATTCGCGACGTGCTGCGCGGGCTGTTCGCCGCCAAGCGCCTCACCGTCGAGGCCCGCATCGAGGTCGGCAGCGCGGTGATCGACCCGGCCCGCTTCAAGCAGATTCTGTACAACTACCTCTCGAACGCCATCAAGTTCACCGGCGAGCACGGGCGCATCACCATTCGCATCGTGCCCGAGGGGCCCCATGCCTTTCGCCTCGACGTCGAAGACACCGGCATCGGCATCTCGCCCGACGCGTTCGGCCGGCTGTTCGTCGAGTTTCAGCAGCTCGACGCCTCGAGCGGCAAGAGGTACCAGGGCACCGGGCTGGGGCTGGCCCTCACCCGCCGCATCGCCGAAGCGCACGGCGGGCGGGTCGAGGTGAAGAGCACCCCCGGGCTCGGCTCGACCTTCTCGGCGATTCTGCCGCTGCAGACCGCCCCCGAGAGCGCCGATGGCGGGTGAGCGGGTGCTGGTGGTCGACGACAACCCCCAGAACCTCAAGCTCGCGCGCGTGCTGCTCGAGGCCGAGGGCTACCAGGTGCAGGGGGCCGTCGACGCGGCGCAGGCCGAGCACGCGCTGGCCGGGTTCGACGCCCGCCTGGTGCTGATGGACCTGCAGCTGCCCGACCTCGACGGCCTCGAGCTCACCCGGCGCCTCAAGGCCGACCCCCGTCACGCCGGCCGCAAGGTGGTGGCGCTCACCGCCTACGCGATGAAGGGCGATCGCGAGCGGGCGCTGGCCGCCGGCTGCGACGGCTACCTCAGCAAGCCCATCGACTCGGAGCTGTTCTTGCGCACCGTGGCCGAGATGCTCAAGGGCTGAAGTCTCTGGCGCGAATGCCCAGCTGCTTGAGCTTGAGGTGCAGGGTCTTGTAGTCGGTGCGCAGCGCGCGCGCCGCCTGCGCCTTGTTGCCGCGCGCCGCCTCGAGCGCCTCGCGAATCGCCTCGGCCTCGGCCGCGCGCGCCGCCTCTTCGGCCACCTGCCTCAAGGTGCGCCCGCCAGCGCGGGGGCCTGGCCGGGCGTGGCTCTCGGCCTGCTCGCCCAGCAGCGCGCGCACCTCGTCTCTGCCCACCTGGCCGCTCTTCGTCTGCAGCACCGCCCGCCGCACCACGTTGCGCAGCTCGCGCACGTTGCCCGGCCAGCCATGCCGTTCGAGCGCCTCGAAGGCGCCGGGGGCGAAGCCCTGCACCGGGCGCTTGAGCTCGACCGCCGCCTCGTCGAGAAACCGCTGGGCCAGGTGGCGCACGTCGCTGCGCCGCGCGCGCAGCGGCGGCACCTGCAGGGTGTACTGCGCGAGGCGAAAGTAGAGGTCGGCGCGGAAGTGGCCGGTCTGCACCTTCACCTGCAGGTCGTCGTTGGTCGCGGCCACGAAGCGCACGTCGAGCGCGGCGCCTTCCGAGGCCCCCACGGCCTGCAGCTGCCGCGACTCGAGCACCCGCAAGAGCTTCGACTGCAGCTGCAGGGGCAGGTTGCCGATCTCGTCGAGAAACACCGTGCCGCCCTTCGCCAGCTCGAAGCGACCCGCGCGCCGCCGCTCGGCGCCGGTGAAGGCGCCGCGCTCGTGACCGAACAGCTCCGACTCGAGCAGCGCCTCGGGTATCGCGCCACAGTCGATGGCCACCAACGGCGCCGCGCTGCGCGTGCTCTCGCGGTGCAGCGCCTGGGCGACCAGCTCTTTGCCCGCGCCGGTCTCGCCCAGCACCAGCACGGTGAACTGCGAGGCCGCCACCGTGGTCACCTGCTCGGCGAGCGCTCTCACCGCCGCTGACGGCCCCATCTGCGCCACCAGCGCCTGGCCCCCGCCGAGGCGCGCCCGCAGCGACTGCACCTCGCGCTCGAGCGCGCGGGCCTCGAGCGCGCGCCGCACCACCAGCACCACCTCGTCGTGGTCGATGGGCTTGGTGAGGTAGTCGAACGCTCCCAGGCGCACCGCGCGCACCGCCGGCTTGGGGTCGTGCTGCGCGGTCACCATCACCACCGGCAGCTTGGGCTGGCTCGCCTTGAGCTGCTCCAGCACCTGCAGCCCGTCGAGCCCGGGCAGCTGCAGGTCGCACAGCACCAGCTCGAAGGGCTCGGCGGCCGCCGTCTCGACCCCCTGGGCTCCATCGCCCACCACCGTCACCTCGAACCCCTCGGTCGAGAAGATGGCCCGCATCAGCCGCTGGCTCGCCGGGTCGTCTTCGATCACCAGCAGACGGCGCAGGTCGGGTGTCGGCACCAGGGTGATGGTGCCATAGATATGGTGCTGACGCCATAGTCTCTCGCCCGAGGTACGGCCGCTTGGCGGCGGCACGCGACGCGCATTGGTGGTGACCATGATGCTTCGTGGCGTGTCAGTGGTGGTGATCGACAGCGACCCGGCCAGCCTCAAGCTGGCCGCGCTGCTGCTGCGGGGTGAGGGCGCGATGGTGACCACCGCGCAGTCGGCCGAGCAGGCGCTGCGCGAGGTCGAGGCGGTGCGGCCCGACGTGGTGGTGGTCGACCTGCAGCTGCCCGCGGTGAGCGGCACCACCCTGGCGCGGGTCATTCGGCAGTTCGACTGGGCCAAGAACACGGTCATCGCGTGCCTGAGCAGCGGCAACGGCCGGCTGCGGCAAGACGCGCTCGACTCGGGCTGCGGCATCTATCTCGAGAAGCCGCTCGACGAGCGGCTGGTGGACGAAGTGGTTCGCGCATTGGGGGCACGACGATGAAACGCAAGCTGTTGCTGGTCGATGACGACGCGATGCAGCTCAAGCTCACTGCGGCGATTCTGGCCGACGCCGGGTTCGAGGTGCGCACCGCCACCGGGGGCGCCGAGGCGCTCGAACGGGCGCGGGCCGAGCGGCCCGACCTGGTGCTGAGCGACGTGCTGATGCGCGACTGCGACGGGTTTCGGCTCTGCCAGCAGGTGCGCGCCGAGCCCTCGCTCGCTGGCGTGCCGGTGGTGCTGGTCAGCGCCCACTTCTCGTCCGAGCGCGACAAGAGTCTGGCCGCCGCGGTAGGGGCCAGCGCCTTCGCCGAACGCAGCCCCGACTTCTCGCGCGAGCTCGCGGCGGTGAGCGAGGCGCTGGCGCGCGCGACGCCGGCGGGTGAGCCGGCCGGTGACGCCGGCGCGCTGTACGCCGAGCGCGTCTCCGAGCAGCTCACCCAGCTGCTCGACAAGGCCCGCAGCGCCGACATGCGCTACCGCACCCTGTTCGAGAGCGCCAACGACGGCATCGTGGTGCTCGACGAGAGCGGGGTCATCGTCGAGACCAACCGGCGCTTCGTCGAGATGACCGGCCACCCCAGGGAGCGGCTGGTGGGGCAGCACTTCGCCAGCTTCGGCACCCCCGAAGAGGCGGCACAGAACCTGGTGCACTTCCAGCGCGGGCTTTCAGGAGCGCACGCCGCGCTCACCCGGGTGGTGCGGCCCGACGGCCGCGAGGTGCAGGTCGAGTTCTCGATCAGCACCCTCGAGGTCGACGGCAGGCGGCAGATGCTGGGCATCGGGCGCGACGTCTCGAACCTGATGCAGGTCACCCGCGAGCTGGCGGCCAGCGAAGGCCGCTACCGCGACCTGGTCGAGAACATGCTCGACACCGCGTGGGTCTCGGAGCTGGCCACCGGCAAGGTGCTGTTCATGGCGCCCAACGTGGTCGAGCTGACCGGCTTCACCGCGGCCCAGCTCTCGGAAGCCGGCGGGGCGCTGTACGGCTCGCGCATTCACCCCGAAGACCGCGCGGGGGTGAACCACGGCCTGCAAGAGCTGCGCGCCCACCGCCCGATGGACGTGGAGTACCGCTGGCACCACCAGGACGGGTCGTGGCGCTGGCTGCGCAGCCGCGCGCGCACCGCGGTGCGAGAAGGGGTCGAGCTGGTCGAGGGGCTGATCTCCGACTCGACCCAGCGCAAGAAGCTCGAGCTGGAGTTCCGCCAGGCCCAGAAGATGGAAGCGATCGGCCTGCTCACCGGCGGCGTGGCGCACGACTTCAACAACCTCTTGTGCGTGATTCTCGCCCACGCCGACATGCTGGCCCGCACCCTGGAAGACAGCGACGCGCGCCGCGAAGACGTGAGCAGCATTCGCGAGGCGGGCGAGCGCGCCGCCGGGCTCACCCGGCAGCTGCTGGCGTTCAGCCGCAAGCAGGTGCTGCAGCCCCGGCTGCTCGAGCTGGGCACGGTGCTGAGCGGGGTCGAGAAGCTCTTGCGGCGGGTGATCGGCGAAGACGTGCGCCTCGACCTCGCCACCGAGCCCGAGCTCAACGTGCTCGCCGACGCCGGCCAGCTCGAGCAGGTGCTGATGAACCTCGCGGTGAACGCGCGCGACGCGATGCCCGACGGGGGCGCGCTGACGGTGAGGGCGGGGCGAGCGAAGCTGAGAGCCGGCGAGGTCGGCACGGTGCCGGCGGGCGACTGGGTGCGCCTGTCGGTGCAAGACGACGGCACCGGCATGGACGAAGCGACCCGGCTGCGCATCTTCGAGCCGTTCTTCACCACCAAGGCCGCGGGCAAGGGCACCGGTCTGGGGCTCTCGACCTGCTACGGCATCGTGAAGCAGAGCGGAGGCCACATCGTGGTCGACAGCGCGCCCGGCGCCGGCTCGACCTTCACCCTCTACCTGCCGGCCGCGAGCACCGCCGCCGTGGCCGCGCCGGCGCCGCCCCGCGCGGTGCAGGGCGGCCACGAGACGCTGCTGGTGGTCGAAGACGACAAGAGCCTGCGCAACACCCTGGCGCGCGGCCTGGCGCGGCTGGGCTACCCGGTGCTGACCGCGGGCAGCGTCGACGAGGCCCAGGCGCTCTACCGGCAGCACCGCGAGGTGAAGCTGGTGCTCAGCGACCTGGTGCTCCCCGACGACGACGGCCTCGACCTGATCGACGCCCTGCGTGCCGAGGCGTTCACCGGGGCGGTGTTGATCATGTCGGGTTACATCGACCGCACCGAGCTGCAAGACGCCCTCACCGCCTCGCGGCTGCCCTTCATGCAGAAGCCGTTCTCGCGAGAGACCCTGGCGCGCCGGGTGCGCGAGCTGCTCGACGCGAAGTAGCGCGACGAAGGAAAGGTGCAATACGGCGGCGGCTGAGGCACAACGCCCACCGTGAAGGCGTGGACGACGCTGGCGCGCGCGCCAGGACTCGAAGGGCAGGAGCTGGTGCTGCAGGAGCGCGACGGCACCTTCGTGGTGCGCTCGGGCGGGCGCGAGCTGATGGGCAGCGTGCGGCACCACTCGGAAGAAGAGATGGCGCGCGTCGGGCTCGAGCAGGTGCGGGCCAGAGAGCCGGTGGTGCTGGTCGGAGGCCTGGGCCTCGGCTACACCGCGCGCGCCGCGCTCGACGCCCTGCCGCACGGGAGCGGCAAGGTGGTGGTGTCAGAGATCTCTGCGCCGGTGGTCGAGTGGAACCGCACCTTCGTGGCGCACCTCGCCGGCCGCCCGCTCGAAGACCCGCGCGTCGAGGTCGTGGTCGGCGACGTCGCCGACCTGATGAAGAAGCGCCCTGGCGCGTTCGACTGCATTCTCATCGACGTCGACAACGGCCCCAGCGCGGTGACCGCGCGCAAGAACCAGCCCCTGTTTCAAGGCCGCGGGGTGGGGCTGATGAAGCACGCCCTCAAGCCGTACGGCGCCTTGGTCATCTGGTCGGCGGGCGTCGACCCGCAGCTCGAAAAGGCGATGGGCCAGGCGGGGCTCGACACCCGGGTGGTGCGCAGCACCGCCCACGCCAGGGGCTCGTCGAGCTTCGTGCTGTTCTTAGGGAGGCTCAGCGCTTCTTCGCGCCGCCGGCCGAGCCGCTGAAGCGCTTGAAGAAGGCGACCAGGCCTCCTTGCGCTGCCTTGAAGTCGGCGGCCGGCGCTTCGTCTTCGGGGTTCACCCAGACGAAGCCGCAGTCTTCGCAGGTCTCGAAGTACAGGTCTTCGCGCCGGCCGCTCTGCTCGAGGCGGGTGAGGCTGACGCCGCACTGACGGCAGGTGCCGGTCTCGGCGTCGGGGTCGGCTCGACCGCCGATCGAGTCGAGGCCGGGCAGCGTGTGCCGCAGCAACAGCGCGTTCAACTGAGAACCGTCGGACCATGTGCCGTGGCCGTCAGGGCACACGTACACGTGCTCGTCTTCGTTCTCGAGATCAGTCAGATCGACATCACACTGAGGGCACCGCATGGGGCGCTCTCCTTATGACAGGGGTTCCTGACGGGCCAGACTTTCCCGCGCGCACTTGCAATCAGGTGTCACGGTCGCGACGCACCATCGCCTTGCGGCCCCGAATGGTGGTCTGCCGCAGCGCCTTGATCACCGTCTCGGCGCGCTCGGCCGGCACCCCCACCAGGGCGAAGCGGTGCTGAATCTGAATCGGGCCGATGTCGCGCGACGACAGGCCGGCCTCGTTGGCGAACGCGCCCACCAGGTCGGCGGGGCGCACCCCCGCCTCGGTGCCCAGGCTGACGAACAGCATCACCTTGCCCTCGGGCGAGGGGGCCCCCTCACGCGGGGGGCGGTGCGAGCTGCCGGGCCGCTGCGGCGCGCCGCGGGGCGAGTCGGCCCGGGCCTTGGGGGCCGAGCGCCGCGGGGTGGGTATGTCGGCGGTCTCGATCTCGGCCGAGCCGAAGTGCTCGCGGTGCAGCAGCATCACCGCCGCCGCCCCGAGCTCGGCCACGTCGATGCCCGCCTCGGCCAGCCAGGCCTTCAGCTCGGCGCCCACGCTGTTGCGCGCGGCCTCGAGCACCATGGCCTTGGTGCGCTCGAGCCGCTGCTGCTCGAGCTGCTGGGCGCTGGGCACCTGGGCCACGGTGATGGCCCCCGCGCCCGCGCGCTCGAGGCTCTTCAAGAAGCGCTGCTGCGAGGCCTCGATCAGGGTGATCGCCACGCCTTCGCGGCCGGCGCGCCCGGTGCGGCCGATGCGGTGCACGTAGATCTCGGCCGAGGTGGGCGCCTCGTAGTTCACCACCAGCGCCAGGTGGTCGATGTCGAGCCCGCGCGCCGCCACGTCGGTGGCGATGAGCAGCCGCACCGCGCCCGAGCGAAACCGCTTCATCACCCGGTCGCGCTGCGACTGGTCGAGGCCGCCGTGCAGCGCCTCGGCCGAGAGGCCCTTCTCGGGCAACAGCGCCGCCAGCTCGTCGACGTCGTCGCGGGTTCGGCAGAACACCAGCGCGCTCTTTGCGTCTTCGGCCTGCAGCACCCGCACCAGCGCCGCCACCTTGTGCTGGCGCTGCACCACGTACGCCACCTGCCGCACCTTGGGCAGCTCGCCCGCCGCGGCCTTGGGGCGCGCGATCGAGAGCCGCACCGGCGACTGCAGGTGCCCCTCGGCGATCTTCTGAATGCGCGAGGGCAGGGTGGCCGAGAACAGCGCGGTCTGCCGCTTCTTGGGCAGGCCTGAGAGGATCTTCTCGAGGTCTTCGGCGAAGCCCATGTCGAGCATCTCGTCGGCCTCGTCGAGCACCACCAGCTTCACCCCGCTCAGCACCAGGGTGCCGCGGTCGAGGTGGTCGAGGGCCCGGCCCGGAGTCGCCACCACCACGTCGACGCCGCGCTTGAGCGCCTTGAGCTGCGTGCCGATGGGCTCGCCGCCGTACACCGGCGTGACGTGCACCCCCAGCGCCGAGCCGTAGCCGCGCATCGCCTCGGTCACCTGCAGCGCCAACTCGCGGGTGGGCACCAGCACCAGCCCGGCAGGTGCGAAGGGCGCGCGCTTCCGGTCGGGCGCGAGCAGCGCCAGCATCGGCAGCGAGAACGCGGCGGTCTTGCCGGTGCCGGTGGCGGCCTGGGCCAATACGTCGCGCCCCTCGAGCAGCACCGGTATCGCGGCGCCCTGAACCGGAGTGGGCTTCTCGTAGCCGAGCGTGGTCAGCGCCGAGAGGAGAGGAGCCGGGAGGCCCAGTTCGGAGAACGGCTTCTGAGGGGTGTCGGGCAAGGCTCGCTTCTATCTCATGTCGCAGCGAGCCTGACCCACCCGAAAAGCTCACCCCTGGCTGGATCTTCAGGTCGCGAAGCACCCGGGTACTTGGGCTTCGAAGGCGGGTGCTGCGTGCTCCCCCTCCGTGTGGCGAGACTTGTCTGCGGCCGCCCACAACCTGCGATACCGCGGGCTTGAAGCCTTCAGGCAGCGTGACTTTGGCGCGCGTTGGAGCAAACTTCGGCGGGCCTGCGCAGCCTTTCCACCATGGGGTTCGGGGGCACTCGAGGCGCTGGCCTGCGCGCGGGCCAGGCGCTGCTGTTGTCGCTCGCGGTGACGGCCTCGCTGGGCGCGCGCGCGGCGGCGCCGGCCAGGCCGGTGGTGGTGATTCGCACCTCCGAGCTGGGCCCGTACACCGAGGTGCAGAAGGCGTTCGTCGAGGCGTTGGGGCAGCCGGTGCAGGCGCTCGACCTGGGCAGCACCGACGGCAAGAGCAAGGCGAAGGCGGCGCTGGGCGGCGCGGGCTTGATCTTCTGCCTGGGGCCGGGTGCGGCGCAGCTGGTGGCCGAAGAGAAGCCCGCCGTGCCGATGATCTACGCGCTGGTGCCCAACGCCGAGAAGCTGGGGCTGCCGCGCGAGAGCGGGGTGCCGCTGTTCGTCGCGGCGCGCCGCCAGGTGCGCGGCATCAAGGCGGTGCTGCCCGCGGCCAAGACGCTGGGCCTGGTCTACAACCCCGGCTTGAACGAACAGGCCGCGCGCGAGCTCGAGACCGCGGCCAAGGTCGAGGGCCTCACCCTGGTGGCGGCCACGGTGACCGACCGCTCGGGTGTGGCGCCGGCGGTCAAGGCGATGATCGGCAAGGCCGACGCGCTGTGGCTGCTGCCCGATACGGTGGTGACCACCTCCGAGACGTTTCGCTTCATGGTGAACATCTCGCTCACCAACAAGCTGCCGCTGATCGGCTTCACCTCGACCATGGGCAAGGCCGGCGCGCTGGTGGCGTTCGAGGCCGAGTACGCCGAGGTCGGCAAGGCCGCAGCGGCGGCGGCGCTCAAGGCGCTGGCAGGCGGCACCGCCCGGCCCGACACCGAGGGGCTGATGTACCTCAACGGCAAGACCGCCGAGATCATGGGCGTCACCCTCTCACCGGCCGCGAAGGCGATGGCCACGAAGGTGTTCGAGTGAACCGGTTTGCTCTAGGCGCGGCGGTGCTGCTCACCGCGCTCTCGGCCCGCGCGCAGGAAGAGGCGATCGACGCCACGAGCGCGGCGCGCGACGCGGGCGCGGCCGACCTCGAGCCCACCTTCTCTGACGCCGAGCCGGCGGGCGACGACTTCGAGAGCCTGGTGAAGATCGACGAAGAGATCGCCAAGTTCGGCTCGTCGCTCACCGACGAGGTGGTGTCGTCGACCAAGACCGCGCAGCGCGCCGCGCAGGTGCCGGCGGTGGTGTCGGTGGTCACCGCCGAAGAGATTCAGGCGCGCGGCTACACCTCGCTGGCCGAGGTGCTGCGCACCGTGCCGGGCTTCTACGACGTGTTCGACCTGGTCACCCACAACATCGGGGTGCGCGGGGTGAACGGCGGCGCGCGCGCCAGCGGCAACATCATCAAGCTGATGATCGACGGGCAGCCGGTCGACTACCGGCCCAGCACCGGCAACTTCTTCGGCGAAGAGCTGATCCCCCTTCCGCTCATCGACCACGTCGAGATCATTCGCGGGCCCGCGTCGGCGCTCTACGGCGCCAACGCCTTTCTCGGGGTGGTGAACCTCATCACCAAGACCGGGCAGGCGGCCGCGGGCGTGCGGGTCTTCGGGCAGGGCACCCTGATTCGCACCAACCCCGGGGGCGGCGGTGGAGCGATGGCCGGCATCTCGTCGGAGATGTTCGACGTGCTGGTGGGCACCCAGGCGGCGTACCTGAACCGCTCGGGGCTCGAGCTGCCGAAGAGCAGCCCGGTGCTGAGCCAGTCGGGCGCGCCCACCGCCACCCGCTCGGAGAACGACATCGCCCGCCCCAAGACGCTGTTCGCCAAGGCGACCGCGCGGCTCAAGCTGGTCGAGCTGTCGTTTCTGGCCAGCGTGCAGAACCTCGACTCGGGCGGAGAGTTTCTCGACACCGGCCCGCTCACCCACGGCACCCGCGTGTCGCTGGTGAACCAGAACTACCGGCTGTCGCTGTCGGCCCAGCCGTTGGAGGCGGTGACGGTGCGGGCGTCGGCGCACTACCTGTCGGCCTCTCCCGCCGGCCAAGAGAGGTTCGACATCGGTGAGCGCGGCTACGCCCTGCTGCGCAGCGCCGGGGTCGACGGCTTCGGCGCGAACGGCGAGGTGCAGGTTCGCGCCGCGAAGTTCCTCACCGTCACCATCGGAGCCGACTTCGTCGACGAGATGTACCTGCTCCAGACGTGGGATCACCTCACCACCGAGAACCTCTACGCGGCCGACGGGGTGACGGTGCTGCGCGGGGTGGGCACCATCGTGCCCGGCGAGGCGCACGGGGCGCGGCAGACCTTCACCAACGTGGGCGGCTTCGTACAGGGGCTGATCAACTGGAACGACGACTTCAGCACCGTGCTGGGCGCGCGCCTCGACTACCACTCGCTGTACCAGCTGAACCCCAGCTTCCGGCTGGGGGTGGTGTACGCGCCGGCGTCGCGGCCCTTGAGCCTCAAGCTGCTCTACGGCTCGAGCTTCAAGGCGCCCAGCGCCGAGCAGCTCTACACCCAGCCGATGAAGTTTCTCGACGTGCAGGGCAACCCCAACCTCACCTCGCAGACCGCGCACACCGTCGAGCTGGCGGCGGGCTTCGGCTTCGCCTCGGGGCGCGGCGAGCTGACGGTGAACGCCTTCGGCACCGAGATTCTCAACCGGGTCGAGTACCTGCAGCGCTCGTTCTTCTTGCAGGCGCAGAACATCGCCACCGAGTTGGTGGTGGGCGGCGAGCTCGACCTGCGCTTCGCCTTCACCAAGGCGATCTCGGCGCGGCTGTCGGGCGGCGTGGCGAAGACCGTGATCGAGACGTACCGCTTCGCCACCATCGCCTCGAGCACCACGGTGAGCAACGCGCTGTTCCCCCTGGCGCAGGTGCACCTGAGCGCCGACTGGGCGATTCCCTGGCAGGGGTTTCACCTCGCCGCAGAGGTCTCGTACGTCTCGCCGCGCAGCGCGTCGCAGTCGAACGCGGTGCTCGCGGCGCGGGCGTACGATCTGCGCGGCTACCCCTACGTGTCGCTGGTGCTCTCGACCGCCGGCCGGAAGATCTTCGGGCACCGCGAGACCTCGGCGGCGGTGCGGGTCTCGAACGTGCTCAACACCATTTCCGCCGACTCGGGCTTCGGCGGAGTCGACGTGCCCGCGCAGGGCGTCACCGCCACGCTCACCGTGATTCAAAGCCTGTAACTTGAAAAGGGAGATGACCCATGAGCCGTTTCTGTGTCGTCGCGCTGTGCGCAGTGACGTGGTTCGGGTGCTCGGGCTCGACCCAGGAGCAGGGCGAGATTCCCATCGGCATCATTCTGCCCAGCACCGGCTCGAGCTCGGCCACCGGCACCAACCAGCTGCAGGGGGCGACCCTGGCGGTCGAAGAGATCAACGCCGCCGGGGGCGTGCTGGGGAAGAAGCTGAAGATTCTCTACCGAGACGACACCTCGACGGCGAGCGCCGCGCCGGCCCTGGCGGTCGAGCTGATCGACGCGGGCGTGCCGGCGATCTTGGGCTCGGGGCCCAGCTCGATCACCCTGGCCATCGCGCCGCTCACCGCCGACGCGGGGGTGGTGCAGATCTCGGGCTCGTCGACCTCGCCGGCGATCAGCCTCTTCCCCTCGGGGGGCTACCTGTTCCGCACCGTGCCGGCAGACTCGTTTCAAGGCACCCTGCTCGCCAGCCGCGCCTACACCACCCACGGGTTTCGCAACGTGGGGGTGGTCTACGTGAACAGCGCCTACGGCACCGGTCTGGCGGCGAACTTCAAAGAAGCGTTCACCGCGGCGGGCGGCACCATCAACGCCGGCGCCTACGTGCAGTACACCGCCGGGCAGCGCGAGGCCGACTACACCACCCTGCTCAACGGGGTGTTCGCGGCCTCGGCGACGAAGCTCGACGCGATTCTGCTGGTGGCGACGGTGGGTGACGGCACCAGCATCTTCAAGGCGTACGTCGACAACATCCAGTCGACGCAGCCCAACACCTTCTGGCTGTTCACCGACTCGACCTCGGTGGCCGACTTCGTCACCGGGGTGGGGGCGAGCGCGTTCACCGCTTCGAACCACGAGGGCACCAAGCCGTCGTCGCCGAACAACGACGACTTCTCGAAGTTCTCGGCCGCGTACAACACCCGCTTCGGCTCCGCGCCGGGCTCGTTCGCCGCCAACGCCTACGACGCGATGTACCTGATCGCGCTCGGGCTCGAGAAGGGCAAGTCGGCCACCGGCTCGGCGCTCAAAGACGGCATTCTCGGGGTGACCGCCACGGGCTCGGCGTTCTCGGCCACCCAGTTCAGCGAGGCGATCAGCGCCATCAAGGCCGGCACCACCATCGACTATCGGGGCGCCTCGGGGGCCTGCAACTTCGCGCCGAACGCCACCAGCGGCACCAATGATCTCGCCGACGGCATCTACGACATCTGGCAGGTGCAGGGTGGCACGGTCACCGTCACGGTGCCGGCAGTCAGCGTGAAGTAGGGGAGAGCTTCTTTCGCTTGGGCTCGAGGCGGGAACACAGCCGAGCTCACTGCGAACTACAGCAGGGTGTCGCCGCGGCAGCGTGTGCCGCGGCGACCGGTTCGCAATTACACCGCGCGAACGTTAGCGGCCTGCAGGCCCTTCGGGCCCTTGGTCACGTCGAAGGTGACCTTCTGGCCCTCGGCCAGGGTGCGGAAACCATCGGCCTGAATCGCCGTGTGGTGGCAAAACACGTCTTCGCCGCCGCCGTCCTGAGTGATGAAGCCAAAGCCCTTCGCATCGTTGAACCACTTCACAGTTCCAGTTGCCATCGTCTGCTTTCTTTCGCCCCCCCAATGAATTTGGGGCGGTACCGCTCATTTCGAACGGCCGGCTCGACTTAGGAGAATTGGAGCCAGAAGGCCATACCCCCGTGGTCGATTTCTTCAGATTTGCGATTCCACCAGGGGCTCACCGAAGAAAGGTGCGCACCAGGGCCTCGAGCGCGCGCGCGTCGACCTCGTCGAACGCCCCGAGGCGGTCGGAGTCGATGTCGAGCACGGCGCGCACGTCTGACTGCACCGACAGCACGGGTACGACGATCTCCGACCGCGACCGGGCGTCGCAGGCGATGTGGCCTTCGAACGCGTGCACGTCGGGCACGACGACCGTGCGCTTGCTCTGCGCCGAGGTGCCGCACACCCCACGGCCGAAGGCGATCTCCAGGCAGCCCAGCGAGCCCTGGTAGGGGCCGACCTGCAGCTTCTGGGGCGCGACGGCTCGGTAGAACCCTGTCCACAGGTGGCCGAAGCCGTGGTGCAGCAGGCAGCTCAAGGTCGCCATCACCGCCACCTCGTCGGTGATGCCCTCGAGCACCCCGCGCGCCTGCCGTTCGATCTCGGCGTAGGCCTCGGGCTTGGGCAGACCACGCACGTCGCTCACCGTCTCGCTCATGGCCCCCTACCTTCGCTCATCGCGCGCTTTATTGGAGCTGAGCGCTTCGGCCAGCCAGTCCATGAACGCGCGCACCCGGCGCGAGAGCTGCCGGCGATGCGGGTAGAGCAGGGTGACCGGCATCGGCTGGGCACGGTACCTGGGCAGCACCTCGACCAGCCGCCCGGTCTTCAGGTGCTCGTTGCGGGGCGCCTGCACCAGGCCCAGCCCGGCCAGGCACGCGGCCATGAAGGCCTCGGCGTTGTTGACGGTGACGCGCCCGCGCATCGGCAGCTCGTGCCACCCGCCGTCGTGGAAGTACTCCCAGCCGGGCGGTTTCTGCCCCAGCGTGCCGACGTAGTGCACCACCTGGTGCTTCTTCAGGTCGTCGAGAGTGCGGGGCGTGCCGTAGCGGCGCAGGTAGCGGGGGCTGGCGCAGTTCACCAGCTCGAGCTCGCCCACCTTGCGCGCCACCAGGCCCGAGTCGGTCACCGGGCCCACCCGCACCACGCAGTCGTAGCCCTCGCGCACCAGGTCGACCGCGCGGTCGGTCGACCCCAGCTCGATCTCCACCCCGGGGTGCGAATCGAGAAAGCCGCCCAGCAGCGGTATCACCCGCGTGCGCGCCATGGGGGTCGACATGTCGACGCGAATGCGGCCGCTGAGCGCCTGGTCGGTCTTCTGGAACATGGTGCCCAGCTCTTCGGCGTCCGAGAGCAGATCTTTGCAGCGCTCGTAGAACTGCTCGCCGTCTTGCGTGAGGCGCACCCGGCGGGTGGTGCGGTGAAAGAGCCTGGCGCCGAGCCGGGTCTCGAGCTGCTGCACGGCGATCGAGGCGGTGGCCTTGGGCATGCCGAGGCTGCGCGCGGCGGCGGTGAAGCTCTCGAGCTCGGCGACGCGGGTGAAGAGGGCGAAGGTGCGCAGCTGATCCATTGTTCATGCAGCGTAAACAGTGTGTCGCAGAGAGAGTCAATTGTTCGAACGCGGCCAGACGGCTATCTCTTCGCCCATGACGACCAACAACCTCGTGGCAGTGATCACCGGCGGCAGTCGCGGTCTGGGCCGGAATGCGGCGGTGCACCTCGCGCGCCGGCGTGTCGAGCATCATCACCTGGAAGAGCAACCGGGCCGAGGCCGACGCGGCGGTGAAGGAGATCGAGGCGGCCGGCGCCAGGGCGGTGGCGCTGCAGCTCGACGTGGGCAAGAGCGCCTCGTTCGGCGACTTCGCGGGGGCGGTGAAGGCAGCGCTCAGCCAGACGTTCAAGCGCGATCGCTTCGACTTCCTGGTGAACAACGCCGGGCACGGGCTGCACAAGCCGTTCGGTGAGACCTCTGAGGCCGAGCTCGACGAGATGTATGCGGTGCACCTGAAGGGGCCCTACCTGCTCACCCAGAGGCTGCTGCCGCTGATCGCCGACGGCGGGCGGGTGCTCAACGTGTCGAGCGGCCTGGCGCGGTTCACCATGCCAGGGTCGTCGGCCTACGCGGCGATGAAGGGCGGGGTCGAGGTGCTCACCCGGTACATGGCCAAGGAGCTGGGCGCGCGGCAGATCTCGGTGAACGTGCTGGCGCCCGGAGCCATCGAGACCGACTTCAACGGCGGCCGGGTGCGCGACGACGCCGGGCTCAACAAGCTGGTGGCGTCGCTGACCGCGCTGGGCCGGGTGGGCAAGCCCGACGACATCGGCGGCGCGGTGGCCGCGCTGCTCACCGGTGAGACGAAGTGGATCAACGGCCAGCGCATCGAGGCCTCGGGCGGGCAGGGGCTCTGATGCGACAGCCCCGACGGCCGTGCCGTGATGCGCGCCTGAGGCGGGCATGAATCGGCCGCGCACACGGAACGAGGTTCCGGGTTTTCGTAGCAAGGCCCGCCGCAGCGCGTTGAGCGGTGCGGTTCAATCTGCTACCCGCGGCGAATGCTCTGCGTCTTCTTGCTGGGTCTGGCCGCGGCTCCTGCTCCGACGGCGCTGCGCGCGCCGGTGTTCGAGGTGCACGCGCTGGGGGTGCTGGGCGGAGAAGACGACTCGAACCTGAGCGCCTACGTGGTGGGCACCGCCGAGCAGCCGGCGCAGCTGCTCATCGACGGCGGTGCCTTCACCGCGGGGCTCTATGCGTGGAAGCTGGCGGGCGACCCGGGCACTCCGTCGCAGCGCGCGGCGGTGCTGAGCGAGTTCTTCCGCTCGCTGACGGGCGTGCTGATCACCCACTCGCACCTCGACCACGTGGGGGGCCTGTTGGTCGCGGCTCCGGCGCTGTTCGGAGCGGGGCGCAAGAAGCCGCTGCCCCTGTGGGCGCTGCCCCAGACGGTGGCGACCCTGCGCGACCACGCGCTCAGGTCTCCGCTGTGGGTCGACCTGACCGCCACTCCCAAAGACGCGCCGGTCATCGCCCTCAACGAGCTGCCGGCCGGCAAGCCGGTGACGCTGGGCGAGCTCACCGTAGAGAGCGTGGCGCTGGTGCACCCGGTGCCGTCGGCGGCGTACCTGGTGAGCAAGGGCGCCGCGCACTACCTGCACCTGGGCGACACCGGCCCCAGCGAAGCGGTGTGGAAGCGGGCGCGCGAGCTGCTCGAGGCGAACACCCTGCGCGGCATCGCGGTCGAGGTCTCGTTCCCCTCGAAAGACGAGGCGCTGGCGAAGCAGACCGGGCACCTCACCCCGGCCCTGCTGCTCGAAGAGCTGGGCAGGCTCACCGGCACCAGGCTGGCGCGGGGCACCGACCCCAAGCTCAACGCCAAGGCGCTCGGCGCCGCGCTCGGCGACTGCAAGGTGATGGCGATTCACATCAAGGCGGCCCAGTACGAGAAGGTGGTGGAAGAGCTGCGGCAGTTCGAGGCCGTCGGTCTTCCCGTCATCATTCCCCGGCAGGGCTCGAAGTACACGTTCTAGACCGGGGCGCGCCGGCGAAGAGGCTGTCACGCAAACGGGCGCCCCACGACGCGTCGAGGCTGACAATCGAGCCCGCCGTGGTACGAAAGAAACCACATGGCCGGTACCACCCGAACGACGTTTCAGCCCCTCTCGAGCGTTTCCAGCAGGGCGCGTCGGCAGCCCTCGAGCAACGCCGCGCCGCGACAGGGTGCCGCGCAGGCAGCCTCGACGACGTCCCGGATGACGACGAAGGCCACTGCGGCCACTCCGATTCCCACCGGAGCGCTGGCGAAGTCGCAACGGTCGAGCACCAGCAAGGCCCCGTCGGCGTTGCTCTCAGAGAGTGCGCTGGCGCGCCGCACCATGCGCCGGCAGTCGATTCGCTACGAGCTCAAGGCCAACAACGGCCGCTACGCGGACGGGAAGCGCAACGTCGCGCAGGCGAAGAACGCCGGCGACATGCCGCACCCGATGCACTTCGTGCTGCTCGACCCCGCCCAGGTGAAGGTGTTCGGGCCGGCGAACGACCCCGAGACCGCGAAGCTGCTCGACCTGCTCAGCCGGGTGGTCACCGACCCCAAGACCGGCAAGCAGCGCGAGGTCACCCTGCTGCCGGTGCACTGGGAAGAGGCCAAGGCCCTGGTCGAGAAGTTCCCCGAGCTCGAGGTGGTCACCGACGGCGAGGTCTACGCCAGCGCCTCGCCGCGCTCGCTCTTCTACGGCACCGAAGACGATGAGCTGCCCACCGTGCTGCCCGACCTCGAGCACTACTCGGTGAAGACCCACCTCTCGGCCGAGGCCTACAAGGCGCTGGGTGGGCTGGGCGGCAGCCGCGAGCTCAACTTCAACGACGTGCTGATGGCCAGCGTGCTCACCACCGCGATGGAGCGCCTCAAGCCCCACTTCACCCCGCTGATCGAGTTCCAGTCTGAGGCGCGCAGCATCGCGGGCCGCATCGGCGAGGGCGAGAACGCGATCGAGGTCGGCGCCATTTTCCGCGAGCTGCCCGAGGTGGCCACCGTGCCCGGCTTCGCGCTGTTCTCCGAGACCACCGAGTCGCTGCCCCACGTGCCGCACCTCTCGAGCACCGTCGACGTCTCGGGCGACGACGCGCCCACCGAGAAGCCCCGCATTCTCGCGAACGACGCGATGGAATACCTGATGGGCAAGGACCTCGACGTCACCCGCGAGCAGGCGTTTCAGAAGCTGTTCGTCGACCCGCTGCTCGAGGTCTTCTTCACCATGGCCGCCGAAGGCGTGTCGATGGAGCTCCACCCGCAGAACTTCTCGCTGCACTTCGACCCCGAGACCGGCCGCGTCGACCGGGTGGTGATTCGCGACCTGCACGGCATGAACTACGACGCCTCGTGGCGGAAGCGCCACGGCAAGCCCGATGTCATGTCGGTCAAGGCGCTCAAGGGCGCGTACCCAGACATCACCCAGGCCGACGTCGACGGCTACTTCATGCGCGACGGCAAGATTCGCGACCGCTACCTCGCGCCGAAGATCTTCACCAACACCCTCGACTTCTTCATGGGCACGTTCTTCTACCAGCTGCTCAACTCGACCACTCCCGAGCCGTTCGACGAGC
>JADJNS010000042.1 GCA_016714225.1 Archangiaceae bacterium
GCACCGGCGGCATCTTCGACCCCGACTCGGGCTGCGCGGCGGTGAGCTCGCAGGCGAGCATCGGCACCAAGCCCGTCGACATCATCATGATCATCGACAACTCGTGCTCGATGACCGAGGAGATCATCGGCGTCGAGTCGAACATCAACAACAACTTCGCGGCGATCTTGAACGACGGCGGGCTCGACTACCGGGTGATTCTGCTCTCGAAGAACGGCTCGTCGGCTCAGCAGCGCATCTGCATCACCGCGCCGTTGTCGGGCAACGCCACCTGCACGCCGCCTCCTGCGCGGCCGACGAACACCTCGCGCTTCTTCCAGTACGACTACGCGGTGGGCAGCCGCGACGAGCTGCAGCTGGCGATCTCCCGCTACTCGACGCGTGACCCCAACAGCTTCACCGACGCGGGGTACCGCCAGTGGCTGCGGCCCGATGCGCAGAAGGCCTTCTTGGTGATCACCGACGACGACTCGACCATCACCGCCAACACGTTCGAGTCTCAGCTGTTCGCGCTGCAGCCGCCGGTCTTCGGCACCAGCGCCGCGACGCGCAACTACACCTTTCACTCGATCATCGGCCTGCGAGAGAAGGCCAACCTGGCCGATGGGTACCTCCCAACCGAGCCGCAAGAGCTGCAGACCTGCGACTCGGGCGTGCGGCCGGGGGTGAACTACCAGCCGCTCTCGATTCAGACCGGGGGCCTGCGCTTCCCCGTCTGCCACCCCGACTACTTCAACACGGTGTTCTCGAAGATCGCCCAGGGCGTGGTCGCCGGCGCGCGCGCGGCGTGCGAGTTCACCATTCCGCCGCCTCCGGCCGGGTTCACCATGTTCAACAAGATCATCGTCAACTACACGCCGATGGGCACCGGCACGCCGCAGACCTTCACCAAGGTGCAGAACGCGGCGGCGTGCGGCTCGACGAACTACTACGTCGAGAACAACAAGATCTTCCTCTGCCCGCAGGTGTGCATGACCGTGCAGGCCGACATGCAGGCGAAGGTGGACGTGATCTTCACCTGCGAGCCCGAGATCGGTTAGCGAGACCGCGCAGGGTGAGCGACGTCGAACCCTGCCATCGCTCGCCGAAGGCTGAGCGGCAGATACTCCATCGTATCGAGCGCAGGCTCTGCTGCTTGACGCCTGGAGTATGCGGCGCCCGAGTCTTCGTTGCGGCGACGGCAGGGGTTCGACGGGCTCACCCTGCTCGGCGTCGGTCTCGACTAACCGGCGCGCTGGTGCAGGCGGTCGAGGTCTTCCATTCGCATCGAGGCCGAGCCGAAGTGGCGGTTCGGAGCGACCTTGGGGCCGTGGTAGTCGCTGCCGGCGGTGGGCACCAGGTCGAGCTCTTTGGCGATCTTGTGCAGCTTCTCGCGCAATGAGGGCGGGTGGTCGCTGTGCTCGACCTCGACCCCGACCAGGCCGACCTCTTTGAGCGCGGCGAGATCGTGCTGCTGAATCTTCGAGACGCCCGGGTGGGCGATGGTGGCCGCGCCGCCGGCGGCCTTGATGATGCGCACCGCGTCGGCCGCTGGCAGCTCGAAGCGGGGCACCGCGCCGGGGCGGCCATCGGCGAGGAACCTATCGAACGCGTCTTTGGTCGAGGTGCAGAAGCCGAGCTCGACCAGCACGCGCGCGAGGTGGGGGCGGGCGAAGTGGGTGTCACCGGCGAGGGCGCGTACCTGCTCCATGGTCACGGGGTAGCCGAGCGACCTCATCTTCTCGACCATGGCGATCATGCGCTGTTCACGCTCGCCCTTGAGCCGCAGGGCGAAGCTCATGAGGCCGGCCTCTTCGGGGTTCACGAAGTGCCCCAGCACGTGCACCTCGCGGCGGTGCAGAAACGCGGTGATCTCGATGCCGTTGACCAGGGTCATGCCGAGGCCCTTGGCGGCGGCGGCGCAGGCGGGCAGGCCGGCCACGGTGTCGTGGTCGGTGACGGCCAGGGTGGTGACCTTGGCCTCGTGGGCGAGGCGAATGAGCTCGGCCGGCTCGTGCTGGCCGTCGCTCGCGGTCGTGTGGGAGTGCAGATCGATCATCGCCCTGCTAAACGTACCAGTGTGTCCCACCCGCTGCAGATCTCTCGGAAGATCGAATACGGCCTGCGGGCCATGCTGTACCTGGCCTCACAGCCCGAGGGGTCAGTGGTGCCCTTCCGCGAGATCGCCGAGCGCATGAACGTCCCCCAGGACTTCATGGCCAAGATCCTGAAAAAGCTGTGCAGCGAGAAGCTGGCGAGCTCGAGCCGCGGAGCCCTGGGCGGCTACACGCTGGCCCGGCCGGCCTCGCAGATCACCTTCCTCGACGTCATCGAAGCGATGGAGGGCAAGGTGCAGGTCAACCTCTGCGCCGAGCACTCCAACGCCTGCAACCTCGGCACCGACTGCACCATGACCGAGGTGTGGCAGCTCGGTCAGCAGCGCATGCTCGAAGTCTTCCGCCACGCCCGGCTCGACCGCCTGGCGATGCGCGGCCTGAGCAAGGCCAGCGTCACCGCCGAGTTGGTTCAGCTGGGCGCCCGCCACTGACCCTCCCTCTCCCCTGATGGGAGAGGGCCGGGGTGAGGGGGGCCGAACCCGCTACTGATTGACGGTGATGCGCAGCTCGCAGGCGGTGGCCGACTGCTGACCGCTGCCGTCCTTCACGTAGAGGAACAGCTTGTAGAGGCCGGTCGCGGCGGGGTCGAGCGTCAGCACCACCGAGTTGTTCATCGTGTAGACGCCGTTGTTGGGCAGGTTGAACCCGCTGATGTTCGGCGACGGGGGAATGACCGCGTACTTCCACTGCGCGATGCCGTGGTTGGTCATCGACTCGTTGCCGGGGTCAGAGCTGTCGCCGCCCCAGAGGGTGACGTTCTTCATGGGGCCGAAGTTCTGCGACAGCGAGACCACCATCGAGCCGGTAGAGCCCATGGCCGAGCAGTCGAGCATCGAGGGCAGGCAGCCCTTGAGCACGCAGACGGGGATCTCGTTGAGGGGCGAGTCAGACTGCAGCAGGAGCTTCTTGTACGAGGGGCCGGCGAAATCGAGGTCGTTGGTCTTGATGGTGAGCTCGCCTGCCTGCCGACCGCCGGTGAGGGGCTTCTTGTACTGAACGTTGATCTGCGCCTCGCTGCCGGCGGCGATTCGCGTGCCCCCGTCGAGCAGGGGCGGCACGATGCTGAAGAACGGGTCGGTGGCCACCTCTGAGCCGTCGATGATCAGGTCTCCGCACGGAGCTCCGGTGCCGGGCCGGGTCGCCAGCGCCTTCACCTTCACCGGCTTCACGGTGAGCTCGGTGGTGGGCAGGTTGAAGTCGAGAACGGTGTCGGGGTCGGTGGCGAGGCAGGGCGCGGTGCCGCCCGCCACGGTCAGCACGATCTTCCCGGCGCTGGCCGGGTTGGCGAGCACGGTGAGCTGATCGATCACGAACAGGGGCTGATCGTGATGCTCGACGTCCAGCGTGGCCTTCTGCCCCGGCATCAGCACGGTGCCGTCGATCGGCGTCATCACCGTGAAGCGGCCGCCCGAGCCCATCGAGCTCGAGCCGCTGCTGTTGAACTTCACCGAGGTGAGGGTGACGTTGGTGCCGCCGCCGTTGGTGATCTCGAAGAAGGCGTGGTTCGCAGTCTTCGCGCCGGTCACGCGGCAGCGGTCGTTCGGATCATTGAAGTTGCAGAAGCTGGGCACGGCGTAGATCGACGGGGTCAGGCCGTTGCCTTGCAACGAGATCCTCAGCTCGGGCGTGGCGGGGTCATTCGTCTTGATGGTGAGAATCGAGATGCGCTGGGTATCGCCGCTGCCCTCGGGCTGCGGAGCGAAGCGGATGGTGAGCAGCACCTCGGCGGTGCCATCGGCGGTCGACATCACCATCGGGTTCTGGGCCGAGGGCAGGGTGGTGGGCGCGTCCAAGAAGAACGCCGAGTCGTTGGCGCCGCTCATCGCGCGCTCGAGCTCGATGCCGGTGACCTTGATCGCGGGGCAGCCGGTGTTGCGCAGCTTGATGTGCAGGGTGCTGCTGTCCATCAGCAGGGTGTCGGGGTACCCCTGAAGGCAATCGCTGCCGGGGCTGCCCTCTTTGCAGACCTGCATGAAGTTGCCGGGCGAGGCGTAGTCCTCGATGGCCGCCTCGATGGTGGGCTGGGCAGGCAGGTTCTTGCCGGTGCCGGTGAGATCGACGGTGATGTCGTCGGTGGTCTCGTCGCCGTCAGAGAGCGTCAGGGTGGCGCGCACGTCGCCCTTCTTCGCCGGGCTGAACTGAATCGGAAGGTCGACCGAGTCACCGGCGCCGATCTCGGCAGGCGTGCGGGTCGAGTCGAGCTTGAACTGCGCCATGTCGGCGCCGCTGAGCGTGGCCGTCAGTGTGGCGCCGGCCTTGCCCCCGTTGGTGATGCTGATCTTCTGCTCATCGGGGAAGACGTCGGTCACCGTCATGTTGTTCTCGTCTTTGGTCGGGCAGGCCGAGAACGAGACCGCGGTGGGGTTCGCCGAGAGGTCGGGGTGGTTGGTCTCGATGGGAGGCTGACACCTGCAGCCGCCGGCAGAGAGGGCGACAGCAAAAGCGAGAAGGGCGAGTCGTTTGGCGTTCACTTGAATTCCTTGCAGGCGGCCGAAAGCGGGCGAGGTATACCCCCGCCCCCGCATGGCCACCAAGACCCAGGAAAAACTTCGTAAGGGCTACTCCGGAGCGCGCCGCGTCGCGCCCAAGCCCATCACCGGCAAAGAATCAGCGGTCGACCTGCTCGAGCACGCCTTTGGCGCCTACGTGGGCCGGCAAGAGCGCACCGCGTTCGAGCTGATGCGGCGCTCGCTCGACGAGAACGCGTCGGTGTTCCTCACGCTGTCGGGCGCGATGACGCCGGCGGGGCTGCATCAGAGCTGCCTGATTCCCCTGGTCGAGGCGGGCATCATCTCGTGCATCACGACGACCGGCGCGAACCTGTACCACGACGCGCACCGCATCATCGGGCACGCGATTCGCGAGGTGAACCCCAACGCCGGCGACCTGCAGTACCGCCTGGCGCGCATCATTCGCATCTACGACCTCGGCTTCTGGGAAGAGGCGCTGCTCGACACCGACCGGCTGTTCTCGGCGCTGATGCGCAAGCCCGAGTACCAGAAGAAGATGACCACGCCCGAGCTGCACTGGCTGCTCGGCCGCGACATCGACGCGATCGAGAAGAAGCTCGGCGTGAAAGAGCCGTCGCTGCTGTCGACCTGCTACCGCAAGGGCGTGCCGATCTTCGTCGGAGCGGTGCAGGACGGGTCGATCTTCTTGAACGTGGTGAAGCTGCGCCGGCTCTTGGGCGCCGAGTTCAAGCTCGAGATCGACATCAACGAAGACGTGTACGCGATGGCCGCGGTGCAGCACTACTGCCGCCACCACTTCGACAAGAAGCTCGCCATCTGGATCCTCGGCGGCGGGGTGCCGAAGAACTACACCCTGCAGGGCGAGCCGCTGCTCGACCAGATCCTCACCGTGCCGACCACCGGCTTCGACATCGACGTGCAGTTCTGCGTCGACCCGGTCGACAACGGCGCGCTCTCGTCGTGCCCGGCGGGCGAAGGCCACACCTGGGGCAAGGTGTCGGTCGACGCGGTCGAGACTGGCAGCGTCTACGTGCACACCGACGTGACCGCGGTCTTCCCGTGGCTGACCCACGCGCTGCTCTCGCTCAAGAACTCGCGCCGCAAGCCGTTTCGCCTGGTCGAGAAGCTCGACGAGGCGCTCGATTACCTCGACGAAGACGTGAAGAAGCGGCGGAAAGAGCTGATGAAGACCATCGACTGGGACGTCTCGGAGGCGAAGAAGCGCGGGTGATCACTGCGGTTCACAATTGAACCGCGCGTGACGCTTTTGCAGACTGCCGGGCCATGTTCCGTCCGGCACTGCTCGCGGTCTCGCTGCTTCCCCTCACGGTGTTCGCCAACGCGTCGGGGGCCATCGGGTACTCCGGCGCTCCGGGCACCGGCTCGTGCAACGACTGCCACAGCGGCGGCGCCGCGCCGACGGTCACCATCAACGGGCCCGACACGCTGAACGCCGGAGCGACCGGCATGTACACCTGCACGGTGACCGGTGGTTCCCGCGTCGGGGTGAACATCGCGGTCACCGAGATGCTCGCCGCGCTGAACCCGGTGAGCGCGAACTTGGGCATCGCGTTTCGTGAGCTGTTCCAGGTGTCGCCGCAGAACAGCGGCACGACGTTCTCGTTCTCCCTGACGGCGCCGCCGGTCGCCGGGCCGATGACCATCTACGCGGTGGGAAACGCGGTGAACGGCAACGGCGCGACCAGCGGTGATCGCTCGGCGAACGCCACGAAGATGGTGACGATCATGGCGGCGGCGGGCTCTCCGGCCGACCCGGTGATCTCGACTCCGGCGGCGGCGATGGTGTCTCCGCTGCGCGCGAAGTCGACGCAGGTGAGCGTGACCGCGGCCGACGACGGCGGGCCGACACAGCTCACGTACATCTGGTCGTCGACCGGGCCGGGCGCGGTGACGTTCTCGCCCAACTCGAGCAACTCGGCGGCGACGTCGACGGCGACGTTCTCGCGGCCGGGCACGTACATGCTGACGGTGACGGTGCGCGACGGCGCGAATCACACCAAGACCTCGTCGTTCAGCCTGTCGGTCGAGTCCGAGCTGTTGGGCATCAAGATGACGCCGTACGCGATTCACTTGAACCCGGGCCAGACGCAGGCGTTCACCGCGGTCGCAGTCGACCAGTTCGAGGCGCCCATCAGCCCGCAGCCGACCATCACTTACGAGGCAATGGCGGGCGGCGGCACGTTCGGCAGTGGATGCACTGTGGGGTGCACCAGCAACATGTTCAAAGCGCAGTCGGGCAACGGTGGCCCGTTTCCCGTCGGTGGCCGCTCGGGTGGCATCGTGACCTCATCGACGGTGGCGATCGGCACCACGCCGCTGCCCGGCGCGACCGATACGGTTCCTCCCACGGTGTCGCTGATCGCCCCCGAGAGCGGCCTGGCGCTCACCAACGGTGAAATCTTCGAAGCGGTGGCGAACGACGCGACGGGCGTGGCGAAGGTCGAGTTCCAGATCTCGCAGGTGCCGGTAGGGTCGGTGACGAGCTCGCCGTGGCGGTTCACGTACATGACGGCGGTGGGGTTGCCGTCGGGGAAGCAGCCGCTCACGGCGGTGGCGACGGACCTTGCGGGCAACATCACCATCTCGAGCTCGGTGATCGTCGATGTGCCGGTGACGACGGGCACCGGCGGCGGCTCAGGCACGGCGGGTGGCTCGAGCGGCACCGGCGGAGGCAGCACTGGCGGCAGCGGCGGCCACGCGGGCGGGGGCATCACGGGCGGCGGAGGCGGCGGCTGCGAGTGCGGCGTGACCGAACCTACGAACGTCATCGCCGGCCTGCTGGCGCTGCTCGCCTACGTGCGCTCGCGCCGCCGAAGCCGCCAATCCTGAGAGGGTCGGCCCCGCACGAGCTCCCGTCGGAGCTTCGCGCCGAGCTCCTTCGCGAACGCGGTACTCGCCAGGAGACGAGGCATGCCTTCGGGCTTGCTCCTTGGGGGCTCGCCCTCCGCTCGGTCGTTCGGTCCGGCCGACCTCTGGGCGAAGGCAAGGCCCGAGTCGCCGGAGCCTGAGCAACCGATGCGTTGCGCCGCCGCGCTGATCTCACAGCGGCGAGACGCCATGGGGGCGTTGGTCGCGATGCTCGAGCTTGGCGACGAGTCATTCTCCCAGGGGCCCAGGGTGAACCTGAACACGCCCACGCCAGACCCCGTGCACCCACGCGCGCGAACCACCTGCCGTGCCCTGATGCAGTCAGTGCAGAGCGCGCACAGAAAGGAGCTGCCCGAAGCGAGGAGGTGCCGAGGCAACCGTCGACTCCATCGCCGGCGCGGTCACCCGTGTGAGCCCGGCACCTGCTCACGCCAGGCCCAGGCGATGAGCCCCAGCCGGTGTGACACCTCGCGAGCGCGAAGGCGGGGCAGCCCGCCGCCTTCACCACCCTGCGTTCCAGTGCTCGCGGCAGTCACTCGAACGAGAGCGCGCGCTCGAAGTCGCTGCGATTGGAAGCCGCCTCGAGAGCCACTTCCTCGGTGATCTTCTTCTCGCGCATCAGCTTCACCAGGTGCATGTCGAAGCTCTGCGTTCCGAGCAGGTCGTGGTTCTTCTCGAGGTAGTCCTTGATCTCGTGGGTGCGCTGGGAGTCCTTGATGAACTCGACGACCGAGAGTGTCGACACCATGATCTCGGCGGCGACGACGCGGCCCTTTCCCGAGGCGTGCGGCAAGAGCCGCTGAGAGATCGTCCCCTTCAGGTTCTCGGCGAGCCGCATGCGCACGCTGGCCTGGGCGTCGCCCGGGAACACCGAGATGATGCGCCCGATGGTGCGGTAGCAGTCGGTGGTGTGCACCGTCGACAGCACGAGGTGGCCGGTCTCGGCCGCCCGCAGCGCGATCTCGATCGTCTCGACGTCGCGCATCTCGCCGACGAGAATCACGTCGGGGTCCTGCCGCAGCGCGGCGCGCAGGGCCTTGCTGAAGTCGGGGGTATCGGGGCCGATCTCCCGCTGTGTCACGCGCGAGAACTTGTCCTCGTGCAGGAACTCGATCGGGTCCTCGATGGTCAGCACGTGCTTGCGGTAGTGCTGGTTGATGTAGTTCACCATCGCCGCGAGCGTGCTCGACTTGCCCGAGCCGGTGATGCCGGTCACCAGCACCAGGCCGCGCTCTTCCTGCGACAGCTTCTCGAGCACCTTCGGCAGCCCGAGCTTCTCGAAGTCGGGCACCGTGAAGGGAATCGACCGCATGATCGCGCCCAGGTGCCCCTTGGTGCGGTGCAGGTTCACGCGAAACCGGCCCACGCCCTCGAGCGCGTACGACGTGTCGACGTCGTGCACCTCTTCCATCAGCCCCTTCCACCGGTTCGCCTTCAAGACGTGCCCGGCGATGCGCTGGGTGTCTTCTGGCTGCAGCGCCGGCACCTTCACCGGCAGCAGCTGCCCGTTCACCCGAAGCGCCGGAGCCGCCCCCACCTTGAAGTGCACATCCGACGCGCCGTTCTTCACCGCCGCGGCGAGAAACTGATTGAACGTGGCCTGTTCCATTGAAAGTCCTCTAGCGAACGAGCATCGCGGTGGTGCGGCGCAGGCGGTCAGACAGCGTGCGGCAGAACGAGCGGTAGACCTTCACCGCCAGCTTGTCGTCCGACGCCAGCAGCCGCTCGAACTTGTCGCGCGGCATCTTGAGCAGCCTGCACGCCGTCACCGTGGTCACCCGCGCCGAGGTGAGCAGATCGTCGATCAGCGACATCTCTCCGAACAGCTCGCCTTCGTGCAGCCGGCCGACCTCTTCGGTCGCGCCGTGCGTGCCGTCGCCGTCTGCGTCGCGGGTCACCCGAACCTCACCCTTGGCGATGATGTACAGCGCGTTGCCCAGCGCGTTCTCTTCGATCACCACCGACTCGGCCGGCAGGTCGAGGTACTCGATGAGGCCCCCCAGCCGAGACGTCTCTTCGAAGGTGAGCCGCGTGAAGAGGTGCAGCTTCTGCAGCAGCTCGACCCCCTCGAAGCCACCGAACCCCGAAAGCTCGACTTCCATCAGAGGCACACCCCCACCGTCTGCGAGCTGACCAGGCGGGTGCAGACCCCGGCGTCGCACGACGGAGCGCCCGCGTCGACACTGCACAGCTGCCGGCACTTCGTCGAGCTCGCCGAGCCGCTGCACGACAGCCCCTTGCCGCAGTCGTTCGAGAAGGTGCAGGTCTCGCCGGCCGCCCCGGTGCCGAACGGGTAGCACCCGGACGTCGGGTTGCCGGGGTAGCAGGCCTCGGCGCTGCTCGCGCAGTTCTGCAGCAGCGGGTCGCACACCATCGGAGGGTCGGCGCACACCAGCGGCCGCTCGGCGGTGTCGGGTATGTCGAGCGTGACGTAGCAGCGCTGCGGAGCGCCGCAGTCGCCGTCGACGCGGCAGAACCGCGCGCAGACCGAGCCTCCGTCGGAGGCCACGATGGTGCAGGCCAGCCCGTGCTTGCAGCCCACCGGAGCCCCCGCGCACGGCTGACCCTCGAGCAGCGTGCCGTCGGCGAGGCACGCGCGCCCGCCATCGGCGTAGCCGCACTTGAGGCCGCCGTCACAGTCTTGCGCGACCACGTCGCAGGCGCCGGTCAGACACCGCCTGGCGATGCCCCCGTCGTCCAGCTGCGCCAGCAGGCACGCCGAGCCGGCGTTGCAGTTGCGCGGCCCGCCGAAGTCGCACTGGTCGTCGTTCGGCACTGTGCCTCCGCCCGAGCCGCCACCGGCGCCGCCGCTGCCTCCGGCCGAGCCGCCCCCGGTGCCCGCGTCGGCCGGAGTCTTGTTCCCCGAGCAGGCCAGCACCAGCGAAGTGATGAAGCAGAAGAGGAGAGATCGTTTCGACATGGAGTGCCCCACGGGTCGTGCTCCGGCAATTCTTGCGCGGGTCAGGGTAGACCGGTTCCTTGCCACACCGCCTCACATTAGTGCCGGCGGGTTTCGGGCGGGCCTGCGTGGGTTCGTCTACAGTCAGGCAGCGATGCCGCAATCTCTGTTCCGCAACGCGGACCGTCGGCGTGACCCTCGTGTCGGAGCCCGGTTCGAGGTCAGCTTTCAGACGCAGGAAGCCGCGGCGAAAGCGTTCAAGACCTTCTCGGTGAACTTCTCGGCGGGCGGCCTGTGCCTGCGCAGCTCGCGACAGCACGACATCGGCGAGGTGGTGCAGCTGCACCTCACCATCGAGAAAGAGTCGTTCGAGATCAAAGGCACGGTGCAGTGGGCGCGCGCCGACGTGGTGGGCGTGCGCTTCGTCGACCTGCAGCCCACCCTGCGCGACCGGCTGCGGGCCCTGGCGCGCACGATGATCGAGAGCGGTTCGCCGATCGTCGACGACTGACGCTGCCCAAGCTACAGCTTGAACACGTGCAGGCCGGCTTCGGCCATGCCGCACGCCTTCAAGAACGGCGCGCCTTCTTCGCCGTTCGCTTCGAGCGACTGCACCTCGAGCCGCTTCACGCCCAGCACCTTGGCGCGCTCGAGGGCGCGCTTGAGCAGCTCGCGGCCCACCCCCTTGCGGCGCCACGCCTTGCCCACCACCAGCTCGTCGATGGTGGCGATGCGGCCGCCGTGGCGCAGGTTGGGCCGGTGCGAGAGCGCCACGAAGCCGATCACCTTGTCGAAGCCGTCGGCGGCGACCATCAGCTCCATCTCGGGGTGGCTCACGATCCACGTGACCGTCGCCGAGTCGCCCTGAAAGCCGAGCTCGGCCAGCAGCGCCTTCACCGGCTCCGAGTCGCCGCGGCGGCCGGGCCGAATCTTGAAGGCGGGCGCCTGGCTCACAGGTCCACCAGGAAGACCGTGCAGGCCTGATCGATCAGCTCGCGCGACAGCGAAGGTGGAATCTGCCGGTACCGCGCGGCGTCACGCACCAGCGAGACCAGGTCGCGCGGGTGGCAGGCGCGCAGGTCCATCTGGCGGGGCTTGTAGTAGTGCTCGATCAAGTAGCTCACCGCCTGGTCGACGTAGGGAATACCGGCGGCGTCGCAGACCTTGCGGAAGATCTCCCGGTACGCCTTCTCGTCGGGGTTGCCGACCTCGATCTTGTACTTGATGCGCCGCAAGAAGGCCTCGTCGACCAGCTCTTTGGGGTCCAAGTTGGTCGAGAAGACGATCAGCTGATCGAACGGAATCTCGAACTTCTTGCCGGTGTGCAGGGTGAGAAAGTCGATGCGCTTCTCGAGCGGCACGATCCACCGGTTGAGCAGGTCGGTGGGGTGCACCTTCTGCCGGCCGAAGTCGTCGATCAGCAGCATGCCGCCGTTCGCCTTCACCTGAAACGGCGCCTCGTAGAAGCGCGCGGTCTCGGAATAGATGAGGTCCAACGTCTCGAGGGTGAGCTCGCCGCCGACGATCACGCACGGGCGCCGGCACAGCTTCCACCGGTGATCCATCTCGAAGGTCTGGCGGCGGCCCTGCGAGTCGCGCCCCAGCTCGAGCGGTATCGCAGTGTGCGTCAGCCGGTCGAAGACCTTGACGATCTGCCCGTCGATCTCGAGGCACGACGGCACGAACGCCTCGCCGCCGAACATCGCGCTGATCGCCTCGGCCAGCGACGTCTTGCCGTTGCCGGGCGGCCCGTAGAGGAACAGCGAGCGCCCCGAGTTCACTGCCGCGCCCAGCTTGTCGGCCAGCGCGCCCGGCACGGTCAGGTGCGAGATCGCCCGCACCAGCGCGTCGCGCGAGATGACCGGGTTCTCTTGCGTCTGCAGCTGAATCAGCGCGTTGTACTGCTCGATCGGCACCGGCGCCGGCCCCACGTAGGTCGAGCGGGTGAGCGCGTCGCGCGCGTACTCGCGGCCCTTCTCGGTGAGCACGAAGTCGACCGACGCGCGGCCGAACCCCTTGCCGCCCTTCAGGTCGACCAGCTTCTCGGTGGTGAGCGCGTCGATCACCCGCTCGACCACCCCCGTCCACGGCAGGCAGAGCTCCTGGGCGATCTCCACGCCCGAGGTGACGCCCTGGTAGTAGAGGTACTTGAGCGCGATGTCTTGCAGCAGGTTGATGCGCAGGCCGGTGTCTTCGAGCGACTTCGGCTCAGCAGGTGCGATCTCGAGAATGCGCGCGTTGTCGAGGTTGAACGGGTTGCCGCCGTCACGCGCCAGGTCTTCTGGCGTGTAGTTGCCGGTCGCTTCTTGAGAGAGATCGTCTGCGCCGAGCGGGCGGCCCTTCTTGCGGCCGGGGTGGCCGATGAGCGTCGGCATCGTCGCGCGACTCTAGCAGTAGAGTGGCACCCCGTGGTCGGAGAGAAACCCACACCCCGCGCCTGGGCCGCGCTCACCGCCGCGTGGGTGGGGTGGGTGCTCGACGCCTTCGACTTCTCCATCTTCTTCCTGGTGATGCCGAAGATCGCCGCCGAGTTCGGCGTGCCGATCAAGTCGACCGCGGCCTCGGTCACCGCCACGCTGGTGGTGCGCCTGCTGGGCAGCTTCGTGGCCGGCTGGCTGGCCGACCGCTTCGGGCGCAAGTGGCCGCTGATCATCTCCATCGTCTGGTTCTCGGTCTGCGACGGCCTGGTGGCGTTCGCTCCGACCTTCCGCGCCGTAGTCGTGCTGCGCATTCTCTACGGCTTCGGCATGGGCGCCGAGTGGACGGCCGGCGCCACCCTGGCCATGGAGGCCTGGCCCGAGAAGAGCCGCGGCTTCGCCTCGGGCGTGCTGCAGGCCGGCTGGGCCGTCGGCTACCTGATCGCCTCGGTGGTCTATGCGTACGTGTACCCGGTGTGGGGCTGGCGAGCGCTGTTCATGATCGCCGCGGCGCCGGCGCTGATCGCGCTGCCGATTCGCTTCTTCGTCGACGATACCCACGCGCCGCCGAAGAACGACCCCGGCGCCGGCCATAAGAAGGTGAGCCGCGAGCTGTTGCGCAGCGTCGCGCTCGCCTCGTTCGTGCTCGCCTTCGGCTTCGCGGTCTACTTCGCGCTCACCACCTTCCTGCCCACGCTGCTCGAGAAAGAGCACCACTTCGACCCCGGCACCATCGGGCGCCACGTCGCGGCGTTCAACGTGGGCATGCTGATCGGCGCGCCGGTGTGCGGCTGGCTCGCCACCCGCGTGCCCCCGATGCGGGCCATCGCGCTGTGCGTGGTGTTCGCCCCGCTCTGCACGCCGCTGGCGGTCGGCTGGGCCGGGCCGGGGTGGATGCTGCCGGGCGCGGTGCTGGTCGGCGCCTTCGCCGGCGGCCCGTCGGGCGTGACGCCGGTCTGGCTCGCGCAGCTGTTCCCCGCGTGGTTTCGCGCGCGGGGCACCGGGCTCTGCTACCACCTGGCGGCGTTCGCGGCGGCCTTCACCCCGTTCGGGGTCGCGGCCATCGCCGAAGCGGGGGCCGGGTTCGCGCGCACCGTCGTCTACGCCGTGGCCGCGCTCGCCTGGAGCCAGGTGGTCGTGCTGTGGCTGTTGCGCGGCGCGACCCGCGCCAACGCCTCAGCGATGCAGCGGGGTTGAGCCTGGGCTCGCGCGGTTGCGATGACGGCCGACGGCGCGCGCGATGCAGCTCTTTAGGTTCACCTCTCTCAAAAAGGTGAACGCCATGATCAACCCCGAACAAATCAAGCCCGACATGCCCGTGGTCTGCTCCGAGAACGGGCAGTTCGCCGTCGTCGACCATCTCGACGGGCAGGACACCATCAAGCTGAAGAAGGACAAGGCCGGGCAGCACCACTTCATTCCGGTCAGCTGGGTGACCTCGGTGGACGGCAAGGTCCACATCGATCGCCCGGGAGAACAAGCGATGCAGCAGTGGCGCACCCAGCACTGACAGCGACGGCGCACTCGCGAGCGGCCTGCAGGCGAGTCACCGGCTCAGCTGTTCGCGCACGCGCGGCGCCACCTCGGTGCCGATGAGCTCGATGCTCTGGTGCAGCTGCTCGACCGGCATCGCCCCGTTTGCGAACTTCAAGTCGAAGCGGCTGAGCTGCAGCGTCTTCGCGGTGCGAATGATCTTCTCGGCCACCGTCTGCGGCGCCCCGACGAAGATCGCGCCGTCTGGCCCTGCCTCGAGCTCGAACTGGGCGCGCGTGGGCGGTGGCCAGCCCCGCTCGGCGCCGATGCGCGTGCGCTGCTCGAGAAAGTGCGGCCACAGCTCTTCGCGCGCCTGCGCGTCGGTCTTCGCCACGTGCCCCGGGGCGTGCACCCCGATCGGCAGCCTCGGCTTGCCGAGCTTCGTGAGCGCCTGGTGGTACAGCTCGACCAGCGGAGCAAAGCGCGCCGGCTCGCCGCCGATGATCGCCAGCATCAGGTTGAAGCCGTAGTGCGCCGCACGCACCACCGACCGAGGGGTGCCGCCCACCCCGACCCAGGTCGGCAGCAGGCCATTCTCGACCGGAGGCACCACCCGCCCGGTCTTCAGCGCCGCGCGGTGCTCTCCCTGCCACGTCACCGGCTGCTGCTCGCGCACCGCGGCGAACAGCTCGAGCTTCTCTTCGAACAGCAGCTCGTACTGGCGCAGATCGAGCCCGAACAGCGCGAACGACTCGGTGAACGAGCCGCGGCCGAGAATCACCTCGGCGCGCCCGTTCGACAGCGCGGCCAGGGTGCTGAAGCGCTGGAACACTCGAATCGGGTCATCGGTGCTCAAGATGGTGACCGCCGTGCCGAGCCTGATGCGCGTGGTGCGCGCCGCGATGGCGGCCAGCACCACCTCGGGCGCCGAGACCGCGAAGTCTTCGCGGTGGTGCTCGCCCACGCCGAAGAAGTCGAGCCCCACGCGGTCAGCCCGCACCGCCTGCTCGACCACGTCGCGCAGCGCCTGCCCGTGAGACACGAGCTTGCCGTCGGCGCCGAGGGTGCGATCTCCGAAGGTGTCCAGGCCGAGCTCGAACGGGGGCATGCCCCTGCGTTCACCAGATCGAACGCGAATTGCAACCCTCTCAGAGGCACGCCCGGCGCGGGCCTGCCATAATCGCTCGGCGATGCGTGCGCTGCTCTTCGCCCTGCTGCTCGGTGGCTGCTCGAATGCCGGGCGCCTCGACGCCGACGCGCTCGCCCGCCGCGCCTGCACCAGCGAAGGCATGTGGTGTCAGGACGCGAGCCACAGCCGCTGCTGCCGCGGGCTCTCGTGCGAAGACAGCCGCTGCGTGAAGCGCGAGCCCAGAGAAAAGAAGAACGATCGCGAGAGCCTGTAGCGAAACGGGGCACCCGCCTCGTACGTAAGCGGCGGGTGAGAACGCTCGTCTGGTTTCGCGGCAAAGATCTGCGGGTGCATGATCACGCGCCCCTGCGCGAGGCGGCAGAGCAGGGCGAGGTGGTGCCGCTCTTCGTGCTCGACCCGTACTTCTTCGCCCCCCGGCGCCGCGCCGAGCTGCCCAACCGCATGGCCTACCTGGTCGCCGCCCTCGCCGAGCTGCGCGAGTCGATCGCCCGGCTGGGCAGCACGCTGCTCCTCGTCGAAGGCAAGAGCGTCGACCTGCTTCCCAAGCTCGTGCACCAGTGGAAGATCGATCGCGTCGTGGCGCACCGCTGGTGCGAGCCGTTCGCCCGCGAGCGCGACCGCCGCATCGCCGCGGCCCTCGACAAGCCGTTCGATCTCTTCGAGGGCGAGACGCTGCTGCCTCCCGGCGCCCTCAAGCTGTACTCGGTCTACACCCCGTTCTCGAAGGCGCTGCTGCGCGAGCTGCACGTGAGCAAGCCGCTGCCGCCGCCCCGGCTCAAGCCCAACCCGGTACGCCACGCCTTGGCCGACCTGCCCGAGGTCGGCCAGAGCCCGCTGCCCGCCGGAGAGGCCGCCGCGCGCAAGCGCCTCGAGCGCTTCGACGCCGGCAGCTACGAAGAGATCCGCAACCGGTTGGATCTCGCCGCCACCAGTCGCTTCTCTGCCGATCTGCACTTCGGCACGCTCTCGATTCGCGAGGTCTGGGCGAAGACCCACGCGCACTTCGCGTTCGCGAACGAGCTCATCTGGCGCGACTACTGCCACGCGGTGCTGTGGCACCGCCCCGACGCCCTCGACGGGCCCCTTCGCCCCGCGTTCGCCAAGGTCCACGGCCGCGACCCCGACGAGCGCGGCTGGTACGCGTGGGTCGAGGGCAAGACCGGCTACCCGGTGGTCGACGCCGCCTGCCGCCAGCTGCTCGGCGAGGGCTTCGTGCACAACCGCGCGCGCATGATCTCGGCCGGCTTTCTCACCCGCCACCTGCTCATCGACTACCGCCGCGGCGAGGCGCACTACTTGAAGCACCTCGTCGACGGAGACTGGGCCAACAACAACCGGCTGGCAGTGGAGCTTCGGCAGCGGGCTCGACGCGCAGCCGTACTTCCGGGTCTTCTCTCCCGAGCGGCAGGCCGAGCGCTTCGACCCCCAGGGCGAGTACATCGATCGCTGGGTGCCCGAGCTGCGCGAGGTGCCGCTGCCCTACAAGCTCGCCCCGTGGACGGCGCCCAGGGCATGGTGCCCCCGAGTACCCCAAGCCGATCGTCGAGCACGCCTTTGCCCGCGACCGCTTCATCGCGCTGGCCAAGAAGGCCGTGCAGGGCGCGCGAGGCTGAAGAGCGGCCGAGCGCCCACACGCTCGGGGTGAGCAGGGCGCCGTTCGACGAAGATCCTGAACCTGGCCGGCCAGACTCCGCAAACCTGAACCTGCCCCTTACCCCCACCCCGATCGAACCCCTGAGCGTACCGCTGAACCCTTGGCATGACCCTGCCGGGCCTGGGGCGCCGCAACGAAGCGCGCCAGTTTCCTCAGTGAGACGAAGCCTCCGAATCCGAGTGCAGTTCTCGGCCGCCGCGAGTCTCAGCGGTCCGGCGGCTTCGCGTTCAGCCACCCTGCCGCACGCCCCGCGATGAGCTCGTCGACGACGTAGCCGAGCGCGCCCGAGTGGCTGAGCTCGCCGGGCAGCTCGAGCTGCTCGCCGTTCGGCACGCCGATCTTGGGATCATTGGGCAGCAGGTCTCCGCTGGGCACCATGATGTGGTCGGCCGGCGCGTGGGTGCGCAGGTGCGCCACGTGCACGTTGGCGGCCGCGGGCGGGTAGCCGGCGATGCGGGTACCCAGGTCGAGCATCATGGTGGCCTCTTGCGAGCCGTCTGGGTTGCCGGCGCGGCGCACCGTGCCCGCCAGCGGCGAAGCCACGGTGAGCACGTGAATGAGCGTGGGGCCGGCGACGATCTGCGCCGCGGCGAGGCTCGTCACCACCCCGCCGGCGCTGTGCGCGATCACCACGATCTGGCGGTCGGGCGCGCACTCGGCGAGGCGCGAGACACCCTTGGCGATGCGCGCGGAGATCGCGTCGCGGTCGTCGTACGGCACCCAGCGCAGCATGTAGAGGGCGGCCGGGCCCCACGCGGCGAGCTTGGGAACCACCTCTTCCATCTCCGGGCCGTCGCCGCCGACGCCGTGCACCAGCACCACGATCGGCTTGTCGGTGTCGCGCACCGAAGGGCAGGCGAGCCCGGGGCTGAGCAGGTCGAGCCCGGTGAAACGGCTCTTGTAGGTCTTGCCTTCGCCGTCGCAGCGGAACCAGCCGCTCACGCCCATCTTCTCGGCGATGGTCCGGGTGAAGCAGCCGCTCGCGAGCAGCGCAGCGAGCGAAATGCAGATGAGCCGTCTCATATGAAGGTGAGCCAATCGTGGTATTTCGGCTCGAGGCCGCGCACCACGCGAAAGTAGGTCTCTTGCACCGCCTTGGTCAGCGGGCCGGGCTTGCCGTCGCCCACCGCGCGGTTGTCGACCTCGCGCACCGGGGTCACCTCGGCTGCGGTGCCGGTGAAGAACACCTCGCCAGCGATGTACAGCGCGTCGCGGGTGAAGCTGACCTCTTGCACCTCCCGGCCCATGTCGCGCAGCAGCTTGATCACCGTGTCGCGGGTGATGCCGGCGAGAATCGGAGACGACAGCGACGGCGTGCGCACCACGTGGTGCCGGCCCACGCAGAAGATGTTCTCGCCGCTCGCCTCGGCCACGAAGCCCGAGATGTCGAGCAGAATGGCCTCGTCGTAGCCGCCCAGCACCGCCTCGCGCTTGGCGAGAATCGAGTTCACGTACTGGCCCGAGATCTTCCCCCGCACCATGTTCACGTTCACGTGCATGCGGGTGAAGCTCGACACCTTCGCGCGAATGCCGTCGCGAATGCCCTTGTCGCCCAGGTAGGCGCCCCAGTCCCACGCGGTGATCGCCACCCGGGTGGGGTTCGTCGCGCCCAGCCCCATCGCGCCGTCGCCCATGAACGCGATCGGCCGCAGGTAGGCGCCCTTGGCGAAGCGCTCTTTCTGCGCCTTGAGCAGCTCGACGCAGGCGTCGAACAGCTCCTGCTCGCTGTACGGCATCTTCAGCATGCAGATGTGCGCCGAGTCGAGCAGCCGGCGAATGTGCTCGCGCAGGCGGAAGATCGCGAGCCGGCCGTCTTTCGTCTTGTAGGCGCGGATGCCCTCGAAGACCCCGAGCCCGTAGTGCAGGGCGTGGGTCATCACGTGAATGTTGGCCTCGTCCCACTTGATCAGACGGCCGTCCATCCACACCTTGTCGGCACGCAGCACCGAGTTCGCGGTCGAGCTCATGCCTCAGGCGTTTAGCCCGGCCGCACCGGGGCTCCTAACGGCTTCGCGTGTCCAGCCGGGGCAACGGAGCCAGCATGCGGGTGAGCAGCGGCATCTGGGGCGCGAGCTGCTTGCGCCCCAGCTCGAGCGCGACGGCGAGATCTTGCAGGCTCGGCACCAGCGCCAGCGGAGACAGCGTGCGCTTGAAGTCGTGCACCAGGTGCGCGTACGGCCGGTTGCCCGCCACGTTCGCCTCGGCGAGCCGGGCCAGCGGCATCCACAAGGGCTGCGAGAGCTTGGTGGCGAAGCCGTTGAGCGCCAGAATGAACGCGTTGCGGGTGCCGATCTGCCCGCGGTGCACGGCGCGCCAGGCCGCCTTGGCCGGCAGGTTGTCGACCATGCCGCCGTCGACCAGGCGCGAGACGCGGTGGCTCTCCATCACGCTCTCGATCAGCCCTTGCATGCGGCTGTCTTCGCGCAGCACGTCGTAGTGAATGACGCCGGGCAGCGCGCACGAGAACCCGGCCGCGTCGAGCGCGTCCCACTCCGAGGTCGAATCGTCGGCGCCCAGGTGCAGCTTCACCATGATCTCCGGCCGGGTGAAGAGCTCGGCCAGCGCGCCGAAGGTGCCCTGCAGCGAGCGCGCGACGCCCACCGGGTCTCTCACCGCGCGGCGCGGAAACGTGAACAGCCCTTCGTAGAACTCGACCGGGTGGGGCAGCTTGCCTTTGCGAATGCCGCTCACCGTGATGATGGTCTTGATGGGCAGCTCTTTGAGCTTCACCGCCTCGGCGCCCTCGCGGTCGGTGCCGAACCAGCGCCCGATGCCGGCGCGCAGAAACAGCCGCAGCGCCGCCGGCAGGCCGTAGCGGTTCTGGGTCGAGATGACGCGGAACAGCTTTCGCCACGAGAGGGTGCGCACGATGTTGACGATCTCGTCTTGATCGAAGCGCTGCAGCCGCGAGCGGAACAGCGCCAGCACCGCGCCGATGCTGGTGCCCACCAGCAGCTTGGGCTTGAGGCCGTACTCGTCGAGCAGGCTCATCACCCCGATGTACACGTAGCCCGCGCCGCCGCCACCGCCGGCCACCAGCACCAGCGCCTTGTGGCGCAGCTCGGCGTCGACGGCCTCCATCGACAGCCGGCCCTTGAAGCGCGCCAGCAGATGATCCCGCGTGCTCAAGGTGCGGTCTTTGAGATCTTTGAGGTGCGGCAAGAGCAGCGAGCGCACGATCGGCCCGCGCTGGGGCAGCAGCACCGGCTTCAGGCGCCGCTCGATCTCTTCCCGAAACGGAGCCAGCCACGCGCCCACGCCGAGGTCGCGGCCGTCTTGCCGGACCTTGTAGAGACGGGCCAGCGAGAGCGCGGTGCGCAGCACGGCCTCTTCATGCGCGTCGACGAGCGCGGGGTCGTCGATCGCACCCCGCACCAGGGCGAGCTCCATCTCTTCGAGAGGGCGGATCAGCTCGAAGCGTTCGTGGAACCGCAAGGCGCGACCGACGTTGTCACAGCGATCGACGATCGTCGACGCGAAAACCGGCCACGTTTTTCAGCACCATTTTTCGCGCGACCGCGGTGTCGCGCGCTGCGCAGAAACCGGCGGAGCGGCCGCGCTCCACCCACAGGGAGAACCGCGCTGCGATGGCCGGCACGCGGTGTGCTCTGGGGCCGCGCATGAAAATGCACCTGATGATGATCCCGGTGGTGACGTCGCTCGCAGCGTGTGACCCGAACTGCGTGGCCGAGCAGGTGAGCAGCAAGGCTGCCGACAAGCTCAACGACGAGACGGGGGTCTCGTTCTACGAGAGCACCCGAGACATGAACCGACCCGACGATCTGCGCGACGACGCGGGTTGGTACTTCAGCGGGGCGACCGACGCCGGCCGCCTGGTGGTCACCTTCGTCAAGAGCGCCACCACCGAGAGCCTGCCGCAGTACCGCAACATCAGCGAGACCACCTGCTCGCAGGCGGGTGACCACGCGTACCTCTACCGCGGCGGCGGGCAGGGCACCGACGAGCTGAACGGTGAGGTGGCGGTCGATGGAAGAACCCTGCACCTCACCCAGCTCCGGGCCCGGCTGCCCGACGCGGGGATGCTGGCGCTCCCCGACCGCGACTTCTCGTTCTGAAAGCCGCGCGCGGGCACTAGGCTCGCCTTCACATGTTGATCCTCTGTGCGGTGCTCGCGTCGGCCCCGGTCGCTCCGGTGAAGGTGGCGGTGCCCGGGCTGGTGGCGGTGGGCGTCGATCAGGGCCTGGCCAGCGCGCTCACCGAGAAGCTGGTGGTGCTGGCCAAGCGCCCCGAGCTGTCGATCGTCACCGCGCGCGACATCGCCGCGGTGCTCGGCGTCGAGCGGCAGAAGCAGCTGCTGGGCTGCGACACCAGCGGCTGCATGGCCGAGCTCGCCGACGCGCTGGGGGCCGACGTGCTGTTGCGCGGAGACCTGGTGAAGGCCGGCACCAGCTTCACCCTGGTGGTGAAGGTGGTGCGCGCGCTCGACGGCCGCGAGCTGGTCTCCGACACCACCCGGGTGGGCAGCGAAGACGCCCTGCAGGAGTGGATCGAGAAGAACGCCGCGCGCCTCGGCCAGGAGATCGTCGAGCGGGTGCGCGGGCGCCCGGCCACCGGCGGGCCGCCCTGGCTGCGCTTCGCGATGCTGGGCGGTGCGGCGGCGGCGGCGATCTCGGGCGGGGCGCTGCTCGGCGCGGCGTACGGCACCCGCGGCTCGCTGCGCGCTTCGCACGACGCGTCGCAGATCGACGCGCTGGCCTCGGCGGGCCGCACCCAGGAGCTGCTCGGCTTCGTGCTGCTCGGCGCGGGCGGGGCGCTGGCGGTCGCGACCGCGGCGCTGTTCGCGCTCTATGACCCCGGCACCCACGGGTCGGTCTCGGTGGCGCTGGTGCCGCAGGGCGCGGCCGTCGCCTTCACCTGGGGTTGGCCGTGAAGCGCGCACTGCTGGTCTCGGCGTGCGCGCTGTCGGCGTGCATCGACTGGGACGCCGAGCGCGAGGCCGCGCTGTGCGCGAACGCCGGCATCTGCGACGGCGGCACCGCGGGCGGGCAGGGCGGCGGCGCCGCGGGGGGCGCGACCGCGGGCGGCGGCGCGACCGGAGGTGGAGCGACGGCCGGCGGTGCCGCAGGCGGCATGACTGCCGGCGCGAGCGGAGGTGGCAGCGCCGGCGGAGCGGGCGGTGGACCGCGGGCGGCGGCGCGGCTGGCGGCGGCACCGCGGGCGGCACCAGCGGCGCGGGCGGCGGCGGCGGCATCGCGTGGCGCGCGCTCTCGGGTACCTTCGCCACCGGTCGGCAGCCGCAGCTGCACCTCACCGATTGCGGCGCAGGCCGCGCGTGCTTCTGCGCGACCTCGTCGGACGGCGGGGTCAGCTTCGGCAACGCCACCAGCGGCGCCGCGGTGAATCAGTACGCGGCGGCTGGGCTGGGCAGCTGCGCGGGGGTGGTCTACGTCGCGCCGAACGCGGTGATGATCACCGAGCTGGGCAACTCGCAGGTGACCCGCAGCACCTTCGCGCCGACCGACACCACGGTGCGAGACGGCGGCCGGCGGGCGGTGACCGACTTCGCCGCGACCGGCGCGGTGGCGGCGGGGCTGCCCGACGGCGGCTTCGGCGTGTTGGCCACCGGCACCACCGGCGCCGCGTCAGACTTCACCACGTGGCTCGACCCGGTCAGCGGCTACAGCGGCTTCAGCCCCGACGGGTGCAGCGGCAGCCTGGTTCCCTTCGCGCCGGTGGCGATGGTCGACGGCGGCGCGCTGCTCCCGTACCTCGCCGAGAGCTGCGTGCACCCGGTGGGGGTGACGCGCATCGACGGGCTCACCTCGGTCGCGCCGTACTCGTTGGTCTCGCTCGCCCACACGCCCAAGAGCACCACCCGGGTCTCGATTGCGGCGACGCGTCAGCTGCTGTGGGTGGCGTTCGAGTTCGGCGCGGGCCTCGAGGTGCAAACCTTCGACGTGCAGGGGGGCAGCTACCTCACCGACTTCTCGCGCACGCCCAGCTACAACGCCTTCGTCGGTCTGCTCCCCCTCGACGACACGCACGTCTACGCGGTGATGAGCGGCACCAACTCGGTGCTGGTCGACCGGTTGTCGAGCGACGCGGGCAACAGCCTGTCGACGTTCGCCGGCCCCGCGCCCGAGGTGGTGACGGCGGTGCTGCTCTCGAACAACACGCTGGTGCTCGCGGGAGTCTGCACCGCGATGAACGCGCTCTGCTCGCAGCCGGGCCAGGGGCTGATCGGCTTTCTTCCCGCACCCTGATCTGTGCTAGTGCGGCGCCTTCTCTCCTTCCTCGAGGAGGCCGGTCCACCATGAACGAGCTGACGGAGTATCTCGACTCTCTCTGCAGGCACGGAGGCGTCGAAGCCATCGCCCTCGCCACCGAAGATGGCACCCTGGTCGCCGGAGCGGGCAAGGGCGACGTCGAGTACATGGGCATCATCGGCGCCACCTCGCGCCGCACCCGGCTTCAGACCGACGGCCGCGAGCTGCAGGTGAAGTGGCTCGAGGTGAACGGCATCAACATGTGCCTCACCATGGCCGGCCAGCCGCCCGTCGACGCCGTCGCCGGCATTCAGCGCCTGCTGAAGTCGTGAGAGGGCAGTCGGCAGCACGAGACCGGTCAGGGTGAGCGTGTCGAGCCCTGCCGTCGCTCGCCGAAGGCTGTGCAGCACATACTCCTTCGTATGGCTGCGCGACGCGGTGCTGCCTGACGCATGGAGCTCGCGGAGTGGGTGCCTTCGACTTGGAGTGCACCCATTCGACTCCGCCGCCAAAGCGGCAGCCGCTCAGTGGCTGACAGTTTTTCGAAGCCGCGCATGGTGAGCTCGTCGAACCATGCCGTCGCTCGCCGAAGGCTGAGCAGCACATACTCCATCGTATTGGGGCAAACGCTGTGCTGCTTGAAGCATGGAGCTCGCGGAGTGGGTGCCTTCGACTTGGAGTGCACCCATTCGACTCCGCCGCCAAAGCGGCAGCCTCTCAGGGTGCTCGGCTCAGCCTGACGCTCAGCGCTTCGACCTGCCCAGCAGGCGCAGCTCGCGCAGCGCTTCGGTGCAGTCGGGGTTCGACTGAATCGCCTTCTCGAACTGCTTCTCGGCCTTGTCGGGCCGGCCTGCTGCTTTGTGGATGTAGCCGAGAAACAGGTAGGCCTTGTCGAGGCGCGGGTTCAGCGTGATGGCCTTCTCGATGTTCTGGGTGGCCTGCTCGACGTTCCCGGTGTCTTTGGGGTCCATCTGGAAGCGGGCCCAGCCGAGCCAGGCGTGGAACTCGCCCTCGTCGGCGTACAGCGCGATGGCGTCTTGAAAGTGCCGCCACGCGCCGGCGTACTCGCGCTGGCGCATCAGCTCTTCGCCGCGCTGGAACTTGCCCTCGGCGGCGAGAATCTTCCCCACCTCGTCGCCGATGTCGCGCTTCACGCCCTGCGCGAGCTCTTTCACGTAGCGCTCGCGCTCGATCGGGTCGGCCAGGGTGTCGTGGGCGGTCGAGATCAGGTCGTAGATCTGCTGCGCCAGCTGACGCACCTCGGCCGACGCCGAGCCGAAGTGCTTGTCGGGGTGGTACTCCTTGGCCAGCTGAAAGTACGAGCGCTTCACGTCTTCGCGGTTCGCGGTGGTGGGCAGGCCGAGAATCTCGAAGTAGTCGAGCTTGCGCATCGCCGCGGCCTTCGCCGCCAGCCGCTCGCGCATCACGCTCTCTTCACCCGACAGACCCTTGGTGTCCATCACCACCGAGAGCTCGGGCAACAGCGAGCCGCCCGGTCTGGCGATGACGCGATCTTGCCCGTCTCGCTTCTTCTTCTTGCCGGTTTCGCGCGGCGGCGACGCGTCGGGCGGGGGCGGAGGCGGGCCGCTGGGGTCGAGGCTCGCGGCGGGGCGCGCGTCTTCCCACGGCAGTGGCAGGTTGGGCTTGCCGGTGGGCGGCGACGGCACCGGCAGCTTGGGCGGCACGGCGGCGGCTGCGGCAGCGGCGGAGGCCGGGGCGCCTGGGCCTCGGTGGCGGCGCGCGCGATCTCGGCGATCGACGGGTGCGCCTTGCCCTCGGCGGCCTTGTCTTTCAGCTCGACCATCTGCGCGCACTTCATCGCGAAGAGCAGCCGGTCGGTGTCGAGCGGGCTCAAGATCGCCATCGCCCGCAGGGTCGCCACCGTCTTGTGCCCCTCGGCGGCCGAGAGCAGCGCCTGCTCTTCGTCGCCCAGCTGCGCGTCTTGCAACGCGTAGAGCGGCTGGGTCGACGGGTGCACGTAGCTCTGGTCGACGTCGCCGAGCCACCGCTTCAGGCGGGTCTCGTCGAAGCAGCGCTTGATGCCCTCGTGAATCACCTGGGCGGTGGTCATGCCCAGGTCGACCGGGTCGGCGGGCAGGTCGGCCTTGGGGTTGAACTGGTACTCGCCCTGGTCCCAGGTGAAGACGTCGAAGAGCTTGGTCTGCAGCTGCAGCTTGAGCGCGTGCTGCAGGTTGTGGGGGCTGATGCAGCCCATCTCGATCAGCACGGTGCCCTGCTGGCGCTTGCTGGTCTTCATGCGCGTCAGCGACTCTTCGCACTCGGGCTCGGAGATCATCTTCTGCGCCACCATCACCCGCCCCAGGCACTCGGAGAGCAGGTTCGACTTGATCGACACCGGCGTGCCTTCGCGGAAGAAGACGATCTTCTTCACCTTCTCGCGGCGCAGCAGCAGCGCGCCCGACCCACGCCAGCGGTAGATCTCGGCCAGCACCTCGGCGAACGGCTTCTGCGCGAAGTCGCCGCGGATCACCTGGAAGCCGCCCGACGAGATCTCGACCTTCTTCGACTGGGCCTCGACCTCGCGCTGCTCTTCCTGCGCCGAGGTGTCGGCGAGGTGCTCTCCGGTCTTCTCGTCGTCTTCGACCGGCGGCGGCGGCGGCTCAGGGGCCCTCGGCCGCGGGTACTTGTCGCCCAGCGCCTGCTTGAGCGTGTCGTAGAGCGCCTGCAGCCGCATCGGCTTCTCGAGGAAGGCGTAGGCCCCGTGCTTCTGAACCGCTTCGCGCTGGTGCAGGGCGTTCTTGTAGACGCCGCTGATCATGATGATCGGGGTGCGCTTGCCCTTGGGCAGCGCCCGCATCTGCCGCGCCACCTCGTAGCCGTTGAGCGCGGGCAAGAGCAGGTCGAGCAGCACCGCGTCGAAGCTCTTCTTCTCGAAGGTCTTGATCGCCCACTCGCCGTCGCGCTCGACGGTGACGGTGAAGCCCTGCTTGGTGAGCGCGTCGGCGAGCATGCGCTGGGTGGCGCGGTCGTCGTCGACGATCAGCACGTTGATGGTCTTCGGAGGCGCCATCGCGAGGTTCTAAGGGGCCTATATCTGAAAGAAGTCACGCCCGAGCGGGGTTTTGCCTACTGCAGTAGAGATACGACGTGGACGCGAACGGCCGTGCCAGCCTGTGCGTGGCCCTCGCCCGCCTGGCGGGCGGTGACCGCTCTGCCCAGCGGCCGGTGTTCGATGCCCTGTGGCCGGTGCTGAAGGCCTTCTGCCGGCGCATGGTGGCCGACCCTGCCGACGCCGAAGACGCGGCGCAGAAGACGGTGATTCGCCTGTTCGAGCAGGCCACCGACTACGAGGTCGAGCGCGATGCGCTGGCCTGGGCGCTCGAGCTGGCCCTGTGGGAGTGCCGCACCACGTTGCGAAGGCGGTCGCGGTCGCATGAAGGGGCGCTCTCGCCCGCCGCGCTCGGGGTGGCCGACCCGGCCGAGAGCCCCGAGGCGAGCGCGGCGCGGGCCGAGCTCGAGCAAGCGCTGGCGGCCTCGCTGTCGACCCTTTCCCAGGTCGACCGCAGCGCGCTGGTCGACGGGCTGACCGGGGCCACCTGGCGCAAGCGCCGAGAGCGGGCGCTGACCCGGCTGAAGCTGCTGTGGAGGAGCGAGCATGGCGACTGAGAACGTTCACCCAGAGCGGAGCGCGCAGCGCGGAGTCGAAGGGTCACGTCCCCCGACGAAGACTCCGCGCGGCGTACTCCTGGCTTCAAGCGGCACCGCTCGGCGCACCTATACAATGGAGTATCTGCGCCTCAGCCTTCGGCGAGCGATGGCAGGGTTCGACGCGCTCACCCTGACCGGTTTCGAAGTGAGGAGCACCGATGGCGACTGACGCACAGATCTTCGAGCAGGCGCAGGGCGCCTACGAGCGCGGCCGGGTGCGCTGGGCGGCCTTGGGCGCGCTGCCGCTGGCCATCGTGCCCCTGGCCTCGTTCGCGGTCGGCCACCGGCTGGGCAGCTCGCTGGTGCTGGGCGGCGCGCTGCTGGTCTTCGCGGCGCTCTTGCTGTGGCAGGGGCGGTCGCTCAGCCGCGGCTTGAGCGTGGGGCTGAAGGCCGGCTTCGTGCCGCTGGTGGCCTCGCACGCCGCGAACCTCTACGGCCACATCTGCACCGCCGAGGGCTGCACCTCGCTGTGCCTGCCGGCCTGCATCGCGGCGGGAGTGGTGGCCGGCGCGGTGGTGGCGCTGGCGGCTGCCCGCTCGCGCGAGCCGCTGCAGGTGCTGGGCGCGGGGGCCCTGGTGACGGTGCTGGTGGGCGGCCTGGGGTGCGCCTGCGTGGGCTATGGCGGGCTCGCGGGCATGGTGCTGGGCACCTTCGCGTCGATGTCGGTGGTGCGGCTGGCGGTTCCGGGCCACAGAATTCCCCGCTGAGTCGCGCCGTCGAGCGTGGTACGTGATGACCATGCGAACCGTTCTCTTCCTGACCGCTCTGACCTCGACGATGGCCTTCGCGCAGGGCACCGAGGCGCCCGCCGAAGACGCCGCGCCGAAGGGTAAAGAAGCCACCGGGGCCGAAGCCGACGCCGCCAAAGAGCTGGTGAGCAAGTACCTCGTCGCGGTGAAGGCGAAGAAGTGGCCGGACGCGAAGAAGATGGTTCACCCCAGCACCATCACCGCCATCGCCGAGCGCAAGAAGCGCCTGGGCAAAGAAGACCACCCGATGGCGCCGCAGTCGTACGAAAAGACCGAGTTCTACCTGAAGGACTTCAAGATGAAGGGCGTCACCGCCGGGCCTTCGGGCACCTTCATCGTCGAGACCGCCGAAGACAACTTCCAGGTCCAGGAGAAGGGCCTGGTCGAGGGCGAGATGGCCACCTACCTGGTCGGCAAGAAAGACGGCAAGTGGTGGGTGGTCGACAAGAAGCGCGGCGAGACCTTCACCAACGACTCGGTGAAGCTCGGCTACAAGGGCTACTTCGACAAGCCCTGAGCTGGGGTGAGGGGGCCCGAACCCTTCTCAGCCTCCGACGAGCTGCGGCAACTGCGCCTTCGCCTTCTCGACGTCGCTCTCGTGCTTCAGAACCAGATTCAAAGTCGCCGCCACCAGCTCTGCCGACAACGAATCGGCATTGAGCAGCGCCAGCGCCTGAGCCCAGTCGATGGCCTCGGCGATCGACGGCGACTTCTTGAGCTCCATCTTCCTCAACTTCGAGACCGCCTCGACCACGGCGGCCGCGAGCTGCTCGCTGACCTGGGGCAAGCGGGCCCTCAGAATCTTCAGCTCGCGCTCGCGGGTCGGGTAGTCGATGTAGAGGTGCAGGCAGCGGCGCTTGAGCGCGTCACTCAGCTCCCGCGCGTTGTTCGAGGTGAGCACCACCCGCGGCACGTGCTTCGCCTTCAACGTGCCCAGCTCGGGCACGGTGACCGCGAAGTCCGACAGCACCTCGAGCAAGAAGGCCTCGAACTCGGGGTCGGCCTTGTCGATCTCGTCGATCAGCAGCAGCGCCGGCTTCTCTGACATCAGCGCCTTCAAGACCGGGCGCGGCAAGAGAAACCGCTGCGAGAAGAACACCGCGTCTGAAGACGCGACCCGGTCGGCCGCCTCGGTCAACGTCTTGGCGCCGACCAGCAGCTCGCCGATCTTGTCCTTGAGCAGCTGGGTGTAGAGCAGCTGCTTGGCGTACTCCCACTCGTAGAGCGCCTTGGCCTCGTCGAGCCCCTCGTAGCACTGCAGCCGCACCAGCTCGCGGCCGGTGGCGGCCGCCAGCGCTCGGGCGAGCTCGGTCTTGCCGACGCCGGCGGGCCCCTCGACCAGCACCGGCTTCTCGAGCCGGTCGGCGAGAAACGAGACGGTCGAGATCTGCGTCGACGGCAAATAACCGGTCTGCTCGAGCCGTCGTGCTGCGTCATCGATGCTCGCGAAGCCGTGCGACATCTCGCGTTGCACCTTAAACGATGGCCCGAGGGTTACCGTGGTGGAAATGACAGAGGGGGTCGAAAACCAACCGCGTCACGCATGCTCCAGTGCGTCTCAAGCGGTCGATTCGACTGAGGGCAACGGGGCCTCGAACCCAGGCACGCCCACTGCACAGTCTGACGCGCACGCCGCGACTCCTCGCGGCCTGTGGCTGCTCGGGAGCGTGGGTTCGATGGCTGGCGTGGCAAAGGTTCTGGGGTTGGTGGTGATGGCAGTGATCCCCGGAGGCCTCTTGTTCCTCGCCGCGTTCGTGCTCGCCAAGGCGGTCTCCGAGCAGATGCGCCGCGAAGAAGGCTCCCGGGGTCACCGCGTGGCCAAGGCGTTCGCGGCGGTAAACCTGCGCGACGTCTGGGCCTCTGCGCGCCAGTCGCTCTGAGCTCCCTCGCCCCCGCAAGGGGGAGAGGGTTGGGGTGAGGGGCGGCGTCTTTTCTGGTAAGCGGTTGGCCCAAATGAACCTGAGAAAACTGCTCCTGTTGGCTGCCGTCTCAGCCGTCACGGCCTGCTCGGGCGGCGGCGCTGCGGTGTGCTCGAGCGACGTCGATCTCTCCGGCAAGACCGGCACCTGCAGCGGAGTGCCCAGCGGTCGGGTGCTCGGCGAGGCATCGACCTGCTCGACGCGGGTCAGCTCGTGCAGCGCGTCGGACACCACCGCGGTGAAGACCGCCCTCGAGTGCTTCGGCAAGCTTCCCACCTGCGCCGCGGCGACCCAGGCCGACTGGGTGAGCCAGTACACCGGCTGCGGCAGCGGCCTCTCGGCGCTCTCGCAGGCCTGCAAAGACTCGCTGTTCGGCGGCGTGGTGCCGGGCGGCGATGGCGGCACCGACGGCGGGTCGGTCGACGCGGGTCGCCAGCCGATCGACGACGGTGGCCACGGCATCTCGATGGTGGCGGTGGCCGACGAGAGCCGGGTGGCCTTCGCCTGGGTGCCGCGGCAGCCGGCGCCCATCGAGACCTGGGAGCTGAACGTGTTCGACACCACCGACGGCGGCGCCACGCGCCTGCCCGAGGTCGATATTCCCGGCGGCACTACGCGCACCTACGAGCTGTCGCTGCAGTCGGGCCTGGGCCGGCGCTACTACCTCGCGGGCATCGACCAGATGAACCAGCTGGCGTTCGGCTTCATCGAAGACGCGGGCGCGATGGTGGTCGACGCGGGCTGCACCCAGCACGCGCAGTGCGCGACCACCCAGGTCTGCGACCTCGGCACCTGCATGCAGCAGACCTGCCAGATGAACGCCACCTGCCCGCAGCCCGACTACGTGTGCGATCTGGGCGTGACGCCGCACACGTGCCTGCGCACCGGCAACAGCATGATGGGCATCGACGCGGGCATGATGATGGCGATCGACCTGCGGCTGCCGATGATCTCTCCCAGCCAGAACGTGCGCGCGGGCCCGCCCTCGTACTCCGAGACGTTCATCGGCGGCTTCCAGGCGCGGCGCCCCGACATGGTGGCGATCGACTCGGCGCGGCAGTTCGTGGCGATGGAGCAGGGCGGCGAGCCGGTCGGTCACTTCACCGTCTCGCGCGGCAAGGACTTCGTGCTCGACACCCAGAGCGCGTCGGTGATCGACACCGTCGGCACCAACGTGAAGGTGGCGTACAACGCCGACAGCAGGGTCATTTACGCCTGCTACACGGTCGGGCGGGGAGTGCGCGTTCGCCGCAGCCGCGACTTCGGCAAGACCTGGGGCACCGGCGCGCTGACCCTCGATCCCGAAGACGACGGCGGTACCGACTCGACCATCAAAGACTGCGACATCGCCGCGTGGAAGAACGGCACCGCGCTGGTGGTCACGGTCGAAGACGACCATCTGGTCACGCGCCAGGTGAACGAGATCTTGTCGGTGAACGGGAACCCCGACCTGGCGTTCGTCTCGTCGCCGACCGACGGTGGCGGGTACAACGTCTACCAGCCTCGGCGACCGGCCATCGCGACGTTGCCCGAGGCCGATCTGGTGCACATCGGGTTCACCGCGACCCGCGTCAACGGCGGGCTGCCTGACCCCGACATCTTCGGGGTGTACCGCGACAACACCTCGGGCGGCACCTTCAGCAACCCGCAGTTCATCAACACCACCGGGGTGAGCAGCGGCAGCGCCTTCCCGCAAGACGCGGTGGCGTTGACCATCGACCCGGTGACCCGGCGCGCGGTCGCCGCGTGGACGACGCTCGAGAACACGGGCTCTGCGACCTACAGCACGGTCTACGTGGGGTTCTTCAACAACAGCACCAAGAAGTGGATCACCGGCAGCGACCTGTCGGTCTACATGCAGTTCGGCGGCAACTACCCGCTGTTCCCCCAGCGCACCACCGGCACGTGGGACGCGTTCGCTGCCCAGGTCGCGGCGCTGCGCGACGGGCGGGTCTGGGTGATGGTGCTCGGAGGCGAGCGCGGCGCGACCGCGAACGACATCTACCCGTACGCGGTCGAGTTCGCGTTCGACGCGGGGTCTCCGGTGGGTGGCACCGGCTGGTTCAAGCCGCCGGCGGTGAAGATGAGCAACACGAAGTCGGTCGACCCGCGCGGCGGCGGCAACTCGGTGCCGCTCACGAACGCGGCCTTCGCCGCCGACTCGCAGATCTCGATCTACGGCGCCTTCATCGAGGGCCTGGGGCCCACGAGCTCGGAAGAGAATCGCGGCGTCTTCGTCACCCGGCCGTAGAGGTCTTGAGCTGGGGGGCGAAGAACGCCCCGCTGACCGAACTGTGATGCCGATGCAGTAACCAATACTGCATCGGCATCACAGTTCGGCGACCGCGGGCTTGATCGGCGCGCCGAACGCCGCTGGAGCATCTCGAAGCTCCTTCCACGTCAGGTAGACGGCAGCTCAGCCTTCGAGCCGTTCGCGAATCGAGTCGGCGATGCCGAGCTGGGTGGCGAGCTGCAGCAGCAGCTGGTGCAGCTGCGGGTCGGCCCGGTCGCTCGGAGCGAGCGCGTCGACCAGCCACTCCAGCGCGAGCTCGGGCTGGTTCGCGTCGAGCAGGTCGCGCACCTGGCCCAGCGCGTCTTCGGGCAGTGAGCCGTTCAGTGCGTCGAGCAGGCGCGCCAGCACCGGCGTGAGCGGGTGCTGCACGGTCGCCGCTCACCCGCCCGGGTTGATGCCGGTCACGATGCTCTGCAGGTCGAGGCCGCCGGTGTAGCCGTAGCTCACGTACTGGTCGAAGCCGTAGACCGTCACGCCCGCTCCGGCCGGAGGGCTCACGCCCGCCTTGGAGACGACGTTGATGACATGGGTGCCGTTCCCGACCTTCGCATTGACCGCCTGAATCGCGCCGGACACGGTGGTGAACCCCGGCACCGCAGTTCCGTCGATGGTTACCGACTGCACCTTGCTGCTGTCGATCACCAGGCCGACGTAGTTGTCGAGCGTGCCGGGCGCGGTGAGCACCGTGTAGTTGCTGCGCCACTGCTGAATCGGAGGAAGCAGGATGAACGACGGGTCGCCCTGTACGACCGGATTGGTGGTCGAGGCGGCGGTCGTCGCGTCCTGGCCGGCGAAGAACTGCCCCACTGCGATCGGCTGGGTCGCGCTGATGGTGAAGTTCGCCTTGCTGCGGAACTCGACATAGCTGCCGCCTGCGAGCGTGCAGGTGTTGGCCTGCAGCGAACCGGCGAGGCAGTGGCCGGGAGACAGAACGTCTGCCGCGGCAGGCGGGGGGCTCAACGTGATCGCGGTGCCGGTCGGGCACTGCGACGCGGGGCAACCGGCGACGATCTTGTAGTAGTCGGGTCCCGCGTTCGCCACGGTCGCAAAGGTGTTGTTTTTGAGACGCAGCGGCGCCGAGCGCACCGCGACGAAGTCCTTGCCCCACGTCACGAACGGGAACTGCTGCTCCTCGATGTGATCGCACGCCGGGTCGGCGGGGCCGAAGAGCGTGCACATGCTGCCGCCAAATACCGAGACGGGCTTGTCGGAGGTCACGATGGTTCCAGTGAGGTCTGCGTTGTCGATGTTGCAGCTGTAGTCGCAGAGCGTGGGCAAGGCGTTGCAGGTCCCCTCATCGTTGAACTGATTGAACTTGTTGTAGCCACACTTGAAGTTGCGGGCTGCCGACACATCGGTCGGGTTGTCGCTGGCCAGCTGGATCACGTCGTAGCTGTTCAGCGTGTAGGTGATGGTTCCGCCACGGGCGATCGACGCGATGCCTGGGCCCGCGACGGTCTTGGCCGAGGCCTTCACCGTGACCATGGTGTTGTCCTGCGTACCGACGATGGTGATGAACCCATTTCCCCACGGAGCCGCGTTCGCCGTGCTGTTGGGACCCGACGGCCGCAGCACGATGTGGTCGGCGCTCATCGTCACGTAGCTGGTGCCGAGAATGTGAGCCGGCAACAGCAGCGACGCATCGTTCGAGTACGAGAAGAAGTTGCACTTGCCGCCCACACAGGTGGGGTTGGGCGACGCACCGGTGCACTGGGTCGCGGTGGTGCAGGTGCGCGTCTGGTCGACCATCGACGCTCCGAGGGGGTTGAACTGGTACACCGTCAGGGGCTTCGTCGACTGCAGGCGATAGCCGTAGCGCGCGAGGCCGGTCATCGAATTCGTATCGGCGTTCTTGGCGATCGACTGCCACGGCACCCGAATGATCGCCACGCCCTTGGTGGCAGGGTCATTGCGGCCCGGCACCGCCACCACCGGCAGGTTCTGCAACGCACCACCGAAATACCGGCTGACCGTGACGTTGGCGACGTTCACCGAGCGGTTGGCGACGACGAAGGCGAACTCTGACGGAGCGTTGAGCGCGCCCTGGCCCGTGGTGACGCCGCCCTTGAAGACCTTGTCGACGCTGTTGTCGGTGATCGCCGTCCAGTAGTCGCAGCCGAAGTAGCTCTTCGCGGCCACGGCGTCGGCGCACTCGTCGACGCAGACTCCGCCCTGGCACTCTTGCGCGCCCGGGCACGTCGAATCGACCCAGTTGCCCGTCGCGCCGCAGGTCTGGGCGGTGCGCGCGTCTTTGCACTGAATCTGGCCGGGGAAGCACGCGGGCGGGGTGCACTCGTAGCCATTGCCGCCGCCCTGGCGGCAGGTGCCGGTGATGCAGCTGCCGTCGAAGTTGTCGCCCACGTTCACCCAGTGCCACGTCTGCGTCTCGTCGCCGCCGCGCTGGCACTGCTGCACCGCGGTGTTGCCCGGGTTGCAGCGGAAGCTGTTCGGCGTGCACTCGCGGCACTCGTTCGCCTGGCACGTCGCCGTGCCCGCGCAGGTGATGGCCCGCGTCGCGCTGCCGTCGTCGAGGCACACCGCCACGTGCGTCACGTCGGTGCAGCTCGCCGCGCCCGGCTGGCACACCAGGCACTTCTCGTTCTGGCAGAAGCCCCCGGGCTGCGGGCACTGGGTGGTCGCCGCCCAGCTCGAGTCCACCTGGCAGGTTTCGATCGCCTTCTTGTCGACGCTGCAGCGCACCGCGCCGGTGGTGCAGGTGCCCGTCAGCATGCCGCCGTCGACCGGCGCCGGCTTCGTCTCGCACTGCCCCACGAACAGGTTGCAGCGCTCGCCGTTCGCGCAGTCGCCGTCGCGCTGGCACACGAACCGGCACTCGCCGTTCACCAGCTGCTGGTTGTTTTCACAGAGCGGGCCCGCATCTTGGGGCGGGGTGAACTTCTGCGGCCGGTCACAGGCCACGAGGGCGACGACCGGGAGCACGAGGACGAGGTGGCGCATGCGAACCCGGGCGTATAGCCGAGAAGGGCGGGTGAGGAGAAACCGTCTGGGGAGCGTCGTCGCCCCCTCACCCCAGCCCTCTCCCCCAGGGGGGAGAGGGAGCCCTTCGTACCTACTCTCCGAGGTTGTCGATGAGGCTCGTGAAGTCCGAGTCGTCTTCGTCGGCCTTCTTCGGGGGCAGCGCGGCCGCCGCCGGCTTCTGCGCCGGCACGTTCGGCTTCGACGGCGGGCCCTTCGCGGCGGGCGCGGCCGGCTTCGCGGCGGCCGCCGGCTTCGGCGGCGGCGCATCGAGCGGAATCTGGTTCACCTTGGTCGCTTCTTCGTTGTCGTCGCCCAGGCCCAGCACCGCCGCGCCGATCGACGTCTTCGCCTCGGGCCGCGGCGGGTTGCCGGCCGCCATGGTCGTCTTCGCCGCGCTCGCTGACGCCCCGGCCGGCTTGTTCTTGTACCGGGCCAGCTCGAGCTCCACCACTTTCAGCGCCTTGCTCTTCTCTTGCACCGCGGCCTGCAGGCGCTGAACCTCTTGCGCCTTCACCGCCTCGCGGCGCTCGATCTCGGCCTTCTGCTTCACCACCTGGTCGTCGAGATCTTTGAGGTGCCGCGCCTCGAGGTCCTTCTTCTCTTTGGCGGCCTGCGCCACCTTGGCGGCCATCTCCTGGGCCTTGCCCTCGGCGGCGGCGATCTTCGCCTGCAGATCTTTGTCGGCCCGCGCCTTCGCCTGGTTCGCCGCCTCGGCTGCCTGCTCGAGCTCCGAGACCCGGCGCGCCCGCAGCTGAAGCTGGGCCTGGGCCTCTTTGAGCTTGTTCTCGTACTCGGTGGCGCGCGCCTGCGACTCCTGGCTCACCTGGCCGATGCGCGCCTCGGCGCGCTGCACCCGCACCTGCGCCTCGTCTTGCACCTTCTTCGAGGTCGCCTTCTCTTGGTTGATCTGCGCGTTGAGCTCGTTGTTGCGCGCGTTCGCCGCCGCCAGCTGCTGGCTCAGCCCCTGCTTCTCGGCCGTCGACGACTTCTGCGCGTTGGCCAGCGCGGCGCTCGCGCCCTCGAGCTGCTGGTTCTTCTCGTTGAGCTCGGCCTGCGCCGCCTGCAGCTCGTGCTGCAGCCCGGTCAGCCGGTGCGCCATCTCGTCGGTCTTCTTCTTCGACTCGTCGAACAGCGTCTTGAGCTTGGCCTCGAGCGACTTGTTGGCCTCGGCCTTCGCGTTCGCGTCGCGGGTCAGCGCGTCGACCTGACGCACCTTCTCCTGGCTCAGCGCGGTGAGCTTGCGCAGGGTGTCCGACAGCTCTTTCGACTTGCCCGCCAGGTCGTTCTGCAGCAGCTCTTCGCGGCGCTGCGACTCTTCGGTGAGCGTCGCGATGCGCTCTTCCAGGTGCCCGCGCGTGTCTTCCGCGTGCGCGTGCTTGGCGGTGAGCTGGGTGACCTCGGCCACCCGCGCCCCGAGCTCTTGCTTGGTCGCGTCGAGCTGCTCTTGCAGGTCGAGCCCGTTGTCGCGCGCGGTGCCCAGCTCTTCGCTCAGCCGGCTGATCTCGGCCTCGGTGGCCTGCCGCAGCTTGTCGTGCGCCGCCGTCTCTTTCGCCAGCGCCTGCTTCTCGTCGGTGAGGTTCGCGGTGGTCGCCGCCAGCTGCACGCTGGTCTGCTCGAGCCGCTCGGCCAGGCCGTCGCGCTCTTGCGTCAGCTGGTCGATCTGCTCGGTCGTCTGCTCGCGCAGCGTCGACAGCTCGGCGCTCTCGGCCTCGTAGTTGCCCTGGGCCTCGGCCAGCTGCGCCTTGACGTGCCCCAGCTCGCCGTTGAGCTTGTCTTCGAGATCGAGCCGGGCCTGCTCGCCCTGCTTCACCACGCCCTGCAGCCGGCCGATCTCTGCCCGCGCCGCCTTGACCTCGTTCTCGCGCTCGGTGCGCTCGTGGCGCGTCTTCTCGAGCTCGGCGTGCGTCTGCTGGAGCTGCTGCGCGGTCTGCGCCTGCTCTTGCGTCTTCTTCTCGAGCGCGCCGTGGGTCTCTTCGAGCTGAACCCGGGTGTCCTGGAACTGGCCCTTGAGCTGGTCGAGCAGCTGCGCGCCCTGCTGCAGCGAGGCGTCGCGCTCTCTGACCGTGTTCTCGAGCTGCTGCAGCTGCTCGGCGAGCGCCGCCAGCTCTTCTTTCTGCGCGGCGTTCTCTCCGTCGCGCGCCGCCAGGGTCTCGCGTGTCGACGAGAGCCGGTCAGACAGGTCGGCGATCTTCGCGTCCTTGTCGGCGCCCTCGGCGCTCAGCTCGTCGATGGTGCGGTCGCGCTTCGCCAGCGTGTCGGCGAGGCTGCTGCCCTGGTTCTCGAGCAGGGTGATGCGATCGCGCGCCGCCTTGAGCTGGTCGTTGAGATCGGTCTCGAGCGCGTCTTTCGCCGCGCCGAGCTCACCCAGCTCGCCCTGCAGCTCGGCCTCGCGATCGGCGAGCGCGGCCTTGCCGGCCTCGACCTCGCCCTCGAGCTCGCCGATGCGCTCCATGCGCTGCTGCATCTCTGACTGCAGAACCGCCTCTTGCTGGTCCTTCCGCTCGATGGTGTCGGCGAGCTCTTTCTCGAGCGTGCCGATGCGGCCTTCGCGGTCGGCCAGGCGCTCGGTCAGCGTCTGCTCGAGATCGTTGCGCTCGGCCTGCAGCTGCTCGAGGCGGCCCTGCAGGTCAGAGATCTCGCCTTCCAGCTCGCCCACCCGCTGCGCGGCCTTGGCCTGGGCGTCTGACCCTTCGGCGCGCAGCCGGTCGACCTCGGCGTCCGACTTGGTGAAGTGCTCGGTGGCGGTCTCGAGCTTGCGGGTCAGGTCGGCGACCGTCGACTCGCGCTCGTCTTGCGCCTTCTGCAGCTCGGTGGTGAGCGCCTCGATCTCGCCCTGGAACTCGGCGTACTTCGCGTCGCGCTCGGTCTTGGTGTCGCCGAGCAGCCCGTCGAGCTGGGCGACGTTCTTCTTCAGGTCGCCGATCTCCGAGTCGCGCGCGCGCAGGGTCTCATTCAGCTTCTGCTCGCGCACCTCGCTCTCGAGGGTGTTGGTGTTGAACTCTTTTTCGAGCTGCTCGAGCTCGCGGGTCTTGGCCTCGAGCTCTTGCCCGCGGCGGGTCAGCTCGTCGTCTTTGCCGGTCAGCTCGCGGCGGAGGACGTTGATGTCCTTCTCTTTCGCCGAGACGACCTCGATGACCTCTTTCTCACCGATGAACTTCTGCAGCAGCAGGTCTTCGACGGCGCGGCCGTGCTCGCGCTCTTTCTCGACCATGGTCGCCTGCGCCTCGTTGAAGCGGCGCAGCGCGTCGTCGAGCCCGTTCTTCAGGCCCTGAATCTCGACGTCTTTGTCCTGCAGGCGGTCTTCGACGCTGGTCAGCTCGCGCTCGCGCACCGACCAGATCTCGCTGATGCGGGCGATCTGCGACTCACGGGCCTTCAGCTCGTCGCGCAGAATCTGAATCTTGCCCTCGGGCGTGCCGAGCAGATCGCGGCGCGGCGCCGTGCGGCGCACCTCTTTCGACTCGGCGAGCAGCTCGGCCTTGCGATCGGCGATCGACTGAAACGCGCGGTCCAAGAAGGTGCGGTCTTCGTCGGTGATCGCCGAGCGGCGCTCGCGCTTGGGCAGCCGGGGCGGAGCGCCCGCCGAGGTGCGAATCGGCGGAGGCATCGGCGGCGGCTCGGCCGCCTTGGGCCCGTGCTCGAGCGCGTCGTCGAGCGAGGCGTCCATGTCGTCGCCGGCCAGACCGTCGGCCGGCACCTCGGCGCTCTCGCCGTTGGCGCCGATCGGCACCATGTCCTGGGTCAGGCGGGTCAGCTCGCCCATCTCGAAGGGTATGGGCAGGTAGACGTTGGCGGCGTTGGCGCTCTGGCTGTGCTGCTCGAGGGTGGCGGCCGGCGCGTCCGAGACGATGATCACCGGCAGGTTCTGGCCGAACTTGCCCTTGCGAATCGAGCCGCAGAACACGAACCCCGACTGGTCGGGGAGCTCGGCGCGCAGCACGATCAAGTCGGGGCGGCGTTTCTCCATCTCGCGCGCGGCGTCGGTCGCACTGCCGACGATCGAGGTCAGGTAACCGGCGTCTTTGAGCACTGACGCCATGGTGAGTGCAGAGTCGTTTTGACTCTCGACGATGAGAACGCGGCGCTCCATGGGCGGTCGGGCATCCTAGCCAGTTTGGATGTGGGAATGCTTGATCTATCGGGCTCAGCGCTTCACGTCGGCGAGGCCGAGCAGCTCGGCGTCGAGATCGGCCCCTTCCGCCTGGGCCGACTTCAAGTTCACCGTGATGCCGATGCGGTCGTCTTTCTGTACGAAGCCCACCGCCGCCCCCGCCTCGATGGCGGCCGCGTCGCCGCTGAACGACAGCGCGCGGCGCTGGCGAGAGACGGTGAGCAGCTCTCTGGGGTTCTCGAGCTCGGTCGCCAGGTAGAGCGCGGTCACCGGCTCTCTGGGGCCCAGGTGGGCCGCCGCCTGCTCGGTCAGCAGCCTCACCTCGAGCTTGCGGCCACCGACCAGCGCCCGCGTCGCCAGGCCGCTCAGCACCTTCACCATCTCGTCGCCCGTCTCTCTCGACTTCGGCGAGTCGGCGCGCGCCACCACCACGACCTTCACCGGCCCTTCGGCGGCCCGGCCCTTCAGGTTCTTGTCGTAGAGCAGCACCCGCAGCATCAGCACCGCCTGGTTCTTCGCCGGCAGCGCGTCGGCCGCGCGCGCCTCGCCCGCGAGCACCAGCCCCGCAGCGATTACGACGCTGGCGAGGCGTCGCGGCATCAGGGGTGCTCGTCTCCCGTGCGACCGGTGGGCGCTCCGCTGAGGAGCTTTCGCCCCCTCACCCCAGCCCTCTCCCGCGAGGGGAGAGGGGGCTCTTGTCGGGTCTTCATGCCCCTTCCCGTGACAGGTCGGCGAGGGCGCTGCGCAGCACCTGCGCGTCGAACGGCTTGGGGAAGAGCCGCTGCGGGTTATCGGCGATGAAGCGCCGCATCTCGTCGGTCACCGCGCCGCCGCTGATGAACAGGGTGTGGGCGGCGAGCTGGGGCGCGAGCTTCTTGAGCTGCAGGTACAGCTCGGCGCCGGTCATGCCCGGCATGTGCAGATCGGTGATCACCGCGTCGAAGCGCTCTCCGCGGGTGATGGTGGCCAGCGCATCTTCGGCGCGCGCAAACACCGTGACGTCGTGCGAGGTGCTCACGCTGCGGCGCACCGCCGCCGCCACCTGCGGCTCGTCGTCGACCACCATCAGCTTCAGGCGCCGCACCGCCGCCACCTCGACGTCGCGCTTCTTGCCGGCCGGAGCCGCGACCTCCCTCCTCAGCGGCCGCCGCGCCGTGACGGTACTGCCCTTGCCGCGCTCGCTGTCGACCCTGATGGTGCCACCGTACGACTCGACGATCGAGCGGCTGATCGACAGCCCCAGGCCGGTGCCGCTGCCCACCCCGCGGGTGGTGAAGAAGGGCTGAAACAGCTTCGCCTTCACCGCGTCGCTCATGCCGCAGCCGGTGTCGGTGATGGCGATCTCGACGGTGTGGTCGGGCCCCGCGCCCACCGCCACGGTGATCAGGTTCTCGGGGCGATCGGGCAGCGCCTTCGCCGCGTTGATGAGCAGGTTCAGGAACACCTGGCCCAGCCGCACCGCGTTGGCATCGACGAACGGCTTCTCGAGGCTGAAGCGGGTCTCTACCCGCGCGCGGTGCTTGAGCTCGGGCGCGGCGATGGTGAGGGTGCTCTGCAGGCAGTCGATCACGTCGATCTGGGCCCGCTCACCGTCGTCGCCCCGCGACAGCGCGGTGAGGCTGCGCACGATGTACGCCACCCGCTGCGCGCCGGTCTGGCAGTCGGCCAGCGCCTCGGTGAACGCGGCCGTGCTGCGCTCAGGCAGGCCGAGCTTCTCGACCTCTTCGAGGCAGAACTGCAGGTTGCCGATGATGAAGCTGAGCGGGTTGTTGACCTCGTGCGCCACGCCGGCAGCGAGCTGCCCGACCGACGAGCGGCGATCGGCGACCACCAGCTGCTCTTGCGCCGAGGCCAGCGCGGTGACGTCGCGAAAGTACCAGGCGAGCGCGAACGGCTTGCCGTCGGAAACGAGAATCGGCGCCCGGTAGGCGGTGAGCACCCGGCCGTCGTGGAGCTCGAAGGGCGGGGTCTCGACCGGGCCGGCCACGTCGTCGCCGCCCTCGAGCAGCGGCACCGGCTCAGAGAGCTGCCCTCGCAGGGTGGTCAGCACGTCCGAGAGCGAGCGCTCGGCGAGGTCTGGCGAGGTGATGCCCCACAGCTCGCGGAAGCGGCGGTTGTGCGCCAACACCTTGCCCTCGGTCGTGGCCACCAGAATGCCCTCGCTCGACGACTCGCTCTGCGAGTGGAGCAGGGCGCGCTGCTCGAGCAGCCGGTCGACCATGTCGTGGAGCGCGCGGGCCATCACTCCCACCTCGTCGGTGCGGTCGAGGGCGAGCTCTCTGCCCGCATTCACGTCACCGGCGCTGATGCGCCGCGCGGTGGCGGTCACGCGGCTGATCGGCTTGAGCAGCACCGAGCCGAGCAGAAGCGCGGCGAGCAGGCCCAGGGCCAGCATCGCGATGGTGGCGAGCCACACCGCTCGGTGGGCCTGCGCTTCCTGCGCGGCGAGGGCATGGGTCGACAGCAGCACCACCAGCTCACCGCCCGAGACGGCGCGGGCGGGAATCGGGGTGCGCGCCACGTAGAAGTCGCGTGACGCGGTGAAGCCCTCGAAGAGGCCCGCGGAGATGTCGGGGGTGTGCGAGACGTCGCGATCCCACCGGGCGAACCGCTGGCCCTCGCTGTCGAAGAGCACCGCGGCCACCGCGTCGTTGACCGAGGCGAGCTCGGCGAGGCGGCGCGCGGCGGCGGTGCGGTCGTCGAAGTCGAGCGTTGGGCCCAGGGTCGAGCCGGTCAGGCGCGCCAGGCTCTGGGCGCGCTCGGTGAAGGCCACGTCGGCCTGGGCCCGAAACGAGGTGGGGAAGTAGAGCTGAATGAAGGTGGCGCAGATGCCCAGCAGCAGTGCCATCGCGGCAGCAAGCCGAGCGCGGAAGGAGCCCATTCGTAACCGTGCGCATCGCAAGCGACGGACCAGCGGCACGGCGAATGAAACCGGGCGTAGAGGGTCGAAGGCCCCGGGTCGAAAGTGATTCGGGGTGAGGTTTGACCCGGGTCGGGCGGGTCGAAATCGCCTCGGTCGCGCAAGTTTGGGTTATTGGGCGCGTCGTGCCGAAGCCCGACCAGAAGGTGGCGCGACCGCCGCGCGCGCAGGCGGTGGTGGCGCTGGTCTGCGTGGCGTGCGCGTGCGCGGGCGTGGTGCTGTTCCCCAACGGGCACCTCGAGCTGCCGCTGCCGTTTCGGGCCCTCGTGCGTTTTGACTCGAACTGGTACGAGATCATCGCGCGCGAGGGCTACTGGTACCGGCCCGGCGAGCAGAGCCCGGTGGCCTTCTTCCCCGCGTTTCCGCTGGTGGTGGCGGCGCTGGCGGCGTTCGGCATCGACCGCTTCATGGCCGAGGTGGTGGTGTGCTTCGTGTGCGGGCAAGAGGCCCTCAAGCTCTTCTACCGCTGGGCCACCGCGCGGTCGGGCGAGCAGGTGGCCCGGGAGTCGCTGTGGCTCCTGGCGCTCTACCCGCTGGCCTTCTTTCTCTACGGCGTCGGCTACTCCGACGCGCTCTTTCTGCTGCTCGCGGTCGGCGCGTTCGTCAGCGTCGAGCGCGATCGCCCGGTGCTCGCGGCGGTGCTGGGGGCCTTCGCCGCGGCCTGCCGCCCGGTCGCCCCGGCGCTGGTGCTCGGCCTGCTGGCGCGCAGCCTCGAGCGCCGCCTGCGCGCCAAGGCCCCGCTGCGGGTGATCGACTTCGTGCCCGCGCTCGCCGGGCTGGGGCTGGTCGCGTACATGGCGTACCTGCAGTGGAGGGTGGGCGATGCGCTGGCGTTCGCGCACGTGCAGGCCGCTCCGGGGTGGGACCAGGCGCCCGGCCCGCACACCTGGTTCAAGGTGCCTTTCATCGATGCGTTTCGCTCGGGGCGGCTCACCTGGCCCGAGCAGGCCCGGCTCATCGGCCACGCCTCGGTCGCGGTGGTGGGCGTGGCGCTGCTCGTACCCACCTTCAAGCGGCTGGGCATCGGCTACGGCGTCTACACCAGCGCGGCGATGCTGATTCCCATCGTGGGCAGCAAAGACTTCATGGGGCTGGGCCGCTACGCCTTTGCCGCGTTTCCGCTGTTTCTCACCGCCACGCCTGCTGCGCGAGCGGCCCTGGCTGCAGCGCGGGGTGATGGCCCTCAGCGGCGCGCTCTTATTGGTGCTCGCCTTTCAGTTCGGCGCCGGCGCGTATTTGTCGTAGCGAAAGGCGCGGCCGCGCGAGAGTCTTGGGGCCATGAACCCCAACCCCTCGTCGCCCGACGCCCCGGCGGGCGCGCCGCAGCAGTTGGTGATCTTCGGAGCCAGCGGAGACCTCACCCAGCGCAAGCTGATACCTGCGCTGGCGGCGCTGATCGAGAAGGGCCGACCGCGCGAGGGCTTCAACGTGGTGGGCGTGGCGCGCCGCGAGAAGACCAGCGAGGCGTGGCGCAACGAGCTGCGCGAGGCGCTCGAGCCCGACCAGCGCAAGGGGTTCGACCTGCTCGCGCCGCACGTGCACTACCTGCCCGGCGACGTGGGCGACAGCGCGTTCATGGACCAGCTGTCGCAGAAGCTCGACGGGCTGCCCGGCGGCAGAGAGACCGGCCGGCTCTTCTACCTCTCGATCAAGCCCGAGCTGTTCGGCGCGGCGGCCAAGAACCTCGGCAAGGCGGGGCTGTTGCAGCACCGCGAAGGCGCGAAGCGGGCCTGGCGCCGCATCATCGTCGAGAAGCCGTTCGGCCACGACCTGCGCACCGCGCGCACCCTCAACCACGACCTGCACGAGGTGCTGCTGGAAGAGCAGATCTTCCGCATCGACCACTACCTCGGCAAAGAGACGGTGCAGAACATCTTGGGGTTCCGGTTCCACAACGCGATCTTCGAGCCGGTGTGGAACCGCGAGCACGTCGAGCTGATTCAGGTCACCGTGGCCGAAGAGCTGGGCATGGAGAACGGCCGGGGCGGCTACTACGACGGCACCGGCGCGCTGCGCGACATGGTGCAGAACCACATGCTGCAGGTGCTCTCGCTGATCTGCATGGAGGCCCCGGCCTCGCTCGACGCCGACGTGGTGCGCGGCAACAAGGTGGCGGTCTTGAAGGCGCTGCGCCCGCCCGACTCGGACGAGATGGAAAAGTACACCGTGCGCGCGCAGTACGCGGCCGGCAAGGTGGGCGGCAAGAAGGTGCCCGGGTACAAAGAAGAAGAGGGCGTGGCGAAAGACTCGAACACCGAGACCTTCGCGGCGATTCGCGCCTCGATCGACAACTGGCGGTGGGCGGGCGTACCGATCATGCTGCGTCACGGCAAGCGGCTGCAGAAGCGCTTCACCGAGGTGGTGGTGCAGTTCCGCATGCCGCCGCAGCAGCTGTTCAACAAGCCCGACAAGATGACCGACGAAGAGTTTCGCCGCGCGCTGCGCGACGGCTCGCTCTGCCAGATTCGGCCCAACACCATGACGCTGTCGATTCAGCCGAAAGAGGGCATCTCGCTCTCGTTCGGGGTGAAGCAGCCGGGCACCGCGATGGTGATGGCGCCCGCGCGGTGGGACTTCGACTACAAGTCGACCTTCGAGTGCCGAGCGCGCCGGCGTACGAGCGGCTGCTGTACGACGCGCTGATCGGCGACGCGACCTTGTTCCTGCGCAGCGACGAGGTCGAGGCCAGCTGGCGGTTCGCCGACGCGCTCACCGCGCAGTGGGGGCGTGACTCGAAGGTGCCGATGCGCAGCTACGAGGCCGGCTCGTGGGGCCCCGAGGCGGCCGACGGGCTGTTCCAGGGCTGCGAGGGCGGCTGGTCGAAGGGCTGAGGCCCTTCAAGGCGGCGGTGTCACAGTGAGCGCGAGCTTCGGCGCAGCGTGCAGCGGGCGCGCGCCGAAAACTCGCGTGGCTGACCGTTTGCGGGCGAATTGCACGTCGGCAAGCGATCGGTTGAGGGGCTCCGGCAACAAAACTCGGCGCTAGATTCGGCGCCTTTTCAATGCTTTGAGGCTCGCAAAGTGGCTGACGACGAAAACGGATGGATGCATCGGCTGGAGAAGCGACTGGGCGCCATTGCCGTCGCAGGTCACAAGCGGCCGTTGGTGGGGCTGGCGATCGCGGGGGTGCTCACCGCCATCGGCGGCGTACTGGCGGCGCAGCTGCCGGTGGTGGCCGATCTCGAGAAGCTCTTGCCGCAGTCGTTTCGCAGCGTGCAAGACCTCGAGCCCCTCAAAGAGCGCTTCGGCGGCATCGGGCACATCATCTTCACCGGTGAGAACGCGTCGCCCGAGATGCTCAAGCAGTTCGCCGAAGACATCGCTCCGGAGCTGCCCAAGGCCCTGCCCGACATCAGGTACGTCGACTACAAGCCGGTCTCGAGCTTCTTCAAGAGCCACGCGCTCTACTACCTGAAGCTCGAAGATCTCGAAGAGGTGCAGCGCCGCATCAAGGCCTACGAGAAGTACCAGCGCCGCCAGGCCAACCCGATGCTGGTGAAGCTCGACGACGAAGAGGCTCCTTCGCTCGACATGAGCGACATCGAGGCGAAGTACGGCAAGCGCAGCGACCAGCGCCTGTCGACCGCGGGCAACGACTACTACCTCGACCCCGACAAGCAGCTCATCTTTCTGTTCGCCAAGCCTGGCACCTCGTCGAGCAACCTGGCGTACATGAACGAGCTGCAGGCGGCCGACAAGCTGATCGCGAGGTGGGACAAGAAGAAGTACGGCCCGAACTTCGAGATCACGCTGACCGGTACCTACAAGTACAAGTTCGATCAGCAGGTGCAGATCACGGCCGACATCACCCGGTCGTCGATTCTGGCCACCATCGTGCTGCTCTTGTACCTGGCCTTTCACTTCCGCAGCGCGCTCGCGGTGGGCCTGGTGTTGACGCCGGTCTTCGCCGGCCTGGCGTGGACGTACGGCATCACCTTTCTCATCTTCGGCAAGCTGAACATCATGACCGGGTTTCTCGGCGCGGTGCTCGGGGGCCTGGGCACCGAGCACGGCATTCACCTGCTCACGCGCTATTCGACCCTGCGCGGGCAGGGCACCAGCTCGGAAGACGCCACCCGCCAGGCGTTCGAGCACACCGGCGCCTCGGCGCTGATCTCGTCGGTCGTCGCGTCGCTCACCTTCCTGGCGGTGTCGTTCTCAGAGTTCCGTGCCTTTCGCAAGTTCGGCATCATCGCCTCGGTGGGCATGGTGGTGGTGCTGCTGTCGTACTTCCTCATTCTCCCCGGGTTCTTCGGCCTGGCGAACCGCTTCAACTGGAAGCCTTCGCAGCACGCCGAGGGGGGGCGATGAGCGAGGTCGCCAAGCTGATCCCCCGGCACTACAAGGGCATCGCCATCGTGATGGGCCTCGTGGTGGTGGGCTTCGTCGCCGCGATGCCCGGGGTGAAGTTCAACTACGACTTTCACGCGCTCGAAGACTCGTCGCTGCCGTCGTTTCGCCGCGACAAAGATGTCAATCGGGTGCTCGGCTACACCTCGGAGCCCTGCGTGGTGCTGACCAACAGCCCCGAAGAAGAGCGGGCGGTGGTCAACGAGCTCAAGCGCCGCAAGGCCGAGCACGGCAAAGACTCGACCATCGACTTCGTGGCCGCGCTCGATGATCTGGTGCCCGACCAGCAGACCGAAAAGCAGCAGGTGCTCGAGCAGATCGGCGAGACGGTCAACAAGTCGAAGTCGGACGAGCCGAAGATTGCGCTGCTCAAGCAGCAGGTGGCGGTGAAGCCCTTCGGCCGCAACGACATACCCGAGACGCTGCGCCGGCAGTTCCAGGGCATCAAAGAGAGCGCGGGCGGCTTCGTGCTGGTGTTCCCCAACGTACGGCTGTCTGACGGCATCTCGGTGCTGCGTTTCTCGGACGAGGTGAGCGACATCAAGCTGCCCAGCGGCAAGACGCTGCAGGCCGCCGGCGAGGCGATGGTGCTGGCCGACGTGCTGCGCATGGTGAAGCGCGAGGCCCAGCCGATCTTGTGGGCGGCGATCATTCTGGTGACTCTGGCGATGTGGCTCACGCTGGGCTCGCTGATCGAGGCGCTGCTCTGCATGGCGCCCACCGCGCTCAGCCTGCTGGCGCTGATCGGCCTGATGGCGCTGATCGACCTGCCGTTCAACTACCTCAACATCATCATCATACCGGTGCTCATCGGCACCACCGTCGACGCGGGCGTGCACCTCATCTCGCGACTGCGAGAGACGCACGACTCTTGGAGTGAACAATTCGCCGAGACCGGCCGTGCCATCGTCGGCGGCCTGGTGACGTCGGGGGTCGGCTTCGCGGCGATGCTGCTGGCCGACCACCCGGGCCTCAATTCTCTCGGCCGGTTGGCGAACCTGGGGTTCGCCATGAACCTGGTGGTGATGATCCTCGGGTTCCCTGCGTTTCTATTGTTGTTGCAGCGCAAGAAGAAGGAGAACCCATCGTGAAGAAGCTGATCGCACTCGCCCTCTGTCTGTCGCTCCCCGCCCTCGCGGCCGATCGCGGCGAAGAGGCCAAGAAGCGCACCCAGGCGTTCGTCGACAACCTGATGAAGGTGAAGAGCGCCGACGACGGCAAAGAGCTCTCGAAGGCCGACAAAGACGCGAACGCCAAGGTGTTCGCCGAGCTCGACGGGTTCTTCGACTGGGCGTACCTGACCTCTGAGCCGGTGGCGACGCGGGCCGACAAGTTCAGCAAGCCCGAGCGCGAAGAGTTCGACAAGAAGTTCAAAGAGGTGATTCGCCTGGTGGCCTACCCCGACTCGGGCGCCTTCTTCCGCAAGGCGAAGTGGTCGATCACCACTGCGAAAGACGAGGGCGGCGACAAGGCCACCGTGCGCATCGAGGCCTCGCGCGACGATCTCGAGACCAAGGTCGACATGAAGTGGAAGCTGATCGACGGTAGCTTGCTCATCTACGACGTTGCGTTCGACGGCGACTCGCTGGTGCAGGACTACAAGAACCAGATGAGCCGCATCATCGACAAAGGCGGCGTGAAAGATCTGCTCGCCAAGATCGACAAGCGCAAGGCCGAGCTCGAGAAGCCGGCCGCGCCGGCGAAGGACAAGAAGAAGTGATCTCGCTGGCACTCGCGGTCGTGCTCCACGCCGAGCCCTCGGCCGTGCGCAAGCTGTCGATGGACGACTGCGTGCGCGAGGCGCTGGGCAACAGCGGCCTGGTGATCGAGGCCAAGGGCAAGGTGCGCGAGTGGGAGGGCCGGCTCAAAGAAGTCGAGTCGATCTTCTGGCCCAAGCTGCAGGGCCTGACGTACATCGCGCCGCTGTACGGGCTGCGCAACGTGCAGTCGCCTTCGTACATGCAGGTGCCTACCGCGTATCGCTACGACTACGACAGCTGGGGGCCGTACGTGAAGCTGCAGGCGATTCTCGCTCAGCCGATCTCGACCTTCGGGCGCTACAACGCGGGCAAAGAAGCGGCGACCGAGCGCATGGCGGTCGAGAAGGCGCGCTACGACCAGGCGCGCAACTTTCTCGCGCTCGAGGTGCGCAAGTACTACCTGCTGCACCTCTACGCGAAGAGCTTCTTGCCGTCGTTGGACCTCGCGAACCGGCTGCTCAAGGAAGCGCAAGACAAGGCGCAAGACGAGTTCGAGACCGGCTCGGGCAGCGTGACGCAGGTCGACCTGAACAAGCTCAAGTACGGCGGCGCCGAGCTGGCCAAGGCGCAGGTTCAAGCCGACATCGGCGCGAAGCTCGCGCTGGCGGCGCTGAAGCACACCATGGGCTACCCGCAAGACGCGGCGATCGACGTCGCCGATGCGTCGCTGCCGCCGTTGCCGGGCATGCGGCTCGAGACGCTGCAGGCGTACGTCGAGCGCGCGGCCGAGCACCGCCCCGAGGTGGCCCAGCTGTTTCACGGCGAGAAGGCGGCGCGGGCGTTCGAGCTGTCGGAGCGGTTGTCGAGCAACCCCACGGCGTTCATCGCGGCGCAGGTCGATCTCAACTGGAGCCCGATGTGGCCCAAGCAGGACAACCCGTTCGCCTACGACCGCTTCAACACCATCACCCCGGGCGCGGCGGTGGGCCTGCAGTTCGACATCGACATCGCCAAGTCGCTGGCGAAGTCGTACGGCGCAAAGGGGCTCATCGAGCAGGTCGAAGGCCTGAAGAAGTTCGCCGGCACCGGTATTCCGATGGAGGTGCGCAAGGCCTACGACGACGCGGTGCAGGCCGAGACCCTGGCGAAGATCTCCGACGACCAGTCGACCGCCGGCAAGAAGTGGCTGGTGTTCGCGGGCGCCGGCTATGCGGCCGGCACCGGTGACGCGAAAGACGTGCTCGAAGGCCTGGTCGCGTACATGGGCGCGAAGAAGAGCTTCTACGACGCGCTGCAGTCGGTGCACCTGTCGCGGGCGACGCTGCTGTACGCGACGGGGTTCACCGGAGTCGAGGCGGTCGATCAGGTGCCGGCCCCTCCGGCGCTCGAGGCGCCTGCCCAGCCGGCGCCGGCGAAGCCCTAGGTTCGGTTCGGCGCGCTGCGGCGGGGCAGGCACGAGCCGCCCCCAACCCTTTCCCAGGACCCTGGGTTTGCCCATGCCGCTGCCGAGCTGCTCCGGCCGAGCGCTCAGGGGTAGGCGGGGCGCCGTTGTTGAGGCCGCAGTCGACGGCGGTGCCGAAGGTGGCGGTGCGCCCACCCGCACGCGAACGCGAGCCGTACCATCGCCACGCCCACGATCCTCACTCTCGCGACGCTCAGGTCTCTCTCCCGGGAAAGTTGGTGGGCGGAGGCGGCCGCTCGAACGGCACCGCGTCGGGCGGGCAGTAGCCCCACAACAGCTGCTGCAGCCACGGGTCGAGCTTCCCGCCCGAGACCGGCTCCCGTGGCGCTTCTTCTTCGACGCTCTCGATCTCGTCCGAGCTGATCTCGTCGGGCTCGTCGGGCTGCAGCTTCGCGGTCTCGGCGGTGATGGGCGGTGGGGGCAAAGGTGGAGGCGGCAGCGCCTCGAGCGACGGCGGAGCGAGATGCGCTGACGCGGCCGAGGTGATGCGCGAGGTCGAAGGAAGGGGCCGCGCCGGGGTCGCCGGCGGTGAATGTGAAGGCACCAGCACCGGCACCTGATCGGTCACCCGCACGTTCCTGGTCTCCAGCGGCCCGCGCCGCGCGATCTTGGGCAGGTCGGCCTCTGGCGCGGCGAGCGAGGCGGGGGGCGCACGCGCGGTGCCCTGCGCGGGGCTGACGATCAGCGGCTGCCGCGCCACGCTCGCTGGCGCCGCCGGCTTGGGCAGCCCGGCGTCGATGTCGACGATCACCGAGGGGCTCAGATCGGTGACCGCGCGGTTGCCCGCGCTGCTCCCCGAAGGGGCGACCGGGTTCTCCATCGTGGCGGCGAGCGGGTCGGGAGCGGGGCTGCGCGGCGCGGCCAGCGGCGAGCGCATGCCCTTCTCGCTGGTGCGGCGAATGCGCACCGGCGCGTCGGGCTGGCCAGGCGTAGGGCTGGATGGGGGAGGAGGCGCCACGGCGCGGTGGTGGCTCTTCGAGAGGGTACGCCGCCCTCGCGCCCCGGCGCCCAGGCCGGTCTCGACGGGAGCCTGGGGGGCGCGCCCGATGGGAGTCATCTCGTCGGTGGTCTTCTTCTTTCGCCGCGCCTTGATGATCGGCGTGGGCTCGGGCGTGCTCTGCGCGGCGACTCCGGGCTCGGTGACCGCTGCGCGGGCGCGCTCGTCGTGACCGGCGGGCTGTTCGAGCGCCTGGCCGGCCACCACCGGCGGCGCCTCGGGCTCTTCGTCGAGGGTCTCCGAGGGCGCGGCGTCGGGGCGCGCCGGGTGCGCGCCTTCGCCGCCGGCGGTCTTGCGCAGCTCGGTGATCTCGCCCTGGGCCTCGGAAGGGGCATTCGCCTTGCCGCGCGCCGAGAGCAGGTCGTACAGGCCGATCAGCCGGCCCCGCACCGTCGGCGCGTCGAAGCGCTTCGAGCCCGCCCGCGCGGCCTCTCCCAGCTCGACGCGCAGCGCCGGGCTCGAGGCCAGCTTCACCAGCAGCTCGGCCAGCGCCTTGAAGTCGTCGGGCGGGAAGAGCAGGCGGGCGCCCTCGGGCAACAGCTCGCGGGTCACCGGGAGATCGGCGGCGATCACCGGCCGGCCCGCGGTGAGGTAGTCGGCCACCTTCGCCAGGGGCCCGCCCTGACCGCGGTTGCGGTCGGAGCCGTCGAGCGCCAGCACCCCCACGTCGGAGTTGGCCAGCACCTTGGGCAGGTCGTCGTGGGGCACCGGCGCCACGAACTCGACCTTGCCGGTGAGCTTGAGCTCGGCGACCAGCTCGTCGAAGGGCACCTGGCCGTCGGGCACGCGCGGGCCCACCACCATCAATCGCAGGTCGGCCTTCTGCAGCGCGATCTGCATCGCCCGCAGCAGGGTCGACAGCCCCTGGTAGGGCAGCTGGCTGCCGAGGTGGAGCAGCTTCATCGGCGTGCCGTCGGGGCGGCCCACCGCCGGGCCCGCGAACGGGGCGGGGTCGACCGGCTGGGGAAAGACGTGCAGCGACATCGGCGGCGCGCCCAGCGAGAGCACCCAGTCGCGCGTGACCTCGGAGCCGCAGATCACCGCGTCGGCGTTCATCAGGCAGTACAGCTCTTGTCGGCGCACCTTGGAGAGGAAGCGGCGGTCGCTCTCGGTGCCCGGGTGCGTGTAGCGCAGCTCCTGAGAGGGAAACGTCTGTGCGTCGTAGACCAGTCGAAACCCGTACTGCCCTCGCGCCTCGCACAGCGCGTAGCCCCCGAACGGGTCGAAGAAGTGCGCCACCGCGTACTCTTCGCTCTCGAGCTGGCGGCGCACCGCGCGGTCGAACGCCTGAATGCGCGACTGGAGATCTCCGCTGCCCACCGGCACGCGCAGCAGCCGCGCTCCGTGGTACCGCTCGATGTGCGAGTGGTCGGGCGTCTTGGTCGACAGCACCACCACTTGAAAGCGATCGGCCAGGCCCTTCAAATACTCTGTGATTCGGCGCGACAGCCCGTTAGGCCCGGGCAGCACGTCGAAACAGCTGAAGAGCAGGCGCGGCTGTTCTGAGACGGACAGGGGCTCGTAGGATACATAAAGGCGGCCATGGCCAGCGATGACAACGAAGAGCGATCACTGAAGAAGCTCACCGTACGCGAGTTGCGCACCCGCGCTGTCAAGTCACTCGGGTCGAAGGTCGCGGCCGGCCTCAAGCTGAAGGACGAGCTCATCGCCGCGCTGGCCGGCCGCGCCGCGAAGGTCGTCGCGCCCAAGAAATCTGCGCCGCGCCCGGCCAAGGCATCAGCGCCGCGCCCGACGAAGTCTCCGCCCCGGGCGACGAAGGCCGCCGCCAAGGCCCCCAGCAAGTCGGGGCCCAAGGCGCCCGAGAAGAGCGCGCCGCGGCCCGCCGCGAAGTCGGCGCCGCGCGCGCCCCGGGCCTCGGCGAAGCGAGCAGCCGCCAGCGAACCCATCTCGACCGCGGTGACGCCTCCGCGGCCGCCGGCGAAGCCGCAGCCGAAGGTGGCGGTGCAGCGGTTCATCAAGCCCCGGCAGAGCGTGGCGGCGGTGACCGCGCCGCGCGCTCCGGCCAAGGCCGCGGCGAAGACCGACCGGGTGATGCAGGTGTACGAGCTGCCCATCACCCGCGACTTCTTCGTCGACCCGCGCAAGCCCACGCTGCCGCCGTCGTACGGCGACGACCGGCTGCTGTGCTTCCGCCGTGAGCCGCTGGCGATCGTGGTGTCGTGGGATCTGTCGGCCGCGAGCTTCGGCGACGGCCAGGGGCTCACCCTCGAGCTCATCACCGGCCGGGGCCGCTTCGTGTCTTCGGTGCCGATCACCACGCCCACCGGCCTGGCCACCTTCGAGACGCTCCCCGAGGGCACCCCGCTCACCGTTCAGGCGGTGCGCCGGGGCCGGGTGCTCGCCCGCGCGCAGCCGTTCATGCTCGGCGACGAGCGCCCCGAGACCGACGAGCCCCAGCAGATGACCATCGCGCCCGACCAGGCCCTCCCGCAGTCTCCCGCGCGCGAGCAGTGGCGCGGCGAGACGCCCGAAGCGGCGGCCCTCGCGGCGAACGCGGGGCCGGCTCACGCGTCGTCGAGCCGCCTCACCGGGCCCGCCCGCCCGTCTTCGAACCGCTTGAGCTCGTAGGCCTGCTCTTCAGCCCGGGTTCAGAGAGAACGTCGAGACCTGATTGGGGTTGTTGGCGTCGCTCTCGCTGACGCTGATTCCCGGCGCCGCGGCCCTGATGGCGATCAGGTTGGTGCCCAGCCTGCCGGCGGCCTGCACCGCGATGCGGTTGTGCAGCCGGTCATCGGCGAACGCCACCACCACCTGCTCTTCACCGTTCGGCCCGCGCTCGCTCTCGAGCACCTCGACCCACCCGGCCTTGCCGCGCGAATCGCGGTCGAGCGGCACCACCTCGCCGGGGTGCTCGCGCTCGAACGCCTCGGCCAGGGCCTGCGCGCGCTGATCGGCCTCGGGGCTGGGGTTGGGCGCGCCGAACCGCACGTCGGGCGCGTCGAGCCCCGCGCCGCCTTCGGCCTTCGAGCGGGTGTACACCGAGAGCAGGTCGGCGGTGGTGCCGGTGCCCGAGCCGGCGAACACCAGCCTACCCCTGCCGCCGGTGCGCAGCTTCAGCGCCGCGTCGAGCTCGGCGAGCCCGGCGGTGGCGTTGGCCATGCGCACCGGGTGCTCCATGAAGCCGATGTCGATGCGGGTGCCCTCGGCCCCGAACGCCCCGGGGTACTTCTGCATCAGCTTCGGGTGCGCGTGACGCCACGCATCGGAGGCCTGCTCGGTGTAGCCGGGCAGAAACTTCAGCTCGCCGCGGCTCAGCGCGGCGCTCACGTCGAAGAGCTCGCTGACGCCCCGGCGGCGGGCCAGCGTCTGCAGCCCGTCGGCGATGAGCGGCCGGTCATCGAGACCGGTGAGCCGGTGGTCGATGACGAACAGCGGCACCTTGCCCTGCTGGGCGAGGGTCTCGGCCAGGGTCAGCGCGCGCTCGAGGGTGGCCTTCTGCAGGCCTGCGGGCACCAGCGGGTTCAAGCCGGCGGCGGTGACTCCGCCGTCGAAGTGACCCGAGTCGACCCGCTGCGCCGGGGCGGCCCGGGGAGCCTGGGCCACCGTGGCGGGCGCGCTGGCGGCATCGGTCGTTTTCGGGTTGAACGGCTGCACCGGGCCCTGCAACGTCGTCCGCATCGGCATGCGCGGCACCTTATCTCATGGCCCCAAGGGGGCGACTGCAGGCCGTGGGGCCCCGCAACGCCCGCGTGCCGCAGGTCCCCAGGTTCTGCTGGTGCTCCACGCCCACCTGCCGTGGGTGGTCGGCACGCGCGAAGAGCGCTGGCTGCACGAGGCGGTGCTCGACTGCTACCTGCCGCTGCTCGACGTGCTCGAGCGCGCGCCGAGAGGCCGCCTCACCTTGTCGGTGACGCCGGTGCTGGCGGCGATGCTCGCCGACGGCCCCGCCCGCGAGCGCAGCCGCGCCTTCATCGAGCTCAACCGGCTCGCCGCGACCGGCTGGCACCGCGACGCCGCCACCCTTGCGCTGCAGTGCTTCGACCGGGGGCCGATCGTCGAGCGGCTCGCCGCGCTGGCGAAGGGCGGGGTGATCGAGCTGTGCACGTCGGCGCTCACCCACGGCTTCTTGCCGCTGCTCATGAACGTGCCCGAGGCGGCGCGCACCCAGGTGGCGCTGGGCGTCGAGGCGCACCGGCGCTGCTTCGGCCTCGAGGCAAGAGGCTTCTGGCTGCCCGAGTGCGCCTACGCGCCGGGCCTCTCGCAGGTGCTGGCCGCCAACGGCCTGCGCTTCACCTTCGTCGATTCGCACGCGGTGGGCGGCACGCTGCGCGGCACCGCGGCGCCGATCTTCCTGCCCTCGGGGGTGGCGGCGTTCGCGCGCGACGTCACCGCCAGCGAGCAGGTGTGGAGCTCGAAGGTCGGCTACCCGGCCGACTTCGTCTACGCCGACTTCCACCACCGCGTCGACGGGCAGCGGGTGCTGCGCATCACCGGCGCCGAGCCCAAAGAGCCGTGGGAGCCCGAGGTCGCCCTGGCCCGCGCCCGAGAGCACGCCCGCCACTTTCTCGCCTCGCGGGCGGGCGGCGCGGCGCTGCAGGTCGCGCCCTACGACGCCGAGCTGTTCGGGCACTGGTGGCTCGAGGGCCCCACCTTTCTCGAAGAGGTGCTGAAGGGCAGCGCGCTCACCACGCCCTCGACGGTGCTGGCCGAGCAGCCCACGCTGCAGACCCGCGAGGCGCCGTTCTCGACCTGGGGCCGCGCCGGCACCGCCGAGGTGTGGCTGGGCCCCCACAACGCGTGGATGTGGCCCCACCTCGAGCGCGCGGCTGAACAGATGCGCGCTCTGCACGGCCCCCTGGCCGACGCGGCGCTGGTCGAGCTGTTGCTCGCCCAGGCGAGCGACTGGCCGTTTCTGGTCGACGCCAAGACCTCGGCCGGCTTCGCGCAAGAGCAGTTCGAGCAGCACCTGCTGGCGTTTCGGGGGCTGGCGCGGGCGGCGCGAGGCGAGGGTGGGCCCGAGGCGCCCCTGAACGGGCGAAATCCGTTTCCGTGGGTGCGGGCTTCCATTTACGGTGGCCTCGGTGGCGGGAAAGCTCAACCGGAGAAAGGCAGTGGCGCTGCTCGCGCAGGCGCAGCTGCACCAGGCGCGCGGCGAGTGGGAAAAGGCCCTCGAGGCGCTCGAGCCGGTGGTCGCCGAACCTGAGCTGGCTCCGGCCGAGGCGTTCGGCGTCTTCGCCGATGCGCTGCGCCACGTCGAGCGGGTGGGCGAGGCGCAGGCCGCCCTCGAGCGGGGGCTCGCCCAGCACCCCGACCAGCCGGCCCTGTTGGCGCGCATGGGTTCGCTGCTGGTCGACCTCAACCGGCCCCGAGAGGGCGCGCGGCTGCTCGAGAGCGCGCGCAAGACGCTCGGCCGCGACCCCGCCTTCCTGGTGCACCTGGGCTTCGCGCAGCTGCGGGCCGGCCGCCTCGAGCAGGCCCAGGCCAGTGGTGAGGCTTCGCTGCAGCGGGGCGGGTCAGACGAAGCGCGGCTCTTGCTCGCCGCGGTGAGGGTGCGCGCCGGAGACTTCGCGCAGGGCGAGGCTGGCCGCAGCGCTGGAAGAGAAGGCCAAAGACCCGGTGGTGAAGGCCGCCGCGGCCTCGGTGCGCGCCGATGCGCAGCTCTTTCTCGGCGACGCCAAGGGTGCGCTGCAGCGGTGGAAGTCGCTCGAGGCCTCGGGAAAGGTCGAGCCCGGCCAGCTGGGCCACATGGCCTACGCGGCGCAGGTGGCCGGTGACTCGCAGCTCGCCGACGCGCTGATCGCCCGCCGCAGCGCTTCGCGCCCCAGCGCCGAAGACCGCCTGCTGTTCGCGCAGATCTACAACCTGCGCGGAGACCCGGCCGCCGCGCTGCCGCACCTCGACGCCGCGCTCGCCGTGGGAGACGAGCACTACGTGGGCTTTCTCTACGAGGCCAAGGCCACCCGCGGTCGGGCGCTGCGCCTGCTCGGCCGCACCGCCGAGGCGATCGTCGAGCTGGCCGAGGCCGCGGCGCTTCCCGAGTACGTGCTGCCCCGGCTGGGGGCGCGGGTGCGCATCGACCGCGGCCACCTCGCTGCCGAGCAGGGCGACTTCGAGACGGCCGAGACGCTGTTCAAAGAGGCGCTCTCGCTCGACCCCGACGACCCCGAGGCGCGCCGCGCGCTCGAGCTCACCGCCCGGCGCGTGGCGTGGAAGAACGAGCTGCAGGCCGGCGCGCAGGCGCAGGTCGAGGCGACCCGCGCCGAAGCCGAGTCGCTCGGGCGCCGCTTTCGCTCGCGCGAGAGCGAGCTCAACGCGCTGCGCCGCGAGCTCGAGCGGGTGAAGGCCGCGCAGGCCCGCGCCGAAGAGACCGCCACCGCGGCGCGCGAAGAGGCCCGGGCCGCAGAAGCGCGAGCCCGCGCCGACACCTCGCAGAAGCTCGCCGAAGAGCTGGCCACCCGCGAGCTCGAGATCGAAGCCAAGGCCGACGAGGCCATCGACCGCGCGCTGGCCGGAGTGCGCGAGCGCTGCCCCGACGCGCTGGTGCGGCTGCTCAGGGTCTCCGAGCGCACCTTTCAGAAGGCGCTCTACACCGAGCTGCCGGCGGCGGCGGTGGCGGTGCTGTACTCGGGCGCGCTCGAGCGCGGCCTGTACATGCTCTTCGTCGAGGCGTTCGAGAAGTGGCTCGACGAGAAGGGGCGTCGCCAGGCGTTTCTCGCCGGCGCCACCCGCGAGAAGCGCGGCAAGCGGGTCGAGTACTTCGATCACTTCGTCGAGGCCTTCGACGCCGAGCTGCGCGGCAAGGCGCCCTCGATGGGCGAGGTGGCCCGCGCCCTCGAGCGCCGCACCGAGACGTACATGGCGCCCTTCGTCGAGTTCCTGCACGAGAGCTACGGGGTGCCCGACGCCTTCTACGACGCGCTCGCCGACTTCGTGACCTGGAGCAAGCAGAAGCTGCGAGACCCGTCGGCGCACGGGCGGGGCATCGAGCTGGGCTACGACGAGCTGAAGCGGTTTCGCGAAGAGCTGCTGTTCGACTTTCGCGGCAGCAAGCGGGGCGCGCTGGCGCGGCTGCTCGCCGAGCGCGGGTGAAGGCTTGGGGCATGGTGGCGCGCAAGAAGAAAGAGAAGACCGTGGTGCTGGTGCCCGGGTTCAACGGCACCGCGGCGCAGCCGCTGCTGGTGCGGCTCGCCCGGCTGCTCGAGCAGCAGGGCCTCTCGGCGAAGCGGGTGACCCTGCCGCGGGGCCGACCGTCGCCGGGGCTCGCGCTCGAAGCGCGGGCGCTGCAGGCGCACGGCGGAGACGCCTACGTGGGCCGCTCGTTCGGCGGGCGGGTGTGCCTGCGGGTGCCGCGCGAGGTGCCGCGGGTGCTGCTCGGCTTTCCGGTGCGGCCCGTGGGCCGGCCGCGGCCCGACGACGAGGCGGCGCTGCTCGGGGTGCGCGCGCCCACCCTGATTCTGCAGGGGGCGCAAGACGAGCTGGGGCCCCTCGAGGTGCTCGAGCCGCTGGTCGCGCAGAACCCGCAGCTCACGCTCGAGGTGATCGACGGCGCGGGGCACGGCTTCGGCCGCCACGAGCGCCGGGTGCTGGAGCGCGCGGCAGAGTGGCTGGTAAAGGCGCTGGCATGACCTCGCTCTGTCTGCTGCTGCTCGCTGCCGCTCCCGATCTGCCCGAGCCGTTGGGGCAGCTCGACGGGGTGCTGTCGCGGCCGGTGCAGAGCAGCGGCAACGAGCAGATCGTCGAGATGAAGCTGAAGGGGTGCGATCATGAGGTGCCGCTCAACGTGAGCCGCATGGTGGCCGGAGCGGCGTTCGCGATGCATCAGATGGTGTCGTGGGCGAAGCAGGGCTTCCCCCAGGCCGACCTGCCCGCGCCGGTGCTCGACGCGGTGAGCGTGGGGGTGCGCGACGGCGCCTTCGAGACGATGAGGTCGTGCAGCGCGCTGCCCGCCGAGCTGACCCGCGCGCCGAAGCTGTGCCCGAAGCCCGCCGACGATCAGGCGTGGCTGATGCTCAAGGGCAAGCCGGCGGCGCTGGTGCGCTGGAGCGCCGCCTCGGGAAAAGACCGGTGCCTGCCTCGGGTGAGCGCGGTGCTGTTCGACGCCGGCGGGGTGGCGCGGGTGCGCTACGAGGCCGACTTCGGAGGCGCAGCGTCGGGCGCGCTGCTGGGAGACACCTGCAAGGTGACGTTCACCCACGACGCTCCCAAAGAGGTGTTCCACCCCGGGCTGCGAGGCTGTAAGGGTCGCTGAAGCATGGCCGGTCCCGCAGCACCCATCGTCGAGGTCGACGCGCAGCACCCCCAGCCTCGGCACGTCGATCGCGCCGCCGAAGCGCTCGAGCAGGGCGGGCTGATCGCCTACCCGACCGACACGTACTACGGCATCGGCTGCGACCTGCTGTCGAAGAAGGGCATCGACAAGCTGTACGCGCTCAAAGACCGCGACCGCCGCAAGCCCTTCTCGTTTCTGTGCCCCGATCTCTCTGACGTGTCGAACTACGCGCTGGTCTCGAACTTCGCGTACCGCACCATGAAGCAGCTCACCCCGGGCCCCTTCACCTTCGTGCTCGAGGCCACCCGGCT
>JADJNS010000043.1 GCA_016714225.1 Archangiaceae bacterium
GCACGTCAGCCTCGGTCGTGTAGTCGTAGTTGTGGAACGTGTTGTGGCCGCTCTTCGGAATGCGGTCGATGCAGGCCATGACTTCGACCAGCTTCTTGACGAGCGACGGCTTCACGGCTGCGGCGACGACTGCGGTTCCTTCAGGTGCTCCCATGTCTTCACTCCAATCAACTGCTTGAATGCCCGCCTATGAGCCGCTGGTTTCACTGGCGGGGCTTGCCAGTGGCGACGAAGTCATTGACGAAGCGCGCGCCGTACTCGAGCAGCCGAGCTTCAAGCTCGGCGTCGCGCTCGCTCCAATAGGTGGCCGTGTCTTCGATGAGAAACATCGGCGTGCCGTGCGCGTCTTCGGTGTCGGCGCCGAACGCGACGAGCAGGTGCGCGGTGTCCGCCTCGCAACACGCCATCGGTCCACGCGAGTTGGTACAGGAAGCGCGTGGCGAGACTGTTGGTGCCGGGCATTCCCCATTGCTTCCCGCGCCCAGCGTGATTGAGTCTTGAATTCCACCACCAGGTGCGGCGGCGGCGAGCAGTCGAACGCGTCGGGGCTGCACGTCGCCCACTCGTGCTGCAGGTGTTTCACGAGCCACCACTCACCGTCGGCCAGCGCCGGGCGCCACGCCGGGCCGACGTATCGCCGGTAGCAGTCGAGCAGCGACGACTCCAGGCGCGTGCCGCGGTCCATGCGCGGATTGCTCGGCGCGTCGATGCCGGTGCGGAGCCTGAACCACACGTCAGCGGCCGTCTTGTGCTTCGGCAGGTCGACGGCGAGCTGCGGCTCGTACAGCGCCGCAATGCATGCGATGTCGGTGGACCCGATGCGACGGTCGTTGACGGTGCTCATTTCCGCGCCACCTTCGCGTCGTCTCGCCACTCGCGCACGCAGCGCTTGCAGTCTTCAGGCGCCTCGCCGACGTCAGCGCCGGGCTCGAGCGCGTACGACGGGCAGCCGCGCACGTCCTTGCCGCAAAGCGCCACTTCGCCTCGCCCGTACGCGAGGTGCGCACCGGTCGACGTCAGGCAGATGAAGACGGGCGGCTTCATCGCACACCCGGCCGCGCCAGCCACAGCGCCTTGACCGCATAGATGGCCCAGTGCCACGCCTCGAACGCCGCGTCGCTCCGCTCGCGCGCCAGGCGCTCGGCCGCGACCGGCGCACGCAGCGACGGCGGCGGTGAATTGCTCGGCGTGGGTCACGTGGCGCGCTCCAGCCAGCCATCGGGCCGCGGGCAAGCCCTTCGCCACGCCTTCTCGTCGGCCACGAGCGAACGGCGGATGAGCAGGCGATGGACTTCCTCAACTGCCTTGGCCGGCTCCGTGACGTCGTAACCCTTCTTTGGCCCCTCGGTCGCGAGCCGCTGCAGGCCGTCCATTCGATAGCCGCCCGTGCGCGCAACCGTCACGGCGCCGTGCAACGTGAATTCGTCCCCAGACTCGCGGCGCAGCCCCCGGCGAGCGTCACCGAGTAGCCGTAGCGGCCTGGCACCTGAATCAGCTTGAGACCGTCTTTCATGTCGATTTCTCCAGTGAGGATTGAATGCAGCTGTTTGCGAATGCGGGCGTCGGCGTCGGCGTCGGCGTCGGCGTCGGCGGCGTCGGTGGCGGCGTCGGCGGCGGCGTCGGCGGCGGCGTCGGCGGCGGCGGTGGCACCGGGGGCGGCGGCGGCGTCGGCGTCGGCGTCGGCGTCGGCGTCGGCGGTGTCGGCGGCGGCGGCGGCGGCGGCGTCGGCGGCGGCGTCGGCGTCGGCGGTGTCGGCAATCCACAGGGCCACGCCGAGTCGCGTCGTCTTCATGCCTCGGTCGGCGCGCCAGTCGTCAAGCACGCGGCGGGTGGACGGGTCGCCACGCCCGTCAACGAGCGGAGTCGTAGAGGCTCATCGCCGCACCTCCGCGCACGCCGCCGCGATGCACCTCGGGCAGTTGACCGTCTCGCCATGCATCGCCTCACGCGGACACGAGCGGCTGTCGTCGTCGGGCCACACGTAGATTCCGCACGGCATGACGCGGGTTGCGCCGCTGGCCGTGCCGGTAGCCGAGCCCCGTGCCGTGCTCAATGTAGCGCTCGCGCTCGTCTGGCAGCGGGAAAATCATGGCGTGCCTCGAATCCGCGCCAGGTTCGCCGCCAGCTGCTCGCGCGCGGCCTTCCAGCCCTCTTCGAACGTGCCCTGGGCGCGCGGGTCCGGCACGTGGAGCTCGGCGACGGGGCGGTGTGCGTGGGCTGGGTACAGCGACTCGCGGGGCGGGGTCATTTGCCCCTCGCCTTCGCGATGGCGGCGCGACCCGCGCACACACTGCAGACCACCGGCGCAGGGTCGTGCTGGCACGGCCCGCGGGCGTCCAACATGCGCTCCAATGCCTCGAGCAGGTCGGGAGCCGAGACAATGAGCTGGGCGTCAGCCTCAGCCGGCGCCGCCTCGTCGGGCCCCTCGCCAACCTCCACCGCGGCGATTGGCGAGCCGTCTGCGTCGGTGATGAAGATGGTGTCGATCTGGTCGTCAAGCAGCCACGGCCCAGGCGTCGGTCTCACGCTCGTGACTCATCCCCGATGTTCGAATTGCCGACATCGGCCAACTGCGCAGCCACGCGATCCACGAGCCTCTGCCACGCGGGCCCACCTCGCATTGGCCGACGTGACGCGTGCCCGCGAAGAGCCGGGCGGAAGTGCCATGCGACGCTCCGACAGCCTCCGCGACTGCGCCGTCAGTCGAGCGAGTTCGCGCTCAAGCTTCGCGCGCGCGCTCATCGCATCACCTCGCCCCGCGGCTCGTCTTCCAGCTCCGACGTCCAACACGGGCAGATGCCCCGGCCGGCACGGTCATCGCCACACCGCGAGCACGGCAGCGAGCGAAGCGCGATGACGGCGGCCTGCTCTTCCTCGGCGGCAACGCGTAGCACCGCGGCCACGAGGTCAGGCGCAGCGAGCGTCGGCGCATCGTCGCGGGGCCCGAGCGGGCCGACGTCGATGGTTGCAAACGGGAGGGCGCTCAAAACAGCACCTCCCAGCGCCGGTTCGACTCGCACAGCCGGCAGTCGGCGTGCGTGCCGTCGTGCATCTCGACCGGCTCGACGACGCGCAGGCCCTGCCAGCAGAACCCGTGGGCCTTCAGCAGCTCATGAATGGCGTTCGTGGCTCCGAGCGCCTTCACGCCACGCCGCATCAGCGCCAGCGTCTTGCGCGCCTCGTCGGGCGCCAGGCCGCTGACGATGCGGAAGTAGGACAGAACCGGCAGCACTCCGTACGGGAGCACTACGAGGCGCTTCGGTGCTGCGGCGGGTGCGTTGTTGAGCATGAACCCATGATAGCTATCAGATTGTGGCTGTCAAGTGGGGTGGACGCGACAATCGCATATGGTCAAGCGAGCACAGATGACGCGTCGCGGTGTTGACAAGTCAGCTATGCGGATGGCATAGATGCCACATGACGCTCAAGGAATGGATTTCGAAGTGCGAGCGGGGCGAAGCGAGTGCGCTGGCGAAGCGGGCCAACACCACCCGCCAAACCATCAGCAACTTGGCGCGCGGCGGAGTGCCGAGCGTCGCCCTGGCAATGCGCATCGCTGTGGCGACCGGTGGGGCCGTGTCGATGTCCGACTGGCCAGACGACAGGGCGCACAAGAGGAGGTCGCCCCGATGAGGCTTGCCACATTGCTCGCGCTGTTGCTGACGGGGTGCAACCCGCTGCCCGCGCGGGCTCGGCCTGCTCGCGGCGGAACGCTGGTCTACATCGACGACGCTGACGCTGGCGTGCGTTGCTACGCCTGGTCTGGCTTCGGCGCCATCTCGTGCGTGCGGGTGGCGCCATGATCTGCGCCTCGATCGCGGCCGTCGCGGTATTGGCTTACGCGACGCTGCACCTCGTCGCTCGCACTCGCTGCCACGCGAAGGGCCACACTTGGCGCGAAGAGTACACTGACAGCGGCGTCGAGCAGACCGCCCCGCGGTGCCAGCGCTGTCGGCAGTGGCGTGACGAGGTGGCGCAATGACCACGCCGCTCCACGACACGCTCGTGATGCTCACCTGCCCCGCCTGCTCTGGCTCTGGTTGCCGCGCTTGCCGTGGCACCGGCCGCGTTCCGCGCGACCCGTACCGCCTCGACGGTGGCGAACAGGGTGCCGACTTCGAGCCATCGCACTACGCCGGCACCGCCGCGGAGCCGTTCGCCAAGGCGTTCGGGGCATGGGCGCGACGACATGGCGCGCATTCGCGAGCTCGTCGCGCGCACGCCGAATGACGCCGAGCTGGGCGTTGCGGTACGGGCGCTGATTGGGGGCGAGTCGTGAGCGCGACCATGAGACTCCATGACTGGAGTGGGTATGGTGACGCCCGGCGAGACTTGAATGGCGACGTCTATCGCTCCTACTCGCCGAAGGTGCGGCTTTTAACGCCGTACGTGCTCGTGGCGGACCGTGCCGCACAGTCCGCTTCGGGGAAAACGCATCTGGCCGTAGCAGTCGAATCAACGGCGGCGGCTCGACCCAATGACCGGTCCGGCGCGACTCCGCTCCGACCGCAGCCGATGACGTGGGGCAGGGACCGGTACGCTCGAGTGCCGGCGCGCCACCATCGCCTGCCTCTCGGTCGCGAGGGCGACTGCGGGGGTGCTCGCGATGAGCCGCCACTCCGTCAAGAACGCCATCGCCGGGTCCGCAGTGCCCGAACGACGCACCGTGCAGGCCAGCGTCCGCTACGGCCGCAATGCGCTCGCCACAGTGGCACTGCGGCGCGCACTCATGGCGCTCAACGTCGCCGAACGCGAGGCGCTGAAGGCGCGGCGGCTCGTGCTCGAGACACGGCGAAGGGCGGCGTAATGGGCTACTCCTGGTTCAGGGTGGACGGCGGCTTCGCTCTTCACCCGAAGACGCTGGCGCTGTGCGACGCGCTCAACGAGCCGCTGGCCGACGCGTACATTTTGAGGCTCTGGAGTTGGGTCCATTGCTGCGCGCCGACCGGCCACATTCCGTCACGCGTGACAGGGCAGATTGAGTCCGCAGTTCGGTGGCGCGGTGCGCCCGGACAACTAATCAAAGCTTGTACGGAGGTCGGCTGGCTCCGAGCCTGTTTCGGACGGGTTTTTGGTGCGACTGGCACGACTACCAGGCTGTTTTTCGCCCAAAAGGCCAAGAAAGACGCGGCGAAGAAGCGACAGAGGCGGCGCCGCGCCGTCACGCCTGCTGTCACGCCTCCGTCACGCGTGACGGCGCCTCCTACGAGACGAGACGAGACGAGACGAGACGAAACATCTTCTTTGGTGCTGGTGGAGGTCGAAGCAACACCAACCGCAAGAAGCATCTTCGAGCACTGGCGACAGGCAACTGGGAAAGCCAACGCCAAGCTCGACCAGAAGCGCCGCGACCTCATCGACCGCCGGTTGGGTGAGGGCCATCGGCCAGAAGACCTCATGGCGGCCATCGACGGCTACGTGAAGTCGCCCTGGCACCAAGGCCAGAACCCCGACCGCAAGAAGTACCTCGGCCTCGAACTAATGCTGCGCGACACCGCGCACATCGAGGCCGGGCTCGACCTGCTCATGCAGCACCAAGCCATCACCACCACCCAGCAACCGGAGCTTCGCTCGCTATGAAACCCACCGCCGCCGAGGCCGAGGTGCTCACCCTGCGCGCCATTGTTGGCGCCTACCTCGACAACCGCCGAGGCACCGCGCAGCTGCTCGACGAGACCGAGCTCAAGACCGAAGACTTCACCAGCGAGCAGACACAGGCGCTTTACGCGGCGCTGGCGCAGGCCATGCGCGAGGGGAAGCCCATCGACCTGCTTGCGCTCTGCACGGGCCTGCGTGGTCGCGTGGACTCCAAGCTCATTTCCGAGGTGACGTTCGGCGAGGATGCGCTCGTCAACCCGGGCCTGGCGAAGTCGCGCATCGAGGCCCTGCTCGACTCCGGGCGGCGCCGGGCGCTCCGTGACTCGCTCAGGCGCATCGCCGAGCTGCTGAGCACGGACATCACCACCGACACCTGCGTCAGCGAGCTGGAAACCATCACCTCCGAGGCGTCCGAGAAGTCTCGCGGCGGGCTGCGCACTCTCGACGGCTCGCTTATGTCGCTCGTCGACAAGCTGCAGGCGGTGCAGGCCGGCACGCGCGAAACCACCCTCGCCAGCGGCATCGCGGCGCTGGACTACGTCATCGGAGGCCTGCAGCCCACGTTGACCATCGTCGGCGCGTTGCCGGGCGTCGGCAAGTCGGCGCTGTTCTCGGCGTTCGCTCGAAACCTCGCCAAGCGCGGCCTCAGGGTCGGGGTGCTGTCGCTCGAGGATGAGCGCGACTGGCTGGCCGAGCGACTGTTGGCCGAGGCCGCGAGCGTGCCGCTGTTCGTGCTCGGCAACAAGCCGCTGACGACGCCGCAGATGCAGCGCATCGACGAAACCATCAACACCACGCACGCGACGCTGCAGAACATCTACGTGGACGACACGCCCGGCATGTCGCCGGCCGACGTGGTGGCCTCAGCGCGCGCCATGGTGGCTCGAGGGTGCCGGGCAGTGCTGGTGGACCACCTTGGCGAGATTCGGCTCAACCGCACCGAGCGGCATGACCTCGACATCCAGGAGGCGCTGCAGGATTTGCGCTCCATCGCGAAGACCTACCGGGTGCCGGTGGTGGTCGCCTGCCACCTTCGCCGGCGTGAGGGGCTCAACGTCGACACGGCGCCCCGCCTCACCGACTTCGCATTCAGCGCCGCCATCGAGAGGTGTGCACGTGTCGCACTCGGGCTGTTCAAGGTGGCCACCAAGGACCACGAGCAGCCGGTCATGGGGGTCGCGGTGCTCAAGCAGACCAAGGGTCCCGCGGACTTTGGCTTCAGGCTCAACGTCGGTCGGCTCTCGGGCACCGTCGTCGACACCCCGGTGACCGACGCCATGCGCTCGGAATTCGGCTCTTGGAGGGACGCATGACGCCCACCGAGCACATCGAACGCGCGCGGCAGGAGATTGCCAGCGCCAGCGCGCGACATGGCGTCGACCTCGACGACGTACAGCGCGAGTTGCTGCGCGCGCATTCGGCGCTGACTCGAGCAGTCGCAACGTTGCAGCAGGCCACGAAGCGCAAGGAGACGAAACGATGACCACCGAGAAAAAGCCGCAGGAAGGCCCCCCAGCTGCCCGCCATTCGAACGAACGGCGCCGAAACTGGGCGAGGTAGCGGGCGACTCGACTTGGCGGCAATCAAGGCGCGGTGCGAGGCGGCGACGCCTGGGCCATGGTTCACCGCGGGCGAGGCCGATACTCTCGCAGACCAAAAGTTCATCGCCGCCGCGCGCACCGACGTGCCGGCGCTCTGCGACGAAGTAGACCGGCTGCGGCGCGAGCTGGCCGCATCGAAGGCGCGCGAGGCGAAGCTGCGAGAGGCTCTGAGCGGCATTGTCGAAGCGTGGGAGGCCGACGAGATTGGTCAGGTCGATGGCGACTTCATTCACCGCGCGCACACCACCCTCGCCACGCCGGCCGACGACAGCGCGCTGACTGAGGCGTGTCGCCAGAGCTTCGACGACGGCTACGCGGAAGCGACGTCGAGCGTCTATCAGGTGGTCGCCTCGGTTCTCGGGCTCGCCATGGTCGACAGTGTCGGCTCTTCGGTCGCCGACAAGTTCCGCGCCGCGCTGCGCGAGTTCGGGCTGAACTGCGTGAAAGTCTGGGAGTTCGGCACGACCAGCTGCCATCCGACCAGCGAAGACCAGATGCGCGCGACGGTCGACGCCGTGCTCCGAAGGGGCATGGTCGCCTTGTTTCGACGGCGGGCGCCGACCCCCCGGGGAACCCCCGCCGCCGGGGCGGGGGGGGGGGGCGCCCCCCGGGGGGGCCGGCCGCCGCGCCGCGGCCCCCCCGCGCCGTCCCCCCGGGGGGAAAGGGGGGGGGGGGGACCCCCCCCCCCCCGGGCCGTCCGCCCCGGCGCGGCCGCCGCCCGGCCCCCGCCGGGCCCCCGCGCCGGGCGGCGTTCGGGCCCCGCGGTTTGGTGGGGGGGAGGCCGGCCGCGCCCGGGAGGGGGCGCCGGGGGGGGGGGCGCGGGCCGGCGGGCCGGGGGGCGCCGCCCCCCACCGGCGCCAAAAACAGCGGGGGAGGACGGAGCGCGGGCGGCCGGCAACCGACCCGGGCGGGGGGCGGGGCCGGGAGAAAAACGGCCATAAGGGTGAGCGATGACCGTCCGAGTCGAGATTCCGATGGCGCTGCCGAGCGCTGGCGAATCTCCAGAGAGCACTGGGCAAGCGCAGGCGAGGCGCGTGAAGGCGCGGCCACGCGGTTCAGTTGGCGGATGACGTGGCGCAGGCTGGTGCCGCGTGGCGCGACTGGTTGTCACGCTGACCCGCATCGGCCTGCGACGGCTTGACTCGGACAATCTCCAGGGCGCATTCAAGGCCGTGCGAGACCAGGTGGCCGCGCAGCTCGAGGTTGACGATGCCGACCCTCGAGTCACGTGGTGCTACCAGCAGGAGAAGGGGCGCTCCGGTGTGCGCATCGAGCTCGAAGAGCGCTTGGTTGGCGTGGTCGACCCCGGGCCGGAGGCGGTCGCCGAATGAGCCTTGACTTCGATACCGACGACATGCCGAGCGGCTACCCCGACGTGTGGGGCCAGCTCACCGAACGGCTTCACACCGACTGGTGCAGCCCGCAGCTCGCGTACTACCGGCGCAACAGCGACGCCATCAACGCATGGCGCCGCCAGACGCGTCGACCGAAGCCGCGCAAGGCAGTGCGCACGTATGCGGGCGTGCCGGTGGTGGTGCGTCGCGCGGTGCGAGCGCACGTGGCTGAGGTGAGGCGAATGCAGCAGGCAGCACGAAAGGCGGGGAGGCGAGGTGACGAGGGGGCTGAGCGGCGGGCGGAAGGACCGAGCGGGCCGGGCGGCGGGCCGGGGCGCCGCCGGCGCGGGGCGGGGGCGCGGCGGTGGGCGCGGCGGCCGAGGGGGAGCGCGAGGGCGCGGGCGTGGATGGACCGGAAGCTGGTTCACCATTACCTGTGCTCGTGGGTTCGCTTGGAGCCGCACTGTGACTGCAGCGTCGGCGTGACGGCGCCACCGCAGGTTCGACGGCGCGCGTGTCTGGCGAGCAGATGTCGGCGCGCGCCGGCCCCGAATCGACGACGGTGGCCGCGAAGAAATGCGATTGTTCGCAATGCAACCCGAACGGAGGCGGACGACGCGCCATGAGCGACACGCCTCGCGGCTACGAGCCGCACAATCCCACATCACCGACACTGGCGCTCGACGGTGTGACGTGGGTGCCGCTGCGCATCGTGCCGCCCGGAGACCCGAAGTTCATCGAATGGGTGGCGAACATGGCCGCCGAGCGCGCCAGGCTGCGCCCGTGGACGCTCGTGTCGCTGCGCGGTGAGGTGCCGCTCGTCGCCGTGCGTCGCACGCTGTGGTGGCGGCTGGTGACCGCCTGGCACAACGTCGGCCGTAGGTTCGAGCGTCGGCGCATTCAGGCGCTGGCGGTGCGGCGCTCGCGCGAGCTCACGGCGCGGCTGGTCTCGGGCTCGAGACTCAACGACGGCACGTCAGTGACGAAGGACTGAGGTTGACTGGTTGTGCGTGTGTCTCATTGCGCGAACCATGCTATGGTTACGGCCATGAGACCACGAGTGCCAGCGCGTGAGAGGTTCGAGGCGAAGTATGTCGTGGAGGCAAATGGCTGCTGGTTGTGGTCGGCCTATGTCACGCGCCTCGGTTATGGCCGGTTTGTCCTAAGCGACGTCCCAATCGCCGCGCATCGTGCCTCGTGGACGCTCAACGTCGGGCCGATACCTGCCGGCCTTGACGTGCTTCATCGCTGCGACGTCAGACGCTGCGTAAACCCTGCGCATCTATTCCTTGGCACCGACCTCGACAATGCCAGAGACATGATGGCCAAGGGGCGCGGCAACAAGCCGCACGGCGAGACGCACGGTCGCGCGAAGGTGACTGCCGAGCAGGTGCGCCAGATTCGCCATAGATTCGCGACCGGGGAGAGGCAGTTCGAACTCCGTGCCGAGTTTGGTCTCAGCAAGGCGCAGGTATCGAAGATTTGCCGCGGCCAGTCTTGGGCTTGACTGGCAGTGCGTGAGGCGCGTAATCTTTTTGTGACTCCGAAGGACGCCCCCGAGGGCCGTTGACCGCAAGGTCTTCCACCCCGCTGAAGGGACCACCCCGAAGGTCGACGCAGTGTCGTCAACCATCGCAGTGAACCCCTTGCACCTACGGGCGCAAAACATTCGGAGTACGCCATCGCTTCCACCAACGAAACCCTCTCGTCACTTTCGGGCGACCTCAAGGTCGTCTACGGCACCACCCTCACCCAGGTCCTCCCCGACGCCGCCATCTGCCAGAAGCGGTGGCCGCTCTCGAAGTCTGGCGAGTTCCCCCCGGTCGGCGACTACTTCAGCGCGCTGGTCGGTCTGCAGTACCCGTGGGGCTTCAGCTTCCTCGGACAGGGCACCGAAGCCACCGCCACCAACTACACCCTCGGTGACGCGCTGGCCGGACAGACCAAGCCCGCGCAGGTGTACGCCAACACCACCGTCCTCATCGACAACCTGCAGTATCAGATTCTGGACCGCGCCAACTCGACCGGCTCCAAGCAGGCCGTGCTGTCGGCCATGTCTTACACGGGCATGCAGATGGCCATCAACGCGCGCAACGTGCTTGAGATGGAGATTCTGCACGGGCGTGACGGCCTCGGCGCGTCGGCCGGCGCCATCGCCACCCTGACGGTGACGTTCGACGGCGCCACCACCGCTGTGGGCATCCTGTCGAGCCTCATCGGCGCTCGCGTGCAGTGGATGCAGAGCAACCTCACCTCGGCGCGCACCGTGAACGACTCGAGCAACTACCTCACCGTGTCGGCGGTCAACGTGGCGGACCCCGCCTCGCCCACCCTCACCATGGTGGCGACCGGCACCACCAACGTGGCGGCCATCACCACCGGCGACGTGATGTACATCGCCGGCTCGCGCGGCATCGCGGTGGCGAGCTCGGACACCAACGTCCCGCAGTACGAGCAGCTCGGCATGTCGCTGCAGCTGCGCGCCACCACCGGCACTCAGTTCGGCATCGACAAGGCCGCATACGTCGGCTGGGTGGCGAACCAGCAGAGCACCATCGGCGCCTTCTCGCCGAGCGTGCTGATGCAGGCGGCTGCGAAGTCGATGGCTCGCGGCGGTCTGCTCGGCGAGTACATCGCGCTGCTCTCGGTCGACCAGTGGAGCGTCCTCAACTCGGCGCTGGCCACCAACGAGGTGTACAACAACCCCGCGGGCTTCTCGATGTCGAAGAAGACCGGCACCGATGAAATCACCGTCTACCACGGCGGCATCAAGATTGAGTGCGTGCCCCACCCGTTCCAGAAGCGCGGTCAGTTCTTCCTGTTCCCCAAGGAGAGCGGTCACCGCATCGGCTCGACGGACCTCACCTTCGCCATCCCCGGCCGGCCTGACGGTGACGAGTACTACTACCCGCTGCCGGGCTACGCGGTGATGCAGCGTCAGTGCCGCGCCGACTTCCAGTGGGTGCTGCTGACTCCCCCGAGCGGCACCATCGGCACCGGCGTCACGTTCTGAGGCTCGCCATGAGAAAGGCGCTCATGCTCATCGCCGCTGTGGGCGCCTTTCTCGCGCTCACGGTGGCGTCTCGTGGCAACGCTGCAGACCTCTTCCGCGTCTCGCTGGTGCCGGGCGCGGACGGCGGCAGCACCGCGCAAGTCATCGGCGCGTGGCTGCCTGGCAACCAGTTCATGGTGAGTTGCCCGAACAACAGCGTCACGTACCGGCTCTGTCCGGCCGCTGACGCTGGCGGCTGCACGGCCACCTCGACCGACGCGCCGGTGCAGGGCGACAAGCAGGTGGACCTCTGCGCGCCGTCTGGCTACTCGTCGCTCTCGCTGTACAAGCAGTTCGACGGTGGCAATCCGAGCTGCAGCGTGTTCCTCGTCACGCCGAAGACGGTCTGCCAGACGCCGTGAAGCGCCTGGCCACCATCGCGCTTGCGCTGTTGGCGGTGTCGTCCGCCGCCGACAGCCGCAAGCCACCGAAGGGCATCACGCTGCCGCGTGGGTGCCGAGACCGCAGCTGCTTCCGCGCTCGCACCGTCGATGCTGACTCGAGCGCCGTTTCGTACGCCCAGTTCGAATTTGCGCCCGCTGACGGTGCCGGCATGGGCGCCGCGTGCGCCTGCACCACGCCCACCGGCGCGAAGGGCGAGGCGCTCACCTTCACCCGCGCATCGAGCGGCACGTGCCTCAAGGGCAGCACCACCACCGGCATCGCGAACGGCGACATGGCGACGTGCAGTACCAACCAGCCGCGGGTTGGCACCGGCGGCACGGGCCCGCTGAAGTTGCTGATGGAAGAGGCGCGCACCAACACGTTTCTGCGGAGCAACGAATTCGAGAATGCCGCGTGGACGAAGCTGGGACAGGGGGGCTCAGCCGCGCCGAGCGTCACTGCGAACCAGGCCACTGCTCCCGACAACACACTCACTGCCGACCAAGTCGTCTTCGAAGCGGCAAACAGTCTGCAGCGCTCGGTGTTGTACCAAATCTCCGGATTCAACGGCGCGGGCTCTACTGCCGTCTTCGTGCGCGGCACGGCCACGACGCCGACCGGCGCAATCGACCTCTGCTCAACCTCCGCGACGTGTGTCCAGGCCACTTTCACGACCGCGGGATGGTCTGGGTGGTGCTCCCCAAACGGCACGCAAATCAGCGGTGGGACCACGCCGTTCATCGGTCACGCAGGCCAAGACACGGGACTCACGAAGCCGGCGCAAACGGTCTACATCGCAATGGCACAGCTTGAGGCGGGCGCCTCTTGCTCGAGCTACATCGCAACCGCCGGCTCAAGCGTCACCCGCGCAATCGAGAACGCTTCGTTCACCGTCGTGGCCGGCAGCGTGAACACTGCTGGGAGCTTCGCCTCCACCGTCGTCAATGGAGACGCGCTCGGCGTCGGCGGCGGACTGTCGGCATTCGCGGCGAACAACCGCCCGCTCTACCTCCAAGCGCTCACGGCACGCATCTTTGACGGCACCACCGTTGTTCAGACCACGGCGGGGACCAGCTGGGTTGTGCCACACCGCTTCTGGTCAAGCTGGTCCGGCGCGACGATGAGCGTCAACAACACCACGGACGGCCTCACAGCGAGCGGCGCATTCGACGGCGACATGATGTCGGGCTCGACCACCTTCGAAGTCGGCTGCGGTACCTCCGGGCCGGGCCCCATCAATGCATGGATTGGTCAAGTCTGCCTCGACTCCTCTGCCTCGAGGTGTCGGTGATGAAACGGCGCCTTCTCGCTCTCGCCGCTGCTCTCTCCGCCGCCGGCGCCGGCTCTCTGCTGTTGGTCAACCGGGACACCGGCGAGCCCGTCACCGCCCCACCTGGCGCCTTCGAGATTCTGAATCGCTCGGCCTGCTCAGTGGCCGCGTGCAACGCGAACCTCTGCAACCAAGCCGAGAACGTGCTCGCCGACGCTGGCTCAACCTGCACCACCCGGCTGGTCACCTGCGACGTGCGGGTGGGCGCGCAGGCCCGCGCCTGGGCCACCGCGAACGGGCTCACCCTCGGACCCCAACGGTATCAGCGGCTGCGCTTCGTGGGCCTGCGCTGCCCCGGCGCCGACGGCGGCTCCAGCTTCGGGGTGCCGATGGGCGACGACGGTCTGCCCCAGTTCGCGAGCCTGGCGCAGCAGACGCCTCTCTGCGTGCGCGCGCCCGTCGCCGGCGGCACCAGCTGCCAGCGCTCCGAGCGCGACGGCGGCTTTCGCTTCTTCGGCTCGGGCAACGTCTTCCCCGCCACCGAGTCGAACGGCGACCCGAGCTGCAAGCCGGTCGGCTGCTCGGTGCTGTTCGGCGACGACGCAGATCGGGACCTCTGAGATGGACGCCCAGCCCACCGCCATCGTGGTGCCCTCCCCCATCGAGACGGAGAACGACCGGCGCTGGCGTCTGCTCACCGACTTCATGAGGGACACGAAGGAGCAGCTCCGCGACTTGAAGCTGGCAGTCGACTGGCTGGTCGAAGGCGAAAAGCTGGAACGAGAGGACAAGCGATGACCGTGAACATCACCGTCGGCGGCGTTGACTACCCCGTGCCGTCGAGCGCATCCGACACCAACTGGGCGGCGCAGCAGGTGGAATTCGAACAGGCGCTCGCTGGCGGCCTCGACACGGTCAACACCGACCTCGAGACGCTCGATGCGGCGGTGAGCTCCATCACCTTCGTCGCCATCACGCCGCTCAACGGCTGGTCGAATGACGGCGGCGGCGCCTACACGCTCGCCAGCGGCAAGGCGCGTGACGGCATGGTGCTCGTGCGTGGCGTCATCTCGGGCGGCAGTGGGGCGACGGTGTGCGGAACGCTCGCCAGCGGCAGCCGACCCACGGCTACGCTGCGCACCACGGCGACGCTCACCGGCTCCGACGACATCTGCACCGTCACCATCTCGACGGCTGGCAGCATCACCATCGGCTCGGTCATCACCACCAACGGCGGCAGCGTCGGCAATGGCGTGACGCTCAACGTCGTGTTCTCGGTGGCCGCCAACCCGTAGCGCGTGGAACTTAGGCAAAACCTAAGGTACACTGCCGGCACTTAGACTTTCTCTAAGCCACCAATGGGAGTGTACCTATGGCCAACACGGTAATCGGGCTGCAGATGTCGTTCGACTCGGGCAATAAGACGCCAGTCGTTGCGGGCAGCAACAGCGGCGTGATGCGGCTCAGCTTCTACAACATCGGCCGCTTCATCCTCGGCATGCTCATCGGCACGAAGTACAAGCAGGGCTCGAGCTACCTGCAGTACCAGACTTCGCTCGTCGCCGCGTCAGCCACTGCCACGCCGGCCGCCGTGCAGAGCGGCGACACGCTCACCATCGCCGGCACCGCGCTCACCGCCGCCCAGCGTCGCGCCACCGCGACCGTGACGTGCGCCACGGCCATCGCCGGCAACACCATCACCGTCAATGGGGTGCTCTTCACCGGCACTGCCGGCGCCGTGACGCCTGGCGAGGCCACGTTCAGCATCGACACCGGCGACACTGCGACGGCCACCAGCATCGCGGCGCAGGTGAACGCGTACGCCAGCCCGAAGCTCAGCGGCGTGTTGGCGGCCCGGTCTTCGGCTGCCGTGGTGACGTTCTACGCCATCGCCCAGGGCACCGCGGGCAACGCGCTCACCCTCGCCACCTCGGACAACGGCACGCTGGCCAAGTCGGGCGCCACCTTCGCCAACGGCGCGGCCCTCGCCAACAACACCTTCGACTTCGCCGGCACCAACGCCACCACCGGTGCCGCCATCGCCGCCGCCATCGCGGCGAGCACCACCGCGGCGATTCAGACCGTCACCGCGAGCGCCGACGCCACCACCGGCGTCGTCACGGTGACGAACAAGGTGGCTGGCGTGGCAGGCAATGCCACCACCTTCGTCAGCTCGAACGGCACCCGGCTGGCCGTCACGGGCTCGGGCTTTCTCGCAGGCGGGTCCGCGTCGGACCCGGTGAGGTTGACGCTCTGATGGACTACCGACTCGACCCGGTGAAGCGGATGTTTCACGACCTCATGGAGGCGGATGGTGAAGTCACCGTTCGCTACCACCGCGCGGCGGACCCGACCGACGTGGCCGAGAAGACCATGCGCTACCAGCAGTACCGCGTGTGGCTGGCGCAGGCGCAGAGCAACGGATTCGTGCTCGAGCAGGTGGAAACCACCAAGAGGCCGTCATGACCGACGCAGAGCTCGACCACCTCGAAGCGCTGTTCCGCAACCCGCCGAGCATGGGCGTGTTGGCCGAGCACGGCCTGGCGCTCATCGCACACATTCGCGAGGCGTCGCGCCCGGTCGTCGTCGACGTCGCGAAGGTCGACGCGCTTCCGCTCGAGACGAGTGGCGTCATCGTCGTCGACAGCCACGCGGCGCCCACCCCTCCCCAGCACCCCCGAGCGAAGAAGAAAGGTGGCAGCCATGGCCCGTGACCCCGACGACGCGGCGATGCAGGCGGTACTCGACGACATGGGCCGCGCCGCGAAGATGTTCAAGGCGAAGAAGTACGCCCCCAAGCCGCCTCCCGAAGAGGCGCAGCCCGAAGCCGCGCCGGCCGAGCCCGCTGACGCCGGCATGCCCACCGCCGACGAGCTGAGCGCGCTGTTGGGCAACGCGGGCTGACCATGAGCTACACCGCCAGCGCTTCCATCTCTCGAGTGAAGGCGAAGGGTTTCGTCAGCATCGCCACGACCTTGAGCGACAGCGAGCTGCTGGAGTGGCTCGACGACTCCTGCGCTCGTACATCGTGCCGTTCGTCAAGACGGTGCGTGACGAGTGGTTTGTGAGCGGCACCGAGGCCGTGACGCCCGACGCGAACGCGCGCATTCCGATGCCCAACAGCGTGGCGAGCACCATTCGGCTTATCACGTGGAACAACAACGGCACGCCGATTCCGCTCGTGCGCATCGAGCCCGAGAATGCGTTCATGTACCAGGGCAACAACGCCAGCAACCAGCCCTACGGCTACATGCTCAAGGCGTACGAAATCCAGGTGCTGCCCACCAACATCGGCAGCGTCTCAGTGCGCATCGACTTCATGGAGCGCCCCGCGCAAATGGTGCTCGAGGAAGACGCCGGCCTCATCGCATCGCACGTCGGCCTGGCGCTGACGCTCGATTCGGTGCCGCTGGCGTGGCAGTCCGAGACGCCGAGCACCGTGGACATCATCTCAAACGAGTCGCCCTTCGTCGCCGTGGCCAGCGATGTGACGGTGGTGTCGCTCGTCGGCTCGGTGTTGACGCTGTCGGGCATCGACTCGGCGCTGGTGGAGAACGGCTTCTGGGTGTCGGACGTGGGCACCAGTCCCTACCCGAACGTGCCCATTGAGTTTCACCCGCTGCTGCAGCGCAGCGTCATCTCGGAGCTCTACGCCGGCACTGGCGACAAGCGCCTCGACTCGAGCATGAAGCTGCAGGCCAAGCTGGAGTCGGAGCTGCGCAGCACCATGTCTCCACGTACGCAGGGCTCGGCACGCCCCATCGTCAACAAGTCTGGCCCGGGAATGCGGAATTTCGCGAGATGGTGGTGACGCATGGCGAGCTCGCCAATCACCGAAGTGGGCGGCCTGCAGTTGTCCAACGGGACGTTCGGCTCATCGCCGCCCGGCTCGCTGCAGCGCGCTGACAACTGCGTCGAGCCCCAGAAGGGCGTCATCGAGCCGCGCCGTGGGCAAGAGCGCGCGTACGTGCCACCCAGCGCGGGGGAGATTCCGTGGGCGCAGTGTGAGTTTCGTGGCTCGCTCATCATCAACAGCGCGTCGGCCCGCTTCGACGACTACACCCTCGGTGTCGCGGCAAACCCTACCGTCGACTTCACGGACGGCCCGTGGAATCCGGTCGACAGCACGCCCAACTTTGCCGCGCCGCAGATGAAGTTCGGCCTCGCGGGCAGCTACCTGCACTTCTGCACCACCACCGGGCCGAAGGTGCTCGAGACGACCTCCAGCCAGCCGCGCAGCTCGGGGCTCCAGCGCCTTCAGGACCCCCAGGTTTTCATGCGCAGCGCGTCACTCACGTCGCCATGGCTGCCGTATGGCTCGGCCGTGGCGTATCGCTCGGTGCTGCGCCTGCCCACATCTGACGGCACGTCGCTGCTTTCGCCCCCGAGCGGGCGTGCCATCATCTCCAACAGCCTGGTGACGCCGGTCGGCTCGCTCACCAAGACTGGCGGCGTGGCCACTGCGACGTTTCCGGGCGTGACGCGCTCAGGACTCTCGATTGGCGATACCTTCACGCTCTCGCCCGGTGAGGCCAACTTTCCTGCTGGCTCGTACACGGTCGCGTCGCTGGCGTCGCTGAACTCCATCACGTTCGCCATCACGGCCGGCACGTCGACCAACACCGTCGCCCAAATCTTCGACACCGGGCGGCGAGCGACGCAGGTGGCCATCTACCTCGGGCCTGAGGCCACTACGGCGACTCCGGTGAGGCTCTATCGCTCTCGCCCAACCTCGAGCGCCACGGTGGAGCCCAGCGACGAGTTGTTTCTCGTTGACGAGGTTTTCCCGAGCCCGACCGACATCAGCAACGGAGTCATTGTCTACAACGACGGCACGCCGGATTCGGTCATTAGTGACCCGCTCTACACCAACCCCCAGACCGGCGAGGGCCCTTCGCAGGCGAACTACCCGCCGCCGCTCTACCGCGACACGACGAATTGGGGCGAGCGCCAGTGGTACGCACAGACGACCGGCCAGCAGACCTTCAACCTTCAGCTGCTCGGCGTGGGCTCTCCAGACGGCGTGCAGAACAACGATACGCTGACGCTCGACATCCCGGGCGCGAGCGGCACGCCGTACACCTTCACCTTCAAGACTTCGGCATCGCTCGCGACTGAGGTGCAAATTTTCTCCGACAGCACGCTGCCTTCGGTGAACATCCAGCGCACCGCGCAAAGACTGACGGTCGTCATCAACACCGAGATGATTGCCGACGATGTGCCGCTGCGGGCCTACTACAACAGCGCACAGAACGAGGCGCCGGGCAAAATCCTCATCCAGCGGCTCGACATCGTCCAAGACGCCAACACTGACGATGGCGCCTTCAGCCTCATCGCCTCGAGGCCCGCGTCGTGGGTGCCGGCGCTCGACACCTCGACGCCGGTCTGGAGCGACGACGAGTACAAGCCCAACGGCCTCGCGTACGCCAAGCTCGGGCAGCCCGAGGCGGTGCCGCTGGTCAACTACACCGCCGTTGGCTCGAAGAATTACCCCATCGCCCGCATCATCGGCCTGCAGAACGCGCTGCTCGTCTTCAAGCGCGGCGACGGCATCTACAGCGTGTCGGGCACCTTCCCATTCCAGGTACTGCAGATTTCGACCGCCAACATCATCGCGCCAGACGCGTGCGGCGTGCTTGCCGACAACGCGTGGTGTTACACGGACCAGGGCTTCATCCGCATCAGCGACAGCGGCGGAAGCTCGGTGGTGTCGAGGCCCATCGAAACCGAGCTCAACCGGCTGCGCGCCGAGCTGCCGGAGATGACGAGCACCTACTCGTTCGTCGTGCCGTACGAGACGGAGCGCCGCATCATGCTCTTCGTCCCGTTCTCCGGCGACGACGACACCGCGCCGCCGACGTTGGTGCTCAAGGCGTGGTGCTACAACAACGCCACGCAGGCGTGGACGGGGCCGCTCACGTATGGCCTGCCATTCTCAGGCGTCGTGGGGCTCGTCTCGAATCGCCTGTCGCTGGGCATGTACGACAGCCAATTCTCCACCGGCCGCGTGACGCTCGAGCGCAAGGGCGACGACTACTTTGACTACGCCGACGCGTCCTACTCCAACTCCATCACCGCCACGAGCGTGGGCGGCAACCCGCTCGTCATTCGCCTGTCGACCACCGCGCGCAGGGGTGACGGCATCGTGCAGGGCCAGTGGGCGACGAAGATTCGCAGAACCCGGCCCGACCTCGGCTCGCGCTACTACGAGCTCTACGAAGAAATCCCGTGGTCCGTCGCGGCCTGCACCACCTACAAGCACTATGACTGTGCGTTTCAGTTCCTCCCGCAGAGTGAGCCGCTCGGTCGGCGCACGCTGACGCGGCTCCAGCACCTCTTTAAGCCCGAGTGGTTCGCCGCACTCACCTCCAAGACGCTCGTCTTCACCGACCAGGTGCAGGCGGACCTCGAGATTGACACTCCGTCGCCCGGCTTCGGCCTAACGCCGTTCGGCACCGGGCCGTTCGGCAACCCGACGCCGCTTATGGTCGACGTCAACCCCGTTTCGGCCTCCTGGGCCACCGCGGCGCAATTCTTTGTTGGCCTCAGCACGTCGGAAGTCTGGATGAAGGTGCGCGCACAGGGCATGGGCCTGACGGTCGACAGCGCCAGCGGGCCCGCCGGAAGGGGGCGCGGATGAGCAGCCGCATCTCGCCGCTCAAAATCACCCCGGAGGACATGGAAGAGCTCGACTCCAAGACCCGAAACGGGCTGGGGCCACTGCTCGACGCAATCAACGTCTTCGCCCAGCAGACGGTGCAGGCAGTCAACTCGCACGCCGACGAGCAGCTGGTGTCGGTGAGCCTCCAAGTCGACGCGGTGGTGGCCGACTCGTTCCCCATCGTCTTCAAGCACGGGCTCTCAGCGCGCCCTCAGCTGGTGATGCTGGCCAACATCATGCCGAAGGACCCGGACCACGTCTTGACCTCGCCATTCGTCATGCAGGGCTGGTCGCTGACTGACGGCGGCCTCGTCTCGGTGCCGTGGATTACCGGTCTGCTGGCCCTGAATAGCTACAGCCTAACGTTTCTCGTAAAGTGATAGAGAAAACCTATGCCCGCCATCGAGGACTACAGCCAGGAGGACGAAGAAGACGATGTTGGCGCATCGTCGCGGCGTTCGACGGGCGGCGGCAGCGGTGGCGCTCAGCTCGCGAACGCCACGCCCCAGAAGGAGTCCACCTTCGTCCCGTGGTCGCGCTTCATGTCGGCGAATCAGGACGTGGCCTCGCGCGAGGCGAACAAGCTCAACGCTGGCGTCTCTGGCGAGGTGAACGCTGCGAAGAAAGCCGCCGACGACGCGTCGGCCGGCTTCAACGCGCAGATTGAGTCGAACTACTCGCACGAGGGCGACCAGCAGCCGGCGCAGAGCGGCAGCTTCGCCGCGCCGAATGCGGCTGGTGCCTTCGGCCAGCCCGCCAACGCGGCCGACGCCGGCGCCTTTGGTTCTCGCGCACCGCCGCCGCCGCCGACTGCCGGCTACTCACAGAAGCCGACCCGTGACCAACTCGGCGAGATGGCGAAGAACACCAGCGGCGTGGCTGCGCCGAACGGCCTCGAGCAGACGAAGGCTTACGCCGCACCGCAAGCCGGTAATCGCACCGGCCTCAATCCGGGCGCGGTCGATGGTCCGGCTGGCGCGAAGGACGTCGAGTCGTACTTGGGTGCCGACGCGTGGTCGAAGCTCATGGGCGACACCGTCCGCGCACAGGGCGACGCCAGTGCACTCGGCAGCGAGACCGGCGTTCAGGGCCTCATTCAGCAGCAGGCCGCGCAGCCACTCGCGCAGGGTGGCGCGTTCGATGCCGCGCTCATCAACGGGCAGGGGCAGACGGCATTCGGCCAGACCGCCAAGGCCGGCGCTGGGCTCGGAGACTCGCTGCTGGGCCAGGCGGAGCAGTCGCAGAACGCGTGGCACACGCTCATGGGCGACGTGAACGAGGTGAAGCGGCAGAACGCCGCAACTGCCGAGGCCAACGCCACGAATCAGGCGAACGCGGACGCGCGCACGGCGTCCGACAAGGCAACGCGCGACGCTCAGCAGCAGGAACTCGAGAAGCAGCGCGCCTACCTCAAGGAGAAGTTCCCCGTGGCGCCGCAGTTCGACACGCAGCGTGGCTTCCTCGATTGGGTGGGCCAAAACCGGAGCAGCCCCAACTCACCCGCGGGGCAGGCTGGCTACTCGAACATCGCGGCGTGGGCCGACCAGATTTACGGCAACCGCGACCCGGGCAACCCGTACAAGAACATCGACCAGTTCTACGCTGACCTGAAGAAGATGACGCCCGAAGAGTACGAGGCGTTCAAGTACGGCGTGGTGCCGGCGTGGATGGGTCAGGGCGCAAAGGCCTCTGGCGCCAACGGTGGCCAGTTCTGGGGACTCGGCAACACCGGCAACCGCAACACCGGCACCACCACCAACACGCCCACCGCCGAGAACGCGCAGAGCTGGGAAGAGAAACAGGCCGCGTTGAAGGCGTACTACAGCATCCTCGAAGCCATCGCGATGGCGGGAGCCTGACATGTCCGACTACTCGTGGATTCCTGCAGTCGCTGGCGCCATCGGCAAGGGCGTCAACTCGTACGCCAGTGCCGGACAGGCGAACGACGTCATGCAGGAGGCGTATCGGAAGATGCTCGAGAACCTGCAGGCGCGGTTCTCCGACTACGACAAGCTCGGCGCGGCCGGCTACCAGGACATCGCCGCTCAGCAGCTCGGCCCGAGCGCGCTCGAAGGCATCCAGTATGACCCTGCCGCTCGCCAGGCCGAGCAAGAGGCGCTCGCGAAGCTCACCGAGCTCGCGAACAACGGCGGCTTGACGCTGGCTGACCTAAAGGCGCTCAACGACATTCAGGGCGTCCAGAATCGCAACGTGTCGGCGCGACGGCAGGGGCTGGCGAATAGCTTCGCGGCGCGTGGCCAACTCGGCAGCGGCGCTCAGCTCGCCATGGACATGCAGAACCAGTCGGATGCCGCCATGAACGCCAACGCGGCGGGCGAGAGTGCGGCGGCGCAGGCGCAAGCGCGGGCGATGCAGGCGATTCTCCAGAAGGGCCAGATGGCGCGCGGCATGGCCAACGACGACTACGGGCGCAAGTCGGACGCAGCCCGAGCGGCCGACATGATTGCGGCGCGCAACGCGGCGGCTCGCACTGATGCGGCGAAGGCGAACAACGCCTACCGCGGACAGGCGTACGACGACGCACTCAGGCAGGCGCAGGGCAAAACGTCGCTCACCAACGGCATGAACAACGCCGTGTTCGGCAGCGGCTCGGCCAACGCCAACACCATCAAGGGCCGCGCGTCGGCCATCAACGGCGACATCGACAACGCGGTGAGCGCGTACGGCGCCTACAGCAAGAACAACGGCACCAGCGCCTCGAATCCGCCAGACAACACCGTCGACTACGGCGACCCCGGCGCCGACGAAGAAGCCGAGACCAACTACAACGACGACGACTGACCATGCCCTTCGACCAAGACAAGTGGGACGACATCGTGCGGCAGTGGGAGTCCGACGAGCCGGGTGTCTCGGACGTCGACACGCCGCCGATTGCGGCTGGCGGCGAGAGGCTGCTCCCTGAGATGGACCTCAGCGAGCCCGACGCCGACAACGCGGGCGGGCCGTCCGACAACGACGAAGACAACGCCATGGTGCTGCCGGAGATGGACTTCTCCGGCCCGGCGACTTCTCCGACTTCACCGGCCACCGTGGGCGCCGGCAAACAGGGCGCGCCGGTTCAGACTCGCGCCGAACCCACGGCTCCCACTCCCCCGCCCCCGCCCGAGTCACTGAATTGGGCGGACCTCGGCTCGCGCCTCAAGGCCGCCGAGCTTGGCCAGTCGCAGTCTCGCAACTACGAGACGATGCTCGCCAACGCCGGCAACCCCGGCGCATACGTCATGAATCAGCACGCGGGCGACATCGGCCCGGCGATGGTTCAGGGCGAGGTGGGCCTCGCGAAAGAGAAACAGGGGCTCGAGCGCGGCGCACTGCAGAACAAGGCCGCGCAGGCGTCGCTGGGCGTCAAGGCGGCAATGGATGACCCGAACAGCCTGCAGAGCCAGAAGGCGCGTGAGGCCGTGAAGGCGATGGGCGTGACGCTGCCCCGCGGCTTCGAAAACTACAGCGCCAGCGACATCCACAGCTTCGTGAAGACTGGCGAACTGGCCACCGCCGAGCGCGCGCGCCGTGCCGATGCCGACCGCGACGCGAAGGCGCAGGCAGCCGCGGTCGAGAAGACCGCAAAGGCGGCGAAGGCCGAGGAAGAGCTTGGCCAGATGCGCAAGACGTGGGCGCCAGAGTTCAAGAAGGCCGGAATCGACCCGACCACGGCAACGAAGTTCGACCTCGAGCGCGTACTTCAGATGCGCGGCCAGAACCTCACCGCACAGTCGCTGGCCATCTCCAAGTCCAACGAAGAGCGCAAGGCTGGCGAGCATGAGGCGCTGACCGAAGGCGTGCCGTTCGCCGGTTCGAAGCTCACCTACCACGGCGCAGGCACCCCTCGCGAAGACGACCGCCGCGAGGTGCAGAAGGTGGCGTCCCTGTACGGCTCGGCGCTGGCGGGCATGGATGACCTCGGCACCGCACTCGAAGACTTCGCGCGCAACCCGTCGCCGGCCACCAAAGACAACGTGGCGTCCAAGGCGCAGGTCGTCTCGGGCCACCTGAACACCGCGGCCGGCCAGGGAGCCATGTCGAAAGACGAGGCCGCCGCCATGTCCGCCGCACTCGGCACGGACGTGCTGTCTCCCACTGGCTTTCAGGCGTTCTTTCAGAAGGTGGTGGGCGGCGACGACACGAAAGCGGCCCAGACGCTCACTCGCAAGCTGAAGTCCGTGCGCCAGACGGCCAAGGCGAGCGCGCTCGGCAAAATCAGGGCGTACAACTACGACGCCGATGGGGCGTCGGGTGGCGGCGCTGCCGTGAAGATGAAGTTCCCCGATGGCAGCGTGCATGACGTGGCGCCCGAGAAGATGGAAAAGGCGCGAGCGAAGGGCGGTGTGCCGGTCGATGGCTGACGCGTGGGAGAGCCTGCCGGATGTGAAGGTCGACGATTGGGAGAAGCTTCCCGACGTGGCGGCCAAGCCACCGGCTGGCAAGGTGCCGTCACCCACTGGCTGGAAAGACGCGCCGCCGGCTGACGAAAACTTCTGGCAGCGGGCCAAGCGCGAGCTGGGCGACCTCCCCAAGCTCCAGCGCGACAAGGAGCGCGAGCAGACCGCCATGTGGGGCGCTCTGGCCTCTGGCGCTCACGGCGCGGCGCATGCCATGGAAGGGCGCGTCAACGGCGCTCTGGCGGCTCTCGGCGCCGACGCCAAGGGCGCGCTGAAGGGGCAGCCCGCGTCGTGGGACGACCTCGCGAAGGCGTACGGCGACGAGAAGAGGCGCATTGAGGGCGCACAGGAGCAGAACCTCAAGGACTTTCCCAACGCGCCACTCGTCGGCTCGCTGATGGCCGGCGGTGTCGGCTCGGCGCCCACCGCGCTGGGCCGCATCGCGCTCGGCACGGGCCAAGGCGCCGTGTACGGCTACGGCTCGAGCGACGGCGACATGAAGGCGACGCGCAACGGGGCGCTGCTGGGTGCTGGCGGGGCGGCGCTGGGCGAGGTGGCGCAGGGTGCCGGGCGGTGGCTGGCTGGCAAGGCTGGCAAAATCAGCGATGCCACGCACGCCGCCGAGTTGGCCGCAGAGACCGAGGCGCGGCAAGGCGCCGTGAAGTCGGCGATTGGCTCCGAAGGCGGACTCACCTCGGCCGCCATGAAGGCGTGGGACCGGCTCGAAGACGCCATGTTCAACCCAGCCGCCAACGAAGAGACCAAGGCGTGGGCGCGCCAGTTCATCAGCAGTGACGAGGGCAAGGCGCTCTACAACCAGGTGCTGAAGAACTACGCCGACGAGGCGCCCAACATGATGGGGCGACTCACCGCGGCCAAGGGCGCACGCTCGGCTGCCGAGGCGGCCAACCGGCCAGAGTTGATTCAGCAGGCAGCGGCGGCAGCGGCCGAGGCCAAGCTCAATGACCCCGGCGGCGTCACTGGACGACTGGCCGAGCTCGCCCGGCGCAACGTGCCACCTGCCATCGGCGCGGCAGTCGGCGGTGCGCCCGGTGCGGCTGCCGGCGCGCTCGTGGCCGGCGCAATGGGCAAGCCCGGCACCATCGTGTCGAACATGATGAAGAGCCCGAGCACGTACCAGCCGCTCGTCAAGGGTGCCGCCGTGGGCATCGGCGCGGGCAACGCCATGTCGCACGCCGTTCCGCCGCTGGCCGAGTGGGCTCGGTTCCTTGGCCCCGAAAAGGACGAAGACCATGAGTGAAGGCAGATACGGCCGTCTCCCCAAGCCCAAGGACCGCAGCAAGGGCGTCAGCGTCAAGATGGGCGAGGTGTCGCTCACGCCCGAGCACGACAAGGCGGGCGAGTGGGAGGAAGAGGGCGACACCTACCATGCGCACGCGAAGAAGCCGCGCGTGGCCGAGGAGTCGATGCTTGCCAAGCTCGGCCGCATGGCGGGGGAGCTCGGCGCGTCCGCGGGTCGGCCGTGGTCGAAGATGATGGGCGATGACGACGAGGGCAAGGAATGAGCAACGCGAAGATTGGCGACAAGCGCGACGACGTGCAGTGGCTCGACGCCGACCGGGATGACCCCGAGGCGTTCGGCCAGCGGCTCGCCGCCAAGCTCGGCGAATGCACCAGCACCGCCATCGGCCCCGGCGCCAACCTGCACTACAGCAACGTCGCTGTCGCCTACACGCACCTGTACGGCTTCGACATGGAGGGCGTGGGCGCCAACGCCGCTCTTGTCACGCGCAGCGGCAATCAGGGCAGCATCGCTGAGCTTCGCATCCCCGCCGCAGCCGGCTTGCTGCGCAAGGCGTTCAACATCGTGGTCGGCCCCGAGCTGACGTGGTCCGCCAGCGCCACCACCACCGACTTTGCGAGCGAGGCGCAGGCCGTCACCGCGCGTAACTCGCTTGAGTACTACTGGAAGCACGAAAGCGTGGGCACGCTCGCCAAGGCGGTGCAATTCGAGTCCATGTCATTCGCCGAGGGCGCGCTGCACGTGCCGTGGGACACGACGGCGGGGCAGGCGGTCAGCATCGACAACACGGACCCCGAACACCCGAAACTGCTCACCACTGGAGACATGCGCTTCAGCCGCATTTCTACGTGGGACATCATCCGCGAGCCGTCCGCCAAGTCGCGCGAGTCGCTGACGTGGGTCATCGTTCGCGAGTGGCACAACCGCTTCGACGTGGCCGCCAGCGTCAGCACCGGCGACCCCGAGCGCGACAAGGAAGTGCGCACGCAAGTCATGTCGGCCGGCGCGACGCCCCCGGTCGGCCAAGCGTGGATGCCGTTCAAGTGGACCTACACCCTCAACACCGACCGCATCCCGGTGTACTTCCTCTACGCCCTGCGCACGCCCTCGGTCGCGCCCGGCCGGCAGACGCGCTTCCTCGAGAACGGCACCGTGCTCGAAGATGGCCCGCTCGACGAGGCGTATGTCGGCCTTGAGGGCTGCATCGGCCCCGTGGCATGGACCGCCAGCGGCAACTACAGCGGAACGCCGTGGCCGTACACCAAGTGGGTGGGCACGCTCGGTGCCGGGCAGGCGCGCGACTCGCTGCGCCGAGACTTGCTGACCAACGCCACCGCCACGAGCGGCAACGTCATCGCCGTGCCTCAGTCGATGATGGATGCCGGCGCTGCCGTCGCTTTCGAGACGGGCGGCCCGCAGTTGCTTCCGGTGCCCGATGGCGCAGACCCGTCGCGCATCAAGCCACTGCAGCTTCAGCAGTCGCACCCCGAGCACTTCAAGCTCGACGGCACGCTGGCGAACGAGCAACAGCAGTTGATGGGCATCGACCAGCTCACCGCGGGCAACGCCGAAGCCATGCCGTCATCTGGCGCGCTCGCGGCGCTCATCACCAGCACCTCGGTGCAGAACAACTCGCAGGAGCAGGCCGATTGGGTCAGCTTCGTGCAGCGAATCGGCAACATCGTGCTGCGCCACATTCAGAAGCACATGAAGGTGCCCAAGCGCATTGCCCTTGCCGGCAACGCGCGCTCATCGCTCGTCACCACCACCGAAATCAGCGGCACGCAGGTGGAGGGCATCGAGCGCGTGTTTCCCACCATCGGCTCGCCACTCCAGCAGACCGACGCCGGGCGCTACACCATCGCGACCGAGGCGCTGAAGAACAAGTGGGTGCAGACGCCCGAGCAGTTCCAAACGGTGCTCGACACCGGCCGGCTCGACGCGCTCACCGAGGACTTGAGCAGCAAGCTTCTGCTCATCAAGGCCGAAAACGAGGCCATCTCTCGCGGCGAGAGCCCGCCCGTGATGCTCGAGGATGACCACCGGTTGCACATCAAGCTGCACGCGTCCGTCGTGTCGTCGCTCACCGCCCGAAAGACGCCGGCAGTCATTGCGGCGCTTCAGGCGCACAACGACGCCCACTTGCGCGAGCTGCGCGAGGGAGACCCGTCGTTGCTGCAGATGCTCGGGCAGGAGCCCGCCATGCCGGCAGGCGGTGGAGGCCCCACGCCCCCGCCCGAGGCCACTGGCACCCCGCCCAAGCCGCCACAGGCACAGCAGCAGGCCGAGGCCCCGTCGATGCCACGGAATCCGGCCACTGGCGAGAAGGCCGCGCCTGTCGCCGGCACGAAGCCGCCCGGCCTCGCGGTCAAGGCGTGATTGCCTTGACCTATCGAAACGCGTAGATTCATAGGCAACCGCGGCGTTTACACGGGACACCTCGAAGGCTTGGAGCGTCTCGCTTGACCGCACCCGTCGCCGCCCCTGCTCCAGCAGCACCCGCCGCCCAACCAGCCGCGCCTGCCGCCAAGGCGCCGAACGCAGTCGCGCCGGCCGCCGAGGCCGAGCCGCTGTTCGAGGTGAAGGTCAACGGCGAGGTGCGCAAGTACAAGCGCAGCGAGGCCGAGAAGCTGTTGTCCAAGGCCGGGTTCGCCGACAAGACCATCCAGCAGGCCCGCGAGGCGCTGAAGGCCGCCGCCGAGCTCAAGGCGAAGATGGCCGAGCAAGAGTCGGTCTGGGACGACGAGGACAAGCTCGAAGCCGAGCTGGCGAAACGCGGCAAGCTCGACCTACTGGCGCGCAAGCGGCTTGAGCAGAAGCTTCGTGAGCAGGAGCTGACTCCCGAGCAGCGGCGCATCGCCGAGCTCGAGGCCGCCGCCGCCGACAAGGACAAGAAGCTGAAGGCGGTCGACGAGGAGAAAGAGCAGCAGGCCATCAGCGCCCGCGCCCAGCACATCCAGAAGCGCATCGAGTCGATGCTCGGTGATGCGTGGCAGCGCGCCGGCTTCGAGACAGGCGACAGTGACGCCTTCATGGCGGTCTACGACGTCATGCGTGAGTGGAAGGAAATCGGTCTGCTGCCCAAGGCCGACGACTTCTCGCCCATGTTCGCCGAGCAGGTGGTGGACGCGGCCCGGCAGAAGATGGAGGGGGCGTTCAAGGGTCTCGAGGCGGCCGTACTGAAGGGCCTGAAGGGCGAAGCGCTCGCCAAGCGGCTCGGCGACCCGGTGGTCAACGAGATTCTGCGCTTCAAGGTGGAGCAGTTGCGCGGTGGTGGCGTCAAGAAGCCGGGCGGTCCCGCGCCGGCCGCCCCTGCGACGCCCGAGACGTTCATTTCGCCGCAAGAGGCGATGAAGCGCATGCGGGGTGGCGGATGAGCGCCGCCGCTCGAGCCGCGCGCGCCAAGGCCACGCCAGCCACTGGCCCCGATGGCGGCACGCCGACCGGCGACATGGAGCTGAGTGGCGTCGTGCGCACGTCGCGCGGCTACGCGGTCGCGCAGGCGCTGGTGAGGGCTGACGGCTCGGTGACGGTGACGCTCGGGCCGTCGCAGGCGTACCCAGAGCACGTGGCGCACGAGCACAAGCGCGTGGCGGTGAATGCCGCGCTGAGAGCGCAGGGCAGCCGTCGTGAGTGACGTCGCAATCGTGGCCGCCGTGGCGCTCGTGGCCGCGGCAGTCGTCGCCGTCGTCTGGCTGCGCCTGCACGCCGCCACCATCCAGCGCGCCGACGAGCGGGCCGAGCGCGAACGGGGCCTCGCGCCGCAGTTCGACGCGCTCAAGACCGAAGTCGCCAACATGCGCACCGAGCAGCGCACTTTCATCGCCAACAACCGGAGAGGCTGATGCCGCGCGGACCCGGTGGGAAGTGGATGCCTGGCGCCAGCGGCAACCCTGGCGGCCGTCTCAAGCGCGTGCGCGAGCTTCAGGCGCTGGCGCTCGACGAGACGCGCGAGTCATTCGAAGTCATCATCAAAATTCGCAACGACACTGGCGAAGACTCCAAGGTGCGCCTGGCCGCCGCAAAGCTGCTCATCGCCTACGGCATCGGTGAGCCGCCGAAGGAAGTGCGCATCGAGAACGACCGCGGCGGCGACGCCATGGATGAGCTGACCGTGGAAGAGCTGCGCGCCCTCGCCCGCCAGTCGCTGACCGACGAGACGCCGGAGGCGGATGACGATGCCGACGACGACGACGGCGAGGCCGACGAAGCGGAGCACTGACCGGCTCCGCGACGCCCGCCGCAAGGCCCGCGACGAGTTGTGGCGCAAGGGCCAACTTGACTGGATGCTCGACTACGGGCGTCCGACTGGCCCACAGCGCGATTTCTACGAGAAGTCAAAGGCGTGCCACCGCAAGACGTTCGTCAGCGAAGACGCGCGCCGGCTCGGGAAATCCGTGGCGCTCGTCGTCATCGCGTTCGAGCTCGCGCTCAAGAATCCGGGCTGCCGCATCAACTGGTGTCAGGACACCTCGAAGGGCGTGCGCTCGTCGGCCATCAAGACGATGGAGCGCCTGTGTCGAAACGCCCCAGACGACTGCAAGGGCCGCTTCAATACGCTCACCTCGAGCTTCGTCTTCCCGAACGGCGCGTACATCTTCATCTTCGGCGGCAACACCCAGGAAGACGCCGACACGGCCCGCGGCGGTGATGACCCGATTGCGTCGTTCTTCGACGAAGCCGGTTTCATGCGCTTCCTGAAGTACATCTACCGGAGCATCGTGAAGCCCGGCATGCGGCTGGTGAAGCGCGTAGGCCACTATGGGATGATTTTCGTCAGCAGCAGCACGCCCGAGGAGTTGGACCACTTCTTCATCGAACTGGCGAACCTCAACGAGATTCACGGCAGCTACATCCGCCGCACCATCTACGCGAGCCCCGACGCTGAGCGGTACATCGCCGAAGAGGCTGCCGACGCTGGCTTGACGGTCGAGCAGTACAAGGCCACCGAGACGTTTCGCCGCGAACTGATGTGCGAGCGCGTCATCAATGAAGAGCGCGTGGTGTTCCCAGAGTTTCACCGGAACAAGGACGCCATTGTGCGCGAATGGACGCGCCCCGTTGGCTTCGAGAAGTACGTCTACAAGCGCGTGTCGTGCGACCTCGGCGGCACGGTCGACAAGTACGGCCTGCTGTGGGGCTATGTCGACTTCGCCGCGGCCAAGGTCGTCATCGAAGACGAAGCTCTACTCGACAAGCCCAACACCAAGGACCTCGCCGTAGTCATGAAGACGCGAGAGGAGGTGCTCTGGCCCGGCGCCGAGGCTGGCCGAACGTCGCGAGTCGTAGACGACGACACCGAGCGCACCATTCGCGACCTCGCCGAGTTGCACAAGGTCTACTGCCACAAGGCCATCAAGCACGACCGCGAAGCCGCCATCAACCTCGCGCGCACGTTCATGGGTATGGGGCGCCTCATCATTCACCCACGGTGCGTGCAGCTCCGGAAGCAGCTGCTCACCGCGCTGCCGAACAAGCAAGGCACCGACTACGAGCGCACCGAGGGGCACCACTTTGACCTCTGCGCATCGCTGCAGTACTTCGTGCGAGACCTCTCCATTAACGCCAATCCGTACCCGCCCGACTTCGACGTTCTGACCGGGCGCACGCTGCCCGCGCAGCATCCGCTGATGGCCCGCCAAGAAGCGCTTGGGCGTACGCAGGGCGGTCTCGCGTCGGCCTTCCTCGGGGGCAACCGGTACGTCGCCGGGCAGCTCCGCAAGCGCCGGTGACGGTTTGCGGGTCTTTGGTTGAATGATAGAGTTTGCCTATGGTGGACGGCCAATCGATTGAGTTTTTCAACGGACGGTGTAGGCAGTGAGCCGCGTCGTTGAGGGGTACACGGCGCTGGGCGCCACCATCCAAGAGGCACTCGAGCGCCTGGCTGACGAGGCCGATGCCGCGCGCCAGGTGGCACAGCTCCGCAAGACGTTGAGCATCGAGAAGACCATCGGCGACGACCGGTGGGAGACCATCAACCGCAAGCTTGACGAGAACAACGCCAAACTCGACCGCCTGCTGCTGGCGCTCGGCACGAATGGCACCGGGGGAAGCCATGGCTGAAATCGTCCCGTCGCCGCGACCGCCTGCGCCACCGCTCGATGAGCCCAAGACGGACCCGGCCATTCGCATCGTCAAGAAGTCCATGCGTAAAGAGCTGAATTGGCAGGGCGCGAAGCTGACCATCGCCACCACCGTCATCGCCATCGGTACCGCGTTCGGCGCCTACCGCGTCGTGCTGTCGGAGGCCGCTGCGCAGACCGATGCCGGCGTGAGGGTGCAGCAGCGCATCGTGACGCTCGAGCAGCAGCAGAAAGAGACGCGCAGCGACCTGCACGAGCTTCAGATGGACATTCGCGAGCTCTACCGCGTCATGCCCCGCCGCCACGACTCCGAGCGCCTGGAGAAGCCCCTGCCGGCCGTGGACGGTGGCCAATGAGTGCCCGCGAAGACTTCATGCAGGCCGTCGAATCCCTGCTTGGGATGCCGGTACTTTGGGGGCAAAAGGCCCCGACGCCTACGACTGCAGCGGGCTCGTGACGGTCTGCCTGCGCAAGGTCGGCGGCCCAGACCTTCGGCACACCCACAACGCGCAGAACCTCTACGGGGCGACGCGCGCGCTCGTGGTCGGCGAGCTGCCGCTCGGCGGCGACCTCGTGTTCTACGGCCACGGCCCCGACAGCATCGAGCACGTGGCGGTGTACACGGCTGACGGCGGCGTGGTGTCGGCGGACGGCGCAACATCGCGCGTGAAAGACATCCGCTCCGCGCTGGCGAACGAGTCGGCGCGCATTCGACGACACAACAGCGTCCACTACCGCCGCGACACGCCATTCATCACGCTGCACCGCAACACGCTCGTCGACGCGCTCGACAAAGTCACCCGCTGAGGAGAACGAACATGAACGCACTGAAGGCCATCGGCAACTTTCTCGTGAGCGGCACCGGGCGGCGCCTGCTCGTCTTCCTGCTCGGCTTCCTCGTTACCGTGCTCAACAAGAAGCTCGGGCTGGACCTCGACGCCGAGCAGCTGGTGGCGGAGATTGTGCTGGTGTGCGGCTACTTCACGCAGAGCGCCGTCAAAGAGGCGTCCGACGCGCACGCCGACGCCAAGACTGCGCTGGCGGATGCCGCGAAGGCTGCTGCCGCAAACCCTCCCTCTCCCTGAGTGACACGCCGCTCGCGCAGGGCATCAACAAGGCCGCAACGCTTCAGCCCGGGCATGGCTTCGCCGAACTGACCGCCGCCGTGCGTGGCGACCCGCACGCGCTCATTGCGGTGGCGCGCGGCGAGGTGGGCGTGGGCGTCCCTGGGGGTAGCGCCTTCGTGTTCGGCGAGGTGTCGGCGGGTTCGGCGGGGCCGGCGTGGCAGGCTGGCGTTGGTGCGCGCGTTGGCATTCGTTGCTCTGCACGAACTCATTATTCGTTCCCCGGGAACGCGAGCGCGCACAGGACGCCAACTCCAAAGGCGTAGGCGCTCTCCTCGTCAGCAAGTCGAGCACGCAGAGCCCCCCGTCCGGCTCGCTCGGCTGCGAGGCATCGGCGGGCGCGACGCAGATCACGCTCCAGCGTGGTGACCTGCTCACGCAGCCTGACGATCTCGTCCTTGTGGGCCTGCGCGTCCGCCCGGGACGTGGCCACCGGCATGCGCTCGTCTGCCTCTCTGGAGACGAGCCGTGAGCCTCGGTTGTACGCCGCCGCGCCCATCAGGTCCCCGCTTCCGCGCAGCGCGCGCACGCCGTTGGCCCACCAGCCACCAGGCATCCGCAGGCCCCGCAGACCCGGATCGTCCCGAACGGTGGCGCAAACGCCGTGTCTTTGCCCGTGGGTCGCCACTGCCAGCCGTGCTCGTGGACGTCCGCAGGAACCACGTTGGCCATAGTCGCGAGGCGTTCTAGGAACGCCCCCATCGTCTCGTCCTCCCTGGCGCCAAAACGCTTCCGCCACGCCAGCCGCCCCGCTGTTCAGCCTCGATATCCGCCTGCATCTGGTTCACGTGGGCCAACCGCTCCTCTGCCAACCGCTCGGCCTCTCCAGCCCTCTCGATCCACTCGTCCATCTCGTCGAGCAAGTGCCCAACGCGCTCGCCAAGGCCGTCGAAGATGACCGCGCGCCCGTCCAGCGCGTCGAGCACCTCGCGCAGCCTCACATCCTCCGGCTTCGCCAGCTCCCCGGCGAGACTCTCGATGCGCATCGCCATCGACTCAACCTGATTGGCCAGCGAGGCGTTCTCGGAGCTGAGGTGGTCGCTGTTGGAACGCAGGACCTCGTTCTCGCGTCGGAGCGGGGCAACCGCTTGCGCGACGGCTCGGCACTCCATACCACCGGGAGCGGGGCACCGGGCGAGGTTCACGGGCGGTTCAAACCGCTCCTCGTCGCCAAAGCCGATGAGGCGCGAGCGCAGACTTCGTCGGTCACGGCGCCCCCCCGACGCGGGGCGCCGCGGGGGGCGGCCGGGGGGGTGGTGCCTCGGCCCTCTTGCCCCGCATCCCCTGTGCGAGCATCGAGCCACAAAGACGCCATCGCGCTCGATCACGGAGATACGCGATGCGCAAAACGGGCAACTACCGGCCGGAGCCCGTCCTTGCTCTCGCCACCGGCGCAACTCGTCGTGTCCGTGGCTACTCATGCGGCACCACCTTCGGCCCGCGCTCGACGGTCAGGCTGTTAACCGCGCGCTTCGTTCGCGCGGTGTAAAATTTCGGGTCGCGGAGTTTGTGAGCCACCCTGTGGGCCTCGGCCTTGTTCAGAGGGCTCTCTCCGAGGTGGGTTTTGGTCCAAGCGCGACGCCCGTCGTAGACATCGATCGCCCAACCTTGCCCGTCATCTCGCGGTCTTACGTGAATACAGAGTTTCATGGCTCGTTAAATTCTCCGGTTGTTAACTTCGCGGATTCAAACGAATCCCTTCGCATCGCTCTCCACTTCGCTCGCACGGCCGTACACGCTCGCACGCTCGCACCAGTCGTCTCGCACAGCTCCGGCACCGTCGCATCGGGCCTGGCCTCGAGCGCCGCACGAATGCGCGCCGCGGCGTCGCGAATCGCCCGAGGGCCGAGCTGGGTGCCGGCGTTCACGTGGGCGCTCAACGCCGCACCGTCTTTCCACCCTCGACGAGCTGGCCGCAGCGCTGGCACTGGAACAGCCAGAAGAGCTTCGGGTCCGTGAGGCGGTGCGCGCGATGCCAGCCCGCCCAGCACAACAGCCTTCGAATCGTCCTCATGGCGTTCCCTTTCGACTGCGTTCGACTTCGAGCCCGAGCAGCGCGAGTTCCGTCATGCGCATGTCGCGCAGGCGGTGGTACTCGCGCCGGCATTCCTTCGCGCCGCACGTAACCGAGCGCTTGGCGCCGGTCTTCCCGGGCGGATTCACGAGCACCACGTCGCACGCGATGCAGCGCCCGGGCGGGTAGATGTCGCCTGAGAACAGTTGTTTGAGCTTCATGTCGTGTCTCCTTGAAAGATGCGACCCGGCCGAAGTGGAGGGGTGGGGCTCCGGCCGAGTCGCGGGGTGAAATTCAGAACGGGGCGTCCTCGTCGCCGGGCGGCGGCGGCTCGTCTGGCTGATCGCGATGGAGGTCCTCCTGCGCGTCACCGCGCAGTCGTTGCTCTGCCTGAATCGTCGCGAGCTGCTGCGCCGTCTTGGCGTGCCACTTCGACTTCGAGGCATCGCCAAGGTCTCGCTGGAGGCAGTTGGCGTACCAGTCGAGCGACTTGTCATCGAGCGCCGAGATGGGCTTGCCCTTGCCGTTGCCGAATCCGAACGACAGCGAGCGGTCATGCGTGGCGCGCGAGCCAGCCGGCGTGGGCTTCGGATTCATGCGCGCTTTGAGTCCCGCAGTGCCAGCTGGCGGCGGCGGGGTGGCGGAGCCCTTGCCCGGCTCGTCGCGCTCCGGGTCGTCGCCCGTGGGCACTAGGAACGGCTTCAGCAGGCCGTACTTCATGGCACCCGTGATGGCCTTGAACGCGCCCTTGTCGAGCGAGTCCGAGCCCTGCCCGAACATTTCCCACGAGAGTGACTCACCCGTCTCACCGTCGTGCGCGGTGAGCTTCATGCGCAGCGTGAAGACGCGCTGCCCCTTGTCGCCCACCGCCTGCTCTTTGGAGTCGACGACGCTCGGAATGATGAACACGCACCGCTTGGCCAGCTCGCCGCGCACGGCTTCGAGCACGTCGGCTTCGGTGGTGTAGTCGTAGTTATGGAAGCTGTTGTGCCCACTCTTCGGAATGCGGTCGATGCAGGCCATGACTTCGACCAGCTTCTTGACGAGCGACGGCTTCACGGCTGCGGCGACGACTGCGGTTCCTTCAGGTGCTCCCATGTCTTCACTCCAATCAACTGCTTGAATGCCCGCCTATGAGCCGCTGGTTTCACTGGCGGGGGCTTGCCAGTGGCGACGAAGTCATTGACGAAGCGCGCGCCGTACTCGAGCAGCCGAGCTTCAAGCTCGGCGTCGCGCTCGCTCCAATAGGTGGCCGTGTCTTCGATGAGAAACATCGGCGTGCCGTGCGCGTCTTCGGTGTCGGCGCCGAACGCGACGAGCAGGTGCGCGGTGTCCGCCTCGCAACACGCCATGGTCCACGCGAGTTGGTACAGGAAGCGCGTGGCGAGACTGTTGGTGCCGGGCATTCCCCATTGCTTCCGCGCCCAGCGTGATTGAGTCTTGAATTCCACCACCAGGTGCGGCGGCGGCGAGCAGTCGAACGCGTCGGGGCTGCACGTCGCCCACTCGTGCTGCGGGTGTTTCACGAGCCACCACTCACCGTCAGCCAGCGCCGGGCGCCACGCCGGGCCGACGTATCGCCGGTAGCAGTCGAGCAGCGACGACTCCAGGCGCGTGCCGCGGTCCATGCGCGGATTGCTCGGCGCGTCGATGCCGGTGCGGAGCCTGAACCACACGTCAGCGGCCGTCTTGTGCTTCGGCAGATCGACGGCGAGCTGCGGCTCGTACAGTGCCGCAATGCATGCGATGTCGGTGGACCCGATGCGACGGTCGTTGACGGTGCTCATTTCCGCGCCACCTTCGCGTCGTCTCGCCACTCGCGCACGCAGCGCTTGCAGTCTTCAGGCGCCTCGCCGACGTCAGCGCCGGGCTCGAGCGCGTACGACGGGCAGCCGCGCACGTCCTTGCCGCAAAGCGCCACTTCGCCTCGCCCGTACGCGAGGTGCGCACCGGTCGACGTCAGGCAGATGAAGACTGGCGCACTCATCGCACACCCGGCCGCGCCAGCCACAGCGCCTTGACCGCATAGATGGCCCGGTGCCACGCCTCGAACGCCGCGTCGCTCCGCTCGCGCGCCAGGCGCTCGGCCGCGACCGCGCACGCAGCGACGGCGGCGGTGAATTGCTCGGCGTGGGTCACGTGGCGCGCTCCAGCCAGCCATCGGGCCGCGGGCAAGCCTTCGCCCACGCCTTCTCGTCGGCCACGAGCGAACGGCGGATGAGCAGGCGATGGACTTCCTCAACTGCCTTGGCCGGCTCCGTGACGTCGTAACCCTTCTTTGGCCCCTCGGTCGCGAGCCGCTGCAGGCCGTCCATTCGATAGCCGCCCGTGCGCGCAACCGTCACGGCGCCGTGCAACGTGAATTCGTCCCCAGACTCGCGGCGCAGCCACCCGGCGAGCGTCACCGAGTAGCCGTAGCGGCCTGGCACCTGAATCAGCTTGAGACCGTCTTTCATGTCGATTTCTCCAGTGAGGATTGAATGCAGCTGTTTGCGAATGCGGGCGTCGGCGTCGGCGGCGTCGGTGGCGGCGTCGGCGGCGTCGGCGGTGTCGGCGGTGTCGGCGTCGGCGGTGTCGGCGGCGGCGGCGGCGGCGGCGTCGGCGGCGGCGGCGTCGGCGGCGTCGGCGGCGTCGGCGGTGTCGGCGGCGGCGGCGTCGGTGGCGGCGTCGGCGTCGGCGTCGGCGTCGGCGTCGGCGGTGTCGGCGGCGGCGGCGGCGGCGGCGGCGGCGTCGGCGGCGGCGTCGGCGTCGGCGGTGTCGGCAATCCACAGGGCCACGCCGAGTCGCGTCGTCTTCATGCCTCGGTCGGCGCGCCAGTCGTCAAGCACGCGGCGGGTGGACGGGTCGCCACGCCCGTCAACGAGCGAGTCGTAGAGGCTCATCGCCGCACCTCCGCGCACGCCGCCGCGATGCACCTCGGGCAGTTGACCGTCTCGCCATGCATCGCCTCACGCGGACACGAGCGGCTGTCGTCGTCGGGCCACACGTAGATTCCGCACGGCATGACGCGGTTGCGCCGCTGGCCGTGCCGGTAGCCGAGCCCCGTGCCGTGCTCAATGTAGCGCTCGCGCTCGTCTGGCAGCGGGAAAATCATGGCGTGCCTCGAATCCGCGCCAGGTTCGCCGCCAGCTGCTCGCGCGCGGCCTTCCAGCCCTCTTCGAACGTGCCCTGGGCGCGCGGGTCCGGCACGTGGAGCTCGGCGACGGGGCGGTGTGCGTGGGCTGGGTACAGCGACTCGCGGGGCGGGGTCATTTGCCCCTCGCCTTCGCGATGGCGGCGCGCCATGCCCGGCCGCACGCACGTCTCGCCGCGCGCACTCTTCCAAGCCCGAGCAGGTCAGGAGCCGAGACAATGAGCTGGGCGTCAGCCTCAGCCGGCGCCGCCTCGTCGGGCCCCTCGCCAACCTCCACCGCGGCGATTGGCGAGCCGTCTGCGTCGGTGATGAAGATGGTGTCGATCTGGTCGTCAAGCAGCCACGGCCCAGGCGTCGGTCTCACGCTCATGACTCATCCCCGATGTTCGAATTGCCGACATCGGCCAACTGCGCAGCCACGCGATCACGAGCCTCTGCCACGCGGGCCCACCTCGCATTGGCCGACGTGACGCGTGCCCGCGAAGAGCCGGGCGGAAGTGCCATGCGACGCTCCGACAGCCTCCGCGACTGCGACGTCAGTCGAGCGAGTTCGCGCTCAAGCTTCGCGCGCGCTCATCGCATCACCTCGCCCCGCGGCTCGTCTTCCAGCTCCGACGTCCAACACGGGCAGATGCCCCGGCCGGCACGGTCATCGCCACACCGCGAGCACGGCAGCGAGCGAAGCGCGATGACGGCGGCCTGCTCTTCCTCGGCGGCAACGCGTAGCACCGCGGCCACGAGGTCAGGCGCAGCGAGCGTCGGCGCATCGTCGCGGGGCCCGAGCGGGCCGACGTCGATGGTTGCAAACGGGAGGGCGCTCAAAACAGCACCTCCCAGCGCCGGTTCGACTCGCACAGCCGGCAGTCGGCGTGCGTGCCGTCGTGCATCTCGACCGGCTCGACGACGCGCAGGCCCTGCCAGCAGAACCCGTGGGCCTTCAGCAGCTCATGAATGGCGTTCGTGGCTCCGAGCGCCTTCACGCCACGCCGCATCAGCGCCAGCATCTTGCGCGCCTCGTCGGGCGCCAGGCCGCTGACGATGCGGAAGTAGGACAGAACCGGCAGCACTCCGTACGGGAGCACTACGAGGCGCTTCGGTGCTGCGGCGGGTGCGTTGTTGAGCATGAACCCATGATAGCTATCAGATTGTGGCTGTCAAGTGGGGTGGACGCGACAATCGCATATGGTCAAGCGAGCACAGATGACGCGTCGCGGTGTTGACAAGTCAGCTATGCGGATGGCATAGATGCCACATGACGCTCAAGGAATGGATTTCGAAGTGCGAGCGGGGCGAAGCGAGTGCGCTGGCGAAGCGGGCCAACACCACCCGCCAAACCATCAGCAACTTGGCGCGCGGCGGAGTGCCGAGCGTCGCCCTGGCAATGCGCATCGCTGTGGCGACCGGTGGGGCCGTGTCGATGTCCGACTGGCCAGACGACAGGGCGCACAAGAGGAGGTCGCCCCGATGAGGCTTGCCACATTGCTCGCGCTGTTGCTGACGGGGTGCAACCCGCTGCCCGCGCGGGCTCGGCCTGCTCGCGGCGGAACGCTGGTCTACATCGACGACGCTGACGCTGGCGTGCGTTGCTACGCCTGGTCTGGCTTCGGCGCCATCTCGTGCGTGCGGGTGGCGCCATGATCTGCGCCTCGATCGCGGCCGTCGCGGTATTGGCTTACGCGACGCTGCACCTCGTCGCTCGCACTCGCTGCCACGCGAAGGGCCACACTTGGCGCGAAGAGTACACTGACAGCGGCGTCGAGCAGACCGCCCCGCGGTGCCAGCGCTGTCGGCAGTGGCGTGACGAGGTGGCGCAATGACCACGCCGCTCCACGACACGCTCGTGATGCTCACCTGCCCCGCCTGCTCTGGCTCTGGTTGCCGCGCCTGCAACGGCACCGGCCGCGTACCGCGCGACCCGTACCGCCTCGACGGTGGCGAGCAGGGCGAAGACTTCGAGCCGTCGCGCTACGCCGGCACTGCCGCGGAGCCGTTCGCCAAGGCGTTCGGCGCGTGGCGCGACGACATGGCGCGCGTTCGCGAGCTCGCCGCGCGCACGCCGAATGACGCCGAGCTGGGCGCCGCGGTGAGGGCGCTGATTGGGGGCGAGTCGTGAGCGAGCCAAGACTCCGCGCTCCGTTCCCGTGGTTTGGTGGGAAGTCGCGCGCCGCACATCTCGTCTGGTCCGCGTTCGGCGACGTGGCTAACTACGTCGAGCCGTTCGCTGGCTCGCTCGCGGTGCTGCTCGCCCGGCCCACTGAGCCCGGAACCGAGACGGTCAACGACATCGATTGCTATCTCGCGAACTTCTGGCGCGCCGTCGCGCTTGACCCTGCAGCCGTTGCGGCGCACGCCGACTGGCCGGTGAACGAGGCAGACCTGCACGCGCGGCACCTCTCGCTCGTGCGCAATGGCGCGTTCCGCGAGCGCATGAAGACCGAGCCAGAGTTCTACGACCCGCGCGTGGCGGGCTGGTGGGTGTGGGGGCTGTGCTCGTGGATTGGCTCGGGGTGGTGTGATCCTCGGGAACGCGGGGATGGGCGTCCATCGCAACAGCTGCCGCACCTCGGGAACGCGGGGATGGGCGTCCATCGCAAACTGCCGCACCTCGGGAACGCGGGGATGGGCGTGTTCGATCAGCTATCATCCCGACTGCGTCGCGTTCGCGTGGCCTGCGGCGACTGGACCCGAGTACTCGGGGAGTCGGTCACCGTGAAACACGGCACCACCGGCGTGCTGCTCGACCCGCCGTACTCCGAAGGCGCCGACGACCTGTACTCGGCGCACGACAAATCACTGAGCGCGCAGGTTCGCGAGTGGGCGCTCGACAACGGCACCAACCCGGCGCTGCGCATTGCGCTGTGTGGCTATGAAGGCGAGCACGACCTCCCGGGCTGGCAGGTCGTCGAGTGGAAGGCGAAGGGCGGCTACGGCTCACAGGCCGCCGATGGCAACGAAAACAGCGCGCGCGAGCGCATCTGGTTCTCGCCGGCATGCGCGAAGGCGAAGGCACAGCGCGACCTCTTCACCACGGAGGCCGCATGACGCGCCGCGCCACCCGCCGCCACACCATCGCCGGCTCGCTCGCGGGCATCCGCACCGCCCGAACCCGCACCGTGCAGGCAATCACGCGCTACGGCCGCAATGCGCTCGCTGCGGCGGCACTGCGGCGCGCACTCATGGCGCTCAACGTCGCCGAACGCGAGGCGCTGAAGGCGCGGCGGCTCGTGCTCGAGACGCGGCGAAGGGCGGCGGCGTAATGGGCTACTCCTGGTTCAGGGTGGACGGCGGCTTCGCTCTTCACCCGAAGACGCTGGCGCTGTGCGACGCGCTCAACGAGCCGCTGGCCGACGCGTACATTTTGAGGCTCTGGAGTTGGGTCCATTGCTACGCGCCGACCGGCCACATTCCGTCACGCGTGACAGGGCAGATTGAGTCCGCAGTTCGGTGGCGCGGTGCGCCCGGACAACTAATCAAAGCTTGTACGGAGGTCGGCTGGCTCGAGCCCGTTTCGGACGGGTTTTTGGTGCATGACTGGCACGACTACCAGGCTGTTTTCGCCCAAAAGGCCAAGAAAGACGCGGCGAAGAAGCGACAGAGGCGGCGCCGCGCCGTCACGCCTGCTGTCACGCCTCCGTCACGCGTGACGGCGCCTCCTACGAGACGAGACGAGACGAGACGAGACGAAACATCTTCTTTGGTGCTGGTGGAGGTCGAAGCAACACCAACCGCAAGAAGCATCTTCGAGCACTGGCGACAGGCAACTGGGAAAGCCAACGCCAAGCTCGACCAGAAGCGCCGCGACCTCATCGACCGCCGGTTGGGTGAGGGCCATCGGCCAGAAGACCTCATGGCGGCCATCGACGGCTACGTGAAGTCGCCCTGGCACCAAGGCCAGAACCCCGACCGCAAGAAGTACCTCGGCCTCGAACTAATGCTGCGCGACACCGCGCACATCGAGGCCGGGCTCGACCTGCTCATGCAGCACCAAGCCATCACCACCACCCAGCAACCGGAGCTTCGCTCGCTATGAAACCCACCGCCGCCGAGGCCGAAGTGCTCACCCTGCGCGCCATTGTTGGCGCCTACCTCGACAACCGCCGAGGCACCGCGCAGCTGCTCGACGAGACCGAGCTCAAGACCGAAGACTTCACCAGCGAGCAGACACAGGCGCTTTACGCGGCGCTGGCGCAGGCCATGCGCGAGGGGAAGCCCATCGACCTGCTTGCGCTCTGCACGGGCCTGCGTGGTCGCGTGGACTCCAAGCTCATTTCCGAGGTGACGTTCGGCGAGGATGCGCTCGTCAACCCGGGCCTGGCGAAGTCGCGCATCGAGGCCCTGCTCGACTCCGGGCGGCGCCGGGCGCTCCGTGACTCGCTCAGGCGCATCGCCGAGCTGCTGAGCACGGACATCACCACCGACACCTGCGTCAGCGAGCTGGAAACCATCACCTCCGAGGCGTCCGAGAAGTCTCGCGGCGGGCTGCGCACTCTCGACGGCTCGCTTATGTCGCTCGTCGACAAGCTGCAGGCGGTGCAGGCCGGCACGCGCGAAACCACCCTCGCCAGCGGCATCGCGGCGCTGGACTACGTCATCGGAGGCCTGCAGCCCACGTTGACCATCGTCGGCGCGTTGCCGGGCGTCGGCAAGTCGGCGCTGTTCTCGGCGTTCGCTCGAAACCTCGCCAAGCGCGGCCTCAGGGTCGGGGTGCTGTCGCTCGAGGATGAGCGCGACTGGCTGGCCGAGCGACTGTTGGCCGAGGCCGCGAGCGTGCCGCTGTTCGTGCTCGGCAACAAGCCGCTGACGACGCCGCAGATGCAGCGCATCGACGAAACCATCAACACCACGCACGCGACGCTGCAGAACATCTACGTGGACGACACGCCCGGCATGTCGCCGGCCGACGTGGTGGCCTCAGCGCGCGCCATGGTGGCTCGAGGGTGCCGGGCAGTGCTGGTGGACCACCTTGGCGAGATTCGGCTCAACCGCACCGAGCGGCATGACCTCGACATCCAGGAGGCGCTGCAGGATTTGCGCTCCATCGCGAAGACCTACCGGGTGCCGGTGGTGGTCGCCTGCCACCTTCGCCGGCGTGAGGGGCTCAACGTCGACACGGCGCCCCGCCTCACCGACTTCGCATTCAGCGCCGCCATCGAGAGGTGTGCACGTGTCGCACTCGGGCTGTTCAAGGTGGCCACCAAGGACCACGAGCAGCCGGTCATGGGGGTCGCGGTGCTCAAGCAGACCAAGGGTCCCGCGGACTTTGGCTTCAGGCTCAACGTCGGTCGGCTCTCGGGCACCGTCGTCGACACCCCGGTGACCGACGCCATGCGCTCGGAATTCGGCTCTTGGAGGGACGCATGACGCCCACCGAGCACATCGAACGCGCGCGGCAGGAGATTGCCAGCGCCAGCGCGCGACATGGCGTCGACCTCGACGACGTGCAGCGCGAGCTGCTGCGCGCGCATTCGGCACTGACTCGAGCAGTCGCAACGTTGCAGCAGGCCACGAAGCGCAAGGAGACGAAACGATGACCACCGATAAAAAGCCTCAGGAAGGCCCCCAGCTGCCCGCCATTCGAACGAACGGCGCCGAAACTGGGCGAGGTAGCGGGCGACTCGACTTGGCGGCAATCAAGGCGCGGTGCGAGGCGGCGACGCCTGGGCCATGGTTCACCGCGGGCGAGGCCGATACTCTCGCAGACCAAAAGTTCATCGCCGCCGCGCGCACCGACGTGCCGGCGCTCTGCGACGAAGTAGACCGGCTGCGGCGCGAGCTGGCCGCATCGAAGGCGCGCGAGGCGAAGCTGCGAGAGGCTCTGAGCGGCATTGTCGAAGCGTGGGAGGCCGACGAGATTGGTCAGGTCGATGGCGACTTCATTCACCGCGCGCACACCACCCTCGCCACGCCGGCCGACGACAGCGCGCTGACTGAGGCGTGTCGCCAGAGCTTCGACGACGGCTACGCGGAAGCGACGTCGAGCGTCTATCAGGTGGTCGCCTCGGTTCTCGGGCTCGCCATGGTCGACAGTGTCGGCTCTTCGGTCGCCGACAAGTTCCGCGCCGCGCTGCGCGAGTTCGGGCTGAAGGTGCTGCGATACGCCCAAGAGCTTGATGGGCCCGTGCTCGCCTACGAGACGGTCGTCGACGCCGTGCTGCGAGGGACCGGTTCGTGAGGCCGAACATGCACCGAAGGGCCAATGGTCGCCTTGTTTCGACGCCGGTCGCTGAACGCATTGCGATGACCGGCGGGGCGGGGGGGGGGCCCCGGGGGGGGCGGGGGGGGCCGGGGGGGGGCCCCGGGGGAACGGGGAAGCGGTTGGTGACACGTCTCGTCCTTGGTCTGACCGACCATGAGACGCTTGCATGCCATCGCTGTGACACTCCGCTCTGTGTGAATCCGGCGCATTTGTTTGTTGGGACGGACGCCGATAACGCCAGGGACCGAGACGCTAAGGGCCGCAATGGTCGGTCACGACGGACGCACTGCAAACGTGGCCACGAATACACGCCGGAGAATACGCGGCGTGATGGCAACAAACGCGTGTGCCGCGCGTGTGACCGAGAGAACCACCGACACCGTAAGGGTGAGCGATGACCGTCCGAGTCGAGATTCCGATGGCGCTGCCGAGCGTGGCGAATCTCAGAGAGCACTGGGCGACGAAGGCGAGGCGCGTGAAGGCGCAGCGCCACGCGGTTCAGTTGGCGATGACGTGGCGCCGCAGGGTGCCGCTGCCGGTGGTTGTCACGCTCACCCGCATCGGCCTGCGACGGCTTGACTCGGACAATCTCCAGGGCGCATTCAAGGCCGTGCGAGACCAGGTGGCCGCGCAGCTCGAGGTTGACGATGCCGACCCTCGAGTCACGTGGTGCTACCAGCAGGAGAAGGGGCGCTCCGGTGTGCGCATCGAGCTCGAAGAGCGCTTGGTTGGCGTGGTCGACCCCGGGCCGGAGGCGGTCGCCGAATGAGCCTTGACTTCGACGCCGACGACATGCCGAGCGGCTACCCCGACGTGTGGGGCCAGCTCACCGAGCGGCTTCACACTGACTGGTGCAGCCCGCAGCTCGCGTACTACCGGCGCAACAGCGACGCCATCAACGCATGGCGCCGCCAGACGCGTCGACCGAAGCCGCGCAAGGCAGTGCGCACGTATGCGGGCGTGCCGGTGGTGGTGCGTCGCGCGGTGCGAGCGCACGTGGCTGAGGTGAGGCGAATGCAGCAGGCGGCACGAAAGGCGGCGAGGCGATGACTGACGACGAGAAGGCGCAGTGGCGGGCGTGGATGGACCGACCGGTCGACTGCAATCGGTGCGGTGGGCTTGGAGGCCATAAAGGTACGTGCATGCTCGACTCGTGGCGCCAATGGTTCGACGGCGACACGTGTCTGGCGGTGATGTCGGCGCGCGTTGGGCCCGACTTGACGACGGTGGCCGCGAAGAAGTGCGATTGTTCGCAATGCAACCCGAAATCTGGAGGTGACAAGTGAGCGATGAACATGTCCGACTGAGGATTATGGTTGTCGAGCGCGGGCTTCGTGCCGCCACCGACGACCAGCTGCGGGCCGAGCTGGAACGACGCGGCGAGGTTCCTTCCGTCGTCAACGCCGTCAAGCATGCGACCGATGACGTGCTGCGCGCCGAGTGCGAGCGGCGGTGGCCACCTGGCGCCACCGACTCGAAGTATGTCGCACTGGAGCGCGAGCGGAAGCGCCGGTGTGAGCACACAGAGAAGGCGCTCTTCCAGATGCGGGGCACGAGGCCTCGGGACGGCCCACCGCAGTTCTGACGGCGCACCGACGACAGGCCAATGAGCCGGCCCCGGAATCAAGGCGCTGTCTGAACGCCGCTCGGAGCCGCTCGCGTTCCTCGACGAGGACTTGCTCGCGGACGACGCGCCATGAGTGACACGCCTCGCGGCTACGAGCCACACAACCCCACGTCGCCGACACTGGCGCTCGACGGTGTGACGTGGGTGCCGCTGCGCATCGTGCCGCCCGGAGACCCTAAGTTCATCGAATGGGTGGCGAACATGGCCGCCGAGCGCGCCAGGCTGCGCCCGTGGACGCTCGTGTCGCTGCGCGGTGAGGTGCCGCTCGTCGCCGTGCGTCGCACGCTGTGGTGGCGGCTGGTGACCGCCTGGCACAACGTCGGCCGTAGGTTCGAGCGTCGGCGCATTCAGGCGCTGGCGGTGCGGCGCTCGCGCGAGCTCACGGCGCGGCTGGTCTCGGGCTCGAGACTCAACGACGGCACGTCAGTGACGAAGGACTGAGGTTGACTGGTTGTGCGTGTGTCTCATTGCGCGAACCATGCTATGGTTACGGCCATGAGACCACGAGTGCCAACGCGTGAGAGGTTCGAGGCGAAGTATGTCGTGGAGGCAAATGGCTGCTGGTTGTGGTCGGCCTATGTCACGCGCCTCGGTTATGGCCGGTTTGTCCTAAGCGACGTCCCAATCGCCGCGCATCGTGCCTCGTGGACGCTCAACGTCGGGCCGATACCTGCCGGCCTTGACGTGCTTCATCGCTGCGACGTCAGACGCTGCGTAAACCCTGCGCATCTATTCCGGTGCACCGACCTCGACAAGGGCAGAGACATGATGGCCAAGGGGCGCGGCAACAAGCCGCACGGCGAGACGCACGGTCGCGCGAAGGTGACTGCCGAGCAGGTGCGCCAGATTCGCCATAGATTCGCGACCGGGGAGAGGCAGTTCGAACTCCGTGCCGAGTTTGGTCTCAGCAAGGCGCAGGTATCGAAGATTTGCCGCGGCCAGTCTTGGGCTTGACTGGCAGTGCGTGAGGCGCGTAATCTTTTTGTGACTCCGAAGGACGCCCCGAGGGCCGTTGACCGCAAGGTCTTCCACCCCGCTGAAGGGGACCACCCCGAAGGTCGACGCAGTGTCGTCAACCATCGCAGTGAACCCCTTGCACCTACGGGCGCAAAACATTCGGAGTACGCCATCGCTTCCACCAACGAAACCCTCTCGTCACTTTCGGGCGCCCCCAAGGTCGTCTACAGCACCACCCTCACCCGGGTCCTCCCCGACGCCGCCATCTGCCCAGAAGCGGTGGCCGCTCTCGAAGTCTGGCGAGTTCCCCCGGTCGGCGACTACTTCATCGCATTGGTCGGCCTGCAGTACCCGTGGGGCTTCGGCTTCCTCGGGCAGGGCACCGAAGCCACCGCCACCAACTCCACCCTCGGCGACGCGCTGGCCGGGACAGACCAAGCCCGCGCAGGTGTACGCCAACACCACCGTCCTCATCGACAACCTGCAGTATCAGATTCTGGACCGCGCCAACTCGACCGGCTCCAAGCAGGCCGTGCTGTCGGCCATGTCCTACACGGGCATGCAGATGGCCATCAACGCGCGCAACGTGCTCGAGATGGAGATTCTGCACGGGCGTGACGGCCTCGGCGCGTCGGCCGGCGCCATCTCCACCCTGACGGTGACGTTCGACGGCGCCACCACCGCGGTGGGCATCCTGTCGAGCCTCATCGGCGCTCGCGTGCAGTGGATGCAGAGCAACCTCACCTAGGCGCGCACCGTGAATGACTCGAGCAACTACCTCACCGTGTCGGCGGTCAACGTGGCGGACCCCGCCTCGCCCACCCTCACCATGGTGGCGACCAGGCACCACACCAACGTGGCGGCCATCACCACCGGCGACGTGATGTACATCGCCGGCTCGCGCGGCATCGCGGTGGCGAGCTCGGACACCAACGTCC
>JADJNS010000044.1 GCA_016714225.1 Archangiaceae bacterium
CCAGGAAGCCGGGGTTGCCCTTCACCCGGTTGATGAACTCGAAGCGGCCCGCGTCTTTCAGCTTGCGCTGTACCGAGAGCAGGTCGAAGAACCGCACGAACTCTCTCTCGTCGCCGCCGCCGACCTTGCTCAGGTAGCGCCGCAGCATCTCTTCGACGAAGGGGCGCTCGAGCTCGACGTAGCTGTCGCGCAGCAGCGCGACCAGGTCGTACTGCCTCGGCCCCTGCAGCGCGTCTTGAAAGTCGATCACCACCAGCTCGCCGTCTTTCACCATCAGGTTGCGGCTCTGGTAGTCGCGGTGCGTGAAGCCGCGCGGCGCAGCGGCCAGCTCTCTGCTGATGCGGCGAAAGATGCGGTCGAGGTCGGCGCGCTCGTCCGCGGTGGGCTTCTGGCCGCTCCAGGCCTCGAGGCCCCACTCGCGAAAGTGGTGCAGCTCCCAGTCGTAGAGGTCTTCGTCGAAGGCGCGGGTGAAGGCCAGGCACGAGGGGTCGGGGCTCTTCTCGGCGGCCAGCCGCATGCGCGCCAAGAGGTCGATCGCGTCGGAGTAGAGCTGCTCGCGCTTACCGGTGGTGAGCAGCGCCTGCTCGAAGGTCACATCGCTCAGGTCTTCGAGCACCATCATGTTGGCGGGCTCGTCGAACTCGATGATGCGGGGTACCCGCACCCCCAGCTTGCTCAGGTAGCGGTGCACGTTGACGAAGGGCAGCTCGGCGGGCGCCTCGCCCTTGCTCGCCTCTTCGCTCTTCTTCGAGGCGTCGGGCGGCATCACCATCACCACCCAGCTCTTGGGGCCGACGCTGACGCGGTAGTACGAGCGGTTGCTCGCGTCACCTTTGAGCTTCTTCACCACCGCGCCGTCGGTGGGCTCTCGGGTGGCCTTCTGGACCTGTGCCTTCAGCTGCTCGTCTGTCGCTGCGCTCACGCTGCTCCTAACGGTCATCGTTCTTTCTTGAGCGGGAGCACGTCGAACGGCAGGGCGAGCAGCGTCGAGAAGCGGTGCACCTTCTCGGGCACCGCACGCATCGACGTCTCTCCGAAGCCCTGGCCGACCACGATGACGACCACCGGCTCGTCAGCCTGATTGCGGCCCGACCCGACGCGTACGATGCCGCGCACGCCGAACATCAGGCGAATGCACTCTTCTACCGCGGCGCGCAGCTCGGGGTCTTCTTGCTCTTCGCTGTGCCCTTCGCGCTCGTAATCTTCCTTGAAGAACACCCCGTGCGGCTGGGCCTGGTTGAGCAGCGTGAACGCGTCGGGCGGCTTGCCCGACCTGGCCTGCCGCTCGGCGGCCTCGCGCACCGCGTCGGTGGTCTTCGCCGCGCTCACCGTCTGCGCGCCGAGGCGCTGGCTGCCCACGTCGGAGTGCTTGATCTTCGGCTGCGGAGTACCCGCCTGCGCCCTGGCCTCGGCCTGGGCCTTGAGGAACTCGTCTTTCTTCGACGGGGTGCCCAGCGGCTGCTGCTTCTGGGTCAGCCGCTCGGGGCGGGTGGCCTGCTGCCGCGGGTCCTGGGCGTCTTGCTCTTTCTCGTCTTGCTGATCGCGCTGGGCCTCTTCGAGCCGCTCTTCGGCCTCTTCTTTTCGGTCGACCGCCTCGCCGTGGGACTCGGTCGTCCACCCCATCACCTCGGCGTGCTGGTGGGCGGTCTCTTCCTGCTCGTGAACGTCGCGGGGCTCGGCCCCGGCGACCTCGCCCACCGTCTCTTCTTCGGAGATGCCCTTCTTGTTGATGCGGGCCTTCTCTTCGACGTGCTTGGGCTTGCGGGGCGCGCGCGCGTTGGCGGCCGGCGGCGGAGGCCGGTTAGACGGCGGCCGATTTGATGGCGGCACCCGGTGCATTTCCCCGCTATCTTACCGACCCTCCCCATGGCGGACTACGGAAAGCGCGACTACGGCAGGTGCCCGTGCAGCGGCCAGTACGAGCAGCGCTATGTCGAGGTGCGCATGACGGTGAACGGCAAGGTGGTGGTGCTCACCGACGTGCCGCAAGGCGCCTGCCCCAACTGTGGCTCGCGCGTGTACAAGGCCGAGGTGCTCGAGCGAATCGAGAGCCTCATGAAGGGTGAGAAGGTCAAGCGGTCGTCGGCGTAGGTCACTTCCAGGAAAACAGGTCCCAGACATGAACGTGCATCCCAACGTGTTGAGCGCGATCGGCAACACTCCGCTCGTCAAGCTTCAGAAGATGGTCGGCCCCAACGACGCGACCGTCTACGTGAAGCTCGAGTTCATGAACCCCGGCGGGTCGGTGAAAGACCGCATGGCGCTCCACATGATCGAGAAGGCCGAGAAGGCGGGCACCTTGAAGCCCGGCGGCACCATCGTCGAGAACACCTCGGGCAACACCGGCATGGGCCTGGCGATGATCGCCGCGGTGAAGGGTTACCGCTGCATCTTCACCATGCCCGACAAGATGTCGCTCGAGAAGATCAACCGCTTGAAGGGCATGGGCGCGCAGGTGGTGGTCACCCCGACCAACGTCGCCGCCGATGACCCGCGCAGCTACTACGAGACCGCCAAGCGCATCGTGCGCGAGACGCCCGGGGCGTTCTACCCGAACCAGTACCACTCGCCCGACAACATCGAGGCGCACTACCTCACGACGGGCCCCGAGCTGTACGAGCAGCTGGACGGCAAGCTCGACTACTTCGTCGCGGGCCTCGGCACCGGCGGGACGATGAGCGGCGCGGGCAAGTACCTCAAAGAGAAGAACCCCAAGATCCAGAACGTCGGCGCCGACCCCGAGGGCTCGATCTACGAGGGCTACTTCAAGACCGGAAAAGTCGGCGACTCGCACGTCTACAAGGTCGAGGGCATCGGCGAAGACATGGTGTGCGCCGCGATGGACTTCAAGGTGGTCGACCAGGTGCGCCAGGTCGACGACCGGCAGTGCTTCGTCGCGGCGCGTCGGCTGGCGCGCGAAGAGGGCATCTTCGCCGGAGGCAGCTCGGGCGCCGCGCTGCACGTGGCCTGCGAGCTCGCCAGAGAGCTGGGCAAGGGCAAGACCATCGTCACCGTGCTGCCCGACGGCGGCTCGAGCTACATCTCGAAGTTCTATTCCGACGAGTGGATGCGCGACAACGGGTTCATCGAAGAGAAGGGCCCGGGCACCGTGGCCGACCTCACCCGCTCGCGCCCGCGCGAGGTCATCGTCGCCAAGAAGGGCGAGAAGATCTCGCAGGTGATCGAAGACATGAAGCGCCACGGCATCTCGCAGATGCCGGTGGTCGAGAAAGACGGCTCGGCGGTGGGCATGATCCACGAGTACGACCTGCTCAACGGCCTCATCGGCGGGGCGCACAAGATGGGTGACACCATCGATCGGCTGGTGGCGCCGCTGCAGGGCGTGGTGACTCCCGAGACCAACTTGAACAAGCTGCGCGACGTGTTCGCGCAAGACAACGTGGCGGTGGTGCGTGAGGGTCAGAAGGTGACCGCGGTGGTCACCAAGATCGACCTGATCGAGTTTCTCGCCTCACGGGCCGTCTGAGTCGAGGCCCTCGGGGTCGAGCACCGCGGCGACCGCCGAGTAGATCAGCACCAGCACCAGCATCGCTCCGAGCGTCGCCAGCACCACCCACCAGGGGCTGCGGCGCTTGAAGCCTGCCTTCTCGAGCACCGGCCAGTCGACCGCCGCCCACCGCTGGGTCATCGCCAGGCCGGTCGAGACCCCCACCGCGAGGAAGGCGAAGTTGGGCAGCGGCAGCTGCATCAGCACCCCGTAGCCGATGCCGAGCGCCACCGCGCCCAGCAGCCAGCCCCTGGCGCGCGGGCTCTCGAGGCGCCGGTAGTTGAGCGCCATCATCACCGCCGCCGGCACCGGGTTGAGCAGCACCGCCACCGTGCGCACCGCGGGCGCCGAATAGAGGGTCGCCCCGGCCAGCCGCTCGATGCAGGCCGGGCAGAGCTCGCGCTCGCAGATCAGCGTGAGCTCGGACGAGAAGCTGCCGCAGCGGCTGCAGGCCTGCGCGGCGCGCAGCGGCACGCTGGAAGGGGCGGGAGTCATGCCCAGCGCAGTGACAGCACGCTGCGATCGGGCGCCTCGCAGCGGGTCTCGACGGTGGCAGACCGGGCGCCGACCAACCCCAAGATCACCTCGAGCGAGCCGGCGAGAAAATCGGCCAGCTCTCCGTCGTTGAGCTCGAGGCGCACATCGGTCTTGCTGCGCTCTTCGAGCTTCACCCGCAGCGAGCTCTGCCCCTGCACGTACTCGGCGAGCTGCCGCAGCACCCGGCGCGGCCCCATCAGCCGGGCCATGGTGAGCACCGCCCCCCTGATGTCGCCCGCCGCCCGCATGTCTTCGACCACCTTGGCGCCCAGCAGGCGCAGCGCCTGCGGCTGCTCGGTGCCCGGAAACAGCTCGCGCGCCGACAGCGTCACCCACCTCACGAAGAGATCGCGGGGGTACTTGGCCTGCATCGGCCGCTTGAGCTCGAGCCCCTCGGCCTCGAGCAGCTTCGACAGCTCGGCGTCGATCGACGGCCCGAGCGCGCGGTTGAAGAGCCCCTCCACCCACTTCCCGCTCACCATCTTCTGATCCGTCATTGATTCTTGAACTCGAACTTGATCGCCTGATTGCGGCCGAAGACTTCCGAGAAGCGCGGCCTGGCTTCCTTCCCCCAGTAGATTTCGGCCAGGCCACCACAGGGGCTGCGCACCGAGAGGTTGTTGGCGCCGAAGGGGACCAGCAGCAAGTCTCCGGTGCGCGCCTGAATCGGCCCGGGGAAGATCTCGGCCACGCACGCACTGCTCATCGAGAGGCGCACGTACATGCGGCCCTCTTCACGCACCGGAATCGGAGCCCACGCCTCGGGCGGCACGAAGTTGTCGGCGGGGTTCGCGGTGGCCACCGGCACTCCGGGGCCGGTGAGGCCGGGCGGGTTGCTGCGCGCGCCGGCGTCGGTCGGCGCGACATACGGCGAGGCGCCGCCCACCGCAGCGGTCGCGGCGGCGGGGGGAAGGCCCGCGTCGGAGCCGGCGGGGCGGTAGTAGGTCATGCCGTTGACCGTCACCAGGTTGGGGTTGCCGGCCTGCGCGGCGGGCGTCGGCGCCGGCGTCGGCGCGGGAGCCGGCGCCGGCTGCGCAGGCGCCGGAGCGGGCTGCGGCGGTGCGGGCAGCGCGGTGAGCTGCGGCCCGGCAGGCTTGGGTGAGGCGGCGGCGACCGCGGTGCCCGCATCGGGCGCAGGTCGATTCGCAGCCACTGCCGCGGCCTGGGCCTTGACCTGCTGGGTCTGCGCGTTGGTGGCGGCCACGCGAGCGGCCTCGTCGGCCACCCGCTTCTGTTGTTCTTCCACCACCCGCTTCGCCTCGGCGCGCTTCTTACGGGTGTCCTCCATGCAACGGGGCGGAATGCCGTTGGCGTCGTCGCTCTGCGCGAGCTTCTCGAGCTCGAAGTCGGTGAGCTGATCCATCTGCTTGCACTGCTTGTCGACCCGCGGCCTCCACGCGGCGAACGCGTCGAGCGAACAGACCGTGCAGCGGGTGTTGGCGCCGTCTTCCGACTGCAGCAGCGCCATGCCGCTGGCCCCGCCCTCGCGCTTCTCGAGCGAGCGCACGATGGCGCCGGGGTTCACCCGGGTGCAGTCGCAAGCGCGCAGCTCGCGCGAGGCGAGAAAGCCCAGGGTGTAGTCGCGGTCGGTCTCTTGCCGGGCGACCTGGTCGGCCAGGTACCTCCACTTGTCGAGCATCGGCTTCGACAGGGCGGTCTCGCGCTCGGTCACCCAGCTGGTGGGCGGCGGCTCGGCCTTGACCGCCGCGGTCTCGGTCGAGGTGACCGAGGTGGTGGTGGCAGAGATCTTCGGCGGAGGGTCGGCCTTCGGCGGCGCGGCGGGCTCGGCCTTGGGCGCCGGCTCGGGCGGCTTCGTCGAGTCGACCGCGAGGCGGGTGTTGTCTTTGGCGCCCTTCTTGGCCGTGACCACCTCGTTGCGGCACTTCAACGACTCCTGCATCAGCCACGCTTTGTACGCCGAGTACTCGGACTGAATCTGCGAGGTGAGGCGCGCGATGTCCATTCGGGCCTGGGCCTGGGCGAACAGCTCGCTGCGCTCGCGGCTCAGGCAGTCGGCCTTGTCGTTCGGCTTGTCTTTGAGGCCGGCGCGCTTGGGCAGGTACTTGCCGGTTCGGTAGGGGCGCTCGAGATCGTTCAGGGCGTTGCCGGCCAGCTCGCGCAGCGCGGGCTTGTCGGCGCCCTTCAGCGAGGCCTCGCAGCTGGCGATGGCCTTGGCGCAGTCGCCGGTGGCAGGCGCGAGAATGTTGCCCCTGGTCTTGCCCTTACCGGGCGTGGGCGGCACCCCGCCCGTCCACGAGCCGCCGGGGTCGAAGCACCAGGTGGCGACCGAGTCGAGGCCGACGCTCAGCGCGCCGTCGAGCTGGGCCAGCTGCTTGAGCGGCAGCACGTCGCGCTGCTCGGGCAGCTCGCACTCCGGGGGAATCGGAACCGAGCTCAACGAGACGGCGATGAAGGCAACAGGCAGCAACGCTCGGGGAACTTACGGCCCACGGAGAGGCGCCGCAACGAAGGGTGTCAGGCCTGCTCGAGAGCCTGCTTGAGGTCGTCGATGAGGTCGGCCGCGTCTTCGATGCCCACCGAGAGGCGAATCAGCCCGTCCGAGATGCCCAGCTTCTCGCGGTTCTCTTTGGGAATCGAGGCATGCGTCATGATCGCCGGGTGCTCGATCAGCGACTCGACGCCGCCCAGCGACTCGGCGCAGGCGAACACCTTCACCGCCTTCAAGAACGTGCGCGCGGCCTCGAGCCCGCCCTTGATCTCGAAGGTCATCATGCCGCCGAAGCCCTTCATCTGCTTCTTCGCCAGCGCGTGCTGCGGGTGGCTGGTGAGCCCCGGCCAGTTCACCTTCGAGGCCTTGGGCTGCTCCGACAGAAACGCCGCCACCTTGGCCGCGTTCTCGGCGTGGCGCTGCATGCGCACGCCCAGGGTCTTCACCCCGCGCAGCACCAGAAACGAGTCGAACGCGCCCGCCACCCCGCCCACCGCGTTCTGGGTGAAGTAGATGCGGTCGGCCAGCGTCTTGTCGTTGGTGCACACGAAGCCGCCCACGCAGTCGCTGTGGCCGTTCAGGTACTTGGTGGTCGAGTGCGTCACCACGTCGATGCCCAGCTCGAGCGGCCGCTGGAAGTACGGGGTCATGAAGGTGTTGTCGCAGACCGACAGCAGCTTGCGCTTCTTGCAGATGTCGCCGATCGCCTGCAGGTCGATCAGCTTCATCATCGGGTTGGTGGGCGTCTCGACCCACACCAGCTTCGTCTTGGGGGTGATCGCCGCCTCGAGGTTCTCTGCCTTCGACAGGTCGGTGAAGGTGAAGCTCAGGCCCTGGCGCTTGAACACCTTGTCGAAGAGCCGAAAGGTGCCGCCGTACACGTCGTCGCTGCACACCACGTGGTCGCCCGCGTCGAGCAGGTGCATCAGCATGTCCGAGGCCGCGCAGCCGCTGGCGAACGCCGCGCCGTACTTCGCCCCCTCGAGCGCCGCCAGACACGCCTCGAGCGCGCCACGGGTGGGGTTCTTGGTGCGCGAGTATTCGTAGCCCTTGTGGCCGCCCGGCCCGTCCTGCACGTACGTCGAGGTCAGGTACACCGGCGTCATGATCGCGCCGGTGGTGGGGTCGGGGTGCTGGCCGGCGTGAATCGCGAGCGTGTCGAATTTCATGCCCCGGCCGTATCAAGGCTGGGGCCTGGGCACCAGCACCGCACGTGGCGGGTCAGTGAATCGAGATGCCGGCGTCGGCCAGCGCGCCAGCGACGGTGAACTCGACGTCGTCGAAGCGCGGCTTGCGCCACTTGTGAAACGGCACCGAGAAGCCGGTGCGCTCTTTGGGCCCGAACAGGCCCATGTCGAGCGAGCCGTTCTCGTTCTCGTCTTCGTAGGCGCTCATCGCGTACCGGCCGCCGTCGACCGTGAAGCTGAACGCCGGCGTCACCCCGGCGTCGAAGCGGGCGGTCTGCGCCGGCTGCTCGAAGAAGCGGGCCTCTTCCCACAGCGCCACGTGCACGGTGTGCTTGCCGCTGTGGCCGGTCACCTGCCCCGAGAGGGTTCCGCCAGCGAGCAAGAGCGCGAGCAGGGCGTCTCTCACGGCGAGCCTTTGCCCTGGGTGAGCTCGCTCACCAGCGCGCCGGCCCCCTCGACCTGGTCGAGCAGCCACAAGAGGTACCGCACGTCGGCGACGATGTTGCGGGCCACGTCGGGGTTGTAGCCGAAGTCGTTGGCCACGTTTTCCCAAACGCGATCGAAGTTCACCCCCACCAGGTTGCCCTGGCCGTCGATCACCGGGCTGCCCGAGTTGCCGCCGCTGGTGTCGCAGTCAGAGAGAAAGTCGACCGGCACGTCGCCGAGGTGGGCGTCCTTCCACCGGCCGGTCTTGCCGGCGCGGGCGGCCTTCAGCACCGCGTCGGGCACCGCGAACGGCTCTTCACCGGTGTGCTTCTCGAGCACCCCGCCCAACCGGGTCACCGGCGCGAACGACACCCCGTCGCGCGGCGCGTACCCGCGCACCCGGCCGAAGGTGACGCGCAGGGTGCCGTTGGCGTCGGGCGCGAGCGGAGCCCCCGCCTGGGCGATCACCGCGCGCCGCCACTCGGGCCGGTTGCGCGCGCTGGCGCCTGCCCAGCGGTCGCGCCGCTCTTTGAGGGCCCGCCGCTCTTCGTCGAGCTCGAGCGAGAGCCACATCAACGGGTCGGGCCGCTTGAGCAGCACCTGCACCGGCTCGTCGAACATGCGCTTGCGCTCTTCGACGTCGGTGAGCCGGGTCAGCCGGTACATCTCGGCGATGCGCTTCTTCACCTGCACATCGTCGCTCGCCGAGCCGAAGCGCTCTTGCACGGCCGCGATGCGCTGCTCCCGCGGCAGCTGAAGCGCGCGCTTCACCCACGAGAAGAACATCTCTTCGTCGACGCCGCGGTCGAAGCGCTTCTGGTCGCGCTCGAGCCGCTCGCGCAGGGGCTGCAGGTCGCGCTCTTGAAACCCGGGCTCGCGCTCGATGTCGGGCTTCTGGGCCTCGGCGGCGCGGCGGGCGATCGCCACGCCCCAGCGGGTGCCGCGCGGGCCGAAGGTCAGCACGTCGAGCAGAAAGTCGTGCTCCCAGGTGGCGAGCCGCTCTTGAGCCACGCCCTGCAGCGCGTCGCGCGCCGCCTGCGCCGCCCGCATCTCGGGGTGCCTGGCGAGCCACCCCAGCACCTTCGACTCGAGCGCGCGCTGCTTCTCGACGATCTGCCCACGCTTCAGGCCAGCGAGCTCGCCCTCGGCGTTCTTGCGGCGGTTCGACAGCGAGGCCGCGTCGTCGGCCACCGCCACCGCGGTCTGCGGGCTGGCCTGGCCCATGCGCTCCATCAGGCCGCTCCATTCGCGGGTCAGCTCTTCGAGGCGCGGAAACCAGAACTGCTCGCGCTCTTCCATCTCGCTGGCCAGAAAGCTGCGGTAGCTCGCCGCGGGGTAGCCGAGCACCGCCACCCCGTCGCCCGCCTTCACCCCTCGGGGGGACACCGGGAACCAGAAGTCGGGCACGAAGGGGTCTCCCTTGCCGTCGTAGGCGCGCAGCAGCGCGAAGTCGCCGGTGTGGCGAGGCCAGGTCCAGTTGTCGACCTCGCCGCCGTAGTCGCCCACGCCGCGCGGCGGCGCGTAGACCAGCCGCACGTCCGACAGCTCGAGCGACTCGGTGACCGTGTAGAACAGGCCCGAGTCGAACGCCGCGAACTGGCAGCGGGTGGCGGGCTTCTTCTCGCACTCGGCGACCAGCGCTTTCTGCTTCGCCTCGATGGCGCGGAACCGCTCGAGGTCATCGGCGCCCTCGGGAATCGAGGCGCGCACCTCTCTGGTCACGTCGTGAAACGCGCGCGGAATCTGAATGCGAAAGGCCGCCGCGCGCTTCTCTTCGCCGCGGTTTCGCGCCAGGTAGCCGCTCTTGTAGAGGTTGTTCTCGGGGGTCGAGTGCTGCTGCAGCACCCCCACCACGCAGTGGTGGTTGGTGATCAGCAGCCCCTGCGGCGAGACGAACGAGCCGGTGCAGCCGGGCAGCGCGACGGCGTTGCCGAGCAGGCCGCCCCCCTTCTTCTCGCTCCACAGCTTCTCGAGCGGCAGCGCAAAGCCCTGGCTCTTCACCCACGCGGGGCCCAGCTCGAGCACCTGCTGGGGAGTCCACTTGCCTTCGCCGGCGAAGGCGAGCGCCGGTAGAAACAAGAAAGCGAGCACGCGGCCCATCGAGTCGGGCAGCGTACTCGCTCTTGCCGGCCGGAGCCGAAAAACGGATTACGGAATGATGGTGGGCGGGCGCGACGAGGTGACCGGCGCGTTCGACGCGAGGGGCTGGAACTTGGCCAGGTTCGAGTTCACCTCGGCCATGATCTGCGCTTCGGTCAGCGGCTTGAAGTCGTCCTTCGTAGGGGCCGCGCCGGGGGCCTTGCCCATCTGCATGATCATCTGCTGGGTGAGCATCGGGGCCATGTTCGCCATCGCGGTGCCGGTACGGTTGGTCATCTGGCCGGCGGCCTCGTCGGTCATCTGCTCGGGGCGAATGTGCTCGCCGGCACGGGTGCCGGTGGCGGTGTTGAGGTCGTTCGCCACCTGGTCTTCGAACTCCCTGCTGCCGAACTTCTTCTTCGCGCCGTCGATCATGTTGGTGAAGCGGGCCTTGGTGGCCTCGGACAGCTTGCCGTTCTCGAGGACCTTGGTCTTGATGATGTCGAGCTTCTCGCTCATCGATTTGCCGAACTTCGAAGCGAAGCTGGTGGCCGTACCGCCGCCCGCCGCCTTGAACGCCTGGAAGGCCTTGCCCATGCCGAACGGCACCGCAGCCATCAGCGCGCCGGTGATCGCAGCGCCCCAGTCGGGCGGCTCTTGCGTCAGCGCCTTGCCGATGTTCGCGATCATCGGCACCAGCGCGATGAGGTTGAACGGCGGCGGCAGAAAGCCCAGCAACATCTGGAAGGGGCCCAGCTTGGCAAACAGGTCAGCGACACCGCCGAACGCCTTGCCAGCTACATCCTTGAGTCCGCTCAGTAACGACATGGGGTTGGATCCTTTCGGGTTCTCAGAAGTTACGACTGTACGACATTGTCGTTGCCTTCCGTGAACAGTTGCCTGCGCTTAACGGTTGGAAGGTAACGGCGCGTAACATAAGGCAGCCCCCATGGTGCCCCCTCAGACCCAGCCGATGCAACAGGCCGGGCTGCCGCTGCGGGCGCTGGCGGTCACGGTGGTCGAGGGCCCGGATCAGGGCAAGCGCAGCGCCGCCCTGACCGAGCGGATCACCGTGGGCACCGCCGCCGACAACGAGCTGGTGCTGACCGACCCGTCGGTCTCTCGCTACCACCTCGAGCTGTCGCGCGACGGAGACCGGGTGCGGGTGCGCGACGTGGGCAGCACCAACGGCACCCAGGCGGGCGCGGTCGAGCTCGACACGGGCACGGTGCCCGCCGGCACGCGCCTGACCCTCGGCCGCACCACGCTCGAGGTCACCGACGGTCAGACGGTGACGGTCGAGCTGCACCCCGGCGAATCGCTGGGCCCGTTGAAGGGCCGCTCGGAGGTGATGCGCCGGCTGATGACCAAAGTCGCCAAGGTGGCCAAGAGCGACGTGGCGGTGCTGCTCAGCGGCGAGTCGGGAACCGGCAAAGAGCTGCTCGCCCGCGCGCTGCACGAGCAGAGCCCGCGCGCGAAGGCGCCGTTCGTCACCGTCGACTGCGGCTCGCTGGCGCCGGGGCTGGTGGCCAGCGAGCTGTTCGGGCACGAGAAGGGCGCGTTCACCGGTGCCGAGCGCCGGCACGTGGGGGCGTTCGAGCGCGCGCAGGGTGGCACGGTGTTTCTCGACGAGATCGGCGAGCTGCCCCAGGCGCTGCAGTCGACCCTGCTGGGCGCGGTCGAGCGCAAGTCGTTTCGCCGGGTGGGCGGCGCCGAGCAGGTCGAGGTCGACGTGCGCATCGTGTCTGCGACCCACCGAGACCTTCGCGCCGAGGTGAACGCCAGCACCTTCCGGTTGGATCTGTTCTACCGCCTCGCGGTGGTGAAGCTCGAGGTGCCGCCGCTGCGCGAGCGCGCCGAAGACGTGCCGCTGCTCGTCGAGCACTTTCTGCGCGAGGCGGGCCACGGCGGGCCGGTCGAAGAGCTGGTCTCGGACCGCGCGATGGAGTCGCTGCAGAAGCACTACTGGCCCGGCAACGTGCGCGAGCTGCGCAACCTGGTCGAGGCCACGCTGGCGATGGGCGAGGCGCCCGCGCTCGAGTCGGGCCAGCAGGGGCGGCCCTCTCCTGCCGCCGCCCTCGACGAGCGCTCGTACAAAGACGCGCGCGCCGACGCGCTGCAGGCCTTCGAGCGCGCCTACCTGGGCGGGCTGATCGACCGCGCCAAGGGCAACGTCTCAGAGGCCTCGCGCCTCGCGCGGATGGATCGTTCGCACCTCATCGAGCTCTTGAAGAAGCACGGGCTGAAGTAGGCGCTCGAGACAGCCGTTCACGGCTTCCAAAGAGCGCCCGTCAGGGCTTCCACGTCAGCGTGCCGTCGGCGCAGATGCGCAGCCCCTGCTCGCAGCTGCCGGTGAGCGTCTCGAAGCCGAGGTAGACGTCTTGATCGGCCTTGTCGAAGAGCGTGGGGCACGAATACGCGCACCCCACCAGCTTCTTGGTGTCGAACGCGCTGGCCGCGGCGATCGCCTCACAGCTCTCGCCCGTCGCCAGCACCCTCAAGATCACCGCCTGGCCAGGCGCGTCGGAGATCACCTGCTGGCCCTTGAGCGCGACGAGCTGCTCGCGCACCCGCGCCCGCAGCGCCTCGCGGTCTGAGCCGGTGACGTTGGTGGGCAGCTGCATCGGCGTGCAGATGCGGGTCGAAGAGATCGCCATGCAGCGGTGCTCGCTGCACCACTTCACCAGCTGGCCGGTGCGGCACCCCGGCAACCCGCCCAGGTCGATGAAGTCGGTGACCAGCGACGCCACCCCCAGCGCAGGCGGCCCGCCGTCGGCCACTCCACCGTCGCCCAGGCGATCGAGCACCAGCCTTCCCGCCGCGTCTTTGCAGAGAAACCCGTCGAGCCCCTCGCCCGTCTCGCCGAAGTTCACCCCCACCTCGCGGTGCTCGATGCAGGCCAAGAGCAGCAAGAGCGGCAGCGCGCGCTTCATTGAAAGCTCACCCGCGTCTCGACCGGCCGCAGCACGAAGAAGGTGGTCACGCCCGCGGCGATGGCGGCGACCGAGGCGGCGATCGCCACCCAGAACAGCGGCCGGCGGTAGAGCGGCACAGACGCCTCGATGAGCTGGCCCCTCACCAAGAGATCATTGAGCAGGCCGGGCAGCTCGGTCGCCGGGTCGCCGCTGCGCTCGGCGCGCGCGGTGACGGCGCCGTCGATCGCCAGCACGGCGCCCAGCCGGCCACCGCTGGCCTGCTCGACGTTCAACATCACCAGCCGGGCGCTGCGCAGCGCGGTCGAGAGCAGCCGCACCGACGAGGCCCCGTCGGCATCGGGCGCGGCGCGGTAGCGGGCGCTCCACTGCGCGGCGGCGAGCTCGGGGGCGGCCGTGGGCAGCTCGACCTCGAGCGCGGCGCGCGGCGCGCTCACCCGCAAGAGCTTCACCACCGCCTCGTGACCGTCGGCCAGCAATCTCACCACGTGGGACCCCTCGAGCACTTCGAGCGTGCACGGAGTGGTGCAACCGGTGGGCCGCCCGTCGAGCTCGACCGCCGCGTCGGCGGTGCCCGACACCTCGAGCGGAACCGCTCTCATTCCGCCTGCTTCCTGATAGGCGCGCGCGATCACCGCCTCGACCTCGGGGCTCACGCTGCCCACCTCGGCTGGAGCCTGCAGGCTGAAGGCTGCAAGTTGCGCGGCGCTGCGGCGGGCCGGTTCGAGCTTGCCCGCTCCCACGTTGCAGGCCACCCGCCACAACAGCACCCGGGCGGCGTTGGCGCGGTCTTGCTGGCCGAGCGCGGCGGTGAGCGCGGCGTCGTCGGCCACCTGCTCGAGGCACTGCGCGAAGTCGGCGTTGACGTAGGCCTTGCGGGCGGCGGCGATGCGCTCTTGCGGCAGCGCAGGCGGCGCGCCCCGGGGCTCGGCTGCGTTGGGGAGCGGCACCTTGCGCAGCAGGGCCGCTGGGGCGGCGGCGTCGAGCGCTTGCTGGCTCAGCTCGGCGCCGCGCACCACCACCGAGATCGAGGGCCGAGGTGACTCGGCCGCGAGCGTGGCGACGAGAACGACGGCCAGGGTCATGGGCGAGAGGCAATACAATGTTCTGCATGCAGCTTGGCAAGTACCGGCTGGTGAAGTGCATCGGCCGGGGCGGCATGGGAGAGGTGTGGGAAGGCACCCTGGCCGGCGAGCACGGCTTCACCCGCCGCGTCGCCATCAAGCGCATGCTGGGGGCGCACCCCGACGGCTTCGACCAGCGCTTCATGGACGAGGCCCGCATCGCCTCGCGGCTGCACCACGCCAACATCGTCTCGGTGCTCGACTTCGGGGTGGAAGACGGCGCCCCCTTTCAGGTGCTCGAGCTGATCGACGGCATCGACGCCCAGCGGCTCTACGAGCGGTCGGGCGGCGTACCCCTCGAAATCGCCCTGCACCTCTGCATCGAGGTGGCGCACGGCCTGGCCTCGGCCCACGCGCTGCACATCGTGCACCGCGACGTCTCGCTCGAGAACGTGCTGGTCTCGTGGGAGGGCGACGTGAAGCTGTCGGACTTCGGCGTGGCCAAGGCCCGAGACGGCGCCGCGCTCACCGCCGGCGGCGTGGTGGGCAAGCCGAGGTACATGGCGCCCGAGCAGGCCACCGGAGGCAGCGTCGACGGGCGCACCGACGTGTTCGCGCTGGGCTGCGTGCTGCACGCGCTGCTCACCGGGGCCACCCCGCTCTCGGGAGAAGATCGCCTCGCCGAGCTGCTCGCAGGCAAGCCGCTGCCCATCGACGCAGCGATACCCGCTGGCGTGGCGGCGGTCATCGCCAAGGCGGTGTCGCGCAGCAAGGGCGACCGCTTCGCCTCGGCCGACCGCATGGCCGAGTCGCTCGCCGGCCTGCGCCAGGGCAGAGACGGGCGCCTCGCCCTGCGCGACTTCCTCGCCCCGCTCAAGCCGAAGAAGGCGGGCGGAGCGCTCGATGCGCTGCTCGCTCCGCAGACCGAGTCGCGCTCCGGGTCATCGGCGCTGGCGCCGACCTTCACGCCGAACACCGCGGCGCGAGCGCCGAGGGCGTGGCCGTGGGTGCTCGCGGTGCTGGCGGGCACCGCGGCAGGCCTGAGCGCCGCGTACCTGTACGCCACGCGACCGGCTGCTGCTCTCCCTTTGCCGGTGGTGACGGTGCAGCCGGTGGTGCCCAGGGTGCCGGCGATGCCGGTCGAGGAACCGCCGAAGCCCGAGCCCGCCCCGCCGCCCCTGGCGGTGGCGCCGCCGCCGGGCAGGCCTCGCGCGGCCTCGGCGAAAGAGCCCAAGGCCCTCGGGGTGCTGGTGGTGGGCGGCGCGGCGGCGCAGCGGGCCGAGATTCTCGTCGACGGCAAGAGCCTGGGCTTCGCACCCAAGCGCGTCGAGCTGACGGTGGGCGCCCACGAGGTGGTGCTGGTGACCCCGAGCGGCCAGCGCCTCGGGCCGAAGAAGGTCGAGCTCACCGCGCGCCACACCGACCTCGACCCCGCGCGGCTGCTGGTCGACGCGCCCTGACCTTGGGCCTGGTCGACGCGCTCGCACCGCTCAGAGCGTGACAGCGTCGGGCACGGGCACCGGCACTTGAGCTCGTGAAGATCCGACGGGGGACGCCGGTTCGATTGCCTCGCTCCGCTCAGAATCAGAGACTGGCAGGTTTTCCATCTCAGCCGGCTCACCCTGAGAGGGGCGCCCAGAACGAGGTCCGGGGTCGACGCACGAGGGGCAGGCCCGGCTCGGCGCCTCACCCACACCGCGCGCACGAACGTCGTCGCCCACTCCCGGTTCCTCACGACGCGGCGGCGGGCAGAGGCTCAGCCGTCGAGAAGGAACAAACGCGCAAGAGAATCGCCGCCGCTCGGGTCGGCCCGGGCGAGGTCAGACCCCTCGGCGATTCTTTTTCGCTGCCGTTCCCGAAGAGGGTGCCCGGTGACGGTCTTCGCGAGCTTCGACTGCCGATTCGCGTTCGGCGCTGAATCTGATCGGGTCGCCGTCAGGGGTTCATCGCAACCGCTCGATGCCCTCACCCGCCCGCTCAAAGCGAGCGCTCGACCGCGCGGGCCGTGCGCACTCCGCCCACCGCGGCCGCGAGCGCGCTCTGCCCGGGGAAGACCGAGTCGCCCACGAGCCACAGCCCGGGCAGCACCTCGCGCGGCCCGGGGTGCGCATAGCTCACGAGCCCGGCGCGGCGCGGCAGCCCCCCCACTGCTCCGCCGGGCCGGCCGACGAAGCGCGCGAAGGTGCGCGGAGACGCGGGCAGCTGGTGACGCACGCCCTGCATCCACTCGGGTGCCCGCGCGGCGAGCGTGGCGCGCATCGCGTCTTGAACGCCGCGCACGTAGTCGCCCGCGGCGCGAGCCTCGGGCAGCTTCTTCAGCGGCACGTGGGTCGAGACCGTCACCGTGCGCTGGCCGGGCGGCGCGCGCTGAGGCTCGTCGGCGCCGCTGATCGACGCGAACACGTGGTTGCCTTCGATGAGCGGCGCCTGCGGGTCGGCGACGAGCTGGAGGTGGTGCGCGTGCGCCGGCGCCCCGGGCGGCGGCTCGACGCCCAGGTACAGCATCGCGGCGCCCCACGCGTCGTCGAGCCCGGCGGTGAGCCCCCCGAGGCGGCGCTCGACCCGCGACCGGGCTGCAGGCTCGGTCAGCATCGACGCCAGCGCCCCCGGCAGCAGGTTGGCCACCACCGCGCGCGCCCGCAGCGGCCCGCGCCGGGCTTCGACGTGCCACAGCCGCTCGCTCGGCTCGTAGCGCAGGTGGCGCACCTGGTTGGCGAGGCTCACCGTGCCGCGCTGGAGCGAGACCGCCGAGAGGAGCGCGTCGGCCAGGGTGCCGACTCCGCCGCGCAGGTGGCCGGTGCCGCGGTAGCAGTAGTCGAGCGCGGCGAACGCGAAGAGCGCCTCGGCCTCACTCGCCGCGCACTGCACGGTGATCTGGCACACCGCATCGGCGTACAGGCGCAGCGGGGCGAAGCCCTCGACCCGGTGCGCGCGCATCACGCGCTCGAGCGGCCGCCCCAGCAGCTTCGCGAGCGGCGCGTAGCTCAGCGCCCGGCGCGCGTGGTGCCACAGCGACGCGGCATCGAACGGTGGCAGGTGCTCGGGCGAATCGAGCACCTTCCACAGCACCTCGGCGATGGCCCGCTGCTCGGCGAAGAACCCCCGCAGCCCTTCACGGGGAGCCCCCGGCAGGGCGGCGAGCTGCGCTTCCACCGCCCCGCGTTCTCGGCGCACCTTCAGCGTCAGGCCGGGCGCCCGCAGCTCGACGGCAGGGTCGAGCCAGTCGATCTCGGTGCCCGGCGTGTACCGGGCGAGCCAGCGGCCGAACAGCTGCGCTTCGCCGAGGCCGCTGAGCAGCGTGGCGCCGGCGTCGAAGCGGTAGCCGTCGCGGCTGAAGGTGCTCGCGCAGCCGCCGGGGTACTTGAGGGCCTCGCACAACACCACCTCGGCGCCGCCCTCGGCGAGGGTGAGCGCGGTGCCCAGCCCGCCGAAGCCTGCTCCGATGACCACCGCGTCGTACGTCACCCTTCACTAACGACCCGCAGGCGCTCGGCGTTACAGCCAGCCGCTGATAGACGAGGGCCGTGACCCAGGTTGCGGCGTTCGAGAACCGGCTGGCGAAGAACTGGCGCCACTTTTCCAGGTGGGCGCAGCGCCGCGAGCTCGACGCGTTTCGGGTCTACGACCGCGACATGCCCGAGTTCCCCTGGGCCATCGACTGGTACGCGGGCGAGGTGGTGGCCTCGTGGTTTCCCAGCCGGCGCGACCGCGAGCGCGACGAGGCGCCGCGCGAGCAGCGCGAGCTCATCGACCGGGTGCTGAGACCCGGGGCCGTGCACCTCAAGGTGCGCGCGCCCAAGGCCTGGGGCCTCGAGCAGTACCAGCGCGAGGCGCGCACCGAGCAGACCCGGGTGGTGCGTGAGAACGGGCTCCAGTTCGAGGTGAACCTCGCCGACTACCTCGACACCGGCCTGTTTCTCGATCACCGCGACACCCGGGCCCGGGTGCGCAGCGAAGCGAAGGGCAAGCGGTTCTTGAACCTCTTCGCGTACACCGGCGCGTTCTCGGTCTATGCCGCGGCGGGCGGCGCGGCGCAGAACACCAGCGTCGATCTCTCTGGGCACTACTGTGACTGGGCGAAGCGCAACCTGAAGCTCAACGGCTTGAGCGGCACGGTCATCTCGGCCGACGTGCTCGGCTGGCTCGAGACCGACCGCGGCCCGTTCGATCTGATCGTCCTCGACCCGCCCTCGTTCTCGACCTCGAAGAAGATGGAGCGCCGCTTCGAGGTGCAGCGAGACCACCGCTGGCTGCTCGAGCGGGTGCGCGCGCTCCTGGCGCCGGGCGGCACGCTGTACTTCTCGACCAACTTTCGCGACTTCGAGCTCGACGCGCGGGTCGAAGGGGCCACCGAGCTGACGCCGCGCTCGCTGCCCGAAGACTTTCGCCCCGGCATTCACCGCGCGTGGCGGTTCACTTCTCTCTGAGCAGCTTCACGTGCAGCTCCGAGCTGAGCAGGAACACGAAGGTCGAGTAGCCGAAGGTGACCTCGTCTCCGGTGCGCAGCGCGGCGCGGGAGCCGAGGCGCAGGCCGTTCAAGTAGGTGCCGTTCGACGAGCCGAGCTCGCGCAAGAGGCCGACCTTGCCGTCCCACAGAATCGCGGCGTGCTTCTGCGACACCGCGGGGTCGTCGAGCACCACGTCGCAGTCGGGGCTGCGGCCCACCACCAGCTCGAGGGTGCCGTCTTTGCCGGGCGGCGGGAGCGTGCCGATCAGCAGGTCGGGCAGGTCGACGGGCTCGAGGTCTTCTTTCACGTTGCGCGAGGGCAAGGGCGCGGTGTCGGTCGCCCAGTCCGGGCCGACCGGTGACGGCGGCATCACCACCGGCCGCTGCATCAGCACGAACGGCCCCAGCTGACGCGCGAACGAGAAGCCGTCGAGCTTGCGCGCCAGCGGTATGGATCGCGAACCCGTTGCATCGGCTCAGAGGACCTTCTCGATCAGCAGGTAGAGCACCACGAAGAACCCCACGATGCCGAGCAGCACCTTGGTGCCGGGCTTCATGCCTTCGGGCTCGCCCTGGCCCCAGCTCGCCATCACCGCCGACGACACGCCCAGGTACTCACCGGCGTACTTCGCGGTGCGGAAGTACGAGTCGGCCACCAGCCCGTCGTCGTTGGCGCTGAGCGTCTTCGACAGCGAGGGGTCGACCGCGCGCACCCCGGCGTCGTTGGCCAGCTGCACCGCCTCGACCACGAGCTCGCGATCAGCT
>JADJNS010000045.1 GCA_016714225.1 Archangiaceae bacterium
CCCGCCGCCACCGCCTGCGCCGCCACCACCGCCTGGCGACGCCACCGCCTGCGACGCCACCGTCAGGCTCGGGAATCCCAGGAGCACCGCAGCCGCAGCCACTCGATGGGGGTGATGACGACCGCAATCGCGAAATTCCGCATCAGGCCACAATACTGCGATTGAGCTCGAGGTCGGGAGCTTCAGTCAGCACTCAGCGCAGCGCGAGGAAGACGTCTCCCGGCCTTCCACCTGGACCGGGTGCGACGTACTCGACCTCGCGGAAACCGGCGGCCACGAGCGTCTCGAGCCACACCTGCCGCGCGAAGACACCTTCAAGGTGGCGGTCGTGCACCACGCGCACCTCGCCGTTCTCACGGACCATGAAGGTGAAGTCGACGCGGTAGGTCTCGTCCGTCGGGTCGGGGTCCCAGGTCCACATCAAGCCGCGCAGGTCGCCTTCGCCGACCTCTTCGACCTGCTCGACCAGATTCTCGCGCAGGCAGTCGGGCGCGAAGATCGCCGCGCCGCCAGGCCTCAAGTGCGCCGCCGCAGTCTTCGCGGCAGCGAGCAGATCGTCGCCCGTGGTCATGTACATGATCGCGTCGTGAATCAGCACGGCGTCGAAGGTGCGACCCAATCGCAGCGTGCGCATGTCACCGCGGTGGTGCTCGCACTCGGGGTTGAGCGTGCGGCTCGCCGAGCATCGGCTCGGAGAGGTCGGCCAGCGTGCGGGCGTAGTGCCGCTTCAGGTGCGACGCGTTGTTGCCCGCGCCTGAGCCCAGCTCGAGCAGGGTCTTCGCTCGAGGCACCACCCGCTGGAAGAGCGCGTGGTAGCCGTCGGCCTCGGGAGCGTGATCGTCGGCGGGGTCGACCAGGTGGTACCAGCGGGTGAGGTCTTCGTAGAGGTGCATGCGGTGCGCTACGCGCGCGAGAGCAGATGGTAACAAAGCGACGCTCGCGCCCTGCGACCGAGGTGATAGAGCGCGCCTCGTGACCGAGGGGCCTACCGGGAGTCACTCGAGCTGGCGTGCGCGCCTGATCACGGCCGCGCCGTTCGCCGCCTTGATCGCCCTCAACGTCGGGTTTCGGTTTCCGGCGTTGCTCAACTCGGGGGCGGTGCACTCGGACGCGGCGATCGTCGGGCTGCAGGCGATGCACTTCTTGAAGGGCGAGACCTCGCGCTTCCTGTGGGGTGCCGACTATCAGGGCAGCTTCGACGTCTGGGTGGTGGCAGCGTTCTTCTCGGTGTTCGGCGTCTCGCCGCTGGTGTTGATGCTCGCGCCGATGTTCGGGCACCTGCTGATGGTGTGTGCGGTGTTCGCGCTGCTCGTTCGGCTGCTCGGCAATCGCGTCGCTGCGTTCGTCGCGTGCCTGCCGCTCACCTTCACTCCCCAAGCCATCAACGGGGTGGTGCTGTACCCCCCGCGTCAGTGGGGCATCACCTTCGTCATCTGCGGCGCGGTGTTGATCGCCTGGCCCTCGGTGAGTCGCGCGCCGCTGCGCATCGCCGTCGGGGTCGCGCTGGCCATCGCATCGATCTACTGCGACATGTTCTGCCTGCTGTGGATGCCGGCGATCGGCGTGCTCGCGGTGTTGGCCTGTTTCGACCAGCCGAGAGACTTGAAGCCGGTGGCGCTGCGCTTCGTGGGGGCGCTGGCCGGTTCGGCCTTCGGAACCTGGGCCGTGCGGGCGCTGCGTCAGAGCGCCGAGCCGAAGCAGCACGAGTTTCAGCTCGGCCTGAACATGGTCGAGCACAACTGGCCGCTGATGCGGGACACCTGCTTTCCGTTCCTGTTCGGCGCCAAGGTGTGGGTGCCGGGCAGCGGCATCGTGCCCGAGCTCTGGGTTCCAGCCGCTCCGGTGCGTGCCCTGCAGGCGTTCGGAGCGCTCACGCTCGTCCTGCTCGCCGTCGCGAGCGTGGTGTTGATGTTCACTCGCCGCGTGCCCTGGGAAGTGAAGCGCCTGGTGGTGTTCGGCGCTGCCGCGACCGGTACGGCGGCGGTCGGCTTTCTCATCAGCACCTACCCGGGAGACATGTGGTCGACGCGCTATCTGGCGCCCACCTTGTGGGGCATGCCGTTCACGCTCGGCGCCCTGGCCTACCTGCTTCGCCCGCGCGGCTTCGCGGTGCTGATGGTTCCGTATCTGGTGGTCGCTGCCATCGGTGGCTGGGTGAACTTCGGCCCCTACGTCGACGGCCCGATGCCGCGGCTGAGCCCGCGCGGGGCGGCAGCCGACGAGGCCGAGCTGGCCGCCTTTCTCAAGTCGCGAAACATCGAGCACGGCCACGCGCAGTACTGGCTCGCCCACCGCCTGACCTTTCTCTGGCAAGAGCACCCGGCCATCGCCGCGTTCGAGTGGGATCGCTACCCGCCCTACCGCCTCGAGGCCGAGCGGGCCCGGCGTAAGGCCTTCATCTTCCACCCCAGCGAGCCGCGCGCGAGCCCGCAGGTCTATTGGAACGCGCTCCAGCAGGCGCCGGGCCGCAAAGAGATTGTTCAGGTGGCGGGCTTCACCGTCATCCTCTACGAAGAGCAGCCTTGAACCGCGAATGGCTGAAGCCCCCGCAGGCCGACCGCTGGGCCACTGCGCTGTTCTGCGCCATCGCCGCGTTCGCGGTCGGGCAGGCGGTGCAGGTCGCCAACGGCAACGTGCACCCCGAGTCGATCAAGTGGCTCACCATCGCGTGTCTCGCCACCTTCGTCGGTGTGGTGCTGCCCACCCTCGGCATCATCGAGTGGGCCGGCGAGCAGCTGGTGGTGCTCGTGCTCGGGCTCGGCGTCGCCTACCAGTTCAATCAGCTGCTCAGCGCTCCACCCGGCATCTACCTGCGCGCCAACCTGGTGGTGCCCAGCGACTTTCACGTCGGCCTCGGCATCGCGGCGCTGCTGGTCGGCGCGGGCCTGGCGAAGAAGCCCTGGCTGGGCCGGTTTCACCTCTGGGCGCTGCTCGCCGCCTTCCTCTTCCTCGGCCACTGGCTGCTCAAGGCGTCGCCCGCGCCCTTCATCGACGTGTTCGTTTTTCAGCGCGACGGCGTTCACGCGCTGCTCGCGGGCAACAACCCCTACGCGCTGCGCTACCCCGACATCTACGGCAACTCTCCGTTCTACGGTGAAGGCCTCAGCGTCAACGGCGTGCTGCAGTTCGGCTACCCGTACTTCCCGCTCTCGCTGCTGCTGGCGCTGCCGGGGCAGGTGCTGCTCGGCGACTACCGCTACGCGCAGCTCGCGGCGATGGCCCTCTCGGCGGTGTTCATCGCCAAGGCGCGGCCGGGGCGCGTCGGCATCGCCGCCGCGTCGCTGCTGCTCTTCACCCCGCGCGTCTTCTTCGTGCTCGAGCAGGGGTGGACGGACCCGTTCGTGCTGCTGGGCCTCTCGGCGGTGGTGTTCGTGGCGATTCGCTGGAAGCCCGCACTGCCCTGGGTGCTCGGGCTCACCCTGGCGGTGAAGCAGTACACGGTCTTCATGGTGCCGGCCGCCTGGCAGCTTCTGCCGCGGCCGGTCGACGCCCGCTTCCTGGCGAAGGTGGTCGGCATCGCCGCGGTGGTGACGCTGCCGTTCTTCTTCTGGGGCCCCAAAGACTTCTGGCACGACGTGGTGGCGCTGCAGGTGCTGCAGCCGTTTCGCACCGACGCGCTGAGCTACCTGGCCTGGTCGGGGCAGGGCGGCGGCACGCCGTGGCCGACCTCGCTCGCGTTCGTCGCTGCGGTCACCGGCGTGGTGCTGGGGCTGTGGCGTCAGGCGCGAACTCCCGCCGGCTTCGCCGCGACCTGCGCCCTCAGCTACCTGGGCTTCTTCGCCTTCAACAAGCAGGCGTTCTGCAACTACTACTACTTCACTCTCGGAGCGCTGCTGGTGGTGGTGGGCAGCGTCGCTCCGGACGAGCCGGCAGAGCCCTGATTACTTCGCTGCCGTTGGTGCGGCCCGCGAGCGCGCGCGTCGCGCCGTCGTCGCGCTTCGCTTCGGCGGTGAGGCGCGCGGCCTTGGCGCGGCTCTGCTCTTTGGTGTTGGCGAGCACGAAGTCCACGTCGGGCGTGGTCTCGGCCACGATGAAGATCTGGTACGAGAACAGCGAGCGCGAGAGCTTGATGCCCAGCTCGTTCGCCTTGAGCAGCCCGTTGCCCAGCAGGCCATTGCCGAACACCTTGGGAAACGGAGCCGGCACGCCGCGCACCAGCTTCACCCGGAAGCCGGCGTCGCGCAGCAGGCGCAGAATCGAGCGGAAGGTGAAGAGCCGGGTGTGCGTCGCATCGAGAATGCCGGCCTTGCCGTAGTTGAACTGGCCCACCAGCAACAGCGCGCGCTGCACCGCGAACGCGATGTTCGGGGTGGTCAGCACCAGCGTCTTGGTCTCGTAGTCGAACTGCTTGCGCAGCTCCTCGATGAACTTCTCGGGGTTGCGCAGGTGCTCGATGACGTCGTGCAGCCCTTGTTCACCAGCTCGCGCGCGATGCCTCCGGGGCCGCTGCCGATGTCGATGACCGAGGCGCCCTCGGGCACCGCGTCGAGCGCCAGCTGGTGGCTCGAGGTGTAGCCGAGCTTGAGGTCGTAGTGCGCGTTGGCGGCCTCGCCTGCCACTTCCTTCGGCTCGAAGCGGCGCTGCCAGAGAATGCCGGCGCGGTGCGCGACGTTCTTGCTCGTCGCGATCATCACGTCCTTCGCGTACTTCATTCCGTTCACGCGGCTGATCTCGTCGCCGTAGTAGGTCGGAATCGGCAGCTCGACGATTCGCTGCTTCGCGTTGAGCATCTGAATGATGATCTCGGTGTCGAAGTGGAAGTCGTTCGAGTTGAGCGTGAAGTTCACGCGCTTCAGCGCGGCCGTCGAATAGATGCGGTAGCCCGAGTGGAACTCAGAGAGCTTCGTGCGCAGCAGCGCGTTCTGCGCGGTGGTGAGAATGCGGTTGCCCAGCCACTTGTAGAGCGGCATGCCGCCCTTCAACGAGCCGAACAGCGTCATCATGCGGCTGCCGAACACCACGTCGGCCTGGCCGTCGACCAGCGGCTGCATCAGGTTGGGAAGCTGCTCGGGCGCGTACTGGCCGTCTCCGTGCACCATCGCCACGAAGTCGAAGCCCTCGTTGACCGCGTAGCTGTAGCCGACCTTCTGGTTGCCGCCGTAGCCCTGGTTGTGGGCGTTGCGCAGCACCGTCATGCGAATCTCGGGGTGCGCCTCTTTGTACTCGCGGCCGATCGCGAAGGTGCGGTCTTCGCTGCCGTCGTCGACGACCAGCACTTCGCAGTCGAAGCGCTCGAACACGGTCTGCGGAATGCGCTCGAGCACCTTCTTGAGGGTGGCTTCGGCGTAGTACGCGATGACGAAGATCAGCAGCTTCTGGCGCTTGGGCGCGGGCATGGCCGGGCCTATAGCCCACGCTCAGGCGCGCGACCCTGCTGCGAGCGACGCAGCAACTCGACCGCTTCGCTCTCTCGGCCCTGGGCGCCCACCGCGTGGGCGAGCACCTCGAGCGCGGTGGCCAGGCCGTCGGGGCGCTCGGCCTCGGGGCGCAGCAGCCGCTCGGCCTCGGCGTACTGCTCTCGCTCGAGCGCGACGATGGCCAGGTTCACCGCGCGCTGGCGGTGCGAGAGCGGGTCGGCCGGCAGCGCGTACGCGCTCGACAGCGCCGCCCACGCCTCGTCGAGCCGGCCCTGCTGGTAGCGCACCACGCCCTGGTTCTGCAGCGCCGCGCCGACGTCGGAGTACGAGAGGAAGCGCTCGCTCGGCGCCGCGGCGACCGCATACGCCGCGGCCGCCTCGTCGAGCTGCCCCCGGTCGCGCAGCGCGTCGCCCAGGTACAGGTGCGCCTCGCGGCACTGCGGCCCCAGCGCCGCCTCGGTCGCGAACAGGGTGAAGTCGTCGCGGTACCGTCGCGCGTCGAGCACCGAGCTCACCGCCAGCGCGGCCAGCACGACTCCCACCGCCCACGCGCGCCAGCGCACCGCCGCCGCCCAACCGGCCAGCCCCATCGCGCAGAACGCCAGCGGCACGTACAGGTAGTGCGGGCTCGAGAACCGCGGCAGCGGCACCAGGTTCAGCATCGGCGTCGCCGCGAGCAGCGCGAGCAGACCGAAGGGCCGCACCTTCCACGCGAGCCAGAGCGAGAGCCCCACCGCGAGCAGGCCCAGCGCCGCCGGCACCGAGAGCACGCTGGAGATGGGCACCGCGTCGCAGAGCCGCCCGCGCCACGGCCACAGCAGCAGCTCGAGCTGTTGCCCCAGCGCCGCCAGCCGCGTGCCGACCCACTGGTCTGCGGTCAAAGGAACTGCAGCGAGCTTCCACGCCGGTGCCACCGCCTGCCGCACCACCGCCGCGCCCACCCAGCTCACCGCCGCGGTGAGCACCACGGCCCGCGAGGGGCGATGCCACGGCGCGAGGCCGGCCATCAGCAGCGGCGCGAGCACGAACGCGGTCTCTTTCGAGAAGCACCCCAGCAGCAGGCCGGCAGCGACCCACCACGGCCGGCCGCGCACCTGGCCGAGCAGGGTGAGGGCGAGGGAGCTCATCAGCAGGGCCTCACCGCGGTAGGTGAGCTGATTCGCGACCAGGCTGGTCGAGGTGTGCACCGCGAAGAGCAGGCCGGCGAGCAGCGCCCCCAGTGCAGACAGCCCCAGCCCTTCGGCGAGCAGCGCCACCAGCACGGCGGCGAGCGCGTGCAGCAGCAGGTTGGTGAGGTGAAAGCCGAAGGGCTTGCCGCTGAACGCGTCGTCGAGCGAGAGGGTGAGCGCGGTGAGGGGCCGGTAGAAGCCGGTGCGCGCGTAGGGGCGGGTGAACAGCGCCGGCAGCTCGCGCGGCGGCGCCAGCGCGGCGCGCTGCTCGAGGTCTCCGTGGTCGAGCCAGGTGAAGCCGTTCGCCAGGGCGGGCAGATGCACCGCGAGCGACACCGCGAAGACCAGCCCCAGCCCGAGCCGGCGCCGAGTCACTTAAGGCAGCTTCCGCCGCAGGCACGCGAGCGCCGCTTCGCCGAAGCGACCCGACAGCTGCAGATCGGTCGAGGTGGCGCGCTCGCGCAGCGACGCCTTCACGCTCTTGCCGGTACACGCCGGCTGCCGCAGCGTCAGCACGTAGAAGGCGAGCGACCAGCGCTCGGCCTCGGACAGCGCGTTGAACCCGACCATCGCGGTGCCGTGCACGCCCCAGGTGATGGCCACGAACGCGCGCCAGGGAGACATCGGGTTCACCACGTCGTCGGACAGAAAGCTCTCGGGGCGGGGAGACAGCTGCGCCGCGGTGGGGCCGTCTCCTCCTCCGGTCGCGCCGTGGCAGACCGCGCAGGTGGTGGAGAACAGCGTCGCGGCACGCTGCAGGTCGGGCGTCGTGGCCGGCGCGCGGGGAAAGCCGCCCGCCGCGTTGAGCAACCGCTCGAGCTTGCGGAACGTCTCGCGGAGCTCGAGCGCCTCGACGTGCCGGGCCATGCCCTGCGCGAGGCGCTCGAGCTCGGCGGTGATGGCGGGCTCCTTGAGCGCTTTGGCGACGTCGACGGCGTGGCGCGCCACTGCGGCCTGCTGGTCCATCAGCGGAGCCTCGTGGGCCTCGACCGCCTCGACGTAGTCCTGCTCGAGCTGCTGGGCGAGCGCGTAGAGCGGGCCGAAGTCTTTGGGCGGGCCGCCGCCGCTCAGCGCGAGCAGCACCAGCGGCAGGGTCATCAGTGGCAGACGCCGCTGGCGCTGTCCATCGTGGCGCCGCCGTTGACCGGCACGAACACCGAGTCCCACCCGGTGGGCTTGAGCGTCATCTTCAAGATGCCGTGCGTGTTCGCCTGGAAGAACTTGCTGTTCGGCTGGGTGGTGCCGAGCGCGTAGAAGCCCGCGCCGCCGGTGCCGACCACGTACTCGGTGATGCCCCGCGCGGCATCGGCCTGCTGGTCGGGGGTCTGGGGGCCGAAGCGCTCGTAGTTGTGGTCGTGACCGCCCAGCACCACGTCGGCGTTGGCGGCATAGAGCGCGTCCCACACCGGGCCCGACTTGGTCTGGTTGCCGTGGCCCGAGCCAGAGGACCAGCGGGGGTGATGGTAGAACGCGAGCGTGCACTTCTTGCCCGAGTTGGCGGCGAGGTCTGCCCTTGAGCCAGGTGACCTGCGCGCTGCTCGCCGACATGTCCGTGCTCGAGTCGAGGCGATGAGGTGCCACTCGCCCAGGTTGAAGCTAGTAGTAGTTCCCGTTCGACTTGCCGCCCGCGGCGCCGGCGATCGCGGTGTCGTAGCTGCTCAGGTACGAGTAGTCGTGGTTGCCGGTCGCGAGGTACATCTTCGACTTGAGCCGACCCCAGCCGTTGGTGAAGTTGGTGTAGCTCGACTGGTACGAGTTGTCTCCGAGCGTGAGCACCGCCTGGTAGACGGTGGGCGCGTTGAACATGGTGTTCGAGTTCTGAATGCCGGGCGTGCCGTCGATGTCGCCCGCCGTGCCGATGGTCACCGTGACGCCGGCCGAGCCGCCGCCGGTCGCCGAGCCACCCGCCGTGCCGGAGCCGCCGGCCGTCGCTGACCCGCCCGCGGTACCCGAGCCGCCGGCCCTGCCGCCGGCAGTGCCTGAGCCGCCCGCGGTGCCTGAGCCGCCCGCAGTGCCTGAGCCGCCCGCAGTGCCTGAGCCGCCGGCAGTGCCTGAGCCGCCCGCGGTGCCCGAGCCACCGGCGGTGCCTGAGCCACCGGCGGTGCCTGAGCCACCGGCGGTGCCTGAGCCGCCCGCGGTGCCTGAGCCGCCCGCCGTGCCTGACCCACCCGCGGTCGCCGAGCCGCCGCCAGTGCCACCGTTGCCGGGGTCGCCGCACGCTGCGAACATCAGAAAGAGAATGAGGGACCGGGCGTTGCGCATGACCCCTAGGTTTAGCAGCAAGGATGCCCCAGGTGCTCTGTTCGCAAGTACGCAGACGCCTTGGTGTTTCTCTGGCCAGCCCTCAGGCCGGCAGCTTGGCCGAGGCGCGCAGGCGGGCGCGGCGGCGTCGTTCTTCGACAGCACCGGGTCGTTGACCGGCCACGCGATGCCGAGGTCGGGGTCGTTCCACAGCACGCCGCCGTCGCCTTCGGGGACGTAGACGTCGGTGCACTTGTAGAGAAAGTCGCATCGTCGCGGTGCGCCACGAAGCCGTGCGCGAAAGCCGGGCGGAATCCAGAACTGGCTTGGTTCTCTTCGCTGAAGTCGACGCCAACCCACTTGCCGAAGTGCGGAGAGCCGCGCCGCACGTCGACCGCCACGTCGAACACACTGCCGCGCGTGACCATCACCAGCTTGCCCTGGGCCCTGGGGTGCTGCAGGTGCAGGCCGCGCAGAATGCCGCGACGCGAGCGCGACCAGTTGTCCTGCACGAAGGGCCAGGGGAATGCCCAGGTCGCGGTCGCGCTCGGTGCGGAACGTCTCGAGGAAGAAGCCGCGGTCGTCACCGAACACCTTCGGCTCGAAGATCAGCACGCCGGGCAGCGGCGTCTGAATGACGTTCACTTGCCCCTTTGCCTTGATCAGGCGAGCAGGTACTGGCCGTACTCGTTCTTCGCCATCGGCTGGGCGAGCTTCTCCATCTGGCCGTCGTCGATGAAGCCCATGCGCCAGGCGATCTCTTCCGGGCAGCCGACCTTGAGCCCCTGGCGTTCTTCGAGGATCTGGATGAACTCGGACGCTTCCATCAGCGACCGGTGGGTGCCGGTGTCGAGCCAGGCGAAGCCGCGGCTCATCACCTCGACGCGCAGCTGCTTGCGTTCGAGATAGGCGCGGTTGACGTCGGTGATCTCGAGCTCGCCCGCGCGCCCGGCTTCAGGTTGGCGGCGATGTCGACGACCTGGTTGTCGTAGAAATACAGGCCCGTCACCGCGTAGTTCGACTTTGGCACCTTCGGCTTCTCTTCGATCGAGATGGCGCGCTTGTGGGCGTCGAACTCGACCACGCCGTAGCGCTCGGGGTCCTTCACCCAGTAGCCGAAGACCATGGCGCCGCCTTTCACCGGGCGCGCGCGCTGGCACGTCGCCGAAGCCGTGGCCGTAGAAGATGTTGTCGCCGAGCACCAGCGACACCGTGTCGTTGCCGACGAACTGGCGGCCGATGATGAACGCCTGCGCGAGGCCTTCAGGCTTCGGCTGCTCGGCGTACGACAACGAGATGCCCCACTGCGAACCGTCGCCCATCAGCTCGCGAAAGCGGGGCAGATCCTGCGGGGTCGAGATGATCAGGATGTCGCGGATGCCCGAGAGCATCAGCGTGCTCACCGGGTAGTAGACCATCGGCTTGTCGTAGACGGGCAGCAGCTGCTTCGAGACGACGCGGGTCAGCGGGTACAACCGGGTGCCTGAACCACCGGCGAGGACGATGCCCTTCGCGACTGCCCTTTCCACTCTCGATGAAAGCGCTCGAGGCGCGTCGAGAGCGCCAGCGGCTTGCGCCTTCAGCTCGGCGGTCGCCTTGCTCACGTCGAGGCTGCCTTCTTCGGGGCGGGGCGAGGCGAGCTTGAGGTCCGCCAGCAGCGTGGGGTGATGTGCACCGGGTTGAACGCGAACTGCTCGCAGAGGGGCGCGCCCGAAGCTCGACGCGGTTGACGGTAGTGGCGCCGGCGGTGTGCCAGACGCCGGTGAGGCGGCGCTCGGCGAGCTCGGCGAGCATCTCGGCGGCGTTGAGCGCGAGGGTGGGCGACACGTACTGGTCGCTGAACAGCTTCACCGGGTTGGTGCCGGGCAGGGCGGTGACGAGCCAGGCTCCGAAGTTCGCGCGCGCGGCCTGGGGCCAGCCGTAGACGACCGCGACGCGGGCGATGGCCCACGAGCCGCCGAAGCTGCGCACCGCGAGCTCGCCCATGTGCTTGGTGACGGCGTAGATGCCGCGCGGGCTGGGCACGTCTTCTTCGTGGTACTCGCCGCGCTCACCGTCGAAGACGTAGTCGGTCGAGACGTGCACCAGGTGGGCGTCGAGCCGCTTGCACTCGACCGCGAGCGTGGCGGCGGCGCTGCAGTTGGCGGCGTACGCGCCCGACGGGTCCTTCTCGCAGCCGTCGACGTCGGTCATCGAGGCGGGGTTGATGACGGCTTCGGGCTTGAGCTCTTCGAGGGTGCGCTTGACCGCGGCGGCGTCGGTGAGCTCGACCGAGACGAATTTACCGGGAATGCGCGAGGCGCCGCGGGACAGGCCGGTGACGTCGTGGCCGCGCGCAGCGAGCAGGGAGCAGAGGCTTGAGCCGACGAGCCCATTGGCTCCGGTGACGACGAGTCTCGTGGTGGCTTGCATGGCCTGGGAGACCGGGCCATAGAGCAAAGCGACCGTTCGATGTCCACCCCTGATGCCGCCATCGTGCTCGCCGGAGTCGCGAAGCACTTTCGCAAGACCAAGACCCGGCGCGAGTACACCACCTTCAAGACCGAGCTCTTGCGCGTGCTCAAGGGCGAGCGCACCGTCGGCGAGAAGCTCGAGTTCATCGAGGCGCTGAAGCACGTCGACCTGGTGGTTCCGAAGGGCAAGACGGTCGGCATCATCGGGCGCAACGGCTCGGGCAAGAGCACCCTGCTCAAGCTCATCACCGGCATCTACGGCCCTTCGAGCGGCACGGTGAAGGTGAACGGCCGCATCTCGGCGCTGCTCGACCTGGGCGCAGGCTTTCACCCCGACTTCAGCGGCCGCGAGAACATTCTCATCAACGGCATCATTCTCGGCATGACGCGCGGGCAGGTGAAGGCGCGCATGCAAGAGATCATCGACTTCGCCGAGCTGGGTGAGTTCATCGACGAGCCGGTGCGCACGTACTCGAGCGGCATGTTCATGCGGCTCGCGTTCGCGGTGGCGACGCACGTCGACCCCGACATTCTGATCATCGACGAGATTCTCGCGGTGGGTGACGAGCACTTCGGCCGCAAGTCGATGAAGCGAATGAAGGACTTCAAGCAGTCGGGGAAGACCATCGTGCTGGTCACGCACGACCTCGGCACGGTGAAGAGCTGGTGCGACCACGCGGTGTGGATAGACGGTGGCCGGGTTCGTGAGGAAGGCGAGCCGGGTCAGGTGGTCGAGCGCTACCGGGCCGCGGTCACTGCAGCCGAAGAGGGGCCGGCGGAGACCTCTGCGCTGCGCGCTCCGGGCATCGAGCTGCCGGCGGTGGCGGCAGTACCTCAGTCGACGGTGCAGCTGACCGAGCTGAAGGTGCTGCCGGTGAGCGGTCGCCTCGAGCTGCAGGTGTCATTCAAGGTGTCGTCGTCGACGTCGTTCGAGCTGGTCGCTCAGATCAGCGACTCCCACGGTCGGGTGCTCTTCGCGTCGACACTGCCCGCGAGCGTGCAGTCGAGCGGGCAGGCGCGCGCCAGGCTCACGGTCGAGCACCAGGCGTTCGCGCCGGGCAAGTACCAGGTGCTGGTGCAGGCCTTCCCTCCCGCGCCGCAGCCGGTTCAAGAGCTGCGCGCCGACCTCGAGCTGAACGCGAGCCAGGGGGTGGCGAAGAGCAGCCACCCCGACTGGACGCTCGAGCCGCCCAGCGCGTGAGCCTCAGGCGGCGCTCGACAGGCGCTGCTTGTACTGGCTGTCGAAGTACTGGCGGTAGGCGCCCGAGGTGACGCGCTCCCACCAGGTGCGGTTCTCGAGGTACCAGGTGACGGTGTCGTCGAGGCCCTGCTCGAAGGTGTGCGCCGGGGCCCAGCCGAGCTCGCGCTTGGTCTTGGTGGGGTCGATGGCGTAGCGGCGGTCGTGGCCGGGCCGGTCTTGCACGTACTTGATGAGCGTCTCGGGCTTGCCGGTGCGCTTCAAGATGCCCTTCACGATGTCGATGTTCTTGCGCTCGGCGCCGCCGCCGATGTTGTAGGTCTGGCCCTTCTTGCCGCGCTCGAGCGCGAGCAGCAGCGCCGAGCAGTGGTCTTCGACGTGCAGCCAGTCGCGAATCTGTGCGCCGTCGCCGTAGACGGGCAGCGGCTTGTCGTGCAGGCAGTTCACCACCATGAGGGGAATCAGCTTCTCGGGGAACTGGTACCGGCCGTAGTTGTTCGAGCAGCGGGTGACCACCACGTCGAGCCCGAAGGTGTGGGCATAGGCGAGCGCGAGCAGGTCGGCGGCGGTCTTCGAGGCCGAGTAGGGCGACGACGGCTGCAGCGGGCTCTCTTCGGTGAACGCGCCGGTCGGCCCGAGCGAGCCGTAGACCTCGTCGGTCGAGACCATCAGGAAGCGCTTGAGCCCCACCGCGCGCGAGGCCTCGAGCAGCACCTGGGTGCCCAGCACGTTGGTGACGGTGAAGGCCTCGGGGCCCAGAATGCTGCGATCGACGTGGCTCTCGGCGGCGAGGTGCATCACCGCCTCGATGCCGTGCTGGCGCAGCACGTGCTCGACGTGCTCGCGGTTGTTCACGTCGCCTTTGACGAAGACGTGCTGCGCGTCGCCCTCGAGGTCCTTCAGGTTCTCGAGGTTGCCCGCGTAGGTCAGCTTGTCGAAGTTGACGATCTTCCACTGCGGGCGCTGCTTGCGCAGATACTTCACCAGGTTGGAGCCGATGAAGCCGCAGCCCCCCGTCACGAGCACGTTCATGCCGTGGGAGTGCCTGACCCCGCCCGTGAGGTCAAGCGACGCGGGTCAGGAACCGATCGACTCGCCGCGGGTGGTCGCCCGCTGAACCAGCCGGAGCGCCCGCTCGAGCTTCTGCTCCACCGACTTCACCACCGCGGCCGTCGTCGCCGGTGCGGGCGCGCGAAGGTGGGCCGGCATGCGCTCGAGGGTGTAGACGAAGATGATCTCCGACTCGGTGCGGAGCTGATCGCCGGTCGCGTCGGGGTGGCCGCTGGCCCGAATCGTCGCGCGGCACCCGCTGAACATCGCCGCGGCCTCGATCAGGCTCAGCACCAGCTCGGGCCGATACGCGTGCCAGTGCAGGTCGTTGCCCGGTGAGCTCGCGCACAGGTGGGCCTGCTTCGCCATCGCCCACTTGTCGATGCCCTTGGCGAAGCCGTCGTCGCACCACCCCATCACGAACGAGTAGATGTGCTCGCGCGACTCGAACGTGTCATCTCCGCGATCGAGCAGGTGGTCCATCAGCAGGTGGTCGAGCGAGGGCACGTGCCGCCCCTTGTCGGGGCAGTGGTCCACGTGCGGCAGGCTCACCACCACCGTGCCCGCGTTGCGTACGTAGGTGTGCCACTGCGCCAGCGCGCCGATGGGGTTCGAGCAGTGCTCGAGCACGTGGTGCGCGATGAGAAAGTCGGCCCCTTCGGGGAAACGCTGGGGCAGCTCTTCGAGCGAGCGGGTGGGTTGAAGCGGTTCGGCCTCGCCTGAAAATACGCGGCCAGCTCGGCGACGGTGCGCTTGTCGAACTGCTCGACCGTGACGGCGTCGGGCACCCGCTGCGGCGAGGTGCCGGCGCCGAGCTCGATGCCGCGGCCCCGCAAGTAGGGCTCCGAGATGCGATAGCGAAGGTCCTGAAGTGGCGAGTTGCTCATGGTGCCTCCTGCTCTTTACCCCTCTGGGGTGCTGGGCTATCAGCACCGCCGCCATGGAAGTTTCGGGTCACTTCAACCCGCTCTCACATCCCATCTGTTTCATGCTCCCCCGGCGGCTCACTACCACCGCGTGGCACGAGCACGTTCCCTTCGCGTTCACGATGATCGACGTGCTTCGCCCGGGAACCCTGGTCGAGCTGGGGACTCACGCGGGCACCTCGTACACCGCCTTCTGCCAGGCGGTCGAGGAGCTCGGTCTCAACACCCGCTGCTACGCGGTCGACACCTGGCGGGGCGATGAGCATGCCGGTCTGTATGGCTCGGAGATTCTGGAGGACCTGCGCGCGCACCACGACCCGCGCTATGGGCGGTTCTCGCGCCTGGTGCAGAGCACCTTCGACGAGGCGCTGCAGCACTTCGCAGATCACACCATCGACCTGCTGCACATCGACGGGCTGCACACCTACGAAGCGGTGAAGCACGACTTCGAGTCGTGGCTTCCCAAGCTCACCTCGAGCGCCGTGGTGATGCTTCACGACATCAACGTTCGTGAGCGCTCGTTCGGGGTGTGGCGCCTGTGGGACGAGCTGCGCGGGCGCTACGCGTCGTTCTCGTTCGAGTTCGGTCACGGCCTCGGCGTGGTCGCCGTGGGCCCCAAGGTGAACCCCGAGCTCGGGCGGCTGCTGGCGATGGACGCGGCGACCAAGGCCGCGGTCGCGTCGTTCTATTTCACGCTCGGGCAGTTCGATCGCCTGGTGGGCAACGAGCGCGAGCAGGTGGCGTCGCTCGAGAAGTCGCTGGGCATCGCCGAGCGGCAGGTCGAGGCGGTGCGCGCCGTGGTCCAGCAGCGCGAGCGCGAGATCTCCGACCTGCGCAAGACGCAGCGAACGATGCTCGACCGGCTCGAGAAACATGCCGCCGCCGGCCGGGCGGCCCAGCAAGAGCTGCTCGCCGGCGTCGAGCGCGCGACGGGAGACGTCACCCGGCGCCTCGCCGCGCTTCAGGAAACCGTCGAGCAGAAGGGGCGCGCAGCGCTGCCCGCCCGGGCGCTGCGGGTGGCATTCACCGAAGGGCCTCGAGGCTTCGTGCGCAAGACCGAGGGCTACCTGCGCTGGCTCGAGGCACGCAGCCACCCCAATCGGGCGCCGTTGCCGCTGCGCGCTGCGCGCGTGCTCGCCAGCACCGGCGCTCGGGGCATGGTCAGCAAGACCGACGAGTACCTGCGCTTTCAGCTCAACCGCCTCAGGCGCGGCGACTCGCCGCCGGCTCCGGCTGCGGTTCAGGTCACCGAGGGCACGCCGAAGTTCTCGGTGGTCAGCGCGGTCTACAACAAGGCTGACAGCCTCGAGGCGTTTCTGGGCGCGTTCTACGCGCAGAGCTATTCCGGCGGCATCGAGCTGGTGCTCGTCGACGACGCGTCGACCGATGGCTCGCCCGAGCTGATTCGCGCGTTGTCGGCGTCGGCGCCTGCCAACGTGGCGGTGAGGCTGGTCGAGCACCGCGACAATCTGGGCAACTGCGCCTCGCGCAACGCGGGCATTCAGCTCTGCACCGGCGACGTGGTCGCGGTGATGGACGCCGACAACATCGTCAACCGCGGCTTCGTCGAAGCCCACCTCGCCGCGCATGCCACGCTCGGCAGCGACATCGTGGTCGGGCCGTTCAACATCGAGTCGGGCGACCGGCAGATTTCGCAGGTGATGGCCGAGTACGAGGCGAGCCCCGAGCGGGCGCTCGCCGACATGGCGCTGCAGGACCCCGAGAATCGCGACTCGTTTCTCAACTGCATCACCCGTAACTTCTCGATCAAGCGCACCGCCATCGAGGCGCCGCTGTTCGACGAAGACTTCACCTACCGGGTGCACCCGTCAGCCGGCTTCGGTTGGGAAGACCTCGACATGGGCTACCGCATGTACCGGCGCGGCCGGTCGGTGCGGTTCACGCCCGCGGCGTGGGCGGTGCACAAGTCGCACCCCTCGGCGGTACCCGAGAACGAGAAGGCGGTTCGCTCGGTTCGCAACTTCCGCAAGCTGCACGAGAAGCACCCCGACCTGCACACGGTGGCCCGCAAGTGGACGCTCGACACCTTCAAGGCGATCGACAACTGGCTGCGCGCTACCGGGCACTCGGCGAATCGCGACGCGCGCGCGCTGCGTGCCCTGTTCGGCCTCGACCCGGTGCGCGAGCTTGCCGCCCGACCGGCGCAGGCGCGCCCCTTGAGGGTGCTCACCTACCGCTGGCACTGCGGTCACCAGTACGAGCTGTACCGCATGCCCCACGAGTTCACGCTGGTGCGCGGGCCGACGCTGATGACCCGCACCTGGGGCTACGACTCGAGGCCGCTGCGCCCGAACGCGAAGATGGTCGACCTCGAGTCGGTGCGGTTCGACGACTACGACCTCTGCCTGCTCCACTTCGACGAGTTCTGCCTGCGCCCCGAGCTCGCCAAGGGCCACCTCACCCCCGACTGGGGCCTGAACTTTCAGCACCTGCTGAAGCACTTCAATGGCCCGAAGATCGCCATCTGCCACGGCACGCCGATCTTCCACGGCGCCTACGACGGCAGCTACGACCAGCCCGATCTCCTCAAGATCATCGAGACCGAGCGGCGCCGCATGGTCGACGCGCTCGGCGACGTGCCGGTGATCTGCAACTCGCACCAGGCGCACCGCGAGTGGGGCTTCAAGAACTCGAAGGTGATCTGGCACGGCTTCGACCCGGCCGACTACCCGCCTGCGCAGCGAAACCGCGGCATCATCGCCGCGGTCGGCAACATGAAGCAGCGTCCGCACTACCGCGGGCTCGAGCTGTTTCATCAGGTCACCGACTCGCTGAAGGCGCGCTGCGACTACCTCGGTGACGACATGCCCAATCGGGTGTCGGCTCCGCCGGTCTCGCGCGAGGCTTTCGCCGACCCCAACGACTACGCCAAGGCGAAGTTCGACGGCTACGTTCGGTTTCTCAGCCAGTACTCGATCTTCTTCAACCCCACCCGCACCTCGCCGATGCCCCGCACCCGCGGCGAGGCGATGATGGAGGGGCTCGCGATCATCACCGCCGACAACCACGACGTCGACCGCTTCATCACCAACGGCGTCGACGGCTTCTACAGCAACTCGCCCGAAGAGCTGCGCGAGAAGCTCGACTACCTCGCCGATCGCCCGGCGGCGGCGGCGCGCATGGGCATCGCGGGGCGGCGCACCGCGATGGACGTGTTCCACATCGATCGCTTCCTCTCCGACTGGCGCGACACGCTCGACGACCTGCTGGGCGGCCGAGCGATGCGGCCTGCTCCGGTGCCGGCGAAGCGGCCTCGCGCTCGGGCGGCCGGCGGGGTGTTGTTCGTCTCGGGCGTGACCGGCGACACCCAGCGCTATCGCTGCGACCACGTGCTCGAGTTCGTGCGCGCCAGCGGGCGCGCCACCCGCAAGCTCGCTGCCGAGTCGCTCGAGCTGCAGGGCGCGGGGCTGGAAGAGACCCTCGAGCCCTACGACGTGGTGGTGCTGCACCGGGTGCCGATGTCGGGCCACATCTCGGCGCTGCTCGACCTGCTCAAGGCGACCGGCCGCACCGCGATCTTCGAGACCGACGATCTGATCTTCGAAGACGCCTACCCGACGTTCTTCGAGCGGGTGGGCCTCAGGTCACGGCTCGGCCCCGACGACGTCGAGCGCTACCGCGCCACCCTCGGCCGGTGCGACGCCGCCTTCTGCTCCACCAGCTTCCTCAAGCAGCGGCTCGAGGCGTTCGGCAAGCGGGCGTTCGTCATTCGCAACGGCTTCAGCGAAGAGATGCGCACCGTGGCCGATTCCGCGGTCTCGGGCCGTTCGAGCATCAAGCGCGGCAGGCGGGTGGTGATCGGCTACGCCAGCGGTACGCCCACCCACCAGCGCGACTTCGCGGTGGCCGCGCCTGCGCTGCTCGAGGTGTTGGAGAAGTACCCCAACACCGAGCTGCGGGTGATCGGGTACCTCTCGGTGGGCGCCGAGTTTCAGAAGTTCGGCGATCGGGTCATCTCGGTGCCTTCGGTGTCGTGGAAGAGCCTGCCGCGGGTGTTGGGCGAGTTCGACATCAACATCGCGCCGCTCGAGGCCGACCAGGAGTTCTGCCAGGCGAAGAGCGAGATCAAGTTCACCGAGGCGGCCCTGGTGAAGCGGCCGACCATCGCGTCGCCGGTGCTGGCGTACCGCGAGGCGATTCGGCACGGCGAGACGGGGCTCATCGCTCGCACCACCGACGAGTGGCGTGAGGCGCTCGAGCGGCTGGTGTCTGACGCCGCGCTGCGTGCGTCGATCGGCGAGGCCGCGCACCGCGACGTGACCCGCAGGTACTCTCCCCAGCAGCTCGCCATCGAGGTCGACCAGACGCTGGTCGAGCTCGAGCGCTGGTTTCAGGGCCACGCCCAGCTCGCCACGCCGCGAGTCGTGTCGTCATGAACGACCCGCTGACCGAGCTCGAGCGATCGGCCGACACCTTCCGCTTCGAAGTGCCCGCCTCGCACCGCGGCCTGCCCGGTCGAGGGGTGACCGCGGCGAAGCGCATCTTCGTGCGCGGCTTGCGCCCGATGCACCTCGAGACCTTGAGGCCCCAGCGCGAGTTCAACTTCGCGGTGGTTCGGGCGCTCACCCAGCTGACGCGGTCGGCGGTGTCGGCGCACAGCGGCGCGGCTGACCTGATTCGCACCGCGCTCCAGCCCAGCTCCGACCCCGGCCGGTGGTCGGTGCGCTCGCACCGCCCCAGCCTGGTCGGCAACGCGGTGTCGCTCTCGAAGAGCACCTGGCTGGGAGTCGTCGGGCCGGTGCTCAAGGCGCCGCTCGACGCGCAGCGCGAGTTCAATCGCCTGGCCATCGAGTGCGTGGTCGACCTGGCGCTGGGCCGGCTGCGTCCGGGTGAGGCGGGGTTGCGCGCCCTCGAGGCCCAGGTCGACCCGCTGAAGGCCCAGGCGACGGACTCGGTGCTCCGCGCCACCCGCCCGCTGTGGAACGAGGTGTTCCGCGCGCAGGTGGCCTTCAACCGTGAGCTGGTGCGCGCGCTGGCCTGGCTCAGCTCTTCGCAGCCGGGTGAGAACCTCTTCTTTCCGACCCTCAGCGTGGTCGTGGCGCGACCCCGTGCCGAGTCGATCTCTGCGCTGCTGCTCTCCATCGCCACGCAGGGGTTTCCCGCCGCTTACGAGACGCTCGTGGTCGACGCCTCGTCTGGTGCAGCGCTCGACCTCGAGCTTCAGCCCGCCCGGCGGAAGTTCGACTGGCTGCGAGGCACGTACCGCCGCCTCTCGGAGGCCACTGCGGCGGCCCGAGGCGACATCGTGGTGGTCGTCGACGGTGAGCGGGTGTTGGCGCCCGGCTTTCTCGAGGCGCACGTGCGCGCCTATCTGGCGAATGAGCGCACCGATGCGGTGACCTGCCCGCTGCCGGCGACGGCCTCGGGCTCGCCGGCCGAGCCGCTCATCGACCCCCTCACGCCGGGCAGCTTCGTGAACTTCGGCACCGGCGCCTACTCGGTGCGTCGCCCGGTGGCCCCGTCGCTCGGCGACGAGCTCGACGCCATCGAGGCCGGCCTGCGGCTCTTTCACACCGGCGCGCGGGTGGTCTTCGCGCCCGAGGCCAACAGCGCGACCTCGTCGACGCCGCCGGCCGACCCGGTGGAGGCGCTCGTCGCGCGGCGGCCGGAGCTCGGTTGGGTGACCGAGGCGGCGCGGCCTGCGCGGCGCACGGTGCGCAGCAGCAGCCGGCGGCTTCGCATTCTGACCTACCGCTGGCACTGCGCTCACCAGTACGAGCTGTTCAAGCTGCCGCACGACTTCACGCTGATGATGGGCGCGCCCAGCATGAGCCGCGAGTGGGACTTCAAGTCACGCCCGCTGCGCCCCAACGCGCGGTTCGTCGATCGCGCGGCGCTCAACCTCAACGACTTCGACCTGGCGATTCTCCCGTTTGACGAGTCGTGCGTGAACCCGGCGCTGGCGAACGGGGTGCTCGCCAGCGACTGGGGAGACTTGTTCTGCGAGCTGCGGCAGAGCCTGCGCATACCCACCATCGCGCTGTGCCATGGCAGCGTGCCGTTTCACGGCGCATTCGACCACCGGCACGAGCGCCCCGACCTGGTGGTCGCCACCAACGAGCCCGAGCGAAAGCGAATCGTCGACTTCGTCGGCGACATTCCGGTCGTCTGCAACAGCCACCAGGCGCAGGCCGAGTGGCAGTTCCGCGACAGCCGGGTGATCTGGCACGGCTTCGACCCGGCCGAGTACCCGCTCACCACCGCGCGCGGCGGGGCCCTTACGGCCTGCCCCGGCATCGCGCGGCGCCCGCACTACTGCGGCTACTACCTGTTCAAGGCGGCCACCGAGGGCGTCGAGTGCGCGGTGCTGGGCGACGGAGTGCAGGGCGCGATCAAGGTGCCGGCGCCGCCGGTCGCAGTCGGCTCGGGCAACGACTACGGCTACCACCGCTTCCGCAACTACGTCGACGTGCTGCGCGAGTACTCGGTGTTCTTCAACCCCACGCTGCTCTCTCCGATGCCGCGCAGCCGGGCCGAGGCGATGCTGTGCGGGCTGGCGATGGTGACCACGCCGAACCACGACGCCGATCGCTTCATTCGCGACGGCGTGAACGGGTTCGTCTCGGGCGATGCGGGCGAGATTCGCGAGCGAATGAAGTACCTGCTCGCGAACCCCGAGGCGGCGCGCAAGCTCGGCGCAGCGGGGCGCGAGACGGCGATTCGAGAGTTCCACATCGATCGGTACCTCGGCCAGTGGCGCGAGCTGATCTCGAAGGTGGTGGGCTGACCCATGTGGAATCGGCGGAGTCATCAATCGTCACGGTCGCAGGGCCGCCCCCGAGGGGTGGCTGAGCTCGATGGAGCAGGCGATTCGGCACCGCGGCCCGAACGGCTCGGCGTTCGTGTCGCCCGACGTGGCCCGGCAGTTCTTCAACGTGCGGCTGGCGATCGTCGACATCGCGGGTGGCGACCAGCCGCTCTACAACGAAGACGGGTCGCTGGGCGTGGTCTTCAACGGAGAGATCTACAACCACGCCGAGCTGCGCGACGAGCTCACCGCGCGCGGCCACGTGTTCAAGACCAAGACCGACGGCGAGGTGATCGTTCACCTCTTCGAGGCCGAGGGCACCGCGGGGTTCGCGCGCCTCGAGGGCATGTTCGCGTTCTGCCTGTGGAACGGCGAGCAGACCTGGCTGGTGCGCGACAAGATCGGCATCAAGCCGCTGTACGTGTACGAAGACGGCGAGCGGCTCGCGTTCTGCTCCGAGGTGCGGGGGCTGCAGGCGACCGGGCTGCCGATGAGCATCGATGCTGACGGCGTGCGCGACTACCTCGTGTACCGATACATTCGCGCGCCGCTCACCCTGTTCAAGCAGGTGCGCAAGGTTCCCCCCGGGCACATGGTGGTGATTCGCGGCAGCTCGATTCGCACCGAAGCGTACTGGGAGCTGCCGACGTTCGTGCCGACGCCGATCGGTGTCGACGAGGCAGTCGAGCAGCTGGAGCAGATGTTGCGCCGCTCGATTCGTGGGCAGCTGATGGGCGAGGTGCCGATCGGAGTGCTGCTCAGCGGCGGCATCGATTCGAGCACTGTCGCCTGGTTCTTGAACGATGAAGGCGTACGGCTGAAGGCGTTCAGCATCGGCTTCGAGAGCGTCAACGAGTTCGAGTACTCGCGGCAGATCGCGAAGGCATATGGGCTCGACTACCGCGAGCTGGTGCTCTCCAAGTCCGAGTTCATTCCGTACCTCGAGCGCGACATCGCGGCGATCGACGAGCCGATCGCCGACCCCGCGTGCATCCCGCTCTACAAGCTGGCCGAAGAGATTCGACGCCACGTCACCGTGGTGCTCTCGGGTGAGGGCGCGGACGAGATGATGGGCGGGTACTGGCAGTACGACCGGGTGCTCACCTCGGGTGTCTCGCGAGACGCCACCGGGTTGGATCGGTTTCTGCGCGAGAGCAGCTACTTCACCGACAACCCGCGCTTGATGCTCGGGCCGCAAGACGAGCGTGGCGATCGGTTTCTGCCGTACTTCAGCGGTGCTCCTGACCTGCTCTCGTCGATGCTGGCCTACGACCAGAAGACCTGGTTGCCCGACAACCTGATGATGAAGGCCGACAAGATTCTCATGGCCCAATCACTGGAAGGCCGCTTCCCGTTTCTCGACTCGCGGCTGATGAGCTGGCTGACCACGGTGCCGTCGGCCTTGAAGTTGACCCCCGAGAAGAAGACCAAGTTCCTGCTGCGCAAGCTGATGAACGGGAAGCTGCCCGACGGGGTGATGAACCGGCCCAAGATGGGCTTCACCGTGCCGATTCGGGAAGTGTTGCTCGATGCGCGCGGTCTGGCTCAAGACGTGATCAACAGCTTCTCGCCGCTCGACGATTGCCTCGATCACCTCGCGGTGGTTCGGCTGTTCAACGACTGGTTCGAAGGGCGCAACACCGAAGACCTGAAGGTGTTGTACGGCGGCTTTCGGCAGATGAGCACCGAGTCCTTCCAGTCCGAGCTGCCGTCGTTGGGGAAGCCCTTGCTCTCCCAGTCGGTCGACGACTCGAGGCATTCGAGGCGCGCCCAGCGCGACAGTGCTTCGAAGCCGTCGCGGTAGAAGCGCCAGCAGTCGACCGGGTAGCGGTGCTCGAAGCCGCCCGAGGGCGCGACGATGCAGCACAGCCCACCGGGGGCCAGCACACGGGCGACCTCGAGCATGGTCACCCAGAAGAACTCGATGTGCTCGAAGGCCTGGCCCGAGATGACCACGTCGAACGACTCGTCTTTCACCTGCGACCAGCGGTAGGGCTTCTCGAGCACCAGGTTTACGCCCGGCCCCGCGGCCATGTCGGCTCCGACGTATTCCCACCCGGTGCTGGCGAAGACCGGGCGGTACGAGCCGTTCACGTCCTGGCTGCCGAGGTCGAGAATGCGACGGTGGCCGGCACCGAGCGGGTCGAGGTGGCGGCGCTTGAACGCGAGCATTCTCTCGATCGAGCTCTGGTGCACGGCGTGCGACGTAGCTGCCGCTGTCTCGACAAGTCAATCGCGGCCGCGCCGCCCCATTTTCACGCGCTCGAGGTCGCAGCCGATGCGTTGCTTCGGCCGCGGAACTTCGCGAGCACCAACCCGGGGACCAGAAGCCAGCCCAGGTTTCCGGCCAGCAACATCGGCAAGACCGGCTCGATCATTCGACCGAGGCCGAGAGCGACCACGCTCAGCGCCCACGAGCCCAGGCAGATGACGGGCACGATGGTGAGCGGGCGGAACCTCCAGCTCAGCAGCAACATGCCGAGCACTCCCGTCACCACGACGAAGAGGCTCTTGTCGAAGAGCAGCCGCTCGAGACGTGAGCCTGGGAAGAGGGTCTCGCGCGGCACTTGGGAGAGGGCCTCGCTGCGGTCGAGCACCACCTGGGGAATGCGGTTGAGAATGCGTTTCAGCAGGTCGACCCAGTTCGCCCTGACCCAGGCGCTCAGCACGCGACCGGCGTACTGAGACGATTCGTAGTCGTTGCGGAAGTTCTTCGGAGCGTCGGCTTGCAGCTGGAAGGTGTTGGTGGTCACCGGCTGACCGTCGATGGTGACGGTGAACGTGCCGTACTCCCACATCGTCGAGTACGGGCCCTGCGTGGTGAGTGGCACCACGTGCCCGTAGAGCCAGAGCGAGCGCCCCAGCCAGGGCGCCCAGCCCAGCGCGATGCCGAGGTAGACCAGCGCAGGAATCACGAGCGCTCGAGTGAATGGCCCTCGGGTCTGTCGTCTTCGCACCAGCTCGCGCAGCAGCAACAGAGGTGCCACCACGGCGGCGATGACGACGTAGACCGGACGGGTGAGCAGGGCGACCGCGTAGCTGAACCCGGTCAGCACGTACGGCCACCGCTGACCGAGGCGTTCGGCGAGCAGTGTCGCGGCGATCGCCAGGTAGACGGCGGCCTCTGCCAGCCCCTCCGAGGCGATCTTCAGGCTCCAGAAGATCGACGACTTCGAGAGGGCGACCATCGCCATGATTCCGAACGCAAGCCAGGCTCGCCGGGTGAGGAAGAAGACTTCGAAGCACAGCCAGCACAGGGTGGAGAAGGTGAGCATCGCGAGCACCCATCTCCAGCCGACGAGATCTTGATCGCGGCCGATCATGGCCATCACTCCGGCGCGCACCAACGGGAGCATCGGAGGCCGATAGCTGAGCCAGAAGTCGCCGTGCCCGAAGTCGCCGCGGTCGAGGACTCTGAGCGCGATCGCCTCGAAGTCGAACATGTCGGAGAAGGGCACTTCGTGGGTGATGCTCCAGTAGTGCACGCGCAGCACCCAGAAGGCCGTGGCCGCGCCCAAGAATGCCCAGAGCCAGGCAGGGCGGAAACGCGCGGGAGCGGGTTCAGTCATCGACTACCGCCCCGTCGCCCGAACCCGGCAACTCCGTGCGGTAGCGACCGGCAGAGGCGGCACGGAGAGGAGCAGGGCGCACGGACGTGCGCGAGTACCGCAGGGCAGGGGGCTTGTCACTCGGCGTGCAGCGCAGCCACGCTTTGAGGGTAGATGTCCCATGCTCGGGTCCTCGATTGTCTGTCTGAGGCCTGCCGACGCGGCGCTCTCAGGGCAGAGACTCATCACGGAGGTTGGTTCATCGCGATTGGGTCTGCAGTGACCACGACGGGTTCGGAGGTTGGCGAAGCTACGATCTGCTCGTCGACTTCGACGGAGGGACTCAGCGCATCGCCAACCGAGGAACGGCGCAGGTCGATTCATGGCTCGTGGCGCACGTGGGGGGCGGGAAGGCTGCCTTCATCTCGACCTACCCCGACTGGAGCCCGCCGGGAACGACAGTCGGCTTTCTACGCCTGGGACGCTGATCGCGAGCACCAGCGCGGCTGAGATCGCGACGAACCGGGCCACCTTCAGCTACATACGCGGCCAGGGAATGGAGGCACCAACAAATGCCCAGCAGGCATCGTTAGAGCGCCAGCGGTCGCTCATGATCGGCGTGACGCTGGGAGCGTTGGTGGGCCTCGCCGCCGTCGCCAACGCGCGAGCTGCGCTGCACCGAGATCTGGCCCGCAACGCCATCTGGCGCACCAGTTCGACCTTCGCCGTTTGCCAACCCGCGGAGCACAACTGCGCGTCGGCGCGCACCGACATCTTTTTTCACACCCAGGAAGAAGACGGCCCGTGGATCGAGCTCGACTTGAAAGAGCTGCGCACGTTTTCTGAAGTGCGGGTGGCCAATCGAACCGACTGCTGCGCCGAACGCGCGCGGCCACTGGTGGTCGAACTGAGCGAGGACGCGAAGAAGTGGCGCGAGGTAGCGAGACACGACCAGGTTTTCTCACTCTGGTCGGCGAAGTTTGCGTCGCAGACTGCGCGCTACGTACGGCTTCGGATCCCTCGCAAGACCGCTTTCCATCTGGTGAGCGTGCAGGTGCTCCGGTGAGTCGCGTGTGTTCGTGGGTGACGAAACGCACTCCTGAATTGGGCCTCTTCGCTGTCGGCGTCGGGTTGCGGCTCTCGATGCATTTCAGTTTTCAGCCATTGTGGGGGTACGACGCGCGCCGTCACTGGGCGGTGATCGAGTGGTGGAACACGCACACAACGCTGCCCGCGGCTACCGACTTGTACTGCGCGTACCACCCGCCGCTCTATTACGTGCTGGTGGTCTGGTGCTCCGCCTGGGTTTTGACCAGTTCGCCGTTCAGTGGATGGGCATCGCGTTCGGCATTCTCAAGCTTGCGATTACCTGGCTTGGGTTGGAGCTGTACCTCGACGGCACTGCCGCGCGCCGGTTCGGGCTGGCCCTCGCGGTCGTGCTTCCCGTTAACATTCATATGGACGGGATGCTGACAAATGAGATTGTCAGCACCCTGTTCGCGACGGCAACAGTGGTTGTCCTACCCAAGGTCGTCGAGCGAAGCGGTCGCGCGCGCTGGTACATCGCCATCCTGCTGGGCGGTTTACTGGGCCTGCAGATGCTCTCAAAAATCTCCGCACTCATTTGTATGTCAGCCATCGGTGTCGCTGCGTTGTTCGAACTGGCGACGCCCGCGGCCAGTCTGCGCGCTCGCATCGTCCGTGCGTTGCCTTGGTCGGCGGTAGTCGTCGTGCCGCTCCTAATCTCGGGCTGGTACTTCGTGCGAAACATTCGCGATTACAGCAAGCCCTTTGTCAGCAGTTTCGACTTTCGGCCAGACGAGAGCGCCGCGATGGCGTCGATTGTCAACAAGTCATACTTCGCGCGAAGGCCCGGAGACTTCGTGTTTGGTTGGTCCCCGAGAATTTTTCAGTTCCCCTACGTGCCTGTGGGCGTCGGCGAGGACGCGCACTTCTCCACTGTTGCCGTCGCCTCGACCTTCGTTGACTATTGGAACGTTCGATTTTCCGGCCTCGGCCCTGGAGACCGCGCAGATTCTGAGATCAACGGCGCCGAGATGTCTTCCGACGTCATGACCGTGTCTCGTATGTCGATCGCGGGCGGAACCATCCTCTCCTTCGCGGTACTCGTTGCTTGGTGTTGGTGCGCCGTACTCGCGGTGCAACGGCGCCAACCGGCCTGGGTCGGCCTGCTCGCATTTCCCGCCCTCGCGTTCGCTTCGGGCGTATATTTCGCGACGACGCACCCTTTCGACTGGATGGGCGTCATCAAATCGTCGTACCTCCAGTTTGGCATGGCGCCCCTGTTCGGTGTGGCTGGTCTCGCCGCTGCGTGGACCCTCAATCGACGAGCCACTTGGCCGTTGTTCGTGATTCTCATCGCGGCGTTGTGGCTCGTGGCCGCATATTCGGTCTGGTGCCGCTTTCGCTTCCCGTTGCTCCCGGGTTACGCCTGATGCGCGGACCGCTTAGCCGAGGTGCTCGCACTCTCGAGAGCGGCGGGGTGTTTCGCGTTGAGCGGAGCCGTGTACTTGGCCCGTACATTCGGTCAGACCCAACCGTTGTCGGGTTGGTTCATTTTTGAACTCGCGAAGCTTTGGTTCTGGAGCCTGTTTCTTTGCGCCGCGTGCGTCAGCGTCGGCTGCGTCGTCGTCGGCCGGCTAATCTCACGGGCGCAGCGCACACTACTCGAAACGGTGGCCCTAGCTTTTCCGGTAGGGTTAGTAATCTTCGTACTTGGGATGTACGGACTCGGTTTTTTACACCTACTGCGACCCGTTTTCGCGGTGCTGTGGCCGACCGTGATGTTGTTAGTGGGTTTGCCCAGCGCTCATGCCGAGTGGAGCAGCGAGTATCCGACGGCCGGTCTTTCAGCACCGCCGCTCGTGGGCTTTTCGCTCGTCGCGCGTGTCGCCGGAGTGCTTGCGCTCGGCGCCCTCTACCTAGGAGCAATGACCCCCGACGCGATCAACTACGATGCGACGTGGGTTCACATGGTGATCGCGCAGGACTATGCGCGCGAAGGACGCATTGTCCCCTTTCCGGGTGACTGGCAACTCAACGTTCCGCATCTGGCCAGCGTCGTTTACGCGTGGGGCTTTTTGGTTCCCGGACTTGCGCTGCCGCAGCTGAAGTGGATGATGGGGCTTCACCTCGAAGTTCTGGTGGTGGTTTGGACTCTCGTAGGCGTCGCTGCTGCTGCGCGCTGGCTCGCTGACCGCAACGTGCGCGCCACGTGGACCGTATTTGTCTTGTTCCCTGGCGTGTTTGTCTACGACGGGAATGTTGGTGGTTCGGCCGACCATTTTGCAGCGGTGTTCATGGCGCCGTTGCTGCTGCTCACGGGCATGGTCGCGAGATGTTTTGAGCGCCGCGCAAGCGTGTTGTGGGGAGGGCTCGTCGGAGGAGCGCTCTTGGCGAAGGTACAATCACTCTACTTGGTGGCACCGCTCGGGCTAATTCTCTTGGGACGCGCCGCTTGGCTGTTCTTCGTGTGGCGCCACGATCCCCGTGAGCGGCGCGCGATCACCGCCCACCTCGGTGCCGCGGCCACAGCGGCCCTTGTCGTGTTGCTGCCTCACCTCATCAGCAATCTTGTATTTTTCGCGAACCCGATCTACCCGCTCGGCCAGAGCCTTTTCACAGCGACTCACCCGACCGTACCCGGTGGCGCTGAACAGGTTGCCAACATCATGGCTGACTGGCGTTATCAGCCGCCCGCGGCCTTCGTTGAGCGCATGCTTATCGGGTTCAAGATGGTGTTCACCTTCTCTTTCGAGCCTCACTATTCGTTTATGAATGGAGCCCCAACCTTTGGTTCCGTCTTTACCCTTTGTCTGCCGCTGCTACTGGTGCTTGGCAAGGCGCGGCGGATTTGGCTCGGAACTTCGGTGGCGTTAGCGGGGCTTTTTTTCTGGGCGATAACCTCTTGGGTCGACCGCAACCTTCAGATTCTTTCGCCTCTATTGGTGGCCGTGACTGCAGCCATCGTCGTGCGAAGCTGGGAGCTGGGTTTTTTTGCGAAAGTCGGAGTGACAGCTCTGGTCGGCGTGCAACTGGCGTGGGCCAGCGCGTTAGTGGTTTCGGGCAACGACCGCATGAACGGAGCCCTTACTCTGCTGCGCAGCACTCTCGATGGACGGGCCAAAGCACTGCTGAGAAGCTATCGCAGCGAATTCGTGAAGATTGGCGAGGCATTGCCCCCAGACGCGGTGTTGATGATGCATCATACCCACGTATCGCTCGGAATCGATCGACCCGTCTTCCTCGACATGTTCGGGTTCCAAGGTGAAATCGACTATCGCCAGTTTCACACGGTTCGCGACGTTTACGACCGATTGAGGGCACTCGGCGTCACTCATGTGGCCTACGCGTTAGCCCGGCCGACTTCATACTCGCTCAAGGAGGAGATTCTCTTCTCACTGCTCGTCGAACAGTGCGGGCAGAAGGTCCACAACTTCGGATCAATCGCGGTTTTCGATCTACCGACTCTGCCACCTCGCCCAGAGCCTGGTAACAAAGTGCTGGTGATGGGCATCTCGGGATATACAGACGGCCTTTATATGCTTGACGGGCTGTCAGTAAGTGGATTGCTACCCCCTGGGTTGCGGCACTACCCGATTCCTGAAAAGACCGCACCAATGGCGCAGTCCCTCATCGCGGAGGCCGAGGTCGTCATCTGTGCAACCAGCACGCCTCTGAGCCCTAACGACTACGCGTCGCTCGGGCGCGACTACCGGTATGTCACGCCGGGCGGGGAGATTCGCTTGTGGGTAAGAAATCGGTGAGCGACACCAACTTGGAAGAAACTCTCAGTCCGCGCTGAGTTACTGTGCGCTGGAAGCGTCTGAATCGGAACGGGGAAAATATGACACGACGGATAGGATTGCTGTTGTGCTGGATGTCGCCATTGACGAGTGCGTTGTGTGGTTGTGGCAGCTTGGATGAGAAGGAAGATTGGAATTCTCCTCCGGGGGTCTTGCGCCAAGCCTTTTGTCCGACCGTATTCCCAACCCCCTGTGGCGACCCTCTTTGGGCGAATGGCAAGATTCCGTTTGAGTTCGATGCGAATGTTCCTGTGGCAACGCAAACGGCGGTGAACGCTGCAATGTTGAATTGGGAACAGACGGTCGGCGGCGGCGTGATTGATTTTGTTCAGCATTCCAGTGAAATGAAGTTTCTTGTGTTTTCTAGCGGAGCAGGCTGCGGCGGCGCAAATCGCGCATCAACGTTGCCCGTGTTTCGGACGGGGGATTGCGGTGCCGGGCAGCTTCGCCATGAACTCGGTCACGTCATCGGTTTTGAACACGGCCAGCAGCGTGCCGACCGGAATCGCTATATTCAGCTCGCGCAAATCGACGGCGGGCTGCTGGATGGTGGGCAGAATTTCCAGTGCTTTACAAATTCCGACGGCAGCCCGCAGTCTGGTGGCGTGGACACTGTAACGCAATGTGGTTCTGCCTGGTCGAGCCCAAGCAATCGACCAGGCGGAGATTTTGGTGTGTTTAACTTCAACTCTGTGATGCTTTATTCCTCCGTAGGTGGCTCGGGACTCACCGCCAACTACGGCTTACCGCCTGCCGGCGATCGAAGTTTTGTCCGCCGAGGAGTGGCTGACGATGCTTTTGCTCCATGCGAAAGCGACGTTTTTCCTGCATGGACGTTTGGCGGCTCTCCCGCGATCACGCCCGGCGACGGCGCCGCCGCAGTTGAACTCTACCGAACCGTGAACGGCTGGGCGCCGTTCAAGTCAATGGGGCAAGACGTCGGCGCCACGGCCCCATTGAGTATTGGTTTTTCGACCGGTGTCACAATAGCTGGAGACCCAGCGCTTATCTCTTTGGGTTCTACGACGCTGCGTGCTTTTGCCAAGGGCACTGACTCAAAATTTGGCAAATCGGTGGCGGCCTTGGGGTGTAGGGCACGTGGGAAAGCCTCGGCGCGCCGACGGGTTTCACGCCCAGCGAAACCGGCCGCAATCTCATGGTCCCAAAGCACGTCAAGAATCGACGTTGTCGTGATTGCGAACCGCCTTGTCTTTAAGCGCGCGTTTTATGGTGGCGCTTGGGAAGGGGCTTGGGAGAGTTCGATTGGAGCGCCGGCCGGTGGTGCCTTCTCGTCGCCGGCCATTTCGTCTGGTGCCACTAATAATCTTAACGTCTATGTGGTCGGCAGTAGCGGACAGCTATTCACCAAAGAGTGGTCTGGGGCTTGGGGAAATTGGTGGGCGCTGCCCGCTCTTCCTGCTGGCGTAACCGTTAGTGGTGTACCCGCAGCGACCGCGCGTGCTGCCGGCTTAAGGGATGTAATGTCGAGGAAGCGACGGGGCCTTGTACTACACTGCGGGAAACGCCTCCGGCTCGACCTCTGGGTGGGCATCCTCGTCTTGGCTGGTAATTGGCGCGAGCGGCTGGTTCCAGGAGTTGGACGACCGGCACTTGCATCGTGGGGTATGAGTCAGGTGGATGTGTTTGTCCGTGGGGCGGATTCATACCTTTGGCAGACTACTTGTTCGTCTACTGGATGTGGCGCTCTGGTCCTTTGGTCGCAATTTGCTGCTCTCGGGGGCGTGTTGGCGGGGAGCCCAAGCGCCAGTTCGCCGCGAGGCACGTCTCGCATTGATGTCATTGCCACCATGAACGACGGTGCGTCCTTCCCCGTGCCATCAACTGCAAAGGGCGTGTGGCACAAGTGGTGGCCTTGGTGAGGGGGTGTTGAGATGATTCGTCAATTCAAATTTAGTCGGCGCAAGGCATTTGCCTGATTTGCACGAGCCCGCCCCTGAGGTGAGCCCTTCGCTACGCCAGAAATTCGCAACGCGGACGCGTGGGCGTGATGCGCCCAGTGACGAACGGCTGGTACTGCTCGCGGTGAGTCTACCAGTTCGCCCCGTATGTGCTCTCGGTTGGCGTGGAATGCGCTTGACGACGAGGCTACCGACCGTCGTTATGTTTGGTGAATTAGGTACCACTCGATGGTGTTCTTCAAACCGGTGCGGAAGTCCATCTTCGCGCGGAAGCCGAACTCTCTCTCGGCCTTCGACACGTCTAGGCAGCGGCGCGGCTGACCGTTCGGCTTGGTGGTGTCCACCGAATCTCGCCGTTGAACCCGGTGAGCTCGGCGATCAGCGGGACGGATCGCCCGATCAGGATCTCCATGCCCGCGCCGATGTTCACCGCGTCCGACGCGTTGTACTTCTCGGTCGCGAGCAGAATACCCTCGGCCGCGTCGTCGACGTAAGGGAACTCGCGGGTCGGCGACCCATCGCCAACACGTGATGTGGCGCTCGCGCCCTTCTTCGCCGCCAGGCACTTGCGCACCAGCGCGGGAATCACGTGCGAGGTCTCGAGGTCGAAGTTGTCTCTCGGCCCGTACAAATTCACCGGCAGCAGGAACAGCGAGTTGAGCCCGTACTGCTCGCGGTACGCCGCCGACTGCACCAGCATCATCTTCTTCGCCAGCCCGTACGGAGCGTTCGTCTCCTCGGGGTAGCCGCTCCAGATGTCGTCTTCCTTGAACGGAATCGCGGCGAACTTCGGGTACGCGCAGATGGTGCCGATGGCGACGAACTTCTCGAGCTTGCGCAGGCGCGCCTCGTCCATCAGCTGCGTGCCCATCATCAGGTTCTCGTAGAAGAACTTGCCGGGGTTCTCGCGGTTCGCGCCGATGCCGCCCACCCCGCGCCGCGAGGTGCACCACCACGTCGGGCTTCGCGTCGTCGTACAGGCGCTTGATGGCCCCGCGGTCGACCAGGTCGTACTGCGCGCTGCGCGGCACCACGATGTGCTTCGCGCCGCGGGCCTTCAGCTTCTCGACCACCGCGTGGCCCAGAAGCCCACGCCGCCGGTCACACGAACCGCCGCTTCTCGAACCAGCTCATGCCGTCTCCTTCGGGCGCTTGCCGTGGGTGCCCCACTTCTCGCGGGCCACTGCCTCCATGTCGGCCGCCACCATCAGCTTCACCAGCTCTTTGAACCCGACCTTCGGCTTCCACCCCAGCGCCTTGCGCGCCTTCGACGAGTCGCCCAGCAGCGTGTCGACCTCGGTCGGCCGGAAGTAGTTCGGGTCGACCTCGACGTACTCGCGCCACGAAAGGCCCACCTCGCCGAACGCCGCCTCGCACAGGTCTTTCACCGAGTACTGCTCGCCGGTGGCGATGACGTAGTCGTCGCCCTTCGGCTGCTGCAGCATCAACCCACATCGCCTCGACGTAGTCCTTCCGCATAGCCCCAGTCGCGCTTCGCTTCGAGGTTGCCCAGGTACAGCTTCTTCTGCAGGCCGTGCTTGATGCGCGCTACCGCGCGGGTGACTTTGCGCGTGACGAAGGTCTCTCCGCGCCGCTCGGACTCGTGGTTGAACAAGATGCCGTTCGAGGCGTGCATGTCGGAACGCCTCGCGGTAGTTGCGCACCACGTAGAAGCTGCTACGCCTTGGCGCGGGCGTACGGGCTGCGCGGGTAGAACGGGGTGGTCTCGCGCTGCGGCGTCTCGAGCACCTTGCCGTACAGCTCTGACGACGACGCCTGGTAGAAGCGCGGCGAGATTCCCGCCTCGCGAATCGCCTCGAGCAGCCGAATGGTGCCCAGCGCGTCGACGTCGCCGGTGTACTCCGGGCGCGTCGAAGCTGACCTTCACGTGGCTCTGCGCGCCCAGGTTGTGAATCTCGTCGGGCTTCCGCGCTGCGCATGATCGAGTTCAGCGAGCTGCCGTCGCAGAGGTCTCCGTAGACCAGGCGCAGGCGCAGGTTCGGCTCGTGCGGGTCCTGGTACACGTGGTCGATGCGGCCGGTGTTGAACGACGAGGCGCGGCGAATCACGCCGTACACCTCGTAGCCCCTTCTCGAGCAGCAGCTCGGCGAGAAACGAAGCCGTCTTGACCGGTGATGCCCGTGATCAACGCCTTCTTCATGAACGACTCCTCAAGCAGAGCAGGTCGACATACCCGCGTTCACCGAGATTGCTGGGTTCGAAACGAGAGAGACTTCCGTCGACCTGGAGCGCGTTCAGCTCGAAGCCGGCGCGGGTGAGTGCCGCGAGCATGGCCTGCGGTTCGAAGCCGAGCAGCGCCGAAATGGCCTCGGGCATGCTCGATGGCGATGGTGATGGGCGTGGTGAGCAGCCGCTGCGTGCCCTCGAGCACCTGGGCCTCGAAGCCCTACGTCGATCTTCACGAAGCTCCACCGGGCCCGTGACGTAGCGGTGCGAGGCTGACCAGCGGCACGGTGTGCACCGCGCCCTCGGCGGTG
>JADJNS010000046.1 GCA_016714225.1 Archangiaceae bacterium
TCTTGTCGCTGCAGGCGGCGCTACGCCGCTGCGCCGCTGCGTGGAAGAGAAGGGGCTGTCGCTCGAAAGCACACGTCGCTCAGGCGCACCTCGCGAAAGTTGGCAGCGCTTTGCGACGGCACCATTGAGCCAGGCTGAAACCCTTCAGCAGACAATTCTTTCGCTTTTGGGGGTACGCACCATGGCGTGGGGCAGAGCGGTCGAAGAAGCACCGTCGTGAGCATGAAGGCGTGTTTCAGCGCGGCTCGAAGAGCGGCGACGTGAGACACGGCCGAGATGAGAGGTTCCCGTGCCCACCACGGCGCGCCAGCTGACCGGCGCGTTGACCCGGGTGCTCAACCGGGTCGAGACCGGGAACAAGCAGCGGGGCGCGGGCGTCACCGGTCGTTCGATCACGACGTCACCGACCAGCGCAAAGATCGCCTCGCAGATGGCGGCCCGCAGCGCTGGGCAAGACTCACCACGTCGACATCATCGACAACGACGGCAAAGGTGGGTAAAGTCGGTGGCCCATCGACCCGCGAGCTCGACCGCTCGTTCACCGAGGTGTTGGCCGGGATGCAGGCGTACATCGGCCGAAAGAACCGCTTCGGCTTCGAGGCGGTCGAGTCGACGACCCTCGGGCCAGCCGGCCGACCTCACGGAAGCGGTTGCCCCAAAGTGGGGCGGGCTTCGGGTTCGCGCCTGCTCAGTACACCCACGGGCACAGCGCCCAGGTGCGGCGGCGGTAGGCGGCCCACTCGGCCGCCGAAAGCGGCGACCGAGCGCGCGCTCTTCGACCCAAGCCGGTACAAGTAGACCGGCAGCATCGCGCCGGGTGAACCGCGAGGCCGAGCGCGCTGCGAAGAGAAACACCGCCTCGCCGGTGAAGCCGGGCAGCACGCGCGCTGGACGAGGGGGTGGCGCAAGGCCGGTGGGGCCCGCTCGAGGTGGGCGACTGCCGTCGCTGGTCAGTACTTTCCACGCCGGTGAAGAAGGCCCCAGCACTCGAATGGCCCACGGGCGCAGCACCGCTCCGGCGCTCAAGGCGGCCCGCTCCACGAAGGTCCACCCGACAGCGCGGGGGTCGGGAACGCCGGGGCGGAGCTACGAAGTCGAGCACCGGCACCAGCACCACCAGGTTGGCGACGATGAGAATCAGCCGCGCCGAGGCCAGCGTCTTCAGCCGCGCCAGGTCGGCCGCCGAAGCCCGGGGCAGGAGTGAGCTGAATGACGGCGGCGACGGCGAGACAACAACCACGGCTGGGGTGTCGCAGTCGCTCGGGGGCGAGCACGAAGGGCCACAGCACTCCGACGCACGCGACCCCAGCCGTCTCGCCGCCCACACGGCGCCTGGTTGTACCGGCGAAACTCGACCCGACCCAGCGCAGAGTGAACCTGCAGCCCAGGCAAGTCCGCGCGATGGAGTTCAACGACACCGAGCGATTTCAGATTCTCAAGGTGCTCGAGAGAGGCTCGAACGGCGTGGTCTACGAGGCGCTCGACCGCGAGACGCAGGCCAAGGTGGCGCTGAAGACGCTGCGCACCTTGAGCCCCGAGACGCTCTTCGAGTTCAAGCAGGAGTTCCGCTCGCTGCAGAACCTGGCGCACCCCAACCTGGTCGAGCTGTACGACCTGGGCACTGCTTGCACGGCACCTGGTTCTTCACCATACGGCTGGTCGACGGGCTCGACTTCTCGGCCCACGTGCGGCCGGGGGCGGTGGGGCTGGGGCCGAGACCCCACCAGCAAGGTGGCCGCGCTGCCGCTGAACACGGCGCCGACGCTGCCGACCGCCGACAACCCCAAGAGCTGGGTGCGGCCGCGGCTGGGGGGCACCCTCGACGAGGGGCGGGTGCGCTCGTGCCTGGTGCAGCTGACGCGCGGGCTGATGGCGCTGCACGAGTCGGGCAAGGTGCACCGCGACATCAAGCCCAGCAACCTGCGGGTGACTCCCGACGGGCACGTGGTGATTCTCGACTTCGGGCTCGCGACCGAGGTCGACCAGAGAAGGGCCGCCGCGCGCGACCACGAGATCGTCGGCACGGTGGCGTACATGGCCCCCGAGCAGGCGGCGGGTCGGGCGCTGACGCCAGCCGCCGATTGGTACGCCGTGGGGGTGATGCTGTTCGAGGCCGTCACCGGAGCGCTGCCGCTCGAGGGCAACGTGATGGACATGCTGATGGCCAAGCAGACCAGCGGCCCGGTCGACCCGCGCACCCGTGAGCCGACGGTGCCGGCAGACCTCGCAGAGCTGTGCTGGCCCCTGCTGCGGCTCGACCCCAACAGGCGGCCGAAGGGGCCCGAGATTCTGCGCCGGCTGGGCGCCGAGCCGGCGTTCAAGCACGATGTGGAGCTCGTCGTCGCGCGCCACCGAGGGGTTCGTGGGGGAAGGCCGGAAACTCGAGCTGCGCAGGGCTGCAGCACTCGCGCCGCGAGGCCCCAGGCGATCGGCCTGTTCGCCGAGTCGGGGCTGGGCAAGAGCACGCTGGTGCGCAGGTTCACCCGCGCCCCTCGAGCTGCAGACCCCAACCGCTGGTGCTCGGGGGGCCTGCGACGAGCGCGAGTCGATGCCGTTTCGGGGCATCGACGGCGCGCTCGACTCGCTGGCGCGGGTGCTCTCGCAGGCCGACCCCGAGTGGGTGAACGGGTGCATGCCCGAAGACGCGGGCCTGCTCGGCCAGTTCTTCCCGGTGCTGAGCCAGGTGCGCGCGGTGGCGATGGCGCAGCGGCCCGAGCCCGGCGCCGACCCGGTGCAGGTTCGGCTGCGGTTGTTCGAGGCGCTGCGCCGCCTGCTCGCGAACCTGGCGCTCAAGGGGCCGCTGGTGCTGGTGCTGGAAGACCTGCAGTGGGCGGGCGGCGACACCTGGGCGCTGCTCTCGCACCTGTTTCGCGCAGCCGTCGCCGAGATGCTGGTGGTGTTCACGGTGCGGGTCGACGAGAGCGGCGTCGACGGGTGCTGCAGCGGCGGGTGGCCGAGCTGGCGGCGCTCTCGGTGAAGTGGGTGGGGCTGCCTCCCCTACGCGTCGACGAGAGCCGCGCGCTCGCCCGGCACCTGCTCGAGCGGCTGCAGGCTCCCGCCGCGTGGCTCGAGCAGATCGTGGCCGACGCGTCGGGCAACCCGCTGCTGATCGACGCCATGGCGCGGGCGGCCTGTTGCCCTCGCCGGTCGCTCGACGAGCTGCTGCTCTACCGCGTCGAGGCGCTCGACCCTGCGACCCGGCGAATTCTCGAGCTGGTGTTACTGTCAGATGCGCCGCTGGTGCAGCAGGCGGTCGCGACCGCGGCCGGGCTCGACCTCAAGACGTTCAACACCCGGGTGGGCGTGCTGAAGGCGGCGCGGCTGGTGCGCACCACCGGGGTGCGCGCTCGACACCATCGACGCGTTTCAAGACCGGCTGCGCGTGGCGGTGACCGGCGCGCTCTCGGCCGAGACCCGCCACGTTGCACCAGGCGGGTGGCGTCGGCGCTGCAGGGGCAGCGCCGTGCCTATTCACGAGGCGATGGCGTATCACTGGGCGCGGGCCGGGGCGCCGAGCGGGCGGCCGCGCACGCCGAGCGGGCAGCCGACCACGCCATGGAAGCGCCTGCCTTCGAGCGCGCCGCGCGCCTGTACGGCGACGCGCTGGCGGTGAGCCCGCCCGAATCTCGCTGCACGAGCGGTTGGGAGAGGCGCTGGTGGGCGCGGGCCCGCGGCGCGAGGCGGGCGCGGTGTTCGACCGGGCGGCAGAGCTGAGCGACCCGGTGCAGGCGCTCGAGCTGACCCGCCGGGCGGCCCACAGTTCATGCGCAGCGGGCACATCGACCGGGGCTGTTGCGGCTGGCCGAGGTGCTCTCTTCGGTGGGCGAGCGGCTCATCGAATCGCCGCTCGGCGCGCTGAATGTCGCTGCTGATCGGCCGGGCGATTCTGTGGGTGCGCGGCCTCAAGTTCACCGGGCGGACCATCAAGCAGGTGCCAGCCGCCGAGCTGCTGCGCATCGACGCGACCTGGGCCGCATCCAGGCGCTCGCTCCGGTCGTGGTGCGTGGGGCCTACCTGCAGGGCGCGCCACACCATCTTGTGCTTGAGGCGGGAGAGCCGCAGCGCATCGCGCGCTGGCCGTCGAGGCGGTGCTGGTGGGGAGCGAGGGCGCGCGCTACGTCGAGGCGAAGGCGCTCCACGCGCGGGCGGTCGAAGGCCGCCGCCCGAGCGAGCGAGCGCGGCAGCCACGGCTACCTCATCGGCATCGAGGGCATCATCGGGTTCCACGCCGGCCTGCTGCCCGCCGCGCACCAGCGGCTCGCGCAGGCCATCAAACGCTGCAGCTCGAGGGCCGCGGCATGCCTTCGAGCTGGCGAACGCCCGGCTGTTCCTGCTGGTGACGCAGTTCTACCCCTGGGAGACCTGAAGCGGCTCTTCGCCGCGGTGCCCGAGCTGATTCACGAGCAAGCGGCTGGGAGACCGCTTCGCCCTGACCAGCTACCGGCTCAACCACTGCAACACGTACTGGCTGGCGAGAGACGACGTGCGAGGGGCCGCCGCGCAGGTGACCGGGGCGCTGTCGGGGTGGTCTCCACGCGGCTACCAGACGCTGCACTACTACGCGCTGCTGGCGTCGGTGCAGCTCGCGCTCTACACGGGCGATGGCCGGGCGGCGCACGCGCGCGTGCGTGCCGAGTGGCAGCGGCTCGAGCGCAGCTTTCTGCTGCGGGTGCAGGCGCTGCGCATCGAGGCGCTGCACCTGCGCGGTCCGGGCCGCGTGGGCCGCGGGCGACAGGCGAGATGCGCGGCGCTGCCTCAAAGTTGCAGGCCGAGCGGCACCCGCTGGCCGGGGGCTGGCAGCGGCGCTCGGGGTGGCCATGGCCCCGCCTTCTGGGGGCGACGCGCTGTGGAGCGGGGCCGAGCGGCTGCTGGCGGAACAGCACCTCGAAGCTGTTGCTGCAGGCGGTTCGCTTCAGGCTTGGGAGGGCGCGAAAATGGGCCGCGCCGCCGCTGCGGTGGTTCGTCGAGCAGGGTGGTGAACCCCGAGGCCTTCGTCGCGATGCTGTTGCCCTCGCGCGGCGCGCCTGCCTCCTGAGCTTGCGTCACCTCGTGCGCGTTCTGCGCCGTGATTGCAGTACGGGTTACTGCAGCCGCGGCGCAGTTCTGCTGCTTCGCGAGAACACCGCGCCGACCCTACCCAGAGCTGCCGTCGTCCAGCGGGCCGTCGTCAGCCGGGGGCTCGGAAAGCTGCTCGTGAATCTCTCGCGCTGGTGCGTGTCGCCCGCGTTCACCATGAAGGCCACGCCGTCAGAGGTCAGCGCGGCGCCCGCGACGCACCGTTGACGGCGCTCGAGAGCAGGCCGGGGTCGTGGCCAGCGTCGAGGGCACGGTGGCGTTGATGACCTCGCCCAGGCCCACATGCCCAGGAAGACCAGAAAGTCGCCGGTGATTTCGCCGGCCACCTGCGCAGCTGTTGCGCGTGGGCTCGAGGTCGGGCTCGTAGGCATCTGCGGCGGGGGCGGCACCACGCGCTGCGGAGAGTGGCGCAGCTCGCGCACCTTCTCGCGGGCGTTGGACGACAGGAACCCGCCCGCGCTCACCGCGAGCAGGTACAGGTGCAGGTCGACGTCGAAGCCGTACTTCGCGCCGGCGGTCGCCCCCGCGATGGCGACCAGCCCCGTCGCCGACTTGACGGGGTGCCGAGCCACTGCGCGCGCCAGGTCGGCCGGCCCGTGCCGCACCCCCTTGGCGTAGTCGGTGGCGTTCTGTCGGGAGGGCCGGCGCGGCGTCGCAGCGTTCTTGGTGGGTCGCATCGAGGAGAGTTGCGCAGATTACTACGGCCCCCAGGGGGTCCAAGCGGCTCTCGCGCCGACCGTCACCGCGAAGTGCGGGCCCGCGGGTGACTCATCGCTTCGCGCGGGGCGGCGGGCGGGCCACCACCGACGCGCTCAGGCGCCCCAGCCGCTTGAAGTCGCGCAGCACGTCTTTGCGGCCGGTCAGCTCGGCGAGGAAGGGGCTCCCAGCAGGGCCGTCATCAGGCACCGGCGCCTCGTCGGCCTGACCGCACAGCAGCGCGAAAGGGCAGTCGTGCTCGCGGTAGAGCCGGCAGGCGGCGGCGGCGAGCTGGCGGCCGAAGCAAGCGACCAGCAGCCGTGGCGCCGGGGGTGAAGCGAGCCGCGCCACGCTAGCGGCTCGCGAAAGTTGATGCCGACGCTCGACGGCTCGCACAGCGCCACGCCGATGATGGCGCCCCTGGTGCTCGCTGACCAGCACCTCGCGGCGGCGGCCCAGGCCACCCGCTGGTACGCGGTGTCGAGCTCGGCGAGCCAGAGGCGCCGGGCGTCGAGGTCCATCGCCTGGCAGACGAGGCCGGGCTCTCGCAGCGCGAGCAGCCGGATGATCTTCAGCGCGTCAGCGGGCACCGCGCGCCGGCGACAGGGAGTGGCCTCATCGGCGAAGCGCGAGTCGGTGCGCACCCGGCGGTGCTCCTCACCCGAAGCACGGCGGCACCGCCGCGCTCGGGGCGGCGGGCGAAAGGCGCCCTCGAGCGGCTGACGGACAGGTTGCCGAGGTACCAGGCGACCTGAAATAGTGGGCATCGGGCGTCTGCTCGCACAGCTCGCCGATGGCGCGAATCAGGTCGGCGGTGGTGGCCATGCCGGTGGTGCGGTACCCTGGGTGCTGCAGGTACCAGGTGTGCTGGTACGCGCGAAACGCCGAGGTATGCGCCCGGGGCAGGCTCGCTGCGCACGTTGGCGCTGAAGAGCTGCCCGTCGTCGCGCGCCAGGGCGCGCTGGGTGACGGGCCCGCTCGGCCAGCGGCGTGAAGATGGCGGCGACCTCGGGGTGACCAGCCCAGCGGCGGTGCCAGAACTCCACACCGCGTCGAACTCGGTGGCGGCCGTCGCTCAGCTCGGGGTTGGCGGCGGACACCCAGGCCAGCCGCGAGCGGTAGGCGTCGAACGGGGTGACGGGCTCGAGCTTCAGGCCGGTGACCCTGGGCCTCGTCGCGGTGCCGCACCTCGGCGCGCGCGATGCGGCAGAGGGGCCGTCGGGGTGAGCTCGACCTCGCCGAGCAGGAGCCCGGAAACGGCTCGGCGACCGCTGGGGCGTCGACGCGTACCCGCTGGGCGTGAAGTCGACGATGGGCACCTGGTGCCGCCTTCCAGAGCGGGTGGGTCGGGTGCAGCGCGCCTTCGCGCTGCGGCTTGCGGCGCGCCGGGCTGCGGCAGGCGTGGGCGTCGAGGCGCACCGGCAGCCGAAGGGTGGGGGGTCGGCGCTGACCACCGCCGACTGCCAGTCGTAAGCGCGAGTCGTCAAGCTGCGCCGAGCAGCGCACCACGTCGAAGGGGCTGCACCGGGCCGGCGCGCGAGACCTGCAGGCGTCGCGAGAGCGCGTCGACGTGACCGCCCGCCAGGTCGACGCGTACGCCCTGCTCGGTCAGCAGGCTCCACCGCGCCGGCGCAGCAGGCCCAGGCGACGGTGGCGAGCGCGCGAACCGGGTCGAGCAGCTCGCGCTCGACAGCCGGGGCGAAGCTGAAGGCCTGGCTCAGCTGGAACTGGCAGCCGACGCGAAAGCCCTCGCCCTGCGCCGAGAGGCTGTGAACCCACCACCCCGTCGACCAGCACCTGCTGACCGGCGTGCTCGATGCCGAGGCCCTCGAGCACCACGCCGTGGGCGTAGGCGTCGATGGGCGAGGTCGAGGGCACCCAGAAGGCGAGCCCATAAGGACGAGCAGTCGAGCAGCCGGGCTTTGACCGCGCCCTGCTCGAGCACCACCACCGCGGCCTCGCCGACGGGAAACCGCTCGCTGACCCGGTGCAGCCCCAGCGCGCTGGCCAGCCGGGCGCAGGCCTCGTCGGTCGAGGCGGCCACCCACCCGTTGCCCCCGGCCACCACGAGCTCGAGCAGGCCCTGGGGGTGCAGCGGAGCCCAGGTGCACGAAGACGATCGGGCGGTCGTGGGCGGTGAGCGTCTCGCTCCACGCGTCAGCCCACGGGGCGACCACTGCGTCGGCGGCGCGCTCGGCGGCGACGCGCCTCGCTTCCGGGGCGACCGGCCACCTCGAGGCCCAGCGCCTGGAGCTGACTTCGAGTCGCGTCGTCGAGTGGAGCGCTCCACACCACGACGTTGCTTCGCCCCGAGGGGCTGAGCCGCCGCATCACTGCGGTGCAATGTACCTCGGGCAGCGCAGGGCGAAATAAAGCGCACCGGCTGAAGGTCGACCGCGACGTTCGCGCAAATCGTGCGCCCGGTGGGCGGCGTCAGATGGCTGGGGCACCGAGCTCGAGCGGCAGGCTCATCTCGAAGGTCGAGCCGTGGCCCTCGACGCTGGTGACGGTGAGGGTGCCCCCGTGCTGCTCGACGATGCTGCGCGCGCTCGCCAGGCCGATGCCGGTGCCGCGAATGCCGCTTCTGCGCGCGTTCTCGCCGCGGCCGTACCACTCGAAGACCCGGCCGATGTCGGCGTGAGATGCCGATGCCCTGGTCCGAGACGCGCAGCACCGCCCAGGCGCCCGGCGTCGCTCGCCTCGACCTTCACCTCGCAGCGAACGCGCCCTCCGTTCGGGCTGTACTTGATGGCGTTCGAGATCAGGTTCGCGACGACGCGCTCGATGCGGTGCGCGTCCCACCGGCCGGTGACGGTCGGCAGCACGGCGTCGACCTCGAGGCGGTGGAGATTGGTGGCGCGCTGCTCTTCATCGACCAGGGTGTGCACCAGTGCGACGAGATCGGTCGCCCGGCGCTCGAGGGCCAGCGCCTCGCCCGACTGCAGCCAGGCGACGTCGAGCAGCTCGTCGACCATGCGTCGCATGCGCTGCGACTGCGAGAGCACCCGGCCCAGCACTTGAGACACCCGATTCGGGTCGACCGGGCTGCCGCGCTGCAGCTGTCGCTCGAGGTTGCCGACCGCGAGCATCACCGTGGCGAGCGGGTTCTTGAGGTCGTGCGAGACCAGCGAGAGCACCTGCTCGCGGGCGACGGTCGCCTTGCGCGACTGCTCGAGCGCGAGGGCAGGCTGGTGCTGGGTGCGCTCGAGCTCGGTGACGTCGGTGACCACCGCCAGCGCGTGCTCGATGGTTCCGTCGGGCCCGCGCTCGGGCACGATGTGGTTGACGAAGTGGCGCTGGCCGTCGGGGCTGGGGAAGTCGAAGGTGAGGCTCGCCGGCTGCCCGGTGGCGAAGACGCCGCGCAGCGCGGCGTCCCACTGGTCGCACTTGTCGTCGGGCATGCCGAGGTCGCGGTTGGTCTTGCCGATGAAGTCGGTGCGCGGCCGCCCGGTGACGCGCTCGATGGTCGAGTTGATGAAGACGTGGCGCAGGTCGCGATCGAAGCGCGAGACGATGGCGGGCAGGTTGTCGGCGAGGGTCTGCAGCTCGTGCCGGCCCTGCTCGAGCTTCGCGGCTCCTTCGTGCAGGGCGTGCACGTCGGTGTTGACCCGTACCAGTGGGTGATGGCGCCGGTCGGGTCGCGCAGCGGCACGGTGCTGACCTGGTGCCAGCGGAACGCCCCGTCGGCGCGGCGCAGGCGGCAGGCGAACTGGTGCGGCTCACCGCGGGTGAGGGCCGTTTCCCAGCGCCGAACCACCTCGCCGGCCTCGTCGGGGTGCAGCACGTGGTGCCACTCTTCGCCGATGGCCACCGCCAGAGCGGGGCCGAAGTACGCGTGCCAGTGCTCGTTGCAGTAGGCCAGCCGGCCCTCGACGTCGAACAGCCACACCGGGTGGGGCACCGCCGAAGCGAGCCCCCGGAAGCGCGCCTCACTGGCGCGAAGGTCTCGAGCCAGGGTCCAGCGCTCGATGGCGTTCTCGATGGCGTGGGCGAGGCTGTCGGGCGTCATCCACCCCTTGCCGATGAAGTCTTGGGCGCCTGCGCGCAGCGAAGGCGCGGCCGATGTCCATCGCGCCGTCGCCGCTGACCACCACGACCGGGCACACCACCACGCCGTCGGCGCCGGTGAGCCCCACCAGCACGTCGCGCGCGTCTCCGTCGGGCAGTGGTGAGTGTCGACCAACGCAGTCGGCAACCGCTTCGCTTCGCGCACCGCCTTCACCCCGGTGGCGACACCGTCGGCCTCGGTCACCTCGCATGCCCCATGCTGCTGGAGCAGCCGCTTGATGGCCACGCGGGCCATCGGGCTGTCGTCGATGATCAGGACTTGCCGCGAGCTGGTGACGCGCCCATCGGCGGCCATTTGGGTCATGGTGGTGTGGTGCTCCCCCGGGCGTGATGCTGCACTCCGGAGTGGCGACGTAGCTGATCTCGACGACCCCGGTCAAAGCTCGTGATCGACGAAGCACTGCCCAAACCCCGGCGAGACGTTACGAGGGAGCAGTGCGAATTCTCATCGTCGGAGCGTCCCGCGGTACCGGTGCCCTCGCCGTCGCGCGCGCGCTGGAGCGTGGCCACGAGGTCACGGCGTTCGCGCGCAACCCCGACACGCTGGCGCTGCAGCACCCCCAGCTGACCCGGCTCAAGGGCGACTTTCACCAGGCGGCGTCGCTCGACGCCGCGGTGCCCAGCCACGACGCGGTGGTGCTCACCGCCTCGGTGGCGCGCATGGCCGAGTTCAAGACCCGGCCCGACTACTTCTCGCTCGGCACCGGCTTCGCCATCGAGGCGATGAAGCGCAGCGGGGGGAAGCGCCTGGTGGTGCTGAGCGCGGCGGGCGTGGGCGACAGCCTCAAGACGATGAACCCGCTGCTGGGGGCGGTGATGGTGAAGTGGCTGCTCAAGCTGCCCTACCAGGACCACACTCGGCAGGAGCAGCTGGTGCGCGACAGCGGCCTCGACTGGGTCATCGCCCAGCCCACCCGGCTCACCGACGGCCCGGCCCGCAAGCAGTACGTGAAGGAGCCCGGCATCAAGAAGGTGCCGTCGGCCATCTCGCGCGCCGACGTGGCCGACTTTCTCATCGAAGCGGTCGAGACCCCCACCTGGGTGCGGCAGACCGTGCTGCTGGGCGGCTGAGAGGCGCATCAGCGCTCTCGGTGTCGAGTGCGTCAAAGTCGCAGTCTCTTCTGGGAGGGCAAACTGATGATTCGCCGAACGTGGTGGCTCGTGGTCTTGCTGGTGGCGTGCTCCGGGCCAGGTAGCGGTGGAACCGGCAGCGGCTCTGCGACGGCAGGAGGCTCTGCGACGGCGGGTGGCTCTGCGACGGCGGGTGGCTCTGCGACGGCGGGTGGCTCTGCGACGGCGGGTGGCTCTGCGACGGCGGGTGGCTCTGCGACGGCGGGTGGCTCTGCGACGGCGGGTGGCTCTGCGACGGCGGGTGGCTCAGGCACGGCGGGTGGCTCAGGCACGGCGGGTGGCTCAGGCACGGCGGGAGGAGGCGTGGCCCAGGCGGTGCTCTCGGCGTCGGCGACCTCTCTGGTATTCGCGAGAACCCTGCTGGGCGCCACGAGCGCGACGCAGACCTGGCTGGTGACGAACGTCGGCCAGCAGCCGACTGCCGTCCTGAGCACGCTCCGCAACGGCGACCTGGCCGATTTCTCTGCCATCGACAGCTGCAACGGCGCGGTGCTCGCGCCGTCGGCGATGTGCTCGCTGGCGATTTCATTCGCACCGACGGTCATCGGCGGGCGCAGCGCGACGTTCGTGCTGGGCACGGTGCAGGTGGCGGTCAGCGGCCAGGGCATCGCGCCGGTCACCGTCACCCGGCTGGGGGTCGCCGCCAGCGCCGCAAGGCGTGGGTCACCTGGAGCGCCGGCGACAGCGGCACCCTGGTCTGCCCGCCCGACTGCAGCGCGACCATCAGCGGCCCCTCGACCATCGACCTGCACGCGAGCACCACGCGAACGACCCGGCGCCGGTGCACTTCGAGGGCTACCCCGACAGCGGCTGCCCCGAAGGCGCAGCGCACGACTGCAGCGTCGTCGTCAGCGGTACCACCCACTTCTCGGCGCGTTTCGAAGACCGCTACCGCGTCGCCTTCGTGACCTCGCGGCAGACCTTTCCCAGCGACCTGGGGGGCTTTCAGCCCTACGACCTGGCGTGCAACGTGCTCGCGACCGACGCGGGCATCAACAACACCACCAACGACGGCTTCGTCGCGTGGCTGTCGACCTCTGACGCAGGAGTGCTGACGCGGCTCAACCCGAGCCCGTTCGATTTTGGCGGCTCCATCATTCGACCCGACGGTGAGCTGTTCGTGAGTGCGGGGCTGCCCGACCTCAGGGCGAGCCTGATTCACCACCCGCTCAACGTCGACGAGCGGGGAGCCGTACACGTCGCGACCGGGCCCTCGGTGCTGACCGGCACTCTCTATACGGGCGTGACCGCGTCGAACGCGACCTGCAATGACTACACGACCACGTCGCCCACCGCGCACATCGCGTTGGGAGATCTCGGGGGCGGCCCCGGTGCCTGGAGCATCTACAACCCCTTCACCACGTGCGGCTCGACGAACGCGCTGTTCTGCTTTCAGAAGTCTGGCGGCGGAGGCCTGAAGCTGCCTCCGACGGCGGTGCAGGGAGGGAAGCGCATCTATGTTCTGAACCGAAACGAAGTCGCGGCGACCGCTGCCATCATCAAGACCCGCTGCCCGTCGCTGTATGGCCGCCCGTGCTTCGCCACGACCTCGACCCGGCTCGCGTCAGCGGCACTCGACCCGAACCAGAAGTACTACAACACCCGCTGGGACCTGATCGGCACCGGCGCCGAGGTCGCCGCCGGGCGCTGGAGAACCGGCGCCTGGTTCGACGACACCGGCGCGCCATTTCCATACCCGCGCATCGCCGTCATCGGAGGTGGAGCAACCCCGAGCACTCCGGTGGCGGCGTCGGACATCTGCGCGGACTGGACCTCGACCTCCGGCACCACCACCGGCCTGGGTACCGTCACCTCGCTCAGCTCGTACTTCTCGAACGTCACGTGGAACCTGGCCACGAGCGCCACGCCGGCGCCGTGCTCGGGCTTCACCGATGGCTACACCGCCTACGTCGTCGACCCGTGACGTGCGTTGAGCAGCTGCCGTGCTGCTGGGCGGCTGGGTAACACGTCACTGGCGTGGGGCCGACACGCGTGGCGGCACGGCGCGGCGCAGGCCGGTCGCTCCGTTGCGCACGCGGCCGAGCGCCTTGAGCACCGCGCGCATCGACTCGAAGCGGGCCTGGGGCTCGGTCGCAGTGCCGCGCGCGATGAGGCGGGTCAGGCCCGCCGGGCGTTGGTGGGCGGCATTCTGGCCCGCGACCCCAAGGCGCTCGCCGCGTTCGACGAGATGCTGCGCAACATCGCGCCGGTGATTCGCCGCATTCAAGACGATGCCGCCTTCGTCACCGAGGTGGCGCAGCGGGTGCGCATCAAGATCGCGGTCGGCGATGCGCGCCGGGCGCCGCGCATCACCAGCTTCAAGGGCTCCGGGCTCGCTGGAAAAGTGGGTCAAGGTGGTGGCGCTCAACGTGGCGTTGCGCGGGTCGCCGACAAGAAGCGCACGCTCGAGGTCTCGACCGAGCCCAACCAGCTCGCGGCCACCATCGATTCGGCCGAGGTGAAGCTGCTTCGCCTTCGTCACCAGAAAGGCTTTCGACGCGGCGTTCTCGACCGCGCTGCGCCGGCTCACCTCGCGCGAGCGCACCGTGCTGCGCCTGCGGCACATCGACGGGCTGGGCCTCGACGACATCGGCGAGTACCTGCACGTCGATCGCTCGACCGTGGTGCGGGTGCTCGGCGTGATTCGCGCGCGCCTGACGCAAGAGACGCGCAACCAGCTCGCCGCCGCCATCAAGCTGCAGCCCGCCGAGGTCGACAGCCTGATTCGGGCGATGGGCAGCGACCTCAACTTGAGCGTGGGTCGCTTGCTCGATCACGTCGAGCGCAGGCTCTCTTCGCGCTGAATTAACGCCGCACGAGAATTTTCGTGGCGGCAAAGCCCAATCACTTCGGTGAATTGTCGGCGCCTCTGCGCCATTTCTCAGCCTGCGTGAGCCCCTCGGCTTCGAATGAGCGACTCCACCGTCGGTCGCACCGCGGCCAAGACCGTTCCGAAGAAGTTGCCCGCGCTCCCCGTCGTCGACGTCGCCAAGGCCGACGCGAAGAAGGCCCAGGCCGCGAAGGTGAGCGCGGCAGAGAAGCCCGACGTCACCGCGGCCGCCATCGCCACCCAGAGCACGACCGCGTACCCGGGCATGGGAGAAGCGTCGAAGCCGCAGAAGCCCGAGGCGACCCTCGCCGCCGGCGACGGGCTCTTCGGCGCCAGCGTCGAGCTCGAGGAGCGCACGGAGCCGCGGGTGCCGCTCAAAGAGGCGCTGCAGGCTCCGCAGACCGCGGCGAGCATGGCGCTCGACGACACGGCAGAGCAGAAGCTGGTCGCTTCGCTGCTCGACGCGCTGCAGACCCACCGCGGAACCAAAGACGAGCCGGCGCTGCGCACCGCGCTGACCCAGACCGTGGCCGCCCTGCAGGCGCGGCACTTCGACGGCGCCGCCCCCACGCTCGACGCGAACCGCAAGCTCGAGCTGCTGCCGACGATGACCGACGGCTGCGCGATTCGGCTCAGCGGCGCAGGCATCGGGGCGCAGAACGCCCTGGTCGAGCGACGGGGGCGCCACAACTACGTCAAGGCGCTCGCCGGCGCGCGAAGGTGACCGCCGATGGGCAGCTGGTCGAGGTCGGCGCTGCGGCGCGCGTCGACGAGGCTCCCATTCAGCTCGGCGAGTTCACCGTCACGGTGGCGTTCTAGGCGCGCATGCTCACGGCGCCGTGACGCGCACCTGATAGGTGCCGGCGAGGATGCTCAGCTGGGCCTGCCCCGTCGAGTCCGTGATGGCCGAGGCGGCGCCGCCGTAGGTCGGAAAGGTGGTGAGCGACGCGGTCTCGACGGTGACGGTGCAACCCTGGAGCGCGGCGCCGGCGCCGGTCTGAACGGTGAAGGTCCTCACCAGGTCGCCGGTCAGATTCGGCACCGTGAGGTTCTGGGTGGTGTTGGCGAGCGGCGTCAGCGACTGTCTGGGGGTCAGCAGCGTGAAGACGTCGTTGCGGCTCGGGTTGGAGAAGTTGGCGGGGGCGCTGGTCTGGCTCCCGGCGTTGCTGGGGAGTGGAACGCGAATGCTCAGGCGCCCCGAGAAGCTGCACGCCTGCGCCGCGCGCACCGGGAAGTCGTAGCTCGGTTGCGGGGTGTAGAGGTCTCCGACGGCGTCGGGCGCGCTGCAGCCGGCGAAGTGCTCGACGTAGGCCCACTCGGTCTGCGAGGCGCTGAAACCCACCCGCACCTTGAACAGCCGCTGGTTCGGGTCCGAGGTGCCCGAGATGCGCACGATGTCTCCGCTCGGAATCGCGAGCGGAGAGAACGCGCTGCTGCCGGCGGTGGCGGTGAACGCGATGGTCGCGGGCGCTGCGAAGCGGTAGGCGTGCACCCACCCGTTGGTGTTGAAGGTGAGCAGCTCGGCTCGAAGCGTCGGCGAACCACGAACCCGCCAGTACGTTGGGAGCGGCCGGGCGTTGAACGTCACCCCGTCGTGGGTGCTGACATAGCCATCGTCGATCTTCGAGAAGGTCAGGCGGCCATCCGGTCGACTCGAGCACCAGCTGCCCCGTAGACGCCCGACTGCTCGTCGTCGGCCCGGCGTGCCGTAGGGCGTCGCGAGGCCGGAGACCTGAACCAGTTCGCGGCGTCAGGGGTGGGCACGGGCAGGTGGGTGGAGGTTCAGCGTGGTGGCGCCCGTCGCCTGGGCCGGGCATTAGCTCGAAGGGCGCCGGCTCGGCCGCACCACCTTGCAGCAGTTGGGTGCGGGTCGGAACCGAACACGAGGTTGAAGCGGCTGGTGACGCCGTAGCGCCCGGCGAGCACCGTCACCGCGTACGTCGCGGCGGATCTCCGGCGCTGGCCGCCTGCGGCTGCACCAGCGTGTCGTAGACGTCGCCGGTGAAGCGGTTCGTCAGTCGAACGCTGCCGCTGAAGGCGCTCGCTCCGGTGAGGGTGCCCTGCTGGGCTTCACGGTGCCTGAGACCAGGAAGCCGAGCGGCAGCCAAAGGGTCGAGGTGCCCGATGCGTTGAGTCGCGAGCGTGAAGGTGGCGGACTTCACG
>JADJNS010000047.1 GCA_016714225.1 Archangiaceae bacterium
CGCACGATCGATCGTCACCGACGCGCGCGGCACGTTCGAAGGGCAACGCGCTGGCGCGCAAGAACCCCGAGGCGCGGCCGGCTTTTTTGAAGCTGCACAGCCCGATTCACGCGAAGACTTCTGCCGGTGGGGTTTCTGCTCAAGACCTGCAACACCGAACCGTCAGAGGCGCACCTGAAGATGCAGATTCGCGGCTGCAGCTCGAGACCGCGCCGGTCATCTGCATCGACGACATTCTGCAGCCCGGCTTCGAGCGCCACGCTGGCGAAGTTTCGCGCGCGTCGACCCGATCCGCAGCGCGCGTGGCACCGTGCTGACCTCGCGCTGCACCACAACGACTGCGACAGGGAAGAGTGGCCGCGGTGCTCGAGAGCGCGCTCGAGACAGTTGCTGCCGCCCGGAGCGCGACAAGACGACTCCCCGCCTGGTTGTTTGCGCTGGTGTGTTTCGCCTTCCGCCCACCATCGGCAGCAGCACAGTGACGCGGCTGGCGCTGGTGCCCGGCCAAGCTGCAGCTCAATACTGCCTGACTAAGATCTCGAGCAGATTCCCAGCAATTCGCTGCGCAGCTGCCCGGTGATCACCGACAACCCTGACGTGATGCTGGGGCCGCTTTCGCTTCAACTTCACCGCGCATTCTGCCCAGCCGCACGAGCAGTACCTGACCTTCATCAACAAATTACTCCGAGGGCGGGCGGGCATGACCACCAGGCTCACCGTCGAGGCGCCCGAGCTGACGCCGATCTGGCGGAACCTCGGCGTGGCGAGTTCAGGTGGCATCGTTAATCAACCCGGCAACGAGGCCATCACCGCGGCGCCAGGCGATGCGTTCTCGTTCTGCCAGCCCAGCACGATCGACCTCGACGCGGGAACCATCGACCCGCGCAACTACGTGGTGTTTCGCGTCTCGACGGCGCCCGACGCTGCCAGATCATCCCTGCCGCAGGTGCAGGCTTTTCCCCCAGCCGCGCTACGCACTCCGGGCTGTTCTGGGACTTTCCGTTTCTCCACCCGACCTCGAGTACCAGACCATGCTGGCGGGGGCGACGACGGTGTTCAACGTGAAAGGTGCCGTTCGGGTTCAGACCGATGAACCGCGAGATAGGCTTGGGCAACCGGAACTGGGAGGTCACCGACATCAACCTCGACGCCATGCTCAGCCAGTGCGTGCGGTTCTGCGACAACCCCACGCCTTCGATTCAGGCGGCGCGTACGGCAGTGACCAAGACGTTTCGCGATGACTACGCGATCGAAGTGCTGGGGCTGACGTACCCCATTCCGCCCCAGGGAGGCTTCCCGTTTGATCCGTGAAGCGCTCCTCGCAGCCCTGCACCACTCGCGGGCTCGGTCGCGGTCGCTGGGGTCAGCGCCCCGGTGTCCGACGTGGCGCGAGGCCGAGGCCCCGGCAGTCGCCCAAGACCACCGCCACCGGTGCAGTGATCGACGGGAAACACGCTGCAGGCGTGCCGCACGCCGTTCGGGTGCTCGCCGAGCCTGATCGGCACCGCGTCGCGCTAGCGGTTCGGTACGACTGGCGCAAGGCGAACTGTGCAGCTCAGGCTGCACGGCAATAACTGCTCGAGCTGAACAACTTCCAGCCTCAGGTTCGGCGGGGCTGCGCGTGCAGTGGGGTCGCTGCCTGGTCGAGCTGGGGGCGAGCTGGGTGTTTCTGTGTGGGGCAGCGACGCGAGCAACAAGCTCTCCCGCTCACCCCGTGGCACCGACAGCAGAGCCCAGGCCCGGCCGCGGCGGCTCGAGGTCGACCTGCTGCTCAGCTACCGCTTCGCCGAGGGCGTCACCACGCCGCGGTTCTCGTTCATCCCCACCGAGCTGGTGTTCATGGTGAGCGCGGGCCTTCGCGCGCGCTGGTACGCGCACGAACTCGACAAGATGAAGACCGAGCAGGCGATGGGGGCGCTGTTCGCTCCGCGTCTGCTCGACCAGGGCGTGATCGAACCTCAGTACGCGCGGCTGCCCGGCATGGAGATCGAACGCGTCCGGTATGATCATGGTCGGCTTCTCGCTGGTCGTCTATTTCAGAACGGCGCCTTCTCCGCCGCGGTGATAAACCTCTCCAGCGAAATTCTCGGGCATCGCCCAGTCGACGATGGGCTTCTGGTTCGATCTGCAGATGGCGCTGGGGTGGTCGTTCTGATGTGGCTCGCGGTGCCGCTCGCGCTGTCTTGCGCGCCTCGGTCGAGCCGCCGGCGCGCCGCAAGACGTGCAGCTCTCGAAGCAGACGGTGCTCTTCTACAACGCGCGCCTCGCGCTGCGAGAAGGCAAGGCGCCCGAGGCGCTGAAGCTCTGGCTGTTGCGCAACGTCGTGGCGAACGACGAGAACCACGTGGGCCGTTACGACGGCGACTACCGCTCGGTGGCGTGGGCGGCGCTGGGTGCGCAGGGGCTGTGCGGCGACGGCTTCCCCGACGGTGAGGGCGCGGGGCTGTGGCCGCTGGCGGTGCACAACCAGGTGGTGGCCACGCTGACCAAGGGCATGGTGCCCAACGTGCAAAACCCCAACGACGCGCGTTCGACGTGGGGCGGCAGCAGCGCAAGGTCCCGCTGCACGACGTGCTCGACCCGGCCGAGCTGCGCACGGTGACGTTCTTTCGCACCTCGTGTCATCGCCGACACCACTAGGCCTCGCTGGGCAAGCTGCTCAGCGTCGACGAGGAAAGACCGGCCGGTGAGCGCTCCGGCTGATGCGGGCGCTGCTCGAAGCACGCGCGCTGGGCACGCTGAACCGCGACCACCTCGACAGCGTGGCGGCGCTCGAGGCGCGCATCTTCGACATCGGCCTGGCGATGGTGCAGATGGCCGAGCGCAAGGCCCGCAAGACGGGGGGTGGCGAAGAAAGGCCGCCGGGCGGGGCTCAGCGACGCGGCCGCGGCAGAGAACGCCGGCCAGGCGCGGAAGTGGAAGCCCGGCTCGCCGCAAGAGGCGCTGCTCAAGCGCAGCCTGACCTGGTCGCCCGACGAGTGGCTGACCCTCTCGCAGCTGCGGCGGCTGTTTCTCTTCGCGCAGGCGAAGCCGGTGGCCGAGTCTGGGGCGCAGGTCGAGGCGTTGATTCTCGGCCTCATCGACCGCCTGGCGGTGCGCGGGCAGGGCGAAGAGCTCGACGCCTGGCTGGGCATGCTCGAGCTCAAAGAGCCCAAGCAGCGCGGCATCATCATCGCAGGTGAGCGCGGCAAGCAGCTGCTCGCGCTCGAGCCGTCGACCGGGTTCAAAGAGCGGGCGGTGATCGCGCACCGCGAGTCGCCGAGCTAGAGGCGGCAGCGCTCGACGCGCTGCGCTCGTTCAGGGCTTCGCGATGGCGCACGCCGACGAGTCGAGCGACCGAACGCGGTGATGTCGCTGTCGCGCCGCTGGCTGTCGTACGTGCTGTCGCGCTTTCAGACCAACGGCGAGGTGCTGGGCACGCTGCGCGCGCTGGTGCCCCGGCAGGACTACAAACATCGTGATCGAAGAGCTGCTCTGGCGCGCGGCGTTGCGGGCCGACAGGCTGCTCGTTCGAGCTGATCGCCTCGACGGTGCAGAAGGGCAGCTCGCTCGATCAGCGCATCGACAAGCTGAAGCCCATGGCGCGCGGCGACGTGGGGCTGCTCGCCACCCAGCTGCGCGACTCGGCGGTCGACGAGCCGCACTTCACCCTGCGCTTCATTCGGCTGCTGCTCGAGAAGCTCGAGGCCGAAGACGCCGACGTGCGCCTCGCCAACATCCCCATGCTGAAGGCGCTGGGCCGGGTGCTCGACAGCATCGCGCTGAGCACCACCGCGGCGAAGTCGCAAGCCCGCCAGGCCGACGAGCTGCTCGGGCGGGTGCAGGGCATTCTCGAGGGGCTCAAGCAGTTCGACACCACCGAGCAGGGCAAGGCGCGCTCACTCGCGGTGCGGCACGAGACCTTCGCGGGCAACATTCGGTTGGCGCCGGCCGATGCGCTGCCGTGGCCGTTCGGGTTTCCGAGGTGGGTGCGGCGTCGGTGTTCGTGCCGCTGCAGCTGATACCCCTCGAGTGGCGGAACAGCCGACGCGAGCTGGTGTTCGGGTGGAGGGTGACCGAGTGACTCCGCGCGAGCTGAAGAAGGCGATGAAGCAGCAGCGGCGCGAGCTGAAGGCGCGGGTGCGGGCGCAGCTCGACGCGAACCCGCTGATTCGCGCGCAGCGGCGCAGGCGGCTGATTCGCCGGGTAGCGACCGCGGTGGGCCTGCTGTTGCTGCTGCTGTTCGTGCGCTGCGACTGCGGCGAGGGCCCGGCGCCGGTGCCTTCGCCTCCCGACGCGGGCGTGCCGAGGCGGTAAGCCCCAAGCCGCCGCCGGGGTGAAGGTGAAGCCGGGGCCCATCACGGGAAAGTCGACCCGCAGCCGCGGGGGCGATGAACAACGGCGACACCGGCATTCCCGCGTGGCTCGACGAGTTCCGCATGCAGGTGGCGGCGGCCAGCCCGCGGCTGGCCGAGTGCTTCACCGGCATCGAGCGCCAGGCGCTGCGCTGGAGCGCCGCGGTGAACCCGAAGCCCGGCACGGTGGCCGACCACTCGCTCGAGCCGGTGGGGGTGGGTACGGACCTGACCGCCGACCAGCGCACCTGCGTGCAGGCGGTGCTGTCGAGCCCGGTGTACCGGCTCACCCAGCTGGGCGACGAACCGCTGCCGAGGCGGGTGAGCCTGGTGATCGAGTTCTAGGGTCAAAACCCAAGAAGCCGCGCACCCTGAGCGAAGGCCGAAGGCCGAAGTCGAACGGGTGCACACCAGCTGGAACGCACCTGGGGCGGTGACTCCATGCATCGAGCAGCACGGCGTGCGCACCCATACGATGGACCATCTGCGCTTCAGCCTTCGGCGGGCGACAGCAGGGTTCGACAAGCTCACCCTGCGCGCTTACTTCGCCATCACCTCGGACGCGTCGATCATCTTCACCTGGCTCGAGGGAATCGGCAGCGGCACCTCGCTCAAGACGCGGTCTTGATCGGTGACCGCGGCGGGCTTGGGCGACGGGTAGGAAATCGGCGAGGGCATGCGCTGCTGCAGCGCCTTGGCGAAGCCCTCACCGTCTTTGGTGACGAAGACGAAGTTGAGATCTTCGGGCTTCACGTTCTTCGCGAGCGCGGCCTGCACCTCGGCGGGAGTCAGCTTCGCCAGCGCGGCCCGGTAGGCGTCGAGAAACCCCGGCGTGCCGTAGAGCAGGTCGTCGATCATGAAGCCCAGCTTGCGCTGGTCGGTCTGCTCCCAGATGCGGGTGTACCCAATCAAGAACCCGCGCGACGAGTCGAACTTCTCGGCCGGCGGCGCCTCGGCGAGTAGCTGCTTCAAGAAGAACACCGCCCCGCGGGTGGCGAACATCGCGTTCTGGGGTTCGACCGGCCGGATCCAGATGCTCATTTCCTGCGTCGAGCGGGGAATCGAGACGCGCGAGATGCTCGACCAGCCCTCTTGCTCGAAGTGCTCGGCGTAGGCGTAGTCGCCGTAGTTGAGGCCCCGCTTCTCGCGCAGCTCGTTGAACAGCACGCCGTGCGACTGGCGGTGCTCGCCCAGGTACGAGAGGCCCAGCGCCACCGCGAAGTAGTCGGGGTCACCGCGGCGCAGCGGGTAGGTGAGCCCGAAAGAGACCGCGGTCGAGGCGGTCTCTTTCTTCACCACCAGCGCCTGGCCGTGGGGCCCCGGAGCCGCGGGCAGCACCACCGCGGCCGCGCCCTTCTCGGGCAGCTTCTTGCACGCGGCGACGATCGCCTTCTCGAGCTTGGCGTCGACCGGGCCGGCGAGGCCGATGATCAACCGGTCTTGGGTGAAGACGTTCTTCACGTGGGCCTTCACGTCGTCCATGGTGATGGCGGTGAGCCCGGCGACGGTGCCGCCCACGAAGTGGCGGTAGGGGTGGCCGTCGTAGAGCAGCGAGTCGAGCACCACCTTGCCGAGCGCCTCGTCGTTCTCGCTGCGCAGCCGGTTCTTGATGACGTTGAGCGCCTGGGTCTTCAGCCGGTCGAGCTCTTTCTCGTCGAAGCGCGGCTCGAGCAGCACCTCGGAGAAGATCTTCAAGAACGCGTCGAGCTTGTCCTTGTGCACGCGGCCCGACAGCACGGTGAGCTCTTTGTCGACGCTGCCGTCGAGGTCTCCGGCGAGCGGGTAGAGCGCGTCGAGCAGCTGGCTCGACGAGTAGCTCTTGGTGCCGCCCTCGAGCAGCAGCCGCAAGGTGAGCGCGGTGAGGCCCTCTTTGCCCACCGGGTCGTCGACCGAGCCGGCGCGAAAGGCGAGGCGAATCGAGACCACCGGGCGCTGGGTGGGCAGCTTCACCAGCTGCAGCGGGGTGGTGGCGGCGAACGGCCGGGCCGGCACCGGCTCGGGGGCCTTCACCGCCGGGTCGGGAATGTTCGACACCGGCTCGGCCGGCTGGGGCTTCGGCTTCGGCGCCGACTTGCACGCTGCGACCGCGAAGAGAACGACGAGCAGGGCGCGCTTCACTTGGCACCTCCCGGAGCTTCGAAGACGAGTGTGGTGCGGGCCTCATCGGTCAGGTACTTCTTCGCGTAGGCCTGCACGTCGGCGGGCTTCACCGCGATGAGCTTCGACTGCAGCGTCTCGAGCGCGTCGGGCTTGCCCAAGATGCCCGCCGAGCGGGCCAGCGCCTCGGCGATGGCGTCGGGGGTCTCGAGCCGCATCAGCAGGTCGTAGCGCAGGTGGTCTTGAATGCCCTGCAGGCGCTTGGCATCGATGGTGCCGGCGCTGAGCTCTTTCACCGCGGCGAGAATGGCGGCGTCGACCTCGGCGCGCTTGCTCTCTTCGCGCAGCACCGCGAAGACGCCGAAGAGGTGGGGGTCGCGGTGCAGGCCGTAGTCGGGCTCGACGCTCTCGGTGAGCTGCTTCTCGAGCACCAGCGCCTTGTAGAGCGGCGAGGTGGGGCCGGCGACGTACTCGGCGATGATCTGCTGCACCGCAGAGTCCGACGTGGTGAGCGAGCCGGCGGGAATCTTCCAGTACACCGCGTGGCGGGGCAGGGTGGGCGAGGTCCACGACAGCTGCGCGGTGCGCGCGGCGGCCTGGGCGCCCTCTTTGGGAATGTCGACGGTGGCGGCGGTGCCGGCCCAGTCGCCGTAGTGCTTCTGCACCGCGGCCATCAGCTTCTTGTCGTCGAAGTCACCGACCACGAAGAGCATCACGTTGTCGGGCGTGTACCAGCGCTTGAAGAACTGCTTGCTGTACTCGTACTGGCTCGGCATCTCTTTGATGTCGTCGAGGAAGCCGAGCGTGGTGTGCCGGTACGTGTGGCTCTTGAACGCGGTGGCGGCGACGGTCTCTTCGATCTTCAGCGAGGGGTGCGAGGCGCTCTTGTTGTACTCGCCGAGCACGGCCTTGGCCTCGGTCTGAAAGGTCTCTTCGCCGAACTCGAGGTTCTTGAAGCGATCGGCCTCGACGTCGACCAGCTGCTCGAGGCCCGAGCTGGGGCCGGCCAGGTGGTACACGGTGACGTCGTCGCTGGTGTACGCGTTCTCGGAGTAGCCGAGCTTGCCCAGCAGCGCCTCGCGGGTGCCCTCGGGCCAGGCCTTGGTGCCCTTGAACATCACGTGCTCGAAGAAGTGGGCGAAGCCGGTGTGGCCGGCCTCGACCTCGTTGCGGCTGCCGACGCGCACCACCGAGTAGTAGGCGAGCAGGCCGGGAGACGCGTACGGCACGCGCACCACGGTGAGGCCGTTCTTGAGGGTGGTGGTCTTCAGCTGAAAGGGAAGCGCCGGAGAAGCTGCGAGCGCGAGGGCGAGCACGGCTGAGGCGAGCATGTGCGCGCGTCATACCGCCCTGGCGCGGCGGCTGAAGGGGTTTCTTCACCCGCTCAGGCCGGCGCTCTCCCACATCTTCTGCAGCTGGCGCTCGGTGTCTCTTCGGGCGGCGGGCGAGTCGAGGTCGGCGCCGTGGCGGCGCACGGCGTGAAGCAGCCGGTCAGACGAGCACCAGGCGCGAAAGTACGCGCGGGCCTCGGCGGTGAGCTCAGGCCCGCTGGCGAGGTAGCTGCGCTCGAGGCTCGCCTGCAGCCGGGCCGACACGTCTTCGGGGAGCCCGAGCTCATCGACGGCGATCATGTCGAGCTGGGCGAAGAGGTTCTCGACGTCGAGCGCCGGCATGCCGCGGGCGCGCCCCTCGGGGTCGACGGTGAAGAACGCGGTGCTGTTGTCGATGAACGCGGCGCCCGGTCGGTCGGAGATGAAGAGGTTGCCGGGTGCACGTCGCCGTGGCCGAGGCTCGGCTGCCCCGGGTTGCTGCGGGCGGCAGCCGCCAGCGTGGCCAGGCGCGCCTGGTACGGCTCGAGCCTGAAGCCCGAGCGCTCGAACAGCGCCGTCATGCCGCCGTACTGCTCGAGCACCTGCCGCTCGAGCTCGAGGTGGTGGTTCAGGACGGGGGTCGCGTCGCCGGGTGGCAGCGGCTGGCGGTGCAGCGACGCGAGCGCTCGGCCGATCTTCGCCACGTCGAGCTCGAGCTCTTCGAGCAGCCCCTCTCGCTCGTGCACGTCGGTGGCCCGGGCGAGGGCGGCCAGCCGATCATCGAGCGGCGTGCCCTCGGCGAGGCTCATCGCCAGCACGCCGACCCTTCCGCCAGCCTCGGTCGGCAGCTGGGCTGCGGCCACCAGCGAAGGGAAGCGCGCCTCGTGGGTCTGATGCCGGGGCAGCACCGAGAAGCTCCAGAGCTCGCGGGCGAGCTCTTTGCGCCAGGTGGTTCGCTTCACCACGCCGACCACCCGGTCGTCGGCGCGCACCAGCAGCACCTCAGAGTCGGTCATGCCCTTGGTGGGACCTCCGTCTGCGGCGGGCTGCAGGGTGAGCCGGTCGGGAGCCACGCCGAAGCTGGCGCAGGCGAATGACCTGAGGCCCGCGTCGCCCGGCTCGAGCGCCGGCAGCGTCTCGAACACCGCGTCGGTCGACGCGCGCGGGGGCTGCAGGTCGGGCGAGTTGCTCGCTTCACCCGCCGCGAGCGCGGCAGCGCGGGCTGCGCGCAGGGCGAAGGCGAGCGTCTCGCCTTCTGAGATGTCGTAAATTCCGCCCGCGCCGGGGAGCGCGATCTCGGCGGGAGCGGGCGCCCGCCGACGAACGAAGGCCTCGACCCTGGCGCGAACGTCGAGCCCCTTCGCCTTCGCGCGGGAAACCTCGAGCAGCCGCGCGGGCTTCCAAGACGTGGGGGCGATTCGCAGCACCCCGTATTCTCGGCGCGCTACGGGGCCAATTTACGAGCCAGATGTAACCTCGGGTTGCGCGCTTCTAGAACCCCTGGTCGCCCAGCGTGGCGCGCAGGGCGGTGACGGCGGCGAGGTTCACGATGTCTTGAACGCTGGCGTTCTGCTGCAGCACGCTGACCGGCTTGTTCATGCCGAGCAGCAGGGGGCCGATGACCTCTGCGCCGCCGAAGCGCCAGAGCAGCTTGTAGGCGATGTTGGCGGCGTCGAGGTTGGGGAACACCAGCACGTTGGCGTCGCCCTGGAGCTTGGAGAACGGGTAGCGGTGCTCGCGCTCGTCGGTCACCAGGGCGGCGTCGACCTGCATCTCGCCGTCGAGCTCGAGGTCGGGGCGGGCGGCGCGGGCGAGCTCGGCGGCCTGGCGCATCTTCGCGGGGCTGCCGCCGTCGACCTGGCCGTAGTTCGAGTACGAGAGAAAGGCGACGCGCGGCACCACGTCGAAGCTCTTGGCGAGATCGGCCGTCGCCAGCGCGATCTCGCACAGCTGCTCGGGCGTCGGCTCGGGGTTCATCGTGCAGTCGGCGAAGAACTTGAAGTCGTTGCGCTGCACCACGATGTAGACGCCGCCGGCGTGGCGGCCCGCGCGGGCGCGAATCACCTCGAGCGGCGGGCGAATGGCTTCGGGGTACGCCTGGGTGAGGCCGGTGACCAGACCGTCGGCCTGGCCCAGCTCGACCATCATCGAGCCGAAATAGCCGCGGCGGCCCATCTTCTCGTGCGCGCGCTCTTTGCCGAGCCCGCGGCGCTGGCGGCGCTTCCACAGCTCTTCCGAGAACACGGCGCGGTTCGCGCTCTGCTTGGGCTCGACGATCTCGACGCCCTTGAGCTCGTCTTCGAGGCGGCACTCGGTGATGGTGCGCTCGATGTCGGCCTTGAAGCCGAGCAGCACGGGGGTGCAGACGTCGTCTTCGCGCAAGATGCTGACGGCCTGCAGCACGCGGGGGTGCTCTCCGTCGTTGAAAACGATGCGCTTCTTCTTGCCGCGGGCCTTCGAGAAGATGGCCGACATCACCTGGTGGCTGCGCGACTGGCGCTTGCGGAGCTCTTCTTTGTAGGCCTGCAGGTCGACGTTGATGCGGGCGGCGCCCGACGACATCGCGGCGCCGGCGACGGCAGGGGCGACCCAGAGGAGCACGCGGGGGTCGAACGGCTTGGGCACGATGTAATCGGGGCCGTAGGTGAAGCGCTCTCCGCCGTAGGCGGCGCTGACCGAGTCGGGCACGTCTTCGCGAGCGAGCGCGGCGAGCGAGTGGGCGGCGGCGAGCTTCATCTCTTCGTTGACGGCGCGGGCGCGCACGTCGAGGGCGCCGCGGAAGATGAAGGGGAAGCCGAGCACGTTGTTGATCTGGTTGGGGTAGTCGCTGCGGCCGGTGGCGACGATGGCGTCGGGGCGGGCCTCGCGCGCCTCGGGGTAGCTGATCTCGGGGTCGGGGTTGGCGAGCGCGAAGATGATCGGCTTCTTGGCCATGCGCTTGAGCATGGCGGGCGTGACCAGGCCCTTGACCGAGCAGCCGAGCAGCACGTCGGCGCCCTCGAGGGCCTCGGCGAGATCTCGCGCGCGGGTGTCGCGCACGAACGGCGCCTTCCACGGGTTGAGGCCATCGGTGCGGCCCTTGTGGAGCACGCCCTTGGTGTCGACCATCAGCACCTTCTCGATGTCGACGCCGAGCTTCACGAAGAACCGGGCGCAGGCGATGGCGCTGGCTCCGGCGCCGCTGACGACCACGCGCACGTCGCGGATTTTTTTGCCGGCGAGCTCGAGGGCGTTGAGCAGTGCGGCGCCGGCGATGATGGCGGTGCCGTGCTGGTCGTCGTGAAAGACGGGAATCTCCATCTCCTTCTGGAGACGCTCTTCGATGATGAAGCACTCGGGGGCCTTGATGTCCTCCAGGTTGATGCCGCCGAAGGTGGGCTCGAGCGACTTCACCACCGAGCAGAAGAGATCGACGTCGCGGGCCTCGATGTTGAGGTCGAACACGTCGATGTCGGCGAACTTCTTGAACAGCACGCCCTTGCCCTCCATCACGGGCTTGCCGGCGTAGGGGCCGATGTCTCCGAGGCCGAGCACGGCGGTGCCGTTGGAGACGACCGCGACCAGGTTGCCGCGGGTGGTGTACGCGTAGGAGAGATCTTTATCGCGGGCGATCTCGAGGCAGGGCTCGGCGACGCCGGGGGTGTACGCGAGCGAGAGGTCGCGGGCGGTGGCGGTCGGCTTGGTGGGGACGACCTCGATTTTTCCGGGGCGCGAGCCGCCGTGGTACTCGAGGACTTCTTCCTTGCGGAACCGCTTGGTCATCGGAGTGAAGCTGGTCGCCATGCGGCTGGCCGTTACCAGCCGGTGACCTCGCCCGCGAGCAAGAACCGATGACGCGCCTCGTCACGGGTTGGGGCTGCGGCGGCTCGAATGCGCCTGGTAGGGGAAGCAGGTCGCTCGCGCAGGGGCGAAGTGAATCTGCTGGCGCTCTCTTCGTCTCCCGCCGTTTCGTGACGACGAGAACGAAGAACAACCTCGAAATGTGCATCGCTGCTGCTCTTCTGGCGGCATGTTCGGGGTCTGGGTTCGAGCCTTGCGAGCTCTCGAGCGCCGAGACGGCGGTGAGCGTCGACGGCGGAGTCGGCTGCATCGCCGGCGGAGCCTGCGCCACCGCCGCTTCGATTCGCGTCGGCCAGACCGACTCACGCCGGGCGTTGGATCTCGTGTTCGTTGCGGAGGGGTTTCGCGCTGACGAGCTGCCGCAGTTTCGAGAGCACGTGCGCGCCATGCTGGAGACGATGAGCCGCGACTCGGACAGTCTCGTGGGGCGAGCCGAGCCGAACGTCAACGCGTACCGGGTCGAGTTGCAGTCTGATACACATGAGCTCAGCAACGTCGACGCACGCGACACCGCTCTCGGAGGCTGCCTGCGCGCCGACAGCCTCGACGCCGACGGCATGCCGTGGTTGACCACCCGGGAACCGAAGCTCGCAGCGCGGCTGGTGTCCTCGCTCGTGCCGCAGGCTGATGCGACCATCGTCGTGCTCAATACGCACCAGGGAAGGGCGAACTCCGATCACGAAGGCCTGGTCTTCCTGAACCTGGGCGACGATGGCACGACGCTCAGCCACGAGCTGGGTCACGCGCTGATCGGGCTGGGAGACGAATACTCAGACACCTCGCTCGACTTCGACGGTGGTCTCGGGAGCTTTCCGTTCAAATACCCCGGACCAGCCGACGCGCGGGCCGAGCCGAACCTCACCACCGACCCCGCAGGGAGCAAGTGGCGCGACGTCGTCGCATCGGTCGTCGAAGGTGGCGGCCGCTACAAGACCGGCGTCTTTCACCCAACCCATCGCTGCAGAATGAACCGCACGAATGACGCCTTCTGCCCGGTCTGTGCTGCCGAGGCCGCCGCGTACGTGTTGCCCTTCAGTGGCGCGAACGACGGCCCGCCTCGCTGTTTCGTGGAGAGCACGGCCTCCCTCGACCCCTTCAACGCTCCGCTCGCCTTCCTCCAGCTCCCCTGCCAGGACGGAAATGGGTTCAGGGCGATGACAGTGTGGCTCGACGGTGTGCAGCGGTGGGACCTTGCTCCGTTCTTGTCGGCGCCGTGGATCGACCCGACGCGCAAGCGGCGGAGCTGGACAGCGGACGTGACCATCGGCTTCGAGCCCGCCGCCGCGGGCACCGTGCCCCTCGAAGCAGGGCCACACCTGTTGGAGATCGTCGCCGAAGATGCGTTGGGCCTGCAGGCGACCTTCAGACACGCCTTCACGGCCGGTCGCTGATTCGTCGCAGCCGCTCTTGCCGCGGTCGCGACCGTGCAGGAGCGATGGTTGCGCCGAAGCGCCCGCTGCCCCTGCTCCCGACGATTCGTGAAGCGCGAAAGTGCAACGGGGCCGGCCCCCGCGGGCGCGCCCGCCCGGCCGCGGGGGGGGGTGCGCGCGCTTCGCTTTTCCCTCCCCCCCCCGGGGGCCGCCCCGCGGCGGGCCGCGGCGGCCCCCGCGCCCGCGCCCCCCCGGGCGGGCGGGGCCGTCCCCCCCGCCCCCCCCCCGTTTGGGCGGGGGGGCGGGGGTTTTTGGGGGGGGGGGGTCGGGGGGGGGCGGCTGCCCGGGGCGTCCGGGCGGGGGGTTTTTTTTGGGGGGGGGGGGGGGGGTTGGGGGCGGGGGTTTTTTGTTCGGGTGTTTTTTTTTTTTTGTTTTTTGGGGTTTTTGTCGGGGGGGTTCTTTCCTCGGGCCCCCCCCCCTTTTGTTTTTTGGGTTCCCCCCCCCCCTCGTTCTTGTCCCCCCGGGGGGGGGTTTCCGCCCCCCCCTGGGGGGGGGGCCCCCCCCCTCCCCCCCCCCCGGCCTCCCCCCTTGCCAGTCCGAGTACCGCTTCGGCGTGCCGAAGAAGCTGCGCAAGGTCTTCGGAGACCCGTTCACCGGCGCTCCTCAGCGCCACGAGCTCCGCCACGTCGCAAAAAAAGAGCGATCAGTTCGGAGTGAAGGGTCACCAATCTGCGTGCGAGTCTGGCCGGGCCGAGCTCGACCAAGCTGGGCTTCGCACCCGTGCGTCCCGCCACCGGGACGTACGTGGTTCGCGTCGTCACGATCGTCGACGGCCCCGAGCCGGACGCGCTGTTCGGCAGCAACATCGCGGGCGCTCCGCGCTCGCGGCGGGCGGGGCGGAGGAGGGGGCGGAGGGGACCAACGGGGGCGCGCGCGGGCGGCGAGGCGGGGGCGGGGGGAGCGGGGGAACCCCGGGCGCGGGGGGGGGGGGGGAGGGGGGGGGAGGACAGGGGGGCGGGGGGGGGGGCCCCGCGACGGGGCGACCGGGGGCGGGGGACCGGAGGGGGAACAACAAGGGGAGGAAGGGGGGCCGGGGGGGGCGGACAAGGGGGGGGGGGGGGGAAGGGGGGGGGCCCGCGGGGACAGGAACACCCAGAACCAGGACGACGGCGGGGGGGGGGGGGGGGACGAGAGGGGGCAACCCCGCGGGGGGGGGGGAACACACGACCGGGGGAGGAAAGAAGGGACGGACGGGCCCCCCGCCGAGAAACGGCCCGAAACAGGACGGGGACACGGAACGGAGAGCCGGCGCGCCGGACAGCCCGGGAGAACGGGGGGGGGAAGGCCGAGGGGGGGACGGCGCCACCCCAGCCGGGGGGGGGGGGGGGGGGCAGGAGGCACGGGGACCCGGGAGGCCGGGGGGGCGGGGTGACGGTGGTGGTTGCATCGACTTTCTCGTATTCGTGACGGAACCCGGGGCTCGGTACAAAGAACCTGGGCAACCTCGCGCCGGAGCTTCGATGAAACGTCGTTCACTCGTGAGCCTCATCGTCTTGACGCTGGCGTGCAGCAGCTCGCCTCCCGCCACGTGTACCCCCGGCCAGAGCTCCAGCTGTGACTGTGGTGGCGGCCTGAGCGGCACGAAGACCTGCCTGGCCGACGGCACGTACGCGTCGTGCGCCTGTGGCTCGGGGGGCGGAGGCGGCACCGGCGGAGCAAGCGGAGGTCTCGGAGGAGGCGCTGCCGGCGGTCTCGGCGGGGGCACCAGCGGAGGCAGCGCGGGTGGAGGAGGGGGCGCCACAGTCGTGTACGGTGAGTGCGCGGTGAGCCTCGCCGCGGCGCGCCCGTCGTGGTCGAGCAGCGAGCTGCGCGCGACCTGCTTGGACGACACCGGCAACTGCGCGGGGCGCCTGGCCAGCGAGCGGCCCTCGTACAGCTCGTCCGAGCTGCGCTCGACCTGCCTCGCCCCCGCCGGCGCCGACTGCGTGGTCAGCCTCGCGCACCAGCGGCCGAGCTACAGCTCCTCGGAGCTGCGCTCCACCTGCTTGAACGACACCGGCGATTGCGGTGGGCGCCTGGCCGGTGAGCGGCCCGCGTACGGCTCGTCGGAGCTGCGCTCGACCTGCCTCTCCCCCGCCGGCGCCGACTGCGTGGTCGGCCTCGCGCACCAGCGGCCGGGCTACAGCTCTTCCGAGCTGCGCTCCACCTGCTTGAACGACACCGGCGGCTGTGCCGGACGGCTGGCGGGCGAGCGGCCCGCGTACAGCTCGTCGGAGCTGCGCTCGACCTGCCTCACTCCCGCCGGCGCCGACTGCGTGGTCAGCCTCGCGCACCAGCGGCCGGGCTTCAGCTCCTCCGAGCTGCGCTCGACCTGCTTGGACGACACGGGCGGCTGCGCTGGGCGGCTGGCGGGCGAGCGGGCCGCGTACACCTCGTCGGAGCTGCGCTCGACCTGTCTCGCCCCCGCCGGCGCCGACTGCGTGGTGGGCCTCGCGCACCAGCGGCCGGCCTACAGCTCTTCCGAGCTCCGCTCCACCTGCCTGGACGACAGCGGCGGGCTGCGCGGGGCGCCTGGCGGGCGAGCGGCTCGCGTACAGCTCCTCGGAGCTGCGCTCCACCTGTCTCGCGCCCGCCGGCGCCGACTGCGTGGTGAGCCTCGCGCACCAGCGGCTCGCGTACAGCTCCTCCGAGCTGCGCTCCACCTGCTTGGACGACCGCGGTGGCTGCGCGGGCCGTCTGGCAGCCGAGCGCCTCGCGTACAGCTCCTCGGAGCTGCGCTCCACCTGCCTCACCCCCGCTGGCGCAGACTGCGTGGTCAGCCTCGCGCACCAGCGCGCGAGCTACAGCGCCTCGGAGCTGCGCTCGACGTGCCTCGACGACACTGGAGATTGCGCGGGCCGCCTGGCCGGCGAGCGCCTCGCGTACAGCGCCTCCGAGCTGCGCTCGACCTGCCTCGGCAAGAACGCCGACTGCATCGTCGGGCTCGCCGCCCTGCAGCCGGGCTTCAGCTCGAGCGAGCTGCGGGCCACCTGCCCGTAGCAGTCACTGCGGCCTGCAGACTCCGTCGGTGCCGCCGTCGAGAGCGGGGGCGGGCTGGCACGTGTAGCCGGCGCGGCACGTCGACTGGCCGCTGCCCGGGTTGGGGCACTTCGCGAAGCACAACCCCGAAATGGGCACGCCGAACGAATCTCGAGTGACGATGACGCAGTTGGCGTTGTCTCCACAGAGGTTGGTTCTGAAGTCGGCGCTGAGCAACGAGATGTAGCACTGCGCCGTGCAGTACCCTCCGAGGTAGCCCGAGGATCCGCCGTCGGGGAGCAGGGGCTGCTCGCAGTACGCCAGCACGTCGTAAGGAGGCGCGGGCGGGTTGCGGCACTCCACGTTCGCGAAGCAGGCCTTGCCGGTCTGAATGGCCTGGGTGTTGTTCTCTGCGCTCGGCCGGATGTCTGGCGGGTTCGAGAGGTAGCACACGCCACCTTCAGGGCCCGCGGCGGGGAGCGAGTAGCAGCTGTAGCCTTGCCGGCACGCCCCCACCACGTTGGGGTCGCACTTGTTCATGCAGTAGCGCTGGCTCTCGCCGGCCCAGTAGCCGGCGTGCGAGCAGAACGAGCCGGCGGGGCAATGGTTCGGGGGGTCGCAGGGCTGACGGGTGCAGTAGCCGCCCGGGTAGGTGCCGGCGTCGCCATAGGCCGGCAAGATCTTGCAGATGGTGCCGACACCGGCGTCGGTGCAGTCGGCGACGGTGGTGCACGGCGCGCCGATGGCACCCGGAGGCAACGGGGCAGCGCCGCCCGCCGTGCCGGTGCCGCCTGCGCTCGCACCACCGCCCGCCGTGGCGCTGCCGCCTGCGGTGGCACCGCCGCCTGCGGTGGCACCGCCGCCTGCCGTGGCACCGCCGCCTGCCGTGGCGCTGCCGCCTGCCGTGGCGCTGCCGCCTGCCGTGGCGCCGCCGCCCGCCGTGGCGCTGCCGCCCGCCGTGGCGCTGCCTCCTGCGGTCGCACCGCCGCCTGCCGTGCCGGTGCCGCCCGCGGTCGCACCGCCGCCTGCCGTGGCGCTGCCGCCCGCGGTGGAGCCGCCGCCGCCGCCCCTGCCGCCTGCGGTCGCGCCGCCGCCTGCCGTCGCGCACCTGCCGTCGGGGCAGGGGTCGGTGTTACCGCTGCAAGAGTTCGAGATGACGACGAGCGAGACGAAGCAGGTAACGACGACGACGAAACGCATGTGAACCACCCCTCCGGGCGCGAAGATGGTTCGCCGCGCCTCGCGGGCGCCGACACGAACGGCGTCACAGGTAATGGTCGCGGGGAGTGCGTGCACGACCGGTTTCGGTCGTGGAACGCGTGGGATGTTCCGGTGACGTCGAGGGGGGGGCCGACGGCGGGTCGGTGCTGCGGGCGGCTCGCGGAGGGGGCGTCAGGAAGCGCTGGCGCAGAGCGCTCGGGGGGCTAGACCGCGGCGGTCAGGATGACCGCGAAGGCCACGACGCGGAGCCGGTTGGGTGCGGTACCGCAGCCATGCCGTAGAACGGTTACTTGAGAGTCATCTGGTGCTTTGCGGCGAGGGCGTCAACCTCGGCAAGCGTCCCGCCTTCGTATTCGGTCAGTCGTCCCGTGTCGAAGAGCTTCACGGACCACGTCCGGCCGTTGTCCGCGCTCCGCGCTTCGATGCTCTTCTTGTTTCCGCTGTACCTGCGAATCATCAAGTCCCCTGTCGTTGCATGCCGCCCGAGGTTGCCGCCCAACAGAGAGTAGTGCGATCGAGCGCGGCACAGCGAGCTGACCTTCGCGATGTCGACGAGGTCGACTCGAATCCTCTCGATTCCCTCAGCCTCCACTGTGTTGACCCCACCCGCGCGGGGTGCCCTACGCCCTAAACAGCGTCACACGATCGTTCTGAGCCGCCGGGAGCAGCGCTCATCGCCTGTGCCGCGCGGGTACACGGCGGTGATGAGCGGCCCCCAGTTCGCAGGCGTGATCGTCGAAGACCTGAAGCCTTTGCACCTTGAAAAGTTGGTCGACGTGCTGTCGGACGCGTGGTCGGTACCGACGCTGCGGCTCATCACGCTGGCGAAGGGAACGTGGGTGGGGCCGGTCTGGCCGAACGCGGGGGCTGACGAGGTTTACGAGTTGGTGAGCGAGTCCGATGCCGCGAAGCCGTTGGCGAAGGCGCTCGGCACGCCCGTGTGGGACTTCAACTGCTACAGCCGCTGCCGGCAGATCTGCTCGAAGCGATCTCCGATGAGGCCGACCGGTGCGACCTGCCGCTCTCGGGTGTGGTCCTGGCGCTATGTCGCGAGCGTCTGGGCGCGGCGAAGCCGAAGCGCCGTTTCGTCGGGCGGTCGCGCCGGCAGCGCTTCTTCCTCCCCGACGCTGTGTGGAAAAAGCTGACCGCCGAGGCGAAGGTCGCGAAGCTCACGCCCTCGCAGCTGCTCACCCGGAAAGCCGAGCTGTCCTTCGGCCGGTAAGCATCTCTTCGCAGGAGATGCGTTGGCCTTCATCGATGGCAAGCTCCGGTACATGGCGCGTGCGGTGACGCCAGACCTCGGGGCCGCACGGGCTTCCATGAAGCGATGCCTGGAGTTGCCCTTCCAGTGGCTCTGCCCTGGGCCCCGTGCCCCTGGGCGAGTCGACGCCCAGCGATCGGCGCGACTTCATTGAGCGCGTCTCTGGCGACAAGTGGCCGTTGCTGGGCTGAGCCGTCTGCGGTTGAGGCCTCGAAGCATCTCGATGGTGGCCCGTTCTTCAGCCCAGCGTCTCCGCGAGGAACGAGAGCGTGCGCAGACCGTCGAGGTGGTGCTTCAAGGGGCGCGCCGTGGTCGGCTACCTGCGCGCGACCGGCTGATGCCGCTCGGTTGATACGCAGTGGCCCGCGTCAGACCGCTGAAGCCGTCAGTGCGCGAAGAAACGGTCCATCGCGGGGCACGACCAGCCCTTGACGCCCGCGTCGGTCGCGGTCTGCTTGAGGAGCGCGGCCTTCTGGGAGTCGGGAACGTTTGCGAGGGAGACGAAGCTCCCGATCACCGACGGGCAACACAGCAGCGGCTCTCCCTCCGGCGATTTTCCACTCATCGTGTTCCGGTGCTCGGTGACGAACGGCTTCAGGGGTGACCAGGCCAGCTCGCTCTCGGCAGGAGACAGCTCCGCGAATTTTCGACCTTTGAAGTGCTGAGTGAAGAGCTGATCAGCCGCGTCGAACGCGACGCAAAGGCTGTCGAGCTCCGCTCGCACGTCGCAGCCCTTGGCGACACACGCGGCCGCCAGCGCGTTCGCACCCTGTTGCTCCTTCGCCTGATCTCGCGTCGGCCTCGCAGGCGTTACGGGGCTGGCCGCGCGCGCTGCGACGTGCGGTTCACCCGCGAGCGTCGACAGCGCGAACGTCGCCACGCCCACTGCCATCAGCTGCGTCATTTTCATGTATTGCGCTCTGCTCTCTCGAAGACGCGCTCGAACTTCGTTGGTTGACGCTTCGACGCACGCCAAACGCAGAGTCGCGGCCCGACATTCACTCGAGCGGGTGCTCCGAGAAGACCCGGCGAGTGTCAGCGGCCCTTGAAGACGAAGTGCCAGTTCTCGGAGGGCACGGTTCGGTAGAACCCGAAGTGGCGCGCGTGCGCGCGCAGCCAGGCCTGCACCCCAGGGGTCTGCCGAATGTCGACCGCGAGAGCGCCCTGGTGGTTCGAGAAGCCGGGGAGCGCGGCGAGGTTGCCCTTGCCCGCTTTGTACAGGTGGTACAGCCGGCGCTGCGAGCTCATGGTGCGAAACGCCGAGTTGAGGCGCAACGGCACGCCGTGCTTCGCCGCCGCCGCAGACATGCTGCGAAACGCGGCCGCGGCGTCGGCCCGCAGCCAGAAGTCGCCGTAAAGGTGGCTCACTTTGATCTTCTTGTGCACGCCATTCACGTAGGCGTCGACCACCTTCACCTTGGGGGCCGGCGGCTTGGGCTTCGCGACCGGCGTGCGGCTCGCTTTCACCAGGGCGTGCGCCGTCTTCAGGCTCATCTGCCCGGTGGCGGGGAGACGGTTCGCCTTCTGGAACGCGGCGAGGCTGCCCGGCGTCACGTGACGCCCCATCTTGGTGAGGCGGCCGACGAACGCGTCGACCAGCCGTTGCTCGATGACGGTGCTGCCCCCGACGCGCTCCTGGAGATTGAGCGCGGCCGCCGGTGCCGGCACCGCGAGCTCGCGACGCAGCGAGAGCACTTCGGCGTGCGGCATCGCACCCAGCGCCGCGAGCGCCACCTTCCCCTCGGGCGAAAGGGGGTGACTGAGCGACACCAGCCGCTCGCCGCCTCGTGCGGCCTCGACCACCGCGTCAGCCAGCGCCGGGGTCATGCCGCCGCCGCTCGCGGGCAGGCCGCGCAGCCGCGCGAACTCGGTCAGCTCGGCGTCGCCCAGCGGCAACCCTCGCCCAGCAAAGTCGCGGGCAAGACGCTCGCTCGCTCCCTGGTCCAGCGCGACCGTGCTCGAGCGGGCCCTGGCGACCAGCCCGGGGTAGTCGGGGTCGGCATGCGCCGCTGCCGGCGGCGAGGGCGGCCGCGCCACCGCGGCGAGGTGCTCCACCACCTCGAGGCGTGCCGCACGGGGCAGCCCGGCCGGGTCGGACGGCGTGGCGCCCGCCTCGCTGGCGACGTCGACGAACAGCGCGTACGCGTTGCGCTGGGCCGGCGAGAAGCCCTCGGTGCCCTGCGGGGTGATGGTGAGCCCTCCCACTTCGAGCGGCTCAGCCGACGGCGATGAGGTGAAAGGCTGCGCAGGGAGGGTGAGCGAGGCGCCGAACAGCTCCGGCCCCTGCGGCTTCAGGACGGTGAGAAGATCTTTCCCGAAGTCGGGGGCGTGCGTCGATGACGGCGTCGGCGCAGCGGGCGTGCCAGCGGTGGCGTCGACCGCCGCGCTCACACCCAGCGCGCCGTTGACCGCAAGGGCACTGGCGGCGACTCCACGGGTCAGCGCGGTCGGGCGGCCGTCGGCGCGGCGAAAGAGGTTGGCGGTGGAGGCGTCAGGAGCCGCGTTCTGCGCGGAAGAACGCCGGAGCGGAGAAGTCATGGGGGCGACCATCTTGAGATGAGGGGCGAACTGCTGAGAAGGTTGTCCACATCTGCGCTGAAATGGTTCTGTCAAAGCAGTTGACCGGCGTGAGCCGCGCGCCGAAACCGTGCTCGGGTCTCGCGTTCTGAGAAACTGAAGCGTTGAAGTGGCCGTCTCGGGTTTCACCGAGAGATAGAGCCGGCCTGATGGCGCGAGAGCGTGCGATACGGTCGAGCACTTCGTGGACTCTTCCAAGCCCGTCTCTCGCGCAGCGCCGCCGCTGCCTGATTCGAAGGTGAAGCGCCGCCGGCGGTCGCAGCCCCGGCTGGCGTCTTTCACCGACGTCACCGCGAGCCCCGCGCAGCGGGTCGACGAGCTCGAGCGCTGGGTCGACCACCAGGTGATCGACAAAGGCTCTGTGGTGTTCGAGCAGGTCGCCTCGCGGCACGTGCCCGGCGCGCTTCCGCGGCTGGCCACCGAGGTGGGCAAGCTTACGCCCGAAGGAGGGCTGCCGCCCGCGCTGGCCGACGAGTGGTGGGCGGGCCTCATTCCCAGCGACGTGACCATACCCGTCAGTCTGCTCGACACCTGGCTCGCGCAGTCGACCGCGGCCGAGCGCCGGCAGCAGGTCACGGCCGCCGCGGGCGTCGGTCACGCGATCATCGAGGTCGAGAAGGCCGAGGTGGGGCAGGTGGTGTTCAAGCCCGACACCCAGGCCGCGCTGCGCAAGCTGCTGCTGCAGACCGTCTCGACGGTGCTCACTTCGCTCGATGTCGAGGGCGACACCGCTCTTACCGAACGGCTGGTCGCCGAGGCCATCGAGCGCACCCGAGCCGAGCTGCTCGAGACCGCCGCCACCCCCGAGGCCGAAGCGGCGCTCGGTTCGTTGATCGACGACACCGTCATGGCGTCGAAGTTGATCGGTGACCTGCTCCAGCTGTTCGGCGCGGCGAAGAGCTCGCAGATGCCGCCAGACAAGCGCATCGCCATGCTGCGCGACACGGCGACCGAGCTCGGGCCGGTGTACGTCAAGCTCTGCCAGTCGGTGGTCACCAGATCTCGCTGATCAAGGCCATCGTCGGAGACGGCCTGATCATCGACGACGACGTGCTCGCGGCCCTCGGCAGCTTGCAAGACAGCGTGCCGCCGATGCCGCCCGAAGAGGTGCCGCAGCGCATACGCGACGCCTTCGGCATGGAGCCCGACGAGGCGTTCGTCAGCTTCGAGCTCGAGCCCTTCGCGTCGGCTTCGATAGGTCAGCTGCACCACGCGACGCTGCGCGACCCCGAGACCGGTGAGCTCTACGAGGCGGCCGTGAAGCTGCAGCGCTACGGGCTGCTCGACGCGCTCGAGCCGACGCTGCGAACCGCGCGGCTGGTCTCGGCGGTCACCGCCGAGGTCATTCGCACCGGCCCGGGCTTCGAGCCCGAGAAGCGTGACGAGCTGATCAAGATCGTCGAGATGGTCGACCGCACGCTCGAGGGGTTCGTGAAGACGTTCGAGGTCGAGACCGACTACCTGCGCGAGGCGAAGACGATGCGCGACTACGCGGGCGTGGTCGACGGCTTCGCGGGCATTCGGGTGCCGCAGGTGTACGACAGCCACAGCAACGGCACCGTGCTGGCGATGGAGCTGGTCAAGGGTGAGCGGCTCGACGCGCTGCTGGCACGCTACGAACAGGCGCACGCGGCGCGGCAGCAGCCGGCGAGAGAGGTGCGGCTGCGCAAGGGCAGCGAAGACGCCGACGCTCTCGCGGCGGCGAGCCAGTTCGCCGAGCGCGCCTACGGGCTGACCCCGGTGAGCAGCCGGGTGGTGGCCCAGCGGCGCCTGCGCGGGCGCGAGGTCGAGCTGTTCTTCGATCACAAGTCGATGCCCTCGGTGCGGGTGAAGGTCGACCGCAACGGTCGGGTCAAGGCGCTGACGCCGGTGGCCGAGCTGACACCCGCGGCGATCGACAAGCTGCGCGCGCGGCTCGCGTCGTGGTTCGTGTCGTCTCCGCTGCAGAGCGGCACCATGCACGGCGACATTCACCAGGGGAACTTCTTCATTCTGCCCGACCTGTCGGTGACCATCATCGACTACGGAATGATGCTCGACATCGGCAAGCGCGAGCTGTTGCGGGTGGGGCACTTCGTCTCGGCCGGTCGCAAGCAGTCGGCCGCGGGTATGGCCGCCGAGCTGGTGCACATGCTCGAGGGTGCGCCCACCGGCCGCGCCGAGCTGCGCGAGCTGAAGAAGCGGCTGCGGGTCTCGTTGGAGCGAGAGCTGGCGGTGGTGAGCCCCAACAGCTCGGCGGTGGCGTTCGTGGCGGCGGCGTTTCGCGCGGCCGGCCACGAGGGCATGCAGATCGACCCCCTCTACCTTCAGCTGGTGAAGACCGCGTCGTCGATGGGCGGCAACCTGGCCGCGTTCGAGGCCTCGAGCGACGTGCCGGGTGGCCCGCGCGAGGTCATCAGCGACGTGGTGCCGGGCGCCGGCAAGAACCTGCTGGGCACCTTCGTGTCGGGCGTCGGCGCCCACCGCTCTCACCGCAAGGTAGAGGTGCTCGAGGCGCTGCGTACTCAGTTCGCGACGCCACGCCCCGACGGGCCGTGAGGGGCTGACCCGCCTCAGCTCGGCTGCTGGGCGCCGGGGAGCATGGCGAGCGGCGGGGTCGGCGGCGCGCGGCGATCTTCGGTGCCGAAGCGGCTCTCGCGCTCGAGCTGGGCGCGCTGGGCGGGAGTGTATTTCTCGTACGCGAGCTTCACCGCGTCGCTGGGGGTGCGCAGGTCCCACACCAGGCCGAGCACGCTGAGCGCGCGCAGCAGGTAGTACGAGAGGTCGAACTCCCACCAGAACCAGCCCTGGTTGGCGGTGTTCTGGTGGTAGTGGTGATTGTTGTGCCAGCCCTCGCCCATGGCGATGAGGGCGAGCAGCCAGTGGTTGCGGCTCAAGTCGGTGGTCAGGTAGCGGCGCTTGCCGAGCACGTGCGAGAGCGAGTTGATGAAGAAGGTGCCGTGCCAGAGCAGCACGGTCGAGACCAGCCCGCCCCACACGACCCACGGTAGGCCGCCGAGCAGCCAGAGCACGCCGACCGCGAGGGCGGGCGGCAGCAGGTAGAACCGGTCGAGGAAGCGCAGCTCGGGGAAGCGGGCGAAGTCGCGAATGTCTTCGACGCGCGAGCGCTCGTACTTGCGGCAGAGAATCCACCCGAGGTGGCTCCACCAGAAGCCGCGCAGGGCGGGCGAGTGAAGGTCTTCGACCTGGTCCGAGTAGCGGTGGTGATGGCGGTGGTGCGCGCCCCACCACAGCACGCCCTTCTGGGCCGAGGTCTCGGCCATGAACGCGAGCACGAACTGAAAGGCGCGCGAGGTCTTGAAGGCGCGGTGCGAGAAGTAGCGGTGGTAGCCGGCGGTGACGAAGAACATGCGCAGGCCGTAGGTGAACAGCGCGAGCGCCACCCACTGCCAGCGCACGCCGGTGACGAAGGGGAGCACCAGCGCGGCGAGGTGCACCACGACGAACGGCAGGCTCTTCAAACCATCGACCTTCTCGTCGGCAGCTCGGGGAATCATGAGGCTCCTTTTGCGGTGTGCACGGTCATCGGCGCGTCACCGCCAGCCGCGCCGGGCGGGAAAGAATCTGATGGGTGGTCGGTGGTCGGCTGATGGCTGCCGCGCGCGACGCCGAGCGCGCGCAGGGCGAGGCGGCCTCCCTCGCGGAGCATGCGGGCCGAGAGACCGAGGCGGGTGTGCACCGGCGCATCGCGGCCGGCGATGTCGAGCAGCGCGTGGCCCATCACCTTGACGTACTCGCGGGCGAGCACCTCGAGGCGCGGCTCGTGAGTCGACAGCAGGCCCATCGACGCGGCGCGGCCGGCGCGGTCGCGGCGCCAGTAGCGCAGCAGGCCCTGGCGCAGCGCGCGGGTGGCGGGGCGGGGGTCGGCGAGCGTCTGGGCGAGCAGGGGGCCGAGCATGCTGCGGGTGAGCAGCGGCGCCTCGCGGCTCAGGTGATAGCGGGCCGAGGCGGCGAGCACGTCGCCCCTCGCGTCGCGCAGGGCGTGCTCGAGGCGGAGCGCGTCATTGGCGCAGAACGAGACGCCGGTGGCGGTGAGGGGGTGCACGCAGCCGCCGGCGTCTCCGGCGAGAAAGAGCCGGCCGTGAGACGACCGGCGCGGAGTGAGCGCCCACACCACCGCGCTGGTGGAGCGCTGCTCGGCGAGGGCGGCGCGCACCTGCGACGAGAGGGGCTCTCCCAAGGCGTGTACGTCGGCCTCGAAGGGGTGTGCGTGGGGATCGACCGCGGTGAAGAGCACGCGCACCGCGTCGCGGCTGATGCGGTACGCGAGCACGGGGGCGTCGCCGCCGAGGGCGACGTGGCCGTAGCCCTCGTGGGGGAGCGGGCCGCGCACGCGGACACCGAGCATGCGCACGCGCTCGCCGGTGGTGGTGGCGATGCCTGCGGCGTGGCGGAGCTTCGAGGCACGGCCGTCGGCGGCGACGAGCAGCTCGGCGTCGAGGCGGGCGCCGCTGGCGAGCTCGACGTGCACGGTGCGGGCTTCGAGGCCGGTGGCGCGGAAGACGCGGTCGCTCACCACGGTGACGCGAGGCAGGTGGCGAACGTGGTCGAGCAGGGCAGCGGCGAGGGTGGAGTGCTCGAGGGCGATGCCGGTGGAGGGGCAGCCGGCGGCCTCGCCGTAGGAGAGGATGAGGGGCGGAGCGGCCCCGCCGGGGAGCACGGCGAAGCCGCACGAGGGGACGGCGCCGGCGGCCCAGGCGGTGTCGAGGAGGCCGAGCTGAGAGAGGGCGTGGGCGCCGGGGGCCTGAATGAGCTCGCCGGCGAGGCGGCGGTGGTCGGCGAGGCCGGGCTCGCAGACGAGCACGCGCATGCCGGCGCGACTGAGCGCGGCGGCGGCACACGCGCCCGCGAAGCTGCCGCCGGCCACGACTGCGTCGAACGTCGTCACTGCGTCCCCTCCTGGAAAAGATTGCGCGCCGGGCCGGGGCGGTGCCCGGGAGCGGCGCAAGCCGTGCGCGCTTCGGCACGGTTTCGAGGGGGGCGTGCGACTTGCGTGCCGCGTGTGGGGCGACGTCAGGAAGCGCTGGCGAAGAACGGCCCGGGTGTTAGGGTGGGATCAGTTCTTTGAAAATGGGGGCGACCTGGTTTCGACGAGGGCAATGACAGCTCGCCGGAGCGTGCCGAGTGCGCTTACGACACTCGCTAATAAACGTAGGCACAACACAAAAGCCAACGACAACGTTGAGCTTGCAGTCGCGGCCTGAAAAACCGCACTGCACGGAAACTTCAGTCTCTACCCGTGGGCTGAAGACCTTCCGTCATAAGGCGGGTTCGCTGATCTCCCACCTGGGAGAGATTGGCTAAAGCTTCATCCAGGATCGGTTCCTGCGGACGGTGTCGGTGATGGCCGCAGAGGACCTATAAAACACCGACTACGCACGTAGCGCTGAGAGATAGAAGGCTTTCGGACGAGGGTTCGATTCCCTCCGCCTCCACTGTTATTTCTCGACGGGAGAGCGCCCTTTGCGGCGTTCCCCGCCGGGTTCTTGTTCCATCGCTATTCCATGCGGTTGCCGCGTCGGGTGACTGCAGTCGAGTCGGCACCGTGAAGTTGCCGCGCTGAGAGGCCGGCCGCGCATGGGCTATAGGTCGCCCCTGTTGGCCTCCTCCGCTCAGCCTGCGTGCATCGCGCTCGAGACGTTTCCGTCTGCGGTGCTGCTCGCGCGCGACGGCGTCGTGGTCGAGGTGAACCGCGCGTACACCGAGCTGCTCGGGTGGGCGGCCGCCGACGTCGTCGGCCAACCGGTGAAGCAGCTGATCGAGAAGATGATCAGCCCGGTCGATCGGTTGATCCCCCACCGCGCTGCGGCTGAGCGGGCTCAGCATCGCGCCGCCGCCGTGCAGCCGGCCGGGCGCAACAGCGGCCAGGTGTGGTGCCGCGTCATCGACCCGAAGGGCAAGCCTCACGCCGTGCGCATCGACTGGCGCACCGGCGACGACCCCCGCGAGTCGTTCGTGTTCTTCACCGATGCCGAGCCCGAGGCGTTCGGCCAGCGCGTCACGCAAGAGCTCGCGCGCTCGGCGAGCGGCCTGAGCCAGTGCCGCAACGAGCTCGAGGTGCTCGAGCGCGCCACCGAGACGCTCGCTGCCCAGGGGCTCATCGCCACCGTGCTGATCATCGACGCCCAGAAGCCGTACCTGCGCTACGGCCCGACCCGCGCGCCCGCCGGCCTTTCGAGCAGCGATCGTTCGTGGGAGCAGGCGCAGGTGCCCGTCGCCGCCCTCGAGCAGATCAACCCGCACTTCGCGCACCGGTCGGCGGCGTTCATCATCGACGGCGTGCGCATCATTCGCGAGACGTACACCGAGCCCGTCGCCGCCGAGCTGATCGCCCGGCTGCCCGCCTCGCGCATGGTGCAGGCGCCGCTCTTCGCCGGTGACCAACCCTACGGCGCGGTGGTGGTCACCGGAGACACCCTCACCCCGCTCGTGGCCACCGCGATCGAGCTGTTCGCCGAGCTGGTCGGCAACGCGCTGTTCAACATGCGGCTGCGGCGCGAGCGGGTCGAGCGAGAGCGCCTCGCCGCGCTCGGTGAGGCCGCGGCGGTGATGGCCCACGAGGTGCGCAACCCGGTCGGGGCCATTTTGAACGCGCTCGCGCTCTCTCGCCGCCGCGCGCGAGGCGACCAGGTGCCCGACGAGCTCTTGCGCATCATCTCGGAAGAGGCGGCCCGCCTCGAGCAGCTCGTGAGCCTGCTGCTCGAGTTCGGCCGGCCCCTGACTCCGCGGCTGCGCGCGTACTCTCTCTCAGAGCTGTCGCGCAAGGCGGTCGCGCTGCTCGTCTCGCGCCGCGAGTGCGAGCCCGACCGCGTACGGCTGCCTGCCGAGTCTGGCCCCGACGCGCTGCTCGACCCGGATCTCGCGCTGCTCGCGCTGACCAACGTGCTGAAGAACGCGGTGCAGTCGACGCCGGCGCCCAAGGCGATCACCATCACGCTCGAGCAGGCCGGGCAGCAGCGGGCGGTCGTCATCGAAGACGCCGGGCCGGGCATCACCCCCGACGTCGCCACCCGTATCGGAGAGCCGTTCACCACCACCCGCGCCACCGGCACGGGCATGGGGCTCGCCGTGGTGCGCAGGGTGCTCGACGCCTGCCAGGGCCGCGTCGAGATCGGCGCCTCGGCGCTCGGCGGCGCGCGCGTGGCGCTGTGGTTTCCCGCGGTCGGCTGAAGCGCGAAACACCGCCGCCCGACCTTCGAGCGTCTTCAGCAGCGCGCTACGTGTGCACGAGCACCTGTTCCAGCGTGCGCGCGTTGCGCCGCACGGTGGCGAGCTGGCGAATGAGCCCTCGGCAGGCAGGTCGCGGAGCAGCGCGTAGAGCTTCTCGGTGCACGCCGCCGAGCCGGGGCTGAACTTCAGCCGCAGCCCTGGCTGTGCCCGCCCGCGCCCGCGCGGCAGCACCGCCACGACCCGAGCCACCAGCTTGAGCCCGCGCGCGCTCCTCGCGTTGGATGGGGTGAGGAGACGCTCGACGCCGCACTCACAGCGGCCTGCAGACTCCATCGATGCCGCCGTCTAGAGCGGGGCGGGCTGGCACGTACAGCCGGCGCGGCACGTCGACTGGCCGCTGCCCGGGTTGGGGCAGGACGTGCGCCTTCAACGCACGTGTTGCCGAAACCGCCCCTCGCGAAAGCCAGTCAGCACTCGCTGGACCACGCCCGGGGAGGCCAGCCCGGCGACACCGGTGCGAAGGAAGTCGTTGATGCCGGGAAGGTCGCGCGACTCGGGGCCGAGCTCGAGAGCACCCATCGACCATTCGCCGAAGCCACGATCCGGCGAAGCACCCCGCGAGAGAAGGACGATTGTGTCGTGCCGCGGGTCGCGCGCGATGCGCGCGTACGTCTCCTCGACGGCGGCTTCCTCGCCCTCGAGCACCTGGAGGAACGAGCCGGCGTGGTGCAGCAGCATTCCCGTGACGTTTCGCTGGGCGTTGTTGCGGCGCGCCACGGCGAGAATCTCGACGATGGTCGCTTCCGACATCGGGTGGGTGGCGCGGCTCGCGTAGATCAGACTGTGAACCATTCACGGCTACACAGCAGTTCGCGCGCCACCGCAGTAGCGCAGCGATTCCGCGCGTTCTCATGAGGCAGTTCCCGCCGCTGGGGCGAGACTGACCGGGTCGCCGCCGACCAGCCACGATCCGCATCGAGCGTCGACTATCACAGCGGCCGAAGCGATGTTCCCCCTCACCGGCGACCCGCCGCGGCGAGCTCGGCCAGCAGCCGCTCGGCCGCGGGACGATCGAACTTGAGCCAGTCGAATGGGCGCGTCGGGGCGGGCTCATCGCGCACCTGTTCGGCGAGCCTCACCGCCCTCGCTTCGTCTCCGTGGTGCAGCAGAAACCGCGCGAGCTCGAGCTTGCCGCGGGTGTGATGCGGGTCGGCCGCGAGCGCCCGCTCGTAGTGCCGCTTCGCCTCGCGCGCACTGCCTCCGAACAATGCCGGCAACGCGTCAGCCAGCTTCCCCAGCGCGTACTCCGCGTCGACGTCGCCAGGGTCGAGCGCCCGGGCGCGCTCGAAGCTCTTGCGCAGCTCGGCCGCACTGCCCAGCGCGCTGAACGCGCCCCGCAGCTGGCTCGCCTTCCCCAGGTTCGCCCCGCGGTAGAAGTGTGCGCGCGCGAGCGTCGGGTCGGCGGCGACGGCCTCGTCGGCGGCGCGCGCCCCGCGCTCGAAGAACGCCACCTTTCGCGCCGGGTCGGCCGACAGCTCGCCGAGGCGCAAGAGGGCGAGCGATCTCCCGCAGTGCGCACGCGCCTGCTCGACCGGCGCGAGGCCCGTCGCGCTCTCGTAGGCACGCAGCGCCGCCTCGAGGTTCTCCACGGTGTTGGGCGCCTCGTTCAGCAGCGCGTCGGCTTCGTGCAGCGGAGCAGCACAGAGCACGGCGGCGAGCAGCGCTTCAGAAAACATGACCGAACTCCAGGTAGAGGCGCGGCGCGGCCCAGCTGGCCGCCGCGACGTCGAGACGAACGACGAACGCCCGGTTCCACGCCAGGCGAACCCCGGCTCCCGCGCCGACGCGAGCGACCGGCAGCACGCGGCCGGCAGCGTCGTCGAGCACCGCGCCCGAATCGACGAACGCCGCGAGGCCGAGCGCGAGTGCCTGCGACAGCACGGTGCCTTCGATGACCCGCGCGCGCAGCTCGACGGTCGCGAGCATGCGGCGCCTGCCGGCGTCTGCGCCGTACTCGAGCCCGCGAACCGTGTTGTGCCCGCCGACGGTGAGCAGCGCGAACTGGGGCGGCGCGCCCCACAGCGCGGCATAGACGAGCCGGCCGGCGACCACGAAGCGGCTCGTCACTGGCAGGAAGCCGGCGACCCCCACGTCGAGCTGCCAGCCCTCGGCCGCGCTGAGCAGAAACGGGTGGGCGGTGCCGACCGCGGCCCACAGTCGCCCGCCGCGCGACGGGGCAACCTCGTCGTCGCGCGTGTCGAGCTCGAGACGCGCGGTGAGGCGCCCGTAGCGCACCCAGGGGCTCTGGGCTCCTGCGCGGCCCACCGCGAGCTGGTACGAGACAGCGGCCTTGAGCGGCCCCAAGAGCGGTCGGCTCAGCGTGGCGCTCAGCTCGAGAACGTCCCACAGGGTGCCGGTGGCCACCTGCAGCGCGGCGGGGGGCAGCCTGCGCTTGAAGGTGGCCGACCCGGTCGCGCGCAGGGCCGGGTCGACGACTCCGCGAACGTCGAAGCTGAGCTCGTGCTCTTGCTTGCCGCGGGTGGTGCCGAACGCTTGGGCGGCAAGCGACCAGCCGCCTCGCTGCAGCCCGGCGCGCGCGCCGATGCCGAAGCCGAAGTGGGCGTCGTAGTTGAGCAGCGGCAGCGCCTCGCGACCTGAGCGGCGCGGCGCGAGGCGCGCCACCATCGCCCGCCGCAACCTCGGGCGCCGCCGTCAGGGCGATGAAGAGCAGGGTGAGCATGCGCGATTGATGCGCGCCGCTGCTGCAATCGACCACCCGCTCGGGACGAAGCGGCCGGCGCCGTGCCGAGCGGGACCCGAGCGGGACGAAGCCCTCGAGGCCTCTCTCAGTCGGGCTCGGTCGGCTGCGGCCCGAACAGGCCCTCGGCCTGCGAGCGGAAGCGGCGGCTCCAGGTGAGCTCGGCTCCGTCGGTCATCAGCACCCGCCAGTCGCCGTGTGACCACGGGCGCAGCTCGGCCACCGCGTCGAGGCGAATCACCTCGGAGCGGTTGATGCGCAGGAAGTCGGTGGGGTCGAGCCGCTCGACCAGGGCGGTGAGCGTGGTGCGCAGCAGGTGCTCGGCGCCACCCGCGTAGACCAGCTCGTAGTTGCGGTCGGACTCGAGGCGAACCACCTTCTGCACCGGCAGAAAGTGCGCCTTGCCTCGCCCTTCGACGAGCAGGCGGGTGAGGTAGGGCCGCTGCGCGGTGACCAGCTGGGCGAGCTGCCGTGGCTTTGCGCGCAGCCGCTCGCACGCGTGCCCGAGTACCTCGTGAAACCGCTCGGGCGAGAACGGCTTGAGCAGGTAGTCGAGCGCGCGAACCTCGAACGCGCGCACCGCACGGTCGTCGTAGGCGGTGACGAACACGACCGAGGCATGGCGTCGCTGCCGACGTGGGCGATCACCTCGAACCCGTCGAAGCCGGGCAGCTGCACGTCGAGCAGCACCAGGTCGGGCGAGAGCGCGCGAATCTGCTCGACCGCCTGGGGGCCGGTCTGGGCTTCTCCGGCGATCTCGACCCCGGTGTTGCCCGCGAGAAGGCGCCGCACCTTGGCGCGCGCCGGAGCTTCGTCGTCGACGATCAGCACGCGGATCACGGCGGGCTGTCACCCGTGGCGGGCAAGCGCAGGCTGACGATGAAGCCGCCGCCCTCGGCGTTGCGGGCGTGAAACCGGTGCGCGTCGCCGAAGCGGTGGCGAAGCCGGTCGACCGTCGACGACAGCCCCACGCCCGCTGCGAGCACGTCTTTGCCCGCGGGCGCGCCGGCCCCGTCGTCCCACACCTCGAGACAGACCGCGCTCGGCTCGCCCCAGGCGCGTACCGTGATGCGGCCCGGCTTCCCGTCCTTCAGGTTGCCGTGATGCACGGCATTCTCGACCAGCGGCTGCAGAATCATCGAGGGCACCCGCTGCTGCTCGACGCCGGGCTGCACGTCGAGCTCGACGACCAACAGGTCTCCGAACCGCGCGGTCAGCAGCGCACAGTACTGGCGCAGCGCGACCACCTCTTCCCGCAGCGAGAGGTCTTCGGTGTCGACCGAGCGCAGTGACGCCCGCAGCAGATCGGCGAGCTGCGAGAGCAGCGTGTCGGCCCGCGCGGGGTCTTCGTACATCGTCGAAGAAATGGCGTTGAGGGCGTTGAAGAGAAAGTGCGGCCGCAGCTTCAACCGCAGCGCGTGCAGCTCGGCGCGGGCGAGCCGCTGCTCGCGTTCGCGCAGCGACTGAAACGAGGCCAGCAGGTAGAGCCCGCCCAGGCACGCGGCGTACGAGAGCACGTCGTGGGGCACCTGCGCGGCGAAGTCGAGCAGGGTCGGGGCGTGCCGGGTCACCTGCACACCGGCCAGCGCGAAGAGCGGCGGCCGCACCGCCCACAGCACCAGGGTGTGCAGCACCGAATAGCCCGCCAGGGCCGCGGCGTGCTCGAGCCCATGCCAGGCCGAGGTCGTGGCGGTCGTGCGCGGGCGGCGCACCCACGCCACGACGAACCAGAGCGGCAGGGCGGTGACCGCGCCGGACATCTCTTTGACGAAGTGGCTGATGGCGCGGCCCTCGTGGCCGCTCATCGCGTCTTGCAGCACTGCGTAGGCGAACAGGGCGAGGCCGACCGCGACGAACGCGCTGCTCAACAGCGCGAGCGCGAGGGCGCCGCCCGGCTCAGCTCGAGCCGGCACCTTGCCACCGGGCCAGAGCAATGCCTGCGACCACGAGACTCGCACCCGCCAACTTCTGCCATGACAGCGGCTCGGAAAACAAAACCCGCCCACCGGCGAGGGTGAGCACCACGCTCGCTCCGGCGAAGGCAGGGTACGCGAGCCCGAGGTGCAGGCTGCGCAGCGAGAGCGAGAAGCACAGCGCGTTCAGGCCACCCAAGGCGAGGGCGAGCGCGCCGAGCGTGGCCCACCTCAGGGTGCCCAGCGGCAGGGCGGCGGCGGCCTTGAGCAGCGCGTTGTGCGAGACGTTGAACGCGATGGAGACCGCGAGCAACGCCCAGGCGAGCTGCGGGCTGGCGAGCGCGCTCACAGCTCGCCCGCCTCGATCAGCGCGGCGCCGCTCTCGGTGAGCGCGTACGAGCCGACCGCGTGACCGACGAGCCAGCGCCACGCCCAGGGCAGCGCCAGCAGCAGCGCGCTCACCGCCACGAACGGCACCAGCAGCGCAGGCTCGGCGCGCGGCGTGAGCGACTCGTGGCTGCCGGCGAACCGGCCCGTCGAGCCCCAGAGCTCGCTCAGCGTGCGCAGCAGGCGCCGCCGGGGCCGGCGCTCTTGCGCGGCGCTCAGCACCGCCTGCAGGCCCATGTGGGTGCGCGTGCCGCACCGGCCGAGCTGTGTACCGGGCGCGAGACGGTGTCCGAGTGACAGCTCGACCAGCAGCGCCGGCAGGTTGAGGCCGCTCGCGACGGCGTTGCCGGGCTCGGCGAGGCGGGGGTTGGCATCGACGTAGCTCGGAGAGCCCTGTGGAGTGAGCAGGTAGTCGATGCTCAGGCCGCCGTGCCACCCCAGCGCCGCTCCGAGCTGCGCGAGGTGCTGCTGCACCAGCGGTCGGTGTACGGCTTCTTTCTGCACGTCGCCTCCGCCCACCGCGACGGCGAGCTGCCGGCACGCGTGAAAGGCGCAGAGACGGCCGTGGTCGAAGATCGCTTGCGCGCGCTCGAGGGCGCCATCGACGTGTCGCTGCACCACGAGCGGGCCGCTGCCGCCGAGCAGGGTCACGGCGTGCGCGAGCGCCTCGGCAGAATCGACCCTCAGCACGCCGCGGCTCGCGGTGCCGATGGCGGTCTTCACCCAGGGGGCGGCCTGGGTGCACGCCGCGCGCAGGGCTGCCGGGGTGTTCACCACCGCCGTCTCGGGGCAGGGCAGGCCGAGCGCGTCGAGGGTGCGTGCCAGCTCGACCTTGCTCTGCAGGCGACGCATGACCTCGAAGTCCGGCAGCGCCAGCGCGACATGGCGCTCGAGCCGTGCGCGTGCCCGCGCGAAGAGAAACGCCTGTTCGTGGGCCGGGTACAGCACGTCGAAGGTGCGGCGCTCGAGCAGCTCGACGACGAACGCGAGGTAGGCCGCGGGCGAGCGCCCGAAGTGCGGGCAGCGGTGCACGCGGCGCAGGCCGGTGGCGAAGCGTGCCAGGCACAGCGCGCTCGAGTCGCAGGCTTCGACGTGGTGCCCGGCGGCCACCAGCGCGTGAATCGATTCGAGCGCCGAGAGGCTCGAGGCTTCGGAGACGAGAATGCGGGCCATGCGGGTGAAGTAGCCGCGGCGGCCCCAAGCTCCCGCAGCCTGGGCCCGGCGGGACGGCCGTGGGACGAACGGGACGCGGCACCGGCGCTCACCCGCCGGCACGAGCCGGTCTGACCCACCGGCTGCTTCGATGCCCCTCCGCCACCCCTGCTTTTCCTCAAGCAGGAGCGCTCGCGCACCGCTCGCGCAGGTGGCCCACCAGGCCGAGGGTCGTGAAGCCGAGCGCGTTGAGCATTCCGTGCGTGGCGGCCATGGTCGACGGGTCGAGCAGGGGCACGCCCGCGATCTTGCCAACCGCGTAGACCAGGGCCACGGCCATGGCCGCGAACAGCGACAGCCCGGCGAGCTTGAGCACCATCGCGCGGGACGACACCATCAGCACCGTCGCCAAGACCATCGCGGCGACGATCACCGTGAACACCCCCAACGTTCGCAGCGGCGGCAACGCGGCCATGTTCCCCACCGCAATCAGCGGGAGCCCCGCGGCGAGCGCAATGCGAAGCCAACGCTGCGACGCTCTCGTCAGCGTGGCCGCGGCCACCAACTGCAGCCCGAACCCGCTGAACTGGAAGTGGAGAGCGGCGAGCAGCACCCGCTCGTCGGTCAGGCCGGCGGGCTGAACGCCGAGGCGGGAGACGATCAGCCACAAGCCTGCGATGGGCATGAAGATCTGCGCTGCGGCGACGTTGAGGCCCGAGCGAAAGCTCCCGGTGATCGCGAAGGTGAGGCCCGTCGCCACCCAAAGCCCGGCAAACGCGGCCGCGGCCGGCCCCTGTGCCAGCGCGAACGAGGCGAGCACCGCCATGGCCGCGAAGGGCTGAAGCAGCTGGGCTGGCCTCGGCGCGCGCATGGCAGAACCGGGCTCGACCAGGCGCGCATGCAGCAGCAGGCCCAGCGGAGCCCCGACCAGCGGCATGAAGCACAGCAGGTGCTCGATCGAACCGAACCCCGAGGGCCAGGAACCCATCAAGGGGGCGCCGAGCCACAAGGCTGCACCCCATGCGGCGCTCGCGAGCCCCCACCGCCGCCGGTTGATGGCCACCGGCTTCAGCGTCTCCATCGTCATCGTGATCTGGGTCATGTGACCAAGGTACCCGTCGCTGCTCCGGCCGGCTTCGCCCACCGATGAACGAGGGGTATGCAAAAATGCATGGGGTGAACATGCCCAGCTGGGACGACGTGCGGCTGTTTCTGGCGCTCAACCGTGCAGGGAGCCTCTCGGCTGCCGCGAAGCCACTGGGGCTCACTCAGCCGACGTGCGGGCGCCGGCTGGCCGCCCTGGAGGCCTCGTTCGGTTTCCGGCTCTTCGATCGCACTCCGACCGGGTTGCACCTCACGGCGGAAGGAACCGAGATGCTCGAGGCGGCCCAGCAGATGGAGCGGGCCGCCGAGGCGCTCGCGATCAAGGCGTCGCGCCGAGACCGCAAGCTCGACGGGCTGGTTCGCATCGCCACCAACGACCTCTTCGCCTGCACCGAGCTGGCAGGGGCTCTCGCAAAGCTCCGCGTTCGCTACCCGGGAATCTGCATCGAGCTGGTGATCTCGAACGTCGAGACCGACCTCTTGAAGCGCGAAGCAGATCTCGCGATTCGGTTTCGGCCCGAGGGGGTGCTGCCGACGCCCCAGCAGCTGGTGGCGAAGAGGTTGAGCGGCGGGCCCTTGCTGCTCTACGGAGCCCCGAGCTACCTCGAGAAGCGCGGGGCGCCGAAAGACCCGACCGATCTTGCGGGTCACGACGTGGTGGTGTTCGCCGGAAGACACCCCGCAGTCGCCTGGTGCGAGAAGGCGTTTCGTAACGCGAGGCCGGTGCTCACCGCTCCGAGCATGCAGGTGGCCGCGGCCGCGATCGCCGCGGGGGTGGGGCTCGGCGTCTTACCGCGTCGGGCCGAGAGACAATTCCCGCTCATTCGCCCGTTGTCAGCCGAGGTCGCCAACGGCGTCGCGTGGCTGGTGCTGCACCCCGAGCTGCGGCGCGTGCCGCGGATTCGTGCGGTAGCCGATGGAATCGTTCAGGTGTTCGAGTCGGACGGCGACCCCCACCCGTGACTCTCTTGCTGCGGCCTCGCTTGTCAAAGCGCGTTGCAATACGCCGCTGGGAGACCCGTCTCGCTCTCGCGAACATGCAAGGTGGATTCGCCTCGAGTCGCCCTCGGCTCACGCACGCTGGCCCGCGCTCCGGTTGCCGCTTCGACGCAGGAGCTGGCCAAGGCAAGGTCGAGCGCCGGCTGGGCGCTGCTCTCGCCGCCCAGCCAAGCGCGGGTCGAGGCGCTGCTGTCTGGCAACACCCCCATCTCGGACGAGGCCCGCAGCGCACTGTCGCGGCAAGGGGCGAGCTGGGCCGAAATGCCCGCCGAGAGCCAGCAGCAGTTTCTGTCGAAGCTGCTCGGCAGCGACTTTCGACCCGGCTTCGTGCGCGAGTACGCGCCGCCCCTGAGCACCGCCCCAGCTCGGTTCACCTGCGCGCCGATGACGTCGGAGCCGTGGCAGCAGTTTCAGGGTCGCCCCGCTGACATTCAGCGCACGACCTTGCGCTTCGGCAAGCACGACATTCTCTACCGCGAGCCGGTGACGCTCGAGCCGGGCGTCGTGCAGCACAGCCGCGAGCAGGTGACTCAGGCGCTCGCGCAGCTGCCGCGCTTCTTGCGCGAGGCGGTCTCCATCGTGGCGGTGTCGCCCTTCACCAACGTGCGAACGACGCCCGACGGGAAGCAGATGCCGGTGTACATGGAGGCGTTTCCCGGCATCGTGGGAGTCAATGACCCCACCATCGTCATCTACGCGCAGAGCGAGCCGCGAGAAGCGCGCGGGCTGACGGCTCACGCTGCTGCACGAGATGGGTCACCTCGTGC
>JADJNS010000048.1 GCA_016714225.1 Archangiaceae bacterium
GGTCGGCAGTGTCGGCCGCGATGGCCAGCACGGTGTCGACGAGGTCGGGGTGCACCGCCTTGCGGTCGGCCAGCCACTTCGCCGCCAGCTCGAGCGCCTGCTTGCGCAGCGCCGGCTCTTTGCCCGCGATGCCGGCGAGGCCCACCACCCCGGGTCGCATCAGCCGGGTGTCTTCGTCGTCCTTCGGGTCGACGGTGAGGCCCAGCTTCCGCGCGCGCGCGCCGAAGTGCTGCCGAATGAACGCCTCGGCCTTGGGCTTCAAGCTCTCGGGCACCACCACGTCGTTGAGCGCCCACCCGAAGCTGGCGGCGGCGCCCACCAGGTGGCGGTTGTCTTCCGACGCGATGAGCGGAACGGTGGTGAGCGCCGCAGAGAGGTCGAGGTCGCCGCTGCTGATGAGCGCGCTCATGTCGCCGAGCACGCCGATGCGTTCGCCGATGCTGAGCTCTTTGCGCGCCTTGGTGAGCAGCGAGGGCAAGTCGGCCGCGCCCGAGAGCGCCGCGCGGTAGTGGCCCTGCATCTGGTCGTTGGGCAGCACCCAGTCGGGGCAGGCCTTGGCGTCGGTGAGCTGCAGCTCAGCGGTCGCCTCGGTCAGCAGGGTGCAGGCGCGCTGCTGCTTGCCCTTCACCGCGTAGCGCACGCACACCGGAAACGACCACACCTTCTGCAGGTCGGCCTTCGAGCCGATGGGCAGCTGCCGGCGCTGCGAGAGCTTGAGGCTCGGCTTGCCGCCCTTGGGGCAGACGAGCTCCATCGCGACCCGCGGCGCGCCGGGCTTGTCCAAGAAGGTGTCGAACGGGCCGGTGACGTCTCTGCCCGCGGCGGCCGAGATGCTGCCGAGAAAGTCGACCGCGGTGGCGTTCTTGAACGCGAACTTCTCGAGGTACGCCTTCACCCCGCGCTGAAACACCTGCGGGGTCACCCAGCTCTCGAACATCGAGATGACCGAGGCGCCCTTGCCGTAGGTGATGCCGTCGAAGGCGTTGACGATGTCGTCGTTGCTCGCGATGGGCTGGCGCACCTGGCGCGCGTTGGCCAGGCCGTCGTTGCCGAGCGCGCTGCTGCGCCGCTGCACCGCGCCGATGTCCGAGTCCCACTTCGGCTTCCACGCCTGCAGGGTCTTGGTGGTCATCCACGTGGCGAAGGCTTCGTTGAGCCACAGGTCGTCCCACCAGGCCATCGTCACCAGGTCGCCGAACCACTGGTGCGCCAGCTCGTGCGCGCAGGTGGCGGCGTAGCCGCGCTGCCGCCCCGGCGTGTCCTCGGCTACCCGGGAGAGAATGATTTGATGGCCGAAGGTGATGAGGCCGGGGTTCTCCATCGCGCCGGTGTTCACCGGCAGCGAGATGTGGTCGAGCTTCTCGTACGGGTAGGGAATGCCGAAGTACTTCTCGAGCTCTTCGAGAATCGGGCCGGTCGACTCGACGGCCCACTTCGTGTCGGGGCCTTTGCCCCGCGGCGCCACGATGCGCACCTGCACCTTGTTCTGGCCCCACTGGCCCGCGTCGACCACGTCGAAGGGGCCCACCGCCATCGCCACCAGGTAGCTGGGGAGCGGCTTGGTCTCGATGAACCGCGTCACCTTGAGGCCGGCCGCGCCGTCTTTCTCGTCGGCCACCGGGGTGTTCGACAGCGCCAGGTGCTCGGCCTTGTGCGTGATGGTGACGGTGAAGGGAATCTTGAACGCCGGCTCGTCGAAGCAGGGAAAGGCGCGGCGCGCGTCGATCGGCTCGAAGTGGGTGTACGCGTACGGCACGCCGCCCTCGGTGAGCTGGAACAGGCCCGCGGTGTTCTTCTTCGACAGCACTCCGCTGTACTCGAGCCGCAGGGTGTGGCCGCCCTCGGTGAGCGGCGCCGCGGGGATGATGGCGATGAAGTGCTCCGAGACCACCCGCGCCTTGGCGGCGGTCGAGCCATCGAAGGTCGCGCCGCCCGGGCTGAGCTCGGTGCCGTTGAGGTACAGCACCTCGAGCTTCCGGGTGACCTCGAGCTGAAGCGTCACCACCCCGCTGAAGCGTTCTTCGCCGGGTACCACCTTCACCTCGATGCTCTGCTTCACCGGGCGCGCGCCTTCGGGCAGCCGCAGCGTGGGCACCGCCAGCTTCGGCTCGGGAGCGGGTGCGGGCGCGGCCTTCACCGGCTCGGGCGCCGGCTGGGGGGTCGTCGCACAGGCAGAAATGACGAAGAGAATGACGAGTGAGAGGCGCATGAGGGCGCGCACCCTACCTCAAGAAAACCCCCGGTGCGGGCGGCCGGGTCGCCCCTGTCTTGAGCAGCGGTCTGCGCAGTGGATCGCGCCCTGCAGGGCCGGCAACCGAAGAGGTATGAACCTGAAAATCACGGCCGCCGTTCTCTTCGCTGTCGCCTTCTCGTCTTGCGTGCGCGTCGAGATGCCCGAGCACATGGTGTCTGACGCGGTGGGCGCGGGCAAAGACCTCTACCGCTCGGTCGAGCGCGCGTTCGACAAGCAGCCCAAGACCGGCGTGGTCGAGAGCAACTCCGAGGGCTCGGAGTACTGGCTCATCTCCGAGGGCAGCAGCGACCAGCCGGTCGCCGAGCTCAAGCGCCAGTGCCTCACCACGCTGGTCGCGGGCGCGCGCGCGAAGGCCGGCATGCCCGACCTCGAGTACCGGGTCATCGACCAGCGCGTCGAAGCCAAAGACACCGGCGTGGTGGCGAAGTGCCAGATCGCCGTCGAGCACGCGCCGGCCTCGTAATACGGTTTGGGCAGCGGCGCGCGGGCACACAATGCGGGCGCCTGCAGTCAGGCCGTCGCGGGCGAGACGCCGGGCGGCAGCGGTTCGGCGCTCCGCCTCGCGCCACCCTGTACTAGGAGACGCGCGTGCTCGTGAGAACCGCCCGCGCCGCGCTCGCCCTGGGGCTCATCGCCGCGGCGGTCACCCACGCCCTCACCACCGAGCTGACTCCGGTCACCACCCGGTACTTCAGCGACAACCTGGTGCCGCCCGAGCCGCGCAACCTCGTCTTGCTGGCGATGGCGCTCACGTTCGCCGCCGTCGCCGGCGCCGTTCTGGTGCTCGCCCGCCGCGAAAGCGAGCGCTCTGCCGCCGGAGCCTGGTGGCTCGCCCGGCTCACCTGCCCGCTGTTGGGGTTGCCCGTCGCGCTCGCGCTGGTGCGGCGCAGCTGGGCCGACGAAGGGGTGGTCGCCCTCACCCTGGCGATGTTCGTGCTGGCGCTCGAGCGCCTGCTGCGCGAAGCGGCCGGCGCCTGGGCCGAGCGGCCGCAAGGGCTCGGGCAGCGCCTGCTCGCCGCGCCGCGCGCCTTCTTCGCGCGCCCGCGGCTGGTGCTCGGCACGCTGGTCGCCCTCGCCGCCGCGCACGCCGCGTTCATGGCGCTCTGGGCCGTCTTCGCGCACCAGCGCTTCTTCACCTACGGCGCCGACCTCGGGCAGTACGACCAGGTCTTCCAGAGCGTGCTGGCGGGCCGGCCGCTGCGGCTGCCGACGCTGGGGTGGGACACCAACTGGGGCGGCCTCAACGGTCACGCCGATCTCGCCACGTTCTACCTGCTGCCGCTCTACGCGCTTCACCCCCGCGCCGAGACGCTGCTGGTGATGCAGGCCGCTGCGCTCGCGTTCTCGGCGGTGCCCATCTTCTTGTTCGCGCGCAGCCGACTGCCCCTGCCTCACGCCTTCGCGCTGGGGCTCGCGTGGCTGCTCTACGCGCCGTTTCACGGAGCCCAGCTCTACGACGTACACATGCAGCCGTTCGGCGCGAGCTGGGCGATGTGGGCGATCGCCATGGCCGAGCTGCGCCGCTTCAAGACGTACTGGCTGTTCTTCGCCTTCGCCATTCTCTGCCGCGAAGACGTCTCCATCGGCCTCGCCACCCTCGGCGGCTTCATGTTCCTCTCGGGCTGGCGGGTGCGCACCGGCGCGGCGACCGCGCTGGTCTCGGTCGTCTACTTCCTGGGCTTGCGCTTCGTGCTGATGCCGAACCAGTACTTCGCCGACACCTTCAAGCTGCTCTACCCGCCCGGCGAGAGCGGCTTCGTGGCGGTGCTGAAGACCCTGGTCTCGAACCCCGGCTACACGCTGAAGACCCTCATCCGCTGGGAGAAGTTGAGCTACGTCGGCCAGGTCTTCGCGCCGCTCGCCTTCCTGCCGCTGCGCCGCCCGCTGCACTGGCTGCTGCTGGTGAACGGCTTCTTGCTCACCGTCATCTCCACGGCGTACCCGCCCACCATTCAGATCAGCTTCCAGTACGTGTGCAACTGGGCGCCCTACGCGTTCGCCGCGGCGGCCATGACGCTCGCCGCCTTCGCCGACGACCGCGAGGGCCGCGTCCGCCGCGCCGCGGGGGCGTGGGCCGTGGTGGTGGCGACCGCCGTCGCATGTCTCCAGTGGGGCGCCTACTCGCCGCACGCGATGGTGCACGGCGGGTTCGTCGACGTCCCCTTCCTCGCGCCCAGCGACGCCGACCGGCAGCGCGAGGTCGACCTTCAGGCCGTGATGACCCACGTGCCGGGCGGCGCCGCGCTCTGCGCCGCCGACCGCGTGCAGGCGCACGTGACCTGGCACCTCAACACCTGGTCCATCGTCGACGACGTGCACGCCCACTGCGAGCTGCTCATCTTCGGCGACCTGGCAAACGACCTCGGCGCTGCGCGCAGCAAGCAGGCCATCGCCTCGGGGCGCTTCGAGGTGCTCGCACAGCGCGGAGACATCACCCTCGCGCGGCGCGTGCCCGGGCGTTGAGGCGGCGCTTCAGTTCCACGACTCCCAGACCTGCCGGTGCAGCGGCCCGATGGGGCGCTTCAAGCTCGCCGACCAGCCGCTGCGCCGCGCGCCCGGCCGCGCCACCTTCGGCGCGCGCTCGATGCCGAGCGTCTTGCACAGCGCGTTGGTGAGCGTGGGCCACAGCCCCTGGTCTTTCTTCTTCGGCTCGGCGAACACCGGCAGCTCGCCGGTGCGCACCCACTCGGAGACCGAGCCGGCGATGGCCGCTTTCACCCCCAGGCGCTCGAGCCCGGTCGCGCCCTGCGCCCGCACCAGCTCGGAGCACGGCTGGTCGAGCTGCCGCACCACCTGCGCCGCGTGGCGGTAGGCAGAGATGAGCTGGGGCTCGCCGTCTTCGATCTCCAACACCACCGCCAACCAGTGCAGCGCGTGGGCGATGACGGCGTTGCCGGGGTCTGGGGTCGGTGCCTGCAGCGAGCTCATGAAACCTCCCTCACGGTTGGGTGGTAACCGGCCCGCCGACGTGTCGCCAAGTTGCGCAGACAAGATTACCCCTCGGTAACCCACGCGTTATGCTGCGGCCCGCGCCCCCGTCATGACCGCGACGACCTTCGGCAAATACGAGCTGGTCAGCAAGCTCGCCTCAGGGGGCATGGCGGTCACCTACAAGGCGCTGATGCTCGGCGCGATGGGCGTGAAGAAGCCCGTGGTGCTGAAGCTGATTCACCCGCACCTCGCCGAAGAGAACGAGTTCGTCGAGATGTTCATCGAGGAGGCCAAGCTCTCGGCCACCCTCACCCACTCGAACATCGCCCAGGTCTTCGACTTCGGTGAGGTCGACGGCCGCTACTTCATCGCCATGGAGCTCGTCGACGGCCAGTCGCTGGCCCACGTGCTCAAGCGCTCGCGCCGCAAGGGCTACGAGCACCTGTCGGTTCCGCTGGCGCTGATGATCGCCGCCGAGATGTGCGAGGCGCTCTACTACGCGCACACCCGCACCGACGAGGGCGGGAAGCCGCTCGGCCTGGTGCACCGCGACGTCTCGCCCGAGAACGTGCTGATCAGCTGGAACGGCGAGGTGAAGCTGGTCGACTTCGGCATCGCCAAGTCGACCATGACCGGCAAGCAGACCGCCACCGGCATGGTGAAGGGCAAGTACCCCTACTTCTCTCCAGAGCAATCGCGCGCCGACCGCACGATGGACGCGCGAACCGACATCTACGCGGCCACCATCGTGCTGTACGAGATGCTGTGCGGCCGCCGCCCGTACGAGGGCGAGTTTCACGAGGTGATGCGGGCGCTGCTCACCGGCGACTACCCGCTGCCCAGCTCGCTCAACCCCGCGGTGCCCCTCGAGCTCGAGCAGCTCATTCTCAAGGGCCTCGCGCTCGACCGCAACGCCCGCTTTCGCACGGCGCGCGAGATGGGCCAGCAGCTCAACGCGCTGGCCCACCAGCTCTACCCCGACGCCCACCGCACCGACCTCCAGTCGCTGATGTCGGTGATGTTCGAAGAAGACCTCAAGGCCTCGGGCCGAACCGCCGAGGTGCGCGAGGGCTTTCGCGAGCTGCTCGACAACCCGGGCCTCGCCACCGACTCGGGGGCCGAGCCGGCCGCGCCCAAGAGCCCTCCCGCACAGCTGGCCACCGGCAAGCGCAAGGCGGCGACCTCGGGAAAGCACGCCGCCATGCCTGCCTCGGCGGTGCCCACCCGCGGCGCGAGCGAGCGCCGCAAGGTGCCCAGCGCGCAGGTGAAGGCGACCCAGGCCGCGCCGCCCGCGAGCGACACCCACTTCGACCCCGGCAACCCCGCCGACACCGGCGAAGACGAAGACGAGCCGCCCACGCTGCCGCCGAGCGTGAAGACCACCGGCTCGCAGCGGCCCGAGGTGACCCTCGACACGCCCGAGAAGGCGGCCGCCCGCGCCCGCGCGGTGAAGGTGATGGCCGTCGGCGCGGCGGTGCTGTTCGTGCTCATCGCCTCGGCCGCCATCTTCCTGCGCCACGAAGAGCCGCCGCCGAAGATTGCCAAGACTCCGGTGTGGGCGACCAGCGTGCCCACCGGCGCCGAGGTCTCGGTCGACGGCAAGCCCGCCGGCCGCGCCCCGATGGACGGCATGCTCGCCGAAGGCACCTACACCTTCGGCATGACGCTCCCCGGCTTTCGCCCGTGGACCAAGCGGGTCACCGTGGTCGGCCCGCGCCAGATTCACATCGACGGCAAGCTGGTGCCCGAGGGCTCAGACCAGCCGGTCGAGGCCGAGGTGCCCGGCCAGCCCAAGCAGCAGGCCGGCCCCATCACCGAGGTCGCGGTCGACGCCGGCATCGTCATCGACGCCGACGTGAAGCACGAGTACCGCTGGCCGATGCGCTCGTTCTCGGTGTGGCCGGTCAATCACACCCTGGTGCTGAGCCAGTACCGCACCTTCACGTTGGACCTCGAGCCCGAGACGGCCTACCAGCTGAGCACCAGCGGCACCCTCGACCTGGGCAAGCAGGGCAAGACCTCGGCGGTCATGTATTACCTCGAGGGCGAGAAGATCGACCCCAAAGACCGCTTCGGCTACCTCACCCCGTCGCCCAAGACGATTCGCAACTGCAGCAAGCTCTACGCGTGGGTGTTCGACGACGACGCCTCGGACAACAAGGGCCGCCTCACCTTCACCATTCGCATCTCCAAGTACATTCCCGAGCGGTTCGCGGCCTTCAACCCCCAGGAGCACGTCATCGTGCCCGCGACCACCGACACGCTCACCATCAGCGGCCTGCTGCCCGACCACGTCTACCCGCTGGTCTTCCGCCCCGACTCGCCCACGGTGATGGGCGCCGCGCCGGCGGGGCTGTTGTGCCTTCACGACTCGCCCAAGCCGAAGCCGATTCAGAAGCGGTACGTGTGGTACCCGCTCAAGTACCTCGGCAACCTCACCGGCGTCACCGGCATGACCTGCATGTTCCTCTCGTTCGAGGGCGGCGGCACCAGCGGCGTGCTCGAGGTCGACATCGACGACCTCGCCGACATGGGCCGCAAGAAGTAGCGCACGCGAGCAGGGCGGCTCACCACCCGGTGAGCGCAAAGGTGAGCCCGACGTTGCCCGGGCCTCCCAGCGAGACGTGCCAGCGCACGCCCTCTTCTTTCGCCGCCGTCGGGGCCGGCTCGTTCTCGACCTGCACGTCGCGCTTCACCACCAGGCCGGTGACCAGCAGCCCCAGCCCCGCCACCTGCAAGATGGTGTCGAACACCGCCACCGCCACGCCCACCGGGTAGGTCGGCTCGTCGGTACACGCCAGGTTGCCGCGCTCGCCCCGGTGGTAGTTCTTCTGCCCGTCGATGGCCACCGCCGGCCCGATGAGCGGCACCCACGCCCAGTTCGCCACGTAGCCCCAGCACTTGTTCTCGGGGTACGCCGAGTACCAGCCCACCGCGCCCAGCTCGACCAGCAGCGAGAGCAGGTACCCCACCCCGAGCATCACCGCGCCGGGAATGATGAGGCCCTTGATGCGCTGCTTCTCGTAGTGAAAGCCCGGCGTCGTGGGGGCGGCGCTGGGCACGGCAGGCGCGACCGGCGAAGGCGCGGGCGGCGCCTCGGCGCGCGGGGCGTCGGGCAGCGGCGGCGGCGGAGGCGGAGGCGGAGCGTCGCTCGGCGGCGGAGGCACCGGCGGCGGCGGCGGCGCGACCGCGGCGGGAGGGGGCGGCGGCGGCGGCGGAGGCGCGACCACCGCCGGCGCCGGCGCAGGTGCCGCGCACGCCTCGCCCTGCGCCTCGAGCCCCGCGGGGCAGCGCGGTATGCCCACGCACTGGTTGCGGCTCGACGACCAGACCTGCTGCGGCCAGCAGCAGTGGCCCTGGGTGTCGGCGCTCACCTCTCTCCCCGGCTCGCACGACACCACGCAGTCTTCGCCCTTCACGGTGAGCCCCGCAGGGCACGCCGGCGTGCCGACGCACAGCTTTCGTGACGCCGACCACGCCTGCTGCGGCCAGCAGCAGTTGCCCGCGGTGTCGGGCGACACCGCCTTGCCACTCGGGCAGGCCACAGAGGAGGAAGCAGCCGACAGCACCACACAGAGCATCGAGAGGGACGCGCTCACGGGGAGCCGCATTGTACCGCGGCGAAGCGCGAGCGCCGTGGCAAGCTGCGGGCTCCCTCGCAGTTCGTGAGTCCACTCGACCATGCGCTACGTGCTCGCCCTCGCCGTGCTCGCGGTGACGCTCGTCTGCCGCTCCGCCGCGGCGCAGTGCACCTCGGCTGACCCGGTCTGCTTCGTTCAGGGCAACACCACCTTCTGCTGTCACGCTGGAGTCGCTCCGGTGTGCTGCAGCGATCGCCAGCACTGCGGCGCCACCCAGCAAGAATGCGACTGCTTCGTGCGCGGGCAAGACGTGTGCGGCGGCGGCTGCGTGCCCAAGGGCTCGACCTGCTGCGGCGACGGCACCTACTGCGGCGCGAACGAAGAGTGCGGCTGTGGCGGCTGCATGCCCAAAGGCAGCGTGTGCTGCGGCAACGGCAAGAGCTGCGCGGCGGGCAAGCAGTGCAACTGTGGCGGCTGCACCGACCCCGGCGCGGTCTGCTGCGCCGACGGCACCACCTGCGCTTCCGGCAAGCAGTGCAACTGCGGCGGCTGCACCGACCCCGGCGCGGTCTGCTGCGCCGACGGCACCACCTGCGCGGCCGGCAAACAGTGCAGCTGCGGCGGCTGCACCGACCCCGGCGCGGTGTGCTGCGGCAGCGGCGTGTGCGGCAGCGACTCGACCTGCTGCAGCGGCAAGTGCATACCCAAAGGCACCGTCTGCTGCGGCGACGGCCAGTACTGCCCCGGCAACACCACCTGCTCGGGCACGATGTGCCAGGGCAACGGCTCGAACAACCCCGGCGAGTGCCCCACCGGGTACCCGCTCTCGTGCGGCAACGGCTACTGCTGCCCGCTCAACACCACCTGCATCAGCGGTGGGCTGTGCCGCGCGAACACCGCTCCCCCGGCCACCGCACCGCCCGCCCCCTCGGGTGGCACGAAGACACCCAGCGCGCCGCCCGGCGCCCAGCAGTCGGGCTCGGGCAGCGGCGGCCAGTCGTCTCCCGGCGGGCTGCGCTGGGGCTGCTCGGCCTCCGGGTGAGCTGGCGGCGCCGGCGCTGCTGCTGTTGCTCGCGCTGCGACGGTTTCGCCGCCGCGCCGCGCCGCTGCTGGTGCTCGCCGCCGTGGGCACCGCGGGCGAGGTGCGCGCGGCCGAGCCCGCCTGCACCGACGGCCGGGCGAAGAGCGCCGACACCCGCGGTCACTGCTGCTGGCAGGGCCAGGTGTGGTCGAGCTCGCGCAACACCTGCGTGGGCGTGCCGCTGCAGTGCCCCGCGGGCCTCGAGGTGAAGGGCGACAACTGCCTCGCGGCGTGCGCCGACGGGCTGGCGGTGGGGCCCGACACCCAGGGCCACTGCTGCTGGCCCTCGCAGGTGTGGTCGAGCTCGCGGGCCGCGTGCGTCGGCATTCCCACCGCGTGCCCGCCCGGCAAGGCGCCGAGCGGAGAGACCTGCGCGGTGGTGTGCCCCCAGGGCCAGGTGAGCAACGACGAGACCCAAGGCCACTGCTGCTGGCCCGCCCAGGTGTGGTCGAGCGGGCGCAGCGCGTGCGTCGGCATTCCCGCCCAGTGCCCCGCGGGCCAGACGCCGCGCGGAGAAACCTGTGAGGTCGCGTGCAGCGCCGGGCAGCGCGTCGGCAGTGAGACTCAAGGCCACTGCTGCTGGCCCGGCCAGGTGTGGGCCAGCTCGCGCGCGGTGTGCGTGGGCCGGCCGACCCAGTGCCCCCCGGGCCTCACCCCGGGCACTGACGCGTGCGTCGCGCAGGCCGAGCCTCAGCCTCCACCGGTCGTGCCGCCGCCTCCGCTCGACGCGCCGCCTCCGCCGCCGCCCTCCGAGGTCGCCGCGGCGCCGGCTCCGGCTCCGGCTCCAGTGGCGGCTCCCACGCCCGCGGCGGCGCCGGCCGCCCCGCCGGCCAACGCCGAGGCCCAGGCAAAGCCCGACCCCTCGGTGTGGAACTCGGCCGTGGTGGTGCTCGCCGACGTGAGCTCGGGCAAGGTCGGCATGCAGTCGCGCCTCGACATTCCCTTTCGCAAGAAGACCTCGACGCCGGCGCTGGTCATCGCCGCCGCGCTGATGTTCCCCAACCTGGTGCTGAAGCCCGGCGACAAGCAGTGGGTGTTTCCCGTCGAGGTGTCGTTCGCCTACCGCATCGGGCTGGGCAGCCGGGTGCAGCTGATACCGCGCGCCGGCCTCGAGCCGTATTACACGTGGAACGGCAGCACCAACCTGTTCGGCTTCAAGGCCCTGGTGGGCACCCAGTTCCGCTTTCAGTTCTCGGACGCCGAAGGCGCGCACGCCGGGCTCATCGCGGGGCTCGAGGTGCTGATACCGCTCTACCAGCCGGGCTGGGTGGTGATGGGCTCGCTCGGCTTCACCTTGTGAGCCTCGAAGCCGCTCAGCCGGTCAGAATCTCGAGCGCCTTCTTCGCCACCGCCTGCAGCTCGGCGCTGTCGGGCAGCACCTCGCCCAGCTGCACCGCCGCCGGGTCGGTGCCGCGCACCCGCGCGTCGAGCTGCGCCAGCACCCGGCCCGCGGCGAGCGACACCGGGTACGCCTCGAACGCGGCCACCGCGGCGGCGGCCAGCTCGGGCACCTCGCCCGGCTCGCGCAGCTTCTGCCCGGTCTCACCCAGCGCCAGCGCCAGCGCCGCGAGGTAGGTCAGCTCGGAGGGCCCGAACACCGCCAGCGCGCCGGCCCCCAGCACCAGCACCTGCGGCGCGCCCTGCCAGGCCTCGACGCCGCCCAGCGGGTCGAGCGCCACGGTCATGCCCTTGGCGCCCAGGGCGGCGAGCGCGTCGTACAGCGCCAGCGACAGGCGCGGCATGGTCTGCTCGCTCACCGGCAACAGGCCCTCGGGCAGCGCGGGGAAGCGGTAGGCCTCGGGCGTCTCCACCTGCTCGGGCCGAATCACCACCGACGCCGCGGTGCTCGCCGTGAGCGCGGCGCCGAAGCCGTCGGCCAGCGCGGCGTCGCTCTCGCGACCGGCCAGCCGCAGCGCCTCGCCGAACAGTGTCCACCCGTCGGCGTCGGCCGGCTTCTCGGCGAGCAGCCGGGGCCACGCCCGCACCGCCAGCTTCGCGCCCTGCTCGGTGGGCGCCAGCCGCTCGGCCAGCAGCCGCAGGCCAGGCCCGTCGAGCTTGCCTTGCTCGAGCAGCTGCTCGCCCAGCCGCACCGCGAACGGCACCAGGTCGGCCTTGAGATAGCCGGCCAGCACCTCGGCGCGCTCGGCGTCGGTGGCGCTGAGCTTCTCGCGCAGCTGCAGCGCCTCGCCGGTCATGCCCAGCTCGGCCGCGAGCGCGGCGCGCTTCTCGAGGCGCTCGCGGGTCTCGGGCAGCGCGCTCAGCGCGGTGAGCGCCTCGCGCTGGCGGCCCGCCTGCTGGTACGCCACCGCCAGCTGCTCGCGGTACGGCTCGAGCGCGGCGTCGCCCGACAGCCGCTGCAGCTGGTCGGCCATGGCGAGAAACTGCGGGCCGCCCTCGCCGGCAGACAGCTGCAAGAGCGCCGAGACCGCGTCGAGGTTGTCGCCGTCGTCGCCGAGCGCCGCTTCGTAGGCGTCGCGCGCCAGGTCGGCGCGGCTCAGCTTCGCGCGCAAGATGCCGCCGCGCCGCAGGTTCAGGTCGCGGCGGGTGGTGATGTCTTCTTCTGCCGCCGCCAGCTGGCCCAGCGCCTGCGCGGCGTCGGCCCAGCGCTCGCTGGCCTCGTACAGCGCGGCGAGTGACCTGAGCAGCCCAGGGCGCGCCTGGGGAGACCTGCCGGCCGCCTCGCGCCACACCCGCTCGCGCGCCGCGACGGGCAGCTTCTCGGCGTACGGCAGCAGCGCCTCGGTGAGCTTCGGCTCGCCGCGGGCCAGCGCCGCCTCGGCGGCCTTCTCGAGCCGGTTCAGCTTCACCAGCTCGCCCAGCGCCTCGGTGTCGCCCGAGAGGAAGAGCTCCATCCACAGGGTGGCGCCACCGGGGCCCACCAGGCGCGCCAGCCGCGGCAGCTGCGCGGTGGCCTTCGCCGCGCGCAGCCGATCGGCGAGCCGCTGGGCCTGCGCCCCGTCGCCGTCGCGCTCGACCAGCGCCCAGAGCGCCTCGTCGATGCGCGCTTCGTCTTGCGCGGCCTCGGCCCACTCCAGCGCCTCTTCGAAGTCTTCCGACTCCATCGCCGGAGCGAACGCGACCTCGAGCGCCTCGCGCTTCGCGCCCAGCTTGAGCATGCGCTGCGCCGCTTCGGCGCGGGTGAGCGCGTCGGGGTGGTCGCGGCGCAGCCGCTGCAGCACGCCCAGCGCCTCGTCGTTCTCGCCGGCGGTCTCCCAGGTGTCGACGGCCTCGAGCAGCAGCCGGGGGCGCTCGGCCACGTCCGACAGCAGCGCCGCCTGGGTGATGGCGGTGGCCGCGGTGCCCAGCTGGCCGGCCGCCTTCGACAGCTCGGCGAGCAGCAGCAGGCCCTGCGCGGTGGCCCGCGCCTGCAGCGAAGCGCGGGTGAGCTCGATGGCCTTGGGGTTGTCGTTGCTCGCCTTGGCCGCGAACGCGGCGCGCAGCAGCAGCTGCGAGCGCTGGTCGGCGCTGGCCAGGTCGGCCCGCGCGGCGAGCACGTCGGCCAGCGCGGCCGGGTTGTTCTGCTTCTTCAAGATGCGCTCGAGCGCCTCGAGCGCCGCGGCGTACCCGGGAGTCGACGCGCCCCCGCTGCGAATGGCGCCGAGGGTGGCGCGCGCCGCCACCAGCTCGCCCTTCTTCTCGAGCAGCGCGGCGAGCTCGAGCTTGAGGCCGTTCGCGTTCTCGGGGTCGGAAGACGCCAGCGCGTCGGCCAGCCGCGGCAGCGTGCCGAGCAGCCCCGCCTCGTCGCCTTCTTTGCGCTGCTCGGCCACCACCGCGCCCAGCGCCACCACGTTGTCGGGGTCGAGCCGGCTCGCCTCGCGGCGCAGCTCGGCCGCCTTGGCGTCGTCTTTCAGCTCTTCTTGCGCCAGCGCGGCGGCCTCGAGCAGCGCGTTCGCGCCGCGCACGCCGCCGGTGGCCCCGGCGTGGCGCTCGTGCAGCTCGAGCAGCTCGCCCAGGCGACCCAGCGAGCGCAGCGCCTGCTTCGACCTGCCGTAGAGCTCTTCGTCGGCCGGGCGGTTCTTCGACAGCCACGCCAGCGCGTCGCTGACCTCGGCCGGGTCGTCGTAGAGCGCCGCGGCGCGGCGGTAGAGCGCCTCTTCTTCGGGCCCGCTCGAGCGCTGCGCGAGCCGCAGGGTGGTGCGGTACAACGCCACGGTGTCGCGGGCGCGCGAGGCGCTCTCGGCCAGCAGCGACAGCGCCTCTTTGCCCTTCTCGCCGTCGGGCGCGAGCTGAAACGCCTGCTCGAACGCGTCGGCGGCGTCGCGCCAGGCCTCGCTCTCGAGCGCGGCGTTGCCCAGCCGCATCCACAGCCGGCGGCGCAGGTCTTCGGGCAGCCGGTCTCGGCCCAGCTGAATCAGGCGGCGGTCGAACGGCTGCGCGGCCTTGGGGCCACCGCCTTCGGCGGCGAGCGTGCCGCGCTCTTCGAGCGCCTCGAGGTCTTCGGGCGCGACGCTGAGGTACTCGTCCCACGCCTCGGCGGCGGCCAGCGCCTCGCGCGCGGCCTGCAGCACCGTGGCCCGCTCGCGCAGCTGGCGCGGCGCTTCGTCGGGCCTGGCGCGGGCGCGCGCGGCCAGCAGGTCGGCGAGCCGGCGGGGCTGGTCTTTGGCGCGAACCTTCAGGGCCTCGAACGCTTCGTCGTTGGCGGGCGCAGCCTCGAACGCCTGGTCTTCGCACAGCCGCGCGCGCTCGGGAGCGCCGGCACGCGTGAACGCCTGCGAGGCCTCGAGCCAGATGGCCGCGGCGGTCTCGCCCTTCTCGACCTGGGCGCGGCGCATCAGCAGCGCGGCGAGCCCCTGCTCGTCGCCCGACTCGCGCAGGTACTTCTGGTGGCGTGCGAACGCCGGGTGCGAGGGGTTCTGCTCGAGCAGCACCGCGTCGAAGTCGGCGGCGTCGACCACCCGGCCGAGCGCGTGCAGCTGGTCGGCGACCTTCGCCGTCAGCTCGGCGTCGTCGGGGCTGGCGGCGCGCGCGGCGAGCAGCGCGGCGGCGGCCTCGTGCGGCTTGTTGGCGCGGTCGGCGTAGAGCTCGGCGGCCTTGAGCAACAGCCGCGCGCGCTGAGGCATGCTCTGAGCGCGGGCCGCGGTCTCTTCGTAGTAGGCGGCCACGTCGCCCAGCCGCTCTTGCCGCTCGTACAGCGCGATGAGCGCTCTTTCGGCGCCTTCGAAGCCGGGCACCTCTTTGAGCGCTTCTTTGAGCGCTGCCTCGGCCTGGTCGGGCGCGAGCAGCGGCGCCTCGGCGACGTCGGTGCCGCCCAGGTGCAGGTGGGCGAGCTGCACGAACGAGGTGGCGCGCTCGGGCGGCGCCTCGATGCTCTTCATCGCGCGCTCGAGCCAGTCGATCTCGGCGTCGCGGTCGTGGCGGCGGCGCGACAGCTCGATGCCCGAGCGCGCGATGGCGGGGTCTTCAGCCAGGTCCCACGCCTTCTCGAGCGCGCCTTGAGCCCCGTCGAGGTCGAGCTTGCTGTCGGTGAGCAGCTCGGCGCGGCGCCGCATCAGCTGCGCGGCGCGGGCCATCATGCCCTCTTCCTCGCAGACCTCGGCCATCGCCTGCAGGGTGCGCAGCGCCTCGTCGACGCGCGAGAGCCCTTCGGCCAGGCCGGCCTCTTCTTCCCACGCGGCCAGCGCGCCCTCGACATCGCCCTCCGAGTGCTTGCCGACGGCGATCTCGAGCAGCTCCTGCATCAGGTCGCCGCTCTTGCCCGCTTCGCGCAACAGCTCGGCGCGCTCGGCGCGAATCTTCAGCGGCGCTTCTGAGGCCTCGGCCGCCTTGCCGTACAGCGTCGAGGCCAGCTCGACGTCGGCCACCTCGGTCTTGGCGCGGCGGGCGAGCTTGAGCAGCTCGGCTTCGGCGCGCGGCGAGCGCGACAGCTGCGAGGCCCAGTCGGCCTGCAGGCCCAGCGCCTCGCGCGGGCTGCGCGGAGCCACCAGCGCCGCCAGCCGCTCGACCGGCGCCTGGCTCAGCGGGCGCTCTCTCACCACCCGGCGCAGCGCGCTCTCGGCGAGGCCCAGGTCTCTGGCCTGCTCGGCCAGGTCGGCCAGGCGCACCAGCGCCAGCTCGGCGCCCTCGGGGTCGTCGTCGAAGCGCGCCGCCTCGGCGACCGCCTGCTGCAGGGGCAGCGCCTCTTTGACCGCGCCGTTGAGGTAGAGCAGCTCGGCCAGCTCGGCGAGCGCGGGGCCTTTGGCGGCTTCACGCTCGTGGGCCTTGCGCAACAGCCGCAGCGCGGTGTCGCGGTCGCCCGCCTTGCGCACCACGGCACCGCCCTCGCGCAGCAGCCGCGCGGCGTCGGCGTCGGGCATGCCCGCGGCCGCCTCTTCGAGCAGCCGGGTCGACTCGTCGAGCTCGCCGCGCTCGGCGAGAATCGAGGCGAGCGTGGCGCGCGAGGCGAGGTCGGTCTCGTCGAGCGACACCACCTTGCGCAGCGCCGCCTCGGCGGGGCCCTTCTGGCCCAGCTGTTCGGAGTAGAGGTGGAACAGCTCGCGGTAGAGCGGCGCGGCGCTCGCCTTCGGCGCGCCGTCGGCCTCGGTCGCCAGCACCTCGGCGAGGCCCTCGTAGTCTTGCACCGCACGGAGGTTCTTCTTGAGGCCCTGGGTGGCCTGCGGGTGGCGCGGCGCCAGCGCCAGCGCGGCCTCGAACGCGGTGACCGCGTCGGCCTTGGCTTCGCGGTTCTCGAGCAGCTGCGCGCGCTCGAGCAGCGCGGCCACCCGCGACGGGGCCGGCCCCGACTTCGAGGCCTCGAGCAGCGCGCTCTCGGCGCGCGGCAGGTCGCCGCTGGTGAGCGCGGTGCGCGCCAGGCCGTACCAGGCGTCGTGGCGCTCGCTGGGAGACAGCGGCAGCGCCACCAGCGCCTCGTACGCCTCGCGCGCGTGGGCGCCATCGCCGACGTCGGTGCGCGCGCGGGCCAGCTGCATCAGGCGCTCGGCGGCGTCTTTCTGCAGCGCCTCGTCGCGCGGCGCCGCGTTGAGCGCCAGCTTCCACGCGGCGAGCTCGGCGCCCTCGTCTCGGGTCTGGCGCGCGAGCGCGGCGAGCGAGCGCAACAGCGGCACCGGGCGCGAGCTGAGCTGCGCGGCGTCGAGCAGGTCGGCGCGCGCGGCGATCAGGTCGCCCACCTGGCGGCTGAGCTCGCTGCGGCGCGAGAGCAGCTCGGCGCGGGCCTCGCCTTGCGCCGACTCGATGAGCCGCGAGATGAGCGCGCTGCGCTCGCGGGTGGTCTCTTCGTTGGCCGGCAGCAGGGTCAGCAGCCGGGTGGCCGCCCAGGTGTCTTGCGGCTCGTCTTGCAGAATGGCCCGCAGCACCTCGATGGCGGCGTCGGTGCGGCCCAGCGAGAGCGAGCCCTCGGCGTACTCCTTTCGGGCGGCGCGGCGCGCGGTGCCTTCGAGGCGCGGCCAGAGCTCAGACAGCAGGTCGACCAGTGGCTCGAGCGCGCCGCTCTTGCGGTGCAGCGAGGCGAGCTCGTGGGTGGCCTCGACGTCTTCCGGCTTCTGCGCCACGTACAGCGCGAGCAGCCGCCGGCCGCTGTCGAGCTGGCCCGAGGCGAGCGCCGCGAAGCCGGCTTTGCGGAGCAGCGCCAGGCGGTCGAGCTGCGCTCCGGCGACGTCGGGGTCTCTCGGGTCGGCCTCGAGCACCGCCTCGAGGTCGAGCAGCGCGGTCTTGGGGTCCGACTGCAGCTGCAGCTCGGCGCGGCGCAGGCGCGCGGGAATGAAGCTCAGGTCTTGTTGCAGCGCGCTGGCCAGGTAGCCCTCTTCGCGGGCGGTGCCCTGGCTGAGCGAGGCCGCGCGATAGTAGAGGCGCGCGGCGCCGCGCGCGTCGTGCTCGAGACCGGCGCGGCGGGCGAACAGCTTGGCGGCCTCGAGCTTCTCGCCGCGGTTGAGCTCGAGCTCGGCCATCGCCTCGAGGGTCTCGGCGGCGCGGTCTCCGGTGGGCGCGGCATCGAGGGCCGCAGAGAGACGGAGCACCGCGCCGGCGGTGTCTCCGGCGCGCAAGAGCGACTGGGCGCTCTTGAAGAACAGCGGCGCGGCGTCTTGGCCCCGGCCGGCTTGGAGCAGCGCCTGGGCGCGCGAAGCCCACAGGTCGGTGAGCTCGGGCACCATGCCGCCTTCTTCGTAGAGGGCCTCGAGCCGGCCGGCGAGCTCGTCGTCGAGCCGCCGCAGGGGGAAGGCCATCGCGTAGTTCTCGCGCGCGCCGTCTTTGTCGCCGAGCAGGTCGCAGGCGCGGCCCAGCCGGGCGCGCACCTCGGCCAGGCGCTCGGGCGCGGCGTGCTTGGGCAAGAGCGCGAGCACGTCTTCGAGCGCGCGGCGGGCATTGAGCGGGCGCTCGCAGCGCAACGAGAGGTTGGCCAGCTCGAGCAGGGTGTTCGCCTCGGGGAAGAGGCGGGCCGCTTTCTCGAGCGCGACCAGCGCTTCGCCGGCGCGGCCGAGGCGGGCTTCTTGAACTTGAGAGAGCTCACGCAGCGCGGCGGCGGCGAGGCGCTTGTCGCCTGCTGCTTCGGCGGCGATGGAGCGCTGCTCGAGCGCCCACGAGAGCCCCGCCCAGTCAGAGCGGCGGCGCTGCAGTGCGCAGAGCTCTCCGAGCGCGGGCAGGTCGTCGCGCTCGACCTTGAGCACCTCGGTGTACGCCAGGGCCGAGAGGTCGAGGTCGAACGAGAGGTCGCGCGCCGCGACGGCGAGCCGGCGCAGGTGGCGCACCCGCTCGCGCGCGTCTTCGGCCATCTCGGCCAGCGCTTTCAAGCAGCGGCACAGCTGGCCGCCGTCGCGCCGGCTCTCGGCCAGCGCCAGCATGCCCTCGAGCGCCACGCGGTTCTTGGGGTCGGCCTCGAGCGCCTGGTTGAGCAGGCGGTCGGCCTTCTCGGGCTGGGCCAGGCGGCCGCGGTAGAGCTCTCCGGCCTCGGCCCACAGCGCGGCCCGGCGGTGCGGGTCTTCGAGCACCGAGGCGGCCTTCTCTGCCGCGTCGGCGAGCTCGGCTGCCTTGCCGCTGGCGCGGTAGTACGGGAGCAGCTCGTCGAGGGCCGACAGGTCGGTGGGCTGCAGCTGCAGCGCGGCCTCGAGGTGGTCTCGGGCGCGCGCCGGCTCGCCCAGCCGGGTCTTGTAGAGGCGGGCCAGCGCGTGGTGCGAAGCGTGCGCGGCGGTGCGCACCTCTTCGCTGCGCGGTGCGGGGCCGGCGAGCTCGATGGCCTGCTGGTAGCCGCTCACCGACTCTTGCAGCTTGTTGAGGCTCTCGGCGACGCGGGCGGTGAAGTAGAGCGGCTCGGGCTCGCCCGGCAGCAGCGACGCCGCCTCGCGGTAGCGCAAGAGCGCGTTCTCGGGCTGCTTGAGGCCGAGCTCCCAGACCTTGCCGGCGAGCAGGTTGGCGCGGCCGATGCGGTCGACCTCGTGGCGCGCCATCGCCACCTCGCGCAGCCGGTCGACCGCCTTGATGGCGCGCAGGTGCTCGCCGCTCTGGTAGCAGAGCTCACTGAGCTGCAAGAGCGCGTCGGGGTGGTCGGGCGAGAGGCGCAGCGCGGCTTCGCAGTGCAGGCGTGCCCCTGCGATGTCGTCTTCGGTCTGGGCGGCGAGCCGCGCCAGCTGCACGTGTGCGTCGGCGGCCTCGGCCGGGTCTCGCGCCAGCGCGGCGAGGCGGCGGTACGCACGCATCGCGCCGGCGCGGTCTTTGGCCTGGTCCGACGCGCGGGCCAGGGCCTTCAAGCTCGGCAGGTGGTCGGGCTTGATGCCGAGCAGCTCGTGCAGCGCCTTGGCCGCCATCTGGGGCGCGTGGTCGCGGCCCGCGCGGGCGCCCGCCTCGGCGGCGAAGAACGCGCCGGCCTCTTCTTGGTTGCGGCGGGCGAGGTTGCAAAGCGCGAGGTAGCGCTCGGCGGCGCGAGCGAACTCGCCGCGGCGCTCGCGCACCACCGCCTCGGCCCAGAGCGCGGTGGCGCTCTTGTCGCGGCGGCTCTGCAAGCTGGCGGCGACATCGAGCGCGAGCTCGTGCGCGGTGGGGTCGGCCACCAGCAGGGTGAGCAGGCGCTCGGCGGCGAAGGGGTGGGCCTCGTTGGCGTCGCCGAGCTTGAGGTACTGGTCGCGCGCCTCTTTCAGGCGGCCCTGCGCCAGGGCCTCTTCGGCGTCGGCGAAGGCCCGCGCGCCCTCGAGGGTGAGCAACAGCTCTTCGTCGGGCGCGGCAGGAGGAGGCAGACCGCCGGCGGCGAAGCGCAGCCGCAAGCCCTTGGAAGAGACCGAGGCCTCGACCAGCCGCGCGTTGTCGAGCGACGGCATCTTGAAGCCGCGGGCGACCGCGGCGGCCTCGACCAGTGGAGGGAGAATGCGGGTGGAGAAGCCGTTCGCCCCGCGGCGCTGCACGTCGGGGAGCACCTCGAGCTCTTTGACCGCGTCGGAGATGAGCGCGGGCAGGCGCGAGGCGGGGGTGGCGGCGAAGGCGTAGAAGCGAACGTCGTAGAGGTAGACCGCGAGCGAGTCGCCGTCGCCGTCGAAGGCGACCTTGAAGGTGAGGGCGGCGCGATCGGGGCCGCGCAGCCGCGCCTGGGCCTCGAGGTAGCCGGGGCGGAAGTGCAGCTTCAGGTCGTCGAGGTCGGCGAGCTTGCCCGAGAGGTCGTGGACCTTGCGGGCCACCACCTCGGCGTCGACCGAGAGCTCGAGGAAGCCGAAGTCGAGCTTCTTGCGCTGGTACTTGCTGGCCCCGCCGCTGACGTTGAAGGGGAAGGTGACGTCGGGAATCTGCAGCGCGAAGTCGGTGACCTGCACCCCTGGCGCAATCTTGAGCTCGGGAAAGCCGACGAACGCCCGCCTGTCGATGAGGCGCAGCTCAGGGCCTTGGGCCCGTTCGGCTTTTTTCTCACTGCTCTCTGCCATGGGGAGTCGCCGAGGGAACGTAACACCAGGATGTAGCTCTCAAAACTTTCGTAGGTGCCCCTCGGAGAGGTCGTAACGAATCGCCGTGCCTACACCTTCCCGGGGAACGGGATTCTGGTTCCGGGCGGGCTCCCACCGTGGCGGGGGGCCAAGGCCTCCGGGCGGCGCCTCCGAGCTCGGGGTAGCTCCTCGCCTTGCGCCGCTGCTGCTGGGGAAAATGCAGATGAGGGCGAGAGACCCGGTGCGCGCGGGTTCTCGCCTCGGTGCGCTCCGCCCCCCAACGCCCCTTTGCGCCGCTGGGAGGCATCTCCGGGGCACAGGTTCGCCCCACTTCACCGTTGTTGCCCCACCGCCGCATCGCCGCACCGCCGCACCGCCGCACCGCCGCACCGCCGCACCGCCGCACCGCCGCACCGCCGCACCGCCGCATCGCCGCATCGCCGCATCGCCGCATCGCCGCATCGCCGCATCGCCGCATCGCCGCATCGCCGCATCGCCGCATCGCCGCATCGCCGCATCGCCGCATCGCCGCATCGCCGCATCGCCGCACCGCCGCACCGCCGCACCGCCGCACCGCCGCACCGCCGCATCGCCGCATCGCCGCATCGCCGCACCGCCGCATCGCCGCATCGCCGCATCGCCGCACCGCCGCACCGCCGCACCGCCGCACGGCCGCACCGCCGCACCGCCGCACCGCCGCACCGCCGCATCGCCGCATCGCCGCATCGCCGCATCGCCGCATCGCCGCATCGCCGCTTCGCCGCATCGCCGCATCGCCGCATCGCCGCATCGCCGCATCGCCGCATCGCCGCACCGTTGCGCCGCGACGGTCGCGTTGGGTGCTGGAGCGAGTGGGCTCGCGTACTCCGCCGGTGCGCTTTGGCTACAGTGCGCCGGCCCATGGAAGCACACCTCGTTCAGCTCGATCGCGACCACCCTGGCTTTCGCGACCTCGCCTACCGCGGTCGGCGCGACGCCATCGCCCATCTCGCCGACAACCACCGCCTGGGCGAGCCGCCGCCGTTCGTCGAGTACACGGCCGAGGAGCACGGTGTGTGGCGCACCGCCCTCGACGCGCTCGCGCCGCTGCACGCCCGCTACGCCTCACCGTGTTTTCACGAGGGCTGGAAGGCGGTGGCCCTGCCTCCCAATCGGGTGCCGCAGCTCAACGAAGTGGGCGCACGCCTCGAAGCCATCTCGGGGTTTCGCTACCAGCCCGTCGCGGGTCTGGTCACCCCCCGCTTTTTCCTCGAGCGCCTCGCCGACCGCTGGTTCCTCTCCACCCAATACATGCGGCACCACTCCATGCCGCTCTACACCCCCGAGCCCGACGTGATTCACGAGCTCGTCGGTCACGCCGCCCTGCTCGCCACCCCCGCCCACGCCGAGATCAACGCCCTCTTCGGCCGCGCCACCCGCGCCAGCGACGACGCCATCGTCGAGGGCCTCATTCGCCTCTACTGGTACGGCCTCGAGTTCGGCCTCTCTCGCGACGGCGGCCAGCTCCGCGCCGTCGGCGCCGGCCTGCTCTCGTCGTTCGGCGAGCTCGGCCGCTTCGAGACCCACGCCCAGCTTCGCCCCTTCGACGTCGCCGAGATTCAGCGCACCCCCTTCGACCCCACCGCCTACCAGGGCACCCTCTTCGTCGCCGACACCGAGGCCGCCCTGCTCACCGCCCTTCGCCGCGTGCTCGAACCGCTGTGCCGGTGAGCGCTGGCCGAACTGTGATGCCGTTGCAGTAACTAATACTGCAACGGCATCACAGTTCGGCAATGGCGGCCTTGATCCGCCCGACGAACGCGTCTGGAGCATCTCGAAGGTCGTTCCACGTCACGTAGAACAGCCGCCAGCCGGCAGACTCGAGCCCGTTCGATCGCTGATAGTCATTTTCGCGAGCCTTCCAGCCATCATGAAACTTGCGGCTCTGGGCCTCGATGACGATGCGGGCGGTGGGGAAGCCGAAGTCGAAGCGGCCGATTTGCTTCCCCGCAGCATCACAGACCACCTGCTGACACGTCGGGTCGAGACCCGCGGCGCGCAACACCGCTCGGGCGCGGTCTTCGAGGCGGCTGCCGGTGATGGGGGCCGGGGGAGCTTCGACGAGCTCGCGCAGCGCGGCGGCTCCGGCGCGACCGCGCGTGCCAGCTTCGCGAAGGAGCCGGGCCGCGGATTCTCTGGTCCCGCGAAGGCGTCGCTCGGCGCTGTCGAGGAGCGCGTCGAGCATCGATGCGGGTGTGAGCGCGGCGAGATCGACCACGGTGCGAGCGAGACTGGTGCAGGGAACGTCGTCCACCAGCACGGTATGACGCCCGGGTAAGAGGCCTCTCGCGCGATGAAAGGCAATCGAGTCAGGCGCAGTGAGCGGGCGAGTCACCGCTACGCACACGTCGATGCGTGACGGGCGACGGTCGTAGCCATCGAGTCTCCAGCGCCAGGCGGCGGTGCTGTGGGAGATGAAGGCGCTGGGGCCGGCCCAGAGCACGGCCTCCCACAGGCGCTGGGCCTCGGTGCGGGACGAGCCGGGCAGTCGATAGACTCCGCGATAGGCGGGCTGGAGGTGCTCGATGCGAACCCAGTTGTCGATGGCGACGCGATCGAAGCCGAGGCCTTTGAGCTGCCTTCTCGAGACCGCGCCGCCCTGTCTGGTCGCGAGCTTCTCGACGGTGTGAAAGTCGTGCATGGCCACCGCACACGCAGGGTGCGTGCCTGGGCAACCGGGCGAGAGCACGCCCGTCGCTGAAGATTCGCGACAGCTGCGAAATGGAGCTCGCCTGCGCCAGCGAAGGGCCTGCCGTGCCCTCACTCGCTTTGAAGAGCAGAGCAGCGGCAGCAAGGAGCTGCCCGCAGCGAGGAGGGGCCGCAACCGACGCGCGGAATTGCCGTGGACGCGGTTCCCCACCCGGGTCGGAGCGCTCCGAGCGCTCGCCGGCGGCGAAGGCGCATTGCATGGCCGGGCTGCCCGCGGGGAAGAGGGGCCGCAACCGACGCAGGGAGTCGCCGCCGACACGGTTCCCCGCCTGGGTCGGAGCGCTCCGAGCGCTCGCCGTCGGCGCAGTGCAGTGCAGGGCCGAGCTGCCCGCGCCAAAGGAGCGGCCGCACCCACGCAGAGAAGCCTCGCCGACGCGGTTCCCCACCCGGCTCGCAGCGCCGAGCGACTACTCGACGTCGAGCAAGCAGGCGCGGACGGCCTCGAACATGCGGTCTCTGGCCCACTCGAAGGTCAAGGTGTGGTCGGCGCCCTCGAGAATGTCGACGTGCACGTTGGGCTTGCCGCGCAGCAGGGCCAGGTCGGCGCCGAGGTGCGTGGCGAGCTCGTCGCGGGCGCCATCTCGGCCCGAGAGCACGAGGTAGATGGGCGCCTTGCGCTCGCAGAGCTGCAAGAAGCCGCGCGCGACCGGGTCGCGCTCGGCGCGGGCACCGAGCACGCGCGTCAGCCGCACCTCGGCCGAGCGCAGGGTGCGGGTGAGCACCTTCTTCGCCAGCGCGGGGGCGAGCGCGCGAACCTGCACGTCGCCCTTCACCAGGCGCTTCCACGTGTCGGGGTCGAAGAGCATCTCGCGGTAATGGTCGTACGACTTCACCGACTGGGTCTGGGTGACCTCGAGCACGTCGCCCTCGCGCCAGATGAAGCGCTGGGTGTTGGTGATGACCGCGCCGACCACGCGCGCGTCGGCGACCGCGCCGTGAAAGGCGTTCGAGCCGCCCGAGCAGATGCCGGTGACCACGAAGCGCTGGTGCCCGCGCGCGGCCAGCCAGTCGAGGGCGGTGCGCACGTCGTCGACGTTGCCGGGGTGGTAGGGAAAATTCTGCACCTGCCCCGGCTGGGCGGGAGAGTCACCGACGCCGGCGAGGTCGAACCGCAGCGACGCGAAGCCCTCGCGCGCCAGCCGTCGCGCGAGCTGCACCGAGGTCTCGTGCAGGCCGACGCGGTGATTCGCGCCGGTGTTGAGAATCACCAGGGTCGGCCGGCGCTCGGTGGCACCCTTCGGGGCGCAGAGCACCGCGGTGAGCCGCCGCGCTCCGCCGAGCAGCGCGACCTCTTCGCGGTAGCCCTCTGAGTCGACCTGCATCGCGGGGTGCTGCGGGCCCGCCGCGACGACCCCCGGCTGCGGCGCGAAGCGCTCGACCAGCCAGGCCTGCACCGCAGCGAAGTCTTCGGTGGGCTCCTTCGAGAAGGTGCTGTCTTGCAGCAGCGGCGCGAGCCCGTGGCTCTCTCTCCGCGTCACCCGGGCCCCGAGCTTCTCGAGCGCGGCGAGCAGCGGCTCGCTCACCGGGCGGTCGGCGCGGTGCAGGTAGAGCACCTCAGCCGCGGGCTTCGCCGGCAGCTTGACCAGGTCGAGCTTGCCGAGCGCGTCGACGGTGGACTTGCCGTAGACGTAGCCGAGCACCTCGAGCGAGCCGTCGGTGCGCGGCTGGGTGCGGCCCGAGTCGTCGGTGATGCCCGAGGTGCTGGCGAGGGCCTTCTGCTCGCGCAGCCAGGCGCGGCCCTGCACCACCGGCTCCATCAGCACCACCGCGCGGGCGTCTTGCCGCGCGACCGCCGAGAGCGCGGCGAGCGTGGCGCCCAGCCGCAGACCGACGTAGGCGACCGCCGAAGACCCCGACCACTCGCGCGCGGCGGCGGCGGCCTCGTCGACGCTGCGGCGCCAGGCGTCGACCTCTTGTTCGCCGGGCCGTGCGCCCGCCGAGTCACCGGTGCCGACGCAGTCGAAGCGCACCACGCCGAAGCCGCAGAGCGCGAGCGCTTCGGCGAGGCGCCGAAACGCCCAGTGCACCCACATCGTCTCGCAGCCGACGGGCTCGCAGAGCACCACCGCGCCGCGCACGTCTGAGACCGGCGCGTGCCACCACCCGAACATGCGCCCGCCCTCGCCGAAGTAGAGCGGCACGCCCGCGCCAGGCGCGAGCGAGGTACCACCGACGTTCATCGAGACAGGGGGAGCGATGGCGGTCACGAAGTGGGTGCGGTGAAACGGACGGGAGCTGAGAGCGTGGTGGCGACGACTTCTCCCTCAAGGGGCCCGCGCGCAGCGCGGCGCGGTCTCAAGCGGACGACTCTCGGGTGACCGGGAACCAGGTGAAACCCCCCGTCCGAGACGTCGAAGCCGGCGGCGCGAACACGCACCGACTGTACCAGGGCGTCGGCCGACAGCTCGAGGCTCCAGCCTTCGTCGGGGCCGGGCACACACCGCGCGGTGAGGGAGCTCGCCCGCGCCGGCCTCGGCTGACGGCCCTGGGGAAAGAAGACGGTCTGTGAGAGCAGCGCCCCGGCCGAGTCGCTCAGGGTGGCCACCGCGGCGTCGTGCGAAGGGGGGCCGAAGCGGTACGCGCGCGAGACGTCGAAGAACGCGCCCAGCAACGCGAAGGCCGAGAGCTCGAGCGCGCGGCGCGGCGGTACGCTCACCGCCGCTTGCGCGCGGCCGACGTTGACGCGCCCGTCGCGCAAGAGCTCGAAGGTCAGCGTGCCGTCGAGCGCGGCCGGCGCGTCGTTGACCACGTGCACGCCGAGGCCGTTGACCCCTTCGTCGGTGAGGAACACGGCGCGGGGAGCGAAGGCGCGCTTCAAGTGGTGCAGCGCCGGCTTGGGGTGCCCTTCTGAGTCGACCACGCCCCACCCGGCCCCGGCCCAGTAGTCTTGCAGCTGCAGCACCAGGCCACCGCGGCAGGTCGACCGCGCGCGGCGCCACTCGCCGAACACCTCGTGCATCACCTCGCCCGACACCTCTTGGCTCAAGGCCCAGTACCGGGCGGGGTCTTCGCGGCGCAGCTCGCTCGCGCTCACGCGATAGAGCAGCTCGAGGTAGTGGTCGCGGACGTCGGCGAAGCTCCAGCTGGCGCCGGGGTCGCGCACCACGCGGGCGCCGAAGTCGGGCTCGGTGTCGGGGAGGTTCGCAAAGGCGAGGCACTCGGAGGCGAAGCGCACCTCGGCCCGCCGGGCGTCGTCGAGGCCGCGCTGGTACGCGCCGACGCCGTAATAGTGCGAGCACCCCGAGCTCACCGAGAACGGCAGGTCACCGCCCCACGGGCTCGAGGGCACGTACGGCACGTCGGGGCGCGCCGCCGCGGCGGTGGTCTCGACCACCTCGAGCTGGGGCCTCACGTCGAAGAACGAGCGGTCGAGCCCGAGCATGGCGGGGGTCTGCGCGGTCTCGGTGCCGCCGCACAGCACCGCGAGGCTGGGCGAGAGCTCGAGGGCCGACACCTGCTCGCGCACCTCGCGCTCGACGCTGGCTTTGAAGCCCGGGTCGGCGAGCGGGTAGTCGAGGCGCGCGAACATGAAGTCCTGCCAGACCAGCAGCCCGAGCTCGTCGCACAGGGCGTGAAACGCGGGGCCCTCGTACACGCCGCAGCCGGTGACGCGCAGCATGTTCATGTTCGCGTCGCGGGTCAGCTCGAGCAGCGGCGCGTAGTCGGCGCGCGTCGAGGGCAGCCCGAGCACGTCGGTCGAGCCCCAGCACGCGCCGCGGCAGAAGATGCGCTCGCCGTTCAAGCGCAGCGCGAAGTCGTCGCCGCCCTGCTCGAGCTTCACGCTGCGAAAGCCGGTGCGCCCGAGCGAGAGGGTGGCGCTGGCGACCTGAACGCTCACCTCGTACAGCGCGGGGGTACCGTGGGTGTGCGGCCACCAGCGCTGGGGCCTCGCCGCCCGCAGGGCGCCCGAGAAGACGCCGTCACCGGTGCGGGAGAGGGGCGCGCTCCACTCGCCGACCTTCAACGTGACCGCGCCGAGCCCCTGCACCAGCGGGCCGCTCAGACGCAGCTCGGCGCGAACGACGCCGTCATCTCCCTCGAGCGCCGCGTGAACCGAAGCCGACTCGACGCTCAAGGGCCCCTGCTCGAGAGCGACCTCGCGCCACGGCCCGACCGCAGCGAACGGAGGGCACCACGAGGCGATGCGCCCCAGCTGGGTGGTGCGGGCCCAGCGCAGGCTCTGCGGCTGCACGAGGTGCTGCTTCCACCTCGGGCGGCCCTTCTTCGCGGCGAGCCAGGGGGTGAGCGCCGAGAAGCGTAAGCAGAGCTCGCTGTTCGCACCGAGGCCCGAGACCTTCACCCGGTGCGCGTGGAACATGTTCTCGCTGTGCAGCACCGGCTTGCCGTCGAGCCACACGTCGGCGACCGTGGCCAGACCGTCGAGGCGCAGCACCGCGTCGCCGTCGCCGCTCCACTGCAGCGGGCAGCGAAACCAGAAGTCGAAGTCGTCGAGGTGGGGCGCCTCACCGAGCGCACCTGCCGCGCGCAGCGCCTGGGCCGCGGTGCCCGGCACGGTGGCGGCGAGCCACCTCAGGTCGGCCCGGGCGAGGGCATCGATGCCGGCCACTGCACCCGCCTCGCACTGCGCGACCTGCCACCCGCCGGTGAGTGTCACCACACGCGCCGCCGAGTTGGAGACGAGGCGCGCCATGCCCTAGCCCAGCCGCGAAGGCAGCTCGGAGAAGATGCGCTCCCACGCGGCCTCGAGCGCATCGAGGCTGGCCTTCAGGTCGGGCTTCTTTTTCCGGGTGGCGGCGCGAGCGAGCACCAGCAAGAGCGACTTGCAGCCGTCGGAGATGACGCGGCAGGCGGCGCCCGCCTCGTCGAGCCCGCCCACGCCCTGGGCGCCGAGCCACTGCAGGTAGCTCTGGCCCAGCTCGTACGAGGCGCCGAGCTGCCGCAGCGTGTTGAACACGTACACGTGGTACGACTCCATCGGCTCGGTGAGCAGCCACGCGACGTCGGCCTCGACCCGCGTGCGGTACGAAGCGACGGGGTTCTTCGAGGGCCGCCGCGCGAGGTGCAGCTTGAGCAGCTGCAGCGAGCGGTCGAGCAGCGCGCGGCCCTGCAGCGCGCGAGCGGGCTCCATCTTCACCACCTCGGCGTAGGGCGGGAGGATGTTGGGGTTGTCGCTCAAGCCCGGCACCAGGCGCAGCACGCCGTCGAAGTCTTCGCCCGCGAGCGCGTAGTAGCCGCGGTTGTGGAAGTAGCCGAGGCGCTTGCCCTCGAGGTCGAGCGCGTTGGCGGCGACGGTGGTCTTCACGTGCGCCTGCCGGTAGGCGGTGCCCTGGGTGTCGGGCAGGTAATACGAATCGAGCTCGACCAGCACCGGGCGGCCGAGGGCGAGCTGCTCGGCGAGGTGGTCGACGACGCGGCGCCAGATGGGCTGCTCCTGCACGGTGAGGCCGTAGAGCTGAAACAGGTCTTCCTGGGGCTGCTTGAAGAAGGTGAAGTGGTCGCCCTCGAAGTCGGTGGCGAAGACGAACGGCAGCGCGGCGGTGGGCTCGTGACCCAGGCCGTGGAGCAGCTCGACCCACAAGTCGACGTAGCAGTTGGTCTCGGGCCAGTTGCGCTCGAGGGCGTGCAGCGGGTGGCTCTGGTACTTCGCGGCGTCGAGCGGGCGAACCTGGGTCAGGGCCACAGCGCGCTCCGCACGCGATCGGGCCACTTCTGGGGGTCGTAACCGTGGGTCGCGAGCAGCGCGAGAATCACCCGCTCGATGCCGAAGCCGACGCAGGCGGTGTGGGCGGTCTCACCGTCGCTCTTGCGAATCTTGAACGAGAGGCCGAACTTGTCCTGGTGGTAGTTGAACGAGAGGCAGGCGGTGGGCGAGGTGCCCTCGATGACCGGCACCAGCAGCTCGAACTTGAGGGCCTGCTCGCGCTGGTTGGTGACGAGCATGCGACCGGCGCGACCGAAGAACGGGTCGTTGGCGACGTCGACGTTGAGCGGCAGCTGCAGCGACTCCATCATCTTCTTGCCGCGCTCGACCCAGGCCTCGCGAAACTGCTGCACCTGCTCGGGCGAGCCGGCGCGCACGAACTCGCGCATGCGAAAGAACTGCATGCGGGTGGGCTCGAGCGACGGCTCGTGGCGGAAGCACCAGCTGAAGACGTCGAACAGCGCGCCCTCGGGCTTGAGGGGGCCGCGCGCCCCCAGGGGCCCGTAGAGCGGGTAGCAGGCGGCGGGCACCGCCACCACCTGGGTGGCCTTCTGCGTGGTGGTCCAGTCTTCCTTCGCCTCGATGGTGCGCATCAGCGCGGCGTGGGCTTTGTCGTTGCCGGCGAAGCTGTGAATGGTGCCGGCGAGCTGGGGGAAGCTGGCCATGTACCCGGTGGTCTCGAAGACCTGCTTCGAGAGCGCGGGGGGGAAGCGGAGCACCTCGGCCTTGTCGGCGGCGCCGGTGCGCGAGACGAGCGCGTCGAACGCGGTGCCGATGCTCTCGAAGGTCTCGCTGCGGCCGTACAGCCCGTCGACCCCCATGGGAATCAGCAGACCCGAGTCGAACAACCCCTTGCGAAACGCTTCGAGCTGAACGGTCACAGCGCGACCTCTTCTTTGACGGCGAGGAGCAGCCCGGCGGTGTTGCCCAGAATGCGGTCGTTCGAGACCATCAGCGCGGCCGAGTGCGCGTCGCGCAGGTGGCGGCCGAGGCTGAACTTGGTGTCGTTCTTGTAGCCGAGGATTCCGCAGACGAGCAGCGCGTGGTTCACCACCTGCACCGCCATCTCGGACGAGCCGACCTTGAGGTGGTTCATGCGAATGGCGAAGGTGAGCGAGGTGAGCACGTCGGGGGCCGAGAGGTTCTCGACGTAGGCCTGCGCGGTGTCGGTGAGGTTGGCGCGCATGAGCTGCAGCTCGCTCATCACCTCGGCGACGCGCAGCGCGCCGGGGGGCGTGCTGCCGGGCATCTTGCGGGCCTCGCCGCGCACGAAGGCGCGGGCGCGGTTCACCGCGTCAGAGGCGATGCCCAGCCACACCGCCGACCAGGTGAGGTGGGCGACGGGCAGCATGGTGCGCGAGCTGATGTCGGCGAAGGGCAGCGGCAGAATGTGGTCGGCAGCGAACGCGGCGGTGAGCACATGCCCGTCGCTGACGGTGCCGCGCATGCCCATGGTGTCCCACGAGCTGGTGCGCTCGAGTGCGTAGTCGCCCTTCTTCACCACCACCAGCACCTGGTCGGCGGCGGCGGCCTCGGGGTGGGCGCGGGAGGTGACCAGAATCGCGTCGGCCGAGGCGCCGTACGAGATGACGATGGCGTTCTTCTTCAAGCTGCACCGGTCGCCGTTCTTCTCGACGGCGCAGCTCGAGGTGCGGGTGTTGCCGCCGATGCCGGCCTCGGAGGTCGCCGAGGCGAGCAGCAGCTGGTGTCGGGCGATGTCTTCGAGAAAGGCGCGCTGCCAGGGGGCCTCGAGGCCGTGGTGCACGATGCAGGCGACCTGAATCTGGTGCATCGCGAACACCATCGCGGTCGAGGCGCAGTGCTGACCGAGGGCGTGGCACATGGCGATGACGTCGGTGAGCGTGGCGCCGCCGCCGCCCAGGGCGGTGGGCACGTAGGCCGAGAGCAGCTTCGCGGCGCGCAGGGCCTCGAACGACTCTCTGGGGAAGCGGGCCTCTTTGTCGACCGCGTCGGCGTGGGCGGCCGAGACTCAGCGCTGGCGAAGTCGACCGTGACCTTTCCGTATTGAGAGACGATGGAGCGAATCTTGAGGCTCAGCGCGTCGGGATCCGGCACGGCCGCGCATTATGCCCCACGGTGCGGACCCGCCAACGGCCAAATCGGCCACTCAAGGCGTCGGGGCGAAGAACGCGAGCATGCGCGGCACCCAATCGGGGGCGACCTCGCGGTAGTCGCCGTGGTGCGCGTCGGGGATCAGCCAGAGCCTGCCGCCCGCGGCGTGGGCGAGCTCCACCGACATCACCGGCATCACCACGCCGTCGGCGGTGCCGGCGACGAACAGGGTGGGCCGGCCCACGAGCTTCGGTGCGAGGTCGAGCGGGCGCAGGTTGCCGCCGTCGACCTGGCGCCGGGTGATGTACTCGGCGGGCCACTTGCGAATGCCGCCCCAGCGGCGGAACTCGTGGCCCGACTGCTCGACGGCATCGGTCCACGCGCCGACCGCGAGCAGCGACTTGACCCGGGGCTCGTCGGCGACGAACGCGGTGAGCAGGCCGCCGCCGTTGGAGAAGCCGTAGGCCGAGATGCGCTGCACGTCGGGCCGCGCCGAGAGAAAGTCGACCGCGGCCTCGAACGCGGCGCGCTCTTCGGTGCCGAAGTGAATCTGGCCGCCGCTCTCACCGTGACCGGGCCAGTCGAAGGCCAGCACGCCGTAGCCGGCGCGCGCGAGCGTGACCACGTCGGGCCACAGCTGGGCGCGGTTCGCCTGTGAACCGTGCGCGACCACGATGGCGACGTGATTCTGGGGCGGAACGAACGACGCCGCGATGGGCGTGCCGGCCGGGGTGCGCAGCTGCAGCGCCTCGAGCCCCGGCACTGCTTGAGGGAGCTCGAAGGGCATGCGGTGCGAGGTGAAGAGGTCGACCGCGCTGCGGTACGCGCGGTAGCTCTCGAAGAGCAGCACGCCAGCTCCCAACACCAGCAGCACGACCGCACCCTGCAGCAACCGCCTCATCTCACGGGCACACTTGCCCCGAACGGCCCCTCGGGCAACGACCTTATTTTTATAAGTTGCGTCAGGTTTTGGCCTTGTATTATTCCGTCAGGGCATGGACGCGACCGATGAACGTCTGGTGAGGCTGCTGCAAGAGAACGGGCGGGCGACGCAAGCAGAGCTGGCGAAGGAGATCGGCCTGTCTCAGCCGGCGACGGCCGAGCGCATTCGCAAGCTGGAAGAGCGCGGAGTGATTCTCGGCTACGCGGCGCGGGTCGACGCCTCGAAGCTGGGCAAAGACGTCACCGCGTTCGTGGGCGTGAGCATCGAGCACCCCAAGTACTTCGACGCGTTCGCGAAGAAGGTGCTGGCGCACCCCGACGTGCTCGAGGCGCACCGGGTGGCCGGGGCCGACTCGTACCTCTTGAAGGTGCGCACCCAGAACACCATCAGCCTCGACAAGCTGCTGGTGGAAGAGCTGCGCACGATTGCCGGAGTGACGCGCACGCACACCACCATCGTGCTGGCGCCGGTGAAAGAGACCACGGTGGTGACGCCATGACGCTCACGCTGGCCCGCCGCACCCGCGGGGTCTCGACCTCAGCGGTGCGGGAGATTCTGAAGGTCGCCGAGCGGCCCGACGTGCTCTCGTTCGCCGGTGGGCTGCCGGCGCCCGAGCTGTTTCCGGTGGAGCAGATCGCCCGTGCGCACGCCACGGTGTTCGCGCGCGAGGGAGATGCGGCGCTGCAGTACAGCATCACCGAAGGGTTCGGGCCGCTGCGCGAGTGGCTGGCGGCGGACCTGCAGAGCCGCGGGGTGAAGGCGAGCGCCGACAGCCTGCTCATCACGAACGGCTCGCAGCAGGGGCTCGACCTGGTGGCGCGCGTGCTGCTCGACCCGGGCGCGGTGGTGCTGGTCGAGAACCCCAGCTACCTGGCCGAGCTGCAGGTGCTGGCGGCAGCCGAGGCGAAGGTGATTGCGGTGGGCTCTGACGAGCACGGCATCGACGTGGCCGAGGTGGCGGCGCTGCTCGAGCGGCACCCGGTGCGGCTCATCTACCTGGTGCCGAACTTCAGCAACCCGCGCGGCACCACGCTGTCGCTCGAGCGGCGGCACGCGCTGGTGGCGCTGGCGCAGGCGCACCAGGTGGCGATTCTCGAAGACGACCCGTACGGGGCGCTGCGCTTCCGCGGGGAGCACCTGCCTGGGCTGGCCGCGCTCGACGACCAGGGGGTGGTGATTTCGTTGGGCACGTTCTCGAAGACGCTCGCGCCGGGGCTGCGGCTGGGGTGGGCGCATGCGGGGCCGCAGGTGCGCAAGCACCTGGTGGTGGCGAAGCAGGCGAGCGACCTGCACAACGCGTCGCTGGCGCAGCGGGCGGTGGCCGAGCTGCTGCGTGACTTCGATTACGCGGGGCACCTGAAGACCCTGTGCCGGGTGTACGGCGAGCGGTGCGAGGTGATGCTGCAGGCGATTGCGCGGCACTTCCCGCGGGGCACGCAGGTGACCCGGCCGCAAGGTGGGCTGTTCATCTGGGTCGAGCTGCCGGGGCAGGTCGACACCGAGCCGCTGCTGGCCCAGGCGGTGGCGCAGAAGGTGGCGTACGTGCCGGGGGCTCCGTTCTTCGCCAGCGCGCCGCGACGCAACACGCTGCGGCTCAACTTCTCGAACCGGTCGCCCGAGCTGATTGAGAAGGGCATCGAGCGGCTCGGCCGGGTGCTGGCGATGGGCGTGCGCGGGGCGGCGGCCGAGGTCGCGGCGTAGCGGCTTCGTGCTCGCGGCGGGGGAGGATCTCATGCTCGCGGCGCAGCGGACTCGTGCTCGCGGCGGGGAACGCAGGGTTCAGCCGAGCCCGCGGGTGGCTTCGGCGTCGGGCGCGGCGGACCGCATCGGCGCCGGCGCCTGCCCTCCTTGCTCGAGCAGCTCCTCACTTCATGCGGTTGAGACAGAAGCAAACGTGGGTCAGCGGGCTGCGACCCACGCGACAGGGCTCGAGGGTGCCTCGGGCGTCATCGCGGCCTGCGTAATTGAACATCACCACTACTCATATTTGTAGTCTTCTGACGTTTATATACTCAGCGCTGGAAAAGTGACCGGGCACACTCCGCGGCGATCCCGCGTGAAACGACCGCCGTGCCCACGTCTGCTGGACGCATCGCGGCCCCGCGCGAAGGAGCTGCCCGAGCGAGGAGGGACCGCTCCATCGCGCATCGGGAGGTGGCGACCCATCAGCCCCGCGGAGTTGAACCCACCGGTGCGCGGTTCCCCACTCGGAATGGAGATCGTCGGCGCGAGCGACCCAGGCGGACGTATCCTCCCCGCGGTGAGCGTCACCGAGCGCCTGGGGGCCGTCGCGCTGTTCGCAACGCTGGCGTGCGGCGCGCCTCCGACCGAGCCGTTCGACGCCGGTGGGCCGCGGGCGTTCGCCGTCGAGTCGATCGACCTCAACACCACCCTTCCCGACTCACCCCACGCGGTGTGGCGCCTCGCCGCGGGTGGCGGCCGCGTCTTCGGCACCCTGCAGACGACGCTCCGTGAGCAGCTCTTCGTGACCGACGGCACCGCTGGCGGCACGCGCGTGATGGGTGCCGTCGCCGCGCCTTCGAGCTACGGCATCGTGTCGGAGCTGCAGGTCGGTGCGGACGGCGTCGCGTACTTCACAACCACCGACGGCACCTGGGGCTTCGAGCTGTGGCGCAGCGATGGCACCGAGGCGGGCACGTACCGCCTCACCGATTGTGCGCCGGGCGCTGGCGATGGCTTCCCGGCGTGGCCTCACGAAGTGCCAGCGCTCGCGGTGGGCGCCGGGAGCGCGTACTTCGCCTGCCCCGACCTGCCCCATCGGCTCGACCTGAGCACTGGAGCGCTGAGCCGGCTGAGCCCGAGCGCTGCGCACGCCATCAGCTTCCGTGCGGCCGGCGGGCGCGTGTACTTCACCGCGGTGACTCCGGCGGGAGGTCGTGAAGCGTTCGTCAGCGACGGCACCGAAGCGGGCACGACGATGCTGGGAGATCTCGACCCGGGCCCGGCCGGCGCCACCGCCCACGACGCCGGGCGGCTGCTGCTGCGACGCGAGCCCCGGCGCGCTCGTGCTGCTCGTGCTGCTCGTGCTGCTCGTGCTGCTCGCGCTGCTCGTCGCAAAGAAGCGTCGCTGCTCGAGCGCCGCGCTTCACGCGCCGGGGCGCCCTGACATGATGCGACGCCATGGCCACGGTGAACGGCAAGAAGTACCTCGACCAGACGATCGCTGAAATCAAGGTGCGCACGGCGAAGGGTGAGCGCAGCGCGGTCGCCTTCGACGTCGACAACACGCTGGTCGACACCCGCCGCCGCGCGCTCGCGCTCGGCAAGGCCTTCGACAAAGAGCACGGCACCGCCTGGTTCAAGAACGTGTCGTGGCGAGCCCTCGGCAACGACGCGAAAGAGACGGCGCTCGCGGTGAACATGTCGCCGGAGGACACCAAGAAGTTCTCCAGCTACTGGTTCCGCAACTTCCAGAAGGGCGAGCTCTTCAAGAACGACACCCAGATTCGCCAGACCATCGCGCTGGCGAAGCGCGCGTCTGCCGCAGGTGCCGACGTCTTCTACGTCACCGCCCGCACCGAGAGCGAAGAGCCGTTCACCATCGCGCAGCTGCAGAAGGCGCACCTGCCCAACGTCGACTCGGAGTTCGTGGTGAGCAAGGCGAAGTTCGACGACGACACGCCGAAGTACAAAGCCGGCACGCTCGACGAACTCTCCCAGACCTACGACTTCGTGCCGTGGTTCATCACCGAGAGCCGCTCCGACATTCACGGGGTTCAGCGCCTCCAGCCGCCGGTGCAAGAGGTGCTGCTCGAGACCCGCTTCAGCGGCACCGCCAAGATCGCCGCCGACACGCCGATCTGGCCGGTCGACGTGAAGTAGGCCCGCGCGAGGCCTGCACCCGGCGCATGGCCGCTGCGCTGCGCTAGACTGAGCCCGCCCTCATGAATGCCAAAGGCGTCACGTTTCTCGCGCGGCAGGCGCTGGTGGTCGAAGAGAAGGGCCCCCAGGTCTGGCAGAAGTATTTCGACGAGCTGGTGAAGGTCGAGCCGTTCTTCAAGCAGCCGGTGCTGCCCATCACCCAGATTCCGATCAACACCCTGCTCAAGTCGCTCGACCTGCTGGTGGCCACCGTCTACGCGCGCGACCCGAAGGCGTGGTGGCACTTCGGAGTGATGGCCGGCAAGCACGCCCTCACCAAGGGCCAGCTGCGCGGGCTCTTTCAGCGCGGCGAGGGGCGCAAGCTGCTCGCCTTCGGCCCCAAGGTGCTCACCGGCATGTTCGACTTCGGGGCGCTGACCGTGCACGACGTCGACCCCACCACCGTCGAGCTGCGCATCACCGGCTTCCCGCTTCACCCGTACTTCGAGGGCACGTCGATGGGCTTCGCCTCGGGTGGCCTCGAGCTGCTCGGCGCGAAGAACCCGATTCCGAAGATGATCAGCGGCTTCGCCACCCGCTCGAAAGAGGTCGTCTACCGCTTCCACGACCTGTAGCGGCAGGCCTCACCCGGCTCCGCCGTCGCGTGCCGCGGCCCGCCCAGCGCGGCGCCGCTTGCCCGCCTCGGCGCAGCGCTCGAGCTGCTTCTTCATCAGCTCGTACGGCAGGCCGAGCTCCATGCTGAACGAGGTGCCGCCGCCCTTCGGAGCCAGCACCCGCGACAGGTCGAGCACGTCGGCGGCGTCGTTCTTCCCCTCCGCGACTGCCTTGGCGCGCATGGCGGCGATGGCACCGCCCATCATGCGCCGCAGCTCGTCGACCTGCGCGGCGTCGCCGCCCTTCACGTCGGCGACCATGCCCACGTCGTGCATCGCGTCGACGTGCAGCTCGACCGACTGCGCCGCCCCCCGAATGAACTGCGAGAGCTTCGGGTCGAGCTCGTCGAACATGCTCGCGAACGCGCTCGGCTGGAGCACGCCGTACATCTCACCGTACGCGTTCGAGTCGCGCAGCACCGGCTGCTCACCCGCCGCCACCCGGCCCTCGAGCCGGTCGATGGCGTGCTTCACGTCTTCGCGCGTGCCCACCAGCGCCACCTGGTCTCGCCACGTGGCGAACAGCTGCGGCTCGCGGTCGTCGCCTTCCCTTCGCGGCCGCTCGCGCAGGGTGGCGTCGCCGTAGTGCTCGGCGGCCGCGTCGTCGAGCCGCAGCCCCTTGAAGTCACCGGTGAGCATCACCGTGTCGTCGAACATCGAGACCCGGTCGAGCTGGGTGAGCGGGTCGAAGCCCGCGTCTCGCGCCAGCGCCAGCGCGTCGCCGCCGCCACCCGAGGTGAGGCACGCGATCAGCGGCTCGCCGAGGTCCGAGTTTCGCAGCGCGTTGGCCTCGACCACCATCGCCACCTCTTTCACCTGGGGCGGCAGCGCGGCGAGCACCGGGTCGGTCGGCCGCGGAGCCGGAGCGCCCGGCGGCGCCTCGAGCACCACCTTCGGCTGCTGCGGCTGCGACTGGGCCCGCGCCCTGGCGCGCTCGCGGTCTTCTTTCTCGGGCCCGCGCGGCATGTGCACCTTGGGAAACGAGACCGGCGCCGGCGGGTCGCCACCCGAGGTCAGCCATGCGCCCACCGCGAGCAGCACCGCGGCGGCGAGGAGGTACAGCCAGCGACGCGAACGCATGGGTGTCTTAAAAGTCCTTCCGCTCGAAGACGAAGAGCGCCACCAATAACAGCCCCGCGCTGAACAGCCCTGCTCCGCCGATGAGCCGCAACAGCTCGGCAGCGTCGGGCAGCCGGTGCCCCGAAATCAACGCCGCGCGTACCGCCAGCGTTCCCAGCTTCGGCACCGGCACCATCGCCCACTCGAAGATGCGCCGGCCCAGGCCCGGGTCGATGGCCCGCGCGATGGCGGCGCGGTTCGACGAGACGATGCCCAGCACCACCGTGGCGAGGCCCACCGCCGCGCAGAACGCCGCGCTGCGCACCGCCACCGCCGCCAGCATCATCGCCGCGAAGACGGTGGCGAACACCAGCACCCCCACCAGCGCGCCGCCGAACAGCGCGAAGTTCCACACTCCGGTCTTGGCGCCGAGCAGCACGATGAGCCCCAGGGTGCCGTAGGCGGTGGCGATGGCGGCCACCGCGACTCCGCCCAGCCAGGTGCCGAGCAAGAGCTGCGCGCGCGTCACCGGCAGCGAGAGCAGGTGCTCGATGCGGCCGGGCGAGAGCAGGCTGGGCGCGAAGTCGCTGCACGCCACCGAGAGAAACAGCGCGCCTCCCATCGACGCCGCCACCGTGACCGCCATGAACAGCGGGCTCAGCGCCGAGGTCACGGTGCGAATTTCTTCGAACAGCACCTCGCCGAAGAGGGTGCTCCCCGCGATGGCGCCGTCGACCACGTCGAGCTGCAGCGAAAGCCCGAGGAGGACGAGCACCAAGGTGACGGTGAGGAACAGGCCGAGGAACCACTTTCGCCACGCGGCCTCGCGGATGAGGTCGAGCGCCACCTGCAGCAGCTTCAGCATGCGGGGTTCACCGCGCCCCCTCTTTCATCGCGTCGCGCAGCAGTTGCTCGAGGTCGCGCGACTGGGGCTCGAGCTTGAGCAGCAGCGCCCCGCTCGCGCGGGCCCGGTCGATGACCCGGTTGAGCTCGGCCGCGTCGCCCGCCTGCACGGTGAAGCGCCCTCCCCCCACCGCCACCAGCCCGGCCGCGCTCAGCTTCTCGGCCTCGAACCCCGGCGCGAGGGTGAGCTCCCACGTGTTGGCGGTGACGCGCAGCGACTCGAGGGTGCCGGTGGTCACCAACCTGCCCTGGTGGAGAATGCCGACGCGGTCGCACACCCGCTCGGTCTCGGCGAGCAGGTGCGAGTTGAGCAGCAGCGTCGCGCCGCGCGCCTTTTCCTGCAGCAGCAGGTCTCGCACCTCGATGCGCCCCACCGGGTCGATGCCGTCGGTGGGCTCGTCGAGCACCAGCAGCTCGGGCTCGCCGAGCAGCGCCGCGGCCAGCCCCAGCCGCTGCCGCATGCCCTTCGAGAACCCGCCGATGCGCCGCCCCTGCACGCCGCTCAGGCCCACCCGCCCCAGCAGCGCGTCGAGGGGCGCGTCGCGCAGCCCTTTGAGCGCCGCGATCGAGCGCAGGTACGCCGGCGGCTTCCACGCGCCGGGCAGGTGCAGCCGCTCGGGCAGGTACCCCACCCTCGCGCGGGCCTCGACGTCTTCGGGGCTCCTGCCGAGCACCCGCACCTCTCCGCTGGTGGGCCGGGCGATGCCGAGCAGCAGCTTGATGAAGGTGGTCTTGCCCGCCCCGTTGGGCCCGATGAGACCGAACGCGGCGCCCCTGGGAATCTCGAGCGTCATCGCGTCGAGCGCGCGCACGCCCCCGACGTAGCTCTTCGACAGCGCGTTCGCCGCGACCGCCGTCATCGCACCAGCTTGAACCGCGCCGAGAGCTCGCCGGGCAGCTCGACCACGTCGCCTTCGCGCAGCGGGAACCGGTCGACCACCCGCCCGTTGACCTTGGCCGGGTCGGCGTCGACCTGAATGCGCGCCAGCACGAAGCGCGGCCCGTCGCGCACCACCAGGTGGCTGCCGCCCAGCAGCACGTTCTGGTTGAGGCCCGACATGAAGCCGCTGCGGCCCAGCTCGAGCCGGTCGCCCACCTGCAGGGTCTCGCCCACCTTGGGCGCCGCCGCCGCCGCGCTGCTCAGAATCACCAGCTGCGCCTCGGCGTAATAGCTCACGTCGATGGGCAGCCGGCTGGCCGCGAGCAGCGCCGCGGTGCGCGCGCGGTCGGCCTCGGGCAGGTCTCCCAGGCCGAGACGGGCGAGCGTGACCGGCAATTGCACCCGGCCGAGCGCGTGCAGCGCCTCGGCCACCGAGAGCTTGTCGCTCGAGATGTCGACGGTGAGGTCGCGCAAGAACCGCATCACCGGCAGCGCCAGCAGGTGGGCCAGCGCCTGCTCGAGGGTGCTGAAGGCGCGCAGCGACGAGCGCAGCACCGCCTTGACCGCGAGGCCGTAGCTCCACTCGACCTCGAGCGCGCCGGCCTCGTAGTGCCCGGCCAGCACGTCGAGCCACTGCGCGTCGTCGGCGAAGGCGCCGCTCACGCCGCGCGAGCGGGCGAGCCGCTCTCCCAGGGGGTCGCCCTGGTCGAGCAGAAAGTCGCTGTACACGTGCACCAGCTCGCGGTCTTCGGGCGCCGCGCTGATCGCCGCCTCGAGCGAGGGCGAGCGCGCGCGCACCATTTCTTCTTCGAGCACCCGCACCACCGGGCCCATCGGCAGCGCCACCAGGTCGCGGTGGTGGAGCACCACCTCTTGCTCGTCGATCAGCCGCCCGTTCACGACGCAGTGGTAGCGCTTGAGCAGGTGCCACAGCCGCACCCCGCCGCCGCGCCGGTCGATCTTGCAGATTTCTTTCGGCTCGGGCGGAGAGCGGAGCCGCACGTCGCCCTCGATGCCGAAGCTCAAGCCTTGGGGCGGCAGCTCTTGCAGCCCGCCCACCGGCCAGGCGTGGCGGTTCACCACCGAGCCCAGGCCGGTCGGAGTCCACACCAGCTCGAGCGCGGGGTAGTTCACGGTTGGGCCCTGGCTCACTCCATCACGAAGCGGAACAGAAGGCCCGGCGCGGGCTCGAGCCGGTCGTGCGGCCGCATGCGGTGGTGGGTGCAGCGGCGGCCGTTCACGTAGAGCGGCTGCTCGTCGCGGCGCTGGCCCGCGGCGATGTCTTCGGCCACCCACAGGCCGTGCTCGCGGTCGAGCCGCAGCGCCACCGAGAGCGAGGGGCTGCGCTCGGGAGCCGAGATGGCGAAGGCGCAGTCGGGCAGCGCGCCGACCAGGTTCTCCTGGTCTTCGAAGAGCTTGCGCTGCGCCCCCACCTCGAGCCCCGCGATGGTGACGCCGGGCGGCGTGGCGAGCAGCTGCAGCCAGGCCGCGCGCGCCACCCAGATGGGCCCTTCGCGCAAGGTGGGGTGCTGCACGACCGCGCGGGCCCACGCGCCCTCGAGCTGCGAGTTCCACAGCGCGCGGGGGCTGGGGCCGAAGCGCACCGACTTGAGCAGCGGCAGGCGCGGCGAGCCGGCGAGCTGCTCGAGTGAGGTGACGATGCGGCCCTCGGCGTCGGCGCGATCGGCGCGGTCGATGCCCCGGGTGTACGAGAGCACGTCGAGCTCGATCTCTTCGATGAAGTACGCGAGCGGGTGCGAGAGCAGCTGCCGCCACTCGAAGATCCACGTCTCGCCGGGCGGCCACTGGTGCCGGTTGCGCAGCACCGCGCGGCGAATGAAGCCGTGCCGCCACTCGATCTCGAGCCCGCCGTCGACGAAGGTGCGGGCCAGGGTGGTGAGCGCCTTGGCGTCGTCGGCGGCGTCGGCGCCGCGGCCGCGCGCGAGGCGCTCTCCGAGCGGGTCGCCGCGCTCGAGCAGCTGGTCGGCCCACACCCGCCAGCGGGTCTCTTCGTGCGGCGCCTCGAGCACCTGCTGCACCAGCTGGGACTTCGAGTCGAACGCCAGCGGCGGCGCGCCGGTCAGCCGCAGCACCAGCCCGCGCGGCACCTCGATGCAGTCGCCCACCGAGAGCTCGACGCGCTCGTGTCGCGAGACGCCGTTCACGTAGGTGCCGTGGGTCGACTGCAGGTCTTCGACGAAGGGCCGGCCCTTCTCGACCCCGAAGCGGCAGTGGCGGCGGCCCACCGTGTCCATCGAGGTGACGGTGATGTCGCAATCGCGGCGGCCGAGCAGGCCCGCGCAGCGCACCCGCTGCCCCACCTGAAGCTCGAGGCCCTCGGGCGCCGAGAGCACCTCCAACCACGGCGCGTCACTCACGACACCTCCACCACGAGCTTGACTCCGTCGAGCGGCTCGACCACGTCGCCGTGCATCAACCTCGCCTGGCGCAGCGGGCGGCCGTTCACCTTGAACGGCGAGGCCAGCCGCGGGTCACCGGGGCGCTCGAGCCAGGCGATGCCCCAGTCTCCGAAGGTGAGCGAGAGCGACTCGGCGCCGAAGCGGTGCAGCCGCTCGTCTTTGGTGACCTCGAGGTCTGCTGCGCCGTTCTGCCCGCGCAGCACCATGCGCGAGAAGGTCTTCACCAGGGTGGTGGCGTCGGTGACCAGGCGCGGGCGCTCTTCGCGCAGCCGGGCGAGCTCGCGGTCGAGCTCGGGCTTCCACTCGAGCTCGAAGACCGGGCCGAGGGTGACCTCCTTCAGCGTGCGCGGCGCGTGGCGCAGCGTCTCGAGCACCAGCCGGGCGCGCTTCTCGAAGGGCGGCCGCTGCCCGGGCAGGTGGGTGGTGAAGAGGTCGACGTGCACCGCCTCGAGAAAGCGGGAGATTTCGAGCTCGAAGAGGCGCTGCAGGCACCAGTAGGTGTCGGGGCTGAGCTCCCACTCGAGCGCGCGCAGCCGCGCGCTCTTGAGCCAGCCGCGCTGCCAGGTGAGCTCGAGGTTGCCCGCGCGCCACGGGCGGGCCATCGGGCCGAGCCACCGCGCGTCGCCGTCGGAGTCGTCGTGGCCGAACGCCATGCGGTGACCGAGCGGGTCGCCGCGCTCGAGCAGCCAGTCGGTGTAGACCTGCCACCGCAAGGCGTCGTGCGGCGCGTCGCCGATGCTGGCCTCGAGCTGCGGGGCGCGGCGCGGGTGGTCTTCTCTGGCCACGTAGCGGAAGACGAGGCCGTGGGCGATCTCGACGATGTCGCCGTGCTGCAGGGTCTGCTCGCCGCGCACCGGCACGCCGTTCACGAAGGTGCCGTTGCTCGACGCGAGGTCCATCACCAGGTCGACGCCGGCCTTGTTCACGAAGGCGGCGTGGCGCCGGTTCACGTCGGAGACGTCGACGATGATCTGCCCCACCTGCACGCTGCCCAGCACGGTGCGGCCTGGCCCCTCGAGCGGGATGCAGTCACCGACGGCAGGCAGGCCAGCCTTGGGGGGAGTTGCGAGTACTTCCAACCAGCTCACGCGAACGACGATTCTAGGCGACGAAGGTGAGCAGGTACATGCCGGTGGCCGAGGCGGCGTCGAAGGTGAGCCCTGAGAAGACCAGCCAGCCCAGGCGGCGGTGGGTGCGCGAGAACCCTCCCGGTAACGAGAGGCGGTAACGCCGCCAACTCAGGACCGCGAGCGTCGTCCACAGCCCGTAGCTGGCAATCGCGACCGAGATGTGGATCAGCAGCAGCCGCTTCGCCCAGGGCTGCAGGTGGGGCTGCGCTGCCGAGATGAAGGAGCCGGAGCCACCCTGGAGCCGGATGCGGGTCTCGAGGACGAGCACCGCCACCCAGGCGGTGATGAGGAGGACCAGCTGGAGCTTGCGGTGGGTGTTCTTGTTGCGGAGCCGGAACGAGACGAACGCCAGGAGCGGCGCGAGCAGCGAGACGGCGTAGGCGAAGTTGATGAAGGCGTCGGCGCGGGTCATTGGAGAGGCTTCTTTAGGTGCGGTCGTGAGGCGGGTCTTGGTGGTTTCCGGACCGCCGTGGAGCTCAAGCTTCGTTTACGGGCTTCGGTTCCCCGTTTCCGGGCTTGGGGCGCGGGCATGTACCGCTGTCAGCTCGAGTTCGCGTAGTCGCCTGGCGTCGCTCCGAGGAGTTTTTTGAAGTGCGCGTAGAAGCGGCTCAGGTCGTTGAAGCCTGCGGTGAGCGCCGCGTTCATGATGGGGGCTCCCGTGAACAGCGAGATGGCCGCGTCGAACAGGCGCGCTTTCGTGCAGTAGCGCTTGGGGGTCAGGCCCCACGTCTTCGCGAACGCCCGGCTCAGCGTGTCGGGCTGCAGGCCCGCGTCGGCGGCGGCTGCGCGCAGCGGCGCCAACGCCGAGAGGTGCTCATGCAGCGCGTGCCGCGCGCGCTTGAGCTGCGGGTCGACGTTCTGGTCGGGGTCGAGGTTCATCAGCACGTCTGAGCCGATGAAGTCGTCTGACTCGCGCAGCTGCGCGGGCGCCGCGCTGAACGCGCCGATGCGCCCCAGCCCTTCGCTCTGGGCGACGGCGTTCTCGAAGGTGACTCGCACCACGCTGCGCGGCGGCACCGACAGCACGAACCACTCGGGCGCTTCGCGGCCACCGAAGAGCACCCTCCCCCGCTCGACGTGCACCCGCGCCACCAACGAGGCGCGGTGGGTGACGATGACGCGCTCGCCGTCGCCCTCGAAGCGCTGGTCAAGCCCCACCACCTCGCTGCCGAAGCGACGCACCTTGCGCTCGATACAGATGCCTCCACGCTTCAGCTTCATGCTCTCGCATCTAGCATCAGCCGCGCCTGCTATGACCTGCGCCCGGTGAGCACTCCGCCATCGGGCTGGTCGCGATTCATCGTCGAGCGCTGGCTCAGCGTCGACACGCGCACGCTCGGCCTGTTTCGCATCGCGTGCGGGCTGCTGCTGCTGCTCAACCTCTACGACCGCACCGGCGGCGGCAACCTGGTGTCGTTCTATTCGAACGAGGGAATTCTCCCCAACCACTACGCCCTCTTCCTTCCCCCTGCGCCGGGCTTCTGGAGCCTGCTGCTCGGCTTCTCGTCGCCGTGGGAAGTTCGGGTGGCCTTCGTCGCGGTGTGGGCGGTGTTCATTCTCTACACCCTCGGCCTCGGCACCCGGTGGATGCAGCTGCTCGCCCTGGTCATGTACGAGTCGGTGAACAACCGCTTCATCTTGATTCAGCACGGCGGCAACGTGGTGGTGAACATCATGCTGGTGTGGTCGCTGTTCCTGCCGCTCGGTGAGCGCTTCTCGCTCGACGCCCTGCTGCAGTCGCTGCGCCGCCACCCCGGAGGCACCCCCGACGCGCTCAACGCCCGCGCCTGGGAAGGTGACTCGCCGCGCACCGCCGTCGGCCTCGCCTACTTCGGCCTGTGCTTCAACTTCGCCGCCATCTACTTCTTCAACGCGCTCCACAAGATTGGCCTGAGCTGGCTCGAGGGCAGCACCATTCACTGGGTGCTGTGGCAGAACCGCATGGCCACCGCGTTCGCGGCGCTGGTGCGCATGCACGAGCCGTTCTGGCTCTCGCCGGCCTTGAGCTGGGGCACCCTGGTGATGGAGTGGTCGCTGCCCGTGCTGATTCTGATTCCCGCATTGAAGGTGCGGGTGAAGGCACGCGGGCTGGCGGTCGCCTTCGTCTGGGTGCTGCACGGCGGCATCGCCCTGCTCTGCACGCTGGGGCCCTTCAGCTACTCGATGATGGTCACCTCGCTGGTGCTGCTGCAGCCCGAGCACTGGGCGCACGCCGCCGCCTGGCTCGCGGCGCGCAAGCTTCCGACCGTGGTGCGCTACCGCGCCGACGTGCCGGCGCAGGTGTTCTGGGCGCGCGTCGCCTCGCGGGTCGACCTCTTGCGCGCGCTCACGTTCGAGGCGGGCCCGCGCTTCGAGGTGGTGCAGGCCGGCAAGACGCTGGCGGGCGGCGACGCGCTGCACGCCGCGACCCGCGCGCTGCCGCTCGGCCCGCTCTACGCGTGGGCGCCCCGGGTCGGGCTGTTGCGCGCGCTGCACCGCGCCTTCGAGGGCACCGACCTGCGCGCCCCGCGCCCCCCGCTCGCGCCGGCCATCGCACGGCTGTGGTCAGCGGTGAAGGTCGCCGCGCCCGCCGCGGTGCTGGTGGCGGTCATCAGCCAGCTGATGATGGAGAACTGGGGCGTGCACCCTGCCATCAAGCTGCGCACGCGGCCGGCGTTCATGACCGCCATCATCGAGTACCTCACCATTCCGCAGGGGTGGAGCATGTTCGCGCCCGAGCCGCCCAAAGAAGACGGCCGGCTGGTCATCGACGCCACGCTCTCTGACGGCTCGCACGTCGACCTGCTCTCGGGTCAGCCGCCCGACTTCGAGCCGTGGCTGCACGCGCCGTGGGGCTTCGACCAGCACTGGGGCGAGCTGCACATTCGCATGCGCAACTGGAAGCAGCACTGGCGCAACTTCCGCGACTACCTGGTGCGCACGCCCCAGCGCGACGGCTGGCGGGCGGACCTGGGCATTCGCGACTTCGAGGTGTTCTACGTCTCGAGCGACTGCCCGCCGCGCGGCTCGACCCAGACGTCTCTCAAAGAGAAGACGCGGCTGTTCGGCATGCACGACTGGCCGCTGTAGCGGCGCTTCAGGGTGCGGAGGAGCTGCGCGACTTCTTCTTGCCCCGGCGCGCGGGAAACACGCTGCGCGGGTCGGCCCAGTTGCGAGGGGTGCGGTGCGCGTCTTCGCGCGCGTGCTCGGCGTGGCTCACGTGGACGGCAGACTCGTCGCGCACCTCGTCACAGACGATCTCGTCGATGACTCCGATCGCACCTTCTTCATTCGACATGTTTCGGACCTCGGCTCTGGTTCCGGTTTGCTGCGATGAGGGAGCGCTACGACGGGGGCTGTCGGGTTGTCGTGCGACGATCGCCAGAGTTGCGCGTCTAATGCGTGTAAGCGCTCAAGATTACTGTCTCATTTACTGAGAAGCCGATTGCGTCAGGGCGCGGTGGTGAACGTCGCGGTGCGGCGCTGAATGCCGACCACTCCTCCCGAGCCGTAGCCGGGGTCGAGCTGGCCCGCTTTGTTGCGCGAGACGGTGGCGGTCGCGGTGCAGCTGTCGGGGATCTGCACCATTCCCCCATCGGCGGTGGTGGCGGCGCGCTTCTTCAGCGCCCCCGCCGCCACGGTGTAGTCGACCGCGCCCGAGGGCAGCTGCGCATCGAGCTGGGTGATGCAGTCGCCGGTGATGCTCAGCTCCATCGGGTCGCTGCCCGCGTTCGACCACTCGACCTTGGGGCCCGAGGCCGCGCGCGAGAAGCTGCCGCCCAGCGGGGTGACGGTGAACGCCGCGGGCAGCGTGGCGACCGAGCTCGGAGCGCCCGAGTCTTTCATGCGCTGCAGCGACACCTTGAACTGGGTGCCCTCGGCGTCGACGTCGAACGAGGCGGAGTAGCTCACCACGCCCAGCAGGCTCAGCTCGCTCATTTCCCTGGTGGTGGTGCCGGTGGTGGCGGTGAGGGTGTCGTCGACCGTCAGCTGCAGGAAGGTGAGCGACGTAGCGCCCTTGCGAAACGTCGCCGAGACCTCGGTGCTGCCGTCGCCCCGCGTCAGCGCGCTGATGCCCGCGGTCACGTCTTTGGTCTCGACGGCGCTCAGGCTCTCGGTGCGACAGGTGAGCAGCGACAGCGCGGTCGTCACGGCGAACAGGGCGCGGGGCATGGCGCTTTGAGTACCACGCGTTCAGGGGCTTCAAAAACTGCGGCCGGCGGTGCCACGCTACCTACGTGCTCTCTGCTGCGCTGATGCTGATGCTGGGTGCCGAGCCGACGCTCGCCGAGCGCTTCGAGACCCGCCTGCGCGAGGGCTTCGGGCGCTGCGCCGGCATGCGCGTGACCACGGTGAGCGCCACGGTGCGGCTCGAGCTGCCTGCTCCGTGCCGGCTGGGCGACGGCCACACCGCCGGTGGCGTGCTCGAGGTGAAGCTCACGCCCCTCGACGCCCCGGTGCGCGAGCCTCAGCTGCGGGTGAGCTTCGTGGCGCGCCGCTTTCGCTTCGACCGCGTCGAGCTCGATGGCGCGCTCATGGAGGGCGAGCTGTCGGCCGACGGGCGCGACCTGAAGACGCTGCCGCGGGTAGACAAGCTCGCGACGCGCACGCTGCCGCCGGCTCCTGGCCCCCGGTGGGTCGAGTCGGCGCCGCCGCGCGACCATGCCTACGACCCCAGCGGCGATGCGGCCCGCGGGCTCGCGACGGTGCTCACCGCGACGCCAGAGCTCGTCGCCGGCGTCGGACAAGAGCTCGGGCGCGTGCTCGCCGAGGCCACGGTGAAGGGCGCTCCCGAGCTGGTCGCGGTCTGGGCGCTGGCGCTGCCCGGTGCGGTCGCCGATGCGGGGAGCGCGACGCTGCCCCTCAGCCGATGAGCGCGCTCAAGAGCCCCTTGGTGAGGCCGGCCCAGCGCTCGGCGGCGGTGCCGGCGTCGAACACGGTGGGGCCGCCGCGCGTCGCGAAGGTGAGCGTGGGCGCCGCCGAGACGTTCACCGCCGCGCCGCGCCAGTAGCGGCCCTCGACGAGCGGCAGGTCTGAGGTCGAGATGACCACCACGTCGGCCCGCGGCCCGTGCCGGTCGCTCACCCGCGCGATGGCGGCCGGCACGCTCGCCACCTCTTCGAGCGTCAGGCGCCCGCGCTCTTGCCATTCGCGCAGCAACAGCGCCACCACGCCCTGCTCGGCCTGCAGCGGGTGCGCGTCTTTGCCGCGCACGAAGTACAGCTCGAACGAGAGCGCCTCGTGCGAGAGCCAGCTCGACAGCTTGCGCACGCTCGCGGTCACCGAGCCCAGCGCCCACAAGAGCCGCTGGTGGCGCTCGCCCTCGTCGAGCAGCCGCGCGGCGTCGAGGGTGGCGTCGAGCACCACCGCCAGGGTGCGGCTCTTGCGCAGCGCCACCGACTCGTCGCGCGCGTAGTAGAGCAGCTCGCCCTCGACGAAGCGCACGTCGAACAGGTCGGGGCGATCGTCTTCCTCCATGTAGATGAGCTCGCTCACCACCATGCTCTCGGGGCTGCCCGAGTTCGAGAGCGACGACCAGCCGCCCACCGGCAGCGCCGACTCTTGCTCGAGCGCGGTGGGGGCCTCGCCCGCGCTCGGGGCCGGCGCCTTCATGCGCGAGGGCAGCCGCTCTTCGACCGACTGCGCCGCGTCGGCGAGCTGGCCCAGCGCCACCCGGGCGCCCAGCCCCTCGAGGGTGGTCACGTTCTCGAGCAGAAACACCTCGGCGTCGGACAAGAGCGTGCGCTCGCGGCGCGACGCCCGGGCCAGCGCCTCGAGCTGCTCGCCGAGCGCGGCGCACAGCTCGGGCTCGTCGGTCAGCGCGTGCAGCCCGTCTTCCATCACCTCGCCGGGGGTGCGCGACTGCAGCCGGCGCAGCGCCGCCTGGCTCAGGGCGCCCCGCCTGCGGCACCTGCAGCTTCTTCACCAGCCGCTCGACGAGCAGCCCCGCGCAGGCCGGCCGTGCGCCCACCGGCGCCGCCAGCCACGCCTCTTGCAGCTGCAGCCAGCGCCGGTCGGAGACCAGCCGCGCCAGCAGGTGGTCTTCGTAGCCGCGCAGCGCCTGGCTGAGCTCGGCCGAGTGCCGCAGCGTCGACGGCACCAGCCGCTCGCCCGAGAGCAAGAGCGAGAGGTCGAGCGCGAGGGTGGGCAGCTCGAGGTCGGGCAGCTCGACCAGCGCGGCTTGAAGCCCCAGGGTGCAGGGCACGAAGTGCGAGGGGGTGGCGACCTGCGGGCGTGAAATCGCCACCGACGCGGCGAGCAGCGTGTCGGGGCTCACTGCAGGCCCAGCAGGCGCGGCACCTTCTCTTCGAGCAGGTCGATTTCTTCGCGCGTCTCGCCCAGGTGCATCAAGAGCCGCAGGTCTTCGCGCTCGACCGCGCCGCCATGAAAAATCCACGCGCGGGTGCGCAGCAGGCGGTACAGCTTGATGAGCTTGCGGTCAGAGACGAACACCTCGTCTTCCCGCTGCAGCGTGCGCACCACCCGGCGAAACTCGCGCAGCACCTCGTCGCGGAAGAAGCGCTCGCGGTCGCGCGGCTCTTTCTGCGCCATCAAGAGCGAGAGGTAGCGGTGCGCCTTCAAGAAGTCTTCGAGCGAGGCCAGGTTCTCGACCCACGGCTTCTGCTGCAGGTCTTTGGCGACCTGCGAGTCGAGGCCCGAGTCGAGCAGCTCGACGAAGTGGGTCTCTTGCACCGGGCGGCAGGCGGCCTTGAGGCAGAAGCGGTCTTTGAGCGCGCCCAGCTCGCTGTGCTCGGGCACCTCGTTGGTGGCGGCGAACAGAATCTTCAGCCGCACCGGCACCGGCACGCCGTCTTGGTAGAACTTGCGCTCGTTGATGACGGTGAGCAGCGAGTTGAGAATCGCCGACGACGCCTTGAACACCTCGTCGAGGAACACCAGCCGCGCGGTGGGCAGCTTGCCCTGCTCGCGCCGCAGGTAGCGGCCCGAGCGCAGCTCGTTGATGTCGATGGGGCCGAGAATCTCTGAAGGCTCGGTGAAGCGGGTGAGCAGGTACTCGAAGTACTCGGTGCCGGCGAGGCCGATGGCGTCTTTGAACTTCACCACCAGGTCGCTCTTGGCGGTGCCCGGGGGCCCGACCAACAGCAGCGGCTCTTGCGCGGCGGCGGCCACCGTCATCAGGTCGATGAGCGGCTGCTTGTCGACGAAGTGCCGGCCCAGCGCGAGGCGAAAGCGGTTCAGCCGATCGCGCAGACCCTGACTCTCGGCCTGCAGCTGCTGCAAGGTGAGGTCGTTGACTGCGTCGAGGGTGTCGGTGCGGGGCGGGAGCTTCGTCACGGCGGGGCTCTTCATATCGCATTCCTCGCCGTTAGCCGCCGGTCGCTTCCCGGTGAATACGTCGGCGCACCCGGTGTTCATCTTCTTCCAGGAAGGTGCGGGTGACCTCGGACAGGGTGAGGTCTTCGCCGACGTGGCCTACCGCGATGACGTCGGCGAGCTCGACGATCGACAGGCACAGGTAGTCGTTCAGGTGCATGTCGTTGAGCCACGGCAGCGGGGCAATCAACCGCCGCAGCCCGGGCAGGGCGAAGTCGGCGGGGCCCATCGCCAGCGCGCGCGCGGTGACGCGGGCGAGGCGGGTGACGTCACCGGTGAGGCGGCGCATCATCGGGCTGGTCTCGCTCGAGAGGTGCTTGATGGCCTCGTCGATGGCCGGCGAGGCGAGGTCGGTGCGGCCCAGGTAGGCGAAGCCTCCGGCGATGGCCACCCGCGCCATCAGGTGGTCGCGGTTCTCGCCTTTGAAGGCGGCGGTGGCGCGCGAGAGCATCGCGTTCGCCTCGTCGCGCAGGCCCACCCGGCGCAGGGTGCGCACGCCCGACGCGAGCAGCTGCGCGGGGCCGATGAGGTCGGGCTCGAGGTCAGACCCGGCGGCGCCCGGCACCGCCAGCTCGACCATCAGCGAGCCGATGCTCGAGACCAGCTGCTTGACCAGGTCCGAGCGGCCGAAGTGGCCGGCGATCTTCACCGTGTCTTCGAGCACGTGCGCGCGCAGCCGCGGCGGCAGCGACTGGGCCGAGACGATGAGCCGGGTGAGCAGCGGCAGCGCGCCCGACTCGGGCAGCAGCATCAAGAAGTCGAGCAGCCCGTCGGCCACCCGCGCGCGCTCTTCGGCGGGCAGCTGGCTCGACTCGGTGGCCGCCAGCCGCTGCTCGATGGCGCGGGCGAGCTGGTTCAGGTCGGTGATTTCGCGCAGCGCGCTCAGGTCTTCGCCCTGCACCCGGCCGGTGGCGTGCACGAAGCTCCAGGCGGCGGTGATGTGCTCGTGCGGCTCGAGAATCAGCGACCGCATGCGCACCCGGTCGAAGTTGTAGCGGTCGTCGCGGCCCATGGCGTTGCGCTCGGCGGCGAAGTCGGGGGGCAGCGGCGCGTCGTGAGAGATGCCCTCGGCGGCCTGGGCGATGCGCGCGCGGTACAGCCGCACCAGCGCGGCGTTCACCGGCAGGTTCAGGTCGAGCGCCTTGACCGCCTCGTTCTCGAGCTCGCGGGCGCGCGCCACGTGGCCGACCCGGGCCAGGGCCCAGGCGAAGGTGATGCGCACGTAGGCGCGGGTCAGCGGCCAGGGCACCTCGACCAGCGAGCGCTTGCGGGGCGTCTCTTCGAACGCCTTGAGCATCTCTTCGAGCTGGGTGACCACCCGGTCGACGCGGGCGGCGTCGCGCGAGGTGCCGGGGCCGACGCTGCGCACGAAGCGGGGCACGTCGCGCTCGAGCGAGAGGCCGCGGCGCAGGCGGGCCAGCACCCGGTCGCGCGCGCGCGCGAGGCTCAGGCTGTCGCCGCCGGCGATGCGCGAGAGCGCCACCCGCCCCAGCCACAGCGAGCGCACGTCGAGGTTGTCGTCGTGGCGGTCGAGCCAGGCCTGGGCCTGCTGCTGCCGGGCGCGCGCCGAGGCGTCTTTCTGCAGCGCGAGCGTCATGAGCTGGGCCACCACCGCGCGGGTCTGCGCCTCGCTGGGGGTCTGCAGCTCGAGCAGCACCGGCAGGCTCGAGCCGGCGGCCTGTGCCCAGCGCTGCGCGAGCGCGGCGGCGTCGGCCTCGCGCACCTCCCACATCGCGTGCGACCACGACAGGCCGGCCTCCCGCTCGCGCGAGAGCGCCAGGTAGAGCTGCGCCAGGCGCGACCACGACGAGATGCGCTCGGGGGCATCGGCGGTGGTGTCGAGCGCGAGAAAGGCCGCCTCTTCGGCGGCGAGTCGCTCTTCGACCTCGGCGATGGGGCGCGGCACCGACTCGGTGGGCGGCAGCGAGAGCGACTGCGCGGCGGGGCCCTTGGGCACCTCGGGCTTGGCGGTGGCCCGGCGCGGGCATGCGCCGCGGGCGCGGCAGCTCGTCTTCGAGGGGGGCCTCGTCTGAGCCGCGGGCGCGCGCGGTGGCGCTGGCGGTGGGGGTGGGGCCCTCCCACTGCTGAAAGTCGAAGGTGGTCGATTGAATCCACGCGTCGAGCGCAGGCGCGCTGGTGTCGATGACGTAGTCGACCCAGTCGCTCAGGGGGCGAAACGCGCTCTCGGCGATGCACTGGCGGGCGATGAGGCCGTCTTTCGGCTCGAGCCACACCACCGTCTCGGAGTCGGGCGAGAGCCACTCGCGCAGCCGCTCGCGCGAGAGGGGCGGCTCGAGGGCGGTACCGGCTGGAGCGAAGAGGTTGGGCAGCTCGGCCACGCGCGCGAAGCCGTCGCCGGGCAGCGCGGCGACCGTCTTCTCGCGGCCGGTGCGCACCTTGAGCAGCACCAGCGGGCCGGCCACCGCGAAGAGAATGCCGTCGAGGGTGGCCTCGGGCGCGCTCTTCACCAGCGACTCGACCGCGGCGGCGCCCTCGCGCACCACCCACAGCGAGACCTCGTCGGCCCGGGCGGTCGAGAGCAGGCGCAGCTTCACCGCGAGCCGCGGCGGCTCGGGCTCGGCCGCGTGCGGGGTGGCGGTGGGGAGCTCGGCGGGGAAGACCAGCTGGTCGAGCGCGGTGTAGGGGCCGTCGGCGAGGGTCTCGAAGCGGCCGTCGCCGTGCACCAGCAGCGCGCCCGAGTCGGGGCGCTCGAGGCCCGCGGTGAGCGGGTGGTGCCAGCCGAGCTGTACCCAGACGCCCTCGGTCTCGCTGGGGGCGAAGACCTTCAGCCGCTCGCGCGGCTCGGCGGCGCGGGCCACCACGAAGAACGGCGCCTCGCGCACCCGCACCAGGGCGCGGCCGTGCTCGAGCATGCGCAGCTCCTGGCGGTCGCAGCCCAGCCTGAGCAGCTCGCCGCACAGGGGCAGCAGGCGCTGGGCGTCTTCGACCAGAAAGAGCACGAGCGCGGGCACCTTGTCGGGGTCGCCCACGAAGGTGGGCTTCAGGGCCGCCGCCCAGCACGAGGCGTCGTTCAGCGCGCCGGTGGTGGGCCGCTCGGTGACGCCGGCGAGCTCGAGGTCTTTCTTCTTCTGGGGCCCCAGGGCGACCGCGGGCTCGAGCTCGAGCTCTCCATGGGGGGTGCGGCGAAACCGCACCGCGCCGCGCTGCACGTTCTGGGGGACCATGCCGGCTCGCAGGGCTGCGACCAGCGCTTCATCGGAGGGGAAGACGAGTGCCACTTTCGGGCGCGAGCGTACTCGCATTCGCGCGGGGTGGGAGCGCGCGCGCGGGAGAGAAAACCAAAGGCGGCTGAAGGTTGCCCACGTTGGTCGTCGACCAAGACATTTGTCGCCGGTCGGCGCGTGCAGACCCGATGGCCGAGATCGCAAGGCGGCTTTGTTTTCTGCGGCTCAATTGCGCAGTGGAGCACCCTCGCTGACCCTCAATGTGAGCGGGAAAGTGACGCGATCTCGCGACGTCGCAGCGCGGTGACGCCCGCTGCGTGCTCCACGTGTTCTCCAAAAACACAACGCGCCTGCTTCGCGGCGGATCATTGCGGGCAGCAAGGTGCGGAACTCGTTCGAGCACGCGTGAACGAGCGCGTACGGCCCTGAACTCGCAAGGAGTCGAGGCACCTTTTTGGAGGTCACACGCATGCTTCGTCGCCCCCGTTTTCCTCGTTTTCCCCTCTGGGCCGGTATGTTTTGCCTCGCGCTCATCTCGGGCTGCCTCGCGATCGACGACGTCGAGCCCGAGGGCACCGGCAATGACGATGTCGACAGCGACGGGCTCGACAAGCTCGACGACGCGCTCGCGATTCCCTACGCGAACGTCTACCCGGCAGACGACACGTACGCCGACTCGGCGAACCCCAACAAGGCGCTGGGCAGCTCGAAGATTCTCGGCGTCGACGCCGCGCCGAAGCGCGCCGCGTTTCTCAAGTTCGACGTGAAGGTGGTGCCGCCGGCCGCCAAGGTGAAGCAGGCGCTGCTGCGAATGTACGCGTACAACGGCAGCCCGCAGGTGCAGGGCCCCTCGGTCTACCAGGTGAGCAACAGCTGGAGCGAAGACACCCTCACCTGGAACCGCAAGCCGGCGCGCATCTCGAGCACCACGCTGGACCACGACGGCAAGGTGCCAGTCGGCAGCTGGGTCGAGCTCGACGTGACCGACGCGGTGAAGGGCAACGGCGTGGTGTCGTTCGAGGTCGCGCAGATCGGCACCAACGGCAACTACTTCCGCTCGAACAACGACTCGGTGAACCGGCCGCGATTGACCGTTCGCCTCACCCCGAGCGTGGGCCCGAACGGCGGCAAGGTCGACCTGATGAGGTTCATCGTCACCGGCGATACGCGCCCGGGCAAGGTGAACGACACCAAGAAGTACCCGACGGCCATCATCAAGGCGATCGCTGATCAGGCGAACCTGCAGAAAGCGCAGTTCGCGCTCGACGTCGGAGATCACTTCTACGCCAACACCGCGAAGGCCGCCGACACCCAGATGGACTACTACGACAGCGCCATCTCGCGGTTCCGGGGCACGTGGTTCCTCACCATGGGCAACCACGAGTGCATGAGCAGCGGCGACAACTGCGCGAGCGACGGCTCAGGAGGCGACCCGCTCAACACGCGCTACCTGAAGTCGGTGAAGAGCCGCCTCGACAAGTCGAAGCCCTACTACACCGTCGACGTCGGCACGCGGTACGGCATCGCCCGCTTCATCTTCATCGCCGACAACGCGAACCGCCTCGGCGAGCAGGACGATTGGCTTCGCCGTGAGCTCGCGAAGGCCGACGACCCGGCGAACAACATCAAGTACACGATTCCGGTGCGGCACCACCCGTCGTGGGACCCGGCCGAGAAGTGGGCGTCGAACATTCTGCGAGAGAAGACGGCTGCCGGAGCGCTCAAGCACAAGATCGACCTGCTGCTGACCGGGCACTACCACAGCTACCGGCACCCGAACGCGAGCGTGAGCGACCTCGCGCCCCGCGAGCTGGTGGTCGGTATCGGCGGCGCGCCCGCTTCCTTCTACGGCTACGCGCTGGTCGAGCAGATGGGCCCCGGCGCTCACGAGAAAGAGCTGCGCGTCACCATGTACGAGAACGGCAGCCCGCCGGTGCAGAAAGACCAGTTCTACGTGAAGCCGCTGCGGCCCTGAGCCTCTGGCCGGCTAGCTCTCGATGCCGGTCTCGAGCGTCTCGAGGAACTTGAGCCACAGCCCGCTGACGATGAGCGCGCAGTAGGTGAGCAGCACCACCTGCCCGACGCCCAGCAGCGCTTCGCGCAACCGAGCGAAGCGCTGCGGCGGCCGGGCGCGCAGGTAGACGCCGTTCGCCCAGAGCAGCGCGAGCGCCCCGAGCGCGAAGACCCGCACCGCGAGCGCCGCCTCGGCAGGCTGCGCGAGCGACGCGAGCAAGACCACCCCCAGCACCGGCAGCGGGTAGGTCACCTCTTCCGGAGGCGGCCAGAAGCTGGCCTTGGCGCGACGCACCAGCCAGGCGCGCAGCGCGGTGAACGCGAGCAGCACCCCCACCGCCGCCAGGAACACCAGGAAGAGGTAGTACTCGCGCCGCACGTCATCGAGGCCCTTGCGCGCGAGGTACCGCCACTTCGGGTCGGGGCTGCTCGCGTGCTTCTTGTAGATTTCGAGCGGCCACTTGAAGTGCAGGTGGCCCAGCTCGAGCGTCGCCAGCGCGAGCTCGCTCTCGGTCGCGAGGTCGGTGTCGGGGTGCTCGGCGGCGACGCGGTGAAACAGCTCGACCGCGCGCGGCTCGTCGCCCTTCCACAAGAGCAGCTTCGCCATCCACACCTGGCCGCGGGGCACATCGGGGTGGGTGGGGTGGGCTGAAATCCACCTTTGCATCTGCTCGACCAGCGTCTGCTGCTCGCCTTCGCCGCCCGAGTTGACGATGGCCTCGAATGCGGCGTCGGCGTCTGCGTCGGGCTGTGCCCCCGCGGTCGACGACGCGACGCTCGCGGCGACCAAGAGGGCAAAGGTGGCCGAGCCCTTCACGCCCCCGCCTCGGCGCGGTGCGCGCGCACGCGGGGGCAACCCGGGTCGGGCTGCCACCAGTCTCCGGCGGCCTTGGCCACCACCCGGCACCCGCCTTTGCACAGGCTCAGGTACTCGCAGCTGCGGCACGGCTCGGGGGCTCTGGCGAGGTAGCCCCGGAAAGCAGAGAACCCGCCGTCGAACGCGCGGCGGGTGGCGTCGGCGTCGAAGATGCTGCCCTCGTTGGGACCGCCGAACGAGCAGCCGGTGAGCGCGCCGTCGGGCATCACCGAGGCGAGCAGGTTGCCGCCCTCGCAGCCGACCACGCCGAAGAAGCGCGCCACCGCCAGCGACGGGCGGTGCCAGAACACCATCGGCGCGAACGAGCAGTCGAGCTTGATGCGCATCAGGTGCCGCAGCGTGAGCCACTGCGCCTTGGGGAAGATGCCGCGCGCCTGCTCGGGGGTGAGGTCTTCGTCGGCCCACGTCGCCAGCCCCCGCCCCGACGGCTTGAAGCGCAACAGCTCGACCTCGTTGAGGCGCAGCTTTCTGGCCAGCGCGACCACGCGGCCGAGGTTCGGGTACGAGCGCCTCGACACCACGCAGTTGATGCCCACTTCCTTCTTCACTGCGCGCAACAGCCGCAAGGCGCGCTCGGCGCGCGCGAAGCCGTTGAAGCCGCGCGCCTGCTCGTAGTCTGCGCCGACACCGTCGACGCTGACGTTGATCTGCCCGAACACCTTGCACCGCTCGGCGATGGCGGGCGTGAGGCCCAGGCCCGCAGTGGTGAGGTTGGGGAGAATGCCCACCCGGCGCGCGTGCTCGGCCACCTCGAAGAGGTAGTCGAGCTCGAGCGCCTCACCGCCGCCCAGCGCCACGTGAAATACGCCGTGCGCCGCGAGGCGGTCGAGCGCCGCCTTGGCCTGCTCGAGCGACATGGCGGGCCCGTTGGGGGTGGCGTCGACGTAGCAGCTCTTGCAGCCGGCCGAGCACTGCCGCGAGATGACCAGGTGCACCTCGGTCGGTGCCGAGAGCGCGTCGCGCGACGGGCCGCTCCAGCGGCTGCTGGCGGCGATACCGAGCAGCCGCATCATCGCCCGGTTCACCGAGACGAGCGCGCGGGGCCGCTCGAGCGACACGATGCCGCCGAACCACTCGGCGCGAACCTTCACGGCGCTTTCCCGGTGCTGGGGTCGCCCGCGCTGCCGTGCGGCTCGAGCTTGCCGCGGGCGCCCCGCAGCCAGGCCGAGAGCATCAGGGTCGCCACCATCACCGCACCACTGCCGAACAGCAGGTACGTCACGTCGACGCCGAGCGAGCTCGAGTTGGGGTTCACACCGAAGCGCACGCCCAGAATTCTCGGCGCCGCGTCGTCATCGTTCTTTGAAGACATCAGGCGGCGCAGCCTAACGCGGCACGTACCCCTCGGGCAGGGGGGCAGGAGTGACGGCGCGGTGCCAGAGCACGAAGGCGTAGAGGCCCGCCGAGAACACCAGCAGGGCGGCGCTCCAGGCCAGGGCCCGGCGTACCCACTGCCTGCTCGCCTCGGGGCCGGTGCGCCGCAGCGCGAGGCGCGCCAGGGCGAAGACCACGGCGCCGCTCAGCACCGACAGCAGCACGCGGCCGTAGAAGTCCATCGCCAGGGCGCTCGGCCGCACCTCGAAGCTGAAGCGCCGCTCGAGGGGGAAGTACCAGACCAGCGGCGTCGGCACGACCGACGAGACGAGGAAGGCGAGCGCGTACCCGGCCACCGCGAGGGCCCACGCCGCCGAGAGCCGCAGTCGTGCCGCCGCCGCGTCGTCCATCAGAAGCTCTTCACGCTGGTGACCACGAGCCCCGAGACGATGGTGAAGGCGATGGTGAGCCACGTCCACACCGACGCGAGCGCGAACCAGCGGAAAATCTCGGGGTCGCGGTCGGGCTCGAGGCGGCGGCCGATGAAGAAGAGGGCAATCGCGCACGGCAGGCCGAGCGCCGCGACGTTCTCTTTCATGTCGAAGAGGTTCGAGGCCCACGGCTCGTGGCGGTCGAAGAACACGCCCCGCACGTGGTAGCGGAAGGTCGGGTAGATGAGCAGCCCCAGCGCGAAGGCGCCGACGAACGTGGCGGCCACCACCTGGGCGTAGATGCGCGCGAGCCGCGTCAGCCCGCGCTCGCCTCGCCACAGCCGCAGGCCGACCAGCGCGAGGTGGGTGCTCGCGCCGGCCAGCGCGACCGAGACCAGCGCGTGCAGCACCAGCATCGACCTCGCGCTGGAGAACAAGAACGTCGTGGTCGCTCCCATGAGGGCAGCCAGTATCGTCCGAGCCGCCGGTTTCGCCACTCCTGCGACTGAGCAGTGACGCTCGGGCGGCCGCGCGCATCATTTGCGTCGCGGCCCCACGGCGTCGCCCGCGCTTCAGTCGATACCTACCCGGGTGTCGGTGGGCACCCCAACTCTCACCACCGCGGTGCCCGTGAGCACCGTTGGCCTGGGTCGTGAACAGCGGCTCCCCAGAGCTTCTTCGAGACCACTTTGGGGAGAACGAACGAATGACCAGATTCACGTGGGCCGTCACGACGGTGACGATGGTTGCGCTCGGCGCATGTCAGCGCGATGGCACGCATGACGCGGCGCAGCCGGTCGACCGGGCGCAGCAGGCCATCACCGACGTGCCGCCGACCCTGGTGATCACCAGCGGCGGCCTCTCGTGGGTAGAGGGCAGCGGCGCGACCGCGGTCGACCCCACCCTCTCGCTCACCGACCCCGACGGCCCCGACCTCGCGGGCGCCCGCGTCTCGGTCACCAGCGGCCTGGTTCCAGCGGAAGACCGGCTGGTGTTCGTGAACCAGAACGGCATCAGCGGCAGCTACAACACCTCGACCGGCGTGATGACGCTGACCGGCTCGGCGAGCGCCAGCGTGTACGAGGCGGCGATGCGCTCGGTGACGTACCAGAGCCTCGCGTCGACGCCGACCAACGGCGTGCGCACGGTCACCTTTTCCATCGGCGCCAACAGCCTCTACATGCCCGAGACCGGCCACTTCTACGAGTTCGTCACCTCGCCGGGCATCACCTGGACGGCGGCGAAGGCGGCGGCGGCGACGCGCAGCTACTTCGGCCTGCAGGGCTACCTGACCACCATCACCAGCGCGAACGAGAACGCCTTCGTGGCCAGCAAGCTCGCCGGCCAGGGGTGGATGGGCGCGAGCGACGAGGCGGTCGAGAACCTCTGGCGCTGGGTGACCGGCCCTGAAGGGCTCGAGAACGCCGGCGCGGGCCGCTACTTCTACCTGGGCAACACCGGCTGCGTGATTCCGTACGGCAACGGCACTCCGCAGAGCGGCTACTACCAGAACTGGTCGGGCTGCGAGCCGAACAACGCGGGCAACGAGGACTACGCCCACTTCCTCTCCGACGGCACGTGGAACGACTACCCCAACGCGGTCGGGTCGATCGCCGGCTACGTCTGCGAGTACGGCGGCATGCCGGGCGACACCGTGGTGCAGCTGTCGGGCTCGCGCAACATCACCGTCAGCGCGCTGCCCCGCTACAACCTCGTGGCCTCGGCGGGCGCGGGCGGCACCGTGTCTCCCGCGAGCACCACCGCGGTGCGGCAGGGCGACAGCCTGGGCTACACCATCACCCCGTCGGCCGGGTACCACGTGGTCTCGCTGACCGTCGACGGCGCGCCGGTCGCGGTGGCCACCAGCTACACGTTCAGCAACGTCACCGCGGCGCACACCATCGCGGCGACGTTCTCGAACGTCTACACCGTGACGGTGACGCAGAGCCCGCACGGCACCCTCTCGCCGGGCACCGCCTCGTACGCGGCCGGCGGCACCCCCTCGTTCTCCATCGCCGCCGCCTCGCAGTACAAGGTGAGCGACGTGCGCGTCGACGGCGTCTCGGTGGGCGCGGTCACCAGCTACGGCTTCACCGCGCTGTCGGCCGACCACACCCTCACCGCCAGCTTCGTGCTCATCGACACCCCGCCCACCCTGGTGGTGACCGACGGAGGCTCGCTGTGGACGGAAGACGACGCGCCGCTGGCCGTCGACCCCGCCCTCTCGCTCACCGACCCCGACGGCCCGAGCCTCGCCGGTGCGCGGGTGGCGTTCTCGAGCGGCTACGCGAGCGGCGAAGACCTGCTCGGCTTCACCGCGCAGAACGGCATCAACGGCACCTTCGTGGCCGCGACCGGCGTGCTGACCCTGAGCGGCACCGCCACCGTCGCGCAGTACGAGGCGGCGCTGCGCTCGGTCACGTATTCGAACAGCCGGGGCAACGCGACCACGCCGACCGCAGGCACCCGCCAGGTGACCTTCTCGGTGGGCGCGACCAGCCTCTACATGCCCGAGACCGACCACTTCTACGAGTTCGTCACCGCCACCGGCATCAGCTGGACGGCCGCGAAGGCGGCGGCGCCGACCCGCTACTACTACGGCCTGCAGGGCTACCTGGCCACCCCACCAGCGCGAACGAGAACGCGTTCGTGGCCGGCAAGCTCGCCGGCCAGGGTTGGTTCGGCGCCAGCGACGAGGCGTCGGAGGGCACGTGGCGCTGGGTCACCGGCCCCGAGGGGCTCGAGAACGGCGGCGTGGGCCGGTGGTTCTTCAACCAGAACCTGAGCCTGTGCGGCTCGGGGGGCCCGCGCGGCACCGCGGTGGGCGGCTACTACCAGAACTGGGCGGGCTGCGAGCCGAACGACTCGGGCGGAGAGGACTACGCCCACTTCCTCACCAACGGCACGTGGAACGACTACCCCAACTCGGTGGGCAGCTCGATCGTCGGCTACGTGGTCGAGTACGGCGGCATGCCCAACGAGCAGCTGGTACAGCTCTCGGGCACGCGCGCGGTGCAGGTCGCGATTCTGCCGACCTTCGCCATCAGCGCGAGCGTGGTGGGCGCCAACGGCAGCCTCTCGCCGGCCGGCACCACCCAGGTGAAGAAGAACCACGGCCAGACCTACGCGTTCACGCCGGCGACCGGCTTTCACGTCGGCGCGGTCTCCATCGACGGCGCGAGCGTCGCGGTGGCCGGCAGCTACACCTTCACCGCGGTGAGCGCGGCGCACACCCTCGCGGTGTCGTTCGCCATCAACACCTACGGGGTCAGCACCACGAACGACGGCAACGGCGACGTGAGCTGCACCTCGCCGGTGAGCTGGGGCAGCAGCGCGAGCTGCACCATCACCCCCAGCTCGGGGTACCAGCTGTCGACCTTCACCGACAACGGCGCCGACCAGAAGAGCGCGGTGAGCGGCGGCGCGTACACCATCAGCAACGTGGTGGCCGACCACGCGGTGGCGGCGACGTTCAAGAAGTCGCTGGGCGGCGGCTGCTCGAGCGCGTCGGAGTGCGGCAGCGGCAGCTGCGTCGACGGGGTGTGCTGCAACAGCGCGTGCAACGGCCAGTGTGAAGCGTGCGCGCAGCCGGGGCAGGAGGGCACGTGCGTGGCGGTGAGCGGAGCTCCGGTGGGAGCTCGCACCGCCTGCACCGGGTTCGGCGGCGATGCCTGCGGCGGCTTCTGCGACGGCTCGCAGCGCGCGGCCTGCAGCTACCCCGGCGCGAGCACCGCGTGCCGGGCGGCTTCGTGCGCGTCGGGCACCGGCACCCTCGCCGCGGTGTGCGACGGCAGCGGCACCTGCCCTGGGGTGCAGACCCAGGCGTGCGATGCCTTCGTATGCGGCGCGAGCGCGTGCCTCACTTCGTGCGCGGCAGACGCCGAGTGCTCGAGCGGCAACTACTGCAACGCCGGGGTGTGCCAGCCGCAGCAGGGGGTCTCGACCTCGTGCAGCCGCGACGGCGAGTGCGGCACCGGCCAGTGCGTCGACGGGGTGTGCTGCAACAGCGCCTGCAACGGTCAGTGTGAGGCCTGCGACGAGACCGGTCACGTGGGAGAGTGCGTGGCGGTGAGCGGCGCTCCGCACCGCGCTCGCGCGGCCTGCGACAGCGACGGCTCGTCGTGCGGCGGCAGCTGTGACGGCAACGCCCGCACCGCGTGCAGCTACCCCGACGTGAGCGTGAGCTGCCGGGGGGCCTCGTGCGCCTCGGGCACCGCCACGCTGGCGGCGAGCTGCGATGCGCAGGGCCACTGCCCCGCGGTGCAGACGCAGTCGTGCGGCACCTTCGTGTGCGGCGCGAGCGCGTGCCTGGGCAACTGCAGCGCCGACACCGACTGCGCGAGCGGCAACTGGTGCTCGGGCGGCGTGTGCACGCCCAAGGCCGTGGCGGGCGCTTCGTGCGGCGGCGACAACCAGTGCGGCAGCGGCTTCTGCACCGACGGGGTGTGCTGCAACGTGGCGTGCGGCGGTCAGTGCGAGGCGTGTGACGTGAGCGGCCGCGCCGGTGAGTGCGTGGCGGTGAGCGGCGCGCCCCACTCGGGCCGGCCCGGCTGCGCCACCGATGGCAGCGCGTGCGGCGGCTCGTGCGACGGCCTGGCCCGTGCGGCCTGCAGCTTCCCCACCGCGTCGACCCAGTGCCGTGCGCCGGGCTGCGCGACGGGCACCGCGACGCTGGCGGCGGCCTGCGACGGCCACGGCGCGTGCCCGGCCGAGCAGACGCAAGACTGCGGTCAGTTCGTGTGCGGCGCCACCGCGTGCCGCGGCGACTGCCTCGCCGACGCCGACTGCGCGAGCGGCAACTACTGCTCGGCCGGGGTGTGCGTCACCCAGAAGAGCGCGGGCGTGAGCTGCTCGGGCGCGAACCAGTGCGGCACCGGTGAGTGCGTCGACGGCGTGTGCTGCAACGTGGCGTGCGGCGGTCAGTGCCAGGCGTGCGACGTCATCGGCCACGTGGGCACCTGCACCGCGGTGAGCGGCGCTCCCCACGGCGACCGGGTGGCCTGTGACAGCGACGGCACCTCGTGCGGCGGCAGCTGCGACGGCAGCGACGTGTCGGCGTGCAGCTACCCGGCGAGCGAGTGCCGGGCGGCGGCGTGCGCGGCGGGCACCGGTACGCTGGCGGCGACGTGCGACCACGGGCACTGCCCCGCGGTGCAGCAGCAGTCGTGCGGCCAGTTCGCCTGCGGCGCGAACGCGTGCAAGGGCGACTGCAGCGCTGACGCGCAGTGCGCGAGCGGCAACTGGTGCTCGGCGGGCGTGTGCAAGCCGAAGTCGGCGCCGGGCGCTTCGTGCGGCGGCGACAACCAGTGCGGCAGCGGCTTCTGCACCGACGGGGTGTGCTGCAACGTGGCCTGCGACGGCCAGTGTGAGGCGTGCGACGTGAGCGGCAGCGTGGGCACCTGCGCCCCCGCCGTCGGCGCTCCGCACGGGGGCCGCGACGCGTGCGCCAGCGACGACTCGCGGTGCGGTGGCGCGTGCGACGGCAGCCGCCGCAGCGCGTGCACCTACCCCGGCACCGGCACCTCGTGCGTGACGGCTTCTTGCGCGAGCGGCGTCGAGACCCACGGCAGCAGCTGCAACGGCTCGGGCGCGTGCGTGGCGCCGCAGACGGCGCTGTGCGGCAACTACGCCTGCGGTGAGAGCGCGTGCCGCAGCGGCTGCGCGAGCGACGCCGAGTGCGGCACCGACGGCGTGTGCATCGCCGGCGCGTGCGAGGCGAAGGCCGACCACACCCTGTGGTCGGTGCAGGGCGGCGCGGGCCTGGGCCTGGGCTGCAACGCGGCGGGCAACGGCACCGGCTTGATGGCGCTGCTGGTGCTGGCGGTGGCGCTGCGGCTGGCGCGGCGGCGCGCGGGGCAGGCGCTGGCGGTGGTGGCGGCGGGCGCGGTGGGCTTGAGCGCGGGCGAGGCCCGGGCGCAGGGAGAGGTGAGCCGCAGCTTCCTGCTCGAGCGGTTCGCGCCGCAGGCGGGCAACGGCGACGTGCTGGGCGTGCAGTCGGCGACCATCTCGCAGCACCAGCGGCCCCAGGCGCAGCTGTGGTTCAGCTACGCCGACGTGCCGCTGAGGGTGTTCGCCACCGACGACCACGGCGTGCAGCGCAGCCTGGCGGCGAACCAGGAGACGCTGACCCTGGCCGCCTCGATGGGCCTGTTCGACCGGCTCGAGCTGGGCATCGCGCTGCCGGTGACGTTCACCCAGAGCACCGAGGCGTCGGTGGTCGACCCGGCGCTGGGCACGGGCGGCTCGAACGCGTCGCTGGCCGACCTGCGGGTTCAGGCGAAGGTTCGGCTGGTGACCGCGGGCGGGTTCGCGTTCGCGGTGTCGCTGCCGGTGACGCTGCCGACCGGCGACGGGGCGTACTCGGGGTATGGGAGCGTCACGGCTTCTCCGTCGGCCATCGGGCAGTTCAGCGGCCCGCGGCGCTCGGCGGTGATGCTCAACGCGGGCGTGGCGGTGCGGTCGGAGCACCAGCTGCTGAACCTCACGGTCGGCAGCGCTTTCACGTACGCGTTCGCGGCGCGGGTCGACCTGCTGCCCCGGTATCGGGTCGCGGCGATGTTGAACGTCGGCGGTGAGGTCGGGTTCTCGAACCCGAAGGCCGCGCAGAGCCCTCTCGAGGCGGTCGTCGCGGTGCGCTGGCTGCCGGTGAAGAGCCTTGCGTTCACGATCGGCGCGGGGCCGGGGCTCTCTCCTGGCTACGGTACGCCGCGGTTTCGGGTGTTGGCGTCGCTGGGGTGGGTGCCGGGCGACGACGGCGAACCTGTTGCGCCGAAGCCCGAGTGAGCGCTCGGGCTGCGGGCTGCGGGCTTCGAACGACCGGTTTCCGGGTCGTCGGGCGCGGGCGCGGGCGCGGGCGCGGGCATGAGACGCTTGAGGTGAAGCGAACGCCCCGGCGCCGACGACCTCTCACAGACGACGACGCGCGAACAGCCTCATCGTGAAACGCGCCCGCGCCCGCGCCCGCGCCCGCGCCCGAAGCGCGTTGGTTCGAGCCCGAAGCCCCAGCCCGTATCCCATCTGTCGAGCGCGGCGGCGAGGCAACACGGGGCCCAGCCTCACCCACCGGTCACGTACCGAATCGCATCAGCGATGGGGTTGGGAACTTCCTCCTGCAAGAAGTGCCCGGCGTTGGTGGACGTCACCTTCGCATGCGGCAGCAATCGCTCGACCCGGCTGCGCAGGCGGCCGAGCACGGGGTCGCGCTCTCCCCAGACGATGGCCGCGGGGCCCTTGAACGCCTGCACGAACGCCTCGATGCGCCGCATCGGGCCGACGGTCGGGTGCTCGAGGCTGTCGGGCACCATGCGCGCGAGCGCGAGCGGCGCGGTGCGGTCTTCGCGGTGACGCAGCGGGTAGCGGTACGCGCGCGCCACGTCGCCGCTGATGCTGTGCCGGTCGCCCTGGGTGAAGGCCAGCACCGACTGGGGGAACTGCGCGTAGCGAAACGCGAGCTCGGCCAGCACCGGCACGCGCGAGAAGCGGTGAAACGCGGTGGGCCGAAACCCCGGCTTGGGCGGCCCGAGCGCCGTGTTGAGCACCACCAGCCCGTCGAGCTTGACCCTGCCCTCGCTCGCGATGATGCCGGCCAGGCCGATGGGCCCGCCCCAGTCTTGCCCCACGAAGCTCAGGCGCTTTAGGCCCAGCTGGCGAAGCAGCCCTTCGAGCTGCGCGGCGTGAAAGTCGAGCGTGTGCACCTCGGCCGGCGGCTTGTCCGAGAGCCCCAGGCCCACCAGGTCGGGCATCACCAGCCGCAGCTTCGCCTGGCCGAGCGCCACTGCGACCTTGCGCCACAGAAAGCTCCAGGTGGGGTTGCCGTGCAGCAGCAGCACCACCGGCGCGCCTTCGGGGCCCTGCTCCATCACGTGCATGGCGTGCCCGTTCACCTGCAGCAGGTACCGCCGGAACGGGAGCATGCGGTCGAGCCAGTCGGGCAGCGGGAGAGCGGGCGCCATCAAAGGTCGCGCTGGTGTACGTCATCGCAGCGCCGCGCGCACCGCGGCGCTCACCTCGGCCCGGTGCGAATCGAGAAAGAAGTGCCCGCCGTCGAAGAGGCGCGACTCGAAGGGCCCCTCACCGTAGCCACGCCACTCTCGCAGCAGCGGCTCCGGCAGCTCGGGGTCGTCGCGCCCACCCCAGACCGCGAGCGGAGCCGTGGGCCTTTGGCCCTCTCGAAACGTGTAGGAATCGGCCAGGGCGAAGTCGGCGCGCAGCACCGGCAGCAGCACCCCCATCAGCTCGTCGTGCGCCAGCACCTCGGGCGGAGTTCCGCCCCAGGCCTTCAGCCGCGCCTTGAGCGCCTCGTCGCTCAGCAGGTGCAGGGGCCCGTCGAGCACCCGCCGCCCCGGAGGCCGCGCGCCGGCGACCACCAGCCGCGCCGGCTCGGCCGCCCCGGCACGCCGCAGCGCGCGGGTCACCTCGTAGGCCAGCGCCCCGCCGAGGCTGTGGCCGAAGAAGCCGTCCCACGGGCCCACCGCGGCGGCCTCGCCGGCGACCTGCTCGACCACCGCGTCGAAGTCGCGCTGGGGCGCCTCACCGAAGCGCCGGTCTCGCCCCGGCAGGCACACCGCCCACACGTCTACCTCGTCGCCCAGCGCCGCCACCCAGGGGCGGAACACCGACGGCCCTCCGCCCGCGTACGCGAAGCACAGCAGCCGGTGGCGGCCGGGGTGACTGGGCGCGAGTGGCGCAATCCACGTTCCCATCGCCGACGCAGATGTACCGCACTTCGCGCGCCCCTCGCGCTACGGTACCGGCCCCATGAACGAGATGTTGCTGTCTGGAGAAAAGCTGTTGGCCACTCGCCCTGCCAACTTGACGTTCGGCTTCGACCCCGAAGCCAAGCTTCCCGACGGCAGCTCGGCGAACAAGGCCGGCAGCGCCATCGAGCTGTTGGTTCGCGTCGCCCCGCAGCTGGTCAAACCGCGGTCGATCGGCGGCAAGGTGCACATCACCAGCTTCCGCATCTACTTCGCGTCGCACCGCCTCAACACCACCCACGGCACCTGCAGCATCTTCTTCCCCAACATCGTCTTCGAAGAGCCGGTCACCGGCGTGTTCGCGGGCCAGTGGGTGGTGAAGACCGCCACGGTGACCCACCGCTTCGCAGTGCGCGACGCGAAAGAGCTGAGCCAGCTGGTGCGCCACACCCGCGAGAACGCGCTCGACGTCGAGGCGCTGAAGACCGCGGTGAACGGCGACCTCGAGAAGGCGAGCAGCGGCATCACTCCGCTGTGGCCGGCCAGCAAGCCCACCGCCGCCCAGCTCAAGGGCCTCGAAGAGACGCTCACCGCGAAGAAGGCCGGCCCGATTCAGGTGGTCGGGCTGATGAACGCGCTCGAGCTGCTCAGCCGGTAGCCAGCAGCCGCACCCGCTCTTCGCGCACCGCCGGCACGCGCTTGCACAGCACGCAGAGCATTCGCCAGGCGCGCTCGTCGTCGAGCTTCACCCGCCGGTCGTGCGCGCCGTACACCGCCTCCAAGGTGAGCTCGCCGCTGCGCTCGGCGGCGGCGCGCACCTCTTCGACGGTGAAGAAGCGCTGCACCGACGTCACCTCGGTGCGCTTCTCGCGCCCGCGGCGAGGCTGAAACGCCAGCACCGCGCGCGTCGCCGCGTGCCGGTAGCCCGCCGCCGCAGGGTGCCGCACCTCGCTCCACTCGACGCGCAGCCGCCCCTCGGGTGAAGCGACCTCCCACTGCGTCTGCGCCTCGAGCTCGGCCGGGTACGGCAGCTCGAGCACGTACACGCCCTCGGGCACCAGCACGGCGGCGACCGCGGCGAGGTGGCGATCGACCGCGGCGTCGTCGAGCAGGTAGGTCGCCGAGCAGCCCATCGACGCGGCGAGGTCGAACTTCCGGTCGAGCTTGAACGACTCCATGTTCGCCACCAGGTACGGCAGCTTCACCTGGCGCTCACGCGCCAGCCGCAGGCCGTAGCGCTTCATCGGCCGCGAGTGGTCGAGCGCCACGCTGGGGGTACCGTGCGCAATCATCTCGAGCGCGTGGTGCGCGGGGCCCGCGGCCAGCTCGAGAAAGCGCTCGGGCGCGGCGCCGTGGCGAAACGTCTTGCAGACGTCGCGCAGAAACGCGGCCTCTTGCGCATAGTCGCGGTAGCTGAACGCGAGGTCGTACAACTCGGCGTCCTGGTAGAAACGTTCGTGTCCGAGCATCGGGGGGCCTCGAAGTGGGGGCGGCTTCACCCGATAGACGGAGCAACGCCGGGTTGTCGCAAGCGCGCGACGCAGGCGCCCCTGGGCCACCGCGGTTTCCCGCTTCGGGACACTGCCGCGAGACAGCATCGGTCAACTGGCCCGCGACCCAAGGCGTGGCGTGCGCCTTGTCTTCTCGACCTGCGCTCGCCGTGCGCCTGCAGTCACGCCGGCGAGACGCGGTGCGCGAAAATGCGCGGTCGATTGTGCGCACTTCGTCACGCGGCTGAGCGCTCGCGCGCTCAAGTCGCTGCACCGGCTGAGGCGCCGCGCTGGCGCATCGGTTGCTCGACGCGCGCGCATGAAAACGACCTTCGCCGTCATGTCGACGTTGCTGATTGGCTGCGCCGCGCCGCCCTCGCTCGAGCCCACCGACGCCGGCCAGATGACCGATGCTGGCCCGATGGCCGACCCGCCCGACGCCGGGTCGCCGTGCGACGGCGTGCAAGATTGCCGCATTCGCTGGCAGAGCGCGCCCGACTTCCCCACCGTGGTCGACCACCACAGCACCTTCGTCGCCACCAGCGACGCGGGCGTCTTCCTCTACGTCGCGGGGGGCGTGCGCAGCCCGGGTGACTTTCTCTACGACCAGGTGCGGCGGGCGGCCATCTCGGCCGACGGCTCGCTGGGCGCGTGGGTCGACTGCACCCGGCTGCCGCAGCCCACCGGCTTTCACGGCTTCGCGCAGCGCGGCCGCCACGTGTACCTGCTCGGCGGCGTGAGCCGAAACGCCGGCGGCGGCGCGGTGGCCGGCGACTTCTCGTTCACCGGCACGGTGCAGGACGACGGCGACATTCACTGGGTGCAGAACCCCTACGGCATGCACCTCGTCGCGCTGCACGGCACCGGCGCCATCGTCGGCGACACGCTGTACCTGGCCGGCGGCATCGGCGCGACGCGCGTGGCGCAGTCGGCGGTGGTGCAGGCCACCCTGGGGGCCGACGGCCTGCCGGGAAACTTCACCAGCGCCCCTGCCCTGCCGCTGCAGCGCACCCACCACGTGGCGGTCGTGCACGGCGGCCACGTGTACCTCGCCGGCGGCATGGACACCGGCAACCAGCCCATCGCCGACCTGCTGCGCTCGGAGCACGCCTCGGACGGCACCCTCACCGGGTGGACGGTGGTGGGCACGCTCGAGACTCCGCCGTGGACGGCGTCGGCCGTCGACTACCGCGACCACCTCTTCCTCATCGGAGGAGGCGAGGGCGGCCCCGGCATGGAGCAGTACGTGAACCGGGTGCGCCGCGCGCGCTTCGAGCCGGGCGCCACCCTCTCGGCCTTCGTCGACGTCGACACCCTGCCGGCGTCGCACGCCCACGTGCACCAGACCCCCGAGTGGAACGGCCACGTCTACTCGGTCGGCGGTCGCGCGCAGGAGCAGCTCGCCACCTCGGCCCAGGTGTTCATCGGCACCCTCGGCGGCGCCGACGCGGGCCAGTGAAGCCGCGCCCGAGTGCCCTGAGCTTCGGCCGAGGGACCTCACGCCGAACCACGTACCCCCGCTGCAGCGCTACGTCGCAGAGGGGCTGCGCACCGCGCGGGCGCGCGCTTGCAGCTGGCGGTGCACCAACATGCCGGCGGTCATCGCGACCACGAAGACGAGCGCGCTCGGCGAAGCGCCGCCCACCGCTACGAACGCGGGGCCCGGGCAGTAGCCGGCGAGGCCCCAGCCGGCGCCGAAGGTCGCCGCGCCGAGCAGCAGCTGACCGTCGATCGCCTTGGTCTGGCGCGGCTGAAACGAGGGCATGAACAAGGGCGCGCGCCGGCGCGCGATGAGCCTGAGCGCGGTCGCGTGCACCGAGATCGCGCCGACCATCACCAGAGCGAGGCTGGCATCCCAATCGCCGGTGAGGTCGAGAAAGCCCTGTACCTTGGCCGGCTGGGCCATGCCGCTGACGACCAGGCCGACCGCGAAGAGGGCTCCGGCCGCGAGCGCCACGAGGTTCGATTTCATGAGAGCGCCCTCAACGCGAACACCGCGAGGGCGCCGGTGAGCATGAAGGTGACGGTCGCGGCGATGGAGCGGGCCTCGAGGCGGCTGTTGCCGCACACCCCGTGACCGCTGGTGCAGCCTCCACCCAGGCGGGTGCCGTAGCCGACCAGCAGGCCCGCCACTGCGATGAGCCCCAGCGGCGCAGTCGGCCCCGCGCCGAACGCCTGCGGGAAGATGGCGCGCATCACCAGCCCGGCGCCGATCAGCCCCGCGAAGAACCAGACGCGAAAGGTGCGATCGCTCGAGGGGCGGAGCACGCCGGCCCACAGCCCCGAGATGCCGGCCGCCCGCCCATGCGTCAGCAGCACCAGCGAGATGGCGAGACCTATCAACGCACCACCGAGCAACGAAGAGAGGGGAGTGAAGCCGTGCATACCGGTCATCCGTTATAACGGATGACCTGCTCGGTGTCGAACCGACCGCCCCCGCGGCTCGGGAGGCCGGCCTCCCGCTGACCGACCCTCACCCCTTCTGCGGCACCTTCTGCGGCGCAGGAGCCTCTTCGGTCGAGGGCTTCTGGGCCGTACCCTGGCCTTCGCGCTCGATGTGAATGTGCCCGAGGTCTTCGGCCTTCAGCGTGCCGTTCTTGATCAGCGCATCGACGAGCTGGCGGTGCTGCTCTTCGTGCTCCTGGGGCAGCGCGTCAGAGTCGCTGTCGTACTTGATGATGACGTTCTTCTTCTTGGTCTGCGGGTCGACCTGCAGCCGAATGGTGAGCGAGGCCATGGTTACTTCTTCTCCTCTTTCTTCCCCAGGGGAAGGAAATCGGCGAGCGCGGCCCGGTCGAGCACCTTCTTCTCGAGCAGCTGGTCGCGCAACAGCACCACCAGCTGCCGGTTGGCCTTCAAGATGTCGGCGGCGCGCTTGCGGTTGTGCTCGAGCAGCTCGAGCACCGCGCGCTCGGTCGACTCGCGCAGGGCGTTCGACGGCTGGGGCTGCTCGCGCGGCGCGAGAATGACGCGCACCCCCACGGCTTCGTTGCCCATGCCGAACTCGTGCACCAGGGCGCGGGCGATGCCGGTGGCGCGCTCCAAATCTGCCGCGCTGCCGATGGAGAGGTCTTCGAGCAACAGCAGCTCGGCCTCGCGCCCACTCATCAGGGTGCAGATCTGATCGTTCAGCTGCCCGCGCGTCACCACGTACCGGTGGGCGGGTCGGCGTAGCGGACGTAGCCGAGCGCGCCGGCCAAATCGCCGCGGATCGAGATTCGGTCGATCGGCGGGGTGTGCGGGCAGAACAGCGCGCAGATGGCGTGCCCGCCTCGTGGGTGGCCACCACGTGCTCTTCGCGCGCGGTGAGCGAGGGCCGCTCGACGAACTCGCCGAGCGCGCGGTCGACGTCGTCGACCTCGGTGAGCTGCGCGGGCTCGCGGCGCTCGCGCAGCCGCATGCGGGCCAGCGCGCGGCAGAGCGCCTGCAGGTGGTCGCCCGAGTAGCGGGTGCCCAGGTGGCGGGCCCTCGACCAGGTCGCCGGTCCGCCTGACCGCGTAGTCGAGCGCGCGGCGAGAGGTGCAGGCCCATCTTCTGGTCGTAGATCGAGAGAATGTGCCGCCGGTCGTCGCTGCCCGGGTAGGGAATCTGAAGGTGGAACTCGAAGCGCCCCGGCCGCAGCAGGGCGGGGTCGAGCGACTCGACGAAGTTGGTGGTGCCGACCACGAACACCAGCTCGTCTTTGCGAAACCCGTCCATCTCGGTGAGCAACTGGTTCACCATCGAGTGCTCGACGCCGCTGCCCTGGTAGCTGCCGCGGCGCACCGCGAAGCTGTCGAGCTCGTCGAAGACGATGACCGCGGGCGCCGCCTGCCGCGCGCGCATGAACACCTGGCGCAGGTTCTCTTCGCTCTCGCCCACCCACTTCGACTTGAGCTCGGGGCCGCTCACCACGCTCAGCGCCGCCCCCAGCGAGGTCGCCATCGCCTTGGCGAACAGCGTCTTGCCGGTGCCGGGGGGGCCCCAGAAAATCATGCCCCGCGGAATCAGCGACTCGATGGCCTTCACCTGGCCCTCGTCGGTCAGCGTGTCCTTGTGGGCCAGCACGTCGAGAATGTCGCGCTGCAGCCGCTCTTTCACCTTCGCGTAGCCGCCGACGTCGTGGTTCAGGTCGACGTCGGGCACCTGCAGCTGCCCCACCAGGGTGCCGGCGCGCAGCTGCGCGTACGCCGGGCGCGCGTCGGCCGGGTAGTCTTCACCCTGCAGCGTCGAGAGCAGCCGCCGCAGCCGCGCCGCGTTCACTCCGCTGACCTGCTTGTAGAGCGGGTACACCTGCAGCGCCTTGTGCGCCGAGAGCTTGCGCGACTCGCGCTGGGTGACCAGCGTGCCCAGCCGCTCGCGCGGCACGCCGGTGAGCGTCTCGCGCCGCGGGAACAGGTTGTCGATGACCTTGGGCACCGAGAACGAGTGGTCGCGAAACCCCATGAAGACCAGCTCGGGGTTCTCGTAGAGCAGCGGTATCGCCTCGCGCGCCTCGGCGCTCAGGCCTCCGCTCGAGGCGGTGAGCAGGTCGAGGTGGGGCAGCACGATGATGCGGTCGGCCACTGCGCCGCGCACCGCCTCGCGCAGCAGGAACAGAATCGCCGCCACCAGCCCCGCGCCCTGGGGCAGCGGCGGCAGGTCGGCGATCGGCCGACCGTCGAGATAGAGAAACTGCTTGCCCTCTTTCTTCAGCCGGTCGCGCACCGCCTTGAACACGAACGGGGTGAGCTCTTTGTCGGCCTCGACCATCACCGACAGGCCGCGGCGCAGGCCGTCGGTGACGCGCGCCAGCTCTTGGCTGTAGGCCGACTCGACCGCCGCGAACGGCGTCAGCTCGACGGGGAGCTGCTCTTCGGGAACCGAAGACCCCATGGGCTAGACGCGCACCTTGATGGTGAGCTCGCCGGTCTCGGCGTTCTCGTTGACCTCTTCCACCGTGCCGAGCTGCGACGCGCGCTCTTTGAGCGAAGCGACGGTGACGCGGTTCACCACCCCGTCGAGCTCGCCCTTCAGGTCCTTGAGCCGCGCGCCGAGCCGCTCGGTCACCTGCTCGCGCAGCCGCGTCTCTTCGGCGGTGGCCTCGGCCTCGAGCTGCGCCTGCGCGTTCTGGCGCAGCTCCTGCTCGCGCAGGCCCTTCGACTCTTCCACCGCGACGCCGGTGCGCTGCGCCTTGAGGTCGAGGGCCTTCTCGCCCTTGGCGGTCACCTTCACCTCGCCGTCGGCCAGGGTGACCTCGACGGTGATGCCGTCTTTCTCGTGCCGCACCGCCTTGTCGCCCTGGCGCGTGAAGCCCTTCTTCGTAAGCTCGGCGGCGAGCAGGTCGCCGGTGCGCTCGCGGCTCAAGATGGGCAACAGCTCGAGCTTCGAGGCGACCCCGTCGTCGACCTGCACGTGGCGGGAAAGAGACTCTTCGATGCTGATCCGGTACGCGCGACTCATGGCGGCAGCTTAACCTCGAGCCGCCAGGTGGGACTCTTGTTTGCACTCGGTTTCAAGCCCGGGTGTTCACAGCGGGTGACCCTCGCGCGCTTCTTTATTCCCGCTTTGCTGGTGGCCCTCGTGTCTGCGTGCAGCGGTGGCGGCGGCAAGTGCTCGGCGACCTCGTGCGGCGGCTGCTGCGATGCCGAAGGCGTCTGCCAGACGGGGCTCACCGACAACGCCTGCGGCACCCGCGGCACCACCTGCTCGCCCTGCACCGCCAACGAGACCTGCAACGTGGGCACCTGTACCCGCATCGGGGGCACCGGGGGTGGCACCGCTTCGGCGGGCGGCGCCGGGGGCGCGGGCGGCAGCGCGGGCGGCAGCGCGGGCGGCAGCGTCTCGACCGGCGGAGGCAGCGCCACGGGAGGCGGTGTCGCGACGGGGGGAGGCAGCGCCACCGGCGGCGGAGTCGCCACGGGCGGCGGCAGCGCGACCGGCGGAGGCGCCGCAGGCGGAGTACCGCTGCGCACCGTGCAGGGGCGCCGCTCGGTCGACCACGTCACCGACACCGGCATCCAGACCACCAATGACGCCATCGGCTTCGCGGTGAGCGCGCAGGTCGAGTCGAGCGGCAGCTTCACCCAGTACAGCGGCAGCGCCACCACCCCGGGCATGTTCACCCTCTCGGTGCCGTCGGGGCCGTACTACTTCGACCTCTTCGCCGGGTATCACTACTACACGCTCACCAGCTCACCGACGCTGGACCTGAGCCAGGTGTACGTGGGCCGCGCGGACGCGGTGCCGGCCACCGCGGCGACGACGCTGCAGCTCAACGTGAGCGGGCTGCACGCGTGGGGGCCACAAGACTCGCTGAGCCTGAGCTCGACCAACGCCGGCATGTTGATCGACGACGTCTCGGACTACTCGAGCGACGTCATCTCTCAAGGCGCCACCACCGCCACGGTGAGCTTCGACTACCGGGCCACCGGCGAGGTGATGCTCTCGGCGACGCGCGGCGACACGTTGGTGCTCACCCAGAACACGGTGTACGGCGCGCCGGTGCCGTACGTCTCGGCGGTGGCGACCGCCACGGTGACCGGGCTCACCCAGACCAGCGGCCAGCCCTCGGCGGTGAACGCGGTGTTCACCACGCCGGCGCCGAACAGCCTGGGCCTCAACGTGCGCACCACCCTGTTCGAGGCGATGCGCACCGAGGTGCACCCGCAGGCGGTCGCGACGCGCCACCAGATTCTCCTCTACGGAGTGCCGGGAGCGACCGCCACCCGCGGCCCGCTCGGCGGCACCGCCTACCTCGCGTACATTCCCATGGCGGCCGGCGGGCCCGACCTCTCGGGCGCCTTCGAGTACGCGAACCCCTACCCCAGCTCGGTGCCGTTGGTGCTCGACGTCGCCGGCCTGTTCACCGTGCAGGTGCAGGCGGCGGGCGCGGCCGCGACCACCCTGACGGTGAGCGCCAGCTCGACCCAGCTGCTCACCAACGTGACGGGCGCGGTGGTGCCGCAGCTGTCTCCGCCGCGCAACGTGCTGGTGAACGGCATGGCGGCGAACGTGCCGGTCTCGAGCGTGGGCCTGAACCCCACCATCACCTGGAGCGCACCGGTCACCGGCACGCCCGACCGCTACATCGTCACCGTCTACCGGCTGGTGAACCAGGGCGGGCAGACGGTGCTGCAGCCGACCGGCACGGTGCGCGTCAAAGGCACCCGGGTGGTCATGCCTCCCGGCCTGGTGATGACCGGCGCGCAGCACACCGTGGTGGTGAGCGCGGTCATCAACGGTGGCATCGACGTCGAGGCGACGCCCTTTGGCAACGCGGTGACCCAGCACCGCGCCGACGCGGTGGTCGGGCCCATCACCCCGTAGAGAGGCGACCGCTCGAGCGCTGTTGCGCGCACCCGGCGTCGGTGAAATGACCCGGCTCTCTTTGGGGCCCCCCACCGTGCGCTTCTTCCTTCTCGCAGTGCTGTGCAGCACCGTCGCGCTGGGCGCTGAAGCGCCGGTGAAGCTCGGCGTCATCGCGCCGAGCTCGGGCAAAGAAGCCGCCATCGGCTCTCTCTTTCTCGAGGGCGTCAAGCTCGCGCAAGACGAGCTCACCGCCGACGGGGCGAAGCTCGAGCTGGTCATCGTCGACGACAAGAGCGACGCCAGGGCCGCCGCGGCCGCGGTGCAGGGGCTGGCGCTCAAGCCCGACGTGGCGGCGATTCTGGGGCCGGTGTTCTCGTACGCGGCGTCGTCCGCGGCGCCGGTCGCCCAGAAGCTGAAGGTACCCCTGGTGCTGCCCGCCGCCTCGGAGCAGGGCATCACCCGTCAGGGCTACGACTGGGTGTTTCGCATCTGCGGCACGAACCTGCAGTTCGTGCAGGGCCTGCTGCTCACCGCCACCACGCTCGGCAAGCCGAAGACCCTGGTGCACCTCTACGAAGACGGCGACTTCGGCAAGTCGACCAACAAGGCGGTGCGCGAGGTGGCCGCCACCAAGCAGCTCACCGTGCTCGCCGAAGAGCCGTACAGCGGCGCGGCGCCGAAGCTCGGCCCGGCGCTCCAGCGCATCAAGGCGCTCGAACCCGACCTGATTCTGATGTCGTCGCTCTCGGCCGACGGCATCGCGGTGATGGAGCAGGTGCGCGAGGCGGGCCTCGAGCCGCAGGCCTTCATGGGCATGGGCGGTGGCTTCGCGCTGCCCGCCTTCGCCGAGCGCCGCGAGCTCTCGGAGCAGGTGTTCGTCTCGACCCAGTGGTCGCCGCGCGCCGGCTCACCCGAAGAGCGGCACGCCTTCTCGAAGAAGTTCGCCGACCGCTTCGGGCACGAGCCGACGTACCACGCGGCCATGGCCTACGCGGGGCTCAAGCTGCTCTACGACGCGGCGACGAAGTCGAAGGGCAAGCGCGCCGAGCTGCGGCGGGTGCTCAAAGAAGGCACCTGGTCGGGCGTCGCCGGCGACATCAACTTCGAAGACTTCGAGGGCTTCACCAACCAGAACGCCCACGCCGTGGCCGTGCAGCAGGCGCTCGACGGCAAGCTGTACACGGTGTTTCCGCCCAAGGCGATGGAGCGCAGGCCCATCTTCCCCTTCAGTCAGCCCGCCAGCCCCTGACCGCGCGGCCGGCCTACCGGCACTTCTGGGCGCACGACTCGGGCAGCTTCGCGGGGTCGAGAAAGTCTGCGCACGAGAGCGCCTTGCGCGCCCCCGAGCACGCCTGCGCCGCGCCCAGGTCGAACGTCTTGCCCTGGTCGGCCCCGGTGCACAGGTCGCTCTGCGTCACCTTCTCGGCGCACCTCGCCTGCTTCGCCACGCGGGTGCTGCAGTCTTCGACGCTCGTGCCCCACCCGCCCTTGAAGCCCTCGCTGCCCTTCACCGCGTCGCTCTGACACTCGAACTCGCGCGCACACTCGAAGTCGACCCCGCGCTGACAGAGCTCGGCCGCAGACGGCACGCACCCGACCAGCACCACCACCGGCAACCAACGCATGCCGCGCCTCTTACCGCTTGCGCAGCGTCAACGTCACCGCCGTCTCAGAAACCTTCTGCTTCACCGAGAGCTCGAGCAGCTCGGCGCCGCGCTCGAAGTGCCCTTCCTTCTCGGCCCAGCCGGCCTTCACCAGGGTCTGGCCGTAGAACGCGCGCACCTCGTCGGGCTTCGCCTTCACCCGGTACGCCAGCACCTGCGCGCCTTCGGTCTGGGCCGCGAGCACGCCCACCGCGCCGGGCATCACCGGCGCGAAGCGCGGCGCCTCGGCCTTCTCGCGCTCGGCCACCGCGGCCTCGGTGAAGATGACGGTGGTGGTGCGGTCGGGGTTCTCTTGCAGAAAGACGGTGTGCGAGACCAGCGCCTCGACGTCGAGCCCGGTCACCTGCCGATGCTGGGTCAGCTGCTGCACCGGCCCCAAGAACAGCCCCGCCTTCTTGAACTCGGCGCGGAAGAACCGCTCGAGGCTCTCGGCGTCGGACTTCGAGCGCACCGCGCGTATGGCCACCGGCACGCCGCCCGCCACGGTGCGGCCCGGCACCTCGACCGCCTCGAGCGGCTGGGGCACCTCCCACTGCCGCATCGGCGCGGCCGCGAGCGCCACCGCCAGCATCACTTCTCGAAGGGCGAACGCGTGCATGGCACTCCGGCGAAGCAGTCGTCGCGCGAGCGATAGCCCGCCTGGTAGCGGCTGGAGAACGGCGTGGTGGCCCACCAGTGGGTGGTCTTGCCGTTGGGGCCGAAGCCGGTGCCCGAGCCGGGGCCGGTCAGCTCGCTGGTGCGAATCTGAAACGGACGGTTGGTGTGGTCGCCGATGAACGCGAAGCGAAAGTCGCGCTCGTCGACCGGCACCACCGTCATCAGCGCGGGGTTGTCGGGCACGAACAGCTCGCGCACGAAGGTCTGAATGGTCCACCCCTTCACCGAGTTGGTGGTCTGGTACCGGCGGTAGAGCCGCTCGATGGTCTGCTTGTACGCGAGGTTGCCGCTGCTGCCGGTGATGGAGCAGTTGAAGTCGCACTCGCCCGACTCGTCGCCCTGGGTGCCAGCGAGCCCCCAGTCGTCGATGGCGAAGGGTATCTGCCCGCGGCACACGCCGCGGTCGGCGCGCCCGACCGCGCAGACGGTGACGAACGGCCGAATGGCGAAGGGCAGCTTGAAGAACCCGCCCGAGTCTTCGAGCAGGCTCTTGGGCATGCCGAACATCGCCACCCGCGCGGTGGCGTTGCAGCCCACCGCGTCGACGTCGCGGTTGTTGTACCGCGCGAAGGTGTACCCGGTAGCGAGGCGTTGAATCGCCTGGGTGGTGGGCGGTATCGCCACCCGCTCGGGGTCGCAGCGCACCGAGAGCCGCGAGCCGCGCGTCTTCGCCCACCTCACGTCGTTGCCCGCCCGCTCGGTGAGCGGCTCGAAGTCGTGGTACCGCCGCAGCGTCGCCTCTTCGGGGGTGCGGCCGCTGCCGTCGCGCAGCTGGTTGGCGTGGTGGAAGATGGGCGACTGCGCCGCGGTGCCGCGGTCGAGCTGGTGGGCGCGGTCTCCAGTCGCCTGCCACGCGGCGAACACCCCCGCCTGCTGCACCCGCAGCTTCATCGCCCCCAGCTCGGCGAAGTGAATGCCGAACAGCAGCACGCTGACGAACACCAGCGCCACGAGCGCGAGCTCGACGGTGGCCTGGCCGCGCCTCATGGCATCGCCTCGTAGCCGACGCGCCCCAGCCGCTCGAGGGTCGAGGCGGCGTACGACTCGCCGAAGTCGTCCAGCGTTTCGCGGGCCGAGGCGCCGAAGTCGCTGCGCCGCTCGTCGATGTCGCTGGCGGTGAGCGTGGCGCGCCAGAACGGGTTCAAGAAGTTGGGCGGCTCTCTGAAGTGCCGGCGGCGGTGGTAGTAGACGAAGCCCGACGACAGCGCGATGGCGCGGCGCAGCCCCGGCACCGAGCGGTCTTTGACCAGGTCGAGCCCCGAGCCCGGCGCGCCCGGCGAGAACCCGAGCTTGAACGAGAGCTGCCACGGGTCGGGCAGCAGCCCCGCCGCCTGCCGCGCGCGGTAGTCGCGCTTGATGGCGACCATGGTCTTGGGCTGGCCGAACACGTCGCGCACCGAGTCGTCGCCGTCGTCGAGCCGGTCGCCGTCGAAGTCGGTGAACACCGGCCAGATGGAGCGCGGGTTGGTCGCGCCCGGCGGCACCCGCTTGAAGCCGTGGCGCGGCTGGGGCCAGCAACGGGCGAAGACCTGGGCCTGGGTGTCGTCCCACTCGCGGTAGTCGTCGAGCATTCCGCGCCGCCACATGTGGTTGTCGCGGTCGTCGTTGGGCCCGGTGGTCAGCAGGTACCCGAACGCGTCTTCGGTGGCCGCGCCGACGTTGCAGCCAGCCGGAGGCGCGGGCCACTCGAACCAGAAGCGGCCGGCGTCTTCGCCCCAGGCGCCCCACACCGTCATGTTCTCGACGTTGCCGACGCGCCGCCACTTCATCCAGTCGGCGCCGCGCAGCATCTCGCCGTCCATACCGGTGGTCTCGCCGGGGCCCGAGGCGCGGCTGGGGCCGTCGTCTCCGAAGTACGAGGTGCCCCAGTCGGTCACCTTCACCACCAGCGGAGAGCCGTAGCCGATGACGGCCTGCAGCCGGCGGGCGATGAAGTCGGCGCCGCTCCACCCGTTGGTGCGCCAGTTCGCCGCGCGCGACGAGATGAACGGGTCTTGCCCGCGGGTGGCCATGGTGGCGCGCACCATGTCGATGGGCTGCTGCTGCTCTCGCACCAGCGCGGCCCGGCGCTCGCGCCGCGTCACCAGGTGATTGCTCGCGACGCGAAACTCTTCTCCGCTCGCGGCGAACGGGTCAGACGCGCTGGCCGCCAGCGCGACCCGATCGGGAATGCCGGGCAGCTGCGCCACCATGTCGTCGTAGAGCTGGCGCTGGTTGTCGGCCACGTCGAGCGCGGTCTCGTAGAGGTCGCTGCGCACGTACTCGGCCGACAGCGCGTCGTAGCCCGAGAAGCCCCAGTAGCCGCAGTCGCTGCGCTCGAAGAGCTGAATGAGCCGGGTGTCTTCGGCCATGATGTTCGCGCGCGCCGCGCCGAAGGTTCCGCCGCACGCCGACTGGCTGGCGATCTCGGCCAGCGCGTCGCGGGCCTGGTTGAGGGCGCCGTGGTAGAAGACCACCCAGCTCAGGGTCGACTGCGCCGCGGCGATCGACGCCATCTGCGCAATCAGCACCCGGTTCTCGGCCGACACCGCGTTGAACGCCCGCGCGGTAGCCACCGCGGTGCTGTAGGCGGCGGCGTCGGCGGTGGTCTGCAGCTCCTGCCGCTCGTGAATGCGCACCGAGATGGCGATGGTGATGAACACCATCAGCGCGATGAGCACCAGGGTCAGCGCCCCGAGCGCCAGCACCTGCCCGCGCGCCCTCACCTGCACACCCCGCGAAAGATGAAGCCGCGGCCCAGGCGCGGGCTGGTGAGCATGCGCATCGCCGCCGAGGCCTGAATGGGGAAGACGTAGGTCGACGCCGGAGCGCCGGTGCGGGTCTGCAGCGCGTTGAACACCTGGGCGTCGACCGGCCGGTTCACCGCGCCCCAGCTCTGGGTCTGGGTGGGCGCGAGCGGGCCGACGCCCTCGTAGCGGCGCCCGCCCCAGGCCGCGACCACCAGCCGCGCGATGACCCAGTTCGCGAACGGAATTCGCATCGGGTACCAGAACACCAGCCGTGTCTCGAGGGTCAGCGTCTCTTGCTCGTCGGGGTCGTCGAAGCCGTCGTCTTCGTCGGTGCCCGCGGTGCGCCGCGCGCCGGGCACCTCGCGAAACAGCCACACGATGTCGCCGTCGTGCTTCGCGTCGCGCAGCGGCTGGTAGCGGTTGGCGCGGTGGGCGCCGAACGCGTCGACCAGCCGGCTGGCCGGGTCGCCGTGGCCGGTGATGGCCGTGAAGGTCGGCAGCAGGGTGAGCAGCGCGGCGTGCTTCATGCGCGTGCAGCTGCCCTGCGACAGCGAGCCGGTGCGGGTGGCGGTGAAGGCTGCGTGCTCGACCATCAGCCGCGCCTGCAGCATCAAGAACAGCTGCAGCGTGCCGAGCACCATGAACAGGAACAGCGGCAAGATGAGCGCCGTCTCGACCGCCGCCTGCCCGCTCTGCCCGCGCGCGCTCATTCGGCCTTCGCTCCGGGGGGAAGAGGAGGTCGCGCCCGGGCCTGCTCCCGGGTGCGCAGCTCGATCTCCAGCCGCACGGTCTCTCCGCGCGAGAAGCCGAGCATCACCTCGGTGAGCAGGCTGCCGGGGTGGTCGAGCTTCACCGCGTGGTCGCCGGGCGCCAGCTTCACGTCGACCGGAGTCACCCCCCGCCACACGCCGTCGACCTCGAGCTGCGCCGGCACCGGCTTGCCCTTGAACAGCGCCACGAACACCACCGTGGCCTGGGCCGCGGCATCGACCGGTTTGCGCCCGCGGCGCAGCACCTTCCACGGGGTGACCGCCGGCCCGCTGCGCAGGTGCGGCCGGGCCAGGGCGGTCGACTCGTGGCCCTCTCTCACCGTCTTCAGCTCTTCGCGGCGATGGGTGAGCTCCTGCCCCGAGGGCGGCACCACGTCGTCGAGCGTCAGCGCCTTCGAAGGCGGGGGCGGCGGAGCGACCGGCGCGACCTTCAGCTCGGCTCTCGGAATCGGCACCGGCGGCGACGGCTCGCTCTCGCCCGACGCCAGCACCACCACCCCGGTGAGCGCGACGAGCGACGCCACCAACGCGCCGTAGAGCAGCGTGCGCTTGCCCGAAGGCTGCTGAAGGTACGGGCGCGCGGTGGTGACCGCTTCGCGCTGCCGGGTCTCGAGCGTCTGCCCGTCGTCGAGCCGGGGCAGCGCTGGCGCCGAGTAGACGTTGGGTAGCGCGCGGGTGGGCGACTCGGTGAGCGCCGTCGCGGGTGGAACCGTGAACGCGTCGGTGGGCCCCGAGCTCGCCTCGAACAGACCGCTCACCGGCGACGGTGCGGTGAGCGACCGGGTGGGCTCGCTGGCCTGCTCGCGCGGCGCCTCTTGAGTCTCGTCGGCCCACGGCACGTCGAGCCCGGGCGACGAGAGCGCCGCAGCCTTGGCGGTCACCGCCTCGCGCGGCGCTGCGGGCGTGACGTCGGAGGCGAGCGTGGGGTGCGTCACCGCCTCGGTGGCGGTGACCTCGCTCGCGGGCACGCTGACCGGAATCAGCGGAGCGCCGCGGGGCGCGAAGGCGAGCAGCTGCGACCCCAGCGCCGCCGCAGACTCGGGCCTCGCCGAAGGCGCCTCGGCCATCGCGTCGACGACCCGCTTCGCCAGCCCGGGCGGCAGGGTCGGCACCCGCTCGCTCAGGGACGGCGGAGGCGTGAGCCGCGAGCCGACGGCCAGCACGTCCCACAGCTGGCCCTCGAACGGCGGCCGGCCGGTGAGCATCTCGTAGAGCATGCAGCCGAGCGAGTAGACGTCGCTGCGCGCGTCGGGCTCTTCACCGGCGAGCACCTCGGGCGCGCGGTAGCCGGCCTCGGCCAGCACTTCGGCGGTGACGGTGAGGTCGTCGCCGCGCTGCCGTGCGCTCCCCAGGTCGATCAACACCACCTCGCCGGCGTCGGTCAGCTGCACCTGGCGCGGCTGCAGGTTGCTGAGCATCACCCCGGCCTCGTGCAGCGCCTGCACCCCCTCGCACAGCTCGGCGCCCACCGCCGCGGCCTGCTGGGCCGAGAGCCCCCCGCCGCGCGCGTGCAGCACCTCGGCGAGCGAGCGGCCCTTGAGCTGCTTCATCACCAGAAACGGCAGGCCGTTCTGCCGCCCGGTCGAGAGCGCCAGCGCGATGTTCTTGTGGTCGAGCCGCGCCAGCAGCCGCGCCTCGCGCTCGAAGCGGGTCACCGCCTGCTCGTCGCCTGCCAGCTCTTCGTTGAGCAGCTTCACCGTCACCGGGCGGTCGAGCGAGGTGTCGTGCGCGAGCCACAAGGTGGCGCCGGGCGCGATGCCCACCGGGCTCTTGAGCAGCCAGCGCTCTTCCAGCAGGCCGGCGCGCGCCCGGGTGTTGAGCGAGGTGGGGCTCACCGCCCCGTCGGTGCCCTCGCCGGTGCCGCCGTCGCGCTCGACCACCAGCAACCGGCCGCAGCGAAAACAGGCGATCGCCCCGAGCGCCAGCTCGCAGCCGCAGTAGCCGCAGGTCTTCTTGGGGGCGCCGCTCATGAGGGGACCGTGACGGGGATTGTCGCGCGAAACGCGCAGCGCGTGCGTCGGTCGAGGCCACATGTCGCATGTCCACTTTCGATGACAGTTGCGCGGGGCCGCGTTTCCTGATCACGCCGGCAGGGCTTCGAGCTGCTCCGAGAGGCGCTGCGCGAGGGCGAAGCGGGCGACGCCGAAGCGCGCCTCGTAGCGCCTCACCCGCGCCTGCGCCGCTTCGTAGCCGTCGTCGATGAAGCGCACGGTGCGGGCCTGCTCGTCCCAGTGGTGCAGGCGCGCCAACGCCTGCAGCACCGCGCCCGCCGCGCGCCGCGCCGCCTGCCGCTCGCGCAGAGGGAGCTTGTCGTCGAAGGTCGAGACGAAGTCGGCGACGGTGGCGCGCTCGTGGAGCAGCGGGGCCATCGCCTCGAGCAGGAACTCGCAGCGCTCGCGCCGATCGTTCTGCTCGGCCCAGGTGAACAGCTGGTCGAGCACCCGGGCCTGGGCCAGGCCCACGCGCAGCACGTCGGTGGGCAACAGCAGGCGCGCCTTGAGCAGCTCGGCGGCCCGCCACCAGCGGGCCAGGGCCGGCTGCAGCGCCTCGAGCGCGAAGTCCTGCTCGGGGGTGGGCGCGATGGCCCCGGCCTTCACCTCACCGCCGTTCATCACCAGCGCAGAGGGGAAGGAGACGCGGCACAAGAGCGACTCGCGCACCGCCGGCTGCGTCACCAGCTGGCGCTCGGCGGGCGTCTCGACCGACGCGGCGAGCGCGGCCAGCAGCACCAGCTCGCAGCCCAGGGCCTTGGGGGGCGCGAGCCGCAGCGGGGTGGCGCCGTCGTGACCGAGCGGCTGCTCGAGCAGCCACTGCAGCACCTGCACCGTGCTCGCCTCGAACGCGATGGGCGGCGGCGTCTGCCGTGCCCACAGCCGGTCGCGCCACGCGCCTTGCCGGGTGAGCCACAGCACCGCGCCCTTGCCCAGCGTGTCACAGAGCACCTTGAGGCCCTCGGGAGAGACCTTGGCCGGCACCGGCCACGACTCGAGCAAGAGCTGCTGCAGCTCGTTGCCGGCCTGACCGAACAGCCCGCGCGCCAGCGCCACCAGCTGCCCTTCGCTCGAACGGCTCACCACCGCTTCACCACCCCAGACGCCTGCGGCCAGCCGTTGACGCTCAAGCCTTCACGGGTGAGGCGAATCTCCACCGTGTTGGGAGCGGAGAAGCGCGGCGCGTCGGCGCGGCCCCGCTCGGTGAGAAAGTGCACCTGCTGGTTCGTCGAGCCCACCCAGCGGCGCGAGGTGTCGGGCTGCGCGGCGACGTAGCGGCCGTCGACCAGCAGGTCGACGTGCCCCAGCGGGGCGCCGCGGGCGTGCAGCTCGGCGAGGGTGAAGCCGCTGAACACCATCACGCTCAGGCCTCGCCGGTGCGCGCCTTCGCAGAGCGCGGCGACCGCCTCGGGCTGCTCGAACGGCTCGCCGCCCAGCACCGAGAGCCCCTCGACCTGTGGAGGTATGCGCGCCAGCAGCGCGTCGACCTCGAGCAGCGCTCCACCGCGGTCGGTGAAGAGGTGCGGGTTGCAGCAGCCCTCGCAGCGCAGCGTGCAGCCCTGGGTCCACACCGCGAAGCGGCGGCCGGGGCCCTCGGCCTCGGTGTCGGCGACGATTTGACCCACGCGGAGCTGCATCGAGCGAATGGTAACCGCTGTCGAGGTGACACGGCACTTGCGATGGTCTTCGCGAGGCGAGTTGGCGTACCTTGCGCGCCGCATGCTGCCCGAGTGCTTCTTCGCACGCGACGGCGACGCGTTCGTGTCGACCGAGCTCACCCGGGGCCCGTGGAGCAACGAGCACCAGCACGGCGGGCCGCCCAGCGCCCTGCTGGCCCGCGCGGCAGAGACGTTCGGTGACGACGCGCGCGCGTTCTTCGTGGCGCGGCTCACCATCGACTACCTGAGGCCCATTCCCATCGCGGCGCTGAAGGTGAGCGTCGAGCCGCAGAAGCTGGGCAAGACCGCCCAGCGGGTCTCGCTCAGGCTCACCTGCGATGGAGAAGAGCTGGCCCGCGCCACCGCGCTGCGCATTCGGCGCGCCGAGTCGCGCGGGCTCTCGACGCGCCCGCCGCCGCTCGCCTCACCCGACGGCCTGCCGGCCTTCACCTTCCCCTTCTTTCGGCACGAGGTCGGGTACCACCGCGGCATCGAGGCGCGGTACCTGCGCGGGCGCTTCGGCGACAGCGAAGTCGCGGTGTGGATGCGGCAGACCGCCGAGCTGGTGAAGGGCGAGACGCCTTCGGGGCTGCAGCGGGTGACCCTGGTCGCCGACGCCGAGAGCGGCGTGTGCAACCCGCTCGACATTCGCCGCTTCACCTTCGTGAACCCCGACCTCACCGTTCTGCTCGACCGCGAGCCGGTGGGTGAGTGGGTGTGCCTCGACGCGCTCAGCACCGCTTCTGGGCTCGGCATCGGCCTGGCGCAGGCCGCGGTGCACGACCGCCACGGCCCGGTCGGCCGCTCGGCCCAGACGCTGGTGGTCGAGGAGCGCGGGTGAAGCGCGTGCTGCTCGCCTCGCTGGTCGCGGCGGCAGCGGCGGGCGCGTGGTGGCTGTGGCGCGCGCGCGCCGCTCCCGAGCCCTCGAGCGCGCTGGTCACCGGCCTCGCCCCCGTCGTGCCGCTCGAGGCGCCGGCGCCGCCCGCTCCACTGCCGGCGACGCTCACCGTCACCGCGCCCAAGGCGACCCAGGTCGAGGTGAAGCGCCGCAGCGTCTCGGGGCGGGACGACTGCGCCAGCGAGGGCACCGACGAGCCGCTCTGCCCGGGGGAGTACGACGTGCGCGCGACGGGCGACGGCACGGTGGCGCTGAAGGTGCTTCGCCTCGAGCCGGGCGAGAAGCGCGAGCTGAAGCTCGAGCTCGAGAAGGCGCTCACGCTCGAGCTCACGGTGCTCGACGACCAGAAGCTGCCGGTCGACCGCGCCAGCGTGGTGGCGCAGCACACCGGCACCGGCTTCATCGTGCGCGGCCGCAGCGACAGCGACGGCACGGTGAGCCTCGGCCCCGTCACCGCCGGAGACTGGCAGGTCATCGCGATGCGCGAAGGGTGGGCGCCCGGTGCGGGCTCGCTCGCGGCGGGCCGCTCGACCACCCTGCGCCTGGCCAACCTGGGCTGGGTCGAGGGCACCCTCGACCCCGGCACGCCCGAGGTGAAGCTCGAGCTCGCCACGCTCGAGCATGTCACCGTGGCCAGCGGCGTCACCCAGGCGAGCGGCGCCTTTCGCCTCGGGCCGCAGCCGCCGGGGAAGTACGAGCTGGTGGTGCGCGACGAGCAGTTCGTACCCCACGCCGAGGCGGTGAGCCTGCCCTCGAGCAACGTGGTGGTGCGCGCGTCGACCGGCGCGACGCTCAAGGGCGACCTCTACGGCCCGGCGCGCGAGCGGCTCTCGGGGCCGGTCACCGTCGAGGGCCCCGGCCCGACCCGCACCGTCACGGCGCGCGACGGCGCGTTCGAGGTGCGCGCGCTGACGCCGGGGCGCTGGAGCTTGAGGTCGGGCGAGGGCCGCGCGGTGGTGGTCATCGACGGAGGCGTGCAGCGCGTCGAGCTCACCGTGCCGAAGTACGAGGGCTTCATCTCTGGTACCTGCGAGAGAGAAGGCGGCCACCGCCTGCCCGAAGAGCTGGTCATTCGCGCGACCTCGGAAGACGGGGCCCGCGTGCTCACCAAGCCCTGCGCGGCCGGCCGCTTCGAGCTCACCGGGCTGCCGCGGGGCTTCTACGAGCTGCAGGCCGAGGCGCGCGAGCGAGACGAGCGATGGTCGGGCCACCTCGGCACCGCCTCGACCGGCACCCGCGACGTGAAGGTGAAGGTGCCGGGGGTGGCGTGGCTGAAGTGGAGGCTGGTCGACGAGAACGGCCGCGGGCTCGAGGCCGAGCGCCAGCGCGAGCACTTCGAGTCGCGGGATCTCGAGCTGCCGCTGGCACTGCCCGGCTACGTGCCGGTGACGCGCACCGCCTCGCTCGAGCGCGGCCGCGACACCGCCCTGGGCGAGGTGGCGCTGAAGAAGGGTGGGCGCATCACCGGCCGCGTGCTCGACGCCACCAGCAAAGACCCGGTGGCCGGCGCCACGGTGAGCGTGGGCGGCTTCGAGCAGCGCACCGGGCCCGACGGCACCTTCCGGTCCGACGAGGCCCCCGACGGTGAGGTCGAGCTGAGCCTCTCTCACCCGCGCTACGTGCCGCTGAAGCACTTCGTGAGCATGCCCGTGGCGGGGCAGGTCGAGCTCGAGCTCACCCGCGCCAACCGCATCACCGGCGCGCTGCTCACCGCCGACGGCAGCGCGCCCCGTGGCCTCGAGGTGTGGGCGATGTCGGGCGCCGCTGCGGTGAGCGCCAGGGTCATCGACGGCGCGTTCGCCAGCGGCCACCTCGAGCCGGGGCGCTGGCTGGTGCGGGTGATGCGTGCGGGCGAAGACGCCGCGCCGGCCTCGGGCTTCGACACGCTCGAGGTCGACCTGAAGCCGCAGGAAGAGCGCGTGGTGTCGCTCATCGAGCGGGTGGCGGGGGTGAGCTTCGAGGTGCTGGTCACCGACCGCGACGGCACGCCGACGCTCAGCGACGTGCTGCTGGTGCCCCGGCCCCAGACGGCTCCGGCCGACGAGCAGCAGTTCGCGCGGCTGCTGCACCGCCCGGGGCTGCCGGGCGACCCCCTCGGCGAGGGCGCGCGCTACCGGTTCTCGAGCGTGCCTCCCGGCGCGTACACCCTGCTCGCCAACGCGCACGGCCGGGTGTGGACGGTGGCGACGCCGGTGGTGGTGCAGGCGGGCATGGGGCCCCTTCGGCTCACCTTCCCCCAGGTGCCCTACTCGCGCTGAGTGGCCGCGCGAGGTTGCTTCCCCGAGGCGGCGGTCTAAGGTTCGAGGCCTCATGCGCGCGGCGACTGTTCGGCTGTGGGTGGCGGCAGCAGCAGCAGTGGGACTCGCAGCGAGCTGCACCGTCGACACCACCGAGCCCGATGCGGGCCGCAAGTGCGACGCCGACCACGAGTGTGCGCCGGGCCAGAGCTGCGGCAGCGACGGGCGCTGTCACGAAGGCGGCGCGGGCGGCGGCAGCGCCGGCGGCACCGCAGGCGGAGCGACGGCCGGCGGCGGCGCGACCGCAGGTGGAGTCGGTGGCGGCGGCGGAGACGCAGGCGGCGGTGCGACCGCCGGCGGCATGGGCGGCGGCGCCGGCGGTGGAACGGCCGGCGGTGGAACGGCAGGCGGCGGCACCGCAGGCGGCGGCACGGCCGGCGGCGGTACCGCAGGCGGCGGCAGCGCGGGCGGCGCGATGCCTCCGCACTACTACGTGAACGGCACCACCGGCATGGACAGCAACGCTGGTACCCTGGCGGCACCGTGGCAGACGGTGGCGAAGGTGAACGGGCTGACCGCGGTCGAGCTGCCCCCCGGTTCGACGGTGTCGTTCGCCGGCGGCCAGACGTGGAACGAGCGCCTCGTGCCCCCCACCAGCGGAGCCGCCGGCACGCCCATCACCTTCGACACCTACGGGGTGGGCCTGGCGACCTTCGACGGCACCGGCAGCACCAACACCGGCCTGCACGTGTCGGGGCAGTCGCACCTCTCGTTCTCGGCGCTGCACGTGAGGAACTTCAGCCAGAACTTCTGCTGCTTCATCGCGTCGGCCGACCACCTCACCTTCACCGACGTCGAGCTCGAGGGCTGCCCCGAGGGCGTGCACGCCTCGGGCACCGGCCGCTGCGACGACATCACCTTCCAGAACCTGGTGGCGCACGACATCAACCCGCTGCCCGATGGCGGCATCCCCACCAACTACGCGTTCAACCTCCCTTCGACGTGCAACCGCTGGCTGGTGAGCGACTCGAACCTCTCGCGAACCCAGAAGAGCTGCGTGTTCGACGACAGCAGCAACGCCACCTGGCTGCGCGTCGACGCGCACGAGTGCGGGCTGGCGCCCAGCGGCACGCGGGCGGGCTTCACCTTGAACGGCACCGGCACCACGGTGCGCTCTTGCACCATCACCAACGTGGGGGCGTCGGGCATCGACCTGAGCGCCGACGGCGGCGTCATCGTCGAGGCGAACGCGGTCTCGGGCGCGCCGGGGGCGGGCATTCAGGTGAACGCGGCGTCGGGTGACCGGTACATCGTACGGCGCAACCGCATCTGGAACACCGACCGCGGCATCAGCGTGCTGGCCGGCGCGCTGGCGACGGTGCAGCTGTCGAACAACTCGGTGCTCGGCGGGAAGACAGACGGCGGCGTCTCGCAGTGGGGCATCTCGGCGCGTGGCACTCCGGTGGCGATCGAGAACAACCTCACCACCGGCCCGATGACCTACGCGCTGTCGATGCAGGGCTACGACGGCGGTGTCGGCGCCGATGGCGGGCCCACCGGGGCGCCGCCCGGCTACGTCGAGCGCGCCAACTGGCTCGACGTGAGCAGCGGCCAGCAGCTCCAGTGGGAGGGCAACGTCACCCAGGCCGAGTACCTCGGGTACTCGGGGAGCACCGGCTCGAACTTCGGCAACCCGGGTCTGGGCAGCATCTCGCCCACCGCGCCGAACTTCACCCCCGGCGTCATCACCCGCGACACCGGCGTGCAGAACCCGGCCACCGGTACGCTCACCATGGGCTGCGATGCGGGCGCCATCACCCAGTACTGCGGCGCCGACCCCGAGCCCGGCGCGGTCGAGCTGATTCCCTGAGGGGACCTCGGTCTCCTCGCAGCGGGCTACGCCTGGTGTGAGCGGAGCGACGACCGCGCTGCACGCTGCACGCTGCAGGACTCCCCTCGGCAGACCTGCGCGCAAGGAGTGCCGGCATCCATGCCCGAGAACGTGCCAGCCCCTGATTTCCGAGCGGAACACGCGGGGCGGAGTCTCCTGTGACTCGGCGTCGCCGAATCGGCATCGGGATCGACTCCACTGCGCGGTACCCCGTGTAGTGCCCTCTCGCGGGGCCACACCGACGGGGAACCGCGGGGTGCTTTTCTGCCACCGCGGCACCGAATCTGCGGCGCACTGAATGCGACGAAAGCAGAGCTGGGCCCTCCGAGCTCGGGGAGCCCCTCGTCGTGAGGCCGCGGTGCCTTCTGCAAACGCGGGCAGGTGCGGCCGTTTCGCGCGCGCCGGGCGGAGCTTGCCCGGCCATTTTTTCAGCGCTGCGTTTTTAACATCGTCAACACTACATCCTTGGGCATTACCGACGTTTATTTGCGCAGCCCGCAAATACCCCCACGGACCCCAAGGCGCCCAGGTGAGTCGAAGCCTGCCGACCCACGTTTGCCGCCGCGCGCGCGTCCGAAGGTGAGGTGCTGCCCGAGCACGGAGGGCGGGCGCCGCGGCGGGTGTGTGCTCTGCGAGCGGGGACCTCACCCTCACCGAGCTCGACTGAGACGAGGTTCCCCGCCGCGAATGGAGGGCGCGGCGTCTCGCGACCTGCTCACGGCTTCTCTTCGAGCGAGGCGCGCCGCGCCGACGGTTGGACCCGGGGCTGGGCGGATGCGACGAGGCTCACCGGGGCGGTCTCCCGTCGGGGTAGAGGGCCCTGCGCCGCAACGCCAACGCCGCCAACAGAACGATGAGCGCGGAGCCTTGCGCTGAGCCGCAGCCGCAGCCGACTGCGAGGGCGCGCGGGGAAATCTCACCGCCATCGACAGAACCGCCATCGACCGCGCCGCCATCGACCGCGCCACCATCGACCGAACCACCATCGACCGAACCACCATCGACCGCCCCCGCATCAGGCCCCACCACGATGGTGTACGCGGCCGAGCCGGGCAGGAAGTCCGCCTGCGCCACCGAGAGCTGTGCGGCTCCCAGCGCATTCCCCCTCAGGTAGACGTCGGCGCCGAGCGCATCGACCGGGATGACCCCGGTGGTGGTGGACACCATGCAGTTGGCGTCGGAGTACGGAGCGGTAGCCGCGCCGCTGATGGAGAGCGCCACCGTCACCGGGTAGGGCGCGGCCGCCGGAGCGCCCGACGAATCGACCAGCCCCACCGTCACCGCGGTGCAGCCGCCTCGCGCAATCGTGGCCGGCGCCGACACCGTCAGCCGGCTGGCCGGCGGCGAGCACGACAGGCGCACGTCGTCGACGTCGATGGTGCCCGTGGTCGCGCGGGTGTCGGACCAGGCCGCACCGACGCCGAGCCTGCGGCTGTCACCGAACGAGAAGGGGCCTTGGTCGACCTTCAGCACTCCGTCGACCCACAGCCGGCGGTTGCCCAGGTTGGGACTGGGGCCGGTGTTGAGCACCGCGGCCTCGAACAGGTGCCACTCGGCGTTGGGCAACGTGAACCCCGCGTCGACCACCGTCAGCACCGCGCTGCTGTCATAGCCGCCGAAGCGCACCCGGTGCGAGGGCAGGTCCAGCAGCACCTCGAGCTGGGCGAACCCGCCGTTGCTCAGCAGCTCGGCGAGGTAGATCGAGTCGGCCGCCCCCATCAGCTGCACCCGCGCCCAGAAGCGCAGGTAGGTGTCGCCGCTCAGCACGTTCTGGGGAATCGCGTAGAGCGCCCCTTCGACGTTGGGCGTCCCGGTCGAGATGGAGTCGGTGAACCGCGCCCCGGCCGCTCCACGGTGCGCCGCCACCGCCGACACCGCCCAGCTGTTGGGCACCACCGCGGTGACGCTGGCCCACGGGGCCTGCGCGTCTTGCAGCATGCCGTCGTCGAAGTCGTCGCCCGCCACCACGGTGCTCTGCCCGGTGACGTCGACCAGCGCGATGGCGTCGACGTAGAACGAGTGCCCCGCCGCGCCGTTTCCCTCGACCACGTACACGTCGATGCGGTCGCCGGCCCGCTGCACCGTGCCGAACGCCTGCCGCTGCACGAACGCGTTGCCGAGCGTGCCGGTCGAGCTCCACTGCCGCAGCAGGGTGACTCCGGTCGAGTCGCGCTCGCGCACCGCCACGTCGAACGGCTGCCCGACCGACACTGCGCCCAGCGCCCGCGCCGAGGCGGTGACCCGGTAGATGCGGCCCGGCACCGCGCTCAGCACGGTGTCCGGAGCGTCGTCGACCCCGTACTGAAAGGTGCTGCTCCAGTCGACCTGCGCCACCGCCACCCCGTCGGGCGCACCGGCCAGCGGCGTCCGCGTCACGGTCGAGTTGAGGCCGGCCCAGCTCGCAGTGCCGCTCTCGAACGAGGGGTTCGCGGTGAGGTTGCCAGCGGGAGCAGCTCGGCGCGGGCCTCTTCGAGAGTCGGCTCCGCTCGATCGCCCAGCGCGCACCCCACCGCACCCAGCAGGCCGAGGAGCGCGTGCGCGAGGCGGCCACGCACCGCGCCGCTACCCGCTGATCAGAAACGACACCAGCGCAGCGATCAGCAGCGCGCCGCCAGCGGCGAACAAGATGTTGGTCACCAGCGCCTCGGTCTTCGCCTGCGCGCCGATGCGCTGCGCGTCGGAATAGAACGTGTCGGGGCTCTTGAACGTCGCCTCGTGGCTCTTGGCCTGCAGGCCCAGCACGATGCCGCTCACCCCCGCGCCGACGCCGAGCACTCCAAACACCACCGGGCCCACCAGGCTGCGACCCTTCGACTCGGCCACCGGCGCGCGCGCCTCTTCGGAGATCTGCGCGTCGAGCTTCTCGTCGGCAGTCTGCTCTTTGACCCTCGGCTGCACCCGCTGCGGAGGCGGCGGTGCGGGAGCCGCGGCCGGCGCCGCCTCGGCCACCTTCTTCGCCGGCTCTTTCTTCTCGGGCGGCGGCGACGACGCGATGGGCGCCACCTTGCCCGTCGACTTCGCCCACAGCCCCTCGATGCCGGGCCCCAGGTCTTTGGGCAGCTCTATCTTCGGGTCGATCTTCACCGCGTTCTTGAACGACACCTCGGCGGCCTGGGTCTCACCCACCAGGTAGCCGCAGATGCCGCCGTACATCTCGATCTCTGCGCGGTCGCGCTTGTCGTTGTACTTCCACTTCTGCTCGGCCTGAATGAGCCGCTTGAGACACTTGTCACCCTCTCCCTGGGTGGCGAAGACCTTCGCCTGACTCAAGAAGGGGTTGGGGTGCTTGGCATCAGCCCACGCTGGAATCGAAGCACCGAACGCTGCCATCAAGAGGGCTCGCCGCATGCGAGGCAGAAGCCTAGCAAATGGTTCAGCCTCGTCTGCTTCTGGCGCTGAATCGCTGCCGAGAATAGAGAGAACGCGCCCTGCGCCTCGCTCTGCTCCTGCTTGCCCTGACTGCGTCGGCCGCTGCCGCACAAGACGGCGGTGCCACCGGCGTGCTCACCAGGGCCCCCGAGCTGCTCCACGCGGTCGAGGCCGCCTACCCCCCGAGCGAAGCCGACGCCGGCACCGAGGGCACGGTGGTGATGGAGATCGACCTGGGCCCCGAGGGCACCGTCACCGACGCCCGCGTCATTCAGAGCGCCGGCGCAGCCTTCGACGACGCGGCGCTCGCCGCGGTGAAGCAGTACACCTTCAGCCCCGCCGAGGTCGACGGCAGGCCCGCCGCGGTGCGCCTGCAGTACAGCTACCGCTTCTTCATGCGGCGCGAGACGGTGGCGGCGCCGCTGACGCCCGACGCCGGCCCCGTCACCAACTTCTCGGGGAGGCTGATCGAGCGCGGCACCCGCGTGCCGCTCGCCGGCGCGCTCATCTCGGTCGGCGACCGCGAGGCGTACTCGGGCGACGACGGCCGCTTCGCCTTCACCGACGTACCCGTCGGCCAGTGGAACGTGGTGGTCACCGCCAGCGACTACGAGCGCTACCAGGTCAGCGAAGACATCGCCCCCGACCAGCGCACCGAGGTCACCTACCACGTGCGCAAGAAGGTCTACGGCGCGTACGAGACGGTGGTGCGCAGCCAGCGCGAGCGCAAAGAGGTGGCCCAGGTCACCCTGCGCCAAGAAGAGATTCGCCTCATACCCGGCACCAACGGCGATGCGTTTCGGGTGGTGCAGAACCTGCCCGGCGTGGCGCGCTCGCCGTTCGGCCTCGGCGCGCTGGTGGTGCGCGGCAGCAAGGCGTGGGACAGCCGCGTCTACATCGACGAGACGCTGGTGCCCCAGCTGTTCCACTTCGGCGGGCTCAACGCGACCTACAACTCGAACCTGCTCGAGACCATCTCCTTCCAGCCCGGCAACTTCGGCGCCGGCTACGGCCGCAGCATCGGCGGCCTGGTCGAGGGCGTGGCCCGCACCCCGTCGAAGAACGGGTACCACGGCTTCATCGACGTCAACGTGGTCGACAGCTCGCTGCTCATCGAGGGCCCCATCGGTGAGAGCTGGAGCTTCTCGGCCTCGGGCCGCCGCAGCTACATCGACGCGCTGCTGCCGTTCATCTTCGACAACTTCGTACAGAGCGCGAAGAACGCGCTGAGCTTCACCGTCGCGCCGCGCTACTACGACTACCAGGTGCGCCTCGAGTACCGCCCCCCCAAGGGCCGCGCGCGCTTCTTCGTCTCGTTCTTCGGCAGCGACGACAAGCTCGCGCTGGTGCTGCCCAACCCGGCGCTCGACCCCGAGGGCCGCGGCACCTTCGGCACCAGCATCAACTACAACCGCGTGGTCATCGGGTTCGACTACACCTTCGACCCGAAGCTGCGGTTCAAGAGCCGCATCAGCGCCGGCTACGACCGCCTCGACGTCAACATCGGCAGCGACATCTACCTCACCGGGCAGCAGTTCCCGGTGCAGTCGCGCCAGTCATTCGAGTGGGAGGCGACGAAGTGGCTCTCGCTCACCTTCGGCCTCGACTTCTACCTCTTGCCGGTGCTCGCCGAGTCGCAGAGCCCACCGTCGAGCGTGTTCAAGCCGAACGTGATTCCCGACCCGTTCGTCTCGCGCAACCTGGTCGCCGACCACTCGACCTACGTGTACCCCGAGCCGGGCCTCTACGCCGAGGCGGTGCTGACCCCGCTGCCGAACCTGAAGCTCGTCGGCGGAGTGCGCGGCGACTACGACACGTACATGAAGCGCGGCTGGTTCGACCCGCGCGTGGCGCTGTTCTGGTCGCCCTACCCCGACCTCACCGTGAAGGCCGCGGCGGGCCTCTACCACCAGCCGCCCGACTACCGGGTGGGGCTGCTCTCTCCGGTGTACGGCAACCCCGACCTGCTGCCCGAGGCCGGCAGCCACTACATGGTGGGCCTCGAGAAGCGCTTCTCCGACGCGGTCACGCTCGACGTGCAGGGCTATTACAAAGACCTCTTCCACCAGGCGCGCGCGACGCTGACCCAGGGCGCGGGCACCGACCTCTCGCAGCCGGTGGTCGACGCGCGGTACCTCTCGACCGGGCGCGGCAAGAGCTACGGCCTCGAGATTCTGCTGCGCCACCAGCTCACCAAGAACTTCTTCGGCTGGCTCTCGTACTCGCTGTCGCGCAGCGAGCGCGACTACCACGGCGGTACCCAGTGGGGCCTGGGCCAGTTCGACCAGCCGCACAACCTCATCCTCATCGGCAGCTACAAGCTGCCCTACGACTTCATCTTCGGAGTGCGGTTCCGCTACGTCTCGGGCCCGCTCAACACCCCGTTCGTGGCCGCGGTCTACGACGCCAACGGCAACTACTACCTGCCGGTGCCGGGGCCCGAATACTCGCGGCGGCTGCCCGACTTCATTCAAATCGACGTGCGGCTCGACAAGCGCTTCGTCTTCAAGAACTGGATGCTGTCTCTCTACCTCGACGTGCAGAACCTCACCAACCAGAAGAACGTCGAGGCGGTGGTGAACAACTACGACTACACCAAAGAGGCGTTTCTCACCGGGCTGCCCATCATTCCCGTGCTCGGGGCGAAGGGAGAATGGTGAAGCGCGCCGCCCTCGTCGTTGTCGGGCTGCTCGCCGCCTGCGACCAGCAGTGGAAGCCGGCCAGCGTGGTCGAGTCGCTGCGGGTCATCGGAGTGCAGGCCGAGCCCCCCGAGGTGCGCCCCGGTGAGACCGCGCGGCTCAGCGCGCTGCTGCTCGACCCGGCGCGCGCGGGCCAGAAAGACACCGTGCTGTGGCTGAGCTGCGAGCCCGACCCCTACGGCGCGGGCCGCGGCGCGTGCGGCGATCTCGACCAGCTGCGAGACCCCAGCGCGCTGCTCGATGAAGGCAGGCTGCCGGCCGGCATTCACCTCATCGGCATCGACGGCCAGGCCGGCTACTCGGCGTCGGCGTCGCTGTTCGACGTGCTCGACGCGGGCGACCCGCGACGCCTGGCCGGCACGGTGGGCACCGTGATGTCGTTCGCCATCGCCGCCGACGTGCCGTTCACCGCCCGCCAGGAAGAGCTGCAGCCCATCTTCCAGAAGGTGCAGTCGAAAGAAATCGCCTCGCAGCTGACGCTGTTCCGGGTGCGGGTGTCCGAGACGCCCGAGGCGGCGCGCAACCACAACCCGGTGGTCGACGACCTCACCGTCAACGGCGAGAAGGTGCCCGCGGGCGCCACCGCGCTCATCTGGCCGCGCGTCGACAACGCCATCGCGCTCACGGCGCACGACTTCGAAGAGTTCGAGGTGACCACGCCCAACGGCACCGAGCACCAGACCGAGCGCATCGTGGTCAGCTGGTACACCAGCGCCGGCCGCTTCACCCAAGACCGCATCTCCATCGGCAGCGACGTGAAGGCCGCCCTCACCGGCCCGGGCGACGAGCTCAACGGCAACGACCCGATTCCCGAGAACCGGCGCGGCTCGCTCTGGGCGGTGATTCGCGACAGCCGCGGCGGGCAGAGCTGGCGCGAGTACAAGTGGTTCGCGTGCGATGCGACCGCGGCGGTGCCGGTGATTGCGTCGGTGGCGCAAGAGAACGGCCGCACCGTGCTGCGCGGGTCGAACCTCGATCAGATTCTCGAGGTGGTGGCGAGCGATGCGCTCGTCGCGGGCGGCTACCGCAGCGCCACCGACACCTGGGAGGGTGCGGGCGCGACGGGCGAGCTCGAGATTCGTACCCGCGGGTGCCTGATTCTGAAGCGCTCACCCTGACTGCCCACTGCAGTGGGCAGGCGCGGCGCCAGCGGCTTCGGTACACTGGCCGACGCGGTGATGAAGCTCCCCCCAGTCAGTGCCACGCTCGCGCTGCTCTTCGCGCTCGCGCCACCCGACGCGCACGCCAAGGCGAACGGCATCGCCACCACCAGCTGCTCGGGCTGCCACGGCGGCGGAGGCGCGGCCCCGACGGCGTCGGTCACCGGCCCTTCGGCCTCCATCGCTCCGGGCGCGACGGTGAACCTCACGCTCACCATCAGCGGGCCGGGCGTCAACGTGGGCGGCTTCTACCTGACCTCGTACGGCATCGGCCGCTTCAACACCGGCAGCGGCGAGCGGCTGATCAGCGACGGCATCGCGCACTCGTCGCCCAAGGCCGTGAGCGGTGGCGCGTCGACCTTCACCATCTCGTGGACGGCGCCGGCCACTCCCGGCGCGGCCGACTTCGAGGCCGGCGTGGTGGGCGGCAACGGCGACAACCGCTCGGGCGGAGACGAGCCCGGCTTCACGCGAACGAGCCTCGCCTGGGGCTGCACTCCGGTGCGCTACTACACCGACCTCGACCGCGACGGTCACGGCAACCTGGCCGACGGGGTGCACATGCGCTGCGGCCCCTCTGACGGCTTCGCGCCGGTGGGCGACGACTGCGACGACAACGACTCGCGGGTCTTCCCCACCGCGGTCGAGGCGTGCAACGGCCGCGACGACAACTGCAACGGGCAGAGCGACGAGGGCCTCACCGCGACCACCACCTGGCCCGACCTCGACGGCGACGGCTATGGCGACGGCCGCGGCGCCACCCAGACCGGCTGCGCCACCAGCAAGCGCGCGGCGAACGACCGCGACTGCAACGACAACGACCCGAAGATTTTTCCGGGCGCGTCCGAGACCTGTAACCAGAAAGACGACGACTGCGACTCTCAGGTCGACGACGGGGTGCGGGTGCGCTGCGGCACCGGCTGGTGCGCGCGCTTCGGGCCCACCTGCGACCCGTCGCTGTGCATGCCCGGCGACCCGCGCGCGGAAGAGTGCAACGCGTTCGACGACGACTGCGACGGTGTCATCGACAACGGCCAGCTCTGCGGCGCCAACGGCGTCTGCTTCGAAGGCCAGTGCTACGCCAACGACGAGCCGCTGCCCGACTCGGGCATGGGCCCTGGCGGCGGCACCGGCGGCACCGGCGGCTCGGGGGGCTCGGGCGGCCGGGGCGGTGGCACGCAGCCTGTGTCACCCGATGGTGGCTGCGGCAGCGCTCCGGCCCTGGCTGGAGTCCTGGCCACGCTGGTGCTGTTGAGGGCGCCGCTCGGCCGCCGCGCCCGGCCGCTGCGCTGACTGTCCCACCTCGGCAGGTCTGGCTGGAACTGGACGCCCCAGGTGGGGCGCGGGTGCTCCAGAATTCGCACCCAACTGCGCGCAATGTCGAGAACGGCGCGGGTGGCACCCCGGTTGCTGTGATGCACCCGAAATGGCTCTCGAAGACGCTCGCGACGATGACCCCACGACCGGCTGGCAGGTGGGGCCGAACGAGATCGTCTGCCGCCTCTCGCACCGCCACTATCTCGCGCTGCGCGGCGAGCAGGGCTTCGTGGTGCTCGAGCGGCTCGACGTCGAGCCCGGCGACCTCCCGGAGCTGATGCAGCACGCGGAGGCCACCGCCAACACCCGGCACCCCAACCTCGCCCGCGTGCTCGGGTGCGACACCGCCGAAGAAGGCACCTTCTGGGCGACCGAGTACGTACCCGGCGCCACGCTCACCGAGGTGCGCGCCGCGTGCAAGAAGGCGGGCAAGAGCCTGCCGGTGGGCCTCGCGCTGGCGGCGATTCACGAGACCGCGCTCGCGCTGGGCGAGCTGCACTCGCGCCGCCGCTCGCACGGCAACCTGCGCGACTCGCACCTGCTGGTCGGCGTCGACGGCAAGACCCGGGTGCTGAACCCCGGCGTGCGCGACAGCATTCAGCGGCTGCCGCCCGACCCGGTCATCGACGTGTGGGCGCTCGCCAACCTGCTCTACGAGTGCCTCACCGGCCAGACCGCAGACGGCCCGGCGTTCGCTGCGCCGTCGAGCTTCAACCACGCGCTGGAGAAGCCGATCGACGACCTCTTGCAGCGCGCGCTGGGCCCCGAGCGCGCCCTGCGGTTCAAGAACGCCTCCGACTTCGCGCAGGCGCTGCGCACGGCGGCGAGCGGCTACATGTGGAAGCCGGCGCAGCGCGCCGAATACGTGCTCAACCTGTTCCGCAAGCGGCAGCAGCGGGGGCTTCAGCTCACCCAGTCGGCTGCGGGTCGGCTCGCCGAGCTGCGCCAGGGGCGGGCGGCCCAGCTCGCGGTGGCCGAGGCGGCGCGGGCCCACCAGGCGTTCATCGCCCAGGCGCCGCTCTCGCACGCCTCGGCAGGCGAAGAGGCCGAGATGCGCCGCTATGTCGGGCGGCTGGTTCCTCCGCCCGCGGTGTACAGCGTGCCGAAGCGCGCGCTCATGCTCGGCGCCGCGGCGCTGGTCGGCATCGCCGCCTGCGTCTCGCTGGTGAACGTCATCAACGGCCGCTTCTCGGGGCCCTCGACGGCGGTGATGGCTCCGCCGATTCCGGTGCTGGTGCCGATGGTCGCCGCGGCGGCGCCGGCGGTCGCCCAGGCGGCGGCGGCCGAAGCTGCGCCCGCCGAGGCCGTGGCGATGGCGTCGGCCGACGGCGACGAGGCCTCCGAGCTCGCGCAGCCCGAGACGCCCAAGGTGAAGAAGAAGAAGAAGGTGCAGGCGAGCGCCGACGACGCGCCCCTGCCGCCCTGGCTGATGCGCAAGGGCCGCCGCTAAAAAGCGGCTCAGGCCCGGTCGCGCTCCCCTTCCGGAGCCGGTGAGGGCTTGAGCTGGCCCATCGCCTTGAAGCCGCGCCACATCGCGGTGAGGAAGAAGACGCGCATGAAGATGCCGCCGATGGCCGGGTTGCCGTTCGAGGCGCTCTCGGCCAGCACCAACAGCCCGCTCAGCGCGTAGAGGCCCATGGCGATGCCCAGCGCCACGCGCGAGCGCTGCATGGTGAAGAAGCCCAGCACGCCCATGATCGCGCCGGTGACGATGCCGTCCCACGTGCCGAACAGCCGCGCCGCGAAGTCGACGCCCATCAACCCGATGACGCCGCCCAGCGCGCTGGCACCGGCGAGAAAGTAGATGACCCCGCCGGCGGTCTTCACCAGCGTGAGCGGGTCGGCGGCGCTGCCCGGCAGCGGCTCGCCGTTGCGCAAGAGCGCGAGCTCCTGGCCCATGCCGACGCGGCGCAGGTGCGCCTTGAAGGTCGAGCCATCGCCCATCGGCACCTCTTTGCCGGCGGTGAGCTCGTCTTTGGTCCAGCTGCCGACCACGTTGCCGTCGAGCTTGACGGTGAACTCCTTCCACAAGCCGCTCCAGGAGACCTCGAGGCGCTTGGGGCCGTTTCGTTCGAGCGCGAATTGCTGAGTGGGCATGGCGTGCGCTTCTAGCTGAACGCGCGGTACAGCCCCACCGCGATCGCCACCGCGCCGACCACGCTGACGAACCCGGCCAGCGCGCGCGCCAGCGAGGCGAAGTCGCGACCCGCCTCGGGAGCCCTGCCCTGCGCGATGCGCTCGAGCTCGCGCTGGGCGAGGGGAAACGCGACCAGCGCCGGCACCCACAGCAGGAGACCGAGGGTGGCCAGCCCGAGCGCCCAGACCGCTTCGCGCGAAGGTCGGTCGCCCAGGCGCTTCAAGCACTCGGCACAGAACGGCTTCTCGCTCATCCACCTGCGGCAGCGCTCGCAGATGAACGCTCCGCAGCGGGTGCAGCTGCCGACCGACGCCTCACCGTGCGGGGCGCAGAGCTCCATTCGTGCTACGGCAGCGTGCCATGAAACGCGTGCTCGTCGTCATCGGAGTGGTGCTGGCGGCGCTGCGGCACCGAACTGCGGAGTGAATGCAGTATCAGGTACTGCAACGACGGCTCAGTTCGCGTCGGCGGGCCAGCCGTGACGCTGAACAGCGGCTGCGTGTACCGCGAGCGCGTGCCCAAGCGCGCCGGCGGCGTGACGCTGCTCGACTGGCTGAGCGCCGAGTACGTGCACTCGTCGCGCGACGAGTGGCGGCAGCGCATCGCCGAAGGGCGGGTGACGCTCGACGGGGCGGCGGCGGCGAGCGACGCCGCGCTGGGGGTGGGCCAGGAGCTCTGCTGGACGCGGCCGCCCTGGGTCGAGCCCGAGGTGCCGCTCACCTTCGAGGTGGTGCACGAAGACGCGCAGGTGCTGGTGGTGTCGAAGCCCTCGGGGCTGCCCACCATGCCGGGTGGCGCGTTCTCCGAGAACACGCTGCTCACCCTGGTGCGGGCCAGAGACGCGAAGTGGTCGGCGGTACACCGGCTCGGCCGCGGCACCAGCGGGCTGGTGGTGTTCGCCACGCCCGAATCGGCGGCGGCGGTGAGCCGGGCCTTCGCCGAGCGCGAGGTCGAGAAGCGGTACCTGGCGCGGGTGACGGGAGCGCTCGAGCCGCAGACCATCACCGCGCCCATCGGCCTGGTGCCGCACGCGAAGCTGGGAGAGTTGCACGCGGTGAGCGAGCGGGGGCGCTTCGCCCAGAGCATCGTCGAGAAGGTCGACGGGTCGCTGGCGACGGTGCGCATCGTGACCGGCCGGCCGCACCAGGTGCGCGTGCACCTGGCGTGGGTGGGGCACCCGCTCGAGGGCGACCCGCTCTACGGCCCGCGCGGAGCGCTGCTCGACGCGCTGCCGTCAGACCTGGGCTACTACCTCCACGCGTGGCAGCTGGCGTTTCGGCACCCCGCGAGCGGCGAGCTCTTGCGCCTGACCGCGCACCCTGAGCGAAGCGCGTAGCGCGAAGTCGAATGGGTGCCTTCCCCCAACGGAGGCGACAGCACCCCATACTCCAGGCATCAAGCAGCGCTGCGCCCGCTCAAGTACGGTGGCCCATCTGCGCCAGCGCGTTCGGCGGGCGGCGGCAGGGTTCGACGTCGCTCACCCTGACCGGTCTCGGCTGGGCGCATTGGGGTGCTGCTCGAGCATCTTCTTGATGCGGGGCTGGCGCATGACCATGGGCTGCTTCATCAGGTGGGCAATCAGCGCGGGCGGAGCGGCGGACCAGTGGGCGATGTTCTGCACCAGCAGCATCGAGCTGTAGGTGCGGCCGCACAGCAGCGCGGTGGTGCGGCCGTCGACGGGCAGACCCGAGAGGCTGGCGAGCGGCCGGCCCTCGGTCATGAAGATGAGCTCGACGCGCTCGTCGGCCGAGGCCGACGAGAACTTGGTCCGCAAGGTGCGCATCAGGGCGTTTCGGGTCTGGGCGGTCGACTCGCGGCTGACCGAGAGCTTCCACACCTCGAGCAGGCGCTTGGCGGCGGTGAGCCGCTTCACCTGGGCCTCGTTGAGCTGGGGGTTGCGCCACAGCTTGCGCTGCACCTCGCCGTCGCGGGCGAGGTCGGCGCGGTTGATGAGCATCTCGAGCCCGGTCGAGCTGGGGTGATGGGCGGCGATGAGCCGGGCCTGCTCGGGCCCGCAGCGGGGGTTCTCGAGAATGCGGCGCACCACCGCGGGCAGCGGGTCGAAGCAGAGGGCCGAGAGCTCGGCGCCGGTGGCGGTGGTGGCGAGCTGCTCGCGCTCGCCGCCGGGCAGCTCGTGAAACTTCGCGCGGTAGAGCTTGAGCAGCGAAGCGCCGGTGGCGGTCTCTTCGGCAGAGTCGGCCACCGGCTCGGGCTCAGGCTCAGGCTCGACGTCGGCGTCGACGAGCGGAGCCTCGGAGACCGAGCCGGGCCGCGGCACGAGCACGCCCTCGGCCTCGAGGCGCAGCACGAGCGCCTGCACCTGGGCGTCGCTCAAGCCGGTGAGCAGCGCGAGCTCGTGCTCGGTGGTGCGCCCATCGACGCGCGAGAGGGCAAACCCCTCGACGGCAGTGAGCTGCAGCGAGGTGAGGTTCACCCCTGCGGCGAGCTGCGGCTTCCACCCATCGGCCACGCCACCATTGTACGAGACGTCACGCAAAATCGCGCAGGCCGAAGGCCGAGCAAGCCCGTGAACGTGAACGTACGTGAACGTGAACGGCGGCTGACCGGCTCAGCGCAACAGGCGCCCCAGCAGCCCCGCACTCTCCGCCAGCGCGACGTCGCGACCCCCGAAGGGCGCCCCCGGCCCGGTCTGCCTGCACCGCATCAGCGCAAAAGGCTCGGGCCGCCCGGCGACCTCCACGCTCCCCTGCTCGTCCGCCAAGACGGCCCCCTTCGCCATGGCGAGCCACACCGCGCGGGTGAGCGTGACCTCGCCCCGCGAAGCGCCCTTCACCAGCTCGGCGAGCACCTGCGCCGGCTCACCGAGCAGCGACTCGCCCGACTGCACCACCTCACCCTGGTGCACCATCACCGAGGCCTCGAGCTTCTCGTGGGCGCTCGCGTTCGACCGCCACAGCGCATCGAGAATCGCCATGCCGCAGCCGACCGCCTGGCTGGGCAGCTCGAACACCGCGAGCACCTGGTCCTGCCAGGCGCGCACCACCTTGCCGCCCCCGGCGCGCAGCACGCCGAGCACCTTCTGCTCGCGCACCTGCACCAGCTCGGGACTCTGCCGCTCGGCGAAGCGCTCGAGGCACACACACACCAGCGCGAGGTTGCGACCGATCAGCGTGCTCGCCTGGGTCGGGGCGAGCGTCACCGGCGTGCGCTGCGAGGCCGTCACCGCCCCGCGCACACCGCTCAGCGCCGGGTCGGTGGTCGCCTGCGACGCGTCAATCTTCCCCAGCGCCGCCAGCAGCGCGGCGCCCGAGGCGGGCCGCCCGTCGGGCTTCTTGGCGAGGCACGCCATCACCAGCGCCTCGAGGCGGGGCAGCCCCGGCACCACCAGCGCAGGAGGCTCCATCGAGATGTGCTGCATCAAGAACTCGCGCGCGCTCGGCCCGGGAAAAGGGTGCGCGCCCGTCAGCAGGCGGTAGGCGAGAATGCCGAACGCGTACACGTCGGTGCGCGCGTCGAGCTTCTGCCCGGTGGCCTGCTCGGGCGCGATGTACTCGGGGGTGCCGAGCACCATGCCCGCCTGGGTGACCTGCTGGCCCGGCCCTTCGGCCTCGGCCAGGCGCGCGATGCCGAAGTCGAGCAGCCGCGCGCGCTCGCCGCCCGCGATGGGAGCCAGCAGCACGTTGTCGAGCTTCAGGTCGCGGTGAACGATGCCCTTGGCGTGAATCTCGGCGAGCCCCTCGGCGATGTCCTTCAGCACCCGCACCGCGCGCGCGGCCTCGAAGGGGCCCCCGCGCAGCGCGAGGGCCAGGTTCTCGCCCTCGACGAACTCCATCACCAGCACGTACGAGCTGTTCGCCTCGCCGAAGTCGATGACCCGCACCACCGAGGGGTGGTCGACCGACGAGAGCAGCAGCGCCTCGCGCTTGAACCGCTCGGTCATGCCGGGCTGCAGGCTCAGGTCTTCGCGCAGCGTCTTGAGCGCCACCTTGCGCCCCAGCGAGACCTGCTCGGCGAGGTACACCTCTCCCATGCCTCCCTTGCCGAGCAGCTCGAGCACGCGGAAGCGGCCGTGCAGCACCTCGGTGCCGGGCCTCAAGAAGGTCGACTTCGACGCGCTCGTGGCCTCGAGCGGCTCGGGAGTGGCGCGGTCGGGCTTCATTTCACCGTGGGGGGCCGGGGAATCAGCTCGGCCACGCAGCTCGCCACCGCCGGCCGCCGCGAGACGGCGTCGAGCGCGGCGGCCACCCGGTCGTCGGTGCCGAGCAGCGGCGCGAGCTTCTGCACCGCCGCGCGCGCGGCGTCGCACTTGTCGGCCTGGTACGCGTCGACCACCGCGGCGCCGATGCCGTCGGGGCACGGCAGGCTGAAGCTCTTGAGCGCGTCGGCGGCCGAGTGCCGCACGCGGGCCTGCCAGTCCATACAGGCCGCTCCGAGGGCGGCCTGCATGCCCTCGCGCGGCAGCTTCACCAGCAGCGCGGTGGTGCGCGAGGTCTTGTTGGCCGCGTAGGTCTGCACCACCGCCGCGGGCAGCCACTGCTCGTCGACCAGCCCGGGCTGCGCAGCGAGCGCCGCCTCGAAGTTGTCGAGCGCGTCGACGCCGTCGCGCGCCACCAGCGCCAGCCGCCCGCGCAGCATCACCGCCAGCGGGTCGGCGGCGAGGTGGTCTCTCACGCTCATCGCCCGAAGCATCATCAGCGCGGCGAGCTCGTCGCCCTGCTCGAGCGCGCGCACCACCGCGGCGCGCTCGGGCAGCGACAGCCGCCGGGCGTGCTTCACCAGCTCGGGCTCGGGCACCCCGGGCTGTTCGAGGGTGCTCTGCGGCGCGCCGCGCGGAGCGAGCACCAGCCCCAGCAGCAGCCCGCCCAGCACCGAGAACGTCACCACGATGAGGGTGCGCGTGCGCGCGGGCAGCTTCTTGAACTCGTGCAGCAGGTGCCGCGACCACACCCGCGCGCGCTGGCGCGGAGTCGGCGTGGGCGGAATCGCCTGGGGGTACGTCGTGTCCATCGTATGGCCGGTGGCGCCTTTGGGCAGCGCATCGGCAGACCACGGCGGGTCGGCCTCGGACGGAATCGGCAGCTGCTGGGTCGCCTCGCGGTTGCGCTGCTCGGGCACCACCGAGGTGATGGCGGTGGGCGCGGCGCCGAGCTCCCTGTCGTCTTTCTCGTCGGGCATCTTTCCTTTCGAGCGCGACACTAGTTCCGCGCGGCTGCGCCCCAAAGGCAACTTGGCGGCGACTTCAGGTATACGCGTGGCCCAAATGAAACGCGTCAACGCGGCAGACTCGAAGCAGCTGCAAGACCAGGGCTGGCAGTACCTCGACGTGCGCACCGAGAAAGAGTTCGAGGCCGGCCACCCGGCGGGGGCGGTGAACGTGCCGTTCAACGCACCGAACTTTCTCGAGCAGGTGGCGGCGAAGTTCACTGACAAGGCGGCGAAGCTGATCGTCGGCTGCCAGGTGGGCGGGCGCTCGATGCGCGCCAGCGCGCTGCTCGAGCAGCAGGGCTACACCAACCTGGTCGACAACGGCGGCGGCTACGAAGAGTGGTCGGCGAAGAAGCTGCCCTCGGCGATGGGGAAGTCATGAGCGGCCTCAAAGACCGGGTGCTGTTCATCAGCGGCGCCAGCCGCGGCATCGGCCTGGCCATCGCGCTGCGCGCGGCGAAAGACGGCGCGAAGGTCGCCATCGCGGCGAAGACGGCCGAGCCGCACCCCAAGCTGCCCGGCACCATCTTCACCGCGGCGAAAGAGATCGAAGCGGCGGGCGGCAAGGCGCTGCCGCTGGTCTGCGACATTCGCTACGAAGATCAGGTCTACGCGGCGGTGCAGAAGACCGTCGAGACCTTCGGCGGCATCGACATCTGCGTGAACAACGCCAGCGCGATCGGGTTGACGGACACCCTGTCGACCCCCATGAAGCGCTACGACCTGATGAACGGCATCAACGCGCGCGGAACGTTCGTCGTCAGCCAGGCGTGCATCCCCCACCTGGTGAAGGGCAAGAACCCGCACATCTTGAACCTCGGGCCGCCCCTCAACATGAAGGCGAAGTGGTTCGCCGGTCACGTCGCGTACACCATCGCGAAGATGGGCATGTCGATGTGCACCCTGGGCATGGCCGAAGAGCTCAAGGGCCAGGTCGCGGTGAACTCGCTGTGGCCGCGCACCGTCATCGCCACCGCCGCGGTGCAGAACATGCTCGGCGGCGACGACACCATGCGCCAGAGCCGCAAGGTCGAAATCATGGGCGACGCGGCCTACGCCATCTTCAACAAGGACTTTCGCACCCACACCGGCCATTTCCTCATCGATGACGACGTGCTCAAGGCCGAGGGAGTCAGCGACCTGTCGAAATACATGGCCGTGCCGGGCGTCGAGCCCCTGCCAGATTTCTTCATTGAACCCGAGGACTTCGGGGGGTGGCTGAAAGGGGCCACCTGATTCGACCACCGTCGGATCGTTTCTCCTCGGGGTGGCAACCAACTCGAGGAAATGACGGTGTTTGCACTGACCCTCCCGCGGATGAACGTCGAGACCGCGACTCTCACGGCTGACCCGCTCCGCGCGCTGGCCGAAGCGGCGCGCGACGGAGAGGCACGTGCGTTCACCCAGCTGTACGAGCGCACCCGCGAGATGGCGTGGCGGGTGCTCTACCGGGTGGTGGGCAACAGCCCCGACCTCGAAGACCTGCTGCAAGAGTCGTATCTCCAGCTGCTCAAGGCGCTGAAGGGCTACCGCGGCGACGCGCGCACCACCACCTTCCTGCACCGGGTCTGCGTGAACGTGGGGCTGATGCACCTGCGCAGCAAGCGCCGGCGCCCCGAAGACCCGACCGACGAGCTGCCGCAGACCGAAGCCCCCATCGAGCACAGCCCCGAGCGCGCCGCGCAGGTGAAGCAGGCCCACGGCATGGCGCAGCGCGCGCTCTCGCAGCTCTCGCCCGAGAAGGCCGACGTGTTCGTGTACCACGAGCTGCTCGGCCTCAAGCCCGAAGAGATTTCCGAGCTGGTCGATTGCCCGGTGAACACCGTGCGCAGCCGGCTCAACCGCGCGCGCGTCGACTTCACCGCGGCGGTGCTGAAGCTGAAGAAAGAGGAAGCGCTGTGAGCGAGCACCTGACGCCCGAGGCGCTGTGGGAAGCGGCGCGGGTTCCGCCCGAGGGTGACGACTACGCCCACCTGCAACTGTGCCCCGACTGCCGCCTCGAGCTCGGCAACATCAAGCTGGCGCAGAGCGCGCTCGTCGAGCCGCCTGGGCCGGCGCCGCTGTCGGACGATTCGGCGAAGCGCATCGGCAACGTGCTGCGCAAGGCCGCCGAGAAGCAGGCGCGGCGCGCGCAGTGGTACGGCGCGTGGTGGCCCTTCAACTTCTCGCCCAACTGGGTGCTGGCTCCGGCCGCCGCGGCGCTGATGGCGTTCTTCGCCTACCGCGCCATCGGCCCGGTGCCGGGCGAGCCGCAGCCCTCGCCGATCGCGAAGCGCGACGCGCCGGCGACGCCGACCCCGCCGCCGATGAACGAGGCGCCCCAGGCGCTGCCTGCGAAGAAGGTGCTGGCGCAGGTGAAGTCGACCAAGAACGCGCGCTCGGGCTCGGGCGCGCTCAAGCAGTCGCAGCAGGTGAGCGAGGGCAGCACGGTGGCGACCGCCAAGGGCGGCTCGTTGATCATGGCGCTGCCCGACGGCAGCCAGATCGGGCTCGACGGCTCGTCGCAGGTGCAGCTGGCGAAGCTCGAAGACCGCGCGGTGACGCTCGACGTCGACCGGGGCTCGATGAAGGTGCTGGCCCGCCACGACCCGTCGCGCGAGCTGAAGGTGCGCGCCGGCGAGCTCGAGATTTTCGACGTGGGCACCGAGTTCATCGTCAGCCGCGACGCCGACCACACCCTGGTGGGCGTGCAAGAGGGCGAGGTCGAGGTGCGCGCTCCGGGCGGTGAGAAGGTGCCGGTGCGCGCGGGCCAGGCGGTCGAGTATTGCGGCGGCAAGCTCGAGCGGCAGCAGTGGGCCCAGGCCGACGAGCTGCCCAGGCCGCGCCCGCCCGCTCCGCCGCGCCGCACCGAGCCCCAGGCGGCGAAGCGGCCTTCGGCCGACGAGACCCCCGAGATTCCCTCCGAGCCGCAGGCGGTCTCGCCGCCGGTGGCGCAGCCTGCCGAGCCCGCTCGGGTCGAGCCGGCGAAGCAGCCCGAGGTGGCGACCAACGAGCCCGAGCACGCGTCGAGCCCCGACGAGTGGGGCACGCCCTCGAACCTCAAAGACGCGCCGGTGCTGCAGCCTCCGCCGGTGCCCGCGCCGCAGCCGCCCGAGGTGCAGCCGCCGCCGCAGGCGCCCACCGCCGCGCGCGACACCGGGCCGACCACCAGCGAAGAAGAAGACACCTCGCTCAAGGCCCGCATCGAGCGCGAGGTGAACCGCATCAAGAACGCGTTTCGCCCCGCGTCGCGGCTGCAGCGGGCAGATGAAATCGTCAGGCTGGTCGAGCGCCGGCAGTGCACCGACGCGCTGGCGCAGGCCGACGCCTGGCTCACCGAGGCGGTGCCGCGCGGCGAGAGCTTCAACCTGCGCCGCAGCGTGCTGTCGTCGAAGCTGCGCTGCTTGAACTTCGAGGGCCGCAGCGGCGACGCCGCCGCGGTGCAGCGCGAGCTCGACAAGCTGTAGAGAACGCTCACCCTGAGCGAAGGCCGAAGGCCGAAGTCGAATGGGTGCTGACGCAGCTGGAAGGCGCAGCGCCGCATACTCCATGCTTCAAGCAGCAGAGCGTGCGTACCCGTACGAGGGAGTATCTGCGCCTGAGCCTTCGGCGAGCGACAGCAGGGTTCGACAAGCTGTAGCGGTCGCTCAGGCGGCGCGGCGGCGCGACGCCCCCAGCTGCCTGCCGGCGGCCAGGTGCGCGACGGTCTTGTCGACCAGGCTCGAGAACGCGCGAATCGACTTCTCGAGCGACCTCACCGGAGTGTCTTCGATGCGGGTGTGCGAGACGCCGGGCGACGACTCGGCGAACACCATCGCGGTCGGCACCACCGCGGCCATCTCGGCGGCGTCGTGCAGCGGCCCCGAGGGCAGCTCGAACGCGCTGCCGGTCGCCTCTTTCACCGCCTCGGTGACGAAGCGGGTGAGCGTGGGGTCGAAGATGCGGGGCGTGATGCGCTGCAGCTGGCTCCACTCGACCTTCACCCGGTGGTGCTTCGCCGCCGCCTGCGAGACCTTCTTCGCGCCGGCGAGCATCTTGGCCAGCACCCTCGCGTCGAGCGCGCGCAGGTCGATGGAGATTTCGGTGCGCCCCGGCACCGCGGTGACGAAGTTCGGCTCGACCTTCACCACCCCGCACGTCGCCACCACCCGGGTGCGCGGCGTCTTGCCCGACAGCTTCACCGCCACGGCCTGCGCGCCGAGCGCGAACTCGGCGGCCGCCAGAAACGCGTCTTGCCGCAGGTGCAGCGGAGCGGCGCCCGAGTGGGCGGCCTGGCCGATGAACTTCAGGCTGTACCGCTCGACGCCCATGGTGCCCAGCACCACGCCCACCTGCTTCTTCGCCGCCTGCAGCACCGGGCCCTGCTCGATGTGCAGCTCGAGGTACGCCTCGGCTCCCAGCGCGTCGAACCAGGCGCGGGCGGTGTTCATGCCGTCGAGGGTGACGCCGTTCTCGGCCAGCGCGTCGGGCAGCTTCACTCCGGCGCGGTCGGTGAGGTGGGCGAGCTCGCCGTGCGGGTCGAGCGCGCCGGCCGACGCCGCCGAGCCGGTGAGGCTGCGGCCGAAGCGCGCGCCCTCTTCGTCGGCCCAGTCGACCAGGTGCAGCGTGACGGGCGGCGGCTTGCCCGCCGCGGCATACCGGCGCAGCACCTCGAGGCCGGCGAGCACGCCCAGACAGCCGTCGAGCCAGCCGCCGCCGGGCACCGAGTCGAGGTGCGAGCCCAGCACGATGCCGCGGGCCGATTCACCCTTCAGCGTCGCCCACGCGTTGGCGGCGCCGTCGCGCGCGACCTCGAGGCCGAGCTCCGTCTTCACCTTGGCGGTGAACCACTCGCGCGTCTTGCGCCACACCGGGCCCCACGCCACGCGCTGGGCGCCGCGCTCGTCTTCGGTGAGGGCACGCAGCGCGTTGAGATCGGCGATGACCCGCTGGGGAGAGATGGGCTCGAGCATGGCGGCGAAACAGAGCGCACCTGGGGGCAGGCGGGCAACTTCAAGTCAGCGCCTTGCGCAGCTCTCCGCTCAGCCGGCGCAACCGTGCCCCGCCCTTCCGATACAGTCACTCGAGGAGGAACACTTGCAACCCGATGGGGGTTGAGGGTCATCGACCGTGGAAGAGCTGCGCTTCGCCATTCGTGAGCTCGCCTCCCTGCCGAGCCCCAAGGTGGCCGACCGGCTGGTGGCCCAGCTCGGCGCGGCGCCCGCCTCGGCCGAGCTGACCGAGCTCATCTGCCGCACGCTCGAGCTGACCAACCTGCACGAGCTGCGCGACTCGCGCGGAGTCACGGTGCGCTGGCGCCTCGTCGACCGGCTGCTCGCGCTCGGCTTTCCCCATGCGCTGCAGGTGACGCCCGAGGACCTCGACTACCACCGTCACGTTAAGCCTTCGGGAGATCAGCTCGCGCTGCGCACGCTCACCGCGTGCATGGGGCTCATCTCGGTGCTGTGGTCATCGCTGCTGTCGCTGCTGCTCGTGATGGGCGCGTCGGGCACCGGCCTGAAGGGCCTCGGCGCCGGAGCAGCCCTGCTGGTCTCGCTCGGCCACGGAGTGCTCGCGATGGTCACCGCCATCGGCGGCCACCACAGCCAGCCGCGCAAGCTGCTCCGCCCGCTGGGGTGGTCGTTCTTCTTCCCTTTGGCGGTCGCGGCGGTCAGCAGCGTGACCACCGACCACCTGGGCTTCTTCTCACTCGTGGTGGGCGCCCCGATGACGCTCACCGCGGTGCTGTGCGGCCTGCTCGCGGCGATGGAGCCCGACTTCGAGCCGGAAGAGGTCGCCGCCCCACGAGTGGCCGAGCCCGAGCGCGATGAGGTCGCCCCGCTGCCGGCCAAGGTGCGCGTGCGCTGAACGCCTCAGCGCGGCAGCTTCACTTCGAGCGGCTGAAACTTCTGCAGCCGGTCTTCGCTCGCCGCGGCCGCGAGAATGGCGGTGAGGCTCTTCAGGCGCTCTTCCACCGTGCCGCCTGAGGGCGGGTTGGCGCGGCCCTGAGCCGTGCGCGCCCACTGCTTCTCGGCTTCGTCGAGCAGCCGGGCCTGCTCTTGGGGCGACGCCTTCTCGATGCCGTCGAGCAGCCCGCGCTGAATGTCCAGCGCCGCCTCGCGCTTGGCGGCCTCGGCGTAGAGCTCGTCTTTCTCGGCGGCGGTGAGCGGCGGCACCCCGGCCTTCTCGCGCGCGATGGCGACGCCGTCGACGTAGGTCTGCACGTGCTCGGCATCGCCGCCGCCACCCCACCCGTCGGTGACGCGCACCAGGCGCTCGCCGTCTTGCGGGTCGAGCCCCATCTCTTCGAACAGCGCGCGGGCCTTGTCGATGCGGGTCTGCAGCGGAAGCTGGGTGTCGAAGAGCGCTTCGTGGTGCCCGAGAATTCCGTGCATCAGCTCGTGCTCGAGGGCGCCCGTCTTCTGCTCCAGCGCCGAGGCCGGCACGAACACCCCTTCACCGGTGGTGACCCCACCGGTACCGGGGAAGCGCCGCTGGAACTCTTCGTCCGACAGCACGGTCACCGGCACGCCCAGCTTCTGCGCCTGGGCGATGAGCTTTGCCGCGGTCGGCGAGGCGGCCGCCGACTGCTGCTCGTACCGCTCGAGCAGCACCGGGCCCAGCTCTTCCTGATACGGCGCGAGCTCTGACTCGTACCGCGCCTTCGCCTTGTCGAACTGCGCGTCGCTGGCGTAGTCGCCGCGATGCGGCTCTCTGAGCTTGAGCTTCTCGTACTGCGTCTCTCGCTGCGCCAGCCGCACCTCGTCGTTGTGCAGCGCGACGGCCTGCCGGTAGGCGATGTCTCCCCCGTAGCCGGCGAAGTCGGTGCGCGTCGGCGCGGTGGCTTTGAGCGCCTCCAGCCGCTGACGCGCGGCCTCCAGACCGGGCGAAGTGGTCGGGTGCTCCCGGCGGGGCATGCTGACGGTTCCGCCTCCTCCGCCGTGCGTCGGGTGAAAGTGGTCGATCTCCTTCTTCGGAGCAGGAGCAGGAGGAACCGGGTCGATGTGAATAGAGCTTCGTGAGTTCGACGGGTTGGGTGAGCCCGTCACACGCGAGGGGGGCATTTGCATTGATTTACGAGAGAACGAAGCGCGGGAACCAGGGCGCCCGGGTAAACGCCGCTTACCCCTGGCCCGCGCTGGTAGAAACGGCCGATCGCGGCTTCGCCATTTCGAGATCTTCCCATTCCGAGGCAGCACGAACTCGTAGCAACGCCCGCCCGCGGTGACAGTCAGCGGCCCGTGGGCGCCCCCCTTACTCAAATCGGTGGGAGGCGGCGGGATGGCGGCGTTCGGGGTGACTGCGGTGGTGTGGGGGATGCTGGTGGCGGGCGGCGGGCAGTACGGCACGACGGCCGACACCACTCAGCTGAGGGAGCAGTACGCGCGGGTCGAGGCGGTGCTCGAAGCGCGCGGCAAGTTCGGCGAGAGCGAGCGGCGCGCCATCGCCACCGCCATCGTCGAAGAGTCGGCGCGCGCCGGCTACGACCCCTTCTTGATTCTCGGCATCATCGACACCGAGTCCGACTTCCGGCACGAGGTGGTCTCGAGCGCCGATGCGCGCGGGCTGATGCAGATTCAGCCCAAGACGCTGCAGTACCTGATGGAGCGGAACCACTGGCCGATGTCGGAGCAGGTCGTCGAGCGAGACCCGGCGCGGTGCGTGATGCTCGGCGTGCGCTACGTGCGGCAGCTGCACGACCGCTTCCACTCCATCGACGCGGCGCTGATGGCCTACAACATGGGGCCCACCAAGTTCGCCTCGCTGCGCAAGACGCCCGAGGCGCTCGAACCCTACCGGGTGTACCCGGCCTCGGTGCACCGCGACGCGAAGCGGCTCAAGGGCAAGCGCGCGCCGGCCGCCGAGCTCCCCCGCTCGTGAGCGGTCAGCGCCCGCGCTGACGGGCTGCGAGCGCGCGCGCGCCGAACGGGTCGGCATCAGACACGGCGTCGGCGGGGTTCAGCCCGCGGCGGCGCAGCTCGGCCTCGAGCTCGCGCAACAGCTCGATGCCCCCCGCGACCGGGTCGAAGCCGCCGCCCGCCACCAGGCGCAGCGCCGCGCCGAGCTCGCGGTAGCGCGCGAGCAGCTGCGCGTCGTCGAGCGTCGCGGCGCTCATGACCGCTCTCCCGCCGCGTACCAGCTGAAGTGGTCGCGGAGCAGGTCGGCCAGCCGCCGGCGAATCAGCTTCGCGAACTCGTAGTGCGCGTCGTGGGTGGCGGTGTCGAGCGGCGCCGAGAAGAAGGGAATGTGCCCCAGGTCGCGCGAGGGCACCTGCACGCGCACGTCGCCGCCGCCCGGCGCCTCGGCGGTCTCGAGCTGCTGCAGGTCGACGTGCTCCTGGGCGGCAATCGCAGCGAGCGCGTCGCGCGAGAACGTGAGCGCCCCGCCGGCCAGCTCGCGGCCCAGGCGGTCGACCGCCGCAGAGATGACCTCGCGGGTGCCCTCGGCCGCGGCCGCGTACTGGCCCTCGAGCTCGGGGCGAATCACCCGCCGCGCGTCGAGAAACGACACCCCGCACGAGAAGACGGCGTCGAACACCGTCGGCGCCTCGAACGCGGTGCCCGGGCCGCTGATGGCGACGATCTTCCCCACTCCTTCGGGCATGGCGTAGTTCACGATGGAGTCGCCGGCGATGACCGCCGACGACGCCTCGAACCACGGCGTGCGCGGGTCGGGCACCGGCCACTCGTCGATGCCGATGCGCTGCAACAGCGCTCGCTCGTCGGGCGTGAAGGCGATGCGCGCCGCACCGGCACCGTCGAGCTCGACCCAGCGCGGGTTCAGCGGGTCGGCGAGCTTCGCCCGCACCGGCTCGACGCGCGGGTCGCCGGGCGCGACGCGCTCGAGGTTGAAGCCCGCGATCATCGCCATGAAGCCCGGAGGAGAAATCTGGTGCTCCTTGGTGGCCGCCACGATGCCGGCGAGCCGGTCGCGCTGGGCCGGCTGGCTCAGGTCGAAGTGCCGCCGGGCCAGCACGTGGTACGCGCCGACCGCCCCGTCGATGTTGTGGGTCAGCAGCGTCGAGGGGAACTTCACCGCGTCCGAGAACAGCGAGGCGAGCAGCGCGTCTTCGGTCGCGTCGGGCGACAGGCCGCGCAGCTCGCACGCGTCGAGCACCTGCGCGGCCTCGGCGCAGATGTGCTTCCAGTTCACGTCGCTGCTGCCGCGGTCGAAGTCACGCAGGCCGAGCGCGTGGTGGAACTCGGCGAAGCAGTCGAGCACCCGCTCGCGCTGCAGGTCGCTGAACGGCGCCGCGCCGATGCGCTCGAGCAGCCGGGTGCGAGCGGTGCCGTCGGCCCGCTGCACCTCGAACGCGCCCAGCGCCGCATCGCTGGCCGAGCGCGCGGCCGCGAAGTCAGACAGCGGAGGGAACAGCTCGGCCACCGAGGGCACCCCGGCGGCGATGGCGCCCTCGCGATGCGGGTGCTGGGCGACGCTCGCCAGCAGCGCGTCGCGCGGGCGCGAAGGCGCGGGCTGCCCCACCTCGCGCACCTCGAAGCCCAGGTCGCTGCCGGCCCTCAGCCCCGGCCGCTCGAAGCTGCGCAGCCGCTCGGCGCTCGGCGGCCGCTGGCCGGCGGCGTCGAACGAGTACGGGTTGTGCCGCAGCGGGTGGTCGTCGAAGGCCTGGGGTGCCGGCGCGGCCTCACTCGCGGGCTTCGCCACGCCGCCCGGCCGCTCGGCGCCGCGGGCTGCCGCGGGGCGCTCAGCGCCCGCCCGTCGCTGCAGCCTGCGCGTCACGTGGTCTCCCCGCCCATGGCTGACCTCCTTACCCAGCCCTCGCTCACCCACGCAACCCACCCCGTAAAGCCTCCCCCCCCCGGCTGGTATGCTGCGCGCGCCGAATGCCTCAAGCCTCGCCCTCGACCGATCGCCTGGTGCCCGCGGGGGCGCTGCTGCGCCTCGACCCCAAGACCGGTCAGCTCACCGCGCGCCGCTACCTGCTGGTGGTGCAAGACGGCCCGCAGGCCGGGGTGCAGCTGGCCATCGAAGGCACCTGCGTGGTGGGCTCGAGCGAGGGCGTGGGCCTGCGCCTGAGCGACGGCGCGGTCTCACGCTTCCACGTCGAGCTGCGCGCGCGCCCCGACGGGGTGCTGATCAAAGACCTCGGCTCGACCAACGGCACCCTGCTCGCCGGGGCTCGCATCTCCGAGTGCATCGTCGACGGCGAAGCCTCGCTCAAGGTCGGTAAGACGTCGCTGCGCATCACCGTCGCCGAAGAGAACCACGGGGTCTCGCAGCCCCGCACCTCGTTCGGCGAGGCGGTCGGTGCGGGCCCTGCGATGCAGCGGCTGTTCGGCGTGCTCGAGCGGGTGGCGCGCTCAGACTCTCCGGTGCTGCTCGAGGCCGAGACCGGCACCGGCAAAGACGTGCTCGCCCGCGGGCTGCACGGCGCCTCGAACCGCGCGCGCGGCCCGTACCTGGTGCTCGACTGCGCCGCGCTCACCGCCTCGCTGGTCGAGAGCGACCTGTTCGGCCACGCCGCCGGCGCGTTCACCGGCGCCAGCGGCGCGCGCAAGGGCGCCTTCGAGCGCGCCGACGGCGGCACTTTGTTCCTCGACGAGGTGGGTGAGCTGCCGCTTCCGCTGCAGCCCAAGCTGCTGCGCGCCCTCGAGGCCGGCACGGTGCGCCCGGTCGGTGGAGACCTCGACCTCAGCGTCGACGTGCGGGTCATCGCCGCCACCCACCAGAGCCTCGAGTCGCGGGTCGCCGCCGGCACCTTTCGCGAAGACCTCTACTACCGGCTCGCGGTGATACCGCTCAAGGTGCCGCCGCTGCGCGAGCGCCTCGAAGACCTGCCGGTGCTGGTCGAGCACCTGCTCGCGCGCCTGGGTCAAAGCGGCCACCCGCTGCCCGAGTCGTTCTGGCGCTTCGCCCACGCGCACCGCTGGCCCGGCAACGTGCGCGAGCTGCACAACGCGCTCGAGCGCGCGCTGGCCGGCGTCGACTTCGGCGACGCGAGCGCTGCTGCCGCGCCCGCGCGAGAGCTGCCCTACAAGGCCGCCAAGGAGCAGCTGGTCGACCGCTTCACCCGCGATTACCTGCAGTCGCTCATCACCCGCTTCGACGGTCGGGTCTCGAAGATGGCCGCCGCCGCCGGCATCAGCCCGTTCTACGTGCGCCAGCTGCTCAAGAAGCACGGGCAGACCGCGAGAGAAGACGAGTGAGCCTCGCCGCGGTGGTGATGGCCACGCTCGCTGCCGCCCCCGCCGCGCTCGATGAGGCTCGCGCCGCCTACGAGGCCCTCGACTTCGACCGCTGTGTCGCCGCGCTCGCGCCGCTGATGGCCGAGCCTCCCTCCGACTCGGCCGAGCGCGCCCAGACCCACGTGTGGATGGGGCTGTGCGAGCACCAGCGCCGCCACGTCGCCACCGCCGAGCGCCACTTCGACGAGGCGCTCTCGCTCGACCCCGCCCTCGAGCTGCCGCCTCACACCAGCCCCAAGGTGGTGGCGCTGTTCGAGAGCGTGCGCGCGCTGCACGCTCCCGCCGCCCCCGCGAAGGCACCGCCCGAGCCCGCTCTGGCTGCCGAGGCGCGCCCGGCCGAGCGTGCTCCGCCTCTTCCCGCTGCGGCGCCGCCCACGCTCTCGTCGCGCCCAGCCGCCCGCTCGCAGCTCTGGCCCCGGCTCGCGCTGGGCTTCTCTGCGCTGACCGCGAGCACCGGCCTGGTGCTCGGGCTGCTGGCCAACCAGGCCGAGACCGAGTCGTTCGCGCAGCACTTTCAGTCCGAAAGCCTCGCCGCCGCGGCGCGCTCGCGCGGGCTCGCGGTGGGCGCCAACGTCGCGTACGGCGTCGCCGCCGCCTCGCTCGCCGCCGCCGCGCTGCTCTACTTCTTCGGCCCGGTCAGCGATTGAAGATTGATGCGTACCGGCGAGGTGCGGCCCGCGCTCACCTCGACCACCACCGACCGCTCGATGCCCAGCTCTGAGTTGCGCAGCACCAGGCGGTGGCTACCCGGCGCGACCGTCAGCGGGTCGAGCGGAGTGATGCCCAGGCTGCGCCCGCCCTCGAACACCTCGGCCCACGGCACCACCTGCAGGTCGATGAGCCCGCTCGACTGAGCGGCTCGGGTGGCACGCGCGGCACCGCGCGCAGGCCTCGCGGCAGGCGGCGGCGCAGGAGAGGGCGGCTCCACCGCCGCGACCGGTACGACCGGCGATGGCGGCACCTCGCTCTTCACCACCTCGCTCTTCGTCGCCGGCTGCGACGGCCGCAGCACCAGCGCTCCGGTGCCCACGCCGAGCAGCGCCAGCCCCGCGGCGAGCGCCACGCCACGGCCCCACCGTCGCGGGCGCGGCGCGCGCTCGGTCACCGTCGCCGACTCGTCGATGGTGCGGGCCAGCGCGGGCGCCTTCCCCGGCGCCGATAGCTCGGCGGTGCGGTGCGGCGCCTGGGCCACGAACGCAGCGGCGTCGGCGAGGTCGGGAAAGTGCTCGCGCAGCAGGCCCGCCAGCGCTCCTTGCGCGTCGGTGCCCGGCGAGAGCGCGTCGAGCGCCAGCGCCATCTGCCGGGCCGAAGCGAAGCGCTGCTCGGGCGAGCGCGCCATCGCCTGCTCCACCACCTGGGCCAGCGCGGGCGGCACCTCGGGTCTGAAGCGCTGCACCGGGGCGAGCGCGTCATGCAGCACCGCGTGCATCAGCGCGGCGTCGGTGGGCCCCGAGAACGGCGGCCGCCCGGTGAGCAACTCGTAGAGCATCACCCCCACTCCGTAGAGGTCGCTCTGCGGTGTGGCGGGGTGCCCGAGAAAAATTTCGGGCGCGGTGTAGCGCCACTTCCCCTTGATGGTGCCCGAGCGGGTGCCTTCGTCGGCGAGCGCCTTGGCCACGCCGAAGTCGAGCAGCTTCACCTGCCCGTCGGCGGCCACCAGCACGTTGTCGGCGCTGACGTCGCGGTGCACGATGGCGGCGTTCGACCCGTCGGGCAGCAGCAGGGTGTGGGCGTGGTGCAACCCGTGGAGCACCTGCGCGCCGAGGTGCGCGGCGAGCAGCGGGTCGAGCGGCCGGCCCACCCGCATCAGCTCGTGGTGCAGGGCGCGCGCGCTGCGGCCGTGCACGTACTCCATCGCCTGGTAGAACGTGCCGTCGGCCTCGCCCAGCTCGAACAGGTGCACCAGGTTGGGGTGGTTGAGCCGCGCCGCCACCCGCGCCTCGTTCAAGAACATCTGCAGGAACCGCGCGTCTGACGCCAGGTGGGGGAGAATCTGCTTCACCGCCACGAAGCGCTGGAAGTCGCCCAGGCCCACCTCGCGCGCCAGGAAGACCTCGCCCATGCCTCCCACGCCGAGCGAGCGCACGAACACGTACTTTCCGAAGCGCACCTCCATCGCCTGGCCTTGATGTTAGCGCACGCCCGCGCCACCCAGTCGCAACTGGAGTTGCGACTTTCACAGCCCGACGGCCCGCCAACCGCGCTCAACCGCGACGCCTTCCTCCCGTTCGCGACAGGCATGGCGGTTGCTCAAGGAGCCGCCACCCCCTGGAGGAGCACCATGAAAATCACCTGGAGTCGCCTGTTCAGCAGCGTCGCAGTGGCCCTCTGCGCGGCCGTGTCGGCTTGCGGCCCGATGGAAGACGAGCTCGCCGCCGATGACGAGAGCCTGGTGGCGTGCGGCGCCGCGCTGGCGGTGCGCGCGGTAACGGCCTCGAGCGACGACGGCAACGTCGCCGCCAACGTGCTCGACGGCGACCGCAACACCCGGTGGTCGGCGCTGGGCAAAGGCTCGACGCTCACCGTCGACCTGGGCTCACGCCAGCCGCTGTGCGGCGTCTCCATCGCCTGGTACCGCGGCGACGTGCGCAAGAGCACCTTCGCGCTCTCGGCGTCAGCCGACGGTCAGACGTTCGCTCCGCTCACCTCGGAGACCAGCAGCGGTACCACCACGCGGCTGCGGACCACGCTGCTGCCGGTTGGCGCCACCGGCCGCTACGTGAGGGTGACGGTGAACGGCAACCTCGAGAACGACTGGGCCAGCATCACCGAGGTGAGGGTGCGCGGCGAGGCGACCACCGGCGGCGGTACCGGCGGCGGTACCGCCGGCGGCATTGGCGGCGGAATTGGCGGTGGCGCCGGCAGCGCGGGCACCGCGGCGCCGGTGTTCAACGGCTCGACCGCGTACGTCGAGATTGGCGACGATGACGCCTACTCGCAGGTCACCCACGGCGGGCTCACCATCGAAGCGTGGGTTCGCCCCGACTCGCTCTCGATGTCGCACCGCGAGGGCTCGGGCTACGTGCACTGGATGGGCAAGGGCGAGGCGGGCGCCCACGAGTGGACCACCCGCATGTACCAGGCGGGCAACGCCGAGAGCCGCGACAACCGCATCAGCTTCTACCACTTCAACCCGTCGGGCGGCCTGGGCGCGGGCAGCTACTTCCAGGACCCGGTGAAGGTCGGCGAGTGGATTCACGTGGTGGGCACCATCGACCAGACCACCCTGCGCATCTACAAGAACGGCGCGCTGCGCGACTCGGACCTGCTCTCGGGCTACTCCATCAGGCCGCAGAACACCTCTTCGCCGCTGCGCATCGGCACCCGCGACTTCAACAGCTTCTTCCAGGGCTCGGTGGCGCGGGTCGCCATCTATTCGGCGCCGCTGCCGCCGGCGCGCATCGCGGCGCACTACGCCGCGCGCACCGGCAACTACGACGCCGCCGTGCTCTCGGAGTCGACCCTGGTCGGGTACTGGCGCCTCAACGAGACCTCGGGCACCACCGCGTTCGACGCCACCGGCCGGCACCACGGCAGCTACAAGGGGGGCGCCGTGGTTGGCGGTGCCCAGTTCCGGCCCTAGCAGTTAGAGTCCCGCGCCATGGTGCGTGTCGCCACCTGCGCAGCGCTCGCGTTCGCGGCCACTGCGCAGGCCGGGTACCGCGACGTCATTCTGGCCAGCCCCGGCCTGCTCGCCTACTGGCCGTGCGACGACGCCAGCGGGCCAGTGACCGACGCGCGGGGCAACAACCCCGGCACCGCGGTCGGCGGGCCCACCTTCGGCGTCGCCGGCGCGCTGGCCTCGGGCAGCTCGCGGGCGCTCGGGTTCGACGGCGTCGACGACGCGGTGGTGCTCGACCCGGTGAGGCTCGGCACCCCCACCGCACTCACCGTCGAGACCTGGGTGCTGATTCGCTCGAGCAAGGCGTCGGGCCACTACCACACGCTGGTGACCGACTCGCTCGACGACCTGAACGACGGCTTTCTGCTCGGCATCAGCGCCGCCGACCAGGGCGGCATCACCCTCGCCGCGTCGGGGGGGAGCTCCATCGACGTCACCGGCACCACCTCGCTGCCGCTGAACACCTGGCATCACCTGGCGGCCAGCTACGACCCCGTCGACGCCCGGGTGCGGCTGTACGTCGACGGCACTGAAGAGGCGTCGACGGCGTGGAGCTCGCCCATCTTCTGGGCGCCTGCCCGGCAGCTGCAGCTGGGGCGGCAGGCCAAGGCGCTCAGCCAGTCGGCGCGCTTTCTCGACGGCGCGCTCGACGAGACCGCCCTCTACGGGCGCGCGCTGCGGCTCGACGAGATTGAAGACCACTACCGCCTGGGGCGCGACGCCACCCCGCCCGACACCGCGCTCGACCTCTCGCAGCGCCCCGCGGTGGGCTTCACGTCTGACGACCCCGACGCCACCTTCGAGTGCCGCTTCGACGGCGGCGCGTGGGTGGCGTGCCGACCGCCCTATACGGCGGCCGCGGTGGGCACGCTCGAGGTGCGGGCGGTCGACCGCGCCGGTAACGTCGACCCCACCCCCGCGTCGACCACCGTGGGCCCCGACGCCGCGGTCGATGGGGGCCGCCCGCTCGAGGCCTCGGTGGGCTGCGGCTGCGCCTCGCGGCCCGGCGCAGGTCTGGCGCTGGCGTTCGGCGCGCTGCTGGGCTCGACGCGACGGAGGCGGTGCCGCAGCGCATGAGGCGAGCGTGGGGCGCCGCGTGGGTGCTGTGGCTGGGCTGCGCGGTGCACCCCGACCCGGGCGACCTCAAGGCGTGCGACGCCGAGCACGCCTGCCGCGCCACCGACGCGTGCGTGCGCGGGGTGTGCCGGCCGAAAGACCCGCGCTGCGTCTCCGCTCCTGCTGCCGAGGTGTGCGACGGCGCCGACAACGACTGCAACGGCGTGGTCGACGACGTGGCGGGCTGCCTCTACACGCTCGCGGGGGCCGGGCCGCCCGCGCTGGCCGATGGGCAGGGCGCCCAGGCCCGCTTCGCCGCGCCGCACTTCTTGAACGCCGACGCCGCCGGCAACCTCTACGTCGCCGACACCGCCAACCACGCGCTGCGGCGCATCGACCCCTTTGGCCAGGTGGTGACCCTCGCCGGCGACGGCCGGTGCGGCGACCGCGACGGAGCGGTGGGGGTGGCGCAGCTGTGCTCGCCCATCGAGGCGCAGCCCGCCGCCGACGGCAGCGTGGTCTTCACCGACCGCGACAACCACGCGCTGCGCCGGTTCGCCGCGGGGGTGGTGACTACGCTCGCCGGCGGCTTGGGGCCCGGCGCACAAGACGGGCCCTCGCCGGGCGGGGCGCGCTTCGACCACCCTTCGGGGCTGTGGCTGCTGACCAATGGAGACGTGCTCATCGCCGACACCGGCAACGCGCGCATTCGCCGCTACGAGGCCGCCACCGGCCAGGTCACCACCGTGGCCGGCAGCAGCGCCGGCAGCGCCGATGGAGTGCGCAGCGCGGTGCAGCTCGACGCGCCCGCCGACGTGGTGCAGGCCGGCGACGGCACCCTCTACGTGAGCGAGGCGGGCACCCATCGCATCCGCAAGCTCCCGGTCGCCGGCAGCAGCTCGACCTTCGTCGGCTCGACCCGGGGCGTGGCCGGGTATGCCGAAGGCAGCGGCACCGCCAGCCGGCTGGCGCGGCCCGGGCAGCTGGCGCTCGCAACGGCCGAGCTGCTGTTCGCCGACGGCGCGAACCACCTGGTGCGCGCGGCGCCGCTCTCGGGCCTCGGCTCGACGCGCACCGTGGGCGGCAGCCTGCGGGTGGGGCTGGCCAACGGGCCGCCGGTCAGCGCCGCGCTGTGGCAGCTCGACGGCTTCGCCTTCAGCGGCAGCACGCTGTACCTGAGCGACAACGACCGGGTGCGCGCCACGCCGGCGGCGGGCCCGCCGGTGCTCGCCGACCTCGCCGGAGGCGCCGCCGCCGAGCAGTCGGTCGACGGCCAGGGCGCGCAGGCGCGGTGGGCTCACCCCGCGGGCCTGAGCGCCGGCGACGACGGGGTCGCCTGGGTGGTCGAGCCCACCACCCACCTGCTGCGAGCGGTGAGCGACGACGGCACGGTGAGCACCCTGGTGGGCACGCTCGACGGCTACGGCCCGGGCGACCGCGACGGCGCCTTCGAGGTGGCGCGGCTGTCGGCGCCGCGCGACGTGGCGGTGGGCGCGAACCGGCAGCTGTTCGTCGCCGACGACGGCAACCACCGGGTGCGGCGCGTCGACCTGGCCACCCGCACCGTGTCGACGCTCGCGGGCAGCGGAGCGGCCGGGTACCTCGACGGTGCCGCGCAGAGCGCGCGCTTCGGGGCGCTGAGCGCCGTCGCCGCGGGCGCCGACGCGGTGCTCGTCGCCGACCTGGGCAACTTCGTGGTGCGCCGGGTCGCGCTGCCCGACGGACAGGTGAGCACGCTGTGCGGCACGCCCGGGTCGCCCGGCACCGTCGATGGCGCGCCCGGGGTGGGCCGGCTGCAGGCGCCGCGCGCGCTCGCGTACGACGCCTCGGCGGGCGTGCTGTACGTCGCCGACGGCGCGCGGGTGCGGCGGGTGAGCTCCGCCGGGGTCATCGACTCGCCGTTCGCGGCGTTGCCCCAGACGGTGACCGACGTGAGCCTCGACGGCGAGCGGCTGCTGGTGACCACCGCGTCGGCGCTCTACGCGCAGCCGCCCAGCGGTGCTGCGACCCTGCTCTTCAGCGCGCCGTTCGGCTGGCGCGACGGCGAGACGTCTTCGGCGGGCTTCATCGAGCTGGTGGGCGTCGCGGCGAGCGCCGACGCGGTGCTGCTGCTCGACCAGGGCGCCGCGCGGGTGCGCCGGCTGTGGCGGTGAAGCTCAGCGCTCGGTCACGTCGGCGGGCGCCAGGGTGCGGAACTTCGAGTCGATGTGCTGCATCAGCTCGAAGAGCGACTCTTCGTACTTCGCCGCGCCCACCTGGCTGACGAAGAAGTTGCCGGCCACGCACTCACGCCGCCAGCCCGACTGGCCCGCCAGCGGCTTGCCCGCGTCGTCGGTCTCGCGGCAGTCGCGCTGGCCGGTGCCGGCCTGAATGAAGCAGCAGGCTCCGCTGGGGGCCACGATGAGCATCGGGCGCAGCTTCGCGTCGCTGTCTTTCATGAAGGTGTCGGCGAGAAACGCGCTGGGCAGAATCTGCTTCGGGTCGCCGGTGTAGCCGTGCAGCAGGTACAGCACCGGGTAGCGCGCCGCTGCGTTCTCGGGCGCGTCGTAGCCGGGGGGCAAGAACACGCCGTAGCCGCGCTTGCCGCCCAGCACCGCCGAGTCGTACCACTCGTAGCGCTCGCGCTCGTCGTAGCCCTGCCCGGTGAGCGGCGTCGCCGGCCGCTCGAGGCTCGGCCACTGCGCGGCGGCCCAGCTGAACAGCGTGGCGAGGCGGTTCACCGCCTGGCTGTTGGTGCCCACGTGGTCGCCGTCGCCGGTGAGCCGCTCGGCGTCGGTGACCGTCTCTTTGCCGTACAGCACCTCGAGGTTGTGCGGCGCGCGCGTCCACGGCCCGCCCCACGGCTTGTACGAGGTGCCGGTGCGGTCGGCCATGCCGGGAATCTCGAGAAAGTCGCGGTAGGTCTGGGTGTCGTCGGGCCGCAGCGCCTTCCACCGGCCGTACACCTGGTGCGCGGTGAGCCCGAAGTTGAACAGGTCGCGAATGCCGCCATCGAGCAGCAGGTTGAGGCGCGCAATCTGCGCCGTCGAGAGGGTGGCCATCGCCTCGCGCGCGTCGTGCGCGTAGAGCCGGCGGCGGCCCGAGGTCATGTCGAACTGGCCGTTGTTCTCGCCGAAGTCGCCGCTGCCCGGCACGCCGTCGAGGCCGTCGTCCGAGAACGGTTCACCGTCTTCGTGGCGCCAGTCGCCCTCGGTGCCGAGCGGGTTCGCGTCGGCGTCGTAGTCGTCGTGGTTGGGGTCGACCGCGGCGGGGTCTGGGCTCTCGCGGCACCCGCCGCTGCCGTCTTCGCGCGCGTCGGGGCAGCCGTCTCTACCCACGTCCTGGTAGCGCTCTTCGCCGTTGTTCACCAGCGGCTCGCCGAAGTCGCGGCGGCCGTTGCGGTTCAGGTCGAACGCGAGCGCCACCTGCACCGGCACGGTGGCCTGGCGGCACGGGTCGGTGCGGCCGCCGGCCTTCTGCATGATGTCGGGGTGCGTCTCGCGGGTGGCCACCGAGGCGCCCCCCTGGCTCGCGCACGCCGCGGCGGCGAACGCCGCCTGCGCCGAGACGGGCAGCGGGCTGGCGAGGTTCGCCGGGTCGGAGCAGAAGTCGACCACCTCGCGGGTGGAGTTGCAGAAGAAGGTGGTCGGCTCTCCGTCGCAGAAGGTGATGGCGTCGTATTTTCCGTCGGGGTTGAACTCGAGGTTCTTCAGGCCTGCCACCACCGCGGGGTTGGCGCAGAAGTCTTGCGGCGGAAACCGGGCGAACGCGTCGCTGATGCGCGGCGGCGCGAAGGTCGACGCCTCGTTCTCGGTGAGCAGGTTGCCGAACGCCAGGGTGAGGTCGGTGAACAGGCCGACGTAGCTGGTGCGGTTGAACGGCGCGTTGGTGGTGTAGACCCAGTGGTTGAAGTCTTGCGGGTGCTCGTACTTGATGGTCGGCGGGTGCGTCACGCAGCCGGCGGTGCGCGGGTCGTTGAGGGTGGCGAGGTTCGCCTCGAGCGTGGCGCGCGGGCAAAAGCCGCCGGTGTGGAAGTGGTCGACGGTGCGCAAGAGCAGCGCGGCGTCGAGCGGGCCGCCCAGCGCGCCGAGGGCGTCGAAGGCTTCGGGGTGGCGAAAGCCGAGCGCGGCGGTGCCGATGGCGCCCATCGAGAGGCCGCCCAGCACGCGGTAGGTGGTGTGAACGGTGGTCGGCGCGGGCGGCGGGGGAGGCCCGCAGGCGGCGAGGAGAAAGAGGACTGCCGAGAGGCGCATCGCGGCGGCACCTTAGGCCAGGCCGCCACGCGCTGGCGAAGGGCTCACTCTTTGGTTTTGGAAATGGAGTCGAGCGCGGTGCCGCGGCCTTCGAGCCTCTTCTTCAGCAGGTCGCGGCCCAGCTTGAGCAGCACGGCGTCGTCGAGCTCGCCCAGGCGCGAGAGGTCGATGACCACCAACTGAACCAGCTCTTGGGCCTGGGCGTCGTCTTTCAACACCCGCTGCGCACGCGCAAAGAGCGTCGGGCCGACCTTCTTGTACAGGCTCTCGAGCTTGGGAGTCGGCACGGGGGAAATCTACCCACATCGGCTCCCGAGCGCTGCGAAAAGACCTCATCTAAGCTCACAGGCCCGTGCTGCTGTGTCTGATCATCGCCGCGGCCCCAACCGCCAGCGTCGACCTCGTCTTCACCGGCGACGTGATTCCGCACACCAGCGTGAAGCAGACCGCGGCCCGCCACGCCCGGGTGGGGCCCGACGGCAAGAGCCTCAACCACGACGGGTGGGACCACGTGTTCGGCCCGCTCAGCGACGCGTTTCGCCGCGCCGACGTGGCGGTGGTGAACCTCGAGACGCCCATCACCTCGGGGCGCGAGCCGGCCACCGGCGAGCTGGTGTTCAACGCCCGCCCCTCGCTCGCGCGCGCGCTCGCCGCAGTCGGCGTCACCATCGCCACCTTCGCCAACAACCACGCCCGCGACCAGGACCTCGACGGCATCGTGCAGACCCGCAAGCACCTGCGCGCCGCGGGCCTCAAGGCCGTGGGCGCCGCGCCCACCGAGCGCGAGGCCTGGCAGCCGCTCTGCTTCGAGCAGCACGGGCTGAAGCTGTGCTTCATCGCCTTCACCCGCTTCATGAACGGCCTGCACAACGAAGCCGACGAAGCCGCGCCGTTCGTGCCCATCGTCGACTACGCGGCCGACCGCTCGACCGGTGGCATCAGCGAGGGCCAGCTCTTGCGCAAGGTGCGCGAGACCGCCGCGAGGTGCGACGCGGTGTTCGTCACGCCGCACTGGGGTGAAGAGTACTTCTTGGAGCCGCTGCAGGCCGACCGCCGCCTCGCTGCCGCGCTCGTCGACGCCGGCGCGGTGGCGGTCATCGGAAACCACCCCCACGTGCTGCAGGCGGTCGAGACGGTCACCCGCGCCGACGGCCGCGAGGCGCTGGTGGCCTACTCGCTCGGCAACCTGGTCTCGTCGCAGGGCGCCGACGACATGGACACCCGCCGCGACGGGCTGATGCTGTCGCTCACGGTCACCGCGGGCCCCGACGGCGTGAGCGTGACGAAGGTGAAGCCGGTGCCGGTGTGGACGGACAATCGCGGAGACCAGGGCATTCAGCCGGTGCTGGCCGACGAAGAGATTTCGGCGATGAGCGAGCGCCGCCGCCTGCTCGAGGCGCGCGCCGACGTCGCCAGCCTGAAAGAGTACCGCGCGCTGGGCCGCCGGCTGAGCAAGGCCACCCAGCGGCGCGAGCGCATTCTGAAGGTGCTGCCCGCCGCGCTGCTGCGCGACGAGGGTGGCGCCGAGCTCTCGCTGCGCGAAGGCCGACGCCCCTAGCCCTTCCTCGCCGGCAGCCACACCTCGAGGCGGGCGCCCGGGCGCAGCCGCGCGATGTTGAGCCGCCCGCCCTGCCCTTCGAGCAGCAGCCGCGCGGTGGTGAGCCCCAGCCCCAGACCGAGCGGCTTGGTCGAGATGAGCGGCTCGAACAGGCGCGACTCGATTTCCCTGGCGAAGCCGGGCCCCTGGTCTTCGAGCGCCAGCACGCCCCAGGGGCCCTCTTCGCGCCCCTCGATGCGCACCGTGCCGCCGGTGCTCATCGCCTCGTACGCGTTGCGCACCAGGCTGCCCAGCGCGTTCAGCGTCTGCGCCTCGTCGACCCACACGTGGGCCGGCCCCACCGTGCGCACGACCTTCACCGGGTGGGGCGGTGGGTTCGCCGCCAGTGCCGCGTCGACCAGCGCGCTCAACCCAATCTCCACCGGCTCGCTCTGCCGCACGCGCGAGAAGTCGACCACGTCGGAGATGATGCGATTGGCCGCCCACGCCTCTTCTTCGACAATCTTCAGCGCCTCGGCCATCACCGGCTCGGCCCCGGCGCCCAGCCGGCGCTTGAGCAGCACCGCCGCGTTGAGCACCGCCGCCAGCGGGTTGCGAATCTGGTGCGCCAGCCCGCCCGCCAGCCGCCCCAGCACCGCGATGCGCTCCTTGCGCAACAGCTCGTCGCGCGCCGCCTCGAGCGCGGCCGTGCCCTGCGCCGCCTGCTGCGCGACGTGGCGATTGCCGATCTCCATCGCCTCTTGCGCGAGCTTGAGCCAGGTGACGTCGGTGATGAGCAGCAGCACGTGGCTCACGCTGCCGTCGCTCCCCGCCAGCGGCACCCGGCGCGTCGCCAGCACCCGCTTCGCGCCGCGCGCGTCGGTCAGCACCTCTTCGGCCAGCTGCAGCGGCTGCCGGGTGGCGATGACCTGCTCGTCGGCGGCACGAAACGCCTGCGCCTGGTTCATGGGAAAGAAGTCGAAGTCGCTCTTGCCCAGCATCGCCTCGCGCGGCTGCCCCACCAGCTGCCCCATGGCGTGGTTCACCACCACGAAGCGCAGCGTGCGGTCTTTCACCACCACCGGGTGCGGCAGCTGGTCGAGCACCTCGAGCGCCAGCCCCTCGGGAAGTGCAGCCTGAATCCACTCGGCGCTCACGCTTGAGGCGCTCAGTCTTACCGATTGTGACGCCGGGGCGCTCCTCCACCCTGCACCCTGCTGGCAAACGGCGAGCCCCATTGGTTATACGCAGTGCGTCAATGGGCCCAGATACGCTCGTCCTGGGAGGGCGCTTCAAGGTCCTTCGTCACATCGGCGGCGGCGGTATGAGCGAGGTGTACCTCGCGGTGCAGCTGTCGCTGGGCCGGCAGGTGGCGCTCAAGGTGCTCAAGCGCGACCTGGGCAAGCGCCCCGACATGGCCGAGCGCTTTCGGCGCGAGGCGCTGCTGCTCTCGACGGTCGACCACCCCGCGGTGGTGCGGGTCATCGACTTCGAGCCCACCCCCGAAGCCACCGTGCTGGTGCTCGAGCTCGCCGAGGGCGACACCCTCGAGTCGGTGCTGCGCAGCGCGCCGATGGCGCCGGCGCGGGCGATACCGATTCTCACGCAGCTCGCCGAGGGCCTGGGCGCGATTCACGAGCGCGGCATCATTCACCGCGACATGAAGCCGCAGAACGTCGTCATCGGCCCCGGCCTTCGTGGCGAGCAGGCGCGACTGCTCGACTTCGGCATCGCGCGGCTCATGGAGATGGGCGAGTTCGACCTGTCTCAAGCGGCCGGCCTCGCTGCCAGCCCGGTCATCAGCCACCCCGGGCAGGTGGTCGGCACTCCGGCGTTCTGCGCGCCCGAGCAGGTGACCGGCAAGGCGCTCGACGTACGCACCGACGTCTACGCCTTCGGGGTGCTCGCCTTTCGCCTGCTCACCGGTCAGTTCCCCTTCCCCGGGCCGGGCTCGAACGACTTCTTGAAGCAGCACATTCACATGCCGCCCAAGCGCCTCGACGAGGCGGCGCCCGCGCTGGTGAACGAGCCGAAGCTGGTGGCGCTGGTGATGCAGTGCCTCGAGAAGAACCCCGACCTGCGCCCCGCGAACGCCCAGGTGCTGTACCAGCGCCTGCTCGAGCTGTGGCCGCAAGAGCCGCACGAGTCGTCGGTGAGCACGCCGGCGCGGCGGGTGCTGGCGCCCTCGGTGGCGACCCCGGTGCCGGCGGCGGGCGGCTCGCTCGGTGAAGACTCGAGCGCGCGGTGGAAGGCAGCGCAGGCCAAGGCCGCAGCGGCGACCCAGGCCTGGGTGGCGGTGGCGGGCAAGGGCGTGAAGGCCGCGCAAGACATACCCTCGGAGTGGAAGCGCAGCGTGCTGGTGGCGGCGGCGCTGCTGCTGGTGGTGCCGGCGGGCTGGGCGATGATTCCCCCCACCGCCTCCGAGCGCGCCGCGAAGCTGCTCGACCAGGGCCGCGCCGAAGGAGCCCTGTCGCTCATCGAGAAGACGCTGCCCGACGCGACGTGGGAGGCGCCCGAGCTCTACTCGCTCAAGGCCGCCGCGCTGCACCAGGTGCACCGCGAGTCGGAAGAAGCGCGAGACCCTGCGGCTCAACCCGTACCAGTCGCTGCAGTCGGCGCACCCCGCGCTGCTCGACGCGCTGGCCGAGGACTACGGCAAGGCCGAAGACGACGTCGAGCTGCGCGCGCTCATCAAGGTGGTGCCCGAGGGGCTGCTCGAGGCGCACTTCGACCGGCTCTCGCTGCAGGCGGGCAGCGAGCGGCAGTGGGGCGCGCTGCGCTGGCTCGACTCGCTGCGCAAAAAAGACCAGAGCGAGGCGCTGGGCCCGCGCTACGTCACGTCGCTGAGCGCCGCCGACTGCCGCATTCGCGGCGCCGCCGCGCGCCGGCTCGCCGAGCTGCAGGTGAAGGGGGCCATCGACGCGCTGCGCCTGCTCTCCGAGACGCCCAAAGAGAAGACGGCCGACGGCCTGAGCAACTGCGGGCAAGACGAGGCGGCCGAGTCGATTCGCGAGCTGAAGCGGGAGAACTGATGCCGGTGAAGCTGCAGCTCGGGGTGGTGGCGCTGGGCGTGTCGATGCTCGCGTGCAAGCCGCCGGCGATGGGCGAAGAGACAGACGACGGCGGCCTCACGCACCGCACCGGCCTGGCCAACAACCACGTGCCCAGCTGCTCCGACGCGACGACGTGCGGCAGCGGTGACGAGCCGCCCTCGGGCGGGCCGCACTGCCCCAGCTGGCTGTCGTGCCGGGTGTGGAGCGACGCGCAGAACCGCTGCGAGTACATTCACAACCTGGAGCACGGCCACATGGTGCTGGCCTACAACTGCCCCACCGGCTGCAGCGACGTGGTGGCCGCGCTCACCCAGTACTGGAGCAACCTGCCCACCCCGCGGCGCGCGCTGGTGACGCCCGACCCCAAGCTCACCCGCCAGGTGGCGGCGATGGTGTGGGGCTGGTCGTGGGAAGGCGACTCGGTCGACGTGGCGGCGCTCGACGCGGTGCGCGCGAAGCAAGACGTCGACGCGCCCGAAGCCGGCCTGGGGTGCAACCCGTGAAGCTCTTCGCCATCGGCGACACCCACCTGCCCTCGACCCGCGGCAAAGACATGGACCGCTTCGGCTGGACGGGGCACCCCGGCCCGCTGCAGAAGGCGTGGGACGAGAAGGTCGGCGCCGACGACGCCATCATCGTCGCCGGAGACATCTCGTGGGCCACCCGCCCCACCGAGGTCGAGGGCGACCTGAAGTGGCTCGACGCGCGGCCCGGCAAGAAGGTGCTGCTCAAGGGCAACCACGACTACTGGTGGGGCGACTCGCGCTCGAAGCTCGAGCGCACGCTGGCGCCTTTCCGGTCGTTCGTCGGCTTTCTGCACAACAGCGCGGTCGAGCTGGGGCCGTGGGTCATCGCCGGCACCCGCTTGTGGACCTCGCCCGAGGCGCCGTCGATGCCGGGCGGAGAAATGGGCGACGAGGGCGTCGACCTCACCTACATCGAGCGCGAGTCGCGGCGGCTTTCAGCCAGCATCGACGACGCGAAGAAGAAGCAGGGCGTGCCGGTGTGCGCGGTGCACTTTCCCCCGCGGTACAGCAACGGGGCCGACACCGCGTTCTCGAGAATCATCGAGGCGTGGAAGCCGGGCATCTGCGTCTACGGCCACCTGCACGGTGAAGCCGGCTTCGCCGCAGGCTTTCAGGGCGAGAAGAACGGCGTGCGCTACGTGCTGGCGTCGTGCGATGCGGCCGGGTTCTCTCCGGTGCTGCTCGACGAGCGGTGAGGGTCGATGCGCACCCTGACGTGGAGCCCCGACCAGCTGTATCGGCCGCTGACCGCCGACGGCGCGCACATCGGCCTGGGGCGCTACCTGCCGCGGGGTGAGCGGCGCTTCGTCGAGCCGGTGGTGCTGGCGCACGGCATGGGCGCGAACCGGTTCGACCTCGACTTCGACGAGACGTACTCGCTGGCGCGGTACCTGGCGCGGCGTGGCTTCGAGAGCTGGGTGCTCGAGCTGCGCGGGCGCGGGCACGCCGGCTTTCACGGCAGGGACACCAGCTTCGACGACCAGGCCGAGCACGACGTGGCCGCCGCGCTGCGCACCATCGGGCAGCCGGTGCTGTGGGTGGGGCACAGCAAGGGCGGGCTCATCGCCTACGCGCACCTGGCCCAGAACCTCGAGGCGCCGATACGGGCGCTGGTGACGCTGGGCACGCCGATTCGATTCGACCACGACCGCGTGCTGTCGGCGTTTCTCACCCTGGCGCGGCCGCTGTACGCGCTGCCGCTGATGCCGATTCGCGCCGCGGCCGCGGTGGGCGCCAACGTCACTGGCCTGCCGCCCGAGCCTTTCGGCAGCTACATGTTGCGCCCCGAGAACATGGACCCCGAGGTGCTCGCGCTCGCGATGCGCCACGTGCCGTCGGACATCTTCGGCGGCGTGGCGCGGCAGTTCTTCAGGTGGATGCGCACCGGCCGCGTCGACTCGAACCGCGGCTTCGACTACCGCGCGGCGTTCGCCAACGTGCGCGCGCCGCTGCTGATGATTGCCGGCACCCACGACAAGCTCGCGCCGCCCGACAACGTCTTCGCCACCCGCCCGGTCTGGGGCGGCCCGGTGCACGCGCACCTCGCCCAGGGCTTCGGCCACGGCGACCTGACGATTGGGCGCGACGCCCCGAGAGAGATTTTTCCCAAGGTCGCCGAGTTCCTCGAGGCGCACGCGACGCGCGCCGGCGATTGAGCGCGGCGGGCACCTCGCGCGATGTGCTCCATCGTGCGCCACCTGATGAGCCCCCCGCCGGTGGGGGCCATATCAGCAGGGTGATGATCTAGACTCGACCCGCTCTCGCGGCATGGCGCTCTTCAAGCTCGGCAAGGGGTACCGGGTAGTGACCACCGAGCAGGGGGCCCGGGTCATCGACCCCCAGGGCGAGCAGATTCCGCTCAACCCGCTCGAGGTGCAGATTCTGGCGCGCGCGTCGATCGCCGGGCTGCAGCACGACGCTGCGCGCGTGCCCACGGTCATTCGGCGGCTGGCGCACCTCGGCGTGCTCGAGCCGGCCGCAGACCAGCAGGCTCACGCTTCGGGCCTCGAGGCCGAGCTCCTCGCCGAGCTCGAGGTCGACCTGGCCCTGGTGCCGCCGACACCGGTGCGCGAAGCAGCGACGCCGCACGTGGCGGGGGTGGCGAGCGACACCGCGGCCCTCGGCCTCGCCGACGTGCCTCCGCCGCTCAGGGCCGACCTGCAGATTGCAGCGCCGCAGGGCGGGCTGGTGAACATCACCAACCCCACCACCGGCAAGACGTTCGCGCTCTACGACTTCGAGGCTTCGCTCGCCCGCATGCTCGACGGGTCTCGCACCATGGCGCAGATTCTCGAAGGCGGCGGTCGCCTGGGCATTCCCGGAGACCTCTCCAGCATCAACCAGTTCGTACGGCAGCTCGGCCGCTACGGCTTTCTCGGGCCGCGGCGTCAGCGGGGCGAGCCCGCCTCGGCCGGCTCGGGGCCATGGCCCTCGCGCCAGCGCTGGGACGAGAGCGTGCGCGCGCTGTACCAGGCCGGCGTGCGGCTGAGCCGCCAGGGCCGCTACGCCGAAGCCGTTCCCTACTTCGAGGCGATGCTGCAGCAGTCTCCCGAGAACCCCGAGGCCGCCGAGATGCTGGCCGAGGCCCGCATTCGCGCGCTGACCGCGCCGCCCAACCCCATCGCTGAAGCCCAGGCGGCGGCCGCCCACGCCGTCGCCGCAGCCGAGCCGCTCGGCGTCATCTTGACGGCCGGGCCACCGCCGGCGCGCCAGCCCGTTCGCCCGCAGCTCATCGCGCTGCTCGGAGTCGCCGGGCTCGCCGCCCTCGCCTACGGCACGGTCAGCCAGCCCAGCCCGGTCGTCGCGCCGCTCCCCACCGTTGCAGCGCCGCCGCCGGCGCCACGCCCCGACGGTACAGACCGCGATGCAGCCGTGGCCCTCGCCGCGAACGAGGAGGTCGAGGCGCCGACGCCCGATGCCAGCGAGCCCGCACCCGACGCGAGCGCGGCCGTGGCGGCCGCGGTAGAGCCCGCCGAGCAAGCGGTCGAAGTCGAAGCGGCTGACGACCCCGCGGTCGTGGCCACCGTCGATCGCCGCGGGCGGGCGACGATGGGGCAGCTGACCGCCGCGGCTGCCGGAGCCCTGAAGCGCGGCGTCGACGAGGAGCAGCGGGTGAAGCGCGGCCAGCCCATCGGCACGCTGAGCGGCAAGGGGCTGGTGGCGCCCATCGCGGGCCTGGTGAGGTGGCAGGCCGCCGAAGGGGCCGAGGTCGCGCCCGACCAGCTGCTGGCGAAGATTCTGTACCACGAGGCCTACGTGATGGCGTGGGTGGCACCCGGGGAAAAGCCGCAGAAGTCGTGGCGCTGCGCAGTCGACGTCGCCGCCCAGAAGCTCGAGGCGCCGTGTCTGATTACCGGCATCGAGAAGCGCGCGCGCGGCTGGTACGTGACCGTGACGGCCGAGCCGACCTGGGTCGAGCGCTCCGAGGGGCTGCGGGTGCGGCTCACGCCGGCGCCCTGAGCCCGCGCGTCAACGTCGCTTCGGGAAGCGCTCGCGCACCCAGTCCATCACCCAGCGGGCGATGGCCCGGGCTCCGGCCTGCGAGTAGTGCACTCCGTCGTCGAGCCTCAGCCGCACGCGGCGCGCGTCGCCCTGCTTGCCGAAGGTGGCGAAGGCTCCGTCGGGGCCCGAGAGCAGCATGCCCACCTCGAGGTACTCGACGCGGGGCACCTGGTCGGCGGCCTCGGCGAACACCTTGTTGAGCACCTGGGCGCGGCGCGCGAGGCGCCCGTCGCGCATCGGGGGCAGGCCGAGCCACAGCACGCGGGCGCCGTTCGCAGAGAGCGCGCGCATCAGCGCCTCGACGCGCTGGCGGTAGACGCGCCGCCACTCGGGGTCGCCGAACGCGAGCACGCGGTTCCCCTCTTTGAGGGCCACCCCGTCGTTCGCGCCGAGCGAACAGATGGCGAGCTGCGGGTCTTCGCGGGCGACGAGCGGTGGAAGCTGCGCGGCCCAGTCGAAGACCTCTGGGTTCGCCAGGCCGGTGCCGATCTGAAACGCGTGCACCACGCGCAGGTCTCCGCGCCGCGCGAGGGTGCGCGACAGCACGGTCGCCAGCCCTCCGGCGATGAGCGAGTCGCCGGTCAACAGCACCGTGCCGAGCTGCTCGGTGGGCGCCGGCGGCGCGTCGTTCGCTGCGGGCCCGACGTCTGCTTCGGGCACCGGCACCGGCACCGGCTCGGGCTCGGGCAGGGCGGCCTCGACGGGCTCCCCGAGCTCGGCCGAAAGCGCCGTCATGGCCGAGGCCGACTCGACGCGGCCCCACTGCTCTTCGCCGCTCCACTTCAGCCCGGCGGCGAGAGCGCGCTCGGCGCCGAGCAGGGCGCGGCGCGGGCGGGTGAGCCCCACCCTCTGCGCACCCTCGTCGAGGGTCGCCAACGCGGCGTGAAGGCGTACCTGCAGCCCGTTTGCCTCGAAGCGCTGGCTCCACGCGAGCAGGGGCTCGCTCTCGAGCAGCAGCGTGCAGCAGGCGAACGTCGCGAGCACGACCGCGACCTCACGCGGACGGTAGCGCCGCTCGGGGGGCGGCGGGTCTTCGGTCAGCTGCTGGAGCGCCGAGGCGAGGTCTGGCGAGGGCGCGGTCATCGTTCAGAACTGGAAGTAGATGAACGGCAGCACCCCGCTGGGGCCCCAGACCTCGATGAGCATCACCGCCGTGGCGAGGGCGAGGCCTTGCGCGACCAGGGGGAGCCGGGCCCACCCGCGGCGCAGGCCGGTCTCGACGCGGGCGGGCGCCCACTGGGCGGCGAGCGCGAGCACGATGACCGCCAGCGCGAGGGCGTGCGCCGGCGGGCCCCAGCGGCCGAGCGCGGCGAAGATGCCGAGCGCCGCCTCGAACGACGGAGCGCGGAACAGCACCCAGCCGATGCACACGAAGTGAAAGACGACCACCGTGGCGAGCGCGGGCGCAAGGGGGCTGCGGCGCAGGCGAACGAGCGCCGGCCAGGCGCGCGACGTGAGCCAGCGCTCGGCGACGAGGCCGATAGCGTGGAGCGCGCCCCAGGCGAGAAAGGTGACCCCAGCGCCGTGCCACAGTCCGCCGAGCAGCATCGTCACCGTGATGTTGAAGGCAGTGCGCGACGACGAGCCCCGCGAGCCGCCGAGGGGAATGAAGAGGTAGTCGCGCAGCCAGCTCGAGAGCGAGATGTGCCAGCGTCTCCAGAAGTCGGAGAGGCTGCGGGCGCGGTACGGCGCATCGAAGTTCTGGGGGAACCGGTAGCCGAGCAGAAGGGCCGACGCGGTGGCCATGTCGGTGTAGCCCGAGAAGTCGCAGTAGATCTGCGCGGCGTAGCCGTAGAAGGCGAAGAGGGCGTCGAGCGCCGTGGCGGATTCGGGCGAGACGTAGACGGGGTCGACCACCTGCGTGGCGAGAAAGTTGGCGAGCACCACCTTCTTCACCAGGCCCTTGATGAAGAGCAGCGCAGCCGCCGAGGCGTCGATCGAGCGCTCGGGGCCGCGGTCGAGCTGCACCAGAAACCCGGCCGCCCGCAAGATGGGCCCGGCGATGAGCTGGGGGAAGAAGGCCACGTAGAGCAGCCCGTCGAGCAGACGCACCCGCACGGGAATCGCGCGGCGGTGCGCGTCGACGACCAGCGAGATGGCGTGAAAGACGAAGAACGACAGCCCGACGGGGAGCGGCGCCTCGGGCGCCTGCAGGTTGGCCTGCAGCCCCGCGCGCTCGAGCGCCTCGGCGACGAGCGAGAACGCGAAGGTGAGGTACTTGAAGCCGACCAGCGTCGAGAGCAGCACCGCGACGGCGAGCGCGAGCAGCGCCCGGCGCGCGCGCGCGTCGGTGATTCGCTGCAGGGCCTCGGCGACGAGGGTGGCGAAGATCGACACGCCGGCCAGCAGCGGCACGAAGCGCCAGTCCCACCAGGCGTAGAAGGCCCAGCTCGCGAGCAGCAAGAACGCCTTGTGCGCGAGCGGCCGCGGCACCAGCGCCCAGGCGCCGAGAAACGCGACGAGAAAGAAGGCGGCGTACTCGGGTGTCGGGAAGAGCAGCGACCCAGAACCTACCACGGCGCTGCGCGGGGCCGGCGGCGCTCGAGCGTGCCCTCGCTACGGCGTGAGCTCTTTCTCGAGCGCGCGCACGGCCGAGGCGGCGGCGTTCTGCCCGCACTCGGCCTCGCCCTTCTTGGGCAGGTCGCGCAGGCGCTTGAGGGCCTCGAGCGAGGCGGGGCTGCGCAGCTCGGCGAGGCGCCCGGCCGCCAGCGCGCGCACCCGGCAGTCGCTGGCCACCAGGCTCTTCGCGTAGAGGTCGACGAGCGGCAGCCCCTGCCCGGCGTACTCGAGGTCGACGAAGCGCAGCGCGCCCCACCACGCCCAGGCGGTGCTGGCGCGCAGCGTCGCCTCGGCCGCGGCGGTCGAGCCTTCTTGCGGGCCCACCGCCAGCTCTTGCAGCAGCGGCAGCGCCTGGGCTTTGGGAAAGTCGAGCAGCGCCTTGCGCAGCGGGGCTACGTCTTTGGCGCCCTCGCGGCGGCCAAAGTCGTCGGCGAGCGCCTCGACCGCCTGCATCTCGAGCGAGGTGCCCACCGGCACGTCTTTCATCAGCTCGAGCTCTTCGTCGTGGCGGTTCACCTGGTGCAGCGCCGCCGCCTTCAGCATCGCCAGCCGGTAGTCGACCGCGGGGGGAGCTGGGCTGGCGTCGTCGATGATCTGCAGCGCCTCACTGCCGCGCCCCACCGCGATGAGCCTCCGCGCGCGCCGCGCCGGCGAGTACCAGAGCAGCGCCGCCACGCCCAAGCCCGCCAGCACCGCCACCGAGATGCCGAGCGCGTACGCCCTGCCGCGGCTGCGCCGCCTTCGACTGATGGTCGAGTGCGACGAGCGCGTCTCTTCGATGGGAACCGGCTGCGAGGTCGCCCACGCCGGCTCGATGGCAGCGAAGTTGCCCGTGGTGCTGGTGGCGGCGGTGAGCAGCAGCGGCGCCGTCGCCTCGGGCATGGTCACCGAGAAGCGCGCCAGCTCGTTCGCCAGGTCCATCGCGGTCTGCGGCCGCGCCTCGGGCCGCTTCTCGAGGCAGCGCATCACCAGGGTGGCGAGCGCCGAGTGGGGAAAGAGGTGCGGAGCGACCTCGAGCAGCTGCTTGGGCGCCTTCGCCGCGTGCTGCATCACGTACTGCTGCAGGTCGGGGCCGTCGAACGGCAGCACGCCCGAGAGCATGCGAAACGCCAGCACCCCGAACGCGTAGATGTCGCTGCGGGCGTCGAGCGGCTGGCCGAGCGCCTGCTCGGGAGACAGGTACTCGGGTGTGCCGAGCACCAGCCCGACCTGGGTCACGTTGCCCGTGCCGGGCACCGCGGCGTCGGGCTGCGCCAGCCGCGCGATGCCGAAGTCGAGCAGCCGGGCCTGCTCGCCGGCCGGCCCGCGGGTGAGCATCACGTTCTCGGGCTTCAGGTCGCGGTGAACGATGCCCTTCTCGTGAATCGAGGCCAGGCCCTGCGCCAGCTGCATCAGCAGCCGCAGGCAGCGCTCGGGTGGAAACTGCTCGGTGCGCAGCGCGGCCTCGAGCGTCTGGCCGTCGGCGTACTCCATCACCAGGCAGGCCGACGCGCCGTGCATGCCGAAGTCGATGACCCGCACCACCGCCGAGTGGTCGACGCTCGAGAGCAGCAGCGCCTCGCGGCGAAAGCGCTCGCCCATGCCGGCCTGCAGGCTCAGGTCTTCACGCAGCACCTTCACCGCGCAGGCGCGGCCGAGCGAGACCTGCTCGCCGAGGTAGACCAGCCCCATGCCGCCTTCGCCCAACAGCTTCTTGAGGCGAAAGCGGCCGTCGAGAATCAGCGTCTCTTCGGGCAGCGGCCGCTGCTTGGCGATGGTGTCTTGCACGGCGAGTTACTCGAGTCGCAGCATCGGGCAACGCGCGCCCTTTGGCCACGCCTTCGACGCGCAGCTCGACCGGGTTGCCTGGCCTACGTCACCAGCGCGATGAGCCGCTCGAGCGCCGAAGGCGGCAGCTCGGGGTACGCCGGCAGGTAGACGACGCGCGACAGCCACGGGGCGCAGCCACCCAGCGCGGTGAGGCTGGTGGTGCCCTGCGCAGCATCGAACCCGTTCGCGCGCAGGCTCGCAATCACCTCGCCCGGCGCCTCCGAGACGAACGGGAGCAACCAGTGCGTGCGCACCGGCTGCGCGCGCCCCGGCATGCGCTCGTCCAGCACCGCACGCAGGCGCTCACCGTTCTCGGCCCGCGCCGCGAGCCGGCGCGCATCGAAGCGCTCGAGGCGGTGCGCGAGCAGCGCCAGCAGCGGAGCGCTGGGCCGGCGCCGAATTCCGCTCAGCAGCGCCTCGGGCCCACCGGGAAACCCCTTCGCCGCGCTGCCGAGCCGCGCCTCGAGGTCGATGCCCAGCGCCTCTGCCGCCGCGCGCATCGCGCCGAACAGCGACGGGCTGCCCACCGACGAGAGGCCCATGAACCGGCTCACCCGCGCCGCGTACGCCTGACGGCTCTGCAGCGGCAGCCTCGCCTGCAGCGCACGCATGCGCGCCAGCAGCGCCGCGTCGCGCACGTGGGTGACCGCCCCGCCCAGCGCCGTCGAGGTCTTGATGGTGCCGAAGCTGAACAGCGACGCCAGCGCGCGCGCATCGCCGCGGTCGTGCGGCCCCAGAAAGCCCTGCGCGCAGTCTTCGATGACCGGCACGCCCCGGCGCCGCGCCAGCTCGAACGTCGGCCCCAGGTCCATTCGGCCGCCGAACAGGTGCGCGACCAGCAGCGCTCCGGTGCGCGGGCCCAGCGCCCGCTCGAGCGCCTCGGGCCGCATGGCCAGCGTCGCCACGTCGAGCTCGACCGGCACCGGCTTCAGGCCGTGGGCCTCGATGATGCGCACCATGTCGGGAATGGTGACGGCCGACACCGCCACCAAGGTGCCCGGCTTCAGCGCGAGCGCCTCGAGCAGCAGGTCGAACGCGCTGCGCACCGAGAGCGAGACCAGCGCCTCACCGGTGAGCGCCTCGATGCGCTCGAGCTGCGCGCCCGCCCCGCCGCACACCACGCAGCGGGCGAGCGCCGCCCCGAGCTGCGCCACCGAGATGTCGACCCGGTGCCGCGCGTACAGCCGGCCCGGTGCCCGGCGGCGCACCGGCGTCAGCGCCGCCGCGTAGCTCACAAGAACCGCCGGGTGCCGCGGGTTCCGTCAGACGCGCCGGTGATGCGGCGCAGGTCGGGGTCGAGCAGCGCGTCGAGACGAGCCATCAGCGCGCCCGTCGCGTCTTTGAGCGTGGCCTGGTGCCGCGCCTCGCACTCGGGGTCGAAGGGCACGAAGTCGGGCGGCAGCAGGTCGGCCGGCAGCCCGTAGGGCTCGCCGAAGCGCACCGTCACCTGGCCTCCGCGCAGCAGCGGCGACTGGCCGAGAAACGCACCGCGGCAGCCGCTCATGCCGACCGGCACGATGGGCAGACCGAGCGCCCAGGCCAGCTGCACCGCGCCGATGCGGCCCTCCGACAGCCGGCTCGACACCGTGCCCTCGGGGTACATCTGCACGTGGTGGCCCGCGTCGACCGCCTCGCTGGCCAGCCGCAGGGTCTCTCCCATCACCGTCGCGTACAGCCGGCGAATGAACGCGCGGTACCGCTCGACCCGCGGCTCGAAGCGGTGACCGAGCACCTCGCGCGGGGTCTCGTCGAGCACGCGCGCCAGCGCGTCGGGCAGCGCCGTGCCCTGGTCGACGTGCGAGCGCAGCTGCCGGTACTCGTCTTCGCTCGGCCGGCGCCCGAGGGTCTGGGTGAAGTCGACCAGCAGCAGGTAGCCGCGCGAGGCCAGCGGCACCACGCCCAGCCGCTCGAGCAGAAAGCGCATCACCGGCTGGTGGTAGTTCTTGCCCTTGGTGACGGTGACCGCGCGCACCCGTGCGCGGCTCAACTCGGCGCGAATGGGGAGAAAGTCGTACTTCTGCGTCGAGTTGGTCGCGAGCAGCGCCGGCCGCTGCGGCAGCGCCGCCAGGTTCTCGAACACCACCCGGGTGCCGGTGACGCGCTGCATCGCCTGCCACACCCCGACCGCGCCCTGCTCCCACCCGGGAGACGGCACCACCGGGTAGTCGGCGAAGAACGTTCGGTCGAGCACGCAGAGCTCGGCAGCAGCCGACGTGCCACACCGTAAGCGATGTCGCCGAATAGAGGCGCCGCTTGCGATGCGCATCGCCCTGCGCAGCGGTCAACGAAACCGCTCAGGGCGAGCCCGTCGAACCCTGCTGTCGCCACGCCGAAGACGCAGCGACGCGTACTCCAGGCTTCCAGCTGCACCGGGCGCTGCTGAAGCCTTCGGCCAGCGAAGGCTTCGGTTCGACGGGCTCACCCTGACCGATCTCGCGACCGCCTCGGCTCAACGCCCCACGCGCTGGCACGCGGCGGAGTCATTCAGCTCGCAGCCACGCCGAAACGCTTCATTCGCGGCGGTGTCGTCGGGGTTCGCGCCGCGGCCCGCGGCGAGCCGCTCGCCCCAAGCGGTGCACGACGCCGCGTCCTTCGCCTGGCAGCCGGCCGCGAACGCCGCCGTCGCGCCCGAGGGGTCGACGTTCACGCGGTGCGGGTAGTCGCCGTCGGCCAGCAGCGCGCCCAGCTTGCGGCACCCCGCGCCCGAGCCGAGGCCGCACGCCTTCTCTCGCGTCTTGCGCAGCGGCCCGGTGAGCGCGTTGCCCGGCTGCGCGTAGAGGTCGCCCAGGCCGTCGCATGCCGCGGCGTCGCGCGCCTCGCACGCCTTCGAGAGCCGCGCCTCGAGCTTCCGCGCGTCCTCGAGGTTGCCGCCCGGCCCGTCGCCCTCGCAGCGCGTGCACGCGGCGAAGAGCAGCACGGCCGCGAGCCACCCGCGCATCAGGAGGGCGACACTTCCATGTACATGTACTGGCGCCGCTGCAGGTCGTCGCAGTGGTTCGAGCCGTCGGTGCGGCAGTGACGCTCGGCGGCCAGCGCTGCGGCGATGCGGGTGGCCTGCTGCTTGTCGGGCACGCTGTCGTAGCGCTACTGACAGTTCGGGTCGCATGAGACGGATTTCGATTTGCAGGTGCTGCCCGCTCCGCAGTTGGAGCGGCACTCGGTCATGGTCTTGTACACCTCGCCGACGCCCGGGCTGGTGTCCGACTGGCAGACTGCAGCCACCGCTTCGGACATCACCGCCACGTTCATGCCGGCGTCGTTCGGTACGCGCTTCACGCAGTTGTTGTAGCGGCCGCAGCGCTGGTCGCACGCGCCGGTCTGAAAGCACACCGCGCACGCGCAGCGCGTCTTCAGCGTGCCGAAGCACAGCCGCTCGCACGAGCGCATGCGGTCGAGGTACGCGTACTGTTCGGCGTCGACGTTCATCGACTGGTCGAGCAGGTGCTCGAGGTCTGAGTCGTGGGGGCCCTGAATCAGGTGAATGAGCTCGTGGAACAGCGTGCCGAGCTGAAAGTCCATCATGCAGGTGCCCAGGTCGGCGTTGTAGCGGAGCGGAATTCTGCCCCCGGGCCGGCTCACGTCGACCGCCGCCGCGTAGCCGCGGTTCTTGAAGCAGGTGATGTCGACCTTGCTCAGCTGCTGCCGCAGGTTGATGAGGCGCGAGACGTCGTCGATTCCGGCGCCCAGCATGCAGGTGATGCCCTGGTTGAGCGACGCCAGCAGCTGGGCGCGAATCGCGGCCTCGTCGGGGCACGCCACCACCTGGTCGGGCTCGTTGGGCAGCGGGCCGGTGAACGCGCAGGTGCCGCTCTGCTTCTGCAGCGCAGCCGCGTCGAAGTCGGCGACGGTGGTGAGCGTGCCCGAGACGGTGCGCTCGTCTTTGAAATGCACGGTGGTGGCGTTCACCCGGGTCATGGTGCTGCGCCGCAGCACCGCTTTGGTGCTGGGCGAGAAGCGCACGTTCTCTTGCTTCGACAAGCCCGTGGCGTCGAGCGTCTCGGTGGTCTGGTCTTCGGCGAAGCCGTCGAAGTCGGAGTCGACCTTCAGCGTCAGCCCCGGCGACCAGCGCAGGTCGAGGGGCACCAGGTCGGGCTGCTCGAAGAAGCGCACCTCGGTGCCGACGAGCTCGTAGCCCAGCTTGCCGCTGTAGCGGGCGAGGGCGAGGTGAGTCAGCGCTCCGCCGCTCGCGGTGCGCTGCACGCGAAAGCAGCCGCCGTCGGCAATGGGCACGGTGCTGTCTCCGTCGGGGAACGGGCCGTCGGCCGCCGCCAGCACCTGGTTCAGCAGCGGCTCGTCGAGGGTGGTCTCGCTGCTGCAGCCGTAGTGCACGCCCGCGTCGAGGTCGAGGCCCGTGCCGCCGCCTTCACCGCCGCCCGCCTCGCCGCCGCCTCCGGTTCCGCCGCCGCCGTCGAGACAGGTGCACGCCGCGCAGAGCGCGGTCGCGAGCAGCACCGTCAGGCTTCTCGAGGTCATCGAGCCACCATAGGGAAAGGCGAGTGGCGTGTCGTGCTCAGAGCGCGCCGACCGTCATACCCGTGCGGGGGTATGGGGCCTCGAGGGTGATGCCCGCTCGGTTACTGCAACAGCACTTCTTCGGCCTCGATGAATGACTGAACGCCAGCAGCTCCGGTGCTCACGTCGTAGTGCGAGTTGGCGTCGACGACCGCGGGCTCGAGGCGAACCGAGAGCGCGACCGGGCCGGCCGCCAGGGGCCCCGCCTGGGTGGCCCTGCAGTAGCCCTCCACCGTCTGGACGGTGGTCGGCTGCGAGTAGGTCTGACGCGGCATCACCACATTGCCGGGGTCGGCGCACGGCGCGCCATTGAAGAGCACCGTCCAGCGAACGGTCGCCTCGGGCCAGCTCCGAAAGACATCGTAGTAGCGGACGTGCAGCGCCGTCTCGGGCCGCTGCTTGACGAACGTCGCGGTGCGACCGGGCACGTCGTAGAAGCCGCCGACGTTGTAGCCCCAGCTCTTCTTTTGCTCGCCGGTGAAGAAGGTCACCGAGGCCCGCCTGACGTTCGCCGCGTCTTGCAAGGCAGCGAAGTTCTCGTTCACCTCGGCCGCGGAGATGACGTCACCGGCGTTGAAGTGGTGCGGCACGGTGAGATTGCCTGCCCAGATGGCAGCGGGCACCAGAACGGCGCCCACCACTCCCAACCACCACGCGCTCTTGTCGGCTCTCATCGTTCATTTCCCTCGAAGGTCTAGTTCCACCGGCTGGCGCCCCAGAGCCCCTGGTTCCACCGTGCCGCGCCCGGAAGATCGCCACCGCCTGCTGTTCCACCCGCAGCGCCGCCGACCCCGCCCCCCCCCGAGCCGCCCGCCCCACTCGAGACGCCCGAGCCGCCCGAGCCCCCGCCTGACCCGGCTCCGCAGGCGAGCAACACGAGAGAGAGCAGAATCAGGGCAGTCAGGCGATGCATCGCCTGTCAGAACCCGCCGCCTGCCTGGGTTGTGCAGAATTACTGCCGCGGTGTGGCCGATGCTTTCAGGGGTGCGGCACGCCCGGAGGCAGCGGCGGGCGCGGAGCCCCGGGCGGCAGCGGCACCCACGGCCCGGGAGGACGCCGGGGCCGGTGCGGACACGCGCACAACGCGAGCAACGCCAACGCGAAGACCGTTCGAACGCTCATGCGATGAACGATGATAGACGAGCCGCGCATGCACCGCTTCGTTCTGGCTTGCGCCCTCGTCAGCAGCCTCGCCCACGCCGCCGACGCCGGCCTGGTCACCACGGTCATCGTGGTGCGCCACGCCGAGAAGGCGGCCGAGCCGAAGCTCGACCCGCCGCTGACGCCGGCCGGTGAGGCGCGCGCCGCGGCGCTGGTGAAGGCGGTGGGCCCCAGGCTCGACGCGGTGCTGAGCACCGACTTCGCGCGCACCCGCAACACCGGCGCTCCGGCAGCGGCGAAGTTCAAGCTGTCGGTGCAGACGGTGGGCGGCGGCGCACCCGAGTTCGCGAAGGAAGTGCTCGAGAAGCACCGCGGCCAGACGGTGCTCATCGTCGGCCACAGCAACACCGTGCCGGCCATCGTCACCGCGCTCGGCGCCGCGAAGCCGAAGGACATCTGCGAGACCGAGTTCGACGACCTGTTCGTGGTGACGGTGCCTGCGAGCGGCACCGCGACGGTGGAGCAGAAGAAGTACGGCGCCAAGACGCCCTGCCCGCCCTGAGCGGCGGCGCACCAACCTCGCCCCTCACCCCGGCCCTCTCCCACGAGGGGAGAGGGTGCTCTCTCACCACCCGCCGTCGGTCGCCACGCGGCACGCATCGCCCGCACTCGGCTTCGGCGCGCGCGCGGTCTCGCAGAGGTACTGCTTCGCCGTCGCGCACAGGTCGTCGTTCCACGCGCCGGTGTCGCCGATCATCGAGACGCAGTCTTCCTTCATCATGCTGTCGTCCGGCTGCATCGACGCCCAGCGGGTGAAGCCGAGCGACGCGCCGCTCGACCAGGCCCACACCCCTTCGGTGGCGAGGTCATTGAGCCCTATCCACCCCTGGCTGCCTCCCCAGCCCTTCAGCCACGCGCTCTCTTCGGCGCCGTCGATGGTGACCAGGTCTCCGCCGCGCGCGCGGCACTTCGCCTGCGCCTCGGCCCACGCCAGCGGCGTGTCGCGGCAGAAGAGGTACGCCGACGCGCCGAACATCTTCAGCTCGCAGCCGGTCGCCGCCTTGCACGCGGTCGCCGAGCGGCACCCGAAGCCAGACGCGTGCGCGTTCGCCTGCTCGGGGTTGGCCAGCTTCGGGCAGTTGTCGACGTCGTCTGGCACGCTGTCGCCGTCGGTGCTCTGGCTCGACGGCTTCAGCGGCGACCAGTTGAGGAACAGCGCCGGCCGCGTCAGGTCTGCGCGGCTCAGCCACACGTCGTCGTCGCCGTCGCCGTCGACGTCACCGACCGCGAACGCGGTGTTCGCCAGCGCCCCGTCGTTGCCCAGCAGCTCGAAGGTGTAGTCGAACAGCCGGCCCTGGCCGTCGTTGCGGTACGCGCGCAGCCGGCCCGGGCGGTCGAGCACCAGCACGTCGGCGGCGCCATCGAGGTCGAGGTCGACCACCTGCGCCTGCGCGCTCGGGCCGGTCTCGGCGCCGAGAAAGATGGTGCTCACGTCGTCGAAGTGACCGGTGCCGTCGTTGAACAGCACCCGGTCTTGCCCTGCGGCGGGCATGAAGACGTCGAGCGCGCCGTCGAGGTCGAAGTCGCCCAGCGACGGCACTCCACCGAGCGGCTTCGAGTCGGCCGGCAGCGCGTCGGGCGCCGAGCGCTGAAACACCCCGTGCCCATCGCCCAGGTACAGCCGCATCACGTCGGTGCTGCCCGAGAAGAAGAGGTCGACCTTGCCGTCGCCGTCGAGGTCTCCCACCGCCACGCCCGGCGCGTCGAACGGCACCGCCCCCAGGTTGCTCGCGGTCACGTCGCTGAAGCGCCCGTGGCCGTCGTTGAGCAGCAGCTGCACCTGCGACGCCCCGGCTGCGGCCGAGGCCGCGCCGAGCGAGATGAGGTCGAGGTCATCGTCGCCGTCGAGGTCGGCCACCACCGCGCTCGGCTCGAGCCCGAAGCACGGCGGCACCTGCTCGGCCGGAGCCTGGGTGAAGCTCAGCGCGCCCTTCCCCCTCCACAGCTGCGCCTGGGCGCGGCCGCCGGAGAGCACCAACAGGTCGACCTTGCCGTCGCCATCGAAGTCGCCCGAAGCCAGCGCGCGCACGTCGAGCGCCGGCCGCAGCACCACCCCCGCATCAATGAAGCCCGCATCGCCGAGCCCCCCATCGGCCACCGGCGCCGGCTGCCGCGGCACCAGCACCTGCGGCGAGGCGAACGCACCGGCGCCCGCGCCGGAGTAGATGAGCACGCCTTCGCCGTGCGCGGCCTGAAACAGGTCGGCCCGCCCGTCGCCGTCACCGTCGACTACCAGCACGCCCGCCCCGTCGGCGGGCAGCGGGCTGAAGCGCGAGCCGGCCACGTCGACGAACGACATGCCGATGGCCTCGAAGGTGTAGCCGCCGTCGAGCGCGCGGTGGCTGTCGTCGTCGCGGCTGACCTCGATCATCGCCGGCCCGGCGATGGTGCGCGGCGTCACCACGGTGAGCTCGGTCTGCGAGAAGCCGGTGATGCGCGCCGGGCGCCCGTTCATCTTCACCACCGTCTGCTCGCTGAAGCCCGTGCCGGTCAGCACCACCGTCTCGCCGCCCGCCGCCGACCCCTTCTCGGGCGAGACCTTCGAGAGGGCCAGCGGCCCGTAGCCCGACCCGCAGCCCCACAGCACCACCACCACCGACATCGCGCGCAATGAGCTCATGGCTCCACCGAGAGATAGATGCGAACCGCAGCTGCGCCGCCGGCGAGCAGCACCACGTCGGTGTCCGCGTCGCCGTCGACGTTCGCCGCGCCCAGCCAGCCCACCGTCTCGATGCGCCGCGGCAGCACCGGGGTGCGGTCGTTGAACTTGCCGTGGCCGTCGTTGACATACAGGCGCATCGTCGCGGCGCTGTTGCCGGTGACGAGGTCGAGGTCCGAGTCGCGGTCGAGGTCGACCAGCAGCAGCGCGGTGCCGCTGGCCGCGTCGAGCGGCAGCGCCAGCACGCTGGCGTCGAAGAAGTGCCCCGAGCCGTCGTTGATGAGCAGCCGGTCTTGCCCCGGGCCCACCGCCACCACGTCGAGCGAGCCGTCGCCGTCGACGTCGCCCAGCTGTAGCGCCGAGTAGGGGCCGAGGCCGGGCAGCCCGCCGGGCATCTCCTGCCAGCCGCCGGGGCGGGAGAAGAAGACGCGCAGGCTGATGCCGTCGGCGGCTCCCACCGTCGACAGCGCCACGTCGGGCCGCCCGTCGGCGTCGAGGTCACCCACCGCGAGCGCGTTCACCTGATAGTCGCGCTGCAGCAGCGTCATCGCCAGCGGCTGCAGCGAGGGCAGCCCGTGGGCGCTCGCGTTCAGGTCGATGCGAAACGGCCCGCGGTCGGGCGTCGCACCGGCAGAGACGAGGTCGAGCCGGCCGTCGTGGTCGAAGTCGAACAGCGCCGCCGCGGTGAGCGCGTAGACCGGCAGCGGCCAGCGGGCCCGCGTCGCCCGCGCCGCCGGCATCGAGCGCCAGGCCCGCATCGAACGACGAGGCCGCCATCACCGCCAGGGGAGGCCGGGTGAACAGCACCCGGTGCGAGACGAAGCGCCCGGTGCCGTCGTTCGCCGCGACGTCAGTGCCGCCGTCGCGGGTGCGCACCAGCAGGTCGAAGTCAGAGTCGGTGTCGAGGTCGGCGCTGGCCAGCACCCGCCCCTCGACCGGCGCCACCACCAGCGGCACGAGCTCATCGCCTGCCGCGCCGGCGTCGGCCCTGCCGGCGTCGACGCGTGCGCCCGCGTCCCCCGCGCCGGCGTCAGCGCCGCCGGCGTCGAGCGGGCCGGCATCGGCCACCCACGGCAGGGCGAAGTTCGCGCGCCCATCGTTGAGCAGCAGGCGGCACGGCATCGTCTCGGAGCACAGCAAGAGGTCGTCGTCGCCGTCGCCGTCGAAGTCGCGCACCGCGGCCGAGCTCACGACCACCGCGGCCTCGAGCGGAATCGCGTACGGCGGCGACTCGACGAACTCGAGCTCCATCGACACCACCTCGACGCCGCCCTTGAGCTCGCTGGTCTCGCCGCCGCCCGAGGTCGCCAGCAGCCGGGCCGGCCCGGCATTCATCGGAGGAGACGTCAGCTCGAGCTCGCGCGACGAAATCAGCTTCACCTTCACCGGCGCGCCGCCGATCTCCACCGTGGTGGCGGGGGTGAACGACTCGCCCTCGAGCTTGAGCGTGACGCCGCCGCGCGCCGACACCTTGCGCGGGCTCACGCTCATCAAGCGCACCCGGGGGTCGCTGCTCGCCTCGCCCATGCAGCCTTGGGTCGCGCCGAGCAGCGCGGCGACGAGGGCGACCTCACCGACCCGCATCGTCGCCACCCTGGCGGCCTCGCCGCCGCAGCACCAGCACCAGCAGCGCGGCCAACGGCAGGCCCGGCATCACCGCGCAGCCGCGCTCTCTGAACACGTACCGCTGGTCGGTCTCTTCGGGCACCGGCGCGGTCTCTTCTTCGGTCACCGGCGTGGCGTCGTCGTGCAGCACCCGAATCACCGCCGTCACCTCTCCCTGCGGGCAGGCCACCGCCGGGCCGTCGGGCTGCTTCAAGGTGAAGGTCTCGTTCAGCTCGCCGGTGGTGTCGAACGAGGCGAGCACGTCGAACGAGAAGCGGGCCACTTCTCCGGGCGCGACCGGCCCCTCGAGCACCGCGGCGACGTTGAAGGCCGGCCACGACGGAGCGCTCAGCCGGGTGTCGTCGAACGCGCTCAGCCACAGGTTGTCGCGCGTCCACGTCTGGGTGCCGTCGTTGCGGAAGTCGGCCCACATCGTGGCCTTCTCTCCCAGCTTCATGGTGCGCGGGTACGACGCGTCGAGGAGCGTCGCCGCGAACGGTGGCCGCTGAGCGCCCAGCGGCGGGTGACCGTCGTCGACCAGGTCATTGCAGTCGTTGTCGAGGCCGTCGCAGACCTCGGCCGACGCCTTCACCAGCGACTCGCAGCTCAGGTTGCCGCCCACGCAGCGCTGCCGCGCGTCGAGGCACACGCCCTTGCCGCCGTTGTCGCAGCTCACCGAGCCGCCACCCGGGTCGGCGCCGCCGCAGGCGCCCCACCCGCCCCAGTTGCAGCCGTCGCAGCCGCGGGTCTGCGAGCCGCACGAGCCGCACGCCTGGCGCTGCACCTGCCCCGGCGAGCACGCGCACTGCGCGCCCCGCCGCTGCACGAAGCCGCTGTTGAACTTGCCGGTGCCGTACGTGATGGTTCGCACGTTGCGGCTGCAGCTCGAGCAGCAGTTCTGCTCGGTGACGGTCACCGTGCCGCCGGTGGTGCCGATGACCCACGCCACGTGGCCGTAGTTGCCCAGCGTGCTGGTGGCGATGGTGCCGGCCTGCGGGCCGGTGAGCACGAAGCGCGGGTCGACGCGCGCGTGGCTCGCCCAGGTGTTGGCGTTGCCCCAGTTGACCAGGCCGATGTGCCAGTTGCGGCAGGTCATCTCCCACGCCCACCAGGTGCAGTTCGAGCCGTTGGGGCAGCACGGGTAGATGTTCACCGGCCGGCCGCAGGTGTCGACGTGCTGGGTGTTGCCGCAGAAGTTCACCGCCGCCGCTTCAGAGGCCGCGAGCACCACCGCCAGCGCGAGCGCCCTCATCGCGCCCTCGTCAGCTCGAGGCCGTCGACCACCTGGAAGAAGAGCTGCCGGGCGTCGGGGGCCTCGCGGTAGCCGACGCAGGTGACGCGGTAGATGAAGTCGCCGTGGCCGAACACCGCCAGCGCCATCGAGGGCGCCTGCGGGCTCTGCGGAACCTCGAGCATCAGCCCGGGCACGCGGGTGCGGGTGAGCGTCTCTTCCCAGACCGCCACGCCCGGCTCGACCAGGAACTGCAGGTTCTCTTCGAACCACGGCTGCAGGGCGACGTGCGCGGGGTTCACCCAGACGTCGATGAGCAACGGCGCGCCGCTCTCGGCGGTCAGCGTGTACTCGTGCCGGAACTTGTAGACCTCGAGGGTCGGGTCGTCCCAGTGCTCGGCCTTCACCCCCACCCCCGACTCGGGCATGGGGAAGCGAAAACCTACCGCGTCGTCGGTATAGTTTACGGTGCCAACCTCGAGCGCCTGGCGCTCGGCGGCAGAAGGGCGTGAGCTCGGGTCTTTGGTGCAGCTCAAGAGCAGCAAGCTGCCGAGAAGACTCGCGGGGGCGAGCAGAGGGGGCATGAGGGGACCGTGGGGGCGAGGAACAGCTGCCGAATTCTCATGCGACCGCCCGGTCAGGTTATCGAGTGAACCCGAAGGTGCACTTACAAAGGGAGAGCCCGGGCTCCAGCGCACATCAGCGCAGATCAACGCGGCTTGACGCTCGCGTCAGCGCTTCGCGGCCGGCACCCGCTGACGCGGCGTGGGCGGCCAGGCGCGTAAGAACGCGTCGACGTGGGCGGTGATGAACGCATCGACGTCGAGCGGCCGGCACGCGACTCCGCCCAGGCTGTCTTGGTGGAGCAGCGCCATCACCACGGGGGCGAGCAGCATCAGGTTCGCCTGCCGCACGTCGCACGCGCTCATGCGGCCGGCGTCGATGTGGCGCTGCAGAAACCGTTCACCGGTCTGCAAGAGCGGCTCGAGCATGTGGCTCACGTAGTCGGGCCCGAGCGCGCGCGCCGCCAGGCCCTCGGCGAGCATCGCCGCGTGCATCTTGCCCACCTGAAACTGCACCCACGCCGCCTTGATGCTGCCGATGAAGCCGATCAGCGAGCCGCGCACGTCTGCCGTGGTCGGTATCGCCGCCCGCGCCATGTACGGGGCGCCGTCGATGCCGGTGGTCTGCATCACCGCCTCGAGCATGCCGAGGCGGTCTTTGAAGTAGTGCTTCAGGGTGGCGACCGAGGTGCCCGCGTCTTCGGCGAGCTGGCGCATCGAGGCGCGCAGGCCATCGTCTTGAATCAACGAGGCGCGCAACTTTCGCGCCAGCGCGAGGCGCTGCTCGTCGTAGTCGGCGTTTCGGCTGCCCGAGGTGCGTGCCACGGCGTTTTTATTAAATCGCTCGTTCGAGAGAATCAATGCGTAGCGGAAATGGGGCTTCGGGCGTATTTCTTCGCACAACCGTGCTACGCAATCTGACAGCCGCGTTCGTGGTCTTCGCCGCCGTGCCCGCCGGGGCCCAGACGCTGGGCGACTTTCTCGACTCGGCCTCTCGCCGCAACGTCGACCGCCAGCTGGCCGCCGAAGAGACCGCGCGCGCCGAGGCCGAGTGGAGTCAGGCGTGGAGCGGGCTGTTGCCCTCGCTCTCGGCCAACGGAGGGTGGACCCACAATCAGTACGAGGCCATCGTCACCCTGCCGACCGGGCCCACCACCTCGCAGACCGTCACCATCATTCCCAAAGACCAGCTCGACGCGCAGCTCAAGGTCGAGGTGCCGCTCATCGACCCCGCCCGGTGGCTGCAGGCGTCGGCGGCGCGCGCGAGCTCACGCGCCGTGGCCGCCCGCGAGCTGGCGACGCGCGACGCGGTGGCCCGCCAGGTGGTGGTCGCCTATTACCGGCTGGTCTCGGCGCGGGCGGTGCAAGAGTCGGCGCGGCGCTCGCTCGCGCTCGCGCAGGCCCAGGTCGAGCTGATTCAGTCGCGCCAGAAGGCGGGCGTCGCGAGCGAGCTCGACGTCGCCCGCGCGGTCGCCGAGGTGGCGCGCAACGAGCAGCTGGTCGCCGACGCCGAGGTGCTCGCCGACACGTCGGCGAGGGCCCTCGAGACGCTCTCGGGGCGCACCCCGGGCGAGGTGCCCCCGCTGGCCGTCGACGACCTGCGGCCGGCCCCGCCGGTGCGAGAGCTCGAGCAGGGCCTCGCCGGGCTGCCGCAGCTCGAGGCGGCCCACGGCGAGCAGCTCGCGGCCGAGCGCACCCAGACCGCCGCCGCGCTGACCCTGGTGCCGACGGTGAACGCGCAGTTCACCCAGCGCTTCACCAACGCGACCGGCTTTCAGGGGCAGCCCGCGCTCTACAACACCGGGGTCACCTTCAACTGGCGGCTCGACGCTCCGGCGGCGTTCGCCCTGAAGGCCCGGTCGACGGCGGCGCACACCGCGGCGCTGCAGGTCGAGAAGGCGCGCCAGCAGGCCGCCGACCAGCTGTACAGCGACTGGCTCGGGGTGCGGGCGGCGGTGAAGAAGGTGGCGGCGGCGCAGGCCCAGGTCACCGCCGCGCGGCAGGCGACCGGCCTCGCGCACGACCGCAGCGGTGCGGGCGTCGCGACCCAGCTCGACGTGATTCAGGCCGAGCGAGACCTCTTCTCGGCCGAGGTGAACGACATTCAGGCGCGCACCGAGCTCGCCTCGGCCCGCGCCGCGCTGCGCCTGTCGGCCGGGCAGCCGCTCGAGGCCACGCGGTGAGCGCGAAGGTTGCCATCGCCGAGCCGATTCGCGGCCGCGCCGGCGCGGTGGGCCGCTGGCGCACGCTCGGCGCCATCGGCATCAAGATGATGTTCTTCGACCGGCTGAAGCTGGCCGGCACGCTGTTCGGCGTGGTGTTCGCGGTGGTGCTCGGCAACTTCCAGATGGGCACCTTCCTGGCGCTGCTGTCGAAGAACCGCATGTTCGTCGAGGCGCAGACCGACGTCGACCTCTGGGTGACCCCGCCGGGTACGCGGCAGTTTCAAGGCGGCAAGCCGCTCAACGACTCGCACCTCAACCGGGCGAGGGCGCTCGAGGGCGTGGCGTGGGCCGAGCCGTTGGTGCTGCAGACCGCCCAGCTGACCCTGCCCAACGGCGGGCGCGAGCCGGTGTCGCTGGTGGGCACGCGGGCGCCGCGGTTCGCGGGCGGCCCGTGGAACGTGGTGAAGGGCGAGCGCGAGGCGCTGCTGACGCCGGGCGGGGTGTTCTTCGAAGACGCCGAGCGCGAGAAGTTCGGCGGGCTGAACTACGGCTCGGTGCGCGAGCTGGGCGGGCGCAAGGTGCAGGTGGTGGGCTTCACCTGGGGCCTGCTGCCGTTCGCGCCGGCGTACGCGTTCGCCGAGCAGACGCTGGCGAGAGAAATCGTGCAGCTGCCCGCCGACCAGCACACCTTCATCATGGTGGGCGTGCAGCCGGGGGCCGACCCGGTGGCGGTGCGGGCGGCGCTGCAGGCCGAGCTGCCCGACACGCGGGTGATGACGCGGGCCGAGTACCTGCACGAGATTCTCGTGTACATCGTCACCGGCACGCAGATCGGCCTGTCGTTCGGCACCTCGACCTTCATGGGGCTCCTGGTGGGGCTCATCACCGTGGCGCTGTCGATGTTCTCTTCGGTGGTCGACAACCTGCGCGCGTTCGGCACCCTGAAGGCGATCGGCTCGACGACCGCCGACCTGGCCCGGCTGCTTTTGGTGCAGGCGCTCATCTACGGCCTGGTCGGCAGCCTGATGGGCCTGGGCATGGTGGCGGCGATGGTGAGCGGCATGCGCAACCCGCAGCTGACTCCGATTCTGCCCATGGCGGCGTTCGGCATCACGGTGGTGTTGATGGTCGGCGTCTGCCTCGCCGCTTCGGTGCTCGCGCTGCTGCGGGTGCGCAAGCTCGAGCCCGCGATGGTGTTTCGATGAGCGACCCCGCGGTGAAGCTGAAGGGGCTGACCAAGACCTACGGCGAGGGCGCCCTGGCGTTCGAGGCGCTCAAGGGCATCGACCTCGAGGTGGCGCGGGGCGAGTTCTTGATGCTGGTGGGGCCCTCGGGCAGCGGCAAGACCACGCTGCTGTCGATTCTCGGCTGCGTGCTCGCTCCGACCCGCGGCGAGGGGTTCTTGTTCTCCGAGCCGCTGCACGGCCGCAAAGAGCGCGAGCTGCCCGAGCTGCGGCTGTCGTACATCGGGTTCATCTTCCAGGGGCACAACCTGCTGCCCGCGCTGACGGCCGAGCAGAACGTCGCCTTTCCGCTCGAGCTGCGCGGGTACTCGCACCGCGCGGCGCTGGCCGAGGCGCGCGAGGTGCTGGGCGCGGTGGGCCTCGAGGACAAGCTGACCAGCCACCCCGACGCGCTGTCGGGCGGGCAGCGGCAGCGGGTGAGCGTGGCGCGGGCGATTGCGGGCCGGCCGCCGTTGATTCTGGCCGACGAGCCGACGGCGAGCCTCGACGCCCAGACGGGCGCGCAGGTGACCACGCTGCTCAAGGACCTGTCGACCGAGCGCGGCCACACGGTCATCGTGGTGACGCACGACAGCCGCATCTTTCACCTCGCAGATCGCACCGTGCACATCGAAGACGGCCGGCTGGTGCCGCCGCCGGTGAAGGAGTGAAGCCATGAGCCACACCGTTCGCATCGTCGCTTTCGTGTTGCTGCTCGCCACCTGCGGGGGGCAAATCGTGCGCGCCGCGCTCGCCAGGCCGGTCACCGAGCCGGCGGCCAGCGACGCGAAGAAGGCCGAGCGGGTCGCGGCGTCGCGCGTCGGTGGCCCCGACCTGAAGGCCCCGGTGCCGGGCACGGGGGCCGACTTGATCGGCGGCAACGGCGTGGTCGAGCCCGCCCAGCGGGAGACCCGGGTCGCGGCGCAGGTGACGGCGGTGGTGCGCGAGGTGAAGGTGAGCGAGGGGCAGCAGGTGAAGGCGGGCGACGTGCTGGTGCGGCTCGACGACACGGTCGAGCAGGCGACGCTGCAATCGGCCGAGGCCGACCTCGCGGCCGAGCAGGCGTCGTACGCCAGAACGCTCAAGGGGCTGCGGGTCGAAGACCGCGACGCGGTTCAGGGTGAGGCCGACGCGGCGAAGTCGCGCGCCGAGCTGGCGGCGTCGGTGCTCGGGCGCACCGAGCAACTGGCCAAGACCGGAGCGGTCACCGCCGACGAGCTCGACCGGGCCCGGCGCGCGGCGCAGACCGAGCAGGCGAGCTACCAGGCCACCAACGCACGGCTGCGGGCCGCCTTGGCGGGCTCGCGCAGCGAGGACATCGGGTTTCAGCGGGCGCGCGTGACGGCGGCCCAGGCACGGGTCAACCAGGCCAGGGCCTCGCTCGAGCGGCTGACGGTGCGCGCCCCCCTCGACGGCGAGGTGCTGCAGGTGAAGATTCGCGAGGGAGAGCTGTACAGCTTTCAGGGCAGCGAGCCCCTGGTGGTGATGGGCGACACCCGGCAGCTTCGCGTGCGAATGGACGTCGACGAGCGCGACATCGCGCTGGTGGCGCTGGGGGCGCCCGCGTACGTCACCGCCGACGCGTTCGGAGCCGAGAAGTTCCCCGGCAAGGTGCTCGAGGTGGGGCGCCGCTTCGGCAGGAAGAACGTGCGCACCGACGACCCGGTCGAGAAGAACGACACCAAGATTCTCGAGGTGGTCATCGCGCTCGACTCGAACCAGCGGCTGGTGCCCGGCCAGCGGGTGACCAGCTTCGTCACCGCGGCGAAGCGCTGACTTCACGCCGGCCTTTTGACTTCGAGGCGCACCGCGACGCACAATCGCCTTCACCGTGCCGCTGCGCCATCACCCTCACGTGCATCACCATTGCCCAGACGGGCGTGCGTGCGCGTGAGCTGATCAGCCGACGCGAGAGAGCACGAAGGCCCGTCCCGCAGAAATCGGACGGGCTTTTTTGTTTCCAAGGCGCGTCCGCTCCACGAACCTCGCAGTACCGAAGGAGCCTCACCCGATGATTCGCATTGCCCTGCCCAACAAGGGAAGACTGTTCGACGACATCAAGACGCTGTTCGACGACGCGGGGCTGCCGATTCGCGGCCGCTCGGAGCGCTCGCTCACCGCCACCCTGGGTGACGGCGCGTACCAGGCGCTGTTCGTGCGCGCGCAAGACGTGCCCGAGTTCGTGGCCGACGGCGCCGCCGACCTCGGCATCACCGGGTGGGACCTGGTCTGCGAGTCGGGCCGCAAGCTCACCCAGCTGCTCGACCTCGAGCTCGGCCGCTGCCGTCTGGTGGTGGCGGCGAAAGAAGACGGGGGCATCGACAAGGTCGACAAGCTGCCGGCGCGCACGCGGGTGGCCACCTGCTTCCCCCGGCTGGCGCGCACCTTCTTCGAGTCGCGCGGGCTCACCGCCGACGTGGTGCCGATGTCCGGCGCGGTCGAGGTGGCTCCGCACCTGGGCATCGCCGACGTCATCGTCGACCTCACCAGCACCGGCTCGACACTGAAGATGAACGGGCTGCGCGAGCTGGCGACGGTGGTCGAGTCGAGCGCGCGGCTGTTCTCGAACGAGGCCACCGCCACCCACGACAGCGTGCAGGACCTGAGCATCGCGCTCTCGTCGGTGATGCGCGCGCGCGGCCGCCGCTACCTGATGGCCAACGTGCCGCGCGAGAAGCTGCCCGCGGTGCGCGAGGCGCTGCCGGGCCTGAACGGCCCCACCCTGAGCGAGGTGATGGGCGGCGGCGCGTTCGTGGCGATGCACGCGGTGGTCGCCCAAGACCAGGTGTTCCGCACCGTGGCCAAGCTGAAGGCGCTGGGGTGCGAGGGCATTCTGGTGACCCGCATCGAGAGGTTGGTGCCATGAGCGCGGTGAAGTGGCGAGGCGCGCTGGCCGCGCTCTCGCCCGAAGCGAAGGCGTCGCTGCTCGAGCGCAGCTTCTCGAACGACGGCTCCCTCGCGCCGAAGGTGACCGCGCTCATCGACGAGGTGAAGCGAGACGGCGACGCGGCCCTGCTGCGGCAGGTGAAGGCGTTCGACAAGGTCGAGCTGACCGCGCTCGAGGTGCCGGCCGCCGAGTGCGCGCGCGCGCTGGCGGCGCTCGACCCCAAAGTGCGCTCGGGCCTCGAGCGCGCGGCGAAGAACCTCGAGCGGGTGGCGCGGGCGCAGCTGCCGGGGCCGCTGGAGATAGAGGTCGAGCCGGGCGTGGTGGTGGGCCGGCGGGCCGACCCGCTGGCGAGGGTGGGCGTGTACGCGCCGGGCGGTCGCGCCGCGTACCCGTCGAGCGTGCTGATGGGCGTGGTGCCGGCGCGGGCGGCGGGGGTGCGCGAGGTCATCGTGTGCAGCCCGGCGGGGCCGAACGGCCGGCCCAGCGACGTGGTGCTGGCGGCGGCCGCGCTGGCGCAGGCCACGCGGGTGTTCTCCCTCGGCGGAGCCGGCGCCATCGCGGCGATGGCGTACGGCACGAGGTCGGTGCCGCGCGTCGACCGCATCGTCGGGCCGGGCAACGCGTGGGTGGCCGAAGCGAAGCGGCAGGTGGCCTCTGACGTGGGCATCGACTCTCCGGCGGGGCCGTCAGAGCTGCTGGCGGTGGCCGACGCGGCGGCCGATGCGGCGGTCATCGCGCGCGAGATGCTGGCGCAGGCCGAGCACGACCCCGACGCGTGCTGCGTGGCGCTGGTGCAGAGCGACGCGCTGGCCGAGCGCATCGACGCCGAGCTGACCCGCCTGACTCCGTCGCAGCCCAGGCGCGAGGTCATCGAAGCGGCGCTGCGGTCGCGCGGCGCGGTGCTCACCGTCGCGTCGCTCGACGAGGCGTGGCCGTTCGTCGAGGCGTTCGCGGCCGAGCACCTGCTGCTGGCGCTGGCGCAGCCGCGAGAAGCGCTGCCGAAGGTGAAGAACGCGGGCACGGTGTTTCTGGGCGAGCCCTCTTCGGTCGCGTTCGGCGACTATGTGACGGGCTCGAACCACGTGCTGCCGACCGCGGGAGCGGCGCGGCGGTTCAGCGGCCTGTCGGTGCTCGACTTCGTGCGCTGGCAGACGTGGCAAGAGGTGACGCGAGCCGCGGCAGCGAACCTGAGCGACGAGGTCGGAGCACTGGCGACGAGCGAAGGCCTGCACGCGCATGCGGCCACGGCAGAGCATTGGAAGAAAGCCCCCTCTCCCCTCGCGGGAGAGGGACGGGGTGAGGGGGCGCAAACACCTCCCACGCTGCGCAAGCGAGACACGCTGAAGACGCTGGTCCGCTACGTGCCGACGCGGCCGCCGTGTGAAATCGACCTGACCGACAACACGAACCTCTTCGGGGTGCCGCCGCACGCGCACGAGGTGCTGAAGAAGGCCGACCCCGCACACATCACGCGGTACCCGAGCCCGTACGTCGAGAAGCTGCGCGAAGCGCTGGGACGCGAGTGCGGAGTGCCGGCGGCGAGCACGGTGACCGGCTGCGGCTCGGACGACCTGCTCGACGCGGCGTGCGCGGCGTTCGCCGAGCCGGGCGAGAAGCTCGCCTACTGCCCGCCGACGTTCGGCATCGTGCCGTCGTTCGGTCGCGCGAACGGGCTCGTCCCGGTGGCCACCGCGCTCGACGTCGAGGCGCTGCGGGCGACCCGAGCGGCGCTCATCTATCTGTGCTCACCGAACAACCCGACGGGGGCGACGCTGCCGGCGGGCTTCGTCGAGAGCCTGCTGAAGCAGACGTCGGCGGTGGTGCTGCTCGACGAGGCGTACCTCGACTTCGGGCAGACGAAGTCGCTGGCCGAGCTGGCGGGGCGCACCGAGCGGCTGGTGGTGATTCGCACCCTGTCGAAGGCGTTCGGGCTGGCGGGGCTGCGCATCGGGTACGCGCTTTCGGCGCCGAGCACGGTGCTGGAGCTCGAGAAGACGCGCGGCCCGTACAAGGTCGGAGGCCTGGCCGAGGCGGCGGCGATCGCGGTGCTGACGCAAGACCGGGAGTGGGTGCGCGAGCGGGCGGCCGAGACGGTGCAGCTGCGCGGGCGGTTCGCGGACGAGCTGAAGAAGCGGGGGCTCACGCCGCTGCCGAGTGAGGCGAACTTCGTGTTGGTGCCGGTGAAGGGGTGTGAAGACGTGGCGACGCGGCTGAGGGAGCACAAGGTCTCGGTGCGGGCGTTTCCGGGGTTGCAGGGGGTGGGAGATGCGGTGCGAATCAGCATCGGGACCTGGTCGATGATGCAGGCCTGCCTCGACGGGTTGGACCAGGTGCTCAGATGAGCCGGGCGCTGACACAGCCGTCCACGTCCACGACCACGTCCACGTCCACGACAAAGACGACCCTGGGCTTCTTCGTGGACGTGGACGTGGTCGTGGACGTGGACGGCTTCATCGAGCGCCGCGACCCGGCAAGGAGTCACTTCCCATGAAAGCCGCCCTCTTCGACTTCGGCGCCGGCAACCTGCACTCACTGGTGCGCGGCCTCGCCCAGCTCGGCGTCGACGCGCGCATCGAGACCGACGCCAAGAACTGCATCGGCGCCGACCTCCTGGTGCTCCCCGGCGTCGGCGCGTTCGGCCACGCCGCACAGCGCCTGGCCCCCGCCCGCGAGGCCGTGAAGCAGGCACTCGTCAACGACCAGCCCGCGCTCGGCATTTGCCTGGGCATGCAGCTCTTCTTCGACTCCAGCGAAGAGGGCGCCGGCCAGGGCGTGGGCTTCATCGAAGGCCAGGTCACGCGACTGACCGGCAAGCACGTGCCCCACATCGGGTGGACCCCGGTCGAAGGCGTGCCCACCGAGATGTACTACGCGCACTCGTACGCCTGCCGCCCGAAGGACCCTGCGGTCGTCAAGGCCTGGTCGCTGCACGACGGCGAGAGAATCGCCGCCATCGTGCGCAAAGGCCGCACCGTCGGAGTCCAGTTTCACCCCGAGAAGAGCTCGCGCGCGGGCCTGCAGCTGCTCGGCACCCTCATTCGCGAGGTGACCTCATGAGACCTCTTCCCGCCATCGACCTGCGCGAAGGCGCGTGCGTACAGCTGGTCGGCGGCCGCACCGACGCCGAGAAGATTCGCCTGCCCGACCCGCTCGAGGTCTCGCGCCGCTTCTTCGCCGCGGGCCTCAAGCACCAGCACGTGGTCGACCTCGACGCGGCGCTGGGCCTGGGCTCGAACGCCAAGGTCATCGAGAAGCTCGCGCGCCAGCCGGGCGTCGAGCTGCAGGTGGGCGGCGGAGTGCGCGACGAGCAGCGCATCGAGGCCCTGCTCACCCTCGGCGTCACCCGCGTCATCGTCGGCACCCGCGCCGTGCAAGAGCCCGAGTGGCTCGAGCGCTGCGCGGCGCAGTACCCCAGCCGCCTGGTGCTGGCCGCCGACGTGCGCGGCCGCCAGGTCGTCGCCAAGGGGTGGACAGAGGCGACCGCGCTGAACATCGACCAGCTGCTCGACCGGGTGAAGGGCCTGCCGCTGGCGGGCGTGCTCATCACCGCGGTGCACGTCGAAGGTCAGCTGCAGGGCGTCGACCTGCCGCTCTTTCAAGACGCGGTGAAGCGCTCGGCCCAGCCCATCATCGCCTCGGGCGGAGTCACCACCGTCGATGACCTGCGCGCCCTGGCCAGAGAAGGCGTGGCGGCCGCCGTCATCGGCATGGCCATCTACACCGGCCGCATCAAGCTCGAAGACCTCGCCGAGGAGATTGCCTGAATGAAGCTGACCCGCACCACGCAAGAGTCGCGCATCACCGTGCTGCACGCCGACGCGGCGCGCGCCAACACCGGCCTGCCGTTCTTCGACCACATGCTGGCGACGTTCCTCAAGTACGCGGGTCTGAAGGTCGCCATCGAGGGCAAGGGTGACCTGAAGCACCACACCATGGAAGACGTCGCGCTCACCCTGGGCGCGTTCGTGCGCAAGGCGACTCCGGCGACCTGCGTGCGCTACGGCGAGCGCGTCATTCCGATGGACGACGCGCTGGTGCAGTCGGTGCTCGACCTGGGGGGCCGGCCGTTCTTCGTCGGCAAGCTGCCGGGCCGGCTCTACACCCACTGGTTTCGCAGCTTCGCCACCGCCGCCGAGTGCACCCTGCACCTGCGGGTGCTGCGCGGCGGCGACCGGCACCACATCACCGAGGCCGCGTTCAAGGCCACCGGCATGGCGCTGGGCGAGGCGCTCGCCGACTCGGGCACCGTGTTCAGCACCAAGGGCCGCATTCAGTGGGAGGAGTCATGACCACGCGCCGGGTGGTGGTCTGCCTCGATATGAAGGGCGGGCGGGTGGTGAAGGGCGTGAAGTTCGAGGGGCTGCGCGACGTGGGCGACCCGGTCGAGCTGGCCGCGCGCTACGAGGCCGAGGGCGCCGACGAAATCGTCTTCCTCGACGTCTCGGCGTCGTCGGAAGAGCGCAAGCCGCTGTTGGATGTGGCGCGGCGCACCGCCGAGCGCCTCTTCATACCCCTCACCATCGGCGGAGGCATCGACTCGGTCGACGCGCTCACCGCCGCGCTGCGGGCGGGCGCCGACAAGGTGAGCATGAACTCTTCGATCGTGAAGCGGCCCGAGCTGCTCACCGAGGCGGCCGCGGTGGCGGGCGCGCAGTGCGTGGTGGCGAGCATCGACGCGAAGCGAGAGGGCGGCGGCTTTCGCGTCTACACCCACGGCGGCAAGCGACCGACCGACCTCGACGCGGTGGCGTGGGCGAAGCGCTGCGTCGCGCTGGGCGCAGGAGAGATTCTCATCACCAGCATCGACCGCGACGGAGCGCGCACCGGCTACGACCTCGAGCTCACCCGCGCGGTCGCCGACGCGGTGGGCGTGCCGGTCATCGCGTCGGGTGGCGCGGGCCAGGCCAGCCACCTCGCCGACGCGTTCGAGAAGGGGCACGCCGACGCCGCGCTGCTGGCGGGAATTCTGCACGACGGCCACACCACGGTGCGGGCGCTGAAGGCCGAGCTCGGCAAGGCCGGCGTCGACGTGCGCAAGGAGGCGGCGTGAAGCTGCTGCAGGCCGTCGAAGTGGTGGCGCGCCGCGCCGGAGACGTGGCGATGGCGAAGTTCCGCGCCAACCTGCAGGTCGAGACCAAGGCCGACGGCACTCCGGTGACCGAGGCCGACCGCGCCGCCGAGCGGGCGGCGCGCGAGCTGATTTCCGAGCAGTTCCCCGACGACGGCATCGTGGGCGAAGAGCTGGGCGAGTCGAAGACGGGCGCAAAGCGGCGGTGGTTCGTCGACCCCATCGACGGCACCAAGGCGTTCGTGCGCGGAGTGCCGCTGTGGGGCACCCTCGTCGCGGTGGCCGAGGGCGAGCAGGTGCTGGCGGGCGCGATGTACTTCCCCGCCCTGGGCGAGCTCATCTGCGCCGAGCGCGGCGCCGGCTGCTTCTGGAATGGGAGACCCGCGCGCGTGTCGAGCACCGCGTCGCTGTCGGCCGCCACGCTGCTCACCACCGACGCGCGCGGGCAGCCTTCAGCGCTGCAGGCGCTGCTCGCCAAGGGCCAGGTCTGCCGCACCTGGGGCGACTGCTACGGCTACCTGCTGGTGGCGACCGGCCGCGCCGACGCGATGGTCGACCCGATTCTGAGCCCGTGGGACAGCGCGGCCCTGCAGCCCATCATCGAAGAGGCGGGCGGCGTGTTTCAGTCGGTCGACGGGCGCCGCACCGCGTTCGGTGGCAGCGCGGTGGCGACGAACGCCGCGCTGGCCGAGGCGGTGATGGAGGTGCTCAGGCCGAACCCTTCGACGCCCATCACCGCGCCGGGCCAGCTCGACTTCACCAAGGGCGGCGGCAAGGTCGACGTGGTGACGCAAGACGCGCGCACCGGCGAGGTGCTGATGGTGGCGCACGCCGACGCCGAGGCGGTGGCGAAGACGCTCGAGACACGAGAGATGCACTACACCAGCCGCACCCGCGGGCTGTGGCACAAGGGCGGCACCAGCGGCAACGTGCAGAAGGTGGTCTCGCTCTCGACCGACTGCGACCGCGACGCGCTGCTGGCGCAGGTGATACCCGCCGGGCCGGCGTGTCACGAGAACACCCGCTCGTGCTTCGCCAGCGCGCCCGCGCCCGACGCCCTCACCGCGCTCGACCGCACCATCTTGGAGCGCGCGGCCAACGGCGGCGGCGGCGACGGCAAGAGCTACACCGCGAAGCTGCTGGGCAACGAGAACCTGCGGCTGAAGAAGATCGGCGAAGAGGCCGCCGAGCTGTTGGTGGCGCTCACCCAGCGCGACACCGCGCGCGCCACCGAAGAGGGCGCCGACCTCATCTACCACGCGCTGGTGGCGCTCCGCGGCGTGGGCATCGGCCTCGACGAGGTGCGCGCCGTGCTCGCCCAGCGCGCGAAGCCGAAGTGAGCCGAGCACCCTGAGCCGAGCACCCTGAGCCGAGCACCCTGAGCCGAGCACCCTGAGCGGAGCCGCTTTAGCGGCGCAGTCGAATGGGTGCCGACCCCCAACGGAGCCTGGGCAAGCCGCACTCCCTGCTTCAAGCAGCACGGCGCGCGCACCACTACGATGGAGTATCTGCGCTCGAGCCTTCGGCGAGCGATGCCAGGGTTCGACAAGCTCCCCCTGCCCGCCTAAGTGGCTGAATCTCGGCCACTCACCACTGCGTGGATCACCTTCCGCACGACCGGCAACACACGTTGCCATGGGCGCCCGGAAATCCCTGCTGGCAGCACTCACCGTCGTCTTCACCTCTGCACCTGCGTTCGCGTGCCACCGGCACCTCTTCTTCTGGCACCACTGTCAGGAGACGGTGGTCGCGGTGGCGCCGCCCATCATCCCGATTCCCATTCCCATTCCCGCTCCGGTCTACGTCGCCCAGGCCCCGGTGCAGGTCTACGTGCAGGGAGACATGCCCCCGCCTCCGATGGTGGTGGCCGAGCCGGTGTACGTCGCGCCGCCGCCCGCGCCCGCACCGGTGGTGGTCGCGCGCCCGGTCGCCGTGGTGCCCGCACCGGTGGTGGTGGTGCAGCCGCAGCAGCCGAAAGAAGAGGAGCCCGGCTACGCGCGCCTGGCGGTGAAGTGGGCGCCCGGCCTCTCGGCGGTGGTCGACACCCAGGCCAAGGCCTTCGGCCCCGCCTCGTTCGCGCAGAACTTCGGCCTCGAGTTCCGCCTCTCGCGCTACTTCGCCCTGCGCGGAGACCTCGAGCTGCGCAGCGGCGCCAGGAGCTGGGACATTCCCGGCATCAAGGTCTCGCTCTTCCCCTCTTCGCGCGTGCACCCCTTCGCGTCGGCCAGCCTCTCCATCAACCAGGTCGATGGTCAGCCGGCGAACCGCGTCTCGCTGGGCTTCATGGCCGCGGCCGGCCTCGACATCACCGTGTGGCGCTGGTTCTTTCTCTCGGCCGAGGCCCGCTACAACACCATCCCCGGCAACTGCTGCGCGCTGCCGCGGGTCACCGGCCTCGTCGGCGCGGGCGTGCAGTTTCTCTAATGCCGCTCGTCGCAGTTGCCTGAGGTCGACTCCCAGAAGTCGACGTCGTCGACCAGCAGGGTCTGCCCCGCCTGCCCGTTCTGGATGCGGATGCGCAGGTAGAGCTGGTCGCCCATGCTCACCGGCACCTTCAGGTTGGTGACCGGGGGCGCCTGCAGCCAGTCGCTCTCGACGAACGACGAGAAGGTCTGCGCCATGCCCGACCTCTGCGACAGCACCTCGAGGCGCATGTCGGTCGCGGTGCCCTTCACCCAGGCGTTCACGCAGTACGGCTTGCCGGTGGTGCTCGCCACCACCGCGGTGGCGTAGCCGAACTGGCCGGTGCCGGTGGCGGTAGCGGTGAGCTGCAGCGCCTTGCTGCCGCCGTGGCCGCCGCTCACCACCTGCAGCTCTCCGTACTGCACCGACCACTCGCTGGCGGTGCCGCACTCGAACGAGCCGCTCACCAGGTTGGCCGGCGTCTTCGCGACGCCGCAGTCACCGGTTCCACTGTCCATCTTTCCGTCGTTGGGGGGCGGCGAGCAGGCCACCATCAACAGGGTGCAAGACAACACGCGCATACGACCTTCTACAGCGCGTCGACGCGCGCGCGCGAATTCGCTATTGCGGCCTGACCCCGTGAAGGCCCACACCTCTCTCTTGCTGCTCTTCAGCTTCGCCGCCTGCGACAAGCCCGGCGGCGGCATGGATTTCCGCCACAAGAAGCCCGAGGGCGGCAAGCCGGTGGCGACCTGGTCCAACGACGCCATCACCGACACCGAGCTGAAGGTCCGCTTCGCCGAGATGACGCCCTACGCGCGGGCGCGCTACCAGACCGCCGAGCAGCGCCGCGAGTACGTCGACGGGGTGTCGCGCTTCGAGCTGCTCGCGCAAGAGGCACTCAAGCGCGGCCTCGCCAACGACCCCGACGTGGTCGAGACCGCCAAGAAGGTGATGGTGCAGCGCCTGCTCGCCCAGGAGCTCGACAGCAAGGCCTTCACCGTCTCCGAAGAAAAGGTCCGCGACTACTACGAGAAGCACAAGAGCGACTTCGTGAAGCCGGCGATGACCCGCCTGGCGCACGTGTTCTTCAAGAAAGAGAACCAGGCGAAGGCCGAGGCGACGCTGGCCGAGGCGCTCAAGCTCGGGCCGCTCGACTACGCCGGGTTCGCGAAGCTGGCGCGCGAGCGCAGCGAAGAGCCGCGCACCCAGCCCATCGAGGGCGACCTGCGCTTTCTCTCTGACGAAGAGCTGGCCGCGCAGTTCGGCCCCGAGCTGGCCCTTGCGCAGAGAGAGCTGACCCAGGTGGGCATGGTGCTGCCGCGGCTGGTCGAGACCGCCGGCGGCTACCACGTGCTGCGCCTGCAGGGCCGGCAGCTGCCGCTCGACGTGAAGCTCGACGCGGCCAAGACCCAGATTCAGCTCACCCTGCTCAACGACGCCAAGCAGGAGCACTACCGCCAGTTCCTCGAGACCCTGAAGAAGCAGTCCAACTACAAGGTCGACGACGCGGCCCTGGCGGCGTTCGAGGTCGACGTGAAGGCGCCCTCGGTCGCGCCCACCGGCCCGCAGCCGACGTTCATTCCCCCTCCCGAGCCCAAGAAGGTCGACCAGTGAAGCGTGCGCTCTTGATGTGTGCGGCGCTGCTCGCCGCGTGTCCCGAGAAGGCCCGGCCCAAGGCCGACCCCAACGCGGTCGCCACCATCAACGGCGACGTGGTCTCGAAGGGTGAGTTCGAGACCGAGCTCACCCGCGAGCTGCAGGCGATGGAGGGCGTGCCGCCGCGCTCGCCCGAGCAGACCGAGCCGTTCAAGCAGGCGCTGCTCGAGACGCTCATCGAGCGCGCGGTGCTGCTGCAGGCCGCCAAGGCGGCGCAGGTGTCGGTGACGCCCGACGAGGTCGACCGCCGGGTGCTGGCGCTGGCCAGCGAGTACCCCGCCGAGAGCTTCGACGCGGCGCTGGCGCAGGGGCAGACCACCCGCACCGAGCTGGAAAAGAAGACCCGCGAGCAGCTGATCATCGAGAAGCTGTTCGACAAAGAGGTCTACGCGCGCGTGGCGGTGACCGAAGACCAGATTCGGCGCTACTTCGACGAGCACGGGCCCGAGTTCGTCGAGCCCGAGCAGGTGCGCGCCTCGCAGATCGTGGTGAAGGGGCTCGACGACGCCAAGAAGCTGCAGCAGCAGCTGTGGGCGGGAAAGAAGTTTCCCGACCTGGCGCGGCGCTACTCGCTGGGGCCCGAGGCGCGGGTGGGCGGTGACCTGGGCTGGTTTCCGCGCGGGGTGATGCCGGCGCAGTTCGACGAGCAGGCGTTCAAGCTGCCGGTGGGCCAGGTCAGCGAGGTGGTCTCGACCGACTTCGGCTTCCATCTCTTCAAGGTGATGGAAAAGAAGCCGGCGCGAAAGCGCGAGCTGCCCGAGGTGCGCGGGCAGATCGAGAAGCGGCTGCTGGGCGAGCTGCGCGAGAAGGCCCAGAAAGACTACGTGAAGTCGCTGCGCGCCGGCGCCGTGGTGGCGGTGAACAACGACGCATTGCAGACGGTCAGCACGCACCCGATGCGCGCCAAGGCCGTCGAGCCTTGAGCTGGCGCGCGCTCGCGCTGGTTTCGCAGGCAGAGCTCACCCTTGAGAGGCTGAGCGAAGCAACACATCGACAGCCGGGCGCGCTTCGCCCGCCTCAGCGGGTCAGCGCCGGCAGGGTGGCGTCTGCGTCACAGTTCTCGAGCTTCACCGCCTCGAGGAACGCGGCCTCACCCTCCATCGCGTCGGCGAGCGACGGCTTGGGGTTGAACGCGCTGGGGTCGACGACCCACTTCATCACCTTGAGCCACTTCGGGGGCACGGTGACGTTCTGGTAGGTGCGCAGGTCGCTCGCGGCGCGCTTCCACGGCCAGAAGCTCCACCCCACCACCGAGTCGCCGGCGTCTTTGTACATCTCGACGGTCGACGAGACCCAGGCGTCTTTGTCCTGCCCGAACTCGCCGACCCACAGCGGCACGTCTTGCGCCTTGGCCAGCGCCACGTACTCGGCGAGCTTCTCGGCGCGCTTGTCTCCGGTGACGCCGCTCAAGAAGCCGTACATGTGAAAGCTGTAGACCATGTTGGTGGTGGGCTTCGAGGTGAAGCCCTTGAAGTCGGAGGCGTTGGCGTTGCCCTCGATGAAGAGCAGGTGCCCGGGGTCGACCGCGCGCACCGCGGTGATGAGCCGGCCGTAGAACGCGACCAGCTGCGCGTCGCTCACCTTGCACGGCTCGTTGATGAGGTCGTACCCGCCGACCGCGGCGTTGCCCCGGTACCGCTCGGCGATGCGCTGCCACAGCGCGACGGTAGCGTCTTGCGCGGCCGCGTCTTCCCACACCAGGGTCGAGTCGGCGTCGGCGGTGAAGAACCTGCACTGGCCGCCGGGCGTCGAGTGCAGGTCGAGAATCGCGTAGACCCCGTGCTTGCCGCACCACTCGACCAGGGTGTCGAGGCGCTGCCAGCCCCGCTCGTCGTCGAGCAGCAGGTGATTGAACGGCACGCGCACGCTGTTGAAGCCGAGCCGGTGCAGCTCGGCGATGTCGGCTTCGGTGATGAAGTCGTCGTAGATGGCGTCGCGAAAGCGCCTGGCCTCGGCGTCGCCGAGCAGCTCGGTGAGCTTGCTCATGATGTTGCTCTGCGCGTTGCCCATGCCGCCCAGGGTGTCGGCGAGGGGAATCGGGGCACCGAACATCCACCCCTCCACATCAGCCACCCACCCAGGTTCGCGCCCTTCAGCACCACCGGGGTGCCGGTCTCGTCGACCACCGCGCGCCCCTGCTGCGAGAGCATGCCGTGCGCCGTGCCGGCATCGGCGGTGTCGAGGCCGCCGTCAGCGGTCTGCCCTTTCTTGAGCAGCGGGCCGCAGGCGGCGAGCGAGAGCAGCGAGACGAGGGCGAGGCGACCGGGCATGAGGGCTCGAGACTGCAACTGCAGGGCCGATGGTACCTCCAGACGGCGCGCACGGTTGCAGCCGCGAGCCGACGACCGGGGTCGTGAACGCTACCGCGGTCGCAAGAGCCCCCGCTCCCCTCGCGGGAGAGGGGGTCTCTACGGCAGGCGCTGGCGCTCGATGGCGAGCACGTCGGCGAGCACCCCGGCCGCAGTCACCGCGGCACCGGCGCCCGGGCCCTGAATGCGCATCGGGTAGTTGCTGTACCGGGCGGTGGTGTACGTCACCAGCGACTCGGTGCCGCGCAGCTGCGCGGCGGGGTGCGACGCCTCGACCCAGCGCGGCGCCACCGCGAGCTTGCCGGCGGCCACGTCGACGCTGGCGAGGTAGCGCAGCACCCGCCCGCTCGCCGCCTGCTGGCGCACCCGCTCGCCGAGCGCGTCGTCGAGCCGCTCGAGCGACGAGAGAAACGTCTCGACGTCTCCGCCCGAGTCGAACGCCACGAAGGGCTCGACCTCGACGTCGTTCAGCTCGAGCGAGAGCCCGACCTCGCGCGCGAGAATGAGCGCCTTGCGCGCCACGTCCCACCCGCCCAAATCTTCGCGCGGGTCGGGCTCGGTGTAGCCGAGCTCTCTCGCGCTGCGCACCGCGCGCGAGAGGGGTATGCCGCGGGCCAGCTCGCCGCACAGAAAGCCGAGCGTGCCCGAGAAGCTGCCCTCGATGAGCCGCACCTCGTCGCGGGTGCGCACCAGGTCTTTGAGCGGCTCGATGACCGGCAGCCCGGCGCCGACGGTGGTCTCGTAGCGGAAGCAGGCGTGACGCGCGGCCGCGTCGAGCGCCGCGCGGCGAGCCAGGGGAGCCACCAGCCCCTTCTTGTTCGCGGTCACCACGTGCACGCCCCGCTGCAGCGCGCGCACGTACAGCGCGTCGAAGCCGTCGGCCGCGGTCACGTCGACCAGCACCGCGCGCGGCGCCTGCGCCAGCGCGTCGATGAGGCCCTCTGCAGAGAGCTCCGAGCGCCGGTTCACCGCGGCGCGCAGCCTCACGCTTTCAGGCAGCAGCGCCAGCAGCTCGCGGCCGACGTTGCCCGTACCAAGCACCCCGACCTCGAGCGTCAGGTCGGCCGAGACGCGCGCGGTCATCGCGCACCTCCCGACTGCGCGGCGTCGAGCGCGCGGGTGAGGTCGCCCACGATGTTGTCGACGTCTTCCACGCCCACCGCGAGGCGAATCAGCTCGTCCTTGATGCCGATGGCCAGCCGCTGCTCGGTGGTGAGCTCGTAGAACGACATCAGCGCGGGCTGCTCGATGAGCGTCTCGACCCCGCCCAGCGACGGAGCGATGCGCGCCAGCCGGCAGGCGTCGACCAGCCGTGAGCCGGCCTCGATGCCGCCCTTCACTTCGAAGGTCACCACGCCGCCGAAGCCGCTCATCTGCGCGCGCGCGGTGGCGTGGTCGGGGTGGCTCTCGAGGCCGGGGTACCAGACGCGCTGCACCGCCGGCTGCTTCTCGAGCCACTGCGCCACGGCGAGCGCGTTGGCGTTGTGCTGCCGCACCCGCAGCGGCAGGGTCTTGAGGCCGCGGCCCAGCAGGTACGCCGAGTGCGGGTCGAGCACGCCGCCCAGCACGCCGCGCAGGTCGGCGATGGCCTGCACCAGCCCGGCGCGCCCGCTCACGCTGCCGGCGAGCAGGTCGTTGTGGCCGCCGAGGTACTTGGTGGCCGAGTGCAGGCACAGGTCGGCGCCCAGCTCGAGCGGCCGCTGGTTCACCGGGGTGGCGAAGGTCGAGTCGATGAACAGCAGCACCCCGCGGTGTTTCGACTTCACCTCGGCCAGCTTCACGAGGTCGGCCACGCGCAGGTACGGGTTGGTGGGCGACTCGCTGACGATGAGCTTCGTCTTGGGGGTGATGGCGCGCTCGAGCGCGTCGAAGTCGCCCGGCTCGACCAGCGTCGAGTCGACGCCCAGCTTCTTCAAGAAGGTGCCGACGAACTGCCGGGTGCGGCGGTAGCAGTCAGAGGTGAGCACCGCGTGGTCTCCAGCCTTCAGCACCGCCAGCAGCGAGGTGGTGACCGCGGCCATGCCGCTGCCGAACAGCGCACAGGCCTCGGCGCCGTCGAGCGCGGCGATCTTCTGCTCGACGCCGCGCACGGTGGGGTTGCCGTAGCGGCCGTACTCTTCACGCTCGAGGTCGCCGTCGAAGTAGCGGCGCAGCTCGGCGGTGTTCTCGAACGAGTAGGTCGAGGTGAGGCTCACCGCCCCAGTCAGCGCGTCGTGCGCGTGACGGCGGGGACCCGACTGAACCGCGAGGGTCGACAGCTTGGGGGAAGGCACGACACGTCTTTCTGCCCACGCGAGAAGTACGTCCCGACTCTTAGGGTGAGATTTGTAGAGCGCGTCACCCAAGGTGGGCCAAAGTCTCGCGCTGCAGCGACAGGCTGCGAATCGATATATGAACGTTTATCGATGCGCCCGTCAAGTTGTTGCGTCGGGCGGGTCGGGGCCCACCCATTCTCAAGTCAGGAACCGCGCTGATATGCATCGTGAGCGCGCTCATGTCTTCGGCTCCGGTGTCTGCGGTTCGGCAGGTCGGCAACCTGCTCCAGGTGGTGTGGCGGCTGGCTGCAGATCGCCGCAAGACGCAGCTCGGCTACCTGGGGCTGCTGGTCATCGCGCAGTCGCTGGCGCTGTGTCAGCCGCTGGTCATCGGCGAGCTGCTGAACACCGTGCAGACCGCCGGCAGCGCCAGCTGGCCGAAGGTGTGGCCGATGCTGGTGCTGCTGTTCGCGCTCGAGCTCGGCTTCTGGTGCTTTCACGGCCCGGCGCGGGTCATCGAGCGGCAGCTGGCCTTTCGCATTCGGGTGAAGTTTCGCGAGCAGCTCACCCGCGCCGTCACCGAGCTGCCGATGAAGTGGCACCGCGCCCACCACTCGGGCGAAACCATCGACCAGGTGGGCCGCGCCGCCACCGCGCTCAACGAGTTCTGCGGCGGCAGCTTTCAGCTGCTCTACATGGTGCTGGGCCTCATCGGCCCGGTGGTGATGCTGGTGGCGCTGGCTCCGCTGGCCGCGGTCGCCGCGCTGGTGGTCACGCTGGTGGCGATCGCCATCATCCTCGCGTTCGACCGCATCTTGCTGCGCCACTACCGAGACCTGAACAAGCAGGACAACTCGGTCGCCGCCGCCGTGCAGGACTACTTCACCAACATCATGACCGTCATCACCCTGCGGCTCGAGCAGAGCGTGGTGAGCGAGGTGGTGCGCCGCGCCGAGCGCCCCTACCCCATCGCCCGCAGCAACTACCGGGTGAACGAGATGAAGTGGTTTCTGGTCAGCGCGCTCATCGCCCTGATGGCGGCCAGCGTGCTCGCTTCGTACACCTGGTTCACGCTCGCGGCGGGCGGCCTGCTGCTGGCCGGCACCTTCTTCAAGCTGTTCGAGTACCTGCGCCGAATGGGCAGCGCCTTCTACCAGGTCGCCTGGCTGTGGGGCCTCACCGTGCGGCAGGCGGCAGACCTCTACGGCACCAGAGAGATTTCGCGCGCGCACGAGCTGCTGGTGAAGGCCCAGGCGCACCAGCCGCTGCCGACCGGCTGGCGGCGCCTCGAGCTGAGCGGCATCAACTTCTCGTACGAAGACGAGAAGCACCGCACCCACCACCTCGACGGCGTGGGCCTCACCCTCGAGCGCGGCAAGAGCATCGCGCTGGTGGGCGAGAGCGGCAGCGGCAAGAGCACCCTGCTGGGCGTGCTGCGCGGGCTCCACCCGGCCCACGCCGAGGTGAAGTGCGACGGCGTGGCGCGCAGCGACGGCCTGCGCGCGCTGGCGCACGTCACCACCCTCTTCCCGCAAGAGCCCGAAATCTTCAGCGACACGGTGCGCTTCAACGTGCGCTTCGGCATCGGCGGCAAGCGCAACGCCAGCGAAGAGTCGAGCGGTGAGCGCGAGCAGTCGAACGCCGAAGACGTGCGGGTGCACAAGGCCATCGAGCGCGCCTGCTTCGCACAGGTCTTGGGCCGGCTGCCCCAGGGCCTCGACACCAACGTGGCCGAGAAGGGCGTCAGCCTCTCGGGTGGTGAGCGCCAGCGCCTCGCCATCGCGCGCGGCCTCTACTTCGCCGAAGACAGCGACGTGCTCTTGCTCGACGAGGCCACCAGCAGCGTCGACGCGGTGAACGAGCAGAACATCTACGCCAACCTGAAAGAGGTCTGCCGGGGCCGCTGCCTGGTGGCGACCATTCACAAGCTGCACCTGCTGTCGTTCTTCGACGAGGTGTACTTCCTGCGCGACGGCAAGGTGGTCGACCACGGCACGGTCGACGCGCTGCGCGCGCGCTGCCCCGCGTTTCTGCAGATGTGGCAGGCGGCGGCCTCTCCCCGGGCGGCGCACGCGCCGGCGGCCGAGGTGCGGGCCTAGTCTTGTGAAGCAATGGCGGGCCTCGAGTTTCGTGGTACGTGAGCCGTCAACCGATGAAGCGCTTCACTCTCGTTTTCGCTCTGCTGGCTGCCCCGGCGTTCGCCGAGCTGGTCGATCGCATCGCCGCGGTGGTCAACAAAGACGTCATCGCGCTCTCCGAGGTCGAGGCCCGCGCCGCGCCCGAGCTGCAGCGGGTGCGCGCCGAGCCCGACCCCAAGCGCCGCACCGAGCTGCGCGACCAGGTCATCAAGCGCTCGCTCGACAGCCTCATCGGCGAGAAGCTGATGGAGGCCCAGCTGCGCGAGCTCAACATCGACGTCTCCGACGGCGAGGTCGACCTCGGCATCGAAGACGTCAAGAAGCAGAACGGCATCGACGGCGAGCAGTTCGAGAAGCTCTTGATGCAAGAGGGCTACACCATGTCGAGCTACCGCTCGTTCATGAAGAAGCACCTCGCGCGCCTGAAGCTGATCAACCTCAAGGTGCGCAGCAAGGTGAAGGTCTCTGACGAAGACCTGAAGGCCGAGTACGCCAAGGTCTCGAAGATGGAGAACGAAGACGCCGAGGTTCACGCGCGGCACCTGTTGGTGCAGGTCGCGCCCAAGGCCACCGCCGACCAGGTCGAAGCGGCGCGCAAGAAGGCGCTGGCGCTGGCCGACGAGGCCAAGAAGCCCGGCGTCGACTTCATCGAGCTGGCCAAGAAGAAGAGCGAAGGCCCCTCGGCGGCCGACGGCGGCGACCTCGGCTTCTTCCGCCGTGGGGTGATGGTGCCCGAGTTCGAGCGGGTGGCGTTCAACCTGCCCATCGGCGGCATCTCCGACCCGATTCGCACCAAGTTCGGCTGGCACGTCATCAAGGTCGAAGAGCGCCGCGCGGTGGCGGCCAAGGGCTTCGAAGAGCTGAAAGACCAGCTGCGCAACAAGATGCTGCAAGAGCAGCTCGAGAAGTACACCAACCAGTACGTGCTCGAGCTGCGCGCGCAGGCGGTGGTCGAAGAGAAGCTTTGAGGCCGCGCATCGGCATCACGCTCGGCTGCCCCTGCGGCATCGGGCCTGAAATCGTCGAGAAGGCGCTGGCTGACCGACGGGTGAGGCGCGCGCTGGTGCCGGTGGTGTTCGGCAGCGCGAAGGGCTTCGTGCCCGGGCGCCCCGACGCACGCGCGGGCAAGGCGCAGCACGGCTTCGTGCTCGACGGGGTAGAGGCGGCGCAAGACGGGCTCGTCGACGCGCTGTGCACCGCACCGGTGTCGAAGGAGCAGATTGTTCGCGCCGGCATACCCTTCGTCGGTCACACCGAGCTGCTCGCCGAGGCCTTCGACACCGAGGTGCTGATGCTGCTCGCAGGCCCGCGGCTGAAGGTCGCGCTGGCCACCAACCACCTGCCGCTGGCGAAGGTGCCGCGCGCGCTGAAGGCGCCCCGGCTGGTGAAGCAGCTCGAGCTGCTCTCGGCTTCACTCGGCAACCCGCGCATCGCGGTGTGCGGCCTGAACCCGCACGCGGGCGAAGGAGGCACCATGGGGCGCGAAGAGGTCGAGGTCATCGCGCCGGCGGTGAAGGCGGCGAAGAAGAAGGGGCTCGACGTGCACGGGCCGTTTCCCGCCGACGGGCTGTTCGCGAAGCTCTCGGGCGGGGCGAAGTTCCCCTATGGGGCGGTGCTGGCGATGTTCCACGACCAGGGGCTGTGCGTGGCCAAGGCGCTCGACTTCACCCACACCGTGAACGTGACGCTGGGGCTGCCGTTGCCGCGCACCTCGCCCGACCACGGCACCGCCTACGACATCGCCGGACAGGGGAAGGCCGACCCCGAGCCGATGGTTCAAGCGCTGTTGATGGCGGTGAAACTCGCGGCTATCAATCGTCACTGAGGTTCCGGCCGCTTTCCCCCCTCACCGAAAGGTCTCACCATGAAGCGCATTCTGATGTCGCTGGTCGTCTCGGCTGCCCTGGTTCCCGCTGCTGCGCTCGCGTGCGACGGCGACATGAAGGCCGAGGCCAACATCAAGAAGGTCACCATCGCCGAGCTGGCGAAGGACAAGCAGGCCAGGGTGTTCGACGCCAACGACCCCTCGTTCCGGGTGAAGCACGGCACCATTCCCGGCGCGGTGCTGCTCACCTCGTCGAGCAGCTACGACGTGAAAGAGCTGGGCACCGACAAGAACGCCTCGCTCGTCTTCTACTGCGCCAACACCATGTGCTCGGCGTCGGAGGGCGCGGCCAAGCGGGCCGTCGAGGCCGGCTTCACCAACGTGGCGGTGCTCCCCGACGGCCTGACGGGCTGGAAGAAGGCCGGTCAGAAGACCGCGCCGGTGAAGCCCAACAGCTGAGCCGAACCTCACCCGCGCGAGCGGGGCCCCAGGGCCTTGCTCGTCTGGATGTCGGAGCCCGCGACCCAGTCGATGCCCACCAGCTCCTGGTTCGCGAACTTCGCCAGCCCCGGCAGGTCTCTGACCACGTAGCTGGTGCCGGCCTTCTTGAGCAGCCCCTGCTTCACCCACTGGGTGAGGGTGCGCGCAATCGAGCGCCGCGCCACCCCCAGGCCGTTGGCCAGCTCCGACTGCGAGAGCTTCACCCGAATGCCCAGGCCCCCTTCGACCGGCACCCCGAACATGCGCACGTAGGTGAGCAGCAGGTTGGCCAGGCGCTTCTCGACCGGCAGAAACGCCAGCGCCCGCTCGTGCTGCGCGGCGATGAGGAACCGCGCGCAGGTGTCGTAGAGCACGTTGCGCATCAGCTTCGGCGAGTCTTGCAGCAGCTTCTCGAAGGGCACCTTGGGCACCCGCACCACCACCGACCGGTCGACCGCGACGCAGTCTTCGATGTGCGCGTGACCGGTGAGCAGCTCCATCTCGGCCCAGGCGGCGGGGGCGGCGAAGATTTTCACCGTCACCTCGAAGCCCTCGGGTGAGGCATAGAACACCCGCACCGAGCCCGAGCAGAGCAGCCAGTAGAACGCCGACGGGTCGCCCTCGCGCGAGAGAAACTCGCCCGGGGCGTAGACCACCACCTCGCCGTCGGTGAGAAACCGCGCACGCACCTCGGGCTCGAGCCCCTGCAGCAGCGGGTGCCGGGCCAGCGCGCGCTCGGCGACCTCGCGGGGTGAGCTCACTTAAGGCAGCTCTCTCCCGATCGCCTGCGCCACCTGGCGCTGCGGCTCGACGGCGGCGTCCCACAGCCCGGGGCGCTTCTCGCGCAGCGCCTGCGCCGCGCCGAGCATCATCGCCGCGCGGGTGGGCGCGATGTCGTCGTTGGTGCCGGTCTCGAAGTCGCCGTCGAAGTTGATGGGGAAGCCGTTGCGCAGCATCACCACGTCGCGGTCCTGGAACCGCCACACCCGGGTGGTGAAGCGCCGGTCTCCGCGGCCCGCGGCGAGCAGCGGCACCACCTCGACGCGCTGGTCGTGGTTCGCGGTGAGGTCGACCTCGATGTCGCGCGACGACGCGCTGGCCACCACGCACTCGTTCGAGAGCAGCGCCAGGTCTTCGCGGGTGATGGAGCGGTGGCCCGACGCGCCCACCACCACCGCCTTGCCGCGCAGCGCCTCGCCGCGGTCTTCCGGGCAGTCGAAGCCGGCGGCGCGGGCACGCGCGCGCACGTCGGGGTCGACGTCCCACACCGTGACCTTCGAGCCCTTGGCGCGCAGCGCGTTGGCCACGCCTTCGCCGATGGGGCCGAAGCCCATCACCAGCGACGGCTCCGCGGTGACGCCGCCCATGCCGATGCTCGAGCAGAGGTCTTCGACGTTGCGCACCACCTGCTCGCCGATGTGCGGCATCTCGAGCTGCTTGAGCGGGCTCTTGGCCACGTTCACCGCCGGCATGGGAATCGCGTCGAGCGACTGGAGCTCGGTGAGGCCGCGGGTGGTCTGCTCGACCACGTGAAAGCGCAGCGCGTCTTGGGGTGAGAAGTGCTTCGCGACGTACGACGAGAGCTTCCCGCCGTCGTCGATCAGCAGCACCGGCTTGCCGTCGCGCTTCGACTTCTGCAGCGCGCGCTCGAGCGCGGGGCCGATGGTGCGCTCGTACGCATCGGTGACCTGGCTGGGGTCCATCACGTCGGGGGTCATCACGTCGAAGCCGCGCTGGCGCAGCGCGTGCTCGCACACGAAGTTGGTGGAGTACGGAATGCCGATGATCTCGGTGCTCTCGGGGTCGAGGCCGCGATCGACCATCGCGTCGAACATGGTGACGTTGGTGGCGAGCAGGTGCTGCACCGCCACGCAGTGCGCCCCGGCGAACGCGTCTTTCGGCAGCAGCGCCTTCACCGCCTCGAGCGGAGCCAGCGTGGCGGGAATCGGCGCCTCGGCGACCAGCTGGTCGAGCAGCTCGGGCTGCACCTTGCGAATCGCCTCGACCTCTTCGCGGGTGATGGGGGTGTCCGTGTACGCCGGCTCGATGGGCAGCTCGGCGCGGTGCAGCACCGCCTGCAGGCCACGCTGCGCCGGCACCACCTCGCGCAGCGACTGCAGCAGCCCCTCGCCCATCGGCCCCAACTTCTGCAGGTCGAACTGGCTGAAGACGTTGTGGGTCGAGAAGAGCTGGCCGAAATGCGCCAGGCCGCGGCTGACGAGGCCGTTGCCGATGAGGTCGTAGACGTCTCCGCTGCGGGTCGAGCTGAAGGGGTCGCGCTTCTCGACGACCTGAATGCACTCGAGCAACAGCGCGGCGAGCGGAGTGAGCGGAGCGGTGCTGGCATCGACTCCGCGGAGGTTGGGAATCTTGGCTTCGATCTCGGCGACCGCCGCGAGCAGCGTCGGCGACTTCTTGTGCACCTGGAAGTCGTGGAAGTCTTGCGGGGTGAAGCAGACCCCCGGGTAGAGAAATGGAAGGTTGGTCGCCTCGCGCTGCGCCCACGCCGTCACCGGCTGGTCGAGCCGCCTGAGCTTGCCGCCACCGGCCGCAAGCGGCGGCAGCACCGGCTTCTCTCCCAGCACGGTGGCCGTCTCGGAGTACAGGCTCTCGGCCGAGAGGCGCGTGGTGTGAACCTCGAGCCGCCCGGCCGGAGCGACCGCGGGTGTCGAACCGGTGCGGACGTTGAGGTCATGCGGCCCCAGGGTGAGGTCGTCGAGCCGCCTCAAGCGGTGGGAATCGAAGTCTCGACCGAAGCGCGGGACGCGGGGCATGCCCGGGCCCACTCTATTCGACTCGAGCTGTGACATTTGTCGTCAGGGCCGAAGTGCAACCCGAGGCATTTGTCGTACACGTTGCCCAACCCGGGCGCGCTGGAGGCAGTCTCGTGCGGCACCTGTCGAGCGCAGTGGTGGGAGTGATGCTGGTGGCCTGTGGCGGAGCCGCAATGCATGGAAATGCGGGCGGTTCAGGCAGCGGCGACCCGGCCAACGCCGGCGGCGCAGGAGGAGGAGCCAGCGGTCACGCCGGCGGCTCGGCAGGCTCGGGATTCGGCGGCGGAGCTCACGGCGACGCGTACCCGCGGTGTGACGTCGCAGACGACTGTCCCAACTGGTTCTGCAACTGCAAGGTCGGCCCCCCGGTGAACACCCGCCACTGCACCAACCACGTCTGTGAAGACGCGGCGCAGGCGTGCCCGGCTTCGTGCGCGGCGTTCTCGACGTGCTGGCTGGGCACGGCCGGAGGCGGCTTCACCCAGGGCAGCAACGCGGGGCCCTCGACCTGCGCTTCAGGCACCGGCGGTGGCAGCGGGTCGTCGTGCACGCAAAATGACCTCGGCGAGGCCTGCAAGACCAACTCGGAGTGTCAGTCGGGGCTGTGCTTCGGCGCGTCGCCGTCGTTCATGTGCACCAAGGGGTGCACGCAGGCGAACGACTGCCCGTACAACTGGAAGTGCGTACCGACCTCGGCGGGGGGCAGCGTCTGCATGAGCGGCGTGAGCGGCAGCGCCACCGCGTCGACCTCGCACACGTGCAGCGTGGCCAGCTACCCCGACGTGGGCGCGCCGTGCACGTCGAGCTGCGCGTCGGGCTTCTGCACCGGCAACGCCTGCACGCGGCGCTGCGACGTGAGCTCTGACTGCCCCGCCCCGTGGCGCTGCATCGAAGGCACGTCGTTCAAGTTCTGCGCGCCGTGAAAGCAAGCTCACACCGCTCACACCGCGCGCAGGGTCAGCTCGGTAATCTCGCTCGAGGGCCCCACGCGAAACGGCGGGCCCCAGTACCCGGTGCCGCGAGACGTGTAGACCGGCACGCCCCAGAGCTTGTGAAACCCGGCGATGACCGGCTGCTGCAGGCGCACCAGAAACATGAACGGGAAAATCTGGCCACCGTGGGTGTGGCCCGACAGCATCAGCTGCACCTTCTGATTCTGGGCGCGCTTGGCGAACAGCGGCTGGTGCGCGAGCAGCACCCTCGGCGCGTCGTCGGGAGCGCCGGCGAAGGCCGCCTCGACGTTGGGCGCATGCGTGGGAGAGAACCGCGCGCCCTCGACGTCGGGCACGCCGCCGACCGCGAGCTTCGCGCCATCGCGCTCGATGACGCGGTGCTCGTTGTGCAGCGGGGTCAGCCCCAGGCGCTGCATCTCGGCGACCCACGCGGCAGCGCCATGGTAGTACTCGTGGTTTCCGGTCACGTAGAACTTGCCGAGCTTCGCCTTGAGCTCACCGAAGCCGGCGACCTCTTCACGGAGCTTGAGCACCGAGCCCTCGACGGCGTCTCCGGTGATGGCGATGAGGTCGGGGTCGAGGGCGTTCACCTGCGCGACCACGCGGCGCAAGAAGCGGCGGTCGAGGGTCTCTCCGATGTGAATGTCCGAGAGCTGGACGATCTTGAGGCCGTCGAGCGCACGCCCGAGGCCCTCGATGGGCACGGTGATGCGCTCGATGCTCGGAGTGCGGCGCGCGACGAAGAAGCCCCAGGCGAGGGTGGGCCCGACCAGCAGCGCGATCAGCAGCGCCTGGGTGCGCCCCCACTCGGGGCCGTGCGGCGCGACCTTGCCGGCGAGAAAGAAGGCGAGGTCGGTGGCGGCGCTGGTGCTGAGCAGCAGCGCGAACATGCCCATCCACAAGAAGCCGACCCACTGCACGACGCGGGCGACGGGGCGCGGCAGCAGGCGCCCGCCGAGGAAGCCGAGCAGAATGCTGGCGAAGCCGGCCCACAGCGCCGCCCACGCGATGGGCACCACCGCCACCGGCCACTGCGCGTCGCGAATGATGCGCAGCCCGATGTACCAGTGCGCGGCGACCACCACCGACGAGACGACCACCAGCAGCGTGATGCCGCGAATGAAGAGTACGACGGGGACCTCGCCGACCTTCGCCGGCCGATCGGTTCTGTCTTCGGACATTGGGGGAGACTCGACAGGTTAACGGCTCCCCGACCGCCGTGCATCCCGAGCAGGGCTCAGTCGCACTTCGCTTCTTGCACTGCGCGGCCCTTGCCGGGCAGCACGGCGAGCTCGCCGGTGCCGCCGAACTCGTAGCCCAGGTACTTCGGCTTGCTCTTGCAGATTTCGGCCTTCGAGAAGCTCTTCTTCACCTTGGGGCCGGTGAGGCCCTTCACCACGTGCGTCGGGGTGGTCGCCTGTTTCACCTCGGCCGCCGTCTCTCCGGTGAAGAACCGCAGCTCGAGCTCGGCGCCCTGCTTGGCGCACTCGTACCACTTGGGGTCGAACGTGGCGTCGATGGTGTAGCTGCCCTTGGGCGACAGGTTCCCGCCGGTGTGCAGCGCGAGCATGTTGTCGTCGCCCGACCACTGGCACTTCGCGCAGAACTTCTCGACGATGGTCGAGCTCCAGGCGAGCTTCTCCATCTCGCCGGTGCCCTCGAGCCGCGCCTGCACCTGCTTCGCGCCCGGCGTCTTGCAGATGACGTCGTCTTGCAGCGACTCGCGGGTGCCGTAGCTGGTGATGGCCTTGGGCGGCTGGGTCTCGAAGTTGCCGCCCGCGCCCACCGACCAGGTGAGCTCGAGCTTGCCCCCCGACTTCTTCGCGCAGCGAAACCACTCGGGGTCGGCGCGCAGGGTGAACTCGACCCCACCCAAGATGTTGTCTTCAATCTTCTGCGGCTCCTTCGGCTCTTTGTAGGTGCAGGCAGCGGGTGCGGCAGAGACCACCAGCGTCAGCGCGAGCGTGAGCATGGCGCACCATACGACGCGCGCGCCGCACGGTAAGCTCTCGCGCGATGGAAGCCACCCGCTCTGGGCCAGTCACGCAGCCGGGCGGCGCCGCCTGCGTGGTCTGCGGTGAAGCCCTCGACGGCGCCCGCTGCGGTCACTGCGGCGTGGCGCCGGCGCCAGGCGGCTGGCGCATCGTGAAGCAGCTCGCGAAGGGGCCGCACAGCCGCGTGTTCCTCGCCGAGAAGAGCGGTCAGCAGGTCGCGCTCAAAGAGCTGCTCTTCGCGCTGGTGCCCGACGACGCCCAGCCTCGAGGGGCTGGCCGAGGGCCCGCGCAGGCCCGCCTGCTCGCGCAGCTGAAGCACCCGTCGACTCCCCGCCTGGTCGAGAGCTTTCGCGAAGGCGTCGGAGTGCACACCCGCCTCTACCTCGCACAGCAGTTCGTGCACGGCCGCTCGCTGCTCGAGCAGATGCAGACCCACCGCTTCGACGAGGCCGAAGCGAAGCAGCTCGCGCGCGAGCTGCTCACGGTGCTCGAGTACCTGCACGGGCTCTCACCGCGCGTCATTCACCGCGACCTGAAGCCGGCCAACGTGATGCGCCGCGACGACGCGTCCGCGCGCTGGTCGACTCTCGGCGCGCGCGCGACCTGGTGCGGCGTGGCGGGTCACCACGGCGCCACCCTGGTCGGCACCTTCGGGTACATGCCGCCCGAGCAGCTCGGCGGCACGGTCGACGTCACCTCTGACCTCTATGCGCTCGGGGCGACGCTCATTCACCTGCTCAGCCGGCGCAGCCCCGAAGAGTTTCTCAAGCCCGGCATGGAGCTCCAGTTCGCCGACGACATCAACGTCTCCGACGGCCTGCGCAGGTGGCCTCCACCACCCCGGTGCGCCGCGAGCGGTCGGAGCGGTTCGGGTCGGCGCGCCAGGCCGCGCGAGGCGCTCGA